>JACJYO010000009.1:135000-247513 GCA_020636075.1 Lewinellaceae bacterium | reverse complement strand
TCTCTGTGAGCCTCTGTGAAATTATAGTAACACAGAGGCTCACGGAGGAACAGAGAGACACGGAGTTAGTCTTTGGTTTCGGTGGCAGCCACTTTTTCCAGGTATTGCACATTCGCGCGTTGCCCCCAATGTGGCAGCAGCCCGCGGTCGGTTTCCTGCTCAAACAAGACTGCCGCTTTTTCAAAATAGGGCTTGGCATTTTTTGCGCCACCGCCGTAAAACTCGGGCATATTCAGCACATAGGTGCCGCGCAAAAACGACGCCCGCGGGTTGGCAGGGTTCAGGGCGGCCGCTTTTTCCAGGGCGGCAAAAACCTGGGGTGTGATCTGTGCGCCCAAGGCCATGGGGTTTTCCATGAGGCGGCCGATCAACAGGTAGGCTTTCAGCACAGCCAATTCGGATTCTTGCGGCGCCAGGGCATTGGCTTTTTCGAGCAGCGCTTCCGATTGATCGAAGGCAAAAATGGCTTTGTTCAGGTCTTTTTCATAGCGGGAAAATCCGACCATGAGGTTGCTGAACGCTGCGTAGTAATGGGGCAGCCATTCTGTGGGTTCGGCAGCGGCGATGCGGGCGAAGGTGTTGGCCGTTGCCTGGTAGTCATCTGCAGATTTCGCAGAGTCGAGTTGAGCCACGGCAGTGGTCATGGCGGTGGTGTATTGGGGGCTTTGGGCAGTAAGGAAGCCGGTGGTGAGCGCAAGCATGCAGGACAAAACGAAGGTTTTCATAGCACAATTTTTTCGCGTTAAAGAATAGCCCAAAGGTGCAGGGGGGAACGCCTGGTATGAAAATAGAACTGCCTGAAGTGTCGGATTGGGGGAGTGAAGTGTACGTGGTAAGTGGAAGTGGCGTCAGGTGTGGATATCGCCTAAAAGGGATCGGGCTAAATAAAAGCCTCGTTGGATGGCTTGGATATTTGATGCCTGGAATTATATTTGAAAAATGAAGGTCGGTGTGATCGATTGTTTCACAAAGTATACCTGTTATGCGGGGCTGCTTTGTTGGCAAGTGTTTCATCGACTGGCGATATTCCTAAAAACGGGCAAGTATTAAAACGCATTGCGGGAGTACAGCGGATTTTGGGTGGATAGCTGCAATCCTGTGGAATTTTGGAAGATTTTCGATAACTCAAAGTTCATCGCAACCAAAAGAAAAAACAAAAGCCAATTATTATGAGTAAATTTTATGTTTATGCTCATATTGATAGAGAAACCCAAACTCCTTTCTATATCGGAATTGGTCAAGGAGAAAGAGCGTTTGACAAAACTAGAAACGATTTTTGGAAAAGGTTTGTAAACAAATATGCAACTGACTATGAAGTGAAATTTATTGTTGAGAATGTTGATGCGGGGATAGCCAGAGAGATTGAAAACCTATTTGTTAAGAATCTGGGGAAAATACAAACAGGAAATGGAATACTTTTAAATTGGACTGACGGCGGCTATGGAGAAGGTGTATTTTTTTCAATTTTCATTTGCCGACAATATAAATTATTTAACAAACAGAATGTCAGAGTATGGAAAAACCTTGATTTCCAAAAGATCTAATGAATTTAAAGTCGAAAAAAAATCCATACGTTCCTGAATGAGATACTAGATGACAAATCAAATGAGTTAAGAAAAAAAAACACTTGAAGAAATCGAAAAAAAGTACAACTCCAAGAAATTCGGTGACAGTGCCATTTTGTCTTACTGAATCAATTAAAAAGTCGGACTTATTTAGTTTGAATTTAACCGAACTAGAGTTACTTAAAACAACAATTAGAAAACCGCTAAGTTGGGAAAGTTTACCCTATCGAGAATTTGTCGATTTTCTAATTCATAGAATAATGATTCATTTTGATCTAATCCTACAAGATAGTGTGAAACTTGAAAAGAATGGCAAAGTTATATCAAGGGCAGATTCAAATTGGCATTTCTATAAAGACTATTGGAAAGGTTATATCAAAATAATTCAAGCAAGAAATAGAGGATTGAATTTTAAAATCAAATATATTGGTCGAAACAAAAAGATAGAAACAGAAATGATATTCACGATTTTGAAATTGAATTTAAATAAAAACAATGTGATGAACAGTACTTCCCTGTCAACCACTCGCTGACGCGGCGGCAGACGGCAACGCACGCATTAGGCGATAATTCAAATCAAGTATGCATACTAAGAAAAGGGAAGAGTTAAAAAGATTAGAGTTTGAATTCGGAAAGGCCTTTTTTAAGGAACTAAATGAAGGATCAATCGATTCATTAATTCATGACGATAATCCAGATTTTTTCACGTCAAATGAAAGATACATCGGATTTGAATTGACTCAAATTCATAACGAAACTGTTACGGAGAGCACAAGAGGCTCATGTAGAAGGTAGTTGGGATAGCCTAATGTATAAACTAAAGGAGATTTGGGATTCAAAATTGCTCCCAAGCTGTCACGTTCGGCTGTATTTTAGAGAGCCAATCCCAATTAATAAAAAGAGAATTGCCCAAGAAGCAAGAAGAAATTGTAATCTTAATAAGCCAACATCCCTGAGCCTGACTCTGAATATCGATCTCCGGATTGGATGCTCATTAATATTCCAAATTTAATAGGTTTTGAAATAGAACGAATTTTTAAACATGAGTCAAGTATTTGGTCTTATTCTGACTCAATTTGGGCACCATCACTAAACCCACTTCTCATTCAAGAAACTATTGATAAAAAAAAAACGCAAAGCGTATTTGAAAGAGTGTTTACCGAGCTGGAAAGCAACAAATCCCATCTAACTCTAGATCAGAAAGAAATGCTGACAATGCTTGCCATGAGGCATAGTCGTCTGGTAAAGCACCAGATAAAAGGGATTGTCGATAAACTATATTTGGAGGAGAATAAATTGGCCTATGATCTACTACGATTTATTCAGGTGATAAAGAAAAGATGATGATTCGCCCAACTTAGGCTTTGCGACAATGCTCGTTCCTCGCACTGCGCCAAGCCCCGAGTTAACAGCAAATAGCTCCTAAAATAACCCATACCACAGTTTCAAAAATCAACCCCCAACCATCTCCACGTAAAAAAACAACAGCATGTCAGAAGATCACAAACTAGCCATCATTCTGTTTGCTGACATAGCAGGCTATACGGCCATGATGGAGGAAGACGAAGCCGCTGCGTTGATTGTCCTGGGACGCTTTAAGGCCGTGATTGAAAGCGAAATTTCCGGCTACAACGGTCAGCTGGTGCAGTATTTTGGAGACGCTGTACTACTCGCTTTTGACAGCTCTTCAAAGGCTGTTGACTGTGCAGCGGCCATACAACTGGCTTTCCGGCAAGAGCCCCATGTTCCCGTGCGTATCGGGATGCACATGGGGGATGTCCTGTTCAAAAACGGCAATGTCTTTGGCAACGGTGTAAATGTAGCCTCCCGCATCGAGTCGTTGAGCGTGCCGGGGGCTGTGCTGATGTCCAAAGAAGTTCGCGATCAGATCAAGAATCAGGGCGACTACCAACTCAGCCACCTGGGCGCCTTTGCATTCAAGAATGTCGAAGAACCTGTGGAAGTCTACGCGCTGGCCAGTGAAGGCCTTGTCGTTCCTAAACGATCGGACATGCAGGGGAAATTGAAACAAGCCGCCTCCCGCAGCGTATCCATGAAATTGCTGCTCCCGATGATAGCGGTTCTGATCCTGGGAGCAATTATTTGGGGTATTTGGGGGCGTCAGTCCGGGGCCGGGAATATCCTGTCGGAAGAAGTACGCCAGGAAAAAGTTGCTGTCGCTGTGTTTAATAATTTCACCAACGATCCCGATCTCGATGCGCTGGGGAATATGGCCTCAGACTGGATCAGCCTGGGATTGCGGGAGTTGGGCGTAAAAACCACTTCCCCGGAGATGATGCGGAAATATAAGGATCGGGTCGGCATCCTTCCCGGCAATTCGAAAGGAGAAGTATCCCTGTGGGAGCTAACCGGTGCGCAATATGTACTAACCGGTTCGTATTACCGGAAAGGGGACTCGCTGCAAGTAACTTCGCGGCTGGAATCCACTGAAAACGGCGATAATATCTATGATTTCCCGGTGATCTGGGGCCATATCAACCAAAAAGAACAATTGATCACCGATATCCGGGAAAAACTGAAGGGCTACTGGACACTGAAGGAGGCGGATAAACTCTCCATCATCAATCCACCAAAGTACGAAGCGTACCAGGCCTACCTGAAATGCCACATGTTTGGTGCCGAATGTTTCAGCAACGTACTTGAGCTGGATTCTACATTCTTGTTAGCCTGGGTCTATAAGGCCTTCACTTCATACGCTTACGAAGATGCACAGGGCTTTGAAACGGACAGGCAATACATCAAACAGCATTGGGATCGTTGTACCGAATTTGAGCAAAACTTTTTCCTTTTCACGGAGCGACAAAAGGAAGGAAATTACCGTGGATCCTTGGAGGCCATAAAGAGAAATTACGAATTGGACCCCAGGGACCTGACGATGCTCCATCATTTGGCCTATAACTATTTGGATCTAAATCAGCCCGGAAAAACGGCTGAACAATTCGAGCCCATTTTCAGTCAATTCGACATTTACGGCGATCGCATTACCTGGCAATCTTACGATGCCTATTGTTATGCCTTAAATCGCGTCGGCAGACAGAAAGCCGTGATTGCTTTAGAAAAAAAAGTGGCGAAAAACTTTGGCGACCCCACACAATTCATCCGGGCTTACATGTTGGATGGAGATGTAGAAACCTTGCGCCAGCGACTGCCCGGTATGTCTACCTACCAAATCATCCGCTTCGCCCAGATGTTCAGCGCGATATTTCCGCCCGAAACCGAAAACATCTACCTGCCTGTTCTTCGGGATAGCCTTGCCAGGTTTACGGATCCGAAAAAATCCTGGGGTTATCTTCTTTGGTCCAATATGCACCTGTACAATTGGGATTCCAAAGCGTATGCCTGTTACCTGTTGAAGGACTGGGATAAGACCGAACAAATCCTCCTTGGATTAAGAAATATGAACTGGAAGGAATTTTCGCAGGGGGTGGTTGTGGGAAATTTCAGGCACTTGAATAACCATATTTCCTGGCACATGAATGTCTGGGTCGAAGGGCTGTTGGGTGCAGCCTTTGCCCGCCAGGGGAAACGCGAGGCTGCGTATGCGCAGATCCAAACCCTGGAAGCCATGCACCCCGGCTATCCCCCGGAAAGTCAACGCCTGCACAAAGGAACGATCTCCTACTGGCAAGGCAGGATCTATGCCATCCTGGGCGACAAGGAGCAAGCGGTAGCCGCCCTGACCCGTTCACGTTCGGAAGGTCGAACGATTGACTACGGCAGTTTTGTGTTTGACTGGGACCTGGCGAGTCTGAAGGGATATGCACCCTATGAGGAATTGGTGCGACCTAGGTAGAGGACTGGAGCAATGGATCTCCTAAGACTAGCATGGCAATACTCCTCACACGAGGCCATTGGGCTTTCTATAGTTCTCTGCTAGGCGAAGTCTTCAGACTTGCCCAAATATCGAGCGGACTTTGTCCGTATTTCTGATTTCGATGTACGGACAAAGTCCGAATGATATGGCTCCCGAGTCTGAATACTCGATAGAGCAAGGGGCTCAGACAAAATAATAGACCCGCTGGAGGTCCTGGATATTTAAAGCCCGGAATTATATTTGAAAATCGACGATCAGTATCATCTATTATTCCACAAAGCACATCCGCAATGCGGGTTTACTTTGCTGGCAAACGTTTCGTCAACTGGCGATATACCCAACGCGAAAGGCACAATGCAAGTTTGAGGTTGCTGTTCTCAGAGATACCGCAGTTGGCTGCAACCAAAAGAAAAATTAAGAAATGACTATACTGAATAGATATTGCACATTTATAATCTTATCGTTGGTGTTTATTGCCTGCAATGGTCAAAGATATAAGCGAGAGATAAACGCTACTTCCAACGCAAGAAGTGATACCAGCGTCGAAGCAAAAATTGCACTTCCAGAAAATGGTTTTTATTGCGGTTTTTTGGATAGTAAAGGAAACCTATGGTTTGGAAGTCGTGGAAATGGAGTTTATAAGTTAGAAAACAACTCGTTTATAAACTATACTGAAAAAAATGGACTTTGTAGCAATGATATATCCTGCATTTCAGAAGACCGTAAAGGAAACTTATGGTTTGGGACGACAAATGGAGTATGCCGTTTCAACGGAGAAAAATTTGTCAGTCTTAAAATCCCTCAAAGTGATACTTCAAGCGTTTGGCTTGACAAGGTTTATCCAATAGTTAATCCAAATCAAGTGATGTCAATATTAGAAGACCTAGAAGGCAATCTATGGTTCGGCACTAATGGAGCAGGAGTATATCATTATGACGGAACAACATTTACCCAGTACCTTTCTGAAATTGGAAAAATCTACGAAGACGGGCTACAGCATAATATCGTTCTCAGTATTGTAGAAGACCTAAAAGGGAATATATGGTTTACTTCTTTAAGTCACGGTGGGGTTAGTGTTTATGATGGGAAAGAATTTAAACAATACAAAAATGAATTGAGTGATGATTTTGTTCGTGTAGCCTATTGCGATAAGAAGGGAAATATCCTGATAGGAACCCACGGAAACCGTAATGGTGGGCTTGACCTATTTGATGGAAAGAAATTTAAGACATTTCATAAAACCGATGATGGTCTTTCATCCAACAATGTTCGATGGATATTTGAAGATAAACGAGGTGAATTTTGGATTGGAAGTGGAAATAGTCAACTAAGCATATTTGATGGAGAACATTTTAGCGTTTTTGAAGGGAATGAGGGCCAAAAATATGACAGGATAATATTTGTCCTTGAAGATACTGAAAACAACATTTGGTTTGGGAATAGAAATGGTCTTTGGAAATTCGATGGCAATAAAGTAATTGAAATTAAATAAAGAAGTTAGCAGCCAACCATGTAAATGCAATAATGCTCCCTAAACGGTCGCACTACGCATACTTACCCTAATGCGCAATTTTAGCGCCCCCCTCCAAGCCGGCAATTCCAACTGATTTTTCAACAATCGCAAAAAAAACTTGCGAAACCGAACGGTTGCACTTACATTTGCAACCGATTGGTTTCACGACTAAACAAAATGACACATGCGCAGAGACATATTTCAAGCCATTGCAGACCCAACCAGGCGAGCCATCCTCGTCTTACTTGCAGTACAGGCAATGACACCAAATGCCATTGCCGAAAACTTTAACAGCACACGGCAGGCGGTATCCAAACATCTGCGCATTCTCACTGAGTGCGAACTTGTAAACCAGGAACAAATAGGCCGGGAGATTTACTACTCCCTTGAAATTGAAAAAATGAAAGAGATAGACGAGTGGTTAGCGCAATTCAAAAAGATTTGGGAAACCAAATTCAATCAATTAGATACTTTATTAGCCACAATTAAAAATAAATAAAATGAGCAACCTAAAATTTGATTTCACCGTAGATAAGGCAGAAAAAACGGTTTACATAACCAGAGAATTCGATGCCGGGCTGGATTTGGTTTGGGACGCATTTACCCAAGCTGATATGCTCGACCAATGGGTAGCGCCAGCGCCATTTAAAGCAAGAACCAAATACATGAATTTTACTGTAGGTGGGAAAAGATTTTATGCAATGGTCAGCCCCGAGGGGCAAGAGGGTTGGATCATTCAGGAATACAAATCCATCACGCCAAAGACCAATTTCAAATTATATAATGCCTTTGCGGATAAAGATGAAAACCCCGCCCCTACCGGCTCTGATTGGGATTTTACATTCAGCGAAAAAGATGGTATAACCACTGTGCGGATTACTATTTATAACGAATCGCTTGAACGCATGGAGAAGATGATTGAAATGGGCTTCATTGAAGGCTATAAGGCAACAATGCGCAATTTGGAAAATCTATTGGCATTATTAAAAACTAAAGTTTAATAGCACACTGTACAAAAGCAGAAAATCAGTTTCATTTTTTTATAGTTAGAGCGTGTTTGGGAATTTCTTGCTGAGCCCAAACACGCTCTTTTTATTTTCGTAAAACTTGATGGCATTACATAGTGACCTTAACGGTATGATTGCAAGATGCTCCAGGGAGAATTCTTCATACGCACCCAAATATCGAGCGGACCTTGCCCGCATTTCTGATTTCGATGAACCGACCACGTTCGAATGATATGGCTTCTGAGTCTGAAGACTCAAAAGCGCAGGGCAACAAGCACGCCTCGTCCATGCAATATACGCGCACACTTATAACTTACCATGAAGCGGTCATTAGCACCAAAAGGGTGCAGGCAAAATAAAAGCCGCGCTGGATGACTTGGATATTTCAAGCCTGGAATTATATTTGAGAAACGCCGGTCGGCAGGATCGATTATTGCACAAAGCACACCCACAATGCGGGGTTACTTTGTCGGCAAACGTTTTGGCTATTGGTGATATTCCCGGAAACGGATAAAGTGAAATGCACAATGCGCGTTTTTGGTTTGTTATTTTCGGTCGTACAAACGTTCAGCACAAGCAAAAAAAAGAAAGGACATGAAAAAATCAATCCTGCTAATTTTAGGGATAATTGTTTTCATCTCATGCGATAAAAATAATGCCGATGATAACTTGATAAATCAATTGGGAGAAGTCTGTGATTTTAAAACAGAAATCAAATCTCCGGACGGATTTGAGGTCAATTCCATTGGTGAAATATATTTCAATGGAAGCGTACAAGCTTTCCAATTTTTAGATGATGAAATTGGCTACGCCATGTTGAGTAAAAATGCAGGTGGATATGTTGAGGTTTTTAAGACAATAGACGGTGGACAAACTTGGTCTAATCTCGAGATAGGAATAAACCAATACCCGAGAAGTATATTATTCAAGGATGAAAATTTTGGGATTATTACAGTCCTTGATGTTACGGGTTGCCCTCCACCAAATTGTCAAAACAAATGCGTAATTCTAAAAACTGAAAACGGAGGCATAAGCTGGGAACAGGTAGAATTTGAAAATTTAAAGGGAGTATTATACCATCTGAAATACGACAGCAATGGAAATCTATATGCTAATCTGAAACTAAATGACCAATCGGTTTTGATGAAATCAGTTGATAATGGAGCGAATTGGGACACTCTTTTTAGTTCTTCAAATTTGGATTTTAATCTGGTAACATACAGTTTTGAAATTTTTGAGAACAAAATTTACATTTCCGCCAAAGACGGGGAAATATTGGTTATTGATACAAACGGACAATTAATCAAAACAATAGATATTGGGAATTCCACTATTTGGGATGTTGAAATAATTGATGAAAATAACCTGATTGTTGTTCTACCGGAAAAAGTAATTAAATCCATAAATGGAGGCGATACTTGGGAAACAATTTATGAAGAAAGTGCAAGAATGATAGGTTTTGATTCAGTTGATAAGGGATTGATGTTATTGAAAAAGAGCATCTGCCCAACAGATGTTTATCAAGTAAACGATTTAATTGCCTCAACAAATAATGGTGGGTTCAATTGGATAGAAGCAGAAGAGACGACGACAAATTTGCGCATAAATTTTACGAATAGCCAACAAATGGGCGCCGGGGTTTGGTACATGATGATAGGAAATAAATTACTAGAAATAAAAGAGAATTAAGCCTGTGCTGAACAAAGTGTAGCCGTCAATCGCCAGCAAGAGCTGGAAACTACGAGACTGTTACATAAAGTGTGTCAAGGTTTGGCTTGACACACTTTATGTAATACTCCCCCCCCTCTCAAATATCCTCCGCCCCAACCTCACTCGCCCGATACCGCTTCCCAAAATTGATAAACAAGCCAACAAACAAAAACCGTTTGGCCGGAGGCCGGATCGCCTGGCGCGGCAACAATCCGGAAGCATCGAGCGCACTGCCGTACTGGTAGCCGTACACCTGGTTGAAACCCAGAATATTCGTTGCCGACACATACAAAATCGTAAACTGCCCGCCGATATTGGTCAGGTAGCTGGCATTCACGCTCAGGTCGTGGTAGGCCGGCGTGCGGCCCTGGTTGAAGCCCGGGCGATTGGGATCGTGGTAGGGCCTCGGCGACTGGAAGGCGTAGGTGGCGCCAAAAGCGGTATTCAGTTTCGGGAACCACTGTTTGTACACCAGCGAGGCGTTGTGCGTTGCGGCAAAGGTGGGCACCGCCTGCCCGGGAAAATCGCGGTAATCGCGCCGGGTGTCCAGGTAGGCGTAGGAAATCCAGAAGTCGCCGTTTTGATCGTGCGCCGGTCGCGGAAAAACACATCGACACCCGCGCATAACCGCTACCGCTGTTGTCGGCCAGCCCAGATTCGGGGTCGGTTTTTACCAGATTGCCATAGGTTTTGTAGTAGCCCTCCACCCGGAAGGTGTAGCCATTGCGGATGCGCTGGTAATTGAGCATGAAATGATCGGCCTGCTCGAAGCGGAGGTCGGCATTGACCCGCATCAGCGGGTATTCCGGTGTTTGATAAAATCGGCCGGCAGCAAAGGCCACCTGTTCGTTTTTGCCCAGCACCCAGGCTGCCGAAAGGCGGGGCGCCAGGTTGGCACGACCCAGCAAGGCGGAATATTCGCTGCGCAAACCCATGCGCGCCACAAACTTCTGGGAAACAAACCAGTTCGTTTCGGCGAAGCCGGCGGCATACCGCTCCTGGCGCAAGGTGTTGAAACGCTGGTTGCCGCTGTCGCGAAAATGCTCGTCGAACTGCCCATGCAGGTACTCCCCGCCAAATTTCAACTCGAATTTTTCCGAAAGCGGACGCGCCAGCGCAATCCGCAATTGCCCCGACTGCTGGCGCGCATCGTTGCCAAAGCCCGACTCCACCAGGTCGCGGTTCCAGGTGTACGCGCCGCCGATAAAAACCGTCCAGGTATCGCGCCAGATGTCCCGGTACGACAGGTTGGTGTACACATTGTCGGCTTGCAACCGCAAGGGCTCAACCACCTGCGGGTCGAACGGATCGGGTACTGCAGCTCCATCCAGGAGCGATTTACGGAACTGTACAGTTTAAACATCCCCGCGTCCGAGGTTTTTTGCCGGTAAATCAGCTCGCCGCCACCCGATTGCAGGGGCGCTTCCCAATCGATATTTTGCGGGATCAGGGCGAAATAAGGCGCCAGATTGGTATACGAACCCGACACCGACATTGAACTGCGCTCCCAACGCTGCGTATGTGCCAGGCCCAAACCCACCGACATGAGCGAAAGCCCGGTAGTCGTTTCGGGCGCCAGATCCTCGGTGTGCAAAATGAGCGCGGAAGACAAGGCTTGCCCGTACTCGGCCGAGTAGCCTCCCGTGGAAAACTGGGCGCCTTTGAACAGGAAGGGCGAAAAGCGGTTGCGGGCCGGCACATTGGGCACGGAGCTGTTGTAGGGGTTTTGCACGTACAATCCGTCGATGAAGGTCCGGGTTTCGTAGGCTGCGCCGCCGCGCACCAGAATTTGTCCCGATTCGCCGTTGCGGGTTGTGCCGGGCAAGGTCGTAATGGCGCCGGCGATATCGGCTGTCGCGCTGGCTGTGAGGGCGATATCGATCGGACTGAGCACCACCGCGCGCCGGCGATCGCTGGCAGCCTCAAATGAGCCCGCGGAGATCACCACCTCCCGGAGTGCTGTGGCACTCTCCCGCATGCGAGGCTGCAATTCGAGGACACGCCCGACCAGGGTAATCTCCCGCCGGAAAGTATCGTAACCCAGGCAAGTAATCAGCAGGGTTTGGGGTCCTGCGACGTAGTTTGAAACGAAAACTGGCCGTCTACCCCACTGGTCGCCCCGTCGAAGCGGCCTTGCAACCAGACATTGGCGCCAATCAACGTATCGCCTTTGGTGGAGCAAACGGTGCCCTGAACGGCGGTTTGTGTGAAGGCGGCTGTCGCCAAAACAAAAGGCTGAAAAACAAAATAATACTGCGCATGGATCAAGCCGGTTGGTTCGGGGCAAAAGTGCCGGCTTGCGGGGTGCGCAAAATTTTAAGCTACCGAAGTGTTGAATTGGGGTGTGAAGTGTGAGGCAGGGAGACCGTAACGACTGGCATTCCGGAATGGGAACGTGATGATTTCGGTCGGGTTCTTCCTGGTCAGCCGGTCAACCCCACCCCATCCCTCCCCAGGGAGGGGGCTTGATCGCGCTCTACTTTTGATTGCGTAATCAAAATCGATACAAAACGGGAGAGAGGCCCTGCTCACCTTCAAGGAAGGAATGATGCCGCACCAGTTCTTTGGCTGCATAACCGAAATCAATATAAAACGTGAGGGCAGGCCCCTCTCCCTTGGGGAGGGATGAAATACTTGCGGGGTTACACCAACACCAAATTATTCGGACATGCTTACCCCGCGATCTTCCGTAGGGGCGACCCGTGCGGTCGCCCAACCGTGCGGTCGCCCAACCGTGCGGTCGCCCAACCGTGCGGTCAGCCAGGTGTGCAAAAACCGTTTGCCCACAAGAGTGGGCGACCCAGAGGGTTGCGTTACAAATTCCGCACATTCAAATCCATTCCATCATAAAATCCCAGGTCTTTATCCTTTAGAAGTTTGGTCCAAAAGGCGATTTGGCCGGTGTGGTACGAATAGTGTTCCACCACATGGATGACAATGCCGATACCCGAAAAATCAAAACCCTGGACCGAGCGCACCCGCAACCAGTTTTCGGCATCGGATTGTTGGATGGTGGCTTTAGCTTCATCGACGGTTTGTTGGAGCATATCAAGCAGTTCGGCTTTGCTATAGCCATCGCGGGCAGCAAACTCGGCATCGCGCTGCCGGGCATCTGCAATATTGCCAAGGGCTGAAATGGCGTATTGGCGGATGTTGCCGCAGAGGTGCAAAATGAGGTTGCCAATGCTGTTGGACGCGGCATTGGGGCGTTTCCAGATATCGGCTTCATCGAGCTCGGCAAATGCTTTTTTGATCATACGGCTACTCTCGTCGAGCCGGTAGCAGGCGTGGTGGCTGAATTCGGTTAAGAAATCCTGTTGCATGTTTTTAAAACAAAGGAAGGGATTTTTTGCAGACGGCTGCAGCAAGCGGCAGGGCTCAAGCGCACTTTTCAAACTTCAAATTTCCAATCTGACATTTCAAATAAAAGAAACTTCCCACACCAGGATCATCCTTTCCATCTGAAATTTGAAAAGAAAAATTTGAAGTTGGAAAAGTTAGTACACCGTCACGGGTGGATACAAATCGCACTTGATACTGACCAAAGTGATGCGCTTGTGTGATATGCATTACTGACCGGGCAGGGAGAGCGCCGGTACCTTTGCAGCATCAATTAACACAAAAACTATTTTTCTTAAAATGGACTTAGCAAGTATTATCAACCAGCCCGGAGCAGTCATTGTGGACGTTCGGGAGCCGTACGAGTTTAAAAGCGGGCATGCCCGGAACGCGATCAATATTCCACTCGGTGTTTTGCCGCTGCGCATGCAGGAATTGAAGCAAACGGGTGCGCCGATTGTAGTGTATTGCCGCAGTGGCGCCCGGAGCGCACAAGCCAGAATGTTGCTCCTCTCCCGCGGCTTCAAAGAAGTGTACAACGGTGGCGGGCTGGACGACATGACCTATTATCAGGCAAAAAAGGCCGCCTGACACACCTGGCTGCTGCATCTGCCATTGCCAGTATTTAAATCGCAAAACAGTTTTAACCTATGGATCTAACCAGCATCATCCGTCAGCCCGGCACCCGCATCATCGATGTCCGCGAGCCGTATGAATATGAGGAACGGCACATCCCGGGCGCCGCAAATATTCCCCTCGCCAGCTTACTCGATCATATGCAGGATTTCCAGGAAAAAGGCAGTCCGGTAGTCGTATACTGCGATGGTGGCACTCGCGGCAAACAGGCTGCCTTGTTGTTGCAGGTTAATGGTTTCCAGGCGGTTTACAATGCCGGCGGATTGGCAGATGCAGCGCGCATGGTGGGTGGGGCGTAGCATATTTTTCCATCAAACTTTTTAATAAAAACAGCAATTAAATTATGGAAGACCAGGCAATCAGAACCATACCCCGTATTGGCGATCCAGCGCCGGATTTTACGGCCATGACCACCACCGGGAAAATGACTTTCTCCGAATTTAACAAAGGCAGTTGGGTGCTCCTGTTTTCGCACCCGGCCGATTTCACACCGGTTTGCACAACAGAAATGTCGGCCTTTGCTTCAGACCGGGATTTTTACAAAAAACAAAATACCAAGCTGCTCGGGCTGAGCATCGACAGCATTCACTCGCACCTGGCCTGGGTGAACAACGTCCGGGAAAAAACAGGGGTGTATATGGATTTCCCAATCATCGCCGACCTCGACATGAAGGTGGCCAACCTGTACGGGATGTTGCACCCCGGTGAAAGCGAGACGGCTGCCGTACGTGCCGTGTTCTTTATCGACCCGAAAGGCGTCATTCGCCTGATTATGTACTACCCGCTTAACGTGGGTCGGAACATGGAAGAAGTGCAGCGCGCACTCGTTGCTTTGCAAACTGCCGATGCCTGCAAATGCGCCCTGCCGGTCAACTGGAAACCGGGCGATAAAGCCATCGTACCGCCGCCAAAAACCCTGGTGGAAATGGACGAACGCATTGCCGATACCAGCTACGAAAAGGTAGATTTCTACCTGGCTAAAAAGGAACTGGCAACCGTTTCTGCAAATTAAGAAATGTGAAAAGTTTATTATAATTCAGATAACAAGGCTATCTCAGCGGCTGTGTGGAAACACACAGCCGCTTTTTTTAAATGAGGGGGTGACTGCCGGTCTAATGTCGTCAACTTAGTGCAACAGAACGCGGATAACGCGGATTCGCCTTCGGCGAACCGCAGATTGGCGCGGATTTTTTCCAAGCCGGCTGGTAGTGATGAGGTGACATCTTCGACGCAGGAGAAGGTGTTATCTCATCGCGGAAGATGGTCGTTACGAGATTTCACCTGCTCGTGCCTCGCAGATAAAACCTCTCCACACACCTTAATACTACTTTGTCACATTAAAGTTGCCCCACCCGAAAAAACAAGCAGTGTTTAAAGTAACAAAGTAGTACTAAGTTGACGACATTAGACTGCCAGTCACCCCCTCACTACCAGCTCCATAGAAACACGCAGCCGCTTTTTGTTTTGTGTAAACGGCAACCCGCTCAACGGCGCAAGCAAAGCACACCAAAGCAATTGCGCCTGTGTATATTTGCGAAACACGACCGATTACAGCATAACAGCAGCATTGATGATTTTGAACATACACCCCGGGCTTTCTCTCCTGGCCGGCATACTGGTGGTTGCCGTGCTTGCCTGGGTATTCTGGCCGCAAAACGGGCTGTTTGCCCTGATCGACCGGCTGCGGATGAACTCCCGCCGCGTACTGCTGGAAGACGCCCTGAAGTACCTGTTCGACTGCGAATACAAAAACATCGACTGTGGCCTGCACAGCATTGCCGGCAATTTGCATATCTCCGCCGACCAGGCGACCAGGCTGCTCGACCGCCTGCGCGCGATGGGTTTGATCACCATGAAAGATCAGTTTTTTCAGCTGACCGACTCGGGCAAATCGTACGCCCTGCGGGTGATCCGCGTGCACCGGATCTGGGAGCGCTACCTGGCCGACGAAACCGGGATCGACCAAATGGAATGGCACGGCGCTGCCGACCGGAAAGAGCACCGCATGTCGGCCGAAGCAGCGGATGCCCTGGCCGCGCAGATCGGCAACCCCGTGTTCGACCCGCATGGCGACCCCATCCCTTCCGCGCAGGGCGAACTGCCGGAGCACAAAGGCCAACCGTTCAGCTCCCTGGAGGAAGGGGCGATCGCCCGCATTGTGCATATTGAAGACGAGCCCCATACGATTTACGAGCAGCTGGTAGCCCTCGGTTTGTACCCGGGAATGCAGGTGTATGTGCTGGATGTAGCCAACGGCAAAATCACCTTTGCCGCCGACGGCGAGGAATGCGTGCTCACGGCACTGTTTGCCTCGAGCATTACCGTCGAACTTTTGCCCGACCAGGAACCCCTGAGCACCAAAGCGACGCTGCTTTCTTCGCTTCAGGTCGGAGAAAGCGCCGAGATCGTGGGAATCTCCCCGAATTGCCGGGGCCAGCAACGCCGCCGTTTGATGGACCTCGGCATTGTGCCGGGCACCCCGGTCACGGCCGAACTGCGCAGCGCTTCCGGCGACCCCACCGGCTATCGGATCATGGGCGCCACCATCGGTATCCGCAAGAGCCAGGCCGATTTTATTTTTATTGAAAAAAAAGAAACAACCGCCGATGAACAGCCAGCATGACTGTGAAAACTGCCCGGTGCACCACCGGGAAAACCTCATCCGGCTGGGCATTGCCATGGACCGGGTCGACTATGTCGTGGCCCTGGCCGGGAACCCGAATACCGGAAAAAGCACCGTTTTCAACAACCTCACCGGCCTGCGCCAACACACCGGCAACTGGCCCGGAAAAACCGTAACCCGGGCCGAGGGCGGGTATTCCTACGCCGAAAAACGCTACAAAGTGGTAGACCTGCCGGGCACCTACTCCCTGCTTTCTACCAGTACCGACGAAGAAACGGCGCGCGATTTTATTCTTTTCGGCCGGCCCGATGTGACGGTGATCGTGGCCGACGCCACCCGCCTGGAGCGCAACCTCAACCTCGTGCTTCAGGTGCTGGAAATTACCGACCGGGCTGTGCTCTGCCTCAACCTGATGGACGAAGCCAAGCGCAACCATATCGAAATCGACGAGCGCAATCTTTCGGCAGAACTGGGTATCCCGGTCATTCCGGCTGCAGCTCGCCAAAAAGAGGGCATGCCCGAGCTCATTGCCGCCATCGAGGAAGTTGCCTCCGGCCGGTACGTTTGCCAGCCGCACCGGCTCAAAAGCCGTTCGCCGAAGCTGAACCACGCCGTGTCGACCCTGGCGCAAAAACTGGCCGCGCAGTTTCCCGGCTTGCCCAACCTGAACTGGGTGGCACTACGCCTGCTGGAAGGCGACCAGAGCATTATCGAAGCCGTACGCACCGGCGAACTGGGCAAATTGAGTACCGGAGTTTTGTCGCCGCAACCATAAAACCAGCACCGCCGATGGCTAAAAAACAACAAAATAGTAACGAGGATATTCTGTCGCTGGCCAACAACCTGCGCTGGGAGCTTGGCGTCGATTTTCACGATACGGTCATCGAATCGATCTATGCCGACGCTTCCCGCATTGCCCGCAAAACGGTGCGCACCCAAGGGGAAAAGCCCGCTTACAATTGGGATTTCAAGATCGACCGCATCGTAACCAGTCGGTGGCTGGGCTTTCCGATCATGTTCCTGTTGCTGGCCCTGGTGTTCTGGATCACCGTGTCGGGCGCCAATTATCCGTCGGGTTTGCTTGCCGGCCTGCTCATCGACAGCCTGCATCCGGTACTGAAAAATGGCGCGACCGCCATCGGCATGCCCTGGTGGCTGAGCGGCGTACTGGTCGATGGAGCCTACTTGTCGATGGCCTGGGTCATAGCGGTCATGTTGCCGCCGATGGCCATTTTTTTTCCACTGTTTACCCTGCTGGAAGATTTTGGCTATTTACCCCGGGTCGCCTTCAATATGGACAGTCTGTTCCGCCGGGCAGGAGCACACGGCAAGCAGGCGCTCACCCTGAGCATGGGCTTTGGCTGCAATGCTGCGGGTGTGATCGCAGCGCGGGTAATCGACAGCCCCCGGGAGCGCCTGATCGCCATTCTCACCAACAATTTTTCGCTATGCAACGGCCGCTGGCCAACCCAGATCCTGATTGCCACCATTTTTATCGGTGGTGCCGTCCCGGCGCATTGGGCCGGCCTGGTTTCTGCCGGAGCGGTGGTAGGCATTGCCGTGCTGGGGATATTTTTCAGTCTGGTCGTTTCCTGGGGGCTAAGCAAGTCGGTATTGCGCGGCGAAACCTCGGCGTTCAGCCTGGAGCTCCCACCCTACCGGCCACCGCGCATCCTGCAAACACTGTACACGTCTCTGATCGACCGAACGATTTTTGTACTCTGGCGCGCTATTGTTTTTGCCATTCCAGCCGGGATCGTGATCTGGCTGGTGGCCAATATCCACCTAGGTGACCTGAGCCTGGCCGAGCATTTTATCCAGTGGGCCGACCCGTTTGCGTTCTTTTTTGGGTTGAACGGCGTGATTTTACTGGCCTACATTATTGCTATTCCGGCCAATGAAATTGTCATCCCCACCGTGCTCATGCTTACCGTGCTCAGCACAGGTTTGAGCGGAATGGGGGAAGGCGCCGGGGTAATGTTCGAACTGAATTCGGTTACTGATACGGAAAATATCCTGCGTGCCGGCGGCTGGACACTGCTCACCGGACTCAACCTGATGCTGTTCAGTCTGCTGCACAATCCCTGCTCCACGACGATTTATACGATTTTCAAGGAAACTCACAGTGCGAAATGGACCCTGGTGGCTACGCTGCTGCCGATTGTATTAGGGTTCATTGTTTGTTTTTTTACGACGCAGGTTTGGCTGCTCTTTTTTTCCCACCGCTGAAGCGGTGGGCTGAGAATCTGAAGCGGTGGGCTGAGAATCTGAAGCGGTGGGTTGAGAATCTGAAGCGGTGGGTTGAGAATTCTGAAGCGGTGGGCTGAGAATTTTTGAAGCCGGGCGCTCAGAAATTTAATTCCGTTAACCATATCAACCTTATTCAAATGAAACGACCATTCCTGCCTGCCTGCTTATTGATGTTGCTCGCTATTTTGCCCATGCGCATGATGCGCCAAAGTGTAGCGGATGCCGGTTTTCAGCCCGCGCCTTTCAGCTCTCCGTTGCTGCAGGCGGAGTTTCACACTTCAGGGGATGATGTTTTGGCATTGTATGGCGCCGAGAATTCCGACGACCGCAAGGAGCGCACCGACGCTATGCGCCAGGCACACCGCTACGACAACCTTTTTTTGTGTATTTACGGGTTATTCCTTGCCTTGTTTGCGGTCGGCGGGTTCAGGCTCACGCGCAAGAAATATTTTTTGGTTTTAATTGCTTTGGCGCTCCTCGCTGCCTGTGCAGATTTTTTTGAGAACTATACCATTGTGCAAATCACCTACGCACTTGACAACAGGGCTACCGACTTTTCATTACATCTCGGGTGGCTGGCGACGTATACCTGGTTGAAGTGGCTGAGCCTGGCGGCTTATTTTGGTTTGCTAATGCGTTTTTTCTGCGAAGCGGCTGATTGGGGAAACGTAGGGAACTGGGTTGGTAAGATACTGGCCGGAGCTTGCATGCTTACACTATTGGCAGCCTTGCTTGCTTTCGGCATGCGGACTGCCCGTTGGGAAAATTGGATGGCGCAGGCGATTACCGTGCTTTTTGCGGGTTTGTTTTTGTTTGGCCTGTTTTTCCGTAAAAAAAATGGCGTTGGGTCAAAAGTCTCTGCGTGAATTTACCCACCGTAGATTGTTTTTTCTACCGCAAAGACGCAAAGGCGCAAAGAGTGAGACTCCGCGTCTTAGCGTCTTGGCGGTGAAAAATTTGTCGCATTTTTTGCCAGAGCCCCATTTGGCACAACCCGAACCGGATCACTGCATGCAGGGCTCCAACATTTTCGCCAGCCGGGTGATCTCGTCAGCAGTGCGCTTGAAGGTGCCGGCTTTTGCCGCTTCCAATACTTCCGGGCAATCGCCGTAGGTTTTCGTGATCCCCTTATTTAAGTTCAGGGCAAACTTCATGCTATTGAGGGAAGTGAGCGTCTGGTCCTTTTTGTTTTCGATGACGTATTCCGGAGGATTATTCACGCCCTCGTTGTCACCGGAATAGGCCAGGTAGGCCGCAATAGTGGGGGCATCGTACAGCACCTCCATTACAGTGTTGTTGTTGCTTCCGAGGTTGACTGAATTTGCCGATTTAAAGGACACGATTTTATAGGTTTTGCCGTCAAAACTGAACTGGGCGACTTTACTTTTGTCGAGGCGAAACATTCGGAAGGTCTCGCCTTTATCGACTGCATACCGGAAATTCCCGGAATGGCTGAACCGAAGACCAACGGCTCCCGGGTTTTCGACCAGAAAAAGGGCTTCGGTTTCCTTGCCATCCGTACCGAGTACGGTGCCTTCGTATTGGACAGTGTTGGGAGTCAGGCCAAGCACCCTTTCTTTGTATGCCGTTTTGCGCTCTTCGCTGTCTGTTTGATATTGGATCTGCGGTTCATCTTCCGCAGACTGGTCATCACCAGAAGTATCGGCCTGAGCAGGCGCACCGGGTACTTCATACACAAAATGCCGTGTGGTTTTCCGGCAGGCCTCAAGTGCTTTGCGCACCCCTGTGATATCCTCGAGCATGCGCTTCCCGTCTTTTTCGTCGTAATCGTTGGCAATCAGGGCATTTGCCGTTTCGGTGGCTTTATCAAAATCTTCCAGCCAGAAGTACAGGTGCATGAGGTTATACAGGCAGGCGTATTTCATTTTGCGCCCGCTTTTATCCGACGCGTCGTAGGTGTTTTTTTGTTTATCAAAATACTCGATTGCGGGTGCGGCAATGGCGCGCGCTGCATCGAGCGACTCCTGTGGCCGCATAGATTCGAGCGCTTTTTGCGTAGCGTTAAACGCTTCGAGAAATCCGGCATAGTCGGGGTGTTTCTCCGAATCGAGATACATCAGTTTGGGATATTCCGCCCAATCCTGGTAGCCATACCGCGCAGCCAGATGGTTGCGAATGCTTTTCATGCTGCTAACTATCTCATCCTGATCTTTTTTGGCAATATCGCGGCCTATTTGTTTGGTCACGTAGGTATTCAGGTCACGAGAGTTATTGAATTCCTTGCTTTTGTAGGTCCGGGTACCTTCGAGCCAATTGCGTTGTTCGATTTTGGGGTTTTCCTGCGAACGCACGAGCAGGGTCAGCATGTGTTCGAAGTGGGCCTCGTAATAGTAGGAATAGGTCGTAGTTTCCTTTCCGGCTTTGTCTTTACTTTTTGTGGTGTTGGTTTTGGATTCTCCTTTGATCTGCTTGTAATCGTGCAGGGTCAGGGTCAGGTTAAAGTTTCCGCCTTCCGAAACTTTGCCGTAACCGGGCACCACCATATTGTTGGTAAAAAATGTTTCGGATAATCCGACAGCGCTAAGATCACCAGGGTTGGCAGAAAGATTCACACTGTAGTTGGTGTAGCCATCCGGAAGCGGATTGGAGGGTAATTGAACAAAACGAACGGTAATTTTTTTTCCGTCGAGATCCACTTTTTGACAAAAAGCGGGCAGGGCAGCGCAAACTGCCAGAACGAGCAAGAGGTTTTTCTTCATGTTAAATCAGGAAATTTTAGGTTGATAATTTGGTAAAAGTTATAACCCCCAAAAATAGAAAGTGAGCCCAATACCAAGCGAAAATTTCAACCAGATTGACTAACACTCAATCAAACCACCCGTACAATTCCTGCAATCGCAGTTTTGATTTGGCCGCTGCATCCAAATCGCGCACGATTTCGCCCCGGTGCATTTGGATCAGACGGTTGCCAAACCGCAGGCTCTCCGACAGATTGTGGGTAATAAAAACAGTGGTCAGCTGATATTCCTCGATCAGTTTTTCTGCCGTTTGCATAACCACGGCTGCTGATTTTGGGTCGAGTGCTGCCGTGGGCTCGTCGAGCAGGAGGATATCGGTATGATCCATCACGCTCATGAGCAGGGTAAGTGCTTGCCGTTGACCACCGGAAAGCGTTCCCATAGGTTGCTGGAGTTTGTCTTCCAGGCCCAAGCCCAGGCCGGCTATTTTCTCCCGGACATTTTTTTTAAATGCCTCGTTGATGCCGATGCGGAGGGTTTTGGGGCGGGTACGCAAGGCAGCCAGGCGAAAGTTGTCGAGAATGCTCAAATCCGGCGCTGTACCGCCAAGCGGGTTTTGAAAAACCCGGGCGACCCAGCGGCTGCGCTTGTATTCGGGAAGTTGGGTAACATCTTCGCCGTTGATCAAGAGCCGGCCCTTACTGGGCAGGATGGCGCCGGCGAGCACATTCAGCAACGTGGTTTTGCCCGAACCGTTGGAGCCGAGCAGCACGAGAAATTCTCCTTTCTGAATGTGCAGCTGGATATCCCGCAGGGCCGTTACTTCGTTGACCTGGCCGCGGTTGAAAATTTTTGCAATGTGATCAAATTCAATCATACGGCCTGGCGCCTGACCAATCGGGGAATACCCACGATTGTCAGGACAAATACAGCGGTTATCAGTTTGAGCATATTCGGATTGACACCCAGCGAAAGCGCCACGGCCAAAACCAGTTGGAAAGCAATACAACCTGCCAAGACGAGCAACAGTTGGAGTCCGATGTGTTGCACCTTGAGCCAATGGATCAGCGCATCGCCGATGAGCACTGAGCCTAACCCAACCAGCACAATGCCTATACCCATGTTGATGTCGGCAAAATTCTGGTATTGCGCCACCAGAAAACCGCTCAGTGCAGTGAGTGCATTGGCAATGGCCAGTCCGATGATCTTCATCCGGTCGCTGTTGATCCCCAAAGCCCGGGTCATCGATTCGCTGTTGCCGGTTGCGCGCATGGCAATGCCAAAATCGGTGCGCAGCACATAGGCCAGCAGCGCGCTCAGGATGGCAAGAAAAAGCACGCCAACCCAGAGTTCGTTAAAAATTGATTTTTCAAAAATTGCAAGCGCTGAAAAAATGCTTCCCACTTCAAGCAGTGGAATATTCGAGCGGCCCAAAATGCTCAGGTTCACGGAATACAAACCCGTCATCACCAGAATACCGGCGAGCAATGCATCGATCTTCAAACGGGTATGCACCAGTCCTGTAAGTACCCCGGCCAGCGCACCAGCCAAAATTGTAGCTGCGATAATTGCCGGCAGCGACCAGCCCTGAATAAGCAGCACCGCGGTGACGGCAGCGCCGAGCGTGTAGCTGCCATCGGTAGTTATGTCCGGAATACGGAAGATCTTCATCGTAATGTAGATCCCGAGCCCCATCGCGGCCAGGCAAAGCCCCAGAACAATGGCGGTGAGGTAAAAGGTCATTTCGTGAACGTTTCAAAATCCCCGGGCACTTCAATGCCGAAGCGTTGTGCAGCATCGGGATTGTACACGTGTTTGCGTACGGCTACCATTTCCCATTTCAGCCCCTCGGTGGAGCCCGTTTTCAAAAACTGTGCGGCCTGTTTTCCGGCCTGGTAGCCCCATTGGTAAATATCGGCACCGTAGGCAGCCACTGCGCCACGGGCAACCAGGCCGGCTTCGCTGGTAAAAACCGGCACCTGGGCTTCGTTGCAGGATTTAAGAATGGTTTCAAAAGCGCCAAAAACCGTGTTGTCCGGATTGGCAAAAAATGCGTCGATATTTTGATTGAGCAGGGCGCCCGTCACCAGTTGGGCATCGGCAGTTGCGTTTACCGGAAGGGCAACCAGAGTGACATTGTAGGTTTTGGCCAGTGCTTCGAGGCGTTCGAAGGCGTCGACCGATTGGGGTTCAGCCTGGTTATAAATCATGCCGACACGGAGTTGATCGCCTTTCGGTTTAACCAAGTTCGTGATAATAGCAAAGGAGGTATCGATATACGCCAGGTTGTCTGCTACACCAAACAGGTTGGGGGAAGGCTGCCGTCTGTATGTTTTACACCCATAATTTCCGGGGTTGGCGCTACCATCATGAAAATTGGGATTTCTTTGGTGTTCTGTAAGGCAGTAATCGTGGACAAGGTGGGGCATGTTGCCATCAGCGTCACTTCCTGGGAAATAAAGTACTGTACGATTTGGGTCAGGGTGGGAATATTCCCCTGAGCATTGCGGTAAACCAGGTTTAACGTTTTGGCGTCTTCGGAGAATCCACCTGCTTTCAGGGCGTCCAGAAAACCCGCTTTTGCCTGGGCGATGGTACTGTCTTCAAAGGCGTCGACAAAGCCAACGGTGGGCACCTTGTTTTGGGTATTGGTACAGGAGATAAAGGTCAGAATGAAAACAAGCAGGTTCAGGGAGGTTGTTTTCCAGATTTTCATGCTGCGATTTTTAAAGTAAATGAATCAGAACCCGAAGGTAGCAAGGAATCACGGGGTATAAAACAAGAAAGGCTGCCCGGTATCTCGTCCGTGCAGCCTCCTGTATATTTTTTATTGCGGGTTAAATTTTCACTAACCGGGAAATGCCTGTTTGGTTTCCGTTCGAAACTTCCAGCAAATATGTCCCGGCTTTCCAGGTGGCCACCGGCAGTTGCAGCGAATTCAGACCGGCTTCCAGGCTTTGTTTGGATTCCCAACACAGCTGTCCGTTCAGGTTAAAAACACTCAAACGGACTATGCCGCCTTGCTGCAATTGCAGATTCAAGTAGGCAATATTGGTGGCTGGGTTGGGCCAAAGGCTTAATGGAATTACCGCAGTACCAGGATTAGTTGTACCAGCTGGTATTGCCTCATTAACATGAAAAACTTCGCTATCAGTACCGTCTCCGCTGGTAGTGCCATTGCGGTTTACGGCATTGCCGGCGGCATAAAAAGTAACAGGGCCGGTGCCCTGTGGTGGTGCGGTCCAGACTACGTCAAAAACGGGTGTTGAAGAAATATTGTCGTGTTCGGCATAGGTTCGGCCATTGGGTATCGTGGCGATTTTGTAATTATTCACGGTGTTGTTTCCCGGATCGGAGAATCCGTCGAGATCGGAATTATTCGAATCGCGCAAGGCTATCATCTGAAATCCATACCCGGTCAGATTGGTATTGCTATTGGACATGCTGACGCGCGCCTTGTATTGTTGCCCGGGCAAGTACTGTGTAACGGAATCGCCATTCGTATCAATCAGATGAATAAACGTAACAGGTCCGGCGGCGCCAAAATGACAATAGGAACACGTTCGGGGCGAACCATTAGTATTCGATTCATCCCCGGGCGCCCCGGTATTCCCTTTTTGGGACTCCGAGGCCCGGCCATTTTTATTACCGGGGAGAATTATAAAACAAAGTGCCCCGAAGAAGAGCAGACTGATCAGGCGAAGTTTCATGTTTGCGTGTTTGTTTGTCTACAAGAAGGAAGTTTGACAAGTTCAAACGGCAAAAGTTGAATGTTCGCGTCTTTTAAAATGTCTGGCCTTATCGAAAGTAGTATTTTCCGGATCGTTAATTGGCAAATTGATCCAGTTCATACAACCGGTACGCTTCAATGACTCGTACCAACTCCGTTTCAAATTGCTGCACATCCGATAAATCGTGCTTCGCCAATCCTTTAACCCAGGCTTTCCAGTCTTGCCCGGCTGATTTTTTTAACGATGCAAACCAGGGCTTTTGTTGGAGGTACAAGCTGAAGCCGCGTATACTTTCCCAGGCAGTTGCATACTCTCGAAAACAGCTCCCGTTAAAGTTAGCCCGCGAACCATTCCAATCTTTTGTGCACGGAATAGCCAGGTAGTTATTGACCTCCCGGGCACAGCTGCGCCGCCCTGAAAAACTGTTTACATAGGCACAAGCCAATAATACAGACGCCGGGACGCCAAATTTTTGCTGTTCAGCCGCCATTGCGTTGCCGAAGCGCTGCAAAAATGCGATTGCAGTAGCTTCATCAATTTCTGGAAGTTGAACTTTGGAAGTAGTTGCTTCACTACCCAGATTGAGCATAGAAGCGCTTTTGGGAGAAGCGGGTTCCTCCGTATAAATTTCCGGGCGCTCCTTAGAAACCGGGGCTGCGGTATCATCCCCATCAAAATGCAAATTTTTGCGTACTGCTGCGATCAAAAGGATCAGAAGCAATGCAATCGTAAACCAGCGTTTTTTAATAAAATCCCAATACATGGCCGTAAGTATTTTTAAAGGTGAACAGGTAAACATGCCTGCCGTCTCCTGTAGCACAAGGCCAGAGCTAATGTAAAACAATTTGTTTTTGTTTTAAAACAATTTTTTTGTTTTAAATTTGCCGACAAAGCAAATCCACCACAACGACAAAACCAATGACCCTTGAACATGCGCATCAAACGCTAAAAAAAGTATTCGGCTACGATGCTTTTCGACCGTTGCAGGCCGATATCATTCAGTCGGTGTATGATGGTCGCGATACGCTGGTACTTATGCCTACCGGCGGCGGAAAAAGTA
Source organism: Lewinellaceae bacterium (assembly GCA_020636075.1). Lineage (GTDB taxonomy): Bacteria > Bacteroidota > Bacteroidia > Chitinophagales > Saprospiraceae > M3007. Next base: position 221,545 of record JACJYO010000009.1, on the reverse strand, counting down.
TTTGCTTTCAGGTTCCTGCCCTTACGATGGACGGGACAGCAGTGGTTATTAGCCCGCTTATTGCACTGATGAAAGACCAGGTGGAAGGTTTGCGCGCCAATGGTGCTCCAGCGGCATTCATCAATAGCATGCTAACGGCCAACCAGGTTCGCGATGTGGAAGAAGAGTTACTTGCCGGGCGGATTAAGCTGCTCTATGTCAGTCCTGAAAAACTCGTCTCACAGAATTTCCAGCCTTTATTGAAGCGCCTGACAATCAGTCTTTTTGCTATTGATGAGGCACATTGTATTTCCGCTTGGGGGCACGATTTCAGGCCTGAATACACCCAGCTGAAATTTTTTAAGGAGCAACACCCAAAGGTTCCGGTTATGGCGTTGACCGCAACTGCCGACAAACTGACGCGCAAAGACATCGCGGAGCAATTGCAGCTGAATAATCCGGCCGAATATATTGCCTCCTTCGACCGGCCCAACATTTCCCTAAATGTTAGTCGGGGGCAAAAACGATTCGAACAAATCCTGAATCACTTGAAAAAACACCCGGGGCAGTCGGGTATTATTTATTGCCTCGCTCGTCGCACCTGCGAAGACTTGTCGGCAAAACTCAATGCACGTGGCTTCAACACAGCGTTTTACCATGCCAATATGGCGCCTAAGGAGCGAGACCGGGTACAGGAGGATTTTATCAACGATCGCATACCAATCATTTGTGCGACGATAGCATTTGGCATGGGGATCGACAAGAGCAACGTGCGATTTGTTATTCACTACAACCTGCCGCGTAATCTGGAAGGCTACTACCAGGAAATAGGCCGTTGTGGCAGGGATGGGCTGCCGGCCGAGGCCCTCCTGTTTTTTAGTTATCAGGATGTAACTACGTATCGCCAGATGTTCGAAGAAAGCGAGGCGGTTCAGGTTCAGAAGGATCTTAAGATCGCTAAACTGAACCGGATGTACCAATTTGCGGAAGCGCCTGTTTGCCGACGTAAAACTGTACTGCATTATTTTGGTGAATCTTACGACAAAAATTGCGGAAACTGCGATGTGTGCCGAAATCCGCCCCGTCATTTTGATGGCACCGAGGCTTCGCAAAAAGCCATGTCGGCCTTAATTCGAATGGAGGAAAAAGTAGGAATCAATATGCTGGTGGATGTTTTGCGTGGTAGCCAACGCCGTGAAATTTTCAGTTTGGGCTTTAACCAGATTAAAACCTATGGCGCCGGAAAGGAATATAGTTTTGAAGAATGGCAGTTTTTGCTTTCGCAAATGTTGCACAATGGTCTGCTTGAGATCGCCTACGACGACAACCATTGTTTACGAGTAACAGAAACTGGAAAATCTATTCTTTTTGGCAATCGGAAAGTCCAGCTTGCCCTACCACCCCAACCGGAAGAAAAAGCCGCTGCTAAAGAAACCATCAAACGACAACCGAACCGTACACAACTGCTTCGCGATGAACTATTTGATCAGCTGATTGCTTTGCGCCGTTCCATCGGCCAGAAACAAGGCATCCCCCCATATCTTATTTTCAGCGATGCGACCTTAGAGCAAATGGCGCAAAAAAGGCCAGTAACCGATGCCGATCTGCTTTATATCAGTGGGGTTGGTGAGCGCAAATTGCAATTGTACGGCGATGCTTTTATTGGTGCGACCCGAGAATTTATACGCAAAAAAATTCAGGATGGTCAAAATGTTCCCGGAAGCACCTTTCTGTTAACATGGGACTTATTCAAAGCAGGCCACCCCATCCAGGAAATTGCCCGATTACGGGAAATCAGCCCGATCACCGTCATAAGCCATCTGGCTACCATGTATGAGCGGGGCGAGTCGGTGGAAATATCAGATTGGGTGTCTCCGGAAGCCCTGGATCTCATCCAAGGGGCACTTTCATTATTTGAAGAACCTTACCAATTGAAGGAAATCTATGAGCATTTCCAACAGCGGTTTTCATATGAAGCAATACGCTTTGCCATTGCGGATGCAAAAAGAACGGAATGGCAGCAACGCAGATAAATCCCAGAAAAAAGCGAGGGCCGCGGCGCTCTTTCGCACCGCAGCCCTCACCTCCTTATAATAATCTCATGAAAAGTTGCTGTCTGTTGGTCAAATTGCAAGGTCTCTAATTTTAGAGCCTTGTTTCTTTTGACAATACAAAGATGCGGCGTATTTCAGATAAAAAAAGGACAATTTTAGCAATTGTATTAATCTATTTTTATTCGTTTAATTAATCTAAAATGTTACAATTATCTTATAATCAATGATTTACTATTTTAAAATCATGCGCCGAAAACGCACTTCACTGATAGATTTTTACAAAAAAACAGGAGGGCCGCATTGCTCGTTTGCAACGCGGCCCTCCTGCTAAGTCTATACTGTCTCATGAAAAGCGCAAAACAAGGGTCAAATGCATCCGGTGTGTTTTCTGTCGCTTCAACTAATTCGCTCGCATTGACAATACAAAGATGCGGGCGCAAACTCTATAAATCAGGACATTTTTTTGCTTTTCAATTAAGTTTAAAATAAACAAAATAGACACGAAAATATCAATAAAAAACTGTTTATCAAAACATTATTTTTATTTAAAAGTCGCCAATTAAGGTAATTGGGCCTAGATTTTTTTACCGAAATTTCAACATAATCAAAGAGTACATCTGAGGTATGGGCAAAAAAAAACCGCGGCACTCGTTTGTGCCGCGGCGGTTTCCCGTATATAATCTCATGAAAAGTCTACAAAACTGTGTGTTGATCAAACCGTTTTCTCTTTTATCTCTGCCGTTCTCTTTAATCAACGATACAAAAGTGCGGTAATTGATACCAGTGCCAAAGAACAAAAAATGGCGTTTGTTGAGTCGTCAAATTGACGTTTTTTAAACTACCCACTCTTCCAATAAAACATAAACACCTGATTATCAACAACTATTCATTTTTAAATAAGGACCCAGTATTCCCTTTTGTTGAAAAAAAAGTTTTTTTTGGCAGGCATTTTTTTTGAAAAAATCTTTTTTTACTTCAAAAAATGGGGCTTGTTAAGCAAAAACCACCAACTGATAGATTGAATACTAAGTTCCTTTTATTGAAAATACTGGTTGCCTTGGAACCAAAGAAGCAGGATTCAGCAGCATGTTTCGCCAGTGATCTCGAACGCGCGTTACCAGGGGAGATGAAGTAGGGGCAAAAAAAAACCGCGGCACTCGTTTGTGCCGCGGCGGTTTCCCGTATAATCTCATGAAAAGTCTCAGAGTCTGTGGTCAATGAATTTTACCGCTTCTTGTCTATTTCCCGCCGTTCGCTTTCATTAACGATACAAATGTGCGGCACATTGTTTTGCCCCCAAAGGACAAAAAATCTAATTTGTTGAGCAATTTGTTTAGGCTTGTCTCTTAACATCAAATTATCAACTTTAAACAACTGCATGATTTACAGTGTTTTATTTTACAATTTGTCAAGTGCGCGACACCCGATCCCAATATTTTGTTGAGTGAAAATTTATTTTTTTACTGCTTTTTTTTCGAAAAAAATTTTATTCAACCTCAAATTCCGGAAAAAACGCCATCGATTAGAGCAATTGATAGCACAAAAACAGGCTCCGAAGGAATCCTTCGGAGCCTGTTTTAAGCATAAAAGCGCTGGTTAAATACACTACCTATCGCATTACAGCTACCGGCATAGCAGGATCATAACTACCTTTTATCACCGGGCTTTGCCGGTTGCCAGTGTAAGCACGCACATTGTCGTATATGAAGTTATAGATCTCCTGCACCGAAACAATTTTATCATTGTTTTTATCAGCCTCTCCTTTCAAACCCCGAATTAAAAAGTGACTGAAGACCCCCTGACGCAATCCAGCCGACTCTAATGAAGTTTCATCGGCTTTGGATGACATAATCAGGGCCGTACCTGAAACAGATTTGGAAAGTGTCTTGTAGTACTGCGCCAGCACAGGCTCTGTTTCTCCAGAGCGCATTGCAAAGATGCTGCCGGAGTGGCAGGCATCGGCCAGGCATAACTTGTATTTAGCCTTGCAAGAATTGAATAGCGCTGCAATTTCCTCGTGGGTAATTTTATTATTGTAGCCGTCGAAATCGATCGGAAGAAATGATCCATTCAGGCCGTGGCCCGAGAAGTAGAACATAACCAAGTCATTTGGGCCCGCCTTGCTGAATACTTCACTCAGCGTTCCAAGTAAATTTTCCCGCGTTGCCTCCTCGTCAATCAGGATGCGAACCTGGTCGTCGGGAAGCGCCCCACCTTCCAGACTTTTAAGGAAAGCATAAAATCGATAGGCATCGTCGTCTGTATAGCGCAACACAGGCATATGATCATACGATGCCACACCTGCCACAACGGCCCATACTTTGGTTTCGATATTTGCGGGAGGAGTGGGCGCAGGCTCTGTAAATACCGGGCTGTAATCGAGCGGCGTTTCTGTGCCGACAAATTCACCCGCACGCCAATAGCCGTCCACTTCGGTGCCATCGTGCAGATAAAGCGTGCCTTTACCCATGAACGCACCATCGGCCCATTCGCCGCGATAACGGTCACCATTTGCATAAACACAAATACCCACGCCGTGCGGTTGGCCATTCTGAAAATCGCCGGTATATTTGGCAGAACCTTCTTTGAAAATATAGGTGCCATTCCCTGCATCGCAATCGCCTTGAATACAACCGATTTTCCCACTTTCAATCAGGCTGGAACCAATAAATTCTCCTTCGCGCCATTCCCCTTCCTCTATATTCCCATTAGTGTAATACCGGGTGCCCGAGCCATTTGGGAAATTAGATTTGAAATTGCCCACATACCGGTCGCCACTGGCGAAGTAGAAGGTGCCATTGCCTTCAAATTTACCATTGACAAAATTGCCTTCGAATTTGCTGCCGTCCGGGTAAGCAAAGATGCCTCCACCGTTTTTACAATCGCCACTCAGGCAGCCCGACTGGATATTTGTCCCATCATCTTGTTTTTCCTCTTCTTTCCCGGCGATATATTCTTCCAGGAGTTCACCGTTTTCATCAACGGGTTTACCCTTTTTCCACATGCCCGTGCGCTTGGTTCCGTCCGAATAAGTTTTTGTGCCTTTACCATCCGGAAACCGGTTTTTCCACTCCCCACTATATTTACTGCCATCAGTATAGTAGCAAACCCCAACGCCGTGGATTTCACCATTCTTAAAATGGCCAATGTATTTCGCACCGGAAGGGTATACAAAAGTGCCCTGCCCATCGACACAATTTCCTGCAACGCATTGCCCTCGAGCAGCAATTGAGGTGCTAACAATAACAAGGAGAAATAACAGTATTCGTTTCATAATGAAAGGTCGTAAAAAGATCATCTGGCTAAGGAGTTCCCAAGCCGTAGGTTTAACCTATTTGTGTTGGAAATATTGTAAAAGTAACCTTCCACAAAGGTTTTTTTAGAAAAAATATAATACCTGTTCGAGGAAAGAAGATCAAAAATTATAGGACTTTAGCGTTGTTGCACAAACGAAAAAAATATGAAACAACTTACCCTCGCTCTTTTTTTACTACTTTTCTGTCTCTCCGCATTTGCACAGAAAAAACCGGCATACGTAATATATTCGGCAAAAGGCAAACAGGTCAGCTATGCCAAAATGTTGCGTCAATTACAAAGCAAAGACATTGTGTTGTTCGGCGAATATCACAACAATGCAATAGCCCATTGGTTGCAACTGGAATTGTGCCAAGACCTGCAAAACCGCCGTTCATTAATCCTTGGGGCTGAGATGATTGAAGCGGATAACCAAGAGGCTTTAAACAAGTACCTAACAGGTGAAATTGATGCCAAAGGGTTGGATACACTAGCCAGATTGTGGAAAAACTACAAAACAGACTACGCACCACTAGTCAATTTTGCCAAAGACAATAACTTACCATTTGCCGCAACCAACATCCCCCGTCGCTACGCATCTAAGGTAGCTTATGATGGCTTTGCCGCACTGGACAGCTTATCGGAAGAAGAAAAAACATGGATTGCCCCCTTGCCAATGGCATACGATGCGGAACTTCCCGGGTACAAAAACATGCTCACCATGATGGGCAGTGCGCATGGTGGCGAGAATTTTCCAAAAGCCCAAGCCTGCAAAGACGCCACCATGGCCCATTTTATTCTGCAGTACTTCAAACCCGGCAGTCTTTTCCTGCATTTTAACGGCTCCTACCATTCCGACAACTACGAAGGCATTTTGTGGTACCTGCAACAACAAAAACCAACCTTGAACTACGCTACCATCAGCACGGTATCACAAGCTGATGTCAGCAAGCTCCTGGATGAGCACAAAGGCCTCGCTGATTTCATCATTTGCGTAGATGAGGATATGACATCTACCTATTAATGCATCTTAACAGAATTAAACCATTCAGCTATGTTCATCGGTCACTTTGCACTTGGTTTTGGTGCTAAAGCAGCAGCACCACGGGTGTCGCTCGGCGCGCTCTTTTTTGCCGTACAGTTTGTCGATTTGCTTTGGCCCAGTCTGTTGTTGCTTGGCATGGAGCGCGTGGAAATCCAGCCCGGCATAACGGTCGTTACACCGCTCGATTTCGTGCATTACCCCTACACACACAGCCTGCTCATGGCCGGCGTTTGGGCTGTATTGATTGGCGGGGTTTATTACCTGCTGAACAAGCAACCCAAAGCAGCATTGGTTTTGGGCGCTTGTGTGGCCAGCCACTGGTTTATCGATTTGATCGTGCACCGGCCCGACCTGCCGTTAAGTTTTGCCGACACCCCGGTAGTCGGGCTAGGCCTTTGGAATTCTCTGGTCGGCACGGTAGTCGTCGAAGTGTTGCTTTTTGTCGCAGGGCTTTGGATCTACCTGCGCCATACCAAAGCAACTAAACCCGTTGGAGTATATGCACTATGGGGTTTGGTGACCTTCCTGCTGGTGATCTATGGCGCTAATTTATTCGGCCCGCCACCACCCGATGTGCGGGCTATCGCTATTGCCGGCCACGCACAGTGGTTATTGGTACTCTGGGCCTATTGGGTGGACAAAAACCGGGAGGCGCGATAAATCCCCTTTCCTTCTCAGCCCAGCCATTAATGGCTGGGCTGAGAAGGAAAGGCCGGCAACTTTAACAACACTTAATCCCCAGGCAAATAAAATCCTACCATGGCGCCGTGCGTTTTCTGAAACACAGTTTTTACAAACGCACCACACCAACATGAAGCATCTGATCCTCCTTTCCTTTTTTTTATTCCCCACCCTCTTTTTTGCCCAAAAAAATAACGCAACAGCTCTTGCAGACACCATTCGCGAACACTGGCACCGGGGCGACAAAGTAGAACCCACCAAAACATTGGCGCTCCTAAAAATAACAGTGTACGACCTGGCACGTCGCAAAATCCCCGATCTCGATGTCCGGGTTTTACAAACCAAAACCGGCAAGGTCTGGCAGGGGTATACCGGCAACTTTGGCGAAGTGTATTTCCTGGTACCCAACGACAACGAATATCGCATCGATGCCGGCGATGAAGTGGGCATCGAAACATTTCGGGAACCCAAAGACAGCTACCTGCGCGATGCCATCAGCATTACGCATTTGGCTACAAAATTTTCGGAAGAAATCCGGAACGACAGCGTTTTTCAAACCGTTTCGGTCGCACAAACGCCGACTCGCGAACGGGTTTTGCTGCAAGCAAAAATCCTAGACCTCGACGATAAACCGCTGGACGGCGAAGTCCTGTATTTTACAGATACCAAGGCAAACAAGGTGTACGTAGCCGTAACAAACGCCCGCGGCCGGGCGGCTCTGATGCTGCCCAAAGGCGCGAGCTACTGCTTCAGTACCCAGTTTTACCCCAAACTGAAATGCTACGATATCCCCAACCACGACATGGCCGGCGAAATGACCATTACCTTCAACACCATTGGCACCAAAGCCCTGCTCAAACGGAAAGCCGAGCGAGAACGAATGGCGTTTATCCGCGATTCGTTGTACCGCGAACAACGGTTCCTCGACTCTTTGAATCAGCTGAATAGTAAATACGATGAAATCGCTTTTCTGCACCAGATGAGCTTCGGCGCCCCGATGGATACCATCAAAAAACGCATTGAACGGCGTAGTGCCCGCGAACGCGAGGCCGTTGCCCGCGACCCCATTTACTTTGAAAAAACCCGCGAAGCGGTCAAAGCCACACTCTACCGCATGCGCGAGCACTGGAAGCACAAAGTGATCGTGACTGACCTTACCGGAAGCATGTCGCCCTACATGGACCAGGTAGTACTCTGGCATGCCCTCCAACTCGTTCAGGGCGAAGAAAATCAGTACATTTTCTTCAATGATGGCGATATGACACCCGACGACAAAAAGATCGTTGGCCAAACTGGCGGCCTTTATTTTACGGAACATGCCGACATGGAACAACTGCTCAAAACTATGCAGGAAACAGCCGAAGCCGGCTATGGCGGCGACGGCCCGGAAAACGATCTGGAGGCACTGCTGCTGGGTTTAAGCAAGATGAAGGGCCTGGACGAGTTGGTGCTCATCGCCGACAACTACAGCGATGTGCGCGATATGGCATTGCTCATCGGCCTGAAGGTGCCGGTGCATATCGTCTTGTGCGGAACCGAGAGCGGCGTGAACGAGGATTACCTGGAAATTGCCTACAAAACCAAGGGCAGTATTCACACCATCGAGCAAGATATCGACGACCTGGCCCAACTGGCCGATGGCGCTACCATCACAATCGGGCATTACAAGTATCGGGTGAGCCGCGGCAAGTTTATTCAGGTGTCCAGGATTTGATTCTATCTTTGCCCCGAACTAATTTTTAACCCAATGGCGCGTTCGCAACGATCTCAGGCTTTGCTGCAATTCGGTTTGTTTTGCGGGATAATCCTGTTTGTCAATATCATAGCCAACAGTTTTTACGCCCACCTCGATCTCACCGAGGAAAAGCGGTTTACACTCACCAAGCCCACCAAGGCAATGTTGAGTGCCCTGGAAGACCGCATTTATGTGCAGGTGCTTTTGCAAGGCGAGTTTCCCGCAGGGTTTAAACGCCTGCAAACGGCAACCCGTGAGATGCTCGACGATTTCCGTTCCGTGACCGGCTACATCGATTACCAGTTTCTCGACCCACTCGAAGGGAGCACCGACGACATTAAGGCCCGCCAAAAAGCCCTGCTTGAAGACGGAATTGCACCGGTCAACCTGCGCGTGAACGAGCAAGGCGAAAGCAAACAGCAACTGATATACCCCGTGGCAGTATTCCACTACGGCCAGCGCAAAGTCGTGGTCAATTTGCTGGAAAACCAGTCGCCCACGCTCATGCCCGATGAGGTGGTCAACAATTCCGTCAGCCTGCTGGAGTACAAATTTGCCAATGCCATTAAAAAACTCCAGGCAGAAAACCGGGCTGCCATTTTGTTCACCCGGGGCCATGGCGAACTCGACGAGCTTGAAACGATTGACCTGGAGCGCAGCCTGCACCAGTTTTACGATACCGACCGCATCGCGCTGGATTCGGTCATTCAAATCGACCCCAAAATTTGCCAGTTGTTGGTGGTAGCCAAACCCCGTGGGCCGTTTTCAGAACGCGATAAATTCAAGATCGATCAGTTCATTATGCAAGGGGGCAAGGTGCTCTGGCTGATAGACCGCCTCAATGCCAGCCTCGACAGCTTGCGCCAGCAGCTGCGTTTTTACCCCGTCGACTACCCGCTCAACATTGAAGATATGTTGTTCAAATACGGTGTCCGCATTCAGCCCGACATGGTGCTCGACATCGAATGCAGCAAGATTCCGCTTCAGGTGGGCGTGGTAGGCAATGCCCCGCAATTTCAGCTTTTCGGCTGGCCATACTTCCCCGCTGTACGCCCCACTGGTCGGCATCCGGTGGTAAAAAACCTCGACCGCGTTGAGTTGAAATTCTGCTCGTCCATCGACACGATCCGGACAAAAACGCCGGTTCGAAAAACTGTTTTGTTGCAAAGCAGCCGGTACAGCCGTCTGCAATTCAGTCCGATTGAGTTAAACTTTGGAATCGTGCGTTCTGAACTCAATCCGGAGAATTTTAACAAAGGGCCACAAACCGTTGGCGTGCTGCTCGAGGGTGTTTTCCCTTCCAATTTTGAAAATCGCGTGTCGCAGGATATGCTGGCCGGTTTAAAACAAGTTGGGGTTGACTACCGGAATGCCAGCGTGCCGGACAACCGCATGATCGTGATCAGCGATGGTGATGTAGCCGCCAACGTCATCCGCAACCGCGAAAGCAAAGAATGGCTGCCGTTGGGATACAACCGTTATGAAAACAGTACCTATGCCAACAAGGAACTCCTGCTGAATGCCGTAGAATATCTTATCGACGCTACCGGTGTGATCGAAGCCCGCTCCAAGGAGGTAAAACTCCGCCTGCTTGATACGGTACGCGCCCGGGATGAGCAAACATTTTGGCAGGTGATCAACCTGGGGTTGCCGCTGGTGTTTTTAGGGATTTTCGGAGTCGTGTTTTTTTGGCGGCGAAAACGGAAATATGCAATAAATTAAAAAAGCCCCGGCAGCGAAAGACCGCGCCGGGACTGCTTTTCCAGGTAACCAAATCGAATAATTCTCTTTTTCGGGTCGGTCCCCCCAACATGATTTTCGTGCAACCCTGAGGCACTGCACGTTCATGCCGGCGAGGTTATTTCCCGATCCGCTTGTTTATATCCTCTACACCCGTTTTGCGCTGACGCGCGCCTTTTACGTTTTTGTTCCCGAAACGGTAGTTCACATTAAAGCGAATGGTACGGCTTTCCCAGTTACCATTGCCACGCATGTACAATCCGGGGGTGAAATCGTTGACGCTGGACCAGCCTGCAGTGTTCAGGATGTCGCCGAAAGACAAGCTGGCGGTGGCCTTGCCATCGAGGAATTGTTTTTTCACGCCAAAATCCATTGCGCCCTGGGCTTTGCTGCGAAATACGGCGCCCCAGATCGTCGGCGCGTTGAACCAACCCGAAAGTTGCAACGACCAGCCTTTAGGCAGGCGAAAGGTGTGCTCGCTGTACAGGTTCATCGATTTGAACGTTTCGTTGATCTCAAATCCTTCCCGGAATTTAGCATTGAAAGAGGTCACATATCCTGTAACATTCCAGTAGCTTTCCCACCACTTTGCGAAAGGGATCGGCACGCCGATGCTCAGCGAAAAGTTATTCTGATCGGCAATGTTTTCATTCGTCAAAAATGTACGGTTGCTCTCCGTTGTGTCGATCACTTCGGTAAACAAGTCATTGGTGTGGCTGTACCCGAGCGTGGTGTTGAGCATTCCCATAAAAGTGTGGGTCAGTTCCACGCTGTTGGTGAATTGCGGGCGCAGGAAAGGATTGCCTTTTTTATAGGCCAGCTCGTCGAGGCGGTCTTCAAAAGGATTCAGGTGGCGGTAGTTAGGCCGGTCGATACGGCGGCTGTAGGTCAGGCTGAATTGGTTTTTCTCGCTCATGCTGTAAGTCATGGCTGCGCTGGGGAACCAGCTCAGGTATTTCGCCTCGTTCATTTCGTCGCCGCCGGGTTTCAGGCTGGTCAGATCGCCTTTCCAATCGGTGTGCTCGGCCCGCAAGCCTGCCTGGAAACTCCATTTTTTCACCTGAATGTTGTAGTTGATGTAGCCTGCATTCACCCGTTCATCGTACACAAAACGGTTGCTGCGGTCGATATCTGCCTCTGAATTTCCATTGATGACATTGAAAAAATCGAACGTGTTGTCGGTTTTTACATTCGTAAGTTTGAAGCCGACACCGATTTTACCCTTGAGCAAGCGCTGCTCATAGTCTGCCTTGACGATCCACATATCGATATCCGTCGGGGTATTCGTCCGGTAAATTTTTTCGGATAAAACCACCTGCTCAGACGGGTCCATGTAGCGGTTAGGCTGGTAGGAGTTGACCCGCGATGTATAGTCGCCCCGATTGACGTCAACAGAAAATTCTCTGCCCAGCGTATCGGCATAGCGGTAGTTCAGGTTAAAATTGAGGTTCAGGCGATCTTGTGGTTGGTAATTAGCCGCCACCAAAACCGAATCGACCACCGAGGGATTGTTCAAATTGTAGATATCGGTGTGCGCCTCATTCAGCCAGGGGCCCCGAGCATTCCTGCCATCCACAACAAAGCCGATCGTGTTTTTGGAGTTGAGGAAAAAGTCGGAACCCAGTTTAAAATTGTGGTTGTTGTTTTGATCCGACATGACGCTCGACTGATCGTAAATATTGCCGGCCTGCTCTCGGTACAGGTATAAGTCGTTGTGCCAGGAACCAAAGTGGTTTGAATAGCTGCCAAATGCATTGAACCAGGTATTCCGGTGGTTAAGCGAAAAGTTGCCCCCACCTTTGATCGTTTCCCCGGAGACAAACTCGCCTCCGACTGAACCGTTGGTGCCGAGCGCGCGGTTTTTCCGGGTGCGAATATTGATTATGCCTGCATTGCCCGAAGCATCGTATTTCGCCGAAGGATTGCTGATCATCTCAATGGCTGCGATATCTTCTGCACGCATGCCCTTGAGCAGGCTTGCCAGATCTTTGCTATCCATGGGCACGTCACGGCCATCAATCTGAAAACGTACGGCATTTTTGCCGCGCAGACTGATATTGTCATTGTTATCAATTACAACTCCAGGTGCTTTGCGGAGCAGTTCCAGGGCATTTTGGCCTTGTGAGTTGATATTACCTTCAACGTTCAGGATGGTCTTATCGGCGCGAACCTCGATCACCGGACGCCGGGCAACAACCGTAACGGTACCGAGTTCCTGGGATTTTTCCTGCAGGACTAGCGTTTCCAGGGTCTTGTCACCACCGGCATAATCAAAAACTGCCAATGCTCCCTTGCCGGCGCCGACCAGGTTGGCATTGATAAAATAGCGACCCGCTTTGATATTATCGAACTCGTATTTCCCATAGGTATCGCTCACGCTACCCTTGGCAAGGCTGGTATCACTGGCATTGTAAAGTAACACCGTGGCAAATTCGGCAGGTTGACCATCGGCTTGTTGGATTTGGCCACTAATGGTTTGAGCGAAGGAAGTAGTGCCCAGCATAAACAGGCTGAACAGTGTCAGAAAGATGGGTTTCATTGCTTAATTTTTTAGTTGTGACGTAGTTTCCGTTCGTGACAAAAGGATTAAAACTGTTTTGTTTTCAGTGCAAAGATGCAGGGTTTCAGGTAGTATGCAATACATAGAACCTGTTAAAATCATACACTTTCTATAAAAAGGACAAATCTGGCGACAAAGGATGACCGTTTTTCTATGAACAGTCTGCTGCGTACTGCATTCAATCACCTGTAAAGAGGCAAGACAGCGCGAAAGACAAAAAGGTTACAGCTCAGTTGCCGGAAATTCTCCACCGCAAACTGCCATCGGGCACTACATTCTAAATTGGGTGTTACAGATCAAAAGACAGCAGAGCCCGCCACTAGATCAAAATTCCCCTATCTTTGTGTCCGAAAACACGAGGCTAAGTCCCTCAAAAACAGGTGACTAAAAACAGTCGCCGTCGTCTGAAAAACATGCCGATCGATCTTATATGTATGGTCGCTTTTGTATATGGCTTCTGGAAAGGATTTAACCAGGGCATTATCAGCACCGTTTTTAACATTGCCGCATATGTATTCGGCATTGTGCTGGCCTTCAAAATGACGCCAACCACCACGAACATCCTGGAAAAGTTTTTCAACTCGGACAATCCCATGATGTTCATGGCGGCTTTTCTGATCAATGTCACCCTGATCATGTTGGTCGTCCGGCAGGTGGCCAAAGGTTTCGAAAACGTTTTGCAATCCCTCTATCTCAACGTGATCAACCAGGCTCTCGGCGGCGCGGTGCTGGGCTTTGTGGGTATTCTCATATTCAGCATACTGGTTTGGTTTGCAGATAAAGCCGGTATGATAAGTAACCAAACGGTTGAGGAATCACGCACCTATCCTTACCTCATTGAGTTGCCGGGCAAGGCTAAAGTTGCGGCCGCCCAGTTTAAACCTTTCCTGATCGACACCTGGGATACTTCGGTAAAATGGATGGACAACCTGGAGAAATACGGGGAGGAGAAAACAGGTGCCCCCGGCGGCGACCAACCCCGTATTTACGAACTGCCCGACGATGGAAGTACCGGCATTGAAGACGAACCCGCCAAAAGCCGTCCAATTTATGAGGATAACGGCAGCGGGATCGAGTAACCCGGGCCTCTGGCCCGGAAATTCGCAACCTGTTAAAATTTTTACACCCGCACAGCGCCATCAATCCCCAGTTTGCACATTTTTTTGTGCCAAAGTGTTAATTTTTTTTGAAACCCAACCTGCAGGTTCGAATTAGATTAAACGAATTCCGAAGTTGTCCGTCTGAGTCTGCAATTCATAAAAACACTGCCGGAAACAGGACTCCGGCGTACAAACCACTTCCAGTCATGAAAGCATACCTTATTAACGGTATCCTGAGCGCAGGCATGCTCCTGCTATTTAGCACGATCAGTACAGCACAAGATGTCGATCCGGCCGACAGCACCGGCCTGCCAGGCGACCATTTCAGCCTCGAAGGCGCCATTGAGTTGTTCAAAAAATCGGCATCGCCGGAGGAGTTTGAAAAACTCCTGAATACAGAAAACAACAGCGTAAATAATCTAGATTTGAACGAAGACGGCGAAGTCGACTACATCCGCGTAATCGACAATTCCGAAGGCGATGTGCACGCCATTGTTTTACAGGTTCCGGTCAATGAAAAGGAATCGCAAGACATTGCCGTTATCGAAATCGAGAAGCAAAACGACGATTTCACCATACTCCAAATTGTAGGCGACGAAGATATTTTCGGTGAAGAAACCATCGCTGAACCTTTCGAAGAAGAAGCCGGAGCCAGTGAAGGCCGCGGTGGACCTGTAGTTCATTTAAAACCATACCGGATTGTAGTAAATGTCCGGCTCTGGCCTTGTGTAACCTACATCTACCGTCCTGGATATCGCATTTGGGTATCGCCTTGGCGGTTTGCTTATTATCCCACCTGGTACCGCCCCTGGCGCCCGCGGCCCTGGCGCGTGTACTATGTCGGTGTGCGGCCGTATCGCAGACACTATCATGTGGTGACGACGCACCGGGTTGTTAGCGCGCACAAGGTTTATGTACCCCGGCGCAGTCGCTCCACCGTAGTGCATACCCGCACGACTACAACTGTAGCCGCCCGTCGGGCTAACGGGACGGTTGTCGGAAAACGTACTACTACAACTACTACAACCACCGCAAAAAACCGGCCTGCGGGGAGGGCAACAACAAAACAAACGACCACAACGACAAAAGCAGGCGCTCGCCAGGGTAAAAACGGACGCGCTGTTGGCAAAAAAACAACGACAACGAAAACAACAGTACGGCGAAAGCGCGGCGGATAAAACCGCATAGGGCGTAGGGCATAGGGCTGAAACCTATGCCCTATGCCCTTCTCCCTATGCACAATAATGACCATACTGCTCCTCGACAATTACGATTCCTTCACGTACAACCTGTACGACTATCTCCAGCAAGCCGGGGCCGATTGCACCGTCGTACGCAATGATGCCCTGGAACTCCTTGCTTTCGAGCCTGGCGACTTTGACGGCGTTGTATTATCACCGGGCCCCAAACGCCCGCAGGATGCCGGCATGATGCCCCGGTTGATCGCAGCCTGGCATCAGCGGCTTCCGATGTTGGGCATTTGCCTGGGCATGCAGGCGCTGGGTACATTTTTTGGCGCCCAACTCGTCAAAACCGATCCGCCATTGCACGGCAAAACCTCACCGGTACGGCACAATGGACATCCCTTGTTCAGGGACGTGCCAACCGTGTTTTCAGCGATGCGGTATCACTCGCTTGCCCTTCAAAGTCTTAAGAAAACACCGTTAACCGGAACAGCCTTTTCTTCCGATGGAACACTTATGGCCCTGGCACACCGGGAACTGCCGCTTTGGGGTGTGCAGTTTCATCCGGAATCGGTGCTCACCGAATCAGGGCTGCAGATGATAAAAAACTGGGTGGAATATGTACGTTCCAGCGTGCAACACCGGGTAGCATCGGTATTGACTCCCTGTTGAGAATTACCATTATCAGCCAACAAGCAGTAACATTGCGGTATGGAACGCAATAGCATTATCTGGTTGGTCATTTTTGTTTTACTGGCCCTCTTGGAGTTGGTTGGTGAAATCCTGGGCAATCATACACTGATCCTTTTTTCCAAACCGCTGCTCATGCCGGTTTTAGCCATTTGGTTGTCGCGAAAGACTCCGGGTGTCCGCCGGTTTTTCCGGCAAACGATCATGGCTGGCCTGCTGTTTGCCATGTTGGGCGACATCTTCATGATGTTTACCCACGGCGACTATGGTGATTTCTTTTTCTTGCTGGGGCTGGGTTCATTTTTAGCCACACATGTGTGCTATCTCGGCGGGTTTTTCTCCGAAGTCAATCTGAGAAATGGCTACTTGCGGCGACGCCCTTTGATCCTTATTCCTTTTCTGGTTTTTTTAGCCGGTTTTCTGAACTGGCTTTGGCCGGATATTCCCGAGGGCATGCAACTGCCCGTAGCGGTGTATGCAGTTGTTATTTCCACAATGGCGCTGAGTGTTGTCAATCTGCAAAGCCAGGTGAAAGATCTTGTTTTTACCAGCCTGCTCAGTGGCGCCCTGTTGTTTATGCTGTCCGATTGTATGATCGCTGTGTTCAAATTCGGGCATCCATTCCCCGGCGCACGCATAGCCATCATGGCAAGCTATATTTTGGGACAATGGTTGATCATTCACGGCGTAGCCGAGCGACTGCGGCATTTCCCCCAACGTCCCTGAAAAAAGAAGGCAAGATTGCCTTTCAAAAAATAGAACTGAAGATTTTTACCCTTCGGCGACCGCCTCTTGCGTTTTGCCTGATCGGTAACGCCAGATCACGTAAATACTCCCGATCAGGCTGATCAAAAGCAGACCTACCGAGATTATTTCCGCCTGGCTCATGCGCATTCCAAAAACGTCATGATGCACGTTCACCCGGATTTTTTCAATCAAAAACCGCTCGACGGCAATCAAAGCCAGGTATACAAAAAACAGTAAGCCCGGCACTTTCAAGGGTTTGCGCAGCACCCAAAGTATCCCAAAGATCAGTAGCATCATTAGGATCTCGTAAAACGGTGTAGGGAATACCGGCATAGACAGCTGCATGCAATATTCCCAGGTGCAGCCATCGATAGGCACGCTCGATACCGGGTCGGTATGCGGCGTATTAAGCACATTATGCGGGTAAGTGGTCGACCACATCCAGTCGGGTAAAGCACTCATCCAGTCCGGTTTGGGCGCCTGGTTTACAATGCCCCAGTCGCCGTCGCCACTCATCTGACAGCCAATGCGGCCTACACCATAACCGGCCGTCAGGGCCGGCGCCACAGCGTCGGCTGCAGGCAGAAACGGGATTTTATGGCGAAAAATAAAACTCACCACCGCAATAAAACCCAATACCAAACCACCATAAAATGCCAGGCCACCTCCGGAAAGCAGCGAGCCAAGCGGGTCTTGCAAAAACGAATCCCAGTTGTCAAACAAGTCAAACACCTTGGCCCCAACGATACCGCCCACAGCAGCCCATACCGTCATTTCACTGATACGGTCGTGTGGCCACACATCCACTACCCGGGTTTCAGGCTTGGGTTTGCGCTTGCGCCAGGCTTCCCACCAAACCAGGCCGCCAAAAAACACGGCAGCACCCAGCGCGGCCGGCCAATGCATTTTCCCCGACAGAATGATCGAGGCCGGGTCTACGCGAAATTCAGCAAAATGCTGTACCGCATAAAGCCCTTTCCCGCCGATGATCAGGCCTACGAGGGCATTCATGGCGATATCCGTCATCGATGCAGGTGCCCCTTCCGTGACACTGACTTTTGTCGGTTGAAAAACACCGGCCCGGGCTTTGCGCCGCAGTTCAACATAATAGGTAACGGCGCTGGCCAGAAACGCCAGGGCCAGAAAAAAGCCAAATGTTTTAAAAACGGACAGCCAGTTATCCGGCTGGGTGCCGATCAGGGCATGAAACAGGTAAGACAAATCTGGATACATAGTGACAAAGGTAGAAGACGCAGCCGGAATTTTTCAGGTAAATATGCCAGCTCATTTCGGGCCAATAATCAGATACAGGGACCATCCGCCTGCCAACTCCTGTATTTCCAGCAGTTTAAAATGAGCGTTGGCGTTCTCCCAATTGAGCATTGGCGCCTTCCCGGCCCATTGCTCCCGAAGCGCCGGTGCATTAAACAACATGTAACTGCCCGCAGGAAAAGTATCGTAACGCTGCAAAAATAGGTTTCGGAATTCAACTTCCGGCAAATAGGTTTTTAAAGCAATATCCATATCGAAAGCATACAACACTTCGCCGGGGTGCAACGCTGTTTTCAGTGCCCGAAACATCTCCCGTTCCATCTTGTTTCGCGCCAAAACCGGCTTGAAAACAACCAGCCCGAACGCCAATTGGCATACCAGCGCGATTCCGACCAAAGCATACGTAAGCCGTCTGAAAAAATACATGCCATAGGCAAAAAAACGATCCCAGGCCGGAAAGACCAGCAACAGCACCAAGGCATAGGCCGGCAACAGGTAACGCATATTTTGATGGGACAACCCACCCAGAAAAAGCAAAAAAACAAGCAGGCTAAGCGCAAGCAATCGCTTGGCATACAAATGCACATCGGTCTTTTTGAACAATAAAAACAAACCAGGTAACACCAGGCAAAAGCCAGGGTGCATTACCGGAAAAAGCAGATACACCAGGTTGGGAACAGTGTACGAAACAGTACCACTAGCCTGGCTGAATGTTTTTTTGAACAGATTCAACACTGACCAATCCTGCAGCAGGGAATGTTCCAGGGGGCTTGCCGGTGCGCCAGCCTTCAACCACCAAAGCGGCAAAAAAGCCAGCAAACCAACTAGCAAAAAAATGCCCAGGCCCCAAAAGCGCCGCATCCGCCACAATTCCAGCAGGAGCGCCAACCCCGGCAAAAACAAGAGCACAACCAGGGCATAGCGCGTTGTGATGGCCAATGCCGAAAAAACGGCAAAACCCACCAGATCGCGCTTGCGCACCTGCTCCAGACAACGCAGCCCAAAAAACAACGCCGCCAATAACACGGCCAACCCCAGCGCATCCGACATTGCCGTAAGCCCCGCGCGCACGAAGTACGGGGCCAAGCCCAAACCCAACAGGCAGTACACCCACCGGCTTTGGGCATGCGTACCCGGAGAAAGCAGTCGAAGCAATGCCTCAAACAAAAACAACGAAACCACCGCCGCCAGCCAGCTCACCAACTGCATCGCCAGTACCGGCGCCACGCCGGTCAACTGCAACAAAGCCCCCGTTAGCGGATAGCCACCCGCTAGCTCGGCTTCGCCCGGGCCGGCAGTCGGATGCATTTCCCCCAAGAAACGCTGCACTAAAACCTGGCTTTGCCGCAGGTACTCATGCGCATCCTGTCCGTACAAGCCATTAAAATCCAAAAACCAGGAAATGGCCAACAGCAGAAAAAAATAAAGTACCGGAATAAATAGAAGCAGGGAGCGTCGCATCATCATGAAATGGAAACACAAGATTAAAAAAGACTGAACTATATTTATTTTCCCCGCCGGTTTAGCAGAAAAAACTATCAAAAAACTCAATTTTCACCAATAGTCAATTGATAATCATCAACAATCCAATTCATTGAATGCGCAAAAAAGTACTCGTTAGCGGTTGCTTCGACCTGTTGCACAGCGGGCATGTAGCTTTTTTACAGGAAGCCGCATCGCTGGGCCTGTTGCATGTGTGTATCGGCTCGGACCAAACCATACACGCGCTCAAGGGGCGTTTCCCCGTCAATGCACAGGCCGAACGCATGTTCATGCTCGAAGCATTGAGTTGCGTGCATACCGTTCGGGTAAGCCGCGGTAGTGGCATGCTCGATTTCGAACCTGAACTGGACGCTATCCGGCCCGATATTTTTTTTGTAAATGAGGACGGCCACACACCGGAAAAAGAAGCGCTGTGCCGTGCCCATGGTATCGAATACACGGTAGCAAAACGCACCCCTGCCGGGCAACTGCCTGCCCGCAGCACAACCGCGCTACGCCAGGTAAGTAACATCCCTTACCGAATAGATCTGGCCGGTGGCTGGCTCGATCAACCCTGGGTATCGATACACTACCCGGGACCTGTGATCACCATCAGCATTGAGCCTACGCAACAGTTCAACCACCGCAGTGGCATGGCAACCAGCACGCGCGACAAAGCCATTGAACTTTGGGGGCAGGCACTGCCTTCCGGCAATCCGGAACAACTGGCGCGCATCCTTTTCGCATATGACAACCCGCCGGGCACGGTCGAGGTTTCCGGCTCCCAGGATTCAATCGGCATTATTATGCCCGGCTTAAACAAAGCACACTACACCGGCCGGTTCTGGCCTGAACGTATCGAGCCCGTGCAGGAGGAGCGTATTTTGGATTGGCTCGAACGCCACCTGTTTCTACTACCGCTCGGACCACGGCGGGCCGGCTACCAGGTGCTGGATGAGACCCGCATCGAACCGGAAAATGTACGTGCGCTTGCCCTGGCTGCAGAAGCCTGCTGGGAGGCTATCCTGCAGCAGGATCTTGTTGCCTTTGGGCGGGCATTCAGAGCATCGTTTGAGGCACAAATCGCTATGTTTCCCAACATGGTAGATCCGGAAATCCTGGCCCTGATTGAACAGTTCCGGGACAAAGCCCTGGGCTGGAAACTCAGTGGCGCCGGAGGGGGTGGTTATCTGATATTGATCGCGGAAAACCCGGTGCAGGATACCATTCAAATAAAAATTCGGCGGCAAAAACCGGATTAAACAAAGAGCTACTCGGGTTAACCGTTTTTCCGCCTTTCACCTGCACTTCAATTTTTTCAGAAATTAATTTAGTTATAATTCGCCCAAACATCCATTTTTCAGGTTTTTTTCCTATATTTTTGTAATCCTGTCGCCGTCCGGCTTTACCCGGGCACACGGCAGCTGCCCAGAGTTGAGTCCGACCCAAGCGGAACGACTATTCCTGAAGAAGCCAAATTTACTCCCGAATCTCATGCCTTTGCCGGAGTACCAGTAATGCCAATGTAAGGGCACTTTTCTTTCCAGTATCAATTTGGTTTTCCTACGTAATACGCTAGTCTACCCTGCCTGGGTGATCTCAGTTTGTATTTTCTAATTTAAATTTTAAAACCATGCAAAAACAATGGAATGTTCTAAAAACCAGCTTGTTGGCCGTAATGCTGATGTTCGGACTGGCTGGTATCGCAAACCTGAACGCACAAACGGCGCTGAAGGCGAGTTACAACAAAACCACCAAGGTGCTTTCCCTGAATGACTCCGGCAGGTTCGGATACATGTTCGAACTGGATATCAGGCCCATGAATTTTGATTCGCAAAAGGCTGCCGACGAATTTTTCAGCAACTGGACTACCGAATTGGTTTCCTTCCAGGTAGACTACACGAATCGTAAGGCGCAGGTTTATCTGAAAACCCGGGAAAAACGCGGTTGGGGCATTAAAGAGTGGAACGCCTACCTGGCCGAATTGCCCAAACAGTAACCCTCCACAAACCTGCATTTCAAAACCAAAAAAACATCGATCATGAAACACCTCCATCATTTGAAAACTACCCTGCTTTGGATAGTTTTTGCTTTGCTGTTTACCGAAACTGCCTCAGCCCAACTCAATGTCGCCAGTAATTCCAATGCCGCCGCCCTGGCCGCCAAACTTGTCGGTCCGGGTGTAACCATCACCAATGCTTCGCTGGATTGCGCCAATGGCGCCGCCGGTACATTCACTACCGGCGCCGTGAATGAAGTAGGCATCGGCACCGGCGTTTTGCTGACTACCGGGAATGTATCGATCGCTGCCAGCGCCAATAATTCGGAAAGTGCAACGATTGAAAACGGCCACGCAGGCAATTCCATTTTGGACGCCCTGATACCCGGTTATCAAACCTACGACGCCTGCATGCTGGAATTCGACCTTGAAGCCATCGGCAACAAGGTTTCGTTCAATTATGTGTTCGCTTCGGAAGAATACGAAGAATGGTACTGCTCGGATTTCAATGATGTATTCGGGTTTTTCGTTTCCGGCCCGATTCCCGGCCCGGCAACGTATACCAATAAAAACATCGCCATTGTGCCTGAAACGGCCAATGTACCGGTTTCCATAAACAACGTAGGACCAGGGACCTGCAACGGAATATCCAATACCTTTTGGTACGTGAACATGGCGGGCGCCACTACCGTACAATACGACGGCAAGACAAAAAAAATGACCGCTTCCGTTGACCTGACGCCTTGCAAAACGTACCGGTTTAAACTGGGCGTAGCCGACGCCGGCGACCGCCTTCTCGACTCGGGTATTTTCCTGGAAGAAGGCAGCTTTGTCTCGTCGCCGCCGGTGATCGCTTGCTCTGCCAACATCATTAAAAACAGCGAACCCGGTAAATGCAGCGCCGTGGCGACCTACTCGCCCACCGTCAGCGCCGACTGTCCGGTAACGGCTACTTGCACGCCGGCTTCCGGCGCCACCTTCCCGGTGGGTGTCACCATGGTCACCTGCAAAGCCACCGACCAACTGGGGAATACCGCCACCTGCACGTTCACGGTAACCGTTAATGATAATGAAAAACCGGTGATCACCTGTCCGGCACAAATCACCGTCAGCTGTGAGGCGCCCACTACCCCCAATGCGGTTGGTTTTGCGACGGCAACGGATAACTGTGGTTTGAATCCCTTCACGCATGTCGACGCGACGGTGAATGGCTCCTGCACGCACGAATACACCATCAACCGCACCTGGACGGCCCACGACACCCACGGCAATACCAGCAGCTGTGTGCACGTGATCAAGGTGGAGGATAAAAAACCGCCCACCATCACCTGCCCGGTCAACGTGACCGTCACCTGCGACACTACCGCCGCTGCAACCGGCCTGGCCACTGCAGTCGACAATTGTGACCCTGTACTCGATTTCAGTCGCTTTGATACCCATGCCAACGGTGACTGCGACTGGTTCTGCATTGTCGAACGCACTTTTCAGGCAAAAGACGACTGCCGGAACACCAGCACTTGCGTGCAGATCATCACCAAAAACACTGCACCACTTATTGAAACTGCACTGCCTGTTACCGTAGGTATGAGCAACAGCTTCGTTACCGTACCCCCTGGCAGGGCCGATTGTGTGATCGAATGGCTGCCGCCTACCGGAACAATCCCGAAAGGGCTGGGTTTTAAGAAAATAGTAGTAGATGCCAGTTGCGATCTGCTCACGAACCCGACCACTCCGAGCGGTAAGATCATCAACCCCCTGTTTGGCGAAGCCCTCAAACTGAGCATTTTTGTCAAACTAAAACCCTCGCTGGGAACTAAAAAACTCACCGAATTTGCCAGCTGCGATATTCTGAAAGAGGTTACCCACTACCTGGCGCCCGACCCCGATGTGAACGAATTGCTGCGCGTGACCAATGGCGCGCTGGGCAATATTTCGAACCAACCACACATGTACGAATTGTTGGAAGCACTGGAGTGCATCAACGGGCCACTGGATCCGTGTAATTTGTAGATTATCCGATTGGGATACCTTACCCGTCCTGCGGTCGCGTGCCGTAGGACGGGTTTTTGTTTTCCCTAAATTTGTACCATGAAAATCATGTTACCGATCTGGGTTGCCCTGCTGATACTCCCGCTTTCTTCAGCGCATTGGCTGCCAATTAAAGTTAAAGCAATTGAAGAAGGAGGGGCTTTTTTATCAACCCCACCCCCATCCCCCATAGCCATCAACTTAAGGGTTAAGAGGGGGTGTACAACTTTTAAAATTTCAAATTTTTCCTTTCAAATTTCAAATAGAGCGCTTTGTGAACATCCTTTTTATTTGAAATTGGAAATTGGAAAAGAAAAATTGGAAAAGGGTTTAGCCCTCTGGTTCCTTAAGTTGATGGCTATGCCCCCATCCCATCCCCCAGCGGGGAGGGGTGTTTCCCCTCATTTCAATCTAAAATCAGGAAGAGATCAAGCCCCCCTCCCCGCGGGGGGAGGGGCCGGGGGTGGGGTTGACACCCTTCAGCCCCAAACACCCGAAATCGAACTTACCCCCGGGTTGATCATCACCCAATCTTGCCGCATAAAACCCGGGAATTACCGCTTCGAAGCACCCGCTGAACTGCGCAGCAATGACCGGTACGCGCCGCTCATTACTATCGCCGGCAACGACATCACTGTCGATTTTCAAGGTGCCGAACTGCGCAGCACCGCCGATCCCACCCGGCCCGACCGGTTTACCGGCCTGGCCATCGAAATAGCGGGGCAAAATATCACCCTGAAAACTGCACAGGTGCGCGGTTTTAAAATTGCCTTGCTGGCGCAAAACTCAACCGGGCTGACCATTGAAAACAGCGATTTTTCCTACAACTACCGCCCGCGGCTGCGGTCTGTCCGGGAACGCGAAGATTTCTCGGATTGGCTCAGCTACCATCAAAATGACCAAAATGAATGGCAACGCTACGGCGCCGGTATTTACCTCGACAGCTGCACCAACGCCACGGTACGCAACTGCCACATCACTGGCAACCAAAACGCCTTGCTGCTTACCCGCTGCAATGACGGCCTGTTTTACAACAACAACTTTCAGTTCAACTCCGGTCTCGGCGTCGGCCTGTACCGCAGCAGCCGCAACCGCGTGATGCACAACCGCCTCGACTGGAACGTGCGCGGGTACTCGCATGGTTTTTACCAACGCGGCCAGGATTCAGCCGGCATCCTTTGCTACGAACAGAGCAATGAAAACCTGTTCGCATTCAACTCAGCCACCCATTCCGGCGACGGTTTTTTCCTTTGGGCGGGCCAAACGACGATGGACAGCGGCCAGGGCGGCTGCAACGACAATATCATTTTTGGCAACGACTTCAGCCACGCACCCACCAATGGCGTGGAGGTCACCTTCAGCCGCAACCGCATCCAGGGCAATCTCCTGCGCGAATGCACCTACGGTGTTTGGGGTGGTTACAGCTATGGATCGGTTTTTATGGGCAACTACATCGCCGACTGCCGCACCGGCATAGCCATAGAGCATGGCCAGGATAACGTCATCCGCCAAAACTACTTTGAGGCCGACAGCACCGGCATCCGGCTGTGGGCCCGTGCCGAGCAACCTGCCGATTGGGGCTACGCCCAAAACCGCGACGTGCGCAGCCGCGACGCGCTGATCGACCGCAACGTGTTTTTGCGCGTGCGCAAACCCCTGCGTATTGCTGCTTCGCAAAATATCGCCGTTAACGGGGAGAATTTGTTTACCGGCTACGAATCCCTGCTCGAAACAGAAAAGCCAAACGAAAACCTGACTTTTTTGCGCAACGATATTTACGGCTCCACCGCACAGATCGAGCGTGTTTGGGCGCAGCCCGAAATAGCCGCCGTTCGCAACCTCAACTTCAGTCACCCCGACAAACAACCCCAAAACCCTTACGCCCCGCTCGATATCCCCTACCGCGAACTCGAGGAGCCCGATAGTCTGCCCGATGGTATGAATGCCGGGTTGCCGCCAAATTACCCGCGCGGACGCCAGTATATTTTTGTCGACGAATGGGGCCCCTACGATTTTTTACGGCCCAAAGCTATTTTGACGGAACGCACCGAAACCGCGGATAACA
Organism: Lewinellaceae bacterium; assembly: GCA_020636075.1. Lineage (GTDB taxonomy): Bacteria > Bacteroidota > Bacteroidia > Chitinophagales > Saprospiraceae > M3007. Next base: position 195,890 of record JACJYO010000009.1, on the reverse strand, counting down.
TCCGCTATGTGCTGAACCTGTACGGCCCGCCGGGCCAGTGGAAAATTACCGGGAAGCAGGGCATTGCCACGGTGGAACAGGAATCCGGGGCTATGCCGGCCACTGTCAGGCTGACAGCCAACGCCGGAGCAGACGCTGTTTGGCTGGAATTTGAATACCTGGGCGCGTTTGAAATAACTGATGTGTTTGGGCAAACCATCACCGCCGGGCAGCCCTACCGCTTTTCATTCGAGCGTTTTGAAAAAAAATTGAATTGGGAAGTGCAGTTTTTCAACCTTTCTAGTGACGGCCTCACTCCAAGTGAGGCCGTCACTAGAGGGAAGGCCGCCGCAACCATCACCACACCCAACCTCTACTTCGCCTGGTGGGGCAGTCCGGCCGAAGGGGTGCAAGCGGATAGTTTTGCCACGGTGTCGACCTCAACATTCACCATTGCGCCCGGGCGCTATGCCATTGAACTCACTTCCGACGACGGCGCCCGCCTTTACCTCGACGGCAAGCGCCTCATCGACCATTGGGATGTGCATGAACCTGCAGTGGATGAAATCGAAGTGGAACTCGGTGGGCAGCACACGCTCCGTATCGAGCATTTTGAAGCAGGCGGTTTTGCTACGTTGGGGTTGCGGATGCGTAAAATTTCTCAAATTTCTCAGCCCAGGCATTAATGCCTGGGCTGAGAAATTTTCCGCGAACCAGCGGTTCGCGTTACTTTAAAACCAATTTCCGCACCGAACCCTGTACCTGCACCAGGTACATCCCGCGCGGCAATCCCGCCGTGTGCAACTGCAAGCGATCCGCGCCGGAAGGCAGCAGCGCCTCCTGCATCAGCTGACCTGCCATGTTGAACAGCGCAACCCGTACATCGCCCGACATGGGCTGATCGACGGCCAACCAAACGGATTCGTTGGCCGGATTCGGGAACAGCCGGAAGTCAAAGCCTGCAGCAGCCGGCTCATTAGCGCCAACCAGCATATGCCCGATGCGGAATTTCGGCGTGCCGAAAAAGCCACCCTCGCCATCGGTGACCATAAACCGGAAACCGTTGTCTGCGTAGCTACCGCCATAGTCAAAGAAGTGGAGCGCGCCGTTATCCAACTGGGCCTGCGTGAATTTGGCGCCGGGCTGCAACGGATCGCTGCCATTCAAGGAAAGATGGCCGTATTCGGGCACCGTCAAAAGGGTGTACTCCAATTCACTGTGGGTATTGTTGGCGTCTTCCACCAGGAGCAAGTCGGGCGTTATTCCTTTGTTGGTCCCCGGGTCGAGCACCAGCATGTTGTTGTTGACCAGGTAGGGCGGGTTTACAACCACTTCGGAGCAGAATTCCAGGCTGAAAATTTCAAAATTACCACCACCGCCAATGTTCAAATCACGCACGCGCAACGTCCACACGCCTGCTGAATTTTGTCCGAAAAAGGCACTATTCAGTGCGTTTTGCGGTCGGTATGCCAGGCCGGTGTTTGGCGGCGGGCAAGGAAATGCACCGGGAGCCGCATCGGTCAGGCGCAGGTTAAATGAGCCGTTGAAGTTGCCGCATTTATTGGTCCACAGCGTCAGGTCGGTGCCTTGCGGACTGATAAGGTGCACATCCAGGTCTTTGAAAAATTCATGGTAACCCTTGAGTTGATGCACCTCCACGCTTTTAATGGCGCCTCCGGCGTTCACTGTTATTTTTGATTCAATCGTCGGTGTACCATTCGAAGTCAAGCTCTTGGGGAGGTCATTGGCTTCCCAAACGGTACAGGCTTCCGCATAAGTGGAAAAGAAAAAGGGATCAGTCCAGTCAGCAGCGCCACAGGCATTGACCGGGCGCACCCGCCAAAAATAGGGCGTGCCTTTCACCAAAAGGATTGGTAATGTAAAGTTGTCGAGCGTAGTACTGTTTGTAGACGCCAGGATGGTACCCGGTGCAAAGGAGGGATCACTGGCAAACTGAACATCGTAGTACAGCGCATCGACCGCCTTGGTCCAATGCAGTGTTTGGCTGAGTTGCAATTCCGTGGCCCCGTTGGCCGGCAAAGTCAGCGCCAGTGCCGAAAAATCGTTGCGGAGTGTAGTGAGCACAATATCGCGCAGGATGGGAGTTACTCCAGCAGCAGCGGCTTGTACGGTTATGGTAAATTCCTGTGCCACGGTCACCTGCGAAAAATCGAGTTTCAGCGTAGCGCTTTCACCGGGCTGAAGGGTGGTCGAGCTGAAATTAGCCGTCACATTTGGTGGCAGGGCTCCGACAATTTCAAGGCTTACCGGGTTGCTAAAGCCCAGCACGCCGGCAGTCAGAATTTCCACGGCATGTTCTGCCGGCAGGCAAAGTATGCCGCTGTCGTTGTTGAGGCTAAGGGTCAAGGAAGGCTGTGTCGGTGCTTGTATCGTGAAATTCCGGTCCGACACGTCAAAAAAGACCGAGTTTTCAGCGTCGATGCGGATACGGGCCTGCGTAGTCGAAATAGCCGGCGCCAGTACGAAGTGGCTGCCGTCGTTGCTCACATGTTCGGCCAGGGTAACAGGATAGGTTAGCCCGCCATCGGTACTGAGGCGGATGTTTACAAAACGACAGTTGACCGGCGCTTCGTTTGTCTTGGCCACATCCCAGCGCACTTCGGTGTATTCGCCGGTATTCCAGGTAATGCCTGTGGTATTGGGTGCTTGTACTTTGAATGGACCCGCTTGCCCCCAGGCTTTGAAAGCTACATCGGCCCAGCCGACACCACCGGTGCGGTTATCGCGGGCGCTAAGGCGGAACGTCAGGTCGCGCGTCCAGGGTCCGGGCATTTGTTCCGTTACATCGAAGGTGTTGCTCAATATCCGGCTCAGGCGCGGAAAATAGCGGTTGGTCACCGTATCGGCAGGCCAGGAGCGGAAAATCGGCGAGTTGGCAGTCGGTTGTGTAAGCGGCACTTCCGGGCCAATGTCGATCTCTTCCCAACTATACATCAGCGGGTCGCCATCGGAATCGGTGGCACTGCCATCAAGTTCAAAGGGTGTGCCCCAGGGAATAAAAAAGCCGTCCTGGTAATCCAGGGTAACCACCGGAGTGTGGTTGTCCGTTTCGACAATTGTACCGCAGGAACTGCCATCATTGACAAACAACCAGGTTTGCATTTCCTGGATCGAGCCGGCGTGGTAATACAGGTCCGAATACCCCTGCACATTATCAGAACCACAGGCGCCGGCATACGACATAATCGTACTGCCGCTGCCTGGTTCGAAAGCGGAACCATTTGCACGGCCGGCGCCACCGCCACAGCGGTTCCAGGTGTGGCCGCCTGTAAACTGGTGGCCCACTTCCTGACCAATGGTACTAATAAACCCATCGCCATAAGCGCCACCACCGCCCGTACAACCACCGGCTTTCGAACCAAGACAAGACAAGCCACCTGCGATCCCCACGGCACCGCCGCCCATATACCGGGCGTATACGTGGCCGACATCATAGGCTGCCCTGGGTATGCCCGCGGCATCGAGTATGTCCTGGTTCTGGCCGGCCCAACCGGGAACCAGCGTGCCGGAAAACGGCGCGCTCGCCGGGTCGGTATAGGTCACCAGCAACGTCGCCTGGATCAGCTGCAGGCGCAGGGAAACATCCCGCTCCAGAATCCCGCTCACCCGGTTGGTATGTTCGGTTTTGGCAGACATAACATCGTTCTTCGTCGGGCCGTTGTCCAGGCCGTATTCGCCGGTATTGGAAACGACGTATTTGTAAATACGCAGTTTCACCGGATCAGCCTGATCGCCGCGCGCCTGCACCAGTTGATCTTGTTTGATCGCCGTAGGGTCCGTTGCTTTGGTGTCCGGTGTTATCCAGGCCGTTGGCACTTGCGGGCGTTCTTCCAGCGGGCTGTCTTTCCGGTCGTACACGATGTAGTATTTCGTCTGACCTTCCGCGTAGCGGTCGAGGTATTCAACCCCCAGGTTGGGGTTCATGATCATGGCCTGAAAGCCTTTCAGGGTGTAGCTCAGGCGTACTTTTTTGCGTTTGTCGCGCAGCGACTCTCCGGCAAACGTGCGGATAAAAGGCAGCTCAGCTGCCAGTGCCGGTTCCAGCATAGCAATTTCCCAAACAGCAAAATCTTCCATGGTACCGTCGGCTGTCGGCAGCGCAATCGTACAGCTGTGCTGGCGGGCCGCTTCGGTAAATTCCTGTGGCGCCGTTTGCAGGGCAGCTTTTATACCGGGGTAGTCGAGTTGAAAACTGAGGTATTTCTGGGGGACCAATTTGCGTACGGCGGTTTCAGGGAGCTGAATTTCACCCTCGGAAACCGGTTTAAAATAGCTGGGTGCATTTTGGGTAAAAGCCAGGTTTCCAAGGAGTATGCAGCAAAGCAGTAAGCAAAAACGCATTGGTAGAATTATTTTATAAAAATGAAGTAGCGCGAAAGTAGACAAACCCGAAAGGGGAAAGTTTACCATTCGGATTGAAGCTTGGCAAATGGGCGGCAAAAGCTTGTTTTGTAACGCGAACTGTTAGTTCGCGCCAAAAAAACAGCGCAGCGCGAATCGTTTTCTCGCGCTGCGCTGGTATTGTCGCGAACCAGAGGTTCGCGTTACTGCACAACAAGTTTACGCACACCGGAGCCTTCCTGATTATCTACGGCGACCGTGTACAATCCTTCCGGCAAGCGAGCGACATCAAGTTGGGTCAACACCTGGCCTCCTGCCAGCACCGTGCTGTACACCATGCGGCCGGCTGCGTCGAACATCCGGATACGCGTGTCGGAACGCAGCGTTTCGCCAAAGGTTATCCGCACGGTTTCGGTAGCCGGGTTGGGTGCCAGCAGAAAGTTAAGGGCACGCGTTGTTTCCGTCGTGCTGACCGGGAACGGTTGGATGGTAAAACAATCCTTGATCAGGCCGCCTTCTCCATCGGTAACGGTAAAGCAAAACTGATCCGATGCGCTGCTGCCATAATCAAAATAACGCAAGCCGTTGTTGTTCAAGTCGAGTTGGGTGAACTGATCGCCCACTTGCATAGCCACGCCGCTGCCGTTGAGCTGCAGCTGACCGTTTGCTGGTAGGGTCATCAGGGTGTATAGCAGTTCAGCATCGCTGTTGTTGGCGTCTTCTGTTTTCAGCAAGCTGACTGTTATCCCGGCATTTGCGCCCGGCGCCACCTGAAGCGGGTTGTTGTTCACCAAAACCGGTGGTGTAGACGAGGTGCTGGAGCAGATTTCCAGATTAAACACCTGAACGGCGCCGCCGCCGCTGATGAGGTTATCTTTGATCCGCAGCGTCCAGTTGCCGGTTGAATTTTCATTGTTGAATAAACTGAGATTCTCAACCGGTTTGTAGAGGGAGCCATCTTTGGGTGGTGGGCAACCGAATATGCCGAGTTTGCTGTCGTCAAAGCCAAAATTGAAAGTCCCGTTGTAGTTCGGGCATTTGTCTTTGAAAAGCAGTACATCCTTACCCGACGGGCTGATAAGGTGCATTTCCAGGTCTTTGAAATATTCGTGGTAACCCTGAATTTGCGAAACATTTACGTCGCTCACAATGCCTCCGAACGGAATATTGATTTTTGATTCAACCGTGATCACCTGACTTCCGGTAATGTTTTTTGGAACATCAACAGACTCAAATGTCGTACAAACATCGACCAGGGTAGCAAAAGCAAAAGGCCCCACCCAGGCGCCGTCGCCACATTCGTTTTTGGGTCGGATACGCCAATAATACACCGTGCCTTTTTCCAGTAAATCCTGAAATTTAATACTGTCTGCAACAACATTATCGCGTGTATTGACCAGGGTTGCCAGGGCAAATGAGGGGTTGGTAGCCACCTGAATATCATAGAAATTCGCATTGGGCACACCGTTCCATTTGAATTGCGGGCCACGGTCCTGTCCGACCGAACCATCAGCCGGCGATTGCAGGGCCACTGCTGTGAAATCAGCAAAGAAAACACTGATCGTGTTCAAAAGTTCCTTGCTGAAGGCTCCGGCTTCGGCTTTAAGGGTAATATCAAAAGTTGACGTGGTTTGGTTTGCTGGAAAATCCAGTGTCATTACCGTTTCAGCACCGGGGGTAACCGGGTTGGGACTGAAACTGGCGCTCACGCCGGGAGGCAGGCCGGTGGCACTGAAGGTAATCGGGTCGCTGAAGCCCGCTTGGGTACTGGTACTGATCACGGTGTTATACGTCGAAGGCAGGCAAACCGTATCGTGCAGGCCGGCAGGACAAAACGTGAAGCCCGGTTGTGTGGGCGTTTGTATCTTGAAATTGGAATTAGAAATATCGAAGAAGACATTGTCCGCCGCTTCTACCCGGATGCGCGCGCTGTTGGTCGGTGCATTGGGTACCTGGATGCAATAGCGGCCGGTATTCGCCACATTGGTTGCCAGGGTAATTGGATATGTTAACCCGCCGTTGGTGCTCAGCATGACGTTGACCTTCTTGCAGTTCACCGGCGCCTTATCGGTATTGGCCACATCCCAGATAACTTCCTGGTATTCGCCCGGCGCCCAGCTTACGAGGGTGCTATTGGGCTCCAAAACCCGAAACGGGCCCGCATCGGTTGTGGAACGCAATAAAATTTTATCCCAGGATACACCGCCTTTGCCATCGCGCGCGGTAAACCAAAAATTTAGGACACGGCTGTAATCCGGCAAATATTCGGTAGGGCTGGAGGCATTGTTGATGATGGTTTGGATTCGCGGAAAGGTGCGCGTCGGCGTGCTGGCAGGAAGGTAAGACCGGAACAGCGGCGCGGTGCCGATGGGCTGCCCCAGTGGCGTTTCCGGTCCGGTGTCAAATTGCTCCCAACAGTACGAAAGCGCATCGCCATCGGGATCGCTAGCAACACCGGTAAGGGCAAACGGCGTGCTGACGGGAATGTAAATGCCGTTCGTCAAAGGAATGCTGACCTCTGGAGCGTTATTGTCGGCAGGCAACGCTACACCGCAAGTGGTCCCATCACCCTGTGTGATAAAAAGCCGCGTTTGTTCGATGCTGGCCACATGGTAATAGGGATCTTCATCACTGATCACATCCGGAACGCAGAGTGAGCCATAACTCATGATCGTAGACCCGCCGCCCGGTTCTAAGGCCGTAGAAGGTTCCCGGTTATCCTTTGCGGGTGGGCAAGAATTGAACGTGTGGGTTGCATTGAACTGATGCCCCATTTCATGCGCAACAATTAAATAATACCGTTCGCCAATCGGGCTGGGCAGCGAACTGGCTGCACGGGCTTTGTTGATCGCGGTGCACACACCGCCGCGCGCTGCAATGCCGGCTGTGTATACGCCTTGCGGGTTGGCTACCCGGCAAAGAACGTGACCGATATCGTAACTGTTTACGCCGATAAGCGAATTGACTGCTGCCGGATTTTGACCAAACCAGGAAGATGCCAAAGCGCCGGAGTACGGGTCCGTGTCCGGATCAAAGAAAAACAACGTATCGTTATTCGGGACCAATTCCATGCGGATGGCGAGGTCTTCCTCCGTAATGCCGTTGATGAAATTCATGGCCGTAGTAACAGCGCCGAGCACCAAGGTTTTTGTACCTCCATGAAACAGCGAATATTCTGCCTGGGTACTAATTGCCGCGCGGTATTTGCGCAGGCCCACCGGCGCATCACTGCGATCCAATACCGGTTTATCCTTAACGGGATTACTTGAAAAAGCATCTTCCACGCCACAACGGGCCAGCGTTTCGGTCAATTTCGGCAAGTCTTCCATCCGGTAGGCCATATAATATTCCTGTGTGCCTTCAGCGTAGCTACGCACCGTTTGGATACGACCGTTGCGGCAAAAAAAGTACCCGTAAAAACCGGCAGGCCCTACCCCCAGGCGTACGCGCGCGCCGGAGTCATCGGCAGCAGTGCCCGCATAGGTGCGGATATCAGGGTATCGGGTAGCCAACTCAGAGGCCATCACAGGCGATTCCCATATGCGGAAACTGCGCAGGGAGCCATCTGCCTGGGGCAATTCGATCAGCAAGGGTTCTCCCGCACTGGTAAATTCCATAGGCGCTGCCTGCAACGCGGTTTTCAGGCTGGAATAATCCAGCCAAAAGGTTTTGTATTGGTTCGGCTGGTTTTTTTGTTCGGCATTTTCAGCCAAATTAATCCGCTCTTTTTCAACCGGCTTCCAGAAGTTCAGCCCGGATTGGGCGTTCAGACTGGAAATACAGCCAGCCCCAAAAATTAAAAAAGTTAGAAAACGCATGTGTTTATTTGTTTAAAATGATTGGTGAAGCCGTTGCGGCTTCGGAAGGTTTTTTGTGGGTTTTCCTCCCGAAGGCCTGGCCTTTGGGAGAAAAACGGCGAACCAGCGGTTCGCGTTACCGTACCACCAATTTGCGGACGCCACTGCCTTCGGCATTGTCTACCGAAACGGTGTACAGGCCTTCGGGTAATTTATTCAGTTGCAAAATCGCAGCCTGTTGACCGGAAGCAACCCGCTCGGTACGCACCAAACGCCCGGCCGCGTCAAACAACCGGATGCGGGTGTCGGAGCGCAAGGCTTCGCCAAACGTGAGCCGCACCGTTTCCGTTGCAGGGTTGGGCGCCAGCAGGAAGTTGAGCGCACGCAGGCTTTCCGAAGTACTGACCGGGAAAGGCTGGATGGTAAAACAGTCCTTCACCAAACCGCCCTCGCCATCGGTCACAACGAAGCAAAATGCATCGGTACCGACATTGTTGCCATAGTCGAAAAAGCGCAAGGCATTGTTATCCAGATTGGTTTGGGTAAACTGGTCACCCGGTTGCATAGCCACCCCACTTGCATTCAGGTGCAATTCACCAAAGGCAGGTATGGTCAGGAGCGTGTAGACGAGCTCATCCGGGCCGTTGTTGGCATCGTCCGTTTTCAGCAGGTTGTTCGATACCGGAGCGTTTCCGCCGGGCGGTACCTGCAACGGGTTGTTGTTGACCAGGAATGGCGGGTTCAGGCTTGTACTGGAGCACACTTCAAAATCAAATCCGCTGAGGTTGCCGCCGGAGCTGATGGCGTTGTCTTTTACCCGCAAAATCCAGTCGCCACCGGTATTTTGCCCGTTCATGGCGCCAAGGCTGTTTTCCGGTTTAAACAAAACGCCGGTATTGTTGGGTGGGCAGGCAAAGGCAGTCGGACTGGCATCGTCGAAGCCAAAGTTGAAGTTGGCACTCACGCCGCCGCATTTCGTGGTAAACAACAAAACATCGGTTCCTGCCGGACTGATTAGCCGCATTTCAAGATCCCTGAAAAAGGCGTGGTTGCCCTGAATACGGGTAATTTTCACCCCGCTCACCACGCCGCCGGCCGGAAGGTTTATCTTGGATTCAACCGTTGTTACAGCATTTGGAGTAATGGGTTTGGGAACATCCGTCGATACATAAGTTGCACAAACATTAAGCCCCGTAGCAAAGGCAAATGGCCCTACCCAGTCGCCAACGCCGCAGGCATTGGTTGGGCGGAAACGCCAGTAATAAATAGCGCCTTCGTTCAACTGCGTGGTTACAGCAAAACTGTCCACCGCAATATTGGACGCCGAAGCAACAATCGTCGGCGCTGCAAATGAAGGGCTGGAAGCCAGTTCAACCTGGTAGGTAGCGGCGCCCACTGTTGTCCACTGCAAGGTTGGCAGGCGAACCTGGCCACCGGCGCCGTCAGCCGGCTTGAGAGCCGTCAGGGGAGAAAAGTCATTTTGGATAATCCAAAGCGTGTTGGTCGTAGAGTCCGTTAATGCACCCGCAGTGCCTTTCACTTTGTAATTCAAAATCAACTCCGGCTGATTTGCCGGAATATCGAGCGTCAGCACCACATCATTTCCGGGTACCACCGGGTTGGGGTTTAGCGAAGCCGTCACACCATTTGGCAAACCTTCAACAGCCAGCGTAATCGGGTCGCTGAAGCCGGCCGTTGAGGCCGTGCTGATCACCGTACTGTACTGGAGCGGGAGGCAAATGGTATCGTACACCGAGGAAGCGCAGAAACTGATATCAGGCTGAGCGGCCGATTGAATACTGATGTTGTTGTTGGAAATATCAAAAAACACGTTGTCGGCGGCTTCCACCATAATGCGGCCCATTGTTGTGGGATTGTTTGGCACTTTGACGCAATAACGCCCCTGGTTGAGGACATTGGAAGCCAGCGTGATCGGGAAACTTTGGCCGCCGTTTATGCTCAGTTTAATGTTTACGCGTTGGCTGTTCACCGGGCTGATATTAGTATTGGCCACATCCCAGGTAACCGTTTGATACTCGCCCGGCCACCAGCTGACGCCGGCATTGTTGGGATAAGTTACCCTGAAAGGGCCGGCAGTGACGCGGGGAGCAATTGAAATTTCCTTCCAGGCCTGGCCCCCGGCGCCTGTCGTTCTGTCGCGCACGGTCACCCGGAATTTCAGGTTGCGGTTGTAGGTGGGCAATACTTCCACAGTAGTGGCTTTGTTGGCAGCCAGGTCGGCCAGGTTGGGGAAGTACCGCGTCGGTGATGGACTGAAGATGTAGGAGCGGAACGCCGGCGCATTGCCTTGCGGCATGCCAAGGGTATACTTGCCGGGGTCGGTATCATACTGCTCCCAGCAGTAATTCAGGTTGTCGCCATCGGCATCCGTACCGGCTGCAGTGAGGCGAAAGGGGGTATTAGCCGGAATAACCACATTATTTGGGCTGACAATTTCTACTTCCGGCGCATTGTTGTTGGTTTGAATGGAGCCACCGCAAGTGGCGCCGCTGCCCTGCCACATGAAGGTCTGCGCCTGAATAATACTGCCGATGTGGTAGTACGTATCGTTGTCGTTTTGCACATTGTTGTCGATGCACGAACCTGCGTACGACATAATCGTGCTGCCGCTGCCGGGCTCGAAAGCCGTGGCAGGGGCAATTTGCATATCAACGTTCGGGCAGTTCGCCCAGGTATGGCTGGCGTCAAGCTGATGGCCGAATTCATGCGCGGCAACCAGGTAAAAATATTCCGTTTGCGGGTTCTGGGCCGAAGAGGCACCCCGCGCTTTGTTACCGCTGTTACAGGCGCGACCGCTCACCACTCCAACCTGGTCGCCGACGATGTACCGGGAAAAAACGTGCCCGACATCGTAGCTGCTGTTGGGCAAAATAGAATCGATTGCTGCGGGGTTCTGACTCATCCACTCCCCAACCGTATTCCCGGAAAACGGATCTGTGTTGGGGTCCAGAAAGATAATCTGATCGTTCATAGGGTGCAGGATCAGGCGCAGGCTGAAATCGCGCTCCTGAATCGCAACAATATAATTGAGCGCCGTATTGATGGCCGACAAAACCAGCGGCTTGGTGCCGCCAAAAAACTGGGAATATTCGCCACGGGCCGAAATGGCAATCGTGTAGGTTTTCAGCGTGACCAGTGCACTGCCCCGGTCGGTAACCTTCCCGGGCTTCAACTGTTGTTCAAGGGGTATGGCGTGTTGGTCATCCGCCTCTACGCCGCATAGAATGCCCCCAACCTGGTTGCTTTCTTTCGGCAAATCCGACAATTTATACGCCAGGTAGTAGCGCGTTTGCCCCATTGCGTAGGGGCGTATCGACTGCACACTACCGTCCTTTTCAAACTGAAAAGCGTGAAAACCCTGGTAGGTAGTACCCATGCGGACCGTAGCGCCGGAGCCATCGGTTGCAATGCCGGCAAAGTTCCGGATACCGGGGTAGCGGGCCGCCAGTTCCGGCGCCATGATCGGCGATTCCCAGACTTTGAACTCCCGGATCGTGCCGTCTGCCGAAGGCAATTCAACCCGCAGGGGGGTGCGGTCTGCCGCTTCCGTAAACTCCATTGGCGCCTGAGCCAACCGCTGGGCCAGGGCATCGTAGCGCAGGTCGTATGCCTGAAATTTTACGGGATTGAAACTGGGGGTAGCGCCTTCCGGCAAGGCAATCTGGGCAACGGAAACCGGTTCCCAGAACGGCGTGCTGTTTTGGGCGGAAAGCCCGGTTAAGAACCCGGTTAAGCAAAGCAGAAGGTAGACTTGGCGCATGAGAAACTGTTTTTTTGAAAAATACATGAATTGCTGAATGTACAGGCGAACAACAAAAATCCGGCTTTTGGCCGTGAAAACGCCCTTTTTATTAACGTTTGCTAATACTGACGTAGAAAGCTACACTGTTTTCAAATCAACACCCGGATTACGAGTACCAATCCAAAAACCAAGAGGGTAAGTCCGATACCGCGTTGTACCCAACGCGTATGCTTTGGGGTTAGAAAATGCCGGACACGTTTGGCGGCATAGGCTTTCAAGGTATCTGTAGCGATCAGGGTAATCAACATGCCCGTAAAGAAGCCAAGGGTTTCATTAGGTGTCCATTGATTGGGAACGATCACCGCACTGGCAATCCCGAGCCAGAAGAAAACAGTAAACGGGTTGATGGTGTTCAGCAAAAATCCCCGTATCCAATAGCCGGGGTACCCCCAACGCATCCAGTTGTGCTCCACTCCCGGCGCTTCAGGGCCATCCAGCACATCGAGTACCCGGTCGGCAGTGGTGTGGTGGGTATCGGTGTTGGGCAAACGCCGTTGCAAAAACGCCCCAAGGCCAAAAATCACCAACACGGCACCGCCCAGCAAGCCGGCCCATAGCCGAAAATGCGGCAAAGCCGTCAAGGTAGCCAACGCATCTACACCGTGATAAACCAGGGTAATGTACAGGATATCGCTCGTCCAGATACCGGCTGCTAACGCAAAACCGGCGCGAAAACCGCGCTCCAAACTGGCCTGCACTATGGCAAATAACAACGGGCCAACCATGAAACTCAGCGACAGTCCTAATAGTGCGCCTTCCAAAAGCATAAGCAAAGGTGGGGATTGCGAGCGGCGAAAATACAACTTCTGCCGCGTTTAAGAACCTGGCTGGTAATTGTTCGGCTACCGCTAACGATTTACCCGAAAATTTATAACTGCAAAGACTTAAAAAATCTCCGGCAAACTTGCCGGTCTGCCGTTTTCTTTAAATCTTTGCATCATTGCACTAGTACGGTAATGCAAAATATAATTAAACATGTATCGCGATATTCTTTTGCTCGACAATTTTGATTCGTTCACCTACAATCTGGCAGACTTTTTCCGCCTGCTCGGCTGCCGGGTCAAGGTGTACCGGAATACTGTAGAACCGGAGGCACTGGCCCGGGAGCATTTTGACTTGCTGGTCTTGTCGCCCGGACCTTCCATTCCGCAGCACGCCGGAAATTTAATGCAGATCATTGCCCGGTTTTATCGCGAAAAGCCTATCCTCGGTGTTTGTTTGGGCCATCAGGCCCTGGTCGAGTTTTTTGGCGGCAGCCTGGAAAACATTGCGCCGGTGCACGGAAAATCCATGCCGGTGAGCCACGACGGGCGCAGCGTGTTCACCGGGCTCGAACCCGATATCCGGGTAGCGCGGTACCACTCCTGGGCGGCAAAAGACATCCCACCGGAATTGGAAGTAAGTGCGCGCGCAGCCGACGGAACCGTGATGGCCGTCCGGCACAAACGCCTGCCGATTGAAGGCATTCAGTTCCATCCGGAGTCTGTGTTGAGCATGACCAATGATGCCGGGATGCGGCTGCTGCGCAACGTAGTCGCCGGCCGGTTGTCGGCCGGCAACCGCATTTATCACAGCCTTACGCAAGCCTTGCAAGCCGGGGCCAGGGTTGAACAGAATCTGTTGCGCAACTTTTTGAAAGCCGTTGAAGAGGCCCAATTTTCTGACGATCAAAAACAAATCCTGCTCGTAGGGCTCAGCCTGCACCTGCGCAATCCCGGGGCGCTTAAGGAATTTATCCAACTCCTTTTCCCAGGCATGAATGCCTGGGCTGAGAACGGGGAAAATGTTTCCCCTGTTCAAAATATTGGTGTTGTCAACTCAAAATATAATAGTTCAGGCATTCGTGATCTTAGCCCAAGCATTCGTGATCTTAGCCCAGGCATTCGTGATCTTAGCCCAGGCATTCATGCCTGGGAAAACCAGGCCGTAGACATCTGCGGCACCGGCGGCTCAGGGTTGCCGCGCATCAACACTTCCACGCTGACCAGTTTGCTGCTCGCCCACTGTGGTTTACCCATTGTCAAACACGGCAACCGCGCCGCGGCAGGGCGATTCGGGAGTTTTGATCTCCTGGAGGCACTCGGAGTACCTATCCGGAGAGAAGCGGTAAACGCTGAAAAAACCCTGGCGGAAAACAAGCTGGCCTTTTTGTTTGCTCCGGATTTTTACCCGGTATTCCGGCACTTTGCCCCGACACGCGCGCGCATCGGTGTACCGACGGTTTTCAACGTCATGGGCCCTCTGCTCAATCCGCTGCAGCCCAAACGGCAGTTTATCGGTACCGCCTTTGCAGAGCTAATGCCTGTACTTTTTGAAACCGGCATCGAACTGGGACGGGAACATCTCATCGTAGCCCGCAGCCACGACGGGCTGGATGAAATTTCGGTGTGCACCCCGACACGTATCCTTGAATTTCATGAAGGCGAGCGGCGGGAATACGAGATCATGCCACAAGATTTTGGTCTGGAAGCGGTGCCCTTCGAGGCAGTCAGTTCGGCCAACCCCGCCCAGTCACTGGCCATTGCTCAGGCTTTGCTGGCAGGTGTTCCCAGTACGGAACATTACAAGCTGGTGGCCGCGAATGCTGCGTTCATTTTCACCCGCTTTGTTAAGGAAATGCCCTTGCAAGGCGCCTACCGAAAAATGGAAAAACACATTTTCGAGGGTGCGATGGGCGCTGTTTTGGATCGCTACAAAACTGCACTTGAACCCGCCGGGCAGGTTCCGGCTGAACCGGCTTAGATTATGGAAAACATTTTGGACCGGATTGTCCGGCAAAAAAAACAGGAGGTTGCACAATTCCATCAGCAATACGACCTGAACGAATTACGTCGGACTACCCGGCCCGGCAACCGCAGTTTTTATGAAAAACTGGCTGCCTATAAAAAGCGGGGCATACCGTTTTTCATTGCCGAATTCAAACGCCAAAGCCCATCGGAAGGCTGGATCAATCAGCATATCGATCTTGCTACGCAGGTGCGAAGCTATGCCGATTCCGGGGCTGCTGCCATTTCGGTGCTGACCGATTCGACATTTTTCGGTGGCAGTTATGCTGACTTGCAAGCGACAGCCCTGGCGCTCGATGCTCCTGAACAACCCAATGCACCACTTTTATTGCAAAAAGATTTTATTCTCGACCCGATTCAGATTTACCTGGCCCGGCGACATGGCGCCGACATCATTTTACTGATCGCCGCGGCGCTGCCCCCGGAGCAGTTGCTTTTTTTGAAAAAAACTGCTGAACAACTCGGCATGGGGGTATTGGTGGAAGTGCACGATCAGGCGGAACTGGACCGCGTCCAAAAACTGGATTTTCCCGTGCTTGGCATCAACAACCGGGACCTGAAAACTTTCCGAACTGCACTGAACCGGACCAATGTGCTCGCCCGCCAAGCCCGTGGCCGTTTTGTCGTCGCCGAATCAGGTATCCGGGATTACCGGGATTTTCAGGTTGTCCGGAATGCTGATGGTTTTTTGATCGGGACTAGCCTGATGGCGCAGCCAGAGTACGGAATACGGAGTGCGGAGTGCGGATTGGCGCACCATTTTGGTGTAGGTGGCAATTCAAAATTGAACCGGCTGTTCAAAGCTTGTGGTATTCGCACGCCGGCTTTGCTCAATCAATCGGTCGCCGATTTTGTCGGACTGAATTTTTCACCAGTTTCACAGCGTCAGATTGATCCCGATTTGCTGACTGGCCGGGAACTACCCGCCCACGCGGTAGCGGTTTTTTATAAAAATACGGAGGCGGAGATCCGGGAGGTGCTGGCACGATTTCCGTTTCGGCGGGTGCAGTTGTATACCGGGGATGTTACACCGGAATTTGTGCGCAGCCTGAAGCAAAAGGTTTTGCTCGCTTGCCGGGTGCAAGCGGTTGCCGATCTGGAGCAGTTGGAGAACTACGCCGCCGATGTCGATCTGTTTATTTTGGACGGTGCGGTACCCGGTAGCGGGCAGCCGATCGATGCAACTATTCCGGTGAATTTTCCTTATCCATTTCTTTTGGCAGGCGGGATGAACGCTACCAATCTGGAACGGGTCGCCTTATTTCCCAACTGCATTGGGGTGGATATTGCTTCCGGGATTGAAACGGACGGAGCAGTAGATATGGAGAAAATTAAAGCAATCGAAAGGCGCCTGCGCGAAATTAACCAGCAACCAATAGCCAATAGCCAGCTCCCCCACTCAACGCCCCAAATGCACCAATAACACACTGACATCAGCCGGGCTCACGCCGGATATCCGGCTGGCTTGCCCGATCGTACGGGGTTTTTGCCGGGCAAGTTTGTCGCGGGCTTCGGCGCTGAGTGCCGTAAGTGCGGCGTAGTTGAAATCTTCGTGCAGGTGCACATCTTCCAGGCGGCTCATTTTATCCACCATATCCTGCTCTTTGCGGATGTAGCCGTCATACTTGATGTTTATTTCGGCAAGTTCGACAAACTCCTGATCGAATGGCACCAGAAACCGCTGCACTTCAGGCAGTGCCTGGGCCAGGCTACCAATGTTCACTTGCGGACGCAGGAGAATATTGTAGAGTTTGAGTTTTTGGTTGATCGGCGCCGAGTTGACGGAAGCCAGGTAGCCGTTCACGTCGTCCGGCGCTACAGATGCATTTTGAAAAAAAGCAGCGATTTCGGCAGCGGCTTTTTCTTTGGCGCGCACCCGGTCCATACGCTTGTCGGCGCCCTCCAGGCCCAGGCGATGAGCGATGGGGGTAAGGCGCAGGTCGGCGTTATCTTGCCGCAGCAAAATCCGGTATTCGGCCCGGCTGGTAAACATGCGATAGGGCTCCTGGGTACCCTTATTCACCAGATCATCGATGAGCACGCCAATGTAGGCCTCCGAGCGCTTGAGCACCAGGGGCTCTTGTTCGTGTACGGCCAACGCAGCGTTCAGGCCGGCCATCAGGCCCTGACAAGCCGCTTCCTCGTAACCCGTGGTGCCGTTGATCTGGCCGGCAAAAAACAGGTTTTTGACCAGGTTGGTTTCCAGGGTGACCTGCAGTTGGGTCGGCGGAAAATAGTCGTACTCGATCGCATAGCCAGGACGGAACATTTTGGCATTTCCCAGTCCGGCAATCGCGCGCAAGGCTTTGTACTGCACATCTTCCGGCAGGGAGGACGAAAAGCCGTTGATGTAAATTTCGCAGGTGTCGCGGCCTTCCGGCTCTACGAAGAGCTGGTGCGACGACTTATCACTGAAGCGATCGATTTTGTCCTCGATACTGGGGCAATAGCGCGGCCCAACGCCCTGAATGCGCCCGTTGAACATAGGCGACTGGTCGAAACCCGTGCGCAGGATATCGTGTACTTTTTGATTGGTATAAGTAATGTGGCAGGGCATCTGATCGGTCAGCAGTGGCGTATCGGTGTACGAAAACTTGCTGACCGGATCGTCACCGGGTTGTATTTCCATTTTGGAAAAATCGATCGTGCGTCCATCGACACGGGGCGGTGTCCCGGTTTTCATACGACCCGACTCGAACCCCAGTTCCACCAATTGCTCGGTAATGCCGCGGGCAGCGCTTTCGCCGGCCCGGCCACCGCCAAACTGTTTTTCACCAATATGAATGATGCCGTTCAGGAAGGTTCCGTTGGTGAGCACCACGGCTTTGCCTGGAATTTCAAGCCCCATACCGGTGCGCACACCTTGCACACGGCCATCTTTCACCACCAGGCCATTGACCATTTCCTGCCAGAAATCGATATTCGGATGGCTCTCCAACAATTGCCGCCACAACCGGGCAAACTGCATCCGGTCGCTCTGCGCGCGCGGGCTCCACATTGCCGGTCCCTTGGATTTGTTCAGCATCCGGAATTGCACCATCGTGTGGTCGGTCACAATGCCGGAATAGCCACACAAGGCATCCACCTCGCGCACGATCTGACCCTTGGCTACGCCGCCCATAGCAGGATTGCAGCTCATCTGGGCGATGGTCTGCATGTTCATCGTGGCCAGCATGACTTTACAGCCCATATTGGCCGCGGCCACTGCTGCTTCGCAACCGGCATGACCGGCACCGACTACTATGACGTCGTAGGTTGGGAACATTTGAGTTCGAGTGTTTTTACTGGTCCTACGACTTGAAGTCGTAGGACCAGTAATGAGCAGGTACCCTAAAAAGGGCTGCAAAGATACGCGTTTGCAAGCGCCTGAAAAAGGGTTTGTTAATCAACACAATTCTGCCAAATGAGTTCCCGGGTATCCAGGCAAAAGGCCACAAGGCGACCCAAATCCGGTCGGTCGTGTTGCCGCAAGGCATACACACAGCCGTTGTCGAGATTGAGATACCGGTTGGCGGCCAGGTTGGTTCGTTGCGCTTGAATGGTTGCCAGTTCAAGGGGGGTATGGCCGTGCAGCACAATGCGGTCGCCCAGCCAATTGTAGTCTATATCATCGTACCAGCGCCGGATCCAGAGCAAGCTGTAGTGTTCGTCGAGTGGGTTGGGGCGGGTAAAATTGAGACCGGCGTGTACGCACAGGAACTCCTGGGTTTCATACCAGTGCGGCATTGCCTGGAAAAAATTGAGGTAGCGCTCCGGAATACCGAGCAAGTGTTTAACCCCAAAACTCTCCAGCGTTTGAAGCCCTCCGTTGAACAACCACAACTCAATTTTATCGGGATGCAACAGCCCATTGAGCAACAACTGCTCGTGGTTGCCGCGCAAACAGGTGACAGGATGGCCGTTTCTTCGGAGGCGAAAAACTGTATCAATCACGCCTTTGGAATCGGGCCCCCGATCGATCAAATCGCCAATCAGGATCAACGCATCCCCATCCTGCAGCGGCAATCGCTCCAGCAACGTCTCGAAGGTGCGATTGCACCCGTGTATATCACCAATGGCGTAGGTGGGCATTTTTTCTGCTGTTGGCTGTTGGTTATTGATGATTGGATCTCCTGTAGGGGCGGCCCTTGCGGCTGCCCCCGGTAAATGGAGGTCTGCCATTAATCAGGGCGACCACCAGGGCGACCGCAAGGGTCGCCCCTACTTCAACCGTTCCAGCGCTGCCCTGGGTTCTGCATAATTTGGCGCCATACCACTAGCCTGCTGGTAGTCGGCTTTTGCAGCATCGATATTGCCCTCCAGTTCCGAGGTATGACCGCGGTAATAGTAGGCCATTACAAAAAGCGGGTCGGTTTTGATGGCCAGGTCAAAATGGTCGTAGGCCTTTTGCAGGGAATCCATCTCCAGATAAATCATGCCCATGTCGAAGTAGGCATTGGAATAATCCGGGTTGCGCACCACGATATCCCGGTACACTTCAAATGCCCGGTCAAATTCGCCGCGCCGTTTGTAAAACGCACCTTTGTATTCCCGGGATTCCAGGTCATTGGAATCAACCCGCAGCGCATTGTCAAAATACTGTATCGCCACAGGATTGTTCCGGTTGGAGAAAATACGCCCCAAAAAGCGCCAGGCGTCAGAGTTGTCGGCATCGTATTGCACCGACTTTTGCAAGGCGGCAATGGCGCGCGTAGTGTCGCCTGTATCCAGTGCAACCCGGCCCGCCATGAAAAAAGCCTCGGCATTTTGCGGGTCTTTTTGCAGGATCTTGTCGAGAGTGGCAAGGGCATCGTCGTGCTGGCGGACGATCAGCTGAAACTCGCTCAGTTTCAGCAACGTCGGGATCCGCCCCGGAAACTTATACGCTGCCGTAAGCAGCACATCGATTGCGCGTTTGGAATCGTTGGGCCGGGCATAATCCAGATATACATCGGCCAGCAAATGATAGTATTGCGGATGGAGCGAGTCAATTTTTATGGCTGCATTCAGGTCGTGTAGCGCTTCATCGAAGCCATCGAGATTGTAATACACTTCGGCGCGCCGGTAGAGCAGCGAGTCATTGTTCGGATCCTGAACCAGTAAGGCATTCAGCCGGCCCAGCTCGGGATCTACCTCCGCACCCGCATTTTGTTGATCTTTGGAATCGCTTTTACAACCGCCCGCCGCGAGCAGGAAGGCGCTTGTCAGGAAAATCAGTACAGTCCGTAGCATTGTGTTTGGAGAAATTTCTGAAAAAACATAGGGTACAAAAGTAGCATCCCTGGGTAAACAATAAAACCCGGGCTTCGTTTTGAAGGGATACACCGGCATCATGGAATTATTTGCACGCGAATTTGGACAGGGCGACCCCATCGTAATCCTGCACGGCCTCTTCGGTTTTTCCGACAATTGGCAAACAGTGGCCAAGGCATTGGCCGACCATCACCTCGTGATCACACCCGACCTGCGCAACCACGGCCGGTCACCGCACCTGCCCAGCCATACCTACCCCGAAATGGCCGAAGACCTGAAAGCCTTCCTCGAACACCACTGGATCTTTTCCACGGTACTCATCGGACATTCCATGGGCGGCAAGGTGGCCATGCAGTTTGCCCTGGAATACCCCGACATGGTAGACAAACTTGTGGTTGTCGATATCGCCCCTGGGCCGGCGTCGGACAATCATAGCGATATTTACGAAGCCTTGCTGGGGTTGGACCTGAGCCGGGTCAACACCCGGCAGGAAGCGGATGATCTGCTCAAAAAGAGCATTCCCGAATTTGGCGTACGCCAGTTTTTACTAAAAAACATTACCCGGAACACCGACGGGAGCTACGCCTGGAAAATGAACCTGCCCGTACTCTGGAAGGCCTATCCGGACATTCTGGGCGGCGTCAGTGGCCCGGCATTTGACAAACCCGTACTTTTTATCCGCGGCAGCAAGTCTGCGTATATCAAAGACAGTGATTTTGCGTTAATCAAGTCCCTGTTTCCGCAGGCCGAAATTGCAACGATCGAAGGCGCCGGACACTGGGTGCATGCCGATAAACCGGAGGCATTGCTGGCAGTGCTGCGGCAGTTTTTGGGCTGATTTGATACGAATTCCGATACCCTTTTTGACTCAAAAAAAACATCCGTTTCCACGAATACGCGGCATTTGCCCGTAGTTTTGTCGGAAAATAAAAACGACCCTGTTCAACCGCGCTATTTTGGGCAAAACCCTTTTCAAAGTTTAAATAAAAAGGATGTGCCCGGTGTAGTGAAGTTTCTTGAATTTGAAATTTGAAAAGAAAAATTTGAAATTTGAAAAGTGGGCAACCCTCAAACCAGTAACCTAAAAATTATGCACAAACGAATTTTTCTGTTGATCTGCCTGGCTGCGGCCGGCCTGTTTGCTTTCAAAGGATTTGAGGACAACAAGTACTTTGAGATCATCAAAAACCTCGAAATTTTCACCAACGCCTACAAAGAAATCAACCACGGTTACGTGGATGAACTGGACCCCGGCAAACTCATGCGCTCCGGCATGGATGCCATGCTCGGCGGCCTCGACCCGTTCACCAATTATATTTCCGAAACGGATATCGAGGGCTACCGCTACCTCTACGACGGCCGGTACAACAGCGTGGGCGCTGAAGCCAAACAGATGGGCGACTGGGTGGTGATCACCGAAATTTTCGAAGACAGCCCTGCCCACAAATCAGGGCTCAAAGTGGGCGATGCCATCCTCACCGTTGATGGCCAAAGCGCCAAAGGCCGCAGCAAAGATGATGTGATGGCCTTTTTGCGCGGAGTGCCCGGCACCAAAATCGACCTGGAAGTAAAACGCCCCGGCGAAAGCAAAAACCAGCGCATTACCCTCGAGCGCGGCGAAATTGAATCGCAAAACGTGCCGCACTCCGGCATCGTCGACCAGGGCATCGGTTATATTTATTTGAGCACCTTCACCCGTGCTGCCGGAGAAAACGTGGCCAACGCACTGCAGGAACTCAAGCGCAAAAACCCCGATTTGAAAGGCGTGATCCTCGACCTGCGCGAAAACGGCGGCGGCTTGTTGAACGAAGCGGTCAATGTGGCCAATGTGTTTTTGCCGAAAGGCGAATTTATCGTCAGCACCAAAGGCAAAGTGCCGGAATGGGATCGCAGTTTCAACACCTTGCACAGCCCTATCGACAAGGACATCCCGGTGGTTGTGCTGATCAATAAAATGAGTGCTTCGGCCAGTGAGATCGTCTGCGGCTCTATTCAGGACACCGACCGGGGCGTACTCATGGGCCAGCGCAGCTATGGCAAAGGCCTGGTGCAAAACACCAAAGACGTCGGTTACAACGCCAAGATCAAACTGACCACTGCCAAATATTACATCCCTTCGGGGCGCTGCATCCAGGCGGTGCGTTACAAAAACGGCGAGCCGGTGCACATCCCCGATTCCGAACGCGCAGCCTTTAAAACCCACAACGGTCGTCGTGTGCTCGACGGTGGTGGCGTCGCGCCCGACATTTTCCTGCCCGTAGACACGGCTACCGGCATTGTACATGCCCTGCTCGACCAAAACATCATTTTTGACTACGCTACCGAGTGGATGCTCAAGCAACCTAAAATTGACTCGATCGAAACGTTTGAATTTACCGATTGGGACGATTTCAACCGCTTTGTTCAAAGCAAAAACTTCGAATACGAAAGCGCTTCGGAGAAGAAACTGAAGGAACTCAGCACCCTGGCTACCAGCGAAAATTTCCCTATCGGTGCTGATATTCAGGCGATGGAAAACAAGATCAAAGCCGAGAAAAAAGGTGAAATGGTCAAAAGCAAAGCCCGCATCCTGCACGAAATTGAACAGGAGCTCGTGGGGCGCGTGTTTTTCCAACGCGGCAAAGTGCGCAAAAGCCTGAAGAACGATCCGGAAGTGGATGCCGCCGTGAAATTGCTGAACGACGGAGCGAAGTACAAGTCTATTTTGGCGGGATAGTGTTCCCCCTAATGGAGGGAAATATTTCAAATTTCACCACGGAGACACAGAGGGCACGGAGCAAAAACTCCGTGCCCTCTGTGTCTCCGTGGTGAAAAAGGCGGACTGTCCTCACCCATATAATTCATACAAAATCTGCGTCCGGTCATAGCCCAGTTTGATCAGCAGGTTAGCCACAGCCTCATCGATCATGTTGCCCCAGCCGCAAATGTAAAACTGGACATCGGGTCGCTTTTCCGCATATTCCTTTAGGTAAATCTGGTGTACATATCCCTGATAGCCGGGCCAGTCGGGCTGCCGGGAGAGTGCCACATCGTAGCGAAAGCCCGGAATGGTGCGTGCCAGCGCTTCAAATTCTTCCCGGTACAAAATATCCGCTTCGGTACGGGTGCCGAAGATCAGGTGGATATTCCGGTGCGGACGGCCGGAATGTTGCAGATCGCGCAACATGCTTCGGAATGGCGCCACGCCCGTGCCCGTGCAGATGAGTACCAGATCTTTACTAATCGTTTCGGGCAGGCAAAATGTGCCATCGGGGCCTTTCCAGCGCAGGGTGGAACCCGGGTGTACTTCTTCAAAAAAATATTTGGAACCCAAACCCTCCGGCGCCTTCACAATGCAAAGTTCCAGCAGGTTGGAGTCGTCAGCCGGGGCACTGGCAATGGAGTAACTGCGCCAGCGCTGCAGGCGTTTTTCGCCAATCGGCAAGTCCATGGTGACAAACTGGCCGGCTTTAAATTCGGGCCGTTCCGCGCCGGGTGTTTCCAGCCAGAACCGCTTTACATGCGGACTGGCATCTTCTATTTTTGTGACGACACTGTCGTACCAGGTGGTGGGCATGGAATGCTGTAGTTAAGTTATGTTCTGGTTATAACTGATTTGCCGCCACAATGTTTAGCAGTAAAATCTGAAAAAGAAAGCAAACGATAGACGGCTACATTTGACCCGGGGAATACCTGCCCAGATACGATTTAAGTTCTATTTTTAGCCTGTTCGTAGCTTTCTCAAGTATTTTTTATGTTGTCAAAAATCCTAACGGGGAGCAACCCGGAAGAATATGATTAACCCAGGCCATTCCCCTACCGCGGAAGCCTTGGTCCATCTTTCGCCCGTACATTTTTTCCAGATTACGGCCCTCAGCTTTGGCCTGGCAATCATTTTCCTGATCCCGCCGTTTCAGGTACCCGACGAAGCGGACCATTTCGAACGGGCCTTCCATTTGGCCGAAGGCCATTTTTGGGGCGAACAACAGGACCACCGCCTGGGCGGCGTGATCCCGGAAAGCATCAGTCAACTGGAAGCGATCTACTTGCCCATGAAGTTTGACTACAGCGCCAAACAAACCGCCCGGAAATATGCACAGGCAAAAGCGATCGCGTTGAATTCCCCGGTGAAAACATTTGCCGATTTCCCAAATACCGGGCTCTATCCGTTTACGGTTTATCTTCCCCAAATTGTTGCTGCGAAAATCAGCTTGCTTCTCGAAATAAAACCATTGTACGCCCTCTATCTTATCCGGTGTTTTGCGCTGTTGTTTTGGGTCGTTTTAATTTCAAAAGCGATAGAAATCATGCCCCGACACCAATGGGCCTTTGCGTTTTTAGCCCTGTTGCCCGGCTCTATGTTTGTCAATGCCAGCGCCAGCGGCGATGTGGTAACGAATGGCGTCGCTTTTTTAGCGATCGCCTTTTTTTATAGAAAAATAATAGAAAAAGAAGACAAACTCACGCCAAAGCAACTGCTGTGGCTGGCCCTGGGCATTGCAATTTTGGCCTGGAATAAATTTGTATACGCGCCTGTTGCCTTGCTCGCATTGCTGTTGCCGAAAAAACTATTTGAAAACCCAGCTTATCGGAACAGGTATGCCCTGGGTCTGATACTCCTGGCCCTGGGCATTGTAGCCACCTGGAACAGCCAAACCAGCAGTTTATTTCTGCCCAAAGATCAATACAACCCGCTTTTTGCCGGCCAGGTCACGCTCAATGAAGGCGTCGACCCCGGGGCACAGTTTTTATTTATCCTGGAAAATCCCGGGCAGTATGCAAAAACACTCAGCCTGTCATTTGCCGAAAATGCGCTGGCCATCAGTGCGCATTATTTCGGAAAATTCGGCTGGGAAAAAAATTACCTCCCGGGTTGGGCAATCGGACTACTAGTACTGACTACGCTGTTTTTATTTGCGCAAAAACAACCGGTCGAACTTCCCAACAAGGCGAGGATAGTATTTGTCTCGATTGCTGCATTGATGGCCATCGGTCTGGCCACCACACTGTACCTGATGTGGGCGCCGGTTGGACATCCGCGTATTTTGAGCATGAGCGGGCGGTATTTCATCCCAATCCTGCCGCTGATCTGGCTGTCCTTGCCGGGTCTTTTCCGGTTTAGCCATACCAGGCAAGTGGTCATGGCAGTGAGTACGCTGGCGTTAGTTGTTGGGCTGTTTGCTGCTTATGCGCGGTATTACTGACCTGGAAGCCATTTCTTCCATTTTCACATAAAAATCTGATGATGTTAGTAGTTATTGGTCAGACGACTTCGAGTCGTCGGACCAATACGCGCGGTCTGACGACTCGAAGTCGTCTGACCGCTAAAATTACTTTATCAATTAGCAATGTGGATCGGTATGAGATGGCTACTATTCCGGGGCGACAACCATATCCCGATACGGCAGACAAGTTGAAAAGCCTTTTTCAAAAATAGTCCGCAACCCAAGCCGGGGTCTGCTCGCTCATGGCCAGCACAAAGTCGCCGCCCCAGGCGCCCAAACTTTTCACCACGCCGGGAAAATCCGGAAAGTACAAATCTTGCGCCCGCTGCAGATCGAGCGTCCGGCTGATCAATTGCTCGTGCTCAAGCATAATGGCGTTAAATTCGGCTAAGGTGGGAGCCTGAATAGTGCGTTGAGTCAATTCAGAAATTTGGTCAATCAGCGCCGATTGGTCACGCGCCCGTTCGCGGTACCGCTGTATACCCTCGCGGCTGTTTTGTTTTTGCCTAAAAACAAAACACAACTGGGCCGCAAATGCCGGTGAAAAATGGACGGGCTGCACGTGAGGTTGTTTTTCCTCCAGCCGGTACACCAGGGGCCCTTCTGCAAAGGCGCAGGCAATATCGTAAGCCAGAGCCGCCGAAGGTGTCGAACAAAACCGCATACGGATCGACACTGGCCCAGCGCGCCAACGCCGCGATGAGCGTACTGCTGGTGCCCAGGCCCCAACGCCGCGGAAAATCCGTGCGTATGCGGACCTGCCAACCTGTGGTACCGGTAAGGAACTCCGGATTCTGCTTCCGGCAAGCGGCCAGGATGCCCTGCAAGCGTTCGGCCGTGAAAACGCTGGTGAATTCCAGCAAGTCGAACGCCGGTAAGGCAAATACTGCGCTGAACCAGGTTATACCTTGTTCGTCGATACTTTCCCAATGTAATTTTTCCGTATCCGATGACCCCTGTACTTCCAGCGTTTGGCCATAGCGCACCGGCAACGCAAGCGCCTGCGCACCGTCGAGCACGGCGTATTCCCCGGTAAGCAGCAGCTTACCACGGGCACGGATAGTAGTGGTTTCGGTATCGTTTTTCACGGTGCAGTATATTTTTCAATAGAAAAGCCAACCTGTGCCAAATGCTCCCAGAATGCCGGATAGGATTTTGCGACAACGGCCGGGTTTTCAATTTCGACCGGCCCCAGCATGGCCAACGTTGAAAAGGCCATGGCCATCCGGTGATCGCCATACGTGGCAAAGCGGGGCGGTGTATCCCAATGCGCTTTGCCCTGCAAAACGTAGCGGTCGCCGCCGGGCGTTTCCGGGCCGAAATGTACGCCGATCTTGGCCAGTTCTACACTCAAGGCACTGGTGCGGTCGGTTTCTTTGATGGCCAGGGTTTCGAGTCCGGTGAACACCGCGGGAATACCCAGTCCGGCGTAAACGACGGCCATTGTTTGCGCGATGTCGGGGCAGTTGCGAAAATCGACAGTTCGTTTGGTCCGGCTCCCGTCGCCATTGGGGGTGAGTATGCTGGTGGGGCCAAAGGCACGGCTGGCTACGCCAAAATCTTTCATCAGTTCCCGAATTACCCGGTCTCCCTGCCAACTGTCACTCAAAAGTCCTTCCAGCCTGAGGTTCACCGTCTCGGCAAAAGCGGCCAAGGCATACCAGTAGGATGCTGCCGACCAATCGGCCTCGATACGCAAGGCTCGGGGAACGTACTGCCCGGGAGCAACCCGTATCCGGGCGCCCTGCCATTGCGTATCCGCACCGAAAAACCGCATCATCTGCATGGTCATTTCGAGATAAGGCCGGGAAACCAGTTGCCCTTCGGGAATCAGTTCCAGGCCACCGGGCAGGTTCGGACCAATGAGCAAAAGCGCGGAAAGAAACTGGCTGCTCACGCTGGCATCAATCCGGACCGTCTGCATTTTTTTAGTAGAAAAATTGGGCGGGTCAATGCGCAACGGCGGATATCCCAGTTGGCCAAGATAATCGATCCGGGCGCCTAAACTGCGCAATGCTTCCACCAGAGCACCAATCGGGCGTTCGCGCATGCGAGCCGAGCCGGTCAGTTCGTGCGCACCCGGTTGCAGCGCAAGGTAGGCGGTGAGGAAGCGAAAGGTGGTGCCCGCGTCGCCGGCATCGTACCGGGCAGATGGATTTTGCAGGAGCTGGAGCAGCGTCTGCGTGTCTTTGGAGCCCGAAAGCCCGCTCAGCCATTGCCCGGGATCAGCACCGGACAAGGCCAGGATGACCAGTGCCCGGTTGCTCAGACTTTTGGAGCCATCGAGCGCGATGGTGCCCTGCAGCGTGCGGTCGGGTTTGGAAAGACGGATGATTTCCATAGCGGTAAAGATAGCCAACCGCCAATAGCCAACGGCCAACAACCGCTATCTTTACCGCTATGACATTTGCAGATCATGTACTTGCCTTCACTCGCAACTTACGTCTCCCGGATATTCCCCTGCCGCCCGATTTTGAATGGTTGTTCCCGTATTCGCAACCGGAAACCATGGCTGCCCTGACGGCTTTTTACCAGAAATACTACACCGATTCACAGCCGCGCAATTTTATGTTTGGCATCAACCCGGGCCGTTTTGGCGCCGGCATCACCGGGGTGCCGTTTACCGACCCGGTTCGCCTGGAAACCGAATGCGGCATTCAAAATGATTTTCCGAAAAAGCAGGAGTTGTCGGCTCAGTTTGTCTGGATGTTCATCCATGCTTATGGCGGCGCCGAGGCTTTTTGCCGGCAATTTTATATCACCTCCATGTCGCCGTTAGGCTTCATAAAAAACGGGATCAATATCAACTACTACGACGATCGGCAACTGCTGAAGGCCACCGAACCGTTTATCGTGTGGAATATCCGCACCCAACTGGAATTTGGCGCCCGGCGCAACGCTGCTGTTTGTATTGGGGAAGGCCAAAATTTCAAAGTGTTCAAAAAACTGAATGACCAGCACGGCTTTTTCAAAGAGGTCATTCCGCTGCCGCATCCGCGCTTTGTGATGCAATATCGTCGGAAACGGCTGGACGAATTTGTGGGGAATTATGTGTCGGTGTTGCGCGCTATTTCTCCCACCGATGAATCGGTGGGCTGAGAAGCGGATCGGTGGGCTGAGAAGCGGATCGGTGGGCTGGAAAATGGATGCGACGAAGAGGATGTTTATTTCGGAACAGTTTTTAATTGTTCCTGAATTTCCCGGACACGTTTTTGTTTGATCGAATCAACTAATCGGGGAAGAACGGTTTTTTGCTGGAGTTTGCAAAGACTATCGAGTTCCTCCCGTGCCAACCGTATTTGAGCCGCAGCGGTGGAGTCGATGCGCTGGCGGGTGCCGGCATCCAGCGGAGTACTGGAGTTGCCGCAGGCAGCAACGAGTAGGCTGAATACGGTAATCACCAGGAAGGGAACGAGGATTTTAACCTTCAAGTCTTCGTGTCTTCGTTTTGCTTTGAAAAAAACTATGGACATAGCGCCTGCATTTATAAAACCCAAAAGTCTGGCATTAGCCTGAATTTTACGGCATGTTTTTCCGGATATGCCGGGGAATGCATCAGCAGATGCCGGTAAAATCCTACTTTTGCCTGCGTGGCCGGCAATGGTTTCCTTTCAAATGGAGAGCAAGGCCAGGTTGGGGTATTCTGCACTCCGCGTTCCGCACTCCATATTCCGTACTTCGTACTCCCTATGCGTCAACATATTCCCAATTTTTTCACGTTGTCGAACCTGTTCTTCGGGTGTTGCGCACTGATTTTGTTGCTGAATGGCCTGGTGGTGCCTGCGGCCTGGTTTGTCCTGGGGTCATTTTTGTGCGACTATGCCGATGGCATGGTGGCGCGGGCCTTGCGTGTGGCATCGCCAATGGGACGGGAATTGGATTCTCTGGCCGATGTAGTCAGCTTTGGCGTGGTGCCCGGAGCGATGTTGTACGGTTTGCTGGCTTCCGCCTATTGCCCGGATTTCCCCGGCTTTTTTCCGTGGAAGTCTGATTCGGCACTTACAACTGAAATCACCCGAATGGCAATCTGCCCGATGGCCTTACCGGCATTTTTGCTGTCGATGTTTTCCGCTTACCGGCTGGCAAAGTTTAACCTCGACACCCGGCAAAAGCACTATTTCATGGGCTTAAGCACACCGGGGTGTACGGTATTTGTGTTGGGGCTGATGTTGGCGGCACATACAAACCAGTTGAATATCGGGAGCCTGCTGGTAGCACAGCCCTGGTTGTTGTACATCCTGATCGGGCTTTTTTCCTTTCTGCTGGTCAGCGATATTCCCATGTTTGCGCTCAAGTTCCGTTCCCGGCGCTTGCGTGAAAACAAAATGCCCAGTTTGTTTTTAGCGTTGGCGCTGTCGGCACTGGTGCTTTTGAAAGGGCTGGGTTTGTCGCTGGTCATCTTGTTTTACATTGTTTTGTCTCTTTTTTCAAAAAATAAAATCATCAATGCAGACCAGGCGACCAACCGCCCGGGTCTTTAGTTTTAAAACATCGCGCTCAAATGAAATTTGTTGCTGAAATTGACATTATGCCGCATAAGGAGCTACTCGACCCACAAGGGAAAGCAGTGGTAAACAATTTGGGGCACCTCGACCTGGATGGGATTTCCGATGTCCGCATTGGCCGCCATGTACACATGGCCCTGGATGCGGCAACTGAAGCGGAAGCCCGCCAGAAGATCGAAACGGCCTGCCAAAAGCTGTTGGCGAATATGATCGTGGAAACGTATACTTACCAGATCAGTCAACAGTAGCCCTCGGCACTGAAAAATGCTTTACATCGTACCCACACCCATCGGCAATCTTGAGGACATCACGTTGCGCGCGCTGCGCATCCTGAAAGAGGTATCGCTGGTGCTGGCCGAGGATACGCGTACGAGCGGCAAACTGCTGAAGCACTATGAAATTCGCACGCCGTTGCGCGCTTTTCACGCCCACAATGAGCATGCTGTTGTTGAAAAACTGGTGGCTGAGCTCCAGGCCGGCACATCGATGGCATTGGTATCGGATGCCGGCACACCGGGTATCAGCGATCCCGGCTTTTTACTGGTGCGGGCCTGTGTGCAGCAGGGCGTACGAGTGGAATGCCTACCTGGCCCTACGGCTTTCGTGCCGGCGCTGGTGGCCAGCGGCTTGCCTTGCGACACCTTCCATTTTGAGGGCTTTTTGCCGCATAAAAAAGGGCGGCAAACCCGCCTGAAATACCTGGCTGAATTGCCACACACCTTCGTGTTGTACGAATCGCCATACCGGCTGATAAAATGCCTGGGTGAACTGGCCGAGGTTTGCGGCGCAACACGAATGGCCTGTGTGGCCCGCGAGCTGAGCAAATTGCACGAAGAAGTGAAAACGGCGCCGCTGACGGAATTGCAGGCCCATTTTTCGGCCAAAGAGGTGAAGGGCGAAATCGTGGTAGTCGTTGCCGGAATGCCTAAGCGCTCAGTTGACTGATCAGCGCTTCCACCGTCATATTTTTCTGCTCCCCGGTCTTCTGATCTTTCACAGCCACCTGGCCTGCCTGCATTTCGGCGTCGCCGGCGAGGGCAACCACCGGGATATTGCACTTGGCGGCATAGTCAAACTGTTTTTTCAATTTGCCCGGTTCGGGGTACAACTCGGCGGGAATGCCCGCTGCGCGCACTTTGGTCACGCATTCGAAGGCATACTTGTGCGTAGCCTCGTCGAAGGCCATGAACAGCACGCGCACCGTTTCGGACAGTGTTTCCGGAAAACGGTCGAGTTCGTCCAGCACATCATAAATCCGGTCGGCGCCGAAGGAAATCCCGACACCCGAAAGGCCGGGCATACCGAAAACGCCGGTGAGGTCGGCGTAGCGACCACCGCCGCCAATGCTCCCCATCTTGACGCCATTGGCAGCTACTTCAAAAATGCAGCCGGTGTAATAACTCAGTCCACGGGCCAGTGTGACATCGAATTTTACTTCATTTTTCAGGCTTGTTTTTTCCAAAAAACCAAACACCTGATCGAGTTCGGCAAGGCCAGCCTGGCCGGTTTCACTAGTGCTAAAAATGGCACGGAGTTCATCCGGCGACGAAATGGCCAGTACTTTTTCGATGGTATTGAGCGCAGCGTCAGGAATCCCGCGTTCGGCGAGTTCGCGCCGTACGCCTTCAGGGCCGATCTTATCCAGTTTGTCGATGGCCACCGTCATATCGGAAAAACGATCAGCGATACCGGCCGCTTCGGCGATACCGTAGAGTACTTTTCGGTTGTTGAGTTTGATAGTCACCGGAATTTGCAATTGTGCAAATGCTTCATCGTAGATCTGCACCAGTTCGGCCTCATACATCAGGCTATCGGAGCCAATGACGTCGGCATCGCATTGGAAAAACTCCCGGTAACGGCCTTTTTGTGGACGGTCGGCGCGCCAAACCGGTTGGATCTGATAACGCTTAAAGGGAAACGTGAGGGCATGGCGGTTCATCACCACAAAGCGTGCGAAAGGCACGGTAAGATCGTAGCGCAGACCGCGCTTGGAAATGCTCGAAACCAGTCTTGCCGAATCTTTGGCCGTCAGTGCTGCCGGGTCAGCCTTTTGCAAATAGTCGCCGTTGTTCAGAATTTTGAAGAGCAATTGATCGCCTTCGTCGCCGTATTTACCCGTCAACGTACTCAGGTTTTCCATAGCCGGTGTTTCCAGCGGTTGGAAGCCGAATTTCACAAATACGGTGCGAATGGTATCAAAAATGTATGCGCGTTTACGGGCCTGTTCGGGCCCAAAATCGCGGGTACCTTCCGGTAAGCCGGGTTTTTGCATGATTTATTTTTTTGAATGGACAGGATTGACCTAATCAAAACGGAAAACCCTGTCCAAATTAATCCGATCAGCTTAAGCTGCCGAACAGCAGCCCTTTTTGCGCCAGCGTGCCAACAATGATCACCAGCGCAATGGATGTGTAGATTGCGAGTTTCCGGTGCTTTGATACATCGTCGGATGCTTTTTTCGAAAGGGTGCGCCCAACCTGTATCAATGCAACAGCGATCAGCATCGCCGAGATATGCTCAACGGCAAAATACCGTTGCATGGGATCTTTCATGGCTGCCCCGAAATTGGCAAAAGCAGTTTGCGTCCAGGTACTGGTAAAAGCATACATGATAAGCCCGATCAAGGCCTGAAGGTGCGCCAGGCCCAGCAGTGCTACCGACGCGGTATTGTCAGCTTTTTCGAATGGTTTGCGGTTTAGCCACCCGTTGTAAGAGCGAATCAGTACAAATACCATAGCCGCCAGCACCAGGTAGCGGTTGTAGGAGTGTAGGGTATTTAAAAATGTATCCATGACAGCGTTTTTAGTTTTTGACGAGCAGGCATTGGTCTGAGGTCGTAAAATCCGGGCAAATGTAGGGTTTACCAGCCAGTTGGCTTCCTAAACCACAGCGGGTAACTTCAGGTTCAAAAAAAAAATTTAACTAATGTGTGACCCGGAAAGCAGCCCGGCGTATAAAGGATGTCTCTCAAACCGATTTTAATTTATTCAGAGATATTACAGTAGGAAGATTGTTTTCATTTGGTTTTTTGGGGTTTACCGCCAGACGCAACGTCCGGCGGTTTTTTTTTGTCCACACCCTACTCCCGCATTTTGGAATCGATCCATATTGTTACGGGGCCATCATTGACCAACCCAACCTTCATGTCGGCCCCGAAAGTGCCGGTTTGAACCGGGCGTTTTGTTTCCCAGGTCAGTGTTTTTACAAATGTTTCATAGAGCGGAATAGCCTGTTCGGGCCGGGCAGCCCGAATGAAAGAGGGGCGGTTGCCTTTTTTTGTGCTGGCATGTAAGGTAAACTGGCTGATCACCAGCAGTTCGCCATCAATTTCCTGCACCGAAAGGTTCATCAATCCTTCGGCATCCGAAAAGATGCGCAGGGCTGCGATTTTTTTGCACAACCACTGGATGTCGGTTTCGTCGTCGTCGGCTTCTATCCCTAAAAGGATAAGCAAACCCGGGCCGATCCGGGATTTCTCGGTATCGTCGATGGTTACAGAAGCCTGGGATACTCGTTGGATTACTACGCGCATTCAGTGAGTGATTGAGTGATTGAGTGATTGAGTGATTGGAGAACACCGTGTGTTGGCAAATTTAGGGGAGTAATTGATACAGATTGGGCATTTTTGCCTCTCAATCACTAAATCACTCAATCACTCATTGAAATGGTAAACGAATTCAACGACTACCGCGCCCGAATGAACGACCGCATTCTGGCCCACGATAACAAGGTGATCAAACGCTTCTGGAGCCTCGACAACCAAACGTACCAGGAAGGCGCTCTGGACACGAAAACCAAAGAAATGCTCGGTTTGGTAGCATCCATGGTGTTACGCTGCGACGACTGCATCAAGTACCACCTCGGGAAATGCCACGAACTCGGCGTTACGACCGATCAGATCTTCGAAATTTTTGCCGTGGCAAATATGGTGGGCGGGTCTATTTGTATCCCGCATACGCGCCGGGCGGTGGAGTATTGGGATGCCCTGTAACGCGAACTGTTAGTTCGCGGATAAAAAGCGAACGGGAAGTTCGCGCTTAAATTGCGAACCGGAAGTTCGCGGATAAAAAGCGAACCGGAGGTTCGCGTTACTCATACACAACCTTGCGCAACAACCGCAGACCTATGGAAAGCTCAATGGTCAAATTCCGGATGCGTCGCTCCGGTATCGTGATATTTTGGCCGGGGTTCAACGGATCGATCACATTGGGAATGGATGGCTGGCGGTATTGCAACAGGAAATCCGGGTGTGCCGAAAGCATAAACTGGCAGCCAACCAATTCGCTGAAGGGCAACTCAATGCCGCCGCCGAAGGACAAACCCGCCGTCCACTTGTTCACAAAGCCCGGTTGGGGGTAATAGATCGCGGCGTAAGGGTTGTTGTTCTGGTCCAGGTCGTCGAGGTTAGTGCTCAGGTTGTAATCGCCGCGCAAACCACCGAAGTAAAAATACTTGCCCCGGGCACCCAAAGGTTTTTTCATTTTAGCGCCAAGGATGAGCGACAGGTTGTTGAATTGAAACTCCTGTGAAAACGTTTGAATGCCGCCGCCCTGAAAGAAAAAGCGAAAACGGGTAGCGCTTCCCCGCACGTGGTAGCCTATTTGCGCATAAATGGATGCATTGTCATTTTCGTTATTGACCGACTCGATCGAAAGCGCCGCATGATACTTGTAAAGAATCTGGCGTTCGAACGAATTGTCCCATTTTTGGATACCCAGACTTGGGCCTACATGAAATACATATGCGGTGGATTGGGCGGCAATTTGTCCAATAATTGCCGTAAAAAGCGCGTAGCTGAGTACAAAGCGGATCATTCTGACGTTTTTTGTGCGCAAAGTACAAAACCAGCGTTTTGTAAACTGCAGAAACAGATGTAATCTATGCCAAATATGGCATGGCAATTTGAGGTGTCATACCTTTGTGACATATAACTACCTTTTAATTTTTGATTGATGGAAACTATGATTGACACCCCTTCGACAACAACTACATTTGAATCCTTCCCATATACCCGACCCGACCTGGAGGTCGTTTCGAGAAAATTTAACGCGAGCCTGCAAAATTTTGAACAAGCAACCTCGCCGGAAGAACAAATCCAAAGTTTGAAGGAATTGATCCATATTCGTGAGGAATTTGCCACGATGTACAACTTGTGCCTGATCCGGCATACCGTGGATACCCGCGATCCTTTTTATGAAACGGAGAATACTTATTTCGATGAAAACCTGCCTGCGTTCGAGGCACTGAATGATAACTTTTACCGGGCTTTGTTGAAGTCGCCTTTTCGCACGGAACTGGCACAAAAGTATGGCGGGCATTTGTTTGTTCTCGCCGACCTGGCCTTGAAGACATTCAAACCGACCATTCAAAAAGATTTGCAGGAAGAAAATGCCTACAGCACCGAATACACCAAATTGAAGGCAACAGCCCAACTGGAATTTGATGGTGCGGTGTATAACCTGAGCAGTTTCACGCCGATTGAGCAATCAAATGATCGCTCCGTACGCCGCAGGGCTGCTCAAACGAAATGGACATTTTATGAAAAAAACGCGCCCATCGTTGAGCCGCTGTTCGACAAAATGGTGCAGGCGCGCCACCGGATGGCCCGTACGCTCGGCAACGACAACTTTGTCGCAGTAGGATATGCGCGCATGCGCCGCTCTGATTACACGCCGGATATGGTTGCCAACTTTCGCAAGCAAGTGCGTGAGCATATCGTCCCGCTCGCGTCGGCCCTCTACGAGCGGCAACGCCGGCGTTTGGGCCTTGATACACTCTGCTATTTTGACGAAGACTATAAATTCCCTTCCGGAAATCCTAAACCGGTTGGCAAGCCTGCTGAAATTGTAGCTAACGCTGCCCGGATGTACAGCGAGTTGGCGCCTGAAACCGATAAATTCTTTCAGCACCTTTTTGATACCAACCTGATGAGCCTGGAAAACCAGGACGGCAAGGCTACCGGCGGCTATTGCACGTACATGCCTTTGTTTCAGGCGCCTTTTATTTTTTCAAACTTCAATGGCACCAGCGGTGACATTGATGTATTGACACATGAAGCCGGACACGCCTTTCAGGTGTGGAGCAGCCGCCATTTTGAATTCGACGAATACCACTGGCCAACCAGCGATGCCGCAGAAATTCACTCCATGAGTATGGAATTTTTCACCTGGCCTTGGATGCGCTTGTTTTTCGGTCCGGATACCGAAAAATATTATTTCATGCATGTGGGCAATGCACTTCAGTTTTTGCCTTATGGCGTTGCTGTTGATGAGTTTCAACATATCATCTATGAAAACCCGGATATGACACCGGCCGAGCGCAATGCTGCCTGGCGCCAGTTGGAAAAAACATATTTGCCGTGCCGGAACTACGACGGAAATACATTTCTGGAAAACGGTGGTTTTTGGCAAAAACAAAACCACATCTTCAATTCGCCGTTTTATTATATTGATTATGCGCTGGCGCAAATCTGCGCATTTCAGTTCTGGAAAAAAGACCGCGAAAACCATACAGCGGCTTGGGCAGATTACCTGCGTTTATGCAAGGCAGGTGGCAGCCAGTCGTTCCTCGATCTGGTAAAACTCGCTAACCTGCGCTCCCCTTTTGAAGACGGCTGTGTCGCCTCCGTTGTTGGCGAAATACAGGCCTACCTCGACAGTGTGGATGATTCTACGTTTTAATTTTTAACCCTTCTGAAAAGAACATGATACGTCTCTTTCTGCTTGTTTGTTGTTTCCTGGGCGCCTCAGCCTTTACCACTTCCAGCCCTCAAACGGCAACTCCCCCTACCCTCCAATTAGCGTTACTCAAGTACTCTGGCGGCGGCGACTGGTACAACGACGTGAACTCGCTGAAAAACCTGGCGCAGTTTTGCAATCTTAACCTGAAAACCAATTTCAATCTGGAATACGCAACCGTGGAGCCCGGCAGCGCTGATATTTTCAACTACCCGATCGTGTATGCGACAGGGCATGGCAATATGCTTTTCAGTGATCTGGAAGCCCGCAACCTGCGCGCTTATCTTGAGGGCGGCGGTTTTTTGATCCTCAACGATGACTATGGCCTCGATCCCTTTGTGCGGCCATCCATGAAAAAAGTTTTTCCGGAACTTGAGTTTGTCGAACTGCCCTTCAGCCACCCGATTTACCATCAGAAATACGAGTTTAAAAACGGCCTGCCGAAAATTCACGAGCACGACGGCAAACCCGCTCAGGGCTTTGGGTTGATCTGGCAAGGCCGGTTAGTCTGTTTTTATGACTTTGAAACCGATCTGGGCGATGGCTGGGATGATATCCACAATGATCCAATCACCATACGCACCAAGGCCCTGCAAATGGGGGCGAACATCGTGCAGTTTGTTTTTGGCGGGCAATAGGCGAAGGGCAGGAGCACAGGGCCTGCTACTTCCGCCCAAAATCTGCGGGAATTTCCCCCCAGGCTTCTGTTTCCCACTTAATGATCGGGTTGGTGACTTTGTTGATGGCCAGCCACTTTTCTGCGCGTTCGATTAGTTGAAAAATCTCTGCGTTGCGGCCGGTATTCGCCAGTTTGGTACGACATTTTTTGGCTTTGACCCAAAGTTGTGCATTCCGGGAGTCGGAGTAAATAGGGATGTTGGGGCTGTTTTGCTGCTTGAGCCAGGCCAGACCATGGACCAGCGCAAGAAACTCGCCGACATTGTTCGTACCATCGGGCAAGGGACCCACCCGAAATATTTCCTGGCCGGTTTTGGTGTGTACGCCCCGATATTCCATATCGCCCGGATTACCGCTGCAGGCTGCATCTACCGCCAGGCTATCTAGGCGTACACCAATTTTTTCAAGTTCCGGTAGGGATTTTTTTACACTCTTTGTGTCCTTTCCCACATAGGCCCAATAGCTGCCCCGGTAGGCTTTTTCCGCTTCTGCTTTTGACGAAAAACTCTTGTATTTCGCCTGTGGGTAGCCGTCGATCTGCTGTTTTGCTTCCGACCAACTGCTGTAAACACCGGGTTCGTGGCCATCCCAGACGACATAGAATTTTTGTTTCGCCATTTTTACAAGCCCAACAAGTTAAAACTGTAATACAGTGAAATTCCCTGCAGGTTAATCCGGCCGTTGCAAAATGCAGGGTCGTTGCACTCGCGGTTATACAGGGCATCCAGATCGGCCAAGCCCAGGTTGGCACGCAAGCCAAGAGCACCACCGAGGTCTTTTTTGCCAAAATTCAGACGGAATTGGAGCCCCGCGATTATGCCCACATCATTCTTTTTGAAATCATTGTTGGCATCGAACAACTTATTGTCCCCGGAAGGTTCCTCAGTGCCTTTGGCCTTGTTAAACAGCAGGCGGCTGTAATATGGCCCGGCAAGAATAGTAAGCCTGCCGTCGCGTTTCAGGTTAATTTCCGGGATAGCCGCCAGGGTCAGCCAGGTTTGGCTGTAGGTAACATCGCGCGCATAGTTGACCACAGAGTCCGTAACAACAAAAAAAGCCGATTTAACGTGGGAATATCTGCCTATCAGGCCGGCTTCAACATTCAAGGTAATAAATCCGCCACTGCCTTTAAACCGAAATTGAGTACCCAATTCCCAGCCCGGGCGCGCCGAGGTGACAGGATTCTTTGTAATAGTTGGATCGCTGGAAGCCGGAAAGTTTCCCGTAGCTCGAATGGTAGTCATATTTATGCCGGCGCGGACTCGAAACTCAAGTCCTGCCGGTGTGAATTCGCGCTCGAATACATTTTCGGTATTCACAGTACGGCTACCGCGCTGCCCTTCGGTCCAAACCTGAATTTCGCGGCGACCGAGCAGGCGGTAACGGATTTTGTTGGGATTCACCTGTTTAGGGTTTTCAAATAAATACCCATCGTAATCAGCCAGGGTAAGTTCGAACGGGATAGGTTCATTATCATTTTGACCGCGGATAGTTTGGTGATACGTAATAACTTGGCCGCGTAATTCGATCTGCATTGTTTCGAGCAATACTGTGTCGCCATCCTCCTCCTTGATGCGCAATTCACGGCCAGCCAGGGTGCTGTCATTTTCAATTGACCAGACCTGAAGCCGATCGCCCCGTGATTGGGGCATAAACCACACGCCGTCAAGTACGCGTAATTCGCGAAAGATGATATCGGCATCTTCAATTTGAGCCGATAAAAAAAGTGGCGTGCAAAACAGAAGGCCCAGGAGGCCAAATTGCCGTAGAGACATAAGCTAAAATTTTTGGCAAAAAAACGAAGAATAATCTGAGGATTGAAGGTTTCTGGTTTAAAGGTTTCCAGTTTCATAGTTTGCAAGCGCAGGAAAAACAGATGCCGGAAATTCTGAAATAAAAATTTAACATTGGATGCAACCCGATCTTGTATAACTTGTCAATACAATCAAATCACAAAATGGACGTCACGCAAACGCATCGCGACCTGATCGAACGCTGTAAACAGGGCCGCCGCGACGCACAGTTTGAATTGTACCGCCTGTATAACCGGGCTATGTACAACACGGCATTGCGTATGGTGTCAAACACCCACGATGCTGAGGACTTACTGCAAAGCACTTTCGTTGAGGTGTTTATGAAATTAGACACCTTTCGATACGAAAGCAGCATCGGCGCCTGGATCAAGCGAATAACGGTCAACAAATGCATCAATTTTTTGAAAAGTCGCCGCCTGGCTTTTCAGGAATTGACGGCCTACAATGAACGTTCTGAGGAGCCGGAACCCGTGCCTGAAGTGCCCTATAGTGTTGAGCGAATCAACCACGCCATTACGGAATTACCCGATGGCTACCGGATGGTGTTCACACTGTATGCCATGGAAGGATATGATCATGAAGAGATTGGTGATATTCTAGGCATCTCGGAAGCGACGTCAAAATCGCAGTACAGCCGCGCAAAATCTAAATTGCGAGACTTGCTTTCAACGTAGGAATGCAACGACGCCCGCTTTTTAACGTGACCTGCAGCAACAGGAAACGTTTCAAAATAAAAGCGGATCGTCAAAAAGTAACGGTTAAAGCTAAAAAAACCAGCACAGCATGATGTCCAACAGCAGCAACATAGAACAGTATATCCGGCAGCACCGGGAGGCTTTCGATACGGCCATTCCAGACCAGGGCGTTTGGAACTGCATCGAAAAAAACCTGAACCGGTTGGCTACCGCCAACAGCCTGGAACAGCAAATTGTCTTCCAACGCCCCCTTTTTGATTCTGCCACGCCCACCGATGCGGTATGGCAGCGCATTGAACAACAATTAGATGGCGGCAGTAACCGCTCCCTCGAAGGATTTATTACCGCAAATCGTGACGCTTTCGACACCCACGAGCCTGCTGAGCAGGTGTGGGCCTCCATTGAAAAATCCATCGACGGGAAAACGGCTAAAGTTGTGCACGTCCATTGGCAACGCGCGCTGGTGCGTATAGCCGCTGCCGTTGTTCTGTTGATTGCCGGCGTTAATATTGGCATTTGGTATGCCAATACCTCCGGCCAAGCCGGCATGGCACTGAGTGATGTTTCCAAGGAATACGCCGAGCTGGAACAGTTTTACCAGCGGGATATTTCCGCAAAAAAAGAAAAACTGGCCAGTTTCGCCACTTACCAGGACGCCGGTGTCACGGAAGACCTCCTGCAGATGGATAATGTGATGAACGAATTAAAGGCAGAACTCGCTAAAGTCCCCCCGGGCAACCGGGATAAAGTAGTTCGTGCCATGATTGAAAACTACAAAGCCAAAGCAGCAATACTCGGGCGTGTACTCGAACACCTCGAACAACAGCGACCAAATCAACAGCAAACTGTACCGATAAACAGCGGAAATCATGAAGTTAAATCTATTTAAGCCAGGCCGCCTGCAACAGGCGCTCCTGCTTAGCCTGGTTCTACTGGGCACTGCGACAACCACTCCTGTATTGGCCAATGGCCCCGCACAGGAGTTCACCAAAAAGATTAACCGGGAATTCTCCACGACTGCCAATGGCATGACTGCCTTGTACAACAAATACGGCAAAGTACATGTGAATACCTGGGACAAAAACAGTGTAAAAATTGACATCACCATCGTTGTTAATGCCAATAACCAACGGGATGCGGATAAAGCATTTGATCGGATCAATGTCAATTTCACAAACACAGCAGGTTATGTCAAAGCCGAAACTGTTGTGAATTCAGAGGGCAAAGACTGGTGGCCCGGCAACAGTTGTAAAGACTTCAAAATCAATTACGAAGTCTGGATACCTATCGGAAATCAGCTCGATCTGAAAAATAAATACGGCAATTCCTACGTCGGCGACCTTAATGGCAAACTGACTGCTGAAATCCACTACGGCGACCTGCGTACCGAAGCTATAAACAACGACGGCGACCTGACGATCGGCTATGGAAAAGCAACCATTGCCAAAGTGCGCAACCTCTCGGGGCACCTCAGCTATGGCGGCCTGATACTTTCAGAAGCCACGGATGTTCAGATCGACACTAAGTATTCAGAATGCCAGATCGATCGGGCTAAAACCGTGCGCATGACGTCCAAATACGACGACTTTAACCTCGGTGACATTCAAGACCTGCGCCTGCAAACGAAATATGCCAACTTGCGTGTGGACAAAGCCGGAGCAGCTTTTGTTACTGCACAGTATACTGATGTGAAAGTAAACAGCGTCGCCACTACCGTTGATGCAGACCTCACTTATGGCAGCCTGAAAGTCACAGCCCTGGCCCGCAATTTCTCTGAAGCAAAAATTGTCGGTAAATACACCGATGTGCAGATGAACGTTGAAAGTGGCACATCGTTTCGTTTCGATGCCGAAGGCACGCATACCGATCTGCACACGCCTTCCGGCGCAACCATCAAACGGCGGGCCGATGAGGGTAACCGTTCTACGGTAGCCGGTTTTGTTGGCAATGCCAATGCACCCGGCCTGGTAAAAGCCCGGCTGACTTACGGCGATTTTGTACTGAAATAGTTTTTTTAGAGGGTTAGAAAGTTAGAGGGTTACTGGTTAGAAAGTTGGACATCATCCGGAATGGTGAACAACCTTCTAACCAGTAACCCTCTAACTTTCTAACCTTTTATCTGGTCAGCACGATGTAATCGCGTAACAGCGTTTTCAAAAACTCCAACCGGTTAGCCGGGCGCTGATCAATTTCGAGGATAGGCATCAGGTGGGTAACCAAGTCCTCCATCACCGATTCGTGCGAAAGGTTTGGATAGCGCTGCACGCGGCCAAGCACGGTTTTTATAAAAATCATATCCTGCTCATTGAGCCTGCGTACCTGCGGATAAACCGGTTGATAATTTTCCAGGGTAGAAATGCTTAGAATATCCTGCAACCGGAACTGGTATTGGATGGCATCCTGAATTTTAATGACAGTTGTGTTGGCTGCCAGATCGCCAAGCCGCTGACTTTTTCCTGTGGTTTTGATTAAAACCGCACCGATCACGCAAAAGGAAAAAAGCGAATCGACCAGATGCAAGACCGCACGCAAGACCACATCGCTCCATTCCGGGTCTTTTCCATCCAGTCGAACAACTTTGGTCCCCATAAGCATCTTTCCCGGGGTCTGACCGATATTCCAGATTTCGAAGCAAATATTGTATAGAAAATAAATCAGAAAAGGCAACAAAACGGCTAGCATTACCCAACCCGTTTCGCCGGTAAACAAGCCGCCAGTGATTGCCTGCAAGAATTGAAAAAAAATCAGGTAGCCAATCAATACGATCACCAAATCGAGAAACCAGGCTAATCCGCGTTCGCGTAAACGGGCGAGGCTATACTCGATCGTTACGTTTTGCGTAGTGGTTATTTCGATGGACTTCAGCATGAATTTATTGGGCTAGACAAGCGTTTACACCGACACCTGAAAGTCGCGCAAGGCATCGTTAAGCGATACTTTTTTGTCTGTACTTTCTTTGCGCTTGCCAATTATGAGCGCACATGAAACCTGGTAGGTGCCTGCCGGAAATTCTTTGGTATAGCTGCCCGGAATGACCACCGAACGTGCAGGTACACGCCCCTTCAGAATGACCGGTTCCGAACCTGTTACGTCGATGATGCGCGTACTTTGCGTAAGCACTACATTGGCGCCGAGCACGGCTTCGCGCTCCACATGCACCCCTTCCACCACGATACACCGCGAACCGATAAAGGCTTCATCTTCAATAATTGTCGGCGTTGCCTGCGGTGGCTCCAACACACCACCGATTCCAACGCCGCCGGCCAGGTGCACATTCCGGCCAATTTGCGCACAGGAACCTACAGTGGCCCAGGTGTCGACCATCGAGCCGCTTCCTACCCAGGCGCCAATGTTGACATACGACGGCATCAAAATGGCGCCTTTTTCGATGAATGACCCATAGCGGGCCAAGGCCTGCGGCACCACGCGAACGCCTTTTTCGGCAAAACCTTTTTTCAGTGGAATTTTATCATGGAACTCAAAGGGGCCAACTTCAATCGTTTCCATAGCCTGGATCGGGAAATACAATATCACGCCCTTTTTCACCCAATCGTGCGTAATCCAGGTACCGTCGGGGAGGGGTTCTGCCACCCGGAGCGTACCGCTATCCAAATGGGCGATCAGGGTGCGAATGGCTTGTTGTGTATCGGCATTTTGCAGCAAAGAACGGTCATCCCAGGCTGCTTCGATGGTCTGTTTAAGCGCTTCAGTCATTTTTTTTCGATTTATAAAAACTAGGCAAAATATACAGCGGGCCTACCCCGTCAGAACAACAGCGATCAGGTAGTCGGCCAGCAGGATAAGGATATCGCTGTACACCACCGAGCGGGTGCTTGCCTGGCCAGGCTCAATGCTGCCTCCCTCCACAAAGTAGCCCTGGTAGCAGGAAACCGTGGTCAGGATAAACGCAAAAACCACCGATTTTACATACATCATGAATACGTTGTAGGGCACAAAAAAGGAACGCAAGCCCTGCACGTATTCATCGTCGGTGATTAATTCGGTCGGTACGCTGGCCAGGTAACCACCGATAATCGCCACATAAGCCGAGAAGGTTACCAGCAGCGGAATGGCCACCAGAGCGCCAATCATTTTCGGGCGGACGAGGTATGCGGCCGTATTGACTCCCATAACCTCCATGGCGTCGATATGTTCTTTTTGGCGCATGCCGCCGATTTCAGCGGTCATATTCGAACCCACTTTGCCCGCCAACACCAGGCAGGTGATGGTTGGCGACAATTCGATAATCGCCAGGTCGCGCACGATATACCCGATGTAATAGCGGGGGATCAACTGACCATCCAACTGGTACGCAAACTGTACCGCAGCTACTGCACCGATAAAAATCGAGATCAGACATACGATCACCAGCGAGCCGATTCCAATGTCATTGGTTTGACGCATGGTTTCGCGCCAGTACATGGAGAACTTTTCGGGGCGGCCAAAAGTCTGCCGCATCATTTGCAAATAGCGCCCGAAATGAAAGAGGAAATTGTATTTTTTATCCAACACAAACATGGGTGGTCATAAATTTTACAGTGTTCAAAGGTTGGGATTTTTTCCAAACTTTAAGCAGTCAATCGGGTTTAAGTACTTGTTTTTACCTCAAATTCAAATTTATAACACTGTTTTCAATCCAAACTTAATTTACCGTGCAACAATCCACTACCCCAACGGCTGTAGTAACCGGGGCCACCAAAGGCCTGGGCCGGGCTATCGCCGAACTTTTTGCAGCCAATGGTTTCGACCTGTTCGTTTGTGCCCGCTCTGCCAACGACCTTGCCGATATGCAGGCGCATTGGGAAAAAACGTTTCCCGGCCGGCAATTATTTACACAAGCTGCCGACCTCAGCAAAAAAGCGGTTGTAATGCAATTTGCCGAGGCCGTTCGCCGGCAGTGGTCGCGTATAGATGTACTGGTAAACAATGCCGGCCTGTTTATTCCGGGCAACGTCACCGAAGAGGCCGATGGCGCGCTGGAACAAATGATCGAAGTAAATCTGTACAGCGCTTACCACCTTACGCGGGCGTTGCTCCCGGTTATGCTCCCGCACCAACATGGCCATATTTTCAACATGTGCAGCATCGCCAGCCTGGACGCTTATCCGAATGGCGGCTCCTATTCAATCGCCAAATTCGCCCTGTTGGGATTTTCCAAAAATCTGCGCCATGAGTTGAAAAAGGAAGGCATCAAGGTCACCACACTAATACCCGGCGCTACCTGGACAGATTCCTGGGCAGGCGCCGATTTTCCCGCCGACCGACTCATGCAAGCCGCCGATATTGCCCAAA
Organism: Lewinellaceae bacterium; assembly: GCA_020636075.1. GTDB lineage: Bacteria > Bacteroidota > Bacteroidia > Chitinophagales > Saprospiraceae > M3007. Next base: position 150,986 of record JACJYO010000009.1, on the reverse strand, counting down.
TGGTTTGGGCGGCGTACCAACTATCCGACGCCGCGGTAGTGGAAGAACTGATCATCCGGCCACAGCTAGGCGATTTGTAACTTCCATCTGCGCTGCACTTGAACATTTCCCTAAAATCCCCGTTCCCTAAAAAAATTCATTACTCATCATTCATCACTACCCAATGTTCCACTTAAACGTAGGTGACCAAGCCCCCGATTTTTCAGCCCTCAACGAAAAAGGCGAAACTGTTAAACTGTCTGATTTCAGCGGCAAGAAACTTGTCCTTTATTTTTATCCAAAAGACGATACCCCGGGTTGCACCGCCGAAGCGTGCAGCTTGCGCGACGGCTATCCGAAATTTATCGCCCAGGGCTATGCAATTTTGGGCGTCAGCCCGGATTCCGTAAAAAAGCACGTCAAGTTTATTGAAAAGTACGACCTGCCCTTCAGCCTGCTGGCCGACGAAGACAAGGCTGTCGCCAATGCCTATGGCGTGTGGGGCCCGAAAAAATTCATGGGTCGCAGCTACGAAGGTGTGCACCGCACCACCTTTGTTATCGACGCTTCCGGCAAGATCGAAGAGATCATTGAAAAAGTGGATACGAAGAACCACGCTGAGCAACTGCTGGCCGGTTAATCGTTTTTCGCAGCAGTTTGCCGCGCGATCCAGGCCGGTACCACAAACGCCCCCAGCAACAAATACCCATAATAGGCCATACTCCGCCACAGTAAGGCAATGATCAGCCCAATGCCGGCAGGCACGAAATCGGCAATAAAGCCGGCAAGTGCCACTTCTGCCAGGCCGGCGCCTCCCGGTGTGGGGCTAAACGCCATGATGATGAACATGGCTACCAGGCGGGCATAAATGAAGGCCTGCGTGCTACCATCGAGTGGCGTGCTGGGCACCAGTGCGATGATCAGGAAGTTGATCATAATAAACTTGCTGGTCCAGGAGCCAATAGTGCTCAGCACAACCTGGAGATGGTACCGCCAGTCTTGCAGTCGAATCTCTCCGGCTGCATTTTCAAACTCATTGCCCAGGCGCTGCAATTTAGGCGCCCAGCGTTTCAGCAAGGGCCGGGCTGCCAGCCAGTACAGCGTTTGCCGGGCATATTTTGGCCGGATGATCAACAAAAAAACAAGCACCAGCCAGTAACTGGTCATCACCGTATACGTACCGAAAAAAGCGCCACTGGCAAGGCCAACATCGTGGTACGATTGCATGCCGGGGTACAACATGATCGGCCCATAGATCAGCAGCAAAAACGGGAGGATCAGCACGAAAAAACCCGAATCGAGTACCATAGTGTAAAACACCGCGGCGGCAGTACGGCCGGCCGGCAGCTTTTCCCGTGTCAGTACAAAAAGCATGACGAAGGGGCCGCCTTTGCTGGTGGGGGTAAGCGCACCGCTGAACTCCCACAGCACAATCAATTCCAGACATTTTCGAAAGGAGAAATAATGCCGCGTGATCGTGTACAACCGGTATGAAATAAAAAAATGGCGCAAGACTAACAGCGCGGCGGCAACCCCAATCCAGAAAAACGCAGTGGTCGTCCATTGAATCGACCGGAACTTCTCCGGGTCAAACTGCCAGTAAAATAAAAAGGCAACAGCCGCCAGGCCCAGCAGGATCGGGAAAATGGCACGGGAAAGCCGCAGTGAATGCACAACGCGGTGCGCTTCATCTTCGATAGGTTGGGGAACTACGGGTTCGTTCACAAGTCTTATTTTATTGGGCAGGCGAAGGTACGGCAGGGCAATAGAACGTAAAAAACAATCCCGGCGCCTTCCGGTTGCTCAAAAAAATAAAAAAAACCGAAGCGCTCTTCAGCGTCCGGTCGTACACGGGTTGTGAATAGTCTACACCTGTGATTGTATGAAGCAAATCTTATTACAAAAGAACCGGAGCGCAATTTTCAAAACCTGTCCACTCCGGCTTATTAAAACCGCACCAGGCGGCATCTATTTCAAGGGTTAATGAGTTCCATTTTCTGAGCCGTTGCCATTCATGTTCCACAACAGCATGGACTCCATGGTTTCCGGGCTAAAATCCGAATCCGGCAATACCTGTTCGCGTTTTAACGTGTACAACTGCTGCGGATCGCGTTCCGGCACTTGCAACATGGGGCTGAGCACCTCGAACTCGACTTCGTCGTAGTGGTAAATTTCCCAGCGGCCAAAATTGTACTCCAGGGCAGTAAGGTGCTCGATCCAGTCGCCACTGTTCAGGTAGTGCACCGTACGGCCGTTTTCGGCAGTTACCTCCCGCATTTGCGGACGGTGAATATGCCCACAAATCACGTAGTCGTACGATTTTTCAGCCGCCAGTTGAATGGCCGTATTTTCAAAATCATTGATGTACTTGACCGCGCCTTTCACTGATTTTTTCACTCTTGAAGCAAAGGACACCGGGCTGAACCCGAAAAGCCGGCGCGCGCGGTTGATCGCCCGGTTGATGCGGATGAGCAGGTCATAGCCTTCGCCGCCGAGCCGGGCCAGCCAGCGGGCGCGCTGAATACTGGTGTCGAATACATCACCGTGAAACACCCAGTGTGTTTTTCCATTGACCTGGAACACCAGTTTGTTGCGCAGGTGGATCAGGCCAAAGGACAACTCGCCAAATTTGCGCAACAGGTCGTCGTGGTTACCGGTGAGGTAGTACACCTTGGTACCTTTTACCGCCATTTTCAGCAGTTGATGCACCACGGCGAGATGATCTTTCGGGAAATAATTTTTCTTAAAATACCAAATATCAAAAATGTCACCATTGAGAATCAGGGTACGCGGTTCGATACTTTTCAGGTATTGGAGCAATTCCCGGGCATGACAGCCGTAGGTTCCCAAATGAATATCCGACAGTATAACAATATCGACATTCCTCTTCATGGCTACCGGCTTATATGATGCATGGTCAAAAAGTCAAAGGCCCGCGCCGGGTTAAGAGAGCCATCAGAAAAAAAATCTGATACAGATTTGGGCGAGCGCCCGGTAATGGAGATAAAGCGACCGAAAAAAGGACAGGCTTCTGCTAAATGGCGCGGGTACATAAACATAAATACCTCTTTGTGTTTTGCTTGGCACAAAGGTAGGCCCCGCGCCGGGGCAGGGTGTTAAGCCAGTATGAAGTTAGTATTACGTTTTTTGGTGCTTCTTTTTGGCTGCCGGGAACAGGATGTTGTTCAGAATGAGGCGATAACCCGGTGAGTTCGGGTGCAGGTTCAGGTCGGTGGGCGGATCGCCGACGTAGTGCCGGTAATCTTCCGGATCGTGTCCGCCATAAAACGTCCAGAAGCCGAAGCCGGCAGTGCCGTGGATGTAACGGGCTTCGTCGGCGGCTTTGTTTTCACCCATGATCAGCACATTGGGCTTGATCGTTTGTTTGATAAATGCCGTGCTCTGCCCCATAAAACCCTTCACGGTGCGGGTATGGTTTTGCGTCAGCATGGTTGGCACGGGATCCCATTTTGCAGAAAAATCAAACAGGGTAAAGTAATCCTGCTCGGGATTCACCCGGCGGCCCAGGTTGTGGTCGATCGTGGAGTGTTCGTAGGTGAGCGGGTCGCGGATCAGCTGAAAATTTTGAAACGCGAGGGTTTTTGAAAAATCCAGCTTGCTTTGCGCATTGGGGTCGGCCGGGTCGCCATCGTACATTTCAGCACAAATATCGACGCCTTCGGCAGCCAGGGCAATGTCGTAGGTATCCGTCGCTGAGCACATGGCGAACATAAAACCGCCGCCGGCCACGTATTCCATGATTTTTTTAGCCACGGCAAGTTTGAGTTGGCTCACTTTGGTAAAGCCGTTTGTCCGGGCAAGATTTTCCATCATGCGCACATGATCGCGGTACCAGGGCTGGTTGCTGTGGCTGGCGTAAAACTTTCCGTATTGGCCGGTAAAGTCCTCGTGGTGCAGGTGCAGCCAGTCGTACTCCAGCAGTTTACCTTCCAACACTTCTGTATCGTAAATGACGTCGTAGGGAATTTCGGCGTAGGTAAGTACAAGTGTTACAGCATCGTCCCAAGGCTGGATGACCTCGCCCTTTTCATTTTTATCCGGGGAATAGACGGCGATCTTCGGCGCTTTTTCCAGTTTAATGACATCCATGTTTACTTCCGGATTCAGGATTTCATTCTGAATGGCCGCAAACTGGGCATCGGCAATCACCTCAAAACTGACATCACGGGTTTTGCATTCGCGCTCAAACACGGTTGTATACTGAAAGGCAAAACTGCCACCGCGGTAGTTCAATAGCCAATAGGCCTCCACACCCTGCGAAAGCACCCAATAGGTGATCCCGTAGGCTTTCATGTGATTGCGCTGGCTGCTTTCATCCATCGGGATGAGCATATACGTGGCGTGCAGCTGTGAAGCGACGCAGGAGAGTAAAGCAAAAACAAAAATCAGACGACGTACCATGAGAAATATTCAAATTGAGACAAAAAAGCGGGGCCAAATTTTTTTAAAAACGCACAATCCGTTAAACGCTATCCACATCAAATAGATTTTTCCAAATCCAATTTCACCAACAAAATTACACAGAAATGGCAGGAGCCCGGGCCATTTAGTCGATCCCCGTCAGCCAATAGCGGAAAATACCACCATCCTGCGCATTTACCCGGCACAATGCCTTAATTTCCCCCTCGAATATGATGCACAGGCTATATCGAAAAAGGACAAACCTGCGCACCCTGTTTTGGGTGGGAATAGCCCTGTTGTTTGGATGCCCGGCACAAGCTCAGATAGTGGATTCGCTCGTCCGGCTCCTGGCTACTGCTCCCGCCGACACACACCGGGTCATCTTGCTCACCGATTATGCCTGGGAGGTTAATGAAAGTCAAACCGATGAAGCCGACCGGCGTCTGCGGGAAGCCATCCAACTGGCGCAGAAACTCAACTACCTGCGCGGTGAAGCTATTGCCTGGAATGGTTTGGGGGTTGTCGAAGAGATCAGAGGAAATTTTGACCGCGCCCAGCAAAATTATCAGAAAGCGCTCGACCTGCGTCAGAAACTGGGCGATCAAAAAGAAATTGCTGCCTCACTCAACAACCTCGGCGTACTGTTTGAAATGATCGGCCGCTTCGATCTCGCTTTGAAATATCACCGCGAAAACCTGGAAATTCAAGAGCAACTGGCCGACACCGTGCGCATTGCCCGCGCTCAATTCAATATCGCCGGCGCCTATCAGGAAATGGGCTTATACAACGAAGCGCAAACCTACCTGTACGACGCCCGCGCCATCCTGGAAGCCCGCCGCGACCTCGACGGCATGGCCAAAGTATATGCCCAATTGGGCCACATCCGCTTCGAACTCGACCGCTACGACGAGGCGCTTACTTTTTACAAACAGGAACTGGATATCCGGGAAAAACTCGACGACCCCGGCCGGCTGGCGGAAGCACTCACCGACTATGCCAATGCGCTCGATGAACTCGACTCTTCCCAAGTCGCCGTAGCGTACTACCTCCGCGCACTCGACCTGTGGAAGGAACTGGATGACCGACCAGGCCAGGCCAACGTGTTCATCAACCTGGGTGATGCCCATAAACACCTTGCCAACTATCAATTGGCCTTGCAATACCTGCGTGAAGCCGAAACAATTTGCCTGGAACTGGATGATAAACTCGGCCTGATGGAGGTATACAACACCATCGGCGATACCTATTCGCGCGCCGGGCAACAACAGAAATCGCTTGAATTTGTCCGAAAATTTTACCAGATCGCCCAGGAAACCAACGACAACAAGTACATCCAGGGCGCCTTTAAGGATTTTGCGGAGGTGTATGCCAAACTTGGTGATTACCGCAAGGCGTACGATTACCGGGTGCAGTACGACGAGTTTCGCTACAAAAATCTGAATGAAAAGATCAGCACGGAGTTTGCCCGCAAGGAGGCCCTGTTTGAAGATGATAAACGCAAGCAACAGATCGAACGTCAGCAAAATGCACTCGAATTGCAAGCGGTGCGGATCGCCGAATCGACTACCCGGCAATACGCCCTGCTCGGTGGCGCTTTGGGTCTGCTCATCCTCGTCGGCCTGCTGTTCAACCGAAACCGCATTCGCGCGCGCAGCAACCGCGAACTGGCCGCCAAAAACGCCGCCATTGAACACGAACGCCAGCGCGCCGACGAATTGCTGACCAACATCCTGCCCGCTGCTACCGCCGCCGAACTCAAGGCCCACGCGAGTGTCCAACCGGTGCGCTACGATTCGGTCACCGTGATGTTCACCGATTTTGAAGGGTTCACCAAAATTGCCGAAAACGTTTCCTTCGATGTGCTGATCAACGAACTGAACGAATGCTTCAGCCTCTTCGACGACATTGTTAAAAAATATCACCTGGAAAAGATCAAAACCATCGGCGATGCCTACATGTGTGCAGGCGGCTTGCCCACGCCCAATGATACTCACCCTGTGGATGTTTTGCGGGCCGCAATCGATATGCAGAATAAACTCCAGGCATTGATGCGACAGAAAAAAGCCGAGGGCAAACCCGTGTTCAACATGCGCATCGGCATCCACACAGGCCCCGTAGTTGCGGGTGTGGTGGGCAGTCACAAATTTGCCTACGACATCTGGGGCGACACGGTGAATACCGCTGCCCGGCTGGAGCAAAGCAGCGAGTCGCACAAGATCAATATTTCGGAAACGACGTACCAGCAGGTGAAAGACCTGTTTTCGTGTACGTTTCGCGGGGAGTTTACGGCGAAAAACAAAGGGAAGGTGAAAATGTATTTTGTGGAGTATTAATTCTGGCTGATCCACTAGTTTTCCCATCGCCTGGGCAGGTCATTTATGCCCCAAACGCTTCAACTTCCATTTCCCCCTCCTTAGTTCAATTCCACGACGGGTCGTTTTCATAAAATTTGTCCTCCAAGTGTTTTGCGCACATATTTGTCTTATCAAACAAGTGCCTTGATAGAACAATCAACTTCACCTTAATCAAACATCAAAATGGCCAACATCAAAACCAAAATTGACGAATGGGAGGTCAGAGACCTCGAAGACAACGGCGTATTGAAAATATACGTCGAGCATAACACTGAAATGGGCAACCGGGGTGTGCCGGGCATTCAGGTTTGGTACACCGTGGCAGGCGGTACTTCCATTGTAAATTACGAGCCTGTACATGTCGAACGCTGGGCCTATCAGGCGCAAAAAGCCAATGAAACCGACTACCTGCTCAGCGATTATTCGTGGGTAAACTACGAGGATATGTACATTAAAAACAGCCTGGTCATTGGCGACAAACTGAAGGCCAAAGTATCGGTGAAAGTCCGCAGCAAAAACGAGGCTATCACCAAAGAGTACGAATTACCGTTTACAATTGAATAATTTGAAAACCTAGTTGATCCACCAATCCGGCCGCCCAAAATCATAGTCCAGAAAAATCTCGTCGAGCAGCGGGTCGGTCCCGGGTTGGTAACCGGCTTTAAGGTCGTAATCCCACAATTTACCCAGGTTGTGCCAGTAGGTGGCCGTGAGCCCACCGCGGGTTTCTTTGATCAGATCAAAAAACGATTTATCGGTTTCTTTTTCCACCATTTTGATCAGCACTTTCCCTTCGGTGCGCGACAGTTTTTTCATTTGTTCTTTAAAGTCCTCTTTCAACTCTTTTTGCTCTTTTCGGAGGTAACGCCGGCGCTGGCGTTTGTTCATGTCTTTCGTTTCCGCTTCGATCTCCTCATAGAGGCTGATAGCCTGGAGTGCGTAGGGATAAACTTTGCGCGCAGCGCGGAGGTACAGGTAGTACTGGCGCTGCTCGGCAAAGTTTTTAAAATGCCGGCGTGCAACTACCCGTACCAGGTTGAGCGACATGATAAACGTGGAGTCGCCGTTTTCCACTTCCAGGCGCGCCCAGGCGCCCTGTGGCATGCGTGTGTTGTCGGTAGGGAACGCCGTTACGCCTCCTTGCGCCATCGCCCGGGGGCCAGCCAGAAACATAAACAGGTAAAGCGACCAGGTTTTCACGAGTATAAAAATGTGTTTGTTTGCAGGTAGTTTAATAACGTACTGCGCGGTATTTCGTTGCGATACGTCATGTCGATTTTCGGACGAAAAGCAATGCAAAAGTAACATACGGCCTGCGCCATGACGCACAAAAGAAAGGCTACTTTTGCCCTTGCAACCAGTACCATCCGCCCATGTTCGCCATCCTGCTCGGTTTTATTACGGCTTTTACGCTGTCCTACCTGGCTATCCCGCCCATCCTGCAGGTAGCGCATAAAAAAAAGCTGTACGATGCGCCGAACGAACGCAGCGCGCATGCCAAACCCACGCCGTTGCTGGGTGGTGTGGCCATCTTCGCCGGCGCCATTTGCGGTATCGTGCTTTGGACACCCGAACATACATTCGGTGGCTTGCAACACGTATTGGCGGCGCTGGTGATCATTTTCCTAATTGGTATCCGCGACGATATGTTGCCCATGGCGCCAAGAAAAAAACTGTTGGGTCAGGTACTAGCCGCCCTGATTCTGGTGTATAAAGCCAATGTGAAAATTACCAGCCTCGACGGCATTCTGGGAATCCAGGAATTACCCGAGTTGGCTGGCTTCGGGCTTTCTGTTGTTGCCATTGTCGGGCTGATCAACGCATTTAACCTTATTGACGGCATCAACGGGCTGGCCGCCAGCACCGGGCTGTTAGCCTGCCTCACACTGGGACTATGGTTTGCCGGCGCAGAGCAAGTAGAATTTGCAGTGTTGGCGTTTTCACTTGCAGGCGCCCTGGTGGCCTTTTTGAAGTACAACGTCACACCGGCCCGCATTTTCATGGGCGACACTGGGGCTATGCTTACCGGAGCAGTTTGTGCCGTGCTGGCGATCAAATTTATTGAACTTGATCGTCTGCTTCCCCAGGCCAACAGCTTCCGGCTGGGCGCTGCACCGGCTATTGCCACAGCGGTACTGATTCTCCCGTTGTTTGACACCCTGTGGGTTATGACGCGCCGGTTTTTGCAGGGCCGTTCCTTGTTTTACCCCGACCGAAGCCACATCCATCATATGCTGCTGGACACAGGCCTGAGCCATATGCAGGCCACCGGCATTTTGGTGCTGCTCAACGCTCTGATCGTGCTTTGGGTGGTTGCTCTGCACACCCTCGGCACCAACTGGTTGTTGCTGCTCGAATTGGTTTTTGCCCTGACGCTTGCCATTTGGCTGCACCGGCACGAACGGCGTGTGATTTCCCGGTGAATCCCGGAAAGCCTGTACAATCCTGGCCTTACCGGCACTTTTAACCCGGGATTAACGCTCTATTCGTCCAAACGATCCGGTATTTCCAAGCCGGCACATGCATCTTTGCCCGCATTGAAAACAAAATTTACCCGCCATGCTAAAAAATGTACTGCCCATCCTGTCTTTCCCTCTTTTTTGCCTAAACATAAACGCGCAGTCCTCCGCCCTGGAGGTTTACAAAATTTTTGAAACAAAATGCATCAGCTGCCATGACCACGCTTCGCCGGAAGCAGGCATGGATCTGGAAGGCACCGGCGCTACGCCCGAACAGCGCGCCATCAACGTAGCCACACAACTGCTCAATGCCACGCCGACGAACAGCCATGCGCAAGCCAAGGGCTACAAACGCATTTACCCTGGCCGCCCCGATCGCAGTTTGCTTTTCCGGAAAATAAACAACGGTTTTGAACCCTACTTGGAGCCCCTGCACGCTAATGAAGGCGGCTCCATGCCTGCTTACCCGCAACCGGGCGGCGCGCTCACCGACCTTGAAAAAGAGGTGATCCGCCAGTGGATCCTGTTTGGCGGCAAAAGCACCGGCACGCAATTTAGCAAGGCTGTGTTGGAAGAATTTTATAGCGGAAATGGTGAGAAAAGTTTCCCCGACGGTCCGCCACCCGCTCCGGCGCCCGGCGAAGGTTTTCAACTAAAAATGGGCCCCTTTTATCTGGCCGCTGATGGCGAAGTGGAGTATTTTCAAAAATATGAACTCCAACTACCCGAAAACGTGGAGGTTAACCGGATGGATATGCTCATTTCGCCATATTCGCACCATTTCCTGGCCTATAATTTTTTGAGCGCCTCCGGCGCAAACGCCATCCCACATGGCCTGCGGCTAAACTCCTACCACAACGACATCAATTTGGTGGCTGCGATTCAGGAAAAAACCGACCTGCGTTTGCCGCAAGGCACTGCGTTTCGTTGGGATAAGAACATCGTGCTCGACCTGAACGCCCACTACATCAATTATTTGCTCACCCGGCCCTACCAATGCGAGGTATACGTCAATGTGTATACCCAGCCTCCGGGTACTGCTGCGCAGGAAATGAAGGCTGCTCTGCTGGTCAATGGCCTGATCAATATCCCTAACAACGGAAATACCATCACGCACTCAAAAGCGGAATTTCAGTTTGGCGCCGACAGCTTGTATATCTGGGGCCTGATGGGACATACCCACAAGTACGGCACGGGTTACAAAGTGTGGAAACGCCTGGTGAATGGCCAGAAAGGCGAGTTAATTTACGATGCCTCCTGTCCGCTCGGGGTACCCGGCTGTCCCGCGCCACAGTTTGATTACCAGCATATTCCGCTGCACTACTGGGAGCCGCAACTGCTGCCAGTAAAATGGAGTAATGGCATTATCCATGAAGCCACCTGGGTAAATGACGGCCCGCAGTCTGTACAATTTGGTCCTACTTCCGATGATGAAATGATGGTGCTCATCGTGTTTTATACCGAGTCACAGATTGCCGTAAGCACCGGAGAACCGGATATGGCTTTGCGGCCACTGGCTGTTTTTCCCAATCCAACAGCAGGCCGCGCCTGGGTGCAGATTCCGGATGCGCAGGAAGTTCGTTTGTTGCGTCTTTTCGATCTGGCAGGCAAGGAAGTTCTGCGGCAAACCAACCTGCAGATCAATCCCATCGAACTGGATTTGACTGCCCTGCCCAAAGGCATGTATTGGCTGGATGCCGACGGACGAAAGGGAAAACTCGTGGTGTATTAATTTAAAAAAAATATATCATTTGTGTCTTGGGGTTGTTGTAGACGCTGTTTTTAATCGATTTTTGCAAAAAAACGATGGCGCTCCAATCCAACCCACAGCTCGACCTGGCTTTTGAATACGTTTGTTATACCAACAAAAACGTATACCTGACCGGCAAAGCGGGCACCGGCAAAACCACCTTTTTGCACCGGCTAAAAAAGGAGTCGGTAAAACGGATGGCTGTTGTGGCGCCGACTGGTGTTGCGGCAATTAATGCGGGTGGAATGACTATCCATTCCTTTTTCCAGTTGCCTTTCGGTCCCTTCGTGCCGGGCAACAGCCGCGATGTCGCCCGGCAACGGAAGTTTTCCGGCGACAAAATCCGCCTCATCCGGAGCCTCGACCTGCTTGTGATTGACGAGATCAGCATGGTACGTGCCGACCTGCTCGATGGCATTGATGATGTCTTGCGGCGCTTCAAAAATCCCTATCAACCCTTTGGTGGAGTGCAATTGCTCATGATCGGCGACTTACACCAGTTGCCGCCCGTAGTGAAGGACGAAGAATGGTATTTGTTGCGCGAGCATTACCAAACGCCTTATTTTTTCAGCAGCCAGGCCCTGCAACAAGCGCCTCCGGTGGTCATCACGCTTACGCATATTTTCCGGCAGTCCGATAGTCATTTTATCGAACTACTCAACAAAGTGCGCGACAATGCGCTGGACAATGCGGTACTGGAGACGCTGAACAGCCGCTTTGTTCCGGATTTTGAGCCCGATGAAACGGAAGGCTACATCACCCTGACCACGCATAATGCCTCGGCCCAGGCAATCAACAGCCAGAAATTGGCGGCTGTGCCTGGGGCCATTCAGCGTTTTGAAGCCCAAATTTCGGGTACGTTCCCTGCTCAGGCCTATCCGACGGATCAAACACTGGAACTCAAGGAAGGCGCGCAGGTCATGTTTGTCAAAAATGACAGCAACCAGGAAAAACGGTTTTACAACGGTAAAATTGGTCGGATCACCAGCATCAGTGAAAACACGATTTATGTGCATTGCCCCGACGATCCGGAGGTAATTACCGTCGGGCCAATGGACTGGGAAAATATCCAGTACGCACTGAATGAACAAAGCAAAGAGGTAACGGAGACTGTGGTCGGCACTTTTACCCAGTATCCGCTCAAACTGGCCTGGGCAATTACCATTCACAAAAGCCAGGGTCTCACCTTTGAGCGGGTGATTCTGGACGCACAAGCGGCATTTGCACATGGGCAAGTGTATGTTGCGTTGAGCCGTTGTAAAAGTTTTGAAGGAGTCGTGCTATGCTCCAAAATTGTACCTGCGAGTGTGCGGACCGACTCCACGGTGAAGAATTTCAGCGATGCCGCCAGAAAAAATGTACCCGATGAGGCACAATTGCTACAGTCCAAGTCAGCATTTCAGCAGGCGCTTATTCTGGATTTGTTCAATTTGGACGATTTAAAAAAATACCTGGCCCAACTACGTCGAGTTTTGCTGGAGCATGAAAATGCACTGGAACCAGATGCGCTGAAGCAGCTGGAAGCACTAAACGACCGCCTGGAAACAGAATTTTACACTGTCGTCAACCGGTTTAGGCCGCAATTGCTCCGTTATTTTCAGGAGCCTGGTTTACCCGAGGCAAACGAAACGCTACAGGAGCGCCTCAATAAAGGCGGGCCCTGGTTATCAGAGAAAATCAGCACCGATTTTTTGCCTGCGGCAAAAAACATTCAGATCATTACCGATAATAAAAGCGTACGCAAAACGGCAATTGAAGCACTGGAGCGTGTTCAAAAGGAACTTTTTGTCAAAAACAGCTGCTTCGCTAAAATTCAGGAGGGGTTTTCCACCCACTTGCACCTGCGTACCAAAGCGGATGCGGAACTTGATTTTCAGGCCACCATTCCTAAACCTACTTCGGGCACTACAGTTACCCCACAGAATACCGAACACCCGGAATTATTTGCCCGGCTTGCTAAGTGGCGCCGTGATTATGCCGAAATACATGGTGTAGAGGTCTATCAGGTGTTGTTTACCAAAACAATTCTGGAAATTGTACGTGTCCTTCCAGCCGATCTTCGGAGTTTGCGGAAAATAAAGGGCATCGGGAAGAGCAAATGCGATCAATTTGGGGTCGAGTTGATCGGTATGGTACTGGATTATTGTTCTGAAAAAAAGATATCTGCCACACCAATTGATTTCACCGAGCCCGAACCGGAATCAAGACCCAAACCGGATACGAAAGTGTTGAGTTTCGAGCTGTTCAAGGCAGGCAAAACGATCGAAGAAATTGCTATCGAACGCGGTTTTGTGCGTTCCACCATCGAAGGGCATCTGGGACATTTTGTCACTTTGGGCGAGTTGGATATTGTCGAATTAATTCCGCAAGAGGACGTCCGACAAATCGAGTCATTTTTTTTAGAAAACCAAACCGCCCGATTAGCGGAGGCAAAGGAACATTTTGGTGAAGCGTATTCGTATGGTGACCTGCGCCTGGTATTGCAGTGGATGAAACTTCAGCGGCCGGAATAGGGGGACTAACTCAAGATAGTTGCCTGCCGGAGTTGATCCAGGCCGATTTCTTTTCGGAACTATACTTTAACTTAAAACTTTGCGGACAATTTAACGGAGCTTAAGACATGTTTAACGCTACCGGTGATTGGGCTACGGCTTCAGTTAACCATTCAAAACTTATCTTGCAGATGTATTTTTCACCCATTCATTGCTGCTAATTAAATTATGATTATGAAAAAAACAATTGCCCTTTTCAGCCTGATTTCCACTATACTGGTGACAACAGCTTCCGCTCAAGATTTTTATACATCTGCGAGTGCACCGAGCCCGTTGAAATTCCAAAAAACGCCGGCCCGGATTCCACTAATGTATGCTTCAGATTACGACGATTACGGTGGAAAAGTCAGTATTGGTATTTCCATTTTGAGCGGATTCGGTATTCCTGCCCGAATTTACTTAAGCCCTAAGAATGTATTGGAAGCTGGGATATATTCCGGCGGCGTACTCATTTACAATTCGGATTTAGAGGAAGTCCAGGCACTCAAATACGGTTTTATGGGCGGCCTTGGGTACACACATTTTGGCAACCGGTTTCTGAAAGAAAAAAGGAAGCGTAACAAGGTGCGCGCGCACGGTGTGGCACTTCGTGCCAACCAGTTGTTTGGCGACTTTAAAACCTCGTTTGTATCCCTGGGTTGGGCCATGGAAACGTTCAAAGAAGACCGGAGGAATCAGTCATTTATATTTGAATTAGGTCTACAGGGATTTTTTCCGGATTTCGTTTACGAAGGAGTGGAGTACAATGATCCTCAACCGGGAATTTACCTGCGTTGCCACTGGAATTTTTTTCTGGATTGATAGAGTTTTCTGCGAGTCAGTTTCACAGCCCTGGTCTGCAGGTCTGGGTGCAACCCCGCCTGCGCCAAGGCTACGGCGGGGAAAAAAAAGAAGCCCCGTACCGAACGAACGATACGAGGCTTAGTTTAGATTGAGTTGGCATCGACCTACTCTCCCGCGGCATCTACCGCAGTACCATCAGCGCTGGTGGGCTTAACTACTCTGTTCGGAATGGGAAGAGGTGAACCCCGCCGCTATAGACACCAACAATTCTTGACCACGCGCTGGGCGCGTGGCATTTTTCTTTAAAAAAACAAAACTGGGGAAGAAGAAGCAGTATTGGATTGGATTTGGATGTAGTGGCTTTTGATCAAGCCTGAAGAGCGCCGGTGCTTTTTTGCAGTACAAACTGCATACGCGCCAGCGGCTTATGGTCGTCGGTGTATTTTCACACACCAACACCAAAAAGAAAATTTAAAAAAAGGAAGCTTACGGGTTATTAGTACGGCTCGGCTCAACATGTCACCACGCTTTCACCTGCCGCCTATCGACGTAGTCGTCTTCTACGACCCTTAATCGGAAGATTCATCTTAGAGTAGGCTTCGCGCTTAGATGCTTTCAGCGCTTATCCCGGCCGAACGTTGCTACTCGGCGCTGCACCTGGCGGCACAACCGATACACAAGCGGTTCGTCCAACACGGTCCTCTCGTACTAGTGTCAGGTCTCTGCAATCTTCCTGCGCCCACAACAGATAGGGACCGAACTGTCTTGCGACGTTCTGAACCCAGCTCACGTGCCACTTTAATGGGCGAACAGCCCAACCCTTGGGACCTTCTCCAGCCCCAGGATGTGACGAGCCGACATCGAGGTGCCAAACCTCCCCGTCGATATGAGCTCTTGGGGGAGATCAGCCTGTTATCCCCGGAGTACCTTTTATCCTTTGAGCGATGGCCCTTCCATACGGAACCACCGGATCACTTTAGCCGTCTTTCGACCCTGATCGACCCGTCGGTCTCTCAGTCAAGCACCCTTATACTAATATGCTCTTCGCATGATTACCGACCATGCTGAGGGTACCTTTGCAAACCTCCGTTACACTTTAGGAGGTGACCACCCCAGTCAAACTACCCACCATGCACTGTCTGGCGCCTCAGGCGCCATTAGGACTCAACTAGCCAAAGGGTGGTATTTCAACGTCGGCTCCACAACAGCCGGAACTGCCGCTTCATAGCCTCCCACCTATCCTACGCATCAACAAGTCAAGCCCAATGCAAAGCTGTAGTAAAGGTTCACGGGGTCTTTCCGTCCCGTTGCGGGTAATCGGCATCTTCACCGATACTTCAATTTCACCGAGCTCGTGGCTGAGACAGTGCCCAGATCGTTACACCATTCGTGCAGGTCGGAACTTACCCGACAAGGAATTTCGCTACCTTAGGACCGTTATAGTTACGGCCGCCGTTTACCGGGGCTTCAGTTAAGACCTTCGCACTTACGCGCTAAGCCCCTTCCTTAACCTTCCGGCACCGGGCAGGTGTCAGGCCATATACTTCATCTTTCGATTTTGCATAGCCCTGTGTTTTTGCTAAACAGTCGCCTGGGCCTTTTCACTGCGGCCCCTACATCGCTGCAGGGGCACCCCTTCTCCCGAAGTTACGGGGTCATTTTGCCTAGTTCCTTAGCCACGAATCAC
>JACJYO010000009.1:0-130000 GCA_020636075.1 Lewinellaceae bacterium | reverse complement strand
TTTAATTAAATTAAAAGAAATATAAACAGGCAAGTAGCCGGACTCCACAAGTCGCCTTACGTTTGTCAAAAATCCAAAAATGGCCCGCTTCCTTGCACCCAAGTTAAGAGATCTGTATTCCGGCTTGCTACACATCATCTACCCAAACCTTTGCGCAGGCTGCGATGCAGACTTGCCGGCCGGATATAGCTGCTTTTGTTTTGTTTGTCGACGCCGACTGCAAACGACTGACATGCACCTTGTAAATGAGAATGAATTTACCGACAGGTTTTGGGGGCGTTTACCCCTCAGATCCGGAACCGCGATGTACTATTTTAACCGCAGAAGCCCGATCCAATACGCCTTGCATAAATTGAAATATAAAAACCAGCCCGACATCGGCCAGCGCATCGGCCGGCAATTGGGATTGCTATTGGCCACTTCGCCACTCTTTGAATCCGTGGAAGCCATCGTCCCTGTACCACTGCATCCAAAAAAGGAGCGAAGCCGAGGATACAATCAAAGCGCCATGCTGGCAGCAGGCATATCCGACACCATGCATGTGCCAGTGCTTTCCGGTATATTGATCCGGCAACAATTTGCCGATTCGCAAACCCAAAAGAAACGGATGGAGCGCTTCCATAATGTCAGCGAGGCATTTGTCCTGAAAAAACCAGAACGTGTGCAAGGGAAGCACATTCTGCTGGTCGATGATGTGCTGACCACCGGCGCAACCCTGGAGACATGCGGCAACGCGTTGCTGAAAGCCCCGGGCATTCAAATTAGCATGGCAACCATAGCCATTGCAATGCACTAAAAATATGAAACGGCTCTACCCCTCAAAAATTCAGGACAAAATTTACCTCTCCAAAATTCTGGCACAACTGATCCAAACCCTGGAAAGCTCCCCGCTGCAAGTACCCTTAAAAAGCCTGAGTTTTGACACCCAAATTCCGGAATCCATTTTTCAACGCCTGCAAAACCTCCACAACGACCCGGCAGACTCGCCCAACATCAACGCGCAAGACTTCCACATCCTGTTTTCCAATATCCTGTTCCGCTACCCCACCGTTCGGATCTTCGAATTGCCCGACGGGAGTATTTTTTTTAAAATGTGATTACCTCCGCAATTCCCTGAACTGAATTGCCCGGCCGTTGTTACTTTTGCGTGGATTAAATCTAAACAAAGAGAATTTATATCATGGAAACCGCCGCTAAAAGTCCGGTCATGCTCTACACCGAGCACACACCCAATCCGGAAGCGATAAAATATGTGACCAACCGGCTGCTGTACCGCGGCATTGCCGATTTTAAGGAAAAAGAACTGGCCGACGAATGGAGCCCCATGGCACATTCGCTGATGGAACTGCCGTACGTCAAAAGTGTTTATTTCAACAATAACTACGTTACCATCACCAAGGAGCTGAACTACGACTGGACGGAGATCATGCTCAAACTGAAAGAATTCATCAAAGACTACGTCGAAAAAGACGGTGTCGTGGTAAATGACGGCTTTGCAGCATTCTGGGAAGGCCAGATGGCCCAGAACAACGCCGCGCAGTTTGCCGGCGAAGACGGCGAAATCGCAAAAAAAGTAAAAGAACTGATTGACACCTACGTGAAACCCGCAGTGGAAATGGACGGCGGCAATATCGAATTCAAAGCCTTCGAAAAAGGCCGGGTGTTCGTGACCATGCAGGGCTCCTGCAGTGGCTGCCCCTCTTCCACAGTTACACTGAAAGCCGGGATTGAAGGCATGCTAAAGCGGATGGTGCCGGAGGTGACGGAGGTGATTCAGGAGATGGAATAAAGGTTTGAGGGTTCGCGCGTTTCTGGTTAGAAGGTTGGGGCGCGACTTAAAATTCCCGCGGTTGGATGGTTCGTCCGGCCGCGGGAATTTTTTTTACCCGCCCCACTGCCTCGCTGGCACCCGAGACAACTTTTCCAAAGGTCAGGTAGTCATCATTTCAGCATCTGTTTCACCCCTCAGAGAAACCACAAACAGCTGAAACTGATTCTTTGCAAGGTGATAGAATGGATTATTGAATTTGAGGGTTGGAGTTAACCTGGCATATTCATTTTCCACATTCAGCGTCTTTACCCTATTTTTATTGAAATATAACACCACCAAAAACTTAACCCAATGTGCCCAAAGTACACAATCCAACGCAACGGCCTTTTCTTCCTGACCCTTTTCTGCACCTGCCTTCAGGCCCAATCGATCATTCCACTCCTTGGCCTAAACAACCGCTATGGCTTTGCCGACTCTCTGGGCAACATTTTAGTCCAGCCACAATTCCGGGATGGCTGGCTCCCCGACAATCAAGGCATTGCCTGGGCGCTTGATACTGCTCAACAATTCAATATGGTGCGGAAGGATGGCAGGATAGTTTCGACTGGTTTATCCCAAACAAGCGGCATGCCATCTCCACCGCATTTGCAATTTCAGCACGGGCTTTGTGTAATTCATACCGCGCCAGGCCGCTTCAATATCCTGCACGAGCGACGAGGTCTTTTATTTGACCGGGATTTCGCAGGCTGCACTATACTGAATCCGGAATACATTGTTTTGGAAAACGAATCCGGTCAAATGGCCCTTGCCGATTCCAGCGGGAGCATTCGCACCGGATTTAATTTTATCAAAATTAGCCCCACACCACGGGAGGGCTACTTTTATGCAACACAGTCCGACCCATCTGATCCCCACAGCAGCTGGGAATGGATACTAATGGACGGGAATGGCAACAGCGTACTGGATTCCGTTTTCAAAAATCCAACCGTCGCAGGGAGCACCTGGATTATCGCCGAAAAAAACGACGAATACGGCCTCATCGATTGGAATCAGCGCGAGATCCTACCATTCACTTTTTGGAGCCTGGAATTTATTCGTGACAGCCTCTTCCTAGCAGAAAAATCATATCCGCTTACCGATCAGAAGACGGTTAATGGCCGAACAGAAAATGTTCGATATACCATCATTGACATGCACAACCGGGAATACCTGCCCAAGTCGATGGGTCGTCTTTGGTTTAACTCCCGTGGGCTCCCCTATTTTGAAGCGTCGTTTGAATTCGACCTCAAAAACAAGTGGATCATGGATTCCAGCTTCCAGATCATCCACCGGGACTCCTTTAACACCATAGATCAATCCTACGACGGGCGGTTTCGGGTCAGTTGGAATGGAGCTGATGGCGACGTTAGCCGGCATGGTATTTTGGATTATACCGGGCGCCAGATTGTACCTACCGAGTTCCGGCTAATTATGGAATTGCAACAGCGCAGCGGTTATTTGGTAGAAAAAGATGGCTTGTGGGGTTTCTACGCCTATTCCGGGCAACAGGTTCTCCCGGCTAAATTCGCCCAGATCCGACACGAAGTAACTGACAGCACTAACCTGCTTTGGGTCAATCCGCACCGCGACAAGGTCTTGTTCACGGCCTATGATCTGAACGGCAAACAACTCCCTATGCCGGATCAAAACCGCCCCAACCCTTCAATTGGCAAACGCACAGGCGACATGCATGAAATACTGGAGAACGGAAGCCGGAAATTCATCCTGCCTGACGGAACCAAAGCAGAAGCGCCACAGGATAAATGGGTGCATTACAAAATTTACTCCAGCCCACATGGGAGCCTGCTAATTGCGCTGTCCGATTCGAGAATTGCCTCCTGTATGATGCCAGATTAAAACCGATCATTCCGAAAGGCTATTCCTGCCCAAAAATCACTATACCAATTCAAGTCTCGAGTATGGACTGATTCCAGTAGTCAACCAAACGGAATCGGGCGTGATTGATGCCCGTGGCAACTGGGTAATAAAGCCGAATAGATCGAAATACAAAATCCTGCGGGAAAAAATATGTACGCCGAGTACCGAAATAGCAACGCGATACCAGACTCAATGACAACCATTCAAAGTCGGTGGTTCCCGCTTGATTTGCAATTTACGGAACCCGCTCTATTCGATACAAGCGGGATTCTAATTCATATGTTGAAATCAAGGCCAACAAGCCATTAACCGTCCATTTTGTAGACCAAGGCTTCATCGATCAGTATTTATTGGTTGGCCGGCTTTTTTTTTAGCACACCTGGCGGCAGTGTAATAAAATACGCCTTTGTGGACACGCTTGGGAAACTTGCAACACCCTTCATCTTTTAAAAAACACCGCCAAAACGCTGCAAAACGCATTCCCAAATGATGGAGAAATTTATTGCATGAGTGGATGGGTGCCAAATTACCGATACCAAATACGGCCAGCGATAATTTACACGGAAGACTTCAGGGAAAAACATGTACTTGTCAATGAGCAAGGCAAGGTTATCCTGACCCTGGACAGCCTGTCCATTAATGATTACATGGATGGAGCTGCCTGTGTACAGCATGCCGGAAAAACGGGGCTGCTGGATTCGCTGGGCAATACACTGATTCCGATTATTTATGAAGACTTAAGGGTGGTCATCCCCGGCAAAATTTCCTGCGCAAGAGTTGACCAAGAACGATATCAATACTTCCGTTTCGATGGAACTGCACTCCCGATTGACCCAGTGTACAGTTTGGGGCCGAACAGCCAATTGCTACCCGATGGATACATGTTGTTGAGCACTGAACTGGGATGGATTATTTTGAACCCGGAATTCAATCCCGTCACAAGACCGATAGCAGCAGGCAGATACCCTAAGTTGGTTCGTGAATTTCCAGCACTACTTGAATTTAAAGACGGAGCCAACAATCCATTTTACCTGAACTACCGCAGTGGCGTATCTTTCCGCTCCCAGCGATGAATCGCTGGGCTCAAAAATCAGCGGCATCCGGACGCTGTGAATAAAAATCCGGACTCCGCACTCCACATGTCGCTAATTAAAAAACTAGCCGGCGAAACCGCCCTGTACGGCCTCAGCAGCATCCTCGGCCGCTTCCTGAATTACCTGCTCGTGCCGGTGTATACCCGTACGCTCACCAAGGTGGAAAACGGGGTATTGACCGAACTGTACGCCTATTCGGCATTTTTGATCGTGGTGTTGTCGTATCGCATGGAGTCGGCTTTTTTCCGCTATGGCACGCCGAAGGAAGACCGCGAACGCGCCTACTCTACGGCTATGGTGTCGCTTTTTGTGAGCACGGCAGCTATTGCTGCGGCTGTACTGCTGGCAGCACAACCCCTGGCCGAAGCCCTGCAATACGGCAGCCACCCGGAATATATTCGCTGGTTTGCGCTCATTCTGGCGTTCGACTGTATTTCCGAGTTGCCGTTTGCGCGCTTGCGGTTGGAGCAACGTCCTTTGCGCTTCGTCAGCGGCAAGTTGTTCAATATCGGGCTGGTGCTGTTCCTCAACCTCTTTTGGCTGGTTTATTGTCCCTGGGCCGACCAGCAAGGGGTAGATTGGGTGCACATGGTATGGTCGCCCGAGGTCCGCGTTGGTTATGTTTTTCTGGCAAACCTGATCGCGAGTCTGGCTACCATGTTTTACTTGTTCCCGGAATTGCGGCGCGTTGTGGTCGGGGCTTTCGACCGGGTGTTGTGGCGTACGATGATCCTGTACGCCGCCCCGCTGATCCTGGTCCAGTTTGCCGGCATTATCAACAGCATGTTTGACCGGGCCATGCAAAAATGGCTGCTGCCCGGCACCCCGCAAGAAAACCTCGCCGACGTGGGTATCTACGGCAACATTTACAAACTGGCCATGCTGATCACCATTTTTACGCAGGCCTACCGCTACGCCGCCGAACCTTTCTTTTTCCGGCACGCCAATGACGCCAATGCGCCGGAGCTGCAGGCGCGTGTCACCAAGTGGTTCACCATCGCATCGGCCCTGGGCATGCTGGGGGTATTGCTGTACATCGACGTCGTAAAATACTTCCTGGCCGAACCATACTGGGTAGGCCTGCACATGGTGCCCATCCTACTATTGGCCAATGTGTTGCTAGGAGTATATTACAACTTGTCTGTTTGGTATCGCCTGAAAGACAAAACACATATCGGTGCGCTCATCTCCATCGCCGGGGCCCTGGCTACCGTGGCCCTCAACCTTTGGTGGGTACCAATCTATGGCTATACCGGCTCGGCTTGGGCAGCACTGATCAGCTATGCATTGATGTGCCTGCTGGCCTGGAGCATTGGCAAACGGTACTACCCGGTACCGTACGCTTTCGGGCGGATGGGTTTTTATCTGCTGGTGGTGCTGGGACTGTATGGCCTGAGTGTTTGGCTGAAAAATTGGCTGCCGGGACAGGTGATTATTTCGTTGAGCATTAATACCCTGCTATTTGGGGGATATCTGGGAATGGTTTATGTTTTAGAAAAGGCCAAAAAATAGGTTACATTTGTTAGCAAAATGCCATGTATATGAAAATTGATCGAATCAAAATTCAAAATTTTAAATCGATACGGGAACTCTCGCTAGAGGTTCGCCGAGTAAATATTTTCATAGGAGAACCTAATACCGGAAAAACAAATGCCTTAGAAGCACTAAGTCTGCTTTCCGAAAATGTTTATGAAAAAGACAACTTGCGAAAAGTGGTACGCTTTCAAAATTTGGGCGATCTGTTTTTTGATAATGATATTTCAAAAAACATTATCGTATCTGGTGGCGAGTTTAATTTAAAATTGCAAATTTCACAGGGTTCAACCCACTATGGTGGTTTTACTTGTACCACATTAAATTCAAAAAATGAATCAGTCGAGTTCTCTGTTTTTGGTAATGGAGAAATACAGAAAAGTTTTCCGGTCGAATTTAAAAAAGGGGTGCGCCGCTATATATTTGATAAAATAGAAAAATTTGAGCCGTTAATATTAGAGTACTTGAACCCTCCGATTGGCAACAACTTGCCACAGGTTATCAATAACCGTCCAGAAATATATGATTCCATATCGAGCATTCTCCAAGAGCGCGGATTCAAACTCCTGCTTCGTCCTGTAGAAAATGAAATTCATCTCGCCAAAGAAGTTCGCGGCAAACTTTCCAGTTATCCCTACCAAACCATTTCTGAAACATGGAAACGTATCATGTTTCTTTTAGCCGTATTGGAAACCAACAAGGACCAAGTGCTTTTATTAGATGAACCCGAAGCCAATATTTTTCCGTTTTTCAATACACAAATTGCCGAAACAATAGGCGTATACAACACCAACCAATTTTTCATAACTACACACAACCCCTATTTGCTTCAAAGCTTGATAGAAAAAACACCAAAAGAGGACCTCTGTGTTTTTGTATCGCGGATGGAAAATTTTGAAACGCTGATTACGCAACTGGATTCAGAACAAATCAGCGAAGTGCTCGACATGGGCGCCAGTGTTTTTACCAACTTTGACGACTTGCTCAAGGAACCCGCATGAAAACAATTCTTGTGGAAGGCCCTCCCGATCTTACACTGGTACGCACCCTAGGATTCACACGAAAAACTTCTTCCAAGCGCGGCGGCAAGGGTGAAGTCTGTAATTATCTAAAAAAACACACCGACCTTCTCGCCCTCGTAGACGAAGACCCTCATAGTACGCCGTCAAACTATCTAAAAAATCTGGAGACGAAAGAACTAATGCATAGCCTGTTGGAATACACCGACCGGGAAAAGCGTCATAAAATCATCGCTTTACGACCACGACTGGAAGAATGGATACTTGCAGTAGCAAAAACAGCCGAAATTGATCTGTATAAGGACTTTAACCTTCCCAATACCGCTAAAGCGTTGCACGACATCCTGCCACAGAAACTTGCAGCATTTGAGAAATTGATCAAACACTTGGTGGAAGATCAGAGCCCATCCATACTGTTTCTGAAAAAGCAATTAATCGAGTAGGCTCGCCGGGCTTTATTATATGAATCGGTAATTTCAACGATTCATTACCCCTCCAACAACATCTCCGCGCCTTCCTGCCCAATCAGGGTGCCAATTGCCAATCCCATACCGCTGAGGCGCACTGCCACCACCACATTTTTGGAATAGCGTTCCACGATCGGTTTTTTAACCGGGCCTAGACCTAAAATACCGGTCCACCAGGTATCCACCTCCACGGGCACACCCGGGCAGATGAGGGTTTTGAGCATTTGAACCAGCGCGCTGCGCACCAGTTCGTTGGGCCCGAATTCGCCGGTTTGTTCGCCCGCATGATCGAGGTGGCGGCCCCCGCCGAGCAAAATTCGGTTGTCGATGTTTCGAAAGTAAAAATAGCCCCGGTCGTAATGGAAGCAACCTTCGACAGCCAGGTTTTCGACAGGCTGGGTGATAAGCACCTGGTTGCGGGCCGGCGACACCTCAATGTCGGGCAACAGTGTTTTGGCAAAGCCATTGACCGCCACCAACACGCGCGGCACCCGGATTGTCCAGCCGGTTTCGGTTTCCAATTCGACGCCTTGGGAAGTATCCTCCAGTTTGCGCAGCGCAATGCCGTTAAAAATTTTGATTCCGAGGGCAGTAGCGCGATCCAGCAGTGCAGCCACCATTTTCCCGGTATGCACCTGTCCTTCGCAGCGGTTGAGGATCAGGTGTTGCACCCCACGAAAACCAAATTGCGGCAACTGCTCGTCTACCACGCTGTACACGTCTGGTTGGCCGGTGATGGCGCCAACCTTTTCGTTGAAATCGGGCATTCGGAGTACGCATTCGCGGAAAACATCTTCCTCATCATCGGTGAACAACTCGTAACCGCCCAGCATTTGAAAATCGATTGTTGCATCGCCTACCAGCGCGCGCAAAGCCTGCAAACCCCGCCAGCGTTTTTCAACAACAGCCAGCACATCATCTTCCCCCAAGTGAGTCATATCGTCGAGCAGCTCGGCCATCGAACCAAAGCAGGCAAAACCGGCATTCCGCGTACTGGCGCCAGCCGGCAATACGCCCCGTTCAAAGATGGCGATTCGCAACTTCGGATCGCGCATTTTCAGGTGCATGGCTGCTGTCAGGCCAACCAGGCCGCTGCCGATCACAGCCACATCGAAACCCTTGAAAAATGTCTCCCGTTCCCAGTAACTGAGGTTGTATCGAAGCATTGGGTCGTTTTGTTGTTGAAGGGATGATGGGCTGGTTTGAGTGTCCCGTTTTGTTGAATTGAAATTTCGCTGTGTTTGCACCAAAATAACGCGAAATTATTGCCTTTCCTTTTTCAATTCATCCAGGCGCAGCTTGTAAACATATTGCGGGGTTTGCTCGTGCAAATTTTGATACAACGTAAGCGCGCGATTGTAGTGCGGCAAGGGGTTGTTTGCAATTTTCCGCAGTTCATAATGAATGGCCGCCTCTTCACGCTCCGACCGGGCTAGCGATTGGAGTTGGTTCAGCTGGCGCAATGCCTCCTGTTTGTTGTTTTCCGCCATAAACACCTGGGCGCGCAACACATTTGCTGCAAAGGTCAATTCGGCGTTGCCCAACGACAGGCCGATATCCCGGCCTTCCTCCAGCAGCTGGCGCGCCGTAGCCACATCACCGGCGTGCAGGTGTACGGTACCTTTTTCCACCAGCGAATTGCCCAGCACCAGGCGATTACCCATGGCGCGGGCATGTTCGATCGCTTCGCTGTAATACTCCAGCGAACGGTCGAGGTCGCCTTTGTAAAACCAGTTGTCGCCCAGCGTGTTGAGGGCTTTGGCAATACCTTTTTTATAGTTCAGCTCGCGCGATAACGCGAGATTTTCTTCCAGAAATTTATTGGAGCGGTCCAGGTCGCCGGTGGTCGAAAGCAAATCGCCGATAAGACCACTGGCGATGGCCAGGCCCTGTTTGTCGCCAAGCTCCTGGCAGAGCGCAAGGTCACGCTCAAACATTTCCATGGCTTTGGAATAATCGCCCTTCTTTTCCCATACCGAACCGATACTGCCAATGCAAATGGTCATGTACAGTTTGTTGCCCAGTTCTTCCGACAGGGCCAGACCTTTTTCCAGGCACAGCAGAGCACTATCAAGACTGTTTTTTTCCAAATAAATAATACCCAGGTTGGTGTAGAGCACCGCCAGACCTTGTTTGTCTTCCGAACGCTCGGCAATATCAATCTGCTCTTCCAACCAACGGATACCTTCATCGTAATGCCCCTGGTTCATAAAAATCAGGCCCAGATTGGCCACGATGGCAGCGTTCTCCGTATCGCGTTGGATGGAGCGGTTAATCTCAATGGCTTTGGCAAACCAGCTTTGCGCCGATTCATAACTCCCCTGGCGGAAAAAGAAAGTGCCGAGGTTACCATAGGTTTTGGCGATACCCACCTGGTCGTTGGCAAGTTCGAAACAAGTGACCGCCACATCGAGGTTCTTTTTCCCTTCCGCATAGTTTCCCCGGAGCATGAGCAATTGGCCCAGCCGCCGGTTGGCGCGCCCGATGAGGTACCAGTCGTTGAGCGCTTTGGCACGAACCAATCCGTCGCGATACATCGTTTCGCTTTCTTCCCACTGCCCGATGAGCTCGTGTACAGCACCTTTGCGCAGCAGAAACTTGACCAGTTTTTTGCTCTTTTTTCCACCCTCCAGCAAGTTGTCGATCAGCTTGCCGTAATACTGGAGTGCCTGGCGGTTAAGGAAGTTGCGCTGGGCATACTGAGCAGCTTTTTCCAGGTATTTGTTGGTCTTTTTGGTCACCTCGGCCTGCTCGTAGTGGAAGGCAAGATCAACGAAACGTTCCTCCGAATTCGGGTAGAGGTGTTCGATCGCCTCGGCGATGAGTTGATGCAATTCCCGCAGGCGCGTGCGCAACTGCATGTCATACGCCGCTTCGCGCAACAGCGAGTGCCGGAATATGTACCGCAGCTCGTTCATGGCGTGCCAGATCTGCCATTTTTCCGCTGTCTGGATTTGCTCTTTGAGCACCAGGTCAAGGTCGCCGTTGCGGCGGGCAAACTCTTCCTGACGCGCCATTACGGCCGACAAGACCGGCAGTTCAAATTCCCGCCCGATTACCGCCGCCGCTTTCACCGTTTCCTTAACCAGACCGCTAAGCCGGTCGATACGGGCCATCATGATCTGTTTAACGGAGTCGGACACCTGAATTTCCTGATTTTTCAGTTGCAATACCCCGCCAGAGTTTTTCAACATGTCGGCCTCCTGAAAGTAATCGGCCATTTGCTCCAGGTAAAAGGGGTTACCCTGCGTCATGCGTTGCAACAGTTCAATCAGATCGGCATGCAGCACGCCTCCCAGCCGGGCCTCCGCAAATGCGCGCAAGTCGTCGGGTTGTAAAAAATTCAGGTCCAGTTCGCAAAACGGGATGGACAGTTCCTGCAACACATTGCGCCGGAAAATATAGGACTTACTGCCATCATCCTCGTAGCGACTGGTGGCAAGGAAAAACAATGGGTAGCCTTGCGCGCGGCGGATAAACTGGGCAAGAAATTCGCGCGACATGTCGTCGTACCAGTGCGTATCTTCCAGTTCGATGACGGCAGGTTGCAGGATCGACTCGGCAACAAATAAATTAGCCATTGCCGACAGGGCATTCTGATAGCGGCCGCGCGCGTCGAGTTGCTCCCACAACGAGCCGGGATACGTGATGCCGACCAGGGCCGCCAGGATACTCTGCGTACGCGCGATTTCACGCCGAATAGCATCGGCCTCTCCGTGCCGGCTCTCCGTGAGATCGTACATCAATTCCAGGAAGTTCGACTCGAAGAGTTCCTGGTTTTTTGCCGGACTATTGTCCGGGCTTTGTTCAAAATAGTTTTTAAGAAAATAAATAAAGGGGTTGAAGGGCTTGCGCAAGATCTGGTCGCTCTGGCAGTTGAACCAGCTGAGCGCCATCGTGTCGCGCATGGAACGGCGAAACTCGTAACTCAGGCGGCTTTTCCCAATTCCGGCTTCGCCGTAAACAAAAGCGACACCGGCAAAGCGACCGTCGCGCACAGGCGCTGCAAATTCCTGAAGTGTTCGAAGTTCTGTCGCCCGGCCATAATATTCACCGGTAAACGAGGAGCGCCCGCCGAGGTTGCGCCCGCTGAGCAAGTACGTAGGAATTTTATTGACAAAACCCTTGTACTGTTCGTCACCGCGAAATACGAATTTGAAATTGCGGTTGTGCTGCACATTGTCGTCGGCAACTACCTCTCCCCACGATGCTTTTGCCATAAGCCGGGCGGCCAGGTTGACCCGTGCGCCCACAGCAGCATACTGGCAACGCTCGGGGCTTCCGATAACGCCGGTAAAGGCCATGCCCGAAGAGATGCCGATGCGGTATCGGGCGCCGGTAAGCGTTTCGAGATGCTGAAGTTCTTCCTGTACGGCAGCAATGAATTCGAGCGCGCGTTCGGTATTGTTTTCAAAGGAAACCGGTGCGCCAAAAATGCAAAACATGAGGCCACCCTTGTCGCCAAAATCAATTTCTTTGAAATAACCGCCGAAGTTGAGGCTCTGATCGAGCACCAATGCGGCGAAGTGGTCAAGTGCCTGGTGGCTGTCGACACCGGAAAATGAGAGAAACACACTGACCACATTGCGAAATTCGCCGGCATTGCCTTCGGCAAACGCTTCTTCCGGCAAAAACTCCGTGGCAATGGCAGGGTCAGGCTTCGGAAGTTTTACCCGTTTGGTTCCGGGTTCGTACTCCGGGATCTTGTCCAGGTTGAGCCGGTGATACCCATTCCGAAGCGCTACTGATCGCAAAGACATGCCTGGTGCGGCATCCAGAAAAGCCTGGTCGCACACCACTTCCAGGCTCCCGGCTTGAACTTGTGCCTGCGCGCAACCGTCGATAGCAGCCCCGCGAAAGTAGTAGCCCTTGCGCCGGTTCCCAACAATGCCCCAATCAACCACGCCCTCCGACAACCCGATCTTGATGCCGATATGGTGTTGGGCGAAGAGTGAATCAGGTTGTTGTTGTTCTTTGATAAATCGCTGGATAGTGGCACGGGCAGTGTGCAACACGGCGGCACCCATTGCCTCCCGGGCGGCAGCTGCAACTGCCGCATCGCCCTTGCCAGTGGCCTCTTTTGTGGGGAAAATAGCCGTGAAACTATCGCCTGCGAAATAGGGGATAAAACCGCCTTGCTCATACACTGGCGTTACAGTGGGCTGGAATACATGATTGAGAATAGCGGAGAGTTCTTCTGCGCCTTCTGCTCCTTTCCCCATGAGTTTCTCCGTCATACTGGTAAACCCGCTGAGGTCGACAAACATGGTATACGCGCGCAAGCTGCCCTGTAAAAGGCCGTGGCGGTAGTTCTCCTGGATAACGTGCGGCAGGAAATGTTTCAAAACTTGCTTATGCGGTTTTGTAGTGGGGTGCAAGGTACGGATTTTTAGGGCGATCATGGGTGTATAGGCTAATGGAATACTTTTAGTCAGTTTAGGGCTATGACTAAGATTAAAAATGCATCCAACTCTTTCAGTAGCAGCTGGGGATGCAAGCCATATCCAGCAATTCGGATATTGTGTCAATAAGAACCAACACCTGGAAATTACTGCGCATTTTAAAAACAGATCTCAAACCAACCTCCGTTTTTCAAGACATAAGTTCATTTTAAAGGAGACTTCGATAGACGTCAGCTTGCCGGCGATTAAAGTCTGAAGTTTGGTAAAAAAACCACATTGCTCTCATAACGCCATAGTGCCGATATTTGCCAAATTATCCAAACCACAGCCAATTTATGCACGAACACATCCACGCCCTGGCCCACCAGTTCCACTCCGACGTTATCAGCTACCGCCGCCACCTGCACATGCACCCGGAGCTCTCCTTTCAGGAAGTGGAAACAGCCAAATTTGTCGCTGCCTGCCTGACAGAATGGGGTGTTGAACACAGCCGCGGCATGGCCGGCACAGGCGTGGTAGCACTTATTCGCGGCAAAAAACCGGGTAAACGCACCGTGGCCCTCCGCGCCGATATGGATGCCCTGCCCATCCGGGAAGCCAATGCCGTGCCCTATGCTTCAAAAAACGAGGGCGTCATGCATGCCTGCGGGCACGATGTGCACACGGCCGCACTTTTGGGCGCAGCCCGCATTTTGCACAGCCTGCGCGACCGGTTTTCCGGCACAGTGAAATGCATTTTTCAGCCCGGCGAGGAACTTCTACCAGGTGGCGCCAGCCTGATGATCCGCGAAGGCGTGCTGCGCAATCCCAAGCCGGCGGGCATTTTCGGACAACATGTGCACCCGCCCCTGGAGGCAGGCATGGTCGGTTTCCGGCCCGGCATGTACATGGCCTCCGCCGACGAGTTGTATGTAACCGTCAACGGCAAAGGTGGTCATGCTGCCACGCCCCAGCATTGCATTGACCCCGTCGCAATTACTGCACAAATTCTGGTGGCCCTGCAACAACTCGTCAGCCGCTATGCCGACCCGACGCTGCCCAGTGTACTAAGTTTTGGGAAAATCAACTCCACGGGCGGTGCAACCAATATTATTCCCAATGAAGTAAAACTGGAGGGCACCTTCCGCACCATGAATGAAGATTGGCGTATGGAGGCGCATAAGCGTATGAAAGGTATGGCGGAACAAATTGCCAAAAGCATGGGTGGTAGCTGCGATTTTCAGATTCACAAAGGCTATCCGGTGTTGGTCAACGACGAGGCGCTAACCTCCCGCGCACGCAACTGGGCAGTGGAATATCTGGGTCCCGGCAAGGTGGTGGATCTCCCGCTACGCCTGACCGCCGAAGATTTTGCCTGGTACTCACAAAAACTGCCTGCCTGTTTTTACCGCCTGGGCACAGGCAATGTTGCACGCGGAATTACTTCGCCGGTGCACACCAATACCTTCGATATCGATGAAGCAGCCCTGGAAACCGGTATGGGCTTGATGGCCTTCCTGGCCTTGCGGGAACTGGGGAATTGAGTTTTTTTCACCACGGAGGCACGGAGAACACGGAGTTTTGTCGCCTTCGGCTTAGAAAGAATAAACGCGATTATCCCATTTTATCATGGAAATCATGTTTTTCCTGTCAAAATAAAAACCGCCGTAGGCGGCAATACTTTGTGCCCTCCGTGCCTCCGTGGTAAAAAAAATCTACTTCATAGCCGCCTCGCGCAAGCGCTGCAAAAACGGCGAGGCAAAGATGAACGACTGGAGATTCTCGTTTGTGCTTTCCAACACCTCGTCACGGTTGCCGGTCCACTCGAGCTGGCCGTTGAAGAGGAAGCAGATGTTGTCGCCGTTTTCCATCACCGAGTTCATGTCGTGTGTGTTGATGATGGTAGTGATGTCGTTTTCAATAGTAATGCTTCGGATGAGTTCGTCGATCACCAGAGCGGTTTTCGGATCGAGGCCTGAGTTGGGTTCGTCGCAAAACAGGTACTGGGGTTCCAACACGATAGCCCGGGCAATGCCTACGCGTTTTTGCATACCGCCGGAGAGCTCGGATGGAAATTTTTTGTTATTCCCGGTAAGGTTGACGCGTTCGAGGCAGTAGTTCACCCGATCGAGTTTTTCCTTCGGTGTTTTATGGGTAAACATATCGAGCGGGAAACGGATGTTTTGTTCGACCGTCAGCGAATCGAACAGTGCCGAGCCCTGGAACAGCATACCCATTTTCATCCGGATGGCGCGTTTTTGTTTTTTGTTCAGTGCCGTAAAGTCCACATCGTCGAACCACACTTTTCCCTCCGTCGGCTGGAACAAACCCACCAAAATTTTCATCAATACGGTTTTCCCCGATCCGCTGCGGCCAATAATGAGGTTGCATTTGCCGGCCTCATACGTGAAGGAAATGTCTTTCAGCACTTGCTGGTCTTCGAAGGATTTGAAGATGTGTTCTGCGCGGATCATGATGGGTCGTTGTTGGTTATTGGCTTGTTGCGGAACAAAATTACACGCTCGCCGGGTGTTTACCATTTTTCCAGGCGCAGCCTGGGTATTGTTTTGCCTGCAATAAACGAAAACTTTGCCTCCTCCCAGCGTGGCGCCCGAAAACGGGGTCTTGCATTGTTTGAAAAGCAATAGGGTTCGGTAGGTACGCCCAACCAATTTTTGTCCAGCACACCATTGCCATTCACGTCGTGAAAACAGCTGATCGCATAGGCCCCGTCCGGCACACCGGGAATGACCACTTCGAGGGGACCGGTATTCCGGACGGGAACAATCTGCTGAAAGCGCGCACGATCGGGTTGAAGAAAATCCGCTTTTTGATCAAAAACGGCTACGTATAACCGGCCCTCCGGCTGTTGCAGGTTGGTAAAAACGATGCGGAGTTCCGAACTTTTCATAACAAACAACAGACAGCTGAGGAAAAAAAACATAGAAACCAGTTGTACAACAGCTTAGTTTAATCAAAGCGGCAAGGCCGAATAGCGCTCAATAAACGCTTTCAACTCATCCACCATTGCAGGCGAGCCGATAGCGATCGTACTGCGTTGGTGCAATTCTTTGGGTGCCACATCCAGTATCCGTTTCAGGTGGGTATTGATCGACTTGCCGCCGGCCTGCTCAACCACCATAGACAGCGGGTTGCATTCGTATAGCAGGCGCAGTTTGCCCTTGGGATATTTACGCGTGCTGGGATACAGAAAAATGCCGCCCTGGCTCAGAATCCGGTGTACGTCGCTTACCATGGAGCCGATGTAGCGCAGGCTGTAGTTCTGATCGCTGCAATTGTCAATGTAGCGGCGGAGCTCCAGATCAAATTTGGAATAATAGCCCTGGTTCACCGAGTAGGTTTGTCCGTTTTCAGGAATGCGCATATTCCGGTGGCTGAGGCAAAACTCACCAATGCTGGGATCGAGCGTAAAACCGTTGACTCCACGGCCGGTGGTGTACACCAAAACGGTTGAGGTGCCGTACAACACATAACCCGCAGCAACCTGTTTGGTGCCGGGCTGCAAAAAATCGTCGATGGTAGCCGGCCCGCCCGAGTCGCTTACGCGCCGGTAAATGGCGAAAATGGTACCCACCGATACATTTACATCGATGTTGGACGAACCGTCGAGCGGGTCGAACATGACCACATAGTTGCTCATTTTTGAGCTGGAGGCTGGTACCTGCAGGAAATCTTCATTTTCTTCGGAGGCAATGGCACAGCACTCGCCGCTGTTTTGCAGGCACTCAATGAGTTTTTCATTGGCGTACACGTCGAGTTTCTGCTGCTTGTCGCCCGAGGCATTGTCGCCGCTGTCGGCTACGCCAAGAATATTGACGAGACCCGCTTTGTTCACCTCCCGGTTGATAATTTTGGCGGCCACGCCGATATCGCGTAACAGACCGGTGAGTTCGCCGGTGGCATAATCAAAATCTTTCTCGGCGCGAATGATAAATTCATCGAGTGTAATAATGCGGGAGCCCGGGCGGTTGAAGGGCGGCGAAACGCCGTTTTCAGGTGCTTTTTTTGCTGTTGCCATGCGTGTGGTGGAATTAGGTGAGCAGTTAGTCAGAACCGCTTTATGTTGGTTAAGGCATTGAATCTATACGCCTTTATCAGGCGTCACAAAATTAAGGAAAACTTTGGAGCCAGCAGTTGTCCGTTTGGAGCCTGTATTTTTGAAAAAAAATTGACAATTCGGGCAAAGCCTGTGCGGTGCAGCAACCCTTACCGCCAATCCGGCGTTTTAACAGCGTTCTAAATTCAAAAACATGAAACACCCCGACAACATACCCGACTCGGTTCAAGCGGTTCCTGATTTCAAAAATACCGGCACGGCCGTTCTGCTGTTGGGTTTATTTGCAAGCCTGTATTTTTTTGCCTGCAGGCCTGCTGAGCCCGAATCCATACCGCTGCCAACCCGAATTTGTGTGCGCACCCAACACCACCACGTACCAATCCCCAACGCCACCGTGTACATCAAGTACAATGCCGATTCGTTCCCGGGTTATGACAAACCTGCCGCCTATTTCGACAGGCAGTTCAACACTGGCGCCGATGCCCGGGGTTGTCTGGAGCCAGTGCCCGAAGGTCGCCATTGGTTGATCTGTTTTGGCTACGACAGCCTCTACTTCCCTCATGATGTATTTGGCAGTATGCTGATTGACATTAGGCTCGGAAGTCACGAAAAAGTGGACACCATTTTTTATGTTTCAGAGTAAGCGGAAGGCAAGTTGAATATTATCTACTACCTGTAGTTAACCCGCAACGGTGAACAATACTCCGGAATTGGGTTTTTATACCTTTGCTAAATTTTAACAGCCTCCAGCCATGCAGCAACTGGCCTATCTCAATAAATTTTTCTGGAATTACCGCTGGCGGTTTTTACTGGGCATTGTGTTTGTCGGACTGGCCAACTGGTTTCGCGTTTGGCAGCCCAAAGTCATTCGCAATGCCCTCGACACAGTAGTCGAGCAGGTCAGGCACTACAAGGAAACCGGCGGTATTGCCGCCCACCCGGAGGCGTTTCAGGAATTGGGAAACCAGATTGCCTGGTTTGGCGCCGGCGTGATCGCGCTGGCCATAATGATGGGGCTGTTTATGTTTTTCATGCGGCAGACGATCATTGTAATGAGCCGCCTGATTGAATACGATATCCGGAAAGAAATTTTTGCCCACTACGAAACACTCGACCTCGCGTTTTACAAACGCAACAGCACGGGCGACCTGATGTCGCGCATCTCGGAGGATGTTTCGAAAGTGCGCATGTTTCTCGGGCCCGCCATTTTGTATGGGTTGGATCTGAGTTTTCTGTTTGTTTTGGCCATTACGTCCATGTTGCGTGTGAGTGTGCCGCTGACGCTGTGGTCCTTGTTGCCGCTGCCGTTTTTGAGTATTTCGATCTATTGGGTCAGTACGATCATCAACAAACGCAGTGAAAAAATCCAGCGGCAGTTGTCCAAACTGACCAGCACCGCCCAGGAAGTGTACAGCGGTATCCGGGTGGTGAAAAGCTATGGGCAAGAGGGCGCCATGGGCCGGTACTTTGCCGAGGAAAGCGAGCAGTACCGCCAAAAGTCACTCGGTTTGATCCGGATTGATGCGTTTTTCTTTCCCCTGATGCTGCTCATGGTTGGCGCCAGCACGATCATCACCGTGTACGTCGGCGGTTTGCAAGTGGTCAAAGGGAATATCACGGCAGGCAACATTGCCGAATTTGTCATTTACATCAACATGCTAACCTGGCCGGTAACGGCCATTGGCTGGATCGCCTCGCTTACGCAACAAGCTGCTGCTTCGCAAAAACGGATCAATGAGTTTTTGCAAACAAAACCCACGATCACAAACCCGGCATCCAATGGGCAGGCAACAAACGCCCTGACCGAAACCAATTCCAACCAGGTGCCCGCCACTTCCGTTTACCAGGGTCATATTGTTTTTGAAAATGTCGGCTTTGTCTATCCCGACACGGGCATCCGGGCACTCGAACAGGTTTCGTTTGAGATCAAACCCGGCCAGAAACTGGCCATTGTCGGGCGCACAGGTGCGGGAAAAACCACCATCGCCGACCTACTGGTCCGGATGTACGATGTCACGGAAGGGCGGATTTTAATGGATGGCAAAGATCTCCGCGAGCACGATCTGTTCCTGCTTCGCCGCAGGATAGGTTATGTGCCGCAGGATGTTTTTCTGTTTTCCGATACGGTGCTGGGCAATATTTCTTTTGGCAAGGAAGGGCTCACCCGCGAGGAGGCCGAATTTTACGCCAAGCGCGCGGCTGTTCACGACGACATAATCAGCTTGCCTAAAGGCTATGAAAGCCTGGTTGGTGAGCGCGGTGTCACGCTTTCCGGCGGGCAAAAACAGCGAGTCAGCATAGCCCGGGCTTTTGCCAAACAACCCGACATCATCCTGCTCGACGACTGCCTGTCGGCCGTAGACACCCATACCGAAAGCCGTATTCTCGGTTATCTGGATCAGGCTCTGTCGGACAAAACCGCGATCATCATTACCCACCGCATTTACAGCATGCTGAAATTTGATAAAATCATTGTGCTCGAAGACCATCACATTGTGGAGGAAGGTACCCACGAAGAGTTGATCCTGCGCGGCGGCTACTATGCGGAAATGTTTGAAAAACAGTCGGCACTGGGTGATCCCGAGGAAGGAGAGCCGGCGTGAAACGCAGTTCAGGAAACCCATACACTGCAATCCTGAAATCAATTCGTAAATTGCCTCTTGAACCAATACATTCTCATCATGTTGGTACAATCCTATTTGGGCTCTCCGATCGGCTTTTTCGAGATTAGTGGCAGCGAGCTGGGCGTACGATCCGTGAAACGCTGTGAAAAACCCGGCGTGGAAACGCAGGATATTCCGGATGAACATCCGGTAGCCGTTTGCAAGCAGGAACTTCAAGCCTATTTTGATGGGAAACAACGCGAATTCACGGTGAAGCTCGATTGGGGCGGTGCGCCGGAATTTCATCGCCTGGTTTGGGCGGCGCTGCAGCAAATTCCGTACGGGGAAACTGTCGCGTATTCGGATATCGCCAACCGTATTGGGCAACCAAAAGCCGTGCGGGCAGTCGGGCTGGCCAACCGAAACAATCCGGTCGCTATCGTGGTGCCTTGCCACAGGGTAATCGGAAAAGCCGGGGAGTTGCGGGGCTACTTTTACGGGCTGGATACAAAAATGGCGCTGCTGCGCCTCGAAAACCCGGTGCGCTTTGCCGAGCAGGGTTCCCTTTTTTAGAACAGCTATTGTTGCTTCCTGTCCGGCAAAGGCTCTTTCCGGATAGGGACAAAGTAGATTTTTTTGACATCGGCGCCGGCGCGTTCTGCCGCTTTGATCGTGCTCGCTGCTTTTGCAGTATCACCGTTTTGCAGCTGTGCATCTACAGCAATTTGAACGGCTTCCAGGTTTTTCGGATCGGCTTTCAGGGCTTCCCTGGCATGCTTCAGCGCACTTTCGGTTTCACCGAGGCCGAGGTTGGCTTTTGCCACGCTTACCTTAACCTTGGTATCTGTTGTTTTGGAAGCGATGCGCTCCATTTGATCGCGGCGGGTTTTCAGGGCACTCAGACTGTCGCGAACTTTTGAAGTGGTTTCATTGAGCCAGGCACCGTCAAGCGTTTTGTTTTCCCGGGCCGATTCGAGTTCCTTGTTGGCTTTTTCCGGCTGTGCGCTTTCCAGGTAGGCTTTTATGCGGGTTTTCTGGAGCGCATTGGCCGTATTTTCACTGCAGGAAGTGACCGCTTCAAGATCGCGGGCTGCCGCGGTATAGTCTTCTTTTTGAAAAAACAATGCCCCGCGTTTGGTCAGTGCCGTCGAATTATCGGGGTAATAGGTCAGTACTTTGTTGTACTGCGCAATAGCCGAATCTTTTTCATTTTTCATGATATAATAATCGGCCAGCACAAAACTCGTGGAGGTATCCACGGGAGCGGCGAGCGTATCGGCTTCCAGGCGCGCTGCGGCTTCCGAGTCCAGCTCCTGCAAAATATTGGCTGCAATTTGCACCTGCAGTTGGTTGGCTAACACCATGTACAGCAGGCGGCTGATGGCCCGCACATCGCTGGTCCAGTTGGCTTCTTCGGTTACTTTAAGCAGTCGGTTGATCGTCGTATCACCAGCATAGCGGACACCACCGGCATCAAGCAGGCGGTAGCGTACATCCACCGTATAGTCTTTACTTCTGCGACCAAACTGATTGACCTTGCCCCACACCAGCATTTGCACATTGCAGCCCCGGGCTATTTCCACAGCTTGGGCTGAGTTGGGGTAATCCTGATCAATGTTATATTGCTCGTTGACGTCGGCCAATGCCCGCACGCGCAGGCCCGGTGTCTGATCGATCAGGTCATTCAGGTCGTCCATGATGTCGAAGGCCGGGTCGCCGCCGGTTTCCGTCCCGGTTTGTTTGAAGGGCAGGATCATCACCTTCAACTCCGCGGTTTGGCTGAATACAGGGCAGCTGTCCTGGCTCTGCTTATAGTCCCAAAACTGCCAGACCAGAAAGGCAATGACCAACGCTACTATACCACCAATAATATAATAGCGCAGGGCTTTCCGGCTGGTGGGCTTAATTTCCTCTTCAAAATACACCTTCCCGGTTTCCAACTGGCGGATGAGCTGCAGGGCTTTATCGGCCAATTGATTGGTAGTAATACGGGCATCTTCCGGAGAAATGGTCCCTTTGATGGTTTGAGCCTTTAGTTGATACAGGTCTGCCTGGTTGATACGGGCAATATCAGCCAGCTCGGCATAGTCTTCTGAATTACTATCCAATAAAACAACCAATTGGTTGTAAGCCTCCTCCAGATTACCCTGGGTGATGCTTTCTTTTATGGCATCCAACGCTTGTGCGAGTTCCATAGTTGGCGGGTTTTGAGCAGCTTGGGATTAGTTGAAAGACAAGCTGTTATTGAC
Source organism: Lewinellaceae bacterium (assembly GCA_020636075.1). Taxonomy (GTDB): domain Bacteria; phylum Bacteroidota; class Bacteroidia; order Chitinophagales; family Saprospiraceae; genus M3007. The sequence continues at coordinate 107,888 of JACJYO010000009.1, read as the reverse complement.
CTAAAACGCAGACAAAGGTCAAAGAATTTTTTAATGCTGCGTTAGGGATTGTTTAAAGTTGGCAATTGACTGCTATCCGGCAGTCATTGTTTTTTCCATAAAATCAGCCGGCTACAGCACCTTTTGGAGGACATTCCAAACATTCCGCGCCACAATTTTTTGCCCGGTCACATTTGGGTGGATACCATCGCCCAGATTGAGTTCGGGATCGGCAGCCACACCTTCGAGCAGGAAAGGAATAAGTGCCGCATTGTTGGCTTTGGCCAATTCAGGATACATGGAGGCAAATTCTTTCGTATAACGCGGTCCAAGGTTTGGCGGCGCCATCATTCCCGCAATCACCAGTTTACAATCCGGGTATTTTGCTTTGACCCGGTCAATGATCGTTTGCAGGTTTTGCCGTGCCTCCTCTATTGGCAGGCCGCGCAACGCGTCGTTGGCACCGAGTTCCAACACGAATACATCAACCGGCTGTTGCAGGACCCAGTCTATCCTGTTTTTTCCATCCATACTCGTTTCGCCGCTCAACCCGGCATTGATACACCGGTAGGGCATACCCAGGCTATCAATCTTTTCTTGAATTAAAGCAGGAAAACCCTGTTCGGGCGACAATTGGTAAGCAGCTGTCAGGCTGGTGCCAAAAAACACGATATTTTTTCGGGAAACGGCTGTTGTTTGTTCGGTCGGTTGATCGGTATTGCCAGTAGCCGCACCAGCGGCCGCGGGTGCATTCTGGCAGGCCCAGGTAGCGCTCAGAATTAGTAAGAGAAACGGGATGCGTAGGTTGTACATGCTGAAATGTTATTTTTTCAAAGGTACAACAAGGGTCGGCGGGCTTAGTTTTCATACCTCGATTTGAGGCTGCTTTTTGTAGACAAACTGGCGTGGCAAAAGGTTTTCCACCACAAAGACATGGAAGGCACGGAGGCATCTTACTCGTCCTACGGCTTAAAGCCGTAGGACGAGTGCCCGCAGACCTGACATACATACGAGGCACGGAGGGCACGGAGAATCAATCTCCGTGCCCTCCGTGCCTCCGTGGTGAAAAGCCCGACAGTACATTACTCCACCGGAGCAACTGCGGCAAGTTTGTTTTGCAATTGCGGCAAATCGGCTGCCATTTGCAGTTTTATGCGCTGCATGGCCGCTTGCAGAGCCAGCAGATTTGCTTTTCGCATGGCGCCAAATCCGCTGTAGCCGTGATACATGGCCACCTTGGCTTTGCCCGAGCCGGGTGCGCGATACCGCGAAAGCACATTTCCGGCATTGTCGGTAATTTCCATTTGCAGCTCCACTTCCGCACGGGTTACGCCGGCCGGCAGGGCTAGTACGTTAACAGCGCCCAAAGTAAGGATCGACGGGATGGTGTAGCCCCAACCGGAATTGTAGCGGTTGTAATAAATGAGCTTAAAGCGGGCCTTGCCTTTTTGTTCGCCGTTCGATTGGACGAGGTTGTCCGTCAGTTCATTGCCCAACATGACAAAAACATCGTGCACCGGTTGGCCGACCTGTGCCAAAACGCCGATGGGGTTGGGAATGTAACTTCCCGGGTCAAGCGCGTTTTGCACCAGGATACGTTCGGCGAGTTCCTTTCCAAACAACAAGGCAAAACTTTCCGTGTGTACCTCCAGCGCGAGGCGCGGCAGGGGTTCGGGTGTGGGGGCGTTGGTATGAAAATCCGAAATCTTCACGGTACGACAACTTACCAACAACATGATACAGAGGAGAACAGACAGGCGATGTTTCATAGCATACTGTTTTTAGTGGTTAGAGAAGTATTTTCACGCAATATTAGACGCTTCGCCTGCGCATTGCCAGTGGTGTATTCGAGATTAAATCAGGTTTAACCCTTCCCGGAAAGCTGTTAATCCAGTTAACACCTAACAATCTGTTTTTCAGCGCCATAAACAAAAAGTTAAAACCCCGGATGCTGTTTTCTTAACAAAATCATATTGCGAAAACACCCGATTTACACGGATTCTGCTCGGCGCCAAAGCGGCATATACACGGCCCGAGGCAGCCCTTCCCCACAAAACTTGGTGTTTTTTACAATCCTTCGCACATTTGTCGCAAAGCCTGCCTCTATGTCAAAAATCCAGCGATCCGCAGAAGAATACGTGCAAGGCATCCTTGCCGGAAACCGTGTCGTACTCGGGCAGGCGATCACGCTGGTGGAAAGTACCCGCCCGGAGCACCAAGCCCTGGCGCAAACAGTGATCCAGCAATTGCTGGATCAGCGGCAAGGTTCCGCCGAAGCATCACAGGATTCGGGTCATACTTCACAAGCCTCCATCCGGATTGCCATCACCGGCGCACCGGGCGCAGGGAAGAGCACATTCATCGAGGCATTAGGCATGTACCTGGTCGAACAGGGGGAAAAAGTGGCCGTACTCGCCATTGATCCCTCCAGTGCGGTGAGCAAAGGCAGCATACTCGGCGACAAAACCCGCATGGAGCGCTTGTCGGCATCTGAGCATGCGTTCATACGCCCTTCGGCAGCAGGCACTTCCCTGGGCGGTGTGGCCCGAAAAACCCGCGAAACCATTTTGCTGGTAGAAGCTGCCGGCTACAATACCGTGCTTATCGAAACCGTGGGCGTGGGTCAATCTGAAACAGCGGTACACCGCATGACGGATATTTTTCTGCTCCTGCTCCTGCCCGGCGCCGGCGATGAATTGCAGGGCATCAAGCGCGGGATTGTAGAAATGGCCGATATTCTGGCCGTAAACAAAGCGGATGGCGACCGGGTCAAACTCGCCAACCAGGCTCGGGCCCACTACCTGAATGCTACTCACCTCTTGCCGCCGAAAGCCAGCGGCTGGGCGCCCGTGGTACTCCGTTGCAGTGCGCAGGAAGGTACCGGGATTGCCGAAATTTGGGATGCCATTGCAACTTGCAGGAGCCAACTGATGAAAAATAATTTTTTTGAAAAAAACCGCCGCCAACAGGCAAAATACTGGCTGGAGGAAGCCATCGATGCCGGAATCAAAGCGGCATTTTTTGGCAACCCGGCCGTACGTGCGCAACTGGCCGCCCTCGAACCTGAAATATTGGCCGGACGCGTGTCGCCGTTTGCAGCGGCAGAGGCCATGTTGCATGCGTATTTTAAAGAAAATCCGTCCTGAGGCACTTGGCCTCAAGACGGATTTGTTCAACAACAGGCGGCGCCCTTACTTGCCGCCCCGCACCAATTCAATATAGCCACTCAGCACATCGGGCCGCAGCACCACGCCGTCTACCCGACGCTCGTACACCTTGCACACATAGAAGTAGGTGCCTTCGGAAACTTCGTTGCCTGAGATATTCCGGCCGTTCCAGTTTATCTCCGGATCGGTGGCTTCAAAAACAACATTACCCCAACGGTTAAAGATCTGCATGTCGATGCGTTCGACAAACCGCCAATCCGGAAATGGTGTAAATAAGTCATTAAAACCGTCGCCATTGGGCGTGAATGCATTGGGCAAGGTATAATTCGGGCAATTGTCCACACATTCGGGCACACTCATGGGGCTTTCATTGCCCGTTGAATCCACTGCCGAAACGGCGTAACAACCGGCCAGCCCTTCTTCAATCACATGAACGAACGATGTATTTTCCGCGCCGTCGATCACTTGGAACAATGCCAGCGGCTCGCCCTCCGTATCCGCATACCACAGGTGGTACTTCACGGCATCGTCGGTGCCGGGGCAGGCGGTATTTGGATTGGTCCAGCTAAGGGTATTTTCATAAGGTGGGTCAGGCTGGGCGCCGCTGCCGCCGTTGCAAATGTTGGTCACCGTGAGCATCGGCACACAGGGCGGCACAGTGTCGAGCGGTATGCCACAAGCTTTTTGCGAATTATTCAGAATCGGGTCGATCACCCCGTTTACGCTATAGGTACCGGTGCTCCGCACGTAGTAGCAGTATTCCTTGCCGTTTTCAAGCCCGCGATCATCGTACATCGGTTCTGTGGTAAAGCCAATGGAATCGAATAGCCCGGTGTTGTCGTTCAGACGAAATATGGTGTACCCCGTGTTTGTCCAGGGTACCGTCGCTTCCCAGGAAAGCAAGTTTGTGTTGTCGGTCGAATTAACGGTTAGAAAAACAGAAGAAGCATCGTTCGTGGACCCGAGTGGCGTCGTAAAATTGCCCCGGGTATAAAATTCCACTTTGTAGTGGTAGGGTTGTCCGGTGGTATTCAGGTTTTGGTCGGTAAAACAGGTGTCGTTCGCTTGCCAGAAATTATCCACCGTAAACGTAGCGCCCGGAACGGGTTGCATAGTTCCTCCGCTCAAACCCGGTGCGCGCAACAACCGGTACCGATACGGCCCGTGATTGATCAGAGTGTCCAGGTCTTTTGCCACTGGTTTTGACCAACAAACATCCATTTGGCCGTTGGCGCCATCGGTTTCCCGAACGGACACGTTGGTAATCAGCGGCAGTTCCCGGGGCAGTTGCGCACAGGCTTCTTCCGAAGGCAGGCTTTCCACCAGGTTGTACGGATAGCCGCCGGCAGACGTTCGGGCATATTTGGCCAGAATACGGTAACAATACGTTCGGCCACGCTCTACATTGGTGTCTTTAAAATAATAGCGCCCGTTTTGTTCCTGCCGGGTGACAAAAATCAATTCTGTATACCCTTTCCCTTTCAAACCCGGCGTGCAGGTATCGATCAGGAAAGGGTTGGTACCCAGGCGTCGCCAAACGGAAAACCCGTAAAAATAGTCCTGATCGGCATCCTCACAGACGTAGGGCTTTTCCCAGGTAATCTCCACTTGACCAAAGGAGGCTACCGCTTGCACATCTTCAGGAGGCGGCCCCACGACTTTGATGTTCACTGTTTTCAGGTCAGCCAGTTTGGGCGTGTTCTTGTTGAGCGTATCCACCGCTTTAAATACGACCGTATAGGGCTGATTGGAGACGTGTTCGCAAGCGGTCTGCCAGCGAAACGTACCCGATACGGGAGGCACTTGGTAGTCGGTGGGCGCCACGAAAGTGGCCGGGCTGTACGGGTTACTGATTGGCCCGCCGGTGGCCGTCAGCAAAACCAGGTTGCCGGAATCCGGATCGGTTGCCGTCACTTCAAATTCAAGCGTATTCCCGGCAATCACACACAGGTCGTTCAGGGAGGAAACAACGGGAGGGCGGTTCTGGCAGTTTTCCACAAAAATCTGCATGTCGCGAATGGTCGTATCAATCGGGACACCTTTTCGCCAGGAGATGACGATAAACGCCAGGTTATACTCTCCCGCGATTTGTGGTGATTGCCATAAAATATCGCCTGTTCGTTCGTTTAGAAACAGGGTATTATTGGGTCCGGGACTAATTTCATTCGGGAAACTGTAGTTCGGCACTACGGCACCCATAGCCTGTAATGGCGTAATCAGTTTATAGGAAATACTATCCAGATCGGGGTCGAAAGCATTCGGATTGTGTTTGAACGGTTGGCCCACGCAGGCATTGTCAATTGGCGGCTGAAGCAGGAAAGGTGTGGTATTTGTTCCGTCGAACTGCGGATCTAAAAACTTGTAAATTGTTTCAATATAAAACGGCACATTTTCAGATTGGGGCGGATTCACATTGATGATTCCGACGGTGCGGTTGGGGTCTGTCATCGAAATTTTATACCAGGCCGGCCCGGCATAGGTGTGGGTAGCGATGTAGGTATTGTATTTCACCTGGTCGCTGAGTGGAACACCATTGCCATTGCCATTGCTGCGCACAACCTGTTCGCGCTTCCCGTCGCCCCAATCGATCGTAAGCGTGTCGCGGTCCGCGCTGAAACTGAGCGTACGCGTCCAGGTAATAATTGTGGCCCGAACGGTAAGCGGGCCGATCTGTTCCACATGGATTTCACCGGCACGGTTGTGGGTGGCAAAAAGCGCCAGGGGAGATAACGCCAGGGTGAGTAACAGCAGGATGCGTAGCCTGTTATTCATATGCAGATGTGTATTTTGTTTGGTACCTAGTAAACGGATTACAAGTTAAAACTATTTTCCGGAAACCCGGTGTCCGGCCTACGAATGCCGGGTGCCGATGCGCCCGGCAGGATGCGCGCAACAAACAGGCGCATGTTTTTTACAATAAACTTCAAAACCGTATTCCAGGTTATCTTGCAAGCCATTTCTTAGAGCATTTTCACGACACTTATGCTGCTTTATAACGTTACGATCACCGTCGACCTCAACGTGCACCTCAACTGGTTAAAATGGATGCGCGAAACCCACATTCCGGATGTGATGGCAACCGGTATGTTTCGCTCTTACCGTATTAGCAAACTACTCTACCACGAACACACCGACGCCGAAATTTATACCATGCAATACCTGGTGAAGGACAAATTGCATCTCGAACGCTACATGGAGGAGTTTGCGCCCGAGCTTCAACGCCAGCACCAGCAGCGTTTTGCCGGAAAATTTACGGCATTCAGGACTGTGATGGAGCTTGTAGATACCAATGAATGATCAGCGCGCCTTATATCCTCCTATAGAATAATACAGGATATATAAATAGCAAGGTAACATGGTGATCAGAAAGGCCAGTTGATGGCCCACGGAGTCCAGCTCAGCGAGGTATCCATACAATTGCGGTAACAAAGCGCCCCCGGCAATCCCCATGATCAGCAAGGCCGAACCTATCTGGGTGAATCGCCCCAAACCATTGATGGCCAAGGGGAAAATGGCCGGCCACATAACAGCATTGGCCAAGCCGAGCAAGGCAATGCAAAGCACAGCAGTAGAGCCCGACGTCAGGAAGGTAAGCGCCGTGAGCAGCAGGCCGAGTATGGCTGAATAGCGCAGGAAATTTTGCTGGGAAATAAATTTGGGGATCAAAATGATACTGAGCACATAACCCACCAGCATAGCGCCCAGGGTAAACGACGTGAAGTATTTTGTCTGATCCAGCTCGAAGCCCAGGGAACGGCTGTAAATGGTGATACCATCCCCGGCCATTACCTCGGCACCCACGTAAAAGAAAATTGCCAGGGCGCCCATCAGAAGGTGCGGAAATTGCCAGATACTGGTTCGGCCCGCCGACAAGCTGGCATCGCCTTGCGCTTCCTCTCCAGCCGTATCGATTTCCGGGAGCGCTGAGCGCCGGATCATCATTGCCAAACCAATAAGCGCAATGGCCATCACCAGATAAGGCATCACCACACGGCCAGCCAGTTCGTTCAGCAAATCTGTTTTCACAGCAAAATCCGTCGCCTCTTTTATCTGTGCTTCAATGGCGCTGGCATTTTTCAACACAATCGTACTGAGTACGAGCGGGCTCAATATGCCTGCCACTTTATTGCAAATGCCCATGATGCTGATGCGTTGGGCAGCACTTTCGATCGGTCCCAGAATGCTGATATAAGGATTTGAGGCTGTTTGCAAAAGCGCAAGACCCATGCCCTGCACAAACAAACCCGTCAGAAACAAGGGGTAAGCCCGTGCATTAGCCGCCGGAATAAACACCAGACAGCCTACAGCCATAACTACCAGGCCAAGCGCCATCCCGTCTTTGAATCCGGTGCGTTTCAGGATCTGGGAAGACGGGATGGCCAGAAAAAAATAACTGATGTAAAACGCGAAGGTCACCAGCAACGCCTGCCAGTCATATTCCAGACCGCAAGCCAGTTTCAGAAACGGGATCAGGGTACCATTTAGCCAGGTGACAAATCCGAAAATAAAAAACAATATACCGATAATGGTCAGCTGGTAACGATAGCCGGCAGGGCGGGTAGTGGTGTCGCTCATAGGACAAAGATTGGGTTAGGGTGCTGTGAAAGTGGGTTTCGTTTCGGACTTTTGCGCTCAAATTAGAACAGGAGCCCCAGCAAATGTAAAAAACCCCGCGAAGCCACCAATTTTCTTTTCCAGAACACAAACCAGCAGTACAATGCAACCTACACTTTTAATCCTCGCCGCCGGCATCGGTTCCCGCTATGGCGGACTCAAACAAGTCGATGGCATGGGCCCACGCGGCGAAGCCATTCTCGAATTTTCTGTAAACGACGCTATAAAAGCCGGATTTGGCAAAGTCGTATTTGTTATTCGAAAAGATATTGAATCAGAATTCCGAGAGCGCCTGGGCCGTAAAATCGAACAACACATCGCCGTTGAATATGCCTTCCAGGAAATGGACAGCACCCTCGACTGGTTACCTCAAGTACCCGTCCGTGAAAAACCTTGGGGCACCGGCCATGCCATCCTTGTGGCCCGCGACTGTATCCATGAACCCTTCGTAGCGATCAACGCCGATGATTTTTACGGCGCTGAAGCCTTCCAGGTGATCGGCGATTTTCTGCGCACCGATTGTGCGCCCGACCAGTACGGCATGGTGGCGTATCAACTCAGCAACACGCTATCGGAAAATGGCGCCGTATCGCGTGGAGTTTGCACCGTTGGGCTCGACGGATTTTTGACCGACGTCACCGAGCACACGAAAATTGAACGTTTCCCCGGGGGCATTTTCCACACCGACGAAACGGGCGCAAAATTTCCGCTCGCTGCCAACACACCGGTTTCCATGAATTTTTGGGGCTTTCACCCGACTATTTTTAAGGAACTCGACGCGCAGTTCCGCGCTTTTGTCCAGGCTAACCTCGACAAACCCCGCGCAGAATTTTACATTCCAACCGTAGTGAATAATTTGCTGAAAGCCGGTAAAGTGCGGGTGCGGGTGTTGAACAGCAGCAGCCAGTGGTATGGAGTGACCTATCCGGAAGATAAGGAAACGGTGCAGCAGGCGTTGGCGAATTTGTAGGTTTGCCAGCCTTCTCAGCCCTTCTCAGCCCTTCTCAGCCCAGGCCTTAAGGCCTGGGAAACGAAACGTGATGTCGATTTTGTCAAACGCCGACTAACAGTCGGCGTTACAGCTCTTGCCGCAGCACTTCTAAGGGCGGTTTGCGCACCACCTCCCGGCTATTCGCCAGCCCTATAAGGACGGTAATGACGGTAATGACTAAAAATGTCCCCAAAAGCGGCAGCCAATCCGGTTCAAACGGAATTTTAAACGAAAAATAGGCCAACGCCCAGGCCCCAACAACGGACAAACCCACACCCGCCAAACAGGCCAGGGCGCCCAATAACAGGTATTCCAAGGCAATAATCCGCAGGATAACCTTGCGCGATGCTCCCAATGTACGCAACAACACGCTCTCACGGACCCGGGCAAACTTTCCCTGGTAAATCGAGCTCAACAATACCAGCAAGCCAGTCAAAATGCTGAACAGGGCCATAAAGCGGATCACAAAGGAAACCTTGGTCAATACCTCGTCGACCGATTTTAGAATTTGCGTCAAATCGATGGCCGATACCGTTGGGAAACGGCGCACCAGGGCCGACTGAAATGCTGCCGATTGCTCTGCGCTGTTGACCCGCGAAACGACCACATGAAACTGCGGTGCAGCCTCCAGAACACCCTTGGGAAATACGATCAAAAAGTTGGTTTGCACCCGGTTAAAATCTACTTCGCGCACGCTGCCGACCTCTGTCTCCAGCCGGGTACCTTGCACGTTGAACACCACTTTGGTGCCGATTTTTGCCCGCATGCCGCGTTTTACATTGTCCGAAATCGAAATTTTGATCGGCTCGCCGGGCTTGTGCACACCGGTCCACGTGCCTTCCACAATTTTTTCGGTATCGATCAGTGTATCGCGGAAGGTTACACGGAACTCACGGTCATACACCCAGTTACGGCGGTCTTCGGTAGTGTCGGCATCGGCTTGCATCTTGGTCAAACCATCGATAGTTTCCACCCGGGTGGTTACGATGGGCACCTGCTGCAGCAAGGGCATACCGTAGGCCTGTACCATCGCGGCCACGCTGTCTTTTTGATCGGTTTGAATATCGAACAGGATCATGTTCGGCTGGTTGCCGCTACCGGAAAATTCCACCTGTCGCAACAGCAGGTTTTGGATCAAAAACAAGGTGGAAAGCAGCATGGTGCCCAGGCCGATCGTGACAACCAGCAACACCGTCTGGTTTTCGGGCCGAAATAAATTGGCAATGCCTTGCCGCCATACGTAGGACCAGTTTTTTGGGAAAAACCTGCGCAGCAATACCATCAGTAATTTGGCTACGCCAAACAACAGCAGGAAAGCTCCGGCAATACCGCCCATGAAAATCAGGGTCTCCTTCAAATTGCGAATCAACCACCAGGTAAAGCCGAACAGCGACGCAGCGATCAGGGCGTAAATACCCCAACGCAACCAGCGGTTGGTGCTTTCCTGTTCGCCAAACGATGCCCGCAGGGTCCGCAGCGGCGAGGTTTTCAAAATACCCGACAGCGGCAGCAGGGCAAACAACAACGCCACCGACACCCCAAGCAGAACGCCCTGCAGAGCTGAAGTAGCCGAAAAGTCCGTGCTGACATCGGCAATTGGCAGCAAATCTTTGGCGACCCAGGGCAGTAGTTTTTGGATCAGCGAACCCAGCGCAGCCCCCAAAACAGCGCCAAATAATCCAATGCCGGCCACCTGCACGAGGTACACATAAAATGCTTTGCGGCCACTGGCGCCCAGGCAGCGCAGGATGGCCACCGTAGGCAGTTTGTCTTTAATGTAAATATGCACAGCGCCGGCTACACCGATGCAACCGAGCAACAAAGCCACAAATCCAACGAGGTTCAAAAATGTACTGAAATTGCCAAATGCGCGGCCAATCTGCCGTTTGTTTGATTCGACTGTTTCCCAGTCCATGTTGGCCTTTTCGAGGGGTTTATCGAGGTGGCTTACCAGGCTGTCGAGGTCGCGGGTTTGCGGAATTTTGAAATAATACTGGTACCACACGCGACTGCCCTTTTGAACCAGGTTCGTAGAATCGAGCCATTGAATTGGAATAAAGGCCACCGGTGCAATAGCCGAACCGATGCCCGCACGACCCGGCCGTGACAACAGGTCGCCCGTAATTTCAAAGTGTTCCGTGCCAATCTGGATCGAATCGCCCAAGCCCACCCCGAATTGCAGCAACAAGCCATGCTCCACCAGCGCTTTTTTACCCCCGCCCTGTTGGTAGTTCTGGTAAGCTTTTTCCGGCGCACTTTTCCAGGTTCCAAAGAACGGGTAGCCGGGATCGGAAGCCCGTATGTTGGTAAGCCGGGTCCCCTGTGTTTTGGGGAAATAAGCCATGCTGAGCAGGTTGAATACCCGGGCGCTTTGGGCTCCGGGCGTGGACATAACCCGGTTGAACAGCGAGTCGGGCAGGGGCTGATTACCCTCGATCAGCAGGTCGGCGCCGAGCAGGCTTTTGGCTTCGCGGTCGATGTCGTTGGTCAGGTTGACACTGAACGAACGCACCGCTGTGAGCGCAGCGATACCGGCTACAATGGCCGAAATAAAAAGGAGCAGGCGGGCGCGATTGCGGCGGCTATCGCGCCAGGCCATTTTTAAAATAAAAGACATAAGCGCTGAGGGCTAAGGACGTAGGGCTGAGAGCATCGGGCGTGGGTAGGTTCGAAAGGGGTTGCTAAGAAACAACTCCATCCCCTACACCGTTGAGCGAGTCAGCAATTTTTCGATAGAACACGCATTAATGGCGATCAACCGGCCCTGCTTTTTCCCAAAAGAGCAAGCGCCGACAACACGAGCACGCCCGCGGTGATCCACACATCAGCCACATTGAATATACCTGTGCGCAAATTACCGGACCCCAGGATCATGAAGTCGGGTACACGACTATCGTACAAAAACCGGTCGGTCAGATTGCCCAGCCCTCCGGAAAAGATCAGCGCCAGCGCGAGCATTTGAATGCGGCTGAGCCGGGTTGCGTTCAATATCGAGTAGGCCAGCAGCAATAGCAGGGTCATCACCGGCAATATCAGAAACAACCAAAACCGTGTAGCATCTGGCCAGTGTGCGCCAAAACTCATGGCAGCCCCGGTGTTCTCGGCATACTCCAGCCGGAAGAAATCGTCGAAGTACGATTTGGGCTCCTGAAAAGCCAGGTGCTCCTTGGCCAGGTTTTTTGTGACGCGGTCGCAACCGACGGCTGAAAAAGTGACTACCAGGAAGAGGAATATTTTGACACGTGATTTCATTCTAAAAATTTCAGTACAAACAAAAAAGTATACCTGCACAAAGGTGGCACATGCCTTCAAATATGCCGTAGATTACCCATCGATTATTTTGACTAAAAACACCATTCATGAAACGAAGAATTTTCTTGCTCAGTGGTTTTGCTACCGTCTTTCTGACTGCATGTTCCAATCTAAAAAAAAGATTGCAGGAAAGAGCAAGTACCGGATTCAAGGTAGATGCCGGTGCCACCCGGTTTGGCAAACACTATTCTATGAAAGGGGTTACATTAAATATACTGGATTTAAAAATTTCCGCTTCCGATACAGGTGGTGATCTGGCTGTTTTTGAACAAACAGGGCTCACACCAAAAGGTGGCCCGCCCTTGCATATTCATCCAAATCAGGATGAATGGTTTTATGTTGTGGATGGGGACTATTTGTTCCAGGTTGGCAATGACAGGTATACACTTAAGGCAGGTGATACCATTTTTCTGCCCCGAAATGTCCAGCATGCCTTTGTTCAATTGAGTGAAAAGGGCAAAATGATTGTATCATACCAGCCTGCCGGGAAAATGGAGCATTTTTTCAGCGTAACAGACAGCTGGACGACACCTCCCTCCAAGGCCGAAATTGCTGAAACTTTTGCCAATCACGATATGAAGGTAGTTGGCCCACCCCTGGCAATAAATTAAACACGGCGTTGAAGCAAACACGATCTGTAATTTCGCTTGTCCAGGTTTTCATGCTGAGCCGAAAACCCGGACAAATTGCACCGCACTACATCAACACCCCATTCTTCGCTTCAATCGCCGGTGGTAATTCCGTTTCACCCAGCATTTCACGCAGATCGATCTCGATCGTTCGGCAAAGCGCCAGCATTGGAATATCATTGCCCATGCCTTCAAAAGGGTTTTCGCTGTAATCGCCGACCAACTCCATGACCAGATAAATCCAGCTGATAAGCGCCGTAAAAGGCACGGAAAGCCAGGCACCGTATGCGCCGATTTTTTCAAATTCTGAAACCAGTCCGAAGGGCAATAAAAAAATAAAGACACCGACAAAAATGACACTTACGCCGCCGTATTGCCGGGGAAATGGAAATTTTTTGATACGCTCGCATTGACCCTGCTGCGTGTAAAAATCGTTGAGAATTTTTTGAAGCTCCATGTGCCGGAAATCGTCGATCAGGTTCTTTGCCCGCAGTTCGCGCAGGACCTGGCCTTGCCGGTCAATCAGCTGCGTAGCAGTATTTTGATAATTGATGACCGCATCCATTTCCTGATTGCCGAGCAGGGCGCTGAGTTGGTCTTCGATCAGGCCGTCGTCGAACAAGCCAATCCCGAATCGCTTGCGCCGCCGTTCTGTTTGTTGGCGAATATGCTTGCTTTGGCTGATATGCTCCCAGGGCGCCGGGATGAGGAGCTGGCTGCGCAAGGTGTACAGCCAGGCAATATGCCGATACAACAGATTTTGATGTATGGCTTTGAGTTCCTGATCCGAAACCGGTGTGGCATCATTAAACTGATTGGTTACATAATTTTTCACATTGGACCCCCACATGCGGCTGCTGTTTACGATAGCGCCCCAAATTTTCCGGGCCTCCCAAAGCCGGTCGTACGCGCTGTTATTTTTGAAACCGATATAAAAAGCAACTGCCGTAGCGATGATGGACAGGGGCAGCCAGGGAATATGCAACCATTCCGTATGGGTGAACTCGTGCAGAAGCGTAACCAACACAGCCCAGGCAATCAGCCATATCAGGTGGAAGCCGGCAAAATTCATGATGGTTTTAAGGGTAAAGTTCTTCTGGATAAACATGGGCAGTTTTTTAACGGCTAAACTAGCGGATTTTTACTCCACAAACTCAACCACCCGTTTCTTATCCAAACCAAAACGCGCCAGCAAACGGTCGAACAAACTGTACACCACCGGCACGAAAATCAGCGAAAGGAACATCGACGACGACAAGCCGCCGATCACCGCCCAGGCGAGGCCAACTTTCCAGGCCGAACCCACGTTGGTCGACAGCGCCAGCGGCAACAATCCGATCACCATGGCAATGTTCGTCATAAGCACCGGCCGGAAACGCATTTTGGTGGCTTGCAACAAGGCCTGGGTCAGGGTGGCGCCCTGTTGTTTGAGATGATTGGCAAAGTCGACGACCAGGATGGCATTTTTCCCCACCAAACCGATCAGCATGAGTAAACCCAGACCGGTAAACACCGTCAGGTTTTGACCGGCCAGTGCCAGGGCCAGAAAAGCGCCGATGACTGAAAGCGGAATGGAAAGCAACACCACAAACGGATACATCCAGTTGTCATACAGCGCTACCATGATCAGATAAACCAGCACCAGGGAGGTCCACAAGGCAAAACCCATGCTGCCGATCCCCTGCTCTTGTCGGCGCAAATCACCGCCATAGCGAAAATGGGAGCCCGTGGGCAAGCGCAACTTGTCGAGTTCGGCTTTCACCTGGCGGGCAACCGTCCCCGTAGGGCGGCCGATCACCTGCGCGGAGAACTGCACGGAGGGCAGGCGGTCGCGGCGTTCCAGCCGCGTAGGCGCCGAACTCTCCCGCACTTCGGCGAATTGTTTCAGGTAAACAGTGCTCCCTAGCGGATTTACAAAAGAAATATTGCGAATATCTTCGGCGCTGCGCCGGTCAAAGGCATCAAGCGCAATGCGAATCGGGTATTCAAAATCACCATCGCGAAAACGGGCATCGGAGTTTCCGCTGAAGGCCGTTTGCAGGGTAAGGCCAACCTGAGCCATGGTCAGGCCGTAGTCGGCCATGCGCTGGCGGTTCACTTCTACCTGAACTTCCGGGTTACCGGCTTCCACACTTGGCGTGATCTCCACGCAGCCCGGTACCGAAGCCATCACTTTCTGAATGGTATCCGACATGGCGATGATGCTGTCGAGATCGGGGCCGTTCAGGCGCACTTCAATCGGCGAAAACGACAGGCCCAAAATATCGATGGGCGATACGCTGATCCGGGCGCCGGCAATACGTTCTTCCAGCTCCACTTTGGCCTGGCGGGCAAAAATGTCGGTCGACACCTCGCGCGGGTTGTGAAAAGGGGTGAGCACCACCAGGATTTCGGCGACATACGGCGCGTTCAGGCCAAATGATTTTCCGGTGGTGCCAACGGTGGTAAATGAATTGACCACATCCGGTTGTTTGCGCAGCCAGTTTTCCACCTGCTTGGTCACGGCATCGGTTTGCAGCAAGGAGGCGTTTTTCGGCAATTGAATTTCCATTAAAAATTCGCCACGCTCACCGGGATCGATAAAAGCATTTCCAATAAAGCCCTCCGTAATCAGCAAAACAGAACCAAACGTAAGCACAGCAACTGCAATCAAAGTGAGGGCTTTTGTCTTCCAACTTTGTAATACCCAGCGCAAACCGGTTACAAAACCGTCGGACAGCCAGTCCAGAAAAACCTCAAACCGAAGTATCAGCCGTCCGGCCATGTTCCCGCCTTTAAACCGGTGCACTTTAGCCACGCGGGAGGTCAGCCAGGGCACCAGCGTAAACGACACGAGCAACGACATCAGGGTAGACACCAGCACCGTCATACAAAACTGCCGCAGCAAATTGGGCACCATACCGATGGTAAAAATGATCGGCAGAAAAACCACCACATCGACCAGTGTAATGCTGATGGCTGTAAAGCCGATTTCCTGCCGCCCGTCGTAGGAGGCCTGCACCCGGTTTTTGCCCATTTCCAGGTGTCGGTAAATATTTTCAATGACCACAATGGCGTCGTCGACCAGAATACCGATCGCCAGGGAAAGCCCCAGCAAGGACATGAGGTTGAGCGAATAGCCCATCACTTTCATCATCACAAACGTGCTGACGATAGAGGTCGGAATGGAGATCAGCACAATGGCGGCATTGCGCAGGCTGTGCAAAAACAGGAGCATGACCAGGGCCACCAGAATGACGGCGATAAACAAGTCGTGCACCACGGCATCCGTGGCTTGCCGGGTGAATGTGCTGGTGTTGGCAACCACGTGAAAATTCAACCCCTCGGCGCTGTAACTTTTTTCCAGCGCCGATAGCTTTTCAAGCACCTGGTCGGCCATTTCCACGGCATTCGCATCGCTTTGCTTGCGGATTTCGAGGCCCACCACCGGCTGGCCGTTGGAGCGGCACAGGATTTCGGGATCTTTCACCCCGTCTTGCACTTCGGCGATATCTTTTATAAAAATAGAGGAGCCGAAGCGCGACTTGCCGACCACCAGGTTCCGGATATCATCGAGCGTCAGAAATTTTCCGGCCAGGCGGATACGAATTTGTGTCTCTGAACCTGTCACCTTTCCGGTCGGGAAGTCGAGGTTAGCCGCTTGCACGGCCTGTGTGACCTGGAGCAGCGACAAGCCGTACTGCTCCAGCCGGGCACTGCTGATGTTGATCTTGATTTCGCGCTCTTCACCCCCCAAAATGCTGACTTGTGCCACGCCTTTCACCTGTGCAATTTCAGGCAACACCCGGTTGTTTACCAGATCGTAAAACTGGGAGCCCGCCACATTGGCCCGTGCAGCCAGCCGGAGGATAGGCAATTCGGACAGGGCAAACTTGTTGATCACCGGCGCCCGCACTTCCTTTGGAAAGGTGGGCAAAATCTGGTTGATCTTGCGCTGCAACTCCTGCACCGTTTTGTCGATGTCGACATCCTGGTGTGTTTCCAGCGCCACAAAACAGATGTTTTCATTCGACCCGATCTGAATCTGATCGATACCTTCCAGCGAAGAAATCACGTCCTCGATAGGCTTGGCCACGGCATTTTCCACCTCCGCCGGCGACGCGCCCGGGTAAACGGTCATGATGGTCACCACCGGCGGGTCAAATTTGGGCACCAACTCAATCGGCAAACTGAAGTAACTGGCTACACCCATGAAGGTCAGCACGGCAAATACGACGATGATGAGCGACGGGCGGCGGATCGAGAGGGCGGTAAGATTCATCTATGCGGTTGCTGTTGGCTGTGGGTAGCAGTATCCAGCCGTTAACGGAAAAGTCTCGCAAAAGTAGAAAAACCCGCACTACTGGCTATTGGCTTTTAGCATTTGGCTATTGGCCGTTGCTTTTTGGCTGCATTCAAAAAGTGAAACTGCAAAACGCTGGTAACAACCAAAGGCCAACAGCCAATAACCAACCCCCTAGTCTTCCGGCAACTGATTGCGCTGAATCGTATTCACCGGCACACCCGGCAGGTTGAACGGCAGATGAATGCCGATAAAATAATTGGGCTTGTCGAGGCCGAAATTCCAGTTCCAGCCTACGGAAATGATATCCCGGAAAACGGTTCCGATCAGGCCTACCGAAAATTCCGGCGTGCCGTCGAGGTCAAAATCCGGTGCGGCGGAGTTCAAACCGATGCCCAGATCGAGGAAATCGTTGTAAAAGTGCGACTTGCGGCTGCCAAACTTGAGCAACAGCGCCGCCGAAGGGGCGAAGCGAAATTCGGGCGTGTCCGGCGGCGAATCCAGGGTGTATGAGTTGGCCATAATCAGGCCGATCTTGGTGACGGAGTGCGCCCCGATCAGCACCATTTTTATGCGCCGGGCTTCGATGGCATGGCCGGTAGATTTCTTTTCCGTAGTGTCGTTGGGCAGCCGGAACACGGCCTTGATGAGCAGCTCGTCACCGGAACGGCGTTGCCCGGTGTATTCCAGGTCGATGAGGCCCAGCGGCGGGATTTCGTCAAGCCGGAAGGCCCGGATTTCCTCGGCCAATTCCTCAGAGTTTTGCCGCAATTTGTGCAGGTAGGTATAGGGGAATTTTTGCACCAAATCCTGGATGCGCTGGATATCGGCCAAGGTTTGCTGCAGGCAGCCGTGTACGTTCATCAGATGCAGGTTTGCCTGCAGGACAGAATCGCCAACGGATGCCTGAAAACCATCCGACACAGTTTTCAAGCGGTCGAGCATCGTAGTCAGCCGTCCCTTCCAATTGGGTGTTTGGGTGGCCGGCCAGTTCAGCAGCTCCGACCGCAATGTTGCAAATGTTGGAATTACCTGGTCAGTAGCGCCTTCCTTAAACTGGTTCAGCACAATGCGCAGGTCGGTGGTTGCCGACTGCAGGGCGCTGTCCATTTCAGCCGGGATAGTCTGCACACAGTCGATCGACGGAAAGCTCTCGATGATTTTATTTTTGTAAGCTTCCAGCACCTGGGATGCGTCTTCGT
The DNA here is from genome assembly GCA_020636075.1 of Lewinellaceae bacterium. Lineage (GTDB taxonomy): Bacteria > Bacteroidota > Bacteroidia > Chitinophagales > Saprospiraceae > M3007. The sequence goes on along the minus strand of JACJYO010000009.1, from coordinate 89,712 downwards.
TGAGCCCTTGGGCCAGTTGGCCGTACTGGTGCAGTTGCTGGCGGTCATTAGCCGAAAGCGTAGTCACCCAGCGGGGTACAGAGAAAAACTCCCCGTTTTCAAAGGTGTCGAAATTTTCCACGTGTACGCGCGTACTACCGGCAGGGTCGCGCAGCCAGGTCGCAACGCTGAACTCGATCTGGCTGCTGCGTTTGAGAATGCGCAAATCGGTGGCAATTTTTTCCAGCTGTTCGTTGAAGCGCTCGATGCTGTACACAAAACGATCGGGGCGTTGCTCCCGGGGTACCCCGCGAAACTGCTGGAAATACTCGCCGGTGTACACATTAAAATCGTCGGAAAGCAGGGTATCGGCAGCCACCCGCTGGAGGTAAGCCTCCACTTCTTTCAGCAGGTCTTTTTGCACATCCAGGCCGGAAAGCATTTGTTTGGTCAGGGTTAAAATACGGTCTTGATTTGCCAGCGCATCATTGATGCGCGCGGCTTTTTCCGTCAAAATATCCTGTTGAAAATACTGCGGAAATTGTGCGCGGCCTGCCGCGCGAATAGCAACAATATTGGGCCGTATCGCCAGCTGACTGTTGATATCCACAATGGGCAAACCGACAGCATCCACGGGAACTGTATCGCGCTGCGTGCGGGGAATTTCCTGAATTTGTAAAATTTGAGCGCTCGCGCTTGTTACAAAAAACAAGCTGGCGATATGCAGGCAAAAACGGATGGCCTTTTTCATAAAAAATGGATTCAGCGGTGGGTGGAGTAAATTTTGGGCTTAGGGACTGGATTTTGGCATGGCTCGAGTCAACCCCACCCCCATCCCCTCCCCCCTGGGGAGGGGTGTCTGCCCTCATTTCAATCTAAAATTAGGGTGAGAGCAAGCCCCCCTCCCTAGGGGGGAGGGGATGGGGGTGGGGTTGACACAAAGCGGAATACCACAGAAAAGATTAAACATAATTATTACACTGAAAAAGCAAAAACGAATTGAGTCGTCAACTATTCCCTCCATCATCTGCCTGGGCAGCCTGCACTATTTTTAAACTAACTGATGTAAAATCAAAGGGGTCGGTCAGGTTCAGCAGGCCACTGGGCTTCCCCAGCGGCGACATGAAAATGCAGCGCACCGTCGCATAATCATGGGGAATCTGCGCACCAAGCCAGGTTGAAATGGAAGACCGGAGCAGGGTATGACTTTTCACCCAAAGTGCATGACCGGTAGCCAGCCCTGCACCGGGATCGAAAATGCAGTTGTCCAGAATGTCGGCGCTATCGGCGGTAGCATCGGCGCCCAGCAGGAGGGCCCGCACGCGCTCGTTGTCGGCCCAAAGCCGTTGAAGCGTTTTTTCGGCCTGCGCCGGGTCGGCATCCGGCGCCAAAAGCGTCAGTGCCTGAAATCCCGGAGACGGTTCGAGTGGTAATTGGGCGCTTTCCAGACCGCCGGCAGCCCGAATTGCAGCAGGGTAGAATAGGGCCACCTGCCGCAAGTGTTCCAGGGTGCGACGGATCAGGTTGTCGCCTTGCAGAAAACTTTGGTCGGCGGGTTGTGCAGCCGGCGGGGTTTCTTCCAAAACATCTTTAGCCCGATTGAAAATCGTGCGGCTAACGGTATCGCCTTTCCCCAGTTGTTCGATTGTGGCATAGATCTGCCAAAGATAGTTTTGGCGGATGCAGTAGCGCTCCATGGCCTGGTACGAAGGGTCGGTGGCCAGGCCGCCACTACCTGTTTCCCATTCGGTGATACTGGTCGCAAAGGCCTGCTCCAGCGCATCGGGATTTGCCGCCTGCAGGGTTGTCAGCGCAGCTTGAAAGTGGGCATCCCAGGCCGCCTGGGCGTTGATACCTCTCGGGTTGGTCAGTGCTTGTGTGAACATTGGATCATTTGATAAGAAAAAATGGGGGGAGAGAAGGGAATTCTCTGCAAGGTTAGCATAAATTTTACGGATTTCAAGATCAATACATCGTTTCCCCCTGAATTCAGGGATCAGGAACGCCCTGCTGCAGAGGGCTCATCCATTTCAGGGATTTGGGAAAATCACCGGTTTCGGGGTTTTCACAGATCGGCAATGCATGCACTTTTGTATTGGAAGATAACCTCAACTGTTTGCAAACAGCAATTGCATGAGTTTTTTCCTAACCAAAATACAACGTATGAAAACCAATCCGTCCTTCCCGCTCTACCCCATCCTCTTTGCTATCATTTTCGCCCAGGGCTGCGCCTCCCACGGACCTGCCTATCTCGGCAACGCCGGCGCCTACATGGCCAAACCCACGTATGAAGGCAAAACAGCCGGCGCCCTGTACTTCTCCGGTTCGGTCAACAAAGGCCACGTATATTATGAAGGAGAAAAGAATAGCTCCTTCGAATTGGCCAGCCACGTATCCTTCATGTGGAAACACTTTTACCTCAGCGGCGGCTTGTTCGGATATGGGGGCAGTTACAAAACCAAAGCCGGCAGCACCCCAGCCACCCTACCCAAATCGTCGTATGGATTCAACGGTTTCGGCATGCGACTGGAACTCGGCGGGCGTATTCCTTTGAATGAAAAAACAGATTTGCTGCTTGGTGTTTCCGAAGCTTTTTTCGGGCAATCAGGCGCCCTGGAAGAGGCCAGCGGCGAAACCTTTGAAGACCTGTTCACCGACGTGTTCACCCTGGGCACCGACGGTGTAACTGGCGGCCTCAACGCCGAGATCCGGTTTTCGCCTGCGGCAAAACGCAGCCTGGGTTTTCGGTACAGCTACGAGAGCGTAACCGGCAACATCTCCGATCCACCGGTCGGGTACCTGTATCTGAGCGACATCCACCGACTCAGCATACATGCCACCATCGACCGGGTTACAGCCTTCGGGCAATTGGGTTTTTCAAATACCAATCAAAAGGTGTACAACATCGGCTTGAGCGTAGCCATTCCGTTTTGGCAAAAAACAAGGGAGCGTAACCGGTAAAACCGGCAATTGAGTATTTTGACCATCCTGCCGCGCGCATTGTCGGCGTGACTTCGAGTCACGCCGACAATATCCTGCCCGCCTCCAATTTTTTCCGGGGGAAATCCATTACCCACGCCTGATCAAAACTTAAGCAGTTTAACCAACACGCAAACCAAAATTCAACATGAAAAAGATAATCTGCAGTACCTGGAAATTGCTTATTCCCCTCTTCCTTCAAACCTGGTGCTTCGCACAAAATACCAACCCCGTCGACCTGCTGCTTACCAGCGAAGACAGCACAAACGGCAAAATCGTACCCCGCCGGATGATCGCCCTGCGCGACGGCGGTTTTCTCCTGGCCGGCAATTACGACGTGCAAGGCTATCTCCTCAGAATCAGCAGCTGCGGCCAAACCTTGTGGGCGCGGCAATACCCCTACGGGGACAATATGTACCTGAACAGTGCCATCGAGTTGCCCTCCGGTGCGATTGTGGCTGTTGGCAGTTGTGAAAATTGCGCCCCGGGCGACAGCAGCTTCAAAGCCCTGTTGCTGAAAACCAGCGCCGACGGGCAGATCCTGCGCGATACGCTGCTCGGGCATGCCGGCCTGAATGCCTTTGGCAATGATTTGATCCTGACCGCCAACCAAAAAATTGCCCTTACCGGCCAGGCCATTCATACGAACACCAACGCCCTCTCCGATGCCTTTTTGACGGTCGTTGACGAACAATTCGAGCCTGATTTTTGGAAGGAGTTCCACGCCCTGCCCTACGATATCGGGAATGCACTGGTGCAAACGGCAGACGGCGGTTTTGCCATTGCAGGCTGGGGGCTCGGAGCCTCAGTGCGGGCGCAGGTGTTCCGGACCGACGCTACAGGGAATTTACTATGGAAATACACCTCGCCCTACGCCAACAGTGTGTTCAACGATATGGTACAGGCCCACGACGGCCGGTTGATCGCCCTGGGCGACCGCGAAGTAGACAGCCTGGTCAAACGCGAGGTGTTTCTGGCGGAATTTGACGAAGCAACCGGCAGTCTGAATACCGAAAAAACCTATGGAAGCGCCGCAGTCGACAACGGTAAATCCATCGCCTTGCTGGACCAGGGTTACATGGTAAGCGGTATTTACGGCGAGCCGCGCGATTCGTTTTGGAACCGGCGCGACTGGGTGTTTTTGCTCGATGAACAATTCACGGTAAAAGACGAGTACTTCCGCGACGATTACCTGTTTGCGCACGGCATGGTGAACGCACTGCCCTTATCGGCCGATGGCAGCATGTTTGCGTATTACTCCCGGGTCGTTTTTTCGCCGGTCTACAATTTCCATTTTTTCAAACGGCGCTTCCCGGGCGCGAAAACAGTTTTTGAAACAAGCCCTGAGCACTTCCAACTGCTTCCGCGCGACCTGATCACCAACAAAGGGACCGTTCCGATCAAAGGCGCCCTTTCCGACCCCAATGCCTACGACCAACTCCGCCTGGATGTGCTGCGCGACGGCCTATTGCAACAAACACTTTATGACAACACGCCCCAGGACTTTGCTTTTGAGCCGCAGATCACCGCGGAGCTGGCTGGTTATGATTTTCAATTGTACGGGATAAAAAACCAATCGGCCAACCTGGAACTCGAAGTTTGCGACGTCGTGGCCGGCGACGCCTATCTCATTCAGGGACAATCGAACGCCCTTGCGCAGGTCAGTTTTGGCATCACCGAACACGCCTATAAATATAATAAAGTGCCCTTTGCCCGCACCTTCGGCCTGAAGTTCGACAACGATACACTGTACACCTGGCGCAAGGAAGCCGGTATGCTGGAGCCTTACGCCGACAATATCAGCGGCCAGTGGGGTATTGTTTTGGCAAATGATCTTGTTGAAAAACTGGGCGTTCCGGTGGCCATCCTCAACGGCGGAATCGGCGGAATATTCATCGAAACCATGCTTCCCAACCCAAACAACCATGCCGATACGGCCAGGGTGTACGGCAAGTTTTTGCAGCGGGTGCAACGCTCCGGCTTGATCGATCACCTGCGGGGTATTTTTATGTTTCAGGGGGAGTCGAATGCGCTTTCCCAGAATCCCAATGTCGGGCCGGATTATTTTCAAAAATTTGAAACCCTGGACAATGCCTGGCGCGCCGACTTTCCCACCCTGGAGCGCCGCTACCTGTTCCAGATCAGGCCCGGCTGGTTCAATTTTGGCGCAACCTTGCACAGCTGCCTGCAAATCGAAGAGGCCCATCGTCAGATCGCCGAAACCCTGCCCGGTTGGCAAATCATGTCTTCCACCGGAATGAACCACGACGGACTCCATTACCACTACGCCAATGGCTACGAGCGCGCCGGACACGATATTTACCGCCTGGTGGCACACGATCTGTACAGCGTCTCGAATACCGAAAATATTTACCCACCCACAGTAGACGCGCTGCGGTTTTCGAATTGCGACCGCAAAGAAATCACCTTGCAACTGCGGCAGGAAGCCGATTCGTATTTCTGGACACCCGGCTGGGAAAGCGATTTCTGGTTGGAGGGGGATACGGCGATAACTGTCGTCGGCGGCGCAATTCAGGGGAATACCGTGGTCCTCCAGTTATCGACCGAGCCGGGGGCGGGATTTACCGGGCTGAGTTACCGTTCGCACCCGGAAGGCAGCGAGGCGCCTGTGAAAAACGCCAACGGGATCGGCATGCTCACGTTTTACAACTTCCCGGTGAACGCTTACCCCACACCACAAACTGCCGATACCGTACGCCTTTGTTCGGGCCAAACGTACACTTTGGCAGATGGCACCGTGGTCAGTCAATCGGGCGACTACGATGTGCTGCTAACTAGCGCAGTTGGTTGCGACAGCCTGGTAGCTCTCCGGGTTGCTATTTTCGATCCAATTGAATTGCAGGACGTGCTGATCATCCCGGATACCGGCATGGGCACCGGCGCCATCACCGTGACGCCGCAAGGTGGCTTCCCGGACTATTCGTTTTTGTGGAATACTGGCGAAATGAGCGCAACGGCAGATGGCCTGAGCCCGGGGACCTACACCGTCACCGTTACCGATGCGCTTGGCTGCTCCGAAGTATTTGAATTGCAAATGATCGTGGGGACTTCACAAGCGGGTTTCAGTTTGGCGGTAAACCTGTTTCCAAACCCCGGCGGGGCTTATGTTTTCCTGCATGCCCCCGGGCTTAGCGGATATAGCGAATACCGGATAAGGGTGACGGACATGCTTGGGAAAACTGCCCTGCCGCCAGTGCAACCATCCGGGGGTATGACCCGAATCGAAACAGGGAGCCTGCCACCCGGGACGTATACGTTCAGGCTGCTGAAAAATGGCAAGTTGGTTTGGAGCGGGCTGTTTGTAAAAAGTTGATGACCAACCAGATGAATGATTCGCAATAGTTGCTTGTATGGTAAACAGGGATCCTGCAAATCAGGGGCTAAATTGGCAATGCCACCTTCGAATAAAGCCCGTAGGGCTGCCATTATTGTAGAAAATGGTTGCCATGTGGTTATCCAAACGCCGTAGGCGTGACATTATAATGTCGCACCTACGGCGCTTTTATTTCTACGGTCATCAATTTTTACTAAAATGACAGCCCTACGGGCTTTGGCGGCTTATTTCAACCCCTGATTCGTAGGATTCCTTTTTACGGTGAAATTTTTCATTTAACCCGCGAGCGAAAAAAAAGTGCAACCAAAAGCAGGACCACGAGCAACAACACCCAGCCTGCAGGTCCTTGCCACCAGGCGCCGGGCAGTTGCACCGGGCTTGCTTTCCCTGTGAGCACAAAACCGGCCCAATAGTAGGGGAAGGCATCACCGGTAGTTTGCAGGTAGCTGCGTTTGGCATTCGTGAGCGCCTCGTCTTTCTCCTGCCCGTGTCGGATATTTTCCAAAAACACCTGCATCAGTTCGGCGGTGGCATCGTCGCGCACTTCCCAAAGGCTCATCACGGTGGCCGGGCAGCCTGCGGCCTGAAATGCCCGTGACAGGCTCAGTGTGCCTTCGCCCGGGGCAATTTTACCCAAACCCGTCTGACAAGCGCTGAGCAATACCAAATCGGCATCGAGCCGGGCATGATACACCTGGTGCGCAAACAAGCAGTGCGCTAATTCGGCTGCAGGCAAGCGCCGCGGCCCGGAACCCAGGGTGCTTACCTGCCCCTGCGGCAACATGACACCGGCAATCGGCCGGCCGGCTGTGAACGCCATCCAGGAGTGATCGGGGAAGGAGTCGGAGGCTTCGGCATGGCCGTGAAAATGAATGATCGCATAGCCAGCGGCTTCTTTCAGGAACGCATCGAGGCTGGCATCGCGCCCCAGAAACGCTTTTCCCTTGAAGGCTGTAGCAGCCGACTGCACGACACCGGAGCCCGAAACAACCTGCCCCAATACGCTGCCCGAATAATCCGGAGCAAAGCCGGCATACGAACCCCGGCGCTCCGGCTGTCCCTGCCGGGTATAAAATAAATCGAGCGATGCCGAAGCCGCCAGGCGCGTTTGGCTGGTGGTTACCAGGTAGGGAAGCGCTGCGTAATTGACGCCTGCCCCAACATCGACCGGCTTGCACAGCAACACATCGAAGGGTAGCAACGCCAGGGCGCCATCGGCCACCAGCGTGATTCGTTTGGGCGGCGTTTGTGGCAAAACCGGCGCCAGTAAATCGTCGTACAGATTCCGGGCAGCCTGCACAAATTTGGAAAAAAGCGCAGGGTCACCGGCTTTGTTTTCCGCCTGAATGGCGTTGTTGAACAAGCCGATAAAATCGCGAACAGCGGTTTCCCGGTACGGTTTGCGCACAAATTGAAGCGCATCGTGGGATACCGCAATCATATAAACCAGGCTACTGTCAGGATCAGTGTAATAATCGACCCACAGCTCGTCTTTTCGAAGCAATTTTTGGCGCACAGCATCCACCGTGGCAGTTTGGGTATGCCCGGTAGTTGGTTCGATGTGGTAAGCACCGGCAATGCCGGCTTGCAACTGTCGGAGGTCTTGCTCCACCGCGTAAAGTTGCCGTTTCAATGCATCAATTGCCTTCTCGTCGGGGCTGCCTTCTGCGATTTGTTCTTCAAAAAGGGCATTTTGCAAAAAAGCCCGGCGCTCTTTAAAATCACGCTCCTGCTGGATCAATGAATCAGCGACTCCGGCGCCCCGCATGGCAGCATCGGCAGCTATTTTTTGCTGAAGCAACACAGCCTTGTTTTTTTCCGCATAGGTAAACGCCCGGGCTGCTACGGCTTGGCCGCCGTGTTTCTGTTGCGCAAATAAAATAGCCATCATGCGGCTGAACAGGCGCCTGCTTTGCTGCGACGAATGGAGTTTGGATGATTCGTACACGGCGACATCGCGCAGGTTTTCCATCATTTGAATGGCCAGTGCGGTAGTGCTGTCGGCCAGCTGCAGCACACCGTCGGAAGGCTGCGTGCGGTATTGTTGCCAGAAGGCTTCGCCTTTCAGGTCGAGTGCCTCGGCGATGGCATTTTCCGGGTCGGGATCCAGCAGTGCGGGGTCGGGGTTTTGGTGCACATCGTCGGGCGAAATTTTAGCATAAATCCGGTTTAGCGCTTGTTGTGCAAATTGGGTGGCCGCCAGGAAATCGCGGCTGCGGTACGCACTCCAGCCCATTTCGATCAACAGTTTGGCAACTTCACGCTGCTCCACCCCACCTTTGCCGGCAAGGGCAAGGGCTTCGTCGCGATATTTTTTAGCCGCCGGCAGATTACCGGAATGCTCCAGTATACCGGACAAAATGGTAAGGCCATTAAACCGGTAGTTGTTTTTATCCGGGCCATAGGAATCCAATGCGGCACGGGCAGCCTGTTCGGCTTTGGCATGCCGGCCACTCAGAAAAAGAACGCTGGCTTTACTCGATAACAACAAGCCTTTGGTGTTTGCCGCGGCGGCGCCTTTTCCGGGATCGAGTTTGCTCAACTGCCCAATTGCGTACAGCCCGGCATCATATTGTTCGAGTGCCTTCGGCAAATCACCCGCAGTTTGATAGGCCAGGCCCAGGTCGTTGTGAATTTCCACCATGGTAAGCCGGTTGGATGCCGCACGTTCAGGCAACGTGTCCTGTTCCAACAATTCAAGGGCTATGAGAAACAGCTTTTCCGCCTCCTCATGTTCGCCGAGCCGGGTTTTGATATTAGCCAGCGTTTTGTGAATTACGCCGGCGGGGTTTGCCTGGGTTACCCCTCCGAAGCGATCGGAAATTTCGCGGGCTTTTTCATAATAAACCCCGGCGGCATAGTTCCGGCCCAAACGGCGCAGCGTAAACCCTTGCAAAGTGTACAACTGGCCCGTTTTGGAATCCGGCTCCCACCAACTATCCCGCACTGCCTGATCCAGCAGGGGATACAGGTCATCGTATTGCCTGTTTTTATGGTAAAAAGAAAATATGGCGCGCACGGCATCCACCCAGGCGTCTTTGTTGCGCAAGGATTTGTGCAGATCGGCAATGCGGATCAATAATGCTGCCTTATTATCGGCAGTTGCCGTATCGGCCAGCGCTGTCAGGGAATCGATTGAGGCACTGATCCGGACAGAATCAGCGGCGCTCAGCTGTACAAGTTTTTTGCCGGCCGGCATCGGCTCGGATTGGCAGGCAAGCCATAAAAACGGAATCAGAAATATACAGAACCAAGTTGCTTTCATATTTTCTAACGTTGGGGTTTACCATTCGTTTCGGGCATATTCCGCCCGGCGATCGGCGATCTACTTGAAGCCATTCAATTCATACCGCAAGCGTTGCGAAAACGTGTAATGCACGTATGCAAAAGGATGATTATACCAGGCCCGTTCGTCGGCAGCGCCGGGAGCGCCGGGCAGGCCGTATTGTTTGGTCACTGCCGAATTGCGCCAGCGCCAGCCAAACCCACAGGATATGCCGGGCCGGCCGATCAGGTTGAGCAGGTCAAGCGAAACGGAAAAGGAGTGGTCGAGCCGTTGGCCAAAACTCCAACTGCTCAGGTCAATTTTGTTTCCATTGTTTTTCCCGTGCAACAGGAACGATGCGGTATACCCTGCCGAGAGGCCCCAGCCACGTTTGACGCCGATGTTGCCAAAGCGCAATTCGGGTTTTTTAGCAATAAAACGCAGCAATACGGGGGTAAGGTCGATATGGCCCAGGCGGACACTATCCACATCGGGGTTGCGCAAATTCGTTTGGCCATAGCCCAATTCGGCTTGCCACCAAAACAAGGGATAGATTGATTTCGGAATCCGGGGGTCGAAAAAATAGCGGTTCTGCGGGTTGGGCATTTTGCCCAGGGCCTTGCGCGCCGTAAGGGCCAGGTTGTAGCCGGAACGGTGGAACGCTTCCTTGTCGGACCGGAAGTTGTAATACACCTTCAAGCCAAACATGCAGGGCGCTGCCATCCGCAGGCTTTGCACACGCACGATGGCCTCGTTGGTGGTCACCTCACTTTTTTCCATCTGAATATGAGCCCGGGCAAGAATCCGGTCGCCTTCTTTAAAGACCAGCCCCGGCTTGGTTTTCATATTGAAATTGACAAAACCAAAAGCATTTTCATCCGGGAAACCCACATCCTGCGCCTGGCCAAGCGAGAGCAGGTTGGCGTCGTCGGAAGCCCAGCGCAGGGTACTTTCACTTTGGAACGACTGCACCAGTGGCGTCGGAAAAGTGGACACCGTTGCCAGTGTGCCCGTGTTGAGTTGATTGTTATCGATGGTGGCATCGATGCGCAGCGTATCCGCTGTGGCGGTGCCGCTGTTGAAAAAATCGACCCGATAGTGTAGTTGCGCCTCGGTGGCGCCAGGTTCGAGTACGGCAGGGTAAACCGACATGGCATTGGGGTCGGAAGCCCAGTTCAGCGAAATCGGCAGGTAGGTCAGTTCGTCGAGGCCGTCGACAAAACTGCTGTTTTCAACACCACTGTCGCCGACGTAGGCGCCGGTACTGGTTTTGTCGGCATTCGAAACCCCCAGGAGGTTCACCTTCCCGGATTTCTGAACAGGGTGTAATTTATACATCGCTTTTACGGAAGTGAGTAGTTCGGGCACCGTATCCGGCAGCAGATCGGCTACAGCATCGCGCACTTTCAGTTCGACGAAAACACTGTTTTCATCCGTCGCATCATTTGCATTATCCACTTGGCTAAAATCCCAGGCGTAAACCCGGTGGCTGATGCCGTCAAAATATTCGGAGAAACTGGAACTCGGAGCAGGCCCACTTTGCATAGTGACAAACTCAAACTCGTCTGAGGGGAACATCAGGTACACCGTGCGCGGGGCTTCCCCCTGCTCGCGGATTTTTTTATAGGTAAGCGCAAAGATCAGTCGCCCCCCCGGGCGCGAAGCCGCCCAGTTGACGTTCAGGGCAATGGACGAGTCGACCGGTATACGAGCCGGGTAAGCCAAAGCGGCGTCTATGGCATTCACGACAATCGTATCAACCATATACCCTAAGGGATCATGGTCGTCGCTGTAGATGGGTTTGAGGGCGGCCCGTACCACGTGGATACCCACGGGAAAAGCGTGTTCGGGTGTGCTGTCGCGGCTGAAGGTGCCGTCACCAAAATTCCAGAAATACACCCACTGGGCCGGTTTTTCCTGTCCTTCCACCAAGGGCAGCGGCGGATTGTTGGCGCGGCAGGAGTCTGATATTTTACCCCAGGCCAGGTTAAATCTGAACTTATTTTCAAACGATTCCGTCGCGCTTTTGGGCATCGCGGTTTCGTCGACAGGTGGAGAGGCCATTGTTTCGGGCGTACATTCCTGGGCAGAAAGCGTGTGGCTGATGCCGGCCAAAAACAGAAGGAATAAAGCAAATAGAAGGAAAGTGTTGCGCGAGGATACCATAGAACGGATATGTTTTACACCTTGGTTAAGTATAGTCGGATGTGAAAAGGGATTGTCAACAAGCAGGTGGCGCCAGATTATTAAAACTTCAAATTTATGCCTAAAAAGTAATCCTGGTGGCAATTTTTTTATCGAAACCATCTCAAAAATGCTTGTATTTTCGTCGCGGGGATCAATTTCTGACACATTGCGAACCACCACTTTCAACACCGTATCTGCAATAATGTCTGATCCTGTTTACCGCGCTATTCCCGCCTGGGCCGAGGAAGATCGTCCGCGCGAAAAAATGTTACTCAAAGGAAAAAGTGCCCTTTCCGATGCCGAATTGCTGGCTATTTTGCTGGGTTCCGGCACAGTTGGTCAAAGCGCCGTGACGCTGGCTCAACACCTCTTGTCGACCGTCGATTACAACTTGCACGAGCTGGGAAAGCGCACGATTTCCGAACTATGTCGGTTCAAAGGCATTGGCGAAGCGAAAGCCGTAAGTATCGCCGCGGCCCTCGAGTTGGGCCGCCGACGCCAGTTGTCCGACCTGCGGGAGCGCCCGCGCATTACCGGCAGCGGCGATGCATTCCAGGCTATAGCCCCGCTACTCACCGATTTGTCCCATGAGGAATTTTGGCTGCTTTTGCTGAATAAAAGTAATGCAGTCGTTGCCCGTGAACGCCTGAGCAGTGGCGGGCTGGCCGGGACCGTTGTTGATGTAAAAATGGTGTTCAAACTGGCGTTGGATGCCCGCGCCGCCGCCCTGATTGCCATACACAACCATCCCTCCGGGAGTTTGCAAGCCAGCCAGGCCGATATTGAACTGACGCGCCGCCTGCGCAAAGCGGGGGAGATGCTGGACCTCCCCTTGCTCGACCATCTGATTGTTTCCGAGCGCGGATATTTCAGTTTTGCCGACGGCGGGCTGCTCTGAGCAAAATACTTATGCCCGATTTTAACAGTTTTTTGCCACCTTAGAGGCCGGTATTTTGTCATTATACCCGTATCCGTACAAATCGAAAACATGATGCAGCAGCGTAATGTCCACATCCCAGTCGCACCCGTGGCTATAACCTTATTGATTTTACTGTCGATCACAGGCTGTACCGACTCCACCTGCCGTACGCTTAGCGGCCGTTGGTCGACCCGGGAAGGACAGTCGTTTTATTTTCAGGAAAACGGTCATGGGCTATGGTTGGTTCGCTTTGGCAGTAAAATCGACACGTTTCCCATGGCGTATCGTTATGATTGTGGAAAACAGCCGATCGAACTGGACCTGAGCGGGTTTGAAACGGGACCATTAGCCGGGAAAACCTTGTTCGGTATTTTGGAATGGAACAGCGACACTTCGTTTCGCTTTGATGCCGAAGCAGGCACCAGCCCAACAGTACGCCCCAGCACCTTCGAAAGCGACCAAACGCAGAAGTTTTTTATTGAAAAAGAATAGCGCTATGCCTGCGCCGGCGGTGTGTTGAAATTCATGGGCGGGAGCTGAGAATGTTCCGGCTCATCGATTGTTCCAAATTGCATTTCAAATTTCTGCAAATTGTCTTTCAACGCATTCAACAGCCGTTTTGCATGTTGGGGTGTGAGCACTATGCGGGATTTCACTTTTGCCTTCGGCACATTGGGCATCAGTCGAATAAAATCGACCACAAATTCAGAATTCGAGTGCGAGATGATTGCCAGGTTGGAATAAATGCCCTCCGCGATTTCTTCTGAAATTTCAATATTTATTGCCGGTTGTTGATTCTTATTTTCTGCCATGATTAGGACGGGAATGAATTTTAGTGATTTAAATATTCAGGTTAATATTCGGGGCAAAGTTAAGCCAAAAAATGACGCTGGCCCCGCGTTCCGGCGAAAGAACCAGCGGGATTTTCCAAAATCTGAAAATCAGGCTCCGGTTTATTCGCTTGGCAAAAAGGATTTGCGAATTTTGCCGCCATGAAGACTTGGCTTACGATTGCACCTGATTCCGATTTTTCCATTCACAACCTTCCTTTCGGCATTTTTGATCCTGGTGATGGCCATCCCCGCGCCGGCATAGCCATTGGCGACCACATCGTCGATTTGGCTGCTGCCGCCGAAAGTGGCCTTTTGGGTAAAAAGCGTTATTTCAAAAAACTGTTTGAGCAGCCCGTGCTCAACGATTTTATTGCCGAAGGCAAAACGGTTACCAACCGCGTACGGCGAAAAATCCAGACTTGGTTGTGCCTGCCGCAGGCGCCGGAAAATGCTGCACGGATTTTGGTAGAGCGACAAAAAGTGCAAATGCTCCTGCCCATTCGCGTGGGCGACTACACCGACTTTTACAGCAGCATCGAACATGCGACGAACGTGGGCAAAATGTTCCGGCCCGACAACCCGCTGCTTCCCAACTGGCGTTGGATTCCGGTGGGCTACCATGGCCGATCGTCGAGTATTGTGGTGAGCGGCTCGCCGGTTCGGCGCCCCTATGGACAGCTCCTCCCCAAAGATCAGGACACCCCCGTATTCGCACCGTCGCAACGGCTTGATTTTGAGCTGGAAATGGCGTTTGTAATCGGAAAAAACACCGCAATGGGCGAGCCCATTCCGGCGGAGCGGGCCGAGGAGTATATTTTTGGGTTATTGTTGTTCAACGATTGGAGTGCTCGTGATATTCAACGTTGGGAATACGTGCCGCTTGGGCCATTTTTAGGTAAAAATTTTGGCTCATCGGTGTCCCCCTGGATCGTTCCGCTCGAGGCGCTCAAACCGTTCCGGGTCAAAGGGCCAAAACAAAATCCGGCCCCACTCGATTACCTGCAAACTACCGGTTCGCGCAATTACGATATCGATCTGGAAGTAAGCATCCGGCCGGGGAATGGCTCCGAAACGGTGGTTTGCCGATCTAATATGCGGTATTTGTACTGGTCGATGGCCCAGCAGTTGGCGCACCACACGTCGAATGGCTGCAATGTGCAGGTCGGCGATTTGATGGCGTCGGGTACGATCAGTGGACCGGAGGCCGGCAGTTTCGGTTCGATGCTGGAATTATCCTGGGGCGGCCAAAAACCGGTATCCCTGAATGATGGCTCCACACGGACATTTTTGCAAGATGGCGACGCGGTAATTATGCGCGGGTGGGCACAAAAAAACGGGTTTCGGGTGGGTTTTGGTGAAGTCGTTTCGCAGCTGCTGCCTGCCGCAAAATACCCGGTTAAAAGTTAGCTGATGGCGGATTCCATGGGCCGTTCAGGTAATACGACATGGTAAAACCCACGGTATAAAACCAGTCGCGTTCCGTACTGTTCCCGTTTTGACTTACACCATCGAACAAGTCGGAAAAGGTAGGCCGGGCGGCGGCTTCCAGTCCGAAGCTGATCTGTTGGCGGGAAATCATACGCACACCCACACCAAAAGGCGCAACCAGGAGTGTTTGCCCTGTACCACCTTCCGGCAATGGGGCCCTGACAAAATAGTCTCGCCGGGCTTCCGAACCGTAGTAGGTTACTTTTGGCCGGGCAAAGCAAGCACCAACTCCGCCAAACAAATAAGGCGAAATGTACAGGGTGGCTGCACTAAATACAGGATCGTAGGCATACGTTCCGAGCGCCATTTCCAGCAAACCGGAAACTTCCACCAAAGTGGTCGAAAATTTAAAGTTGCGCCCGGCATGTACCGGCGAATGCTTGTCATCACCAGCAACAACGCCGCCAAAAACCTGGCCGCGGAGCAAAAAATTCGGGTGCAACTGATACCGCACAAACAGTTGGCCGCCGATACGGGTTTGTGCTACTTCCAGGTGCGGCTCTGCCAAGTCGCCGGAGTAGTTGGTGGCGGCGAGTCCAAGGCCTAGTTCGATAAAGTGGGCATTTCGACTTATCTGAGCTTGCATACGGCCGGCAAGTGCGAAAATCAGCACTAGTAAAAGTATCCTCATAAGTATCCAGTATGATAATGATTTGTTTTGCAGTGGTCAAGATACCGGGCGCTGTTCAATGTATGGATTAAAGGCAACTTTAAGTGTTCATTATTTTTGTTTACTGGGTTTATTTATTTGACAAAGATTGAACAAATGCGGGGTAAATTTGCAGGAGGATCCCTTGTATTGTTCATTCAAAATATTAACACTCCCTGAAAATGCAAAAACTTTGGTTGTTGGTCATCGCCTCAAGTATAAGCGTACTGGCAGAGGCGCAATCGTTTTATAATGTTACGTTTAATGATGGGTTTTTCCCCGCGGGATGGTCTGCAAACGATAGCAGGGTCTTTGTCATTTTTAATTCTTCCGCCCAAAGTTGTTGTTATTCTTCTTCACCGACCAGCCCTGAGGCATCGGCTGAAGAGAATGTAATATTCCAACATTGCCAACCAACCAGTTCAACTGTAACCCTAACGGTGGCTAATGTTATCAATACCATCGGTAAAACAAATATCCGGGTTGGATTTGGGCGGCGAGCTACAAATGCATGGAATCGTGAATTGGCATTGGAATGGAGTAGTGATGGCTCCAACTGGAATTTGATCGACAGTGATGTTTCAGCCGGTGCAAATACTGCTTGGGGAAGTGTTTATTATGACCTTCCATCTGGTGCTGAAAATGTGGCTAATCTTCGATTTCGGTTTTCATATGTTACCGCTACAAATGCGACTTGCGATG
Source organism: Lewinellaceae bacterium (assembly GCA_020636075.1). GTDB lineage: Bacteria > Bacteroidota > Bacteroidia > Chitinophagales > Saprospiraceae > M3007. Next base: position 73,356 of record JACJYO010000009.1, on the reverse strand, counting down.
TTGCCGCTCCCAACTTTCGCATCGATGACTTCACAGTGGGCTCCGACTTTTCGCTCCCAATTGAACTTACCCGCTTTGAAGCAAAGCAAAATGAAAAAGGAGTCCAACTCGACTGGGCTACGGCTACTGAAACCAATAACGACTACTTCGCGGTAGAACATAGTACCGACGGAAGACAATTCGCCACAATTGGCCAGGTAGCCGGGTTTGGCACCACCCAATTGCCGCAGCAATATACTTTCCGGCACCGGCAACCGTCTCCCGGGACAAATTATTACCGCCTGCGGCAAGTGGATTGGGATGGCAGCCAGAGCTATAGCGTGCTTCGGCTGGTAACGATCGAAGGTAGCAGACAAATTCATTTATATCCCTCGCCGGCTGCGGGTGTCCTAAATGTAGAGCGGTTTGGAACAACCGAAAATGCAATACAATATTGCATTTATAATACTTTGGGAGGGCAGATGCACACAGGCAATATCCCCCCTACAGTAAGCAAGATTTCACTACCCGTCGATCAATTGCCCCCTGGCAAATACCTGCTTCAGATTCGGGGAGAGCAACAATTCTCGACTTTGCCCTTTATAAAATTATAAACTGCCACAACTTTTTAGTTTATTTGCTGTTCAAGTGTAATCGTTGCAAAAGAGCAACGCACGTCCAGTAACGTCTTGTGTTAATCAACTGATTAGCAACATTTTTTACTTTTTTTTTACAATTACATTGTTATTCAAAAAAGTCTCAAATAGACGTTTTACTTTTGTCGCTGGAATTGAAAATTTTCGTCAAAAATTTTAATCTTATAAGTTGTTTGATTGAATTTAATGACGTAATTTTGACCGATAGTTATGCAATAACGACGCTACTTTCAGCGTCTTAAGAATAGTTTTCATTTGGTTTTTTGGGGTTTATTAGCCGCTGGACACGTAAGTGTTCTGGCGGCTTTTCTTTTTAGCCTCATTCGATCTAATTAAAATTGAGCAGGAGGATGACGTTTGCTTCGGTGGCCGCCCTTTTTCAGTTAGTTCACGCAGCTTTGTCTCAGGTGTCATACCAACCAAACGCTCCGGCTTCATGACCTATACCGGCTTTGACTTTCTTCAGGAAGTCTCTTGACTTTGCCAAATACTTCTTGTTAAAATCGCATAACCAACCAGTACCCCGATGCACAAAAAAAATCCCCTCCCGAAAGATTTCGGGAGGGGATTTCTGGTTAATTCAGGGAGGCAAAAAATGCTTCTATGCGAGGCTTACTGCCGGTTCTTTTCAGGCTTCTTTCAGCATCTTATTTCCAAAAGCAAAAAGAACAAATAGGAGAAAAGTGAGGATCAACATTGGATTAAATGTTTTTTGTGAATAAAAATTTGGGTTAATACAGTCGGTGTATTTTTAAAACGATGGTATACTGTCAAAAACTACGCCGGTATGCGTTAATAAAATCCTAAACTCAAGTTACTTAGTCGTCAGTTCATCCGATTCGTCAACTGTTGCATAAACCAGCTAATCCCCATCACCAGACCACAACCAAGCGGATTATACCATAAATAAGCGTCTTTATCCACAAAAAAGAACATGTAAATCACGATAATTTCTGCAATCACAGCGGCCCAAAATACCGCCCGCCCTTTTACCTGCTTCAAAAAAAACGCTGTAAAAAAGACGCCCAAAATCGTGCCATAAAAGATTGAACCGATCATGTTCACAGCCTGGATCAGGTTATCAAATAAATCGGCATAGGTCGCAAAAAGAACAATGAATCCCCCCCACCCGACATTAAACCAGCGGGACATCCGGAAGTAGTGGTCATCGTCTTTGCCCGGGTTGATCGAACGGCGATAAATATCCGAAACCGAGGTGGCTGTCAATGCGCTCAACTCTGAAGCTGTCGTACTCCAGGAGGCACAAAAAATCATGGCCAACATCAAGCCGGTAAGCCCGGTCGGTATGTGCTGCAGGATAAAATTGATAAAAACAAAATCCTTATCATTCGAATCGTCAAGCGGACTGACTTCTTTCACGAGCGCTTCCGCATCGGTGCGCAACGCCTTTCGTTCCTGATCCATCTCCTGAAGCCGGGCCTTTGTTTGGTTCGGTATTCCCGCTTTGCCGGCACGCATATCGGCGGCAAGGTTTTGGAGCAGGCTTTGTTTTTGAATGAACAAACTGTCGTTGCGCGCTTCAAGCCGTTCAAAGGGAATTTCCTGTGCCGTACCATCAATTTTGGCTCGGTTTACCTGATTAAAATACAATGGCGGCGCATTAAACTGGTAAAAAACGTACACCATCACCCCTACCGACAGCACCAGGAACTGCATGGGGATTTTTATTAAGCCGTTGAACAACAACCCGAGCCGGCTCTCCCGCAACGATTTGCCGGACAAGTAACGCCCAACCTGGCTCTGGTCGGTCCCGAAGTACGACAAAAATAAAAACGTGGCCCCCAACACCCCCGACCAGAAATTGTAACGGTCATTCCAATCGAATGACCAGTCGACCGCCTGGGTTTTCCCGGTAACGCCGGCGATTTGCCAGGCTTCGGTAAGCCCAACCCCCTCCGGAAGTTGATGCAAGACAAGAATAAACGCCAGCACCAGACCGCTCAGCATGATGGTCATTTGCAACTCCTGTGTTCGGCTCACTGCCGCGCTTCCGCCGGTGGTCGTGTACAGCACCACAAAAAGCGCCATCAGGAAGTTGGTCAGTGCCAGATTCCAACCAAATACAGCACAGAGAATGATGCTGGGCGCATAAATACTGATGGAAGCTGCCACACCGCGTTGAATCAAAAACAAACCCGCAGTGAGCGTACGCATGCGCAAGTCGAATCGCTCTTCGAGGTACTCGTAGGCGGTGGTCACTTTCAGGCTGTAGTATACCGGCAGGATAAAAATGACCAGAAAGACCATGGCAATCGGCAAGCCAAAGTAAAACTGCACGAATTGCATGCCATCGAAATAGCCCTGCCCCGGGGTGCTCAGAAAAGTTATGGCGCTGGCCTGTGTGGCCATCACGCTCAGGCCGATCGTCCACCAGGGCAAATCCCGTTTGCCGGCGAGAAAATTATCACTGGAGTAAATATTCCGGCTTTTCCGGATACCGTAAATAACAACTCCTGCCAGCGCGGCCACCAGCACAATCCAATCGAATAGTTCCATTTAATTGACAGATAAATATATGATCAGTCCCAGCGCTCCAATAAAAAACAACCAGGCCCAAATGCCGAGACTGTTGTCCCGCCAAACGTTGAATAGTTTTTCCATTACATTCCGCCAGTCCAGATCCTGTCCGCGGGGCGTCTTCGATACCCGTTCGTGGATCAGGCAAAAGTATCGGCGTTGCCCTTTTCGGCCCTGATCACCGTGTTTGGTGAGCACAATAAACTCGGCATTCATAAACCGCAGGTCAAACAATTCGCTCCGCCCGGCCACCTCGATGATCAAAGAGTTTTCTTCACCCAACTTACGCCAGGTGCCTTTCACCAGGTTGCCGTCGAGCGAGAGCAGATACTCCCCGCCAGTACCGAAAATGTGCAGGATGGCTTCATGAAATCCCTCGTCGTCGCGGATTTCCTTCCAGCGTTTGTTCAACCAGAAATGCTCCTCGCGCAGGTCTTCGCCGTAGGGGATTACTTTGGGCAAAATAAAATCCAGGTGCTGGTCCATGGAGCCCAGGTCGCGCGGGAGTTCCGGACTGAAAGCCCGGGATATATCGTTGAAGAGTCGGAATTCGAGTGCCATAGCCGGTTACATTGTACGCCAAACGCGCAGTTGCGGTAAAAATCGGGAAAACCCCCGCATTTTGGGCATGAAATTGACAAGCGGTGCAATTCCTGCGTATTTTGGCGTTTTCTGTCTATGAAAAACACCCTCCTAAACAACGGCCGCAGCATCGCCTACCACGCTGCCGCTCTACAACTCCCCGGCCCACCCGCCGTGTTGCTCCACGGTCTTTGTGAAGACGCATCGGTTTGGGAGCCGGTATTAACGTTTTTCCAAAATCAGCCGGTGCTGCGCATCGAACTACCCGGCTTTGGTGCATCAGAACCGCCGCTCGCACCGGGCATGGACAAATACGCCGACGCTGTTTGCGCAGTGCTGAACGAATTGAATATTCGCCGCTGCATCCTCTACGGCCATTCGATGGGTGGATATACCGCATTGGCTTTTGCCCAAAAACACCCGGAACGCCTGGCCGGGTTTTCGCTGTTGCACTCGCATCCGTTTACCGACACGCCAGAGCAAGCGGAGAATCGCCGGCGCGCAATAGCCCTGCTGCAATCGGGTAAACTGGAGGCCTATGTGACACAATTGTTTGCCGGACTTTTCGCGCCGGAATTTGCCCGAAACCAGCCCGAAGTGCTCCAGGCGCGTGTGGGAAAAGCCAAACAAGGCAGCGCTCAAGGCGTCATCGCAGCACTGCAGGGCATGCTCGAACGGGAAAACCACGAAGCTACACTCGAAAAGGCTGGTTGCCCCGTGCAGTTCATCCTGGGTGCGTTGGACCCTATCATCTCCCCAAACCGGGCCTTACAAGCCGCTGCCTTGCCGCAAACTGCCGATATTCACCTGCTCAAAGGGGTCGCACACATGGGTATGTTCGAAGCAACAGAAAAAACCGGACGAGCGATGGCAGAATTTTGGGAATTTTGCAAAAAATAACGCCACCTCTGTGCACCTCTGTCCCTCTGTGCGCCTCTGTGTCACTTTAGTTTCACGGAGGCGCACAGAGGGACAGAGGAGCACAGAGGGCGCTAAACCCTTTGCCCGTTTCGTTGTTCAGGCAACACAACTAAATACATATGACCAGTGCCATCATTCGCCGCGTAATAGTTTTGGGGGCCATCTCCATTCTGAGCCTGCTCACGGTGCAGACCTATTGGGTGCTGCGTTCCTGGAATTTGCAGGAACAGGAGTTTGACCGCAAGGTGCGGCAGGCACTGCTCGACACGGCCCGCGACCTTGCCCGCGTGGGGTTGTTTGTGTTGAAGGATGCAAATTTGATCGAACAGCCTTCGTCCAACTATTACGTGATCAACATCAACAACCAGTTTGACGCCGCCACCCTGGAATTTTACCTGCAAAAAGCCTTTGAAAACCAGGGGATGCGTGAGGATTTCCAGTACGGTATTTTTGATTGCTCGAGTAACCAAATGGTCAGCGGGCGCATGATCAAATATACCAAACCCTCCTCAGCCGGCTCGGAAGGGTTTTCGCTGGACGCGCCGTTGCCGACCCACTACGACAGCGATTTTATCTACTACTTTGGCGTGCGTTTCCCCAAAAAAAGCGCCAACCTGCTCAGCAACATGTGGATCGTTGTGGTATTCACTGTGCTTATGTTGATCACGGTGGCCTTTTTTATTTATGCCATGTTTGTTATCCTCCGGCAAAAACAGCTCTCCGAGTTGCAGCGCGATTTTATCAACAACATGACCCACGAGTTCAAAACGCCGATCTCGACCATCAATATTTCCACAGACGTTTTTTTGCAAAACGAAACCATCAAGTCCGACACGCGGCTGAACCGCTATTCGGGCATCATCAAAGAGCAGACGATGCGGCTCAACACGCAGGTGGAAAAAGTGCTCCAACTGGCCAAGATCGAGCGCGACACGATCGAACTCAATTTTGAAGACATTGACCTGGCCGAATTGCTGCAGAGCATTTCGCCTTCGATGGAGCTGAAAATCGGTGAAAAAAACGGAACCCTGAACCTCAATCTCGATGCCACCAATGCGCATATCCGCGCCGACCGGCTCCACCTGACCAATATCCTGCACAACCTCGTCGACAATGGAGTCAAATATTCCAAAGGCGCACCTGAGATTTCTATTCAGTTAAAAAATGAGGACAAATATCTCTTGCTCAGCGTGCGGGACAACGGGATTGGCATTGCCAAAGAACATCAAAAACATGTGTTCAATAAATTCTATCGCGTACCCACCGGAAACGTGCATAATGTGAAAGGATTCGGTCTCGGATTGTTTTACGTAAAAACCATTTGTAAGTTGCACAACTGGAAACTCAACCTCCAGAGTGAGCCCAATAAAGGCACCACCGTTCAAATCCAGATGCCCACTCTGGCTAAGCCGGCATGACACAGCACGTCCCGTTTTCCAACCACCCCATATTTATAGGCGCACTCGCAGAAAGCCTGCCCGAGTGGCTGAAAACCCGAAATTATTCGCAGGTTTTTCTCCTGGCCGATGTACATACTGATCGCCTTTGCCGGTCGCTGCTCCCGGTGGAAGTGGCCGGCGCGTACACTATCGGCGAACATATGGAACAGGCACTGCTTACAAAAGTGCATGGCATGGAGGTGCTGAAAACTATTCAAAGCTGCGAAGCCATTTGGCAAGCCATGTTCGAAGCCCGACTCGATCGAAAAGCCCTGGTCATAAACCTGGGCGGGGGTGTTGTAGGCGACATGGGCGGTTTTTGTGCCGCAACATATAAACGCGGCATCGATTTCGTTCAGGTGCCCACTACCCTGCTGGCCATGACAGACGCCGCCATTGGCGGCAAACTGGGTGTGGATTTTAACAGCATAAAAAATGCTGTGGGTGTTTTTCAAAATCCCGCTGCTGTTTTCATTGACCCGTTTTTTTTAAAAACACTACCCGAACGGGAACTTCGCAGCGGCTTTGCCGAAGTGATCAAACATGCACTGATTGGCGACCGCACCCTTTGGCAACGCATTCAGACAATGCTGGTCCAATCCCTCAGCGCTACCGCTTGGGACGAATTGTTGGAAGCATCAATAGCCGTAAAAACGAAAATCGTATCGGAAGATCCCCGGGAAGCCGGCATCCGGGCCTTGTTGAATTTTGGCCATACGATCGGCCATGCGCTGGAGAGTTTTTTCTTGCAAACCGAACAACCGCTGACACACGGTGAAGCCATTGCCATTGGGATGCTTTGCGAAAGCCCGGAAGATACCACCGCAACACTTGCACAAACGATCCTGCGATTTTTCCCGCACCGCCAAATTCCTGAATCTGCTTTCCCGGCATTGTGGAAACTGATGGAACAGGATAAAAAAAACACATCCGGCACAGTGCGGATGGCTGTGCCGGATGCGGAACCGTTTTCAATGCAGTGGCAGGTATTGGAGCGGGAAGAGGCGTACCGCAGGTTGTGGACATACAACGGGCTGAATTTTTCAAATTAGACTTTCCAAATTGAACGTTTGACTTTTATGAAATTGCCCGAAATGGGAAGATTCTTTTAAGTCAAAAGCCTGATTTGAAAAGTTCAATTTGAAAAGTAAGCTGGCACGCCATGCTCAATAAATCGACTTGGGTTTCACAATGGTAAACACCCGCGAAATATTGAAGCCGAAACGGATACCCGACATGCTCTTCCCGTCACCTGACTTATAAAACCAGTCTTCCAGCGTTTCGGTAATAAAACCCTTGTAGGTCATATCCGAAGAGTTGGTGAAATGCAGCTGGAACACGTGCCCGCCGGTTTCGATATCGAAGCCGATCGACAACACATTGGTGTAGATCGGGTTGATCTGGTCGGGCAGTACGTAGTAATATTCTGCATTAAACGTAACCCGCTTTGACAATTTGACACGACCGGCGACGCCAAGCGCCAGGACGTCATTTTTTTCGGTTTTATCCGCTACGAGGTTGCGGTGGAGCAGCGTGGGCATCAGCTGAAGCGAAAGCCGTTCGCTAAACTTGCGGCCAATCAGCAGCTGGTGGGTGTAGTACAGGCGGGACGAAAAGAGATTTTCCCGGTCCTGTTCAGGAAAATCCACCGTTTTAATCTGCGCATCAACCAGGTATGACAAGGTGATCGGCATGTTCTTTTTGCCGCTCGACTGCCGGAGTATCTTGTATTTCAGGAAGCCATCGTAAATTTTTTCTTTGCTGCTGCGCCCAACCCCAACCATGAGCCGGTCGGTAATACCATAATCAAAACCGAAGCGGATCGTGGCGCCATCGAGCCCGAAAATATCATATAAGCCATTCCGGACTGGCGAAAAACGGTGCGAAATTTTAAAGTCGAGCACGCCGGCAGCCGTATTTTCAATGGAATGGCCATTGACTACGCGGTTCGTTTTGAAGCTGGCAGTGGCATATTCGGTGACTTCTTCCTCCCCCAGCAGGGAGAGCAGGTCTTCTTCATCCTGGGCAAACAAGAAGGGTGCATTTGCCAAAAACAAGGCAAGGAGTAAAATTTTTTTCATAACGGGTGTGTACTGGCTTGAATATTAATATACGTGTGCTATTTGCCCATTGGTTTCAGGCTTGCGTCAATGGTCACCGCAATTTCTTTGGCTATGTTATCCCGGACAACCCCCGGAATATCAATTTTGTAATCGGCCGGTTTTACCACAAAATCAGCCGTCACTTTTACCATACCGCCACCAACTGTCAGCGTACCCGGCACGCTAATTTCCTGTTCGACACCATGAATGGTCATGGTCCCTTTTGCGGTTACTTTGTAGGTACCGTCTTTGGCAAAATTGACATCCGACAGGTTCGTAATCGAGCCTTTGAAGGTTGCATTGGGGTACTTGGTCGACTCCATGTAATTCTCGTTAAAGTGCTCCTGCATCAGGGCTTTTTCAAAGAGAAAATTTTTGATGAGCACCTTCCAGTCCATGCGGCCGGTTTTGGTATCGAGCACCGAAGTTCCGCTCTTATTCACCGCCTCAATTTTTTCAACAGGGGTATCCGAGTTGAACTGTACCCGGGCATCGCGGGTAAAATATTTTTGGGCCTGGGCACAGAAGCCAAACGCCAGAAATACACCGAGTATCACCATCCGATTTTTCATACTGTGTAACTAGTTTTTTGTTGGTAAAGAATTATGGATTAATGCCATGAAGGCCGGCGGGTTATCAAAAGTAGACTATTCCACCACCACACACCGCGCCAATTGCACATCCAGGTTGATTCCGGCGCATTCGCCTTTGAGCGTCAGTTTTTCGCCGGGCGCAAAGGTTGTTTTAGCGTGCTTTGTGTTGGGATCAAATTCACAGGAAACACCAAAATCGCTACCGGTATCGAGTAGCACCTTGGGTGTACCGTCTTCAAGCGTGGATGATTCGAGTACTGCGCCGCTGACGGCCACAATTTTCCCCACGTATTTCGCCGAAGCAGCCGCTTCGTCCGTTTCAAACTCCTGGTACAATTGCGCGGCGTCAATGGCAACTTCCGATTTCTCGGAAGCCATGCTGGGCACTTTTTTGTTGAACATATAATAACCGATGCCTGCGCCAAGGACGCCGGCTACCACGAGGAAGAGCAAGATTTTTTTCAACATAATTTTGGGTGGTTAGGCAGGTGAACAAAAGCGCCGGACCGGAAAAATTGCTTAGTTATCCGGCGAGCCGGCATTTACCCAGGCTTCAATTTTTAGACGGTTGCACAGGCTCATTAAGCCCGTTTCAGGCATTGGGGCAGCCTGGTTATTGATCCGGTCGAGTAATTTTCCATTTAAGGCCACTGCTTTGAACTGCGCATGGGTTTCATACGGAATTCCGGAGTAGGTTGCTGCAGTCGAAATATGACATTTGTCACAATGCTCCGCCATAATGGCCCGGATTTCCACACTGAACCGCATGTTTGTCGTATCACAATTGGTGTTGGTATCCGGCCCATACAAATCTTCCTCATTATCCCAGTAACAACCGGAAGGCAAACACAAAAAAGTAAAGAAGCTGACGAGGATTCCCAGAATGACGAGTGTTTTTTTCATAAGCAGTGAAAGGCGATAAAGCGGTTACAGTTAAATATTATGGAAAAGGCAAAGATAGAATCTGAATGATTTTTCCATCTATCAGACTCCTGTTCTGCTTCTTTTATCCCTAATTCAACTTTTTAAAAACAGATTGAGGGCTACCGCAATTTTTTTGCCAACAAAACAATTAACTATTTTGTTGGAATGCCAAAAATTGGTGCTGTACCCGTAAAATTTCCTTCTGAGCATGGAAAAACGAAACTGGAAAATGTGGATCCGCCGCTTCGGCATGGCCGGCTTTTTATTTTTTTTGATAAAAGGCCTGGTCTGGCTTGCCGTGTTCTGGGGGCTATGGGAGGCCAGTTGTAACTAAACTTTTTTTACCACGGAGCAACGGAGGGCACGGAGACAATAACTCCGTGCCCTCCGTTGCTCCGTGGTGAAAAATAATACACTCAGGCCCGCAAACCACAAAAAACATTTCAAACAAATTTTTTTAAAAGTTTGTTTTTCCCGAAATTTGCCCACTTATTTCCACGCGAATGACTAAAGTAAAAAACAACCCGGCACCGGCGGCAGCTGCCCCGGAAACGGATCTTGTGGATCCCCGGTATATTTCGATCAAGGGCGCCCGGGTAAATAACCTGCAAAACGTTGACCTGCAAATACCGAAAAACAAACTGGTCGTCGTCACCGGGGTATCGGGTTCCGGGAAGTCCAGCATAACGATGGACACGCTGTATGCCGAGGGCCAGCGCCGCTATGTGGAAAGCCTGTCCAGCTACGCCCGTCAGTTCCTCGGGCGGATGAAAAAGCCCGACGTCGACTATATCCGCGGCATTTGCCCGGCTATCGCCATCGAACAACGGGTAACTACCGGAAATGCCCGTTCGACAGTAGGCAGCATGACCGAGATTTATGATTTCCTGCGGCTGCTGTACGCCCGCGTCGGCAAATTTTACTCCCCGATCAGTGGACAAGAGGTCAAAAAACACGCCGTGAGCGATGTGATCGACTTCATGAAAAGCCAGCCCGAAGGCAGTCGCGGCCTGATCCTCATTCCGTTTACGCAAAAATATAAGGAGCGCACACTTGAACAGGAACTAAACCTTTTGTTGCAAAAAGGCTACACGCGGGTGTATTGGCAAGGTGAAATTCAACGTATCGAGGAATGGTTAAACCCGGAAGCCGGCCAAAAGGCGCCGGTAAATGTGAAGGATAAAGCCTACACCTTCCGCGAAAAAAACCTGACCGTGCTGATCGACCGGTACAGCGTACAATTCGAAGATGAAAGCGAGTGGATGCGCCTGGCCGATTCGGTCAATACCGCGTTTTACGAAAGTGAGGGCGAATGCTGGATCCAACCGATGGATCAGCAATCGGAAATTGTAAAATTCAACAACCGCTTCGAACTCGACGGCATTCAATTCCCCGAGCCCACCCCGCAGCTTTTTAATTACAACAACCCCTACGGCGCCTGCCCAAAATGCGAAGGTTATGGTCGAATCCTGGGAATTGACCCCGACAAGGTAGTTCCCGACAAAACGCTTTCAGTGTATGACGGCGCCATCGCACCCTGGAAAGGCGAGAAATACGGCGAGTGGCTCCGGCTTTTTCTTCAACAGGCACACCGGTTCGACTTCCCGGTCCACAAACCCTTCGAAGAACTCAGCAAAGCCGAACAAAAATTACTCTGGACCGGCAACAACTATTTTGACGGTATCGATGCTTTTTTCAAGGAAATTGAAAGCAAAACGTACAAAATTCAAAACCGGGTAACCCTGGCGCGGTACCGGGGCCGCACGGTATGCCCCGAGTGTGACGGTGGACGTTTGCGCAGCGAGGCACTTTGCGTGCGGGTCGCCGGAAAAAACATTTCGGAGTTGACCGACGTACCGCTCGATGAAGTGCTCGATTTTTTCAACAGCATCAACTGGAGCGAACACGATCAGCAAATTGCCAAACGCCTGCTGGTGGAAATTCACGGGCGGTTGCGCTTCATGGTCGAACTCGGCTTGGGTTACCTCACACTCAGCCGCATATCCAACACCCTGAGCGGTGGTGAAACACAACGCATCCACCTTACCCGGACCCTCGGCAGCAACCTCACCGCTTCCATGTACCTGCTCGACGAACCCTCCGTGGGCCTGCACCCGCGCGATACCGACCGGCTGGTGAACGTGCTCAAAGACCTGCGCGATCTGGGCAACACCGTCGTGGTGGTGGAGCATGAAGAAGAAGTGATCAAAAACGCCGATTTTCTGGTGGACATGGGCCCTGAAGCCGGAACGCACGGCGGCCATGTGGTATTCGCCGGCGACTATGCCGATATCGGGAAAGCCGCTCCGGAAAGCCTGACAACAAAATATATGTCGGGCGAAATGGAGATACCTGTTCCCAAACAACGCCGCAAAACCACTGAATTTTTACACATAAAAGGCGCGCGCCAACACAATCTGAAAAAAATTGATGTCTCCGTTCCGCTGCACTGCCTCACCGTCGTGACCGGCGTGAGTGGTTCCGGCAAAACGACCCTGGTGCGCGACATCCTCTACCCGGCACTGCTGCAAAACCTGCCCGAAGGACCATCCAAAAAAACCGGGCTGTTCGACGGGTTGGAGGGCCCGGTGAAAAAAGTGACCCGGGTGGAATTCGTCAATCAAAGCCCGATCGGCAAAAGCAGTCGCTCCAATCCGGTCACCTATGTGAAAGCCTACGACTACATCCGGGATTTGTTTTCGCGGCAACAGTTGAGTAAAATTCGCGGCTTCAAGCCCAAGCACTTCAGTTTCAACGTGGAGGGTGGGCGCTGCGAAGCCTGCAAAGGCGAAGGCGAGCAGGTAGTGGAAATGCAATTCCTGGCCGACGTGCACCTGGAATGCGAAGAGTGCAAAGGCCGGCGCTTCCAGCAGGAAGTGCTCGATGTGGAATACAAAGGCCAGAACATTTTCGATGTGCTGGAAATGAGCATCGAGGAGGCGCTTGATTTTTTCAAAGGTCAGAAAGAAATCGTCGAACGAATTCAGCCGCTCAACGACGTCGGCCTGGGTTATGTCAAACTCGGACAGTCGAGCAGCACCCTCTCGGGTGGCGAGGCCCAACGCGTAAAGTTGGCCTCCTTTCTCATCCGCGACAATTCCGCCGGGCATATCTTCTTCATTTTTGATGAGCCGACCACCGGACTGCATTTCCATGATATCCGCAAACTGCTTACCGCCATCAACGCCCTGGTGGAAAAAGGGCACAGCGTATTGGTTGTAGAGCACAACGTTGAAGTGATCAAAAATGCCGACTGGGTGATCGACCTGGGACCCGAAGGGGGCAAAGCCGGTGGACAGCTGGTTTTTGAAGGCCGGCCGGAAGATTTGGCCAAAGAAAAAAAGAGCTATACCGGGCAATTTTTAAAAGAGAAACTGTAAAGCATCAGCCATACATTTTTGAATAATTGCCCTTTCGCCGCCCAGGCATTCAAGCATCATAGGAGTGTTCTCAGCCCAGGCCTTCAGGCTCTAATAAGGGTTTTCAGCCCAAACCTTCAGGCATCAACGGAACTTTCTCAGCCCAGGCCTTCAGGCCTGGGAAAAGAAAAGGATAATACAGCCAACCGCTTTTATAGCAAAAAAGCTGTCATTTACTACCTTTGGCCCGCTTTCAGCGAAACATTCCCGGCGTTCCGGCGTTTTTTCGCAGATTCGCAATCTTAATTCATCCCGATAAATAGCACAAAGCACCGCCTAAATAGTTATGTCGAAGCAAAAGTCTGATGTCGAAGCCATTGATTCCTTAGCCCAAGCGTACAAGGACCTCTCCAAAGAAATTGGAAAAATTATCGTCGGCCAGGAAAATGTTGTCCGGGCCGTGATCATTTCACTTTTTTCAAACGGGCACTCCTTGCTCGTCGGGGTGCCGGGCCTCGCAAAAACCCTGCTGGTAAGCACCATTGCCGAAGTGCTGGACCTTGAGTTCAAACGCATCCAGTTTACCCCGGACCTTATGCCTTCCGATATTACAGGTTCGGAAATTCTCGATGAAGACCGGCATTTCCGCTTTTTGCGAGGCCCTGTGTTCGCCAACATCGTTCTTGCCGACGAGATCAACCGTACCCCGCCGAAAACACAGGCGGCGCTGTTGGAAGCCATGCAGGAGCGTGTGGTAACGGTCGGTGGATCGCGGCATGCACTGCCGGCACCGTTTTTTGTGCTGGCTACGCAAAACCCGATCGAGCAGGAAGGCACCTATCCGCTGCCGGAAGCGCAGCTCGACCGTTTTATGTTCAACATTCCGCTGAACTACCCGGCATATGCCGAAGAAGTAGAAGTTGTAAAAAACACCACTACTTCGCGCAATGTGGAACTGAAACATGTACTCACCGGACCGGAAATTATTGAATTTCAAGAACTCATCCGGAAAATCCCGGTAGCCGACAATGTGCTGGAATACTGCGTATCGTTGGCGTCAAAAACCCGCCCGAACACGTCGCTAGCGGCCAGTGAAGCTGAAAACTATCTGACCTGGGGCGCCGGCCCGCGTGCCAGCCAATATCTGGCATTGGGCGCCAAGTGCCACGCTGCCATCAACGGGAAGTACTCGCCGGATATTGAAGATGTGCAGGCCATTGCCAACCTGGTGCTCCGTCACCGCATTGTGCGCAACTTCAAAGCGGAAGCAGAAGGCGTGTCAGAAGAAAATATTATTGAAGCCCTACTCTAGATAAATCCGTCTACGAGACTTCAATCAGCCGGCTAGCCAAGGCTACCCGCTGAACCGGATCGCTACCCTCTTGCGGTCCGGTTTTTTATTTATTAGTTATATTTTTAGGTTTGTCTAAAAATATAATTTACCTTTGCTAAAAAATTGTCGCTCATGTTATCCCAGGCAGAAGAAAATTACCTCAAGGCGATTTTTAAAATTTCGGAAAAAGAAGCCAAAGCGGCGACAACCAATGCTATTGCAGCAGAAATGCAAACCACAGCAGCCTCCGTCACCGACATGTTGAAACGCCTGTCTGAAAAGAGTTTGATCGATTACGAAAAATACCGCGGCGTTCAACTCACTCCCGAAGGCAACAAATTAGCCACCGCGCTCATCCGCAAACACCGGCTCTGGGAAGTGCTGCTGGTGGAAAAACTCGGGTTCGCCTGGGATGAGGTACACGAACTGGCCGAACAACTCGAACACGTACAAGGCAACGGCCTCGTAGACCGGCTCGACGAATTTCTTGGGCACCCAAAATTTGACCCTCACGGCGACCCCATTCCTGATGCCGAGGGCCGTTGGGCTTTCCGCCAGCAGGTGTTACTGTCCACCCTCAAAGTTGGCGACAAGGGTGTGGTGACCGGCGTAGACGACCACAGTACCGCGTTTTTGCAATACCTCGACCAGATGAACCTCGCCCTGGGCGCCCAACTTGAATTGCTCGAACGCTTTCCCTATGACCAATCGTTGCGCGTCCGCACCGAAAATGGTCAGGAGATTATCCTGAGCGAAAAGGTGGGGCAGAATCTGTATGTGAAAATTTCCTGATCTCCCACCGGTGAACCGGTGGGCTGAGAAAGTGAACCGGTGGGCTGAGAAAGTGAACCGGTGGGCTGAGAAGGTGAACCGGTGGGCTGAGAAGTCAGAGCCTGTGGCAAATCAGAAATTCCCTGCTAACCACCATCAAACTACTACCAATGAAACATCCCGAACGCTCCCTTTCCGAAGTACACGGCACCGTTGAAACCAACATAAAAGGCGGCTTTTGGCGACGGCTGTTTGCCTTTTTGGGGCCGGCTTACCTCGTCAGTGTGGGCTATATGGACCCCGGCAACTGGGCCACCGACCTGGCCGGTGGCAGCCGTTTTGGCTATGCCCTGCTCTGGGTTTTGCTGATGTCGAATCTGATCGCCCTGTTGTTGCAAAGCCTGAGTGCGCGACTGGGGGTGGTTGCCCGGCGCGATTTGGCGCAGGCTTCCCGGGAGCTGTACCACCCGGCAGCCAATATTTTCAATTATATCCTGGCAGAAATTGCCATTGCAGCTTGCGACCTGGCCGAAGTGCTGGGCATGGCCATTGGTTTGCAGTTGTTGTTTGGCATTCCGCTGGTATGGGGCGTGGCGATCAGCGTGCTCGATGCATTTTTGCTGTTGTTTCTGATGCATCTGGGCATCCGAAAGCTGGAAGCGTTTATCCTGGGACTTATTGTCATTATTGGCGGTGCTTTTCTGGTGCAAATGATTTTGGCCAAACCCGACGTGGTGGAAATGGCCGGCGGATTCATCCCCTCCATCCCAAATGACGAGGCGTTGTTTATTGCCATCGGTATCATCGGCGCTACGGTAATGCCCCATAACTTGTACCTGCACTCTGCCCTGGTGCAAACGAGAAAGATCGACCCTTCCAAACAAGGCTTGAAACGAGCAATCCGGTTCAACATCATCGATTCGGCGATCGCCCTAAACCTGGCCCTGTTTGTCAACGGCGCGATCCTGATACTGGCGGCTGCGGTTTTTCACAAATATGGTTACAACGGTGTATCCGAAATCCAGGACGCCCACCAGCTGCTCGAACCCTTGCTGGGCAAGAGCTATGCCCCGACACTGTTCGCCATTGCGCTTATCGCTGCCGGACAGAGTAGCACCGTCACCGGCACCCTGGCCGGGCAAATCGTGATGGAAGGCTACCTGCACCTGCGCATCGCACCCTGGCTGCGCCGGCTTATCACCCGTTTGCTGGCAGTAGTGCCGGCGATTCTGGCGATCAGTTTTTTCGGCGAAGGTTCGACCGGCGATATGTTGGTGCTCAGCCAGGTTATCCTGAGCATGCAGTTGGGTTTTGCCATCATCCCGCTTTTGCATTATGTGAGCGACAAGCACCGTATGGGCGACTTTGCCATTGGTTTTTGGGCCAAGCTGGGAGGTTGGGCAAGTGCATGCATAATCGTTGGGCTAAACGTACAGTTGGTCATTCAGGAGGTCGGCGTATGGACACAACACGCCGGTGAACAAGCCTGGATTGTGCATTACCTGATATTGCCCGTACTGTTTTTTTCCGGTGGCATGCTGGTTTATATCACACTAAAACCCCTGCTTCGGCGCAGCCCAAAACGCCATGCCAAACTTCCGCACGGCGCTTTTGCCGGCCTGGAAGAATCGGCTGCGCCGGAATATCAGCGCATCGGTGTAGCGCTCGACTTTTCAGATTCAGATACTGCGGCCCTCAACCATGCCTTGCACCTCGGAGGCAAAAAGGCACGCTATATTTTATTGCATGCGGTGGAGAGTGCCGGCGCCTGGGTAATGGGCTCCGATATCAGCGACCACGAAACGGAGGAAGACCGTGAAAACCTTGACCAGTATGCCAGCCGGCTTCGGGAGTTGGGATTTCAATGTGAAGCCCACATTGGCTATGGCCCGGCAAAACAGGCTGTGCCGAAATTGGTGGAGCAGCATGAAATCAGTTTGCTGATCATGGGTGCACACGGGCACCGGACGTTGAAGGACCTGATTTTCGGGCAAACGATCGATGCGGTGCGGCATGCGGTAAAAATACCGGTATTGATTGTGCAGTGAGGAAGCTTTGAGACATTGGCTCAATGCAACGTTGCGCACGGATCAGGCCATCCACCATTTATCCAGCCGGGTGTCGGAAAACAACGTTTGTTCGCCAAGCAAGGGCACAGTCAGTGGTAAACTTTTCCGGGAGGATTCTTCAAAAAACCAGGCCACGGGATCTGTCCAATGATGCGGGGCCAGTGAAAATCCTGCCCAGTGCACGGGCATTGCTTTTTTCGCCTGCGCATCGATCGCCGCCTGCACACTTTCGTCGGGGAACAAGTGAATTTGCCGCCAGCTTTCATTGTATTGACCGCATTCCATAAAGGCAAAATCAAAGGGACCCAGGCGGTTGCCAATCTCAACAAAATGGCTTCCGTAGCCGCCGTCGCCGCTAAACCAGATATTTTCCGATGCGGTTTTAAACACCCAACCACCCCATAGTGACCTGGCGCGGTCGGTGAGCCCGCGACCGGAAAAATGCCGGGTGGGTGTAAACGTTATTTTGATGTTTTCAAAAACATGATGGTTCCACCAATCAAATTCGGTGACCAGGTCCGGTTCGATACCCCAGCTGACCAAATGCCGCTTGACACCCAAGGCAACAAAATATCGCTTCGTTTTTAGTTTCAGCTTTTGAATACTGGCATAGTCCAGGTGATCGTAGTGATCGTGGGTGAGCAGCATCAGATCGATTTCCGGAAACGCATCAATCAGCTGCAAGGTGTTTTCAGAAAAACGGTTGGTTGAAAAAGGCGCAATAGGTGAGGCATTGGGCCCCAGCATCGGGTCGATAAAAATGGTTTGACCGTTTATCCGCATTAAAACTGCGGAATGTCCATACCAGATGAATTTGGATTCCTGCGAAGGCGCCAAAAAATCAGCTTGCTGAAAAGGCATCACCGGCAAGGGTTCGGCGGGCACTCTGCTGCCTCTGTTCCGAAGTTGCTTGTAAATGATGCCCGGAATTTCATACAGGCTGATATCTACTTTGGTCTCTTCCAGATTTTGAAATTGTCCGTCTTTCCAATTATCGGACTGCTGGTACTGCGCGATCAGTTGTTTTGTTAATTTTCCTCCGTATTGTTTGGAATGCATGACGCTTTTTTTCTGAAACCTAACTGCTTACCGCCGCATCCCCGGCACGCCAGCCGGTGCCGCACCACCCCACTCCAAATCCGGCGCCTTGCGTGGGGTTGGATAAATTTCATCCAGGGTATCGCCCTCATACAGGCGGCCGTTTTTCATCACATAACGGATCGTATTTGAATTGCGGATATCCTCCAGCGGATTGGCATCCAATACAAGCAGGTCGGCGAGTTTACCGGGTTCCAGGGAGCCAAGGTCCTTGTTCAGGCCAATGGCTTCGGCACCCAGAATGGTAGCCACTTTCAGGGCATTGTGCGTCGACATTCCGCCCGACTGGACAGACCACAGTTCCCAATGGTAGCCCAGCCCTTGCAACTGGCCATGGGAACCGATGCCGACAATACCGCCTGCTTCCACCAAATTTTTAGCAAACACCGCATGGCGCTCAAAGATGTACTCCTCCTGCATAAACCAACCCGGCCGGCGCCGCGATTTCTGGTCCAGTTCTTCTTTGGGTGTGAAGTGGTTGAGTTTTTTATCCCCCTGCACATCCTCTGTAGCGTAGTAATAGTTTTCGGCCCAAGGGCCGCCATAAGACACCAGCAGTGTGGGCGTATATGCCGTGTGCGTGGTTGTCATCAGACTCAGCACATCTTTATAGAGCGGATAAATGGGGAAAGCGTGTTCGTGGCCCGGGTAGCCGTCCATCACCTGGGTCATATCGAGTTTAAAATCGAGCGCACCCTCGGTCGTCGGCATCAGCCCTTGTTCTTTGGCGGCCTCGATGATCCACTGGCGGTGCTGGCGGTTGCCGGCCATGTACATTTTTATGGTTTTGGTATGGTAATACTCCGAGTACTGCTTGAGCACCTTTTTGGCGTGGTCCAGGTCTTTGATCCGGTAAGACCAAAAACCTACTCCGGGCCCGGTTGAATAAATGCGAGGGCCGACCATCCGCCCGGCTTCTACCATATCACCATATGTCAGCACATCCGTCGTAGCCGTTTGCGGATCGCGGGTGGTGGTGACGCCATAGGCCAGGTTTGCGGCATAGATCCAGATTTGATTTTTATGAATACCCCAGTTGGGCCACATATGCGCATGAGTATCCACAAAACCGGGAATGATTGTTTTTCCATGCAAATCCCGGGTTTCGGTGCCCGCAAGTACCGAAATAGAACCGGTGGCACCGATGGCCGCAATGCGGTTATTTTCAATGAGGATATCCCCTTCTTCGAAAATCTCGTCGCCATTCATGGTGATCAAACGCGCGCCCATCAGCAGCAGGGTACCTTTCGGAATGTCCCGCGGCACCTCAACATTGATCCGGATCTCTGCGGGCTCGTATTTTTTCTCGTCTTCCTTTTTTTCATCCGCTTTCTTGTCCTCTTTTTCGTCCTTTTCATCCTTTTCGGCTTTTGCCTTTTCCCTGGCTTTTTTCTCCGCTTTCATCTTTTCAGCAAAAGCTTTGGCCTCCTCCAGATCGTAACGCACGTAGGCATTACCCAGCGACCAGTACACCGCTTTGGCATCGCTGCTCCACTGCGGGAATTCGCCACCCAGATCGGTCATCTTCCAGGAGGGGAAGGCTGATTTTTCCGGCTCTGCTACATTGAGCTCGGGCACCTTGCCACCAACCACCGGTACGGTCACCACATAAATTTCATTGTTGAT
Organism: Lewinellaceae bacterium; assembly: GCA_020636075.1. Classification (GTDB taxonomy): domain Bacteria; phylum Bacteroidota; class Bacteroidia; order Chitinophagales; family Saprospiraceae; genus M3007. The sequence continues at coordinate 53,366 of JACJYO010000009.1, read as the reverse complement.
TTGCGCCAATGCTTTATCGCCTTCCGGAGCCATCATGATCAATCCGGCATTGGATGGCTTGGGAGCCGGCTCCTGCATACTGGGCACCAACAGTCCATGACCGCCTTCCAGGTGATCAAGCGCCGGATTGAGGGCCGGGAAGGTCGTTATCCCGGTTACTTTCAAATGCTCTTTTTCATCCGTACCATCCCAGCGAATGGACACCAGGCCTTTTTTATCATGGTAGAGAAAAACCCGTTCTTTCCCTTTGACAAAATGCGGGTTTTGCCGGCCGGCCACCCGTTCAATTTGTTGAATGGCGCCGCCTCCGGCAGGAATCCAGGCCAGATAGCGGGTAGCACCGAAGGCTCCCGGGCCAATGGCATCCTGGTATGCTTGTGCCGGCCCCATGACAAAAGCAATGCGGTTGGTATTGGGGTCCCAGGCTAATTGGGAATAGGTGCCGTCTTCGCGGGTCAACCGCTGTGGTTGTCCTTTCCCGGTGGCTGGTACTTTAAAAATATGTCCGCTTTTCCCTTCCCAGGTGACATACGCGATCTCCCGGCTGTCTGGCGACCAGGCCGGCATGGCTTCCGTATAGTTGGCTGTAGTTAAACGCTGTGGTTTCCCGGCCGGGTAATCCATTACATAAAGCCGGTTGAGCGCGGTGAAGGCTACTTTTTTTCCATCAGGTGAAATAGCGGCATCGCGAATCTGGGTAACGGTCATCATTTCATCGTCGGAAATCGGGAAATCAAAGTGGACTTTCGGTCCCAGATCCAGCGTTTCTTTGACCGCAAAGGGTATCGCCTGCGCGACGCCTCCGGCAATGGGTAATTTCCAGATTTTGCCGCCATAGGAAGCGATCACGAATTTGCTGTCCGGCGTAAAGGACATTGCCGGGTAAACACCCAGGCGGGCGCGCGATTCCTGCTCGTCGCGCTGCACAGGATAGGCCAGCCAGCTTTCGGCGCCGGTTTTCAGATGCCGTTTAACCAAGCCGGTTTCGGTATTGTACCGGGTGCCGTATACCAGCCATTCTCCATCGGGCGAAAGCGTCGGTGCAAATGCTGAGCCGTAGCGGTTGGTCTGCACCTCCAGTTCGCCTGTTTCCCGGTCGTATACCGTGAGTTGGTATTGGGGCAGTTGGGCGTTGTATTGCCAGTCGCTCTTGCGTTGCGACAGCCACAAATAGCGCCCATCGGGGCCAAAGGCCGGCTCGATAAACTTATCCGTTTCGGGTTCTTTGATCAGTTGAACACCGCCACCGCCGTCTTTGTGAAACAGGAAAACTTTGAGGTTGCGACGCCCATGAGCAACCACCAGGTATTCCCCGTCGGGGGTCCATTCTGCCGACTGTACGTAATCGGTCTTTTCCTTGGTGATTTGCGTGGAATCGCCGGTTGCCAATTCTTTGATCCAGATATTTTCATTGCCATCCAGGTCGGATGTATAGGCGATATACTTGCCGTCGGGGCTGAATTTGGGATGGGTATCGAAAGCCAGTCCCTTGGTGATCCGGGTTGCTTTGCCGCCGGAAATGGGCATGAAATAAATATCCCCGAGCAGGTCGAAAGCGATGGTTTGGCCGTCGGGGCTAACATCGAGCGACATCCAGGTGCCTTCGGTTGTTTCCAGCTCCAGGGTTCGGCCGGGTTTCAGGGGCAAGCCGGCTTTATTATCTTTTTTCTTTTCGGTTTTTGTGCTGTCGGAGGCGGGCTCATTATCCTGAGCCCGCAAGGAACATAGCGGCAGTGCTGCCATAGTCAAAAGCAGCAGGCAAAAGCGGGTAGTTTTCATAATTGAATACGCTAATTTAGTTAAGAGCCATTACCGGGTTAAACATGGATTTGCGAAAATACGTGGTTTATAGTTACATTAATTGGTCTGTAGTGACATGGTTGGATACTTCTCCTTTTCACCCCCCCAGAACAACTTCCTGGATGTCCCCTTGGCTCCGCATTTTATCAGCCGGGACGTTTTTCTTTCTGCTGCGTCTCGAAGGAATCAAAGTAACTCAACAGGATCTGATTCCAACTTATCAAAAGTTGAAATCCCGACAAGCGAGTTTGCTTGCCGGGATTTCAGCATTTTACGCCGACTGCCAGTCGCCGTTACCAGGAGGCGTTGCCAACCATAATGTCCAGGTCGGTATCGCCGTTGGTCAACTGTATCCAATAGCCCTTGTCGTTTAACCGGAGCACATCCAGTGCATACATGTTGTTCCCTATATAGCTCAGCGGTGCACCCACGGCCAGCGGTGTGGGGTCGGCCGGCGGCACCGGGCTGCCAATGTCGTACAAGCCGACCACTGCTTTGACCTCCCAGTTCTGGCCGGGCAAGGCCATCACTTTCAACGTGAGTGGCGTGCGGCCGTTGGCGGAGTTGCAGGTGCAATGATCCGGCAGCATCACCGCGCAATTACCCACTTCCACATCGGCAGGGCCGTTCATGGAGGCCGTGTTGCCGCAGACATCCGACGTAGCAATCACGGTGTAACTGCCGGCAGGTTGCATCCCAAAATCCAGCGGGCCGCCGGTGCCGGATAAGGGGCTTCCGATGTTAGGGCCGCCCCATTCCTTGAGTTGGTAGTGTACCGTTGTTTCCGAAGCGCTGAGGCTGACTGTTGCATCGGTATCACCGGTGCAGAAGGAACTGCCGACCACGTCGAAAATCTCGATGGTGCGTTTCACGGTGATCCTGGCCGTACAGGTTTGGGTATTGTTGTTGACATCTGTTACCGTCAGGGTGACCGTGTTTTGGCCCAGGTCGCTGCAGATAAACTGCTCGCGGCTGAGCGCCAGGGACTGGATACCGCAGGCGTCCGACGAGTTGCTGTTGACTTCAGCAGTTGTGATGCTGCCGGCACCCTGGTCGTCGAGTTCGACGACCAGATTCTGGCAGTTGGCAATGGGTGACACGTGATCGTTCACGGTGACCGTGGCCGTGCAGGTATTGGTGTTGCTATTGACATCTGTAACGGTGAGCGTTACGGTGTTGGCCCCCACCTCGAAGCAGTTGAAACTGGTTTTACTCAAACTCAAACCCTGTATGCCGCAGGCATCCGACGAGCCGTTGTTTACCGCCGCCGCCGTGGTGCTGCCCGTGCCGCTGCTGTTGAGTTCTACCGTAACGTCCTGGCAGACAGCCGTTGGTTTGATGTTGTCGTTCACCGTGACCGTGGCCGTGCAGGTATTGGTGTTGCTGTTAACATCCGTAACGGTGAGCGTTACGCTGTTTGCGCCGACGTCGGAGCAGTTGAAATTGATTTTGCTCAAACTTAAACCCAGAATACCGCAGGCATCGGAGGAACCGTTGTTTACCGCCGCTGCTGTGGTATTGCCTGCGCCACCGTTGTTGAGTTCCACCGTAACATCCTGGCAAATGGCTGTCGGCTTAACGTTGTCGTTCACCGTAACCGTGGCCGTACACGTGTTGGCGTTGCTGTTGACATCCGTAACGGTGAGCGTTACAGTGTTTGCACCAACATTGGAACAGTCAAATGTCGTTTTGCTCAAACTCAGGCTCTGCCCACCGCAGGCATCCTGCGAACTATTATCTACTGCTGCAGCCGTCGTGCTGCTCATGCCGCTGGCATTGAGTTCAACCGTAACGTCGCGGCAATTGGCCGTTGGCGGCACATTGTCTTCGACGGTAACCGTGGCCGTGCAGGTATTGGTGTTGCTATTAACATCTGTAACGGTGAGCGTTACGGTGTTGGCCCCCACGTTGGAGCAGTCGAAACTGGTTTTGCTCAAACTTAAACCTTGTATGCCGCAAGCATCCGACGAGCCGTTGTTTACTGCCGCCGCCGTGGTACTGCCCGTGCCGCCGCTGTTGAGTTCTACCGTAACGTCCTGGCAGACAGCCGCCGGCTTAACGTTGTCGTTCACTGTAACCGTGGCTGTACAGGTGTTGGTGTTACTGTTGACATCCGTAACGGTGAGCGTTACGCTGTTTGCGCCGACGTTGGAGCAGTTGAAACTGGTTTTGCTCAAACTTAAACCCTGAATGCCGCAGGCATCCGACGAGCCGTTGTTTACCGCCGCCGCCGTGGTACTGCCTGTGCCTCCGTTGTTGAGTTCTACCGTAACGTCCTGGCAGACAGCCGCCGGCTTAACGTTGTCGTTCACCGTGACTGTGGCCGTACACGTGTTGGCGTTGCTGTTGACATCCGTAACGATGAGCGTTACAGTGTTTGCACCCACATTGGAACAGTCAAATGTCGTTTTGCTCAAACTCAAACCCTGCCCACCGCAGGCATCCTGCGAACTATTGTCCACTGCCGCGGCGGTGGTGCTGCCCATGCCGCTGGCATTTAGTTCAACCGTAACGTCGCGGCAATTGGCCGTTGGCGGCACGTTATCCTCGACGGTAACCGTGGCCGTGCAGGTATTGGTGTTGCTATTGACATCTGTAACGGTGAGCGTCACGGTGTTGGCCCCCACCTCGGAGCAATTGAAACTGGTTTTGCTCAAACTTAAACCCTGAATGCCGCAAGCATCCGACGAGCCATTGTTTACGGCAGCAGCCGTGGTGCTGCCTGTGCCGCCACTATTGAGTTCGACCGTCACGTTTTGGCACAGTGCTGTCGGCTTAACGTTGTCGTTCACTGTCACTGTGGCCGTGCAGGTTTGGGTATTGTTGGAGTTGTCCGTAACCGTCAGCGTTACCATTTTGGTACCGACATCGGCGCAGGAAAAGTTTTCCTGGTCCAGCGTCAGCGATGCAATACCCAGCGATGCCGTCGAACCGTTGTTTACAGTTGCCGCAGTGGTGGAACCATTTCCGCTGACATCCAGGTTTACAGTTACATCCTGGCAGAGGGCATTGAGGGTAAAGGTTTGCTCCACGGTTACAGCTGCAATACATTGATCGGTGTTACCGGAGCCGTCGGTAACCGTGAGGCTGATATTTTGCACGCCAACATCGCTAACTGTAAATGCCGATTGGCTCAGGGTGTACATATCGATGCCGCAATTGTCGGTGGAGCCGTTGTCGACCTGGCTGGCTAGCAGGCTTCCGTTGCCGGTCATGTCGAGTTCAACGGTTACGTCCTGGCAACTGGCTGTTGGCAATATCAGCTCTTCCACGGTAATGGTGGCGGTACAGGTAGCGGTGTGGCCGATCCGATCGGTCACTATAAGTCCTATAACATTGGCCCCGACTCCATCGCAGGAATAGATGCGTGCGTAGTCACCGTTTCCAAATTTGTAGGTCAGGCTGGAGTCGCCGCTGCAAGCGTCGCCTGAGCTGCTGACAATATCTTGCGGGAGCACACAGGCCATGGCATTCGCATCCAGTTCTATGGTAATATCCTGGCAACTGACCGTTGGCGGCTGATCAATATTGCTATCCGTGTCGTTCAGGAACTGGTAGGTGGCATAACCGTCATCAGGATCGTTTGTGTCGCCGCCCCCTTCTTTATTTTCAGAAACCTTCATAGCGTTGATGTAACTGCCGCCACCGCCGCCGCCGCCGGTAGAACCACCGGCGCCACCACCGGAGTATCCGCCGCCACCGCCGCCGGCAGTGTCGCCCAAGCCGCCGCCGCCGAAGCCGAAGCCACCGTTGCGGCCGCTACAAACCGAGTTTTCATCTTGACCGCCGTCTCCGCCTTCGTAAGCGCCTTTTTTGCCGCCACCAAAACTATCGCCCACGCTGCAACCGAGGTTCTCACCATTTCCGTAAGCACCGCCACCGCCACCGGCAAAGTTGGCACCCTTGTTTCCGCCGTTTCCGTTATTGCCTCCGGAACCGCTGCTGCTGCCTTTTCCACCGGAGCCGTCGTCGCCGGTTTCGGCCGGTTTGCCGTCCGATTTGTCACATACCCCACCATAACCACCGTAACCACCACCGCCGCCGCCGGCTACGACCAGGATGTTCCAGTTGCAATCGTCGGGTGCCCGATAGAGAATACCCGTGCCGCCGCCGCCGCCAGCGCCCTTGGCGGCCAAACTGTTTAAACTGCCGCCCCGTTCACCGACTACAAAGCGGATTACCGAACCCGGCGGGATTTGGTTGGCGCCGCAGCCGATCGCAAAGGTCGCTGTCATTTCGGCGCCTTTGCCACCCCGGCCGGTGCAGCCAGACCCTACAGGTGGGTTCACCCGCCGTTCGCCGCCATCGCCGCCGTTGGCAAAAAACTTGATTTGGCTGTATTCCACATCTTCCGGGATGATAAAATCCCGATAAGTACCGTTGGCATCTACTTGATGCGTTAAACCGTTGTCATCAAGGTCGGAATAGCTGCTGATGTCCAGCAAGACGCTGACCTGGGTTTGGCAGGTAGCCGTCAGGCCCGTTACGTCTGTGACGGTAAGCGTGACGGTGTGTACACCAATATCGTCGCAATCAAAAGAGGGCGGGTTTAGGTCATACGTCAAGACTCCGCCGTCTGGATCATAACTGCCGTCATCGATATCGGCTAGCGCCAGGGAACTGCCTGTTTCGGGCGTCACGGAAAGGGTAGCTGCTTTTTCACATTGTGCAACCGGGAAGGAGCTGACCAACAGGGCATATTTAATGAAGCCATTATGTGGCGAGTTAGTAGTTCCGTTAGATTTAAGCACATTGCTAAACAGCGCGTCGCTAATACTGTTGATGTAGCTGCCGCCACCACCGCCGCCACCTGTGGAACCACCACCACCACCGCCGGAATAGCCACCGCCGCCGCCGCCGCTGCCGTCGCCCAGGCCACCGCCACCAAAACCAAAGCCGCCGTCGCGACCGCTGCCGCAGCCACCGGAGCCATCCTTACCGCCCTGACCACCCGTAACGCCGCCTTTTTGCCCGTCGCCCCAGTTGTTGCCACCGGAGCATGTGATGACGCCGCCATTGCTGAAGGCGCCGCCGCCGCCGCCGGCTTCTTCAAAATTGGAAAAGGTGCCGGCTTTTCCGCCATTGCCGTTGGTACCGCCCTTGCCGCTGCCCGAACTGGCGCCTTTCCCATCACCGCCCGAGGTGGTAGTGCGCCCGGCCTGGCCATTGTTTTTAAAGGCGCAGCCGTCGGCCCATCCGCCGCCGCCGCCGCCGGCTACGGCAAGTATTGTCCAATTGCATTCGCCGAATTTCCGGAACAATACCGCGGTGCCGCCACCGCCACCGCCGCCCTCAATACCAGAGCCGTTGTTGCTGGCGCCTTCTTCACCGACGATAAAGCGGACTACGGAGCCGGGAGGTATGGAGTCGGCCCCGTTTCCGATATTAAACTGGCTGATGACCGTTGCACCGTCGCCACCGCGCCCGGTTTCGCCACAGGGGTTTTCGCGCTTGCCGCCGTCGCCGCCGCGGAGTTCTACCTGGAGTTTGTTTTTGGTTGTGGAAGATGGAACGATCCAGTCTTGAAAGCTGCCGTTGTAATTGACCATCTGGAAAGTACCGTCGTCGGTCAGGTCCGACAGGCTGGCTGCCAGATCATTGATCGTCACAGACGTGGTACAGGTTGCGGTGCCGCCGATTTCGTCGGTAACGGTGAGGGTTACCGTGATCGGGCTTAAACTTAAATCAGCGCAGGAAAAATCGCTTATTGAAAGAGCATATTCCAGGTTCAGGTCAGACGAACTGCCATTGTCCACATCGCCGGGGGTGATGCTTGCTCCGTTTTCCGTATCGACGTCCAGCGTGATCGACGAAACACAGGCAACAGCTATAGAGTCAAAAAACTGATACCGGGCCCAACCGGGGTCGGGATTGCCGGTAGCGCCACCGCCGGACTTGTCGCTGAAAATAGCGATGCTATTGACAAAACTGCCACCACCACCACCGCCGGCTGCTCCGCCGCCACCGCCGCCACCGGAATAGCCGCCGCCACCGCCACCGGCTTGGGAATTACTCCAGCCGCCGCCGCCAAAACCATAACCATCAGACGGCGGGCAATTACTGGCATTGCAACCGCCAATGCCACCGAGAGGGTTGACGGTAGAATCCCGATCCGCTTCATTGGGCGCTTCCTGCCAACCTGCGCGTCCACCGCCGTCGCCATTGAAGCTGGAAGAACTGCTGCCGGTTTCAAACGCTCCGCCACCGCCGCTGGCATCTGCGGTGCTGTTGCCCCCCCTGCCATTATTGCCTCCGTTGGCGCCGGTAAAATCACCATCGGCGCCATCACCGCCGCCTTCTCCTGCCCGCCCCCCCTGGCCGTCTTTGCTAACAATCGTATTTGCCCAGCCACCGCCGCCGCCGCCGGCAACCATTACCAATTTCCAGTAGGTAGAATCGGCTTCCTTGAGCAAAACTGCCGTGCCGCCACCGCCGGTTCCGGCACTTTGGGTGCCGCCGCCGGAGCGGCTCAAGCCTTTATCACCAATGATAAACCGCAAGGTATCGCCGGCGGAAACTTCACCGGTGCCGGTTCCGATTTTGAAACTGGCTTTTATTGTGGCGCCTTCGCCGCCTCTGCCGGTATTAGACGTAACCGAAACGCCTTTCCCGCCATCGCCACCGCGCAGGGTTATGTAGATAAAATCCTTGGTTGTGGCAGCCGGGATCACAAAGTCGGCATAGGTACTGGAATAGGAAATATTCTGGACGGTGCCGTCGTCGGTCATGGTCGTTTGGGCCCGGAGCGAAAACGTGCAACAACAGGCCAACAAGACAACCAAATCACTTAGTTTCAAACGGTGGGGACTGGCAACAGGAGTCGTTGCCAAAGGGTAGTCATTCAACTTTCTCATGAGACAGTGCGATTATGAAATACCACAGTGGTATTGAATACGCACAAAGTTCGCCGCATCGGAAGCTAAAGAATCCGACGTTTAGCTGAAGGAATCCGCCAATTTAGTGTGGAGAGTACTCAATTGTACTCGCCCGGCCGTTTGCCAAAGCGCTTTTCATAAACTTTTGAAAAATAAGCCGGCGTGTTAAAACCGCAGGCGTAGGCCACCTCGGCAATCGTGTCGAAAGTCCGGGATTCCAGCAAGTGCCTGGCCTTTTGCAGTTTGATCTCCTGGATATAATCCTTAACCGTCATGCCGGTTTCCGCTTTGAGCTTGCGCAATAGCTGGCGCTCGCTGATCGCCATTTTATCGGCCAGATATTTAGCTGTCAGCTCGCCTTTTCCCGAAAGGGTATTTTGGGCAATTGCCTCCAAATTTTCCAGCCACCCCAGGGGTTTAGGGTCGGCGATTCGGGATGCAAGGGAAGCCTCCGCTTGCACGACTTTGGACCGCCGCCGTCGCAGGAAAAACCACGTAAAAATAGCCGCCGGGCCAATCAGCAAAAGCAAAACATAAAACCAGCGCTGGTTGTAAAAAAAAGCCGACACCTGTAGTGGTATACGCAGCGGTTCCGACCAGTTGCCGTTGTGCGACAGGCCTTTAATCAGCAGATCATATGCACCGGCGGGCAAGCCCGTTAGGTTTAGTTGGTGCTCCTTGCCGATGTGCACCCATTGTTGGCCCGGGCGGTCCAACTTGTAGGCAAACACATTTTCAGAGCTTTGGCTGTAGTCGGCCAAAGCAAAACTCAGGTTGAGAAATCGTTTGTCCGCAATCAATTGAATGGTCCCGAGTTGATCCAGTCCGGTTTGCCGGGTCACAAATTGCACGTTGCCGGGATCGAACCAGGAAATTTCGGTCAGGTAAACCTGCGACGGGGTCAAGCCTTTTAAACCGTTTATTATTTTTTCCGGAACGATCCGGTTTAGCCCCCGAAGAGCGCCAAAGTACAGGTCACCTGAGCGGGTTTTGAGGTAGGAAAAGCGGTTGAATTCGGTGTACGACAAACCGTCGGACAACCCAAGATTGCGCAGTATCCGGCCGGTGGAATCGAGTATGGACAAGCCGTCGTAGGTGCCCGCCCACAGGTAGCCTTCATCATCTTCGAGCAGGCTGACCACCGTATTGCTGGCCAGCCCGCTTGCGCGATCGATCACGCGAACCCGGCCGGTTTTCGGATTGTAGCAATGCAAGCCGCCCAGGATGGTGCCAAACCAGACCAATCCGGTCCGGCTTTCGCAAACGACCTGCACCCGGTAGTCTTGCAACCCTGCTTCGCGTGCAAGTTGTTTGCTTTTCCGGCCTTGCAAATCGACTTGCCAAAGGCCGCCGTTGCTGCCGAGCCAGAGGGTATTGTTTCGACCGAGCACCATGTCGTGCACCTGTTTCCCAAAGTCAAACACCTTTGGGTGGCCATTTTCCAAATACAGGTTCAGCGCGCGGGATTGCACATCAAAAACATACAGGTGCGGGATGGAGGCAAGCACCAGTTTTTGGTTGGGCAATACGGCGATGCGATTTATTTTCAGATCAAAAAGGAAGGAATCGAGGTGCTGGCTTTGTTGGTCAAACCGGTACACCGTGTTGAACTTCCTGCCGGAGAGATACCAAACATATTGCCCATCCGCCAAAAAGCGCTGGCCTTTCCACACCGGCCATTTGTTGTGATAGGGCTCCAGAACAGCCACATCCGGGTCGGATAGCGGGTAAAACGCCGTATTTTTATCTATTGCGGCCAACAGGTCGCCGGAAGGCAGCTCGATCATGCCCCGCATCGACTTGTCGGGAAAATAAATTTGGATACCGCCGGGCTGGCGCAGGGAAAGCAGGAACAAGCCCTCGCGGGTAAGCACTTTCATCTGCTTTTTGAAATCCTGCCCATCCAGCTGCATAATTGAGCTCGACGCGACATTGGTCAGTACTGGGGCGTAGTTGAACATTTTACCCCCGGCATCGATCAACAGGGCACCGGTAATTTTGGAAGTTTTTTCACAGACAATGACCATGTTCCCACTCCGGTCGGTAAACAGCTTGAAAATCTCGCCAATAGTGCTGGGGCCAAAAGGAGCCGGAAGGAATTGCTTTTCGCCGGTGCGCAATTGCAGCAGCGTGGTTTTATTCAAATACGTGCGCGTACAATACACGGTATTGCAGTGCACTGTCAAATTCCGGATGAGCCCATCCTCGGTTTCGCCGGGCGAACGCAGCACAAAGCGGGTGAATATCCCGGTTGCTGCATCCATCCGAACGATCAGGCCGGAGGCATCGGTAAACCAGAGGGTTTGGTTATGGTAACAAAGCAGGGAAGCGCTGTAAAGCGTGCCTTCCGAAAAAGCAGTCCCCTCCAGGGACAATGCAGCCATCTGGCGAAAACGACCATCAGCATATCGAAATACGTACACCTGAGCGCTGTCTTTGGCTAGCACCCAGGTCTCACCGGGAATGCCCGGAGCGGTTTGGAGGATAACTTTCCGGCCTGTCGAGTCGATGGGCAGGAGGGTGCTTTGTTGGTTGTTGAGGTTGAACCGCAGGAGTGCGTTGGCGTAGTGGCCGATCAGCAGGCTATCCGAATGCTGGTGTGTGAGCCTGGGGCGTTGCTGCGGCCAGTTGACGCTTTCAGGCACCTGTATTTCCACCGGACGGAATCCGTATCCGTCGAACTGCACCAGATAAATTTCCTGACGTTGGTAGCCCACGGCGCAGCTGCGCAAAAAAAACCGTCCGCGTGGGCCGGCAAAGGCCGCATCGAAGCATTTACTGGGAAAATCACTTTCAGCGCCCAAAGTATCGATCTGCGCTGCTTCTAATGCCGGTAAACCCGACTGGGCCGACAATGCCCGACAGGCGCCTAGAACCAAACAAAGGATCAGGGGCAAGCGCATCGATTGATCGAAGTATGGTGAACAGGGTAATTCGCAGGCGAAGGTAGGAGGAATTAGGGGGTTTTGGGGAGATCGCTTGTGTTAAGCCATGTGCTGGCAGCGTACACAGGAACTGTTTGAGCTATACCCGAAAGCAAGTGGGTTTCGAAAAATTGGAGGCTAACACTAACTTGTCACTTTAAACCCTGCAGGTATTAGGTGGCAAATCGTGAACAGTGTTTGGTCATTAAGAAAATTTAAAAAGTAGATCCGTAGCGTATTTCACGCGGAGTTGCGCCGAGTAAATTCACAGAGAACACAGAGTTCCCATTCCGATGAAGGAAAACTCAGGGTAACTCTGTGTGAAAACTCTGAGTAACTCTGCGTGAAATACGCTACGGAAGGCGTTCCCTGCTACAGATCAAATTACCTATAGATTCACTAATTGATAATCGACATTTCCTGTTTTTTCGAGTTGGGCAACATAAAAGTGACAACGTAGATTAATTACAGTGCTCGGAATAAAACGCAGTTGGGTCCTTTTTCCAGCTTGCATAAATACCCATTCCGGCGTTGGCACTGGCAGCATTGTTCACCTGTATACAAACCAGGTTAGGGTAATTCGAGGCGTCAAAATTGGTTAATGAAAGACATTGATCCACAACCAGACTCACAACTATATCCGGACCCGCCGGATTACTTGAGGCCGCAAAGTTGTCGTGGCAGCTGAGTGTCGTCAACCCTGTAAGCATATTCACCTGAATACTGGCCAGCATATTATACTCGCAATGAATGGAGACAAGTTGGGTGTTGGAGTTCAGGTCCAAAGTGCCTATCAGGTGGTTACTACAGTCCAGCGACCGCAAAGCAGTAAATCCCTCGATACCCTTCAGGTTGGTAATTTTTTGGTTATACGGGGTGGATGAACCGTTCAAATTCAGGATTTGAATGGTGTTAATATCGGAAGTCAATACCTGGCCGTTGATCTGGCCGTCGCTATCGATACCTTCATTGATCAGGATACGTTCAAAATTGTTATCCGGGATCAAGGTTGTTTGCGCTTGCGCTAATGATATACAGCAAAGAAACAGAACACTCCATGCGTTTTTCATATCGATCGAAATTTGAATTATTGAATAGTTTGAAACTGGTTCAATGGTGCAGGATTGATTTCAGATTTTCACCACGGAGATTTTCACCACGGAGGCACAGAGAACACGGAGTCTAATATTACACGTCCTCTGTGCCTTCGTGGTAAGTAAAATAATCTACTGCGGCTGTATTCCTGGAACCATTTATGATGCAGCCGATTCAGGTATTTTATTTCGGCTAATCACTTACAGAGTCCCCTCAATGCCCCTGCCAAATCACATTCCCATCCTGATCAGTGATAAACAAACTACCCGCCGGCGTCAGCACCAGTTTGCGGCCGCCTTTACCGTTGTGGTGGTTATTCGGGGTGTCGGAGTTCCAAACTGCTACGCCGTTATTGTAGATGACCAGGTTGCCGTCGCCCTGAAATCGCAGGGCGGTGCCTTTGTTTTGCGTGTTGGAAGCCCATTTGGCAACGCCATTCTGGTAGAGCACCAGGTTGCCGTCGTATTGCCACTTCAGGGTCCAGCCGTTGGTTTTCAGAACATCTACTTCCGTGCCTATGTCGGCCTGGTAGTAGAGATCGCGGGTGACCGGGCCATCGTTGGTAAACTGGTATTCCACATAACCATCTGCAGTAGTGGCCGTAGTGCCGTTTTTTATACCCGATTTGGTGTAGGGCACTACCCATTCGGCGTTGATATAACTGCCGCCGCCGCCGCCCGGGCCTGCATTTTCATACGGACTTCCCCCACTGTATCCGCCGCCACCGCCGGCATAATAATAAGCGATAGACAGCCCACCTGTACCGCCACCACCAAAACCATACCCGCCAAAGCGATCATTATGTACATTTTTTCCTCCAACCGGAAAGATCATGCCCCCACCGGTATATTTAAAACCGGAACCCGCGTCGTTTAAATTATGATTCGGCTTGGTAGGATCGGAGTCTTCCCGGAATCCGCTGGCGAAAAAATAATCATGCTTACCATCGGGAACAAGGTCATTGTTCCCGCACCAACCATTGTATTCGTCGTAGCTTGTCGAACTACCGTCTATTTTGTAGTGGGATACAGGTGTGTCGTTATTGGCTGGAATACCATCATGATGAATGGCACAGCAATCAGAAAAACCACCACCACCACCGCCGGCCACTATAAGCATCTCCCAAGGGTAATAGGAAAAACCGGATGAAGTACGTGTCCCCGCCGCTTCGTAAATTACACCCGTACCACCGCCGCCGCCGCCGCCGATTGAGTTTCCGTTGTTATGCAGGCTTTCACCCCCGCGGCCGATAACAAAACGGAGCGTGGTACCCGGTTTTAATTCCCCGGCCCCGGTCCCTATTTTGAAGGTGCCGGCCATAAGCGCGCCTTCACCGCCTTTTGCTTTGAGGACTTCCTTATTGGTGATAATGTTATGCACACTGCGTATACCGCCATCGCCGCCGCGAGCCCGGATGTTTATATATTGATAGGGGCAGGGGTTCGGAATAGCAAACTCGGTATAGGTTTCGCCCGGTGAATTCACGCGGTGCAGTTGCCCGTCGGCGGTTAATGTTTGCGCCGGTTTTTCCCTGAAATACCATTTTTGGTAGTTGTCGCTGCTTATAATTTCCTGCAGCATTGCGGGATTGTCTGCGTTATAATTTAAGTTGGTAAGACCTATGCACAGATTCTTGTTGGCTAATAATTTGATTTTATTGTCCTCCAATACCCAGCGCTGTGCATCGTTGTTCGGGATGTAATCGACCAGAATAATAGGATCATTATTCATGGACTGTTGGTCTCTTCGCGCAAGACATTTGTTCGGGTTGGCTTTCAGGCGAATGGTATAGGTCGCGTTGTCGTAGTACCATTCCTGCTGGGTTTTATAGGGAGTCTCCCAATCCATACGGTCGCTCAATACAACCGGGGTACCGATGCTGAGGCTGTTATTTTTCAATTGTAGCACCTTGTAGGTGTTGTTGGGATGGGCAATGTAAATGGTTTGTTGTGCAGCGGCTTGAAAGCTGACTGTCAGCACAACCAGGAACAGCAGTACATTCCAATACGAAACGCCAAAGCTCCGCTTGTTTTCAATACTCTGATTATGTTTCATGACGGTGTAATTTTGTGAATAAATGGTAGCACAAAAGTGCAGGACATGACCGGGGAGAAAGTCGGCTATTGTTTCAAAAAAGTGGAGTATTGTTTCAGGCGCATTGGTGATGTACCTGTATTTTTCGGGCACTGCCGGCTTAAAAAAACAACGGGCTCCTTCCGCCGAGAAAGGGCCCGTTCGCGTAAACTTTTCCAATTGGAAATTTTTCTTTTCCAATTTCAAATAAACCGACTTGTGAACATGTGTTTGATTTGAAATTTGAAATTGGAAAAGAAAAATTGGAAAAGGGTCCCAGGAGGGAGTGAAAGACTCAATGCCCCTGCCAGATCACCTTACCATCCTGATCCACGATAGTCAGGCTACCTTCCGGTGTCAACACCAGTTTGCGGCCGCCTTTACCGTTGTGGTGGTTATTCGGGGTGTCGGAGTTCCAAACTGCTACGCCGTTATTGTAGATGACCAGGTTGCCGTCGCCCTGAAATCGCAGGGCGGTGCCTTTGTTTTGCGTGTTGGAAGCCCATTTGGCAACGCCATTCTGGTAGAGCACCAGGTTGCCGTCGTATTGCCACTTCAGGGTCCAGCCGTTGGTTTTCAGAACATCTACTTCCGTGCCTATGTCGGCCTGGTAGTAGAGATCGCGGGTGACCGGGCCATCGTTGGTGAACTGGTATTCCACGTAGCCGTCGGCCGGATTGGCAGTAAGACCGTTTTTGATTTTTTCGCCGGTTTTGGCCCACCCGAAATTCAAATAGCTGGTACCGCCGCCGCCGCCGCGCAAGTTCCTTTTGGCAATGCCGCCGGTATAGCCGCCGCCGGTGCCGCCGTCCTCCATTGCCATTCCTCCTGTGCCAAATCCGAATCCGCCATGCGTATTATACTGTATAGTCACTTCGGTAATTTTCGCGCCCGTTGGATTAATGGCTCCGTTGGTTATTTTAAATCCTGCTCTTTTCTCATTTATAAAAACATCGCTTGAATTTTGAGTCAGACTTTTAGCTACCGGATCGGTATCTGCCCGGAATCCACCGCCTACATCATATTGCATGTAACCGTTAACAAGTCCATTTCCACTATCGGCAATTTCAGCGCCGGGACCGCCGTCGGAATGGGCTATAAGGGCATCGGCATAGGCGCCGCCGCCACCGCCAGCGACCAACAACATTTCCCAGGGATAGTAAAATCCGTTCCTTTCTCCGGGCGCCTCGTAGATAACTCCAGTGCCGCCGCCGCCGCCGCAGCCTTTAGATCCGCCGTCATTTTTATGGCTGTCGCCAGCCCGGCCGATTACAAATCGAATGACAGTTCCCGGTTTTATTTCACCTGCGCCTGTTCCGATTTTGAAATAGCCCTGGGTAGTAGCCCCTTCACCACCTCTGGCTTTGACATCTTCCTTGCCGGTGATGATATTATGCACGCTCCGATAGCCGCCGTCGCCCCCACGGGCCGTGATATTGAGAAAGGAATAAGAGCAGGGGTTGGGAACCACAAACTCACAATAGGTATCGCCCGGTGAATTTACGCGGTGAAGGTTCCCGTCGGCAGTTAATATTTGAGTCGGCTTTTCTCTGAAATACCAAGTTTGGTAGACGCTGTTGCTGTTTGCGTCTTGCAGTACCGTCGGATTGCCTACGATATAATTGGTATTGGAAAGACCGATGCACAGATTCTTGTTGGCCAGTAATTTGATTTTATTGCCCTCCAATACCCAGCGCTGCGCATCGTTGTTCGGGATGTAATCGACCAGTATAATGGGATCATTATTCATAGACTGTTGGTCTCTTCGCGCAATACATTTGCCCGGACTGGCTTTCAGACGAATAGTATTGGTAGCATTGTCGTAATACCATTCCTGTTGGACTTTATAGGACGTCCCCAAATCCATACGGTCTCCCAATACAATCGGGGTGCCTATGCTGAGGCTGTTATTTGCCAATTGCAACACCTTGAAGGCGTTATTGGGATGAGCGATATAAATAGTTTGTTGTGCGGCAGCCTGAAAGCTGGCTGCCAGCATAACCAGGAACAGCAGTACATTCCAATACGAAACGCCAAAGCTCCGCTTGTTTTCAATACTCTGATTATGTTTCATGACGGTGTAATTTTGTGAATAAATGGTAGCACAAAAGTGCAGGACATGACCGGGGAGAAAGTCGGCTATTGTTTCAAAAAAGTGGAGTATTGTTTCAGGCGCATTGGTGATGTACCTGTATTTTTCGGGCACTGCCGGCTTAAAAAAACAACGGGCTCCTTCCGCCGAGAAAGGGCCCGTTCGCGTAAACTTTTCCAATTGGAAATTTTTCTTTTCCAATTTCAAATAAACCGACTTGTGAACATGTGTTTGATTTGAAATTTGAAATTGGAAAAGAAAAATTGGAAAAGGGTCCCAGGAGGGAGTGAAAGACTCAATGCCCCTGCCAGATCACCTTACCATCCTGATCGACGATAAACAGGCTCCCCTCCTGCGTCAGTACCATTTTGCGGCCGCCTTTGCCGCCCTTTTCGTTATCAGCGGTGTTGGAAGCCCATACTGCTACGCCGTTCTGGTAGATGACCAGGTTGCCGTCGCCCTGGAATCGCAGGGCAGTGCCTTTGTTTTGCGTGTTGGATGCCCATTTGGCAACACCGTTCTGGTAGAGCACCAGGTTGCCATCGTATTGCCACAACAGTACCCAGCCGCTGGTTTCCAGGACGCGTACTTCCGTGCCTTTGTCGGCCTGGAGGTAGCGGTCCACCGTGACGATGGGAGGTGTTGCTGCAAACTGATACTGGATCGAACCGTCGGCCGGGTTGGAAGTCGTGCCACGTTGTTGCAGGCTGCTCAGAAACTGCAGTGCAAAGGACGAATTGATGTAGCTGCCACCGCCACCACCACCGCCCGTGCCGGGACCGACCAGGCCGCCGCCACCACCGCCGGAATAGCCGCCGCCACCACCGCCGCTGCCATGGCCGGAGCCGCCACCGCCGAAACCATAGCCGCCGGCAAAATAGAAGCCTTCGGTACAGCCTTCCTGCAAGTCTTCGGTGGGGCCGCCATACCCGCCTGACCAATGGTCGTACGTTACGCCGTTATACTCGAGGGTAGCTTTCCCGCTTCCGCTCATTCCTGCGCCGTAATAGGCAATGGTCAACTGGTCTGAAAGATCATGATCGTAGGAGCGCAGGTTAATTTCGTCGCAACTTCCCTGACCCGGGAACTGCCAGCCGCCGCCGCCGCCGCCATGGGCGCCGTTTTTACCGCCGCCGCCGTTCAAGCCACCTTTTCCAGCGAAGCCGCCCTTACCGTCGGCGCCATCCACCCCTGACTGTCCGGGCAAGCCGGCGCTACCGGAGCACAATCCGTCGGAAGCGCCGCCGCCGCCGCCGCCGGCAACCAGCAGGATGGTCCAGTTGCCGCCGCTGGGCGGATGGTACAGCACGGCCGTTCCACCGCCGCCGCCGGCTGCTTCCGTAAAGGAGGCGGTTGCATTTTCCCCTTTTTTGCCAAAGACAAACCGGAGTTTGCCACCCGGAAGCAACCCGTCCGTTCCGATCTTGAACCAGGCGCCGGCATGCGCACCCTGGCCGCCGTCCTTGGTACAGGTGGTGATGACCTTGTATTCGCGTTTGCCGCCGTCGGCGCCGAGCGTTGACAGATAAATATAGGGTTTATCGGTGCTGGTGGGAATCGTATAATCGGCATAATTGGAGGCTGTTGTAGCCGTATGCAAATTGCCGTCGGTACTGAAGGTGTTTTGGCCAAAGGCTGTTGTTGGTGCCCAAAAAGATAAGAGCAAGAAACTGATCAGCGTCGGTATTGCGGTTGTCCAATTTATAATCTGGTGCTTTTCCATAGGAAATATCTATTGTTTTAACGTATTGTGTTTTAGTAAGACAAAGGTGCCGGATGCAGATGTTGGCAACTTCGGCTATTGTTCCAAAAAGGGGGAGTATTGTTTCAGGCGCATTGGGTGCTGTACCGGTATTTCCCAGCCCATAAAAAACAACACGGGCCCTTCCAGTGTGAAAGGGCCCGAGCGCGCTAACTTTTCCAATTTGAAATTTTTCTTTTCCAATTTCAAATAAACCGACTTGTGAACATGTGTTTGATTTGAAATTGGAAATTGGAAAAGAAAAATTGGAAAAGGATCCCGGAGGGGTGTGAAAGGCTCAATGCCCCTGCCAGATCACCTTCCCATCCTGATCGACTATGGTCAGGCTGCCTTCCGGCGTCAGCACCAGCTTGCGGCCGCCTTTGCCGTTGTGTTGGTTGTCGGCGGTGTTGGAAGCCCATACCGCTACGCCGTTCTGGTAGATGACCAGGTTGCCGTCGCCTTGAAATCTCAGGGCGAGACCTTTGTTTTGCGTGTTGGATGCCCATTTGGCTACGCCGTTCTGGTAGAGCACCAGGTTGCCGTCGTATTGCCACAACAGTACCCAGCCGCTGGTTTCCAGGACGCGTACTTCCGTGCCTTTGTCGGCCTGGAGGTAGAGGCCTTGCGTAACCGGGCCATCGTTAGTAAACTTATATTCCACATAGCCGTCGGTAGTCGATGCTGTAACTGGGTTTCTGAGTGCCACCTTGGAGTAGGGTACAATCCACTCCGCTTTGACAAAGCTACCGCCACCGCCACCGCCATGCATTGCTTTATACCCTGTTAATCCGCCACTGTATCCGCCGCCACCGCCGGCATAAAACTCCCAAACATCATTTACAAAACCGGCGCCGCCACCCCCGAATCCGTAACCACCGGAGTGTCCATTAAATGAATTCTTACCGCCGACGGGGTACAACATTCCTCCTACATACCGGAAACCCTCACCTTCGCCATTCCAGTACTTTCCACCTTTGGAAGGATCTGAATTTTCCTTGTAGCCGCTTCCGGAACCATGATGCGGATCTTCGCTTTCCATACTATTTTGCGAATCACCACCCCATCCATCATAGTCACGAGGGCAGGGTGCGTCTCCACATGTTGCGCTGTACTCCATTTCAGCAATGTCATTATTAGCAGACAACCCATCACTATGATATAAACAGCAGTCGGAAAATGCACCGCCACCACCACCGGCTATTAACAGCAGATTCCAGGGTTGATAGTTGAAGCCCTCAGGGCGAGTTCCGGGCACTTCGGCAATAACACCGGTAGCGCCGCCACCGGCCGCACCAACGGACGCCACATTTTTTCGTATGCTGTCGCCCCCACGGCCGATAATAAACCGGACGTTTGTTCCAGGCTTTAACTCCCCGGAGCCGGAGCCGATTTTGAACATTCCACCCATCGTGGCGCCACCACCGCCCTTAGCTTTGAGGGCGTCGTTGGTGATGGTGCGTACGCCCCGTCGCCCCCACGGGCCTGAATATCCAGGTATTGGTAAGGACATGGATCGGGAATATACATATCAACAAACGTCTCGCCGGGCGAATTAATGCGGTGCAGGTTCCCGTCAGCGGTCAAGCCTTGAGATGGAACCTGACGCATATACCAGCATTCGTATGCCGCAGTCATGGTTGTGAGTTCTTCCAAGGTAACCGGAGTATTGACATTGAAGACCTGACTTCTAATCCCAATGCCCAAAAGTTTATTTGCCACCAATTTGATCCGGTTGCCTTCCACCACCCATTTTTGAAGGTCGCTTCCAGCCACCACGTCGGCCAATACAATCGGATCACCCAGGGTTTGTTGACCTTTCCGGGCGATACACTTGTTGGAGTTCGCTTTAAGCCGGATCGTTTGTGTGGCATTGTCGTAATACCAGGATTGCTGGGAGCGTAATGTCACATTGCCATCGTTTCGCACGCCCAGCACAATGGGTGTGCCATTGCTTAGGCTGCTGTTCGAAACCTGCAGAACTTTATCGGTGTGATTCTGATGGGCGAGGTAAAAAGGATCCTGGGCAAAGGCCTGAAATGCGCCAGCCAACAGGAATAAAAACAGGAATATGCAGGGCTGCAAGATGCCTGAAATATCACAGGTTTTGAACTTTAATTCGTACTTCATGATGATGCAATTTTGTGATTGTTGAATGACACAAAAGTGCGGGATGCGCCGAATCAGGAGGTTGGCTATTGTTCCAAAAAGGGGGAGTATTGTTTCAGGTAAAATATAGGCTTTCAGCACCTGGCTCTGAAAAAGAGCAAGCGCCCTCCCCAAAGGAGAGGACGCTTGCTGTGTTGGGAAGGCACAAAACCACGAGGTCGGCATTCCTTCGAAATTCTTTATACAACATTCGATATTCCCCCGCGATTTCCGCGAAGGAATATCGAATATCGAATTTCCAATGTCGAATGACGAAGGCTCAATGCCCCTGCCAAATCACCTTCCCATCCTGATCAATAATGAACAGGCCACCCTCCGAGGTCAGCACCAGTTTGCGGCCACCTTTTCCACCCTTTTCGTCATTCGCGGTGTTGGAGGCCCATACTGCTACGCCGTTCTGGTAGATGACCAGGTTGCCGTCGCCCTGGAATCTCAGGGCAGTGCCTTTGTTTTGCGTGTTGGATGCCCATTTAGCAACGCCGTTCTGGTAGAGCACCAGGTTGCCGTCGTATTGCCACAGCAGCACCCAGTCGCCGGTTTTCAGAACCTGGACTTCCGTGCCTTTGTCGGCCTGAAAGTAGAGGTCTTGCGTGACTACCGGGTTGGTGGCGAAACATTGATATTCTACAAAACCATTGGCAGGGTTATCGGTAGCGCTGTTTTTGGCCTTTTTCCCCGTAACCGGGAGCACAAAAGCCGGATTGAGATAACTACCACCACCACCACCGCCCATGCGGTTATCGCAACATGCTTTTGGTTGCCCGGCAAAGCCGCCGGAGTAGCCGCCGCCGCCGCCGCCGGGGAGGGCATCATTAAGCGTTCCCCGATAACTACCGCCGCCGCCGCCAAAGCCATACCCTCCATAGTTGACAGTATTCTCATTTATTTCAACTTTACCTCCCTGCCCGCCGATAGGCAGGAGAATACCATTCACACTCTGATAACCGCACTTGCCAGCGTCAACGTTTGGGGTACCATTAGCAATTACATCTGTTCCAAGTCCTGTAATGGAGGTCCCCCCTCCACTACCGACGAAGTCTCCGGAAGCTCCGCCATGCCTGTTTCGGCCCGCCTCCGGATTCCAGGGCGTGGGCACGGCCGTATTTATGAAGCCCTCCTCGGTGATCTCCGCGGGCATTCCATTTGTCGACTCTCCGCCGGTACCGGCATTTCCGCCGCCGCCGCCGCCGGCAACCGCGAGAATTTGCCAGGCGGATGTATTGGTTTCGCTGGCCCCGGCAGGCAGGTAAAGAATGCCGGTACCGCCACCACCGCCGGCGCCACTATTACCAACGGAGCCCCAGTTGTTGACACCGCTGCGGCCACTTTGGCCAACGATCACGCGCAAGGTAGAGCCGGGCTTCAATTCATTGGCGCCGGCACCGATCTTGAAGACACCCTTTACCAAAGCCCCCTGGCCGCCCTGGCCGGTTCGCGCGGTATGGCCTAAAATATCTTTTATATCAAATTTGCCCCCATCGCCACCGCGGGCGGTAAGGCTTAAATACGGCATGGCGCCGGCTTGTGGCACCGTGAAATCATAATAAATGACTGAAGACTGGTTCCAGTCTTTTGCAGGTGCATTTTGATGTGATACCTGGTCCAGGCGGTGGCTATTGCCATCCTGGGATAAGTTGCCTTGCGTCTGGCGCGTTTGGCCGGAAAGTGCAATGCCCTGGAAGAGCATTGCCATAAGCAGAAAAAGGCCGGTGCAAACATGTTGCCGGTCCTGGCTGAACCTTATTTTATTTGATAAGAACATGATTCGGTATTTTTTCGTGAATAGTCAAAATTGATAGGGCAAAAATGTGGGAGGTTCCGCTGCCGGAAGTCGACTATTGTTCCAAAAAGGTGGAATATTGTTTCATTAATTTTTTATAGACAGAATGTGTTTTTATAAATAATAAATAGAGCTTTTGTATAGAATAAAAAACAGGATCGAGCGGAAAAGCCCGCTTGATCCTGCGTATAAAAAATCATCCTGTTTATCCTGTAAATCCTGTCTATAAAAACAACCTCAATGCCCCGCCCAGATTACCTTGCTGTCCTGGTCGATGATGAACAAACTGCCCTCAGACGTCAGCACCAGCTTGCGGCCGCCTTTGCCGCCCTGGTGAGGGGCGTCGGTACCGGAGTTCCATACGGGGTTACCGCTCTGGTAGATGACCAGGTTGCCGTCGCCCTGGAAGTAGAGGTCGGTACCTTTGTTTTGGGTGTTGGAGGCCCATTTTGCAACACCAGCCTGGTAGAGTACCAGGTTGCCGTCGTACTGCCACTTCAGGGTCCAATTGCCCATGTTTAGTATAGAAGATTCCGTGCCTTTGTGGTATTCAAAGCCGAGATCACGGGTAACAACCGGGTTGGTGGCGAAAAATTGATATTCCACATAACCATTACCGGGGTCATTAGTAGCGCTGTTTTTATTCTTTACCCCCGTGCCAGGCAACATAATAGCCGGGTTGAGGTAGCTGCCGCCGCCGCCGCCGCCAAGACTATTATCTCTATATTCTTTATTTACCCCGGAGTAACCGCCGGAGTAGCCGCCGCCGCCGCCGCCCGGTGTTTGTACCCAAGAGCCACCATTTCCACTACCGCCGCCACCGCCAAAGCCGTACCCGCCGTAGTTTGCATATTCATCACCTCCAGCCCCGCCTATCGGTAAGAGTACGCCATTTACACCCTGAAACCCACACTTACCCGCACATTTAATGGGCGTGCCATCCACATAGTGGCCTTGCCCTTTGCCATCAGTCGATGTGCCGCCGCCGCCGCCTACGCGTTTGGTAAATTCATCCCAAGATGCTCCGCCATGTCCATTTTGGCCCATATCTGTAAATACGCCTGGCAGGGCAGAATTTATGAAGCCATTTTCCGTAATTTCCCCAGGCAATCCGTTTGTAGCTTCTCCGCCAGTTCCGGCGTTTCCACCGCCGCCGCCGCCGGCAACCGCTAGTATTTGCCAGTTGGATGTATTGTTTCCATTGGCGCCGGCAGGCAGGTAAAGGATTCCGGTACCGCCACCGCCGCCACCGGAATCATTCCCGAGGGAACCCCAGTTATTATGACTGCTCCGGCCACTTTGGCCAACGATAACGCGCAAGGTAGAGCCAGGTTTCAATTCATTAGTGCCGGTACCAATCTTGAAGAGGGCCTTTACCAAAGCTCCCTGGCCGCCCTGGCCGGTTCGCACGGTATGACCTAAAACATCTTTTATCTCATATTTACCGCCATCGCCACCGCGGGCCGCAAGGCTTAGGTAAGGCATGGCTCCGGGTTGCGGTACGAGGATGTCGTAGTAGACGACAGAAGATGGATTCCAGTCTTTTTTTGGTAGGTTATTGTGTGATGTTTGACCCAAACGGTAACTGTTTCCATCCTGGGCCAAGCCGACTGTCTGGCGCGTTTGGCCGGAAAGTGAAATGCCGTTTAAGAGCACTGCGATAAGCAGAAAAAGGCCGGCGCAAACAGGTTGCCGGTTATTGCTAAGCATTATTTTTTTTGACGTGAACATAGTCCTGTATTGTTTAGTGAATATTCCAAGTTGACAGTACAAAATTGCCGGCTATGAACAGATCGAAAGGAACCCATTGTTCCAAAAAGGAGGACTATTGTTTCATTAATTTCTTATAGGCAAAATGTGTTTTTATAAAAGACAATAAATTCTATTATCAATAGAGATTTTGTATAGAATAAAAACAGGATCAAGCGAGTAAACCCGCTTGATTCTGCTTGTAAAAACAAAACTGTTTATCCTGTAAATCCTGTTTATAAAAAACCCCTCAATGCCCCTGCCAAATCACCTTCCCATCCTGATCAATAATGAACAGGCCACCCTCCGAGGTCAGCACCAGTTTGCGGCCACCTTTTCCACCCTTTTCGTCATTCGCGGTATTGGAGGCCCATACCGCTGCGCCGTTTTGGCGGATGACCAAGTTGCCGTCGCCCTGGAAATAGATGTCGGTTCCTTTGTTGTTCGTATTGGAGGCCCATTTAGCACCAACGCCAGATTGATAGAGCACCAGGTTGCCGTCGTACTGCCACAGCAGGTTCCAGGAGCCGGCTTTCAGGACCTGCACCTCCGTGCCTTTGTGGGCTTCAAATCCGAGGTCGCGGGTAGCCACCGGGTTGGTTGCAGAAAATTGATATTGAATAGCGCCATCAGCAGGGCTGGAAGTAGTACCTCTTTGTTGCAGAACGGTTACAGATGGCATCGCATAGGAAGCATTGGCATAACTGCCACCACCACCGCCGCCGCCACCGCCGGTGATACCGACCAGGCCGCCACCGCCACCACCGGAGTATCCGCCGCCACCGCCACCACTACCCCGGCCTGTACCGCCGCCGCCAAAGCCATAGCCGCCCGCATTTTCATTCCCGTCGCAATTATAGACCATCGGACCACCGCCACCCAATCCTCCGCTCCAATAGGTATTTAGAAATTGATCATTTGCTGTTGTGACTTTTGCAGTTCCACTCATCCCGCCACCGTAATACTCCAGGTTATAACTGCCATCAATATTATAGCACTTATGGTTTTTATAATTACCGTCACAATTACAAGTCCCTCTACCCGAATGCAAATAGCCACCGCCGCCACTGCCCAACCAGCCATCTGTACCGCCCTTGCCGCCCGAGCCAGCAGTCCCTTTCGAACTGCCTGTACCATCGGTTCCATTCGGCCCTTCCTGTCTCGGCATGCCACTTGAGCCCGCGCAAACACCGCTGGATGCAGCACCGCCACCACCGCCAGCGACCAGTAACAGTTTCCAACTATTCGGATTGGTACTGTCAACTCCGGGTGGCAGATAGGCGATTGCAGTCCCGCCACCGCCACCGCCACCTTCTATTCCTACACCACCGGCATCGGCACCTTTTTTACCGAAAAAGAACCGAAGCGTACCACCGGGAACCAATCCGTCGTTCCCGATTTTGAACCAAGCCCCGGCATGCGCGCCCTGTCCGCCCTCCTTGGTACAGGTACCGATAGAGGTATACTGCCGTTTGCCGCCGTCTGCTCCCAGGAGCGACAAATACAAATACGGTTTGTCGGTGCTGTTGGGAATAATAAAATTCGAATAACTCGAAGATGGCGTGGCCGTGTGCAGGCTGCCATCGGCATTCATGGAATTTTGGCTAAACGCGAAAGGCAGGCCAAGGCCGAGCGCCAGAATAAAACTCAAGGTATATTTTGAAAAGCGTCTGTAAGTAATCCGAGTACGTTTCATAGATGATCGCTATTTAGTTTGTATTTATAAGGCAAAGGTTCGCGTTTACACGTTCCGCCGCGTCGACTATTGTTCCAAAAAGGTGGAGCATTGTTCAGGTAAAGCGCTGGTTCTCAGGCATCGGTCTTATAAAACAGCAAGCGCCCTGCCCCGGGAGGGAGGACGCTTGCTGTATTGGGAAGACGCAAAACCACGAGCTTGGCATTCCTTCGGAATTCGTTATTCGACATTGGATATTCGATTTTCGCGAAGGAATATCGAATTTCCAATGTCGAATGTCGAAGGTTCAATGCCCCTGCCAGATCACCTTCGCATCCTGGTCGACGATATACAAACTGCCTTCTGGTGTCAGTACCAGTTTACGGCCGCCTTTACCTGCTTTCTGGTTATTTGCGGTATTGGAGGCCCAAACGGGGTTGCCGCTCTGGTAGATGACCAGGTTGCCGTCGCCCTGAAAGTAGAGGTCGGTGCCTTTGTTTTGGGTGTTGGAAGCCCAGCCAACCTTGCCACCTTCACCATAGAGCACGAGGTTGCCGTCGTACTGCCACAACAGGGTCCAGTTGCCCGTTTTCAGCACCTGGACTTCCGTGCCTTTGTGGGCTTCGAAGAAGAGGTCGCGGGTGACAACGGGATTGGTTGCGAAGCATTGATAATCAACATATCCGTCCGAAGCATTGTCGGTTACGTCATTTTGGGTCATAATGCTTGATCCTGCGAGAGCGTAGGTTGAAAGAATGAAGCTGCCGCCGCCGCCGCCACGGTTGTAAGTATCAGTACCATTCATTCCGGCCATTCCACCGGAATAACCTCCGCCACCACCAGCAGACCATTGATTTCGTCCGCCGCCGCCACCGCAACCAAATCCCCCACCACCAGTGTTTACAGAACCGGGTAAAGTATTGGCGCTCCCCCCTTTGCCACCCGTGGGCAAAATTTTTCCGGAGACAATAGTGAACAATCCTTTGCCGGAATATGGCAGATTCCTGGTATACACGTCACAGCTTGCGTCACCATTCAATGCTTGCACACCATCAATAATAAGATGGCTAAAGTCATGGTTGGTGCCACCGCCGCCACTCATGTCTGCACCACCATAGCCAGACCTGCCGGGAATAAGACTGCCGCCATCGGTATCTCCGAAAGCATTTTTGGTAACGTGTCCGGGCCGGCCATCATAGGATGCTGTTAGCGGAGCAGCCCATCCGCCGCCGCCGCCGCCGGCGACTATCAGTATTTTCCAGTTGTTTGGGTTGGTCGTATCACTTCCGACAGGCAGGTACAATACGCCGGTGCCGCCGCCGCCGCCGCCCTTCCGCGAAAGGTATGTGAGATTATCCTGGTTAATTTCATCTCCGCCTTTGTTACCAACAATAATCCGAATTTTGGATCCAGGCAGGAGTTCATTATTCCCATTGCCAATTTTGAATACAGCCGAAACGGCAGCGCCTTGTCCACCTCTGCCGACACGTGTGATCTTCCCGAAGATATCATGAATGGAGCCTTTCCCTCCATCCGCGCCCCGGAGGTTCAAACTAAGATATGGGGAAGAACCGGGTTGAGGTACGGTGAGGTCGAGATAATTGTCCCCTTGGGAGGAGATCTTGTGCATTGCGCCATCCTGTAACAAGTTCCCGTTTTGCGCATTTACCGTAATGCCTGGTATCAGTAGGCCAAAAAGGAGTATCCATTGGCTGATATGTGAAAACTCCCACGTTTTGAACTTCAATTCATTCTTCATGATGATTTAAATTTTTAGATGTTTTATGGTACAAAGTTCTTAGCAACAGATTGACCAGAAGGCTACTCTTGTTTCAAAAAGGTGGAGTATTGTTCCACTTATTTTTTATAGTCGGGATGAACCACTTTCTTTTTAAAGCGCCGTAAAAAAGATTGTCGCGATTCGTTTTGTATAGCATAAAAACAGGATCAAGCGAGCCAGCCCGCTTGATCCTGTGTATAAATAACAATCCTGTTTATCCTATAAATCCTGTCTATAAAAAACAGCCTCAGTGCCCCTGCCAGATCAGCTGGCTGTCCACATTCAGGACCTTCACATTACCTGCCCCGTTCAGCAACAGCTTAACGCCGCCTTTGCCGCTTTTTTGGTTGTCGGCAGTCTGGGTAGCCCAGATGGGATTACCCGCGTCGTAGATGACCAGGTTGCCGTCGCCCTGGAAAGCCAGCATGGCATTCGGGTGCCCGGCGGTATTGGACGACCAGACGACGCTGGCGCCTTTAACATAGTCTATGTATTTCATCTCCAGGTTTCCGGTAGTTTGAAACCACAATTCGTAGCCATTTACGCTCAACAGTTTTACGGCGCCGGTATTGGCATGTAATTGCTCCCCGGTTCGAATATCCCTCGTGACGAATTGCTCATAATCCTCGGAGCCGATCTTGTAACACACGTCTCCTTTTTCAATGTCGGTGGAGCTGAAATAGACCCAATTGCCGGTTTCAAGCGTTTTGACTACTTCCGGAATATTGTAGCCGGTAGCGCCACTGAATTTTATCTTGCAGGAATTGTAATTCTTAAATAAATACTTGCTGGCGCACTCCAGTGTGCAGGTCTCGCCTTGCCCGGGATTTTTGGCGGTGATGCCATTGATCTGAGGCAGCAACTCGGCTGAATTACCGAACTGGTACGGCAGGCTCAGGCTCTTGTCCCAGGCATTGTAGCTCTTCACGGAAATTATTTTCTCGGTACAGTTCCGGATGTGCACTTCATTTTTTTGAGCGGCAAGCTGCATACTGCTCATGCAAATCAGGCTTGCCAAAAGGTTCCATTGAATTGTGGTGTTTTTCATGACTGTTTTATTTAAATCTACTTAGAGAAGATGGATAAGATTTATGCAATTCAGGAGATGAAATGGCACGTGGGTTATGGCAGATTGCGCTTGTCAACCCCACCCCCGGCCACCATTGCCATCAACTTAAGCAACCAGAGATGGTGTACAACTTTTCAAATTTCAAATTAACCTTTTCAAATTTGACTTTAAAGGATCTTCCCAAGCCCGATTTGCTGCTCAAAAAGTCAAAAGTCTAATTTGAAAAGTTCAATTTGAAAAGTGTTCACCCCCTCTTAACCCTTAAGTTGATGGCTATGGGGGGTGCAATAGGGAGATTACTGTTTCACCACACGCGCCTGCGCGTTGCCCAATTTCCCAATGACCTGCAAGGTGTATACCCCTGCCGGAAGCATCGACAGATCCAGTTGCAACAACTCCTGTTGACTAAAATTGCGGGAAAGGATAAACCGGCCATTCTGGTCGAATAGACGGACCAGGCCGTCATTCCCGTATTCGCCGGCTTGTACTGTTACCAGACCTGTTGTAGGGTTGGGGAAAACATTGAGCGCATCCGGGCGGGTAAGATTGTCGGTCCCGACCACACATTCCAGCCCGCCGTCAGTGATCGTCCAGCCAAAATTGTCGATGAGATCCTGCCGGGCGGCCTCGCCGGCGCAGTACCGAAGGTTGGTGCTGGTAAAGTAAACGTCTTTGGAAATCCGCACTTCGCCGGAGTCCAGCGTACTCCAACCGATCAGGAGGCTGTCATAGTTGGCTGTAGTCAAGCCCGATCCTATGAACATGTTGCCGGCAAATGACAAGGAACTGATATCCCACCTGCCCAGGTTCTGATCGAAGGCCGTTGCTTGCTGGAACAAATTACCCATATCACCTGCTTTGCCGACGTTCCAGTCTCCGATATCCTGATTAAAGGCAAAGGCCAGGGCGAACATACCGCCAAACATGTAAGCGTTGCCAACATCCCAGCCTCCGATATTCTGGTTAAAGGCAAAGGCTTCGCGGAACATGGTATTAAAGAAATGCACATGGCTCACATCCCATCCGCTGATATCGGCGTTGAACGTATGGCAACCAAAGAACATGGATTCCATGCTGGCTACTCCGGACAGGTCAGGAGCATCCGATGCACCGCTGTTCAGGTTGACACAACCGGCAAAGGCCCCTTCCATTGAGGTCCACGCGATAGCGCCCCATTGATCTACGGAAAGGATCTTCTCCCGGTCGCCTCCGAAGCTGAAAAATATCCGGGGAAAGATCCCACGAATGCGGATCATGACCGTGTCGGCCGTGCTATAATCGTGGGTAATGTTGCCACTTACACCCAGGCTGTCGAAAACACCGTCGTTGTCCCAGTCGACGTCGTAATCGTAAGTTGCCCCGGAGAAGGTGGGGATCGTGATCTGGGTAGGCCCGGACACGCCGGGGTTGTCGGTTTTCCAGGTGGTGACAAAATCGGTGGATGGCTGTGCGAAGAGCAGGTTAAACCCAAAGAGCACGAGGAGCGGAGTAAAAATTATTTTGTTCATGTTCCGGCAGCTGTGTAATAGTTTTTATTTAAAATGAATACCGGGCAAAATTCCGCGGAAAGCGCACCCCGGGCTTCTGCTATCGTTCCAAAAAAGTGGACTATTGTTCCAACCTGCCGGGTTCCTCCGAATTCCGCCAAAACAACCGACATTTACCTTAATTTATGCGTGGATACGGCTTCATCGGTTGCTTCGTGTTGTGCTTGTTGGCAGACCTTGCCCACGGGCAGGGGCTTGACAGCCTGCCCAAACTCTATCCCTCCAACCTCACTGCCTACAACCTGGAAGACGGTATGCCCATCAGCTGCGTTTTCGACGGCCTGATGGACCAGCAAGGGCGTTTTTGGTTCAACGCCTGTTTCGTACAGGCAGAACACCGGACCATTAACTTTTTCCAGTTTGACGGCCGGCATGCGGAGCTGACCGACTTGGACACCCTGCCGCCAGGCGCTGAAAACAAACAGGCATCATTGGCGGGCATAACAAAAACGGGCGAGTTGTATGGTTTCTTCCGGGACGACATTCATTTTTTCCTGTTTAACCCGGAAACGCATCAAACGCGGATTTACCAATTGGCAGACACCGTGATGAGAACGAGAATCATCTGGATGACCTATTCAGTGAATCACGGATTGATCCTCGGAGTTCAAACCCCCGGAAGTATGCAGGCGTACCGGTTCAGGAATGAAAAAACCGAGCTGCTCTTCGATTATCCCATCAATGATATTGCTATTGATTCGAATCAAGATTTACCGTATTTCCCTTTATACCAGGTGTTGGCTGGCGACGAATTGTGGTGCTATGCCAGACCGAGCGTTCACTATATGCCGGATAATGTTCGGCAGCAATTCAAACTGCTATGCTTCAACCTACAAAACCGGAACCTCCAGGCATTTACCTATGACGATCTCTTTGCCGGAACCAGATATCCCACAGAGGCCCCGTTTCGCCAATTCATTCTTTGTGCAGATGCCCATGACCGGGTATTAATGCTGGATTCCAAACGGCTGTATGAAATCAACAGCTCAACCGGAAAAGCCGTGCTGCGCACTGTTTTCGATCATCAACCCTTTATGTCTAGTGATTACAGAGCCCAAAAAGACGCAGCAGGCAACCTTCTATTCATACTTCCGGAGGCAGGGGACAAATTCCGTGGCATTTTGCTGGATACGGCCGGCCGGTATTTTGACTACAGTGCCATTTTGCAACAAACATGCAATAAGTTCAGTAATAATCAGAGAAGGTTTAACAATGTATGGAGCCTTGATTTCAGGCGACGGATCCTGGCCTTTTCTCCCGGCGGTTTGGTTGCCGGGGATATTCAATATTATGGTTGCATCTCCCATTACCCAAATCATTCACCCACGCGTGCCATTAACGAATGGCGGCCTGATGAATACCTGGTCCGGGTAGAATATATGGGCTATTTGTTCCTTGTGCGTCCGCATGAAGCTCCAGATGTGCAGGAGTTTTTTCCTGAAACAGACGGGGAAGATCCTTTTCACTTTGTCGCTTTGACAAACCTGATCAAATCAACCGATGGCTTTTGGTGGTACGGCTCCAAAAATGCATTGGTTCGCTTCGACTGCAACAAAGTACGGACCAACTTCCCCGTTGGTGTTTACTTCGAAAAATTCATCCTGCTGGATGCGAAAAACATTGCACTCGCCAGTGATGGCCAGATCTTTTTCTATAATATTTTGACAAAGGAGCGGCGGGTTTGGCAGGAGAACGGAAAGCCCTTGATCATCCCGGGCGATATTAACCAGATGTTCCTTTCCAAGGACAGTACGCTTTGGATTGCCAGTCTTCAGGGGCTTTGGCAGTTATCGCTCCGATCGGGCAAAAGCAAAAAATTTGGCCGTGGCGAAGGTTTTCGCGACGAGCGAATCATGTGTATTTCAGAAGATGGATCCGGCCGGCTTTGGCTGGGCACCTACGCGGGCGGGTTACATATTTTCGACCCCCGGTCTGGTACGGTGCTGATCGTTGACAAAGAAAAAGGTCTTTCCAACAATACGGTAGTTGGTATCCTGGAGGATGCGGACGGAGACTGGTGGTTGTCTACATACAAGGGATTGAATCTGCTTAGCCCGGCCGGTGAAGTACAATCGCAGTTTTTCGAGGAAGCCGGGCTTTCCACCAACGAATTCAACCGTTTCTCCTTTTTCAAGGATTCAAAAGGGCGGTTGATCTTCGGCTCCCTCATAGGTATCAACATCATTGAACCCAGGGCTTTGAAAGCACAACTTCCCCAGGTTGGCGAGATTAAGCTCCACCTGTCCTCGGTCAGTTATTTCGACCCCGGCCAGGGAGCCAACCGAACCCACTTTTTCAACTTCAACGAGATGGGCGTTATTTCGCTGCCGGCTACGCATCGCTACCTCAATCTGACCTTCGCCATGTCGAGTCTTATACGTCCTGAAGATCAAACTTTTTTCTATAAAATCGAACGGCTCGGGCAGCAGCAGACGAGTGAGTGGATATATCTGGGCAACAGGCCCCAATTGTTGCTACCCGATCTTCTTCCCGGAGAACACAAAATTCTGATAAGCGGGACTGACTACCGGGGTGTAAAGGCGGGAACGCCGATTGTGGTGACAGTTCATGTAGGCCGCTTTTTTTACCAGGAAACCTGGTTTTATCTGCTCTGCTTCTTGCTGGTTGCCGGCGCACTGGCATACTGGTTTTACCGGCAGCGCTTATTGCGCAAAGCACTGGAGCAAGAACTGGCTGCACGTACGAGCGAGATTATGGGTACCCGCGATCAGTTGATCGCGCAGGAAAAACTGGCTTCGCTGGGTCAGATGGTGGCCGGCATTGCCCATGAGATCAAGAACCCGCTCAATTTTGTCAACAACTTTTCAGAAGGCTCCGAAGAACTGCTGGTGGACCTGAACGAGGAACTGGAGCGTTACCGGACCCAACCCGATGAGGCCGTTTTTAAAAATATCAAGGCTATTCTGGAAGATTTGCGGTTGAATGCGATCGATATTGTTAATTACGGCAACCAGGCCGATCGTATCGTCCGCAGCATGATGGACCATGCTCGGGGTACGCCGGGCCAACGGCTCCCGGTCAATCTCAACCAACTGGTCGAAGACAACCTGAACCTCGCGTATCACGGCTTCCGGGCTATAAACCCATCCTTTCAGGTGCATCTCGAAAAGGCACTGGACGAATCGCTCCCTGCCCTGAATGTCTTCCCCCAGGAGCTGGGCAGAGTCTTGCTCAATATTCTGAACAATGCCTGCTTTGCTATCAATGAAAAGCAAAAGAGCGCCGGCGGGGAATACCACCCGGTCATCCGGGTAAGTACCCGTTTGGAAAATGAAACGGTCGTAATCCGTATCCACGATAATGGGCCCGGCATACCGGAAGACGTTCGGGAAAGGATCTTCCAGCCCTTTTTTACTACCAAACCTACCGGCGAAGGCAATACCGGGTTGGGGCTTTCGATCAGCTACGACATCGTTACGCGACAGCACAAAGGCAAAATTTCGGTAGACAGCCAGCCCGGGGAGTTTTCTGAATTTGTTATCAGCCTGCCGCTGGGATAGGGGGCTGTGCAACTTTTAACTTTTCAAATTAACCTTTTCAAATTTGACTTAAAAGAAACTTTCCAAACCATAATTGCGGCTCAAAAAGGCAAAAGTTCAATTTGAAAAGTGTTCACCTCCTCTGGTTGTTTAAGTTGATGGCTATGCCCCCATCCCCTCCCACGCCAATGGCGTGGCTCCCGATTACCCACAAGTTGAATGATTTTTTGGTGATACATTAAACTTGAATTGTAGTTTTTGATGGAACAATTCGCTCCGCCCTTGTCAACCCCACCCCCATCCCCTCCCCCCTAGGGAGGGGTGCTTGCCCTCAAACAAAATCTCGATTCCGTTTATGCAATCAAATAGTAACGTGAGATCAGGCTCCCCTCCCTAGGGGGGAGGGGATGGGGGCGGGGTTGGCAAGAGCAGAGCACATCTCAAGTTAACCAAACAACTTTTCTCTAAGCAATTGAAAGTCGACCGGTTTGGTCAGGTATTCGTCGGCGCCCATAGACAAAACCCGCTGCCGCAGATCGGCGTTGTCATAGGCGGTCAGCATAAAAATCCGGAGCCTTGGGTATTTTTTCCGCACGATTTCCAGCAATTCCAGGCCGCTCATGTTTGGCATATTAATATCGGAAAGGATCAGTGCCAGATCGGATGCTGTTTCCTGTTGGAGAAATGTCAATGCTTCGGATGCCGAAAAGGCAAAATGCAGCTCGAGCAGCTTGTCGCGGCATTCCTTTCGAAAACGCTGTAAAAAAAGGCGTTGTATTGCTCTTTCGTCATCTACAATTAAAAGCCTCATAGGATTGACTGTTGATGGTAATGTCCCACAAAGTTGCCGGGAAACACTGGCTCCGATAGCCGGCTATGTTCCAAAAGGGTAGACTATTGTTTCAGGCTGTTGTTTGCACAGTAGCAGGTCTTGTCGGCAAGTAAATCCGGAACTCGGTATACTCGCCGGAACGGCTGCGCACTTCCAGTTTGCCACCGTGTTTTTTCACAATGATTTCGCGACTGATCGACAGCCCCAGTCCGGCGTTGCCGTTCCCTAAAGGTTTTGTGGTAAAAAACGGTGTAAAAATTTGGTCCCGCACTTCAGGTGGGATGCCGGCGCCATTATCCCGAATATCAATCCAGATACCCGAGGGCGCTGTTTCAGTTTGGATATGCAGCTCGGGTTCGTATGTATTACCAACAGCCTGCTGTTTTTGATGTGCCGCTTCAAAGGCATTGTTCAGGATATTGAGCAAAACGCGCCCCAGTTCTGCCGGCATAGCCTCAATTTGCCGGATTCCCGGGTCGTAGGCTTTTTCAATGGAAATATTGAAACCGGGCGCTATAGCCCGAAAGCCGTGATAGGCCAGTTTGATATTCTCGTCCAGCAAGGCGTGCAGTTCTACCGAATAAAAACGGTCTTCCGTGCCACGCGACAGGTTGAGCAGGTGGTGCATGAGGTTGAGCGCCCGCTTGCCATTATCACGACTGTCGATGGCGTTTCCCCGGATATCGGTCGTCAATTGCTGTAAATTTTCAAAGGTCGCTGGTGCAATGTCTGCCTGGAGAACTGCCAAAGCATCAACCAACTCATCGGTCTGTTCAGCAGCGATATCGGAAAAATTGATGACGAAGTTGAGCGGTGTTTTGAGCTCATGGGTTATGCCGGTGATGAGATGCCCGAGCGTAGCTAATTTATCCTGGGCGATCAGTTTTTGCTGAATGGCGATGACCTCTTCGTTTTTTCCTTTCAAGGCCAGAAATGCATCGGCCAGTTTTTTTGCCTGGGTCTCCAGGTTTTCAGCCTGGCGCTGCTTTTCATCGGCCCGGGCGCGTTCGATGGCTGCTTCCTGACGGAGTTTCCGATGCCGGTTTGCCGACCGGAAGAGGCTCCACAACAATCCGCCAGCCAATCCACCAAATAACAGCACAAACCACCAGGTTTGCCACCAGGGCGCCTGGATGTAGATGACTAACTCGGCGCCCTCTTCATTCCAAACACCTCCGGCATTGCAGGCCCGAACGTGCAATTTGTATCGTCCCGGCGGCAAGTCCGTGTACGTGGCTTCCGGATGGTTACCCACCTCGTTCCAGTCCGCATCAAAATTTTCGAGGAAGCAGGCATACCGGTTTTGCTCCGGCGCTACAAAGTCGAGTGCGGCAAAGGCAACGGCGAGGGTGTTCTGATTGAAAGGCAATGTGAGTTCCCTGGTTTCGGAAACCGGCCGGAGCAATGGGGAGCCCGGATCGAGGTGCGAAACCGGTTGATATTGGATACGCAAACCGGTGATCACGACGGGAGGCGCCGGCAACGGATCATTAACACTGTCGGGATGAAACCAGACCCAGCCACCCGATCCGCTGAAGTAGAGGTGACCATCTGTCGTTCTGAATGCAGCCCTGGCGTCAAATGCCGGTTGAAGCAAGCCGTTCTCCTGTCCAAAATTTTGAATCCGAATCACCTGTCGTTCCTGGTTCAATTGGAGTTGGGAGAGCCCTTGGCTGGTGCTTACCCACAAGTGGCCCTGGTTATCAGGTAGTATTGCGTTGATCGTACCATTCGGGAGACCGTGTTTTTCGATGTAATGGTTGAACCGGTTTGTTTTCCGATCAAAACGGTTAAGGCCGCCTCCCCGGGTACCAACCCAAAGAAAGCGCTCCGGCAACACGGGATCGGCGAGAAGTACCGTCACATGATCCTGGCTCAGGCTGTTGGAATCAAGGGCATTGTGGCGAAAAATGGTCTTCTGCGCTCCGGCGGGGTCTACGCAGGCCAGTCCTTCCGCATGCGGATACCACAGCCATCCGTTGGGATCGATAATGCCTTTTCCGAAATGCAGACTATGCACAAATTCCGCATTTCCGGGGTAATCCGGATTGCCGGATGCGTGGAACAAGTCATTGCGCAGGTGGTATTTGAACAGCCCCGCTCCGGCGGTACCCACCCAAATATTTCTGCTGCGATCACAGTATACGCCGGTAAATGCAACGGCGTTCGCCAGGCGGGCATAATGCGGTCCGGGTACTTCAAAAGTTTGGGAGTGTGTGTCGAAAAGCAGCGGCGCATCCTTGTTTTTCAACAGAAAAATTTTCCGGCGCCAGTCGAGGGTCGCCAGCGCCGGATCGGCCATTTCCCCGGCTCCAGGGTAGAAAAATGTTCGGAATTGCAAACGATTATTCGACGTTTCATCGACGCGGGTAACGGCCTTTCCGGAAACGATCCAGAACGATTGTTCTGTGCCCTGGATGAAACTACAATATTGGTTCGAGCGGGTGGTGCCCCGGGGAACGTCAGTTTGGGAAACGGCTTTAAAAACAACAGGCTTGTCTGAGCCACAGGGGTCGGCTGAATGATAAAGCGCCATTGACGTGGATACCCAGAGCCGTCCCGTCCCATCCACATAGAGTTTGCAAACAGGTTGATTGGAAACGAAAGCACCATCGATATGCTTCTCCGGCATCCGGCTGATGACTACTGTCGGGTGTTCCTGTTGTGGCGTATCGATCTCAAATTGGTCGAGCCCTTCGTCGGTGCCCACCCAAAGGGTTTGCGCCCCGTCATGCTTTTCGGATGATGCAATAATGGAAGTGACTATGCTGGACCGAAGGGTGTTTGCCCGGTCCGGGTTGTGTTGAAAACGGATAAAGGCGCCGGATCGGGGATTATACCGGTTTAGCCCTTCCCGGGTGCCTACCCAAAGCATGCCGTATGAGTCTTCCCAGAGGGCTGTAATGTGGTTGCCACTGAGGGTTGTCGTATCGAAAGGCGCGTGATAAAACTTGAGGATACGCGTGCCGTCATACCGGTTCAGCCCATGTTGGGTACCCACCCACAGGAAACCACGGCTATCCTGGCAGATCGCTGTGACAGTTGCTTCGGTTAGTCCGTCCAGCCTGGAAAAGAGCCCGAAAGGTGCCTGCCCATTGCTTACCTGAGCGAATCCGTTCACCGGGGCCCAGATAAGAACCCAACACAGGGTAACCCAGATTTTTATGCGTATCCTCAATGCCATAATTATGGCACAAAGGTCGCCGGGATTTCCGGGGTGGATTTCCGCCATTGTTCCAAAAAAGTGGATTATTGTTCCGAACTGCCTTTTCGGAAGTCTCTTGGCCGGATGCCGAATTCCTCGGTAAATGTGTTGGAAAAATATTTGGGGTCGCGGAATCCGCAATCATAAGCTACCTGACTGAGGTTCAGGTCGGAGGTCATCAGCAGTTGTTTGGCATGCAACAAGCGGAAATATCGGATCAAACTCGACGTGGACCGTCCGGTCAGCGCTTTAATTTTTCGGTGCAATTGCGTGCGGCTAACGCCAATAGCCCTGCAGAGCTCATGAATACCAAATTCCTCCTCATCCATGTGTGCATGGATCGCCTCCTTGATCATGCTCACAAACTGGTCTTCCTGTTGCAAGGCTTCTTCGTCCGCCACCGGCATATCTTCCATCATCCGGTAGCGAGCCTGAAGGCGTGCGCGCAGTTCGAGCAAATTTTCGAGTCGGGCCAAAAGTTCCTGCTTATCGAAGGGTTTGGCCAGGTAGGCATCAGCGCCGCGCCGCAAACCGGCAATTTTTGACTCTACATCGGCTTTGGCCGTCAGCAAAATAATGGGGATGTGGCTCGTGCGGGTATCTGCTTTGAGCGTTTGGCACAGTTCAAATCCGTCTTTTCGGGGCATCATCACATCGCTGATGATGATATCAGGTACCGTTTCGATGGCTGTTGCAATACCTTCCTCCCCATCCTTTGCCCAGCTCAGCTGGTAGCGCCCTTCCAGGCAGCTCATCAGATATTGGACAATATCTGTGTTGTCTTCCACAAGGAGGAGGCTGGGAAGTTCCAGCTCGCTTTCATCACCGGTTTGGGCCATTGGTGATGCCGGTAAATCGTACCGCTCCGGCGAAAGCATGGCAACATCGGTATCCGGCTTCTGGGCTTCCTGTCGGATGGGCAATTCCACGGTAAATATCGCCCCCTCGCCTTCCCTGCTTTCCACAGTAACCACACCGTCGAGTAACCGGGTAAATTCCTGCACGAGCGACAGGCCGATACCCGTGCCCGGGGTATTGGACCAGTTGGCATCTTTCGCCTGGTAAAACCGATCGAAAATGTGCGGCAATTGCCCGGCCGGAATGCCGGGGCCGGTATCCCTGACACGGATGCGCAGCATATTATTTTCCGATGTTTCTACCTCGACATCCACCTGATCGCCTTCGGCGCAAAACTTCAGGGCATTGCCCAGGAGATTAGAAATAATGCGCAGCATTTTTTCCGGATCGAAATCCATAACTAGTGTTTCCATCCCCGAATGGAAGCTCAGCCGGATATCGCGTGTTTCCGCCAAGGGTTGGAAGGATTCCACCAGGTACCGCAAAAAGGGAATAATATCGGCCTTTATGGGGTCGACTTCCAGCCTGCCCGACTCGAGTTTGTTCAGGTCGAGGATCTGGCGGACCAGGTCGAGCATGTTGCTGGTATTCCGGCGGATCATGGTAAGGCCCCGGTCAAGCCAGCGCTCGGGGTTTTCGCCAATTTGGCCCGTCATGCCAGCGATGACGGTCAGCGGTGTTCGAAATTCATGGGAAATGTTGGTGAAAAATCTGGTTTTGAGCTGATCGAGTTCTTCCAGCATCTCGTTTTTTTCGGCGAGCTCGCGGGATTTAGCAGCTTCTTTCAGAAGATCGGCTTCTTCCAGCGTTTTACGGATGGTTAGTTCCAGGTCAGCAAACTCGATCGGTTTGGTCACAAAATCAAATGCGCCCAGGTTCATCGCCTTTCGGATATTCGGCATATCGCCATAAGCCGACACGATCACCACCTTCAGTAACGGGTTGATTTCCCGGAGTCGCTCAAGCAGGGTGAGGCCGTCCATACGGGGCATATTGATGTCCGTAAGCACCATGTTGAAAGCCGGGTCCTGCTTAAAAATCTCCAGGGCTTCCAGGCCATCGGCAGCAAAACTGAACTCATAAATTCCTTCCTGAACACCTTTTCGGAGGCGCTGGAGCACCAACCGCTCAAAGCGGGGTTCGTCGTCCACTACAAGTATACGTGCAGGCATGTCGGATACATTTGGTTTTGATGGACAAGTCTAAGTAAAAATTGGAAATATATACGGCTGAAAATGACCAGATCGGAGTGATCCTGTCCTAATTACCACATCGGAGCGATACAGGAAGAACGCCAGCTTTCAGCACCGGAAGGCTAAACGAATACTCCAACACGTATTTTCTGGTACAAACCCGTGCTATTTGGAGACCAGTTTATTGTTTTGCAGTGATCAATTTTAAACGCTGTGTTCCCCAAGGCGTGGTCAATTCACACACCAAAGTTCCTGACATCCCTTCCAACCGGATCGGTTCCTGCTGATTACCGGCAGGGTAATTTTTATCCATTTGAAGCAGTTCGCGACCGCTGGCATCAAAAACCCGCAGTTGGGCTTTACAGGCTTCCGGTAAATTGAAGCGCACGGTAGTTGTTTGCACGAAAGGATTGGGCCAGGCATCAAACATTGTCACTGCGTTTGCCGGTGTGCCGGTAGCCGTGGATGCGTCGTAATACATTTGTACCGGAGCATGCTCCAGATTTCGGTTATACGCCAAACCGGGAAG
This sequence comes from Lewinellaceae bacterium, assembly GCA_020636075.1. Taxonomy (GTDB): domain Bacteria; phylum Bacteroidota; class Bacteroidia; order Chitinophagales; family Saprospiraceae; genus M3007. Next base: position 12,880 of record JACJYO010000009.1, on the reverse strand, counting down.
GACAGTTTCGTCGAGGCCCAACACAGTGCTTAGCAGTACACCGGACTCCAGGGCTTTGAAGCGCAGGCGAAACACCTCGGAGCCGGCGGGCAATTCCAATCCTTGCGGTTGTGACCAGATAGTCCGGACCTTACCCTGCTGAACCTGGAAGAGCCCGAAATTGTCCGTACTCATGGGCAGAGCAGTCAGTGGTTCCACGGACTCAAGCGCCAGGTACTGTGGGTCGAATTGTAAGGCAAATTGGCAAGCCGCCAGGTTTTCCAGATAATCTGCATTAAAGCTGACTTCCAGCATTTGTCCGGCTTCCAGCATGTGATCCTGAACGCGCCATACCAGCGGTTTCATACCCGCGCCGAAGTTGGCCGGGTTGGCAAAGGTAGCTACGACGTCGCCGATCTTGACCCCGTAGAAATCCTGGTCGGTTTGATTGCCGGTAACGCCTATCAGATCGATCTGTTCGGGAAAGCCCCAGGGTGGCAGGGAAAGCACGAAATTTTTGGGCACGAAACGCCAGGATATATTGAAATAATTAAACGCCAAAGGGTTATTGAGCAGTGCCTGACTGATTATCACGGCATCAAAGGTGGAAATACTATTGTCGCGATTAATATCCATGGCAATCTGAGCATAGGGGTCGTTAATCGTATTTAGGCCAACGAGGTGTTGCTGGATCGCCAGTTTATCGCCGATGTCGACACCATTGAGCAGGTTAATTGTTTTACTTGGAACCAGGGATACATCGCCGTTGCCGGCAAACGTCATGCTGTAATCTCCCACTACATCGGATACAGCCATGCCGTTCAGGTCGCCGCTGGCAGTCACCGTGGCGTCTTTCACACCGGTGTCACCATCGCCTTTCCAAATAATACGACCCAAAATATCTATTGTTGGGATAAAGGTATTGCCCAGCACCGCAAACGGCGAGAGGCTGGTGATGCCGGTGCGGGTTTGAGTGAAAGGACCAGTACCGGCAGCGGCGCTGCTGGTCTGGTTGTCCCAGGTGCCTGCGTCAAAACGCGACACATAAGACATGGTTCGGTCAAAACCGGGCAGTTCTTCGCTGCTATTCCATTGCAGTTCCATAGTCAGATCGGAGCCGCCTGGTGTACCTTCTTCTACAACCCAACTGCGATCAACGGCATTGGCAGTATATGCAGAACCGGAAAAGCCGTTGCTCAGCACAGCATCGGAGACACGTACTCGGTACTGATCGCTGGTACCGGCATTGGTCAATATGGCCGGATTATAGGCCGAATTACCTACCGGAAACAGAGCAGGGCTGCCATCTACCGTACGCGCCAGAAAGCCGGCACCAGTAGTGCGCACATGGCGGGAGGCATCGTACCCGATAATATCCACCACTTGCAAATTGTAATCACCTAACACCACGTAGTTGTTGGCTGCCTGAAATTCGAGGCTATTACTGACGGCCATATTATCGCCCAGCAGGAGATTATTGCCACCTGTTTTATTCAGTGCAACATTGTAAAATGAACTGCCACCGGAAGAAACGGTGCTATTTTGAGTGCCCTCGAAAGTTACCGTAGAAGTACCCGCATTGAAGGTAGCGCTGTTGGTCCAGTTGCCACTCACATTGTACTGGCCATTACCCTGAAGCGTAGCGCCTGAAGTATTGGTAAGATCGGCCGGTGTGGTAAGCGTACCCTCTACAGTGATCGTACCGCCATTGGCATTGACGACGCCATTGTTAGCAACAACCGTGGTTCCACTGGCTATGTTGACAAAAACACCCTGGTTGTTGAGTTGGGCGATCAGTGGGGCGCTAAGGAGGATGCCGCAAAACAGCGTTGTCCAATAAATTGTACGGAATATTTTCATGATACGGGATGATTAACAATAAACTCAAGTGTACAAAGGTAGTTAGAGCCTAAGTAAAATACTCGGACAATCTCCATAAGGAATCAGACATTTTGAGTTCAATATGCATTTTGTCCAGGTAAAATTTATTGTACTCCATTGTCTATGTTGAAGCGAAGAAACAGGCAGCCGTCTCATGCGTACTGCCTGCTCTCCGGTTCTGAACACAGCATTTCTATCTGTTTTGTTTGCCAAAAACTGATAAGACTTGGATAATTTTTGATGTCTTACCAGGCCAGCACTACCTGTTTCACCTGAGTTTCAGCGCCGCTGATCAACCGCACGAAATAATTACCCGCCGGTAGCCGCTGCCCACTGCCGGATCTGCCATCCCAGTCTACCGAGTACATTCCTGCTTCCAGTGCAGCTGTTTGCAAAACGCGTACCTGCCTGCCTTCCAGGTCAAAAACTTCCAACTGAACCTTACCGGCCTGTGGCAACTCAAACTGTACCGTTGTGCCGGTAGTGAACGGGTTGGGGAATACCGCCAATTGGCCGATCGCTGTCGGGTCAGTCAGGTTAGAATTCCGCCCTACCGGGTTGGCCTTCTTGGACAACTTCGCGGTTGTGCCGGAACCACCTGTGATGCTTTCCGGGAATTCCGGCTCGGCGGTTGCGGTGGCCGAATTGCCTGATGCATCCGTCGCTATAACCTGCAGCACAAACGCCGGGGCCAGTATGTTTTTCAAATCGCCGTTGTTGTGAAAATTAAACTGGTATTTGTGCTGGGGGCCGGTTTCCAATTCAATTTCCTGGCCGGCAAAAACAGCCACCCCGCCCACTGCCGAAACTTCAGCCCAGAATGCGACGGGGTCCGGCGCTTCCACTTTGACCGTGTTTTCAGTCAAATCAATCTGTATCTTTTTCTTGCCCTTCGTTTTGAATGTGATTTCCGGCTGTGTCAAATCAGGTATCTCCATGACCGCTTCCAGTTCAGGGTCAGGATCGCAATTATCCGTAGCATCGAATTGCACTTCAAAGGTTTGATCTTCTATCAGGATGAGTTCGGCAGTAACGACCGGGGGAGTATTGTCTTCCACAAATACGGTTGCTGTACAGCCGGCGCTGTTGCCCATTACATCGGTCACCGTGAGCGTCACGATGTTGCTGCCCAGGTCGGCGCAATCGAAATCTTCGATATCCAGTGCGTAGGAAGCAATCCCGTTTTCATCACTGGAACCATCGTCTATCTGCATAGGCGTGATGCTAGCCATGCCTCCAGCGTCTAGCTCGACGGTGATGTCCTGACAAAGGGCGCTCGGCGGTGTGAAGTCGCCATTCAACACCGCATAAATAGCCGGCACCGAACCACCCATGCGATCCAAACTGTACGGATCGGAGCCGGAAGCAGTGCTTGCCACCAACAAGTCCCAACTGCCGGTGTAGCGGGCCACATAGGCAGCGTTGCGGTCAAAACCGGACAGTTCATCCGGGCTGCTCCAGCCCGCTCGGACGAGCAGGTCGGGGTATTCGCCGCCGCTTCCGCCTACATGCCAACTCCTCCCCACTGCGTCCGCTGTCAGCGGTGCACCCGAATTACCATCGGACAGCACCGCATCCGAAACCCGCACTTCAAACACGTCGCCGCTTCCATCCGGGTCTTGCAGCACCAGCGGATTGTAACTGGATTTCCCTACCGGGAAAAGGTACTCAGCTCCGCTAGCCAGTTCCCGGATCACAACACCCGGGCCCGAGGTTTTCACATAACGATCGGGGTTAAGGTTGGTGACGGTACCCTCCAGGATCAGGTTGGCATTTTGTAGATCCAGTTTGCCATTTTGGAACTCCAGTTCTTGCAAAACAGTCAGGTTTTGCTCCGCAAACACGTCGTTGGAATTATCAATCAGCAGCATTGAAAATTGGGTGGCCGTTGTGCCGCCAATGCTGATGTCGGCAGCCGAGCCGGTGAACAGCACGCTACCTGCACCGATAGTTTCCGAGCCGGAATTGTTTTTCCAGTCGGTATCCTTCAAAACGAGACTGGTGTTGGCACTGATGTCCAAATTTCCACCGGCGATCGTGAAGGTATGCTGGCCGTAGCTCCAGCCTGCGCACAGCAGGAGGAGTACGGTGAGTTTTATGATTCGCATGATTTGTTTTTTTTGATTAAGCGATTTTTTCACCGCCAAGACGCAAAGACGCAAAGGTTGAATCTCCGCGCCTTTGCGTCTTCGCAGTAAATTTTAATACGAGTAGTCCCGATGCTGTTACTTACTGCCAACTCCCGCCTGCATCTTCAACAATGCCGCCTCAATCGCCTCAATACGTTTTTCAAAAGCGCCATGCTGCGATGTCAGTTTACCGTTCTCCGCTTTGAGTGCATCGTTTTCGGCTTTCAATTCCTTGATCGCATTGAGCATCGTCCAGATGATCGGGTCGTTGTTCAGGAACAGGTAGTCGCCTTTATCGGTCTCCACCGCTTCGGGGATTACCTTTTGCACTTCCTGGGCAATCAGGCCGATGTACTGCGGGTCGGAGGGCAGGCCGATGGCATTGTCCTTTTTGTAGTGGTAGTAAATTGGTTGCAATTGTTCCAGTTCGGCCAGGCCACGGGTAAAGTCACCATTAATGTCCTTCAGGCGTTTATCGGAGGCATTCGACCAGGAGCCGCCGCCGGGTTTACCGGCAGTGCCATTGACTTCCAGGGTAAATGCCGGCGCCACTGTACCGATGCCGACAGTACCGCCCATGATGGACATGGTATTGGCCTCGGAAACGATGGTACCGTTTTGGTCGTTAAGCGCGATAGCAACGGAATAATCGCCCTGTGCTTCGATTTCGCGACCAATGGCTGTTGAATTCGCACCACTGGCTATAGTATTGTTGCCCATGGAAGTTGAATAAAATCCGCTAGCAGTTGTTAGAATCCCCATGGCTGTGGAAATATAACCACTGGCAGTCGTGCTGGAACCCATTGAAGTGGAACGTTGACCGCTGGCGGTTGTTGAATTTCCCATAGCGGTTGAAAGGAGGCCACTTGCGGTTGTGTTAAAGCCCATGGCAGTGGCATTATCTCCACTGGCAACTGTAGAATATCCAAATGCAGTCGAATAGAACTCACTGGCTGTGGTCTCCCTGCCCATAGCCGTGGAATAAGGGCCGCTCGCTATTGTATTAAAGCCAAAGGCCATAGAATAACGGGAAACATTTGCATCATCCCATTGAGTCCCATCTACATACCCTGCCCGGAATGCGGCTATACCCGGATAGAACATCAGTCGTGAGCCGCTGCCGAGATCGGGGACTGAACTGGATGCGTTAAAGGTTCCTGAAACCAAAAAACCCTTTGTTTGGCTGACCCCTGTGTTTACATGCAACTTCGCCGTGGTTTGTGGTGACGACGTCCCAATACCCACATTGCCGCTATTCGCACTGTAAATATTACTTCCGCTGGTCGTCCAGTCGTTGTCATTGACCAGGCTCGCCAGGTCGACACTGTTGCCGTCGGCGATGCTCAACGTGGTGCCGCTGAAGCTGAGCGTTTGATCGTCGGTGTCGGTATCAATGGAGGCCAGGTCGACGCTGTTGCCGTCGGCGATGCTCAACGTGGTACCACTGAGGCTGAGTGTTTGATCGTCGGTATCGGTATCCGTATCGATGGAGGCCAGGTCGACGCTGTTGCCGTTATCGATGCTCAAGGTAGTACCGCTCAGGCTCAGCGTTTGATCATCTGTATCCGTAAACAAAGTGCCTGGGTCTTGCCAGGTAGCCGTACCGTTAGCATCGGAAGTCATCACATAGCCGGCGGCCTGGTTGCCGTCGGTCATGCGGATATTGCCGTTTACCTGAAGTTCTTCCGTAGGCGCCAGAACGCCGATACCTACTTTGCCACCCATGATGGCCATGGTATTCGCCTGGGAAACGACTGCGCCGCTTTGATCATTCAGGGCGATGGCCAACGCATAATCGCCCTGGGCTTTAATTCCCAGGCCTATTGCCGTGGAAACGAACCCGCTTGCCTTGCTCTCCAAACCCATCGTTGTGGAGCCCCAACCGCTCGAGATCGTACTGCTGCCGAGGGCCGTAGAATAAAAACTGCTTGCAGTATTGTTGTAGCCAATGGCAGTGGCGCCATACCCACTTGCATAATTTAATCCGCCCAGTGCCGTAGCATAATCACCGCTGGCAGTTGAAAAGGAGCCAATGGCAATCGAGGCTCCACCGCTGGCGGTAGTGTAGGGACTGCCTATAGCCACAGCGCCCTCTGCGCTTGCAGTAGTAGAGCCACCCATGGCAATAGAATAATTGCCGCTGGCAGTATTGTTGTAACCAATACCCGTTGAAAACAGGCCGGCATTGGCATTATTCCACTGCGTACCCTCTACGTAACCTGCCCGGAAAACGCCCTTGCCGGGGAAAAACATCATCCTGCCGCCGCTTCCCAGATCGGGAACGGAAGAACTCAAATTATAATTCCCGGTGACAAGTATACCGTCTGTTGTACTGTTTCCAAGGTTGACATGCAATTTGGCTGTAGAATTTGGTGTGCTTGTTCCAATGCCTACATTGCCGCTGTTGGCGTTGTACAAGTTTGCACCGCTGGTCGTCCAGTCGTTGTCATTGACCAGGCTCGCTAAATCCACCGAATTACCATCGGCGATGCTCAGCGTGGTACCGCTCAGGCTCAGTGTTTGATCATCCGTGTCGGTATCGATACTACTCAAATCCACGGAGTTACCGTCTTCAATTGCCAACGTTGTGCCGCTCAACGACAAGGTCTGGTCATCTGTGTTCAGCGTGATCTCTTTCCAGGCCGTTCCATTGTAATACCAAAAACTATTGGTCGTGTTGTCGAACACCAACAGTCCGGTGGCCGGCGAGGCTATTCCTGTGCGTTGAGCCGAGCTCAGGCGCGGGATCAACAAGCCTTTCGCGTCGCTTTTGACGTCGAGCATGGCCGAAGGGTCGGGTGTTGAGTTGTCCTGGTTGATAGCAACCTGGGCGGTAAGCTGACCAGCCAGAAGGAGGCTGCAAAGGAGCATGGAAATCTGGTAGAATGTTTTGATTATCTGCATGATAGGTTTTATTTTAAGTTTGAAAATTTGGACCTTCCCCCATAGCCATCAACTTAAAGGTTAAGAAGGGGGTGTCCACTTTTCAAATTGGACTTTTGACTTTTTGAGGAGCAGCTCTGGTTCGGACAGTTTCGTTTAAGTCAAATTTGAAAAGCCCAATTTGAAATTTGAAAAGTTGTACACCCGCTCTGGTTGCTTAAGTTGGTGCCCCAGCGGGGAGGGCTTGGGGGGCAAACCAAAGCGGCCTACTTCCTGCTTGTAGACACATTGTTATCCACTTCGCTTTTCATTGCCTGCAATGCCGCTTCGAGTTGGGCAAAGCGTTTTTCAAAAGTGCTGTTCTGACTTGTGAGTGAATTGTTCTGAGCTTGAAGTGCGGCAACCTGCGCCTTCAGCGTGGCAATCTCGTCCTGTTGTGCTTCAACGCGCCTGGACAATGCCAAGGTTGTGGATGCCGCTTCAGGCAGGCCCACCACGGTATTGACGCGCGCGACTTCTGTGCTTTCTTTTGACTCCCAGGCACGGCCAACAATGCGACTGCCCTGTTCCGGCGTAATGTTTATCGGCGACACTGCGATAGCCATGCCGTCATTCAGCCCGGAAGCAACGATGTAGTCGCCTTTGGAGACTATGCCGCGCACCCATACCGGTATCTGACCAATGAAACTGATGGATTCATAATTGGCTTCCGTTCCGTCAAAAATTGCATTGCCAAGCACAGCAGCATTGTCGCTCACCGCCATCACCCAGTCGGCGCCGTCGGTGCGTTTGCTGATCTTGCCACCATAGACGCCGACCACCTCACCGTCGGCAATCTGTTCGCTATGATCCAGGCGCTCCAGCGATTCGGCATAATCCGCGCCGTTGGTTTCGTATTGCACATTGCCGCTGTTGTTATTTTCAATTTTGCCCTTGGAGAGACCATTCTCGATAAACTGTATCCAGTTTCCATTGCCGGGATTGCCGGAGAGATCCGCGTCAAATTGAAGGTGCAAAATGCCTTGTTCCTGGGTTCCGTCTGTATTCGTATTCCTGAAGTGTGCAACATAATTGTTTGCGTTATTATTGACTCCTGTTACATTTTCCCGAACATCCAACCTGTTTATCGGGGCGTTAATGCCAATGCCTACGTTGTTTGTAAAGTATGCAGAACCGGCGACGGAAAGTTTTTGAAGCGGGGAGGCCGTGCCAATGCCTACGTCACCTGAGGCATTTACAAAAACACCTTCATTTCCGCCATCACGGCTCACCCAACCACCGTTGAGCGCGATATTGCCGCCGCCAACGTCCAGTCTTGCTATCGGTGTGGACGTGCCGATACCAACATTGCCGCCGTTAAAAATCGCCGCATACATACTGCCGGCAGTTGCGCCGCTCAGGTCAACTTCGATACCCGTGACTGAACCGCCGGCGTTGTAACCGCTGCCGTCAATTTTAAACGCGGGAGGGGCGCTGCCCAGCAAATTCAACCCACTGTAATTGAGCAAAAGTGCGCTGCCTGCTGTTGCATCGGTCGTTACTTTCATTTTAGCGTTCGGATTATTCGTACCAATGCCGACATTGCCACTGTTGTTAATAAAAATACCTTCACTGCCGCCATCACCAGACAGCCAGTTGCCGTTGAGTTTGAGATTCTGCGTGCTGGTGTGATTGCCGAGATTATCGCCGGGAAGCGTAGCCAAATCCACGCTGTTGCCATCCTGGATGCTCAACGTGGTGCCGCTAAGGCTGAGTGTTTGGTCATCAGTATCCGTATCAATCCCGGCCAAATTCACACTGTTGCCATCCTGGATACTCAACGTGGTGCCGCTGAGGCTGAGCGTTTGGTCATCAGTATCCGTATCAATCCCGGCCAAATTCACGCTGTTGCCATCCTGGATACTCAACGTGGTGCCGCTGAGGCTGAGCGTCTGATTGTCCGGAATACCCGTAAGCGCCGAGCCATCTCCGGCAAAGGTTGTAGCGGTGACAGTGCCGTTGACTTCGAGGGCAGAGCCAGGCGCGGTTGTACCAATCCCGACATTTCCATTCAGCAGGGTTTTTGTATGTGTGTTATTTCCTAAATGGATAGAATTGTTCTCGCCGGCAACCCCTTCATGCCCGATGAGAATATTGTTGTCGCCCGTTGTATTTGTACCTGCCGAGTACCCGATAGCCACATTATCAGAGCCGCTAACATTATCTACCAGGCCATCGCGTCCGACCGCTGTATTTCTTGATCCTGTGGAGTTCAGGGCAAGCGCATCGCGTCCAATCGCAGTGTTATTCGCTCCCGAAACATTAGAACCAAGCGCATACACCCCCATCACGGTGTTTGCAAATCCTGAAATATTAATGTTAAGCGCATAAGCCCCAACCGCCGTATTGTCGTTTCCTGAAGTATTAAACCAGAGCGAGCCTGCTCCAAGCGCCGTATTGAAAGAGCCGCTTGTATTCGAAGTCAACGCCCGATAACCAACCCCGGTGTTGCTACCAAACCCGCCTATTGCAAAATTCCCAGCCTCTATTCCGGCAAAAAAGTTCTCCGTGCCGTATCGATGAACAAAACGTGACCCGCCCGAATAAATCGCTCCTGTTGTTGCGGTCGTCACAGGAAGTCGAAAGTTCCCCGTAAGCTCAAGCTGCTCGTTTGGACTTGCCGTGCCGATACCGACATTGCCGTTGTTGGCCACAAAAACGCCCTCCCCATCACCATCTCCGGAAAGATAGTTGCCACTGAGATTGAGATTCTGCGTGGCGGTGTGGTTGCCGAAGTTGTCGCCGGGAAGGGTGGCTAAATCCACACTGTTGCCATTCTCGATGCTGAGCGTGGCGCCGCTGAGGCTGAGGTTTTGCAACTCGTTGGCCGGGTCTGTATCTGCATCAGCGGAAAGATCTTGCCAAATCGTGCCATTATAAAACCAAAAGCCACCAGTAGTTTCGTCAAACACCAACAGGCCGGTGGCCGGACTGGCAATTGCCACGCGTTGAACCGTGGTCATTCGGGGTACAAGCACCCCCTTGTCGCTGCTTTTGACGTCGAGCATGGCGGAGGGATTGGGGCTGGCATTGTCCTGGTTGATGGCAACCTGGGCGGCGGCTTGCGCGGCCAGCGCCATAGTCCAGAACAAGAAGAGGCTTAAGCGAAGCGAATTCCGTATTTTCATTGCGTTCAGACTTTTTATGTACAAAAGCGAGGCTAAAAGGACACATGCCCCATGCGGACCACTGTGTATTTTTATGTTGAAACAGTTTAGGAAATGGAGGTGCAGCAAAGGTGTGGCTGCGGGTATCGGGCATGCTTCCGCTATTGTTCGGATTGTTTCCGCCAATGTTCAGTATGCGCGAAAAACGACACTGAAAGAGCCAGGAGAGTGTTTTTGATGAATTTAAATGCCCTATCTATTTGCGCAAACTGCTGGGCGGCATGCCGAACTCCTCGGCAAAGGACGTGGAGAAGTGTTGCAGATGGCGGAAGCCAACCTCGAAGGCTGCTTCCGAAACGGTCATGTCGGAGCTGATCAGCAATTGTCGGGCTTTATGCAGCCGCACGGAACGGATGTACAAGGTGGTGGATTTGCCGGTAAGCGCTTTCAATTTGTTGTGCAGTTGGGTCCGGCCTAAAAAGAGGGCCCGGCAAAGTTCCTGCACCCCAAAGTCTTCGTCGTGCATTTCGGCATCCAGCACGGCTTGTACTTTGCGCATAAAGGCATCTTCATATGCTTCCATTCCCTCTTCGGGCGCTTCACTGGAAACATCTGGCAATGGGCCACCTGCATATCGCTGCTGCAACTTGCGGCGCAGTTCCAACAGTTTGCGGAGCCAGACGAGCAGTTCAGCCCGGTCGAAGGGTTTGGCCAGGTAAGCATCGGCGCCGCGCTCCAACCCTTCAAGTCTTGAATCGAGGTCTGCTTTGGCGGTAAGCAGAATGATCGGGATGTGACTGGTACGCTCGTCGTTTTTTAGCGTATTCACCACTTCGAAGCCGTCCTTAATCGGCATCATCACGTCGCTAATGATGATATCCGGCACCAGCTCCAGCGCCGTCTCGATACCCTGCCGGCCATCGAAAGCCGTAGACACACGGTAAGCACCTTCAACACAGCTCAACAGGTAATGGCGCACATCCGGATTGTCTTCGACGATCAGGAGTGCCGGCAGGTCATCGGTATCCGGTTGTACAGGAACAACCGGATCAGCAGATGCGGCATGCTCAATGCGTTCGGGGAAATGCACGGATTCCAGATTGGCCGGAGTTTCATTTCCCGGTTCCATTTCCCGTACCGGTAACAAGGCCACAAACTCCGTACCCTGGTCGGGCTCGCTACGGACAGCCAGCGCGCCCTCCATCAATTGTACCAGCTCTTTGACAAGTGCCAGGCCGATGCCGGAGCCGCCGCCTTCTTTGGTAGCAGACTGATAAAAGCGGTCGAAAATATGGGGCAAACGCTCCGGGGTTATACCCGCGCCACTGTCTTGTACCCGAATGGACACCCACTCGCCTGAATAAGAATCCGGAGGAATAACAGCGCGAAAGTAGGCCGCACCAAGATTGTTTTGCCAATCGTCGAGGCAGTCAATTTGCAAGAGAATGCGGCCATTGATCGGGGTAAACTTGACGGCATTGGTCAGTAGGTTGTACAGGATGGTTTGCACCTGGTCTTTATCGATGGCCATCGGAATGCTTTCCCGGTCAATTTGCACATCCAGTTGTATGTGTTTATCAGCGGCCAACGATTGGAAACTCCCGGCCAGGTATTTCACAAAAGGCACGAGATCGGTTAGCTCGAGGTTCAGGGTCAGGGTGTTTGCTTCGAGTTTGGCCAGGTCGAGCAGCTGGTTGATCAGGCGTAGCAGCGCTGTGCCGTTGCGTTTGATCAACGTTCCGGTTTGTTGCACCCAGGATTTTGGCTGGTCGCCTTCGCTGTTTACCATGCGCTCGGCCATGCCCTGTATGACAGTCAGCGGCGTCCGAAACTCGTGGGTGATGTTGGTAAATACCTGGGATTTGAAGGTATCCAGTTCCTTGAGTCGTTCGGCTTCACGTTGTTCCAGCGTCAGTTTGTATTGCAGGCGCTGCCGGTGCAGGAAAAAACGAAGCAAGCCGTATCCCAGGCCCAGCAACAGCAATGCATAAACAATATAAGCCCAGGTGGTGCGGTACCAGGGGGGCAGGATGATAATCTGCAGTGTGGTCGGCGTTTCATTCCAGACACCATCCCCATTACTGCCTTTAACCAGGAACGTGTAGCGCCCGGGGGCCAGGTTAAGGTAGCTGGCTGTATTTTCTGTTGTTCGGTGGGCCCATTCAGGCTCGGCGCCCTTCAGGTAGTATTGAAACTGGTTTTGTTTAGGTGTGGAGAATTCCAGGGCAGCAAATTTCAGCGTAATGCTGTTTTGCGAAAAAGGAAGTTCCAGGCGATCTGTGTATTCGATGGCTTGTTGCAAAACCCCGAAAGAATCACCAAAAACGACCGATTGGTTGTTTACTTCCAGACCAGTGATACGGACTTGCGGCGTTACCGGGTTGTCTTCAAATTCGTCCGGATTAAAATCTATTAATCCTTTCAGGCAGCCGAACAACATAGAACCGTCTGGTCTTTTAGCAAAGGTCCTCGTATTGAATTCAATGGCAGGCAATCCGTCCTGTATCGTGTACTGGCGTATGCGTCCGGTGGCCGGGTTGAGCCGGATCAATCCCCGATTGGAACTCATCCATAGCCTGCCCCGCTTGTCGTTCAATATGCCGTAAATAACATTATCGGGAAATCCGGTGCGGGTATTGAAATGGGAGAAGATACCTGTGCGGGTATCCAGCCGGCTTAACCCTCCGCCATTGGTAGCAATCCAAAGGATATGAGGATGAAGTGGGTCTGTCAACAGGCTGGTCACTTCAGTGGCCTGGATGCTGTTTATTTCACCAGACACCACCTGAAAGCGCTTGAAAACATAGCCGGATTTCTCTGGAAGAGCCCGGATTAATCCCTGGTCGGTCCCAATCCACCAGC
>JACJYO010000008.1 GCA_020636075.1 Lewinellaceae bacterium | reverse complement strand
TTTATTTGTGGTTTATTTGTGGTTTTTGAACACTTTGGGCTAGCGGGGAGCTAAGGCCCAACAAATTAGTGACTAATTAAAACTATCTCTCTTTTCGATTCATGAAGGAGGTTTTTAAATTGATCAAAATCTATATTGTTTTGTATTTTTAATTCAATCCTTTTTATACAAGGAAGGTTTGCTAGAATCATAAGGTCGTGAAATGTCACACTATATCGCTTTCTTTCGCTCCCTAAAACAAAAATCTCTAGGTTTTTGTTACGCTCCAGCCAATTTAAATTATTGACGGGAAACACATCTATTAATATTAAAGATTTAAGGCTGTTAACTTCACCTAAATAATTGGCATTAAAAATCTTATTTAATCCTGTAATCTCCAGATCTTTTAAGTTGTCAAATTTACTTAACGGCTCTAAATCATGGAAATTTTTACAGTGACGAATACTTAGTTTTGATAATAAATGGTTTTCACTTAAAAATGTAAAATCTTGAATCGAATTATTTGAAATTTCAAGAACATGTAAGTTTAATGCTTTGCAATAAAATTGAATATCGGCATTGCCATCTATATACAGCTCTTTTAGATGTTTTAAATTGCCTAAGCCTGTTAATTTTAATTCATGGCCATACAATCCTAGATATTCAATATGTGAACAACAATCTAATTGATCAATTTTATTGAGTTTTTTATCAATAATACTTAACTTTTGTATGCTTCTTATTTCTTTTAGAAATGACAAATCTGCCCACCTCCCCGGCACATAAGAGATAAATTTCAGATGAAGACTTGGCCTGGATTCAAGTATCGTACGTAGTTTTTGCCAGAACTTATTATTGGTATTGTATTCTTCATCAATAATTAGTTCGTTGATAGTGTTGTCAGAAATTATTTTTTCTATAAAACTATCGTATAGATTTTTTTTTGCCATAGATAAAGTAGTTATTTATTTATATAATACCGGCTTTTCCAATCAGGGGTATTGCTACCCCGCTGGCCCAAAGTGTTCGAAAACGACTAAACTACCACAATCTGCCCGTGAGCGTTTGCAACGCGACACATTCCGGCCTCAAGTCTCCGACTTATGATGCGAGTAATCAAACATAGCCCACTGCACCACATTCCCGCTTTGCTCGTCGGCGTTTGGTAGTTTTTGAGCACGTTGCGCCAGTACGGGATAAGTAAGCCATATTAAAACAGTCCAACATAAAACAGGACTGTTCTTACTGTCCAAATCAGGGTAATTATGAATATCCCTTTTGTTATTAAAGTGCTTTTCTTAAAAAAGAAGTTCAATAGGAAAAAAGAAATTGCAATTATTAATATAAAAATAGAAAAGTATACCATTATTAAAGATGAAGAGTTTTCGGTTACATCTACCATAGAGTCAACAAGATGACTAAACCAAAGTCCAATATTGAATGAAATTAGACAAAACGATAAAACTTTTATTCTGCCAATTGTCATGTACATAAGAAACGTCTTTAATGAATTGCAGAGGTTTGGGAAGCAGGATTTATGCTGTGTTGGTTATTTCTGGAATTTGTTTTTTGTTGTTTTTCTCGAAAGTCGGAGACTTGTTTACGTCGCGCGTCGCATTGCAAATGCTCGCGAGCAGATTGTGGGTATTTGTAGATTTGAACACTTTGGTCTGTATGTTTTTTATTTTTTCAAATAATATCCCAGGCCAAAAGTGCTTTCATTTTATCACTTATAAAGTCTGAAGTTTTTATCCATGGAAACTGCTTATTAATATGCAGATTAATGGCAAACCCATCTTCAAAAAAGACTGATTTAATGGATTTCGATGTGTGAATTTTTTTTATAAATCCAATGTTATTTATTGCGCTATAAATTGCCAATTCTTCTATATAAGGCGGGCTTAATAAATTGTTGAAATCGTAAACACTTGGCAGGTTTTCAATCGCGATTCTCTTTAAATTTTCACATTTTTCAAAACTTGGAATCTCCAGTAACCTAGGCAAGGAATTAATGTCTAGAAATTCTAACTTTTTTAAGTCCTGAACAATGGGTAAATGTGTAATATTATCCACATTGAAGATATTTAAATACCTTAAAGCAGGTGCGTGTTCCACAGAATTCTGCATTTCAATCATCTTCGAATAGCCAATGGACACCTTTTCTAAGCAATCTAATAAGAAGAGCCATTCTAAACTAAAATTATTATTTGTAATTGCCAAGTTTTTAAGATAAGTTAGCTCACTAATTTTTTCTATATTTCTACATTTATTTGAAATGATTAAAGTATTTATCGATTTTAAAGTATCCAAAATATAATTCAAATCAATTTTTGTATTTGAAAACATAGATATCCGGAGCCGATCGAGTTGCAAATGTTTAATGTAGTCAAGATTGAAAAAATCATATAATTGAATGGATAGTCCTTTTAAATTTTTTAATCTTTTTAAAAAAGTAAAGTCGCCATAGTTTTTTGACCACCCCTCTAAGTATAAGTTAATTGTTAACAAGTCTATGCTTAGCGCATTGTTAACTAATGGTATTTGATTGTTATTTAATTGTTTTTTAACTGTAATGTTTATCGACTTGTTTGTGTATTGAATAGGGTTTTCAATTATTTCTATTAAATCTTCAAAATTTTGATCATTAATTATCATAGATATTATTTTACATAACTATTCTTTTCACCGTTGGCCCAAATTGTTCGAAAACGACCAAACAACCACAACCTGCTCGTGAGCGTTTGCAACGCGACACATACCGGCCTCAAGCCTCCTACTTCTGATGCGAGTAAGCAAACATAGCCCAATGCACCACATTCCCGCTTTGCTCGTCGGCGTTTGGTAGTTTTTGAACACTTTGGGCCAGCAGGGTAGTTTTACATAAAATCAATTACCAAATCTTCATAATAAAATTTTTCACCTTTTTCCGTATTGCCAACTTTAATACATAATTCATTAATTAAAGGAGGTCTCCAATATTTGTCATCTTCAAGAATCTTTATTGATTCATTTAGGCTCATCTCTTCAAGTTGATCACTTCCCCATTTATTCAAGTATAAAACTACAAGATTCTGTTCTAAAAAATACCTTAATATCTTCTTTGCATTTTTTTTGTTTTTATCATGACTCTTTTCTGGAAATATAGAATTTAGTTCCCATAAAACTTCCCAAAGACCAACGAAGTCTTCTATTGTACTCCATAGAATTTTATAAACTATTTCTTTCATAATTATTTTAGTGTTGGGTTTCCTGACAATGAAATTCGCGCAACCTCCCTGCTGGCCCAAATTGTTCGAAACCTACCAAACAACCACAATCTGCTCATGAGCGTTTGCAACGCGTCACACCGTCCTCAAATCTCCGACTTCTGATACTAATAATCAAACGTAGCCCAATGCACCACATTCCTGCTTTGCTCGTCGGCGTTTGGTAGTTTTCGAACACACTGGGCCAGCAGGGTCAAGTGTATATCGAAAGGGCTCTACTGCCGCGTCGCGCAAATGTCGTTACTTCATATTCCTTGTGACATTTTCGACACTTTGGGACTTGCGAGCGGATTGTGGTTTATTTTATAGTTTTTGAACACTTTGGGCTAGCGGGGGGAATCATAGATATAGATTAATCATTGAAAATATGGTCGGAAAAAACTTCTCTCAAAGCTGATAATTAAAGTGTCAGATATTCCAGCTTTGTCTCTCATGTAAAATTGATAGTATTCACTTTTAATAACCCAAAATGTAGAAGTCCAATTTTGTTCGGGCTTAATAGATTTCACCTCAATTAAATGCTTCCCTACAGGCAATTTAATTTTAATAAAATCTTCTGGGATCATACCGGGAATACAATAGAATGTAGAATGAAATATTCCATCAATGTACAAAGTCAATTCTGGGATTTTGTTGCTAGTTGAGTTAATAAATACTATTTCAACATTCCGTTTCATCATGAAGGTATATAAAAGGCCCACAACAACTATCAACAGAATTATACTAAACAAATGGCGATTAAAATTTTTCATTTTATTGTTGTTTTTTCATTGCTTGTTTCATTTCTTTTCTAATATCGAATCCAAATTTTCCAATATCTGTGACTTCATACTTCCATTCCCTTCTATTCAAAACAACTGTATTCATATTAGGAAATTTGGCTCCTCCTCTACCAGAAACTAATACTGGACCTTTATTCACCTTCTCTTTCATAACACTATTGACCATCATTCCTCTTTGTTTGTCAGTAATTTCAGGTGAACTCATTGTCCTCACGTCCTTGTCGCTAACCAAGTCATCATCACCGTCTCCAACATCGTGGCCATATGATCCTATACTAAATGCATGGGCAAATAATTCATGTGCCCCGCTGGCCCAAAGTGTTCGAAAACGACCAAACAACCACAATCTGCTCGTGAGCGTTTGCAACGAGACACATTCCGGCCTCAAGCCTCCGACTTCTTATGCTAGTAATCAAAAATAGCACAATGCACCACATTCCCGCTTTTGTCCGTCGGCGTTTGGTAGTTTTCGAACACGTTGGGCCAGCAGGGGGACTTGTTTACGCCGCGCGTCGCATTGCAAATGCTCGCGAACGGATTGTGGTTTATTTATAGTTTTTGAACACTTTACGCTAGCGGGAGTGTTTGAGCCGATTTTACAGAAATGTTGACAACTTTTTTGAATTAAGCAAGAAAATTACTACCGTATGGGTGGATTTGGAATAAATCCTATTCCATTAGCAATAATAAATGTTAATGCTATTACACCGCTTATGATAAAAACGAATTTTGGAATTTGTATGGGATAAAACAGAGTTAATTTCCAAACAATTAGTGAGCATAGACAGACCACCACAGAAGTCACTATAAGACCAACAGTTATTTGTTTTCTAAGCTTGTAAGTTTGTTTTATTTTTTTTCTTTCTTCAAAGTCCATACTTCCATATTCAATTGCTTCGGGACTTACATTAAGTATTTTATTTGCTATTGAGGCTCTGTAAATACAGCCGACAAATGATAAAATATATATAACCAGCAGACCTATGTACAACGATTTTATCATGATATCATTTTATTTTTGACAGTGTTAATATTTGAGTGGTTGTCTGTAGTTGTAAATAAATAGATGCAAATACAATTCGTGCATTTCATCGCCCCCGCTGGCCCAAAGTGTTCGAAAACGACCAAATAACCACAACCTGCTCCTGAGCGTTTGCAACGCGACACATACCGGCCTCAAGCCTCCGACTTCTGATAGTAATAATCAAACATAGCCCAATGCGCCACATTCCCGCCCGAGGTCAGCACAAAATACCTCATCGGAGTGTCTATTGCCGGACAACTTATGCGAATCAGAGGCAAAAGACCTTTTTTGTACAAAAAACCAGGTAAAACGAACAAATCAGAAATTGCAGCATTTCCTATCTTTGCACCATGCGAAGGGTTTTTGCGTCATTCTTTCTTCTGATTTACCTGTTCAGCAGCACAGAGTTGCATGAACTGGTCAAGATCAGTGCCTTTGTCTCGCACTATGCGGAGCACAAGCAGGAAGACCCAACCCTCAACGTATTTGCCTTTGTAAAAATCCACTATTTCAACGGCAATGTCATCGACGACGACTATGCCAAAGACAGGCAGCTGCCCTTCAAAACGGCCGATTGCAGTCATTCCAGTCTCTCGCATGTCCTTCCCCTGCCGATGACCATGGACCTGCCGGCACCCGACGCGTTCCATCCAGGCAAACTCCCGCACTACGATCAGTCTATGTTGCCTTCAGCACACATGGCCGACATCTGGCAACCACCCAAGGCTTGCTAATTAACCCAGGTAGTTTACCTAGCCCGGCGGAGCAAACTTCCCGCAGATTTCCGCAGAAAAAACCGCAGATTTCCGCAGAGTTCCCTTTGTGTATCTGCGACAATCTGCGCCCTTTTCTGCGGAAATCTGCGGGAAAACATGTCGCAAGAGTCTGCTAACATGTTTAGAATATTAACCACAGGCAGGTCAAAACTTGAGTTAATTACTTTTCCCCTTTCCTGTTTTGAGATTTTGTTTTGCAACGGCACACTGTGTTGATATGCACAGCAAACTTGCCTGTCTAAAGCTGCTTTGCAGCGGAAAAACGCCCGGTCACGGAGTTTATGTTTGGGCTATTTGACGCCCGTACGATGAAAAAACCGGACGGCAACAGGCAATCTCCCACGAAACATTTTCATCAAAAACAGGATTCCAGCACCTCTTTTGCAAGCCATTCGCCGGGTCGAAAAACGACCCAGGGCGGAGCAAATTTTATGCATCCATGCTGAATCAGATTATTCAGTTTTCTATAAAAAACAAACTCATTGTCGGGCTTTTTACCCTCAGCTTGATCGGTTTCGGAATTCTTGAAACCGCCCGGTTGCCCATCGATGCCGTACCGGATATCACGAACAACCAGGTTCAGGTGATCACAGTGGCGCCGGCGCTTGGCGCGCCCGACATCGAGCGGCTGATCACCTTTCCGATCGAGCAGGCCAACAGCAACATACCGGGCTTGAAGGAAATTCGCAGCTTTAGCCGTTTCGGCCTGTCGCTGGTCACCATCGTTTTTCACGACGATGTGGACATCTACTGGGCGCGTCAGCAGATCAGCGAGCGCCTGCAACAAGTCCAGGCGGAAATTCCGGAGGGCATTGGCATGCCGTCTATGGCGCCGGTGACGACAGGCCTGGGCGAAATTTACCAGTACGTCGTGCGCGCCAAACCGGGTTTTGAACAAAAATACAACCTGCGCGAGCTGCGCACCATTCAAGACTGGATCGTGCGCCGCCAACTGCTCGGCACCCCCGGCGTGGCTGATGTGTCGACCTTCGGCGGGGAATTGAAACAATACGAGGTGGCCGTCGCGCCCGAAAAGCTGAAAGCCTTCGGGCTCACCATCACCGATGTGTTTCACGCCCTCGAAAGCAACAACCAGAACACCGGCGGCGCCTACATCGAAAAAGGGCCCACGGTGCTCTACATCCGCAGCGAGGGCCTGCTCGGCAGTCCCGCCGATATCGAAAAAATTGCGGTGAAAACCACATCCTCCGGGATGCCGGTGCTCATTCGCGACCTCGCCACCGTTGGCGAAGGCGCCGCTACACGCTACGGAGCCGTGTGCTACAACGACGCGGGCGAAGTGGCCGGCGCCATCGTGATGATGGTGAAAGGCGAAAACTCCTCGACGGTGATCAAAAATGTAAAGGAAAAAATCGCCGCCATTCAGAAAACGCTGCCTGAAGGCGTGGTGATCGAGCCGTTTCTGGATCGCACCAAAATGGTGAACAACGCCATCCACACCGTCGAAACCAATCTGCTCGAAGGGGCGCTCATCGTGGTGTTTGTGCTGGTGTTTTTCCTCGCCAACCTGCGCGCGGGCCTGATCGTAGCCTCGGTGATCCCGCTGTCCATGCTTTTCGCCATCATCCTGATGAACATGTTTGGCGTCAGCGGCAACCTCATGAGCCTCGGCGCGATCGACTTCGGTCTGATCGTCGACGGCGCCGTGATCGTGGTGGAAGCCATCATGCACCAGCTGACCCACAGCAAGCACTTCCGGAAAGTCGACAAACTGTCGGCCAAAAAAATGGACAAGGAGGTGTACCAGGCTTCCTCCCGCATTATGAACGCCGCCGTGTTCGGGCAGATCATTATCCTCATCGTTTACCTCCCCATTTTTTCCCTGGAAGGCATTGAAGGAAAAATGTTCATGCCCATGGCGCAAACGGTATCCTTCGCCATCCTCGGCGCTTTCATCCTCTCGCTCACGTACGTACCCATGATGAGCGCTTTGTTTATCAGCAAAAAAGTGTCGCACAAAAAGTCGCTGAGCGACCATCTGATGGAGCGCCTCGAACGCTGGTACCAGCACAGCCTGGAGCGGGTGCTGAATTTCCCGAAAGCCGTGATCGCCACCTCGGCCATCCTGCTGGCAGGGTCGGTGTGGTTGATGGGTACGCTGGGCGGCGAGTTTATCCCCGAGCTGGAAGAAGGCGATTTTGCCGTAGACACCCGGGTGCTCACCGGCAGCAATCTCAACACGACCATCGCAGCTACCCAGCAAACAGCAGGCGTTTTGCTCCAAAACTTTCCTGAAGTGGAAAAAGTGGTCACCAAAATTGGCAGCGGGGAGATCCCGACCGACCCGATGCCTATCGAAGCCAGCGACATGATGGTCATTCTCAAACCCAAAAAAGAATGGACATCGGCCAAAAATTTTGATGAACTGGCGGAGAAAATGAGCGCAAAAATTCAGACCATTCCCGGGGTAACTGCCGGTTTCCAGTTTCCGGTGCAGATGCGCTTCAACGAGCTCATGACCGGCGCGCGACAGGATGTAGTTTGCAAAATTTTTGGCGAAGACCTCGACACCCTCGCCAAATACGCCCAACGGCTCGGCGACGTTTGCGCCAGCGTCGAAGGGGCTACCGAACTCTATGTGGAGCAGGTCAACGGCATGCCGCAGATCGTTGTACAGTATAAACGCGAAGCCATGGCCCGGTACGGCCTGCACATCGCCGAACTCAACCGCACCCTCAGCGCAGCCTTCGCCGGCGCAGCCACCGGCCAGGTGTATGAAGGCGAAAAACGCTTCGACCTCGTGGTGCGCGTACGCCCCGAAGGCCGGCGTTCGATCGCCGATGTGCGCAACCTGCTGGTGGCGACGCCCGGCGGCCAGCAAATTCCGCTCGAACAGGTAGCCGACGTCCAGGAAGTCGAAGGGCCCAACCAAATTCAGCGCGAAGATGCCAAGCGCCGCATCATCGTCGGGTTCAACGTGCGCGGCCGCGATGTGCAAAGCATCGTGCACGAACTGCAGTCAAAAACGACACAGCAAATCAAACTCCCGGCAGGCTACTACATCACCTACGGCGGCGCATTCGAAAACCTGCAGGCCGCCAAAGAACGGCTCACCATTGCCGTGCCGGTAGCCCTCGCCCTTATTTTTCTGATGCTGTATTTCGCGTTCAACTCCGTGCGGCAAGGCCTGCTCATCTATTCGGCCATCCCGCTCTCGGCCATCGGCGGCATTGTCGCACTTTGGCTGCGCGACCTGCCTTTTTCCATATCTGCCGGCATCGGGTTTATTGCCTTGTTCGGCGTTGCCGTGCTCAACGGCATCGTGCTGATCTCGGAGTTTAACCGCCTGAAAGCGGAAGGCTGGGACGACACGCGCCGGCTCGTGCTGATGGGCACCAAGATCCGCCTGCGCTCGGTGCTGATGACCGCCCTGGCGCCTTCGCTCGGCTTCATCCCGATGGCGATCAGCCAGGGCGCCGGCGCCGAAGTACAGCGCCCCCTGGCCACTGTGGTGATCGGCGGTATCGTATCGGCTACCTTGCTGACGATGTTCGTGCTGCCGGTTTTGTATGCGTTGTTTGAAAAAGGCGGTTGGAAAAAAATGAAATCCGAAGCGGCCGCTTTCACCCTGGTGCTGGTTTTGGTGGCAACAACGGGATTTGCACAGCAGCAACCCGTCCCCATCAATCTGCCGGAAGCCCTCGAACTGGCCTACACCAACAACCCCGAGCTCGAATCGGCCCGCCTCAACGCGCAGGTTTTTGAAAAACAAAGCGCCAGTTGGCTCGATATTGAGAAAACCAATTTTTCGGTCGAACTCGGCCAGTTCAACAGTATCCGGTTTGACAACAAAATCGGCATCGCGCAAACGATCGAATTTCCGAAGGTGTACAAAACTCAAAAGCTGCTCCTGACCGAACAAGCCCGGGGCGCGCAGGCACAGGTGAACGTCAGCCGCCAAATGCTCAAAGTGGCTCTCAGCCGGCAGTTTTATGCCTACCTGGCGCTGGACGGGAAGGAGCGACTGTTGCAGCAAGCCGACAGCCTGTACCGGATTTTCGAGGGGAAAGCCGTGTTGCGGTTTGAAAAAGGCGAGACGACGGTTTTGGAAAAAACGACGGCACAACTGCAGCGCCAGCAGATCAGTAACCTGCTGGCGATGGTGCGCGAGGACAAACAAATTGCCGTCCGGCAATTCAACCTGTTGCTGGGTCCGGAGCAGTCGCGCGTACCACAGGCCGCCCAAACCCAACTGCCCTTACCCGTCCTGGCCGACACGAGCGGTACCGGCCAACTACCGCAGCTGCTTTTGCAGGAACACCAACTCAACACTGCGCGCCGGATGGTGGATGCCGAAAAAGCCCGGCTGTTGCCTACCCTATCCCTCGGGCTCAACAGCCAGAGCATTATCGGTTACCAGACGATCGACCAAACCGAGCGCTTTTTCAACGGCTGGCATCGATTCACCTTTGCAGAAGCCGGTGTGGCGGTTCCGCTGTTCACCAAAGCGCAGCGCGCGCGTATTTCGGCTGCCGAAATTGAAGTGTTGCGCCAGCAAAACGAGCTCGACTGGTTAAACCAAAAAACCCGTGCCGAGCAGGCCAGTGCCCGCCAGGAAGTGTCGAAATACTGGGCAAGCCTGCAATTTTACCAAAACGAGGTGCTGCCCAACGCAGCCGCCATCGTTGAAACCGCCGACCGGCAATTTGCCGCAGGCGAAATCAATTACCTCGAATGGGTCATGCTCATCAACCAGCATTTCGACCTGCAAAGTCAATACCTGGATGCGTTAAGCCAATACAACCAGGCGGTGCTCCAACTTCAACTTTTCACCAACGAGTAAAATACCCACAATCATGAAATCGCATTTCATCCTCATACCGGCCTTATTTCTGGCCGCTTGCAGTGCCAAACAAGCCGAACCCGGCGCTGCCGAAACAAGCACCCCAACAGTGGCCGATACTGAAGTGTCGCTCACTCCCGAACAACTGAAAAATGCCGGCATCGCCACCGGCAAACCCGAACAGGAAGACCTCGCGGCCACCCTGCGCGTCAACGGCGCTATCGATGTGCCGCCGCAAAACATGGTCAGCGTCAGTTTTCCCCTGGGCGGCTACCTCAAATCGAGCAAATTACTGCCGGGTATGCGCGTCCGTAAGGGCGAAGAACTGGCCGTGATGGAAGACGCCCAACTCATTCAACTGCAACAGGACTACCTGCTGGCCAAGGTCAAACAGACACAACTGGAGCGCGAATTTGCCCGGCAAGAGGAACTCAATGCCGGCAAGGCCAGCAGCGACAAGGTTTTTCAACAGGTGAAAACTGATTTTGAGTCGCAAAAGATCATCGTCCGGGGCTACGAGGAAAAATTGCGCCTGATCGGTTTGAACCCCAACGGATTGTCGGAAAGCACCCTTTCGCGCAGTGTCAGCGTCCGGTCGCCCATCGACGGCTATGTGGCCAAGCTGGATGTCAACATCGGGAAATACACGGCACCCACCGACGTGCTGTTCGAACTGGTTAACCCCGACGACATTCACCTCGCGCTCACAGTTTTTGAAAAGGACATCGCCAAACTGGCCATCGGCCAGAAGGTACTGGCCTGGACGAACGATGAGCCCGACAAAAAATACCCCGCCGAGATCATCCTCATCGGCCGGAGCCTCGACGAGCACCGCGCCGCCGAGGTGCACTGCCATTTTGAAAAATTTGACCAGCGCAACCTCGTGCCCGGCATGTTTATGAACGCCGAAGTGGCGCTGAAAACGAAAAATGCCCTGGTGGTGCCGGAAGCAGCCGTGGTGCGTTGGGAAAACAAAAACTACGTATTTACCGACGCCGGCAATGGCAACTTTTCCCTGGTGGAGGTAGAACTCGGTTTGTTGCAAAACGGCCGGCAGCAGATAATCCCGGTAGGCGACCTGGGGGGCAAGGACGTGGTGTTGCAAAATGCTTATGCCTTGTTGATGAAAATGAAAAACAGCGCGGAAGAGTGAGTGGGGCTGCATGAAAAGTGGAGCATTTGGAATGCTCGCCGTAGATTTTTTTCACCACGGAGGCACGGAGGACACGGAGTAGGGCTTCACGTTGTACGCTACTCGTCCTATGGATTTTATAGCTTCACCTAAATAGCCGAAAGCAATAGAATCCAGATGTCTCCCTTCGGTCGACATCTGAACTGATATTGCTTTATCAGTTATTTATGTGAAACTGTGAAAGCCGTAGGACGGAGAAGGCCTACTTGTCCTACGCGCTTACTCGTCCTACGACTTGAAGTCGTAGGACGAGTAATACTGCCGCCGTGGTGAAAATCTGTTTAGATGTACTCTAAATCATGCAGGGGAAAAGGTCTGTATATAAATTTCAGGTAATTTTATGCCCCTGTTCGTAGCGTTTTTCGCGATCAGCGGCCAGACTGCGTAAGCATTCGACTTGCCTGTTTCAACGAGGGCACCAAAACTTCCCTGCTACGCATATTTGCAAAAAAATTACTTCGCATAACACGTTTAAAATTTAATATCATGAACACAAAACGCCTTTACTGGTGGTTAATTCCACTGTTTGGCCTTGGCGCGCTGACTTGTACCCGCGAATACATCGACGACTTGCAGGGTGTTTGTTTTGAGCGCGATGTATTGCCCATCTTTCAATCAAACTGCACTCAAAGTGGTTGCCATAATAGCCAGGACCGCGAATCGGGCTATGACCTGAGCTCGTACAACGGCATTATGGCCGGTGGCATCACGCCAGGCAATTACAAAGCGAGTAAAATTTACAAAGTGTTGGTTGCCCCATTGGGGCGCATGCCTCAAAGCCCGTTTTCCCGCCTTACAGATGAGCAAATCACCACAATCGCCGTGTGGATTGAAGACGGCGCATTGAACGAAGTCTGCCCTATCGATACGAGCTGCAATGTAACCGGTGTTTCCTTCAGCGGTTCGGTGCGGCCCATTTTGCAGCTGTACTGCAACGGTTGCCACAGCGGCAGCAATCCCGAAGGTGGCATCAACTACAGCACCTACAACGGGGTGAAAGCCAATGTGGACAACGGTAGTTTGCTGGGATCGATCCAGCATCTGTCTGCCTATGTTGCCATGCCGAAAAATGCGAACAAACTCTCGCCGTGCAACATCAACATTATCAAAGCATGGATAGATTCCGGCGCGCCGAATAACTAGAACCATGTTTCAAAAAACACATCTGCGATGAAAAAAATAATAAACACCGGAGCATTACTGCTATTGTTGGTGGTGTCTGCCGGAGCACAGGTCGATCAGGAAGATGACCTGCTCAGCCTTGTGGATGAGCCCGTAGAACTCATACACATCACCAATGCCTTCAAAAGTCCGCGCGTGGTCAATTCCCACAGCATGGAAATGCTCCAGCCGGGCTCCATGGATTTCCGGATCCTGCACCGCTTTGGCGACGTGAGCCGAGGCGCTTACGAACTTTTTGGCCTCGACCAGGCCAGTATGCGCCTGGGTTTCGATTTTGGCATCACCCCCAACCTCATGGCGGGTTTCGGGCGCAGCACCAACAAAAAAGAACTGGATGGTTTTGTGAAATACCGCATCCTCTGGCAATCTACCGGGAAGCGCACTATGCCGCTCTCCTTGGTTTGGGTAAGCGGCATTACCGTAAACGGGCTCAAAGACGTAGTCGGTGTGGAAGGTATGGAGACCACGTTTTCCAGGCGCCTGGGCTATTATCACCAACTGATCATTGGCCGGAAGTTCAATGAACGGCTCACCTTGCAGCTGACCCCCACGGTCGTGCACATGAACATCGTGGCCAACCGCCTGATGCCAAACGAACTGTACGCCATCGCTTTTGGCGGCCGGGTCAAATTCACCAAACGAATGGCTTTTGTCTGGGATTACTCCTACGCCATCAATCGCTTTCCGGGGATATTGAGTTACAACCCGCTCTCCCTGGGGGTAGACATTGAAACTGGCGGCCACGTATTCCAGCTGCACTTTTCCAATGCAGTTGGCATGAACGAACGCGCCTTTATCAGCGATGAAAACAGCAACTGGCTGAAAGGCGAAATCCGGTTTGGGTTCAATTTGTCGCGGGTATTTCAAATCGTGAAGCGGAAGATTTAAGTTTTGACAGGCCGGGCTTAATGGTTGGCCTGTTTTTTTTATTGCTGGTGGCATTAATCGTGTGAATCAGTAGTTCAAATGGGAATTGCACCCGGCGTGCAAAGCCCGTAGGGCTGTCATTTTTGTAGGAAATAGTTGGCGCCCAGTCGTCCAAACGCCGTAGGCGTGCCATTATAATGCCGCACCTACGGCGCTTTTATTTTTCTTGTCCTAATCTCTACTATACTAATCGGGTAGGAGGAGGGCGTTAGCCCTCCGTCCCCCCACACCACCGGACGTACGGGTCACGTATCACGGCGGTTCGTTAGAGCATAACGGTCTTGGGCATTTCGAATTTACCCTTTTTTTGTTCCGCTCGCTTCCTGCTTGGTCATGCAGTCCTGTGTTAAGCACTCCTACCGTACCTTCAGTTTCCGACCTATTCTTTGGTAGTGAGTTTCCGGTTTCCCGAAATTGGCTGCCTCTTCTCAGGTACTAATGAGCTCATCTCGGATTCCACTCTAACGTTCGGCCCTTCTCCCGAAGGCATTCGGGATACTATGGCCTCTGCTGACTTCTGCCGCCTTATGCTCCGGCACTCGCGCGCGCCTCGCTTCCGGCTGTCGCAGACCTCCCGGGTAAGAACGCAGACCTTCATCCCATGTACCTGCCGCATTTACCACAGTGCGTTCGGGCAGCGGTCGGGTTTCGTTTTGTTTGGCAAACTCACCCACGCATCATGGCCTTATATGCGATTTCTGTTCGTCAGGTCGGGACTTTGCCACCGGCTTCCTTCAGATTCCGCCTCGCGACGGACACCCTGCCTTTGGCTAATACTCCTCGCTGCCAAGCGTATAGCGGACTTACACCGCCAAGTCTGCGCCCATGCCGGGCGCACCAAAATGACAGCCCTACGGGCTTTACAAGGAGGGGTTAGCCCGCTGTCCAAAAGCGTTCGAAAACTACTAAACAACCACAATCTGCTCGTCGGCGTTTGGTAGTTTATGAACAAATTGGGCCAGCGGGGCAAAGTCGAACTAAGCGGCTATTCATATACTCTTGCTGCGAGGAGTATCTCAGCAAAAGTTTTCCATGAAACTTCACCATGAAACTTATCCGAGGCATAACCTTCTAGCCCCTTGAGGAAACTTAGTAAATCGTCGTTTTCCCATTGATTTTTATTTTGATTAAAATCCATTATTAATTTATTTAAAAAACTAACAAAATCTTGTTGGTTTATTATTTTTTCTGACTGTTCATAAATATCCATATTAATATAAATTTAATTTCGAACGTCATTTGACATTCCTTGACTTGTCCG
This sequence comes from Lewinellaceae bacterium, assembly GCA_020636075.1. GTDB lineage: Bacteria > Bacteroidota > Bacteroidia > Chitinophagales > Saprospiraceae > M3007. The sequence continues at coordinate 252,699 of JACJYO010000008.1, read as the reverse complement.
CGCTTGCTAAATTTTGAACTATTTTGGCCAGCAAGGCAGATCAAGCAAGCACCTACTTAATCTCATATATAACGGGGTCAGTGCTTACAGTCTCCCCATTGGGCAATTCTACTTCTATATCCATAATCATCAGATATTCTCCTGCTTGCAAAGCCTGGATAAGCTCTATTTGTTCCGTATTAAACATGGAGCCATTGCACTTAATTGGCACTTTGTTTTTACCATTAGTTTTCATAACGCTAAACTGCTTTATTGGGAAGGTAGTATTATACCCCCAATTTAATGATTGACAAACTAGCCCCTTTTGAGATAAAAGCTCATTTTTAAATATTGTTCGTTTGTAGGGCTGTACATGCCTTAAAGAAACAGTTAAGGGCAAATAGTGCGCTTCAAAATCTCGATAGGATATAACTGTATTTGTTTTACAATTAAAAACTTCAATTTTATATCTGCCCGGGCGCGGCACATAAATTTCAAAAGTGCTATTAGAAATCGGATAATATTTTTTCCCCTCGACCTGTATCACTAAATCATCCGGCGAAACACCATGTTTTTCAATCTTCAAAATATTTGGCATTCCTACAAATAGTATGTCTTTACTTTTAATGTAAGCACAATCAGAACGAACACAAAAAGACAAGCTACCATATAATAAAATAGCGAACCCAATAACTATAGCATTCAAAAGTCTATGATTTTTCATTTGAAGAATTTATTAAACTTATTTAGGCACATTATGGTACGTGTCGCGTTGCAAACCATAGCTGTCGGGAAGATGAGTTTTAATACTATTATTCAAAAATAGCCCAATATGCCACATTCCCGCTTTGCTCGTGGGTGCTTGGTCGTTTTTGAACACTTTGGGCCAGCGGGTGCTGTAAGTGATTCCTTAATCAAACAATACCGCCTCCAATAATGCGATTTGATTAATTGTCCATAAGTTGACATCAGTGGCGATATCTACTTCTAATAACTTTTCATTTGACATTTTTAGATACAAAATATAGTTTTCTCCTACTTTGCTTTTTATATTTGGAAAAAGAAAATCAATCATCATAGAAAAATAGTCCTTTTTGGCTTCTCCTAATAACATTCCCTGATTTAATATTAAGTCATAACTCACTATAAAAAACTTACCCCCAGATAACTCTAGTACAATATAAATATATTGCATTGGTTCATGAGATAAATAAATCTCTATTATTGACCACGAGATTATCTCAGTACAATCTGAAACTTTTTCTCCAAAATAAGCAGTGGCATTTTTGTAAATATTTAAATTAGTTTTTTGAAAATATTCTTTGATATGTAAAATATTTATTTGGTCTTCATTACGACCAAAGTCTTGGCGTCTAGATTCCAACAAATTGATTATACTGCTTCTTGCTTGCTCTAATATGCCTAAATCCAAACATGTGTTTTTTGAATAGTCTTGCGCAGTTAAAGCGAAAGAAAGCAATCCCAATAAAATTGAAAATATGAATTTCATTTTTTAAAAATTTATGTTTAAGAGTATAGGGAGTATCCTTTGAATCAAAGAATGTTCTTGACGGATTTTAGTTTAATCGAGCGTTAAATTCCCCCACTGGCCCAATGCGCTCGAAAACGACCAAACAACCACAATCTATCTGCTCGTAAGCACTTGGTAGATTCCGAACACGCAGGGTCATAAAGTGGCTACCTCCTTTTCCAATTGACATTTCAAATTTATAGAACTTCTCAAACAGGGATCATCCTTTTGATTTGAGATTGGAGGTTTGAAAATAAAAATTGAAAAAGCCCGCACCCCCTACTGTGATCTTGGTCACACCCGCCTACCCTTCCCGCCCGGTATCTTTGTGGTTTCAACGGAATACACAAACGATGAATATAAAAAACGCCCGTATCTGCCTGCTGCTTGCCGGACTGATTCTAATAGCCGGCAATTTGTTTTCCCAAAATCATGCGCCGGAGTGGCGCCAACGCCTCAAAAACTACAATATCCAGCCCGTGCTCGCCGTACAGGCCTGGAGCAGTTACACGATTGACGAACAAGTTTACAATGCCGAAGCCGAAGCCTACGAGCCGGTAGACAACCGCTTCAACGCGCAAATCCGCCGTACCCGGATCGGGTTTAAGGCCCAGCCCGGCGAAAACTTCAGTTTCCAGGTTATTGCGGCCCTCGACCTGGTGGGGCGCGATGCCCTCACTGCCCACCACGGCGGCACCAACAACGGTTCACTGCCCCAGTTTGGCCTGTGGAACGCCTGGTTCCAGTGGCGGGTCCTGAAAGGCAGCGAGGCGCTGTACCTCACCGGCGGGTATATGCCGCCGCAGTTTGGCCGCGAGAGCATCACGGCGGCGCTGCGCGTTACCTCGATGGAAAAAGCCTGGTCGCAGCGCTACGTGCGCGGTCAACTCACCGGCACCAACCCCGGCCGCGCTACAGGCGTCAACCTGGGTGGTTTTTTCCGGAAGGAACAACAACCGCTGGCGATCAGCTACGACCTGGGGCTGTTCAACCCCGTGTTTGAAAGTTACAGCGGCAACTCCAGTGGCGCCCGGTACGCCCCCCTGGCCACTGGCCGGGTTTCGCTGCACCTGGGCGACCCGGAGTTTAAGCGCTACACCATGAGCCGGAAAATCAACTATATGAGCGAGCGCCGGGGCCTCACGCTCTCCGTGCAAGGCGCCACCCAGGGCGAAACAGACTTGTTCAAGGCCAACTACGCCGTCGGTACCGATTTGCTGTTCAACTGGGGACCGGTGAACCTCGATGCCGAATGGTCGTGGCTGCGCCGCGATGGGGAAACGCTACCCAATGGTGTCCCCGAACGCCCGTTCACAGCCACCGGTCAAACCGGGCATGTGCGGCTCAGTTACAACATCAACGTTGCCAACCATTACATTGTGGAGCCGGTGGTCATGCTGATGCAATATCGCGGCGCCACGGATGCCCAGGGTCAAAAAGATGCCCAACTGGTGCGTATGGCCGCAGGACGGGAGCAGGCGATTGATGCGGGGCTGAATTGGTATTTTGACCCCAATTTTGTGCTGATGCTCCACTACACCCACCACAGCGGCGAGCCCGGTGCTGCGGGCGATGGCGCCACTGTGAACGACTTTTTTTATCAAAAAGAAACCGGCCCGATCCAACGTGGCGATTGGCTGGGCCTGGGGCTGACCATCTTTTTTTAACACTGCCAAACCGCCCGATTTATGATTGCTGAAAGCGCTGACATTCGCACACTGATTCAACAACATTTCCCCACACTCTCCGAAAAGGCATTGGTGGATGAAATCGCCGAAGCCGGCAAACTCATGCACTTCGAAGCCGGTGAGGTGATCATGGACTACGGCGACTATGTCAAACTCGTGCCGCTGGTGGTGCAAGGCGCCGTGAAGGTGACCCGTGAAGCCCCGCTGGAAGCCCGCGAGCTGTTGCTGTACTACCTGCAAGCCGGCGAGGCCTGTGCCATGTCGTTTAGCTGCTGCATGATGCACAAAAAAAGCGAGATCCGCACCGAGGCCGAAGACGATACGGCTATCATCGCCATCCCCATCCGCCACATGGACGAGTGGATGGCGCGCTTTCCCAGCTGGAAGAATTTTGTGATGAGCACCTACGACCGCAAAATCCTGGACCTCGTGAACGTCGTGGACAGCATTGCTTTCAAAAACCTCGACGCCCGCCTGATCGAGTATCTGCAAAAACGGGTGGCCGCCAACAACAACAACCGGGTGATTGCCGCCACGCATCAGGAGATCGCTCAGGAACTCAACGTGACCCGCGAGGCGGTTTCCCGCCTGTTGAAATCGTTGGAAAAAAATGGCGTGGTGAAGCTGGGGCGGAATCAGCTGCTTTTTAAGAAATGAGTTAACCCCACCACAAACTTTATAACAAACAAACAAGCATCAAAAAAATGAATATCAAGCAATACCTCCCGGCCCTCAACTGGGTTTCCGGCTACCGGAAAAACTGGTTCGCCGGCGATCTCTCGGCCGGGCTCACTGTGGGCGTTATGTTGATCCCGCAGGGCATGGCCTATGCCATGCTGGCCGGGCTTCCACCCATCCACGGTTTGTACGCCGCCACCATTCCATTGGTGCTGTACGCGCTGTTTGGCAGCTCCCGGCAGTTGGCCGTGGGCCCGGTGGCCATGGTTTCGCTGCTGACGGCAGCCGGCATCAGCGCCCTGAAACCGGCAGGTCCTGAGGCCTATTTGTTGCTCGCGTTTACCCTGGCCTTTCTGGTCGGCGCCATTCAGTTTCTGATGGGTGTTTTCCGGCTTGGCTTCCTGGTCAATTTGCTCTCCCACCCGGTTATCAGTGGTTTCACCTCGGCAGCGGCTATCATTATCGGACTGAGCCAGTTGAAGCACCTGCTGGGTGTAAAAATTCCCGGCAGCGAGCACGTGCACGAAATTCTCCTGGCCGCTGCCGAGCGCATTGGCGAGACCAACCCGATTACGCTTGCTATCGGCCTGGGCGCTATTCTGGTGATCAAGCTGGCTAAAAAAATACACCCCGCGATTCCCGGCGCATTGCTGGCCGTCGTGGCCGGTATTCTGGTGGTTTGGGGCTTTGGCCTGGATCAGGTTGGGGTGAAAATTGTCGGGGAGGTGCCTGCTGGTCTGCCAGGACTTTCTCTGCCTTCTTTCGATGTAGCCACCTGGCAAGCCTTGCTGCCGGCAGCGCTCACGATTTCCCTCGTCGGGTTTATGGAAAGTTTTGCGGTAGCAAAGGCCATTCAGACCAAACACAAGAACTACCAGGTGCATGCCAACCAGGAGTTGGTCGGGCTCGGGCTCGCCAATTTCGGCGCCGCCATTTTTCAGGGTTATCCGGTGACGGGTGGATTTTCGCGCACCGCCGTCAACGACCAGGCGGGCGCCAAAACAGGTTTGGCCAGTTTGATCAGCGCTGTGCTCATTTTGCTCACCTTGCTGTTCCTCACGCCGTTGTTTCACTTTTTGCCCAATGCTGTGCTGGCCGCCGTGATCCTGGTTGCCGTTGCGGGATTGATTGACTACCAGGAAGCCATCCGGCTCTGGAAAAAAGACCGCTCCGATTTCTGGATGCTGCTGGCCACCTTCCTGATCACCCTGACACTGGGTATCGAATTGGGCATCGGCGCCGGTGTGTTGCTTTCGCTGGGCATGGTGGTTTACCGGGCCAGCCGGCCGCACGTGGCGGTGTTGGGCAAGGTGCCGGGTTCACCGTTTTACCGCAATATTCAGCGTTTCAGCAACCTCGAACAGCGCCCGGATGTGCTGATCGTCCGCTTCGACGGGCCCTTGTATTTTTCCAATATCAATTTTTTCAAAGACAACATGGCCGCGCACATAGCCCGGAAGGGCGCTGCCCTGCGCCTCATCGTGCTCAACGCCGACAGTATCAGTCAGCTCGACAGCAGCGCCGTACATGCCCTGGAAGAATGGGTGCAGGAGACCAGGGCCAAAGGGCTGGAAGTGTACTTCACCGGCGTGATCGGGCCGGTACGCGACACCCTGCAACGCTGGGGCCTGACCACCGTCATCGGCGAGGAGCGGTTTTTCATGAGCAACCAGCAGGCGGTGGATACGTTTGACGGGGCTGCCCAACGCAGTGGGAAGGAAGAAGGCTTTTCGGCGTACGTGTTGCAGGCGAATTAGGGGCGGGCTCCCATAGCCAGCAACTTAAGGGTCCCGAGGGGGTGGACAACTTTTCAAATTGTTTATTTCAAATTTCCAATTTCAAATTAAAGGATGTTCCGGAGTTTGGCTAGTTTCTTTAATTTGAAATTGGAAAAGAAAAATTTGAAATTTGAAAAGTTTACCCCCCCCCTCGGACAGGTTAAGTTGGTGGCTATGGGGATAACACCCGAAAAGCCAAAAAAAGTTGAGATAACGGGATTTGTGCCTAATGGGCAGCTTTGAGGTAAGACGGGCAAATCTTCTCCGTGTCCTCCGTGGCTCCGTGGTGAAAATTCTAATCCACAACAGGCATTTCAACTTTTCCGCATTTCATACAGCCGCTTACTGCCGTAATCCGCTCGGCTGTACCCCAAATTCTTCCTGGAACACCTTGGAAAAATAATTCGCGCTGTTGAAGCCTACGGCATAGCAGGCTTCACTTACCGTCATATCTGTCGTTTCCAGCAGTTCTTTTGCTTTTTCCAAGCGTATGGTACGGATAAAAACCGTTACGGATCTACCTGTCAGGGCCTTGAGTTTGCGAAAGAGATTAGAGCGGCTCATGTGGAGTGCCTTGCAGAGTTCAGGCATGCCGAAGTTTTCATCGGCCATTTGAGCCTCGACAATTTTTGACACCTTTTGTAAAAACAATTGGTCTACTGTTTGGGCCTTGGCCCAAAGTGTTTGCCGCAATCCGCCTGCATGTCGAAACCGCGCCTGCATGCCCCGGCGCAGCTCGATCAGTTTTTCCAGGCGCACCAGCAGTTCTTCCTGGTCGAAAGGTTTGGCGAGGTAAGCATCGGCGCCGTGGGCAAGCCCCTCGATCTTCGATTTCTGGTCGGCTTTTGCTGTGAGCAAAATGATTGGGATATGGCTGGTGCGCTCGTCGGTTTTGAGTTCCTGGCAGAGGTCAAAGCCATCCTTGCCGGGCATCATTACGTCGCTGACGATAACATCGGGCACCAGTTCCAGGGCTTTATCAATGCCTTCCTGGCCGTTGTGGGCGGTATCGATCCGGTAAAAAGTGTTAAGCAAGGAGGTCAAATAACTGATCACATCGGGGTTGTCTTCCACCAGCAAGACGGAATAACGATCGCCGGGTTCTGCGGTTGGTGGTTCAGGAAGGGCGGTTACCCCACCCGGACTTGTTTCAACAGCAGGCATTTCCAGGGCACTTTTTTCAGCAGTTTGGGTAACTGGCAATTGAATGCTGAATTTTGTACCCTTTCCAAGTTCACTCACTACCTCAATGCTGCCACCCATAATCCGCACCAGTTCTTTCACCAGCGCCAGGCCAATCCCCGTACCCTCGCCCCGACGGGTGTGCGTATCATCTGCCTGATAAAAACGGTCGAAAATATGCGGCAGGTGTTCCGGTTCAATACCCGGGCCATTGTCGGCAAACTGAATTAAGATGGAATGCTCCATGCGGCCGGAAAAGCGCAAATCGATGTACACATCGCCGCCGGCCGGGGTGAATTTGATGGCATTTGCCAGCAGGTTTGAAACGACATGCTGCAGCTTTTCCGGGTCGTAATCCATGTGCAATTCCGGGATGTCCGGCCGAAAATGCAGGCGAATATCCTTGCTGTCGGCATAGGAGTGGAACGACTCGATCAGGTAGGACAGGTAGCCCGCGATATCGCCTTGTACCGGATGCAGCGGCAGATGGCCTGACTCGAGTTTGGACAGGTCCAGGAGTTGATTGACCAGGTTGAGGAGCAGTTTTCCATTGCGGTGGATAAGCCGCAAACCTTCGTGAAGCCAATTTTCAGGGTCTTTGCGCAGCTGTTCCTCCATGCCAAGGATGATGGTAAGCGGCGTGCGGAATTCGTGGGTAATGTTGGTGTAGAGCCGGGTTTTCACGGCATCGAGTTCCTGAAGGCGTTGTGCTTCTGCTTTGGCAATCTTTCGGTTTAACTGAAACCGGTACAGTGTAAAAACACCTCCCAGGAAAAGTACTGCCCAAAGCGTTCGCGCCCATAGGGTTTGGTGCCAGGGCGGGAGCATGATAATGTTCAGGGAAATGCCTTTTTCGTTCCAGACGCCTTCCTGGTTTGAGCCTTTGACCTGCAACACATAGCTGCCTGGCTTGAGTCCTGCAAACGTTATTTCATGCTTGTTGCCGAGAAATTGCCATTCATCGGAAAGCCCGATCATCCGATAGGCATATTGATTCTTTTCGGGCAGGATAAAATTGAGCGCTGCGAATTTTATCCCGAAAAAACTCTGGTCGTTTTGTAAGGTAATGGAATGGACAAAGGAAATATTTTTTTCAAGGGGGCTGCCAGGTTCCCGGGGCTTGATCAAGGCATTATTCAAATAAAGTTCGGTGAACACCAATTGGGGCGGAACCGTATCACTGACAACGTTTTCCGGGTTAAAGTGAATAAAAGAAGCCCCGGCGCCAAAAATCAGATTCCCCGCCGCATCCTTCAGGCTTCCCTGCCAATTGACAGAAAAAGGGGCGCCATTACGAATATCATAGTTCTGAAACAGCCCGGAACGGCGGTCTAGTTTTAAAATTCCTGCATCCGTTCCTACCCAGATCTGGTTCCTGTCGTCTTCTTCTATTGCCGAAACGCGCAGGGAGTTCAAGCCCTGGGCTTTCAGGAAACGCTCAAACGCTTGCCTGTTTTTATCCAGTCTGCAAAGCCCGCCGCCAAAGGTAGCCACCCACAAGGCGCCTTGACTGTCGAGGTGTAGGTCGACAACCATATTGTTGCTCAAACTCCTGGTGTCAGCCGGATCAAACTGGAACCGTTTAAACTGTCCTGTTTCAATATTCAAACAATTCAAACCCCCACCCCGCGTTCCGATCCAAAGCAACGAATCCTGTTCGGGAGCCAATACCAGCACATTGTTATCCGACAAACCGTTCTGAATATCCGGATCGTACCTGTACCTTTTCAGGATACCCTTTTTTAAATCGTAATGCACCAGCCCATCCTCCGTACCGATCCAAAAAGTATGGTCCTTTGATTCAACTATGGAAAAGGTTTCAGTCTTGATCTGTTCGATCGTTGCAATTTTCCTTGTGGAGAGGTCAAAGCGCAATAAGCCTCCCCAGCGGAAGCCGATCCAAATGCCGGAACGACTGTCTTGAAACACATAACTGAGCGACAGGGTATCAAGACCGGACAATTCAGGAAAGGAAGCAGAAGCGGGTGTAATCGCATTGTTATTCCGGTTAAAAACGAACAAGCCGTCAAGCCTGCAACCAAGTATCCTTTGGTTATCAAGTTTCCCGAAATGGGTCGCCGAACCATCGGCCGGCGCCACATTTTTGTGAATTCTGAAGTTATCATATAGGGCAAAAGAAGGCTTTCCTTCGGGATTCCATTTCACTACGCCATTTTGAGCGCCCGCCCAAAAAAAAGAGCGGTCATCCTCCAAAAGGACAAAATACTTTTCATGGACAGGGAGTTTGGAGCCTTCAAGCCCGACGGTATACAGCTCCCGGTTTTCATGGTCGAGGGTAATTAAGCCTTTGTCGCTCATAAACCAGATGTCGCCATTTCGGGATGCGGTTATGCTATGAATAATTAAGCCCTCCAATTCCTTTTGGTGATGAAAAAGGTACGATTCCGGGCGCCGGGGGGCTGCTCTTTCCCCTTTATACACTTGCCAGGGATAGGTGTGTATCCATAGTTCTTTTTGCCGGGTCAACAGGATTCTCGTAACCGAACCGGTTATTGGCTGGCCATTTTCATCGAGCAGCGCCAGCGTTGAATGGCTACCGTTACGGATATTGAAGATAATCAGTTGTGGTCGGTGGCAGGCAATCCAAAGCAGGCTGTCCTGCTCCAGTACCAGGTCCGTGATAGGAAAATTGAATTCAGGGAAACAGGTGAATTTTCCCGTTACCGGGTTGAAATTGCACAATCCATTGTCCGTACCGAACCAAACAATTCCATACTGGTCTGAAACCAGGGAATGGATCGTAAAAAAATCAAGGCTGCCTCCGTCATGTGGTATATTATCATAGTTCGTAAAGGTTTCCAGTTCCGGGTCAAAGCGGCTTAGTCCATTCATTACGCTGACCCAGATCTTACCCTGTTTGTCTTCCAACAAGCGAAGTACTGGTCCGGCGAAACCAATGCTGTTGGCATCATTTGGGTTGTGCTCATACAGCGTGAAGGAAGCACCGTCGAATTTGATCAATCCCTTTAAGGTGGCAAACCACAGGAACCCCCTCGAATCCCGAATGATGTCAAAAACCTCGGTTCCTTTCAAGGGAGTCCGTTCCAGCCAGTTCCCTTCCGTGCGGAAAGTTTTGGTCCTGGTTGGTTGAGCGACAAGCTGTAAAGACAACGGGAGAATCAGCAACAAAAACAGCCATAAGCGGCGCGACCTGTTCCATTTCAGGGTAGCATTCCATGCCGTTATATGTTGCGTATTGTTTTGCAAATTGGATTTCGATGGTGCGAACAAATGTAGAGCATGTTGAAGATTTTCTTGCCGGGTTTTACCAGACCGAGGTTTTAAGATTTCTCTTATGATCCAGTGTATTAGCTGAACGTCTGGTGAATCACGAGCTAAACTTTCAATCGTACATTCGGATAAAGCCCATAGGGCTGACATTGTTGTAGAAAATGGTGGCCGCACAGTTTCCCAAACGCCGTAGGCGTGCCATTATAATGCCGCACCTACGGTGCTATCATTTTGCGTGTTTTTATTCTACTACAAAAATGACAGCCCTACAGGCTTTGGGGAGAGGCATCGTATACATCTTGCCCCTGATGCGCATAATTCATGTTTCAATTGTGGTTACACTTGAAAGCGTAGTTAGCACACTTGGCCCCGGTCGCTCCTACTGTTTTAAAACCCGCTCGACAGCCCATTGATTACCCGAACGAATTTGAAGGTAATACACCCCGGCCGGCAATTCCGAAAGATCAATTTCAGATCCGGCAAATGCCATTTCCAGCCGGATTCGCCCGAGCTGATCCAGCACGGTTAGCTGTCCGCCGTCGAGGCCCTCAAGTGTAAACCTGCCGCTGCCGGGGTTGGGGAACACGTGAAGACCGACCTGACCTGTATACGCTTCCTGAACCGGCACCAAACAGGCCATTTCCACTTCGGCGGGGCTGCCGCAGCCCACAGCATTATGGGCAATACTGGCATTGGAATTGGGGATGTCCAGATAATCGCAAATACTTTGAACTGCGCAAACAGATAATGAAGCATTACTTGAAATGTAAAGCGGGCCTCCCAGGGTTTGGACGTTATCGATTCCGGATAAACTTTTTAGCGCTGTATTCCCCCTGATTTCAAGGAAACCGGAAACAGTTTTCAGCTTTTCAAGATGGGAAAAATCTGTTAAGGATTTATTGCCCGCACTAATGATAACTAAAACGTCGGTAGAAAGATATGGGTGGTATCCAACTTGAAAATCTCCGCCGATAGATACCAGGTTATCCAGCCCTTCAAACGATTGCAGCTGATCGTTATCGCTAATTTCCAGCTTTCCCGAAATGGCCGTAACATTTTCCATGCCGGACAAACTGGTCAATTCATCATTATTTACTATTAAAACGTAGCCATTCGTGCTATCCGGAAAGTTTAAACCTGTTAAGTTTTTCAACCCATGATTGCCGGCAATGGTAATCCCCTTGCCGATATACGCTAAAGATTCCAAACCGCTCAAATTCTGTAAACGCAGATTTCCGGCACTGTACGCAAGGTTTTTACCTAAAGCGCCACCAATATTCAAGGTTCCATAAACAGAATCCAACTGGTGCAAGTTCGATAAACTCAACAAACTGTCATTTTCGGCTATGCGCAAGGTACCGCCGACCTTTTGTAAATTGTCCAGGCCTTCAACGTTTTGAAGTTGCTCTAAACCAATCAGAGTCAAATTACCTTCAACGGAAGTGACATTATGCAACCCATGCAAACTGGTCAACCCTTCCAACTCCAAAAGATATAACTCGCCATGCACGGTATTCACAACATCCAGAATATCCAGGGAAGTGATTTTCGGACATATAATTATTGAAATCGATCCTCCAAAATTGGTAATATTATCCAGTGCATCCAGGCTCGATAAATTGGCATTTAGCGATAAGTACAAACTGCCGTTCAGCGTTGTCAAACCTTCCAATCCGGATAACGCAGTCAGGCCATCATTCAAGACAAGACTTAACCCATTCAAAGCGGCCAGATGCTCCAGATCTGTCAAATCGTTCAAGCTGTCCAAATTTTCGATAGTAAGGGTTCCGCCGACCAGTTCCAGGTTGGCCAGATCTTTCAGGTTGGCGAGCTGATTTATTCTGGATAAGGTCAGGTCGCCCTCAATTGCTGTGATATTTTGTAAACCGTTTAAACTGGTCAGTGCATCAAAAACTCTGAGCATCAAACTCCCATGCACCTTGTTCACGACGTCAAAAATGGCTACAGATGTGATTTTCGGACAATAGCTCACCGTAATTGCCCCTCCGAAATAGCTTACATTGTCCAAAGCGCTCAGGCTTGACAAACTATCATTCATATGGATGTACAAAGCGCCGTTAATCGCTGACAAGCCTTCCAAACCGCTCAGGGATTTCAACAATGGGTTGTTGAAAATGTAAACCGCTTTGCCCACGGAAGTCAAACTATCGAGGCCCTGTAGATTAGTCAATAGCTTATTTTTCGAACTATAGCTTTCCCCTACAATCAAGCTGTCGCCAATCGCAGCCAGATGATTTAACCCCTCCAGATTGATCAGCTTTTCGGCACCGGAAATCGCCAAATTTCCACCTATTGAAGTAAGCACTATCAGCGAATCGAGCTTGGTAATATCAGCGCCGGAAATGACCACATTGCCTTCTATTCCGGTACAGCCCGGATAGTTTATTTGAAAACTGTCGATCGCGCCCTGGGTGGAAAAGACAATGCCATCGGGCAGGCAATTTTGAGCTTGAATTTCACCTATGGCGAATACGATGAAAATGAACAGGGGAAGTAAATTTTTCATTGGTTTACGTTTTGTTTTTAAAAATACAACTTACCGAGATTTGTTAGCTGCTACTGCTTCAAAAAACGCCCCACATATACTCGGCCCTCCACCTGTACCTTCGCCGAATAGATCCCCGGCACAAGGTGCTGCACATCCAATTGCCGGGCTACAGGCAGTGTCCGGTCGATCGCGAGTTTTCCCTGGGCATCGAATACCTGAACCCGGAAACTTTGGCCATCCAAGTCTGGCACTTGAAGGTTCAAAAAATCCACTACCGGATTCGGGGAAAGCGCAACCGTCCCAACAAGCATCTCCCGAGTTGAGCTTGAATACGGGCTTTCATAAGCGCCGATATCCACAGCTGTGCCCTGGACGCGGGCATTGCCATCCAGGTCGAGCGCCGGCAAGTTGCCCATATCCACGCCCATGTCCACACAAGGGCTGCCCGGCTGAACATGATAATCGCCGGCGCCGACAAACAGCGGGTCGGTACTGGATTTGTCTGAAGCGATCAGGTAAGCATCGAGGCTGCCGTCTCCGATGAGGTTGCCGCCCTCGGAGGCGACGGTCACATCGCCGGTCAGTGCCTGGAATTCGCTTGCCCCGTTGTTGTGGAGGATAGTATTCTGTAACGTAAGACCACCCATATCGGAAAGTTGGATGGCCCCGTTGGGGTTGTCCGCCACCGTGCAATTGATCAGGTGAAAATTTGGAAAGGAATCGACCTCTATGGCGGCACTTCCTGAATTTCCACTGATCAGACTGTTGAATATGTTGATCTCAGCATTTTCAGGAAAATCAAGAGAATTCAGGTCCATTGGAAAAGTAGTGATGGCTGCACCTTGGGGACTTGAATTGTTCAGGATACGGCAACGGTTCATGGTTGCCTTGAAATCTTTACTGCTGTTGAGTATCCAGAACCCACCGCCTCTTTTATCCGACGTATTGCCCGCTATCAGGCAGTTCTCGATGAAGAACGTAGGCTTGGTACCGCCGTCGCCCCATATATCCAAACCGCCATTCCAGGTAGCATGATTGTTCAAAAAGGAACTGTTGGTAATGGTAAAGTCAAATGGTCCACTGTCCGGAATACTTCCTCCGCTGTTTGAGCCACTCCCAATATCCAGCCCAGCGGTGTACACGGAAGTATTGTTTTCAAAAAGGCAGCTGTCCACCTCTGCTGCTCCGGGTTCACTATTTGGCTTGGTGAATGTCCAAACATAGACGGTAGCATAATTTACGGTCGAATTATTGCCGGTAAACGTGGAGTTTTTCAATTTCCACGCCACACCATCCCCCTGCAATATGCTTGCGAAGGCGCCACCTCCCTCCGATGTGTTATTTGAAAAGGAACAACTGTTTATGTAAAAACCCACTCCCGTAGCATTTGGCTGGGAAACAAATAAAACCCCTCCTCCACTTTTCTCCGCGACATTCCCTTTGAAAATCGAGTTGGTGATATTGACTGTGCCGTTACCATCGCCGAGGCTGGCAAAAAGCCCGCTGCCATCCAGCGATTGGTTGTTCTCAAAGGTGCATGCGTCCACCGACAAAGTCCTGTCCGGTACTACTACCCAAAAATACAGCCCGCCACCGTGGAAGCCATTTACATTGTCCGAGAAAGTAGAGTTCGTTACGGTCAGACTTGAATTGGTGCCGTGCAGCCCACTGCCGCGGTGGCCATCGTTTCCGATGAACCGGCATTGATTGACGGTTATTCCTGCTCCTGGAACGTCTTCTACAGCTAATCCGCCGCCGCCCCAATCAAAGGGTGATTGCGCTACCTTGTTTTTCTCAAAACGGCAGTTTTCGATAAGGGCTCCCTGACTGCCGCTTCCGTTGAGGTAAATCCCGCCACCGGCTCTGCGAGCATAGTTTTGCCGGAAAGTACACTGGCGGATAACAGGCGCCCCGGTTGAATAGATGCCGCCTCCATTGTTCGTAGTGGCTGCACCGGAGCCATCCGCCTGACCGCCTTTAATGGTAAAGCCATCGATCAGCGTCGCATTCGTAATCCCGGCGTTTATCGTTACCACGGTCTCCACGTTATCTGATTTGAAATTTGTGAAATCATCGTCCAAATCGTTGCCGTTCAAATCGCCGGAGAGTATGGTGGGGTGATCGGCAGGGTCGCCGCGTTCGGCCAGGGTATCTTCCGTGCCGGCGAAGCCGCCGTAGAGTTGGATATTTTGATTGATCAAAAACGTAGCGCCGGGGTTGTTGCCAGGCAGATAAGTGCCCTCGGCCACCCAGATTTCAGCGCCGGCATTGGCGTTGCTGATGGCCGTTTTTAAATTGGTGTAGGCATTGGCCCAGGAGCTGCCGTTGTTGGCGCCTGTCGCGTCGTGTTTGACAAACACCTGACCGGCGGCCGGAAAATGCGCGAGGATGGAAAAGGAAAGCAGAAAGATGACAGTGGGAATCATTCCGTTTTTCATGACGTAAATCATTTGGTTTAAATTAGTAGATGTTGTACGTCACAAAATTGCCTCCTGCCATAGCGCTGCACTCCACCCTATGTTGCAAATGCGTACAACTATGTTGCGCCATGTGGTGCAGTTGTCGGCAAGACACACAAATTTGAATAACCCTTCCCTCTGACCTTCGTCATACCGCCCGGTCGCCCAAATCATTTCCTTGTGTGAACTGCTTCACAGAAAAGACCCCACCCACACCCGCATCTTTGCAGTGTTCTTTTGGAAACAGCCCGGAAGCATCGGGCACATCTTCCACAGTCTTAACCAAATTTGTCTTTAACAAAAAAAGAAACACTGTATGAAAGTTGAACAAATCTATACCGGTTGCCTGGCTGAAGCCGCTTACTACATTGAGAGCAATGGCGAAGCCGCCATCATCGACCCGATGCGCGAAACCGAGCCTTACCTCGAACGGCTGAAAGCCGACGGCGCCAAACTAAAATACGTGCTGGAAACACACTTCCACGCCGACTTCGTATCCGGCCACCTCGACCTGGCTAAAAAAACCGGCGCCACTATCGTGTACGGCCCGACTGCCCAGCCAAACTTCAACGCACACGTGGCCAAGGACAACGAAGTGCTGAAAATCGGCAAAGTGACCATCCACGTGCTGCATACGCCCGGCCATACCATGGAAAGCACGACCTACCTGCTGCGCGATGAACTGGGCCGCGACTATGCCATCTTCACGGGTGACACCCTTTTCCTCGGCGACGTAGGCCGTCCCGACCTGGCCATCAAGCAAGGTGAACTCACTGAAAAAGACCTCGCCGGCTACCTCTACGACAGCATCCGCAACCGCATCATGCCCCTGCCCGACGATGTGATCGTGTACCCCAACCACGGCGCCGGCTCGGCCTGCGGCAAAAAAATGAGTAAAGAAACCTGGGGCTACCTCGGCGACCAGAAAAAACTCAACTACGCCCTGCGCGCCGATATGACCAAAGCGGAGTTTATCGATGAAGTGCTGACCGGGCTGGTTGCGCCACCGCAGTATTTCCCGAAAAATGCCGTGATGAACAAAATGGGCTACGAAAGCCTCGACGTGGTGCGCGAGCGCGGTGAAAAAGCCCTCAGCGTACGCGCCTTCAAAGCCGCCTGGGAAGGCAACGACGCGCTGGTGATCGACACCCGCCACCAGGATGTATTTGCCAAAGGCTTCATCCCCGGCTCGGTCTTCATCGGCATCGACGACAACTTCGCACCCTGGGTGGGCACGCTGATCCCCGATCTGAAAAAACCCATCCTTTACGTATGCGAACCCGGCCGCGAAGATGAGGTGGTCACCCGCCTGGCCCGCGTAGGCTACGACAACCCAATCGGTTTTCTCGACGGTGGTTTTGAATCCTGGAAAAAAGCCGGCGAAGAAGTGGACACCCTCGACGAGATCACGTCTGAGCACTTTGCCGCCAAATTCAACGGCTCGAACCTGAACGTACTCGACGTACGCCGCGCCAGCGAATACCAAACCGAACACCTGGTGGGCGCCAAAAACTTCCCGCTCGATTTCATCAACCAGAACATGAGCGCAGTTAAAGCCGACAACACGTACTACCTGCATTGCGCAGGCGGCTATCGCTCGGTGATCGCAGCCTCCATACTGAAAGCACGCGGCTTCGACCACCTGGTCAATGTCCGCGGTGGCTACAAAGCCCTTTCAGAAACACCGCTCAAGCGGACCGAACATATAGAACAGGTGACAGAGCTCTAATGCCCAAACATTGGACTTGTTTTCCCGGCGCGACTTTGTGGTTGCGCCGGGATTTTTTTTGTGGGGGTTTTTGGGTTAAGTTTGTATGGGCGAAATTGATCGCTTTTGAACCAGGGTTTCCTTTGTTATATTTTAGGCATTAACCTTGTTTTGGAGGCGTTTTGAATAATTGATAATTTATATGCCATGGAATGGCGGGAGTATATTTTACTTTAAATTATGCCCGGTACTTTGTAGCGGGTGTGTAATTATTATCTGTAACTTTTATGCAAGCACCAAAATCCTTAAGACGGCCAAGTAATTGGCAAGACTTTGAAACTCTTTGCAAGAAATTGTGGGGCGAAATTTGGAATTGCCCTGAAATAAAGAAAAATGGAAGAAATGGTCAATCTCAAAATGGAGTTGATATTTATGGCATTCCAAAAGGAGAAGTTGAATATTTCGGTATCCAATGCAAAGGAAAAGATGAATATATTGACAAACAATTCACAGAGGAAGAAATTATCGCCGAAATAGAAAAAGCCAAGTCCTTTAATCCTGCATTAAAAAAACTCTATTTTGCCACAACAGCATTAAAGGATGTAAAGGTTGAAACCTTTGTAAGAAATAAAAATGTTGAGAATATAAAGAATAATTTATTTGAGGTCCACTTATTCTCTTGGGAAGATATCGTTGAATTAATTGATGAAAATAGAATAACCCACGACTGGTATTTAAATAGTCAAAAATTTAAATTAAACAAGGAAGCAAAAATTACTTTTGGCAATGACTCCAATTTAGAAGAATGCACTTCAATATTCCTTAAACCCTTGAATAAAAGTGTATATAGGATGGGGGCTAAAGACTCTAATTCTTCCAATAGCATATTTGATTATTCTTTTGACGCAAAAAAGTATTCATCAGGACTAAATATTGAAACCTATTTGAATCTTAGTTTTTTTTCAGTAATAATCAAACTTCATAATACTGGCACAGATGCAATAGAAGATTTTAAGATTTTATTAGATTTTGAAGGCGATATCCAAGAAATATCTGAAACAAATGAGTGCGGGAGCATTGCTCTTAAAGCAATCCATTCTAAACTCCATTTAGATCATAGGAATAAGCAAGTAGGAATTATTCCTCAAAAATCAGTATTAGTTAGTGATGACACTTTTTATTCAGATGAAATTTTTATAAAGCCAGCGCACAATACCAATGAGGTTATTGTAAAGTGGAGGTTGCTTTCTAAAGATTTTAAAAACCAAGGCGAATTATTTATTAATATTAATATTGAAATAGAGACTGTAGAAAAAGAAGTTAATGTACCTAATTCCTATGAAACTCCATATGCTTATGGAGAAATAGAAGACTTTATTGTCCCTATGAGCTATCTCGAATAAAAAACACTGCCAACACTGCATTTAACGACCATATCCCTGCTGTTCAATGTTCCCGCTGGCCCAACATGTTCAAAACAATAATCATCCTACCATAAAGCGCTCAGATTTCCAGCCAACCCGAAATCCGCTCGCGAGTGTTTGCGATGTAATACACCCCGAAATCAAGTCTCCAACTTTTAACAAGGCAAACACCCCATAACCCAAAACTTGCCGTATCAGCCAAGCCCCCCCCCACGCGGCAAAAAAAGCCCCCATTCCCCGCACGTCATGCGGCGAATAAGCCCTATATTCGCCGCAGAACTTGCGGCTTATGCCCTACATCCACCAGTTAACCGATTGGCCAAACTTCCACTGGAACCACGAAGCATTGCTCAGCCGCCTGGGTGCTGTGCGGCATTTGCAGGGAACGTTGCTGGGGAAAATGTCGGCCCTGGGCTTCGATTTGCAAAAAGAAGCCGAGCTGGAAACCCTTACCCTGGACGTCCTGAAATCGACCGAAATCGAAGGTGAATTTTTGGACCCGGAGCAGGTGCGCTCCTCTGTTGCCCGGCATTTGGGACTGGACATTTCGGGGCTGATACCTTCCGACCGGCATGTGGACGGTGTGGTGGAAATGATCCTGGATGCCACCCTGCACTGCGAAAAGCCGCTGACGGCAGACCGTTTATTCGACTGGCACGCGGCCTTGTTCCCGACCGGGCGCAGTGGCATGCACAAAATCGTCGTCGGCAACTGGCGCGATGATGCTACCGGCCCCATGCAGGTTGTGTCCGGTCCGATAGGCCGGGAACGGGTGCATTTCCAGGCGCCCAATGCCGGCATTTTGAGCCGTGAAATGTCGGATTTTATCGAGTGGTTCAACCAGGAAGATCAGCTGGATCCGGTAATCAAAGCCGCCATCGCCCACCTGTGGTTTGTCACCATCCACCCTTTCGACGACGGCAACGGCCGGATAGCCCGGGCGATTGCCGATATGCAACTGGCACGGGCTGACGGCAGCAACCAGCGGTTTTACAGCATGTCGGCACAAATCCGGCTGGAGCGCAAGCGCTATTACGACATATTGGAAGAGACACAAAAAGGTAACCTGGATGTAACGGACTGGTTGGTCTGGTTTCTGGACTGTCTGACAGCGGCCCTGGAAGCCACCGAACGCACGCTGGCCGGGGTTTTGCACAAAGCCAGATTCTGGGAGATGCATCGGGCTACCCCACTCAACGACCGGCAGCGCCTGATGATCAATAAACTATTCGACGGCTTTGAAGGCAAACTCAATACCTCCAAATGGGCCAAAATTGCCAAATGCTCCAGCGACACTGCCCTGCGCGATATCCAGGACCTGATCGAAAAAGGCATTCTGGAAAAAGAAGCGGCCGGAGGAAGAAGTACCAGTTATGTTTTAACGACAGCAGCCTGATGCCTAAACAGAGCACTTGTTTTCCCGGCGCGACCTTGGTGTTGCGCCGGGATTTTTTTTGTGGGTATTTTGGTTAAGTTTGTAGACCCGCAGCAAAGTCGTTTGCGAAAACCCGCGAAGGTCAAGTCATCGGATGACTATACCGGAATCTATATTTTTATTGAGGACTATAGAGTCATCCGATGACTAAAACCCTGGAAAATTTGAAAACCACTTTCCGGCGGGTATAAGTATAAAATTGATCGCATTAAGGCAGGAGGCAGGGAGGCTCTTTAAAACAACTAACCAAAGCATTCATAATATGATCGTAGATGAACTCATCGCCAAAGTCCGGGAGAAAATAAGCCAAAACGAAATAGAAGATGGGATAGAGGAATTGAGTAATAATTTGAGAGACAGTGCATATTACAATGAAATCCTTATCCAATCCGGAAGACTGAAGCAAGTCAGCAAAGACAGGAGGCTGGGAATACTCAGCATAGACGAAATAAACAGAATTGAAACTCAAATAAAGATCAATATTCTGGAATTGCTGGAAGCAATAAAAAAGGACAGGCAAATTATCCCCATCGTACGCGCCAATCAAAAGTGGCAATCCGATATTGATTTAAGAATTGATATTCGGGTATTTTTATTTGAAATTAACCAGGACGATGAACCTAAATATTACAAGACAATGGATTTTGCCGATGCCAACGATTTTTTGAACCAGGTTTATTTGGAAATTTCGGATTACGTTGCTCCAAAAACGTATGGTAAAGACTGGGTGCTGGTTGACCGGGAAACTGACGAAGAATTGACCTACTCAATGATAGAAGAGCGCATCATGCAGGAAGAAACACTAATGGAAAAATTTTTTGATGATGACTTAAAAGGTACCGACTTTGTCGTGCGAAAGAAAAATTGAAAATCAGGCAATGCGAATAATTTATTGCGATAGCGGATTTAGTTCCAAAGAGGTGGATTATATGTTCGAAGAAGAATACAGAACGGCAAAGGGAAAATCCATGCAATCATCGTTAATCAGTTTCGAGGAATTGAAACGAGGGAATGTTGCATCGGCCTTAAAAAATGTAAGGTCGAATGAAAAAACGGGGATTGGGATTTACAGAGGTTGGATGTTAACCCCGAATCAGTACGAATTACTGTACAAATCCTTACTCGAAAAAAATATTGAATTGATCAATAGTCCGGCAGAATACAAATTTTGCCATCATCTTCCGGAAAATTATGATACCATCAAAAAGTATTCCCCCAAAACAACCTTTAAAGCATTAAAATCTCAATTTAAAATTGAGGATTTTCAAAAAGAAATCGCCGAATTTGGAGAAAGGCCAATTGTGATTAAAGATTACGTAAAATCTCAAAAGCACTACTGGGAAGAAGCCTGTTTTGTGCCAAACGCAGCCGACAAGGAAAAGGTAAATTCAGTCGTCAATAAATTTCTTGACTTACAAGGCAGCGATTTAAACGAGGGATTGGTTTTCAGGGAATACGTCGAATTAGAAGAACTGACAAACCATTCCGAAAGTGGAATGCCTTTAACAAAGGAGTTCAGAGTTTTCATAAAGCATGGGCAGGTAATGGCAGTTTTCAAATATTGGGATGAGGGCGACTATCAGGATGCAGCACCGATAGTTGATGTATTTGAAGATGTAGTCCCAAAAATAAAAAGCAACTTTTTCACAATGGATATTGCAAAGAAAAAAGACGGAAATTGGATAATCGTCGAATTGGGTGACGGCCAAGTGGCGGGATTGCCGGAGAATGCGAATAAAGACGCATTCTATAATGCGTTGAAAAAATAGTGCCCACGCCCACGCTACTGTACATATTTATGTCGCACAGATTTTACACAGAAAAAAACACAGATTTCACGCAGTATTTTCTGTGTAAAATCTGTGCAAACTAATCTGCGTAAAATCTGCGAGAAAAATGTCCGGCAGTATAGCCCACGCCTATCCCCGCAAAAGGTTCGACAGATTCCAAAAAAAATTACCAACCACTTTCCTGTGGGTATAATTAAGAAAATATGAACAACATAATCACGCTACTTTTAACACTGGTGTCTATAACCAGTATATATGCTCAATCAAATACAGCCATAGTTGAAGGGCAGGAAGGTGAACGATTAGACAGTTTGCTGACCCCATATATTTTAAAATTACGGGAACTGACGAACAACAATGCTGGTTTGGCAATCGGAGTTACAAAAGGTGCGGAAATAATTTATGCTCGAACCTTCGGGTATTCCAACATTGAAAAATCTATAAAAGCCGACTTTAATACTGTTTTTCATATTGCCTCGGTTTCAAAGCCTTTTACAGCTGCCGCTATCGTTAAACTATTTGAACAAGGAAAGATTAATTTAGATGATTTTATCATTAAATACATTCCTGAATTCGAGATGAAAGATAGCCGGCATACACAAATCACCATAAGGCAAATACTTGCTCATACCTCGGGGATTCCGCGTCATGTTAGTGTAGGTGATTGGGAAAATCCAGTGATTGGCAGTAATGCATTAGAGAAAAATTTAGCAGATATTAAACCTTTAATGCTTGATTTTGAACCCGGAACCGAATTCAGTTACAGCAACTCGGCTTATGATATTTTGGGTGTTGTTATTAGCCGTGCAAGTGGAATGCCATTCGAAGAATATGTTCGATCAAACATTTTGATGCCTTCGGGCATGGTACAAAGCTATTATTCTAAGCCAAAAGACTCCTTGCCTGAAAATTGGGCAGTTCCCTATTCTTACGGATTAGAAACACAGGAATGGTCGCCTTATCCCTATTCAGAAAACTATTTTCCAAGTTCAGGATTGCAAACGACTTTAATAGATATGTGTAATTGGGCGATGCTGCATGTGAACAATGGAAAACACAAGGAAAATACGGTTATCAAACCAGATTTCTTTTCATTGTTAACAGAGCCTACTTTCGATACGCCATGGGGCGGTAGAATTGGATTGAGTTGGTTTCTTCAAGCCTATTTAGAACGGCCAATTATTATGCACCAGGGCAATGACACAGGTTTTGAATCCATTCTGTATGTCTATCCTAAAGATGGTGTTTCAATTGTAATTATGGCAAATCGTGATTTCTCAAGAACAGGAAGAATCATCAATGCAGTTTCAGAGTTTTTATTTGATCAGAAAGCAAAAGATTACAGCGTTTCCGCAAAGTATCCTTTTTCAATTGCCTACAAAGAACGCGGGAAAGCCTATGCTACAGCGCTATGGAGTCAATTGAAAAATGACACTACAGATATCTATGAAGTAAGCGATGAAGACATCCTAACAACAGGTGCTGTGCTTGAAAACGGAAAAAACTGGCTGGCGGCAAAAGAAATTTTGGAATTTTATATCACCCTGGACGACAAGTCGACATATGCATGGCGACTTCTTGGAAATGCAAATCTAAACCTTGGAAATACAGAACAAGCAAAGGCTTGTTATGAGCAAACACTACGCATTAACCCTGAGTATGAAAAAGGGAAAAAAGCACTTGAAGACTTGGCAAAAATGAAAAACTAAGGCCAATGCCGATGTGCAGCGGCCTGACTCAATTTCACCCATATTTCCCAGTTAATTACCTCCACTCAGATCAATTCCGCCAAATCGCGGTTAATATTGTACACATATAAGACAATATGGTACCGGTCTTGAAAATGGGGAGGGTCTAATTTTGCAGCTCCAAACAAAAAAACACGCAACATGACTATGCTAAATGCTCGGAAACCAGCATTGGAAAAGGTGCTTACCGGATTCGGGAACTCCTTTTCCGTAAAACATTACAAGGACCCGTCGCCGCACGAAAAACCGCCGTTCTGGCATTTTCACCCGGAAATAGAAATGGTCTATGTGAAAGGCGGCAGCGGGAAGCGGCATATCGGGAACCATCTTTCCTATTATCAGTCCGGCGATTTGGTGCTCATCGGGTCGATGCTGCCCCATACCGGCTTCACAGACCGGCTCACCGGGAATGAATCCGAAACGATCATTCAGTTCAACAACGATTGCTTTGGCGCGGGCTTCTTCGGACTGGAAGAGATGCAGGATATTCAACGCTTGCTGCAACGGGCAAAAGCAGGGATAGCATTCCAGGGTCGGGCAAAACAGGAAATTGGCGCCCGGATGGAAAAACTGGTGACACTGGACAATTTCGCCAAACTGATCGAGCTGCTTTGCATTTTACAGGATATGGCCTGGACAGAGGAATACGTCATCCTCAATGCTGGCGGCTATGCGCTCGAAGTGGAAAATACCGACAATGACCGGATCAATGTCATCTATGATTATGTGCAGGCGAATTTCCAAAGATCTATTCCACTCGATGAAATAGCGGCTGTTACCAACATGACCGTACCCTCTTTTTGCCGGTATTTCAAACGAATTTCCGGAAAAAAATTCACCCGGTTCGTCAACGAAATCCGGATTGTTCACGCCTGTAAACTGTTGACTGAACAGCAGGAGAGCATTTCAAATATTTCCTTTGAAAGTGGGTTTAATAACTTCTCGCATTTCAACAGGCTTTTCAAAGACATCACACAAAAGAGCCCGTCCGAATATCGGAAACAGTTTTTTAAGGTTTTCCATGAAACAGTAAGTAATGATGAGTGATGAGTGATGAGTGATGAATTTTACATTCTCCCGGAAAGGTGAGCACACTCATCACTCATCACTCATCACTCATCACTACAAGGAACTAATCGTCGGAGACCATTCAATAGTTTTATTGAATTCTTTAATCAGGACAGTGTCCACAACGCCAACGGTAAACGTATACGTGCCTTTGCCTAGCCGTGATAAATTAAAGCGCTTTTGAAGCGCGCCTTTGGGTTGCACGACCTCGTCGTAGATCACACGTCCCTCTGCATCTTTAATTGCCAGGGAAATCTCCACATCCTCGGATAAGCAAAGCATATCCAGATACAGGTGCGCCGAATTCTGTCGAATTACCGGTTGGAATACCGTTTGCAAATCCACAGCGTCAATTTCGAGTGTGTCAAAGCCTTTTTTGATCGGTTGTATTTTAATCACGGCATCATAAGTCACTATTAAAGAGTAGTTCCCGGCAGGCAGCTCCTTAATGTCATATTTTCGCTGATCCACGCGATTTTGCTTCAGTGTTTCCGTATGCAGGGTTGCGCCATTTGCATCCCGCAAGGTGATTTGAATTTGCGCTTGTTCAACATCTGTCAATTGAAGTAAAAATGCGTTTGGGTCAACTACTTTAACAGAAAAAACAGGTGCGTTCCCTGCCATAGCTACCATGCCGGTGAAGCATAGTATTGCAATTGTTAAAAGAAATTTGCTTTTGCTGATCATAAGTCAAAAAATTAAAACGAGTGAGTAGTTAAGCATGCTTTGTGTTCGGCACAAAGATGTGCTGGCTGCCATGCGATACTCTACCAGCATATTACCCGTTTTCAATTTTATTTTAACCCAAATGAGCATGAAAAAACCGGCGTGTTAGTTCTGTATTATTTAGGGATAAAATACTGTCGTACTCAATCAAAAAAGGAGATCAAAAAAATAAGGCGTGTTTGGGAAATTACCGCGTTCAAATGAGGCTGTATCAAAAGAGAGAAATCTGAAATCCCCGCCGTAGAATATTTTATGTACCACGGAGACACAGAGGCCACGGAGAATCAAACTCCGTGGCCTCCGTGGTGAAAATCAGGAATTGCCTGCATGTGCGAGGACTTATGATACACCCTCGTTAAAAAATTTCAGGATTACAGTATTCTACAGAATGGCAGCCCTGCGGGCCTTATTTCTGATCGTGCAAAATTTGAATGCCTAGTTCAATCCAAACCGTTGCAGATGAATCGAATATTCATCATTCATCACTCATCATTACCCTATTTCTTCGCCGGCATTTCAAAAACCGACATATCCACCTCCGGATTGAGCGTGATGGTCGTCAGGTTGATCGTGCTGTTGCCCACTGCGGGGTTGGACTGCTGCATCGTAAACGGGAAAACGATGCCATCCTGCCGTTTGAAATCCGAATAGGTAGTTTTGGATTCCACAGTTTCCCCATCCACGTCATCGACATCAATTTTCATGATCTCGAAGTAACCCTCCGGGTCAAACAGCAAATATTCGACTTTATCATCTTCTTTAATCATCTTGATTTTGTAGGCGCTGACACCGTCCACATCTTCACGGCCAACATATTCCACCTTATACCCTTTTTCTTTATAACCGACCAGCGATCCGTCGATATCGGTCATGTTCATCATTACCTTGACCTCATCGGCAGCCATCGGCGCAGGATTCATTTGGCCGGCAAACGGGTTGGTTGACCAGCCTTCGCCGCCTTTCACCGTTGAGGTTTGGGTCATCCCCATAATCGATACGTCCATCCGGGCTGCCTGATCGCGCAGGGCAACCATGGTCCAACCGATAGCCATACCGGGAGCGGCCTCAGCAGCGATCGTGGCCTCCATTTTTATGGATTTCACCTTGCTCCAGTTGGCAGCGCCGGTGTTCTCAAGGTGTTTGGCAATAATGTCTTCAGCAGTTTGAGCCGAAACCAGCGCGGCAGCGGCTATTAAAAAAAGAGCGGAAAGGAGTGTTTTTTTCATGTCAATGTTGGTTGAAATAATAGATTCCAGCCCGTTGGCCGGCTAATTGTTTGGCACAAAGTAAATACTTTCTACCCGGTAGAAAAACATGTTTACAGCACCTGCTCTGGTGGACACAATACGGCTTCACGCTTGCCTGCATACCCGGCACAAACACCGGCCAATGCTTGTGATCAGCTTTCGGCGTTTCGCAACGCATGGTTTGATCCAGTGTAACTTTGCGTTGCGTTTGTCGAAGCGACAACTTAACATACGCACTTTCGCAAATCATCTTTCATCCAGTAAAAAAGAAAATAAATTGAGAAAAACAGTGATTGGACAGATACTCCTGTTAAGCGTAATGACAACATTGTCTTCGTGTAAAGGACAACTACAAAAAGGGGAAGCGGACACACACCCTTCAATAACCCATTCCGGAAAAACTATCTCAAAACTCGATAAAGCCATTTGGAGCATTTATCAGGATAAAAAAGGCCATTATTGGTTTGGCAGCAATGGTAAGGGCGTTTTTAAATATGATGGAAAAAACCTTGTTCAATTCACCGGCACCAACGGTTTAGCCGGCAATCAAATACGCGGAATACAAGGTGATAATTCCGGCAATATCTATTTTGATACGCCGGATGGAATCAGCAAATACGACGGGCATACGTTTACGACGCTGAAGCCAATCTATTCAGCGCAAAACAAATGGAAATTATTACCCGACGATTTGTGGTTCAAGGGCAGCGGAAATCCGAATGGCGTTTATCGACTCACCGGCGATTCGTTGTTTTATTTGGAGTTTCCGGAGCAGGATCTGGAAGCGGCGTTCGGTATCAAGTTTGACGCAAGGCAATACAGCCCCTATGGCGTCTATGGAATTTATAAGGATAAAAAGGGAAATCTATGGTTCGGGACACTATCGGCCGGCGTTTACCGATATGACGGAGATTCTTTTTTCTGGATAGCAGAAAAAGAACTAACCGTACTTGATGACGGCCGGGTTCCGGGAGTTCGATCCATTATTGAAGACAAAGACGGGAACTTTTGGCTCAGTAATACGATTAACCGGTATAGAATTGACGCAGCTGAAAATGGCAAGATTGGCTATCAAAAACTACCAGGAATTGACCAATCAACTATACAGCCGAAAATGAACCTCCCCTATTTCATGTCGGCAGTGACTGACGACAATAATGCCGATCTATGGCTATTAACCTATAGTGAAGGCATCTGGAGATATGATGGAAAAAATGTTTTTCATTATCCAATAAAAGACGGCGAAACGGATGTTTTGCTCTATGCTATGTACAAAGACAATCAGGGAGCAATCTGGCTGGGTACACACAATGCAGGGGTTTACAAATTCAATGGGGAAAATTTTGAGAAAGTAGAACTGTAGGAAAACCTCCAACGGATCGAGTTTGAGCCCTCATTAGCCTGCACATCCCAAAAAATTTGTTATTTCGCACACAGGCACTTTTTCACGAAAATTATCGGCTATGAAGTGGGCATTCAGTATCCAGCAAAAATTCAAGGCAGCAGCATTACTCGCGATTGTTTGCGTCATCATACTCATTACCAACCTTTTGGGCAGGCAGCACATCGACACGCTCGGAAGTGCGTTCTCATCGGTGTACGAAGACCGCCTGGTTGTTGAAAGCTACATTTACAAGCTCTCCAACCACCTTTACCAGAAAAAACTAATGCTCGACAACTGTGCCGGCCAATCCGACGCGCAGCGCAGCACCCACTTTGGCACCCACGACACCGCCATAAGCGACCTGCTCGTTGATTATGAAAAAACACGGCTCACCGAGGAGGAAGTAGTTTGCTTTCGCGATTTTAAAGCCAACGTAGCTGCACTTCAGAACCTCGAACATCAGTATTTCCGCAACGCAGCCGACGGACCCCAACGCGCAGAGACCCGCTCCCAAATTGAAGCGCAGTTTGCCACAGCCTCATCCAACCTCCATCAACTTTCCCTGATCCAATTAAAAGAAGGCAAACAGCTCACCGACCAATCGCAGCGCATCGTCGCAGGCTCTTCCCTGCTCACCAGTTTCGAAATGGCCGTACTTATCGCCATTGCCATCATTTTGCAGGTACTCGTATTAGCCAGCAAACCTGTGGTCTCCAGAATCACCCAGCGGAGTAGTTTGAACTGAGCCGAACAATGCCCATGGCCGTAAAGTATACATCACTGCTAAATACCAGTTGGAACATCGGGCTGATTGCATTTGCAGGCGGCTGGACTATATTTTTACTATGGGCCGGCGGAAGATATATTGGCGCCTGGGATTTTGACATCCTGGTTTTTATCGGGTTTTATTGGCTTATTATTTTCTTTTGGTTGGCATGTTTTGGACTTCTTTTATTGATAGTTTATAGTATAATTAATAGAAAAAACCTCCATAGAAAAATACTATCCGCAGGGATATTATTACTGATTAATATTCCTTCAGTTATAATAATTTTACCAACACAACGTAAAATCGGAAGAAAGGTATTTGTAAAGCTGACGAATAAAACCGGGTCTGAAATCCTTGACGTTAAACTTCAAGGGAATTTAAAAAGCTGGGATATCGGCAACATTTCAAATAACGCTTCCAAAGTATTTAATTACAACCCGCCATACTGGAATTATGATGCCCGATTATATCAAAAACCGGATAGCCTGCAATTGATCCTGAAACGCAAAGGCGCCATTGATACTATTGGGTTTCCGGTAATGAAAATGGGGGAATGCAGGCACTTGACCATTGATGAGAACCTCATAATAATTAATCAATAGCGCTGTGTCATGCGCATTGAGGGCGTGACTTGAAGTCACGCCCTCAATAAAATGAGCAACACTATATACCAATCGAGGAATTTCTCCCCAAAAGCAACAGAACAATTTCCCATTTCGTTGTTTACCTCAAAATGCCGGCCATGAAACACGCTACAGTTTTTCCAATTTTCACCCTTGGATTGCTCCTCCTTTTTGCCTGCACAGCGCCGCGGACATACAGCCCCGGCTTTGGCGAAAGCGCCCGGTTTAGCGGTCCCGGAGGTGTTATCACGGAATCGCTGTTCAACGACAAAGACCGCACGATCAGCGAGGCGGATATCCGGATGATCCTCGACGGGAAGATCCGGATCCCCGACAGCATTCGCCTGGCCGTTTTTCAGTACGGCGGTTCGGCATCCCGCTACGGCGCCTGGAACTGGTACGACGAAGAAAACCTGAAAACGCAACAGCAATTGCTCGATACGTTTTCGCAAACCATTGGCCGGGCGAACCGCGTGCAACAGGTATTTTTTCTGCCCGCTATGGTTACCGGGCTGCGCCCAAACATGCACCAGCTGCGCGAATCGGCCGTTCGCGTACAGGCCGACATGTTGCTGGTGTACAGCCTCCACAGCGACCTGTTCCGGAAATACCGGGCCTTCAAAAAAGACGAAGCCAAAGCATTCGCCACCTGCGAAGTGGTGCTGATGGATACCCGCACGGGCATCATTCCCCACACCAATATCGTCACCAAAAGCGCCTACAGTACCGAGGAACGCGCCGACTTCAGTCAGGAAGAACTCCAAAAACGCACCCTGTACCTGGCCAACCTGCAAACCTTGCTCGAAGCAGGCCGTCAGTTGTCCACCTTTTTAAACGAAGCAAACAATGAATAAAAAAGTAAATTTTAGCCCTAAACGCTGGTTTTGGCTCCTGCTCCTGCTGCCGCTCTTTATGACCGGCGGTTTCACCCTGCTCTACCAGGCCGCCCCCTACATGATCATCACACCCCGGAAATACAGCATCGAGCGGACGCCCGCCGACTACCAACTGCCTTATGAAAAAATCACTGTTCAAACCCGCGACAGCATCACCCTCCAGGCTTACTGGATACACCAGCCGGCCGACACCGGCAAAACGACCGTGCTGATGTTGCACGGCGTGGGCGCTTGCAAGGAACGCTGGCTTTCCACCGCATCCTGGCTCTGGGAAAACGGCTACGAAACCATCCTGCTCGACAGTCGGGCGCACGGCGAAAGCGGCGGCGAATTCTGCACCTATGGCTATTATGAAAAATTTGATGTGGCCGCTGTGGTCGACGCTGTTTTAAAACAAAAAAAGGGCGGCAAGCTCGGCGTCTGGGGCAATTCCATGGGTGGCGCCATCGCCCTGCAGGCGCTGGCAATCGAGCCCCGGCTTGAATTCGGAATCGTGCAAAGCACCTTCGCCGATTTTCGAACCATCGTGTTCGACTACCAGCAACGGCGCTTGAAAATTCCCTGGCATTGGTTTGCCAACTGCGCCATTTCCGAAGCCGAAGAAACTGCGCATTTTGTGGCCGATTCAATCCGCCCTTCGGAAGCGGCACGCCATATCCGGCAACCTATGCTGATGGCCCACGGCGATGCCGACGACCGGATCAAAATTGCCTACGGCCGCGAAATCTTTGACAACCTGGCTTCCGAAAAAAAGGAATGGCACACCATTGAAGGCGCCCATCACCTGAATGTTTGGGCGCGCGGGGGTGAGGAATACCGGAATGATTTGCTGCGGTTTTTGAAGGAGAACCGGTAGGATTCCAAACTTTTCCAAGTTCAAATTTCAAATTGAATGGATGATCCCGGATGCTGAAATTTTATGAATTTGAAATGTCAAATTGGAAACTGGAAATTGGAAAAGACCCGACGGGTATAAAAAAGCATACACAATGAATTTTTGGCAAACACTCCTCCGTGAACTGGAACAGGACCACAGCGCCGTGCTGCTATACGTATTGGAGAGCACCGGCAGCAGTCCCGGCCGGCAGGGATTTAAAATGCTGGTGAGTAGTTCGGGATTGCTGGCCGGTTCGATCGGCGGTGGCATCATGGAGTTCAAACTGGTGGAATACTGCAAGGTTGAACTTTTACAGCAGCCGTTTTCGCCCTTTTTGAAAAAACAGATCCATCGGCGGGATATTCCGAGCCACCGTTCGGGCATGATCTGTTCGGGTGAGCAGACGATCGCGTTCTACCATTTGAATGCTGAAAGCCTGCCGGTGATCCGGTCAATTGCCGAAAAAAACGCAGGTGCGCTCACGCTGAACGATCGGGGGCTTTTTTTTGAACCCAAAAAACGCCCTTCCCAAAAATATAGTTTTTCGATAGAAAACGATAACACCTGGAGCCTCACCGAAAACCTCGCGCTGAGCCCGCAGCTGTACATCGCCGGCGCCGGGCATGTCAGTCTGGCCTTGTGCCGTATGGCCGCTTCCCTTGATTTTTCGGTGCAGGTGCTCGACGACCGCGATGCGCTAAACACCGCCCCACCGGCTGAACTGGCGACGCATACCCTGATTTCGGACTTTGCACAAATCGGAGCACACATCCCGGAAGGCGAAAACACGTACGTGGTGCTGCTCTCTTTCGGCTACCGGACCGACAAGCTGATCCTCCAACAGCTGCTCGGTCGAAACTACCGATACCTGGGCATGATGGGCAGTGCCGAAAAAGTAAAAACGCTGTTTGCCGAGCTGGAAGCCGAAGGGTATTCCCGGGAGCATATGCAACGCGTGCATGCGCCCATCGGGCTGTCGATCAACAGTCAGACGCCGGCGGAAATTGCGGTGAGTATTTTGGCGGAGTTGATCGGGGTAAAGAACGGAGGGAGGGAGGCTTAGCCAGGCTCGGCAACCCAACGTGGTCAGAAGAACCTGTGCTGGCCCAACGTAGTCGAAAGCTATCAGCATTTTTCAAAAGTGCGGCTTTTACACGTTCAACGTTCCAATAGAAATATCTTTTCCATAAGAACCCACTTCTCTCCCGGCTTAGCCCAAGGCAAGGCTTGCTGGAATTGCCACATCAGCGCTTCCCAATCCTGTACTTTCGGGTTTGCAGCATCGGCCTTCGCCTTAAGGTCAGCGTTGAAGGAGGCATCAACTTCCATAATCATAAACAAGCGGTTGCCCGTTAGGTAAATCTCCATCGCTACGATACCGGCATCGCGGATACTCTTGCCGACTTCCGGCCAAAGCGCGCCGGGCGCATGGTATTTTTTGTAACGCGCAATCGCAACCGGATCATCCTTGAGATCGCAGGCCAAACAAATTCTTTGTGATTCCATGGTATAGCGGTGTATCGTGTTTCCAAAGGGATTGCCAAATATCGCATATCCCTGCTACCCCCCCGCTAGCCCAAACTGTGCAAAATCCTCACGAGCGCATTATGATTATTTTAATTTCCGAACACTTTTGGCCAGCAAGGCATGATGGGCAGTGCCGAAAAAGTAAAAACCCTGTTTGCCGAGCTGGAAGCCGAAGGGTATTCCCGCGAGCATCTGCAACGCGTGCATGCGCCCATCGGGCTGTCGATCAACAGCCAGACGCCGGCAGAAATTGCGGTGAGTATTTTGGCGGAATTGATTAGTGAGAAGAATAGCGCGTTTTAGCAGGGAACCAGGCAAATTATGGCCACATAAAAAAATCGGCAGGCCTTCATGTGCGGACGAAATCCGGGAACCAGACCTTCCGTATTCAGAGCATGGGCATATACGCGGTTGGCGGTCGGCACAAGGCAATTGTTCCGGAAAAAGGCCACTGAAAAGCCAGAAACCAGCCCCCCCATCATTTTGACGGATTCAGCTACCCATTTGACGGATTCAGCTCCTTGTCATGGTCCATCTTTGTCCATGGATGCAAACACATGTACCGCAGCCTCCCCAAAACACCTGCCAGTTTATCTTTTAATTATAAAATACCATTCACCTATGAAAAAACAACTGCTCTTTTTTCTGGGCTTACTCTGGTACAGTTGGAGTACAGCCCAATCGCTCAGCCCCGAAGTAGTCGCCAGCGCCGGCGAACACTACGCGAACGGCACGGCTCAAATGAGTTGGACCCTGGGCGAGGCGGTCATTGAAACCTATGCCGCTTCTGGCGCCGTGCTTACGCAGGGTTTTCACCAAACCCAGCTGATGGTCGTCGCGGTAAACAACCCCGCCGACGCCTTCCGGGTTAGCGTATTTCCCAATCCTACGGCCGGTATGGTCAGCATCGAAGCTCCGGAAACGGTCGAGCTGACGAGCCTGAGCCTGTCCGACGCCGCCGGCCGTGTCGTGACGCTCCGCCAAACCCTGCCGCAGCAAGCGCAACACAGCCTCGACCTGTCGGGCTTCCCCGCCGGCACCTACTACCTGCGGCTGCGGGCCAAAGACCAGAATGCCGTGCAAACATTTAAAATCATTAAATCAAACTGAACATGAAAAACACAATTTTTACCATACTATCGCTCTTGCTCTTTGTTTTCACCGCCCAGGCCCAGGCGCCAAAAGCGTTTAAATACCAAACCGTGGTGCGCGACGCCGCCGGCCAGGTGCTGGCCAATCAGTCCATCAGGATTGGTATAGACCTTTCGCAAAACAACACCTTCGTTTACAGCGAAGACTTTGTGGTCACAACCAACCAGTTCGGCCTGGTCAGCCTGGAAATCGGCCGCGGCACCCTGGTTGGTGGAAGTTTTGATGCTGTCGACTGGAGCATGCCTACCAGTATCCGGACGCTGCTGGACCCGACAGGCGGCAACAGTCTGCAGGTCATGGGCTCTTCCGAGCTGCTCAGCGTACCCTATGCCCTCTACGCCGCCAACGGCGGTGGCAGCGATGATGACGGCGACCCGACCAATGAAATTCAGACGCTCACGCAAACCGGCTCGGAGGTTACCCTGAGCAATGGCGGCGGCATGATCACGGTAAACGATGCCGATGCAGACCCGGAAAATGAGATCGAACTGCCGGCAGACGCCCAGACGGGAGATTTAGCCTATCACGACGGTACGGCCTGGCAGCGGGTACCCAAAGGTAAAGGCGGCCAAATGCTCACGCTGACGAACACCGGCAGGCCATATTGGTCAGGAATAAGTACAGAAGGATTGTTGGAACTCGAGCTGTCCAATGGAGAAATCATTTATGCCCACCCGGTGGTTAACAATACCTCCATCGGATTTAATCCGGCTATGACCTATACTAACCTTACCGGGCTGGAGGCGATTGCCTCTTCAAGCGTTTCACAGGCAATTGCCAGTGATTTCGATGGTGAGGGCAACACCGCAGCTATTGTTGGTTTATATGGCGACGGCGATTATGCAGCAAAGCTCTGCTATGACCTGGAGGCTTATGGCTTTGACGATTGGTACCTGCCCGCGGCCGCAGAAATGGAACAAATTTTTCTCAAACACTCGGCTGCCACAGGAGATGGAACCTTTGTTGGCCCTGTAAATTATTCGACAAGTTCTACTTATTCGGACTTCAGTACCGGCGTTTCGACCATTACTTATGGATTCAACACTAGTGGTAACATAACCGTTGCAAATAATGGAGGGAAATCACAGGTAATCTGTGTTCGCAAATAGTGCACGTGCAGTCCTAAGTCTTCTCTTCAGACTTTAAGACGGCAAATTCATTGACCTTTTTATCCAAATGAGAACAATTTGTACTGCCGGCGCCCGCGTATAGGACGGGTGCGGCAGTACTTGTTTATGGCCCACGGCTTTTTATCTCCGCTGGGCAAAGCCCCATAGCCATCAACTTAAGGAATATTGTGTAGTAACAGATTGACGATTAATTGATTACATGAATACATGATTGATGAAGTACCCATAGTGTGCTCAACATTTTCCATAAAGCAACCTGCATTTCAACATGGCCGGTATGGTGAATTACTTCTTCAATCATGTATTCATGTAATCTGCAATCATGTAATCAATTGCATTTCAGACCTGTGCACTTTAAGTTGATGGCTATAGGGGCAAAGCCCTCCCCCTCATGTCAGAATTAGCCATCCGGCAAAAAAAATTCCCGGGCTCGGCATTCAAGGCGGTACTTTTGCCGACCCTCCCGACAACCACAACCGGCTGTTTCCACAAAAAATCCGCTCCTTAAAGCGATTTAATTTGCCATAGTTCCCATCTGTAGGGATGGGCTGAATATTCAACACAGTCTTTTTGAAATGAAGTTATTGCTCTACTCCGTCATGCTGTGGCTCCTGGCCGCCGGCACCGCCTTTACACAATCCAGCCCCGACCGGAAACCGCTCTTTTACAGCCGCTACGGCAATCCCGACTGGCTCACCGTAGCCGAAAATGTAAACCTTACCGCAACCGAACTGGTACAGCTACACCTTCGCGACCTCGGCCTGGGTCCCAACGACGAGCTACGCTGCTACCGCACCGACACTGACGAACTGGGCTTTACCCACTACCGCTACCAGCAATACCACCGCAGTGTGCCGGTGGATGGTGCCGAGCTGCTCATCCACGAAAAAGACGGCCGCGTACGCACCCTCAATGGCAAACTGGTGCGCGGGCTGGACACCGAAGTGCGCCCTACCCTGCCCGGAAACAAAGCCCTGCAACTGGGGCTGAAACAGTTCCCTGCCCAACAGTACATGTGGGAAGTGCCGGAAGCCGAAGCGATGCTGCGCCACATTCGGAAAGACCCCGCCGCCACCTTCGCACCCAAGCCGGAACTGGTGCTGGTAGCTCCCGGTTTCACACAGCAGGCGGCTGATTTCCAACTGGCCTGGCAGGTTGAAATTTATGCCGAACAGCCGGCTTTCCGGAAAATCCTGTTCATCAGTGCGATTGATGGCAGCATCGTGGAAGCGGTCGATCTGTTGCACGACCAGAACACCCCCGGCACTGCCGAAACCAGGTACAGCAGTACCCGCCCGATCATTACCGACTCGGTAGATGCCGACCTTTTTCGCCTGGTGGAAAGCACCCGCGGCAACGGTATTGAGACCTACAACATGCAGCGCGGCACCGAGCATGCCGACGCGGTTGATTTTTTGGACGACGACAACAACTGGAACAACGTCAACCCCGAGGAAGATGAAGTGGCCACCGACGCCCACTGGGGCGCCGAAATGACCTTCGATTATTTTTTACAAAAACACAACCACCCCGGCATAAACGGCAACAACATGGCTCTGATCAGCTATGTGCACTACGACGAAAATTGGGTAAACGCCCAATGGACCGGCGATTGGGCGCGCTTCGGCGATGGCAACGGCAGCTCCTACGGGCCACTAACCTCGCTTGATGTGGTTGGGCATGAGTTTACGCACGGTGTCACCCAGTTTACCGCCAACCTCCGCTACCGCAACGAAAGTGGCGCATTGAATGAATCGTTCAGCGATATTTTCGGCACCGCTATTGAAATGTGGGCTACGCCCGAGTACGGCGACTGGCTGATCGGGGAAGATTTTGCCATGGGCAACGCCCGCCCCTTCC
This sequence comes from Lewinellaceae bacterium, assembly GCA_020636075.1. GTDB lineage: Bacteria > Bacteroidota > Bacteroidia > Chitinophagales > Saprospiraceae > M3007. The sequence continues at coordinate 216,279 of JACJYO010000008.1, read as the reverse complement.
GCAATATGGCCGACCCGAAAAAGGAAGAAAACCCCGACACCTACAAGGGTGAACACTGGGTTACAGGTACTGCCGACAACGGGGGCGTGCACACCAACAGCGGCGTGCAAAACCACTGGTTTTACCTGCTCACCGTTGGCGGAAGCGGCAAAAACGACGTCAATTCCAACTATACCGTTGCGGGCCAGGGACTCGATACAGCAACAGCCATTGCATTTCGCAACCTGAAATACTACCTCGTGCGGCTGTCGGAATACGCCGACGCACGCGAAGGCTCGATGCAGGCTGCCGAAGACCTCTACAGCCCCTGCTCCACGCCATTTCGGGAAACCGTAAACGCCTGGTACGCGGTGGGTGTAGGCAAACTGCTCAGCCCCTTTGATCTGAAAGCCATCACCGTACTCGGACCCACACCCATCGAATGCGGGCTGACCGGCGCAGAGCCGGTATCGATGCAACTGCGCTACAGTGGCTGCAACGCCGATTTGCCCGCAGGCACTAAAATCCCGATGGCCTACCAGGTTGAAGACCACCCGGTCGTTTGGGATACCCTTACCCTGGCTGCCGACCTGAGCGCTGCCGATACACTCAATTTCACCTTTTCCGTACCACCCGCCGAATTTGCCACGCCCGGTACCTACCACCTGCGCTGCTGGGTCGGCCTCGGTGAAGACCTGAACCTGAGCAACAACGAACTGCTTCGGACCGTGGAAAGTGTTGCCGAGCAAAATACGGACGTGCGCATGCAAGCCATCAACCGCCCCGTATCCAGCTGCATGCTGGGTTTTGAATCGCCCGAGGTGGAAATTGGCTACTGGGGCTGTAACCCCTTGCCCGAAGGCACCGAAATTCAATTGGCCTACCGTGTCAACGGCGGGGCGCCGGTGATGGAAATGGTGCAAACGCCCAAAACGCTCAACACCGGGGAGGCGTTCAAATACAGCTTTACCAACCCTGCCGACTTGTTTGCCAACGGCGACTACGACATTGATGTTTGGGTAAATTACGGTCCGGACGAGCGCAACCAAAACGACAGCCTGTTCCACCAGCACCTTACCAATCCGGTGCCCATGGTGCGCAACAACGTGCTGACCTTCGAAGCGGATCAGCTGTCGCTCGATTCGGTTTTTCAAGTGCAAACGCCGGGATTCTCCCGGGGTGAAATTTCGGCCGATGCCGCCCGAACCGGCGCCTACGGTTACCGCTTCACCGGCGGCGACATTGGCAAGGCTTTTCTTTTTGGCGAAGCCGAAATTCCGAACAACGACAATGTCTGGAATGTAAACCCACAGTTTCACAGCAAACTCTGCCTCTGCGCCGACCTGTCGGGAATGGCTTCCGCGGAACTGCAATTCGAGCACAAGCAGACGTTTTCGTTTTTTTACCTGAACAAATTTGGCTACAACCTGCCCTACTTTAGCTCCCTGCGTGTGTTGGTGAATGGCGAGGCGATCAGCCCGACCTACAAGCCGGTGACCCCGAGCTTCGACAACTGGCGCCAGCGCAAATTTGACCTGGCCGACTATCTGGGAAAAACCGTTGAAATCTGCTTTGAAACGCTCACCGGCATCAGCCCCGAACTGGACACCTTCAGCTCCAACGGCGACCGGGTGCTGCTCGACAATATCGCCATTGTGAGCGCACCGGTAACCGGCATCGCCGGCCCGCAGAACGAAGAGCCCGATTGGAGCGTATCGCCCAACCCCGGCTCCGGCTTGTTCACGATTGATTTTCCGGCAACAGAAACACAGGAAGTGGTCATTTCGGTCGTGAATACGCTTGGCCGACCAGTCTATCTTGCTCAAACAAAGGTGCAAACCGGCGCCAATCGAATACCCCTGGACATTAGCGACTTACCTGCAGGCCAGTATTTCGTAAAAATCGGACTGGAACAACAGTCATACGTACGACGATTGATCTTGCAGCCTTGACGGATTTCTGAATCCGGGAAATTAATCGCTATTTTTGCAAACTTGTTTTTTTGCAGGTTTCCCTCCGTTTGATCAGAGGCCATCTCAAAAATGGCCTCCAGTTTTTTCCGCTGATTCAGCTTTCCTCTTGTCCTAAATAAAACCATTATGGCATTCAATCCAACCGCCGATGCGATTCTATTCGGCATTCAATCGGCAATCAAACTGGGCGGCGCCATGCAGCAGGCCTATGCCAACAACCTGCGCTCCCGGGAGTTAGTGCTTCCCCTGCCGAAATTCAACACGGGAGAATCCGTAGTCGGCGCCCGCGAATTTTTTAATGCCGGCGGCCGGCGATACCTGATCGACTACCCGGAATTGAAGGTGCTGCACGACAAGGACGTGCGGCGCAGTCAGGATGATGAAAAAATCTACATCCGGTTTTACCAGATCCTGTCGCATGCGGATGACGACGGTTGGTCGGAAAATCCTAACCTCGCCGCGACGAACCGGGAGTTCTGGGTCAATATTTTCCGCATCCGCCAGTGGCAGCCGGGTAGGGAGCCTGCACAATTATCCGCCCTTCAACTCGTGGGTGGCGCCCTGATCGAAGTGGGCATTGATTACTTCGCCCAGTCGCAAAAACCGTTTTTCAAAGACAACCCGTTTGGCCGCTCCCTGTCGGCGTTTTTGGCCGGGCTGGACGACCTTACCTTTTCGTCGCCCGACGATTTTAAACACCTGTCGAGAAAACTGGTACCGCAGCTCTTCATCGCTGCCTCGGAGGTGCTCCAGGAACTGAGCGACGACATCACCGGCGACGAGAAATTCCAGGCACTTATCCGGCATGCAGGCAAAACCCTGGCTGCCGATATTATGAAACGCCTGAAAACCATTGAGGACGAACCCGACGATAGCCTGACGTTCGACGAAGACGGTGTGCTCCAGTGGGGGCAGTTTGTTTTCCGCAGCATTGTGCGCAACACCGGCAACCACTTTCTGACCAACCTGCCGGTGTGGATGGCCGGTGAAAAAGGCGGCGTTGCCCTGGTCCAGTCGACCGGCAAGGTGCTGCTCGATGCCATCCTCGACAACCCGGTCGACCGCATTGATCTCAAAAAAGTATTCACCACCGAAACACTCGATGGGGTCATGCAGGCCAGTTTCCGGGTCTTTGCCGAGCACCCCGAAATGCTTTCCCGAAAAGCCGGCGTGCAGGATATCGTAACCGGTGTCAGCCTGGCTGTTTTGCCCAAAAATCCGGGTGAAAAAATTGAACTGGACCTGCTCATTCCCGAACTGGTGCGGCTCATCCTGGAAAACACAGCCGGCCAGCTCGATCAACTCTGGGATGCCAATACGGAAAACGGTGAGCACCTGTTGCTGATCACGGTTCGTGAGTTGTTAAAAACACTGTCCAAGCCGGCGCCAAACGGCCGGTGGAAACCCCGCTTCAGCCACAGTCAGCTGCTCAACCTGGCCGAAAACCTGATCAGCGACGTGGCCGACGACCCGGCCTGGATACTGAACAAAGCGGGCGATGATGCCCTGTTGGGCGCCGTGCTCGAAGCCGTTTTTGACGCCTTGCGCCAGCTGCCCGACGACCAGCGAATTGCGTTCTCCACCGTTGAAATGCTGCTGGAAGTGAGCATGCGTACCGCAGCAGTGCACAAAAACCTGCTCGGGAAAGTCAGGTTTGCCGGCACCGACCAACAGCAGGAGGACCTGAAGAGCATCCTCAACCATGCACTCGATATTGTTTTTGCCTACATGTTCCGGAAGGCCGAATTGCCCCCGGTGCGGCGCTTTGAATTGCTGGAGGAACTGCTCGAATTTATTCTGGAAATGCTGCTCGAAATGGCAGCGGCGAAGTACCCGGATGCCAAAAGCCTGGCCCTCATCAAACTGGTGCTGGTGGAAAGCGGCATTTTTGAGCGGGACGGCCGCTTTGACGTTCACCTGGCCCGGCGCATGAAAACGGCCCTGCTCAATGTGTTGAAACAGCACCCCGAACTGGTGTCCGACAAGCCGGTGGTGCAAGACCTGATCCGGCGCACGGCTGTTATTTTGAAGAAAAACAACCGCGCCGAATTATTGCCCGATTTGCTGCCGCTCGTGCTCGACCTGGCCACCCAGGCCCTCCACGAACGCATCAACCCCAACGACGGCACCCCGGTCAGCCAAATGCTGGATGCCCTCGAAGCGGCACTGCCCGAGCTCATCCAAGCCGTGCCCGATGCCTCCGGTAAGCATTGGCGCCTTGAGCTGAATGGTGCGCAGTTGCACGAAATGCTGCTGTTCCTGCTCGAACTGGTGCTTGAGCAACAGCCCCCCTGGGCAAAAGACAAGGAAATTTTGCAGGCCGTGATCAAGTCTGTACTCGATGCCCTGCGTACGGCGCCTGCCGGTGCGCGCATCGATTTCCCGGCGCTGCTTCAGATCATTCAGGCTACCCTGCTTGCCACCTGGGTGAAATCGGATTGGGTTCAGGAACGCATTGCCGACCTCACCGCCTTGCAGTATGCCCTGGAGCAATTTGTTGACGTGCTGTTTGAGGAAAAAATCGATAGTGTAGCCAGTTGGAAACTGACGGAGTCGGATACGCTGAACCTGTTGATCGAAGCATACCTGAAGGGATTGGCCCGGCAAAACCTCAATAAAACCAATGTCAAAAAAGCCCTGGCCATTTTGAAAAAGGCTATAGACACATTGAACAAGCTGGAGGATTTCGACCTGACGGATTTGTTGCTGGCACTGGAACAGGGAAAGGTTGCCTGAATACTGAATCTTGCGCATAGTGTCGGCCTGACTCAAAGTCAGACCGACACTTAGAACCACACGTTTAAACAAATAAAAAATGAAAACACCCTTTTTGAAATCTATCCGCTACACACTGCTCCTGTTCACCTTGTGGAGCGCTACCGGTTGTGTCCACCTGATCTACCTGGACCAGGCCCAACATTCTTTTAATAAGGCAGCAACAATCGAAAACGCCCAACGCTTCACCGGCGCCCAGGCCAACGAATGGACCGCGGAGTCTCAGGCAGCCCAGGAGGCGCTGGCCCCAACCAACACGCCGGAATTTTACTACAGCCTGGCTTACGGGCAGGTACACAAATCGCTCCAGCGCCGGGCCAATTTGAAGCGAAACGGCGTATTGTCGACGGCGTATACCCTGCAAGCGCTTTGCGAGTGGAAACTGGGGAACTACAAGGACGCGGAAGAATCAGCCAAAAACAGCCTGAAGGCCATGAAGGAAAGCCAGGTGCGGCTTCCGCGCGACGAGGCCATGATGACGGCACTACCCGGCCTGATGAAAACCGACCAAGCCTATGCTGTTTACCAGGAGATATACACCGCCTCCTTCGACACATTTACCGACGTGCTCAACGACCCGGCAGCGGCAAAAGCCAAGTATCTGGAGTTTTCAAAAAAATTCATCAAAGATTGGGATAATACCAAACAGCGGCCTTTAGCATTTGCCTATTACCAAAAGGCCCTGAAGGAGGTACCGGGGATCAATGACGAAACCAAATTTTACCTGCTGACCGCTCAACTGGGCGCCGCCAAAACCTGGCTGGAAACCCGGGACAAACTGGAAACGATTTTCAGAAAATTATTTGAAATTGAAAATCAACCCTGGCTGGCGCAGGAAACCGCATGGATCCAGAACGAACGCAAATGGCTGAACGACAACCTCTGTCAATACCAGAACGTGCGCACCGAACTGCTCGCCGAGCTCAAGAATCTGGCGCCGAAAGTGGCAGGCGCAAACAAGGAAACCGTGGTAAAAAACTGGAACAATTGGCTGGTCGACTTTTCGAGCAAATGCCGGTAACTATCCGTTACTTCAAAACAACTGCGCCCACTGCCTGCGCCACGCGCTGCCCGTCCATTGCCGCCGAGAGGATGCCACCTGCATAGCCGGCACCTTCCCCACAGGGGTAAAGCCCCTGCACCTCCGGATGCATGAGCGTAGCCGGGTCGCGCGGAATACGCACCGGCGCACTGCTCCGGCTTTCCGTGCCCACCACGATAGCCTCGTTGGTGTAATACCCGCGCATAAGCTGGCCAAATCGGGCGAGGCCGTCGCGCAGGCGTTTGTAAATAAAGGGCGGCAACAAATCATACAGCGGCGCCGGAAAAACGCCCGGGATGTAGGAGGTACCCGGCAGATCGGCCGACAGTTTCCCGGCAATAAAATCGGGCAAACGAAGTGCCGGACCGCGTTGGCTGCCGTCGCCGGCGGCAAACATCCGGCGTTCCACCGCTGCCTGAAATTCCAAATGGGCAAACACCCCGTACTTTTCCCAGGCCTTCAGGTCTTCCACTTCCACCGAGGTGACTACGCCCGAATTGGCGTAGGGGGAATCGCGGCGGCTCATGCTCATGCCGTTCACCACGATCTCGCCCGGCGCGGTGGCCGCCGGCACGATGAGGCCGCCCGGACACATGCAAAAGGAGAACACGCCCCGTTCGCGAATCTGACACACCAGGCTGTAGCTGGCTGCCGGCAAGTGGGCATTGCGCGGGTTTTGGTGATACTGGATTTCATCGATCAGCGCTTGCGGATGCTCCACACGAACCCCCAGGGCAAAGGGTTTGGCTTCGATTTTAATATCACTGGCATGCAGGAGCCGGTAGATATCACGGGCCGAATGGCCGGTAGCCAGGATGACGGCATCGGCCAGCCATTCGCGGGTAGTTTCGGCATTTTTCTCCGGTGCAACAGTTTGCGTGCGCACACCCTGCACGACGCCGTTTTTCAATATAAAATCGGTAACCAGCTGCCCAAAATGAACCTCCCCGCCGTAGTGCAGGATTGTTTCCCGGATATTCTGCACCACGCCGGGCAACTTGTTGGAACCGATGTGCGGATGCGCCTCGCTGAGGATGTCGGACTTGGCGCCATGCTCGACCAGCAGGCGCAGGGCCTTTTGCAGGTTGCCGCGCTTGACTGAACGGGTGTACAGCTTGCCGTCGGAATAGGTGCCGGCGCCGCCTTCGCCAAAACAATAGTTCGAATGGGGATTCACCTCATTGAACTGCTGGATGGCACGCAGGTCGCGCCGGCGTGTGCGCACATCTTTTCCCCGGTCGAGCACAATGGGCTGCACTCCCTGCTCCAGCAACTCCAACGCTGCAAAATAGCCCGCCGGCCCTGCCCCAACGATCAACACCCGCCCCCGGCTGCCGTCGACCGGCTTGTACCCCGACAGGATGGCCGGCTCCGGGTTGTATACTTCACCCGGACCATACACGTCTACCCGCATCCGGAAAACCGGCGAGCGGCTGCGCGCATCCAGCGAAACCTTCAGAATTTCGAGGTGACTAACCGCCTGAAGTGGGATACCGGCCTGTTGGGCAGCTTTTTTTCGCAACAGCGCTTCGGAATCGCGCTCCTCCGGGTTGAGTACAAGTTCGAGCGTAGTTGGCATTTTTCGTCGAGCAACCCGATTATTTCTGTTTCCGGGCCATGTCTAAAATGTAGTCATTCGTGCTTTTGCCCCAATTCGGATGGATGGATGAAGCTGGTTTAAACGCTGCGAATTTCTCGTCTGCGAGTTCCATCAACTCTTTCCCTTTCGCCGGATCGCCGCCCCATTGGGGTGGGGTAAAAAACAGGCTGATGCCCTTGTTCATGTAAACACGCGGATTTTCCGGGTCCAGCTCCATTGCTTTTTCCAATGTCATAGCGGCTAGGGGGCCAAATTTCTGCCCATTGACCATGGGGTTGATCCGGATGCGCATGCCGGCGATCATGCTTTTCAACACGTAAACTTCGGAGTTGTTGGGGTTGAGCGAATCCGCCACGGCAACAAAACGCTCGGCTTTTTCGCAAAGCGCTTCGTACCTGGACGCGTCCTGGTCGAGGTTGAAAATCATCGCCTGGCAGAGTGCCACGTAATAGGGCGGCAGCCATTCGCCGGTTTCTTTTTGGGCTATGCGCTCAAACATATTGGACTTCACAAGCCATTGGTCGCCCTGGCCGAGGGTATCCATACCAGCGAGTGCTTTTTCCATGGCGGCCACGTATTTGGGATTCGTCTGGGCCTGTAGGCCGGCAGCCAGAGCCAAAAAGAGCAGCATAAAAAGTGTGTTTTTCATAGTCGTTTTATTTTTTTTATCAAAATGGTAAATAAGAGCGAGATCAAAACGCAATTTCTTAAAGTTGATTATCCAGCACTTCCTGACGCCGGTCGGTGCCCCAACTGAAAAAGGCCCCGATAAAGAAAAACTGTTTTGCCGCAGGCGAAATTGCCGTACGCATGGTGCCATCGGGAGAGTACCGGTAATCGAACACCTGGTTTTGCCGGAGCACATTTTGCACACTCAGCACAAACACCGTAAATGCGCCCCGGATCGTGGTGAGGTAACTGGCGCTCATGCTGAGGTTGTGGTAGTCGGGGGTCCGGTCGGAGAGAAATTCGTCAACCGGTCGGTTGGGATTGTAGTAGGGCCGGCCTGTGGCGTAATTGTAGCTCAAACTGAGGCTGGTGGTGATGTCGGGAAAAAACTTTTTAACCACAAGCGTCGATACATGGTTGGCCGCATAGCCCGGCTGCGCTTTCACCGGGTACCACTGAAACTGCCGCTTGGTGTCGAGCCAGGAATAGGAAAGCCAAAAATCCATGTTTTTCAGGCTTTTCTTGTCTCTGAAAAAGAATTCGACACCCTGGGCATAACCCGTACCGTCGTTACGCAAATCGCCCCGCGTAGTGATCAGGTCGCGGTATTTTTTGTAATAGCCCTCCACGCGAAAAGTGCGATCGTTGAGGATGTATTGATAATTCAGGATAAAATGTTCGGCGCGCTGGTAGCCGGGGATTTGCCCGTACTGGTTTTGCCAACGCAGGAGGCTGTCGCCTTTTTGGTAAAAATGTCCCCAGGCAAAGGAAACCTGGTCGCCATCGCCCAACTTGTAAGCCAACGATACCCGGGGCGATACCCGCGCCTGCTCCAGCAAACTGGAATGCTCGGCCCGAAGACCCAAACGGGCGACCAGTTTGGTGGTCATATACAGGTCGGTTTCGACAAAACCGGCGCTGTAGCGGTCGTTGTAGTCGGAGGCGCCGAAGTAGCGGTTTTCAAATTCCTCATGTCCAAACTGCATTTCCCCGCCGAAGCGCAGGCTGGTCAGGCGGCCGAAAAAACGCGTGGCCACTGCCCGAAACTGGCCGAAGCTGTTGCGCAGAAAAAAGGTATCGGGCGAGATGTTGCCGGTGTTGAACGAGGTGCCGATGTTGTTCCAGTCGCGGGCGTAGGAAGTGCCGAGTTGCAGTTTCCAGTGGTCGCCCAGCAAGTTGGACCAGCTGAGGTTGGTGTAGAGGTTGTGATTTTTTACAGAAAAACCGAAGATGCTGCCGTCGGGGGCGTCGGTATTGAAGCCTACACGCCCCCAGTTGTAATAGCCGTAAAATTTGATCAGGCCCGTTTCGCTCGTTTTTTGGCGAAAAAAAGCCTCGGCGCCGGCCGATTCGGGTTTTTGTGTGAAGTCCGGTTTTTCTTTTACCAGCCAGAAATACGGCGCCAGGTTGGAGTAGTTGATGCCGCCACCGATGGACCGCCGTTTGTCTTTCGACAACTGGACCCGGCCATAACCGAGGCCCACAGACGATATGGCTGCCGTGCCGGCCGACTGATCGGGCAGGTCAGCCGATTCGAGGATGAGTGCCGACGACATGCCTTGCCCGTACTGCGCCGAGTAGCCGCCGGTGCTAAATACGGTGCCTTTGAACAGGAAAGGGTTGAAGCGGCCGCGCGAAGCATAATCGGGTGAGCTGGCGAAAAAGGGGTTGCGCACGAGCATGCCGTCGATAAAGGTCGGCGCTTCCGAGCCTGATCCCCCGCGCACAAACAAACCCTCTACATCGCCCGTTGACACCTGGGCGCCGGGCAGAGTTTTGAGCGCGCCGTAGGTGTCGCCGCCTGCCGAGGCGGTCGTTACAATATCGAGTGGGCGCAGTACGGTGACCTTCTTTTCGTCGCTGGCTTCGAAAGCCCCGGCGGAGATCACCACTACTTTCAGTTCGTTGAAGGCCTCCCGCATGACGGGGTTGAACTCCAGCACACCGCCGGAGAGTGTCACTTTTTGCACCACGGAGTCGAAGCCGAGGTAGGTAACTTGCAGCGTTTGCGGACCGGACTCTTCCGTTTCAAATTCAAAGGCGCCGTTGGCATCGGCTGTAGCCCCGTCGTAGGTATCGCGCAGGAGGATGTTGGCGCCGGCCAGGGCATTTTTGGAGGCGTCGGTCACCCGGCCTTTGATCATGGTGGTTTGAGCGGTAAGGGAAAAGGATAAAAAGGTAAAAAATGCGAGGAGATACTGTGTTTTCATGAACTTGTGTTGCGGTGCGTTGTCGCCCAATGTACTGTGGAGCGGGTGCGTTTTTGCGGGTGCATAGTTCGGGGAAAATCCGGTCCGGATGCGGAAAATATCTTCAAAACCTGTTTTTAGAACGACGAATTGGCTGGTAGTTCGGTATTTTGTCTTCTCAATAACAACGTTCCAAATGGGCGTAAAAACAGTTGGCACATAAACCAGATAAATTGCTCGCGTATGGAATTCAATACCAATTCCCTGCCCAAATTACTCCTCGCAGCCGGTGCACTGCTCATCGTACTGGGCTTGCTTACCTGGGCGCTTCAGGACAAGCTCAGCTGGCTGGGGCGTCTGCCCGGCGATATCCGCATTGAACGGGAAAATTTCAATCTTTATATTCCGGTGACTACGATGATCCTCCTGAGCGTAGTGCTGAGTGGATTGCTATGGCTGGCCCGGCGGATGTGGCCTGGCGGATGAAAAATACGCACTCCGGAAACTGTAGTTTATGAATTTGTGCCCTTGCTGGCATCCAAACCTGGCGTGGGGCCTAAAACCCTGTGCATCGCGGCCAATCCTTTGTTCCGCATTCAACGTTTACCTTCTAAACTACAAATTATGTACCCGTTGTCGACCACCGTTTTATCCATTTTTCTGATCGCTTCAGCACTTGCAGGCTGTATCTCAAGCAGCCCAGTCACTTCCGCCAAACCTGCCCGAACCTTACCGGAAATTAAGTATTTCGCCGACACCAATACCGACGGCAGTTTTGAACGCATTCAACCGGCTGAACCACCGGAGCCCCGGCAAGGCAAGGAGCAATGGGTGCGTGATTTTTACGGCGCCATGAAATACCCGGCCACTGCCCGTGAAAATGGCATCAGCGGGATCGTGATCCTGGCCGTTAGCGTCGACGCTACCGGGCAGGTGCAGGAAGTTGGCATCAAGCAATCGCTGACTGCAGCTTGTGACAACTCGGCCAAACAAGCCTACCGGCAATCCACCCGCCAGGGTTACCGGCCCCTATTGGTTGATTCGGTGCCTGTGGCATTCCGGATGGAGCTGCCGGTTGGGTTTTGGTTGGAGTGATGGTTTGATCCAGGGATTGACTTTTAAAAATCGAGATATTATCCATGGCCCTTTTCAGCAGAGATTACGCCAAAGAATTCCCAATATTGAAACTGCTACATGCTCCCCTAGCCATCAATTAAATGTTTTAGATTGAAGATTAATAGATTACATGAATACATGATTGCAGAAGTAAGCGTAGTGTGCGCATCATAGTTGAAAAGGGGCACTTTTTACGATGGTGAACTACTTCTTCAATCATGTAATCAATTGAATTCAAAACCTAAGTTGGTAGCAAACATGCCTCGCCCAGTCCAGCTGATCAAAATCATCCGGGAAGCGGCCCATCGGCAGCGGCAATTTGAATATTAAGGCTATACATTGCTTAATTGAGTTTCTCCGGGCAATGCATCTGCGTGTAGTTATTCCGGTCTGTACTTGCCCACCAAGCCGCCGCTTATGAAAACATCTGGCTGGATCACCCTTATCGGCGTCGTGTGTATCGTTTTTGGGGTATTGGGCGTACTTGATATCTTTCTCATGCTGATGATGGGTGGAATTTCAGGTATAGGGTCCACAGCAGGAAATGCGCAGACACCCCGATGGCCGCAGTACGCCAACTACTTTGGCAATTTTGTGGACGTGTTGTACCTCCTGGCCGGGGTATTTTTTTTGCAAAAAAAATCCTTTTCGCTGCGCCTGATGTACACGGTATTGATCTTGAGTGTCGTATCCGGAATCGTGCCCTGGATGGTGCTGAGTTGGCAAAACGGATCGTTTTTCAAGTTCAACCTTTTCGTCCTGGTCGGCCCGATCATCGATGTGCTTCTGCTCATCGGGGTTTACCGCATTCGCAACTATTATTGGACCGAGCCCAACCATGTTGTCTACTTTCCGGGCACAGGCACCCGCACGCCCCGGCAGCAGTTGATCTTATCACTTGTCGGGTTGGCCTGTTTTCTGATACCCCTGAGCATTTTTAGTTTGTGGGTGTATGTTTCCGGGTTAGGCAAGCCGCATGCAGAGGCGGTGGAACTTTACAACAGTTATTTCCCGAAATTCTTGCGTGCACGGTACAGTGCAAGTTACCTGAGTCTGATTTGTTGTCTGGCGGGGATAGTAAGCAGTAGTATCGGGCTAAAACTGTCCGGGGCAGGCTGGAAAGCACTGAATATTACAGTTATGGCGGGTTGTATTATGTTGATGTTATTGAATTTGTTTTCGCTTATGTAATCTGATTTCTTAATAATTAATCTGGCAGACAATGAAATCGCCATCTTCTTACCGTATTTCACGAATATTCACCTTACTGTTTTTCGTCCTTTGGGTTTCCCCGGGCTATGCCTCCCTGGAGTACAGCCAGGGTACCGATGCTCATAAAAATAGCCGGATTGAATTAAATACTGGTCGCACTAAAGCGCGTTCAGAGAAAGTGGGGTTTTTCCAAAAAATCAGGATGTTGAAAACGATGAAAAAGGCGTTGAAAAAGACAGCTGCCGTAGAAGACGACAAAGCCAGCCCACTGGCCCGCGCTGCGTTAATCTTGTTTATCGGAAGTTTTGTCCTGGGCTTCATTCCGGTCACATTTTTTTCGGTAGTTTCCTCTTTGGCATTTCTGATAAGTGTTATTTGCGCTTTCATTGTGTTGTTTTCTGAAAGTAATCGGAAATCGAAGGCTATCGCTAAAACTGTGCTTATAATTGCTGGAATTCTTTTAGTCCTTAGCATTGCAGTAATACTGGTGATCCTTGGCACCTGGGCAGGGTAAGCACTGCGAATCCTCACACCAGATCCTCTTTCCGCCGCTGTTTCACTGCGTTAAAAATGGCGCGTTGTTTTTTGGCAATGCCGGTCTGGTCGAAATTGCGGCGGGCAAAACGGGGATAGCATTTTTAGATGTAACTTTCGAAAGAAAAATTTCGATAGTACAAGGTGCAACATTAGCATAGAAGTACTGGAAGTGCGGGGTTTGTGTTTTTTCAAAGCGGATGAACATGATACGTACCAACGCAGCCGGGATAAAACATTCGCAGCCGACCTGATCTGGGAACATTGGCCTGCTGTGGTCACCCAGACTGCGGCCCGGCTGCCTGCGTTGGATACGATCCGTTACGGCATATTGGCAAGTGGCTACTATGGAAATACGGAGATAGACTACTCCGCTTCAGCGAACAGGGAAAACCTTCAGAAGGCCGTGTATGACAAGCTCAAAGCGTTGAAACACGAACCGTTTTTTGTGCTAAAAGCTCGCCTCCATACCCTTGCCATTCAACCATTTTTGTGGCCCAAAGTAATTCGGATTGACAGGTTGTGCTGCGTTTCTACTCCGATTTGACACAATTTCTGGTCATTTTCACCAACTCGCATTGCCCACCATGATGTCCAGATCGGTATCACCATTGGTCAGCTGCACCCAGTAGCCCTTGTCATTCAGTCGTAACACATCCAGCGCGTACATATTTCCGCCGACATAATTCAGCGCGGCGCCCGGCGCCAAGGGGACGGGATTGGCTGGCGCCGCAGGACTGTTGCTGTCATACAGGCCGATCACTGCCTTAACTTCCCAATTCTGACCGGGCAGGGCCATTACCTTCAGGGTGACGGGTGTACGGCCGTCAGCTGAATTGCAGCTGCAATGGTCAGGCAGCATGACGCTGCAATTGCCTGTGACCACCTCGGCAGGGCCGTTCATGGCTGCCGTATTCCCGCATACATCCGATGTAGCGATTACGGTATAGCTGCCTGCGGGCTGCATACCAAAGTCAAGCGGCCCTCCGGTACCTGACTTCGGGCTGCCTATGGTGGGTCCGCCCCATTTTTTGAGTTGGTAGTGCACCAACGATTCCGAGCCGCCGAGCTGTACGGTGGCGTCGGTGTCGCCAGTACAAAAGGAAGCGCCAAGCACGTCGAATTTTGTCAGTGTTTTCTGCACGCTGATCCGGGCGGTGCAGGTGGCGGTATTGCTGTTGTTGTCGGTGACCGTCAGCGTCACGGTGATTTGCCCAAGGTCGCTGCAGGTGAAGTTTTCCCGATCGAGTGTGGCAGATTGGATACCGCAAACATCGTCGGCACTGCTACGCACCTGATCAACGGTGATGCTACCCGTGCCTTGGTCGCCGAGTTCGACGACCAAGTTCTGGCACACGGCCGTGGGCGGCTGGTTGTCGTTCACCATGACGGTGGCCGTGCAGCTGGCGGTGTTCGTATTGTTGTCGGTAACGGTGAGCGTAACCGTGTTGGCGCCGACATTGGAACAGTCAAAGCCGGTTTTGCTCAAAACCATACCCTGAATGCCACAGGCATCCGCCGAGCCGTTGTTTACTGCCAAGGCCGTGGTACTGCCCATGCCGCTGCCGTTGAGCTCGACCGTTACATTCTGGCAAGTGGCCGTTGGCGGCACCTTGTCGTTCACCGTGACGGTAGCCGTGCAGGTGGCGGTGTTTGAATTGTTGTCGGTGACCATCAGGGTAACCGTGTTGGCGCCGACATTGGAACAGTCAAAACTGGTTTTGCTCAAACTCAACCCCTGAATGCCGCAAGCATCCGCCGAGCCGTTGTTTACTGCCGAGGCCGTGGTACTGCCCATGCCGCTGCCGTTGAGTTCGACCGTTACATTTTGGCAGGTGGCTGTTGGCGGCACCTTGTCGTTCACCGTGACGGTGGCCGTGCAAGCGGCGGTGTTCGTATTGTTGTCGGTAACCGTCAGGGTAACCGTGTTGGCGCCGACGTTGGAACAATCGAAACTGGTTTTGCTCAAACTCATGCCCTGAATGCCGCAGGCATCCGAGGAGCCGTTGTTTACTGCCGAGGTCGTGGTGCTGCCTGTGCCGCCCGCGTTGAGTTCAACGGTTACATTCTGGCAAGTGGCCGTTGGCGGCACGGGGTCGCTTACGGTGACGGTGGCGGTACAGGTGGCCGTGCTGGCATCGTTTGCCGTCACGGTGAGGGTCACGACGTTGCCGCCAATGTTGGCGCAGTTGAACTGGTTGGGCGCGACAACCATACTTTGCAGGCCGCTACAGCCAAAGGTGCTGCCGTTGTCCACATTGGCCGGCAAGACCGTGACCTGGCCTGCAGCGTTGAGTACGGCGGCGTAGGGCTTGCAGATGGCCACCGGCCCGGGTGGAACGCCCTGGAATTCGTAGGCGCCCATATCGGTCGTCGCTCCAAAGGGCCGCATATTGTTATCAAAATCCTTATCCGGCGCATCGGTATTTGTACCGGCATTGATGGCCGGGGAGCAAGCCTGCAAGTGCAGGTCTCCGGCCGGCGCATTTACGAAGAGCGGGTCGATATTCAGATTTCCTGTGCCCGGGTATCCGCCTTGAACAATAGAGTAGGTGACCGCTGCTCCTGCAATAGTTATTCCTCCACTGTTTCCCCAAATAATAGAATTCGTGATAATAGGCAGCGGCGAATCTTGAATATAGATGCAAGGAGATAGCGAACCATTGCCGTAAAAGGTACAATTCCTAATAACGGCAGTACCCCCAAAGGCAATTATTATTGCCCCTCCGTAAATGGAGGAGGAATTGCCGTTAAAAATGCAATTAATAATTTCAGGGGAACCATTAACCAAGCAAGCCAACCCTCCACCGGCATAGGTGGTTGTATTTCCGGTAACTTGGCAATTTCTTATCAGCGGAGCACCCGCATTTTCAAATAATATGCCCCCACCAAAAGAACCTTTATTCCCAGTGCCATTAGCATTTCCACCTGTTATCGTAAAGCCATCAATGATGGCGCTATTGGTTAGCACCGAATAGCCAGTATTATAGACAACATTGTAACTGTTATCGCTGTTGTCGCCAATTGCCCCGATATCGCCACTTAAAATAGTCGCGTTCGACACCCAGTTCCGCACCGCAAAATTGCCTTCCTGCCCCGGCAGCCCCGGGAAGCCGCCGTAGATCGCAACGTCGTTTATCATGTAAAAGCTAGCATTTCTATCCATACCGGAAGTAGGCTTATAGGTACCGGCTGCCACCCAAATCTCGGTGATGTTTGTGCATTGCACCGCCTTGGCCAGGGCATCCTGGAGGTCGTCGTAGGCATCGGTCCAGGACGTGCCGTTGTCGGCGCCGGCGGCGGTTGCTTTCACATACAGGACGTTGCCCGCCGGGCAGCAAATATTGCCCTCGTCGACCATTGTATCGCAGTCATCATCTATGCCGTTGCAGGTTTCCGTTGCATTGGGGTGAATGCTGTTATTACCATCGTCGCAATCACCGGAGGTGGCGGTGAGTTGGGAGGCTAGTTTGTAACCGGTAGGCTGTGCGCACTGCGTAAGGGTCATGCCGTTGGAGTAACCGTCGTTATCCGAATCTTTGTACCAGACCGTTGCCGGACTTAGGGCCGCATTGTTATCGTCGCAGTCGCCGGAGGTGGCGGTGAGTTGGGAAGGCAGTTTGTAGCCGGTGGGCTGCGCGCACTGCGTGAGGGTCATACCGTTGGAATAGCCGTCGTTATCGACATCCCGGTACCAGACGGTATTGGGGTTAATGGCCGCATTGTTGTCGTTGCAATCGCCGGAAGTGGCCGTGAGTTGGGAAGCCAGTTTGTAGCCGGCAGGTTGGGCGCACTGCGTTTGGGTCATGCCGTTGGAGTAGCCGTCGTTGTCGGTATCCTTGTACCAGATCGTTGCGGGGTTTAAAGCGATATTGTTATCGTCGCAGTCGCCGGAAGTAGCGAAAAGTTGGGAAGCCAGTTTATAGCCGGTGGGTTGCAGGCATTGCGTGACTGAAGCGCCGTCGGAGTAGCCGTCATTGTCAAAATCCTTGTACCAGACGGTATTGGGATTGATGGCTGCGTTGTTGTCGTCGCAATCATAACAACTTAAGAACGTGTCGTTATCCGCATCAACGGCGCCGAAGGTAAGCGAATAGGTAAGCGAGCCGCCTGGGAAAGATAAAACCGCCGTATAGGTTCCGGGAGCTGCCGCCGAAATATTGGTAATCTGGCAGGTTGAACAAGCAAACGTCAGTCCCGGCGAACCCGACCACGACCAGGTGCAGGGGGAAGGGTTGCAGTTTGTGATCCCTTGACCGCCGATGTCGGTGAACGAAAGTCCGGTGGTACACAAAGGGATTTGGGCCTGGCTTTCCGTTTGCAGGAAAAGCCCGAAAACGGCCATCCATACCAGGACCGGAATTTGTTTGAAAAAGGAAAGGTGGGAACAAACGCTGCGCTGCGGCAGCAAGCGGGCGATACCGTTTGGTGTGCACATACTTTTCATGAATTATTAAATGATTAGCGGCACTTAAAAGCCCACAGGAGGAGGGAAACCCAATCAAATGTCCTTTGCTTTAGCAGTGCTGGGACAAAATTGGGACCCGGACGGCGGGCGCCTTCCCGTTTATCGTTCAGGCTTTCCTACTTATGTTGCATGGAAAAAAAATCAGGCAGGCTAACCCCTGACGGCAGTGGGCCGCTCGCCGAATTCCTCGAGAAAGGCATCCGAAAAGTATTTCACCGTGGCAAAGCCGACTTCGTACGCAATTTCGGAGACGGTGAGCCCGGTCGTTTGCAACAGGCGGCGACCATGGTGCAGGCGGATGGAGCGGATAAACTGGCTGGGCGATTTCCCGGTCAGGGCTTTTGTTTTCCGGAAAATCTGGCTGCGGCTCATTGCCAGGGCTTTTTCCAGTTGCAGCATATCGAAGTCGGCATTTGACAATTGCGCTTCCACCACAGCGCGAAATTTTCCTAAAAACGCCTGCTCGGGTTCATGTTCGGCATCCGGGGTTTCTGCTACTTCCGACAACATGGCCGCCTGGCCGTATTTCAACTGCCACTTCCGTTGTTGCGCCATCAGGTTGTTTAAAACTGCCAGAAGTTCTTCTTCGTAAAACGGCTTGGTCAGGTAGGCATCGGCGCCGCGTTTCAGCCCGGCAATCCGGTTTTCAGCGCCGGCTTTTGCGGTGAGCAAAACGACAGGAATGTGGCTGGTGCGCACGTCGTTTTTCAGGATTTCACATACTTCAAACCCGTCTTTTTCGGGCATCATCACATCGCTGACGATCAGATCGGGGATCGTTTCCAGGGCTTTTTCAACGCCGCTGCTGCCGTTAAAGGCAAAATCGAGCGCGAATTTTTTTTCCAGGCAGTTGCGCAAATACGCCACCACCTCCGGGTTGTCTTCAATGATGAGCAAGGAAACCCCGGGCCGGACAACCGGTTTGACCGCTTGCCCGGTTTCGGCAGTGCCGTTTCCGGCAGTTTCAGGCCCCGCAGCGCCCGCATGTTCAACCGGCTGGTTTGCCTCATGGCGCACAGGCAACAACACCGTAAATGTTGTTCCGCGGTTCAACACACTTTGCACCGCAATTGTACCACCCAGCACCTGGACCAGTTCCTTGGTCAGGGCCAGGCCGATACCGGTGCCGCCGGCCCGCGCTTTTTCCAGGTTTTTAGACTGGTAAAAACGGTCGAAAATAAAGGCAAGGTCTGCCTCCGGTATACCTACGCCGTTGTCCGAAACCGCAAGCCGCAGGTGATCGCCACCCGGCCCTTTTTCAACGGTTAGTTGCAGCGACACCGCTCCGCCGGCGGGTGTAAATTTGATCGCGTTGGAGAGCAGGTTGTACACGATTTGCACCAGACGGTCGGGGTCGTAGTCCATGTGCAGGCTCTCCAGGCTGCTTTGCATTTGCAGCTGTACTTGTTTCATGCCGGCCAGCGATTGCAGGCTCCCAACGATATACCGCAGGTAGTGCACCGCATCGCCGTGTTTGTAGTGTACTTGCAGGGTATTGGACTCGAGTTTAGCCAGGTCGAGCAGCTGATTGATCAGGCGCAACAGGTTTTCGCCGGAACGGCGGATCAAGCCGGCTTTACTCCGGACCCGCTGGCCCTCGTATTGCTCCAGTTGTGCTGATGCGCCGAGGATGACGGTAAGCGGCGTCCGGAATTCGTGGGTGATATTGGTAAAAAAGCGGTTTTTGAACATATCCAGCTCGCGCAGCCGGAACGCTTCCTGTTGGTAGAGCCTGCGTTGCAACTGGAAGCGGTACAGGCGCCAGATAATGGCGGAGGCCAGGAGCAGGTAGCCCAGCCAGGCCCACCAGGAAGCCCACCAGGGCGGGCGGATGCTGAATTTGAGTTCGGCGGGGCGGTCGCTCCACAAGCCGTCATTGTTGCTTCCCAGGACCCGGAAAGTGTAGCGACCCGGCGAAAGGTTGGCAAACTGGACATTGTTTTTATCGCCCAGATCGATCCACTTCGTTTCCGATGCGCTTCCAAGCCCGGAATGCCGGATCAACTGATACCGGTAGTGGTTCTGCGCCGGGTTGCTAAACTCGAGGGCTGCAAATTCAAGGGTGAGAAAATTCTCGCCATAAGTAAAAACTAAGGGCTGTTCTGCTGCTTGCTGCGCTGAAAAATAGATGCTCCGGCGTTCATTGTTGATGCTCAGGCCGACGATATGTGTTTGCGGCCGGTGTTCGTTGAAGCTCAGGCTATCGGGGCGAAAGGCGGTAAGTCCGTTCACCCCGCCGAAAATCAGTGTTCCATCGTGTAATTTCAGGTAGCTGGACCGGTTGAATTCATTGTCCTGCAAACCATCGGCAACGGTAAAATTTTTCGTGCTTTCGTCGCGTACATGGAAGCGACACAGGCCCTTGTTGGTGCTCAACCAGATGTGCCCGCTGTCGTCTGGCAGGATGCCGTACACGACATTATCCGGTAAGCCCTGTGCCGTTTTGAAATGCCGGAACGTACCCGTTTGAATATCCAGCCTGTTCAGTCCGCCGCCTTTGGTGCCCACCCAGAGGTAACGGCCGGGCTCCAGGGGATCTTCGGCAACCGACAGCACGGTGTTTTCGGAAAGGGAGGCGGGATTGGCGGGATTGTTTACAAAAAAATCGAACTGAAAACCGGCGCCCGCCTGTTGCGCCCGGACCAGGCCTTTCAGGCCAAAAATCCAGAGCGTACCCGACGACGCGCAATACAGGTACTTCGAGCAGGCATCGTATGCGAAATGGAATGTCGGGCGACCAAATGGGAAAAACTGCTGCTGTTCGGTTGCGGGATCAAACTCCAGCAGGCCGTCTTCCGCCACGGCGTATAATTTCCCGTTTTTCCCTTTGACCAAGCCGAAGCCTTTCCATGGAATTTGCCGCTCGGCGCCGCTCTGTGCATCAAACCGGCACAATATCCCTGATCCGAAACTGTACCAACATTGGCCGGAGTTATCAAAGGCCGCTGCCAGCAACCAGGTGTAATCGGGCCGGTACAGCAGCCAGGGGTTGTTTACGCTGCGTTCAAATCTTGCCGAGGCGTACAATTTTGAACAGTCCATGATAGTGAAGAGCCGCTGCTGCGGGTCTTCCACGACTAAACGTTGGGAGCTGGCGCTCAAGTAGCTGGTAAATTTTGGTTTGACGGGGTTGATCTTCACCATGCCGAATCCATTGGTGCCCAGCCAGGCGATACCGGACTGGTCAATATGGAGCGTTTTAGGGCTATAAGCCGGGTTTTGAACATAGGGCGCATCGTTTAGCCACTCAAATTCCGGTGCGCCGCCCTGCAGCAAATGGTCCGGATGCCATTTATGAACGATTCGTTTATACCACAACCACAAATACCCGTCCTTATCCATGCGGCAATAAAAGTTGTCGTAGGCCGGAAAAGTACGGGGCGCCTCCTGGTTTTCCGACCATGCCCATAAGCGGACCTGCTGGTCGTCGTGGGGCCCACCGCTCGACTCGGGAAATACGATCAGCCAAAGCCGCCCGGCTTTATCCTCGCCCAACACCGAAGGAGCCAGATCAGTTGTTAAGAGTGAACGATACTGGTTGGTAGCCGGGTCGAACCCGTAAAGCCCTGTATCGGCGCTGACCAGCAGGCCGCGGGTTGGAGAGGAATATACCGCATGAACGGCAGCAGGTTTTCCACTTGAGTCCAACGGTGGTTCAATTTGCTGTATCTCGAATTCCGGGAAAGCACCTTTGGAGGGCAGCAAGGCATTTTCCGGAATTTTTACGTTGCAAAGGTTACCGTTGCCGGCGAGCCAGATGGTGCCGTCGGCCGTTTCGGTGAAGAGGAGAATTCCCCAGTTAAAATCGGGAAAGTGGCGTGCTTCCAGGTGGAAAAACCGGTTTGTTTCCGGCACGAAGATGTCGATCCCACCCATATGCGTCATCCAAATCCGGCCCTTGCTGTCTTCAAAAAGCCTCCAGATTTCATTGTTCGACAGGGAAAACGGATCAAACGGATCGCTGGTAAAAATTTCAAAACGGTAGCCGTCGTAACGGTTCAGGCCATCTTTCGTGGCAATCCATAAAAAACCGTCGCGCGCCTGCAAAATATCGAAAACCATACCCTGTGAGAGGCCTTCATTGACGGAGAGCAGCGTCGAATGCCCTTGCGACTGCGCCAAAACCGGGCAGGGTAAAAGGATTAGCAGTACGAGTAAGGCTCGAATCATTCCAAAGCGTGCTGTGGGCGATTATAAATCCGGCAGGGAGCCGGGTCACACAATATTAGACCAGAGCCGCTGTGAACGAAAAATTTAAGCCCCGCTTTATTTGCCAGACGTAAACATTTAGCTTTGCCTGTTTCCTCCCGTCGGCGTCTTTGCCCGACTTAAAAGCGCGTTTAAAATTTCATCACCGGGCTACAAGCGCGCGAAGTGCCTTCGCGGATGCCACCGCGCAAAGCATACGAGGCTATCCCTTCCAATGTCCAAAAAACAGACCCGCCTCACACCAAATCCTCCTTCCGGCGCTGTTTCACTGCGTTAAAAATGGCGAGTTGCTTTTTGGCGATGCCGGTCCAGCCAAAATTACGGCGGGCAAAACGAGGATTGGTCAACTTCAACATCGCTCCAGTCAGGTTTAGATTTTGGGCACCGTTATTTATTTTTCTTCATGGCATCAACTACGTCTTGCGGAAGCAGCGGCAAGCCAATTTTGGCTCTGAAATCATTCACCGTATTTTCATCGCCCTCCCATTTTAGGGGCTGTAATAAACCACCTCCCTCCAACATCTGGTAGTCCGTCAGGTAGCGCTGTGGCTTTCCCAGTCCGACCATGCATTTGTCGTAACATGTTGCAAACATCATCCAGGGGATGTCACCGTCTTCGCAGGCCTGCTGCAAGGCAGGAAGCCATTCCAGATAAGCGGCGACATCTCCGGAGTTTAGCAGCAGATGAAATGCATTGTTCACAGCACTTTCACTAAACGACCCTTTTTTAGGCCAACCTGTCTTTTTCAAAATGGGAAGAATCGCATCAAAATGTGCCTGGTATCGGTATTGAGCAGCAACCTCCGTTGTACCGGGAAATTCCACGAAATAGTTTTCACTGCCGGGGATATTCCCCTGCAGACCATTCAACAGCGCCGCCAATGCGCCGCCGGAAAAGCGACAGGCATCAAACCGAAGCGAGTCAATCCGAAAGGACTCTTTCCCATAGTTGAGGTTTTGGTAACTGTCGCGGACTTTTCGTTCAATAATCGGCCAGCGCTTATCCGACCGCAACGGATCAAACCGGGGGTCGAAAAGCAAAAGCATCAACGCGCCTTTTTCCGCTGTCGCTGTCCATTTGTCGAGGTAGACAAATGCCTCGGGTTTCTTCTTTCTTTCAACCGCCTTCAAGGCATAGCGGTAGTACATCATTGGCAGCGTTAGCTCGGATTGCCGGATCGCTGCACGGCGGTTCATTTTCCGGCCTTCTTCCGTGTAATTTGGGCGAAAAGGCGCAGTTGCACCCAAGGCCAGCGCATAGAATCGATATGGCGGCAATTGCAGCGTTTTTATCAGGTAGTCAGAAACAGCTTGTGCCCGTTTTTGCGATAAGTTGAAATTGTCCTTACCGAGGCTATCGGTATGTCCGGATATTTCAAAAACCAGGTCCGGGTACCGGTTTGCATACTCGGCAAAGGAATCCAGCACCGCTCGATGCTCATCGGTCAATTCAAATGCATCGTTTTCATACCACAGCATTTTACTGTCCATCAAGGGCTGCACCCCCAGCAAAACAGGGTCATACCGACTGCAATAGTACACGGAACTGTCCGATATGGCCGACGCTTCCGGCATTTCCACCAGGGACACATTGTCGAGGTAATAATGGACATCGGCATAGCTCCGTGTTTTGGGCCATTGCGGGTCGGCAAATACACCGATCATCAGGTAATTGCTGGTGCACAAGGGCCTGACGCGCCATTTCACTTCATACCACCGGTCGTACACCAGCGTATCTACGGCAAGGAATGGAATGACCAGTGATTTTCGCCCACCGAAAAAAGACAAGTTTTGCGGCAGCAGGGCAATGCCCAGGTGTTTGCCCCAGTCCGGGTCCTGCCGTTTTGTACTATCCACGTACAACCAAAGGCTGACTTCGTACAGCTGGCCAACCCGCATAGGTTCAATCGTCCGGGCCGACAGGTGCGAGGCGCCCTCCACTCCACCGTAAATCCCGTTCACGCCGGGCGAATAGACCATCGAAATCATTGCCTTGCCCGATTGGGGTGAAACCCTGTCCAGCGGGCAGAGTTTTCCTTTTCGATCGTCCGACTGCTGCCTGTAGTCTTTGTCGCAGAGCATGCAGTGCCAGCCGCCGTTGTCCCAGTGGTACACCAGCGCGGCAAACTGGCCGGAAGATTGGTAGCAAGACAAACACTTTTGATCGCCATGTTCTTCAAATCCGCCATTTCGGAGGATGCTTTTTTGAGCCAAGGCATGGCAGGTGGTGAGCAGGCAGGTTACATACAGGAAAAAGGGATGGATAGTCATATCGCGCAGAGGCTTGAGCCCATAGCCATCAACTTAAGTAATCAGAGGGCTAGACACTTTTCAAATTGAACTTTTCAAATTGAACTTTTGACTTTTGGGCAACAATTCTGGTTTAGGAAGTTGCTTTTAAGTCAAAATTGAAAAGCCCAATTTGAAATTTGAAAAGTATACACCCCCTCTGAAATGGTCACATTGATGGCTATGGGACTCGAGCCTGTCCGGTTAAGGCTTTAGCAGATGAAATAAATACGGTGAAGTACTTTTCAGTTAACTAAATGGTGCACGAGAACGCGGAAATGTTCGAGAATTGGAACATTTCTTTCGTTAGATATTTAAACCGGGTCCATCTTGAAGATGCTAAGTGCACGTGGGCACCTTGCAGCCCCTACCGTCCCTGTTGTTTTTCTTCCAACACTTTTGGATTCAGCTCCACGGCACGGCGGCGGAGTGCCTCGCCTTGCGTGGGGTCGCCGTTGAGGTAGTAGGCTGTGCCAAGGTCGAAGAGGTAGGAGGCATTGTCGGGATCGAGTTCCACCGCTTTTTTAAACCAGGTGAGCGCTTCGGCATGTTTGTTCTGCACCCCATTGGCCACGCCCAGCAGCCGGGCGGTTTCAGCATCCTGGGGATTGAGTTGCCAGGATTCGTTTAAAAATTGCAGGGCTTTGGCCAGGTCGCCTTTTTGTTCGCCAAAATATTTGCCGCCTTCACGCAAGGCTAGCGCCAGGTAGGTTTTGGGTTTGGGATCATCCTCGGCCAGACGGACAGCCGTACGGTAATCGGCCACAGCGCCGTCGAAGTCTTTCAAAAAATACTGACAGCCGGCCCGGGTAAGCAGGGCGTCTTTGTAGTTCGGGTAAATATTAAGTGCCTGATAGGCATAGCCGAACGCTTCTTCGAACATGCGCGTCTGCTCGGCCGCATCAGTTTCTTTTTGCGCTTTTTCAAACATTACACCGCCGCAGGCATTGTTGATCTTGGCACTGTTCACCGAAGTTTTCACATCTGTGAAAAACAGTTTTTCATTGCTGGCCCACACCGGGTTGCGCAGCAGTGTTTTTACCGAAAACAACGCCGCCACGGCTATGGCAACACCCACAGCTGTTTTCCAGTTGGTCAGCCGGGCGAGCAACACGGCGGCTACCAAACAAAACCCGGCAGAGGGCATAAACACAAACCGCTCGCCCATGCTGGTACCCACCGGGAATACGATATTGGACACAATGCTGATTGTGAGCAGAAAAAACCAGATGCCGAAGCTGACCGGGTCGCGGCGTTGCAGCCCCCGAACAGCATACCAAAACATGCCGGCATAGGCAGCCAGGCTAAGCAGCACCATCGGATTGCCGAAGGTTTTCATGGCGATAACCTTGGGGTAGTAGTCATGCGTGAGCGGATGCGGGAACACCAGCAATACGAGGTACTTCCCGAGGGTGTACAGGTTGGTGGCCAGTTTTTCCGCAAAGGTGTACGGTACCCACTGGTTGCCCTCGATCTTGAGGAAGGGGTTGTTCATCAGTTCCATGGGTGCTCCACCAAATTTCCAGCCCAGGATGCTCCCGCGCAGGATAAAAAAGGCAAGAAAGGCCAGCCAGACCGGCAGGCTCGTTTGCACGCTTTTTCCAACCGAAGCCCCCCGAAATACAACCAGTGCCAGGGGGATTACCACCACGAAGGCCGCTGCATTTTCCTTGGACAAACAGGCCAGAAAAAAGACCAGGGCCGCTAAAATTCCCCATTTCGTTTTTCCGGTGTCGTAGGCCCGGACGGTCAGCCACAAAGCGCCCAGGCTGCCGAGCAGCACCACGATTTCATCACAACCCTTGATGTTGGCGGCCACCTCGGTGTGGATGGGGTGCGCGGCAAACAGCAGCGCAGCGATCCAGGCCACCATTGGCGCACGACCTGCCGATGCCTTCCAGCCGTCGAGCAGCAGCAACAAGGTGTGATAGAGTACCACACAAGTGGCGGCAAAAAGCAAGACCGTGAGCAAATGGTATAAAAAAGGGCTATCGCCCGCCACCTCATGCAAAAGGGCAAACATGACCAGCGTCAGCGGGCGGTAGCGCCCCCCGGACACCAGGGCATCTTTGCCTTCTACTTTGAAAAAACCAAAAAAGGTGTCCTTGCTGAGAATACCGGGAATACCTTCCACGCCTTTTTCGGTGAACATGTTGTCGGTGATCACAATGGCGTCGTCTTGCACAAATCCGTGCGTCAGCGTGTTGGCATACAGCAAAAAAGCGAAGCCGAAAAGCAGCAAACTTTGCAGGCGGATATTGGTAAAAAAATCCGGGAGCTGCACGGCTTTTTGTGGCTGCGGTGCTGCGGCTGTAGCTTTGGATTTAGGTGTGGATTTGGACTTGCGCGGTGGTTTTGCCATGGTGTGTGTTTGCAAAGGCATCCACCACGGAGGCACGGAGAACACGGAGTTTTACTTTTTCAAAAGGGGAAACTCCGTGTTCTCCGTGCCTCCGTGGTGAAAAAATTACATCGCGAAAAAACAAAAAATCCCTCAGACCTCCAGAATACTTTTCGAATCCTTACCACGGAAAGCCTTGTAACGACCTTTGCCAAACCTGGAGCCGTTGAACTGCTCCGTTTTGCTGCGGGTTTTGCGTTCGTCCTCCGGCAATTGCTGAAAATCGGCGCAATGCGCGGAGCAACAGCCCTGGTATTTTTCCCGGCAATCGGGGCATTGGATGAAGAGAATGTGGCAGTATTCGTTGGCGCAGTTGGTGTGATCGTCAGCCGGGGCGCCGCACTGGTGGCAACGGGCAATCACCGTTTCGCTGATGCGCTCGCCGAGGCGTTCGTCGAACACGAAATTTTTGCCGATAAATTTGTTAGACAGCCCGCGGGCTTTCACCTGGCGGGCATATTCGATGATGCCGCCCTCCAGTTGGAACACGTTTTTGAAGCCCCGGTACTTCATGTATGCGCTGGCTTTTTCGCAGCGGATACCGCCAGTGCAATACATGACAATGTTTTTGTCTTTTTGATCGGCCAGCAAATCCGCCACGTAGGGCAGCTCTTCGCGGAAAGTATCCACATCGGGCGTGATGGCGCCGTCGAAGTGACCAACCTCGCTCTCGTAGTGGTTGCGCATATCGACGAGGATGGTGTCGGGCGCATCGGTGAGCGCGTTGAACTCGTCGGCTTTGAGGTGCGTGCCGTAGTTGGAAGGATCGAAATCGGGATCATCAATGCCGTCGGCCACGATTTTCGGTCGCAGTTTGATGATGAGGGCAAAGAACGATTTGCCGTCGTCTTCGATAGCAATATTGAGCCGCAGGCCCTGAAAAAACAGGATACTATCCATGGCTGCCTTAAACGCTTCGAAGTTAGACTCGGGAACAGAAATCTGGGCGTTGACACCCTCGCGAGCCACGTAGATGCGGCCCAGTACCCCCAACTCGTCGAGCATACCATAGAGATGGTCGCGGAAAAGCTGGGGATTTTTCAGGGTGACGTACTTGTAAAAAGAAATCGTGATGCGCTGTTCGGCACTCGCCTGGAGTTGTTCCTTTAGCGCGCGTCGATTGACGCGGTTGTGGAAAAATTTGTTCATAGTGTGGTCGCCCCGGTGTCCGTTTGCAGTGCGGATGGGCTGGGGCAAAGGTAGGGAGAATTAGGAAATGATGAGTGCTGAGTGATAAATGATGAATTTTGATTCATCTACAGCGCCTGATATGAATCCGCCACTCAATTTTTGGAATTATCATTTCTGAATTGCAATATGGGGTACAGCTACCAATTTGAGCAGTTTGAGTGCGTGTACACTTTTCCAATTTTAAATTAAGCGGTTAATCCTGCTATCATGGGATTCCCAAAATTGTACTATGCTTTAAGATATTTGAAAAAAAAGCACTGCTACGTATTTTGCACAACTACTTGAACAGCGTCAAAATTCCCGACGGCCAAATCTTTTTTTCGAATCATAAAATAGATAGTCCCATCACCAAACCCGTCAAAAAAACTGAACCATTTACAATAGGGTGAAATTTGGAGTATTAATCTCCAGTCAGCAGCATCGATGTAAATTCCATCACTGTATTCCCGATTATTTTTTATCCGTTCGGCCTCGTAGGCAACACAGCCCTGAACATTATCCGGATAGCCCAAAAACTTATTCCGCTCTTCGGGTAATTCAACATCTTGTAAAACCACATTTTTATACGTGGATTCCAGTGCGTCATATTGCTCCTGCTCGTCGTCGGACAGATTCAGCAACTGCAATACACTATGATCATACCGGGGAAGATCTAAAAAGGGTATACAATTGAAATTTGATGCAGATTCATAGTTGCCGGCGTCATTTGCTACAAGCGTTGCCCCCTTTTCGTAATTTAAAACCCGGTAGGTATCGGGGGTTTCCGGCCATCCATTTTCGGTATCGGTAGCCTTAATGTAAAACGAGAGCAATGCCTTCAAGTGTGCCAATTCAGGCAAGCGTTCAAATCCGGAAAGGTGTAAGGTGGCAAGATGCAAAAGCGCAGCATTCCCGGCCGTCTTGGGAACGGAAGTATGTAGCGGACCTTTGGGCATTCCAACAAAATGGGACTGGTTTTCATTATGCCCGTCATTGGGAATCAATAAAAACGACGGGGTTGCAAGGCGGAGCATTTCTTCCTGTTTGCTTGGTAGTATTAATTCGAGCAGCAGGCGGAGCAAGTTATTTTGTCCTTCGAGTGTTTTCAGCGCATTTTTATCCTTTTGGGACAAGCCAATTATCCCTACCCCCTTTTCAAAAAGGTCCTCCGTGGTATATCGCAGGCCGTGCCCAAAAACTACATCGAAGGCTATTTCTATGGTATAACCGCTTAATAATCCTTTTTTGTGGCCGAGCAACTTTGCAGCAGACTGATTGCTTCCTACAAATAAAATATCGGTAATCCCGTCAAAATCGCCTTGGACCAATTCCACCTTTAATTCAATAGTGCCTGTTTCCGCATTATCGGGATGGTCGCCGGCAAACCGCAGGAAACTTTGGCCGGGTTTCAATGCTTCAAGTGATTCCCCGTCCCATTTTACGGGTTTGAATTTGGTTGGCTTTACTACGGAAAGTACAATCATGGTTAATATTTGGGTATTATAACAACTTAGACGTCCACACATAAAACGCCGAGAATCTCGCGCTTTTGTTTGAGCAGGAATCTGTTTAAACTTTTGAGTTTATGTTCACACTACTGGACATTTTTATGTCGCACAGATTTTACACAGAAAATCACACAGATTTCACGCAGAATTTTCTGTGTAAAATCTGTGCAAACTAATCTGCGCAAAATCTGTGCGAAATACCAGGCACCAAAAAGGCAAAAAGTTTAAATCATCTCTATGTAAAATAGATAAATCCTATACTTTCTTCTCCTTCTTAGGCGCTGCCGCCTTCTTCTTAGCCGGCTTTGCCGTGGCCGCTGGTTTCCCGGCTTTTTTCGCAGGCTTCTTTTTCGGCAGATCCTCGCCTTCAAAAATCTGCACCGCCAGCGGGGCCAGTCGGAATGTAATGGAATAGGCCTGTCCGTGCGATTCCTTTTTCGCGGCTTTCAGCGGTTTGTTGGTCACGCCGCTGCCGCCAAACTGTTCGGCGTCGCTGTTGAGCAACTCGCGCCAGGTGCCGCCGTAGGGCACGCCCACGCTGTATTCCTCCATTACATTCGGTTTGAAATGGCAGATAACCAGCAGCACCTTGTCGGTATCACGGCCTTTGCGCAGGTAGGCCAGCACACAGTTTTCGACATCGTCGCCGCCGATCCATTCGTAACCTTCGGGGGAGAAAGCGTTCCACCAAAGTGCCGGGTGGCTGGCGTACAGCTGATTGAGCGCCCGAACCCAGTCCTGGCAGCCTTTGTGGAAATCGTATTCCAGCAGTTCCCAGGTCACGCCGCGGTCGTGACTCCACTCGGTGGTTTGGCCGAATTCGCCACCCATAAACAGGAGTTGGGAGCCGGGGTGCGTCCACTGGTGCCCGAACAGGGCGCGCAGGTTGGCGAATTTATCCCACTCATTTCCCGGCATTTTATACACCAGGGAGGCTTTCATGTGCACCACCTCATCGTGGCTGAGCGGCAACATAAAGCGCTCCGAAAAGGCGTACACCATGGAAAACGTGACCTCACTTTGGTGCCAGCGCCGGAAAATCGGCGGGCGTTTGAAATAGTTGAGCGTATCGTGCATCCAACCCATCATCCATTTCTGGCCAAAGCCCAGGCCACCGTCCCAGGTAGGTTTGCTCACCCCGGGGAATGCTGTGCTTTCTTCGGCAATGGTTTCCACGCCGGGGTAGTTTTTATACGCCGCTTCGTTGAAATCGCGGAGGAAGGAAATGGCTTCCAGGTTTTCGCGGCCGCCGTGAATATTGGGGATCCATTCGCCCTCTTTTCGGGAATAATCATGGTAAAGCATGGAGGCCACAGCATCCACCCGCAGGCCGTCGACATGGTATTTGTCCAGCCAAAACAAGGCATTGGAGATCAGGAACGAGCGTACTTCGTTGCGGCCATAGTCGAACACGTAGCTGTTCCAGTCGGGATGATAGCCCCGGCGCATATCGGCGTATTCGTATAAATGTGTGCCGTCGAACAGGTAAAGGCCGTGAATATCTGCGGGAAAATGAGAAGGTACCCAGTCGAGAATGACGCCGATACCGGCCTGGTGGCAGGTATCGATGAAAAACATCAGGTCTTCGGGTGTTCCGAAACGGCCCGAGGGGGCGAAAAAACCGGTGATTTGGTAACCCCAGGAAGGAAAATACGGGTGTTCCATGACCGGCATGAGTTCGATATGGGTGAAGCCCATGTCTTTCACGTAAGGGACCAGATCGGCGGCCAGTTCGCGGAAATTGAGGGAGCGGTTGCCGTCTTCGGGTATTTTTTTCCAGGACCCCGGGTGTACTTCGTAGACTGACCAGGGTTGGGGTTTACCGGCTTGTTTGAGGCGTTTGTCGAGCCAGGACTTATCTATCCAGGTATAATCGTCCATCTCCCACACGATGCATGCGGTGCCTGGCGGTGTTTCCCAGCGCAGGGCGTAAGGGTCGCCTTTATCCATACCGCGACCATTGGGCATGGTGATATGATATTTGTACAAGGTACCTTTTTCAAGACCCGGGATAAAGCCCTCCCAGATGCCGCTCTTGTCCCAACGGGGGAGCAGCACATGGCTGTCGGGGTTCCATCTGTTAAAATTGCCGGTCACCGATACACGTTTGGCATGCGGCGCCCAAACGGCGAAGTGCACTCCTTTTTCGCCGTCTGCTTCTACCAGGTGGCTGCCCAGTTTTTGATACATCCGGAAGTGTTTTCCGGCTTGGAACAGGGAGATGTCGAACTCGGTAAGAAGGGAAAATGGTTTGACTGCTTGCATACTAACATGAATTGGGTAGGCGGAAAAAACGGTGGCATTTTTTCCAGTCTGGTAAAAGTAAAACCCTGAAGATCAATTCGGGAAGAAATGCCAAAGAAAGAATCCGCACACCCAAACAAAAGCCGGGCTTGGCACAATTTTGGATTAGGATGATTTGTCAAACCAATACTATTACCCAAACCGAAAATAATCTTTATGGATCTTTTATCTGTACTACCACGCTTTCCGATTTTAGCATCTCTTTCGCCTGCCGAGTTGCAGGAGTTGGCAAAAGTCACTGAGGTGCATACTGCCTACAAACACGGGTTTATTTACCTGGCGGATGAGCCGAGTGATTACCTCTGTCTGTTGGTGCAAGGCACGATCAAGATCGGGATTTACTCGCCGGATGGGCGCGAGATTATCAAAAGTATCCAGCACCCGTACACGATGTTCGGCGAGCTGGGCATCACCGGAGAAGGGCGCCGCGCCGAATTTGCCTGTGCGATGAATCAGGAAGTCAAGTACTGCCTGGTGCGTGTGGAGGATTTCAAACGCCTGCTTCAGCAAAATTTCAGTCTGGCGCAGGATGTCATGCTTTATCTCGGTGAGCGGCTGCGCAAAGCCGAACACCAATGGGAATCACTGATTTTGAAAGATGTGCGTACGCGTATTGTAGAGTTTTTGAAAGAAAGTGCGGACAAACGCGGCCGTCAGGTAGGTTTCGAAACCCTGGTAAAACACGGCCTCACCCAGCAGGATATCGCCAACCTCGTTGGCGCCAGCCGGCAAACAGTAACCGCAATTTTAAACGAACTGCGCAAATCAAACCTGATCCATTTCAACCGGAATTCAATCCTGATCCGGGACATGGATAAACTCAACTAGAAAAACTTTCCCACAATCCAAGTAATACAACACGAAACTTCTCTCCATGAAGCATTAGTATTACAGATGGAGGTTGCCGGGCGGCGCAAAAGCCCGGCAATTTTTTTTGTCGAAAGGGGGTAATCGAAAATCTGAGGTATTTGATTGAAGATTAATTGATTACATGATTACATGATTGAAGAAGTGCGTAGTGTGCTCAGCATCATCGTGAAGTATCACTAACCGAGGTGGGTGAACTACTTCAAAAATCATGTAATCATGTAATCTTCAATCATGTAATCAATTGTTTTCAGGCGAGGACCATTGAATGGACAAGTCAAAATCCCCAATAAAAAAATGACCCCGGAGTGCGCGCAAGGCCAACTCCGGGGTCATTTTTTAGGGTTCCGGCAAAAGAAAATCAATTACCCGTTCATGCTAAGAATCTTGATCTCCACACGTTGGTTGCGTTTACGACCCTGTGCCGTGGCATTAGTATCGATCGGATATTTTTTACCATAGCCTTTGTACTGAACCCGGTCGGATGAAATGCCTTTTGCGATAAGCCAGTCGGCTACCGATTTGGCACGGCTGGTGGAGAGTGTCTGGGCAAAATCTTCCGTTGGCCGGTTGTTGGTATGCCCGCCTATTTCAAGCACGACATCTTCGTTTTCCGTCATAAAATCATAGACTTCGAGCAAGGCAGGCACGCTTTCTGATTTGATCACGTATTTATCCGCATCAAAATACACCTTGTCGAGCCGGATGACGCTGCCTTTTTTCAGGCCGCTCCGACTGATTTTAGAGGCGCTGGCTACTTGTTCCGGCTGGTTTTTAGGTTGGACCGGCGGCGATTTTGGACGTGTAACCGGCGCTTTGGGCGGTGGCGCTGCCGCGATTGCCGGGGTTGTAGGGCCGGGATCTTCCGGAAGTTTCATGTTGCAGTCGATCTTTTTGATCGAAGAGGCATTGTCCACTAAAATGTTACCGTTGTACGGGAAAAGCGTTGGTGTTTTAAAATACGCCTCAATCAGCAGGTAGGTATACGAACCTTTTTTAGGATTGACCCGCATGGTGTAGGTAAGCCAACGCGTGGTTGTGATCAAGGGCGTTTCGTACAGCATTTCACGCTTGTCGCAGTATCCCATTCCACCCCAGATACGGATTTTTGCAGGGGTAGCATAATTCACTTCCTCTCCGGTTGTGCGGCTCAGGCTGAGGTACAGTTCGGCGCGGCAGAGATCCAGCGTGAACTCATAACATTCATCCTGCTCGAGCGGTTGACTGAGGCGTTGGCCGACACCTTCCCAGGTTTCGTTGTCGCGCACGACAAGGCCCAAATAAGTCTCGCCATGGCTGGGTGTTTTGGTCACCTGAAAGCTGCCAGGCTGGATATCCGGGGGGCTTTCTTCGGCTTTGCCGCAATTGTACCATCCCGTTGGTGCTTCGCAACATTTAGGCAAATCCTCAAAGGAGGGGTTGATAAACGTTGTCAGTTCCTCTTTTTGCTGGGCAGTAGCCAAAAAAGGGATCAGAAACATTCCCATCAACCATTGCAGTTTATTCTTTAAAGGCATAATCAGCTGTTTTTTGTTGAATTACAGTGCCGGTAAGTGGCGAAAAATCGTGCCGAATTTGTCCGGTTTATGACGAAACACAGTTTGTCAGAACAAAAAATTCAGGCGCCGTTACCCAAGTAAACGTCAAAAAAATTCGTTTATGGCCTCTTTTCGATGAAAAAAAGCCACGGACAACCAAAGGGATTTTTTAAGTGGTTAGAAGGTTAGAGGGTTTCTGGTTAGAAGGTTGTTCACCATTTCGGATATTGAACAACCTTCTAACCAGAAACCCTCTAACCTTCTAACCCAATAATCTTTTACTCAAAAGCATTCAACCCCGTCACATCGTGCCCCGTGATGAGCAGGTGGATGTCATGCGTCCCTTCATAAGTCAGCACCGTTTCCAGGTTCATCATGTGGCGCATAATGGGGTATTCATTCGTGATACCCATACCGCCGTGTATCTGGCGCGCTTCGCGGGCAATTTCGAGTGCCATATGCACATTGTTGCGTTTGGCCATCGAAACTTGCGCCGGAGTCATGGTACCGGCATTCGCCAGGGTGCCAAGGCGCCAGGCCAGGAGTTGGGCTTTGGTGATCTCCGTGATCATTTCGGCCAGTTTCTTTTGCGTTAACTGAAAACCACCGATGGGTTTGCCAAACTGGATGCGCTCTTTGGAATAACGCAGGGCAGCGTCGTAGCAGTCGAGTCCTGCACCGATGACGCCCCAGGCAATGCCGTACCGGGCTTTGGTGAGGCAACTAAGCGGCCCGCGCATGCCTACTACGCCGGGCAGTACATTTTTTTTCGGTACCCGCACATCTTCAAACACCAGCTCCCCGGTGATGCTGGCGCGCAACGACCATTTGCCATGGATTTCGGGTGCTGAAAATCCTTTCATGCCTTTTTCGACAATCATGCCGATCACCTTGCCGTCTTCGCGTTTGGCCCAAACGACAGCGATATCGGCTACCGGGGAGTTGGTGATCCACATTTTAGCGCCGTTCAGGATGTAGGCATCGCCGTCTTCTTTAACGTTGGTGACCATGCCGCTTGGGTTAGAACCGTGGTCGGGTTCGGTCAGACCAAAGCAGCCGATAAACTCCCCGGAAGCAAGTTTGGGCAGATAATGCCGGCGCTGCTCCTCCGAGCCGAATTTGTAAATTGGGTACATCACCAGCGATCCTTGCACCGAGGCCATGGAACGCACACCGGAATCACCGCGTTCCAGTTCCTGCATGATCACGCCGTAGGCAATTTCGTCCATGCCACCACAGCCGTACTCCGCCGGAAGTGATGGGCCAAAGGCGCCGATTTCAGCCAGGCCCTTAAACAAATGCGTCGGGCATTCGGCGCGGTTGGCATAGTCCTCGATGATGGGGCTCACCTCTGATTTCACCCATTCGCGCACAGCAGAACGGGCAAGCAGGTGTTCCGGGCTGAAGAGCTCGTCGACGTTGTAATAATCGTGGTGCTGGTAGCGGTCTTCGCGGGCAGTTTTTTGTTTGGTGGTCGATGTATTGGCGCCGTTGGCTTGCATGATTCTTGTAAATTTTAGTTAGGGAAATTGCTGGACAAAGGTAGGGTATTTGGTGTTATCCGGGGTGTGTGAGGAAGTGCTTCTGATAAAATTTGCAACAAACTTTTCACCGAAAAGGCGCCGGGGCGCAAAGTATAATTTTTGAAGCCCGGGAATCGCTCTTGCAAAAAAGAACAATCTACGGCGAAGACCTCAAAGGAGGCAATGACAAAAACCCGAAAAAAACAGGTCTACCACTCCCACCCTTCCATATCTTCCAGGGGCTTGGGTTTCACCGTGCGTTTGGTGTGCGCGCGCTGTTTTTGCCGCTCAAGCACCAGGCGGGCCAAGCCCCAGTTGGCCGGCTCCGGGGCATCGGGCTGCATGACAGGGCGAATTTTGCGCTCCAGCACATCAAGCCGGTAAAGCATGCTCATCAGGTATTCCGGCTGGGTTTCCAGCATGTCGCCGATCCGGTCGGCCAACATGCGCAGCAGCTCCTCTTCGTTTGCCGGTGGGGGCGCTGCTTCCAACTCAAAGGGTTCGCGGATCAGGTCGGTTGTCTGTTGTAAAAAATCGTCGGACATCATATTGCTTGTTACACAAAGATACCATCCATACCATAATCCGGATGCCCTGCGTTATCCTCCGGTTGTCAGGATATTGTCTTTTTTGCTCTGGCCGGCTGCCGAATGCTGGCAATTCCTGTTGAAACCATAAAATTCCGACCCTGCTTTCCTAAATTTGCAGCCTTTTTAACGCCTATTTCAAATACCTACAAAACTGTCAGTATCCATCATGGTCAAACAGTTCCTTTTCTCCACTTGCCTGTTCCTGTTGCTGGGCACTTTTGCTCAGGCACAACCGGCAAAACACAGCGATGACCCGGTACTTTTCTCCGTAAAAGGCAACCCGGTGCACGTGTCTGAATTTCAACATATCTACACAAAAACAAACCAGCAAAACGCCGATTTCTCCGAAGCCTCCCTCAAAGAATACCTGGACCTGTACATCAAGTTCAAATTGAAAGTGCAAAAGGCGCGCGATATGCAGCTGGATACAGTGCCTGCTTTTCAATCCGAACTCGATGGCTACCGCCGCCAACTGGCCGCCTCCTATCTCGTCGATAAAGAAGTGACCGACAAGCTGGTCCGGGAAGTTTACGAGCACATGAAACAGGATGTCGACATCAGTCATATTTTCGTTGCCGTCGACATCAATGCGCCTGCAGCCGATTCGATGGCCGCATACAACCGCGCGATGCGACTTCTGAAGCAGGTGCAAAACGGCGCCTCCTTCGAGCAAGTAGCCCGCGATAGTTCCGACGACAAGTCGGCTAAAACGAATGGCGGTAACCTGGGCTTTGTAACGGCGATGCTCCCGAATGGCTACTATAACCTGGAAAAAGCCATCTACAATGCTAAGGCTGGTGCTCTGTTGGGACCGATCCGGACCAACGCAGGATATCATGTAGTAAAAGTAAACAGCTTCCGCCCTGCACGTGGTGAAGTGGAAGTTGCTCAAATTCTGATCCGTGCAGGTGATAATGAAGAAGACAATGTTCGGAAACGCATGCAAGCCGACAGTGTTTATGCCCAATTGCAACGGGGTAAAGGCTGGGATGAAATTTGCAGCCGCGTTTCCGAGGACAAAATGAGTGCTGAAAAAGGCGGTTATATCGGCTTTTTCGGGATCAACCGCTATCAAAAATCGTTTGAAGACGCTGCATTTGCGCTGGAAAACGACGGCGATATCTCCAAACCAGTGTCAACAACGATCGGCTGGCATATTATCAAACGGATCAGCAAACGCGGCCTGGGCAGTTTTGAAGAGCTGCGGCGCCCCTTCAGCGAACTCGTCAAGCGCGACAGTCGGAGTGAAATTGCTACCAAAAGCATGATCGAACGTATCCAGAAGGAAGGGAATTTCAAGGAATATCCGGAAAACCTGGCGAAGTGGACAGCCGGACAAACTGATTCGGTTTTCCTGACCTTCAAATGGAAACCCAACCCACAAAAACCGCAGACGCCACTGATGCAATTTGGTTCGAACAAAACGTACACCGTTGCCGATTTTGAAGAATATTGTGCTCGCGCTGCCCGCGAACGCATGCGCGGTATGGGTACGCCTATGGATGAGGTAGTCCGGAAATTACACCAGGGTTGGGTAGAAGAAGTGAGCCTTGAATTTGAAGAAAGTCAGCTGGACAAGAAATATCCCGAATTCCATTCGCAAATGCGCGAATATGAAGAAGGCATGCTCTTGTTCGATGCTGCCAAACAGGAGGTTTGGGACCGCGCCAACGCAGATTCCACCGGACTGGAGGCTTATTTTGAGAAAAATCTTAAAAACAAATACATGTGGGACGAGCGCGCCCGTGTCAGCATGTACACCCTCAAATCCGACGATCCGCAACTCTTGCTCAAAGTGCGCGACTATGCTGCCAAAAAATCGTCGAAGGAGGTATTGGAAAAATTCAACAAAAAGGAAGAAGTGCTGGTGCGCCTGGAAAAAACCTACGAAAAAGGCAAACGCCAGGAACTCAACGACATCTGGAAATCGGGTAGCATGACCAGCGCCAAAGCAGACGCCGGTACCCAAACGGCATCGTTCATGAAAATTGAAGCGATCATTCCGCCCACACCCAAAGCCCTGGAGGAAGCGCGCGGCTATGCCGTGGCTGATTACCAGGAATACCTGGAAAAACAATGGGTGGACCGCCTGCGCGCCGAGTACCCTGTTGAAGTGAACGAGGCAGCTTTTAAAGCGCTTATTCGCAACAGGTAAAACCGTGAGTCTTGTGGATTACCCCACTTGGCAACAGTAGTAAAGGATTCACCACGGAGACACAGAGGGCACGGAGTTTAACGCTCCGTGCCCTCTGTGTCTCCGTGGTGATTAAGAAATCCACGCCGGGCGTATTTGACAGTGCTTATTCGCCCTCAGGTCATTATCGTCGTTTTCGTCTCTTTCTTTTGTTTGGCGAAGCCCAGTGTATAAAAATCTTTTCGCCGGTCGCGCAAATTGCGCACAGCGCCATGGTGGTGCAATTCGGAGAGCAATTCCATGTCGAGATCGGCGATCAACACCATTTCGGTATTCGGTGTGGCCTCGGCTTTAACACCATTCGACGGAAAGGCAAAGTCGCAGGGTGTCAGCACTGCCGACTGTGAATATTGCAAGTCCATATTTTCCACCTGCGGCAGGTTGCCCACCGAGCCGGTTATGGCCACGTAGCATTCGTTTTCAATAGCCCGTGCCTGCGAGCAGTGCCGCACGCGCATGTAAGCATTTTGCGTATCGGTGAGGTAGGGCACAATCAGGATTTGCATGCCCTGGTCGGCGAGCAGGCGCCCCAGTTCGGGAAATTCCGAATCGTAGCAGATCAGCACACCCACTTTACCCACATCGGTATCGAACACCTGCAAGCTGTTTCCACCGGAGATAGCCCAGTATTTGGTTTCATCCGGGGTCACGTGGATTTTCACATAACGTTCCACCACACCGCTGCGGTGGCAGAAATAACCCGTATTGTACAGCCGTTCGCCACGTACTTCGGGCAGGCTGCCGGTCACGATATTCACATTGTAACGCACGGCCAACTCGGCAAAGCGCTCGCGGATCTCGTCGGTATGCCGGGCCAACATGCGGATCGCCTCCGATTCGCGCAGGTGGTTGTGCTCGGCCATTAATGGCGCATTGAAAAACTCGGGGAATACCGCAATGTCGCCCTTGTAGGCGGAGATCATATCGATAAAATATTCCGCCTGAATAAACAACTCATCGATATTCCGGTAAGGCCGCATCTGCCACTGTACCAGGCCGAGCCGGGCATAGGTCTTGCGGGGCACCTTACGGTCGTCTTCCTGGTAATAAATATTGTCCCATTGTAAAAGCGTGGCGTGTTCCTGCGATTGCTCATCATCGGGCATGTAGTTGCGCAGGATTTTTTTCACGTGAAAATCATTGGACAGCTGGAAGTTCAGCACCGGGTCGTGAATTTTCTTCATGCGTACGCGGCTGATATATTCCCGCGGCGTCATCTTTTCGGCGTAATTGTGGTAATTTGGAATACGGCCGCCAAAAACGATTGCCCGAAGGTTCAGGTGTTCGCAC
This sequence comes from Lewinellaceae bacterium, assembly GCA_020636075.1. Taxonomy (GTDB): domain Bacteria; phylum Bacteroidota; class Bacteroidia; order Chitinophagales; family Saprospiraceae; genus M3007. The sequence goes on along the minus strand of JACJYO010000008.1, from coordinate 176,839 downwards.
AGCTCTTTCCGGGCATCGTACAAACGGCGGCCCAGGCGTAAGCCACGGAACTCGGGGTCGATAAATACCTCGATGCCATACAGCACGTCACCTTCAGGATCGTGGGTTGTGAAATTATAATTGCCGGTGATCTGCTTGTAGGTATGATTGTCGCCAAACTTATCGTAATCCACAATAATCGACAATGCGCATCCAACCACCTTATCGTCGACCAGGGCAACATACTGCCCTTCGGGAAAAATTTTGAGCAGTTGTTCTATTGTGCCGCGTTGCCAGTAGGAGCCCGACCAGTTCGGATAGGCTGCCTTCATGGCTTCCAGCAGTTCTTTATAGTGTTTGGGTTGCAGGGTGGTAATTGAAACTTTTTCCATAAAAATATTTGCGTAAACGGATTGAAACAAGGCAAGACCCTTTCCCTAATTAACGGCCAGGGAAAGGCATTGTTTGGTTTTATGAGTTGAAAATGCTGTTTTCACAAATTTACAAAAATTTAAGCGTGGTCCCGAGCCAATGCTTTTTATAAAATTTTTTGTTTTACTTTTGCTTGACTTTTAAAATAAAAAATTGGAGTGCGTTGGGAAGATTCTCCCCTGATCCACCATACGCTTAAAAACAACTTGCGCTGCAATCAACCGCGCACGCTCAACATGGCAAAAGCAAAAACAATCTTTTTCTGCTCCAACTGCGGCGCCTCCTCCCCGAAATGGATGGGAAAGTGCCTGCACTGCGGTGAATGGAACACTTACCAGGAAGAAATCATTGAGAAAGAAACAGCCGCCGAAGAAAAACGACGCGCCTGGGCGCCGGCCAACGGTAAGGGTGAACTAGCTAAGGCAACGCCGCTGGCAAGCATTCAAACCGGCGCCACCCAGCGCATGGCCACGCCCGATGCCGAACTCAACCGGGTGCTGGGCGGCGGTATTGTGCCGGGTTCGCTGGTGCTGATCGGCGGGCAGCCGGGTATCGGCAAAAGCACGCTGCTCCTGCAGGTAGCGGTGCAACTGCCCGCCAAAGTGCTCTACGTAAGTGGCGAAGAAAGCGACGAGCAGATCAAAATGCGCGCCGACCGCCTGCCCAGCGGCAAGTCCGACTGCTACATCTACACCGAAACCAATATGACCAAGGTGCTCAAACAGGCGCAGGACTTGCAGCCGCAACTGCTCATCGTCGACTCCATCCAGACCATGAGCACCCCGCACCTCGACTCGGCCCCGGGCGGCATTTCCCAGGTGCGCGAGTGTGCGGCCGAGTTGCTGCGTTTTGCCAAAGAAACCAACATTCCGGTTTTTCTCATCGGGCACATCAACAAGGAAGGCGATATCGCCGGGCCAAAACTGCTGGAACACATCGTCGACTGCGTGCTCCAGTTTGAAGGCGACCGGCACAACACCTACCGCATCCTTCGTACGCTAAAAAACCGCTTCGGCAGCACCGATGAAATGGGCATTTACGAAATGCGCTCGGTCGGCCTGCGCGAGGTGAGCAACCCCTCCGAGCTGCTGCTCAGCCAAAAAGATGAGGAACTCAGCGGCTGTGCTGTGGCTGCCACCATGGAAGGTATGCGCCCCATGCTGATCGAAACGCAGGCCCTGGTGAGCAAATCGGTGTACGGTACCCCGCAGCGCTCAGCCACCGGCTTCGACATGCGCCGCCTGCAAATGCTGCTGGCGGTACTCGAAAAACGCTGCGGCTACTACTTCAGCATGAACGACGTGTTTCTCAACCTGGCAGGCGGCATCCGCGTCGACGACCCGGCCATCGATCTGGCTATCGTGTCGGCGCTGGTATCCTCGCTGCTCGATGTGAGCATCCCGTCCAATGTGTGCTTTGCCGGCGAGGTGGGTTTGAGCGGAGAAATCCGCAGTGTGAGCCGGGTGGAGCAGCGTATCGCCGAGGCTGACCGCCTGGGCTTTGAAGAAATTTACATTTCAAAATACGGCACGAAAGGGCTCAATCTGAAGAAATATAAGATCCGGGTGGTTGCACTTGGGAAGGTGGAGGAGTTGAAACAGGCCTTGTTTGTTTGACCGCTTAGCCCAAAAAATTTAACTTGCGTAAAATTTTCCGAGCATGACCGTTCTGACAAAAAACATGACCTACGCGGAATTTCGCGCACTGGAATTCGACGATACCGATAACTTCCAATACGAACTCCTAAATGGCGAACTCGTGAAAAAAGCCTCCCCAACTGTTCAGCATCAGCGCATTTCGATGCGCCTGATTTCTGCTTTCCTGAAGCATCTCGATCAAAATCCTGTTGGTGAAATTTTTCATGCCCCATTGGATGTTGTTTTGAATGACTACAATGCGCCCCAACCCGATATCATTTTTATTCGAAAAGAAAACACCGGAATCATCGACGAGCAGGAACAGATTGTATTGGGTGCGCCGGACATCCTGATTGAGATACTCTCCCCGGGATCAATCAAACGCGACCGGATTGAGAAAAAAGAATTGTACGAAAAATTTGCTGTGCCGGAATTCTGGATTGTTGATCCAAACAACCAATCCATCGAGGTGTACCAATTTCTGGAAGGACGTTACCAAATATTTGCTTTTGCGGCAGAAGCAGGAACGGTACAGTCGGCAGTTTTGCCAGGTCTGGACCTCGATATTGCTCCGGTTTTTGGTTAGCCTGTTTCGTGGCTGAAATGCAGTTCCTGCAGGTCTTTCTCTGCGTATGTATAGCGATCCCGCTCTATTTTGCGTTTAGTACCAGAACAAGCTCGCCATTATGAAGATCCTCTTTTTGCTCCTCTCCGGCACCGTTGTGCTCACCTGGTGCGCTGAAAAAACAGCCATCCCGGCTTCAGCGCCTACACTCGACAAGATCACTGCCAAAGCCGTGCTCGACGAAGTAAACGCCCTACGTGCCACCGGCTGTAAATGCCCCGGCGGCAAGCGTTTCGATGCCGCGCCGGCACTGCAATGGGAAGAAACACTGGAAAAAGTAGCCCAACATCATGCCGACGACATGAACAAGCGCCGCTACTTCAACCATACCAGTCCCGATGGCACCGGCTTCTCCAAGCGCATCCGCAATGCCGGCTACGACTGGCGGCAGGTTGGTGAAAATATCGCTATGGGTTACCCCACTGCCAAGGCCGTGGTAGAAGCCTGGCGCACCAGCAAAGACCACTGTCCTAACCTGATGAATCCCGGTTTCCGCGATATGGGTGTCGGGAAAGCCGGCGCGTATTGGGTGCAGGATTTGGGGGCGAAGTGAGTGGGCATAGGGCTTAGGGCTTAGGGCACAGAGCAAATTTCACTAAATGGAAACTAAGCCCTTCGCCCTATGCCCTTCGCCCTATGCGCTTTACCTTTACACTATGCCAAATCGAGATTTAGAACAACTTACCCGGCACGCCAACCTGGCGGTGCTGGAAGTCGCCGCATTTTTGCGCGAACACGTCCACCAGGTGCAGCCCGGCCAGGTGGAAGAAAAACACTTAAACGGACTGGTTAGTTATGTCGATCGGACTGCTGAAGAAATGCTCGTGGAGCGCTTGAGCCGCCTGCTGCCGGAAGCCGCTTTTATTACAGAAGAAGAAACTGTAGAACAGGGCGCCAGCGCTGATTTACAGTGGATCATCGATCCGCTCGATGGCACGACCAACTACTTATACGGCCTTCCACACTATTCCATCAGTGTGGGCTTACGCTCGGGTACCGACATGCTGGTCGGCATCGTCCACGACGTGCCCAAGGATGAACTTTTTTTCGCCTGGCAAAACGGCGGCGCCTGGTGCAATGATCTCCCCGTACATGCCAGCCCACGCAAAACCTTGCGTGAAGCACTGGTGGCCACCGGTTTTCCCTACCACAACTTCAGTCGTGCGGAAGGTTGGTTCAAAGTACTGCGCACGCTGCTGGCCGAAGGCCGGGCAGTACGCCGCTACGGCTCGGCAGCACTCGATTTGGCCTGGGTGGCCTGCGGCCGCTTCGACCTGTTTTTCGAATACGGCCTCAATGCCTGGGACGTGGCTGGCGGAGCACTGCTTGTGCAGGAATCCGGTGGACGGATCAGTGATTTTCGCGGCGGGACGGATTTTGTTTTTGGTGGAGAAATACTGGCTTGTAATGCGGCGATTTATGAGCGGGCGTTTGGGGTGGTTCGGGATGGGTTTGGGGGGTGAGTGCCGACTTATACAGGGGTAACGCCAGATAAACAGGGGATCAAAACCCAAACAACATCCGCAACGCATCGTAATACACCGACGCCGAAACATTCACCGCAATGCCCTCCGCGTTTTTATCCAGCCACTTTAAAATTGATTTCCCCAGGCTGTTTTTTTCTTCCGGGCTGTCGGGCTCGGGCAACATTTCAACGTAGTTTTTCAACGCCGCTTTTTATCGGCAGGCAATTGATCGAGCATTTCCTCCAGTGCTGTAATGTCGGTTTTGTTGATGTTGGTATTCTGGTTGGTTACCGCAATACGCGGTTTGTTTTCAATATTGATATTGATGTCCGGTATTCTGGGCAGTTCCATTTCCTGCTCAGACCGGTGACCAGGTCGGCGCCAAAGGCGAAGGCCCGGATTTCGTCTTCTTTGTAAACACCCTCCAACAATTGGATGACCGGCACAAAATCTTCCAGGATATTGCAAAACGCCATACCCTTGGTCAGCCGCTGTAATTCCGAAAGTTCAAAAGTGAACGGCGTTTCACGTATCCGACATTGCCGGCAATTGCAGGGGATAATCTGTTCGAATTGAATATTCCGGAACCAACGGCGGTGCAGCGATTCAACCTCATCGCGGACCAACTGCAAGGCATATTTCCGGTTTGGGCGCAGGTCGTTGTCCTCCATCACCTCGACTACGATTTGTTTCAACCCGCTTTTGGAGTCTTCATCTTCCACCATCATCACCCGGCAAACACTGTTGTTGACCGGAATACGCAGGATGGCGCCTTTCCGCCATACGATTTCTGTCTCCTCCAGCCGCTCGATGTACTCGCTCAGGCGGACAATCAGCCTCGACATCAGCCCCTTGGGCATAATGGCGTAACGGTACCGGAATTGCAAGGCGCCCGCCCGCGTATGCCAGGTGTATTGCGCCGGCCGGTCGGTGGGCAGCAACTGCGCCGCTACATAGTGTTTTCCGCCTTTGGAGGGGTAGCAAATGTCAAAGTTGTTTTTCGACATCAGCTTCAGGATACGCTGGGCATCGGCCTTTTGTAGCCGTTGCTGCGCAGGATGTGAAAAATATCGTCGGGTAAAAATTTCCCGTTCTGGGTCTTGATAGGCTCACTTTTCAGGGTGGTATACACGCCATCCACTGCCCATTTGGCCTGCAGGACAACCGTGGTCAGCAAGTCCGGGTCGTTTTGGAAATGCAGCAGCGAGCCGAGTTGATGCAGGTAATCGGTCATCTGCAATTGATCTTCTTCCTCCGGCACGTTGAATTTTGCGCAGATCTCGTGCAACTGCTCGGTGCTGATGTGTGGGCGTGTTTCGCTCTCCCCGCGCAGCGCTTCGCGAATGGGTTGCCACTGTTTGGGCAGTTTGTTTTTGACAATGGGCAGTGCCCGTAGCCGCCGCACGATGGCTTCGCGCAGGCTTTCCCAGCGCTTGTCGTTAACGGCAAAATCCACTTCGAAAAATTCCAGGTCAAAGTCGTCGACATAGATTTTCAGCAAGTCCTCGTATTGCGGCCGGCCCGTGCTGCCTTTCCGTTTGTTCAGCACGAGCAGCAGCGACACTTTCTCCTCGGCCGTATACTTGCCCAGCAGGCTGATGATCCGGAACCAATAGGGCAGGTTAGGCGCTTCGGCACGGGCCTCCATCACCAGCAAGTAGAGTGCCCGCGGGGTGAGGAAAAACTGGTGGGTCATGTACTGCAGGTCCTGTCCGCCGAAATCCCACAAGTTGGCGCGAAAACCTTCTTCGATTTCCAGGCCTTCGTGCACATTGATGCCGTGGGTTTCGTCGGTCGGGTTTTCTCCAGGTCGAAAGCCGGGTTGATTAAACTTTATTGAACAGGGTGGTTTTGCCCGTTTTGCCTTCGCCGACGATGATGAGTTTGGCTTCGTTGAGGGTTTCGGCACCTTGTTTTTCAATCTGCTCCCAGTAGCGGAGGATGGCTTTGTTGCCTTGCTCTACGATTTCGCGAGGCGGGTTGGTTAGGGGCAGTCTCTGACATTAATATTACCGCCAAAACCCCACTGAACCTTATATCCACTTTCTCTTATTTTTTAAGCGGCCTTAAGTCACTCAGTTTAGTATTTTGGCAATTAAGATGATGCAAATCCAAATTGGACAAAGCATTTAGGTCGCTGACATGGGTACCAGAGCAGTTTAAATATTGAAGGTGTTTCAAATCAGCCAATGGCTCTAGATTACTGACTGGGGTGCTAGAGCAATTTAAATATTGTAGGTGTTTCAAATCAGCCAACGGCCTAAGATCACTGACTTGGGTGCCCCAACACCAAAATTTTTGTAGCCTTTTAAGTTTGATAATGGTGATAAGTCAATTATTGCAGTCTGCCAACAAGAAAATTCTAATAAATTTGAAAGTGCTGCAATTGGAGAAATGTCCTTGATCCGAGTACCCCCTACATAAAGTTCCTCAACCACTTTAGTTTGTAGATAGTTGACAGATCACTGATTTGAGTCGAGCGACACCCAAGATGTTCCAAGTTTATCAACCCAGCCAACGGAATCAGATCACTGACTTGGGTGTTATCACAGTCAAGATGATGCAAGTTTATCAACCCAGCCAACGGAATCAGATCACTGACTTGGGTTTCGTTACAGTTAAGATAGTTCAATTCACCCAATTCTGCCAACGAACTCAGATCACTGACTTGGTATTGACACAGGCAAGCAGTTGCAAATTTTTTAAATCGGCCAACCCAACCATGTCTTTTAAATTTTTATTATTGTTAATTGTCAACTCCACCACCCAAACACATTGCCGAATCTCATCCGGTAGTTGGGTCATTTCACAATTGGTCAAATTAAATTTTCCGGGCATCTTCCCCCGCTTATGTTTCTCAATGTTTTCGCGTATGTGTCGGAGTGCTTTTTCGGACATGGTATATCAGATTGAAAAAACAGGTAAAATCTGTCCGTGAAGTTCGAACATTTTTGAAAAATCGCGCTGCCCCCGCCGGCACAACGGGAATGCACATCAGGTCCAATAATAAGCCCCGAGAAAAAGAAGGCCGCCACTGCCGGCAAATCACACATTCAAATAACTCATCAACGAGTCATACCGCTCCTGCAGCGAATCGGTGTAGTCCAGTTCGGCAAACGATTCTTTCACTTCATAGTCGTAACGGGCGAGCGCCGCAACTACCCGGCTGAGCTCCTGGCGGTTAATTTTGATGGTGAGTTCGAGCATTTCCGTGGTGGCTTCGGAGCTGACAAAGGCGCTCAGAATTTTGGCATCTTCCTCCTCGATGATCCGGGCGATAGTGGCTAATGAATAATCGCGGCGGTTCATTTCCAAAACCAACACGCCGCCCGGCTCGGTGAACGATGCCGAGTTGGCAAAATAGCGCAGCAGGTCATTTTGAGCGATCAGGCCCAGGTAGTTCCCCTGATCATCGACCACCGGGATCACCGTAAGCCGGTTGTCGCCCATCACACGCATGACTTCAAACAAGTGATCGGAGCTGTGCACGGCAAAGCGGCCGGGCATGGCGAGATTGTACTCCGCAATCGGTTCGTACAATTTATGGTTGAAAATATCTTCTTCGGAGAGGATCCCGACGAGCCGTTGTCCATCCACCACGGGCAGGTGCTTTACGTGGTGATCATTCAAAGCGTGAAATGCATCTCTTCCCGTTTGCTCTACTTTCAGTGCGGGAATGTCGTAAGCGATAAACGATTCAGCAGTCATAACGTAGTCCTTACAGTAAATAATCCATACCGGCTGATTCCCCTTTAAATTATTAAAATGCTGTTTCTTCGGGGCGCAGTTGCTAAGGTATTTAAATGATTAAACAGAGAATCAGCCATTTTGATCTTTAGACGCTCGGCAAGTTCAGGACGCCACAAATATTCGTGCAAAAATCTTTACATCCAAATTAAATATGCTCAGTTCGCGACAAATGTTCCTTAAGCATCTCGCCCAAACCTCCCCGGCGCCCCTGGCTTTGGAAATCGAACGGGCGGCCGGACTTTACCTGTACGACACCGCCGGCAAGCCCTACCTCGACCTGATCGCGGGCATCGGCGTCAGCGGTCTCGGGCACCGGCACCCGCGGGTGGAAGCCGCCGTGCAGCAACAGCTGGAGCGATACTGGCACACACTGGTTTATGGCGAATACGTGCTCGCGCCACAGGTCCAACTGGCCACCCTGCTGGCCGCGCAACTGCCCGGTCTCGACGCGGTGTACCTCGTCAATTCCGGCACGGAAGCCACCGAGGGCGCCATGAAACTGGCCAAGCGCTACACGGGCCGCCCCGACATTGTCGCCTGCCGCAACGCTTACCACGGCAGCACCCAGGGCGCTGCCAGCCTGATGGAGCCGGTCGATTTCACCCTGCCCTACCACCCGCTACTACCCGGCATCCGTCATATCAACTTCAACAGTGACGCCGACCTGGAAAAGATCGACCGGCGGGTGGCAGCAGTGATCGTGGAAACGGTGCAGGCCGAATCGGGCATCTATACCCCGCACCCGGAATGGCTAAAGGCCCTGCGCCACCGCTGCGACGAAACAGGCGCCTTGCTCGTACTCGATGAAATTCAGGCAGGCTATGGCCGAACAGGCAGTTTGTTCGCTTTTGAGCAATACGGCATTCAGCCCGACATTTTGCTGCTGGCAAAGGGTTTTGGCGGCGGCATGCCAATCGGGGCGTTTGTTGCGCCCCGCGAAATCATGCAGGTATTGTCGGTCGATCCGCCACTGGGACACATCACCACCTTTGGCGGTCACCCGGTTTGTGCGGCGGCGGCGTTTGCCACCTTGCAGGAGTTGCTGGAAACCGACCTGATCGCGCAGGTGCCGGCTAAAGAAAAGTTGTTCCGCACATTGCTGGCACATCCCGCCATTCGTGCAGTGCGCAGCGCAGGACTCTGGCTGGCCGTCGATCTGGGCAGTGCAGCTGCTGTCCAACAGGTCATCCGGCATTGCCTGGAGCAGGGCGTGATCACCGACTGGTTTTTGTTTAACGACAAGAGTTTGCGCATTGCGCCGCCGCTGACAATCGGGGAGGCGGAGATCCGGGAAGCCTGCGCAGTGATTTTGGAGGGGCTCCAAAAATTAGGGTAAAGCTTCTAATACTAACACAAGGTCATTTCGAAAATGAAAAAATTGTAAAACGCCCCCTATCGCAAATTCCAAGAGATGGCCATCTGGTTGAACCCCACCTGAACACCCAGGCGCTGATCCGCCCGGGCCCGCCGGTGCAAACGCGGGATAAAAATGCCCACCAAGGCCCCAACAGCATAGCCCGCCATTACATCGGTGGGAAAATGCCTGCCGCCTTTGACCCTGAAATAACCGGTTGCTGCCGGAATGGCCGCAGCGATACTCCAGACCACTGGCTTCCACGGACTTTCGGGATAGTAATCGGAAAAAACCTGGGCGGCAAAAAAGGTGCCCGCCGCCGACAAGGAAGTATGCCCGGAAAAAAAGGAGCCCCGGGCGTTGGCAGTCTGTTTTTTATCGATCGAAACCGCCGGGTTGTACACAAACGGGCGGGTGCGGCGCGCAGCATATTTGGTGAGCAAGGTCAAACTGGAGGCCGCCAAGAGCGATTCCCCCCAAAGTGCGGTAATCGTTCCAAAGTGGCTCCTCGGCGCTTTACCGGCTAAAAAAAACACCGGCGCGGCCATAGATGATAGCCACAACACATTGCTGGCCTGGTGCGCACGCAGGGAGTAATTGTCGGTGGCGCTGCGGTCCAGGGCATTGATCGTACCGGGATCGAGCGCCGCCAGCTGGTCAGCGGTATAAATCGTCACGTTAGCCCGCAATTGTGTACCGATAATCCCAGCAGACAAACTGGCGCCCGAAATGACGATCTCCTTGCCCAGATTAAGTTTGTAGGGCGATTGGGCCCCAAGACCTGCGGTTAAACATATCAGGACAGCTAGCAGGCTGGTTTTTAGTCTCTTCATTCTTGTATTTTATTAAAAATTAGTGCGCAGCCTCTGACGGCATTTCAACGAATAACCACGATCTCAACCAAGCAGCGGTGGTGTACAACTTTTCAAAGTTCAAATTTTTCTTTTCAAATTTCAAATAACAGGGATGACCCCGATTTGGGAAGTTTCATTAATTTGAAATGTCATATTGGAAATTTGAAATTTGAAAAATACCGGCCCATCAAGGGGTAGTAAGTTTCCCGCCCGGCGGGCAATTTTCCCGCAAAAAACGGGTGAACATGGTCGATAAGTGCCGGGATGTGCCTTCTCCTTCCCGGATACTGTGCGAGCGGTTTGGATACGGCATCACCTGAAAATATTTGTTGTATTTGATCAACTCATTGATCAGCAGCTCGGCATTTTGGTAGTGCACATTATCGTCGCCGGTACCGTGAATGTAAAGCAGGTTGCCACGCAGATTTTTGGCATGGGTAATGGGTGAACCGTTCACAAAATCCTCCAGATTTTCCTGCGGAAGTCCCATATAACGTTCCTGATAAATATTGTCGTACGACAGTTGGTTCGCCACTGCAGCGACCGAGATGCCCGTTTGGTAAACTTCGGGGTATTGAAACAGCAAATTCAGGGTAGCCGTACCGCCGCCGCTCCAGCCATGCACCGCTACCCGGCTGGTATCGATCCAGTGCCAACGCTCAAACATGGCCTTGGCGCCCATAGCCTGGTCGCGAATGTTGACGATGCCGATTTTGCGATAGATGGCTTTCCGCCAGGCGCGCCCCTTTGGCGCGGGGGTACCACGGCCATCAAGGGAGGCATAGATGTAGCCATCTTTGGCCATGTCTCCGTCATAAAGCCGGTTTCGCCCGATGCCATAGCGGTCGGTCACCGTAGCACCGGCCGGCTCGGAATACACGTAAAACACGATGGGGTACTTTTTGGACGGATCAAAATTATCGGGCTTAACCAACCAGCCGTCCATGGTCACACCATCGACCGTGGTTACCTGAAAAAATTCGGTATTGTTCCCCACTGGCTTTTCGATCTCGGTTGGGATAGCCTCCTTCGCATCGAGTGCCTTATGCCCGGGCAGACGCAACCACTCCCGTTGCGGACGGGTGTAATAATTGGAAAAAGAATGCAAGGCATATTGTGCGTCCGGCGCGATCTGGTAGCTGTGCGTACCCTGTTGACCGGCAGGCGAAAGTCGCTCGGGGCGATCTTTACCGTTCATCCGGATGCGGTAGAGGTACCGTTGGGTAGCATTGTCGGGCGAAGCCATGAAATACAGGTAGCCCCCGGCAGCGTCTATCCGTTCCAGACTGATCACGTCGAAATTGCCCGGCGTGAGCAGGGTTTCCGTTTTCCCATCGCGGGAAATGCGGTAGATATGCCGCCAACCATCTTTTTCGCTGGTCCAGAGAAACGCCTGACCCTTATCCAGCCAGTCCCAGTAGCCCTTTTCGCCATCATCGTTCAGGTCGATCCAGGCCTCGTCGGTTTCGGTATAGATCGTGCGCACAGCGCCCGTACCGGCATCGCAAAGCATGAGCCGGCTTTCATTTTGCTTGCGGTTCAGCTGTTGCACGAGCAGTTCGGAGGCATTGGCAGCCCATTCCATACGGGGCAGGTACGTATTGCGCGGATCGCCGGGAATAGCCATCCACTGGGTTTTGCCGTAGGCAATATCGACCACGCCAATGCGGTAGGGCGAAGGTGGCTCGCCCACTTTGGGGTATTCAACCGGAACCGTGAAGGGATAGATCGAATCGGTCGTGTTGATCATCAGAAAATCGCGGATCTGCTCGGCATCGATCTGCCAATAGGCGATACGCTTGCTATCCGGGCTCCAGCGAAAACCGTCGCGACAGTCGAACTCTTCTTCGTATACCCAGTCGAAGGTGCCGTTGATGAGCTTTCGCTTGCCGTCCGTTTCCGTAAGTTGGGTCACTGTGGCCGTGGCGAGGTCCTCCACGTAGAGGTTGTGTTCGCTGACATAGGCGGCTTTTTGCCCGTCGGGCGAAATTTTGGCAAACATCAGCGAGGACGCCGGCAGCTCTTTACCCAATTGGCGGAGAACGTTAGTTTTGAGGTCGAGCACCCAGTAGTTACCGCGGGTGTCGTAGCGCCATACGCGTTTGGTGTTGGTGAAAATGAGCAGTTTTTGCCCGTCTTCAGAAAAGGAAAAACGGCGAAGGCGAAGTGGCGCAGCAGCACCTTCCGGGGTAAGTTGGGCAGCAGTGACCAGTGGCGTTTCGGTGTTACCCGGCAGATCGACGCGTACGATCTGACCGCCAGATTGCTGGCAATAAGAATGACCTTCGGAAGTCCAAACCAGGTCTTGCGCCGGCAGGCAGAAAATAACCTGGGCAACAAAAAAGAGCAGAGCAAATTGTTTTTTCACAGCGTCGCAGATTTTAAAAACAACCCAGGTTGTGACCAATCTTTGTGGGACAGAATGTTTTATTTTTGGACAGGTTCAACATGATTTTTCAGGATCAACCGGCCTCAGTCCGGTTGATCCTGCTTTTTCCGGTTAATCTTGTCTATTTTATTGCATGGTCACAACTTGAGATAAATATTTTGGCAAATATAGGCTTTAAGTATTGCGTACCGACACGGCTTGGAGTCACGCCGATGCGGCGTATTTTTACCCATTGCAAGAAGAACTTTACCATGATGAAAAACACAATTACTGTTTTTGTCCGCTATTGCCTGCTGCTTGTTTTGCCCGCAATGGCGCTAACTGCCCAAAAACCGATCACGCTTGAAGATATTTGGTCGAACAATACTTTTGAAACGAAAACACTGCCCGGTTTTCGCTTTCAAAACGATGGGGCGCATTACACCGTCCTGAACGACGCAGCCATCGAACAATTCGATTTGCGCAGCGGAAAAAAAACAGCCGTGTTGTTCGATGCCGCAACGGTGCCCGAAGCAAGCGCCCCGGGATGGACGGGGACTTTTGAAAATTACACCTTTAGTGCCGACGAGTCGAAAATACTGCTGGCCAGCGATGTGGAAGCCATTTACCGGCACAGCAAACGCGCAACGTATTTTGTGTTTGACACGAAGTCAAAAAAAATAACCCGATTGCACGGTGGGGTCAAACTGCGCTACCCGACCTTTTCACCGGATGGGAATAAAGTGGCCTACGTGCTGGAAAACGATTTGTACGTCCTTGATCTTGCCTCCGGCAAAAACGCGCGCCTTACGAACGACGGTGCACAAAACGCCATCATTAACGGCGCCTCCGACTGGGTGTACGAAGAGGAATTTGCCCTGGTGCGCGCCTTTGAGTGGAGCCCCGACAGCCGCAAAATCGCCTACCTGCGCTTCGACGAACGGGCGGTGCCCGAGTATACCATAGAAATGTACCGCGGTGGTGATTATCCCGAGCCGGTAACGTTTAAATACCCGAAAGTAGGTGAACCGAATTCCACCGTCACGGCACATATCGCCGACCTGGCTTCCGCCAAAACAATTCCGGTAAAACTCCCAACGCCCCAAAATGACCCCAATGACCCCAACACCCCCGAATACCTGCCCCGCATCGCCTGGACACCTGATGGGCGCCTCTGCCTTACGCGCCTGAACCGCCACCAAAACCACCTGACACTTTTGCTTGCTGACCCCGCTACGGGAGCATGTACCCGCATGTTGGAAGAATCGAGCGATTATTACCTCGATCTGCAGGAGCCGGTTTTTCTGGCCGACGGCTCGGGTTTTATCTGGCAAAGTGAAAAAAGTGGGTTCATGCACTTGTACCGGTACGACATGGAAGGCCAGGAAAAAGCAGCCCTGACCCGGGGTGAATGGGAGGTGACTGATTTTTACGGCGTGGATGCCAAAAACGGCCTGGCGTATTTCCAGGCAGCAGTTGAAAATCCCATGGAGCGCGAAATTTATTCAGTCAAACTAAACGGCAAAAGCCGCAAAAAAATAAGCACCGGAACCGGGTTTCACAGCGCACAGTTTAGCAGCACGCACGATTATTTTGTCGATACCTACTCCACCCTGAACGCCCCACCCCGCTACAGCGTACGCGACCGGAACGGCAACCTCGTGCGCCAGCTCGAACAAAACACCGAACTGCTGTCCCAACAGGCCGAATGTGGCGTAGCACCGTTGGAATTTTTCACCGTGCCCATCAAAAACGCACCGGCTCCGGATGGCAAAACCTGGAGTGGCTCGCTCAACGGCTGGATGCTCAAACCCACCGCACCGCAGTTTCAGGGCAAGCAATTACCCGTACTCATGTTTGTCTACGGCGGCCCCGGCAGCCAACAGGTGACCGACGCCTGGAAAGGCGCAAACTATTGGTGGTTTCAGATGCTGGCGCAAAAAGGCTATGTGGTTGCTTGTGTAGACAATCGCGGTACCGGCGCCCGTGGAGAGGCTTTTCAAAAAATGACGTACCTCGACCTGGGCAAATACGAATCGGACGATCAGATCGCCGCGGCAAAGTACATCGGCGCAATGCCCTTTACCGATCCTGCCCGCATCGGCATTTTTGGTTGGAGTTATGGCGGGTACATGGCCTCGCTTAGTCTGTTTAAAGGCAACGATGTGTTTGAGGCCGGTATCGCCGTAGCCCCGGTGACGCACTGGAAATGGTACGACAACATCTACACCGAACGCTACATGCGCACCGAAAAGGAAAACCCACAGGGCTATTCCGATAGTGCACCGATCAATTTCGCCGACCAACTCAAAGGCAACTACCTGCTCGTGCACGGCCTGGCCGACGACAATGTGCATTTTCAGCACAGTGCTGAAATGAGCAACCGCCTGATCGCCGCCAATAAGCAGTATGACACGATGTTTTACCCTAACCTCAACCACGGGATCCGGGGCGGCAATGCACGCCTGCACCTGTATAACCTGATGACACGGTTTTTGGATGAAAAATTGAAAGGGGTAACGGAAGGGGCGCGGCCTTGAGGGGGATTTTTTGGGTACTATTATTCCCCGGGCTACCTATAGGCGATTGTCGGCGTGACTCGAGTCACGCCGACAATATGCAAGGTGTCAAACCACTCTCCACTAGTATATGTAATCTGGATACCCGTTTTTACAAACCACAGTAGCGGTTGAATCATAACAATAAAAAAACCGGCTCCTCAAAACAAAGAAGCCGGTTTTCAAAATAGCCGTCACAAAAAAGATCAATGCTCTTCTTCGGCTGCATGCGCCGCATAATCGGCGATCAGCTTGGCTTGGATATCGCCCGGCACCGGTGCATATTCGGCATAGGCAATATTAAACTTGGCCTTTCCTTGTGTGAGCGAGCGCAGCGTGGACGAGTATTGGTGCAGTTCCTTGAGTGGCACCTTCGCCTTGATCACCTGGTAGTGCCCTTCGGAGTCCATACCCATGATGATGGCACGGCGGGTTTGCAGGTCACCCATAACGTTGCCCATAAACTCCGAATCAACCATAATTTCCACATCGTAGATCGGCTCGAGCAGCTGTGGTGCAGATGTCGGGAACGCCTCTTTGAAAGCCATCGTTGCAGCGATCTGGAACGCCATATCATTGGAGTCGACCGGGTGCATCTTACCGTCATAAATGCTGACGCGAATATCGCGGCAATACGAGCCGGTAAGCGGCCCCTCTTCCATTTTGGCCATTATGCCCTTTTTGATGGCATTGGTAAAACGGGCGTCGATCACCCCGCCAACGATGGCCCATACGAAGGAGAATTTGCCGCCCCATTTCAGGGTTTCCACCTCGATATTTCGGGCATTCAGCCCATCGGGTGGCGGCATATCCTCGTAGTATGGTTCGATGCGCATGTGCACCTCGGCAAACTGGCCGGCACCACCCGACTGCTTCTTGTGGCGGTACATATGATTGGCCATTTTGGTTATGGTTTCCCGATAGGGAATGCGCGGCTCCTCGTAGTCGATTTGAACGCCGAAATTCTGCTCGGCTTTGGTACGCACGATTTCGAGGTGCATCTGCCCCTGTCCTTGCACGATAGTTTGCCGGAGTTCCATGCTTTGTTCGACCAGCAGCGTTGGATCTTCCTCTTGTATGGAGTGCAGGGCATTGGCCATTTTTTCCACTTCGGATTTGCTGGGTGGCACCACGGCCATACGGATGCGCGGCGTTGGGAAATGGATCGGCTCGATTTTCACATTGGCGCCCTTCGGATTGAGCGTCTGATTGGTATGTGAGTTTTTGAGTTTGACCGTGCAGCCGATATCGCCTGCATACAGGGCATCTACCTGCTCCCGGTTTTTCCCTTCGCTTTCAAACAAGGCGGAAAAGCGCTCCAGGGTACTGTTGGTTGCATTGGTAAGTTCATCACCTGTTTTTAACACACCTGAGTACACCTTGAAGTAGGATACGTTGCCCACCTTGGCTTCGTGTGCTGTTTTGAAAATAAAAACGCAGGGCCGCCCATTGGGATCGCAGGGCTTGGAACCACCACCTTCGAGGTCGGCAGCAGGCCGGTCGGCCGGGCTGGGGCAGATATCGTGAATAAAGCCCATCACGCGGCCTGAACCCATATCGTTGAGCGAAGAAGCGCAGAATACCGGAAAAAACTGGTGGTGTGCCAGACCGATCGACAGGCCTTTGGCCAAATCTTCCTCGTCGAGCGTGCCATCCTCAAAATATTTTTCCATGAGCGCTTCGTCGTTCTCGGCGGCGGCTTCTACCAGGGCATTATGCATTTCATCGGCTCGGGCTTTGTGCTCGGCCGGGATGTCCTTTTTTTCCGGCTTACCACCGCCGGCTGGAAATACGTACATGGTCATGCGCAGGGCATCCACAATGGCATTGAAGCCGGTACCCTGATTAACCGGGAACTGCATGGGCAACACCCGGGAGCCAAACCGATTTTTGGTTTGCTCGAGTGTTTTTTCAAAATCAGCCTTTTCATGGTCGAGGTGATTGATCACAAAAAGCGCAGGAGTTTCGTATTGATCGATATACTCCCAAATCAGTTCGGTACCTACCTCCACTCCGCTCCGGGCATTGAGCATCACCACGGCGGTATCGGCTACCTTAAGTGCGGTAACTACCTCGCCGACGAAATCGTCGAGTCCGGGTGTGTCGATGATATTGATTTTAGTGTCTTTCCAGGAGCAGTGCAGCAGGCTGGCGAAGAGAGAATGGCCGCGTTGTTGTTCGAGCGCTGTGTAATCGCTCTGCGTGTTGCCATCTTCGATTGTTCCGCGGCGGGTGATGGCTTGTGCTTCGTAAAGCATCGCTTCGGCAAAAGTGGTTTTACCGCATCCGGAGTGTCCAACCAGGACGACGTTCCGGATATTTTTGGTGGTATAGGCTGCCATAGGCCAATGAACTGAGTTTGGTGAACGGATAACGGTAGACGGTGGTGAGCAGGTGGTGGCGGGTGAAATGCCTCGTATATTAAGGAGCGAGACATCTACCGATCACTGCTATCCGCCGGCTACCGTACAGTGTAAACGGGCAGAAGACATAACAAAATGTTGTTTGGTGAACAATTCTGCATCGAAGCGTTAATGTAGGTCGCTTTGCCCGATGGCGGAAAAATTTTACCAACTATTTTAGGAAACGGAGGCTTTCTTTTTGCATCCAATAATTTTTGAGTCATGGGGTGCATAGGGGAATCCCGGAACATCGTTGTCTTGGAGCCGAACGAAAATACCTGCTGAATTTTTTTTCAAAAAAAAATCGCAACGCGGGCAGCGTTTTTTTCAGGCGCCTCGTTCTACGAACGATCTAACCATGAGTCTGCAACCAAAACCGATTTCAACACGTCCAAAAAAACCAGCCTAACCAAGTAAAATTACCATCACTAATCAAACCAATCACTTTCACACCATGACCGCAACCCTCTCCTACACCCTGCTGCTGGCTGCCATTTACCTTGTGCGCAAACTTGCAACCATGAAAACACAGGCAGCCGCCTGAGCAGGTAGGACTTGCAAACGACGCAGCGGGCGCCCCGATTGATTTCGGGGCGCCCGCTGTTTTTATGTTGCTCCGCACCCAACGTATTTCAGGTTAAAAGAGTCTATCCTTTAAAAACAGGGAATAACCGCCTGACTTCCCTTAACTAACTTATATTTGACATCAACCCTAAACCTGGAGCATTATGAAACAATGTTTTCTCCTGATTTTCTTTTGCCTGACAGCTATACCTACTTTCCTGAAAGCCCAAAACTGGTTCGCCCCCGATCAAATCTGGACATTCAATGTATTTGGCGGGTTTGCCGGGATCAATGACTATTTCAACCTGCAGGTAGAGAAAGATACCATTATCCACAGCCAGGCTTGTAAAAAATTAGTCCTGACCGGGCTTCCATTTACCATCTTGCCCGACCGATATGCCTATGCTGAAAACAATCAGGTTTTTGCCTACCAGGCGCAAGCCGATTCGTTTGTTTTGCTATACGATTTCAACCTCAGTGCCGGCGAAATCCTGACCGTTCCCACTTATTTTAGTATATTCAAATACCGTATCGACTCGGTTGATGTTGTTCAAATTGGTCCGCTATCCCTGCAACGCCAACTGGCCACTTATCTGGACCCGGATGGAACGCCGACCAATTGGCAATTTGAAATCCTGGAAACGATTGGCATGATCAGTAATAGCGCAAATGGCACCATGCCCTACTGCAGTTATTTTTTCGTCGATGATGCTCCGTTGTGCCAAGCCGCCGCCGATGGGTTTGATATCCGCTTTATTTGTTTTCGCAGCAATGCCACCGGCACGTACTCGCCTTATGGACTCGACTGCCTGCTTGTTGATACCGACACCCCACAACCATTGCCTGAGCTTGTACTCCAGCCCAACCCGGCAACCGACCAACTTTCACTCAGCCTGGAAACCTCGTCCGTACAAGCCCACCGCACGGTGGTGTACAGCGCCCGAGGGCAAATCATGCAAACCCATACAGGGCTGCCAAGCCAGCTGGATATTTCCGGGTTAGCATCAGGCTTGCATTGGGTTTTGATTGAATTGGAATCGGGGCAGCGGCTGGTTCGGCGGTTTGTAAAAATTTGAAGCGTGACATTTGTAACTAAACGCTGGTTTTATAACCAGCCAAAAAACTCACTCATATGAAACGTATTTCCCTTTCAACCCTTTTCTCACTGGCAGTATTTGCCAGCCAACTTCCTGCACAAGCCTGGTTTTCCAACAACACCGTAGTGACCTATGAGGTCAGCGGCTTTTTTGGCGTAGCGGACTACTTTAACCTGGAGGTAACTGCCGATACAATTATTAATGGCCAGGATTGTAAAAAAATTAGTGCGGCCGGTATGCAATTCAACTTTGTGGCCAGCACTCAGTATGCATACGCCAAGTCCAATCGCGTGTTCGTTTACGAGCCGGTGTCAAACACATTTGTAAAGCTGTACGACTTCAACCTGGCGCCTGGTGAAACGGTACTGGTGCCGAGTGACGAGTCGCAATTTTACTACCGAATTGATTCCGTGCAAGCCGTACAAGCCGGGCCACTCACCCTCCAACGGCAACGCGCAACATTCCTGTATGAAAACGGCGATCCAAGCAATTGGAGTTTCGACATCCTGGAAGGTATCGGCATGGTTGGCAATCCATTTATCAACGGCGCACCTGATTGTAGCTATTTTTTCCTCAACAATTGGGGATTTTGCTATAGTCCTGTTGATGGATTTGATGTAAAATTTGTCTGTGTTCAGACGGATGCCGGCGCTTGGTCTCCTTATGGCTATAACTGCCAACTGGTCGATACCGACACCCCACAACCATTGCCTGAGCTTGTACTCCAGCCCAACCCGGCAACCGACCAACTTTTCCTCAGCCTGGAAACCTCGTCGGTACAAGCCCACCGCACGGTGGTGTACAGCGCCCGGGGGCAAATCATGCAAACCCATACAGGGCTGCCAAGCCAGCTGGATATTTCCGGGTTAGCGCCAGGCCTGTATTTGATTTCAATTGAACTGGAATCGGGGCAACGGCTGGTGGGGCGATTTGTAAAAATTTAAGGCCAAAAGTGCACTCGTCCTACGACTTGAAGTCGTAGGACGAGTAGTAGTGCTCCTACTTCCGCGCAGTCTCCGTAGCAGCCAGCAAACGCGCTTTTTCAATCAGCTCGCACAGTTCCTTTCGATAACCACTAGGATCCGTTTTTGCCGCTTTTTGTGCCCGCGCCAGGCAGCGTTCGTAGGTAGCGGTGCCTTTGTACGCCGAGTTGCGCAGCAGCAAGCCAAATTCAGCCACGGAAGCCGCCATCTGAAAATTATTGCTCGGCGTTGCCGTCAGTTTGTCCGCAACGGTAGTCTGAATCAGGCTGCTCGATGCCCCCACTTTGGGCTGTTTGTACCGCAGTTTGAGTGTGAGCAGTTCATCTGATTTGGCGGCAGCCGTAGGCTTGGTTTCCTGGTAGCGCATTTCCCCGTTTTTCACACCGGCAGGTAGCGGGCGCCCCGCGGGCACGATTTCATAAAGCGCCGTTACGCGGTGGCCGGCGCCGAGCTCGCCGGCATCTTTGGTGTCGTCGTCAAAATCTTCCCGGGCGAGCAAGCGGTTTTCATAACCAATCAGGCGGTAGCCGGCCACCCGGTTGGGGTTGAACTCGATCTGGATTTTAACGTCTTTGGCAATAGCGAACATGGTGCCGCCAAATTCACTGATCAATACTTTTTTGGCTTCGCTTACTTGATCGATGTAGGCATGGTTACCGTTTCCCTTGTCGGCGAGTTGCTGCATTTTGCCGTCCTGGTAATTGCCGGTCCCGTAGCCGAGCACGGTGAGGAACACCCCGCTTTCGCGCTCTGTTTCGATGAGTTTGACCAGCTCCGATTCGTTGCTGAGGCCGACGTTGAAGTCGCCGTCGGTGCACAAAACCACGCGGTTGTTGCCACCGCGCACCAGATTTTTACGGGCCACATCGTAGGCCAGCTGAATACCAGCCGCCCCGGCTGTGCTTCCCCCGGCAGAAAGCCGTTCAATGGCGGCTTTGATCGCCGGTTTATCACTGCCCGGTGTAGAAGGTAGCACCAATCCGGCGGCTCCGGCATACACCACAATAGCCACCCGGTCGTGCGGACGCATCTGATCGGTGAGCATTTTGAGTGATTCCTGCACCAACGGAAGTTTGTTTGGGGCATTCATACTCCCGGACACATCAATCAGGAAAACAAAATTGCTGGCCGGCAACTGGCCGGTTTCGATTTGGCGACCCTGCAGACCAATCAGCAGCAGACGGTGATTGGTATTCCAGGGACATTCGGCCAGTTCAGTATTTACGGAAAAGGGATCCTTGCCGGTGGGCGCAGGGTAAGCGTAATCGAAATAGTTGACAAACTCCTCGATGCGCACGGCATCGGCCGGAGGCAACTGCCCATGCTGTAAAAATCGGCGCGCATTGCTGTAGGAGGCCGCATCCACATCGATTGAGAACGTGGACACCGCATTGGCCTGCGCCTCCAGAAATGGATTTTCATAGATCGTATTGTAGGCTTCGGCGCTAAAATCTGACGGTGGCTGGGTAGTATCGCGGTGCATCTTCCGGTCTTTTTTGCCGGATTTTTCAGCATCCTGAACTGGTGGCGGTGTGCCCGACACACGAATCCCATCGACGTAATAATTTGTAGCCTTTGAGCGAGAACCTTTAACATGAACAGCACCGCCATCGACAGAGGTTGAACCGGCAGTTTTGGCTGCGATGGCGTTTACACTGCGGGTTGGCATGTTGCTGATTTGTTGGGTAGTGATCGTTTGGCCACTCATTGTATTATCTTGCTGTATGAGCGGCACTTTGTACGCCTTGACGACCACCTCCTCCAACACTGCTCCTGGATAAAGGCTGCAGTCGAGTCGGTTGATCGTATTGGCGATGACCAGCGTACCGGTAATTTTTTTTACTTCATAGCCGGTGTAGGATACTTCAATGTCGTAGGTGCCGGGGTCGAGTTCAACGCGATACTCACCGTTGTAATCGGTAATTGTGCCGCGAACAAAATCCGTCCCTTTCGTAACTTTTACGGTGGCACCGATCAATACTTCGCCTTGGTCATCGGTAATTTTTCCGGTTAAAATAGTCTGGTTTGAGGTTGGATAAAAAGCGGTTGCCAGCACCCCGGCCAGCAAATAGAGGAAGAATTTCATGTTTTCTGTGTTAAGCGTTTGAAGATGGTGGGTGAAATGGACGTCCGGGGAAGGGATGCCCGGTCTTTGGAAAGTTCATAAAACCCGACAGGAATATTTTTCCAAATGACTGAATGCACCTTCTCTGCGGATGAATGCATTTTGTGCGTGCGCCTATGCGTGCACCGGGCATTTCACGCCCTCAGTCCAGCCATTCATGTACCTTCTCAGCCCAGCCATTCATGGCTGGGAAAAGAAAAAATCCGACATTCGTCCAATGCGATTTCTAATTCCATTTTTCCTCAGCAGTGCCGCCCTGTCCGCCCAAACCGGGCAAACGCTCCCTGCCCTCCCCGAGCCGGTGACCAACAATGCCGTCACCGAAGCTCACGTTGGCGACAGTGTGTTCATCTATTCCTTTGCCGGGCTTGATGCCTCCAAAATCTGGTCGGGCATTCACCTCAAAGCCTGGCGTTATCGCCTCGGCGACACAACTTGGCAGGCGCTCCCACCCGTACCCGATCCGGCAGGCGGAAAAATTGCAGCGGCGGCCAGTACCGTCAGCGGAAAAATTTATGTCATCGGTGGGTATCACGTGGAAGCCAATGGCAGCGAAACCTCGTCGCGTAAAGTCCATCGCTTTGATCCGGTTTTAAACAACTGGCTTTCCGACGGCGCCGACATCCCTGTGGCGATTGACGACCAGGTGCAAGCCGTGTGGCGCGACAGCCTCATCTTCGTAGTCAGTGGCTGGAGCAATACCACCAATGTCGCCAATGTTCAGATCTACAATCCTGCCACCGACAGTTGGGTGGCCGGCACACCGGTACCCAACCTGCTCAACTTCAAAGTTTTTGGCGGATCAGGCACCATCATTGGCGATACGTTGTATTATGCAGGTGGCGCCCGAACTGGCAGCGCGTTCCCTCCCACGACATTTTTCCGGAAAGGCTATATCCACCCCGACAACCCAAGCCAGATCGATTGGTCGGGCGCTACCGACCCACTGGCACAGGGTTACCGCATGGGCTGTGTTGAACTCCTCGGCAAAGCGCTCTGGCTGGGTGGCTCGGACGTGACCTACAACTACAACGGCATTGCGTACAACGGCTCTGGCGGGGTGCCGGCACTCGACCGGTTGACACTGTACGATCCGGCTACCGGCGCCCTCACTCCGTTTCAAAACCAGGTAATTGCCCCGACGATGGATTTGCGAGGAGTCGCCAAAGTATCATCTTCGGCAGTGGTGCTTGCCGGTGGCATGGGACCGAATCAGGAAGTGAGCGATCAGGTACGGTTGTATGAACTGGCGCAGGTAGTGCCCACGCAACAAGCGCATGTTTTACCGGAGAACCGGGTCTTCCCTAACCCGGCATCCGATTTTTTTACCTTGCAAACGCCGGTGTGGGTGCAAGCAGATTTGTTTGATGCCTTTGGGAAATTAGTGGGTCGTGCATCCGGTTCCGGGGAGCTGCGCTTTGCAGTGACACATTTACCGGCCGGGTTTTATTTTTTGAAAACGCAGACCGCGGGTGGGGCATATAGTCTTCAAAAAATAGTGGTGTCTCCTTAAATGCGCTTCTCAGCCCAGGCATGAATGCCTGGGCTGAGAAGCGCGGCAGGTAAAAAAAGAAACCTTCTAATTTTTCGTTACCTATAAAAATAAAGCATAATTATGATGAAATCATTGCTAGTCCGTTCAATAGCATTATTTACCGTTGTCACACTCCTGGCTTCCT
Organism: Lewinellaceae bacterium; assembly: GCA_020636075.1. Classification (GTDB taxonomy): domain Bacteria; phylum Bacteroidota; class Bacteroidia; order Chitinophagales; family Saprospiraceae; genus M3007. The sequence continues at coordinate 152,966 of JACJYO010000008.1, read as the reverse complement.
GCAGCGCTCAAAAACAATTTCACCGCCGCCTGGTAGGCACCTGGAATATTGTGCGGTACGAACAGCGCTTTGCCAATGGCGAAAATGAAGTTGCCACTGACCTGGGCAACATCACTTTCCGCAAAAACGGTAGCGGCGACAACGATATTTCCGTGCTTACCCGCGGTGTGCGCCAACCCGACACCAGCGATTTTTCCTGGAATAATTCGACCGAAGAGGTCACCATCATCAGCCGAAACACGTACATCGCAAAATCCTGGATCGTTATGGAAAACAAGCGGAAAAAGCAGATTTGGAAGTCCACAACAATGGCGAATGTGCAAACGATGGAATTGCGCAAGGTGCAGTAGGTAATTCACCACGGAGAACACGGAATGACCCGCCTTCGGCGGATTTTTGTTTGACAGGATTTACATGAAAAACACGCTCGAAGCACTCCCGATCCTGAAAATCTTGTAAATCCTGTCTGCCAAATACAAACCGCCGAAGGCGGTAAAACTCCGTGTCCTCCGTGCCTCCGTGGTGAAAATCAATTCCCCTTTCGAAATGACTTGAACAGCGTTTGCCAACGCAGTTGCAGCACACCGAATATGGCCTCCCGGATGATGTGCAGCGACATTTTCGATTGACCTTTTTCCCGGTCTTTGAAGGTAATGGGCACTTCGCGCACTTTGAAGCCCAGCGAGTAGGCCGAAAATTTCATGGCAATCTGAAAGGCATACCCGACAAAGCGAATACGGTCCAGATCTATGATTTCGAGTACTTCCCGGCGATAGCAGATAAAGCCTGCTGTAGGGTCGGCCACCGGCATCCAGAGGATCAGCCGGGTGTATAGTGATGCCCCGTAGGAAAGAATGATGCGGTCGACGGGCCAGTTCTCGACATGGCCGCTGCGCACATACCGGGAACCAACAGCTACATCGGCGCCTTCGTCCCGGCATTTTGCCAACAGGCGCGGCAGGTCTTGCGGGTTGTGCGAAAAATCGGCATCCATTTCAAACAGGTAGGTATAGCCTCGTTCGAGGCCCCAGCGAAATCCGGCGATATAGGCAGTGCCCAGGCCCAGTTTGCCGGAGCGTTCGAGTAGGTGCACCTGCTCCGGAAAAGTATGCTGTTGTAAATCCCGAACAATATCTGCCGTACCATCGGGCGAGCCGTCATCAACGATCAGTACGTGGAAGGATTCGGGTAGCGTGCAAACAGCCCGAATGATGGCTTCGACGTTTTCGCGTTCGTTGTAGGTGGGTATAATTACGAGGTTGGGCAACTTGAAAATCGTTGGAGGGTTTGAAGGTTAGAGGGTTTCTGGTTTGAGAGTTAGAAAGTTACGGGTTAGAAGGTTAGAGGGTTGTCAAATTCCCGAAATAATGAACAACTTTCTAACCAGAAACCCTCTAACCAAAAACCAAATTACATGGCAAATGCCACTGCAAATGACAAGAGTGACAAAATGAGGCCAAACATAAAAATATTGTAGCAGATACTCAGATAACGATATTTTTTTGCCAAAACGATGCCGAGGAAATACAGGTCGCGACTCATGGTGCTGTACAAAAATTCCGGGTCTTTGAGCATTTCGTTGACCCCCCATTGAAAATCCTCAAGTGGCATGTTGTAAAAATTACCGAAGAAAAGCAGGTTGGCCTTGCGCTGTTTAATGGCTTCGCGGGTCACCTTGCCTTCAGTCACTTTCGGACGAGTGCTCAACGTAGCAAACACCATGGAGCCCAGACAGGTAGCCAGCAGCATACCGGATGGGATACCCAGTTGCATGTTGAACTCGTTGGCATCATTGAGCAATTTGGGCAACAGGTTGGAAACCAGGATGGAAATCACAATGGCGTTTACCGACAACATGATATTGGCTTTGCTGTCGGCCATGGAGCTCAGGTTGGTATGCGTCCGGTAAGTGGTACGGTACATCGTTTCCACACCGCGGCCAAAGCGCGCAAGTTTTAGTTCGGTCTCACTTTCCCGAAGTACTTTATCAATATCACCGCTTTTATTTTTTTCATCAAGGAGGGCCAACTCCTGCATGGTGGGCGCTTTGCCGGGGTTGAGCCGCCGCTTCTGTTTGAGCAGGCGTTGGATGTGTTTGGCCTTGCGCCTGTTGAGCATTTCCTTGGCCACGGCGGTGTGATATTCGTGGCTGAGCATAAAGTTCAGTTCAAAGTCGATCCAATCCTGATCACTCATGATCTGGTTGCGGGTAAGCACAAATTCCTGCCGGAGTTTGCCGGTCCGGTCCCAGTAAATATCCATACCGAGATGGCTTAGGTCGGCGTCGCAAATAATTTGCTCCAATAAGGTCGTTGGTTGCTGGGGCACCTTGGTAACACGGATGAAAGCGAGCACCAACTGAAGGTCCTTCTCTGAGATCTTCCCGAGTAAAAAACGCTCGGCAATGTTGCAGCTCCGCTCTTCATGGTCGCTCGGACCTTGCGCATACCCGGTATCGTGAAACCAGGTAGCCAGTTGCAATAGCTGAATATCACGTTCGCCGATCTGACAGCCCTCCGCAATGGCTTTTACTGCGGCAACTGTTTGAACCGTGTGTTCAAAATCATGAAAAACAAACTTGTCGGGAACGTTCTCGGCGAAATGCGCCTGCACAAACGCTTCGGTTTCCTTGAGCAAGGAGGTGGTGGTAGTCAGCATAAAATGGAGCAGTTGGCCTGCAAAGGTACGGGATAGTTGAAATAATGTTGAAGGAGGGATGCCGGTGCGTGGCCAATTGGCTACACATAACCACTTACTTAACGCATGCGACGCCCCTTCCAGGTATATTGCCTTCGGATTAAACTTGCAATTCCTATCGCCGCAATATACAGCGTATGCAGAAAAAATGCCGGCCAGAACCAACCCAACAGGGAACGGCGTCGGAAGAACCCGCACATTTCCCGGAGCAGCAGGTAATCGGCCAGGGCTTTCAATCCGATCTGAACCGCCAATAACCAGAGCGGCGCCAATCCGATCAAAACCAGCGGTATGCTGACAACAATCGCACCACAATGCAGCAAGACCAACCCTAATGCCAGTTTTGCGCCCCAATCGGGCAATGCCGGGCTTTTTGTACCCCAACGCAACCGTTGCCGGAAAAATGCGGGCACATCTGCCGGCGCTTCCGTAAGCACCGTAGCGTCGGCATTTTTTACAAAATAAACCGGCGCGCGCCGGGCGATTTTTTGCAACATAAAAAAATCATCGCCCGAGGCAAGGTGCTCTGAACCGGCAAATCCGCGGGCTTCCAAAAACTGTGTTTTTGGGTAACACAAATTGGCGCCATTGCCCATGGTATGCCAGCCCAGCCACAAACCACCACCGGTAATGCCCATCATGCCCGCCAGGTCGAGCGCCTGAAAGCGTTGCAACAAGTTTTGCTCGCGGTGTATCGCTACCGGGGCTGTAATGGCCCCCGGGCGATGGGTTTCGTACAGCGACACCAACAAGCGCAGCCAGTCGGGTGGCGCCACACAATCGGCGTCGGTGGTTGCGAGAAGCGTACCGCGGGCTGCTGCGACAGCCTGTTCAATGGCTTTTTTTTTGCCAAAAACACCTGTGTCGGATAAGGCCAAAAGCCGGATGCTAACGGGCGATTGCACGGCAAATTCCCGGACGCGGGCAGCAGTGTCATCTTCCGAATGATCGTCGACCACAAGAATTTCCAGTAAATCTGCCGGGTAGGTCCCCGAAACAATGGACTGGAGACAGGCAATGATATTGGCAGCTTCATTGCGGGCAGGTAAAACCACGGAAACACGAGTGCCGGGATTCCAACCGGGCGGGATCGTCCAGGCAGGCAGTCGGCGCCAGCCCCTGCGGTAGCAAAACTGCACCGCAAAATAAGCCAGCGCAAGGGCGAGTGCAAGAAGCGGGTAGAGTATCGTGGCCATAACGAACGGGCTAAATTTCAACTATTCCCCCAAAAACGACACAATTTATTTTACCTACATTTGTACGATAAAACCAGCCTTTTACCGTTCAGTATCCCAATATTTCAACTTCCCGATCCTATGCCTGAACCGCAACACCTCATTTCCATAAAAGCTGCGCTCCAGCAAAAACGCATGCCCATGTACCGGAAAATTATTCGCTGGGTATGGCGCCTGTCTATTTTGGGTATTGCTGCGGGAATTGCGCTGTTTTTAGGCATTAGTTTTAGTGCTATTCCATCGTTTCGCGAGTTGGAAAACCCCAATTCCGCACTGGCCAGTGAAGTATTGGCCAACAATGGCGAGGTGCTGGGCCGGTATTTCATCGAAAACCGGGTACCGGTAACGTACGAAGAACTGAGTCCAAACCTGGTAAAAGCACTGATCGCCACCGAAGACGAACGCTTCCGGGATCATAGCGGCGTAGATGCCACAGCGGTGGCGCGGGTACTGGTACGCACCATTTTTCTGCGCGACCAGAGCGCCGGCGGCGGTTCCACCATTACACAACAGCTGGCAAAAAATCTGTACTCCGACCGGAATTTTTCAGGGATGAACAAGGTCGAGCGCACGTTGGCGCTTATTTATCAAAAACTACGCGAGTGGATTACTGCGATCAAGATTGAAAAAAGCTACACGAAGGAGGAAATAATCGCCATGTACCTCAATCAGGTGGAATTTGTAAACAACGCCTATGGCATCCGCGCCGCCGCAGAGGTATATTTCGGCACTACCCAGGATAAATTGAAAACCGAGGAAGCGGCCACACTGGTGGGTATGTTGCAAAACCCCTCGCGGTACAACCCCAACACCTACCCCGAACGCTGCATACGGCGGCGTATGGTCGTGCTTTACCAAATGTGGCGCAACGGCTACCTCACCGAAACCCAATACGACAGCCTGAAGGTGCTCCCGCTCGACATGAGCCGTTTCAAAAAAGTGACTTTCTCCGACGACACAGCCCCTTACCTCTGCGCCGAGCTCAAAAAAGACGTGGATGAAATTCTCGACTCGCCCAATGCCCGGAAATCCAACGGCGCCAAATATGATATCGATCGCGACGGGCTGCGCATTTATACCACCATCGATCCGGCGTTCCAGCGCCATGCGGAAGCAGCCATGATGGAGCATATGCAAGTTAACCAAAAACGCTTTTTCCAGGTCTGGCGCAACCGCGACCCCTGGACTTACCGGAGCCGCGACACCAAGCCTGAAGAGATAGAACTGCGCAAAAATGAACTTTGGAGACAAATCCGGGCCGGCGATCGCTACCAACTGCTCTGGCCTAAATACCTCGGCGTGTTGAGTGACCGCATCCAGGAAACATATGAGTTTGAACTGCGCGACGCCGATATCCAGCGTATGATGGCAGAGGAAAAAGACGGCAAAACCATTAGCGAATTCGTAGCAAAAGGCTGGACCACACCCGAAATGGCCGCCGCCTACCGGGAGATCATGCGCAGCCGCGACTGGCCCGAGATCAAACGCCAATGGAATGCCCTGCAAAAAGATGTTATGGCCCAATTTCAGGCCAAAGTGCCCATGACGGTGTTTACCTGGGAAAACTCCAGGCATGAGAAAGATACCGTCATGTCGCCCTACGACAGCCTGCGCTACCACCGCATGTTTTTGCAAACAGGCATGCTGGCTGTCGACCCTACAACCAGCGAGGTAAAGGCCTGGGTGGGCGGCATCAATTTCAAACATTTCAAATTCGACCACGTGCGCACCATGCGGCAGGTCGGCTCTACCTTTAAACCATTCGTGTACGCCACAGCCATTGCCCAGCAAAGTATCAGTCCCTGTTTTCAGGTATACGATTTGGCGGTGACTATCCCGGCGCATTATCAAAATTTTACGACAATAGCCGACTGGACGCCTAAAAACTCCACTGGCACCTATTCCGGCCAACTCCTGACGCTCAAACAGGCGCTGAAAGGCTCCGTCAACTCCGTGAGTGCCTACCTGATGAAACAAATGGGTAGCCCCGAACCCGTGCGCGGCCTGCTCAACAACATGGGCGTCGATTCCACGATCCGGCGACCCGACGGTCAATTCCGCATTCCCAAGCAGCCCTCCATTTGCCTCGGCGCTGCCGACCTGACCGTTTGGGAAATGACTGCCGCATATGCAACGTTTGCCAACAAGGGCCTGTATTCGCGACCTTTTGTCATTAAAAAAATCGAAGACCGCTACGGCAGGGTGATCTACCGCTCACAACCCGAAGAGCACCCTGCCCTGCCAGCCAACGTAGATTACGTGATGCTGGAAATGCTGAAATACAACCTCCTCGGCGCACCCGGTATTCGCGACCTGAAAAGCGAAGTGGGTGGCAAAACCGGCACCACCAACGACTACTCCGACGGCTGGTTTATGGGCGTAACGCCCCGCCTGGTCGTAGGGACCTGGGTAGGCGGCGACGACCGCTGGATCCGCTTTCTCAGCCTGACAGACGGCCAGGGCTCCCGCATGGCCCGCCCGATCTTCGCCGATTTCCTGAAACGCCTGGAAAGCGACAAAAGCGCCGGCTACGATTACAATGCCCGTTTCGAACGCCCGCCCGGCGACCTGAACATCGAAATCGACTGTTCCAAATACCTGGATGAATCTTTGCCCGCCGGTGATGAGGAAGATTTTGCGCCGGACATCTACAACGACCAGCTGCCGCTCGATGGCGACAAAAGCGGGCCGGCAACCCGCGTCAAACCGGCAGGGAAAAAGCCGGATGCAGGTTTTGGAGATGAGTTTGAGGGGGGGCGGTGAGAAAGCCAAACATGCGTCATCCCGAATTTTCAAAATAGAAAAATTCGGGATTTTTTATTGTAAAAAAACAATTTAAAATATTGCATATCAACGCATTGTGTTCTTTTTGCCTTGATGCAAAAAGAACCAAAAAAATCAAGGCTGTATGCAAATCCAACGATTTTGCCTGAAATCTCCGCCCCGCTAATGGCGGGGAAAACCCAACTCGCTCCTCCTTCGTCGTCGCTCATCCGCCGCGGCGGATTGCTAAAAACCGCCTCCGATTTCGTCCCGCCGCAGGACGGGAGGATTTGCATAAGGCCGATCTACACCTTTGTTTATCAATTCGTTAAATAAAAACATGAGTCGCCCCAGAAAATTCGGGACGACTCATGTTTACATTTTGACTTTATTTCACTCTTCAAACATATAATCGCCACCGCCGCCGCCCCAACCGCGGTACCGCTCCCGATTGGCAAAACGTATCTCACCAACAGATTTTCGGATGTACTCCGCTTTTTCACTGTCGGGCAAGTGTGCCAACAGCCGTACCTGCGGGCGTTTCCAATAGTTTTCGTCGTAACCTTTGCCTGGCGATTTGTCGGTGTAGCCAAAGCGCTCGGTGCCGAGATGCACATTTACATAGGCCAACTGCCATTCCTGCTCTTTTTTCATTTTGACATCAAAGAAAAATACCAGCGCAGGGCTGTTGTTGTAACGCACCGTCCGATGCTGACTTACAAATCGCACCGAGTCAATGCCTTGGGTGCTGTTGTCGTATTCGGAGTGCTGGTCCAGTTCTTCAAACAAAATAGAGCGTACCAGGGCCACCGTATCCGCAAACATAGACAGGTATGGCTCCAACTGATTTGCGGAAGCCAGGTGCCTGTACAGCATGTACCGCGTACGGTCGTCGTTGGCAAAGGCCTGTAATTTTTTAGCGCGCACCGGGAGTTGTTGCTGTAGCATGAGGCTTAAGGCGGTCACCTGCGTTTCTTTATCCGGCGACTGGGCGGCGGCGTTAAACAGCGCCTGCACCGACTTGTCTTTGCCCAGAAAGGGCGCCAGCAACTGCATGTTGCGCTCCAGGTCGGAATCATTGCCCGCCTCATTGGCGCCATAACCGTAGCCGGGCTCATAGTCGTCTCCCATGTACCGGTCGGAGTCCTGTTGGTCTTGTTTGAGTTCTTGTTGGTATTGCTGGCGACCGAGCCCCCGGTAGGCTTCTTTCAGCAATTCGGGTCGCATGCGGCGGTACATTCTGGGTTTTACCAAATCTTGAGCAACTGCCTGCGCCAACAGGTTAATTGCCGGCTCGCGGTACTCCTCCCGTTCAGCCAGTTTCAGAATTTGCGGCAGGTCGCGGGCCGCGAGTTCCAGCGTATCGTTCAGCGCTTCGAAAATGATTGAGATGGTAGTACCGGTTACATACAGGTTGTCTTGCCCCAGCAAACCGAGCAGGGCTTTTTGGGCCGGACGCGACTGCATTTGCGCCAATACGCCCAGTAATGTCTGGCGATACCGCAACGAATCGGGGTAGCGGCGGCAGAGGCTTAACACATACTCCAGCGCAGTTTCAGAATTGAAATTGTTCAACGCCTGCAACAGCCGCTTACGCGACCAGTATTTCAGTGTTCCAAATTTTGGATGATCGATCGCCCTGCGAAAGGATTGAAAATCCTGGTCTTTCAAGTTGCTGATCCACGGATTCTCCAAACGCTCCAATGCCTTTTCGCGGGTCAGGCTGTCCGAAGAATAAATTTCCTGTAAAAAAACAAGGTCCCGCCGGCCAAAAGGCAACTGGCCTTTTGTCGTGTCGGTGGGCGCAAAACTGTCGAAAAAGCGATCGATAAAAATTCCATCCGGTTGGTCCAACTGAACGGTGGCTGAAATCGTATACAGACGCCCCGGAGTGAGCAGCACCTTGACCCGGATCCCACGCGTGCTGTTGGTGTCCTCGATCAGGAACTGGCCAACCAGCAGGCTGTCGTTGAGAAATTCCCAGGATTTTTCACGAATGGCCATTTTATCCCGGTCAGTTACCCGGTTGGCGATAGACAGTTGAAACGAATCCAACGTATTGGCCAACGACGATCCCTGCAGGTATTGGCTGGTTATGGAAACTGCTTCGTCCTGCAACGGAGCATCCAGAAGCCGGTACTGGTTTTGAATCGCAGTCTCATAATAGTTTCCACCGTTCCGTTTGCTTTTTTTAAACCCTTCCTGAATGATGCGTTGCAGTTTTTCCACAAAAGGCGCCGGTGGTTTCAAGGCTGCTTTCGGCACCGTAGCCTCAAACAACAAACTGCTGTCGCGCAGTTGTTCCCACCCATTAGGGTATGTATTTGGTTTAATCGCAAATGAATTAAAAAATGCACGCGGCGCACCGGGCTTAGGTTTTCGGCAGGCAAGCAGGTAATAGTGCGGGCCATCAACAATCAGACGCAAATAGTAATAGGCGCTGTCGCGGTCCGAGCGAAACGAAACATCCTGGGTTGGATATGGCGCTGAGGCTACCAGGGCACTTTCCGGTGTGGCTTTGGTAAATTGCCCGGCAATGTTTTCACCAATGATATTCAGTTCAAACGTGTCCTCTTCGATGTAGTCCCAGTCGTGATAGCTGGCCCGGTAAAGCATGCAAAAAGCGCTGTCGACGGGGTTCAACGCAGCCACCAAATACCGGTCGGCTTTTTTATCGAGCGTGGTGTTAACTACCGGCGGAGCAGGCAACTCCACCGTAAATCCGCCATGCGGCGGTTGGATCGTTGTTGTTTGTTTGCTGCCTCCGAGGTGCTGGCCATACACCTGAATGCTGTTGATAAACCGAGAGCCTTCAGAGCCCGCTGCATAATCCTGGTTTCCGCCTGCGGCAAAAACCAGGACCTCCATAGGCGTAGCAAAAATCTTGTACCGAATAATGTCGCCCCGACGGGTACGGGTAGTGATCTCGTGCCCCGGGAAAGGCTGGGTGAAGCGCTTGCGCTCCTGTATTTTACCCGGAGTTTTTTCGTAGATCAGGCTGTCGATGCGTTCGGCAATATATTCCGGTGGCTGGCCGCTCCACATGCCATAAGTATGCACCCGGTAAACGGCGTAGTACGCACCATTACTCATATCGGCGCAGAGCTGCTGCTCCAGGCCCATACCGTCCACCGTTTGATAGAATTTCCCGGGCGCATCTACCGACCAGGTTGAGTCGGCAGCCCATTGTTGTGTTAACACAACGGGATAGCGCAGCGCTTCAATGGCTTCTTTTTCGCGCTTGAAATGTTCGGAGGTAAACTGCACCGGGCGCACGGTATAACCGCGCTGGCGCAATTGCAGGATCAAGCCACTGTCGCCGGGCAGGTGGGCAGCACCAACGGCCGAAAACAGGGAAGTGCCGGACTGCAGGATGGAGTCGATTCGGTTAACCATTACCAGGTTGCGTTCATCGAGCATCCAGCGCTGAAAGTTTTTGCCCGGTTGGGACATTTTATTCAGCGAATCCATCAGCGACAAGTCCTGGTCGCGGTAGGCATCTTCCAGGGTTTGGCGGGAGTATTGACCGGGATAATACCGTCTGTCGGTTTTTTCGTCGTCGTCATCGGGAAATTGGGCACGCACCAGCGCCTCGTAGCTGCCTTCGAGCGTTTCGAGGCCAATCACGGTTTTGCCAAGTTTCCGGCCGGCCTGAAAAATAAACAGGTCGAGGTAGGTATCTTCCTCGTAGTCCTGCCGGTATTGGTTGGAGCGATACAAAAACTCATTGGTCATGCGCGGCTTGGCCGATAGCATAGCCCCGAGCAAGTCGTTGGTTGGGGGGGCAAACTGGAACTGGGCCTCGTACAAATTGGGTTGGGCACTGGCGCGGCGATAGCCGTAGCCACCATAACCGCCGGGGTTGAACAGCTCACGCTCCCGGCCTTCCAGCATTTCGGTGAATTCTTGCCACTGATCGTGATCCGTTTCAAGTGCCACCATATCGACTTGACGGAGTGCGATAAAAAAGGAGTCGCTGAGGTTGAAGGCCAGTTTTTCAGGCACATGCATGGTGCCGTAGAGAAAGCCTTTTTGGGCTATTCCGTTGCCGGAAACTTCCCAGAGCAGGCCTTTCAGTTTTTCATCGGGTTCTTGCGCAAAAAGGGCGTGCGCCATCAGGATGGTTATCAGGGGAAAAAGGGTGCGTAGCATACAGAGGAAACGTTAAATTTTAGTAGAAACGTTCCGGAAGACACCGAATAATATAGGCAGCGCCAAAAACTTTAGTCCAGTAATTCCAGAAACTCATTCATGATCATTGCTGTGGCGCCCCATACGATACGGCCTTCCACATCAAAATAAGGTACATTTTTCAGGGCAATAGCCTGGTTTATTTTAATATCGGTTGTTTTCCGGTTGCCCGGTTGTTGAAAGGCTGCCAGTGGAGGCGTCAGCACGGCTTCTACCTCACCGGCTTGCGGCACGAACCGGGCCGGGCCATGCAGCAGCCCCACAAACGGATGCACCAGGAAATTGCTGACCGGGATATACAATTCGGTAAGTTGGCCAAGTATTTCCACCTGTTGGGCAGGCACGCCTACCTCTTCTTCTGTTTCGCGCAGCGCCACGTTGGCCAATGCCCCATCCGAGTCTTCCCAGCGCCCGCCCGGAAAACTCACCTGACCACCATGCCGGTCGCGCGGGTTTGCCGTACGCTGAATCAGGACCGTATACCATTGTTGATTTTGCTGGTAAAGTAAATTCAACACACAGGCCACCTTTGCATCGACAGGCGGGGCAGGGTGCGGCTCCAATTCTTGCAAGCGCCGCAAACTGGCCATTTTATACTGCGCAGACTGCCCCGGCAAAGGGCCGGCCAGGCGGGTACGCAAATTGTCGACAAAAGCATCCATGTAGTGTGTCATAACGGCTACTTTCCTGAAAGGCTAAATATCGGAAAATGTTCAGGGCTTCACCTAATTTGATCAGCGTGCCAGCAATTGCCGAACGCTATCCGGCAAATTCCCATTCATCTGCGGAGCTGTTAAACAGGCATTCGGAAATTTTTAGAACTGGTGCATTAACAAGTTGAAAATGATTTTGGAATTTGAAGACTTTAAATTGAAATAAAAATGTTAATTCATTTAATATTTTGACGATAGCGTAAATTTTTATTTTATTCAATAAATAATTTGCAATAAAAGAAGCCATGCATTTACCTTTGTCCTAACAAGATGCGAAAGCAAATCAGTTCTTTAAAAGCAGGAAGTCTATACTAAAGTTGGCGTTGTCGCCTGCTGTGTATCTGCTTCCACCAACGACACTGTGCGGTGATGAAATCAGGCAGCCATGCCCTCCTGTCTCGGGGGTGGGGGTTCCAGCATAAATCCCGGCTTTGGCCGGGGCTAACTGCCCCGTGAAGGTTCGAGTCCTTCCTGCACAGCCTTTTTTGAAAAACGAATACGCGTGGGAGAACAGCAACGGGAAGGACTTTATCCCTCCCTCAGTTGTTCTCCTGCGCGTTTTTTTTTGACCAGACACATTTTAGTATGCGCTCTTGATTCGGCGTTAAAAAACTAAAGAATCCTAAATCAAACCATCAAATTCCCCGACTTTTGCCGCCCAATTTCAAAATTTCAATCTATTCATGCGCATCCTCAAATTTGGCGGCACCTCCGTCGGCACCCCCGATGCAATAAAACAAGTTGTGCAAATCCTGCGCGACTATTACCACCGCGGCGAACGCTTTGCTGTTGTTTTTTCTGCCTTTTCCAAAGTAACCGATACCCTGATCGAACTGGCTAACCGCGCCGGCACCGGCGATGCGGGCTACCGCGAATTACTCGACCAGGTACGGGCGCGCCATCTGGAAGCCATTGATCAACTGCTGGAACCGGCAAACCGGACAGCCCCCACTCAGCATATCGAAGCCAATTTTGAAGCCTTGGGCAATGTCTTGCAGGGTATTTTTTTGTTGCACGAGGTGTCGGCACGATCACTCGACTTTGTGGTGAGCTTCGGCGAACGCAATGCCGCTTTTATCATCGCGCATGCACTTCAGCAGGCGGGTATCCCGGCCCAATTTCTCGATGCCCGCACTGTGATCCGCACCGACGATCAGTTTGGCGCCGCCAAGGTCGATTTTGACGAAACCAACCCGCGCATCCGCACGCATTTTGAAGCCCACCCGCAGGTACAGGTCATCACCGGCTTTATCGGCAGCACCCCCGACGACTTGACAACCACCCTGGGCCGTGGCGGCTCCGACTATAGCGCTGCAATCATCGGGGCAGCCCTGCACGCCGAAGCCATCGAGATCTGGACTGATGTGGACGGGGTGCTTACCGCGGACCCTCGCCGGGTAAAAAAAGCGTTCACCCTGCCGTCGATGACCTTTCGGGAAGCGATGGAAATGAGTCACTTCGGCGCCAAGGTGATCTACCCGCCGACCATATTGCCGGCATTGGACCTGGATATCCCGTTGGTGATCAAAAACACATTCAACCCCGGCTTCCCGGGAACAGTGGTCAGCACCCACGCTGACGAAAAAGCACATCCGGTCAAGGGTATTTCCAGCATCAACCAAATCTGCCTGCTCACCTTGCAGGGGGGCGGTTTGTTTGGTGTGCCGGGCATCGCGGCGCGTTTGTTTGGCGCCATGGCCCGGGCAGGAGTCAATGTGGTGATCATCACCCAGGGCTCCAGCGAAAGCAGTATTACGTTTGCCATTTCACCGGCACATGCAGCGCTCGCAAAAAAGGCTGCCGAAAAGGAATTTGCCTTCGAACTTCGCGAGGGGCTGGTTGAACCGCTGAAAATCGAACGCGACCTCTCGGTGGTCGCCATCGTTGGCGAAGGTATGCGTTACCTGCCTGGTATATCCGGGCGCTTGTTTCAGGCATTGGGGAAAAACGGCATCAACGTGGTCGCCATTGCCCAGGGTTCCAGCGAGTTGAATATTTCCGTTGTTGTGCCGGCAAACGATGAAACCAAAGCCCTCAACGCCATCCACGAGGCCTTTTTTCTCTCCGAAACCAAAACCATGCACCTGTTTATCGTGGGCGTGGGCCTCATCGGCGGCACCTTGCTGGAGCAAATTCAGCAGCAAGCCGAATTTCTCCGGGAAAAACGCGGGCTTGAGATCAAAATCGCGGGACTGGCCAACAGCCGGAAGATGTTGTTTGCCGAAGGCGGTATTGATTTGAAAAACTGGAAAACTAATCTGGAAGGCAAAGCCGACAGTTTTTCGCTGCCGCGCTTTGTCGCACAAATGAAGGCGATGAACCTCCCCAATGCGATTTTTCTCGACAATACTGCCTCCGAGGAAGTCAGTGGTTTTTACGAACAGATCCTCGATGCCAGCATTTCGATCAGCACACCCAACAAGCTGGCTGCCTCCTCCCCCTACCTGCACTACCAGCGCCTGAAAAGCCTGGCAGAAAAACGCGGGGTACTCTGGCGCTATGAAACCAACGTCGGCGCCGGCCTGCCCATCATCAGCACCCTCAACGACCTCATCCAGTCGGGCGACCGTATCGTGAAAATCGAGGGGATCCTCTCGGGCACGCTGTCGTACATTTTTAATAATTTTTCGGAAAAAACACGGTTTTCGGAGGTTGTCCGGACAGCCATGGCCAAGGGCCTCACAGAACCTGACCCGCGCGATGACCTTTCCGGGGCCGATGTGCGCCGCAAGCTCCTCATCCTGGCGCGCGAAACCGGACTGCCGCTGGAAGCCAGCGATGTACAGCTGACGCCGATTTTGCCACAGGCCTGCCTGGATGCCCCCGGGGTGGATGCCTTTTTTGATGCCCTGGAAAAGCACGACGCTAATTTTGAAAAACAGCGCGCCAAAGCTGCCGCGGCTGGGCAGGTGCTTCGTTTCGTAGCAAAATTGGAAGACGGAAAGGCAACTATCAGCCTTCAACCTTTCGGTCCGGAGCACCCGTTTTACTTCCTCGATGGCAGCGACAATATGGTGGTGTTCAGCACCGCCCGCTACCACGAACGCCCGCTGGTGGTACGCGGGCCTGGTGCCGGCGCCGAAGTGACCGCTGCCGGGGTTTTTGCGGAAGTGATCGGGATCGGGAACAGCATTAGTTAACTCAGTGTCTGGTTCTCAGCCCACCGCTTCAGCGGTGGGAAATCAGGCAGTATAAAACGTAACCAGAAAAACCAAAAACCGGTACCCGATAAGCACTGGAAGCCAGAACAAGGCAAAGCCGAGTGCACGCCAGATTGCCGTATTCCGCTCCCGCGGATAAACCTGCTCGAAGGTAAAAAAGGCCAAAAAACACACCCAAAGTATTGGCTCGCCAACCTCAGCCATAAAATGCCGGTCAATGGCAATGCCAGGCAGCAGTGTAGATATCCCTCCACCCAGGATGATACCTAAAACCATATTCTGGATCAGCATCAGTGCCTGAAAATGCAAAGCCGTGACCAGATGTTCGCCATAGTAATACCCGGGGTACAGTAGCCAGATCACCAGGGCCAGCATGGGCACCAGTAGAAGCAGCATTGCCTTGGCAAGCGTGTGGTTTTTTTGGTCAAAACGCTGTTCAAAATCCTGCCGGGCACTTTCCGGTTGTCCGGTAAAACGCGCATCCAGCATTTGCTCCACCACCGGGCCATAGGGATTGCGGAGTTGGGATTCCAACGGATTTTCGTAGGTGCGAAAATTGTTAAACCCGATGGTTACGAAATAAATCAGGTTGATGATAAAAAACAGCGAAATGGGCTTGGCATACATTTTTCGCCGTCCGCGCAGGTATTCTGCCGTTAGAAAACCCGGACGAATTACGAGGAAATACAAAGAACGAAGGAAGCGGGAATCGAGGTGGGTAAATTTTTCAAAAACCAGTTTAAAGAAACCGGAGAGCGCCAGATCGCTCCGACGCAGGCGTTTTTCGCCGCATTTGTGGCAAAATTTCCCGCGCAGTTTGGCACCGCAGCTGACACAGCGGGGCTTTTCCGGTACTTGAGTTTTTGATTCCATTTTCAACGCTTGCTGCGTTGCATAAGTACACAAAAAAAATGAGCCGTTCCTTACGGACGGCTCATTGGCTTAAGAAAACAATACGTCTAAATGGTTTTGAGGTTATTGGGGAATCCGTTTTCACCTGGCACTTAATATTCACTTGGTTTGTACCACAAATATGCGGCGCCTGTACTCGTTTGCCGCAGCCATTTGAGCCATCCGGCCATTGTGTTTAGCCCTTGGCCGGCTTTTTGAGTAGATGTAGTGCGCACTTTCCTGCCAAAGAGTGCAACACTTTAAACAATCGCTACGCCTGAAATTGTAATTTTGGCGCTGTAAGTACAAAACACCCATGCACCAGGCACTTTTCAAAATCCGGCAAAACGGCTTTTTCGGCTTCATGAATGCGATCGGTGAAGTTGTCATCGAGCCACAATACCTGGATGTCGGCGACTTTCACAATGGCTTCGCGCGTGCGCGTATCAACGACCAGTGGGTACCTATGGATACCCTTGGCCGGTTGCTGCTGAAACGAATGTATCGTCAGGTAGGCCCGTTTGAGGAAGGCCGCGCCCGGGTGCAGGTCGTGCGCCAATGGGGATATATCGACGAACGCGGCGATGAACCCATCCCGGTGCATTTCGATTCGGCAGACAATTTTTCCGAAGGCCTGGCCGCTGTCCAGTTCAACGGCAAAGCGGGATTCATCAATCCGGAAGGCAAATTTGTGCTCAAGCCGGCCTACACTTCCGGAGGTGCTTTTCGCGGCGGACTTGCTCCAGCCGGCATCGACGGAAAATGTGGATTTATTGGTTCCGACGGTCAGTTTGCCATTGCGCCGGCATGGGATGCCTGCCGGCCTTTTGAAGGAACGGTGGCTGTTGTGTTGCGCGACAATCGCTGGGGCTTGGTCGACCGGGATGGCCGGGAACGCGTGGCGCCGCAGTTTGAATTTGTGAAAGGGCATAGCCACGGGGAGTTTTTCGACGGGATGGCCCTGGCGTTCCGGGACGGCAAGTACGGCTTCGTGAACCAGCAGGGCGACATTGCCGTGGAACCGATGTTCGACCTGGCCGGCGACTACGGCGAGGGGCTTGCCCTGGTGGAGATCAATGGCGCCTACGGGTATATCGACAAAGCCGGGAAACTGGTCATCATGCCCAAATTTGAAGACGCCGGGGTATTTTCGGACGGTCTGGCGCAGGTTCGCAGCGACAGCCGCTGGGGCTACATCGACACCGACGGCAAATTTTCCATTCCGCCTGCCTACGACGCAGCCACGCCTTTCCGCGACGGCCTCGCCCTAACCATCCACGAGGGAAAATGGCAGTACATCGACCGTTTTGGCGGGGTGATCTGGCGGGAAAAATAAACCCAGGCGAAAACTGTCTCCGGGTTATCCTCCCAAACAGCAAACAGGAGAATTTTATTTAAAAACCCCGGCATAGCGAATACCCGTCAGGTGGTGCATATCCCGGTTAAACGTGCTCAGGTCATCGGGATTGAATTGGGCAAAATCATCGTGTCCGCAGGCGCGGGCGATCACTTTCATCAGATCGGTAGTCGCTTCAAAAAAGTTCTTAAGCTGTTGTGCGCTGGCTTCAATAATCAGGCGTTGGCGCAGGTGGTTTTTTTGTGTGGCAATACCTACCGGGCAATTGTTGGTGTTGCAGGCGCGCATGCCCAGGCAACCGATGGCCTGAAGCGCGGAGTTGGCCACCGCTACCGCATCGGCGCCCAACATGAGTGCTTTGGCAAAATCTTCGGCAATGCGCAGGCCGCCGGTAATGACCAGGGTAACGTCTTTGCGACCCAACGCATCGAGGTGTTTGCGCGCGCGAGCCAGTGCAGGAATGGTTGGCACATTGATGTTGTTGCGCAGCACTGTGGGCGCGGCGCCGGTGCCGCCACCGCGTCCGTCGAGAATAATATAGTCAGCGCCGGCTTCGAGAGCGAAGTCGATGTCTTTTTCAATATGTGCGGCGGCCAATTTGAAACCAATGGGAATACCGCCGGTACGTTCGCGCACCTCCTGTGCGAAATCGCGAAAGTCGGCGACGGTTTTCAAATCGGTAAACGTCGCCGGGCTGATCGCGGGCTCGCCTTCGGGCAGCTGACGCACCCGGGCGATCTCACCCACCACTTTGTTGCCCGGCAGGTGGCCGCCGGTTCCGGTTTTAGCGCCCTGCCCGCCTTTAAAATGGAAGGCTTGCGCAGCTTCCACCCGCTCCCAGCTGAAGCCGAATTTGGCGGAGGCCAATTCATAAAAATAGTGGCTGTTTTGCTCCTGTTCGGCGGGCAGCACACCACCTTCGCCCGAGCATATTCCGGTGTGGGCCATTTCAGCGCCCATGGACAGGGCAATCTTTGCTTCCCGGGAAAGCGCCCCAAAACTCATGTCGGACACAAAGAGCGGGATGGCAAGTTCGAGCGGTTTTTTGGCATTGGGCCCGATGATGGTTTTGGTTTGCACCGGCGCATCATCCAGCAAAGGTTTTTTCCACATTTGAGCGGGCAGGAACTGGATATCTTCCCATTTGGGCAAGGTATTCCGGTCGACACCCATGGCTTCGGAAAAACCGTGGTGGCCGATATTTTTCAGGCCGTTTTGTGCGAGTTCCCTGATCTGGCGCGTGTAGGGCTCGGTGTTCTCCGGATGAGTATCAGCGTATTGGCCCAGGTAAACATCGCGGTTGAACGGCTGGGGATGTTCCTGCAGGTAGGCATCCACCTCGGCCTCATCGATCCAGACGGCGCCGTTTTCAAGGATTGCCGTGAATTTGTGGAGTGCCTCCGAATTATTGTATTCACTGATGCCGGTATCGTAGCGGTAGTCCCAACCGTGCACCCCACAGATCAGGTTATGGCCATCGATGTGCCCGTCGGCCATGAGCGCGCCGCGATGCAGGCAGCGACCGTAAAGTACCGAAACCTGGCTCTCATAGCGAATGACTACCAGATCGAGCCCGTTGACCTGTTGGTACGTAGGTGATTTTTCAGGCAGGGTATCGAAGGAACAGAGTTGGAAAGGTTTCTCCATATTGGTTTTGGATTGAATAACGAGTTAAGATGCATACGGATTAACCAGTGTCTATGCCGCTGGTGTATGCACCTTACCTTATAGTTCACAAAAATGTCGATGCGGCGACAAATTGACAGACTGCGTTTAATCCGCCGATTTTTCCAGCGAACAGGCATGATCTTTCACCACATACCAGCGGTTTTTCGATTTTTTGAGGGTATAGCTCACCGCCATTCGGTTGAAGTAAGGTTTCCCGTTCCGGTTGGGCTCGCGGTACACGATTTCCGTTGTCGCGTTGCCAATGGACGTTCCGATTTCGGTATTCAAAATTTTTGTGGCAAACGTCCAACTGGTGTCTTGAAACCAGTCCCGGTGCATATCCACGAATTCGGTTACCGTGTTGGTGATTTCCCGGTTGGGCAAAATAAGTTGCATGTTGCCGTCGGGCGACAGGGTACTTTCCAGGCTTGGAAGGTCCTTGTTGGATACCGCGTCGAGGTGTTTTTGGAGCGTGGCCGTGAAAGCCTCGGCATCCGCCTTCCCGCCTTGTTGCTCCTGCCCCCGGGTGCAGGCAAGGTGCAGCAGCGCCGTCAGCATGAAAACCAAAGTGAACAGGCTGAGACCCGTACTGCGAACAGTGTAATGCATATCGTCCAGTTTTAATTTTCCGTAAGGTAAAAGCGCCCGGGCAATTGCCAAAATCTGAGCAACATCGATTCGACCCAAATCCGCTCACAACCCGATAAATTCGGCTAAAAACTTGCTTTTCCGGCTATTTTTAGGAAAACTTTGCGGTTCCGCCCAGCGCAAGCCTGCCGTCAACCCGGCAGGCTTTTTTGTCCTGACTATAATCTGACTAAAATGGAAAATAAAGAAAAAGAAACAGATCTCGCTAAGGTAGTTAAAGATAGCAATGGCGTAGAATCGCCCAGTAAAATGAAAAAGTGGAACAAACTCCGGGGAGAAAATGCCTGGACGATGTTCAAAGTTATGGCCGAATTTGTGGATGGTTTTGAGGTGCTGAATCAGGTGGGACCTTGTGTGTCCATCTTCGGTTCGGCGCGCACCAAACCAGGCACCCTGTACTACGACCTGGCCACCAAAGTTGCCGCCCGCCTGTCCGACGAAGGCTATGGGATAATCACCGGTGGTGGCCCGGGGGTGATGGAAGCCGGCAACAAAGGCGCATGGATGCAAAGCGGCACTTCGGTGGGGCTTAACATCGACCTGCCATTCGAGCAAAGCCACAACCCCTTCATTGCCCCGGCGCTCAACCTTAAACACCGCTACTTTTTTGTGCGCAAAGTGATGTTCGTCAAATATGCCCAGGCTTTTGTGGTCATGCCCGGTGGCTTCGGCACGCTCGACGAGTTGTTTGAAGTGCTCACCCTGGTGCAAACCAAAAAGATCACGCCACTGCCGATCGTTTTGATGGGCAGTGAATTTTGGACCGGGCTGAAAGACTGGGTAGTGGAAGTCATGCTCGGGCGGCACCACAACATCAATGCGGAAGACCTCGACCTGTTTCACATCACCGACGATGTAGAGGAAGTCGTACGGATCATTAACGAGTTTTACGCCCGCGATATCGAGCAACTCTCGCCAAATTTTGATTTGTAAAACTTGCCCACACCTTAGAATTTTATTTTGACAAAAAACACACTGGCTGGGGCAAACTCCCCGGCCAGTGCGCAAACACCCCAAATGTCAAAACATTCTCCTGCAAAACATCCGGACGCCAATTGTCAAAAAACATCCGGAGCTGGCTGTAGATGCCACGCGCTGGCGTATCTTTGCACTTCGTAAAAGAATTCAGGTACGCCCGAAAGGCACCCGTGGATACCAACCAAAACCAAATTCCCACGGAATTCACCTTTCGGTTTCACCCTGAATGGCTGCCCTGCCACACCACGCTCAACCATTGCCTAACCAATTTTAAAACAAATCACATGCAGGAAGTTGGATTTCGGAACCCTGCCGCCTCACTCGAGACCATCGGGCTGAAGGGGTTCAAAACCGCATTTTGGAATCTTAGCCCCGAAGAATTAATCGAACATTCCATTATCAAAGGAATGGGCCAACTCGCCGATAGCGGCGCCCTGGCCATTTCCACCGGCACCTTCACCGGCCGCTCACCTGAAGACAGATTTATCGTCGAAGACGAGCAAACCAAAAACGACGTCGACTGGGGGAAGGTGAACAAGCCCTTCGACTCCGGAAAATTCGACCAGTTGTGGGACAAGGTTTGCAACTACCTGGGCGATAAAGAAATTTATGTACGCGATGTAAAAGCCAATGCCAGCGCCGACCCGCTGTACCACATGCACATCCGCGTGATCACGGAATACCCCTGGAGCAACCAGTTTGCCTACAACATGTTCCGCCGCCCAAGCCGCGAAGAGCTGGCTACCAACGAACCGGGCTGGACGGTGCTCTGCGCGCCCGGCTTCGAAGCCGACCCGGCCGTGGATGGCACCCGCCAGGGTAATTTTGCCATTATGAATGTCGGCAAAAAACGCTTGCTCATCGGCGGCACCGGCTATACGGGCGAAATCAAAAAAGGGATCTTTTCCACTATCAATTTTGTGTTGCCCACCCGGGGCAATGCACTGCCCATGCACTGCTCGGCCAACCTGGGCGAGGCAGGCGACATTGCGCTCTTTTTCGGCTTGTCCGGCACCGGAAAAACGACCCTTAGCGCCGACCCGAACCGCCCTCTCATCGGTGACGACGAACATGCCTGGAGCGATTCCGAAGTTTTCAACTTCGAAGGTGGCTGCTATGCCAAGGTGATCGATCTGACGGAGGAAAAAGAGCCTGATATCTACCGTGCGATCCGCCACGGGGCTATTCTTGAAAATATTGCCTTTCACGAAGGCACGCGCACGGTCGACTATGCCGATCGAAGCGTTACGGAAAACACCCGCGTTTCCTATCCCATCCATTTCATTGCCAATGCCGTTCCGGACAGCAATGCACCGGGAAGTCCGAAGAATATTTTCTTTTTGACTTGCGATGCCTTCGGTGTACTTCCGCCGATCAGCAAACTGACCCCTGAACAGGCCATGTTTCACTTTGTGAGTGGCTACACTGCCAAAGTAGCCGGCACGGAAGTGGGGATCACCGATCCGAAAACCACGTTTTCCGCTTGCTTCGGCGCACCGTTTTTGCCCCTCCACCCTACCCGCTATGCCGATTTGTTGGGTAAAAAACTGCGGGAAAGCAAAGCCAACGTTTGGCTGATCAATACCGGCTGGAGCGGCGGTTCATACGGCGTGGGTAGCCGGATCAAACTGAAGTACACGCGCGCGATGATCACCGCAGCGTTGCGGGGCGCCCTGGATTCCGTGGAATACAGCGAGCACCGCGTGTTCGGGTTGATGATGCCCGCATCTTGCCCGGATGTGCCGTCAGAAATACTCAATCCGCGCAACACCTGGGAAAACAAAAATGCTTACGATGCCAAGGCGAATCAGCTGGCCAATGCCTTTATCGCGAATTTTGAAAAATTTGCCGATCAGGCCAGCCCGGAAATCCTGGCGGCTGCACCTAAACCGTTGGCTACCTTCTGATCCGGACAGCACGCACGCGGCGTAGTTTTTCGAAGCTATTTTGGCAACGGGCCGTTCTGATCGTTCAGGATGGCCCGTTTCTTTTGGACTACGGCAAAAGCATTTTTTACATTTGCAAATCACAATTCAATCATGTGCAAATGAAACTCAACCACCTCCTGCTTGCCCTGCTTTGCACCGCTACCGTTTTTAGTCAGTGCAAAACCACAAAATACACCCCCGACAACCTCCCCGACGAATACCTGCGCTTTGGAAATGGCGGGGGATTTACCGGGATTGAAACGACGTACACGCTGTTGGAAAACGGCCAGTTGTTCAAATCCGTTTCCCGCCAATCCGAAACACAGGAATTGGCCACCTGCAAACGAAAAAAAGTAAAACGACTGTTCGAACGCGCTGAAACACTTGACCTGGCCAACCTAAAATTTATGTATCCCGGAAATATCTACCAGTTTGTGGAAATCCTGGACGATGGCGCCATGAACCGGATCGTCTGGGGCGAAAAAGACAATCCCGTGGACGAGAATATTAAATCACTGCATGAGGAATTGATGCAGCTGATTGTTGAAAACCACTAACCAAACAGCTTTATAAAAAAACACTAAGCATGAAACACACAATCTACCTGCTCGCCTTGATTTTGATAGGGGGCACCGCTATTTTTTCCTGCCAAAACACCGAAACCACCGCACCTCCCGCTGCCGATGACCGGGTGGTGCTCGACACCTTTGCCGATCTGCAAATCCTGCGCTATGAGCTCCCCGGATGGGACGAACTTAGCCTGCGGCAAAAAACATTTATTTACCACCTGAGTGAAGCTGCCCTGGCCGGCCGGGACATCATTTACGACCAGCACTGCAAATACAATCTCGCTGTGCGCAAAACCATCGAGGCGATCTACGAAACCTACAGTGGCGACCGGAATTCGGCCGACTGGAAAGCCTTCGAGGTATATGCCAAGCGGGTGTGGTTTAGCAGCGGCATCCACCACCATTACAACGAAACAAAGTTTTTGCCCGACTTTTCCCGGGAATATTTTGCCGAACTGGTCAACAACAGCAAGGCAGATGCACTACCCCTCGCGGCGACTGAAGATGCTGCCGCCCTTGTCACCAAATTGACCCCGGTTATTTTTGATCCCACGGTGCTTTCCAAACGGGTCAACAAAGACGAGGGTGTGGACGTCGTGCAAGCTTCGGCGGTTAATTTCTACGAAAACATCACCGCCGACGAGGTCGATCAGTTTTACAAAATGCAGCAGAAAGCTGCCGGAGAAAATTCGCCCATGGTTGGTTTGAATTCAAAACTGGTTGGCAACGGCGAAGGGGGTGAACCCTACGAAATCGTTTGGCGCGCCGGAGAAGGCAACATGTATGGCGCAGCTATTGACAAAATTGTCTCCCACCTGGAAAAAGCCATCCCGTTTGCCGAAAACGATCAGCAGAAAAAAGCCATCGGCCTGCTCATCGAGTATTACAAAACCGGCGACCTGAAAAAGTTTGATGAATACAACATTGCCTGGGTGCAGGACACCACCAGCACCATTGATTTCATCAACGGCTTTACAGAAGTGTACCACGATCCCAAAGGTTACAAGGGCGACTGGGAAGCCGTTGTGCAGTACAACGACCCGGATGCCACGAAGAAAATGGCCATAGTGAGTAAACACGCGCAGTATTTTGAAGACAACAGCACCATTGCCGAAGCGCACAAGAAAAAAAGTGTGCAGGGGGTATCCTACCGTGTGATCAATGTGGCCATGGAAGGCGGCGACGCAGCCCCCTCGACACCCATCGGCATCAACCTGCCCAACTCCGACTGGATTCGCGCGGATTACGGCTCCAAATCCATCAGCCTGAACAACATAGAAAACGCCTACAACAAGGCTGGGGGCGCTGCGGCCACTGCTGAATTTGCCAATGACCCAGAGGAAGTGGAACGCGCCAACCAATACGGAGAAGCCTGCGGCAAAATGCACACTGCCCTCCACGAAGTGATCGGCCATGCCAGCGGCCAGCTCAACCCTGGTGTTGCTACGCCCAACATCACGCTTCAAACGTACGCCAGCACGCTCGAGGAAGGCCGCGCCGACCTGGTAGCCCTCTATTTCATGCCCGACCCGAAACTGGTCGAATGGGGCCTCATGCCCACCGCCGACGCCTACAAAGCCGAGTACGACAACTACCTCCGCAACGGCCTCGTGCAGCAACTCCGCCGCATAAATCCCGGCGACAATCTCGAAGAAGACCACATGCGCAACCGCCACCTGGTGGCTTCCTGGGTGTATCAAAAAGGAAAAGCCGACAATGTTGTAGTTCTTGAGAAGCGCGACGGAAAAACCTACATCGATATCAAAGACTACGATAAACTGCGCACCCTTTTCGGTGAACTACTGGCCGAAATTCAGCGCATCAAATCGGAAGGCGATTTTAATGCCGCCAAAGAACTCGTGGAAGGTTATGGCGTCAAGGTGGACCCGGAACTGGTCAGGGAGGTAAAAAGCCGCTATGCCAAACTACCCACCAAGCCTTATTCCGGATTCGTACAGCCACGGCTTGTCCCCGTCACCGATGCAGGCGGCCAGATCACTGATGTGAAAGTGGAAACGGAAACAGATTTTGTGAAACAAATGCTGCGCTACGGGAAAGCATATTCCTTTTTGCCGGTGAATAATTGATCCCACGGATGAATCCGTGGGCTGAGAAGTTTAATATCTGGGTTTGGCTACCTATTTTTCATCTCGATGGGATTTCAAAACTTCTTAGGAGGGTGTCTCATAAGTAAATCCCAGGCCCAGCGCGACAAACTTTTTACCGCGAAGACGCAAAGGCGCGAAGAATTAAACTCCGCGTCTTCGCGTCTTCGCGGTAAAACAGAATATACTACGGCGGGCAAAATTGACGGGGCACTTTTGAGACACCTTCAATTCAAAAATGCCCGCAACAATCGCCCTTCCTCGCCGGAGCTAATGCGTTTCAATACGCCTTCCGGATGTTCCCGGATCGTTTTTTCCTGATCAAAAGGCAGTGAATCGTACATTTTTCCACCGGGAAAATGGCAGGGGTTGCATTTCTTTTCCAGAATGGGCTGGATCTCCGAAACAAAATCGAGCGTGTCCGATACAGGCACCGCTTGAGCTGTTTTGGACAAATCGCGTTGCGGTATTGGCTGCCATTGGAGGCAATACATGAGCCCACAGAGTAGCAGAAACAAGCTTGTTTTCATAGCTAAAAATCCATTTTCACTAAAATTAAACTTGGGAAAAGCCCGACCCAAGCATTTTAGATCAACACCGGCACGCCTGCAATAAACTCCGGCTTGTGCAGCTCTTCCATATGCTAAGGCTTCGCGCCAAGATCAGGAATAGCATATCCCTTCGAATAGGTCCTGTTGGGCAGTCTGGTAAGCAAATGCGGTTTTTTGCGGGGCGGAAGCATGCGCACCAGTTGCCCCCGCAACCGGACAGAACGGCGCACCAGCGTTTGCAGCCAAACCGGCGCCCGGCGCATACCGACAGCCTGAAGCAACTGATCGTCGATGAGCGCATGCACGAATGGAGCGCCAAGCGAAAACAGCGGCTTCGGCAATACCCAGGAGAGCATCAGATTCCGGGTAGCCACAGCGATCAGCTCGTTTTCAGGAGCATAGCGAAATTGTTCCTGCTCGTAGGCGCGGTTAAATGCATCGAATGCCACGTAGGATTCCGGCATATCGCGAATACCCATGCGCCGGCCCAGTTCGGTCCAGAAGAAAAACGCCGCCTGTTTTTCCGTTTCAGTCACCTTACGCCAACCGTACCGGTCGATCCAGCGCGCCGGTTCCAGGATGAAAGTTGAAAGCGTATACACGTATTCGTCGTTTGGAATTTGGAAGCGCCCGTGCTGCTTGTTCATGCGCACCAGAGCAGCCTGCCCCCGCGGTCTGTCGTAGCCGTTTTCAAGAATTTCCGACAAGATCAGCACCGTATCGTCGTAGCGTTTTTGCGTGCGCTGCAAAAACTCGCCGGTACTGGCCAACAGCGGTGTGCCTTTGGCTACGCCAAAAACCCGGAACAGGGCAAACTCAAGCGACCGGGTCACATCCCACGGAAATTCGTAGCAGGTGAACAAGTAGGAAATTTCCTGGCAATCCTGTTTCGGATCGAGCGTAAGGATGTAATCGCGGATGCCATAGCGGCTGTGGCGGTTAGGAATAGTTGCTACGCTCAACTCCCATTTGGGCTCCGAATCTTCCCGATTTAGCACGTTTTGCTCCATTGGGTTTAACCTTTTAAAAATGCAACAAAAATATTCGGAATGCAGGCGCAAACCCCAAACAAAGCGTCTAAAAAAGATATTTTTTGTTTGGATTAATTAGGCGGTTGCCTACATTCGCCTAATATTAATTATTTGTTCACCTAAAATCAAAACAAAATGAACAACCGAGTTTTACTAGCTGCATTGGCCGGTGGCGTGGCTTCCTTTCTCCTTGGATGGTTGGTTTGGGGCATTTTACTGATGGATATCCTCCGAGAGGTTAACCCACAAATTGAAGGTATGGAAAAAGACCCACCTAACCTGGTCCTGATTTTTGTCAGCGGCCTGGTATGGGCGCTGTTGTATGCCATCATTTACGACCGCTGGGCAAATATCAGCACATTCAAAACCGGCCTGATTGCCGGCGCCTGGATTTCCGGCCTGCTTGCACTTAGTCTGGATTTGATGTTCATGGCAACCACTAATATGGTTAGCATGAACGGCGCGCTGATCGACGTCGTTGCCAATATCGTGGTGGGCGCACTGATCGGCGGTGTCATTGGCTGGGTACTGGGCTACGGCAACCGTACGTAAACACTACAAAAAACCGGTTTATTTATACTTCAAACGAGGCAGCCTCCTGAGGATTGATTTACGATTTTGGATTTACGAATTGCGATTAATTGCTTCCCGATAGTGCAAATTTCCCACTTCGCACAAAGCAAATAAATCGTAAATCGGCATTCGCAAATCGTAAATAATGCCCTGTGAGGCTGCCCCGTTTTTTTATGCCTTCACTCCACTTTGCGCCGCAAAACCTTGGGCTTGTCAGTCTGATCCGGCGCCCAATCAGCAGGGTCCCATTCGTAAATATCCGGGATAAAAACTTTCACGGTAGTCTGCTCGACACATTTGGTGTGCATCCCGGGCAGTTTGATGTCTTCGCGCTTGCGTATTTTGGTAAAAATACGGAGCACATCGCCCTCAATTTCTTTTTCAAAGGCGTAGCGCCCTTGTTCAATCAGAAAATTGACAATCTCCGGCGAGGCTTCCCACACCTGAATATTTGCTTCAGTTAAAATACTGTTCCCCGCCCATACGTGGAGTTCCGGGTAAGTGAAACCGACGATATCCAGCGTGACCGTTTTTGCTGAATCTACCTCAAAAACCTGGTAAACCGTCCGCTCCATTTGGGCAGCAGCCCGTATTTGAAAACTCAAGGCAAGGCCTATAATGAGCAATCTGTTTAGCATAGTCGTTCTTTTTGAACACAAAGTTAGAGGAATTACTGCTGGTGCGCTGTACCGATATTTTGCTGCAAAAAGGCGGTGATCCATTGGGCAAATACTGTGCTATTGACATCCTGCCCTAAACCTTCCAGGGCCTTTGCCACTTTTACCGGCCCGATTTTCTCCCGCCGCAGCTCCATCAAGCGCTGGGTGTATGCTTTGGAAAATTCCGGGTGCGCCTGAATGCCCAACATCGCCGAACCCACTCGAAACATACCTACCGGACAGGTAGCCGTTGCGGCCAGCAGGGTACTATTTTCGGGCAGTTGAACCACCTGGTCCTGGCACATCATCAGGAGGCGAAGTGGTGTTTGAAACGGCGTCATCCAGGCTTCCGCTTGCAGGATATCGAACTGTTGCACCCCCACATTCCAGCCTGACGCGGCTTTTTCCACCTTCCCGCCAAGCGCTTCCCCCAACATTTGATGGCCAAAGCACACGCCGATAAACGCTTGTCCACCTGCATAGATTTCCCGGACAAAAGATTTTAGTTGTAAAATCCAGGGCTCCTGATCGTACACCGAAAGCCGGGAGCCGGTACACAGGTAGGCAGCGCAGGCATCTGCGCGTTCAGGGAAATGGCCCTGGCATACATCGTAATATCCCCATTCCAGGTCGGGCAACAGCGCGGCAAACATATCCCGGTAATCGCCGGCAATTTCAAGGTTTGACTCCGCAACATGATCGCATTCAAGCAGTCCGATTTTCATGTGTATTTACTTTTAATGGACAGAGCTCCGGGATTTTTACAAAAGATCAATCTGTTTTTTCAACTCCGGTCAAGCGCTGTCACATTCTGAAATGAAACGACTTGGGGCGTGTCAGGGCAGCATAGCCAAGTACCGACAAGGTACATCCCCGCCCCGAGTCTTTGACGCCCGTCCAGGCCAGTGCCGGATCGAGGTAATCGCAACGGTTCATAAAACAGGTGCCTGTTTCCAGTTGGTCGGCCAGGCGCAAGGCGGCGTCCGCATCTTGCGTCCACACGGATGCCGTCAGGCCGTACCGGCTGTCGTTCATCAGTCGAAGCGCTTCTACGTCATCCCTAACCGGCATGATGCCAACCACCGGAGCGAAGGTTTCTTCGGTCATCACCCGCATGCCATGGTTTACTCCCGTGAGCACCTGCGGCGCCATGTAGGGCGAGCCGTCGCGATGTTCGGGAAAAAGCGCCGGGTCGATGTGCGCATGCGCGCCCTGGTTCAGCGCCTCCCGGATTTGTTTTTTAGCAAAATCTGCCGCAGCCGTTTTTACCATGGGCCCCAGGGTTGTTTCCGGGTCCAGGGGATTGCCTAAACGGTATTGCAGAGTCAGGTCGACAAACCGGCTTACGAAAACATCGAAAAGACTTTCGTGGACGTAAATGCGCTCGATACCGCAGCAGGATTGGCCGGAGTTGAAAAATGCGCCGTCCACGAGGTTTTCCACAGTAAAATCAAGACGGGCATCTGCGCGCACATAGGCCGGATCTTTGCCGCCGAGTTCCAGGCCTGCGGCCAAAAAACGCTTGCCGACCGCCTGTTGCACGGCACGGCCACCATCTACCGAACCGGTAAAGGCAACATGTGCAATGCGCGCATCGGCGATCACCTCGGCGACCTGTTCGTGGCTCAAATGCAGGTACTGAAAAACACCCCGGGGCAAGCCAGCCGCCTCAAATGCCGCAGCATAATGCTCGGCACAAAGGGGCGTTTGCTGCGCGTGTTTGAGCAACACCGTGTTGCCGGCCATCAGGGCCGGAATGATGGCATTTACGGAAGTCAGGTACGGGTAGTTCCAGGGCGCCAATACCAGCACCGTACCCAGCGGTTCATGCCGGATGAAGCGCCGGAACGTACCGGAATTTTCAATGGCAATATCGGCCAGAGCGCCGGCAGCCTGATCGATCATGTAGTGGGCGCGCTCCTGAAATCCCCGGGTGATCTCCATGGGGCTGTAGCGCACCGGCCGGCCCATTTGACGGGTCAGGGCTTCGGCCATTTCGGTGGTGTTATCCAGAAAATACCGGACGGCCTTGCGGCAAAGATCAGCCCGTTCGGCGACGGGGGTATGCCTCCAGTCGCGCTGTGCTGCCGCTGCATGAGTCAACGTAGTTTCTATGGCAACGGAAGTGGCATAGGGGCGTTCAGCAATTACGGCGCCGTCGACCGGGCTTATGGTTTGGAACATAGTTGGCATGGCGAACTTTCGTAAGACTCAAAGATAGCAATGCCGGCTCCGGTGTCCGATTTTTTTAAAATGCGCCTTTGTCAACATCCTTCAAAAAAGCGATCAGGCCGGCCATGTAGGTTTTCTGATCGTCCCACATGCACATGTGGCTACCGTTGGAGCAAAGCAAAAAACGGCCTTTTTGTACGGCAGTGGACACCCATTTCATATGTTCGGGGTCCATGGTGTCGTGTGTGGCGCCGATAGTCAGCGTCGGAACTTTGATCTCTGGAAGCCGGTCTTTCACGTCCCACTGGGCGAGCCGGCCGCCGATACCGAATTCGCTGGGCCCCTGCATGGTGACGTACAAGCTGTGGTTGATTTTACCAAAGGAGCGAACCACCGGCTCCGGCCATTCGGCCGC
Organism: Lewinellaceae bacterium; assembly: GCA_020636075.1. Taxonomy (GTDB): domain Bacteria; phylum Bacteroidota; class Bacteroidia; order Chitinophagales; family Saprospiraceae; genus M3007. The sequence continues at coordinate 122,661 of JACJYO010000008.1, read as the reverse complement.
CGGCATGCGGCAGATATGTTTTTCGTAAAAATGCGGGGTGAGGATTTCCATGTACCGCGGATTGTCGAAGTCGTTGGCGGCTTCGATATCCCGAATACCCTGCAGGGCCTCCGGGTCCATGGTTTTAGCCAACACCTCATCAGCATAGCGGTCGTATTCCGGGCAGCTCATCATCATGTTGGAAATGATCAGCCCCTTCAGGTTGTCCTGATATTTGAGGGCGTACTGCATGCCTAAAATTCCGCCCCAGGAATGGCCAAGCAGGTAAAAATTGTCCTTGTTGAGGTTCAGCGCCTTGCGCACCATTTCCACTTCCTCGACATACCGGGGCAGATCCCAAAACGCCGTATCGGCCGGATTGTCGGAAAAACCGGTGCCCAATTGGTCGTAATAAATGAACTCGATGCCCTCGGCTGGCAGGAAGCTTTCCATGCATTCCCAATATTCATGCGTGCAACCGGGACCGCCTTGCAGGAGCAGGAGTTTGATCTTCGGGTTGTTGCCGAAACGCTTCGTCCAGATATTGAAGGTTTTGCCGCCGGTTTCAATGGGAATCACTTTGACTCCGCCGGTTTGGATGCCGTCACCTTGAGCGGCGAAATAACTTTCCAGGGTGGGCCCATCAGCAGCCGGAGGGTTTTGCGGGGCAATACAGCCGAAAAACAAAACCACGGTGCCAAGTATCAGGTAGAGGTAGAATTTCATGTTGCGCGTTTTTTTTGAAATAAACTCAAGCTGTGACCTACTCAGAGAAAGTGGACAGGATAAACAGGATTTGCAGAATCAAGACCTGCTGCACAGGCCTCCACTCGCAAATGGCGGCGCAGCCGGCATGATATAATCCTGTTGATCTTGTTTATCCTGTCTCCTTTTGATAGTCACGGCTTGCGCATGGTTAAATGCTTGCCTAAGATACGACTCTGTCCCGTATTCAACGTTTGTTCAACTTTTTACACTGATAAAACGCCTAATCCCGCAAATACACCACCCCGCCTTTCATGACAAATTTCACCCGGCTCATGCTGTAAATATCATCGACCGGATTACCGTCAACGGCAATGATATCGGCTAGTTTCCCCGCCTCAATGGAGCCCATAATATCGGTAGTTCCCAACAGGTCGGCTGCGTACCAGGTAGCGGCTTTGATCGCGGCAAGTGCCGGCATACCCGCTTCGTGCATGTACACGAATTCTATCCAGTTTTTGCCATGCGGAAAAACGCCGGCATCGGTGCCAAAGGCAATTTTCACCCCGGCTTTGTATGCTTTCGCAAACGTGTTTTGAATGTGCGGGCCAACCACCAGCGCTTTGGCAGTTATCATTTCCGGATAATAGCCCGGAATGGCCGCCGAGTCGGCCGTCGATTTTCCGGCCGTAATGGTGGGCACGAGGTAGGTGCCGTATTTTTTGAACAGTTCGATAGCTTCGTCGTCCATGTAGGTGCCGTGTTCGATTGAATTCACACCGGCACGAATCGCCCGTTTCATGCCTTCGGCACCGTGCGCATGGGCAGCCACCCGGAAACCGTAGTCCTTGGCGGTCGCCACAATAGCACGGATTTCCTCTTCGGTAAACTGTGGATTATCGGCACTTTTCGCCATGCTCAGTACCCCACCGGATGCCGTGATCTTGATCAGGTCGCTGCCCTCCTTGTAGCGCTGGCGAACGGCTTTGGCGCAATCTTCGGGGCCATTCACCACACCGTCTTCGGGGCCCGGGTCGGTTGTCAGATCCTTGCGGTAGCCGTTTGTCGGGTCGGCATGCCCGCCAGTGGTTGCAATGGCTTTGCCGGCCGTATATACCCGGGGTCCTTTGATCAGGTTTTTGTTGATGGCATTGCGCAGGGAAATATTCACACCGTTGTTTCCACCCAGGTCACGCACGGTGGTAAAACCGGCCTGCAAGGTGCGCTCGGCATGCAACACCGAACGGTAGGCGTGATCGGCCGGGTTCAGGATATATTTTTCCAGGGCGCCCGAGCGGCTTGACTCGGTAACCAGGTGCACGTGCATGTCGATCAGCCCCGGCATGACTGTACGGTCCTTCAGGTCGATCACCTGATCATCAGGGCCGGCAGGCGCATAGCCTTCCACTACCCCTGTGATTTTGTCGTTTTCAACAAAAATGCTCCGTTCAGTGAGTATTTGTTCCGTTTTTACATCGATGAGCCGGCCACAATGGAGAATAGTTTTTTGCGCTGCGCAAAACACAGTTGCCAGTATGAGGTAGGTACAGGTCAGTATTTTTTTCATGATGTTGGTTGTTTCCGATTGATCCAGTTTTCGAAGGGCATTTCAAATTTCACTTCGCCTTTACCCACCATGCCCACTTCCGTCCAGCCGGCCTGCCGGTAAAACCCCTCGGCGCGGGTGCCGGGTGCGGTGCCGAGCCAGACGGTATCGCGGGTTTGCTGGAAATACCAGTCCAGCATGGTGTCGTGCAGGGCTTTTCCGATACCTCGGGCTTCGTAACCCGGGTCGACAAACAAAGCCCAGATATTGTGATCGACCAAATCGGCGATGGCAAAACCTATGACCAGCCCGTCGACCTCGCACACCCAGCCACAGCCTCGTTCGGTGATATACCGGGCACAGTCGGCGTCGGTGACCAGGGCCGGGTTGGACAGGACGTTTTCTTTGACGGCATGGCGGACAATTTGGATTTGGGGGATGTCGGAGAGGAGGGCTTGGCGGATGTGCATGTTACATTTTACGTAGTTCAAGATTTTCCATTAATCGAGAATACCGTATGCCCGCTTCTCAGTTTTACTGAGCGGTGCGTACTTTTCATTCAGGTAGTAGTCCCAATAGTTGGCGCCCAGAGAAAGGCGGATGAGTTTGGTGATATAGTTTCCTGTTACAGGGTTTATGGATTGGGTCATCAGATAATCGTCGTTTAAAAATTCCAGAGTTTCCACGGGATATTGGTGGTTTATTTCTCGAATAGTTTGACCGGAAATCAGATCAATAACTTGAATCAATTTCTTTTCCTTGTTTGCAACGGTGAAGAATCGACTATCCGGGCTGCATTGGTAACTGGTGCTGTTTGGAAATATTCGACGCTGGGCAGCGCTATCTATTTCCAGCACATTTACTTGGTCATTGTTATTTAAAAAAAATAAGTAGCGACCATCAGGGCTGAATTTAAATTCAAGCAAGGCATGATTCTCGGATGAAATTGAAATTATATCGTATATATGAACTATTGCTGTATTATCCAGATTCATTACATTCAATAAATCAAAATTCGCAATAAAAGCGAGCGATTGGTCATCCGAGCTGAAAATAAAATCTCCGGTACAGTAAGGAAAAACTCGAGGAGTTGTCGTTTTGCCAAGCTCCAGTAAGTTGAGATCAGCTTGTTTATTTATTGTTACTGGTGGTTCCGTAAAAAAAATAACGAAACGGCTATCCGGGCTGAAACAAATTATTTTTTCTCGCTGTGACATTTTTTGGGGAAGGCTAACAATAGAGAAAGTGCCCGTTATCGTGTCCAGATCTAACTCCAGCACATATAAAGTTAAATTATCCGACACTTTGGAATTACCGGCTGGTCCGGATAATATGGTCAAAAACCGGCTATCCGGACTGTAACTAAATGATCCATTTTGACAACCTGGATAAATCCGGGGAGCAGTACCACTGTCCAATTCCAGTACATTCAAGGTATCGCTGCTAGTGAAAAAAGACAAAAACCGACTATCCGAACTAAATCTACAATTGAATTTTCCAGTATATGTATAAACTTCCTCCTGGCAATTTGGGTAGATCCGGGGACCAGCCTCACTATCCAGTTCCAGTACATTCAAGGTATCGCTACCCGTAAAAAATGTTAAAAACCGACCATCCGGACTGTAACCAAATTCACTTTTAAGACAATTGGGAAAAGCACGGGGAGCAGCCCCACTTTCCAGTTCCAGCACTTTTAAGGTATCACTTCCTGTAAAAAATGTCAAAAACCGGCTATCCGGACTGAAGGTATAATCATATGACCCTATAAAATTGGGCTTGGGGAAACGTGGAAAAATTCGAGGCGGTGCGTTACTCCCCAGTTCTAACACATTAAAGGCACTTTCAGTAGAACTTTTAAATGTGGTAAAGGCCAAAAACCGATTATCCGGACTGTAGTTAATACCACCAATTGCCACAACATTTGAAAAAATGCGGGGGGTAGCCCTGTTGGCCAGATCCAATACACATAAGGTATTCGAAGTAGTCGTAAAGAACAGAAACCGGCCATCTGAACTGAAAAGAAATTCCTGGTGCCGGTAATGGCCTGGCGTGGGATAAGCGCCGGGTGCAGTGTTATAAGATGTGTATGAACCGTACAAACTATCGAGTGCCAACAAATTCAAGGTATCTCGGCTAAGCTTTCCTCCGGTAAAAAAAAGCAGGAACCGACTGTCCGGACTAAAACCGTAGCCATAAAGAGAGACATTAGCCAAAACCCGGGGAGGAAGCGCACTGCCCAGTTTCAGAACATTCAGGTTTATACTAGTATCTGTTTTTGTATAAAAAGCAAAAACAGAAGAATCCGGGCTCACCGTAGGCTCGATTTCGAATGGGCGATTATATACCTGACCCAATCCCGCTTGCTCCGAACTTTCTATCGTCTCCAAAATAATCTCTCCGCTATATTCGGGCATTTTTGCTTTCAAGGATTGCGCAAGCGTATTCTCAGGGTCCCGTTCTAAAGCTGCCTCCATCAAGCGCCAAGCCAGGCGAATATCTTCTTTTGCAAAAGCCTTTTGGGCCTCAGAGGTGAGGTATGCTGCAAAACTGCCGTTGTACCGCGCCAAGGCCTCTTCCGCCTCCAAGCGCTTAGCTTCGATGGCATTAAACACCTCCAGAATTTTCCGGTCCACGGCGGCGCCTTTTTCTGGGCAGTGCTCGCGGGCGGCGTTGAGTTTGAGCAGAGCCATTTTGTAATCTCCCTTGGCCAGGGCGCGCTCTACTCTTTTCATAATGTTTTGATACTCCGTGCAGGGCTGTCCGGAAAGGCAAAAAGACAAGAGCAGGAAAAAACAGATTACCGGTATTTTCATTGCAGGTTGTTTTGATACTGGCCCAGGCGTTTAGCCACTTCTTCCAGGCGTTCGGGCAGGCCAGGGTTTAGCCCCAGCGAATCGCTTTTTACAATAAGCTCCATTTTACGGAATTCCTCTTCAGCCAAGCCCGGTTCGTCGGCATCCATGAAGACTTTTATTTTGCGTTCCATGTTGGTGAAGTCCAGCATGTCGCGTTGCGCTTTTTCCTGTCGGGCAATTTGCAGGGCATCCACAGCGGCTTGACGGGCCTGCTCAGCGGTTTCCAGTGCACTGTCAGCCTTATTTTTCTGATTAAGGGCATATATCCAAGCCCCAATAGCGAAAGCTGCCAGAACAAACCCGGCCGCTGCTATCCAGTTTGACAACTGGCGCTTGCGGCGTTCCCTGTACAGTTCTAATGCTCGCTGCTGCTGCTCTTCCCACTGATCCTGAAGCTGCTGGGCCGCCATGCGTTTTTGCTTGGCATTCAGCACCGGTACAACCAGGGTATCATGGCTCAATTCATAGGTAAAACCGCCCTTTATACTGGGTTCGCGTCGAATGAGGTGCGTATCTTCCAGTTGCCTAAGGAGTGCTTCCGTAACCCCGAATTGCCGGAATATCTGCCCTTCGTACAAGCTGAGCCGGCGCTCCTCTTCCTCAAAGATCAAACCCTCTTCGAGAAAACGGCGGGCTGCATTTTGGGCTCTGGGATCACTGATCTGGCGCAGTTGGTCTTCGTAATAATTGGCGTACACTTCCTCGATATTGCCAAGTTCAGCGGCGCCCACTTGTTTCAGCTTTTGGCGTATCACTTTTCGCTCAATGGCCTGACACAAAATTTGCAACTGGAAGCTTTCAATTTTTTGCGTCCCACCCCTGGTCAAAAAGCTGAGCATTGCCTCCAGTGCTTCATCGCTGTAATCAAAAACCGGGGATGCAAATTTGCCTTGCTTGTAGGCAGGATTCAGGATAGCTTCTTCAGCCTGTTCTAAACTCAGAGCATCCAGTTCGCACCAGCTGCGTTTCACCTGAGGCAGGTAATCAGCCAGGCGGTCGAGCATACTGACCCGGTCGGAGCGAATCGCCAGTACGATTTTTGCTTCGAAAGGTTGGTGCACCAGGGTCAGTTGTTCAGCGCTGAGCAGTTCCGGCTGCTCTACCTCTTGTTCCACCATATCGAGGTAACGCTGCGGGATTTGGGTATTCAGCAATTCCGCCAGTTCCACCTTAAACTGACGAATAAATTCTGGTGGGTAGGTGAACAGTTCTTCAAACTGATCAAAAAAGAGCAGGAATTGTCGCTGGTTATTATTGGACACCTGCTCGCGTTTCATCAGGTACCACAGGCTGGACCCCATTGGCAGCAGTTTTTCCAAAAAGGTATCTTTTGTGCGACTTTCACTTGCCGCACGAACCGCAGCACGAGCCACTTCCAGGGGCATGAGTACCGTTTCACCCTTGGGGTTATACGCTTTGAATCGAATATGTACGGGGCGATATTTCCCGTCCTCGAGCACCCGCGGTATAATACCGGCCTGCAGCAACGAACTTTTGCCCAACCCCGATTTGGCATGCAGGACTACCAGCGATTCCAAGCGAATTTGCCGGTAAAACGCCTCAATATCCCGACCCCGGCCAAAGAAGATAGGCTTCTGGGCTGTAGAAAAAGGCTGTGCGCCGGGATAGCGGTAGTGTGCCATAGTTACAAATGGTGGACGGTAGACGACCGTCAATCAAACTGTTCTGCTTCCTGATCAGTTCGAGCAGGGAAGCCCGGATTTGTTGGTTTCAAGGCCAGCCTCTTCATTACTGAGGATACCCGGTTAATTTTTTTCCTTAACCGCCGGAAGCGCCCTGCCAGCAATGTGACATCATCCAGCAATTCTTTCCCGGGCTTGCCGATTTCATTGAACCAATAAACAAAATGCTCAAAGAGTTCTTCGAGGCGATCTTCCGCAAGCAGCTCCCGCAGCGCCTGTATGGCAGAGGGTTGAGACTGGCCTACCAGGTGCAACATTCCGCGGTTTTCACAGCGAGTAAATAATTCGTCAATAAAAGTGGCAATATTGGTCGGTACAAAATTGATTTTGAACTGCTCGCGAAAAAGGGTACGCACCTCGTCACTCAATTCCTGTTTCGTGGCAAAGCGCATAAATTCCTCATCCTTATGCAAGTGCAGGACCCGCAATAGCAATTGCATGTACCAACGGTCAAAAGGAATACCCAGGAAAATGATGCTCTGGGCTGTGTTGATGATATGATCTTTCAACTTGTCAGACATGCTTTGCGCCTGAAACACAGATTCCAAATAATCAAACAAGTCATCGTGTGTCAGGACCAGCGATTCCGGTTTTTCAATACTTCCCAACAGGTTGTAAACCAGCGGTTGTTTGACGGTGGGTATTGGTGCATGTTGATCGGAGGATTTTTCTTCCAGTAAAAATCGGATCTGTGGTTCAACTTGAGCCGATCGTACACGGCAGAAAGGTGTTTGTCTGCCGTCACCAGAATTATAAAGTGAAACGGGATCCGGGCGATTTTTTCAAAAGGGCATCTGCCTCCGGGAATTGCGTTTCATCAAAAAAGCGGCGGATTTTCAGGTATGTCTCCGTTCGTTTTTGCCGAACCCGGAAAAAGAACAAATTATCAGAGTAAATTTTTACATCCGGATCGTCCGACATGTTTAGGTATTGGAATAAACGCCCATCGAGGGTTTGGCCGGCAGCATTTGTAAAAACTTCCGGTCCAAGGAAGAGGATGCATTTTCCGGTAAGGATCGTGTCGAGGGTGAGGTCCCAGTCGATATTGGGTGTCGGCTTGGTTTTCATTTTCTGTGGTTCGGCCAGTTCCGGCTTACCGGCCAAAGGTAACAACTCGGGGATAAGGTGCAAATTGCATTGATTTTTAAAAATCAATGCCGACAATCTCCCATCTTCGACCTTCAAACTAACGCTTGCTTATGTCCAAAGTCAAACAATTCATCGCCGGCGAAATGCTCAACCTCGCCGTAGGCTACCTGGCCGGCTTGTCGGCCTCCAACCTCGTGTCGCGTTTTTTTGTAAAAAAAGGTCTGGTAAACCTTTGGGGGGTTGCCGCAAAACGCGAGGCCGTCAGCAAAGACACGTACGAGTGGATCATGCTGATCAGTTCCTATCTGATCGGGTTGGCTGTGTTGCTTGCCGTGACGTACGTCATGCAACGTTTTCGGAAGCCGGAGGCGGCTGCTTGAATTAGAAGGATTTTCATAAATAAATCATAGGCCCACGCGACAAACTTTTACCGCGAAACATGAGTCATCCCTCTATGTTGCTATCCAAGCGTGAAGAGCATTATTTGTTCTTTCAGGTTATTTTTAGGCATCTGGAGGATTTTCGGCACAAAATCTACTTGAAGGGGCGCGATGTTCGTCCCCTTCACGCTTTGAGGTTTGTTGATTATGCTCATAAATATGCCCAAATACTCTTCTATTAGCGGCCCTTCAATAGGCTGATGCCGCAAGATTCCAGATCATTTTGCTAAAACGGGAGGCCGAGTCTGAGATTAAGCGGACTTTTTCACCTTGGGTGAATAGCCGCAGGGATGACTCGGTCTGCTCCGGGACTTATTTATGGCATTTAATGAGCAACTTGTTGTGTAGGTTTTCAGGTGTTTTGGATCGGGGTGTAGGGTTGGCCTGTGAGCCACACTCGGCGGATTCGATTGAGTACTTTTCTGCTAATTTAATGATGGCATGCGGGCCATCGAAGCGTTTTCTCAATTTCAGGTAACAAAGGCTTAGTTCAGTATCTTGTTGGATGGCTTTCCACGAGCATTCGATCAGGCACTACGCAGACGCTTATTTCCCGGTAGTTCGCCGATTAGCCTGATCCGTGTCGCCGCTCCTATGTGTTTGAGGCACAAGCCCCAGATAGGCACAGAGTTTATCAGGGTTTAAAGCGTCTCATATCGCCAATTTCCGTCAATAACTGGATGGCCGTAAAAAATCCGACTCCCGGAACGCTACGCAGGAGTTTCATCTGCGGCCCGTAATAGTCGTTTGCGAATAACTGATGCAGTTGCTTCACTATAGCCTGTTCTCTTTGCCGCACAGCCGCATACTCGTCCAATAAGGAATTCAAAACCTGGTCGTTCTGTGCTTGCCTTTGTAGCCATTGGATAAACGTTTTGGTCCAAGTCCAATCTGCCATCACGCCTTGTGGGGGATAAAGCCCTATAAAATGCAAATACATTTTAATGCGCGTCATCGCCCGGCGCCGATCACCTGCCACAGCATAACGGCGTCGTACTAAAGCCCGATCCTGTTGCTGCTGCTTGGTAGGAATAAAAATGCCTTTCAATTCACCATTACGCAAGGCTCGGGCAATCTTACGGCTATCTCGAACATCATCCTTGTGCTGGCGCTCATGATCTGTAGTCGGGACATCTGCCGGATGAACCACGATCGTCTCGATACCTTGTTCTATCAGTTGTTCCTGTACCCAAAATCCACAATAACCCGCTTCGTAAGCACATAAGTACTTCCCATTGGGATAGTGCCGCCTCAAGTAATCGGATAAAGACTCTGGGCTGGGAGGCGACAGGTTGATCGTTTTTTGCTGGAATTCGCCCAAGTGAATAGTGGTACGCCAACTCTTTCGGTGTACGTCTATTCCAACATAGATTGCTTGGTCGCTAAAGTCAAGTTGCCTAAATTCACTTTTCATTTTTGCTTCGAGTTGAATGGTTAACAATGATTTTGACACTCTAAAGTTAACTCTTCACTCGAAGCAATTTTCAACTCAACGTATTAACCCCATGAACCTCATTGCGGCAAACATAGAGTCTGAATTTTTCAGTTTTGAAAAATTCGGGATTTTTATTTCGAGTAAAAATGCAAGTGATTGATAATGTATCTTCTATGTCCTTTTTTCTTGACCTTACGTTTCGCGTAAATGAGTTCCGGTTTGTAAAAGGTCCAAAAATTGTTGATAGACGTTTTGTTCCGCTACGAGGCTTAGGATTTTTTGTTGATTCGGGTTTAGTTCAGTCATTTGCACTTTTTCTCCGTCTTGGCTTTTAATCCAAACCACAGCTATCCCTCTAAATGCCCGTAATATCATGGGGCTGGTGGGGTTAGTAGTTTTGCGATTTTTATTTCCTGGATAGACCCCTTTGATTTGAACTTTATTTGATGCAAGTTTTGTTCTTGCTTGATGCTGGATTAGGGTATAAAACCGCATTGCTATTGATAATAGCCGAATTAGCCCCTTTACCCGGCTTGTTTTCTTGAGGTAAATGGGCAGTAATCCTACATCTCTGTTAATAAAGTAGTCGAATAAATGCTCGATCCTGTATTCATTTCGATAGTTTTTAACTAATTCAGTAGCACCAATAAGTTGTGCAGGTGCGTTGGTTGCATAAATCTGCCAACCGAGCCGTTGTTGTTTTTGCTTTATTTCTGCTTCATTTCGTTTAATATTTAAATGCAGCGTAATCGTTTCACGTTGTTCAGCGGCTCGGTCTTTATGTTTTTGAACAGCATGGTATTGACTGGTTTGCGAACAGTGTATTTCAAAGTATTCAGCCACTCTATACTTTGCCAGGATACTTGCGATGCGACCATGTAATGCTTTTAATGTTTTAGGGTTGCGACGCCCTGTTTTGGAAATGACCAGATTTCGGATAGATACTTCAGCCTCACCAATACGATTATTGAAGGATGTTACTAATCCTTTTGCGTATTCTGGAGAGTAGACCAACAAGCGGCGTTCCTCCCATTCTTGTTTCGGCCCTTGCATTTTGTCACTTCGCTTATTTCGTAGAAATAAGCGGGTTTTCTTGTAGCCTCCTCCTCGGTAAACAAACTTGGTAGTTCTTCCACTGGCCAAGCACTTGCCCCAAGTAGCATTTAGTTGTTCTGCAGAACATTGTTTTCGGTTTAGTGGGCACAGGTAATAATCTGAGTTCCTAGCAATTTCCATGCGGTTCGCTAAACTCCCAGTTGGGAATCGCCCACATATAAGTTGCCAGATGTTTTAGCGTTGATCGAACCCTGTTAATGATGGGTACGTAGTGATTTGCATCAGGACCGCTTCCCTTGACGATTTCAACAGCTAAAGGCATAGACAATGGATCTAAAGAGGATACCATTACCTTACAAAGGGTTGATCTGACCGACGTTGTTTACTATAACCGTGTGTAAACAGCTCTCCTTTGGGTCGAAACTGAGGAGCGTTGAAGGAATCTGTCCTTACTACTTCAATGCCAGATTCCCTACCTTGAACTGGTGTTTGAAGCGGGTAGATTTGAAGCAATCTTTCGCCTAATGCTTGCTCAAAAGCATACCAGCGATCTTCACTACTGTATCGATCAAGCAATCGTCCTAAACGGTCGTCACAAAAATCTATGCTTCTTAGTTTCGGTACCCCAAGTAATGCTTTTAGAGTCCGGATATGTAAATCTGCCCAATCTTCTACATGGCTAAGTCGGTGATCGCCTTGGCTCAGAATGTATAGAAGCCAGCCAATTCCAACTTGTCCGCCACTTATCCCTTTCCATAATCCATGATCGGGAAAATATTCATCCAGCAGGCTAGATAGATCACAACGCTTTAGATGATCGGCTAGTAGGGGAAGGTCGGAAACTTGTTCTACTCGCATGCCGCAATAAACTAACTTTCAAAGAACTAGTATGCTTTTGCGCGAAACGTGAGCTTGACAAAAAAGGACCAAAAAGTCAAGGCTGTATGCAAATCCCATGATTTTGCCTGAAATCTCCGGCGGCACAAAACCCAACTCGCTCCTCCTGCGTCGTCGCTCAAACAAGGTTTTGTCAAAAGCCGCCTACGATTTCGCAAAATCAGGATTTGCATAAGGCCGGCCTACGCCTTTGTGTATCAATCCGTTAGATAAAACATGAATTACCCCAAAAATTCAGACTCTATGTTTGCCGCAATGAGGTTCATGGGGTTAATACGTTGAGTTGAAAATTGCTTCGAGTGAAGAGTTAACTTTAGAGTGTCAAAATCATTGTTAACCATTCAACTCGAAGCAAAAATGAAAAGTGAATTTAGGCAACTTGACTTTAGCGACCAAGCAATCTATGTTGGAATAGACGTACACCGAAAGAGTTGGCGTACCACTATTCACTTGGGCGAATTCCAGCAAAAAACGATCAACCTGTCGCCTCCCAGCCCAGAGTCTTTATCCGATTACTTGAGGCGGCACTATCCCAATGGGAAGTACTTATGTGCTTACGAAGCGGGTTATTGTGGATTTTGGGTACAGGAACAACTGATAGAACAAGGTATCGAGACGATCGTGGTTCATCCGGCAGATGTCCCGACTACAGATCATGAGCGCCAGCACAAGGATGATGTTCGAGATAGCCGTAAGATTGCCCGAGCCTTGCGTAATGGTGAATTGAAAGGCATTTTTATTCCTACCAAGCAGCAGCAACAGGATCGGGCTTTAGTACGACGCCGTTATGCTGTGGCAGGTGATCGGCGCCGGGCGATGACGCGCATTAAAATGTATTTGCATTTTATAGGGCTTTATCCCCCACAAGGCGTGATGGCAGATTGGACTTGGACCAAAACGTTTATCCAATGGCTACAAAGGCAAGCACAGAACGACCAGGTTTTGAATTCCTTATTGGACGAGTATGCGGCTGTGCGGCAAAGAGAACAGGCTATAGTGAAACAACTGCATCAGTTATTCGCAAACGACTATTACGGGCCGCAGATGAAACTCCTGCGTAGCGTTCCGGGAGTCGGATTTTTTACAGCCATCCAGTTATTGACGGAAATTGGCGATATGAGACGCTTTAAAACCCTGGATAAACTCTGTGCCTATCTGGGGCTTGTGCCTCAAACACATAGGAGCGGCGACACGGATCAGGCTAATCGGCGAACTACCGGGGAAATAAGCGTCTGCGTAGTGCCCTGATCGAATGCTCGTGGAAAGCCATCCAACAAGATACTGAACTAAGCCTTTGTTACCTGAAATTGAGAAACGCTTCGATGGCCCGCATGCCATCATTAAAATTAGCAGAAAAGTACTCAATCGAATCCGCCGAGTGTGGCTCACAGGCCAACCCTACACCCCGATCCAAAACACCTGAAAACCTACACAACAAGTTGCTCATTAAATGCCATAAATAAGTCCTGGAGCAGACCGCTAAGTCATCCCTGCGGCTATTCACCCAAGGTGAAAAAGTCCGCTTAATCTCAGACTCCGGCCTCCCGTTTTAGCAAAATGATCTGGAATCTTGCGGCATCAGCCTATTGAAGGGCCGCTAATAGAAGAGTATTTGGGCATATTTATGAGCATAATCAACAAACCCCTCAAAAGCGTGAAGGGGACGAACATCGCGCCCCCTTCAAGTAGATTTTTTGTGCCGAAAATCCTCCAGATGCCTAAAAAATAACCTGAAAGAACAAATAATGCTCTTCACGCTTGGATAGCAACATAGAGGGATGACTCATGCTTCGCGGCAAAACAGAAATCACCACGACGGGCAAAATAAGCGGGGCGCTTTTGCCCCCCCTCTACCGCACCACCACCTCATCGGCAAAGATCCAGCAGGGGTTGCCATTGCAGCTATGCCAGGCCGGGCAAGTCAGGTGGTTGTAGGCCGTTACGCGGACATACTGCGCCACCCGGGCCTTAGGAACGGACCAGGAGATCGTGCGTACGGCTTTTTGACCATCAGGCACCAGGTCGATACTCTCCTCGTAAACATGTTCGAAATACTGCCCGTTGAGCGACGTTTCGAAGATGACTTTGCGCGGGAGAAACACCCAGGATTGCTGGTCTTGCAAAAAGGAAACACTGATCTCCTTACAGGTTTCACTGTTCAGCCGGACCACGGCTTGCAAGTGTTCGCCCTGAAAGCCCAGCCAGTTGTAGCGGTAGTCCGACTCACCCACGCGGCGATTGGTCAGCTCATTCGGATCGCCATTGGCATAGATCGATGCCGCGGGGAAGGTCAGCTCGGGCGCATACGCGACGGAGCCCGCGGCAGTGCGCTGGCGCTCCAGGAAAGCCAGAAAATCCGAAACATAGGCCTCCGGGGAATAGCCGTTTTCATGCAGGTTGCGGAAGCCCGCTTCCTGGCAGTTGTCAATAAAAATCTGAAATGCTTCGCGGCATTGCTCCGGACTGTCCGAGAGCATATCAAAAATAGCCACACTGTCGGTCTTGGCTTTTTCCACGCGGGCAAATCCCATCGGCAGCCGGGCCGCCAGGAGGTGGCGCTGGCGAACGGGGTCGTTTTGCAACATGTCCTTCGCATCGAGCATGGCAATCAAGTGCTTTTCCAGGAGGGTGTCGGTCAAAAATTTTTCTGTTTGCGGAATACCGTAAATCCACAATTGACTTCCGGCGGCCTGCATGCTGGCCGTCAGGTCGCGGATGTAATCTTGCACTGCGGGCTGTGCAGTGCCGTAGTAGCCTTTTCCAAAATCGAGCAAGATGGAGTCCATGTTTGCTTGCGGATTCCACATCAACTTGGCCAGCAGGTAGGCGCGCATATCGGAAAATTCGGACTGGTCGCGCCCGGTGCCCTGCTCGAAAACCATGCGCACACCGTGATTTTGAAACAGACGCAAATTGGGCTGGAGGGTATGCCAGTTAGGGAAAGGGCTGACAAAACTTCGAAATTGCACCACGTAATCCCAGATCATCAGCTGGTCGGTCAGGCGCGACCATTCCGCCAGGTCGCGGGCAAAATCGGGGCAACCCTCGGCAATCGGCAAACCCCGGTTGCATTCGATGCTGCACAGGCAAATGCTGACATTGGAAGCCGGCAGAATCCCGACAGGCGCCTGACGGGTGTACTGGTACGCCAGCGTGCTGATCGTTTTTTCCGGGAATTCGGCGGCCACCGAATTTACAAAATCCAGCAAGGTACCGGCCGGGCTACCGTATCGATTGTCGGAAGCGGCACAGCGGGGACATTTGCAATAGTCATAGTTGTCGTTTTGGCTAACTGACCAGTACAGGGCTTCGGGATTATCGGTTATTTTTTGCCGTAAGGCAGCAATGGCCAATTGCCGAACCGTGTCGTTGCTGAGGCACAACTGACCGTTTGACCACTGCGTACCGTTCCAGGAAAAATATTCCGGATGCTTGTCAAAATACACTTCGGGCGGGCAGAGCTCCCGGAAGGTATGCACGAACATGCCCCAATCGCGCGCTTTGTCGGCACGGGTGCGGAGGCGATGCCAGCGCGCCCAATCCGCATCGAAGGCCGGCTCGTAATGCAGTTCCCGGTATGGGAAGGCAGGCACTTCCAGCCTGGGCGGCACATCGGGGAGGCTGAGCATGTCGATATGGGGTATCAGTGAATCACGGGGGCTGTATTTGCGGCAGCCCAGGCGTTCGAGCAAGTCGTACACTCCGTATTCGGAGCCCAATGTGCCGCCTCCGGCGATCAGGAAGGCATTGTTTTTTCCATGTATAAAATAGGCCTCGTCGGGCATACTCGGCGGCACCTGAAGGCCGACAAGTCGCAAATTGGGGTGCGGTCCCAGGAATACGACGGCCCCATCTGACGGAACTTTCAGCCCGGTTTGCAGGGCCACCTTTTGCCCTGTCATTGCCTCTAAATAGTGTTGCAAAATGTGCGCCGCACGCGCATCAGCGGTTTGTGCATTGGGGGCCAGCATGATGGTCGGTGTTTGGGCTTCCAGGTCAGCTGTTAGCCGAAAAAGCACCGACAAAAGGATTAAGAAGCGCATGTTTGTTTTCTTAGATTGCCATGCAAGATAATCCATTCAAAACACAATGCCCCCTTGGCACGTTATTTTCAGGTACCTTTGCCGCTGCTCAACCCGGCTCAACTCGTAAACACATGAAAGTTCAAATCCTGCGGATTACCGCGTTCCTGATCCTTGTCTTTAATCTGCCAGCGGCCGTTCAGGGCCAAAACCCTAACCTCGCCAATCAGTATTTTATGAATGGCGAATATGAAAAAGCCGCTGAATTGTACAGCCAGCTGCTGGAAACTGACCGGGGACTGGCCGATTATTATTTTGAACGCTACTTCGACTGCCTACTCAATCTGGAAAAATATGACGATGCCGAAAAGGCCGTCAAAAAACAGCTGAAGCAGTCGCCCAACAACGTCAAATTCTATGTTTTCAACGGTAACCTGTACGATCGTATGGGCAAGACCGATGAAGCCAATGCCGAATATGAGAAGGCGATTGCCAAAATGTCGCCCGACTATGCCTCCGTCAACAGCTTGGCCAATACTTTCATCAACGCTGCCAAATACGATTTTGCCATAAAAACGTACGAACGCGGCGGCGCTATGTTCAAGGATGCCACGCGGTTTGCTTTTAACCTTGGCGAACTCTACCGCCGGAAGGGCAATACCCCGAAAATGATCGAATCGTACCTCAACAGCCTCGACTCCGACCCGGGCCGTTTGATCACGATTCAAACCCAACTGGCGCGCTACCTGGCCGAAAGTGAGTTTACCGAACTGCAATCCCAACTCTACACGCGCTTGCAGTCGGACAACAACGCCGACTACATTGAACTCCTCGCGTGGTCGTTTGTGCAAAACAAGGATTTCAAAAGCGCCTTGCGCCAGTATAAAGCCCTGGACAAACGCCTCGGCGAGCCCGGCCAGCGCATTTTCAAACTGGCCAACGATGCTGCCAATGCGCGCGACTTTGACACCGCTATTGCCGGATTTGAGTACATAATTCAGGAAAAAGGCCCGCAAAACCCGTTTTTCTTTGATGCCAAGCGCGAGGCCATGAACTGCCGGCGCCGGAAGATCACCGAAGGCTTCGACTACACGCTGGAAGAATTGCGCACCCTCGAAGCCGAATACGAAAGTTTTCTCAACCAGTATGACCGCGGGCGCAGCACGGCCTTCATAATTATCCAGCTGGCTGATTTGGAGGCGTACTACATCAACGACCTCAACAAGGCCATAAAACTGCTCGATGAGCTCCGGCAATCACCCGGCCTGAACCGCAACACGTTGGCACGGGTGAAGATCAACCTGGCCGATTTTTACCTCATGAGCGGCGAAATTTGGGAGAGCACCCTGCTGTACAGCCAGGTGGATAAAGATTTCCGGGAAGAGATGCTGGGGCAGGAAGCGCGTTTCAAAAATGCCAAGCTTTCCTATTTCAATGGCGACTTTGAGTGGGCACAAGCACAGTTCAACGTGCTCAAGGCCTCCACGTCCAAACTTATCGCCAACGACGCGCTCGACCTTTCGGTATTCATCATGGATAACCTTAATTCCGACACCACTACCGATGCCATGCAACTCTACGCCACGGCCGAAATGCTGGTGTTCCAAAACCGGTTTGACGAAGCGTTTCTACGGCTCGATACGATCCGGACTGATTACCCGGAAAACACCTTGCAGGATGATATTCTTTACCTGGAAGCCCAGATTTCGGAGAAAAAACGCAACTACACCCGCGCTGCCGAGCTTTACCAACAGGTTGCCGAAAAGTATCCGGAGGATATCCGCGCCGACAATGCCCTGTTTGCCCTGGCAAAGTTGAACGAGGAAAAACTGGACAACACCGAAAAGGCCAAGGAATTGTACGAAAAGATCTTTATCGACTACTCGGGCTCGGTATTCGCCGTGGAAGCACGCAAGCGGTTCCGGATTTTGCGGGGCGACAAAATGCAATAGGGCCAGGCGCTTATTTCAACGCACAGCCCTGCAACATTTGCCCACCGTATTTCAACTTGGCTGAATAGGGGTACATCCGTTCGGACATCCCGTCGCTGCAAGGTTCCTTGCGCAAGAGGACTTGGATTTTTTCGCCGGTTTCCGGGTCAGTACTTTCATATAGGATGAATTCACCTTCCTGCTTCGGCTGTACCCAGGGGAACACTTTACCTTGCCCTTCTGCGATCAGTTTCAGCGCAATCTTCCCTTCCGATCCGGAAATAACCAGCCCCCAGAACGGCTCCGTGCCGATACACCAAAAATCGTACGGTTGGCAATTGTTGAGCAGGGTGCGCACAATGAGCGTATCGACCTTGGTAACGACCAGTTGCGTAGGTCCCTGGTTGGGCGTGATTACCTTACCGTGCAGCACTGCAAAAACGGGTTCTCCGGGATAACTCGGGGGTTGATGCAAGGTGCGATATGTTGAATCCAGTCCGGCAGGCCTGGTTACCACTTGATAGGTTTCGCCAGCTGTGCAATCATAAAAAAAAGAACCCTGGGCATCGTTTCGGTACATGCCCTGCAGTGTTTGCACCGGTACGGCGGCAACTTGCTGCGCGCTCAGCGCATTAACAGGAGCGTTGGTTGGCGTTGTGTTTTCGCAGGCAAAAAAGAGCACTGCGCAGCAGAAAAAGACCAAGGGTATTTGACGCATAGTGGTATGGGAGTAATTTGTTAAGCAGGATTCGGCGCTGATTTCTTACGCCTGGGTAAAATTAGACCGGTTTGGCAGGAATAATTTAAAAAACGGGATTCCTATTCAATTTAAACGCAGTCCCCCATGCACCAACTTGTGTACAACCAGGGGGTTTAACTTGTTCAAATTTTGAAAATCCAGTACCAATTGACGGCAACTATCACTGGCATTCAACCGGCAAGAACACCCGGCAGCCGCTATTGATCCAACCAACATCCGCGGCTTTTTGTCCGCTGAACACGAACTTATGGAAATCGCCGTACTTTTGCCCCCGCTCTTAAAAACCGGCTCCCGGTAAAGAGTGAAGTCCCCCAAAGCAGCCTTATAAATTTAACGTATGACACAAATCAATCCCATGCTTGGTAATCTGACAGAGAACGGCGGCAAACTCAAGCGAATATTCATAGAGCCCAAACTCCCTGCGGGCCTGTCTCCACTCCACGAATTGGCAACCAACCTGTGGTGGTCCTGGAACCACGAGGCCATCGAATTATTCCACTCAATTGATCCCGAACTGTTTGTAGACGTCAATTACAACCCACTGGCCCTGCTCGATGAGTTGAGCATGGAAAAGGCCCAGGCTTTGCTCGACGACGGCACGTTCACCCGGAAGCTCAAATCCGTTCATTCGGCATTTAAAAAATACATCGACGAACCGAAAGACGACAGCCAGGGGCAGATTGCCTATTTCTGCATGGAATACGGTCTGCACCAGAGCCTACGCCTGTATTCGGGTGGTTTGGGGGTGCTGGCCGGCGACTATCTGAAAGAAATCAGCGACCGCAATGTCAATGTCGTTGCTGTTGGCTTGCTGTACCGTTATGGCTACTTTCAGCAATCCATCTCGCTGCATGGCGAGCAGATCCACCAGTTGGAAGCGGCCAAGTTTACCCAGCTTCCTATTCTTCCGGTGCGCGATGCGCAGGGCACCTGGATCAAGGTTTACGTCAATCTCAGCGGCCGTACGGTATGGGCAAAAGTTTGGGAACTCCGGGTTGGGCGCATGTCGCTGTACCTGCTCGATACCGATATCGACGACAACAACTGGGAAGATCGCAGCCTCACCCATCAACTTTACGGCGGCGACAACGAACACCGCTTGCGCCAGGAAGTATTGCTTGGCATTGGCGGTGTGCGCGCACTGAAAGCCATGAAAATGGAGCCCGACCTTTACCATCTTAATGAAGGTCACGCTGCTTTCCTGGGCCTGGAGCGCCTCGCTAATTACCTGCGCGACAAGCACATGCCTTTTGACCAGGCACTTGAAATTGTGCGCGGTACCCAGTTGTTTACCACCCATACACCGGTGCCGGCCGGCCACGATTCATTCCCCGAATCGCTGCTGCGCGACTACCTGTTCGAATTTACCAACACGCTCGGTATTTCCTGGGAACAATTGGTCGCACTTGGCCGGATACATCCGGGGGATAGCAATGAACTTTTCTCGATGAGCCACCTGGCAATCCGGACCTCGCTGGAAGTGAACGGTGTAAGCCGGTTGCATGGCGAGGTGAGCCAGAAAATGTTCAACGACCTGTATCCGGAGTACAATTATGCCGAATTATACGTGGGCTATGTGACCAACGGGGTACACTTCCCCACCTGGGTGGCATCCGAATGGCTTGATCTTTACCAGGAGACTTTTGGGAAAGGCTTTTTGAGCGACCAAACCAACCACAAATTCTGGTCAAAAATTCAGGATGTACCGGCCCAACGGATCATGGATTTGCGCCAGCAATTGAAAAAACGCCTGCTCGACTGGGTACGCCAGCAATTGCAAACCGACCTCACACGCCGGGGCGAAAACCCGCGCACCATTTTTGAAATTATCAAGGCGATTCGGGAGGATGCACTGGTTATTGGTTTTGCCCGCCGTTTTGCGACGTACAAACGCGCGACATTGCTGTTTTCAAATGAAAAACGGTTGGCGGATATTGTCAACAACACAGACCGGCCCGTTATCTTCCTGTTTGCCGGTAAGGCGCACCCGGCCGACAAGGGTGGCCAGGAATACATCCAGTTTATCTACAACACCACGACCAATCCGGACTTCAAGGGCAAAGTTATTTTCCTTGAAAATTACGGCATGGAAATGGCCAAATTGCTCACCCAAGGTGTCGATATCTGGCTCAATAATCCCACCCGGCCCAAGGAAGCAAGCGGCACCAGCGGCATGAAAGCGGTCATGAACGGTGTGATGAACTTTTCGGTGCTCGACGGCTGGTGGTGCGAAGGCTACAAACCCGGCGCCGGCTGGGCATTGCCCGAAGAAGAAACCTACCCCGATCCGGCGCTGCAAAATGAACTGGACGCAGAGACGATCTACAACATCCTCGAAAGCGATATTATCCCCAGCTTTACGAACGCGACGCCGAAGGTGTCAGCGAACGCTGGGTGAGCCATATCAAAAATACCATTGCGGATATCGCGCCCGATTTTGTGATGAGTCGCATGCTCAACGACTACCAGGAGCGCTTTTACAGCAAACTCTGGACACGCAGCCGGCAACTCAAGAAAAACAATTTCAAAGCCTTGCAGGATCTGGTGGCCTGGAAAAGCAAGGTCAGAGCAGCCTGGGATCACATCGAAGTGACGGCCCTTCAGGCACCTGACACGTTCAATCATGCCCTTCCATTGGGTGAGCAGTTTGAGGCCACAGTATCGCTCAACCTGCATGCGCTCAAAGCCGCCGACATCGGTGTCGAAGTGGTGTTTTTCCGCCGCATTTCAGAGACGCAGATGGAATTCATCAGCCGGCATGAGTTGGAGGCCTTGCCGCAAAATGGTGGCAGCACTACAGCGACCTACCATTGCGCCATTACTTTGCAAACCGCCGGCGTATTTGAATTTGGCTTCCGGATGTTCCCCAAACATCCGATGCTGGCGCACCGGCAGGATTTTAATTTGGTGAAGTGGTTGTAGGGGTTTTGCACTTTTCAAACTTCAAATTTTTCTTTTCAATTTCAAATTCAGGAACTACCCAAACTCGGGAACATCCTTTTATTTGAAATTGGAAATTTGAAATAAACAATTTGAAAAGTGCGGAACCCCGCAGGTAAGTTTAGCGATTGGGCTAGCCCGCCACAGGCCGGCCGACACTTTCGTAGTGGAATCCCTTTGAGGCGATCAACTCCAGATCGTACAAATTGCGGCCATCGAAGATAACCGGGGTCTTCAGCAATTCGCGTATCCGTTGAAATTCCGGGGCACGAAACTCGCTCCATTCCGTCATTATCGCCAGGCAATCGGCGCCGGCAAGGGCTTCGTACATGTTGTTCATAAACTGTACCCGGTCGCCATAGATCGCTTGCGTGTTCGGAATGGCTTCGGGGTCGAAGGCCTGAACCTTAGCACCGGCAGCGAGCAATTCATCGATGATGACCAGTGCCGGAGCTTCCCGGATATCGTCCGTGTTCGGCTTGAATGCAAGCCCCCACACTGCGATGGTGCGCCCTTGCAGGTCGTTGTTGAAATACGCCTGTATTTTTGCGTAAGCACCTGTTTTGGAGTGTGTTAACCTCCATAACTGATTTCAGAATTTTGAAATCGTAGTCGTATTCGCCTGCGGTTTTGGCCAGGGCCTGCACGTCTTTCGGGAAACAGGAGCCACCGTAACCGATACCGGGAAACAGGAAACGCTTGCCAATACGGCTGTCGCTACCCATGCCGATGCGCACTTCATCGACGTTGGCGCCGACCTTTTCACACAGGTTGGCGATTTCGTTCATAAACGAAATACGCGCCGCCAGGTACGAATTGGCCGCATATTTTGTCATTTCAGCCGAGCGCTCATCCATGAAATAAATTGGATTGCCCTGACGGACAAAAGGCTCATAGAGCTGTTTCATCACTTTTTGGGCGCGTTCGCTTTGGGTGCCTACCACTACCCGGTCGGGCTTGAGGAAATCCTCAACGGCCACCCCTTCACGCAAAAATTCGGGGTTCGACACCACGTCAAACAGATCTTTTGGCAGTTTTTCCGCCAAAATCGCTGCTACACGCTCTGCTGTACCTACCGGCACGGTGCTTTTGTCCACAATAACCTTGTACTCGGTAATCATGTCGGCCAGTTCCGCCGCTACGCCCATGATAAACGAAAGATCGGCGCTTCCGTCGCCGCCCGGAGGCGTGGGAAGTGCCAAAAGATGATCTGACTTTGATCGACTGCCTGGCGCAATTCGGTGGTGAAACGCAGGCGCCCTTCTTTGGTATTTCGGTCAAACAGAACGTCGAGGCCCGGCTCGTAAATCGGGACCTCGCCATTTTTCAGGCGCTCTACTTTTTGGGCGTTATTATCAACACATATGACGGTATTTCCGGTTTCGGCAAAACAGGTACCGGTAACCAAACCTACATAACCGGTTCCAACGACGGCAATTTTCATGTATTCCAGAATTTTATTGGTTTAAAACCATCACGTTGACTCAAAAACAGCTGAAGTCTGCAGTGCGATGGTTTCTGGTTAAAATTGGCGCGCAAAGATAGTGCGCCAAATCCTGTTTTTGAGCGGGGAATTAATCGCCGGGAAATGAAATTATATTTGGCCCAAAGCCGATACTTTTGAAAAATCAAATTAAACCCTCCACATTATGCCCTTGCTGCTCCGGTCTTTACGTCATTTATTTTGCCTGTTCAGTTTCGCGCTGGCATCCCAAGCCAATTGCTGCACGCTCAAATGGTGCATGACGGCGACAATATTGTCCCAAATCCGGGCTTTGAGCGTTTCGTGAGTCCACCGGTCGGCTGGTCGTACAAGGGCGCATTTTTGCCCAGGTGGTCAAGTACTGGTTCAGCGCCACAACGGCAAGCCCCGATATTTACGGGCCGGGGTAAAAGTGCCCAGCGATTGGGCCGACAAAGGCTTTGGCGAACAGAAACCGCACAGTGGAAATTGTTTGGCTGGCCTGACGCTCTACGGCTGCACCAATGGCAAACCGCACTGCCGCGAATATGTGGAAATCCAACTGGCCGAACCCTTGGTCCCCGGTCAGCGGTATCAGGTTGAGTTTTGGGTGAGCCATCTGAAACGGTCATTGCAGATCAACAACCTGGGGTTTTTCGGAAAAACGCGTTCAGCGGCAATCAGACGAAATCCTGCTGTACAAACCTCAGTTTTTGCAGCAAAAAAAGTAGAAGCACCCGGCGGAAAATGGGTAAGCTAAGCGGCTATTTCGAAGCAACGGATGAGTCCGAATACCTCATCATCGGGAATTTTTCCACCGATGAAAGCACCGAAACGGCAGCCTACCGCGACGATTGCTTCAACTATGCCTACTACTACATTGATGATGTACTGGTAAAAAAGTCCCGCCGTTTATCCGCGTTCCGGTAAAGCCCGACGACCTCACCCGCCAACCTCTGGAGGAGGGCAAGGCCATCCAACTGAAACATATTTATTTTGAATTCGACAAGTACGAACTGATGCCCCGCTCTTATGTCGAACTCAATAAACTGCTGCTAATCCTGCGCGAAAACCCGGGCATGCAAATTCAGATCGTAGGGCACACAGATAATATCGGCAAGGAGAATTACAACAAATACCTGTCGCGAAAACGGGCCAAAGCGGTGGTACAATTTTTAATGGAAAACGATATTTCAGCCGGTCGCTTGCGTTATTATGGCGAAGGAGAATCCAAACCCATTGCCTCCAATGCAACCGAAGAAGGCCGGTTTCAGAACCGAAGAGTGGAATTTTTGTGTTAAAACGATAACATAACAGCTATGAAAACAAAACAACTTTTGCTGCGCTGCTGTTGGGGACAACAGTAGTAGCAGCGGCCCAGCAGTTGCCGGACACGGCATTCACCTACCAAAATCCAATACCACGCTTCGCCCCTGGGAAAGGGCCCAAGGTGTGGCTGGATGAGGCCCATTTCAACTTTCACACCCTGGATGGGCGCTATGCTTCCTTTGGGAACGTGGTACAGGCCGACGGTTATCAAATGGCGCCAAATCAGCTCCGAGTTCACCCCGGCCGGCCTGGCACAATGCGATATTCTTGTCATCGCCAATGCGCTCGACAGTGCCAGCAACACCCGCTGGGTACTGCCCAATCGCTCGGCGTTCAGCCCTGCGGAAATTGCGGCGGTACAAAATTGGGTTCGGCAAGGTGGAAGTCTGTTCCTGATTGCCGATCACATGCCTTTTGCCGGTTCGGCGGCCGATCTGGCTGCGGCATTTGGCGTCCGCATGCTCAATTGTTTTGCCATGGACAATCGACGGCGCGTTCCTGAAAAATTTTTCCGGGCAGAAAAACCTTGTTCGATAGCCCATTTACTGCGGGTATTGATACCGTTGTGACATTTACCGGAAGTGCGTTTCAACTCCCCGAAAACGGGAAAGCAGTGCTTACGCTGAAAAATTATACGCTCCTGATGCCTGAGGTCGCTTGGCGATTTGATGAAACCACACCCTACCAGGATAGCCAGGGGTGGCACCAATTGGGCTACCTGCAATATGGGAAGGGTAAAGTGGTGATTTCGGGAGAAGCGGCCATGTTTTCGGCACAATTAGCCGGCCCGAATCAAGCGCCTGTAGGTATGAATCAGCCTGAAGCGCGGCAGAACCCGCAACTTCTTTTACAAATCATGGCTTGGCTAAGTGAGCCATAAGTCACTGTTTTTCAATTATATATTTTTATACAACGTATTTTTACGTTAAAAAACGCAAACAATAGTTGTTTCGCTAAAAATGCGTTGCATCTTTGTCCCATACTTCTACACAAGAATCCGAATTATGCAAAATTGACTAAAGCAGAGGAAGACGTCATGCAATTGTTATGGGAGATTGGACGGGGCACGGTAAGTGATTTACTGGAAAAATGGAAGACCCCAAGCCCCGCACAGCACCGTTTCGAGCGTGGTGCGCATTCTGGAGCGCAAAGGCTACGTGGATCACAAAGCGTATGGAAAAACCCACGAGTATTTTCCCGTCATTGCCAAAGAGGACTATGGTAGCCGTTCGTTGCGGGAAGTATTGCGCAATTATTTTGACAGTTCGGTTTCTCGTCTGGTTTCGCATTTGGTGGAAGACAAAAACTGAGCGAGCGCGATGTGGCTGAAATCATGAAAAAATTGGACGAAAACAGCTGATCATGTTTACCTACCTGCTTCAAGTAAGTCTGTTTTGGGGGCTGTTTGCACTGCTTTACAACCTCTTGCTTCGTCGGGAAACGTTTTTCCGGGCCAACCGGTTTTACCTGTTGGGTACATTGGCTGCGGGACTCCTGATGCCGTTGACATACGGACTGGCGCCTGCAATTGGGCTAGGCCCCGATGCCTTTCCGGCGTACCTCCCGGAGTTCACCATCGTCTTGCAGCAAGTTGGACATAGTGCCGACAACTGGAGTGGAATTCAATACCTCGCCTGGATTTACGGCATAGGGAGTGCATTTACTGCAATGCGGATGCTGTGGGGCGTGTTTCGCATCGCCAGGCTGATCCGCCAGTCACCGGCCGAGCAACTCCCCGTTGGTGGTGTGCTGCTCCGAACTCCGGCGGCGGTGGTTCCGTTTTCTTTTTTCCATTGGATTTTTGTGCCAACAGATTTTGATAATCGGCCAGATGATAAAAATATGCTGCTGCATGAATTGGCACATGTCCGGGCCTGGCACAGTGTGGATGTCCTGTTGCTGGAAATTCTATGCATTGTATTTTGGTTTCACCCGCTGGCTCATTGGTATCGCCGTTCGCTGCGCACCGTACACGAATACCAGGCAGATGCTGCAGCGTCGGATCAAACGACCCGGAAACAGTACGTTTTATTGCTGCTTCGGCAGACGCAGCCGCAGTTGGCATTGAGTTTTGCAAATCATTTTTCCAATCGCCCCTCAAGCAACGGCTGTTGATGTTGAACAGGAAACACTCCCCGCTTACCCGAAGCTGGAAATTTGGCCTGGTGCTCCCGGTGGCTTTGGTTTTTGGGGAATTAGCCAACAACCATTTTCGGTTGGTCCCCTGACTTCGAGCCCGGCCCCGGATAAGAGGCCAGCCAACACCGCGGCACAATTCCCGGGTGGTATGGCGGCATTAGCAACCTACCTGACGCAGGCAATCAAGTACCCTGAAGCAGCCAAACGCGAAAACGCCGAAGGCAGGGTTACCTTGAAAATTGAACTGGATAAAACAGGCGCCGTAGCAAACGTAGAGGCTGTTCAACCCGTTCCCAGAACAGATATGGCAGACGAAGCGATTCGTGTAGTGCGCCAAATGCCTAACTGGCAACCTGCCCTACAGGAAGGCAAACCTGTGCAGAGTAAATTCCAACTTCCGATCCAGTTTAAAACAAACTGATTCTACCTGTAATTCAACATTAACACCGCCTTTTTACAGAAAGCAACATCTGTAAAAACAGGGCGACGTATGAATGCACAATACTTAATTTTTCACATCTAAATCATTTAGTTTATGCAAACAAAGCACAACGTACACGCAACCTGGCTGCTAAGCGCTGCCTTCTCGCTACTATTTACCCTGCCGCTCAGTGCACAGAAGACGGCAGCCAAACCCGAAAATCAACCCGAGTATCCGGGCGGCATGCCGGCACTGATCGATTACATGGTCCAAAACATCAAGTACCCGGAAGCCGCTAAAAAGAACAGGCTACCGGCATGGTATTGGTTCGTTTTACTGTGGAAAAGGATGGCCATATTTCCGGTATAAAAACGATCACAGAAGGAAGTCAGAATCCACGGGAAGATTTTGTTCGGGAATCTGTACGGGTGATCAAAGGCATGCCCAATTGGACCCCGGCCAAAACGGATGGCAAGATTGTAAGCGCAGAAGTCACCTTACCCATCAAGTTTGCGCTTGACGGGAAAAAACCGTGATTCGTATTATTCAACCAAAATTGGAGTACAAAAAGAGGCCGTCTCATAAGAACAACTTATGAGGCGGTCTTTTTTTTGTAAAGTCGGAGATCGAGCTATCTTTGACATATGGCAAAGACAAAGAATCAAAAGCGGCACAGTGCCGTCACGTTCAAGACCTATGAGCAGCATCAGGGTCGGTTGTTTATGCCGAGTTTTGAGGAGTTGATACCCAGTGATCATATTGTTCGGCTGGTTAGCCGCGCGATAGATGGGATGAATTTGGATAGTCTGTTGAATGCGTATGCAGGAGGCGGAGCGAGCAACTACCATCCGAAGATGCTGCTCAAGGTATTAGTATATGGCTACATAGATCGGCAGTACTCTTCGCGGCGTTTGGAAAAAGCTACACGCGAGAATGTGAACTTCATGTGGCTAACGGGTCTCCAGACACCGGATCACAACACCATCAACCGTTTTCGCAAAGGCCAACTGAAAGATACGATCAAAGATGTCTTTGCGGCGGTACTGCTTTTTCTGCTAGAGGAAGGCCTGGTTCGTTTGGAAGATTACCATATAGATGGGACGAAGATAGAGAGTGCGGCGAACCGTTACACGTTTGTGTGGGCGAAGTCTGTATCGGGCCATAAGGCCAATTTATTGGCTAAGATAAATGCCTTGTTGGATCAAATTGAAGCGGAGAACGAACGTGCCGAGGCTGAAGCCGAAGATGAGCCGACAGACAAGGGGGCAGGTCCTGGCAACCGCCCTGTGGTAGAAGATTCGGAGCGTTTGGCCCAAACGATTGCTGATTTGAACGAGCAACTGAAGGCACGCCTACCCAAGGACAAAGCCTTGCGGCGCAAGATGCGCGATTTACAAGACAAGCACTTGGACAAGTTGCGGGAGTATGAAATGCAGGAGCAGAAATTGAATGGCCGCAATTCGTATTCCAAGACGGATGAAGATGCCACGTTCATGCGCATGAAGGATGACCACATGAAAAATGGTCAATTGAAGCCGGGCTATAATTTACAGATTGGCACCCAGGATCAATTTATTATCAACTACACCATCCACCAGAACACCAACGATATGCCGGTGCTCAAGCCGCATATGCAGGATACCGAAAGGCTCCTTAAGTCAATTGGCCAATCCATGCCTAAACGGCTCAGTGCTGATGCCGGTTACGGCTCGGAAGAAAACTATGACTATATGGAAGCCCAGGGTATGGAAAACTATGTGAAATACCCGGGCTTCTATCAGGAGCAACTCAAAAAAGTAAAAGCCGACCCCTTTCGGGTAGAAAACCTGTACTACAATGCCCAGGAGGACTACCTGGTTTGCCCAATGGGCCAGCACCTCACCTATCGCTACACCACCAAAGTTGTCAGCAAAAACGGCTACGTGTCCTCTGCCCGTGTTTATCAGGCACAACGTTGTACGGGCTGTCCTTTGCGGGGCGCCTGTCATTGTGCTCAAACTGATCGGATCGTCAAAATCAATCCAAACCTCCAACGCCATAAAGAAATAGCCCGCCAAAACCTGTGGTCGCTGCAGGGGATTCGCCTGCGTCAAAAACGGTGCATTGAACCCGAACCCGTATTCGGCCAGGTGAAATGGAACCGC
Source organism: Lewinellaceae bacterium (assembly GCA_020636075.1). GTDB lineage: Bacteria > Bacteroidota > Bacteroidia > Chitinophagales > Saprospiraceae > M3007. The sequence goes on along the minus strand of JACJYO010000008.1, from coordinate 93,808 downwards.
GGGTTTAAGCGATTCTTATTACGTGGCCTCTCAAAAGTCACCTGTGAGTTCGGAATTGTAGCCATCGCTCATAACCTCAAAAAGATGTGGGTCAAACTGCAGCAAGCCTGTATTGTGTCCTTACCACCCGATTTACCGCCTGCTAACGCCCAAAAACTTGATTACCGACTAAAAACCGCCTTTTTTGCCCTTTTTGCCACTGTCAGCCAACCTGGAAAACCTCAGAACCAAAACCTTTTGCCAAAAGCGATTTTTGTTTGCCTATAAAAAAACCGTCTCATAACGCATGTTATGAGACGGCCTCTTCATTTGATTTGGCAGAGCGTTTTTTATCGCAGGATCACCTTTGCCGAAGACCAGGCAGAATTGTCGGTACGCACTCGAACAGCATAAAATCCGGCAGGCAAATCGCTTGTCTGGATCGATTCACCGGGGTGATCTGTACATCCCGTTGCAAAGAGCCATCTGCACCAAGGATTTGTACGTAAAGATTTTCTGCATCCTCAAAACCTGCCACCCGGATCCATTCGGTAGCCGGATTGGGATAAATTTCGAGTGCCGGTTCGGTGTCGGAGGCTGGCTCACCAGTTGCTGTTACCGATCCGGCAAAAAGCCATTTGTAAGCATCTGGAAATTCTCGGCGCCAAAACCATTCGGAGTGCTGGCCGTCTACCGGCACATTAAAGGAGAGTTCGTCCTCTTCAAAACCAACATCGAGCATGGCGTCTGCAACTTCCTGCATATCCTGGACTACGTAAGTGGGTTCCTGGCCGCCGGCTAAAAAGTAAACTTTAAGATTGTTGCGTTTTCCCATGCCCAAAACCTGGCTGGCTACATTATCGCCGGCAAACCAGAATGCCGGAGAAAAACGCCGGCTTTGGAATAAATATGTTGGTATTCCATAATGGCGTACATCGTTACAAGCCCGCCCATGCTGCTACCCATAATACCCGTATGCTCACGATCGGGTAGTGTGCGGAATTTGGAATCGATGTATGGTTTTAATGTATTGACCATAAAACTGATGTACTCGTCGCCTTGGCCGCCACCGTACTGGTTTGATTTATCCATGGAGAATATTCATTCAGGCGATTGACCCCGCCATTGTCTACACCTACGACTATACAGCCGTAGTCACCTTGCGTGCACATTTCATCCAGGGACTCATCGACTTCCCATTCACCGGAAAAAGCTGGTTGACGCGTTGAACAGATTTTGTCCATCGTGCATATACAAAACCGGATATTTCTTGGTTGTGGTTTCATAATCAGGGGTAGGTAGATCCACACCCGACGGGTACGATTGAGCTGAGGGATATAAAAATTATTGTCCAGAATCGTAACTCCGCGGTTCGGAATAGCATGCGCCAAGTCTTCCCACGAAAGGATGGAAAACTCCACCGTTTGCGGGAGCCCTGTGTATGTAACTACATGATCCTGAATAAAATCGCCATTGGAATTACCTTCAACACTTGTCCAACCGCCACGTGTAAATTTGAACCGCACAGGCCCGATAGCCGGATTTAAGGTAATCGTATAACGCCCGTTGGATGTGGGTGTCAAAACTGAAGTTACATCACCAGGGTTCCAGTTGTTAAATGTACCGGTAACATAAATTTTAGCGCTTGCAGGAGTATTCGCCGGCACCGATGTAACAGTGACAGTTAGTTGCGCTGAAAGCAGACTGGGAAGTAGCGCTAAAACCCAGAAAAGAGCACGTAGAGGGTACGTGTTGAGCATAAGCCAGGTGGTTTTCGTTATCTCATTAGTATGGGCAAAACATCAAATTGATGTTGTCGCTTTAGTGTGTGGGTTTTTCGGTATTCGAAGCAAATTGGTTGCTACCTGCGGGTTCTGAATTTTAATCCGGCTTAAAAAGTGGCCCGATTTTCGTAGTATATAAATTATTGTTCATATTACTACGGTAAAATTTAGTACCCAGCGATCAAGTAGTTAACCTGAAAATGGTTAAAACGATCAGAACATATTAGCGACAAAAATACCTGTCATGCATTCCAGGCTCTAAAAAAGCGGGATTTTGAAGGAAATTATGACGCAATATGCTGGCAGGATAAACCTGCTTCATGGTTATGTTTAAGAGAGGGTGAATGCGGGAGGCAACGGGGAGTTGATTACACGGGCTTCATAAAGAAGCAACTTGGGGAAGAATGGAGCCTGATTAAGTGGCTCGCATTGTCATGCTAATGTCAAGCTTTTCGCGAAAAATCGCAAACTTTTCGACAAAGTACCTTTATGGACACTGAATTCCAAAACAAAGACCTCCAAATGACCGACGATCCATGGACCACTTTGGACGTCTGTCAGGTATATGACAATCCTTGGATTCAGGTAAGCCATAGAGCAGTACTTAATCCAGCCGGTGGCAATGGCATTTACGGAATCGTTCATTTTAAAAATACAGCGCTTGGCATAGTCCCCACTTGACCATACCGGAAATACTTGGCTGGTAGGTCAATACCGCTATGCGCTGGGATGCTACAGTTGGGAAATCCCGGAGGAGGAGGCCCCTTGGTACAAAGCTTGCTTGATTCCGCTAAACGCGAACTATTGGAAGAAACCGGAATTGTGGCCAAGCATTGGACAAAACTCCTGGAATTACATCTTTCCAATTCTGTCACCGATGAATATGGCGTCGCTTATGTGGCTCAAGGGTTACATTTTTTGGAAGCACAGCCTGAAGAATCCGAACAACTTCAAGTCCGTCAATTGCCATTCAACCAGGCCATACAAATGGTGCTGAATGGTGAAATTACCGATGCATTATCTGTCGCAGCGCTTTTCAAGACAAATGAATGGCTGCGAACAGGGCTTTTGACATTTTAAAAACATCTCCATTAAATAAACATAACCAACTCAAAAACAATGAATTATCTTAAAATGTCGAGTGTTAACAGATTGCTAAACCCTATGTAAAACCGGGCAACTGTCAGAAAATCCCGCATAAATTTGCATACTTTTTAAAGCATCGGGTCTGGCCGCATTGATATCAGCGCAGTTTTAGGAAAATCGCCCAACTCAAAATTTTTAAATAATCGGGCAGTGCGCGGCATAACACCCACCCTTCTTTATGGTAAACAGCTTCTCATTATACATCTGCCTGTTGCTTTCTCCATTTGTTTTAACACTGGATTGTAGCAACACATCAGTTTCTCCCGGAACAAAATCTGCAGCAAACACTCTGGCGAGCCCAAACTTTCGGCTGGCCTGGCTGCTATTGCCCTCCCATCCGGACGAAACCACTTATTCTGAAACGTCAGGTACGCCCTACAGTGCTGCACCATGCAGTTCCAGATACTCTTCCCTATTTAACTTTCGATGCTCCCTTACTGGAAGCAATGTATGAGCAGGCCAGCTATTTGCGTCGCAAGGACGTGAAGGAATATCCGGTATATGGTATTAGCAAGGCCGAAATGTTGAAAACCGTTGAGTTGCTGCAGGATTGCCAAATCCTGCAACCGGAAGCGTTACTTGACCGTTTTGATTTTTATAAAGTCAAAACAGACTTAAAAAGACAGAACCCGGATTACGGGTTACTATACGCCGATGATCGAAGCCAGCCGGGTACCTACTTCAGAATTTTCAGTGCCCATTTTGCGCCGGCCCGATGACGTTGTTCCCAACCCTGCAGCCATCGCCGCAGGCGCACTGGACGGCAAAGGGCTTGAGCTGGCCTGGATACGCTCCAAGCGCCAACTGGCCAACGCGCAATTGCAGGGCTCCTGCTGGGTTGAGTATCCCGATGGCAAACGCGAGCATTTTGGATTTGGCGGTTCTGTTAAGGGGAAAGGCGGCGTTTATGTGTTTTTATGAAAATGAGCGATGAAGATGTAATTGGGGCAGGCTACTTCCCTCTTACTGCCGGTTATTCTGTTGCGGTCGATCCTCGCTATATTCCGATTGGCGCTACGTTGTTGGCAGAGTTACCCGATATGGATGCTGCCGGTAACCTTAAAGGCTACACCTATCGCATTCTTTTCGCACAAGACCGCGGTGGCGCTATTCTTACAACCAAACGACTTGACTTGTACTGCGGAGTTGGCAAACAAGGACTGAATGAAGCCCGCAAAATCAACGGCCTAGGCCGGTTGTGGGTGTTGTTACCCAAACAATAATTGAAAAAGTAAATAATACCTAAAAAGCGGGCCGGATGTTGAAGCATCCGGCCCGCTTTTGCTGGGTAAAACAATGCAATTATTTAACGAACCACAGTTACACTGCCTTCATAGGTAACCGAAAGTTGATCTACAAAACGCACTGTGGCATAATAGGTAAAACACCCGTCATTAATTCGTCTTTATAGGTCCCATTCCAGCCCAGGTTCGGCTCGCCAAGCGGAATATCCTGTGTTTCAAAAATAAGATTTCCCCAACGATCATAGATCCGCATCAGTTCAATTTGCACCGCCGCAGGTCCGCCAAACAAGGTAAAATGGTCATTCGGAAAGGGCCGATCCGGCGCAAATACATTGGGCGCATAGATCGGTCGATCCCGGTTTATCCGAACTCGTATGGAATCAAAGGCCATACAACCATCGTCGTCTGTAATTTTAATCACGTAATACCGTCGCTGATCGCTGTCACCGTAGGCTCTGCACAATCAACACAATTGAGGCCCATAACAGGAGTCCATTCATAAGTAACCGGACGCCCCGCCGGAAGCGTAAAGGTTTGTACCCGGAATGAATAGCCCAAGTCGATGGTTGTATCGGCCGGATCGGCCCACAACAACCAATGCAGGTGGCTGATCAATAGTTGCAAAAACAGAGTCGATACAGCCCGCCGCATCCCGCACTTTTACCCAATAATCACCGGCAGGCAGCCCGGTGAGCATAGGTGAAGTACCAAAATTAATTCCATCTGCGCTGAAGGTAAACGGTGGCCGTCCGCCAACGCCTTCCACATCAATTGCCCCTTCCGGCACTCCATTGCACAGCAAATCAGTTACCCGCAACAAATTAATGGCAACATCGGGTGGCTCAATAATGAACACCTCCCCTACGATCGTGCAGCCATTGCCATCGCTCACCGTTACCGTAAATTGCCCGGGCCCAAGTCCACTGGCCTCCTCGTTGGTTTGCGCATCGCTCCACATGTAGGTAAAATTGCCAACGCCGCCATCCGGAATGGCAATACCGACCCCATCATTTGCCGAAAAACAAGAAATATCGACTGTGTCCATTTCAAGTGTCAGCGGTGGATTGTCGGTAACTTCTACCGTAAACGTACCCTTACACAATTCGGCATCCAAACCCTCAATGGTGTACACACCTGCCGCGAAGCCCCCTGAGTGTTACTGGGGATAAAGCCGCTACCCCAGTCGAATTGATAAGGCCCAACACCGTTGGTCACATTGAGCGTAATTACCCCGTTCGCATCGCCGGTACACAATGGCTTCATGACGTCCGGATCAACGGTGGCTCTAATTCCCGTACTTCTATGTCGAGATCCGTTTCACAATTATTGGCGTCGCGGATCACAAGGTTATAAGTGCCTACCGTCAGGCCAGAAAGCGAATTATTACTGCCAAAAGGCCCTCCTTCCCAACTGTACAAATACGGCGGTGTGCCCATACTGATATTGGAAATTGTAATCACACCATTATCACCACCATTGCATTCGGGCGCTGAAATAAGCGTATCAACCTCCACATCCGGGTAAATCAACACCTCCTGGATAGCCGTAACCCGGCAGCCTAGGTCCGTTTCAACCTGAAGCACAACCGGATGCGGACCAGGCGTATTGAACGTAACGGTATGCGGCCCTTGCCCAGTTGCAACGCCCGGATCCGAATCGGCGCCGAAACTCCAGTTCCAGTTCGTAATACTCCCCAAAACAAAGGTGGAAGCGTCCTGTACTTCTACCGGCGTCCCAAGGCAAACGGCAGCCGGCACCGTGGTAAACTTTGCCTCCGGCCCCAAAAAGTGCCGGTTCCGCCAAACTGCACCGAAAAGCCATTGCCGCTGGTGGTAAAATTATTGACGCAGAGTGCATAAGCCTCGCCGGCCACCATGTCGAAAGGCGCCAGCCAGGCATTATCGCCGGCATCCGAACATCCGGCGTCCTCGCTGACATCAGGGTCTCCAGCGCGTAAGCCGGTTGGCCCCATGCATGGACTTTGGTAAAACGACTCGCCCGATGCCATGCACCGCACTATTTCTTTCCCCTGGCAATTGCCCACGCCATTCGGCAGCCGGTACAACACAAAATCCAGGTCATCGACAATGCTCAACGGCGACAACGTAAACTCCAACGAACCCGAAGCCCCACAAATCCAGGTAAACCAGGTCGAATTGGATTCATAGTTACCCGGAGCGCCGTTATTAAAACAAAAGGCATCATTCAGTTCGGTGATATCGCTGCCGGCGCCTGTCACACTTTGCACCACAAAAGGCGATTTATCACACAGCACCGACGCCGAGGGACAATCCGAAGTGGGATCGACAGGCGGGTTGTAATTATTCAGGCAAAGCTGAAATGTACCTGTCCCGTTGTTAAAGCCCTGCACGCGGATCAAATAGGTAGAACCTACCAACAACCCGCTTTCACTGGCTTCGACGATATGACTGTTATTGGTCGAACTTTGGCATTGCACCTCATTGACAGTCCCTCCGCAAACACCATAATAAATGGCAACCTGCGGGTTTTAAGCGTACCGCCGGGCGCCTGCGCCGTTGCGCCGCGAATGATAACCGTCACATCGGTAAACTGCGGAACAAAGGAAAACCAGACATCATTGCCGGCCGTACCAAAGCAGTTCGCCGGGCCGTAGCCGGAAGGTGTGGCGTCTACACTGGTAAACGCATTCACAGCACTGCAATAATTGGTAACATCGGTAATCGGGATCGGATTGGTGCAATTATCATTCGAAGGTTGTGCAACGGCAAGCACGGCACCGAGCAGTAGACCTTGGGTGACAAGTATGCATTTTCTCATGTTATGCGGTTTTATCTGGAAATAAAAATGCGCCAATTGGGAAAGCGGGTATTATCTCATAAGACGCTGGAAACCCGGATTTTGTTGGCTGGAAAACTGGTAAATATTTCTTAAAAACGGCCTACCGCAAATTTTAGACAAGTCGGCAAAACAGCCACATCCGCGGCGAGGCATGGAACACTGCTAAAAAAATCAGCGCCATTTTCATGGGCTGCGAAACGGTATCATCCAGGCCATCTTCAATCGCCCAATCCCGCGGATCACCCTCTACCAGCGTGTACATGTAAAAATTGCCATTGGTTTTTTCCTGAACCAACCACTCATCCAATTGACTCGTCCAGCGCGATTTAAGCGTCAGCGAAATGGAATTATCGGTTACCCGCCATTCGCTGAAATCGCCCCGCCAAGCCGTGCGCATGCTGATCACATCGCCGCTGTAAGTGCGGAGTTCCCATTGAGCCGGATCGTCCTTCCATTTCATCCGGATCGTACCACGCTCTTCGCCGATGGTGTATTCCCATTCCGTCCAGTCCTCCCGCACATTCAGCCAACGGGCTGTAACGTTCCCACCGCAACTTCCTCAGGCGCATCGTCATCTTCACCGTCTTCAGACAGCTGCACAGAATCAGGCGCAAAGGCATAAAGATCCCATTCCACAAATGAATCACTCCAACGCGAACTGATGCCCGACAGGTGTTGCGCAACAGCCGGGGTTCCAATGCCAATGCATACCAGGAGAAGCGCCAGTTTATTCATAAGCGGAAACCGGTTTTTTGTACAAAGCAAGCAGCAAAATGGGTCGGATCGAACAGATTTTGGTACTCGTGTTCAATCCGACCTATGCTTTGCAACTGGTTAAAACGGAAGATCGTCCGTACTGGGTGGTGGTGGCGTATTGGAATAATCCGGGAACGGATCAGCCGGGAAATTTTCATCCGGTGCTGCCGTCGTTGTATTGCCGCTGCCGCTGGCCTGTTCAACACGCCAGGCGTTAAGATTGGTCAGGTACTTGCCATTCCACTCGCGTCCGCGCAAGTCGAACGAAACCTTTACCTGGTCACCTTCATTGTAGTTGTCCAGCAGGCCGCAGCGCTCCTGCACGGCCTGAAATTTTATTAATTGTGGATAGTTGCCGTCCGGAACTTCCAGCACAAACTCGCGGGCCTGAAAGCTGGCCGTTTTTGTTCAGTGGGAAAAATACGATGGAGTTTTACCTTCTACTTCAAATGCCATTTTTATACGATAGTTAAAACCTGAAAAGTTATGTTGGACTGTGTGAAAGCCTTTGCAGTTATTCTTTAATCAATTTAAAATATTGCTCGTAATAACCCGGGCGATTGGCCGATAGGACAAAATCAAATCGCCGGTTGGCTACCATTCGTTGCTGTGGCGCATACAAGTAAATTTCGGGCAATTCCTCATGGATCAAATGCTGCGCCTTGATATAAAGCACATTGCGCTTGGCATCATCGGGCTCGGTGCGGATTGCTTCAATGAGTTGATCCATTTCCGGATTGGAAAAACCGTAGCGGTTGCCGGCGCCGATGCTGTTCGTGTGAAATGTCTGGTACATTTCCAGCAAGCCCGGAAACAGTGTGGCTCCGGAAATTGCCAGATCGTATTCCCCGTTGCGCGTTTTTGGGAAATCACCCGAATGTCTTCTTCCTGAACCGTTATGGCAATGCCTGCGTTCCGGGCAGTCGTTTGAATGCTCCGGGCCGCCTGGCTTGAAATAGGCGAAGAACCCGAACCCATCAGCGTCAGTTCCAATTCAGTTTGAACGCCGTTAATTTTTTATCAACAATGCCGTTGCCGTTGGAATCCTTCCAGCCCGCCGCCGCAAGCAAATCCTTGGCTTTCTGAATATTATAGTCATATGGCACAATATCCCGCGCATAAAACGGCTTGGCCGGGTTGGCCTGGCTCACACAGCGTTCTGCCATGCCCTGCCACACCGTATTGATCATGTAGTTGTAGTCGATCACATGGGCCAAAGCTTGCCGGACATTGCGATCGGCCAGCCGAGGGTTGCGCATATTGACCATTATCCGTCCGTAGGAATTTGCGCCAACCAACTCGAAACTGTAGCGCAAATTCAGGCAGGTATCCTTTTTCAGTTCCAGGAATTTGGCCGGAGACAGGTTGGGGATAACGTCCAGATCCCCGCTGCGGATCAGACTTTCTGTTGGAGTTTCGTCTTTCACAAAACGGTACACAATTTTGTCGGGCGCCGCGAGAAGGTACGGATTGTCCGACACGAGTTTGTCGCCCCACCAGTTTTGTTTTTTATAAAACAGCCCCTGATCGACGTCAAAACTCTCGAGGCGGTACGCTGCACTCCCGGAAATGGCGGTTTTATCGTTGGCAAAACGCGGCGATTGGAAGGCTTCAGCCCAGGCGCTCAGCGCCGGTTTGGCGGCAACCACCTGTTGCGCGCGTATGGGGTCCTGCAAATCGGAAAGCGGCACACTCGACAACACATTTTCAGGGTCGTAATTATAGGCCGGGTAAATGGGAAACTGGCAAAGGGTTTCAAAGCCAGAATGTAATACTGGGTAAAATAGGCGGTGAATTTTTTCGGATTTGCGGGGTCTACTTCCACCGCTTTGAGGTATTCGAAATAGCCGAGCCATTCGCCCAGCGGCAGGGATGGATGGTAAATAATTTTCAGGGAAAAAGGAAATCATTCGCCGTGACAGGCGACCCATTGTCCCAAACGGCTTCTTTATAAATTTCAAAATCATAGGCCAGCATACCCGCATATGGCCCTTCCTGCACTTCATATACATCCGGCACTTTTTTGATCAGCAAAGGCACCATTTCAAGCGTTTTGGGCTCTACTGTCGCCAGGGTTTGAAAGACATTGGCCGCTGCATAGCGGTTGTAGCCAGGCCCAGGCAAAATAGGGTTGAGCGAGGTAAGCTGCCGCTTCCATACGCACCGTTACGGTGTTTTCTTTCCTAAACTCAATTTTCCCGCAGGGGCCGGGTTTGTCAGAAGTACAGCCAGTCATAAGCCCGAAAACGAGCCCAAAACCAGCAACATCATTGCGCCTTGATGTAGTTGTTGTTTCATGGTCAAAATCTTGGTGTTAACTTAGTTGGTGTAAAAGTAAGAGCAATTTTGTAGAAATGGCAGCGGCACTGAAGCGTTGTGCGAGATTATAAAACCGCTCGGACCATTCCGGCCGGGGTAGCCAGCATTCCTGCTTTTGGCCAAACCACCGGTAGCGGTTGCGGGCAATCCAGTTGTATACCGCATCGCGGATCGGACGTGGGATCCAAATCAAGACGCTGAATATCGACCACGGGATGCCCAGCCGGCGCAAAATCTCCAGCGCAGCCCCGGAACGGGTATAAACCCGGGATCCAACCACCAACACTACCGTATCAAAATTTTCGCCATCCAGATTAAAACGCGCCAACTGCTGCTGGCCGGTATCCGATTGCAGGGATGCAAACCGGAATATGCCCGCCTTGTCGTGCAACAAAACCCATTGCACCGAAGCCTGACAGAGGTTACAAACGCCGTCGAACAACAAAATGGGAACATCTGATTCCATGGGAATTTTCTTTTTGCAAAAATAATATGGTCTTACTTTGACCCCTTCAGTAGACAAAAACAGTGGAGCGTACGTTAATGTTTGTCAATGACTAATTTTCTGAAGTTGAATTTCTTGCGCGTTGCCAGCTCAACCCCACCCCCATCCCCAGCGGAGAGGGGTGTCTGCCCCCATTTCAATATCAAACTAACCAGAGGGCAGCAGCCCCCTCCCCTCGGATTTGTCGAGAACCCACAAGTTGGATAAAATGTTTTTAATGGGATTGAAATCGACGAGTAGATACAGGCAAATTTGGCTCTGGTTCCTTGTTGATGGTCAGCCCCACCCCAGCCCCCTCTCCGCCGCGGCGGAAGGGGGGCTTGCCCTCTGGTTAATCTACTATTGAAATGGGGGCAGACACCCCTCCCCTTGGGGGGAGGGGATGGGGGTGGGGTTGCAGCCACAACATTTACATTTTTTCTCGCTATCCTTCTGATTCTCCCAGCAACCATTCAAGCCCAACAAAACACCGCGCCGCAAGACACAACCAGCAAAATCAAAGTTGAATCTTCCGTAACCGGCGAATATTTTCTCCGCGACGGCCATTACGTACAACGGCTTTCTGAAAAAGTACGGCTCCGGCAAGACAGCACCCTGGTCTTCTGCAATGTCGCCCTGATTGATCAAAACAATGCAACACTGGTCGGCGATGTGCTGATCGAACAGGGAGATTCGGTGCGGATATACGGCGATTCCGCGTTTTACAACGGCGACACCCGGGAGGCCGACATCTTCGGCAACGTCGTGCTGATCAACGGCAAACAAGAACTGTTCACCAGTCGCCTGCACTACGATCTCAACACCAAAATTGCCACATACACCACCGGCGCCACGCTCAGCAATGGCCAGAGCCAGCTCACCAGCTCGCAGGGATATTACCATGTACAGGAAAAACAGGTGTTTTTTAAAGGCGACGTGCTGGTGACCGACCCGGAGTTTACCATGCGCACCGATACCATGTCGTTCAACACCGAAACCCAAATGGTGCAATTCCTGGCGCCCACGTTGATCAGCCAACGCGGAAGCCGCATTTACACCGAGGGCGGTTTTTACGATATTGAAAACAATGTTGCCGAGTTTGACACAAACCCCCAGTACGAACGTGACGGCCAACGCGGGCGCTCCCGGAAAATGCGCTACAACGGCGCTACGAAGGAATATATTCTTGAAGGCGAGGCCTACATCGAAGAGCCCGAAGCCGCCCGCGAGGTGCATGCCGAAGTGATCCGCTACAACACCGACACCGAAAAAGCCGTCTTTGTCGGAAACGTCGATTACCGCGACAGCACCCAAACCATCACCGGCCACGAAGTGCGCTACGACAGCCGCAACAAACAGTACCAACTCACCGGCAGAGGCCGGGTGAGCGACCCGCCCAATATCATCGAAGCCGACTCCATCAGCTTCAACAATGAACTCGGCAATGGCCTGGCACTCGGCAACGTCATCTGGCAGGACACCGCCAGCGATTACACGCTCCTCGCCTTTCGGATGGACTACAACAAGGCCGACGACTACCTCAACGCCTATGGCAGCTTCGGTCCCGACGGCGCTTCCGGGCGACCATTGATGAAATCGCTGATCGAAAACGACACGCTGTACATGAGCGCCGACACGCTCACCTCCTACAAACCCGACACCACCACCGATGCCCGGCTACTGCTGGCATACCAGGACGTGCGGGTTTTCAAAAGTGATTTGCAGGCGGCATGCGACTCGCTGACCTTCAACTCGGCCGACAGCATGTTTTATTTTTACAAACTGACCCAACTGCCCATAATCTGGTCCGACACCTCCCAATTCTCGGCCGATACCATTCGCATGTTGTTGAAAGACAAAAAACTCGACCGCATCTGGCTGCGCCAAAACGCCATGGTGATCAATTCGGAAGACGGGCAAATGTTCAACCAGATCAAAGGCCGCAACAACACGGTATTTTTTGCGGAAAACGAAGCGCGCGAAATGCTGGTAGAGGGCAATGCCCAGGCGCTGTACTATGCCCTCGACGATCAGAAAGCCTACATCGGCATGAACGAAACCGCCTGCTCCGAAATGCGCCTGTATTTCAGCGAAAACAAGGTGGAAAGCATCAAGTTTTACAACGAACCCAAAGGGAAGTTTATCCCGATGAAAGACGCCGGCATTTCGGAGACCAAAAAACTGGACGGTTTTTTCTGGGAAAAAGTGCGGCGGCCACGCTCGGTGGCGGCATTGTTGCAAAAGTAGATTTCTGAATTTCCGTTTGTTTCAACGTCGGGGAAGTACCTGGTCAACAGGGCTTTGAAGCGATTTTTATTTCGGAGTCTATTCCCCGATTCCCTCGGCGAATAGTAAAAGTTCCGGAATACCAATAATCCGGAAAAAAGTAAGATCTGGGAAGCCGGGTGTGGCAGTTACCACATTTTGACCGATATGCACAAGTATCTGCATGATATGCGCAAAGTCAAAACAGGCTAAACCGGCTTATTTGCTTCCGTTTTGCGCAAATAAACCACTAAAAGATACCAGCCATGAAAACTTTCCTTCTGTCTTTTTTCTGCCTGACAGGAATCAGCCTGTTTGGCCAAAACTCCAAGGGTGTGACCCCACTTACCGCTACTACCGGTAATGCCGACGGCAATACCTGGGCGGTAGTAGTGGGAATTTCCGATTACCAGCACCCCGATATTCCCGACCTGCGCTTTGCAGACAAAGATGCCGAGGCATTTGCCATCTTCCTGCGATCACCGGCAGGCGGGGGCCTGGATGACGACCACCTGAGCCTGTTCTGCAACGAGCAGGCTACCGGTGCAAATGTTGCCATGGCACTATCCGCTCTGTTTGATGAGGCTCAGGAGGGCGATAAGGTCGTCATCTATTTTTCCGGGCATGGCGATGTGGAAACCAAGCGCTTGAGCCAGCCGGGCTATTTATTGTGTTGGGACTCTAACCCCAAAGTGTATTTCGCCGGCGGCACCATAAAAGTCAACGATCTGCAAGAGGTCGTCTCCACGCTGGCCGTTCAAAACAAAGCCAGGGTTTTACTCATTACGGATGCCTGCCATGCCGGCACGCTGGCGGGCAGTGACATCGGTGGCTCACAGGTTACGGCAAAAAACATGTCCACACAATTCGCCAACGAGCTCAAGATCCTTTCCTGTCAACCCAATGAATTCAGTATCGAAGGCGAACAGTGGGGCGGCGGTCGCGGCGCTTTTTCATACAACCTTGTGGATGCACTCTTCGGCCTGGCCGACAATAACAACGACCTGTTTGTCACCCTGCAGGAAGTCGGCCGCTACCTCGAAGACCATGTGACCGCCCAGGTAGCGCCCGCGACGCAGGTGCCCATGGTTGTCGGCAACCGTTTGGAGAAGCTGGCGCATGTAGACGGCAAACTGGTGGAGGCTCTGCGTTCCGGAAAATCCAGTCAGGTACAAATGTTTTCGCCCGTAGAAACCCGTGGTTTGGAAGACGAAGTGTTGGCTGCTGCAAGCCCCGAAGTTCGGGAGCGATACCTGGCATTCAAGACAGCCCTGGCAAAAGGCGACCTGATGAGCCCTGTCGGTGCTTCGGCGAACGATTTGTACATTCCCCTGTCCAAGGAACCAACCCTGAAACCCTTACATGGCTTAATGCGGCGCAACCTGGCTGCCGCGCTGCTGAACGAATCGCAGCAAGTAATCAATAATCTGCTCCAAAACGACCCGGCCGAACTGGCCAAAATATTTGGGCGGGGGCTGTACCAGCATATTCCGGGTTATCTGGAACGCGCGGCCGATTTGTTGGGCAACGGTCATTTTATGTACAACGGGACCAAAGGTATGCAGTACCTGTTTGAAGCCTATAATCTTCTGACCAATTCGCCTTACCCGGAGTTGGTTGCCCTGCAAAAAAAAGAGGCGATCCCGTTAGTAATCAAAGCCCTGGAGTTGGCTGGAGAAGGCGCCGTTATTTATGATTTTTTAGGCGAATTATATACCCCGGTAAATACCAAATCGGCAGTGGCGTTTTTTAATAAATCTACAGCGCTCTCCCCGAGTTATGCTTCGCCGTACAACAATATGGGCATGCTGTATGCCCAGGTCAGAAATCCTTTCCTGAAAGTAAAATTTTATAAAAAAGCCATCAAAACCGACCCGCGGTACTTTCCCGCTTACGATAACATAGGATCTGTTTACCGACACCGGGGAAACTATAAAAAGGCAGAAAATTGGTACAGGAAATCCGTCGACGTCTTCCCAAACGCTTTGGCATATTCAAATCTGGGCTTGATCTACTACGAACAAGCGCGCTATGCGGAAGCAGCTGCCATGTGTCTGAAAGGCATCGAAACGCAGAATACCTATTTCAGGTCTTATGTCGTGCTTGCCAATGTATACAAGGCCAGCCAGCAGGATGCGAAGCTTTCGGACTTGTTGGCGAAAATGGAAACGTTGGCCCAAGCCAGGCATGGGGATTATTCGGAAGTGGCCCTGGGGTATTTGCACCTGCATAACGAGTCGGCTTTCCGCAGCAACTACTCCAAAGCCAATGCCCGGTACGAACCCCTAGCGCCCGACTTTTTTTATACGGTCTGCCGCAATTATGCCTTGCAGGACGACAAACAACAGGCCTTGGTATGGCTTGAACTGGCGCTTAGCCGGGGCTTCCACAACCGGAAAAAACTGCGGAAAGACAAGGCCCTGAACTCCATCCGGAAGGAAGCCCGTTTCCATGAATTAAAGCGGGAATACCGGAAGAATTTTAAACTTACTTGTAAGGACTGTCTTTGGCTGGACATTAAGAAAGAGAAGTCCTGAATATCAACCCCGGTATTTAAAAACAGCAGAAAATGCAGCCACATCAAACACACACAAAATGAAAACCACACCAATATTTCAAGGCAATTGGCTGTTGCTGACATTCTCTTTTTTGCTCAGCACAACAATACATGCCCAGACCACCGTCTCCGGCTTTGTACACGACATTGCATCCGGCGACCTGCTCATCGGGGCCAGTATACAGGTAAAAGGGACCAGGACGGGCGCCGTCACCGGGCAAGACGGCAGCTTCCGGTTCACGACCTCGGAGCCCCTGCCCCTCACGCTGGCAGTCGCCTGCCTGGGCTATAAAACCCGGGAGCTGGTCGTCAATGCAGACTCGGAATACCTGGATATTCTGTTATACGCAGAGAGCTATACCAGTGAAGAGGTGGTGATCACTGCCTCCCGCTGGAAGGAAAAAATATACGATGCGCCGGCTGCGATTTCCACCGTGCCCACGGCCATGCTGGAAGCGCAGGTGCTCTCCAGCCCGATGCTGGTACTCCAATACACCCCCGGCGTGCATATCGAGAAACAAGGCACGGAGCGAAACAATATCGGGCTGCGGATAGGGGGGCGCTTATTGGCAAATTATACACAAATAATTCTGGATAACCGGACCTTGACTTTCCCGGGCTTGGCCTATTTTGAACCGTCCAATTCCGCCCTGAGTGTGCTTGACATGGATCAGGTCGAAGTGGTGCGGGGGAGCGCTACAGCCATTTATGGACCCGGCGCTACGCAAGGCGTCGTCAATTTCCAGTCAAAAGATCCCTTTAAATACCCCGGCACCTCCGTCGAAGTCGTGGGGGGCGAACGCGCCACCTTCCAAACCTCCATCCGCCATGCCTGGCATTCCAAAAATGAAAAATTCGGGTACAAAGTCAACGCCAATTTCCGGCGCTCCAACGATTGGAAATTAGACCCGAATGACCCGGCTGACAGCACCAGCATGGCACAAATGCATGACGAAATCATTGATCCGAGAACCGGCGAAGTCGTGTACAACACCGAAGGGAGTCTACGGAAAGATAATTTGGGCTATGGCACCAATGCGACCATTGAATTCCGTCCTGCATACGACCTGTCCTTTTCGGCCAGTGGCGGGTTTAGCCGTTACGAAGGGTTGTATTGGCAGCCCTTTGGGGAGGCGTTAACGCAAAGCAATGAATACTTTGGGATGCTGAAAGCCCGGTACGGTAATTTGTTTGCCCAACTTTCGATCAATCAATCCGGAGGATTCAACAATGACCATCCAAGTTTTAACTACCGGTCGGGTCAGATCGCTTCGTTCGGTCGTACGCACTGGGAGGGCCAAGTACAATACGGCCTCCACCTTCGGCCCATACACACCCGGCTCATTCTGGGCGGCGATTTTACACTTTCCAGGATGAATACGCAGGGTTTAATCTTCGGCCGGTATGAGGACAACGACAACTACGACTTTACCGGAGGATATGCCCAAACAAAAACGGCGCTGTTCGATCAGCTGGATTTGGTGCTTTCCGGGCGGATGGACTATTTCAAGACTTTCAAGGAAGTTGCCTTTTCGCCGGGGGCTGCTTTATTGTATAAGATCAACGAACAGAATACATTCCGGATAAACTATAACCTAAGCCGCCGTGCGCCAACTATGATTGCCCTCTATCCCGATTTTCCACTAGTCAATTATGGCGCATTCGATGTATGGTATTTGGGTGGCAGGGAAGCCCAAACTTTTGCGGAGCACCCCAGTACCGTGAGTTTTATCCCCGGCGTAGGTGAGACGCCCGGCATTGGCATGCCCCTGCAGGCTGGCTATGCCGTTGTGTTGGCTGCCCTGGGCAATGCCCTGCCCTCGGAATTGATTACCTACCTGCAATCCGAGATCCCGAATATCGGCGGGTTTTCGCAGGGTATAACCGACCGTCCATTGGAAAACAACGAACCACTTGGTTTAAGTAATCAAAAAAATTTCGAGCTGGGCTATAGTGGACGCCTTACTGACAAACTAAAGGTGCTGGCAGAGTTTTCCCTGCGAACGCTAAAGAATGACGATTCCCAAGCTGTTCAAATAGGTGCATTGGTATTCCTGCCAACGTTGCCGGAAGACCTGGCAACAGTTGTAAACAGCACCCTTGATCCGGCCACTTTGGCCAACTATGGCCTTACGCCTGCCGAAGTAGCGGCCATTTTCCAACAAGCAGCCGCTTCGTTTGCTTCACCCACTACCCCCCTGGGATTGGTGGAAACCGAGCAAATGCCCGAGGGCGGACTTCCGCACCTGGCCTATGGCATCAAAAACGCCAGAAAAATCAATACAACTGTTTTGGATATTGGTTTCCAATATTCCATTATGGAAACCCTGATGTTCCATGGAACGTATGGGCACGCCTTCAAGTCTGCAGGAGGCATTGCCCCACCAACAGACAAATTCATTCTGGGATTATACTATTGGCAATTGCCGGCGTTGGGTTTTCGTGCCAATCTCAATATGCAGTATATCGCCAAATGGAAGGTGGCTGAAGGCATTTACGCAGGCGTGATACCTGCCCATAGTGTGGTGGATGCCAGCATCGGGTACCAATGGCCCAACCTTTCCCTTGATGTGACGGCTACCAATATTCTGAATGACAAGTACCGGTTCCCCGGTTTGCCGAAAATCGGGCGGCAGGTGCTGGCACGGGTGGTGTATACGTTTGGAAGTGGGGTGTAAACCTGAAGTGACATTTGGTGAAATACAATCCATTTCATTTTCATCATTTAAAAGCATAACGCATGTTAAACCAAGTGATTTTTAATTCAGAAGCCCCGAGTATCCACTTCAAAAACAGCATTCGCTTCGCGCAATGGTTTGTCGCCACGTTGTTGCTATGCGGCATGGCCGCCACACCAGTCAAGATGCTGGCGGAGCCGCCCATGGAAAAGCAGGCAATCAGTATTTCGCCGCTTGAAATGGGAATTATTGTGCCGGCGTATATCTATCCGAGTGGTTTTGCCAACCCTGGCGAGCAAAATAATCCTGATTGGACCAGGCTGGTTGCTGCTGCCCAGGTACTGGGCGATCGCCTTGTTGTTATTGCCAACCCAAGCAATGGCCCCGGCACCAGTGCAGATGCCAATTACACGGCAGCGATAAACAGCATTCGCGCAGCAGGCGGCAAGGTGATTGGCTATGTATTTACCTGTTTGGCAGATACCTATACGGGCGATCCTTCCAATTTGTGTTATAGCCGGGATCTTTCGGATATGCATACCGACGTAGACCGGTGGTATTCTATTTATAATATTGATGGCATATTTCTGGACCAGGCTTCGCCTGACGCAGCCCACGTCCAATGGTACCAAAATTTCCAAGCTTATGTCCGGGGCAAAAGCAGCACAGCACTGGTTTGCCAAAACTTTGGCGTCCAGCCCAACAGCAATTTTTTTTCTATTGATGCGCTTTCCTGTGTCTATGAAAACTATACGGCCAATTTCGATGCCGGGGTCAATTTTTCGTACATGACCACCGCGCAGAAAGAAAAAGCCGTCGTGCTGCTACATTCGCTGAGCACCGGAACCTGGAAAACCCGCTTTCAAACCCTCCAAAATGCCGGCATTAAATGGTTTTACATCACCAATGATCCGCATGACCCGGATTACAATCCCTGGGATACGCTGCCCACTTTTTTTGAAGAAATGGTAGCCGCTATTGCCAACAGCCTTTTAGACAATTTTAAAAAACCCACCGGCACGCAGGAGTTTCAATGCGACACCTGGCAAACCCCCTCGGGCAATCCTCCCCTTTCTTACCCGCAACAATCTCAAGCCGCATCACCGCCTACCCGGAAATGCTGGATCGATTACAATACGGCCACAAGTCAGGATATCAATACCAACCTGCTCCTCAGCACCGGAAACCCAGTCACCATCCTGGAGCGCCGGACCGACTTTGCCGCCGGAACATATTCGCAGAATCCGCAGTACAGCACCTTCAATTACATCAATTGCAACGGCGACGATTGCGACCTGCAGATGCAAAGTGCCGTGGGCCAAAGTATGGTCCAGGTGAAACTCCGGTACGGACTGCCTTCAGGCAGTTATTTTGGCCTGGAAGGTTTCCAGGGCGCCCGGCTGGTTATAAAAGAAAACAACAAGCCGGTCTACCTGAATTTTTACATCTACGACCATCAAAACCGCTATTGGAAAAACAATTCGAGTGCTGTTACCCTGCAACCGGGCACGAATCAGGTGGTAAACTTCATGTTCGAAGATTTGACTTCGCCGGTGGTTGGCGGTTCGCCAGGCGATAACCAAGTGTTGGACAAGATCAAATCGATCATGATCATGATCCTGGGCAAAGGCGGCGGAGACAATTTTGTTTTTGATAAAATAGAAATGTATTGATAACCGATAATTGCAGGAGTAGGTTTGCCATAGGGTTATATTCTTATTGCAAGGCAAGCCTACTCCAATAAAACGCAGCTTTTACCGGAAGATCAGTAGCAAAGGTTCGGGAGGAGGATGCACCCGTTTTATTGGGCGGCGTTTGTACTGGCGGGGAATGGGGAGGCGGTGGGGTTTTGAAGGCAGAATATCGAACACGGAATTTCGAATATCGAAGTATTACAACATTTCGGATAATGTACGCCACTTCGACATTCGAAATTCTTTGTTCTGCATTCGATATTCAAATCAGCAGCTGCTACGCGAAGTCTTCAGACTTTGGAGTGCAGAAATACCTGGAATTTTTTCAAAAATTGCTGAATCAACTCAACACAATGATTGGTTTTTGCTGAATAGATTTAGCATAATGGAGCATCTGCTTTTACCATCCCGCTTATCGGTCAGCCGGATCAAACTGGGCCACCAGCGTTTTCTGCACGACGATATCCGTTGGGATTGGCGGCTGGTCTGTTATTTCTGGGAAAAAATGCGGTGGCCACGCCCGGTGGCGGCATTGTTGTTACGCTGATCTATTCAATTTGCAAGCGGTTTTTTATTGACAAATCCGCAATTCGATTGCGGATTTGTCAATAAAAAATTTATCTTCGTTGCAAATTTTGCACAATGATACCGCGCCACTTAGCTCCCAAATTGCTCGAAATGCAACATAAATACCCGGTCCTGTTCCTGACCGGGCCCAGGCAATCGGGCAAAACCACCCTGATAAAAAACTTGTTTCCGGATCTGCCGTACTTTTTACTTGAAGAACCGGATACACGGCAATTTGCACTACGCGATCCACGAGGGTTCCTGGCCAACCTGCCAAACGGGGCCATTCTGGATGAAGTACAACGTACTCCGGAACTATTTTCCTACTTGCAAGGAATCGTAGATAATCAACCAGATGTGTTCTTTGTGCTTTCCGGTTCACAAAACTTTTTATTGTCAGACCATATTTCGCAATCTCTGGCTGGCCGCACTTCTGTTCAAAAGCTGTTACCGCTTTCGTATTCCGAGCTAAAAATGGCAGGTTTGCCATTCAACACATTGGAGGATTTGCTTTTCCGTGGTGGTTACCCACGGTTGTATGATCGGAATATTGCTCCAGTTGATTTTTTTCCGGCCTACCTCGAAACGTATGTCCAACACGATGTACGGCTACTCAAAAACATCCCGGACCTTGACCTGTTCGTACGCTTCATGGGGCTTTGTGCCGGCCGGTGCGGGCAATTGCTCAATTTTCAATCATTGGCCAACGATACCGGCATAAGCCCAAATACCGCTAAATCATGGATCTCCATCTTGCAGGCTAGTTATGTCGTTTTTTTGCTCCAACCCTACCATGCCAACTTCAATAAGCGAATTACAAAATCCTCCAAATTGTATTTTTACGATACAGGCTTAGCCGCGTCACTATTGGGTCTGAACCGGATGGAAGACCTTGTAAACTACCATAATAAAGGCGCATTGTTTGAAAACTTTGTCGTATCCGAAGCGACAAAAGATCATTTCAATCGCGGCATTCCCATGAATGCCTGGTTTTGGCAAAGCCAGGCGGGAAAAGAAATTGACCTGCTTTTGCAGGCCGGAAATGAAGTATTCGCAATTGAGGTCAAAGCAGGGAAAACATTCAATCTATCCTATTTTCAAAACCTACAGTATTGGCAAGGCATCGCCGGTACCAGTCCGGAGCATTGCGCTGTAGTATACGGCGGCGACAACTCAGTTCAAACTTCAAACGGAAAACTGATAAGTTGGCGGGATTGGGAAGGAAAGGTTTCTTAAATTACCTGTACCGCAGATTTATTCAAATTCATGCTAAAAAAAATGCACCGGACCACGCCCGGTGGCGGCATTGTTGTTACGTTGACCCGTAAAAAAAGCAGAACTTTGCTGTTGCCCCGCTGTTGATCCATTGCGGACGGCTACAGATATTTTCATCCACTAACACATTCAATTCGGTTATTCAAAAATCGATTTTCTATGAAAAAAATCCTCCTGTGGGTTTTGTTCGCTGCATTTGCCGCCAACCTGGCGACCGCGCAAAGCGCAAAGATCCACCCCCCCGCTCAGGGCGAACAGCCCTCCCCCGAACAATTGAAACTCAAACCCTGGCCCGGCAAATCCGCCATACCACCGGCTGCCAATCCTTTTGGTTTGCCGCAGGCCAGGTACAGCCCAATCGGCGTCTCCCCCTCCCCGGCAACACCCGTCGAAAGCATCCGCACCGTGCGTGCTGAAAACGGACTGCCGATTTTTTTTGAAGGAAAAACAACCGCTTCCGGCAGTGCCGAATCGGAAGAACCGGTGGAAAGCCGGGCAATTGCTTACCTCGCCAGCCTGAAGCCTAGCGGAATTGAAACTCCGGCTGCCGAATTTGTGGCACGCACAACCACAACCGACGCGTCGGGCGACATGCACGTTCGGCTCGATCAGGTGTACCAGGGCGTGCCGGTATACGGCGGTGAAGTGATCGCGCATACCAGCAAGGGCGCCTTTCAGTCGCTCAACGGCCGGTATTATCCGACACCCAAACTGGCGACCACAGTGCCGGCCCTGAGCGCCGAAACCGCTGCGCAACAGGTCGTTGCCGACCTCGGCGCCGACCAGGTAAAAACCGACTGGACAACGGAAGAACGCCAGCTCATCGGCGGGCAGGAACTAACGACCGAACTGGTTATCTACCATCCAAACCGCCAGCTCGATGCCGAACGCCTGGCCTGGCACATTACAATTTACCCGAACCTGCTGCGCCGCCACATGTACTTCGTGGACGCGGAAACCGGTGCGATCATCCACCACTACGATTATACCTGCGAGTTTGTGCCAAAGGGCAGCCATCCGGCCGATGCCGGCGGGCCCGTCACTGCCAGCGGCCTGGACCTCAACAATGTAAATCGCAGCTTCGGCGCCTGGATGGACGGCAGCACGATCTACCTGGAAGATGCCAGCCAGCCGATGTTCAACGCCGGCGCTTCCAATATGCCGGGCAGCCCTATAGGGGCAATTGTTTCCCTGGATGCAAAAAACACCTCGCCGGAAGTTCAGAGCACCTTCGACTATGCCCTGGGCGCTTCGGGATCTATGGTTTTTAATAATAAAAATGCCGTAAGCGCGCACTGGAATGCCGCCATGAGTTACCAGTACTACCTGAGTACACATTCCCGAAACTCTATCAACGGCTCGGGTGGAAATATTTTCTCCTTTTACAACGTATCGGAAGCCGACGGCTCCTCCATGGAA
Organism: Lewinellaceae bacterium; assembly: GCA_020636075.1. Lineage (GTDB taxonomy): Bacteria > Bacteroidota > Bacteroidia > Chitinophagales > Saprospiraceae > M3007. The sequence goes on along the minus strand of JACJYO010000008.1, from coordinate 70,821 downwards.
AATGCCTACTGGAATGGCGCCGCCATGTGGTATGGCAACGGTGGCGCTTTCTTCAAATCACTGGCTGGCGGACTCGATGTGGGCGGCCATGAGCTGACCCACGGCGTTATTGAAAAAACTGCCAACCTCGAGTACCAGTATGAAAGTGGCGCGCTGAATGAATCGTTTGCCGATGTGTTCGCCGTGTGCATCGACCGCGACGACTGGCTCATCGGGGAAGATATCGTGCAAGTTGGCGCTACACCGAACAATTGCCTGCGCCATATGCAATTCCCCAACCTCGGTTCGCCCGCACAACCCAAGCACGTGAGCGAACAGTACATGGGCACGCAAGACAACGGGGGGGTGCACATCAACTCCGGTATTCCCAACCGCGCTTTTTATGAGTTTGCCAACACGGCCGGTGTAGGCATTGACAAAGCTGAAAAAGTGTACTACGAGGCATTACAAAATTATCTGGTAAAATCCAGCCAGTTCATTGACTGCCGCATTGCCGTCATTGCCGCTTCAAAAAAACTGTACGGGGATGCCGTGGCTAATGCCGCCGCCAATGCGTTTGCAACCGTGGGCATAGGCCCCGGCCAGGGTGGAAACTACCAGGCAGAGTTGAACGTCAACCCGGGCACCGACTATGTGCTCTGTGTGACCAACAACGGCCAAAACCTCAATCTGGCTGACGGCAATGGCAATATCCTGGCCACGCTGTACAACCAGGGTGTAGCCAGCCGGCCAAGTGTGAATGACAATGGCAGCCAGATCGTTTTTGTGAACAACGCCGGACATATCATTGGCGTGGATTTGGTGTATAGCCCATTTGATTTTTACGCAGGGGAACTCAGTTTTGAACCAATTTGGCGCAGTGCAGCGATTTCCAAAGACGGGCGCTTTTTGGCTGCAGTTACCAATGTTGCAAACAATCGCATTTACATTCAGGACCTGCCGGATCCGTTAGGAACGACTCAAACCTTTTTCCTCTACAACCCGACATACTCCCAATCGCAGCAGGCTACCGGCGAGGTGCAGTACGCCGATGTGCTGGAGTTTGATTATACCGGCGAATATTTGATGTACGATGCCTACAACGAACTAACCAATAATCAGGGCGAAAACCTGGATTACTGGGATATCGGCTTCCTGCAATTTTGGGAAAACAACCAGTTTGCCGATGGGGCAAACGCCTTTATCTCCAAACTGTACTCCGGGCTGCAGCCCAGATCCAGTGTGGGCAACCCGACTTTTGCAAAAAATGCACCCTTTGTGATTGCCCTCGATTTTATCGACAGCATCAGCGTTCGCAATGACGTCATTGCCGTAAATCTTGAAACGGGCGATGAGGATTATCTCTACTACGACAACGGCGAGCTGGGTTGGCCCAGCTACAATCGCCTCGACAACGCCGTCATCTACAGCGGCACCAGCACAAACGGACGGAATATTTACAAACGCGCTGTGGATGCCACCCGGATCAAAGGTGTGAACGACGAATCGCTGTTTACCCTCAACCGCGAATGGGGTACCTGGTTTGCCAACGGCCAACGCAGTTTGATGGTCGGCACGAATGACCCGGCGACCAACAGCCTTGAACTGAGCGTTGCACCCAACCCCACGTCCGACCTGATGCGCCTTGCGTTTGAAGCGCCCGAAGCCGGGCCGGTGCAAGTGCTGGTGAGCGATCTGCTGGGTCGCGTGGTGCAGCAGCGCAGCTGGGATTTGCCGAAAGGCGAAAACCAAATCGAGATGAACCTGCAAAGTTTACCGGCCGGGACCTACGCCGTGCAAGTACTGGCCGGAAACACCGGCGCTGCACTGAAAGTAGTGAAGCAGCATTAAGCCCCGGTATTTATTCTAACAACCAAACTGCAAGGTTAAAAATTCGAGAGCCACGCCATTTTGGCGTGGCTCTCGTTGTTTATCCCGGTAAAAATTTCAGGGAAAACCCCCTTTAATGCGTCAAATCACAGGGTTAATTTTGGCAACATGGAATTTTGCCCCGCCTGCCTGTTTCTTTTTACCAAAAACACAGATCACCATGACAAACAAAATCCGTTTCCTCCTGCTTGCATTGCTATGTTTAAGTTGGACGATTCAGGCCCAAAATTGCCAATCACCGATCACCGCCACCGCCAGTGGAATTACCTGCAACGATAATGGAACACAACTGGACTCGCTCGACGATACGTTTGCTTTTTTCCTGATGGTTACCGGCGACAGCACCAGCTGGTCTATTGAACCGGATTCCACGCTTTATTCCTACGACACAACGTTCAGTTTCACTGGTTTTCCTATCAGTGGCGGGCCACTGACGCTTGTGATCATCAATACGAGCGATTCGCTTTGCACCGACACTGTGGTGGTTACGCCACCACCGCCTTGTTCGGTACCGCCCCCAGCCTGCTCAACACCCATCACCGCAGGCATCGACTCCATACTTTGCAATGACAACGGCACCCCGCTCGACTCCCTCGACGACACCTACACGTTTTTACTGACCGTTACCGGCGCCGCCACTACCTGGAGCATTGCCGGCGACTCGCTGATCTTCCTGTACGACACCACCTACCTCGCCGGACCACTGCCGATCAGCGCCGGCGCATTTGACTTGATTGTCGTTGACAACGACAACATGGCCTGTTCCGATACCATCGGCATCACACCACCCGGGCCCTGTTCATCACCGGCTGCCGTTTGCCAAACACCCATAAGTGCTACAGTCGATTCAATTATGTGCAGCGACAACGGCACGCCGCTCGATTCGCTCGACGACACCTTTACCTTTATGATCACTGTCACCGGCGGCGCAAACAGCTGGAGTGTTGCCGGCGACTCATTGGTTTTCCAGTATGATACGACCTACCTCGCCGGACCATTTCCGATCAATGTAGGCCCAACCGACCTGGTTTTGGTCGACAACGACGATATGGCCTGCACCGACACGGTCAGCATCATCCCGCCAGGGCCCTGCTCGGTCCCACCCATGTGTCAGACGCCCATCACGGCCGACTTTGCCAATATTTTGTGCAACGACAACGGCACGCCGCTTGATTCGCTCGACGATACCTACACGCTCGACCTCACCGTCAGCGGAGGCACTACTACCTGGAGCATTGCCGGTGATACGCTGATGTTTCCCTACGACACCGCCGCTACGGTCGGGCCCTTCCAGATCAGCGCCGGCCCGCTAAGCCTTGCGATCGTGGACAACGCCGACTCCCTGTGCATGGACACCGTGATGGTAACCCCGCCGCCGCCCTGCTCGGTGCCGCCGAACGCCTGTGACGTGAAAGAGATCGGTTGTATGAAATACGAGTTGTTGGGTGTTGCCGTCGACTCGGCGCAGCGGAAAACCTATACCATTATGGTGACCAACAATTGCAGCAACAAGATGATCTACGCCGCCTTTCAGGTACCGGATGGTGTAGTGGCAAAATCGCCCGATAATGATGCGATGTACTCTGCTCCAAGCGGTCGGGAGTACCTGGTTCGGAACCCGAATTTCAGCCCGATGTACTCCATTCGTTTCAAATCGGTAGCCGATAGCATTGCCGACGGGCAGTCCGATGTGTTTGAGTATACCCTGCCGGCGCAGGTTGATCCGGATTACATCCTGGTAGTTACGCGTGTAGCGCCGAAAATTTTCTATCAGGCGCATCTCAACACCTTTGGCTGCAAAGATTCAACTTCGCAAATCGTATCGAACGGGCCCACCATTCCGGGACCCAAAGCAGGAACAAACACCAATACGGGGCCAAACCCCGATCCAAACGCTCCGGTTCCTGCCGACCCGAACGGCACCTTTGCGGTGTACCCCAACCCGACGGTAGGCGGCCAGGTCATGATCGATATTTTTGGCTGGACCGACCAGCAATTGGAGCTGCAGTTATTCAGCCCCAAAGGCGAACTTTTGAAAACAGTGACACTCTTGTCCACGGGCTTTATGCAGCCGTTTGAGCTGCCAACCGGCCTCGACGCCGGGATTTATTGGTTGAAACTGATACCTGCCAATGGGAAACCTGTTGTGCAGCAGTTGGTGATCCAATGGTAGATTGAACCCCATAAATACCTGTATAAGTGTCGGTGTGACGGGTTGTTGCGCCGACACTACTTTTTAGCCTCGCCTTGAAGTGAAACGGAATAGAGATTCACCCTGGCGTCCCGCCCGCGCAGGCTCAGGTTGCCAATAGGCTTTGCTACAAAAGTGTTATCCGGGGTTAATACAGTATACAGGTCTTCTGAAACCAGGAGTTCGACACCGTAGTCGTTGCACAGGTCCTGAATGCGGGCTGTGGTATTTAAGACATCACCGTTAAACGCAATTTCTTTTTTCAACACACCAATTTCACCGGTTATTACCGGGCCGCAATGCATACCTGCCTTAAAACCGGGCGCCAGGCCAAATTGCGCTTTGTAACTTTCCGATTTACTTTTCATTGCCTCTTTTATAGCAAAAAAACAGCGCAGGCAATTGTTGTTTTTTAAGCCGGTTTTATAGTCCCAGGAAACGATAATTTCATCGCCAACATATTTATATACAGCGCCTGCATTATTCAGGATCGCTCTGGTCATATCGGCGTAATAGGCATTCAATAGTTCAAAATACCGGATATGGCCCAGTTGCTCTGCAATGGTCGTAGAGGCTTTCATATCCAGAAACATAAAAATGCGGCGTTCTTCGCGGGGCCGGTGATATTTCCCAAACAGGAAATTTTTCACAACGCCCTGCCCTAAATTGTCGCTCACCTCCGATAAAAAAAGTCCGACCATAATAGCCACGGCCACATAAAACACCACACACCAAAACGCTTCATTCGACATAAAAAGGATTACCGAATTATAAACGGCGATATCGTTGGGTGCAACCCGCATAGACAAGCTGCTGCCTAAAAAACTGAGCAGAATAACCAACAGGCAAATAGCAAGAAGGTAAATACTGGTTTTGAGCAGAATTTTCACACCGAATGCCATACGGGCAAATTTTCTGTTGATGTAAAACACCTCAATTCCTCCGAAAACAAAACCCATCACCAGTGCGCCAAAACTAGCCGTTAGCAAGGCCGAACTAAAATTATAAGGATTTCCCGTAGACGGGTAAACTGTTGTGGCGCCAAGGATACCGCGCTCAAGAATGGCGTATACCATTCCGAAGAGAAACCAAAAAAGGGCAATACCAATAATTTTATTCCGATTTCTTTTTTGAAGCGGCGACAATTGGAAGATTGACATACAGGCAGGGTAAAAAACCAGTTTGGGTGCACAAGCGAAAATAAAAGTTTGGCTACCTTTATTTGTACAAAACCAAGTTTTATCACAAAACAAAACACAACCAATCATGAAAAAACAACTGATTGCATCACTTGTTGGTGGGCTTATTCTGTTCCTCTGGCAGTTCTTGTCCTGGAGTATGCTGAACGTCCACGCCTCGGAATTCCAGTACACCGCCAACCAGGATCAGATCATGGAAAACCTCACCCAAAACCTGGAAGAAGGCAGCTATTTCATACCGGGGGTTCCTCCCGGCGCTTCGGATGCAGAGCATCAGGCAGCCATGGAAAACAGCATAGGCAAGCCTTGGGCGACGATCAGTTATCATAAATCCATGAATATGAACATGGGTATGAACATGTTTCGGGGCTTCACTGCCGATGTGCTGGCTGCCTTCTTTTTGGTTTGGCTGCTGATGAAGTTTTCAACGCTGGATATGAAAACCGCCGTCTTTGCTGCATTGGCCTTAGGTGGCGCCAGTTATATCACGACCGCCTACCTGGATAGTATCTGGTTTGAAAGCAGCTCCATTGGCGACCTGATCGATACCATTGTGCAATGGGGGCTTGTTGGGGTTTGGCTGGGCTGGTGGCTACCACGAAATTGAACCGGGCGAATTCCCGGTCAGTTCGGGGGGCTGTATCAAAAGAGGAGAATTTGAATTGTTTGCCGTAGCGTAATTTTATTTACCACGGAGACATGGAGGGCACGGAGTTTAATGCTTCGTGCCCTCCGTATCTCTCTGTGGTGAAAACTTGGTGTTGCCTGCGCATGCATGGACTTGCAGTACAGCCTCTTTTTAATATTAATAGGGCCAAAATTCAATTGGCCGATACCCGCTAAGCCGCTACAGGTGAATTGAATATTCATCACTCATCATTTATCATTCATCATTATTTTGGGGCAAGCTCAATGTTATCCATGATCCCAAACATTGAACCGGGCAGCACTTTTTAAAAAATTTGCAGCAGACCAAAGTAGTTGCAAACCATGCCCACCCACCTAATCTGGATCGCACACGCCATATCAAATATTGTAGCCCTTGCCATGCTCTGGGCAGCCTGGACGCGGCCGGCTTGGGGGCGCTTGTTATTTTTTCTGTTGTTTGCCTGGGCGGCCTGGGCAAATACGACCACTGTACTGCATACGCCCGACGACTATATCGGTTATGCGCAGTATGCCCTCATTGGGTGGTACGAGCAATTTATTTACGGATTTTTTGCAGCACACACCCAACCGATCGTCTTGAGCATAGCTGCTGGTCAGGCACTTATTGCACTGAGTATGTGGACGAAAGACCTGTTGTTTCGCATCGGCGCTATCGGGGCAATAACCTTCCTGATTGCGATTGCTCCCCTGGGCGTTGGCGCAGCTTTCCCCTGCACCCTGATCATGGCTTTGGCGATGTGGCTATTGTACCGGAATGCGGGCAAGGACTGGCTTTGGGTAGTATTAAGACAGCCAAAGCCGACAACTTCAACCTGAGCACTATCAGGCAAACATTTCCCAAACCAACTGATTCACCACATACGGCTCCTCGTGTTTGATGTTGAGGTATTCGAAAAACATGGGGTGAATACACACTTCGCAACCGGGGGAGTATGGGTCATTTTCATCCGTATTGAAGCAAAACCGGTAGCCCACTTCGTGTTTCTGCTGGGTTATGACGGCCAGGTTGCCGTCGGAGCGGTGCCCTTTGATCCGCACACCAAGCACGCCCATATGGAACAGCCGTACAGCGATCTGGTCGGGACTTCGGCAATCGTCGAACAGCTCAAGACCACCGAGCTTGTCGCACAACGACTCGTAGGAGAGCACCGTGCGCAATTGTACATTGCCAAGCTTGTTGAGCACTTTTTGCAAGCCCTGAAATTCACTGATAAACTGCCCGATAAACTCCCGCCGGATGATGTTCTCCGTTTCGGTACGCACTACCTGGCGGAACATCTCCTCATCGGCCGGCCGCTTTTCCATTTCTGCAAACAAGGCCTTCAGGTACATGTGAATTTCGCGGGGATTCCAGAGGGAATGCCGGACGATGTATAAAAAAGAATCCTCCTTGACTTCACGCAGGCGGCCGTTGGTCACATCGAACGGGAAAAGCAAATTCCAGGCATTGGGAATATCTTTTTCGGGCAGGTCTAGGGCGGCTGCAATGCGCCGGTTTACCATTTCGTAAAGTTCCTTGGGCGTCCATTCCAGCCGCACGACATGGTTGCTCTCCAAATCGGCGCGCTCGCGCAGTTGCAATTCCAGAAACTTATCCATCGGAATGGTGAAGATCATGTGCATCCAGGAGTACTGGGCAGCATCGCGCTGTAAGTCGCGGGCAGCGATAACCAGGCCTTTCAGCAGCGCTGCCAGGAAAGCCCGTTTTTCAATGGCCATATCGTTGCTTTGGCGATATTGGAACTCGTCGTAGAAATCGTCGAAGCGGTCGAGGGTAAGCAAGACTTTTTTACCATGCCGATCCAGGATCTGGCGGATTTGCTGAACCGGTTTCCGCAGGGCCTCGTCGGTATTGTTTTTGGCCATGAGGCTGAGCTGGCCGGTAATTTTTGCCACCAGCGCAGCAAAACTACCCATTGATTGTTCGATCGCCACTTCGATCAACTCGGTGAAGGCCGTAAAAAAATACACCAGAAAGGGGCCCAGAATGGTGCTGCCTTCCACGCGCCCTTTTCCATTGCCCAGCAGTTTGAGCACGTGCTCCAGTGCATCTTCCAGGGTGCGTTTTTCCTGGTTTGAAAGTTGGTCGGACATTTCAGAATCGAGGATCTGCTGAGCAGCCATGCACACTGCCGAAGCCGTCAGACTTTGTTTCCAGGCATACGTAGCCACTTTGGTCGGGTCGAGGAAATGCGCCAGGTCCGTATTTCGGTTGTTGCCGGCACGTTGGTTTAGTTTCCCATATACTTCCCGGTAAAAAAAGTGGAACAACGGCTCCAACGGAAACTCGTCGGCGATGATGTCGATGTCGGCCTCGGCTAGATAATCTGCCCGGTTTTCGGTGCGGTAGCCCACAAGCAAGGCCGTTTTCCCGGCGCCTTTGCGTCCGATCAACAGGCATTTCCGCTCATCGCGCACCTGGCGGTACACCCGGGTATGTACGAACGTACGGTTTTCAACCTGGCGAAGAAACTGATCCTGTTCCGCTTTGAGTTCCTGAAAAACCGCGCGCAGGCGGCGGAGTTGATCCGGGGAGGGGTTTAGTCCGGTCATACGATGCTGTTAGAAATGTTTTCAAAGCCGAAAAATAGTAAAAAATTACCGTTCGGCCAGCTGGTAGATACCCGGCAGGTTGCGCCCCAGGCCCTCATAATCAAGTCCGTACCCAACTACAAACCGGTCGTCAATATCAAACCCTACGTGGTCCACTTTTACTGGAAAAACGGCCGCTTCCGGTTTTCGTAAAAAAGCAACAGTGCAAATGGATGCCGGCTCCTGAGCGCTCAGGTACTCGAGGAAATAATGCAGTGTGCGGCCACTATCCACGATATCCTCCACCACGATAATGTGCCGGCCCCGCAGTTCTTTTTCCAGGCCCATCACCGTTTTAACCTCGCCGGTAGAGGCCGTGCCCGAATAGGACGACAGTTTTACAAAACCTACTTCGCAATTGCCATCAAAAGCGCGCATCAGATCGGCTGCAAACACAAATGCTCCACTTAGAATACTGATGAACAGGGGTTGCTTGTCCTGGTAGGTCTGGGTAATTGCCTGACCCAGTTCCTGCACCCGTTCCTGCACTTCTTTTTCTGAAAAAAGGGAGACGAATAACAAATCGTGCAGCTGCACATGGTCGCTTGGGCTCGTATAGGTTTCCATTGTTCCTGAATTGTTGATGCATTGTTTTGTTGATGGGACAAAGGTAGTTGAATTGCCTTTGCTGCCCGAAGACTTGTGTACTTTTGGGCTTGGAATCCGTTACCTATTTTTTCACCACGGAGGCACGGAGAAGCCCTACTCGTCCTACGACTTTAAGTCGTAGGACGAGTGCGCACATGGCGTTGTAAACATATAAGTACATGGTAGTTTTCTTTTTCGAGAAAATAATTCTCCGTGTACTCCGTGCCTCCGTGGTGAAAAAAAACAAAAACACACAATGCTAGCCTATCACCAACCCAACCGGCTCGAAGCCGGATGCGATGAAGCCGGACGCGGATGCCTGGCCGGGCCGGTGTATGCCGCTGCGGTGATTTTGCGCTCCGATTTTCAACACCCGGCGCTGAACGATTCCAAACAGCTTACGGAAAAACAGCGCGATGCCCTGCGCATCGTGGTTGAGCAGGAAGCCCTGGCTTGGGCTGTTGCCAGCGCCACACCGGAGGAGATCGACCGGATTAACATCTTGCGCGCATCGATTTTAGCCATGCACCGGGCGTTGGAGGCCCTGGTTCAGCAGCCCGAATTTATCCTGGTCGACGGCAACCGTTTTCAAAAATACGCTGCTGTACCGCACTTGTGCGTTGTGAAAGGCGACGGTAAATACGCCTCGATCGCCGCAGCATCGGTCCTTGCCAAAACCCACCGCGATGAGCGGATGTACCAACTCGCACAGGAATTTCCCCAATACGACTGGCTATCCAACAAGGGCTACCCCACGCTGGCCCACCGCGAAGCCATCCGGCAGCATGGGCTGACACCCCACCACCGCCGCTCGTTCCAGCAATTGCCGGAAGGCGAGCAATTGACTATTTTTTAAGGCACAAGCTCAGACCACATCAAATGCCTTGTGCGACAGCACCAGTTGGTCGGCCTGTTCCAAACGGGGCAGCATGGCGACCGTCTTGCGTTGGAAACGCTGCATACGGCGCAATATTTTGTCGAGCATTTTCACCGCCTTGTGGATGTAGTAGCCCTTGTTGAGCATCACACATTCGGCTTGAGCAGCCAGGGCGGCATCGGTAATTTCGGCACGCGAGGGGGTACCTTTTTTCGCCAGACTTTCGAGCACTTGGGTTGCCCATACGTTGGGAATGTGGGCGGCTGCACATATGCGCACGATTTCCTGCTGAATGCTGGCAAAGTTTTTCCAACCGGTTTCGATGGCAAGGTCGCCGCGCGCGATCATCACACCAGTAGGATAATTGCGCATGGCTGCCAGCAGGATAGCCGGCAAGTTGGCAAAACCGCGTTGGGTTTCAATTTTTAAAATAATACCAGGCTTGGCCTGTTGCTCTTCGAGGACAGCCTGTAAATCTTCCACATCCTGAACAGTGTTTACGAAGGAGTAGTTGATCGCATCGGCCCGGTGCGCGACGAAGGCCAGGTCCTCCCGGTCTTTGGCCGTCAGGCCGCTTATCCGCAAGGTACTCTCGGGCAGGTTAATACCCTTGTCGGCTTTGAGTTTGCTGCCATTGTCGCGGGCATGCAGTATCTTGATCGTCAAGGCCTCCGGGCTGACCGTAGCGATTACCCCTTCGATCTTGCCGTCGTCGAAATAAACCGGTTCGCCTTGCCGCACGTCATCGAAAATTTCCGGAAGCGTACAGGAAATATGCGCGGGGGTCACTACCCTACCCGCCGCATCGAGCACGGCCGGTTCGCCCGGTCGCGGGTCTTTGTGCAGAATGAGGGTATCGCCCTGAAATAGTGTAATGAACTGCTCCTTGGGCAAGAGTTCGCCCACTCGGTCGACCGCTTCGCCCGTTTGTTTTTCCTTGTGCAATACGAGTTCGGTGCCGGTTTCGAGATAGGCTGAATCGGTGCAAAGCCCCCACTTGCCATCGCCTTCCTGGCGGTCGATAATGATAGAACACTTTTTATTCCGCGAGTCCGTGAAGTAGATGGTATTGCCGCGTTTTATTTTTTGAAACAAAAGTGCATCTACGGGAATATGTACGGCATTTTCAGCCTTGGCTGGCGGCGGCACATCGGGTGGCGCGATCCAAATTTGGGCCGGATTGGTCACACGCCCCAGGTCGTCGCGCATAGGGCGAATGTGCACCACTTTTGGGCCGGGCAGCATACTGCCGGTACGCAATTTAGGGCCACCCAGGTCCATGGTGATCTTGCAGCGTTTTTGGAGCTGGGCATTGGCTGCCTTTATGTTGTCGATCATTTTTTTCCAGGTCTCGGCATCGTCGTGGGCACAATTGATGCGGGCACAATTCATGCCCAGGGAAAGCAGGCGTTTGACAAATTCAAGATCGCCGGCGGCCGTGTTCGGCAAGGTGACCATGATGCGCGTATTGCGTTTTTTGGATTTGTAGCCAAACAACAGCTGAGTGTTTTTGCGCAGCAGCTTTTCACTTTTTTTTCTGGAAATAAATCCCTTGCGCGATAACCCATTGCCATGGCCTTGCAATTGGCTCAGGATATTTTTCAAGTTGATCAAATGCCGCATCACGTAGCCTTCGCAGGTCACAAAACCCGGCAGGCCGAGATCGCGCAATTGCAACTGCAATCCATCAATATCGAATGATCGCAGGGCGAGATAATGCAACAGATTGGCTGCGCTTTTTTGGTAAATGGGGTGCACATGGGCAAGCTCGTTCTGGTACCGGCGCTCCATGGCTGCCGCTTTTTGGATAATGCGGGTCAACTGGTCGTTTACCTGTTCGTACTGGGTATCAATTTTTGCCATGTTGATTTTTTAAAACTGGATTGAAAACTTGTGAAAGTTCAGGTCCACCAAACCTCAATCAGGTATGTCCCGCATAACCCCGGCCCATCCTAAAATTTCCCGGGATGTTGTAGGGGCGACCCTCGCGGTCGCCCGATGTGTTGCAGTTGCGACCTGTGGATTCCCGGGCGATCTGTGGATTCCCGGGCGACCATGGATTTCCGGGCGACCGCAAGGGTCGCCCCTACGGCATCCCGGTATGGCAATCCCACGGCAGCAATTTCCCCCTTTCAACCAATGGCCCGATATTAAGTTTTTGCTAAATAATCCGGTTGCGCGAAAAAATCACTGCCTCCTCAGCCTCCAGCGAATCAATTTTTTGGAAACCGTTTTTTACTAAAAGATTGATCGACGGCGCATTTTGGATATGCACATAGCCTTCGATGGCTTCCAACCCAAGGTTGTTAAACCCAAAGTCCAGCACAGCCGTCAGCGCTTCCTGCATTAGACCCTTACCCTGGTAATCAGGATGCAATTCAAAACCCACTTCCGCTTTGAAAGGTTGGGTGGAAAAACTAAAGAGACAAATCGTACCGGCAAGTTTCCCGGCCTGCTCTGCAACCCAGTAAAGATTTTTGTTTTCGGCAATGCCCTTGTTTATTTTTTCAATGAAACGCTGCACCTCGTCAACCGTAGTTGCCGGTGCTCGATCCAAGTACCGGTTTACTCGCTCGTCGGAGCGGATGGCAAACAAATCCGGGGCATCGGAAAGGGTAGCTTGCCGCAGGATGAGCCGTTTTGTTGACAGGTTTGGGAACGGAGAAAAATTTAGTTCAGGCATAGCTTCCCTGGGTTTTCAAAATGTACCGCAAGGTAAAAAAGCAACTTCCTTTTCCCAAACATCCCCAATAGAAGCCTATTTTTAGCGATCATCAATACAACGAGCCTATGGCAAACTCAACGGAAAGCACTACCCAACTCAATCGAACCCTCGGACCGCTCATGCTTTGGGGGCTCGGTGTGGGCTACGTCATTTCGGGCATGTACTTCGGCTGGAATCTGGGGCTGGAAAAAGGCGGTACGCTCGGACTGGCTGTGGCCACATTTTTTATCATTATTCTTTACCTCTGTTTTACGTTCAGTTATACCGAACTGGCCTGCGCTATCCCAAGAGCAGGCGGGGCATTCGACTATGCCATGCGGGCATTGGGCAAAGACTGGGGCTTTCTCGGGGGTATGGCCCAGAACATCGAATTTATTTTTGCGCCACCCGCCATTGCTTTTGCCATCGGTGCCTACCTGAACATTTTCATGCCGGGCGTGCCGGTGCTGGCCATTGCTGTTTTTGCCTATCTGGTCTTCACAGCCTTGAATATTTACGGAGTACAGGCGGCAGCTTCGTTTGAGTTGGTGATCACCGTGGTTGCAGTTATCGGGCTGTTGCTGTTTGCCGGTGCGGCCCTACCGGCCTTCGAATGGCAGCACCTGGAGCACAATGCCCTGCCCAATGGTTGGGCCGGAGCATTTGCCGCGCTGCCATTTGCCATCTGGTTTTTCCTGGCTATCGAAGGGGTAGCGAATGTGGCGGAAGAAACGATCAACCCGCAGCGCAATGTGCTGATCGGCTTCGGTTCGGCGATTCTCACGCTGGTTGCCCTGTGCCTGCTCACCTTTGCCGCTTCGGTGGGTGTGGGCGGCTGGGAAACCATCGTGTACGCAGAAGCCGGCGCTGCGCCCTCCGATTCGCCGCTCCCGTTGGCCCTGGCACATGTTGCCGGCCACGGGCATATCCTGTACCAGATGGTAACAGTAATCGGATTGTTTGGCCTGGTCGCCTCGTTTCACGGAATTATCTTGTCGGCGGGACGGGCCACCATGGAGTTTGGCCGCGTAGGTTTTGCACCCCGGGGACTGGGCCGGGTCCATGCACGATTTAAAACACCAGCCAATGCCTTGCTGCTCAACATGGGCATCGGGATCGTGGCCCTGTTCACCGGAAAAACCGGAGAAATTATCACCATCGCCTGCTTTGGAGCGCTCACGCTGTACATCGTTTCGATGGTGGCCCTGATCAAACTGCGGCGGCAGGAACCGGAACTGGAACGCCCCTTCCGGGTGCCGTTATACCCGCTGACGCCTGTCGTGGCGCTGGTGATTGCCGTGGTGGCTTTTGTCGCCATTACGATCGACAATCTCCTGCTGGCCGGAATCTATTTTGGCTTGTTGGGCGTGGCATATCTTTGGTTCCGGACTTTTTACGGCCCTTCTCAGCCTTCTTAGCCTTCTTAGCCCAGGCCTTAAGGGCTAAGAAGGCTAAGAAGGCTGAGAAGGGCCTGGGTTGAGAAAAAAGGAATCCCATCATTAACGCTAAAACCACCACTATGAAAGGCTTACTCACACTACAGGAACTTCAGGAAAACATCGCGCACGAAACCATTGAAACCGTCATCCTCGCGTTCACCGACCATTACGGCCGGCTCATGGGTAAGCGTTTCGATGCCGAGTTTTTTGCCGAACAGGCCACAACTGCCGGCACCCACGGCTGCGACTACCTGTTGACCACCGATATGGAAATGGAGCCCGTGCCCGGCTACAAGTTTGCCAACTGGGAACTGGGCTACGGCGACTTTCACCTCGTACCCGACTTAAGTACCCTGCGCATCGCCGACTGGCTGGACAAAACCGCCGTGGTGCTCTGCGACCTCGTCGATGACAAGACACACGGCCCGGTAGCCGAAGCACCGCGCTCTATCCTGCGCCGCCAGCTCGAACAGGTAAATGCCCAGGGGTTCAGCAGCATGGCGGCTTCGGAGCTGGAGTATTATGTTTTTGAAAACAGTTACCGGCAGGCCTTTGAACAGCACTACCACGACTTGCAGCCGGTGGGTTGGTACCTGGAGGATTACCATATCCTGCAAGGCACACGCACGGAATTTTTCACGGCGGCTGCACGGCGCCACCTGCGCAACTCCGGAATTCCGGTAGAAAATTCAAAAGGCGAATGGGGTCTGGGCCAGCACGAGCTCAATGTGCGCTACGCCGAAACCCTCGATATGGCCGACCGGCACGTGCTTTACAAACAATGCCTCAAGGAATTGGCCGACTCGATGGACATTTCGGTGACCTTCATGGCCAAATTTGCCAGCGACCGGGCGGGCTCCAGCTGCCACATCCACCTGAGTTTGTGGCAAGACGGGAAAAATGCCTTTGCCGGAGAAAAATCCGTAGGGCCGGTGCAGGGTTCCGATATTTTCCGCTGGTTTTTGGGTGGCTGGATCGCCCATGTGCCGGATGTCATGCCTTTTTATGCCCCTACGGTTAATTCGTACAAGCGCTACGCCGACGCCTCCTGGGCACCTACCCGCCTGGCCTGGAGCTATGACAACCGCACTGCCGGCTTCCGGGTGGTTGGAAAAGGAGAAAGCCTGCGCATTGAATGCCGCATTCCGGCGCCGACTGCAATCCGTATCTCGCATTTGCTGCTTCGCTGGCTTCGGGACTCGATGGGGTAAAAACAAGATTGAGCCGCCCGAATGTTTTGTGGGCGATATTTACGCTGCCAAGCACCTGCCGCGGGTACCCCACAGTCTGGAAGAAGCCATCGGCCCCTTTGAATCGAGCGATTTTGCAAAATGCCTTCGGCAAAAACGTGGTGGAGCACTACACGCATTTTTTCAAAAAGAAAATGAAGCGTACAAAATGTCGGTGACCGACTGGGAGCGGCAGCGGTATTTCGAACGTATGTAACGCCGACTGGTAGTCGGCGTAAAACTCAACACATAAAACAAACCCAATTCAATGCGTTTAAAACACAAAACCGCCCTAATCACTGGAGGCAGCAGCGGCATCGGCCGGGAAACCGCCATCCTGTTCGCCCACGAGGGCGCCCGTGTCGTCGTCGTCGATGTAGACGATACTCGCGGAAATGAAACCGTTGATCATATCCTGAAACTAGGTGGCGAAGCCTGCTATATGCATGCCGATGTGTCGAAAGCCGAAGCCTGTGCCAACATGATCGACGTTGCCGAAAAAACGTACGGTGCCCTGCACATCCTCTTTAACAATGCCGGCATCATGCACAACGACGACGGCGACGCCGTTTCAACGGAAGAAGCTATTTGGGACCTGACCATGAACATCAATGTGAAAGGTGTTTTTTTCGGTTGCAAATACGGCATTCCGGCCATTCGGCGCGCCGGCGGTGGTTCCATTATCAACACCGCGTCGTTTGTAGCCCATTTGGGCGCCGCCACACCGCAGCTGGCTTATACCGCCAGCAAAGGCGCGGTGCTGGCTCTCAGCCGGGAACTGGCCATCATTCACGCCCGTGAAAACATCCGGGTAAATGCGCTGTGTCCCGGCCCCCTGCGCACCGAGTTACTGATGAAATTCCTCGATACCGATGCGAAAAAACAACGCCGGCTGGTGCATATCCCCATGGGTCGTTTTGGCGAAGCCAAAGAAATGGCGCAAGCGGCCTTGTACCTCGCTTCCGATGAGTCGTCGTATGTGACCGGCACGGAGTTTCTGGTGGATGGGGGGATTACTGCGGCTTATGTGACGCCGGAGTAGGGGTTAGTTTAAATTTCCCTACCATTTCGTAAAGCATCAATAGCGCTATGCTTCATGCGAAGCAGGGGTTAAAATAGTAATCATGTCTTTCATTTAAGCCCGTAGGGCTGACATTATTGTAGAAAATGGTTGACATGCAGATATCAAAACGCCGTAGGTGTGCCATTTTAATGCCGCACCTACGGCGCTATCATTTCTATGGCATGAATTTCTACTAAAATGTCAGCCCTACGGGCTTTGGAGGGGAATTTTAACCCTTGATTCGCATGCTTCACCTGTTTTGGGCGACAACTGCTTCAATTAACTGCCAGCCGTTTTTATGTACATTTGGCAGCGCCACTTGACGGCGGAACAGACGACCTGTCTGCCCGGTATTTTTTCAGTCAAATTCACCACACGTATGAAAACAGCACTGTCACTCCTTCTGCCCCTTTTCCTAGCCATTTCCGCACTTGCCCAAGACCAGGCGGATACTACCATAAACGCCCTCATTCGCAAACACGGCCTGCAACAAAGCAAGGTAATGGAAACTGCCAGTTGGCTCACTGATGTGTACGGTCCCCGACTTACAGGTTCGCCTATGCTCGACAAAGCCACTGCCTGGACCCTTGAGCAGCTCAAGGCCTGGGGCTTGTCGGAAGTACACACGGAAGCCTGGGGCCCCTTTGGCCGCGGCTGGGAACTGAAGCGTTTTCAAATGCACGCCACCGCGCCCAACTACTTTCCGGTTTCCGCTTGGCCGAAGGCCTGGTCACCGTCTGTTGATGGGACGGTGCAAGCCGACGTGGTGTACCTGAATGCTTCTTCAGAAGCCGATCTGGAAAAATACAAAGGCAAACTGGCCGGCAAGTTTGTGCTGACGCAGGAACCCCGGCCTACGGAGCCCTGGTTCGAAGGTACCGCTGAACGCCGCGATGCCGCCAACCTGCTGGATTTGGCTAATGCACCGGAACCCGGCGACAACAGCGGTCGCCGTCGGGGAGGAGGCCGCGGAGGCCGGAATATGGGTTTCTTTCAGGCGATGAACGATTTTATTTATGCTGAAAAACCGCTTGCTCTGCTCGACCGCGCCGCGAAAGGCGACCAGGGCACCATTTTCGTACAGGGCGCCCGGGCCAAGTCGGGCAGTGCATACGCAGCAGATGCCGACGTGTTGCCACAGGTTACCCTTGCCGTGGAGCAGTACAACCGCATTTGCCGGATGCTGGAAAAGAATGTCCCGGTGCAACTCTCCATGGAACTCCAAACCGAATACACCAACCCCGACGGCATGGAGCACAATATCATTGCCGAAATTCCGGGGACCGACCTGAAAGATGAGGTGGTTATGTTCGGTGCGCACTTTGACTCCTGGCATGCCGGCACCGGCGCCACCGACAATGCTTCGGGCTCGGCGGTTATGATGGAAGCCGCCCGTATCCTGATGGAAACAATCAAGGAAAGTGGCGTGCAACCGCGCCGCACCCTGCGCCTGGCCTTGTGGACGGGTGAAGAACAGGGCCTCCTGGGTTCATCGGCCTATGTGGGCGAACACTTTGCAGAAATGGATGGCCGTACCGTGCGGGCGATAAAACCCGGACAAGCCAAGGTGTCGGCCTATTATAATTTTGACAACGGCACTGGCAAAATACGCGGCATTTACATGCAGGGAAATGAAAAAGTGGCCTCTGTTTTCCGCCCCTGGCTGGATGCCTTTAAAGACCTGGATGCCAATACCCTGACCTTGTCGAACACCGGCAGTACCGACCATATCCCCTTCGACCGGGCCGGTATCCCGGGTTTTCAATTTATTCAGGATCCCATTGATTACAGCACCCGCACGCACCATTCGAACATGGATGTGTATGACGAGCTTGTTGCCGACGATCTCAAGCAAGCAGCCACCATCGTGGCTTCCCTGGTTTGGCATACCGCACAGCGAGATGAATTGATTCCGCGCAAACGCGTACGCGTGGTTGAGGAAAGCAGTGGTGAAAAATGAACAACCCGCCGCGTTGGATCTTGCCGGTCATCGTGCTGGCACAGTTTTGCTGCACGGCATTATGGTTTGCCGGCAATGCCGTGCTGGCCGACCTCGTGCGCGATTTTGGGCTGGCAACCAGTGCGTTGGGGCATATCACCGCGGCTGTACAATTTGGGTTTATCACCGGCACCCTGATTTTTGCGGTGCTGACCATTGCCGACCGTTTTTCACCATCGAAAGTTTTCCTGGTCAGCGCAGTAGCCGGCGCGTTGTTCAATCTTGGCGCGGCATTAGGAGGGCAAACATTGGTCAGCCTGTTGCTCTTTCGATTTCTGACCGGCTTTTTCCTCGCCGGCATATATCCGGTGGGTATGAAGATCGCCGCCGATTATTACCAAAAAGGCCTGGGCAAATCACTGGGTTTCCTGGTCGGTGCGCTGGTGTTGGGCACTGCGTTCCCGCACTTGCTGAAAGGATTTTCCGGTGATCTGCCCTGGCGTTTTGTGCTGATCCTGACCTCCGGGTTAGCGATCATTGGGGGATTGACGATCGTGCTGTTTGTGCCCGATGGCCCGCACCGCAAGCCGGGTACCAAACCCGACTTTGGAGCATTGTTCCGCGTATTCAGCGATGGCAAATTCCGCTCGGCCGCCTTCGGGTATTTCGGCCACATGTGGGAACTGTATGCCTTCTGGGCCTTTGTACCGGTCATGTTGAAGAGTTTCAACTTGTTCCATACGGATGCCCGGTTGAACGTTCCGGTTTTGTCTTTTTTGATCATTGGCTGCGGGGGACTTGCCTGTGTTGCCGGTGGTTATATTTCGGAAAGGCTGGGCGCCAAACGCACCGCCGGTATTGCCTTGTTTGCTTCGGGGTTGTGTTGCCTGATATCGCCGCTGTTGTTTTTCAGCAATTCCGGCGGTGTGTTCACTGTTTTTCTCCTTTTCTGGGGTTTGGTAGTCATTGCCGATTCGCCCTTGTTTTCGAGCATGGTGGCGCACAATGCCCCGGCCGAATCGAAAGGCACGGCACTGACCATTGTCAATTGCATCGGTTTTGCCATCACAATTGTCAGCATTCAACTCCTCAATTTTTTATATGAACTGATAGATCCACGATACATCTATCTGATATTGGCGCCGGGGCCGGCCCTTGGCCTGTGGGCAATGTTTGCCGGCAGGCGAAACCAAAAGCTGCAAGCCGAAGTAGATGTTTAATTCAGGTAAGTAACTCAAGTTATGTATTAAACTGAAGTTCCCCGCATTGGTCAAAAGCCTTTGTTCCACAATAACTGATTTAATAAAACTATGAACCGAACAGTACCAAGCAACCCGCGCACGGTCAGGCTATCGCTTTTGCACCTGGCCTTTTTTCTTGTTTTTACATCGGCACTTCAGGCTCAACTTACCCCAACCTACATCGTCGACATCCCCATGCGCGATGGCAAAACCCTCGCCGCCGACGTATACGTACCCGATGCCTGCACCAACTGCCCAACCATCCTCATCCAGACGCCCTACAATAAAAACACCGTCCGGAGCGGGCTTCCGCTCGGCTTCGGGCTAAACCTGCAATCCAGCCCCTATAGCTGGGTCGTGGTCGACTGGCGCGGATTTTACGCTTCTGCACCGGCAGCAACTGCGCAGGCCAACCGCGGCGAAGATGGCTACGACGTGCTCGAATGGATCAAGGTGCAGTCCTGGGCCAATGGTAAAGTGGGCACCTGGGGCCCCTCGGCACTGGGTAGCATTCAGTACCAAACGGCCCAGCAAAAACACCCCAACCATACCTGCGCTGTGCCCGTGGTAGCCCATCCGCAGCAGTCGTACGACAGTTACTTTTACGG
The DNA here is from genome assembly GCA_020636075.1 of Lewinellaceae bacterium. GTDB lineage: Bacteria > Bacteroidota > Bacteroidia > Chitinophagales > Saprospiraceae > M3007. The sequence continues at coordinate 50,613 of JACJYO010000008.1, read as the reverse complement.
CGGTGTTTTGGAAAAATCACGTTTGCAAACACTGGACCTCCTGGGTTATGGCGTATCGCCGCTAATCCTTTCCAACGTGTATTACAACCTGATCTGGCAGCTCGCTGAAAACTCTACCTGGTACCCGCAAGACATCCAGATCCCGACTCTGCAAATTGGCGGCTGGTACGATCATAACATCGACAAAATGGTGGATTGGTATGCCGCCACACGCAGTTCCGCAGAGCCCACCGTGCGGGATAAACAATGGCTGCTCGTCGGTCCCTGGGTGCATGGCGGTACCGGCCTGGCCTTTGTTGGTTCTCCCAACCAGGGGCAGCTGTTGTATACCGACGCGGCATTTTTGAACAACCAAATGGCGCTCGATTTTTTCAATTTTTACCTGCTCGGCACCGCCAACGGCTGGGAAAACACGCCGAAGATCACGTATTACGAACTGGGCAAAAACAACTGGAATACAACCAATGCCAGTTCCATCGAAATTGCCCATACCGACGCGTTGTTTTTAAACTCTGGCCAGGCGCTTTCCGCGCAGGCGGGCACCGGCAGCACAAGTTTTACCTGCGACCCGAAAAACCCATCGCCCACTATCGGCGGGCAAACCCTCAGCCCGGGCCTGCAACAGGGTCCCTACAACCAAACCAGCCTGGAAAGCCGGTCCGATGTCCTGACGTTTTCCACCCCAACTTTAACTTCTGAAATAGCCATTTCTGGTCGGGTACGCTTGCAACTTTTCGTGCAGGCCGATCAGCCCGATGCCGACATTGCCGTCCGCCTGGTGGATGCCTATCCCGATGGGCGCAACATGCTGATCAACGACGGCATCCGGCGCATGCGCTTTCGCAACGGCTACACCCAGGCCGCCGAGGCCTTCATGAGCCCGGGTCAGGTGTATCCGGTAGAGGTGGAACTGCCATTTGTCAACTATACCTGGGAAACAGGGCATGCCCTGAAAGTGTACATCAGCGGCAACAGCGCCACGCGCTGGGATGTCAATCTGCAAAACGGCGGCGCCATGTATGCCGCCGGCGACACGAATGTTGCCCAAATCCAGATCCACCACAGCCTGCAATATCCAAGCAAAATTTTGCTGCCGGGGAACAACCAACTTTCGGCGACGCACGACCTGCTGCCTGCCGACAGGGTAACCCTCCGGCCCAACCCGGCCAACGAATTGGTGCTGGTTGAAAGTGCCTTGCCGCTGGAGCGGTACGTGCTGTTCGACCTGACCGGAAGGCAAATACGCGCAGGCAAACTGCCCAGCGGCCAAATCGATATTTCCGGCTTGCATGACGGCGTTTACTGGATACAGTTTTTTTCCGGCGACCAGACGGTTATGAAAAAGTTGGTTAAACATTGAATACATATTTTTTATGCCACAACAACTTGTACAATTGGCCCTCGTCGTGCGCGACTACGACAAAGCCATTGAATTTTATACCCAAAAACTGAATTTCCGGCTGGTGGAAGATACCCGCCTGAGCGACACCAAACGCTGGGTGGTGGTGGCGCCACCCGGCTCCGATGGTTGCAAACTCCTGTTGGCCCAAGCCGCCAACGATGAGCAGCAAAGCCGCGTGGGCAACCAAACCGGGGGTCGCGTTTTTCTATTTCTGCACACCGACGATTTTTGGCGCGACTATCGCCATTTGCAGGAGCATGGCGTGACCATCGTTCGCGAACCTGTGGTGGAAGCCTGGGGCACCGTGGCCGTCTTTGCCGATTTGTACGGGAATTTATGGGATTTGATTGAGCCGACCCGGTAGATAGAGGGTGTCTCAAAAGTAAATCCCAGACCCAGCGCGACAAACTTTTTACCGCGAAGACGCAAAGGCGCGAAGAATTAAACTCCGCGTCTTTGCGTCTTCGCGGTAAAACAGAATATACTACGGCGGGCAAAATTGACGGGGCACTTTTGAGACACCCTCTTGGCTACCCGCTCAACTCAATGGGAACACGAGCCAAAATCAAATTTGAAAGTTTAAAAAAAACGACCTGCTTATGCAATTTCTACCGCTCCTGAACGAGCCATTCCCATTGACAGACGCACAAATTGCCTTTTTTGAAAAAAACAGGTTCATCAAGATCAAACAGGTTTTGCACCCGGATGTAGTGGCCTATTTCAACACCGTGATCAGCCGGAAAGTAGTCCAGTTGAACACCGTAGACACGCCGCTTGAACAACGCGACACTTACGGCAAAGCCTTCCTGCAACTGATGAACCTGTGGCGGGAAGACCCCGAAATCAGGCAACTGATTTTCAGCGAACGCCTGGCCCGGCTCGCTGCCGGTCTGATGCAGGTCCGTGGTGTCCGGTTGTACCACGACCAGGCGCTGTTCAAAGAAGCCCACGGTGGCATCACCCCCTGGCATGCCGACCAGTACTATTGGCCGTTGGCTACCGACAAAACGGTCACGGCCTGGATACCGCTACAGGCTACGCCGCTTGAAATGGGACCGCTCGAATTCAGCGCCGGCAGTCACCAAATCGTTGAGGGTCGTGATTTGATGATTGGCGATGAAAGCGAGGCGGTCATGACCAAAAAATTGCGGGTTACCGATTTTCCACACATCATCGAGCCGTTCGACATTGGGGAAATCAGTTTTCACTCGGGCTGGATTTTCCACCGGGCCGGTGCGAACAACACGGATGAAACACGGAAAGTGATGACCATTATTTACATGGATCAGGATATGCTGCTGAAACAACCGGAGAATAAAAATCAGGTGGCAGACTGGCACACCTGGTGCCCGGGCGCCGAGGTCGGTGCGGTGATTGATACGCCGCTAAATCCGGTGTTGTTTGGACAGTGAGACGCCCACATTGAGGGGGGGATCATTTTTCCAATTTCAAATTTTTCTTTTCCAATTTCAAATAAAAAGGATGTTCCCGGTTTGGGATGTTTCGCTAATTTGAAATGTCATATTTGAAAATAGCAATTGGAAAAGTTGCACGCCGCGAGTCGCTCTACGGCAGCGTTATCACATCCCCTTCCGCAGCAATATCTACCTCAAAGGGCAATTGTTTATCCCCGACAGCCTTATTCAGGAGATGGCGCAAATAGGAATCGGTATGCGAAGGATCATGGTGAAAAAACAGCATTTTTTTCACGGCTGTCATCTCCGCGAATTGCAAGGCATCTACCATCGAACTGTGCCCCCAACCCACCCGGGGTTCGTATTCTTCGGAAGTATATTGCGCATCGTGCAGCAGCAAATCGGCGTTGAGTGCCAAGGCATAACCTGAGGTCCATTCGGGCTCTTCCGGAAAATGGGATGACCCCAGCGCCGGTTCATGGTCGGGCATGTACGTCAGTACGGAATGCTGGTTTTCAATCCGGTAACCGATCGTCGGGCCGGGGTGGCATACGTAGGAAGATTGAATTGAAAAATTGCCAATTGAAAATGCGCTGTGGTTGATCTCAATAATGTTTGGCCGGCAGGGCAGGTCTTGCAGCCGGATTGGAAAAAGCGGAGGCGAGAGGTAGCGCTGCAGGCGGTTCAGCAAGGGTTCCTTGGTACTGGTCGGGCCCCAGATATTCACCTCCATTCGGGGGTTGTACAAGGGCAGAAAAAAGCCCAGGCCCATAATGTGATCCATGTGCAAATGGGTCAGCAAAATATCGATCCGCGATACCCCGCCGGGAAAATTATCACCCAGCCGACGTATTCCCGAACCTGCATCCAGAATCAGCATGGTATCGCCCTCAGTCACCTGAACACAAGAAGTATTTCCGCCAAAAAAATTGTTTTCGGGGCTGGGTGCAGGCAATGAACCACGGGTTCCCCAAATCGTGATATCCATGGTTATTCTGTTTTCCAAAAAATAGCAACCGCCCCTAAAAAGCGGTCCGGACGGCCAATGATCGGGTAGGCAGTAACGGATATTTTCACCCGCTCACCTTGCAAACTTTCAATCAAAAACGTGCCATGCGCGGGACGCTGGTACATCAGCGTTTTTACCAGGGGCAGGTCTTGCGGTTCCAATGGGTTTCCATCTTCGCCGATCGGTTTAAACATAGTCGACCATTCCTCCACCGGCATGAGTCCGGTTTCTTCGTAGCGTTTTCCCAAAAGTTCCTCCGCAGGTTCATTGTAAAAAAGCAAATTTCCCTCCGGGTCAGTCAGGAAGATCGGGATGGAAAGGCAGTCGGCCAGTTGCCGGCTCAGGATGATTTCTATTTGGTTGGCTGCCATGAGCGAATGTTGGAGGGACAATCAAATGAGACCGTAATTTTAAGCAAATAAAATTTAGGTAAAAAATTCCGGGGCTATAGGGAGGTACATATTTACTTGCTCCACCCAGATCCTGAAGTTTAAACGGCGTCAGCGGACCAGCACCACATCGCCCTTGAACACCTCTGTACTTCCATCGATAAATTCCACATCCACATACCAGACAAAAACACCCGGTTGCATATCCTTACCCCGGTAGGTGCCGTCCCAGCGCAAACTACCCGAATCGGGTAGCTGATCTTCCGGCGCTGTGAAAATATGGGTGCCCCAGCGGTCATACACCTCCAAGCGCCGGATCAGCGCTACACCCGGCCCTGTGAACACCGTGAAATAATCGTTCACGCCATCCAGATTCGGGCTAAAGGCATTCGGCACGTATACCCGTCGTTCCGTAACCAGGCGGATGGCTACCGACGCCACCGCCGTACAACCGTTTGCGTCGGTAACGGTAACCGTATAACTCGTATTTGCAGGTGGAATGGCCAAAGGCGACGGACAGTCCAAGCAACTCAGCCCTTCGGGCGGCTCCCATTGCCAACTCACTACCGGCAGGTTGGTCGTTGCCTGCAATTGTGTGCTGTCGCCAAAATCGAGGGTTAGGCCGGGGCCCACATCAACCGTCAACAGAGGCGGCGCCTGCAATTGCAAGGTCAGTTCACTGAGGCAACCAATTGAATCCTGTACCCGGATGTCATAGGTATCCGATGGCAAACTGGTGAACGACGAATCGGCTTGAAACGGGCTTCCATTCAGCGAAAACTGAAATGGCGTAGCGCCTTGCAACTGGGTAAAATCAATGCGGCCATTGCGATCGCCAAAACACAGCGGGTCGGTACGTTGGATGTCCAGCAAAATCTGGGGTTGCGCCACATAAATGCTGTTAATATCCGTGCAACCAAGCGCTGAAGTTACCGTCACAGCGTACCAGCCTGCCTTACCGACTTTTGTGGTTGGCGTGGTTACACCGGTCGACCAGTTGTAACTGGCAAACAGATCAACAGTGCGCAGGGTAGCGCTGTCGCCCGGACAAATCACCGTATCGCCGGTCAGTTGAAAATCGTTGATATCCTCCACGGTCAGGGTTAGCGTAACCACACTGTCGCAGCCATCCGGGGTGATAAAAGTTTCCACGTATACACCTGCCGAATACAGGTGTTTCAGCCCAAAAACATACTCATCGCCCAAACAAATGGCAACATTCGCCGCACCGTCAAGTTGGTACACGTCGAGCGTCAGGGTTACCACACTGTCGCAGCCATCTGGAGTCGTGAGCGTTTTCTGGTAAATGCCGGCATCATAGATCACTTCATTGTAAAAAACATACGATTGCCCCTGGCAAATGCTGGCCGTTACGGTGCCGGTAAGTTCGTATACATTGAGTGTCAGCGTAACCAGGCTGTCGCAGCCATCCGGCGTCGTGAACAACTCCTGATAGGTACCGGCATCATAAAAAGTATTCGCGCCAAAAGTATACGACTGCCCCTGGCAAATAGACGCCGCGGCCGTCCCGGTAAGTTCATACACATCAAGCGTCAGCGTAACCAGGCTGTCGCAGCCGTCCGGGGTCGTGAACAATTCCTGATAGGTACCGGCGTCATAAAAAGTATTCGCGCCAAAAGTATACGACTGCCCCTGGCAAATAGACGCTGTAGCGGTACCCGACAGGGCGCCCACCGTCAAATGCAAGGTTACCAAACTGTCGCAACCGAAAATTGACGTTAACTGCGCCTGATAGGTGCCTGCATCGTACAAGGTTTGGTTGCCCAAAACGTACGGCTGTCCCTGACAAATCGTATCGTACACCGTTTTGTTCCAACTCGGATAAACAGGCAGGTAAACCCAGTTGGAAGGCAGGCGACAGGTTGGGTTGGCCAGGTTGGCGGCCGTTTCAGCGGCCAATACCCGCACGGCAGTGTTTTGTTGAAGGTTGGGCACTATGATTTCCGTTTGTGTGGTAGGCCCGCCAAAGTCCTGCCAGGTCTGTCCGCCGTCAATTGAAATTTGCCACTGCAATTCCGGACTGTCAAACCCCGGCCCGACGGCTGCTTCAAAGCGCGCATCATCACCGGCGCAATAGGGCGAAGGACTGAGTTCCGTCACACTTACATCGGGACCGCAAGCATGAAACGTAATGTTGTCGATGGCAAAATCGTTGCCGATGTTCATCTGCCCGCCCGGTGTATTGTTGCGCAAGGCAAGCGTGAGCTGATTCACTCCCGGAGCCGTGGTTATGCTGAACCCAAACGTTCGCCAGGTACTGTCGATGGGAATGTTTCCGCTGGCGAACACTTCCACCCCGTCAATGACGAATGAAATATTCGGTTCGGCCAGGGTACCGATGAAGATTGGCCAATTCATCGAAATCACGTCGCAGGAGAACTCGTACAGCGTGTTTTCACAAACCGGGATCGTTTGTTCGAAAAACAACCCGGGCTCGGGGCTTGCGTTCACGACCATCATATAGCCGTTGGTGTCCGGACTATTATTGTAAATGTTGATCCAGGAGCCGGCGGCAAAGGAGCCCCAGGGAGCGGTATTGTTGGTGATGGTGTAGGTGCCGTCGTCGGGTGGCGGGTTGAATTCGTAAATATATCCCGGGGCATAACCGGGATCGAAAGGCAGTACGTTGTCGGGGCCGCTGCCAAAATCGCCGTTCGGGAAACCATTCGCCCCCTGGTTGCCGGTACAGAGCGCGCCGATACTGGTAATAACGGCACTACATTGCTCAGGCGGAAGGAACGCGACCGGAAAAGGGCCGGAGTAGGTAACACAAAACGGATTGCTCAACTCCGGCTGGCTGGGGGCAGCCGCCAGACGTATCCAGGCTGCAATAGGCAGATTGTAAATTGTGAAACCGGGTTGGTTGGTCGGTGTGCCGTAGTTGCCCCAGTTCTGGCCCGCATCGGTAGAGAGTTGCCACTGGAACCAGGGGTCGGGATAGTTGTTGGGACCCAACGTGACCGTCATATCGATGGAATCGCCGGGACAGTGCAGTTTAGGATTCAGTTCGGTGAGAGAAAGTTCGGGGCCGCAGTGGATCAGGGAAAGGTTATCGATGGCAAACACGTTGCCGGGATTACCGGGTGTATTGTTCACTAATTCAAAAGGCGTGGAGCCCGCCGTATTTATGGTAAATGTTGCCGTGTAGCCATGCCAGATACCGTCGGCCAGGAGAATGCCGAAGTTGGTGACCGGCGCGCCGTTTACAAACAATTCAAAGGCCGGTGGTGGTTGCAGTGGAAGCCCGGGCTCGTAGAGGTTGATAGCGTCAAAACTCAGGATATAATTACCCGGAGCGCAAAGCGGTAAGGTTTCGGCCCAAAAAGTGCCGGCGTTTGCCTGGCTGTTCACCACCATCATGTAGCCGATGGGGGTAATGCTGTTGTCTTCGGTGTCGACCCAGTTGAGTGCAGCACCACCCCAGCCGGCCGTATTATGCGCAATGGTGTATTCACCCTGGGCAGGCGGTGTTGAAGTGGTATAAACGTAAGGGGCGGGTGCCAGATAACCCGGTGGGTCTTGTACATTGGGAATGCCGTATCCGAAGGTACGCGAACTTTGGAGGAGGTTGGTGCTTTGAGAGTTGCAGGGTTGGGCCTGCAGGACGGTGCTGCTCCATCCGATCAGAAGCAGCAAAAGCGTTTTCCTAAGCATGTCAAGTCGTTTTGTTTGGTTGCCGAAGCGGGGAGGTTGCTGCAATTTGCACATTTTTTGGCGAAAACCGGGTGGTATCCTAAAACACCACGGAGACACGGTGGACACGGAGTTAAATTTCTCAAAATGGAAAAATCTCCGTGTGCTCCGTGCCTCCGTGGTAAAAAGCAATAACGTGGTATCGAACCGGCCCGCAATCGGCTAATTCACCGAAAACGTGGGGTCCATCTTCCGCGCCCGCAGGCGCAGTTTGCGCACGCCACGATTCATGATTTGCCGGACGCGCTCGCGGCTCAGGCCGATTTGTTCGCCGATATCGCCCAACGATGCCGGTTGCTTGCGCCCGATGCCGTAGTACATGGAAAGTACCGTGGCTTGCCGGGGTGTCAGCATACTGAGTAGTTGCTGCACCTCTTCTTTTTGCGATTCACGGATCGACAGCTCGAAATCCGGTTGTACGATGCTATCGTCTTCCAGCACGTGCACCAGTGAGCCTTCACTATCGGAATTCAAGGGTGCATCGAGCGACGAACACATTTTGTAGGTATCGAGGCTTTTTTTGACCAGTTCGGGTGTAAGGCCGGTGGCTTCGGCCAATTCGTCCAGCGTTGGTTCCCGTTCCTGTTTTTGCAGGATTTCCTGATGGCTGGCCCGCACTTTGGCGCCCACACCTTTCAGATTGAGTGGTACGCGGATTTTTTGAGCCTTGTCGTTGACGGCCTGCAGGATCGACTGGCGGATCCACCAGACAGCGTAGGAAATAAATTTGAACCCCCGGGTTTCATCAAACCGTCGGGCAGCTTTGATCAGGCCGATGTTGCCTTCATTAACCAGATCGCCGAGCCAGAGGCCAAGATTTTGGTATTGTTTGGCTACCGACACGACGAAGCGCAAGTTGTGCCGCACAACTTTAACCAGGGCTTCATCGTCGCCCTCGCGAATACGTTGGAACAATTGGACTTCTTCTTCCGGTGTGAGTACGTCGTACCTGGATATTTCGGTGAGGTATTTCTCCAGCGATTTTTCGTCCCGCCGGGTAATGGACTGAGTTATTTTTAAAGCGCGCATGTAACCTCGAACCTCCGGTTCGGTTTTAATTCAAAAATCAAGTTAAACAATTCAAAACCGGTTCAACACCGGCCCAACCTGCCACTACTCCAGATCAACCAACTGGGCATTTTGCAGCTGATGTTTCTTCATAATCCGGTTTACAAACGCCTTGTGGCCCTTGGGCGCCAGCAGGATAAGTTTTCCGCCGCGCATCGATGCCAGGGTGCTCATCAGTTTCCATTTTGAGATCGAACGGTCGATATCATCCGTTTTAACCGCTATTTCAACATATACTTTTCGGCCGGTGCTCTTTCCGGTGATATCCGGGATAAAAGGTTTTTCCTCATCTGTTTTGCTGAACTGGGAAGGCGTTTCGTAATCTTCCCAGTTGGCTTTGATGTCATAAATCCCACGCTTTTGAGCCCACGTAAGTGCTTGTGGGAAATAAGGTTCTTTCACCATACTGTTCAAAATTTCGTTTGTGGAGAAGGCGAGCATCTCCGGTTAAAATGAAAAAAGGATTGGCAGGGATGTTTCAATAGGTCAGCAGCATGTTTGCCGTAACAAAACCCCGGTCAGACAAAAAAAATTGCCCCGAAAGCGACAAAGCGTTTTCCGAAGGGGTGTTTACTGCCTCTATTCAGGGAATTAGCATGTTTATGCCCGGAAAACCACAATTTAAACAATTTCTGTCAAAAATCCAAATTTCCGTTAAGGCTCGCGCCATTCCTGCGGCGTCATTCCAAACTCCTGTTTGAACACCCTGCCGAAGTAACTGGGGTCGTTAAAACCGGTGTCGTACGCCACGGCCGTGATGCTCAGCGCCGGGTTTTGAAGGAGTTCTTTCGCCTTGTTCAAGCGCACGTAGCGGATAAATTTAGTGGCGGGAAATCCGGTGAGTGCCGACAGTTTCCGGTGCAATTGCGAGTGGCTCATGGCCATTTTCCGGCAAAGTTGATCCACATCGAAACTTCCGTCGTCGAGGTGCGCTTCCACGATGGCACGAACATCCAGTACAAACTGGTTTTCCGTTTCCGGCATCGCCGGTATATCGCGCACAGGTTGGGAGTCTACCGCAATGCCCGCAAGTCCGAGGTAATACTGTTGCAATTCCTGCCGTCGTTCGAGCAGTTTTCGGATGCGCAACAGGAGTTCTTCCTTGTTGAAGGGTTTGGCCAGGTAGGCATCGGCGCCGTGCTCCAGGCCTTCGAGTTTGCTCTCCACATCGGCTTTGGCAGTGAGCATGACGATGGGGATGTGGCTGGTATGCGCATCTTCACGGAGCGTGCGGCACACCTCGAAGCCGTCTTTGTACGGCATCATCACGTCGGTGATCAGCAGGTCGGGCACCTGTTCGGTGGCGATGTCGATGGCTTCCTGTCCATCGCGGGCTACGAGCAACTGGTAATCGCCGGCCAGGCACGATGCGAGGTAGGCAACCACATCGGGATTGTCTTCGGCCAGCAGCAATACCGGATGGCCGTTTTGTTTTTTCTCTATTTTACGGGCCTGCCGAACCGGACCCTGCTGTTCTGTCTTTTGGATGTGTTTGGGGATCAAAGGCGCCGCAACAACTGTGGCTTCGGTGCGTACAGGCAGCAAGACCGAAAATTCAGCGCCTTTGCCGGCCTGGCTTTTCGCCGAAATGACGCCATGCATAAGTTTGACCAGTTCTTTGGTCAGGGCCAGGCCAATTCCAGTACCCTCGCCGTGGCGGGTATTCGAATCATCGGCCTGGTAAAAACGGTCGAAGACGTGGAGCAGCTGATCTTCCGGGATACCGATGCCGGTATCGCGCACGCGAATTTCAACGCCGGAGATCGAGCCATCCGGGCTGCCGGGCTGATGCAGCCGTGGATCGTTGTTTTGGAGGCGTACATCCACATAGATATGCCCGCCGACCGGGGTGAATTTTACTGCGTTCGACAGCAGATTCGTGACCACCTGTTGGAGTTTTTCCGGGTCGAAATCCATCGTCAGGGCATCAAGGTCGGAATGAAAGTGCATTTTAACCCCCTTGCTATTGGCGAAGGAGTGAAAACTTTCCACGAGGTATTTGAGGTAGTTTACCACATCGCCTTGCTGGAGTTGCAGGTTCATTTTTCCGCTCTCCAGTTTGGCGAGGTCGAGCATCTGATTCACGAGGCCGAGCAGGCGGTTGCTGTTGCGTTTGATCATGTCCAGGCCTTCGGCAAACCACTCGGTCGGGTTTTCACGCACCTGGTCTGCCATGCCGGAAATGATCGTAAGGGGTGTCCGGAATTCGTGGGTAATATTGGTATACAATTTTGTTTTTACGGAGTCGAGTTCTTGCAGGCGAATGGTTTCGGCCTGTGCCAACCGGCGGCGAAGCAGGATGCGATAAATGCCGTAAACCAGGCCCAACACGAGCAACGCATACATGGAATAAGCCCACCAGGTAGCCCACCAGGGCGGGTGCACGGTGACATGGAGTTCGATCATTTCAGCCCCCCAAATGCCTTTGCTGTTGGCGCCCCGAACCCGGAAAATGTACTCGCCCGGCGGCACATTGAAATAGGAGGCTTGCCCTTCGCGCAGGTCGCTGCGCCAATCGGGGTCATAGGGCACCAGCTGAAATTCCAGCAAATTACCTTTAGGGTTATCAAAATCAAAACAGGCGACATTAAAAGCAAAGGTGTTTTGGTTGTGCGCCAGTTCAATAGCGCCGGTTTCCCAAACCGGGCGTTCCAGCAGCCCGTTTTTACCGGGCTTTACGAGTTCATTTTTCAGTAAAAAACCGGTTATGCGAACATCCGGAAGGCGGTTGTTTTGTTGGGTGGTAAGCTGTTCGGGATAAAACGTATGCAGGCCACCTTGTCCGCTAACCATATGTTCACCTTTAGCGCTGATGAAATATCCCCTTGTTCCAAAGGAAGTGATCTGCAGCCCATGCGCTCTGGTGTACTTGAAAAACGTCTCCTTTGCGGGATCAAAGCATAAAATGGCATCCCAGGTTGTCATCCACAAGCGGCCGTCCTTACCTTTTGCCAAGGAAATAATGTTGTTGCTCCAGTCCCCGTTAATGTCATCAACACTGTATTCTGTAACTTTTCCGGTTATTTTATTCAGGCGTTGCAAACCATTCGGAAATGCCGAATACCAGATGTCGTCGTTTAATTCAACCAACGTAAAGCCCGGCGGGTCAATTTCTCCTTGGGGCTTGTAATGCCGGACCTGGCCGCTTGCGGGATTCAGGCGATCGACTATTCTCCGGGTTTCCCTGTCATTAACCGGATGCCCCCCGGCAAGCCAAATGCTTCCGTCCTGTCCCGATAGCAGGCCGATCACATAATCTCCACCAATTGAATTAGCATCGGTCGGATTATGGCGAAAATGTTGAATTGCCCCTGTTTTAGGGTCGATTCGCTCCAAGCCGCCGCCCCAGGTGCCTGCCCAGATATAACCTTGCCGATCTTGGATCAGCGCTTCAATATTGGTTGCCGAAAGGGTATTTTTATTATCCGGTATATGCTTAAAGTGGCGGACGATGCCATTTTCCGGATGTATTTTAAAAATCCCGTTGTCGGTTCCGACCCAGATAAAACCATCCCGGTCCGTTAAAAGACATCGGATATCCCGCACCGGAAATCCACCTGGCGCCGGGCCATACCGGAAATGGTGTACTTGCTTGGTTTTCCGGTTAAACCAGGTCAGTGGCGTGGCACTCCAGTCAGATCCCAGCCAGATATTCCCATTCAGATCTTCCGTGATACATTTGATGTACTCGCGTTCTTCCTGCAGATCATTGTTACTAAAAAACGGAAACATCTCCTGCTCGGCCCGTACTTTTAATACGACTCCGCCACCTACACCACAGGCAATCCAGTGCACACCGTCGCGCGACTCAAAAATGTTCCACATAAAATTGGTTGGAAACTCTTCAGGTGCATCAGCCTTTTCGAAATGGCGCATTTTCCCGGTTGCGGGATCATAAATATTCAAACCACCGTTAAATGCACCAATCCAAAGCCGTCCTGCCCGATCTTCATGGACAAAGGTAACCTGGCTGATAACCTGGGAGGCAATTGGAACATCGCGCAAATACGGGCGGCTCAGCCGTTCGGGATGTGCCGGATCGTAGCCGAACCGGGTAAATTGCCCCGTCCTCCGGTTAAGTTGATGCAAACCGTTGCCCATGGTACCCACCCAAAAATTGCCTTTACTATCTTCAAAAAGGGCGCGTACGCGGTTGTCGGCAAGGCTATTGGGGTTGCCGGGGTCATGGAGAAAACGGGTAAAACTTTCAGTCTTGGGATTGTAACGGTTCAGGCCACCGCGATTCCCTTCTTCATCCGCACCATCCCACGGGAATCCGGTGCCGACCCACAGCGTACCTTGTTTATCGACATAAAGAGCCCGCACCAGGTCATAACTTAAGCTGGTGGCATCATTCGGATTGTGTCGAAAATGCTTGAATGTGCCTGTTTTGCGGTCGTATCGGTCAAGTCCGGCAAAGGTGCCGATCCAGATATAACCTTCCCGGTCTTCTGTAATCACCGTTGGCCGGGGGTCACTGATGCCATTCGGATTTTGGGGATCGTAGTTAAAACGCGTGAAGGTTTCTGTTTTCGGGTCAAACAGCGTTAGCCCTCCTTTTTCACCGTTTAATGTATAGTGCCCGAGCCAAAACAGGCCTTTGCTATCAATAAAGATCGTTTCGACATAACTGGAAGCCAGGGTGTTTGTATCTACCGGATTATAGCGATAGGTCACATAACTTTCCCCATCGTACCGCACCAAACCATTGGTTGTACCAAACCACAGGAAGCCCAGGGAATCCTGCACAACACACTGCACATTGTTTTCTGCTTCAGCCCCCGGAAGTTGAAATATCTCAAAGCGCGGCTCAAAATCATCCACACTGCGGGTTGCTTGTGCATTCAGCAAGGATACAGTGCACAACATAAGCAACAAGAGGATAGCATATTTGATTGGAGTGGTCGTCATAACGCCTGGGTTTAAATCCTGTGAACAGACAGGTAACATTTCAAAAACAACGCATCGGTTCCTACAAATCCTTGTTCATCCTGTCCCTTGCCAAAAACCAAAATTGGCAGGGAGGTCCTTGCGACCTACCCTGCCGAATGTATGAAGTATTTTATTTTTTGACTTGAGCCATCACTTTTTTGCCATTTCGGTACCTGCACCGGCATTTGACACATGGTGTGCCATGCCTGGCTGCAATTTGGAAGCCTTAATTTCTACTTCCTGAATCACCGTTGCATCGCCAGCCTGAATGTGTACGAAATACAAACCCGGTTCGATCATCAGCGCTTTCACGTCCAGGGATTTGGCAATTGCGATCTGTCCGTTTGAGTTGGCTTCCCAACGCACATCACCATCCGGGGCTACGATCCGGATCGTTGCCTGATACTCCTTGAGATTGGACACATGCAGGTACAGAGTTTGGTCATCCGTTGCCGAAACCCGCGTAATGATCCGGCTGGCAGCACCGGCTTCCTGCACCAAACCACCCGGGGTAGTTGCATCGCTGGAAATGTCAAAAAGCACTACGTTTTTGTTGTCGAGGCGAAAAGCCCGGCTTTGTTGGCTGCGCTTGTTTTTTACAAACAAAAGGTACTCCCCAGAAGGCATGGTTTTGAGGTCGATGGTTTTATTAAATTGGGTTTGCTTGCGGATCATTTCCGAAAACCATTTTTTGCCCGAAAGGTCCTGAATGCTCAGTTGGGTGTTTTGCTGATCGAGCCCGTCCAATTGAATGGAAACAGTGCCGGGCATTTCACCGGTTTTAAGTTGCAGGTTCAAATTGGAACTCACACTGGCATTCAGGAATGTGGTAGAAACCAAGGCGATTGCGACGAGAAGATTCATTTTCGTTTTCATAGCTTAACTCTTAATTTTTATGGTACAAACCAGGTTATAAGGACTGTTAATAAATGCGGTTTCAAAAACCTTACGTCGCAAAGGTGTGGGGTACCGCATTGCCCTGGCCCGGACAACAAGCCCAAAGTGCCGGACATTTCTGGCAAACACCCGGACAAATCTGGCAGAGATGGTAATAGTATTGTATTTACGTGGAAAAAAGACGAGAAAACCCATCCCGGTAGTTGTTAAAAAGCACTCCGCGCAAAAGCGTTGATGGCATTTTGGTAACGCGAGGTTCTCTAGTTTTTTTGCCAATGCACAAGATGGAATTCCCGAAAAAGAAAACGCGCCTGCTACCAAAAATCCGGTAACAGGCGCGAAAACTTTAGGACCCGGTGTACAAACCGGGTACAAATTCACGGATGTTGATTTTATTTCTTTTCGACAGTAGCCAAAGCCGTTGGACTTGGCAAAGTAATTTCCAGGTCTTTCGGTACAAAAACCACGTAAGAAACATGTTCACGGAGTTCTTCCCCTTTCACCTTGACCACTCTGCCCAGATTAGGTGCTGTAATAACCAGCATGTCCTCTTTTTCCTCAGCAGTCAAGTCATAGCGGCCGACTTTTGCCAGTTGGTCAACGACAGAGCTACTGCCTGAAGGCAACCCGACTACTATTTCCATCCGGATAGTCGGTTTATTCCAGATTTTCAGGTCAACCGCTCCCGGCAAATCAAAAACAATCTTGGATTTACCTGCGGTGTTGAATGCTTTGGTGAAGGTTTTGCTGGTGGTCTGAGCGATCGCGCCGAGCGCAAACGTCAGGAGGAATGTGAGTATTGCAATGCGTTTTGTCATGACGAACCTCCTTTTTTTGTTCCTCCAAATTAACGTATTTTTTATGGAGAAGTCAAGTTTTATGAAAAATTATATTTTGAACAATTTGAAGAAATACCAACCAAATTAGGAATACTTTTTCTTCGACTGTAGTATAACTCCATGGTTTAAAGCGGCTTTACCTTACCTTCGTCTTTATTATTAGTAGACGAAAAAATTAACCCGGACGCTGGGTGGCTCCGGCAGCTTAAGAAATATTTAACCAACATGGCATTCTCAATCCAAACCCGTACTACCATACGCATGAATTATTGCGTTTTTATTTTCTTTTTCACGCTCTTGTCCGGCCACATTTGGGCCCAGGAAAACCTGTTGCAGTCCGGACCGATGCTTGGGTACGTTGACCTAAAGGAAGCCTTGCTTTGGGCACAAACGAAGCAGGCAGCCACCGTTGAATTTGTGTATTGGGAAACCAAATTGCCTGAAAAAAAATACCGCACGGATGCCGTTCGAACGGAAAAAAACAATGGCTACACGGCCAAATGCATTGCCGACCAGCTAGAGCCCGGCAGAAACTATGATTACGAATTACATATTAACGGTCATAAGGTCGAACTTCCCTATCCTACCCAATTTAAGACCCAACAGCTTTGGCGCTGGCGCACCGACCCACCAGCCTTCACGGTTGCAACCGGCAGTTGCAACTATGTGAACGAACCGGAGTACGACCGGCCCGGCACGCCCTACGGCAGCGAGCACCAGATTTTCAACTACATTTATGAACAACACCCCGACCTGATGATCTGGCTCGGCGACAACACCTATTACCGCGAACCCGACTGGGCCACCCGTTCCGGCATGTTGTACCGCTATACCCATGATCGTGCATTGCCCGAACTCCAACCCCTGCTGGCTGCCACCCACCACTATGCCATTTGGGATGACCATGACTTTGGCCCAAACGACAGCGATGGCAATTGGGTGCATAAAGAAACCGCTGCCGAGGTTTTCGAGGCATTTTGGGGCAATCCTACCTTTGGTTTGAACGGTAAAAAAGGCTGCACCACCTGGTTCCAATACAACGATATCGATTTTTTCCTGCTCGATGGCCGCTATTACCGCACACCTGACCGCTGCGAATCTTGCCCGGAACACACGATGCTTGGCAAGGAGCAACTCGATTGGCTGCGCGGTGCTTTGGCTTCCAGTTGGGCGCCTTTTAAAATAGTGGCAGTTGGATCGCAGGTACTCACCACCGAAGAAAATGACGAAACCTATGCCCACTTTTTTAGTGCCGAGCGCGACAGCATTCTGGCCTTCATCGAACGGGAAAACATCAAAGGGGTGATTTTCCTGACCGGAGACCGGCATTTCACCGAACTCAGCGCGCTGCAAAACGGCGCCGGCAACTGGGTGTACGACCTGACTACTTCGGCTTTTACCGCCGGCATAAACACCCGTGCAAAAGCGGAGAACAACAGCCTGCAAGTGCCGGGCACTATGGTACAGGAGCACAATTTTTCCATGCTCCAATTCAGCGGCCCCCGTACGGAACGGCAACTGACCATTACGGTGTACAATGCAAATGGCGAAAAAAAATGGACCCGGACGATCCTGCCTAATGGAGCACTGGCGAAATAAGGGGGATATTGGGATATTGGGATATTAACATAAAAAATGGCAACAACACTCAATCCGGTAGGCGTAATTGGCGCAGGTAGTTTTGGCACCGCAGTGGCCAATACCCTGGCGCACAACGCAGACGTAATGCTGTTCAGTCGCAAAGCAGAAACCGTCGACGAGATCAATCGCACACACCGACACCTGGGCGTCGACCTTTCAAAACGCATCACTGCATCGAGCGATCTGGCAGAACTGGCAAAACACTGCACCCTGCTTTTCCCCATCGTGCCTTCCACCAGCTTCCGCCGGATGATGCAGGCCCTGGGACCGCACCTGCGCCCGCACCATATCGTAATTCACGGCACCAAGGGCTTCGACCTCAAGGGCCTGGAAGAAGACGACCTCAATGACCCCGATGTTATCGTGACCCGGGCAAACGTGCGCACCATGAGTGAAGTGGTACTCGAAGAAAGCAGCGTGGTGCGGGTGGGTTGTCTGTCGGGGCCCAATCTTTCTGCCGAAATACTCGCCGGCCAACCTGCCGCCACCCTGGTGGGCAGCCGCTTCCGCGAAGTCATTCAAATCGGTCAAAGCGCGCTGAACACACCCCGCTTCCGGGTCTTCGGCTCTTACGACCTGATGGGGGCCGAATTGGCTGGCGCACTGAAAAACATCGTGGCGCTGGGCTCCGGCGTGTTAGGCGGCCTGGGCTTGGGCCGGAATATCCAGGGGCTGCTCATTGCCCGCGGACTCGCTGAAATGGTGTACTTCGGCAAAGCACTCGGCGCTTCCAGCACGGCATTCATCGGTGTGGCCGGCATTGGCGATCTGGTGACCACTGCCACCAGTATCAACAGCCGCAACTACACCTTTGGCACACGATTGGCCAAGGGTGAATCAGCGACGCAGATCCGTGAGAACATGCCCGAACTGGCCGAAGGGGTGCGCACCCTGCGCATTGCCCGCCAACTGGCCCGCGAATACAAATTGCACGTACCAATCACCGCAACCCTGCACGGGGTGGTTTTTGAAGGGCTGCCGGTGGAAAAGGCCTTGGAGTATCTGATGACGTATCCGTATGCCGTGGATGTGGACTTTATGTAAAAAAGTGCGTTTTTTGTAAAAAAACTACACGCCACCATGCGCATCCCATTACTCGGTGTACTCTTTTTATTTACCCTCCATCTCAGTGCCCAAAAAGGCGAACAGCCTTACTTCATCCAACAAGCTATTCCCCCAGCGCCGGAACAAAAACCGCTCGATTGTTTCCAACGCAACCTCGAAGAGGGGCTGGCTGCGCAAAAACGCGGCGACTGCCGACTGGCACTGCGCTGGTTTCGCGACGCGGAAAGCTGTCCCGAGGTGTTGAAAATACCCGGACGTGCAGAGGAAATCAAAACCCTGATCGCACAGTGCACCGAAAAGCCGAGTCCGATTGTGGAGTCGAAACCGAAGGTCGCGGCTACACAGGCTCCACTACCTGCCTATGGTCTGCCTACTGGCCAGGAAGAAAATGTGCGCCGGCGTTTTCAACCCAGCCGCCAATTCCTGCAATACGACAAACCCGAATGTTTCGACATCACCTGCAAGGAGGCCGCCCGTGCCTATGCCGGAGGCTACTGGGATGATGCTGCCGCCCTCTACCGGGCTGCAAAAAACTGCACCGACGCCGACCAGGCCGATCGCATGGAAGCCAACCGCCGCATTGCCGGTTGTAAAGCTGCCGCACAAAACGAACTTCGCCAAAAAGAGCAGGATGCCGTCCGGCAGGCCCGGCATGCCCTGGCTGCCAACCGCGCCAACGACGCCAACATGCTCCTGCGCGATCTCGACCGCTCACTGGCCTACCGGCTGGCCGATTTTGCCAACGAATACATCGCGCCGGAAGACAACGACGCCTGCCGGCAGGCCATGTTCAACGCCGTGTACCACACCCCCTCCGTACACTCCGGCCTGCCCGACGACCGCATGCAGGTGCCGTTTTGCTACCAACTCGGCGACAACCTGGACAGCAACCTCTACGTTCGTTTCCTGGGCAAGGGCAAAAACACCCGGATTTGTGCTTTCGCTCCCTCGCGCCGCCTGCTTTTTGAGTGGGACGCACAATCGCTGGAGCCCGACGAACCTGTTCAGCTCGAAGACACCACCATGGTGTACATGGACGCCGTACCAGATGGCCGCACCCTGCTTTTCATGGCGCCCAACGCCTACCTGTTCTGGCGCAACCCCAGAGAAGTATTTCGCCTCCCGGTACGCTCCGTTTCGCTGTATTGTTTCAGTGCCGACGGTCGCATATTTTTCTACCTGGACCCCCAGGAAATGGCAGTGTATGCGCTCGATTTGAGCGATGCCTTTGCTACCCGGAAAGGTTATGCACAACGCGCAACCCCAGAGCCGACCGGTATTCAGGTTGATTTTGGCATCCTGCAAATGGCTGGCGGAAATGGCACGTTTTGGCTGGGCTACCTCGATAGCCTGGTGGTGTACAACCCACAGCGCAATGTCGGTCGACTGTGGGGGAAGGAAAAAACTGTGCTGCTTGGCTACCGCATGACCAGTTATATGCAAGGCAGGCTGCCGGATATGCAGCTCGATCCGCTGGCCCGCATAGTCGTGCTCACCAACGACAATGCAAGTGTTTATTTTGACATTCCGGAAGTAGCCACCGAGCCGGTCATGCCAACTGCACAACTCGGAGGCCGGCTTTTAAGCATCGGCGCTGATGCTAAATATATCGCCACAGACCAGGCTAACCTCGAAGACAAAGGCAACAACCTGTTCCTGTTCAGCCCTGAAACCAAAGCATATGTTTACAGCGCATTGATCCCAAAGGAAAATGCAGGCATGCAATTGAGCCGTGCCGAGTTTTCACCAAACAATCAAATTCTGGCAACAACCACCCTTGCCGGCAAACTGGTCGTTTGGGATTTAACAAACGGAAATAACGAGGAACTGGTCTACCTGGACTCAAACCAATACATCCTGCCCAGTGCCGATGGCTCCACATATTTCATTTGGCGCAATGATTCCCTTATGGTCGTCGAGGCCGAGCGGCGAAACCGTGTTTTACAGTATATGCCCGCGCCGACCGACAATCCGTTTCCCAGTTTTCTGGTTGAACAAAACTGGATAGCCTACCGGACCGGCCACAACACCGTCGTGCTCACCGACCAGTTAGGCCGCCAGCGGTTTACCCTGAATTCACCCGGAAGCCTGTTTGGAGGAATTATAGGCGACTTTAGTCCGGACGAGCAGTACTACGTTTACCCGGTCGAAACGCAGGACTCCGTGGCGATCATTAATTTAACAACCGGCCAGATCGAAGCCACCCAGGCTTTTGGAGGGCCGGTGAACCAGGTGTTTTTTGTGCAAAAAACCGGAGAACTTCTGGTGGTACACGAGGTAGATACCGACAACTCAGGCGATCCGCAAACGGTGATCAAACTCTGGAATCCATCCTTACCGCCGGGGGAGGCGCTGCGCTCCGTACGGCTGCAGCAATATGAAACCCGCGAAGTGGCTTTTTCGAAAAAACAGGGACTCATTGCCTTTACCGATGGAATCGATATTCGCGTGTTCCAACAAAATGACTTGTTAGACGAAATTATCCGGATACGCCAAAATGGCACCCATATGGTTTCCACCATGCAATTTCACCCGGATGGTGGCATGCTGGCAGCCGGATATGAAGACGGATCGATCATTTTTTGGGATATCGCTACCGGGCAAGCGCGCTTTACCTGGGCAAAACGCCCCATTGTCGATTCGCTTGACTACACATCGATCAATTACCTGCGTTTTGCCGACAATGGACGCCGCCTGGAAATATACCTGGCCGGCAACAAGCGGGTTGTGCGAAACCTCGAGGTGTCGCTCATCCGGGCGGCCATGCAAACGGATTTTCGCAAACTGGTTTCGTTTTTGCCCAGCCAGATACGCGAATACAATTTGGAAGAAGCGCTGGACTACCCCAACAACTTCGCCCGCCTGGCTGCCTCCGGCGATCTGCCATTGATCCGCTCTTTTTTTGACTATTTTCAGGAAACAGCGCTGTACAGCAATAATATCCAGCGTGTTGGAAATTCCTGCGACCGTGCGGCCAGTTTGTTTAGCCAACTGGAACCCGGCACACAGGCAGTTTTGCGCCCGATTTTGCTGGCCATGTTTGAAGATTATCACTGGAAATTGTTGTTGCGCAACCAGGTCGCGCCCGCGCAAAAACTGGCTGATGCCATGCGCCGCGATTTTGACAATCCCATTGTTGCTGTACGTGCGGGAGCGCATTCGGCTTTGTTGCGCGGTGATATTCGCAGTGCGGCCAACTTGTATGTCGAATGGGCCTTAAAAGCGGCGCAATCCGGGAACGACAACGGCCTGCTCGACCGGCGCTCCCTCGACAGCCTGCACAACAAAGTCCTGCAGTTGCAGGAATACAACCTGCTTCAGCCGGAACAGATGGATTGCCTGTGCGGCTTGTTTGGTCAATTAGCCCCTTTCGACCAACGCTGCAAGGATCATTCAACCGGGAACACCCTTGCGTTGCTCGATGCTAAAACCCGCTTGCGCTGGCGCATTTTTCAACAATTAAATGCTGCGCAAACGCAAAAAAATAACCTCAAACGGGTGCAAATGCTCGAATCGGCCTTGAACGATACCCGGCAATTGCAACGCCTTGAACCCACGGCATACCAGCGGACCGTGGAAACGGTGATGTTGGCGCTCGGCAAGGCCTATTCCGATTGGGCATTCTTCGAGCAGCGCAGCGACCGGGCCCTGAGTTACTATCTCCGCGCCATTGAATATTTGAGCGCCAACAGTCCGTTCCAAACCGTTCAATACGAACGTACCCGCTTGTTGCAACTCTCAAGGCAGCACCTCCTGATGGGAAATATTTATCAAAATCGGGATGAGTTGTTAAATGCAATTGCCAGCTACCGACAAGGCCTGCAAACGGCAAACCAGCTCCTGCAATTGGTGGAAACTGACCTCACGCAAACGCAGCGCTACCGCGATATACTGACCAGCGTTTTGCAAACCCAACTAGGCATGACCAACCTGATGCAAGGCAATACCGCCGCCGCCAATCAGGCTTTTGAAAATGCACAAAACGACAAAGCAGAGGGCATACACCGGCTGTATTTCGGTCATGAAAATCTGGTCGAAGGCAATGAAATACAGGCTTTCCTGGAATACGGAAACATCCGCTCGGCGCAGGAGCTCGGGTTGGCCTTGTTCCAGATCGAACAGATTGCCTGGCACCTGCCCGATAAACGCCGCAGCCTGATGACTTCGTTGCACCAAATGCGCAGCGCCCGCCTGGCGACCCGAACGTCGATCGACTCCACCCTGGCGGATTATTATTGGGCATACCTAAAAACCGGTCCTTTGGGCGCGCAAATGCGCTGGGATTCCACCATCTACTGGAGCAGCGTAGCCAGCCAGCTGGCAAAAAGCGCCCTGGAAAAAACACAAGGGCAAAACGTCTGGCAGAATCTTTGGCTGAATGCCCAACTAAATCAGGCCTATTTTCTTTTGTTCAGCAAAGGCGATACGGCCCGTTTTTCGAAGGTCATTGAACTCTCCGAGGAAGCGGAAAGCTACTTCGCGGCCACCGCTGATGTGAATTACTACCAGTATCGAGCATTGATCAAAACTAACCTGGCACACGCCTACTGGTTGCGCAACCAGTCTGACGACCGCCAGACCGCACGCCGGATTTACAAAGAATTCCTGGACGAGCCACTCCAAAAACAAGATGCCTGGGAGGTGTTGCTCAAAGATTTCCGCGACCTGCACGATGCCGGTGTGGACTTTCCTGAATTACCCGCGCTGATCCGGCAGATTCAGCCTGTGGGCACAGTGATATCTGCTGAAGACTGGAAGGCCATGGGGGTTTTGGCTCCGGATTAGTGTGTGGTTTGGCTTTTCGACTTTGTACTTACTTCCCCTCCAATACCCCCAAACCAAACAAGGCAAAATCATACTTCACCGGGTCTGCCGGATCAAAAGCGCGCAAGTTTTCGGTGAGTTCCAGCACGGCATTCCAATCGGTTTGTTTACGGCGCAGCAAGCCTATGCGGCGGGCAACACGGTCGACGTGCACATCAAGTGGGATAAGCAGTTGAGCCGGCTTGATGCGCGTCCAAACGCCAAAATCAACACCGGCATTATCGCGACGCACCATCCAACGGAGAAACATGTTTATGCGTTTGCAGGTAGATCCGCGTTCAGGCGTGGCCACATGTTTACGGGTACGTTCGGGCGCCCAGGGATGATCGAAAAAGTCGCGGTGAAAGCCGGCCAGTGCCGGTTCAACCGTAGGCGTTTCGGGTGAAAGATGCCGGGAGAAAGCCATTTCGAGGGAGTCGTTTCCCCGGTAAAAATTTTGAAAAAACTCCAGAAAATACAGCGTGTCGGTAGCTTGGAAAGTTCGGTGTTTGAAGTCCAGAAACCGCGCGCGGTCCTGCTCCTCGTGGTTGATAATAAAATCGTAGGGCGCGCCATCCATCAACTCGACCAGCCTGCGGGCGCTTTGCATGATGGTTTTGCGCTGCCCCCAGGCCAGGGTGGCCGTCCAGAAACCCATGATCTCGCGATCCTCCAGGCGGTCGAATGCCGCAGGAATGCTGATCGGGTCGGTCTCGATAAATTCGGGCCGGTTGTAGCGCTGCACGGCAGCATCCAGAAAGTCCTTGAGTTCGGAATGTTTAGTCATAATTAGCGGGTCTGGCAAAGAAAGGATTTATCCGGCATTTGGAAAACCCCGTTGGGTGTTCGACCTTTGTGCGCGAGAAAACCAGTTCCAACGTCCAATTTTCGTATTTTGAAAAAAGCCACGCTCCTCCTCGAAGACGGCACGGTATTCCACGGCCAGGCGGCCGGCCACAAGGGTACCACCACCGGCGAAGTTTGTTTTAACACCGGCATGACCGGTTACCAGGAAATTTTCACAGATCCCTCTTATTTCGGTCAGGTACTGACTGCCACCAATGTGCACATTGGCAACTATGGCATTAAGCATGACGAAATCGAAAGTGAGAACATAAAAATTGCCGGATTTATATGCCGCAATTTCAATGTCGCCTACAGCCGCCAACGGGCTGATAAAAGCATCCAGGATTATTTTGAACAGGAAAAACTCGTGGCCATCGAGGATGTTGACACCCGCGCACTGGTGCAGCATATCCGCACCAGCGGCGCCATGAACTGTATTATTTCTTCCGAAATTGACGATCTGGACGAACTAAAAAAACGCCTGCGCGAAACGCCGCCAATGGCCGGTCTCGAACTCTCCAGCCAGGTAACAACCAAAACGCCGTACTACCTGGGCAACCCCGATGCGCCGCGCCGTATTGCCGTCGTTGATTTTGGGGTGAAAAAAAATATCCTGCGCTGTTTTGCCGAACGCAACTGCTACCTCAAGGTGTTCCCCGCGCGCTCCAGTTTCGAGGAAATCAAAGCCTGGAGCCCCGACGGCTACTTCCTTTCCAACGGTCCCGGCGACCCAGCTTCGATGGACTATGCCGTGGAACTCACTCAAAAAATGCTGAATGACGAAAAACCGCTGTTTGGCATCTGCCTGGGGCAGCAAATTCTGGCCCGCGCCGTCGGCCTGCCTACCTACAAACTGCACCATGGCCACCGGGGCATCAACCATCCGGTAAAAAATTTGCTGACCGGCCGCGGCGAGATCACCAGTCAAAATCACGGTTTCGGGGTGCTCGAACAGGCCGTATACGATTCGCCCAGCCTGGTTGAACCCACACATATCAACCTCAACGACAACACGGTGGAGGGTATCCGGCTGAAAAACAAGCCCGCATTTTCGGTGCAGTACCACCCGGAGGCCAGCCCAGGGCCGCACGACGCGCGGTATTTATTTGATCAGTTTTTGAACATGCTTTCCCAGGGCTGAAGCCCTGGGCTGAGAATGGAGCCCCAAGAATGCGAAGGAGTCACTGGGTAAACGGGAAACAGATTCCTGCTTGAGCCCCCAAAAATTGATTTTTTTCCCATTTTTTCGCCCAGGGCTTCAGCCCTGGGAAAACAAGATCAAATTCAAATCCCATCGGAAGTTTGTAAAAATAATGCCAGCCGCAGTTTTCGCATTGCTTATGGCATTAGTCCCAGTCCCAAACCCGTTTCCCGCAGGGCTTTTCCATCGAAAATTAAAATCAGGATTTAGCCTTAAACGCCGCGATCGCTTTTTTGGTAAAATCCGACAGCGCCAACCGGCCACTCACAGCAGCGCGCTCTTGCAACAGAGTCTCCCAATGTTCGGTGCCCTGCCAGAAAATTTTCTTGAGCTCGGCAAGCGCTTCGGGGCTTTGGGCACTCAAATTTTCCGTGAAATGGTCGAGGTAAGCATCCAACTGTTCCACCGTTTCGAATACTTCCTGAAACAATCCTTTTTCCTTAGCCCAGGCCGCAGTTTGCCACTCACCGGGATTGAGTGCCATCTGGCTGAAAGCGGAAACGCCCACCTTGCGTTCCACGGCCGGGCCAATCACAAAAGGACCAAAACCAACAGCCAGCTCACTCAGCCGTACGGAGCCATATTGGGAAGCCATGCAAAAATCGGTACCCGCAGCCAGACCAACCCCGCCACCAACCGCTTTCCCATGCACGCGCCCAACGATAATTTTCGGGCAGCGCCGCATCGCGTTGATCACATTGCCAAAACCGGAGAAAAAACGCAGGCTGGTTTCATAATCCTCGATGGCGGCCAATTCATCAAAACTGGCGCCAGCGCAAAACGTGCGGTGCTCGGCGCTGCGCAACACCATTACCCGGACATCGGGATTGTTGCCGGCATCAGCAAAGGCATCCACCAGGGCTTGAAGCAGCCGGCTGGGCAGGCTGTTGTGGTTTGGGTGAAAAAAGGTGATGTCGGCTACGCCATTGGCTTTTATTTCTGTGTGGACGTAGCCTTGCTGGGTAATATCTTCCATAATCCGAAAAAAGTCTGGTGTATGTTTTTGCCTTCGGGAAGGGCGGCCAAAGGTAAGGTTTTACAAATGCCGGGGCAGGGCAAGCCCGGTTAAGTTGGTAGTGCAGAGCTGTCAACAGCGGAGGGATATGCAGGTTCGTAGCATCCTTTAAAAAATCGAAGCCTTGAATTTAAACCATAAATTGGAGTTGCTATTTTGCCCCTGCACACAAAAAACTCAATACCGCACCCCCAATTTCCCATAAACAAAGCTCATCAGCCAGGCCGGCCCGATCAGTAAAAATTGCAGGTCTTTAAAAAAGGACGGTTTTTTCCCTTCTACCTTATGCCCCCAAAACTGCCCGATCCAAGCAGCAACAAAAATAGCCACGCACACCTGCCAAAGCACCAGTCCGGTGGCTTCGATCTGCTGCGCCAGGTACAGGCAAAGCGCCGAAAACAGCAACATGCCAACCGACAGGGCTGGTGACAGGCGGAGGTAGTACAGCACTGCGAGCGCCAGCAATATCATAGCGACATTGAGTTCGAGGCCGGGCATCACCTCGACGCCCAGTTTAATGCCGTAAAAAAGGCCGACAATGGAAAAAAAGATAGCCGGCACGCAAATCCAGTGCACCAGTTTGTTGGTAGGGTTTTGATGGCTTTCGCCGTATTCGGACAACCAGTCGTTAATTGTTCGCATGGAAAAAAATTTGCGCGAAGTGCGGATTGAAAAATGGTTTTTGCTAAGCAAAAATAGCGATACAGCCCATAAGTTTGCAGGAATTCGTTCACGCAGCCACTTCAACATGCGCATTTCCATTGTCCAATCCAACCTGCACTGGGAAGACCCCAAAGCCAATCGGGCCGCATTTGCCCAAAAAATCGCCCCACTGGCGGGTCAAACGGACCTGGTCGTGTTGCCCGAAATGTTCACCTCCGGCTTTTCCATGAATGCTGCTGCGCTGGCCGAACCGATGGACGGACCCACGATGCAGTGGCTGGGGGACCAAGCTGCCCGTTTGGGCGCTGCCATCACCGGCAGCTTTATCTGCCTCGAAAACGACCGGTTTTACAACCGCCTGATTTTCATGCGCCCCGATGGCCAATACGAGCACTACGACAAACGCCACTTGTTTACCCTGGCCCGGGAGCACGAAACTTTCACTCCGGGTAAGGAACGACTGATCACCACCTGGAAGGGTTGGCGCATTTGCCCCCTGATCTGCTACGATCTGCGCTTCCCGGCATGGGGCCGGCAGCCAAAAGCCAATGCCTTTGACCTGCTAATTTACGTGGCAAACTGGCCAAGCAAGCGCGGCCACCATTGGCGCAGCTTGCTCCCTGCCCGGGCCATCGAAAATCAATGTTTTGTTGCCGGAGTCAATATCGTAGGTACTGATGGCGCCGGGCTTGACTATGTTGGGGATAGTTGTATTTGGGATTATTCCGGTCAGGATATTTGCCGACTTAGCGTTCAACCCGGAATATTTACGGCAGAACTGGATTTAGTTTCAATGCAAGAATATCGCCGCCAGCTGGCATTTCTGGGCGATGCCGACAGCCTTTCGATTTTATAGTCCCGGGAAGATTTTGACCCTGAAAATCAGCAAGTTCAGACTTTTTTTTACCTTTGCCTCCGATCCATTGAACGTTTAATATTGCTTTTAATCCGAACAATCTTTCACACCCGGAGTAAGAATCGTTCCAGTTTTTCTCTCTTACTCTGTGAAAACACCGTTTCTATTTTATGAGCGAGCCATCTTCCAGATGCTTACCCCTGTTACGCCATCCCCTAATTATTTCCCTTTCCCTTGCTGTTTTAGTTAGTGCTTCCGCATTCCGACCCAGCCGTACACTGAGTATGGAAATGCTGCAATTTCGCACCGGAATTGTTGAGTTTGCGCAGCAATTCGTTGGGCTACGGTACCGCTATGCCGGAAAAAGCCCGGAAACAGGCTTTGACTGCTCGGGGTTTACCAGTTTTATTTTGGGAAAATTTGACACTTCGGTGTCGTGCAGTTCCTCACTTCAATCCACTCAGGGAGTCAAAGTACCCCTATCAGAAGTGGAACCCGGTGATTTGTTATTTTTTGGTCGGAAGGGCCGGATTCAACACGTCGCCATGGTTGTTGAGCACAATGCCAATGGTATCGTGTGCATTCACAGCACATGCAGCCGTGGAATAATTGTGGAAAATGTGAGTACGTCGTCGTATTGGCGCTCGCGCATCCTGTTTGCCCGCGATGTGCTGGGTCGGCAATTATTTGATGAAGCCACGGCGCAAAAAATATTTTAGAAAATTCAACAAATGTAGCACACCAGAACGCTGCTTACAAAACGAAGAATGAACGGTTGCCGGCGAATTGCCGACAGCCGTTTTTTGATTTTCTTAAGCAAGAATTAACGAACAGGCTGCGTTCTACTGCGAATCATTTTAATAAATCATGCACTATATCCGCTCGGTTACCTTTATCCAAACAGTTGCTGCACTGGCATTTATCGCCTTACTATCAGGATGTTATACTGCCCAGAAAAACATTCCCACACCTCCACCTCCCAGTGCCAAAGAACTTCAACTCCGGCAGGAGATCGTTCGGTACGCCCAAAACCTCCGCGGCAGTAATTACAAATATGCCGGAACAACCCCCCGCACTGGCTTCGATTGCTCGGGATTCACCAGTTATGTGCTCAAGCAATTTTCTGTGCCAGTTTCCACATCGTCGGCAGCGCAGGCCAAAGAAGGCAGAGAGATTCCGCTAAAAGCAATCCAACCCGGAGACCTTATTATTTTTGGAAAAAACCGAAACAACATTCAGCATGTCGCCATGGTCGTTGAGACTAACCGGCAAGGCATCTTTGTGGTGCACAGCACCACCAGCCGCGGTGTTATTCAGGAAAATATTTCCACTTCTTCGTATTGGGAACCGCTGATCTTGCTGGCACGGGATGTGATCAGCAAATAACCCTTCGATTGCGGAATACGGAGTGCGAAGTGCGGAGTAGTTCACCCTCCCATTGAGGGGAATATCATAGCCATAAGTAAAGACAGAAAAAAGTGTTACGCTACCTTATGCTGGAAGGGTGAATCATTCCGCACTCCGTATTCCGCATTCCGTACTCGAATCAGTCTTCGTCTTCCGGCGAAGTTGGTGGTTCTACCTCAGGTACAGATGCGCTTTCGCCTGGTGTCGGGTCCGCAAAAGGTCGTTTACCGATAAGATTTTCCAGATCATTGCGCAAGAGCACCTCTTTTTCAAGCAACGTTTTCGCAAGCGTATCGAGTTCCTTGCGTTTTTCCCGCAACAGATTTTTAGCCCGATCATATTGCTCGTCAATCATGGCTTTTACCTCCTGGTCGATGAGATAGGCTGTTTGCTCCGAGAATGGCCGCTGATAGGATTCACCCATCATGGTTACGAAAGAGATATTGCCCACTTTTTCGTTCATACCGTAGTTGACGATCATATCGTAACACAAACGGGTAATATGGTCCAAATCGCTTTGCGCGCCAGTGCTGATTTTATCAAATACCACCGACTCGGCGGCCCGCCCGCCCAGGGTCATACAAATATCGTCGAGCAACTTGTCCTTACGGGTGATGTATTGTTCTTTCGGCAAATACTGGGCATAGCCCAAAGCCGCCAAACCGCGCGGTACGATAGTCACTTTAACCAAGGGGTGCGCGTGTTCAAGAAACCAGCCACAAATCGCATGGCCAGCCTCGTGGTAGGCGATGATCTGTTTTTCTTCCGGACTGATGATCTTGTTTTTCTTTTCCAAGCCACCGATCACTTTGTCGAGGGCATAGTTGAAATCCTCCAGATCCACCGCTTTTTTGTCACGGCGGGCGGCAATTAGTGCCGCTTCGTTGCACACGTTGGCAATGTCGGCACCGACAAAGCCCGGCGTCATTTCAGCCAGTGCTTTGGGTGTTACCTCTGGGGATACTTTGATGTTTTTCAGGTGTACCTGAAAAATCTGTTCCCGCCCTTGCAGGTCGGGGCGGCCGATACCGATTTGGCGGTCAAAACGCCCCGGGCGCATGAGCGCGTGGTCGAGAATATCGGGGCGGTTGGTCGCCGCCAGCAGGATAACCCCCTTATCAGTGGAAAAGCCGTCCATCTCCACCAGCAATTGGTTGAGCGTATTCTCACGTTCGTCATTGCCGCCCTGGATCGCACCGCGCCCGCGGGCCCGGCCAATAGCGTCGATCTCGTCGATGAAAATAATGCAGGGTGCTTTTTCGCGTGCCTGCCGGAACAAATCGCGTACCCGGGAAGCGCCTACACCGACAAACATTTCAACGAAGTCGGAACCGGAAATGGAGAAAAACGGCACCCCGGCTTCACCAGCCACGGCTTTCGCCAGCAAGGTTTTACCGGTACCCGGAGGGCCCACCAGCAAAACTCCTTTGGGGATTTTACCGCCAAGGGAGGTATATTTTTTCGGGTTTTTCAGGAAGTCCACGATTTCGATGACTTCCTCTTTCGCTTCGTCCAGGCCGGCTACATCAGCAAAGGTGATATTCACCCGGGCATTGTTGTCGAACAGGGTCGCTTTTGATTTTCCAATGTTGAAAATCTGCGCACCCGGGCCGGCACCGCCGCCGCCCATCCGGCGCAGGATAAATATCCACAACGCCAGCAACAGCAGCAGAGGGATCAGGTATGTCACAACCGTACCCGTCCAGTTTGTTTCTTCAATAAAATCATCGGGTTCAATAGGCGCCTTGCCGGCTTTTGCAAGCCGATCATTCAATGCCGCCAGATTGTGGCGGAGTTGATCCATATCCCCGATCTTAAACTCAATATGCAATTGATCGGGGTTAAAGCCCCAGCCCTGCTTATCGGGTACGTGGTCACCGTTTTTATCCTCGATTTTGAAGAGTTCAAAATACTTGTAAAGGCTGTCTTTTTTGATGTAGGCGCGGCCGGTTTCCAGGTTGACGATCGTCAGTTTTTCTACATCGCCGGCCATAGCCATGTCCTCAAAATCGGGCCACTTTTTAACAGGTGGCTCTACAAACATTTTAGACAGTTGCAGGCCCAACAAAGCCAGACCTATCAGGATGTATATCCACGTAAAATTGAAGCGGGGCATGTTATCGCCGCCGCCATTGGTATTATTTTCATCGCGTTGTTGGTTCAGACCATCCTGGTCCTCATCGCGTTTACGCTTTTCTTTACTCATGTTTTATAAAATTGAGAGGGGGTGTAAACCGGGGAGAAAGCCGCACAAGCCTGTACTGCACATTTAGACTTCTTCAAACTCCGTAACCGCAGCATCGCTCCACAAGTGTTCAATATCATAGAATTCCCGGGTTTCCGGATAAAATACATGTACAATGGTATCAAAGTAATCGAGCAAAACCCAACGTGCGTTGGAAGACCCTTCCATATGGGACGGCATAGTAAACAGTTCCTCTTGTACTTTTTTGTAAATGCTATCGGAAATTGCCCTGACGTGGGTGTTTGAATCACCTTCACAAATGATGAAAAAATCTGCAGGGGCATCATCAAGATTACGCAAATCAAGCTGGACGATCTTCTTGCCTTTCAGGTCCCGTATTCCTTCAACAATCCAATGGTTAAGTTGTTCGGAGCGTAAATCGCGGGATTTTGCCCGCTGTACTGATGTCAGATTCAAAAGTTTAGCGTTTTAATTAAAAATTGGGCTTTGCCTTTACGGTTTATATAACGCAATTTCATGGGCATTCATTCCGGCCCCGCCATAAAAGTACGGAACTTTGCGGGTGTCGACAATGCTTTGACTTTTCACCGGGCTTACCCGCAACCATCCTTATCGTTAAATGGCTTATGGCAAACACACTTTTCATTGGAAAGGTTTACCTCCAATTCGACGAACTGCCATCCACCAACGACTATGCCCTCGAATTGCTCGCAAAAAGTAAGCCACCTGAAGGAACGGCGATCCGGGCTGCCAGCCAGTCAGCCGGACGCGGACAATTTGGCAGCCAATGGGAAAGCCAGGCAGGCAAAAACCTCCTGATCAGTATAATTTTATATCCCGGCTGGCTGGTGGCATCCGAACAATTCCGGTTGAGCGAGGCCACAGCACTGGCGGTTTGGGAAACGATCATGGATGCATTGGACAGCGCGAACTTGACAAAGCGACTGCCCAAAATCCGAATTAAATGGCCAAATGACCTTTGCATCGGTAACCGCAAGGTCGGAGGCATCCTGATCCAAAATTCCATCAAGGGCGAACGGCTCGAATCATCCGTTGTTGGCATTGGGCTAAATATAAATCAATTGGAATTCCCCGAATCCTTGCCTAATGCTACTTCGCTGGCGCTGGCTTCCGGACTGAATTTTGATCCGGACGCCGTGGCCGACCGCCTTTTCTCCTGCCTCGAACGCCGTTATTTGCAACTAAAGCAAGGACATAGCGAAGCCATTCGCACCGATTATCACGCCCATTTATTGGGACTAGGCGCCGTGCGCACCTTTGCCCGCGCCGACGGAACCCGCTTTCAGGGGATCATCCAGGGGGTTGCCTCCGATGGACATTTGCTGCTTGAAGGTCCAAATGGAATTGAACAATACGCCGTCAAATCAGTACGCATGTTGTAGGCTCTTTTCCGCGTTAAACAGGCAATGTTTGTTTTGCCGAAGGCGTTTAGAATGCACGAAATGGACATTAGCTGACTAAACTTCTGCTATTCCCGCCTGTTTACTTAAAAAGTTTGGACGATCCGCGCTTTGGGCACCAAATTCGCTTGCCGATATAACAGAAAAGCCTATTTTTGAAACAAATTCCCGGACAATGGTACGTATTTTACTCTCCTGCCTTTTTGCAGCCCTGATGGCTGCCAGTGCCTGGTCGCAAGGCCTGAATCTGCCCAAAGAGAATGTTGGTGTGGTCTATAATCGCGAAACTACCTTCAATCTGAAACTGACCACCAACCGCGGATTTGCCCCCGGCATGGAGTTTGGCCGCCTGCGTACCTACTACAAGACGACGTATTTCCACATCAGTTTGGGCGAATTGAAACACCCGAAAGAGCAGCGCCAAAGTGCCGACCCGATCCTGAGCCGGTCGTTCCGGCCATTTATTTTTGGCAAGCAAAACAACTTTTTTGTTGTCCGTGGCGGCTGGGGTGTTAAGCGCTATTTTTCAGAAAAAGCAAAATACAAAGGCGTTGCAGTGGGCATGAGTTATTCCTTTGGACCTTCCCTTGGCCTGCTCAAACCATATTACCTGGCCATTTGTTATCCGGATCCGGACCGGCCGGGCGACTGCCGGATTTTTCACGAAAAATACTCCGAGGAAAACGCCAGCCTCTTTCTGGATGAAAACGGGCGTATCAAAGGGGCCTCCCCTTTCACCCGTGGATTTGGCGAATTGGGTATCCGGCCGGGCGCCAACGCTTCCATCGCACTGCACCTTGACTGGGGAGCCTTCGATGAATTTGTGAAAGCGTTTGAAATCGGGGCTATGCTGGATGTTTATCCAACCAAGGTGCCTATCCTGGTGAGCGAGGAGAACAAACAGATTTTCCTCAACTTCTTCATAAATTTGCAGCTCGGAAAACGGCGTTAAGACCTGAATGATCAGCCTGCAAACCGGCAACTATGCTCGAACTTCCTATTGTTGAAAATAAATCCGAATCGCGCCCCAAACGGCCGGAATGGCTAAAGGTGCGCCTGCCTATGGGTGAAAACTATCGCAATGTGCGCAGCATTGTCGATGAATTCAATCTCCATACCATTTGCCAGAGCGGCAGTTGTCCCAACATGGGCGAATGCTGGGGCGCAGGCACTGCAACCTTTATGATTTTGGGCAATGTCTGTACCCGTTCATGCAGTTTTTGCGCAGTTAAAACGGGCCGGCCAAATGAATACGACGAAGATGAGCCCCGTCGGGTAGCCGAGGCAATTTGGCTTATGAAAGTCAAACATGCGGTGATTACCTCCGTCAACCGCGACGAACTCAAAGACCGCGGGGCCGAAATTTGGTATCAAACTGTGCGCGCCGTTAAAGAACGCAGTCCGGAAACAACCATCGAAACCCTGATCCCCGATGTAAAAGCAAATTGGGACGCCCTCGACCGGATGATCAGCGCCGGGCAGGAGGTGGTCAGTCATAATATGGAAACGGTACTTAGCCTGTACCGGAAAGTGCGCCCGCAAGCCAAATACGACCGCAGCCTGGAACAGATCCAACGCACCAAAAATGCCGGGAAACGGACCAAGAGCGGCATCATGGTAGGCTTAGGCGAAACCAAGGAGGAAGTCTTCCAGATCATGGACGATCTGGTCGCCCACGGTTGCGACATTCTGACAATCGGCCAATATCTCCAGCCTACCAAAATGCATATCGCCGTAGCCGAATTTGTGCATCCTGATGTGTTTGCCGAATACAAAGAAGTTGGTCTGAAAAAGGGCCTTCGGTACGTCGAAAGCGGCCCGCTTGTGCGATCGAGTTATCACGCCGAGCGGCATGTGTTTTAAGCGTACACGGCTTTAAAAAACACAACGAGGGTTTTGCCATAGTCGTCACACGCGCAGGTAATTCCAAATTTTCACCACGGAAACACAGAGGCCACGGAGAATAAAACTCCGTGGCCTCTGTGTTTCCGTGGTGAATAAAATATTCCACGGCGTGTATTTTAGATTTTTCTCTTTTGATACAGCCTCGTTGTGTTTAAGTACTAAACGGTGCTTTTCCCTTACCGTACGCCAATAATTTCTACTTCAGCACCGGTTAGTGCCGGATTATACCAGCAGTCAATATTGTTGGCCTTATATGAAGCCACAGCTGCCCGGGCATCATCGGCGGTAGTGTAGCCTTTCACGATATAACTGGCACCCTGAGCGCCACCCGGACATTTGCTACCCGGGTGCCAAAGCAGGTACAACCCGTCGATAGCCGGTGCCTTGTCGACCGGGGTATCGCGGCAATACACAGCAAACTGCACATAGTACAATTCGCTGACCGGAGTAAACAATTCATTGCCAACCTGCCCGCGGCCTTTCCGCACATTGCGCTGGATATTTTCACCATTCACAGTTACAGTAGTTGCAGGGTCGGGTGTTGAATACGTCATTGGGGTAACACCACCGTCTGTGCTGTATTCCGCCGGACGAAGGCCTTTAGCCGTTGCAGTGCTCTGACGGCCCTGCACTTTAGCAAGTGCTGCAGCACGCCGGACATCAGCATCGGAAGTTGCCGGGGCCTCGGTATTGTATGTTACCGGGGTGACTTGTTTAGGCGATTCAGTGCTGTAGGTAGCCGGGGTGACATTGTTGGGTTGATAAGCCTTTTTGATTTTAACTTGGGCTGTAGCAGCTTGTGCCATCCAAACCAGGATAAATAATGCTATTGCTTTTTTCATTTTTCAAAACGTGTTTGCAAAGGATAAGTGTTGTTTTGGTGTTTTGCCATTGGCATAATGCAAAGGTAACGCTATAATTGACAGAATGTTATAACAACGCAGCCCCGAAAACACCCGCACTGTCGCCCAGGCGCGGTTTCAAAAAAACGGTGTCGATGCGGGTATTAAATAAATGCTTTCGCGCCTCAGCCACACCGTCGGTATACAACCGGTCGATATTGCCAACGCCACCCCCCAAAACAATGGCGTCCGGATCAACAATATTGATCACCACCGCAATAGCCTTGCCAAAGTACTGCACCAGCCGGTCGAGCGTGGCAGTAGCGGCCGGATCAGTACCGGCTTCAGCCAAACGGACCACCTCGGGCAGCCGAACACTCCGGCCGGTCAGGCTGGTATAATACCGCTCCAGGGCCGGGCCCGAAAAGACCGTTTCCACACAGCCGGAACGACCACAGTAGCAGGTTCCGCCACTTTCATCCAGAAAATTGTGCCCCCACTCGCCCGCAATACCCTGTCGGCCATGTATCACTTTCCCCCGGACAACCAACCCGCCACCAACGCCTGTGCCGAGAATTACGCCGAAAACCACTTCTGCATCCGGCACTTTTTCCGGCACTGCCCCCATTAATGCCTCCGCTACGGCAAAACAATTCGCATCGTTGGCTAACCGAACCGGCACGCCGAGTTTTTTTGCCAAATCTTTGTCAAACGGTTTGCCCATCAACGCCAGCGTGTTTGAATTTTTGATCACACCTGTTTGCGGATCTAAAGTCCCCGGATGCCCAATGCCAATTTGTGCCGGCTCCAAGCCTGTTTCGGCTTTGAGTTGGTCAACCAGTTTGGAAACCTGGTCTAAAATATGGTCATAACCCAGGTGGGCATCCGTTGCAACCCGTTGCCGGACGAGCACATTCGGCTTTTCCCTGCTTTCCAAAACGGCGCCCTCGATTTTGGTGCCGCCTAAATCTATTCCCCAGTAATGCATAGTTTCGTGATTTGCAAAGTGTGGTGCAAAATGCAAAATGCAAAATTACCCCTGCGTGGCAGGTTCGTTCGTAAACATAAAGCGGTTTATCTTCGCCAAAGAAACCAAACACACGAAAAAATTCACCCCGTATTCATCATTTTTCATTCATCGCTCATCATTTCTCCAGTGGCTTCTTCAGAAAAATTTGATGCAAAAAATGCCCCCAAACCCGTTGGCCTGTACCCGCACGCTCGTCGGGTGGGTAATTTATTATTTCTTTCCGGAATCGGGCCGCGCGACCCTGAATCAGATAGTGTACCCGGACTGCAACGCAGCGCGGCAGGGAATTTTACCGAATTCAATTTTGAAGCCCAGGTCCATTCCGTATTTCGCAATGTTCGGGCAGTGCTGGAAGCCAGCGGCGCCCGCTGGGAAGACCTCGTAGATGTCACGGTTTTTCTGACTGACATGGAACGGGATTTCCATACGTTCAACCGCATTTACGCCGATTATTTCAAAGAAAACCAACCCTGCCGCACCACCGTGGGTATCGACCGGCTACCTACTCCCATTGCCATCGAATTAAAATGTGTGGCAGTTGTGCCGGGCTAAAAAAAACTCGTCCTACGACTTGTAGTCGTAGGACGAGTAAACAAAAACCAGCATTGAATCCCAGCCTTAGGGCTGGTCAAACATGCCGTAGTACATCTTCAGCGTTTCGTCTTTTTCGTTTTCCCTTATTGTTTTCAACATATTGGTCATTTCATCCACTTTGGCCTTGTTTGCTTTTTCCGCATAATAATTGCGCAGATCGGCAATCGCCTTGGTGTTGCTGAACCGACGCCACAGGCTGGTTGTACTATCGAGTGCAACAGCCTGAAAGCCACTGGCCGCCTGATCCAGAATAGCCTGGTCTTCCAAACCGACCAGATACTGGGTGAACAGGTCGAAAAACTTAAACGTGGCCATGTTGTCGATTTTCGGCGCGCTTTTTTGAAACCAGGATAATGCATCCGGATCCTGCGAATCGGCATATAATTCGGCTACAGCCAGAATAATTCCCGGGTCCTCATCGGTTTCCAGATTTTTAGCAGCTTCCAAAGCTGCCGCCTTGTCGGTTTGGCTCAGGGCATCCAGCGAAGCGCCCAAAATGCTGTAGGCTTGATCTGCTTGCATCCCTTTTTGGTACAGCGGCACATATTTTTCATCTGCTGTTTGTCCGAGGGCGCCAATCGCTGTTGCACGCACAGCGGGTTCCGGGTCGCTTTCGGCCAACTTGGCAACGATGGCTTGAACGGCAGGGTCCATGATATCGACAAAGGAAATGGCATCTTGCCGGATCGACCAGTGCTTGTCCTGCAATGCCTCCTTGAAAATAGCTGCATTTTCGGAGGGGTCATTCTTCAGATTGTCGATGGCATCGCGGCGATCCTGGTAGCGCGGAGCATTGCGATACATGAACGCCCATTCTTCCGACGTATGGTTATCGCTTTTGACAGCCAGCAGGGCTTTCTCAGCATCCACATTGATCAAGGCCGGCCGGGCGGCTGCTTTGAAGGTGAAGGTTTGCGAACGCTTTGTCACGCGAATATCTTCCCGGCGAACCTTCCCGGCAGCATCATAGATATCGACTTTTAACGGCAGGTCAAAAATGTAAGGCACATCGTTCGACGCATCTTGTGTTTGATCGATGGTCACGCTGGCAGTCCCGGTACTTTCATCCCAGTCGTACCGGATGTCCAGGTTCGGGTGGCCAGCTTTGAAAAACCATTGGTTGAAAAACCAGTTGAGGTCTTGCCCGCTCACATCTTCAAAGGCCATACGCAGCTCGTGCGCTTCCACGTCGGTGTACTCGTGTTTTTTCAAATAATAGCTCAAACCGGCAAAAAAGGCATCGTCGCCGAGGTAGGTCCGCAGCATGTGCAAAATCGCACCTCCTTTATTGTAGGAGTGGGCATCGAACATGGATTCGCGGTTTTCATAGCCAAAGTCGATAAGCGGGTGACCGCCACCCAAGGCAGAATAAATATACCCCTGCCGCTCGCTCAGCTCATGATAGTCGGCCTCGTCGCGACCGTATTTGTGTTCCAGCCAGAGGTACTCCGAATAATTGGCAAAACCTTCGTTGAGGGTAATGTTGGCCCAGCTTTCGGTGGTCACCAAATCGCCAAACCAATGGTGAAACATCTCGTGCGCTACAACTTTTTCATTCGTCCAGTGATTGTCAAGCAAACCGCGCTTGTCTTGCTGGACAAAATCGCCATAAATAATGGCAGAAGTATTTTCCATGGCGCCGCTGACGTAGTCGCGCACGACTACCTGTGAAAGTTTCGGCCAGGGGTAGGCATAGTCGAGTTTTTGGGAGAAAAACTCCAGCATTTCAGTGGTGTACGGGTAAATATCGCGGGCAAATTCCTTGTACTTCGGTTCCACGTAATACTCCACCGGAATCCCGCGCCAGGTATCTTTCACCACCGCATATTCGCCGATAGCCATCATAAACAGGTAAGGCGCATGCGGCTTGTCCATTTTCCAGTAATCGGTGCGCGTGCCGTCTGTATTTTTTTTGGAGGACACCAGAACTCCGTTCGACAAGGTGGTGTATTTATTATCGACGGTGAGGTACATTTCCTGGGTGCAGCGCTCATTGGGCTTGTCGATTGTCGGGAACCAGGCGGAGTTGCTCTCCGTTTCACCCTGCGTCCAGATCTGCTTGGGTTTCTCCGCGTCGGCGCCATCTGCATTAATAAAATACAGGCCCTTGTCGCTGGAAATTGCCGCGCTGCCACCGAACGACTCGCGTTCGTCGGGCTTTGCGGTATACGAAATCACCACGGTGTATTTGTCTTTTCGGGTAAAGGTTTTGCCCAGTTGGATCACCAATTTTTCATTATCATAGTCGTATTTCAACGGCTCGGTTTTACCTTCAAAATGGATCGCGTGAATGTCAAAGTTTTTGGCATCCAGCGTCAGTTTATCCGTCGGGTAAAACCAGGGACGCAACGTGAGTGTAGCCTCTCCGATAGCGTGTTTTTTCTCCCAGTCAAAAGACAAGGCAAGTTTGGTATGGATCAGATCGTGATCAAAGGTGTGGGAGGCATTGTAGCGCGGCAGCGTGTCCGACACAGGCTCCGCTTCGGGCCTAACCTCCGCTTCGTCCATAAACGTGTATTCTTCCGGAGCTTCTTCATCCATTTCGGCATCTTCACCCATCAAAGGCTTGCCAATGGTATCCCACTCTACGTTTTGCTCAGGTA
Organism: Lewinellaceae bacterium; assembly: GCA_020636075.1. Lineage (GTDB taxonomy): Bacteria > Bacteroidota > Bacteroidia > Chitinophagales > Saprospiraceae > M3007. The sequence continues at coordinate 10,850 of JACJYO010000008.1, read as the reverse complement.
TTGCCGGATTTCTGGTAGCCGCTGTTTTATCGGCTGTTTTGGGGGTGCAGGCAGCAATAACAGCCAAAAAGGCCAGCGCTGCCAGGGTCATCAGGTTTCTCATGCTATTTCGAAAATTTGACATTGGATTTACATTTAAAAAAAGGGCTGCAAGATTAGCGGCTTTTTACCGATTTTTCGCCGGCATTCGCCAAAACGGCGCTTTTATCCTGCCATTAACGTAAAACAAACGCCCATGGAGCAAAAAACGTATATCGACCAAGTCTACGACCTGATTCTTCAATTTGGCCCCAAAATAGTGTCGGCCCTGATCCTGCTGTTTGTGGGAATGTGGGTGATCCGCCGGGGCGTCCGCTCCTTCGGTATGGTGCTTGAAAAACGGAATGTGGATAGCAGCCTGCGCCCGTTTTTAATTACCCTGATCGACGTAGCCCTCAAAGTGGCTTTGCTCCTGGTGGTAGCCTCGCAAATCGGCATTGAGACGACATCGTTCATTGCCGTTTTTTCCGCCATAGCTTTCGCCATCGGCCTGGCCTTGCAGGGCAGCCTCGGCAATTTTGCGAGCGGGGTGCTCATCCTCCTGTTTCGGCCATACCGCGTGGGTGACCTGCTTTCGGTGGAAGATTTTACGGGCTATGTTTCTGAAATTCAGATTTTCAATACCATCCTGATGACCGAGCACGGCAAAAAAATCATTATCCCTAACAGTAAAATTACCGAAGGGCCGATCGAAAATATCGCATTGGGCGAGGAAGTGCAGGTTGAAATCAGCATTCTGCTCGACAGCAATACCAGTGTACCCACCATCCGCGAGGCAGCCATTGCCGCGGCGGCCGAATGTCCCTGGCTGATCGAAGGCCGACCAGCCGAGGTGGTCATTTCCGGCCTCAACCGCGAAGACATGAAAGTGGATATTGCCTGGTGGACCAAAGGCGAGCATTACATCCACACGCTCGATTTTATTCATGAAGCGCTGCGCAGTGCCTTTGAAGCACGGGGCATTGGGCTTGCGAAGGAGCGTCGGCGGGAAATGATGGAGTAATTTTTTTGATTTACGATTTGGGATTTACGAATTACGATTGGTTCACCCTTTCGGGATGGATAGGTTTCATGTTTTTGAAATTTCACGAAAAAGCATCCAACTTCATTTTCCCGAAAAGGTGAACCAATCGTAATTCGTAAATCGTACCTCGTAAATCAATTATGGTTGTAAAACAAACCGCGTCAGCGCACGCTTGCCGTCCGGCGCCGTCAATTCCAGCATATACAGGCCTTCGGCCAAACGTTCGGGCAACTGGATTTTAACCACGCCAAAGTCGTTGTTCAGCCGTTGCTCCATAACCAGTTGGCCACGGCTGTTCAATACCCGGCTCTGTATGGAGCCGGCCGGCCATGCGCGCAAATCCAGGGAAAGCATGCCTGTCGTCGGGTTTGGATAAACCTGCACGGCCGGTGTTGCCGCCGTTTCAAACGTGCGCTCCTGAACAGCCCCGCCATCAAAATCGGGATCCATACCCACCGGGCAATAAAACGTGTTCAGGTACGCCTCGTAATACGACTGATAGATCAGTTTGGAAACCACATGAATATAGTTGGGACTAACCTGCGGTGGCAGGGTAAACTTGAATTCATCCGATTCGCCGCCGGAAATGCCCGAGCCATTCAGCTTTGGTGCAAAGCGAACAGAATAAAACGGCGAGAAATTCGGGTTCCGAACAGCGTAGGAAATGTTTGCCGGACTGATGTATTGCGAATTATCGGCTGGTTTTACCGCCTTCAGGCCGGTAGGCAATTCAAACGCCACATAGATCAGTTCCTGGCTGCAATTGTTCGTCACGCGAATACGGTACGTTTTTTCATTGGCCATATTTTTATTGATACTCATCAACTCGTACTTCATGCAGCCGATGTCTTTGATATCGCAAGCCTCATCTTCAGCAAGGCGCACATCAAAGCAACAAGCGGACGAGTTGCCGCAGCTGTCGGTCGCTACGTAACACACTTCCGTAATGCCAAACGGATAGACACTTCCCGGCGCCAGGCCCGCAGTTTGCTCCAGTGCAATACCCGGGCACGGGCAGTCGCTGTTAAAAGTTGGCAGGTCGAACTGGACTACCGGCGGATTATTCCCATTCAGTGTTACCTGATAGTCGACCGGGCAGTTGATCGACACCGTTGAAGGCGCAGGCGTCACGTATTCCAGGGTATACGTGACCAGGGTATCGCAGGCCCCGTTTTGTCCGGGTTGTGCGTAAACGACCGTCCCGGGGTTCGTGTAGGCAGTGCCGCCAATAAATACCGATTCGCCGGGGCAAAAGGTTATGGTTTGCGAACGGATGGGCTTGGGCAACACCTGCAAGGTGTACGTGATGAGGGTGTCGCAATTGCCATTTTGACCTTGCAGGGTATCGATCACCGTTCCGGAAGCAGTGTACACATTGCCACCAATGGTGACGGAATCGCCTTCGCAAAAAATGATGGTGTCGGATAACACCTGAAGCGGAATCTCCATCAAAACGATCGTTTGCACCGTATCGCAGGCATCGCCGGAGCCGGGCAAGGTATTGACAATGGTTGTCGGCTCGGTGTAAACGCTGTCGTTTACCAGCACAAAACTGCCGGCACAAAATTCAATTTGCTGGTTCAACTGCACCAAGGGCAGGATATCCACCTGGGCCGATTCTGTGCGGGTTTCACCACATGCATCCGTAACCGTAAGGTCATAGGTGCCGGCAACCGTAACGATAATTGCCGCAGTCGTTTCACCGGTATTCCAGGCATAGGAAAGGGGATCGATTCCGCCGATTACATCGGGGATCAATACGGCTGTATTGCCTTCGCAAACAGCTACGTCGTCAAGGGTAACTTCCAACGCCGGTTTGTCATTGATGGTAATAACAAATTGCGTCTGGTCGCAGGAGCAGGCATCATTGAGTTCCAAAACAATATTTTCGGGCCCCTCAGCCATGTTGTCTTCAAAAACCACCAATGGCACAAGAATTTCGTTTTGCCCGGCAGGGATGATCACCGGACTGGTCAGTGGAGCATAGTCATCGCCGGGCGTGGCGGTGCTGGTGCCTGAAACTACAAAATCAACCGTTTGCGGTTGGCTCACGTCGCTGTTCGTACGGGCAAAACGGATATACGAGGTATCGCAGGCTTCCAGCGCCTCTGCCTGTCCCGCTGCATTTTCCACACTGAGCGCTACCCCGCTTCCGGCGTCAAACGAGTTGGCGCGCAGGAAAACGGCACTCGCATAGGCTGCATCACCCACGTCGGCAATTGCCAGCTTGATGTGATACGTGGAGCAGGGGATCACATCGGCCTGGGCCGAAAACACCTCCGTCCATCCGTCGAGCTCACAATCGTCGAGATTTGCCGTTGGAAAAATAAAACAAGGCGAAAGGAAAAAATTGTTGTTGTTGACGTAGTAATTGGAGTTGGTCAGGTAATTAATATTGTTCGTGGTGATCGGGTTGTTCGTGCCCGGAATAAGCGCAATATTTTTCTTGCCGGTAATGCCAGGGCCGCTGATAAAAAATCCGAACACGTCGTTGTACTGGGAATTGACAAACTCGCAGTGTTCTTCAGAGCCAAAAACGAAGTCGAACTGCACCTTGGAGGCAGTGGGTGTAAAATCGAACTCGATGGTGGACAGGTCGTACTGGTTGCCACTCGTAATGGCCGCCAGGTCGGGATCGTCGGGGGAGTTGACAAAAAAACCGCCGTTAGCCATACTGGAAATATTGGGCCCCGGGAGCACACTGACGTTGCCGGTGCACAACACCACCCCGCTTTCAAGACCAATGCTCGAACCGCCGCTGGCAAATGTGCCGCGCGAGCTGCCATTCCCCGAGGCCGTCACGCTGTCTACCTCATAGCAATCGCCGCCGATCAGGGTATTGCGGATCAGGCTTTCCGGATCAATATTGCCTGTCGTGATCAGGTTGGCCGATTCGAGTTGGCTGGTAAATTTTTTGAGCCAGGATTTATCTTCCGGGCAGCTGGCGCAACTTACGGACAACGACAGCGGAATAGTGGTAAGCAGTTGTTCGCTGCGCGCATCCAGCTCCAGTGTAACACAAGCCGCCGGGGCCGTAAACTGGAGGCTGTTTAGTCGTTCGGATTTACGCGTACCTTCCAGAGTTAGCGTTTCGGAGGCATTCAATTCAAAAGTAGTTTTTTGCCCGTACACTGCGCCCAAGGCAACAACGGTGTACTGTTCCCCTGCAGTGAGGCCGCAAAGCTGGATCTGATTTTTACCCGCCGGCACGTCCATAGGCGCCCGCATATGCGCACCGGTGAGTTCAATGGTTTTGGTTTGTTGTGCAAACAGCAGGGTTGGCGCCAGTGCACCGGCTACGAGCATAAGCGTAGCGCGCTTAAACGATAGTCGTTTCATGTGTTTTTAGATGGTACGTTAAAAAAGCTTGTGTAAGCTGGCGGGAGGGAATTTTGGATTTTTCAGAATTATCAATTGCGTTTCGGCCAAAAGGGCGGGCATGCCGGAAAGACGCAGCCCCGAAAATAATGTATTTTCAAGCCCCGGGCACGCCCCACCTATATTTTTTTTTAAAATGTCAGAAATCTGTCGGAATAAGCTCCCCCGAAATGGGTAGGCGCCGGGGAGGTGTACAACTTTTCAAATTTCAAATCGCCAATTTGACCTTTCAAATCAATAAAACTTCCCAAACCCGGCTCATCCTTTTGATTTGAAATTGGAAATTTGAAATAAAAAATTTGAAAAGTTAAAGCCCCCAAATTCATTAAGTCGATGTGATCCCCTTCACCATCAGTGCCAGCACCCGTTCGCCGTGCCATTGGTCTTCAAACAGCGTAAAAGCCAGGTCGAATGCTTCGCTTTTCACTTCGGAAAAATCATTGCCCAAACCAAAGCCGATACCGGTGAATACCGGCCCGTTGTTTTGCCGGACCGACAGCCGTACGTGGTTGTCGGCAAGCAGGCGGCTCCGGCCGGTGTCATGCACTCCCGTAGCCCGAAAAACCGGCGCCATATTCCCCGGACCGAAAGGGGCAAATTGCCGCAGCGTACGCCAAAACCGGGGCGTTATTTCTTCAAAATTAACATTCCCGCTAATTTCAAGTTCCGGCGTTTCAGCCGCTTCTGAAATTGTTTCACAAACGATTTTTTCAAAATACGCCGTAAAATCCGGTACATTTTCCACCGGCATTTGCAGGCCTGCAGCATGCGCATGCCCACCAAAAGAATTGAAGAGATGTTCGCAGCGACTGAGTGCGGCGTGCAAATCAAAACCCGGCACCGAACGCGCCGACCCGACGGCCCGGCCTCCGCTTTGGGTAAGCACCACCGTCGGCCGGTGAAACTGCTCCACCAGACGGCTGGCCACGATCCCGATAATGCCCTTGTGCCAACCCGGGTCGTATTGGACGATACTTTTCCGGCTGTTAAAGTCCGGATCGCGTTCGACACGCCGCCGCGCTTCGCCGGCGGTGTGTTGGTCAACTTCACGGCGCTCACGGTTACGAGAACGCAGGGTAGCCGCCGCTTCCAGCGCACTGTTCCGATCAGCCGATAACAAAACCCGCACCGCTTCGCGGGCATCGCCCAAACGACCCGCCGCGTTGATCATCGGACCAATGCCAAAAACCACGTCACTGACCTCGAGCGGGTAATTCCGGCCGCTGCGCTGGATCAATGCCCACAAGCCCAGGCGGGGTTCGCGGTTCAAAACCTGCATGCCGAAGTGGGTCATGATGCGGTTTTCGCCGGTGATTGGCACCAGGTCGCAGCAAATACTGACGGCTACCAGATCGAGCAGGGTGTAGCATTTCGCCGGGTCTGTGTTTTGCCGCAAGGCAAAAGCCTGCACCAGTTTAAACACTACGCCGCAGCCGCTCAGCGCATCGTTCGGGTACGGGCAATCGCTGCGTTTTGGGTCGAGTACCGCTACGGCTTGCGGAAGCGTATCATCGGGCAAATGGTGATCGCAAACGATCACGTCGATGCCATACGTCGCGGCCAACTCAATGGCCCGGTGTGCCTTGATGCCGCAATCCATCACCACCATGAGCGCCGCATTGCCCGCCCGGGCATATTCCACCCCTGCCAGGCTCAGGCCGTAGCCCTCCTTGTCGCGATTGGGGAGGTAGTAGTCCAGGTTTTGAGTAAAATCCGAGAGGAAGGTGTACAGCAAAGCCACACTGGTGGTGCCATCCACATCGTAGTCGCCGTACAATAAAATGCGTTCGCCAAGTTGCAGCGCCTTTTCCAGGCGGCTGACGGCTGCATCCATGTCTTTCATCAGAAAAGGATCGTGCAACTCGTCCAATCGGGGCCTGAAAAATTGGCGGGCTTCATCAAAGGAGGAAATACCCCGCTGGGCCAGCATGCGGCAGAGCAATGGGGAAATCCGGAGTGTTTCGTGCAGGTGTTGCGCGGTAGCTTCCACCACGGGAAGCAGGCGCCAGCGTTGCGCAGGCATGGTACATCAAATTTGGGTTATACTGGCTGAAGGGTGAAGATACACAAAAAGTCCTTTGCAAAAGACTACATGTTTAAGGCATGCTCTAAAATCCTGGGCTGTATTTTTGCCGTTCTTTGCCTTGCCCCATTTTACGGTTTAACGCCATAAGCCGGGCAGGGTTAAATAACCACGACGAATGTCCAAAACACATAAATACATCTGTGTCCACGGCCACTTTTACCAGCCACCCCGTGAAAACGCCTGGCTGGAGGTAGTGGAACAACAGGAGGGCGCGCGGCCGTTTCACGACTGGAACGAACGCATCAATTTTGAATGCTACGCCCCGAATGCCGCGGCCCGCATCCTCGACAAGGAGCAGTGGATCACTAAAATCCGAAACAATTACAACCGCATTTCTTTCAACTTCGGCCCCACCCTGCTCACCTGGATTGAGCAGAACGACCCCGAAGCGTACGACCTGCTGCTCAAAGCCGATAAGCGCAGCATGGAACGCTACGGTGGCCATGGCAGCGCTGTGGCTCAGGTGCATAGTCACCTCATTATGCCGCTGGCCAATTACCGCGACAAAGTCACCCAGGTCTATTGGGGCGTACGCGATTTTGAGCAGCGTTTCGGGCGCTACCCCGAAGGAATCTGGCTGGCAGAAACGGCCGTAAATACGGAAACGCTGGAGGTGCTCGCTGCACATGGTTTGCAGTTCACCATTCTGGCGCCACGACAAGCCAAAGCAGTCCGCAAGCTGAACGAGGAGGCCTGGAAACTCGTCGATGCCGAAAGCCTTGACACCCGCCGCCCGTATTGGTGCCAGTTGCCTAGCGGACGGCAGATCGCCGTGTATTTTTACCATGGCGCTGTAGCGCAGGAAGTCGCCTTCAATGGCCTGCTAAATTATGGAAAAGCGTTTGCCGAACGCATACTCAGCATTTTAGACAACAGTGCCGAACCGCAACTGGCCCATATCGCCACCGACGGTGAAAGCTACGGTCACCATCACCGATTCGGCGAAATGGCGCTTGCCGCGGCGCTCAACCACGTGGAGGATAACCAACTGGCCACGCTGACGAATTACGGGCAGTTTCTCGAATTGCACCCTCCGGATTGGGAGGTGCAAATCCACGAAAACTCCTCCTGGAGTTGCGTGCACGGCGTCGAGCGCTGGCGCAGTGACTGCGGTTGCAACACCGGTGGCCACCCCGGCTGGCACCAGCGCTGGCGCAAACCACTGCGCGAAGCGCTCGATTGGCTCCGCGACCAGATCATCCCCGTATTTGAGCGGGAAGCCGGACGGTACCTGCGCGACCCCTGGAAAGCGCGCAACGACTATATCGATGTGATGCTGGACCGGCGCGACGAAAATGTCCAACTTTTTTTAGCAGAGCATGCGACGCACAAACTCAAACCTCAAGAGCAAACCACCGTGCTTCGCCTGCTCGAGATGCAGCGCCATGCAGTGCTCATGTTTACCAGTTGCGGCTGGTTTTTTGATGAAATCTCAGGCATCGAAACCAATCAGATCCTGCAATATGCCCTGCGCGCCATGGATTATGCCCAGGAAGTTGGCGGACTGAATTTGCACAAAGCATTTACCGAGCGCCTGCGCGCTGCGCCCAGCAACAAATTTGCCAATGGCGCCGCCAGTTATTTGCAAAATGTGTTGCCGGCGCGTGTGGATCTGGAGCGTGTTGCCATGCATTTTGCCGTGGCATCGTTGTTTGAAGATGACCCGGCAGCCCTCAATCTGTTCAATTACACCGCTACGTTGGAGGTCTTCGAACGCATCGAAGCGGGCACTCCGAGGCTTGCCATTGGCCGCTTAGGCATCCGGTCGCGCATCACGCATGCGGAAAACAGTTTTTCCTTTGCCGTGCTTTACCTGGGCCAACAACATATCATTGGGAATATCAGCGCCTCGATGAAGCGCACAGATTTCGATGCCATGCACCAACGGTCGGCAAAAGCATTCCGGGAGGCTAATTTGGGTGAAGTGATCGGCATTTCACAGGAGTATTTCGGCCCTGGAAAATTCACCTTGTCGTCGCTGTTTGCCGATGAGAAAATCAAGATCATCCGCGCCATTACGGCAAACAGCCTGTTGCTTGCAGAGGCCAATTTCCGCAATGTTTTCAACGACAACTATCAACTCATGACCGGGCTGGAAGACGCCGGACTTCCGGTACCGGATGCCTGGCGCAACATTGCGACGTATGTGCTGAACGATGACCTGTTGCATTTTTTTAACCGCGAACAACCCAACAGCATTCAAAGCCTGCAACGGATCGTGGCCGATATGCGAAACTGGAATATCGGGGTATCCGACCCAGACGCTATGGATCACGCCGCCGGCAAACGTATCTACCAGGAAATCCTGGGGATTGAGCAAGACATCAGTTCACCGGCCAAAATTCAATGGCTGTGCGAAGTGCTTGAAATCCTTCAAAAACTGGACCTCAAACCGGATATCTGGCGCAGCCAAAATGTGTTTTACCTGCTTACTAAAGGGTACCGGAAAGGTTTGTGGGAGTTTATCAACGATGACTGGAAAAGTGCCTTTGAGCGTTTGGCCGGGTTGTTTAAGGTGCGGTTGAAAGTTTGAGTACATGTAGCATTGAAGTTAGTTAGTGTAGTTACAACCACGCGTCAACCCCACCCCCGGCCCCCATAGCCATCAACTTAAGGGTTAAGAGGGGGTGTACAACTTTTAAAATTTCAAATTTTTCCTTTCAAATTTCAAATAGAGCGCTTTGTGAACATCCTTTTTATTTGAAATTGGAAATTGGAAAAGGGTTTAGCCCTCTGGTTCCTTAAGTTGATGGCTATGGGGGTTGGGGGTGGGGTTGACGCACAGAAGACCGAAAAATTTGAACTCCTCAGGATTGGTGTTTAATGGAAAAATTCCAAGCCACAGTACAAACAAGTGCAGCGTTAAACACAATACTGCCTATTCATACCGCAACGCCTCAATCGGATCGAGCCGCGCGGCCTTCATAGCCGGATAAAAGCCCGACACTACGCCAACGATCATGCAAAGGGTAAACCCGAGAAACATCCAGGCCCATGGAATAAGGAAAGAACCGCCCAAAAGCGGTGTAACGATGTTGCCGACCAGGATACCCAGGAAGATGCCCACGATACCGCCAATCTGGCAAATAACGATGGCCTCGGCCAAAAACTGGGTCATGATGCTCTTGCGGGTGGCGCCCAGGGCTTTGTAAATGCCGATCTCGCGCGTCCGCTCGGTCACGCTCACCAACATGATATTCATCAGGCCGATGGCAGCCCCGAGCAGGGTCATCAGGCCAATGGCCACCGTTGCAAGACGCAAATTGGTGGTGTTTTCTATTAAAATAGCCAACAGGCTATCGCTGGCAAAAATCTCAAAATCTTCGTCCTCCCCGGGCCGCAGGCCGCGTACCAGCCGGAACAACCCGGTAGCCTCCGACTGCGCGGCATCCATGTCGGTAGCATTCCGAACAGCTACAATTAAATCGTAATTGGTATCCTTGGTGCCATAGATCGAGCGCACCTTGTTCAGTGGAGCATACACAGCCCGGTCGGTGTTCCGCCCCATGGAAGAGCCTTTGGGCTTTAGTACACCAACCACGCGGTAACGTTGGTTGCTGACCACGACTACCTGATCCAGCGCGCTTTCCGGTTTGTCGTTGAACAGTGTTTTTACAATCTCCCTGCCGAGAATAATTTTGGATTGGCCGTCTTCAATCTCGCTGTAGGAAAAGTTGCGGCCAAATTCGATATCCATTCCTTTTACCCCGAAGTAATGCTCGTCAACCCCGACAAAGCCGATATTCGGATTCGTTTTTTCATTGCCATATTTGACGGTGGCAAGATTAGTCGCCCAGTAGGAAGCTGAAACAGTAGCCGGAAATTCGAAGCGCTCTTTAAAATCCAGGACATTGTCGTACGAAATAGGATCGCCACGCTTTTGGGTTTTCCCGCTGCGCCGGCTTTTTACTTCGCCCCATTTGCGCTGGATACTGAAGGAATTGGCCCCCAGGCCGGAAAAGTTGTTGTTCAGTGAAAAGGAAATGGCATCAATCGCGGTCAGAATACCCACCAGGGCCATGATCCCAAATGCGATGATCATCAGTGTGAGTATGGCGCGCAGCATGTTGGCGCGGATATTTTGGAACGCCAGGCGAATAATCTCGGCAAAAGGCATGTTCTGTTCATTTTGAACCGGTGCGTAAAAAACACCGGTCGTCGGTGCAGGGCTCCAAAAGTACCTTAGTTTGGTGCTTCAGCGGACACTATTCGAGCCATGGGTTTGATTTTTCGATTAAATACCGGTTCCGCCGGATTTTTAGTCCATGTTCCCATGGTAGTAGTGAGGCGGTGACTTCCAGTCTAATGTCGTCAACTTTAGGT
>JACJYO010000007.1:382500-392665 GCA_020636075.1 Lewinellaceae bacterium | reverse complement strand
GTAAGGGTGTGCATGGTCATCCTGTTGGCCACAAGATTCAGGCGAAAAAAAATTAAAATGGAACATAGTGAATACCCCCTTCCCATTCTTGCTGTTCGCTACATTCCAAAATAAGCAGCAAATCATCGATCACCTTGCGAATCGGTGCATTCCAGGCTGCGAGCAAAATACCGGGGATGTTTTGCCCGGAAGCCAATTGTTGGAGGGCTAAGCTGGGAAGCGTTTTAACATCATGGCTGAGTAAAATTCGGTTCTCGGCCAAAGCCCAGGCTAAAACGGCCTCGTCACTTTTGCCTGACAGGCCGACATCCTGAACGCGTACAAGGTCAAGTTCCGGCTTTTGCAAAAGCAAGCCTCTAACAATGTGATTGTTGAAATTTTCGTCGGCAAGAAAACGCATCAGGATGCAGCCCGCTTTTGCCTGTCCCGGCGCTGGAGCAAGCGCTGCCGAAGACCTTTAGGAGAAAATTGTTCTTCGACTTTTTGACGAATATGGGCGCTCTCTGCCGTTTGCCTGTTCAAATATTGTTCAATTGCCTTCAGGTTTTTCAGGTAATAACCAATGACGGCATAAACATCGCCCAAATCAAGTACCGGAAATTGATACACAATTTCTTCGGCGGTAGCGCCATCTTTGAAGGCGCCGATAAGCGTATCCAGGGTAACTCGTGTGCCGCCCACCCGGACCGTGCCGTCAGCGGTAGTTTTGAAAGGGACTGTTGTGGTGGCTTGGGTTAGATCCATTGTGTCCGTCATTTATTGGAAACAAAGATACTTGTTTTTTTAGCGAATGGGAATGGGAGCGGGTATGCATCGGGGCATACATGGGCCCTCCCGGGTAGTTGTTGTTATTTGGAATTATTTGGCGGCCGTGCCATGGCTTGCACTACCGGATCATCCATTCCAATTTATAGGGATATTTCATTTTCGGGGTGCGGCGTAGGGGCGACCCTCGCGGTCGCCCGGGATATGCGGTCGCCCAAGATGTCGCGGGCGGCTGCGATGTCAACGGGAGCCCGCATTGATTGGGCGACTGCATTGTGCGGGCGACCGCATTGATTGGGTGACCGCATTGTGCGGGCGACCGCAAGGGTCGCCCCTACGGAGATCGCGGATTTAGGGACCATTGATTACGGGTATGCCGTTTTCAACAAAATTTTGGGGCTGCGCCCCAATCCCCGCTTTGTTTTTCCCTCGTTTCGCTCCGCCCCACTACGCCACTCCGCCGGCGGGCGGCTGTCGCCACGCCCGCCTTGCTCCGTTGCGCTGTGGGGCTTCGCGCGCTCAATAGATAGCCGGAGTGGGCAAGCCACCTCACTGCGGGGACGAAGCCAGGCGGAAACCTGTTTCGTAGTCACGTAAAATCGGTGTCCAGAACTTACGGTTCGATACTCGGCAATACCGAACAATGCCCTTCCAAGAACCGCCGCGACCGACGCGACCCGCACGCCTCTCCGGTCCCTTCGGATTTGTTACAGGTTCCAGTGAAAACCTGTCATAAGCATCCCAGCACCACTCCCAAACATTGCCGCTCATGTCGTACAAGCGGTATTCTGGCGAAAGAAATAAGGGTTTACGAGTAGCCACAGGGTGTGTGCGATAAATTCCAAGGCTGTCCGAGTTTTCAACGTACCACGCTGCTTCCGCCAAATAATTGCTGCCTGCATATAGGTAACGGTACTTGTTCGGCCCACCACGTGCAGCATATTCCCATTCGGCTTCGGTGGGCAATCGAAACCCGCCTTTTTCCAACGCTTCTGCAATAATTGAAACCTCCCACTTCCCTCTGCTTTCTTTGTCCAGAGAATCAATCCGGTACATTGGAGACTTACCGAAACGTACACTAAGCCAGTTGGCGTATTCAACGGCATGGAACCAGTCTACAAACACAACAGGATTGTCGCCATTAAGGCCCCAGGAGGGAGAAAATTTGCGCAGATCGAGGCCTTTGTCAGCACAGTAAAGTCCCCATTGCCAGAAGGTGGTTTCCGTGCTGGCAATTTGATAGTTGCTTAGGTGCACAATGTGTTGAGGCCGTTCATCGTAAAAACATTCTTTATCGCGGGTAGAGTCACAGCCCATCAAAAAATCACCACCAACTACCGGCAGCATAAGCGGGTAGTATTTTTCTGTCAAAGTTTTGTACCAGTCGGCATCGGCGCGGCGGAGGTAGTCGTTGCATTGTTCACGGCTTTTCAGCGGAGCCTGATGAAGCAGGGCAAGCGCCCTTGCAGTCAGGCCGGCTTGTTTTTCACCGGCTTCATTGTGGTAAAAAGCCAGTTCGAGCGCAGCGCGTTTAAAATCGGGCGTGGGTTTGTCAAACTTGGCTGCGTCCTCCATCATTCGAAGCGCCTCATTGTATTCGAGGTGGTAAATGTGGCTGTTTACCTCTTTTACCAAGGCGTCTACTACTTGGGCCGTGCTTTTGCCCAAGCGAAGCATAGCTTGGGCAGTAGCTTCGGCGTTTTGGCTAGCCTCTTCAGTTTTGCGTTTGGCGATTGCTTGGGCCGTGTCGGCTTTTACCCTGGCGTCGCGGGCGAGGCTGTCTTTTTGGTCAGCCCGACGCTCGGCTTCTTCAGCAGCAGCGGTGCGTTCTTCGGCTATGGCTTTTTGTCGGTTGGCCTGAATATTTTGCCACAAGGCCCACCCGAGTAGCAGCAGAGCCACAATGGAAAAGAGGGCGTTACGGCGGCGGGCGCGGGCAATTTTTTCCCGCTCTGCTTTCTGGCGCGCAGCTTCCTGCTCCAGGCGGGTACGTTCAGCCGCTTGCAATTCTGCTTCCCGACGGGCCTTGGCAGCTTCCTCAATCGGCCCCACCAGCGTGTCGTGCCCCACTTCATAAATCATCCGCCCTGCCTCATCGCGCTGCACGCGCAGCAGCGAAGCTGCGCTGAGGTGGCCGAGCAATTCCTGGCTGATACCGGGCTGGGCCAGCAGGGCCTGGGCGGCGTAGGGTACGCGCACGCCGTCTTTTACGAGTTGGTCTTCCACCAGGCGGCGGGCGGGGGCTTGCTCGGCTTCGGGCAGGTTGGCTATGGTGCGTTCGTAGAACTGGCGGAAGATAGTCGGGATGTCGCCCAGGTCGGCCAGGCTTACTTCAACCCCACCCCCATCCCCTCCCCCCCGGGGGAGGGGGGCTTCATTCCGCGTTTCTTGCTGGTTTGTGGAATGGGATGCCTTCTGGCTATCCTCTTCGGTATGCCCCACAACTGTAGAGGGCATACCCCCCTCCCCCCGGGGGGAGGGGCTGGGGGTGGGGTTAGCGGGACCAACCACATAATCTTCCACATACCGACAAACAATCTGTAACGCGCTCGTTTCGATGCGGCCTCGGTCGTCGCGCAGGGCGTTGAAGATGGCGGCGAGGGTTTCGGGGGCGTAGGTGAAGGGGGGCGTGTCGAATTGCGGATTGCGGATTACAGATTGCGGATTATTTTCCTCCCCGGGTAGGTTAGAATCCGCAATCTGTAATCCGTAATCCGTAATCAATAAAGCCGCAGGCCGCAAAATAGCCTCCCGCGCCCCAGCCTCATCCAGCGCATCCAATTCATAGCCGTGCTGGAGCAAATTGGGCAAATAATCCTTAAGCCCGTTAAGCAAACTCATGCGGTCGGAGCGGATGGAGAACACCACCTTGAGGTCGAAGGGCGTGTAGATGGCGTCTTCGGCTTCGGGGCTGAGTTTTGCGGCGGCCAGTGCGGTTTCGAAACGGCGGGGCACTTTGGCGTAGAGCGCCTCGGCCAGTTGTTTTTTAAAATCGAGAATTTGTTCGGGTGGGTAGCTGAAGAGTTCTTCAAACTGGTCGAACACGAGCAGAAAATTTGCCTGGCCGGGCTGCTGGCAGTTTTTGGCGGCCTGCCAAATGCAGTGGCCGGCCATACTGTCGGGCAGGAGCGGATCCGGGCCGGCATGGCGGGCCAGGGCATGGCGCACTGCATCGGCGGGGGCTGTGCTTTCGCCGGCTTTATGGGGGCCGAAGCGGATTTCCAGGAAGCGGCGTTTGGCCTCTTTTTCCAATTTTGGAAAAATGCCGGCGGCGAGCAGCGAGCTTTTGCCGTAGCCCGACTTGCCGTAGAGGATGACGAGTTGTTCGAGTTCGATAAGGCGGTGCAGGCGCGCGATGTCGGCGTCGCGGCCGAAAAAAAGTCCCTGTTCGTCGGTGCGGAAGGGTCGGATGCCCGGGTATCGCTTCACGATTTACGATTTAGGATTTACGATTTAGGATTGCAGCGTTTCGATCATATCCTGGACGGCTTTGCGAATTTTGTTCTGCTCCAGCAGGGCGCTTTCGCTGCTCACCACGCCATCCCGGATGGCCTTCTGCAGTTCGCTCAGGCGGCCGAGTTGAAAGGCCGCCTCGGTTTTGGTCGCTTCGTTTTTTTCGAGGGCTTCGAGGATGCGGCTGATATGGCCCTGGCGCAGCCAGTCGCGCAGGGTTTGTTTGACCGGAGCGCCGGTGCCTTGGCGTTGCTCCTCTTCGGCTGTCCAGCGGTTGCAGAGTTCCCGGAGAAAATCGGCAGGACTGAGTTCGTCGACAAATTCGACTTCAAACTGGTCGGCGTAAAAGACGCGGGTGTCGGCGGCCACGGCGGGGTTGACGGCGTATTGGAGGGCTTTGTTGCGGTCGGGGTTGAGCAGGCGCAGCAGCATTTGCATGGGCCAGCGATCGAACTGGAAGCCGAGAAACACGAAGTCGGTGGCGTTGCGCAGGGCATGTGAGAGCTCAATGTAGAGCTCGCTGCTTAGTTTTTTGTCGCCGAGGATTTGGGAAAAATACAAGAACAGGTCGTCGTGGGTGAGCACCAGCGAGTTGTGGTCGCTGAGCACGCCGAAAAGGTTGAACAGCAGACGGGTATCGCGGGGATTGGCCTGGATACGGTCGTAAGGCTCCGGGGTGCCGCGGTAGTCGTAGTAGCTGAACTGGTGGAGAATGCCGCCTTGCTCGAAGCTGTGGCGCAGGCCCAGGTCGGGCATGGTGTTGATGACCACGGGAAAAGGCAGGCGGGCGATTTGCTCGTACAGAGGCTGAAGTTTTTCCCGCTGCTTGTCGTAAAACTCGTCGAAACGGCGCCAGGTGCGGGTGCGGGCGGCGTCGTTGGGGAAGAGGAAGAGATTTTCACCGGGGTAAGCCATGGCAATGCCGGGTGGGAGCGTGCCGGGCAGGTCGGCCGGGTCGATGCCGAGATGGCGGAGGAGTTGGTCAAACTGGTTTTGGCCGGGAAGCAGGTCGGGGCCGATCAGGAGGACGCATTGCTGGCTGGCCAGCGATTTCAGGAGGTCTTTCCAGGCAATAGTAGCAGGCGGCATATCAGATGGTTTGGACAAATATCTGCTTTTTCCGGGGATGTTTTGCCGATAGGGGCGCCCCCGGGGGTTTGGTCGCCCGGGTTTACTGGCGGGCAACTGCGGGGGGCGCCCCTACGTGGACGGGTAAAAAAAAGCCCCCATTGCTAACTGCAACGGGGGCATCCATTTGAAGATGTGGCTTTACCTATTTTTCACTCATTGGCAAAACCAGTCCCATATTTGATCCGGTGGACGGTGTTGCCGATTGCATTTCAGACATCGCCTCGGGGCTTAACATCATTGGCATGGTGCCGTTGGAGAACACAATTTTTGCATTTGGAGACGTGGACAGCTGAAGCCAGGCTTCGATGGCCTTGAACTGTAAAATTGCCGGGGTGAGGCCTTCCGCAATAATCTGGTTAGCGTCGCGCACACCTTCCGCTTTGATGCGCATACGGTCTGCTTCCTGCCGCTCCTGCTGCAGGACAAACTCCATTCGTTGTGCTTGTTGTTCTGCTTCGAGTTTGTCTTCGATAGCTTTGGCTAAACTGCGCGGCAAGGATATGCTTTTCAACAGCACAGATTCAATAATGATCCCTTTTTTCTCAAGCGTCTTCATCATCAATTCACTGATCGCCACTTCTATTTCCGCGCGATTGCCGGAGTGCATGTCCTTTGCGTAGTATTTCGAGGTGACATCCGATACTGCGGAACGGAAGACGGGCAAGATGACGGTTTGTTCATAATCGATGCCTACGTTGCGAAGCAGGTCGGGCGCTTCACTACTTTTTACGCGATACAAGATCGATACTTCACTTTGGATCGACAGGCCTTCGCGGGAGGGGATAACCAGGCTGACTTCTATGTTTTCAGTCTGTCCCGATATTTTAACTATCCGGCTGGTGAATGGGTTAAAGACCTGAAGGCCACTGGTGACCACTTTGTCATTGTATTTTCCGAGGGTGCGTTTAACGCCAAATTCACCCTGGCGTACCACCGCACAACTGCCGAACATGAAGCTGCCAAATACAAGCATCCATGCTGCATTTTTGATAACTGAATACTTATTCATATTGGAGGCATTTATTGGTTGAAGTAAATTTTTCAGAATTAAATTCGGAATCGAAAAATAAGTTCTCGACGCGCGGCCTTTTTGCCTCGAAATGGTCGCCTATTAGCAAATTTTGTTGGCGTTACCAGCGCAATGCTTTATCTACGGTTACGAAAGTCCAACCCAATATTTACGAGTCGGCGCGTATACTTTTTCTTTTGCCCCAACCTTCTACGGCAAAAAATACAATTCCGACGACCAGCCGCTGCAATCCAAATCCACGGCTTCGATAAGCCGGTAATTTGCAGCTGCACAGGTTCCGGAGGTTCGAAGAATTTCACAACCAATCGTTCGTAAAACGGATAGAGAGATACGCGGAACAGTACTTCTGCAGGAAATACCCCCATGGAACGCGGGCTGGCTCAGGGTTGGTTGCAAAAATTGAGCAGTGGCTTGGAAAACGGTGAGACCTGCCTTAGCCCAGGTCTTTAAGCCTGGGTACCAATCTGCCCATGGGGAGGCTTTGGGGGGGTGCAAACAAAGAAGCCCCGTACCGGATGACCGATACGAGGCTTAGTGTAGTTTGAGTTGGCATCGACCTACTCTCCCGCGGCATCTACCGCAGTACCATCAGCGCTGGTGGGCTTAACTACTCTGTTCGGAATGGGAAGAGGTGAACCCCGCCGCTATAGACACCAACAATTCTTGACTGCGCGCCGGGCGCGCAGTGTTTTTCTTTAAAAAACAAAACCGGGGAAGAAGCAGTATTGGATTGGATTTGGATGTAGCGGCTTTTGATCAAGCCTGAAGAGCGCCGGTGCTTTTTTGCAGTACAAACTGCATACGCGCCAGCGGCTTATGGTCGTCGGTGTGTTTTCACACACCCGCACCAAAAAGAATTTAAAAAAAAGGAAGCTTACGGGTTATTAGTACGGCTCGGCTCAACATGTCACCACGCTTCCACCTGCCGCCTATCGACGTAGTCGTCTTCTACGACCCTTAATCGGAAGATTCATCTTAGAGTAGGCTTCGCGCTTAGATGCTTTCAGCGCTTATCCCGGCCGAACGTTGCTACTCGGCACTGCACCTGGCGGCACAACCGATACACAAGCGGTTCGTCCAACACGGTCCTCTCGTACTAGTGTCAGGTCTCTGCAATCTTCCTGCGCCCACAACAGATAGGGACCGAACTGTCTTGCGACGTTCTGAACCCAGCTCACGTGCCACTTTAATGGGCGAACAGCCCAACCCTTGGGACCTTCTCCAGCCCCAGGATGTGACGAGCCGACATCGAGGTGCCAAACCTCCCCGTCGATATGAGCTCTTGGGGGAGATCAGCCTGTTATCCCCGGAGTACCTTTTATCCTTTGAGCGATGGCCCTTCCATACGGAACCACCGGATCACTTTAGCCGTCTTTCGACCCTGATCGACCCGTCGGTCTCTCAGTCAAGCACCCTTATACTAATATGCTCTTCGCATGATTACCGACCATGCTGAGGGTACCTTTGCAAACCTCCGTTACACTTTAGGAGGTGACCACCCCAGTCAAACTACCCACCATGCACTGTCTGGCGCCTCAGGCGCCATTAGGACTCAACTAGCCAAAGGGTGGTATTTCAACGTCGGCTCCACAACAGCCGGAACTGCCGCTTCATAGCCTCCCACCTATCCTACGCATCAACAAGTCAAGCCCAATGCAAAGCTGTAGTAAAGGTTCACGGGGTCTTTCCGTCCCGTTGCGGGTAATCGGCATCTTCACCGATACTTCAATTTCACCGAGCTCGTGGCTGAGACAGTGCCCAGATCGTTACACCATTCGTGCAGGTCGGAACTTACCCGACAAGGAATTTCGCTACCTTAGGACCGTTATAGTTACGGCCGCCGTTTACCGGGGCTTCAGTTAAGACCTTCGCACTTACGCGCTAAGCCCCTTCCTTAACCTTCCGGCACCGGGCAGGTGTCAGGCCATATACTTCATCTTTCGATTTTGCATAGCCCTGTGTTTTTGCTAAACAGTCGCCTGGGCCTTTTCACTGCGGCCCCTACATCGCTGCAGGGGCACCCCTTCTCCCGAAGTTACGGGGTCATTTTGCCTAGTTCCTTAGCCACGAATCACTCGAGCGCCTTAGGATTCTCACCCCGACTACCTGTGTCGGTTTACGGTACGGGCTGCTATACTCGCTTTTCCTGGCACCAATTTTACGACTTCGCCGCTCCCCGAAGAGATTGGCTCAAGGCTCTATTCCGTCAGAACCTAGCCGCCACGTCGATGCGTCACTTTCATTGTATAGCAGGCGCAGGAATATTAACCTGCTTGCCATCGGCTTCGCCTCTCGGCTTATCCTTAGGACCCGGCTCACCCTGATCCGAGTAACGTAGATCTAGGAACCCTTAGTCTTTCGGCGATGACGTTTTCCACGCCATTTATCGTTACTTATGCCTACATTTGCTTTTCTGTTAACTCCACGGCCCCTCACGACACCGCTTCTACGCTACAGAATGCTCCCCTACCACCCCGCCTTTCGGCGGGATCCAAAGTTTCGGTACACAGTTTGATGCCCGATTATTTTCCGCGCAGGAACGCTCGACTAGTGAGCTGTTACGCACTCTTTAAATGAATGGCTGCTTCCAAGCAAACATCCTAGCTGTCTGTGCATTCCCACCTCGTTCATGCAACTTAACTGTGATTTAGGGACCTTAACTGTTGGTCTGGGTTGTTCCCCTCTCGCCCCGTGACCTTCGCACCCCGGGGCTCACTGCTGGTACTATGTGCTGGCATTCAGAGTTTGTTAAGGGTTGGTAGGCGGTGAAGCCCCCTAGCCTTATCAGTAGCTTTACCTCCAACACACATTGCCCAACGCTGCACCTAAATGCATTTCGGGGAGTACGAGCTATCTCCGAGTTTGATTGGCCTTTCACCCCTATCCACAGGTCATCCGAAAGTTTTTCAACACTTACCGGTTCGGCCCTCCATTTCGAGATTATCGAAACTTCAGCCTGCCCATGGATAGATCACTCGGTTTCGCGTCTATCCCCACTGACACATTGGTCGCCCTGTTAAGACTCGCTTTCGCTGTGCTTGCGTACCTGAAGTACTTAGGCTGCCAATGAGGAATAACTCGTAGGCTCATTATGCAAAAGGCACGCCGTCACCCGTCTATACCCGAAGATATAAACTAAAGCTCCGACCGCTTGTAGGCGTATGGTTTCAGAGTCTTTTTCACTCCCTTTCTTAGGGTTCTTTTCACCTTTCCCTTACGGTACTGGTTCGCTATCGGTCTCCCGGTAGTATTTAGGCTTACCAGATGGTGCTGGTGGATTCAGACAGAGTTTCACCGGCTCCGCCCTACTCAGGATACTGCTAGGTAATAATTGCCTTTCGCTTACGGGACTTTCACCCCCTACGGTAGCCCTTTCCATGGCTTTCAACTAAACAATTATTGTCCACAACGCAGTCCTACAACCCCCATGGGCACGCCCATGGGTTTGGCCTCTTCCGCGTTCGCTCGCCACTACTTGCGGAATCACTACTTGTTTTCTTTTCCTCCGCCTACTTAGATGTTTCAGTTCAGCGGGTTTGCGACTTGTATCAACACGTCTTCAACGTGCTAGGTTGCCCCATTCGGACATCAACGGATCATCGGTCGTTTGCACCTACCCGTTGCTTTTCGCAGCTTACCACGTCCTTCGTCGCCTCCGGGAGCCAAGGCATCCCCCATACGCCCTTATTTCGCTTCCATCTCTTTTAGTGGATGTTCCTAAAAACATGCACTAAAATATCTTTCATCGCCGCTAACGATGCTTATGTTACCACAAACACCAACGCT
>JACJYO010000007.1:0-377500 GCA_020636075.1 Lewinellaceae bacterium | reverse complement strand
AAATGCCCGGGTTCAGTCCGGTGGAACAGGTTGTGACTGCCCGAATTTCAAATTCTCCGTCACTCAGGCCATCCGTATTCCAGTCAATTCGTTGAAAAACCGGAGCAAGTGAATCCCTTGGTGTTTCAGCAATATTGATCCAGGCGCCATTCGTATTGGCCCGGCGATACTGGGTTCGGATGTATTCCAGATCGGCGTCGTTTTCGTTGTAGTCTACCAGCCGGATCGGCAAAACAACCGGATCCTGCGGAGTCAGCACAAAACCGCTTTGCGGGTCATTGATATCGACCGGCGAGCACGGTTCGAGAAAATGCACATCCAGTTTCACCGATTTATAGAATCGCGGGTCTATGGGCAGGCCCGTGGCAGACGAATGCGCCACTTCACAATCCGAATACCAGGTGAGTTCCAGACCCTCGTAGTCATAGGCCACCGGCCCGCGCTCGACGGTCACGGTCACAATTTGCCCAACAGCGAAGCCCACCACATATGAAATCCCCTGTGTCAACGGCTGCCCATTTACTTTTACAATGGCCCCCTGCGGGTTGGAGCCGTTTGCCATTTGCAACGTATAGCTCCTGGCTTCCGCACTTTGACTGATATTCCCCAGAATAAAGGTGAACACAGCCGGTGCGTTTGCCGGAACGTTGACCGCTACATTTTTATCTACGACAAGATCAACCTCATCGCGATTTTGGGTTTTGGGCTCCCAGGGACAGGAAGATGCCCCGCTCACAGTTTGAAAAACCGGGGTCCCGTATTTCTTGTCGTTTTTGACATTGACAGAAAAATAGTCGCCCGTATCATCGTCATCGAGTACATAGCCCACTTTTACGGTGGAAGACTGGCTGGAGCCCTGGGATCCGGTTTCCGACGTTGTTATCTGAAACACTGCGCCAACGGAAGCGCCAAGGCCTCCAATAAATCCACCACCAGTTGCCACTACTTTACCGGTATAGGTGCTGTCAAACGTAAATGAAGTGGCTGACGATGAATCGTTCTGAAAATAGTATTCGTATTTGACGCCGGCGTCAAAAGAAAAGTTCCGGTCAAACACCGCATCTTTTTTAAACGCTTCGTTTTGAGCTAAAAATGATTTCCAGGTATTCAAAGACAAGGTGTCGTGCAGGGCTTCCAGATTCGGGATAAGCGTATTTTTAATAAAATATTCCGAATACAAATAGGTTGTTTCGAAACCATCCGGGTGAATCATGAAACCGGTATCGAGTTGGAACATGCAGGTCGCCGTATCCAAAAGCACCAGGTCTGTGATACCAAAAATCAGGTTCATGGCAGTTCCTACATAGACATCACCACCTTGTTCGCCTACAACATCATCCTGATCGGAAGTTGAAATAACTTCGGTAGTCGTAATACAGACTTCCTGTTGTGTGGAAGACACCTGTTTGCGGGACACTAAAAATTCGTTTTCCGTTTCCGCCACCACATCAACCTCATCCGATTTCCAAATACCCACGCCAACACCCAGGTCAAATTTGGGGCCCAAGGAAATTTTACTGACCTCGCCGCCGCCTTTGTCATCCACGGTTTCGAAACTCCAGTCTTTACAAAATGTTTGCCCTTTCTCAACGTAGGCGTAACTGTTATCACCAGGCGGATCCCGCAAAATCAGAATTGGGAAAGCAGGGGTCGTACTGGCGAAAGTTGTTGCACGGGGTCGTTCGCCAGTGACTACTGCCTGCAGGGTTTCCGTGGTCGACCGACCGTCTACCATGGCCGTCACCTGGAGCAGTTTTTCATGCGGGAACGTCAAATTCGGTGCACCGCCTTCAACCACCAGTTTATGTTTGCTGTCGAGGATCAGCGTATCATATTGGTCCTTGTCGGAAATATTGTTGTTTATCGTCAGCAGGAAGGTATCCTGGTAACAGCGTTCGCCGTAGTAGTTTTCATATACCCTGACGTTGGTTGTTGCCTTCTCGTATTGCGGTATTTGAACAAAACCACAACCATTCACCGCAAAGGAATCAATTTGAACACTCGGTTGGGCATAATAGGTAAAATTAACGGTGTCGTTCTTCTCGGAAAGATCGGTTTGTGTCCCGCCGCTCAATTCGAAGAAATCCTTGACCGACGGATCATCATGATCCACTACCGCAACTGACAGTTTCACAGGAGGTAAGCCGGTAAACAGATACCGGCCATCGGCATTGTCGTCATGGTTGAGTTTGAGCGTATCGGCAAAACATTCATCCAGCGTCGTCACCACAATTTTGGACGTGAACCCCGTGGGAAGAATCGAATTGTGGCACTTGCCGCCAGCCAGCTGGCCGCGCAAACTGCGTTTGGTAATGTCGCGAAACAGAATCCCCGCTACCGGTGAATTCAACTTGCGCAGTTCCCAAAATGCCGGCGAAAACTGGTGATTTTTATATTTCGGCGAAATATTGACGGTAGTTCCCGGCTCAAAGTCAGCGACGAATTTTCCATCGCTATTCGTAAAAATGCGCGGCGAAGCAGATTGACCGTTTACGAGTATCTCCACACTGTCGGCATAACAAAGTGTGCCGTCGTAACGCACATAACCGGAAACCCGCACCGTACTCAGGTCGGTAAAATCAACCTGATCCACACTGGTATTGGTTCCGTTGAGCGTCAGGAGGCGCTTGTCGGGTTGAAATTCGTGTTCCGTAAAATCTTCAATGGCGGTAACATTGCTCCAACTGGCTCCCTGAACCGAGCCAAAGCCCGTGCGGGCAAGACCGATATCTTCCAGCGCCGTCCCTTGATTTTCATTGAGTGAAAACCAGGAGCGCAGCCTTGGCGTTTGGGCTTGCACACCGGTTGCGGCATGTAGCTGAATTTGATCCAGAGTTAGCAAGGTGTCGTAAAAAGCAACTTCGTCGATCAGGCCACTAAAAAACCGGTCATTGCTGCCACCGGAATTTCGGGCGCCCAATCGCCAAGCCGCGGGGTTCTGATATACATTAAATGGAGTTGTGAGCCAAGCACCGGCTGCTGCACCATTTTTAAATAAAACCATTGTGCCGGAGGAAATTTCAGACCAGAGTACCAAATGCTGATAGCCAGTACCCAGGGAGCCGAAATCATGCACCTCCGTTCCCAATTTTAAGTATATCGAACCATTGAGTACATATAATTCAAAATCGCCCGATTGCCTGGACAACAGCGTCCGCGGGGCAGATGTAACTTCAAAGTTATTGACGCGCAACTCAACCGACCAAAGGGAAGCTCCCAAAAGGATGGAATCGGTCAGCACAGCAGATTGCTCCTGCGCGGCGTTAAATTCCAGCGCATAATTGTTGTACACTTTTTTCGACGGCGTAGCCGTAAACGTAGCGCCGTCGCCATAATTGATCCCTTCGATCTTGTAAAAACCGGAGGCATCGGTTACCGCACCATTCACTACGTCGGGGCGATCGTTTGCCCATTCCGGGCCGCAGAGGTAAGTGGTGAGCCGGTTCGGCGAAATATCGTAGGCTTTGGTGCCAATACCTTCGTCAAATTTCCAGTACGCCACCAGGCCATTGTAGTCGGAGTTGACCGTCCGGTTTTTATACTGGTTGATCTCCGTTTGAGAAAGTTGACGATTGAAAATCCGAACATCATCAAGCGTTCCGTTGAACTCCCCAATGTACAACGGCGCATTAGGAGCCGGCATGTAGACTGCCGGGCGGCTTTCCACCAACGTGCCATCTACATAAAACAGCACAGATGACCCGTTGAACGCAACAGCTACGTGGTGCCAGCCATCCGGGTCGGTGGGCAGCGCATAGAGCATATAGGTGTAACCGGGATTTTCATCCCCGACTCCCAGGCTGATCGTTTTTTTCCCATTCGGACTGCTGGCCATAATCCACCAGCCTTGCGCTTTAGTAAAGTCCGCTTTCCGAAGGAAGGGTTTATTCACCGGATTGTCACCCTGTTTAACCCAGCAGCTGACCGTCCATGCCATGGAATTCAAGACTGAATCGGGCTCGACAAATGATTTATCATCATCCGTACAGGCCAATGCTCTACCGAGTGTGGGGGTAAGCGTGATCGCGGCATCAACTACCGGGTTGCCACTCAGCGTTTTTACCTGCCCGGTAACGACACCATTTGGATTCAGGAAGCCTAAACTGCTACCGCGAAAACCTTCACCGGCCGGGTTTACACCGGCTATTTCATAGGTGTAAAACACGCCGGCCTGCACATTGAAGTCGATGTACTTGCGAATTTCCTTGTCGACATGATCGATAAAGGCACCGTCGCGGTAAATGTTGAAGCCGCCTTCAGAAGATGGGCTCAGCGCATCCATCACCCAGTTCACCTCAATGCGATCTTTTAGATCACCTTCGGAAGCAAACACCAGAGGCGCAGATGGAGGCAACAGGAAGCGGCTGTAAAACCCGGCAGCCCCCTGAAATGACCCGAAAAAGCCGCCGATAAAGGGTTCGCCCAACGAACCTGTCAGGCTGTATTTACTGTTTACGGCATTGGTCATACTACCGTAATTGCCGGAAACCGATCCGGAATAGGAATCTGTGGTGGAGACGGTCCCATTGTTACAATTCACAGTCTGCGCCTGCAACGAAAGTCCCAAACACCCCATCCCCCACAGGATCAGGAATATTCGAATATGCTGATTCATAATTCTTATTTTTTATGATGGATAAATGGAAGTGTGTGCATATGCCGGTTTTTACCGGACATATACCTCTACATTACCCACAGCAATCCGCTCTCCTAATTCATTGGTGAATGATGTAAAAAACACGCCGATACTATTTCCTGAAAAATTGTTCAGTACCATCTCACCATGAAACGGAAGGAAGGTGCCTACGGCAAAGCCCTGCCATCCTGTAGTCTCATCATTACCCTGTGAAAAACCGGCAACAACAGCCTCATTGTCCCAAAAATCCGCCCCCCAGGCAATTACCGTAAACTCCACTTTGACATGATTATGCGGAATACCTGTCAGATCGTATGTTTTTCGCATTTTCCCATTAGCCGTTGGCGTCTGGTAGTATCCCTGATTAATCGCGATATTAGGCCCGCCGGAAAGTTCAAAGAGCTTTGCGCTAAACAGGTCGCCTGTAACCGGCACCCAGCCATTCCGGTCGCCATTCTCAAAATCATCCGTCTCCACCAGCACCCAATCCCGGTTGCCATTGTAGACAACGGCTCCGCCTTTGCTTAGATTGATATTCCCGGCGGTGCCTGCGTTCCCGACGGAAAGCTCGCCGCTGACCGATTGGTTCCCGGTCACCGCAACATTGTTGGCAGTGACTTCCAGTTTTTCAACGTTGTTTACGAATACGGATACCTCGCCGTCTGCGGTGGAAAACAGGCCGCTGTCCTTTTCATTGTCGAACGCGAAGCCATTGTTAGAGTCGCCATTGGCGCCGGGAGCACCACTGCGTGCCAATACGCCACCGGTTACCAGCAAGGTATGCGTCGGTGAAACTGCCGAGCCACCGACAACCAGTTTACCGGAAGTGGCGATTTCATCTGCCTTCACCAGGCCCGCACTGGGAAACTGGTTGGACTGCCCGATGAGCGACAAGGCATAAGGCGCCGAGGTAAGCCGCAACCGGGGCGAGAGTTCCGGTGTGCTGCCAATTTTCACACCGAGGTAGTACACTTCGTTAAACGAAACATTGAGCGGATTAGCAGAACCAAGCAACACCGAATATATGCCGCTGCTGACCTCCACATCGGTCTGGGTTTCAGACCAGATAGCCGTGCCGCCCTGCTCGACATTATATAAGTTGAAGGTGATGGAATATTCACCATCATCCACGGCAACGCCATTTGATTTTTTCAGGATGCCCTGAAAACTGAGTGTAGCCTGAGCGGACAATCCGCCGGCAAAAACCAGAAAGCAAAAAAGTGAGATGCTGAAAATGCGCAGTGTCTTCATCGTTAAGATGTTTTAAAGTGAAATAGAGATGGTAAAATCCGGAACCGGAGGGAGGAGAGATTTGCCCTGAATAAAACGGGCGTAACGTTGCACATGTCAAAGATGAAAGCACTGCCAAAAAGACCTTCGCACTATTGTAACAAATAGGTGGACTATTGTAACAAGCGTTACAATTCCTTGATTTTCAAATTTTTGAAAAAAAATCTGGAGAAACTCCGGAAGATTCGGAACATCCGCAGACAGAAGCTGCGGCGGCATTTTACCTTCAGCCCAGCCTTGACACACTGGGCGCCATACCGAACTCTTCCGTGTATACCCGGCTGAAATACTTGGGGTCGTCAAAACCCACGGCATAAGCCACTTCGGAAACGTTCAGTTCCGATTGGTTCAGCAGGCGACGGGCATTTTGGAGGCGAACGGCCCGGATGTGAAGCGCCGTGGAGCGGCCGGTCAGCGCCTTGATCTTGCGATGCAATTGCATCCGGCTCATCGCCATGTGCCGGCAAACAGCATCGATAGAAAGATCTGAATTGGTGAGGTCTTCTTCAATTAGCCGGCGCAGATTGAGCAGAAAGGCATCTTCCGGTTGGGTGTCAGCGTCAACGTTAGTTGCTGTCGACTGGTCCAGGTTGCGAAATCGTTCTTGCAGGCGGCGGCGCGATTCAAGCAAGTTCTCCACCTGCACGAGCAGCTCTTCCTGGTGGAACGGCTTGGCCATATAGGCATCGGCGCCGCGTTTCAGTCCGGTGATCCGGTCTTCCACCGTAGCGCGGGCTGTCAGCAAAATAAGCGGAATATGGCTGGTGCGCGGGTCATTTTTGAGTGTATCGCATACTTCAAAACCGTCTTTTTCCGGCATCATCACATCGCTGATGATGATGTCGGGGATATGTTCCAGCGCGTTTTCGATACCCAGCTGCCCATTGGCCGCTGTTTGAATCCGGTATTGCCCCTCCAGACAACGAATCAAATAGGTAAGCACATCCGGGTTGTCTTCCACAAGCAGCAGCAGCGGCAGGTCCTCCTTGTGCAAAGCCGGAATAGCCGATTTGTTTTCTTCGATCTGATACTCGGTCGAATGCCGTTCAGGCAATACTTCCGGAACGCCGTTGGTATTTTCGGGCGGCGCTTCCCTGTGCATGGGCAGGTGTATTGTAAACGTGCTACCGGCGCCTGGTTTACTCGTAGCCGCAATGGTTCCCCCAAACAGCCGGACTAATTCCCGGGTAAGCGCCAACCCAATACCGGTGCCCTCGCCCTTGCGGGTACTGGAATTATCGGCTTGGTAAAAGCGGTCAAAAATATGCGGTAATTGCGCTGCAGGGATGCCAATACCGGTATCCTGAACGGCAATGACAAACATCAACGAACTTTCACCTTTGGCCGACTCAATTGATTCTACGTTAAGCCGCATTGTCACGGTACCGCCGCCCGGTGTAAATTTTATGGCATTGGAAAGCAGATTTGAAATAACCTGCTGCAGTTTTCCGGGATCATAATCCATGATAATGGATTCCGTGGTGTTGTGTATTTGCAGCTGAACTGCTTTGGCATTTGCCATGGAATGAAACGATTCGGCCACATACCGGAGAAAACGAACAACATTACCCTGCACCAGGTTTACCGGCATTTGCCGGTCTTCCAGTTTGGACAAATCCAGCATTTGGTTGATGAGCGTCAGCAGATTACGGCTGTTCCTTCGCACCAGGTCCAACCCATTATCACCCTGGAATTTTGTTTGTTGTTCCATTTGGTCGGTTATCCCGAGAATGACCGTCAGTGGTGTCCGGAATTCATGGGTAATATTGGCATACAGCCTGCTTTTGAATTGATCCAGTTCTTTAAGGTTCCGGGCCTCTTCCTGTTTGCGTTCCAGCTGGTTTTTCAGGATCAGGCGGTTTTTCAAAAAGGAATAAATCACATAGGAGGCCCAGGTGAGCAGCAGAAAATAAATCAGATAGGCCCACCAGGTTTTCCACCAGGGTGGGTGCACAACCACATCGACGGCCAGTTCCTGCGGGTGCCAACCACCCTTGCCGTCGCTGGCTCTAACCCGGAATGTATACGTTCCCGGCGGCAGACTGCTGAACCGGGTAAAATTGAATTTGGATGGTTCGGACCAGCGTTCGTCATAACCGTCCATTTTAAAACTGTACCTGGTTTCTTTGGGGCTGGCATAGTCCGTCAGTGCATATTCAAACTGAAACGACTTATCCCAGCGGTACAAATGGATTTGCGGGCGAAGCGAAAAATCATGTTCCCGGAGCAGGGTGTCAAGCCGTTCATCCACACGCTCAAATGCCGTAAGTACCAGGCGAATCGCTTCGTTTTTTTGTTGATAAACCTGCATGATGGCTTCCGGAAAAAAGGCGTTGATCCCGCGGGGCCCGCCGAAAAACATTTGACCATCCTTCGCCTTAAAAAAAGACATCCGGTTAAACTCGTTATAAGTCAGCCCGTCTTCCTTGAAAAAATTGACAAAAGACTGGCTCGGAATGTGAAACCGGGAGAGGCCGTGGTTGGTGCTGAGCCAAAGACAGGAGTCGCCTTCGGTCAGTATGCCGCAGATAAAATTGTCCGGCAATCCCTGATCCGTACTAAAACGCCGGACTTCCTTTGTTGCCGGGTTAAAACGGATCAGCCCGGCATCCGTTCCCAGCCACAGGTTCCGCTGTTTGTCTTCTTCAATCGCCAATATCCTGGCAACCGGTATTCCCCAATCAACCGGCAAATATTGTTTCAGTTGCTTGCGATCGGGTCCATACTCGAACAACACACCGCGGTAGCCAATCCAAAGGTTGTTACTGTGCCGGCCTGCGTGCATTGATTCCGATTCAAAACGCGCTTTTTGCGGCAAATCGAGTTCCAGGGTCCAGCCCGATTGATCGTTCAGATAGTACAGGCTATGGTGGTAAACCCACCATAACCGCCCGCGATTATCCTTAGCGAATATACCCGTATCATCACTGGATTTAGACCGGTCTCCTGAAACTGATTTTATGCTCCCGGATGCAGGGTCCATTAATTGTCCGCTATTCAGCCAAATACCCTGCGGATTCGTGATCATGCCGAACGGCACTTGATTACGGCAAAGCACTGCCAGTTCTTTCTTCGAATCCGGGTCAAGGGTGGCTATTCCGCCATAATAAGCGGCAAAAATTTTCCCGTGAATATCCTCGGAAATGCCCCGAAAACTGTAGTAAACATCATTTCCGGTTTTATCGAAAAAATAGGTGTCGAAGGGATATGGCTGTGGGTTGATTTTTAAAATCCCAATCCGGGTTTCAACCCAGATTACACCGGAACGGTCGGGAAACAAGGCCAAAAGATCACAGTGGTAGGGAATTGTCCGTTTTAACGCATCTTGAAAATTATACAACGTATCTTTTGCTGCCTCATAATAGAACAAGCCTCTGTCGTTCCCGCAAATCCATAAGTTACCATCCGCATCTAAAATGAAATTGTTTACCTGCGCCTTTTTTTGTTTCAAATGCCGGGTCGCCGGATGCTCCCGGGCAACCGTCAGGCGTTCATTCAGGATAAACAATTCGTCTTTATTTAAAAGCACCGGTGTTCCAGCCGGATCAAATTGAATTCCCACGTATTGCGCCTGCGGATGCATGGCAGCCTGTGCCAGCAACCCGCCCCGGGCATTCCATTTAAGGATTGAATCGGATTTGATCAGATAATGGTTTCCGGATGAATCGATCGTATGATAGCGATAATGGTCGTGGGTCAAACCGGACAGAATCGGATATTCTGCCACCGAATTACCCTTAAAAACCATCCCGTTTATTATCCCCGGCTTTTGTTCGGACTGGGTCAGCAGGTAATACGTGTTGCGCCACCTGGCATTTGTCAGGCCAAGTATCCGGTAATTATCCGCTCTATTCCCGGTGTTTTGTTGAAAAGACTGCCAATGCCCGGTAGCCGGATTAAGGATAAACACAAACTGTTCGCCGGTCAAAAAAAGCAGGGAATCCTGGTATATGCCCCGCAAACCGATCAGCCGGTCCGTACTGCCGGGCAATGTCGCCGGCCGGGGTGGGTATGTCCAAAAGTTTCGGCCGTCGAAGCGATAAAGTTTGTTTGATTTCAGGAACCAGATCAACCCTCTGCTGTCCTGCACGATCCCGGCACCAAGACCACTCACCCAGCCATCCGGCGTATAAAACTCAAACGCGGCCTTTTGACCTGAAGCGAAGCCTGCGCACAAAAAGAGCGCTAAAAAGCCGAGGATTGCTTTTTGCATAAATGGGTTTCGATTATTTGCTACGATACATCCTATTGATGCGTTTTCGGCAGTTTGTTATCAGTGGGCTTATTAAATCCTGCATTGAAAAGCGGTAAAGCAGCGTGGCAATAAGAAATCCGTTAATAGAATTAAGAGAACAACCCAGACGAAAATGTGGATTAGCTGCCCACGGGCAAAGATCGAAAATCATACCGCATTTGTACGTCCCCCATTTTTATGTAATGGTAGTCTGGCTGCTGAATCCAATTCAGCACAATTTGGTCAGGTACTAATTCCTTTTTTCTTGAAACAGCTGACCCGGTCTCCTACCAGATTAAATATTAAACCTGAACTATCGGGAAGTTGGAAAGCGCGTTGTAATAAATACGCTGTTTCGTTCGCGCATGGGCGGGCAAGCGTTTAGTTTTGCCTCGAAAATAATTTTATACCAAGCAATATTATGAAACGATATTTCCTGCTCGCCTTGTTCGGCGCTTTCCTGCTTCCGGTTTGCGCTTATCAGCAAACTCTGCGGACGATAAAATCGCCGGGGAACGTCAGTTCCGTTTCCGTAGGTTTGAACAAATCCGGTGAAATATTTTACAAAATAACCTATCGCGGCAAAACAGCTGTCGACTGGTCGCGCCTGGGCCTGACAACCAAAAGCGTTGACCTGAGCAAAGGATTCCAACTGCGCGATGCCATCGCCAGTAACCACGACAGCAGTTGGGAACCTGTGTGGGGCGAAGTCGATAAAATTCGCGACAACTACACCGAGCTGGAATATCGCCTGGAAACCGAAGCCGGCCAACGCATGACCTTGCGCTTCAAAGCCTACGACGAAGGCGTGGGTTTCCGCTATGAGCTGCCCGAACAGGCAGGGCTAAGAACGTTACAGGTGACCGACGAGTTATCGGAATTCCAAATGACCGGCGACCACACCGCCTGGTGGATTCCCGGCGACTTCGACTCCAACGAGCATGTGTACACCACCAGCAAAATCAGCGCTATTGACTGCACAACCTATAATAAGGAACACTCCATTTTCACCCAGCATATCGTGATGATGAAAAACGTGCAGACACCCCTCACCATGCGCGCTGCCGATGGCATGCATATTTCGCTCGCGGAGGCAGGCCTCGTTGATTTTGGGGCCCTGCATTTGAAGACGGATACCGAAAACCTGAAGTTCAAAGCATTCCTGATCCCCTCTCCCGACTCAACGATCAAAAGCACTAATACGGTTCCTTTTAACACACCCTGGCGGGCAGTGTTGCTGAGCAAAGACGCGGCGGGCATTTTGGAATCCAAACTAATTTTAAACCTGAACGAACCGTCCAAAATCGACGATCCATCCTGGATAAAACCCAAAAAGTATGTGGGTATTTGGTGGGAAATGCACATTGGAAAAGCCACCTGGGAATACCTGGATGCCGAGGGCAAACCCAATGGCCGCCATGGCGCCACCACTGAAAACACGAAACGCTACATCGACTTCGCGGCCAAATATGGCTTCGACGGCGTCTTGGTGGAAGGCTGGAACGTCGGCTGGGAAGGCTGGTTTGGCCAATGGAAAGATGAAGTATTTGACTTCGCCAAGCCCTACCCCGACTACGATATCGACGAACTCAGCCGCTACGCCAGAGAAAAAGGAGTAGGCATCATCATGCACCACGAAACCTCCTCTGCCGTTACCAGCTACGAACGCCAGATGGATGATGCCTATGCCTTCATGAACAAGTATGGCATCAACACCGTAAAAACCGGATATGTCGGCAAAATCATCCCCCGCGGCGAATGGCACGACGGCCAATGGATGAACAACCACTACGTGCGGGTAGCCGAGCGCACCGCCAAAAACAAGATCATGGTGAACATGCACGAAGCCGTCCGGCCAAGCGGCCTGCACCGTACCTGGCCCAACTGGCTGGCATGTGAAGCAGCCCGTGGTCAGGAATTCAACGCATGGAGTGCCGGCAATCCTCCTGAGCACGAGTGTATCCTGCCCTTCACCCGGATTCTGGGCGGCCCCATGGATTATACGCCCGGCATCTTTGAAGTACGCATGAATACGTATAATCCGGAAAAAACAGAGGTCGTACACACCACGGTAGCCAAACAACTGGCGCTCTACGTCACCTTGTACAGTCCCTTGCAAATGGCTGCCGACCTGCCGGAGAATTATGAAAAACGCCTCGACGTATTTCAATTCATCCGCGATGTGCCGGTGGACTGGTCAGATACCAAAATCCTGAATGCAGCGGTCGGTGACTACATTACCATAGCCCGAAAAGGGAAAGGCACGAATGATTGGTATTTGGGCAGCATAACAGACGAAAATCCGCGTAACTTCTCCGTCAAACTCGACTTTTTGCCTGCCGGCAAAACATACGAGGCCACGATCTATGCAGATGGAACGGGGGCGCACTGGAAAGACAATCCGTACCCGGTCGAAATTGTCCAACGCAAGGTAAAACGGGGTGATACGCTCTCGATCAAACTGGCCGCTGGCGGTGGATGCGCGGTTTCTCTGAAACAGCAATAGTCTTCAACGCATATCAAATGCCTGCACTTCCACACGACTGATCCGCAAGTTTTGCAGCGGCTCAGGGATCATGTCGTAGGCAATCTGGTAATAAATATTACGCTTCTCCGACGGGCTCATCGGCCCTTGGTTATCTTGTTTGACCAAAAAACTCCGCAACTCCGGGTTGATCAGCTGGGCGTAATAAAGTCGGTTGTCGTTTGCATACATCAACAGAACTATCCTCGGATGGTACGCGCGTTCATTCAATGGATTATTAATCTGAGCGTTCAAGTTGTATGCCGACTCCCGGAACCCTGAGGCAACAGTACTATCCAGAGAATACACGCCGCTACCTGCAGTGGTCATCGCGATCAGAATGGGCCCCGGTGGCCGCTCGATTGCACCGGCGCCGGCTACCCGGCAACTTACGGGAGTACCCGAAAGTTGGCTCAACGGCACGGCAGCAAAAAACGCGGTAGCGCCTCTCGGAGGCACGGCATTGGAAAATGCCCGGATAATCAAAGTGGTATCGCCATTGAAGGCCAAGGCTGTGCCGCTTGAGTCGGCCAATTGAGCCTGTAGCCAAATTTTCCGCCAGAATCTCGATTGGTTATCCACTATTCCGACTATACAAAAGTGGTCTTTGCTGGTATAAAAATTCAGGTCCCGAAACCCGACGGTTAGCGTATCGGCGATACCGGGCATGCTGTCTGTCAAAAAAGAGTACGCCGCGGTTGTATAATCCATCGGTCCCTGTTCAACATTTGCGGTTGTGGTATTGGGCTCATTGCAGGCAACTCCCCAAACTGCGACACCCAGGATGGCACCAAAAAAAAGTATAAAAATTCGCATCGACATGATGTTTGATATTCAATTAAAAGGCCGCAAAGTTCTGTAAAAACTGCTTGGCTCCGGTTAATTTTATTAGCCGGCTTACCTTTGCAGCATATTTTTCAAAAAACAAGAAAAACACTGCGTGAAATACCTCATCACAGGCTTGGGAAATGTTGGCTATGAATATGAAAACACCCGGCATAATATCGGATTTAAGGCCGTGGAACTGCTTTGCCAACAATTAGGCGGAACCTGGCGCGTCGACCACCATGGCGACCTGGCTGAAGTTAAATTTAAAGGACGCACTCTCATTCTGTTGAAACCCGGCACCTATATGAATCTGAGCGGTAAAGCCGTGCGCTATTGGTTGCAAAAGGAAAAAATAGCCTTGGAAAACAGCATGGTTATCTGCGACGATATCAACCTGCCGTTCGGCAAACTCCGGCTCCGTCCAAAAGGCTCAGATGGTGGCCACAATGGTCTCAAAAGCATCGAGGCCCTGTTGGGTACCGACGCATACCCCCGCCTGCGTATCGGCATTGGCAATACTTTTGGACCAGGCCGGCAGGTTAATTATGTACTTGGAGAATGGGCAGCGGACGAAGTGGCCGAATTAACCACAATTTTGGAAAAAGTTGCCGAAGGCATTAAAGCTTTTGCAACTATCGGCATCAGCCGTGCCATGAATAATTTGGGGAAATAAGTAAAAGTTAACTCAGGCTTTCCACCCAGTTTTTCAAAACGGGTTTGAAGGCATCCGTGGCATATACGCCCTGGCGCAGGCCGCTTGTTCGGCTTAGTTGGCGGATACCTGCGTCCAGGTCTATGGCCTGTTGTGTCTGGCTGATAAAAAATTGCTGCGCAGCAAGAGTTTGCGCGAGGTATTCCTGTTCGGTTTGGCCAGGTGTTGGTATGAGGATGGCTTTTTTATTCAAGCCCGCTAAATCCATGATGCTGCTATACCCGGAACGGCAAACAAGCACCTTACTGGCCATCAGGACGTTGTTCAGGTCTCGCGTTGTCAAGTAGGAAACAACTTCAACATCGTCGGCTGCGTAGTAGTGCTTTTTGGATTGCGTTTTCCCCTGGACAATGATAACCTTATGGGGCATTTCCATTGCTTGTTCCAATAGCAATTGCTCCAGGATGCTGCGCTGAGGTTCTGGACCAGACAGGACGACTGCCACGTCATATTCCGCTTCCATTTCATAGTGCTGCATCCGGGTCAGAATACCGATATAGTGCACATCCGGATGCACCGGTTCGCCGTGCGAAAGCACACCGGCCAGCCCGGGCAATTCCGCAACATCCGGGACCCAAAGCGTATCGAATTTGTTGATAGCCAAGCGTAAAACGCTATTTGCCGGCCAGCCCAAAATTTTGAAGGGCAACTGTACGTGCAGCTGATGGCTGAGCAGCACACTGTTTACGTTTTGGTTGAAACAACCATATCGGTTGTCCGACAAGATCCCCTGAATGCCATGTGCCCGCACCAATTGCGCAACAGCCTGATTTTCGCGGCGTATCGCCCAAATAATCCGCGGAAGTTGCCGCCCAATGTTCCAGACCATATTGGCCGACTGGTAACGGATACGATAGGAGGGCAATTCAAAAGTTGTCAGGTGCGGAAACTCTGCCCGTAATAAATGCAGTGCGACGCCATCGGATGCCAATAACACCTCTACCCCCAACTGTTCCAGTTCCTGGATCAATGGGATACAGCGCGTGACATGGCCAAGCCCCCAATTCAATGGCGCAACAAGAATTCGTTTCAAAACAAGTTAAAAATTTGCCACCCGGTCAGGCGATCGCAACAATTTTAGGTAATACCAGGCGTTTGGGCTACATTCGCCTTTGTAAAAGTAAACAGGATTTTGGCTATGAAAAGAATTAATTGGACCCGCATTTTATTTCTCTGTCTGGTAGCCGGCATGTTTCTGATGGAAAGTTGCCGCCTTTTTAAACCGAAGTGCGATTGCCCGCATTTTTAAATAAATTTCCCGGATTTTCTTTTCCCCCTATCTGCCTTACATGATGAAAGTCAGCGGGTTAGATGCGTTAAATCCTGATGCTCGAGGCAGGGCTGCTCTACCTTTGCAGCCTTGTGAATACTACACTTCAAATTCTGGCTGAAGCACTGGATGGCATCCAGTCTGATATGTACAGCGCTGAACAACGCTGGGCATCTTTTTTGGAAAAAATACATCCCGGCCAGCGGGCCAGTGCGCTTAATTTGTTGCACTACCTCACTTTGCGCTGTTCCGATTTACGGGACCTGCAAGACGATCTGCATCAAGCCGGACTTTCGTCGTTGGCCAGTTCGGAGAGCCATATTCTTCGACAAATTCAGGCAATCCTTGAACGCCTGGGGCATCCGCCAGCCGCAGCAGCGCCGCCTTGCGACTATCTGAGTGCTTCACGCTTGCTGCAACACCGGGCCAATACATTATTCGGGCCCAAGGTAAATCAGCACATTCCGCACCTGATGGTCACGTTTGAAAACGCCCTCGCCACCGACTATGGCCGGGTTAAATCCTTGGTGCAGGCCGGCATGAACGTTGCACGGATCAACTGTGCGCACGACGGCCCTGAGGTGTGGAAAGGCATGATCAACAAAATACGCAAAGCAACACGGGCCACCGGGCACCCGTGCAAAATTTACATGGATCTCGCGGGACCTAAAATCCGAACGACTTTATTAGGAAAAGGGCGCAAGGAAGGCATAATGAAATTGAAACCGCGCAACCGTTTTTGGTTGTGTGAAGCCGATGCCGATTTTAAAAAAACGGAAAAAGTGGTTGGCTGCATCCTGCCGGGCATTATAGCTGATTTAAAACCCGGCGAACGCGTGCTGTTTGATGACGGCCTTTTTGAGGCAGTTGTCGAAGAAACAAATGGCACCAAAGCAGCACTTCGGATGACCCGGATCTCTGCTGCCAAACCGAGGCTAAAACCGGAAAAAGGGATAAACTTTCCGGATACGGATCTCAAGGTGCAAAGCCTGACCGCATTTGATAAATCCGTTATTCCCTTTGTCCGGGAAAACGCCGACCTCGTAGGTTTCTCCTTTGTCCGGCAACCGGCCGATGTTTTGGAATTACAGGAATTGCTGCGGCATGGCCCCGACCGCCCCCTGCCCCTGATTTTGAAAATTGAAACTTTCGAGGCTGTTCAAAATTTACCCGCCTTGCTTTTACAGGGCATGCAGGAATCCGTATTTGGAGTGATGATCGCACGGGGCGATTTGGCAGTAGAAATCGGTTTTGAGCGCCTGAGTGAAATTCAGGAGGAGATTTTATGGATTTGTGAAGCAGCGCATGTCCCGGTAGTGTGGGCAACACAGGTACTGGAGTCACTAAACAAAAGCGGCATCGCCACCCGCTCTGAGGTAACCGATGCCGCTTTGGCCGCCCATGCAGAATGTGTAATGCTGAACAAAGGCAAACACTTGCTAAACGTACTGGCTTCGCTTCGCGATATTTTGCACCGCAGTGGAGGGCACCATGTGAAGAAACGCTACATTTTCAGGCCACTGGCCATTGCAGAACGCTTCATGCGCATCCCTCCGGTTCTGTCAAATTAATTCAGACGGATCTCATCATCATTGCCCACAAAAAAGCGGTATTCCGAAAGTTGATAATCGGAATGCGGGATGATTCGGATCCATTTATTGTACTTCCAAAACCACTTCATGCGGACGCTGTTCAGACCTTTCCGCAAATACGCATCGATGTAGGGATGTACCCGCAGGTACAGATCGCCTTTGGGCCGCGACTGCATAACAAACTCCAGGTCGCGCTCAATCTCATCGGTCAGCAAAATAGTGGCGTTAACCTTTCCGGTTCCTCCGCAGGATGGGCATACTTCAGCAGTATCCACCTCCACTTCCGGGCGGGCACGTTCACGCGTTATTTGCATTAGCCCAAATTTGGACAGCGGCAAAATCGTGTGTTGCGAACGGTCGGATCGCATAAACCCTTCCATTGACTTTGCAAGCTGGCGCTTGTGATCAGCATTGCGCATATCGATGAAATCGACAATGATAAGCCCACCGATATCCCGCAGGCGGATCTGGCGCGCGATTTCTTCCGCCGCTTCCAGATTGACGCGCAAAATAGTTTGGTCGACGTCGCCAGAAGTCATTTTGTGGCCGCTGTTGACATCAATGACGTGCATTGCCTCCGTTTTCTCGATCACCACATAGGCGCCACTGGCCATGGTAGACGTTTTTCCAAACGACGCTTTTATTTGGCGGGTAACACCAAAGGTATCGAAGATCGGCTTGTTGCTGGTGTAATGCTGAACGATCCCAACCTGTTCGGGGCTGATGGATTGCAGGTAGGACCGGATATCGTTGTACAGATCCTTGTCGTTCACCACAATCCGCCCAAAGGAATCCGTCAGCAAATCGCGCAAAACACTTGTCGGCTTGTCGAGTTCGCTGAGCAACTTGGCCGGTGGGATAACAGATTTTAATTGCTTAAAAATTTCCTCCCAACGGCCCAACAATTGCATCATTTCTTCATGCAGTTCCTGGACTCTTTTGCCATCGGCTGCAGTACGCATGATCAGGCCGAAATGCTTTGGCCGGATACTTTCGGCCAGCGTATGGAGCCGCTTGCGCTCTTCATTGCTATTGATTTTTTTCGAAACGGTGACAACTTCTGAAAAAGGGGAGAGCACCATATACCGGCCGGGCAAATTCAGTTCGCAGGACAACCTCGGCCCTTTGGTAGAGATAGGCTCCTTCAAAATTTGCACCAGCACCGGGTAGCGTTTATTGAGCACCTGGTCAATTTTGCCTGACTTGACAATCTCTTCCTCATATTTGAAATTGTCGAGTTTATGGGTATTAATGCTGCCGTTCATAACGCCGTTGGTCCATTTGGCAACGGAGCGCAATTTTGGGCCCAGGTCAGTGTAGTGCAGAAAAGCGTCCTTACGATGCCCTATGTCGATGAACGCAGCGTTCAGACCCGGCATCATTTTCCGGATTTTACCGATCAGAATATCTCCGACCGTAAAATTGTTATTTGTTTTTTGATGATGGAGTTCAACAAGTTTGTCGCTCTCCAACAATGCCATTTCCACACCGGTAGTTGTAGCATTGATAATGAGTTCTTTTTCCACGATGGATGTAGTGGTTTTCAATAGGTCCTTACGGCTGGATTACACCATTGGCACAGAAAAACGTCTGAAGCCATCCGATAGTAACATTCGGCAGCAGTCACATTACTTTTAATTGAGGGCAAACGTTCCTTCAGGACAAATGGCATTGGCAAGGGGCTGGCAGCTTAACAGGTAATCAGCAGCGCGCAACCAAACGGGGCAAGTTCTTTGGTTTCACACGGCTGGAAAGCGGGTTTTGCCCAATAGAAGGACTGTTTAATAAAACCCGAAAAATCCTCTGACGTACATGTACTTGTTTTGGAAAAGATATAACAGGGGCAAGGCTTGAACCCCGGTTACCCGATTATATCTTTTCCCAAAAACAAGATTGCAAGTCAAAAAAGGAAGCTGCATCAAAAGGGGTCATTTGATACAGCTTCCCGGATCGACGGCCTCATCGACACGGACTCAAACAGTTCGGATTTCCCCAAGAAAAAGGCATAGTGCCTGAATCTCAGGCACTACCGATTCTTCTTCTTGTGTCGATTCTTACGCAGACGCTTTTTGCGTTTGTGCGTGGCGATTTTGTGACGTTTGCGTTTCTTTCCGCAAGGCATACGCTATTGAAATTATAAGTTATTAGTTATGGTTCGTAAAACCCGAAACTCGGGTGTTTAATTCTGTTTATTGTGTCTGACAGCGCGCCGAATAGGTGGCTGCCAAGGCTTTGTTGCCGGTCTCTTCATAAGCCCGGGCCAACAAGCAAGGCGTATTGGGGTTTCCCGGATCCAGCGCCATCGCTTTTTCGAGGCGTTGAATGGCTCTTTCCCATTGTCCGGTTTTGATGGCCAGGCGCCCCAATGCATTATATACCGCTGCGTTCTCCGGGTATTTACTTTCCAGTTCGCGCAGGAGTAAGACGGCTTTCATAGGGTTGTCTTTGGGTGGGTTTTCGGCATATGTCAAGGCCAGATTCACCCGGTGTTCCACTTGCTCGGGATTAAGCGAGATGGCACTCTCAAAGGCTTTAATTGCATGGTCGCCACAAAATGTTCTCAAAACGGCATTTTGTTCTCCCCGTAGGGCGTTGTAAAATGTAGCGCCTGCGACCGACCAGGCTGTATCTGTATTTTCAAGTTCGGCCACTTGCTCTGCCACACCGCCTGCCACTGGCATTTGACCTTGCTGGTACCACCAACCGGATATTTTTTTCAAAACAGCAATCTGGTCAGCATCTGATCCCGCCGCAGTCAATTCTTGTTCAAGCGCATCCAGGGCCGTAATTTGCGCGGTATTCAAATGCGCCCTGGCATCTTTTTGTATCTGTTCAAAACCCGTACTTTCCCCTTGCAGGGCCCGCGATCGCTCCACAATCTTTTGACCGGAGGGTGTTGTTGAAAAACCCAAATACAGGGCCAGGAACAAAAACAAGGCGGCAAACAGTGTCAGATATTGCGCTCTATTCAGCATGACATTATTGCTTCACAATTGGGGTTCAAGTTTGGGGCCTAAAGGCTGAAACAATGATTTAGTCATCATTTTCCACGGATGGAAGCGTCGAAACATTTTTCTTAACTTGTTCCACAAACACCTTGGCTGGCTTGAACGACGGAATAAAATGCTCCGGAATTTCAATGGCTTTCCCTTTTTTAATGTGGCGGCCAATTTTTTTCGCGCGTTTTTTAATAATAAAACTGCCAAAACCGCGCACATACACGTTCTCGCCGCTTTGCAGGGTTGTTTTAATTTCTTTGAACAGCGCTTCGAGGGAAACCAATACGTCAACTTTTGCGACGCCCGTTTTCTCGGAAATGGCATTCACAAGGTCAGCCTTTCTCATGTTTTATTTTGTTGATTTTGAACAAGTTATAGAAAAAAAGAAGGCGCTTCGGAAAACGAGTCGCAAAGATCGTACAAATTTTCAGGCGCGCAAACTTTTATCTGAATTTTTCAGGCATGTATGTGATTGAAAATCAAAATAAAATTCAGTGGACCATGCTTGGGCGTCATCACATGCTCAATGGCAAACTTACTCTAAATCAGAACCTTATACTACTTTTTAGCAAAAATATATTTCTTCAATTTTCACCGGAATGAATTTATCTACCTTTACCGGCCAATTTTTCCAGATCATCCAGATACTACAAACAGAATATGCTGCTTTCCATGACCGGCTACGGCCGCGCTTCCGGCCACTTCAACGGCAAAACCATTTCGGTAGAAATTCGAACGCTGAATTCCAGACTGACCGACATGAAAATGCGCTTGCCCGGCGACTATAAAGAAAAAGAAATTGAAGTCCGAAAACTGGTAACCCAACACGCAGAACGCGGCAAAATCGATCTTTTGATGGATGTTCAAAGCGATGACGGCGGAGCCCTGGTCACCTTGAACGAAGGTTTGTTCCGGGGTTATCACCGCGAACTGACCCGCCTGGCGAATGAACTCGATATCCCACAGCACGATATTCTTCAAACCATCATGCGCATTCCCAACGTAGCCTCCACACCCTCAGGCGAAGTGGATGACGAGGAATGGGAAGCCGTATGCCGGATTATCACCGAAGCCTTAGACCAACTGCGTGCCTTTCGCGATCAGGAGGGCGACGCTTTGGAAGCTGATCTCCAACTGCGCGTCAGCAACATTTTGAGTCTGTTGCAAAAGGTCGAACCGCACGAAAAAGAGCGCTTCACCCGAATGCGCGAACGTCTGAACAACAATATGGAAGATGTTTTTGGCAAAGAAAAACTCGACGCAAACCGCTTCGAACAGGAGATCTTGTATTACCTCGAAAAAATGGACATTACCGAAGAAAAGGTCCGGCTGGAGCAACACTGCAAATATTTCATTGAGCAGGTCAACAACAAGGAAATCTCCGGCGGGCGCACCCTCAATTTTATCAGCCAGGAAATGGGCCGCGAAATAAACACCCTCGGCGCCAAAGCCTACGATGCCAATATTCAGCGCCTGGTAGTTCAGATGAAGGACGAACTGGAGAAAATCAAAGAGCAACTGGCCAACGTGCTTTAACCTGCGTTCAGGTTTTCCTGCCTACTTTAAGCAACAACTGATTACTGATCTTCCGACTACCTACCCCACCCCAGGCTGCGCGCAAATCCGGCTCAATCAATTCAACCGGGTTATGCCCGTTAGCACGGATGTAATGCTGCACCGCCGACCAACTGGAAAAATAGCCCAACACGTCGTCGGCCGTCCAGTTGAATTCCATAAAAAAATGGGGCATGTCAATTTCCTTCAGTGGGAACGGAATGGTCTGGTATGCCGCATCGATGTGGCGCCGTTCGGCATCCCAATAGGGGCCGGTAATGTCCACATAAAAATGCCGGACCACAGCATCAATATCTGCATCATCAGCCGTGAAAAGGCTGTAACCGATTAAGGCCAAAATACCGTCCGGACGTAGTACTCGCTGCACTTCTGCAAAAAATGACTCAAAGTCAAACCAGTGCACCGCCTGGGCCACCGTGATCAGGTCAAACGTTTCGTCAGCCGCCGAGCAGTGTTCGGCTCGCTCTTGCGCATAGCGAATACGCGGATGGGGGCGGGCATGCTCCAATTGCTGCGCACTCATGTCGGTAGCCAGTACGGACTC
Source organism: Lewinellaceae bacterium (assembly GCA_020636075.1). GTDB lineage: Bacteria > Bacteroidota > Bacteroidia > Chitinophagales > Saprospiraceae > M3007. The sequence goes on along the minus strand of JACJYO010000007.1, from coordinate 355,296 downwards.
AAAATGTTCAGCCAGGGCAACGGCTACCTGACCATTGCCTGTGGCACAATCCCAGGCAGCATGCTTGCCCGGAGCAAGATTAGCCATGTGTTCGATCAGCGAAGGCGGGTAAACGGGTCGATAGCGGGCATAGGAAGCGGCTTGGTGCGAGAAATTGTCTTTCATTCGGTAAATATCCAAATAAAAGTGCCTCCCCGGAAGATCCGGAAAGGCACTGGTGCTTTCACTTGGTTATTGAACCTTATTCACAAATAATTTTTCGCACGGCAGAGCCACTTGCCGATTCAAGTTTTACAAAATACACCCCGGCACTCAACACACCTCCATCCAACCGGAATGTGTTCATCCCCGAAACCGCATCTATTTTCTGATGCAGCACTGTGCGGCCCAAGGCATCGGAAATCAACAGTCGCACTTCCTGCTGTGCCGCGCTATGGAATACCAACCGCGCCGATGTGCTGAACGGATTGGGTTGCACTTCAAAATACTCGAAGGACTGTTGGTCCGATACTCCGCTGGTTTGCAGGGTGAATGGAACCGGCGCTTCCACACTACCCTGATGCTGGTCTGCCGCAAAAACGATCATCTCATTCAGGTCTTTTACCTCTTGCGCAGCGTTGTCGTACAACTTGAACACCAGATCCTCACCGGGCGCATTGGCATACAACGTCAGGAAAAACAGGTAAGAACTCAGCGGTTCCACATAAATCGCCTGGGCCGAGCCACGTAGTTCAGACCCTACAAAAGCGCCGAGTTCATGAACGTCAGCCGTACCGTTCTGCCCGTTGACCGACAACATACCCACCAGGGTCATCGAGTATTCGAACTGCGTCGGATCAACATTCCAGAAATTCGTTGCAACTGGTGCACCACCGCGCTCTTCGAGCACCTCATTCCCCTTGAAATTACTTGGGTAAACCAAACTGCCGGCATTACTGATCTTCAGTTTGTACCCTTTGGGCGCTTCCATGAATTTCAACGAACCGATCCAGCCCGTACCAGCCACGTATTGCGCAAAGGCGGTTTGGCTTTTCACAATATCGCCGTTGAGCGGTGTCAAAGTAGCCAACGCGGCATCCAGCGGAAGGGCTTGATTGGGCAGGTATCCCAGCCAGTTCCAACCAGCCACAACCGGAATTTGAACCGTATTGGGACTGATCAGCATGCCGTTCATTACAATGGTATCCGGCTTGTCGGCAAGGAACTGGTACATCGACGTATTGCCAAGTTCGGTGAGCGAGCCGATCCAATCGGTGCCGAAGTATTCTGCAAAGGAAGTCTGCGCTTTGATCAGGTCGTTTTCCGGATATTTCAATGAACCCAAGGCCGAATTCAGCGCCGGATCAGGGAATTCCAGATTGAACGAAATCCAGTTCCAACCCGTCTGCAGCGGAATACTGCGTTGCACCAAACTATTGGTATGCAAGATGGTGGGAATCACGCCGGAACCCACTACCCCATCGATATCGTAGGTAAACGTTTCCACCAGTTGCCCGTAAAGCAGGCAGGCTGATGCATCCCAAATAACCAGATCAACCGGCTTATCCTGTTCGTCGTCATTACCGTACACCGTCAAAAATGCGCGGTAATCGTTGAATGCCGGAACATACTCGACATTGGCTTTGCCACGCAACTCGCCGTCGATAAAGGCCGCCACAATATCTGCTTCGTCGGCAGATACGGCTCCCTCAATATCAAGTTGCACCTGGAACGTCATCGTTTGCGGAAAGGCCGCCGGGTTGAAAGTCCAGTCCGGCGCCGGACACAGCACACGCAGATTGATGATCACGCGTTCATCGCCTTGTGCATTTTCAAAATAAATCGTGTCGCGGTAGATCCCTTGTGGCAAGGTGGATTCGAATTTATAACTAACCTGCACCTCACCACCCGGCTGCAGGGAGCCGGTGGTCGGGCTGATTTTCACCCAGTTTGGGGCGCCGACCACTTTGTAAGTAGCAATGCTCCCGCCAATATTGCGCAAGGCACGCTGTATCGTTTGGGTTTCGCCCTGATACATGGTCACATCCAGATTGCCGCCTTCCAGCACGAGCGGACTGCGATTGACAAAAAATTCCCATTCCGTGCCGGCAAAATTATTGCCAGCCAAATCTTCAATGTTATCCACCTCCACGCGCAGGATTTTCCCTTCAAGAAATTTATTCGCGATCGCAGGAACAACTACGATCTTATTGCCTAAACAGGAGATTGTCGCGTCGATCAACTCACCCGTTTCCGTGTCATACAATCCGATGGTATTGTTTCCCAACACATCTGCCGGGAAAACCTTCAGGCAATTGATTTCCTCATTGAAAGTTATGCTGATCTCGTCGCCGGGCGACAGCACACCGTCGGCTGGTTCAGGCAGACCAAGCAATTCGGGTGGCGAACGCTCAATAGTGATCTGGACAACATGGGAAATTCCTGGATTGAGACCGGTAGAGCAGGCGGAAACTGCCCGAATTTCGAAATCGCCATCGCTTAGCCCGGTGGTATTCCAGAAGATCCGTTCAAATACCGGATCAAGTGAGTCACGCGGCGTTACAGCAATGTTGATCCAGGCGCCGTTTGTATTGGCCCTGCGGTATTGCGTACTGATATCCTTCAGGTTGGCGTCGTTTTCATTGTAGTCAACTAACCGGATAGGCAACACTACCGGATCCTGCGGCGTCAGCACAAAACCGTTTTGCGGATCATTGATATCCACAGGCGAACAAGGCTGTACAAAATGCACGTCCAACTTGACGGATTTGTAAAATTTCGGATCAATCGGCAGACCTGTCGCGGTAGCATGCGCTACTTCACAATCCGAATACCAAACCAGTTCCAGACCGGTGTAATCGTATGCGATAGGACCGCGTTCAACCGTCACCGTCACAATTTGCCCAACGGCAAAACCCACCGTATACGAAATGCCCTGCGTTAGCGGTTGTCCATTCACTTTTACGATTGCCCCATTCGGGTTGGAACCGTTGGCCAGTTGCAGAGTGTACCCTCTGGTTTCAGCACTTTGGCTTATGTTTCCGAGGATAACCGTGAATACAGCAGCCCCGTTTTCCGGCACATTGACGGCTACATTTTTGTCCACCACCAGGTCAACTTCCTCCCTGTTCTGCGTTTTTGGCTCCCATGGACAGGATGAAGCCCCGCTCCGGGTGTGGAAAACCGGCGTGCCATACTTCTTATCATTTTTAATATCGACGGTAAAATAGTCACCGGCGTCGTCATCATCCAGCACATAGCCAACTTTCACTGTTGAAGATTTAGTGGAATCCGTTGAACCTGTTTCAGCCGTAGTCAGGCGGAAAATAGCCCCGACATAGGCACCAAGGTCACCGACAAAGGCACCAGCTTTTGCAATAATCTCCCCGGTATAGGTACTGTCGAAGTTGAAGGAATTTGTCGTTGCCGAATCTTTTTGAAAAAAGTATTCATACTTGACCCCTGCGTCAAACGAAAGATTCCGGTCGAATACTGCGTCTTTTTTGTAATTCTCGTTTTGCGTTATGAAAGACTTCCAGGTATTCACGGAAAGCGTATCCTTAAGTGCTTGCAGATTAGGGATCAGCGTATTTTTAATAAAATACTCAGAATACAGGTAGGTCGTTTCAAAGCCGTCCGGGTGAATCATGAAACTGGTATCGAGTTGGAACGCGCAGGTTGCCGTATCCAGGAGCACCAGGTCAGTGATGCCAAAAATCAGGTTCATGGCAGCACCCATATACACATCGCCACCCTGGTCGCCCACAACATCATCCTGATCGGATGTGGAAATGATCTCGGTTGTGGTCAGGCAAACTTCCTGCTCCGTTGACGAAACCTGCTTGCGCGATACCGTAAACTCTTCCTGCGTTTCTGCCACGATATCAAACTCCTGCGATTTCCATAAACCAACCCCGGTGCCGATATCAAATTTTGGCCCCAACGATACCCGGCTTTCCTGACCGCCACCGATATCCTTGACGGTTGAGAGACTCCAGTTTTTACAAAACGTCTGGCCTTTTTCGATGTAGGCATAACTGTTGTCGCCCGGAGGGTCGCGCAAAATCAGCAAGGGAAATGCCGGTGTGGTACTGGCAAAGGTGGATGCCCGCGGGCGTTCGCCGGTAACGACGGCTTCCAGGGTCCGGGTTGCCGACTTACCACCCACCAGCGCCGTCACCTGCAGCACCTTTTCATGCGGGTAGGTCAAATTCGGTGCGCCGCCAAACACCTTGAGTTTATGTTTACCGGTAGTAACCAGCGTATCGTACTGGTCCTCATCGGCAATGTTGTTGTTGATGGTCAGCAGGAAGGTATCCAGGTAACATTGCTCGCCGTAGTAATCTTCATACACCCGCACATTGGTGAGTGCCGATTCGTATTGCGGGATTTGCACAAAACCACATTTGTTCACCGAAAAAGAATCGATCTGAACCTGCGGAGGAGCATAGTAGATAAACTCCAGCGTGTCACTTTTCTCCGAAAGATCGGTTTGTGTGCCGCCACTCAAAGCAAAAAAGTCTTTGACATCCGGATCATCGTGGTCGATCACGCCAACGGTAAGCGGCACTGGCGGCAGATTTTTGAACGTGTACCGCCCCATCGGATGGTTGTCGTGATCCAGGAAGGCCGTATCGGCAAAACATTCGTCGAGGGTGATCACGGCAATTTTAGCCGAGTAACCTTGCGGAAGCACCGATTTGCGGCAATCTCCACCTGCCAGGCGGATGCGTACCGTCCGCTTGGTAATGTCACGGAATAAAATGCCCGCTTTCGGTGCATTCAGGTTTTTCACGTCCCAGGATGCCGGCGCGAAGCTGTGATTTTTAAATTTTGGCGAAAGCCGAACGGTCACACCCGGCTCAAAATCAGCGACAAATTTTCCGTCGCTGTTCGTAAAGATCCGGGGTGAATACGACTGGCCGTTCACCAGGATCTCCACACTGTCGGCATAGCAAAAGGTACCGTCGTAACGCGCATAACCGGAAACGCGCACGGTGCTCAGATCGGAAAAGTCCACGCCATCCACGCTGGTGCTCGTTGAATTGAGCGTCACGAGGCGTTTGTTCGGTTGGAATTCATGCACCGACTCATCGCTGATGCCTGTCACAGTGCTCCAGGTAGCGCCTTGCAAGGTACCGTTGCCGGTACGTGCCAGGCCGATGTCTTCCAATACTGCCCCCATGCTTTCGTTGAGCGGAAACCAGGATTGCAACCGCTGTGTTTGGGCGCTTACGCCCTCGGCGGCATGCAATTGGATTTGCGCCTGGGTGAGTACGGTGTCGTAAAACGCCACTTCATCGATCAGGCCACTGAAGAACTCGGTATAGCCGCTAAACGAATTGCTGGCGCCCAAACTCCAGGGTTCCGTACCGGAAGTAATCAGCGAAGCATCGGAATAATCAAACGAGCCTGCCAGGTTGCCATTTTTATACAACGAAATTTTGTTATTGACTTTCGTAAATACCAAATGCTGGTACCCGGTACCCAGAGGACCAAAATTTTGGACTTGCGACCCAACGCGCACCAACAGGGAACCGTTGGTAAGGAAAAGTTTAAAATTCGCCGTGCTAAAATCATCGGGCACCTTGGCCAATACGGTCCGTGTTGCAGGGCTTATTTCAAAATTATTCAGCCGTAGCTCAATGGATGCCGTTTGCGCGCCCATGAGGATGGAATCGGGCAATACGGCATATTGCTGCTGTGCGCCATTGAACTCCAGCGCATAGTTGTTGTACGATACTTTTTCCGGCACCGCCGTAAACGTTGCGCCATCGCCGTAGTTGACCCCCTCGATTTTATAAAAACCGGCATCGTCGGTAACGGCCCCATTGACCACATCGGGGCGGTCATTGGTCCATTCCGAACCACAGAGGTACATCGTCAGGCGATTCGGTGAAATATCGTAGGCTTTGGTACCGATCCCTTCGTCAAATTTCCAGTAAGCCACCAGGCCGTCCGCATCGGAGTTTACCGTGCGGTTTTTATACTGGTTGATCTCTGTTTGCGACAGCTGACGGTTGAAAATGCGTACGTCGTCCAGCCCACCGTCGAAGGCGCCCATACGCAAGGGCTGCGTCGTTGCCGGCTGGTATGTACCGGGCCGGCTGTCAATCAGTTTGCCATCGATGTAAAACAACACCGACGATCCGCTAAAGGCCAGGGCAACGTGGTGCCAGCCGTCGGGGTCGCTCTCGAGTTCATGAAGCATAAAAGTATACCCTGGCGCTATGCCGTCGCCTACCCCTATGGCAAGCGATTTAGCCCCGCCATTCTGACCGGCTGCCATCATCCAGAGGCCACTGCTTTGACCCGGTACTTTTTTCAATAAATAGCTGGCAAAATTATTTTCACCTTGTTTGACCCAGCAAGTGATTGTCCATTGCGGAGCGTCCAGGGCCGGGTTTGGCTCAACAAAGGATTGATCGTCCGGCGAGCAAGCCAGGGCCGTTCCCAGCGAGGGCGTGAGGGTAACGCCAGCGCCAACCACAGGGTTCCCGTTTATCGTTTTTACCTGGCCGGTCACCACCCCATTGGGATTCAAAAAGCCCAGGGTACTCCCCCGGTAGCCCTCACCAGCAGGATTGGCCCCGGCAACTTCATAGGTATAAAAAACCCCGGCTTGCACATTGAAGTCGACGTACTTACGGATCTGTTTGTCCACCTTGCCGATAAATGCCCCGTCGCGGTAAATATTGAAACCCAACTCGGAGGAAGGACTCAACGCATCCACGACCCAGTTGATCTCAATGCGATCCTTCAAATCGCCCTCTGTCGCCTGCACCAGCGGAGCCGAGGGGGGTAAGAGGAAACGGCTGTAAAAACCGGCAGCGGTTTGGTATTCCGACCCAAAAGCCGCGCCGATAAACAACTCACCCAAGGAGCCGGTGGTGCTGTATTTGTTATTGATAGCGTTGGTTACGCTGCCGTAATTTCTAAAAATAGAGCCCACGTAGGTGGTAGGTCCGCTGGAAGTACCACCACTACAGTTCACGTTTTGCGCCTGCAGTGAAAGTCCCATGCACACCCATCCCCACGAAAGCAGGAATATGCGAATATGGTTCATAACCTTGTTTTTTCGTGCGTGATAAATTTTCAATTGGAAACAAGCAGGCTTATCGAATCCATACTTTGATATTACCGACTGCGTAATTTTCGTTGGAGGTACCTTCTCCAAGCGTGCTGCCAAAAACCACCCAGATATTATCCCCGGTATATTGCGCTACCATTTCTCCCTGAGTATAATTGTCCCGCGAGCCTAAGGAAAGGTTGCTAAATACCCCCCAGGTCGTGCTCAGTTGGCCCCATGCACCGGTCAATGGTTCGGTAAGGTTTTGCTGAAAACCGCCGAATCCCCATTCGCCGTCCCAGGAACCAAAATAATAGTAGGTGAACTCGACCTTAATCTCGGAGTGCGGTTTGCCGGAAAAATTAAATTGCTTTTTCAAAAGGCTCCGGTTACTAATATTCGTGGGTGTTGTGGCTTCCAGTACTTTGTCCTTTACAAATGGGTTGTTTATTGTCTTTGTACCGACGGATTGCTGCACAAAGGAAGTACCCCAGGGGTCGCCCTTGTCATAGGCAACCCAGCCGTCCGCACCGCTGGAAAAATCCGAAACATCCACCAGGCGCCAGTCATTCAAGCCGCCGTCAAACACAACCTTGCCATTGGCGCCAAGATTCAGGTTGGCAGCCGATACGTTGCCCGTAACGCTCTGGTTGCCGGTCACATCCACACCGGTTCCTGTGGCTTTCAAGCGTTCGGTATTGTTGACATACAGCGACACTACGCCGTCGCCCGTGGAGAACAAACCGCTGTCTTTGTCGCCGTTGTTGCCTTCAAAAGCGTAGCCGTTGTTGGAAGCACCGTTAGCGCCTGGAGCGCCCCCGCGGGCCAGGTAGCCGCCCGTCACCTGCAAGGTGTGGGTGGGCGATACTGCGGTGGCGCCACCGACGACCATTTTTCCTTTCACCACCAGTTCATCGGCTTTCACTGTGCCGGCGCCCGGGAAGATATTAGAGCCCCCGATAAGCGCAAGGGCATAGGGCGAGGAGGTCAACTTAAATCGCGGCGTAAGTTCCGAACCACCTACCTTGATACCCAGATAATAAATCTGGTCGAAGGAAACATTGGACAGCGGATTGACCGAACCGAGCAGCACGGAGTAAATCCCGCTGGTGACATCCACGTCGCTCTGATTCTCCGTCCAAACCGGCGTTCCACCTGTTTCTGCCGTATACAGGCTGAACGTAATGGAGTAGTTGCCGTCGTCTACAGCAATACCGTTGGATTTTTTAAGAATGCCCTGAAAACTTAGGGTAGCCTGTGCATTCAGGCCGTTTGCAAGGAAGAATAAACAAACAAGTGAGGTACTGACTAAACGAAGAGTTTTCATCACAGTAATGGCTATTTTTTTGTGAATAATTACCTCAAAGTAGCCGTTACCTATCCCTTTTCGCCTTACGTTGGCTGTGAGCGCACTGTTTTTTGCAGTGAATGGCCGGAATTTTGTGTGCGAATGGATACCCCCATTTGTACCTTCACCTCAAAATCAGGTATAGATGCTGCGGGTACTTACTTCATTCCATCTCTGGGCTTTTATCTTGCCAATCGCCCTTGCCCAGACTTCAAAAACAGATAGCCTCCAACAACGCGCTGCCGCCTTGCCACCGGGTGAAGAAAAAGTAGCCACACTCCTGGCTTTATCCAGGGCGCAGGAGTCAGACAATCTTGAACGGGCATTGACTACTGCTAGATCAGCTGCGCAATTGGCCAGGAATATCCGGTTCACCGAGGGCATGGTGCAGGCATACCTGGCGCAAAGCGGATTCTACCGCAAGGATTTCAACTATAGCGCAGCACACCGGGCATGCGACCAGGCGATTCAACTGGCGGGACAATCCCGGGACAGCCTGTTGCTTTCCGATGCGCTTTTTGAAAAAGGATTTTGCTATTTTTTTGAGGGAAAACATCAGGAATGTAATGCAAGCCGTGAACGGGCCGTTGCCATCAGCGAAAAGATCGGGCGCGAGCCTGCCTTCCTGGCCGCTCAGTATGCCCGGCTGGGTAGCAACCTTCGGAATACCGGTGAATTTGACAAAGCGTTGGCCTTTTGCAACCGCGGGCTGGAGCTGTACCGGCAACTAAAAATTCCTGCAGGCGAATTTTTTGCCCTTACACAATTGTCACTCGTTTACGCCAAAATGGGTGACAACCCAAAAGCGCTGGAATTAGGAGAACAATCGCTAAAACTTGCCCGGGAAAGCAAGGAACCCTATCGCCAGGTTGTCGCGTTGCACAATGTTTGCGACTGGAACCTCCGTCTTGGCAATCTGGAAACAGCACTCCAGCTGACGCAACAACTCGACACACTGAATCACCTGCTGGAAAACCCGGATGCAGATATTGAGTTCTATAAACTGCGTGGCCGCATTTTTTTCGCCATGAAAGATGCCGAACAGGCCCTGGTAAATTACAACAAGGCGCTGGCTATCGGCATCAAAATGAAAAACCCCTACATCCTGACCGGCGTTTGGGAAGACATGACCCCACCGCTCCTTGAGCGCAATCAGGCATCAAAAGCGGAAGCAGGCTTACAAGATCTGCTCCAGAAACTTGAAGCGACTAAAGACACTGTAGCAACCAACCGAATCCGATTGACACTTGGTAAAGTGAAAGAAAACCTGGGCGATCTGGAAACGGCAGCAGCCTTGTATAACGGCGCGGCAAATTGGTACGCCCAAAAAGGCATGCTTCAGGAATGTGGTGAGGCTTATGCTGAATTGGCCGAATTACATCTCCGGGCAAGTCAAACCGGTCAGGCGCTCGAAGCAGCCGGCATGGGCCTGACCTATTTTGAAAAAACACACTCCAAAATTGCAATTGCCAATGCCCATCAATTGTTGTACCGCGCGTACAAACAACAAGCCGATTTCGCCAATGCCTTATTGCACTACGAACAAAGCACAACATACCTCGACAGTGTAAAAACGGAAGACCTACAACGTCGGCTTGCGCAGGAGCGCATCCGGCAAAATGTGGAGGACATCGAAACGGAAAAAGCACGCGCGCAGCATGAAGCACAACTTCTGGCCACCCAAAACCGCCTCTACCTTGCACTAGGAGGGGCGCTGTTGGCCATCCTGTTAGCGGGCGCCTATTTTTTCTGGAGACTTCGTGCCGCAAAAAATCAGCTCAATGCACAAAACATCCAGTTGGCCCAACTCAACCAGACCAAGGACAAGTTTTTCAGCATCATTGCCCATGACCTGCGCAGTCCGCTCGCTGCATTTCAGGGCGTCGGTGAGCAACTTAACTTTTACCTCGAAAAAGGCAATTTGCCCAAACTGCATCAGATCAGTGACTTACTCAGCCGAAGTGCAACAAGCCTGAGTACGCTGTTGGACAACCTGCTTTCCTGGGCATTGCTCAACCGAGGCATGATCCCGTACCACCCGGAGCCGGTGGATATTGGAACTGTCGTCGCAGAGAACTTTGATGTATACGAGCACGCAGCTACGGCCAAAGGCATACGCCTGGAAAACCAGGTGCCTGGAAACCTGCTCGTCCAAGCTGACCCCAATGCCCTGCAGGCTATCCTCCGAAACCTGATCGGCAATGCCATCAAGTTTACCCCAAGCGGGCAGAACGGTGCGGTGACGGTTGGCTGTACACAACGCGACAACAAAGTTTTTATCACCGTAAATGATACCGGCACGGGTATTGCCGCTGAAAAACTGGATAAATTGTTCAGTCTGGAAAAACGTCCCGAGCGTGGTACCGCCGGCGAAAAAGGAGCGGGGCTGGGCCTTGTGCTCTGCAAAGAATTGGTGGAGATGAACAAGGGTTTGCTTCGGGTGTTCAGCACTAAAGGACGGGGCGCGAGCGTGGAATTTTCTCTGCCGTTGATAACCACATAGGTTTGATTGAACCAACTGTTGCTAAAAATGAGAATCCTGATCGTTGAAGACGAGCCGCTGTACGCCAGCCAACTCGAAATGCTCATAGACCGAATGGGATACGAGGTGGTCGGGGCATTCGACAATGCCTTCGACGCACTGGATTGTTTCCACCGGGAAAAGCCAGACCTGTTACTTCTCGATATCAATCTGGCTGGCGAAGTAGATGGTATTGAGCTGGCTGCACGGGCCAACCGGGCCCGGGCCGTTCCGGTCGTGTTCATCACTTCCCTGCAAGACGATGAAACCTTTGCCCGGGCGCAGCAAACCCATCCGGCGGCATTTATCATAAAGCCCTTCGACGAATTGCAACTGCAGCGTAGCATTGAATTGGCGGTTGCTCAACTGGCCAAAAGCCCCGAAACAACATTCGAAGCAGGCGATCTGGTATTACAGGACTCGCTGTTTATCAAGGTGCGCGAAAAATTGGAGAAGGTTAGCCTTGCCGAAATACTCTACGCCGAAGCCGACGACCGGTATTCAGAGTTGCACACCTCAACCGGGCGCAAATTTGTCGTCCGGATTCCGCTGGGCCAGTTGGAAGAAAAACTGAATACACGGCAGTTTGCCCGCACGCACCGCAGTTTTTTGATCAACCTGAATCAAATCCAAAGTGTCGATTTACAGGAAAATTTTATTCAGGTTAAAGACAAATCTATTCCACTCAGCAAGGGCTACCGGGACCAGGTATTGGAGCGTTTGGAACAGCTGTAAGGAACCTGTTTCGACTGCATCTTGTTTTAAAACCGGATAACTCCCGGGTGTAAAACCATCCTAAATTTATTGCAAAAATCAGTTGTATGCCCACATCTACCAATCACCCCTGGCACAATGTCTCGCCCGGCCCGAATGCGCCGGACATCGTCAACGCCATTATTGAAATCCCGCGTCACTCACGGGCCAAGTACGAACTCGACAAGGATTCGGGCCTGCTCAAACTTGACAGGGTCCTCTACTCTTCCGTGTACTATCCCGCCAACTATGGCTTCATCCCGCAGTCGTACTGCGACGACCATGACCCGCTCGACATCCTGGTGCTCACCCAGATCACCCTGGTGCCGCTGTGCCTCGTATCGGCCAAGGTGATCGGTGTGATGCGCATGATCGATCAGGGTGAAATGGACGACAAGATCATCGCCGTTGCCGAGCACGACATGAGCGTCAATCACATGAACGATATCAGTGAACTGCCCGAGCATTTCTTCCGGGAACTGCGCAGTTTTTTTGAAGACTATAAAAACTGGAAAACAAATCCGTGCAGGTGGAGGAGTTTCAAAATGCGGCGGTGGCGCGGGAGATTGTGGCGAAGAGTTTGGTGGATTATCGGGGTTGGTAGCATCCCGGCCATAATGGTCCAACTTTTCCAATCTCAAATTTTTTTTTGAAATTTCAAATAAATAAGAATGATCCCTAATTGGGAAGTTTCATGAATTTGAAATGTCAAATTGTTAAAAGCCCAAATTTGAAATTTGTAGTAGCCCTGAGCGTACTGCTTCCACTCACACCGGATCCACATCCACCGCCACCCGCAGCTGCCCCCAACCCGGCTTGCTCGTCACCGTTTCCGTCGCTTTGCGGATCAGGTCTTTGGCCGCCTGGATCACCTTGGCATCTTTTTCAAGTTTGAGCAAAATCTCCTGAAGGTAATAACTGCGTACGCGGGGTACCGAGGGCTGCACCGGGCCGAGCACGCGCTTGCCCATGGGCTGGCGCAGGAATTTGGCAAACATGTCGGCAGCGAGATATACGATTTTATCGTCCTTGTGTTGCAGGCGTATGTGGATAAGCCGGTTAAACGGCGGGTACAGGAAATCGCGCCGTTCCTTCATCTCCCGCTGCATAAATCCGGCAAAATCGCCGCGTTGCACCTCCTGCAACACCGGGTGCGCCGGGTTCCAGGACTGCACCAGCACCAGGCCCTGTTTATGCTTACGGCCGGCGCGGCCTGCTACCTGGGTCAGCAGTTGATAGGCCCGCTCGCCGGCCCGAAAATCGGGGAAACGCACCAGTTGATCGGCGCCCAGCACACCCACGATGCCCACATTTTCAAAGTCCAGGCCTTTGGTTACCATTTGGGTGCCGACCAGGATATCGATGCGTTTTTCTTCAAAATCATTGAGTATGGCAATCAGGTTGTTTTTGGTGCTGGCGGTATCCAGGTCGAGGCGGCCGATGCGGGCTTTGGGCAGGAACAGTTTGAGTTCATCCTCTATTTTTTCGGTGCCAAAGCCCAACAGGGTAACCTTCCCGCTTTCGCAAGCGGGGCAAACGGCAGGCACCGATTCCTGATACCCGCAATAATGGCAGCGCAGCCGGTTGGTATGTTTGTGATAGGTCAGGCTCACATCGCAGTGGCGGCATTGGGCGGTCCAGCCGCAGGTTTGACATTCAAGAATAGGGGAGTATCCGCGCCGGTTTTGGAAAAGTATGGCCTGCTCACCCCGGTCGAGCGCCTGCTGAAGACCTTCGAGCAAGGCCGGGGAAAAGATGCTTTTCATTTGCCGGGTTTTGTGCTGCTCACGCAAGTCGATTTGGCGAATTTCGGGGAGCTGCAAGCCACCAAATCGTTCCGGCATTTCTACCAGTCCGTATTTGCCTTTTTTTGCATTGAAATAACTTTCCACGGCGGGCGTGGCGGTACCGAGCAGCACCTTGGCGCCGTAAATGTTAGCCAAAAAAATGGCCGTGTCGCGGGCATTGTACCGGGGGGCCGGGTCATACTGTTTGAACGAAGGATCGTGCTCCTCGTCTACGATGACCAATTGCAGGTTTTGAAAGGGCAGGAACAATCCCGAGCGCGCCGAAAGGATCACCGGCTTACCTGCCGCTGCCGCACGCCACACTTCAACCCGTTCGTTGTAATTGATTTTGGAGTGAAAAACCGCAACGTCGGCACCGAAAATACTTTGCAGGCGATTGATGATCTGTGTGGTCAGCGCAATTTCAGGTAAGAGGTACAGCACCTGCCCACCCTGTAGCATGACCTCGCGCATCAGTTCAAGGTATACCCGCGTTTTTCCGCTGCCGGTAACACCGTGCAAGAGTATGGTGTTGTGTTGTTTGAACCCCGTATTGATTTCAGAAAGAGCCTGTCGTTGCTGTTCCGAAAGTTCGGAAGCCTCCACCAGTTCGTCTTCAAACCCGGCAATGCGACTGATCTCGCGCTCATACAATTCGAGCACTTCCTTTTTTACCAGGGTCTGAAGCGGCGACTCTGAAACACCAGCCTTGTCGAGCACCTCTTGCCGGCGCACCCAGGGGCGGCTTCGGCTCAAATGTAAGTAGGCAAGCAGTGTTTCGAGTTGCCGCTCGTTTTTTTCCAATGCATCGAGCACCGGACGCAGGAGTTCCTGGTCAGTGCGGTAGGGTTCGGCAAGCCGTACCGCCATCACTTTTTTGGGTCGGTATTTTTCCTGCAAATCCTCCCGGAGCGTGAGCACACCCTTGAGCAGCAGGCGTTGAACGACCGGGAAAACGGTTTTTTTATTCAGAATTTTCCGGGCGTCATCGATGGTGATTTCGTTCTGAATATGCAGGGCTTCGGCGAGCAGGTATTCATCGTTGTCCAATTCGGAGAAATCATCGCCGTATGCAGAATTTTGGATCAGTTTCGTTTCGCTGGTCAGTTTGAGATGGCCGGGTAGTGCCGCACTCATCACTTCGCCCAGGGTGCAGCAATAATAATCGGCGATCCAGTCCCACAATTTCAACTGCTGTTCCACAACAACCGGTGTTTCGTCCAACACGGCCAGGATTGATTTCACCCGGTAATCCGGCTGAGTAGTATGGACCCCGACTACCACACCGCTGTACAGTTTGCTTTTTCCAAAGGGCACTTCCACACGGACCCCTGGCTGCACATCCGGAAGCATAATTTCCGGAATGCTGTACGTATAACTGCGTTTAGGCAGTGCAAGCGGCAGAATAATATCGGCGTAGGTCATGGAATTAATTCGGCGAGGCCGGAAGTACTGTGCAAACCTAAAACAAAAAATATTTTTTCAGTCCAGGAAACCCCTTTCCCGCAATTAATGTTTACTTTTGTGGAAGTAATTTTCAAATTGGTAGCGCTGGGTATTCGGTAGCGATTCCGGGTATCCAATTTTTTTGCCCAACGCTGCCAGGCCACTACCCGGAATGATTTTTTAACAAAACATTATACGTAATTTGGCATTAAAACCTTCTTCTCCTAAACCTGGCGGTGGCGGTAACCAAAACCGCCCCGGCAACTCGCAAAACCGTCCGGGTGGTAATACCCAAAATCGTCCTGGAGGGCAGCAAAACGGCCCTGGTGGCGGCAACCGGCCACCACAAGGCGGACGGCGCCCATTTGCACCACGCCAACAACAAACAGAACATCGAATAAATGACGCGATTCGCGCCCCGGAGCTTCGCCTTGTAGGGGACAATCTTGCCGAGATCGCTGAAGCTACCGGCCAAAAAGTGGAAACCGGGGTTTACAGAACCTCCCAGCTGGTTTCCTGGGCTGAGGAGATGGGCTTGGACCTCATCGAGATTTCTCCGAATGCCGAACCCCCGGTAGCTAAAATTGCCGACTACAATAAATTCCTCTATCAAAAGAAGAAACGCGAAAAGGAACTGAAAGCCAACTCGGTTAAACAACAACTGAAGGAAATTCGGTTCGGACCTGAAACCGGCGATCACGACTTTGAATTCAAACTGCGCCACGCCAAGAACTTTCTTTCCGACGGCAATAAAGTGAAAGCCTACGTCCAGTTTCGCGGTCGCGCCATTGTGTTTAAAGATCGTGGCGAATTGCTGCTGCTGCGTTTTTTGAAGGAGCTCGAAGATTTCGGCGCACCGGAACAACTCCCCCGCATGGACGGTCGGCGCATGATGGTGATCATCGCGCCCAAGAAATCGCCCAAAAAATAAGTGCCCGCCAGTTCAATGTGATCAATTTTCCCGGTATGCTTTATTCTGTGAGCCGCCCGAAAAAAATTGATCACATTGTCTACATTTAGATCAAGGCATCTTACCTTTGCGCTCCATTTTTCAAAAAAACACATTTTTGCCATGCCGAAAATGAAAACCCACTCCGGCGCCAAGAAGCGTTTCAAGGTAACCGGCTCTGGGAAAATCAAACGCAATCGCGCAGGAATGCGCCACATCCTTCGCGCCAAGACGAAAAAAGCAAAGCGCCACCTCAACGGTAGCATCATCGTCGACAAAAGCGAACACGCTCGCATTGAGCGGATGCTGGTCATTTAAGCAGCCGCATTGCTGCCGGGCAGCCGCGATTTAAATGCAGCGCTGCCAGGCCAAGCACGCCAGCCTTACCGGTTGGATTTTCAAACCATATTTTTTAACGAGGACTCTGGTATAAGCATTTTCAACAAACCAACTGCATCAGCAGGATGAACAATGAAAATCCCGGAGTTGCACTAAAAAATTACACATGCCAAGAGCAACCAACAATCCGGCCAGCCGCGCCCGCCGGAAAAAAATCATGAAAGCCGCCCGCGGCTATTTTGGCGCCCGTTCCAAAGTTTACACCGTCGCTAAAAACACCCTTGAAAAAGGCTGGCAATACGCTTTTCGCGACCGGAAAAACAAAAAACGCATCTATCGCCGCCTGTGGATCGCGCGTATTAACGCCGCTACCCGCATGGAAGGCATGAGCTACAGCCGCTTCATCCATGCGCTCGGCCAAAAAGGCATTAGCCTCAACCGCAAAGCGCTGGCCGACCTGGCACTCAACCACCCGACCACCTTTAAGTCTATTGTGGACGCGGTAAAACGTTGAGCGACTGCTATTTGCAGTACTTCATTTTAAGGGCAAAACGAGGAACCGGCTGTAAGGCCAGTTCCTCGTTTTTTTTAGTATCACCAGCCCCCGCTGTCAAACCATTCGTTAATCCGACTTATTTTTCTGATAAATCCGGAAAATGCCGGAACTTCGGCGAGCTAAGTTTTAAGACATACCATACACTAACCATTCTGCTTACTAACGCTTAAACCTATGAAAAAAGCACTACTTCTGCTTTTCCTGTTTTCTTCCCTGATCATTAACCTGGCCCAAGCGCAAACCTGCATGCGCGACTCAAACCTGTTAGTCACCGGTGGGCTGTTATCACCGGCGCCCTGGTCTCCTGACTCTGCTTTTTACAACCTGAAACTAGCCTGCATTGATGAACCCTATGACCAATCGGTCACCATCAATGTACCAACGACGATCGCCTTTGGGGCCATTTCTGTACCGATCAACAGCGTAAGCATCCCTACAACGGGTGGTATTGGAAATTACCCAATTGGATTGACCTATAGCTGCGATCCACCCAACTGTGTATTCAATCCGGCTACCCTGGGTTGCATTTTGATGCATGGCACTCCGACAAACGCCAATACTCCCGATACATTTGATCTGCAAATTACCGCTACAGTTGCCACCCAATTCGGACCGGTGCCTGTGGTTTTTCCGGGCAACGATCTCGCTCCCGACGACCACTACTACCTGATCCTTAGGGCCATGGGCGAGTGCGTATCATCTTCTACCGACCTGAACAGCCCGTTCAGTGCCCTGCGCGCCGTACCCAATCCGGCAAATGGCCTTACCCGGATCGAGGCACAATCCACCCAAAGCGGTGTTTTCCAGTTTGAAGTTTTCAACCTTGTCGGCAAGCGGGTTTACACCCAAACAGTTCAACTGTACGAAGGCGCCAATCAATTCACTTTCGACGCCGGCAACCTTGCCACCGGCACCTATATTTACAGCCTTGGAAATGCCGATGGCAAATCGGTGCGCCGGCTGGTGAAAATATAATTTGACCGTTATCTCCGTTTTAAAGTCAAAATGTAAGATAGAAAAGGCAGAATACCGCGCCGTGTAAAACACCTGCGCATTTACGGCATCCAAGATTCTCTTACTGCGTAATTACCTTTTTCGTTTGCCTTTTCCATTTTACATTTTGACTTTCCCACTCCTCCTTCCGGTCCTCTGAAAAGTTGTTGCTGCCTTTGGTATTAATCGAAAATAACACGTCCACCCTGCCAGGCAACGTATTTTTTTCACATTTAAACCGGTTGTTATGCGCCAACATTTCCTCATTTTTTGCCTGATTATTTTTGTCCAAACATGTTTGTCGGCCCAAATCGGTTGCCCGGGCTGTGCATTAAACCTGCCGGCTGGCTTACCGGATGACACATTGTACCTCCCGCCATTTCCTGATGGTGAAAAAGGCACCCCATACAATGAAGACATTTCCTTTCGGGTACCCAAAACCACGACGCCGGTGCATGCCGTAGACTCCACGATACTGCCGGGATTGACAATCTCTAAAATTGAGATTGTCAGCATTGAGGGCATGCCGCCAGGCTTGTTTTGGGAGGCCAGTCAAATGGTATTCGAAACGGCTATGCAAACCGACGGCTGCATCAAAGTGTGTGGCACTCCGACAACTACAGATTCGTTTGAATTGACGGTGAATCTAAAAGCAACTGTGTTCATATTTACACAGGAAACATCGTTCCCTATTCGGCTATACATTGCGCCAAAAGTGAGCACAAACGACGGGTTTACTATGGAAAACGTCACCGGCTGCGGCAGCACCACGGTAACGTTCACCAACAACAATCCATCCAATGGCAATTCGGGATTCACATACGAATGGAACTTCGGCGACAGCACGAGTTACACCGGTGAGAACCCACCGCCACATACCTACGATAAGCCTGGGCTTTATGAAGTTAATTATCACGCCACCATCGATACGGTAGGCTATGTGTTGGTGAGTGCCACGGTGTTGGCGGTGGATTGTGTGGACCAATTGGGGGTTGGTCAGCCTGATTTGTATATGTTTATCAACAATCAAAGCGGCGTGCAATTGTACAATTCCTCGCCGCACATCAACAACACTCCCCTACCCTATACTTTTCCAATCAATTTGCCGCTTACCGAAACGGCCATTTATTCCCTCGAAGTTTGGGATGAAGACTCCGGCCTGAAAGGCAGTGACGACCCGTGTGGATCCGTAGCATTCAATTTTTTGAGCACCGACACACTTTCCGGGATGGGTTCGTTCAGGATTGTGCTCAATATTCAACATCCGGTCGATGAGATTTTTACCACAGATACTGTAATTGTTTACCCCAAACCCATAACACCCAAAATCACGGCGAACAAACTGTCTGCTTGTGAGGGCTCGGATACGATTGTGCTGGAGTCTTCGTTTGGCGACGGCAATCAGTGGTATGTAAACGGTCAGCTGATTCCCGGGGAAACGGATTTCTTATTCATGCCTGATAGCACAGGGTACTATCAGGTGCAAGCACACAACGCCTATGGTTGCTCGTCTATCTCCGACAGTACCTTTGTGGAGATTTACCCGTTGCCTGCCATCCCCACCTATATCAATGACAGAAACAACCTGAAACTGGCAGATACCCTGACACTACCCGTAAACTACAGCCTGCAATGGTTCCTGTTCAGCGCCCCGATCGCCGGCGCTACCGGTTTTACCCATTGTGCTCAGGTGAACGGCGATTATAGCCTGGTTGTAACTGACCTGAACACCGGTTGCACCAATATGTACGCCACAACTGTAACAATTGATCCTAACTTCGACTGTACGATCGGCGCAAAGGATGTTGTATTAGGCGAACTCAATATTTTCCCAAATCCCGCTTCAGGAATGGTGACGGTCCAAATGGCTGCTCCTCTTTCCGAA
The DNA here is from genome assembly GCA_020636075.1 of Lewinellaceae bacterium. Taxonomy (GTDB): domain Bacteria; phylum Bacteroidota; class Bacteroidia; order Chitinophagales; family Saprospiraceae; genus M3007. Next base: position 335,671 of record JACJYO010000007.1, on the reverse strand, counting down.
AACGGTACGCTGCGGGTTTGGGATGTAGCCGGCCGACTTGTGCAAACAGTGCAAATGAGCATCGGCGCCGATCAAGTTCAGGTTGACGCCGGAAATTTAAACCCCGGCATGTATTTCCTCGAACTCAGCCTGGAAGGGTGGCGCTATGTTGGAAGTTTGGCGGTGTTGCGCTAACAATTCTTTTTTCACAAAAAAAATGGCCGGCAGGGAATCAATCCCGCCGGCCATTTTTTTTATTGCACTAGAAAATAACACTAATTAAACGACACCATTTTCGTCACAAAACCTTCTTTAAAACTCAGTTTTACAACGTACAGCCCGACAGGCAAGCCGTTTCGCAGCAAGGTATAGCTGGTGTTGTTTATCGAATTTACATTGCGTACCAGACGACCATTTTTATCAATGACCTGGATGGCCAGGATCTCTTCTTCGCTGCTCAGGCGAATCTGGTCGGTAGCCGGGTTTGGCGCAGCCAACACCTCAATATGCTTAGCCAAAGGCTCTTTCGAACCGAGGACTTGGTCTATACAACTCTGCAAGCCAAGTGCAAAGCAGGCACGGGGCGCATAAAACCGCATGATCGTATCGATATACTTCATGGCATCGGCTTTGTCCGTGTTGCAAACGAAGCCCGGGGTAACCCCCGGTATCGGCGGCAGGCCCGGGAAAGACGTCCACTCCCATGGAGCGCTGGAAAGCGGTTCATTCGGTTTGATCGTATCCGGAGGCATCACAAACGGATACAAGCCTACACGTGGATCTTGTAAACCCGCCGGGCTGTTGGCAAAGGCCGCAAGTTGGTTGGCTTGTAAATCGAGGTAATTATCATTGGCATTAACCAGTACATCCTGCTGCCCGTCTGCTTCCATGAAGCCTTGAACCATATAACTGCCCGACACTTCCACGACTTGCAGCGGTGGGTCCTGGCCAGGCACCGACAGGGTGCCAATGTTATACGGCGCATTGGGATCGTTAGGCACATGGAAAGAGATCAGCGCTGGTTGTGGATTAGCCATGGCATTGTCGACCCATGCAGAATCGCCCAGGGCGCCGCCGAGGTTAACAGCCAGGTTAAAATCGGAAGAATAGCCCGGCCAGTTTGGATAGCACAGGGTATCCAGTTTGATAAGCATACAGCCGTTCATCGGATCCGTAATCGGAGAAACGCCGACTGTGGTGCCGAATAAATTCCCATTCACTTGTTCGATAACCATGGGAATATTTGAATCCGGGGCACAAGGGCTTCCGGTTACAGTTCGCGGGTTCCAAATAAATTTGCCATTAGCCGATAGTGGGATCTTCGAATAATCATCCAGCAGAGCGGTATTCAGCGAAATATACCCCCCGGTGCCCTGGCCAAACAGCACGATTCTGGTGGGATCGACACCGTATTTATTACCTTGTTCAGCAACCGAACGGCGGAAATACCGGATAGCCGTGGTGGCATCCTGTACGCCCCGATAAGCGGCGTTGATCAGGGTATACCGACGGAGTTGTTGCTCCGTCGCTCCGGGCAACCAACCCAGGCGGTAATCACAAGAAGCCGCTACATAACCCATTTGGGCCAGGCGGGTACAAATTTCCACTGCGGCCGAGTCATTGATCTGACCACCGCAGGAGCCATTGAAGCCATTTTGAACCGGACTGGTTGGGTCCGGGTTTTTAAACGGGCCAAAGTTCCCGGTATGGAAATACAACACCAGCGGGCGGTTTGTCTCGGTATCGCTGGCGGGCCGGTACACATCCATTTGCAGGAATTGTGGTATTGCTTCACCGAAAAGGGATTGATAAAGCAGGGTGGCGTTCACGCCAAACGTGTCATGATTAACCGCAATTTCATTGCGGGCAAATACCGGCTTCAGGTATCGCTGTGCAGCTATTTCATTTTGAACAAAAGCGCCCAATACCAAAAGAAGGAAAAGAATACGTTTCTTCATGGTTGTTGTCTTTTTAGTTGAGTAAGAGAAAATTTGTTGGTTGGTTAAAAGTATCACCGGCGTTCCAGGTTATATACGGCGCTAATGTAGGCCATGCGACCAATACGTGGACCGCCATAGGTTTGAAAATTGCGATTATTAAAGGCTGCTTTCAGGCGGGAATCCCCATTCGGCGAATCCTCAAACAAGGGCTTAATCCCAAACAAGTTGGAAACACCGATCTTGAAGGTTGTATGTATGCGATCAAACGTGACGTTCCACTGCGCATCCACCATGTCATAAGTCGGGATAAAGCCGGTAAACTGCGGGGAGCCTTCAAACAGAAAACCCTGAATCCACTTGTAGGTAACATTGAACCCCGTCCTTTTCAGCCCAAGAAATGGCAGATCACGCCCGGAGATGCCGATATTAAATTTGTGCTCCGGCGTATTAAATGCCGGCACAATCGGGTCTTCCACATCCAGCTTGTTCAATTTATTCCAGCTGTAGTTCCCACTCAGTTGGAAATAGGTACTAAAATAATAATTCATACCCAAGGCAAAACCCTGGGTTGTCACCTGGTTTGTTGAATTGGCTGCTACGCGATAGGCCCGTACCCTGGTTACATCAAGCACGCCAACCGATACCGGCGCCACTATGCCGATATTGTACCCGATAAAATCGTTATAGAAATTGTAGTAATACGCTGCATCCAGATAAAGGCTGTTCCACAAGGTTGTCCGGTATCCCACTTCGAAGGTGCGCACCTTTTCCGGGCGGATAGGCGCCACATCAATATCATCGAACAAATTATAATTGCCGGTATTAACCCCCGCAATAAAGGAATCAACCGAAACCAGATTATTAAAGCCGTTCAGGTTGCCCACCAGGGTGGCCGGCCCGACATTCAGGAAAAGATATTGATCCGTTAAGGTCGGATTTCGTATGGCCGAGCTGAAAGACAACCGCAAGAAATTCTTTTGATCCGGCGCATAAACAGCGCTGAACGCCGGTGTAAACAGGTAATCAAAATTTTCATTTTTGTCCATCCGCAGGGTGCCGGACAAGATGATCTGGTCATTCGCTATCTTCTTTTCCAGGCCGGTGTACAGGCCAAATTCCCGGTTTGTAATACGTTTGTACGACGTGTCAATCAGTGCTCCATTATTATCATACGTATGCGTCAACGTATCCGAAAAGATGGTGCCTTCTGAATTTGGCCGGTAAAACCGGACATTGCCGCCTACCGTCCAATGGCTCAGCCATTTCGGGGTGAACTGATATTCGCCGTGTACGTGATACAGCGCTGATTTATCGAAAAAACGCGTACCGCCTGCGTCGCCCGATTTGGCTGACGTTATCCTGTTAAAGGCGTCAACAAATTCTGGCGACCCGGGGAAGAAATGACCGCTAAAAAACGGGCCGGAAAGGGTATCCGCATAGGTGCGTGCGTTGTTATGCCAGGCCACCAAATTATCGTAATTATTGGCAAACCAGGCATCGGCTTCAGCGTTGTTGAACGTAGAGGTAAACATCATGGTTACCGGGTCGTACATCGTCACCAACGTGGGATAACCCGTCTCGCGCATTTTAGCGTCGTAGTTACCGATATTCACCCAGTACTGCGAATAATCACCCAGCCATTGGCCATTGGTTTTGGATGCCGTTTGAAGGCGCAAGGCTGTGTAATACGGGTCATAGGATTTGCCTGCATCTTCGTTGGTAGCATAGGCACGCAGGAAAAATTTATCTTTTTTGCGAAATTCAATCCTGTTTTGGAAAAACAAAATATCCCGCAGGCTAAAGCGGTTGTCGCCCTGATAAACCGTCGTGCCACTGCCAAAACTGGAAGACAGGATCAGCTCCGGTGATTCAAATTCCTTAGCAGGGTTCGTCCTGAAATGGAGGGCGATATTTGCCTTGGTATTCTCGGTGTTATAATCCACCAAATCCACTTCCCGGTATCCGGTGCGATGCAAAACGCCGAGCGCAACCCGGTCTGACCAGGGCGCTTCTTTTGAAAAATCAAAACCGGCGCGGTATTCATCGCCATAAATGTTCACAGCATCGTAACCGCCCGGATTCCCTCTATCGCTGACATTATCATATACCGGGTCGTAATTATCAGCCACCCAGTCATTGGCACGCAAATAGAAGAAATTGAGTTTGTATGCAAAAACATCGTGCCCCGACTTGTTTTTCAGCGCATCGGCCCAACGGATAGCGCCTTCAAACAAACTCCGCTCGCCAGATTTCAAAGAGGCCGACAACCCCTTTTGAATAAAAGGATCTTTCGTTTTCATACTGATTACTCCGTTGAACGCGTTTGGCCCGTAAAAAGGCCCTGCAGCGCCGGAAATAAGTTCCACACCGATCACATCCAACTCAGATGACCCCAGAAAATTGCCCAGGGAAAAGTTCAGTCCCGGGGCCTGGTTGTCCACGCCATCGATAATTTGCAAGGAGCGCACCGGACTGGTGGAGTTGAAGCCACGTGTATTGATAATGGTAAAACCCAGCGAGGCCGTGGTCAAATCCACCCCTTTCAGGTTCCCCAAACCATTGTAAAAGCTGATTGCCGCGGTTTCTTTGATCGCAATGGCGTCGAGGTTTTCCACGGAGAGCGGCGCTGTCTTTTGTTTATCGCTGACACGCTGGCCGCGAACCACCGTTTCTTCAATTATGATGGAATTCGGCGCCAAACGGACCGTTACCCGGTCATCGGCACTTGTAATTTCCACTTCCTGAGTGGTATAACCCGTATACGAAACCCGGATTGTTACAGGAAGGGTCTCCACAGACAGTAAAAACTCACCGGCGTAATTGGTGATCGTCCCCCCGCCAATATTCACCAAGGCCACAGCAGCCCCAATGAGTTCCTCCCCCGTGTCGGCATCCTGTACTTTACCGCGAATGTTGGTTTGCGCCTGGCCACAAACGCTACTCAGGAGCATACATAAAACACTAATTCCTAGAATTTTGTAAAGTAGCTTCATACACATCAATTGATTCGTTTTCAGATAATACTTCGTGAAACAGCACAATTTCTAAAACTCTGTTTGCTTTGCAAAAAAAGTAAGAAAATTTGATTCCAATCCAAAAATTGGAATCCTGATCGAAGTTCGCGGAAATAAAACTTAGTCCATATGCTTTGCCCACAAATATTCAGTAAAGTACTGGCAGAGTGAACTGGTAAGGCTGGTGTTCAATTTGTTTACATTCGCATTTTGACCATGCTAATCTGCTCAAACATGCCAAAAAGTTTTTTCGCAACAATTTTGTTTTTGCTACTCACCCACGCCTTGAAAGCCCAAAACATGCATCCCTACAAAAACCCCGATTTGTCTATCCAACAACGTGTTGACGATCTGTTGGCGCGCATGACCATTGAGGAAAAAGCCGGCCAACTCAACCAACTCAACGGCGGTGTACTCACCGGCCCGCAAGCCGCTACCGACCCCGGCCAGACTGGCAAACTAGACCTTCTCCGCACGGGCCAAGTCGGTTCCTTCCTCAACGTAACCGGCGCGGAAGAAACCGGCCGTGTACAAAAAATTGCTGTAGAAGAAACCCGGCTCGGCATCCCTCTGCTCTTTGGCTACGACGTCATCCACGGCTACAAAACGATATTCCCCATTCCGCTGGCCGAAGCCTGCAGTTGGGATCTTGCCGCTGCCGAAAAAGCCGCCGCCATTGCCGCAAAAGAAGCCTCAGCCGCCGGTATCCACTGGACTTTCGCCCCCATGATGGACCTCTCCCGCGAACCGCGCTGGGGCCGTGTGATGGAAGGCAGCGGCGAAGACCCCTGGCTCAGCGGGCAGTTCTCGGCAGCCCGGGTGCGGGGTTTTCAAGGCAAGCTCGACGATCAGCATGTGCTCGCTACCGTAAAACATTTTGCCGCGTATGGCGCTCCTGAAGGCGGCCGGGAGTACAATACCGTGGATATGTCGCGCTATGCCCTCTGGAATTACTACCTGCCACCCTACGAAGCCGCCGTGCGTGCAGGTGCTGCCGCGGTGATGAACAGCTTCAACATTTTCGACGGCATTCCAGCCAGTGGCAACCGATTTCTGGTGACAGATATTTTGAAAACCCGATGGAGCTTTCAGGGTTTCGTAGTTTCCGATTGGGCATCTTTTGGCGAAATGATCACCCACGGATACGCAGCCGACACCGCCAATGCCGTCGAAAAAGCCCTTATGGCCGGCTCCGATATGGACATGGAATCCAGGGTTTTTCAACAAAAACTGGCCAGCCTGGTACGCAGCGGCCAACTACCCGAAGCCCGCCTGAACGACGCCGTAGGCCGGGTGTTGTATTGGAAATTCAAACTCGGCCTCTTCGACGATCCATACCGCTACCACAATCCCACCCGCGAAAAAGCCGCACTCCTGGCCGATCAGCACCAGCAGGCAGCGCGCGAAGCGGCAGCCAACTCCATGGTTTTGCTCAAAAACGAAGGCGCTATTTTGCCGCTAGGCAAAAACCTGAAAAGCATACTGGTTGTCGGGAATCTCGCCGAAAGCCAGGATGAAGTGCTCGATTTCTGGAAAGGCCAGGGTGAACACCGCCATACCGTGACGATTTTGGCAGGGCTAAAAAACAAGTACCCCGAAGCCACCATCGAGTTTGTACGGGGTTATGACAAAACCAACACCTTCATCGCAGGTGATGCAACCGTTATCCGGCAAAAAGCACGGAATGCCGATGTCGTCGTAGCTGTCATTGGCCTGCACGGCGAACTGGCCGGTGAGGCACGCGCACTAGCCGACATCAATCCCGCCAAAGGCCAACTTGAACTCCTGAACGTGGTTAAATCCACCGGAAAACCCCTGGCTGTCGTCGTACAGGCCGGCCGGCCAATGGTACTTACGGACGTGGTCAAAAATGTGCCGGCCATCCTCTACGCCTGGATCGGCGGCACCCAACACGGCAACGCTGTGGCCGACATCCTTTCCGGGGATGTCAACCCTTCCGCCAAAACCGTTATGAGTTTTCCCTACGCCGTCGGCCAAATTCCGGTGTACTACAACCACTACAACACCGGGCGTCCGCACCGCGACGGCAATGAGGGCCCCAACGATTTCTGGGTATCGCGCTATCGCGATATTCCCAACGCACCACTCTTCCCTTTTGGCTATGGTATGAGTTATTCCAGCTTTGCGTATTCGGATCTGGCTGTCGCCAAAAACAGCATCAATCAGAATGATACCTTGCGGGTTTCCGTTTCGATCACCAACACCAGCGAGCGCGATGGCATTGAAATCGCACAATTGTACATCCGGGATGTGGCAGCCTCGCGGGTACGGCCGGTGAAAGAATTAAAAGCCTTCGAACGGCGGCTTATTCCGGCCGGCGCAACCCAACGGGTTGCGTTTGAATTGCCGGCACAGCAACTTGGCTTTTTTGATGAAAACGGCAACTGGCTGTTGGAGCCGGGGGCCTTCCGGGTGTTTGTCGGGCCGAATTCGAGGGATGTGCAGGAGGCCGGGTTTGTGTTGAAGTAGCAAAATGAAACGTCGGCAGGGTTTAGAACCCTTCCGACGTTATCTAATCCCGGTGGAATACAACAGCGAAGCAGGCCGATAATTATTTCAGGCAGCACCACTGACCTGGTAAAAGCACCGTTACATTGCCTGTATTGGGGAGCGTTCAATACTAATTGGAAACGTCGGCAGGGTTTCGAACCCTGCCGACGTGCTCTATCCAGGATTATTCAACTCGTCCTCAGAAACATTGTTCTCGCGCATAGCCCGCGCCTGGCAGGTTTTGCACAGTTCGGAGATACCTTTCTTTTCCCATACTTCTTTGACCGTGCCGCTTGACACGCCTTCGCGGTTTTTGATATGCTGGCAGTCCTCGTAAATATGGTACTTGTTGCCTTCCCGCGCCCAATACACCAGGTCGGTGTTCAGGTTAAGTTTCTTCAAGGTGCCGGTCTGTTCATTGATCTCCTTGGTGTATTTTTCAACAGACGGCGGGTTAAAATCAACACCGGTAACTCCTGCCACCAGCATAGCCACTACCGCGATCACGCCGGCAATACCCTTGGTTTTTCCGCTGATCTCCTTGTTGGTCAGAATGAGAATAACCATTGGTAAAAATGCCAGCACGCCCAAAATGGCGCCGAGCTGGTTTTGGACAAAAAACCGCACTTTGTCCTGTTCGGATGCGGGATCGAGGCGGTTGGCTTTTTTCCAGAGCCAGGAGCCGGTAATGGCCAGGGCCAGGATCACCACGATGGCGACAATCAGCCATACCAGCGTTTCATCGTGAATCAATTTTAAAATGGCAAAAACTTGCCCTGCCATGGCCAGTACCCAGGCCAATATGGCAAAGAGGCGGAGTTGTTTTGCACTGGCTTTACTTTCGGGGCTGGCTTCGAATACTTTTTCAGTTGACATAATCCTGTGTTTGTTTTAATGTGCCTAAATATAGGCCAAAGCTTCAAAATGAAAACATTCCAGTCTGAATTTAGAGGTTTGCCTATTGGTTTGAACCCTTCCAACAAAAGATCACAATCGTTTATATTTGAACCCACCAACCACCTCCCCCAATCACCCTTGAAAACGCTATGCACAAAATTTTCAGATCAGCCTCCAATTGCCCTGACGCCTGTACCGATACCAGTGCACTATCCCTTTTCCTTGGCATTTTTCTCCTCATTTTGGCAGCCTGCGGCCCGGAATCCAAACAAATGGATTCCGCACAGGATACGGCTGGCCAAAACGTATTCATAACGCCCGATGGCGACACCTTGCCCATCGGCGTGCCGATCCCGATCAAAGGCAAACGCATTAACCCCGACAGCCTGTCCAAACCCCAAACGGTGCCCATGCGCGGCCAGCCAAAAGTCGTACAAGCCCTGACCAATAGGCGCCCGACCGGTCTGCCGAAAATAGTCCAAATACCAGGCAACCGACCGGTCATCACTCCTGGCAAGGACGGGGTTCCGCTGCCGCAAACGATTGCCGTGAAGGGCAAAGAAGTGCCCTTTGAACAAAAGCGAATCGTTCAATCGGTAACGCCGAAAATCAAAGAATCTGCCGTCAACAATATCCAGTATATCAGCGTGGAAGAGGGCCTGAGTGACGATCGGGTTTCCACGATTATGGAAGACAGCAGAGGCAACCTGTGGTGGGGTTATGCGGTCGGACTGGATATAGAGCGATACGACGGAACCAGCCTGACCAAATACTTGTACCCGGAGATCAAGTCCAATTCCCGCATCACTGCCATTCAGGAAGACAGCCGGGGCAATATTTGGTTTGGCACACTTGGAAGTGGGTTGGGCCGGTTCGATGGACAACGTTTCACCCAATTCACTACCCGGGAAGAAGATTTTCCGACAAACGGTATTTTATGCTTGCTGGAAGACAAACAGGGGAATATCTGGATCGGCACCGCAAGTGGTCTGATCTGCTATACCCCTGATCGCACAGGCGGAGAAGGCCGCTTTATCTTTTTTACTGAAAAAGAAGGCTTAAAAGTAGACTACACAGGGAAACTAATCGAAGACAAACGTGGAAACATCTGGATCGGCAGCTCGGGTTGGCCTTGGCCTGCTGAAGGGTATGGTGTCACGATCTATACCCCAAATGCAGACGGAACCGGCGGCAGTTTTACGGCCATTACGGAAAAGGAGGGCCTGCGCGACAACCGGGTCAGCGAAATTTTTGAAGACAGCAAGGGCAACATCTGGCTGGGTACCTGGGGCGGAGGTGTACACCGGTTTACACCGGATGCCGGGGGAAGCGGCGGAACACTCGCCTGTTTTACCACCGATGAAGGCCTGAGCGACAATAGAATTAGTTCAATCACAGAAGACAGAAACGGCATTATCTGGATTGGAACGGAAAATGGTTTAAACCAGTTCACACCCACTGCGCCTGGACAGCAGGGAGGCTATATCACCCAGTATACTGAAAAGGATGGACTGTTGCATAATGTGGTCAATGATCTTATGATAGATGACCGGGCCAACATTTGGGCCGGTACCCAGGGAGGTTTAAACCGGATAGCGGTCAACAGCTTCGCGCAATTAACCCGGCAAAATGGTCTGTTGCAAAACAGCGTCCGAAGAATACTGGAAAACAAACAGGGCGATCTGTGGCTGGCTACCCTAGGGGGGCTTTGCCAATTTTCGCCGGGAGACGGCAATGAAAGTAGCCGTTTTATGCACATTACGTCGAACGAAGGACTTTCCGGCGATTACGTTACCAACCTTTTGGCGGATAAAAACGGCGCCCTGATTTGTACCGCCGCTGGCTTGATGAATGTCATTGTCCCACCGACAAAAGGCAAACCGGGGCAAATCACCTATTTCACCCAAAAGCAAGGCATGTTCCCGAATTATGACTTTGGATTAATACAAGACAGGCAGGGCGCCATCTGGAGCTTTAGCTGGTTAGGCCCTAAAATTGGGGGTTTCTCCAAAATTACTCCCTTTAAAAACGGCAAAAATTCGGTTGTTCATTTTACGAAAGACGAGGGTTGGCCAGGTTATCTCGCCGCTCCAATTCTGGAAGACCGGAATGGGACGCTTTGGTTCGCAACCTGGGATGCCGGCCTTTGCCGGTTCCAGCCTGGCCCGGACGGAATCAGCGGAACCGCGACTTTTTATCCGGAAAATGGCGGGCAACAGACCGACAGACTTCATTGCCTGTTTGAAGACAGCGAGGGCCGGATCTGGTTCGGCACGAACAACGGACTCCGGCGCTTTAAACCCGGTGTAGACAAGATACCGGAGGGCTACGCTAAATGCACCACAAAAGATGGCTTGATCAACGACGAAGTGTATTCCATTGCGGAAGACCGGCAACATCAAATCTGGATAGCTACACGCCGCGGTATAAGCCTGTTGGTACCAGACACGGCGAAAAACACATCGAATCATGCCTCTAAATGGCGTGGCTACCAAATCTTTAATTTCGACAAAGCCGATGGCTTGCAGCAAATTGATTTCTGGACAAACAGCGTATGCCCCGACAGCAAAAACCGCATGTGGTGGGGCGGCCCCAAAGGCCTGACCATGCTGGATCTCAACCGCTTCCAATTACCTTCCGGGGCACCCAGCGTACAGCTCAGCCATATTGACGTAAACCAGCAGTATGTCGATTACCGCAAACTGGCTGACACGGCTTACGCCAATACGTTTTCCTTTGGCATGCCCCTGCGCCAGGCCTTCGACTCCGTAGCGGCATTTCAGAATTACCCAGTCAACCTGAATTTGCCCTATGACCTGAACCTACTGACCTTTCACTGTTCCGCCACCGACTGGACAGCGCCGCAAAAGATCCGCTTCAGTTACAAAATGAAAGGACTGGATAAGGACTGGAGTATTCCACAGCAGGAACCTTACATCACCTACCGGAATCTGCCCCATGGTACCTACACCTTTCAGGTAAAGGCCTACGGCGCCGGCCAGGACTGGAGCGAGCCGTTTGAATATACTTTCACCATTCGTCCACCCTGGTGGGCCAGCTGGTGGGCACGGGTGTTTTATGCACTCCTGGGTATTGCCCTGATTTACGCCATTGTGCGCTGGCGAACGATAGAATTTAGGAAACAACGGGCTGTTTTAGAGCAAAAAGTTGCCGAACGCACCGCCGAAGTACTTAAACAACAAAAACGCTCTGACGCCCTGCTGCTCAACATCCTGCCCGCCGAAGTAGCAGAAGAACTCAAACAAACCGGTCATACCCGACCCGTGCGGTTTGAGGAAGCCAGCATCCTGTTTGCCGATTTCAAAGAGTTCACCAATATCGTAGCCTCCATTCCCGGCAAAAAACTGGTGGCGGAACTGGACGATATTTTCCAGCACTTCGACGACATCATGGAGGCCGAAGGCCTGGAAAAGATACAAACGATCGGGGATGCCTATGTCGCCGCGTGCGGGCTGCCGACCCCGGTGCCCGACCATGCCGCCCGCTGTGTGCGGGCTGGCAAGCAAATGATCGAATACCTGGAAAAACGGAATGTCAGCAACTCGATCAAGTGGGAAATCCGCATTGGTATTCATTCCGGCGCCGTCACGACCGGCGTGGTGGGAAAGCGGAAATACACCTACGACATCTTCGGCGACACGGTCAACATTGCCGCCCGGGTGGAGTCTGCCAGCGTTTCCGGCCGTATCTGCGTATCGGCGTACACCCATGATCTGATAAAAGCAGAATTTCCGTGTACGTACCGCGGCAAGGTCAACGCCAAAGGCAAGGGGGATTTGGATATGTATTTTGTGGAATAGTGCAAACGTCGGCAGGGTTTAAAACCCTGCCGACGTTAATTACATCAATCAAACTCAATTTCAAACTTCGCCAAATCTGCCAATACCTGATTCGGCAAGTGGTATTCCTGATAGCCATCTTTATCGCTAAACCAGCGTAACAATTCTAACCTGTTCAGTTTTGTGTCCAATTTTGATAAATGCGTGCGGTAAGAAGAGTACGGGTAATCCCTAAAGTTTTCAACAAACCCGTGTTTCTGTGGATTCGCATGGATGTAATAGACCAGTTGAACCAGATAGGTCTCATCTGCTATGTCGATGCGTCTGAAGGGTTCTTCGAACAAGCCACCAGTGCGCTTAAAGGATTTGTTGATGGCTTGGGCGTAACTATTGAAGAGTTTGGAAAATTGATTGCTGATGCGTTTGGACGCCTCTGTTTCATTCGTAACGTCGGCAGGGTTTTGAACCCTGCCGACGTTTGTCGTCGCTGTATTTTGAAAAATCTCCTCCGCGGATCGCGTCCGTACCAACAGGTGAAAATGATTTTTCATTAAACAATACGCATAGGTCTCCGCGACAGGTTGAATATACTTGGCGTATTGATTGAGAAAATACAGGTAGTTCCGCTCCTCCTTGAAAATATCTTCCCCGTTGATGCCCCGGTTATACACATGGTAAAAGACACCGGGGGCCATTGGGTTTGTATGTTTTTTCATGGTAAAAGGTGTTATATTTCTTTATAATAGAACGTCGGCAGGGTTTAAAACCCTGCCGACGTTAGATCACTCAAGCCATCTTAAACTTCCCCTTGCTCTTTCGTATCCGTACAGCCACAACCTTGTATTCCGGGCAAAGCGCATCGGAGTCGTGCACATCCGAGGTAATGTTGTTCATCATAATCTCCGGGAAGTGAAAAGTCGTACTCAAAATACCAGGTTTGACCACATCCGTCAGCCGGGCTTTTACGTCCACCTTACCCCGCGGCGATTCGAGGCATACCATATCACCGTCGGCAATCTGGTGCTTGGCTGCATCATCCGGATGAATGAGGAGCACGTCTTCCGTCAGAATATCCACATTACGGGTACGGCGGGTCATGGTGCCGGAGTTGTAGTGTTCCAATTCTCGGTTGGTAGTTACAATGTAGGGGTAGTCTTTACTGTGGTCGAGCAGTTCCGTGGTTTCACGGAAGTCATCGTACTGGAATTTTCCCAGCCCGCGTTTGAAGGTCTCGGTGTGCAAAATATCGGTATCCGTGCCATCGGGTTTTACCGGCCATTGTTTGCCGTTTTCGCCGAGTTCGTCCCATTTGATGCCCGCAAAGAAGGGCACAATCTTCGAAATCTCATCCAGCATGACCGCAGGATCGTAATCCGGCTGTTGGTAACCCATGCGGTTCATGATATCGACGACGATCTGGCCGTCCGGCTTGGTGCCTTCGAGTGGCGGCACTACGGCGTTGACGCGCTGAACGCGGCGTTCACCGTTGGTAAACGTGCCGCTTTTTTCCAAAAAGGAAGCGCCCGGGAAGATCACGTCGGCATATTCACAGGTGACCGTCATGAACAGTTCCTGCACGACCAGCAAATCCAGTTTTTGCAGCGCAGCGGCAATTTTTTGTGAGTTCGGGTCGGTCTGCACCACATCCTCGCCGATCAGCCAGAGGGCTTTGAGTTTGTCATCCAGCGCGGCGTCGTACATCTCCGGAATTTTATACCCGATGTTCAACGGCAGTTTTACGCCATAAAACGATTCGTACTGCCTGTGGAAATTTTCGTTGTTCACAGCCATGTATCCGGCGCCCTGATGCGGTTGACAGCCCATATCGGCAGCACCCTGCACGTTGTTCTGGCCGCGCAACGGGTTTACGCCTACACCACGCCGGCCGATGTTGCCGGTTACCATAGCCAAATCGGAGATCAACATGACTGTCAAAGTGCCTTGCGAATGCTCGGTAACACCCAGGCCGTGGAACGACATGGCCGCTTCCGATCCGGCATACAGCCGGGCTACTTCCCGGATTTGGTTCCGGTCGACGCCACTCACTTTTTCCAGGGCATCAATATCCAGACCTAGAATTTGCTCCCGGAAACCGTCGTAGCCTTCGGTGCGGCTTTCGATGAATTTCTTGTCTTCCAACCCTTCACTGAGAATGTAATACAGCATCATTTGCAGTACAGCCACATTGGTACCCGGACGGAGTTGGATATGGTGTGTGGCGTATCTGGCCAACTCGGTGCGCCGCGGGTCGATCACGATCATCGGGACACCTTTCATCGCGCGCTGTTTGATCTTGGCGCCGGTAACGGGGTGCGCATCGGTCGGGTTGGCGCCGATTACCATGATGCATTTGGTGTATTTCAGGTCAATGATGGAGTTGGTGGCAGCGCCGGTGCCAAAGGTGCGCTGCATGCCCAGCGCCGTCGGGGAGTGACAAACCCGCGCGCAGCTGTCGATGTTGTTGGTACCGATGACGGCGCGCATAAATTTTTGCATGAGGTAGTTTTCCTCGTTCGTGCAACGTGCCGAAGAAATGCCGGCGATGGCATCCGGGCCGTGTTGGGCCTTGATCGCGTTCAGTTTTTCGGCGACATAATCGTAGGCCTCGTCCCAGGTGGCGGGTTCGAGCACGCCGTTGCGGCGAATAAGCGGGGTGCGTATGCGATCGGGATGGTCGTAAAATGAAAAGGCAAAACGCCCCTTCAGGCAGGTATGGCCCTGGTTGGCTTCGGCGTCGTAGGGCGCTTGTATGGATTTGACTTTTCCGGCGTCGACGGCTACTTCCAGGTTGCAGCCCACACCGCAGTAGGTGCACACGGTGCGCACTTTTTCATCAACCACAACGGATTTAGACTCGAAAATATCAGAAATGGCAGAAGTCGGACATGCCTGCGCACAAGCACCGCAACTGACACAGTCGGACTCAAAAAAACTGGTGTTGATGCCTTTTACGATATGGCTTTCAAAACCGCGGCCGGCCATGCTCAGCACAAATTCGCCCTGCACCTCGTCGCAAGCACGCACACAGCGACCGCAGTTGATACATTTCGACAGGTCGGAGGTCATGTACGGGTGGCTAAGGTCTTTTTGCCGGTCGAGGTGGTTTTTACCCTCCGGGTAGCGCACCTTGCGGATGCCCACATCGGCGGCCACATCCTGCAACTCGCAGTTGCCATTGACCTCGCAGGTCAGGCAGTCGAGCGGGTGGTCTGTGAGCACCAGTTCGACGATGTTTTTGCGGAGTTTTTGCACCCGCGGCGAATCCGGAAAAATATGGTAGTCCGGCACCATCGGCGTATGGCAAGAGGCTACGGTTTTCACCGGCCCGTCGGCGGAAAGCGCCACATCGACGCTGCATACCCGGCAGGCCCCGTAGGGGTCGAGGTTTGGAGCATCGCAGAGTGTGGGCACTACTTTACGGTTGCCGGTGTGGCGGCGTAAAAAGGCGAGAATGGTTTCGCCGTCGCGGATGTCGTAGGGCTTGTTGTTTATGTAGGCAAATTTTCCTGAACCCATAGCGTAGAATGCTTGTGTGGTGGTATGTTTTTTTTCAAGTTACCCACCCTGCGACGTGGAAGCGCAAGGTGGGTATCTATTCAATAATTACATATTGGCATCGGATGCTGGCCGGTTAACCCGGGTCAGACCCATATTCAGCACAACGGATAAAATGACAAGGATTGCCAACCGGACCAAACTCAACGTTTCCCATAGATCGGCCTTCCCTTTCAATGTTTCATCTACTGTTTCCAAATATTCGGATTTGATTATAGCCATCAATTCAGGCACAAAATAGGTAGCAGTAACTACCAGCAGCATGGCATATCCAACCAGTGCGGCGGCTATATTTTGTCTGCTTTTTGTTTTCCAGAATAATGCAAGCGATATAATCAAAAGTACGAGTGTTACGGGGTGAATCATTGACCAAAAGGAACCTGGATCCAACCCGTATTCGCCCTGAAACATTGAAAGCGATGCGGGTGGCGCAGCGCTCCATTTGGGAACGACTGCCATGTGTTCATACACAGCCGCTCCAATCACAATGGAGAACGACAGACAACTTAAGGCATAGATAATATTCTTAAAGTTTAGCATGATAATTAAATATTGGTAGCTCTTTTATTTCTTAAACATGATAGGAGGAGCTAGCATTTTCTACTAAAACCGTTGTCCGAATCCAGGCATCTATGATTTTGATCAAATTGGGTTGGCAGGGTTAAGCGGTGAAAAATGTTCGTGTACGATTTTCCAGGTTTTATCGGTTTTTGCAAAAACCAGCGTGCCTTGCAATTGCATCGTGATATGATTTTCACCCATATCGCCTTCGAAATAGCCGTGAAAGGTTGCAACAGCTACATCGCCAAATACATCCACTTTAACATCGCGGAGATCGTATTCGAGATTTGAAACGGCCGAAAAAACTGCCTGTTCCGATTGTTTATTTTGTTCGGCATTGCCCCTTGGCAAACCATCTTTAAAATCCGAAAATTTTGGGCCATACAAATGAAAAGAAGCAAGTTTTTCCAGATCCTTGGCCTGTGCACTTTTGTAGATATCATCAAGTATTAGGGTAATCGCGGCCTGATCTTCCGGGAATTGATCGTTGATAATGTCCTTTGGCGTTGGGGCAGGTTGGCACTGCACAAGAAATAATGTCAATGCGAGGAGCGATGAGAACAGGAGTAGGTTTTTCATTTCCATTTATTTTTAATTGGTTTTCAATTGTAATCATTGGTTATGGCAATTGCTTAGGGAGGCTTCATACTCGGGGTTGTGTCAAATGTCTTTAGGAAAAATTTCCCGCCGTAGATTGTTCGTTTTTACCGCGAAGTCGCGAAGAATCATTCTTTGCGCCTTTGCGTCTTGGCGGTGAAAAATTTGTCGCATTTTTTGCGAGTAACCCTTTTGACACAACCCCGAGTACCCCTCACCGAAAATACTCCTTCAACTCCCCCTCAAAATACCTCAGCGCATTCTTGACCGGCAAAGGCAACCCGCCACCCAAGGCACAGAGCGACCCCAACTCCAGCGTTTCCACCAGATCATCAAATAACGCCCGGTCAATTTTATAACCCTCCGTCTGTGCCTTGTGCAACAATTCCTTGCCGCGCGTGGAGCCCAGCCGGCAGGGGAAGCATTTGCCGCAGCTCTCATGCGCCGTGAATTCGAACAGGTGCTCCAGATATTTTACAATGGGAAAATCCTCCGGCAGGCAAACGACCGAGGCGTGCCCCAGCAAGAAACCGTTTTGATGGAAGGATTCAAAATCCACCGTCAGGTCGTCAATCTTGTGCACGGGCACCAGGCCACCCAGCGGCCCGCCAATGTGCATGGCTTTGATGGGGTGCCGGAAGCCGCCGCCCAACTCTTCGATCACCGTTTTCAGCGGAGTCCCCATATCCACCTCGTACAAGCCGGGCCGCTTGAAATGGCCGTCGAGTGAAAGCAGTTTTGTGCCGGTGGATTTTCCGCGACCAATGGCCGCAAACGTCGCCCCGCCGTGCTGCAACACAAACGGCACGCAAGCGAGGGTTTCCACATTATTAACCACCGTGGGTTGGTTGAACAAGCCTTGCTGCGTTGGGTACGGCGGTCGTACGCGTACCTCAGGGCGCTGACCTTCAAGCGATTCAAGTAAAGCAGTTTCTTCCCCGCAGATATAGGCGCCCTGGGCTTTGATCACTTTAAAATCGAAGGAAAAACCCGAACCGAGGATGTTTTCACCAATGTAACCGGCTTCGCGGGCGGCGGCAAGGGCCGATTCCATAATTCGGATCGATTCGGGGTATTCGCCGCGGATGTATAACACCCCCATGCGAGCGCCCATCATGTAGCCGCCAAGCAACATGCCCAATAGCAGGTTGTGCGGGCGTTGTTCCATGATGTAGCGGTCGGAGTAGGCACCGGGATCGCCCTCGTCGGCATTGCAGACGAGGAATTTGGTGTCGCCGGGGGTATTCCGGCAAGATTCCAGTTTGAACGCCATGGGGAAACCTGCGCCACCACGGCCCCGCAAACCAGATATTTTGAGTTCTTCCAACAGCGCTTCGGGTGATTTTTTCAGGCTGTCCTTCAGTACCTGGTAGAACGTCTCCATGCTCGGGAAGGCCGCCGTTAGCACGGGTGTGCCGTGAAAGCCAACATGATAGGCATCCATGCGCTCTTTTTTGTCTGATTTGATCGCGCCGATCTGGTCAATCGCATCGCCGGAGTAGTTGTTGCCGGCGTAGTGGAAGGCGTGGTTTTCATGACAGCGGCCCAGGCAACACATTTCACCGATCTCGTTGGCGGGGAATTGTCCGGCCAGCTTTTTCCGGAGCGCATCCTGGGTACCGGCAGTCATACAGGCAGTGCCATTGCAGACGTACACTTTTTTGCCCTTGTTTTCAGGGCGGAGAAAATCGTAGAAGGTAACACTGCCGTACACATTGGCATCGCCGATCAGAAACTCTTCTGCCAGGCGCTTCATCTCTTCCGGCGTTACGGTGCCCTGTTGTTCGGCGGCACGACCGAGGGCTTCAAACAGATTATCGTCCAGACCTTTACGGCCCGATAGGTATCCTATATTTTTTGACATTGGTTAGGCTGTAGTCGAAACAATTGCCCGCAAACCGGGCTAGTTCCGGACTTTATTTGATTTCAAAATTCCAAACACTCGTTGGTTTGGGCATCTACAGGCCAAATTTCCGATTATTTTTCCAGAAACGGGAAGGGAAAACGGGGCTTTGCCAAAATAACGAGGCGGCTGCCGGCACTGCCGATAGTGTTACCAACAAGCAAAAGCAATATTCTAAAAACGGCAACATCTGTATTTCCCCGTACTTTCGCCAAACAATCCGGGCCCAAAGCCACCCAAAAATGCGATGGCCCGTAATCCGCAGTATCTTTTCGCCTTCAAAACCGTAATCCAACACCATGACATACTATTTCGCTTCCCGCCTGCGCGGGCTTTTCTGCTTGTTTTTCCTGTTGGGGACTGTTCCGTTTTTGGCATTTTCTGCGGCGCCAATCCGGCCCCACGTTCATCCCTTTAACGAAACGGTGCCCGACTTTTCCAATTTCAAATTTCAAATTTCAAATTTCAAATCCGGGAGTCTTCCCGCATTCGGCGACTTCCTGTTAAAGGCAAATTTGAAATTTGAAAAGAAAAATTTGAAAGGGATCCCCTCGGTGTCGGCAGCAAGTGCCGGGGCCGTCTGCCCCCGCCCCGAACTCCTCCAGGCCGACCTGGTAACCGACTCCACAGCGCGGTTAACCTGGTCGGATGTCGGCGACAAATACGAGGTCGAACTGGTGAGTGGCAGTGCACCGTTTACGGGTGTCCCTACGCATATCGTCAATGCCGATCCGCCTTTTGATGTTTCCGGACTTACACCCGGGTTGAATTATCGCTTTCAGGTACGCACGATTTGCGATGTCGACACGACCATCAGCGTATGGTCGGCGCCGCGCTCGTTTATCACCGACCTGAATAACGCGCGTCCTTGCCCGCTAAACCTCGACCTGCGGGATACCTCTTGCAATTCGATCCAGGTGTTCGAGGTCTATGTGGACGATGCCCCAGGCAATGCCCTCGGCACTGATGTGCTGTTGCAAGGAGTCCGCATTATGATCGAACATGCCTGGCGCTCCGACCTCACGGTGTGGTTGCGCGGCCCCGACGGTACCCGCATCCAATTGATCGGCGGGCTCAATGCCGGCGACCAGAACATCGGCGATCCGCAGGGAGTTGTTTGCGCTCAGTTTGTCGAACTCACCGACAACGCCGGTGTGGGGCTGCCCCTCAGTGCGGCAGCCGAAATCGATAACATTACCGGGTATTACCTACCCGTGGAAGCATTGGCAGGGCTGCACACCGGACAGAACCCGGTTGGCATCTGGCAACTTGAAATTTGTGACAACAAAGCCGACCACAAAGGAAAATTGCGCTTGTTTGAACTGGTATTTGCACCGGTTGGATGCGACCTGGTGAACGGGGTTACAGCCAGCAACGTCACGGAAACTACGGCGGTTATTTCCTGGCAAGCAGATGCCCTCGGTACGAATTTGCTGATCGAATACGGACCGGCAGGGTTTATCCCGGGAACCGGAAGTGCTGCCGGTTCCGGCGGAATGGTCATTTCCCTGCCACAGCCGGCCAACGGCCCGATTATGCTTTCCGGTTTGCAAACACTTCAACAGTACGACGTGTATATCCGCCGGCAATGTGCTCCCGGCATTTGGAGTGCCAATTCGTTTAAGGCTTCCTTTTTCACCAATTGTCCGGCCACGTTGCTTGAAACCGTGGACACCTTGGGCATTTGCCCGAGCGGCTGTGCTGATCCCTGTCCGTTGCCGGGAATCTGGCAGAATGTGCCGGGTGATGACTACGAGTGGAAAGTGGCTACCGGCCCTGGCCTGACCTTTCCGGTAGCCGGACCGCCGTCGGCTCCCGATGGAACCGGCAATTACCTTTTTTTCCGGAACAGTTGTTCGCCGACAGGCGCTTTTGGGAAAACGGCCATTTTGCGCACGTTGTGCATTGACGTGATAGCGCCGCCAACTCAGGTTTGCCATTTTTCCTTCGATTTGTATATGAATACGCGGATCGGGCAAATGAGCAGCCTGGCGTTGCAAGCCTCCACCGATGGCGGTCAAAACTGGATCACCCTCAAATCCTGGAGTGGCAACCGCGGCAAGCACTGGCTCCGGGAATACGTCGATTTGAGCGCTTACGATGGCCAGATCGCGCTGTTCCAGTTTGTCGCCACCGGTACTTTCGGCGCTTACGGCGATATCGCCATGGACAACCTGGCTTTTTACGGCTCGCAGGAAGCCAACACACCCGATTATATTTTTTACCGCGATGCCGACATGGATACCTACGGCGATCCCGACGTGCGGGTAATTTCCTGTTTCCCCGTTGCGCCGCCCGGCTATGTAGATATCGACAGCGATTGTGACGACAACGACCCCGAAGTTTATCCGGGCGCCCCGGAAATTCTCTGCAATCAAAAAGATGAAAACTGTAATGGCATGGCCGACGACGATGCTATTCCTGTGCCAACTGCCCCGGCTACCGTTGAAATATGCAGTGGGGCAACAACAATGCTGGTAGCAAGCGGCACGCCGTCGGGCAATTATTTTTGGTATGAAAACCCAACCGGAGGCAGCCCGGTTGCCACAGGAAATACCCTGATGGTTCCGGCACTTCAGGCCAGCAAAACGTATTATCTGGCCGATTCACTCACCGGGCCTGGCGCCGGTTGCAGCAGCATGCGGGTTCCGGCGATGGTGATCGTGCACCCCAAACCGGTGCTTGCCCTGGCAGCGACACCGTCGATTTGCGACGGCAAAACCTTTGACCTTGCTACGTTGCCGGTGGTTGATACGGTCAATGCAGGTGGAGTTTTGACCTACCACAGCGCCACACCGCCGACCGCAGGGAATCAACTGCCCAGCCCGGTGGTACAACCCGGGTTTACCAAAATCTACTACATCCAAAGCACGACAGCATTTGGATGTACCGGAACCGCCTCGGTCACAGTCACCGTGTTGCCGAGTCCGGAAGTCCAAATTTTGCAAGGCGACTCCGTAAATGTTTGCCGGGGGAAATCCCTGCAATTGCAGGCGGTTGAATCCGGCGTCGGTATACCGCCGGTTACGTATGCCTGGAGCACCGGACTAAATTTTCCAAATATTCCGGTTCAGGCGGGAAATACGCCGAATGTGACGCAAACGTACACCGTGACGGTTTCTGATGCGAATGGGTGTACCGGAACAGACCTCATCAAGGTACACACCTTGAATAACGTAACCCAAACAGCCATCGTTTCGGTGCAAAATGTAAGTACCTGCGGTGGCAACGACGGCAGTATCACACTGAAACCATTAAACGGTACGCCGCCATATAGTTTTTTCTGGCCGGGCGGCAATACAGGCGGCATCACAACCGAAGGCACGATCAACGGTTTGGCGCAGGGCAGTTACCGCGTGACGGTGACAGATGCGACCAATGCCGGTTGCTCAATGGTGATGCCGCAGATTGTTTTGAACGCTCCCGGCCTGGATGTGGCACTGGATACCATCATCCACCCGGCTTGCCCGGATGCCCTGACAGGGTCTATCGTACTGGCAGTAAGCGGGCAAAACCCGGTATTCAGCTGGAACAATCAGCAAACAGGATCTACTGCCAACTCCCTGGGCGCAGGTTCGTACAGTGTGACAATTACCGACGGCAATTGCAGCCAGGTATTGTCAAATCTGGAGGTAAATTCACCACCGCCCATTGATATTGTGCAAAATGCCCTGGAGAATGTGCGTTGTTTTGGCGAGTCAAACGGCACGATCGATCAGGCGATATTCGGCGCTACCCCACCCTATAGTTTTCTTTGGTCCAACGATTCTACTTCGGAAGACCTGACCCAGTTGGGCGCTGGAATGTATAGTTGTACGATCACGGATGCGAACAATTGCATGTTCGCTTCGCCAAGCTACCAGATCACGCAGCCGCAAATGCTGACCGTACAGCCTGATTCCTTGTCAAACGTGCGTTGCTTTGGTGAAAAGAGCGGCTTTTTGCGCGCCAAAGCAATGGGGGGCACCATGCCCTACCAATACCTGTGGAACACCGGGGCAACCACCGCAAGTTTGGGCAATGTAGTGGCGGGAATATATGCGGTCACCGTCACTGATGCCAACGGTTGTACTGCCGAATGGCTGGGCGTGATCACGCAGCCCAGTTCGCTCCAGATTGAATTTACCCTGAAGGAAAACCCAACTTGTATCGGAGCAACAAACGGTTTTATTGAATTGATCCTGAGTGGTGGTCAGCCGCCATTCCAATTTAACTGGAACAACAATGGAACAACTTCCAGGATCGAAAACCTGGGCATTGGCGCCTACAAGGCCAGCATTACCGACGCCGAAGGCTGCATTCTGATCACGTCAAGTATTATTTTGACGGCACCGCAAGTGCTATCGGTTGAACTGGACAATATTGTGCCTGTAGGTTGCCAGGGCGATGCAAGCGGCCTGATTGAAGTAAGTGTAAATGGCGCCACGGGCCCTGTAACAGCCACCTGGAACGGCGTTCCGGACGGCCTGACCCACAGCAATATTGCTGCAGGGCCATACATTTTGCAGGCAACGGATTCGCTTGGCTGTTCAATACGCGATACATTTTACGTCACCGAACCGGAATTGCCACTGACTGTGCAATTACTGACTGTAAAAAATGCACTCTGCGCCGGAGAGCCAACAGGCAGTGTGACCGTTCGCGTCACCGGCGGCAGCGCACCTTATCAATTTTTATGGAGTAATGGCGCCACATCACAAAACCTGCCCGCGGTTCCGGCTGGAATGTATAGCCTTACCGTGACGGATATGAACGGATGTGTCGGGGTACTGCCAGCAGTTACTGTGGGCGAGCCGCCAGCTCTGACAGCTACTGCTGCTATCGAAGACATTCCCTGTTTTGGCGCCCTGACCGGTACGGTGCAATTGACTGTTGGAGGAGGTATTCCGCCCTATAATTATATCTGGAACACCGGTGACACGACAAAAAATATATTCAATTTACCGGCAGCAAGCTATACGGTGACCGTGCTGGATGCCACCGGCTGTGCCCAGGTTTTGACTGACCTGGTGGTTATAGACCAGGCAGTCAATTTTGTGCTTGAGCCCCTTAGCATTCGACCGGTATCCTGCAGTGGCGCTGCCGATGGGCAAATTGCGGTGTCGGTTTCAAATGGCACTCCGCCCTATCAGTTTTCCTGGTCGGCGCCAATTGGCCTGCATCCGGCAATACCGGCACCCCGCGACACTGCGTTCGGCTTGAACGGTGGCGACTATTGGGTCACCGTTACCGATGCCGCAGGCTGCACCGCTGTTTCTCCGGCATTTAACATTGAGGAGGCGCCTCCGCTACAGTTGAACATCAGCCAGATCGTGAATATTATTTGCAAAGGCGATTCCACGGGGGCTATTTCTGCCAATGTTTCCGGTGGCGTACCGCCGTACAATTACCTCTGGAGCAACGGCGCTACTCAACAAAATATCCAGCAGGTTCCGGCCAACATCTACATGCTTACCGTGACGGATGTGCGGGGCT
This sequence comes from Lewinellaceae bacterium, assembly GCA_020636075.1. Lineage (GTDB taxonomy): Bacteria > Bacteroidota > Bacteroidia > Chitinophagales > Saprospiraceae > M3007. Next base: position 311,439 of record JACJYO010000007.1, on the reverse strand, counting down.
GTACCGTAGTATCGGCGCCGGCTGTGGTGCATGAACCTGCAGCGGCATTGAAAATCACGTTGGTCAATTTGCTCCCCGACAAATGTGGGCAAAATGAAGGCGCCATAAATCTGAATGTTACCGGTGGCGTACCCCCAAACACCTACCTCTGGAGCAATACAGCTACCACGGCCTCCATTTCCAACTTGCCACCGGGAAATTATCAGTTAACGGTTACCGACAATCTGGGTTGCACCCTGGTTTCTTCGGAATATGAAATTGTTCAGCTCAGCCCGCCCATTTCGCTGCTTGCTTCCGAAATTGTGCATGTACTTTGCCGGGGCGACAGTTCGGGCGCCATACTGCCCACCATTAGCGGCGGAACTCCCGGATATCAGTACGCCTGGAGCAATGGCGGCAGCAACCTGAACCTGCTGAATGTCCCGGCAGGGAATTATATGCTCACCGTTTCGGATGCTGCCGGTTGTTTTGTGTTTTTCCCATTCGCAGTCAACCAGCCGGCGACGGGCCTCATGTCGACCTGGGCTGCCGATTCGCTGGCTGGTGGCTGGACGATCACGCTGAGCCCAAGCGGCGGTACGATGCCCTACGACATCCTCTGGAGCAGCAATTCCGGCAATCAAACTGGCCCGGTGGCTTCCAATCTGGAGCCGGGTGCTTACAGCGTCACCGTCACCGATGCCAATGGCTGCATGTTGGTGTTGAATATTCCGGTTGGTACATTTACCGCAGACAAGGAGCCAGATATCATTACCCGCGTTTTATTGGCGCCAAATCCGGCGACCCATTGGTCCCGCCTGCAACTTGACCTGAACCAACCTGAAAGTATAAACCTGCAAGTGTATGACCGAAACGGCAGCCTGGTTTGGGGAATGGCGCAACCGGAAAAGCGAATGACGCATCAGATTCTTTTAGAAATGGGAAGCTGGCCTGCGGGCGTGTATTGGGTAGTCGTTCGGTTGTCAAATGGCCAGCTGAAAACGCTGAAGTTGGTGCACGTCGACAGCCCATAAAGCAGGTTTTTCAGCTTCTCTTTTGGTCTTTGTATTGATTTGCGGAACTTCGCCACAATATTTGTCCCGGCCACATAAAACGCTGTAGATTTTGAACCAATGTTTTATGTGGTCGGGACAAACCAATTCCACTACATGTTAGCCTTTTTTCGCAACAACCATTCAACTACGGCATTCATTCTGGCGGTGTACATAGCCCTGCTCCGGCTGCCTGCAATACTCGGCTGGGTCGCTCCAACGGAAACAAGCATAGACGACGGCGGGTTGTTATATTGGGATTTGTTGGGGCACCTTCAGTTGATCCCCGGCTATTCGGCCATCGTAGCAGCAATACTCGTTTACATACAGGCCTTGTCGATCAACTGGCTGGTTGATCAACACAGAATACTGGACAATCGCAATTGGTATCCCGCCGCATTTTACGGTTTTGCGGCATCTTGTATTCCTGATTTTCTTTTTTTAAGCCCTACACTGGTTGCCGTTTCGTTTATCCCTTTCGCACTGTGGAACATATTTGGCGTTTACAAACAAAATATGATTCTGGGATCTGCATTTAACAGTGCATTCTGGATCACCGTGGCAACATTGTTTTATCCGCCGGCAGTTTGGCTACTACCTGTTGCCTACCTTGGGTTATTGAATTTACGGGCGCTTTCCATTCAAAAACAACTTGTATTTTTTACCGGCATTTTTGTCCCGGTATTTCTCACGTTTACCCTTTATTTCTGGAATGACCAAGGCATCGAGTTTTTGCATACACAGTTTACGCGGTGGCTGCATACTCCGGCATTTCAATTTACCTGGAATTTTTACAACACGTTGAAAATGCTGTTTTTATGCAGCCTGCTACTTGTGGGTATGTTGGGTTATAATGTGTATTATTTTCGCAAGTTAATCCAGGTAAAAAAATATATATCCATCTTGTATTGGGTTGTTTTGGTGTCAATCGGCACTACAATAATCCATCCGGAGATCCGGCTTGAATATGCCTTTATGGCGTTGCCTGCCGTGGGCATTTTTCTCGCACTTTTAGGGCAATCTATCCGAAATTCCAGTTTGGTTGATTTGCTTCATCTGGGGCTTTTAGCCATTATGTTTTATATTCAATTTTATCCAAAACTTAGCTGACGCTTAAACCAGCCCCTAGGGCAGGTATGCGCATGTATTAATTCAGGTTTTATGAAATTCGGTGTAGTAGTTTTTCCCGGTTCCAATTGTGACGACGACATGGTACACGTTCTGGGCGACGTGATGGGCCAGGAAGTCGTCAAACTCTGGCATAAAAACACGGAATTGCCGGAACTGGATTGTGTGGTTTTGCCCGGCGGTTTTTCGTACGGCGATTACGTCCGTGCTGGCGCAATTGCGCAATTTTCGCCTATTATGAAAGCCGTGAAAGCCTTTGCTGCGTCCGGTGGCTATGTTTTTGGCGTCTGCAACGGGTTTCAAATTCTGTGTGAATCGCATTTGCTACCCGGCATTTTGTTGCACAACGACAGCCAGCAGTTCAATTGCAGTAATGTGTGGTTGAAAACAGTGACCAACAACTCGCCCATAACTTCCGGGCTTGACCTGGACCGGCCACTCAAGATCCCGATTGCACATGCGGAGGGTCGATTTTTTGCCGATGCCAAAACGCTGGACGCGCTGGAAGCAAACGATCAGGTCTTGTTTCGGTATTGCAGCCCGGACGGGACAGTTACGGCCGCAGCCAATCCGAACGGAGCCACGCGCAACATAGCCGGTATTTGCAATGAAAAACGCAATGTTTTCGGCATGATGCCGCACCCGGAACGCGCTGCGGAAGCGGTGCTGGGCAATACGGATGGGTTGGGACTTTTTGAGTCGCTGATAGCATCAATTCAAGTGGGAGCGCCTGCTTAAAAAGCCCGCTTCAAATAACCTTAACCGGCAACTTGCGAAGGGTTACTTATCACTTTTTTTAGCCTCCGGCTCAAACAGGGCGAGAATAATATTTCCCATGTAAACACCCAATGCGGACTCGACCAATGTCAGGAACATGGTCATATCCTGAAAATTGAGAATGTTGGGCGCCAGGGCTTTGAGTGAGATCAACAGCATGACCGTTACGAAATGCCCGTTTACCAACCAGCGTACCATATTGTTGATTGGCTGGCTGTTTTTCCCATTCAGGTTGGGCTCGGTAATGCTCCGGCCGATATACCGGAATACGGCGCCGCCATACATTGCGGTAACGGGAGCCAAAATACCCATCAGGGAAGTAAATTCCTCAAAGTCGAAGCCGCGCAAGAGGTAATACACACAGGAAATTCCAATCAAAATAAAGTGGTAGATCAGTATTTGCCGGGCGATTCGGGCGCGAGGCGATAGCGTGGTTGCAGTTGAAGTACTGCTCGCTTCAACCTTGGATTTTGTCGTTGTCGTGGCTTGTGTTGCTGCCATAGCCTGAGTTGTGCTCGTCATTGGCGAAGATAATCCAATAATTTTTTAAATAAATGCCTCTGGTAAATTTCCAGATTGTTCTTATAACGCGTTTCCATGTCCTTATAGTCGTTTTTCCGGGGAGGAAATATTATTCCACTGCCATATTTCCCCTGAAATTCCCAGGAAAGCTCCACATCCGGCCCTTTTTGCAGGCCTTTGACATAGATCCGGTGGTATTCAAAAAAGCCGTCGGGGCAGATTTCGTAGTTTAAATGGGTTACTTCCAGAACAAATTCATCCACCGTGGTGTAGGAACTATCAACCCGGGCTTTCCACAGGATGGGCGTCCCTTTTGACTTGTAGGTGTTTGCCAGATAACGGCGTGCGTTGGTACAAACAACCTTGACCGATTTTCCCGGAATAATTGCCGTGTTGTCGCCAATATTAACGCCTTGCAAAGAAACCGGCATACGTACATCCACCACCGCACCGGCGCGGATACTTCTGCCATCAACAGGCATATACCCGTTGCGGCTGTTGATTCGGGCGATAAAGTGCGCCGGGTCATGGCAGCGCACCACCACCTCTGCCTGCTCTTCGTGCACTTCGGCCAGAAATGCCCATTTGTGCAACAGCCGTTCGTGAAAAAACTGGCCATGTTGGCGGCGGTTTTCCAACTGGAGGCGTTCCCAGGCACATTGCAAGGAGTCGCATACGCGAAGGCCCTTGTACGACGCCATTAAAAACAGGGTAGTTTTCTGTGGGGTGACAGCCACGCTATCCGCGTAAATGATGTGATCCAATTGGTTTTGACGGAGCCATAACTGGAACTCCGGGATTTTGGCCCGAAAAAAGGCGAGGTCTTGCCGCAAGTCAACCGCTTGGCCCACAAGTGTGGTCTGACTCAAAATGGCCAGGAAACAAGACATTAAAAAACCCACAAACTGGGAGGATCGCATAGAAGGTAGTTTTGTGGCAAACCGGAGCAGCGAAACAATAGACGGCGGATGCACTGTCCTTATTTTCAAGGTTTTTCACTTTAACGTTTTGACAAAACTTGTGCGGCAAATGTGTTAACCTTTAGGTGGTTTTGTCAAGCACACGGCGACAGAGGAGCAGAATTTTTCGATCAGTGTAATCCGTCACCCCAAAAACATAATAATCGCCCCCATCCCGAACCCCCAGTTTTTTGCGCATTTGCACAACGGAATCCGGAAAATTCCGGGTCGCCAGATTCGCCTGCCCATCCGGAAGGACTTCGTGCAGTGCCTTCCGATCGTATTTCAGTACAGCCTCTACGTGAAACGCCCGGCCAGGCACATTGGGCACAAGGGTTTGGCTGGTGTACAAATGCGTATTCGGATGCAGTTTTGCCAAACCAAACCGCATAGCAAAACTTTTAAAAGCCCCGGCTTTGAGCACCGCCGCATCGGGTTCGTAAACAAATTGCTGCGGCATGGAAAAGGCCGGTTGTGCAGCCTGTTCTTCCGCGCGGGTAAATTGAAAACCGGGCGCCCCGCCACCCAGACAAACTACCTCAATCGGGATTTCATCAGTTGCCGGAGCCTTTTTTTCCAACAAATACAGTACTTCCTTACACTCCCCTGCCACTGAGACTACCCAAATCCGGCTTACCAAACCGATCTGCTCTACCGCCTGGAATATATCGAGCATAGGGGCTGTTTTCAGCAAAACGCGATCACTCGTATTTAGTAGTTCTGTTTTGATTTCCAGGATATTAGGCGCACAATCTGCCAACTGAAACACCTTGCCTTTAAGTTCGTGGCGCCGGCCCGGGTCGAGGTAGATCAGGTCGAAATGCAGATCGGTCTGTTTTAAAAAAAATGCAGAATCTGCCGCAAGGACGTTGATATTCCGGGCCTCCAATACGTCAAAGTTGTGCCGGGCGTTTTCAACCAACTGGGGTTGTTGTTCGACATACACCACCTGGTTAAATTGCCGGGAGAAAAACCAGCTGTCGATACCCATGCCTCCTGTAAGGTCGGCCATGGAATTTCCGGAAAACAACCCGGTCTTGAACCGGGCAGTTTCTTCGGACGACGCTTGCTCCACCGAGCGTACCGGCGGCATAATCAGATCGAAGCGAAACCAGGAAGGAACTTTTTCCCGGATTTTCCGAAACGCCTCGATCTGCGCCACCGCTACCGGCACCTGAACATCGGGATACCGGCTGGCTGAAAGCAAAAGCCGGTGCAGGTCATCTTGCAGGTGATCCTGAATAAATTGCCGGTCGGCGGGTGTGAGCATGCTGTAAAAGTCTAAAGTTTGGCTTTATCTTTGCCTAACCTCTTGTAAAAAGACCATTTTGGTTTTAAAATGAAAGCAATACTAAACGTTTTTTTGACTACCCTGGGCCTACTGTTGCCATTGTTTGGCATCGCGCAAAATGCCCAAATTCAGGATCTTGAATCAAAATTGCGCTCCGTTGCAGGCGTTGAACGGATTGAAACCTTTGTCGAACTTTCCGAAGCATACATTGCAGCAGGCGATTACGACAAGGCACTCAAGTATGCCGAAGATGGCACAGACCTGGCAGGACGGATGAAACGCAACAGTTATGAGGCGATCACACTCAACCAGGAAGGAAAAATTTTAGCTATTACCGGCAAACGCGGATTGTTCGGTAAAGACCGCGCTGCAGCCAAATTCCGGGAAAGCAATCAACTGCTCAAAAAAATGAGTCGCCCCAATAAGCAGTTGTATCTTGACAATTTGGAGTCGCTGCGAACATTGGCGGAAAAATACGATCGCAAGGATGAGCTGGCTGAGATTGACATGGAAATCAATCGCGCGAAGAATCTGATCGAAGCCCTGCCCAGCAATCCAAGTATTGCACTGGAAAAACCACTCACACGGCAGGAATTGCAGGAAGAACTGTCGGTAATCACCGATCAGTTGCTGGTACAACAAAAAACCCAGGAAAGCTCTACGCTGCAACGCCTCAACTACGAAAAAGAACGCCAGCAACTCCAGGCCGAGCTGAAACAACAAGAGGCTTTCATCGATCAGATGACTGAAAATCAGATGAAAGCAGCGCTCCTGCTCATGCAACACCGGAACAAACTCGACTCGCTCGAATATCGCAGCAACCTGGATGCGCTCAACGTAACAAATGCCGAACTTGCCTTACGCGAATCCGAAAGCAAACGTAATTTCTACCTGGCTGCCATGGTCGCTATGATCATGCTTGCAGGAGGCGCTGCATTCAGCTATTATCGGGCTCGGCAAAATGCACACCTGTTGCGTGAAAAGAACAAAATTATCCGCTCGGAACAAAAGCGCTCGGAAGATCTCCTGCTCAATATTTTGCCTGCACTTGTGGCCGAAGAACTGAAGAAAAACGGCAGCACCAGCGCCCGCTATTTTGATGATGTAGGGGTACTCTTCGCTGATTTTGTCGGCTTCAGTAAAATTGCTGAAGTCCTTTCGCCACAACAACTGGTAACTGAATTAGACACCTGTTTTCGTGCTTTTGATGATATCATAGCCAAGTACAAACTGGAAAAGATCAAAACCATCGGCGATGCCTACATGGCCGCCGGAGGCCTGATCAACGACGGCGACAGTCAATTGCACGATATGGTGAAAGCCGCTCAGGAAATGCAATCCTGGCTGACCCAATGGAACCTGGAACGCAGCAAACGAAACCAACCGATTTTTGAAGCCCGCATCGGCATTCATACCGGACCCGTAGTTGCCGGTGTGGTAGGCTCCAGAAAGTTTGCCTTTGATATTTGGGGCGACACGGTGAATATCGCATCCCGGATCGAATCGGCCGGTGAGGGCGGTAAAATCAATATTTCTGGCGAAGTGCATAAAGTCATCAAACAATATTTCCCCTGCCAATACCGCGGTAAAATACCCGCCAAAAACAAGGGCGAGATTGACATGTACTTCGTGGAAAACTAGGAATCCAGACAAGGTTTAAGTTTTAATTTTACACCACGGAGCCACGGAGGGCACGGAGAATGATTCTCTGTGCCCTCCGTGGCTCCGTGGTGTAAAAACAATCTACGGCAAGCATTTCAAAATTCCATCTTTTGATGCTGCCTCTATTAAAACCAAAGCCTGTTCGGTTTAACCTGGCTGTTTTAAGTTTTATTGGGGCATTTGGTACCTTTGTAAACCCTTTTCACTAACTACCCGTCGTATCATGAAAAACACCTTACACCTTTGTCTTTTTTCAGGCATTTTCGCCCTCTTTCTTCACTCCCAAATCAGCGCTCAGGGTTGCGTGGCTATCCGCCAGGTCGGTGGTTGCGGTGCAGCCTCGGCTACCACTTTGCTCGCAAAAGGAGAATGGCAAGCCAACCTCAACTACCGCTATTTCCGCTCTTTCAGGCATTTCAGGGGTGACCACGAAGAAATGAATCGCGTGGAAATGGGCACCGAAGTCATCAATATCGCACATATTGCCGACCTCGGCCTTGCTTACAGCCTGACTAACCGCCTGAGTCTGGCCGCCAATCTGCCCATCATTTTTTACGACCGCTCTTCCCTGTACGAACACTACGGCAACTCCTCCACGGCCAACCCGGAGCAAAAACGCTTCCACACCAACAGCCGGGGGATCGGCGACTTGCGCCTGGCTGCCAGCTACTGGCTGTTTAATCCGGAGCAGCACTCTACCTACAATATTGCATTGGGCGCCGGGATAAAATTGCCAACCGGCAATTCCAATGTGCAAGACGCCTTTCACAAACGCAGCACGGTCGATGGCTCCGACTCTACAACCATTCGGGCTGTAGACCAGTCGATCCAACTGGGCGACGGTGGCATCGGCTTCACCATTGAACTGCAGGCATATGCCAGCCTTACACCCCGGGCCACGCTGTACGCCAACGGTTTTTACCTGTCCAACCCAAGAAATACCAACAACACCCTGACCCGCGGCACCCTGGACAATACGGACCCGCTCATTGCCTACCACTCCGTTGCCGATCAATACCTGGCAAGATTGGGATTGAACTATTTGCTCCTGCCAACAAAATCGCTGGCAATCAGCCTTGGCGGCCGGATTGAAGGTATTCCGCCGCAAGATTTTATTGGCAAAAGCGATGGCTTCCGCCGGCCCGGCTACATCGTGGCTGCAGAGCCCGGCATAAATTTTCAGAACAACCGGTTCAGCATCGCACTCACAGTACCGGTTGCGATCTACCGGAACCGTACAAAAAGCACCTACGACCTTGCCGATCCAAACGGCCAACGCCACGGTGACGCCGCATTTGCCGATTATTCCATCAACTTAGGTGTTGGTTATCGCTTCGGCGGAAACCACCCGGCAATGGATATGCCTGCGCCTGGCTGGAAGGAAGTTGGGCAATAAGCACCTGCGCATGACTCTTTCGAATCGGGTACCCGTATTTTGGACCGCCATACTCGCGGTAACAGCAATCAAACTATGCGCCCACCTGTATGTAAACACCGTTTACGGCTTCCATCGCGACGAGCTGCTTTACCTGGCCCTGGGCCAACACCCCGACTGGGGTTATTGGTCCAATCCACCGCTGGTTGGTTGGTTGGGCTGGGTCGCTCAGGAAGTGCTGGGTGGCTCCCTTTTTGCCGTGCGCTTATTACCAACATTGGGCGGCTGCGGAATCGTCATACTGACCGGCTTGCTGGCCCGCGAACTGGGCGGCGGACGCTATGCGCAATTGCTCGCAGCGCTAACAGCCGCTGTTTCACCGGCCTTTTTGCGGACCAGCATGATGTTCCAACCGGTTGTTTTTGATATTTTGGGCTGGACCTTACTTTGCTACCTGTTCCTGCGCTACCGCAATACCAACCGGCGCGTTTACCTGCTCATTTTCGGCGTAGCCCTCGGCATTTTTTTTCTGAATAAATACCTGATCCTGCTGTTCATAGCGGCCCTGGCGCTTGCCCTGTTACTTACGCCTGCGCGCAAACTATTGATCCGGCGTGACACCTTTTTTGCCGCAGGCCTGGCCTTGCTGGTAATATCGCCCAACCTGATCTGGCAAGTGGCAAACGGATTTCCGGTGATCAGTCACATGCGGGCGTTGCAGGCATCCCAATTGGTCAACGTACAGGCTGCCGACTTTTTATCGGACCAACTGGTCATGCACTTTACCGGCCTGCTCGTGTGGGTGCCAGGCGTTTGGTTCCTGTGGAAAAGCAGGAATTTGAACCACCGGATTTTTTTATACGGCGCGGCAGGTGTTATTGCACTGTTGCTGCTGTTAAAGGGAAAACATTATTACAGCCTGGGCATTTACCCGGTGCTGATGGCCGCCGGGGGTGTTTTTTGGGAAAAAACTGCGACCAAAACGCCCGTTCGGGTTGTGTTGCCGGTTGTCATGATCGGCTTGCTCCTGCCCATGGCGCCGCTGGCTATTCCTTTGTTTGCGCCGCCCAAAATGGCCACCTATTGCCAATGGGCCCGGGAAACACTGCATTTTGATGTCATTACCCGCTGGGAAGACGGGCGGCACCACAGCCTGCCACAAGATTTTGCAGACATGTTGGGCTGGCCGGAAATTGGGCAGGCAGCCGTCCGCGCTTACCAACAAGTTCCGCCCGGAACACCGGTCCTGATTTACGGTGAAAACTATGGCCAGGCTGGCGCCGTGGATTATTTCGGGCGCCGCGCCAACTTGCCGCCTGCGGTGAGTTTTTCGGACTCCTACCGGCTCTGGATGCCGTTACACACCAAGGCGGAAACCCTTATTTACATCAACGACGAACTGGGTGAGGATGTACAGGCGATCTTCTCCGACATCCGGGCAGTGGGCAGTGTCCGGGATACCTTTGCGCGTGAGTTGGGCACCACCGTGTACCTGTGCCAGCATCCGCGCCGGAGTTTTGCCGATTTTTGGACCGAACGGGTGCAGGAAATACGCCGACAATAACCGGGATTGAACGTTGAAAGCTTCCCCAAAAACATGCGCTGAACCTTTCCGCATTTTTTCGGTCACACCGCACGTTGTTTTTTTCACTAGTTTTTTTGGTTCGTCGATATTTTCTGCTGTGCAAAAAGCAGTCTTGCCTGGTCAGCACTGAGCGGCGGATCTTTGCGGTTGCAATTGCCGCCCCCGGTACTGGTACCAAACCACACCGTCGTTTCCGCGCAGTCCGCCCTGAACATAGCGGACCAGGATGGCCAGGGTTGTCGTCGTGGGATTGATGGTTTCCGGTTCTTTTTGGAGAATGGCGCTGACGTAGTTGCTCAGCGTTTTGTAGCTCAACAGTTGGCCGGTTGTTTCTTCAATGAACCAACTGAGGGCCTGGGCTTTTCCGTGTGGCAGGAAGGAGAGGGGTTCGCCAAAGGCTTTAGTGTGTACGTCGTTGAGCAGCGTTTGGAAAATAGGGAATTCACTGGTTTGCATAGATGCTTTGGTTTTAGGTAAACATGGCACCTGGCGGGGTTGCTGTTTGAGAGGAATAGTCGCATGTCAAAAATATTTCCCAACCATTTCCAAAGCGCTTCCAAAGAAAAACATCCGGCGACCTGAAAATTTGTGGCGTTACCCGGTCATGCAAATTGATTTTAACCAGTTGCTTTTGCGGTTGCCGGGTATGTTTTTTTCAAATACCCCCACCGGAGGTGGGGGGTTAACCTCTAAATTTTAACCAATGAAACAGCTTACTTCTCCAATCCTCCTCCTGCTCGTACTTTGCATGGTATGCGCATTTTCACAAAACAGCTTCGCGCAAGTCAGTGGCACAAAACCCGAACTGATCCTGTACAAACACAACAGTGGCCCATTCGGCGCCGAACCAGTAGTGCAAGGCGATCTGTTGGGTGAGATCAAGTTTAACGCCCTCACGGAAACCAACAATGTACCAACGGCCGTTTCCATGCGCGCTTTTGCAACCGGCCCGGTCAGCCCCGGCGTGGTTCCGGCCAACCTGATCTTTCGCACCGGCGCTTCCGGCCCGTTCGATCGCATGGTGATCACCGACAACGGTCTGGTCGGGATCGGCACCCTCACACCGGCTTTCAACTTGCACACGGTCGGCAACACGCACACTACCGGCGATTTTTTCGGTCGCATTCACTTCGACGACAACGCGTCCACGAATGATGCGCCGAACACCTACATCGACGAGGCCTATTTCGAACGGAAAAACCGCTCGGCACTCACCGGCGGCCTGGCGCTCCCACCCAGCCTCAACCCACAGGGCGGCCTGCTCTCGCTCGCACCCGGTGGCACCAGCCTAGACCACCAGTTGTTCTTTGGCGACGACGGCATCTGGAACCGCCGCAAATCCGGAAATGCTGCCGACTGGATCGGCGCCAACTGGAGCAAACTGCTCACCAGCGAAGACATCAACGGCACGCCAAACCGCATCGCCAAATTCACGGCGCCCAGCGCGCTCGGCGACAGCCAGCTCTGGGATGACGGCACCAACGTCGGGATCGCAACGACCACGCCGACAGCCAAACTCGACGTGAACGGCAACACCCGCCTGGGTGGCGATGCAACGATCAGCAGCGACCTCCAGGTGAACGGAAACTCCACGCTGAACGGCACGCTGGCAACCGGAAGTAACGCTTCCATCGGCGGCAACCTGGGCGTAAGCGGCAACGCGACCGTAGGAAACACCATTGTGGTTGTCAACAACGCTAATGTTGGCGGTGACCTTGCGGTGAACGAATCGGCACACATTGCCTTGGACGCCCGTGTAGACGGCCGTATGATCGTTGGCAATCCGCCCTCCACCCCGGGTAGTTTACATGTTGTACGTGAATGGCAGTGCAATCGCCACCGAAGTTAAAGTGGCACTGCAGGCCAACTGGCCCGACTATGTGTTCGAATCGGATTACACCACACCCGACCTGACCGAGTGGGCAGATTTTATGCAAAAAACAAACACTTACCCGGCGTGCCTTCCGCGGCTGAAGTTGCTCAAAACGGCGGTATTGAACTCGGCGAAATGAACCGCGTGCTCTTGCAAAAAGTAGAGGAACTGACCCTCCTGCTGATTGCGCAGCAAAAAGAGATCGACGCACTAAAAGTTGCTCGCCAAACGTCTCAGCATTAACCAACTGTTCACCGCAAAAAACACTCAAGCCATGAAAAAATGGATCTTTCTGCTCGCGCTGTGCGCAGCCGGGCAACACGCAGCGGTGTACGGTCAAACGCTCGGCGACAGCACGCAAATGCTGGCCTGGAACCGGCTGGCAAAACCGGGCAGTACCCTGCGCGGTCTGAAGGTGCGCGATGAGCTCAAAATCTCCGCCCGCGACTTTTTTACCGATTGCAAAGCCGCACTCGGCACGGTTGCCCGCGACGAATTCCGGCTCCTCCGGACCAACACCGACGATCTGGGCATGACCCACTACCGATACCAACAATTTTACCGGGGCTACCGCATCGAAGGCGCATTGTATACCCTCCACGAACAGCAAGGCCGCGTTGCAACGGCCAATGGCCGGATTTTGCCCGCTTTTAAAGCGGAAGAACCGCCAGCCGCCGTGGCTGAAGAAAAAGCCTTGCAGTATGCCCTGGAACTGGTTCCGACGAAAAACTACCTCTGGCTGGATAAAAAAACCGAGGAAGCGTTGAAGGAACGTACCAATAACCGGGAGGCCAGCTTTTACCCAAAAGGCGAACTGGTTTGGTTGCAGGTCGTTGCCGGGGAGGAATTCCGGTTGGCCTGGAAATTCGACATCAGTACGGCCGACGGTTTGTCTGAATGCATCTATCTGGACGCGGCCACCTATGGTTTGCTGAAACGGTACCCGTTGGACATCCACTGCGACCCGGGATCCGGGAATACAACCTGGCACGGCACGCAAAACATCAACACCAGCCAGTCGGGCAGCAATTTCATTCTGCTCGACGACTGCCAGTCACCGAATATCCATGTGTTCAATGCCCAGGATTCATCGTCTACGGCATTTTCCACGGAATACGCCGACGCCGACAACAACTGGACTACGATGGCCCAGCAATCTGCGGTGCAAACATTTTACTGCCTTACCCAATCCTGGCAGTATTATTTGAACCAGCACGGCCGCGACAGCTACGACAACGGTGGCGCCAATATTAACGGCTACAACCAGGCCGGCTTCATCGGCAACAATGGTGTGCGCAACTGGAGTAACGCTAGTTGGAGTCCCAGTCAGCAAATCTTCCGCTTTGGAGACAATGGCACCGACGGATCGGTCACCGACGACTGGAATACGATTGACATCATCGGGCATGAATTCACCCACGCGGTCACTTCGAATGAGGCCGACCTGGTGTATTCCGCAGAATCCGGTGCGCTCAACGAATCGTTCAGCGATATTTTCGGTGAAATGGTGGAGTTGTTTACCACAGGCGCACAAGACTGGCTGGTTGGCGCCAACCGCGGCTACATTCGGAACATGACTAATCCAAACGATAAAAATGACCCCGACACCTACCAGGGCACAAACTGGGTTTCCACGTCCGGCACCTGCGATGGCACCAACGACCAGTGTGGTGTGCATACCAACAGCGGCGTGCAAAACTTCTGGTTTTACCTGTTGTCTGACGGTGGCAGCGGCATCAACGACAACGGCGATTTTTACAATGTGCAGGGCATCGGCTCCACCAATGCTGCCAACATTGCCTATCGCAGTCTGAGCGTTTACCTGAACAGCGGCTCCGGTTATGACGATGCTAAATGGGGCTCCATTCAGGCTGCCATCGATCTCTTCGGCGACTGTTCGAACGAGGTGCTGCAATGCGCCCGCGCCTGGAACGCTGTGGGTGTGTACAGCGCCGATGGACTGGGCTACGACATCGAAGTGGATTGCCCGGTGCAGGATTTTGTGCACGTGTTTGGCCTACCCTATTTCCTCGATGCATTCAACGACATCCGGTCCGATTGTGAAATTGCGCCATCCAACGGTGCGCCGGTCGTTTACGAAGCCGGGCATGCCGTATTGCTCAAACCGGGCTTTGCCAGCGGCGATAATTTTCACGCGTATATTGACCCTTGTCCGGGTTCAGTCATGGCGCTAATGGGCTCCGGGAACTCCAGCGACCGGACGCAAAATGGCCAAACCAGCAAACATTTGCCGGTGAATTCCGTCAATTTGGAAGCCTTTCCGAATCCATTCCGGTCAAAACTGCGTATTCAGTTTGCAGTGCCTGCCCCCGGACCAATCAGTCTGCGTTTGATCAACGCTTACGGACACACCGTGTACACCTGGTATGACAAGGAAACGTTGCCACAGGGCGACTACTCGGTTTTGTATGCACATACCGGTTTGCCCAACGGCTTGTACACCCTGGAAATGCGTTCGGCGGGTAAATACTGGTCGCGCAAACTGGTTAAGGTGGGAGATTGACCTTAATTGCATACCCGAGGTCGTTTCATGAGGCATTATTTACGATTTTACGAATGCCGATTTACGATTATTTTGTTTTGTGAGTAATGAAAGACTTACACTATCGTGATACTGTAATCGTAATTCGTAAATCCAAAATCATAAATTAGTACTAATGAAACGGCCTCGGGTTTCCTGTTTTTTTGCCGCATATTTGCGGTTATGCCGTTGCTTTTCACCCGACATATTGCGTTCAACGGAAGTGCCAGGCCTGGGCAAGCGCTCCGCTTCGGTACCTGGCAAATCACGGAAGATGAAACCTACTTTCGTCAGGACCTTCCCCTCACTTCCGATGAGGCGGCCGACCTCGACCGGTACAAGGGAATTCGTCGGTTGGAATGGCTGGCTGGGCGCTGGCTATTGCATTTGCTCACCGGCGCCAATGTGCGGTTGCCCTTAGGCAAAAACGCTTTTGCCAAACCCTTTTTCCTGCACCGCCCGGAATTACATTGCTCGCTTAGCCATTCACACGGCACTGTGGGCGCTATGTTGGCAAACCAGATTTGTGGTTGTGACATTCAGGTTCTGGTGAGTAAAATGCCACGGCTGGCTGGTAAATTTCTGAATACGGATGAGGCTGCTTTCCTGCAGCAATACAGCCCCAAGGAACAATTTGACCTAATGCATGTGTTTTGGACAGCCAAGGAAAGCCTGTACAAAGCCTATGGCCTGAAAGAACTGGATTTTCGCGGGCATATGTCCCTGGAGCCTTTTGAGTGGAAAAATTACTACGCTGAAACAACGGGCTGGATCAAAAAAGACGATTTTCGGCAGGCTTTTCAGATGTATTTTGAAAAAACAGACCTCCCGGAGAACTCCGGTGGTGCGTTTATCTGGACCGTCTGCACACCCCAATAATTGAAGTGTCAGTCTCAATTTTCCATTTTTGTGCGGGCCTTGATTGTTGATGGTGAAACACCCAGATCCTTTGCCGCTTTCACCTGAGGGAACTGGCACACCAGCCCGATTTTGATAATGGCCAGGTGATGGATCGCGTGGTCATACACAAACAGCAATTCGCGCCCGACTGTGCTTTCGTAGCAAGGGCGCTCATCGCTGCCAAACTCTGCCCGAACCAATACCGGCGCCTGCATATCAAAGGTTGGAAGCGCATGCGCAAATGCTTCAAAAGCGGCAGTTGCTATATCCGGGCGGCTTTCGTAAGTCGGATTCCGGTTGCGGGCGGCATAATCTACCGTGCCTGACTTGACACCGTCTTCCAGGCATTGAAAAAATTCCAGAATGTGCCGGAAGTGCTGCCCCAAGGTATTGCCTTCAAATTCTGCCAATTGCCTTTGATAGTCCTCCGCAATTAATTGCTTGATGACTTGATTGATTTGCTGTATGATAGCCAGCAAGGCGATATCTGCTTTCATAGTTATTATCTCCGTAAGTAGACGAGCGCTGAATTCTGTTGAACGCCGTAAAAATAGATACGATTTATTTGGTTTTTCCGGTTTTCACGGTTTTTTGCCCGCTCATTGTCCCGACAATGACAATGGACGTTATTTGGATAGTACAGCGATACGGTTAAATATGCGCGCGCCTTGGTACTTTTACGCTGTCCGCTATTTTAACATCAATGACAACTACACTCCCACCCGCTTTTGAGCAACAAATGCAACAGTTGCTGGGCGCTGAATTTACCGCATTCAGCATGGCGCTTCAGGAGCCCGCGCCCGTTAGTATTCGGGAAAATCCGGCTAAAAATCCCACCGGTGATGAGCCACTGTTTGCCGCATCAAAGCCTGTGCCCTGGCATCCGAATGGCCGGTATTTGCATGAGCGGCCGGTTTTCACGCTTGACCCGCTTTTGCATGCCGGGGCGTATTATGTGCAGGAAGCGTCGTCCATGTTTTTACGGGAAGCCTTGCGCCAGGCACTTCCTTCAGGCGCTCCACTGAAGGTGCTCGACCTGTGTGCTGCTCCGGGAGGCAAAAGCACCTTATTGCTTGATGCTCTGCCTGATAGCCTGGTGGTTTCCAATGAGGTAATCCGGTCGCGAGTAAGCCCACTTCGTGAAAACCTGGAGCGTTGGGGTGATCCGCGCACCGCTGTGACGAGTGCGGAAGCAGAAGAATTTGCGCAATTGGCGGATTGGTTTGATGTGGTGGTAACGGACGCCCCTTGTAGTGGAGAGGGTTTATTTCGCAAGGACCCGGATGCTGCCCGGGAATGGTCGCCGGAGCAGGTAGGGCTATGCGCAGCACGGCAAAAACGAATTCTCAGTAACGCTGTTGAGGCGTTGAAACCCGGAGGCCTGCTGGTGTACTCTACCTGTACTTACAATGCACAGGAAAACGACGACAATGTGGCCTGGCTATGCCGGGAGTATTCGCTGGACCTGGTTCGGCTTTCCCTTTCTCCTGAATGTGGCATTGCGGAAAGTGCACAGGGCTACCAGTTTTTTCCGCACAGGCTGCTGGGTGAAGGTTTTTTTATCAGCTTACTTCGAAAAAAAGCAGGCTCAGTGCGCAACCATGGCGCTTCGCCCCAGTTTCGCAGTTTGCAGGCTTTGCCTAAAAAACTAGTGCCGGAATTGGCGCCCTGGTTCCATCCCGATGCATCTCTGGTATTTTTCCAAACACCCGCCGGTGAAATCCTGGCTTTTCCGGAAGCCCTGGAACCGGACTTTCGCGTACTCGACAAGTTTTTGAAAAACAAGTGGTTCGGGCTGTATGCCGGCACGTTCAAAGGCCGGGATTTTATTCCGGGTCACGCCCTGGCCCTGAGCAGCAATTGTGCCCCGACTCTGCCCGGGATCGAATTCAATCGGGAGCAGGCCTTGCGTTTTTTGAAAAAAGAAATTTTTGATCTGCCAGCCGGCGCCCCGGCAAAAGGGTGGGCACTGGCACGATACCGGGGGCTGAATTTGGGTTGGTTGAAAGTCGTTCCCGGCCGCTGGAATAACTACCTGCCTGCCGAGCGTCGAATTCGGATGGAGATTCCCTCTTCTTAGCCCAGGCCTTAAGGCCTGGGCTAAGAAGAGGCCTGGGCTAAGAAGAAGTTAAAATCGCACCAACCGCCCCGAAGCAATCGCTTTGCCGGCTTGCACCCGCCACACATAAACACCGGCAAGCGGCATTGCATCTGCCGGCAAATCCAGCCAGTTAAGTCCTTCCGGCAAATTCATTTGATTTTGATAAACCCGACGACCATTCAGGTCAAACAATTCCAAGGTTGTATTGGAAGAAATATCAGATACCTGTACGGCAATGCGGGCACCTGCTCCAGTCGGGTTGGGCTGTGGGTTAAAAATGGCTGTTTCAGTCCGATTTGCCGGATTCCCGAAAAGCAATTGAACCGTTTGGGATTCGCCAGATTGGGTGTAGGCTTCCGGATGGAGTTGTTTAGGCGCCAGCCACACTGCTTCTGATAGTTGTAATGCAGTTTTTGCGCGCCAGCGCAGTTTTAAAACGGGTGTGCCGGTTGGCAATTGCCGGGCTTCGACGTCAAACCAACTGAAGGTAAGCACCCCTGGTTTGGGTTGGGCAAAATTCGATGCATCGAGATTAGGGAGCCCAGCGGGCAGCACCTCTTCGAGGGCAATTTTTTCCGGATCAAATTCCAGTGCAAACTGCAAACCCTGCCACGCAGTTTCCATAGGAAGATATAGTTCTGTTTCAAGCAGTTGGCCTGCTGCCAGCGGAGCATCAGGCAAAGCCAACGCAGTAACAGCCCGATCATCGGGAGGCGCGGCAAAGCTGTGCGCTACGGCGTTGCAGTTGACGTCGCCGACTTTTACTCCAAGAAATTCGATTGGCCCTTGCAAGGCTGCAGAGAGGAATACTGAGGCAGGAATAACCTGCTGAAAGGGATTTTGCGGGCTGGGGAAGACATAGTCTTTCGGCACAAAGCGCCAGGATGTATTGTTGGGTAGTTCCTGGTAGACGCCGAGAATCAGTTTGCGCAATTCGATAATATCGAATGTGGTTACCGATCGGCTGTTATTGGCATCGGCAGCCAGGTATTTGTACGGATTGTTGAGTGGTTCAGTACCCAGGATGTGTTTGTTGATCAGGATAAGGTCAAAGGTAGATACCCCATTGAGATGGTTGTTGTCCAGTGAAGGCGCCAGGGTGTAATCTGCCAAAAAAGGAATGCTCAGGCTGGTTGGATTCCAGCATCCGTCTACGCCGGTCTGGTTGAGATAGGGTGGAAAAAAGGTAATTGGCGGCAAAGCCGGGTTGTTTCCCTTGATATCCATGAAAACCTCATCCATCGGCTGGCCGTCGCAGTGGAAGGTCACGCAAGCCAGAGGTGCATTACCTACAGGTTGGCAGTTACTATTGTTATCTTGAATAACAACGTATGCCTCACAATAACCTGCATTACCGGCTTTGTCGAATGCCCACAGTTCAATTAAGTTCTCACCTAACGTATTGCAATCAAAAACCACATATTTCTGCGGGGTGCCGTCGGGATTAAGCGGGAAGCCGGTGCCGGCGCCCGATACCCGGACACCGGTTATCAACTGGTTTGCCGGGGCAATATTATCGACTATATTATTCAGAAAGTCCGAATCCCAGAGTACGACCATTGCCGTTGGCATAATATTGACATTCAGTCCATTGACGCAAAACACATCCGGTTTTTTGCAATCTTCCAACATGAATTCCCAGGTACAGGTGCTGGTTTCAGCGCCCTGCGCTACTGTCCATTCAATACGGTGTGTGGCTCCGAGCGGCAGTTCGGGTTGGGTGTAATTAGCCGGATTTTGCTGGGTCGCCCAGCGGACGCGGGCAGTTAGGGTATCGCCGTTGGTGGTAGTTTGCAGGGCAAAACCGTATTTAAGTTCGGGCAATACCGGGCGTTCGTCAAAATTGCGCGGGGTGCCACCAGTAAGGCTGTCGGCGGCGGCGTTATTGAAATAGATGGTATTCCAGCCGGGCAGTTCATCGCTGTCGACAATGGTTTCCTGACTTCCATTTGCATCCAGGTCGAGGTATAAACGGTACTTAAATAGAATGGGTCCTGTTTTACAGGCATCGAGTACGGTAATCGACAGATCAGCGGCGCCTTCTGGCAAGTCGTGGAGTTCATATGCCGGATCGTACCAATACGACTCGTTCCAGATTTGGGCATTGTTGGTTGTTTCGTCGCAAAGCATTTGCGGTACGTTGGGGCAATTCAATAAAACAGGTGGGCATTGCGCAGTTAACGAATTAGCCAGCGCCAAAAAGGCGAGAACCTTTAGAAGACTGTTCATGAGCAGGTGTGATTAAGGTTGAGTATTGTGTATTAAAAGAAGGTCGTTGCAAGTTAAATTTTAGTAGCTTGTGTAACAAGAGATTACACGCTACTTCCTCACTTGTTTTTGTCAACTTGCCGACGTCAGTGTTCTTGAGATACCCTTACTGGTTTATTCTAAAAAAAATCCCTGTGCCACAACCCAAGCTTGGTTCAAAACCAATCAACAGAAGTTGTTGCGGCACAGGGAATAGGCCTTGCCTGAACAGGTCCGGAATCAGGAGTTTACCAGGCCCATTACTTGCTGTACAGTATGCCCAATTTGAGCGGGCGACTGCACTACGGAAATGCCGTGTTCGGCCATGATGCGCATTTTAGCGGCAGCGGTATCATCAGCACTGCCGACGATAGCACCGGCATGCCCCATTTTCCGGCCTTTCGGGGCGGTCTGACCGGCAATAAAACCAATAACTGGTTTTTTGTTGCCGTTGGCGCTGATCCACTGGGCAGCTTCCGCTTCCAGGGAGCCTCCGATCTCGCCAATCATCACGATACCCTCGGTTTCGGGGTCGTCCATAAACAGTTTGATCGCATCCAGGGTGGTAGTTCCAATGATCGGGTCGCCGCCAATGCCAATCGCCGTGGTAATACCCAAGCCGGCTTTAGCGACCTGATCGGCGGCCTCGTAGGTAAGCGTTCCGGATTTGGACACCAGGCCAATGGGTCCGCGTTTGAATACAAAGCCTGGCATGATACCCACTTTAGCTTCATCGGGGGTAATTATCCCCGGGCAGTTTGGCCCGATAAGGCGGCAATTTTTTGTATCGATGTACGCTTTTGCACGCACCATATCCTGCACGGGAATACCCTCTGTGATGGCTACGATAACTTTAATACCCGATTGTGCAGCTTCGATGATTGCATCGGCAGCAAATGCCGGTGGTACGAAGATGATGGACGTATCGGCGCCAGTAGATTTAACGGCTTGTTCCACGGTATTGAACACCGGGCGTTCGAGGTGGGTTTGGCCGCCCTTGCCGGGGGTAACGCCGCCAACCACATTGGTGCCGTAAGAGATCATTTGTTCGGCGTGAAATGTACCTTCTTTACCGGTAAACCCTTGCACAAGAATCCGGGAGTGCTTATTGACTAAAACTGACATGTAGAATGGAGAAGTTGAATGATCGTTGGAGAGACAGTTTATTCTTTTTCTTTGATGATGTATACATCTTCGTTGGGGCGTTTCATATAGTAGTGCTCGCGGGCGTATTTTTCTTTGGTAAGTTCAAAATCCTCGGCCTCTTGTTGTGCTTCCTGAATTTTTTCCTTGTAAAACTCCTTATCGGATTCCAGCCGCGATTGTGCGCTGTGCAGGCGCCACTGCGTCCAAAAACTGTGTTTATCCAAAAAAATCAGGATAAAAAAGAAGATCAACAGGGTTAGATAGTAGCGGTTTTGGAGTGGCGCCGGGAGTCGTTGCCAAAGTGCTTGCCAGGGATTGGTTGGGAGTGCCATAAGCTTAAGTAGTATAAATGACCCGACAAAAGTACGGCCTTTTACCAAAAGGCCGCAGTTCAACCCCGGCAGATTACTTACCAATAGCGTCTATCACTGCGCAAAGGCGGTCAAAAATAGCATCAATAGTGCCCAGCCCTTCAATGGAATGACTTTTATCCTGTCCGGCATAATAGTCGTATACCGGGCTGGTTTCACTTTTATAAACATCAATTCGGTTGCGTATAATGTTCTCGTCGAGGTCGTCGCTGCGCCCCGAGGTTTCGCCCCGAAGCGTAATGCGCTTAATGATCTCCTCATCGGGGACATGCAAGGCAAGCAGGGTATGGATTTCCGTTTTTTCTTCGGCCATAAGCAAATCGAGGGCCTCTGCCTGAGGAATAGTTCGTGGAAATCCGTCAAAAATAAAACCCTTGGCATCAGGGTGTGCTTCCACTTTGTTGCGCAACATTCCGATCGTCACTTCATCAGGAACCAGTTCGCCCTGCGAAATATAGGCTTTTGCCTGTTGGCCAAGCGGGGTGTTGTTCCCCATTTCATAGCGAAACAAATCGCCTGTGCTAATGTGTACTAATTTGTATTTTTCAACCAAGCGTGCCGCCTGCGTACCCTTGCCGGATCCGGGAGGGCCAAAAAGGATCAAATTTATCATAATGAGAGGCCTGAAAATTGAGGCTGGCAAAAATAGGCATTAATCTTAAAAATCTGTGATCCTATAGCGTGCGCCAAAATTGTTTATCCATTGTTGTAAACGCCAAACGTCTTCAGGCTTAAAAAGTTCTGTTCCGGGGTTCAGCGTTGCCGCCGTGCCGCAAGCGACGCCGATCTGTGCCATTTCACGTAGCGATTTGCCTTCGCCAAGCGCCCAAATCATTCCGGCAACCATACTGTCGCCGGCGCCTACCGTACTGCGCTTTTTAATTGTTGGGGCCGGAATATGTTCAAAGCCATCGCGGGTAACGAGCAAGGCCCCTTGCGCCCCTAGAGAAACTACTACCACGTCGCATTTGCCCTGATGGATAATATCCAGTGCAGCATCATCCACCTGGTTGATTTCCAATTCGGGGACGCCAGCCAGGGCACTCAGTTCGGCCAGATTGGGTTTGAGCAAATACAGCCCCTCGTCAGCCGCTGCCTGAAGTGCCGCCCCGGAAGTATCCAAGACAAATTTTGCATTAATTGACTTCGAAAAAGTGGCCACCTTTTCATAATACGTGACGGGAAGGCCCGGCGGCAGGCTCCCGCTGGCAATCAGGATATCTGGCCGCAGTTGACGCACCAGATCCAGACATTTATCTGCTTGTGCTTCGTCCAGTTCCAGGCCCGGCATGGTAAACCGGTATTGCAATCCGGTGCTAATTTCAGTGACCGACAGATTTTCCCGGGTTTCGCCAGTCATTTCAAGCGTTTGGGTCTCAACGCCGGCCGTCGACAAAATGTCGAGCAAACGCCGACCGTTGTTTCCGGCTACCGGAAAAACAGCGGTGCTGGTTCCGCCCAGTTTCCGAATACCTTTGGAAACATTAATTCCACCGCCACCGGCATCAAACTGGGTGGCTGTGCACCGCAATTTTTGTTCGGGTACCAGGCGATCTATAGAGGTACTTTTATCAAGTGCCGGGTTTAACGTTAAAGTAACGATATTCACGTTGCGTCGTACATTTGTTTTCCTTGCAACAATGATACAGAATCTCAACGAAACAGTGCTGCAACAGGCGACACAATGGCTTATTGCGCGCGACACTGCTCTTGCACGAGTATTTCGGCAATACGGCTATCCACCACTGTGGGCCCGGGAGCCGGGGTTTTCAACGCTCGTTCATATTATTTTGGAACAACAGGTCTCTCTGGCATCAGCAAATGCAGCATTTCAGCGGCTCCAACAGCAGCTGGGCGTAATTACCCCATCAGCTTATTTAACCCTGGATGATAATATCCTCCGAAGCATTGGTTTTAGCCGGCAAAAAACCAGCTATGCACGAGCGCTGGCGCAGGAAATATTGGATGGACATCTCGATTTGCCTGCACTTGCCACGCTTCCTGATGAACTTGTTGGCCAGCGACTAAAAAAATTGAAAGGGATCGGCGATTGGACTGTTGACATTTATCTTTCCGAGTGCCTTTTGCGGCCGGATATCCTGCCCAAAGGAGACATCGCTATGCAAGAAGCGTTTCGAGTTTTGAAAGGTCTTTCGGAACGACCTGTACATGAAGCATTTGTAAAACAAACCTTACATTGGCGGCCTTGGCGCAGTGTAGGATCCAGGATGCTGTGGCACTTTTATCTCTGTGAACGCAACGGGAAGCAGCAATACGCTTAATGCCTGATAAATAACGATACAATGCACGATTATTTTTTTCAAAAACGCATTTGGATTACCGGCGCCTCTTCCGGAATCGGTGAAGCCCTGGCATATGCCTGTGCCGATGCAGGTGCTCAGCTAATATTATCGGCACGAAATCAGACCGAACTGGACCGTGTAGCTGCTGAAGCAAAAATTAAAGGAGCAACAGGTGTGTTGGTACAGCCACTTGACCTGGCTCAACACGATACTATTTCCGGCATCGTTTCCAATGTTTTAAAGCAGGTCGGCAAAGTAGACATGCTGATCAATTGCGGTGGTCTTTCCCAGCGCGGGCGAGCCCTGGATACTCCTTTGGAAGTGGATAAACGTTTGATGGACGTCAACTTTTTCGGCACTATCGCACTCACCAAGGCAATACTTCCCAGCATGCTGACACACCAACTCGGGCATATTGTTGTAGTCACCAGCCTGACTGGAAAGTTCGGTTCTCCTGTCCGGTCTGCATATGCAGCTTCCAAACATGCGCTGCATGGTTTTTTCGACAGCCTCCGAGCGGAACTTGGTGATACACCTATCCGTATTACACTAGCCTGCCCTGGTTTTGTGCGAACAAATATTAGTATCAATGCACTAACCGGCTCCGGAAAACCACAAGGCACCATGGATGATGCAACTGGTAAGGGCATTACGCCCGGCAACGCGGCTTATCGCATCCTGCGTGCAATCCGAAAAGGGAAGGAGGAGATTTGGTTTGGTGGAAAAGAAGTGTTAGCCGTCTATATCAAGCGCTTTTTCCCCGCATATTTTTCAAAGTTGATCAAACGGGCTAAAGTTACCTGAGAAGATCAAACTTTCGTCGTGGCCAGTAAACGCCTGATACTATATCGTCCACTCCCCTTCCCTACCAGCATAAGCAGGCCCCCAATGATTGCCATGTTCTTCATGAACAGGATACTCTGCAGTCGCATCTGGTCTGCTGGGAACACCCAAAAGTCATGGACAATAATAGTCACCGGAAACCAATACATCAACAGCATGATCGCACCAAGGGTAGACCGGTAGCCTAAAAGAACCATAATTCCACCCATCACCAATAAAAAAATGGCGCCATACAACAGCAGGTCCTGGTTCCAGGTCAACCCGTGCTGGGTCATGGTTTCTTTGGTTTTGTTGAAAAAAAGTATGGAATCCACTGCTTCAAACAAAAAAATGGCGGAGAGGAATATCCGGCCAATCAAGTCGGTGATATCACGCATAGGTAAAGAGCAGAAATGGAATCGGTGAAAGTTCAACCGGTCATTTCGGTTGCGCGAAGGTAATCATTATTAGAATTTAACCGTGTGGTGTCAAGCAGCCCAGAGATCGCATGGAGCAACCCGCCTTCGCCACAGCCTACGCCAAGGCTACGGCAGTTGAAAAGGTTTCGGTTGGGTAACCCGCCT
Organism: Lewinellaceae bacterium; assembly: GCA_020636075.1. Classification (GTDB taxonomy): domain Bacteria; phylum Bacteroidota; class Bacteroidia; order Chitinophagales; family Saprospiraceae; genus M3007. Next base: position 286,220 of record JACJYO010000007.1, on the reverse strand, counting down.
TCGCCGAGGCTTCGGTTGAGGTAACCCGCCTTCGCCACAGCCTACGCCAAGGCTACGGCAGTTGAAAAGGCTTCGGTTGAGGTAACCCGCCTTCGCCGAGGCTTCGCTTGGGTAACCCGCCTTCGCCGAGGCTTCGGCGGGTAAATAAAAAAGCCCCCCTCCAGCATTTGGAGAGAGGCCATCCCAAAAACCGATTTTAAAGTATGTTAAAATCGATTCCTGGTTTGCCCGCCGTAGCCTTTTCAACTGCCGTAGGCGGGTTATTCCTTCTGCGGCAAGGCTCGTTTGCCGCTTTCAAGTTAGACAGTTTCTGGTTTGAAAGTTAGAAGGTTTACAACATTCGAGATGGTGAAAACCTTCTAACCTTCTAACCAGTAACCTTCAAACCTTACTTCGACTGAATCATTTTGCGGGTTGCACTGTTATCGGCTGTTTCCAACTGATAGTACAACACACCCGAAGTGTTCAGCACGCCGCGGTCAATCGTTACCGCGTTGTAACCTTTGCTGTAGTCGCCACGCTGCGTGAAGATCATCCGACCCGACTCATCAAAGATCGACAGTGTTGCTTCGGCTGCCTCCGGCAGGTAGAAGCCAATCTGTGTCTTGTTGATGAAGGGGTTCGGTGTGTTCTGATACAACTCGAAGCCCAGACCGGCGATCGTCGAACCGTTTGCTCCGTTGAAGCGGAAGGCCACACTCAGGCGATCAGCACCTGCATTGTATGCCTCGGCTTTCGTGATCCGGCTCGATACACCCAGCATCTGGCTCAGCATGCCGTTGGCTTTCGCACGGAATGTCAGTGCAAACTCGGCCTGGTTGGTGCCATCCCACGATGTGGTCAGCGCGCCTTCTTTGGCAAATACGCCAAAGTTATCCAACTGCATGCTTGCTCCCGGGGCGATGTTCACCAACTCCAGGTTGTTGTAGTTCATCGTGAACTGGTAACCCTGGACTTTCTCCGCTGCTTTGAACGTCACCGTGAATTCCTCACCGGCTTTCACTGCGCGATCTTCAACGTCGAACAACAGCGTACCGGCTGTACGATCTTCGGTGCTCATCAGGCTGCTCGTTACGGCGTTGCCGTTCACGTCACCTGTTTTAACCGACACAAAGTCTTCCTGATCCATGCTTGCTTGCATGTTCGCAATTTGCTTCGTCTCAGGGAAGATCGTCGAGAACGGATTGGCCGGGTTCGGGAAGTTGTAAGCCTTGTCTACAAAGCGCCAGGACGTGTTGTTCGGCAACTCCGTGTAGATACCAAGGATCAACTTACGCAACTCAACAATGTCGAACGTCGTGATCGAACGGCTGTTGTTCGCATCCGCAGCGATCATTTTGTACGGCGTGTTCAGCGGCTCAAGGCCAAGGATGTGCTTGTTGATCAACACCAGGTCAAAGGTCGATACGCCGTTCAGCGGATCGTTGTCCTTCATCGGTGTGAGCGTAAAGTCACCTGCAAGCGGTACAGCATTCAGCATGTAGTCACCTGTCTGGTTCGTTACATCGAACAAACTTCCGCCCGGAAGCGCCGGGTGGCTACCTGTCAGTGTTACCGTAGCATCTTCAAGACCATTGGTTCCTTCTGTTTTCAGCGCACCGGCTACGTTGCCGAAGTTGGTGCCGCAGATGCCCATGTTGTCCTGTACGATCACATACGTCTCGCAGTAGTCGGCGTTGCCGGCCAGATCCATCGACCACAATTCCACAAACTGGGTGCCCAGTTCATTGCAATCGAAGGTCACACTCTTCTGCGGTGAACCATCCGGGTTCGTCGGGAAGCCCGTGCCGGTACCCGACTTGCGGATCGCTGTTTTCAGCAGGTTCGACGGTGTGCAGTTATCTTCTGTGTATTGCAGGAAGTCTGTATCCCACAGCGCGATCATTTTCGTCGGCATGATGTTCACACTCAGGCCGTTGATGCATACCACTGTCGGTTTCTTGCAATCCTTAACCACAAAGGTGTATTCGCATACTTCTTCGTTGCCGCAACCATCCGTAACCACCCACTTGATCTTATGGGTGCCGTAAGGCAACTGCGGTACGACGTAGTTGTTCGGCTGTTGGATCGTGTTCCAGCGTACGCAGGCAGTCTTGTCGTTGCCGCTTACCGTGTTCTGGATCGTGAAGCCATACTTCTGGTTGGCCGGTACCGGACGCTCGTCAAAAGCACTCGGTGTGCCACCTGTGAAGTTCGGGTTCTGTGCATTGCCAAACTGTACATTGTTGTAACCAGGCGGGTTGCTGCTCGATACCACTGTTTCCATCACTCCGTCGCCATTCAGATCCAGGAACAGGATGTAGCGGATGCTGATGTTCGAGCCCGAGCACAAGTCGGTAGCTGTAACGCACAGATCTGTCGGTGCTTCGCACAAGTCGTGTTTACCCGTTTGGGCATCATACCAGTACGACTCATTCCAGAACTGGGAATCGTTCGGTGTCAGGTCACAGATCTCAACCGGGCTGGCCGGGCACTGGACCACAGGCTTCTGACCGTCGATGATCTTGATGATCTGCTTGTACTTGAAGCAGTTGTTGTTCGCAATGCTCGGTACCGTGATCTGCTCACCCGTAGCATAGTTCGTGTATGTACCACCGTGGTAGAACACCGAGTAGTTGGTGGTCTGCGGGTCCGTCGGGTTCACCCGTACGTTCGTCGGCGTCCACGGTTGTGGAGTACCCAGCGGTGCAATTGTCGGGCCAACCAGGTTTGCCGGGTTGTTCGACGTTGCATTCGGGTTCGGGTTCGGTACGGCAACACAAGGCTGGTTCGGGCTGTAGGTGCACCAGTTGATCACTGTCCACGTACGCTCGATCTTGTAGCAGGCATCCGGTACCACCGTGAAGATCTCGTCTTCAAATGATACACCCAGCAATTCGCAATCTTCACCGTTGAACTCAGGCTCGCCGTAGTTACCCGTACCGTCGCAGACCGTGATGATCACGTCGTTCGGGAATTTCAGCCAGTAGTCTTGCTCGTAGTTGACAAACACGCGCTGCGTGCACTGGCTCGATTGGCCATGGCAGTCAAAGGCGCGGAAGGTACGCGTGATCGTGCCTTTCGAGCACAACGTGTCAAAGAAGTTGTAGTTCGCCGTGTGCGACAAACCGCACTGACCCTGATATACCTGGGCTGTATCCAGGCAGCAGTTGTCATACACCGCTGCTTTGCCATACGCCCACAGGCTCGGATCGAAGTTCTCGCAACTTACCGTGACGTTCGCCGGAGACTGGCACACAGGCTTGATCTTATCCTGTACGGATACCGTGATCATACACTCGTTCCGTACCGGTTCGCCGGTCGGGCCAATCACGATATTGCCGTTAACATCCAATTGATAAACGGTCAGAACTACCGTCTGCTCGGTTCCTACCTCGCAGCAGTAGAATTTGATCGAGTCACCTTCCGTGATCGCGCGCTCAAATTCGCTCGGGAATGTCGGGAACGGACTGGCGCAATCCGGGAAGCCGCGGATCGGGTTCAGACCCGTGATGCAGTCACTGTACGGCGCCATACGGCGGATTGTGAATTTAACATCGCCGCAGTTGTCATACGAACCATCGTCGAAGGTTGTGGCTTTAACCCAGGTAACACCTGCAAAGCTGCAAGCATCAAGGGCCGGCGGTACATCCAGGAAGCCCGCAGGACCGTAGCAATCAAACGGATCGTCTACTCCAATACCTACTACCGTAAATTCATCACAGGCAGCTACCGGCGGCGTGTAGTCGCGTACAATGACGCGGAATTCACAAACTGTTGTATTACCGCAGTCATCTTCAAGCGTATACATAACCTGGTGACTACCGATCGGCAAGCAAGGCGTCGAGCCTACATTTACCATCGTGTCCGGCTCCCACAGGTTGTTGCCCGGGAAGGAACTCATCGATCCACCTACGTTGTACATATTCAGCACCTGGCCCGTTTGCGGGTCAATTACCGTTACCATTGCAGTAATCTTTTTGATGCGCGAGCAGTTGTCCGAAGCAATAAAGTCCGGAAGGTCAACCGTAGCACAGCAGGTAAACGGATCGGTGCTTACCGTGATATTCGCCGGGCAGTCGAAAGTCGGACCTGCGTGGTCGGCTACTTTGATAATCTGGTTGTGCTCAAAATCAGTACCAGAACACCAGTCGATGATTGTCCATTTGCGACGGATTTTGTACGTACCATCACAAACTCCAATCACAGCATCTTCGTAGGTCCAGCCAATATTGCAACCATCAGGCGCGCCAAAGACATAAGGATAGCCTTGCAGGCCAATACCTTCGAGGTAGCCAGGTGTGATCTGATTCGGGCTAAGACCGCTGCAAGGCAGGGAAGGCTCATCTACGTCATCATAGTTCGGTGGCAGTACAAGATCATCCAGAGTCGGACGCAGGAAGCGAATCTGCTGAATGCAGGTAGCGGTGTTACCGCTGGCATCCGTGGCCGTCCATTTGCGGTTGATGATCTTCGTCAGACCAGAAGCACAATTCTGGGAAACTTCGGTATCCAGGTAGCAAAGTGAAGCAGCAGAGCAGGGCTCCAGTACCGGTGTACCAGTACCCGCTGTTACTGTATAACAAGCCTGACCATTCGCAAACACATTGACATTTTGCTGCAAGCTATTCGGGAATGCAATCGGGCCGATTCCTTGGATATTGAGCGTAACATTGAAGGTGCCATCATCGCCAGCAACAAAGTCCTGAACTGCAAGCGTCCAAGTACCATTAACACCGCCAGCTACTAAGGAAGCCAGTGAACCAACAGCTTGATAAGTTCCGGAAATAGTTGGAACAGCCGCATTACAGGTATTTTCCAAATCAGCAGCAGTCAAGGCAGCATTATCATTAAAGACAACGGCCATGCCATCACCATCACAACCAAATACACCTCCCGCAGGGAAACCTGGGCGGTCAAACAAAACAATTGTAGTACCGTTTGGTGCAGTAAGTCTTGCATCGATATCGCCTACCCAAGTATGGGTGGTATTGAACGTCACAGTAAGACCAGTGATCTGTGACATTGTAGTAATATTGACATCCGTAGTTCTGGTTGTCGTTCCAGTTGCACTGTTAAATGTGGGGAATGCTGCATCTGCAGTCATAGCCACATTTTCTCCCGGCAGACCAGTAACATTACACGGAACGTCTACATTTTGGCAAACGAGTACCGGAGGCAGTTTGTCTTCTACCTTCAAATTACCCCAGCATTTGTTGCCGGTGTCAGGGTCAGTTACACGCACCTGGTATGTTTTACCCACATCTTGCGGGCCCAACACTGCAGGCAACCACGGGCCGTTACCAAACGGAGCCGTTTTATCTAATTCAACGATATAATCGTCATAACAGCCATAAGGACCACCTTCAAGGATTTGGTCGGCGTTGAGAACAGCCGAGCAATTCGCGTCAAGCGAAATCTGAACCAGGTCATTACAAACCAGCGAGCTGATCGGATTGGCATATTCATTAACCGTGATGCTGAAGCAGCAGCTTTCGAGCACTTCACCGGTAACCGGGTTTCCAAGCTCATAGCAGTTTTCTGTCGTGCCGCGCTCAAATTCAGCGCCACTGGGCAGACCCGAAGTTTGCGTCACAACACCCGGAAGCAATTGCAACTGGGTACCTTCAAGAATTTGAATCACGTGAATAAAGCCAAAACCAACACTGGCATAGGTTTGAGGCGCAACAATACCCAGAGTCGGGCATGAAATATAACTCGGGCCAGTTTCACCGCCGTAGTTACCGGCAACGGCAAAGCCACCTGCAGCAGTTCTGCGGGCTTCAACAACAAAGGCCGTACCAGCAGGAACCGTAACCGGTGTCGGAAGGTTGATCGCATAAATTTGCTGCCCGCCTGGAGCTGCAGCTGCGTTCGATTGTCCTAACAGGGTCATTTGCGCTAAATCAAGCGTAGTAGCGCCAACTACACCAGTATACGAGTAAATAAATACTTGTACGGTACCAGCGAAAAATGTACCGAGACGTACAGTATTTATGGTAAAATCACCCTGAAGTGCGTTATAAGCGCGCCACTGACTGGTTGGTGTACCAGCAGTGCAGTCCAGAGCATCCTGAACGATCATCGTGTTCAGGTTTTGTGTCAAGGAGAACGGACCTTCGATCGGAACCAGACAGTCGCCGGTAAAATACGGCGTAGTGTATGGAACGGAGATACGACATTCACCCGGAGCCAGATTGAACGTCATGTTCGTCGGGCAGTGGAACACGCAAGGCTCGGGAGGAAGGAGTTGGTTGATCGTAACCGGAAGATCGATCACAGTGATCGAACCGGATGGCCATCCGTCACCGGAGGTTGTCATAGTCAGGTTGAGCGGACCGGAGAAGCCGGCCGGGATATCGATATCCACAGAGAAGTTGTATCCACCTGTAGCGAATGCACCGCAGAACGAACCAGGGCCGCCCGGTGTGTCCCAACGAACAACATTGCCGGCAATAGTTTTATTGCCCTGGCCGCCGCCACAGAAAAGATAGGGCTCGGGGCCGGTAGCAGCGCCGACCGTCAATGTTCCCGGAAAGGTGAATCGAATCTGATCCACATATTCAATGGTACCATCTGTAGTGACCGTCACTGTAAAGTTGAACGTATTCACCTGACCGGCGGTATAAGTTGGGGTTGAAGTGGTTACATTAGTCGAATAAGTAGCCAATGCAACCGTAGAACATCCCAATAGCATGAACAAGGCCAACAGGCTCCGATTCAACACCACTGGTATCAGGTTGAGTGTACCTTTTTTCATGAGATGTAATGTTATTGGATAAATAAAAAAGTTTAGAAATTGCGTAAAAACCAAATTGGAAAAAAGCACAGTGGAATTTCAGGATTAAAGTACCGCACGCACTTCATTTACAGGATGTTGACCAAGCCGTTGTAAATAGCAGCAAGCTGCGTTGTGGGCAATGTCGATTTGATTTGTGCGTGTGTGCGTCTCAGTTGTGAAAGCATGGAATATTCCAAACCGATGCTGTACTTCGTAACATCATTCGTGACATTCGAATAGTAAGCATACTTCAGAACCTGAGCAGCAGAAGCGGTACCGTCGGCAACCATGGGTTGCAGCGTATTCACTTCAGCATTAATTTTAGTTAATGCTACTGCATCGTTCCATTTGTTGAACGCGTAAGGGGTCACCCCCAGTTTTCCTGCCAGGTCGGTAAAGGCAGGCGGCACAGAGCCCACGGGGACCTGGCTTTCTTGGCCCCAGGATGTCGTACTGGCCAAGAGCACGAACAGCATGGATAATGCTGCGCCACCAAGCAAGCGCACAACCCGTGCTTTAGTTTGGTTTGCAATAAATTGATTCATAATAAATACGTTTGGTGAAATGTGAAAAAAAATGAAGCATCCAGTGCAGGTACATCGTGCACTGAATGCTTCATCGTATGAATAAGAAATACGTTGCTAGAGCTGTAGAGATAACTTTCATGAGATCAGAAACCTGAGCGCTGTTCAAAATCGAATCAAACACTCAATACTTTTCGGATGCTTTACTTTCAAGATTATGATTGGAACGGAAGCATTTGATTCCGTTTACTTTTCCGGAAACCTGAATAATTGGATTAAACTAAGTTTGTAACAAAAAGCACTCCAAATTTTTCAAAAACCACATTTGCGACAAAAAAAATATTTGGAATCGCTCAAGCCACTTGCAAAAGTAAACAACTTTTGAAATAATCAATTCCTCTTGCTTTTTTTTTCACTTTTTGAATAACTAAAATATGTTTGAGCGGCTAAATATCGGGAATCTACCAACCGGAACTCCACCTAAAAGCACTTGTCGATATAAATCGCAACGGAATATTTTCCTGTTAAAGATAAATCAAAATACCAATACGCTGCCTGACTTGTTCTGTTTGTCGGAGAATCTAGTTGCCTCAGCCCCTTTTGACGTTTTTACGGGAAAAAGTCCGTAGCGTTATACCTTTGCGCCTTTACAACATTCGACCCAAACTTATTTACAACGTACTTAAAAATTGATCATCAATGAAAAATGGTATTTTCACTCTTGCCTTTATCGCAATCATCCTGGGTACACAGTGTCAGGAAAGCGCTCCTAAAAGTTCCGACTTCAATACTCAGTTGAGCACCGAAATTGGCAACCTGAACACCGCACGACAAACTGTTGTCGACGCTAATAATCAGGTTAACGATCTTCGGACTGAATTGAATAATATTCCGGAAGATGTAAAAGCCGATCCTAATTCCGGCTTTTCCGAACTGCTTAGAAAAGTGGAAATATTTGAATCTAAAACGGGCGCCATGCTTATGATGTACGACCGGGTTATCCCCGAGCTCACCGATATTAATACGAATATGCAAAGCGGCGGCCTCAATGCTGAACAAGCCCAAATGCACTACGATTCCATTGCACCTACCATTAAAAATTATGCTACCGGCGCTGAAAACACTAAAAAGCTGATGGAACAAATGCGCGAGGAAGCCAAACGCCTGGCTGGCAGCGGCAATTGATCTGCTCCGCCTTTTTAGTATTTTCACCTTTAAATACGGCATCTGCATTACCCGTATAATTTGGTTTTGGGTTTTTAAACGTTCAAATTATATCCGCTGGCTAACAGCCGGCGACACATGACACCATCACGCGAACATCGAATCCGGGAAGTGATCCGCCGCAGCCAACCTGATTTGACTGTAGTATTGGAAAACATCTTCGACCCGTTAAACATCAGCGCCGTGTTGCGCTCATGCGATGCCGTGGGCGTGCGCGAAATATTTGTGGTGTACACCACAGACTATTTAAAAAAACGCGGCCTCAAAATGGGTAAAAAGACCTCGGGCGGTGCTTTTAAATGGATCGACTTTTACGTGTTTGATGATCTGGAAGAGTGCTTTAAACGTGTTCGTGAGCGTTACAATCGAATTCTGGTCACCCGCCTCGGCGAGGAAAGCACTTCGCTCTACGATCTGGACCTGACGGTACCAACCGCCTTGCTTTTCGGCAATGAAGATGAAGGCGTTACGGCCGAAGCACTTGAAATGGCCGATGGAAATTTTCTGATCCCGCAAGTGGGTTTTACCGAAAGCCTCAACATCTCGGTTGCCTGTGCCGTCTCGTTGTACGAAGCCCGCCGCCAACGCGCTGCAAAAGGTTTTTACGATGAACATCCACGCCTCAGCCAAGACCAACAGGCCCAATTGTACAACCGCTGGGAAAATATGCTTGCCGGTAAATCCTGGCCGCGGCGGTTTGCCATACCGGTCAGTAAAGATTCGGCGGCATTGCTCCCGGTGTTTGTCGCGCGGGAAGAGCATGTGCCAGGGCGAAAGAAAAAACGAATTCGACCAAATCCACAAACTAAATTTGATTTGTAACATGCCATTGAGATTTTCACCACGGAGATTTTCACCACGGAGACACGGAGTTATTAATTCAAAAAGTTGAACCTCCGTATTCTCCATGTCTCCGTGGTGAAAACACCAAGTAAAGTCCCATAAAATGAACGTATCCATCGTCATTCCACTAAAAAATGAAGCCGAGAGCCTGATCGAGCTCGAAGCCTGGATCCGTCGTGTGGTGGAGCAAGCGGGTTTCACTTATGAAATTATTTTTGTCGACGATGGCAGCACCGACAACTCCTGGGCGGTCATCGAACAACTCCAAGCTGGCAATACGAATGTGCGCGCGATTAAATTTCGCCGCAACTACGGCAAATCCGCAGCCCTGCATGTGGGCTTTCAGGCGGCACGAGGCCAGGTTGTGATTACCATGGATGCCGACTTGCAGGACAGCCCCGACGAAATTCCTGAACTTTACCGCCTGATCACCGAAGAAGGCTTCGACCTCGTGAGTGGCTGGAAAAAGAAACGGCACGATCCGCTGGAAAAACGCCTGCCCAGCAAGTTGTTCAACGCTGTGGCCAGTGCTATGAGCGGCATAAAACTTCACGATTTCAATTGCGGCCTCAAAGCCTACCGCCTGCCTGTGGTGAAAGCCGTTGAGGTATATGGTGAAATGCACCGCTGGATACCGGTACTGGCCAAATGGGCCGGATTTACCAAGATCGGCGAAAAAGTTGTGGAGCACAGGGCCCGGCAATACGGCCATTCAAAATACGGCTGGGAGCGCTACATCAATGGCTTTCTTGACCTGCTCTCGGTATATTTTGTGGGAAAATTCGGCAAACGGCCCATGCACTTTTTCGGCACACTTGGCGTACTCAGTTTTCTGGCGGGCTTTGTTTTCCTGGCATATCTCAGTTGGGCTAAAATCGTGTATAAAGAATACGGTATTGCCGATCGCCCCCTGTTCTATTTTGGCATTTTGGCACTGATCGTTGGGACGCAATTGTTTTTGACCGGGTTCATCGCCGAAATTGTCAACCGGAACTCCAGCAGCCGGAACGAGTATCTGGTAGAGAAAGAGTTATGAAAATTGTGCTTATTTCCCCGGCCCACCCGCTGCGCGGCGGCATCGCCGCTTCCTCCGAGCGGCTGGCACAGGAACTGCAAACACTTGGCCACGAAGTGGTTATCTACAGTTTCAATCTCCAATATCCGGCATTTCTTTTCCCGGGAAAAACACAATTTACCGACGACCCGCCGCCGCCCGGGTTGCTGATAAAAACCCGTTTAAATTCCATCAATCCATTCAATTGGCTCGCCGTGGGCCGGCAAATTGCCCGTGAATACCCCGACCAGATTATCGTGCGATTCTGGCTCCCGTTCATGGGCCCTTGCCTGGGTACTGTTTTGCGCGTAGCGCGTTGGTTTTCAAGAAAAAAAACTAAAACAACTGCGCTGGTAGACAACATCGTCCCGCATGAAAAACGGCCGGGCGACCGGCCCTTTGCCAGGTATTTTGTGCGTGCTTGCGATGATTTTGTCGTGATGTCGCGCTCGGTTGGAGAGGAGATTCAGGGCTTCTTACAGATAGCCACGCCGGGGTTTGGCCCCACCCCCAACCCCTCCCCCCCGAGGGAGGGAGGGGTTGGGGGTGGGGCCATCCGCTACGCCCCCCACCCCATCTACGACAACTACGGCGATCCGGTGGATAAATCAGCAGCCCGCCAAAAGCTCGGCCTGCCCGAACAGGTGCCACTGGTACTCTTTTTTGGCTTTATCCGGGCATACAAGGGGCTGGATCTGTTGCTGGAAGCATTGGCAGAAACGCCTGAAATTCACGCGATTGTAGCCGGCGAATGTTATGAAAACTGGCAACCGTACCAGGATATTCTTGACCGACACAACCTGGCTTCACGTGTATACCTTTTCAACGATTTTATCCCCGCCGATCAGGTGCGTTTTTTCTTTTCGGCGGCCGACCTGGTCGTTCAACCCTACCGCAGCGCCACCCAAAGCGGAATTTCACAAATCGCCTATCATTTTGAAAAGCCAATGGTGGTCACCGACGTCGGCGGTTTGGCAGAAATTGTCACCCACGGAGTTTCCGGGTATGTGATCCCCGTAGGGGCGACCCTTGCGGTCGCCCAGGATACGGCGGCGGCCCAGGATATTGGTTCCACCGACCTCAACCGGGCGACCGCGAGGGTCGCCCCTACAACCTCCTTGATCGCAGCAGCTATGTGCGATTTTTTTGAAAACAACCGGGCCGCAGATATGCAGGCAGGCGTTCGAAAAGAAAAGGCACGGTTTTCCTGGAAAAACCTCGTGGAGGTATTGCTCAATTCCGGAAGTCGATAATTTTTTCAAAAATTTTCAGCAAAAGCAAAAACTACCTATTTCACTAAAATTCAGGAAGTTATCTCAGAAACCTGATCGGCCCAGGCTGTTAAGCAATCCTTAAATTTTCGAAACCGGCTTGGAATCCTCACCGCAATGCCCCTATCCTTGCACCTGCTAAACGCAACTGATTTTATGCCATTCCTTTCTCAAAACATGATGTGTTGTATGTGTTGCATGTGTGCTCCCCGCGCACGATGTGAGAGAGGATTGCCCTTCCATACGACATAAGTTTTTAGCATATAAAACGAATTATCGGAAGCCCTTTCACACATCCTGTGTGAAAGGGCTTTTTCTATTTCCACCCATACTTTTTTACAAAAAAATCCGAGTACCATGGCAAATACACCACAGCAGCATTTTGACACCCGCCAGCTACACGCCGACCAGGAAGTCAACCCCAGCATACAACGGACAATACTGGTCAATCCGCTCAAAAAAAACGGCAGCTGAATCAAGTACGCTGGGAAACGACCGCCAGCACCGCAAAACTTGCAGCGCCGTTTTAATGACTTTTTTCAATAACAAATCATTTTTCTATTTCCACCCATCATTTTTCACGAAAAAAAATTCGAGTACCATGGCAAATGCACCGCAGCACCATTTTGACACCCTCCAACTCCACGCCGGGCAAGAGGTAGACCCGACAACCAACAGTCGTGCCGTCCCGATTTACCAAACTACCAGCTACGTGTTCAACGATTCGGATCACGCGGCAAACCTTTTCGGCCTGCGCGAATTCGGCAACATTTACACCCGCATCATGAACCCCACCACCGATGTATTTGAAAAGCGCATTGCAGCCCTCGAAGGCGGAGTAGCCGCCCTGGCAGTCGGCAGTGGGCAGGCAGCGCAGTTTATCGCCCTGAGCAACATCGTGGAAGCCGGCGACAATTTCGTGAGTACCTCCTTCCTGTACGGCGGCACGTACAATCAATTCAAAGTCCAGTTCAAACGCATTGGCGTGGAAGTCCGCTTCGCCGACGGCGACGATCCGGCTTCTTTCGAAAAACAGATCGACGCGCGTACCAAGGCACTTTACCTGGAAACCATCGGCAACCCCGGCTTTAACATTCCCGATTTTGAACGGATCGCCCGCATCGCTGAGCGCTACCAGATCCCCCTCATTGTGGACAACACGTTTGGCGCCGGCGGTTATCTCTTCCGCCCACTGGAGCACGGCGCCCACATTGTGGTGGCCAGCGCGACCAAGTGGATTGGCGGGCATGGCACCAGCATAGGCGGTGTGATCATCGACGGCGGAAATTTCAACTGGGGCAACGGCAAATTCCCACAGTTCACCGAGCCCAGCGAGGGCTATCACGGCCTGCGTTTCTGGGAGGTGTTCGGCGACCAGGGGCCCTTTGGCAATATCGCCTTCATCATCCGTGCCCGTGTCGAAGGTCTGCGCGACTATGGCCCTTCTCTCAGCCCCTTCAATTCCTTTTTGTTTCTTCAGGGACTGGAAACGCTCTCGCTCCGGGTGCAGCGCCAGGTTGATAATGCCTTAACGCTGGCCCAATGGCTTGAAAAACACCCGAATGTCGAGTTTGTCAACTACCCGGGGCTCAGTTCGTCCCCCTACCACGACTTAGCCAACAAATACCTGAAAAATGGCTTCGGCGGGGTATTGTCGTTCAAAATTAAAGGTACCAAGGAGCAAGCCGATCAACTGGTCAACAAACTGGAACTCATCAGCCACCTGGCCAATGTTGGCGATGCCAAAACGCTGATTATCCACCCGGCCAGCACCACGCACGAGCAGCTTTCGCCAGACGAACAACGCGCTTCGGGTGTAGTACCCGGACTGCTACGCATTTCCGCGGGTATTGAGTTTATCGACGATATCAAAGCCGATTTGCAACAAGCATTCGATTCGGTTTTTGCAAAAAAACTGGTTGATGCGTGAGGGCATCACGCACTCGTCCTACGACTTGAAGTCGTAGGACGAGTACTTTTCTACCCAACTCATTTTCAAGAAACTAGCACAGCATGTCCACGCAAAAAATCTACCGCCATCCCGGCCCTTTCCCCCTGGAAAGCGGGCAGCAACTCCCGGCTCTCGACATTACCTACCACACCTACGGCACCCGCGCACCCGACGACAGCAACGTCATCTGGATTTGCCATGCCCTGACGGCGAACAGCGACGCGCAGGACTGGTGGGCAGGTTTGGTTGGTCCGGGCAGCCTGCTCGATCCGGCGCGTTATTTTATCGTCTGCGCCAACAACCTGGGCTCCTGCTACGGCACTACCGGTCCGCTCAGCATTAACCCGAAGCAAGGTCAACCGTACTTTCATCGCTTCCCGGCAATCACCATTCGCGACATGGTGCAGGCACATGAAGCCCTGCGGCAACACTTGGGTATCCGGCAAATCCATTTGCTGATTGGCGGTTCACAAGGCGGACAACAGGCACTGGAATGGGCCATTTTGAAACCTGAATTATCTAAAAACCTGGCACTCATCGCCACCAATGCCCGGCATTCGCCCTGGGGTGTGGCGTTCAACGAAAGCCAGCGGCTGGCGATCGCCAACGACCCCAGTTGGAACGAAGAAACCGCCTCTGCGGGGCTTCAGGGTATGAAAACCGCCCGAAGCATTGCCCTGTTGAGCTACCGGCACTACCACGCTTACGGAATCACGCAGCAACCCCGAGAACAAGGTTTGCTCGATAACTATCCCGCCGCCTCGTACCAGCGATACCAGGGTGAAAAACTGGCGCGCCGCTTCAACGCCTTTTCCTACTGGGTACTTTCCAAGGCCATGGACACGCATAACATTGGCCGGGGACGGCCAGATTTGGAAACCGCGCTGGCAGGCATCCGGGCCCGCACGCTGGTGGTGTCGGTGTCGAGCGATTTGCTGTTCCCGCCGGAGGAGCAGGCATTTTTGGCCCGGCATATTTCCGGGGCCGTTTGGCAGAGCATCCAGTCGGATTATGGGCACGACGGTTTTTTAACGGAAACCGAAGCCCTGAGCCGGGTTTTGGGCGCATTTTTAAAAAAATCACAACCCGAACCAGCACCTAAAGCACCCGGTATACCCGCAAACTCGACAACAGCATGAAAGCAAAAATTGGTCTTTTCGGTTTTGGCGCGGTTGGGCAGGGATTTTATGAAATACTCAACAGTATGAATGGCACGGCGCCCGGGCATGTTGCCCGGATTTGTGTACGCGACCGCTACAAAACCCGGCCGCTGTCGCCGGAGAATTTCATTTTCGAACCTGCGGAAATCCTGAATGACCCGGAAATCACCCATATCATCGAAGTGATTGACCGGCCCGAGGATGCTTTTATTATTGTAAAAAAAGCATTGGAACTGGGAAAAACAGTCATCTCCGCCAACAAAGCCATGCTGGCCCGCCGGTTACCGGATTTGTTAAAAATCCAGCAGCAGCACGGGGGAAAACTGTTGTACGAGGCTTCCGCTTGCGGCAGTATTCCAATTTTTCAAAATCTGGAACACTACTACGCGCATGGCGAGATTAGCGCTGTCGAAGGCGTTTTTAATGGCTCGACAAACTACATTTTGACGCGGATGGATATGGATGGGCTCGATTTTGATGAGGCGCTGGGCTTGGCACAACAACTGGGTTTTGCAGAATCAGACCCCAGTCTGGACATCGACGGACACGACCCTGCTTCCAAACTGGTTTTAATCGCAGCGCATGCCTTTGGTCAGTGGGTCGAGCCCGCACAGGTCGTCACGTTTGGGATTCGGAACATCCGGCGTGCCGATCTGGAATTTGCCAAAGCAAACGGGCAAAAAATCCGGCTTCTCGCCTCGGCCCGCAAAAGCGCGACGGGCGCCTTGCAACTGCTAGTTCTTCCAACGCTGGTCGGCCCGGACAGCTCGTTTTATGCCCTGGAAAATGAATACAACGGCATACTGATCCAATCTAAATTTATTGAAAACCAACTACTTACTGGCAAAGGCGCCGGAAGTTTACCCACCGGATTTGCCGTGTTGAGCGACCTGGCTGGTTCTGTAAAAAACGGATCCAGCCGGAACAACCGCCCATTGCAACTCCAACGAAAAACGCCACATTTTTTTGAAACATTGCGGGTCTACTGCCGGTGCCCTGATGCCGGGTTGCTTCGACAATTGCCCTTTGAAAAAATACTCCGAAAAGAAGCCGGGGAAAGTGGTTTTCAGGCAGAAGCTGAAATAGCCGCGGTAAACCTGGCACCTGTAATTGTGGCGTTGCGGCAAAACGGCGGATTCCTAGCAGGTATGGCCAGTTCACCAGCACATGCTCAGATCCAGTCCAACGTATCCCTGGTTAGCGCACCGGTTTGATCGCCCGTATTCAATGTCCCTGTCGGTTCAAACAGCAGCACCGACACTTCTTCCTCCGCTACCGGCCGGTGCTCCACACCGCGGGGCACGATGAGAAATTCACCCTCTTGCAGTTCCACCTTACGGTCGCGAAATTCCATGGTAAATTGGCCCTCAAGCACTAAAAACAGTTCATCTTCATCGTCGTGTTTGTGCCAAACAAAGGCGCCCTGGAATTTGGCCAGTTTGACGTGCTGACCATTCAGTTCGCCAACGACGCGAGGGTTCCAGTGGTCGGTAAACAGGGCGAGTTTTTCGGCTAAGTTTATCTTTTCCATAGGCATTTTATGCGTTGTTTTTTTACCACGAAGACACGGAGGACACGGAGTTTTGCCGCCTGCGGCGGTGATTTTTTCTAGAAACGATTTTCAAGTTTAAACAGACCGACTTGTTTTATCATGAATATCGTGTTTTTCCTGTCTGGTTTCAAACCGCCGAAGGCGGTAAAAACTCCGTGTCCTCCATGTCTCCGTGGTAAACAACTACTTTCTAACCGGATTGCTGCGCAACGGCTCAAGTGAGGGGGTGACTTCGAAGTCACCCCCTCACTACTACCCCAAACTATCATCTCCTATCCGGCTCCAGAGCAGTATCAATCCGGTTCATGCAGTCCTCGAAATGGCTGCGGCTGAGCGCATCATTGTAGGTGCCGGAAGCAGCCGCCAATTCTGTGCGCAGGCGCTTGAGCGTGTACAGTGCCAGCGAAGGTACATCCGTGTTTTTCAGCGCATTGGCGCTCGATTTTTCATCCGGGCGGTACAGCTCGATCATATCCTCCACAAATACTTTTTGCAGATTCCGGCGCTGTACGCTTACGGGTTGCTGGCCCGACAATTCGCTCCAGATACCCGTATGTAAATCGGCAAAAAGCCGGGCGACGGTGTAGGCATTCGGGTCGATCGTTTCATTTTCGATCATACGTTGCAAACGGCTGGCGCCAAACAGGCTGTTCAGCGTACCCGACTGCAAACCAACCACGGTATTCACACCGTTGTCGGGGCGCAGCATGCGCAGGATTTTCGGCTCGAAAAGCCACTCCGGCGTTTGGAACAAGTGCCGGTTCAGGAAAGCGACCGCATCCTGTTGCATGTTTGCCGGCGCCACCTGGTACACCACGCCGGACTGGTCGCCGGTTTTGGGTGTTTCGAATACGCCGCCTACCCACTTGGTTACATGGCCGATGTAGCGCCGGTATTGTCCGACTACGTTGTTGTACAGTTCGTTAGCCATGTCGTATTCCTCGGCTTCCGCTTTTGTCCAGTCGATGGCGTTGGGCAAGATACGCTGCAGGTTTTTAATGCCGTATTCCGAGGCCAGCATGGAATTATCGCCCAGGTCTTCGCTTTGGGCACGGGGGTCGTAGGAGCTGGATTCTGTAATAAAATGCAGGCGGGGATTGCCCTCCGCTTTTTCTTTATACCAGCGGTTAAGGACTTTTTTATCCTCCTCAGCGTCTTTGGTGCCGAAAATCGGTTTGTAGCCCCACTCGATGGCCCAGCGGTCGTAATCGCCTACCCGCGGCAGCAAGTCGGTGATACCGTCTTCGGGTTGGGCGACGTAGTTGAAGCGGGCATAGTCCATGATAGATGAAGTGTGCCCATTGGCATCTGTAAATTTTTTGTCGCGCAGTTTTTCCACCGGTGTTGCATTGCTGGCGCCAAAATTATGGCGCAATCCCAGGGTGTGCCCGACTTCATGTGCCGCCACAAAGCGCACCAGTGTGCCCATCAGTTCATCATCAAACTCATTTTTGCGGGCCCGGGCATCCACAGCGCCCGTTTGGGTGGTGTACCAAGACTTGAGCAGTTTCATCACGTTGTGGTACCAGCCGATATGGCTTTCCAGGATTTCGCCGGTACGGGGGTCGTGCACATTCGGACCATAGGCATTTTGAATATCGGATGCGAAATAGCGGATTACCGAAAAGCGGGCGTCTTCGAGACTCATGGTGCTGTCACCCTCAGGCCACTCCCGGGCCTGAATGGCGTTTTTCCAGCCGGCCTGTTCGAATGCCGGTTGCCAGTCCTGCACGCCTTTGATCAGGTATGGCCGCCATTTTTTCGGCGTAGCCGGGTCGATGTAATACACGATGGGTTTAGCCGGTTCGATTTTCTCGCCTTTTTGCTGGCGCAGCAAGTCGGCGTTATTTTTGGGCTCGAGGCGCCAACGCACCGCAAAGGTTTCATCCTCAGCGCGTTGCTGATTATCTTCATACACCGTATAGCCGGTGGCAAAATAGCCCACCCGGCGATCGAAATAGCGTTTGCGAAACGGTTTGCGCGGCAGCAAAATGATGGAACTGTTCATTTCAAACGTGACCACGCCGGCATCGCCGCCGCCGGGCAGATTAACCGTCCGGGAGGGCCTGTCTCCACCACCATCATTCAGAGAAGGCGGTTTCACCTTGAACGTTTTGACGGTCCGGATTTCAACGTTGATCGGGTACGTCCGGATACTCTCGATGTAGCTTCGGTCTTTTTGCGGGTCGGCAAGGTTGTACCGCTGTTTCGCCAGCGGCGACATGGTCAATACCTGGTTTTCATCTTTGAAAAAATCGGTGACCTCAATAACAACGGAGGTATCCTTTCGG
Source organism: Lewinellaceae bacterium (assembly GCA_020636075.1). GTDB lineage: Bacteria > Bacteroidota > Bacteroidia > Chitinophagales > Saprospiraceae > M3007. The sequence goes on along the minus strand of JACJYO010000007.1, from coordinate 267,590 downwards.
ATTGATTTAATGTCGAAAGCTGCTGCAATCGGGTCTACATTGGAGTTGCGGACTGCCTTGTAAATGGGTTGCAACGAATCATTGCTGATGTTTCGATAAGCAACTGCACGTAGAAAAACATTATCCGAAGGTCCCCGCTCAAAGCGAATAACCTGCCGGTTGGCCTGTTCGCCGCCATAACCGGCGCCAGTGGGGGTTTTGGCCATGCGCGTTACAGCCATCATTTCTGCGCCAAAAAGCGAGTCGGGTATTTCCAGGTAATACTTATCATCGACAAGATGCACGCTGAACAGGCCATGCGTGGAAACAGCCTCCTCCGTAATGACTTTGTCGTAAGGTTTGGGGCCTTTTTTTTGTTCTTTTTTGCCGGTGCTGTCTTTTGTTACGGCTGCTGCCGGGGCTACGGTGTCGGTTGTAGTTGGAGCCTTGGGATCCTGGGCAATCAGGAGCTGGGCGGAAATCAACCCAAAGAGGAAGAGCCCAAGGCGAATTGTTTTAATGTTTGTCATGTTGAAAAAATGATTTGGTGCGAACTGGATGAGCATAGGTTTGGAGCGACTCCGGTTAATTGTTTCCGGTTTTCGATGCAAAGTATTAAACTATCCAAAAATCCAATTTTTATGCGGCTGGCTCGTTTAGGCATTCATTGATTTTCACCGAAAAGCGGCTTATTCACAGCACTTTCCTGCCAGTTTTCGGGCATCTATGGTTAAACAAAGTTCAAACTCCAGGAAGCAAAACCTATTTTTGCCGAAATTTTTACCCAAACGCATGAAGAAAATTCTCCTCTACTCCGCATTCCTGTTTGTTTTCCTGCAAAATCTGGCAGCACAGGATCAACAATTTACGCAGTTCTACGCATCGCCGCTAATGCTCAACCCCGGCCTTACGGGCGCATTTGAAGGGCGCTACCGGGTTGGCACGATCTACCGCGACCAATGGAAAAAGGTACTTGACAATCCGATCCGCACTTTTGCCGTCGCCTCTGACCTGCGCTTTGATGCGCCGGGCAAACGGGTACATGACGATGCTATCGGCCTGGGTTTGATGTTTTTTACCGACAAGGTAAATGTGGTGGATTTCAGCACGACCCAAATTGCTTTGTCGCTAGCCTACCACAAATCGTTGAGTGCCGACAACCGCCAATATTTGTCGCTGGGTATCCAGGGCGGCTTAACCCAGCGGAACGTCAATTACGAATCGCTGGAGTTTCAGGACGAATTCGACGGCCTGAATGGGTACGTACTGCCGACCGGAGAAGTTTTACCGGAAAACAACTTTGCCTATCCGGATTTCAACGTTGGCCTGAATTACTCCGCGCGTTTTGGGCGCACCGGTGCATTCTTTGCCGGTTTGGCCATGCACCACATTATGGAGCCAACGGTTTCTTTTTATGGCGACGGTTTGCCCGGGGAAAAACTATACCGGAAACTCTCCGCGCAGGTGTCGGCCAATATTCCGGTTGGCACCAGCCGCACGTCGTTCTTGCCGCGTGTTTTGTTTGCTCAACAGGGCCCGCATATGCAAATCAATGCCGGTGCGAATTTCCGCACGGCCCTCGGTAAATACGGCTCTACGGCATTTCACGTTGGTGGCTGGGTGCGCCCGGTGCGTACGGAATCGTCGTTTGGGCTGGATGCCGTGGTGGCGCTGGTGGGTATCGAGTTCAACAACGTATTGTTTGGGTTGAGCTACGATTTGAACCCTAACGCACTTTCATTCGGGCAACGCCAGGGCGCTTTTGAAATTTCGATTGCTTATTTGGGCGAGTACCAGAACGAAGAAATCCTTTGTCCGAAGTTTTAATTTCTTCCCAGGCATGAATGCCTGGGCGAAGAATCCGTGTTTCATGAATGCACTTAATTTCTTCGCCCAGGGCTTCAACCCTGGGAAACAAAGTTCAAAGCTCAAAGTGCGCCGAGCACACAGCCTTTCCATAAAATAACTGCGCTTTTTCATCAAACACTTCCGGCGTTTCGGTAGTAAAAAAACTGTACTGCCCGGTTTTCCGGCACATCGTTTCAATTTCCGGGTGTCGAAGCAGATAATCAGCCAGCCGATCGGCTACAATTTCCCCTTGGGAAACTAATTTTATTGTGGCGGGTACGATCGCCCGGATTTTTTCCAAAAGCAAGGGATAGTGTGTACAACCGAGCACGATGGTGTCTATTTTTTCGGACTGGGCCAGTAGTGCGTCAATATATTTTTTTACAAAATAATCGGCGCCCGGGCCGGTATGTTCATTATTTTCAATTAGCGGCACCCACATGGGGCAGGCTTGTTGGTAGACATGCACTTCAGGAAAAAACTTTTCTATTTCCACCACGTAGGACTGTGATTGTACCGTACCCGTGGTGGCCATTATGCCCACATGACCGGTAGCTGTCAGGTGGCCGATGAGTTCGGTCGTCGGGCGGATAACACCGAGTACATTGAACGAGGAAGGGTACGTCGGCAGGTCATGCTGCTGAATGGTTCGCAAGGCTTTAGCAGAGGCCGTGTTGCAGGCTAAAATCACGAGGTGACAACCCTGATCGAATAAATGGCGTACGCACTCCAGCGTATATTTATAAATAGTGTCGAAAGAGCGGATGCCGTAGGGCGCCCGCGCATTGTCGCCGAAATAAATGTAGTCATACTGTGGAAGCAGGGCTGCAATTTCCTTGAACACGCTAAGGCCGCCATAGCCGGAATCGAAGATGCCGATAGGGCCGGGAGTGGTTTCGTTTATTTCCATTGCATCATTTTCGTCGTTCGGAAAAAGGAAGGATACAAATACAAAAATGGGGTTTCCAGGCAGGAAACCCCATTTTCACTAACGCATTGGCCTTACAACTTCAGCAAATTGATTACTGGCCACCGCCGCTCGTCGTAGTTTGGATACCCAATTTTGCTTTCACAAGATTGGTCACATCAAGCGATTCATGCGCGTAGAGCAATACCTGGGTGCTGGCGTCGAATACAAGCAGGTAGCCGTTTTCCTTTGCCACATCTTGCATGGCAGTGTTTACTTTTTCGAGTATCGGTTTGTAGAGTTCCTCGCGTTTTTTGGCGAGTTTGTCGTACACTTCCTTTTCATATTCGCCAATGGCCGCTTCGTCTGCCTGGAGTTGGGCAGCTTGCTCTTGGTAAACTTTGGGAGCAATCGTTCCGAGCTCTTTTTTACGATCGAGTTCAGCGGCTTTATCCTGCAATTCCTTCACCATTTCCTGGCCGCGTTTTGTCAGCTGGGTTTGGAAGGCTTTTAAGTCGCTGTCGGCTTGTTTTACTTCAGCCAGTTCGGAGAGCAGGGCAACCGAATTAGTGTAACCGAACTTTTGTGCAAAACTGCTGAAGGCCAGCGTAAGCATTAAGCCAAATGTCAGCACCAGTGTTTTCTTCATAGATCAAAAATCAGTGTTATAAAAAGTGTGTTTAAGGGCCGCAAAGGTACGCGGGAAAACGCAAAAGGCAAAAGGATTATTGGCATCTGACGGATTGCATTAGGTTATGATTCACATTTGTACACCGCAAGGTATTGCCGGGAAATGCGGTAAAATCCGGAATTTGTCGCCGATGAAAAAAATTGCCGTCATGGTCATTTTGCGCTGCGGCGACCGCTACCTGCTGCTGCGCCGCGCCAAGGCCCCCAACGCCGGGCGCTACGCCCCGGTAGGGGGCAAATTGGAAGCCTACGAGCGCCCGGTAGATGCCGCCATACGTGAAACCCAGGAAGAAACCGGCATCACCATTGCCAACCCGATTCTCTGTGGAGTGCTTTGTGAAACAGCACCGGTCGACTACAACTGGCTGTGCTACATCTACCTGGCCGACATCCCGTATCAGGAGCCTCCGTATTGCAACGAAGGTGTACTGGAATGGATCGCGCACGATCGGCTGGCAGAAGTGCCGCTACCCGCTACCGACCTGATAATTTATGATTTCGTTCAGCGGGGTGAAAAATTTGTATTCGATGCTGTTTTTGACGCAGACCTGAACCTGGTTCACATGGTGGAAGAACTCAAGGGAGGTAAGTCTGATAAAAATCATTACGTCGACTGACGGTAATCATTATGGGCGCACCTTGTGATTAGGCTGGTTTTTAAAAATATTGTGTTTTTAAATCGTCTAATCTTCCCGTCTTATGAAACTTTTCTACCAGGTCCTTTCAGGCATTTGCCTGGCACTATTTTTTTCCACGTTTGCGGATGCACAAGAATACCGTATGCTCGACGGGCGCTTCAATAACCCCGGGAACCCGGGTTGGGGCGCTGTAGATGCGCACATGCTACAGCCGGGTACGGATGCTTTTGCCGACGGCTACGCTGCACCGGCCGGCGCCGACCGGCCCAACCCAAGACATATCAGCAACCTGATTTTCAACCAGAGTGCCCTCGACGATGACCCGCGCGGCCTGAGTGCCTATGCCTGGGCCTGGGGGCAATTTATCGACCACGATATTACCCTGGTACCGGACCACCCTACCGAGGCAATGCCTATTGCCGTACCGCCGTTCGACTATTTTTTTGATCCAAACGGCACCGGAACCGTGCAGATCGACATGTTCCGCTCGTTGTACGATCCTTCCACAGGCACCAACCCCGGCAACCCCAGGCGTTTTTTTAATAAAATAAGCGCCTTTATCGACGGCTCCGGAATATATGGCTCCGATTTCAACCGGGCCAGCTGGCTGCGCATGTACAGCCGGGGCAAACTGAAACTGTCAGACGGAAAATTGTTGCCCTTCAACACCGTCACCGGTGAGTATGCTGCTCCACTCGATCAACAAGCCCCAAGCATGGCCATGCCCTTGCCTTTTGTGCAAAAGTGGTTTATTGCCGGCGATGTTCGGGCTAATGAAAATCCATTCCTGCTGGCCATGCACACCCTGTTTGCCCGGGAGCACAACCGGCTTTGTGCCAAACTTTTAGCCGAAAACCCAAGCTGGGCCGACGGGGAGTTGTACGAAGAAGCACGCCGGCGTGTAGGCGCGCTCATACAAGCCATCACCTACGAAGAATGGCTGCCAACGCTGGGCGTGCACCTTGCTCCGTACACCGGGTACAAACCCGACGTTAACCCCGGTATCGAAAATATTTTCTCCGCCGCTGCATACCGCTATGGCCACTCCACGATCAACAGTGTGCTCATTCGGATGGACAACGCCGGCAACTACATGCCACAGGGCAATGTGCTGTTGCGCGACGCTTTTTTTAACCCTTCCGCAACCACCGAAGTCGGCGGCATAGAACCGTACCTGATGGGGATGTCCACGGTGGTGGAGCAAGATTTCGACTGCAAGGTGATCGACGACCTGCGCAACTTCCTTTTTGGCCCGCCCGGCGCCGGCGGCCTCGACCTGGTAGCCCTGAACATCCAGCGCGGCCGCGACCGCGGACTGGCCGATTACAATACCGTGCGTACCGACTACGGGTTGGCGCCGCGCAATGCATTTTCAGAAATCACTGCCGACCCGCTGATGAATATGTCCCTGCAAAATTTGTATCAGGATGTCAATGCCATCGACCCCTGGGTGGGCATGCTGTCGGAAGATCACATGCCGGATGCCCTCTTTGGCCCTACCGCCATGACTATCATTTCGAGGCAGTTTACCGCGTTGCGCGACGGCGACCGTTTTTACTACGAAAATGACCCTGCGTTCAGCCCGGAAGAAATTGCCGAAATCAAGAATACCCGGCTCGCCGACATTATCCGCCGAAACACGACAATCAGCGATATGCGCGACCTGGTATTCATGGCGCAGCCGCTTTCGAGCCCGGTGCACGACCTTTTTGTTGAAAAACGGGCGGTCAAAATCTATCCCAACCCGGTTTCCGATCAGTTTAATCTTGAACTGGAAAGCGTCGAGGAAATACAAACGCAATTACAGGTCTTCGATCCGCTCGGGCGTTTGGTTTTTTCTGAAAACACAACTTTGCACACCGGCCTGAATCGGATCCATCTGCAGATTCCCGCCGGACTTGCACCCGGCAGGTACACGCTAGTGCTGCCAACGACAGGTGCCACATTCAATACTTCATTCATTAAATCCTGATGGTGAAGTTGTTAGCGCCTAAAACCCTTCGGGCGGCTTTCGGGCCGCCTTTTTTTTTATCCATTTTTCTCCGCAATCCTCTTCGGCAATCGCCCTCATTTTGGTATGTTTGCTCACCATACTTCCCATCCCTTCCCGCCGGTGTTTTTTTTAGAAAAACAATGATGCAGCAAATTGGAAGCCTTGTGTTTATCCCCTTTTAACACATGGCTTTTCCAGACATTTTTCAAACACCTGCTACTTCGGCAGATTTCACTGCAATACACATACTTAAGCATTACCGATCCATGAAAACATTGGAACAACCCGTAGCAAAGCCATCTGAAAAAACGACCAACCGCACCGTTTACACCCACGAAGAAGCGCTCGCCGGAGCAACCGAATATTTCAACGGCGACACGCTGGCGGCCAGCGTATGGCTGAATAAATATGCCCTGAAAGATTCCTACGGGACAATTTATGAATGTACCCCCGACCAAATGCACCAACGCATTGCTGATGAATTGTTGCGGGTAGAGCAACGCTATAAAAACCCGCTGCCTGCGGCAGAAATCATGGAGCTACTGCGCCATTTCCGCTACCTCGTTCCGCAAGGCAGCCCGATGGCCGGCATTGGCAATCCGTTTCAGATTGTGTCGCTGTCCAACTGTTTTGTGATCGGCGTGGAAGGAAGCGCCGATTCGTACGGCGCCATTTTGAAGATGGACGAGGAGCAAGTCCAACTCATGAAACGCCGCGGCGGTGTCGGGCACGACCTTTCCCATCTCCGGCCGGCCGGCACACCGGTGATGAACAGTGCACTCACCAGTACCGGCATTTTGCCCTTCATGGAACGCTATTCCAATTCCACCCGAGAGGTGGCACAAGATGGACGTCGTGGCGCCCTCATGCTCACGCTATCGGTACGGCACCCCGATGCACCGCAATTTGTGGATGCTAAAATGGACCGCACCAAAGTAACCGGCGCCAATATTTCCCTGCGCATCGACGACGCGTTCATGAAAGCCGCCCTGGCCGGCAAACCTTACGAACTCCGTTTCCCGGTCAACAGCAAAAGCCCCATCATGCAAAAGAGCATCGACGCTGCAGGATTGTGGAAAAAAATCGTGCACAATGCCTGGAAAAGCGCCGAGCCCGGCGTGTTGTTCTGGGATACGGTGTTGCGCGAATCGGTGCCGGATTGTTATGCGGATTTGGGCTTTGGAACGGTATCGACGAATCCATGCCTGACCGGAGAAACCCTGATAGCCGTCGCCGACGGGCGGGGAGATGTCCCGATCAAACAACTGGCAGAAGACGGCTGCGATGTGCCGGTTTATTGCCTCGACGAAAATGGCCGATTGGACATCCAGTGGATGCGCAATCCACGCATGACCGGCAAGAAGCAAAAAATTTACAAACTCACCCTGGATGACGGTTCAACCATTCGAGCCACTGCCAACCACAAATTCCGGTTAAAAAACGGCGAATACTGCGCAATGCAGGACCTGAACGCTGGAGACAGCCTGATGATCCTGACAAAATTTCAAGGGCCCGTCGTACATGAAAAGGGCCGTACACAAACTGATTATTGGTGGTTTAATGAAGGTGCTGTGCGTGCAAACAAGGCCGAACACCGAATGATCGCCTCGTTTTTCCAACAACGAAATTTTAGTCTGGGCGAAGTAGTCCACCACATCGATTTCAACAGCCTGAATAATTGCCCGGAAAATCTGCAAATCATGTCAGTCGTTGCGCACAATGCACTGCACCAGGCAGATATGCTTGGATTGAAAAATCCAATGTTTAAAATCAAAGCGGATCCGGAGAAGTTCCAACAGTACAGCGCACGCATGTCCGCAGCAACCTCCGGGCTAAAAAACGGTAAGGCATATTCTTGTTCCAATGAAAAGATTTTTGAAAAAGCCGTACAGTTTGCAAAACAACTTGGCCGTCGTTTTTCTAAAAAAGAATGGCAGGAATTCGCCCGGAAAAATCATCTGCCGATGACCTTTTCCAAATACCGGAAGGACGCCTTTGGTTCGGTAAAGGAACTTTCCGAATTGGTTGCCCAACAACTTGGATTCCCACATTTAGAACTGGACCCACGGCTTGTTCGAACACTTCAAAAGGCAAGGGGCCAGGGTTATGAAGCCAACCTTCAGGATGGAAAGGTTTTTGTAAAAAAATTCTGCGAACATTGCGAAAAATCATTTTGGGCGGAATATCACCGGCGTGAAATTGCCTATTGTTCTTTTCAGTGCCTCAATTCAAAACTCAATACCAACACGGCAATCCGAAACAAAAGAATCAAGGCCGTTAACAATTCCTTTCGGGAAAAAGGAACCGAAACCCAAAGCCGCCAGCTGGAGGTGTTCACAGGTTTGCGGTATAGCCTAAATCGTCCCCCAAAGTTGAAGGAGTGGGAAGTCGCATGCAAAACCGCAGGCTTACCCCACCGGGTTGGTACTAAATACGGCTTCAACAATTATGAGGCATTGAAAACGGAGGCTGGCTTTTTCAACCACAGGGTCGTAGCCATCGAATTTGACGGCTATGCAGATGTTTACAATGGCACGGTTGACCAGCATCACAACTTTTTCGCAGGTGGCTGGATTTCCAAAACCACAGATGGAAAGGAAAAAAGAATCTACCTCAACCAGAAAAATTGCGGCGAAATTCCCCTCTGTCCATACGATTCGTGCCGATTACTCGCCATCAATCTGCTCAGTTACGTGGAAAAACCCTACACCCCGGAGGCCCATTTCAATTTTGAATTATTCAAAAAACACGGCCAACTCGCGCAGCGAGTCATGGACGATATCATTGATCTGGAGCTCGAAAAAATTGAAAGTATCCTGAACAAACTGGATAAAGATCCCGAACCGGAATCTGTGCGGAGCACCGAGCGCGAACTCTGGCTCAAAATTCAGAAAAAATGCCAGCAAGGGCGCCGCACCGGCATTGGCATTACCGCGGAAGGCGATATGCTGGCCGCGCTGAACATTCGCTACGGCTCACCGGAATCGCTGGATTTTTGTGAAAACCTGCACCGTACACTGGCGCTGGCCGTATACCGCGGCTCGGTCAACCTGGCCCGCGAGCGCGGGGCATTCCCTATCTACGAGGCGGCCCGCGAAGAAAACAACCCGATGATCAATCGCCTGCGCGAAGCCGACCCGGAATTGTATGCCGACATGATTAAATACGGTCGCCGGAACATTGCTCTGCTCACTATCGCACCCACCGGTACCACCAGCTTGATGACGCAAACCACTTCCGGGCTCGAGCCGGTATTCCGGATTTCCTACAAGCGGCGGCGTAAGGTGAACCCAAACGATAAAAATGCCCGCATCACCTTTACCGATGAAGTGGGCGACAGTTGGGAAGATTACCATGTGTTTCACCTGCCGTTCAAAGAATGGCTGAAATCGCAGGGACATGACCCCGAACAGCTCCAAAGTTTGCCGGAGGCGGAACTACAAAAAATAATGGAACAATCGCCCTGGTACGGCGCCACAGCGGAAGACGTCGACTGGGTGAATAAAGTGCACCTGCAGGGTCGCGTACAGAAATGGGTGGACCATAGCATCAGCGTAACCGTAAACGTGCCGGAAGAAGCCACGGAGGAATTAATTGAAAAAATATACCGCACCGGCTGGGAAGCAGGCTGCAAAGGCATGACCGTATACCGCGAGGGTTCGCGCAGCGGCGTGTTGGTGAGCGACAAAAAAAAGGAGGCAAAAAAGAATGATTTCGCCGAAACCGCAGCACCGAAACGCCCCAAGGTGCTCGACGCTGTGGTGGTTAGTTTCCGGAACAACGACGAACGCTGGGTAGCCGTGGTTGGGCTGTACCAGGGCCGTCCTTATGAAATTTTTACCGGGCGAGCCGAGGATTCGTTCTCCATTTTGACCCAGGTATCAGAGGGAAAAGTCATAAAAATCAAGGAAAACGGCAAAAACCGTTACGATTTTCAATACATCGACAAAAGTGGCTACAAAGTGACCATCGAGGGCTTGTCCCGCACTTTTGATAAGGAATACTGGAATTATGCCCGCCTGATCTCGGGTATCCTTCGGCACGGAATGCCCTTGCCCTACGTGGTGGATGTGGTGGATCACCTGAACCTGGAAACGGCCTCACTCAACAGTTGGAAAAACGGTGTAGTGCGGGCCTTGCGCAAGTTTATCCCCGATGGCACAGAGCCTTCCGACAACGTCTGCCCTTCTTGTAAAACCAACAACCTGGTGTATCAGGAGGGTTGTTTGCATTGCAAAAACTGCGGGCACTCGGAGTGTAATTGACCATGCTGCATTGCCAAATAAGCTCCAATTACCTTAAATTTGTACGAATTGATTTTGCCAAAATAATCAGGTCACACACCGGTTAAATCTAAACCAATCGCAACCATGCCGAGCGCCTCTGCAATACCACTGCCCAAAACGTTGGATGAACGGCTCCAGTTGGATGAGATACTGGAAGTCCCGGCCACCCTCGACGCGTATTTCGCCTTTTTGCCTGGCTGCGAGTACCGGATCGATTATTCGGACGGCAAAATTATTTCTATGGGATATGCCTCGTTAACACATGAAGCCTTGGTTGGCAGACTTATCTATCTGCTAACTGAAGCCCTTGGCATCGACAGCCCCTACCACATACTGGGCAGCAATGTCGCCACCTACATCCCTGATTTCCAGGCGGTGCACAATGCAGATGTCGTTGTATTGCGCGGCAAACCTCAGTACCACGTGCACCAAAGCGGACACCGGAAAATCAAAACGTTGCTCAATCCTTGTGTGATCGTTGAAGTGCTTTCCCGGTCTACCATGCGCTATGACCTGGCAGTAAAACTACCCCGGTACAAATCCCTGCCTTCCGTGCAGCATATTCTGCTGGTCAACCAGGACAAACCATCCGTTTCGCTGTACTCGCGGACCAACAAACCCGGGCAGTGGCTCAATGCAGAGGTTCAGGACCCTGAAAACGGCTATGTGACCATAGAGCGAAAAAAACTCAAACTGGCAGATATCTACCGGAATATCAAGATCGAGCCATAAGCCTCAATTTTTTTCCTGGCAGAATTCCTGATAAGCCGTTTCAATAGTTTCCCGGTCCGGATCTTTCCCGCTAAAAATCAGCACCCTGTGCCGAAACTGTACCGAAGCGCCCGGGGCAAGACTGAAGTTGAGGGCTTCTGCTTCCGGGTCGTAGATTTTTGTTCCAAACGGATTGACACCAAACAACCCGTACCCCCGCGCCATCCAATGCGGCGGATAGTTGGGGTTGGTCGGAAAATCAAAAATTACTAGGGCAACAGGAGTTCCGTCGAGCTGCCCGGCCAGTTTCACCCAGCGCGCCCGTTTCCCCCAAACGTCGTTTCCAACGAGCCCTTCGCTGTTCAGGTAGTTTCCGGTGCAACATGCCGGGTCTGCAATTTTTTCGGCAGAAATCTGGAGGCTGGAATCGGTTAGAAAAACCGCTTCGTCATCCGGAAGTTCCAATTGCCGGGCTACCCGAAGGGCAAACATGCCCTCTTTCGAGTCGGTAAATTCCACCGGCTTTTCCCGGGCAGTCAACATGGTGGTATGGTCAATTTGCCGAAACCCTGCCCCACCCCGGAAACGGTATTCTGTTTTTTCATCCAAAACCACAGAGCCGTCGGGCATAACCCAGGTTTTGTCAACTGCCAAAACGCCGGGATCGCCATCTGCCATCCGGTCTATCCTTTGGTGAAAAATACTACCGTAAAACCGGTTCCTTTTCGATTCCGGAATCGCATCTGAATTGTTCCAGAAATCGACGCCGTTCACCACGCCGTGATTGAACCACAGGCCGTAGTGATGCGGGTGGTCGATTCGTTCGCCCGGACGGGTAGCCAGGGGGTAACCGCGAGTGATGGTTTGCCCGTCCGCTGAATTTATCGGGAACAACACCGGTTTTTTCATACTTCCGGTGCGGTAGATGTAGGTTGTGAATAATTTTCTGCCGACGAAAACGTCCACCTGCTGGAGGGAATCTTGCTGAATCAACCTGACGTCTTCCATGTTAACACGTTGCTGCGCCAGGCCATTTTTTGCAAAAAACAAGGCGCATATCAAAATTAATGGAATGCCGTTCATGGTGGTTGGGAATTTTGTTGTTGAAAATCCGAACTTGAGATGTTTCCCGCAGATTAGCGCAGAAAACCGCAGTTTACTCACAGACTTTCCTGATCAATGTCTGCGAAAATCTGCGTCCTTTTCTGCGCCAATCTGCGGGAAAAGTCCAAAATCAGCGCGGATTTTTCTCAAACTCCAGGCTGGCCAGAATAAACGGCCCCAGGCCCTTGGCGTCGTTGGCCCGGATGGGTTCGTTGATGTAGTACTCGTAGGAGCCATCGCGATAAGGGTCGCCGCCCAAACCGGCCACCGAACAACACTGGTTGAGGTTTACCTCCCCGCCGTCGCCAACTTCAATAAACTGTTTCAGAATACCCGCATAGCTCTGCTGCGCCAACTGGCGGAATTTTTCGGGAAGATAGCCCTCATTTACTCCTTTGATCATGGCGTAAGTAAACATGCAGGAGGCGGTAGCCTCGAGGTAATTGCCTTTCCGGTTGGGTTGGTCGAGCACCTGCCACCAGGTTTTGGTTTTAGGGTCCTGCACTTTTAGCACAGCCTCGAGGGTGCGGTTTAGAATAGCGATCAGTTCGGTGCGTTGCGGGTGATCTTCTGGGAAAAAGTCGAGCACATCCACCAGGGCCATGCAATACCAGCCCACTGCCCGGCCCCAGAAATGCGGCGAACAGCCTGTTTCGGGGTTTGCCCAGCGCTGCACCCGGCTTTCATCCCAGGCGTGGTAAAGCAGCCCTGTTTTTTCATCGCGGGTGTGTTTTTCAGCCAGGGTAAATTGTAAGGCAATGTGGTCGAACATTTCCGGTTTGTTATTCCGCATGGCGTATTCGGCGCAAAAAGGCTCGCCCATAAACAGCCCATCAAGCCACATTTGCCAGGGGTAACGAAGCTTATGCCAATAGCCGCCATCCGTAGTTTGCGGCTGCCAATCGATTTGGTGTTTCAATGTGGCAATGGCTTTTTTATACTTCGGATCGCCCGTTTTTTCATATATCGCAAACAAGTGCGCCCCCGGAGCAATATTGTCGATATTGAAATCAGCCAATTCGTAATCCCGGATCGTCCCATCCGCACTTATCATGGTATCGGCGTACGATTTGGCATAGTCGAAATAGATCGATTTCCCGGTTTGTGCTGCTGTTTTAACAATTGCATTCATCATCAATCCGTGGGTGTAACTCCAGCGCGGTTCCCGACTAAAATCATTCATCCAGGCCTCCGGGGAGCGTTTTATAACCGAAAGCACCATGCGCTCAGACCAGGGATGGTCTGTCGGCACTGCAACGGTGACCTTTCGGGTCGGTGCAATTGCCTGTCCACCGGATGGAGTTCCGACAGGGCAACTAAAACCGCCCGAGATGACAAAAGCCAGGAGTACAAACAGGATTCCGGCGTTGATATTCATTGTAAACAAGGATTTCATCGGCAACATCATTTTCAAAGAGATCAAAGAAAACCGGCAGTACCGGCCATTTCGTTTTTTTACTTAATTGTTACTTGCACAGGGTGGCTCAAGGAGCGACACACTGTATTCAGGTAGTTCTGAAAATCAGCCTGCGTTTTGATTCCCCCGGGTTCTTGTTCCCAGGCTGCCAGGAAATAATAACTGAGTTTGGGTGCCTCCGGGTTAAAAACAACTACATGACTGTGCGCATCTTCCGTAATTTCCTTTAGCGCCTGCTTTGGAAAAACAATGGCCATGCCCAACTGGTCTTCGGCGAGACTTTGGCTGCCCCAGGTAGCCAGGTATGCCCATTCCTGCGATCCGTCGTCGTTAAAAACCGGTGCATTTTCATCCTTGACAATGCCGGTGCACAAATTTGGCAGGGGTTGGCTCAGCATAACATCACAACGCGTCATCCGGCTCCCGGCCTGAATGGATAAGTCAACCTGTGCATCCGTCGACTGATCACCAACCTTCCAGCCGGAATAATTGGTGCGCACCATGCTCAGGATCGGGCCATTGAGTGGAATTTCACAGCGGATCGAATCAGTCGTTTCTACCCGCAGGGCTTTGTCCCCCAGCCAGCTGCCGAGCGAACCAATGCCCAGCGATTCGCCGACTTTCAAAATATCCATACCCCATTCTCCCGGTTCGTGGTAGGAGTCAAATCCATCCTGGCCGACATTTTGGAGCACCATGTCCGTTGTTTTTTTACCAAAAATATCTGTGGCGTTGCGCCAATCGAGGTAAAAGCGATAGCCGACCAGGTCAGATTCCCAACCCGGGCCTTCGTACCGGATATACCACGAATGATCGGTATGCTCCGGCGGTACACTTAATGCTGTGACGTTCTGAAACTGACCGCCCTGGTACTTCCGGTCTTGCCAACTGCCGCCGACCTTATGCGATAATTCTGCCTGCGTTCGTTTTTTGAACTCCGGTGCTTTTTCATCCGGACCAAGGGGTTCCAGGTACACCGATTTGGAAGCGCCTGCATCCAAATCGATCAAAAAGGCAATCTCATCGGCACTGCCGTTGGCGTCGGCATCGATTATCTGAAAAGGCAGAGGCGCTCCGGCTACTACTTTTATTTTGGCAAAATTCAGTCCGGGATGCTTGGCAAGCAAATCCTGAACATTCAAGTGCACCAGGACATCCTGTTGCGCATAATTTTCCGGGTTTTTAACAACCACTTCGACACGTCCCGAGCCAGCTCCGCCACCCTGGCAGGATGCGAGCAATACCGGAACTAAAATTAGGAACCAACTAAATTTCTGCATGGATTGGGTGATACTAGAAAACGTTAACTAGGACGTTGGGTGACACACATGAATTCACTTAAAATATTAAGCTTTGCAATAATCCCGCTCTGTCCCCCAAAGTGAGGCGCATTTTTTACCGAATCCTATTCAAAAACTAACACCCCACTAATAAAATGCGGACAATGCACCGATGCTGAAAAAAATCATCGTGCCGCCTGGGGCTTACGCGGTAAATAATTTGCTTTTTCAAAATCATACCTGCTGGCTGAACGCAAATTTTCTGTTTTGCAACGGGAGCGGTTAAAGCCAAATTGAGAGTTTAATTGATGCAACAAAAGGGCAAATTCTCCATGTCCTCCAGGCTTGTATTTTTTGCCAGGCCATACGGGCACGCGTCCTACGACTTTGAGGCGTAGGACGAGTAAGGTTTCTCCGTGCCCTCTATGCCTCCGTGGTGATAATGTTAAAACATTCCGGCATCCCACGTTTCCGGCAACAGTATCTTCTGAAGGGTGTATTTCCGGGCTTGTTTTTTCGAAAGCCGGCGGCTCCAGCCTACGCGTCGATCTGTATTTGCCCCGGGCCCAAAGTTGCCGAATTCAGCATAGAAGGCGGTTTTTTCGCGCTCGACGGTCCAGTTATTCCAGCCAGCCGGAAGAATTTGTGCGCCAAGGTCGCAGTACAGAAAAACGGTTTGCGCATAATCCCGCCAGGGGCGTCCGAGGTACACAGCATCCACACCGTCGGCGGCAGTCAGGCGGCAATGTCGAAACACATAGCCAAATTCCCTGCCTGCAGGTGTGCTGGCTGCGGTAATGAACGAGTTGCTCAAACTGTGTATCGTACAGCTGTCGAACAAGGCCGTGGCTGCGCCAAAAATAAAATCTGTGGTGCCCTCGATATAGCAGTTTTTGTAATACTGCCGGGCATTTTGCCCGGCAGTGTACAGGGTGTCCTGGTGCCCCCGTATCCTGCAGTTTTGGACGATGCAATGGTCTGCCTCAACCGACAAGGCTACGGCCTGCCCTACCGGCCCCGCAGTATTTTCGATGGTCAGGTTTTCAACCCGGCATTCGTCGCCTTGCACCAGTAGTGTCCAGGAGTGGAAGGTGCTGTTGCGCCCGCGATCAATTTTGTCAAAAAAATCGTCCCAGCTGATAATGGTTTTTTCCGGGCTTTCGCCCCGGAGCGTCAGGCGGATATTCCAGGCGAACACCGTTACTTTCTCCCGGTAAATCCCGTTTTTCACCAAAATGGTAATGCGGACATCCGGAAATGCCTTGGTGTCGTCTATGGCATCCTGAATTCGGGTGTAACCGCCACTGCCATCCTGCGCCACCACCAGGAGCGTATCGTAGGGAACAGCCTGCACTGTTTGGCTGACAAGCAGCAATAAAATCCAGAGTAAACCCGGGTAAAGTCCGTTGTTCAGGCGAAGGTTGAAAAGCGTTTTCATACAATCATTTTTTTTCTGTGAAACCCATTTCCCGAAGCCACTGAGCACAAATCAACGTCCAGGATGCTGTTGATCCCGGATTATTTTTCAAGCCAATACTGTGCTGACCGAAAGGGAACAAGTGCAATGATGCCGACACGCCGTGATCGGTAAGTGCCCGGGCAAATTCCAGGCTGTTGGCCGGCGGCACAGCAGGGTCATCCGCCGCATGTACCAGAAAAGCTGGCGGCGTTTGATCGGTGACCTGATGTTCGAGCGAAAAAGCCTCCGCCAGTTCCGGCGCCGGGTTTTCCCCCAGCAGGTTTTGCCGGCTGCCCTGATGTGTTTGCCGCCCCATGGTAATTACCGGCGAAATCAGGATCAAAAAATCAGGCTGAAAGGGCAGTGTATCCAGCGCATCGCAAGGGGCGGCATAATCCGTCTGGTGCGTACCCAGGGTAGCAGCCAGATGGCCGCCTGCCGAAAAACCCATCGCACCGATGCGAGATGGATCTACCCCCCACTCAGCAGCCCGGGACCGAATAAGTCGCATGGCGCGCTGGGCATCCTGGATTGGGGCCTGGTAGCTGACCACCACGTTGGGCGCTTGTGGTAAGCGGTATTTCAGCAAAAAAACGTTGACCCCCAGGGAGTTAAACCAGTCAACAACTTCACCTGCCAACGTGAGCGTTGCCTGGCGGGCATATCCGCCGCCCAAAAGCACCAGCACCGCAGCACCGGTATTTGTTTCGGGTGGCGCCGGCCAAACGGTCAGTTCAGGCCGGGCCACTTGCCAGATCCGGTCGCGAGCGATACTGTCGGTTACCGGTACGCCGTTGTCGTTGGGCATTTTGCCTGGCGGCCAAATGGGCAGCGTGGTTTGGGCCGTTCCGGCGCTTGCCAAAACCCCAAGCATCAACCCGCAGAGGATAATTTTTACGTGCACAATCATCAATTTGAAATTCGGAACCAATCGTAATCGGCATAGCCGCCGTCGTTTTGCCGGGCAGTCCGTGTGCAAAACAACCCGACCTTCGCGCCGATCCATTTCCCCTCGCGTGCCTGAAAGGGCTCGCCGATTGGCGTGAACTGTTTTCCATCAAGGCTGTAGGAGAAGCGGCATGTGCCACCGTCGGCTACCTGTACGCGGAGTTGCAGTTCGCTTTTATCGATGGGGATTCGGGCCAGCATTTGTTCATCTTTCCCCTTATCCGCATCCACACATTTAGCCTGTACGAGGTACAAACGGCCACCATCCTGCTCGATGGACAGGTAAGCATAGTCGAGCCCCATCACCAGCAAGCCGGTTTTTTCGCCATCGGCATGCGCCGAAAAATTCAGTTTGGTCGTCGCTGTAAATACCGGAGCGGGCATTTTTTGCAACAGCAGGTTCGGCAGATTCCAGAAGTTCCGGTGATAATCCGGCAGCACCACGGGGTACATCCGCAAATAGCCATAAGGCGTGTTGAAGGCCCATTCGGGCGCCGGGTTGGCATGCCATTGCCATTGCAAGCCCAAGCGGGTTTCGTTGAACTCATCGGAAGTTTGTGGCGCGAAAGCAGGTCCTTGCCCTGGTTTTTTCCAGGTCATTACCGGCTCGCCTTTGCCATCGCCGTCGGGGTCGTTGCCGATAACGATCCAGTCATTTTTCCAAACAGCAGGTTGCAGGTGTACGATGCGGCCGTAGGGTTGGCGCTCCTGAAAATGCAGGAACCAGTCGGAGCCGTCGGGCATATCGACCCAGGCGCCCTGGTGCGGGCCGTTGATCTTCGTTTTGCCCTGGTCGAGCACGATTTTTTCTTCGTAGGGTCCGTAAATATTTTTGGAGCGCAGCACCGTTTGCCAGCCCGTAGCCACACCGCCTGCTGGCGCAAAAATGTAGTAGTAGCCGTGGCGCTTGTACATTTTCGGGCCTTCGATGGTGCCATGCCCTTTTTGGCCGTCAAAAACCAGCACGCCTTGTTCATCCAGCAATTTTGAACCATCAGGCGCCATGGGATGCAGCACCAGAATACTTTTGATTCCCGCCCTGCTACCCGCGAAGGCGTGCACGAGATAGGCTTTGCCGTCTTCGTCCCAAAAAGGGCAGGCATCGATCCAGCCCTTTGCGGCCTGCACCAGATGCGGCCCTTCCCAGGCGCTAGCCGGGTCCTGGGTTTTACACATATAAATTCCAAAATCCGGATCGCCGTAAAAAATGTAATACCAGCCATCATGGTACCGGATCGACGGCGCCCAAACGCCGTTGCCGTGTTGTGGTTTGGAAAAATGATCATCAGGCAGTTGATCCAGAAAAACGTAGTTGATGATTTTCCAGTTCACCAAATCCTTCGAATGCAACACCGGCAAGGCGGGCGCACAATTAAAACTGGACGACACCAGGTAAAAATCGTCGCCTACGCGCACAGCATCAGGATCAGAATAATCGGCAAAAATTACCGGGTTTTTGTACGTGCCATTACCAAGATCCGGTTGCCAGACCTGGCTTTGGGCATGCAGAAAACCGAATAGAAAAAGAATTGTCAACGTAGTATTTTTCATAATCGAGATTTTGTTTTGACTGCCTTTACGCGATGTTGTAGGGGCGACCCTTGCGGTCGCCCACCCTTGCGGTCGCCCGGGATGGTTTTGGGGCGCTCTGGTTTTCGGGCAACCGGGGCATTGCGGGTGACCGGATCATTGCGGGCGACCGCGAGGGTCGCCCCTACAACATCCCGGATATTTTTAGCAGGTATCCCGAAAAGGGCCCCCCTTACACCGTCGCGGAGTCCGGCAACACCGCCTCCATCGGTTGATGCGTGTGCAACTTTTCCAGATAAAATGCTAAACGCGCAGTCAAACCCGGTATAAGACTGAGATCCTGACCCCAGAATTCCGCATGCCGCAACACCTTTCCGGCCAGGGCGGAGAATTGAGGATCACCCTGCTGAAATTCGGACCAGACTTTTTCAAAAAACGCCTGCACCGGTGCCTCGTCTTTTAACGGAATTTTTGCGCCACTCCACTCGCCTTTGTAAAAGCGGACCATAGCAGCCATGGCCAGCACCACACGTTCAGGTAGTTTATTGTAGCGTTCCACATAACCCAGCAAGGTTGGCACCAAACGGGCTTTAAATTTGGAAACGGAATTGAGTGCGATTGAGATCAACTGATGGTGCAAAAATGGGTTCCGGAACCGGTCGAGCACATCGGCGGCAAACTGCACCGAAGCATCTTCCGGCAGGCCGAGCGTTGGCAAAATTTCTTCGGTGATCAGCTGGCGGATATATTTCCCCAACAGCGGATGCTCCACGGCTTCTCGTACAGTTTCAATGCCATAGAGATAGCCCAGGGGCATCATGCAGGTATGTGCGCCGTTAAGGATGCGCACCTTTCGGACCCGGAACGGTTCCAGATCGTCGGTGTAAACCACTTGCAAACCCACTTTGTCGAAGGGTAAAGCCTGGCGCACCGGTTCCGGTGCTTCGATCGCCCAAAGGTGGTACGGTTCGGCCTCCGTGACCATCGTATCCCGGAAGCCTAATTCCTTCCAGGTGGCTTCCATACTTTCTTCGGGCACACCGGGAATGATGCGATCGACGAGGGTATTGCAAAAAATATGGTGCTGTAAAACCCAGGCTTCAAAGTCAGCGCCGAGCTGCCAATTGGCGGCATTCTCCAGGATACAATCGCGCAGCAATTCACCATTCCGCAGCAATAATTCGCAGGGAATATGCACACAACCTGCTCCCGGATCACCTTTAAAATGGGTAAACCGCCGGTAGAGCCAAAGGGTAAGTTTGGCCGGAAACTCCCGGGGCGGTGTATCCTCGCGCAGGTCGTCCGGATGCACGCGCAGACCCGTTTCGGTAGTGTTGGAAATAACAAAGCGCAACTCCGGATTTTCAGCGGATTGCAAAAAAGCATCCCATTCGCGGTACGGATGGATGATCCGGCTGATACTTTTTACCAGGTGATGTTCCGAAACCAGCGCGCCATTGCGTACGCCTTTGGTTAGCACGTGAAACAGGCCATCCTGTTGCCGCCAATCGTCGTAATCTCCGCGTTCGGTTGGTTTCACGACCACAATACCGAGTTGGGAGTCGGTTTTATCGTTGAGCACATCGACCATCCAATCGGCAAAACCGCGCAGGAAGTTGCCGCCGCCAAATTGGAGGATACGCTCCGGGTATGCGGTTGGAATATTGGCATTTTGTCTGTTGAGTATTTGCATGGTTGTTTTGTTTGTATTTTTTTTCACCACGGAGGCACGGAGAACACGGAGTTTGACCGCCTTCGGCGGTTTTTATTTGGACAGGATTTTCAGGATAAAACAGGACGAAACATGTGAATCTTGTTAATCCTGTCTGCAAAACCGCCGAAGGCGGAACTCCGTGTCCTCCATGTCTCCGTGGTAAACAAGTTTACAGCGACACCCCCCGCTTCCAGGGAATAAAATCATCCTGCCCCAGGCGCTCGGCCTGCGGAACTGTTTCGCCATTGGCTACCTGGATAAGCAGATCGAGCAGGGCCCGCCCTTTACTTTCGATGGTGTCCTCACCCGAAATGATGGTGCCGGCGTCGATGTCGATGATGTCGGCCATACGCTGCGCCAGGGCAGTGTTGCTGGCCATTTTGACCACAGGCGCCACTGGATTTCCGGTAGGTGTACCGAGGCCGGTGGTGAATACGATCAGGTTGGCTCCTGAACCTGCCAGTCCTGTCGTGCTTTCCACGTCGTTACCAGGTGTGCACAACAGATTGAGGCCAGGGCGGGTCACCTGTTCAGTGTAGTCCAACACATCCGTTACCGGTGAACTACCACCTTTTTTGGCGGCGCCGGCCGATTTCATGGCGTCTGTAATGAGGCCATCTTTGATGTTGCCCGGTGAGGGGTTCATATCAAAGCCCGAGCCGACATCCACTGCCTTTTGGGCATAGCTGCGCATGATACCGGCAAATTTTTCTGCCTTTTCATCGGACTCACAGCGGTTAATGAGTTCCTGCTCTACGCCGTTGAGCTCTGGAAATTCGGAAAGTATGGCAGAGCCACCCAGGGTCACCAGCAGATCGGAAGCATAGCCTAAGGCCGGGTTGGCGGAAATTCCGGAAAAGCCGTCGGAACCGCCGCACTCGAGGCCGAGCACGAGTTTGCTCAAGGGCGCCGGCCGGCGTACAAGTTTATTCGCTTCGATAAGGCCAATGAATGTCTGCTTCACGGCGTCGGCAATAAAGTCGCGCTCGGATTTACTTTTTTGTTGTTCGAGAACAAACAGCGGTTTGTCAAAATTGGGGTCGAATTCCTGAAGCGCCGTCTCCAGCAACCGAAACTGCGCGTTCTGGCAGCCCAGGCTGAGCACCGTAGCGCCGGCCACATTTGGATGGGTGATATACCCGGCGAGCAGGCGGCAGAGTGTTTCAGAATCCTGGCGGATACCACCGCAGCCGCCTTCATGCGTCAGGAATTTTATGCCGTCCACATTGGGAAACAGCCGATTGCGCTGGAGTTCAGCGGCATCGCGGATGATATCCGCTTCCTGAATAGCCGTAGCATCTGCGCCATTCCGGTACAGCTCGATCAGATGGCCGGTATTCACCGAAAAGTGGCGGCCGGAGACGTACCCCAGTTGTTCGAGCATCGCCTCCCGGATCACATTGATGTTCCGGTTTTCACAAAAAACCAGTGGCAACACGAGCCAGTAGTTGCGGGTGCCGACTTTACCGTCGTTGCGGTGGAAGCCGTTGAAGGTCCGGTTTTTATATTCGGAAACGTCCGGTTTGTCCCAATTGGTGTTGCGTTCGCCAACCGCATAATTCGATGCCGAATGGGAGACATTTTCCCGGCTAATGCGGGTTCCCGCAGAGATGGGCTGCGTGGCTTTCCCAACCAACACGCCGTACATGCGGATTTCGTCGCCTTCGGCAAAATCCTGTCCGGCGAATTTGTGTTTGGCCGGGATAAGCTCCAAAATGGTATAGGCAGAGCCGTTTAAGGCCACGTTGCTGCCGGGAGCCAAGTCCTGCAATGCAACCACCACATTATCTGCCGGATGGACTTTTAAAACACTGTTTTTCATAATTTTTTCAAACAATTGGAAGAACCGGGGTAGTGATGAATGATGAGTGATAAATGATGAATATTCAATTCACCCATAGCGGTTTCGGTGGAATCCGGCACTCAAAATCAGGGCTATAAAATCCGGAAGCACAGGATACTTATGTTACAAACGAGTCAATCTTGTTAATCCTGTCCATATTAAAAACCAAATTGCCGCGGCAACCACAAACTCAATTCCGGAATGTAGGTCACGAGCATCAGCGCCACCAGCATCGCCAAAAACAAGGGCAGCAACGGCCGGATTACTTTCTGAATCGTCGTGCCGGCCACCCCTACCCCGACAAACAACACCGAACCAACCGGCGGTGTGCACAAGCCAATACACAGGTTGAGCACCATGATGATCCCAAAGTGCGTGGGATCCATGCCTAACTCGGTAACGACGGGCAGGAAAATGGGGGTAAAAATGAGTACTGCCGGTGTCATGTCCATAAACACCCCTACAAAGAGCAACAACAAGTTGATGATCAGGAGAATGACAAATTTGTTGTCGCTGATCGACAACATGAATTCGGTAATATTTTGCGGGATGTTTTCATACGCCATGATCCAGGACATGCTCATGGAGGTCCCGATCAGGAGCATCACGATAGCCGTGGTTCCTACCGAGCCAAGAAAAATATCGGGCAATTCTTTCCACGAAATTTCTTTGTACAGCCAGGTCAGGATAAGGCAATACAGCACCGCTACTGCCGATGCTTCCGTGGCGGTGAACAGGCCCGCTACAATACCGCCGATCACCACGACCAACAGCAAAAGACTGGGTAAAGCAGCCAGGAACGTGCGGAATACCTCGCTCAAGGGGCTGCGCTGGCCTTTGGGGAAATTCCGGTATTTCGACCAAATGGCTGCTGTGGTCATCAACAACAGTCCGGTCAGGATACCCGGCAGGTAGCCAGCCAGGAAAAGTGCCGCAATGGATACCCCGCCACTGGCCAATGAATACACGATGAGGATATTGCTGGGCGGGATCACCAAACCCGTGGTGGAGGAAGTCACATTCACCGCAGCAGCAAATTCTTTGGAATAACCCTCATCTTCCATTGCCTTGCCCAGCATGCTGCCCAGAGCGGATACTGCTGCTACTGCCGAACCGGCAATGGCGCCAAACAGCATAGCGGCAACGATATTGACATGTGCCAGCCCACCGGGCAGGGCGCCGACCAGTGTTTTGGCGAAGGCAACTAATCGTCGGGCAATCCCTCCCCGGTTCATGATTTGGCCCGCCAGGATAAAAAACGGGATGGCCAGCAGTGAGAAACTGTCGAGGCCGGTAGCCATGCGTTGTGCCACCGTCGTACAGGCCGGGAGCGCCGGAATACTCACCAGCATGGTGAAAATACTGCTCAGACCTATGCTCCAGGCGATCGGCACACCGATGGCTATAAGAATGAGAAAGCTTAAAACTAGTATCAGGACTTCCATAGGTTCGTTTTGTTTCAGGCTTTCTGTAATTGAATAAAATCCATAGCCTTGTAATACACCACCAAAAGGCCACTAAGCGGTAACACGGCATAAACGCCAGCCATCGGTATCTGCATGGCTGGTGAAAGTTGCTCCAGGGTGTGGGTAATGTACATCAGCCGAAGCCCGCCAACGACCAGGACAGCCAGCGCAAAACCCATAATGAGCAGGTTGATAAAACTCAGGAGCCGGCGCTGCCGTTTTGGCTCCAACTTTGGCAAGAGCAATTCAATGGCTAAATGCATGCCTTGGCCCGAAGCATAGGCCGCTCCAAGAATGCCAATCCAAATGAGCAGGAAGCGGGCCAGCTCTTCGGACCAACTGGCCTGGCCACCCAGGGCATAGCGGGTGAATACACCCCACAGTACGTCGAGCGTCATCAAAGCCAGCAAAGCGGCAAGGAAATAGCCCAGGTATTTGTCGATTGTTGTTCTCATTCTGCAGCTTGTATTTCCTTGATCAACTGATATTTCTGCGGCTGATCGCGGTATTCTTCCAATAGTTTTTTCGTTTTTTCAGCAAACGGCGCCTTGTCGGGACGGATAATCTCCACACCGGCTTTTTCCACCTCTTTCAAGGCTTCTTCTTCGGCCTCTTGCCAAAGCTTGCGCTGGTAAATTGTTGCTTCGTCGGCGGCTTCCTGGAGCCATTGTTGTTCCTGAGGCGTCAGGTGGTTCCAGGCCACGGTGCCAATGACAAGAATATCGGGTACCGTGGTGTGCTCGTTGAGGGAGTAATATTTACAAACCTCATAGTGCCGGGAGGTATAGAAACTCGGCGGGTTGTTTTCCGCAGCATCCACCACACCTTGTTGGAGGGCGGTGTACAATTCACCCCAGGAGATTGGTGTAGGTGCACCACCCAATGCTTTTATGAGATTGATAGCCGTCACGCTTTCCTGCACCCGGACCTTGAGGCCCACCAGATCGTCGGGCGTACGGATCGGTTTTTTGGCATAAAACGAGCGCTGACCCGCATCAAAATAGGTGAGCCCGCGCAACCAGAATTTTTCGCCTTGCAACAACAATTTTTTGCCAATCGGGCCGTCAAGCACCCGGTAAGCGTGTTCACGGTCGCGAAAAATGTAGGGCATGCTAAGCACCTGAATATTCGGCGCAAAATTTTCCATTACTGCGGCAGAAACTTTGGTAATCGCAAGGCTGCCAATTTGCAACAATTCGAGACACTGCCGCTCGGTACCCAACTGACCATTGGGATATACCTCGATTTGAAAGGTACCGCCCGATTTTTCCGCCACCCGTTCAGCCATGTACAGCATGCCTTTGTGTACCGGGTGGGTAATGTCGAGGCTGTGGGCCAACTTGATCTTTTTGGGACCAACCAGCTCCGTGCAGCCGGTACACCAGGCTATGGCAGCCAGCACTGCCAGAAGCAATAATTTATGTTTGTTTACCATGTTATGCGTTTTTCCACGATCGCCATGTTAGGACGGTTAGCAGGGGTCAGAATTTTTCAAAAGTCCAATTTTTCTTTTCCAATTTGTATTGTTTCAAATAAATACCCCATAATTCGTTGTTCGTTCAGATGTCTCCCCCGCAGAGCGGGGTCGACATGACAGTCTTTATTTTTAAAACTAAATCTTATCGGATTTCTCGCTACGCTCGAAATTGCGGCAGGGCGCAGGTAAAATTTCGAGCGTAGCGAGGCCCTATGTTTGCGTGGTATCGAAAGCCAAAACTCCAAGTAAATGGTTAAAGCATAGATCAAATTCAACGTTAACCAAAAACTTGGAGCAAAATGAGTACACAAGTTAGGCAGAATTGTTTTCGTGGGCATTCAATATATGTGGGTTTGATGTTCATAAAGCGAGTTGGCAGGTGAGTATTTTATTAAATGAAGTGTCGCAAAAGACCTTCCACATGTCACCAGGTAGTCCCCAAGAACTAAAAGCCTATTTGATTCGATATTATCCCGAGGGGAATATTACTGTGCCTACGAATCCGGTTTTGTGGGTTTTGGATACAAGAAGAATTAACTCGTTTAGGTATCAAGACATCGGTTTATCATCCCAACGATATACCGACAACAGAGAAGGAGAAACGCCAAAAACAGATAAACGAGACAGTTTAAAGATAGCCAAGGCACTTCGTAAAGGAGATTGCGAAGGGATTTTCGTACCAGACAAAGCACAGCAAAAAGCGCGAAGTTTGGTGCGACAACGGGGAAGCCTGGTGCGGGATCGGCAACGGATCATGCATCGAATCAAAAGCCACTTAAGTTATTATGGGGTTGTGTGTGAGGTTTTAACATGGCGACAAGATTGGAGCAAAAACATATTCAATGGTTAGATCAACAGGCCAAGCAGCAACAGGATCAAGCCCTGAGTTGGATGCTGCGGGAATTAGCCTGGATGCGCAATTTGGAAAAGGAGATATTAAAGCAATTAAGGCAATTAGCCAAAGCATCGCCTTACAAATCAGCAGTGGATTTGTTGTTAAGTGTTCCCGGAGTGGGCTTGAAAAGCGCCCTGGTTATTTTAACAGAAATCGGTTTGGATTTTGACAGGTTTGGTAAATTCGACCGCCTGTGTGCTTATTGTGGGCTCATGCCGGATACGAACAGCTCCGGGGAACAGGAACGTGTCGGCGATCTTACGCGTCGAGGCAACCGTCGTTTGCGATGTATTCTAATTGAGTGTGCGTGGGCGGCTATCAAGCGTGATCCTGAACTGGCTTTGGCCTACAGCAACTATAAAAACGAATGGCGGGCCAAAAGCCATTGTCAAAATAGCCCGTAAATTGCTCAATCGAATACGACGGGTATTGCACAAAAAGAAAAATATACCCTGGCCGAATAGCCACCAATAAAGAAAAGTGCCTTTAATGTGTACACCAAGTTTTTCGGGAGTGACTGTAATCGGATTTCTGCGGCGCCCTGCAAAGGAAAGACCGCTTCAGCGAGGCTACAGCACTCCCTTTTTGAACATAAACAGCGTCTTGCAGCACCCTAAAGGGAAGACTGCTTATAGGAGGATGGTTGAAAAACATTAAAGGTGCCCCCGAACGAACTATAGTCCGGAGTGTGTCGACAGCCAGAGGTTACACTGGGAATGCCGTCAAGAAATTAAAAGGGGCTTCAGATGCCCCTTTTAAAAGAGTTTGAATGTGCCTCTGCTCAGGTTGCCTAGGAATATCAGTAGTTTTAACCCTGAAATCTCGGCATTTGCTTGGATTGCAACATAGGAGAAATCTGATTAAAACAAATCTTGCCATTTCGATTTGTCATGTCGACCCCGCCCTGCGAGGGAGACATCTGAATTCGATTATTATTGGTTTATAAAGTGAACCCGTAGAAATTTGAAAAGTTTCCTACCCCCGCAATTCCCGAACGATGTCCAGCGCTTCCCGAACCCGGGTTTCCAGTGTTTCAAAATCCTGGCTTTTCAGCAGGTCTGAGGAGATCAATTTGGACCCCATCCCTACGCAGGTTACGCCGGCATCAAACCAGGATTTCATGCTTTCGCGCGTCGGTGAAACACCGCCCGTTGGCATGATGCTCGTCCAGGGTTGCGGCCCCCGGATATCCTTCACGAAGCCCGGGCCATATACCCCACCCGGAAACAGTTTGACAATTTCGCAACCCAACTCTTCGGCGCGGCAAATCTCCGTGAGCGAACCACAACCCGGCGACCAGAGGACTTTCCGGCGGTTGCACACGACGGCAATATCTTCGCGCAGCACCGGGGTGACCACAAAATTGGCCCCCAATTGCATGTAGAGGCCTGCCGAGCCGGCATCGGTCACTGAGCCCACGCCCATGATCATTTCGGGCAGCTCTTTGGCGCAAAATTTATTTAGTTCTCCAAAAACTTCATGTGCGTATTCGCCGCGGTTGGTAAACTCCAGCAGGCGTGCACCACCCCGGTAACAGGCGGCCAACACCTTTTTCCCTAATTCCACATCAGCATGATAAAACAAGGGAACCATGCCGGTTTCGGCCATTTTTTGAGCTACTTGTATGCGTGTAAATCGAGCCATTTTTTCTGTTCAAATTTTAAGGTTTTGGATTGGTTGGTTCAACCCCACCCCCATCCCCCTTAGCCATCAACTTAAGGGTTAAGAGGGGGTGTACAACTTTTCAAATTTCAAATTTTTCTTCTCCAATTTCAAATGAAGTCCCGTGTGAGCACCCTTTTGATTTGAAATTGGAAATTAGTAAAGAAAAATTTGAAAAGGCCTTAGCCCTCTGGTTCTTTAAGTTGATGGCTATGGGGATAGGGGTGGGGTCAACCTTACCGGCTAACCCGTCCGCTGGCATCACCCGTCATCAGTTTTTCAACTTCGGAGACATTTACCAGGTTCGCGTCGCCATAAATCGTGTGTTTCAGGCAAGAGGCTGCTACAGCAAAGTTCAGCGCACGCTGGTCATCGCCGGCATAGCTGATGAGGCCGTAGATCAGACCGCCCATAAAACTATCGCCGCCGCCAACGCGGTCAACAATGTGGGTGATCTGAAAGGTTGGCGCTTCATACAATGTCTTGCCGTCGTACAGAACCCCCGTCCAGGAGTTGTGTGAGGCGCTGATACTGCCCCGCAAGGTGGTGATGGCTTTTTTGCAGCGCGGAAAACGCTTCATCAATTGCTGGCAAACGGAAATGTAGGCCGCAGCATCCATGGTGTCGCCTTTGGTTACATCGACGCCTTCCGGGTGAATATCAAAGTGTTTTTCAGCGTCTTCTTCATTACCAAGAATGATGTCGCAACCGGCTACCAGTTCGGGCATCACTTCTGAGGATTTCTTGCCGTATTTCCACAAATTTTTGCGGTAGTTCAAATCGGTCGACACGGTTATGCCCAGGCGATTGGCCGCTGCAATGGCTTCGCGCGTAGCATCCGCGGCGCCTTGTGAAATAGCGGGTGTAATGCCGGTCCAGTGAAACCACTGCGCATCTTTGAGCACAACGTCCCAGTCGATCATACCGGCTTCAATGGAGGCCATGCCGCTGTGTGCACGGTCGTACACTACCTTACTACCCCGGGCCACGGCGCCCATTTCCAGAAAATAAATGCCCAGGCGTTCGCCGCCGCGCAGCACATGGCTGGTGCCGACATTGCGTTTGCGCATTTCCATAAGTGCGCATTCGCCCAGGTCGTTGTTCGGCAGGCGGGTGACAAACTCAACCGGCAGACCATAATTGGCCAGCGACACAGCAACATTGCTCTCGCCGCCACCGTAAATAACATCGAAGGAGTTGGCTTGGGAAAAACGCTGATAACCCGGAGGCGCCAGGCGCAGCATGACTTCACCAAAAGTGACTATTTTTTTCATCTTGTTTTATTGTTTCAATTTTAAAATTAAAATCCAAAATATGCCTTGGCATTCCGGTAGCAAATATCCTGAACAATACCGCCCAGCCATTTTTCATCGTTTGGTAACTCGCCGCGGTGCACGTCGTTGCCAAGCAGATTGCACAACAGACGGCGGAAATATTCATGCCGCGGAAACGACAGAAAACTGCGGCTATCCGTCAGCATGCCAATAAAACAGCTCAGCAACCCCATGTTCGACAGGGCGTTGATCTGTTTTTCCATGCCGTCTTTCTGATCGAGGAACCACCAGGCCGAGCCAAACTGCATTTTGCCGCGTGCACTGCCGTCGTTGAAATTGCCGATCATGGTGGCCATCACTTCATTGTCGCGCGGGTTGAGGTTGTACAAAATGGTTTTGGCGAGTTTTCCCCCGGTGTCGAGCCGGTCGAGGAAGCGGGCAAGCGCAGCGGCCTGCTCAAAATCGCCGATGCTGTCGAAGCCCGTGTCGGGACCCAATTGTTGCAGCATTCTGCGGCTGTTGTTCCGCAAAGCGCCAAGGTGAAACTGCTGAACCCAGCCCTGTTCGGCATACATTAGTCCGAGGTGGTAGAGCACGGCCGACATAAACTTGCGGGCTTCCGAACCCTCCAGTTTTTCACCAACCAGGCGTTTTTTGAAAATAATATCCACCTCGCGGTTGGTGAAATCCTGTGCATATACCTGTTCCAAACCATGGTCGGAGAGGAAGCAACCCTGCTGATCAAAATACGCGATCCGGTTTTGCAAGGCCTCCAGCAACTGGTCAAAACTTTGAATATCCACACCGGCCACTTCACCCAACTGGCTGATATACTGTGGAAACGTTTCTTTTTCAATTAAAATGGCCTTGTCGGGCCGGAACGCCGGGAGCATTTTAATGTCGAGTCCAGCCTCCCGGGTTTGCTTATGGTACCGCAGGTCATCGACCGGATCGTCGGTGGAGCAAACGAGCTCAACGTTCATTTTGCGCAGCAGGTTCTGCGTGCTGTATTCCGGTGTTTGCAGCGCTTCTGTGCAGGCTTGATAAATTGCATCGGCTGATTCCGGGTTGAGCAATTCCTTAACCCCGAAATAGCGTTGCAGCTCCAGATGTGTCCAGTGAAACAGGGGGTTGCGCACGGTGAATGGCACCGTTTCCGCCCATTTTCTAAACTTTTCCAAATCGCTGGCGGTGCCGGTGATAAATTTTTCGGAACACCCAGCGTACGCATGGCGCGCCATTTGTAGTGGTCGCCGTTTAGCCAAACTGCCGTGAGCGTATCAAATTGTTTGTCGGCAGCGATCTCATCCGGTGGCAGGTGGTTGTGGTAATCGATGACGGGCAGGTCCCGGGCATAATCATGGTACAAAATTTCCGCAGTTGGCGTTTCCAGCAGAAAATTTTCGTCCAGGAATGGTTTGATCTTATTGGTTGTGGTTGTCATGTTGAGCGTACGATATATCCAGACTCATTTTTCAAATATTCAGCCAGCGGCAAACCCAGTTCGCGAATCCTTCCACTGCCAACCCGGCGAAAGCCCGGGCGCCTGCCGGGTTGAGGTGCGTATCATCTTGTTTGCCTTCGGGTACCTGGTATAAGCGCCTGGTTCCAACCAAAGGTAAACGGATTTGGAAGAGTCGGGCCAAGTGCGGCCACGAAATCTTCCGTTTTTAGCTGCAGGTCAATAAACGGCACGTCCATATCCTTTGCCACCATCCGGGTCACCAGCGGATACGGACCGTGCGTATCGATGAGGGTGCCTTTTCATTAAACTTGCGGCGTACGATAGATGAAAGTAAAACCGGGTTAGCACCTTTTCGCGACTTTCCCGGACGTATTTTCCAAATTACGCCGATAGGCCGTGTACGGGTTGGTGTACCGTGTGGGATCGTTCTCCTTTTGATCGTTGTGCCCAAACTGGATAAACACATAATCGCCCGGCTGAAGCGCGTCAAGCACCGCTGCCCAGCGACCTTCATCGATGAAACTGCGCGTACTGCGGCCGTTTACAGCGTGATTTTTAATGGTGAGTGTTTCCTCAAAATATTCGGGCAACAGTTGTCCCCAACCCCGCTCGGGATTCTCCTCCGAGTACCCGGTTTGTCGGCCATGGTGGAATCGCCGATCATAAAAAGGGTGCATTTGGGCAGCGTTGTGTACCTGTTGAAGGCAAACAATATCAGGGTTGCCAAAAGTGGAATTACCAATAGTTTTTTGCATAACTCGAAAGTTCTGAAGCCAGAAATTACTGTTTCGCGGGTTATCCACCAACTTACCGTTGAGGTAATAATCTACAAAGTGCAAATCGGTTGCGTGTTTAATTGAGTTGCCCTGGTCTACCCCTTCAAATTTGCAATTGGTCAGGTGAACATTGCGCACCGGATTCGCGGCATCGTAGCCGTCGATATACACGCCGTACCGGCTTTTCTTCGATTTTACGTTTTCAACATAAATATTCCGAACCACCGGGATGAAGGTTTGGGAGGTATCCGAATAAATCGGGTACAGCATGTTCACGCGAACCACTGCTTCCCTGACCTCGCCGACTTTTATATTTCGGAAAAACAGATTCTCGATCGTGCCACCCCGCACTTTGTTGGTTTTACCCGGATTGCGCGGTCAAGATTGGGGCTGTCCATTTTGCAGTTTTCAGCAAAAATATTCCGCGCGCCACCCGATACCTCGCTTCCGATGACTACCCCACCGTGGCCGTCTTTCATTTCACAATCTTGCACCACGACGTTTTCGATGGGTCGGCCGATGCGGCGTCCGTCCTGGTTACGCCCCGATTTCAGGGCAATGCAGTCGTCGCCGGTATCGAAATAGCAGTTTTGATGAGCACATTCCGGCAACATTCCGGGTCGCATCCGTCGCTGTTCGGGCCGTGGCTGATTACCCGAACATTCTGGATCGTCACATTATCTGATAACACGGGATGCATCACCCACATCGGGGAATTACGAATTGTAGGGCCGTCGATGAGCACATTTTTGCAACGGTAGGGCTGGATAAAGTTCGGCCGGAGGTAAGCGCCTTCACCCAGCACGCGTTTTGAAACAGGGACTTCACGGGTATTCCAGTCGAACAAACGCGGGCGGCTGGCTTCGTCGGCCTGGCTGGGCATTCCCGGTTGCCAGCCATAGGTCTTGCTGCTTGCCCAGGGCCACCAGTTTTCCGAACTGGCCTGCCCATCGAGCGTGCCGGTGCCGGTGATGCCGATATTTTCCTGTTCAAAGGCGTATATCAGCGGCGAATAGTTCATGCATTCGGCGCCTTCCCATCGGGTGAACACCACAGGCAGGTAGTGTGCCGGTGTGGTGCTGAATTTTATCGTGGCGCCTTCCGGCACGTGCAGGTTGACATTGCTTTTCAGGTGGATCGGGCCGTTCACCAGGTAAGTGCCCGGCGGCATGGTCACTTTTCCACCACCACTGGCATTGCATTTGGCGATAGCGGCCTTGAAAGCAGGCAGGCAATCCGTTGTGCCATTGCCGACAGCGCCGAATTCAGTCACTAAAAACTACGGTCCGGGAAAACCGGCGGTTTAATGGCCGCCAGAATTTCATTCATAGTTTCCCAGGAAACGGGTTTTGTTTGTGGTGGAGCGGTGGTTTTACAATTAATGCCAATAAAAAGAAGGAGTGACAGGTATAAAACCGCATGCGTTGTTGTTTTGCTTTGAAATTTTAATGGCCAGGCTGTTGGAGGAATTACGAATTACGAGTGACGATTTACGATTAGTTCACCTTGAGGAAGAAGGCTTGTTTTTACTTCAATTAAATGATTTCAAAAGTGCAAGGCTATAACTCAAACTGAAAGATGTACCAATCGTAAATCGTAAATCGTCACTGGTAACTACCATTCTTTTCGTACCCGGGCTTATTGTATATCTCTGCCCAGTCGCGGTGGCCTTCCGTAAAACTGGCCAGGCACCAGGTGAACATAAAATCCACTGATGGCGGGGCTATTGTATCGTGGTAGGTTGGTGTTACGTTAATGGCCGTTTCATCAAAAATGTGGGCGTAGACATTCACTTTTTCCTGCGGCAGCGCACAATTCTGAAGCACGTAGGGTACATCGCCCTCGATATCCGTTTCGCAACGGAAGTGGTAAATTTCCTCCTTGGCGTTGGCGCCCAGTCCATGCGGGCCGTCCGGGCCGTGAAAATGCGGCGGATAACTGCCCACGCCACCGCGCTGGGCCATGTAGGTGTCGCCGAAAAGAAGGCGATTCGCCTGAACATTTTTGTCGACCAGTTTGAACACCGTACGTTTCGACATCGGTCGACGGTTACCCAAATCTGCGGCCAGTTCGGTGCCTTCGATATCGGTATGGCGCACCAGTTGCACCGGGTACTTGGTGTGGCATTCCACCGCCTTGAATTCGCTGACATCGCAACGGCTGTCGGTGTTCACTGTCACCTGGCTTTGAACGCCTACGTACAGGGCATCGCCCTTTCCCAGGGTGTAGTCTGCGCCATCTACCTGAAGTGTGGCACTGCCCCGGTTGACATAATACACCGCTTCTTCGTTTTGCAGTTGCCGTTCGGCATGGTGGCCGTTTTCCAGCACAATACGCGCCAGGCGCAAAAAGCGGAAGCTGGAGTTGCCGCCAGTAATGATCTCCTGCACCGTATTTTCAGCCGGCGTTGCATTGAAGGCTTCGACGGTGCGTATCTCCTGCGATTGCGGCACGATCACTTTCAGATCGTGCCGGCGTTGTGTGGGCGATTGGGGTTCAGCGGTTTTGATTTGTCCTATTGTTTTTGGCTCTACCATAATGTGTTTTACATGATTATGAAAAAATCAGCGCGCCATCCAGCCGCCATCGACCGTGAGGATGGTGCCGTTGACGTAGTCGCTGGCCGGCGAAGCTAAAAAAATTATTGCTCCGGCCATATCCTCGGGATTTCCCCAGCGTTCGGCTGGAATGCGTTTGGAGATTTCGGCGGAGCGTACCGGGTCGTCCTGCAGTTTCTGGGTGTTGTCGGTGCGGAAATAGCCGGGCGCGATCGCATTCACCTGGATGTTAAATTTTGCCCATTCATTGGCAAGTGCCTTGGTAATGCCGGCTATCCCGTGTTTGCTCGCCGTGTAGGCCGGCACCGTGATGCCACCGGAAAACGACAGCAGGGACGCCACCTGAATGATCTTGCCGCCGCCGTGCTCCACCATGTGGTTGGCGGCCAGTTGCGACAGGCGGAACGCGGCCGTCAGGTTTACTTCGAGCACTTCATCCCAGGCGTCCATCGGAAACTCCAAGGCCGGGAACCGGGCAATGGTACCGCCGTTGTTGACCAGAATATGCAGGCGGCCGGTTTGGGCGATGGCTTTTTCAACAAGTTGCTCCACCTGGCGGCGGTCGCCCAGGTTGGCGGCAATACCCACTGCCTTTCCGCCGAAGGCTTCTATAGCTTGGATTGTTTCTGCAGCGCCGCCTTCCGCGGAGCTACTGCAAATTACAAAGGCGCCAGCCCGGGCCAGTGCAATGGCCATGGCCTGTCCGAGCCCCCTGCTGGCGCCGGTTACCAATGCTGTTTTTTGTTCCAGGGAGAATAGTTGCGTCATATTTTTTTAATCAAAAATTCAGTACTGCCAAGGTAGGTCGCCGGGTTCAGTAGCGCCGGCGCATTTTTTAACAATTAGGGCGCGTGTTTTAACATGCCGCGCAAATTGCCCAATTTGTACAAGGTAGCAATTCAGGATAAAGTAAAATTGCGTTTATTTTTATCTTGGCAATAATTTCGCGCCCTCGATTTCCAAGCAAATTTTTTATCAATTCTGAAACCGAGAAAGGAAACCGGCACCGGAAATCTTTTTCAGAACGACTGTCATGCGCACCATGCAAAACGGGTATAGTGTATTAACGGGTATCATTTTATACATAGGGACAGCGCTCACTGCCTGGTCTGCCGAGCCGTATTATCCCCAAATGATTAATCCGCTCACACAGTCGTGGCGTTGGAAGCATTTTCCCGAGCTCGAAGGCAAGGGCGCCCGCGACATTATGGAAGGGCCCGACAGGCGCGTATGGGTAGCCTCTAATGAGGGCATTTTTGAGTATAACGGCTACGAGTGGAAACGCCATAACGCCGAAAACGGATTGAATGCAACACCGGTAGACCAGGTGTTCGCAGCCGCCGACGGTCAAATTTATGCAACGACGCCTAAGGGCGTTTATCGCTATTCCGACAAAAGATGGGAGGTAATATTCCTTGTTCCCGATGGTCTGCAAATCACGTTCAACCAAATCCGGGAACTTGCCGACGGGAGCATCATGGTTAGCTCCAACCAGGGTGTTTTGCATTTTTCAAAAAAAGACCGACCGGATTTTTACACCTCCACCGTGCGAATTGAGACACTAAAAACTCGCGTCCATGATGTAAACTGGGTGCGCCTGCCTGAAAAACTCCAGATTGGCGACGCCGATTTTACCGAAATCTCGGATGCGCTGGAAGACCGAAACGGGGTGATCTGGATGGCTATCACCATGCCCGGAGAAACGGGCCGGTTACTGAAATTCCGCCTCCCGGCAGTAACCACAACGACCATAGCGGATTATGAACTGATCGACTCCGACGAAACCACCAAACTCGGCGAATCACAGCGGTTTTTGGAAACCCAGGACGGTAAAATATGGGTGATCAACACCACCTACAAAACGGGTATCATGATTTTCCATGGTACCAACCGCCAATACATCAAACTCAGCGACTACTGCGGTGGCGACGAATATGCTACCGATATCGTGCAAACTGCCGACGGGACGATCTGGATCAGTACGCTCGGGAAACTGTACACCTTCAAAAACAACAAGTGGAAATTTTACTCCGCCCCGGAATTCGCCATACCGGCAAACCGGTTGCTGCTTCAAAAAAGTACCGGAAATAAAATCTGGGTGGCCGGGTTCAAATCAAAAGTTTTTCTGCTCGACTTTTCAACGGACCACTGGGCATCGTATGCCGAACTGAACTTTCAGGGCGAAACGGCCAATGGGGAACAGTGGTTTATCGATGTGCACGGCAAAATTATTCGTCGCAAAGGCAATACCTGGACGGCCTTCGATACGCGCGACGGATTGATGGACGCGCCCATTCGGCTGATTATCACCTCGAAAGGACAAATTTGGGCTGCTGGCTCACATGGCGGTGAAGCCGCCACCGCAGTGCTGCGCACCGATCGCTGGGAACGGCAGGTACACGCAAAATTGTCCTGGGGTATTGATTACCGGGCGGTGTTTGAAGCCGCCAACGGCACGCTTTGGTTTGGCGGCGCTGTGGACCGGCAAGCCGACAGAGGCCAGCTCGGTGGCGTACTTGAATTGGCTAATCCGACAGCCGCCACCCTGGAATGGAAGCACCATGTTTACCACGAAAACGGCCTTATGCAGTCCAACGTGTATGGCATCGGCCAGTCGAAAGACGGGCGTATCTGGATCGGTGGCGGCAGCCTGTATTTTTACGACGGCACCTCCTGGCAGCAACCCGAGGATGAAAGCCTGAAACAATACGTCAACGTGGTGTACAGCACCTCCAAATGGCTCATCGCCGGGTCGCGGTATTACGGCGTTTTCATTTTTGACGGAAAAAAATGGACCAATTACAACACCGACCACGGCCTGCCGAGCAACACCATTATCAGCATAGACGTCGTCAATGACAAATACATTCTGGTGGCTACGGAAAACGGCATATGTTGCTTTGACGGCACCAGTTGGGTCAGCAATATTTTCCCGCCCGAACTCAACATGGACTTTGAAGGTGGTATGCTCCTGCACGACAGCCATGGGGCTGTTTGGATCAACAAATCGAGCCGCAGCTGGAAACGGCGTGCATTTACGCACAGCAAAACGCAGGATGGACTCTACCGCAACTTTGCCGCCCACCGCTACATCCCCGACCAGAAGCCCCCGGAAACCACCATCAGCTTTTTCAACGCAGAAGTGCCCCCGGATGGCAATGCTGCCATAAAATGGGCCGGCCGCGACTACTACGCGCAATCGGACGCGCAGTGGTTGCAGTATTCCTGGCGCCTGGATGGAGGGCCCTGGTCGGTGTTCAGCCACGAAAATCACAACACCTTCATGAGCCTTTCGAGCGGGAGCCATGTGCTGGAAGTTCGGGCGCGCGACATGGATTTCAACGTGGATCCCACGCCGGCAGTGATTGAGTTTGACGTATTGCCCCCGGTTTGGAAGCAGGGTTGGTTTATCCTTTTGATCCTCAGCTTTTTGACCATCCTGGGTATTTATGAATACCGGCTTATTTCCAAAAAACAAAAACTCGAAAAATTGAACCAGGCGCTTCAAAGCACCAACAAAAAGATCAAGGACAAGAGCAAAAAGATCGAGCAGCAAAACCAGGAAATTCTGGCCCAGCAGGAAAAGATCCTCTCGCAGGCAAAAGCACTGGAATCGACCAACACAGACCTGGAAGAACGCAACCATGAGATTGCCTGGCAGCGCGACCAATTGGAAGAAATGGTCGTGCAGGTGGAAGAGTTATCCAAGGCCAAAGTGGGCTTTTTTACCAATATTTCGCACGAACTCCGGACGCCGCTAACGCTGATCCTGGGCCCGGTCGATCAGCTGCAACAAGCCGGCGACACCCTCGATGGCGCCGAGCGCAAGCGGCTATACGGCATCATTGAACGCAATGCCTCCCGATTGTTGAAACTGATCAATCAGCTGCTCGAAATTCGCCGGATCGAGCAAAGCGCACTGGAGCTGAATTTGTATGAAATACAGTTGCCGGAGTTCATTTCAGATATCACGCAATTGTTTGAAAATCTGGCTATTGAGCGCGACATCTATCTGAATTTCAGCCATCACGGTAAACTACAGTCTGCCGCACTCGACCCCGACAAACTGGAAAAAATTGTGGTAAATCTGCTCTCCAATTCCTTCAAGCACACCCCTGATGGCGGCAGTATTACCGTCGATCTGCGCGTGGTCAATGCCAACGAATATGAATTGCCGGCTATTTATGATCGCTATTTTCAGTTGACGGTCGAAGACACCGGCTCGGGTATAAGCCCGGAGGCGCTACCGCACATTTTCGAGCGTTATTTTGCCTCTGAGAAGGATAAAAACGATCCCCTGAGTTCCGGCATCGGCCTGGCTTATATCAAAGACCTGCTGGAGGTCATGCAAGGCACCATCCGTGTGGAGAGCACGGTTGGGAAAGGCACGACGTTTTATGTCTTTTTCCCCGGCGTGCAATTGCCTGCCCAGAAGCTCAAAAAAGTCGATGCCAAACCGCCATCCCTGAACCTGGCAAAGGAAGAAGCGCACCTGCTCCTGAATTCCTATACCAGCCAGTTTGAAGTTTCCAATGGCAACGGAAATGGGAATGGCAATGGCAATGGCATGGCCCAAAAACAAAACCCGCGCATATTGATCGTCGAAGACAACCCCGACATGGCGCTTTTCCTCGAAAGCATTTTACACAGCCAATACCGCATTCTCAAGGCCGACAACGGTCGGGCCGGCCTGGCAATGGCCCACACACATTCCATTGACCTGATCATCAGCGACGTCATGATGCCCGAAATGGATGGCTTGGAATTCTGTGAAAAAATAAAATCCGACCTGCTCACGAGCCATATCCCCGTCATCCTGCTCACCGCCAAAAACCTGGATGAAAACAGGCTATCGGGGTATAAAAAAGGCGCTAACGATTACATGACCAAGCCGTTTAACCCCGATCTGCTGAAAATACGGGTGGAAAATCAATTGAGCCACCGGCAACAACTGCGCGAATATTTCAACCGGGAGTTTCTGCTCACACCCAAGGAAATTCAG
Source organism: Lewinellaceae bacterium (assembly GCA_020636075.1). Lineage (GTDB taxonomy): Bacteria > Bacteroidota > Bacteroidia > Chitinophagales > Saprospiraceae > M3007. The sequence continues at coordinate 228,668 of JACJYO010000007.1, read as the reverse complement.
TTCTCCTCGCATGATGATGAACTGCTGAACAAGGTCATCCGGATCATGGAAGACAATCTGGAAGAGCCGGAATTCAATGTGAACAAAATGTGCGAACTGGTACATCTGAGCCACATGCACTTTATCCGGAAAATCAAACAACTCACCGGGAAAAAACCAATCGACCTGCTCAAGTCCTTCCGCCTGAAACGCGCCAAGGACCTGCTTCAGCAAAACAAGCTGACGGTGTCGGAAATTGCCTACAAAGTCGGCTACGACCTGCCCAACTCCTTCAGTCGGGCCTTCAAAAAAGAATTTGGGATCAGTCCAACGGAATTCGTGACGGACGGGGATACGCCTACCATGTCAGACAATTAGCCATGACCACAAAATATAATCTGCATGAAACCTATCGTTATTTGCCTGCTTTTGGCAAGCCAGTTTTTCATTGGAAATGCAACTGCACAGGAAACGCCGTTCGCACACAAAAAAGGGGCGTTTTACTTCTACTGGGGTTATAACCGGAGTTTCTTTTCAAAAACAAACCTGCATTTCACCGGGCCTAACTACGACTTTACCGTTTACGACATTAAGGCTGCCGACAAGCCGTCAAAATTTGGTTGGGTATATTTTAACCCGGGCACATTTACGGTGCCGCAATACGTCGCCCGGCTGGGATATTTCATTACCGACAAGCTGGCCTTTTCTCTCGGTATGGATCACATGAAATATGTGGTCGAACCCTATCAGTCAACCACAATTTCAGGCGTGATCACCCCCAAGGCATCGCCGACCTATAGCGGGACATACCTGAATGAACCGATCCAGCTAAAACCGGAATTGCTGGTGTTTGAACACACCAACGGCTTCAACCTCGTCAGCCTCGACTTCGAGTATTTGCTTCCATTGCGCCGAACCTGGCCAGGTAAATTTTCAGTGCACTGGAATACCGGCTTTGGTGGTATCTGGATCGTGACGAAAACCGACGTGCGCGTGCTGGGCGATGGACTGGACAATGACTTTCACGTAGCAGGCTTCACCTTTGTGGGGAAAACCGGGCCCCGGATCGAGTTCAAAAACCGTGTTTTTCTCGCCGGCGAATTGAAGGGCGGTTATGCGAGTTTACCCTCCGTTCTGATCAAAAATGCAGAGCCGGAAATCGGCGACCACAATTTGAGTTTCCTGGAATGGAATATTGCGTTTGGTTTCAATTTTGGAGGGCGGAAAAAGTCGGGCGTTGAAACGGAGTGAGATTAGACCTGCACAACATAAAGTGCTCCAAAATGGCAAATCAGAAATGCTCGCCGTAGAGTTTTTTTTCACCACGGAGACACCGAGGGCACGGAGAAGACCGACTCGTCCTACGACTTGAAGTCGTAGGACGAGTACTCGCATGACCCGGCAAACATACCAGACACGGAGGGCGCAGAGATACAAACTCAGTGCCCTCCGTGTCTCGTGGTGAAAATTCGGAATCACCATATAAACGAGATTTCAAAACCGCACCCGCCCCGCCGCCTGCCGCCCGATATGCTCCCCCAGCATGCGGTAGGCTTCAAATTGCACTTCATCGAAATACTGGTCGGCGGTCGACTGGTGCGGAAATGCCGGGTTGTTTTTGAAATAGTTCAACACAAAAACGGGCGCAGGTTCGGTCAGCACCGGCGGTGGATCGTTGGGCGCCAGATCTGTGATTTCGTGTAGCAAACTCACCGACGATTTCATATACACCAACTGCCCCTCCATTTCAGGCATATCGTGCATGGCGGGGTAGCGAATCTTCCCGATGGCCACACTGGCCGGACTCAACAAGAGGCCTTCCTCCGATTGTTTGGGAAGCAGCGGTGCCAGATCAATTTCAACATCGGAATTGTAAATTGCTTTGCTCAACCGCACTGCCTGGTTGAACGAGCCAAAAGAAAAATGGCCATCTTCCTCAAAATCTGCGATCACGATAGTTCTGCAGCGCCGCTGTACCAGTGGGAGCAGGCCAAGGTTATCACCCGTATGGCCTCCGTCGGACACGTACACCAGCCTGGAATTGGCGCTCAGGTTGCCCGTGTATTCCCGGATGAGGTTGAGCAGCCAGAACGGGTAGCGCTTGGTCCACTTGATCAATTTTTCATGTGCTGTCCGTTTAACTTTTACGCCTTTTCCCTCCAGCCGCGTTTCTTCGGATTCCTTGTTTAGGTACCAGGGGTTTTCAATCCAGTAACCGGTACGCAGGTTGAACAGGGTCATGTAAAAATTGGACGCGGCAAAACTGCGCAGGCCCATGCCGCTGGCCACAGCCGCCGCCGAAATGGCCATGGCGGTGCTCAATTTGGTGCCGCCGTTGCGGTATTTATGGGTGCGGTAATAACCGGTAGTGCGCGAACCGATAAAATATTTTGAAAAAATAAAATGATCGCTCTTCAGGGTTTTCTTCGACAGGTCATGTGAGCCCTGGAGGTTCAGGGCGCTCACGATGATGTGGTAGGGCGCCCGCATGTTGTCTTCGCCGAGGTTGGCCAGGCGCAAGTTTTCGTGGTTGCGCAAGGTGACATCGAACAGGTCTTTGGGTTGTACGCGGACTTTATCGCCAGGTTGCGGTTCCGGTTTTTCTGGGCGTTGCACACGTCCGTCGGTGCGCAGGTAGGCCTCCGAGAGGCGGTCGCGGTAGAAATAATGCAGGGAAATGTCGTTGGAGTTGGCAACAAAGCCAAAAAACAAAATTAGTGCGATGCACACCGCAAACATGATTGCAGCCACCGGAAGCCTGTCGGCTGCATTGGGCGCCCAGGCGCATTCCATTTCAAACAACAAATTGGACACCCAGGCCAGGGCCAAACCCACAAATAAGAAGATGGACAGGTTGAGCAGCGGCATTTGCACGCTGCGCAAAATTTTGTTGATCCAGCTCCGCTGCCCGTCCCCACCGATGCTCCGCATGGTGAAATAATAAACCACCACCACCGGAATGAATGAAAACAACAAGCGCACCACCAAACCATGGTTGCCAAACAGCAAAATGATCACCAGGGGAAACAACAAGGCAATCAGCAGTCCCATAAAACTGGCGCCCTGCATGCCATTGTAAAAAGAGCGGTACAAGCGGCCGCTTACCCGTTCTTTCGCGTTATTGACAAAAAACAGGGAGATTGAAAAGTGTACACCGAGCAACATACCTACCGAGTAGCAGAACGGCAAAGCCAGCAGCAAAAAATAGTCTTGCCCGTGCAAATAACCCATTTTGTACAAAACAATGGTCAGCACGTAGGCTAGTGCGGGCCCCAGTACATATGCCGCTACAGTAAAACGCCAGACGAAAGATCCGGCAGCATGCCGCAGCAGATCATCACCACCCGGGCGGTCGTGCACCTTGTCGGTTTTCGGGTTTTTGTAACTGGCTTCATCCTCCTCCATTTGAGCCACCTTAACCGGGATGAACCGGGAACGCAGGATGAACAACCAGCCCAGCAAGGCGCCAAACAGGGCAAAGGCCAACGAAAACCCCCATTGGGTGGTAGCTGCCCGGGTTATGAGGAAAAATTGCGGCGCCAGGTGGCAGCGGTACCAAATCTGGAGTTTCCCCAACAAGTCGGCATTTTGCCAGATCTCGACGGAGCGGAAATAGTCCGTGGGCACCGGCGCATCGGGATGATATTGGTTGTAAAAATCCTGCGGCGCACGCAAGGCATCTAAAAAACTCCCGTCCGATAACAGGGCAAACAACACGTGGTGCGCCAGCATAATACCCGCAAGCAAAAGCAAAAACAGCAGGCCGTGGATCAATATCCCGCCCACCAGAGCGCCCACTGCCCGGCTCACATCCCAGCCCAGCATCGACTTGCGGGGCGTCAGGTACTCCCCATAACGGCGCAGGTGCAGGAGCTGGTGTTTGGCAGTCAGGGTGGTTTTTTCCAGTGGCTTGTATTCGTAGCGGAATTTCAGGCTCAGGGGATTGTTGGTTTCGTCGAGGCCGATGTTTTCGGCTTTGAAGCGCAGGTTGGGGTTGGTGGCAGGACTGAATTTCACGGTATTGTACGGCTCGCGGCTCATCAGCGAACTCAGGCAGGCGCCGATAAACCCGCCTCCGGAAACGGTGCTCAGGTAGTCAAATTTTTTCAGGATGCCCTTTTGCATGAACGCCTGCAACATCCCCAGCCCCAGTGTAGCCGAGCGCACGCCACCGCCGGAGATGCACAGGCCTGCGAGGTTGTCCTGTGCAGGCGGGTCCAAATCGTTGTTTTTACGCCGTTCTTTCAGGTACTGCTCCATTTCGACCGCCAGCATGTGGTGGGAGCGTTCGACAAAATCAGGCGGGTTATGCGGGTCAAATTTGGTATTGGATGCGTTGTCAGCAGGCGTTTGTTTTTTTGCCATTTGGGTACCGATTATTGATTAAATCTGCCGAAAAATACGCGTAGTTGAACAGGTATTCAGGATTTTGCCTGTTTTACCGGCAGATCTGGTGAAATCCTGTTGTTTCCACCCAACATTCCCTCCCGGAATTTGGCTACTTTTGCCGCACCAAAATCCGTTCCCCATGCGAATGTTATTTTTCATTTTGTTGGGCTTCTCCCAAAGTTTTCTTGCTCAAAATGCTGTGTGGCCCGAGCAACTGGAAGTGACGGCCTCATCCCTTAAATTGCGTGAAGCACCAAATCTGGACGCCGCTGTTCTGACTACAATCCCGCAAGGCGCTAAGGTGGAAAACATCAGCATCCTGGGAAAAGAACGAGTTTGGGATAAGATCGATGGCATGGGCGCATATTGGATGCATCTGATTTACAAAGGCCAGACGGGTTATGCCTTTGGCGCCTACCTCAAACCGGAATTTTGCCTTTTTTATGAAAACCTCATTGCGGATTATGTTCCCAAGGTGAAAAACTGGTACGGCGTTTACAGTACACCAAAAGGCGATGAACTTCGTAAAATAACGGTGTATATCTCGATGGACTCCGTCGAAATGTCGGGTGCCTTGGTTCCAATTTTGCATACCAACGACGAAGCGCAAAGCAAATTTGTGATCGGCACCGACCGGGAACTCAAATCCGGAATCATCGGCGATTACTACTTGCGGCATAATCAATGGGGACCAGGCAACAACTTCAGGTACGAATTAGGACCGGGCAAAACGGTGGCACTCAATAGTTTATTTGAGTCGTTACAGTTGCCGGGAGGTTTTTATGAGATCCTGTGCACAGGCAGCTTTACTGTGGGCCCAAAGTGGCTGGAACAACACGACTTTAAAATTTGGGCTACGGAAAAACAAACCTATAACGGCGCATATTCCAACAAACAAGACCTAAGCCCCTATTTTAGCCCCAACGACCAAACCTGTACCCTTAAATGGTGGGGCGACCTGGACGGCGACAATAAACCCGATGTGCTCATTGGCCGCTGTGCCACCGGCGAAGGTGGCTGTACCGATTACCTTTTCCTGAGTTCTAAAGCGGAAACCGGGGAAATGCTTCACCCGGTAACTTTATTTTACCATGGATTAGGCTGTTAACTAAAATCACCCGGCAGCGCTATCGCGCGGGCCGGTAAACAATAACTCAATCACGAAGTAATCATGAGCGCAATCCGCGACATTATCGCCCGCGAAATAATTGACTCCCGCGGCAACCCGACTATTGAAGTAGAAATCTGGACTGAAATGGGCTTTATGGGCCGCGCGGCGGTGCCTTCCGGCGCCAGTACCGGCGTACACGAAGCCGTCGAACTCCGCGACAACGAGGAAGGCCGCTATCTCGGTAAGGGCGTCCGACAGGCTATAAAAAATGTGGAGACAATTCTCCGCGAAGAGATCACCGGCCTCGAAGTTGCCGAGCAAATCAAGATTGATCGCCTGATGATCGGCCGCGATGGCACCCGCAACAAAAGCAAGATCGGCGCCAATGCTATCCTGGCCGTTTCGCTGGCCGTAGCCAAAGCCGCTGCCGAAGAGTTTGGCCAGCCACTCTACCGCTACCTCGGCGGCGTGAACGCTCATGTGCTGCCGGTACCTATGATGAACATCCTTAACGGGGGCGCCCATGCCGACAATGGTATCGATTTTCAGGAATTTATGGTCATGCCCGTCGGCGCCGAAACCTTCAGCGAGGGTTTGCGCATGGGCGTAGAGATCTTTCACCATCTGAAAAAAGTGCTCAAAAACAAGGGCTACGCCACTAATGTCGGTGACGAAGGTGGTTTTGCCCCCGGCATCAAAGACAACGAAGAAGCCATCCAAATGGTCATGACGGCTATCAAAGCCGCCGGCTACCGCCCGCTCGATGATGTCGTCATTGCACTCGACGCTGCGTCCTCTGAATTTTTTGATGCTAAAACCGGCGAGTACGTGTTCAAAAAATCGACCGGAGACCGCCTGAGCCGCAACGACATGGTGGCATACTGGAAAGACTGGTGCAACCGCTACCCGATCTACTCCATCGAAGATGGCTGCGCCGAAGACGATTGGGATGGCTGGAAATTGATGACTGAAACGCTGGGGCACCGCATCCAATTGGTGGGGGATGACCTGTTTGTAACCAACACCGAACGCCTTCAGCGGGGCATCGACGAGAAAATTGCCAACTCGATCCTCATCAAGGTCAACCAGATCGGCACCCTGACGGAGACCATCGAGTCGGTGAACCTCGCCACCCGCCATGCCTACACTTCGGTGATCAGCCACCGCTCTGGCGAAACGGAAGACACCACCATCGCCGACTTATCTGTGGCGCTGAACACGGGCCAGATCAAGACCGGCTCGGCTTCACGCTCCGACCGGGTGGCCAAGTACAATCAGCTGCTGCGCATCGAGGAAGAACTGGGCGATGCGGCCACCTACCTGGGTCGGGCGATTTTTGGTTTGTAACCCTGTCTGTCAGACGGGGTAATACTCTCTCAGCCCAGGCCTTAAGGCCTGGGCTGAGAGGCAGGCGCTGGATTTGACAGAGCCGCTTAAATTATCCACACCATCCAAACACCTATACGCATGGAAGTAAAAGACAGCAACGGAAATATCCTCAACGCCGGCGATGCCGTGACCGTAATCAAGGATTTAAAAGTACGCGGCTCCTCCGCCGTTATCAAACGAGGAACTAAGGTGAAAAACATTCGCCTCACGGACGATAGTGCCGAAATTGAAGGCAAAGTAGACGGCAGTGTAATGGTTTTAAAAACAGAGTTTTTGAAAAAAGCCTGATCCGCTTTCTCAGCCCAGGCCTTAAGGCCTGGGCTGAGAAAGGCCTGACCAGAAAGGGCAAAAAAAACCTATCCCCTTTTCACCCAAACATAAACCGGAATACCTGCCAGCAACAGCAAAAACCCCCAGTACACGGGCTCCATTCCCGAGCCTGCAATTGCCCATACTGAAAAAGCAAAGGCCAGTACTGTCACAACCAACCGCAGCACTACCCTTCCACGTAGCAGTTTATTTTTTTGAAAAACCAACACCGCGTAGGCGGCTGCCGAAAAAACATAAGGCACCAGTACGGTCATCGTCGACAGCAGTATGATAAACTGAAAAGCGGCGACGAAGCCCCGGGTAAAATACATAGGCATTACTACCGAAACCAATACACTGGAAATCAGCAATCCGGCCACCGGGGCGCCTGATTTCCCTTGCCGGGCAAAAATTGCGGGAAACAACCGGTCGGCGGCAACGGCCATAGGCACCTGCCCCTGCATCAAGATCCAGCCGTTGAGTGCTCCGAAAGTCGCCACAACGGCAGCGGCAGCCACCAACTGGTGTGCCACAGGACCCCATATCCGCGCAGCGGCGTCGGCAAACGGCGCCGGGGAGTCAGCCAGGACTTCCGGCGGCACCAACCCCATGACAGCCACTGTTCCGGCGATGTTTACCAAAATTGTGATCAGGGTACCGAGCAGTGTAGCCTGGGGAATGGTTCGCTCCGGGTTGCGCACGTTGCCGGCAGGTACCGTTGCCGATTCCATGCCCAGAAAAGCCCAAAGAGTTAATGTAGCTGTTGCTGTGACAGCCGAAAATGCCGACTGGCCACTTCGGTTGAACGGCACAAAATGGCTCCAGTCTGTGTAAAAAAGCCCCACTATAGCCAGTAGCACAATGGGCGCAACCTTCAAAATTGTTGTGACTACCTGCACGGCAGCGGCTTCTTTCACACCCCGCGCATTCACCCAGGTGAGGCCCCAAATCAGGGCCAAACCTGCTGCCACTGCGAGCAGTCGTTGGGTTTCCAGTATTGGAAAAAAGGCACTCAGGTAACTGACCAGGGCTGTGGTGATGGCTGCATTGCCCGAGCAAATGGAAATCCAGTAGCCCCAACCCACCAGAAATCCGGCAAAATCACCCAAGCCCTTCCGGGAGTATGCATAAGGGCCGCCAGTTTGCGGGAGTTCCTGACTGAGATAGCCGAACAGCCGCGCCAGACACAGGGCGCCTGCCGCTGAAAAAAGCCAGCCCAGAATACTTATGCCGCCAAATGCCGCCAGGGCTGCAGGCAACAAAAATATCCCGGAACCGATCATATTGCCGACGACAAGCGCCGTACTTTCCCAAAGGCCGATGGTGCGGGTTTGCATACGATAAATCCCGTTTTCTGAAAAGAAGAAACCCTCAAGGTAAGGGCTCTGTGCTTATCTTGAGGGGTAAATCGAAAACCCATCTTGTCTTCAGATCATGGCACAAAAATTCAACATTGACCCAAACATTGCCAAAGCCGAAACCCTGCCAGCCGCCTTCTACCGCGATCCGGCTGTTTTTGATGCCCTGCGGGAAAAGGTATTTCTGCGCTGCTGGCACTGGCTGGGTGATGTGGATCAAATTCCGTTGCCTGGTTCTGCGCAGCCCTTAATACTGCTCGATCAATTTTTGAACGAGCCGTTGTTGCTGGTGCGCGATATGGAGGACCGGATTTCCTGCTTATCCAATGTTTGCACGCACCGGGGGAATTTGCTGGTGCATCACCCCGGGAAATACCGGCAACTAATTTGTCAGTATCATGGCCGCCGTTTTGACCTGGACGGCGCCTTTGTGTCGATGCCGGAATTCCGGGAGGTGGTGGATTTTCCACGGCCATGCGATAATCTGCATCAGTTTCCGCTGGAGCAATGGGGGCCATTTTTATTTGCCGGACTGGAGCCGGCTTTTGCCTTTGAGCAAATTGCCCGCGAATTAAATGCCCGCGTCGGCTTTTTGCCCATGGAGCAATTTCAACAGCGACCTGATCTTTCCAAAGATTACCTGGTGCATGCACATTGGGCCTTGTACTGCGACAATTATCTGGAGGGCTTCCACATTCCGTTTGTACATCCCGATCTCAATGCTACACTCGACTACGGCGCTTACCGTACCGAGTTGTTTGAACATATGAATCTTCAGGTTGGTCTGGCCAAAGGTGCGGAAGACTGTTTTGACTTACCGGAAAACCATCCGGATGCCGGGCAGCAAGTGGCTGCCTATTATTACTGGATTTTCCCCAACCTGATGCTCAATTTTTATCCCTGGGGACTGTCAGTCAATCTGGTGCAGCCGCTCAGTCCGGAGCGCACCAAAGTCCGTTTTATCACTTATGTGTACGACGAAAGCAAACTGCACACCGGCGCTGGCGCGCTCCTGGATAAAGTGGAACGGGAAGATGAATTTGTCGTGGAAGGCGTTCAAAAAGGGCTGCAATCACGCTATTATCAGGCCGGACGTTTTTCACCGCGCATGGAAAGCGGGGTGCATCATTTTCATGGTTTATTAGCTAATTTTCTGGCTTAACCCCTTCTCAGCCCCTTTTCTTAGCCCAGGCCTTAAGGCCTGGGCTAAGAAAAGGGGCTGAGAATAAAAGGACATCAGTTCCGCCAGCCGCCACCCGGCGGCGGGCCCCAATCGCCATGACGTTCTTCCTCTACCTTGTTCGCCTTTTTCCCGGTATTGAAATTCCGAAGGTTGTAGGTAAACGATAGCATGACAAACTGTTGCAGGGCATTAGATTGCAAATCCTCGATGTAGGTTTCTGTGATATTCCGGGTGATGTTCCGGTTTTGCTTGAGCAAATCGTTAATGGCCAGGGTGATTTCACCGCGTTCGTTTTTGAATATCTTTTTACCAATGCCCAGGTTCCAGAGCCAGTAATTTTGGTTAAAACCGTCGGATAAGCCGGAATAGAGGGAGTGCGTCAGATCGGTGCGCAACACAAAGCCTTCAAAAATAATCCAGTTGAACTTTAGGCGCGAGTTTTGGCTCAGGTATTCAGTGTTGCTTCCCGTTTGGGCGGTGTTATTCACCTTGTTCCAACTGGGCCGGGCGGAAATGGTAAAGTCGACTCGTTCGCTGATATTGCTGGCAAAGGTGACTCCCACAGCAAAAGTGTTGTTGTTTGCGTAGTTAGTCACATTGTTAATCAGGCCAGGCGCACGCGAATAGTTGTATGACAGATCAATATTGACATTCGTTTTAATACCCTTTATCGGTTTTCCATAGGAAATAAATGAACGCATGTTCCAGTAGCCGTCGAGGTTAACCGGGCGGGTAAGTTGAGCGCCTGGCTGAATATCGTACTGTTGAAAAATCGGATCGTCACTGCTGGCCAGGTAGGTGGCATTGGCAATGTAATCATTGGTAAAACCGCCGCCAACCATACCGAAAAAGGTGGATGATTTTTCCGGATTGGAAGCCTGAAAGCGGAAAAACAGGCTTTGCTGGTACGATTGTTTCAGGTCAGGGTTTCCGACGCGCAATTGAAGCGGATTAGTATTGTCGATAACATCCTGTAACTGATCTACTGATGGCAAATTAGTGCTGGTACGGTAGAAAAGCCGGATGTTGCGCGTACGATCGAGATTGTAACGAACCATGGCCGAGGGCAGCACATTGAAAAACGTTTGGCCAAAATTGCCTGGATTCGGGAAAGTCTTCGTGTTGTTGAGTTCAGCCCATTGGAGGTTGGTCCGCAGGTTAAAATTAAAATCGCGCCCTTTGCTGTAGTTGTACCCGGCGCCGGTTTGATGGGTAATATAATCGTTGGAGAAAATATTGGTCAACGGCTCGTTGAGCAAGGTGTAGCCGCCATCCGGAGCAAAGAAGTCATAGGTCTGTTTGTCTGATTCCTCTTGCTGGTAACTGAGACGGTAATTGAATAACAGCTGCGCGTTTTCGCTAACTGGTTCGGTGTACTCAAGATTACCGGCTACGTTCCAACTGTTGACATCAAGCGTTGAAATCTGGTCAAGGGTATCCTGCCGGGTAGTCGGGCCCGAATAATACGCATCCGTTGACTGAAGCGTGCTGTTGCCGTTTTTGGGGGCGTAGCCAGAGCTCACATTGAAGGAAACCGTACGCCCTTTTTTGGCAAAACGGTGTCTCCAAAGCAAGGTATTGTTAAAATTCACCCCGAAGAGATCGGAGAAATAGGTGTTGTTCGTGCGACTCAGCAGCGCATTTTCAAAGGCCGTTTCACCCAAAATAGCCGACTCACCTTTGTTTTTTTGCAAGGTGACCTGTGGGCGGATCAGCAGGGAGTTAAAGCTGTCCAGCTCGATGTTGATCCGGCCGCTGAAACGGTGGTTAATATTATCGCTGGTAGTTCGGTTGCTTTCATTGTACACTTCGGCGAATTCGCCGTTGTTCAGGTACTGCCGGTAAGTGTCCGATTCCGAGTCTGTATTTCCGTCGTTAAAAAAGTAGCTGGCACTGACCTCCGTTTTTTTACCCCACTGGTCCGAGTAGTTTAGGCCAAATGCCGTAGTTGTAGCGATACCCCCTTGCGAGTTGACCAAAAAGTCACCTGCAGAACCACCGCCACCTCGGCCGCCGCGACCACCACCGCCGCCGCGAAACCGTCCGCCGCGACCTCCGGAACCCATGACACTCAGAATATCATCGTAGGAAAAATTCCGGACGTTGATATTATTCGTCATGCCAATAAATGAAATACGCCGGTCACCATCGAACAGGTTGATATTTCCGCCGGCCTGGTATTTGTCCTCGTAGCCATAGCCGGCGTAAACCTTGCCAAACTGGCCGTTTCGCATACCGGTTTTGGTTACGATGTTGATAGTTTTGGTTGTATTGCCATCCTGAAAACCAGTGAATTGTGATTGTTCGCTTTGGGCATCGAAGATTTGTACCTTTTCGATGATCTCTGCCGGCAGGTTTTTAAGGGCTGCAGTCGGGTCGTTGCCAAAAAACTCCTTACCGTCGACCAGTACGCGCCCGACATTTTCGCCTTGCGCTTTCATTGTGCCATTGTCCATGGTCACCGTTGGCAGTTTTTCTATGAGATCCTCTGCATTTGCATCGCTCATAACCTTCACGGCATTGGCATTAAATTCCGTGGTATCGCCTTTTTGCTGCGCAATGGGCACTGTTCCTTTCACCTCCACACCTTGCAGTACTACCGCATCTGGTTCCAGGCTGATGACCCCCATCCGAACATTGGCATCCGACAGGGTAACTTCCTTTACCCAGGGCGTAAATCCGATAGCCGTGATCCGGAGTTTATACCCGCCTTTGCCAATACCTTTCAATTCAAAGGTACCGTCAGCCCGGCTGGCTGTATTTTGGACAGGATCACCCCAGGGTTGTTGAAGGCTCACGGTAGCGCCGGGGAGCTCAGCGTTTGAGTCGTCAACAATTTTCCCCGAGATAGAAAAAGTCTGCGCGGCCAGGGTTTGGCTGAGCAGCAGGAGGGCGGCAAAGGCGTATTGTTTCATATTTATTTTATGGATATTCCTTAAAAAACTGCGTGTTCAATTATACCACCCGGACGCAAAGCCGTGAAAATCATTCGTTGCGTCTTTGCGTCCGGGCAGTAAAACAAGATTAAATGTTGGTGTTTAATTATTCGAGTCAGAGTCAGAACCCGACTTTTTGTTCTTCTTACCTTTCTTCGCTTTCTTACCTGTTCCATCTTCGGCAGGAGCCGCTTTTCCGGCATCGGGTTGGTTGCCAGGTCCCATCCGGCCACCGCGGTTGTTGCGTTGTTCGGTCCGGATACGATCCCACTGGGTGTACTGTTCTTCGGTCAGCACCGTTTTCAGTTCTTTATCCTGTTCATCGCGCAAGGCCGTCATCGTTTCGCGCATGGAAGACCAGTCGCCATCGGCAGCATCACGGGCTTCCTTCATTTTGTTCGCATACTTCAGGTTGATTTCTTTCACTTTACCAGTTTGGGCCTCGGAAAGTGACAGTTTTTCAGTCATTTGAGCCGTTTGCTGTTCGGCGCGCTTTTCAGGATTCATATCGCGTCCGCCACCGCCCGGTTGAGCCTGAAGCGTAAATCCGGCCAACAGAAGCATGGCCATTGCAAGCAATTTGATGGTGTTTGTCATATCTATTTTGTGATTACGTGAATGAGAAAATTTGTGACTGTTCTTTATTCGGTGCAAAAGTGGGTCACCGATGCAAAGCATGAAAAATTATTCAATGAACGGGGTTGATTTACCCATGAAATGCCGATGATCGTCCTTATGTATCTTAAATTGAGTTTGGTTGATCGAGGCCCGGATTTAAAAGAGGAAAACACCGTGTTTGTTGAGAATAATTTGGCAGCCAGCTTAGATTCAGCACTTTTGTGGCCATGTTTTTACCACGCCGCGACACCTGGCTGCAAATTCTGTTCTGGGGCAGCCTTTGGGTTTTTATTCCAAGCATTTTGCTGGGCAATTGGGAGTTTTCTGAACGCCTCATTGGGCGAAGCGCCGTAGTGCTGGCCGCCATTGCCCTGGTGGTTTGGGCCAATATGGAAATCCTGCTTCCCAAATTGTATTTTTCTAAAAAACAAGGCGCCTATGTGGTGGTCGGGGTGGTAATGATTGCCCTGGTGGTTTTGCTGCTCGATTGGGATGCCATGCCCTGGGCTGAGTATTTTAATCGCCCACCCGGGAGTGGCGGCGGACATGGCGACCGGGGAAAACCCCCGAGCACCTACCGGGTCAGTATGCGTTACATCGGTATGGCCATGCCCTTTTTTACGGCATTAATTGGCAGTGCCTTATTTGAGGTAGGCCGGTTTGCCACCCAAAAAGAGCAGGAGGCTTCAGAATTCCGAAGTGAAAAACTGGAGGCAGAGCTCAAGTTTCTGAAATCGCAGATCAACCCGCATTTTTTGTTCAATGCCTTGAACAACATTTACACCCTGACAGTAATCAAGTCGGACCAGGCTCCTGAAAACCTGCTGAAACTCTCCGGTATGTTGCGGTACATGCTTTACGATTGCAAAGCCGAACGGGTTCCGCTCGGCAAGGAGATCGAATACTTGCGTCATTTTATCGACCTCAACCTGCTAAAAGACAGCCGCGGCCTGAATGTAGAGGTTCGTCTCGACGAAAGTCGCCCGACACTTTCCGTTGCCCCTATGCTGCTGATCCCATTTGTGGAAAATGCGTTTAAACACAGCAAAATTGAAGACCGCGATAAAGGCTGGATAACGATCGATCTTAAAACTACGGAGACGCAAATCCTGTTTGACGTAAAAAACAGTATCCCGGAACAAGCGTTTACTAAAGATGAAATCGGCGGTATCGGCTTGGCGAATGTCCGCCGCCAGTTGGAACTTGTGTACCCCAATCACCACGAATTGCTCCTGGAAGCCGATTCTGAAGTTTTTAGCGTTCGCTTAACCATCGATGTGTCGTGAAACCAATCAAATGCCTCATAGTTGATGACGAGGAACTCGCCCGCACCCTCCTACAAACATTCATTGGGCGGCTGCCCAGCCTGGAATTGGTGGCCAGTTGCGCCAATCCGCTGGAGGCGATGAACACCCTGCAACAAGAACCCGTAGACCTGGTTTTTCTCGACATCCAAATGCCGGAGCTCACCGGGATTGAATTCCTGCGCACATTGACCGTAAAACCCCTGGTAATTTTCACGACTGCCTACGCCGAATTTGCCCTGGAAGGCTATGCCCTGGATGTAACGGATTACCTGCTCAAACCGTTTTCGTTCGAACGATTCGTACAGGCGGTAAACAAAGTTATTGCGCATCACCAGGCCCGTAGTAACAACAATGGAAGCTCAGCCGATACGGCTAACCCTGAAAAAGATCATATTCTGGTTAAGGCCGACCACAAAGTGCATCGCGTCAAACTGGACGACATCCAGTTTATCCAAAGCATGCGCGAATACGTTGCTTTTCACACACCCTCCGGGCGACTGCTTTCGCTAAATTCGCTGAAAAGCCTGGAAGACACCCTCCCCCCAAGCCGCTTCATCCGCATCCACAAATCCTACATTGTGGCTATTGACAAGATTGACACCCTGGAGGGGAACATGATCCATATTGGCAAAGAAAAACTACCGATCGGAGCAAATTACCGGGACGAGGTCGTCCGGCGGGTATTTTGAAGGATTTGAGTTTAAATTCGCCCAAATTTTTCTCCAAATGCAATACACTTCTTGCGGGTTCAGGCTGCGTTTTTGGTGGCTGGTTCGACAGCCATTCCGCATCCATTGGCTCTTTTATGTTGGATTCGCTTGTATTACCAGCACGCCAGAAACACAGGCTCAACAGAGCTACCTTCCGATAGCATCCAATCCATCTGAAAGGCAACTATTAATACCCTACTTTTCAAATGGGAAGTGGGGCTATTGCGACACTTTAGGCAAGGTGCTTGTCCCTCCGACATTCGACAGCGTCGGTTTTTATAATGTTGATCCTACCTCCAGTACTGCACTGGCTGTTTACAAAGAAAGAGGACACCTCGGTTTAATTTCCAGTCAAATCAATGTTGTCATCCCTGCTGAATTTGATGAAATTAACATCGAATCAATGGACCAATACATAATTGTCCGGAAACAGAAAAAACTTGGCATCTATAATAACGTGGGCGCATTAATTAAACCTCCGATATACGATTCGTTGGTTACGTACTTCAACGAATTTGGCATATTGGCTAAGAAAGGAAAAAAAATGGGCGCGTTTTCCCTGGAAGGTGCTGAAATAATCCCCTTTGAATACGATCATATCGAACCCTACATTACTTTTGACAATAGCCCTCCGATAGTGTTCGCATTCAAAAAACAGACCTGTTTTCAGATCACAAAGGATGGCAAACGAACAAAAGTTGACAAGCCTGCACCTCCTGTTTTGGTAGAAGAAGTCCTTCCAGGCAGAAGGAACACAGCAAATTCGACACCTGACCCCATGGATGCAACAATGCGCCAATTGATGGAGCAATATGCGTTAGACAGTATTTTCAAAGACAACGCCAACTGGCCGTATTATATCACTCGAAAAAACAACCTGTTTGGCGCCATCTCAAGAATAAATCAGGCTGTTGCATTCGAACCACAATACGACAGCATCAAAGCAGTCTTACAGTGCGGTCTTGCCCCGATTTGCCCATCTTTTAAAACCGGAGTACTTTTTAATGTACAAAAAGACAAGCAATGTGGCATTGTCGGCGATGCCAATCAAGTTATTTTACCGATCCAGTATGACAACGTCCGGTTCTCGCGAGAAGGCGTGAAATTTTATAAAAACGGGCTAACCGGCCTCATCATGTTTCACAGCGACTATCCCATTATTTACCCTAAATATGAATCTATTGATCAGTCCGCGACCCTTGTGGTAAGAAGAGGGCAGTATTTCATTGTATATCGTGTTAAAACAAAAGGCAAATGGGTATTTATCGGTGAAAATGGTGTAGAATACTTCGCTTTTTAAGGCATGCTAAATCGCATTTAATTATGAACCGACGCTTACTCCTGCTATTAGCGCTTGCTTTTTCGCTTCAACTACTCCCCGCGCAAGACCGCATCACAGGGCACACATGGGCCACCCGCAGTGAAGTCATCGCCCAAAATGGCATGGCCTGTACCAGCCACCCGTTGGCAAGCCAGGCGGCCATCGACATCCTGAAAAAAGGTGGTACCGCCATCGACGCTGCCATTGCCGCCAATGCCTGTCTGGGCCTGATGGAACCTACGGGTAGCGGAATCGGCGGCGACTTGTTCGCCATCGTCTGGGATGCAAAAACAAAAAAACTCTACGGCCTGAATGCCAGTGGACGCAGTCCCCAAAACCTCAGTTTGGCCTATTTTCAGGAAAAAGGCCTGACCGGCATTCCCGCATACGGGCCCTTGCCGGTTACCGTGCCGGGCGCCGTCGATGGCTGGTTTCAACTGCACAAGCGCTTCGGCAAACTGAGCATGGCCGAGGTGCTCCAGCCGGCGACCCAATACGCAGAAACCGGTTTCCCGGTTACGGAACTGATTGCCTATTATCTGCAATTGAGTTCCCGCCGGTTCAAAGACTACCCCAACTTCAAAAGCACCTATATGCCCGGTGGCAAAGCCCTGGAAAAAGGCGACATTTTCCAAAACCCCGATCTGGCCAAAACATACCGTTTGTTGGCCGAAAAAGGGCGCGATGCCTACTACAAAGGCCCTATTGCCCAAACAATTGCGCAGTTTATCCAGGAGCAAGGCGGCTTTCTGAGCACCGAAGACTTCGCGGCTCACACAAGTGAATGGGTGGAACCCGTAAGCGTCAACTACCGCGGCTACGACGTTTGGGAATTACCACCTAATGGCCAGGGCATAGCAGCCCTGCAAATGCTCAATATCCTCGAAGGATTTGAGTTTAAACCCGATGAACACGGCACCGCACGCTATATCCATTTGTTCTCCGAAACCAAGCGACTGGTTTATGAAGACCGCGCCCGCTACTACACCGATCCGGCCTTTGGTAATGTGCCGGTGGATGACTTGATTAGCAAGACCTATGCCGACCAGCGTCGTCAACTGATCAACCCCAATCGGGCCAGCAACAAAGTGTCTGCCGGTATTCCTTTGCCCGACAACACCATTTACATGACGGTAGCCGACAAAGAAGGCAACATGATCAGTTTGATCCAAAGTAACTTCCGCGGGATGGGCAGCGGCATGGTACCGCCGGGGCTTGGTTTTATGCTCCAGGACCGTGGGGAACTCTTCAGTCTCGATTCAACCCATGCCAATGTTTTCGCACCCGGCAAACGCCCGTTTCACACTATCATCCCGGCATTTGTAACCAAAGATGGCGAACCCTTCCTGAGTTTCGGTGTAATGGGCGGCGACTTTCAACCGCTCGGACATGTGCAAATCATTCAGAACATCATTGATTTCGGTATGAATGTTCAGGAAGCCGGCGATGCCCCGCGCATCGACTATGCCGGTGGGAACAGTGACCCCACCGGCGAAGCGACCGGCGAAAACAGCGAACGCGGCCGCATCCTGATCGAAAGCGGGATCGGCTACGAAGTGGTACGCCAGCTCATGCAAATGGGCCATCAGGTAGGTTTTGGACTCGGCGGCTATGGTGGTTATCAGGCGATCCGCTGGGACCCGGTGCGCCGCGTGTATTTTGGTGCCAGCGAAAGCCGGAAAGATGGCTGTGCAATTGGCTACTGAACTGATTTTTTTAATTCCCAGGGCTGAAGCCCTGGGCGGAGAAATTAGGCTAAGCGAAAAGCAGCAGACTTCATCTGAATGCTGTGCATATTTTTTCGCCCTGGGCTGAGAAATTTCACCGCACCAATAACAAACAACAGCATATTTTGCCCCCCAATCTTAGCCCAGGGCTTCAGCCCTGGGAAAACGATAAAGCCATGCTAAAAACAATTCTCTTTCTCGTTGCTACACTAATCGCCCTACCCTTCCTGGCTTTTTGGTATGATCAACCGCTAAGCCCGGAACAATGGACAACTGTCAAAAACCTGTTGGGCAGTGCATTCACTGTTGCCGTACTCTGTTTTGTAGTCAGCGAAAGCACACGCAACTATAGCCAGGTCGATAAACTCTGGAGTTTGCTTCCGATCGTGTACGTCTGGTATGTGGCTGCCCAGGCGGGATTTGGTGCGCGGGTTACACTGATGGCTGCCCTCGTGACTATTTGGGGTTTGCGGTTGTCCTACAATTTCGCCAGGCGCGGCGGCTACCACTGGATTCCATGGAAAGGCGAGGAAGATTACCGCTGGGGTGTTTTGCGCGAAAATCCCATGCTAAGCAAACGGCTCCCCTGGGCCGCATTCAACCTGTTTTTCATCTCCCTGTATCAAAATACACTCATCCTGCTATTCACCTTACCAATCGTTGTAGCCTGGCAGGGAGATGGGCGGCCCTTAAATTGGCTGGATACCCTGGCGGCTCTTTTGATGCTTGGATTTATCGGCATGGAAACCGTCGCTGATCAACAACACTGGAATTTTCACCAGGAAAAACAACGGCTGCGCGATTCCGGCGCTGCGCCCACCGGCGAATATGCCGCAGGTTTTTGCACCAGTGGATTGTGGAGCCGGGTACGCCATCCCAACTACGCGGCCGAACAGGCAATCTGGCTCAGTTTCTACCTGTTCAGCGTAGCGGCTACCGGGCGCTGGTTCAACTGGTCGCTGACAGGCGCGGTCCTGCTGATGTTGCTGTTTTTAGGGAGTTCGGATTTCAGTGAAAAAATTTCGGCCAGCAAGTATCCGGCCTATGCGGAATATCAGAAGCGCGTACCGCGGTTTTGGCCATTTCCCAGCGGCCCTAAAAATGGCTAACACTGGCTTAATAGCCTAACGTTCGCCTTCTTAGCCCCTCTTAGCCCAGGCCTTAAGGCCTGGGCTAAGAGGGGCTAAGAAGGCCCGGGCTAAGAAGATCTGAGCACAGCAAACACGCCGATTGCCACCTCCACCCCATTCACTAAAATGCGCAGCCGGTGCTCCCCGGGGTAATGCTTCCGGGTGGCAAAATCGGTGAAACGTTGCTGCCGCCGGATCGTATCCACTGCTCCTCCTTGCAGGGTTAGTTCCTTAATTTTAAAAACCTTCCGGGAGGTCTTTCCGGTACCGGTCAAATAGTCGATCCCGTATTCGAGTCGAATTTGCCGGGCCAGTTTGTCTGTGTTTTTTACCAAAAAAGAGAAATCAAAGGTTTCCCCAATGCGTACTTCTGGCCGCCACTGCAGGTTTTCAACAACAATACCGCTCAAGCCCTGCTCAAAGCCAAATAAAGCCAGGGCATCGGGATGGCCTTTTTTCAGCAGTCCCCGCAAGGCGTGCCGAACCACCCAGTCGGTGTCCGCATTATGGCCCTGCCAACGGCGTGCAAGTTCCAGCGTCAGTTCAGGATGATCTTTGGAAATATCGTTCAGGTTGTTGGCTACCGAACGACGTACCGTTTCGGCAGGATCGGCCTTTAATTTTTCCAACACCGGCAAAACGGGAGCCGGATCGCGTTTCAAAGCAGGCACCCCCATACCCCAGGGCAGGCGCGGCCGGAATCCCTCACTGGCCAGGCGCCGGACCATTGGACTTGCATGCGCCGACCAGGCCAGCATTTGCGGGTACATGCGCTCGGGATAGCGCAGTAAAAACGGGCGCACAGCAAATTCGGCACTGCTCCAACGGGTCAGTGTTTCCAAAGCCGGAATGGAAGTATCCGGATGGTCCAAACCAAAAACTTCCACGAAGTCGGGTAGAAAACAATACTCGAATGCCATCTTCTCGCCCTGTTCGGCAATCAGGTGCCCGACCGTATCAACCAGCACCTGAACCGCTTCCGGGTACTTCGGCGGCAGCGTTGCACCCAGGCATTCGGCAATATGCCGCATACGTTGCTTGAGTTCGCGGTGTTCCCAGCCGTCATCAAAAGTCCGGGCTAAAAAATCGGCACGATTAAAAGCCGGCAGCACCCTGCACAAGTTTTGGGCGAAGCCCGAAAGCAACGGTTCGGAAAAGAGATTTTTTAATGGGTCAGGCATTTACATTGAGTGATGGAGTGATGGAGTGATGGAGTGATTGAGTGATTGAGTGATTGAGTGGCAAGACCGTTAACTTTACCTGGAGCTGCAAACTTTTTAAAAAAAACTTTTTCCGCAGGCAACGTTTTGAAAGCCGATGTCCCTTAACAAATGCGCAGTATGGAAAACGGGGTGCGGAGTGGCCTCTAATCAAAACGGTAAAAACTATCCCAACCGGCATCATGCATGATCATTCAGACATTGAACTCGTAAAAAGCGTATTGCGCGGCAATCCGGCTTGCGAGGAGGCGCTCTACCGCCGGTTCAGTGCGCCGATGTTTCAGGTGTGCATGCGCTATGCCGCAAATCGTGCGGAAGCGGAAGATATGCTTCAGGAAGGATTCATGCGGGTTTTTACCGATCTGAAGGATTACCAGGAAGCCGGCAGTCTGGAAGGATGGATCCGGCGGGTGGTGGTTCGGGCAGCCTTGCGTTGGTTGCGCAATCGCCGGGCTTATGAAATGGCCGATCTACCCGACGATTTGTTCCTCGCAGAGCCAAACAACAACGGACACCACGACCACATGGACTTGTCCAACGAATCCATCCTGGTTGTCCAACTGCTCCAACAACTCCCCACTGGCTACCGCACCGTGCTAAACCTGTACGCCATTGAGGGCTACAACCATGAGGAAATTGCCGGGTTGCTGAACATCAGCATCGGCACCTCGCGCAGCCAACTCAGCAAAGCCCGAACCCTGCTCCGAAAAATGCTCGAACAAAAAAAAGTGATGAGTGATCAATAATGACCCCGATAACCATAATGACCTAACTACGATCATGGAAAATAAATTCAACGATAACGAACTCGACCGCTGGCTCCGCGAACATGCCGAAGCCCCGGCTTCCGATGGCTGGGACACCCCTTCGGAAGCGGTTTGGACCGGGCTTCGAACCGGGCTGGATGCGCGCAAAAAACGGCGCAGGTTTTTTCTGCTCCTGTGGTTTGGTCTGCTGGCAGGCTTGCTTGGCGGCATCGGTTTTTGGCAATTTCAACCGGAACAGCCGCATTTGTCAACGGAAACGAGCGGCAGTCCCTTGATTACCGAACAAAAAACAAACACCCTGTCAGCGCCGATCTCATCGGAGAAATCGGCGTCTCCATCTGCCGCCGCCACTCCGGCCGACAACGATAATCCAGGCACATCACCAGCATCCGGCATTTCCGGAAAAACAACAACCAACCATACACAAATTGCCAAGTCACCAACTCCGGAACCTGTAAACACAACAACTACCCGTAACAGCAACAGTATCCAATCCACCACAGTCCAAACAACAGCACAGGTAAACACAACACCACCTCCCGCCGCCACCCAAACCGCCGGAAGCGGCCCCAAAATTTCCGGTTCGCTATCGATCGAAAACAAGCCGCAACAGCCGCAGGTGCTACAACCTGGTCCAACTACTGGTACACTCAAAAATCAGGACGTTATCGCCCCCAATGTCCCTGCATTGTTGCCAACCCTGCCCGCGGCGCCATTGGTGCTCCTGCCGATACGGCAACAGGCATTTCACCCCGAACCCATCGATTTGATAACACCGGTTGAAAAAATGGCAACGCCGGGACAAGCCGGTTGGTATGCCGGCGCAGTTTCCGGCATGTTTTTCACCTCCCGAAACCTGCAAACACAAACCGGACAAGCGCTGAATGGCACAGAAGCCGGCACCTGGACCTGGCAGCAAGGCATCCAATTCGGTCGTACCCTGAACGCCCATTGGGCCATCGAAAGCGGCTTGCAGCGCAGCAGCATACAGTTGCAAGCCGAACGCCAGATCCATTTTCAGTACCGGACCGATCGCGAAAAATTCAACGCTGATCGGTACCTCTACCAAAGCTCCACCGACCAGGTAGTTCAAACCTCGTTTGGCGAAGTGGAAATGTGGATGGATATGGGCAGGGAGCCCAGCCGGCCAATCCTTAACCTGGCCAGCGTGGACATTATTTTGCGCACCAACGAGCAGGTCAATTTCCTGCGGATCCCGGTGCTGCTGCGCTACCAAGCCGGAAAAGGCCCCTGGCAATGGAGCCTGAATACCGGGTTGGGGATCAATCTGAAATCCGACTACACACTCAGCCTGACAGCCGCCAGAGCCAACCGGCCCGGTGTACGCGATATCAGTGCCCGGGTGCAGAACCGCCCCGATGGCCTGGCGCCGGTTATGCTGGATGCGCAATTTGGCGCCGGCTTGCAGTACCGACTTGCACCCAATTGGGCACTTGAGTTGTCGCCCCAGTTGCGCTATGGGATCAGCTCCATAAACCGAAACAGCGCGCTAAAGTCCTACGCAATCTCAAGTGGACTCCAACTCGGATTAAACTATACATTTCATTAATACCCGCTCTTTCACCTGTAATTTTTAAATCAATAAACACAAACACATGAAAAAACGCATCTCGTATCTGCTCGGCGGTTTGCTCGCCATCTTGTTGGTTGGCTGTGCAAAAGACGCCATCACGGATTTTCAGCAACTCGACGATGAGGCCCTCGCCACGGCTATTGTTGACGATCGCGGCAAACAGGAAATCGACCCTTCGACCCTGCCTGCTGAAATCCTCAAGTACCTCGAAGAATCTTATTTTGAAACCTACATCGAAACAGCGTATTTCGCTGCCGGCAAAGGCTATGAAGTAGACCTTGCCAGCGATGACCGCACCTTTTTCAACCTCAACCGCCGCGTACTTGCCCACCGGCTGAACGACCGTCTGGGTCCCTGCGGCCGCTTGCTTGGTGGCACACCGATCCCTGTGGGTGACCTGCGCCCGGAAATTGTAAATTACATTTCCACGAATTATCCCGATGCACAAATCCTGCGTGCCAAACAAAAAGGTGGCCGTGTAATCGTACTGATCAGCGGCCACATTATCCTGGTGTTCACGCCGGATGGTGTGCATGAAATTTCGGCCCAGCAATGGTTCGACTGCCGCCCCTGCGTACCTGCCGATGTGGTGGATTTGCCCGCCGACGTGCAGGCATTGATCGATTTGCGGCTCCCGAATGCCGAGGTGAAGCGCATTTGCCGCCGCGGCGACCGGATTGTGATTGGCCTGATCGATGGCGACGGCCGCCACATCCTGGTGTTCGACAAAGATTGGAATTTCCTTTTCGCTATCCCATGATCGATATTGCGGCATGAATTGTCGCAGCACTATGAACACTGATTGTTTGCCGCCCGGGCGTCGGGGCACAGCCTTCTTTTTTTGGAAAAAAAATGCTGCGCCCCGGCGTCTGGGCGGTTTCCTTTTTTGCCTTGCACTTTTTTCCTGCACCCAAAAACCACCAGTCCTCCAACCGGCAGTTTACCACTGGGAAACTCAACTTGCCCTCAGCAATTTTGAAAAAGTACATCTCGATAGCCTGCAATGCCGGTATTTGTATGTAAAGTTTCTTGACATTGCCCGCGAAGACGATGCGATTCAGCCATATGCCTTGCTGGAAGTTTTGGACAGCACCGGCCTGGACGGGCGCACCCTCATCCCCTGCGTTTTTATTACGAACAACGTTTTTCAGGATATTTCGGAAAGCAAGATTGACTGGCTGGCGCAAAAAACCGCGCAGGCGTTGCAAAGTGTTGGCGGGCAGTTTGCGCCAAATCAATTTTTCGAAATCCAGTTCGATTGCGACTGGACAGCCTCCACCCGCGCCGCATTTTTTTTATTTCTAAAAAAAATACGCAGCCGCTTGCCGGCAAATACGCAGCTCAGCGCCACCATTCGCCTCCACCAATACAAATTCCCCGGCCAAACCGGGGTACCACCTGTCGACCGGGGCATGCTCATGCTGTACAATACCGGCGACATTGATGATCCTGAGGCGGAGAACTCCATTTTTCAGCCGGCAGATGCCCAAAAATATATTCACGGGGCCGCTGCCACTTATCCATTGCCGCTCGACCTGGCGCTGCCATTATTCTCCTGGGCACTGGTGTACCGCGACGGCTCCCTTTGGAAAATTATTCCCGAACCGGCACCGGGTGCCTTCCGGGATACAACCCTGTACACGCCCTTTCCGACCGGGCAGGATAGCCGGTATTTAATCCGACAAGCTGGTTACCTCGGTGGGCAGTACTTGCGCGCGGGCGACTATTTGCGGGTAGAGCGGATGGATACGGCGCTGCTGCGGCAGGCGGCCCTGCAAGCCCGGAAAATTGATCTGGCCGACGATGCGCGGCTTGCATTTTTTCATTTGGACAGTGCAATTGTTCGCCGGTATCCTGCGCGGTTTTTAAGGGAATTGTGCGAAACAATCCGGCCGGAATAGATGCCGGGGCTCTGGTGCGTGTATTTTTACGAAATATTCTGTGTGGATGTTCAACTTTGCCCGAGCGTGTTAACCTAAAAACATATTCCGCAATGTCTTTAACTAAACACCGGGGATTAAACCGCCCGCGCCTTTTGTGCACAACCTGTGCGATCGTGCTCCTCTGTTTTTTAACGCCGGCCCACAGGCCCATACCGACCGAAAAACCTACGGGCGCCTGTGACCCGTTTGGTCGAACATTCGCCGGCTATTCCTTTTTGGTGCCCGACATCATAAATAAAAATGCCGCGTACGCCCCGTTTTTCGTCAAATGGGACGATTACTACCAAAAAAATTACTTCGATACCGACCTGCAGCGGGATGATAACGTGCAGGAATGGATTGGCCGTTTTTGCAATCTGCCCACTGCTGTGGATGTCGACTATGTAGTGTACCGCAGCAGCATCAACGAGCTGATCAGTCTGCGCGAGGCCGCCCTGCAGAAAGGCGGCGAAAGCTTGTTGCCCCTTGGCCTTACCGGTAATACGTTTGCCGAAGTGCTGGCGATCAACGGTTGTACCGAAGCCATCGACTACCTGATGTTTGCCAAACGCTGCGAGCCGCACGTGACGGCCTATGACGGTTGGGAATTGCCGGAACGCGACGTCGATTTTATGCAGGCGCTCATCGACGAAGGCCAGGGCCGTTTTTTACAAACCAAATCCCATTTTTTCCGCCAGCGCTATGCCTACCAGTTGGTCCGCCTGGCGCACTATGCCGGAAAATGGCAGGAAACCGTGGACCTGTACAATTACCTGCTGCCCAAATTTGACCGGAAACGCCCCAGCATTTTGTACTACTGGACCCTCGGGCACCTGGCTGGCGCTCTGCAAAAACTCGGAAAATACCCCGAGGCAGCCTACCGCTATTCGGTCATCTTTCGCAATTGCCCGTCCAAACGCGTACAGGCTTTCCGCAGCTTCCGCATCCGGACAAACCAGGAGTGGGAAACTACCCTCCGCCTGTGCCAAACCGACGCCGAACGCGCCACGCTGTACCTGCTGCGTGCCGCCAGCTCCCGCACCTACACCGTGGAGGATTTTGAAATGATTTACCGGCTCGACCCCGGCAATCCACAACTCGACCTCATGCTGGTGAGTGATGTGCAGCAACTGGAGCGCGTATTTTTGCGCACGCCGGTTACGGAATTGAAATACGGCACCTCCAGCCGCGCCGCCCAACGCCAGGAAGCCGCCAAGCACTTGTTGAGCCTCCAGCGACTTGCCCGGCAGATCGCCAAGGAAAAGAAAACGCCCAACCCCAAACTCTGGGGTGCCATGATCGGCTACCTGGAGCTGCTGGCCGGCGATGAATATGCCGCTCAAAAATCGTTCGATCAGGCACGCAAGCAATTGAAGGCCGGCAACAGTTATGAAAAGGCCCTGCTCCACCAGATCGACATCTGGGAACTTTTGCTGGAAATTCTGAATCTCGATGGCTCCGCAGCTACGGCGGATCAGGCTTCTTTTCGCATCCGCAGTTACGATCTGTTCAAACGGGTACCCAGTTTTGAGCCGTTTTTGCAGGACTTCCTGTCGGCCCGGTATGCCGAAAGCAAACACCCGGGAAAGGCTATTCTGGCCGCCTACGACCCGGCAGCGATCACCTACAACCCGCGGATGGATGTACTGGACGATCTGCTGCAACTGGCACAGTCGGACAATCCGATCCTGCTGGAGGAGGCCATGGAGATCGACACTAACCCGGCGCGGATCATGGCCCGTTTGCTGGAAATCAAAGGCGCTTATCTGTTCAGCATGGGGCAGCCGGAGGCGGCTTTATCGGTGTTGCGGCAAATAACTGCCGTGGAGGATGTCCGAATGCCGAAGTTCAGCCCGTTCCGTGAAATTTTTGATGAAAAAATACACCGCCCGATTACCGACACCCTGCTGCTCAACCGGCGCGAGATCATTGAAAAACTACTCGACTACGAGTTTAAAGCCAAAGCCTCAGTGGCGATGGGCAAACCCGTGGGCGCCTGGTACTACTACCTGATCGGCCTGGGATACTACAATATGTCGTATTTCGGGTATGAGTGGGAAGCTATGGATTATTTCCGAAGCGGATACAATTGGATGCGCTTGCCGCAGGGTCCGATTTTTCCCTTGCGCAATTCACCCAACGGCAACCGGGAAAACATCGACGTCAGCCGCGCACTTTCCTATTTTGAAAAAGCGTTGGCTGAGACACAAAGCCCCGAACTGGCGGCCCGGGCGGCGTTTATGGCGGCGCGATGCCAGCAGAAACAATGGTTTTGCAATCCGGAATGCACCTATAAACCCGGCAGCAAGCAGATCCCGATTTTGCCGGAATTGTACCGGGGTTATTACGACCGGATGCGCCGGTATTCCAATACGGAGTTTTACCAGCAAATTGTAAAGGAATGCAGCTGGTTGCGGGCGTATCAGTAAGTGCGGAGCATAAAAAAAGCCCTCCCTTGCACATTCGCAAAGGAGGACTATATCAAAACACGCTTCAATTCAAATGGGTGAAATTCTTTGTGTAAAGATGCGGCAAAGATGTTAAATTTCAAAAAAACAGCCTACCGGCAACCATTTCAAAGCGGCCACTTACTAAAACAAAGTGCCTTTTTCTAAAAGCTCTGAAAGAGAGAGGCCCAAGTATTTTTCATTCAATACATCTCCACACCGCCAAAATGGAAAGCACCCTCAATCGCTGCATTTTCGTCGCTGTCGGAACCATGCACGGCATTTTCGCCAACACTGGAAGCATAGAGTTTGCGGATCGTTCCGGCATCAGCTTTGGCAGGGTCGGTAGCGCCGATCAGCTTGCGGAAATCTTCCACGGCATTGGCCTTTTCCAGAATAGCCGCTACAATCGGACCGCTGCTCATAAATTCGCACAGTTCACCATAGAACGGGCGTTCTTTGTGCACTTCGTAAAATTGACCGGCGCGCTCCATGCTCATTTGGGTGAGTTTCATAGCCACAATGCGAAAGCCGGCTGCATTGATCATTTGAAGGATATTACCGATGTTGCCCGCGCGCACCGCGTCGGGTTTGATCATTGTAAAGGTTCTTTTACCTGACATGAATTAGTTGTGTTTAAACGTTTGAATTTGCCGAAAGGCTAAAAATGGCCGCAAAAATAAAATGGATTGTGGTATTTGCATAAAAAGGCCACATTAACTCAACGAGAATTCCGGATCAGTTTTAAAAACTTTGGCCCAAATTCTTATCTGGCTGCAAACCTAGAACAAGTGGTTGCCCCAATAGTATTCCATCAATTCTGCTCACCGTAGCGTTTTCATTTTTACCGCAAAGACGCAAAGACGCGGAGGATTACCCTTCGCGCCTTTGCGTCTTTGCGGTAAAACTTTGTCACATCAGGCTTCAGATTTAGCCTCAATAATTCCGCTGGAAATATGAGCCAATGCCATCAACGCAGGTGAATCATGCTTTTCACGGCACTATGCGTCGAAGTTTCCAGTTTGTAATAAAGCATCCCGCTGCTGCCCAACAGGCTGTTGTCGATGGACATGCTGCTGTACCCGCGTTCGTAAAAGCCTTTTTGGGTATAGCGGGTTTTCCCCATGTTGTCCAGTACCGTGAGGATAGTCTCGGCAGCTTCCGGCAGGTGAAAACCGATGCGCGTACTATTCGTCCAGGGGTTGGGCCTGTTTTGGTACAATTCGAAGCCGACGCCACTGATCGTGGCAATCCCCTCCTGGTCGAAGCGCAGGCCGATTTCCAGTAGTTCTTCCGGTGTGGCCTCCGATGCCCGGTATGCTTCTGCCCGGGTAATCTGGCTGGACAAAAGCAACATGTCTTTCAGTTTACCGCCGGTTTTTGCCCGGAATGTGAGCGCGAAGTCGCCCGTTGTTTGGTCATCGTTTGAACTGTTTGTGTTGAACGAAACCGTGAGCGCGTGCTCCGCATCAAAAACTCCGAAATTTCCGAGGTTGATATCTTCGCCGGGTTCAATGCCGAGCAATTCCAGGTTGGGGAAATACAGGGTAAACTGGTAGCCAGCAATGGCCTCTGTCGGCACAAAACGCACTGTGAATACTTCGTTCGGGATGAGTTTTTGCCGACTACCAGTCGGCGTTACGTCGAAGAGCAACTGCCCGACACTGCGTTCATCGACATGCTGAAAGCTACTTGTGACGGCATTCCCGTTCACATCACCGGTTTTCACCGCCATGAAATTTTCATCCATCTGATCACCCTGCAAATCCTGGATCGACTTCGTTTCCGGAAAAACATCCTGAAACGGGTTGTATGGATTGGGGAACACGTAGTTTTTGTCGATAAAACGCCAGGAGGTGTTCTCGGGCAGTTCCGTGTAAATCCCGAGAATCAGTTTTCGAAATTCCAGAATGTCGAACGTTGTGATCGAGCGGCTGTTATTGGCATCGGCTGCGATCATTTTGTAGGGTGAATTCAGCGGCTCCAGACCCAGGATATGCTTGTTGATCAATACCAGGTCGAAGGTACTGACACCGTTCAATGGATCGTTGTCCTTCAAGGGCGAGATCGAAGCATTGGAGTTCAAGGGCACCTGGTTGGGCAGCGCGAATTGCCCGGTCTGGTCGGAAGCAGCAATCAGATTGAAGGGTGTTTGCCCCGCCGGCGCAAGTCCTTGCACCTGCACCTGCACATCTTCGACCCCCGCGCCGCTTTCGGTGTGAATGCTGCCGGCTACCGAGGCATTCGCTGCGCCGCAGATGCCGAAATTGTCCTGTATTTTGATATAGGTTTTACAAAAATCACTGTTCCCGGCAAGGTCCATTGCCCAGATTTCTACCAAAAAGAACCCGACATCGTCGCAGGTAAATTGCAGGGACGTTTGGGGCGTTCCGTCGGGGTTGAAGGGGAAGCTAACCCCATTGCCCGAACTGAGAATACCGTGAATCAGCAAGTTGGAGGGTGTGCAATTATCATAAGTATCCTGAATAAAATCCAGGGCATTAATGGAAATCATACCCGTTGGCATAATGTTCACACTCAGCCCGTTCAGACAGGTAACGGAGGGTGATTTACAATCTTTGACCACAAACGTATACTCGCACACCTGCTCGTTGCCACAACCATCGAGCACGAACCATTTAATCTTGTGTGTCCCGTAAGGCAAATCGGGCAACACGTACTGGTTAGGCTGTAACTCCGTGTTCCAGCGCAGGCAAGCCACCACTTTTCCGCCCGATACTGTTGTTTGAAGGGCAAACCGGTATTTTTCACTAGGCAACACAGGGCGCCCGTCAAATATCCGGGAGGTACCACCGGTGTAGTTCAGGGAGCCGGCGTTGTCAAATTGCACCGTGCCCGGTGTCGGCGGATTTGTGCTGCTGACCACGGTTTCCATGGTCCCGTTGTTGTCGAGGTCCAGGAACAGCAGGTAACGCACCGTAATATTCGTATCGGAGCAGGCGTCGGACGCTGTTATGCAAAGGTCAGTTGGCGCTTCGCAAAGATTGTGGCTGCCGGTCATCGGGTCGAACCAGTAAGGCTGATTCCATAACTGCGCATCGTTATTAGTCAGATCACAAACCTGCACTGTACTATCCGGACACTCGATTTCGGGTTTCTGTCCGTCGATCACTTTGATAATTTGCTTGTATTTGAAGCAGTTACTATTCGCAATACCCGGCACCGTGACCTGCTGACCCGTGGCATAGTTCGTGTATGTACCGCCGTGGTAGAACACCGAGTAGTCGGTGGTCTGCGGATCAGTCGGGTTCACCCGCACGTTAGTCGGTGTCCATGGTTGCGGCGTGCCCTGCGGGGCGATCGTCGGTCCGACCAGGTTCGAGGGATGGTTGGCTGTTGCGTTGGGATTTGGGTTTGGCACTTCAATGCAAGCCGTATTGGGGTTGTACGTGCACCAGTTTATGATCGTCCAGGTGCGTTCAATTTTAAAACAGGCATCGGGCACCACCGTGAACACTGCATCTTCGTAGGATACGCCGAGCAGTTCGCAGTCTTCGCCAAAAAAGGCCGGCTCGCCCCAGTTGCCCGATCCGTTGCAGGTAGTTGCGATCCAGTCGTGCGGGAAGCGGATATAATAATCCTGTTCATAATTGACGGTCACGCGCTGGGTACAGCTGCTGGATTGGCCCCCGCAATCCACCACCCGGAAGGAGCGGGTAATGGTTCCTTTGTTGCACAGGGTATCAAACAGTTGGTAATTGGCGGTAGCAATAATTGTATCGATACAGCAATTGTCGGTTCCGGTAGCCGCACCATAAGCCCAGAGGCTGGGGTCAAAGTTTTCACAACTAACCGTAACATTGGGCGGTGCGGAACAGCTGGGCTTTAGTTTGTCTTCCACGTACACCTGCACCTGGCATTCGTTTGAATTTTCCTCCTCAAAATCGAGGGGCACCGCTCCGGGTGGCACATACACATCGTAAACCCGGAGAATGACCAGAATGGTATCATTGATGTCTTCGCAGCAAAATTTGACCTGGTCGTAAAAAAGCGTATCCGATTGGCAGGTGTTCGCCTCCAGACGTCGCGCTTTGAAATACACCGTACCGGCACAGTTGTCGTAAGAGCCGTCATCGAAGGTGGTGGCATTTACAAAAATCATCCCGTCGATACCCAGGGCCACCTGGGTTATTTCGTCGCAGGCAGGTACCGGCGGAGTGCCGTCTTCCACGGTCAGGTTGTACGAACAGGTAGATGTGTTACCACAACCATCTTCAACATAATACGTCACCGTGTGGGTGCCCAGGGGCAGGCAAGGCGTAAAGCCAAAGGCCACCAGTGTATCGGGGTCATTCGGTAAATTACCCGGGAAGGTGGTAATCACCCCCGGAATGTCATAGGTATTAATTATATCGCCTGTAAACAGATCCCGCACCTCGACACGGGCTGTAGCCGATTTGATACGCGAACAAATATCCCGCGCGATCACATCCGGCAGGTCGGTTGTGGCGCAGCAGTTCAAGGGGTCGGTGCTCACGGTCAGGTCGTCCGGACAATTTAGTTCCGGCCCGGTTTCATCGCGCACTTTGATTACCTGAACATAATATTTCGGGTTGGTGCTTGGCGGCGTTGGCGTGGTTGGCGAACACCAGTCGTACACCGTCCAGGTTCGAATGATATCGTAACTGCCATCGCAAATAGGAAGCACATTATTAACATATGCAACGGCAAGGCGGCAATAGCCGGCATCCGGATAAAGCGGAAAAACCTGACCGTAAGCCGACAAGTATGGCGTACCAGTACCTTGCGGCGTGGTGTCCAGCACCCCTTCGTCGCAATACAGGGTCACAGACTCCGGAAACTGTACATCGCCGATATGCTGCTGCAAAAAATTAATGTACTGCGTACAGGTCGCTTTATTGCCGCTGGCATCAACAGCAGTCCAAACGCGTCGCAAGTAACCGATATAGTCGTCATCGCAAGTCAGGTCGTTCCAGTAATCAGAACGCGTCAGGGTGTATTGCCCGCAATTTTCCTCTACCAATGGATAGGCGTTGGAAATACCCAATACATTTTGAAGATAATCCGGATCTGTATTGGTTACCGCGCAGATCAGTTCGATATCCGTACAGGTTATTTTGGGTGGCAGGTTATCTGCTACTACAATAGAGCCGGTACAAAAAACACCGGTACAAAGACTCCGCACACGAACCAGCAAAGTTTGCCCCACATGTGAGCAATCGACTTTATTGCCAATATTCACCCCGTTTACCAGCACCTCTACGACGAACATGGAATCCACAACATCGCCTTCAAGGATCATATCCGGCTCAATGCAAACGATCCCGTCTTCATCCAGTGCGATCATCACATTGTCGTTGCAAACAATTCCGTCCGGATCATAAAAAAACAAAATAGCCTGATCGAACGCGGGTGGGCAAGGGCCAGGGGGATCACCACTGGTCAGCGTAAGCGTAACAAACCCGGCCATGCGATCGGCAGCACTGGGGATGTATGCGGTTGCTGTTGAAAAACTGTTATTCGGTTGAAAAACACCCGTGCCCGAACTGCTCCAGGACGCAGTGCTCGTGCCGCTGCCATTCGGGTCGAATGTTGCGCCCAACTCGCTCATATCCAGGTTTTCGTTCATGCACACCATCACATCTTTTCCCGCATAAACCAGCGGCAGGGTGTTGACGGTCAAAACCAGGGTATCGGCAACTGCCGGGCAGGGTCCTGTGGGGTCAGTTGTTGTAAAAATAAGTTCGAAAGATGTGCCGTACTCCGAAGGCGCCGGTGTGTACGTTGTTGTCGGGGAGAACGGATTAGCAAATACGCCCATTCCACCACTCCAGGTACCACCTGTAGCCCCGCCGCCAAGTGCAGCGACCAACCCGGCCCCGTTATTTTGGCAAATCACCTGGTCATTACCGGCAAAAACCGTTGGTCGCGGAAATACCGTGATGGTAAAACTGGTAGGCGTGCCCGGACAGTCCACACCATCGTTCGTATACACCGGGGTGACTTCTATGGTTGCCACTACCGGTGTGGCGCCGGCATTTTGCGCCACAAACGCGGCAATAGTACCCGTGCCGGAAGCCGCCAGGCCGATGGAGGTGTTTGTGTTGGTCCAGTTAAATACCGTTCCAGGCACCGCACCGCTAAAATTGATGGCGGTGGTAGTCTCACCGCTACACCATTCCTGGTTTGAAACCGGGTTAACAGTCGGCGCAGGATTCACCGTAATGGAAAACGATGTGGCCACACCTGTGCAGGTTACCCCATTGTTGGTGAACGAAGGAGTCGCCTCAACAGTTGCTACCTGCACAGTTGTACCGGCATTTTGGGCAGCAAACGAGGGTATATCACCCATCCCGGAAGCCGCAAGACCGATGGAGGTATTGGTATTGGTCCAGTTAAAGTCGGTTCCTGGGACTGAACTATTGAAAACAACCGGTGCGGTGGCCGCGCCGACACAAAGGGTCTGGTCAGAAACCGGATCGATATCCGGGATCGGGTTTACCGTGATTTCTACAGATTGATCGCTCACGGGTTGCACACATCCGGCTGCATCCTCCACGCTGATAATGGAATAAACCGTGGTTTCGGTCGGCGAAACAACAGTGGTGGTCATGTCCATCAAACTGTTCCCATCCATATCATCGGGTATGGGCACGGCAAAGTACGTGGTGTCGGAGGCACTGGCAGCCTTGAGCATAACCGTATACGGCGCGGTGCCGTTCATGCCGGTTACCTTCAAAGTGGAGGAACCGCCGGAGCAGATCGTTTCCGGCGCAGCCGGGGCGAGTGCCAGTGTTGCATCGGCGGCACAGCAACCAAAAATAATTTCATCCTCCAGACAGCCGAATCCGGGTTTGCAGATCGTCAGGATGACAGCTTGCCCGGGCATTGCGATTTCCATGGTACTGTAAATTGTCATCCCCATGTTATCAATCACCGCGAGACTGACCTCGATTTGGCCCATGGCATTTCCAGCAAATTCAATGGAAATAATATGGTTATTGCCAATATTGATCGGCGCCGCACAGTCGGTGGCGCTCCCCATCGGGTTGGGGGTTCCGACATCAAAAAACAGCGCATCGAAATTCCCATTGGCTGTCATCAGATTGATCACGCCCTGGCAGTTGGTCCCAAAGGGTTCTCCCATTGGGCCATTTGCCAGGTTAAAAACAAGATCCAGGCATCGGTAGCTGGACTGTGCGCCGCAACAGTTTGTGCCCATCGACTGGGAGGTACAAAACTCCTGGCCGACAATATTCAGCATGGTACTCGGCTCAATGTTGTACTCGTACCGCGAGGGGTTGCCCGCGGGGTTGCACTGCCCATACAAGGTGGCCGGATTGGTTTGCATTAAAAAACAAAGCAGCCAAAGGAGTACTCCTGAGGCCTGCAATTTTTGGTTGAACAACGAACGGGCATTAATCAGTAACGGCATGCCACCTAAATATTGGAGCATGCGATCTTCGCGATCGAATCTGCTTTTTCTCATAACATGGTTGGTTTTATCCAATAAAATTCTGGACACGAAGGTATCTGCCCATGGAAGCCCCCAACAAGACAGTTTGCAGTATTGCAGCCTGTTTGAAAAAGCGAAAAAGCAAGAACAAAAAAACACAAGCGCCTGATTTTCAATAAATCAGGCGCTTGTAAAAAACCGGACTTGGTCCCACCTCACTATGGTTTCCAAGTACCCGAAACAGGCGGAATTGCAGGGTAAAAAGGCGTTATGGTGTCGGCCTGACTTCGCGTCTAATGTCGTCAACTTAGCGTAACAGAATGCGGATAACGCGGATTCGCCTATACCGGCGAACCGCAGATTGGCGCGGATTTTTCCAAGCCAGCACAAAAAATCTGTGTTCTGCGTTTTTGCCGCAGGCAAAATCTGTGTAATCCGCGTCCGATCAACTCTGGTACTCCTAAAATTGACGACATTAGACTGCGAGTCACGCCGATACTTGCGTTTGAAAAAGCCTGCACTCATTCACTTCTCCTGGAGTTGTTCCAGGGCAATAGCAAGGGTAAGACTTTCTTCTTTCGGGTCCAGCTCGCGCAGCAGCGTCAGGGCTCTGGGGTTCGGCCCGTCAGCGCGTTTGGGGTTGCGCACCGTTGCTGCTGTCAAATCGCCCAGTACCAGTGGCGATTCCACTTCTTCGGGCTTGTTTTCCAGGCGGGCCAGCATGTTTGAACCTTTGCCGGGCGCCAGCAATACGCCGTCGACGTACAAGCCCAGCGGTTTGTTGTTCAGCCAGATTTCGGTCTCCTTGCCTTTGCGGCGCAACACAAATTCCCGGTCGCTGGTGCGGACAACCGTAACACTGGTTTTACCCACGGTTTGGGTGACATAGGCAACTACGGGCTCCTGGTAAATGGTGGTGATCTGGCCGGAAGAAACGTTGCTGAACCATCCCGGTTTTTTTTCGTTGATTCGGTTTAGCGAAAGCAGGCTAAGCATTTCGTTGTCCCAGGGCACCAGGTCGGTTGCAACCTTGTTCAATTGGCTGCGCAAACGCTCAAGCATTCGTTTGAATGCCTTGCTTTCCGGGTTCCAGGCAATCTTCCCGAAGGTGCGGGCAATTAAATAGACAACACCACTGACAAAAAACGCCATGGTGAGGAGTATGGTGAGAAAACTGAATAGTATGCGCATTATTGGAAATTAAGATATTGGGATATTGCCTGCAAATTAGTATTGTTTGAAGGATTCAGGGGCCTGCTTGTTCGGCAAAACAGGCATTTCTATCGAAGAACGCCGCATTTTTTCAAAACAGCACCCATCTTTACCTCAATATGCGCGCCTACCAGTCAGCCGATTCGATTGAGCTCGTTCACAGCGGAACTGATTTTTTCGATCGCCTGATCGGCTTGCTGGACCTTGCCCGGCAGGAAGTGCATTTTCAGATATACATTTTTGACGCCGATGAAACAGGCAAGCGGGTTGCTGCTGCACTCCAGCGGGCAGCCCGGCGTGGGGTGCAGGTATGGCTTATGGTGGATGAGTTTGGATCTGACCGGCTCCCGCATACATTCATACAAGACCTGGAGCGTGCCGGCGTACAATTTCGCTTTTTCAGGCAAGCCGTCTCCTTTTGGAAATGGCGTTTTGGACGAACCTTGCACCACAAAGTCGTAGTGGTCGATAATATGCACGCACTGATAGGCGGCATCAATATTGCCGACAAATACCATGGCATCGGACGGCAAGCAGCCTGGCTCGATTTTGCCGTGTACATACAGGGTGCCGTTTGTGTACAACTGGCGCTTTTCTGTAACGATATATTTACCCACCAGTACTGGAAAACTCGCGGCCGGGAAAAAGGCCGGTCGAACTTGTTCCCGGAGGACGATACCGCCGGCCAGGTGCGCTTTCGGCTGAATGACTGGATGCGCCGCAAAACGGAAGTGTACCAAAGTTATGCCCGGGGCATTTCTGCGGCCCGACATACGCTGGTTTTCACCGCCAGTTATTTTCTTCCGGGCCGAAGTGTCCGGCGCCGGCTGAAAGCTGCGGTGCGCCGCGGGGTCGACGTCCGGGTGTTGCTCACAGGGCCTTCGGATGTGAAATTATCCCGGCTGGCAGAGCAGTTTCTGATCTACTGGATGTTGCGCAGAGGTATGCGTGTATTCCGCTGGGAACATTCGGTCATGCACGGGAAAACCATGCAGGTAGACGGCCACTGGAGCACACTGGGCTCCTACAACATCAATCGCCTTAGCCGGTTCCGCAGTCTGGAACTCAATGTCGACATCGCCGACCCGGACTTTAACCGACGCTTTTACCTATACCTCGATGAATTGTTGCTCAAGCGCTGCACCGAAATTACCGCAGATCATGATCCCGAAATTTCAAATTTCTGGACACGTTGGAAAGCCCGCCTGGCTTACCACTTTGCGGTATATCTCATGCGGTTGTTGTTTCCGGAAAAAAGAAAGTGAAAGTGTTTCGAGCGCACTTGAAACGCATTAAATCATTTCCGCCAGCATACCATCTTTCATGGAATACACCGAGGTGAGGATTTCCCGCATATTACCCCGGCGGATGATGTGGCGGATCAGGATAAAACCTACCACGATCATCGACCGGCGCTCAGGAGCCAAATTCTTCATTTGTTCGCGTTCCGCCAGCGTGGTTTGCAGGATTTGATTGCAGAGGTTTTCGAAAGCGGCCACGGTTACCCGGCCATACAAAGGATGTTTCGAAGCCGGATCGAGTAGCAAATGGTCTATCGTATCAAAGGCGCCGGCAGCTCCAACCAGTGTTGGTACGGAATGCAGCTCCAGTGCCTGCCATAATTCAGCGAGCGTATTGTCAAGATGATGCTCGACTGCCGCAATTTCCTTTTCGGTAATTGGGTCACTATGATGAAAATACTGGAACAACAGTGCAACTCCTACAGGAAAACTTTGCTGCCAAAGAATCGTATCGCCTAAAGCCAACACCATCTCCACGCTTCCTCCGCCAATATCCATCACCAGAACACGGTTGTCGGGAAAAGGCACCGCCTGCCTGACCCCCTTGAAAATTAGTTGTGCTTCACGTTGCCCATCGATCAGTTCAATTTGCAAGCCAGTGCGGACAAAGGCTTCATCTAAAAAAGCCTGCCCGTTTCGGGCAGTACGGAGCGCTGCTGTCCCATAAGCCCGCACAGCGTTTGGCAGAATTTCGTTTGCATCTAGTTCCTGGCGGAACCTTTCCAACGCAGCAAGTGCCCGGTCAAAAGCAGCATCGCCAATCCGGTCGATACCTTCTTCAGCCAATTTCACATAAATACGTTCGCGCGAACGCTCAACCCACCCACCCTGGTCATTTGGCGTTGCAATGAGCAAGTGGAACGTATTGGTACCCAGGTCTATAACTGCGTATTTTTTCATACGGCGGTGCGCCGGAAATCAGAAAATATAAATCACTTGAAATGCCAGGTAGTGCTCCAGTAAATTATACGCGAAGTTCGTTCCCGATTTGCCGGCGGTGTATAACCGGTTAAAAGCCCGGTGGTAACGGGCGTTAAAACCGATATGCCGGTTAACAAAAAAACTGGCGCCAATGAGAAAACAAAAGCTGTTGGCATTCAGATCGTCCAATGCAGGCGTGATTCCCGCAATCGAGCCATCGGAATCATCCTGATAGCCCAGCAACCTGGCGTAGGACAGCCCCACGTTGAAATGGATTCGGTAGAAGTCAGGGTCCTCAGCATCGCCGTTGGCTGGCCAATCGTGGTAGTGCCACTGCAACGGGACTTCGATGTAATTCAATGTCGTTTTAAAAAACGGTGGCGTTTTGGGCTCATTCCGGCTACCGCGTTGCGTAAACAACAGTTCAATGCTGGCATCTTGTTTTTGATTTAGCAACACAATGCCGCGCAAACCAGCCTGCAGCCCCACCTTGTTGTAACCCGCCGAGGCATCGCCATCAATCTGTGCAGCGGTAATCCCGGCCAGGACACCTGCTTTGAAACGTTGCTGACGTTGGGCGTGTAAAAGTGCAGGCGACAGGAGCCCAAGGAACACAAAAAACAGGAGGCCTTTGAGATAACCCGCGAAAGGTCCGGAAGGAGTTGTTTGGATGCACATAGTGGTAAATTTTGGATACTTTTGTGCGCTACCGGAGCGTAACGAAATAGCCGGTACGTCGGAGCGAAGATAGAATGCTTATGCGCTACACTCAAACAACATTAAAAAAACTGGAAGAATTGTTTGGCGAGCTGGATTATGTGATCCGGTACGAGAAAGGCAGTTTTCAAAGCGGGTATTGTATTGTGGAGCACCGGAACATTGTCGTCATAAACAAGTTTTTTGATACCGAGGCTCGAATCAATTGCCTCCTTGATATTTTGACCTCCCTGAACGTCGACCCGGCCGGGTTGTCGGAAAAGTCCCAGGAGTTGTTCGCGAAATGGGAAAAAGAACAGGAGCAACGCACCAAGGACAGCCTTCCAGGTTAAACGGAAGAGCCATGAGCCCGATTTTTTTTAATGTCCAATTTCCACTAAATTGAAACTTACGCTGCTCGGTACCGGAACTTCACAAGGTGTACCCGTGATCGGGTGTAGCTGTATCGTTTGCCGCTCCGACGATCCCAGGGACAACCGGTTGCGGACTTCAGCCCTGCTCACACACAATGGTACCAATATTCTCATCGATGCCGGGCCTGATTTGCGCCAGCAAATGTTGCGTGCTGAAGTTCAACATCTGGATGCTATCCTGCTTACCCACGAGCACAACGATCATGTAATTGGCCTGGATGATATCCGGCCCTTCAACTTCAAATCGGGGCATCCCATGTCGGTATTTGCACAGGAGCGGGTAGCGAAAGATGTCCGCCTCCGGTTCGCATATATTTTTGGCGATCCGATCCCGGGCCTTCCTCGTATTACACTGAATTCAATCGATCAGCATACACGATTGGACATTAATGGCCTGGAGGTGCAGCCTATTGGCATTTGGCACGGTCGCCTTCCGATTTTAGGCTTTCGTTTTGGCGCCATAACCTACCTCACCGATGTAAAAACCATCAGTCCGGAAGAACTCGAAAAAGTGCGTGGAAGCCGTTTTTTGGTAATCAATGCACTACGGCACCGGGACCACAACACCCACCTGAATTTGGAAGAGGCACTCGAATTGGTTCGGGAAATTGCTCCCGAAAAAGCCTGGATTACCCATATCAGCCACGAAATGGGCTTGGCAGCAACAGTTGCAGCGGAGCTTCCGGTTGGCGTTGAACTGGCTTACGATGGTTTGGAAATTGAATTGGAGCAATAGAATTACCGGAGACTAGCAGGCCACAAATCAATAAACTTTCTCTCCCTTATTCAACCAGACGCCCCAAGTGCGGTCGTAGGCATGTACCCGGTTGGTTTTACCCGATTGATTGAACACAGGGAAACCCTGGTTGACCCATTCAAAAATACCCCCGTACAGGTTGGAAACATTTTTATAACCTGCAGCAATCAGTTTTTCAGCAACTTTTTCACTGCGGTAACCGACAGAGCAATAAACTACAATCCGGTTTTTTTTAGCCAAAGCGGGCAATTTGTTCAGGTCAAAATGGTCATAACCCACGGAGATGGCGCCCTTGAGGTGGCTCACTTCAAATTCAGCCGGTTCGCGCGCATCCAAAAAAACCAATGCCGCGCTGTCACGCGCAGTGGCCTGTATATCAACTTCCGGCACCGAATGCTGGAGTAATTTTTTTAACATTAATTGGAAAGCACTGCTTTTTACCTGGCTGTAGCCGCCCATTGCGCATAGAAGCAATGAGACGGCTACCAAGATTCCTTTTCTTTTCATGATACACGCTGGTTTTCCGTGTGAAAACGCAAAAGCTCGGAATGAATGCTCAGGTAAGATACCGTAGCGGATGGATTGGAACGTTTCGGCAACGCAAAGGGGCCAAAACAAAAAGAAGGGGGGATGAAACCGGAGTAAAACAAGGCGTGGCGGGGGCCCTGGTGATGAAAAAAATCCTACTGCCAGAAGGGGAGCAGTAGGAAAATCAAAACATACTATGAGAAAACTAGGACGAAGGTAATTTGTCCGTCGGATTGGCTAAACCCACTTTTATGGAACGGCGGTATTTTTTGAGAAAACGGCAGGCGAGTGCGGAGTGCGGAGTACGGATTGCGGAATTGCTCACCATTTCGTAGAAAAAAAATCCAGACTTTATCAACCAGGATTAATAAGGAACCATATTTCCAATCAACGAAGTGGTGAACCACTCCGCACTCGCAACTCTGCATTCCGCACTCGAATTAACTGCCGAGAAATAACGCCGCGATCGACTTGTGTTCCACCGTATTCCGGATAGCCCGGGAGAACAGCTTGGCGGTGGACAACACCTTGATTTTCGGCGATTCACGCCGGAGTGGGATTGTATCACAAACAATTAATTCGCTGAGTTGCGAGTTTTCGATCGTTTCGTATGCTTTTCCGCTGAGAACCGGGTGGGTACAAATAGCACGCACCGATCGGGCGCCTTTTTCCAGCAGGGCATCGGCAGCTTTGCAGAGTGTGCCGGCGGTATCGACAAGGTCGTCGGTTAGAATAACATCGGCGCCATCCACCTCACCAATCACGGTCATGGAGGCTACTTCATTCGCCTTGGTGCGGTGTTTATCGCAGATCACCAATTCGCGTTTAAAATGCTTGGCATACGCCCTGGCGCGCTTAACGCCGCCCACGTCGGGGCTGGCGAAAATGACATTCGACATATCCTGCTGTTCCAGGTAGGGCATATAAATTGCCTCCGAGCGCAAGTGGTCAACCGGAATGTCAAAAAAACCCTGCACCTGATCGGCGTGTAAATCCATGGTCATCACGCGATTGGCACCGGCTGTGGTAAGCAGGTTTGCCATGAGTTTAGCACTGATCGGAACCCTGGGTTTGTCTTTGCGGTCCTGACGGGCATAGCCGAAATACGGAATCACGGCAGTGATATACCCTGCAGAGGCACGAAGCGCCGTGTCGATCAGCAGCAGCAGCTCCATCAGGTTATCGTGTGGTTGGTAGGTGCTCTGAATAAAAAAAATAAAAGAGCCGCGCACGCTTTCATTGATAACAGGCTGCATTTCGCCGTCGCTAAAACGGAAAATGGTTTTATCGCCAAGCGGCACGTCGTAATGGAAGGAAATATCAGAGGCCAGTTTTTCGGAAGCCGAACAGGAAAACAATTTTACTTCGGGCATCATGTTGCCGGAATAGGGCGCGTTAGGTGGTTCGTGTTGGTGTGTGCGCAAGGGTCGCAAAATTTTGGCAAAGGTAAAAAAATTAGGTTACAGGTTTTAAAGTTACTGGTTAGAAGGTTTCTGGTTGTCCACCATTTCGGAAGTTAAACAACCAGAAACCAGTAACCTTCTAACCAGTAACCTTCTAACCAATAACCAGTAACCTAAAGCAAATTGATGCGCATTGGCAAAAGAGTATAATTTTTAGCACAGGTTTTCTTGAAAGTGAATTGGAGTCCTACCTTTGACTTCCTCCCTCTATTGACCGAATATCAATATTTCACTTTAGTTATTTTAACCAAATCGTTACTGTCAGTCCAATGCTCAGAACATTTGTACCACGCCTCTGGCTACTTGCAGGCGCCTTAGTTTGCCTTGCAGTATCCCTGCAATCTCAAAATACAACCGCTCAACAAGAAACGGCTCTCCGTTTTTTACAAAGTAATCCGACTGCTTTTAATTTGAGCCGCCAGGATGTGTCTGATGTGCGTATCACTGATGCTTATCGGTCCAAACACAATGGCGTCACGCACGTTTGGGTACAACAACAACACGCCGGTATTCCGGTATTCAATGCCTTGTTTGGCCTGCACGTAAAGCCCGATGGCTCTGTGTTGCACCTTGGCCATCGTTTTGTTCCAAACCTGGCGCAGCAAGTCAACACGACTCTGCCTTCTTTGGGTGCTGCCCGGGCCCTGGAAATTGCCCTGCACCAACTGGGTTTCTCCGCCGACCAAATGCCGGCATTGAAACGCAAGGTTGACGAACGCCACTGGATTTTTGAAAAAGGAAGCGTTTCCAATTCGGAAATCCCTGTTAAGATTTGTTACGACCTCAACGATAAAGGCCAACCCCGTTTGGCCTGGAGCCTCTACATCGATCCGGTGAACAACGCCGACCTCTGGACGATCAACGTGGACGCGCAAACCGGCCAATTGCTCAGCCAGTACAACCACACCGTATACTGCCAGTTGGGGCACCCGCACCTGGCCGGCGAAACGTGTACAGAAACCGCTGCTGCGCCCGCAACACCAAGTCCCAAATCATCGGCCAAACTCCATCAACCAGAGGGCAGTGTCGACGAAACCTATAATGTATTCGCACTGCCGCTGGAAAGTCCGGCACACGGGGCCCGCACCCTGGAGGTTAATCCTGCCGACCCCATTGCCTCTCCTTATGGATGGCTCGATGTGAACGGTATGGATGGCGCCGACTTTACCTATACACGTGGGAACAACGTGTGGGCCTTCGATGACAGCGCAAACGATAACTCGCCTTTAGCCAGCGAATCGGCTAACGGTGGCCCGGATTTGCTCTTTGACTTCCCCTTCGACCCCAATGTTGAACCAGTAGATAACCTCCTGGCTGCCATTACCAACCTGTTCTACATGAACAACAAGATGCACGACATCACCTACCGGTTTGGCTTTGACGAGGAAGCGGGGAATTTTCAAACCAATAACTACGGCAATGGAGGCGATGGCAACGATGCCGTGCTGGCGCAAGCCATTGATGGCAGCGGAACCGACAATGCGAACTTTTCCACCCCG
This sequence comes from Lewinellaceae bacterium, assembly GCA_020636075.1. Lineage (GTDB taxonomy): Bacteria > Bacteroidota > Bacteroidia > Chitinophagales > Saprospiraceae > M3007. Next base: position 185,002 of record JACJYO010000007.1, on the reverse strand, counting down.
TCTGATGGCTCGCCCGGACGCATGCAAATGTATGTTTGGGGCGGGTCGAGCGGCGATATTGTTAAGGTAAATGGGCCCAGCCAGATTGCCGGTACGTACTACGCCGTACAGGCCAACAACTGGGGCGGCGCCATTTCCCAAACGCCGGTAACCGGTGCAGGGGTTGTTACCAACGACGGCACCGGCTCCAACGATGCAACCAAAAATTGTACCCCGCCGGTAAACGATTTGCAAGGTAAAATTGCAATCGTCGACCGCGGCAACTGCGAATTTGGCCGGAAAGCACTCTATGCTCAACAAGCCGGCGCCGTGGGTTGCATTATCTGCAATTACGAAGACGCCACCGTGAATATGGGCCCGGGTGTACAAGGTGCTCAGGTGACGATCCCTGTGGTCAGCATGACCAAACCCAACTGCGACAAACTCCGGCAATTCGCCGGAAACGGACTCAATATTTCGATAGGGCAGCCTTCCAACGGCGGTGGGCCAGACCAACTGGATGGTGATTTTGATAACGGTATTATCTCTCATGAATATGGCCACGGCATTTCAAACCGCCTGACCGGGGGCCCCAACGCTAGCTCCTGCCTGAGCAATGGCGAACAAATGGGTGAAGGTTGGAGCGATTTCTTTTCGCTGATCATGACGGTCAAACCCGGCGATTTCGCCGAAATGCGCCGCGGCGTGGGCACCTACGTGCAGCGCCAGCCCAACGATGGCCAGGGCATCCGGCGTTTCCCCTACTCTACCGACATGAGTATCAACCCACAGACATATGCTGCAGCACAGGATTCGCAACAGCACAACCGCGGTGAAATTTGGGCGCAGGTGACCTGGGACCTCTACTGGGCTATGGTCGAAAAGTATGGCTATGATCCGGACCTGAACAATACCAGCAGCGGCAACTTCCGGGCCATTCAACTTGTCATGGACGGCATGAAACTTCAGCCCTGCCGCCCGGGCTTTGTTGATGGCCGCGACGCCATTATCGCAGCCGACGTGCTGAACTACGACGCCGTGGATACCTGCCTGATCGTGAGTGTGTTTGCGCGCCGCGGCCTGGGCATCCATGCCGACCAGGGCTCCTTCAACGACGCTATCGACGGTACGGAAAACTTTGACCCGATCCCGACTTGTATTAAGGAGATAAAAATTTCAAAAACTACGTCTACACCATTTATCCAGGCAGGTGATGAAACCATGTTTACCATCACTATCACCAACCACAAAGATGAAACGGCAACCAATGTGGTGGTAACCGATCCCCTGCCAGCCGGTTTATCTTTTATTTCGGCGGATAACGGTGGCACGGATAATGGCGGAGTTGTAACCTGGAACCTGGGCGATATGCCTACCGGCCAGGTTATTGAATTGCACTACACTGCCAAGTCGGACCCCGCTATGCGTTCCCTGCTCAACTTCCGCGACGATATGGACGTCGATGACGGCACCAACTGGATTTCGCTGGTGAACAACGATGAAGGTACCAATGTCTTTTACCTGCAAAGCGACTCCGTAAAAGTAGGCAACATGGCCTGGCGCGCCGATGCACCAATCACCGAAACCGACCAGGTACTACTTCACTACAACCCGGCATTGCCGGTAACGGGCACTACACCGGTCATGCGCTTCTGGCACAACTACAATACCGAGGCAAATGCCGATGCTGGCTTCCTGGAAATTCAACGCTCCGGAAATAACAGCTGGTTCCGCCTCGAACCGGATAAAGTATTCGGCTCAGGGTATAATTCTGTACAATACGGCACCTTCGCTATTCCTTACCTGAGTGGTTTTTCCGGCAATTCCAATGGCTGGGTGCGCTCTTACTTCGATTTGAGTGATTTCAAAGGCGACAACATCCTCTTCCAGTTCCGTTTCGGTACGGATGACAACACCAATGTGCCCAACGGCGGTTGGGTCATCGATCAGGTCGATCTGATCGATCTGTTTACCTATGACTCGGAGGCCTGTGTGACCTCCGATGCCGGTGATATCGCTTGCGCAAATGCACCAAACCGAGGTGTGATTGTGGATACCGACGCTACGATCGGCACGGATGAACCTGCGACCAATCCGCTTGGCCTTACCGTACGGCCAAACCCAACCACAGACTGGTTGAATCTCGGCTTCGGACAAAGCGCAGAAGGCCAGGTCCAAATCCGCCTGATCAGTGCCGACGGACGTACTGTCCTGCAACAGCAAGCCAACAACGTGCTTGCCGGCCAGATGATGCCCATCAATGTCAAAAACTTGCCGTCAGGCATGTACGTGGTTCAGGTGGAAAGCAGTCTTGGGAATAGCGTGATTAAAGTGGTAAAACGCTAACCTGCATACTTGAACTGATGATTATAAGAAAAGCGGCGCCGGATGTTCCGGTGCCGCTTTTTTATAGCTATTTAGTTTAAACAAATTGCAATCAATTCAGTGAAAACGGAACCCGCAACGGCAGGGTGCCCCAGTAGTTTTCCTGTTTAGGTATCTCAATGCGCACAACACCCATAGCCGAATCGATGTGAATATTTTCAAAATCAAGCGCATCGGTATTCACCTGAAAAGCACGCTGAAAGGCCGCCGGGCGGTACTCGCGGTGCAGATAACGGCGACTGCCATAGGGTTCAAAGTGGTGTGCATCCGGTTGATAACGGATTTCAATGCCGTTTTCCGTAGTGAAAAACAGCAAATCTTCGTGCGACAATCCCGGCACAACCAGTTCGATATAAAAGGCTTGTTCGGTTTCGTACACATTGGTGGCCGGCATCAGATTCAACTGCATCTGAAAATTTTCCTGGCCTGCTTTCCAATTATTCCGGGTAATGAAATCATCAAAAAACAGCGGCTGTTCAGCCGGCAACTGGCGGTTATTTTGAGCTGGGAACATGACAAAAACATTTTTCTTTAAAAGAAAGGTTTCAGGCAATTCTATACTGCTCAAACAGTGCGCCATCTCCCATTGTTGCATGCCTATGCGCCACTTTGACAAATAAATAACACTTTGACTGTCAAAATGTCGGCAACGGAACAAGATTGTCAGGCGGCGATCTAAAATTTAAAAACCATGCCCGCGGTGAGCCGCAAAATGCGGCTGACATTGCGCCCACCCAGGATGTAACCACTGCTCAGGTAAAAACCACTCTTTCCTGTTTCGGAGTAATACACCGTGCCGCCGATTTGCGTGAACGAAACACCGAAAGCCTGCGGCAAATCGGGAATTCCCGGTACATAATCATTCCCGCCATGGGTATGTTGCCACTCCAGCCAGGTATCGAGGTAAAAGCGGGCGCTTGGAAAGCCGAGCTTAAATAATACAGTCGAGAAATCAGCGGGTTGGGTTGGCTGGTAATCCGGGCGTTCCTTCCGGACGGCCGCCACATCTTGCTCCCGAAGCCGGTCGAAGCGCCAATTGTAGCCCCCGGTAAGGTTGAAAAACAAGCCAATTGGCATTTCCCATTGCAGGATCAGGCGTGCCGGCAAAATAACGGCGCGTTGGCCCAGCGCGCCCGAACTGGTGGGCTCGTAGTCAGCCAATGGAAAACCCAAACCGCTGGCCACCAATAGCCCCAAACGTCCGGCGCCGGCCAGCTGGGTGTACACCGGCCGGTATTTCAGGAAAAGGCCGCCATCCTGCAAACCACTTTGGCTCGACGTAAACACATAGGCTGCCGTGCCCACCACATCGATGCGTTCGCTCAGGCCGTATTCGGCAAACAAACCGAGCAGGCTACCCTTGTAGCCCACATCGAACGTCTGCCCGCCGGCGCCGGCAATACTTTTGGCCGAATTGAATGATATGGAAGGCGCCAGGTCAAGCACACCTTTGCCCTTCAGGTAACCGTCGAGGGGCCCTTGGGCAGCTATGTCGATGGTAATCAGCACACAAAGCAGCGCAACGGTAATTGTTGAAAGTCCAGGCATTGCAGCATTTTAGATAAAATTTTCAACTCGGAGGTGGGGTTGCTTTACTCGTCCTACGACTTGGAGTCGTAGGACGAGTATTCCGCGAAAAAAACTCATTCCCCAAACAACTCCTGCTCAACGATTTGACACAACATATGCCCAATCAAAATATGCGCTTCCTGGATGCGCGGTGTATCCGCGGAAGGTACGTTCAACAATACCTGGCAAAGTCCGGCCATTTTGCCTCCGGTAGTTCCGGTCATACCAACAACCGCCATGCCGACAGCCGTGGCTTTTTCAACCGCCCGGAGGATACTGGCAGAATTACCGGAGGTGCTTATCGCTACAAGCACGTCACCTGGGCGGCCCGCAGCCTCCACCATCCGGGCAAACACCTGCTCGTAGCCGTAGTCGTTGGCCACAGCAGTCAGGTAGGAAGAATTCACATGCAAAGCTTCGGCAAACAACGGCGCCCGGTCGGAGTAAAACCGGCCCGACAATTCAGCTGCGATATGTTGGGCATCCGCCGCACTGCCACCGTTGCCGCAAAAAAGTACTTTTCCGCCCGCCCGAAAGGTTTGCGTCAGCAGTTGAGCGGCTTGTTCGATCTGTTCCAACAAATGACGGTCGGTTAAAAGCGCCTGTTTTACGGCAATACTTTCGCGGATCGATTTTTCAATTATGGTGTTCATTTTCTAAATATTCCAGATTAACAGGGGTAAACAATGCCCTGATTGTGTGCCACTGGTTTTGCCAGCGTGCCATATCTACGACCATGGCGTTCCGGTCGTCGAGCGGCAAAGTTCCGTGCTTTTTTTTCAACTGGCGGTAATGGCGCAGACAAACCCGCGTAATGCTTGCTAAAAAATGTACGGCATACACAGTCGTTTCCCGGCGGTATAGCGTGCCGTGCATTTGCCGGATTACCCGGGCCAGCGCTGCTAATTGATCCGAAAAAATGGCTTCGAGTTGCTCCGGCGCATTTTTTTCTAAAAAAAACACCGCCAGCGTGGGCGCCTGATTTTTCCGGTCGAACCAGCTGTCAAAAATATCGTCGCAAAGCTGGACGAAACCGCCCAGTTCAAAAGCCAGCGCTTCATCGACAGCATTCGGCGCATTGCCGAGTAAGCGCCGGAACAACAGGACAGAAAACCCGCCTTTTTGTTTTGTGGACAAAGCCAATTCTGGTTCGGAAGACTGGGGCCCCTGTTGCAAACCTGAAAATTCCAGTTGATACACCCGATTAAGATCGGCCCGGAATGCCGGCATTGCACCCGATGGCATTTCGGCGTTGACCAACTGCAACAAATGCAGGGCGAGGCCATTGTCGTTGAGTAAATGCCCCAGCGCTTCCGGATGTTTAGGTAAATCCAATTGGTGACCAAGCCCGTCGGCCAAATCGTCGAATGCACAAGCCAGGGCTGCCAGCCTGGAAAAACGGCGGCTTTCCGTGCGATTTATTTTTCGCCCGCGAAACTGGCAAAAAACGGCACTTAAAAACGCCGTTCCGTAAAAATAGTGGCGCCAGCGGTTTATGGCCAGGTTGCTGAAAAGTTGATCGGAAGGCAAATTCAAGTCCTGGCGTGCCCGCGTTTTCCAATAAACCCAGGCGCGTGCAAAATGTACGAATAACGAAATGCTTGTAGCAAGCAAGTAAAACCAGCGGGTAATTTGGCGCATCAGGTAATATTTTTCCCGAAGGGTAAAGTCCGGATCAATGAAACAGCGGCGAAACTCAACAATGCAACCGCAGCGGCTACGACCGGTATGCCAAGTACCGGATGGATAAAACTGTGTCCAAAGCCGAGTACCGTTAGCCCATCCATAAGCAGCACATGGATCAGGTAGATACCGAAACTCGTCGCAGCAAACCGGCTTTCCACCTGCCGGATCGGCCGCGTGTTCCAGCCATGGCGGGCGAGAAGCATCCAGCCTGCAGCGCCCATGGTGGAAGTAGGCGTGAGATAGTCAAAAAAGAAAGGCTGGAAGATGCCGTGGCGTACGCTTAGTCCATATGTTGCCAGCAGGCTCACAGCCGTTGTTAACGCAATCAGCACCCAGCCCCCAATGACCAGCCTGCTGCGCGTGTATCCCCAGGGTTCAATGCCGGGGCGGGTTACGGCTTCGCCGGCCGCGGCTTTATTTCCCAAATAGTACCCCAGCACAAAATGCCCCAGGTGGTTGGTGAACAATTCAATGCTCAGGCCAAAACGAAGATCAAAGCAGTACAGCAGTGTTTTGTACACCCAGGTCCCCAAAATGCACAGCACAAAAAAGTAGCGGAAGTCGCGCTCCGGGGCTTGCTGCACCCAGGGCCGCAGTACCGGATACATGAGATAAAGCCCCAAAATGAGGTAAATAAACCACAGGTGATAATGCACCGGTCCTTCCAACACATGCGCCAGCGCCTGACCCAGCGTTGCCGGATCGCCATGTGCGAAAAAATTGTACACCAGGTAAACCGCCATCCAGAAGAGTGCAGGAATCAATACCCGCACGAAACGTTTTTTCAAAAAAATATCGGTCGGGTAGTTTTTCCCAAACAGCAAAAAGCCGCTGAGCATCACAAACAGGTTGACCGAGGGTCGGCCCAAGGCATCCCAGGCGGCACCCGCCCACCAGTGTCCGGCGCCTGGCCCTGGAAAATTTTGAGCGACCTGCGCCGACACGTGGATAATGATCACCAGCAAAGTGGCCGCATTGCGCAGGCGATCAGCCCAGGGGAGCACATCGGGTATTGGCGGAGTGGAAGTTTCTGTTTGCACGTCGGGAAGTTACCAGCCTGGCGGCAAATGTGCGCCTTAATCGACAAAAAACTGCCCCTGAAGGTACAGCCTGGCCTGTCCGCTGATCAGCACCCTATCGTCGTGCAATGCGCATTTCAAGAACCCGCCCCGGTCGGAACGCTGGATGGCTACCAGTTCATTTTTGTTCAGCCTTGAAGCCTAATAAGGCGCCAAGGTGGTATGGGCAGAGCCAGTCACAGGATCCTCATCGATCCCAAAAGCCGGAAAGAAACAACGCGAAACGAAGTCCGATTCCGAGCCGGGAGCTGTTGCAATAAAACCCCGGGCAGGCACCCGTGCCAAGGCAGCAAAGTCGGGTTTCAAATCAAGTACATCCTGCTCCGTGGCGTACACCAGCAGATAATCTTCCCGGCCCAGCCAAACCTCCAGTGGCGCCGGCTGGAATGCCCCTGCGGCTTCGGCAGTCAAGGCGGCCTTCCGCAGGTGATCGACCGGAAAATCAAGTGTCAGCCAGTCGCCCTCGCGATGCACATGCAACCAGCCGCTCCGGCTTTGAAAAGAAAGCCGGGTGGAGGAATTTTTAAGCACATGGAAAATGGCATAGGCTGTTGCCAAAGTGGCATGCCCGCAAAGCTGCACCTCGGCAGCCGGGGTAAACCATCGGATGTGAAACGTGTCCGGCCCATCCAATGGCACAAAAAAAGCAGTTTCTGAAAGGTTGTTCTCCCGGGCAATTTGCTGCATCAGGGCATCCGGAAGCCAGGAATCGAGCGGCACTACTGCTGCCGGATTGCCGCTAAACAGGGCGTTGGTGAAGGCGTCGATCTGGTAAATCGGATACATGGAAGCTAAATTTATTTATGGGTTGATCTGTTGGTTCACGTACGCCAATTTAGCGTAGACGAGGCAATTTGTAAAATGCCTGGCCAGTCGTAAAGCTAACTTTTAAGCCAAGGCAAATTGTTCCAATTACCAGTTAAAATCAACGTATCAGCCCAAAAGCACTTGCTCCTGCTCAAGAATATTGCTTGGCGTAATATTCCCGGTAAGCCCCAGACAATACGCCTTGCAGCCAGCCGGCATTGTCCAGGTACCACTGTGCCGTTTGGCGGAAGCCTTCTTCAAATTGGATGGAAGGTTCCCAGCCGAGTTCGTCACGTATTTTGGACGCATCGATCGCATAACGGCGGTCATGCCCGGGGCGGTCGCGTACGAAAGTGATAAGTTGCCGGGAAGCACCCGTCGGGCGGCCCAGCAATTCGTCCAGGATGTCGCAAAGTTTGTGCACAAGGTCAATATTCTTCCACTCGTTGTTGCCGCCGATGTTGTACGTTTCGCCGGTTTGGCCCTGATGATAGATCAGGTCGATCGCAGCGGCGTGGTCTTTCACCCACAGCCAGTCGCGGGTATACTTCCCGTCGCCATAAACCGGCAGCGGCCTGTTTTCCCGGATATTGTTGATCATCAGGGGGATGAGTTTTTCGGGAAATTGGTAGGGCCCGTAATTGTTGCTGCAATTGGAAATCACCACAGGCAACTGGTAGGTATGAAAATATGCCCGCACAAAATGATCACTTGACGCCTTGGAGGCCGAATAGGGCGAACGCGGATCGTAGGGTGTTTCTTCCGTAAAAAAGCCCTCCTCGCCCAAGGAGCCGTACACCTCATCGGTAGACACATGGTAAAAACGTTTGCCCTCGGGCTGGCCCTTCCAGGCTTCCTTCGCTACGTTCAGCAGGTTGACTGTGCCGAGTACATTTGTCTCGACAAATTCCAGCGGGTTGGTAATGGAGCGGTCGACATGGCTTTCTGCGGCCAGGTGAATTACACCGTCGAAATCGTATTTGCGGAACAGGTCTTGCATGAAGGCCTGTTGGGTAATGTCGCCCCGTTCAAAACTGTAGTTGGGTGCTTCTTCGATGTCTGTCAGATTGGCCAGGTTACCTGCATAGGTGAGGGCATCGAGATTGACGATATGGTAGTCCGGATATTTTTGTACCAGCAGCCGCACCAGGTGCGAGCCGATGAAGCCGGCGCCGCCGGTAACCAGGATGGTGTGTTTATTACTCATGTTCGTTATTCGGTCTCCCACCGATGAATCGGTGGGCTAAGAAGTGAATCGGTGGGCTAAGAAGTGAATTCGGTGGGCTGAGAAGAGCATTGGGCAGTTGGGAGATCGGATTTCGTTGGGTGATATCAAAACAACTAACGCTTGTTTTACGCAATTAGCTCCCTACCGGCTTCACCACTTTTTTAAAATATTCATAGGTCAATTTGAGGCCTTGTTCGCGGTTGTATTTCGGTTCCCAACCGAGCAGGGTTTGGGCTTTGGTGATATCGGGCCGGCGTTGCTTGGGATCATCAACGGGCAAGGGCCGGTATTCGATTTTTGCCTTGGGATTTTGCACCAGTTCGAGCACTTCGTGGGCAAATTGAAGGACAGTAATTTCCTGCGGGTTCCCCATGTTGACCGGCATATGATAATCGCTGAGTAACAGCCGGTAGATTCCTTCAACCAGATCGTCGACATAGCAAAAAGAGCGGGTTTGCGAGCCGTCGCCAAAAACCGTCAGACCTTCGCCGCGAATGGCCTGGCTGAAGAACGCGGGCAATACACGGCCGTCGTTCACCCGCATGCGCGGACCATATGTGTTGAAAATGCGGATGATGCGGGTATCCACCTGATGATAAGTGTGGTAAGCCATGGTGATGGCTTCGAGGAAGCGCTTGGCCTCATCGTACACGCCGCGCGGACCAACGGGGTTTACATTGCCCCAATACTCTTCGGTTTGCGGGTGCACCAACGGGTCGCCGTACACTTCGGAGGTGGATGCGACGAGGATCCGTGCATTTTTTTCCTTGGCCAGGCCCAGGCAATTGTGCGTACCGTGCGCACCCACTTTCAGTGTTTGAATGGGCATTTGCAGGTAGTCGATCGGACTGGCCGGCGAGGCAAAATGCAGGATATAATCCAGCTCACCAGGGATGTGAATAAACTTGGTGATATCGTGGTGATAATACTCGAAATCCTTTTCCGGGAAAAGGTGCTCAATATTATCCAGGCTGCCGGTTAACAGGTTATCCATGCCGATAACCCGGTAACCTTCGGCGAGAAAGCGGTCGCAGAGGTGCGAGCCAATGAAGCCGGCGGCGCCGGTGATGAGTACGCGTTTTTTTGTCATAGAGGTGCTGGTAAAATGTTGGATTGCGGCGCAAAGATAGGTATGTGCCCTTAAAAAGACTCATAAGTTGAACAACGGCAAAATGTATACCGATCCAACCAGCAATGGCATATTCAGGACTCCATGTTTTCATGGATTTTTCCATAACAGTGGTTTCCCATGAACGCAGCCCGGATACCGGCCGGTAATTTTGGAATCCACAACTAAGCACCCAAATCCATGATAAAGACGGCCCTCCAATTTATCAAGTCTGAGTTAGAAAGTTTCATGCGCCGCCGGGGAGGCGACGCCTATTCAGCGGTAAGCGATCTTGTTTTGCTGACAGGTTTGGTAAAGCGCGATGGCAGTCTTCAGACCGACCCCGCCAACATTTACATGACCCTCACACACCTGGAGGAAGAGCGCCTTGAAAACAAACAACCGGTGTATCAGCATGCTCGAAACGGAGGTCGAATTCAGGTGTTTCAGCCACCGATCCGGTTAAATGCTTATGTGTTATTCAGCGGTGTAAATGACGACTACCCTACCGCCTTGCGCGATCTTTCATTCGTTGCTACATTCTTTCAACATTATAACGTTTTCCGGTCTGCTCAATATCCCAATCTAAACGAATCTGTTTCGAATCCGCAGCTAAATCCTACCCAGTTGCTTTCCGAGATAACGGCGCAATTGTTTACGATAACCTACGAACAACAGAGTTACATCTGGTCATCACTCGGAGCAAAGTACACCCCCAGTTTATTGTACAAACTCCGGCTCCTGATTGTTTTCGACCAGGAAACCGAACAAGAATCCGCACCAATACTCGAAGGCGCCAGCCGGGAAAACCCGATTTAACCAACCGATCAAAAACCTCGACCAATGGGAACATTCAAATACCGGCGATTGTGCGATGTCAATTTTCAGCACGCCTATTTCGACAACGGGTACTGCGCCCGGCCGGTAGTTCGTCCCGTTTCGGATTTGCATATTTTCCCTGCCGCGGAAACGGACAAATTGTTCCGGCGCCATGCCCTGCGCATCACGTCCAACCGCGCCAACAGCATCAGTATTTACGGCGAAGTGGAAAAGGGCGCCGACAACCTGGAGCGCCTGGCCCGGCCGCTTAACGATACCGGGAAGTGGGTTTTCATAGTGACCGAACGGAACCCCAGCTATCGGCTCCTGAGCGATGCACCCCTAACGCCGGCGCCCGCAACTTGCCTGTACCTGACCAATGCCACCGGTGATGCCGCAGCGGCTGCCGATGCGCTGCACCTGACGAAAGGCGCCGGCGTTGTGGATTGGCAACAGGACCTCGTGTCATTGCACACTGCGCCGACCTTCCAGTTTGTCCACAATGGGCCGCTCGACCGGACTGAAGCGCTGTTAAAATTAAAAAACAGCACTGCGGAGCGCGAGGCCACCAGGGTGGTTCCTTCCGGAAATGCCAACCAGGCCGTATTTGATCTGCAAAACGCCGTGAGCGGGCTCTATACCCTTTGGGTAAAAGGGGGCGAACTGCAAACATTTTATTACCTGAACGCAGGAAATACAGGCAACACACCGCTGGCAGTTATCGAGTTGTATTGGAATGACCCGGCTACCGACAACTACCGGTGGCAAAACGCCGACGGTGGTTTGCGAAATACAGCGCCGACGTATGAAACAGGTTTTGCGACGCGGCGCTCGATCTGGAAATATCAAATTGTATTCAAACACCTGAACGAAACCGATATGCTGCCTCTGGGAATTCTCCGGGGGGTGGTGAGTGAACTGAAAATCAGTTCAAGCGTGGCCGGTGAAACTTTCAATCTCGAACAGGAAACCGATAACCGGCAATTCATCGTAACCGCACAACAGCCCCTCGACTGGCAAGAGGGCACTCAGCGCATAATAGGGCTGGACTATAAGCTCAACGACGACCTGAAACACCGCGCCCCCCTGCCCAAGCCCGTACCGGATTCATTGCGTACGGATCCACAAACCAACCAATTGATCGCATCCATATCTCTTCACTTATAAATTTTTACGCTATGGCTGACTACAGAAGACCCGATGTGTATATCGAGGAAAAAACGTCTTTTCCCGTTTCAATACTGGAGGTCGAATCTGCTATCCCGGTATTTATTGGTTTCACACAAAAAGTCCCGGAAGCTGCCCCTGAGGAACCTGTTCAAATTAACTCCTTGGAGGGTTTTGAGGCAACGTTTGGCGGCGCATATCCACAAGGAGGTATTTCAGTTGAATATGACAATACAACAAGGCAAGTCAACGTAACGCCTGAAACTATTGTACCAGATTATATGCTACACTATGCAATACGGCACTATTTTAAAAATGGTGGAGCAAAGTGTTTCATTATTTCTTGTGGCAAATACCCGGACAGTTTCGATTCCACTAATTTTAAAAAGAAAGTTGAAGAAGCACTTAAAAGGTCCCTGGAAATCGAAGAAGTTACTTTGTTGGTTATTCCAGACCTTGTAAAACTGGCCACATTCAAACCAGAAAATCCAGCTACAAATACATCCGCGGAATATGATTATTCAGAAATAAAAAGCATTGTAAGCGGCACGATCACTGAAATACTCCAAAAGCAGAAACTGGAGAAGTTTTTCATTTTAGATGTCATAGAATGGGACAAAGAGGTAAATAAAGGAAAAAAGAAAGAAGAGGAGATAACAATAAAAGCCGAAGATGACATAAAAGCTTTTGACGACAGCGAGTTTTCAAGCTTGTCGATAGAACGGGATGGGGAGTTCACGGCTTTTTATTACCCTTATCTGGTCACAAACTATCGCCTTGAGATCGAGGATGGTTTTATAAATGGATTGACTACTGAGGTACAGATTCCCGGAAAAACCAAAATTCCTTTTACGGACTTGGTAGCTGCAGCCAAAGCTGCTGGCGATAAAAGAGCAGAAGCAGCACCACCCGCAGCAACACCAGCAACACCAGCAACACCAGCAACAACACCGGCAACAGCACCAGCAGCAACACCGGCAACAACACCAGCAACAACACCAGCAGCAACACCAGCAGCAACACCGGCAACAACACCAGCACTAACTACAGAAGAACAGGTATTACTTTATAAGGTATTAAATGATAAAATAAAAGCAAACGCGCCACTTGTCGTACTGCCCCCATCAGCAGCAATGGCTGGAATTTATGTCAAAACTGACGATGCCCGCGGAGTTTGGAAGGCACCTGCCAATGTCGGCGTAAACGAAATCAAACGCCCACATAAATTCATTACCGACACTTTCCACGAAGACCTGAACATCAACCCGCTCAATGGCCGTTCCATCTGCGCCATCCGCACCCTGCCGGGTTTTGGCACGCGGGTAATGGGTGGCCGCACCCTGCGCGGCAGCAGCAGCGACTTCCGCTATATCAGCGTCCGGCGTTTTATCTCGATCGCTGAAAAATCGATCAAAAACGCCATGAAAGCCTACCTGTTTGAGCCCAACAACCCCACCACCTGGGGCCTGGTGAAGGGTGGCATTAGCAACTACCTCACGCAAAAATGGCAACAAGGGGCCCTGCTCGGCGCCAAAGCCGAAGACAGCTTTTTCGTGCGCATCGGCCTGGGCATTACCATGAGCAAAGAGGATGTGCTCAACGGCAAGATGATCGTGGAAATTGGTATGGCGGTCGTACGCCCGGCAGAGTTTATCATTTTGCGGATTGAGCAGTTTTTGCCGGAGCAACTTTCCTAAGCTACCCCAAATCGAACACACCATTTTTGACCATCACAAAATAAAAATAAGCCATGCCTTATCCAGCTCCAGTTTTTTTCTTCGCCGTCAAATCCGACAAGTTCACGGGTGAGATGGGCTTTTCGGAAGTCACAGGCCTGAACCAGGAAATCCAGGTGATCGAATACCGGCACGGGGAACACAAGGAACCCGCGCCGATCAAAAAGCCCGGTTTAAAAAAGTACAACAACATCATGTTCAAACGCGGCATTGTTCAGGGCAACAACGACCTGTTCACCTGGATGAACAATTACAACTGGGAAGAATCCGCCCGGGTAGACCTGCAAGTAACCCTGAACAATGAAAACAGCGAGCCCGTCATGATCTGGAATGTTTCCAAGGCATTCCCGACCAAAATTGAAGGTCCCGCGCTGAAAGCCAGCGGCAATGAAATCGCCATCGAATCCATGGAAATAGCCTGTGAGAAGATCACGTTGGAATTAGGCTAAGCGCACTTTTCCTCTACCTGTAAACCAGCTATTTCCAATACGATGGCACTGACCAACGACGACATTTTATTGCCGGCATTCTATTTCAAAGTGGAATTCACGGGCATTGCCGGGCTTACCGAGCAGTATTTTCAGGAAGTCAGCGGACTCTCCTGGGAGTTGGAGGTGGAGGATTTGCCTGCCGGTGGCGCCAATGATTATAAAATCCGGCTACCCAAAGGGCTGCGCTATCCCAACCTGATGTTGAAACGCTCGATGTATGCGGACTCCAAACTGGCAAAATGGATGGAAGATGCTATTCAGAGCTATTTCACCAATCCGGGAGCGCCGCAGCCAACGGAAGCCCAAACGGATGTATTGATCACGCTGATGAATCATAAGGGCGACATCTTGATCCAGTGGCAGGTACAGCAGGCATTTCCGCTCAAATGGAACTTAGCGCCCTTCAATGCGCAGGAAAGCAAATTCGTGACGGAAACCTTTGAATTTGGCTATCACTCCTTTAAACGACTTTAAGCGTATGCCGGTCCACATCAATGAAATTGTCATCAGAGCCAATATTGTCGAACCGACGCAGGAAGCAAAGCCCTCAGACGGCAAACCCGTGAAAATGCACGAGGCGATCAACCGCGACCAACTCATTCGGGAGGCCGTCGCGCAGGTACTCAAAATTCTTCGCATGAAAAATGAACGCTAACTATGGCCACAATTTCTGACCTGACAGGCGGCCTTGTTTCAAACAACGGCTTTTTTCTCACCATCACTCCGGTTGGAGACGATGGCGATATTCCGACGGGTGCGCCGATGATATTGCAGTACAACCCGCAAAGTTTTTCCATCAAGGAAGAACTGGATTTCGAACAGAAACAAGAACAAGGGCAGGCCGGTAACGATCCGCAGTACAAAGGCATCAAACCCCGGGAGTTCAGCATTGAGTTTACCATAGACTCTTCCGGACTGTTCACGCCCTTGCGCATACCCGTGATCCAGCATATCGCCTTGTTTCGAAGCCTGACCACCATTCCCAAATCCGACATGCACCGGCCACAGCGGCTGATCGTCCAATACGGCACATTCATCAGCAGCTGCAACCTGATGTCTTCCGAAGTAACGTATACGCTGTTCGACCGGGAAGGTGTTCCGCTGCGGGCGAAAGTCAAGGCAAATTTCCAGGAAACAAAAGATACGGAACTGAACAAAGCCGCCCGCAACTTTTCATCACCCGATGTCACTCACCAATACATCGTTCAGCTCGATGACGAACAGCTGCCATTTGTCACGTATCGCTATTACAGGACGCCCGATTTCTACATTGCCGTTGCGGCAGCAAATCGCATGAAAACCTTTCGAAAACTCGAACCCGGAACCAAGATTTTCTTCCCACCGGTCAGTACAAAATAAACCATGGCAGCACGTACGCAACAAACATCGAACGATACGGTATTTCACCGGATCCTTGTAAACAACAAGCCGATCAGCAGCGAAACCGGCCTGGTATCGCTCAGTGTTTTTCGAAGTTTCAATAAGGTTGCGTACGCCCAAGTGGTGTTCTCTGATGGGAATGTGGCGAAACAGGATTTTGATTTAAGCAATGAAACGACCTTTTTGCCGGGCAACGCGCTCGAAATTTTACTCGGCTACGCCAACAGCAGCACCCTCGATACCGTATTTAAGGGGATTATTACCCGGCATGCCGTCAGCGCGCCGGAAATCGGGCAATCCCGACTAATCATCGAGGCAAAGGACGAAGCCGTTAAGCTGACACTTACCCGGCGCACGCAGTTTTTCACCGATGAGACCGACAAAAAAATTATCCAGCAACTCGCACAGGCAGCAGGGCTGCAAACTGAGATTGCCGACATGCCAATTCAGCATCCGCAAATGGTCATGTACGATACGCTGCCCTGGGATTTTATCGTCATGCGCTCCGAAGCGAACGGCAAATTGGTATCAACCGATGACGGCGTGCTGAAGATCATTAGCCCCGCCATTGCAGCAAAGGCGGATTTCAAAGCCCAATTCGGGCATAATCTGTTGGACATTGAAGCCGAAATGGATGCCCGACGGCAGTTAAAAAAAGCAACAGCCAAGGCCTGGGATTTCACCAAACAGGAAGTCTCGCAGGAGGATGGACAAAGCAGTTTGCAGGAGCCCGGCAACCTGGGCGAATCCGTGCTTGCCGGCAAGTTGAACATCGAAGAAATCGCTTTTCACGCCGGGCATCTGGGTGCCCAGCAACTCAGCGCATGGGCAAATGGCAAAGCCCAACAAAGCCACTTGTCCACAACTTGCGGGCGCGCACGCATTCGCGGGGAGGCAAGTTTGCGGATCGGACAAACGGTCGAGCTAATCGGCGTTGGCGCGCGCTTCAACGGCCTGGCATTTATTACAGGCATTGCACACCAATACGACAAAGGCTGGGAAACAGAAATTCAGTTTGGCTGGGATCAGGATTGGTTTTACCGCAAAATAGCCGCTGAAAACGGCTCGGCAAAAGGGCTGTTGCCCGATGTGCCGGGTTTGCAAATTGGCATCGTCATCGAAGAAGGCGACAGCAGTGACCCGGATTTTAAAGTTAAAATCAAACTCCCGCTCGTAGATCCCGACGGTGCGGGCATCTGGGCACGTGTGCTCACACCCGAAGCAGGCGCCGGGCATGGACTGTACCTCCGCCCGCAAAAAGACGACGAGGTATTGGTAGGCTTTATTGCCAACGACCCCCGCTACCCGGTAATCATGGGCTGTTTGTACAGCCGCGACAAACTGCCGGGAATTGCGGCCGATGGGACGGAGCAAAAGTTTGGTTACAAAAGCCCGGAGAGCCAACTGCTTGAATTTGATGACAGTGCCAAAACCATCAAACTCGAATCGGGAAGTTGTTCGATCACGTTGGATGGGCAAAGCAATGTGATCGAACTAAAAGTTGGCGGCAATACGATAAAAATTGATCAATCGAATATTGAGATCAACGCTTCCGCCCAGGTTGTCGTGAAAGGCGGAACCATTATGCTGAACTAAAAAACAATCCATCATGGGAAAGCCCGCAGCCCGTTTGGGCGATATGCATACTTGTCCGCAAGTTACCCTGCTCGTACCGCACGTCGGTGGTCCGATACTACCGCCAGGCGTCCCTACCGTGCTCATCGGCGGCCAACCGGCTGCTACCATGGGCAATCAGTGCCTCTGCGTGAGCCCGGCGCCGGATATTATTCAACAAGGTTCGGCTACGGTAAAGATCGGTGGCCAGGGCGCTGCGCGGCTGGGTGACGCTACGGCGCATGGCGGTATGATCAGCGCGGGTTTTGCAACAGTACTAATTGGCGATTGAACCATGAAAACATACGAAAAAGAAACGGCATTCCTGGGCAGCGGCTGGGCCTTCCCGCCCACATTTTCCCGCACGGCGCCGGAAGGTATTGTGATGGTAGACGGAAATGAAGTCATCCGTCCGGAGGACGGGCGCATCCTTATCCCAATCATAGAGCGCAGCCTGTACATCATTATTCACACCTTTCGCGGCACACGCGTGGTGCAACCGACGTTCGGGTGCAACCTTCAGCCTTTTTTATTTGAAAATATTACAGCGCAGAATGTTGCCCTGATCAAGCAATTCATCGAAGAAGCCGTACTCGAGCACGAACCGCGGGTTATCCTCGAAAATCTGGACATCACCACGGCGTATGACCAGGCACAGCCCAACCCGGATGATCTCGGCAAATTGCTGATCACACTGCAATATTTCGTGATCACGGCCAATACCCGCTACAACTACGTCTTTCCCTTTTACCTCACCGAAGCAAGAAACCGTCAACTATGAGCTGCAGCTGCCAACATTGCCGAAAACACAGACCGGACCTGCGCGACGGTACCGGGCGTATGAATCGCCTGTTGGACGCGCTGAATCCAAAAAATGTAAAGCTCGATGATCGAAAGTTGGAGGATCTGCTCGTGCAAATCAAGACATATGCCGGCAAGATTCGCTTCTTCCCCCTGCCCGAGGAAGATGACGGTTCAATCGTGACCTGGGCTGAATTTCTGGAGCAAGACCTGGCAGTTGTGCTGGCCACGGTCGTTTTGAGCGACCCTGCCGGGTTGGAAAAGGACTACCTGGCCTACCGCCAACAATTATACGCAGAGCCCACGGAAGCAAATTACGCCCAACTTTTTGTGCCGGTTTATACGTTGGCCGAGCAGCTCCAGCGGTGGTTGGCAGCTGCTACGGACGAAAATCCCTTGCGCAGCGAGTTGGAACTTCTTGTTCGCTCAAACCTCGGCATGCAGCTCCAAAAGGCTATAGCGTATGCGCGGGCGCTGGAATCCATGGTGGATCCCGAGGATAAGGAAGCGAAGAAGTCGCTTAAAATTTTGGACCTTCAAATTTCAAAAAACACGGTTTGGGGCTTTGACAGTCATACGCTCAAAGCCGATGACTCCATATACAACAGCACCCCTGTCGACAATGAAACGGACAACGAGCCGGAGGAGGACATAAGCCCGCTGATCGAGGCATCTTTTTATATCGACGATATTTTCCAGACCTTTTACCAGGCAGTATCGGACATCGTAGCAGACAGTCATGAACACCTTGCATTCGCCCTCGAAAAGTACCCCAAGCACCAGCCGCATCTTGCCCTGCTGATCGCCTTTCTGGAATTGTTCAAACATCTGCAGGAAGACCTGAACGACGTGACGCGCCGCCACCTGGAGTTTTTTTACAAAGACGTGCTTCACCTTTCGGAACGCCCCGCCGAACCCGACCGGGTGCATGCGATCTTTGAGCTGGCCAAAGGCATCAATACCTACACTGTCGAAAACGGGACGCCCTTACTGGCCGGTACGGAGCCTGATTCGGGCAAAGACATTTTGTACAAAACCAAACAGGGCTCGCGTGGGATAGCCGCGCCGTTCGTACCCAACCGGGCAGTCGTTCGGGAAATCAAAAATGTGTACATCGAACGGGATGCCGAAACCAAAACCCGGGTGGTGGACTTCCACGCCAACCCGGTAGCCAATTCGATCGACGGCTACGGCACACCCTTCCTCCAGCCTGAAACCTCCTTCGACACCTTCGGCGTAGGTGGGCGCGACGAAGAGACGCAACGCACCATTTGTAATTTTTTGCAACCCCCGGGCGATTTTCTCAACGCTGCCCGTATCGGATTTGCCATTGCCAGCCCTCAATTGCTGTTATCCGGAGGGCTCCGGGTTATTGAACTTAAGGCGAAAGGAATAGCTGATATCTTGAAAGAGGTCAAAGAAACCAGCCTGGAGCAAGTATTTGATATTTGGCTGACTGGAGAAAAGGGATGGATTAGAGTCCCCCCTGTTGCACCTCCAAAGGATGCAGCACTTGATATATGGTACGAAAAAGTGCCCGCCCAATCTGGCAACCCTGATTTCATACGGATTCTACTTAAAGTAGCAGCACCAAAAATCATCCCCTTTGACCCCAAGCTCCACCCCGGCGACCTGTTTCCAACCAACGCACCTGTGCTCAAGGTGGAAATAAAAAACCTGGATGCCGAAAATTTTATTACGCCACCCGATTATAAAAACCTTGTTATTGATTCAGAGTTAACTCTTCGCGCAATGGTTGGTGAGAAATTTTGGCCTTACTCAATCACATCTAACCTTGTGGCAAATGGGCTAAAAGACCTGCATGTGCAAAATGCTTTTCAGGTCGTTGAAAACAGCAAAACATTTTTTGCATTTACACAATTGCCTAGCAATGGCTCGCCATTATATGTTGGTTCTGTAGAACTTTTTTCAAAAAAGATCTCAAAATTTAATGCCTATGTCCAATGGAAAGGGGATATCACTTCTGCTGGTACTCCTAATTTTAACCTGACATTTCTAAAAGATAAACATTGGTTAAAACCAGAAAATTCTACTGATAAAGCATCGAATACAACCAGCCTTTCAACCTGGAGTTTAGACCCCAATGATTTACCCTCTGGTGAACCATTAGACAGAACGATTAATCCGGATTATGGCGAATTTGGAAATAGTGTTTCTAATGGATTTTTTAGAATTAAGTTGGCAGATTTATCTACGAATCAAATCCAAGATGTTGCTTTGAGTGGATTAGCTCTCCAAGCCGAATACATCTCCATCGAATACGATTCTACCTTGGCATTCAGCGATCTAACCCCAGGCGTAGACCAGTTTTTCCACCTCTATCCATTCGGTTTTGTGCCTGTCTTCCCCGCCAAAAACTTTGGTGAAATACTGGACCTGGATGCGCTGACCGGCGGCCTGTCTGTCAATGCCCAGGTGCCGGAAACCGAGTCGCAGCCCAGGTGGTACCTCTTCCCGCAATTCCAGTTTGGCAACCCGCTCGACCGGGTGTTGCTGCCCGATGAAAGCCACCAGTACAACCAGGCCGAACTGCAAACCGGCCATCTGCTCATCGGTATTGAAGCGCTGACACCGGAACAGGGGCAAAACCTGTCGCTGTTGTTCAAGTTTGAAGAAGGCACCCAGGCAGACGACGAAGGCAACCCGCCCGCCGTCCATTGGTCTTACCTGAGCGAAAACGAGTGGCATCCGTTGCCGATGGACGCTGTTTTGAATGACGACACCTTCGCACTGCAAACAACCGGGATTATTTTATTCAGCCTGCCGAAGGATATGACGGCCCAAAACACCCTGTTGCCGGAGGGCCAGTTCTGGCTCTGCGCTTCGGTGAGCAACAACCCTGACCGGTTTCCACGCCTGATTTCCATTCAGGCGCAAGCCGTAACGGCCATCTTTGATGATCAGGGGCACAATCCCGGGCATTACGCCTTGCCACTCAGCAGCGGTAAAATCAGCGGCCTGAAAGAAAAAGTGGATGCGGTAAAAAGCGTTAAACAGCCCTACGAATCGTTTGGCGGCCGCCCGGCCGACAAGGGGTTATCCTTTTACATGGAAGCCTCCGAACGCATTCGCCACAAAGGCCGCGCCGTGACCGTTTGGGACTATGAACACCTGGTACTGAGTCATTTCCCGGCGGTCTATAAAGTGAAGGCGATCCCGGTCAGCGATCCGGATTGTATTTGCCGGAAACCGGCCAAAAACCCCTGCCTTACGGAGGATGAATTGAAAGAACAAACCGCCATTAGCGCTTGTGGCGAACAACTCGCGCCCGGGCATGTCATGCTCGTAGCCATTCCGGACTTCCGCAACCGCGTCGGCGGCAACCGGTTACAGCCCAAAAACAGCAACCGGGTGTTGAAAGAGATTGAAAAGGAACTCGGCCGTCGTACGGCGCCCTTTGTACAAGTGCATGCTAAAAACCCGGTGTACGAGGAGGTTTTGGTGGCCTTTCGGGTGCAGTTTAATGAGGGCATCGACAAGGGTACTTTTTTGCGACAGCTCAATGAAGAACTTGTGCAATACCTCACCCCCTGGGCATTTGAAGACAGCGTGGATGTCCGCTTTGACGGGCGCGTGTACGCCTCCGATGTGATCAATTTTATTGAAGAACGGACGTATGTGAACTTTATCACCGACTTCCGGATGTTTCATTGCAAAGACGCTTGCTGCGCGCCGGAGGATGAACTGTTTAAAGATGTTGAAGGCGAGGTAGTGAAGCCCCCCATGGATGCTAATGGCAATTATGCGAATAAAATTTCACAGGCATTGCTCCAAATTCTAGGCACCAATCTGCAGGTTGCAACGGATGAATACGGAAGGTTTAAATTTCCGTTGGCTGACGGCGACCGGGTTTCCATAGAGAAAGATGGATTCGGCACCCGGATTTTACAGTATGTCAAAGCGGATAACCAATTGGTGGAGGTGATTGACTGGGTGCCAATTGAAGCGACAAATCCAGTCCCTGGGTTTCACATAGAATTAGAAGAAATTTCTGATCCGCCGCAAACGGAATTTACAATAGAAGTTAAAAATGGGTTCAACGCGATATTAACGTGCAGTATACAGCTTAATCCTGGAGATAGTATAACTGTTTCTAAAGATAGAATTAACAATCTCCTCCTTCTTAGCTCATCTGATTATGGTGAAAAATCCATTATTCTCGGAAAGGGAAAAATTGATGTTAGATTATTTCCCAAAAAAATCAACCTTAATTTTCAGGTAAAAATTGCAGATGGAAATGCAAATCAATTGATAGATAATGCCCGCATCTATAATTTAGAGGATGAAAGCAAACAAGCGGAAAAACAACCGGACTTTGGCAAGTACCTGTTTACCGGTCTGGAATGGGGCCAGGTGTTGGTCATCAGCGCTGAGGGCTTTATGCCAAGAGCTGTTTCAATAACCGAAGAACTGCAACAAACCCAAAGCCCAACCGGCAACGACCCGGTCGTGCTTTATGCCGAATTCGAATTGCTCCCCGACTGCCAGCACAGCCTGGAAAACACCGACGAATTGATAGAATTCTGGGAAAACGTGCTCCATACGTATTACCCGACTATGCGCGGTATGGAACTGAGCATCCGCCCCTGTACTTCCCGGTCAATTCTCGTGTCGGCGGCGCAACACCTGATCGAGCTGTACGAACCGGAACCACAGCCGGACCCCTGTGCACCGGCAGTTATTGAGCCCCCCAAACCAGCGCCCAAACCAGGCAAAAAACCAGGGTCGACGAAACTTCCATGGAGTATCAATATTCGCCCTTCAACGGGTAGCGTAAAGCCCCCCCCCCTTGATCAGAAATATTGGGCTTTTCGAAATAAGAAAGTACGGTATGCTATAAGCTTCGATCCAATTATAACCTCTTGGGAAAAAAATCTCAATGAATCGGGTAAGGCAGGCAAGGGGCCTTACACCAAAATAGCAGGCAATGTTGACCGGGGAGCCGTCTCTGGGAATAATTCCAGCATTAGTAATATCCTGAAATCAAAATTAAATCGCCTTAGATATCCGGCAAATATAAGTATCAGGTCAAAATGATTGATCAGGACTGAAATGCCCAAAATCTACTACTAAACCATCCAACAACGCCCTATGCAAGACTATGAAGTGATCGACCGGAACAATCCGCTACCCGCCTCGCAGGATTTCAATCTGCTGCGCCGGGAGGGTATTGAACATCTTGGCAAACTCGCCGGGGACAAGTGGACGGACTACAATACGCCCGACCCGGGTATTACCCTGTTGGAGGCGCTGTGCTACGCCATTACCGAAATGGGCTACCGCACAAAATTTAAAATCCAGGACCTGATCACGTATAAAAACCCAGGCGATACGACCTGGAACTGTATTTTTTACACTGCAAAAGAACTGTTGCATACCTGCGCAATCACCATCAATGACTACCGAAAATTGATCCTGGATGTGGATGGCGTGCGCAATGTCTGGATCGAAAAAAGCACCAGCTACGAAGTGCCGATTTATGTCGACCAGGAATGGACCGAAAAGGAAGGCCATCAGCATCAGGCAAGCGAAGACCCTTGCGCCGAAACCTGCTCCTG
The DNA here is from genome assembly GCA_020636075.1 of Lewinellaceae bacterium. GTDB lineage: Bacteria > Bacteroidota > Bacteroidia > Chitinophagales > Saprospiraceae > M3007. The sequence continues at coordinate 161,574 of JACJYO010000007.1, read as the reverse complement.
CGCCCCCAAACGCGGACGCCTGACTACTTTGGGCAATGCCCCGGTAGCAAGCCACCGGCCACTTGAACTGGAAGGGCTTTACAATGTGCTCGTCCAGTACGAAGAGGATATAAACGAAACCCCCGCTGAAGACAAGGTGCACGAAGCGGTGTTAAAACGCCTGCACAAACACCGCAACCTCTGCGAAGATTTTATCAATGTAATTCCCGTACGGCCGCAAAAATTCACGGTCGATATCAATGTGGTACTAAAACCCGATGCCGATCCGGAAAAAGTGCTGGCACAGATTTTCATCGAAATCTACCGCTACTTTTCCCCGACTATCCGGTTTTACACCATCGACCAGATGCTGGACAAACCCTACCCCTACACCGATGCGGAGCGCAACTACCGCATTGAAGAAATTTTTGAAGGGCCTGCCCTGGAAAGCGGCTTTATTGAAGACGACGAACTCGAAAAGACGGATATGTTTCGCGACATACGGCTATCCGATCTGATCAATGAAATAGCCGATATCGAGGGGGTCCGGGCCATCACGCGACTGCATATTCCGCGCGATTCAATGAATTATGAATTTTTCACAAAGTGGATCACGGAATTGCGCGAACAACGCAAAGTTGGGCAGTTGGACATCGACAAATCGCGCGCCATGCTTTGCAAGGACAGTGAGATTTTCCAATACGATGTCAATACAGATGCCGCCAGCAAACGCCGGGTCAAAAAGATTTACCGGGATTTGCTCGCCCGCGAACGCAGCTACCGCCTGAAAGGCCACCAAACGGACTTTGCAGTACCAACCGGGGAATACAGCGACCTGGATGTGTACGTGCCTGTAAAAAATGATTTGCCGCATATCTACGGTGTACATCCGGTGTATGGCATTCCGGGGAGTACCGACCTGGCTTTGCGCGAAGCGCAAGCCAAACAACTAAAGGGTTACCTCTTGCTTTTCGATCAACTCCTCGCCAATCACCTCGCCCAACTGGCCCACCTGAACAAGATTTTCTCCTTCTGCGACACCCAGCACACCCAATACTTCCAGGTATTGCATCAGGATGTGCAGTATAATCTGGATGAATTGTTCATCGGCGATGAGCAGGCCCTGACATGGAAAAACGAGCTGCTTGGCTTTGAAAATCAGCAGGAAGAAAAGTCGGTCGAACTGGAATTTTTGAACGATGACATCGCCGAATTACAGGAGCGCGTGCACAAATTGGATAAGGCTTTAATGGAAAATCCTGCCGACAAACGGCTCAAACGCAAACTCCATACGGCTTCCAAAACGCTGCTCGATGAACAAACTGAAGCAAAAAATCTGGAAAAAGAACTAGGGCAAATTGCGCAAAGCATTGCCGGATTGCAAACGAAAATCGGGCAAGCGGAAAAAGCCATAGGTGCTGTTGCCGATCGAATGGCCGAGGTGTTGAAGGGATTGCTTGATGCCCCGAAATTGTTTGTGCGTCGCCGCAGCCGCATGTTAAACCATTTGCTCGCCCGTTTCGGGGAAAACACCACGGAATATGATCATCTCATGCAGCTGTTGTCCGACGGCTCGCCGATTGACCTGGAGCGCCGATTGATTGTCGATAAAATGCGGTTATTGAAGGACTATGTGCGGGTCAGCAACCGGCGGAGCAAAGGTTTTTCGTATTGGGGGACGCCAACCGGCAAGAAAAAAAAGGCGCATAAAAAGGCGCATAAAAAATCCTGTGGCGGCAAAAGCATTTCGGGTTTGGAACGCCGGGTAAGCAGGTTACTGGGTTATTCCGAAGTGGGCCGGGAATACCTGACGCCCTCCTGGGTGGAGGTGGAGCCCCTGCCGGGAAAAGCCGGGAAAACAGGCAACGCGGTGATCCGCTGCTTTACGGATGATGCCGACCACCGGTTGTTGTTCAACAGCAAGGAAGTAACAAACCAGGAATGCTGTATCGACGAATTTATCCAAATCCTGATTGAACGCGGAAGCGATCCGCACAACTACCAACAACATTGCGAAGAACGCAGCGACAAAACGACCTACTTTTTCGGGCTGTACGACGGCGATATTCCGCTTGGCATGAGCCGGCGCTTCAATACCGGAAAGGAATCAAAAGCCTATCAGGAAAGACTGGGGGAACAATTTAAAAACCTGTTCCAGGTGGAAGGCATGCATCTGGTGGAGCATATCCTGCTGCGCCCCAAAACAGATGAAGTCCTTCAATACGCCGATAAGAACCCGTACGATACCGAAACACCGCCCGCTGAACCGGTCAAATTGCTGTGTATCGACCTGGACGCCTGCGACCATTGCGGCGATTGTTGTTTTGAAATTGGCATGGTGGAAATGCCTGAAATAACGGAAACAAAAGAAGAAAAAGACACACTAGGAACAACAATTACAATAAAAGTAGTAAACCTGGATATACAATTTATAAACCCCTTCAATCCGGAAAAAGCCAAGCTTGTAGCTAAAGACGAAAGCGGCACGGCCAACCTGCCCAAAGACAAAAAAGAGGCATTGCAATCAGCCATTCAAAACCTAAAAAACTATTCCCTTTCGGATGATAAAAAAACGGTAATAATTTCCGGAGCAGATAAGTATCCATTAGCTACTATCGCTTTAACAAACCTGCCGGTCAAAAAACCTAAAGTGTCTGAGATCACATCGATAATCAAAGAGACGCTGGTAAACAACCAGATCATTTTTTCTTTTCCAAGCCCTTTCAAATCCGATCAACGACTTCATGTAAGGGATTTCGATCATGCCGACGAAAATGTTTCGGCATACAAACTAGACGCTTTGCTTAAAGGCATTTATAAAATTGATGGATCAAGAATAAGTAAGATAGGAGATAAGAAAATTAGTATTCCCATCAGGGATGGTTCTAAAAATGTGGCTCAAATTGAAGCTCAAACAAATGATGAACCGAACGAAGAAGTTGCCCGCAAGGTCCGCGAAGCGCTCCTCCGTTGCCTGAGCGTACGCAGTTTTAAGATCCGGATCACCCGTTTGCCCAAAGAAAAATGCTTCAATGACGAAGCCTGGGCCCTGGAAATTTCTGCCTTAAAAAATGCCCAGGACCCCGCCAGCGATCGGATCGTTTTTTATCGCCGGGTATACCAGGTGGAAGACACCTGGAAAAAGCCGCTAATGGCTTTTCGCAAATACGAGCAGCTCAGCGATTACCTCGCCCGAATCAGAGTTGTTGCCAATGAAGAAGAAAATTACCGGGTGTTGGCACACGGCGCAAGATTCAGCATCGCCCTTCAGGATGATCAAGGTTTCACCCTGGCCCAAACAGACTACGTATTCGACAACGCTGCCGAAGCAGAAACCTGGGCAGAGGATATGCGCCGCGCATTTGCCTTTGAGCAACAACGCAATTGCCTCTGCCAGGGCTGTAACCACAACGAAGACCCCTACTCCTTCCGGGCAACCGTCGTGCTGCCCTGCTGGTCCAAACGCGCCCAAAACAAAGCCTTCCGCCTGTACACCGAACAAACCTTGCGCCTGGAAACGCCGGGCCATATTGACCTGCGTATTGTCTGGTTGGGTATGGGCGCCATGCGCCGCTTCGAAGCTATTTACCGCAAATGGTTGCTTGAAATGGTTGAAAATAACGGCATGCCCGAACTCGAAGTAGTGAATAAGCTCGTACACGAACTGGACCATCTGAAGGATTGCGCAGACTGTGCCCCCTGCGACCATTCCAAAGGCGGAGTACCTGAGCCCATAACGCCGGATGCACACGATACACCGCACGAGGACGATGCCCCGCAGTAGGCGGCAAGATCATTCGCCATAGCATGGAACCCTGGCGGCAAGTATTCTGACAATCAAAAACCGAATCAACCGAAACCGAATGCATCGCGTCAATAAAATAGTACTGGACTTAAACTGTCGGGACAAACTCCAGGCCGGTCAACTGGTCAGCCACTGGACGCCGCACCTGACGGAAGTGTTTGAGGCGGTGTTATTGGAACTTTGTGGTCAAATTGACGATCCCGCGAAGGTGCTGTTAATTGACCGGTTAGAATTGTATATCGGCGACCTGACAGATGGCAGTTTTTCCGGAAAACTCGAACAGCTCAAAACAAGCCTGCGGGAAGCCCTGAACCGCCAGGCCGGTTCATTATCGCCGCATAGCTTGCAAATACCCCCTGCTGCTGCCTGGCAGCCGGAGGTTGAATTTTTGCCGGAAAGCGCACATCAGCAGGAACCGGACGGCGCAAACTCCAGCACCCTTCCCCGGATGCCGGCAGCGCTACATAGCGCCGAAGCGCCAAAAGCTGTTAGCCTGGCGGAACGGTCGGAAGCATCCCTTTTTTATTTCCTCCAACATGGAAACCTGCCCTGGTGGCAGTCTGTTTCGACATTTTCAGTCGATGTTATTTTAACTGATTTGCTCAGCGCTTCCCCTGCGCGCCTGGTTGAAAAACTGGCCTCGATCCTGCAAAAACAAGCCTACGTGGCGGAACGCCTGGTCTCCCATTGCCGGGAAAGTACACTTGAACTGGTTTTTGAAACGCTTGGATTGAAGTTCGAAAACCTGAATCAATTCGCAGAAAACTTTTTTCCCAAAAAAAAGAAAGCAACAGATGCCGGCACCCCGGCGGCGCCTGCACGGATTGCGGAAATCCTGCATCATGCCTTGGTGTTGGTTGTGGATAAAAACACGCCTGCATCGGAATTGGCTGCTGCTATAAAAAAGCAACTGCGCGTAGAAAAAGATTCATCCGGGGAAAAAGCCGGCACTGCGAACAAAACAGAAGGCCACACTACCGATGATCCGACAAAAGGCGCCTCGAAAAAACCTGCCAAAGCAACGTTGCAAGACCTGCCTTCCGACGATTCCGGAAAAAAAACGGAAGCCCCGGCCAGGCAACCATTTGAACAGTGGGAATCGCCGGCAGAGCAGTCCGTAAAATACCTGACCGAGCAGGCCGGCTTGATCCTGACGGCAGGCTACCTGCCCCATTATTTCAGCCAGTTAGGACTACGCGATGCACAGGGCTTTGTATCAGATCAGGCACAGGCACAAGCCGTTTATGCGCTAAATTATTTGGCCACCGGCCAAAACTACCAGCCGGAATACGCACTGCCATTGGAAAAAATATTGTGCGGCATTGAGCCGGAAACATTTTTACCTGCTGCTGAACCAATTGATCCGGCAGTGCTTGAAGCGGAATCACAGGACCTGCTTTCCAGTCTGCTTGCGCAATGGTCGGTCTTAAAAACCACATCGGTGGACGGGCTTTGCCAAACCTTTTTAAACCGGAAGGGCATGCTGGAACGCTTGTCCGACTCCGAATGGGCGTTACATGTCGAAAGTGGCGCCTTCGATGTGCTGTTGCATGCCTTCCCGGCCGGTCTGCCTTTGTCTACCATTGTTTTTTCATGGTCAAAATCTTTGCTTTATGTCAACTGGGAACGACCGTAACAGAGCGGAATTACTCGCCGCCAATGCACAGGCACTGGCATCCGAAATGGCTTGGTTTGAGTCGGTACTTTCAGCCCGGCTCCGCGCCGTATTTCCCAAAAAAGCGCCTGTGGCAAAGCCGAAGGAAGTCAAGAAAAAAAATTTCCTGGCGCGTTTGTTCAGCAAGGCGTCTGCCGAAGAAGCGGAAGCGGACGCTATACCCAAGTTTCTGGTTGAAGTGCCACAAAACCAGGGCAAGGAGCCCGTGTTGGAGGCGCCCGATTGGTCCGATGATCCATCCTACTATGCCCAGTTCGTACGCGAAAATGAGCTCCTGCCTGAAGACCGGCTGGTAATTATGCTGGCGCTGGCTCCGCATATTCAGCCGGAATTGCTGAACCGGCTTTTCATAAAAGATGCCAAAACGGGCATTGGCGATCCGCGTTTTGGCGGGGTGCAAGGCAGTCAGCATGGTGGATTTTTGCCGACGGTTGAAACGGCTATGTTCCTGCTTTCCGGCAACAACCTGGATCAACGGCTTCAGGATGCCTACCTCTTCCACCCCGATTCGGTTTTGTTAAAACAAAACATACTGGTGCTTCAGCAGCCTGCGCCGGGGGAGCCGTTTGAAGCCAGCCAAATTCGACTGAGTGAAGACGCCCTGGCGCAACTCACCAAAGGCGAGGTTTGGCAACCGCGCTTCAATATGGATTTTCCTGCAAAATTATTGCACACACCGTTGGCCTGGAAAGACCTGGTGCTCAATGCTGAAACCATGCGCCAGGTTGAATTTATAGTGCAGTGGTTGAACAACCGTGTAGCGCTGAAAGATCAACTTGGCGAACTGCATGCGCTTAAGCCCGGGTTCAAAGCTTTGTTTTACGGTCCTTCCGGTACCGGCAAAACGCTTACGGCGGCCCTATTGGGTCGGCGGCACGGCCTGGAGGTTTACCGGGTCGACCTCTCCATGGTTGTTTCGAAATACATTGGCGAAACCGAAAAAAACCTGGAAAAAGTATTTGCCCGGGCGGAAGGAAAAGACTGGATTTTATTTTTCGACGAGGCCGATGCCTTGTTTGGAAAACGAACCAATATTTCGGATGCGCACGATAAATACGCCAACCAGGAAATCGCCTATTTGCTCCAACGGCTCGAAGACTATCCGGGCCTGGTGATCCTGGCCTCCAACATGCAGCAAAACATCGACGATGCCTTTGCCCGGCGGTTGGAGATCATCGTAAAATTCGCCCGGCCCACTGTGGCTGAACGTCAAAAACTCTGGGAAAAAGCCCTGCAACTCGCCGGTCTTTCTGAAAGCTGCGGTGCCTTTGCGCCCGATTTGGCCAAACATTACGACCTGACGGGGGCCAACATTGTCAATGCCGTGCACTACACCGCCCTTTGGGGCTTTTCCGAAAAAGAAGCGGAAAATGGTGCCGGGGAAAAACAGGCCGATGCACGTGTAGTAGCCACCATGAAACACCTGTACCAGGGTATCCGCAAAGAATATTTGAAAGAACGCAAATCATTCTGATGGTTCCAGCCGACAAACTATGCAACAGCATCAACCGCAAACGACACAGCAAACGACCACCAAGCCCGCTGCCCACGCTACACCCCGTGGAAGCGCCGGTGAAACGGTGTCGATGAAAGTCGGCGACAAGGATGATCTTTTTAAGCGGCAGACCAATCAGGTGTTGCAGCGGGTGGCGGGGGAGGCGGTGCAGAAGAAGGAGGGGGATATTGTACAACGCAGCACTGATGAAATCCAAAAGAAAGCGGATGAAACAATCCAGCGCAAGGCAAGCCACCGACGGCTTGTACAACTCGGCTTGCGGCCCGCTGTTCAAACGGCTTTAAAGGTCAATAAGCCCGGCGACAGCCATGAATTGGAGGCCGATGCTACTGCCGACAAGGTGATGCGCATGACAGATGTGGATGTGCAACGCAGTGTAGCACCGGAGGCAAGCCGTAAGGAAGATTCTGCACTGGCAGCAGGCACTATTCAAAAACAGGATGCAAAAACGCTTCAGCGGAAGGAAAGCGGAGTACCAGAAGTCAACAGCGCAACCCAGGCCGCTATCATGCATCCTACTGGCGGGCAAAAAATGCCACCCGCAGTCCAGGGCTTTATGGAGAAGCGATTCCAGGTAGATTTCAGCCAGGTTAAAATCCATAACGATGACCAGGCAGCAGGGCTGAGTAACCGGCTTGGCGCCAAGGCGTTCACCTATAAAAACAATATCTATTTCAACCGTGGAGCATACCAGCCCGAATCCGACTCTGGCAAGCACTTACTGGCACATGAGCTGACGCACGTGGTACAACAGGGGCATGCGGTACAACGTAAACCCGAAACGGCTATCTCTTCAGCTCCTGCCAAAGTTCAGCGGCTTGGCATAAGCGATGCTCTGGATTATTTTGCGGATAAAGCCTATCTGATCCCCGGATTCCGCATGTTCGCAATCATTCTGGGTGTCAATCCGATCAACATGCAGAAAGAGGCGCGCACTGCCGCCAATATTTTGCGCGCTGTCGTTGAATTCCTGCCCGGTGGAAATCTGATAACCAGAGTGCTCGATAAATATGCGATTTTCGAAAAAGCGGGCGCCTGGGTGGAAGGCCAGCTGAATACCCTTGGCATTAGTGGCAGCAGCATCCGAGCCGCCATCGACCGCTTTCTGGATTCGCTCAGTTGGCGTGATATTTTTGATTTAGGAGGCGTTTGGGATCGGGCCAAACGCATATTTACGGACCCAATTGGCCGGATCATAACATTTGTAAAAAACCTGTTCAGCGCCATTTTGGACATGATCCGTCAGGCGGTGCTTTTGCCGTTGGCCAAACTGGCACAGGGCACCCGGGGGTATGATTTGTTGCGGGCAGTATTGGGCAAAGACCCGATTACCGGAGAAGTGGTACCTCAAACTGCCGATAATCTCATCGGAGGGTTCATGAAACTCATCGGACAGCAAGAGGTTTGGGAAAACATAAAAAAAGGCAAAGCAGTCCAAAAGGCATGGACTTGGTTCAAAACGGTGCTGAAAGGCGTGCTTGCCTTTGTCACCAGCATTCCTACCTTGATCATCAACAGCTTGAAAGCATTGGTGTTGGAGGACTTCTTCAACTTGTCTGCGCTGTACAACAAACTGGTGTTGCCCGTATTCAAATTTGTTGCATCCTTCGTTAGTTGGGGTTTCGACCAGGTAATCAAGTTGTTGAAGATTTTGTTTTCTGTGGTGGCGCCAAAGGTTTTGCCCTATATTTCAAAGGCCCAATCGGCTTTTACGACCATTTTAAAAAATCCGGTCCGATTTGTCGGCAACCTGGTGCGGGCAGGAAAAAAAGGCTTCCAGTTATTTGCAACGAATATACTTACCCACCTGAAAACGGCCCTGATCAAATGGCTTGTGGGGCCGCTGGGTGAGGCTGGCGTTTACATTCCCAAGTCGTTTGGTTTGTTGGAAATCGTCAAACTGGTGTTGTCCGTACTAGGGCTGACCTGGCAAAACATTCGCAAAAAGCTTGTTAAATATATCCCGGAGCCGGTGCTGAAGGGGCTGGAAAAAACCTTCGACATATTAATCACCTTAGTGCGCGAGGGGCCGGCAGCTGCCTGGGAAAAAATAAAAGCGGAGTTGAGCGAACTGAAGCAAATGCTGATACAGCAGGTTACGCAGTTTATTTCCGTTGAAGTGGTAAAAGCAGCCATTGCAAAACTGGTTACAAGCCTGAATCCGGCAGGCGCCGTTATCCAGGCAATTTTGGCGATTTATAAAACAATTTCATTTTTTATAGAAAAGATCAATCAGATCGCTGCCGTTGTTGCTTCGTTCATTGACTCGATTGCCGCTATTGCCGCCGGCAATGTGACCAAAGCCGCCCAAAAGGTGGAAACTACGATGGCGAATACCTTGACGGTCATTATCGCTTTTTTGGCTAAATTGGTGGGGCTTGGCGGCGTTCCGAAAAAGATCGTGAGCATCATCAAGAAAATCCGGCAGCCGATTGATAAGGGAATTGATAAGGTGGTGGGGTGGTTGGTTGGGTTGTTGAAGAAAGCGGTGGGAAAGGGAACGAAGGATGCACGAACGGCGGATGAAAAAAAACGTGATGTACGTGCAGCCGTTTCGAGGGTTGAACAAATTGCGAATAGTGTCAAAAATGATCGAAAAATCGTTGAAGGTCAATTGCCAGTAGTTAAACGTGATTTTAACCTGACAAAAATCGCCTTGGTAACAACCGCAGACTATAAAATCAACATTAAGGCAGAAATAAATCCATTTTTTTCTAAGCCTCTCAATGTCACTGATGAGCCTGATTTACGAGCATTATTAATAAGAACGGGGTATTTTGGCTCTTCACCCTCTGATATTGATAAAATTATTAAAGGAGTTAAGTCTGATGGTAATGGAGATGCAGTTTTTCAATTTATCAGATCAGGGAAATTTGTATCACTTAGTGGTTATGAAAAGGTACTTCGGCAACTAAAAAACCCTTCTATGGTGCATTCTGTTTACATGGCATTGGACCAAGCTGATAAAATTCCAACTGCATTGTTAAGTACAGCAAAATTTGAAGTGTCTCCGCCTCTTGGAGGAGACATTGACTTATTAGTAGTTTCAACTTCTGGCGAATGGGCAATAGCATATCAATTCAAAGGTGTAAAAGGACTTGGAAATATTGCAAACCGTGCGAATGAATCTGCAGATGAACTCAAAAATGTCCCCCCGAAAACAAAAAAAATAGTTTTAATAGAGGTAAGGGATGGAACATATGCCGAATTTGTTGCCAGTGCAAATCCAAAATTAAGACACCAAGGGTATTTAGGCGGTGTCAATGCATTTAAATCTGCTAATCCAGCTATAATATTAAGGGTTAGGTTTTCAGATGGGACATTGAAAACTTTTTAATTATTTTAACTATGGAACTTCCCATTAGTAAAGGTCCTGTTGCAAAATGGACATTTGAAAACGGACCTATCAATAAACTAAGCTGGCCAAATTTGGAAAAATCACTTGTTAACTTAGAACAAGTTGCTAGTGTTCTTAAATCACAAGACCTTCTTAACCCCAATACTATCTGTCTTTCTAAATGGATGATTGCCGGTTCGCATCAGGTTGTTAACAGTAATAGGGTCGAGAAACCTACTATCACATTCTCTTTTAATTCATTGAACTCTTATCCAGAGTTAATTTTACAATGTAGATCGTTAATTGAAGAGGAATCTGTGTACCCACTTACAATCAACCTTTTGGGTTCAGGTATGATTAAAGGGGAAGTGAAAAACTTTGATGTTGACAATCTTATTTGGATAAGCTGCACTACATTAGAAATCTTCAGAATTTCAATTATGACTCAGTCAGATGTGTGGCTTCCCTTTGCATTGGATGGCAAACCACATGAAAAGACATTCAAGCTAAATGAAGATCGGCTGACAAACGCCTTATCAGAAATTCAACTGTTAACAGGATTTAAACTTGAGGAAGGACAAGAATGTGATTACTCTATTATTAATGGGTTTCGCATAGAAAACATACGGTATTCCGACGGTTCAATTGCAAATGTCCTTTAATCTAATAGTGGTTGCTATTTACACACAGAGGTAATGAAAATAGATTGAAGCAAAACCACGGCTCAGGTTACGCTTTGCCTTAATATGACTTTACACAAAAACGAAATACTTTCACGCTATAGGCACGTGCCAACACTTTAATTTATAGAAAAACCACCGATTTTATATAATCAATTATATGATAGTATGACCAATAGAGAAACTCTTATCAAGCAAGAACTTATTAAACAGTATCAAAACCGGCTATCTTTCGAACACGAATTAATAAACCGCCGGCTTACCTGGCTGTTAACGTCGCAGTCAATTCTCTTTGCCGCATTAGGCTTGGTGTATGGAAGCAATAATCCTGTCAACCTACATACTCTTAAACAAGCAATCTGTTTGTTAGGATTTTTTATTTCTATAATGATTTGGATCGGCGTTACCATGGGTATTAGAGCAAAATACCTGGTTTGGAAGGATTTTAATAAAGGGAAAGATAAAAGTGACCAAGTACCTTGGGGAGTCCGTACACCTATTACCAAGACTGCGCTTGTTCCAGATTTTTTCATGCCGCCGACTTTCGCCGCAACCTGGTTGTATTTGTTTGTAAACTTGAATTTGTAATCATCTGGTATTCGAACAGAGATTAAATTCCTCGGATGCCTCCCCTCCCCATAGCCATCAACTTAAGGGTAAAGAGGGGGTGTGCCACTTTTCAAATTGAACTTTTCAAATTAGACTTTTGACTTTTTGAGCAGCAAATCGGACTTGGGAAGATCCTTTAAAGTCAAATTTGAAAAGGTTAATTTGAAATTTGAAAAGTTGTGCACCATCTCTGGTTGCTTAATACTACTTTGTCACTTTAAGCAACCATCAGAATAATCTGTTGAACATGGAAAAAGTTATGAACGAAATACCACTAAAAAAAAAGTGTAGGAGGTTATTGCGAGCGTTATGAGCCTTTATTCAGGGTATATCGACGGAATAATTCGCAAGTGTTTAATCATTATTTTAGTGGCCTTTTCCATGAATGTAAACACAACATCGAGCGCATGGACGAACGAACAGAAGGGAGTGATTACCAGCGGTTGCATCACTTTATAAGTGATTCGCCTTGGCCATATAAGCCTGTTTTAGAGGCTGTTGGACGTGATATGAGCGAATTATTGCGTCAGCGAGTAAATCAAAAAGACCAGATCGATATCAAAAAACTACTCCAACCGACCCTGTGGTGGTTTAGGCAAAACCACGGACAAATGAATTACTCGTTAAATAGTCTTTATCAGGTAGTCGGTGTGAGCAAACAAGCCGTGCATCAGTATGGCAAACGGCGTGTTCTTTTTCAAGAACGTCTGGAGCAGTTACAATTGGAAGTAGACGAGTTACGGAGGCGCATCCGGGCTGTGGTGTGGCAAAGATGTATCACACCCTTCAGCCGGATTTTATAAGCCGAGACTGCTTTGTAGCCTTAATGATGGACCAGGGCTATCGTGTGAAGCGAAAGGTCAATCAACGGCGTACTACCCAAAGTGGTACAGTTCATTTTGCGAATAAAATCAAGGGTATGACCATCAAAGCACCCTTGCAGATATGGCAGTCGGACATCACCTACATTAGGGTGAAGGAAGATTTTATTATGCTGTTTTATCCTGGATGTGTACACAAAGATCATTGTTGGATATCGCGTGTCCGATCATATGCGGGCCGTGGCTAATGTAGAAGCCCTGAAGCATGCTTTAAGGCACTATGGTCCACCTAAATATCATCACTCTGACCGTGGCAGCCAGTATGGATACAAAGAGTATATAAAACTCTTACGAGACAATAAAGTGGCGATCAGCATGGGGCAAAGCGCCCAGGATAATGCCTATGCGGAGCGCGTGCACCGAACGATCAAAGAGGAGTATTTGTATTACTGGAAGCCGCAGTCACTGAAACAGTTACAACAGTGTACAGCAAAGGCTGTCAAACACTACAATCAGCACAGAATACACAACAGCCTGGGGAGAAGCCCGTTCAACTTTGCCCAGTACTGGGCAAAGTTGAACCAAAGTCAAAGACCTGAAATAACGATCTATGATGATCAATTCTTAACCTGAAAGGGCTATTCAGGATTGCAAAGACACTTTAGGTATGACGGATTATCAAGTAAGAACCTGGCGCGCCTGGCATCACCATATCACATTGACAATCATGGCCTTGCATTATATGCTGGAACAAAAAATAGTACATGACGAACATATCCCTCTGCTCTCCTGTCCTGATATAAAGTTCTTTTTGGCTATGAATCTACCTCGTAAAGCTTCTTCAGAACAGCAAGTTTGGGAGTTGATTGTAAAACGACATGAACTACGGCAAAAGGATTTGGATCGATACCGTTTAAAGTGACAAAGTAGTATTAAGCTGATGGCATGCCCTTCACCCACCAACATCAACCAACCCATACTCAAACGCCACCCGCACCATCCCTGCAGTATTCTTAACCCCAAGTTTTTGAATCAAATTAATCCGGTGGGTTTCTACGGTGCAATGGCTGATAAAAAGTTTGCTCGCGATTTCGCGGGTCGTATACTCGTCCATGATGAGCTGCAGAACTTCTTTTTCCCGACGGGTCAATTCATTATTTAGCGGCTTTTTTTTTCGATTTTTTGTGGTAAGCCAGGTAGCCAGCGACCGGTTCAGTGCAACCGGGATAAATACATGGCCGGCAATCACCTCTTCCAGGGCATGCCGGATTTCCTCAACCGGAGTCGTTTTGGGCAGATAGGCGCAAATTCCCTGGCGATAAAAATTTTTAATTGCAGGAATTGAATCGACCGATCCAAAAAGTAAAATTTGAATACCTGGATATTGTTGGCGCAGCATTTTAACCAGCCCCGCCTCCTGAATTTCCGCAAGGTCGCCATCCAACCAAAGTAAATCAGGTTGGGTATCTGACAATGCAGTTGCAGCGTCGCAAAATCGGGTGTACCTGCCTTGGATGACAATGCCCTCTTCTCTTTCCAACAGGCGGGCCAGGGATTCGCACAACAGCGGGATAGCCTCAACTAGGACCAGTGCGATCATCTTTGGTTATTTAAAGTTTACGAATGGAGGATATGGATTAAATACCAATCATGATGTACAGCCATCACAATTAGCAATGTATTTCAATACCAAGGACATCAAGGGTAATTACACTGTGGCCACAAACGGCCTCGGAAAGACATAATCATCTTCATTTGGTTTGGTTTTTAGCATTTGGCATGCTCAATTTTTGCGGTGATCAAATTTAAATAAAAACTTATAATACTACAAGCATACGCACGCATTTCATATTATTTTCTTTCATGCGTAAGCATATCTCCCTTGCCAAATTTTAGTACCCGGGACTTGGTCAACCCTGGTGGGATCATATTCGAAATATTCGAAATCATTTTCCCGGAAAAGAACTCGATTTGATCGGGCAGCAGGTTAACAGGTCATCTATACCAAAAACCCGGTAGCCTCAGGCGAGAAAACGGTCGCAAGGGTGCGAGCCGATGAAGTCGTTGGCGGCAGTAAGGAGCGGGCGTTTCTTTCCGACGAATCTGGTAAACAGTTGAATTTCAACGCAAACACCAGGACATTGATGAGCCTGTTCAGACCAGTTGATTTTACTTGAACTTTAACATTTGCAAACTGGTACCCCATCTTGTGAAAAGCGTGTATTCTGCCTGACATTGCGGGCAATTTATTTGAAAATTAATTTTGATGAATCGCAAAACCGGCTAAATTTGCATCCCATCAGATTGGCGTTTAACCACATTTTATTCTGCGCCTATTGAACGCCGCATAACGACATTAATCCAAATTGACCAAATAATATTCATAAACCCAGCTGCTTTAAAAAAACCAGAGAACTCTGATTCTCCTCAATTTTTTAAGGGCTTTCCTGTTCAATCTGACCTATTGCTTGCCAAAATTATTTCATAATTCAGGTGAGCAACTCATGAATCGTACTGCATCCAATCAAAAGGCTTGCCGGGCTATCTCCCCGGCACAGTGGTTTTTTCGAATTTATTCAAACACCTGCCAAGTGATCGATACCGCCGTACAATACATTATCCGTGAACTGAACAACCGATTGAACAATCTGCCTACGGAGGATTTTGTCATACCGGGTAACATCGCGCGCCTCGAATCCGGCAGCGCGGATTTGAATATTGGTGAATTGCAGTCCAAAGTTGTCCTCAGCGTGGTCAATATTGAGGAGGAAAAAACGCTAAAAAACAGCCCGCACTTTTCAAAGGAAAACCAGCTCATCCGAACCTTCAGCCCGGTGCTGCACCTAAATATTTACGTATTGTTCAGCTGTGCCGATGAGACCTACTTATCGGCGCTAACAAAAATCTCCCGGATCGTCGGTTTTTTCCAACGGCAAAACACCTTCACGGCTGCCAATGCCGCAGTTACGTTTCCGGATAATATTGAGAAATTGATCCTCGACCTGTATTCCATGAATTTCGAACAATTAAATCATTTGTGGGGCACCATGGGCGGAAAATATCACCCCTCCGTATTGTACAAAATGCGCATGCTGTTGATCCAGGAATCCCCCATCGCCGACGGCGATGTGATCGAAACCGTTCAAACAACCGTAATTGACATATCCAATCCGCCACCCACACCGGGCTAGGCGGCCTACGTCCTATTTCATCATCAACCAAAACCAAGTAATACAATGGCGCTTGACTTATCATCTCTCCGTACACCGGGTGTTTATGTTGAAGAACTCAACCTGCTTCCGCCCTCCGTGGCTGCCGTGGAAACTGCCATTCCGGCGTTTTTCGGCTATACGGAGTTTCGCAAAGACAACTTCGGGCAGCCCATTCCGGGCAATGCCGCACACATTCAACGCATTGTTTCGCTGCTGGAATACGAGCAGTATTTTGGAGGCGCTGCTCCGCAAAACATAACCATCCAGGTTACCGAAAGCAGTGCCACCGCAGCCAACGTACAGCCGCTGATCTACAATATGTACTACGCCCTGTCGATGTACTTTGCAAACGGTGGCGGCCCCTGTTTCATCGTATCGGTTGGTACCTACAATTTAACTACGCCAGCCATCAGCAAATCCGTGTTCGGCCCGGCGCTCACAGCCCTCGACAATGTGGACGAACCCACCCTGCTGGTTTTCCCGGATGCTGTCAACCTCACCAAGTCAGCCGACTATTACGACATCCTGGTTGAAGCGCTTTTGCAATGCGAAAACCGCGGCGACCGCTTTTTGCTTTGCGATGTGTACAAGGGCGATGGCAGCGCACCTACCGCCGTGGCGGATTTCCGCGAAGGCATCGGTGCAAACAGCCTGAAATACGCCGCAGCCTATTATCCCTTTCTGAAAACCAGCATGGGATTTTTCTACAACGCCGGTTCGGTCACCTTCAATCACAACAATGGAGGCCTGCTGAATGGCCTCAAGTTGTCGGACGTACAGGCGATTATTGCCGCGTCGGCAGAACTTGCCCGGGCCACCGGATTTCAGGGGCAGATAAATGCAGCGCCGGTAGCCGATGCCATCGAGTTGGGCATTCGCACCGCACGGGCAGCCGTAGCTGCCGTGGCTGCTGTCGTGAAAGCCTATTTGCTCAATAACCCGACAGAACCGGAACCTTCCCAGGCACTTAAAAATGCCCAAACCGCTGCAAATGACGCCCTCGCAACAGCTAAAGCAGCCACCACCAAAACCGGAAACGGCAGCGCAACCGAAGCCGCCGATGCTGCCGTGAACGCCGCACAGGCCGCCATCGGGCAGGCTACATTGAACGCTATTGATTTGGCCGCCTTGAACGCGCTGTACACACCCGCTTTTGAGGGTCGCATGGATCAGTTGATCAGCGAACCCACGGTGGTGCTCCCCCCGACGCCTGCCGTCGCAGGCATTTATGCCCGGGTGGATCGTACGAGAGGTGTCTGGAAGGCGCCTGCCAACGTAAGCCTGGCCCGGGTGATCAAACCCACGGTTGCGATCAGCGATGAAAGCCAGCGCAGCCTGAACGTGGACGACACCTCCGGCAAATCGGTAAACGCGATTCGCAGTTTTACCGGCAAAGGCATACTGGTGTGGGGTGCGCGCACTTTGGATGGCTTCAGCAATGAGTGGCGCTACGTCAATGTGCGACGCCTGTTTAACATGGTGGAAGAATCTTTGAAAAAATCTACAGCGCAATTTGTCTTCGAACCCAACGACGCCAATACCTGGGCTAAGGTCAAGGCCATGTGCGAAAACTTCCTGACCCTGTTGTGGCGTCAGGGCGCACTGGCCGGTGCAAAAACCGAGCACGCGTTCCGGGTGTATGTCGGATTGAATGAAACCATGAGCGCCGACGATATTTTGAACGGCCGACTCATCATCGAAATTCATATGGCCGCCGTTCGGCCTGCCGAGTTCATCGTTTTGCGCTTTGCGCACAAAATGCAGGAGTCTTAAACACAAACCCATTACTCTTCACCAATAACTAGAAACTTGTCATGGCAGAATATCCGCTTCCCAAATTTCACTTTACCGTCGAGTGGGGCGGTACCCGGCTCGGCTTCACCGAAGTCAGCGGCCTCGATGTCGAAACCGAAATGATCGAATACCGCGAAGGCGTCAGCCCGGTTTTTTCGAAAGTCAAAATGCCGGGTATGCGCAAATACGGCAATATCACGCTCAAACGCGGCACTTTCAAAGCAGACAACCAGTTTTTTGAATGGTGGAACACCGTACAACTCAATACCATCGAACGGCGCGACATCACCATTTCACTGCTCAACGAAGCACACGAACCCGTAGTTACCTGGCAGTTGACCAATGCTTTTCCGGTAAAAGTGCAAAGCACGGACCTCAAATCCGATGGCAACGAGGTAGCCATTGAAACCCTGGAAATTGCCCATGAAGGATTGGTTATAAAAAATGATTGAACGCTATGGATATTATCAATCCAACGCCGGGATTTCATTTTGTCGTTTCGTTCATCAACCCGCTGCTGGCCACGCCAATTGATATGGCATTCCAGTCGGTCACCGGGTTGGAAGTCAGCATCAATACCGAAACCCTGGCTGAAGGCGGGGAAAACCGTTTTACGCATAGCCTGCCCGGACGGCAAAGCTACGCAAACCTGGTGCTCAAACGGGGCATGCGGCCCATGCCGTCTCCGCTGACCAACTGGTGCCTGGACGCATTGATCAATTTCAATATCCAGCCTGCCGATCTGCTGGTCAATTTGCTCGGTCCGGAACATGTGCCCTTGCGCACCTGGAACGTCATCGGCGCCTATCCGGTAAAATGGTCGGTTTCGGAATTCAACGCCGAACAAAACCAACTGGCCATCGAAACCCTGGAATTGAAATACCGGTATTTCAAACCCCTGCTACCACCGCTGTTATCCGTCGACATTCCGATCGAACTGGACGGCAGTATCGGTTTTTAAGTTTAATTTTTTCAAAATCCGAACACAGTATGCCAGTCGAAATAAAAGAATTGGTGATCCGCGTCAGTATAGACGATTCCCGGCAATCTTCCGAAAACACCGCCAGACCAGGCAAGCATACCGGGCAGCTTTCGGTCTTGCAACGAGAGCAGATCCTGAAAGCGGCACTTGAACAAACCCTGGAAGTTTTTCGCTTGAAAAAAGAACGCTGAGCCATGCCAGATATTGAAAGCAAAGGAACACTTGAGAAACTGCAAATCCGGGCATTCCCAGACCCGGAGTGCAATGATGATACCGAGAAAAAGGATTTGCGCCTTACGGTAATGGTAAACCCGGAAACATTCACACTTAGCCATGGCGTGGAGTATGTCGAACAAATAACGCCGGGCGACGTACCCTCCACACTCACTTACTACAGGCACAAACCCAAATCCTTTGATATTGAATTGGTATTTGACCGGACCGGCGCCATACCAGGTGCGCTGCCATCAGAAAAGGGGATTACGGCGGATATAGACAAGCTCAAAAAACTTCTTGAGTTTGATGGCGACAAGCACCAACCGGTATACCTCAAACTAACCTGGGGGACCTTCCCTTCGGCCTGCCGGCTTTCCGACCTGCAAATTACCTACAAGCTTTTCAAGCCGGACGGAACACCCCTCCGGGCAACTGCCCGGTGCAGTTTCACCGAGTTTGCCGATGTCAAATTAAAAGAATCGAAAAAAAATGAAAAGTCGCCCGATGTTACCCACGTCCGTACCGTTCCGGAAGATGAACATCTGCCATACCTGACTTCGAAGATCTATGGTGACTCCAAATACTATTTAGCGGTAGCCAAAGCCAATGGCCTGGTTAATTTCCGCAAACTGGAAACAGGCAGCAGCCTGCAATACCCGCCCCTGGAAAAAGGATAAAAATGAATGCACAATTTGTCATACCGACTGATCGAAATCCCGACCTGGTAACCCTCACCGTTAAGGTCGATGATAACGTTATTCCGGGAACAGTAAGGCTCAATGCAGTGTCCGTGTATGCAGAAACAAATCGCGTACCGACTGCCAGGCTGGTCATCTATGACGGCGAACCCGCTATGCAGGATTTTCCAACCAGCAACCTGGACATTTTTAATGTGGGAAAATCAATTGAGATCCTGGCCGGCTACCACAGCATAGAAAAATCCATTTTCAAAGGCATCATCGTCAAGCACAGCATTCGGGTACGGGAGTCGCAATTCCTGTTAGTGCTGGAATGCAAACACCCGGCTTTCCGAATGACCCTCAACCGCCGCAGCCGCTGTTTCCACGATTTGAAAGACAGCCAAGCCATGGAGAGCATACTCCGGGAATATGACCTCAACCCTGCCGTACAGGCAAGTGCCACCGTTCGCCAGGAAATTGTGCAGTACGACCTCACCGACTGGGATTTCCTGCAAGTACGCGCCGAGGCCAACGGCATGGTTTGCATAGCCAATGCCGATTCCGTTTCAATTGCTCCACCCAATCTGGAGCAAGATCCCGTGGTTGCCCCCGTATTTGGCGGATCCATCATCGAACTCGATCTGGAAACCGATGCGCGTCAGCAACCTGAAGTGATCAAAGCCACTGCCTGGGATTTCATCAACCAGGAAATGGCCGAATCGGAAAGCACCGAACCGGATTTACCACCATCCGGGCAAACGGATGGCCATACTCAAGCCGCCGCTATCGAAGCTGGCGAAGCCATACTCCGGCACGCCGGACGCGGCAAAACGGATGATTTGCAAATCTGGGCAAATGCCCAACTTCTGCGCCAGCGCATGGCCAGAACCCGGGGAAAAATCGTGATCCAGGGCAATCACCTTACCCAACCGGGCAATCTGCTCCAGTTGCATGGTGTGGGGAATCAGTTCAACGGCAAGGCGTTCATTTCCGGTGTGACACACGAAATATCCGGCGGCAACTGGCATGCGCATGTTCAACTGGGTCTTAACCCGGAGCCGTTTGCCGCCACCTACGACATTCAACCCCTGCCAGCCGCCGGGCGCTTTGGAGGCGTAAACGGGCTGGTGACCGGCCTGGTCACCCAGTTGGGTGGCGACCCCGACAGCGCTGATCGGATCCGGGTGCACCTGCCTATGCTCACCGAAGGCAGCCAGGGCATTTGGGCCAGGCAGGCCAGCCTCGACGCCGGCAACCAACGGGGCGCCTTTTTTCGCCCCGAAATTGGCGACGAAGTCATCGTGGGTTTCCTGAATGACGACCCCAACGACGCCGTCGTGCTCGGCATGCTGCACAGTCCCGATAAGCCCGCCCCCCTGCCCACCGACGATGACAACAATTTGAAGGGTTTCGTAAGCCGCAGCGGGATTGAGTTGCTCTTCGACGATGACAAGAAAGCACTCACACTCAGCACCCCGGCCGGAAAAACGCTACTGCTCGACGATCAGGGGCGCATGCTGAAACTGGAAGATGAAAACGGGAATAAAATTGAGTTCACCACCTCCGGAATCACCATCCAGACCAATGGCAACCTAACTCTAAAAGCCGCTGCCAATGCCGAACTCTCCGGAGGCGCCATGGCGACCCTGAAAGGAAGCATTGTAAAAATTAATTGATCCGTAACCAATTTGCTTATGCCACCTGCTGCACGAATCACCGATTTACACACGTCCGTCCCACCGGTCGGGCCGCCGTTGCCTATCCTCCCGCCCGGGTGCACAACGGTGCTTATCGGCGGTTTGCCGGCGGCACGCGCGTTCGACATGGTAACGCCGCCGCCGGGCTGGGTGGTACCGCCGCCCGATATGATCGCCAAAGGCTCGGCCACCGTTTTCATCGGCGGCATGCCGGCAGCACGCATGGGTGACACCACGGCTTCGGGCCGGATCATTTTGGCCGGATGCCCAACCGTAATTATTGGCGGTTAGAAAAAAACTGAAATCAGAAATCATGGAAAAACTGGATTTTCTCGGTCGTGGCTGGAGCTTTCCTCCGGAGTTTGGGCAGGATGGTCGCAGTGTGCAGCTTGTCGAAGCGGAAGACGATATCCGCCAAAGCTTGCGCATCCTGCTTGCTACCCGCCTGGGCGAACGCATCATGCGGCCGGATTTTGGCTGCAATCTGGATGAGTTGGTGTTTGAATCGCTGACCACAACTTTTAAAACCTATATCGCAGAACTGGTTCGAAATGCAATTTTCTACCATGAGCCCCGGATCAGGCCGGATTCCGTTGAAATCCTGGCCGACAGCAACAACGACGGACTCATTCTGATCGACATCGATTACACCGTCTACACTTCGAACTCCCGGTTCAACCTCGTATTTCCATTTTACATCAATGAAGCCTCTAACCCCCAAACTTCATGAGCGAAAATAGCCGGCACGAACATCCGTTACAACACAGCGGTCAATCGCAAACCCAACGCCTGCCCCGGGCATTGGATCCCGCATTTTTCCGGGTCGATGAGCGTTCGGTCGAGGATTTGCTGCGTTTCAGCTACAATTACGCAGCCGACCTGGAATATTTTTCAGCCGACAACCGCGTTACCGGCAACTGGCAGGGATTTTTGGAAAACAGCCAGGGAAAAACGCTTGCCGAGCTGGAAGCGATGCCCGATACCGAGCCGCACTTTGCCCTGTTCCTTTGCTTTTTGCATTTGTTCGGCTACGCACAAGAGCGACTCAACACGCTCACGCAGCGGCATTTGGAATATTACTACGAAAAAGTGCTGCAAATCCGTCGCCGCAAACCTCAGCCCGACCAGGTGCATCTCGTTTTTGAACTGGCCAAAAATGCTACGGAAGTTCTACTCCCAAAAGGCACGCGCCTCAATGCGGGCAAAGACGATACGGGCAAACCGCTTTATTACCAACTGACGGAAGACAGCGTGCTCAATCGCGCTAAAATCGAACACTTGCGCACGGTTTTGTTTGAAAACGGAAAACTGCACGTGGCCAGCCAGGCAAATACCGCTGATGGTCAGGGCGAGCCCCCCGCTGCGCAACCTTTTTCCTGGCCGGCCATGGGTAGCAGTGGCCACCCAACAGCCCCGGTCGGCATGGCCGTTGCCGCACCCATTCTGCGCCTGAGCGGTGGAGAACGAACGATTCGCCTGCTGTTCACCTTGGACCGGATTGTCCCGGCTTTGGATAGTGCCGCCGATGCCATGCAGGTTTTTGCTACCGGAGAAAAAGGCTGGATAGGACCGCTGAGCGCCAGCGGCGGCAAGGTGCGCACCAATTCCGGCAGTACGATCTGGCCGGTTGAAGTCCAAACGCTTACCAACTCCATGGAGGCCATCGTGCCCTACGACCCTGAAATCCATGCGGGCAATTTCAATACCCACGAACCTCTGCTCCGCATTCTGTTCGAGCCGGAAAAAGCTGCGCCGTATCTGGAAGCACTCGGGAACCTTCAAGTTGAAGCGCTGGCCCTGGAAGTGGAGGTGGATAATTTCAAAAATGTTGAGCTCCTGAGCTCGGAAGGCCCGCTCGACCCCAAAAGATCTTTCGCGCCATTCGGAGACAAACAACCTCATTCGGGTTCACAGTTTTTCATCGATTCCGAAGAAGTTTTTTCCAAGCCCCTGCAACAGATTAAACTTAACCTGCACTGGCAAAACGCACCAAAAAGCACATCCACCGGCATTGGGAGTGTTGCCGGACTCGGGTTTGGCATGGAAAAAATTCCCCTAGCCATTGTAAAAAACGATTCTGACGACGACCAATACGCTGCCGATATCCGGGTGATCTCCGGCAATTTGAGCGGCAGCTATACCCCGGTCCGCCTGTTCCAGGCCGACTCTGGCTCCTCCGACCCGCTGAAGCAAACCATCACCATCCCGCCAGCGCCCCAGATTGCTGTTTTGATCAAACCGTATTTCCAGGTTAAAACCCCGCTGGTGGCCGCACCGAAAACGTATCTCCCACTGGCGGTAAAAACCGGCCAATTGGCGCTCACTATTTCGGCAAACACCAAGCTTGTTCGCCTGGCCGACAGTTATCAGCTGATTACAAAAGTGATTGAGACCTTTTTTTTGGAAAAATCGCCATTCGATGGGATTCGCCTCACACTCCAGATTAAAAACCAAACGGCGCAAAATGCCAACTTTAAACCCCAACTGTCCGATTTTAGCCTGTCCTACAAAGCAGCAACCGCTACCGAGCCGCTCAGCAATGGGTCGGACGCCCTGACCAAATTCCGAAAACGTTCGGTGCAGTTTTTCCATATCGATGCGTTTGGGCAGTGCGAAACGCACGGCGTTTTAATGCGCAACAACGCTTCAGCCGTTCGACTCCTCCCGGCACCGGAGGCACAAGGCAACTTGTACCTGGGCTTGCAAAACCTCCAGCCCCGTCAAACACTCAATTTGTTTTTTCAAGTGCTTGAAGGCAGTGCAAATCCGGAAAAAGCAGTTGAAAAAGTCACCTGGAGCGTACTTGCCGGCAATGCCTGGTTGCCCCTGGAAGCCGAACACCTCCTTGCCGACCGCACCAATGGCCTGCTTACCTCAAACCTAATACGCCTGATGATTCCATCGGCTGCCAGTACGGATAACACCCTGATGGAGCCCGGGTTTATCTGGCTGCGCGCAACGGTCCAAAACAATCCGGATGCCATTTGCCGGATACTGGACGTACAGGCGCAAGGTCTGACCGCCCGGTTTGCCGATGCAGGCAATAGTCCGAACCACTTGGTTCAGGCACTGGCCCCGGGCACGATCAGCAAACTGACCATTCAGGATGCGCGGGTAAAAAAAGTTGCCCAACCCTATGCCTCCTTTGGCGGGCGCCCGCAGGAACAGGATACTAATTTCTACACCCGGGTGGCTGAACGCCTCCGGCACAAACAACGGGCGGTGAGTATTTGGGACTACGAGCGGTTGGTGCTGGAACAATTCCCGGAAGTATTTCAGGTAAAATGCATCAGCCATTGCGCGCCCGATAGTGCAGTTGCGCCGGGCCATGTAACCCTGGTGGTTATCCCCGATTACCGGCACTACACGGCTGACAACCCCCTGGAACCCCGCGTTTCGCTCTACCTGCTGGATGCAATCCGGCAATGGATATTGCCATTCAAAATGCCGGGAGTGATCGATGTGCACGTGCAAAATCCATTGTACGAGCAGCTTTTACTGGATTTCAAAGTTGCCTTCCGGGAGGAGGACAAACTGGATTTCGGCATCCTCCGGCAGCAACTGAACGCCGATATCAACCGCATGCTATCCCCCTGGGCCAATGCAAACCAGAACCTGGTAACCTTCAACGGCCGGTATTTCCGCAGCGCCCTGATCTATGCGCTCGAACAACTGGAATACATCGATTACGTCAGCCATTTCAACATGTTCCGCCTTCAAGCCAATGGGAAACGCTCTGAACCGCTCGAAGAAGCCGCCCCGACGCAAGCCCGCGCACTGTTGGTACCGGCGCCCGAACACAACATTCAAAATGCCAAACCCGTCTGAAATCAAATAACAAATTTACTATGACCGCCGCACTGACCATACCAAACTTACCCGCCGACCATCCCAGCCAGGATTATGCATGGCTGCGGCAGGCGGGCCTGCGTTACCTGGAAAAGGTGGCCAGGCAGTGGACGGATTACAATACCCACGACCCGGGCGTTACCATCCTGGAAGTGTTGTGCTATGCCATTACCGACCTGGGTTACCGGACCGATTTCCCGGTGGAAGAATTGCTCGCCGACGGAAAGCCCGACAGCCTGAAACGCCACTTCCTGACTGCCCCCCGGGCATTGCCCAGCGCACCGGTGACCGAACTGGATTTTCGGAAAATACTGCTCGATATTCCCGGCGTGAAAAACGCCTGGTTACAGGAAAACCTCAAACACCAGTTCAAAGTCGATTGCACCGCGTCAAAAATTACCCGCGACCCGATCCCCAGTCACCACAAGCAGCAAACCATCACCCTGCGCGGCATCTACGATATACTGGTGCAGGAAGATGAAACGATCACCGAGGAGCCCAGTAAAACCAAGCGAAAAAAGAAACAGGAAGCGCTCCGGGCCGCCGTCCGGCGGGTTTTCAATGCGAACCGGAACATTGGCGAAGAACTGGACGAAATCCGCACAGTGCCCATGCACGACATCCGGGTTTGCGGCGACATTGAGTTGCACCCGGAAGCCGTGATCGAGCGCGTGTATGCGGAAGTGCTGTACCGCCTCCAATTACATTTCAACCCGCCGGTCCCCCGCCGCACCCTGACTGAATTGCTGGAGCGCGACATTCCGGTTGAGTCCATTTTCGAAGGGCCGCTGTTGAGCAAGGGATTTGTCGACGACAATGAACTGGGCCGTTCGGGGCTGAAAACCGAAATCCGTTTGAGCGATCTCATCCGGGTGATCATGGATGTCCCGGGAGTCAAACTCATCCGGAAGATCCACTTCAATTATTGCAACAGCACCACCGGCGACGCTCCCCTCGACGACGATGCCCAATGGGTATTGCCGGTGAAAGCGGGGCACTTGCCAAACCTTTGCGAAGAAAATTCCCGCTTCAAGTTTTTCAAAGGCCTGCTGCCTTTTGAAGTAGACCGGGAAAAGATCGAAGCCGAATATGCCGCTATTGTCGCAGCTGAACAGGCAAAAATTTTAACCATTGCACAAGCCAGCAAGGATCTTCCGCTCCCGGAACCCCGCTTTTTGCCGGTAGCCGATTACACCAGCATTCAACACGATCTGCCCCGGGCTTACGGTGTTGGCAAGCACGGCGTGCCCGATGTGCCTGCATCTGAGCGAGAGCACAGGCAAGCACAGGCGCGCCAGCTCCGCGCCTACTTGCTGTTTTTCGATCAATTGATGGCCGACTACCTCGCCCAGCTTTCTCAGATACGCGCGCTTTTTGAAGCCGATGCGTCGCTTGGGCAAACGTATTTTCATCAGGTCGTAGGTGACCTGCCGGATGTGGAAACAGCCTATGGGCATTTTGACCAGGTGGAAAATCTGCTCGTGCGTACCTCGGGCGAACATGACCCGGGCCCGGATGGCATGTCGCCTTTTGATCAGCGTAAAAACCGCCTGATGGATCATTTGCTGGCGCGGTTTTGTGAAAGTTTCAACGAGTACGTCCTGCTCCAACGCAGCCTCAGCGGTCGCGGCCGGACCGACGCAAACATGTTGCCCGAAAAAATGGCATTTCTGCGCGAATACGAATGGCTCAGCCGTAACCGCGCCCAGGCCCTGGATTTTTACAATGAAGTGTTAGTGGATAGCGCCGGCGAACCGCAATTGGACGAGCAAGGCGACCCAATTGCGCAACCGCTCTGGTACGACCAAACCAATGCGCCGGCACATGCGGCAATGACCAACATTTCTGGGATTGAACACCGGGTAGCCCGGCTCACCGGAATACCCAACATCCTGCGCCGAAACCTGTCGTCCATTTTTTATGGCTTGTACGAACAGCTGGACGACGACACGGAAACCGACATGCGTTTCCGGGTGGTGGATACCGACCGGGAGAAGATCCTGCTCAGCAGCAGCCGGCGCTATGATTCCCGCGCGGAGATGCTGGAAGAACTCCGGATAGCCATCCGCCTCGCTGTGATCGAGGAAAATTACCAACTGGCTACCACTACCGACGGGCGTTTTTATTTCAACATCATCGACCGCACAGACGACAATGTGGTCGCCCGCCGCATTGAATATTTTGAAACAGAAGCCGAACGCGCCGAAGCCATCCGCTACCTTATTCAATTTTTGAACGACAACTACAGCGAGGAAGGATTTTTCCTGGTGGAGCACCTGCTGCTTCGGCCGCGCTCCAGCACCGACAATTTCCTGCCGGTTTGCACCGAGCCCGATTGTTTCGACTGCGGCGCCCCCGACCCCTACAGCCACCGGGTGCAAGTTATTTTGCCCGGCTACACGCCACGTTTTTCCGACATGGACTTTCGGCGTTTTTTCGAAGATACCCTTCGGCGCGAGTTGCCGGCGCACCTGATCCCGCGCATCTGCTGGATCGGCATTCAGCAGATGCAGGAATTTGAGCAGCGGTACAAAAACTGGCTGGAGGCCTTCCGGGCAGCTGCTAATGGCGCCCCTCTCGAAGGTCAGGAGCAGGCCCTCAATGAACTGATTGCCATTTTGAACGAACTCTACACGATTTACCCCGAAGGCACTTTACACGATTGCGACGATGCGGTGAGCGAATTCAGCCCGATCGTGCTCGGCCAAACCCACATCGGCACCTTGCCACCCGACATGAACCAACCCTGAAAAGCACGTTATACCTTAAAAATCAAAAATTTCAAGCAGAAAAAACATCCGACTTATGGATAACATACCGGTAAAACTCGATGCACAAGCCGTTCCGGAATTCAACTATTTCGTGGACAACCAGGTTCTGACCGCCGGGCAACTCAATACCCTGACGGATTATTTTGACCGCCAACACCGCCTCACCCGGGCGCGCCTCATCGGCGCCGGCATTGTCAGTGGCCTGGAAATTTCGCAGAGCCAATCCGGTCTCGTGCTCGGCAAAGGTGTAGCTCTGACCTCCGACGGCGACATGCTCATCGTTCCGGAAAACCGGCAGTTTGCCCGCTTCCGAAGTTTTACAGACAGCAAAGCCCAATATGCGCCCTGGACCGACCAGACCTTGCTGGAACTCGTTTCCGACGACAACGACCAAGAGGGCAACCCCAAACCGGTTGGCCAACTGCCGAGTTCCGGAAAACTGGTTGCCGTGTTGTACCTGGAAAGTTACCTGCGCCCGCCGGAAGACTGTACGGATACCAATTGCGACAATCTCGGGCCCAAACAAATGAACCGCCTGCGTGTACTGCTGCTCCCCGAAGCCGCCATGGCAGCACAGGTGCAACCGGCAGGACCGGCACTTTCACCGGTACTCGATGTGGCTGTTCGGCGCGTAAAAATGGGTGGCAATCCGATTCTCGGTTCCGACGACCTTGGCAACCGGTTCGAAGCCGCTATCGACGCCTCGGCAGATGACATGCGCGTGGCTTTGCAGTTTGCAGCAAGCAATTATGCCCCGTTGCTGAATATTGCCGGATTCGGTTCGAAATGGATTGGTTTATTCAACAAAATAGCGGCTGTCCGTAACCTGAACAACGGCGTGCAACACGCTTACGCCGCGATGAAAGACCTGGCTGAAGCCTTGCGGGAAACACAAGCCGCGGCGGCGGCACTTCAGGCGCAGGATTTCCTGATGCCGGCCAGCTTTCCCAAGCACGTTGCCCTGGGCAAACTGTCGGGCGATGCACCGGCTTTCCGGCAGGATTTTATTGAATCGCCCAAACTCAACCGGGGGGACCTTGCCTTACAGCGCCTGCAATTTTGCATGCAGCGCATCGACCTGATGCTGCGCAGTTTCAATGCCAAAGGCGGGAACAATGGCCTGCGGGTCACCCCTTCGCAACCAACCGGTTCGCTGGGCGATCGTGCCATTCCGGCGCATTTCCAGAGCAGCGCGAACCTGCCGTTGCACGATTTTTGGAATTTTGATAAAACCCGCCAGCAAAACACCGGCGCTATTCGCAGCTACCACGCAAGTGCCTATTCCACCAACCCGGCGACACTCGATCCGTTGAGTTATGCCCACGACGACTGCGCTTTTTATCGTGTGGAGGGCATGCTTGGCTTGGAAAAAGACGGCGTTTTGCAAGCGCTTACTAATCTGCGCAACAGCCAAAACTTACCGTTCCGGGTCGAAAGTGTTCAAATTGAACAGGACACGGGGCGCATCGTACTGTCGCCGCGTTTCAAATTCCCGCTATGGGAAAACGCCTGGCATTTTCAACGGGAAGGGCTGTTCGACCAACTCCAATTGGCAAAAGATTACGCCACCAAACTGGAATCAGCCGCCATAGATGCTGAAGTGCCCAACGACTCCGACGTGCGGGCGAAAGTGCAGGGCGCTAAAAACCGGGCGCTCGAAATCAAAGGCAAACTGGATGCCGCCACCCAGGCGCTGTACGTCAACGCGCAGCAGTTTTCGGTGAACTATGCAAAATTCAAAACCCCCTACGTGGAAGCCATTCGCGACGGTTTTGACATTAATGCCGATGTGCAGCAGTTTGCCCAAACACCCACCGAATCGCCCTTGCACCAGTTTACGGTGTTTAACCAATCGTTAAAGTTGGACCGTCTGATGGACATTTTTAACAAAAAAATAGACGCCGTCAAGCGCCAACTAATCTTCGACAACTTTCAAAACAACCACCCCGGCATGGAACATTCAGGCGGTGTACCGGTAGGCGGCACACTGGTGGTTGTGCATCAAAACGATCGCGTGGTGGCCGAATTCTCGTTGCCGTACGCCGTTGAGTTTGACCTCGATCCCGAAATAGATGTCAAGCCGCCGCAAAACGGGCAGGCCAAACCGCCGATCGGCGTCATCGATCCGGGGAAATTCAGCTGGGTGAATAAGTTCCACCTGTACAAAGACATTGGGTTTACCAAGGTTGGCCTGCCCGATCTGACTGCGTTTACGCAATTGAATCTGAAGGTTGACACGCTTCAAACCCAATTGAATTCAACCAACAATTTTGTGACGACCTGGCTGCCGAATATTTCCAAAAATCCGGGTACTGTGGGTACCACTACAGGCGGCATCAAAGACCTCGGCCTGGCCACCAGAGTTACCGGTACCGAAAACCTGGGCGCAGCGATTAAATACCTCGAAACGCAACCTTCCCGGACAGCCGAACAGGACCAGTTGCTGGCCGGATTGCGGCGGGAGTTTGACAAGGAAATTGCCGGTGTGGTAGGCTACATTGCCCAAAACAACCTGGAAGTCAACGTAGACAGCGACGCCTTCAACGCGATGACCAAGGTCAACAATTCGGTGAGTACCGTAAGCGATGACACGCGCAACAACCTTAACCTGACCAAGGACCTTCGCACCAAGGATGAGATCACCAAAAACCAGAACCTGGCCATCCTGCTAACCGGATTTAAACTGCGCACTTGAGCAATAAACCCAGGCATATTATCCGTAAACTGGCCATCGACCTGCATTGCCCGGGCCCGGAAACGGGTCGGGCAATGTACGATCAGTTGGGTGATGTCCTGCTGCATCGGGTCGAACCTGAATTGGAAGCGCTCTTTGACCGCCTGGGTGATATCCGGTTGAACAAGCTCGAGTTGGATCTCGGTGTTTTACCGGCAAAAAACTGGGAAGCGGTGCTGCGCGAGCGCTTGTTGGAGCAATGTGCGCAATCGCTGAACGAGTTAGTCAACCCGCAAGCCAATTCTAAACCGCAGACTTCAAAACAAGGCGCAGCGCATCCCATTTTCGAAACCTATATTTTTTTCCTGCAAACAGGCCGCCTGCCCTGGTGGGCCGAGCACCGACAATTGCAGGAACTGGAAACCGCCTTGCTGCAAGCCAGGGTTTTGGATGACCCAACCGCGACAGATGCCCTGATTGCCCTGCTAAATACGCATCCGGATGCATTGCCGCGGTTGCTTTCCCAAACAGGAACATCGCTGTTGGAGGCGCTTTGGGAATGCCTGGCCAAGCGCCAAAAAGGCCAAACCGGTCGCTCTACAGGAATAAAAACGCCCGATTGGCAACAGGTTGGAACCTCCAACGCTGCACGGCAGGCCGCCCTCAAGGCGTTCGCTGCGCTGATCAAATCCGAAATAAATCCGGCCGATGAAATGCCGGAAAAGACCCGTTTGAAAAGGCAAACGGATAAACCGCCCGAAACCGACCAGGCCGTTTTTGTGATCAATGCCGGGCTTGTGCTCCTGCACCCGTTTTTGAGTCCGTTTTTTCAACAATTGGGATTGGTTGAGAAAAACGGTTTCCCGGGAAAAGCCGAACAGGAACTGGCCGTACAGTGGCTACACTTTTTGGCCACCGGCAGCCTGGAATGCCCGGAGCCTGAACTTGTTTTGCCAAAAATACTGTGCAACATGCCGGCGGAGCATCCGGTTAGCCGATGGTTTACACCAAACGACGAACAAATAGCCGAAGTGGAAAACCTGTTGTCCAGTGCCATTGCACACTGGTCGGCCCTGAAAAGCACCAAGCCCGACGGCCTGCGCGAGGGCTTTTTACAACGCACCGGAAAACTGGAATCCAGGGCCGATGGCACTTACAAACTAACCGTGGAACGCCTGGCCCAGGATGTACTGCTCGAACAACTCCCCTGGAACATCGGCATGTTGCGCCTGCCCTGGATGGAGCAAATTTTATTCGTAGAATGGTAACCTGCCTGCTGCATGCGAAGAAGAGCAAAAAAAAATACCCACACCCCGCTTGCTTCCGAGGCCATTGCCCGGAAGGATGTTGCCATGCCGTTTTTTCCGGCAGCATACCGCAAACCGGCCCAGGAGTGTGGCGGCTGGTTGCAAGACAAAGAAAGCCTGACCAAACGCGCCGCGGAACACTACCTGGCTAATGCACTCGGGGCCACCGGCCATGCCACCACCCTGCGTACCATGAATAGTGGAAAATGGTATATCTGGACGGTGGACACTACAACCGGAACATTTGAAATAGGTGTATCCGTTGTCCGGCTTCCGGATTACCTGATCGTACGTGAATACCCGGGCGTTGGCAGCCCGCGCTGTGAATATGAATTTGTATGTACGACCGGCGGAGATATCCGGTTTATCACCCGCCAGTGCACACCGTAACCGTTTTTTAGTAACAAACAGCATATCCTGAGTACGCAAGTCAAAATAACCAGCATGTCCGAAAACATTCTCCTGTCTTTAAACTTCCTCGCCGAACTCATCCGGTTCCGGGTGGCTGAATACCTGGAACCGGGGAAATCGGAGCTCCCCCCTTTGCCGAAGTTGGAGGACGACAACACGCCCTTTACCCGGTTTATTCAGGAACGCCAGTTAACCCCTGATGCGTTTATTGCCCTGATCACGGCACTCGCACCCCACGTCAAACCGCAGCTGATCGACGAAGTGGTGCAGGAGTTTTTTCCGCAGGGCAGTGATTTCCCCCCGATTGGCGGCGTGAAAGGAACGAATTACCGGGGGCTGTTGCCGACCGGCGAAACCGTGCTTTTTTTGCTTGCGCAACATGATTTGCACCGGCGTGTGGAAGCGCAGCAGCTGTTTGGCGCCAACCACTTTTTTTCAAAAGAACGCATCCTCTACCTGGAGGAAATGAAACCCGGAGAGCCGGCTTCCAGTGGCCGGCTTGTACTGGACCCCGAGCATGTCGAATTGTTCACCCTGGGATATGCCCCGGCCCCGCGGCTCAGCACTAATTTCCCCGCCCAACTGATCAACACGGAAATGGACTGGGACGATCTGGTGCTCCCCCCGCAAACGCTCGTCCAACTGGCTGAACTGGAAAACTGGCTCAACCACAACGACACGCTCATGGAAGACTCGGGAATCCGGCGGCGGGTGAAGCCCGGCTATCGTATTCTGTTTTACGGCCCTCCCGGCGGCGGCAAAACGCTCACCGCTTCCCTGCTTGGAAAATCGAGCAACCGCCTGGTGTTCAAAGTCGACTTGTCGATGGTGGTTTCCAAGTACATCGGCGAAACAGAAAAAAACCTGGCGGCGCTGTTCGACAAAGCCCAGCACAAAAACTGGATCCTGTTTTTTGACGAGGCCGATGCCCTGTTCAGCAAACGCACCGGCGTGCGCGATGCCCACGACAAATACGCCAACCAGGAGGCATCTTTTTTGCTGCAACGCATCGAGGATCATCCCGGGTTGATCATCCTGGCGTCCAATTTCAAGAGCAACATGGACGAGGCGTTTATCCGGCGCTTCCAGTCGGTTATTCATTTCCCCATGCCGCGGCCGGAAGAGCGCCTGGTGCTCTGGCGCAAAAGCCTGCCGACAGCGGTGCAATTCAGTCCGAAAATCCAGTTGGAGCAGATTGCTGAAAAATACGAGTTGAGCGGCTCCAACATTACCAATATCGTGCATTACTGCTGTTTGCAGGCCCTGGCCAGTGAAACCCGGCAGATCAATCCGGATGATTTGCTCAAGGGGATTCAGCGCGAATTGATCAAGGAAAACAAAATGATCTGAACAACTGCCCATGCAAAAGGCTGAAGCGACAAAAACAACTGCCGTTGTGCAACAGAAACCGGAACCGGCGAGGCCGTTCTTTGCTCCGGTGGTTGGGCATGGCAATGCTGTTGCTTCGGGTACGCCGGTGGTTATTCAGCCCAAATTGAAGGTTAATGCGCCGGATGATGCGCACGAGCGGGAGGCCGATGCCATGGCAGAGCGGGTGATGCGGATGCCACAAAGAGGTGAAAACACTTTGATATCCGGAGCAGGGCCTATAGTCATCCAGCGGCGCTGCGACTGTGCAGAGGAGCCCGAAGTGCAGCGACAGGAAATGAATGAGGAAGAGGAAACGGTGCAAACCAAGTCGATGATACACCCAGCTTCAGATGGTGGCTTTGCGGCTTCTCACCAACTCGCCTCCCAAATCAAAAGCAGCAAAGGCATGGGAAAACCACTCAGCGGCAAGACCCTTACCTCCATGAACTGGGCCTTTGGTGCTAATTTTTCCCATGTACGCATTCACACAGGAAGTCAAGCATCTGAGTTCAGTCAGGGTATTCAGGCTAAAGCATTCACCCATGGGTCGGATATCTTTTCAACCGGGGCGCCTATAATCCGGGCAGTTCGGAAGGGCAGTGGTTGCTGGCGCATGAACTGACCCATGGGTGCAACAAGGGGGGCAACAAACCAGCGATAACATATCAAGAAAAATCAGTTCGCTCCCCGGTTTTTTCTCGGCTTTTAAACCAATCAATCCCGCAATAACTCAATCCAATACGCCGGTTTCATTGGCGGAAACCAACAGTACTCCGGCAGTACCGGAACAGGCAGCCGCCATCCCGGCGCAATCTATCCTTCCACCGCAGTCCGGGACCGACGATGCAGGCGACGTTGCTGAAATCCCTGCCACACCGGAAATCACCCCACTGGAGCCTAAAGACGATCCGGAATTTAAGCGCATCGAGAAAAAAGTGCGCCAAAATGCATCGGCTGAAAAAAGCCCGGAAGAGGGTATTGCTGCTAAAACAGAAAAACTCAAATCTGCCGCACAATTACCCATTGGCAGGCAGAGAAGGCAGGAGGCGCTAGAGCAACTACACGCCCATGCTGAGGCTACCCTTCCATTGCGTTTTAAAACGACCTTGGAAGAAACCGAACAATTTGTGGACGACCTGAGGGCCAAAATCCGGCATGAAGAAACTACAAATACCAACAACCCACTGGAGGGCGCAAAAACGGCAAAAACCTGGTTCCACCTGGCAGCGGCGCAGCAGCAGCAGTGCAAATGGACCGGGAAAAATATGCCGGCCAAATAAAAAGAAACCGTGCCCGCCGAAAATGCCTTGGTATCCAGAATTTCCACCCTGCAAAACGCCGATTCAAACGTTTACCTGGAACACAATGACCTAACCGTTGAAGTGCCCGGCGACCCCAAGTTGATTCGTTCGGCACGAAAGGCAGCGCCGAAACACCGCACCGAAAGAAATTTCACTGGAAGCAGAGAGAGTCAATCACTGGATCAGCCGTTTGTAGAGCACAATATTCCCGAAGCCTGGGTCAGAGATTCTGAAAACCCGGAATACCAGGCGGCTTATGACGAAAAAACTGCGGCACAAAAAGAACTTGCCGAGGCCCCGGAAAAATACAAGGAAATCGAAATTCTGAAGATTGAGCAATCCGAACAGTCGTTCAACAAAACGGTGAATACAGCCAAAGCCTCCATGGTGGTGGTATGTATAAGAACGCAAATCCGATCTGGCCAAAATTGCCAAGGCCCAAACAGATGGCGTTCAACATGTTTTAAAAGGGTCGGGCGATAAGATCGGCAAAGAGGAATATCTCCTTGGCATTGAAAGCATTTATACCAAAACCAGCAAAAAAGTAAATGATTGTTTGCAGGAATTGCCCAACCTGACCCAGCGTTTTGAAAAAATTCTCGAAGACGCAAACAGCTTTTTTCAAGAAAAGATCAAAAGAAATGTGGGGTATTTGTACCCCGATTTCTATGTGCTGGACAGAGACTGGCCCAGCAGCAAAAACAAAACCCGGGAGCGGCTGCAGAAGCAATTTCTGGAAGAGGAACTCCAAAAAGCAGGCAACAATTTCCATGAGCAAATAAAAGCGCGGGACCGGGCCAAACGACGCAGCGCCGATCTGATTTTTATCAACCTGAAAAACCATTTTGATTTCCGGGTTTTGAAGGTCGGGGTGAAGCCGAATTCGATGCAGAGCGATCGTACTTAGGCATCGATAATGTCCGGATACTGGCCTTTCAGATAATTCAGGTTTTAAACAAAGCCAGGACAGCGATCAAGGAAGGGCAAAAAGAACTGACCGACCTGAAAAGCCGCCTGATTAAGGAAGACCTCGAAATTACAAATGCCGAAGTTGCCATGAACGCCCGGTTCGAGAGCCTGGCTGAATCCGTGGAAGAGCAAAAAGGGGCAATCATCGACGAAATGAAAAATGCCTACAAGCAAACTGCCGGTGGCCTGAAAGAAAGTTATGAAAAATAGGCAGCGAAGTCAAACCAGGCATTTTGGGCCGGGCAATGAAGGCAGTCGTAAACGCAGTGAAAGCCAGTAGCCGAGTTTGCCAGCAGGATCGTACAGTTGCTCGGCCGCTTCGTTGGTCTGTTGGGTGATATTGTTACGCACCCGATCCGCTTTTTGAAAACCTCGGCGCCGGTATCGGCAAGGGCATTTCCAGCTTTATCGGCGATATTGATAAATACCTGACCGCCGCCTTTTGACTGGATCAGGGAACGACCAGCGGTCTGCCCATCGAAATCCCAGACAAATTAAACGCATCCGGCATTTTCAGCCTGGTCAGCCAATTGCTCGGCCTGACCTGGGAAACATTCTGGGAACGGGTTCAGGTGAAATTTGGCCCCAAATAACCGCCACCCTGCGCAAAGGCGAGCGCATTGCCCACAAGGGCCTTGAAATTTTCAGTTTGGTAAAGAAAAAAGGCCTCGGCGCGGTGGGAGCACATCAGCAGTTCGATCGGTTCGTTCCTCAGCGATACCCTGAACAGCCTGAAAGAAATGGTCCTTTACCAGATCATTCAAAAGCCTTGCGCAAAGCTGGCCAAAATATTCATACCTGCCGGCGGCTTTGTCGCCATCGTTGAATTAGTTATCGCTGCACTAAAGTTTTATTTGAAAACAGAAACCGGATACTGGACCTGATCGAAACCTTCATGAATACCCTGGAAGACGCGATCCACGGCAGGGTGCAGGCTATTGTTGAAAAAGTGATCAAAGGGCTGACCAACTTTATCACATTAGCGATCGATTGGCTGGCCAAATTATTCGGATTTGGTGATCTGAACGACAAGGCACAGCGCTTCCTGGAACGCATGCGTAAACCGGTAGTTCGGGGTATCGATTTTGCTTTGGGTAAAATTGCGCCCTTGGTTAACCGATTGTTCCGCCAAAACAAGAACCGAATCAAACAACCCCGCCTGGGCAACAACTGGCCGATATCGAAGTCGGCGAAAACCTGGAATTTTTGCCGAAGGCAAAACCCACCACCTCTGGATCGACACGCAAGGCCCCGGCGTAGAAGTGATGGTGAGCAGTACGCCTATGACGGTAAAAAAACAACTGGAAATCTGGGAGGACAAACTGGAAGCGCTGAATCCCGATGATCAGGTTTCAGCAAAACCCCTCCTGGCTACAGCCCGCCAGCAATACCAACAGACCAAAAAGAAGGCAATGAAGCAGAAACGGAAATAAACGAAGCACTGAAAGAGCCTGGTTCCCAGCAAGAGAGCTATTCAGGCAGAAAAAAGCCGATCAGGAAGTAGAGCAACAAGAAAAAGCATTGCGGGAAACCCTGAAAAACTATTTGAAATTTTCGGCGACCTTTCCCATGCACCTGAAGATGAAAAAGAAAAACAGATGGCCGAAATGCGCGAAGCCGTAAAACTTCTGATCGGAAAGGCAGTCGACGCATCGGGCAACCTGAAATTACCGGTGGCCTATTTCTATTCGCCCAAAAACGAAATACCAACTAAAATTGTTCGAAACCTGAATGGAAAGCATCTTTACCAGCGCTATCCATTGATAAAGAATCGAAAAAAATAATTTACGGCGCCTCAATTGATGCCGCTACCATTGAAAACCTGCCCAAAACGCCAAAGGCCACTTATGGCAGCCAGACCTCAAAGGGATTCGGTACGCGGATGGAGATTTTCCCGCTCACACAAAATCGCGATCAAGGATCAGATACCTCAAACGCTGCCGACAATGCCACCTGGACCGCCCTCACCTGGCGTATTGACCCGGCCGGTAGTCTATCCAGAACCTTTTTGTCCGAGGGCACTTGCTCAGCAATAAACTCGGCGGCCCGGGGAATGGTTGAACCTGACTCAATCACCCAAATCGCGAACAACAGGCACGAAAGAATTGTAGAATCTCAAATAAAAGACCTCCTGAAAAAGCCCAATCCACAAACCGGACGCTTCAATGCCGTGAAATATATCGTTGAGGCAATCTATAACCAGCCTTCCAATGCAGCTAAAATTGATGCTGTTACCAATGATCCGAACTCGACGCACCGCACCGCGAACGCATGTTGTGGATTTTAAATGCGGAGAAACATATTCCATCAAAACTGGTATGTGATGTCACCGTATATGAATACGACCCGGAAACAAATTCGTTCATAAACGAGTACAAACTTACACTGCCTGCCATCGATAGTGATTTGGAATCCCTCGACAGCTATGTCGCACTGGGTTACGAGTAGCACCTGCCGTTCGGTTTGATTCATATGCCCAACTTTCCCATAAAACTCCTGCAAACACTTCAAATTGGGCATATCAAAAATTGAAACGCAACACACCAAATTCAAAACAATCCACACAGGTTTACCCTCCGTTTACCGTAGCAATCAGCACAAAAAAAAGCCAGCCCCTCCAAAGAAAGGCTGGCCAGTCTTCACCGAACGGAATTCATTAGCCAACAGGTTACAAAGGACGCCCACAAGCGGTATTCGTATTTGCGCATATCGTGCAAGCGCTTGCACATATCGTGCAAAAATTGTCTAATAGGCTACCGGCACTAAAAAAGCCGGCGCACAAGACGCGCGCCGGCAAAATGGGTGGATTTGGTTGAATTGGGATTCGGTTGGCTGAGGCTTATGCTTCATTGGCATTGAAAAATAACAGCAAGCCAAACAGTTTTTTCATAATCCACCTGGTTTTAGGAGGTCTTGAAAAACAATAGAATGCCTGTGAGGCCAACCATGGGCAATTTTCCTCAAAACACGGCAGAGTACCTTGCACGTATCATGCAAGTTGTTGCGCATATCGGTCAGGTATACCCAGGAAGGTATAGACCTATACTGCTATTCCTCCTGTCGCCAGACTGCCGGCGTTACGCCAAACACTTCTTTAAACCGGCGGGTAAACTCCTGGGCATTGGAAAACCCAACTTCGTACGCAATACTGGAAATTTTGTCGTCCGGCCGGCGGCGCAATTCAGCGCTCGCCCGCATCAAGCGGACGTGCCGGACAAATTGGGTAGTGTGCATCCCTGACAAAGCGCGGAGTTTCCGGTGCAGTTGTGAAACACTGACAAACAGGGCTTCCGCCAGTTCCGGCACTGTCCATTGGCGGTGCAAATCAGCCTCAATTACTGCTTTTATTTTATTCAGAAAGGCCTTCTCGTCAGTAGCTTCCAAGCCGGGAAGAACAGCTGTCGGGCTGGCATCCGTTGACAAGCCAGCCGAACTAAGGTAATAAGCCTGCAACTTGCGTCGGACCTCAAGCAGGTTGACAATATGCGCCAGCAGTTCTTCCCGATGAAACGGTTTAGGCAGATAGGCATCGGCTCCGTGTTGCAGACCGGTAACCCTGGAAGCCATATCGGCTTTAGCCGTCAATAATATAACCGGAATATGGCTGGTACGGGCATCCGTTTTCAAGGCATGACAAACTTCAAACCCGTCTTTGTGTGGCATCATAACATCGCTGATAATGAGATCAGGTATCAATTCCAGGGCACGGTCAACGCCCTGCTGCCCATCGTATGCCACAGCAATGCGATACTGATGATCCAGGCAACTGCGCAGGTAGTGCACCACATCCCTGTTATCTTCAATCAGCAAAATCAATGTCTTCGAAAGGGCAGGCAACCGATGGTCCGGTTTGGGTACCTCCAGCTCAGCAGAGCTGGTTTCGTAACCTTTTGGCAGCAGCGGCGGATTTGTTTCTGCAGCCGGCGCTGAGCGCTGAATGGGTAACCAGACGGTAAAACAGGCGCCCTTGCCGGCCTCGCTTTCTGCCTTGATCTTTCCACCCATCAGCCGGACCAGTTCGCGCGTTAAGGCCAGGCCGATTCCGACGCCCTCCGCGCTACGGGTTGCCGAGTCGTCGGCCTGGTAAAAGCGGTCAAAAACATGCGGCAGTTTATCAGGAGCAATCCCGGGACCTGAATCGCGCACTTGCAGTCGTAGCGTGGGTTGTTGTTGTTGACTGATTCGTTCGATCGCCAAAACAACCTGTCCACCGGATGGGGTAAACTTCAGGGCGTTGGACAACAGATTGGACACGATAAATTGCAGCCGTTCCGGGTCATAGTCCATAAAAATAGTTTCCTGAGCGCTGTGCAGTTGTAAGCGGATCTTCCGGCTTTGGGCCAGGCTTTGAAAGCTTTCGGTCAGATAGCGCAGGTAACCGACCACATCGCCCTGCACCATTTCCAGGCGTAAATGACCCGACTCTGCTTTGGCCAGTTCAAGGATTTGATTGACGAGCCGCAACAGCTGCTGGCCATTGCGACCGATAATATTGAGCCCGGTTTTCAGGCTCGTGCCGGCTTGTGTTTTGAGTTGGTCCGCCAGACCCAGAATGATCGTCAGCGGCGTGCGGAATTCGTGCGTGATGTTTGTAAAAAAACGCGTTTTGGCGCTGTCCAGTTCGCTTAGACGCTCCGCTTCTGCATGCGCCAGTTTGCGTTTCAGTTCGTAATGCCGCAACGCCAGCAAAAGCACTGTCGCTACTAAAACATACGTGCCATAGGCCCACCAGGTTGCCCACCAGGGCGGGAATATCTGAATATGTAATTCTGCCGTTTCGCCGGGCGCCCCATCGCTGCTGATGGCCTGTACCCGGAATACATAATGGCCCGGTGAAAGATGGGTATAACTGGCTTCGCGCGCCGTGCCGGAGTTTTGCCATTGGCGATCATAGTTTTCCAGCATATACCGGTAGCGGTTTTCTTCCGGTGTTTTGAAATGCAGGGCGGCAAACTCAATCCGGATGTCGTTTTGCCAGTATTCGAGTCGGATTGATTTTGTTTGCGAAATATGTTGCTGGAGCAAGGTACTGTTCCCGGGTTGTACATAATCGTTGAGCACGCGCAAACCGGTAAGCGCGATTTTGGGTCGAACGGTGTCGGCCCGCAATTGTTCAGGGTGAAAGTAAAGGATACCGGAAGGACTTGTGTAAAACAGCTCCCCGCTTGGAGATTTATAACTCCCATACCCCCTAAACCAAGGTTCATCCATGTTTAACCAAATGTGCGCACTGAACTGCTGCCGTACCCGTTTGCTGACCGGGTCAAACTGAACGATCCCCGATGGTGTTTTGATCCAAAGCAGTCCGGCAGCATCCTCCTGTATTTCACGGGCAATACCGATTTTTTTGTGTTCGGCTTCATCCAGGCGCAGGAGCCGCTTGTTTGCCCGGTCCCACAATTTCAGGCCGCCGGTATGTGTAGTCAACCAGCACTGGCCCTGGCGATCGAAAAAAATATCGTGAACGCCGTAATCCTCCAGAAAATGTTCAAATGTGTCGGTTTGGGGATCGAATATGTATAGCCCCCACTGGTTTATGCCGAAATACAATTTTCCCTGGTCGTCTTCCGCGAAAGCCGTAATGTAGCCCATACCAAATTGGCCGTTTATCGTATCGGCATTCCAGTCTGGGTATCGGTCAAATATGCCGCGCTCCGGGTCGCGCAAACGACTGAGTCCACCGCCCCAACAAATACTCCAGATCTCGCCACGACGGCTACACCAAATTTCTACGATACCGCCGGAATATGGTTTGTAATGTTGAATCCTGCCTCGAACAGGGTCCAGGCGGTCCAGGCCGTTTTCCGTGCCAATCCATACAAAACCATCTTTCCCGACGATCAGGTCATCCACTATATTTCCACTCAGGCTGTTTGGATTGCCGG
The DNA here is from genome assembly GCA_020636075.1 of Lewinellaceae bacterium. Taxonomy (GTDB): domain Bacteria; phylum Bacteroidota; class Bacteroidia; order Chitinophagales; family Saprospiraceae; genus M3007. Next base: position 120,033 of record JACJYO010000007.1, on the reverse strand, counting down.
GTTGATGGCGGAAATGACGGAAGGTGCCGTTTTCCCGATTCCAGCCGACCAGGCCATCGCCTTCTGTACCGACCCACAGGGTACCTTCGGCGTCTTGACAAATGTCGGTCAATGGGTATTTGCTTTGCAGGTCATTTTGGTAAAAACCAGGGCGCAACAAGCGAAACTGCCCTTTATCGGGACTGAATTTGTAGATACCGGTTTGCCAGGTTGCCATCCAGATATTTCCGGAATAATCGCAAACGAGCGCATTGTTTGCCGAAAAAATACCGGTGTAGGAAGTGTGCCGCCGGTCTTTGACATGTTCGAACTTCCGGGTTTCCGGGTTAAAAATATCGCAACCGGAATATACACCCAGCCAGAGTTTGCCGTCTTTGGCGCGCACAATTTTGTTCACCTCATTGTATGCCAAACTAAACGGGTTGCCTGGTTCATGCCGGTAGTGCTGAATGATTTTTTCCGTTTTTGTATCAAACTGGAGAAGCCCTTCTTCCAGCGTGCCTACCCATAGCCGGTTGGGGGCTTCAAAATAAATGCCGTGGCAGGCATTGGCACCTTCCGATGTATTGGCTGAAAATGTAAAGGTGGTAAAACGGTCGGAACCGGGGGTGAATTTGCAAAAACCCTTACTGGTCGTTATCCACACATTACCGGCTGTATCGACAGCCATGTCTTCCCAGAGGTCATTAGAGGGCAAAGCAGTCGGGCTCCCGGGTTTGGCGCGGTAATGACGCACCGGCGCAGTATTGTTGTCCGCCTTGCGCATATCAATAACGGAAAGACCGTTCGACCAGGAGCCCACGACCAAACGCCCAAATTTGTCCTCAATTATAGCTGCAATTTCATGTGCAATCGCCTGTTTTTCCGCAGGAAGCGCAGGGTTAAACAGGAAAGGTACAAATCGGTCGGTGCGTGGGTCGTAGCGAAACAACTTGGCCTTTTGGTACATTAACCCCGCCCAGATGGTGCCTGACCTATCCTGGTAAAGCCGGTACACTTCGCGTTCGGGCAAACTGTCGAGTGGTACGGCTGCAGGCTGGTATACCGTCATCTGGTAGCCATCATACCGCACAATCCCACTTAACGTACTGAACCACATAAAGCCCTGCCAGTCTTCCAGAATATCCAGGACCGCAGGGCTGGGCAGGCCATTCTCAATCGTCAGGCGCTCAAAAGGCAACGAAACCCATTGGGCAGCACAGGGAATGGCGGCGAGCAAACTGAGGGTAAAACAAACGCGAATTAACATTCCATCCAGCTAAATTCACCTTAGATTTATTCCAGATTCAGGCAGTTGAATGCGAGACCCGGTGTTCAATAAAAGTATTGCTTTTTGTTCCTAAGGTTTTCAGTTTTTAGATAGATTGCAAAAAAAATCAAATGCAACGACTGGCTTTCTTAACCTATTTGACACTATGCTCCGTTGGTTTGCTACCGGCGCAAACATCCGTTTCAGGCACCGTTCGAAATACTGAAAACAGTCCCTTACCCGGCGTTTCCGTGCAGCTGAAAAACCACGCATCCGGTGTTATTTCCGGCCCGGATGGGGCATTCAGGCTAACAGTTTTAACAGCCTACGACACCCTTGTTTTTACCTTGTTAGGTTTCACTCCGCATGAATTGCCCCTGGCCGGCCGTACGACCCTGGAAGTAGTGTTGCAGGAAGCATCCGACATGCTGGGTGAAGTAGTGGTGGTCGGTTTTGGTACGCAGGAAAAACAATTGCTCACCGGTGCTATTGCCGCTGTTGGATCGGAGGTATTTGACAATGTTTCGGCACCGGTTTTCCAGCGCGCATTACAGGGGCAACTGCCTGGCGTGGCAATTACCAACGGCTCGGGCGGACCGGATGCCGAATCCATCCTGCGCATTCGGGGAGTCGGCTCCATAAGCGCTAACAACCAACCACTTATTGTTATTGATGGCCTCACCCTCACGGGGCTCGCCGGCGTGGAATCACTGGGGTTTCTTACAAACGCATATCTTGGTCTGAACCCTGGTGATATTGCCTCGGTCACCGTACTTAAAGACGCCGCTGCAACGGCTATTTACGGGGCTCGGGCGTCCAACGGTGTAGTTCTGATCACCACCAAAAACGGTAGTTTTGAACAACCGCCCCGGATAAACCTGAACTATTATGCCGGCTTTTCGGAGATCAGCAAACGCCGGGAGTTGCTTAACGGGCAAGAATACGCAACGCTGTGGAACCAGGCAGCCCTGAATACCGGGCGCGATACCATCCCCGGTATCCTCTACGACACATCTGCGCAACCGAACACCGACTGGCAAGACCTGATCCTGCAACGCGGCTTTGTCCAGGAATTCAATGCCGGCATATCCGGCGGTACTGCCGCCAACCGCTATTACATCGGTGCTGCGTACCGCGATGAAGCCGGCTACCTGATCACCACCGGGATCAAGCGGTACAGCCTGCGCGTGAATACTGAACAACGACTCAGCAAACGGCTGCGTGCCGGAATTTTGCTCAACCCCAGCCACACCGTCGACCGGCGCACGGGCAACCAATGGGCAGGTTCGCCATTCGGGTGGGCAGCCTGGTATTACCCCAATGTGGAGGCACTGGATGCCAACGGCAATTTTCGCCGCGAGGTAGTCAGTACGTCCAACGGCTATGCCGGTTTTGCCGGGAACCCGGGCACTGTTTTAAAAAACAGATCAATCAAAACAACCACGTCACAACTGCTTTCAAGCCTGTTCCTGAACTGGTCGATCCTGGAAGGGCTCGACTTCAGAACCGAATTGGGCATCGAGTCGTCCCAGGTACAGGAATTTGCCCGCTGGTATGCCCTGGAGGGTTTCTCCGGAAGCGGCTGGCAACTGCACCAACAACTGTTCAACTACAACTGGACCAACCTGATCCGCTGGAGAAAACACTGGCAAAACCGCCACCGGCTCGAGCTGACCGTTGGCGCCCAGATCAGCCGGGAAAATCTTGAAGGCTCGTACATCAGCGTTTCCGGCTTCGCCGATGATCAGCTGTCCTACATCGGTTCTGCAGCACAAATCGATTACAAGGAAAGCTGGGCCAACGATGCTGCCTTTGCCGGCTTCTTTACCCGCGCCAATTACAGCCTGAAAAACCGGTATTTACTTGGCCTTTCGGCGCGGTACGACGGTTCTTCGCGCTTTGGTCGAAACCGGCGTTTTGGCTTTTTTCCGGCCTTGTCGGGCGGGTGGATCATTTCTGAAGAAGATTTTTTCAAGGTGAAAGCCGTAAATTTTTTGAAAATCCGCAGCAGCATTGGTCTGAGCGGTAATTCAGCGATTAGCGACTTTCTGGCCCGCAGCCAGGTCAGCTTCGAGCCGGTGTACAACGGCCAGTCGGGTTTTCGCATCGTTGCGTTGGAAAATGACTTGCTGGGCTGGGAAAAATGCCTGCAATGGAATGCCGGCCTGGAGTTTAGTCTTTGGCAAGACCGCCTGCAAGGCAGTTTGGATTACTTCATTCGCGACACCAAAGATCTGTTGTTGGAAACACCGGTACCGGGCACAAACGGCGTAACCACCCTGATCCAAAACACCGGCGCCATACGCAACCAGGGATTCGAATTAAGCCTCGAATTTGCTGTGTTGCGCAGGAAGCACTTTAGTTGGGAAATCCGCTTTAACGGCGCGACACTTAAAAACCGTATTCTCGAATTGGCCGATAATAACGGAGATGGCCTCGATGATGATTTTGTGCTCAATCAGCGCATGCTGTACCGCACCGGCAGCCCAGTCGGCAGTTTTTTTCTGGTAAAATATGCCGGTGTAAATCCAAACAACGGAGACGCGCTGTTTTACGACCTTACCGGCAATACCACCACGGTGGCTCCCGCCTCGAACCGCCAAATTGTGGGTAAATCGCTCCCCGGTTTCACAGGTGGTTTTTCACAATCTTTTCGCTACAGGCAATTCGACCTGACGGCCCATTTTCATTTCAAAACCGGGCATAAACTTTACCTCGAAGAGCATGCCCTGTACAACGAAACCAATATGTCGGGTACGCTCAACCAACTCAAAACGCAATTGAATGCCTGGACGGCGGAAAACCCCAACACCGATGTACCGCAGGCGCGTTTGTTCACCGTCAACGGTTCCCAGCCCTCCACCCGGTACTTATCTAAGGCCGACTTCATCCGGCTCAACCACCTGGAACTGGGGTACCGGTTGGCTGGCACCAGACGCGACCATACCAACCTGCGCTTCTACCTGGCCGCCCAAAACCTGCTGACCCTTACCCCCTTCAAGGGCCTCGACCCTGATGGCGAATTTTACCCCTCCTACAGCTCGGCACTTGGCGCCCAGCGCTACAATCTGCCGGCTGCCCGAACCTACACCCTTGGCCTGAATGCTAATTTTTAATTCGTAGATCATGAGCACCATCCATCAACGAGCCCTGTTACTCGCTATTTTAGCCTGCTGTATGTTCGGATGCAGCAAATTCCTGGACGACCCGCAGTCATCAACCAGCTTGCCTGTTGAAGCAGCCTTTCAAAACGGTCAGGACCTGGAGGAAGCCCTAACCGGGGTGTACGATCTCTGCCAGGACGGCCATTTGTACGGACGAAACTTCATCGTGTTACCCGAGTTGATCGGCGGCAATGCTGTGTTTTACGGCGGTGGCTTTTTTGGGCTGGAGTATGTCTCTGCACTGAACATGACTGCCACAGACTGGTATGCTGAAAACAGCTGGCTGACGGCCTACGCGGCAATCAACCAACTCAACGCCGTTTTGGCATTTTTGCCCGGTATCCGCAATTCCGATGCTGCACTCAGCAACAGCCAGGCTAACCGGATTGAAGGCGAAGCCCTGTTTTTACGCGGGCTGCTGTACTTCGATCTGGTGCGCTTGTTTGCCTTGCCCATTGGCCTCAACGCCGGACAACAGCCCGGTGTTCCACTGATGCTTAACCCTGTGTTGAAAAAAGAAGATTTTCAGTTTCCGGAGCAAGCATCGGTGGTTAAAGTTTATGAACAAATCAACCGCGACCTGGCAGCGGCACTACCACTCCTGCCGGAATACAACAGCACAGGCAGGCCCGGGCAACATGCTGCACGCGCCTTCCTGGCACGCATGGCCTTCCAGGAAGGTCGCTATTCCGATGCTGCAAGCTACACGGAAGCCATGCTTTCCAGCGCATTTGACCTGACGGATAGTCCGCAAGACTTTTTCACAACGGAAGGAAACACGGAAGAAATCTGGACACTCCCTTGTTCGCCGGAGGATCCCAATGGCGGCCTGTCCACGGTGTTTGGTTTGGGAGGTGGCAACCAGACGTTTGCAACGGCTGATTACCTGCAGGCCCAACAGGAAATCATAAGCCCTGCCCAGCAAAATGCACTTGGCCAGGCAGGTTATACGGCGGTGGACCTGCGCACAGACACCGGTTATTTGGTGACACATCCGCTGCTTGTGCAAGATGGCGTTGTTGGTTGGCGGACGAATAAATTTGAGCAGGTTCAGGAGGAGTCTGACGACATTCCCATGGTGCGCTTTGCCGAAATCCTGTTGTTGCGTGCCGAGGCGCTGGCACGGCTGCAGGGTAGCAACACCGAAAGTGTGGAATTGCTCAACCGGGTGCGCCGCCGTGCAATCCGGGTAGTGGATGCCGGCAAACAACTTGTGCCGGGGGGAGCCGGATTTATTGAATATAAAACGGGCGATTTTCCGGATGCCAACAGCCTGATCGAGGCGATCATCCGGGAGCGTCGGATTGAGCTAGCCTTCGAGGGCAATTTTTTCCACGACCAGATGCGGCTGCAGCGCCCGGTTCAGGGATTGGGGTATGATACCTGTCGCCTTCGCTTACCCATACCGCAGCGGGAGTTGGATGTGAACCCGAATTTGAAACAGCATTCCTGTTACCAGTAAAGTGACCTGTGCACCTGATTTACGGAAAATAAACGCCATCGCCCGGTATAATTCCGGGGGAAATCCCGCATTTTTGGCTTCCGATCCTTTTTCCAAATTCAACATCCCACACCTATGCTCAATCTCCTCTCCATTGTCATCGGTATCGTTTTCATCCTGCTTTTATTCAGCCTGCTGGCTACCACCATCATGGAAATGCTTGCCGGTTTGCTCACCCTGCGGGGCAAAAACCTGATCAACGCCATAAAATCCATGCTGGGCGATAGCGAAACCAATGTTTTCACCAGCCACCCCTACTACAAGCAACTCAGCGAAAAAGCCAACCTGTTCCGCTTTTTGCGCAAGGGTACGCTGCCACCGTCGTACATCCGGCCCGGCACGTTCACAGGCATTTTGATGGATATTTTGCAAACAAATAACACCGGCGACGCGCAAGCGGCTATTTCCCAATTGCCCGACGGCAAACTGAAAGACGTGCTCAGTTACCTGTACCGGGAATCGCAGGGCGACATTGCAACGTTCCGGGCCAAAGTGGAAGAATGGTTCAACGAGGTGATGGAGCGCGCCTCCGAATGGTACGTCAACAGCGTGCGCGTGTGGCTGTTTTGGGTGGGCATGACCATCGCCGTGGGCTTCAACGTCGACGTAATCGATATCTACACCAACCTCTCGACCAATGCGCCTTTGCGCGAATACCTTGCCAACTCCGCCACCCAATTTGTGGAAACACATGCGGCGCCCGCTCCAACAGACAGTGTGGTGGCCAACCCCAATTTCTACGAAGCCAAGGGTCGGCTGGATACCCTGCTCAATCAAAATATCGCCGCCATTCGCTCGCCCCTGGGCCTGGGTTGGGAATACGTGAAATGGCCAACGCCGGAGGAGAAAACACAGTGGTGGTTGTATAAAATTTTTGGCTGGCTCACCACCGCGTTGGCGGTTTCACTGGGCGCCAAATTCTGGTTCGACCTCCTGCGCCAACTGGTTAGCTTCCGGCAAGGCTCCACCAGCGCAACCACCGCTTCCACCACGGTACCTGCCACAAACCCGGCGCCCATCCTCACCAAGCCGGGTTCGGGGCTCTTTGAAAGCACCAAACGCAAGGACGCTGAACCGGACGAGGAGGAGGATGTTAAAGGGTAGAGCGCACCAGCAACCAACTCGAATATACCTGCCAGATTAAAAGGTTCAAAGGCACGGAGATTTAATAACCCGACCGGGAAATCTCCGTGCCTTTTTGCACTTCCACCGTACATAAAACCATGTCGTATTTTCACCAACAAAAAGAACCGAGCCGATGAAGAATTGCACATTTATCCTCCTGTTGCTCGCCACACTCAGCGCATGTGAGCCGGCCCCGGAGCCCAGCTCCATGAACCCGGTCAACTGGAAAAAACGGAGCGTCACGTTGAATTCCGCCGACAGCCTCCACTCCGGCTCCACCTATCTGTCGGTGTATTCCGAAATTTATGAACACTCCGAGCACCGCACCTATGGGCTCACCGTAACCGTGAGCCTGCGCAACATCAGCGCCACCGATTCGGTGTTCATCAAACGAGCCGACTATTACAACACCAATGGCGACCTGATTCGGACGTATTTCGACTTCCCTATTTTTATAAAACCTATGGAAACCGTCGAAATCGTGATCAATGAGATTGATAAACATGGTGGCACCGGCGGTAATTTCATTTTCGACTGGGCGACCCGAAACAAAAACCTCGAACCCTTTTTTGAGGCCGTGATGATCTCAACGACAGGTCAACAGGGAATTTCATTTACGACGCAGGGGATTAAGATTTGAACTTTCTATTCGTCCTGCGAGGACTTGTATAGTTTCACGTATATACCGGGAAATGAGCTGTTAATTCAGATGTCTCCCCCGCAGGGCGGGGTCGACATGACAGCCTTTTATTTTTAAAACTAAATTTTACCAGATTTCTCGCTACGCTCGAAATTGCGGCAGGGCGCCGGTAAAATTTCGAGCGAAGCGAGAAATCTGATTGAATACTAATCTTGTCATTTCGACTTGTCATGTCGACCCCGCTCTGCGGGGGAGACATCTGGATTCGATTATTTTTGGTTCGTAGAAGTCGTAGGACGAGTACGACATCGCATAAAAACTATAATTTTCTATAAAAAAAATATGCGTTGCACAACCCGCAGCCTCGCCGGCGACGATGTGTTCAACCTCCAGCCCTGGGAATACCTGGTCCTGGTTTTGAAAAAATAGCCTATGCTGCGTCCACCCTTTCTTGTACTCCTTGGCGTACTCTTGCTGGCCTCCTGTGCCATGCACCGGCTGAAGCAATACGGCCGGCATTACCAGGCATACCGGGACTTTGCCAGCCTGCAACTGGTTGTCGACCGGCTACCTGCCGGCGCCGATACTGCCCTTGTAAAAAACATCCTGGGCGAGCCGATCGATTTTGGCTTCGACTATCGTTACCTGATCGATTCTACCGGGCCCAATGGTTGCCCGGTTGGGGCGGTGTTTCACATTGGTGAACAGGGAAAAATTGACCAGCAGTGGCTGGATGAGATCTGCGAATAAGAACCTGCCCGGAAGGACCTACTTTTTACCGCAGGATAAACAACATTGCCGTTGAATCAACGGATTTGGAAGGCGCTTCCCGGCGCCCGCACTTTTGTGCCAACAACGGAACAAAAAACAAACACTTCCCTCCGTTGCAAACCCAATTCGTTAAACAATTCAAATTGCAACACAATGAAAAACACCATCCTGCTTTCCCTGCTTTCCCTTTTCCTGATTGGCGCCCTCCAGGCGCAAAACCTGAATTTCGGCGTAAAAGCCGGCGCCCAATTGATCAACACTACCCACGTGAACGACGGAAAAAATGCCTTGCTTTACCACGCCGGCGGTTTTGTGGAAATGCCCCTCCTCGACCGCTTGCACCTCCAGGCCGAGCTGTTGTTTTCCGCTGAAGGAATCAATGATTCGGAATCCGACGAGTACAAACAGCGCAACATGAGCCTCCAACTTCCGGTAATCGCCAAATACCAGGTGTGGAACCGCCTGAGCGTGCACGCCGGTGCACAAATCGGGATGCTGATGAGCGCTAAAATGAAATACAACGACGGCGACATCAAAGAATCCTACGACAACAAAGACGACTTCAAAAACATGAATTTCGGCCTGGTAGCCGGCGCCGAATACCTGATCACCCCGAATATTGGCGTAGGTGCGCGCGTAAACTGGGGCCTGAGCAAAGTTTTTGCCGACTGGGACAAATCCCGCCAACGCACCTACCAGATTTTTGCTTCCTACCGCTTTGGTAGCAGCGACTTCTAAAATTGTGTTCGAGTGCATCCTCCGCAGGTCAGGCAATTTGTGCCGGCCTGCGGATTGGATTCGGATTACAGCATTGAGGGGGTGTACAACTTTTCAAAGTTCAAATTTTTCTTTTCAAATTTGACATAAAGGAAGCTTCCCAAACCAGCGTGCTTCTCAAAAAGTCAAAAGTTTAATTTGAAAAGTTTAATTTGAAAAGTACCTGCCAACCCCGGCATTCACAACAGGTCTGCTTTGCCATATTCAACGTAAGACCTAATTTTAGGCGCCTTGACTTGCCAAACCAGTCGAGACGTCCTATATGCTGAAAGCACTCCTTGTCGACGACGAAGAAAAAGCCCGCGAAATTTTGCTTTTTCATATTCAAAATTTCGTCCCGGAAATTACGCAGATCAGGACTGCCGCCAATGTACCGGAAGCCTTACAGCACATCCAGACCTTCCAACCCGATTTGGTGTTTCTCGATATTGTAATGCCTCAGCAAGACGGTTTTGACTTGCTGACTTCCCTGACCGACTGGAATTTTGACGTCATCTTCACCACCGCGCACGACCAGTTTGCCATCAAAGCCATCCGCTTCAGCGCGCTGGATTACCTGCTGAAACCCATCGACCCGGATGAACTGCGCAACGCTGTGGATCAACACCTGAAAAACCGGAAAGACCGACCCGGGCAACGCGACCTGTACCGCAATTTTGTGGACAACCTGCTGGCCCCGCAGGAAAATGAATTTAAACTGGCCATCCCAACAGCCGACGGCACCTACTTTTTTCGTACACCTGAAATCATTCGGTGCCAGGCCGACCGCAATTACACCGTGTTTCACCTGACCGGACAACGCCGCTTCATTTCGTCCAAAACCCTGGGCGAGTACGAAACACTGCTCAACACGCAGGGCTTTTTGCGTGTGCACAAATCACATTTGGTCAACCTCGATTTTATCGACAATTTTTTAGGCAAAGACTTCATCCGCCTGCACGACAAAACAGAAATTGAAGTGGCCCGGCGCCGAAAAGATGAGGTTAGAGCCGCCCTTCAGGGGCGAAACCTGAACTGATATGGCTGCCCGCCTGCTCCTTCCGCTTTTTCTGCTTCTCCTACCGGGCCTCCGGGTGTTGGAAGCGCAGGGCCTGCCCTACCGGCGGGTGATACTGACCGAAGTGGGCGAAACACCCCTGACCGGGATTACCTGCATGGCCGAAGATGATCGCGGATTTCTGTGGTTGGGCAGCGTATCGGGCCTGCTTAAATACGACGGCAATGCCCTGGAAATTTTTTCCAACCGACCCAACGACTCCACAAGCCTTGTACCAGGCCCCTATGTTCAAATTAAAAAAAGCCATCGGACCGAAGCGCTATGGATCGCCAGCAGCACCAGTGGACTTAGTTTCCTCGACCTGCGCAATGAACGCGCGACCAACTTTACCGCCGACCAAACCGACACCTCGGCGCTCATCAGTAACGACATAGCAGACCTGTACGAAGACGCAAACGGCGGCCTCTGGGTAGGCACCAACAAATTTACCCTCCACTACCTGCCACCCGGCGCCAGCGCAAATCAATTTCAGCGCTTCCAACCCGACATCCCCGACGAATCGGTGTCCGATCGCGCCGCTGCAGGGCCACTGGGTGAAATCATTGCCGACCGGAACAACCCGGATATTTTGTGGGTTGGCAGCCGCTTCGGCGTGTATCGGTTTGATAAAAAACGCCGGGCATTCACCTTGTTCCCCTTCGATCAAAATATTGAGTTTTGGTACCGGCCGGTAGACCTGGAACTATTCATGGACCCCTCCGGCGCCATATGGTCCGGCAGTGAATCCACCGGGCTGTGCAGGCTCGATCCGACTACCGGGCAATGGCGCATTTTAAAAAAGCCGGAAGCATCTCCGCCCCTGCTGTACGCCAACACGATCAAAGATATTTGTGCGCTGGACGAACACAATCTGCTCGTACTTACCTATGCCGACGATACCTGGAAATTAAACTGGGAAACGCAAACCCTGGAATTTTTGCGTATCGGAGTATACCAACCAAACGGCCGGCCCTACGGGTTTCTCTGTGCGCAATCGACGCGTGCCGGCGATTTTTGGCTGGCCTACCAAACCGGACTGCTCCGCCTGACCAAGCACGCCAGCAATTGGGGGTTTTTATCTTTTCCGGACCTGAATCCGCAATTGGACAAAAACAACTGGCAGCGGGCGTACGCTATTTCGCCCGACAAACAATCCCTGTACATCGGCACCCTGCGCGGCAACGGCCTGCTGGTTTACGCCTTGAAAAAAAACCGGATCGAGGCGTTTCCCTATCGCAAACCCGAAGGCTTAGAATCTACGGATGTGCTGATGAGCGCTTTGTGTTTTGATAAAACCGGCCGCTGCTGGATCGGTTCCGACACGGGTTTGTTGTACCTCGACAGGGGTGCGCGGCAAATTCAACGCTTCACAAATTCCAGTCCCGAATTCGATAGTTTGCGCGACGCGCAAATCGGCGCCCTCGCCTGGCAGGGGCAGCACTTGTGGATCGGCACCAAAGGCCGGGGACTATTCCGGCTGGATACCCGCTCAAACCAAATCTTCCGCCTCCGGGAAGCTGGCCTTACTTCGGCAAGCACCATAAACTGCCTGTTGGCGGACGAGCAGGGGCGCCTGTGGATCGGGCACGAACTGGGCTTGTCTGCTATTCAACTGAAAACGGGAAAATCCTGGTATTTCAACCACCAACAGCGCCCGCCAACTGGCCTGACCAACGACCAAATAACCTGCCTGGCGATTGACGCTGCCGGCCACCTTTGGATTTCCACGCTCGGAGGAGGCTTACTCCGCCTGCACAAAGCCGACCCGGAGCATCCCTGGTTTGATGCATATTACAACAATGGCGTGCCGGGGGGTAATTTGGTCTATCAATTTGTACTCTGCGACCAGGGCAAGGTATGGCTGGGTGTTCAAAGCGGACTGGCGATCCTGGACACTACTACCCGGGCTTTTGTAAACTACGACAATCGCGACGGGATGTACGCCAAGATCGGCGCCATGATCCGCCTTCCCGACGGTCGTATTGCCAGCGGGGCACACCGGGGCATTCAATTGTTTCACCCCGATTCTGTGCTCCATTCCAGCGCACCGCCGGTACCCTACCTCAAGCGTTTTCGCGTTTTTGATGCTGAAATTGAATTGCCTTTCCAGATTGACCGCATGCCCGCGATTACCCTGGCGCACAACCAGAATCACTTTTCCTTCGAACTTGGCGCGCTCAATTTTGGGGAGAAGGCCCGCACCAGTTTTGCCTACCAACTGGAAGGTTACGACCAAAACTGGGTGTACAGCGGCACCCGGAACTACATCAGCTACACCAATTTGCCGGCAGGCGCCTACACCCTGCGGGTGAAAGCAGCGAATAAACACGGCATCTGGTCGACACAGGTAAAAACGATCCGTATCATCATTCAGCCGCCATACTGGCAAACCTGGTGGTTTCGCCTGGGCGCCCTGGTATTGCTTTGCGCACTTACCTACGGCATTTTCATAGCCTGGCAACAACGCAAACGCACTTTGAAAACCCAGCGCACGGTGGAATATTTTGCAAACGCAGACTATCAGAAAGCCAGCGTACGGGATATTCTGTGGGACCTTTCGCACAAATGTATCGCCCGCCTGGGACTGGAAGATTGCGTCATTTACCTGTTGGACGAATCCGGCGAAACCCTGGTGCAGGAGGCGGCATACGGCTTGAAAGGGCCGGAGCCCTACCACCTGAACGATCCCCTGCGTATCCCGCTCGGGCAGGGCATCGTCGGGGCGGCAGCGCTCAAGGGCCTGCCTGAGCTCGTGCCCGACACCCGGCTCGACCGGCGCTACATCGTCGACGATCAGGCCCGGCTTTCCGAACTGGCTGTGCCCATTTTGCACGATGGTCAGGTGATTGGCGTGATCGATTCAGAGCACAGCCGGCGCGGCTTTTTCACCCAATACCATGTGCAAACCCTGAAAACTATCGCTGCATTGTGCTCGGATAAAATTGCAAGTGCCCGTGCGGAAGAACTGGTGCAGGAAAAGGAGCGGCAGTTGCGCGAGTTGAACCGCAACCTCGCCGAATCGCAGCTGACTGCCCTGCGCGCACAGATGAATCCGCACTTCCTGTTCAACTGCCTGAACTCCATCAACTGGTACATCATCAAAAATCAGCCTGCGGATGCGTCGCGGTATATCGCCAAATTTTCCCGGCTGGTGCGCCTGATCCTGGAGCATTCCAGGAGTGCGCAGATTTCACTCACGCAGGAACTGGAAGCGCTCCAGCTCTACCTCGACATGGAGGCCATGCGCTTTGACCAACGGTTTGAATATGAAATCAGCATTGATCCGGCACTGGAACCCGACGATGCCATGGTGCCGCCGTTGATTTTTCAACCCTATATTGAAAACGCGATCTGGCACGGTCTTATGCCCAAAAAAGGCGCCGGCCACTTGCGGATCAATATCCGGAAAGACGGCGAACACATCCGCTGCACGATCGAAGACGACGGCATCGGCCGCGCTGCTGCGGCCGCCAACTCCAGTCACCACACCCGCAAACGCCAATCCCAGGGTCTGAAGATCACCGAATCTCGCCTCCGCCAGCACAACCAGCAGGAGAACGGGGTGTCGCCGGTGCAGTTTACCGACCTGTACGATACTGCCGGGCAAGCTGCGGGCACGCGAGTGGAGGTTTTTGTCAAAGAAGGCATCTTGTAATGCGCTCAACTTAATCGGCAACATGCACCTCGAAAGCGCCCGCCTGCGGCTTATCCCGCTCAATTATGACCAACTGCTGGCTTACCTGCAGCCGGATTTTCAATTGGAAACCGCCCTTGGTTTGGAGAAAATTCCGCGCACGATATCACCAAGGCTGAACAAGGCCATTCACCAAACCCTCCTGCCTGCGGTGGCCGACCCTTCCAAAAACTACTTGTTCTGTACGATCTGGACTATTGTGGACAAAGCACAAAATCAAATGGTAGCGGATCTTTGCTTCAAGGGCGCACCCAACGAGCACGGGGAAATCGAGCTAGGCTACGGAACCTACGACGCCTTCCGGGGGCAAGGGTACATGACGGAGGCTGTTCAGGCAATTGCCGCCTGGGCATTTGCTCAGCCCGGGGTGACGGCCATTTTGGCTGAAACAAATTTGGACAATATTGCTTCGCAGCGCATTCTGGAAAAAAATAAATTTACCCAAACAAAAACCACGGAAGAATCCATTTGGTGGAAACTTTTAGCATGAAGCTGTTTAAATTTTTGGGCAAGTTATACTCGTCAGACGACTTTGAGTCGTCAGACGAGGTTCTCGCTGCGGTCTGACGACTCAAAGTCGTCTGACCGCCCATCCATTATACACCCCCCAACGCACGCCGGTAGAGAGGTCGAATATTCTTTAACTATCTAAAACTCATGATGCTTTAAAAAACCGGCCAAGATGGGAATAACCATACGCGAAGAAAATAGCGTCGATCATGTAGCCGTCTTTCAAGTCGTTGAGGAAGCGTTTAAGACGATGGAATTCAGCGACCACAGCGAACAGTTCCTGGTGGAACGCCTGCGGAAATCACCGGCATTTGTGCCCGGGCTTTCCCTCGTTGCCGAACACAATCATGCATTAATCGGGCATATTTTGCTGACCCGGATAACGATAAAAAACGGGGATCAGGTTTTTGACTCCCTGGCGCTGGCTCCTGTTTCGGTAAAGCCGGCTTTCCAGCGAAAAGGCGTCGGAGCAAAATTGATCCTGGAAGCCCACAAAAGGGCAAAGGATTTGGGTTTTAAGTCGATCATTTTACTTGGCCACGCAGATTATTACCCCAGGTTTGGCTACCAGCCTACGAGCAAATACGGGATAAAACTCCCATTTGAAGTGCCGGAAGAAAATTGCATGGTGTTTGCATTAACTGAAAACGGCTTGGATGGCGTGCACGGGATGGTTGAATACCCGGAAGCATTTTATTCGTAATTAGCCTTAAGCCTGTTATAAATTTGGGCATCACTATAAAAAATACCAACTTAAAGCCTCCGTTATATTCAGCAAAACCCGAAGCCGTTTCTCCACAACTATCCAACATACTCGAAATCCAATATCAAACTATGTACAAGGTAAAATTCGGTGGCAAAAAAGGCAAAACCATCCAACTGGTTGAAAGCCCCGACATGGTCGCTATCCGCACCAAAGGCAACAAGGAAATCAACAAGGTGTCGCTCAGCCGCAGCAGCCGCGAAATCATCGACGAAACCAAAGAAGTAGCAGCATTCCCGGAAGCGGGCATCACCGTGCGCCGTGTCGAGCCCAAGGGCGACCTTGAATCCACCGGCGGCAGTACCCGCGAGCGCGACGCCGCGCGGGCTACGCTCAAACAGGATGAAAACATCCGTTTTGCCGGACGCGTGCTTCAGGATGCCGACAGCGGCGAAGTGATGCTGTACACCGAGAACTTCTTTGTCAAATTCCAGGACAAAACGTCGGAAAAAGATTGTCTGGCCATTATTGAAAAATACCAGCTCAAGATCAAGAGCAAACTGCCATTTGCTGCCAATGCCTACTTCGTGGAAGCCACGGAGGGTACCGGTTTGGAAGTGTTCAATATTGCCGAAAAACTGCTTGAGGAAAAACAGGTGGAATATTGCCACCCTGAAATTGTGCAGGAACGCCGCTTCAAGGGTGTCCACGCCCTGCAATGGCATCTAGCCCAAACGACCATCAACGGGAAAACGGTAAACGAGCACATCAACATCGAAAAAGCCTGGGGATACAGCCGAGGCAAGGGCATGACCATCGCTGTGATCGACGACGGCATCGACCTCAGCCATCCAGAATTCGCCGGCCGGATCGTGCATCCGCTCGACGCCACGCAAAACAGCAAAGACCCCAGCCCTAAAGTAGACGATGACAACCACGGTACTGCCTGTGCCGGTGTGGCCTGTGCGGCCGGACTCCCCGGTGGCGCTTCCGGTACAGCGCCGGAAGCCCAACTCATGCCCATCCGCCTGCGCAGTGGCCTGGGCAGTATGGCCGAAGCCAACGCCTTTGTGTGGGCCGCCGACCACGGCGCCGATGTCATTTCTTGCTCCTGGGGCCCAACTGACGGCGAATGGTGGAATCCCATGGATTCGGTACACAACCGTTTTACCGGGCTGCCCGACAGCACCCGCCTCGCCATGGAATATGTGCTTAAAAAAGGCCGCAACGGCAAGGGCGCGGTTATCCTGTTTGCCGCAGGCAATGGCAACGAAGACACCGCCAACGACGGCTATGCCAGTTATCCGGGCGTTATCGCCGTGGCAGCCTGCAACGACACCGGCAAACGCTGCGTGTACAGCGACTTCGGTAAGGCGATATGGGTAAGTTTCCCGAGCGCCGACTATGGCTGGCGCGCGTTTCAGCATCCGGCGCCGCTGAGCGAAGGCTTGCGCACCACCGATCGGCAGGGAGCCGCCGGCTACACTTCCGACAATTACGTCAACACGTTTGGCGGCACCTCGGCAGCCTGCCCGGGGATGGCCGGTGTGGTCGCGTTGATGCTCTCCGTCAATCCCGACCTGAGCCCGGCAGATGTGAAAGAAATTATCCGGAAATCCTGTGTGCCGATCGATAAAACAAACGGCAGCTACGATAATAACGGGCACAGCACCCTGTATGGCTATGGTCGGATTAACGCCGGGCTGGCTGTCGAAAATGCAAAAAAAGCAGCCCAGCCCGCGACAAGCAGTGGTGCCATAGTGCTGGAAGGTACCGTACAATTTCAATCGGGTGCAGCAGTCATTCTGAATCCCGGTGTGTTGATCGGTGCTGATTTCAAGCCAATAAAACGCGTACTCGGATTCAGTTTGGGTTTAAAATCGGCTTCCACCAAACTCAACCTGTATTGCCAGGTGAACACCTCTTCCGAGGGCATTATCGAAAGCCGGACAGCGGGCGCTTTCGTCGGTACAACCAACAAACGCCGGCGTATCATGGGTTTTGCCATCAGCCTGGAAGGCAGCGAGGCCGGGAAATATGACATCCTGTACAGTGCCCGCCTGAAAGGCCGCAAAACACTGGCCAAGGCTAAAAACGGCAAATGGTGCGGCTCGACAAAGAAAAGCGGCCGTACGGTGGAAGCGTTGGCGGTGCAGTTGAAGGCTAAATAGGCGGGACTTAATGTGATTTTAATATACGCTTAAGCGGAGTTTAAGAAAACCCGGATTTCGGGCATGGAATTTACCATGTGAGCTAAAATTCAGTGTTTTCTAAAATCTATACTCTGCACATGCGTATTCTTTTAACCATCCTGTTGGGTCTTTGCGTTTTGCAAAACTCATCCGCCAAGAGGCCATTCCACACCACCAACCAATCCCCAACTGTAGAAATCGAATCCATCAATCATGTTTCCTGCAATGGCGGAACTGATGGCGCTATATACCTGGCCGTTCAGGGGCAGGCTCCGTTTACTTTTTTGTGGAGCAATGGACAAAAAGAAATGGACCTGACCGATGTGGCTGCCGGGACATATTCCGTGACAGTCATCGACGCTAACAATGAAGAAACGATCCTGGAAAACCTGACGATCAATGAACCCCCGGCCTTAAACGTCGCACTTACTTTTATCCAACACATCACTTGCCTGCAACCGTTCGGCATGCTTACCGCAGCAGCTTCCGGCGGCACCCCACCCTACCAGTATACCTGGAGCAATGGTGATACCGGCCCGACTGCAAGCCCATTGGCGGTTGGCAATTACAGTTTGCTGTTGACCGACGCCAATAGTTGTAC
Source organism: Lewinellaceae bacterium (assembly GCA_020636075.1). Classification (GTDB taxonomy): domain Bacteria; phylum Bacteroidota; class Bacteroidia; order Chitinophagales; family Saprospiraceae; genus M3007. Next base: position 102,070 of record JACJYO010000007.1, on the reverse strand, counting down.
TGCAAGCCTGAATAGCAACATCACCCAAAACCTGACACCACCAACAGCCAATGCCGGCGCTCCGGTAACCGTGTTGTGCTCCAATGCTGCTATCCAACTCCAGGGAAGCGGATCAACCGGCGCCCAATTCAGCCAGTTGTGGACAGCGGAGGACGGCGGCATCATCAGTGCCGGCGCCAACACCCTCACCCCCACCACCAACCATACCGGCACCTACGTGCTGACCATCACCAACACCATCAATGGCTGCACCGCCAGCGATGCCACCACCGTCGGCAGCTTGTATCAGGCGCCTGCAGCAACAGTCGGCGGCGGCACCCTGACTTGTGCGGTAAACAGCATCGTACTTGCAGCCAGTATCGACACGCTCAACACCATGTACAACTGGCAGGGCCCCAACAATTTTCAAAGCAACCTGCTACACCCGGCTGTTTCATCTGGCGGCAATTATTTGCTGACGGTTACCGATACCATCACCGGCTGCTTTACCATTGCTACGGCTACGGTAGCGCTGGATACCATACATCCGGCAACAACAGCCAGCGCCAGCGGCGCTATTTCCTGCGCTTCGCCCAGTGTATTTTTACTCGGTTGGTCGAACGTAGGCAATGCCGTTTTTCAATGGACCGGACCGGGCAACTTCAACAGCACCGGCATGCAAGTATCGGTGAACACACCAGGTTTGTACACCCTCATCACGACCAACCCGCAAAACGGCTGCTCGGCATCAAAAACGATCAGCGTTACCGGCAGCACTACCCCGCCGACTGTTTCGGCTACCGTCAGTGGACAAATCACCTGTGCCTCGCCACAGGTCACGCTAACCGGTAGTGTACAGCCCAGCGGCATGCAACTGTTGTGGACCGGCCCAAACGGGTTTTCTTCAAACAATTTACTCGTCAGCGTAAGCACTCCGGGTGTTTATACCTTGCAGGCAACCAACCCACAAAACGGCTGCTCGGCCACAACCACCATCACCGTTCTCCAAAACAAACTGCAACCCGATGTGTCGGTAATCGCAAACAACCTGAGTTGCGCCATGCCCAGCACCACCCTGTATGCCAACACCAGCACCCCGGGTCTGACGTTCAAGTGGACCGGCCCGAACGGGTTTATGACTACTGTTCAAAACCCGACAATAAACACGGCAGGGGTGTATACCGTTGTGGCAACCAACCCGGCAAACGGATGTACCAAATCCGTCAGCGTTTCGATAAGTTTCAATTCAGCAACACCGGTAGTTTTAACAGCAAACGCTACCATCACCTGTGCCAATCCGGTGGCTTACCCGAATGCTACCGCATTTACACCGGGCGCTACGTTTAGCTGGACGGGCCCGGGCGGGTTTACCGCTACCGGAGGAAGCCCGGCAGTGACCGTACCCGGAATTTACACGGTAGTGGCCACCCACCCCTCCAGTGGCTGTACAGTGGCCATACAGGTGCCCGTGATCGACAACACCCAGCCACCGATTGCCTATGCCGGTGAGCCGCAAATGCTGAATTGCAACAATACCCCCATCATTTTGAGTGGATTTGGCTCCTCCACCATAGGCAGTTTTAGTTATCTCTGGACAACCTATGATGGCAACATTCTATCCGGCTCTATCAACCTGTATCCCCGGGTGAATGCTGTAGGCACTTATACCCTTCAGGTGACGAATAACCAAAACGGTTGCACCGCTGTAGACAGTGTCGAAGTGACCCAGGCGCCCCCGGTTACCGCCACACTCGGTTCGGTGGTCCATGTAGCCTGCAACGGCACGGCTACCGGATCCGCCACCGCCATTGCCGGAGGCGGAAACGGACCGTACACGTTCGGATGGTCGAACGGGCAAACGGGTGCTACAGCTACCGGGCTCAGTGCCGGGCTCTACACCGTTACCGTCAACGACAGCCAGAACTGCTCCAACACGGTCAGTGTACTCATCAACCAGCCGGCAGTGCTGGTGGCCAACACCAGTTCAACCCCGCAAACTATTTTCGGTGTAAACAACGGCACAGCTACGGTTTCCTATTCCGGCGGTACAGCGCCTTATTCCGTAAAATGGAACACCGGGCAGGTCACGTCCGTCATTACCGGCCTGGCGCCCGGCACTTATACCGTCACGGTAACCGACAGCAAGGGCTGTACCGCAGTAAAAACGGCCCAGGTCAATGCCGTCAACTGCGCCCTTACCGGCTCCATTGCCAATACACCGGTCAGCTGTTTTGGCGCAGCCAATGGCACCGCCACGGTCAACCTGAACAGCAGCCAAAACCCGGTTAGCTACGCCTGGTCGAACAATGCCCAAACCAAAACAATTTCCAATCTGGCGCCGGCCACCTATACCGTCACCGTCACCGACGGGGCCAGTTGCACGCTGGTGCTGAATACGGTGATCACCAGTCCGGCTGCGCTAGACCTGAATTTTGCCTTCCAGGAAAATGTGCTCTGTCCGACATCGACCACCGGCGCTCTGACGATCGGCGTAGCCGGCGGCACGGCGCCGTACACCTACCTCTGGTCGAACAATAAAACCACGGCATCGATCACAGGGCTCGGCCCGGGCGCCTACACCGTTACGGTGACGGACAGCAAAGGCTGCACCAAAAACAAGAGCGGGCAAATTGTAATTACCGACCAAAACCCACCCCAGTTGATCCTGAAAAATGCCACCGCCTCGCTGAATACCAACGGCAGTGTGACGGTGACAGCTGCCATGTTTGACAACGGCAGTTTCGATGCCGAATGTTCCATCGCCTCCTGGAGCATCACGCCGACGACCTTTAATTGCACCCAACTTGGCGCCCGCACGGTAACACTCACGGCGACAGACGTAAACGGCAACACCAAATCCGGCACCGCTACCGTAACCATCACCGACAACATAGCGCCCAACCTGGTATGCCCGGCCAATATTGCTGTCGGCTCCTGTGCCGCTACGGTCCAGTTCAGCCAACCGACGGTGACCGACAATTGCACGATCAACACCAGCCTGATCCAACAGACCGCTGGTTTACCTTCCGGATCCGTATTCCCGGCGGGCAAAACCATCCAGATTTTTTCCTGCACGGATGCCAGCGGCAATACCGCCATCTGTAGCTTTGAAGTGCAGGTAGCCGGACCACCCGCGGGTTCCGTAACACCGATCCCGGCTGCCTGTTCGGGCACTTGCGACGGTTCCGCGGTGTTTATCTCTTCGGGAAACACGCCCGATCTGGTGCGCTGGAGCAATGGGCAGACCGGAAACCTGGCCAGCAACCTTTGCACGGGCAGTTATTCGGTTAGCCTGACCGACAGTTATGGCTGCTCCACCGTTTTGCCGTTTACCATTGGGAGCGCCAATAACGGTTCGTTTGAAATTGTGGCCACAAGAAGCCCGGCCAGTTGCGACAATACCTGCGATGGCAGCAGCAGCCTGACCGTTGGCGGCGGCACACCGCCTTTCCAAATCTTTTGGAGCAATGGTCAGTCGGGCAACGCCGCCCTGAGCTTGTGCGCCGGCGCCTATTCGGCTACCGTGACGGATGCTCATGGGTGCAGCCAGGTGCAGCCGGTCTTGATTGAGGCCGATGATAACATCCCCCCGACCCTGAATTGCCCCGCGAACATCACCACCTCGTACTGCGCGCCGACCGTAGCGTACAATCAGCCCGTGGTGCAAGACAATTGCACGGTAGATCTCCAGCAGCTCAGCCTGTTGGGCGGTCTGCCTTCCGGTTCGGCCTTTCCGCAGGGAGTGACCACCCAGTTTTTCCGCTATGAAGATTCGGGTGGCAACGCGGCGCAATGCAGTTTCACCGTCACGGTGCTGGACGATCCCGAGTTGAATCTTTTGTCGGAAGATGTGAACTGCGCGGGCGGGTGCGACGGCACAGCCACGGTACTGACCACAGGCGGCTATGGACCGTTTTCCTTCAAATGGAATAATGGGCAGCAAAGCAACAAAGCGACCAACTTGTGCCCCGGCAACTACGCGGTAACAGTGGTCGATGCGGCTGGCTGTTCGCAAACCAGGCAGCTGACGATCAACCAGCCGCAAGCACTTGCCCTGAATATTTTACAGGTGCTCAACGACGTGGGCAATGCCGGCACAGGCGCCATCTCGGTGGCGATCAACGGCGGCACGCCGCCCTATGCTTTCCACTGGACCCGCAACGGGCAGTTTTTTGCCGATGTACAAAACCTGCAAAATCTCTTCGCCGGCAACTACCAGTTGAAAATTACCGACGCCCAGGGCTGCGTGATCAACAGCATCGTGCTCAACCTCGGCAATACCGTGGGCACCCGGGAAAACGAGTGGACGGTGACGCTTCAGGTGTTGCCCAACCCGGCCAGCGATGTAGTCCGCGTGGTATTGCCCGAAGCGCCGGGGCTGGATGTAGAGGTGGCCCTGTTCAACCCGGGAGGAATTCTTGCACAGCGTGAACAGCTGAGCGCTACCGACACGAGCGTGACGTTTGACGTGCAAGCACTTCCGGCAGGGCTTTGGCTGGTCCACTTACGCCGTGCAGATGGTTTGCAGACTGTTCGAAAACTATTGGTGACGCATTAATAAGACATCCGAATCTGTTTAATCGCCCCCTATTTAAAACCGGCAGCGCGTTGGCTTAGTGGCCAGGTGCTGCCGGTTTTTTTTAAAATTATATTGCCAGATCGTGGTTGGGATAGCCGCGAGTAAAATGTAGTCATTCAACCTCGAAACTTTTCGGCTCTATCGGCAAAATCTGGCCATTGGTGTTGATCCAATATTCAGACGTTTTCTCCCCATAGGAAAAAACTACAAATGCCTGGCCATTGTGAAATTGTGATGCAAGGGTGTATTTGCAGGGAAGCATTTGCTTGCCGCGTTTGTCCACCCAGCCCCATTTGCCGTTTTGCTGCACTTTGACCCATCCGGTTTCTTCAACAAACCGGCCAATTTGTTCGTAAACCGGCGGGATCAGTACAAGCTTGTCCGGGGCAAAAAGACCGTGTTTCCCATTGAGGTTCAAAGCCCATTTGTTTGTCCCGATGGTGTCCAGAGTGACTTTTGAAATATGCTGCTTCCCGACCAGGTCTATAACATCCCAGCCACCGCCATCTCTTTCCGGGTGTTTCGCTAAAATGTAGTGTGGCGGGATTTGAACCATAACCGGATAATTGGTTGGCAAAACCTGATTACCCGACTTATCAATCAGGCCCCACCAGGTTTCCTTAACCGGCGCAAAACCGGCAGAAAAAGGTTGAACCAGGCTATACCCGACATTCGGTGCCAGACGAGTTCCTTTTTTGTCGATAAATCCCCAATATCCGTTTTGATAAACACCGGAAAAGCCTTCGGAAAACGGTTGGACAGCCGTGTATTCCGGGGCAATTTTTATGGTGCCCAAGGTGTCGGCAAAGCCCCATTTCCCGTTTTTATAAATACCGAAAAGGCCTTCCGAACAGGGGTCAACGCCACTGTATTCAGCCGGCAAAACCAATTTCCCTTGCCGATTAATGGCGCCCCATTTCCCTTGCTGGTACACCGGGGCGATGCCTTGTTCAAAGTCACGCGCGCCCTGGTATGTTGCCGGAACGACAAAGTTGTTTTGGGCATCAATAAAGCCGCGCTTGTATTGATAAATCACCCGTGCCAGACCATTTACAAACGGACCGATCTCGTTGTATTCAAAGGGGATGACCTTGCGGTTGTTTTTATCGAGGCAGCCCCAAAAGCCATCCTTTTTCACTCGGATCAGCTGTTCTTCCGGCGCACAAAGGCTATCGTATTCCAGCGGTATAATTAGTTTGCCGGAGGCGTCGAGCGCACCCCAGCTTGTCCCTTTACGTACCGGCGCCACCCCGTTTTGCAACGACTGTATGGTGTCGAGTTGCAGGGCGCTTATCCGAATACCCTCCTGGTCAAACACATCCCAGTAGCCCCGCTGCCGGCTTTTGAGCAAGGACTTGGAAAAACACTGCAAACTATCTGTGGAAGCTATTTCATCGAAAACAACATCAACCAGTAAACCAACATTATCATTCACCTTAGATATCATTACAATATTTTTATTGAAAAATCCGCCATAGGTATCTTCCGCTGCCGGTACAGACATAATTTTCAATTCGGCTTTAAAAAAACAAAGTTCCTTAGTCGTTTGAGCAGTAAAGTACCGGTTGCCCAACTGGGGTATTATACTATTGTAAATCAATGGAATAACAGTCGAACCCCGGTTATCAATAACTCCTTTAAAGCTATCTTTTTCGACCACTGCCAAGTGGTTCACAAACTCCCCAACCTCATCATAAATAAACGGGATTGCGGTCTTTCCACTTGTATCAATAAAGCCCCAAGAATCCCCTTTTTTTACAGGGGCAAGACCTTCGGAAAATTGTTCTGCATCATCAAAATCAAAGGGAATAGCGATTGAACCATCCATTTTAACAAATCCGTATTTGTCGGCAACTTTTAGTACAGCCCAATCACCTACTTTTTGATCATCGTATTGATACTCAAGAACGGCCTTCCAGTAGCGTGTGGCTAAATCATCCGGAACATCCTTTAAAAAATTGCGTTGGAAAACGGTATCCTGGGAGTAGATATCCAAAACGGTAAGGAAAGTGTCGGGCAAGCTGTGGCCCAAATAATGCCCTTCCTGCATTATGTAACCACGCGTGAATCCGGTAAAGGTTCTAAATACATCGCCATTTCTTTTCAAGAAAAACAAATCTGCCCCCTTCTTTGCATAAATAAGGCTATCGTTAAATCGACTGAAGCGATCATATTCCGGTGGCACAATCCAGTTCCAATTGGTATCACATAGCCCGTAAAATGAATTCTTTCTTACAGCAATCAAGCCCTCAACACTGTATGTAATATCTACATCATCCCTTAGTGGTACCACAAAATTTAGATCCCCATCCATTATGCCGAACAGGGAGTCTTTCATAACCAAAATACCACCTCCACTAAGATATACCCGAAAGCGTTCGTTACCCTTTTGGTCAATCAGCATGGGAGATTCGGCATCTTCCGCCAGATAATGCCCATTGACGAAAGGCTCCAGCAAGGGATACCGTTTGGTCGTTTCCACACCGGCTTCATTGACAAAAACATATTCGTTTTCAACGCTTGTGATCGCCACGCCATTTTGAAAGGTACTGGGCACTTCATAAAGAAAATCCGTGAGGCGGTACCCGTCTTTGGTAATTACGGCAAAGCGCCCGACAGAATCATTGTAGGCCCAGGCCACATTTTCAGTACCAAAATTAAAGAAGGCAACAAGGCGGTTCGATTTGGCGAGCTCCTGGCGGGCACGTTGTTCGGACTGTTGCGCTTTGCGTTTTTCCTCCTCTACAGCCAAAAACAGGGCCGTCCGCAGCTGGCGGACTTCCTCCTTGTCGCTATCGCGATACCCCTCTGCCGATTCCAATTGTTCGAATGCTTCCTGGTATTTTTTGGCACCCAATGCTTTTTGGGCCCGTTCGATCGCACAGGAATAGCTGTGGCAGGGGGCCTGTGCTGCGCCATTGTAAGCAAATAAAATACAGGCGAAAACGAAGGCAAATTTTATCCAATCAAAATTCGAGTTAGTCATCGGCATGGGATCAATTTTTGGTCGATTTCAGAAATCTTCACATTCAATTCAGCATCTTCCTGGTACTTGTTCTTTTGCGTATCGAACTCGGTGAGCGTTGCTGCGTCCGGACAGTTTTTCGTCAGTACCCGTTCTATCCCGCTTAATAAATTCTTGAATTCAATGCGTTCTTTTGCCCGCTGGGCAATGATCAGATCATTGAGCGCATTTTCGGCATTCTGCTTCTCCCGAACCGCATCGTTCCGCAATTTCAACACGTACAACACCGCTGCAGTAACGAGGGCCAGCGCCAGCAAGGCAGCTGCCAACAAGGTAGCAAGGCGTTTTTGCCGGCGCTTGGCCTGGGCGCGCTCACGCTCAGCAGCTTCCCGGGCTATGCGGGTATCGCGCGACTTTTGAATAGGCGCCAACAGCGTGTCGTGGCTAACTTCGTAATTGAACCCGCCGGTTGAGCTGGCTTCCCGGCGCAGCAAAAACGTGCTTTCCAACTGCCGCAACAATTCCTGCGAAACCGGCGGACCAAAACGCTGGACCAACACATCGGCGTCTACGCTCAACCGGCGCGCTTCCCCGGTTTGGGCATCCTGAAAGATCAACCCCTCTTCGATCAACTGCTGGGCAGCCGGACGGGCCGAAGGCGGTTCTAATTTACCGATCAGGCGCAGGTAATAGCCCTCATAAATATTGTTGATCTTTGATTCAAAGTGCTGCGGTTCGATCCGGTTATTGGGTATGCGCCCGGCAATAATTTCACCTTCCAGGTATTCGCACAGTATCTGCAACTGAAAGGCCTCAATACCCGAGTGGCCTGCAGACCAGGTTTCTGAAAGTTTGTCCACCATCAGGTTAAGGGCGGCCTCGCTATAGGTAAAGGGCAACGCGGCAAAATTGCCGTCTGTGCTGATCGCCGGTTTTTCGATTGCCGCTCTGGCCTGATCATTGGTCAGCCCTTTCAGTTCAAAGCGCTTGTGCAGAATAGCTGGTAGCTTATCTTTCATGGAGTCCAACAGGCTCATCCGGTCCGACCGGATGGCAAGCAAGAGTTTTACTTCCAGCGGCGTCGCCAACAAGCGCCGCTGTGCTTTGTCCAAACCGGCAGCGGCGCGACGTATCGCTTGCGGTGTATCGACATACAGCAGTTCGGCCAGTTCTGTTTTGAAGGCTTGTTGCTGCGCAGGCGGATAGGTGAAAAATTCTTCAAACTGATCCAGGATAAGCAGGTACCGCCTGCCAGATGCCGTTTGTCGCCGGTTGAAGTGGTACCACAAGCTGCGCTCAGGTGCCAGCCCGTCTAAAAATGCTGTTTCGGTCGTTTCTGTACTAATTTCCCGAAGGCGGCCCAGCAGGTTTTCCAAAGGCGTTTTACTTTGCCCTTCCTGATAACTACCCAACCTTACGAGGAGGGGCTGAATGAGTTCCTCCTCTTGATCATCTGTTGAAAGGCCAGGGATGATTCCGGCATTGATCAGTGAACTTTTTCCATAACCGGATTTCCCAAAAAGTACAACCAGGCGCTCTAGGGCAATAAGATCGCTCAGATCGGCAATATCGCGTTGCCGGCCGAAAAACAGGGCTTTGTCGGCTGCTTCAAACGGTTTGACCCCTGGGTAGCGTTTTTGTTTCATGGCGCTGAAAATTGGTCTTTGGTCAATTCGAGTAAGGCGTCGACTATCCGGTTGTATTCCACCTGGTAATCGCGAGAATCGAGTGTTTTCCGCGATTCGCGGGCTTGCAAATCGTGGAAGCGGGCTTGAAGCAGGACGACGGCATTTTCAAGTTCAAGTTGCTGTTGGTTTTTGGCAACGTTGCGCAATAGGTCAAATGCCTTGGGTAAATTGTTGTTTGCTACCCAGCGGGTAATCTGCACCCGTTCGGGGCTGTTGTTTTCCACCAGATCGCGCAAGAGGTCCTCTGCTGCGCAGCGTTCGAAAAATTCGTTGAAAAAATCGGTTTCATGCTCAATAAACTCAATGCCGAATTGCTTCACTAAAAAGGTGGTGGTGTTTTCACCTTTCACACTCCGGTCGATGGCAAATTTTCGAATCGCTTTTTCGCCACTAAGCAGCCGTAGGAGCAACTGGGAATACCATTTGTCAAAATCAAAACCCAGAAAAAGAAAATGTTTTGCCTGCTGCAAGGTAACCGCCAGCTTGGCCGGCAAGCCTGGCGTACCCAGCAAGGCGCTCAGCAATTGAAACAAGTCGTCATAATCCAAAATGAGTGAGTTATCCCGTTCCACAAAACCGCACAGGTTGTAAAACAGGGGCGTATTTACCGTGGGTTCTTCCACCTCCTGAACGGCCTCGCCGCTATGATGGAAATACGTGAACCGGTGTTTTACCCCGTATTTGTACGCTGCATCCGACAGGAAATTATCCGGGTTTATGGATAAAACCAGGGGGAATTTAATTTGTAACACTCGTTTAAAAATCGCTTCATCCACCGTCGTACCCGTATGATTTTCTTCATAAAACAACACGACTTCGCGCTGGACATCTTCCTTGGCCACTTTGTCGCGGAATAAATAAAAACCGTCGCGATCGTAGTAGTGTGCGATATCTTCAGCATTGGTCTGATTCAAATGGTTTCGCAACGCCATACGCAGCGACTCAGTACCGATGCGCGCGATCTCCGGTCCGATAAGCAGCACACAGCGGCTTTGCCGGAGGTCCGTAAGGATGTTTCGAATTTTTTTTTGCCATTCTGGCGTTTGGTAGATTGACGTAGTACACATTTCAATGAGAAAGGGTTTACCGGTTTTCAATTGATGCATGTATGGCTGATATCCCCGGTGATTGCCTGGATATCAAACTGCCAATGCTGAAAAACTGGGGAGGCTCACTAACGTTTGAGCGCTTAAGGTAGGCTATACAACTGCATTTTGCCAAAAATGCAGCGTATTGATTGAGGTAATTTGGCAATCCACAGTTCTCGCCTGGGCGCCACAAATTTCAAAATATCCGCCCCGCTTTAGCGGAATTGGAATGTTGATACCCTATTTGCTCCAGATGTTTTTGGAAGTATAATAACCCGCACAAGTGTACCACCCTCCGCAGTTTTCTAAAAAAAATATTTCCTAATTCTACAATTACCTAAACAGCCTATATATTTGCAGCCGCTTTACGCAAATGGGGGTTTAGCTCAGCTGGCTAGAGCATCCCGGCAGCACGCCGGGAAGGTCAGCAAGCAAACTCGTAGTGTTATTTGAAATTTGGGGGTTTAGCTCAGCTGGCTAGAGCGCTTGCATGGCATGCAAGAGGTCACCGGTTCGAATCCGGTATCCTCCACAAAAGTCCTTCACTATCAAAGTGTGGGACTTTTTTTATGTACTACGTTTACATCATTTATTCTGCCACGACCGACAAGTACTATGTGGGCAGTTGTCAAGATTTGAATCGACGACTGACGGAGCACAACACGGGTCGTTCTACCTATACCAAAACTGGCGCGCCTTGGGACTTGAAATGGCAGTCAACTTTTGAGACCCGGAGTTTGGCCGTCAAAGAAGAGCGCAGAATCAAAGCAAAAAAAAGCAGAAAGTTTATCGAGTATCTGATTCACGGACAGGCTGGCTAGAGCGTCCCGGCGTGATGCCGGGAAGGTCACCGGTTCGAATCCGGTATCCTCCACAAAAGTCCTTCACTATCAAAGTGTGGGACTTTTTTTATGTACTACGTTTACATCATTTATTCTGCCACGACCGACAAGTACTATGTGGGCAGTTGTCAAGATTTGAATCGACGACTGACGGAGCACAACACGGGTCGTTCTACCTATACCAAAACTGGCGCGCCTTGGGACTTGAAATGGCAGTCAACTTTTGAGACCCGGAGTTTGGCCGTCAAAGAAGAGCGCAGAATCAAAGCAAAAAAAAGCAGAAAGTTTATCGAGTATCTGATTCACGGACAGGCTGGCTAGAGCGTCCCGGCGTGATGCCGGGAAGGTCACCGGTTCGAATCCGGTATCCTCCACGAAGGTCCTACGCTTAAAAAGTGTGGGACTTTTTTTATGCACTTGGTTGTTTGGAGTGCTGGTGGCTTGAGTTTGAGGTGTCGTCTGGCGAGGAACGAGCAGGCGACATCTCAAACTCAAGTAGCGCAGAGATATCGCTCTGAGGCTCGAAATAGACGGTGTCTGTACGAATTGTTGCTAATCAGGCACGAAAAGTCCTCTACTTAGTGCTCCGAGATTCGGCCTGCTCATGCTTTTTTTGATTAATTGACAGTTCTTTTTCATTACTTTAGGTTGGTAAAATCGGTCAATCCATTTCAAGGACATAAATGGGCCAGTAGAGTCGTAGATCAGCAGCGGTAAAAGGGGATTGTCAACTTGACTGGGCAGCAATCATAACCCACAAAAATTGTTTTAAAATTTTATCAAAAAAAACAAATTGTTTTTTCACATATTTGCATGGCAAAACTAGATACCAAACGGCTGCTTGAAATGCTTTCCAATAACAAGGTTGAGGAAGTTTTGACAGCATTAAAAGATGCTTACCCGAAGAATAATACCGTAATCAATATTTCCGGGCAGTTTGCATCACATAAAAAAAGTAAGTACGATGGGACAGCTTCATCAGATGATTTAAAGCGAGAAATCAATCAAATTAGATTGAATTTATTAGATCTGATAAACGACCTGACAGAAGATCAAACAGCAGCAACGCCATCTGAGGTCAAAACCAAGAAGCAAAAGGAATCAAGTACGGAAGTAAGTGAGCAAGAATTTATCAACTCATTTGCTGATGAGGTGCAAGCGAAAAAAACATTTCCAAGTCGGCAGATAAGCGTCAGTGAAATCAAAGAATTTACAAAACGACTTTCTGCTACCACTTCCGGGCAGGAGCTCGGAGATTTTATGTTCCGGCTCGCCCAGGTCTTAAAAAAGACAAACAAAGGAAACGACATACCGGGTTTATTGCCTGCTGCTGCGCAGTTCATTTTCAAGTTACATGAAATTGTGATGGATGCCGGCTTTAAATCACCCCTACCCGGTTTTATCGATCTGTTTCTTGATATCTCTGAAAAAGTACACGACATCATACTCACTTTGGAGTGGAATAATCCGCCACCGGGAAAAACCTATACGGGGATGAATCGCCTAGGACTTGATTTGGAAAAGCTTGCCAGTTACCTACTTGTCATTGTTCCACTTTTAGTTGCTTCGCGGCTGGAATGGCTGAACTGAACATCCGGATAAAAGCCGTCTGGCAAGTTACTTTACTAAATTTTGAGGTAATTACGAGATCCAAGGAGATGTCGCCTGCTCGTGCCTCGCCAGACGACACCTCGCAGGACCATCAACCTAACAGACCAGAGGGGCTGCACCCTTTTCAAATTTTTCTTTTAAAATTTCCAATTTCAAATCAATAGGATGACCCAAAGTCGCTCAATTTGAAATTGGAAAAGAAAAATTTCAAATTTGAAAAGTTGCCTCCCCCCGCTAAAACTTCCAGTGGTACCCAACCCGCACCACCTGCGTTTCATAATAATCTGTACTCTCCAGTTGAAAATCGGTGCCCCGGATGGATTTGTGCAACTGCATGGTGTTGAGCAGGTCTGTGGCATTCAGTACCCATTCGCCTTTGCCGCCCTGCACACTTTTCTTGATGCCGACATCCAGACTGTAGCGGCTCCCGATACGCCCTTGCGGCAACAGGTCGGGTGCGAGGTAGACACTCGAGATTTGCGCTTCCCAGTTTCCGGGAAACTTGAACAACGCGTTTAACTTGAAATTTCCGGAGGTGCGCTCCTGCTTTTCAGCCGAATAGGTCGTAGGCACAGGATATTGATTCACCACGGTGTACGCCCCGAAGGCGCTGCGGTAGATCGTCGCGTTGGCGCTTAGCGTCAGGAATTTGGACAGCGTCTGCTGCCAGACAAACTCAGCTCCGGTATTCCAGCTGCGCCCTGTATTTTGAAAAACATTGTACAGCAGCACACTGCCCGGCACTTGGGTAGCAATGCGCGAAATGGTGGCATCGGTGATGCGATGGAAAGCCGCCGCATAAAAGCTCCCGCGGGTATAACTGATTTTATACCCGAGCTCGGCCGAAAGCGTAAACTGGGGGCGCAAGGTCGGGTTGCCCACTTTGATCAGCTCCGGCTCATCGTATTTGGGAAAAATGCGGATATCCACCTCGTTGGGCCGGTCGACCCGGCGGCTGAAGAAAAGCACCAGTTTCTTGCGTTCATCAAATTTATACGCCGCCCGCAAGTTCGGAAAGGGCTGAAAATAGCGGTAGCCGTCGCTTTTATAGGTGTTGTGGTCGGGGTTAACCTTGTAATCCACATCCACCAATTCGACGCGCAGCCCGGCTTCCAATTCCAGTTTTTGGCTTTCAAAAACATAGTTGCCGTAGAGGGCGGGTATGCGTTCGTAATAATCGGCCCAGCCGCCGGCACCTGTGTCGAGCGGCGAATTTTGTCCCGGGAAAAACTGCATGTTGACCGGAATGGAGCGGTAACGCCCTTTGAAACCCGCTTCGACGCGCCCCTGTTTGAGCGGTTTGGTGTAATCAATGTTGAAATCCACTACGTGTTCGTCGGAGAGCAGTTTGAATGCATCCTGACCGGTAGACGTGGGCAGGGTGTTGGTAAAAAAGTATTGCTCATCCTCCCGGTGGAAGGAGTAATTAGTGGTGAACAGCAGTGTATGGCCAGGCTGGTGAAACTTGTGTGCGAAAACGCTGGTGCCAAACGCCGTGTATTTGACTTCATCTTCCAAAAACTGCCACAGCCGGTAACGGTTCTCCAGGTTGCCTTCGAAGTAGGGGTTGTCGCCCTTGTCAAGAATTTTTTCGCGGTTAAAAAGGCCCGAAATACTCCAGGAATTCCGGGCATTGAAGCTGTGATCGATGCCTGTTTTGGCCGTCAGGTAATCGGTGCGGCGGTTGCGTTTTACCTGTTGAAAAATGACTGTTCCGTCGTTGTAGGTGCGGGTTGCAAACTCATTTTTATTCAAGGTAGGCGAATAAAGCCAATCGCCCTGCAAAAAGATATTGCTGGATTTTTTCCGGTAATTGATTGAAAAAGAAGGATTCAGCTTAGGCGTGCCCTGGTACTGCGGTCGAATGGTCGGCAAATTTTCCTTTTTGACCCACAAGGCGCCAAGCCCCGCCACCATGCCGATTTTGCCGTTGAAGCCCTGCTGCTCCTGCTTTTTGAACACAAGGTTGATAATACCCGCGCTGGCGTTGGCGTCGTATTTGGCCGATGGGTTATTGATAATTTCGATGCGCTCCAGGGCAGAAGCAGGCAGGTTGTCCAGGCCGGTTTGGGCGCCGTAGCCGGTCAGTGCGGTTTGTTGACCGTCGATCAAAACAGCCACCTTGTCGCTGCCGCGCAATTGCACCTTGCCTTCCTGATTGACGGTCACACCCGGCAGGTTGGCTATTGTTTGCAAAACCGAGCCGCCGGATTGGCTGATATTGTCTGCAACAATGACGACTTTTTTGTCCAGTTTACCCGAAACTTCGTCGGCCTTAGACGTGACGACCACTTCATTCAACATCTTGGCATCCTCGACCATCGACAATACCCCCAAATCAAGAAAGGCGCTCAATTCGCCCACCAGCACCTGCTGCTGCAAGGGCTGGTAGCCCAACATGGTAGCCTGGAGTACATACGCGCCCTTTTTCAACGCTGTAAACGTGAACGCCCCGTTTTCATCGGTCAATACCCCGGAAACAAAGGCGCTGTCGTTCTCCGATTTTAATACCAACGTCAGGAAGGGAAGCGGCGTTTTCGATTGTCCATCCTGCACGATGCCATACAGGGTAACACCCTTTCCCGAAGGTTGGGCTTTTGTTGCTGTGGCGAAAAAGATGGATAAAAGGAGAAGTAGTACTGGAAACCTGAAAATTGTCATTGCTCTGTTTGTTTAGGATAGTGCCAAATTTTGAATGGCAGCTTCGAAATAAACTGCTTTGGATGAACCAAATATTCATCACTCATCACTCATCACTCATCACTCATCACTCATCATTACCTTGTTCTGCGGCCAAAGGTCACGCTTGAATTTGGAGGCATTTAGATATGTTTAGAAATTAAAGTCACGATTTATTATTCCAGGATTCCTCACCCGCAGAGCGGGATCGGAATGACAAGCACTGCAAGCATAAAAGGGAGAGGCGGTAGATGCCGGAAAGGGAACATTTCGTAGCCCCTCCCATTGAAGCCAAACCAATCGAGCATAACGTAAGGGCTATTTTTAGGGGGCGCCATAATGCAGCCTTTACCTGAATCTACCGCCCCCTACGGTTATTCCCAAGACCTTATCATCCCGACCCCGCTCTGCGGGGGAGGAATCTAAATTCGCCCTAATCGGGAAGTTATTTTTCAAGTGTTGTTCAGCCGTTGTGCAACGGCCCGGCCGGCATTTTTGTTTTGAGAAATCCAAAACCAATCACCCTGCCCTGACCATCCAAGCGCTTGAAATCCGATAGTTCATCGGTAGCGCTGCGGTGGCATCTTCGACGAAGGAGAAGGTGTTATCGCAGCGCGGAAGATTGTCGTCACGAGATTTCACCTGCCCGGGCCTCGTAGATGAAACCGCTGCCCACCGTCGTATTAAAAAATTTGCCCAGTCAAAATTTGAATTTCGCCCCGACATGTCGCACCTTTCGACCCTTGCCGGCACCTCCGGCCGTTTTTTTTCAAAACAACATTTTGCCCGCAGCAGGCCAGCTTGTTCAAAGCAGCTTTTACACGCAAGGGGCGCAACCAACTTCTTCATCGACGTATGCTCAACTTTTCAACCACCGACCTCATCGTTTTTGCCGGCTGGATCATCTTTATGATGGGCTTTGGCCTGTGGATTTCCAGGGGCAAGCAAGACACCACACAGGACTATTTTCTTGCCTCCAAATCGCTGCCCTGGTGGGCTGTGGGTGGTTCACTGATCGCTTCCAATATTTCGGCCGAGCAATTCATCGGCATGTCCGGCTCGGGCTACGTGGTGGGTTTGGCCATCGCCTCGTATGAACTGATGGCAGCGCTCACCCTGATCATTGTGGCCAAATATTTCCTGCCTATTTTTCTAAAAAAAGGCATCTACACCATGCCGCAATTTCTGGAAGAACGCTTCGACAACCGTGTGCGCACAGGCCTGGCGATTTTTTGGGTATTGCTGTTCGTTTTTGTCAACATCACTTCGGTGTTGTACCTCGGGGGCCTGGCCCTGCAAACCATCATGGGCATTCCGCTGCTTGCTGGCGTGATCGGCCTGGCCATTTTTGCCTCCACGTTCTCCATCTTTGGCGGCCTGAAAGCGGTGGTTTGGACCGACGTCGTGCAAGTCATTGTGCTGATCTTTGGCGGCCTTATGGCCAGTTTCCTGGTGCTCAATGCGATGGGTGGCAGTGTGTTTGGCGGCCTGGCCATGCTGGTGGAACGTGCACCGGAAAAATTTGACATGATCCTCGACAAGGCCAATCCCGAATACATCAACCTGCCGGGCATCAGCGTACTCATCGGCGGCATGTGGATTGCCAACTTGTACTACTGGGGCAACAACCAGTATATTATCCAACGGGCACTAGCCGCCAAATCGATCAATGAGGCCCAAAACGGCACTGTATTCGCCGCATTCCTGAAAATATTGCTGCCGCTGATTGTGGTCATTCCCGGCATCGCCGCCTTTGTGTTGCAGGCCGATATCGGCAAGCCCGACGAAGCCTACCCCTGGGTGCTGAGCAATTACGTGACCACCGGCTTCAAAGGTCTGGCATTCGCTGCACTGATCGCCGCCGTTGGCTCTTCGCTCAGTTCGATGGTCAACAGCGCCTCCACCATTTTTACCCTGGATATCTACCGGCCGTTTTTTATGAAAAAAAGCGGCACACCGGACCAGGAACTCGATGCCCGGGAACACGACAGCACGGTGTTATCAGAAGGCCAGGAAAAGCATCTGGTATTGGTTGGACGCGTTTCAGCCGCTGCCTCACTCCTGCTGGGTATTATCGTGGCGCCGTTGCTGGGCAATCTTGACCAGGCCTTCCAGTACATCCAGGAATACACCGGATTCATCAGCCCGGGCGTTGTGGCGGTCTTTTTGCTGGGCCTTTTCTGGAAACGCACCTCCGCCAATGCAGCCCTGGCCGCCGTGATGCTGGCCATTCCGCTTTCTGCCGGATTTAAGGTTTTGACACCGGAACTCCCGTTTTTGGACCGCATGGGCATTTGCTTCCTGCTGATCGCCGCCGTCATGGTGGTTATTTCCATGATGGAAAACAAATCGGATGACCGCAAGGCAATCGAACTGGAACCGGGCCTGTTTAAAACGAGCCAGACGTTCAACCTTGCCGCCATTGCTATTTGTGGAATTTTGGCTGTGATTTATGCGGTGTTCTGGTAAATAGATTTACGAGTTACGATCTGCGAATTACGATTAGTTCACCATTATGTGTATGTAACACTTTCACTTTTAAGAATATTAAATCAAAGAGGAAAACAGGCCTTCCCACGCAAGGTGAACTAATCGTAATTCGCAGATCGTAAATCGTAATTTATAATTTATGCCCAACACAAATGTCATGCTTCAATCCATAACCGTCCAATCGCCCGGCCGGATCAACATCATTGGCGAACACACCGATTACAACGACGGCTTTGTGCTTCCGGCAGCCATTGATAAAAAAACCGTGGCGCACCTGCACCGCAACGGCCAGCCGACGCGTTGCCGCATTACCGCCGGCAACCTGAACGAAACCCTGGATATTGATTTAGATCAGGTAAAACCCCTGGCTGGCGGCTGGCAAAATTATGTGCTGGGCGTTGTGCACGAGCTGCAAAAACTGGGCGCCCAAATACTGGGCTTTGAAGGTTCGTTCCAGGGCGATGTGCCCATCGGAGGGGGCATGAGTTCCTCCGCTTCGCTGGAATGCGCGCTGGCCTTTGGGCTCAACGAATTGTTTGACCTCAGGTTATCCAAAACCCAGTTGATCAAAGCCGCCCAGATGGCCGAACACAACTTCGTCGGGATCAAATGCGGGATCATGGACCAGTTTGCCAGTATGATGGGACAAAAAGACCAGGTTATTCTGCTCGACTGCCGCTCGCTCGAATACCGGTATTTCCCCCTTGAACTGGGCGATTACCAGCTCCTGCTCCTGCACACCAACGTGTCACACAGCCTGGCCTCCTCCGAGTACAACAGGCGACGGTCGGAGTGTGAGGAAGGCGTGGCCATGATCCGGAAAAAACACCCGGAAGTACAGCACCTGCGCGATGTTTCCTTACCCATGCTGACCGGGTTTCAGGGTAATATGCCGGAAACGCTTTACACCCGTTGCCGGCACGTTGTCTCTGAAAATCAGCGTGTGTTGGATGCTACGCAGGCCCTGACGACAGGAGATATCCAAAAACTGGGCCGCCTGCTCTACCAGTCACACCACAGCCTCCAGCACGACTATGCCGTCAGTTGCCCTGAACTGGATTTTTTGGTGGACCAAACTACCGGCCTCGACTTCGTAGCCGGCAGCCGGATGATGGGCGGCGGATTTGGCGGCTGTACGATCAATATTATTGAAAAAAAACACGGCGATCAATTTGTGGAAAAGGTAGCTGAAAACTACCGTGCCCGCTTCGGAGTTGATCTCACACCGTATTCCGTGTCCATTGAAGACGGTGCCGGAGTGCTTTCGCAGGCCGGTGCTTTGTAAGGATGGATAGGAAACTTGGGCGACCGCGAGGGTCGGGCGACCGCATTCCAAGGGCGACCGCAAGGGTCGCCCCTACAACATCGCGGAAATTGAAGAAAAACCTCAACACATCGAATCCCATTCAGAAATCCACGTATAAATTTTAACCAGCAACATGAACCAATACCGGAAACATTGCTACAATTACCGGAATGATGTAGGGGCGACCCTTGCGGTCGCCCGTGGTACTTGGTCGCCCTATCAAAATCTGTCACCCTATTCTTTGCAGTCGCCCCAACATCGTGCACATTTAAACCAAGATCAGCAGCATGACCTCCCTCAATCTCATAAATGACCCCCACCGCCGATACAACATTCTAACCGGAGACTGGGTGCTCGTTTCTCCGCACCGTACCAAGCGGCCCTGGCAGGGAAAAACCGAAGCCATTGCTTCAGCTGGCCGACCGGCCTACGACCCGGGGTGCTACCTGTGTCCGGGCAATACACGCTCCGGCGGACACCAGAACCCGGATTATACCGACACATTTGTGTTTACCAATGATTTTGCTGCGCTGATGCCTGATTCCGGCGACGGCACCTATCAAAATGGCCTCTTGCGTGCCAACGGGGAGCGGGGTATTTGCCGGGTTATTTGTTTCTCGCCCAATCACGCCCTTACCCTTCCCGACATGCCGGTGGAAGCCATCCGAAAAGTGGTGGATTTATGGGAAAACGAATACCGCGAACTGGGCAGTCTCGATTTTATCAACCATGTCCAGATCTTTGAAAACAAAGGCGACATTATGGGGTGCAGTAACCCCCACCCGCACGGACAAATCTGGGCGCAAACCTCCATCCCGCAAGAAGCAGCCAAAAAAGGCGTGCAACAAGGGAAACACTGGGAATTGACGGGACGTAGCCTGCTTGGCGATTATCTGGTTCAGGAGTTGACCGAACAGGAACGCCTGATCTGCTCCAACGAGCATTTTGTTGCGCTGGTGCCTTTTTGGGCGGTCTGGCCCTACGAAGCGTTGATTGTGCCGCGCCGGCATTTTCAGCAAATCGGCCAAATGACCGACGTTGAAAAAGATGCCTTTGCCGCCATTTTAAAAAACCTGACCCAACGGTTTGACCGGGTGTTCAACACCTCCTTCCCGTACTCCGCGGGGCTTCACCAGGCGCCTACCGACGGACAGGAACATCCGGGCTGGCATTTTCACATGGCGTTTTACCCGCCGTTGTTGCGTTCGGCAACAGTGAAAAAATTTATGGTCGGGTACGAAATGTTTGGCGAAGCCCAACGGGATATCACCCCGGAAATGGCGGCAGCAACGTTGCGGGAAATTTGACCGTTTCCAAAACTGTAAGGATTGCCAATAGCTACCAACTTAACGCATATGTGAGGGTGAGCAAACTTTTCAAATTAGACTTTTCAAATTGAACTTTTGACTTATTAAAAAGAAATTCTAGCTCGGGTAGTTTCTTTTAAGTCAAATTTGAAAAGTTCAATTTGAAAAGTTAAAAGTATGTTCACCCCCTCAAATGTGTTAAGCTGACAGCCAGGGGGTCGCCCCTACAGCATCGCGGAAAATTGAACGCCAATTCTGATCCGGGGAACAGCATACCAGGCTTTCTCAAAAAACATTAACCGAGTTTCCCGAAAAATTTCTCTCAAAAAATCCGACCTATGCACCCATGAGCATCCACGGAAAAAATATGATCGCCGGTACCTTATCGGCAGCCGGCACACAACAAATTCAAGCACACGACCCAGCCACCGGAGCCACCCTGGAAGGCGCATTCACGCTGGCAACGGAACAGGAAATCAACCAGGCGCTGGAAGCCGCGCAAGCGGCATTTGCCGGCTATCGCCGAAAAACAGCACAACAGCGGGCTGAGTTTTTACGCGCAATTGGCGAGCAGATCACAGCGCTCGGCCACACCTTGATCGAACGCGCAATGGCCGAAACCGGGCTGCCGCAGGCCCGGCTGGAAGGCGAACGCGGCCGAACCGTAGGCCAACTCAACAAATTTGCCGACACCCTGCTCGAAGGCTCCTGGGTACAAGCCCGAATCGACCGGGCTCAACCGGACCGTACGCCCTTGCCCCGCCCGGATGTGCGCAGCATGTACATTCCCCTGGGGCCGGTCGCCGTGTTTGGCGCCAGCAACTTCCCCCTGGCCTTTTCCGTGGCCGGCGGTGATACGGCATCGGCCCTGGCCGCCGGGTGCCCGGTAATTGTCAAAGCGCACCCTTCGCATCCCGGCACCTCGGAGTTGGTGGCCGGCGCTATTGCAGCCGCTGCGCAAAAAACAGACATGCCGGCCGGAGTATTTTCCATGGTGCACGGCGGCGTGCACGAAAGCCGGATGCTGGTACAGCACCCAGTGTTGAAAGCAGTGGGGTTTACCGGATCTTTCAAAGCCGGACGCGCGCTGTACGACCTGGCTGCTGCCCGACCGGAACCTATCCCCGTGTATGCCGAAATGGGTTCGGTAAACCCGGTTTTTATTTTACCCGACTTTTTGAAAACGCGCGGCGCTGAAATCGCTGCCGGGTTGTGCGGTTCGGTCACCTTGGGCGTCGGGCAGTTTTGCACCAACCCGGGACTCGTCGTCACGACGGATACGGCAGGATTGTCCAAATTCCTGGAAACGCTTGGCCCGCATATTCAAAATACCCCGGCAGGTACCATGCTCAATGCCGGCATTAATGCAGCATACGAAAGCAACCTCGAAGCGCTGGCAAGGCGCCCGGGCGTAACGGTTTTGGCCAAAGGCCAAAACACTACCGGACAAAACCAGGGTACAGCCGCCTTGCTCCGGGTGTCCGCCGCACATTTTCTAGAAGACGCACAATTGCAGGAGGAAGTTTTTGGTCCCTCAACACTAGTGGTTGCCGGGAATGATGCCGGACAGCTGGGTCAGGTGATCGCTGCCTTACAAGGCCAGCTCACCGCCACGATCTATGGCACTGAGCAGGACTTCCGTGATTTCCCTGACATCATGGACCAACTGGCCCAAAAAGCCGGACGCCTGCTTTTCGGCGGGTTCCCTACCGGTGTGGAAGTTTGCGACGCCATGGTACACGGTGGCCCCTACCCCGCGACAACCGATAGCCGCAGCACCTCGGTGGGTACGGCGGCTATCTTCCGCTTTGTGCGGCCGGTGGCTTTTCAGAATTTTCCGGACAGTTTGCTGCCAGATGCTTTGCGGGAGGAAAATCCGTTGGGGGTGTTTCGGATGGTGGATGGGAAATGGATCCAGCCATAAATGTGATGGCACTTTTCCAATCTCAAATTTTTCTTTTATAATTTCAAATTGAGCGTTTTGAAGGGCGTTTTGGATTGGGCAGTTGGTGTAATTTGAAATGTCAAATTTGAAATCAGAAATTTGAAAAGTTCCCCACCATCACGCCTATGCAAGGCCGGGATCACCGGCTAAACAAATTAAAAATCGGCACATCGATC
Source organism: Lewinellaceae bacterium (assembly GCA_020636075.1). Lineage (GTDB taxonomy): Bacteria > Bacteroidota > Bacteroidia > Chitinophagales > Saprospiraceae > M3007. The sequence continues at coordinate 79,415 of JACJYO010000007.1, read as the reverse complement.
GTTGCAACGATCCCATACCGCCAGGCACCGGAACTTTGCTCCAGGCCATTGATGGTAATCTTTCGGGCCTGCGGCCCAAACTGCGCACCTGCACCCACCGTGAAAGGCGATTTCGGGAAGTTCACCAGAACATAGGCCCCGGGCGCGATAAGATTGCTGAAACTGAGCTCCGGCAGATCGGACTGGGTATTCCCCTGATTGAGGCGATAGGCTGTAATGGCGCCCACATCGATAATGGGCAAAAACAGGCTGTACGACCAGTTTTCACTTTTGCCCAGGCCGCCGATGCTGGCGGTAAGGCCAATGGGCACCGACAGGCCAAAAGTGCTACTGCGTTGCTGGTCATCGGGGATGGCGCTGGACGTAAGTATTTCGTTGTGAAAACCCGCGCCGAAGTAGCCGTTCAGTGCTACGTTGAAACTGGATTTGCGCTTGACGGACGAACTACCCGGCGGCACCGCCACCGCCTGAATTGCCGCCTTGACCTGGTTGGGCGTTTGCGCCCCCACCATATTGGCCATAAAGGAACCGTAAACCAGTATGGCTGATTTCACTTGTTGGTTTTGGCGTTGCAGTTGCTGTTCGGCCTTGGTTGGTTTCACGACTGTGAGGCCCCTGGCAGTCGGGTTTTCGGAATCCGGAGCTCCGATCCGAACACGATTTTTCGAGCTGTATTTATCGAGCCCCCAGGTGATGGAGAGCAGTTGCACCACGTTGCGGATCGCGTTGGGATAGTTTTCTGCAAATACATTTTCAAAAAGCGACAGCACTTCATTGGAAACTGCGGGGACCTGTGCCAGGGTTGGGAAGCGGTTTTTGAGCGGCTCGCTGGCGCCCGGTGGCGTTTCCAGGACGATGTTGAGCAAGTCAATGGTGGTGCGGATAAACGGGTAGTAATCCTCAAAACCAAGTTGCTGGTTGATCCGTTTTTTGTAGCGCAGGCTTTCCCGGTTATCGTCAACCTCGTAGATCGTGTTCATAAATTTGGTCGCGAGCAAGGCCATATTGGCAGGCGCATATTTTGGCCCGCCCTCGATGGAACTCAGGCGCTGGTACAGCAAGCCGAGGTAGGCTTGGCGCAGCAGGGTATCTTCCATGACTTCATTAAATTGCTTGGGGGTGATCCACTGGCGGACGCCGGGGCCGGAAGCAATCTGGCGCGGTTGAACCTGGATGGAATCATAGGAAATTTCCCTGGCGGGGTGACCATCCTGTCCATCATCAATCAGCGTTACCCGCTGCACCACGGAGTCCAGCGCCACAATGGAGTCCATTTCCATAGAGCCACTTTTGAAGGCATACAACCACTGGAGTGTAATTTCGGTGAGCGTGGCGAACTCTTCCGTTTGTTGTAGTGAAGCCAACAGGTCGGACGCATTCGCTTGTTTGAGGGTTTCCAGGTATTGGTGGTATTGTGCGCCGGTGTGTTCCAATGCGGCTACAGATTCCCGGGTTTGTTTTATCTGGAGCAATACATCCTGTTCCCAAAGCTGATGTTCATATTCTTCGGACTCCACCCTGTCAAAACGCGGGATTTTATCGTATGCACCAAGGAAAAGGTTGTTCACCTGGCCATAAAACTGTGTTTCAAAGTACTGGATTAGGGCCAGATACGACTGAACAGCCTCGTCAATCACAACACTATCTTTACCGGCGGCATAAATTTCGAAGGTCGGCGGGTTGCTTTGATCCGCAAGGTATGCCCGAATCAAATTGGTCATTTTGTCGAGCAGTTTGTCGTAGGAAAAAGCCAGCGCACCATTGGTCAGTTCATCGCTTAAAAGCAGATACTCGAACAAGAATTGCGTCAAACTTTGGGTGCGTTGCAACTGTTCAGACGCCTGAATATTGGACAATTCTTGTAGCCGTATTTCAATAGTGGCGGCCATTTTCTGCAGAAATGCATTGGCCTTTTCAATTTCAGGCCGGATTTCGGCAGCCTGGTCTTGCAATTCTACCAGGATGCGTTGTTGTTCCAGGAGGTTTAGCGGACCACTTTTGCCGGAAACAGCCTGGTAACCGTACTGTTCCCGCACGCTGCAGGTGTCCAGTCCGTTGCGCAACAATTCCTGATAAAACGCCTTGATGGGCTGCCAGTCGTACAGTTGATACTTTTCGGGCGTCCGCAATGTTTTTTGGAGGTAAACCAGCGACTGGCGGTCATGTTCCGGGAGCGTTTTCAGCTGATTGTCCAGGTAAGCCAGTTCGATCTCCACGGCAAGATCAAGGCATATGCGCCGGATTTGCATTTCTTTGAACGCTTCCAGTGAAGGGATCAGATCGCTCAGGTCAATCGTACTTTTGGCCTTGCGGGCTTCCAACTCCATTTTAATCGTTTTTATGGAATTCAGCCCTTCTTCGACGTTATCAAGTGCCTTCATATGCTGCTCCAGTTGGGCAGGATCAAACAAGACGCCGGCCATCGCAATACCGGCGCTGATCGTTTCGGCAGTATCGGGTGGCTTGGCAAAAAATTCCTGATAGCGGTTGAACGGCAGGTGTTCCAAAACATAGGGATAATCCGGATCACCTTTCAGGTTGTTCCGGGCCAATTGATACTCCCGTTCTTCGGAATCAACTGCATAATGCAGGTTGAGTTTGGCGGCGCGATCAAAATTTTCAGGAGCCGTTTCTGACAAATCGGGGTTTCCCATCAGGAGACTATGTTGGTACCCATAGGCATCATTCAGAAACATAAAATTTTCAGCACAATTCGAAAGTTGACCACTGAAGTGTTCGATAATTTTTTCCAGCGAATCCCGCACAATCGGGTTGTGCCTGATCGTAGTGGCCAGCCGAAGGTTTATGCTTTTCCCGAGGTCTGTCCGACGCTCCTGCAAGCGGCTATGCACATGCAACAGTACCGTATCGACCGGCATGCCTTCATACACCTTGTTGGCGATGTCGTACAGCAAAAAGATGTTGTACACCTTGGGGTCGTTTTTAATTGTGCGGTATTTGTACAGGCTGAATAGTTTGGGAAAATTGAGCCCGAGGTTGCGCAAATCCAGCACGAAGGCATTTTTGGCAAAATCCAGCAGGGTGCGATACTGCACGATCTTGAACTCGCCCAGCATATTCCCGGTCTGTGGGAACAGCGTCCGGAACTCCGCAGTATCACTCAAAATGCCGTCGCGCATGCGATCGAGAAAAGTAATGTTGAGTTCTTCCTGGGCGCGCTGCACCACAAAATCAGAGAGCCCGGCGGCAATGGCAGCCGTACTGAGCCCCCGCTTTAGTTTTTTGCTTTCGCTGCCGAATTGCTCGGAGGCCAGCTGGAGGTTGTCGGAAGCCGTGGTGACCGGCGTGCGGTAGGTGCTCACCACATCTTCGTACGAAACCTGGGCATCGGTTTTCAGTTCGGCGTGGTCATACACCACCTGTTGCCAGGCATAGTGCCGGGACTTTTCCTGCTCGATCTGTTGGGTCAGGGCAGCATTGGATACCCCGGGGAGTTCTTCAAAGGCATTGGCAGCCAAATTATTCCGGAGGGCCTTCCCAAGCAAGGGGTTGCTCCTATAATCGGCAGAGATTTCGCCCCAAAGGTTCGGTGAATGCAGGTCGTCTTCCTTGAGCCGTGCGTGCGTGCCGAGCAAGGTGGGCAATTTGTCCTTTTTTTGAAGAAAAATAGTTCGGGTCTCCTCCTTCAGCGCCGGCACATAGAAAAAAGTGACCTTGCCGTCGTCAATTAGAAACTCCAATGGATTGAATCTGGGGCCGGGACCTGCAAATGGATTCCAATGAATCGGAAGCATCTGGTTGCTTCGTTTCTTCCCATCCCAATACCTGGGTTGAAAAAATTTAAAGTTCGACACCAGGTCGGGGTTTAAGGGGCATTTCTCTTCATCCAGATAGGCGTGGTACAAGCCATTCTGAAAAAACAGATCCCCGTAGTACTGCTGGGTTTTTTCGGGCGAAAATGGTTCAAACCGATCCGTTTCGGGAGAATATTTTGAATAATGGAAACAGGTTCCGAGGTTTATCGATCCACTCGAATAAGTGTTTAAGGCCAGCCCGACAAGCCAAAATGAATCCAACCGCATCGTAACACTAGTAACCGGAGGGAATACATCTGTGACCTCGTACTTTAACAAATGGGCTGTTTTCAAAACGATATTGTCCCTGCCACGTTGGTACGCAAACGAGAGTTGTGAACTAAACTCCATTGTATCGATCATTTGACCGTCGCGATAAAAGATTATCTGCGTTCGCGGTTCAGTAAATTTAAAATTGTACCGCGCGCTTTCAAGCGACATCCTTCGCGTATCCAAGGGCTCTAATCGGCTGCCCTCCGGGTCCGCGCTATCGCTCCGGGATATGGCATATTCAGCGTACATGCCATTTGCGCCCGCTGCCGGTTCAAGCATGAGTTCCGGTGTCGTCAGCACCGATTTTTTTAAAACAGGGATCTCACTTTGAAAAAAAACCGGCCCGGTCTGTGCCGTTAAAAACACCTGATCCGATGTGTTCCGGAAAACCAGGTAGCCTCCCGGAAGTGTATCGGTACCGTGCGCCGATTGCAGCACATATCCATAACCCAATTCGGTCTTTTCCATTTCAATAGCATACAATGTCAGTACGACCTTCCCTTCAGACATCAGGCGCAAGGTGTCCCGCCAAGCCAGATTTTCAAAAAAGTACCTGCCCGGATTTTCCATGGAAAGGCGGTTGCTCGAAAAGGCGCCGGTTTGGGCAATATTAACTTCTCCAAGGTTTAGGAATAGCGGGTGCCGGTTCTGGCTGGAAGGGTTAGCGCCGCCTTTAGTAACTTTAATGGCAACCGGTTCATTTTTGAAATCGCCTTTGTGCGCCAACAGCAATGCACCGGTGGGTGCAAAAATTTCAAGTTGACCGGAGGAAACCGCATCCAGCCTTTTTATGCGAATAAGATAATAGGGGTGTTGCACGGGTAATTCTGCAAACGCACTATCCGTTCCAGCGCGGTATACAACAATGGTGTCGGTATTGGGCACTACCTGACGGAGCAAAAAATCGCCGGGCGCGCGCAGCTGTATTGCGTTAAAAATGCCGTTGTTCAATCCCGATAACGAAGCGGTCGGATTGATATAAATATGATGCATGGGCTTGATAGCCCTGAATTCAAAAGAAAAATTGCCTAAATGCGTGTTCGTTTCGCTTTGGCCGCGCAGCATGATTGCCAGCGCTTTCGCATCCTGGTAAAGCGATTGCGAAAAAACGGTATTGGCGAACAGGGTAAAGCAGGCAACAAGTAAACGGGAAGCACGCATAGTCAAATGATTTTTTCGCATCGAAATAAACGTTAGCACACGCCGCTTATTCCGATCCAGGCATTGGCTTAACAATAATAAGCGAATATCTATATTTGAGAAACATGGAGGGGTCTTAGAAGCGCCCGCCAACTAAAGCAGAAATTGAGGATTATCATAAAGGTGGAAACAAGGAGTACCGGGAGGGGCTGAAGAAGCAGTGATACGGCATTTCCAATAACTAAGCGGAACAATGCTATTGCTCAATTGTCGGCGTGACTTCAAGTCTAATGTCGTCAACTTTAGGCGTACTAGAGTTGATTGGACGCGGATGACACAGATTTTGCCTGCGGCAAAAACGCAGATTTGCACAGATTTTTTTGTGACGACTTGGAAAAATCCGCGCCAATCTGTGGTTCGCCGCAGGCGAATCCGCGTTATCCGCGTTCTATAACGCTAAGTTGACGACATTAGACTTGAAGTCACGCCGACAATACGCACCGTTTTGCCTGCTAAAATCTGCAAATTTCCCTTACCCCCCCCATCAGGGATTTCCCCCATATTCACAAAAAATTTACATTTCAAACACCCTGAATCAACATGTTAACGTTACTTGCACAACACTTAACGCAAGACCAGTTTTTTCATGCAACAAAATGCAGACGTAGAAGCGCTGAACAGGCATATTGAAGCCGAAAGCGCGTTTATTGATAAATTGATGGAAGCCACCGCACAGGTCATTGTCGGCCAGCACGCCATGATGGAGCGCCTGCTCGTGGGCTTACTTACCCGAGGGCACATTTTACTCGAAGGCATGCCCGGCCTCGCCAAAACACTTGCCATCAAAACGCTCGCCCAAGCCGTCGACGCAGGATTCAGCCGCATCCAGTTTACCCCCGACCTGCTGCCTGCCGACGTGGTCGGCACCCAGATTTACAATCCGGCCAAGGCGGAATTCACTGTTCGGAAAGGCCCCATTTTTTCCAACTTCGTTTTGGCCGATGAAATAAACCGCGCCCCGGCCAAGGTGCAAAGCGCCCTGCTGGAAGCCATGCAGGAGCGCCAGGTGACCATCGGCACCCAAACTTTTAAAATGGAGGAGCCCTTTTTGGTGCTGGCCACCCAAAACCCGATCGAACAGGAAGGTACTTACCCGCTCCCCGAAGCGCAAGTCGACCGTTTTTTACTGAAAGTAAAAATCGAATACCCTTCGCAGGAGGACGAGCGCCAAATCATTCGCCGCAACCTGAACAGCGAAAACCTGGAGGTGAAAAAAGTAGTTCCAGTGGAAACCCTGCTCAATGCCCGCAAGGCCGTAAAAAAGGTGCACATCAGCGAAAAAATCGAACAGTACATCCTCGATATCGTTTTCGCAACCCGCGAACCCGCGCGCTTTGGTTTGGAGCAAATTGCACCGTTGATCAGCTATGGCGCTTCCCCCCGCGCCAGCATTGCCCTCGCGCAGGCAGCCCGCGCACTGGCCTTCATCAACCGCCGCGGCTATGTGACACCCGATGATGTGCGCGACATTTGTCCCGACGCTATGCGCCATCGCCTCGGCCTGACCTACGAAGCCGAAGCGGAAAACATCAGCCAGGAGGATATTATTGAACGGATTTTGCAAACTGTGGTGATACCGTAGAGACAAATTATGCGCATTGTGAATTATCTCGTTATTCAACCCCACCCCCATCCCCTCCTCCCATGGGGAGGGGTGTCTGCCCTCGGCTCTTTTCTGCTTTTTGTTCAGGAGCAAGCCCCCCTCCCCCCGGGGGGAGGGGATGGGGGTGGGGTTGGATACAACTAGCCGAAAACATGACTTCCACCGAGCTACTAAAAAAAGTCCGCAAGATCGAGATCAAGACGCGGGGCCTGAGCAGTCACCTGTTCACCGGGGGCTATCACAGCGCCTTCAAGGGGCGGGGTATGTCGTTCAGCGATGTGCGGCTGTACCACCCTGGCGATGATGTGCGGGCTATCGACTGGAACGTGACCGCCCGCGCCGGTGAGCCTTACATCAAAGTTTTTGAAGAAGAGCGGGAGAATACGGTCATGCTGCTGGTCGATGTGAGTGGTTCGGCGGTGTTTGGCAGCCACACGCAGTTCAAGGAGGAATACCTGACCGAGCTGTGTGCAGTACTTGCCTTTTCGGCTATTGCCAACAACGACAAGGTGGGTGTACTGCTTTTTTCCGACCGGATCGAATTGTTTATCCCGCCTAAAAAAGGCAAAACCCACATCCTGCGGATCATCCGCGAAATTCTTACCGCCAAGCCCACCGGCCGCGGCACCGATATGAAAGGCGCCCTGCAATTCATTCATAATGTGTTGAAAAAACGCAGCGTGTGCTTCATCCTCTCCGACTTTCTGGCTGCCGGCTACGAAGACACCCTGCGCATTCTGGCCCGCCGCCACGACGGTATCGGCATTCACTGCTGGGATCCGCTCGAACGCGACTTGCCCGACGTGGGTGTGCTGCGCGTAGCCGATGCCGAAACCGGCGAGCAAACCTGGGTAGATACCACCAGCACCCGCCTGCGCCGCCAGTACCGATCTACCTTTGAGCAACACAAGGCCAATACGCAAAACATGTTTAGGCGTGCCGGCGCTGATTTCCTGAGTTTGTGCACCAATCAACCCTATGTGAACGCCCTGTTGCAGTTTTTTGCGCAGCGGTCAAAAGTTGTAGCACATGGGTAAGTGGCGAAATATACTGGCCATGCTACCGGCCATTACCCTGTGTTGCGGCCTCCTGCTGCCGCAAACCCTATTCGGGCAAACGCAAGCGCAGGCGAATGCCGTACTCAACCCTGCACACATCGAATCGGGCGATACGTTTGCTTTGCGTGTGTTGGTAGCCGGCACTGCGGTGGCGCCCAAGCGCGTGAGTTTTGCCAGCTGGCAAAAACAATTCCCGACCGACAACGTGCTTTCCCGTTCCAAATGGGCACGCTCTGGCATACATTGGGTACAGCAGTTTACTTTGATCAGCTTCGATACGGCTTCGGTGCAACTACCGCCACTAACGGTTTTTCTGCACCTGGGCGATACTATCCAGACCAACCCGATCGACCTCACAATTACGACCATGTTTAAAAATGCGGATGTGAAAGACATGGCTGCCATCCGCGATATCCGGCGCGAGCCGATCCTGTGGTACGATCACTGGCCCTGGGCTGTGGGCGCCCTGGCGGTTTTCGCGCTCCTTGCCTGGTGGTTACGCCGGCAAGGTCGGCGAAAAAAACCGGTGCCGGTACCTGTACCACTTACAGAACCGCCGCCGCCGGCCGATCACATTGCCCTGCAAAAACTGGCGGCACTCGAACAGCAAAAACCCTGGATGAATGGCAACTTGCTGGCGTACTATGCCGAGTTGAGCCTCATCGTTCGGGAATACCTGGAAAACCGGTACAGTGTGCCCGCGCTGGAGTCGACAACCCGCGAGATTACTGCATTTTTGAAAAAAACAGATTTCCCCGATACCCAGAAAAAGCCGCTCAATTTCCTGCTCCAACAAACCGACCTCGTCAAATACGCCGAAATGGAACCGCCAAAATCCTATCATGAAGAAGCCCTGGAAAAAGCAAAAACACTGGTTTTGGCTACCACTTGAACCGCAATTCGTAAATCGTAAATCGTAAATCAATTTGACCTTCGCCGAACCATACTGGCTGCTCCTGCTCCTGCTGCTCCCCTGGCTGATCTTTCGCTACCGGCGGGCAGCTACACAACGGCATGTGACGCTGCAGGTATCGCGCCAAACAGCCATGAAAGGCGTGAAAACCTGGGTAGTGTATGCCCGGAGTTGGTTGCAGGCGCTGCGCTGGTTTGTCCTGGCCCTGCTCATAACGGCCATGGCCCGCCCGCAACTGCTTTGGTACGAAAATGAAACGGAGGCCGAAGCCATGGACATTCTGCTGGTGCTCGACATTTCGCCCAGTATGCTGACCAAAGATTTTGCCCCCGACCGCCTGACCGTGGCCAAAGCAGTAGCCATCGACTTCATCGGCCGCCGACCCTTCGATCGGATTGGCCTGGTAGCCTTCTCCGGCGGCGCATTCACGCAGTGCCCACTGACCAACGACCGGCGTTTGCTCAAAGGCTTTGTCAACAACCTTCAGGTAGGCAAGTTGCAAGACGGCACGGCTATCGGCATGGGCATTGCTACTGCGGTGCACCATTTGAAAGACAGCCCTTCACCGGGCCGGGTAGTTATCCTGATCACCGACGGCGAAAACAATACCGGCGAAATCGGTCCTGTGGAAGCGGCGGAGATGGCGCAAGCCCTGGGCGTCCGGGTGTATACGGTTGGCATTGGGAAAGACGGCGTTGTGCAGTCGCCCAGTCGCCGGAATTTTGATGGCAGTTACATTTTCGCAGCGCGCCGCATGGAATTCGACTCGACGCTCCTGGCCGATGTTGCCCGCCTGAGCAAGGGCCGTTTCTACCGGGCCTATTCCCCAAAAGACCTGCAAACGATTTATGCCCAAATTGACCAACTGGAAAAAGCCAGGATCACGATTAAAAAAGTCGAGCAAAAAACGGAATTGTTCTTTTGGTTGCTCGATGCCGCATTCTGTTTGCTGGTGTTGGAATTGTTCCTGCGCTGGGGGCCGTTGCGGGTCATAACAGTTTGAGGTTAGAGGGTTACGGGTTAGAAGGTTACGGGTTAATACCCTTTCCGGGAAGTTGAACAACCAGAAACCATCTAACCAGTAACCAGAAACGTTCTAACCAGAAACGTTCTAACCTCAAACCAGAAACATTTTATAAAATGCCAACATTCGAAAATCCGCTCCTGCTATTTCTACTCTGGGTGGTGCTGCTTCAGGCCTTCCTGTTGTGGGTGTATTGGACCTGGCGGCGGCGCACCTTGCAGCGCCTGGGATCACCAGCACTGGCCCAGCGCTTGTTGCAGGGCTTTTCGGGTCGGCGGTTTTGGATAAAAAATGTATTGTTCGGGCTGGCAATGGTATTGCTCGTGCTGGCCATTGCCAACCCCCGAAAGTTGGTAAAACTTCCGGCAAAAGAAGGACAAGGCGCCGATATTGTACTGGCGTTGGACATTTCCCAGAGCATGCTTGTCGAAGACGTGGAACCCAACCGCCTGGAAATGGCCAAACGAACGGCACTGAAACTGGTGAAGGAGTTGGAAGGCAACCGGATCGGTTTGATCTTTTTTGCCGGTGATGCCTACCCGCAAATGCCGCTTTCGACAGACTATGACGCCGTAAACAGTTTTTTGCAAAACGCCAGTCCGGAATACATTGCCAACCAGGGCACTGCTGCCGCTTCAGCACTGGAACTGGCCGATCGCATGTTCGAATCCAATTCGACTGCCGGCCGTGGCCTCATCCTGATCACCGACGGCGAAAACCATGGCGAAAATGCCATTGCCCGTGCGCAGGATGCCCGGGTGGAAGGGCTGGCGGTGTATACCCTTGGCGTGGGCACTGCAGAAGGTGGCACGATCCCGGTTGCTCCACGGGGGGTTAAGCGCGATGTAAGCGGGCAGGTAGTCCACAGCCGTCTGGATGCTGCGTTTTTGCGCCAGTTGGCTGGCTCCGGCGGCGGAAAGATGTACCTGGCAGCCGACGGAACAACCGCGGTAAAAATGCTGGCCCGTGATCTGGACCGTTTGCAAAAAGCCACTGTTTCAGCCCGGGCCAAAACGGAGTACGTTTTTTATTTTCAATGGCTGTTGCTGCCCTGCTTGTTGTTTCTATTGGCCGAGCAGGTGCTGTGGTGGCGGAAACAGAAAAATTGAGTTTTTAGGTATGACATTCTGTGCTTTTCCTTTTGTCAACCCCACCCCCAACCCCTCCCCCCGAGGGGAGGGGAGTTCGCCCTCATTTCATTATTTAGATTACGTGAGGGCATGCCTCCCTCCCCTCGGGGGGAGGGGTTGGGGGTGGGGCCGGGGTTGGCAAGCCTTGACCGTATTCCTGTTTTTCCTGATAAACTTCCCGCTCCAGGCCCAATCCTCCGCGCACAGCGAACTGCGTCAGGGTGATAAATTGTACGATCAGAAAAAATACCAGGATGCCGAAAAAGCCTACCAGGAAGCTTCCGGCGATCCTATTGCCGCCTATAACGCCGGGAATGCCGCCTACCAGCAAGGCAATCTGGATGCCGCTATCCGCCATTACCAATCTGCAGCATTGAGCCGCAGTTCAACTCAGGTACAATCTGATGCTTACTTCAATCTTGGAAACGTATACCTCCAGCAAGGGAAATACCGCGAGGCAATCACTGCCTACCAGCGCAGCCTGCGCCTAAAACCCAATCGTGCCGATGGCAAAAAAAATCTGCAAATCGCCCGGAATAAATTGAATGAGAAACAAGACCCACCACCTCCACCTCCGCCACCTCCACCGCCGCCGCCACCCCGCAACTACTACGTAGACCGGGCTCAGGCGCCCCAGAAAAGGGAAACCCCGTCTGGTACCATGACCGCTGAAGCAGCCCGCCAAAAGCTGAACACCATCATTGAGGAAGAGGAGCAGAAAAACGCCCGGCGTTACCGGGCCCTGCCACCAAAGGCAAGGCCGGATCGGACGAAGAAAGATTGGTGAGTGACGCGGCTCACTCTGCCAAAGTAACATTCTTAGTTTCCGTAAAAAACCGCATGGCTTCCCAGCCGCCTTCACGGCCTACGCCCGACTGTTTTACTCCGCCAAAGGGCGTGCGCAAGTCGCGCAGCAACCAGCAGTTGACCCAAAGAATGCCCGCCTGCAATTCCCGGGCAAAACGTTGGGTACGTTTCAAATCATTCGTCCACAAAGTGGCACTCAGCCCGTAGGGAACACCGTTAGCCAATGCCAGTGCTTCATCATCGGAGTCGAAAGGTTGAATGGTTACCACCGGACCGAAAATTTCCTCCTGATTGGTCCGGCATTCCAAAGACAAGCCCTCAATGACCGTAGGGGCAATGTAATAGCCGCCGGCCAGCCGGCCTGCCATTTGAACGGCGTGCCCCCCGCACAGCACCGATCCACCTTCTTGCTTGGCCAGTTCGATGTAGGACAATACTTTTTCAAAATGCATTTTTGAAACCACGGCACCCAAACGGCTTTTTGGGTCGGCAGGATCCCCCACGCGCATAGCGCGCACGTTTTCCACAAAATCTTTTTTGAAGCGGGCATAAATAGAGCGCTCGACGTAAATCCGCGAGCCGCACAGGCAAATTTGCCCCTGATTGTTGAACGAAGACCCGAGGGTGGTTTCCAGCATGCGGTCGTAGTCGCAGTCGGCGAAGATGAGGTTGGGATTTTTACCACCCAGTTCAAGGGATAGTTTTTTGAACATAGGCGCCGCAATTCGGGCGATCTCGGCGCCTGCGCGCGTGCTACCGGTAAAAGAAATTGCCTTCACATCCGGATGCCGGACAATGGCTTCACCCGCACGGGGTCCCAGCCCGTGCACCATATTCAACACGCCAGGAGGCAGGCCGGCCTCCGTACAGATTTCACCCAACAGGAAAGCCGTGTGCGGCGTCACCTCGGAAGGTTTGCCGACCACACAATTGCCTGCAGCCAGTGCCGGTGCAATTTTCCAGGTAAACAAATACAAGGGCAGGTTCCAGGGAGAAATACCGCCCACCACGCCAAGAGGCTGTCGCAGGGTATAACTGATTGCTCCCGGCATGGCGTGACTTTCAGAGGCAAAATGCAGCAAGGCCGTGGCGAAAAACTTGAAATTCAAGGCTGCCCGCGGAATATCCACTGAGCGGGCAGCAGCAATCGTTTTACCCGAGTCGAGGCTTTCCGCCTCAGCCAACACATCCAGCCGCGCGAGAATGCCGTCGCTGATTTTACGCAGAATGTCGTGACGCTGTTCGAGCGGCATTGCCGACCATACCGGAAAAGCAGCCTGCGCGGCCTCTACCGCCAGGTTTACATCCGTCTGCCCCGAATCAGGGATTTTCCCATACACCGCACCGGTTGCCGGATTTACATTATCGAGGTATTCACCCGTGGCCGGCGGATGATTCTGGCCGTTGATATAGTTGTGAATGGTCATCATGATCGTGCGGTTGTAGGCGACCCTTGCGGTCGCCCTGGATTTTGCCTGTAGGAACCAGAGGTTAAATCCTTTTCAAATTTTTCTTTTAAAATTTCCAAGTTCAAATCACAGGGAAGTACCCAAAACGCTCAATTTGAAATTGGAAAAGAAAAATTTGAAATTGGAAAAGTTTAATACCCCCTCTAAAGGCTGAAGTTGATGGTTATGGGTCGCCCCTACCGGCATACGTCGTTTGACAGGGGAAAGACGGCATTTGCCATTTGTATATTCAACACCGTGCCCGGCCATTTTTCAGCGTTTGCCGAATTTTTCCTCAAAGAAAAATAGTTTTTCCGGGCTTTCGCCGATAAACGCTGCAATTACCGGGCAAAGCTTCCGAAATTGCCGGCCGGTTAATGAAAAGAGCCTTCGCGTATGATACTTTCAATTCAAAATGTAACCAAGCGGTATGACAAACATGTCGCTGTTGATCATGTAACTTTTGATGTGCCCAAAGGCAGTGTATTCGGTTTGTTGGGTCCGAACGGCGCCGGAAAAACCTCGCTGATCCGGATGATCACCACGATTACCGGCCCCGACGAAGGGGAAATCCGGCTGGACGGTGAAAAACTAAACGACCGCACGCCCGAACAAATCGGCTACATGCCCGAAGAACGCGGCTTGTACAAAAAGATGAAGGTGGGCGAGCACCTCATGTACCTGGCGCAGTTGAAGGGGTTGACGGAGAAAAATGCCCGCAAGGAGATCGACACCTGGTTTGAAAAATTTGGGATTACGGATTGGTGGAATAAAAAGGTAGAGGAACTGTCCAAGGGCATGCAACAGAAAATCCAGTTTATCACCACGGTGGTGCACAAGCCCAAACTTCTGATTCTCGACGAACCCTTCAGCGGCCTCGATCCAATCAATACTACGTTGATCAAAGATGAGATTCGGGCGCTCAATGAGGCCGGTACCAGCATCATTTTTAGCACGCACCGCATGGAACAGGTGGAGGAAATGTGCGAACACATTGTACTGATCAACCGCGGCAAAAATGTGCTTTTCGGTGAGGTAAACACCATCAAAAACGAATTCAAACAAAACCTTTACCGGATTGAAACACCGGATACGTTGCCGGCTGATTTTGGGGATAAATTCCAGATCATGCCTACTTCAAACGGGTATATCACCGTTCAATTGGACAATGAACACCAAAGCGGTGAATTGCTGCGCTACCTCGTGCAGCAAAACATACACGTGACCCGCTTCCAGGAAATTCTACCCACATTCAACGAAATCTTCATTCGCCGCGTCGAAGAGACTCAAAACTAGTAGGTTACTGGTTAGAGGGTTTGAAGGTTACTGGTTGCTCACCATTGCGGAATGGCATTAACCAGAAACCTTCTAGCCTGTAACCAGTAACTTTCAAACCTTATTTGAATCATGAGCAAATTACAACTCATCATAAAGCGTGAATACCTGACCCGGGTGCGCAAAAAATCGTTCATCATCGGAACCCTGCTTGCGCCGGTAGGCCTGTTGGTGTATTTCCTGGTGATCGTCGGGCTTACGAAATACGAGAGCGGCGGCGAGATCAATGTCGTCGTACAGGATGAAGCCGGCGTAGTAGGCATTATTCCCGATGAAAAAGGCGTGCGATATATCCCTTCGGGTGGGCGAACGCTGGAGCAGTTAAAAGAAGCTGTCACCGAAGGGCAATACGATGGTGTGCTACGTATTCCTAAGCTTGCCAGTCTCAAGCAAAACGACCTGACGATCTTTTATTATTCCGATAAAAAAATGGCGCCCGAAAAGCGCGAGTTTATCGAACGGCGGATTGCGAATAAGGTGCGCGATTACAAAATTGACTCCCTGCATCTCGACCGGGCCAGCCTGGAATATCTGGATACGGATGTGTCTATCGACCCGGAAAAAATTACGGAAAAAGGCGAAGACGAAAGTAAATACACCATTGGCGTCGGCCTGGTGATCGGCGGTATTATGGCCTTTATCATGTTTTTCATGGTAATGATGTATGGCCAAATGGTGATGCGGTCGGTTATGGAGGAAAAAACCAACCGCATCGTGGAGGTCATGATGTCGAGCGTACGGCCCTTTCAGCTTATGCTGGGCAAAATCATTGGCGCCGGGGCGGTAGGTCTCACCCAGGTGGTAGCCTGGATCGTGCTGAGCGGGGCTGTGATGTTTGTGGTACCCCTGCTCGTCGACGTGGACCCGCAAGCCATGCAGGCTCCGGTAGCCGCCGGCCAACCCCAGATCGACCCTGAAATGGCGCAGGGCGAAGCGTTTCGCGTATTTTCCGAATTGGGCAAGCAAAACTGGACCCTGCTGGTCGGCTCGTTCGTCATCTTCTTTCTGGGTGGCTATTTTATCTACTCCTCCATGTTCGCGGCAATAGGCTCAGCCATGGGTGACGACTACGGCGAGGGTCAGGCGCTGGTACTTCCGGTAACGATCCCGATTATCCTGGCTTTTTATATCGTAGCATTTGTCGGCATTCGAAACCCCGACAGCGGACTGATGGTTTTTGCATCGATGTTCCCCTTGTTTTCGCCCATTGTCATGCCCTTCCGAATGGCATTTAGTCCGCCCATGTGGCAAATTATCCTGTCGCTGGTGCTTACCATTGGTGCTGCCTTCTTTTTCGTTTGGATGGCAGGCCGCATCTATCGGGTGGGTATTTTACTCTATGGGAAAAAGGTATCGTTCAAGGAAATCGGGAAGTGGTTGTTTTACTAGTAATGCCGTCTGGCAGACGGCGTAAAATCTAAAAAACACAGCACCCAGTCTGCCAGAAAACCACAACACAGCCACCTCACACCCAAGCACTTAGCCACGTATTAAGTTTCAATAAATTTAATACCTGCCTTGCTTGCCGGCAGTATTCCGGTTCTATTTGTCAAAAAATTTCACCCAATGGCAAAAGAACCGGAATACTACCGCCGGCGCTTACCGCACTGGCAACCCGCAGATGGCGTTTTTCACCTTGTCTTGCGTTTGTACGGAAGTTTGCCTCGAAATACACTCGAGCAAATGAAACAGTCCCACGGAAATCGCATTCGTGAACTGGAACAAATGGATGGCGAAGCCAGTACCTTAACAGACTTGATTGACCAGGAACGAACGGATTACTTCCTACAATTTGACCAGTTGCTTGATCAATGCAAGACCGGCCCTTATTGGTTGAAAGATGAAGAAATAGCAACCATCGTAATTTCCTGTTTTTTACACTGGCATGAACAAGAGCGGTTTAAGTTGGTTGCCCTGTGCGTTATGCCCAATCATGTGCATGTGATTTTGTACAAAATCCAGTTGCCGCTTTTCCGGATTTTACAAACGATAAAAACGTATACTGCCAAACAGGCCAATGCATTGTTAAAACGGCATGGCGAGCATTTTTGGCAACGTGAAACCTACGACCACCTGATCCGAACCCGAAAAGAATTTGATAATCAGGTTTCTTATGTTCTGAACAACCCTGTGGCTGCGCGATTGGCAGATCATTGGGAGGACTGGCCTTTCACCGTAACGCCGTCTGGCAGACGGCAGCATTAGGAGAGGGATAATTGGTTTTTAAAGCCTAATATCATTGTTTAGGTTTTTTACGCCGTCTGCCAGACGGCGTTACAGACAATGTTCTGGTTTTTTACGCCGTCTAACAGACGGCGTTACAGGTCCGCCTCCGTATCCACATCCCGCAATACAGGCAACAGGGAAAAAGTCTTACCTGTTGCCTGTATTTTTTCGATCGTAGTGGAAAACACCGAGTCAGTGCTCCAGGTAATTCCCCGGAATAGCGTTGGCTCAAAAGTCCGCATACCCAACAGG
Organism: Lewinellaceae bacterium; assembly: GCA_020636075.1. Taxonomy (GTDB): domain Bacteria; phylum Bacteroidota; class Bacteroidia; order Chitinophagales; family Saprospiraceae; genus M3007. The sequence goes on along the minus strand of JACJYO010000007.1, from coordinate 62,331 downwards.
TAATACCCCCCATCGACGCTGGGACCCAGCACAAAATCCGAATGTTCCAGGTCCTCAAAAGCCTGCATGAGCAATCCACCACTGATTTCCGGGCAATCGCTGCCGATGATTACCACCCTTGATGCTCTGGTTTCAAAGGCTTGCTGAAATGCCTGTTCCATACGCATTCCAAGGTCATCGCCCTGTTGAACAAACTTGAAAAAATCGGCTTCCTGCCATGCATCGTCGAATTCCGGAAAATCCGAATAATACAGCCAGCGTTCAACCGGTGTATCCAGGGCCGCCCGCCGTGTTTGCTCCAGTAAAACACCGTAAATACGCAATGCTTCGGCATCGCCAACGGTACGTGCCAGCCGGGTTTTCACGTTCCCCAATCGCGGGTTTTTGATAAAGATTAGCAATACAAATGACATAAAATGGATAAACCTGCCTGGTAAAGTTTTCACCTTTGTACCAGCATGACACGCTTCACTGTCTTAGGGTTATTATTTCTCATAAGCAGTCCCGTTCTGATCAAAACTGGATTGCTAGGCTGGTATATGTGGAATAAAACAGAGATCACAGCCACGAAGTGTATCAACCGGAAGAAGCCTGAAAGGCATTGCAACGGCAAATGTTACCTGGCAAAACAACTTAAAAAAATTGACAACCCCGTCCATAGCGACAGGCCGGTACTCCCGGTAAAACTTTGGGAGAAGGTAGAAACTGTTGTTTTTCTGCTCCCAGGTAGTCGTGCACTACTGAACCAGCCTGAAAATACCCGTCAACTGCATTGTGCGGTTTTTGGGGTGGACCTGCCCAACGATCAAATGGTTTTCCGGCAAATTTTCAAACCTCCGGGATGAACGTTCCACTCGCCCTACAATCCAAAAGTGGAGGGCGAACTCAAATTCCCCTGTTCTAACTTTCGTTCAACAAATCTCCCGGCAACCAAAATGCCGTGACACACAACCATTTTTCAAAAAAACACATCATGAAAAAATACCTCTTTTTTTTGCTCCCTACCCTTGCGCTTGCGAGCCTGTTTTCATTGAACGCCTGCAATAAAGACGAAGACCATGCGAATGAAGCAACGATCGAGATCAGTTCGCCGACAGAAGGACAAATGGTGATGGCTGGTGCAACACTGGCTATTAAAGCCACGCTGACCGGCAAAGAGTCGCTGCATGGTTGGAAACTGGAGCTGCGCAAAAAGGCTGACGGCACCGTATTATTCAGTGCTGATGCACATGACCACGATTTGGTGCTCACCATCGATGAAACCTGGACCAACACGGTGACCGAACACACCGACCTGGAACTGGAAATATGGGCACAGCTCGATCACGATGGTTCACTCACATCCAAAGTGGTGAATTTACACGCACACCCGATGTAAACGCGTGCAGGGTATTGCGTAGCATAAATCCGTGCAGGTCATGCCAGACTTGCACGGATTTTTTTGCAAAACAGCATTTTCCCAAATCAAGGCGTTTTAACTTGGACCTTCCAATTTAACACCTGAACCTATGATGAAATTTAACCTGATAGCCTGCCTGTTTTTTGCGGCAGCCAACCTGTTTGCCCAACATTCAAAAAGCCTGGAACTCCCCTATCTTGATCTGAACCCTGAAATTGATGGCAGCCTGACCGACAGCTGCTGGCAACAATTGGCCCCGCTGACAGGGTTTACTACTGCATACCCGGTCTTTGGAAATGCGCCGCACTGCCAAACCGAGTGTCGCATTTTTTATACTGCCACCGACCTTTATTTCGCCGCCCGCTGTTATGACCCCGACAGTGCAGGCATCCGGCGCGATGCCGGCATTCGCGACGGCGATGCCACCGGCGACTGGCTCAAGATCAGCCTCGACACCTGGAACGACGATCAACTGGCCTTCAACTTTACCGTGACCGCGGCCGGTGTTCAACTCGACAGCCGGCAGGCAGGAACTACATGGAACGCCATCTGGAAAAGCGCTGTGCAACACTTTGCCGGGGGCTGGACGGTTGAAATCCGCATTCCGTTTACGGCCCTGCGGTTCCCCGGCATAGCAGAACATACCTGGGGAGCGCAAATCACCCGGTACGACCGCAGCACCGGAGAACTGTCGACCTGGAGCCCGCAAAACCCATTGATTCAGGATCAGGTGCTGCAATTCGGCACGCTGACCGGTATCCGCGATATTCACCAGCGCCGGCGGGCTTCGCTGGCGGTGCATTCCGAGCAGACAGTTGATGCCGCAACCAGTCCGTTCGATTTTACGGACGCCTACCAAACGATCGGCCTCGATGGGAAACTTGGTCTGAATTCGAGCACCACCCTGGACGTCACCTTGCTTCCACCCCAGACCTTTTATAAAAACCTTTGGGTATGCTGCAATACACCAATTGAAAAAATCAGGCCGTTCCCATTGTCCGAACCGCGCCAGTTTTTAGCAGAGGAATTCGACCTGTTTAGCAACTATTCTACTGTAAATTATTACCCCGCGCTGCATGCTACAAATTTCCTTTGGCGCCGACCATTGGAAACAGGGGAGTTCTATATCCAAAGTATTGACGGAAAAGTGCTTCAGGCCTCGAAACTCAGCACCCGCACCCGGGGCAACTGGCGTTTTGGCGTTTTTAATGCGTTGATCGGGCCTACAAAGGTGAAAATTGGCGAGATTGGAACACCTGAGCTGAAGACAGAAACCGTGCAATCTGTTTCCGATTATCTGTTTGCCACTACCCAGTATTTGCTCCCCAACAACAGCTACGTCCAGCTCTCGAATGCCGCATTGTTTGCAGGCCAGGATGCGACCGAAGCCCGGCCCGAATTCAAATTTCGCTTGCGCGACCGGTCCAACAGCCTGCAAATTGCCGGCCGCACCGCATTCTCCTACCGGCATTGGGACACCCAAAAGAACCTGAACTACAACTGGGACCTGTCCGTCGCCCGGATCAACCGGCGCTGGGGCTGGAGTCTGAGCCACACGGAAAACGACCGGCCCATCATCCAGGACAACAACAACTTTTCACCCAATCGCTTTTCCATTTCAAGCGCCTACGTGCAATACCGGGATTTTACGCCCCGCGGCCCCTTCCTGAACCTGCAGGGAAATGCCGGTTTCAATGTGTATTGGCAGGATCAATCCATTGAGCAGTATGGATACCGGATTAACAGCTACCTCCTTGCGCTTGACCGGCAATTCCGGTCTTACCAGCTCAGCCTGGACGTAATTCCCTATTGGCGGAAAGTCCGATATGCACAAGCCGGCATAGAGATTTTTCAAAAAATTTCGCCGGAAATCGGCGGCGGGTTTGGTTTTCAAACCGATAACCGGAAACGGTTGCAACTCGGCGCCCGGGTGTATGGCAGCAGTGGCGTACAAGGTGAATTCCCAAAACTGGATGTCACCTTGCAGCCCGGGTGGGTACTTGGACGGAAGCTACAATTGAATTTGCGTTTGCAAAACGAAATGCATTTCCAAGCCCTGGAAGTACTGTCAACACAAGGTGGGCGCTGGATTTTTGAACAATCGAACCAAATGAACACACAAGCTGAACTTGGGTTGAACTGGTACCCCGCTAACCGCCTGCAACTGGCGTTCAGGGCCGGCGTCAGCGAAATCAGCAAACTGCGCCGCAGGGCGGTTGAATTGTTGGACGGCGGTACGCTGAGGCCTGTAAATGCCGACTTGCCAAAAGAACGGCGGGATTGGTCGCCGGTGGTGGAACTGGGTAGCACCTATGTTTTTTCGCAGATCAGTCAGGTTCGGCTTACGTTGAACTATGCCCAGGATGAACCGTTTATACGCACTTTGGGGCTGGCGTCCTTCTTTGACCCGGGCATCAGGGCCAATTTGAGTTTTGTCTGGTTTATCGATGGTTCGAAATACCGGTAGCGTTGCGGGTATTGTTGAAAACTTCTTCCCGTTGCCGGCCCCATTCTCCGGCGAACAATCGTACTTTTGCAAGGCATGAGTCAATTCGTCGTTTCTGCCCGTAAGTACCGTCCCACGCGTTTTGAAGACGTCGTGGGCCAACAGCATGTCGCCCAAACACTGAAGAACGCACTGGCCACCGACCATGTCGCCCATGCATTTTTGTTTTGCGGGCCCCGGGGCGTGGGCAAAACGACCTGTGCGCGTATTCTGGCCAAAATTCTCAACTGCGAAAACCGCACGAAAGACAACGAAGCCTGTAACGAATGTTCCTCCTGCAAGGCTTTTCAGGATGACGCCTCCTGGAATATTTTCGAACTGGATGCCGCCTCCAACAACAGCGTGGACGATATCCGGACCCTCGTTGAGCAGGTGCGCGTGCCGCCACAACGCGGGGCTTTCAAAGTGTACATCATCGACGAGGTACACATGCTTTCCCAGTCGGCTTTCAATGCTTTTTTGAAAACGCTCGAAGAACCGCCACCGTACGCCATTTTTATCCTGGCGACGACTGAAAAGCACAAAATCATCCCCACTATTCTCTCGCGCTGCCAGACTTTTGATTTCCGGCGGATCAGCGTGGCCGATATGGTGTTGCACCTCAAATCCATTTGTGCAAAAGAGGGCATCAAAGCCGAGGAAGACGCGCTGCACATTATTGCCCAAAAAGCCGACGGCGCCCTGCGCGATTCACTGTCGATCTTCGACCGGATCACCAGTTTTTCCAATAAAGAAATTCGCTACGAGGATGTTATCGAAAACCTCAACATCCTCGATTACGATTACTATTTCCAACTGACGGATGCCCTGATGGCCGAAGACGCCCCGGCAATCCTGAACCTGTTCGAGCAGATACTGAGCAAGGGCTTCGAGCCCGAGGTGTTTCTCCTTGGTCTGGCCGAACATTTGCGCAACATTCTCGTGTGCAAAGACGAGGCTACCCTGGCCTTGCTCGAAGTGGGCGACAGCCTCACCGAGCGCTACCGCCGGCAGGCAGCATTGGCGCCGTCGGCCTTCCTCCTCACAGCGCTCAACCTGGCCAACGATTGCGATATCAACATCAAAATGGCAAGGCACAAGCGCCTGCACGTTGAAATAGCCCTGTTGAAAATGTGCTATATCAACCGCGCCGTTTCTGCCGCCATGCTCCCGGAAAAAAAAACGGCTGACCTGAGCAATCCGGCAGCAAAATCTGCCCAAACAAGCCCTTCCGGACAAGCAGGCAATGCCAAACCGGTGTCTGCCGTACCTGCCGGGTCGTCTGAAAAACCCGCCACAGTGCCCCCACCCGAACCGCAGGTTGTCCATTCCAACGCATCCGAACTCACCGGCGAGGCCATGTCGAACCTGAAAACCGAACTGCGCCTGGGCCTCAAACGCGCCGATAAGATTTCGCTGCGCCTGGAGGATTTCGAAGAAGCCGTGGCGGTTGAAGACGCCCGGCACGCCGCTTTGGAAAGCCGCCTGAATTTGGAAAATGCGCAGGAAGAATGGACCGCCTACGCCGAAGCCAACTCCTCCCCTACCCTCCGCCAGGCCATGCTGGAAGCCAAATTGCATCTGGAAGAAAATACGCTGGTGGCATTGCTCGGTTTGTCGATGCACCGCGGTTTGATCCAGGATGAATTGTCCCAGTTGCTCGATACCCTGCGCAGCCGGCTGCATGAGCCCAAACTGAAAGTTCGCCTGAAAATCGACGAAGCCAAAGCGGCTGAAATTCAGGCCAGCAGCCAGGCCAACAAGCCGCTCACCGTTAAGGAAAAGTTAGACAAAATGGTGGAAGTGAACCCCCTGGTTTCGGATTTGTTGGAACGGTTTGATTTGAAACTCGACGAATAACAAACTTCCATGCAGGCTCTCTGGCACCTCGAAAATATTGATGTGACGCATATCCTGTGCCCAAGCAAACTGGGCAACCAGGAGAACATGGCGCAACACACACACCGCAGCTATGCCAAAGGCGAATCGTTTTTTGTGCCCGACGATGACTCCGACCGCATCTTTTTTATCACCGAAGGCCGGGTGAAAATATCCACCATGAATGAAGATGGCAAAGAAATCACGAAGGCCATCCTGGGAAAAGGCGAAGTGTTTGGCGAACTGGCCCTGGTCGGGGAAGAGCGCCGCCGCGATTCCGCCAATGCCCTGGAAAACACCACGGTATGTGTCGTTACGCTCGATGAACTCCGCGACCTGATGCGCGAGCGCAGCGACCTCAACCTTTTTTTCATGCGCATCTTCGGCAGCCGCCAATTGGAAATGGAGCGCCGCCTGGAGTCCCTGGTTTTTCGCGACAGCCGCAGCCGTATCGTGGAGTTTTTGGTACAGCTCACCCAAACCAACGGCGAACGCGTGGGCTACGAATGGGTGGTGCGCAAACCGATCACCCACCAGGAAATTGCCAACCTTACCGCCACCAGCCGCCAAACCGTAACCACCACGCTCAATGACCTGCGCTACAAAAAACTGCTGACCTTCAACCGCTCCCGGTTGCTGGTGCGGGATTTGAATGGATTAATGGCTGAAATCCGCTCTTGAAGTATTCACTGTTGTGTCAAAAATCTCTGTTAGAAACGCCCCGCCGTAGACTGTTATTTTTCACCGCCAAGACGCTAAGGCGCAAAAAATGAGCCTCCGCGTCTTAGCGTCTTGGCGGTGAAAAACTTATCACATTATTTGCAAGGCCTCCCTTTTGACACAACCCCGATTAATGCAAAATCCGGTTTTCAACAAAGTACTTTAACCAACAGGCGTACTTTTGCTGCTGAACATCCATCAACAGTCTGCTTTCATGTATAAAATTTTCAAGCCCCTCTTGTTCCTGTTTCCGGCCGAGACCGCGCACCGCATCACCGTTTTTTTTCTCGATCTGGCCGCAGCGATTCCACCGGTCCGCCGGCTGCTGAAAAGCTGGTATTGCCTGAAAAGTCCACAGCTGGAGCGTGAATTCCACGGCCTGCGTTTCCCGAACCCGGTTGGACTCGCAGCAGGTTTTGACAAAAACGGCAGCCATATCCGTGGGCTGGCCTGCCTGGGTTTTGGTTTTATCGAAGTAGGCACCGTAACGCCCCGGCCACAAGCCGGCAACCCGCGCCCGCGCCTGTTCCGCTTGCCGGCAGACCGGGCGCTGATCAACCGTATGGGCTTTAACAACGAAGGATTGGATGCCCTCACTGCACGGTTGAAAGACTTGCGCCAACAAGGTGTTCCCGAGGGCGTGATTATCGGCGGGAATATTGGAAAAAACAAAGTCACTCCCAACGAGCAAGCCACTGAGGACTACCTGAAATGCTTCCGGGCATTGTTTGACTATGTCGACTATTTCGTGGTCAACGTGAGCTCGCCCAATACTCCCGGTCTGCGCGAACTGCAGGAAAAAGAACCCCTCACCCAACTCCTGCAAACCCTGCAAACGGAGAACAAAAAACAGGCTGCGCCAAAACCCCTGCTCCTCAAAATTGCACCCGACCTCGCCGACACCCAACTCGACGACATTACTGATATTTTGAAAAAAACCGGGCTCAACGGGGTCATTGCAACGAACACGACTATTGCCCGAAACGGATTGAAAACCCCAACAAAAGCCGTGGAGTCCTTCGGCGCCGGTGGGCTCAGCGGTGCGCCGGTGCGCGAGCGGGCCACCACGGTGATCCGGTATTTGCGCCAAAAACTCGGTCCGGATTTTTTAATCGTCGGAGTTGGTGGAATCGACTCGGCGGCAGCGGCCCGGGAAAAGCTGGAGGCCGGCGCCGATCTGGTGCAGCTGTACTCGGGGATGGTGTATGAAGGGCCGGGACTGGTGCGCGTAATTCTGGAAAGTTTGACCTGAATGTTCACGCCTAACGTTGTTCAGGTATTTTGAAAAAAGGAATTGATTCCCAGTCAATTCGCCGGTATTTTTGGAAATTCTTTTTCTGAAAAATAACCTGCACATGAAATCTGCCTTTTTACTCTGTCTTTTCTTTGCCTTCCTTTCCGTCAACGCAATTTCACAAAACTGCACTTCCCCGATCGGGGCCATAAAAATCGATGCCGGTGGCGCCTTTGAACAAGCCGAAGATTTTTTATGGACATCCGACGGGAATCTGGTGCTCGCCGGGTATACCTCCGGCCTTGGCACCAATGAAGATGGCTTGCTTCTGAAAGTAACCCCCTCCGGCGATGTGCTCTGGGCCTACATCATTTATGAGTACGGGGATGAGCGTTTTAAAAAAATCAAACAGTGTTCGGATGGCGGCTTTATTATGATTGGGTCGACAACCAGCCTGGTGCCGGGCAGAAATATGTTCCTGGTAAAAACAACCAGCGATGGCGTCCTTTCCTGGGCGCGCACCTACGACTACCTCCCAACTTCGGAGGGCTATGACGTCATTGAAACCAGCGACGGCGGCTTTGCTTGTGTTGGCCGGATAAACGGCGTAGACCGGATGGGCATTATGCGCACCGATGCCAATGGCGTGCCGTTGTGGGGCAAAGTGTTGAATGGCTCCAGCAATGATTACCTGTATACGGTTGCAGAAACCGTAGACGGCAATATACTCGTTGCGGGTACCGGAATTTCCTATTCCGTAGGCAAGCACGACTTTATTATGATCCTGTTTGACGGCTCCGGCAATGTGATTTGGCAAAAACACATAGGCAGCCCGCAAAATGACGGTTTATTCAATATGAAACGCACGCCGGACGGCGGGTTTATCGTGACCGGCGGAACCTGGGACCATTCCGGGGGCGCCTACCTTGGCCTGCCCTTGCTCAAACTGGATCCGCAAGGCGAGATAATCTGGTCAAAACAATACGGCATCGAAGGCCGAAACCACGCGGCATTTGAAATTCAACTATCGCCTTCGGGTGGCTATTATCTGGCTGCCAATGAAGACTACGGCGGTAAAAGCGATTTCGTGATGGAAGTTGACGATCAGGGCAATTTGCTTTGGGCTTTTGAATATGACAATCCGTTCGAAGTCGAATTTTACGGGCTGAAAGCCTCGCCTGACGGGTGCCTTACAGCAGTTGGCAAGTTTGGCAATGCAACGGTATCCAACGATTTGTTTTTGTGGGATACCGGCCCATCCCCATGCCGGAAAGTGCCCGATGTTTTTGTCGATACGCTTGTTTTGCAAATAAAAAATACGTTTTATTCGGTAGTCGACTGGACAGCGACAAAACTACCCAACATCCTCTCCGGGCCTCTTTCACTGAAAAGTTCGCCGGTCATTTGCCCTTGCGCATCAACACTCCAGCTCGACCTCGGCCCCGACCTCATCCTCTGCCAGGACAGCACCGTCATCCTCGATGCCGGTCCCGGCTTCGCCACCTACCACTGGCAAGACAGCAGCAGCGCGCAAACATTTGCCGCGTCGACCTTCGGCACCTTCTGGGTCGAAGTCACCGATACCTGCGGCACCGTGCAGCGCGACTCGGTGACGATCTCCCCCAGCCTGCTGGGCGATGTCAAACTGGCCGACACCACACTTTGTGCCGGCGATACCTACACGATTTCCGTGCCCGGCTTTGACAACTATACCTGGGCGCCAACAACCGGGTTGAGCTGTAACGATTGCCCCACGGTGACCATTCAGCCTATTCAAACGACAACTTACACCCTGCTGGCAACCACAAATGACGGTTGCGTGAAGGAGGATACCTTCACCGTGACCGTGTTGCCCCTGCAAATCATTTCCGATACTCTGGAGTTTTGCCCCGGCGAAAGCGTCAGCATCGGCGGGCAAACGTACGACCAGCCGGGCATCGTCACCGACACCATTCCCGACCCCAACGGCTGCCCGCTGGTGCTCGTCTATGTGCTTCGGTACGCTACCACACCGAACTCCGATGTTTCCATTGAATGTGTCGAGGATATCAACATTGCTACCATTGCCGGCACCGGCGCTGTACCGGTGGATTACGACTTGCCCACTGCCACGAGCGACTGCCCCTGTCCCGGCGTGACGCTCACCCTGACCGAAGGGCTGCCGCCGGGTAGTTTGTTCCCGGTTGCCAAAACCAAAGTCTGCTACGAAGCCCGCGACAGTTGTGGCAATGTGGACACCTGCTGCTTTCACGTCATCGTGCGCGAAGCCCTGCCATGCGACACCAAAGAAATCGGATGCATGCGGTGGGAATTGCTGCGCATCACGCAAAATGCCGCCAAGGAGCGCACCTATCGCATCCGGGCGATAAACAAATGCACTGAACCGATGATCTACACCGCCTTTGAATTGCCGGATGGCACCAAGGCTGTCAAACCCGCCGAAAACTCGGTGTACATCACACCGGATGGCAGGGATTACCTGGTGCGCAACCCCAACTTTTCGCCGTTTTATTCCATTCGATTCAAATCGCTGAGCGATAGTATTGCCAATGGCAAGTCCGATATTTTTGAATACACTTTGCCGCCGCAGTCAGAACCGGACTACATCCACGTGATGGCCCGCCTGACGCCGCAGCAATTTTTTGAAGCCTATTTAAATACCTTCAATTGCCCGGTAGAGCAGGAGTCCAAGCCCGGTTTCAAGGAGAACGCCTTCAATTCGGCCCAAACATTTGTTGCAGGAAGTGGCCTGCGGGTTTTCCCCAATCCAACTACCGGAACGCTGTTTGCCGACTTGTCGGACTTCTCCGAGCAGGCGGTACAACTCCGCATTTTTGATGCTACCGGAAAGTTGGTTCAGGAACTGCAACTGACTGCCGATTCAACATCGCAAGCAGTTCAACTCAAACCTGATTTGCCCGAAGGGCTGTATGTGCTCCAAGTGCAAAACCGGGTTGGTGAGCGGCAGGCGGTGCGCTTTGTGTTGCTGCGGTGAGGAAATTTAGTTAGGAGTTTGAAGTGTTTTAGTCGGACAGAACTATGAGTCCTGCGAATCAGGGGTTAAAATTCTCCACCAAAGCCCGTAGGGCTGTCATTTTTGTAGAAATAAAATGCATGAGATGATAGCGCCGTAGGTGCGGCATTATAATGGCACGCCTACGGCGTTTTGAAAACCGGAGGGATAACCATTTTCTACCACAATGTCAGCCCTACAGGCTTTATTTCGAAGGTATGATGGTCATACCTGATTCCCAGGACTCATATTCCTGCCCATTTACCCTGTGCAGCCAAAAGATTCAGACCTTGAAGCTTTTAAACTGTCAAAGGAGCAACAGAAGCGGGTATTTTTTCAAAGAAAATTGATTCGCGGCGCATTCCCCGGTATTTTTGAAAGTTCATTTTTTCAAAAACCACTGCTGTATGAAATCCACCTGTTTACTCTGTTTTTTTACTTTGCTATTTGCCGCCACCGGAATTGCACAAACCTGTAGTTCTTCCATTGGTGCCAAAATCCTGGATACGGGCAACGCGATCGAGCAGGCTCAGGATTTTTTATGGACGGCAGACGGAGAATTGTTGCTCACCGGTTTTACCACAAATCCAACCACCGGAGAAGATGCTTTTTTGATAAAAATGACTCCTGCGGGCTCGGTAACCTGGGCGTACACGATCGGGGGCACTGGCGATGAACGTATTCAAAAAATCAAACAATGCACCGATGGTGGTTATATTTTGAGTGGCCGATCCAATAGCTTCAGTACGCAATACAGCATGTTTCTGGTTAAAATGACCAGTGACGGCACTATATCCTGGGCGCGGGTTTACGAAAACACACAGAGTTCGGAAGGCTACGATGTTATTGAAACCAGCGATGGTGGTTTTGCCTTTGTGGGTTTTGTGAATGGTATTGACAAAACCGGTGTAGTCCGCACTGATGCCACAGGCCTGCCGGTTTGGGGAAAAGTACTCAACGGCAGCAGCAACGACTATTTATTCGGATTAGCAGAAACCGCTGACGGCGGGCTTATCACAGCGGGATCCGGATTTTCCTTTTCATCCGGTTTGCAGGATTTTTTGCTCATTCGGTTTGCAAACAACGGCAATGTGCTGTGGCAGCGCCAATTGGGTTCTCCCTCGGTGCACGACGGTTTGTATAACTTAAAACCCACACCCGATGGCGGGTTTATCATCACCGGCAATACCTGGGAACATTCCAATGGCCAGTTCAATTCGGTGCCCCTGCTCAAGCTGGACGAAAAAGGCGAATTGGTCTGGGCCAAACAATACGGCGTTGAAGGCATTGCAAATTCCTGTTTCGATATGGAGGTAAACCCGGACGGGAGCTTTTTGCTGGCAATCAATGAGCACCAGGATGGCCCCAGGGATTACCTCGCGCAATTTGACGCACAGGGTAACCTGCAATGGGCACGCGGGTTTGAGCACCCGTACAAGGTCAAGTTTTTTGGTGCTCAAATCAGCACAGGCGGCTGCCTGGCGGCTGTCGGCAGAATTGAGGATGAAACCGGTTCCGACAATATCATTATTTGGGATGCCGACAGTTCTTCCTGTTCCTATACGCCCGATGTATATACTGATGATTTTCCGTTGGTGTTAAAAACTGCGTCGTTGAACGTTGTAAACTGGACGAGTTCAAAAGCGGTAACTCCCGAGGTAAACACCCTCAATTTCCAGGTTAAAACAGCCTGTAATTGCGTCTCCCCGGTGTTGGACCTTGGGCCGGATATTCTGCTTTGTCAGGATAGCACCATCGTTTTTGATGCCGGGCCCGGCTTTGTTTCTTACCTCTGGCAGGACGGTAGCAGCGCGCAAACCTTCGCTACATCAAGCGCCGGAATTTATTGGGTGGAAGCCGTAGATACCTGCGGCATTATCCAACGGGATACTGTCTTGCTCACGCTTAGCTTGCTGACCGATATTAAACTGGCCGACACCTCCTTGTGCGCCGGTGGTTCCTTCACACTTTCCTTACCCGGATTTGATACCTATGCCTGGGCGCCCGCAACAGGAATTAGTTGCACCGATTGTCCCACAGTAACCTTCCAACCCACCAGCACTACGACCTATACGCTACTGGCCACTACCGCCAGCGGTTGTATACTGGCCGACACCTTTACCATTTCAGTCCTGAACCCCGGTCCAACGCTCGACCTTGGCCCCTTGGTTATCCTTTGTCAGGACAGCACGGTCGTTTTTGATGCCGGGCCGGGATTTGTGACCTATCTCTGGCAAGATGGCAGCACTGCACAAACATTTGCGGCTTCAAACTTTGGCACGTATTGGGTTGAGGTCGCCGATTCCTGTGGAATTATCCAACGCGACTCCGTAAGCATCACCCCCAGTCTGTTAGGTGATATCAAACTGGCTGATACTTCCTTATGTGTTGGCGAAAGCTACACCCTCAGCGTGCCCGGTTTTGACAACTATACCTGGGCGCCTCCGACAGGACTAAGTTGTTCGGACTGCCCGACGGTTACATTTCAACCCGATGTTACCACTACGTATACCGTACTGGCCACTACATTGGATGGCTGCATCCTGGAGGATACATTTACGATTGAGGTTCTGCAGCCCGGCCCAACACTTGAGCTGGGCCCGACAGTCGTACTTTGCCAGGACAGCACCGTTGTTTTTGATGCCGGGCCTGGTTTTGTCGCATACCTTTGGCAGGATGGCAGTACAGCCCAAACATTTGCAGCAGATGCAGCCGGAATATACTGGGTGGAAGTCACCGACTCGTGCGGTATGGTTCAGTACGACACCGTGGTGCTTACCCTCAGTCTGGTTGCCGACATCAAACTGGCCGATACCACACTATGCGCCGGCGAAAGTTACACGCTCACGGTGAGCGGATTTGACAGCTATGCCTGGGTTCCTTCCGATGGGTTGAGTTGCAGTGATTGCCCTACGGTAACTTTTCAACCTTTGACCACCACTACGTATTCACTATTCGCAACGACTGTCAATGGCTGTGTGCTCGACGATTCGTTTACGGTGACGGTTATTCTACTTGAGGTTATTACCGACACGCTCGAATTTTGCCCGGGCGACACCATTATGTTGGGTGGTCAGATCTACACCCAACCCACGGTGATTACCGACACCATTCCCGACCCTAGCGGCGGTTGCCCGACGGTGTTCGTACACGTGCTGCGTTATGCGACTGCGCCCAATACTGCCATTACCATCGATTGTATCGAAGATATTAACATCGCCACGCTGGCAGGCACCGGGGAGATTCCGGTAGTTTACGATTTGCCCATTGCCACAAGCACCTGCCCCTGCCCTGGTGTGCAACTTACACGCACTGAAGGGTTACCTTCGGGAAGTTTGTTCCCGGCGAAAAAAAACCGGGTTTGTTATGAAGCACGGGATAGTTGCGGCAATGTGGACAGTTGTTGTTTTTCCATTATCGTGCGGGAGGCGCTTCCCTGTGATGTCAAGGAAATCGGCTGCATGCGTTGGGAGTTGTTGCGCATTACGCAAAATGCCGTCAAAGAACTTACCTATCGCATCCGGGTAATAAACAAATGCCCCGAACCGATGATCTATGCGGTATTTGAGTTGCCTGTAGGAACCGTCGCCGTTAACCCCCCGGACAATTCTATTTATACTGCTCCCAGCGGGCGCGATTACCAGACGCGAAATCCCAATTTCAACCCGGTTTACTCCGTTCGTTTCAAATCGCTTAGCGATAGTATCGCCAATGGCGAGGCTGATATTTTTGAATACACCTTGTCGACACAGTCCGGGCCAAATTATATCCACGTACTGGCCCGACTGGTTCCGCAGCAATTATTTGAAGCCTATTTAAATACATTCAATTGTCCAGTCCAGCCAGGCTTCAAGCCCGAGTTTGAAGGAGACAATTGGGAATTTGGCATTGGAAAAAACGAACTGCATGTCTTCCCCAACCCGACAACAGGTACGCTGTTCGCCGATTTATCGAATTACAGGGATCAGGAAGTTCAACTCCGAATACTTGACGCCCGGGGCAAACTGGTGCAACAGATTCAGGTGTTGGCCGATGCGGCTCCACAGCCTGTGCCGCTTTTACGGGATTTGCCCGAAGGGCTGTATGTTCTGGAAATGAGCACCCGTTCGGGCGAACGGCAGGCGGTGCGTTTTGTGTTGCAGCGTTGAGGTTTTTCACCACGGAGGCACGGAGGACACGGAGTTTTTTGCCTTCGGCAAAATTGGTTAGACAGGATTTACAGGACTTACATGATTGAAGTCGACTACGTCGACGTTTATTAACCAAATGGTAGCACAGCCGGCATGAGAAAAACATGTTGATCTTGTAAATCCTGTCAAATACGAGGGTGTCTCATAAGTCCTCACACGCGCAAGTAGTTCCTGATTTTCAACACGGAGACACGGAGAACACGGAGTTTAATTCTCCGTGGTCTCCGTGTCTTCGTGGTAAATAAAATATTCTACGGCGGGCATTTCAGATTTCTCTCTTTTGAGACACCCTCCTCCGTGTTCTCCGTGTCTCCGTGTTTAAAAAAAACTGACCCTGTCAATTGCCATCTCCCACAAATCGCCATCAATACTCAGCCAGGCGCGACGACCGTCGGGACTGATGGTTGTAAAACCACGGTGTCGGAAGGTGTCGTTTATCTCCTTTCCAAGGTTGCTAGGACGTGTCCAATGCGTCCAGTCGTCTTTAGTCCGATGGCTTACAAAAATATCGCTGCTACCCAGGCCCGGATAACCCGTACTGGTATAGTACAGCGTGCGGCCATCCGGACTTAAAAAAGGGCTGGCTTCTTCGCCGTCGGTATTGATATCGGCGCCGAGCGCAGCAGGGCGGCTCCAGGTGCCGGTGGCCGGGTCGCGCTGGCTGACAAAAATATCAAGATCGGGCGCTTGCGCTGCACTGCCTGCGGAGTAGGCGCCCTCCAGCACCAGGGTGTTTCCGTCAGCACTGAGCTGGCCTTTGCCCATCACGGCAATACCTTCCACAGGCAAAGGTTCGGGTGTATTCCAGGGAGCAGTTGGATCGAAGCGCCGGCTGAGGTAGAGGCGCCGGTTCCAAAGCAGGAGTAATTGGCGGCCATCAGCGGTGATGGAAAGCGGCACTTGCTGACCCAAACCGGAGAGTTGAGGCACCAGAGCAGGGGCCGACCAGCGCCCGTTCAAACTGTCGCGACGCGCCAAAAAAACATCGGCGCCGGCCCGGTTTTCACGCCGGCCGGTTGCGGCGAAATAAATTTCCAGGCCGTTGGCTGAAACTACCGGACTGAATTCATCCCCTTCCGTGCTGTTCAGCACCAGTAGTTTTTGGCGTGTTACGTTTTTAGGCATACCCCGTAAAATGGGCAGCTTTCCGTCGATCCAGGGTTTTACCCGGCGCTGGAAATCAAAATTGGATTGGCAAGATGCCGGCAACGTATCAGGGAATGCCGGATGCGCGCGTTCGAGCAGGTCGATAGCGCTACTGTAATTTTCGCCGTTCAAAAAAAACTGCAGGCACTCCTCCATCAGCCGGAATGCCGAGTAGCGGGGCGCATACCGCGCGATGTATGCCAGGGCTTTTTCCTTTACGTCCAGCGTATCGAGCTGGCCGGGCTGGCTTTGCAACTGACGTCGAAGCAAATCCCGTTGTTGCAAGTCGTGCAGGTGTTGTCGCTGGATCGCATTCAAAGTGGTGGTATCGGCCGTTTCAGCCATGTCGGCAATATGGTTCAGTAGAACGATCTCAATAGCCGTCCAGCGGTTTTCCAAATGAAAATCCAGCAATTGCGAAAGCGTGCCGGTACACAGCAGGGGTTGAATTTCGGCAAGCCAGCAATCGCGGCCGGCAAAGCTGTTGGGGTGATCCCGGGCAAAACGGTCGATTTCACAGGGAGCATATTTTTGAATAAACGCCGGCCACGGTATGTCGTACATCCGGCGAGTCTGGTCATAGTTTTCAGGTAAAACATATTCGACGTGCCGGCGCAAAATGGCGGTCATAGTGTCATAGTCGGCCGTTTCCAGGTGGGCATTTACGATGTCGCGACGGGTATTTTCAACGTCAGGTTGTAATTCGGGCAGCGGATTGGGCAAGCCCTCCAGCAGGGAATCAAGGGCGGGAAGTGTTCGGCGTACACTTGTCCCGACAATTGCCCAGCGTTGCGTTTGCAGGCGCAAGTCACGAATGGCAGCCGAATCCAGTTGGTAACGCCGGGTTTGGCGGCGGGCTTTTTTGGCTGGAAGTTTGGCAAACAAGCTGTCGGCATGCGCGAGCGATTGATCGATTGCCAAAAGTCCCGGCAGATCACGCGTTGCGTTGAGATTGATTTTTCCAAGGAAAAAATGCGCGGCTGCGGCGTATTTCGGGTGATGCAGGAAATATTCAAATCCAGACCGGGCCGCCGGGATTTCTTGCCGCTGGTACGCATTATACGCCTTTCGAAAGGAGGGAGCGCAGGCCGCAAAGCAGCTGACCAGCAGGAGCAGCCACAGCATGTTTTTGTTTTTCATGAAACAAAAATAAATATCGCAGGCTGATTATTCCCGTTCGGTCGGCTGCTTATACCGGTTCAGCAGCTTTGATTTGCAGGCAGCAGCATTGACGCTACATCTTTGTTTCATAATCAAAACACAATGCTACTTAATATGAAACTTCTGATTTTTCCCGCAATGCTTTTAGCGCTGATGTTTACAGCATGTTCCAAATCATCTTCTGACGATTCTAACCCGACAAATCCACAGTTGAGCGGCACCAAATGGGTAGTCACTTACTACTGGGACAAGGACAAAGACGAGACGAACGATTTTTCCGGCTATTCCTTCGAATTTAAGGATTCCGGCGTCCTGGTAGCGTACCTGCCCGATGGATCCACCAAAACCGGACAATGGTCGGTGAGCAGCAGCAGCAACAAACTTATTTTAGTAATCGCCGGTACCTACGCACTCGATGAAATGGCCGACGACTGGGTCATCATGACGAAAACCGACACTGTGATGAAACTGAAAGACGACAATACGACCCATCTGGAAGAACTTCATTTCAAGAAGATCTGATCGCTGACGAACCCTCCGTCCGGACGGGTGACCCATAATCGGGTGTTATACATGAGCGGCTGCCGGCAAAGTGCCTGGCAGCCGCAATTTTTATTTCCAATCACACGCATCTGAACGCGGATTTAGCGGATGCTTCGCAACGCTGATACTCGCGGATTGTATTTCGTTGAGAAAAAATCTGTGAAAATCCGTGTTCGAAAGATCAGCGTAATCCGCGTTCCAAAATCACTTCAGGCGTTCCTCCAGGCTTTTTGCCTTTTCATAATAGAGGTGCTGCGGGTTGTTCAAAATATTGGCCATTACCCGGTCGAACAGCGGCTTCTTCGTCGGCATTTGGTTGAGCAAGGCAAGTGCCATGCCCCATTCGGCGCGTTGTGCGTAGGATTGTTTGCCGGAGGCGGCAACTTCGCGGAAGTAGGTGGTCGCACTGTCGAACTGCTTGTTTTTGTACAGCGAAAGTGCCATCAGTTCTTTTTGTTGCAGGGCATCGGTCCCGCTGCCAAGCGTGGGTTTCAGTTTGGAAACGACATCGTTGTATTTCCCGTCCTGAAAATTGTCGAGCGCCTGGTTGTAGGCTGCTGAACCCGCTTGGCCGCCCTTACTTCCTTTGGGCGGAACAAAGTCTTGCTCACGGAAAAAGTCGTTGGCCAGTGCAGCGTAGTCGGGGGCATTGGCACCGGTCATTTCTTCAATGGGCGCCGGGTTGGATGGTGTTGGGTCTTGTTGGGCGATATCGGATGTTGGTTCATTGCCAGGTGCAGGAGCGGCCTGGCGCGGTGGCGTTGGTTTGGACCGCCGCACCGTAGGCACCCTGGGTTTGATTTCCGGTTTGACACTGGTGATCGGGGCGTTGGTTTCCGGACTTGCCGGGTCGTATTGTTCGAGTATCCAGTAGGTTCCGAAGGCGATGAGCAGAATAGCGGCTGCACGCATTACCCAGCGCATGGGGCGCACGACCCCGCGGCTCGGCTGGGTTGTTTGCTGGAAAATCTCCGTCTCCCGGTCCCACTGTTGCATTTTGCCGAGCAGGTCGCGTTCGACGAGCAATTCCAGGCCCTGGCGCTCCAGGCGATGCTGTTGCACCAGCGCGGCAAAGTCCGGGTCGGTGTCCATGTACGCTTCCAGTGCCCGGGCGTCCGCTTCCGGCAGTTTGCCCTGCAGGTAGCGTTCGATTTGTTCAAAATATTGTTCAGCGGTGTTCACGGTCGACGGTACGGTTTACATGTTTTTAAGCAGTGCGGCAAAAGCCGGGTTGGTTTCGAGCAGTTCCCGGAAGCGCATGCGGCACCGGTAGGCTTCTTTTTTGGCCACGTCGGCATTGCTGTACTGCATACGTTCAGCAATTTCCTCCATGGAATGATCCAACTGGTAGAGTTGGAGGAGCTGGCGGCAGCGGTCACCGATTTGGCCCAAGGCTTCCTGAAACAATTCGCGGTATTCGGTGCGGATTGCTTCGGCTTCCGGGCTTTCAACCTCGGCATCGTAGTGTGCCGGCGCCAGGTCGGTGTAGCGGCCCTGCTGCCGGCGGATGGTTACCCAACGCCATTTCGCAATAGCCACAAAATAGGTGCTCAGTGTACTCCTGCCTTCGAAGCGGCCCTCCCGTATATTTCGGTCGAGCAGCACCAGGGCTTCCTGGAAGATATCCTGAGCGTCTTGCCGGCTGCCGCCGTGGTCGAGCACGTGGCGGTGTACCGCCTCGCGCAGGCCCGGCAACAAATAAATGCGCTTTAACGCTTCCTCACGCGCGCTACCGCCATCTTGTATGCCGGCGATCAGCGCTTCATCGGTCCAGTTGGTATTTGCCATGTTAGTGTAGTTCGCAGGAGAAACGTAACCAGGGGTTGTGAGATTTTTTTGAATTGGACAAATGTAGGGAAAAGGCGGTTAGAAGGTTTGGGGTTGGCGGGTTTGGGGTTGTTCACCATTTCGTGTTGGCGATTGATGTTGTCCAGATGAGAGGGCAACCGCCAGGGTCGCCCCTACACGGGATGATGCATCATTGCGCATTCGAAATCAATCTGTACGGCGGGTAACGGCGACTAATTTTTCTCGTTCGTGTCTGCAAAAAATGCGTGGCAGGCTCATCCCTCCCCCGCCGCACAGGTTACTTTGCCACACACTCTCGCTCAAAGAAAAAGCCGGGACGGCTGCCAACTGACTAGGACGAAAACCAGGCAGAAGCCAATATTGGCGCCGTATCTCTCTATAATTTGAACAAAGAAAGTTGCTTTTCCTTTTTAGGGTAAAATACACCAATGATAACAAAAGGATTGGCGGAACGACGCCGGTGCCACTCTTTGGTAGTACCTAAGAATAGGAAAATGTCTTTTTCCAACCGAAACTCCACATCATACTTAAGTTTTACTTTTTCAATCGCTTTTTGCTCATCGTTTTGGGAATCCCGTAGACAGTTCCAATACAGCTGCCCGATTTCCCAATCTTCAATCATGAGACGTGCGCTACGCCCCTTATCATCCTGAAAACGATAGTAAAATTTGTACGGGACTTTTTTGATTTGAACTCCGCTCGATTCTTGTTCCGGAAATAAAGTTTGTTGTTTCTTGAGTTGTGTCCATACCTCCTTCCAGTCACTTTCATCTTTCTCTACCTCAAAAGCAGTTATCCTTGATGGCTGAAATGTTGCCAATGATACATTGTCGGGGTCTTTGGAATCCTCGATAAGTTGGGTGAGGTTGGTATATACCTTTTTGAGACAGATTTCCTTTCTTCTCTCCCAGTTATGTTCAGTACCGAGATGCTCCCCAATGACCAAATCTTTAAATTGGTAATCGGCTGGAGAATGACTTTCCGGTCTGAAGTCATCGGTGCGAGGTTTTACATTGAGTTCTATCCAGGTATATTTTGTAGTTTTTACTACGCCCTCGTGTTTGAGTTGGGTAAGAAAACTTAAAGGCACGGGATACAGTCGAATCCAGGAACCATCTTCGAGCAAGCCCGCTGTACATACTAATTCATCATAGCTACGCGAGGGCAGAGGGTAGGTTGTTACGGTCAGTAAAATTTTCTTGCGGTTCATGGCGTCAGCTTTACAATTGGTAATTTACAGGTGGTGGAGTGAATAGGAGAATTGCGGTAAACCAGCAATAGCCTTTGCCAGGTGGCTGCGATGGCATTGACAACTGTGGGCCTCAAAACAGGTAAGTGCAACTCGCCCATGCTCTTGCAGCAGGTCAAGAATAAATTGCTGGGTTTCGACCGTGTAAGGCAGTGTTTCTGAGGTGTATTTTTCAAACAAGCGATCGTAATCCGCCTGGTTGTTCAGGTTATGCCGCTGATCACTTTCGATCCCAACTTCAGGTAAGTGATAGTACGCAATCCCTACGCCTTCGCAGGCTGTTTTTAACTGGTTTTTTGAAAACCCGAATTTCATACTGAGCGCATTTTTGCGCACATCACACAAGACTTTAATGTCTTTCCTGATGAGTTTATTAAGGTAGCGCTCCAGGGAAATACCTTCGTAACCAATGGTGTACAAGCAGGTTTCACTGTCCGTTGCGACATATTTGCTCAAATTTGCCAACTCCTCAGGCGAAAGGTATTGGTCGGCAATTTTGCTGTTCAGGGCAAAGTAAGGGTACTTTTTGTATGTAATTTTGATCAACTCTGCCGCCGTTTTGCCTTTGTATAGTGCTTTTACGGCCAAGAGTATGGCTTTATCCCCCTTCTTTAAGCCGGGCATAAAATTTTCGTCGCTCGCTTTCTCCCAGCCTTTTTCCGTTTTCCTTACCAGGCCGTATTTGGTCAGCGTATTCAAATCCGCATTCGCCTGGAAGGAAAAGCAGCCGTATTTATACGGCACAAAATCAAAAGCCCGCTCTTTTTGCATGTTGGAAAACAAAAAAAGCAATTTCTGTAGTTGCAGCTTATCCAAGCTATTGTCAAATGCCTGCAATAAGGAGAGCAATATTTTCCGGCGGTAATACACAAGAGTATTTTTCAGCAAAGATAAACAAAGTGTTTTAATTTAAACTCCAGCATGCCCCCGCCGCACATTTTTCTCCGCCACGCGCTCTTGCTCATAAGTAAAGCCGGTATGGCTGCCAGCTGACTACGGGACGAATACAAGGCGGAAGCCGATGGAGTTAAAGCGGTAGTCCGGACCGTAACTGCCGGGGTACGCCACTCGACAACCATCTGGGTTGATGAACCAACTCCCTCCACGGGTAACACGGTACGTGCCCTTTTTGGCGCCAAAGGCATTTTCTGCCGGCAAATCGCTATACCAATCATTGCACCATTCCCAGACATTACCGCTCATGTCAAAAATACCGGCGCTGTTTGGTTTCTTAGCACCTGTGGGATGAGTACGGCTTTCGCTGTTGTCGCTGTACCAGGCTACCGAATCCACTGAATTGCTTCCACTATATTCAAACACATCGCAATGAGTGCCGCCTCTTGCCGCAAACTCCCATTCCAGTTGGGTGGGTAGTCGGAAGCCGTTTGCTTTGGGAACCGGTGTTATCGTCCATCTAAATTGATCCCAAGAACTGTCAGATTCATTTGAACTATCCAACTCTGTCGAAATGATATAAGCGGGTTTTTTCTCCATTTGCACGCTCAACCAATTGGCATATTCTGCGGCATCATACCAGGAGACATAGACTACAGGGTTATTGCCCACCCAGCCCCAAGAGGGTTTATATTTATGATATTCTGGATTTTTGCTGTCATTACTGATACGCTGGGTGATACTCCGGTCCTTGGCAACGCAAAAGAGGTTGTATTGCCAGACAGTAGTTTCGTACTTAGACAGTTGAAAATTGGCGACGGAGGCTTCGTATTCATTCACAGCGCCACCATACTTTATGCCTTGCATTTGAAAACGTCCGCCTTTAAGCGGCACCATTTCTCAAAATACCGCGCTTTTAAAAATTGTGCCCGGGCGGCGTCCAGTTTTTCAAAATCCATCCGGCCTTTGAGGCTGTTTTTGCCTAAAAGATCGGCTGCAAGGTCGTAAGGCTCGCGGGCAAGGTCGTCGTGGCCGCAGTGGTGGTGGAAAAAGGCGACTTCCATGAGTTCAAAGGCCACGCTGTCCTGCACCGAACCGAGCGCGGCGGCGTCTTTCATTTTAGAAAAGGCGGCGGCGTAGTCCAGGTTCAGGATGTCTTTTCGGGCGGCGTCTATGAGCGCTACAATGGCTTGAAGGGCGGCGAGTTTGGCCTCTTTCTTTTGATTTCAGCGAGGTCGGCAGCGGTTTTGGCTTCTTTGGTTTTCAGGGCGGCTATGTCCTGGGCAAGTTTGGCCTGTTGCTCTGCGGCTGTTGCCTGCCGGGTTTTTACACTGGCTAAAGAATCACTTACTTCAGCGGCGCGGGTTTTACAAGGGCCAGGGAGTCGCTTTTTGAGCGGCAAGAGAAATTTGCGCAGCCATGCGAATGGCATCATCTGCAACCCTTGTCTGCCAAATACCAACAATAATAGCCACCAATGCAACCAGCACTAATGCCCCGGCAATAAACGCTGTTACCAACGCCCGCTTACGCCGCCGGTCCGCCTCATCTTTTCGCGGGCAATCCGGGCTTCTTCGGCGGCCAGTTCGGCTGCCCGCTTTTGCGCTTCCTCTTCGGCTACGCGCTTCTTTTTCGCTTTCAGCACCGGCGCCAGCAGGGTATCGTGGCTGAGTTCGTAGTTGTAACCGCCCACGGTGTTCAGTTCGCGGCGGATGAGGTAGGTTTTTCCAGCGCGTCAAGCAAAACTCGCTCAGGCCCCATACCGAGCAGGTCGAGCCGGTCCACACTTTTGCGGCGGCCTTCACCAGTGGCGTCGTCTTCGGCCAGGAGGGCGTCTTCGAGCACCCGCTGGGCTTTTTCGCGCTCGGCAGCGGGCAATTCACCGAGTTTGCGGTAGTAGTAGTTTTCATACAGGGTGTCCATTTCCGGCAGTTCGGCTTCCGAAATATCCGGCAGACCGTTGCCGTCGAGGTCGGGCACCAGGCCGTCGCGCACCCGGCTTTCCAGGTATTCGCAGAGGATCTGGAGTTGAAAGCTTCTATGCCGGCCGTATCGCTGTCGCGGCCAGCGGCGGTCTTGCTGGTCAGGGCCTGGAGAATGGCCTTCAAGCCCCTTCGGTGTACTCAAATGGCGGGAGTTGAAGGCAGCTCCGGTGATGTTGGCAGGCCGCACGATGGCGTCGCGGGCTTGTGCTGTGCTGAGCGGGCGCAGTTCGTAGCGTTTGTGCAGGATGGCAGGCAGTACGTCTTTCATGGAATCCAGCTGGCTCATCCGGTCGCTGCGGATGGCAAAGACGGCTTTGATCTGCATGGGAAGGGCCAGGTACCGGCGCGCATCGTTGTCCAGGGTCTCCAGTTGTCCCCGCAGTGCCCGGGGATATCGGTGTACAGCAACTCGGCCAACTGGCGCCGGAAGGCTTCCTGCTGATCGGAGGGTAGGAAAAGAACTCCTCGAACTGGTCGAAGAGCAGGACGAACTGGCCGCCCGACGCTGTCTGCCGGCGCTTGAACTGCAACCAGAGTGTGTCGTCGAGGCCCAGGCCGTTCAGAAAATCGGCGGCCGGATCGGCGGGGATGGCGCCCAGCAAGCGCTTGAGGGTTTCCTGCGGACTAATGGCATGTTTTTCATCGTAGTCCGTAAAGCGCACCTCAATGGGGTGAAAGCGAAAGGCCGGGGCTGCCGTTCGTCGAGCAGCCTGGGCATGATGCCTGCGTTGAGAAGCGAGGATTTGCCGTAGCCGGATTTGCCGAACAGCACCACCAGTTTTCCAGTAGAATGAAGTCGTGCAGGTTTTCAATGTCCTCGTTGCGGCCGAAAAAGAGGTCCTGGTCGCTCGTTTTGAAGGGCTGCACCCCGAGGTAACGCGATTTTGTGGCAGCCATGGTTCAAGCGATTTTTTTTAGCCAGGTCCAGCAGGCTTTTCCGGACTTTGGCGAGGTGCACGTTCAGGTGTTCGGTCAGCACGGTACCGTCTTTTTGTCGGCGAGGTATTGGTTGTAGGCAGCCTCAGTCATGACCAGTTGCTCCTGGTCGTCGGCAGGCAGCTGGCCTTTGAAAATGTTCAGCATGGAGATGGCCGATTCGTCTTCGCCCTTGGCCACGAGTTGGGCAACGGCGGCAGCCGTGGGCGACAGTTGGTCAATCAGCCGACGCAGTTTGACGGGGTACTTTTCTTCGAAACGCCGGTGCAGTTCTTCAAAGAAAGTCCAGTCGGCCCCGATGTAGCGAAGAATGTTGAACTGCTGGAGGAAGAAGCGCTCCATGTCGGTATCCCGGAAGGTCGTATTGAGGACGTAATTGCGGCTGTTATTGCTGAATTGGTTGTCGTTCATGTTCAGGTAGCGCAGGAACAGCTGCGTGTACCAGCGCTCAAAATGGAAGCCTACGAAGATGTAGGTCGTTGTTTTCATCAGGGGCAGACGGATTTCATTGGGTATTTTCAGGTCGGCCAGCAGGGTTTTGAGCATTTTGAACAGGTCGTCGTAATCCAGGATCAGCGACTCCTGATCTTCCACGCTGCCACAGAGGTTGTACAACAGGGGATTTTCCTCGGTGGGGCGTCCAACGTTGTGCTCCTCTTCCTTGTTGTTGCTCGAAAAATAGTCGAATTGCAGGCGCAGTTTGTACTTGGCAAAGGCATCCGGCAGGAACTTATCCGGATTAGCCGAGATCATGAGGCGGAAGGGCATTTCGGCGATCTTTTTCAGCATCGCGTCGTCCGGCGCATTGTTCCGGAAAAAGCGGGCGGCCAGTTGCTGGGCAGTTGTTTTGGCATCGCTGTCGCGGAAAAGAAAGAGGCCGTCGCGGCTGTAGAAATGCTGGAGTTTGTCGCCGAGTTTTTCAAGCAGGGCGGCATGGAGTTGCTCCTGGGCGCCGGGCAGGAAATTGTGGCCCAGTAGGAGTACGGCACGTTGGTCGGCGATATCGTCGAGGATGTCGTCCCAGTTGAAGGTTTCCATCGCGAATGGGGAGGGTTGACGGGTGATTGGTTTTGATTAATGCGATAGCGAATGTAGGTAAATTGGGTATATCTTCTATCACCCAATTGCGCTGCATGACCGCACGCCGGAAACAGCCGTTCCCGATTCTACCCATCCACCCTGCGGTGGGCGATCCAATTTTTCACATTCCCTTAACGGTAACCACCCAAATACGCCCCAATCTGTTAGCATTTTCATAAAAAACGGCACCCTGTGGTTACGCTTTTCGGGCGGGCTGCACAAAGCATCAAACCAACAATTATCGCATTTATTAAAAGCATTCTGCCGTTATGAAAAATCTGATTTTGTTTCTCCTTGCATTTGTATGTGTTTCCCAATTGAACGCACAATTAAGCGGTATCGGCTTTCGCCCGACGCTTTCCCTGTCGAGTTATAAACTTTCCAAAGACTATAATGATATCTATGATGCCAACCTGCGCCCCGGTGGAGGTGTGGCGGTGTTTGCCGAGTTTAACCTGGGCAACCGTCTGACGTTCCAACCGGAGATCGCCTTCATGCAACGCGGCGGTAACATTAAAAGCGAAAGCAATGTTTTCTGGGATGGCCAGGACTTCGGCTACCCGCGCGACTACAAAGTGATCGAGTTGCGCCAGAAAGAATCACTGAACTACATCGATATCCCCTTGATGTTTGAGAAAAACTTTGGCGGTGGTAATGTCGGCTTCTACGTGGCGCTCGGTCCGGCATTTTCATTTGCTGTTGCCAACGGTAAGGGCCTTGAAGAACTGACTGTGGAATACCTGAACTCAGACGGCGAACCGATCACCTTTACAGATCGTGCTGAGTACACCATCGAAATGGGTAATGGCCGCAACGACGATTACCGCCGGTACGATTTCAGCGTCAACCTGGGCACGGGCCTGATCTTCATCCTCGATCGTGGCGAGATCAGTTTCGACTTCCGCTACTCGCATGGCATGCGCAGTGTAGATGTGGGCGGTTTGAAAAACCGCGGCATGCAGTTCGGCCTGTCGTACATGTACTACTTCAATCAGTAATTCTTTAATGATGAGTTATGAATGATGAATTGGTTCACCATTCTGGAAAGTTGAAATTCATAACTCATCATTCATAACTCATCATTCATCATTTATCATTAAGATATGCATTGTCCTAACTGCGGCCAAACAGCGCAGTCCGTACGGACACAGCCTTCACCAGCGCGCTGCGGCCACTGCAACTTCAAACTTCCGGAAACTGCCTATCCAACGGCGGCTCCGGAAGGCGGAAAAATCAACTGCTGGAATTGCACCCATCCCAACGATGCGCACGCCATACGCTGCGAACAGTGCAACGCCCAACAAGATAAAAAACCGGTTGTGCGCCGGCCCGCCGAGCAGGCATTGCAGGCGCTGACCTTCACTCCCAACACTTCGAGTCATGACGAATAAGAGTTTCAATCCGATGTTTGTCTCCGCGCTGGATATTCTGACCGGAGCCCTGGGTGTGTTCATTATCCTGAACTTTTTGAACACCCGGCTTTCCGGAACCGTACCGCCGGCGCCTGAGCCTGAAATTGCGGCGAAGGAAGACAAACCCGAGCAACCTATAGCCAAAACCCCGCAACAACGCGAATACTATAACAACGGCCAACGCGGTACTGCCAAATACAAACCGGAACCACCACAGCCCAAATACGAAACGGCCAAAGTGGAACCGAAACCGGAAGTACCTCAAACACGCCCGACGGAACAACACCCGGACAATCCGAGCCAGGAACCGGTAGCCGTCGACCTGATGAAGCAAACCAAGGGTGATGTCACCCTGCTGCTCCAACAGGAGGGCCTGGCCAAACAAACGGTGGAGTTTATGCTCAAACAAGGCAACATGAGCTGGAAGCCGAGCCGCGCCAGCAAGTATCAGAACGACGAATTCAAGTACGAGAAAAGCCTGAATTACTTTTACCAGGTGGCTATTACGCCAGGTGTGTATGAGGTTTGGGTGCGCGTGAAGCGGCGTAACTCTGGCGGCCAGCCATTTGCCCTGTACGGAAAAATTATCGAGCCGGGCATGAAAACCACCACGCACAACTTCGGTACGTATGCTGCCAGCAGCACCGACTGGGTACCCGCCGGAACGTTCACCGTACTGAGCAACTCAATTGCCTTCAAGTCAGCGCTTCCAACGGCTACTCCAGGGCAGGCCACCGACGATAAAGAACCCGCCCCTGTAAAAACCCCGGCGCCGGAGCCGAAGAAATCCGGAAAATGGGGAAGCCCGTAACCGAACTTTTCCCGGTCACCAAAATCATTTTTCACCCACTCAACATTGTCATCATGTTTTCTCAAAAAAATAGTCATATCGCCATAAGCCTGGGTCTTACTGTTTTAGTTATGCTGGTTGTAAACCTGGGTTACCAATTTTCGCCACTGGGCTCTTCCATGGAAACCTTGTTTTTCGCCCTTGGCGGTAAAATGCCTTCCGGCCTGATCCAGGCGGCCATCTATTTCTCCACCTTTGTTTGCCTATTTGGCATGAACAGCCTGGGCAAGCGCATTCAAAAAGAAGAGTACGCCTACACAGCCAAACTACTGCCCGAAACCGAGCAATATGTGTTGTACCCGGAAGACGTCAATCAAATCAAATTGAATACCATAGAGGTGGAACGGCACCTTGGCGCAGGCATCCTGACCGATTTGATCAAACAGGCAGCCACCAAATTCCGCTCCAGCCACTCCCCGGCCGAATCGATGGCCATGGTGGAGACAGTAAGCGAAATGCAACGAAAAACTGTTGAAAAGGAGTTCTGGCTCATCCAAACTTGCCAGACACTAATCCCCGCTTTCGGGTTCCTGGGCACGGTGTTGGGGATGGCTGCCGCTATCCTGAATATGGGCAAAACCCAACCGACAGCAATGGCTACCCCCACCGGCTCAGCCGAAGGCGCCACCGCCGTACAGGCTGCTGCCATCACGGGTGCCGACATTTCGACGCTGATCGACAGCCTGGGCACCGCGTTTTTTACCACCATCCTGGCGATCGTACTGGGTATCCTTGTAAATGTCATGATGAAACGCCTCGAATCGAGGGTGGAAAACCTGCACACCGGTATGAAGCGCTATGTAATTGAAAATTTGGTGAACCGCATACAGTTGTAATTCCATTGACACGGTGGAGTGAACAGGCGCGGGGCCGCAGCAATTGCGGCCCCGCTTTTTTTATAGTGTGTTTAAACTTTTGTGTTTGGGTCCAGGCAAAATCAGGCTTCAGGATAGGCCGTGGTCCAATTTTCCACACAGTTTTCACATAGAAATCAGGCGGAGGTGAGCTGTGATATTTCTGGCCACATAAAGGCAAAAAGTATACATCGCTTCTATCTGTTTTTAAAAGGAAAACTAATCCCGGCTTCAAATTTTCTGGTATGCCATTTATGACGGGATTCTTTTGACAGGTTCATTATTCCATAATAATATCGGAAATCTATCTGAAAAGCTTTTTTGCGTTTTGTGGATTTATACTTCAGTAATTCAATGCAAATGACAGCGCCCCAATTCATTGGTTTGGAGCGCTGTATCTCAGTCAATGCAGGGTCTTTATGAAATTTATACGTTGCCTTGAAATTACAATCGAACCAGACACCGGGTTTTAAATAAAGGTTCGTTTTGCGCTTCTTTGTATTTCCTTCTGTAAAAAAATCAGTTTTATAGAATGCAATCAGACCGATATTATGTTTAATCAATCGTGCAGATACCGACTTTTCCTTGAAAAAGTTATGGATGGTATATCGATGGCCGTCCAGGGTGTAAATAAGGCCTGTTTCCAAACCGGAGATATTAAAAATATCACTTGCAACAAAGGTTAGCGAGCCGCCGGTCAAAAAACCTGTGCGAACAAAGCTGTTATCGATATCGGACCCCATTTTTGCATAAGCTCCGGCAAGTGCCGTACGGATGCCAAACTTCGGCTGGGACCATCCCGTTGTGCAAAAGAGAAGCAAACAAATAGAAAGCGTGTTTCGCATATAGATTTCTTTAAAAACGGAGACCTAACCCAAGGTTCAGATTTAAACTCCAAACCAGCCCTTGCGGAACCAGAGGTTCCAATTCCGGGGAAGCACCAATTAAATTAGTCAGGAATCTGAATTCCGGCCGGGCAGACAAATACAGTCGGTGAGGCAGCAGCACTTTGCCTTCTCCAAGCACTGCGATCTCTGCGCGATACATTCCCTTTTTTATGGGATAAAAGAAATTGTGGATCTTTTGAAACGTAGAGGATTTATAATAGTAACCGATACAACAGCCTGTCCTTGTGACACCCGTTTCCCGTTGAATGATATAATCTTTAAAAATGGCTTTATCATAAAAATCTATACCAGTGCCGGCGCCAATACTCACCTCAAACCGATCATTTCGAAAGAGGTTTCTTTGATATCCAATAGAAAACGAATAGGACCACATTAATACCTGGTATTTCAAGCCGCCATAACCAGGGAGCGTATCGGCAGGAATAAATCCCCTGAAATTGTATGCCACAGGCGATGATTGCCCAACCATGTTGCGTTTTATTCCAACATAAATTTTACTCTTTTCAGAAAGTTTCCTGGCATATAAAATGCCATAGGCATATCCGGGAACCGGCCTGTTTGGCTTTGCCGTTTCATAAAACTCTATTCCAAAGCCAAAATGGCTATGCATGATCGACCTGTCAAAATAGGATTTACTCAAGCCAGGAGCGTAAAAAAATTGAATTTCATGTTTTTGTTGCCGAATTGTTTGGGCTTGTACATCCATACATAATAGCAGCAAAAGCGTATACATGAATAGATTTCGATACATACAATTACTTTTTGGAACTATTTGTAAATCCTGTTTTATGCAGGGATCATCCCGAATTTAAATTGACTTCAGTGAGGTCGAAAATCCGGGATGACCCCTGTTTAATAAAATAATCAATTGGCAACTTTCACTACCTGGATATGGTGACAATCGATATTTTCACTACAGTGAAATTTATGGCATTTATTGTAAGATTTTATAGTTGTCGGCGGGAAACATAACATAGGGTCGGGAGTGCAGGGATTTCCAGTAAGTCCCCAAAAATGATACGGTTTTATTCCCGCCCCGTTTCCAACATCACCAAAGCCCAGTTTTGGACCAATTATTTGTTGATTTCCAAAACATTCGCTTGGCGCCACCTGGCAGCTCTGATAGTCAACCAAAACATCGTATTCCCCATTGGCAGCCCATTGGCCCTTCCATTTTCCGTCCCATGCCAAGTCCACAGGGTTGATCGGTTGGTTGTTTGTGCTTACCACATGTGCTTCATGCACCAACCCGCCACTGGCGCGATCCCAGACACTCATCCAAGCCTCATAAATGGTATTCGGATAGATTATTACAGGCCCATTTACAATTTCAAAAGAGGGGAAATAAAGTGGGGAAGATTGCGGATTAAGTGGGGAAAAGGCATTGGGAATAAATACGCCGACCATGCCAAAGAACGGGCTGTCTGAAGTCCTGTTCAGGGTTACCGAATGCGAACATGCACCGATAATGGCGACATCTGGCAATTCATATCCTTTAGGTCTGACTACAACCCGAATTTGATGGTCAAATCCTCTCAACAAGTGCTCAATATCAGGTCGGAAGACATGTGTATTGCTGGTACCCGGCGCCGACACCAACAAACCATCAAACTTTTCTTCCACTACTCCGGGAGGCGTAGGTTGTCCGTAATCTGACCTGATGTAAAAAATAACCTCAAGAAGGTCACTGTTAATCGGTGATGAAAAGGTGATCGTGGTTTCTGCGGCAAACGTGCAGACATCTTTTGGCTCCTCATTGAGGGTAACCTGCATCTGTGCAGAAAAGTCCGGCAAGCTGGTCGTATTTACAGTTTCAATCAAAACACAACCTTCCGGTGAAGTCGCTCGCACCTGGTACGTTGGCCCCAATGCATAAATATTGGTTGAATATTTAATTAAAGGATAGGGGGCATTAGGGTTATCCAGGTAAGTACCAACAGAATTTGAATTGGTATTCGGATCATTTAAAATACTCCATTGATAATTACTACAACCGGAACAATCGGTAGTTCCTTGCATGGGAATATCCTGTAGGTTGCCAAGGCAGGCAATTATATCTTTATATTCAAAGAGGTATTCAACACATACAAAATCTACATTTTTTTCAACTTCAAATACTTCGTTACAAGCATTCTTAAGCGTTAGTTTTATCCGCCAATCGTCTTCGCAATCAAAAGTGTAATTGGGGTTAGCCGCTTTATAGAGACCAATAATATCGTTTAGGTCCGGAATGTGAAATCCCAATTGCTCCGAGAGTTTGGTCGTTCCAATCAGATTACCGTTTGCATCGACCCGGGAAAGCTCAATTTTATGGTAATTGAAGCGCGCTTCATTTTCAATTTTAATATTCACCTCGTTTCCAATACAATAGATATCGGATTCGGTTTCCAGCTCCGCATATGGCCCGGGAGTTTCACCACATAGCCCGTCGATATATGCATACCCAAAGTGCCCGCCAGGATCACAACGAGCCCCGATAAATTCGATGCAAATCGTCTGGCCCATATAGGCCTGTAAATTAAGATCTTCACAGGACCACTCTTTGTATAAAATATGGGGATCATTAGTCGCATGCGTAAAAAACGGGCTGTTGATGTCGGCCGTATACCGGCCCAAGGTTTGAAGAACCACCCCGTTGTTGTCCAGAATCCGCCATTCGAAGAATGGATTGGTGATATGATTCTGGACTCCTTCGCCATCTTCAAAAACCAGATAATAATAGAACTGGTTATTGACATTGGTTGCATCAACGGTCAAACAATATCGCAAACTGGAAGCGGTACGATTGGTAACGAATACCGGGAAACCAACTCTGCCAAAGTACGTACCGATAGGCGCATTTATAGTCAGGCCAATTTTAGGATCCACCCAACCGGACGAAACAATTTGAAAGCCATCATCAGGACTTGAGGTCACCGGCGCATTTGGTACATTAATCACATAATTGCCATTTTGGTTAATACCGTATGTTCCACTCCAATGTGACCCGTCACCATCTTCAAAGCCGCTGTTTTGGCATAGATCGTTTCCAGGATCCCCTTGTGGCGCCCGCAACCGAACCGGATTGCCCCGCCAAAATGTTGTACAAACCCCATTCGTTACTGCTACTTCATAATTGCCAACCGGCAGGTAATCAAATCCACACCAATCTGACTGGTTGACCGGATGGCAGGAATAGAAACTTTGGCCGCCATCGATACTATACTGTAAATTATCGCCATAGGCCTTAATTTCAATCCATCCATCATAGCAAATATTACAAGTAGGGTCTTTTTTATTCACCGCCCAGATCACTGGTCCGCATTCCGGATCTTCACAATCTGTTTTACAATCAAAATCATCATCGATTCCGTTATCACAAATTTCCGCATTGCCACCACCCGGGCCTCCGGGAATTCGCACCTCTGCAAAGGTAACTGCACCTTGATTGGCCAGATGAATCCGGACATACCGTGCTTTTCGGTAGTAGGTTTGTATTTCTTGTCCGGACGAGACCGGATTAGTCACATAAATATGCGTCACATGATCAGCCGCAATAGCGTCATTTAGTGAATTATCCCTGAATGGTATATCGGAAAGTAAGATGTAAAAGTTGCGCAATCCTTGTGGATAAGCGTTGGCCGGGTAATCAATAGTAACCCCTCGAATAAAATAGGGATTGCCTAAATCAACATCCCACCATGGCTCTAATTCAAAGTTTGTCCGTGCGGTTCCTTCCGGGCTGGGGCCGACTAAGGTGCCATTGTTGCCATCCACTGCAATTGTAGAAAACCCTCCATCGACATAGTAGTGGCTGGACTGGTTGGTGATTTTGCCCAGCGCCAGATTAGGCTCTTCGTTGATTTGCAATTGGGTTAAGCCACCGCAAGGGTAGATCGTGACTTGCGAGAAACCAATTTGGCTTAATAATACCAGAAACAGGTAGAGGATAAAGTTGCTTTTCGGTACCATGATTTAGATTTTTTAGATTGTCATATTTTTAGGATGCGGTTCAAAGGGTCATTTCTTAATTACAAGTTTTTCAAAGGCAGATAGATTTGAATTGTTTTTTATAGAAATAAAATAGATTCCTGCGGGAAGATGCGCTACTGAAATGGTGGTGTTTGCGCTAATTAATTTCATGGATTCAACAGTATGTCCTAACCCATCGATTATATCCAGAGTAGCGGGCAGGTCAGATGAAATCAAACCAGATAGAATTTCGATCTCAAGTTTGGTAGAAGCAGGATTGGGTCGGAGACTGACAGCAATTTCATTTGTTGCATTTCCGGGAGCAAACGGACAGCCGTTAATCGCAATTGGGTCAGATATCAACAGGTTTCTGTTGTCAGCATCGGCCACAACGACTTTAACCCGGTATATTCCTTTTTGCAGGTTTTCAAATTCAGAAACTGCCAAAAACGTGTGGTTCTTCGCCGAGGAAACCCATAGCCCTTCATCTTTCAGTACTTCAAGCGTATACGAACTCAATTCGTCATTCGAATTTGAAGTTGTAAAAGCCTCTAATTTGGCTTGCAAACCAGAGCAGCTGGTTTGGAATACGGATACCTGCGCGATGGAATGAAATGCAGGCAGTGTGAAAACGCCCAAATAGCATAGTAGCCGGAGAATAATGTTTGTGTTCATAATGCAGATTTTAATTATGATTGAATGAAATTTGAATTCACATCAATAGAAGTACTGCAAAACTATAGTTGGGCACATATTCCCTGCTTCTACGATTTTTCGGCATTTTCCAGGCAGGCTCCCGGCTGGTTCGTTAAATCCTCCCGAAGTTTTTCATCGAATATTTTCAGAAAACCAATACGTAGCCATACAGATGGAAATAGTAAAACAAGGCAGCGAGAACCGTAGTCGGGTGCCAGAATAGAACTGACACGACAGCATAGCAATGTAATTCAATAAAAAGCCCTGTTAGCATAGAGTCGCTCTTTTGGCTATAGCCTTATTCGGATGAAAAGGGCTTAGCACAAATATCATCGGCTGCTCTCCAAAAATCTGCTACGCATTTTAAGTGTTTTCTCAAAAACGGTTCGTGCTTGCAGGAAAACAAAAAGGCGACACCCACGTGGGTATCGCCTTTTAAAAGGTTTTAGGTACTAAAGGGCCAGTTTAGGCGTCTTTTGAATCTTCTTCTGTTTCCGTGTTTTCCGGATTGGCATTTTCCTCTTCAGCGGCTGGCGCTTCTTCAACGACATCTTCAACAACTACCTCATCGGCAGCAGCGACAACCTCTTCTTCAATAGCATCTTCCGTTTGATCAATCACTTCCTCTTCAACAATATCTTCCACTACATCTTCAACCGGTGCCTCAGCAATTGCTGTTGTAGTTTCAGTTTCAGCAGCATCTGTCGGTTTTTTCGAACCACCGCGACGCGTCCGCTTGGTCTTCTTCTCTTTACCGGCATTCGGGTTGTACACTTCATTAAAGTCAACCAACTCGATCATAGCTGTTTCGGCGCCATCGCCCCGGCGAAAGCCAAGTTTGATTACGCGCACATAACCGCCTGGACGGTCGCCGATTTTATCGGCAACTGTACCGAAGAGTTCTTTGATGGCCTCTTTGTTTTGAAGGTAACTAAAAACAACACGGCGGGAATGCGTTGTGTTATTCTTTGCTTTGGTGATCAACGGCTCAACATAGCGCCGCAAGGCTTTGGCTTTTGCCAGGGTTGTTGTAATGCGTTTGTGTTCAATCAGCGCGATGGCCATGTTGGCCAGCATTGCGCGGCGGTGGGCTGCAGTACGCCCTAAGTTGTTAATCTTGTCTCCGTGACGCATGATAAGGTACCTAATTAGGTGGCAGCACCGGGGCTAGAGGAAAACGGAAGTACTCTGCTCTACGGTTACTACGCTTGTTAAGAATATGGATGAAAATGAATCAGGCGTGATAGGTTTTATCACGCCTGATTCGGTATGAAAATTACTCTTCGTCTAATTTGTACTTGGTCAAATCCATGCCGAAGGTCAAACCTTTGTCTTGCAGCAGTTCTTCGATTTCAACAAGCGATTTTTTACCGAAGTTGCGGAATTTGAGCAATTCGTGGGTATCATATTTGACCAATTCGGCCAAGGTATTGATCTTGGCTGCTTTCAGGCAGTTATAAGCACGCACGCTGAGGTCGAGATCTTCAAGCGATGTTTTCAGCAGTTTGCGCATATGGAGGATGTGCTCATCGACCACATTTTCCTCGCGGCTTGCCGGTGTATCAAACGTAATATTGTCATCAGTGATCAGCATCAGGTGCTGGATCAGGATACGGCTGGCTTCGCGGATGGCCTCTTCCGGGTGGATCGTCCCGTCAGTTTTGACATCGATAGTCAATTTTTCATAGTCGGTACGCTGGCCTACACGGGTATTCTCCACTTTGTAAGCCACGTTTTTGATCGGCGTATAAATTGCATCGATCGGAATAACCCCGATAACAGCATCTTTCGGTGCACCGTCATCTGCGGGTTGGTAGCCACGACCGCGGGAAATAGTCAATTCAAGTTCCAGGGTTACCGACGGTTCCATCCGGCAAATGAGCAGATCCGGGTTCATAACTTTGAACACGTTGGTAAACTCCTCGATCTCACCGGCACGGAATTCTTCGCGGCCACTGAAAGTAAGGTAAATTTTTTCCGGTTGCGCTTTATCGTCCTGTTCTGTCGGGCGCAAACGCACCTGTTTGATGTTCAGCACGATATCAACCACATCTTCCACAACGCCCTTAATGGTTGCAAATTCATGATCGACGCCGCCAATACGCACGGCGCTGATCGCATAGCCATCGAGCGAGGAAAGCAACACCCGGCGCAGGGAATTACCAATCGTTTGGCCAAAACCGGGCTCAAGCGGTTTGAATTCAAACGTACCTTCAAAGTCGGTGGCTTTTTGAAGCAGGATTTTGTCGGGTTTCTGGAAAGAGAGTATACTCATATTTGTATGCTGGAATGGTATGTGGAAAGTAATACTATGGCTTGTGAAATTTATTGATTCGGGGCTAAAGCGGCGGAATACAATCGATTACAAGCACTTGGTATAAACGCGAAAATGGTTGGCTTTCGAATCCGAAGGCCAACCGTTTTTCTGAGCGCTTTATTATTTCGAATACAACTCGACGATTAACTGTTCGTTGATGTTCTCCGGTATTTGATCGCGTTGTGGGTAGGAAAGGAAAGTTCCCTGCATTTTATCCGGGTTCCACTCCAACCAACCAAATTTTCGTACGTCGCTCGTTTTTGCTCCTACATGTGTTGTAATCACCTCTAAGCCTTTAGATTTGCTGCGCACTGCAACAACATCCCCCGGTTTCAATGTGTAGGAAGCAATATTCACAACATGGCCGTTCACCGTAATATGCCGGTGGCACACCAACTGACGGGCACCATTGCGGGTTGGGGAAATACCCAAGCGGAATACTGTGTTGTCCAACCGCGCTTCGAGCAATTGAAGCAATACTTCACCAGTTACACCATGCCGACGCGTGGCATTGTGGAAAGTACGGCGAAACTGACGCTCCAACACACCATAGGTGTACTTCGCTTTTTGCTTTTCGGCAAGCTGCAACGCATAGTCAGATTTTTGCTTTCTGCGCTTAGACAAGCCATGTTGGCCGGGCTGATATTTCCGACGTTCAAAATATTTATCGTACCCGTAAATCGGTTCGCCGAATGAACGGGCTTTCTTGGTAGTTGGTCCTGTATAACGAGCCATTTTATATAAATGTGGTCAAATTCGTACTTAAATATGCGCTGCACAAGTCTGGCAGCTTTACTTGGAAATTAAACCCGACGGCGTTTAGGCGGGCGGCAACCATTGTGTGGCAACGGCGTAACGTCGTTGATAACGGTAACTTTTATACCGGTTTGATCAATAGCGCGAATCGCGGCTTCCCGACCAGAACCCGGGCCTTTTACAAACACTTCCACCGAACGGATACCGGCATCAAAAGCTGTTTTGGCAGCATCACCGGCCGACATTTGAGCGGCATAGGGCGTATTCTTTTTCGAACCACGAAAGCCTGCCTTGCCGGCAGAAGCCCAGGAAACTACCTCGCCCTGTTTGTTGGTTATCGAGATAATAATGTTGTTAAAGGTGGATTGAATATAGGCAAGACCTTCGGGCGTGACCTTTACTTTGCGCTTGACCGCTTTTTTTGCAGCTGCTTTAGCCATTGTATTCTAGTGTAATAGTGTAGTTAAAATGTAATGAAGCAAATATGCATCCCAAGAGAAAGCTCCGGGTAAACATATAGAGCGTATTACTTCGTTGCCTTTTTCTTGTTTGCAACCGTTTTACGCTTGCCCTTACGGGTGCGTGCATTGGTTCGCGTACGCTGCCCACGCAGCGGCAAGCCTTTACGGTGGCGCAAGCCCCGGTAACAACCGATATCCATCAAACGCTTGATATTCATTTGAACCTCAGAGCGCAGTTGTCCTTCAGTTTTATACTCATCGGCAATGATCCGGGAAATAATCTTGATGTTATCATCCGTCCATTCCTCGACCTTAGTATTCTCATCGATCGAAGCCGAAGCCAGAATCGCGGAAGCTGTAGATGGGCCTATCCCATAAATATAGGTCAGACTGACAACTCCTCTTTTGTTACGTGGCAAGTCTACGCCTGCAATACGAGCCATATTATGATTTGAATTTTGAGTTCAGAGCATTGAATAATTCCAAACATACAAGAATGGAATTACTCCAGTCTCAAAACAGGTTTATCCTTGACGTTGTTTGAACCGCGGGTTTTTCTTGTTAATCACGTACAATTTGCCTTTACGGCGAACGATCTTACAATCCGCGGAGCGTTTTTTAATTGATGCTTTAACTTTCATGTCACTTAAATTATCGATATTCTCGAACACATTCCGTTAAAAAACTGGCAATTGAAGTTTTACTATTTGTATCGGTAAATGATGCGGCCGCGCGTAAGATCATATGGAGACATTTCCACAGAAACCTTGTCGCCGGGCAGAATGCGGATGTAGTGCATGCGCATTTTACCAGAAATTGTAGCGAGGATTACATGACCATTTTCCAGTTGCACCTTAAAATTTGCATTGGAAAGCGCTTCCGTAACTTCACCGTCTTGTTTAATCAGGTCTTCTTTTGCCATAAATTGAGCCCTTTAAAATTTCGGGCTGCAAAGTTCTAATTTTTCGGTGAAACTTCTTGCACCGAGGGGTTATTTTTTATTTCTTCTAATAGATATTCATGTGTAGAAAGTACATCGGCCTGGCCTTTGCGTACTGCCACAGAGTGTTCATAGTGTGCGCTTGGTTTCCGGTCACGGGTATGGATTGTCCAACCATCAGTATCCTGATAAACCTCCTTAACACCAAGATTGACCATAGGTTCAATAGCGATAACCAGGCCGCTCTGCATTAAATGCCCTTTACCACGTCGACCATAGTTTGGCACTTCCGGGTCTTCATGGAGCGCCCGCCCAACACCGTGACCAACCAATTCGCGAACAATGCCATATGGGTGCTGACGCTCGCAGTAGTTTTGGATAGCAAAGGAGATATCTCCGATTCGCTTGCCTGCAACAGCCTGCTCGATCCCTTTGTACAACGCTGCATACGTAACCCGCAAAAGTTCCATTACTGGTTCTGTAACATTTGCAAAGGCAAAAGTGAATGCAGCATCTCCAAAATAGCCATTCAATTCTACACCACAGTCAACAGAAACAATATCATCATCTTTAAATTCCCGGTTGCTCGGAATTCCATGAACCACGATATCATTATACGAAACACATAAGCTGGCCGGAAATCCATTGTATCCTTTGAACGCCGGACGGCCTTTGTGGTCTCGAATAAATTCTTCTGCCGCTTTATCAATAACCTGGCCGGTAATTCCCGGCTTCAGGATGCTGGCTACATGTGCCAGCGTTTTTGAAACTATAAGATTGGCCTCCCGAATCAATTCGATTTCTTCGTCAGTCTTGTAAAAGACCTTTTTTCCATCGGATGAACTACTGAAGAGACCTGCCATGTATTTCGTTTATTGTGGTTGTCCGATTTGAAGACCTTGCGAAGCTCTCCCCTGAATACGACCCGACTTGATCAAGCCATCATATTTCTTGGTGAGCAGGTAACTTTCAATTACCTGCAAGGTATCCAATGCAACACCAACCATGATCAGCAGCGACGTCCCGCCAAAAAACAGGGCAAACTGCTGGTTGACACCCAAGGAAGCCGCGATGGAAGGCAAAATTCCAATGAGGCCAAGGAACACAGAACCTGGAAGGGTGATCCGGGTCATGATGTTATCAATATAGGAAGCAGTTGCTTCACCCGGTTTTACCCCGGGAATAAACGCATTGCTTCTTTTCAAATACTCGGCATAATTTGTCGGGTTGATCATAAGCGCCGTATACACATAGGTAAACACAACGATCAGGATGAAAAACACGAGGTTGTACCCGAAAGAATAAATATCGTTAAACATATGGATACGGCCGCCAACCTGGTGTGTATCCTGCATCAGATATTGGTATACGGTAGCCGGTAAAAACATAAGTGCCTGAGCAAAGATGATCGGCATCACACCTGCAGAATTGACTTTCATGGGCAAATAATCCCGGGCACTAGATTGCGGGAGACCGCCACCAGTACGCCCAACCATCCGCTTTGCAAATTGAATGGGAATGCGTCGCACGCCTTGGATTACAAGCACTGTCGCGAGCACAACAACAAATAGTCCTGCCATCTCAATAAAGAAGAGCAACAACTGGCTGTCGCCAAACAATTTCTGAAATTCAAACACAAACGACTGTGGCAACCGGGCAATAATCCCGATCATAATGATTAACGATACACCATTGCCTATTCCTTTATCTGTAATCCGTTCACCAAGCCACATACTGAATATCGTACCGGCAGTGAGGATAATGATGTTGGAAAACCAGAACAGTCCTTCAGGAATATTTGGCGACACTGCACCTGGTGTGCTGGAGATCAACTGGAGGTATCCACCACCTTGTACCAGGGTAATTGCAACGGTAAGCAAACGGGTAATTTGGTTCAGCCGTTTCCTGCCGCTCTCGCCTTCACGAGTTTGGAGTCGTTGAAAATAGGGCACAGCAAAACCCAGCAATTGCACAATAATCGAGGCCGTGATGTAGGGCATTACACCGAGAGCAAGTACTGCTGCATTGTCGAAGGCGCCACCAGTGAATGTATTGATAAGGCCAAGGAGATCGTTCGCTCCGCGGCTCTGGCTGGCTTTTGCCATGGCGGCCGGGATAACACCCGGTAGCACCACGAAGGTACCGACGCGAAAAATAAATAACATCAAAAGCGTGAACAGGATGCGCTCACGGAGTTCTTTGATATTCCAGATATTCTTGATTATTCGAATCAGTTTCATTGCGTCGGCAAGATTTTAGACGATTTGAACACTTCCTCCCAAACCTTCAATTGCTGCTTTTGCGGTAGCAGAAATGGCGTGGATGGTCAGATCAACTTTGGCAGTTAATTTTCCATTGCCCAAGACTTTGATCTTGTCAGTCGAACGGGCAACTCCTGCGTCGACAAGAGCCTGTACATCGAAAGTCGATTTGCCGGTTTTTTCGATGAGTTTCTCCAACATACCCAGATTTAAGGGCACAAATTCAACGCGATTGATGTTTTTAAAACCGCGTTTGGGCAAACGCCGTTGCATCGGTGTTTGACCACCTTCGAAGTTGCGCTTCAGTTTCGAACCGCTCCTGGACTTGTCGCCTTTGTGTCCACGTGTAGAGGTACCGCCACGACCAGAACCCTGGCCGCGACCAATACGCTTACGTGATTTGACAGAACCCTCGGCTGGACGTAAATTATTGAGCTCCATTAGTATTTTTTTCAATGACGTTTGCAAATTAGCCTTTATTCACTTCTACAAGATGCGCAACGACCCGGATCATACCCTGAATTTGAGGGTTATCATCGTGTTCAATTGTCTGGTGCATCTTGTTAAATCCAAGCGCTGTCAGCGTGGCTTTCTGGCGCTTAGTTTTGTCGATCGGACTTTTCACCAGTGTGATTTTTACCTTGCTCATCAGTCTATTTGTTTGGCGTTTGTTGTTTGGAATTTGAAAACCGAAAACTTGTTTTTCTAAACTCAAACTTCAAACACAGATTTATCCATTGAACAGTTTTTCCAAAGTAATACCGCGTTGGCGAGCCACCTCTGCCGGGCTGCGCAAACTGCGCAGCGCTGCGATGGTGGCTTTAACAACGTTGTGCGGGTTGGAAGAACCTTGAGTTTTGGCCAACACGTCTTGCACACCGGCCATTTCCAGCACAGCCCGCATAGCGCCACCTGCAATTACACCTGTACCGTGTGCAGCAGGTTTGATCAGCACTTTACCGGCGCCGTACTTGCCATGGGCCTCATGCGGAATGGTGCCATTGAGGATCGGAACCCGGATAAGGTTCTTTTCGGCGTCTTTGACCGCTTTGCCAATTGCTTCCGACACCTCACGGGCTTTGCCCAGGCCATGGCCAATCGTTCCATGCCCGTCGCCAATGACAACGACGGCGGCAAAACTGAACGTACGACCACCCTTTGTGACTTTGGCCACCCGGTTCAGCGAAACGAGTTTGTCTTTTAATTCCGTTGTTTCGGCCGGTTTTACTTTATCTGCTTGTTGCTTAGCCATTTTCAATTGTATTGATTGACCGGGTACTTTCAATAGAAATGTCCCGAACGTAATATTTTAGAATTTCAGTCCGCCTTCACGCGCGCCATCAGCCAGGGCTTTGACACGACCATGGTACAAATAACCACCGCGATCAAAAACAACCGTTTCGATGCCTGCGGCTTTGGCTTTTTCAGCAATACGCTGTCCTACTAATTTTGCCTTTTCGGTTTTTGTTCCGGCGGCTTTCGGATCTTCCCAGGAATTGGCTGCAACGAGCGTATGGCCTTTCAGATCGTCAATTATTTGGCAGTAAATTGCCTTGTTTGAACGGTAAACACTCAAACGCGGACGTTCCGCAGAGCCGTTTACCTTATTCCGTACACGCATATGGATGCGGCTCCGGCTCTGTTCTTTTGTGCGTTTCATTGTATTATTTTATTCTTTTATCTCGATTTCCGACCGAGATTGTGAGTATAGTTTAAAATTTAACTGGGCATTGAAGCAGATCGGCTTTGCTCGGCAAATAGCCCCCAAAGCAGTGCTGCCAGATTATTTGGCGCCACCTGCAGTTTTGCCCGCTTTACGACGAATTTGTTCGTCTTTGAACCGGATACCCTTGCCTTTGTAAGGCTCTGGTTTCCGGAAGGAGCGGATTTTAGCACATACCTGGCCGATCAATTCCTTATCAATCCCTTCCA
Source organism: Lewinellaceae bacterium (assembly GCA_020636075.1). Lineage (GTDB taxonomy): Bacteria > Bacteroidota > Bacteroidia > Chitinophagales > Saprospiraceae > M3007. The sequence continues at coordinate 19,271 of JACJYO010000007.1, read as the reverse complement.
GGCGGATAAAAGGCGGCAAACCTTTTTCCATACCGGTGGTGACGCTGATTTCCGAAGGGACAGCAAACATCACGGGGTGCGAATAACCAATTGAAAATGTAACCAGATTACCCTGGTTTTCCACGCGAAAACCGACACCTACGACCTGCATTTCCCGCACATAACCTTCACTGACACCAACCACCATGTTATTGATGAGCGCACGGCTCAAACCGTGCACTGCTTTGTGTCGTTTCTGCTCTGTGGGCCGGGCAACCTGCAACGTGCCGTCTTCGATCGATACTTTCATATCGGGATCAATCTTACGGCTCAGCGTCCCTTTCGGGCCTTTTACCGTGACCGTGTTATCGGTACCAACGGTTACTTCAACTTTTGCTGGCAGGGAAATCGGCAACTTACCAATCCGTGACATATTTTTTAAAATTTTAAATGCTTAGAAGTTTGGCTGTTGGGGCACAATTGAGCAGTTGCAACTTTAGTAAAGCAAGACTAGCAAATGTAGCAGAGCAATTCGCCACCGACATTTTGTTCTTTTGCCTGCTTACCGGTCATTACACCCTTTGAAGTGGAAACGATCATCGTTCCCAGGCCGTTGATTACGCGTGGAATGTCCGAAGACCTGGAAAAGCGACGCAAGCCTGGCTTGCTCACCCGAACCAGTTCGCGAATGACCGGCTGTTTGGTAATTTTATCGTACTTCAAGGCGATTTTGATCACGCCCTGGATGTGTTTGCTGCGATCGTCGTCGAAGGAATACTTCAGAATGTATCCCTGTTCATAAAGGATTTCGGTCATCCGCTTTTTCATTTTGGATGCCGGAATTTCTACGATACGATGGCCCGCCATCTGCGCATTGCGAATACGGGTCAAATAATCTGCTATCGGATCGGTGACGTGCATTATATTGAATGATTGAGTGATTGAGCAATGGTGCGGTTTACCGGGGAGATTTACCAAGAGGCTTTTGTAACACCAGGGATCTTACCCTCGAGGGCCATTTGGCGGAATTTCACACGGCAGATACCGAATTTTCGCATATAGCCCTTCGGACGGCCAGTAAGCAGGCAACGGTTATGTTGCCGTACCGGGCTGGCATTACGTGGGAGTTTATCGAGTTCGTCGTATTCGCCGGCCTCTTTCAATTTCTTGCGAATTTCGGCGTACTTGGCAACCATTCGGGCGCGCTTGTGCTCGCGGGCGATGACAGATTTTTTAGCCATTGGTAAATTTTAACTGTTGTGTTTCGAGTATGATGACAGACTGAAACTTATTTTTTAAACGGCATACCCATTTCCTTCAGCAAAGCATAGGCTTCTGCATCTGTTTGGGCTGTAGTTACAATAGTGATGTCCATACCGGTAATCTTGTTGACTTTATCAATGTCAATTTCCGGAAAGACGATTTGTTCTGTGATACCCATGCTGTAATTGCCACGGCCATCAAATGACTTGTCATTCAGTCCGCGAAAGTCCCGTACACGAGGCAGGGTAACATGGATGAAACGATCGAGAAACTCGTACATGCGCTCGCCACGAAGAGTGACCCGGACGCCGATCGGCATGCCTTCGCGCAGTTTAAAGTTTGATACCGAGCGTTTTGCATTCACAGAAACTGCCTTTTGGCCGGCGATAACCGAAATCTCGGACATTGCCGTATCGACCAGTTTCTTGTCGCCGGTAGCATCACCAACACCCTGGTTGATGCATATCTTTTCCACCCGCGGTACTTGCATAACGCTGGAGTAGTTGAACTGCTCCATCAGACTGGGAACGATATCCTTTCTGTATTTTTCTTTAAGACGAGCTACGTATTTCATCACTATAGGAGATTACCTGTTTTTTTAGAATAGCGCACCCATGTACCGTCATCTTCCTGGCGACGGCCTGCACGGGCAGCTTCACCGGTTTTCGGATCGACCAGTGCAAGATTGGACAAGTGTACAGCGGCCGGCATTTCCACAATTCCGCCTTCAACATCCTGGGTGGCTTTCATATGTTTTTTAACAATGTTGATACCCTCCACCACAGCGCGCATTTTTGCCGGGATCACTTCCAGCACCTCCCCCTTTTTACCCTTGTCGTCGCCGGCGATAACGATAACCGTATCACCTTTGCGGATCAGAATTTTCGGGTTGCGGCGATTAGATTTTTGCTTGGTAGCCATTTTATATGTTATAATAATGCTGTAATCAATTAAAGCACCTCTGGTGCAAGCGAAACGATACGCATGTAATCCTTGTCGCGCAATTCACGGGCCACCGGACCGAAAATACGCGTGCCACGCGGTTCATCGGCAGCGGTCAGGAGTACTACCGCATTGTCGTCAAAACGGATATAGGTTCCATCCCGGCGGCGGGTCTCTTTCTTGGTACGAACAATAACCGCTTTGGAAACCGTTCCTTTTTTGATGCCACCTGGCGTTGCGTCCTTAACCGTTACGACGATTTTGTCGCCGATGTGCGCATAACGCTGACGCGTACCACCAAGCACCCGGATGCAGAGCACCTCTTTTGCGCCGGAATTATCAGCTACTTTTAAACGGGATTCTTGCTGAATCATGACTTAAGTATTCGGTTGACGGTGGACCTAAGGCGGCGGGCGGCTGGGTAAAGAACCATTTACCGCGTTGCGTTTTCAGGCCTACCTGAATTATTATTTTGCGCGTTCGAGGATTTCAACCAGACGCCAGCGTTTCATTTTGCTGAGCGGACGGGTTTCCATGATCCGCACACGGTCCCCAATATTGCAGGTATTCTCCTCGTCGTGTGCGATAAATTTTTTGGAGCGCTTTACAAATTTCCCGTAGAGGGGGTGCTTCAGGCGTCGTTCAACCTGCACTGCGATGGTTTTGTCCATTTTGTTGGACACCACGATACCTGTTCTTTGCTTGCGAAGATTTCTTCCTTCCATTATTGATAAGGTGATAAAGTGCAAATTAACGTTGACGACGACGGCGTGCCTGCAGTTTTGTACGCGATGCAAGTTGTTCCGGCGACATTGCAGCCAGTTCCCGTTGACGAAGTTCAGTTTGGAACCGGGCAATCTTGCGGCGCAAGCCACGCAGTTCCATTGGATTCGCCAAACCACGCACTGCATGATCGAACTTCATTTGCTGGTATTCCGTCTCAAGGCTGGAGATGTGTGCCAACAAATCAGCAACCTCCATACTTCCCAGATCCAAATTTTCCTTTGCCATGTTAATTTTATTTGTGTTTTACTGGTTGATCGGAGTTTGTGTGCCCGTACCTGTTGATGAGCATGGGCCTGGTATAAATGAATGCTTTATCCTTCGTAATCGTACCGGGTTACTGCTTTGCAGATGATCGGTAGTTTTTGGGCCGCCTTCCGCAATGATTCATAGGCAAGCTCAGGGCTAACGCCTTCAATTTCAAACAGTATGCGGCCTGGTTGCACCTCACATACATAGTGATCCAGTGCACCTTTACCTTTACCCATACGCACCTCGGCAGGCTTGGTAGTGATCGGCTTATCAGGGAAGATGCGTATCCAAACCTTGCCTTCACGTTTCATATTACGGGTGAGGGCGACACGAGCAGCCTCAATCTGACGGCTGGTAATCCGGGAAAACTCCATCGATTTCAGGCCAAATGACCCGAAAGAAATTGAACTTCCTTTATGAGCCAAACCACGATTGCGGCCTTTCTGCTGCTTCCGATATTTCTGACGTTTAGGCTGAAGCATTGTATGAGTTGTTTAAAATACTGTCAATCAATGTTTTATATTAAGCAAAACTGCTTTTTTGCAAAAACGGCTGCAAAGTTACGGCGAGCGACAGGATTTTCAAAGTCCTGAATAACGCTTCCCGTTATTTTCACCGGCTTGCGGGTATTAGCGGCGACGTCCGCCACCGCCACCACGACGGTCACCACCGCGATCGCCACGATCTCCACGTTCACCACGGTCCCGACGGTCGCCACGATCCCGACCGCCACCACGACGATCGCCACGGTCACGGCGTTCACCGCCACGTTCACCACCGCCACGACGGTCATTGCCGCGGTCAGTACTTTCCATACCAGCAAAGGGTGTGAGCTCACGCTTTTGAAGAACTTCTCCTTTAAAGAGCCACACCTTGATGCCAATTTTCCCATATACTGTGAGGGCTTCTACCAAGGCATAGTCAATATCGGCACGGAAGGTGTGCAGCGGCGTACGGCCTTCTTTATATTCCTCCGTACGAGCAATTTCTGCACCACCAAGACGTCCACTCACCCGCACTTTGATCCCTTCAGCACCGGCGCGCATTGTGCCCTGGATGGCACCTTTAACTGCGCGGCGGAAGTTGATCCGGGCTTCAATCTGCTTGGCGATTTGTTCGCCCACGATATTAGCATCCAGTTCAGGCTTGCGAATTTCGTGGATATTGATCTGCACATCTTTGCCCGTCAGAATTTTGATCTCTTCCTTAATGAGGTCAACTTCCTTACCACCCTTACCGATGATGATACCCGGACGGCTGGTTTGGATGGTAACGGTAATACGCTTGAGTGTCCGTTCGATAACAATCCGGCTTATGCCATTCTGCATCGACTTGTTGCGGTCGCGCGGATCGGCAGCTGCTGTTTTAGGACGGCGGGCACGGAGGTAGGTGCGAATTTTTTCATCTTCCACCACCTTGAGGCCGTAGTCTTTGTCGGCGAACCAGCTGGAGTCCCAGCCACGAATGATCCCCAGGCGATTACCAATTGGATTTGCTTTTTGACCCATATCAATTTATGAATTGAGTGATTGAGTATTTGAGTGATTAGTGGGGTGCGTTATTCGTTATCGCCTTCGAATTCGGCTTTGTTTTCAACAACCAAAGTCACGTGATTCCGGCGTTTGCGTACCCGGTATGCTCGTCCTTGCGGAGCGGGCAGGAAGCGATAAATAATACCACCCGGATCCACAAAAATGGTTTTGACATACAATTCGTAGTCATCGGCTGCCCCTTCCATCTCCGATTTTTGCTCCCAGTTATTCACTGCCGAGAGCAGGAGTTTTTCCAGCCAAACAGCGGCTTCTTTGTTTGTAAATCGCAGAATGCCGAGGGCTTCCACCACACTTTTTCCACGAATGTTATCCGCTACAAGCCGCATTTTGCGGGGTGACATGGGACAATTGCGCAATTTTGCTACTGCTTCCATTTTTTAAAAATATAAATGTGGTCAATGTGCCTAATGTGGTCAATGCAGGAAAAACAATCTACATTGGTCTCATTGACCACATTGATCTCATTTAAAGTTAATTAGCGATTACCGGCGTGGCCCCGGAAAATCCGGGTTGGCGCGAATTCGCCCAATTTGTGCCCTACCATATTTTCAGTTACCAGGATCGGAATGAAGGTTTTGCCATTATGTACGGCAATGGTTTCGCCCACCATATCCGGAATAATCATAGAAGCACGGCTCCACGTTTTGATTACCTGGCGTTTATTGCTTTGCTTGGCTTTGGCAACTTTTTCCGCCAGTTTGTGGTGGACGTAAGGGCCTTTTTTAAGCGAACGAGGCATATTGCTATGTTAAGTTTTGCGTTTTTTGTTTTGTGTTGCCGGCTTGAAAAGTGCCGAACGACTCAGAACAAAAACTTAATTATTTTGAACGACGGCTGATAATCAGTGCATTAGAATGCTTGTTTCTGCTGCGGGTTTTCTGGCCTTTGGATTTGATACCATTGCGGCTGCGCGGGTGTCCACCCGATGCGCGACCTTCGCCACCACCCATGGGGTGATCCACTGGGTTCATAACAACGGCGCGTGTACGTGGGCGGCGGCCTTTCCAACGATTCCGACCGGCTTTACCCATAATTTCGAGGTTGTGATCGGGGTTGCTAACGGTACCGATCGTAGCCTTGCAGGTTAGCAGGATTCGGCGAACCTCACCCGAAGGCATCCGAAGCACGGCATAACGTTCTTCACGGCCCATCATTGTGGCCGCTGTTCCGGCGCTACGCACCAGCACACCACCTGCGCCCGGGCGCATTTCGATATTGTGCACGAAGGTACCCAGCGGCACTTCAGACAGATACAGGCAGTTTCCGATTTCCGGGGCTGCGCCACGGCCTGAAGTAATTTGCTGACCTACTTCGAGCGTTTCAGGTGCCAGGATGTAACGTTTGTCGCCATCAGGATATTCAACAAGGGCGATATAGGCGCTGCGATAAGGGTCGTACTGAATAGATTGAACCGTAGCTGGTACGCCTTCAACATTCCGCTTGAAATCGATGATCCGATAGCGACGCTTATGACCGCCTCCACGATAGCGCATGGTACGTCGGCCATCACTGTTACGCCCACCTGTGGTGCCAAGCGTAACCAAGAGTGACTTTTCCGGCTTAGCGCCTTTCGTCAGTTCCGATTTGGTTACGGCGATGTGGTAGCGCGAACCAGGGGTAATCGGATTGAATTTTTTTACTGCCATTACTCAAGTTTTGAGTTTATGCGTGTTGAGTTTCGAAGGATCGAAATCCAATACTTGATTTTATTCTTCGCCAAAAATATCGATGCGTTCGCCAGGCGTGAGGGTAACAAAAGCCTTCTTGTAGGAAGCCTTCACACCGCGCACGATCGTTGTTTTCGTATTGCGTGTTTTGGGTTTACCCGGCAAAACTGCCGTATTTACGCTGTCGACGCTCACGTTGTACATTGCCTCGATGGCGTTTTTGATCTCGATCTTATTGACATCCTTCCGTACCACAAACACGTAAGTGTCGCGTTTGTCGGCAAGGCGGGTTGCCTTTTCAGTAATGAGCGGCTTGATCAAAATTTGCTTAGCCATAATTTTTATTTTGACGTTTTGTGTATTGGTTAGCGCTAAGCCCCAAGACAGAAAACTTTTTTACACACAGACTTCTTTGATTTTTTCAATGGCGCTTTCAGCCAGAATCAACTTGCCGGCACGCATGATCTGATACGTATTCAGGTCTTTTGCAGGAGATACTTCGGCATTTGCCAGGTTGCGGCAGGAAAGGTGCAACACATTGTTGTACTCACCTGTAACTGTCAGCGGCTTCTGATCAGCCACCTGAAGTGCAAGCAGGAAATTGCGGAAGTCCCGGGTTTTGGGCAATTCGAATGTAAAGTCCTCCACAACAATAATATTACCGGCTTGGGCTTTAGCCGACAGGGCGCTGCGACGAGCCAGTTGCTTCACTTTGGCATTCACCTGTATCTCATAATTGCGCGGACGCGGGCCAAAAATGCGGCCACCACCCCGGAACAACGGGCTCTTGATATCGCCCTTACGAGCGCCACCAGTGCCTTTCTGGCGGTGCAGCTTACGGGTGGAACCCTGGATTTCGCTACGCTCCTTGGCCTTGTGCGTGCCCTGGCGCTGGGCGGCGAGATAGCGTTTCACATCGAGCCAAACGCTGTGTTCGTGCGGTTCGATACCAAACACTTCATCGGGCAGGTTTACTTTGCGGCCCGTAGATTCGCCTTTGATGTTATATACTTCGAGTTTCATGTTGCAAAAGTTGATATCGTGATATTGGATATTGAGATATTATTTCAATGGTGATCGGTTTAATATCAAATACCGAATACCGAATATCATTTTTCAATAATAACGTAAGCACCCTTGTGGCCCGGAACTGCGCCTTTAATAAGGATCAGGTTTTGCTCGGGGAATACTTTGAGCACTTTCAGGCGTCGCACTTTCACGCGCTCGTTGCCCATTTGGCCGGCCATACGCATGCCCTTCATTACTTTGGCAGCGAAAGATGAGTTACCCAGCGAACCGGGTGCGCGCAAGCGGTTGTGCTGACCGTGGGTCTGCTGCATTACACCACCAAAACCGTGGCGTTTAACAACACCCTGAAAGCCTTTACCCTTGGATGTGCCGACAACGCTTACTTTGTCGCCTTCCTGAAAAACCTCTTCCACTTTGACGAGGTCGCCCAGATTTTTCTCCAGGTTCATGCCGCGAAATTCAAGCACTTTATGCTTCGGAGCAGTGCCTGCTTTTTCAAAGTGTCCGGCAAGTGCCTTCGGCGTTTTTGTGGCCTTGCGTTCGCCGTAAGCCAGTTGAAGCGCGGCATAGCCGTCTTTATCTTCATTAAGCACTTGCGTAACAACGCAGGGGCCCGCTTCGATGATGGTGCATGCTACGTTTTTGCCGGTGGCATCGTACACGCTGGTCATCCCAATTTTTTTTCCAATCAGACCGTTCACTGTTGTTCGTTTTTATGTTTGAACGATTGGTGGTTTAGTTTTTAGCACTCCGATTCAAAGTGGCTGCGTATAATAGCAGAAAAGCGACCTTCCGTTTGTCGGAACCGCTTTCGACCGCATCAGTTAACCCCGCCCAAGACGGAGACACTTTGACGCAAGCCGGAAAGAACCGCCTTGAATCTGAAAATTGCGAGTTAGGTGAGCTTAACCTGAATATCCACACCACTCGGGAGCTCCAACTTGGACAAGGCGTCCACCGTTTTCTGCGTAGGCGTGTAGATTTCGATCAAGCGCTTGTGGGTGCGCAACTGAAACTGCTCCCGAGATTTCTTGTTCACGTGCGGCGAGCGCAGCACCGTGAAGATTTCTTTCTCTGTTGGCAGCGGAATCGGTCCCGTCACAACGGCCCCACTCGCACGTACTGTCTTCACGATCTTCTCGGTGGACTTATCCACGAGGTTGTAGTCGTAAGACCGTAGTTTAATGCGAATTTTCTGATTCATTACCTTTCTAAAAAAGTGTCGTTAAGTCATGTGCTCCGGTGGGACCAAATTTGATTTGGGTATACCCCCTGCCCAAAGCGCCCGCAAAGATAAGCACAGGCAAATGGAATAACCAAGGGGTGTTTAAAAATTTTTGAAAATACTTCCATGGAAACTGCTTTGCCCCAAAATAAGCATCGCTGCCAAGGGCCAAATTCACTGCATTCCGAGCTTTTTGAGTACCGCTTCCCGGTTTCGACGGGAAACGGGTATGCTGGTATGGTCCTTCAAAACCAGGGACAGACCTCCGGACGTCAGTACTCTCCGGATACAATCAATCCGGACAATATAGGATTGGTGCGGCCGGATAAAAGCCCCGGCGGTAAGTTTTTGTTCGACTTCTTTTAAACTGAGGCCAATAAACACGGTTTCACTACCCTTCAGGACGAGCGTGGCGTATTTTTCGTCGGACCGGATATAACAGATCTCTTCCTGCCGAATAAATACAGCCCCTTTGGTAGTGGGCAGCAACAATCCGTTTGGGGGATCATCCGCATCGATCGGTGGGCTGCCGGCTCCGGCCAAAGTAGGATCAACTTGTGGAGCCAACTCATTTGTAATGGCAATAAGATCGGTTGGATCGATAGGCTTAAGCAGGTAGTGCAGTGCCCGGACTTTGAAAGCCTCAATGGCGTACTCATCGTGCGCGGTAACGAATATGATTTTGAAATCCGGATTGGGAAAGGCCTTCAGCAGGTCAAATCCACTGGCGCCATTCAGGTTTATGTCCAGAAAAACCAAGCCAGGATGGTGCTGTTGGATAACCTCCAATCCGGCTGCAACGGAACCGGCTTCAGCACACACATCCAGCATGGGGCAATACCGGCCAATGAGCCGGCGCAAGACCGCCCGGGCATCCGGTTCGTCGTCAATAATAATGGTGTTAATCGCGCTGGTTTTCATGTATTGTTGTACTTGGGTCGTTTAAACAGCTTGTGGCAGGCGAATGCGAACAATGGTGCCAAAACCATCCGCCGGTTCCAGGTACCGCACACTGACGGTTTTATCAGCCGCCTGGCGGCTAAGCAATTCAAGTCTTCGTTGTGTGATACTGCGGCCTAACGAAGGCTTCCCTATTTCATTCGACCGGCTTTGCACACCCGACCCATTGTCGAGAACCGTCACATGAAGATACCCATCCTCCCGGCCAAAAACAATTTTGATAAGCCCCCCCCTTTCCCTGCCTTTCATACCGTGCAACACCGCATTTTCAACAAAAGGCTGAACGACCAGCGGCGGCAGGAGGGTATTTACCCGGTCGAGGCGCTTGTCCACCTCGATCGTATAGTCGAACAGCTGCTTAAACCGCAGCCGCTCCAGGGCCAGATAATGATCGAGCATCTGTACTTCTTCCTCCAGCCTGACCGAGCCGGCAACGGAGACCTGCAGGTTGCTCCGCACCAGTTTGGCGAAACGCGCCAGGTACAGCACGGCTGAGTCGGCGTCGTTTTCGAGGATAAAATGCTGGATGGAATTCAGGCAGTTAAAAATAAAGTGCGGGTTCATTTGGGCCTGGAGGGCCGAGCGCTCAAGTTGGAGCATTTCTTCTTTTAACCGACTTTCTGTCCGTATCTGATTGGTGCGGTAACGGTAAGCGGCAATGGCGAGCAAGCCGATAAGCAGACCTGCCGTGCTGCGCGCCCACCAAGTAGCCCACCAGGCCGGGCGAATGATAAACTCCTGCGCAATAGCCTCGCCCCAGGCGCCACTTTCATCCTGTGCCTGCACCTCAAAGCGGTAACTCCCCGGCAACAGTTTAGAAAAATTGACCTGTCGATCTGTAGTTTTTGTCCAGTTCGGGGCATCATTACCCGTGCTAAGGCGATAGCGGTAGGCAATATCACCATTGCTTCGGTAGTGCAAAGCGACCCACTCGATCCGGATACTGGAACTATCGTGTGGCAAGCGGATCAAACTACCTGCCGGGTACCGGACGCCATACACATCAATGGCTTCCAGCAACGGCGGCGGCATGGGCGCTTTCGGCAGTTTACCGGCCATCCGGAACAAGCCGCCGCCGGTGGCCAGCCAATACCAGCCTCCGGCCAGGGCTACCTGGCTGACCCGGTTGGAGGGCAGTCCGGTTTTGACGGTGAAGTTTTCGATATGCTGCCGGTCGGGCGAAATACGGCTGGCGCCGCGCTCCGTACAGGCCCAAATGGCGCCACCCGGCTCCTGGTACAAGCGGTCAACTTTGTTAAAAATAAGACCCTGGGCTTCGCCGATAACTTGCGGCGGCTTTCCGCTGCCGGGCTTCCAGAACGCCACCCCATAGCCTCTGGGGCAAAAAACGAGGCTGCTGTCGGCCAGGAGTTGCATGTCGTAGGCAGGCTGTAGGAATGCCGGATGTTTTTCTTTTGGGAGGAGCAATTGCCTTTCACGGTATTCCTGCATGCCGGTATTGGTACTCGTCCATACGCGACCGGTGGCGTCGAGGGCAACTGCATTGAAGCGCATGCGTTTATTCAGCGTAATTCCGGTTGTTTCGATACCCCGCCTGTTTTTCCAATCGATCAAGGAAAGCGCGGTGAAGCTTGATAACCATAAATAATCAGGGTTGTCCGTACGGGCTACTCGTGAGCTTGCTGTTGCAAATCCTTTTTTTGAATAATACGGCCATACAATCTTATCCTTCCGCCATTTCCCTTTTTGGTAAAAAGCCATGTTTAATCCTGAACAAAGCAGCATTTGGTTTACGTCGTCGAAATACAAGGTAAAAATATGATTTACAGTGCCAGGGGTAATATCCCGGGCAGTTTGTCGCTGCAGATCGAGGTCAAACAAGCGGCCATTTTGGGTGCCGAAATAAAGATGACCCGCGCCATCGGAAACTACGCCTTTCCCAATGTCTGCCCGCATGCCGGATACGCCCTCCACAATGCCCGATGCTAACGAAGGCGTGTAAAACAAGCCGCGTTCCTGACTTCCAAACCAATAGCCGCCTTCGCGATCTTTAAAAATGATGGAAATACTCAGCCCTTCCAGAAATGAACCGGCGATATTATCCTTGCGCAGATCCTCCAGGGAGGCGTAGTGCCGCACGCCACCACCGCGCTGCTGTCCGAGGAGCAGGCTGCCGTCGTTATCTTCAAAAAGCCAGACGATTTCTTTATCATATTGCCGCTGCCATTGTACCGCTAAGTCCTTGAACAGGAAAATATCCTGGTAATAACCCATCAGGTATTTGTTTTTGCGCAGTTTGCCGACATAGTCCATGCGTATCAAACCGCCAGGAACCAAATTTATGGGTTGCGAATAATGCCCCGATTTATACAAATACCGGGGAGGATAATTTTCAAATTTGAGGCCAGGAGGTGGCGGTACATTTACCACAATAAAGCCTCCTCCTTGCTCAAATACTTGCCTAACATCGGCTACGCGTTCCGGCTTTGGAACCCTGCTGAGTTTGCCGGATTTATCCACATGTAAAATCCCGAAATTATTAGACGACAGCCAGACATCTTCCCCGCAGCCGCCGACAATAAACCCATTGATAAAATCAAACTGCGAACGTAAGCTATCCACCACATAATTATACTTCCAGGGAATAATCCGGCCGTTTTCGCAGTAAAATACCCGGCCATTAAAATCGGCCCACCACATGCGGCCGCAGGAGTCCTCCATCATGCAGCGGCTCATCACCGAACTAAAATTGGCTTGCAGGGTATCCGGAAATTGGTCGAATTCATAACCATTGAACCGGCAAACGCCGTGGTTGGTGCTGAACCACATGTAGCCCTGGCGATCTTGCTGAATGGCAAAGGTCTCGTTGCTGGGCAGGCCGTCGTCGGTGGTGTAGTTGCGGAAGACCGGCTTGATGTGAAAGGGCTGTTGGGCGGGGAGTGGCGCAGCACAAAAAATGAAAAGCAACAGGTGCAGCAGTACCGGCAGGCGGGACAAGTACTTCGTACTGCTTTGGCGGGTTGCGGTTTTCATGCTGGCCGAACGGATTAGGCCAAAAATACAAAATGTGGGGTGGTTGCCAAATTTCGGAAAAGCGCCGCCGGATTTCCCGGTCGCAACACGGTTAAGACTATGTAAAGTTTATCTCAGTTTATCTTGCTCTTCCTGCACGATTTGCCGCAATTCCTCCTCGGAGGGCAGATTCAGCAGGTACTTGCTAACGAAAATTTGCTGAGGTAATCCGCCGGTTGCATAATGCACCAATGCCCTGTTCTTCTGGGCACACAGAATGACGCCAACAGGAAGCGCGTCGCCTGCTGTCATTTCATTTTCCCGGTAATAGTTGAGGTAAAGGTTCATTTGTCCGGCGTCAGCGTGGTCCCTGGGAGGGCTGGGTGACACGCAACGGAGCAAGAATTTGAAGTGCGAAAACGTTTCCAATTTGCAGGAGATCGGCATCGTCGCTTTATTTCATCAATCCGACTATCCGGATTGCAGATATAACATCGACAAGTTGGAAGGAGGTCGTAACTCAGCAGGCGATTCCATGAATAATTCTCCGGTCACTGACTGCACAATCTGAGGATAAACTGCCCCACAGGAAAATCCGGAACAAACCAAATTTCAGAAAACCACGCCGGATTTTCCGGCTCGGCCACCGGATTTCAGCATTTTCCAAAAAGTAGAGGCGGACGGACATTTTTACGGACACGCTTTTAATCCGTTTTTCCCAAATTTAAAATCGTCTCATGAAAGTCCGTTGTTACCTGTGGGTATTGCCGGGGTATTGCCGGTATACCAGTCCCTGTTTTTAGTACTCTTTCTTCACATCCCTGCAATTTCTCCAGCTTCAATGCCCTGCGGGGAATATAACTTTGACGACCCAAGCCCAGGTCGACAATTTCACTACCTCCTATCCGGATGCACGCATGTATTAGGCTCGTTGATCATTGGCCTTCGGCGGATATTGTCAATTTGAATGGGTTGGCGGGTGTCGCAGATAGATGGGGCGCTGGTTATTTCCGGCAATGCGGTGCTTCAGATGCACAGGCTTGAATGGTTTGACTTCGATTGGAAATGGGGCTTATATTTTACCGATAACCGAATATCGTTGCACATCCTCCTGCCAATTCCTTAATCAATGGAGGCGATCTGAACTTTTCCAATAATGACAACTGTTGGCAATTGACCTGAGCAGTGTTTCGCTCCAGCCTCATTTTGTGGAAATCTATCAAAATGATGTATTGGCAGATCTGAAATTGCCGTTGGACATTGCAAATTACTACCCATTTGGATAGAAGCCAACCCTTTACTTGCCTCTATTCCGAATTTGGTCCTTGGTAACGGTTGGGGATTCTCGAAAGTGCCGATGCTATTGATCCGGTTTTACCCTTGTTCCCTAATTTGGTTACCATTGAAATGGCCTTCGGATTCAAACAACCTGAATATCGTTGCACATCCTCACTTTGCTAACTGGCCTCAATCAATGGCGGTGATCTGAATTTTCAAACAATGACAAACTGTTGGTACTGACCGAGTAGCGATTTCCGCCCTGCTCGCATTTGTGGAAATCTATCAAAACGATGTATTGGCAGACCTGAAATTGCGCTGGCATTGCAACTATTACTACCATTTGGAGATAGAAGCCAATCCTTTACTAGCATCTATTATCCGAATTTGATGCCTGATAACAGTTGGCGGATTCCTCGAAATTGCATGCAATTGACCGTTTACCTTTGTTCCCTAATTTGACTACAATTGAAAATGGCCTTCTGATCAGAAACAACCCGAATATCGTTGCACATCTCCTTTGCCAATCTGACCTCAATCAATGGAGGTGATCTGAATTTTTCAAACAATGACAAACTGTTGGCAATTGACCTGAGCAGTGTTTCTGCTCTGATTTGCATTTTGGTGAAATCTATCAAAATGATTATTGACAGATATGAAGCTGCCTCCGGACATTGCAATATTACCCATTTGGAGATAGAGGCCAACTTTACTAGCATCTATCTCCGAATTTGATGCCTTTGATAACAGTTAGCGGATTCCTCGAAATTGCTGATGCAATTGACCTGGTTTCTACCTTTGTTCCTAATTTGACTACAATTGAAATGGCCTTCTGATCAGAAACAACCTGAATATCGTTGCACATCCTCCCTTTGCCAATCTGACCTCAATCAATGGGTGATCTGAATTTTTCAAACAATGACAAACTGCTGGCAATTGACCTAAGCAGTGTTTCTGTTCCTGATTTGCATTTTGTGGAAATCTATCAAAATGTGTATTGACATATCTGAAATTGCCCCTGGATATTGCAAAATGTTACTACCCATTTGGAGATTGACGCCAACTTTGCTAGCCTTTATCCTCCGAATTTGATGCCTTAATAACAGTTGGCGGATTCTCGAAATTAGCAATACAATTGCTGCAAATTACCTGATTTCAAAAATCTGGTTTCTGTTGCAAGGTTTTTCATACTACTAATTCGTATTAGCAATTTTGCCAACGCTATCACCTACCACTGTAATTGACGTAATCAGAGACAAATGATAACCTCTCCTACTGCGCCATCGACGCCGTCTGCAGCTACCTCCAAGGCCCCGGCATCCGCAACATCTCCGGCAACGCCGGCGCCTGCCAGGACGAAGTCGCCGTCACTGCCTCCTGCCTGGCCAATGATCCCTACCCGGATTTCACCCCCACCCTCGACCCCGCCAGTGTAACCATCGTACAAAAAGGCGACCCCGCAACGCTCATCCTCGCCAACCTCCAACCCAATCAAACCGCCGTCTGGTACGCCGAAGACCAAACCACCCTCCTCTACAACGACGCGGCTAATAACTTCCAACCAAATATTCCCTACGCCACGACCTTCTACGGCGGCGTACAGGATATCGCCAGCGGCTGCAGCAGCCCGTTGCTGCGGGTCGATGTGCTGGCTTATTACCCGCTTTCGGTACGCCTGGAAGCCTATAATGCTTCCTGCTCAGACAGCTACACCGGCGATGCCAAGGCTATCGTCAGCGGTGGCCGGCAAAGTATCGGCACCGGGCATTTCAAGCAATCGGAGGAGCGGTATGGGCTGTACAATTACAGGGTCAATATGGCTGATTTTAACGGCGACGGCTACCCGGATATTTACGGCTCGTCCTTCAGCCCGGGAGCCCCCGATAATTTATTTCTGAACAATGGCGACGGCACGTTCTCGTACCAATATGCCGAATACAACAGCGTACAGCGGAGCCCGCGGTCGGTATCCGGCGATTTTGACGGCGATGGCGACCTGGATATATTCGTCTGTAACGTGGCTGCAAATAGCGACAAAGTGCTGCTCAACGACGGCGCCGGCGTATTCACCGAAATGCCCCAATCCTATGGCCTGAACGGTTCGGAAGGCGCGGAAGTCGGCGATGTGAACGGCGACGGCAAGCTGGATGTCGTCGCGGTGGGTACCGACTTTGCCGTGGTACTGTTGGGCAACGGCGACGGGACCTTCAACCAGCAAGGCAATTTTGGCGTATCCGGCGACTATTCCCGCGGCATTGACCTGGGCGACCTCGACGGCGACGGCGACCTCGACGCTTTCGTGGTAAATGCCCAGGCGGGGCAGCTCAATTCAATTTTCCCGCCTTCTCCGGATCGGGTTTTCCGCAACGATGGCGCCGGCAATTTCAGTCCCGACCCCGAAACCTACGGCGCCAATGAGGCCGGCTGGGATGTGGAACTGGGCGACCTGGATGGTGATGGCGACCTGGATGCTTTTGTAGCCAACTGGCACAGCGAACCCGACCAGGTGTACTTCAACGATGGGGACGGTAGCTTCACGATTAGTCCGCAGGTTTTTCCCGACTGGCCGGACCGGAACGTATCCCTGTACGATATGGACCGCGACGGGGATTTGGATGCCGTAGTGACGTCCATGCTGATCCTTTCGAGTGCCGCTCAGGTGCGCTACCTAAGCAATGATGGCAACGGCATTTTTACGATCGATCCGGTTATTTACCCGGGCGCTACCGATGTAGGTATCGGGGATATTGACCGGGACGGCGATCCGGATATCTTTTCCTCTGATAACTATGGCAACTTCTACAATCACCTCCACCATATCCTGTGGAACGACGACAGCCCCGTAGAGCCTTATCAATATCAGTGGTCAGACGGCGTGGAAGTTTATGCACCAAATATCCGCTCGGACCTGCTACCGGGCAATTACTCGGTTGCTGTCACGGATGCTGATGGCAATTCTGTGATGCGTGATTTTGATATATTTGGAAACGACCCGCTGGAGTTAACCATCGATCAGACCAATGCTACCTGTGCCACAGCACTGAACGGTACGGCCAGTGCAGCGGTCAGTGGTGGAGCACCATTTGAACTGCATTACGACACCCAACGGATCGGAACTGCCGCTGAGCTCAGCATCCTGGTAGCCGACTTCGATAATGACAACGATCCGGATGTCCTCGCCGGTGTACTTAACCGGGTGTTGGGCGAAAACGATGGCAACGGAAATTTCACCACGATCAGTGAGCCCAGCCTGCCAAGCGGATGCAATGCCATGGCTGCCGGGGATCTGGACGGCGATGGTTTTCCAGACATCCTGGCCGCCCCCCAAACCAATGAGTTTCGGTTCTACAAAGGCAATGGCGACCTGACTTTCCAGGCCCCGGTATCGTACTTCGTACCGGACGGAGGAATTATCTACGAAATCCGCCTGGCCGACGTGGATAACAACGGCACTCTGGATGCGGTCCTGGCTAACATATTAGGCCGGCCAAATACCGTCTGGCTGAACAACGGCAGTGGTGCGTTCACCCAAACCAGTAATCTGCTTGGTAGTGAAGACAGCTGGAACATTGAACTGGGTGACCTGGACGGCGATGGCGACCTCGACATTCTGTCCCTGAACATTGGCGACGGCGACGTGGTGTATATCAACGACGGCAGCGGCAACTTTACTCAGCATTTTACCTTCCCGTCGGGTATAGCCAGTGATGCCGCTGCGCTGGGCGATATCGACGGCGACGGCGATCTGGACGCCGTAGTGGAGTGTTACGGCCTTCAACCTACCCGGATCTACCTGAACAACGGCGATGCCACCTTTGTGATCGCCCCGCAACTAATACCCAGCATAGGCACCAACAACGATATTGATCTGGGCGATATCGATGGCGACGGCGATCTGGATATTGTTTATCGAAAAGACCGGAATATTGCTCCGGGCATCTACCACGGCGAGCTTTGGCTCAATGACGGCAGCGGGTACTTTGTCGAACTGAACCACCGCCGGCCTGTTCAGCCCGTCAACCTGTCCCATCCGCTTTTTCTCCTCGATATCGATAATGACAATGATCTAGATATTCTCAGCAATGGTGGTGATGGCGTCACACCGATCCTGAACAGTCCACCGACCTTCAGCTACCAGTGGTCGGACGGCCAGACTACCCCCTCGGCAGTCGGCCTGGCACCCGGCACGTATACGGTTACGGTGACCGATATTCAAAATTGCAAGGTTATTAAATCCGTTACCATCGGCAATGACAACCAGCAGCCACCGGTTGCGGCCACCTCCAACAGCCCGCTTTGCACCGGCGGCGACGATCTCACCCTGGCAGACTTTGGCAATGCCCAAAACGCTACCTGGGCCTGGAGCGGGCCGAATAATTTCCAGTCGAACCAGCCCTTTGTCGCCATCCCCAACCCCGGCCCGCAGCACAGCGGCGACTACACGGTGGTGGTGACGGACAACGAGGGCTGTACGAATTCCAGTTCGATTACCGTGGAAATCACACCGTCTCCGGCAACAACGCTCCAACCCGGCACCGAGGTCGTGGAAAGAGGCAGTTCGGTGAGCCTTACCATACCTGATCTCCAACCCAACCAAACCGCCCTCTGGTACGCCGAAGACCAAACCACCCTGTTGTACAACGACGCGGCTAATAATTTCCAACCAAATATCCCCCACGCCACGACCTTCTACGGCGCCGTGCAGGATATCGCCAGTGGCTGCAGCAGCCCGCTGCTGCCTGTCGATGTGTTGGCCTATTACCCGCTGTCCGTACGCCTGGAGGCCTATAACGCTTCCTGCTCAAACAGCAATTCCGGCGACGCCAAGGCCATTGTCAGCGGCGGCCGGCAAAGTATCGGTACCGGGCATTTCCGCGAGTCGGAGGAGCGGTACGGCCTGTACAATTTCCGGCTCAACATGGCCGACTTCAACGGCGATGGTTACCCGGATATTTACGGTTCGAGTTACAGTCCCGGAGCCGCCGATAATTTATTTTTAAACAATGGCGACGGTACGTTCTCGTACCAATATGCCGAATACAACAGCGTACAGCGGAGTCCGCGCTCAGTATCCGGCGATTTTGACGGCGATGGCGACCTGGACATATTTGTCTGCAACACCACTGCCGTCAGCGATAAAGTGCTGCTTAACGACGGCGCCGGGGTATTCACCGAAATGCCCCAATCCTACGGCCTGAACGGTTCGGAAGGTGCGGAAGCCGGCGATGTGGACGGCGACGGCGACCTGGATGTAGTCGTTGTGGGTACCAACTTCGCTGTGGTCCTGTTGGGCAACGGCAACGGCACCTTCAATCAACAAGGCAATTTCGGCGTAGCCAACGACCAGTCCCGGGGCATTGATCTGGG
>JACJYO010000006.1 GCA_020636075.1 Lewinellaceae bacterium | reverse complement strand
TTCGTCGGCACATATCGGATATAAACGCAAGTTCTCATAAGCCCACTCCGGATGCTCCGTCATTTGCAATTCCAGGCCCGCCATAGACAATGGTGTCGATTTTTGCTCCTGGCTGGTATCCGATTCCGTGCAAGACCAAAGCAAAAGCGCGAGCAGGCCGGTAGAAAAGATGATTTTTTTCATAAAAGATTGTTTTTGAAGTAATAACGGTTTGAGCGAGTACGTGATTGCTTTCAAAAGTACAAGCCAGAATACCGCATTCCAAATATTTTTGCTGCACGAACCTGCATTCTCGACGAGCTAAATTTTTTATTTTCAGAAAAACAGCTATTGCTTGTAACAAGTTTCGCACTGCCGCGTCTTCCCCTCGTAACCCGTCAAAATAAGACAAAAACAACCACGGCGGAGGTGCACCACCACGATCATATGAACTGGACAATCTTCCATCAACAGGTATTTCCAATCCGGCATAAGCTCTATCGCTTTGCTTTGCGGATCACTGGAAGTATCCATGAAGCGGAAGATGTGGTGCAGGAGGTGCTCGAAAAAGTTTGGAAAACGCCTGCCGATCAAAGCCAGACGATCCGGAATTGGGAAGCCTGGTGCATGACCCTGACGCGCAATCGTTCGCTGGACAAAACCCGGGACCGGGCCCAGCGCCGCGCTGCGCCGATAGGTCAGGAAGCCGAACTCCAAATCGATAGCGCCGACCCGGCCCGCCAGATTGAAGTGCAGGATTTAACCGGCCAGGTGCGCCAGTTCATGGAAGATTTACCGGAAAAACAACGGTTGGTAATGCACCTGCGCGATATTGAAGAATTAAGCTATGAAGAAATTGCCCAGGTACTGGACATCAGTTTAGATCAGGTAAAAGTAAACCTCCACCGGGCCCGCAAGGCTGTTCGCATGCAATTGCAACGCGTATTTGCCTCCGAGCCTGTACAGGCGCAAAACAGTTGAACATGAAAGAACAAGCAGACATACAGGCCTTACTCGACCGCTACTGGGAAGGGGAAACATCGCTGGACGAAGAACGCCAACTTAAGGCCTTTTTCAGTACAGGGAATATCCCGGAAACCTATCAGGCTGTGGCTCCGTATTTCCAGGCGCTGAAAGCCGAACAAGCCGTGCTATTGCCCGGCAACAGGCAGCCGAAGCCTATGCACCGACCCATACGCTGGTTTCGGTTCGCTGCTGCCGCGGTCATAGCCCTATTGTTCACCGCAGGCGCCTATTGGTGGATGCATGAGCCGGCCCAGCCGGCACAACAAGCGCTGGCCCCTGTCGTGCTGCCTAAGGAAGAAATCCCGCACCCTGAATTGACGCCTGTCCACGAACCAGCTGCAAACCCTATCGCCGAATCCAAAATCCCGAAAAAGCAAGCCCGCAAATCAATCTTCCATAAAACCCAAAAAGTTAAGCCGGAACCGACACCGGATGACACCTACGAAGATCCTGAAGCAGCGCTGGCAGAAATCAAAGCGGCTTTGGCCCTGGTTTCTTCCAAAATTAACAAAAGCAAACACACCCTGGAAAAGGGGCTTCAGGAAGTAGATCATGTCGATATTTTGCTCAAAAAGAAAAAAGAAACGAATGGTTAAGCACCATTGGATCATACCTGTTCACCCACAAATTTTGCTATGAAAAAGTTGCTTCTTATGCTGCCGCTGTTTTACTTGTTTGCCGCTGCAGCACCCGCCCAAAACGACGCTATTAACCGGTTTTTCCACCAGTACATGGAAGACGAGCGTTTCACTGTCGTTTTCGTTAGCCCTAAAATGTTCAGCCTGGTATCCAAAATCAGCACCGACGACCCCGAATGGGAAAATGTACGTGAAGTGGTTGGCGGCCTCACCGGCCTGCGTGTGCTCACCTCCGACAGCCTGGACAATGGCCTGACGCTGTACAAAGAGGCCCTAAGTAAAGTGCCGGCTGGCGAATATTCCGAGCTGCTCACGGTGCGCGACGGTAAAGAAAACGTACGCATTTGGGTAAAAGACAGTGGGAATATCATCAACGAGCTTCTGTTGCTTGTTGGCGCTCCCGATGAGTTTGTCCTGCTCAGCCTGACCGGCACGATCGACCTGGATAAAATCTCCAATCTGTCCAAAGGGCTGGATATTCAGGGCGCCGAACATCTGGAGAAGATCAAGAAAAATTAATTTACCCGGATTAGCAGGGTGTTGGTTTTATAGCCGGCAACCTGCTAATCCTGTTTAACCAAACAAACAATGAAACAATTACTTATTGGTTTGATAGTAAGCCTGTTGGGTATTAGCGGGTTGCAAGCACAGGATTACGGGTTATATTGGAAGTACAAAGACTATGACGGGGCTATTGCGATTACCGCACCGCGTTGGGCCATTCATGCGGGCTCCTGGTTTTTGGATGAAAAAGCCGACCGGAAACTGCTGCGTAAAGTGCGTAAGGTGCGCGTGCTCGTTTTTGAAGACGAACCGAGTCCGGTCAGCGCCCTGGATATGCGCCGTTTTTTGACAAAAGCGAAAAACCGGAACCTGGAAGAATTGCTTTTCGTACGCGATGGCAACACCCGGGTATCCGTGTTGGCAAAAGAGCGCAAAAACAGCATCCGCAAGTTAGTTGTATTGGTGCGCGAACCGGAAACTTTTGCCCTGGTAAGCGTTCGCTGCAAAATCCGGTATGACGAGATCGGGAAATTGTTGGACCGCATCCCCAAGGACAAACAAAAGAAAGATGGGGAAGAACCGGAAGTGCCGCTGTTGCCGACAAGTGTCCGCAATGTCATTCGCTTATGACCAAGGGTTCCCGCTAAGATTGAAAACAACAAACGCAAAAGCAATCGGGCCGTCTGTGTTACACAGGCGGCCCGATTTTACTTTGGTGGATACCTAGTATAGTTTTATTAGTCTTCATCCTCTTCCGGCTTCTGCATCCGCAACCGGGCTTCTTCCATGGCATCACTGCCAATTTCCCAGTCATCTGCATCCGTACGAGGCATTTTGTTGGCCGGCATCCGAACCTTATCACTTACAGATTTGGGAGCCGGCCGACCAAAGCCACTGTCGTTACCGAATGGGTCCGTGGTTGCCGCATCGGCTGGTGGTGTTTCCTTGGTTGCATTTGCGATATTCTTTCCATCAATGCTTTTTGTAGCATGCGGCACGAGGCGCAAACGCTCCTTGGAGATAAGTTGGCCGGTAACGGTGCAAATTCCGTACGTTTTATTTTCAATGCGCAGCAAGGCATTTTTCAAATCCTGGATATGCCGTTGCTGGCGTGCAGCCATACGCTGGAGCAACTCCAGGTCGGTATGGGCGGTAGAGTCATCGTACCAATCGCCCCCTTGCTGGTTAAAACCGTTTTCGTTGAGCTCGTCAATCTGTTTTTGGGTGAAGTCCAGTTCTTCCTGCGCTTTTGCCATCTTGGTTTCGATCAGGGCTTTAAATTCTTGCAAGTCCTGATCACTGTATCGTACTTCTGATTCATTTGCCATGAGCAGCGAGTCTGTTGGTTAAATTATGGTGGTTCTGGAATCAGGGCGCAAAATTAGGTCAAAAAAACCTTTGCTCAATCCAAGGGATGAAAAATTTATAATTTTCTTTATGCAAGAATACCCATCATTACTTCTTGAATTGAAAAAGAAACCGTATCCAATCTATTTGGCACAAAAGGCAATTTACGCACTGTTTTTCCCAGTAATTCAAAGCCGGTTTCATACTCAAGAATCCATTAGACCAATCAATATTTCACACGTGAAACAGAACGATATTCGGTAAAGGGCTGGCGGAAATGTTGTATCTTTGCAGACGATTCCAGTTTGCAGGCGGAAATCCAAACAAATGTTGGAACAATGGCAAAGTTCAGGGGTTTTAGCCAAACAAGCTTTGCCCAAAATGCCTTAAACCCACCAAGAAGCCCGACAAACTGCCGCCTGCCCGGCAATTTCTGAACTAGGACACTTCAAACTTCAAGTACGCAATATGGTTGAGACATCGTCATCGCTCCGCTCGTCATCCGGTTCCAGGAAAAAACCTGCACTGACAAAAGCAGCCCGCGAAGAAGTTTTGCACGATTTTCGGATTTGCTGTATCAGCCGGGAAGCGAGTATTCTTGCCCGAAAGGAAGTGCTGACCGGTAAAGCAAACTTTGGCATTATCGGAGATGGCAAGGAAGTGGCCCAGGTTGCTATGGCGAAAGCCTGGCGAAAAGGTGATTTCCGCTCGGGTTACTACCGCGATCAAACCTTGATGCTGGCCCTCGACCTGATGACACTCGACGATTTTTTTGGTCAGCTGTATGGTGACCCTGAAAATGACAAATTCTCGGGCGGGCGGCAGATGAATTGCCACTTCGCCACGCCGTTCATCGACGAGCAAGGCGCCTGGCTGGACTTGAAAAACCGGTACAACATCTCAGCCGACATATCCCCTACCGGTGGCCAGATGGCACGGGCGTTGGGCCTGGCTTTTGCCTCGAAAAAATTCCGGGAGCAACCCGAATTGTGTGCCGATCTGTCCGACAACGGTAACGAAGTCGCCTTTTGCACAATTGGTGATGCATCTACTTCCGAAGGCGCATTTTGGGAAACCGTAAACGCTGCGGGCGTACTACAGGTTCCATTGGCTATTTCTGTTTGGGATGATGGTTACGGCATTTCAGTACCCAAAAAATACCAGACCACCAAAGAGAACATTTCAGAAGTACTCAGCGGCTTCAATGGCGAAAACGGCATTAGCATTCACATCGGCAAAGCCTGGGACTATCCCGGCCTCTGCCAAATGTACCAGGATGCTATTGCCACCATGCGCCAGACGCACCAACCGGCACTTTTCCATATTAAAGAAACCACCCAGCAACTGGGGCATTCTACGTCCGGTGACCATCGTCGGTACAAATCGCCTGAACGGCTGGCTTTTGAAGAAGCCTACGATTGCAACAAACGGATGGCCGACTGGATGATCGAAGCCGGAATTGCTACGCCGGAAGCGATCAAAACCATACAAACCGAAGCAAAAAAGGAAGTAGCCGCTGCTGCCCAGCGCGCTTTCCGGCATTATCATGATGCCGTTGGCGCCCAACGCCAGGCACTCCAGGCTTTGCTGCAGGCGGCGCAAACGGCACACCCCGAAGCCGCACTTTCCTCGTTGATCGACGATCTGGAGCGCTCACGCGAGCCTTTGCGTTTTGAATTACTCAAAATTGCGCGCAGAGCAATCTTTGCGCTCGCTGGTCAGACTAGTGCTGCAAAGGACCAACTTTCTGAATTCTGCAAGCAGGAACAGGCAAACGGAGCACGCTGGTACACGGAACACCTGTACAGCCACACGCCGAAATCGGCCCTCAAAGTGCCCGTCGTTCCCGCTCAATTCTCCGGCGATGCCCCGCAAAAAGACGGCTATGAAATATTGAATGCCTGCTTCGATGCCAATTTCGGGCAAGAACCCACCCTGTTCGCCTTTGGAGAAGACGTCGGCCATATCGGCGACGTAAACCAGGGCATGCGCGGCATGCAGGAAAAATACGGGATCGATCGCGTGTTCGATGTGGGTATCCGCGAGTGGACGATCATGGGGCAGGCGATCGGCATGGCCATGCGCGGTTTGCGCCCCATTGCCGAGATCCAGTACCTCGACTATTTGATTTACGGTCTTTCCCCCTTGTCCGACGACTTGTGTACCCTGCGGTGGCGCTCGAACAACCAGCAAGCGGCTCCGGCGATCATCCGTACCCGTGGGCACCGATTGGTTGGGGTATGGCATGCGGGATCGCCGATGAGCATGATGCTTGGCTCCCTACGCGGCATGTATTTCTGTGTGCCGCGCAACATGACGCAGGCTGCCGGCATGTACAACACGCTGTTGCGCAGCGACGACCCGGCAATCGTCGTGGAGTGCCTGAATGGTTACCGCCTTAAGGAAGCGTTACCCGATAATATTGGGCAATTCACGGTGCCCCTGGGGGTACCCGATATCCTGCGGGAAGGTTCCGATGTAACGCTGATCACCTACGGTTCCTGCGTGCGCGTAGCCGAGGAGGCGTGCAATTTGCTGGCAGAGCACGGCATATCCGTAGAACTCGTCGACGTGCAAACCCTGCTCCCCTTCGACTTACCGCATAGCTGCCTGAAATCGTTGCAAAAAACAAATCGTGTGGTTTTCCTGGACGAAGATTTCCAGGGAGGCGCTACCGGTTATATGATGCAGCAGGTGCTCGACGAGCAAGGTGGCTACCGCTACCTCGACTCGGCTCCGGTGGCCGTTGCTGCTGAAGACCACCGCCCCGGTTATGGGCAAGACGGCGATTATCACAGCAAACCGCAGGTTGAAGATGTGTTCGAAACCATTTACGCGTTGATGCGGGAAGTAGATCCCGGGAGGTTTGGGGCACTTTAACAAGCAGCGTTATTTCAACGGCGGTTTTATCAGAGTTGATTTACGATTTTGGATTTAAGAATTACGATTAACAATATCTCGATAGTGGAGACCTTCCCTTTCCCACAATGGGAAATAATCGTAAATCGTAATTCCAAAATCGTAAATCAATTCATCAGTGCTAGTTCAAACCAGCCGTCAATTGTTGGTATGCCTTTTCAGGTAGCACATCCTCTAAAACTGCCAAAACCTGTTCGAAAAAAGGTGCCGGTGCAGCTGCTTTTACGCCCAGCAACCATTGAAGCCGCCCTTGCGGTTTCATAGCCGGGGCTGAATAACGAAACCACAATAACGTCGATTCCGGAGCCATTTTCCTGGCAATCTGGCCGTGCATATCCATCAGCTCTGCTTCTGAAAAATACTTCCAGATTTGTTTTTGGGTTACCTCTTCTTCTTCCAGCATGTGCTGCAGGTAAGCACTGTGAAAATGGTTTACTGAAAGATAAAACTGCTCGGCAAGTTGGCCGACCTCCTCGCCCAGACGAGCGCACCGGATCAACTCCTCCAACAGGGCTTCCAGCCCGGCTTGTTGCTCGGTAATGATCTCGTGTTCATGTGCGTTTTGCAGGCTGGATCCCGGACAGCGTTGTTCCAGGTCTTTTAACACGTATTCGTCCTCGATGTGGGCATGTTCCGTCAACAATTGGAATAAATGCTTGCCGGTCCGTTCCAACCGGTCAACCTGTTCATGATCTGAAAAATCGATATTGCCGGCCAGTTGATTTAGTTGCGCAAGCAGGTTGCGCAGCCCTTTGTGCGGAAGGTCAAAAGACCTGAGTCGGGTTGTAGCTGATAATGTTGTCATAGCGGAAAAAATTTCCCACTTGGACGCCCCTACCCTGCCGAATGGTTGCAACGGCTCGTTTATTCTGTTTTCGCTAAACTTTCCAAAGTCGCAAAAACAGCACTTCCAATGCCAAAAACAGTAGGGCGAACATCAAACACCAACGCCAGAGCACAACCCCCTGATTTTCTTCATTGACCACCTGAGTGAAATTTGCTTCAGCATTTTCGGCCAAAACTTTCATGTTGGCAGGCAATTGCTCCGCCAAGTTTTCCGAACTCCGGTACCGCAAGTCACTCTCCCGCCTGTCGTAATTGAACGCGTATTCGGCAAGTGTGGAGTCGGAATTCAGGCGGAGTTGGTACCAGCCGGCGTCCCGGATTTGTGTGCCCGGCGTGAGCAATACTTTGGCCCCCAGGATGCGTTGCTCGGGAATAAATTCGACAGCAGGCTGGGCTTCGGTTCCGTCGGATGTGGCTTCAGTGCCACTTCCCGATGACCGGCTACCATCGCCGGCGAGGTGCAGTTTGTACAACATTTCGCCGGCGGCGGAAGGCAGGTGTTTGGCTTCAAGCACCTCATCTTTTCCGATGGTATAGGCAATTTGGCGGCCTTTGGAACCGGCAATAGCTGTTTTGAACAGCAAGGGCACAAAAATTTCACCATTGCGCACCAGATCGTTCACCTTTTCATCCAAAGGCGCGGCACACAGGTACAAGGCGCCTTCGCCGGCCGGGAACTTGCTTAGCATGGCCGATCCGTCGCGGTAAGTCAGAATATACTCACCGCGATTGGGTGTGATTTTAAAATTCCCTTGCGTGGTCGGCAATCGCAGGTTGGCACTTTTATTCAGGAAAACATCATGAAAGACAAACTCTTCGGTATTGATCTGGCTGGCCTGGCGTTGAACTGGCTCGTAAGCGCCGAGCGATCCGCCCCCAAAACTTTGCAACATGCCGTTGTAGGTATTCAAGTCTGCATTTTGAGCCGGAAAAACCAACACATTGCCGCCATTCTGGGCAAATGCTTTGAGTTCCTGGGATAGCCCCGAGGTTATGAGCGTCGGCTCGTTCAGGATGATGAGTTGGTAATTGCCAAATTGGGAATAATCCAATGCCCGCACGTCGGCATTGTCCATTTTGAAATACTGTGCTCCGGCAAAAACATTATCCAGGTATTTGCTGGGCTGTTGACCGTTGATGCACAATACGTTTATTCGTTCGGCAACATAAAAAGACAAGTAATAATCGTCGTCGAACTGTACCGGAAAGTCCGTCACCGAAAGCCGGGCTTCGTGCCAGCCCGGATGCAAAATATTGAAGCTGACCGTGTCCAGGCGACTGCCGCGTGCCGGGATCGGAATGGCGCCCACAGGTTTGGACTGATTGTCATGGCGCAAAGAAAGCCGCACTTCATCGGCTTTTTCATCGCCGCGGTTGCTGATTTTAACCAACAGTTTTGCGGGTTGATTCAGAATTTGCACGGGGTTTTCGAACCAGGCCGAATCGATGGAAATATTGTTTTCCTGCACTGCCCGCATGGGTACCAGATTTACTTCCAACAGGCTATCCGAAAACGTTTCGAGGTCGCTGATATTTTCCTGAAAATCGCTGATCAGGAAGGCAATTTTATTTTCGGCTTTGCCGGTGTTCAGGCACTGTTGCTGGCGGGTGAGCACCTTCGACAACACGCGTGTTGAGGGGCTGATCCGGATTTCATCGATGCGCAACAAGGCGTCTTCCTTGCCAACCAACCGCTGATCGCGGCCTTCAAAATCCGTAGTCAGGATTTGAAAGCGGTCGGCAGGTCCGTAGGCAGTTACAATATCGCGGGCCCGTTGTTTGGCGAGTTCCAGCAACGGAGCGTCTTTCGAAAGCGCCGCCATGCTGAATGAATTATCAACAAATACACTGACCGCTTTTTCACCTTGTTTAACCTCAGAGCTACGCGGGATAAAAGGTTGTGCAAAAGCCAATACCAGAAAAATGATGGCCAGGCAGCGCATCAGCAGCACCAGCAGGTTACGCAGTTTTTGGCGGTTGCTGGTAATATCTTTCACCTCTTGCAAAAAGCGCACATTGGTAAAATACACCTTCCGAAACCGGCGGAAATAAAACAGGTGAATAATGATCGGTATGGCAATTGCGGCAGCGGCGGCCAGGAATAACGGGAAAAGAAACTGCATAATGCGAGATGGCTGTAAAAGCGGTGGCGGTTTGTCGTTGAGGTTTGACGCTTGAAACGCAAAAATGTTTTTGAAAAGATGCAAAGTTGCTGTTTTTCGGCGAATTCACCGGATCAAAGCGCCGATGCAATAAAGTTGCCGCCAAGCCTGTGCGCAGCAGCCTGCGGAATACTGTTTACCTTCGCCGCAAAAACAATACGACCCATGAATTGGCAAAAACAACTCCCCCGGTTAAAACACACCGACTCTGGGAATTTCTTTCTCATCGCCGGCCCTTGCGCCATTGAAGGCGAGCAAATGGCTATGGATATTGCCGGCACGGTCTCTGAAATCTGT
Organism: Lewinellaceae bacterium; assembly: GCA_020636075.1. Classification (GTDB taxonomy): domain Bacteria; phylum Bacteroidota; class Bacteroidia; order Chitinophagales; family Saprospiraceae; genus M3007. The sequence continues at coordinate 582,673 of JACJYO010000006.1, read as the reverse complement.
GCCGAACTGGCCATACCCTATGTTTTTAAAGGCAGCTACCGCAAAGCCAATCGCAGCAAAGCCGACTCTTTTACTGGCATTGGCGATGAAAAGGCCTTGAATATCTTAAAAAAGGTGTCGGAAACATTCGACATTCCGGTAACCACCGACATTCATACCGAGCCGGAAGCGGGCATGGCTGCAGCCTATGTCGACGTGCTGCAAATCCCCGCTTTTCTTTGCCGGCAAAGCAGTTTGCTGCAGGCAGCTGCCAAAACCGGAAAAGTGGTCAATATTAAAAAGGGGCAGTTTTTGAGTCCGGAAGCCATGCAATTTGCCCGGGAGAAAGTTATCGAAGAAGGCAACCCCAATGTTTGGCTGACGGAGCGCGGTACTACATTTGGTTATCAGGACCTGATCGTCGATTTTCGGGGTATTCCGGTCATGCGCGCTTTTGGAAGTCCTGTGGTGCTCGACTGTACCCACTCCCTCCAGCAACCGAACCAAAGCAGTGGGGTAACCGGCGGCAGGCCGGCACTAATCGGAACAATTGCACGGGCCGGGATAGCCAGCGGTGTCGACGGGCTTTTCATTGAAACGCATCCGAAGCCTGCGGAGGCCAAGTCGGATGGGGCCAATATGTTGCCTTTGGATCAGCTGAGTGCGTTATTGAAAAAGTTAGTTGATATTCGCCAAATCGTGCGCCCGGAATAGGTTTTTGGTATTTTATTTTCGAAAAAACAAATAATTAATTGTGCCTAAAACAGGATTTTCCAAAAGGCTTTGTTGGAAATTGTACTGCTTACACTATTTTTACCGCCGTGAAAAAGCCGCTTCCTCTGTAGAAAGGGCCTTTTTTTTTGCTCTGGCAATTTTTTTTTGTTGCTACACACCAATTTGCCGTTTGGCTGCATCTTAACAAAGCCGGACGGTTCAAAACGAAACGGAAAATATCATTCCGGAGCAAATCGCCTCTTCTGCAAGGAGTACTGTCAAATTAACATTCATTAATTCAAAATTAAAACGCAGCATGACAGCAGCAAAAAACACTCCTGCTCAGAAACAACAAGGTAAAGGTTCGATTTTTCCTTATATCGCCGTCCCATTGTGTTTCATTGTGTCAACCGTAGTTTACATGTTTGTATTCGGTGATCCTTCCAACTTTGTGGACAATGACCCAACCAAAGATCCGGTTGAGGGCAACTACATGGGTATCGTGTATAAAGGCGGTTGGGTAGTACCCATTTTGTTGGGTATGTTTTTCATTACCATCGTATTCATCATTGAGCGCTTCATCACCCTGAATAAGGCTGCCGGCGCTGGTAACATTGATGAATTTGTAAAAAGCCTGAAAGTTTCCCTCGACAAGGGCGATCTCACTTCCGCTATTTCGGCTTGCGACAAACAAAAAGGCTCTGTAGCCAATGTAGTACGCGCAGGTTTGGTGAAATACGGCGAAATGGAGAAAGTTACCGGCATGGAAACCGATGCCAAACTGCTCGCTATCCAAAAAGAAGTGGAAGAAGCAACCACGCTGGAATTGCCTATGTTGGAGAAAAACCTCAACATCCTGGCAACACTCGCTTCGCTGGGTACACTGGTTGGTCTTATCGGTACGGTATTAGGTATGATCCGGGCATTTGCGGCGCTGGCACATGCCGGTGCACCGGACTCTACGGCTCTGGCAACTGGTATCTCCGAGGCCCTTATCAATACCGCATTGGGTATTAGCACTTCGGCTTTTGCCATTTTGTTTTACAACTTCTTTACCGCGCGCATTGACGGCATGACCTACCGGATCGACGAAGCAGGGTACAGCCTGACGCAAACCTACGCCTCGCAGCACGGCTAATCATTCAACTTGAGTTTTGGGTTAAAACCCGCAAACTCTATTTAAAAGTTAACGTATTATGCCAAAACATAAACCACAACGGCACTCGCCATCCGTCGACATGACGGCCATGTGTGACGTTTCATTTTTGCTGCTCACCTTCTTCATTCTGACGGCTAAAGCAAAGCCACAGGAGCCGGTGATCGTAGATACGCCATCCTCCATTTCGACAACCAAATTGCCGGAGCAAGGTACGCTCACCATTTTGGTCGACCCGGAAGGAAAAGTTTATTTGGATATGGCTGGACAGCATACCCGCCTGGCTTTGATCAAGGACATGAACGATCAATATCCGATGGGGCTTAATGAGGAAGAAATGCTGCGCTTCTCCATTGCGGGGGCGTTCGGCGTGCCACGTAATCAGCTGAAAGGTTGGCTGGATTTACCCTCTTCTGACCGGAATAAACTAACGGTTCCGGGGGTACCTGCCGATTCTACCAATAATGAATTGGGACCCTGGGTACATAATGCCCGCCTTGCACAGTTTAAAATGAAACAGGAAGGCGTGGTTAACGATGAATATGTTATCGTGGTAAAAGCAGACGCCGACACACCTTACCCGGCTATTCAACGGGTAATCAATACGTTGGTGGATATAAACGTCAACAAATTCAATCTGATCACCAGTCAGGAAACGGACCCGAGTAAAATCAACGCAGAGTTGCAGAAGTAGCAGATTTGTGTTGTCCGTTTAAACTCTATTTCATCACCTAAACAGTACATCAATATGGCTGAGATGCAAACCGCGGATAGCGGTGCGAGAAAAAAAGGTGGGAAGGTCCGATCGAAAAAACTATCGACACGGGTTGACCTGACACCGATGGTGGACTTGGCGTTTTTGCTCATCACGTTTTTCATGTTGACGACCACGCTGGCTAAGCCAACCATTATGCCCGTCGTAATGCCGGAAAAAGATGTCGACGAAGAAGATTTGCAGGCTACCAAAGAATCACAGGTTTTGACCCTGATTCTTGGCGCCGATGATAAAATCTACTATTACGAAGGCATTACAGATGCCAAACTGGATTCTACGGACTATTCTGCCGAAGGTCTTCGCCAGGTTATTCTGGACAAAAAAGATCGTGTAAAACAGCAATGGGGCGACATGGAACGGGATGATCCGAAAAATCCAGGGCAAAAGAAGTTCATTTCAAAACTCAATGTAATCATCAAACCTACTGAGGAGGCGCGGTATAAAAACATCGTGGATGCCTTTGATGAAATGAAGATTACGAACGTAGCACTCTATGTGTTGCTGGATATCTCCGATCAGGAAAAAGCATTTATCAAAAATCCTGCAGGAGGCCTTCAATTCACCATTGAAGAGCAGGCAGCCGCAACGACTGAGTAAGGGTTACTCGAATTAAAGACAATTGTTTAAACGTCACATTTAAAAAACAGAAATTATGGCTGAAGCAAAAGGCACACCCGCTTACAGGGATATGCTGGATATCATCTTCGCCGACCGGAATAAAGAATATGGCGCCTACCAACTTCGGCGCGCATATCCTCAATTTGTTGGTCGGGCGTTGGGGTATGGCTTAGCGTTGATCATTCTCTTTTTTGCAATCCCCTACATTACATCAAAAGTATCCGGGGCTTTCAAAAAAGATGATAAACCAATCGACGTAGTAGCTGAACTGGGTCCGCCACCAGATATCGACCCGAATAACCCACCGCCGCCACCGCCGCCACCGCCGCCAACACCGCCGCCGCCAACGCGCTCGACGGTACAATTCGTGCCGCCTATCGTTAAAAAAGACGAAGAAGTGGCCGAAGAAGAGCCGCCGACAGTGGAAGAGGTGATCGAAACGAAGGCTGATGTCGGTGCCGAAACTAAAAAAGGCAACGACGAAGCCCCTCCCACCATTGACGAGAACCCATCGGAACTCGCCATTGTGGAAGCGCCAAAAGCACCGGTGGAGGATAAAACCTATGAAATGTTTGATATTCAAAAGCCGCCGAGCTTTCCCGGTGGTGAAGGCGAGCTGCTGAAATACCTGGCAGAAAATATCAAATATCCACCGCTGGCACGCGAAAACAATATCCAGGGTGTTGTAGCCCTGACCTTCGTCGTCGGTAAAGACGGCAAAGTGCGCGATGTAAACATTGTGAAGGATATTGGCGGTGGTTGCGGTAAAGAGGCCGTCCGCGTTGTGGAAACCATGCCAAAATGGATTCCCGGCGAAGCAAACGGCAACCCGGTAAAGGTGCGTTTCACACTGCCGGTCCGGTTTAGGCTGGAATGATTTTTCACGCTGTCATCAAAGTATATCCAAGTGCGCTGTTGAATATTTCGACAGCGCACTTTTTTTATATAAAAATCTGAAAAACAGAAGGTTGCCACACGCCAAAACAGGCCCGGCTTGCATCTTTCTAGTATTACACCAATTAATAACCCAGGTTATGGATGCAATCAAAACAAGCAGCCGACGCAACAGCCCCAGGGAAGCTAAAGCAAGAGTCGACCTGACACCAATGGTCGATCTGGCCTTCCTGCTTATTACTTTTTTTATGTTAACCACAGCACTGGTCAAACCCCAGGTGATGCCGCTGGTTATGCCGGAAAAAGATCAACCTGAGTTACCCGATTTTCGAAAAGAATCGCAAGTGTTGACGCTGCTTCTTGGCAGCAAGAATCAGATATATTTTTACGAAGGCATCACACACCCAGAACTCGACTCAACCAGCTATGCTGCCGAAGGCCTGCGCCGCATAATCCTGGAGAAGAAAAAACGCGTAGATGCCCAGTGGCCACCGTCAGAAAAACCCGACCCAAAACATCCTGGCACGCTAAAGTCCGTTTCCAAACTAACTATCCTGATAAAACCGACACGGGAAGCCAGTTATAAAAACGTCGTAGATGCCCTCGACGAAATGAACATTTGCCATGTGGCGTACTATGTCCTGATGGACATTTCTGAACAGGAACTGGCTTTCATTCTAAACCCCGGCGCCGGATTATCTTTTGATTCGAAGCAACAGGCAGCAGCCCGGTAACTAATCCATTTTTTACTTCCGGTTAAACATCAAATCCACATCTGCATGCAGCAGATGCTGGCTGGCTATCCTATTCACCTATAAAATTTATTACCATGAAATTCCAACCAGAAATCACGCACAGCGATATGCTCAGCATCGTTTTTGCAGACCGCAACCAGGCTTATGGCGCATATCAACTCCGACGGCAGTACCCCCAAACTATCGGCCGCGCAATGGCCTATGGTTTTACCCTGATTTTTTTGTTTTTCTCTATCCCGTATTTGTCCTCAAAGTTTGTCGACAGAACAGTTGAAGTCATCTCAACAACGGAATATGAACCCGGGCCGCCACCAGACATCGACCCGGACAATCCACCTATCCCACCGCCGCCAGCACCAACTCCCCCACCCCCTACCCGATCAACCATGCAGTATGTTCCACCGGTCGTTGTCCGCGACGCCGAAGCGGAGGACCTGGAAGTACCGACTGTGGAGGATTTAGTAGATACAAAGGCCGACGTCGGTAAAAAAACGGAAAAAGGCAATGACGATGCCCCGCCAAGCATAACCGATAACCCCAAAGAACTGGCCTATGTGGAACCACCCAAAGCACCTGTGGAAGATCGGGTTTACGAAATGTTCGACATCCACAAACCACCGAGCTTCCCCGGTGGAGAGGCAGAATTGCTCAAGTATTTGGCTGAAAACATCTAGTACCCACCACTGGCGCGGGAGAACAACATCCAGGGCGTAGTAGCACTCACCTTCGTAGTGGATAAAGACGGCCGGGTACGCGAGGTAAACGTTTTGAAGGACATTGGCGGCAGCTGCGGGAAAGAAGCCCTGCGCGTCGTCGAAACCATGCCACGATGGCTCCCCGGGGAGGCCAACGGTCATCCGGTAAAAGTGCGGTTCACCTTGCCTGTGCGGTTCCGGCTGGAGTAGGAATGTTTTCTAAAAATAATCCAGGGTAGATCAACCTCTATTCGATTCTTCAATCCAAGTTTTCAACTGAACTAATCCTGGCGCATTTTTTTGCTTTAGGGTATTCAAAAAGCCTTTAACTGCTTGATCGCGGTGAACCGCTTGGCTTTTACATTTTTGCTTGAAATACTTGATGTTGGCAAACCCAAATTGAGCAGGAGCAATATCGACTTGTTTTGCATTTTCGAAAATCCAAACTTCGAAAGCCGGACAGATAACAAAAATCATGTGCCGGCTTTCGGGTTTGATAACCTTCCTGATACCAGATTGCAATGCTATTTCTCTAAAAAACTCAAACTGCTTGGGTTTTTGTTTATCATCATCAACGATTCCAACAGCCAGTCGGTTTTGGAATTTCTTCTCCATTGTATTCAACACGTTCCCAATACTCAACTGGTGGTTTGGTCGCCCGAAGCCTAGAATTTCAATTAACAGGGTATCAGCGTAGCATTCCGGGATAATATGGTAATTACTCATGCCGGAACAAGGGAATCCAAATTCAGAAATATATCCATTCCATGATCTAAGGCTTCCCTAATTTCCTCCTCAGAAAGCTTGCGACAATGGGTTTGATAGTTCTCAAACCAAGTCATAAACACTGCCACATCTTTTGTTTCTTGCAAAATGGGTAGCAAAAAATAAGGATTGTGTGTTGTGATAAAATACTGGTTATTGCGCTCGTCCTGAAGGATATGCTGTGCTAATTGATAAACATAAGGAGCATAGGAATGGGTTTCCGGTTCTTCGAACAGCAACACCGAATCTTTATTAGAAAAAATTGCGGCGAGGTGAAAGATATAGCGCTGAAAAGTGTCGGGAATCAAGTGAAGAGGAAAACTAATTAACGATGCAGCCTCGCGTTGTAGGATCATTAATCGTTTGGATTCTTCATCCAAAAGTAATTCAAGACCGTTTGGCTTCAGAAAATCCTGAATTTCTTCCCGTATTTCCTGAAAACTACGAACAATAAAGTAAAAATTGTCTCCATATGGAGGGAGCAGGAACAATTCATTTTCTTTGAATTCACTGAATGGACGAAAGGTGTATTTCTTAACAATGCTGGAAAGGCCATCATTAAAACCGAAATTACTGATGCGTCCATTTGTTAGTAATCCAATATCCAAACTGGAAAAAAATTTTAACCAATTTGAGGTTTCATCTGGAGGCGGAGAGGAAATAGAGAAATTAAAATCAGTTTGGCCGTGCGAAGTCGGTCTCAGTACAGCAAGTGCATCATTCGCTTTTACTTCAATTGGCTCCCTAAAGTTATAATTATTAAATAGTTGCGTAATTGAATTATAACGGATGAATCCCTGCATAAAACTCGTTTCTCCCCTAGTATATTTTGCCCCCAAAAGCGAAATCGCTTCCAAAATATTCGACTTACCAGCATTCGGCTTTCCAATAAACAAATTGATCCGTTCGCAATCTAAAGAGAGATCGCGTATAGATTTGAAATTTTTAATTTGCAGGTTTTGAATAAGCCGACCCATATAGCTTGATTTTCAAACAAAAATACGCCTTTTAATTATACAAATACATACTCCGGTTCCGCTCCAACTCCCGGAAATACGGGTCTTTCAAATCCTTAATAAAGTAAATCGCCTCCCCGGTCGATTTCATTTCCGGGCCAAGGCGCTTGTCCACTTTCGGGAATTTTTCGAAAGAGAACACTGGAATTTTGATGGCGTAGCCATTCAGTTTTTTCTCAATCTTAAAATCCTTCAGTTTGTGCGTACCGAGCATCACCTTGGTGGCAATGTTGAGGTAAGGCACGCCGTAGGCCTTGGCGATGAACGGCGTGGTACGGGAAGCACGTGGGTTGGCTTCAATTACGTATACCGCGTCGTCTTTGATTGCAAACTGAATATTGATCAGGCCGCGAATATTCAAGGCCCGGGCAATACGGTCGGCATATTCCGACATGGTGGCAATTGCTTTGTCCGACAAGGAAAACGTAGGCAACACGGCAGAGGAATCACCGGAGTGAATACCTGCCGGTTCGATGTGTTCCATGATGCCCATGATGTGGATTTCATCGCCATCAAAAATAGCGTCGATTTCAGCCTCTTGCGCCCGCTCCAGGAACTGGTCGATCAACACGCGGTTGTCCGGCATGTGTTTAAAAATGCTGAGCACATGGCGCTCCAGTTCGTGGTCGTTGATTACAATTTTCATGCGTTGGCCTCCCAGCACGTAGGACGGTCGCACCAACAATGGGTAGGGAATTTTAGAAGCGACGCCGAGCGCCTCATCAACATCGCGGGCAACCCCGTATTTCGGATACGGAATGCCGAGTTCCTTGAGCATGTCGGAAAAACGACCGCGGTCTTCGGCAATGTCCATATCGTCGTAGGAAGTGCCGATGATATTCCAACCTTTTTTATGCAGGTCTTCGGCAAGTTTTAAGGCCGTTTGGCCGCCGAGTTGTACGATCACGCCGTCGGGTTGCTCCAGTTCGAGTATTTCCTCCAGGTGCTCCCAGTATACCGGCTCGAAGTACAGTTTGTCGGCCAGGTCGTAGTCGGTGGAAACGGTTTCAGGGTTGCAATTGACCATGATGGTTTCGTAACCCAGTTCCTTTGCTGCCAGCACACCGTGCACGCAACAGTAATCGAATTCGATACCCTGACCAATGCGATTTGGGCCTGAACCCAGCACCACAATTTTCTTTTTGTCGGTACGAATGCTCTCGTTTTTGTCGTCGAACGTGGAGTAGAAATAATTGGTTTTCGACTCAAATTCCGCGGCACAGGTATCCACCATTTTGTACACCCGCCGGATACCCAGTTTTTTGCGCTGGGCAGTCACTTCCGCTTCTGTGATCCGGAGCAACCAGGCGATTTGTGCATCGGAGTAGCCGTTTTTCTTCAGTTCCATAAAAAAGTCGGGCGAAATATCCTCCGCCACGTTGAAGCGCAACAACCGGTCTTCCATTTTTACCAGGTCTTTGATCTGGTCGATAAACCAGTTGTCGATACCGGTCATTTTCTGCACCGTCCGCGACGGGATACCCAGTCGCAGCGCATCCTTTACCCGGTAGATCCGGTCGTCATACACCTTTTCCAGGCGCTCGAGAATGTCCTCGGTGCGCATCCATTCCTTTTTATCGGCGCCCAGGCCGTTGCGACTGTTTTCCTGACTCTGACAGGCTTTTTGCAAGGCTTCGTTGAAACTGCGCCCGATTGCCATTACCTCCCCGACCGATTTCATTTGCAAGCCAAGCCGGTGGTCTGCGCCGTGAAATTTTTCAAAATTCCAGCGCGGCATTTTCACAATCACATAGTCGAGCGTAGGCTCAAAGTAGGCGCTGGTAGTTTTAGTGATCTGGTTTTTCAACTCATCGAGCGTGTAGCCGATGGCCAGTTTTGCAGCAATTTTGGCGATCGGATAGCCCGTTGCCTTGGAAGCCAGCGCCGAAGAACGCGACACCCGGGGGTTCACCTCGATGGCGATCAGTTCTTCCGTTTCCGGGTTTTGAGAAAATTGTACGTTGCACCCCCCGGCAAACTCACCCAAGGCACGCATGATCTGGATTGCCTGGTCGCGCATACGCTGGTAAGCGGTATCCGAAAGGGTCATAGCCGGCGCTATGGTAATGCTGTCGCCGGTGTGGATCCCCATCGGGTCGAGGTTTTCCACGGTACAGATAATGACGACGTTGTCGTTTTTATCGCGCAGCAATTCCAGTTCAAACTCTTTCCAGCCCAGCACGGCTTTTTCCACCAGCACTTCGTGCGAGGGAGAGGCATCGAGGCCGCGCTTGAGCGCCTCATCAAATTCCTCTTCCACCATCACAAAGCCGCCACCCCAGCCTCCCAGGGTATAAGATGGCCGAATGACCAGCGGAAAGCCAATTTTTTGCGCGGCTTCCTTGCCCTCCAGGTACGAATTGGCGATGATCGAGGGCGCCACATCGATCCCGATGGCAATCATCAACTTCCGGAATGCCTCCCGGTTTTCCGTAGTTTCGATGGCGGAAGTATCCACACCGATCATGCGCATGTTGTACTTTTCCCAGATGCCCAGTTTTTCACATTCAATCGCCAGATTGAGGGCTGTTTGCCCGCCCATAGTTGGGAGCACCGCATCCAGGGTCGGCAGATCGGGGTTCTCCTGGTGCTCCTGAATTACCCTTTCGATACTTTCCGGAGTCAGCGGACGCAGGTAAATAAAATCCGCGGTCACCGGGTCAGTCATGATCGTTGCAGGATTTGAATTGATCAGTGCCACTTGAATGCCTTCCTCCCGCAATGAGCGACTGGCCTGTGAACCTGAATAATCAAATTCGCAAGCCTGACCGATAATAATGGGGCCGGAGCCGATTATTAAAATGGACTTAATGGAATTGTCTTTTGGCATAAAACGCTGGTATTTATGCAGTCGTCCCGGGGCTCGGAGGCCCGGGACGACTAAAATTTAGTGTATAAAAAAATGCTGGAAACCGGCAGCATGACCGGTATCCAGCATTTCCGAAAATCTGCATTGTAGTTTGGTATCATGATTTTCGGGGCCCAAAGGTAGGAAGCCTCTCAAGATTAAACAAATCAAAGAATGTGCTATATCTGTACGAACTTACTCAAAATTTTCATTGCTTAAGCAAGGCTACCTACCTTGACATCCAAATAATGAATTAACGCAAATCGCATGAAACTACGCATTACACTCCTTTTCCTGCTTCTACAGGTCTGTTTTACCCTGTCCGGTCAAAGCCTCGTGAGTTCCACCTTGTTAGGTTCTAAAACCAAGGCCCAGCTAACCAGCCAATTCGGCATCCCGTTTATCCAGTATGATGTCAACTACTACCGGATTACGTACACAACCACCGGGCTGCAAGGCCAGCCCGATACCGTCTCCGGGCTGATAGTCGTGCCCAACGATGCGTCCATGGTATTTCCCCGCCTCGTTTACCAGCACGGTACCTCCGGTTCAAAATTGGATGTGCCGTCGTTCAACGTACTCACCAATGGCGAAGGTGTCATCGGCCTGCTCTTTGCCGGATTGGGTTTTACCACCCTCATGCCCGATTACCTGGGACTTGGGATTTCCGACGGGGTGCACCCCTACGTACATGCCGCAACTGAAGCATCGGTAGCCACGGACATGCTCGCCGTACTGCCGACATTCAACAATCAATACGGTGTGCACACCAACGAACAACTGTTCATCACCGGCTATTCCCAGGGAGGGCACGCCGCCATGGCACTCCATCGTGAAGTGGAAACAAATCTGTCGGCTAATTACACTGTGACGGCAGCGGCGCACTTGTCGGGGCCCTACAGCATTTCCGGAGTCATGCGCGACCTGATTTTATCCGAAGATGTGTACTACTACCCTGCCTACCTGCCCAACACGATTATTTCGTATCAAGCCGCATACGGAAACCTCTACACCCAACTTTCCGACATTTTCGTCGAACCATATGCCACGAAAATCGGGCAGTTCTACAATGGAACTATTTCGCTCAACCAGATGAACAGCCAGCTGATCAGCCTGCTGATCGCCAACGAAGGCGCCAGCAAACCAATCCGCATGTTTCAGCCCGCCGTTGTGCAAGATGTGACGACCAATCCGGACCATCCATTCAATGTCGCCCTTCGGGCAAACGATGTGTACGCCTGGGCGCCGGAAGCGCCTACGCGCATTTTTTATTGTAAAGCCGACGATCAGGTCCCTTACCGGAACAGCCTGGTGGCCCGTGACTCGATGCTGGCCTACGGTGCCGTCGATCTGATCGCTACCGATGTGGACTCCACGGCCGATCACGGCGGCTGCGTGACACCTGCCCTAACCAATACGGCATTCTTTTTCCTCGGCTATCGGCAGATCGATGTATTCACCGGTACCAGCGCACCGACAATCCTGGCTTTGGAAATACAGCCCAACCCGGCGAGTAGTGTTGTTTTATTGAAAAACCTGCCTGCTGAGGGGCAGCTGCAACTCTTCGACCTGAATGGCCGTCAACGGTATGCCGCCACGGTGTCAGCAGGCGATTTCCGGCTTGATGTTTCTGCGTTTGAAAACGGCATGTACTTTTTGCGATACCTGCGCGCGGGCGAAATTCGGCAGAGCCGGCTTGTGGTTCAGCGCTAGTGCTTGATTGGAAAATTTTTTCAATCAAATGTCAAAACCCGAACCTTAAATTATGAAACAGTTCTTCTTTTTCAGCCTGCTCTTATTTTTTCAGTTTTCGGGCTTCGCCCAAAAAAACTCAAAAGCCGAACGCAGCATCCTGACTATCATGGACGCCCAGGAAAAAGCCTGGAACCGCGGTGATCTGGAGGCGTTCATGACCGGATACTGGAAGTCCGACAGCCTGAAATTTATCGGCTCCCGTGGCCTCACCTACGGCTGGCAACAAACACTGGCGAATTACAAAAAAGGGTATCCCGACCAGGAAACCATGGGCCAGCTGAAATTCACCATTTTATCCGTGGACATCCTTTCCCGAAAAAGTGCATTTGTAATTGGCCAATGGCAACTCACCCGAAAGGCCGGAGATCTAGATGGGCATTTTACGTTGCTCTGGGAAAAAATCGGGGGGCAGTGGCAGATCGTGGCGGATCATTCGAGTTAAAGGGTTGTACCTCGAGGGCACAAATCATGCGAATCAGGGGTTCAAATAGCAATTATATCTTTTTTTGAAGCCCGTAGGGCTGACATTATGGTAGCAAATGGTTGTCGCCTAGTTTTTTAAACGCCGTAGGCGTGCCATTATAATGTCGCACCTACGGCGCTTTTATTTTTCTTGTCGCAATCTCTTCTACAAAAATGCCAGCCCTACGGGCTTTGGTTGCTTATTTGATTCCCTGATCTAACCGAATGGCAAAACCCTACCCTTTTGCCGTCAACTGATCCAGGTAAACCTCCTTCTGATATTCATAAAACGACCGTTTGGATACCCACCCTGCACCAAACTGGGCAATCATGCTGGCCAGCAAAAAATAAAATATCGCGGAATGCCGGTCGGTCATTTCAAGTACCAGGATGGCTGCGGTGAACGGCGTACGGGTAACGCCGGTCAGAAAACCGATCATACAAACAAGGATCATCAGGTTGTGGTGCTCGGCCGGCAAGCCGCCCCAATGCACGATGAATGCTCCAAGCGATGCACCCGACGACAACGACGTGGCGAAAATGCCGCCCGGCGCGCCGATGCTAAACGACAACACCGCCGCAAGCACCCGCACCGGAAAGGTGTACCAGGGAGCCGAAGCAGCCCCCTCGAACAGCACCTGGTTGATCAACGGCTTACCGGTACCCATGCCAATAGTGCCCGTAAAAAAAAGTAGCGTGGCAAAAACCAGGCCCAGGCCCAGTACCACGCCCAATTGTTTTTTTCGCCCCCGAAATTGGCTGCGCCATTGCCCGATCCAGCGCAAAACCATGGTGAACTGCGCACCGAGGTAACCCGACAAAAATCCCAAAACCAGCACCAGCCAGATCAAACCAACCGGGAGTGTGGCCAGTTTCGGGTAGCCCAGGTAGAGGTAGGAGCCCAGGAACGATTGCGCGGTCATACCGGCAATGATCACTGCGCTAAACACCGCCGTGCGAAAGCGGGCGATGTGGCTTTTCGTCAATTCTTCCAGTGCGTACACGATTCCCCCCAACGGCGTATTAAAGGCCGCCGCAAGCCCGGAAGCCCCTCCGGTGATCAGCATGATCCGGTGCGAAACCTTGGGCCAGCCTTCAGGTACCCAACGGTAAACCATGTCGAATACTGAGCCCGCAATTTGCAAGGTTGGCCCTTCGCGGCCGATCGCACCGCCCCCCATCAACAGGACCAGACTGGCGCCGATCTTGACCAACGCTACGCGCAAGTTGAGCAATCGCTGTATTAACGCCTGCCGGCTTGTACCTGCCAGGTCTACTGCGGCAAGCAATTGCGGAATACCGCTCCCACGGGCATTGGGCGCTATCCGCGCCGTCATATACCAGGCTAATGCAAAAAGAATCGGTGTGGTGAGAAAAACAACCCAGGGCGCCGGAGCCAGCAGTGCCTTACCGGATTGCTCGAACAAAACGAACAGATCTTCATACGCTACCGCTACCAGGCCGGTGAGCGCCGAGGCAACCCAAAGCGGGATCGCCTGAAATGGAATGCGCATATCCGGGTTGTCGATGATTTTCTTTTGAACAACCCGGCCCACAAGCGTATTCCGCCAGCGTCGGAGCTGCTTTAAAAACCATATTTCCCAGGGATACAGATGGTATTTTTTGTGCATGATCAGGCGTCGGTCACGATCAGGCTCTTTCCTGTCATCATTTCCGGTTGCTTGATGCCCATCAGCTGGAGCAAGGTGGGCGCCACATCAGCCAAACGGCCCGGGCGCAACCGAACGGTGTTTTTCAAATATTTGCTTACCAGTATGCAGGGTACGGGATTTTTGGTGTGCGCCGTATTGGGCGTACCATCCGGGTTTACCATAAAATCCGAGTTGCCATGGTCGGCGATGATCAGGCAGGCGTAGCCGTTTTCTTCCGCAAGCGGAATAATCTGGCTCATGCAGTGGTCAACCGTTTCGGCCGCCTTCATCGCTGCTGCAAACACGCCGGTATGGCCTACCATGTCGGTATTGGCAAAATTGAGGCAAATAAAATCGGGCTTGTTGTCCCGGATATCCTGCATAATGGCGGCACATACTTCCGGTGCACTCATCTCGGGTTGAAGGTCGTAGGTGGCTACTTTAGGCGATGGTATCATAATGCGGCGTTCCCCTTCAAACGGCTCCTCACGCCCACCGGAAAAGAAAAATGTCACGTGCGGATATTTCTCTGTTTCCGCTATGCGTACCTGGCTCAAGCCGGCATCCGAAACCAGTTCGCCAAGGGTCAGTTCCACATTGTCTTTCTCAAAAAGTACGAAAATATCGCGGAACGACTCATCGTAGTTGGTCATGGTCACGTAATGCAAAGGCAGAGTATGCATATCTACGTCCGGCATATTTTGCTGGGTGAGCACAGTGGTTAGTTCACGCAGACGGTCGGTGCGAAAGTTGAAACAAATGACCACATCACCGGTTTCGATGGTCGCTAAGGGTTGTCCGTCAGGGCGCTGGCGTACCATGGGTTTAAGAAACTCGTCGGTCACACCGGCTTCATACGATTTCCGAATGGCAGCAGGAAAATCATCAACAGCCTCGCCAGTGCCATTTACCAGTAAGTCGTAGGCCAGTTTGATCCGTTCCCAGCGTTTATCACGGTCCATGGCATAATACCGCCCGATGACAGAAGCAAGTTCAATCGGCTGGTCTTTAATATGATCGAGCAGGTCTTCGATAAAACCGGCGCCACTTTTCGGATCGCAGTCGCGGCCATCCGTGAAAGCATGGATGTACACTTGCTTGCAGTTCATTTCCGTGGCCAAATCGCAAAGGGCCTTCAGGTGGTTGATGTGCGAATGCACCCCCCCGTCAGATACCAACCCCACCAAATGTATTTTCGACCGGGTAGCCGAGGCATATTCGTACGCCGATGTCAGCGTGCGGATTTTGGCCAGTTCGCCCTCGCGGATCGCCTTGTTGATCCGGGCCAGTTCCTGCCAGACGACACGCCCGGCTCCGATGTTGAGGTGTCCCACTTCAGAATTGCCCATCTGCCCCTCCGGCAAACCGACATCTTCGCTGTGGGTAATGAGTGTGGTATTGGGATAGTCCGACATAAGGCCGTCCATGAAGGGGGTGTTTGCTTGTTTAATAGCGTCGACCTCCGGGTTGGGGCCCAGGCCCCAGCCATCGAGGATGATCAGAAAAGCGCGGGAATGTGCAAGCATATATCGGATTGGTTTTGGACTGTGCCGGAAAGCGTAGTTGCTTCATCGGGTTACTGGCAAGGAGGGCAAAAATAGAAAACCCGTCCTGCATTCCTGCAAGACGGGCTTCAAATTACTGCTCTGTGTTTTGCTTAGGTTACTTGTTTCCAAGCTTATTTTCCGCTGGCTTTCGTTTTAGCGGTAGCAGGTTTAGCAGATTTGGAAGCCGGTTTTTGGTCGGCTTTCGGTTCTGCTTTTTTAGTTGCTTTGGTAGCTTTCGCAGGCGTGGTTGTTTTGGTAGCTTTTGCAGCCGGTTTCGTCGTTTTGGCTGCAGTGTTCTTGGAAGGCTTCTTAGCCGCAGTTTTCGCCGGTACATCCAGCGTTTCTCCGATCAGGTATTGTTCTTCTACCACTTTGCCATCTTTCCAGGCGCGACGGATAACTTCCTGATACACCAACGGTTGACCTTGTTTGTTGACAAAGTCAAAAACAAACTGAGATTCTGTAACGGAATCACCCACTTTGCAAGCCGTACATTCGATGCGGTTGGCTTGAGCAATGTTTTGGAAAAACCAGTTCAGGATTTCAAGTTTTTGTGCTTTGGTCTGGGTCATATTGTCTGCACCACTCCGGGTAACGCAGTTGTCAGCAGCAAATTTGTCGAATGCGCCGATGACATCGCCGCTTACGATCTGGGCGTCTAACGCCTCTACGAGATTTTGTAATTTCATAATTGTGAAAAGCAGGTTTAAGTTAACTAAGTTAACGTCGCAAAGGTACAAAAAAGTGTCCAAACAAAATTAAAATCTGTTTAAGAGTTTAATTTTTATTAATAATAGATTATAATTTGTCGACTACGCGCAGCAATCAAGAAATTCATAAGCAACAAATTAAACCCCCAAGATTAGGTTTGTTTTTCAAAATTTAATTTTGAATGCGCGCCAAATACTACCTATCATTTCAAAAACGCCAAATAAACTACCAGATTTGCGCGCAAAAAGCAGAAGCCACCCTGAAATACAGGATGGCTTCTGAAAACTCAAATTTGCGCGTAACAGTGGCTTACTTGCTCTCGTCGTCCGATTTCTTACTTGCTGCTTTAATCAGGAAAAACAATACAATTCCTACGAAAATGAAGTTGATCACGGCGTTAATAAAGTTGCCGATCAACACATTGCCAATCGTCACACTCGAAAAGTCCGGGTTGCCGGTGATCATTCCCAAAATCGGAGAAATGATGTCGTTTACCATGGAATCGACAATTTTTTGAAAAGCGCCGCCGATGATAACCGCCACTGCAAGGGCCAACACATCGCCCCGCATAAGAAATGCCTTGAGTTCTTGTAACATATCGGTGTTTGTTTTGATGAAAAAATGACAGGCTGGTTTTGATTGCCTGATGGCGAATGTAAACCAATTCATTTGCCTGCAAGCAGTAAGGATAGTTATTATTTTCAAACACCTGCACAACAAGCCCTGGCAGCCCTGCCCACTTCAGTCAATTCAAAATTTCATTCTGCATCTTCCACCCAAAACAATGCGCTGGCAATCTGGTCGGCGAGTACTTTCCCCGAGCGGGTTAGCCGGTACGCGGCATCCTCCCCTTGCTCAACAGTACCATTTTGCATAAACTGCCTGATCTCCTCCCGGAAATATCCGGCGTATGGCTCGCCAAATGTTTCGATCTGGCTTTCAGCACAACCCCACATGGTGCGCAGGCTGGTCATGACATACTCGTTATACCGCTGGGCTGTCGTAAGCTGCTCCCGTTCGGCAGGAAGTTCCCCGGCTTCCATGGATTTCAGGTAACGCGCATTGTTGGCCACATTCCATTGCCTGGACCGGCCATCGAAGGAATGCGCCGAAGGCCCAACACCCAGGTACTTCGCTCCCCGCCAATAGGCGCTATTGTGGCGCGCATACCGCCCCGGAAGAGCAAAATTGGATATTTCGTAGTGCTCATATCCCCGGGCAGCAGCGGCATCCTGCAGGTATTCGAATTGCCGGACCGCCTTTGCCTCATCAACCGGCTCGGAGCGCCCTTGCCGCACAAAATGCGCCAGCGCGGTGCCCTCCTCCACCGTCAGGCAATAGCAGGACAAATGCGGAATACCAGCATCCAGGGCAATCTGCACATTTTCAGCCCAGTGCGCATCCGATGTACTCGGCGCGCCGTAGATCAAATCGATAGTCAGGTCCTGAAAGCCGGTCGCAGCGGCATCCTGAAGACAGGCACGGGCGTGTTCGGCCGTATGTGCCCGGTTCATCCACTGCAGATCGGCATCATGAAACGACTGAATGCCAATGCTCAGGCGGTTAACCGGCGTATGGTTACGCAGACTCCGGAGTTTTTCCAGCGTCAGGTCATCGGGGTTCGCCTCCAGCGTGATTTCGGCATCGCCGGCTACAGGATGCAAGGCATAAATTTTTTCAAAAATCTGCTCTAGTTCAGCCAGGTCCAACAGCGAGGGAGTACCCCCGCCAAAATAAATCGATTTCAAGGTCGCGCCACCTAAGTAATCCCGCTGCAGCTCCAGCTCCCTCAAAATAGCCTGCACCATTGCGGGCTTGGACCGCAATGTGGTCGAAAAATGAAAGTTGCAATAATGGCAGGCTTGCTTGCAAAACGGAATATGGAGGTAGATAGCCGACATGGATAATTCCAGATAACTTTTCGGTGACTGCTATTGCACAGGCTTGGTTATCAATGCCTTGAACCCGGGCTCGATTTCCGAAAACATTTTTTCATCCACAGTCACATTGCCATACCAGATGCGCTCGTAGCTGCGGGTAAGCCCCCGGAAACTTTCATACTGCGGATGCGGGCGCATTTCGCGCAGGTAGTCGCGGTTGGTTTTTTCTTTTGACCACCGGATAGCGCCCGACTCGGAAAGTTGTTTGATAATTTGTAAAAAATAAATGCGCACTGCCTGGGAAAAATCCCGGCGCGCGAGGGCTTCGCGCAGAAACTGGTCGAGGTCGGTTTCGTGCAGGTAAGCCTCCAGGTTTTCTACTGTAATTTCGGCCCCATCGCGGGCTATCCGCTTATTGCGCGGCTCCTGCATCATCCGGTAAACGCCGTAACCAATGGCAGCAACGGCAATCAAAATGGCCAGAAACTGGAAAAGCGTGCCCCAAAACTGAGTATCGATGGAATCAAATGGGTTTGGAAAGCCCGAAGGGGCATCACTGTTTTTTTTCTTTTTTTCTTTTTTGGCCTCCGGCACATCCCGGCTGTAATCCAGTTCCTGGGCTGCCCGCTCCCACTGGCTGGTCGAAACCGGGCGTTTTTCCACAACAGATGCTGCATCCTGCGCGCCCAATACGCCCGGCAAAGCAAACAAACACAGGATCAGCATTTTTTTCATAGTCACCTTTTTAAACCTCATTCTTTGGCCAGGCCGCGTATTTGCCGTGTGGTGCCCACCTTGGAAATCCCCTCGTACAGGTGTGCAGCGTCCACACGCTCCCTGCTCGAAAAATAGTGCAACATCCCACCCAGCATCAACAACAACCACACAAAATGTACAATTACACTGATAGCCAGTGCAGTCGTATACGCAAAAAATTGTTGCATACTCCCTTCATCGGGCGGGATCAGCCAACTGAAAAAGCGCAAAACGATGTTCCAAACGCTTGAGTCGAGGAATAAAAACAACAATAACGCAAAATTGATGATAAGCACGCCGAGAATAAAACCCTGCCCCCATTGCATCAATTGCATGCTGCGCAAAAAAGAACTCCAACTGGCTTTTTCAAAATACGCCACGGCAAGCCACAAGGCAAAAAATGGCAACAGCAACATGCCCGCCAACCAAAGCAATGCGCCGGCCTCCACAACCTCCAAAAACCACACTACGGCAAAAGGCAACAGCCCGGTTACCACCAGGTAAGCGCCACCGAAGGAGCCTTCCCAGGAAGTCCGAACATCGGGCGACATTTCCCGTTTCACCATACGCAACGCCACCCAAAACAAGGCCGAAAGCAAAACCACCTGTCCCCAAAAAATAATCGGCGCGCGGTTGCGTCCGATCACATCCCACCAACCCTGAAACGCGCCACCCGGGTAATCCGGAAAAACAAACTTAACCGACTCTCCGGCAAAACCCGCCCCGGCTGCCAACCCGACAAACAGCACCGATGCCGCCAGGATACCCAGCCAGCCAACCCGTGCATGCCGGCGCAGCAAAGTGAACACATCGGAAAAAATTTCGCCGGCGCTTTTGATCGTCGAAAATGAAACCACCTGCTGGCGGGTAGGCGGCAGGTCTTTTTCCCGCAGTGCATGCTGGAAACCTGTGCGCGATTTGTGCCAGGGCAGCCAAACGAAATACCACAACACAAAGGCCAGCGAGCTCAGAATAAACAGCAGCCGCAGGATTGGCGGCGTATCGGTGTACCGCGTGAGAAAACCTTCAAAAACTGCAGCCAACAGGAACATCGGAATGAGCCCGATAAAAATTTTCAAGCCACGCCGCATCGACTGCTGAAAAGCCTGCCCCCGGGTGTAGGTACCCGGAAACAGCAAACCCGAGCCGGCTACCAAGCCTGCCGCACCGGCAATGATGATCGCACTGATCTCCAGCGTCCCGTGGATCCAGATGGTCAGGAATGACTCCCAAAACAGGCCTTTTTCTATAAAAAAATATTGAAATGCACCGAGCATCACGCCGTTGTAAAGCAACATGAACACGGTGCCGATGGAGGCCAACACGCCAAAAATGGCCGTACGCAGCGCGACAAACAGGTTGTTGGCGGCAATCCCTACGGACATCCCCAACGGTTGACTTTCCTTGTACACCGCCATGGGATCGCCGTTCTCGATATTTTGCAGCGTCATCTCCACGTAATTCTCGCCGAGGATCACCCGGGCAAAATCCGGATTTATGATGCTCGACACCACGCCGATCATACAGGCCAGGGCAAACAGGCTGAACGACAACAGCAATGCCTGCCGCGACTCCCACATCAAATGCGGCAATTCGTCAGTCCAGAACAAGCGGAAACGCCGGGCCGGAAATCTCTTGCCACGGTAGATGTTGTGAAAAATGCGCTGCGCCAAACTGTTGAGGTACATCCGCACCGAGCGGTTCGGATAAAACGTACGCGCATAAGACAAATCGTCAGTGATCTGTATGAACAGATCGTTCAACTTCTCCGGATCACGGTGGTTTTGGCGGAGCATTTCTTCGAAGTCCGCCCACTTTTCCCGGTTTTGTTCTATGAATTTTGTTTCGCGCATTAGATTGGGATATTGGGATATTAATCGGATTGGGGTGGTTCTTGTTTTAGCTTTTTGATGTAAATATTCAATTTGTAGTGCAGGGTTAGGGGTGTTAAGAGAAATGTTTTTTTACTAAAATTTTATCCGTAGAGCATTTCACGCAGAGTTCCTCGGAGTTTTCCTTCTTAGGGATGGCAACTCCGCGGAACTCTGTGCATTTCCTCTGTGCAACTCTGCGTGAAATGCTCTACAAACAGTGTCCAAAATTTCTCTTAACAGCCCTAATGCAGGGTTTGCAGTTTTTCAAGGAATACTTCAAATTCCGCCGGTGTAATCAACTTGCGATCTCTTGCTTTAATTGCCCAGGTTTTGGCTTCCAGCAAAGATCCGCGGCTGTAATAACCGAATTGTTTTCGTTCTTTAAAAAAATAGCGGCCATACCCTTACGCAATATTTGCCGCAATGGAATCCGCTGCCCGCACGAATTGCTCACCAACTGTTTTTTGTGCCAAACCATTCTAATTAGCAACCCAGTCCCAAACAATCGCTCCAATCTCCATGGCAAGCTGAAAAATCTCCAAATCATCCAGCGAAACATGATTTTTGATAAAAAGCAGATTTTAAGGTGAAACATTCCACAAAATCCGGAATTATCAAAAACTCCTTACTACCCTCCCCAAAAAATATCCCAATATCCCAATATCCTAATATCTCAAAACACCGCCCGCACCTGCGCCCGCCCGACATGCACCACCCTATTGTCGCCGGTCTTGCGGCCTTCGTAATTCAGGCTGAGCTGTACCGAACGCGACAGTTGCCGGTCCAGGTTCAGGCTCCACAAAAAATTCCGGCCGTCTTGCAAGCCATCGAGCATGGCATACGCCACGGCAGAATTGGCCTGGCCGCTGTATTGCACATTTACGAAATTGGCCTTGGTCCGGATAGACGTCACAGCCCGGAAACCATCGCCATTGGGCTTTGCCGTGGGGTTCCAGCTGAGTTCAGCACTCCAGTTGTTTTGCCGGGCCGTTTCACCCGAAGCCAGCGTGTTGCGGCTGTCTTGCCAGGTGTAAGCGCCCACCACCCGAAAGGTACGGCTGGGGAGCCAGCTGAGTTTGGGGAGGGCTTTCCAGTACCGGATGGTAAAATCCCGGGCATTGAACTGTTCACTGTCATTTTCCCGCCGCCCGAGGCTCAGATCAAGTTCGGCACTCCAGTTCTGGCTAAAGTTTACACGTCCGTGTACCGTTTGGTCCAATAGCAGCCGACTCTCAAAACCGGTGGTCAGTGCCGTCCGACTCCGGTTGTCGGTATAGGCCAAAGAAGCGTCCCAGGCCGGATCGGCGCGATTGAAATACAGCACGTGCCGCGAAACCGACGACACCGCCACCAAGGCCGTGTCGGCCACCGCCAGGTCAAACGGATTCCAGGCGGGCTCATCGCGCGCCGAAGCCAGCACGCGCCGATTGATCTGCAGGTTGCTCTGGGTAGACAGGCGCGCCAACAGGCGTTGCCAAGGTTTTTTCGATTGCGCCCACACCAGGCGGGGATCTATCCGCAGACTTTGGTTGAGCACCACATTATTGGTGCGTACGTAATTGGGCGTCGTAACAGCCACCCGCACATAGCTGGCCTGGTCTTGAAAAATCGCGATTTCCATTTCATCCACCTGCAAAATACTGTCGCGGTTGCGATCAACCCAGGCATACTGTCCTTCTCCGGGATTTACCCGCACGTAGCTGAATTCCAATTGCGGGCTCTGCCCCGAGCCCAACTCATAGCCGGTAGTCAGGTTTACCGCATTTTTCCAGGCCGAAAGGGTGTAATCGAGCCGGCCCAGGTAGGTTTGCTGGGGCGCCAGGGTGGTCAGGTCGCTGTCGATGATGCGCAACTGCCGCCATGAAAAATTCCATTGCAGGGATTGCCGGAAGGTAGCTTGCGGATTTATGGGCGCCCAGCTGCCATTGAGATTAGCCTCATCGACGGCGGTGTTTTGCTTAAAACCCGGACCTGCGGGCGCAAAATCGTTGCGGTGCATCCAGCTGAGTCCCCAGTTCCAGGCGCCCTTATCCTCCGGTATTTTCAGGTACAGCCGCCCCAGGTCATACCAAAAACTGACCGCGCTAAGCGTGTCATTGCCGGCATTTCGGCGTTCGTTGCGCTCGCGTTCGCCGTAAAATCCGATTTTGATCAAGGGCTTTTTCCCGGCATTGAAAAATGTTTTTCCGACATCAAATTTCGGGCGGGAGAACTGCGTACGTTCCGTGCCCCCCTCGGAGTTCAATAAATTGGCTTCCGCCAAAACGTCGAATCCGGCGCGCTGCACCTTCAGTTGTGCGGTGTGCCGGGTGCCGTCGTAACGGTTTTCCCGCCAAAACGTACCAAAATCGTATTGCAACCGGCCCCACCCTTTCCGTTGCAGGGCCATGCCGCTACGCAGCCAGTGTTCGGTGGCGGCAGTGTCGGCTATTCCGATGTTCCAGTCGCGCGAAAACTCGGCCGGCCGGTAGGGGTTCAGGGCTTTGAATTGCCGGCCGGCAAACTCATATCGGGCATTAGCCTGAAGTTCCCAGCCTTTTTCGGCTGCCCCGGGGAGCAAATTTTGCCGAAGGCTGAAAAATCCGCCCAGGCCCAGATTATCGCCGTTGTCGAGCGGGGAAAAGCGATTGAGGTCGCGGTTGCTGAGCGCAAGTTCGGCCTGTATTTCACTATTTTTGGAAAGTTGCAACGCTGTACCGGCTGTAAACAACTGGCGGGCCTCCGGCGCTACCAGACGAACCACCGGCTCAAAATTGCCAACAGGCTGGCAAGTCAACGAATCCGGCGCCACCCAGCGAAAAACCCGGCCGTTGGCCGCAGTTTGTAGCTGCACGTAATTTCCCTGACCTACCGGAACCTCCGTAAAGCGGGCAGCAAAACGCGCGCTGTCGGGATTGGTCGAATACACCAAAACGGAAGTCGCTACGCCGCACGCTACGGTGTCCACCGACTTATACAACACCCTGCCCGGATCAAGCCGGGCCTCAGCATCCAACGTGTCGATGCCCGAGGCGTAAGCATTTTGCAGGTTATCGCCGGCCAGTGCCAGGCGCTGCCGGTCTGCCGGGCTGATGTCCTGCGCACCACCCGCGTTTTTACTGTCCTGCTCCGCGTAGGCATTCAGGTAAAACCGGCTCCGGCGGCCTGTGAATTCCAGATCGGCTACCATGGTCGAGCGCAAGTACGCCTGAACGGCGTATTCGAATTCCACAATGATGCGGCTGTCTTTGGAGATCAGGCGGTGCTGGGTAAAGGTTAGTTCACCCAGGTTGTAGTCGACCGTGTAGTCGTCGTCGAGTCCCCGGTTGAGCAATTGACCATCGACATAAACTTTTTCTGTTCCGGCCAACACGATAATAAACCGCTCGCCCTCAGTGCCCTGGAGGCGGTAAGGCCCTTGATCCCCCTCTTGCCCGGCGATAGTTTGGCGGGCGAATTTTCCACGGGAAACAGCAATTGCCGTGCGGACGGCACCGTGTCGCGTATCGCTCGGATCACCACTACTGGAATTTGGCCAATCCGTATTTGCCACACCGAACTCAGCTTGCACCATTGCCCCCTGCACCCGTTTGAAATAATTGGAAAAATACCCTGCGTTTTGCGGGCGGCCCAGGTCGAAATCTCCGGCGGTGATGCTGAGATTTTTCCGTTGCAACTGCACGAAAACGCGATCGAACTCTTGCAATTGCCGGGTAGTACCATCCGGTTGAAGGGGAATGGAGTTGTCGGACAACGCTGCTGTCAGTTCGATATCGTTGCCCAATTGCCCATTGAGTTGAAGGTTGAGATTGGAATTGAACGCCAGGTTTTGATTGTTTCCAAAACTCAGCCCGCGTGTGTACGAGCCATTCGAAACCAGACCTGAAGTTTCCCAGGGCTTGGTGCTGGGCGTATACGGGGTATAATCAAATTCGATAGCATCATCGCCCATGGCTTTCCGGATCATGGTCGAATCCAGCCGGCTGACTGGTTTTGCGAGATCTATCGGCAATACGCGGTATTGCACGATCAGTCTGCCGGCATTCGGATAGGCAGCCCGGAGGCGCGCTGTGTCGATCCGTAGCCAGTTATTTTCCAGAGAAAAAAATGAACTATCCAGGTCCACGCCCGAGTCTGAATCGACTACGGAAATCAATGGCGGCAAGACGGTCAGCGAATCCAGTCGTTGTAAAGGCAAACTCGAATCAACGGTTTGGGTACGCAGATTTTGAAACGAGAATGGGAGCAGGTGAAGTGTTGGAACCCCGGGCTTGGGCAAGGTATCCGGTTGCTGTGCCTGCATTTCAGCATTAGTGCAAAACGCAAAAAAACAGCAGGTTGTAAAACGTAGTGCAAGCGCCCATTGGCGGGAGCCAGGGAGCGATTTTACCAACAACGGACCCAATCGCCGCCAGTTGGCGGGCAAGCCCCGTGAAATAACCCGGACGATTTTTTTGAAGAAAAACAAGCGCAACATGCCTCGAAACGGACGCAGGACAGGCTTTCCACGTTGCCTGGAACCCGGGAATTGCGGCAGGGAAAACGGATTATTGCTCAAAAATAGGTTTAATCTTCAGGGAATCGATCGGCGCAATGGCCGGCGGCGGCACCGGTTTGAACGGACGCAATTGTTTCAACGAATCCTGCACATCGGACAATGCCTCGTACAACAAAAGCGAATCCACGACGTGCTCGGCATCGGCCAAAAGCTCTGCGCGGCATTTGGCGGTTTCCTTTTTGCGAAACTCGGCCACGCGTTGAGCGACAGTTTCCTGTACCAGACGTTCCTTTTTGCGGGAGCAGGAAAAACATACCGTAGCGAAAAGCAGCAGGCCTATGGAAACAGATATTTTAACTGGAGTATGCAAGAAAAACAGTTGAGTGTGAAGTCAATTCCGGTTCAGGTAACAATTTTCCCGGTTCAGTAGTTTTCAGCGCGGACTTAGTGTAACAGCCCCTATTTTTGAGCCAGGTTTTGTAAAAAAATAATTTTTTCAAAACTTAAGAAACAATACAATTGCAAGACCAGACGGCTTACAGGCGCGATTCTTTACTTTAGAATTAAAAATATGTAAAGTTAGTGTAAATTCGACATAAACTTTACTTATCTTTGCGCCGCTTTCAGCAAATGTGAAAGCCACTACAAGCAAATTCTCGCTGTTTACAGCGTTTTTTTAAGATTGTTTTCATTTGGTTTTTTGGGGTTTATACAGGGCGCTTCCAGTAATGGCAAGTGCCCTGCTTCTTTTTTGGCGTTCGGAGTTTCGAGTGCGGAATGCGGAGTGGTTCATCTTACACTGGAAATGAAGTTTGTTAGTTTTCCAATCAACTACGTTAGGGCCACGTAATCACAGCAGACCGAAATAGTGAACCACTCCGCAATCCGTATTCCGCAACCTGTACTAAAACAGGAATCCCCAGAATTTCTTCTTCCGCTTGGCTTTGGTTTTTGTCTTCTTCACCACAACCGGATCGCTGGAGTAGCTTTCCACGTTATACCGGTTGTAGGCAATCACCACATAGGTGTACACTTCTCCGACGGCAGCAGAGGGGTCTTCAAAAATCCACTTTTCAGTGTAAAATGGTGTAAACGCGAGCAAATTTCGCTCGTTTTGAAAGTCTCCGACGCCCTGCCCGTCAAACCGGTAGATGGCAAAATAGTACGGGTTTTCTTCCTGGCTTCCGATATCGCAGGCGTGCCAGGCAAGTTTCACTGCACTGCGGGAACCGCCAACCCGGCAGATTTGCGGCGTAGCCGGCGGCACTTTTGACAACGCGAGCATTCCCGGCACCCGGCTTTGGTTGGGATACAACACATGAATCATGGAGTCTTGCACCCCCAGCGGATTGCGCAAAAGCGGTTTTACAGAAAAATAAATACTGCCCTGGGCCTGTGCGTTTGCCCGGGTAAGCGCAACCTGGCGGCTGATCTCGTCCGGTTTGTTCCAGTTGGGGTCCACAGCATTGTTGTTGATCTTGTAGGCTGCATGCCCGATGTACAGGTGTTTACCGTAGGTGTGTTTGCTCCACCAGTCGAGCAGAATTTCAAAATCAGCCGGCGGAAACCCGACACTCCAGTACAGTTGCGGGGCCACATAGTCGATCCAGCCGTTTTTCATCCACTTGACGACATCGGCGTAAAGGTCGTCATAACAGGTAATGCCGGCACGGGTTTGGGAGCCGTTGATGGGGTCCTGGTCAGCATTGCGCCAAACACCGAAAGGGCTGATACCAAAGCGCACGTAGGGCTTTATGCTTTTGATCATTTCCGATACATCCCGGATCAGGCGGTCCACATTATCGCGGCGCCAGTCTTCAATTTTGGAGAAGCCCCGCGGGTCGGCGGCAAAGTCGTTGTAATCCTGCAATACTTGATTTGGCTCCTTGTAAGGGTAGAAATAGTCGTCGAAATGAATGCCGTCCACATCATACCGCACCACAATATCGCGGACCACGCTGAGCAGGTGCTGCCGGACCAAGGCGCTGGCCGGATTAAAATAATACCGGTTGCCATAACGGAAAAACCACTCGGCCTTCCGGTTGTCGGGCAGCGCGCGAAGCGGATGCGTGGGGGCCAAACTGGCCGTATCCAGGTCGAAGGTCGCCCGGTAGGGGTTCATCCAGGCGTGAAATTCCATCCGGCGATTGTGCGCCGATTGGATCATGTACGCCAGTGGGTCGTAAAAAGGCTCGGGCGCCAGCCCCTGCCTGCCGGTCAGGTACTTGCTCCAGGGCACCACGGCAGAGGGGTAAAAAGCGTCGCCAGCCGGGCGAATTTGTACGAATACGGCGTTCATGCCCATGGCTTTGAGCACGTCCAGAATGCTGTCGAACTCCATTTGCTGACGCTCGGAGGAAAGTCCGGGTACGGAAGGCCAGTCGATATTGACAACAGTTGCCAGCCAGGCGCCACGCAATTCAGCCACCGGTAAATCGCGTTGAGCAGTGAGAGTTGTCGTAAGAAAAAGGGCAAAAAGAAGGGCCGAAGTGCGGTTTATACGGAATAGTTGGAACATGGTCGTTTGTTTGGAGGTAAAAATAGAGAAGTTTTGAAAATGACTTCCTTTTCTGCCTGCGATTCCGTGTTGGTCTGGCGTATCCGTAATTTCGCGGCGTCTATTTTTCAAATCATTCATTCAACCATGAAATTCCCGCAACCCATCCTTGTCCGCGATCTGGCCCAACGCTTTAACGCCCAATTACTCGGCGATGCCACGCTGGCCGCTACCGGCATCAACGAAATCCACAAAGTGGAGCCCGGCGATATTGCCTTTTCCGATGCACCGAAATATTTTAAAAAAACCCTGGAAAGTGCCGCAACTGTGGTGCTACTCAATGAAGCCGCAGAATGCCCACCCGGCAAGGCTATTTTGGTCGTCGAAAATCCTTTTGAGGTGTACGATTCCCTCATCCGCGAACACCGGCCTTTTGAGCCTGCCACTGCGCCAATCAGTCACCGTGCCAGCATTCACCCGACAGCGGTCATTGAACCCGGTGTTGTCATTGCCGCCAATGTTTCCATCGGCGCGCATTCGTACATCCAGGCGAATACCTATATTGGTGAACACACCTCCATCGGCGCACATGTTTGCATCGGGCCTAATAACAGCATCGGCAGCGACGCTTTTTACTACAAAAAACTGGCCGATGGGAGTTTTAAGAAATGGCGCTCGGGCGGACGCGTCATCATCGAAGACCATGTCGACATCGGCGCCGGCTGTACCATAAACAAGGGGGTGAGTGGTGACACTGTCATCGGAGCCGGCAGCAAACTGGACTGCCAGATTCACATCGGTCACGGGGTGGTGATCGGTAAAAACTGCCTGATGGCCGCCCAAGTGGGCATAGGCGGAAAAACGGTCATCGAGGACAATGTGGTGCTGTACGGCCAGGTGGGGGTCATCCAGTCCATACGGATTGGCGCCGGCGCCGTGGTCTTGGCGGGCGCCGGAGTATCGAAAACATTGGAAGGCGGCAAAACCTATTTTGGTGGCCCTGCAGAAGAAGTGCGGGAAAAATACCGGGAAATTGCCGCTGTGAAGCAACTGCCGGAACTACTCCGAAAGTGGCCGAAGTAACCTATCGCTAAAATGCAACTTCAGCAAAATACCGAGCGTATCCGTGCCGAAGCCCACCGACTGGGCTTTGAGTTTGTCGGCTTTGCCCGGGCCGAACGGCTCGACGCGGAAGCACGCCGCCTGGAAGCCTGGTTGCAGCAGGGCGCACACGGCAAAATGTCCTACATGGAAAACCATTTTGACCTGCGCATCGACCCAACCCAACTGGTACCTGGCGCCAAGACGGTAATTTGCCTGACCTTCAACTACCACAACCCCGACAAACAGGAGGACACCGAAGCCCCAAAAATCAGCCAGTATGCCTACGGTGAAGATTACCATTTCGTCGTGAAAGACCGGCTGAAAACCCTGCTCGCCTACATGCAAGCGGAGACCGGCGCCATCAACGGCCGGTGTTTTGTCGACAGTGCGCCCGTGCTCGAACGCGAATGGGCCCGCCGCGCCGGCATCGGCTGGAATGGCCGCCACACGCTAACAATTCACCCCCGGCGCGGCTCCTATTTTTTTCTGGCAGAGATCATCTGCGACCTGGAACTCGAATACGACGCCCCAATTCGCGACCACTGTGGTACCTGCCGGCGCTGCATCGACGCTTGTCCGACGGAGGCCATCAGCCCGGAAGGCTACTTCCTCGACGCATCCAAATGCATTTCATACCTGACCATCGAACTGCGCGATGAAATCCCCAGCAGTTTCAAAAGCCAAATGGACAACTGGATGTTCGGCTGCGATGTTTGCCAGGAGGTCTGCCCCTGGAACCGCTTCGCCGAACGCCACGAAGAGCCCGCCTTTGAACCGCACCCTGACCTGCTCGGTATGGATCGACGCGACTGGCTGGAACTCACCGAAGAAGTGTTTGGAAAGATTTTCCGGAAATCGGCGGTTAAACGTGTAAAATACGCCGGGCTGGAGCGGAACATTAATTTCCTGAAAACGCCCGAAGTACCATGAGGCAAGCCAGGAGTTTTCCGAGTGTCCCCGATTTGCAATTACCCGGTTTTGCCCTGTAATTGAAAATCCCGTAGCGTAAATTTGTTGTACTTGTTAACCTAAATTTACCTATCATGCGAAATGTACACCGCCAATTGGCCGTCCTGGCCTCCGCCTTTTTTATTGCTTTTTCCGCACACACCCAATCCCGCCAACCCCAGTTTTGGAACTCTATTGAAGCGGCATTCCCCGGCTTTAACGGCCAAAGCCACCTCCTGCTGTCGAGCCTGAATTCAGTCGAAGGCATTCCTGTTTATGGCGTTCAAACGATCGAACCGACGGGGCAATCCAGTTACCGTTTTTTGTTAGGCAAAGGCCAGCCGCATGGGTTGGAATGCATGCCACTATCCGACGGTTTTTTGATCGCCGGATCCTTTTTTCAATGTGACATTGACGTGAATTGGACACTGTACCGCTACAACGCATCGGGGAATCTCCTCTGGTCAAAAGATCTGGGCTTTCAAACAAACCCGAGGGATACGTTTAAACTGTTGCCGCTTCCGGACAACGGCTTTTGGCTTTTTCGCCAAAACAATGCTCCAATCCGGTATACTGCCGATGGCGAGCCGGGCCAGCCCTGGTTTAACCCATTGCCCCTGTTCCGCGGGTACCGCAAACTCGACAACGACTACCTGCTTGTTTATGGTGAAGCCGGGTTGGGGCTGTACAGCCCGGATTTTTTTACCTTGAAATTTGGAATGGTGAATATCGACCTGTTGGCAGCCGAGCCCTTGCCTAACGGCCATTTTGCCGCACTTTCCGCCGACTCGCTTTTCTTGGTTGACGAGCATCTCCAACCAATTACCCAAACAGCACTGAACCTGCCAGCGGAAACCTCCGTTGGCCTGTGCTACGCTGGCGGCCGGCTGCAGGTACTCGCAGCAAGCGAGCCACGCCAACTACTGCGTTTCGATACTGCAAACTTGAGCCTGCTGGAGGTTATCGACATTCCTTTGGACGCTGCATTTCAACCAGATGTTCTCTTGTCGACTGCCGACGATCAACTGTTGCTGGCCGGACATGAAAACCCGCTCGCCGGTATCGACGCACAGGTCATCGAAGCCCGGATTTCCGACCCACTGGCAATGCCCGACTTTGATGCAACAGCGATTGACGCGGGCGTCACCTACCTTGAAACGCCTAAAATGCCGGCTGGCAAACAGTACACCGACCCAATCAACTACTACACCATGCGCATTGACAGCGTGTCGGTTTGGGTAAAAAACGATGGCGCCGAAATCCTGGAAAAATTCACGCTAAACAGTGTGCTCAATTCGTTCCCCTGGCAATGCGGGACGGAATCAACTTTGTATAAAATCAACTATCAGGGATTGAACATTTTGCCAGGCGACAGCCTGCGGATTTACATCGGCAAATTGTTTTGGGAAGCGCCCTGGAATATGCCTGCTTCCGTCGAACTTTGTTTTTGGACTACCCTGCCCAACGACAGCCTGGATGCCAACCCGGCCAATAATAAATTTTGCCGGACCCTCCAGGTGACTGTGCCGACTGTTTCGCCGGAGCAACCCGCCGAAGCACTTTTCATCAGCCCAAACCCGGCAAGCGATCGCGCTGTAATTCAATGGGAAAATTCAGATTTTGCGGCAATGCACCTTCAGGTGTTCAACGCCGCCGGCGCCCTGGTAAAAACGGCCACTGTGCAGGCCGGATCCTGGGAATTTGAACGGGGCGCGTTGCCTGCCGGCTTATATCATATTTTAATACGGAATACTGAAAACGGTCAGTTATTTACCGGGCGCTTGCTTTGGCATTAATAGACAGTTTGGTTGTCTTCGACATAAATGGTCTGCCGGGCTATCCAGAACAGCCCGGCAGCCATTGCAATTGCGCAAATGAGCAGGGGCAGTAAAAAACTGCCAGGCAACACGAGCAGTATTTCAGTCAGAACAAACCCACCGGAAAACAGCCACCAGGCGATCGACAGAGTCTTATCCTGTGGAATCCACATTCTTTCCAGAAAAATAGCAAACAGCAGCATCGTCACCACGCCAATAAATACCAGGTGGAAATAGGCGATGAGCAAGTTGCGATGCAGAAAAAGAAACTCGCCTACACTGGGAATTATCGCGCTCAGTTGCAACAATAATTTTAGGCCGAAAGCCATAAGCGCCATCCCAGCAAACCGGTAAGCCCAGCGCCGTTTCCAAACACTGCGCCAATTGTATGACCGGTACCAACCGCCTCCCAATCGCAAGGTTCCCATAATCTGTAAAACAGCTCCTACGACTGCTATCACATAAACGATCCACGGCGGTTCGGTCCACAACGCACTAAGCGCATAACCCAACAAAGCCCCGGTGGCAATCAGGTGGACAGCCTGCGTATTGGCCTCGCCCTTGAGCGGCATTTTTTCCAGCAACAACGCCAGCAACGCCATGATCATCCAGCCGTTGTATTGAAAATGCAGGTAAAAATAGACCGCCAACTGGTACCATACCGTGCCTTCTTCACCTTGCGCCGACACATAGGCCAGCGCAAAAGGGCCCAATGCCGAGAGAAACAGAAACACCACCGCCCATCGAAAGGCAGCCAAAGCCGGGCCTTGCGCGCGACTATCGCTCCACAACCGAAGGATCAGCCAGGCAGCGAAAAACAGGTGCAGGCTGCTTAAGGCAATGGAAATAATTTTATATCCCTGCAACGGAAAGCTAACCGCCATACCGGCTATAGCCACCTGGAGGATCAGCATGATCTGGTAATAAACCATGGAAATCACCCGCGGAAGAAAAGCCCGGATAAGGCCTGCCAGCAGGGCGTTGAATGCCCAACCCAGAAACATCACATGTGAATGCCCGTGTGTGAGAAACCGGTAGGCAAACTCGATGGGCGGTTTCCCCCAGGCTTGCCAGCGCAAATACACCCCCATTACCGCCGCTACAAATATCCATACCAGCGCTGCATGGGCAAACATGCGCGCTATTTTACTCCGCGAACCAGAAAAGATCAGGAGGTTGCGACTCACTTCGGCAGACGAATTTGATAGGTTTTACCAGCCTTATTGGTCAGTTTGCCGGAAACCAGCCATGGGTTGAGCACTTTGAGCATGCGGTACGTAGTGCCGTGTTCGACGGCAAAATCACCCCAACTGCCTACCGGGCCATCAACGGTTACCGTTTTAAAATCCCGAACCGGATTGTACAGGTGGTCTTCTTTGATTTGGTACTCATACAATTCCGGGTTGGTCATCACTTCCTTGATGGCAACAATACGGAACGGGTACCGCATGGTTTCGTCGGCGAGGTTCAGGTCAAAAAAAGTTTGCGCCCGCTGGTTGGCCATTTCTTGCTTGATCCGGCCCGGCCCGCCGTTGTAAGCTGCCGCAGCAAGCGTCCAGGTCCCAAGCCGTTCTTTTTGCTGGCGCATGTAGGTGCAAGCGGCGCGGGTGGCTTTTTCAAGATGGTAGCGCTCGTCCACGTCATCGTTTACCTCCAGATCATACTCACTGGCCGCTGCTTTCATAAACTGCCAGATGCCCCGCGCTCCGGCCGGCGACACGGCATTCGACAAGGCGCTTTCGGCTACTGCCAGGTATTTCAGATCGTCGGGAACACCTTCCGCTTTTAAAATGGGTTCGATCACCGGAAACATGGCGTTTGCCCGCTTGATGGCCAAAATTGTTTGTGAATGAAAATAAACGTTCCGGACCAACTCGGCGTCGAGGCGCTGCCGGACGTCAAAATTGTCCATGGGCAGCTTTTCGCCACAAAAGTCAAAATCCTTGTCGAGGTTGATCGATCGGATGACCTGCTCCGAGCCTTTTTCACTGCCTTTGAACGAGTAAAAAAATATACCTGAAAGCAGTACAGCCAGGAACAGGTTGATGAAGAGGAGCAATCGGTTTGTGTTTGTTAATTCCATGAGCGGGAGTGGATGTTTCGACAAAAATAAAAAAAGCGCCGTTGATCAGGGCGCTTTTAAAACGATTAACCGGGCTCGCTTATTCGGCCGGTCGGGCTTTTTTGTATACCGGCACCGTCGAACAGGGTTCGCCGAACATGATGCTTCGGGCAACCGGCGCCAGCCGGCGCGTAATTTCCAGGTATGCCGACGCAGGCACCGGTTTGTCACTGCAACCTTTGATCACGAGGCGCGCATCGGCAAAATCGGCAGGGTTGAGCGCGGCCAGTTTTTTCAAAAAAGCAAATTCGGCAAACTGCTCTGGATGACCCTGAAAAACATCAAGGGCATAGGCTGCGGCGTAGGAAGCCACCAGCATGTACGCCCACATGGGGATAATCGCATCGGTGGAGCAAAAAACCGCCAGATTCTTGCCCGTGTACTGCGTCCAGTCGTGTGCCTTAAGCGCCTCCCGGAAGTCCTTTTCCTTCAGGATCAGTTCCATGAACAGGTAGTCCTTCAGGTCAAAAGCCACGACTTCACCTTCCGGATAAAATGCCTCCAGATCGATTGTCGTAAGGCGGCTGTTTGCCACCCTGTTTACCAAGGGTTGCTCCATTTTTTCTTTTTTTAATCACTTGCCGATTCAGCGTCAGCATCCGGCATAGGCCGTTCTTCAGATTCCGGGGCCTCGCCGATGGTGTTTTCCACCTCTTTAAAATCTTTGGGTTTGGGCAATTCGATCAGGTCTTTGATGCCCAGGTAGTCCATAAATTTATCCGAAGTAGCGTACAACAACGGTCGGCCGGGACCTTCACTGCGCCCGGTAATTACAACAAGTTCTTTTTCCAAAAGTTTCTGGAGGGTGTAATCGCAATTTACCCCGCGGATGGCTTCCAGGTCGGATTTACTCACCGGCTGTTTGTACGCCACGATAGCCAGCGTCTCCAGGGTTGCCTGCGATAACCGCTTCTGGGTAGTCTGTTTCAGATAAACCGCCACGGTATTGTGATAGGCGCCCTTGGTCAGCAACTGGTATCCCCCGGCGATCTCCACCAGTTCAAAAGCGTAGCCGTCCTGTGCATACTGTTCGCGCAATTGTTCAATCGCCGCCAACACATCGGCTTCCGGCACTTCGGCTTCCAGTACTTCGGTGAGTACGGCGCAGATTTCGGCCAGGGTAGTCGCCTGCGGCGAAACGAAAATGAGTGCTTCTACGTGCTGTTTCAGAAAATCCATTGCGGGCGCAAAAGTAGGGAAAATCGCAACGCAACGTGCCCGAGTTTAATATTTCACCTGAATACGCTGATACAATTCATTTCGGTTGCCGCGCACCTCCATCGTCACAATTGGATCTTCGCCCTCCCACTGTATCCGGAGCAGGCCAAAGTTTTTCTTGACGATCATATCGCCCACCCGCATCTTATTGGGCTCGCTGGTACCGCTGCGAATGTGCGTAAGGCCGCTGGAGGTAAAATCGTATAGCGGGTATGGCAGCCCTTGCAGGTCCATTTTTGTGACCTCGGCCATGTGCCGGTCGCCGGAAAGGATAAGCAGGTTTTTGGGTTTGAGGCGCACGATCATCTGCAGCATGCGCTTGCGGGCATTAGGGAAGTTGCCCCACTTTTCATGGCCGTGTTCATCGGCCAAAATCTGGATACTGGAGCAAAGGATATGGAGTTTGGCCGGGCTGTTGGTCAGCTCCCGCTCGAGCCATTGCCATTGGGCTTCGCCCAAAATATCGCCCTCCATGTTTGGAATATACCGGTGGTTTGGGTCCGGATCAGGGATCAGGGTGTCGCGAAAGTAGCGGGTATCCATCACGATAATTTTGATCTGGTGTTCCCCTTTGCCAAACAGGTACGACTGATATGCGCCTTCCTGCCGGCGGACGGGTTCGCGATAGGGGACATCCAGAAAATCCAGCAGGCACTGTTGACTGCCTTTTTTATTGGGCAGGCCCTTGCCGGCGTCGTTGGCGCCGTAGTCGTGGTCGTCGTACACCCCGATAATTTGAGTGTTTTTGCGCAGTTGCTTGTAGCCCGGTGTCACTTTCAAGCGCTTGTAATGGTTGGCCAGAGCACGCATGTTGGTAGTATCGGCGTAAATGATATCGCCCAACCAGATCCATAAATTCGGGTTGTTTGCGGCAATATCCAGCCACATCGTTTGTGGTTTATCCACCTTGTTGCAGGAGCCAAAGGTTATCACCTGAAGGTCTTGCGAACGGTCAATCGGCCGGGGCATAAAAGCCTCCAGATCAACATCTTTGGGCGTTTCATCCTCCGACGAATCTGCACGCTGGGCAGACAGCGGAAAATAGAAAACGCAGCATACGAGAAGGGCAACCCAGGGTAGTTGCCGGGCAACAGACAAATTTTTCATGCGAAGCAGAATTCTAATAGTTGTGTAGAACTGGGCCGGGTTTAGAACGACGGTTTTACAAAAATCGTACTAAACAAAATGCAAAGGCATCTTCCGGAAGGTAAATTGCGTCATCTAAAGGGTGTGCAAGTTTTCATTACCGGGCCCAAAAGGCATCTTTTAGTCCGAATTGGAAAATCTAAACATCCGCTTATGGGAGTAGATTGTTATCCTTGCAAAACACTAGCTGTTGGATTTTCGTTTTTTATTTCTATCACGCCGGTGCTGCATTTGAACACGCATTTTTTGAAAATTTTCCAAACACAGTCGATATGCCCAAACTAAAACACAAATTTCTCTTTCTGGGCCTGGTCATGCTCCTGGCATCCTGCAATTATACTATTCGGATCAAAGATGGCAGTACGGCCTATGATCGCAAGCAATATGCCGTAGCTATCCCCATGCTGGAAAAAGAATTTGGCCGCGCCAAAACCCGCACTGAAAAAGGTCGGCTGGCTTTCCAGATCGCCGATTCGTATCGCCAGAACGGCCACGACGAAACCTCGTTGAATTGGTTTTCCACAGCCTACGAAAACAACTACGGCCCCGAAGCCCTGAAAGGTAAAGCTTATGCCCTGAAAAAACTGGAGCGTTACGCCGAAGCCCGCGCCGTGTTCAAAGACCTGGGCATCGAGATCGGCAGTCCATACGAATACCGGAAGGAAATTGCCGCTTGCGATATCGCCATCGGCTGGCTGGAAATTGCCGACGAAAGCGGCTGGGAAGTGGAACCCACGCTGTTCAACAGCGCACAAAACGACTTTTCGCCGGTGTACTACACCGACGGACGCCTGGTATTCAGCAGCGACCGGTTTCTGGGGAAAGGCGGTGATGCGTACAAATGGACCGGCAATAAATTTATGGACTTGTTCATCGTAGACCCGGAAGACGCCAGTGCGCAGATTTTCGACGGCGGCTTGAATTCCGATGGCAACGAAGGCACCATGTGCTTTAACCGCGATTACACCGAAATTTTCTTCGCCCGCGCCGTCGGCGCCTACAAGGGCGACGATCAATACTGTAAAATTTACTACGCCAGCCGCGGCGGCGACAGCTGGGCTACCCCGCGCCCCCTACCCTTTCAGCGCGACAAGATCAACTACTTCCACCCGGCTCTCTCACCTGATGGCAATACGCTCTACTTCTCCTGCAACGACCCGGAAGGCTGGGGGGGCTACGACCTGTGGGAAGTGCAACGCGACGAGCAAAGCGAAAGCGGCTGGGGGGAGCCCAAATTGCTCAGCCGCAACATCAACACACCCAAAAACGAGGTGTTCCCCATGTTCAGCGACGACACACTGTATTTCGCTTCCGATGGATTACCAGGCATGGGCGGGCTGGACATTTTTCGCACCTTCAAAACCAACAACAACGCCTGGGCATCGCCCATCAACCTCAAACCACCGGTCAACAGCGGCGCCGACGACTTCGGCTTTATCGCCATAACCGCCCCCACCCGCAGCGGCCAACCCCAGCCCGGCGACCTGCTTCGCAAAGGTTTTTTCACCTCCAACCGGCCCGGCGACGGCAGCCGTGGCGGCGACGATATCTACCGGTTCGAGCAACGCGTACCTGCGCCCAAGCCACCCAAGGTGGACACTACGCCGGTCAAACCGCTGGTGTACAAAATGGTGCTCGAGGGTTATGTTTTGGAAAAAATATTCAGCGACCCAACCAACCCCAACAGCACGGTGCTGGGCCGCCGCCCGCTCGACGGCGCCTCCGTGGAGATCAGTTTTTCCGGAAAAAAACAGCGCATAACCGTAAAAGAAGACGGCTATTTCCGGCTCGAACTGGCTGAAAACACGGACTACAGTTTTGCCGCTTCCCGCGAAAACTACCTGTCCAACAGCGCCCGCTTCAGCACTGTGGGTATTGCCCAGGACCCGAACAACCCGGAACAAACATTTGAACTGGAGATTGTGCTCGACAAGATTTTCCGCAACCGCGAGATCGTGCTCGAAAATATCTACTACGATTACGACAAATGGGACATCCGCCCGGATGCCGAGCCGACACTCAACAGTCTGGCCGATGTGCTGCGCCAAAACCCCGACATCCGCATCCAACTCGGCAGCCACACCGACTGCCGCGGTAAAGACGACTACAACGAAGACCTCTCGCAAAAGCGCGCCCAAAGTGCCGTCAACTACCTCATCGGCAAAGGTATCGATGCGGCCCGGCTGGCCGCCATCGGCTACGGCGAAACACAGCCGGCGGTGAGCTGCGCCTGCAACCGCTGCACGGAGTCGGAGCACCAGGCAAACCGGCGCACTACATTTAAAATTATGGAGTGATGTTTTTTTACCACGGAGGCTTGGAGGACACGGAGATTTTTTTCTAAAAAGATTAACTCCGTGTCCTCCATGTCTCCGTGGTGGAAATTTTTAACTTGCCAACCACTTACCAATACCAACCCAGTTTAGCTATGGAAACACCAAAAAAAGCCCAGGTATTGAAGCCCGAGAAGAACCCGCGGGGGATGAAGTTGTTGCGGGTGTTGCGGGGGCATGAGAGCAAGATTTATGGAATAGCATTTAGTCCTGATGGAAAGAAAATTGCTTCTTGTTCACAGGACAAAACCATTAAGATTTGGGATGCTGACAGTGGAAATGAAAAATTGACACTACAAGGCCATCAAAAGGATGTCTGGTGCATCGCATTTAGTCCGGATGGAAAAAAAATTGCCTCTGGATCACCAGATCGAACTATCAAGATTTGGGATTCAGAAACCGGAAAAATAATAACAGATTTAAAAACCAATGCCAACACAGTATTATCGTTAAATTTCACTCTAGATGGTAATAAAATCGTAGCTGGTTTGGAAACTGATAGGAGTAACCCTAACATAAATGTATGGAATATTGATTCTGGCAAAAGAATCCAGACTTATAATGGTCACACAAACACCATAACTTCACTGGATATCAATACGGATGGGAAAAGATTCGTTTCAGGTTCTTGCGATAGGACTATCAAAATTTGGAACCTTGATTTCAAAAATGAAATTGCAACTCTAAGAGGACATACAAATTATGTATATTCCGTTTCATTCAGTCCAAATGGCGAAACAATCATTTCTGGTTCTCGTGATAATACATTGAGAGTATGGGATAGTAAGGATGGAAAACTTCTACATGTGCTTGAAGGTCATACTAACGAAGTTTATTCATGTATTTTTTCTCGAAATGGCTTGTTTGTAATATCGAAATCCAAAGACGATACATTAAGAATTTGGCGAACAGACTCCTGGCAACCGGTGGCAATATTAGATGAACCTGATAACGGTTGGTGGGTATCTCAACTAGCCTTCCACCCCACAAAGCCCATCCTCGCCGCCCACGGCGAAAACGACACCGTCATCAAACTCTGGGAACTGGACTACAACATCCTCCTGGGTGAGGACATTGTTTCTGACTCCACCCCTTACACCACCGCTAGAATCGCCCTCGTAGGCGACAGCGGCGTCGGCAAAACCGGCCTGGGCTGGCGCATCGCCCACGGCAAATACAAAGAACACGACTCTACCCACGGCCAGCAGTTCTGGGTCATCGACGAGCTCGGTAAAAAACGCGCCGACGGCGCCGAGTGCCAGGCGGTACTCTGGGATCTTGCCGGGCAGTCGGACTACCGGCTAGTTCATGCGCTCTTCCTCAAAGATGTCGATCTGGCCCTGCTGCTCTTCGACCCCGGCAACCGCGAAAAACCCCTGAGCGGCGTGGAATACTGGCTCAAACAACTCGCCCGCAGTCAAAAAGACCACCTAAAAACCATGCTAATCGCCGCCCGCGTCGACCGTAGCAAACCCGCCATGACCACCGATGAACTAGAGGAGTTTTGCAATTTCCAGAGCATCCCCGGGGGCTACCTCGCCACCAGCGCCAAAGACGGCACCGGCATCGCTGTGCTGATGGAAAAACTCAAAACCCTGATCCCCTGGGAGCAAATGCCGGCCACCATCACCACGCACACCTTCAAACGGGTGAAGACATTTGTGCTCGGCCTGAAGGAACAGGAATCCCGGAAAACGGTGCTGGTCAGCCCAGCAGATTTGCGCCGCCAGTTGGAGGCCACCGACCCCGATTGGGAATTCACTAATGCCGAAATGATGACAGCAGTCAAGCACCTTGAAAACCACGGCTACGTCACCATCTGCGCCACCTCCAGCGGCGAACAAACCATTTTGCTTTTCCCGGATATCCTGGTCAATCTGGCCGCCTCGTTTGTACTCGAAGCCCGCGGTAATCCGCAGGGCCTGGGCGTTTTGGAAGAGAAAAAACTGTTGGCCGGCGACTACGATTTTCCCGACCTCGAAACCATCGAAAGCGAAACCGAGCGCGAGGTTTTGCTCGACGCCGCGACCAGCCTTTTTCTGGAAAAAAATCTTTGCTTCCGCGAAACACTCGACGGCGAATACAAGCACTCGTTGCTGGTTTTCCCTTCCCTCATCAATGAAAAGCGGCCTAAAACCGCAGACATCGTAACGGAGGACGACGTAAGCTATCTCATCAAAGGTTCGGTGGAAAATGTATATGCCTCCCTGGTGGTACTGCTGGGTTACACCAGCCATTTCACTCGCAAAAACCAGTGGCAAAATCAGGCTCAATACGAACTGAAAGCCAAACAAGTATGCGGTTTCCGCCAACTCGAAGAACACGAAGGCGAGATCGAGCTGACGTTGTATTACAACAAAACCATGCCCGGCCCCGGTCGTCTGTTGTTCCAGGGCTTGTTCG
Organism: Lewinellaceae bacterium; assembly: GCA_020636075.1. GTDB lineage: Bacteria > Bacteroidota > Bacteroidia > Chitinophagales > Saprospiraceae > M3007. The sequence goes on along the minus strand of JACJYO010000006.1, from coordinate 541,756 downwards.
AAACTTTTTTGCAACACCGCGATGTGCACATCACCCGGTACGAAGTGGTGACCTGCCCGAGTTGCCAGGAACTGCAGGAGCGCGCTTCGGTGATAAAACAACTCGACCGCGGCAGGCAGTCCATCTTTTGCAGCAGCTGCGGCACCGAAACCCCGATCCCGGCAACTACCGAACTCACCACTGTGACAGGTGTCGACCGGGAAGTGATTTCCAGGGAACAGGAAACCGTATCGCGACGCACCCAGTTCGAGGCAGCCATGGTTCGTATCAAAGCCATCCTCCGCGAGCGCGGCGACGAGCCGGACACGCCCGCACCCAGCTGCTTCATCAGTTACGCCTGGGGCCTGCCCGAACACGAAAAATGGGTGCTCCAACTGGCCAAAGATTTGCGCAATGCAGACATCAATGTGTTGCTCGACCGCTGGCACAACGAGCCCGGAGACAGCATCACAAAATTTGTGAATAAAATTGCGCTCGTCGATTTTGCACTGGCAGTCGGCACCAAAAAATACCGGGAAAAGTATGAAACAGAGGACGCCGATCCGGTTGTGGACATGGAGATACGCATGCTCGAAACCCGGTTAAGTAAACGGTCGACAATTCGTAAAACAGTGCTGCCTTTGCTGCTGGAAGGCACTTTAGCGACGGCCTTCCCACCACTTTTTGAAAACTCCGTTTACATCAACTTCAAGCAGGAAAACCGCTATTTTGTGGAGCTATTCCGACTGATTCTCCGGTTGTACAGCATTCCGTTCGATCATCCCGGATTGGACGAGTTAATGGAATCGATGGAGCCTGTTCAAATGCTTTAAAAGTAATTTTTTCGAAGGTAATTACCTGCTCAAACCCAATCCTTATGCACTAACGTTAAAAAAAGAAATTATGCGCCAAAACCTGCCTCTCCTGCTTTGCGTTGCGCTTTGCTTTACCAGCGCTTGCACGCACTACTACTACGCCCCCAACAGTTTGCAAACGCCATTTTTACAGGAAAAACACGACACCCGCGCCAGTATCGGCTTCATTGGCGGCGATGAATTCAGCGGCTGGGAAGCCAGTGCATGTTATAGTCCGGTGAAATATGGCGCCCTGCTGGTCAACCATTTTCAGGTGAAACACGTCCGGCCGGACGACAACCCGGAACGCGAATACGGCAATGGAAGGCTGACCGAATTGGCCTTGGGAGGGTATTATCCAACTAAGAACAACATGAACCTGAGTTTTTTTGGCGGATGGGGCGGCGGCCATGTATTCAACGTCTATAGCGGCGGCGCCGAATCCGACCTGCGTTTTGAACGGATATTTCTCCAGCCGGGACTTGCCGTACAGGGAAATAAAGCCCGCTTTAGCCTTGCCTCGCGCTTTAACCGGCTTAATTATATCAGTGGTAATGTTAACCTCGCTACCCAAGGGGAAGAGATCAGTACCATTCAAAATATTGAAAATGCCAATCCATTCTATTTTCAGGAAATAGGCTTGTCGGTTGGTGCCGGCACCGAACCGGTCTGGGTCGATTTCCGGCTAAATATCAACACCAAAGAGCAACTCCGAAAGTTTGGCTTTGCCAAATACACGGTCGGAATTTCGTTCCAATTTGAACTGGATTATTTATGGCGAAAAAAGGATCGGAGTCATCAGATGAATTCTTTCAATATTGATTAGCCTCAATTTTCATGCGCTGTTCTCAGCCCAGCGATTCATTACCCCGATTCTTAGCCCAGCGATTCATCGCTGGGGAAAAAAGAAGAAACCCAACCCAACCAGGCAGCCAAATCATTCCGTCTTTCGTCATAGTATTGTCAGGGTTTTAACGCAACATTAATGACCTTAACACTTCTGTTTTAACACACAACAACGAACCGGCCCTTATTTTTACGGACATTTCCCTTCGTTTTCCTTCATTTCACTAAAAATGCATAACCATGAAAAAACTGCACCTAGCCTGTCTGTTTCTCGGCGTTTTGATCCTCGCTGCTGCCTGTAAGCGCGATAGCGATTTCAACTACTACTACTACGAGCCGGCCGATTACGCCTTGTTGTCACAATATCTGAACCTGCCTGACCGCCCGGAAAACTACCAATCGGAACTACCGAACCATCTGATGGCATTAGGTTTGTCCGTACGTCCGGTTGATTACGACAAAGCCACCCTGGGTCGCGTCTTGTTTTATGACAAAAAACTCTCGAAAGACGGCACCATTTCCTGTGCCAGTTGCCACAAGCAAGAGTTGGCCTTTGCTGATAATGCCAAAGTCAGCACCGGTGTTTTTGGCCGCGTTGGCGACCGTAACTCCATAGCACTGGGTTCGGTATTGAGCTTTTCGGCATACTACGGCACCGACCTGTTTGGTCCTTCCGGCATTCCGTTTTTCTGGGACAACCGCGCCAATACGGCTTCCGATCAGAATATGGCTTCGATGACCAATCCCAAGGAGATGGACATGAGCCATGCCGATATTGTCAATGCAGTTCAGGCACAGCCTTACTACGAGCCCTTGTTCCGCATGGCGTATGGCAGCAATCAGATCACCGAAGCCCGCGTATCAGAAGCGATCGCTGAATTTGTAAACGGGATCGGTTCGTTTAAAAGCAAATTTGATGTGGAAGCCGAAAAGGCTCTGGGTTATAACGCATACAGCTACCTCGAGAAGAATAACTTCAGTGGCTTTTCTGCCGCCGAAAATCGCGGCAAGCTGATCTACCTCGAAAATTGTGCGTCCTGCCACAGCGCAACGCAAAGCCGCCCGGAAATGATGAAAGCCAACAACGGCCTCGATGCCACCACAGTGGATGCCGGCGTGGGTGGCATTACGAATGCGACGGATGACATGGCGATGTTCAAAGTTCCATTGCTGCGTAATATTGAACTGACGGCACCCTACATGCACGATGGCCGCTTTAATACCCTGGAAGAGGTTGTGGAACACTACAGCACCGGCATTCAATACCACCCCAACCTCAGCACGGAGCTGCGCGCGGGTGGCGCTCAGGCGAAAAAAATGAATTTCTCCACGCAGGATAAATCTGACCTGGTTGCCTTTTTGAAAACACTGACCGACCAGGAGTTGCTTACCGACAAACGCTACGCCAACCCGTTTAAATAAACCGGAATGGGGTTGTGTCAATAGTCTCTGGAGGAATTTTTCCGCCGTAGATTGTTCTTTTTCACCGCAAAGGCACAAAGACGCCAAAAATGATTCTCCGCGTCTTTGTGCCTTAGCGGTGAAAAATTTGTCGCATTTTTTGCGAGACACCCTTTTGATACAACTGCTTTAAATACTTCCACCCATGCGCCTGCTTCTGTACTTCGCCATACCGGCCCTTTTGTTACCGGCTTGCTCTTCCAACCGTTTTTACACCCCCAATACCATGCAAATCCCCATGTTGTCGGAAAAGGGACAGGCAACGGTACAGGTAGGCATGGCCAAGAACAAGCACAACAGTGGTTGGGAAGTCCAGGGAATTTACAGCCCCCTTTCTCACCTTGGCCTGATGGTGAACCATTTCGACCTTCACTATTCCGGTAATACATACACTGACTTCTCCCAGTTTTTTTATGAAACGGAATACAAAGGAAAAACCCGGCTGACCGAGGGCGCCGTGGGCGGTTACCTCCAAACCGGACCGCAGAAAGAATACCTCATCAGCTTGTTTGGTGGATACGGAAAAGGCCGGACAGAAAACCGCTACCTACCACAACCCGACTTCCCCGGTACCGAAACCTATAATTCAAGTTGGAACTACCAGCGCTGGTTCATTCAGCCTGCATTGGGTATGAAATACCGCCGCTTTCAGGTTGGTACGGGGTTGCGTTTTGTTTGGGTGGACTATCTGAATGGCGACATCAACAGCCGGGTAGGCCAAACAGAAACAGACCGCATTGCACTATTGGAAGAAAACTCGCCGCTGGCACTTACTGAAATAGCCTGGTCCTTTAGCTGGCACCTTCGCCCGGTTGTCATCAGCCTCAACAGCACCGCTGTCGTGCGCGGCAAAAACAATATCCGCGAGCTTAACCTGGCGAGCAATTTCGTAAGCCTCACGGTTGGATTGAACTTACACGAACTGAGGAAATAATGATGAGTGATGAGTGATGAATGATGAATGATGAATTGTACACCTTACCAGAATGATGAATCTATTCATCATTTATCATTTATAATTAGGGGTGTTAAGAGAAATATTTTTCTACTAAAATTTTAGCCGTAGAGCATTTCACGCAGAGTTGGCCCGCAAAGTACACAGAGTTTTTCCCATTGCCCGAATCCCACTCTGCGCAACAAACTCTGCGTTACTCTGCGCGAAATACGCTGCAAGGGAAATACGCTATGTGTTGCTAAAACTGCTGGTTTTTGCAAAAAAAATCTTCTTGAAAATTTCTCTTAACACCCCTAATTTATAACTCATCATTCGAAGAAAAGTGTTTGGCGAGTTTTTCCGCCACCACCTTCCCGGCAACCTTTTCCACATCCTCAGGCTGGGCTTCCCGGAGCCGGGTGACAGAGCCGAAATGCGATAGCAGCTTTTCAGCCGTTTTGGCCCCGATACCGGAAATTTCAGTGAGTTCCGTTTTCAAAAAATTGCGGCTTCGCTGGTCGCGGTGGAACGTGATGGCAAAACGGTGCGCTTCGTTGCGCGCCTGCTGGATCAGTTTAAGCCCTTCCGATTTTTTGTTGATATGCAGTGGCACCGGGTCCTCCGGAAAGTAGATTTCCTCCAGTTTTTTGGCAATACCCACCACGGTGATTTTCCCTTCCAGGTTTAAAGCGCGCAAACTTTTCATGGCCGCGCTCAATTGTCCTTTACCCCCGTCGATGATGATCAGCTGCGGCAGGCCCTGCCCTTCGGCCAACAGCCGTTTGTAGCGGCGAAAAACCACCTCTTCCATGGAGGCAAAATCGTTGGGGCCTTCCACTGTTTTGACGTTGTAGTGCCGGTAGTCGCGCTTGGCAGGTTTGGCATTTCGAAAAACCACGCACGACGACACGGGGTTGGAACCCTGAATGTTGGAGTTGTCAAAACATTCGATATGCAGGGGCAATTCGTTCATATGCAAGTCGGTCTGCAGGGTACGCAGGATGCGCTCTCCTGGGGTTTGCCGGCTGGTTCGGCTGACTGCGTCGCGTCGCCGTTGCAGGAGGTGGTACTGCACATTCTTCTCCGACAGGTCGAGCAGCTTTTTCAGGTCGCCGATTTTGGGTACCGTCACGGTTTGCACGCCGGGCACAGCCAGCGGCATCGGCACGATGATCTCCGGCGTGATGCTATTGAATTTTTCGCGCAACTTTTCAATGGCAAATACCAACAGGGTTTCAGGGTCTTCATCGAGATTTTTGGTCAGGGTGAGCGTGTAGGTGTTGATCACAGCACCGTTGACCACTTTAAGGTAATTTACAAATGCCTCCTTATCGTCGGGGGCTATGGAAAACACATCAACATCGCGGATATTAGGGTTTACCACCGTGCTTTTACCCTGGTAATCGTCGAACAAGGCCATCCGCTCCTTGGCCAGTTGCGCCTGTTCGAATTGCAGGTTTTCACTAAACATTTCCATCTCCTCTTTCAGGTGGGCCTTCACCGCAGCAAAATTGCCCTTGAGAATATTTTTGATCTGCTCGATTTTCTTGTTGTACGCCGCTTCCGCTTCGTAACCCACGCAAGGTGCAGCGCAGGTTTTAATGTGGTATTCCAGGCAAGGTTTAAACTTCCCTTTTTCGATATTTTCGGCCGACAGGTTCAGCGCGCAATTGCGCAGTTGAAACAATTTCCGGATCAGGTCGGCAATCTGGTCGATGCGTACCTTCCCCGTGTAGGGCCCGAAATAGTGCGAGCCATCGCGGATCACCCGGCGGGTCACAAACACCCGGGGGAAACGCTCCTTTTTTATGCAGATGTAGGTCAGCGGCGACTTTTCATCCTTGAGCATGACATTGTACCGCGGCTGATGCTGTTTGATGAGGGTGTTTTCGAGCAACAGTGCATCCGCTTCCGTGTCGACGATGGTGAATGTGATTCGGTCGGCGTGCTTAACCAGGGCTTTCGTTTTTGCCGTGGTGTATTTTTTGTCGCCAAAATAGGAGCTGAGCCGGTTGCGCAGATTTTTGGCTTTGCCGACGTATAACACCACACCTTCCGAATCCAGGAATTTGTAAATACCCGGTTCGATCGGAATGGTTGGTGAAAATTCTTTGAACTGATCGTTGGTCATGGAAGTGCCAAATCTCTACAAACTACTGATTTTTTTCAAACACAAAAAAGTCCGACATGCTGATGTCCCGGTGCGGATTTGTGTCGCGCCGGCGCAAGATCCAACCAGCTGGAATATCCCGGGTAAACGGACGGGGCCGCAGGTGTGGAAACTGCCCGCCGGTCCGGTCCGGCTCGTCGGGCGCAAAGATAACGACCCACCGGGTAGCCGCACCGAACAGGTGCTCCAAGTAACGTTGGTACAAAGCGTCTTCCGTCAGATGAAACAGCACTTCGACGGAAAGCCCCAACTCAGCGCGGGTAGTTGTTGGGTCGAAATCGTAAGGATCATAAACCTGAAAGCGCTTGTTGGGTTCAGGTTTGAACAGCGCCTGACAGCGGCGAACAGCTGTTGGCGCCACATCGAGGCCCAGGTAGTCGGGATAGTTGGCCAGTTGCAGTTGCCTTCCATCGCCACAGCCAAACTCCACCACCGTCTGCACGTTTTTTTCTTGAACAAAACTGTTTAACCAGGTGGCTTTGTAAGCGGCCAGGCGGCCCGATGAACCGGCTCCGGAATGCCCACCCCGGGCGTATCGTTGCTCCCAATACCGTATACTTCCCGGATAACGCCAGGCCCGGAAACGTGCCAACAAACGAATTGAGATCGACCGCAAAACTGAACTTAGCAATACTGTTTCTGTTTTAATGTCCATGCCGAGCAGGAAAATTAACGGAAAAACTGACCTGCCAAACGATAAAAGCCCGACTTTTGCTTCGCATTCAAATATCCCGGCTCATGAATAACCGGGATTTATTTTTTTTATATCAATTACGTTTATGAAAATGCAACAAGCGACACTCCCCCCGAATGTCCTGCAACAACTCCCCACCATCGTTAAAGCCTACCAACTCCCGAATCCTACTAAAGCAACGATTCAAATTCTGAATTCCTTTTTACCCTTTTTGGCTATTTGGGTAGCGATGTTTTTTCTAAAGGACGTTTCACTGGGCCTGACTCTTGCGCTGGCTGCTGTGAATGCATTTTTCCTTGTCCGCATATTTATCATTCAACACGATTGTGGCCACCAGTCGTTTACGGCCAGCCGCAATGCCAACAATACGATCGGTCTGATCTGCAGCCTGATCAGTTTTATGCCCTATCGCTACTGGGCCAAGAGCCACAATTTCCACCACGGTCACAACGGCATCCTGTGGGAACATCGCGATATCGGTGATATTAACCTGCTTACGGTAAATGAGTTCAAAGCCCTCAGTTTTTGGGGTAAGTTACACTACATGCTATTTCGGAGCGCCCCGGTGTTGTTTGTGATCGGGCCGATCTGGTACATCCTGGTGCACAGCCGTATCCCGTCTATCAAGATCAAAGGCTGGGAGCATGCCCGCCGGGCGTTGATGCGCCACAACCTGCTGCTGCTTGGCCTGTATGCCGGGCTGATCTGGTGGTTGGGCTACGAAGCATTTGTGTATGTGCACCTCCCGATCCTGATCTTTTTCGGCATCATCGCCGTCTGGTTTTTTTATGTTCAACACCAACATGAAACCACATACAAAGCCTGGAAAGACAAGTGGGAATACATTCGCGCCGCCATTCAGGGCAGTACGTATTACAAACTCCCGCGCCTTTTTCACTGGCTGACCGGTAACATCGGATACCACCACATCCACCACCTGAATCCGCTGGTCCCCAATTACGAACTGGCGCGCTGTCACAAGGAAAACCCGGTGCTCGACCAGGTGGCCAACAAAATTACTTTTTGGCAAAGCCTGAAGTGTATTTTCAATAAACTCTGGGACGAAGACCAGGAACGCATGATCTCTTTCCGCGAATATTTCCGTCGCCACAAAAAGGCCTGAGCAGAGCAAGAAACGCTGTTTATCCTTATATTTCCCGTTGTTTACACTGGATTTGCCCAGCTGGTTTAAACAACGGGATTTTTTTATGCCCGCCATTAAGAACGACAAGACCAAGCGCCCTATGCCCGATGCAACAACCATACGCCTGTTTATTGTAGAAGACCACACACTCAACTACGAAGGTATTTTGGCCCTGCTCAAAGGTTGCGACGACATCAAGGTAGATGGCCACGCCCGCAGTGGGGAAGAAGCCCTTCAGGTGCTTGCCGACACGGCGCCCGAGGTTGTACTTATGGACATTAAACTGCCCGGCATCGACGGCCTTGAAACGACCAGCAAACTGCTGGCGCTACACCCCAACACCCAGGTACTGGTGCTCAGTGTCGACGACGACCTGCACATGGTACGCGATGCTATTCGGCGCGGCGCCAGGGGCTATCTCACTAAAAATGTGGACCGGGAAGAACTCGTCGAAGCGATCCGGAAAGTCGCTTCCGGCAAACGCCACCTGGCCGACGAATTGATCGAACAAATTCTCGACCAGCCTGAAACCGCCGCATTTGGCAACTCTCCTTCCGCGTCATCCAAAGCGCATCCGTTTACCCGACGCGAACTCGATGTGCTTGGCCTGATGGCTGAAGGCAAAACCAACAAACAAATTGCCGAAGCCCTCTTCGTCAGCCTGCACACCGTGGAAACCCACATTAAAAATATGTACAGCAAATGTGACGCCTCGAATAAGGTGGAACTGATCCGGTTTGGGCAAAAACTGGGGGTGGTGTGAGGAGGCGGAGGGCCCAGAGGGAGTGTACAACTTTTCAAATTGAACTTTTGACTTTTTGAGCAGCAATTCTGGTTGAGAAAGTTTCTATTAAGTCAAATTTGAAAAGGTTAATTTGAAATTTGAAAAGAGGTACACCATCTCTGGTTCCTTAAATTGATGGCTTCTCCCCTCACACCGCCGGTACCTCCACCGCCAAAAACGTCCCTTTCCCCGGGCTGGATTCTATAGAAACTTTTCCCTTCAGCACATCTTCAGCGCGGTATCGGATATTGCTCAGGCCGATACCGGTATTCAGCCGGTGGGCTTTAGTTTGGAAACCTATCCCGTTGTCTTCAATCGAGAGCAGGATACGCTTATCGCGCTGAAGCAGTTGGATATGGGCCTCGGTGGCTTTTGCATGCTGGAGGACGTTGTGCAGCATTTCCTGGGCGATCCGGAAGAGGTTTATTTTGGTGAGGTCGTCAAGATGGTCATTTTGAAAATTGCTGTAAAAATGCCAGTGAACGGCCGGGTGATTCCGCCGCATCCGGCTCACCGTACCTTCGATGGCTTGCGCCAGACCGAGTTTTTCCAACGATTTTGGCATGAGGCTGTAGGCCAGGCCGCGCATTTCCTCGTGCGCCTGATCGATATTATGCACCAGGTCGCCGGTTTCGCGGTAAAGCTCATCCTGGGTTTTCAGGCGAGTACGCAGGGCTGCCAGTTTCATCTTGGTTGAAGACAGCAACACACCTATACCATCGTGGATCTCCTGCGCCACGCGTTTACGTTCCGTTTCGACACCCAGTACCAGGGCATTGCGCCGTTCGGCGAGCACGCGGTTACTGGATTCGTAAAAATCCTTGATGCGCAGGACAAACAACACCGACACAATGAGCATTTCCCAAAACATGCCACCCAGGAGGAGCCAGGGAGTATTCATTTGAACAAAAAAGGGCGAAGGTGTGGGTGAAAACTGCAACAAGCCCGGCAAGTTCGGATGCGCGATATCCAGTTGATGCAAACAGGTCAGCACGAGCGCAACGCCGTGTGGCGTAAATGCCACTACAAACCAGATATTTTCCGATTTTCGGGAAGTAATGTACCGGTGCAACACCAACCAAACGATAGCCGCGCAAGTAGCCAGCTGGTTGATGATCAGAATTTTATAAAATGTCATGAACGCTACCGGCCGGTTTTGGAACAACAAACTCAAGCCAGAAGTAGCCAGTGCCATAGCGCAAAGCAATACCAGGCTCCAGTCAATATATGGGTACCGCCGATACGTTTTGAGCTGATACCGGATAAAAACCAACCCACAAACCAGGCTCAGGTTGGTAATGGTCGGCGATAAAATCCGGTAATCCCAATCGGGCCAGATCCAGTACCACAAGCCCAGGTCACTGGCGATAAACAGCCCACCGAGCAACACATAAAAATAAAACAGCCACAGGTACCGCTCCCGAACAATGGAAAACAGCAAGGTCAGCGTGAACAAATACACAAACAGCAGTGCAAAAAACAGGATGCTGGCGCCAATCTCGATCTGTTTGAACTCCAATTGCCAGCGATCGGCATTCCAGAGCGAAAATGTGAAATTGGCCGGGTAGTACAGGGCACGGGCATAGAGGTACACTGTGGCTGTACTTTGGCGCGGCTCCTTCCACTGAAAGATCAGATTGGGGTAGTTCAAGGCCCGGGCCACCGGTGGAAACCGCGCACCCGTTGTATCCGTCAACAAGTCGCCGGAAGGGCTCAAACGATAAAGCGCAAGTGTGTCGAGGTTAGGGTTGTTGCATTCCAGCAACAAGGGAACCGAATATTCCAGGTCGTTGCGCAGGCGGAACCGGAGCCAATGCCCCCTGGTGGTGATGCCGAAGTACACCCCGGATTCTTTTTCCAGCGGGCGCCAGACTGAATCGGGAAGGGCAACAACATCAGAAAGTTGCCAGGAGGTTCCGGAAGGTTGCACCACATATTCCATGAATTGCTCCGGGTAGGGTTCCCAGTACGCGGAGTCGACCACCATGGTCGGTTGACTCCGCAGCGCTGTGTTCCAGCACAGGAATCCCAGCAGCAGCAATAGCAGGAACCGTGAAACATTCATGTTTGCAAAGTTCCACCCCTGCGGGAAATAATACCCTACCAGTATTCATATTTCTTAAAAATCGCGGTGATGCGGGAAAAGCCTACCTGATTTCAGGGATATGCCCGGGTAAAAATACCGGATACCGGGGAGTTAAATCGGGGTCTGGGAGTGCCCTCTGGCAGCTGAAATATCCCGACATTTGATGCATCAAATTTTAATCCCCCGAACAATCCCGTCTTTCCAGACCCATTCTATCGTAAAGACGGTTTCCCACCTTAAGATACACATTTGCACACGAAAAGGGCCATGCCGGTGGAAAACCGGAATGGCCCATTCGTTTTTTATAAACATCGTCGAAACGAAACCGGACTAGCCTCGCTTGAGAATAGCTTTGACGTCCTCCGTTTTGTCGTATTTTTTATCGGCAAACAACATCCCGGAAGCGCTGCCCTTATCGAAGATATATTCAAAACCTTTGTCTTCAGCAAAACGTTCGATAGCGGCGTAAACCTTGTCCTGGATCGGTTTGACAAGTTCTTCGCGCTTTTTGAACAATTCGCCTTCCGGGCCAAATTTGCGGCGCTGTTGCTCCCGCACCTCTTTTTCCTTATTGAGGATCTCTTCCTCGCGCTGGCGTTTCATTTCCTCGCTAAGCATCACTTGTTCAGCCTGGTACTTGCTGTACATGCCCTTGATATCATCCTGTGCCTGGGCAATTTCCTGACGCCATTGTGTGGCAATACGGTCAAGTTGTTCCTGGGCTTTATTGTATTCGGGCACGCTTTCCAGAATTGCGGAAAGATCTACGTATGCGACACGCTGCGCAAGCGAAAGACCGCTGAACAGCAGGGCGAACAATGCAGTTGAAATTAATTTTTTCATAATAAAATGGAATCTGATTTGAGAGTGGATGGTGTTTTTAATATAGGTAACAATGCGTGTGCAAAGTTAGTCGATTTCAAAAGTTCAGACAGTTTTCTGACGAAACGAACAGGCTAACAGTTGCACCACCGGCTTAAATTTTTTCAGTTAATAAAATCTAACCAGCTGATAATCTTACTACTTAAATAAAGTGCGACTCTATTTTGTTTTTCACTTTAACCGCCGCTTAACGCAGCATTAAGCGTTTTTAACGCCAACGCGTACCTTTGACGCCCCGAATACGCTGCGATTTGGCCCAACTTATTCAACAACATTTTACGCACCTGACCACTATGCACCAGATTGATCCCGACCATCTTTCGCTGGAATCGATAGCCACCATTTTGCGCGAAAACCACCCACTTGAATTGTCTGATGAAGCGCGCCGCCGGGTGCGCCATTGCCGCGCATACCTGGAAGAAAAAATGCTGCACCCCCGGGAATTGTATTACGGCATCAACACGGGCTTCGGCTCGCTGTGCAACATCCGTATTTCCGACAATGATATTGAGCAGCTGCAGCACAACCTGGTCGTCTCGCATGCCGCCGGGACCGGCGATCCAGTTCCGCCTGAAATTGTCCGGATTATGCTGTTGCTCAAAGCCCAAAACCTGTGCTACGGGTTTTCCGGCGTGCGGGAAGTGCTCGTGGACCGGTTGATCGATTTTTTCAATGCGGGTATAAATCCGGTCATCTTCGAATTGGGTTCGCTCGGGGCTTCTGGCGATCTGGCCCCGCTGGCGCACCTCACGCTGCCACTGGCCGGCATGGGCGAAGTTTGGTATGAAAACCGCCGCCAGCGCGCAGATGTAGTCCTGCAACTGCGGGGCTGGGAACCGCTGACCTTCAAAGCCAAGGAGGCCCTGGCCATGCTCAACGGTACGCAGTTTTCTGCGGCTTATGCCGTTTGGTGCCTGCTCGAAAGCCGCCGTCTCAGCGCACAGGCCGACCTGAATGCTGCCATCGGATTTGATGCCTTCAATTGCAGGCTTTCCCCGCTCAACGAACGAATACACCAGATCCGACCGCATGCAGGACAACTGGCAGTGGCAGCCACCCTGCGCCAGTGGCTGGCCGGCAGCGCAATTGCCGATGCAGAAAAAACCAGTGTGCAGGACCCCTATTCTTTCCGCTGCGTGCCGCAGGTGCATGGCGCCAGCCGGGATGCCATAGCCCATATCGAGCAAATGGTGCTCACCGAACTAAACAGCGTGACCGACAACCCCAATATTTTTCCGGATGCCGACCTGATCCTCTCCGGCGGGAATTTTCATGCACAGCCACTGGCCCTTCCGCTCGACTACCTGGCCCTGGCCCTGGCGGAATTGGGCAACATCGCCGAACGGCGGATCTATCAGCTCATTGGCGGCCAACGCGGCCTGCCCGACTTCCTCACGAAAAACCCGGGCCTGCATTCCGGCATGATGATCGCGCAATACACCGCAGCAGCCATTGTCAGTCAAAACAAAACGCTGTGTGCGCCGGCCTCCGCCGACAGTATCGTGAGCTGCAATGGTCAGGAAGATCATGTGAGCATGGCCGCCAATGGTGCTACCAAAGCCCGGCGGGTGGTGCAAAACCTGGAGCGTTTACTCGCTATCGAATTTATGGTAGCTGTACAAGCGCTTGAATTCCGGCGCCCGTTGCAATCTTCACGGCAAATTGAGGCAATCGTTGAAAAATACCGGGAAGTGGTTCCCAGGCTGGAAGACGACCGGATACTCAGCAACGACATGGAACAGACTGTGGCGTTTTTGCGGGACGTCGTTAACACATTGTCGGCGTGACTCGAAGTCACGCCGACAATTAACCACCCGAATACAGCAGACTAACCCCGCCGTTTTTTTTGCTTGCGCAAATCCACTACGATATCCGAACCGAAGCCGGCAAGCTGGGTCAGATCGGCTTTGACTCGATTTTCCCAGCGCTCCAGGACTGTCTTCCTGCTGCCCTTGGCAAACTCATCTTCCAGGCTTTGTTGCTCCCGCCGCAATAGTTCTTTTTGCTGGATAGTCATTTCACGAAACTGTCCGGTAATGGCCGTCACATCGGCGCCCAGATCGGCAAGGCGCGATTTCAACTTGCGGGCATGCAGTTCAGCCAGATCAAAATACAGCTGGGCGCGCCGGAGCAAAAATTCCTGAAATGCAGCGTCCCCGGTTCGATAGGTACTGTCGGTCCAAAAAAGTGTTTCGGTGCGAAGGATAGCCTCCTTGAAGTAGTCGCCACCAATCCGGCAGCTGATCTCCGTGTGCAGCGGCGGCAGGCCATTGCCTGTGCTTGTCGGCACCTTACCGCGCAAATCGCCGGGCAGCAGCAGGCGGGCAGGATTCCAATTGATGTGCGGTTCGAGACCTTCGAGGCTGGCAACCTGATAAATTTCGCCTTTAATGCGGTGGCAGTTTGATTTGGTTTTGTTGCGGGTATGCTCCTGGAGCACCAGCAGGTTGCCGCCGATACGGCGCACCTCGGAAGTTGCCAGGTCCAATATGTCGGGGTAATCACAGTCGAGGCTCACGCCCAGGTCGCCAACCTTAATTTTTGCTAAAAAACGCGCTTCGCGCAAATCCACCGTTTTGGCATCCTCCACCACCCCGGCATAAAAAGTGGAATCCAGGCCGGTTTTAACATTGGCAGGTTTAAGGCGCACCGGCGGGTTACAAGCCTGGAGCAAACAGAATGTGACACCGGCAAACAAAATCAATCGGAACATAAGCGTCGGGTTGTTTCAAGCGGCAAAAATATCCTTTTTACCTTCGCATTGTTTGGGGTATTGAGGGTCATTATTGGCCATTTGGGGTTATTTGGGTCATTATTGGTCATTTGGGGTTATTTACTTATTCACTTGTTTGACATTGAATCTCCAGTCGATTAAACTCACTAATTTTAAAAACTACCGACAGCAGGCTGTCTCCCTCTCGGCACGGCTGAATTGTTTTGTGGGTTTGAACGGCATGGGTAAAACCAACCTGCTCGATGCGGTGTACATGCTCTGCCTGACCCGCAGCCACCGGAATTTGCCCGACAAAAATCTGATCCTCCATGGTGAGGCCTTTTTCCGGCTCGAAGGTCAGTTTCAACATGACAAGGAAAAAAGTAAAATTGCGATCAAGTACGCAGCCGGGCAGCGCAAAGTGGTTGAACAAAACGGCAGCGCCTATGAGCGCCTTGCCGACTATATTGGCCGGTTTCCTGTGGTCATGATCGCGCCTGACGATATCAGTCTGGTGCAGGACGGCAGCGAAGAACGCCGGCGTTTTCTCGATACGACCTTGTCGCAAATTTATCCCGAGTACCTCCAAAACCTGCTGTTGTACAACAACCTGCTGAAACAGCGCAATGCCTTGCTCAAACTGTTTGCCGAACACCGCCGCTTCGACCCTACCCTGCTCGAAGCGCTAGACCGCCAGCTGCCAGAGCCGGCGAAAATCATCGTCGAAAAACGCAGTGCCTTTGCAGAACACTTTGTTCCACTTTTTCAGGAATTTTATTCGGCCATTGCCGGTACGGATGAGCCGGTATCTGTTGAATTGGAATCAAATCTTGGCGACCGGGATTTTGCTGCGGTCCTGCTCGAAAACCGCGACAAAGACCGTGCACTCGAACGCACCGCAGCCGGACCACACCGCGATGACATGCGTCTCAATTTGCGCGGGCAGCCCATCAAAAAATACGCTTCACAAGGTCAGTTGAAATCATTTCTGCTGGCACTTCGGCTGGCGCAATATGAGCTATTGCGCCGCGAAAAAAATCTGGCCCCCTTGCTCCTGCTCGATGATATTTTTGCCAAACTCGATGAACAACGCGTGCATCAGCTGATGGGCTTGCTCATCGAACGGGAGTTTGGTCAAATATTTATCACTGATACCCAGCGCAGCCGGATTGAATCCGTAGTAACGGCATTTCCGGGGAAGTACCGGATTTTTGATGTGCAAAACGGGGAAATAGTGATGAGTGATGAATGATGAATATCTACAACATTCGTGCATGGTGAACCCATTCATCACTCATCGCTCATCATTCTAAAACCTCTCCCCGGATCCACAATGTTTCCGCCTTTCGCTGTTTGTCGAAAAACACCGTAATTTTTTTCCGGAAGGTCCCAATTTTATTGGCATCATACTCAATCACAACATCACCGGATGTGCCCGCTTCAATGGGCGCCTCAGGCCAATCGGCCGCCGTACAACCACATGTGGTGCGTACGGTTTGAAGTACAATGGGCTCGTCCAGCAAGTTTTGGAACTTGAAAACGAAACGGGCAGGTTTACCGGCAGGGATTTCACCGAAATCATGGTCCATTTCGGTTGTCCAGCGCACTACCGTTCCGGAATAAATCGGAGTGAACGGAATGCCGGAGGCTGTCGGCCAGCTCAACAGTAAAAAAAGCCAGTGCATCAATTTTTTATGCAGATTTGTAACCTTTGAAAAAATACAGTTTCAAACGATGTGTCTAATTGATAGAGCTCCAAAACAACGACAAAAATCCCTTTTTATCTGATAACAGCCTGTTAATCCCCTCTGCTTCCCCGATAAAAACTCAAAACAATTCTATCCAACAAAATAGCTCTTACGTATGCGTTATCTAATTCTTTTCATGCTGGTGGCCGGCTTTTTCATTTATGGCAATCAGATGTTCTGCGGACACGGTGGCTTTAACTTTGGCTTCGGTATCCGCGGTGAAGGTCCTGTAAATACAGAAAGCCGGTCCGTCGGCAATTTTCACGCAGTGTCGGCATCGATCCCCGGTGTGGTGGAAGTGCGTATTTCCGATAATTATTCCGTGGAGGTGCAAGCCCAGGAAAACCTGATGTCCATTTTGAAAACGGAGGTTAACAACGGGAAACTGCGCATTTATTTTGATGAAAATGTCTCGAATGCAGAGCATCTGAAAATACGGGTGAGTGCCCCTTCTTTTGATGCTTTTGAAATGGCCGGAAGTGGCCGTCTGGAAGCCTTTGACCCGATCCGGGGCAACCGGCTCGATCTGGCTATTGCCGGTTCCGGCGAGATCATCCTGCCTGAAGCCGATGTGCAAACCATGAACTGCGATATTGCCGGCTCCGGCGAAATTGAGGTCAGTGGCCGCGCCGCAGATGCCGAGTTTGATATTGCCGGCAGTGGCGACATCCATGCAAAAAACCTGGTAGCAGAACGCGCCAAGGCAAGTATTTCCGGCTCCGGCACAGTTACCTGTAACGCTTCCCAAACACTGAAAGCCGGTATTTCCGGCAGCGGTGATGTGTACTACTCGGGAACAGCCTCGGTGGACTCGGACGTTTCCGGTTCCGGTTCGGTGCAACGCGCGAACTGAGCAGCGGGTAGTTGATTTCAAATTTTTACCACGGAGACACCGAGGGCACGGGTGAGATCACTCCGTGCCCTCGGTGTCTCCGTGGTAAAAAATTATTCTACGACAGACTTTTCAAATCTTCACCTTTCCCCTACTCTCCGCCAACTTCTGAAATCAAATTCGGGTAGTCTGTGATAATTCCGTGCACGCCTAGGCGGATGAGGCGGCGCATGGACGGTACATCATTCACCGTCCAGGGCACCAGTTGAATGTTGTTTGAACGGCATTTGCGCACCAATTTTTTATTGACAAAAATATAGTACGGGCTGTAGGCATCTGGCAAAAATCCAAGGCGCTTGAGGTTTGCATCAAAGCCATCCAGGTTTTCAATGAGCAAGGCGAGGCGGAGTTTGGGATTGCGCGCATGCAGGATTTGCAACGGCCGCACGTCAAACGACTGCACGATGGCCCGCTCTTCCAGGTGCAGAGCTTTGAGCGCAGAGTCAACCATTTCGGCAAATTCCTGTATTGGCGGCGTGCGTATACCATCCCAATCCGGGCGGCTTTTGATCTCGATATTCCAGCGGATATTTTTTTCAGGATTGGCCTTTTGTACAGCCTCTACAACCTCCCGGAATGTCGGTTTGTAAACCTGCATGGTTCGTTGCTGTGGGAACCGGGCATTGCCGGCACTGCCACAATCGAAGGTCCGGATTTCCGCAACGGTCATGTTGTAGATCAGGAAACTTTCCGCATCTTTTTTGGATATAGAGTCGCCGTTGGGTTGCCGGCAAATGCCTGGATTAAACCAGGGTTCATGGCTAACGATCAGTTGCTTGTCTTTTGAAACAGCAAGATCGAGTTCCAACGTTTGGACTTCAGGATACTCCAGCGCGTGCAAAAAAGCGGGCAGGGAATTCTCCGGCAGCAAACCGCGACACCCCCGGTGCCCTTGCCAGTCAAAACCTGGAGGGGCTTGTACAGGCTTGCGCTCGGTGATTTTACAGGCAAGAAATGAAATAGCTGAAAACATGAGTCCGAAGATCAGAAGAATGTGCTTTTGTGCCGTCATTTTTATGCAGTGCTTTTAGAGTTAGCCTAAAATCCATCTTTGGCCTCCAAGCATGGAAATTTAGGCAAACGCTTACCTTTGGCGCGCAATTTAACTGAACATTGGCCCGCCTGAGATTAAGTTTAAGTTATATCAAACCTTAGGGCGCCGAAAATCCTGTTTTCCTATGATGGACGTAAAAAAGTTTCTGTTTGATCTGCCCAACAAGGCAAACCCCGATGTGCTGGAAGGCATGAGCACCCTGTTTCACTTTGATGTGGCTGACGCCGGCCAGTTTACGGTGCAATTGGAGAACGGAAAATTAAGTGTTACGGAAGGATTTTCCGGAGAGCCCAGCTGCAAGGTGACCACCTCTGCCGAATCGTTTTCCAAATTGATTTCCGGCGATTTGAACCCGATGATGGCTATGATGACCGGAAAACTTAAAATCAGTAACCCCGGTGAAATGCTGAAATACGCCAAAGTATTCGGGTTGATGTAAGCTACGCTAGGTTTTGAATTCATCAATCTCCCGCCGGTCTTTTTTCGTAGGCCGGCCGGCGCCTTTTTCCCGTTTTTCGGCTGTGGATTTTGCATTCAGGAACCAGGATTGGTATTTGTTCATCTCTTCCGCCGGCGTGATGTTTTCATAGCAGGTGACGGCAATAGGCGCCCCGACGCGTTTTTCGATCAGTTTCAACGCCCGGAATTGAAAATTGAACCCGTCTTTTTTAACGACAACTTCTTCGTTCTCCGTGAGGAGGTAGGATGGTTTTACGGCTACTCCGTCGACACGCACCTTGCCCGATTTGCAGGCGTCGGTCGAAATGGTCCGGCTTTTGAAAATCCGGACACTCCACAGCCATTTATCGATGCGTACCTTTTCCATGTTGGGCGTTTTTTGCACGCCGTCTGCCAGACGGCGTTACGTTTCCAGCGGCGGCATTTCCATGGGCACTTTACTCAGCCCGTCGACCAGGGTTTTCGCAATAAAATAATCGCGGTACCAGCGATCATCTACCGGGCAGATGTGCCAGGGAATACTGCTTTTGTTGATGGCATCTTCGTAGCACTCCATGTACTTGTCCCAAAGTTCGCGTTCTTTCCAGTCACCGGGATTGTGTTTCCAGTATTTATCAGGCTCAGCCATGCGCTGCAGCAGTTGCTTTTCCTGTTCGTCTTTTGAAATGTGGAGGTAGAATTTGAAAATGTGGGTGTTGTTGTCAAACGCCAACAATTCTTCAAATGCGTTGATGGCGTTCATACGTTGCTCCACGCGTTTTTCGTCGATCCAGCCGTGCACGCGCTGGATAAGAATATCCTCGTAATGGCTCCGGTTAAAAATGGCAATCATGCCTTTTTGTGGCGCTACCTTGTGCACACGCCATAGAAAATCGTGCGCGAATTCTTCTTCCGTAGGTTTCTTGAATGCCGTGAGCGCCAGTCCGGTAATGCGGCAGGCATCAAACACCTTGTGCACGGCACCGTCTTTGCCGCTGCCATCCATACCCTGGAGTACCACCAGCACCGAATGTTTGGCTTCAGCGTAGAGCAGTTGTTGTAAATCACCCAGTTCCTTGACCAGTTTTTTGGTCTTTTTCTCGGTTTCGTCCTCGTCCCAACCTTTGGGCGCCGTAGTGGAAAAATCTGCCAGTTTGATTTTAGTAGCCATGGTTTTTATTTATTATTCATTTGGGTCATTTGGGGTCATTTTCCAACGTTCCGCAAAGTTTAGTTCCCTCAACATTCATTGAATGACCTAATTAATGACCCAATAACGACCTAAACAATCTACCCCATGCGAGCCCGTTTCACCATCCAGGTTTGCAGGATCGGGGCAAAGCCTTTGTTGATATCTGCTTCCACAAAATCAATTTTGTATTGCAGGCAGCGCAGTTTGAGTTGTTCGGTAAAAGCGTTCACCTGTTGGGTGTAATATTCCTTAACCTGATTAGGTTGCAGGCGCAGCTCTTCGCCGGATTCCATATCGACAAAAATATAGGGCCGGTTTTCAAACTCAAAATCAAGTTCCGTATGCTTGTCGGTCACATGAAACAGGATGACTTCGTGCTTGTTGTGTTTCAGGTGTTGGAGCGCTGCAAACAATTGGTCCGCCTCATCGGGTCGTTCCATTACGTCGGTGAAAATGATTACCAGGGAACGCCGGTGAATCGCATCAGCCACTTTGTGCAGGCTTCCGGCGAGGTCGGTCGGGTGGTTCAGCTCCGGGTTTTCAATTTTTTCCACTAAAAAACTGAGCAATTGCTGGTAGTGCTGGGTTGTAGATTTGCAATTGGTGCTGATCCGGATATCATCGTCAAACAAGGTCAATCCAAAGGCATCGCGTTGCCGCTTGAGGGCATACATCAATGCAGAGGCAGACTGGGCCGCGAAGCAAAGTTTGTTTTTATACTTGAACTTCTCCGGGTTTTTGGCATCCCAGGGGTAGTACATGGTGGAAGAAGCATCCACCACAATTTGGCAGCGCAGGTTTGTCTCTTCTTCAAAACGTTTGACAAACAACTTATCCGTACGGGCCAGCACCTTCCAGTCGATATTCCGGGTACTTTCCCCGGTATTGTATAAGCGGTGTTCAGCAAACTCTACGGAAAAACCGTGAAACGGACTGCGGTGCAAACCCACGATAAAACCCTCCACTACCTGCCGGGCAAGCAGTTCGAGGTTGCTGCCCAGGGCGCGGATATCCTGACTCTCAAGAATTTTTGACATGATTGGCGGTTGACTGCTGGTTATTGGTCTTTGGCGCTTTGCAGTTGGCAAAGGTAGGGGAATGCCGGAAAGGCTCCTAGAAAACAGGAACGGGATCAAAAAATTGTGTGGTGTTCTTTATCCGCTCAACAACCTAAAGCCAACATCTAAGAACCAACTGCCTCTCCATGCACAAATTCCAGCACGGTAGAGACTACTTGCGGCGCTGTCAGACCATGGCCAAAACCTTCCGTAACCATAAAACGCGCCCCCGGCCAGGCTGCCACCAGGGATTCACTTTCCCGAAATGCTGTCACCCGGTCGTGCCGGTCATGAATGAGCAGCGCTTCCACATCGCCCAGTTTTTCAGCCATATGGGCAATAGAATAATAGGAAATCCGGTGGCCGGTGACGCGCTCGATATAGTCGTCCATAGCCCGCATTAACGTATCGCTGGCGCCAACCAGTTTGCGCGCATTCTCCATGATATAATGCAACGTACTGAAAGATGCCAGAATAACTGCCTGCCGCGGACGGAGCGCCGGGCTTAGCGTACCCATCGCCCAGATCAATGCAGCGCCTCCCACCGAATGCCCGATCACAGTGTCAACAGGGCCAAAACGCTGAAAGACGGCACGCAGCACATCGGCATACTTGAGCATGGTAAAATGCCGGCCCTCAGAGCGCCCATGCGCCGGGGCATCCACCGCCACCACCTGAAATCCGGCTTGCACCAGCAAAGGGGCAACTTTACGCCAGCGCCCGGCATGGCTCTCCCAACCATGTGCAAGCAGCACGATCGGTCCCATAAAACCCCAATGGTACACGGCTATTTTTTTGCCGTTGATGCGCACATATTGCAAATCGGCCGTAGCCAAATATTGCATTTCCTGGGGTTTTTTCCGCTTCCGAACAGGAAGACCAAATAGATAAAATCCCAACTGGCCGGCCAATCGGGGTGAAATGGCCGCTAGTGTATTCAAGAAAAAGCCCATGATTCGGGCGGGGGAAAAGGAAGACATGACAGGATATTCTAAATTTTAAACTTGTTTGAGGGAAATGGAATGTTCTGAAGCCCGCTTCAAATTGGTTACTGCCCGGTGAATAAACGCTTCCAGGTGTTCCTCCTCAGCGGTAAGTTTGTAAAACAATACGGCGCCTTCGTACTCCATGATCAGGCGAAGCGCCTCGCTTTGGGCTGCACCTGCCGGCATATATTCCGACAAAATTTTGCTCACCGCATCGGCCCAGTCCATCATGCCGGTTTTGAGCACCTCATTAAACAGCCCTTCACGGCCAGTCTCCAAAGCAATGTTGGCAAAAAAGCATCCGCGTCGATGGAGGATAGCCAGTTTCTTATGCCGGCGCAGTAGCTTTTCCAAACGCTGCTCCGGCGGAAGATCAAGTTCCGTGGACACAGCCAACACATAACTCCGGAACTGATCCAGGGCAAACTCCATCACCCGGCGCATCAGATCTTCCTTGGTCGGGTAATGGTGGTAAAGGCCTGCCTTTTGCAAACCGGTTGCCGCAGCCAGTTTCTGCATGCTGGTGTTGTAGTAACCGTTGAGGTGAAACTCCTCCCAACAGCGCATTAAAAAATCCTCTTTTTCAATTTTTTGTACCGGCATAATGTAACGCCGTCTGTGAGACGGCTTGAAGTAACGCCGTCTGCTAGACGGCGTAGATTTAAAAAAATGGCAAGCAAAAATATTTACCTACCGAACGGTCGGTAAAATTACAGGTTTTTCAGAATGCCGCCAGCTTTGCCTGGATAAAAAATTTCTACCAAGGCAAAAAAACTTGGAAAGCGCCTGAAATTGCCCTTGCCGGGTTGGACGTGTTTTAATTGGATTTGGTGTCAGAAACTAATGTCACGCCGTTTGGCAGACGGCGTGGCCAAGAGCTGAAATGGTACTACCAATGTGCGAAACCTGCTACTCCAGTATCTTGTCCCGGCACTTCGGAT
Source organism: Lewinellaceae bacterium (assembly GCA_020636075.1). GTDB lineage: Bacteria > Bacteroidota > Bacteroidia > Chitinophagales > Saprospiraceae > M3007. The sequence continues at coordinate 518,900 of JACJYO010000006.1, read as the reverse complement.
AAACGTCGTTTCCGATTTTACGCCGTCTAACAGACGGCGTTACCAGCAGCCGATCGGTGCGCCATCGGGAATCGAAGGTGGCGGCACCGGGATAAATTCCTTCGGGTTTTCGCGGAAAAGTGCAAGTTGCCGGATCAGGTACTGCCAGTGCGCGCGATCCGCATCACTAGCCGTTCCAGCTGCGGCACTACGGGCAAACATCGTTTCCAAAGCAGTCAGGTCGGAAAGGATCAGCGCCGACACCTGCTGATTGATCCCAGGATCGGCGGCCAAGCCGATCATGCGCTGTACCGTCCGCTTTTCGACCATACGAGCCAGTTCATGCTGATAGGTGGTTTCCCTGCGGTTGCCCAACACCTGGGTGAGTGTTTGTCCAACGGTGTAAGGCACCGACATAATGCGCCCGGGTTCAGTTGCCTGCAATTCCACCAAACGAGCCAGCCGTTCCGGATTCAGGATCAGCCGAAGCGTGTGCTCCACGCTGCTTTCGGCGGCAGCAAAGGGATCGAATGTCAATCCCGTTTGGCTGTCGAACGTTTCTCGGTCACGGCCGTATCCGTATGGCTGGGGCGGCAGCAGGCGCCGGATGTGTGCCGGAATTTCCAGAAACCGCGTATCCAGTGTTTCCAGCAAGGCCAGCAGCGCATCTTGCTGCATGGAATCCGGTACCGGGCGTACGACCCAACTGTTGTCTTTTTCTGTTTCAAATCCTTTAACCGCGTACCGGTACGCTACCCCGCCAACTAGTTTGGCGGCAGCCTCTGCCTGGTAACGGTGTGCCAGGTATAGTGGCGCCAGCACACGTTCGAGCTCTGCAACCGGGATTCCGTTTGGAATATTGGCCAGAGAAAAGCGCTCCAGGGCGCGTTTGCGCAGTTCGATCAGGCGACGCAATTCAGCTGTGGGCGACGTGCCATTGTCCCAGAGATGGGCCAATGGCGAGGCGCTACTTTCGGGGCGCGCGTCTTGATCGGAGAGAAAATGAAGCCCCATGCGCTGGTTTTCAGCCAGAATTGCATCCAACGCCTTCGACTCATCGGTACCGGACGGAAAATCCTGGTAACCATAGAGGACCATACGTTTGTCCCAGGCGCCAATTTTGTTGTCGTAAGCAGTTGAAAAATCGAGGCTGCCGTCGTCTCGAATTTCAATTTTCGGATGCGGATAATCCATAACCGAGGCACGGTCGTTGACGCTGGCAGCAAAATTGTGCGTAAACCCAAGCGTATGCCCCACTTCGTGCGCCGACAGCTGCCGGAGCCGCGCCAGGGCCATTTCCATCAGATGCGGGTCGGGTGTAATGCCGTCTTTTTCGTAAGCGGCCAGCAAGCCCTGCGCAATCAGAAAATCCTGCCGAACCCGTAGCGAGCCCAACGTCACTTTGCCTTTGATGATTTCGCCGGTACGCGGGTCGGCTACCCAGCCGCCATACGACCAGCCACGCGTCGAGCGGTGTACCCATTGAATCACGTTGTAGCGCACATCCATCGGATCGGCGCCTTCCGGCAGTTCACGCACCTGAAACGCATTGCGATAGCCTGCCGCTTCGAAAGCCTGATTCCACCAGCCGGCACCTTCGATAAGCGCGGATTTGATGGGCTCCGGGGCACCCCGATCCACATAGTACACAATTGGCTCCACCGCTTCGCTGATTGCCGCCGACGGGTCTTTTTTCTGCAACCGGTGGCGGTAGATCAGGCGCTTAACCAAGGGTTGATCCACCGGCGTGGCATAATCGTAATATTGCAAGGGAATTAAGCCTGAACGCGGATCGAAAGCCCGCGGCTTGTAGTCAAGCGATGGCAGTTCGACAAAGGAATAATGCTGACGAATGGTCACCGCGTCGGGCGTAGGCGTTACTGAACGTATCCAGGCGCCGGAGGCTTCACCGGTAAAGGTGAGGGTGCTTTCAAACTCGGTGTTTTTCGGAAAATTCCTGGTGAGCGGCAGGTAAAAGGCCGAGCGGCTTTCGTCCAGTTTATAGGTGCCTTGCTTTTGCTGTTTCAACCGGCCGGCCACGTTGTGCGCATCGTGCAGCAAAAAAGCGGAAGCATCCACCAACACCTTCCCGTTTGATTCGGATTCTACTTTAAATCCCCAGAGCACCGATTGGGCAAAGGCCTGCTCGACGGACTGGCGTTCATCGGCATTGTCACTCACTGCCCGATAGCTGTAGTTCAATTGCACCAGCAGGATTTTTGTGCCGCTGCGTGTAAATTTCACTACCCGGCCCGGGCCCAGTTGGCCGCGATCCAGGCCAATGTCGTTAGAGCCAATACCGGCGGCCAGGGACTCAACGTATAAAAATTCGGTATCGAGCTTATCGATCTCCAGCCAGATTTTGCCGGCTTTTTCGTCCCAGTAGAAGGTGAAATAACCGGGAAACTTTTGCATCCGGCTGGTTTTGGATTCGATGTCTTCGGACTTGGGTGCTTGCTGCGTTGTTTTTGTGGGAGCACAGGCAAAGAGGCTGCACAACAGCAAAAGGGAAAGGAGGCGCATGGTTTTTTGAGGTCAAATGTAAATTTTAATCGGGGAACTGTGAGGGTAGAGGCAGTGACCAGGGTCCACAACTCGGGAAGGTGAACTACTTTTCAAACTTCAAATTTTTCTTTTCCAATTATAAATTAAAAAGGATGATCCTGAATTGGACAGTTTCTTTAATTTGAAATGTCCAATTGGAAATTTGAAATTGGAAAAGTAGTTCACCACCGGAACTAAGTCAGCTCTCCGGCCAAGGTAGCCGCCAAATACTCCCGGTTCAACCGGGCGATATTGCTCACGGAAATTTCTTTCGGGCACTCAGCTTCACAAGCAGTCACGTTGGAGCACTTGCCAAACCCTTCGGCATCCATCTGGGCTACCATGGCCAGCACGCGGCGTTTACGCTCTACTTCGCCTTGCGGCAGGAGCGCCAGGTGGCTCACCTTTGCCGAGGTAAACAGCATGGCTGAAGCATTCGGACAGGCCGCAACGCAAGCGCCACAGCCAATGCAAGCAGCCGCATCGAAGGCCCGGGAAGCCTGATCTTTTTCAATGGGAATAGCATTGGCATCCTGCGCCTGGCCGGTGTTCACACTGATGTAGCCGCCCGACTGAATGATACGGTCAAACGCTGAACGGTCGACAACCAGGTCACGAATAACCGGGAAAGCCTTGGCACGGAATGGTTCGATCACGATGGTATCGCCCTCCTTGTAATGGCGCATATGCACCTGGCAGGTTGTGGTGCCTTGCATGGGCCCGTGCGCTCGGCCATCGATCACCATGGAACAGGAGCCACAAATACCTTCACGGCAATCGTGTTCGAAGGCAACGGGTTCTTCGCGTTTTTCAATCAGCTGTTCGTTGAGCACATCAAGCATTTCCAGGAACGACATGTGTTCGTTCACATTGTCGAGTTTGTAGGTGACAAATTCACCATTGTATTTGCCGCCCTGGCGCCAGATTTTGAGCGTCAATTTCATATTATTTCGTGATTGAGAATTGAATGAATGAGTGATTATTTATAGCTCCGCTGTGTCACCTTTATTTCCTCATAATCCAAAGATTCCTTGTGCAATTCCGGCTTGGCATCGGCACCGCGCCACTCCCAGGCAGCCACATACATGAATTTTTTGTCGTCGCGCAGGGCTTCTCCTTCCGGTGTCTGGTACTCTTCGCGGAAGTGACCGCCGCAGCTTTCGTTGCGATGCAGCGCATCTTCGCACATCAGCTCACCAAGTTCCAGGAAGTCGGCTACACGCCATGCTTTTTCCAATTCGGGATTAAACTCGTCGCGACGGCCGGGCACAAACACGTCTTTCCAAAATTCATGGCGCAGTTCCCGGATCTCCGTGATCGCTTCTTTCAAACCCTCGGCATTGCGAGCCATCCCGCATTTATCCCACATGATCTTGCCCAGGCGCCGGTGAAATGATTCCACGCTTTGGCTGCCCTGAACTGCAGTAAGTTGATGAATACGGTCGAGCACGTCTTTTTCCACTTTGTCAAACTCCGGTGTGTTGGTTGAGATCGGACCTGTACGGATTTCCTTGCTCAAATAAGCGCCAATCGTGTACGGCAACACAAAATAGCCATCGGCCAGGCCCTGCATAAGGGCGGAGGCGCCGAGACGGTTGGCGCCGTGATCGCTGAAATTGGCTTCGCCGGCAGCATACAGGCCAGGAATGGTTGTCATCAGTTCATAGTCGACCCAAAGGCCGCCCATGGTGTAGTGCACGGCCGGGTAAATCCGCATGGGCACTTCATAGGGGTTGTCGCCTGTAATTTTTTCATACATCTCGAACAGGTTGCCGTAGCGGGCTTCGACGGTGCTTTTGCCCAGGCGTTTGATGGCATCTGCGAAATCGAGATAGACCGCCAAACCGGTGGGGCCTACGCCCTTGCCGTTGTCGCATTCCGTTTTTGCGGCACGACTGGCAATGTCGCGGGGCACCAGGTTGCCGAAAGCCGGGTAGCGGCGTTCGAGGTAATAATCGCGTGCATTTTCAGGAATATCATTGGGGTGTTTCTTGACATCGTCGCTGTGCAAGGGTACCCAGCAACGTCCGTCGTTACGCAGCGACTCCGACATGAGGGTCAGTTTTGACTGGTAGTCGCCAGAAACCGGGATACATGTTGGGTGAATCTGTGTGTAGCAAGGGTTGCCGAAATAGGCGCCGCGCCGGTGCGCACGCCAGGCAGCGGTCGTGTTGCACAGCATGGCATTGGTGCTCAGGTAAAAAACGTTGCCATAGCCGCCGGTGCAAAGTACGACGGCATGTGCGCCGTGGCGCTCCAGTTGGCCGGTCAGCAAGTTGCGCACGATAACGCCACGACACTGGCCATCGATAACCACCACATCGAGCATTTCGTGGCGGTTGTACATTTTGACGGAGCCCAGAGCGATCTGGCGGCTGAGGGCCTGGTAGGCACCGATAAGCAGCTGCTGGCCGGTTTGGCCGCGGGCATAAAAAGTACGCGACACCTGAACACCGCCAAAAGAGCGGTTCTCCAACAAGCCTCCGTACTCCCGGGCAAACGGTACTCCTTGTGCAACACACTGGTCGATAATCTCCGTGGAAACCTCCGCCAGGCGGTGTACGTTGGCTTCACGGGCACGGTAGTCGCCACCTTTGATCGTATCATAAAAAAGACGGTACACCGAGTCACCGTCGTTGCTGTAGTTTTTAGCGGCATTGATCCCGCCCTGCGCAGCAATGGAGTGCGCCCGGCGCGGGCTGTCGTGAAATGTAAACACTTTCACATTGTAGCCCAACTCACCCAGGGAAGCTGCTGCCGAGGCACCTGCAAGACCTGAACCAATGATAATCACATCGATCCGGCGCTTGTTATTCGGCGCCACGAGCGGAACGTGCCCTTTGTAGTTTTCCCATTTTTCCGTTACCGGACCGTCCGGTGTGTTGGAATTGAGTTTATTTTTAGAAGCCATTACTGCCTGTTTTTTCTTTAAACTGAAAGGTTACCGGTTAGAGGGTTTCTGGTTAGAAGGTTTAAATTATTCTGGGTGGATGAAAGCTTTCTAACCCTCCAACTTTTTAACTTTTAAGATACATCACTACCGGAATTACCGCAAAGAGCAGCGGCACTACTACCGCGTAGGCACCACCAATACCTTTAATGAGCGGGGTGTATTTGGAGTGGTTGAGCCCTATGGTTTGAAACAGCGACCAGAAGCCGTGCCACAGGTGAAAACCAACCACCCCCATAGAGATCACATAAAACACCACAAAGCCCAAATTTTTATAGGAATCGGCAACCAGCACATACAGGTCTTTGACCGGGTGGGTATACCCATCGTATTCCACATAAACCAGGTTACCCCAATGCATCTGAAACCAGAACTGGTACAGGTGCAATAGGATGAATACAAAAATGACGATCCCGATCCAGGCCATGTTTCGCGAAGCACGTTCGGTGCTGCGCACGTGGTTTACGGCATAACGATGGGTTCCACGCGCCGCTTTATTGCTGCGCCAGATCAGAATACCCTGGATGGCATGCAACAGAATGGAAGCATACAGCACATAGGAAATCGTTTTGATCAGGGGATTGTGGGTCATAAAATAGGCGTACACGTTGAAGGCCTCGCCGCCATCGTCTTGCAACAATTGCAAATTACCCAACAGATGCACTGCCAGAAAAAGCGTGAGAAAAAGCCCTGTCAAAGACATGACAACCTTTTGGCCAATGGAAGACGTAATAAATTTGGAGAACCAACTCATTTTCGTAGTGATGAGTTATAAGCGATAGTGAAGTTTTCTTGCTGTGCAAAGAAAGCAAAAAGCTGATGCAGCAACAAAAGTACTACATGGGAATAGCTACAGGCATATGTTGGTTTTAAAGAATGGAGCAATTTAGAAGCGATCAAAATTGACAGCAACCCCGGCTACAGGTATCCGGCACCAAAAGCCAAAGGCAGCAGGTCTGCTCCTTTTTCAAATATATACACGGGCCCGACTTCTCCCTGCAAGATAATCCGAATAGCCTGTCCGGTCCGGTCTTCAGCCTCACAAATAACCTGCCGGCAGCCGCCACAGGGCGCCGCGGGGCTATCCACCACCTTGTGCGGGCTTTTTACCACAATAGCCAGTGCTTTCACGGCAATACCCGGAAACCTGCTGGCAGCAGCAGCCAACGTCGACTGTTCGGCACAAATACAGAGCGGGTAAGCTGCATTTTCATAGTTGCTGCCGCCGAGCGTTTCACCATTGGCCATTTGGAGCGCCACACCAACTTTAAAATTGGAATACGGGGCATAGGCGTTTTCCAGCGCCTGGCGGGCACGCTCGAGCAGCGCGCGATCTTGCGCTTCGAGTTCAGCCTCCGATTCGTACTGTTTAAACGTACATTGCAGCGTATGTTCCTTCATTATCAAGGATTTAACGGGTTCCCGAAGGTAGTCTTTTTGTCAAAAAACAAACGCTCGGTTTAACGGCTGAATTTCCCGTTTGAAAAAATACCCAGTTTTTCCATACCGATCCGGTTGGCGACAAACTCGAAAGTGCCGGAAATGGTGCGCTTTTTCAGGTCAATCTGGTTTAAAAAACAACTGCCCTCAAAACTGTCATAGGTTTCCCATTCATCATTTTCCAACATGATCTGGCCGATCGCAGCAAAACGGTATGGTGCATAGGTGTCGGGGTCATAGGTTGTTTCTACAGGAAGCCGGGTAAAATCCTGTCTACTCAGACCGGCCAACACGAGGTAAAATTTGTGTGTCTGCCCGGTTGAATCGATCCAACTCAGGTTCAAATGAATGGAAAGCAAGGCGTCGTCCGGAACTTCGTCGATCAGTTGCACGCCGGTTGTCCAGAAGGGTTCATCGACCATCAGCACCTCTTTTTGAACAATATTGTCGTAATAGCGCCACATGAGCAGGTTTACAGACACCGGCTTTTTCATATTCATCGGGATGGCATGCTGGCCGCGGGTGATCGCCAGTTCAGTTACCTCCAAGCGGCAAGTGGAACAGCCCAGATCAAAGCTATCGTTGGGTGCTTCCCGGACAAGAGTTACCTGAGCACGCGCAATGGATGCACAAAATAACAGGAGTAGCAGTATTCGCATGGGATGGCAGGGTTGTGAATCGATTAGAGGTGGGCAAAAATAGGGCTCCTGCTGAATTACCTGCATGGATGAGTATGTTTTTGGGAAACAGGAAACGTTACCTGGATATAGCGTCATGAAATTTAATTCTTCAATTGCCAGATTCTTAGGATATTTCTGACTGCAAAATGCAGCATTTCCCTCTTTTCAATATCCACTTTGGCCATCTGGCATTTTAACCAAATGAATTTCAATGAATAAAAAACAAGATCCCTCTATTCCCACACCGACAGCCGCATTCCAACCCACTCCCGAAGACCAGCGCATTAGTTCCGTAGACGTGATCCGGGGCGTCGCCCTGTTCGGCATTTTGTTGATGAATATCACCGGCATGGGTTTGCCCGAGCAAGCGTATTCGGACCCCTCCGTTGCCGGCGGCGCTACGGGCTGGGACCTGAAAGCCTGGATCACTACCAACATGTTGTTTGAAGGTACCATGCGCGGCATGTTTTCCATGCTTTTCGGCGCCGGGGTTATTTTGTTTACCAGCAAAAAAGAAACGATGGGTATTGGCCTGCCAGTAGCCGACAGCTGGTACCGCCGAACGATCTGGTTGTTTGTTTTTGGTCTGGTTCACGCCTATATTTTGCTTTGGCCCGGTGAAATCCTATATGCCTATGGCCTTATGGGTATGTTCCTGTTTCCATTCCGGCACATGGCGCCCAAAAATCTGTTTGCCATTGGCTTGGGATTGCTGCTGGCAGGTTCTGTTTGGGGCTTTTTTGAGATACGGAATTCTGAAGATACCTATGCCAAAGCACAAACGGCACAGGCAGCTATCGACCGCGGCGAAAAGCCCTCCAAAGATTTGCAAACGAGCCTGGACGACTGGAATGAAAAACTTAAACATGCGAAACCTTCCGCAGAAGACCTGGCGGAGGTAACGTCGAAGCAACAAGGCGGCTATTTTGAAGCGATGAAAGTGCGTGCAGCCGAAACATTTCATTGGCAAAGCGAAGGGCATTACCGGTACGATTACTTCGACGTACTGGGCATGATGCTGCTCGGTATGGCTCTTTTAGGTTGGCGAATTTTTCAGGCTGAACGCTCTTTCCGGTTTTACGGCTTGATGGTACTTGTTGGGTACGCAGTCGGACTTTCGGTAAACTGGTACGAAACCAGCACTATTCTGAACAATAATTTCGATTTGATGGCAACCCAAAAAACATATCTCACCTATGACCTCGGCAGGCTGTTCACCACGGCAGGGCACATAGGGCTGATCATGTTGTTTTGCAAATCAGGTGCCCTGCGCTTTTTGCAACGCGCACTAGCGGCAGTCGGCCGGATGGCACTTACGAATTACATCATGCACACGGTGATCACCACGACAGTATTTGTGCTGTTTGCCCAATTTGGGAAATGGCAACGCCACGAGTTGTATTACCTTGTTTTTGGCATCTGGGCTTTACAGCTGGTGTTGAGTCCACTCTGGTTGCGGTATTTTTATTTTGGTCCGGTGGAATGGGGCTGGCGTGCATTGACCTATTTGAAAAAGCCGCCTTTTTTGAAAAACAACTAATCCGAAGCACCTTTTGAAAGCCATTGCCTTTGGTTTTAGAACAGATGATGTCCAATTTTTCTTTCACGTTTAAAACCAAGTATTATGAAAATCCTTCCAATTGTTTTGCTCTTGTCCCTGGCGCTCCTTGGCGCCTATGCCTGCTCGGCGCCGCCTGCCGAAAAAGAAGCCGCACCCGATTTGGCACAAATTAAAACTGAAATCCAGGCGATGGAAGACGCCTATGCTGCCGCAGAAAATGCAAAAGATGCCAATGCGGTCTTGCCATATTACTCCGACGATGCTGTGAATATGCCAAACGATCAACCAGAGGCTGTAGGAAAAGAAGCCATCCTTGAACGGATAAAAAAGGATATGGCCAGCGATACAACGGGAGGAACCATTGCTTTTGAGGTACGGGAGGTTATGGCTGCCGGGAATTATGTAATTGAAGTTGGGAAAAGTATGTACACAACTGCTGCCGGAGACAAAAAAACAGGAAAATACATATCCATCTTTGAAAAACGGGACAGCAAGTATGTGTGCATCCGGGATATCTGGAACAACGACGCGCCGAAAGAGAATAAGTAGAGCAGGTTTTCACCCAGTGTAGTTCAAAAAACAATCCCGGTGCAACTTGATGCTGCACCGGGATTTTATTTTCAAAAAAAATAAAGACTAGCCCCTGCGGTCACCGCCGCCGCGATGTCCACCGCCATCCCGACGGTCGCGATCACGGCCGCCGCGATCACGGTCGCCACCCCGACGATCGCCACCGCGATCACGGTCACGGCCGCCGCCGCGGAATCCACCGCCGCCACCGCCGCGATTACCGCCACCGCCGCCGGAGGAGCGCTCGACGTAACCTTCCGGTTTGGGCAACATGGATTTCACCGAAAGGCGGAGTTTACCGGTTTTGGGATCGTTTTCCAACAGTTGTACTTTGACTTTGTCACCAACTTTGTACAGGTCGGATACATTTTCCACACGCTCATAGCTGATTTCCGACACGTGCAGGAGGCCGCTCTTGCCCTTGAATTTGACAAAGGCGCCATAGTCTTCCACACGTTCCACCACGCCGTCGTAGATATCGCCGGGTGTCGGCACAAACACGATGTCCTGGATCATATCGTTGGCAGCGTCCAGGGCTGTTTTGTCCGGCCCAAAAATAGCGACGATACCGCCTTGTTCATCTTCATCAATGCTGATGGTCGTGCCGGTTTGGCGCTGTAATTCCTGAATAACTTTACCACCAGGTCCGATAACTGCACCAATGTAGTCACGGTCGATGCGGAACTCAACCATACGCGGTGCGTGGGGTTTGAGGTCTTCGCGCGGCCCGGCAAGCGCCTTGGCCATTTCACCGAGAATATGCAAACGGCCTTCGCGGGCCTGCATCAGCGCTTTTTCCAGCAGTTCGTAGGGCATCCCGTCAATTTTGATATCCATCTGGGTGCCACAAATACCGTTTACGGTACCGGTCACTTTGAAGTCCATATCACCCAACGCATCCTCGTCGCCAAGGATATCAGATAATACAGCCACGCGTTTGTTCTCATCAGCAATGCAACCCATGGCAATACCTGCGATAGGCGCCTTAAGCGGAACACCGCCATCCATGAGTGCCAATGAACCCGCGCAAACTGTTGCCATGGACGAGGAGCCGTTCGACTCGAGAATGTCCGAAACAATCCGGACGGTATAGGCAAAATTGTCCGGCATCAGTTTGCGAATCGAACGTCCGGCGAGATTCGCGTGTCCAACCTCCCGCCGACCGGGTCCGCGCATTGGTTTTACTTCACCCACCGAATAGGGCGGGAAGTTGTAATGCAGGATGAAATTGTCGTCGTACGATTTGAGGGCATTGTCGATCAGGGCCTGATCCTGCTTGGTTCCCAGTGTAAGCGAGGTGAGCGACTGGGTTTCGCCACGGTTAAAAATGGCAGAGCCGTGGGCGGAGGGCAGGTAGTCCACTTCGCACCAAATCGGTCGAACCTCGTTGCTTTTCCGGCCGTCGAGGCGTTTGCCTTCGGAAAGGACAACATCCCGGATAACGTATTTTTTAAGCTTGTCGAAATACTTCTCCGCCAGGGCGCCCCATTCTTCCATAAATTCTTCGCCAAACTCTGTCGTCAGCGTTTCGATCAGGCGTTCCTTGAGCGCTTCCAGCGTGTCCTTGCGCGTTGCTTTGTCGCTGGCACTGCGTGCAAGCGCATAGATATCGTCTTTGCAATGCTTTTCAACCAGCGTTTTCAGGTCTTCATTTTCCAGGATTTCCGGCAAAGGCCGCTTAACCAGGGCTTTTTCGCCGACCAGCTCGGCCAAACGCTCCTGGGCTTCAATTTGCACGCGAATAACTTCGTGAGCCAATTTCAGCGCTTCGATCAGGTCGTGCTCCTGGCATTCATTGGCCTCACCCTCTACCATGGTAATATCGTTCTTGGTAGCGGCAACGATGAAGTCCATATCAGCGCGTTCCAGCTGTGTGCGGTCCGGATTGATCACCATCTGACCATCTACCCGGGCAACCCGTACTTCGGAGAACAGGGCCTCTACCGGAATATCGCTGGTAGCAATAGCAGCAGAGCAGGCCAAGCCTGCCAATGCATCGGGCAGTACGTCTTTGTCGGCCGAAATCAGGTTAATGATTACCTGGGTTTCATTCATGTAGCCATCTGGAAAAAGCGGGCGTAAGGCCCGGTCGACAAGGCGGCTGATCAAAATCTCATAGTCAGAAAGGCGGGCTTCCCGGCGAAAGAAGTTGCCCGGAATACGTCCGGCAGAAGCAAATTTTTCCTGGTAATCAACGGAGAGTGGAAAGAAGGGCTGCCCCTCCTTGGCTTTGCGGGCACTGACAACCGTTGCGATCAGCATGGTGTTGCCCATGCGCACGACGACGCTACCGTCGGCCTGCGTGGCGAGTTTGCCCGTTTCCAGCGCTATCTCGCGGCCATCCGGCAAGGAGAAGGTGGTACGGAGCGGGATTTGTTTTCCCATAAAAATTAACATTTATGCACCGGGGAACAGCATGCGCAATAACGCATTTTCGCCTACATCCTGATCAAGAAAACAGGGTGTTCGTGCTGGCCAATCGGAAACCGAAAATACACACAAAGATGCAGGGAGGAAAAATTACGGATTACGGATTGCGAATTGCAGATTGATTTGCCTTTTGATAAAATGACAATTCAGTGCCAATTTAGAATTTGCATTGAAATCCTCATCTATGAATCATGCAGGATGATGAACCAATCCGGAATCCGAATTCCGCAATCCATATTCGAATCGCCTGTGTCTTTGTGTGGGGGAAACAATTCCCCGTTTCTGAACCAGCCAGTGGGGTACCAGCGTTTGAACACTGGCGCCATTCCAGGTGCGGTTATTAAATTAAAGAACGTTTGTAATTAATCTGTTTGTGTTGCTTACTAACCTTGGGGACGGCAAGGAGGCGGGTGTACGCGCAACTTGAAAAACAACACTGTATATCTTGAAATTTCGCGGAGCGAAACAGAATGATCAGGTGGGCATGTCGTTGGTTTTAAAGGGCAAATAAAAGCGGGGTTGAGCAGGTTAAAAATCCTGCCCAACCCCGCCCGGGATTACTTACGCAAGCCGAGTTTCTCGATCAGTGCGCGGTATTTGAAAATGTCTTTCTTCGCATAGTAGCCTAACAGGGCTTTACGCTGGGCAACTTTGTGCAACAGCGAACGGCGGGTAGAGTGGTCCTTCGGGTTTGCACGAAGGTGGCTCGACAAACCGTCGATCTGATAGGTCAACAGGGCAACCTGTACTTCAACATTGCCCGTGTCTTTTGCGTCCTTGCCGTATTCTTTGGTGATTTCGGCGATTTTTTCCTTTGAATAGTAAACTGCCATTTTAATGGAATAGTTAAGTGATTGAGTGATTGACCAAGGCCGAACTTCTGAGGGTCAAACGGCAGTTTTTGCCTATCCGTCCGGTTTTAGCCGGCGCAAAAGTACACCGGAAGTTTGAAGGTGCAAAGGGTTGACACTCAAAAGTTTTAAATGGCGGGGAATTCCGGCGGCAATTCCGAATAAAATTTCAGGAGCGTCAAAGTGACCATCCAAACCCAGGTTTTCAACCTGGAAACTACTCCAACTTTTTTGCCTGCTTCCACAACCCATCCATTTCCGCCAAACTCATTTCTTGCAAAGGCCGCCCGGCATTGGCTTCGATATATTCGAAGCGGGACTTAAACTTGCGATTTACCCGTTCCAGGGCCGTTTCCGGGTCTACCCCGATAAAGCGAGCATAATTGACCAGGGAAAAAAGCACATCGCCGAATTCCTCCTCAATTTTTTCCTGCGGCGCCTGTGTTTGAACATTCTCTTGCAACTCCCCAATTTCCTCTTCCACCTTGGCCCATACCTGATCCGTTGTTTCCCATTCAAAACCCACCTGTTTGGTTTTTTCCTGCATCCGATAGGCCTTCACCATGGCCGGTAGACTGCGGGGTACCCCCGCCAGCAGGGATTTTTTCCCTTCTTTCAATTTGAGTTGTTCCCAGTTGCGTTTTACCTCGGCTTCATCGGCTACCTGCACATCGCCGTAGATATGCGGGTGCCGGGCGATCAGTTTTTCACAAATGGCATGCAGGGCATCAGCCACGTCGAAAGCGCCTTTTTCTTCACCAATTTTAGCATAAAAAACCATGTGCAGCATCAGGTCGCCGATTTCTTCCTTTACGCCTGGCAAGTCATCGTCGAGAATGGCGTCGGCTAGTTCGTAGGTTTCCTCGATCGTGAGGTTGCGCAATGATTCGAGAGTTTGCTTCCGGTCCCAGGGACATTTTTCCCGCAGGTCGTCCATGATCTTCAGGAGACGCCCGAAGGCCTCTGTTTTTTGTTGGAAAGTGCTCATGGGGCAAAAATCCGGGAAGTTTTGGATTTGGGCGAATAACGTCTAAAGAAGTTTCGATTTCATCTTGGAAAAGAAAAATTGGCGTTGGGAAAATCAAAAACGCCACACCGGAATACCGATGTGGCGTATCACTATAGGAAGATTGTTTGCTGGTTCGGGGATTTACCGGACCAGGGTAATGTCGCCTTTGTACAGCAGGGTGCGGCCGTCGATCAGGTCGATCTCGGCGTAATACACAAACACTGCCGGTGTCATCAATTTGTTGTCGTGGTAGCCATCCCAGCCGTGCCGCTTGTCATTCGGCTGGAAATTTTGATCGCGGAAGACCATATTACCCCAGCGGTCAAAGATCTGGAAAGACCGCACACGAAGCACCTGATCACCGTCGGCAAAGATCAGCACCACATCATTTTCACCGTTTTCATCCCAGGGAGAGAAAGCGTTGGGGATGTAAATATGTGGCTCATTGTCGACGCGGATAAGTACGCGGTCTTCGGCCCTGCAGCCATCTTTGCTTACGATGGTTACGGTGTACTCGGTAGGTTTAAACGGCTTGGCAATTGGTTTCAGCAGGCTGAAAATATCTGTGCCGGTAAAGGTAAGACCGTCCAGGGGTGTCCAAATAACGGAGTCAATCAGCGCAAAGGAATAACCAAAGGGCAACACGGCCTCCAGTTGCAGTGAATCACCCAATTCGATATCAAATTCCGGTGCAATGCTAATGGAGGGATCCGGTGCTTTCGGCACGATCACCTTTTTGTGAAACTCACAGCCATTGGCATCCTGGATCAGGAGGTCATACGAGCCCGGTGTAATGTTACCAAAGTCGACGGTAGTGTTGAATGAATGGCCATTATCGATCGAATACAGATATGGACCATAGCCGCCTTTTACTTCCTGGAACGTGAATAATCCGTCGTTATCGTGGCAAGATGGTTTCTTCAAATCAAACACGAAATCCGTCGGCACATTTGTCTCCAGGAACACTTCTACGTTATCCGTCTGCGTACAGCCCGTGTTATTATTGGTAACCTGAAGCATGTAAATACCGGCCTGGTTTACCTGCGGGGCAAGCGTATTGGCGCCTGAGACGATTTGGCCATTTGCAGTACTCCAGGCATAGCTGAACTGTTGCCCTGTAGAGGCAAATGCCTGCAAATTAACCTTGTCCACCGAACAGGTCAACGTGAATGGCGGCCCGGCCTCGGCATTGGGCAGTACTACGTTCTGGCTTACTTGAGCACTGCTCGTGCTTGAACAGCCATTCGCATTATTCAACACGGTAAGGGTGTACTGGCCGGGAGCATTGACTTGAGCCTGGATGGCATTTGCGTTACCAACGATATTGCCATTGGACGTCGACCAGGAATAGGAGAAATTTGGTCCTGCCGACGTGCCGGTAGCATTGAGGGGCACCTGCTGTACAGCACAGGTCAGTTGCGGTGCCTGTGCGATTACGATCGTCGGTTCCACCACATCAATAGCCACCTGTACCTGATCAGTAGCGGTACAGCCATTCTCCGTATTTTGTACAAACAAGGCATAGGCACCCGGAGCGGATATCGTTGGAGTAAGTGAATTTGCACCCGCAATAATCGCCCCGTTGGGTGTTGTCCATTCGTAGAAATACTGCCCGTTTTGGCTCGAAGCGGTGCCATTGAGGTTTAACGTGGTCAGTGCACAAGTCAGCGTTTGAGTGTTGCCAGCTTCGGCAACAGGGTGAACGATGTCTTGCTCCACCAAAATATCCTGGGTTGCCGTGCAACCATTGTCGAGGTTTGTAATGGTAAACGTGTAAGTTCCCGGCTTATTCACCGCAGGATTCAACGGGTCATTCAGGTTAGTGAAATTACCATCCGAAGTGGTCCAGTTGTACTGGATATTTCCGGTAGACGACCCGGCAGCATTGAGGTTGGTTTGGGTAACCAGACAAGTCAGAATCGCCGGATCGGCAAGGGTAATGGACGGGGCATTCTGATCGACCAGCACATCGACAGCATCGGAAGCAGTACAACCGTTTATCGTATTCGTAACGGTAAACAGATAAGTACCTACAGCGCTTACCGATGGGCTCAGCGTGTTCGCACCGCTCACAATAACACCGTCTTGTGTTTGCCAATTGTAAATAAAGTTGCCATTGGTGCTTACCTGTCCTTGCAATGTAATTGCGTCGAGCGTACAGGTCAGCGTTTGCGGATTCCCCGCTTCTACGGCAGGTGGTGTGATATTCTGATTGATGACCACACTGGAATAGGAAATACAACTATTGTTGACGTTGGTAACTGCCAGCTGATAGGTGCCAGGTTGATCAACAGTCGGATTGAGCGTGTTAACACCGTTGACAATGTTGCCGTTTGTTGTCGTCCAGAGATAGGAAAATTCATTACCGGTACTGGAATTGCCACCGTTCAGGTTAAGCGCCGTCACCGCACAAGTCAGGACATTAGAAGTGCCGGCATCAGCGGTTGGAAACTCTGCCGATTGCGTGACTTGCACCTGGTCTATTGCGGTACAACCATTGATGGTATTGGTTACCGTCAGGAAATAGAAACCGGCGCCGTTCACTTCCGGATTCAAAATATTTGAGGCCGAAAGGAAATTACCGGTATTGGTTTCCCAGTTATAGGTAAAATTCGGTCCCTGGCTGGCATTCGGGTTCAGGATATAACTGGTTTCAGTACAGGTCAGTTGAAAGCCCGGACCGGCCGAGGCCTGAGGGCTATCCTGGTCAATTGTCAGGTTGACATTATCCGTAGCCGTACATCCATTGTCAACATTGGTAATCACCAAAGTATATAATCCGGGTTGATCGACAACAGGTGTAGCCGAGTTGCCACCGGAAACAATGCCCAAACCGGTCCAGCTGTAACTAAATTGCGGGCCTGTCGAACTGCCGCTGCCGCCAAGCAACAATTGCGGCTGGTAACAATTCAAAATATTATCGGCACCGGCATCGGCAACAGGATTAACGATATCCTGCACAACGGCCACTTGCTTTTGCGAAGTACAACCATTGTCGCTGTTGGTGATCTGCAGTATATAGTTTCCGGGTTGGTTCACCGTCGGGTTGAGGGAATTGCCACCCGATACGATGCCGGGGCCAGTCCAAACATAAGAGAAATTATTCCCTGTACTGGAACCCGATGCATTTACGGTAATTTGATTGCTGATACAATTCAGAATACCCGGTGTAACAATTTGCACGACAGGATCGGTATCATCCTCCAGGATTTGGACGGATGATGCGCTGGTACACCCGTTTTGAGTGTTGGTGACAATTAATTGATATGTACCCGGTTCATCCACCGCCGGATTCATGATGTTTGTCGGAGGAAGCAAGTTGCCGCCATTTATGGCAGTCCACTGATATGTAAAGTTTTGCCCCTGGCTGGACCCACTGCCATTCAATGCCAACGATGGATTGGTACAGTTCAACGTTTGGGTTAGCCCGGCATTGGAAACAGGAGGTGTTACATCGGAAGAGACCACTACCGTAGTGCTTGCCGTACAACTGTTGCTGGTATTGGTTACTACAAGGTTATAGGTTCCGCTCAAGCCGATAGTCGGTTGTAATGTAGTCGCTCCAAACAAAATCTGGCCGTTTTGCGTGCCCCATTGATACTGAAAATCAGGTCCGGTACTGGTACCGGTTGCATTCAGGGTTTGCTGCGGCTGGAAGCAGGTAATTAAGGCCGGAGGCGCAACAGCCACCGTTGGCGGCGTCAGGTTTTCCGTCACCGTGGCTGAGGCACTGGTAGTGCAACCATTTTGTGTATTTGTCACTACCAAAGTGTAGGTACCGGATGTGGTAATTGTTGGCGTAAGCGTTGCCGCTCCCGCTGCAATAGTACCATTTGGTGTCGTCCACTGGTAATTATAGTTGGCGCCCGAACTTGAGCCGGCGCCATTCAGCTGTACGGTTGGCGTCTGGCAGTTTATTTGAGCCGGCGTGGCGACCACTGCTTTAGGCGCTATAATATTTTGGGCAACCTGAACCGATCCGGTCGAAGTACATCCATTTTGGGTGTTTGTAACCAACAAGGTGTACAACGCTGGTTGGTTGACCCATATTCCAGGCGTAGTGTTACTTCCAACAATGTTCCCCCCTGCGGTAAAGGACCACTGGTAAGTCACATTGGGTAGCACAATTGTAGTAGAATCCCCCAGCGGGAGTTGCGTGATGTTGCAATTCAATGTGCCGGGTGAGCCCGGGTTAACAACCGGCGGGATGGTATTTTGCGTCACCTGTACCGAGGCAGAAGCCGTACAGTTGTTCACTAAGTTGGTAACCAGCAGAGAATAAAATCCCGGCGTGTTCACCACCGGCGTAAGCGTATTTGCACCGCTTTGAATATTTCCACCACCCGACGTTAACCAGAGAAAACTATACCCCGGTCCGTTGGAAGATGCTGCAGCATTAATTGTTACAGTCGGATTGGCACAAGTAATCTGATCATTTACCACGACAATCGCCGATGGATCGGTAAAGTCCAGATCCACAAATACCGTGGCATCGTCGGTACAACCGTTTTGTGTATTTGTAACGATCAATGTGTAATTGCCCTGTTCGGTTACAATGGCATTGGCGCTGGCCTGGCCGGATTGAATGTTGCCGTTTATCGTACTCCATTGGTAAGAATAAGTCCCTCCGGCGGGTGTGGCACTGCCATTCAGCGTGACCTGAGAAACGGTACACGTCAGGATTCCCGGCGGTGCAATCGCAGCCGTTGGAGGGTTGTTATTCAGCGAAACTGTTACGTTATCCGTTTGGGTACACCCCGTAGTAGTGTTGGTAACGAGCAACGTATAGGTACCGGCTGTAGACACCACAGGCGTCAGGGTAGCCCCTCCACTTATGAGTACACCGCCCGGTCCTGCACTCCAGGAATACGTAAAATCAGGCCCGGTTGATGAACCCGTACCATCCAGGGTAGCGTTGGTTACCGCGCAAGTGATCATTTGAGGAGCACCCGCTTCAGCGGTAGGTAAGGTTGTTTGCGCCTGAACGGCAACGGTATCAAAAGAAGTACAGCCATTGGTGGCATTGGTCACTTTTAAAATATAATTACCCGCCTGATTGACCACCGGATTCAGGCTTGTTCCACCGCTGACAATATTTCCGGGACTGGCAGTCCATTGATACGAAAAATTCGGACCGGCAGAGGAGCCGCTGCCATCCAGCGAAACCGTAGTAACAGTGCACGTCAGCACATTATTAACTGTAGCAGAAGCGACAGGAGGGGTGAAGTCGCCGGGTACAACCGCAACCGTGGATGTGGTACAACCCGATTGGTCTGTTACCGTCACCGTATAGGTTCCTGCCTGCAGCCCGGAGGGATCTTGCACGCCGGAGGTGTTACTCCATTTGTAGATATAATTCGGGAATCCACCAGTGACCTCCAGGTTGATACTTCCAATATTGGGGTTTGCACAATTGGTACCCTGCACACTCGCGATGGTTGGAGTGAGGGCATTAGGCGCAATAATGCTAAACTGTTGGGTATCCGTACACCCATAGTTATCCGTTACCGTTACGGTGTAAGTACCTGCCGGCAAGTTCATAGGATCGGGGTTGTTTCCAATTTGAACCGGTCCCTGCCAGGCATAGTTATACGTAGCCTGCCCCCCGGTGACCGTGGTATTTATGGATCCATTGGTCGAACTGGCACACTGAATATTCGTGGCTGTACCGGTAAGATCGAGGGTAGATACCGTCACTTGCAAGACCCCCTGGCCGTTCCCCTGACACCCCGCAGAATCTGTCACACTTAATATTTGATACAAACCCGGTTGGTTCACAGAAATAAAGTAGGGGTTATCGGTAATATCATAAATCGGAGGTTGCGGGTTCCCGTTGAGTGTATACTCCAGAATAAATGGGCCAACTCCAATAAAATTGACTCGGAGCAATGCCTCCTGGCCAACTTCACATATTTGAGGAGCCGGCGGGAATAGTTGCGCGATCGGTTTGGGGCTCACGATAATGCGCGCCGTAGCTACTTTGGTTTTGCCGCAAGCATCCGTCACTGTTACCCGCACATTCGTGGAGGTGCCAACAAAAAGAGTGGTCTCCGGGTCTGTCGCGCCGTTTTGCCACATGTAGGTATAAGGCTCAACACCGCCGGTTGCACTAACCGAAACGGTACCAAAACCTGATCCACAAATTGTAACAGTATCGGCGAGTACTTCCATTGGCTCATAATCCAGAATGGTAAGTATTTCCTCCGGATTCAGGCAGGAACAGGGATTGTTCAGCGTAACAATGATCGTTTCAAGACCTTCCAGAATTGCATCATTCAAAATATTTACATTCAAGGTGTATTGCGATTGTCCGGCAGGAATAATGATTACCGGAGGGATCGGAGAATAGTCGAGGCCCGCGGTTGCAGTTCCCGTAACTGCAAATTGTACCGCTAAGGGTAAACTGAAGTTATTGCCGATACGCGTGAAAACCAATTGAGCATTGCCGCAGCCTTCAACCACATCGTCATCATCCGGATTGCCATCGACTACCCAATCCACAGAAACATTACCACCAGCGGAAAATGAACCTGCATTCAGGAATACGGCAGAATCCCAAACGCCATCGCCCACATCGGCAATTTTCAATTTGATATGGTAGGTCTGACAGGGCTGCACATTGGCAATTGCCGTGAACTTCCGCGTAAAACCATCGTATTGCAACTCGTTGACCGCCGGGCCACTGGCCGGCGTCTGGCCACAAAGGTTGGTACTGGATGCTGGCTGGTTGTTTACATAAAAACCGGAGTATGACAAGTGGTTCACGTTGTTGATTGCTACCGGGATCGTAGTTGCCGGAATCAAGGCAATGTTCTGCTGCCCACCGGGTATGCCCGGACCGGAAATGAAAAATCCAAATACATCGTTGTATTGTGTGCCTACATACTCACAGTACTCTTCAGAGGCGAAGGCAAAGTTGAACGAGAGGGGCGACTGCGTCGGCGTAAAATCAAACTCAATACTTGCCATATCGAACAGTGCACCACCGGTGAGCGTACCCAAATCGCCGTCTGGGGTTGACGTCCCATAACCCGCACTGGCGCCATCCTGATCGTTCGGGCCGGGCGCAACGCTGATACCGCCTGTGGCCATTATGATCCCGGTATTAAAACCGATATTGGTCAGGCCATTTGAAAAAGTGCCGATTTGATCGCCATTTCCGGAAAACGTAACATTGGTGACGTCAAAGCAATCGCCGCCGATAAGCACATCCTGAACCAACGATTGGGCACTGGAGCCACCCTGCACCTCAAGCACTGCCATCGATTCTGCATAGGATTTCAAGTCTTTTTTCAAGCAACTATTGCATACAATCGAAACATAATGCCGGGGCGGATTTTCCGGGTCCCAGGTGCAAGGATAGTTCAACCGAAATTGCATACTCGCCTGCGTAGCCTGAAAGACAAATGTGCGCGACTTTGGGTCGAACATACTGGTTTCAGCCACCATAGTCACAGCCTCAACGCCAGGCTGACAACCGTCCAGCGACGGGTCGGTAGGAACAGTAAATGAATACGTTTCACCTGGAATCAGATTTTCAATTTGCAAAACCTGTTGTGCAGAACTTGCTGAAATTACATGACGCTGCATGTGACCATCAATAACAACCGGTTTGGATATGGTGTTACCAGCGTCTTGCGCCTGTAGTGCCAAAGCAACGAGGCACGTGAACGGCAATAGGAAACAAAAGCGGGAAGTAGAAAGGCACATACAAAATGGGTTTAGTGTGTAAGCCTGAATTTTGTTTGAGTGTATTCAAAATGCCGGAGAAAGAGATCGGCAACTGATTATTAAAAATGCAGATACAATAAAGCGCAAAGGCGCTGCATACAAAGTTATTGTAAACGGATTAAACGGGCCATTTCCTGGCGCCGTACTGGTACAATTGGCTGCTCAACGAGGGGATGTTACAGATGAAACAAGCGCCAAAGCGGGACTACTAATCAGGATGGATTAAAAACGCATTCGAAAATGTTCTTTGATATTCGGTCTTCTGCGCTTGGCCACAGAGAATTTGAGTGGCTATTTATCGTGCAATAATAGAAATTTTTCCTTCGTTCTTGTCAGGTTTTAACAAAAAACTATCCCCGGCGGGCAGCATATACCAATAGCCTAAATATCCGTTCGCTTTCCGCACAGGCATCACCTTAACCAGGCAATGCAGCACTTTAATGAAAATTCTGTTTTCCGGTTTTTTGCAGATAACCGGAATTAAGTGTTGGATGCCTGCCCGGCGTGGTGTAAGTTTGCACCACCCTTGAAACTGTTTTTATGACGAACCTGACAATCAATGGACTGTGATCCGTTATTATGCACGCGAAAAACGAAAGCTCGTGGAACTGCCCGAGCTGGAGCCGGGTTGTTGGGTAAACCTTACCCCACCCTTCGCTCCTGACGAACTGGAGGAATTTGCCCGCCGGCTCGAATTTGACCCTGTTTTCCTGACCGACTCATTGGATCTTGACGAACGCGCACGCTACGAACGCGATGAAGATGTGCGCTTTATTCTCGTCAATACCCCGGTGCTTAACGAAATCTCCGAAGCAGAAAACGAAGCCGTGTTCATCACTGCCCCGATCGGCATGATCCTGACGATCGAAAACATTATTACCGTTTCGGCCTTCGAAACACCTGTATTGGCGAATTTCCTGGAGGGCAAAGTGCGCAACTTCAACCCCTCCGATGAAAAACGGTTTGTGCTGCAGGTCATGGAGCAAAACGTGTACTATTTCCTTTCCTGCCTGAAAAAACTCAACCTGCGGCGAAACCTCATCGAAAAAGAACTCATGCATTCCAGCCGGAATGCCGAACTCAAGCAGCTGCTTTCCATTGAAAAAAGCCTGGTGTACTTTGTAAACTCCCTCAATTCCAACGAATTGCTCAAAATGAAAGTCAAACGGACGGACTTTCTGCACATCAACGGCGACGAAGATCTGACCGACCTTTTTGAAGACATCATCATCGACAATTCGCAGGCCCTGTCCATGTCGCACGTGTATACCAACATCCTCAACGGCACAATGGACGCCTATTCGAGTATCATTTCGAACAACATGAACGTTTTCATCCACCGGCTGACCATCATCACGGTGGTCCTCATGGTGCCTACGCTGATTTCATCGTTTTTTGGAATGAATATCCCCAACGGCATCCCGAATAGCCCTATGGCATTTTATCTTACCATCCTCTTCACGGCGCTGCTCACCGGATTCCTCTATTGGGTCATGCAACGGCGCCGAATCTTTTGAAACCCGGCATCTTAAAGGATATTCGCACAACCATAAATTTCCAGGCTATGACAACATCCAATCGCCCGATAACCCCCGAAGACCTCGAAGCCGTCGCCCAGGAACTGGAAACCCGCGAAAAGGAAGCGAAAATCCGGATTATAAAAGACTGGCTCCCCCGCTACACCGGTATGCCGCTCGAACAGTTTGGCGAATATATCCTGCTGGTCAATTTCGGAAACTACGTGCGCATGTTTGCTGAAAAACACAATGTGGAAGTACATGGCACGCATAAACCCATGCAGGCCGCTACTGCTGAGAATATAACCATCATCAATTTTGGGATCGGCAGCCCCAATGCCGGCCTGATCATCGACTTGCTGGAAGTGATCAGCCCTGCCGCTGTACTTTTTTTGGGAAAATGCGGTGGCGTAAAAACAGGAAAAAACCAGGTAGGCGACCTGATCCTGCCCATCGCAGCAATCCGTGGCGAGGGCACCAGCAGCGACTACCTCCCCCCGGAAGTACCCGCGCTTCCGGCATTTGCGCTGCAAAAAGCAATTTCAACGACGATCCGGGAATACGAAAAGGACTACTGGACCGGCGTGGTGTACACCACGAACAAACGCGTTTGGGAACACCGCGACGATTTCAAGCGGCGCCTGATCGACTTGCGTTGCCATGCCATTGATATGGAAACGGCCACCATTTTTGTGGCAGCCTTCAAGAACCGGATGCCCGCCGGCGCCCTCCTGCTGGTGAGCGATATGCCCATGACGCACGATGGCATCAAAACCGAAGTCTCCGACCAGAAAGTCACGGCCAACTTCGCCCAACTCCACCTGGATATCGGTGTGGATTCTCTGAAACAACTCATCAACCGTGGGGCAACGGTGAAACACCTCCGTTTCGAAGATTGAACCTCGACACCTGTGGCGCCCTGTTGAATCTGCCCTTACTACTTCCGGTCCCGGTCTACTACGCGGGCATCAACACCCTTCCGTTTGAGTTCATCAACCAGACGGCGCGCCGCACTCAAACTATCCGTGCGTTTAATGATGACCACAGCGTATTTTCCACGATTGTATTTCCCAACTTCAGCGTCGTGATACCCCATTTTGATCAGGCGCTCCATTTCCCGGCGCGCACCATCCAGAATGGTAAACGTACCGGCTACAACGCGATAACGTCCATCGCTGGAGGTTGAAGACGTTGAAACCTTTGTGGGCGCTTCCGTTTTTGGAACTGGTTGCGTTATCGGAGTTTTAGCCGGTTGAGAAGCCGGTTGCGTGGTTTTGGGCTGGTTTGTAGTTGTTGTTTTGGGTTGCGGTGTTTCGTATTCGATGCCGTCTTTGGTCACAGTAGGCTGCTGATTCGGCGCCGGGTCGGTATAGGCATTGTCATCCCCGCTAAAGGAACTGCCGGCTGTATCCGATTCAATGTATCCGAAGTCGCGCAGGGTTTGCTGAAATTCCGCGTTCTCCTGGGCAAACCGCTCCTCCTCCTGTTTCTTTTCGCAGGCTTTATAAACTAAAACCACGACCAGGCCGGCCAGAATTGCTATCAGCACATAATTGAGTAACTTATTCGTATTCATAGGGCGGAAATTGTCTGTGATGGTTATGCATTGCTGGGTATTTATTGTTTAGCCCAAACATGCTCTCTAAACGTCAAATATAAACAGGAATTACGCTTTGCTCCACGTATTGTTCCTCCGGTCGGTATCGGGGATGTTGCGGTCCCCCATATTTACACTTTTTACTGTTTTTCCTTTTTGGCATTCAATGGTGGACATGGTTTCCCCCGATTGCCAGACTGAAGCTTTGAAATGGATTGTTTCGGAGGAGCCATCGTCATATGTAACCTCCAAATGAATCGGCACCGGCATGTCCCCTATTTTTTCAATAACAATCACATCCCGGTCGCCGCCTTCCGGCCGGGCTACCGACTGCACGCCCAGGTCCGGATGTCCCCATTCAAAAAACCAGGGCTTCCAAAACCAATTCAGATCCTGCCCCGACACTTCGTTCCAGGTGTTGAAAAAATCATAAGGTATCGGGTGTTTGCCTTTCCAGCGATCCATATAGGCCACCATACACCGGTGGAAGGTTTCGTACCCCAACTGGTCGAGCAGGGTCAGGTAAGCATTTTGCGGACGACTGTATGAGGCAATCCCATACGCCCTGCCGCGCAGCAAACTGGAACGCACCATCAGCGGAACATCCGTGTCTGTACCCGCTGCAAACGAGTAGCCACGGCCGCCACCGGTTTGGCGCCCGGTAAGCGAGTCGGCCAGTAAACCGTCGAAAAAACTGGCCCAGCCCTCATCCATCCAGGCATACTCCTGCTCGTTTATGCCCATCATGAACGGAAAGTAGGTATGCGCCACTTCGTGCACGGTCAGGCTGGTCGGGTCGCGGTCGCCTACGCTGGCGTCGTTCACCATCATAGGGTACTCCATACCATCATTGCCGTTAAATACGGTCATACAAGGATACGGAAATGGATAACCCGGCAGCCAGGTGCTCATCAGGTGAATGCCATCGGCAGCGATGCGGGCTACCTTGGGATAGTCTGGCGATTTGGTGTCGTAGGCTGCACTCACGAAAGTTCGGCGCCCGGTGGCAGCATCCACTTCCACAGAGGTCGCATCCCAGTTGTAGTGGTCGCTGACCGCAAACGTAAAATCGGGCACATCGGTGGCTTTGTAGTGAAACCGGTGCTGTTTGGCTTTTTTGAAAACACCGCCGGCTTTGAGTTCGGCTTCGGTAAACACTTTGACCACTTCATTTGAAGTATGCGCCTGGTTAAAGCGGTCGAGGTAGGTTTTTTCCAGCAAATCACCCGGATTCTGCCATTCCCCGGTGGCCCAGGCCATATATCCCTTGGGCAAGCTGATGGTCACATCATAATCAGAAAAATCGTGGTAAAATTCTACCGTGCCGCTGTAGGGGGTGCTGGCCCAGCCGTTGTAATCGTCGTACACCGCAATTTGCGGATACCAATAGGCAATGAAAAAAGTCGTCGGGTCGCACACGCACTCCCGGGTGGCATTCTTGTCGGAAGGCATGGTATACGACCACTGGACGGTGATCGTCGCTGAAGCGCCGGAAGCCAGTGCTTCGCCTTTTCCGAGTTGCAAATCCAGAAAAGTGTTGCGGCGGCGTTGCTTGTCTTTGCCTATCGTGCGGCCGTTGTACGTCAGACGCTGGATCACGGTTCCTTCACCGATGTCAGCAGGGTCCACATCACCGTCGCGCATACTGCCTTTGCGGTAGGCATCGTGTTGCATTTTGAAACGGATAACCGGAAGCGAATCCGGGCTGTTGTTGGTGTAGGTAATCGTTGCCTGGCCGCTCACCAGGCGCTTTTTCGGCTCCAGGCTAACTTGAATATCGTAGCTGGCGCGGTTTTGCCAATAGTTGGGGCCGGGTTTACCGTCGGCGCTTCGGGTGCCTTTGACATAGGCGCGCTCAATGTTTCGGGGAACAAAAAGATCAGCACTTTGGGCAATCAGAAATTGGGCTGCGCCCAAAAATAACAGGGTAGTTAAAAGGCGGAACATAGCGTATTTGTTTTGCGGTAAAGGTAGCTAGATTTCGGATTTGTTGGTTTGTTCACTACCCTACCGGCTATAGCCATCAACTTAAGGGTCAAGAGGGGGTGTACAACTTTTCAAAGTTCAAATTTCAAATTTGCCATTTCAAATCAAAAGGATGATCCCAATAGGGGAAGTTTCATGAATTTGAAATGTCAAATTGGAAAAGAAAAATTGGAAAAGTACACCCCCTCTGGTCTGTTAAGTTGATGGCTACTCCCCCACCGGCAACACCGTCGAATTTTTCACCTCCGTCATCACAAAATGGCTCTGCACCCGCCCGATGTTTTCCAACACGGCCAGTTTTTCTTTGATAAACTGCTGGTAGTCGTCCATATCGTGCACGGCAACTTTGAGCAGGTAATCATATTCCCCGGTCACATGGTGGCACTCCAGTACCTCGGGCAGGCGCACCACCGATTCTTCAAAGCGCAGCAGGTATTCACGGTTGTGCTCCTTGAGCAATACATCGCAAAAAACGAGCATTGTCAAACCAATTTTTCGCCGGTCGAGCAGAGCCGTGTACCGCGCGATGTACCCCTCGCGTTCCAGGCGTTTGATCCGCTCAAATACCGGCGTGGTGGTGAGCTGGGTTTGCGCGGCAATTTCCTTCGTTGTTAAAAATGCATCCTCCTGGAGGAGCTGTAAAATAGCGCGGTCTGTCGCGTCGGGAAGGGTAGAATTTTTTTCCATTTCGGGTCTGTTTTAACAATCAAATCAGGTATACAATCTGCAAAATACCAGTAAATAAGATTCATTTCCCAATGTAACCTAAATCACTGGACAAATAATCTATTTGACGGAAATTTGAAGGAAAAAACAACGATTATGAAACGTAAATTTCAACCCGAAACCCTGATGATGTCCCACGGATACCGGCCCGAATGGTCGGAAGGCGCCGTTAAATGCCCGATCTTTCAAACCTCCACTTTTGCCTTCCGCACCGCCGACGAAGGCAAGGCTTTTTTCGAAGTAGCCTATGGCTTGCGCGAAAAAGGCGCCCACGAAAAATCCGGCCTTATCTACAGCCGGATCAACAACCCCGATATGGAAATTCTCGAAGAACGCCTCAAACTCTGGGACGGCGCCGAAGCCTGCGCGGTGTTTGAAAGCGGCATGTCGGCCATTTCGACCGCGCTGTTTGAGTTTCTGCAACCCGGCGACCTGCTCCTGTACAGCAACCCGCTTTATGGTGGCACGAGCCACTTTGTCCACCATGTACTGACCAAATTCGGCATTGAAGTGCTCGGCTTCCGGCCCCATGCCAGTCGCGAAGAGTTAGTGCAACTCATTGAAGCCTCCGGCAAAAAAGACCGGCTCGGCATGATCTACCTCGAAACACCGGCCAATCCCACAAACGACCTGGTAGACATCGCCATGTGTCGCTCGGTAGCCGACCAGTTCAGCACGCCCGAACGCCGTGCATTGGTCACCGTCGACAATACCTATATGGGGCCGCTCTGGCAGCATCCGCTCCAGCATGGCGCCGATCTGGTGCTCTACTCCGCTACCAAATACATCGGCGGCCACAGCGACGTGATTGCCGGCGCCTGCCTGGGCTCCGCCGAACTCATCACCCGGGTGAAAACACTGCGCACTTTTTTGGGCAACATGATCGCCCCGCACACCGGGTGGCTGCTGTTGCGCAGTCTGGAAACATTGAAACTCCGCATGGAAAAACAAACTGAAAATGCGCAGATCGTCGCCGGGCGACTGGCCCAACACCCGAAAATTGCCAAAGTCCACTACCTCGGCCTGCTCTGCCCCGAAGACGGTGAAGCCTATGAAATTTACCAGCGGCAATGCAATGCCCCCGGCGCCATGGTTTCTTTTGAACTGAAGGGCGGTGAACGCGAAGCCTTTGCCTTTCTGAACCACCTGAAACTGGTCAAACTGGCTGTCAGCCTGGGCAGCACCGAATCGCTCGCACAACACCCGGCCACGATGACACACGCCGGTGTCGACCCGGCCGAAAAAGCAGCATTCGGCATTACCGGCGCGCTGGTGCGGCTATCGGTAGGTGTGGAAAATGTGGAGGATTTGTGGTGGGATCTGGAGCAGGCTTTGGATAAAGTGCCTGCATTGGCTGATACAACCTTGGAGTTGGTTTAGTAGAGATGTGGATTTGATTACATGATTGCAGATTACATGAATACATGATTGCAGAAGGATACGTAGTGTGTCCACCTTCTCACCAAAATGCCACGATTTGCCAGTACCGAGATGGTGAACTACTTCTTAAATCATGTATTCATGTAATCTGCAATCATGTAATCAAAACATTAAAAATAATACCGCTTAAACGCCTCAATCGCCTCGTACTCCGGCAAACCCAGCATATCGTACAGGCGGGCGGTGCCGCTGTTGCGCGATTCGGCGCGTTGCCAAAACTCGCGCGAATCGTGGCCGGGAAACAAGGGGCGGTCTTTTTGCGACTGGTGCTTGAAAATTGCCCGGCGTTTGCGCAGCAATTCTTCCGGACTGAGCGGCACAGCCATGTCTACATTTTCGATTTCCCATTCCTGCCAGGCGCCGCGGTAGAGCCAGATGTAGCAGTCCTTCAGCCAGGGTGTGTTTTCCTGTTTCAGCTGCTCAACGGCCCGAAAAATAGCTTCCAGGCAAACCCGGTGCGTACCATGCGGATCAGAAAGGTCGCCCGCAGCATAAATCTGGTGCGGCTGAATGGCGTTGAGCAAGTCGATGGTGATCCGAATATCCTCTTCCCCCAGCGGCTTTTTTTTCACCTTGCCGGTTTCGTAAAAAGGCAGGTCGAGAAAATGTGCCCGGCTATCGTCGATGCCCACGTAACGGCAGCCGGCTTTGGCTTCAGTACGTCGGATGAGCCCCTTGATGCGTTGCACTTCAGCGGCGTCCACTTCCCCGGGTTGTTTTTCCTGAACCTTGCGTTTGACGGCGTCAAACATCATACTGGTCACCGTTTTTTCCAGGTCGAATGCCTTGTGAAAGTCATTCACGAAGTCGACAAAACGAACCACGTCGTCATCGAATACCGCAATGTTGCCGGAAGTTTGGTAGGCGACGTGCACTTCATGGCCCTGGTCGACCAGGCGGATAAATGTGCCCCCCATGGAGATCACATCGTCGTCGGGGTGCGGGCTGAAAATGATGCAGCGTTTTTGGGCTGGGTCGGCACGCTCGGGGCGCGTAGAATCATCCGCATCGGGTTTGCCACCCGGCCATCCGGTAATCGTGCGTTGCAGTTCATTGAACACCCGGATATTGATGTTGTAAGCCGAATCGAACTCGGTGATGATATCCCCCATCCCATGGTCCATGTAATCGCGGTTGGTCAGTTTGAGGATGGGTGTTTCCAGTTTCATGGCAAGCCAGATCACGGCTTTTTTAATGAGCATGTGGTCCCAGGGAATTCCACCGAGCAGCCAGGGCGTTTTCACCCGTGTCAGTTCGGCGGCCGAGGCGCGATCCAGGATCACAGTAGCATCAGCGTGGTTTTGCAGATACGTGGCGGGCACGTGGTCGGAGACAGCACCTTCCACCGCCTCCCGGATGATTGCTGCTTTGCCTTCGCCCCAAGCCATGAGGATCACCTTGCGCGCCGCCAGGATGGTGCCGACACCCATGGTGATGGCTTTGCGCGGCACATTTTCTTCGCCGAAAAAATCACTGGCGGCATCCGTGATCGTAATGTGGTCGAGTGTGATCAGACGTGTGCGCGACTGCTGCCCGGAACCGGGTTCGTTGAAGCCGATATGCCCCGTGCGACCAATGCCCAGAATTTGAAGATCCAAACCGCCAACGGCTTCAATTTTGGCTTCATACGCAGCGCAAAATTCGGCTACTTTTTCCTTCGGAACGGTTCCATCCGGGATGTGTACGTTTTCCGGCAAAATATCCACGTGATCGAACAGGTACTCCTGCATAAAGCGGACGTAGCTCTGTAATGCATTGGGCTGCATCGGGTAGTATTCGTCCAGGTTGAACGTCACTACATTTTGAAAACTCAACCCTTCCTCCTGGTGCAGGCGGACCAATTCGCCGTAAACACTGGTGGGTGTGGAGCCCGTGGCCAACCCCAATACACATTGCTCTTTTTTTCGGGCTTTTGCCCGGATCAGGTCGGCAATTTCCCGGGCTACGGTAATGGAAGCATCAACAGATGTATCGAATATTCGGGTAGGGATTTTTTCAAATCGGGTATTTTCGGACGTAAAAGCCAGGTGTATGTTCATGGTGAAACTGTTGCGTTTTGAATGCAAAATAAACACTCCGGGAATATTGCCACAAATTGAAACGACAACTTCACAAACAAGTGGCTCTACTAGTGAGGCGGTGACTGGCAGTCTAATGTCGTCAACTTAGCGTGTACTCTTCAATGGAACGCGGATGACGCCGATCCCGCTTTCAGCGGGAACACGGATTTACACTGATTTTTTTTAAAAAATCTGCGGCAATCCGCGTTGTTTACATCCGCGGCATCCGCGTTCCAACTTGCTAATACTACTTTGTTACTTTAAACACTGTGGTATTGAATGTCGAATATCGAACGCCCAATGTCCAATTTCGAAGTGTTTTGATTGTGGGCACAGCACTTTTTTCGCATTTTGTTTATCCAGTTCATCCCTTCTTCGGATCAAACTACTTCGAAATTGGACATTGGGCGTTCGATATTCGACATTACTTGTTTTTTCGGGTGCGGCAACTTTAAAGTGACAAAGTAGTACTAAGTTGACGACATTAGACTGGCAGTCACCCCCTCACTTACCCCCCACAACCTACTGTCCCACTGGCCAACGTTGCAACATGAGTTGTGCCGCTTTTTTTCCGGTTTGCTGCCCGGCAAGCACGTCATCCCGATAGGAAATCCCGCCGAACAAGCCCGACCAGGCTGCCTCTTCCGCAGCAAGTCGAATCGTCGGATACTGACGCGTCGGCACACCAAACGCCGCCTCGGTATTATCTGCCACCGGAATATTATCGCCCAGGGTGCGGCTCAAAATTTCGGCTGCTGCCGCTGAAACGACACTTTGCAGATCGGCACCAGCCGGACATGCCGGAGCATTGAGTACCGGACGCCAGTTGGCATCGATCATCTGGTTAATGGCCGTTTGAGGCCGGATGCGTTGTACGCGGTATTTTTCTTCCCAGCAGGCAATAGTTGCATCGGCCAGGGTCAGGGCCAGCATGGTTTGCACTTTCAGGGCGGTGATCATAGGCACGCGTTGTTGCTCGCAAACCAAGCCTGCAATATTCATCCAACGCCCTGCCGGTGGGATACGCGTACCCCCCGGTTGGCTGCTGGCAGTCTGGTCGCAGGCCCAGAAGTAGGCCACGGCGTACTGCTCGGGCACCATGGTTCGACTGATGTCATACACCTCCTGCGTGAGCGCCCGGAAGGGGCTGGCGGGATTAAGGTCGTAATTCGCAGGCGCCGGATTTGCAATTTGCTGGGGGCCATCCAGAATAAAAGGTCGCAGGTAAGCCCAATAGGGCTCAACAGCCGGAGCATTCGAAGCGCTCCAGTTGCCCGAAGTATTCTCCGCCTGGTAGGCCGGATAACTTGCCAGGCGGGCATAGCCATCGGCGCGGGCAAAGTCGAGCACCAACTGCGTAATGTCCGTTGCTGCTTTTTTGGAATGGGTAATGAATGCTTCGCGCAGGCCGTTTTGCCGGAATGACTGTTCCAGCGCAGTTTGTTGTTGGGCCAGCTGGTAACCGGAAGGCAACAGATTTTTACCGGTTTCGAGTATGGCGTACAGCGCAGCAAACGGATAGAAAACAGAATCGGCAGGTGTGAAACTGAGCATGATCGGCATACCGCGCAGCATGCCGTGCAGGGAGGAAACTTTCGATTGGTACCGCGCTGTGGTTTCATAACCGGCCAACATGGAATAGGCAAAACAGCGACTCGCGACCGGAGCGCTGGTATTATTGGAAAGCATGGCATAGGAGAGCGCCAGCGTTGTCGGGCGCAGATGTTGCTCGGCCAGGGCACGCAGGGTGCCATACTGATCTATGGCAGCATCGACATCGACTTGCGATGGCATATCTTTTTCACGATAACGATCCTTGGACTTGCTCTTGTTGGATTGCTGGGCGGCGAGTGTGGAGGCCACAAAAAGGGCCAGTAGGATTACAATGGTTCTGTGCATGTTTGAAACGTTTGTATCTGGTTTGTTTTGTTAACAAACGAATTGGAACTGGTTTGGATTATTGAACAGAGAAAAACAATTGCGGTTGTTCATATTTTCAGGCGGAGCCTAAAGTCAAATCCAGTATTCAAATCATGCTGAATGGGAATTGCAATCAGCCCAATTCGTCCATAAAAACAAACCGTTCAGCCGTTAAAACCCGTTCCCGATCCCAGAATGGCCCTTTTCACGCCCGACCATTGCAACCTGGCGGCATCCGGGGCTGTCTATTGATCTAACTGTTTGCAACCGCACCTATGCCACCAATTCAGCGCAGTTGTCCGGTTGTCATCCTCCTTCCAAATCTACTTTCCAGGTTGTTAATTTATTGAAACCCATGACCTTCAAAAAGAACATGCTTTTGGTTGCAAGCATTGT
Organism: Lewinellaceae bacterium; assembly: GCA_020636075.1. Lineage (GTDB taxonomy): Bacteria > Bacteroidota > Bacteroidia > Chitinophagales > Saprospiraceae > M3007. The sequence goes on along the minus strand of JACJYO010000006.1, from coordinate 485,513 downwards.
TACCCTGTCTTTTTCCAGCTTGCTGGTTTGGCTGGACAACGCGCTTGCCCAATACATCGAAACACGCTCCATGCCGGTTCTGGAAGCCGCCGCTCCGAAGAGCAAACTTTCCGGAAACTGCATTTATCCTGCTCCGAACCAAAACCGTACCCTGCACTTGCCCGAAGTGTGCATCCGCGCTCCGAAAGGCAAGGCTGCAGGCAAAAAGAGAATACCATAGCAGAGCAATAACACGGAGGTTTTCGGGCGCCCGACGTAAGTCAGGCGCTCGTTTTTTTTATCCGCCGTAGCCTTGGCAAAGGCGGATTATCCGACTATTCAATAAAAGCCTTGGCGAAGGCGGATTATCCGCCGAAAAACAAACGCCCTATCTTATATTCCAGTTTGATTGAACGGGGCCAAGTGAGTGGGTGACTTCGAGTCACCCCCTCACTGTTACCAATAAGATTACGCTCCCCCGAAATGCCCTGCCAGCTCCGCTACCATACATTCAGGCTCCTCCTCCTGCACAAAATGGCCTGCATTTTCGAAGCGGATCACGCTGGCATTTGGCAGCGCTTTTTCCCATTTTTCAAGTTCATACGGTGGCACAAAGCTGTCGCGCATTCCCCAAAAGATCAGGCAGGGTTTATCCGCCAAAACGTGCACCTGGCGCCATTGATCCGCCCAAAACCCGGATGCGTTCAGCAACTCGCCGGAAAAGGCGTACGCGGCCTTTCGGTCGACAGGCCTGGGCAGTACCATTTTATAGTGGCGGTGTACTTCGGGTGTTAGTTTCTTTTTATCGCCAAAAGCGGCGGGCATGATCAGGTTGACCGGAAAATTAAACCGCAGGTACAACAGCCGTCCCAACCAGCTTTGCATCCAGCGCGCCGGCCGGGCATAATGCGGATCGGTGTCCAATGGCCACATCCACCCGTTGAACAGGCTGAGTTTTTGCACGTTTTCCGGATGGCGGATGGCATAGTCAAAAGCAATGGACAGGCCGAAATCGTTGCCCACAATGTGAAAATCGCGCAGACCTAGTTTTTCAATAAAAAGCGCCATGCGCCGGGCATGTGCAGCCACCGAGTAATCGACATCCGTGGGTTTGTCTGACAAACCAAATCCCAGCAAGTCGGGCGCAATGCAGCGAAAGCGATCGCGCAGCCCCCGCACGACATCGCGCCAGCCGAAGGACCATTCGGGGGTACCATGTGAAAACAGAATTACCGGGCCGGCGCCTTCATCGATGTAGTGCATTTTATGCCCCTCCAGTTCCAAATACCTGGATTGAAAGGGATAAAGGCCGGCGTTTATCCAGGGTGTTTCCATGTGTTTTTTTGACAAAAATAAACCTGTCGTTGCGGTCTGATACCCACAACGACAGGTTTATTTATCCAAAAACGATGACTTGATTAGCCTTCCGGATCTACCGGTGGATTACGGCGCTCGTAGACGTAGGAAAACAACATTCCCAGGCCGCCAAAGATAGCAATGAGCGCAAAGAATACCCCCGTGCGTTCACCATCTTCCAGGCCGAACATGTTGCTGAAAAACAAGGCCAGCAATAAGCCCAGACCTGCGCCGATAAACATCAGGCTGTTTTTAAGGGTGCGCGTTGGGTCGGAATGACGGCGGCGGCGAACAGGCTCCATGCCTTTTTCGATCATGGCCATATTCTCTTTGTTTTCCAGATAGCGGATGCCCCAAATCATGAGAAAAACACCCAGGCTGATCGTGATCGGGATAAACAGTGCAACAATTCCTTCGTGCATGATAACTTGTTTTTTTTGATGAATAAGAGTGGTTTTTGTTTGTTCTTTTCCACTCTGACAGCAAGGTGTTTGGAAAGGTTACAGCCTGGGAAAAATTTTGTGCGCCCGAAATGCGAACCGCTTAATTTTTCTCATGCCGGGCAAACGAATCCCGCAACATAGCCAGGTTGGCAATAATAAAAATGGTGAAGAAAAAAGAGATCACCAGTTCGGAAGCGATAAATATGCGGGCACTGGCAGTATTGGGGGTAATGTCACCCAAACCTGCCGTGGTGAAATTGGTGACGCTGAAATAGAAAAACGTAATGAAGTCGTCCAGCAGGTTTTGCTTGACCGGAAGTCCAATAAAGGCATTGGGCCGTATCTGGTACAAACAGTAATAGTCGACGGCGTACGACAACACAAAAAGCAAAATGCTGACCCCGATAAAGGCCATAAATTCATGAAAGAAAAAATCGTGTTGCGTGCTTATCCGGATGCGGCGGATCACAAACCAGACAAACCACACTGATTTGCTAATACTCACTACGGCCAATACCAGTTCGCGCCAAAACGGATCGGCAAGGCTGTACAGGTCCATTAAAAAGATCAGCACACCCGCGATCAGTACGATCGCAAAGGGCCATACCTGGCGCATTTGATGCAAATGCCCTTTCTGCAGCATAATCAAATGATAAGCCGAACGCCGCCCAGTTCTTCAATGCGGTAAGGGAAATGATCACCCGGAGAGCCGATAAACATAAAGTTGATGGGAATTTTCCACTGCTCCGATAGTTCTTTAATGAGCTGCGGGCCAAAGATGCCTTCCATCGTTATGAACTCAATATCAATACTCGGGTATTGGCGGTCGAGCACTTCGATATCGCTGGCGAGCCGCGCCGGGATTGTTTCGCCTTTTTCGAGTACGGTTACAATTTTCAACTTCCGGGTATGTTCGTTTTTTCGAATGTACAACATCACGCGGTTGAGGGTGGCCACATCGTCGTGATTGGTAAAAAAGACAAATTCCTGGGCATTGATCTCGACGATCAGGCGAATAATCCCACGGTTGGCATTTTTCACAAATCGTTCCACCGGCTCAAACAGGTACTTGATCACCTTCAATACCGCCCACAGCAGTTTCGTGCGGTTGAGCATTACGCCCACAACAATCGACGCCGGGATGAAATACTCCAAAAAGACACCCAAATAGGCCGGATTCATAATGGCATTTCCAGCCAATGCCACACCTACAGCAACAATGGCCAGGAAAATAGCCCCCGGCCGGGCTTTTTCGGGCCGTGGCAATTTGGCGCGCCTGACCTTGAGTAAAATATTACCCAGCCCAAACAGGGCCATAACAGATAAAAATGAAATCGTGTAAACTCCCGCCAGTGCGCCCAACTCTCCGCGGGTGAGCAGAAAAATGGAGGTGCCCAACAAAAAAAACAGAATTATGATCCAGTAGGCGGACCCGTTCCGATTTTTGCGCAGCAAAAAATTGGGCAGAATGCGGTCGAGCGTCATACGCTCCAAAAGCCCGCCAACGCCAATGTAGGAGGTCAACACAGCGCCACTGAGCACCAATGCCGCATCTACCGAAATGAGCACCGACAGCCAGTCGCCCCCGGCTTTCCCACCCATAAACGACAGCAGCGCCTCCTGATTCACACGCACATCGGCTACCGGGACTATGGCCAATGCCAGAAAAGCCATCAATGGATTGAAAATGCTCACCACAATCCACATGTTGCGCAGCGTTTTCGGGAACACCCCGTTTTCCTGTTCTTCCACGAAATTGGCCGAACTTTCAAAACCCGAAATGCCCAACATAGCGGCTGAAAAGCCAAAAAACAGCGCCATGGTGATCCCGCCTTCCACCGGTGTTTGGTAATTTTCAAACAGCACGCCCAAGCCGTTTTGCAGAATATACGTGCCGCATACTGCCGCAAGCAGGACCAGGGAAAAAAGGTGAAACAAAAAAATACCAATAGCCACTTTGGAAGACTCGCCGATACCCTGAATCGTCAGGATCATAAACAAAGCCAACAACAGGATCGTGGACAAAACAACAGGCAATTCGTGCCAGATGCTGTGCACATAGTGGACGGCTTCGCTGGCCGAAAGAACAGCGGTTGCCATGTACGACAACAGCGTCAGCGTAGCGGCCAGGGAGGCCGTCGACTTGCTGGTGGTATTTAACAAGGCATTGTAGGCGCCGCCGTTGAGCGGTAATGCACCGACAACCTCCCCATAAATCCGCCGAAACAAATACAATACCCCGGCCACGATCAACAGGGAGAGCCAGGCATACTGCCCGGAATAGGTTATGGCCAGAGCGGAAACATACAGGCAGGAGGAACTGATATCGTTGCCACAAATTGCCGTGGCGGCTAGTTCGTTGAGTTTCTTCGTCGGATGCGGTTCCAAATGTAAAATTCTTGTTTAAATGTCCGGCTGGCGCCCAAATCAGGTAAACTAACGCCTGCCCTATCAATTTTCGACCGTGTTTTTTGGCGAACCAAAGATGCGGAATCTATCCGATAAATTCCTTTTCCACCTGGCTCTTTGCCCAGCCGACTGCTTTTCGGATGCGCGCAAAATCGGCCCGGAGCTGGCCAATATCCGGATTGTTGTGGCACTGCTGCTCAAAACGGGCCAGCTGAAGACCGATATTTTGGGCATAGCCCATATACCCGACCGTACTTTTCATACTGTGGGCTATTCTGGCGGCGGTATCGGGTTGGGCGGCATCGAGTGCTGCGGCGATTTCAGTCATTTCTTTATTTACCTGTTCCAGAAAAATTCCGGCCAGTTCCTGCAATTGGTCTGCATTGCCCTGAAAAGTTTCCGACAGGTAGTTGTAATCGATCCGCGGTTGTTCCGGCAATTCGACAGACCGGGGCATTTGTTGCCCAAGCAGATCGAGCAATTCCTGCTCCCGGATCGGTTTGCTGACGTAACCGTTCATACCGATGCGGAGGCATTTTTCGCGTTCACCGGCCAGCACGTGAGCTGTCATGGCGATGATCGGCACCGACAGATTTAGTTGCTCCCGGATAAATTTTGTGGCTGCATAACCGTCCATCTCCGGCATTTGAATATCCATCAGGATGAGGTCAAAGGCGGTGGGTGATTTTTCCAGAAGTTCAATCGCACGACGCCCGTTTTCCGCCAGTGTGTATGGCAAGTTCCAGGCTTCCAACTGGAGCTGCAGCATGCGTTGGTTCATCGGATTGTCTTCCACGACAAGCAAGCGGACCCCCGTCGGAATCTCGGTTTTCTCCTCCGGTTTCGGCAGGGTTTCCGAGGCTTGCGTTGCCTGCCGGAAGGGCAAGACGAGTGTAAAAATGGTGCCTTTCCCCGGCGTACTTTCAACGCGGATGCTGCCCTTCATAGCCGTTACGAGTTGTTTGACAATCGCCAGCCCCAACCCGGTACCGCCGTACAGGCGCGTAGTTTCGGCGTCGGCCTGGATAAAGCGTTCAAAAATCAGATCGAGTTTATCGGCCGGAATGCCGATGCCCGTATCCTCCACCGACAGTTGCAACCAGGTATGTTCGGCATCTTGCCGGCTTACACCTGCGCGCAGATGCACACTGCCTTTTTCCGTGAATTTTAGCGCATTACCAATCAGGTTTACCAAAATCTGGGTGAGGCGGGTAGGGTCTCCGAGCAGGCGTTCCGGCAGGTCGGCTGCCAGGTCGAGTTCGAGCGTCAGCTTTTTTTCTGCCGCTCTGGCGGCAAAAAGTTGTTTGAGGGAACGCAGCAAACCGGGCAGTTCAAAGGCAGTATTTTCCAGCGGGATCATGCCGGCTTCGATCTTCGACAGATCGAGAATATCATTGACAATGGCGAGCAGGTTTTCACTGGCTATACGGATGTTGGTATTCAACTCTTGTTGGCGGGCGCTGAGGTTTTCCCGATTCAGCAGTGCGGCAAAGCCGATGATCGCGTTGAGGGGCGTCCGAATCTCGTGACTCATATTGGCCATAAACTGTTCGCGCAACCGGGCCGCCTCGTGGGCCGAGCGGATGCGCATTTCCTGCTCGTCAAAAGATTGAGAGCGCTGGTCAAATGCCCGCATAATGTTCCGGTACAACTGATAACTGGCGATCGTCCAGAACAGGCAAAAAAGCAAGGTGGTAATACCGCGCTCCAACTGCGTGTCGTACACGATACCGTCCTGTTCAAGGTCATTTTGGATAAGATAGGCGATCACCATAAAACCGGCAACCGCGAGATAAATGACCAGCAACAATAACCCTGTTTTCCTACGCAACCGGGCGCGATTCTTTTCCATGACCGAAATACCTGGCGTTGGTTCAGGCTGCCAAAGGTAGCCATTTCGCAGCTGTCTGGCATGCCCACCCAGGGTACGGAAAAGAGATGGAACGTATTGCATAGGTTCTTTAAACATTCATGCGAATCAGGAACTAAATTGGCAATCATGTCTTTTATGAAAGCCCGTAGGGCTGGCATTATAGTAGAACATGGTTGCTTCGCTGTTTTCCAAACGCCGTAGGCGTGTCATTATAATGCCGCACCTACGGCGCTATCATCTTTCGTATCTTAATTCCTGTGGTATTGAATGTCGAATATCGAACGCCCAATGTCCAATTTCGAAGTGTTTTGATTGTGGGCACAGCACTTTTTTCGCATTTTGTTTATACAGTTCATCCCTTCTTCGGATCAAACTACTTCGAAATTGGACATTCGGCGTTCGATATTCGACATTGCTTGTTTTTTCGGGTGGGGCAACTTTAAAGTGACAAAGTAGTATTAAGTTGATGGCTATGGGGGCTGGGGGAGGGGTTGACCCAACGGAGTGAAATATCAGCCCTACGGGCTTTGGAGGAGGGTTTTAGCACCTGAGTCATGTTATAATACAGGCACCTCCCATCACCCGCGCAGTTTTGATATTCAATTCCGGACCGCCTATTTGCTTTCCGATTTATACAACTTGGGCAAAACACCCTGCGGATTATCCACTTCCAGCGTCCGTTGCAACACGGTATCCCGAATCTCCACCGGTGAAAACTCCAGGGCTGCCACCACAGCGGTGTGCAACGTATCCGGGTCGACCGGATTATCGGATGCCAGCCGGGCACGCAGTAGTTGCAAGGTGTGGATGGCGTGTGCCGCTCCCGGTATCTTCCCGTTGCCCAATTCACGCTTCAAGGCAGCGATGCCGGCATCAATTTTGAATGCCGCCATGCGAAAATGGCCATCCGCGAGTTGCTGTTCGGCCTCGGCAAACCGGTCCATACTTTGGGGTAATGTTGGCACGCCGGCAACCGTTGCAATCTCGTGGACAACCGGATCGTCTGGCTGCTTTCCAGCCGTTTTATTTTGAGTAACCGAATGGTGGCATGCCCCGAAAAAAGCGAGCAGCGCCAGGCCGTAAAAACTCGATTTCGTGTTCATATTTTTCGGATTTTCAATTATTTATCCGAAAAACTAACCTGTTTCAGCCGGGCATGCGGGCTGAATTCGGTAAAACAACTGGTACGTTCGGTGAACAGGAGCTCCGTTTCGGTTGACGGGCTACAGTACATTCAACTGTTTCAATACCGTTGGCCGGTATTGTTCGCTAATGGGAATTACCTGCCTGCCGATAATGATCATGGAGCCTTCTTCAATACGGTCGATTTTATCCAGGTTGACGATGTACGAACGGTGTGTCCGCACAAACCGGGGATCGGCAAGATGTTCTTCCACGCCTTTGAGCGTCGCGTGCACAGTTACTTTTTTACCATTTGCCAGAAAAAACTGCACGTAATCCACCATAGCCTGTATCCACAAAATATCGGCATACCAGAGTTTAACCAGAGCGCCGTCTGCCCGCACAAACAGGTTTTCTTTTTCGGTACTTTTTTCAACGATATTAGAACGGCTCTCCCAAATTTCACGCGCCTTTTGCACCGCAGCCAGAAAGCGCGGCAGGGTCACCGGCTTCACGATGTAGTCGACCACGTTCAGGTTGTACGCTTCGGCAGCATAGTCTTTTTTAGAGGTAACGAGAATCGCCAGCGGGCGCACCGGCAATTGCTGCAATAAATCCAGGCCGGTCATATCCGGCATTTCCACATCGAGCAGCAAGAGGTCTACAGGTTCCTCCAGCAGGCGGTTGTAGGCTTCAATAGCCGAGGCACATTCTCCAAGCAGGGTAAGTCCGTCCAGTTTGGAAACAATTTGGCGGAGCGCAGCACGTGCCATTGGGTTATCGTCGACGATCAGGCAATCCATACAATGCAAAGGTGGTTTTTACAAAGGTACTTTGGCCTGCACGCAATTTCCAGTAAAACAAAAAATGACGCTGCGCACGAGGGCGCAGCGTCGAGTCCAACTAAATGCATGCTCCTTGCTACTATTGCATACCAAAAGCGTAATAAAAGGTGCCGGGACGGTTCGGATATATGCCCTCGAGCATTACCCCGCCTTCTTTTCCGGAAAGCGCTTTGGTGAAATCTTCAACCGTTTTTACCGGCTGACCATCCACTTTCAGGATCACAAACCCGGTCTCGATATCGGTCTGATTCGATAGCCGGCCGCGTCCCAGATGGGTGATTTTAACGCCGCCCGGAATATCCAGCTGCCGGGCTTCTTTTTCCGACAGTGTTTGCAGGTCGGCGCCCAGAAGCGCCAGGGTGCCCGACAACTCGGTTTTTTTAACAATATCGGTGTTGCCCTCCCGGTTGCGCAAGGTCACGGTAAAATCGCGTTCCGTGGCACCGCGCAGCACCCGCACGTGCAGTTTGTCGCCGGGCCGGTGCCGGCCGACCAGTTCGAGCACATCGGATGAGGACAAAACCGGTGTTTCATCAATTTTTATCAGCACATCGCCTTTGCGGATACCGGCCAATTCGGCAGCGCCCTTTTCGGAAAGACTGTCCACATAAGCGCCCTGGGTAACGCCCAGGTCTTTTTCCTTGGCCAGTTCACTGTTAACTTCCCGGATAACGACGCCCAGGTAACCGCGCTGAGCCACACCGTAGGTTTTCAGGTCTTCCACCACTTTCGCCACAATATTGGAAGGAATGGCAAAACCATAGCCGGCATAAGCGCCGGTGGGGCTGGCAATGGCCGAGTTGATCCCGATCAGGTCGCCGTTCAGGTTGACGAGTGCCCCACCGGAGTTACCGGGATTGATCGCCGCATCCGTTTGAATAAACGATTCAATTGGCGCCTGATCCTGCAGGATGTGAATATCCCGGCCTTTGGCCGAAATAATGCCGGCCGTTACCGTTGAGGTCAGGTCGAAAGGGTTGCCGACAGCCAGCACCCACTCCCCTACTTCCACGGCATCTGAATTGGAAAAATTAACAAAGGGCAGGCTCGAAGCGTCGATCTTCAGAAGTCCCAGGTCTGTGCTCGGATCGGTGCCGATGACCTTTGCCTTAAATGTGCGCTTATCGCTGAGCGTGACGCTCAGTTCGTCTGCGCCGGCAACAACGTGGTTGTTAGTGACGATATAACCGTCGGGACTGATGATCACACCCGAGCCAGTGCCCATTCGGATGTTGTCGTTTTTATCGCGTGCATCGGGTTGCGGTTGTTGAAACATCCGGGGGCCGAAAAACTGGCGGAACGGCTCGGGGATGTTTTGCAGGTCAAAACCGCCGCCGTTATCAGGAAAACTTCCCTGATCACGCATCCGGACTGCACTTTGAATATTGACTACCACGGGCAGTGTTTTCTGCGCGGCTGTGGTAAAGTTCATGGAGTATGGATCTGCTGTACCGGTAAAATGGGCAAGATGCACCGACTGATTCGACTGCGGTGCGAAGTTCGACGATGCTGCGCTGTTCAGCCAGCCGAGCGATTTGGCACCGCCCAAAACAACCAGACCCCCAAACATGGCAGCGCTCATCATGAGCAACATTGTCTTTTTCATGGTAAAACTGATTTTCTGAATGGTGGCGGGAAAGGCAGCATTTGGAACAACCGATCCCGCGCACCGAGTTATGAATGCTGAAAATTACCTTGATGAATTATGATCAAAGAACGGGCACTAGCCGGGCCGGGCGGCCAGACTTTCGGTGAATCGGTCGAACAAATCGGTGAGTACGGGTATCTGTCAGGTTGGGCCAATGTGGCCGGAGGGCTATTGTTCCGGCAAAAACACCTCTGCCATCATGCAACGGGCGCTACCGCCACCATAGGTTTCGATAGTATTGATCGGGCTGTGCAAGAGTTGGGTGTGGCGTTCGAGGGTTTTTATTTGGGCTGGCTTGAGCGAGCGATAGGCCTGGTCGGACATTACGAGTATCGTCTGCTCTTGATCGTTGCGCACCTGGAGCATGTTGCCGGCAAAGGCGTTCATTTGCGTCAGGGTAATTGCCACCACTTCCTTGCCGGTTTCCCGAAATGTTTGTTTTAACAGATTGCGTTCGGCGGGAACTGTCACTGTATCCAGGCAAATTACCACAAAAGTTTCGCCCATAGCCATCATTACATTGGTGTGGTAAATCTCCTGGCCATTGCCGTCAACAGCGTGAAAAACGACTTTCCGGTAGTTCAGCAAGGCGCATAGTTCATCGAGCAGGCCGGCATCGGTGCGTGGGCTGACACAGGCATAGGCCAGGCGGTTGAGGTGGTCAAAAATGATGCTGCCGGTGCCTTCCAGGAAGCGGTTTATTTTTTCGTTAAATTCCAGGTTGATCCGCCGCTCGGCAGTAAAACCGGCTTTGAGCACCGTGTCGATCACCTGCCTGCGGCGTTCCCGCCGGCGCGTCGGTGCATACATCGGATAGGTCACCACAAAACCTTCCTGATGAAACGTGGCCCAGTTGTTTGGAAAAACAGCATCGGGCTTGATCGGGCGCGGTGAATCTTTTGCAACGATCACATCCACACCCGCTGCGCGCAGTTTTTGAACAAAAGCATCAAACTCCTGCACGGCTTTCGTGCGAATAATATCCGTTTCCTGGGCGCCTTCGCGGCGTTGGAAGGCATTGCTGGCAGCCGTTTCCTCGTTGAAGCCAAAATTGGCTGGCCGCACCATTAATATATGCCGGGTAGTTTGTTTGCGCATAACTTTGTTTAGTTGTTGATGTGGTGATTTGCAGATGTGGTGATTTGGGTTCGGCCTTTTATTTTAATCAAAATTCATAAAAGTTGCAAGCACGTACCCGAATCATCAAATCAGCATCCGAGTTCCGATTTTCTGCAAATGTAGAAAATCCGGAACATGCCCCTAAACTCCAAACTTCAACCTATTTTCACCCGCGTGAAATACAAAGTCAAAGATTATTGCCCGAATTGTCACTTTCCGTTGCCTTACAAGGCAAAGTTTTGCGCGCGCTGCGGGCAAAAGCGAGCCAGCGGCATGATTTCGCTGGGCAATTTGTTCAAGCAGGTCTGGTTTCGTGTTTTGCACCTCGAAAGCCGGTCGCTGCGCTTTATGCTCCTGCTCTTCATTCCGGGTTATGTAACCTCGGAGTTTTTCAGTGGCCGGCAAAAGCGCTATCCCCAACCCATCCGGTTTTTCTTTATTGTCGCTTTTTTATTTCTGTTCACACTCAATCACCTGGGGATGGGCGGATCAACTGGCTTTCAGGCTCAAAAAAGCGATAAGGGGCTGATGTTCAAGCGTAATGCAAATGCAGATGTCGTAAAATACGATTTTTATGAACTGGGCAGAAAGCGGGCTGAATTTGAAATTATGCAACAGGAAATCGACTCCCTGCCTCCCGAATATCGCACGCCATTGGTGCGGAAAGCGATGGACAGCCTGCTGCGACGCACCTATGGTGATGCTGTTGACAAATTTGGCAGCCTGCTCTCCCTGGGTGCCGACTCCACGGCTACAGATGAGTCTCAAGACTCCTTAGACCTCAACGTCGGCTTCCGGAGTTATCGGGTAGCCACCCTCGATGCTTTTAAACTCGATGCGGATGCTATCGTTGTCAAATATGGGGTCAAAAGCTGGCTGGACAAAGTTGCCATCCGGCAGGGACTGAAAACGCTCAAAGATCCCGGCGCCCTGATGAAATCTTTCCTCGGCAGCCTGGCCTGGACCCTGTTGGGTCTTGTTGCGTTTATGGCGGGTGTGCTTAAGCTGTTGTACCTCCGGCAAAAACGTTTTTATGTGGAGCATTTTATCCTGCTGCTCAACGAACACGCCAGTATGTTCCTGCTGTTGATTGCTGCGCTTTGGGTAAACGCTGTTTTCCCATTGGGCAAACTTTGGATCCCATTGGTCGTGTGGCTGTTGATAAGCCCTGTTTTTGCCCTGCGTAATTACTACCACCAGGGCTGGGGTATTACGATTGGCAAATCGCTGGTATATTTCATTGCTTACATGTTTGGTTTTATCCTGCTCTTCACCCTTGGCATGATGATCGTTTTCTTTATTTTTTAACGCCCAAAAAGTCTGCATGCAATCCTACGAAACAGTTATCGGGCTCGAAATACACGTGCAACTGGCTACCCGCTCCAAAGCGTTTTGCGCCGACAATGCAGCCTTTGGCGGCGCGCCCAATACGCATACCAGTGCGATCAGCCTGGCCCACCCCGGCACCTTACCCCGGCTGAATGAAAAAGCGGTTGAATACGCGGTGCGCCTTGGACTCGCTTTGGGCTGCGAGATAAACCTGAACAGCAGCTTCGACCGAAAAAATTATTTCTACGCCGACCTGCCCAAGGGCTACCAGATCACGCAGGACCAGCAGCCGATTTGCCGGGGTGGCCAGCTGATCATCCACGGCAATACAGCCACAACTATCCGGATACACCACATCCACCTGGAAGAAGACGCCGGGAAAAGTTTGCACGACCAGGATCCCAATTTTTCTTTCATAGACCTGAACCGGGCCGGCGTGCCCTTGCTCGAGATCGTGACCGAGCCCGACCTGCGCAGTGCCGACGAAGCGGCCGCTTGCATGGAAACGATACGCCACCTGGTGCGCTGGCTCGACATCAGCGACGGCAACATGGAGGAAGGTTCGCTCCGCTGCGATGTGAATGTGTCGGTTCGCAAAAAAGGCGATCCGGCGTTCGGCACCCGCTGTGAGATCAAGAACATCAATTCCATGCGGTTTGCCCGGCGTGCCATCGAGTTTGAAACCAGCCGGCAGATTGAAATCCTGGAAAACGGCGGCATCATCGAACAGGAAACCCGCGGGTTTGACCCCGCCAGTGGTCTTACGTTTTCGCTGCGCGAAAAAGAGCAGGCGCACGATTACCGCTACTTTCCCGAGCCCGACTTGCCTCCGGTGCGTATTTCCACCGAAAAACTCGAACAAATCCGCGCTTCCATGCCGCCGCTTCCCCACGCCCTGGAACTGGAGTTTCAAACCGTTTACCAACTACCTGCGCACGACACGGAACAGCTGGTGCAGGACCGCCAAACGGCAGTGTACTTCCAAAACCTGGTTTCCGAAGGCAATCCGCCAGCCAAGTTGCTCGCCAACCTGGTCATCCACAAACTGCTCCCCTGGTCGGCTGAAAGCGGCCGGAGCCTGGCCGACTGCCCGGTGCGACCTCCGCAATGGCGGGAATTTGTGGGGCTGATCGATACCGGCAAAATCAGTGCGACCGCCGCCAATCAACAGCTCTTCCCTGCGCTGCTCGAACAGCCGGGATCTTCTCCGGGCCAACTGGCGGAAAACTTGCAACTCCTGCAAACTGCCGATGCGGGTTTGCTCGAACAATTGGCCGACGAAGTACTGGCGCGCCACCCCGACAAAGTGACTGCCTACCGAAAAGGGAAAAAAGGCCTGCTTGGTTTTTTCATGGGAGAACTCATGAAAGCGAGCCGGGGAAAGGCCGATCCGAAGGCGGCTACGGCGGTGTTGGTGGAGCGTTTGGGCTGAAGAGATCAGGCATTAGAGGGCTGCCCACTTTTCAAATCTCCAATTTCAAATTTGACATTTCAAATCAACTAAACTGCACGTAGCGGGAACATCCTTTTCAATTTGAAATTGAAAAAGAAAAATTTGAAGTTGGAAAAGTTCCCTGCGGTCAATTTAACGGTGTTTCAGTTTCCCCAACAACCACTCGCGCTCCGCCACCGACTCCGCCGCTTCGATCCGGGCAAGCAGCCGCTTGCGGGCAGCCGGGCGCTTCCCGGCCAGGTGCATCAGTTTTTTTGTAAATTTTATCAGATTCAGGTAACTGTCGCGGTGATACCCCAGCGCTTTGTGCCGCCGGAGGAATGCCTGAAAACTATCGAGCAAACTGGCCAGTGCCGGCCATTCTCCGAGTTCAAAATAGCTGCGCAACAACATTTTGCGGGCATCCAACTGAATGAAGACATCTGAAAAATCCACCTCCCGGAGCAAGGCCAGCACCGGCTCATATTCGGATCGCCGGAAGTGGTAGCCAGCCAGGGCATAGCGGTAAGTGTTTTCCCGGTCAGACTCGGGCAGGAGCGTTTTCCCTTTTTCCAGAAACCCGAGGCTCCAGTCGTGTTCACCGAGCAGTTGCGCGAGGTTGAGTATGTTGATAAAGGTATATTTCGGCAACCGGCCGTTTTCGAGCAAAAAGCCGCTGTCGAGTGCTTCCCGGTAAAGGTCGAAGGCTTCACGGGTGTAGGTGCGCTCACCGCGGTTGTGGCGCCGGATGGCAAAGTTGATGGCCGCCATGTACAGGTCGCGCGCTTCGGCAGGCGGGAATAGTGCCACATGGTCGCGCAGCGCCACTTTAAATTGCTGAAAGGGCGCCTCGCTGTCGGGATTTGCCAGGGCTTCGGCACCGGCATACACCAGGGCCAGCGCCGGATTTTCGGTTTGTGTTGTGGAAGCGGCCACCTGCAAAGCAGTATCCGACAAGGGTACCGGCGGCAGCGGCGAACGGGAAAGGGAAGCCAGGGAGCGGGCAGTGGCTGTCCAGCGCATATTTTCAAGCAGGAAAAAGTTGGCCAGGGCAGCTGTAGTGCCGGCCATGTTGGTGCCGCCGCCGCGCCGGTACATGGCCTGACGGGCAAAAATCTCGTTTTGCAACTGGTATTCGAATAGCCACCATCCCGCATTCCGGTAGGGTATATTTGCATGCAGGCGTTCGAGTTTGCGGGTATTGGTGTCGAAATGCGCCAGTAAGCCACGCTTTCGAAAAGCCCGGCAGCGCAACAGCTTGTTTTGTAGCGGGTCAGATTGCAGTTCTTCCACGGCCAAAAACTGCTCGAGGCGTTCGCTGAAAAAATTCAGTGTGTAGTTGAATTGTTTTTTATCAAACTTTTTGTCCGGGAAAAGGCTATTCCAGGCATTTTCAGCAGTTAACGCGGCAATATCTTTTTTTGATTTGTTTGAAATAAAGTCAAAAAATCGAATTACATCCTGTCGCTTGTTATAGTACGGAGAGCGCAAAAATTTGCTAAATCGCGTAATTTCTACTGTGTTTAGTGCCGAAAACAGCGTGCAGGCCAATGTTTCACGCATCTTATTTTTTTGATTCAAAAGTAAAAATGTCACAGAAATGCTCCTCCATAAACACGCATTTTTGTCAAAAAACAACGAGCATGAAGACCCGACACGTAAACACACGCTTTTTCTTACTCCTGTTGCTGGCCTGCTGTTTTTCTTCAAACAGCCTGGTCGCACAAGGATTTATCCGGGAATACCCATTTTTCTCCTGGAGCCAGGGTGGCGGCCAAAGCCTGTTCCCGCAAGCCGACGGCAGTTTCCGAATGACAGCCCTCTCCTACCCCGATTTTGGTGGCGACGTGCTTCTCCAGTGGTTGAACACTGACGAGCAGGGATTATTTGTTCAGGGCGATACGCTGTATACTCCGAACACCGGGTCACCGGTCTATGGCAACGATATTTATTTGCTGGAAAACGGCGGTTATTACCGGGCATATGCCGATAGCACGCGATTGCAGGTCAAACGGTTTGATCCGGGCGGGACTTCTCTGTGGACGCAGGAGGTTATGTTGCCAGGCACCGGCGTGAACCAAGTGATCAACGTAGTTGCAAATGCATCGGAGGAGGTATTTGTACGCGGCTATCACTTTGGTCCTGGCGATTCCTCCGCTTATGAAAATGGATTTCTCTACAAATTCGACCCAAATGGCACCCTGCTTTGGAACACAGTACACCCCTTTACCCTGACCTATGTTATTCCAAGCACCTTGGTACCAACAGCCGACGGGGGTTGCCTTTTTAACAATTGGGGGATTATCGACACGAGCAATGCCTATGCAGACGAAAATTTACTTCGCTTTGATGGCAATGGCGCTATGAGCTGGCACTACAGCCCCTACCCCGCCCGCTTGTGGCCACATTTTGACGGTCAGGTTTTTGACCTCAACAGTCAGGGTCAAACCTTTCTATTTGCCCAAGAAATTGACAATGCAACCAATACAAACCCGATTCGCTTGGATAAACTTTCCGCTTCCGGGCAATTGCTGGACAGCGTTTATCTGAATACACTGTTGAATAATGATAAGTACCTGGAAGGCCAATTGGTGATTGCCACTGCCGATGGAGGCGCCGTAATTGTAGTGCGAGAGTATCTGTTGAATGCCTGGTACAATATCCTTGCCCGCATTCAGGCCGATGGCAGCCTGGCCTGGCAGCGCCCACTGGGCTTTTTGTCTGATGCTATGCCCACCAAATTTCACCAGGGCAGCGAGCTTCCCGACGGCAGCCTGGTGTTGTACGCCTTTCAGGGGACTAACCTGCACCTGATCAAATTTGGACCGGACGGCAGGATTTTCCCACATTCGCTGACCGGGCAGATCGCCCGCGATTCCACGTACAATTGTGCAGTGGATGGCTTTGATCCGCCTCTGGCAGGTTGGGTGGTACAAGCCACCGGAAACGGTTTTACCCAATACGCCAGCAGCAATACCGATGGGCAATACACACTTTCCGATATTGACAGCGGGTCGTATGAAGTTGTGCTGATACCGCCAAGCTACCTTTGGGAACCCTGCCTTGATACTGTTCAACTCAATTTTCAAGGGACTATACCGATCGACGACACACTGGATTTTCCGGTGCAGTCCTTGTACGACTGCCCGTTGATGGAAGTCGATATTGCTACGTCCTTTTTGCGCCGCTGTTTCGGAAATATGTATGCCGTGCATTACTGTAACGTTGGTAATGAACCCGCTGATCCGGCGTCGGTTACTGTACTGCTCGATCCGCTCCTTCAGGTGGATTCTGCCTCCATTCCGTACACGCAGGACGGGCAATTGCTAACCTTTGACCTGGGTGTTGTTGCGGCCGGCACATGTGGGAGTTTTAAAATATACACTGCGCTGAGCTGTGAGGCTGAATTGGGGCAAACGCTGTGCGTGGAGGCACATATTTACCCTGACACGATTTGTGCCATGAACCTGCCCAACTGGTCAGGTGCGCAGGTGGAAGTTTCGGCAGAATGTGCCGGCGATTCCGTGATTTTTCTGATTCACAATACCGGCACGGCTACCATGCCCAATGCACTTGATTTTATCATTGTGGACGACCATGTGATCACCCGGCAAGGGGTTTTCCAGCTTCCTCCGGGCGGTACGCATCCGGAAACTGTACCTGCCAACGGCAGTACCTGGCGACTTATCGCCGATCAGGAACCGGGCTTCCCCTTTGGATCACAACGGCCAAGCGTGGGTGTGGAGGCTTGCCTGAGCAATCCGCAGGGAAATCCCAGTTGGGGCATGCTCAACATGTTTGCCAATTACACCGGTAATCCTTTTCACGATACCGATTGCCGGACGGTTATCGGCGCCTGGGATCCGAATGACAAACAGGCGTTGCCCATTGGTGTGGATGCGCCGCATTTTATTGAGCAAAACCAGCCACTGGAGTATCTGATCCGATTTCAGAATACCGGTACCGACACCGCGTTTACGGTTATCATTCGCGACACCTTGTCGCCCTGGCTAAACCCGGCTACCATCCGCCCCGGCGCTTCCAGTCATCCCTTCCGCTGGGCGCTTAGCGGAGCAGGTGTTTTGACCGTTACGTTTGAAAATATCATGTTGCCCGACTCCAATGTGAACGAGCCGGCTTCGCATGGCTTTGTGCAATTCCGCATCGACCAGCAACGCGACAACCCGTTGGGCACTGAAATTGAGAACCGGGCAGGCATTTATTTCGACTTCAACGAGCCGGTAATTACCAATACGGTTTTCCATACCGTGGGCGAAAACTTCCTGCCAACTGCTACGCGGGAACCAACTGCGGCTCCGCTTCAACTCCAAATTTGGCCCAATCCGGCTATACACCGCACCGCCGTTAAACTGGACGACCTATACCGTCCGGGTCGTCAGTTGGTATTACGCGCAGCCTCCGGTCGCCTGGTACATACCTGGCCGGCACAGTATCTCCGGCAGGAAATTCCGCGCGCAGGTGTTCCGGCAGGTTTGTATTGGGTGGAACTTCGGGAAGAGGG
This sequence comes from Lewinellaceae bacterium, assembly GCA_020636075.1. Lineage (GTDB taxonomy): Bacteria > Bacteroidota > Bacteroidia > Chitinophagales > Saprospiraceae > M3007. The sequence goes on along the minus strand of JACJYO010000006.1, from coordinate 467,436 downwards.
ACAGTTGATCGCCGTTGGGAAATTGGTTTGGATGGATTGATCGGCGGGTCAGAAGGATATACAATTTGCAGTACTCGCCTTGCGCAACCTGCGCAGGGCGAGTCTTTTTGTTGAAAAGAGGTCAAAACGCCGAGACCTTTTCATAAGGTAGTGGTAGCTCGATTACTTCGTAATTTTTAAACATGAGTCATGCGAATCCGGGGCTAAAATCCTCCTCCAAAGCCCGTAGGGCTGACATTTTTGTAGAGATTACGGCAAGAAATATAAAAGCGCCGTAGGTGCGGCATTATAATGGCACGCCTACGGCGTTTGGAAAGCTGGTTGGCAACTTGGTTCTTCTATAATGTCAGCCCTACGGGCTTTTTTGAAAGACACGATTGCCATTTTAACCCCTGATTCGCATGACTCATGTTTTGTAAATAATCTACGGCAGGCTAATTCTTAGGAAATGCTTATGAGCCTCACACCTGAAAGGGACAATGATGGACAGCAATATTCGACATCGCAACCGGCATGCGTTGTGTGGTTAAGGTTGATGAGCGGACAGACAATTTTGAGTCGTCTGACAAGTATAACATGACAAGGCTTCGGTTGGGTAACCCGCCTTCGCCACAGCCTACGCCAAGGCTACGGCAGTTGAAAAGGTTTCGGTTGAGGTAACCCGCCTACGCCGAGGCTTCGGCGGGTAAATAAAAAAGCCCCCCTCCAGCATTTGGAGAGAGGCCATCCCAAAAACCGATTTTAAAGTATGTTAAAATCGATTCCTGGCTTATTACGGCAAAACTCAGTTGCCGATTCATCCTTTATCCAGTTAGAAGGTCGCTACCGGCTGGTTAGGCCGGTAACGCCTTCCTTCCTTCCATATTTAGTGCGAACAAACTGTTCGCGTTACTTCGACTGAATCATTTTGCGGGTTGCACTGTTATCGGCTGTTTCCAACTGATAGTACAACACACCCGAAGTGTTCAGCACGCCGCGGTCAATCGTTACCGCGTTGTAACCTTTGCTGTAGTCGCCACGCTGCGTGAAGATCATCCGACCCGACTCATCAAAGATCGACAGTGTTGCTTCGGCTGCCTCCGGCAGGTAGAAGCCAATCTGTGTCTTGTTGATGAAGGGGTTCGGTGTGTTCTGATACAACTCGAAGCCCAGACCGGCGATCGTCGAACCGTTTGCTCCGTTGAAGCGGAAGGCCACACTCAGGCGATCAGCACCTGCATTGTATGCCTCGGCTTTCGTGATCCGGCTCGATACACCCAGCATCTGGCTCAGCATGCCGTTGGCTTTCGCACGGAATGTCAGTGCAAACTCGGCCTGGTTGGTGCCATCCCACGATGTGGTCAGCGCGCCTTCTTTGGCAAATACGCCAAAGTTATCCAACTGCATGCTTGCTCCCGGGGCGATGTTCACCAACTCCAGGTTGTTGTAGTTCATCGTGAACTGGTAACCCTGGACTTTCTCCGCTGCTTTGAACGTCACCGTGAATTCCTCACCGGCTTTCACTGCGCGATCTTCAACGTCGAACAACAGCGTACCGGCTGTACGATCTTCGGTGCTCATCAGGCTGCTCGTTACGGCGTTGCCGTTCACGTCACCTGTTTTAACCGACACAAAGTCTTCCTGATCCATGCTTGCTTGCATGTTCGCAATTTGCTTCGTCTCAGGGAAGATCGTCGAGAACGGATTGGCCGGGTTCGGGAAGTTGTAAGCCTTGTCTACAAAGCGCCAGGACGTGTTGTTCGGCAACTCCGTGTAGATACCAAGGATCAACTTACGCAACTCAACAATGTCGAACGTCGTGATCGAACGGCTGTTGTTCGCATCCGCAGCGATCATTTTGTACGGCGTGTTCAGCGGCTCAAGGCCAAGGATGTGCTTGTTGATCAACACCAGGTCAAAGGTCGATACGCCGTTCAGCGGATCGTTGTCCTTCATCGGTGTGAGCGTAAAGTCACCTGCAAGCGGTACAGCATTCAGCATGTAGTCACCTGTCTGGTTCGTTACATCGAACAAACTTCCGCCCGGAAGCGCCGGGTGGCTACCTGTCAGTGTTACCGTAGCATCTTCAAGACCATTGGTTCCTTCTGTTTTCAGCGCACCGGCTACGTTGCCGAAGTTGGTGCCGCAGATACCCATGTTGTCCTGTACGATCACATACGTCTCGCAGTAGTCGGCGTTGCCGGCCAGATCCATCGACCACAATTCCACAAACTGGGTGCCCAGTTCATTGCAATCGAAGGTCACACTCTTCTGCGGTGTGCCATCCGGGTTCGTCGGGAAGCCCGTGCCGGTACCCGACTTGCGGATCGCTGTTTTCAGCAGGTTCGACGGTGTGCAGTTATCTTCTGTGTATTGCAGGAAGTCTGTATCCCACAGCGAGATCATTTTCGTCGGCATGATGTTCACACTCAGGCCGTTGATGCATACCACTGTCGGTTTCTTGCAATCCTTAACCACAAAGGTGTATTCGCATACTTCTTCGTTGCCGCAACCATCCGTAACAACCCACTTGATCTTATGGGTGCCGTAAGGCAACTGCGGTACGACGTAGTTGTTCGGCTGTTGGATCGTGTTCCAGCGTACGCAGGCAGTCTTGTCGTTGCCGCTTACCGTGTTCTGGATCGTGAAGCCATACTTCTGGTTGGCCGGTACCGGACGCTCGTCAAAAGCACTCGGTGTGCCACCTGTGAAGTTCGGGTTCTGTGCATTGCCAAACTGTACATTGTTGTAACCAGGCGGGTTGCTGCTCGATACCACTGTTTCCATCACTCCGTCGCCATTCAGATCCAGGAACAGGATGTAGCGGATGCTGATGTTCGAGCCCGAGCACAAGTCGGTAGCTGTAACGCACAGATCTGTCGGTGCTTCGCACAAGTCGTGTTTACCCGTTTGGGCATCATACCAGTACGACTCATTCCAGAACTGGGAATCGTTCGGTGTCAGGTCACAGATCTCAACCGGGCTGGCCGGGCACTGGACCACAGGCTTCTGACCGTCGATGATCTTGATGATCTGCTTGTACTTGAAGCAGTTGTTGTTCGCAATGCTCGGTACCGTGATCTGCTCACCCGTAGCATAGTTCGTGTATGTACCACCGTGGTAGAACACCGAGTAGTTGGTGGTCTGCGGGTCCGTCGGGTTCACCCGTACGTTCGTCGGCGTCCACGGTTGTGGAGTACCCAGCGGTGCAATTGTCGGGCCAACCAGGTTTGCCGGGTTGTTCGACGTTGCATTCGGGTTCGGGTTCGGTACGGCAACACAAGGCTGGTTCGGGCTGTAGGTGCACCAGTTGATCACTGTCCACGTACGCTCGATCTTGTAGCAGGCATCCGGTACCACCGTGAAGATCTCGTCTTCAAATGATACACCCAGCAATTCGCAATCTTCACCGTTGAACTCAGGCTCGCCGTAGTTACCCGTACCGTCGCAGACCGTGATGATCACGTCGTTCGGGAATTTCAGCCAGTAGTCTTGCTCGTAGTTGACAAACACGCGCTGCGTGCACTGGCTCGATTGGCCATGGCAGTCAAAGGCGCGGAAGGTACGCGTGATCGTGCCTTTCGAGCACAACGTGTCAAAGAAGTTGTAGTTCGCCGTGTGCGACAAACCGCACTGACCCTGATATACCTGGGCTGTATCCAGGCAGCAGTTGTCATACACCGCTGCTTTGCCATACGCCCACAGGCTCGGATCGAAGTTCTCGCAACTTACCGTGACGTTCGCCGGAGACTGGCACACAGGCTTGATCTTATCCTGTACGGATACCGTGATCATACACTCGTTCCGTACCGGTTCGCCCGTCGGGCCTACCACGATATTGCCGTTAACATCCAATTGATAAACGGTCAGAACTACCGTCTGCTCGGTTCCTACCTCGCAGCAGTAGAATTTGATCGAGTCACCTTCCGTGATCGCGCGCTCAAATTCGCTCGGGAATGTCGGGAACGGACTGGCGCAATCCGGGAAGCCGCGGATCGGGTTCAGACCCGTGATGCAGTCGCTGTACGGCGCCATACGGCGGATCGTGAAGCGAACATCGCCGCAGTTGTCATACGAACCATCGTCGAAGGTTGTGGCTTTAACCCAGGTAACACCTGCAAAGCTGCAAGCATCAAGGGCCGGCGGTACATCCAGGAAGCCCGCAGGACCGTAGCAATCAAACGGATCGTCTACTCCAATACCTACTACCGTAAATTCATCACAGGCAGCTACCGGCGGCGTGTAGTCGCGTACAATGACGCGGAACGAGCAAGTCGAGGTATTGCCGCAGTCGTCTTCCAAGGTGTATTGAACCAGGTGCGTACCGATCGGCAAGCAAGGCGTCGAGCCTACGTTTACCATCGTGTCCGGCTCCCACAGGTTGTTGCCCGGGAAGTTGCTCATCGATCCACCTACATTGTACATATTCAGCACCTGGCCCGTTTGCGGGTCGGTTACCGTTACCATAGCCGTTACCGCTTTGATGCGCGAGCAGTTGTCCGTTGCAATAAAGTCCGGAAGATCAACTGTGGAGCAGCAAGTGAACGGATCGGTGCTTACCGTGATATTCGCCGGGCAGCTGAAAGTCGGGCCTTCCTCATCCAGCACTTTGATCACCTGGTCGTAGTGATTTACACCACCGTCGCACCAGTCAATAACTTTCCATTCGCGTACAACTTTATACGTACCGTCGCATACTTCAATCACACCATCTTCATACGTCCAGCCGATGGAGCAACCATCTGGCTTGCCAAAAACATACGGATAGCCTTGCAGGCCAATACCTTCCAAATAATCCGGCGTCGGGAACTGACCACCGCAGGAAAGGGCTGGCTCGTCAATGTCATCATAACTCGGTGGAAGATCAACACTGGCCATCGTCGGCCGGCGTACTTCAATCACCTGGATGCAGGTAGCGGTGTTGCCGCTGGCATCGGTAGCCGTCCATTTACGGTTGATGATCTTCGTCAGGCCGGAAGCACAATCTTGAGTTACCTCCGTATCCAGGTAGCACAGCGAGGCATCCGAACAAGGCTCCAATACCGGATCGCCGGCGCCGGCTGTTACCGTGTAACAACCTGCTGTGCCTGTCGGGAAGACATTTACATTAAATTCCAGTCCGTTCGGGTAGGGAACTCCACCTACACCGGCTGTATTGTAAATAATGTAGCCATTCCATACACGCGGGTCAAAAACCGGAGCGTTCCAGGGGAAGTTCAACGCAGTACCCATGGTCAGCGTAACCGTACCATCGGTAAAGGTTTGGTTTGCACCGGTACCGTTGGTATAGTTGTGTTGGGCACTGGGGGCAATCAGGCCAACACCTGTAATACCCGGAGGAAGTACGATCGGACCTGTCGTGATCGGAGCCGGTGTCAACACACCAATACCCGTAGCGCCCGTGGTAGCATCGGCAGTACCCGAAAGCGTCCAGGCAGCCTGGTTGGTCTCAAAACCTACGTGCGTACCGGCTTTGGTCCAAATCTCAACGGTTGAATTAGCGTTAATACTTAAACCAATTTCTGTCAGTTCAATATCACCACCCGAAAGATTGTCGATGTTGAAGAACACCAAACCACCCGGGTTACCCGTATTCCCACCAGTTGTAATACTTTGTAATTGCATCGGGGGCCCCGCAACAGGACCGGTCATAGAAGTTGGAGCCGGGTCGACATTACAGGCCACTGAGCCTGGAGGACAATCCAGCACCGGAGGCAGTTTGTCTTCGATTTTGATATTGCCCCAGCACTTGTTGCCGGTTTTTGGATCGGTCACGCGCACCTGGTACGTTTTGCCGATATCAGCAGGGCCGACTACAGCGGGTACCCATGGGCCGTTACCAAAGGGCAGTATTTTATCCAATTCAACAATGTAATTATTATAACAACCATAAGGACCACCTTCCAGGACCTGGTCGGCATTGATAACGGCCTGGCAGTTTTCGTCTACCGATACCTGTACCAAATCGTTGCAAACCAGCGACTGAATGGGATTAGCGTACTCATTTACCGTTACATTAAAGCAACAGGTATTTGTGTTACCCGCTTCATCAGAGGTGATAAAGCAGTTTTGGGTCGTCCCAATTGGGAATTCAGCACCGGAAGGCAAGCCGGCAGTTTGCATGACCGGCAGATCCGGAACTGCATAGTTAAGATTGCCATAAAAGATGTAATTCGCGAAAGTACCTGGACCTCCAAATGGGTAAACGAGAAGCGTACCCGCCGATTTATCAATACGGATATAGTCATCTTCAATAACGCCGGTGGCATTCGGTTCACAAACCATTGGGCTGCCGGCAAAAAACTGCTGGGAAGTAACATACACCCCTCTGGAAGAATTTGCAGGGATTACAATGCCTGGTCCTGCACTAACATTTCTTAATACGTTCAGGTTAAATGGTCCATCCAGATTTTGATCAGGGCCAATCTTTGTCCAGGCAGCAGCATTGGTCTGGTTACCTGTGTGCGTAGTTGCCGTGGTAGTAGCCCAGACTTCAATCGTATAAAAAGAAAATGTGCCAGGTCGGAAAGACAAGTCAAAGCTTGAAATCGTAATCGGGAATGGTTTTTTATTTTCCACCGTGAACATAATTCCGGCCTGCCCATTGTTTGTTAACGCAGGATTCACTGGATTGGATACCGATCCCTGAATCGGGCAGTTATCCTCAGCTGTCACTTCATAATCATGATAGATGGCGCATTCACCCGGAGCAAGATTATAGGTTATATCCTGCGGACAGTTAATGACCGGCTGGATATCATCGACCACGGTTACCGTCATAGAACAGGTAATAAATTGCCCGGTAGCATCCTGAGTCGTCCAAACAACAGTTGTTGTACCCACAGGATAATTATCGCTGGCATCCTCCGTAAAATTATAGTCGTTCACATAAGGCGGAACGGATGCTACAGGCATATCGATAGTCATCTGCACAAACTCGCCGCCAGCACAGTTAAGTTGATTCACCTGAGCATCTGGCAGCAACGTAAAGGTTATAACACCATCAGCAGCCCAGGCAGTATATTGGGCCACCGTGACCGGAAATACATCGATATCCTGACCACATTGGTTGCCATTAGCACCAATGATGCCTACCTGCACACCATTTTCGTCAATGATCACAGAAGTTTCAGTTGTCAAATCAAAGTCACCCTGGTATGTTACTGTAAGGGTACCATCACCAATAGCCGGAGGGAATGCAGCAGTAATAGTTACCGGTGTATTCGTAAGTGTGCCGGCAAAATTTAATGGTGTAACTGCTGAAGCAAATGACGGAAAGATACCGGCACAATCAGACGTGACCGGCTGGGGAACGTCTACAAAAGCGCCACACATATCAGGATCAGATCCAACCGTAATGTTTGCAGGACAGGTAATTTGGCAATCCGGAGCAACCACAACAAATGTACCTAATATGGCCGAGCTGACTCCATTAACTGGGCTTGGGCCAGGGCATGCGTTGTTACCCGGGGTAAAGCCGGTGCCCGGATTGGGCGGGCCGGTCGTGCTGAAAAGCGTGGTTGAACCCTGTGTAAACACAAGTGTCCCTCCATTCCAGCCATCACCATAAGAATCAAAGCCCGTGACCTGATAGGTACCTGCAGCAAGCGACAGGTTAGTCGTACCCGCAACTGGAGCGGTACCACCGGACTGTTCACAAAATACCACAGTATTCGTGGCAAGATCGATGACTTCCCAACCGGGCTCTGCAGCAAACGCACCCGTCGTCCAGGTCATCCCTATAGTTTGTGCTTGAAGTGAAACACAGATCACTGCCAAAGCAAAACTACCTAGCATTTTTAACGTGTAGTTCTTTCTATTCATGAGAACGAGATTATTTTGTTTTTCAATAAGATAGGAAGGCTAAGCTGTGAATAAAGCTTAGTTGTGGGTCAGGGTCATGGCCTCATCCACAAATGACTGGAGCATGGCATTGTCAGTATAGTTATACTTCGCTGCTCTGGGTGTTAAAGATTTGTTCACCTGAGCGAAAACGGCCTCAATGGCCGGCATAGCCTGGTCGGCAATATCCTGACGGATTGCCTCAAAATAAGTGATCTTGATATCCCAGATAGCTTCATTAAGGCCAGATTGCGCAGACAGCGTGCTGCGAAGCTGGTCAATTGCCGTTTCCAAATTATCAATCGCCTGTCCTTGTGGTAGGGGCACAAGCGTAGAAACATAACTGTCGGAAAGTTGGGTTGGGACAAAAACTGATGGGTCGTTTGTCCCTTGTGCCCGGCTTTCAATAGAAAAAGCCATAAGGAAAAGTAGCAACAGGAATGGAATGATCAAACACTGGCTACGTATTTTCCGGCGACTTGAAACGAAGTGTGAAAAATTCATAGGTTAAAATTTTTATGTGAATACTGGAACAATTAAAACATTTCTAATCCTGGTAATTACAGTTGAGTGAACGCATAACTTGATTCAATTTATAGGGTAGATTACGCCAATGGGTATAACCGATATTTGGAAAGAAATCCTGGTGTATTCATTGACAAAACATTCATAGTCATCCAGTTAATCTTTATGTATTTTGAGATTCTATTAGAGTAACTTTCCTAGTAAACAACCTCCTTTCTCAATATCTTAATCTTCCGCACCGCCTTCGGGTTCATCCAGTAAATCCAGCGCTGGTTCAGGGATGTCAATCCCTGCATTAGTCATTGTCATTTGAATATCATTTACGATCACCTCCAGTTCTTTTACAGCTTTTAAGTATGTCTGGTACTTGGGCTCATAATTGTTTTTAAAGACTTTTTCGTAAAACTCAATATCCAGGTTTGTCGAATCACGCATTTGTTGCACTGACACGTTCAGGGCACTCGATAATTCTCCAGCTTCAGTCGCGCCATCTTTTGCTCTTATTTCCATGGCTATTAATTTTTCCAACAAGGCATCGGCATCGGGTATATTCAATTTCTGTTCGGCTGCACTCTGTTCCAGAGCAGTCTTAAGTGCTACAACCTCACCGTATAAACGTTTGTAAACTATTGAAGCCTCCTGCAATTGCATTGCCCGAGTTTCCGATGCCTGAATGAATTGTTCAGCTTCGCGCTTCTTAATTGCCGATTCCTGGTTACATGCTGTGAACAACATGACTATCAGCAACACAACTAATTGTTGTAATACACGCATATGCGTTTTCTAAAGATTGCGCCACCCGGGTATCAATAAATAAAAAAGTAGTGGCCACCGGCTACGAAATACCGATGATCACTACTTTTTTAAAATACTATAAACCCAAATAGCTGGATTCTGGAACTAGAAAAATCCTTTTCACGAGATTAATTTTTATTGTGGATTAAAACTGAGTTCCTCTATGTAAAGGCATAGTAAGTACTCAAAAAGTCAATATTGGCTAAAATAGAAGGTTTTTTTTAAAGTTTCTAAGGTTTTTCTAAAAAGAACCCCAAAAAGGGATAAACGACACCTATTTCATCTTCAACTACAGGATTGTTGCACTCGTTCTAAGACTTTGAATGCGATTCTTTTGTAGAAAAAACAAACTAGCACAATGTGATATGACACGGGGGTATTTTCCGCCTACGCCACAGCCTACGCCAAGGCTACGGCAGTTGAAAAGGCTTCGGTTGAGGTAACCCGCCTACGCCAAGGCTTCGCTTGGGTAACCCGCCTTCGCCGAGGCTTCGGCGGGTAAATAAAAAAGCCCCCCTCCAGCATTTGGAGAGAGGCCATCCCAAAAACCGATTTTAAAGTATGTTAAAATCGATTCCTGGTTTGCCCGCCGTAGCCTTTTCAACTGCCGTAGGCGGGTTATTCCTTCTGCGGCAAGGCTCGTTTGCCGCTTTCAAGTTAGACAGTTTCTGGTTTGAAAGTTAGAAGGTTTACAACATTCGAGATGGTGAAAACCTTCTAACCTTCTAACCAGTAACCTTCAAACCTTACTTCGACTGAATCATTTTGCGGGTTGCACTGTTATCGGCTGTTTCCAACTGATAGTACAACACACCCGAAGTGTTCAGCACGCCGCGGTCAATCGTTACCGCGTTGTAACCTTTGCTGTAGTCGCCACGCTGCGTGAAGATCATCCGACCCGACTCATCAAAGATCGACAGTGTTGCTTCGGCTGCCTCCGGCAGGTAGAAGCCAATCTGTGTCTTGTTGATGAAGGGGTTCGGTGTGTTCTGATACAACTCGAAGCCCAGACCGGCGATCGTCGAACCGTTTGCTCCGTTGAAGCGGAAGGCCACACTCAGGCGATCAGCACCTGCATTGTATGCCTCGGCTTTCGTGATCCGGCTCGATACACCCAGCATCTGGCTCAGCATGCCGTTGGCTTTCGCACGGAATGTCAGTGCAAACTCGGCCTGGTTGGTGCCATCCCACGATGTGGTCAGCGCGCCTTCTTTGGCAAATACGCCAAAGTTATCCAACTGCATGCTTGCTCCCGGGGCGATGTTCACCAACTCCAGGTTGTTGTAGTTCATCGTGAACTGGTAACCCTGGACTTTCTCCGCTGCTTTGAACGTCACCGTGAATTCCTCACCGGCTTTCACTGCGCGATCTTCAACGTCGAACAACAGCGTACCGGCTGTACGATCTTCGGTGCTCATCAGGCTGCTCGTTACGGCGTTGCCGTTCACGTCACCTGTTTTAACCGACACAAAGTCTTCCTGATCCATGCTTGCTTGCATGTTCGCAATTTGCTTCGTCTCAGGGAAGATCGTCGAGAACGGATTGGCCGGGTTCGGGAAGTTGTAAGCCTTGTCTACAAAGCGCCAGGACGTGTTGTTCGGCAACTCCGTGTAGATACCAAGGATCAACTTACGCAACTCAACAATGTCGAACGTCGTGATCGAACGGCTGTTGTTCGCATCCGCAGCGATCATTTTGTACGGCGTGTTCAGCGGCTCAAGGCCAAGGATGTGCTTGTTGATCAACACCAGGTCAAAGGTCGATACGCCGTTCAGCGGATCGTTGTCCTTCATCGGTGTGAGCGTAAAGTCACCTGCAAGCGGTACAGCATTCAGCATGTAGTCACCTGTCTGGTTCGTTACATCGAACAAACTTCCGCCCGGAAGCGCCGGGTGGCTACCTGTCAGTGTTACCGTAGCATCTTCAAGACCATTGGTTCCTTCTGTTTTCAGCGCACCGGCTACGTTGCCGAAGTTGGTGCCGCAGATACCCATGTTGTCCTGTACGATCACATACGTCTCGCAGTAGTCGGCGTTGCCGGCCAGATCCATCGACCACAATTCCACAAACTGGGTGCCCAGTTCATTGCAATCGAAGGTCACACTCTTCTGCGGTGTGCCATCCGGGTTCGTCGGGAAGCCCGTGCCGGTACCCGACTTGCGGATCGCTGTTTTCAGCAGGTTCGACGGTGTGCAGTTATCTTCTGTGTATTGCAGGAAGTCTGTATCCCACAGCGCGATCATTTTCGTCGGCATGATGTTCACACTCAGGCCGTTGATGCATACCACTGTCGGTTTCTTGCAATCCTTAACCACAAAGGTGTATTCGCATACTTCTTCGTTACCGCAACCATCCGTAACCACCCACTTGATCTTATGGGTGCCGTAAGGCAACTGCGGTACGACGTAGTTGTTCGGCTGTTGGATCGTGTTCCAGCGTACGCAGGCAGTCTTGTCGTTGCCGCTTACCGTGTTCTGGATCGTGAAGCCATACTTCTGGTTGGCCGGTACCGGACGCTCGTCAAAAGCACTCGGTGTGCCACCTGTGAAGTTCGGGTTCTGTGCATTGCCAAACTGTACATTGTTGTAACCAGGCGGGTTGCTGCTCGATACCACTGTTTCCATCACTCCGTCGCCATTCAGATCCAGGAACAGGATGTAGCGGATGCTGATGTTCGAGCCCGAGCACAAGTCGGTAGCTGTAACGCACAGATCTGTCGGTGCTTCGCACAAGTCGTGTTTACCCGTTTGGGCATCATACCAGTACGACTCATTCCAGAACTGGGAATCGTTCGGTGTCAGGTCACAGATCTCAACCGGGCTGGCCGGGCACTGGACCACAGGCTTCTGACCGTCGATGATCTTGATGATCTGCTTGTACTTGAAGCAGTTGTTGTTCGCAATGCTCGGTACCGTGATCTGCTCACCCGTAGCATAGTTCGTGTATGTACCACCGTGGTAGAACACCGAGTAGTTGGTGGTCTGCGGGTCCGTCGGGTTCACCCGTACGTTCGTCGGCGTCCACGGTTGTGGAGTACCCAGCGGTGCAATTGTCGGGCCAACCAGGTTTGCCGGGTTGTTCGACGTTGCATTCGGGTTCGGGTTCGGTACGGCAACACAAGGCTGGTTCGGGCTGTAGGTGCACCAGTTGATCACTGTCCACGTACGCTCGATCTTGTAGCAGGCATCCGGTACCACCGTGAAGATCTCGTCTTCAAATGATACACCCAGCAATTCGCAATCTTCACCGTTGAACTCAGGCTCGCCGTAGTTACCCGTACCGTCGCAGACCGTGATGATCACGTCGTTCGGGAATTTCAGCCAGTAGTCTTGCTCGTAGTTGACAAACACGCGCTGCGTGCACTGGCTCGATTGGCCATGGCAGTCAAAGGCGCGGAAGGTACGCGTGATCGTGCCTTTCGAGCACAACGTGTCAAAGAAGTTGTAGTTCGCCGTGTGCGACAAACCGCACTGACCCTGATATACCTGGGCTGTATCCAGGCAGCAGTTGTCATACACCGCTGCTTTGCCATACGCCCACAGGCTCGGATCGAAGTTCTCGCAACTTACCGTGACGTTCGCCGGAGACTGGCACACAGGCTTGATCTTATCCTGTACGGATACCGTGATCATACACTCGTTCCGTACCGGTTCGCCCGTCGGGCCTACCACGATATTGCCGTTAACATCCAATTGATAAACGGTCAGAACTACCGTCTGCTCGGTTCCTACCTCGCAGCAGTAGAATTTGATCGAGTCACCTTCCGTGATCGCGCGCTCAAATTCGCTCGGGAATGTCGGGAACGGACTGGCGCAATCCGGGAAGCCGCGGATCGGGTTCAGACCCGTGATGCAGTCGCTGTACGGCGCCATACGGCGGATCGTGAAGCGAACATCGCCGCAGTTGTCATACGAACCATCGTCGAAGGTTGTGGCTTTAACCCAGGTAACACCTGCAAAGCTGCAAGCATCAAGGGCCGGCGGTACATCCAGGAAGCCCGCAGGACCGTAGCAATCAAACGGATCGTCTACTCCAATACCCACTACCGTAAATTCATCACAGGCAGCTACCGGCGGCGTGTAGTCGCGTACAATGACGCGGAACGAGCAAGTCGAGGTATTGCCGCAGTCGTCTTCCAAGGTGTATTGAACCAGGTGCGTACCGATCGGCAAGCAAGGCGTCGAGCCTACGTTTACCATCGTGTCCGGCTCCCACAGGTTGTTGCCCGGGAAGTTGCTCATCGATCCACCTACATTGTACATATTCAGCACCTGGCCCGTTTGCGGGTCGGTTACCGTTACCATAGCCGTTACCGCTTTGATGCGCGAGCAGTTGTCCGTTGCAATAAAGTCCGGAAGATCAACTGTGGAGCAGCAAGTGAACGGATCGGTGCTTACCGTGATATTCGCCGGGCAGCTGAAAGTCGGGCCTTCCTCATCCAGCACTTTGATCACCTGGTCGTAGTGATTTACACCACCGTCGCACCAGTCAATAACTTTCCATTCGCGTACAACTTTATACGTACCGTCGCATACTTCAATCACACCATCTTCATACGTCCAGCCGATGGAGCAACCATCTGGCTTGCCAAAAACATACGGATAGCCTTGCAGGCCAATACCTTCCAGGTAATCCGGCGTCGGGAACTGACCACCGCAGGAAAGGGCTGGCTCGTCGATATCATCGTAACTCGGCGGCAAGTCGACATTCGCAAAAGTCGGGCGCAAAATATCAATCACCTGAATGCACGTAGCGGTGTTGCCACTGGCATCGGTAGCCGTCCATTTGCGGTTAATCTTTTTCGTCAAACCGGAAGCGCAATTTTGTGTAACCTCCGTATCAATGTAACACAATGTGGCAGCAGAGCAAGGCTCCAGCACCGGATCACCGGCATTGGCATTAACTGTGTAGCAACCACCACCTGTAGCAAAGGTATTGACATTCAACTCAAGGCCATTCGGCAAACAGGGCAAACCGTCGCCTGGAAGAGCAAAGTGGATCACTACGTTTGGCGTACGCGGGGTAAGTCCGGAAGCTATAGAAAACTCAGCTTGGTTGGCCCGACCGGGCGTCAGCGTCAACTGACCGATTGTGATCGGCGTCGCAGAGGAGTTTGCGCCACTGTTATACACCAATGAAGCGTTCACACCATGCAGGTAAATACCTTTAGTTGCACCTGCTGGGAGAATAAAGGGCGCTGGCAGGTTAAAGTACGAAAATTCGGACATGTTACCGGCTACCGTTACCGAAGCGGAACCCGAAGAGGTCCAGGCGCCCGGATTGGCTTCGTTGCCAACATAGGTTGTCGCTGAAGTCGTGTAATACGTATTCACCTGTTGCGGTGAAGGAACAAGTCCTCCAGCACCAGCAATATCCGAACCAAAACGGACTTCGTATCCAAAGATTTGGATATCTTCAGGACCGTCGTTGCGAAGGTCAAAGAAGCTACCACCTGATACCAGATTACCGGCTACTGTAATAGCGCCTGCACCATGCGGGAAGATTGAGGCCGGGAACTGGATCGGGTCAGCAGACGAGAACACCGGTCCTTCTCCTTCGCAAGGTACCGTGCTGGTATTGCAATACAGCGAATACGGCAGGCAGTCGAGTACCGGAGGCAGTTTGTCTTCAATCTTGATATTACCCCAGCACTTGTTGCCGGTTTTCGGATCCGTTACACGAACCTGGTAGGTTTTGCCAATGTCAGCCGGGCCTGCAACAGCAGGTACCCACGGACCATTACCAAAGGGCAATGTTTTATCAAATTCAACAATGTAATTATTATAACAGCCATAAGGACCACCTTCCAAAACCTGGTCGGCATTAATAACAGCTTGGCAGTTCTCGTCTACCGAAACCTGTACCAAGTCATTGCAAACCAACGACTGGATAGCGTTCGGGTATTCGTTTACGGTAACCGTAAAGCAGCAAGAAGAAGAATTCCCTGCTACGTCTGTAGCAACAAAGCAGTTGGTTGTAGTACCGATTGGGAATTCACCACCAGATTCAATACCAGCCGAGAGTGCTGGATCTAAGCTGATGGCTTGTTGATATAAAACAGAACCGATAAAGGCACGTGGTACATTCGCATTTACAAAAGGCGCTCCACCGGCAGCGTGGTTCTGACTAATAATAGTTAATGTGCCATCCGTTGAAGTTAGGTCTCCATTAGCATAGTAGAACGTTGTCAGATCTGTGAGATACAGGTAAATACCTTTCCGTTGACCGGGTTGCAAAGTCAAACCTCCGATCGGAATTACCGTTGTTGGCGCTGTGCCATTACCTGTTACCGGAGCAGAACCAAGTAACGTCCACGCGGCGGGATTGGCCTGGTTACCTACAGCTGTAGTGGCCGTAGTCGTGTAATAGGCATTTACAGTATGCGCACCAGCAATGATCGGAGCTAAAAAGCCCGTGATCAAAATCGGATTAGTACCATTGTTTTGGATATCGAAAGTTACCCCATCAAAATTATTATTTTGCGTCTGAGAAGAGGTTTGGAGTGTTTGTATAGGTCCAAATAACGGGCAATTCTCAGTGGCAGTAACGTTGTAACTGTACGAAATGCTACATGCACCCGGTCCCAGGTTAAGGGTAACGTTGTTTGGACAGGTGATTGTCGGCTTTTCATTATCTACAACGGTGACGATTTGCGTCGAAATTCCAGCGATAGCTCCACTGGATATTACATACGTTTGCCAGGTGATAACATTGGCACCGAGCGTCAGACCAGTAATATTAACATTTGCAGCAGGCAATGTTACATCTACAGGCGCACCACCATTTACCGAATAACGCAAACCGGTCACTACACCATCGGCGCAGCCGGCAGGATCAAACGTCGGCAATGCAACTGTGGCAGCGCCTTCGCAAGTGCCCGGGGTTACATTAACTGAAAGTGCCGGCCCCGGGATGGGATCACAAGCGCCGGGCAAAATGAATTCGATGCACTGGCCGCTGGTCACAGCACCGGCTGTATTAAAGCCAACCAACGTACTCGGGCGCGGTGTGGCACCAGTAACATCTTCCAGACCAACCGTGGCGTTGGCAGCGTCATCCAGGGCAGCCTGACCACCGCCAAATACGGTATCAAAATACTTAAACTGGATACGGTTGCCATTTTCAAATAATTTAACCTGAAAGGTGATTATCTGGTTGGCAGCATCCGGGAAGTGTCCGACCTCAAACCATTCAATGGTAAAAATGCGGTTAGGTGCAGTACCTTCCGCAAGGGTATATACACCCCCGTTAGGTGAAGTGGTAGTATTGATGTCGAGGTCATCCCAGAACGGATACATGGCAGCTCCGGCTGTAGCAGTCGGCAAGGTAGTATTACCCAAACCGCGATTTGTGCCAGGCAGAAACACGATAAATCCGTTCGTACCAATGTTCACAGTCGTATATGACGTTGTGTAGAACAAGAATGGGAAAGGGAGTGCGATGTTTGTAAAAATAACGTCATCACCAACACCCAAATCTACGGCACCAGGTTGGCCAAATACTTGTACATACGGATCAGCACAGGCTACCGGTACGTAATTCAATTGGGCTTGAACTGTCTGTGCCAACATTATGGGCAAAGCCAGCACCAGGAACCACCTGTTTACGCTCAGAGAAGCCCCAAAAGGAAATCCCTGTGTAAATTTCTTAATCATGAGAAGATAATTTTTAATTGAATAAAGGATGAGTAGCAATTAAAATAACTGCGTTTAGTTTTGAAGCATTTGAGCTGCTTCGTTGTAATAACTTTGCCAAGTTGCTACAGATAGCGAATTGGGCACTACAACGGGGCTGTCAGAAGCCCCTTGAACAAAACGATTGTAACTCTCCAAAAGCGCGTCGGGAACAGTTGCACCTACGCTGAGAAGTTCATTGATCGTCAGGTAAAACTTGTGCTTCAGTTCAAGTGCCTGGCTCGGCAACATTTGAAGCTGCTGATCCAAGGTTGCAATTTCCTGGTTAACAATAGAAACTGCGTCGTCTGCAGGAATCCAGTTGACATCCTGTGTCTGTTTGGGAAGTTGCTGAGCAGATACCTCAGTCAACCCAAATGCCAGGACGCCAAGGAGCACAAGCAAACCAAGCCGTGTTTTGAACATAAACTTTTTCATGAGAAAGTATTTTGAATGAT
This sequence comes from Lewinellaceae bacterium, assembly GCA_020636075.1. Lineage (GTDB taxonomy): Bacteria > Bacteroidota > Bacteroidia > Chitinophagales > Saprospiraceae > M3007. Next base: position 450,164 of record JACJYO010000006.1, on the reverse strand, counting down.
AATTATAAATTTTGAAAGCGATAAAATGGCTTATTGCAAGGTGTTTAACTCTGGCATGACCAAATAAAAAGAGCATTGAACGCAGTACGCAACCTACGTTCAATGCTCTTTCATACATTGTTTATGCCCGCCGAAAGGCAAGTATTCCTTTTCATGAGACTAATAATTTAGTATCTCAAATGGATTAAAATTAAAGAAAAAACTCAGGGCCAAAAATAACCTAAAATATCAATATACTGCACCTGCAGGGGCAAAAATAATCTAACAATATTGCCAGAACCGGCCAAAAGGCGACCGCCCAGCCAAAGGTCACCACCTACAGCGACAATTCTACCGGGCTGCCTTTTGCTTGTTTTATTTTTTCAACAGCCTTCTCAACCCGGGAATACGCTTCGTGATAACTGCTTTCATTGACCTCCAGATCCTTTATCCTGCGCAACAAAACTGAGCCAATCATAGCCTCATCATTTTGGGCTTCCATTCGGGTTTCATCCATCGCCCAATCAGATTCCAACTGCGCTTCCAATTCTTTGATAATCAGAGCAGCTTCATCCAGCATAACTGTACCTTTTTCCGGATATTTAGCCAGATCACCTTCCAAATCAGCGAAACCTTTTGCTTGTTGTTTATAACTGGCGGGCAAGGCTGCAACTTCCTTTTGCAATGCCAATATATTGCTTTTGAAATCATCATATACTTGCTGACTCTTCTTTACCCGATCCAGGTACCCCAACACAACTTTACGTGGATTAACCTGGGGGCCAGTTGGTGTCTGTTGCGCTCCGCCTTCAGTAGCTGTAACCGAATCATTGGCATTGCCTGAATCTGATTGGCAAGCCGACAAGCCAAAGCTCCATGCACCGGCAAGGCAACCCAGAAACAGGGACAAGAATAGGGTTGAAAAATTAGTTGATTTCATAAACATTAGTCTCAGCAAAAATCGGGCCCAAGGCAAATAATGCAAAAATAATTCGACAACTTTTTTTTCAAGACTGCGAATCAGGCCATTTTACTTCTGCTCTATTCTTGAATTTCTCCCAGACGTTGCACCCTTATTTTCAAAAGCCCGCGATTACCAATCATGATCGCGCCCGGCCAACGGCAAAGGCAATACTGCATTCCAACTCCGGTGCCGACCCGTCCCGGTTCAAGTGACTTTGGATTGGCCTGGCAAAGGGTTTTTCCGCTCGTTTGATGCATAATTCTGAGCCACACGCGTGGAAAAGTTTGACAGAGAAATACACATTTTCCTGAAAGGACTGGCCCCTGCCATTTATCATTATTCCGTAAAAGGGCCGGGAGCGATCCGATTGGAAAAACTGATACTTTACTGATCCATCATTGCCTTCAAAAACAGATCAATTCACCCACACCAGTTTCTCCACAGCAACCAACTGTGCATTGTCATACAACTCCAGCCTATACAACCCCACCGGCAAGCCCGCGCGCGAAATTTCCAGCCGGGTATTCTGTACTGGCCACTCCTGCACCTTATTGCCGGATGTTGTGCGCAACACCAGTCGCCCACCTTGCCCGCTCAGGCCTTCGAGTTGTACGGTAATCTGATCCCGGGCCGGGTTCGGCCAGAACCGGAGCCGGGCCTGCGCAGGAGTCAAGTCGGGTTGATCGCCCTTTCCGAATCCGGCATTTTGTAACCCGTTGCCCTTGGAACCCGACAGTTGAATGCGTGCCTGGTTTGGGTCGCCAGGTGGTTGCACGCCTTCCGGAGTTTGGGGTGGTGATAGTTTTTTATATCCTGCCCAGGCGCCCGATTTCGAACAACTGCCCGGCAAGGTTACCCAGGTTTCAGCCATCTGGCCGGTTTGGGTATTCCACACCCCTATATAAATGGTTTGGGGCAATAGCTGTGTTCCCGACCAGGCAGGCACACCGGATGTGCAGTCTTGCCAAACCAAATCAGCATCTTTGGCGCTACCGCTTACGGTTGCGGTCAGGTTCCAAATGGCTTGGCAATCACAGCCGCCGATAGCTTCTTGTTTTACAGTCAACTGCAAGGGTTTCTCTGGCTGCACCGACACTTCCAGGATTGCCCGTTCACAACTAAAACTGTTGGAGGCAACCAGGGTGTAAGTACGCTGCACCGGGCTTTTCAACACCGGAAACAACGCAAACGGATCATTTAACCCCTCCGCCGGGTACCATTTGTACACCCAGCCCGCTGCACCCAATTTATCCAGAAGACCTGCATCCAAATCGGCAGGTCGTAGCAAAGGTTCACCGGCAGAAGGTATCGCGACGGGCCCGATCTGGCCATCGAATACGGTCTTACAGCGCCCCCCGGCATCTTTGCACGGCATGGTTGCCACAACCGTTCGCGTCGACACCGGCGGCTTGCAGCCAAAAAAGATGCGAGCGCCGTTCGCAATTGCATTACAACCGACTTGTTCCCGAACATTTGCCTGCAAAATTATATATCCCCGGGTGTCTGCTTCACTGGCATTCAGTTCGCCCAGGCCTCGCAGGTTGATGTCTTCCATAACAAATCGAACTTCGCGGGTTTCCGGCTCAACCAAAATATCCGCAACCGGGAACCTCGACGCTACCAACTTGACGGAGTTAAACGATACCAGGGTGTCAATCCAATCCGCAATGACGACCTTGTTTTCCGCAGCATTGCCTTCATTCTGAAAATCGATACGCCAGGTCACGGAACCTCCCGGGGTCCAATCGGATTGCAACACTGTTTTGCAATTTGGATCATGCGAATCCAGCACAACCTCCCCGGCAATCGAACTGGAAAACGATGTCTGGGTTGTACAACTGCCCGGATTGGGACGTTGAAATGCCAACTGAACAGTCGTCGGAATATTCATTAAAGCGCCGGGCGTAGCCGTACTTTTTGTCAAAAGCCGGATAAAAAAACTGCGTTGCTCTCCGGGTGCAATTCCCTGGAAACTAAACCGCTCCCCGACATAAACCTGGCCATCGTATTGCGCCTGCCGGCTTTCCTGAAAATAGGTATTCACCTGGATCGACTGGGTTTCAAAAACCTGTGGGTCAAACGCAAACAGGATATCCCCGTTCATCACATCGGTACAAATCGCAGGGTGCTCGTAGGTGACAATGTAGGTGACATAGTCGTCGGGGACCGGGTTCGTCGTTCGTTTCAATTGAATACCAACGGCGCCTATTGTCGAAGGCGGGGTTGTCGTAGAAGGCGTGCTATTGGTTTGAACAGCAACCATGGCAGTTTTGCCTGATTTTCTTCTATCCTTGTCATAAATCGCCACTACCTCCGCAAAAGCCGAATACGACTGGCTGTTCGCATACTCATGCGTATGCTGTGCTAATTCTTGTGGAGTACCCATAAAATACGTCCCGTCGCCATGGCTCAGGAATATCCGCAGGCCGGAGCCTTCGCCACTCACCTCGGGTAAATCGGCAACCGAGAATGTCGCCACATTGTTGAGGCCAAGCGACACGGTTAAACTTGGATCTGTCGCAAAAGTTGAAAATGACGTGAAAAGTCCGGTGAGCAGGAAAAATACCGGCAGGAAGGATTGTAGGTTTTGTTGTCTCATTGGAACATGATTTAAAGGTTAATTTCTTTGGTTACGCTCTTAAAAATGAACCATTAACCCTAAGCATGTCAAGATCAGCTTTACAATTGTGCAGAATAAATATATAACCGTGCAAGATGCAAGCCTGCACGGTTATAAAATCAATTTGTTCGCCCTTGTCGAAATGGGGGAAAGGGGAAAATCGTAAACGGAAAAATCAGTCCGTCAATGCCCGGTAAACAATACCCTGCAAACGCGGCCGGTAATCGCCATCGAGCAGTTTCCGGTTGGTCATTACGGGATAGGTTCGGTTGGAAAGAAAGACGAAAATAATCTGCCGCTCCGGGTCGGCCCAAACCCCATTGCCGGTAAAACCGGTATGGCCGAAGGTGCCGGCGCTGGCCTGCGGACAAACGGTTTGTGGCAAGTCCGGGTTCAGTTCCTTCATGTCGAAACCGATTCCCCGCCGGGTACTGCCCGGAAAACGCGTGGTAAATTCGGTGATCGTTTGCGACTTCAGGTACCGGCGGCCACCGTACATGCCCTTGTTGAGCAGCATTTGAAAAATCTTGGCCAGGTCGTTGGCATTGCTGAACAAGCCTGCATGGCCGCTTACACCACCGAGCATGGCCGCTCCCATATCGTGCACGTAGCCCTGCAGGCGTTGCTGCCGGAAATAATTGTCTTCTTCCGTAGGCACCGCTTGTACAGCCAGGCCCTCTTTCCAGGGGTTGAACATGGTGGTGGCTAAACCCATTGGCCGGTAGAAAATCCGGCGGGCAAACACATCCAGCGGTTGCCGGGTCAGGTTCTGTAAGGCGCGGGCGGTGAGAAACAGGCCCAGGTCGGAATATTTGTACGATTTATCGGGTTGGAGCGGCGAGTAGAACACTTGCTGCCAGATGGAATCCACGTAATCGTCGGCCATGTACAGGTCTTTGGCCACTGGAATTTCATAACAGGTCATCGGCACCGGATGATAGAGTTCCGGCGACGGGCGGCCGAGGCCGATCAGCGTTTTTTCATAAAATGGAATCCAGGGTTTCAGTCCGGCATGGTGCGCAAGGATTTCCCGGACGGTCAGGTCTTTTTTATCGGTGTCCAACAATTCAGGCACATAGGTGCTCATAGGTTTGGAAATATCCATGGCGCCTTCGTCCACCTCGCGCATGACTGAAATCAAGGACGCCGCAATTTTAGTAATCGAAGCCAGATCGTACAGGTTGTTCAACTGCACGGCAGGCGCCAGCGAGTCGTACGTTTGGTGACCATAAGCCTTAAACCAGACTACCTTCCCGTCTTTGGCCACCAAAATCTGACAGCCCGGCGCAGCGCCTTCCGCGATCAACTCGGCCACCAGACTATCCATCAATTCCAGCGTGTCGCGGCTTAGCCCGACCGCCTCCGGCAAATCGTAGGCCATTCGTTTGGAGGCAAATTTTTGGGTTATCCCCTGCCCGAAACGGGCGCCCGGTGAGGCCGTTATCGGCAATTTGCCGCTGATGTCCACCGCACCGAACAAAGCCTGCGCAGCTACCGATTGAGTCATCACATCGTCGTTGTAGGCCTCAAGTACCAGCGGCACCGCATCAAAAAATTTCAGGCTGTACGGGTTGCCAAAAACCGTGAGCGCAACGATATGGCGCTTGCTCAACTCCCCTACCAGCGTAATCACACTATCCGAAAGGCCAAAGTTGGTATCGGGCCGACGGCTCATGTTGTGCAAACTCAGCAACACCACGTCGTAGCCCTGAAGGGTATCGAGCAAATGGGCCACCTGCGCGGAGTCGGGCACGCTGGGCAGATTGAATTGCGCCATGGGCGCAAACAGGCTGCAGGAGGCCTGGAACACCGTTTGATTGGTGTCGCCCAGAGCCAGGCTGGCAAAGCGGTATTTTTCCAGTTGTTCAAATCCGAACAAACCGAGGCTGTCGCGCACCAGGGTCAGGGAATTTTCAATCAGGCGGCGCTTGAGTAATTCCGAGCGCGGCTGGTTCAAATCGCGGCGAATATTGGCGACCTCCACCCGCTGCGGCTGTGTCAGGCCCAGGCGATATTTTGCGCGGAGTACCCGGCGCACACTTTCATTGAATTGCGCCGAGTCCAGCGAGCCGTCGGCCAGCGCCGAGCGAATAGCCGCCACGGAAGCGCCGATATCTTTCGGCAACAGGATGAGGTCGTTTCCGGCGCGCAGCGCTTCGAGGTCGGCCAGGCCCGGTTCAAAGTATTTGGCGACGCCTTCCATTTCCATGGCATCGGTCATGATCAGCCCTTCGAAGCCGATGCGTTTGCGCAGCAAGTCATGTACGATGGTGTGGCTCAATGTTGCCGGCCGGTTCGGACGCGGGTCGATAGCCGGCATATTCAGGTGGGCAACCATCATGCCGCCGACGCCGGAGACCGATAAGGCACGAAAGGGCGCCAGTTCCAGGCTATCGAGGCGGCCGTAGCCAAAGGGAATAATGGGCAGATCAACGTGCGAATCAACGTCGGTGTCGCCATGCCCGGGAAAATGTTTGGCGCAGGCCAGCACCCCGCCGTCTTGCAAACCCATGAGGTACTGAAAGGCCTTGGCGGTCACATTGCTGCGGCTTTCGCCAAACGATCGGTCGTTGATCACCGGATTCAGCGGGTTATTATTGATATCGGCTACCGGTGCAAAGTTGATGTGCACCCCAAGGCGCCGGCATTGCCGGGCCAGGTCACGGCCCATTTCATAGATCAGCAGATTGTCCTGAATAGCGCCAAGCATGATTTGCTTCGGATATGAAATAGCCGTTTCCTTCAGGCGCATACCCAATCCCCATTCGGCATCTATGGCAACGAAAAGGGGCAGTTTGTCGCTCAGTGCCTGGTAACGGTTGGTGAGTTCAGCTTGATGTTCTGGTGTGCCTTGGAAAAAACACAGACCGCCAACATGGTATTGACGTATCTCATCTGCCACTTTTTGTTCAAACTCCGGCCCCAGATTTGAATGTGCACGTATCATAAACAGCTGTCCAATACGTTCGTCGAGGCTAAGGGTATTAAAAACCGAATCCACCCATCCGGCTTCAAGCGGATCGAGGGCATGGGATAGATTGTACCGGTGGTTGTGGTTGGTGCTCAAGGCAAACAGTAGAATTACTGGCAGACTGAGCAGGAGGATACGGGAGGAGCGGATCAGCCTTTTCATGGTAGCAAAGGTGCATAAAGTTTGAGAAATTTGAGCCCTGCATAAACGACCAGGCGTAGCCTAACACGCCAAGGGTAATTGCAAGCGCCCTGCTTACGCTAAATCGGGTATTTATACAAACCAGTCCTTAAAACGGCATAGTTTTTGGAAATCCGGATAACAGAACATCAAGACATCGTTACATTGTAATAATCCGCACCCTCGATTTTAATCCGGCTAAAGTTTGCCGCCCCAAGCGAGCCATACTCGCTGCCTTACAAACACTATTTATTAACGGCAACAACACCCATCCTGATGACCGCTTACGCACCAACCGATGTGCAGCTCAATACCCTTGAGCGTGCACCCTTTCCCACAACATTGAATGCCAATGTAGAATTTGGCGTCCTTCAATCCAACGGCAATTGCACCAATATTGGCATCTGCCGTATTAACACAACGCATGTATCCAATATGGCTAACACCCGAAAAGAGAAACGCCGTTGCCCCTTGGCGGAGGCCCTGTTGAGCGTTAGCCCGAAAGGACACCTGCAGATTTTCTTTCCGCGCAGCGGCATGAAACCCTGTACGGAACGCGTCTTTTTCCGGGGGCCGATATTTCCGGTTCAAGTAGCTTATTTACTGCCGGAAAGTCTTAAAAATCAGCTGCCCGGATTGCAGCAACAGGTTATTCCAACCGGCATTTATCCCATTCGCAGGAGCGACGAAGGGTACTTTATCGAATTCTAGGAAATTAGAAGAGGGGGCGCCAATTCAGAAAACTTGCCGGCTGTACACTTTTCAAATTTCAAATTTTTCCTTTCCAATTTCAAATAACAATGATCTTCCCAATTCAGGTAGTTTCATGAATTGGAAATTGGAAAGCAGCCCTGCCTTCCTCTACTTATCCACAGATTTTTCAGCCATCCCGCTTTATTTTCCGGCAATTGCAGCCGGTAATAAAGCGGGATTTTTTTTGGGTTTTTAAGCCCTAATAATCCTTTTGGAAACCAATGCAAGTGCACGAACTGCCATAATCCATATGAAGCTGCCTGCTCTGGTCATTTTTTTGGTTCAATAAATTACTTTTAAAAAATAAAAACCTACTACATTTCCGAAGGGAATTACACGACTTCAGGCTAAAACGGCATTTCGTTCTGTACATGCTGAGTCGCTCTAAATGATGTACCGAAAAAAATTTCCCTTATCCAGATTTTCCAACCAAAACATAATACCATGTACCAATTTCTATTGATGAAGCAATTGCGAATACCCCGAAAATGGTTCTACCTGGTCTTACTGCTGTTTGGCATGGCAGCAACCGGGATGGCCCAAAAACGCGTTTCCGGCACCGTATCAGCCCCCGATGGCGCACCATTGCCTGGTGTTTCGATCATTATCCGGGGAACCAGCCAGGGAACAGTTACAAATGGTTCGGGGCAGTACAGCATTGAAGCGCAGGAAGGGCAGGTGCTCGAATTTTCCATGACCGGTATGGCTAACCAGCGGGTTACCGTCGGTGCTTCCAACAGCATTGATGTTGCGCTGGCCGACGCCGCCTATACCATCGGCGAAACAGTCGTCACCGCCCTGGGCATCCAGGAAGACCGCCGGAAGCTGAGCTATTCCACCCAATCGGTCAAAGGGGAAGAACTGCAGGCAACACAACGCGATAACGCGCTGGTTTCGCTGCAAGGGCGTATTGCCGGGCTTTCTCTGGTACCAACCAGCGGCCTGGCCGGGGGCTCCGTGAATATCAACCTGCGTGGCGTCAACTCCATCGGGAACAGCAACCAACCCCTGATCGTACTCGACGGCTTGCCCATCAACAGCCGCACCATCGATCAGCACAACCTCTACTCCGATGGCGCCGCAATCAATGGCGACATCAACAACAACCGCGACGAAACTACCAGCCGCCTGGCGGAGTTGAACCCTAACGACATTGCAAACGTATCGGTGTTGAAAGGCCCGGAGGCTGCAGCACTCTACGGCAATGAAGGCGCCAATGGCGTCATCCTGATCACTACAAGAAAAGGCAAGGCGGGCACCGGCCAGCTGACCTACCGGAACCGGTTTTCGACTTCGAAAGTTTACCTTTTCCCTGAAATCCAAACGGTGTATGGCCGGGGTTCCAAAGGTGCTGTCGCTGCGAATGACCCGGATTATTTCGGCCCGAAGTACGAATCCAATACCGTATTTTACGACAACGTCGACAACTTTTTCCAACGCGGCAACACCATGCGGCATGACCTGTCCTTCGAGGGCGGTTCGGACAAAATGACCTACCGGCTTTCGGGTGGCTACCTCAACAACGATGGTGTGATTCCGACCAACAATTACGAGCAGATCAACGCTGCCGTCAGCACTGATGCCAAATTGTTGCCCTGGCTGAAAGCATTTACCCGTTTTAGCTATTCAAAAAACAACAACATCCTGCCACCCGGTGGCGCTCAAGGGTACCTTACTGCAGCCTTGTACTACCCGGCAGACCAGGATATGCGCAACTACCTGAATCCGGATGGCACCCGGCGCCTTACGCTGGACAATTCCGCACCGGACACCGATAATGACAATCCCTTTTTCAACGTATACAAAAATGCCCGGGAAGAGCAAACAGACCGGACTATCGGCAACATTACCCTGGACGCTGAAATCCGGCCCTGGTGGACCGTTACCGGGCGCTTTGGCGCGGATATTTACACCACAACAGCCAACCGCTTTTTCCAACCGGAATCCAGGATCGGGTACCCCCGGTCGGGTTGGATTGAAAACTACACCGATGTTGGGCGTCTGTTGAATTACAATATTTTCACGACACTTAAAAAAACAACCGGCAACCTCATGGGTTCGCTGATTGCCGGCACGGCGATTGACGACCGGCGCAACGAAGTGACATCCGTCTATGGCGAGAAATTCTACTTGCCCGATTTCAACAGTATCAACAACACCGATCCGAACACGCAAAAAAACCGGACAATCCTGACCCGGTCCCGCCTGATTGGCTTATTTGGAAAGGTAGAACTGAACTACCAGAATTGGTTGATCCTGAACCTGACGGGCCGGAACGACTGGTCGTCGACACTCCCGGTAGCAAACCGCTCCTACTTTTATCCTTCAGCCGGCCTGACCTTTGTGTTCAGCGATATGCCTGCACTTCAGGGTAAACTCGGCTTCATGGACTTTGGCAAACTGCGCTTCTCCTATGCTCAAGTAGGTAACCCCGCACCGCCGTACAGAATCAGAGCACGCCTGGTGCCGCAAACCTCCACAGGTGGCGGTTTCCTCTTCGACTTCTTTGGAGACAACCCGGCTTTGAAACCGGAAAATGTAAAAAGTTACGAGGTGGGAACCGATCTGAGCTTCTGGAAAGGTCGCCTGTCGCTCGACGTGGCTTTGTACTCTAAAACAATCAGCGATCAGATCGTCACTCAACGCCTGAGCTATGGTACCGGCTTTATTTTCGGCCTCCTGAATGGCGGTGAACTGAACACCAAAGGCGTTGAGATCCAACTGGGTATCAAGCCGGTCAGAATGCCAAACTTTACGTGGAACATTCTTACCAACTTCACCAAGTACAAAACGGAAGTACGCAACCTGCCGGCTGAAGTGACGGAATTCTACAATTCCGATACCTGGGTAATTGGCAACGTACGTGCCAGCGCATTCCCCCCTGCTGCCGACCTGGCTGCCGTGTACAACTCACCCACCAACCTTTTTTATCCGGACCTGAACAGCCGTGGCGCCGGTTCGGCTACAGCCATTGGCGGGTACAGCTACCTGCGCAACAGCAAGGGCCAGATTCTGATCAATCCGACCACCGGCTTCCCGATCGCCAATTCGAACTTCCTGCCGATCGGTGACCGCAACCCGGATTTCACCATTGGTTTGGTCAACGAATTCCGCATCTTTAAAAACTTCACAGTTTCCTGTCTGCTCGACATCCGCAAAGGCGGCGATATTTTCAATGGCAACGAATATTACCTCTACACACGCGGCCTGAGCACACGTACACTGGATCGCGAACAGCCCATCGTGTTCCCGGGCGTATTGAAAGATGGCAATGAAGAAAGTGCCAATCCAACCGTGAACAACATCGAGATCATTCCGAATAACAATGAAGCTTTTTATGTATCAGCCGTTCAGCCGGAAGATTTTGTAGAGCGGGATATTAATTGGCTGCGGATGCGCGATATCACCCTGACTTTTGATTTCCCGAAAAGTCTGCTGGGCACACAGCAAGTGATCAAAAATCTGAGTGTTTTTGTAAACGGTACGGACTTATTCCTGGCGACCAATTATACCGGCGCCGACCCATACGTTAGTTCGACGACACCGGCTACCGGTGGCGCTGGCGGCTTCGGAATGGACTTTGGTAAAATTTCATTGCCCCGTACCTTCTCGGCAGGCTTATCTGTTACCTTTTAATTGATTAAACAAAAAAAACATGAAACATAAACTATTCATAACCGGACTCCTGATGTCCATGCTGATTTTACCTACCAGCTGCGACGATTATTTGGACATCAATGACGACCCCAGCCTGCCTCAGGTAGCTGAAGGCTTTACTATTTTACCACCCGTACTTTATAATATGGTGCGGGGTGAAAGTTTTGACGACCGCTACATTGGCATGTACGTTCAAAACTGGGCGCGCACAACGGCCAACTACCAATTCGACCAACACGGCTACCTGCCAGGCAGTGACGCTGCCGGTGAAAAATGGCGTCAGCATTACTGGGCCATTGGGAAAAACATTGACCTGATCATTGAGCAGGGTGCCGCCAAAGAACAGTGGGATTATGTTGGCGTGGCCAAAGCCATACGCGCATGGAGCTGGCAAACATCCACAGATGTGTACGGCGAAATGATCCTGACACAAGCCTGGGAGCCCAACCGCTATGTTTTCGATTTTGATGACCAGCAGCCGATCTTTGATGAAGTCGTGCGGCTGTGTCAGGATGCATTGACCGACCTGAACCGCACAGACGGCGGCGTAAACCAGGCGAGCCTTGGACGTGGCGATCTGGTGTATGATGGCGACCGCTCCAAATGGATCAAATTTGTTTACTCAACGCTGGCACGCAACGCACACCGCCTGACGAATAAGGCAAGTTATGATCCGGATAAGGTAATTGAGTACGTTGACAAATCGTTTACTTCCAACGCAGATAATTTTGGCGTTCCGCACGCCGGCAACAGTTCTGCCGATGGCAATTTCTTTGGCCCAACCCGGAACAATCTGGCTGTGTTCAGACAAACGCCGTTTATCGTCAGCCTGCTGGACGGCACGGTGTTCAACGGAGTACCTGACCCGCGGCTGCCGCTGATGCTTTCCGCCTCACCGGATGGGGTATACCGCGGCTGCACCCCCACAGTAGGCGACACCACCAATACAACCGGCAATCCACGGCGCATTCCATTGCTTTGGGGTACCTCGCCGGCAGTAGGTGCAGCTGGTTCGCAGCCCGGCAAGTATATTTTTAAGGATGCGGCAGATCACCCAATTGTTACGTACAGCGAATTGCAGTTTATCAAAGCAGAGGCTGCCTTCATTAAAGGCAATAAGCAAATGGCTTTTACGGCCTTTAAAAATGCTGTCCGCGCGCACATGGATTTCGCTGGAGTAGCTATGGCTGATCAAGACGCCTTCATGAATAGCGCCGGTATGCCACAAACTGAAAATGACCTCACGCTCAGCGATATTATGTTACAGAAATACATCGCCTTGTGGGTACATGGTGCTCTTGAAACCTGGGTGGACCTCCGCCGCTACCATTACGATAGCCAGGTGTATACCGGCTTTACCATACCGGCAACGCTTTATCTTGATAACAATGGAAAACCGGTTTATCGTTGTCGCCCGCGTTACAACTCCGAGTATGTGTGGAACCGTCAGTCGCTCGACCGCTTTGGCGGCAACAACCCGGACTACCATACTTACGAGATGTGGTTTACGAAGCCGTAAAACTTACGGTTTATAGCAACGCTTTAGATTGCATTAAAAATGGGCAGCAAGGTGTTTACCTTGCTGCCCATCGTTTTTTCACCGCAATCAATCCTCCGCTAAGGCATTCATGCTTTCTTTTCCAGGCATTCATGCTTTCTCAGCCCAGGCATTCATGCTTTCTTAGCCCAGGCATTCATGCCTGGGAAACAAAAAAGGCGGCAGAACATTCAAGTCCTGTCGCCCTTTTTCTTTTTGATACGGAGGTTTTTTTACCGCGAACTATCAGTTCGCGTTACGGGGTTACGGTCTTGCCGGACTTTTTTTCCGCAGCCACACCGGCTTTACGCCAGGTTGCATTTTTGTACTTTTTCTGGTTCTCCGGTTTTGTTTTTTCAGCCAGAGCCACGGCATTGCTTGCGCTGACAATACCGCCGCTTGCGCAGAGCTCGCTGAACTTCACTTTATCCGTAGAGCCGGGTTTGGTCACTTCGCCATCTTGCTTAGCCACTGATTCAATCATGACAGACCGGACTTGTTTTGCCGACAATTCCGGATAGTACGAACGAATAATAGCCGCTACACCGGCAGCAGCCGGGGAGGCCATGGAAGTACCGCTGAACGTGGCATATCCGTTGTCGGGAACAGTTGATTTCAGATGATACCCCGGAGCAAACACATCCACCTCTTTTTTACCATAGTTGGAAAAACTGGCAACACGCTTGTCACCGGTACGCCACGAAAGCGCACCAATATCAAGCCAGTTCGGCGCCGTTTTTTCCTTTTTAAACCAGCCTTTCTTTACCGGCGTGAGGTATTCATCACACGGAAAGTGCGGGGCTTTGTCATTGTTCAAGGCCTCGTTACCGGCCGCATGCACCAGGAGGACATCGTGCTCGGCAGCATATTTAACGGCTTCATCGACATATGCTTTATGTGGGCTGTAGTATTTGCCAAACGACATATTGATGATGCTGGCGCCATTGTCTACGGCATAACGGATTGCATTGGCCACGTCTTTATCGCGCTCATCGCCATCGGGCACACAACGCACGGTCATGATACGCACATTGTCAGCAATGCCATCGATACCGATGTCGTTGTTGCGGATTGCGGCAATAATACCGGCTACGTGGGTGCCGTGACTGGCATCGGGGCCTCGGTATTCGTTGCTGCCGTAAAAACGGTTGGTCAGGTCGTCAGGGTTGTCACCCACAATGGAGCGGGGGTTGTAGTCCGGGTTGAGGTAATAGTCGAGTTGCTCTTTTACACCGGCGGAGGCTTCTGCTTTCTCTGCCTCGATATTTTCCGGCGTCAGGCCCTGGGCCATTACCCGCTGGCTGGTTGCGATAGCGTCTTTCAGTTCCTCATTACTGCCGCCATCCATTTTAGCCAGGTCGTCGAGCGTAAAATTGGCATTACCACTGCTTTTTCTGATTAGGGCAAAAGCATTTTCAAATTTGGCAAACCGGCCATTAATCTGCTCTAAGATTCCTTCCACCCTACGGCGTTCGTCATCATAAGCTTCTTTGACTTTCAGGTAGTAGTCGTATTCTTTTTTGGCATCGCCATACAGATTTTTGCCATTGGTACCACTGAATTTTTTACTCAACCTGGCATATTCCCGGGTCATTTCCAACGTTTCATGGGAAATGCTCTTGCCGTTCGGGCCGCCGAGGAAATTCCAGCCGTGCATATCATCCACATAGCCGTTTTTATCATCGTCAATACCGTTGCCGGGAATTTCACCCGGGTTTACCCACATAATATCCTTGAGGTCTTCATGATTGTAATCAATACCCGAATCCAAAACAGCCACGATAATTGTTTGGCCTTTTTTGCCTTTTGCTTTCAAGGCAGCCAGTGTCTGTTCAGAGCTGGTTCCCTGGACACCGTCTTTCGACTGATCTTTCGTGAACCAGTTTTCCGGCGCCTTTGACTGAGCTGAAAGGAAAAGAGCGGGCAAACAAAGTAATAGCGCTGCCACACGTTGTTTAAAATTCATAATCGTTCGAACATTTAATTTTTGTGAAAATCAAAACTGCTTTTGCGATAGAAAGCAATAGAAAACGCCAAAATTACCGCTTTCGTTGCCGCAGGCAGGCAGATTAGACAAACAAATGACTATTGGCGCCGGAGAACAGGTTTTCTCGTGCAGAGTACCACTTGCGCAACAGAACGCCTCGAATTTTTCAAAACAAACGGCGGATCATTTGTTTTTTTACCAAGCCTAAATTTGGCTTTTGTTACTAACTCAAGCGCAAGTGAGGGGGTGACTGGCAGTCACCCCCTCACTCCCCCCCTTGGCAATACGTACTTTAAATTTTAATTCCTATGAAAATAGCCGTTGGAAGCGATATGAAAACCCATGTCACCGATGTCGTCATAGACGAACTGCGCCATCGAGGCCACCATGTAACGGTGTTCGGCGCCCTGCTCGAAACCCCGGCCATGTGGTCAAAGTTGGCCCTCGATGTAGCGGAAAAAGTAGCAAAAAAAGAATTCGATCAGGCTGTCCTCTTCTGCTGGACCGGCACCGGGATCAGCCTGGCCGCCAACAAAGTCAAAGGTATTCGCGCTGCACTCTGTCAGGATGCCCAAACGGCGGAAGGAGCGCGCAAATGGAACGACGCCAACATCCTGTGCATGAGCCTGCGAAGCACCTCCGAGCAGGTCGCCAGGGAAATGCTGGATGTCTGGTTTGCTACCGGGCCGAGCTCGGATAGGGAAGATGTGGCTTGCCTGCAATATTTGGCAGAAGCAGAACATCAGTGACGAGTTCGGAATACGGAGTACGGAGTGTTCACCTTTCCGAAATAATGAACACTCCGTATTCCATACTCCGTATTCGTTAAAGCGTGCCGCGCAGTTCCTGTTCGCGCTCGATGGCCTCAAACAGGGCTTTGAAATTGCCTTTGCCAAAAGACCTTGCGCCGCGGCGCTGGATAATTTCGTAGAACACCGTGGGGCGATCCTGCACCGGCTTGGTGAACAGCTGGAGCAGGTACCCATCTTCATCCCGGTCGATGAGAATGTTGAGTTTTTTCAGGTCTTCCAAATTTTCTTCAATCTCCCCGACGCGTTCGAGTACGTCGTCGTAGTACACATCCGGGACGCGCAAAAAGTCGACACCGTTGGCACGCAACTGGCTTACCGTGGCGATGATATCGTTGGTAGCCACCGCGATATGTTGCACCCCGGCAGAATGGTAGAAGTCGAGGTATTCCTCAATCTGGCTCTTTTTCAGGCCTTTCGCCGGTTCATTGATCGGGAATTTGATGTAACCGTTGCCGTTGCTGACCACTTTCGACATCAGGGCGCTGTATTCGGTGCTGATATCCTTGTCATCAAATGTGATCAGCAGTTTGAAACCCATCACATCCTGGTAAAATTTTACCCATTTGTTCATGCCACCCAACTCGACATTGCCGACACAGTGGTCCACATACTGGAGGCCGACCGACTTAGCCGGGTACACCGACTTGCGGGCTTCATAGCCGGGTAAAAACGGCCCGGTGTATTTGCTGCGTTGCACCAGGGTGTGGATGGTGTCGCCATAGGTTTTGATGGCAGCCATGACCACTTCACCGTGTTCGTCGCGCTGGGTTTGCGGAGCGAAAGCCTTTTCGGCGCCCCGTTCCAGGGCGGTGTAGTACGATTTTTCAGCATCGTCGACCCACAAGGCCAGTACTTTCACACCATCGCCGTGAAGGGCCACATGCCGGGCAATTTCATGATTCGGCGACAGCGCAGAGGTCAGGACGAGCCGGATTTTATTTTGTTGTAAAACATAGCTTACGCGGTCGCGCACGCCCGTTTCGGGGCCCATGTAAGCGACCCACTCAAAGCCGAAAGCAGCCTGGTAATACATGGCGCTTTGTTTGGCATTGCCGACGTAAAATTCGATGTGGTCGGTGCCGTTAATGGGGAAAGAATCGGCAGCATTGAGGTTGGTGGCGGGAGCTGTTTTGGTTAAGGTATCCATGCTGAACATTTACGAATTACGAGTTACGATTTGCGATTTTTAGGGCCATATGGTTAATCCTATCTAATACCGCACAAAGTTAGGCAAATTCCATATTCCCCCGGGCAGCAACGAACCGCGCCTATCGTAAATCGTAAATCGTAAATCGTAAATCGTAAATCGTAAATCGTAAATCGTAAATCGTAAATCGCAAATCGTAAATCGTAAATCGTAAATCGTAAATCGTAAATCGCAAATCGTTAATACCCTGCCTTAAACTGTAAACTCAACCGAACCGGTGTATCATCGGTAGTGGTGTTGCGCAGCCGCAACGCCAGGTCGATGCTGAAACGGTCTGTCGACATGATGCGCTTGGCATCGGCCAGGGAGGGGATCAGGTCCAGCTTGTTACTTGGGTCGAGCGGCGTGGGGAAACGGTAGGCTACCTCGATATAGCCGTTAGGATCGCTTTCCTCATAAATACGCAGCGAGGCATCCTCGACGATGTTGAAATTCGCATCGCCAAACACCCCTTCAATAGCCGCCTGCACCGGCAAGATCCCGACGATATCAGCATCCGTTTTGCCGGCCTGGGCCAAAAGCGCATCATAGCGGGTGAACAAGTTTTTCAAATAAAAATGATGGGTTACAAACGGCCCGATACCTGGCGGGATAGAGAATTCCTGCTGGTAGATCATATCAAATCCGGGTGTTACCTCATCTTTTTTACACCCGATAAAAGCGAGCAACAGGAGGGCAAGCAAAAACCCGGGAGCAATCCGTGTACGACGCATATCCAATTAGTTTCAAACAGGCAAAGCCCGAATTAGAGCAGTTTTTCCAGCTTCGCATCCACGATGCCGTAATCGACGGATTCCTCGGCAGACATCCAATAGTCGCGATTAAAATCCTTCAAAATCTTTTCAACGGACTGTCCGCAATTCCGGGCCAGTATTTCGGCGCCCAATTGTTTTGTTTTCAACAATTCCTCGATTTGAATCGTGATTTCCGCCGCCGAGCCCCCTGCGCCGCCGCTGGGTTGGTGGATCATCACCCGGGCATGTGGCAGTGCAAAACGGCGCCCCTTTTCACCGGCAGACAACAGGATAGCCCCCATCGAAGCCGCCAGGCCAGCACAAATGGTGGAAACCGGGCTGGAAATCCCGACCATGGTGTCGTAGATCGCAAAGCCAGAGGTGACGTATCCGCCCGGGCTGTTGATGATCAGTTGAATTTCTTTTCCGGGTTCCATCAATTCAAGGTACAAAAGCCGGTCGACCACATGCCGGGCCGATTTATCGTCAACTTGTCCCCAGAGAAATACTTTACGCGTACCCAAAAGTTTTGAGTCGATAGCATCTTGCAATTTCGCGTTGTTGATATCCATAATTTATTTTTTAGTTTCCGGCAAAAGTAGGTAGCCGCCCGGAACATACCGCTTAAGCGGGATGATTTTGAGTTCCCGAGTGAGGGGGTGACTGCCAGTCTAATGTCGTCAACTTAGTACTACTTTGTCACTTTAAAGTTGCCGCACCCGAAAAAACAAGCAATGTCGAATATCGAACGCCCAATGTCCAATTTCGAAGTGTTTTGATTGTGGGCACAGCACTTTTTTCGCATTTTGTTTATCCAGTTCATCCCTTCTTCGGATCAAACTACTTCGAAATTGGACATTGGGCGTTCGATATTCGACATTCAATACCACAGTGTTTAAAGTAACAAAGTAGTATTAGCAAGTTGGAACGCGGATGACGCGGATGTAAACAACGCGGATTGCCGCAGATTTTTTAAAAAAAATCAGTGTAAATCCGTGTTCCCGCTGAAAGCGGGATCGGCGTCATCCGCGTTCCATTGAAGAGTACACGCTAAGTTGACGACATTAGACTGCCAGTCACCCCCTCACTACCTTCTCAATTTGTTAGACGCAAAACCCAGCCCCAAGGTTGTGCCAATTCGCATTTTAATCCGGGAAAGCCTGTGCCAGCCGCTGCCGGAATGCCACCACTTTTTTGAATCGGACCAACTCACCATACCAGGGAAATGGCCAGTTGTTGGTGTCGTCAATGTTCAGGGCCAGCCCCACCGACAGGGAACAGCCATAGGCAGCGCGTTGCAGAAGCGCCTTAAAATGCGCAGGAGGCGTCCAGTGCCGCGGCTGGTCGCTGCGGATTGGATAATACACCAGCGCCTGCACCAACGCATCCGGCCAGGGTAGTTCAGATTCCAGGAGTGCGCAAACCAGCGCCGAATGTTCAGCCTCCAACAGCCGGCGATGCGCAGCCAATGCAGCCATGCTGGCCAGCCAATCGACCGCCGGCAAGGCATTAACAATTTCGGCCAATGCCGCGGTGTTCCACAACGCGTGGTCCGGGTTTTGGAGAAAAAAGTGCGCTGTAGCCAACAGCCAGTCCGGGTTGGCACGCCAGGCAATATTTTCAAGCAAACTGGTTCCCTGGCTTTCATCCAGTTTGGTTTCCAGGAGCAGGTTTCCCAGAAAATCCGCGGGTGTGTATCCGTTCGATTTTGCCAGGTCTTCCGGTGGCAAAAGTTCCAGCAAAATGGCCAGCGCATCGCTGTTGTTTTTTTCGCCGGCCAGTGCCAGCAATTGCATTTTTGAAAAAGGCCCTTCCTGCGGCAAATGTTTTTCCAAAATGGACGGCAAACGTGTGGCTTTCGATTCAGCAACCGGCAAGTTTGCCAGCCAGCGCTGAACCGTTTGGCGCAGCCCGCTATCCGGCAACAGCAATAGCAGGCGCCGGGCCATAAAACGCACCGGCCGACTCCGGTCGAGCAAGGCACGGTCGAGCAGGGCTTCATCGGCCGCTGAAAGTCCGAAACGCAGCGCTTGTAGAAATTGTGCGCGGTGTTCGGCCCGCTCCTGGTCCCAGGTTTTTTCCAACCAGGCCAGCGCGGTTTTCGGGCGTGCTTGCCGGGTTTCCCGGAGTAGTTGCAGGCGTTTCTGAAAGGCGTCGGTTTCCCAATCCGGTTTTTCCTGTGGGAAAAGTGCCTGCCAATCGGGGTGTTGCATCGCCAGCCATCGCCCCGGTGCACCCATGCTGCGCTGCATAGCTTCGGGAAACTGGCGCTTGCGGGCTGCCCAGTCCAGTAGTTGCGGCATACATTCGGGAGGCAAGCGGTAGCCGTGGCGGTCCATTTTTTCAAAAAAATCGGGAAGCGCCTGCGGGAAGCCATCCGCATTGAGCATTACTTCCAACAAGGGAACCGCTCCGGAAGGCGCCAGCGGGCGATCATCCGGTGGACAGGCCTCCGGCAAACCATGCGGGCCAGCATTCAGGGGCCGGGCTGCCCGGTGGAGCAAGGTTGCCGCTGCCAAAGCGCGCAGTGCAGTTTGCGCAGCATCCGCTGACTCCGGAATGCCCAATGCCATCCGGTCGGCTTCCGAAACCGGGTGGCGGTCGGTTCCGGCAATGGCTGTTTGCCGGAGGTTTTGCCAGATCTTGCTCATCGGGCAAAGATCGGTAATCCTGCGTGTGTCAGGCTTGAAAGTTCGAAATGCTTGTCCCGGACTATTGCCCACCAGCCGCAGCGTTTCGAGGCCGCGAAGCGGGCACAACGGTGTATCTTTGCCACAGCCCTCCACTATCCTGCTTCAAACATATTTCACGCCTATGCGCTGTTTGTACGTTCCAATTTTGTTCGCCCTACTGTTTTTTACAGTTTTCAATCTCCAGGCTCAGTGCCCGCCCATAGACGCCGGTGAAGATCTTTACCTGTGTTTTCCACCTGGCCCGGCCAACCTGAACGGTTCCATCGACGGTCCTTACCTTGATTTTATGTGGACGCCTACCACCGGGCTGGCCGGCACGCAAACACTGACGCCAACCGTGCTGACGACACAAAATGCAACCTATGTTTTAAAAGTCCGTGGTGTCGATCTGGGCAATAACCTGATCCAAAATGGAGACTTTGAAAGCGG
Organism: Lewinellaceae bacterium; assembly: GCA_020636075.1. GTDB lineage: Bacteria > Bacteroidota > Bacteroidia > Chitinophagales > Saprospiraceae > M3007. The sequence continues at coordinate 429,641 of JACJYO010000006.1, read as the reverse complement.
GAACAGCAATTTCTGGAGTGAATACCTGTACAGCCCGGGCGACCTGTGGCCCGAAGGGGTGTACGATGTACTGCCCAATCCGCAAACGGATCACCCAAACTTCTCCCCCTGCATGGACCATACCTCGGGCAGTGGCAACATGATGGCTGTGAATGGCGCCGGCGTCCCAAACCTGAATGTTTGGTGTCAAACCGTGCCGGTGATGCCGAACACCGATTATGCGTTTTCCGCCTGGGTAACAACGCTCGTAGCTTCATCGCCCGCCTTGCTTCAGTTTTCCATAAACGGCAATACGATCGGGCCAATTTTCGGTGCTCCTGCAAGCCCCTGCACCTGGGCAAATTTTTACACCACCTGGAACAGTGGCGGCAACTCGTCGGCAACCATTTGCATCGTAAATCAGAACACGGTAGTGAGCGGCAATGATTTTGGTCTGGACGACATTGTCTTTTCGCCGATTTGTGTGGTTACAGATACCGTTAAGGTGAATATTATCAATATCCAGGCGATGGCCAGCCCAGCCATCAGCACCATTCCCTGTGAGGGCGCAAACGTTACCCTCAGCGGTGTCGGTTCCAGCACCGGGCAGGATATCAGTTACCTCTGGGAAACGGCTAACGGTAACATCGTTTCCGGCGAAACAACGCTGACCCCTGTGGTCAACACCGCCGGAACCTATACCCTCACCGTGACCTTCAACAACGGCGTAGCGGAATGTACCAAAACTGCCACGGTGTCGGTCATTGACAGCCCCAACCCTTTGTTTGCCTGGATTGACCAGCCCAACCCTATCGGCTGCGGATCATCAACTTCGCTGCTGATCGGACACTCCAGTCAATCGGCTTTTTCCAGTTATCAATGGACGGCCGGCCCGGGGGGCAATTTCACCTCCGGCACCACGGGTCCTACCGCCACGGTGGACCAACCGGGCGATTACACTTTGCTCGTCACCAACACAATGACCGGCTGCACTTCAGAAGCCACCACCACGGTCATCGCCGCTACAAATCCGCCAACAGCGGAAGCCGCATCCGATGTTTCGGTGTTCAACTGCGCGACCGCAACAGCCGCGCTCACCGGCGCCGGCTCCAGCACCGGCAATAATATTGCCTACGCCTGGACGGCATACAACGGCGGCAATGTTGCCTCCGGCGGCAACACCCTGAACGCTACCGCCGATGCCCCGGGCACCTATGTGTTCACGGTAACCAATACCAGCAATGGTTGTACGGCCAGCGATACCCTGGTCATCATTGCCAACAACGTTTTGCCCCAAGTGACCATCCAGCCACCGGGTGTTTTCACCTGTGATACCGACACCCTGTCCATTTTCGGTACTGTGAATACATCCAATGTAACTACCGAATGGACCCCGGGAACCGGCGGCACACTTTCCGGTGATTCCAGCCTGTTGTCGATCAACATCCTGTCGCCCGGGATGTACATTTTGAGTGCATTGGACACTACTAATTTTTGCATAGGCACCGACACCATTCTGGTCGGCATTGACACGATACCGCCCCTGGTGGTTATTCTTCCACCAGACACCATTACCTGCCAGATCCCCAACATCTCCCTTTCCGGAGCAGGTTCCTCCGCCGGCCCCAACTTCAACTACCTGTGGACGGCCGGCAATGGCGGAAATATTGTTTCCGGAGACAATACACTCAACCCCGGCATTAACGCGCCAGGTACCTATACCCTGCTGGTTACGAACACTACCACCGGTTGTCAGGCCGACAGTGCCGTGCTCGTTGTTGCCGATGCTGACGCGCTGGTGGCAGTTGCCAACGCCCCGGACACGCTCACCTGCGCCGACACACTGGTTGTGCTCAATGCCAATGGCTCCAGCACCATCCCCGGCCTGACTTACGCCTGGACCACAACCAACGGCCAAATCGCCAGCGGGGGCGATAGCCCTACACCCACCGTCACATCCACGGGGACCTATCAACTTCTGCTCACCAATCCGGCGAACGGTTGTACCGCCACCGACGATATACTGGTACAGGAAAACATCGCTCCGCCCGGCCTGAGCATCGGGATGCCCGACACGCTTACTTGTGCCAATCCGAGCCTTAGCCTTCAAGGGCAGAACAACGGCCCGGGAACTAATTTTGACTACCTGTGGACAACCGGCAATGGCGGAAATATTGTTTCCGGAAACACCACACTAAACCCCGAGATCAATGCGCCGGGCAATTACACGCTCACTGCGACCAACCTGCTCACCGGTTGCACCGCAACGGCGTCTGTAACGGTCGCCCTCGAAGCCGGCACACCGGTAGCCCTGGCTGCCGTGCCCGGCCCGATCGACTGCACCAACCCGACGCAAACGCTGAACACCAGTGGTTCTTCCACGGGTCCCGGTTTTGATTTCAACTGGTCAACTGCCGACGGCCATTTCACCGGTGGGCAAAACAGCCCCAGCCCCACCGTTGATGCTCCTGGCACCTATGCCCTTACCGTAACCAACCTTTCCAATGGCTGTACGGCCACAACAGCACTGACCGTACTGGAAGACACGGCACACCCACCCGCTGATGCCGGGCCCGATGGCCTGCTCACCTGTACGGAGGATGTTTTCAGCCTGTCGGCAAACAATGGGCAGGCGGATCCAATGCTGCTTTATTCCTGGGAAACTGTAGGTGGCGGATTTGGCGGTAATCCCGACAGCATAACCGTCAGCACCACCCTCCCGGGCATTTATGTTTTAACAGTATTAAACAGCCAAAACGGCTGTGTGTCATCCGATACGGTACTTGTAGATGCCAATCAGATCCCTCCGGACGTCAATATCCCAACACCTGAAACATTGACCTGCGTTCAGGCGAACAGCACCCTGAATGCCCTTGGCGGCAGCCCAAATTTCAGTTATGCCTGGAGCACCACCAATGGCCAGTTTGTTTCAGGTCAAAATAGTCCGGCTCCGGTAGTGGATGCTCCCGGGGCGTACACTCTTCTGGTTACAGACACGGTTAATGGATGTACCGGTACGTTCATGACAACGGTGTTGCAAGATATTGCCATACCCCAGGCGGACGCCGGCACCTCCCCTACCCTGACTTGCGTACAACCGCAAGCCGTATTGCAAGGGGTTGTGGAACCGGGCCCAGGCATTTCCATTTTATGGACAAGCACCAACGGCCACATTGTTACCGGTAATAATTCCGCCACACCAACCGTGGACCAACCGGGTGATTATCAATTGCTGGTGACGAACACCAATAATGGTTGCACCAACACCGCTGTCGTGGCCGTCCTCCAAAACACCATAACCCCGACGGCAAACGCCGGCCCCGACGCCACCCTGAGTTGCTCGCTCAACGCATTAAAACTCAATGGCAGTGGCACAGCGAACGGCGGCGCCACCTTCAACTGGACGGCCTCCAATGGCGGCAACCTCGTTTCCGGGAGCACAACACTCAACCCGACCATCGATGCCCCGGGCACGTATGTTTTACTGGTTACCGATCCGGTTAATGGCTGTACTGCCTCCGACTCCGTTATTGTCGCCAACGACGCTACCGCTCCAATGGCAACCGTAACCAACCCGGGGTCGCTCACTTGCGCTGTCACCCAACTAAACTTGCAGGGCAATGGCAGTGTTGGCGCCAATTTCACCCACAACTGGACAGCGACATCCGGAGGCAATATTGTTTCCGGCGCAAACACGTTGAGCCCGGTAGTAAATGCTCCCGGCATATACATTCTTACGATCACCAATCTCACAAACGGTTGTACCGCAACCGCACAGAGTACGGTTGGGCAAAACATTACGCCACCCACAGTGCAAATTGCCGCGCCGAATGTGTTGACTTGCTCCGTTCAATCGATTTCGCTTTCAGGAAGCCCTACCGGCCCCAACTTTAGCTACTTCTGGCAAACTACCGGTGGAGCGATCGTTTCCGGAGGCACCACACCCACACCGATCATCAGCCAACCGGGAACGTATACCCTTCGGGTGACCAACCAGACCAATGGCTGCACGGCCACGGCTACGGTACCGGTGTTGGCCGACAAGGCGCCACCGCTACTTTCGATTGCCACGCCTCAAACGCTGACTTGCGCCAACCCGACGACGAGCCTGAGCGGTACCGTCAGTCAGCCGGCTACCGGTTTTTCAAGTGCCTGGACAACCGCTGACGGCCAATTGATTTCGGGGCAAAACAGTTTGACACCAATGATCGGCGCACCGGGCAACTACCTGCTTACCGTGCAAAACCTGCAAAACGGCTGCACGGCAAGTGCCTCGGTGCTGGTCGACCAAAATATCACACCGCCAGTTGCCGATGCCGGGCCGGCGCCCACAATCACCTGCGCCAATCCGCAGGTGGCGCTCGATGGTTCTGCTTCTTCCGGCCAGGGTCCGCTGACGTATAGTTGGTCGGGCGGCCAAATTGGCAGCGGCGCCAACAGCCCCGGTCCCACGGTACTCCAGGCGGCCGGTTACACACTCCTCGTGACGGATGGGGCAAATGGCTGCACCGCCAGCGCTTCGGTAACTGTATTGGAAAATACCACGCCGCCCACCGCGCTGATCGCACAACCGCTGGTGCGCACCTGTACGCGCGACACCGTTGCCCTGGATGCCAGCGCTTCGAGTAATGGACCCGGTTACACTTTCAACTGGACAACGGCCAACGGTCAATTCAGCAACGGCCAAAACAGCCTGACGCCTTTGGTTCAGGCCGCGGGCATTTACGTTTTAACCATACAAAATCAGCAAAACGGATGCAGCAGCACCGCCTCGGTTACTGTTTTAGAAGATTTGGCTGCGCCAAACGCAGAGGCCGGACCCGGTGATGAACTGCATTGCAATCACGCCGAAACAACCTTGCAAGGCAGCAGCACTACGGCGGCCTCCCTTTCGTTTGCCTGGTTGGCAACGAGTGGCGGGAACATCCTGAGTGGCGCCAACAGCGCAAATCCGATGGTGAACAGCGCAGGAACCTACCAGCTGACCGTAACAAATACCGGAAACGGCTGTTCAGCCACGGATGCGGTAACGATCACTGAAGTACCGCCACCGGCATTTACGCCGGAGCTCATTCAGCCGGATTGCCACCGCACGACGGGCAGCATTGCCATTGGGGCCATTTCCGGCGGTGTCGCGCCGTTCCGCTATTCCCGGGATGGAGGTTTACAATTTCAACCTGCACCGAATTTCAGCAGTCTGCCGCCCGGCGCGTATACCCTGGTTGTCCAGGATGCTTACAACTGCTCCGCTGCGGTAGAGGTTGCGATTCTGCCACCGTTCATTCCGGAAGTGACTTTGAGTGTTGGGCCGATACTTGAACTGGGTGATTCGCTGCAATTGGAGCCTGAGTTGAACATGCCGTACAGCCAGGTAGCCACTTGGCAATGGACCCCGGCAGACGGGCTTTCCTGTACGGATTGTCCAACTCCGTGGGCACGTCCGTTCCGGCCAACGATTTACCGGCTACAGATCACCGACCAGAATGGTTGCACAGCTGAAGCCGATGTGGTGGTACAGGTGGACCGCCGCCGGAACCTTTACGCACCCACAATTTTTTCGCCGAATGGCGATGGGGAAAACGATCGTTTTCTGTTGTTTGGCCGGGGTGTGGCTGAAATTCAGACCCTGCGCATATTTGATCGTTGGGGCAACCAGTTGTATCTGAACGAACATTTTCAGCCCAACGAAGAATCGGAAGGCTGGGATGGCCGCTTCCGGGGTCAGGATATGAATCCGGGCGTATTTGTCTGGCAGGCCGTGATCAAGTTTGTAGACGGCGCTGTGGAGGTGTATGCCGGAGATGTGACGTTGTATCGGTAAAAAAAGCGGTGACCGGATCAGCCGGCTAGTTGGGTGAACTTTTCCAGGGCGACTAAAAACTCGTCCATTTTCGCTACGGATACCCGGGCAAAGTAGCCGGGCGGGTTGAGGTGTACAATGCCATTGCGGCCGGTACGCTCAAAACGTCGGACATAGTTTAGGTTGACCAGGTAGCTGTGGTGGGTTCGGCAAAATTGGGTGTCGGCCAGCTCGTTGTCGTATTCGCCGAGGTTGCGGGAAGTGGTGATCGTTTCCACTTTGCCTGCCCGAAACACCTGAATTTCAGTAAAGCTCCCTGCTGCTTTGCAATAAATAATATGATCCAGCCGGATCACAACAGTGCCTTTGCGGCTATCCTGGATGATCAGGCTTTTCGCGCGGTTTTCGCGTTTGTTTCTTTCATAAACTTTATCCACCGCTACGGCAACCGCTTTTTTTAGCTCGGAAACACTGAATGGTTTGACCAGGTATGCCCAGGGTTGAATGGTGTTTATGGCCTGAATGGCATATTTGGGGTAAGCCGTCGTGAAAATAACGCCAAAAGTAGGATCGGGAAATTGTTGCAAAAAATCGAACCCACTGCCAAGCGGGGGCATTTGAATGTCCAGAAAAACGATATCCGGTTGTACCGCAGCAGCAGCGGATATGGCTTCCTGTACTGAAGCGGCAATACCGCCGATTTGTACTTGCGGGCAATATTCATGCAACATATTTCGCAAGGCGTTAATTGCACCCATCTCGTCGTCTACAAGAAGTGCACGAAGGGTCAATTCACGAGGATGGTTTGCGGTAGCTGGTGATTTACTTTCCATATTTTACTCAAGCATAAACGAAAGGTTACGCGTGTTCCGGAACCATTGGAATTATCCAGATCGGACAAATCCTGCATTTCCATTTCTAACTCCAAGTCGTACAATTTGTTCAGGGTGTTTATTTTTTTTTGCAAGATAGCCAGCCCTTTGGAATCCCGTTCCACATTATGGAGCCGTTTTAGCCGCTGTGTTTCTTTGAAACCCAAGCCGTTATCGGACAGGCTGCATTGAAAATAGTCGCCTTCGATCTTAAAAGCCAGTTGCAGGAATGCTGTGCCTTCAGGCGCGATACCATGCAAAGTTGCATTTTCAAGCACCGGTTGAATCAGCATAGACGGTATGGGCATGTCCGGAGGAATCTGTTCAGCGCCCGAAATAGTGTATTTGAATCGGTTTTCAAATCGCAGGTGTGTAAGTTGGAGGTACTCTTCAATGTAGTCCAATTCTTCTTCAAAGGATATAAAGCTGCGCTCTGAAAAATCCATGGTCCGGCGCAAAAGCCGCATAAAGATCGCAATGTATTCACTTGTTTTTTCCGGGTTGGGCGGATGTAAAAACTGCTGAATGGCATTAACCGCATTCCCGATAAAATGCGGATTCATTTGTGCCTGGAGTGCCTGGAGTTGAAGCCCGGAAGCCGTGGCCTGAATTTCCCTGTAGGCCATTCGCCCGCGATAAATCCGCCAAATGATATAGGTTACAAATCCCCAAATCAGGAGCTGAAACCAAAGCACCTGGTACCAATAGGGCAACTTGAGCACTGTCCAGGTATCTGGCAACGCGCTTGGGACTCCGGAGACTCTGAGGGCTGTCACCTTGAATTGATATTTGCCGGGTGGCAAAAATGCGCCGAGGCTGTATGTCCCGCTCGATTCCTGGGTGGTATCGCTTTTGCCTTTAAACCCACTACCGACCCAACTGATCAGGTTGTCAAATGTCCACCAGCAGAACGGCAACAGGAGCCTGGTTTGTACAATCTGAAAACTCAGATTTCCCCGGCATTTGTAATCGAGTCCGGTCAGGTCGAAGGCCAGGTTAGAAACATCGGGATCTAACCGGATAATTTTCTTTTGTGGAAGGATCGAATCCAGCAAGTGTACTTCAACCGATTTGTTGCGTTGCTGGTACCGCAGGTTAACGATAAGCGACTGGAATTGTCCGGATTCAAGACCGGATCTCAATTGCAGGCAGGTTAGTCCCGATACAGTACAAGCCCAAAGCGTATCGTTGTGCACGAGCACAGCATTCACATCGTCGTCGGCCAGGCCGTCAAAAGTTGAAAAGTGCGTAATAACCCCTTTTTTGGCCAGCCCATAAACCCCACGATTAGTAGCCATCCAAATGGTCCCGTTTCCCTGGACATAAATTGATTGGATATTGTCAATTGGGGTTTTCATTTGAGGCTGTTCATTCATTACATGAACCGCAAGTACCTTACCACCGCTGATTTCAACGGACAAAAGGCCGTCTTCCGGAGTAACCACCCAAAGTTTACCAGCGCCATTGGATTTCATAGTAACGATACGCTTTTTCAGGATGGGAAACCGGTTTCCCCAATTCATCTGAAAACTGTCCTGACTCGAATACAATCCATCGATGCTTCCGGCCCAAATATTTTTTTCAGTATCAGCCGATACGACGGTAAAGCGTTTGTGGATGAAAACCTTTTGTGCTTTGGTTTTTACATTGTGTAACATCAACGCAGTTGCTGTTCCAACCCATAATGAATCACCTTCCAGCCACATGGATTTCAGGCTGGTTGGCAAATCGAGATTAACAATCCGGCTGTAATTCTTGTCTACCAAATAAAGTCCTTCATCCGTTGCAGCATAAAAAGCGCCAGGGCCCGCTGGGATGATCTGCCGGATCAGATTATAGCCATCTTGCGAACCAACAGAAACATAGCGCGGTTTTTTGCCATTTCCCAAAATGTGGAAATGGCCGGCATCATCGCCAATCAGAATTTCACCGTTGTCGGCACGGGCTATACTGCGAATATTTTTGGACGGGAAGCCTGCCTCGTCGCGGAAGTTTATGGCCGTATTTTGCGGTAAGACATAGAGTCCCTCGTTTACCGTACAAAACCACAGGTTTTTCTCGGAATCTTCAAAAACCCGTATGACCTTTTTATCGGGTAGATACACCACCGGATTGCTTAAGTCACCCGTATTATTGTCAAAAAGTACGGCTCCACTCATCGGGGAGCAAATCCAGAACCGGCCCTTACTGTCGGTATATGTTTGCCCGGTTGGTTGTTTCACCTCATCTATAACACGAAACTGGCTGCCAGACCACTCAAACAATATCGACAAGCTTTGATAAACAAACAGCAACCGGTTTCCGGAAACAGTGTAGGAAGGGTGGCCAAAGGCTTTGGCGTTTGTGCGGTATGCCCACTCAATTGTACCGGTTGGGGAATAGTACATGATCCCCATGCGTCCAAGGATAAAAGTAGTTCCGGCTAATTGTCTGAAGCCTACAACAGGGTCCGGGAAGTTGACTGTCTGGAAGCTGTCTTTTGTAATATTATACACCTGTTCGCTGCCACCGGTTAACCAAACGCCGGAATCCGGCAGTTCAGACAAATCCCATTGCCCTGTTTCAAACTCCATGTTTGCCAATACGGGATCATCTTTTTCGGTGACAATCTTGCCATTGAGCATGTAACAGGGTTTTTTCCGGAAACAAAACAACCACAAACGCCCTTCTGAATCTTCCCGCATGAACAGCACTTCCGGGTCCGGCAGGCCATCCGCCATACTGTAAATACGGAAGCGACTTCCGTCAAAACAGGCCAGGCCCTTATCGGTGCCAAACCAAAGGAGGCCACGGCGGTCCTGCAAGCCGCAATAAACCAGATTGCTGGGCAAACCATCCTGTACGGTATAATGCAGGTAGGCCGGCATTTGTGCTGCCAGTAAATTGAAAAAAAAGATCAGATAAATGGTCCAGCCAAAGCGCATCAGGTGGATATTTCTGGTAAAAGGTACGCGCATTGCCCCAACAAAATACATCTAATTCATAACTGTGCGGTTTGAATGCATAACCGTGCAAGTAGCTCCGAGGCCCAAATTTTAACCTTAATTGACATCGGACATCCCGGCAAACAGGGCCGGCACACAAGACCTGCACAGTTATTTATTCAAACGACACAGTTATTGGTTTGAACTTGACTGGTTTGAAGTTGTCCTGTTGTTTTGTTGATACAAATCCAGAACACACTACTGGATGCGTAAAAATCCGTCAGAAATAGTACCCAACCCCCAGGTAAACCCTTCCATAGAACTTTTTGATAACGCTTGTCCGTATTATCACAAACGACCTCCACAAACAACCATAATGGCCCCAGCCTAAAATCGTTCTTGAAGCTACAGCTTCAAGGGCGGTTTTTTTTATACCCAACCCAACGCTAGTTTTCCAGCATACGCACTGCTTTTTATTACCTTTCGCCGGATAAACACACCAATTCATGGCGACACCATCCGGCACTGGAATCTTTATTGGCCGCTTTCAGGTTTTTGAATTGAATGCCGTACACGAACAACTCATCGGAAAGGTTCAAAAGAAACACCGGCATGTATTGATTTTTCTCGGTTCCAACCCAGCCCCCAGCGACCGAAACCCGCTTGACTGGCAATCCCGGGTTCAACTTTTCTATGAAAAATACGGTGAAAAAATTGCCGTATACGAAATGCCCGATCTTCCCGACGACCGGATCTGGAGCCAGGAACTCGACCGCCGGATCATGGAGCTGCGCCCGGAAATGCCGGTAATTCTCTATGGAAGCCAGGAAGGTTTTGTGGATTGTTATTCCGGCCGGTTTCAAGCCGAAGCATTGGATGCCGACGAAGATGAATTTCAGGAGGACGTAATTCCGGAAGAAATGAACAACCCGCGCGACTTTCGCGCAGGCGTACTTTATGCTGCGCTCAACCGCTACCCAACCGTGTACCCAACGGTGGACATCGCTATTTTTCGATCTGAGTATCAGGAGTTGCTCCTGGCGCGTAAAGAAAACGAAACCAAACTCCGCCTCCCCGGTGGCTTTACCGACCCCTCCGATGAAAGCTATGAAATGGCTGCCCTACGCGAGATGTTTGAAGAATGTGGAGAAATTGAAGTGGATGAACTGACGTACCTGGGTTCTTGCCAGATCAACGACTGGCGCTATCGTGGCTCGCTGGACTCCATCATCACCCACCTTTACGCCTGCCGACTGGTCGACGGCGAACCCAGCCCAAACGACGATATTGCCGAACTTCGATGGATAGAGGTTTCCAAGTTGCGTAGCCACCATTTTGTACCGGAACACCAGCCTTTGTTTGAATTGCTCGTGTCCTTTTGGTCGTAACCCGGACCTCTGGTCCGGGCAAAAAACCGGACCAGAGGTCCGGGTTGCGACCAGCGTTTCAACCTGGAAATATTCCGGGCCAAAAAACCGGACCAGAGGTCCGGATTACGACCAGCGGTAAAAAGGCCGGCCAGAAAACCCGGAAAACCCATTTCACGCATTTTCCCTTTAACCAATTCCTGCATTTCTGTCACCGTACAATCCGGGCGTGTAAAAGCGCCATTTTCGTAGCAACGACTGCAATACATCACAGACTTGGAACCGTCGGCGTTAGTGCCGCCCCCTTCTGGGTCGCGCTTAAGCGGCATGCCACAGTTTTTATACGCATTTGTATAAGATTTAACCTCCGTGGCACCGGCGGAATGTCTTCCACACCAAAAGCCACCAAAAGCAATTTTATATGTTTTTCCATTTGTAAGCCCTTCCCGATTACCTTCCCAGATTTGACCTCCATGGCTCCAAATTGAAAATTGAACCAACCCACAGGTGGAATGCCTTCCACCAACGCAAAGACAATTTATTCGTTCGAAGGTAGCTGAGTTAAGTGCCGGATTCTGCTGTTTCCAGTTCTACCGTGCCATCTTCCGTTTCTTCCGAATCCCCTGACCGGAGGTCCGTGGTTACCATATCCATTTCCACCCGCAAATTATCGATGATAAACTCCTGGCGCTCCGGTGTATTCTTACCCATGTAGTAACTGAGCACATGGTCGAGGTTAGTTTCTTCCGGCAGGATCACCGGCTCCAGGCGCATGTTCTCATTGATGAACCCGGCAAATTCGTTGGGTGAGATTTCCCCAATCCTTTGAAACGGGTGATCTCCGGCTTGCCCCGCAACTTCTGAATCGCCTCCTGTTTTTCAGCCTCGGAGTAGCAATAAAACGTTTGCCGTTTGTCGCGCACGCGAAACAGCGGCGTTTCCAGGATATACAAGTGGTGGTTGCGCACCAGATCGGGGAAAAACTGAAGAAAAAAGGTCAGCAACAGCAGCCGGATGTGCATGCCGTCCACATCGGCATCGGTGGCGATAACCACGCGGTTGTAGCGCAGGTCATCCAGCGAATCCTCGATGTTGAGTGCGTGCTGGAGCAGGTTGAACTCCTCGTTTTGGTACACGATTTTTTTGGTGAGGCCATAGCAGTTGAGCGGCTTGCCGCGCAGACTAAATACAGCCTGGGTGTTCACATCGCGCGATTTGGTGAGCGAGCCACTGGCGGAATCACCCTCCGTGATGAAGATCGTACTGTTTTCCCGGGCATCGTCCGGACCTTTTTCGTTGAGGTGGTAGCGGCAATCACGCAGTTTTTTGTTGTGGATATTGGCCGCTTTGGCGCGTTGGTTGGCCAGTTTTTTTACTCCGGCAATTTCCTTGCGCTCGCGTTCAGACTGCTGGATGCGTTTGAGCATCTGGCCAGCTACCTCGGTATTTTCGTGCAAATAATTGTCGAGCGCTTTGGTCAGAAAGTCACTCATCCAGGTTCGGATGTTGGGGCCGTCGGGCGCAATTTTATCCGAACCCAAACGGGTTTTGGTTTGCGATTCAAATACCGGTTCTTCCACCCGCACACTTACCGCAGCGATGACGCTCTCGCGAATATCCTTGGCTTCAAAATTTTTCTTGAAGTGATCGCGCACCGTTTTAACCAGTGCTTCCCGAAAGGCATTGAGGTGCGTACCACCCTGGGTCGTGTTTTGGCCGTTGACGAAGGAGTAGTACTGTTCGCCATAGTGCTCGCCATGGGTCAGAGCGATTTCAACGTCTTCACCAACAAGGTGTATGATCGGGTAGCGGGTGTGCTCGGCATTGGTTTTTTTGCTCAGCAGATCGTGCAGGCCGTTTTTGGAGTAAAATGTTTTGCCGTTAAAATTGATCCGCAGGCCGGCATTCAGATAGGCATAATTCCAGAGTTGTTGCTCAACGTAATCATGCACCCAGCGAAAATTGCGGAACATGCCGTTGTCGGGCTTAAACTGAATGAGCGTGCCGTTATCTTCTTTTGTAGATTCGTTTTGCTTTCTTTTTCAGGTTGCCAAACTGAAATTCCGCCCACTTGGCCTTGCCGTCGCGTACGGCGGTCACCTTGAAATATTCCGAAAGGGCATTCACAGCCTTGGTACCCACGCCATTCAGACCTACCGATTTCTTAAACGCCTTGGAATCGTATTTGGCGCCGGTGTTGATCTTGCTCACCACGTCGACCACCTTGCCGAGCGGAATACCGCGGCCATAGTCGCGCACCGTGACACCATGTTCGTTGATGGTCACGTCAATTTGTTTGCCGAATCCCATGGCGTATTCGTCAATGGAATTATCGAGCACCTCCTTTAGCAACACATAGATACCGTCTTCGGGGCTGCTGCCGTCGCCAAGTTTGCCGATGTACATGCCCGGGCGCAGACGGATGTGTTCGCGCCAGTCGAGTGATTTAATTTCGTCTTCGGTATAGCGGATTTCCTGCATGGCTTTACTGCGCTTCGTCGCTCGTTTTTTGTTATTTTTTTCAGCCAGGGTTTCGGTACCCGTTTCAGCTTTCGATGTCTTATGATTGGCGCCCAAAGTAATGCAGTTTTGACGGTTTGACAAAAGAGAATGTGCATTAGGGAGCAAATTTAAAACAATTTAAAAAACAAATTGTGTTTTTGTTTTTTTTTTCAAAAGGAAAAAAACAAATTGTGTTTAACACCAGCCTTGCCAATGTCCGCATCCGACACCCGGACAATGAACAAATTTTGGCGACCGATGAGGTCAGTGTTTGCTGATGAGCAGCTGCGACCCTGTTTTTTCTTCAAAAAAGGCTTGCAGCACCCGCCCGTCCGGACCAAGGAACTCAAGTTGCACCTTGTTTAGAACTCATTTTCAAGGAAAATCTGAGCGCCTGCCCGGCAGCCACCGGGTTGGGAAAAACGCGAAGGCTGCTGCTTTCCTGGGTAGATACCGCAGGTACCGGCAGCGTTTTCACCAAAAACATATCATCGCTGTTCGTGGGGCGGAAAAAGCCCGTCATACCAGGGAGCCATCCGGCAGCATGGTGGCATCATTGGGACCCAGTACATCGTCGTACAGGATAGTTTCCGAAAGCACCTCAAAGTCGTCGGTCAGCCGCAGCACGCGCAGGCCGCCGGGTATCAGCCAATTGGAATTACTAAACGAGAGCACGAGCAGCAACCCGCCGTCGGGCGCGGGCAACGACGATCCCCAACGGTGGAAATCACCAAACTTGAAGCCTTTGCGCGAAGAGGTGCTGCCGACGATATTCATAGTAGAGCCACAAGGAGTCCGCAGACAGATGGTTCCGGTTCAGCAGCAGCAGGTCGCCGTTCGGGGCTTCGTGGCGCCGGTAAACCTGCGGTCATTGCTGCTGGTCACGGGATCGATGGTAACAGCAAGTGTGACGTTGCCGTTTTCGGCATCGATGCGCAGCACGAGGCCGGCATATTCATCCTCCAGGCCGATGGCAAGCATGGAGCCGTCCTGCAGGGCTACCACTCTGTTCAATGTATGAGTTCCCTGCGAACAGACCGGGTGACCAGGTCGGTTCAAACCATTTCCGCCAGACCACCTCACCCATTGGGGAAAGGCGCAGCCCCTGGTCCGGTTGCCAGGATGCGAATCCGCCCGGTGCATCGGGGTGCGGGATGCTGCCCTGAAAAACGATGACAGCACCGCCGTCGGGTGTTGCAGCCCCCGTATGGTGTATTGTGCATGCCAATTGGGCTGAAGACTTGGAAAAATAACATCTCCGTTGTCGGGATTTATTTTTAAAAAAAGCATTCGCGTGGTGTCTCCGGGGTTGTCCTGCCCGGCCATGAATGAGGCAAATTGCCGTCGGCCAATACCAGAATATCCTGGTTTCTTTCGGTACCTGGCGAGCCATAGTTTTTGGTCCAAACTTCTTCGCCACTCACCGCCTCGATTTTGCGGAGTACGATATCCCAGCCTTTTGCCGGGCCCAAATCAGCAACACTCATCAGGAAAACATGGCCGTCTGTGGCGGCAACGATGGGATTGACATCGTCATCCCGCAAGCCGTCCGTGCCAATAGAGTTTTCTTCCAGCAAGGTAAAATCGGCGCCATGGAGCAGGCCATAGTAGCCATCTGAACTGGCGGTGGCCGTAGTCGTTCCCACGACCGCTATGGCTCCTCCAGTTGAAAAAGCAGCCCCCCGCAGCGCTTTGTCCCAGTTTGGGCTGCCGAAGGAGAGGTCGCTAAACTGTACGAGCGCACCGGTTTCGGGGTTGTGCAGTTCGATGCCCTTTTCGTACAGCATCCCGATGCCCCCGTCGGAGCCTGTAAAAAGCCAGGGATGTTGATACAGGCTGGACTGCAAGGGCTGGGTCTCTACCTGCCAGCGCACCTGCATGTCTGTCCCGATTTTTGTCAAAAACCGTTTGTTCTGATTTTCCCAGTGGAACACGACGAGCGTGCTGTCGGTAGGGTCATACAAAATACTGCCTGCACGGGTAATATTTGTGCCGGTGGGGCTTTGGATGTCGGTTTCCCAGATGATGTTGTTGGATGCGGAGCGCAGGCTTACCTCCGCCCGGTAGTTGTTGCCGGAGAAACTGCCATACGGGCGGATGGTGAAAAACCGGCCGTCGGGCGGTTCTGCAAAGGACTGGTTGGGCCGGCTGACATTGGCATCGAAAAATTGCTCCGTCCACAATTTTGTACCTGCCGCATCGTAGCGCCGGAGACTGGGTGTTCTGGTCCTCGGGTCGGTCTGGTAGGCCAGAGCCCCGCCGTCGGCGAGGGCTTTGACGGAGTACATGCCGTAGTCGGAATTGTAGCTGCCCGCTTCAAAAATTTCGGCGGTGACGGCCCCGCTACCGTCCAGCCGGATAAGGACAGGTTCCTGAAGACGGTCGCCAAAAAGGGTGCGATTGCCCGCTATCCACATCGCTCCGGTGGCGGGATCCCGGTCGAAGGCGAAAATATTTTCGTTGTGCAACGGCGAGCCAAGGGTATCGGCCCAAAGCACCTGCCCGGTGGAGTCGAGTTTCAGCAAAAGTAAATCATCCTGCCCGAGTGAACGGGTCAGGCCTGCGGCCCAAAACTGCCCGGGTTCGGCAGCGGGGTGGATGGCGATGAGGTCTTCATTTCGATTGGGAATCCCGTTTAAGATAATCAACCTGGGCCAAAATGGAAGAGGAAAATGCAAAAGTGGTAATTGATTTTGGTGTTTTGGAACGGTGTTCCTGGTTCAGTATTTAACCACGAAGCGCGGGTGTTTTATAAGTAAATTCCAGACCCCGCGCAACAAAAATGCGAACTAAGCCGGATAGATTAGGAAATGATGGCAGAATTATTTTCTTGAGGGACCCAAACAAGCAACAAGCCGGATGCGACAGCCGGCAGATCCCTCCGTGACAAAGTGACGGTTTGCCGATAATCAGGGTTGCCCTCCGTGTCGGAAATCAGGGCATGAAAACCGAATTCATCGGAGATCGGAGATTTCGGCCGGATGATCCGTCCGCCGGCTGCTTCCACGCGGTCGAGCACGTTTGCAGGTCGGGATTGGCATTGAGGTGCACAAGTACGCCGTGGGTTTCACTGGGCTGGTAAGCCTCGTGTTGGCAGAGCGCGGCGCCGACGCCTTTGTGCGGAAATATCCCCATTTTAAGTCCGCCGAAATCCACCAACTGGATGTCCATTTCAAAAATGGCATCGTAGAATTTTTTTGCACGGTTGAGGTCGGTTGCCGGGATTTCGAACCATGTAGTCCAGGATTTCATTGTTCAAAAACGTTGATGCGTGAAAGTAGTAAGACAGGAAACAAATTTAAGCACCGCCTATTTAAAAACAAATTGTTTTCTTTAAAAAGAAACAAATTTGTTCCTAAAACATTTTTTCAACCAAAAATCAGACAAGAAAAAATCAGGCTTCCGGTTCTGTTGTTTCCCGGTAAGACATTACCCACAGACCTGCAAACGTGATCAGACCGTTCAGCAGGATGGTCAGGAAACCCACATCGAACCACTGCTTGCAGCTGGTTTCAACAACCCAGGTGAGCAAGGGCGCCAGGATGCAAAGCAGGAGTACCGCCGGAATTTCAATGGGCCGTTTATCGCCCCGTGGAATGCGCAGTGTCCAGGGATGCAACTGGAGTTTGGTGAACAAGCCAAAGCTAAACAGCCCCAGAAGCGGGCCGTAGGTGTATCCGGCAATTTTAAAGATCAGGGAAATCACCGCCATGCCGCTGAACATATTCAGGAACAAAATGATCGCAATAAACACCAGGGCAAATCCGAGGTGAACCATTGTGCGGGCGCGTTTTTGCTGGGCGGATGTTGCTTCGGCAAAGGCTATTTTATCCTGTTCGGGGGCGTAAGGATCGGGGTGTTGTTGTTTTTTCTCAAAATTTAAAAAGTCGATGCAAAACGAAGTCGTCAGCGCCGTCAGCGCGCTATCGGAACTGGCATAAGTGCTGGCGATCAGGCCAAGAATGAAGAAAATCCCGGCCAGGGTATCCAGGTGATAAAAAGCAATTTTGGGATACAATTCATCGGTGCGCACCGGAATCTCGATACCCAGCGAACCGGCATACATGTAGAGCAGGGCGCCCAGCATCAGGAAGGCCAGGTTGATAATGATCAGGTAGATGCAAAAGACGAACATGTTCTTTTGCGCTTCCCGGATGTTTTTGCACGCCAGTTTTTTTGCATCAGGTCCTGATCGAGGCCCGTCATTACGATGGCGATCAGGGCGCCACTGACGAATTGTTTGACAAAATGATTGGGGTCTGAAAAGAAATTGTCAAAAGAAAATCTGGCCGTACCGGCTGTCGCGCACAGCCCCCACAGATGGCCCACATCCAGATGCATGGCCTTGCCCACCGTGATCACGGTAAAAATGACCGCAGCAATGAAAAACGTGGTCATGATGGTGTCCGTCCAAATGATGGTTTTCAGGCCGCCTTTAAACGTGTAGGCATAAATCAGCCCCATCATCAGCGTAACCGTGTGAGCACAAAGGGCACGCCCAGGGGTTGAAAAACAAAGGTTTGTAAGACAAGCGCCGCCAAAAACATCCGGGTAGCCTGAACCAAAGGTGCGCGAGAGGATGAAAAACCCGGCGCCGGTTTTATAAGACCAGTAGCCAAGACGGCGTTCCAGATAGCCGTAGATCGACGTCAGGTTGAGCCGGTAATACATGGGCATCAGCACCGTAGCGATAAACAGGTAGCCCAGTAAATAGCCCAATACCACCTGCATGTAGCCAAATCCGCGGTTAAGGCCGCTTTCCAGGCCAACAGCGCCCGGCACCGAAATGAAGGTCACGCCACTGATGCTGGTCCCGATCATAGCGTAGGCTACCACATACCAGGGCACCTTGCGATTGGCCAGAAAAAAGCCCTCGTTGCTCACGTTGCGCCCGGTAATCAGCGCTACCCCAACCAGCATAGCAAAGTAGAGAAAAAGAACAATTAGAACCAGCGTAGGGGTGAGTGTTCCTGTCATAATCTTGCCAAAATTTACGGGGCCAGCGCGGCAAATATAGGCGCATTTTTAGTTTATTCCCTCCCATTCCACCGTGCAGCGGGAATTAGCCCTAATGATCAGTCGAGCTGCACCTGGCTTTCCTGCCAGGCTTGCCCGTTCAACAAATTTAGCATGGCCGCCGTCATGGCAGTCACACCGGTCCGGATCGTCAGGTCGGGATACGGATTGAATTCTTCGTGATGCAAGGGTGGTAAAAACCCGACCGGCTGTCCGGCAGCATCAAACATATCCGGTTGCACACTGCCAAGCCAGGAAAGCAAGATCGGGATTTGGCCATCGAGCCCATACCCGGAAAAATCTTCACCAAAGGTGTATGGCGGTTCAGTGCGCACCTGTTCGGCTCCCAAGACACCGGAAAAAACCGCTTCAACCCGGTTGGCCAGCGCCACGTCGTTGAACAAAGGCTTGGTGATAAACGGCCGTTCAATGATTTTGGGAAACTTTTCTTCCGGCAAACCCGAGGCCGCAGCCTCCGCCCGGCATATCCGTTCGATGGCCTCCATCATTTGCCGGTACACGGCCTCCGTCCGGCTGCGCAAGGTCAGTTTGAGCGCCACCTTCTCCGGAATAATGCTATGCTTGGAGCCACCATGAATGGAGCCCACACTCAAGACCGCCACCTCAGTAGGCGCAATCTCCCGCGAAACGATCGTCTGAAACCGGGTGATCAAATGCGCCGCCAGCACAATCGGATCCACACTCATATGCGGATTACCGCCATGCCCGCCCACGCCGTACACATCGATGTCGACAAACTGCGTGAGTGCAAAAGCCCAGCCCTTGGCAATGCCCACCGTGCCGGCCGGCAGCGTAGGCGAAACATGCCAGGCCAGGGCGGCATCCGGACGGCCGAAGCGCTCGTACAACCGGCCTTCCCGGATCATTACATCGGCGCCGTTCCAGCCCTCCTCGCCATCTTGCGCCACCAGCAGTGCAGTACCCGACCAATGGTCGCGCAGGGCATGCAGGCAGTACCCGACAAAGGGCAACATCGCACTGTGCATGGAATGTCCGCATTGGTGCCCCAACTGCCCGTCGGTGCAGCGCCAGGGCGCCGGGCGCCGGTCGGGGATAGGCAAAGCGTCCATGTCGGCGCGATAGAGAATGGTTGGTCCGGGACCGTTTTTCAGCACAGCCGCCACACCGGTGCGGCCTAACGCCTTCCGCCACCTCAAAGCCGGCACGGCGCAACTCGGCAGCCTGTTTTTTGGCTGTCCGATGGCATTCCAGACCGAGCTCGGGGTGCCGGTTGTAGTCGCAAAAAAGTTCAAAATAGTGCGGGTACTCCGCCTCAACCAGCGTTTGGATGTGCTGATGCAGGCTGGTATCTGTGTGGTCCGATTGCATAGTGCGACAAATTACGGGATTGCTCCGACAAGTTCGGGCGCCGTGCCATTCAGGCAAATCCTGTTAGATTTGTTTCCAACTGAATTACTATAAATTATGCAAAACCTGCTTTCCAATAAACGCCGGACCCAAATCCAAAAACTGTTTTGGATTACACTCTCCTGGACCATTGTTTCCATGTATCAATTTTTCAACGGGTACATCACGCTCACCGGAGCGAACTGCAATCTTGCCGGAGTCGATCCGTATTTGCATTTTAAAGGCAGCCTGCTGGTAGGGGTGCTGGCAGGCCTCACCGGTGGCAGCGCGATCATTTTTTTATGGGAAAACTGGCTGCGGACCAAACCGTACGGCCAAACCCTGATCAACATGTTCCTGTCCTTTTCAGTGGTATACCTGATGGTATCCATCCCAACCGGCCTGTTTTTTCGCATCCACGAAAATGGATATTCCCTGACCGATTTAAAATTATGGCAAACCGTGCTGCAGGATCACCTTCGACCAAATCAACTTTTCAGCTACTCATTCTGGCTTTTTGTAGTGCTGACAACGCTGGTTATTTTGTTGGTAAATGAAAAATACGGACCGGGAACTTTTCGCGCTTTTTACTTGGAAAATATTTTCACCCCAAACGGGAAGAACGCATTTTCATGTTTCTGGACTTGCGCGCCTCTACCGCCATCACTGAAAAACTCGGCGATGAGCGCTATTTCAATTTTATCAATGATGTTTTTCGGATAGCCACCCCCGCCATCCTTTATTCAAAAGGCGAAATTTACCAGTATGTCGGCGATGAAATTATTATCAGTTGGAAACCGGAGTTCGGTGCCCAAAACGCTAATTGCCTGAATTGTTTTTTTGAAATTCAAAAAGCGCTCCGGCAACGGCACGCCTATTTTGAAACCCGGTACCAGGTACAACCCGAGTTTAAAGCCGGACTGCACTTCGGCTTCGTCATCGCCGGGGAGGTAGGCGTGGTAAAACGCGATATTGCGTATTCGGGCGATGTGCTGAATACCACGGCGCGCATTCAGTCGAAATGCAACGACCTCGGGGTAAATATCCTGGTATCCAAACTGCTGATCGACCAGATCAACCCGGAAAACAACGGCTACACGCCCAAGCCGATCGGCGACATGGAACTACGCGGCAAAGCGGAGAAAGTGGCGCTTTTTACGATTTGATTTTATGCACCACGGAGACTTGGAGCACACCGAGTTTGACCGCCTTCGGCATTAGAATTGTTGACATGAATAACATGCCCTACTTTCGAAAAAAATGTATGTATGCGAATATCCGTCTTCCTCATTTCGCTCCTGACCTCCCCCCTGCTCCTGAGCCAAACACCCAACGTTGTAGTCCCAATTGGGCATACAAGCCTGGTTCTCTGCACGGCTATTTCTCCGGATGCCGAGGGAAAATTCATTTTGACCGGTGGTTATGAAGGTCTGGCAAAACTTTGGGACAAAAATGGCCATGAACTCCAAACATTCAAGGGGCATACTGGTGGAATTGAATCGGTAGTTTTCTCGCCCGACGGCCAGTATGTCCTGACGGGCAGTCAGGATGCGACCGCGCGGCTGTGGGCGCTAGACGGAACCGAACTGGCTGTTTTTAAAGATAAAACTATCGATCAGGAATATTCAAGTGATGGAGCCACCTGGAATATAAATGTGGACATTATGTGCCTGGCTTTTTCGCCGGACGGAAAATTCATTTTGACTGGAAACCGAAGCGGAGCAGTCCGATTGTGGGACTTGAAAGGCAACGAACTCCAGTCATTTGGAAAATCAGAATTAGAATCTGTCGATGAGCAAAATTCCGGAGCATTTGCCGGAGACAGAGCCGATCTGTTTGAAATTACTTTTCTGACGTTTCTGCCCGAAGCAAAACAAATTTTGGCGATCGACCACCTAAAAGCCAGGTGGTGGAATTTAAATGGTGAAAAGTTCGGGAAGTCGAGATTGCACCTTCGAAAATGTCTACAATACGGCAATTGCTTCATCCGATGGAAATACATTGCTGTGTTCCTGTAAGGATTCCTTGAGTTCGACTGATTTCCATACAGGCAAAAAGTCACGTTAAGCGATTCTGCAGATTACAGTTTACTGGATTTTTCACCGGACGGAAAGCATTTTCTGACCTCTTCCATCGATAGTATAAGCCTTTGGAACCTGAAGGGCCAAAAGTTCAATCTTTTGTGGTTTCGGTAAATCGCAACATTCGAGTGCCTTCTCCGCGAACGGGCAATACCTGACAACGGTTTTATGTGCCGGCTCGGTGACTTTGTGGGATTTGGCCGGCCATAAATTAACAACACTCCAGGGCTACTCGAAGGAGAACTCCGTGGCCCTTTTTCACCCGATGGGAAAAGCATTTTTTAGGCGATGCTACTGAAACAGTACGCAAATGGGACTTGACCGGAAACAGAATTTCAAGAATACCCGGAAAAGTGAACGACCCCTGGTCAATCGCCTTTTCGCCATCGGGTAACTTAATTGTAACCAACAGTAAAGACTCTGTAAGAATATTGAATGCCGACGGTTTGGAAACTGCCCGTTGGAGCACCGAGTACGAATACGTGGAAATGCTCGACCACGGGAGGCTCGTCCTGGCGTATGATCAAAATTGTGCGGGTAAATTGTGGGATTTGAATGGGAAGCCGGTCAGGCGGTTTTCAGATGCCAATATCGAGGTCGATTCGCTGTGTTTTTGTAACGGCAAAGCGTTTTTTTTATCCGGAAGGGAAGGAGAAGTTGACAGGCTGAAAATGTGGGATTTCAACGGGAAACGCATCGCCGAAATGGCCGTTGATCAGCTCCCGGGCTACCTGGCGGGTAATCAACCAGATTGGAGATTGGGGCTCTCGCCAAATGTCGATTATTATGTTTCTGAAGGACGCTACCAGAACCTTAAAGACCCTGGTTTGGCCTCAAAAAAACTTACAGGAAAGTACATCCCCTATATGCTTGGTTTTTCACCCGATGGGAAGCGCTTCCTGACGGTAATTCCGATCGGCGTACTCCAGGTTTGGGACGCAAGCAATGAACTCTGGAGGAAAGAAAGCCACAATTGCTCTGTGAACTCCGCTGTTTTTTCGCCAGATGGCAACTATGTGCTGAGCGCCGGGTCTGATGACCACAGCCTCAAACTTTGGGATGCTTCAACAGGTGAAGAACTTGCCACAGTGGTGTTCATTGGTTCAGATGATTGGGTCGTCACAACTCCGAAAGGACTGTTTGACGCTTCCCCCAGTGCCATGCGGCTCATGCACTTTGTCGTTGGCCTGGAAGTGATCGAACTGGAACAACTCAAGGAACGCTATTACGAACCTGGCTTGCTCCAAAAATGCTCGGAATCTCTTCGGAGCCGCTGCGCACGGTAACGGGTCTCGATACCATCGGGCTTTACCCGATCGTGCACCTGAAATTAGATACCCTGCAAAACAAACTTCATATCCGGCTCAACCCACGTAGCGGCGGCGTGGGCAAGATCAGTGTTTTTGTGAATGGCAAGGAAGTTATGGAAGACGCCAACCCGTTAGCGGCTATACAAAACGCGTGATACCGTCGCCAATATTGACTTGGAGAAATACGCCCGCTATTTCCTTTTGACAGCCTGAATGAAGTCGCTGTGCGGGCATACAATGCTGAAGGTTGGCTAAAAAGTGCACCAAAAATGTGGTTTACCGCCCAACTTTTGCCCGTTCAAGTAATGTTGACAGAAACATACCAACCACCAAGACCCGTTCGCTCAAACGAAAGCCAACACTGCACGCCATCGTGGTAGGCACGGCCAACTACGCCGGAGAAGAGCTTTGACCTGAAGTACGCTGCCAAAGATGCCCGGGACATAGCATCGGCTATACGGCAGATCGGGAATCAGTTGTTTGAAGATGGCGTTTATGTTCAGCTGCTCAGCACCGACAGCCTTGACCAAACGTCCCTGCCCACGAAAACAATATTCACAAGGCTTTTGAACAGGTGAAAACCCGGGCCAAGGCCGAGGATATCCTGGTCGTGTACTTTTCCGGTCACGGCCTGAGTTATGGCGATGCGGATCAGGCTTTGTTTTACTACCTCACCCAGAGCATGGCCAACGAGAACCTCAGCGATGCTGGTCTGCGCGCCAGCCGCACCATTTCCAGCGCTGAACTCACGCGTTGGATCAACGACATTCCCGCCCTCAAACAAGTGCTCATCCTCGATGCCTGCAACTCCGGCCGGGTCGTCGAGAACCTGAGCATGGGAAGAAAAAGCGTGAATTCCTCCCAAATCCGTGCACTCGACCGTATGAAAGACCGCACCGGTATGTTTGTGCTCACAGGAAGTGCTGCCGACAAAGTCAGTTATGAAGCGGGCCAATACGGGCAGGGTTTGCTCACATACAGCCTCTTGCAGGGTATGAAAGGCTTGGCGCTCACAGCGGACAAACGCGTAGATGTCAGCACACTGTTCGAACATGCGCGTGACCAGGTGCCCCTATTGGCTAAAGGGATAGGCGGTGTGCAAACCCCTATGCTGACCGGGCCGCAGGGCGGCAGTTTTGATATTGGTGTAGTCAATGAAAATGTAGAAATTCCTCTGGCAGAAGTCAAGCCTGTTTTCATCCGAAATAACTTCCAGGATGCCGAAGATTTTGGCGATCCCTTAGACCTGACAGCAGCACTGGATGGCTATTTTCGGAAAATAACCCTGCATGGAGCCCAATCGGACATCATCTACGTAGACGTAGCCGAATATGAAAACGCCTATTCGATTAAAGGACTCTACACGATCACCGGAGAAAATGTGGCCCTCAAAGGCCGCTTATTTAAAGGTAAATCGCCGATCGGTAAAGCATTTGATCTTTCTGGCAAAAAAGATGCGTTGACGGCACTGGCTGAGGAAATTATCGAGGCCGTGTCGAAGATGCTCTATGATTGATGCGTTAAGCGTGTTAATATGTGTTTGATTGAAGGTCAATTGAATCTAAAGTCCCTAGAACCCATCTCAAAACTGGCGCTGGTGCTGAAACGGATGGCTGAAGGATGAAGACAAGGCAATTTTTTGCAGGCATAGTGGTGCTATGGTAAAAAAATTGAGGCAGTATTCGGCCTTCAGACGCTGTTTCAGCCCGGCAGGTAGTTTTGAGATGGGTTCTAATTCCTTAGGTAATTTCCAATAGAGGTAGATGCAAAATTGACTCCAGGTAATGTTCTCCAACGCTTTTGCGCAAATCCGGTTTTTCGATGTCCGGCGGCAGGCACGGTTCAAAAAAATCACAACCCCTTGCCGCTAAACTCCCGCCAATCCTATACCTTAAGCCCAATAAACCGCGCGCTATTTTCTAACCTTTTGATTTCCCAACTATGGCAACCATTCTGAAAATTGGAAACGTCGATGAAAATGCCCTGCCAGCCGACAGGCACAAATTTCTGGGCTCTACCACGCCGGCATGGCGCCCGGCCTGCAAAGCAAACTGATGTTTCGCGACGAGGCTACCTGGCGCAGTTTCGAGCCGGTACCCGGCCGAAAGATCAAAGAGCCGCAACTGTTCCTGAAAAAACCGGCTTCATGCCGAAGGCCGCCGTAGATGGGGTGTTTGGCTATGCCACACAGGCAGCCACACGCTTGTTCCAGGAATATATCCGCAGTGTGGATGGCCAAAAAGATATCGGTACGCCGGATGGTGTAGTTGGGCCGTTGACCTGGAGTTTTGTCGATGCCTGGCAAAAGGACAAGGCCCGAAAAATCCTATGTATGCGATTGGGGCAGCACCAACTACCGAAAATCAACGCCGGAGTTTAGAAAATGGACCAGCTGCTAAGTGCCGCAAAAAGCATTTTTCAAAAATAAAAACGAGCACCCTATTCTCCAACTTGTCGAGCAGTTTGACCGGCCCACCGATACCCAAAAAGTTTCCGAGTGGGATACCCGCAGCAAAACGATCCACCTCATCGGTATCCGCTGCGGCGAAGACGAGCGCATTTCCGGTACCCGCCGCGAAAACAACGACCTGTTTGTCCTGCTCATCAACGGCCAGGTGTTCAAGTTTTGGGGCTCCACCGACCCAAGCCCGAACATGGCCGACCGGGCCGACCTGCCTTTTCTCGTCGAAAGCCAGCACGAATACCGCTTTGGCTGGCACAAGCTCAGCCACGCCACCAAAATTTACCAGGCACTGCGCCCTGCCGGCCCTGGCGTACTGGTGTTCCGCGACAAAGATTTGGACCGCTCACTTACTGCCGCCGACGTAAAACGCGGGCTCGACCCATCGCCCAATACCACCATCAACATTCACTGGTCGGGCATCGGTACCACTAATTTTTCGGCAGGCTGCCAGGTGATCGCCGGCAATGCGTACATCAACCCCGACGGCAAGCTTATCGACTGTTCTTCTTTTGCCGCCCGCAACCAAAACGACCTGCTCACCCGCAGAACACGGGGCGCCTACAACGTGTTCACCGATCTCATCCTGACCTATGCGCCGCCCGGCGTGCAAACCATACGCTACATGCTGGGGCGCGATGAAACGTTCCAAAATTTCAAGGGCTGGGATGAAAGCTTCATCGCCGAAGATGTGAAGCAACTTCGGAAAGGCGGCTTTTGACCGAACCTGCAATCCGCCATTTTGAAAAAACAGCGATCATTTAATTTGCCGGAAGCCATCGGCATACCAACAAGCATGAAAAAACTTCAATTCCCGACTGCCCATACCGTACTGCTCCTCATCGCAGCCCTCGTTGCCGGCCTGACCTGGATTATCCCGGCCGGGCAGTTTGACCGCCTGAGCCACAACAAGGATCAAAAGCAATTCGTGCGTAGTCATGTCGGCCAGGACAGTATTTTCCCCGCCGAACAAGCCACGCTCGACCGGCTGGGCATCAAGGTCCCCTGGAAAAGTTCACCAACAGCGACATCTGGAAGCCCGTGGCTATCCCAGGCACCTACCAAAACTGGATAGCAAACCACAGGGATTTATGGCCTTCCTGCAATCGCCGCTGCGCGGCATCATGGAGGCGATCGACGTGATTTTGTTCGTGCTGATCATCGGCGGTTTCATCGGCGTGGTGTACCACACCGGCGCGTTCGATGCCGGCGTTGCCTGGCTGGCCCGCACCCTGAAGGGGCGTGAGTCGCTGCTCATCGTGATCATCACCTGCCTGATCGCTGCCGGCGGTACCACCTTCGGGCTGGCGGAAGAAACCATTGCGTTTTACCCCATCCTGGTGCCGGTTTTTCTGGCGGCGGGCTACGACGCCATGGTAGCCCTGGCGGCTATTTACATCGGCTCCTCCCTGGGCACGATGGCCTCAACGGTCAATCCCTTCAGCGTGATCATCGCCTCCGATACCGCAGGCACCAACTGGGTCAACGGCATCGAAGGCCGCGCATTCATGCTGGGCGCCGGTTTGCTGCTTTGCCTGTGGTACATTATCCGCTACGCGGAAAGGGTGAAAAAAGATCCGTCGAAATCGCTGATCTACGATCAAAAAGAACAGATCGAAGCGCTCTTTTTACACACGAAAACCGATAAGCCACCGGCCTTTACCCCCTCAATCCGGCTCACGCTCTTCGTATTTATTTCCTGCTTTGTGGTGATGATCTACGGCGTTTCGCGACTGGAATGGTGGTTTCTGGAAATGACTACGGTGTTTTTTGCCGGATCGCTGTTGATCGCGCTGATTGCCCGTATCCGGGAAAAAGCCTTTGTGGAGGCTTTCGTCAAAGGCGCGAATGACCTGTTGGGGGTAGCGCTCATCATCGGTATTGCGCGCGGTGTGACGGTGTTGATGGAAGACGGCCTCATCAGCGACACGCTGCTGCACTACTCCAGCAATGCCGTGCAGGGCATGGGCAAAGGCTTGTTTATCAACGTGATGATGCTGTTATACGCCGGCCTGTCGTTTTTTGTGCCTTCCTCTTCCGGTATGGCGGTGCTCACCATGCCCATCATGGCGCCACTGGCCGACGTGGTTGGTATCGGCCGCGAAATGGTGGTGAGCGCCTATTCCTACGGGCAGGGTTTGTTTGCCTTTATCAACCCGACCAGCCTCATCCTGGCCTCGCTGGCGATGGTGCAAGTGGGTTTTGACAAATGGATGCGGTTTATCACCCCGCTGCTATTGATGCTGCTGGTACTGTCTTTGGCGGTGCTGACGGTGGGGGGTGTTGTACAACTTTTTTTTTGGGGACGACTCGCCCTGCGACTTTCGTCAGACGACTCGTCCTACGACTTAAAGTCGTAGGACGAGTCCTATGTGAAGCCGTAAAACTAGGACGACAACGCAATAAAATGCGCGGCGGGAAACCATCCACAGTTTGCCGCCGCGCCTGCTTTTTAGGTGCATTTTTACCTGTTAGCGCGAACCAGCGGTTCGCGTTACTTTCCGCACCGAATTTCCGACCCGCACCAGATACATCCCCGGCGCCCAGGCCGTAGCATCAACCCGGAATTGCTGTGCACCGGCCGGCAGTTCACCCGACCAGATGCTGGCCATCAGCCGGCCCGTCAGGTCGTAAACAGCCACCTGGACGGGACTTTTTCCCGAAGGGTAAAATCAACAAAAACTGGTCGCGCACCGGGTTGGGATACACCTCCAGATCATTGACCGCCCCGTCGGCAACGGAAGCCGAGGTGGTGTTCAGGCCGCCAGGCACCGGCACAAACTGGATCGAGGTAGAGCCGGTATTCGCCCGGGCCGAGGTTGATGTCGGTAGCAGCATTGGTTACATCGAGGGTGTTGCCGGTGTAGTACTCGTACCAGGTACCGGTGTGTTGGAAGTTCAGGTTGGCGGTAGTGGCAGTCATGCCCACATTAGCCATCACGACGGCGTTCATGCCGGCGCTATTCAGGTAAATATTTTTGACCTGGCCACTGCCGATATTCAACTGGAAATCGCTGGTTTCAAACAAATCCTGCGTGGTCCGCAGGTGCAACAGTGCAGCAGTGACATCGTGCAGGCGGCGGCGGTATGGGTCATCGACGAAATCCCAGCGGATAGGCTTGGGGTCGAGGCGGCAGTTGTTAACAGTGCCGTCTACGCAGCGGTTGATGGAAAAATCGTAGCCCAGTTCACCGAATTCCCAGAGCATTTTGGGCCCGGGCACAGTATACAGCAGGTTAGCCAGCATTTCGAGGCGGCGCATAGCCACAATAGATGAACGCACGTTGTAACTCGGGATACTGTTGTTGCCGAAGGTCAGGCATTCGTAGGCGATGCGCTCCTCGTCGTGGCTTTCCATGTAGCCGATAAGGTGCGGGGCATTCCAGCCGCGTTGGGTATGGCTGACCCAGCGGAGGTCGGCACTGGTACCGGAAGAAAAGCCGAGGGCGACATCCTTGTACGCACCGTACATGTTGCCCCAGAGCATCATGCCGTATTCTGCCAGTTCTTTCTCCTCGTCGTTGTCGGCAAAGTGTTCGAGGATGACATAGATTTCCGGATCAACGCTCCACATAAAGTCGGCGTAGTTCTTCCAGATGGCTACCCGGGAACCATCGTAGTTTCCCCAGGCGCCCACATTGCCGAGGGTGTTTTTGGGTGAAACCCTTGGAAAGGTCGAAGCGGAAGCCGTCAATTTTGAACTCCCTGATCCAGTACTCCAGGCAGTTTTTCACATAAATTTTGGTGAGCGCGCTTTCATGGTTGAAGTCGTTGAACACGTTGAATTCGTGTTTTGCAATAGGGTTCAGCCAGGGATTGTTGGCAGCGGGGCGGTTGTTGGCGGCGTCCCAGTAGAGTTGCGCAAGCGGGCTCAGGCCGGTAGCCTGGTTGAACACCACGTCCATGATCACCGCGATATTTCGCTGGTGGCAAGCGTCGATGAAGCGTTTAAAATCCTCTGCTGTACCGTAATACTTATCGAGGGCTTTGTGAAACGAGGGGTTGTATCCCCAGCTGATATTCCCCTCAAACTCACTAACCGGCATGAGTTCAATGGCGGTTATGCCGAGTTTTTCCAAATAATCCAGCGTATCGAGCAAGGTGGCGTAATCGTGCCGGTCGATGAAATCGCGCAGCAAGAGTTCGTACACGACGAGATCCGTCTTTTTGGGCCGGGTATAGTTTGTGGCCTGCCAGTTAAACACCGGTTGGGCTGTTTGCAAAACCGACACCATGCCGAATGTTTTTCCGGCGGGGTACGGCAGCAGGTTGGGGTACGTGAGCGGCGGAATAAATCCGTCGTTCCAGGGTCGAGCACGAGTGTGCTGAGCGGGTCGGCAATTTTGAGCACGCCGTCTACCAGGTACTGGAAGCGGTAAGGCTGGCCGGGGGTGAGGCCGGTGAGTTCGATCCACCAAATGTTGTTCAGCGCATTCCGCTTGAGCTGGTAGTTGTTGTCCGGCTTCCAGTCGTTAAAGTCGCCGAGGAGGTGAATCACTTGTTTTCCGGCGCATACAGTTGCAGGCGCACGGTCGTGTCGTCGATGTAGTTGATGCCGTATTGCGTGCCGGCAGGCGGGTTTTCCGGGGCCTGGCTGGCCGGCACGATGTAGGTAAAACGGGCCGTATCACTGTCACCGTTTGCTTCGGCGACTACTTCCACCGTATGCACGCCGTTGGCTGCTGTGAGGGTAGTTTCGAGCAGGGTGCCGTTGGTGGTGTACACCGGGCTGCCGTTGTCGTAAAGCGACAGGGTGGCCGGGTTGGTAGAGGCCGCTTTGACGGGTATCTGGCTGCCGGCCGTGGTGAGCAGTAATTCTGCCGTGGGCGTAACAATCGCCGTTTGCAAGCCGATATTATCCGGGTACACCGTGTAAAAAATATCGCTGCCGTCGGTGGCGCGACCGACTTTGCTGCCATCTGTACTCCGGAACACCATGGCCAGGCTTTGCACCGTTTCGCCGGGCTGTATGTTGAAAAACGACTTGATGTTGAACGACTTGGTCCAAAGGTTGGCGCCGGCATTGGTCATGGCGCCCACGGGGTCGGCAACGCCCCAGGTAGTGGTCACGTGTTTCCAGTCGGACGGCGAACTGCTCTGATTGGTAATAACGCCGAGGTGCGCATACACCGGGCTCGTGCCAACCAGTGCGCCGTTACCTTGCGTGGCATCAAAGGTGATGGTGACGTCGTCGGCAGTTTTGGAAAAACAGGGATGCAACTGACCTGGGCAGTGAGATGAAGGGGAAGAAGGAGGAGCAGGAACCCAACCCCATCCCTCCCCCAAAGGGAGGGGAGCCTCCTCTCATTCCAGATTTTCAGCAGCGTGAGGGCAAGCCCCCCCCCCCCGGGGGGAGGGGATGGGGGTGGGGTTGAAACAGACTTGAGATCATAAGCCGGATATTGGCCCCACGGAAAGGGTGTAATTTCATTATTGACGGTAAATACTTCATACAAAAGCGGTTTTGGTACAAAAAAAAATCCCATCTCATCCGGTAAGTGGTGAAATAGGATAGGGCGGTTTCGGGGCTAATATACGGTTTCCGCCCGCAGGAAAACAAACGCTGCGCCGTCTGAATCTTCGCCTGCTGAAATCCGGCAAAAAAAATTTCAATCCAGCTGTAATTTTTACGCCGCTCCTGTTACTAATAAGCCAAACTGACTTTTTAAACGCATGACAACTCCCGAACAGGTTTTCCTGCAGCAGCTCGAAACGAATATGGGCATCGTTCATAAAATCGTCTTGCTGTATGTCGACCATCCCGACGACCGGCGCGACCTGCAGCAGGAAATTCTTTACCAGGCTTGGAAGGCATTTCCGGGGTTCCAGGGCCGGTCTAAGTTCTCCACCTGGTTATACCGGATCAGCCTGAATACGGTACTGACCTACCGGCGGCGCCAAAACACCACTACCGAAAGTTTGGAACACATTCGGGAACAACCGGTGGCGGCGCCAGAATCCACCGACAATGCCGAACGCCTGCACCAGGCCATCCGTCAACTGCCGGAAACCGAACGCGCCCTCGTAGTGCTCCAACTCGACGGTTTCAGCAACGAGGATATTGCCGACATCACCGGCCTGACGAAAAACCATGTAGCCGTCAAACTGCATCGCATTAAAAATGAACTTATTAAACGCCTTAATTATGGATCTTCAACAGGAATGGAACCGGCTGAATGAACGCCATTTTTCGCTCGTCGAGCCGGTACGGCTGGCCGTTTCGGACCTGATGCGGCATCCGGTAGAATCGCCACTCGCAAAACTGCGCCGGAATGCCCGGATCAACATGGGCTATGCCGTGGCTTTTATCCTGCTTTTTATCGCATTGTTCGTCTGGAATGCGCACCCGTATGTCCGTATTTGCCTGGGCATTTTGATTGCCGCCTACCTGGTCGCCGTGTTTTTCACCGGGTATAAACTCCGCCGCTTGCCTCCAATTCCGGCTTTGGATGGCCCCCTGCTTCCGGTAATGAAGACCTACCATGACCAACTTCGCGCCTGGATCAACTGGCAGGAACGGGTGGCCTTGTTCATCTATCCGATCTCCATTGCCGGCGGCTTTTTTTAAGTCTGGCCACCAAAGCTGACCTCGACGTCGCTTTGCACGATCCCAAAACACTGGCCATTTTGATCGCTGCCGTGTTGGTGCTTACGCCGGCGGGTTTTGGCTGGCACGCTGGATGAACAATCTGGCTTTCGGCACCTATCTCAATCAACTAAAAATAAATATTGACGTATTGGAAAAACCGGAATAATCATGAAAAAGAAACAGCTAAACAACTCGCAATCAGCCTGAGCGCCGGTGCAATGGTTGGCTATGCCGGCATGCAACTGGGCCGCTCCCTGGGCGACTTCATCCCAACCGCAGGCGCAACCCAAAAACTGCTGACCCTTGCCGTCGCCTTGTTTGCCACCTGGTTTGCCCTGGCGTTTCACGAATTGGCGCACCTGCTCACCGGGCTTGCCCAGGGGTTTCGTTTCCAGCTCTTTGTGGCCGGCTTCTTTGGTGTAAGACGCCATCCTGAAAACGATACTATTCAGTTGTATTTTAATACGGATATGCAGCTGTTCGGGGGCGTAGCGGCTACCCTGCCCCGGGCACAGACTAACGACCTGGCCCGGCGCTTTGCCCGCGTTGTACTGGCCGGTCCGCTGGGTTCACTGTCGCTTGTGTTGCTGGGAAGCCTGACCACCTGGGCACTGTCGGACGGCGCCAGCCTGAGCATCCGCTTTCTGGCTTATTTTTCGCTGGTCAGCGCCGTTGTTTCGGCAGCGCTGTTTTTAGCCACTACCCTACCCCGCC
Source organism: Lewinellaceae bacterium (assembly GCA_020636075.1). Lineage (GTDB taxonomy): Bacteria > Bacteroidota > Bacteroidia > Chitinophagales > Saprospiraceae > M3007. The sequence continues at coordinate 396,658 of JACJYO010000006.1, read as the reverse complement.
GCACGGGCATGTTTTTTACAGACCGGGCGCGCTATTTCCGACTGATTTCCGGAGGAAAAACGGCTCAAATCGAACAAGCCATGCTTGAACTAATCGCATTTTTCCAGGCAGGAAAACCGCTCGAAGCAATCGATATGGCGCAGGTTGATCTTATCCGTGAAGACCCGGATTATGCCCTGTATGCCGATTATTATGCCTTTTATCACCATATGTCCACCGGGAATACCCAGAAAGCGCTCGGGGCCGCCGAACGCCTCAGTCAGTTGGCAGACACTATGCCTGTTGCTTTTCGAGCCGAGTTTTGGAAAGAAGTTTGTTTTGCCGCTGCCTACCTCCGGCAAGATGCTGCTGCCGCAAACGAGTGGTGGGCCAAAATTGAACGGCAGCTGGCAAAACGCGGCGATGTACCAGTACTGCGTCTGAAAGCAGCACTGCACCTGGTAAATGGCCGGATGGAAGAAGCCCGGCGCCTGGCCCGGCAGGGCTTGGACCAATTGGCCCAAAAAACCATGCGGAATGGCTCGGAACAGCTGGAGTTCCGGTTGCTGGAGGCTTTGGCGCAGTAACTTGTTTGAAACAGGCTGCGTTCAGTGCGATAACGCATTGGGTTATTGTCGGTGCGACTTGTACGGATTCACATAGTAGTTCGATCGCTGAGATTAGTGGTAAGACGACTTTGAGTCTAATGTCGTCAACTTTAGGGATGCTATAGTTGATAGGACGCGGAGGACACCGATTTTGCTCAAACCACTTTCTTTCATGCATATCTGCGGTCCGATTGCATTTTTTAAAGATCATTGTACTACGCGACTATACTTTTTAACGAAAAAAAATGGAGACTCCACCGCTTGCGCACCCCACCAAAGATGAAATCAAAAATACCGGCACTGGTGGGACAGCCTGACCGAGCCCTGGAAACAGGCCTTCAATGAAGCCTTTTGCACCAATCAAACACCCAATTCCCGCCAGATGAAACCCTGCATCTGATCTGGAACACAGGCCCCTTGCGTTTTACCGGCCCATCGGCAATGTTTCCCAATACGACAATTGCGTTGGATGACCTTTCCGGTGTCGTCCAACTGCCCAATGGAAATCCTGGTGGTAACCAACCACAATATTCAGTCCTTAACGGAGATCGCACATATGACCGGTCTGAAGTCGCTGTTTGTATTCAGTAATAAATTGCATTCAATTGTGGGCGTAGAAAACCTGAAAAGCCTGAGAAACCTGTATTTTAACGATAACCAGGTGGAATCCTTACGGCCACTGGCAAACCTGACCCAACTGGAGACGATCCATTGCGCGCATAACAAGATCAGCACCCTGGATGGGATCGGCATGGACCACAAGGCTGCCCTGGAAAACTTCTATTGCCTGCCCAATGACAACTTGTTGAGCGTTGATGTGCTGGACTTTGAGCGCCGGACACGCATTGCCTGTAAAAAAGGATAGCAGGTTGCAGGTATGAATTACCACTTTGTGGTTGCCCATCGCCGACGGATGCATGCTCGAAAAATAAAATTTTTACGGAGTTGAACCGCACACCTGTCTTTTATATCCGGGATTCAAACACTGTCAAATCATTCAACCCAATATTAACAATCTAAATCTTTAATTATGGAAGGCACAATGGCAACCATTATCCTGTTTGCAGGCAATTTTGCACCAAGAGCCTGGGCGTTTTGTGAAGGGCAAATTTTGTCGATCGCGAGCAATACCGCGCTCTTTTCCCTGCTTGGGACGACCTACGGCGGCGACGGCAGAACGACCTTTGCCCTGCCTGATTTTCGCGGTCGTGTGCCGGTTGGCGCCGGTCACGGCCCGGGCTTATCCGATATCCGTTTAGGGCAAAAGGAGGTTCTGAGCACGTCACCCTGACAGTGGCCCAAATGCCTGCGCGCACACGCACCAGGTAACGCCGAAAGTAGCCATCTCGACCGGCAATGCCACAACCGACGAGCCCGACGGGAATGTCCTGTCCGGAACTGCCGCAAACACCTATGCGCCACCAGCTAACGCCAATGGTCAACTGGCCGGGGTAAGCGCTACCGAAACATCCGCCGGAGGCAACCAACCGCTGAGTATCGTTCAGCCTTATCTTGGAATGCATTTCATCATTTGTATTCAGGGCCTCTTCCCCTCCCGGAGTTAAGCGGCTTGTGGCTGGCTGACAGCGAACCGCACAATATCCCGGATTTTTCTGTTTTGAAAAGTCCGGGATATTAATTCGGACAAACCTCTGATGCTTTGATAATGCCTCCCCTCCGGATAACAGTGAGCCGGCAAACAAAAGTTGTTTGCACTCCACTACTGCCACTCCACCTCCCATTCAAATTGATTCGCTGTTTTAGATCAATTATCCAAAGCATCGTATCCAATTTGATACATTTGCCTGCCCGCACAATTCGGGCAAACACTGTTTTTAGGCCTAAATTTTCTGGTATGAATCTGCTAGCAACCTTAACGCAAGTGATGCCGGTATTTGGAATTGCGGGAACATTCCTGGTCATACTGGCTTATGACCGAAAAAACCTCGTTGAACGCGTCAAATCGAAGGGTATCGAAACGGAAGGCACTGTCGTGGAAATGCGCCGCAATCCGGGGAGCCTGTTCGGCGCCGCAGCGGGTGAAGGCGAGGCGCCTGTGGTTGATTTTACCACAAACTGGGGTACCCACAGACATTATTCAACCAATTACATGCCTGCATATCCGTACAAAGTCGGGCAAAAAGTGCGGCTGTGGTATTCCTTTTACAAATCCGGAGGGATGTTGCCCTTGAAACCGACGTCCCTGGAATTATGCCGGCCGGATTGTTTCGCTGGGGTATATTTTTTTGCCTGCTGGGTTATCCGTTTTGCTAAAAAACTGCTGCTGCTGGGAAATTTTTGATCCGCCCGACAGGGTACCCCACACTGGATCAAAACCCCGAAGCTGAATATCTGCCCCAATTTTTAATCCTAAATCTGGCGCAGCGAAACTGCTCCTGCACTCGGTGCACCGGTCATTCAAATCCCCTATTTTCACCGTTTCAGTTTATGCATATTTACCTTAAAGCTCTGGCCGTTGCCTGCATCTGGGGCGGTACTTTCATCGCCACACGCATTGCCGCCCAGCATCTGGAACCCTTTGCCGGGGCCTTCCTGCGTTTTGCTTTTGCCAGTCTGGGTTTGGTTGCCCTGATGATCCTGCGGAAACGCCCCTGGCCGCGACCTGACCGGCAGGGCTGGGTACTGCATTTGGCACTGGCCTTATTCGGCATCATCGGCTACAATTTTTCTTTTCAGTGCCTTGAAAGTATTGCCGGCCAGCCGGGCTTCGCTGTTGGTTGCCTTAAACCCGGTCATGGTGCTGTTTGCCACGGCGCTTTTTTGGTGAAAAACTGCGTTGGCAACAGGTTATCGGCGGACTGATCGCCTTGTTTGGAGCAGTGCTGGTCATTGCCCGGGGCGAGTTCGGCGCGCTGTTCGATCATTTTGGCCGGGGCGAAGCGCTGGCGTTGGGTTGCCCGGCTACCTGGGCGGTGTATACGCTGGTGAGCCGGCAAATATCTCCGGAGCAGACACCGCTGGCTACCACGGCACTGGTTTGCCTGCTGGGCACTGCCGGCTTGTTTCCCCTGGCGCTCCGGGAAGGGTTACCGCTGGCGAGCCTGCCGCCTGAAGTTTGGGTTGCGCTGGCCTACCTGGGACTTTTGGGCACCGTGTTGGGTTTCATCTGGTACACCGAAGGTATCCGCACGATCGGCACTACCCGCACCGCTATTTTTAACAATCTGGTGCCGGTTTTCGGAGTGTTGCTTTCGGTATTGTTGTTGAAAGAACGGGTATCCTGGGAAGTGCTCCTGGGCGGATTGCTGGTTGTGCTTGGTGTGGCGGTGATCAACGTAACGCCGTCTGGCAGACGGCGTTAAAAAAGAGACAGTCCCCAAAGGTGACTTTTACCAATAATAGCACTAGGAAACACCAAATTCATTAGGCGTTTAAGTGCTTTTGATAGTGAAAAAACAACCATGCGACAGCCTCAAAAGAAATACACGTTCATTCAGCGCACAATGGCCAACGGCAAACCCAAGCTTTTCCTTCCCGGTCAACGGCCAGTACTTGGTAATATCCAGCCTTCAAATCTTGAATATGCATGCCCGCCGTAGCCATCCCCTGCACCTTCTTCAATTGCCTGCCCAACAGGTCCACGACCCGGATTTCAACCAAATTCAACGAAACATCCCAGTCAACCCAATCTGTTGCCGGGTTGGGCCGGAGTTGAAAGGACGAAATAGCAGCTGGTCTATCAACCGTCGGTATTGGATTGTCCACCACATTAAATATGATCGTGCGCCGGACGGCACTCAGTAAAAACTATCGCGGTATTCCCGGTATTCAATAGCCGCCAAATACTGCCCAATCCGGCGCGGGATGCCGGTAATCAGGCCGGTCACCGAATCGATCTGCACAACCGGATCACCTGCCAGGGGGCCTGCGGGCTGTATTCGGGCTCGATAAAAGGACATTCGGCATAAGGCGGTCCGCAGGGCGGTGTCGGAATAGCGCCATCACAGGCATACAAAGAGGGTGGTTGCAAAGCCGAACCGCCACCCGAGTAGGGGGCTGCGAAACGGTATTCAAGTTTATCCCCATCGGGGTCAGTGGCTGATTGTGACAGGTTCACGGGTTGGTGAATACACAGTGCCGTGGTGGGCCAGTCCGGTAACTCCGGGCTGGAATTGTTTTCGTACATGGCCATTGCAGTGAGTTCCACCATGAACGTGGAGCCTACTTCGCCGGGGTTAATGATGTTTGAAAGCGTTTGCGTCAGGCAGCAGCGTTGGTATATGATGAAATAAGCTGTCATCGGTCGGCTGCAGGAGGCGTTCGAACTTGTGGCTGCCCTTTTCCAGGCAGAGATTGAAAGTGGCGTCCATGCAATTGGCACCATAATTCAGTTTTTCAATGCTGTCGACCGTCACTTCAAATGCACTCACCAAGACAGCCTGGTCCCAGGCGCCGCGATAAATGGCAAGTTGGGCCGGATCATCAAAGGCAGCGCCGCCGCCAAAGCAGTCGCGATACAGGTTCAGGGTAAACGCGTAGCGTTTTTCACCGGAAATCTGTGTGCTGAGATAGCGGTACGAGAGTTCGCCGCCGACAATATGCCGGCTCCAGGTTTTGAGGGGTGAAAACAGGAAAAATGCCAGGAGAAACAGGGAAAAAAGCAGGTTTAGGAAGCCTGTTCATGTATAGCAACATTAAGGGTTAAACAAAATTTTTCCGGAGGTAAACAATCCCCATCGGGTTTGTGAATCAGGTAAAAATACAATCCGGGATTGAGATTTTCCCGCTCCAAACGGTAAGTAATACCGGATAAACTCAAGCTGCACACCACATGGCCCAAGGCATCGATTAGGATCAATTGCTGGTTTCGAAAAAGCAGCCCCATCGGCACGCCGGATTTCAACGAAGGTGGTTGCAGGCTGTGGGTGAATACGTACTTCTGACGGTGGTTTTTGAGCGTGGACAGGCTTGATACCCGAGGTCGGTTTTTCGCCGATGGTATGCCAGGTTTGATTGGTGCGGACGGCCTCATTGAAATCAAAATAAATGTCGGCCTCGTTGTACACCACGGCGCCCAGAGGAAGGTTGGGGTGCTGCTCAATCCGGAAACTCACGAAACCGTGCGAGGCCGCTTCGTTCACATTGCTGTCGGGCAACAGGATGTTGCTAAACGTAAACGCGAGTGTACCCTGCCCGCTCAAGGTCCAGCTGTACGGATGCGAAGCCGCGCCGGGCCGTACCGTTGCCGGATCGAGCCAAGGCGAAAGCGTGTCGCAAATGACCACAGTGAAGGCCGTGTCGGTACCGGTATTCTGAAAGCGGATGAGGTATTCCAGGTCTTGCCCGGGCCGGATGTAGTGTTCCGAAGAAAAGCCGGTTGGGAAGCCCTGCTTGTCATTGGGATCGAAGGAGCCAATGTTTTGGACGCAATCGCGGTCCCAGGAAGGCACAAAAGCATCCACCGGAAACTGGTTGATAAAGCCCAGCGATGCATAGCCGCCACAGCCCTCCTCGAAAGCCATGTTGATTTGATTCGTAGTGGCAAAGGGATGCCCGGGCTCCTGCTCGGTCTCGATGCGCCAGGTGTGGCCGTTAGCAGGAAAATTTAAATTGATGGCCTCGTTGGGGTCGTATTGTTCAGAGCCGTTCAGGAGCACGACGTCGTCTTCGATGATGATGTAATCGAGCAATTGGGATGGCGCGGGCCCGACGTTGCGCAGTTCAAATTGAACCAGCGTATCCTGGCAGGACACGGAAGCCTGAATTTCAGCGCCCGACCAATCCGGTACGGTAGTGCACAGGGTGTCGGGGAACCCGTGCGCGGTAATACAGTGGGTTTGACCGGGGACGGCCGTGCATTCTACATGAACAGTCAGGGTAAAACTTCCGCATTGCCCCGGATTCAGGTTTCCGACAGGAAAACGGTAGTTATTATTTCCCAAATCAAGGTACGTATTGGTCGAACCAATTAGGGTCAGATATGGGTCGAGCGCCACATCCACCCAGGCGCTGTCGGCTGTTTCGCTGCCCTGGTTGCAATAATTGACATAAATGGTATTGCTGAAACAGCGGCGGAGCAGGGGGATGGCAAGATCAACGGAAAGTAGCGGACAATCAGCAAGTGCTCTGGCGAAAAGTCGAGGGTATCTGTAGTACCCAAAGTGTCCAGTGTAATGGTTTGCGCGTTGTTGCAAAGATCCCACCAGATAGTATTTGGAGGAGCAGCGGCCAGCACATAGGCACCGGTATCCAGGAAAACAGGTAATTCCCCAGGGAATCGCTGTTCGTGTAATACCAGTCCGTACCGTTATTTGCCTCTACCACCCAGTTTTTTAGTGGTACCTGCGCATCGGGCGTGCTGCAATCGGCGTCCGCATCCACCAGGATTTGCCCGCCCACATATGCGCCTTGCAGGGTGGAATGGCGCGACATGAACAACCCGGCGCCGCCGATAAAAAACAAACAAACGTTCATCTTTTGTCAGCCCGCCAAGGGTGCTGCCGCCGACAGGTTTTCGTATCCAAAACCATAGGCGATATTCGGCAGTGCCTGCCAACTTTGCGCTTTGTTTACGCTGCTTAGGGGAGAATTGCTATACCGAGGAAAATCAAATCGCCCAGGCTGTTTTGAAACAAACACCGTCGGGTAGTATACCCGGCGACAACACCATCCACATTTTGCCCTTCGACCCAATTACTTCCGGCAGTGGCGCGTCGAAACATTGCCAAGGGGGCGGACGTCATTATGAGGAGTGCACCATCGGGTTGGATTACAAAAGTATAAATTGGAAATGGTGTTGGCACAAGGCTCCAATGAAGACCGCCATCGATGGATTCCCACAGCGTCATATTTTGCGGAGAGGCAGGTGCCTGCATCATCATCGCATACGCCTTGCCGTCGGGCGCAAATTCCATTTTTGTAAAAAACGTATCCGCGAATATTGGAATCCAGGTAAGACCTTCGTCCGTTGAACGATACGTGCCCGAATTGGTGCTGACAAAAAAGGTGTTGTTCGCCGGGTTTACGCCAAACCACGGGTGTATATAATTAAATTCCGGAGGTGTGATATTTGAAAAACTGGCACCCCATCTTTTGTCAGGTATAATTTGTCATTCAGTATGGCCACCATACTGTTTCGATCCAGCACGCGCACCAACTCGGAATGGTCCTGAGAGTCCGGTGTCAATTTTATCCAGTCCTGCCCGGCATCATCGGTCCGCCAAATAACCCCGTTGTGCCGGCATAAAAAGTATCCTGGCTGGCACATTGCATATGCCCAACAAAACACCGCATGCCTTTTCCGGAAAATGACCAAGTGGCGCCACCATCCATTGACCGGTAAATACCTTGCAAGCGCCTTCCCAGCAAGCTTCCATCCGGTAAAACAAAAGGAGCGATTTTATCCAGGCGGTAGGTCGTATCCCTGGGGTGCCAACTGGCGCCGTGATCGAGCGAATAATAGGAATTGGTCTTTTCCTGATTGGAATAGTTTACATAAATTATTTTTCCGGTAGGCAGGACACATAAATAGGGGCTTTGAAGGCCGGTTGTCGTATCGATGACTTGTTTGGGCAGAAAACTTGCTCCATTGTCGACAGACCGGTATAAGCCTGTCGAACTGTTTATTAGAAGCGTGCCATTCCTGGCCACATAAACAAAATTGATCAAGGCTGTCGGTACAAAAGGCGGGAAAATTGTAGTCCAGGTCATGCCTCCATCTTGGGAACGCAAAATTTTCGAGAACCCTAATTTTGCCCACAAGTCGCCATTATTGCCGATTAACAGTTTGTCTATCGTATCGATTGTTGTATTGTCGAATACTTTATACCAGGTTAACCCGCCATTATTGGAGCGATACAAATGCTGCGGGCCATGCCCTACCAGTATTCCATTTGCTTGCTCTACGATATGCGCTATACTGTCGCTGCGATGCACCATTTTCCAGGTAACGCCTTCATCGTGGGAGCGATAGATTGCGGTTGTTCCGTCGGGGAACAGGAGTTCCTTGTAAAAATTTCCGGCCTGCCCGATCCGGATAAAAGCTGCGTTTTCTGCTGTAGTGTCCAGAGGGGAAGCAATGACTTCCACCCAGGAGTCGCCGTTGTCGGTAGATTTATACACCAGGTAAGCGCCGTCTGTCACAGCATAGAGTGTATTATCCGCCACCTTGGTCAATTCGGCATCACCACCGTACGGTCCAAGTGATTTGACCCAATAGGAGTTGTCCTGTGCCTGCATTTGGGTTGCAACCAAAAAGGCCAATGCCCGAAGCCAAATGTATTTTTGAAAAACAGACGCTGAGATTTTCATAGGTTGTAAAAAATAAAGGTCATACCCGGTAAAAGAAATCAGGCCGGGGTGAGAAGCCTTCTCAAAAGTCCAGGCTCTGGGCCAAATTTTGAAATACAAATTATCTTGTTTGTCGAAAAACAAAAAGAAAAACAATTGGTTATCAGTGTGTTGAAATATATTTGTTCAGAAATTACCTGGAATAATTTGTGCTATAACCGCAAAACCTGCAACATGGCCGACAGTTTATTGACCCGCACACTCAAACAACTTTCCCGCAAGGAACGCACCGCGTTGGTTGAATTTACACGTTGTGGCTGTTTCAACCGCCGGGAAGAGGTAAGCCGCCTTTGTGCCTACCTGGCTGAAAACATAGATAACCCGGATCGCAAGGCACTCGACCCTTCAAGCCTGTTTACCGCGGCATTCCCAAGTCAGGTCTTTAATAATGCCGCCTTGCGACACACCATGTCCTACCTGCTTTCGGTATTGCGCCAATACCTCGCCTGGGCCGAATGGCAATCCGATATGGCCGAACAGCGGCGCTACCTCCTGAGCGCTCTGCGCAACCGCAACCTCGATGTTTTGTTGGAAAAAGAGCTGAATCGCGCCGAATCGGCCCTGGAAAATCCGGAAACCCAGGATGCCGGATTTTATTTCCAGCGCTACCGCATGCAGCAGGAACGGCTCGAAAAAACGGCCCGGCACGAGCGCTCCGCCCGCATCAACCTGCAGCCTCTGCCCGACGAATTGACGGTGTTTTACCTGGCGGAAATGCTGCGCCACGCCTGTTCGGCGCTCTCGCACCAGGCCATTGCCGGACAGGAATACCGATTCAACTTACTGGAAAAACTGCTGGAACTGGCGGAAACGGAAGGGCTGTTGGACGTGCCGGTGATCGCCATGTATTACCAGGCCTACCAGATGCTGCGCGCACCGGAGGCGTCGGCTCCCCTCGAACGTTTGAAAACACTGCTGCTGGAGCACGAAAACAGGTTCAGCCAAAAAGAAATGCGTGGCTTGTATCTGCTGGCCATCAATGGTTGCATTCGCCGCATGAACAGCGGCCGGCGTGAATATATCCGGGAAGCTTTTGACCTGTACCGGGCAGCCCTGGAACGCGATTTCCTGACTGAAAACGGCGTGTTGTCGGGTTTTACCTACAAAAATATTATCCGCATCGGCGCAGCGCTGGAAGAACATGGCTGGACGGAGCAGTTTCTCGAAGACTACCGCACAGCACTCCTTCCCCGCGAACGCGATAATCTTTACCGGTACAACCGGGCGTTTTTGTACTTCCACCAACAAGACTATGCCCGGGCGATGCCGCTGCTGCAACAAGTGGAGCTGGAAGACACCTTGAACAACCTCGATGCCCGGCGCATGCTGTTGCGCAGCTATTTTGAACTGGGCGAATGGGCGGCCTTGGAATCCCTGCTACAAAGTTTTCGGCGCCTATCTGCGCCGGCAGAAAAATCTCGGCTATCACCGGCAAACCAATGAACGGTTGTTGTATTTCACCCGCCGCTTGATGGAACTGGACCGAGGCCAGCGGCAGGCTGTGGAAGCCTTGCGTGTTGAATTGGAAGCCACAACTGAATTGGCGGAACGGTCGTGGCTGCTTTCGCAAGTAACGCCGTCTGTTAGACGGCGTGGTCAAATCCCGAATAGCACGCCGTCTAACAGACGGCGTGGCAAAATTTCAAATTGTACGCCGTCTAACAGACGGCGTTACAGATCAATCTCGGTATTATCCCCAATGTTCAGGCTCAAATTCGTGCCTTTGATCGTCGCATCGCTGCCGACCACCGAGCGTTGGAGCACGACATCGTCAAGGGAGGCAAAGTTACCGATGATGCTGTCCTTGATTATGGAGGAGTTGATGGTCACATTGTTGCCGATGGTCACGTGCGGCCCAACGATGCTGTTGGAAATAGTGCAATTTTCACCGACAGCAATAGGGTGAATGACGATGGTATTTTCAAACTCGGGAAGTTTGAATACATCCGTAGCATAGCCGCGTTGGCTGAGGAGCATGGCATTTGTTTCAAGCAGCACGTCTTTCCGGCCACAATCGAACCAGTTGTTCACAGTGATGGCCTGGAACGGGATGCCTTGTTCGAGCATGCCCTGCAGGGCATCAGTCAGCTGGTATTCCCCGACGGTGCGTTGTTCTGTTTTGATCAATTGTTCAATGGAACCAAGCAGCGCCTGCACTTCGTTGACCTTGTACAAACCCACCATGGCCATGTTCGACTTGGGGATTCGGGGTTTTTCGATCATCCGGGTGATCATATTGTTTTCGTCCATGTCCGCTACCCCAAATTCGCGGGGGTCTACCACTTTTTTCACACCTACACAGGAGTGCGGGCAATCGAGCATCTGCTTGAGGTCGGCATCAAAAATGGTATCGCCAAATGCGATAAACACCTGATCTTCATTTTGAATGGCATCTTTTGCCATCCACACAGCATGTCCGGAGCCTTCACGGTGTTCCTGATAAACAAATTCGGTTTGCAGGTGCGGGTATTGCTGTTCAATAAATGTCCGCACTTTTTCCCCAGGTAACCAATGACAAATACAAAGTTGGTTAGCCCGGTTTCGGCCAGCGTGTCAATAATGAAAGCGATTATCGGTTTGCCCGCAACGGGCATCAACGGCTTGGGTTGTGTGAAGGTATGCGGGCGGAGCCGGGTGCCGGCTCCTGCCACTGGGATAACAACTTTCATCTTTGACGGCAGCAAACTGCTTTTTGCAAACAAAGCAGCGGATAAACAATGTACCTGAACAAACACGCATACAGGCGGGTGGGTGTTGGTTTTACCTGTCAAAGGTATAGAAATTTGTATTTGACCAATGGTTAAGTACTGTGACAAGATTATTGAATTGTTTTGTCACAGTACTTAATCCTCGATACCATAGAGTAAATCTTTCAGGCGTGAGCCCTGCATTTCCGGAAGGTAATAGGCGTTGTTAAACTTTTCCAGGGTGATTTCAATATCCGATTTCAGGCTGCTAAAAGTATCGGGCAAGATTGCTGCACAATGCGCTTCATGCTGATAACTGCCAACGATCCTGGCGAATTTCTGGTAATACACATTACCCTGTGCAATAAATGCACAATACTGATCCAGAAAATGGACAATGCGGTCTATTGAAAATTGCAGGTTGGTGTGTGCCTTTCTGGGCAGCGCCGGATTGGTCTCGATGGCTTGTTCGGCTGTGTTGATATACTGTTCGAGGTGGTTGTTCAGTTGTTCCCAGTCGTCTTGATCCCGGCACTGAGGTAACGTCGTTGTATATCCGATTTGGCGGGCGCAATCGCTGAAAAGCGGCTCGCATTCCCGTTTCAGTGACAGATTGGCATCACGGAGAAATTCGGTTTCGTATTGAATGATGCTGAGTTGCTGGTCCATTCGAACGGTGAAATCCAGGATGCAGGAGATTTTTTCCAAATTACTCTGGTTTTGTCGGCTATCGCCCGCACCCAGGGCCATACCCACAATGGAGAATGTGGCCGACAGGTACGGGTTGCTTTCCAGCAGTGCCGGCAGGGAGAATCCGAATTTTTTCTTCATTCGTTCCTCCAGTATCCCGTTCAGGGCCTTAAAATCGGGGTATTCATGTGGATTACTGATGCGCGCGATCTGCTGGCTGGTGCGCAGGCTGGTAAAATGATGGTCGAGGCTCAGGATCTTTTCGTACAACATCTTGAGCATTTCGATGCCCTTGCGATAACGCAGGCGCAACTGCTTCAGGGCCGCATCAGCCTCCAGCAGCCGGATCGAATCCTCCAATTGGATTTTTTCCAACAACCAGGCATAGCCAATCTCCGGGTCGCAGGCTCGCGGTGTGCGCAAAAACTGTCTACTGCAACCAGCCGGTTTTGGTACCAACCAGGGCATAGCTGTGTTGGAGGTGCAATCGCTGAAAGTCTGTTTCGGTATTAGCCAGCCAGTTGCCAAATAGTTGCAACGAGTCCCCGGAACAGCAGCCATGCCGGCGGGATGGAAGAACAACAACAGCGTTCCCCAAAAACACGAGACAATTTGGGCACAGCGTACATTCATAATGCTTACTACTCAATGTAAAGTGGTTTGTAAAGAGATGATGCAATGTGTATTGTCGGCGTGACTTCGAGTCACGCCGACAATAGCCTCATCGCCTCCAGTTTTTCGCAAACCACTTTCGTTCAGGTATACCGGCTGAATTTACCAGTTAATTGGGATCGCCTCAGGACAATCAGTCCAATCCAGGCACCAATCTGCTTCATCCCATTCGCAGGCAAAGCACAGACAGGGCGAAGGGCAGGCGCACAATTTCAGATTGCACCGGATAACGGTCGGTTGTTGCCTTCCCAACAAATCGATATGCTTAAAATCCATACCGACAATAACTCCATCAACTGCAGCCAGCCGTTGCCCTACCGAAACCGGGGAAAGGCTGGTTGGTGCGCAAAACAGCGCCTGGAAGTGTACAGCCCATCACCCGCCAGTTGGTCAAAGCCCTTGCCATCGTCGGAAAAAGGTCGGCGGCAAAGCCAAATGCGGACGGTAGACTGTCCGGGTTCTGAAAATTCCGGAGCCTGATCTCGCGGACATAGGCCGTGGCTCCAACTACCCGGGTGCGCATATCCAGGACTGCCAGATGCGCATTCCAATAACTGCCATCACGTTGTGCGGCTGCGGGAATATGCACCAGAACAATAGACAGCATAAGTGCAATTTTCCCAGGTTGAAACCAACACACCGGGTCCAAAATTCCTGACATGATCATTTGTTGTTTTTGATGGAATTAAGTTCTGCTGCATTGTTTCCGGGCTCAGCTTTCCAGTTTCGACCGACAGCCTGCTTTGCCCACAGACAACTAAAAAAAACACCAGCTTCATGATCCTTTTGGGATTGAGGGGAGAGAGCATGATCAGCGCATCCCAAACGAAACAAGAAACGCCGAACACGCTCTCGGAGGAATTTCTGACCAGACAAAGTTAGCCCGGCGCCAACGGGCTTTACCAGACAACCTGTGGCACAAAAAGGGGTAAACAGGATGGTCATCCCCATCTAACAAACTGGAAACAAACTATTTACAGGCAAATCTCCGGTCGCAATTGCAGGCAACAAGTACGCATAGAACAGGTGTAGAAGTTTTGAAATTTCTTTATTCCAAAAGTTGCCCTAACCGGAATCAAATCCGTGTTTATCAGCGTTTCGCCGAAGGCGAATCAGCGGAATCCGCGTTCCAAACCTTCACAAGCAGGAATAGAACACGGATGAGACGGATTCGCCTTTGGCGAAGACACGGATTTTCGCTGAGTTGATCCCGGTTTGGGTAGTTCAGGCAGTGCGCAGTTTAAAGTACTGCATAGGAAAGCCATTTTGCGCAAAAAATACCCGCCGGGCGGAGTGCCGCGGCGGGTAGCCAAAATTACCGGGAATACCGGAAGCTTTAAAGGTGAATGATCTCGATGACAATCGCTTCCGGGCGCCGGTGGTCACACGGTATTGCGGCTATGCTTCGCTGGGTAAATCGATTATTCATGAACAGGCGGGTTTAGGTTAGCAGTGCAAGTAACAGGTACAAAATTCGCTGCCGCCAGAGTTCGACACAACGACAATTCAAACCACTTTTTTACGTGGATTGTTCCCGCCAAAATAGTGCAGCGTTTTCGTTTTCAGCAACTTACGCCAATTTACATGGCCATCTTTGCTCCCGATTTTTCCCGACGACTGCCGTTTTCAACCAAAAACAGTATGTTTACCTGTAGAAGTGCATACCGCGCAGCCTGCCCTCCAGGCACGTTGCCCCGTTCCATCCTGAAGCAACACCGGCGGTTTGTACAGCGCACAGTTTTTCAGCCACATTCAGGAATACCTGCCTGTTCCCGGCAGCAATGAGGCTATCGCATATGTCCTGGTTCGCTCCGTAACATCAGAATTTTCACCACGGAGACACAGAGGACACAGAGATTAGTTCTACGTGCCCTCTGTGTCTCCGTGGTAAATAAAATAATCTACGGCGGCCATTTCTACGTTTCCGGACCTCTGAGACAGCCTCCTTGTTCAAACTGCAACCATGATCAAGGAACTCAACGACCTCCTCCATTTTGTCAAAACCAGCGTTTGGCGCGACGAACAACTGCTCACTTTTTTTGCCAATACCGATCCCGAACTACTGCATTTGTACCAAACCGTCTGGAAAAACAACCTTGCCAGCGACGCCGAAGCCGCACGAACCGCCGACCTGGGACTGACGACCTATAAAAACAGGCCCGCAGCCTCCGGAAAGTCCTCCGTCAGATGAGTATCTTTTTGATGAGGAAAAAGCGAAGGTCGATGCCACAGTCAAAAACTACGTGGAAGGCACCCTCGAACTGGCCCTGATGAACCTCCTGCACATGCGCGGATACCGCCATGCACCGCTGGGCATTGCCAAACGCCTGTATCGCCGAGGCATCGACTACGACGTGCCGGGATTCGCCGCCGAAGCCCTACGCGTGTTGAAAGAATCGGTGATCAGTGTGGGTGGAAGTGCCCGGCAGTTCGACGCGTACTCCGCTGAATACTGGACCTGCCGGGCCTACGCCGAAGCCGAAGAGCGCGCCGCCGACTGTTTCCAACGACTCAAATTGCCGCACCTGCAACACAAGGCACCCCAGGGCGATTTTCAAGCGCAAACCCGGCAATGTCTGCAAGCGCTCGAACCCTTCAAAGGCAAAACGCCCTCCTACCTCTTTCACGTCTACTTTTACATCATCCGGGGAAACTACCTGCTCGAAACCGCCAACTTCAACGCCGCCCTGGACAACTTCAACGAGGCGATCCGGTATTTTCAAAGCAAACGCTACCCGGTCGGGAATTCCCTGGCCATGTTTTATTACGCCAAAGTGCCGGCCTGCATCGGGCTGCGGCAATACGCCGAGGGAGAACAAGCCGTGCTGGCCAGCCTCGACCATGCGCCCAACGGTTCGCACAACTTTTTCAATGCCAATGAAATGTATTTCTACCTGGCGATGCACGCCGGCAAGTACGCCCAGGCGCTCGAACTCTACCAAACCACCACCCGGCACCGCCGCTTTTCCAACCTGCGACCGCCCCAGCGTGAAACCTGGCACATCCTCGGCGCCTACCTCTTCATCTGTACCAACTCAAGGGCTGGACGCCGCCCGAAAACAGCCTGCCGGTCTTCCGCAGTTTTCGTTTCAACAATGAAACGCCGGTGTACGGCCAGGACAAAACGGGCATGAACGTGGCGATCCAGATCGCTTTCACCCTGCTGCTCCTGCTCGAAGGCCGGAAAGGCGACGTGCTGGAGCGCATCGAAGCGCTCGAAAAGTACCGCAGCCGCTACCTGCACCACCCCGGCGCCGGCCGCTCCAACTTGTTTATCCGGATACTGCTGCAACTACCCAAAAGCAACTTTCAGACGCCGGTGTTCCGGCAAAAAATAGAGCCGCTCCTGCAGGAACTCTCCGCCGCACCGCACCGGCCGGCCAACCAGCAATACGAACTGGAAATCATTCCCTATGAAACGCTGACGGGGTTGTTGCTGGAGTTTTTGGTGCGGGGAGGGGGTTGATTAGGGTTTGGTTACGAACGTCGGCAGGGTTTGAAACCCCCCCTGCCGACGTTGTTATTAATAAAACGCTCTAACCTCTAAATAAACTTCAACTCCCGAAACAACTCATCCTTCCGGTCTTCCACCCAGTCGATAACCACTTGCTTGAAATCCGCCAGATTTTTAGGCGTCACGCTGATCGTAAATTCTTTCTTCACCACCACGGGCTTTTTGATATCCAGCACCACCCTGCCGTGGAATCCGCCGATGCCGATGGATGCGTACAAGGTGACATCCATTTGCACGGAAAAGGTCTTCGTCACCCATTCGATGACTTCTTGCAGAATGTCGTCGATCACTTTGCTTACTTTGGTTTGAACCTCCAGTTCAATTGAAGTGTCGATATGGATTTGCAAGGAGCCCTCGATGGTAAATGAAGGGGCCGACACCACAGTCGCAAACCGCACCGTTTGCCCCAGGAAGGTCCCTTGCAGCCAAACCCCTTTGTCGGAAATGCCACCACCGGCGCCGCTGATGATCTGCACGCCGCCTACCTCGATATGCCCGTTGGAACAGGAAAGTTCAAAACCTGTACTGTTCAGCACACCTTTGACCGCGCCGCCTACATGGGCGATGGTATTCGCTTCCGGGTACAGGTTGAGCTCGGCAGTCACCGCAATACCTTGTTCCGATATCGAGATGGCGCCATGCACAATGGGTGATTCCACCAGTTTAAACAGGATCTCGCCACTGAGCCCAAAATGCAGGTTCAAGGGATCGATCTCGATACTGCCGCGCATATCCATCCCGATGATATTGGAAATAGCGCCGCGCAACCGCAGACCCGTTCCGAAACCGCGTTCGAACGTGCCCAGCATGGCGAATTGGCTTTCCAGCGACGCCAGGCCGATTTGCGTTTTCCCCGCAGCATCACGATCATACCCTGCATACCCGGATTGATCTCCGGCAAAACGGACAACAGTTCGCCGCGCTCCTGTGGCGAAATAGGCAGTTGCTTTCCGGGATCGTCGGGAATTCTTCGGGCGTACTCACCACCCAGCCGCCGCTCAGTTCCAGGTCGAGGTTGATGAATTTGGTTTTGAACGCTTTGTTCTGAATGCGGAACTCCGGCGGGAAAACATACACGAACTCGTGGATGATGCTGAACGTTTTCAGGAAGTTCAGCAGGTGCGCCACATTTTCATACAAACTGATGGTCACAATATCCTGCGTGCTTCCAATGTCCTTGCCGCCCAGGTATTTCGGCAGGGTGAGATAATTGGCCCCGATGGTGTACGACAAATCGGTACCCTTGGGATCTTTATACGGGTCCAGAAGTACGCCACCCACTGTGAAAAACGCGATAAAGTCGTTCAGCACTTCGGCAAGAAAAGCCAGGTTGAGGCTGGGACGCGGGAACCTGAATTCCGACCCCAAATTTGCGCCCTCCACACCCGCATAGTCGAAACGCAGGCGATCGTAAAATACCGGAATGGGAATGGGCAACGCCGTCTGGTAGGGAATAATGCTGAACAACTCGCCCAATTCGATGGTTTGCCGCAGTTCCTTCGCCTTCGGCAAAAAATCCAGGTTGATCTTGTCCAACACGGAATTGCCTTTTCCGAGCACCACCGAAGCTGCCAGGGTTACGGGGTCGTATTTGTCGATGGTGGCGTCTACGGAAAGCCCGATCAACTGGCCGTTCAGCATTTCGTGAAACGAAATACTGCGCAACTCCACCAGGTTCAGCGCCGGTATTGGCACAGGTGTTCCTGCGCCCACAGCGATGTACTTGATGCCGGGCGAACTTGCCAGTTTGAAACCCATTGTTCCCGTGGCGCCAAATTCGGCTTCGAACGCCAGGGTATCCGGCATGTTGAACCGCATAAATTGGCGGAACCGGTCGGGCGTTTCATTGAAATATGAAGCGACGACTCCCAGGGCGTCCAGCATCGGTTGGGGCAGGCGATTGTGGAAAAATGCATTCAGCTTGCCCGGGTCCAGGTTGTCGTTGTTGTCCAGCAGGTCAAAACTCATGAGCGGAATGGCATCCGGGATCAGGTCGGCCACGCCATCCAGTTTGATCGAGCGGAACAGGTTTTGGAGTAAATCCAGCGGCAGTTGCAATTCCCGGGTAATCTCGAAACCACCGGAAGCCGCAAACACCTGCCGCGCCGGATCGTATTGAAACACCGGCAATTGCACGCGTCCGGCGCCGATCTCGCCCATGTCTATATTCCAGTAGGTTTTGCCGTTGACCTCCTCGGTTTCCACGCCTTTGAGCGGGCTGTTGAGCAGTTGCACAAAAGCGCCGTCGGGGCCGCCGCGCAGTTCCAGGTTGACGGTGGTCTCGTCCGGATGTTTCGGATCAAACGTCCGGAACAGCTCCAAGCGCGGCTTGCCGTTTTTGTGCCAAACACATTATTCACCTCGGAAGGAATGCCCAAAGCGATTCGCGCCGAAAGCCAGATATCCTTTTCCACCAACACAGACAATTTTGGAATACCGACCGCCAGCACACCCAGCTGCACGCTTTTTCCGGGAAGCGGGATTTCGGGTAGTTCGTGCGAGTACAATTTCAGGAAAGGACTGGCTGCCAGTTCCACCTTGCCGGTGCTGCTGATGGTGAAGACCATGTCGTAGCGCTCGGCAATGATGGGTCGTATCGTTGAAGGGATGTGCCGGAATTCCACCGTGATGTTGTTGGAACTGTTCCAAATCCCTTGGGTATCACGGGTCAGGAAAGGATGGGCAAGGCCAGCACGATCTGCGGTTTATCCACGGCAGCAGATGGCAGGGGAATATCCAGGGCGATTTTACTGGAATTTTCATCCGGGATAAAATCCAGGCTGAGGCTGCTTTTTCTTTTGTAAACTGCAAAAACCGCCGAGTTACGGGCAGGTTCGGAAGTTGCAATCCCCTTTCAGGCCGTAGCGCCAATCCGAGGGAGCACCAGGTCCGGCGCCGGCAAATTCGAACATAGCAAACTCGGCATTCAGCCGCCCGACTTCGCCAAACGTAAAGCCCGCCGACACCCCGAAATCGATGTAGAGATACGGACCGCTAAGCCCGAAAATCAGGTTGCCGTGGTCCACTTCAAACTCGACGTATTTGTTATTGACTTCAATGCCGTACTTCAAAATCTGGTCGAACAGGAATTTTAGTCCCAGCGGTTTCGCCAATTGAAAACTTCCGGAAAACAGCCAGCCCCGATCGTCCGAGGGTGATTGCGCCAGCACCTCCGCCTCGATGCCGAGCAGCGATGCCCGGGTGCCAAACTCGAGTGCCATGACGCCGTTTTCGCGTTTGAAATGCAGGTGCAGGTCTTGCAGGGAAAAATCGACACCACCGATGCCGTGTTTGGAAGAAACTTCAGCGCCAAACAAGGCCGACAGATCGCCGCTTTTCGGACTTATGCTCAGCTCCAGCGTGGTCATGTCTACCTGTGGAATGCCCTTCGGCCAGGGCAGGCCGAGCGGCTCGACAACTTCGCGCAACACCGCCGACACAGGATTTTTTCGCCTTCGGCTAAATGACCGGTCATGGTGAAATCCGGGGCTGAGCCGGTAAGTTCAATATCCACATCCAGCGCACGCATCACACCGGACAGCACCGCTTCAAAAGCCCGGCGAGCAGCGTCGAACGGCGCCGACAAGTCGATCCGCAGGATCAATCCGGACAGCACCGCCAGCGAAGCCCCCATGGTCAGGACAGTCGTACCTATGGTGATCACGATCATCGCCAACGCGATAGCTAATGACGCCGGATTGAGGTCAATCTGGAACGTTTGCAGACCGATGTCATTCATTTTCCGGACCGGTTCGGGCAGCTGGGTATCCAGTTCCGGTATTTGCAACAGGCTACCCAGGGCAGCAAAGCCATTGAGCCGGATATCCCGCTGGTACAGGTGCAGACTTAGGACGTCGTCGGCCTCCGGGACCCGCCCGATGAGCAGCACGGTTTGGCCGCCCAGGTCCAACTCCAGGGAAACGCCCAGGGAAGCCTTTGGCGCTGTGTCTTCCGGATCGGGCGTGTGGGAAGACACGTGGGCACGCAGATTCAGGCCTTTGTTGCCAAATTGCAAGGCAACCTCGGCGTCGCAGTTCAGGAAAAAACAGGGGCTGTCTCCCTGGTAAAAAAATGCGCCGCTGAACGTTCGCTTCGCAACCTTAAAAATCTGCGCAAATGCATTTCCGGCCTTTTTGCCGGATCGAGCTCGAGTGAAAGTTGCGGCATGCCGGCAGGCAACTGCACGCCAGGCCTGGAGTACGTGTAAGGGTCGGGCGCTGCGCCAAAACCCGAGCCGTCGCCCGCTGGATCGTAGTCAACGGTGGAAAAGCGGATTTGCCCGCCGTTCGAGACCAGCGCACTGAGCAAGGCACTCGATGCCACACCCAGCAAGCGGGACAATTCGACCGTATCGGCATCCAGGGTCAGTTGGATGGTCACATCTACCCGGCCAAAAGCATCGATTTGCAGGCTGCCCTGCACCGGACATTCCGATTCGCCGCCTGGCAAATTGGTAAACCCGGTGAAGGTAGCGCGGTCGGCTTGCGCGGCGCCGGCACGCATCCGGTGCACGCCGAAGGCGCGGCCGCCCCAATATTGGTCAAGCCAGGCGCCCCATTTGTCGCCATAGTTTTGCCGGTCGAGCACGAGGGTACCGCCGACGACTTCGAGTTGTTTCTGAAGTGTTGGAATAGAGCGTTTGTTTTGCATCGGTATTTTGTTTAGAACTGACAGGATTGGATTCCTAAGTCGGCATTGTCAAATAGAAGGGAGCAGGAGTTCCAGCAGGTGGTGGTTCCGGGATTGTCCTGTTGGAAGTTCAGATGTCTCTCTTCGGTCGACAAGTCGTTTATTTTTAAACTATTCTTACCGGAATCGCTACGCTCGAAATTGCGGCAGGGCGCAGGTAAAATTTCGAGCGTAGCGAGAAATCTGATTGAAAACTAATCTTGTCATTTCAACTTGTCATGTCGATCCGCCGAAGGCGAGAGAGACATCTGGATTCGATTATTATCGGTTTATAAAGTGAAACGCTGTGTCCCGGAAACTTTGGGTTTGCAAATTATCGTATTCTTTAAAATGCCAAGCCATTCGGATACTGCATCCGGCAGTCTTTGCTCTTTTGCTGAAAATTCAGGGGGGGGTATGTCGTGCAGGTGGCAGGAATGGAACGCAACTGGGGTTGACGCAACGTCGGCAGGGTTTGAAACCCTGCCGACGTTAACTATTACTTTTTTCGCGAACCAGCGGTTCGCGTTACTTGGCCCGCGCCCGGCATTCCAGCGCCTGCGCATTGTCCGGGTTCTCGGCCAGCACCTTGTCCAGCCAGGGCAACCCCTCATCAGGCAAGCCGCTATCGATGAGCAGGCAACCGATCCGTATGGATGCACTGATTACCATAGACGTATTCTCAAACACCAGATCGAAGTCTTGCTTGGCTTCGGCTTTTGCCCGAGCACCGATTTGGATACCCCCGCGGAACAGGTAGCCGTCAGAGGCATCGGGGTAGCGCCGCACCACCTCGTCGAAGTCGGCAATGGCTTTGCGGTGTTTGCCCAGAGCCTGGTAGCACTGGCCGCGGTTGATGAAGCCGGTAAACTGTTCAGGCGCCAGGGTTTGGGCCTGGTTGTAGCCGGCCACCGCTTCGGCGTAGTGCCCGCCAAACTGGCAGGCGGCAGCCCGCAGATTCAGCCGCATGAAAATACTTGGGGTCGATCGCCAGGGCTTTGTCAAAGTCGGCGATGGCCTTGTCGTATTCACCAAAACCGTACAAGATGTTGCCGTGCCAGTAATGCGCTTCGGCAAGTTTGGGGTCGAGTGCAACAGCCTGCTCCAGGTCTTTGAGGGCGGATTCACCGTCGTCGCGCATAGTCGCCCAGGCGCGGAGCATGAAGGCCTCGGGGTTTTTCCGGTCGAGGCGGATAGCCCGGTTGTAATCGTCGAGGGCTTTGTCGGGTTCACCGAGCCCCGAGTAGGCATACCCGCGTTCAAGGTAGGCGGCGGGGTCTTTGGGCCGCATCTGGAGGTACACGGTGTAGTCGTCCACTGCACCGGCATAGTCTGTCCGGTAGGCGTAGGCTTCGTGGTTTTCCATGTCCACCTTGCGCTTGCCGCGTTCGAGGTAGGCATCGGCGTAGTCTTCCTTCAGTTCGATGGCCTGGTCGAGCAAGTCGATGGCTTTGAGCGGGTCGGTTTCGGCCTGGGACTGTTTGAACAGTTTTTTTCTTCCGAATCAGCAGCTGCTGCGGCGCCGGTTGACATTTCTGCATCGGCAGCCAGTTCCGCGGCTTGTTTCCAACCAACTGCGACCGCTTCCAGTCGGGCGCGCTTGCCCGGGTGGGTACTGCTTTCCCCTCCAGCGAAAAGGTGTTGATACCCGCCTGTGCCTCCTCCAGAGTGGCGCCCATGCGGTACAGCATGCCTCCGGAGAAGCGGTCGGCCTCCAGTTCGTAACGTTTGCGGATGCGGGGTCGGTTTCAGTCAGGTCGTGGTTGCTCAGGTGATGTCCCACTTCGTGGGCGAGCACGCTGTAGGCCGCCCATTGGGTGTTCGCTTCTTTTTAAAATTTTCGAGAAAGGCCGTGCTGTACAAAATGTAGCGCTGGCCATCCGCAGTGGTTGCCACAGCATTGGCACAATCGGCCGCGCGCACGACGAAATTTTGCGGCAGCACATTCACCCGCATGATACGCTCCACGATCTGCAAGGCCTCGGCGGAAGCGTCATAGGTGTACAATTCCTTGGCAGGATTGGCAGCTGCATAATTACAGCCTGCCGACAAAGGCATCAATTCCTGAGCCATGGAGGAAGTCAAAACAGCCCCCAAACGGCCAGGCAGCACGTAATTTTCATTGGCATGGTTTGTTTTTTTAGGATAAACGATGGAACAACGCGGGAAGGTATGGTTGCGATTTACGATTTGAGATTTACGAATTTCGATTGGTTCACCATTCCGGGATTGGATAGATGGTTGCCTACCATAGGCATTTGAATAAATTGAAAACAACCCCTCCTCGAAAAGGTGAACCAATCGTAATTCGTAAATCGTAATTCGTAAATCTACTGCAACCTCCGAAATCCACCCCGCGTCTATCGCCCACATACGTCTAAAATTTATCTACTATGCGATTCCAAACAATGCTGATCGCCGGCGGGATGCTCCTGCTGGCCGGAACCCTGACTGCCCAAAACAACTGCCTGTTTCCATCTCCCCGCTTGCCCAGCAATGGCTGGCTGAACGCACGCCGAAAGCATTCACCCGATTGCAGCAATTCAGCCAGCCGGTGCGCCCGGCGAACAAGGTTGTTGTAGACCGGGGGGCGGCGCTTCGGTGCTCGACTCCGCGGTGTTGTTCACCGGCTATGCCTGGGGCGATTCCTTCCCACAATCAAAAGCAGTGTTTAATTATCCCAACGCCACGACCGCTATTCAAACCGAATACGAATACCTCGGCGGCTGGCAATTGCAAAGCCGAACCACCCAAAAATCGGACAGCCAGGGCCGCACCATCGAGCTGTACGCCGAAAGCTGGGATGCCATCAGTCAAAACTGGGTGTCCGATTCCCGCCTGCTGACCTACCCGCATGGCACTTCGACGGAGGCTACCGACTCGCTGCTTGCCGAGCAGTGGGACCCGCAGACCAACGAATGGCTGACCGTCCTGTACAATGCCACATCTTACGACGATCAGGACCGCCCCGTAATCGTTATAAACTATCTGAATGAGAGCGGTTTTACATTTGCCTTGCTGGATGAGTTGTACTACGATGCCAACGGCGACAACTACTACACCGATCAGTCGGTATTCGAACAAGGCGCCTGGACGCTGTTCAGCCGTATCGAGCGGGAGTTTGTCCAACACCGGGAAGTGCGCAATACCACCTACGGCGTAATCGATCCTACCACGCTCGTTGCAACCAACAAACTGGAAACAGCCTACGACGGGAACGGCAACGCTGTGCTGGAGGAGGCTTTCGACGCCGACTTTTTTACCGGTGAATGGACGCTGAACGAGCGCACCACCCGCACCTTCGACAACGTACACCGCGTATACACGGAAACGTATGAAGACCTCGGGTTCGACGCGCCGCCTGCCAGCCAAACCACCTATGTTTACCAAAATCCATCTGGGCCGGAACTCGCCCTGGACGTGTACGCCGAAAAAGATGTGAACACGCAGGAGTGGGTTATTCAGGAAAAAACCTACTACTACTTCGGCAACACCACCGCGGCACCGGAAGTCCGGAACGGCGAGGCACTCGAACTCAGCCCGAACCCGACAACCGGCCTGGTTCGCTTTTCAACGACAAATGCTGTGTTGCCCTACCAGGTGCTGAATGTACACGGTCAGGTGGTGGTGCCGGCAGGACAAACCGAAAACGGCCAGGTCGATTTGAGTGGCCTGCCCTCAGGCTTGTACTACATCACCGTTCAGGAAGGTGCGGTGCGCCGGACCGGGAAAGTGGTAAAACAGTAACGCGAACCGCTGGTTCGCGTTTAAAATTCGCATGACCCATTTTCTTACGCGAACCAGCGGTTCGCGTTACTATTGCATCACCTCCAGGCGCACTAATTTTGAGACAGCAACAAAAGAACGGTGGAACCCGGACGCAGTACTGCGGGAAGGGCCGCCGTCATTCCGCCCGCCCGATGTAAGCGCGGGCGTCACTATACGCGGGAGCGGACTTATTTTTATAGTCCGCTCTTCGCATTTTTGGGTGGAACAGTTCATTGCAGGATTTATTGGAAGGTGCCAACCGTTTATTTGCACCTTATTTTTTAATTAAAACTGCGAACCGGAGGTTCGCGTTACATGCGCATTATCTGGATCACACCCGGCTTTGCCGCCGATACACAGGACAGTACCTGCATTCCACCGTTGTACCTGCTGGCACAGGAGTTTACACGCCTCGGCATTGATCTGCATATCCTTGCATTGGAGTACCCACCGGGAAAGGGCGGAACCCGGGACGACGGGTTTGCTGTTTATCCTTGCCGAGGTAATAACCGTCCCCTGGCTGCGCTGGCGCACCTTTTACCGCGCCCGGCATTTTGCAGCAAATTCATTTTGAAAAAAAGGTGCGCGTTGTGCACAGTTTCTGGCTTGGGCCGGCCTGGGTGGTGGGCCGGCAAATTTCCCGGCGCCTGAATATCCCACTCCTAACCACCCTGATGGGCCAGGACGTGTTGCCGCAAAACCGCTACCTGAAACGCCTGGCACCAGGCATAGCAAATCAACTGGTTGCCCTAAGTCCATTCCACCAAAATGCACTGGAAAAAACCTGTGGTCTGCGCGCCGCTCATGAAATTCCCTGGGGCATTGCCGGAGCCGATATTCCGGCACAGTTGCCCGCTGAACGCCCCATTGACATTTTGGGCGTAGGGTCGCTGATCCAGGTAAAAAACTGGGTGCAATGGCTGGAGGTACTGCGTTTGATCAACGAAAAGCAACCCGGTGTACGGGCCGAACTGATCGGCGAGGGCCCGCAACTTAATCTCCTGAAACAACAAGCGGAACGCCTGGGGCTGGCCCAACACCTGACCTTTGCCGGCAGTTTGCCGCGCCCGGAAGTGCTGGAGCGTATGCGCCGGAGCAAAGTTTTGCTGCATACCGGCCATTTTGAGTCGTTCGGGTTTGTGTTTGCCGAAGGCGCAGCCAACGGCTGCCGCATGGTGAGTACGCCGGTTGGCGCGGCGCTGGCCTTTGGGGTTTGCAGTGAAACGAGTGCGGGACTTGCTGCTGCCGTGTTGCAGGTTTTGGCGCAGCCGGATTTGCAAAAACCAAGGGTAGTTTACCGGATGGAGGATACTGCAGCGGCTTATTTGAAACTATACGGCGGGTAGTTTTTAATGCAAAATGTGGAAATCATTTACTCGTCCTACGACTTCAAGTCGTAGGACGAGTAGGTTTTTCTCCGTGCCCTCCATGCCTCCGTGGTAGTTAAGATTTACAGGCGGATCATTTTCCCGGTCTCCAAACCAAATACTGTTTCCAGTTGCAGGAAAAAAACGCCGGTTGCCGGAATTCGGTTGGCGTCCAGATTGATGGAGTGGTAGCCCTTGTCGTAGCGTGCAGCCTCCTGCCAAATTTGTTTGCCGGTTTGGTCGGTAACGGTGAGCACAGCCCTGGACGTGCCGGGTAAAAATAAAACCCAGGGTTGTTTTGCTCTGCCAGGGATTGGGCCGTGGCAGGTACATTTCGAAGTCCTGCTCTTCAATCAGATCGCCAAAGCGCAGCGCAACAGCTGCGGGTTCTGGTTGGTTGGGGAGGTACGCTTCGGTGCGGGTGATCTGGCTCGACAGGTTGAGCAATTGCCCGATCCGACCGGCTTTGCGCACCTTGAAGGTGAGTGCAAAACTTGGTTTGCCGTTGCCATCCCAACTCATGGTCAGGGCATGGTCATTGGAGAAAACACCAAAATGTTCGGCGCTCATGTTTTCACCGGGATCTACACGCAGAATATCCAGATCAGGGAAACGCAGGGTGAGCTGGCAGCCCAAAACGGCTTCGGCCGCAGCGAGTGTAACCGTAAATTCTTCACCGGGTTCCAGCAGGACATCGGTCGGAAAACCCCGTCAAAATACAGGGTTCCGCTGGTGCGCGGGGTGGAACTTTGCAGCTATTGGTCACTGCATTGCCGTTTATATCGCCAATTTTACCGCCACAAAATCCTCCGACAGCATGTGCGTATTCATAGACGGCACTACGATCTTTTCCGGAAACGGTTCCTGAAACGGATTCGAAGGATTGGGAAACTGGTAGTTCGCATCGACAAAACGCCAGGATGTATTTTGCGGGAAACCGGTATATATACCAAGTATCAATTTGCGCAGTTCCACCACATCGAAGGTGGTCACGGATTTGCTGCGGTTGATATCCGCTGCGATAAACTGGTATGGACTGGAGAGTGGTGCCTGCCCCAGGATGTGCTTGTTGATCAGCACCAGATCGAAGGTAGAAACGCCGTTCAGCGGGTCATTTTCTTTCGATGGGGTAATTGTCATATCGGTTCCAAAGGGCAATGCATTGGGAAAGCCGTAGAGCCCGTTTGGGTCGGATACATCAAACATAGACACCGGCGGCTGGGCCGGGTGCGTCCCTTCAAGATTGATGTGCACATCTTCCAGACCGTCGCTGTTTTCCGTTTGAACGCTTCCGGCAACAGAAGCCATCGTGGAGGAACAAATCCCAAAATTGTCCTGAATGATGGCATAGGTTTCGCAAATGCTGAAGTTGCCTGCCATATCGCGCACCCAAAGTTCAACGTACTGAGTCCCCAGTTCATCACAGGTAAAGGTGACGCTTTGTTGAGGCGTTCCGTCCGGATTGGCCGGGAACGCATGTCCGGTTCCGGATTTGCGCAAGCCATATACCAGTTGATCAGCAGGGGTGCAGTTGTCATTGGCATACCATAAAAAATCGTTGGTATACAGGGTGATCGACTCCGTTTGCGGGATATCGACACTCAACCCGTTGATACACAGCAAATCCGGCACATGACAATCGCGGACCAGGATCGGATAGGCACAGATAGTTTCGTTACCACAGCCATCATCGATAATCCACTGGATTCGGTGGTTCCCGTAAGGCAATTGGGGCATCACATAAGTGTTCGGGTCTTTTATGGTTGACCAACGCACGTACCCGGTTACATTCACATAGCCGGTACGTTCGATTGCAAACCGGTACTTTTCATCGGGTGCAACCGGGCGGTTATCAAAGGCGCGAGGCTCGCCTCCGGTAAAATTGGGATTGAGTGCATTGCCGAAATACACCACATTCGGAGGCGGCGGGTTCAGGCTGTTGATCACGGTTTCCTGCACCCCATCGCCATCCAGATCCAAAACAATAAATAGCGAATGTTCACATTGCCTTTTGAACAACCATCACTGGCCGTAACTGCAAGCGAAGTTGGGCCTTCACACAAATCAAAAGCCACCCGGCACACTCGGATTAGGCCAATACGTGGCGTTCCAAAACATTGGATCATTATCAGAATGATCGCAAAACTCTACCGGCAAGGTAGCCGGACAACCACGGATTTTTGGCGGCACATCGTCGCGCACGCTGATAATCTGACGGTACAAATAGCCATTTGCATTGGCCTTCCAGAAAATACTATAGTCCGTAGGTTCGGGATCATTGGGCGTCACGCGCATATGGGTGGGCGCCGGAACATGGCCTTGAGGCGCCACTACGGGCCCCGGTTTATTTTGTGGATCCAGCGGGTCGACCGCCGGGTTGGGGTTGGGCACTTCGATCAGCGGTAAATTGGGGTTGTACGAACACCAGTCTACGACAATCCACCGGCGCTCAATCCAGTAACAGGACAATACACCGCCGGTGCTGACATTGTCCTGGTAAGAGGCGGCGATCGTTTCGCAATCTTCTCCGAAAATTTCCGGGCCGGGGCTGTATACATCGGTCGTATCGCAATCGTTGACGAACACATCGTCGGGGAATTTAACTGCAAAATCCTGTTTGTATCCAATGATGATCCGTTGGGTGCATTGGCTGGTCAGGCCGTTGCAATCCTGGGCGCGGAAAATGTGCGGGTAATAGTTCCGCGATTGCACAGCGTATCGAATGCGCTCAAATTGGGCGGCATTTCAAAAAAGTGTCCAGGCAGCAGTTATCGGCAAAGGCAGGCACACCAAAATTCTCGAGGTGCGGGTCAAAAGTTCGCAGGCGATCGTTTGATTTAGCGGCGCCAGGCAAACGGGTTTTAATTTATCATCGACAAACACCTGCACGATACAGTCGCTGGCATGGTCTTCCAACAAGGTCAGGCTGACGGCGCCGGTATCGGGCGGCAGGTCGTATACGCGTAAAATCACGGTAATGGTATCGCCTACATCGGAGCAGCAAAACCGAACCTGGTCATAAAACCGGTCGGTCGGCTGGCAAGCATTGGTTTCGACCCGGCGCGCTTTGAAAAGATCGGAGCACAGTAGTCGCCGGAGCCATCGTCGAAGGTAGAGGCATTGATCAGGGCAACACCGGTATTTCCCAGCGACACCTGGGTAAATTCGTCGCAGGCAACCCAGGGTTTCACGCCATCCGAAACGGTCACTTTAAACGTACAGGTGCTGGAGTTTCCACAAGCATCGGTTACAATATACTTTATCGTTGTAACACCGGCAGGGAGGTTATTCGCGTAGCCAAGCACACCCAGCGTGTCGGCATTCCAGAGGTTGTTCCCCGGAAAGTTGGTCAGGGTGCCGGCAAGGCTTTGGGTCACTCCGTTGACTGTCCAGACAGCCAGAATCTCCGCAATATTGGAGCAATTATCGCTGATAATGACATCCGGGAGGTCAAGTGATTTATTGCAAGTAAACGGATCTGTCGATACCAGAGTATCTTTTGGGCAGTCGAACGTTGGCCCGGCAAGGTCTTTCACAAAGATCACCTGTATGTATGTCCTCGGGTTAAGCAGCGGAACAGTCGGCAGGCAATCATCGTAAACCGTCCAGGTACGCAGCACAGAATAAGATGTCCCGCATAAAGGAATTTCCTGGTCAACATAGGTAATATCCAGTTCACAGGCCAAATCGCCGATATACAGCGGAAACTGCACGCCATAAGCCTCCACATAGGGTTGACCTGTATACAAAGGGCCCAGGAGCGGGTTACTACAGTCGAGTGTGGTATCTGCCGGGAAAAGTACGGCATCGACATGTACGCGTTGAAAATAAATAAACTGCGTGCAGGTAGCCTGGTTTCCGCTGGCATCTGTGGCCGTCCACACGCGCTGCAATTGGGCACTACGGTCTTGCGGATCGTTGCAAGCCAGATCGAGCCAGCTGTCGATATACGTCAGCGTATACGCGGAACAATTTTCAAAAACGGAGGGAAAGGCCGCTGCAATGCCCAGCACATTGGCCAGGTAATCCGGTGCGTATTGAGCGGCTGCGCAGGGTATTTCAATATTTTCGCAGGCAATTTCGGGTGGTAATTTGTCTTCTACAATCAAAAGGCCCCAGCAGGAATTGCCGGTGAGTGTATCGGTAACAGTTGCCTGAATAGTACTTCCAATGTGCGCTGCGGTCAGTAAATTCGGAATGGGCACACCCGCCTGTGTTGCCAGGCTGACTACATACGATGTATCCACCGGGGTACCTTCAAGCACCATATCCGGTGTGACTTCAACCGCACAATCGGGATCAAGGAAATGTAAGACAAGTCGTTGCATGCCTGCCTGCGCAGGCGCAAACACGAAAGCAACAACATGAGAAAACAACTGCTGGAAACCGAAAGCAGCCGTAGCGAACTGGTCCGAAGACGCAGTCGTGGCGGGTTGGTCTTCATCCGATTAAAAATTAAGTCGGTTTAGAACTATTGAAGCTGATTAAAAAAATACTCTGGCCAGGGTTATGTGTATAGATTCTTTAGTAAAACCAAGCATCAGAGGGACAATGCCAAAAGTACGAAAAGCAAACCCGCATATTTATCAGGGTATCCACGGATTAACAGAAAACTGGTTAAAATGCTGGCATCTGACAGTTTATTAGCCGACATTTTACCCTGTTTGGGGTACATATTAAAAATGAAATTCAGTTGTGTTTGTTGATGGAGTCTATAAAACCGGCAGGATTAACCGGGTCAACAATTTTTAAACTATCACCCCAGGGTTAATCCTGCCTTGAAAAAATACATACACTAGCGGTTGATCAGCACTTTTTCCAGATGCGTTTTCAATCCCGCCCGAATCTCCAGCATATACACTGCCGAAGGCAATTCCGGGTATACAAACGTATGGTTCAGGATACCGGTGTCGAAGTTCAGTGTTTCGGTTTTCACCAACTGCCCCAAGGCGTTGTACAACTGGCAAGTAATTTCCCCTTGCGGGGCGCCTCGCATTTCAACCGTGAACGTCCCCAGATTCGGATTTGGATACAACACAAACCAATCCAGCCAGCTATCGGGTCCGTACACGCCTGTGGTAACCGAATCGATTTGCACATTGTACTGTACCGAACTGTTGCCGCATGGATTGGTGGCAATCATACTGACGGCATACACGCCTGGCTGGGTATAAGCATGTGTTGGATCCAGGTCAGTACTGGTCATTCCATCACCAAAATCCCAGAGATAGGATGTACCGTTGACAGTAAGATTGGTAAACATGACCATGCCGTTCGGGTTAACCACAAAGGTGAAATCTGCCTGCGGAGCCTGCACATCCAACACATCAACCTGAAGCGTTAGCGTATCCGAACCGGCAGCATTTGTCGCGATCAACGTCACGGTGTACGTACCGGTAGCCGGATAGATCACCACCGGATGCTGGTCATTCGACATGACCGGCGTTCCGCCCGGGAAACCCAGAGCCAAGCGCTGGGGTAATTGCTCGACTGGTCGGTGAACACTATGGAATAAGGACCGTCGCAAGGTGGTACCTGATGGAATTCAAAACTAGCCCGCGGAGGCGTTTCCGGCTCAATGGTGGTTTCGGATACAGCAGTGCATCCGGCTGCATTTGTCAAAGTCAGCGTGTAGGTTCCCGGCTCCAATCCGGTCAACATAGCCATCGAGTCGGCTGTCGGGCCCGTCACCACTCCTGTCGACCATGCGAAGGTATACGGCGCGCCATTCGGGGCAGCAACAGCCAAAATACTTCCATCAATATTACCATTGGCACAGGTGCAATTGGTCGGCGTCAGTGCAACTCCGGTTGCCGGAAGTACTGTAAGTGTGGTCAGGTCAATGTCGTAGCAACCGGCAGGGTTTTCTACGCGGGCCCAGATGTTCTTTGTTCCGGAAACATAATCCGTCGGCAACGGATTTATCCCGTTTTCAGCATCCGAATAGAGCGTATAGTAACGCACCGACAATCCGGCGACACCGCCTGTCGCCAGGTTGTCGGCATCCGACAGGTTGAAAGTAGCAGTAGTACCATTTATGGTGTCCGAACAACTTTCCAGCAGCACCACATGCGCCACCGGCCTGGGCAGCACTTCGAGACGAATCGTTTCAATGGCTACCAGGGCACCGGAAACCGAATGCTGCAAACGGGCATAGATCAGGGTGTTATCGGGTGCCTGGTACGCGTTCGGAGGCTGGTTAGTGCCGTTTAATGCGTCGGTATCCGTAGCATGGTGGCTCACGGAGTATGCCGTGCCCGGATCAACCTGATTGTTGCCGGATGGCAAATCAAACACGGCCTCGTTGGCGCCGGCTGCAATTTCGCAAGCAAACAATACAAGTGTATCCGGACAGAAGCCGGCATCCAGCGTATGATCAATATAACCAGCCGAACCAGTCGTGTAGCGAATTACCGGCAACCGATCCCATGGCTTGAGAGCTTTCCGGCAAAATAGCGGCATCCGAGTCGTTAAGATCCGGGTAATGCCCGGCGCCTTTGTCTTGCTGGGTAAGCCGGTACGCCTTGCCTTTCACCAGCAACCTGCCGGACAGGACGTTGAATTGCAAGGTGGTATCAATTTTTCCAAAACAATCCGATAATCCGTCGCCGGGAGAATACTGTCATTTCCGGGTGTTGAAATCCAGTCTTCACCTAATGTCCCCAGTCCGGTAAAGGTATACCGGCCGAGCGAGTCGCTGGTGGTCGTTGCCAGCAAGGTTTCACTGGCTGCGTCGTACAAACTAACCATGACGTTCGCTAAAGGCGGTTCGCAGGCATCCTGCACCCCGTCGCAGTTTTCATCCACCCAAATTCGGTTACCAATCTGAATGGGTGGATCATCACAAAGTGCTTCCAGATCACCAATCGGGTTGGCCTGTCCAATACCGGTCTGATCGTAGTTCGGATCAAGCAAAGTCAGGTCGTTTCGGGTGGTGCCTCCGCTCAGTAGATCGTAATATGCCACACCACCGCCAATACTATTTAGGGCTGTGTTGAGTTGAGTACCACTCCCAATACCTCGTCGGTACCCGGTACATGCACCAAGCCGCCGCCGTCGGCATCCCGGTGCAGGTTGCGGCGGTTGGCAAAGAAATATTCACCACCGCCAGGACCTTCATTGTTGTTCTCTCCATTCAAACTGGTCCGGCCAATCCCGGCAAGTGTAGCGTTATGCTCCAGTTCCCAGGTGCCGTCCTTGATGTAGGCTGCCAAAATATCGCCACCACTGGCCGCGGAAACCAGGTCGTTCGACATGACATCCGGACGCAGTTGGCGATAACCAAACTGGTGCCCGGTGCGATCCATGAGTTCCATAATAACCAGCCCATCCCGGGTAAACACAATGTCGGAGAACATCGCCTGGCCCCGGCAACGGAATTCTGGCCCAAGTTGCTGATCGCCAACAATTTCAAAATTGCCATCCGGATTTTGTGCAGCCGGTTCGCCCAAAGCAATATCAGCCACCAGGTTACGCTCGGTATAGGTATCCACCCAGCTTTCCCAGTCGGTACACTGCTCCAGATTTGGATCGGCATTGCCAATGATGGCGCCGCGCTGATAATCCGGACCGCTTAAGCCGAAGAGCAGTTCCGCTTTCCAGGTTTTTGTAGCCAGGTCATAGGCATGGACGGATGCAAACAAATCGCTCGATGCTCCGCTATTTTCAGCAGTACAAACACCCCCCACATACACTTTTCCACGGTTTACTGCCAATCCCATTGGGCGGAACACGCCATTGGGACAATCGGGTGCTGAGTCAATGTCAATTTCTTCCGAAACCGGCGTGCCACTCAAAATGCTGTCGATGCGCACGAGTTTTCGGGTAAACAAATTCAACGTCCAGAGCGTGTTGTGGTCGGGTGAAATATCCAGATCGCCAAGGCCGGCTTTTCCAATTTTGGCAAAACATCCGAGTCCTGGCTGGCTGTGGTCGATGTAGACAAGTCCGGGCGATCAACCGTACCCACATCAGGCACCTGATACAATGGCGACACCTCCGGAACCGCACCGGAATAATCGATCCGGTAAATCCCTCCGAGGCCCAATGCACCCAGGCCAACATGGCGCTTAAGGAAAGCACTGGCGTATAAAAATTTGTGCGTACCGTCCCAGGCAAGTCCGTATACCGAGCCAATTTGGTTGCTGGCCAATACCCTGCCAAACACTGCATCCGGATTCGTTGCCGCATAAGGGAAGAGGCCTATCGCTGTGCTGTCCACCAGCTCAGCCAATCCTTGCGTAAAGGCGGTATACGCGACATCCGGGTGTTGCTGGCAATAGAAATACGGATCGAAGAATCCCGCCTGTATGGCACAATTTGCCGATTGCACAAATTGAACCGAGCTGCCATTGTTTGTTCCGGCAAGCGCAGGCATAAACCAAGGCTGCGTCGGCACAAATTCAATGCGATACGGATAGTTTACATGCCCGAAAAAACGATAAGTGCCATCGCTGCCGGTCACTACCGAATCCAACGGCGCAGGATTTTCACAGGCATACAGGTAAACGGCAACGCCAGCCAACCCGGGCTCTCCAACACCGGCAAGACCATCGGCATTCAGATCATTGTACACTTGCCCTCCAATTGTCCCACCAACGCTAACCTGCACGGTATCCATGCAGTTTTCAAAATCCATGATCAAAATCTGGTAATTCCCAGGCTCCGGTACGGTTATGTCAAACGGCGCACTGGAGGCTGTACCCATACCACTGCTGCTTCCGTTTGTCCATTCGTAATGATACTCAGGCGCGCCATTTTCCAAATGAATGTTTATAGCCAGATCTGTCGTATCACACCCCGTTCCCAATGCTGTGGCACTTGCCTGGAAAATCGCCCAGGCCTCAATGGTTGTCACGATTGTTCCCTGACAACCTTGCAAATCGGTAACCGTGATCTCGTATAGTCCCGCAAAAAGTCCTTCCAGCACCTGAACCGACATTGACCCGGTACCCGATCCACTTTGATTTAAGGTGTAATTCTGCCATTGGAAGGTGTACTCGGGTGAGCCATTTTGAATCTCCAATGTAATATTAGCTTCGTGGTCATTGCAACCCAGGCCGATTTGTGGTTCTGCAAACAGCGGCAGTGTGGCAGTAGCCGGCTCAATTATCGTCATTGCCACAGCGGTGCAGCCATTTACATCGGTTACCGTAATCCGATACGTACCGGAGAACAGTCCTGTGATCTGAAAGGGTTCCGTAAGTGACGAGCCGGCGCCTGTTGCGCCCGTGGAAATATTTTCCCAGGTGTAATTAAATCCGGGCACCCCGTTATCCAGGCTGACAAACAGCTTGCCGTTGGATGCATTACAGGTAGGTGCAACAATTTGCCCGGCGCCGGCCTTGAATGTCGTGCAATCACTTTGCGTCATACAGGTTACGGAATCACACCGCACGGATGTACAGTTTTGCGCATCGGTTACCGTTACACAATATTGCCCTTCGGGCAAACCGGAAATATCCTGCGTCGTTGCATTCGTCGACCACTGGTAAGTGAATTGGCCGGTACCACCGGAAACCGTCAGGTTTATGGCGCCCGTACTTTGATTACAAATGGTATTGGACACTTCGGCAGACAATTCCGGCATACTTCCGTTTGATACCACAGCCGTAGTTGATGCCGAGCATCCAATGGCATCGGTGATGGTAACGGAATAGGTGCCGGAAGGCAGGTTCGAAATATCCTGCGTTGTGTGGAATCATTACTCCATATGTAACTGTATGGAACAGTGCCGCCGAATACGTAAGATTTATCGAGCCGGGCATACCACAGTTGCCGTTTGTCACGGCAACTGTGGTTGCGATGCCTTCAAATTCGTACACCGTTGCGCAAGCCGTCGAAACACACCCGGCATTATCGATGACCGTTACACAATACGGACCCGAATAAAGGCTGTCAATATGCTGCGTTGTCGAGCCATTTGTCCATAAAATGTATACGAGGGTGTCCCGCCAGAAACGGTAAGATTTACCGACCCGGTAGGCATACCGCAGTTGGAATTGCTCGCAACGACGGTCAGTGCCGGGCCATTTGGCGTACCCACGGATCCGCAAAGGGTCGCCGTGAAGCCATCATTGTCCGTTACTGTTACACAATAGGTGCCGACCGGCAGATCAATCAGATCTTCCGTGGTAGCACCTGTATTCCACAGGTAAGTGTACGGAGATTGCCCGCTAGTCACCGTAAGGTCCAGCGCACCTTCAGCGGCGCCACAGGCAGTATTGGTCACCCCAATATTCAGCACCATGCTTGGTTGACTGATCAGGGTGATGCAGGTAGTAGCAGTACAGCCGTTGGCGTCGGTCACCGTTACACAATAATTTCCGGCAGGCATGCCAACCAAGTCCTCCGTAGTTGCACCGGTATTCCACAGGTAGCTAAATGGCATTGTGCCACCGATAACCATCAGATCAACCGAGCCGTTTGCCTGGTTGTTCGTGGCATTTTCTCCGGTTATCGTCAGCGCCGGACTACCGTATCCGGGCACGGTATCACAGTGCACCACGGAACAATTGTTGGCATCGGTAACCGTCACGCAGTAGTTACCGGCGGGCAAATCTGACAGATCCTGCGTTGTTTCGCCGGTATTCCATAGAAAACTAAAGGGTGGAGTGCCATTGGCGGGGCTGAGGCTGATCGCGCCATTGGGCAAACCACAAAGCGCTGGCGTCTCAGTTGAACTTGCTGCAGGTCCTGCAATGTTGATTAACGTAACACAGGTAGTGCCAATACAGCCGTTAGCATCCGTAGTTGTCACACAGTAGATGCCTGGTTCCAGTCCGGAAAGGTCTTCAGCGGTTGCACCTGTATTCCAGAGGAAAAGTACCGGCGCCGCAGCTCCCGAAACGGTCAAATCAACTGCGCCATTCGGCAAACCACATGCGGCATTTGTGGCCATTGCCGTCAACACCGGGCTGCCAAGGCTGTCGACATCGACACATACGGTCGACAGACAATTATTGGCATCCGTTACCGAAACGCAGTAGGTACCGGCAGGTAAATCCGTAACAGACGTTGTAGTTTCACCAGTCGACCATAAAACGCTCAGTGGTGCTGTACCGCCGTTTATCGCCAGGTAAACCGCACCGTTTTGCAACCCACAACGCGCATCGACTGCCGTCGTGGCAAGTGCCGGGCTACCCAAATTGCTTACGGCTGCACAACTAACCGCCATACAATTATTGGCATCGGTAATTGTCACGCAATACGTACCCGCCAGGAGGTCCGTGAGGTGCTGGGTGGTATCGCCCGTGTTCCAATTAAAGTGGAAGGGTGAAGTTCCGCCCGCCAGGCTCAGATTTATGGCCCCGTTGCTGTCGCCGCAGCTGGCATTTGTTGCCACCAGCGTCGGCGCCGGGCCATTTTGATTGGCCACTGTTATACAAATGGTTGCAGTGCAATGGATAGCATCGGTGACTGTAACGCAATACATGCCCGCGGCAACCCCGGAGAGGTCTTTTGCAGTTGCACCGTTGTTCCAAAGGAATGTATAGGGCGAAACGCCGGCAGTTGCGGTAAGATTGACCGCACCATTGGTGTTTCCACAAGTGGCTGGGCTGGACGAAATCGCCAGTGTGGGTCCTGTCGGTACGGCAATCGTAGCACAGGTAGTTTTGGTGCAGCCATTCAGGTCGGTAATGGTAACGCAATAGGTACCGACAGGTACATTGTTCAAATCCTGGGATGTTGCGCCATTCGACCATTTATACGTGTAAATGCTTCCCGGCATTTGCGGCGTTCCACCAATCACCTTCAAATCAATAGAACCCGTGGTACCGCCACACCCGGGGTTTTGGACAGTTGTCGTGGGTTTGATATCCTGTGAAGGTCCGCTTACAATATAGTTTTTCACAATAGAACAGTTCGTCGCGTCGGAAATTGTTACGATGTAAATACCGCCGGTGATGTTGTGCTGATCTTTGTAGCGGGTAAGATGCCACTGTTCCAGTTATAGGCATATGGACTGGTTCCTCCGCTTACAGTTTGGACAATATGCCCGGTGTTTGTCCCGTAGCACGTTATCGGAGTTACCTGAGCAGTCGCCGAAATCGGGAAATACTGGGGCACCGTTACGCAGGTCGTTTTCACACAGCCTTTGGCATCCGTTACCGTCACACAGTAGTCCACACCGGAGGGTACCTGGTATAAATCCTGGAAGGTCCATCCGTTCGACCAGAGGTAGGTGTACGGGGAAGTTCCGCCATTCACGGTCAGGTTAACATTGTAATTCCCGCTACAGGGTGGGTCCATGGAAATTGCAGTCGTCAAAACAACCTGCTGTGGTTGGGTAACCTGGAAGGTCTGGCTTTTCGAGCAACCGTTTTATCGGTTACCGTTACGGTGTAAAATCCAACTGTCAGATTGTTCAGGTCTTCCGTGGTAGCACCACCCGGCGACCATTTGAAGGTATAAGGTTGTGTGCCGCCGGCCGGGGTCAGGTCGATGGCGCCGTTGTTGCCCCCAAAGCAAGACACTGTTGTTATCTGGGCTGTGAGATTGATTGCCGCAGGTTGGCCAACCGTAGCACAGATGGTTTGGGTACAACCGATATTGTCGGTAACCGTTACACAATAGGTGCCGGCCTGTACATTATTCAGGTTTTGGCTATTGACACCTGTTGACCAAAAATAAAGCCTGTAGCCCGGTGTACCGCCGCCGACGGTGAGCGTCACGCCGCCGTCGCTTCCTCCGGCACAGGTAACTGGCTTGGTGGTTGTACTCAACGTGATTTGCGGATTTTCAGGTACAAATTCACATAGGGTGGCCGTACAACCGTTTCCATCTGTTACCGTCAGGCAATATTGCCCTGCGGGCAAATTGGTATTGTTTGGTGTGGTTGTTCCGTTATTCCACAAGTAGGCATACGAGCCTACCCCACCCTTCACCGTCAGGTCGATCGAGCCATTGGATGCATTGAAACAGGCCGGCCGAATATTTTTAATGTCAATGGTAATACCCGGAGGTTCGGATACCGTGGCGCAAATGCTCTTGGTGCACCCGTTTGCATCGGTAACTGTTACACAATAGCTACCGGCCGAAACGGCATTCAGGTCTTGCGTAACGGAGCCGTTATCCCATGCATAGAAATAGTTTTGTGTGCCACCGGTCACCGTCAGGTTGACGCCGCCATTGGAGCCGCCATTGCAAGACACTGCACTGGTGGTCACGGTGAGTAGCAGTGCGCTCGGTTGCGTTACGGTCGCGCAAGTGGTTTTTGTACAACCATTTACATCCGAAACGGTGACACAGTAGTTGCCTGCTGACAAGCCTGTCGGATCCTCGTCTGTTGAACTGTTATTCCACAGATACGAATAGGGCCCGGCGCCCCCGGTCACCGTCAGATCGATCCAACCATCGCTGCCCGCATTGCAGGACACCGCCGTCACCTGGGTAGATACGATGATGGTCGGTTGGGTAACCGTAGCCGAAACAACCGCCGTGC
Organism: Lewinellaceae bacterium; assembly: GCA_020636075.1. Classification (GTDB taxonomy): domain Bacteria; phylum Bacteroidota; class Bacteroidia; order Chitinophagales; family Saprospiraceae; genus M3007. The sequence continues at coordinate 356,951 of JACJYO010000006.1, read as the reverse complement.
AGGAATTGGCATCGGTGATTGTACAGGCGTAGCTTTCCGGCAGTCAGGTTTTGCACATCTTCCGGATCGTCCGTTCCCGGAAGATGCGCCCAGTTAAATGTATAGGGAGGCAAACCGCCATTTACTGTCAGATCGATAGCCCCGTCATTGCCGCCATTACAAGTCACTGCGGTTACTGATACCGTTGCCATAACATCTGATAACTGATCAACCGTAAAAGCCTGAACGGCAGTACAGCCGGCAGCATCGGTTACGGTAACCGTGTAGGTACCTGCCGAAAGCCCTGTCGGGTCCTGTGGATTGCTGGCGCCCGGAATATGCGCCCAGTTGTAGCTGTATCCGGGTGTACCGCCAAAGACCGTCAGGTCTATTGAACCATTGTTACCTCCGGTGCAGGCAATAATGGGCTCTGTGGTGGCACTCATCTCGATTACCGGCGGTTGGGACACGACAGCGGTGTAACTGGCCGAACAGCCGTTGGCATCAAATACGGTCACCGTATAGGTACCAACAGCAAGGTTGTTAATATCCTGCACACTTTGACCGCCCGACCAAACATAGGAGTAGGTAGGCGTTCCACCGGCAACAGACAGGTTGATAGAACCGTTATTTCCGCCAAAACAACTCATATTTTGTACGGTTGCGCTCAAGTTCAGGGCCGTGGGTTGCGGCACCGTTGCAGAAGTTATACGCGTACAGCCATTTTCGTCAGAAATTGTTACCGTGTAAGTGCCTGCCGAAAGTCCGGTAAGGTCCTGATCGGTAGAACTATTTGACCAGGCATAGAGGTAAGCTGGCGTACCTCCTGTAACATTCAGGTCAATAGCGCCATCAGAGCCCCCATTACATGAAACAGCCGAAACCACTGTAGTTGAGCCGAGTACCGGGGTTGTCCCACTGTAGCCGTTCGAATTTTGGAACAACCGGCGAAATCTGTTACCGTAACGGTATAGGAGCCTGCCAGCAGGGCTACCGGGTCCTGGCCGGTATAGTTGTTGGACCAATGATAGGTATATCCTGGTGTGCCACCACTAACCTCCAGATCAATAGCACCATCATTTATTCCAAAACAGGATGCATTAACGGAGGTGGTTGTCAGCACTAATGTTGAAGCCTCGTTTACCAATGCCTCCAGTTCAGCGGTACATCCCAGATTGTCCGTCACAGTCACCGTATAGGTTCCGGCAGTAAGGCCGGTTACATTCGCCGGGTTACTGGAACCGGGGATGTGCGCCCAATCGTACGAATACGCGGGCGTACCACCACTCACACTCAGGCTGATGGCGCCGTTGGCGCCGCCGTTACAGGCAACGTCGGTCACATTGGCAGTCACCAAAATAGGATCGGGTTCTTCTACGAAGGCACTGCCAAGCGCAATACATGCATTGGCATCGGTCACTTCCACGTCGTAAAGTCCGGAAGTCAGGCCGGAAATATCCTCCGTCATTGCGCCGTTGCTCCATTGGAACGTATACCCCGATGTACCACCGGACACACTTAAGTTGATCGCCCCGTTAGCCCGCCATTACAGGAAACATTGACAACGACCAGGGTCAGTTGGATCGCTGTTGGTTCAATCACAGTTGCCTCCACGGTTTTCGTACAGCCGATATTGTCTGTAATCGTGGCGGTAAAGGTGCCCGCAGACAAACTGGTCAAATCCTCAGCGTTCACACCGTTAGACCAGGAAACGGTATATCCAGGCGTCCCCCACTGATAGTCAGTTCGATTTCACCATCCCCGCCACCGTTACAGGTGACCGGTGTAGTTTGCGTTGCCGAAACAATCTGTGTGGGCTGGGTCAGTTCAAACAAATCTGTTAGCGAACAGCCGTTAGCATCGGTTACGGTTACAATGTAGGAACCAGCAGTCAGGTTGTTTTGATCTTCCGTGTTGGTATTGTTTGACCAGCCAAAGGTGTAGGGCATAACGCCTCCGTCCACTGTCAGGTCAATGGATCCATTGGCTCCGCCAAAACAGGTAACGTTTACAATGGTACTGCTAAGCGTCACATTACTCGGTTGAGCGACGGTGGCAGATGTCGTAGCGGAACAATTGTTCGCATCCGTCACCGTAACCGTGTAGACATCTGCATCTAATCCGCTCAAATCCTCCTCGATGCTTCCATTAGACCATAAGAAGGTATAGTTTGGCGTGCCGCCTCCAACAGACAGGTCTATGGCACCATTTGAATTACCATTACAGGTGGCCGGTGTAGCCAGTGCTGACAGCGTTATGGCATCAGGTTCTGTGATAGTTGCAGACGTTATTGCCGTACAACCATTCGCATCCGTTACCGTCACTGAATATATGCCGATGTTTAACCCGGTCAAATTTTGGCTCATGGCGCCGCCCGTCCAGGCATAGGTATAGCCGGCGTGCCGCCGGAAACTGTGAGATTGATCGTGCCGTTGGCAGCGCCGTTACAGGAAACATCTATCGCGGTTGCTGCAAGATCCAGCTCCGGGGTTCAATCACCGTCGCACTCGTGGTGGCTGTGCAACCGTTCGCATCCGTCACCGTAACCGTGTACGTACCCGCGCTCAGGTTCCCCGGGTTTTGACCCGTGGCGCCGCCCGTCCAGGCATAACTGTAGGTCGGTGTACCGCCGCTCACCGTCAGATTGATCGAGCCCGTGGCTGCCCCATTGCAATCCGTCGGATTGGCGCTAGCCGATAAACTCAAACCCGGCGGTTCGGTCACCGTCGCACTCGTGGTGGCCGTGCAACCGTTCGCATCCGTCACCGTAACCGTGTAGGTACCTGCGCTCAGGTTCGCCGGGTTTTGACCCGTGGCGCCGCCCGTCCAGGCATAGCTGTAGGTTGGCGTACCGCCGCTCACCGTCAGATTGATCGAGCCCGTGGCCGCCCGTTGCAATCCGTCGGATTGGCGCTAGCCGATAAACTCAAACCCGGCGGTTCGGTCACCGTCGCACTCGTGGTGGCTGTGCAACCGTTCGCATCCGTTACCGTAACCGTGTACGTACCGCGCTCAGGTTCCCCGGGTTTTGACCCGTGGCGCCACCCGTCCAGGCATAGCTGTACGTTGGCGTACCGCCGCTCACCGTCAGATTGATCGAGCCTGTGGCCGCCCCATTGCAATCCGTCGGATTGGCGCTAGCCGATAAACTCAAACCCGGCGGTTCGGTCACCGTCGCACTCGTGGTGGCCGTGCAGCCGTTCGCATCCGTAACCGTAACCGTGTACGTGCCCGCGCTCAGGTTCCCCGGGTTTTGACCCGTGGCGCCACCCGTCCAGGCGTAGGTATAGCCCGGCGTGCCGCCGGATACTGTCAAATTGATCGAGCCCGTGGCCGCCCCGTTGCAATCCGTCGGATTGGCGCTAGCCGATAAACTCAAACCCGGGGGTTCGGTCACCGTCGCACTCGTGGTGGCCGTGCAACCGTTCGCATCCGTCACCGTAACCGTGTACGTGCCCGCGCTCAGGTTCCCCGGGTTTTGACCCGTGGCGCCACCCGTCCAGGCATAGGTATAGCCCGGCGTGCCGCCGGATACTGTCAAATTGATCGAGCCTGTGGCCGCCCCGTTGCAATCCGTCGGATTGGCGCTAGCCGATAAACTCAAACCCGGCGGTTCGGTCACCGTCGCACTCGTGGTGGCCGTGCAACCGTTCGCATCCGTCACCGTAACCGTGTACGTACCCGCACTCAGGTTCCCCGGGTTTTGTCCCGTGGCGCCGCCCGTCCAGGCATAGGTATAGCCGTTGGCGTGCCGCCGGATACCGTCAAATTGATCGAGCCCGTGGCCGCCCCATTGCAATCCGTCGGATTGGCGCTAGCCGATAAACTCAAACCCGGCGGTTCGGTCAGGTTCCCGGTCGCACTCGTGGTGGCGTTGGCGTGCCGCCGGATACCGTCCGTTCGAGCGCCCCGTTGCAATCCGTCGATTGGCGCAGCCGTCAAACCTGGCGGTTCGGTCACCGTCGCACTCGTGGTGGCTGTGCAACCGTTCGCGTACCGTAACCGTGTACGTACCGCGCTCAGGTTCGCCGGTTTTGACCCGTGGCGCCGCCCGTCCAGGCATAGCTGTACGTTGGCGTGCCGCCGGATACCGTCAGATTGATCGAGCCTGTGGCCGCAGCCGTTGCAATCCGTCGGATTGGCGCTAGCCGATAAACTCAAACCTGGCGGTTCGGTCACCGTCGCACTCGTGGTGGCAGATTGATGTGCAACCGTTCGCATCCGTCACCGTAACCGTGTACGTGCCCGCGCTCAGGTTCCCCGGGTTTTGACCCGTGGCGCCGCCCGTCCAGGCATAGGTAGCTGTACGTTGGCGTGCCGCCGGATACCGTCAGATTGATCGAGCCCGTGGCCGCCCGTTGCAATCCGTCGGATTGGCGCTAGCCGATAAACTCAAACCCGGCGGTTCGGTCACCGTCGCACTCGTGGTGGCCGTGCAACCGTTCGCATCCGTCACCGTAACCGTGTACGTACCCGCGCTCAGGTTCCCCGGGTTTTGACCCGTGGCGCCACCGTCCAGGCATACGTTGGCGCCGTACGTTGGCGTACCGCCGCTCACCGTCAGATTGATCGAGCCTGTGGCCGCCCCGTTGCAATCCGTCGGATTGGCGCTAGCCGATAAACTCAAACCCGGCGGTTCGGTCACCGTCGCACTCGTGGTGGCCGTGCAACCGTTCGCATCCGTCACCGTAACCGTGTACGTACCCGCGCTCAGGTTCCCCGGGTTTTGACCCGTGGCGCCGCCCGTCCAGGCATAGCTGTACGTTGGCGTACCGCCGGATACCGTCAGATTGATCGAGCCTGTGGCTGCCCCGTTGCAATCCGTCGGATTGGCGCTAGCCGATAAACTCAAACCCGGCGGTTCGGTCACCGTCGCACTCGTGGTGGCCGTGCAACCGTTCGCATCCGTCACCGTAACCGTGTACGTACCCGCGCTCAGGTTCCCCGGGTTTTGACCCGTGGCGCCGCCCGTCCAGGCATAGCTGTACGTTGGCGTGCCGCCGGATACCGTCAGATTGATCGAGCCTGTGGCCGCCCCGTTGCAATCCGTCGGATTGGCGCTAGCCGATAAACTCAAACCCGGGGTTCGGTCACCGTCGCACTCGTGGTGGCCGTGCAACCGTTCGCATCCGTCACCGTAACCGTGTAGGTACCTGCGCTCAGGTTCGCCGGGTTTTGACCCGTGGCGCCGCCCGTCCAGGCATAGCTGTACGTTGGTGCCGCCCCGTCAGGCGGTACCGTAACGTGGTGGCTGGCGTTGGCATCCGTCACCGTAACCCGCCGGATACTGTCAGACGTTGGCGTGCCGCCGGATACCGTAGGAAGATTGATCGAGGCCCGTGGCCGCCCCGTTGCAATCCGTCGGATTGGCGCTAGCCGATAAACTCAAACCCGGCGGTTCGGTCACCGTCGCACTCGTGGTGGCCGTGCAACCGTTCGCATCCGTCACCGTAACCGTGTACGTACCCGCGCTCAGGTTCCCCGGGTTTTGACCCGTGGCGCCGCCCGTCCAGGCATAAGTGTACGTTGGCGTGCCGCCGGATACCGTCAGATTGATCGAGCCCGTGGCTGCCCGTGGCCCGTTGCAATCCGTCGGATTGGCGCTAGCCGATAAACTCAAACCCGGAGGTTCGGTCACCGTCGCACTCGTGGTGGCCGTGCAACCGTTCGCATCCGTCACCGTAACCGTGTACGTACCCGCACTCAGGTTCGCCGGGTTTTGACCCGTGGCGCCGCCCGTCCAGGCATAGGCTTTGTACGTTGGCGTGCCGCCGGATACCGTCAGATTGATCGAGCCCGTGGCCGCCCCGTTGCAATCCGTCGGATTGGCGCTGGCCGATAAACTCAAACCCGGAGGTTCGGTCACCGTCGCACTCGTTGTGGCCGTGCAACCGTTCGCATCCGTCACCGTAACCGTGTACGTGCCCGCGCTCAGGTTCCCCGGGTTTTGACCCGTGGCGCCGCCCGTCCAGGCATAGCTGTACGTTGGCGTGCCGCCGGATACTGTCAAATTGATCGAGCCCGTGGCTGCACCGTTGCAATCCGTCGGATTGGCGCTAGCCGATAAACTCAAACCCGGCGGTTCGGTCACCGTCGCACTCGTGGTGGCTGTGCAACCGTTCGCATCCGTCACCGTAACCGTGTGTACGTACCCGCGCTCAGGTTCCGCCGGGTTTTGACCCGTGGCGCCGCCCGTCCAGGCATAATGGCTGTACGTTGGCGTGCCGCCGGATACCGTCAGATTGATCGAGCCCGTGGCCGCCCCGTTGCAATCCGTCGGATTGGCGCTAGCCGATAAACTCAAACCCGGAGGTTCGGTCACCGTCGCACTCGTGGTGGCTGTGCAACCGTTCGCATCCGTCACCGTAACCGTGTACGTGCCTGCGCTCAGGTTCCCCGGGTTTTGACCCGTGGCGCCACCCGTCCAGGCATAGCTGTACGTTGGCGTGCCGCCGGATACCGTCAAATTGATCGAGCCCGTGGCCGCCCCGTTGCAATCCGTCGGATTGGCGCTAGCCGATAAACTCAAACCCGGCGGTTCGGTCACCGTCGCACTCGTGGTGGCCGTGCAACCGTTCGCATCCGTCACCGTAACCGTGTACGTGCCCGCGCTCAGGTTCCCCGGGTTTTGACCCGTGGCGCCACCCGTCCAGGCATAACTGTACGTTGGCGTGCCGCCGGATACCGTCAGATTGATCGAGCCCGTGGCTGCGCCCGTTGCAATCCGTCGGATTGGCGCTAGCCGATAAACTCAAACCCGGAGGTTCGGTCGGTTCGGTCACCGTCGCACTCGTGGTGGCTGTGCAACCGTTCGCATCCGTTACCGTAACCGTGTACGTGCCCCGCACTCAGTCCCCGGGTTTTGACCCGTGGCGCCACCCGTCCAGGCATAGGTGTATGGCGTGCCGCCGGATACCGTCAAATTGATCGAGCCCGTGGCCGCCCGTTGCAATCCGTCGGATTGGCGCTAGCCGATAAACTCAAACCCGGGGTTCGGTCACCGTCGCACTCGTGGTGGCCTGTGCAACCGTTCGCATCCGTCACCGTAACCGTGTACGTGCCCGCGCTCAGGTTCCCGGGTTTTGACCCGTGGCGCCGCCCGTCCAGGCATAGGCTGTACGTTGGCGTGCCGCCGGATACCGTCAGATTGATCGAGCCCGTGGCTGCGCCCGTTGCAATCCGTCGGATTGGCGCTAGCCGATAAACTCAAACCCGGAGGTTCGGTCACCGTCGCACTCGTGGTGGCCGTGCAACCGTTCGCATCCGTCACCGTAACCGTGTACGTGCCCGCACTCAGGTTCCTGTACGTTGGCGTGCCTGTTGGATATCCGATAGCGGCATTGCCGCAGCCATCCGTGAAGTTGGCCAGCCAGGTTTGCGCGTTGCAACCGGTATTGCTCGGACCGGTGGTTGTCACTGTTGGAAGGATGGTGCCTTCGCAGTTGTCTGTGCCGGTAAAGGTTGGCGCAACTACCGTTGGGTTACAGCCCGTCGCCGCTGCTGGCGGTGGTGGAAATTACCGGCGCCGTATCTTGTGTCCAGGTGTAGGTGATGCTTTGTTCGATAGCCGCATTGTTGCATGCATCGGTGTAGTTCGCCAACCAGGTTTGCGTGTACGCGCGGGTGTTGCTCGGACCGGTGGTCGTTACCGTTGGAAGGAAGGTCCCTTCGCAATTGTCCAGTCCGGTAAATGTTGGCGCAACTACCGTTGGGTTGCAGCCCAGATCGCCGCTGCTGGCTGTGGTTGAGATCACTGGCGCCTCGGTATCCTGTGTCCAGGTGTAGGTGATGCTTTGTTCGATAGCCGCATTGTTGCAGCCATCCGTGTAGTTGCAAGCCAGGTTTGCGTGTACGCGCAACCGGTATTGCTCGGACCGGTGGTCGTTACCGTTGGGAGGAAGGTGCCTTCGCAGTTGTCAGTGCCGGTAAAGGTTGGCGCAACTACCGTTGGGTTACAGCCCGTCACCGCTGCTCGCCGTGGTGGAAATTACTGGCGCTTCGCTGTCTTGCGTCCAGGTGTAGGTGATGCTGACTTCAATGGCCGCATTGTTGCAGCCATCGGTATAGTTCGCCAGCCAGGTTTGCGTGTACGCGCAACCCGTGTTGCTCGGACCGGTGGTCGTTACCGTTGGAAGGAAGGTGCCTTCGCAGTTGTCCAGTCCGGTAAATGTTGGCGCAACTACCGTTGGATTACAGCCCAAGTCGCCACTGCTCGCCGTGGTGGAAATTACCTGGCGCCTCCGTATCCTGCGTCCAGGTGTAGGTGATGCTGCTTTGTTCAACGGCCGCATTGTTGCAACCGTCCGTGTGGTTGGCCAGCCAGGTTTGCGCATACGCGCAACCTGTATTGCTCGGACCGGTGGTCGTTACCGTTGGGATGAATGTGCCTTCGCAATTGTCCAGTCCGGTAAAGGTTGGCGCAACTACCGTTGGGTTGCAGCCCAGATCACCGCTGTTGGCGGTGGTGGAAATTACCGGTGGCTCCGTATCCTGTGTCCAGGTGTAGGTGATGCTTTGTTCGATAGCCGCATTGTTGCATGCATCGGTGTAGTTCGCCAACCAGGTTTGCGTGTACGCGCAACCCGTGTTGCTCGGACCGGTGGTCGTTACTGTTGGAAGGAAGGTGCCTTCGCAATTGTCTGTGCCGGTAAATGTTGGCGCAATTACCGTTGGGTTACAGCCCAGATCGCCGCTGTTGGCCGTGGTCGAGATCACTGGCGCCTCGGTATCCTGTGTCCAGGTGTAGGTGATGCTTTGTTCGATAGCCGCATTGTTGCATGCATCGGTGTAGTTCGCCAGCCAGGTTTGCGTGTACGCGCAACCCGTGTTGCTCGGACCGGTGGTCGTTACCGTTGGGAGGAAGGTGCCTTCGCAGTTGTCCAGTCCGGTAAATGTTGGCGCAACTACCGTTGGGTTACAGCCCAGATCGCCGCTGCTCGCCGTGGTGGAAATTACCGGCGCTTCGCTGTCTTGCGTCCAGGTGTAGGTGATGCTGACTTCATGGCGGCATTGTTGCATCCGTCCGTGTAGTTCGCCAGCCAGGTTTGCGTGTAGGCACAACCTGTGTTGCTCGGACCGGTGGTCGTTACCGTTGGAAGGAAAGCCCCTTCGCAATTGTCCAGTCCGGTAAAGGTTGGCGCAACTACTGTTGGGTTACAGCCCAGATCGCCGCTGTTGGCCGTGGTGGAAATTACCGGCGCCTCCGCATCCTGTGTCCAGGTGTAGGTGATGCTGACTTCATCAGCTGCATTGTTGCAGCCGTCCGTGAAGTTCGCCAGCCAGGTTTGCATGTAGGCGCAACCCGTGTTGCTCGGACCGGTGGTCGTTACTGTTGGAAGGAAGGCCCCTTCACAGTTGTCCAGTCCGGTAAATGTTGGCGCAACTACTGTTGGATTACAGCCCAGATCGCCGCTGCTCGCTGTGGTGGAAATTACCGGCGCTTCGCTGTCTTGCGTCCAGGTGTAGGTGATGCTTTGTTCGATAGCCGCATTGTTACAACCATCCGTGTAGTTGGCCAACCAGGTTTGCGTGTAGGCGCAACCCGTGTTGCTCGGACCGGTGGTCGTTACCGTTGGAAGGAAGTGTGCCTTCGCAATTGTCCAGTCCGGTAAAGGTTGGCGCAACTACTGTTGGGTTGCAGCCCAGATCGCCGCTGTTGGCCGTGGTGGAGATTACCGGCGCCTCCGTATCCTGCGTCCAGGTGTAGGTGATGCTTTGTTCGATAGCCGCATTGTTACAGCCATCCGTGTAGTTCGCCAGCCAGGTTTGCGTGTACGCGCAACCTGTATTGCTCGGACCGGTGGTCGTTACTGTTGGGAGGAAGGTGCCTTCGCAGTTGTCCAGTCCGGTAAATGTTGGCGCAACTACCGTTGGATTACAGCCCAGATCGCCACTGTTCGCCGTGGTGGAGATCACTGGCGCTTCGCTGTCCTGCGTCCAGGTGTAGGTGATGCTGACTTCATCGGCTGGGTTGTTGCAGCCATCGGTGTAGTTGGCCAGCCAGGTTTGCGTGTACGCGCAACCCGTGTTGCTCGGACCGGTGGTCGTTACCGTTGGGATGAATGTGCCTTCGCAATTGTCCAGTCCGGTAAATGTTGGCGCAACTACCGTTGGGTTGCAGCCCAGATCACCGCTGGTGGCCGTGGTGGAAATTACCGGCGCTTCGCTGTCCTGCGTCCAGGTGTAGGTGATGCTTTGTTCGATAGCCGGCATTGTTACAGCCGTCGGTGTAGTTGGCCAGCCAGGTTTGCGTGTACGCGCAACCGGTGTTGCTCGGACCGGTGGTCGTTACCGTTGGGATGAATGTGCCTTCGCAATTGTCCAGTCCGGTAAAGGTTGGCGCAACTACCGTTGGATTACAGCCCAAGTCGCCACTGCTCGCCGTGGTGGAAATTACCGGCGCCTCCGTATCCTGTGTCCAGGTGTAGGTGATGCTTTGTTCGATAGCCGCATTGTTGCATGCATCGGTGTAGTTGGCCAACCAGGTTTGCGTGTAGGCGCAACCCGTGTTGCTCGGACCGGTGGTCGTTACCGTTGGAAGGAAGGTGCCTTCGCAGTTGTCCAGTCCGGTAAAGGTTGGCGCAACTATTGTTGGGTTGCAGCCCAGATCACCGCTGCTCGCTGTGGTGGAAATTACTGGCGCTTCGCTGTCTTGCGTCCAGGTGTAGGTGATGCTTTGTTCGATAGCCGCATTGTTGCATCCATCGGTGTAGTTGGCCAACCAGGTTTGCGTGTACGCACAACCGGTATTGCTCGGACCGGTGGTCGTTACCGTTGGAAGGAAGGCCCCTTCGCAGTTGTCCAGTCCGGTAAATGTTGGCGCAACTACTGTTGGATTACAGCCCAGATCGCCGCTGCTCGCTGTGGTGGAAATTACTGGCGCTTCGCTGTCTTGCGTCCAGGTGTAGGTGATGCTTTGTTCGATAGCCGCATTGCCGCAGCCATCCGTGTAGTTGGCCAGCCAGGTTTGCGTGTACGCGCAACCCGTGTTGCTCGGACCGGTGGTCGTTACCGTTGGAAGGAAGGTCCCTTCGCAGTTGTCTGTGCCGGTAAAGGTTGGCGCAACTACCGTTGGGTTACAGCCCAGATCACCGCTGTTGGCAGTGGTTGAGATTACCGGCGCCTCCGTATCCTGTGTCCAGGTGTAGGTGATGCTGACTTCATCAGCTGCATTGTTGCATGCATCGGTGTAGTTCGCCAGCCAGGTTTGCGTGTAGGCACAACCCGTATTGCTCGGACCGGTGGTCGTTACCGTTGGGAGGAAGGTGCCTTCGCAGTTGTCCAGTCCGGTAAAGGTTGGCGCAACTACCGTTGGGTTACAGCCCAGATCACCGCTGTTGGCCGTGGTGGAGATTACCGGCGCCTCGGTATCCTGTGCGTCCAGGTGTAGGTGATGCTTTGTTCGATAGCCGCATTGTTGCAACCATCGGTGTAGTTGGCCAGCCAGGTTTGCGTGTACGCACAACCCGTGTTGCTCGGACCGGTGGTCGTTACCGTTGGAAGGAAAGCCCCTTCGCAATTGTCCAGTCCGGTAAATGTTGGCGCAACTACCGTTGGGTTGCAGCCCAGATCACCGCTGTTGGCCGTGGTGGAGATTACTGGCGCCTCGTATCCTGTGTCCAGGTGTAGGTGATGCTTTGTTCGATGGCGGCATTGTTGCAGCCATCGGTGTAGTTGGCAAGCCAGGTTTGCGTGTACGCGCAACCCGTGTTGCTCGGACCGGTGGTCGTTACCGTTGGAAGGAAAGTGCCTTCGCAATTGTCCAGTCCGGTAAATGTTGGCGCAACTACCGTTGGGTTACAGCCCAGATCGCCGCTGTTTGGTGGTGGTCGAGATTACCGGCGCCTCCGTATCCTGCGTCCAGGTGTAGGTGATGCTGACTTCATCAGCCGCATTGTTGCATGCATCGGTGTAGTTGGCCAACCAGGTTTGCGTGTACGCACAACCCGTATTGCTCGGACCGGTGGTTGTCACTGTTGGGAGGAAGGTGCCTTCGCAATTATCAAGGCCGGTAAATGTTGGCGCAACTACCGTTGGGTTGCAGCCCAGATCACCGCTTGTGGCAGCGGTCGAGATTACTGGCACTTCGCTGTCTTGCGTCCAGGTGTAGGTGATGCTGACTTCAACGGCGGCATTGTTACAGCCGTCCGTGTAGTTCGCCAGCCAGGTTTGCATGTACGCGCAACCTGTGTTGCTCGGACCGGTGGTCGTTACCGTTGGAAGGAAAGCCCCTTCGCAATTATCCAGTCCGGTAAAGGTTGGCGCAACTACTATTGGATTACAGCCCAAGTCGCCACTGCTCGCCGTGGTGGAAATTACCGGCGCCTCCGTATCCTGTGTCCAGGTGTAGGTGATGCTTTGTTCGATAGCCGCATTGTTACAACCATCCGTGTAGTTGGCCAACCAGGTTTGCGTGTACGCGCAACCCGTGTTGCTCGGACCGGTGGTCGTTACCGTTGGAAGGAAGGCCCCTTCGCAATTGTCCAGTCCGGTAAAGGTTGGCGCAACTACCGTTGGATTACAGCCCAGATCACCGCTGCTGGCTGTGGTGGAAATTACCGGCGCTTCGGTATCTTGCGTCCAGGTGTAGGTGATGCTTTGTTCGATAGCCGCATTGCCGCAGCCATCGGTGTAGTTGGCAAGCCAGGTTTGCGTGTACGCGCAACCCGTGTTGCTCGGACCGGTGGTCGTTACCGTTGGAAGGAAAGCCCCTTCGCAATTGTCCAGTCCGGTAAAGGTTGGCGCAACTACCGTTGGGTTGCAGCCCAGATCACCGATCGCCACTGTTCGCCGTGGTGGAAATTACTGGCGCCTCGGTATCCTGCGTCCAGGTGTAGGTGATGCTGACTTCGATCAGCCGCATTACCGCAGCCATCGGTGTAGTTGGCCAAGCCAGGTTTGCGTGTACGCGCAACCCGTGTTGCTCGGACCGGTGGTCGTTACCGTTGGGATGAAGGTGCCTTCGCAATTGTCCAGTCCGGTAAAGGTTGGCGCAACTACCGTTGGGTTGCAGCCCAGATCACCGCTGTGGCAGTGGTCGAGATCACTGGCGCCTCGGTATCCTGTGTCCAGGTGTAGGTGATGCTGACTTCATAGCCGCATTGTTGCATGCATCGGTGTAGTTCGCCAACAGGGTTTGCCAGGTTTGCGTGTACGCGCAACCCGTATTGCTCGGACCGGTGGTCGTTACTGTTGAAGGAAGGTGCCTTCGCAATTGTCCAGTCCGGTAAAGGTTGGCGCAACTACCGTTGGGTTACAGCCCAGATCACCGCTGTTGGCCGTGGTGGAAATTACCGGCGCCTCGGTATCCTGCGTCCAGGTGTAGGTGATGCTTTGTTCGATAGCCGCATTGTTGCATGCATCGGTGTAGTTGGCCAACCAGGTTTGCGTGTACGCGCAACCCGTATTGCTCGGACCGGTGGTCGTTACCGTTGGGAGGAAGGTGCCTTCGCAGTTGTCCAGTCCGGTAAAGGTTGGCGCAACTACCGTTGGGTTACAGCCCAGATCACCGCTGCTGGCCGTGGTGGAAATTACTGGCGCCTCGGTATCCTGTGTCCAGGTGTAGGTGATGCTTTGTTCGATAGCCGCATTGTTGCAACCATCGGTGTAGTTGGCCAACCAGGTTTGCGTGTACGCGCAACCCGTGTTGCTCGGACCGGTGGTCGTTACCGTTGGAAGGAAGGAAAGCCCTTCGCAATTGTCCAGTCCGGTAAAGGTTGGCGCAACTACCGTTGGGTTGCAGCCCAGATCACCGCTGTTGGCTGTGGTGGAAATTACTGGCGCCTCGGTATCCTGTGTCCAGGTGTAGGTGATGCTGACTTCATCAGCCGCATTGTTACAACCATCCGTGTAGTTGGCCAACCAGGTTTGCGTGTAGGCGCAACCCGTGTTGCTTGGACCGGTGGTCGTTACCGTTGGAAGGAAGGCCCTTCGCAATTGTCTGTGCCGGTAAAGGTTGGCGCAACTACTGTTGGATTACAGCCCAGATCACCGCTGTTGGCCGTGGTGGAGATTACTGGCGCCTCGGTATCCTGCGTCCAGGTGTAGGTGATGCTGACTTCATAGCCGCATTGCCGCAACCATCCGTGTAGTTGGCCAACCAGGTTTGCGTGTAGGCGCAACCCGTGTTGCTCGGACCGGTGGTCGTTACCGTTGGAAGGAAGGTGCCTTCGCAATTGTCCAGTCCGGTAAAGGTTGGCGCAACTACCGTTGGGTTGCAGCCCAGATCACCGCTGTTGGCCGTGGTGGAAATTACTGGCGCCTCCGGTATCCTGCGTCCAGGTGTAGGTGATGCTTTGTTCGATAGCCGCATTGTTGCAGCCGTCCGTGTAGTTGGCCAACCAGGTTTGCGTGTACGCGCAACCCGTGTTGCTCGGACCGGTGGTCGTTACCGTTGGGAGGAAGGTGCCTTCGCAGTTGTCCAGTCCGGTAAAGGTTGGCGCAACTACCGTTGGGTTACAGCCCAGGATCACCGCTGTTGGCCGTGGTGGAAATTACTGGCGCCTCGGTATCCTGTGTCCAGGTGTAGGTGATGCTTTGTTCGATAGCCGCATTGTTGCATGCATCGGTGTAGTTGGCCAACCAGGTTTGCGTGTAGGCGCAACCCGTGTTGCTTGGACCGGTGGTCGTTACCGTTGGAAGGAAGGTCCCTTCGCAGTTGTCTGTGCCGGTAAAGGTTGGCGCAATTACCGTTGGGTTACAGCCCAGATCGCCGCTGTTGGCCGTGGTCGAGATCACTGGCGCCTCCGTATCCTGCGTCCAGGTGTAGGTGATGCTTTGTTCGATAGCCGCATTGTTACAGCCATCCGTGTAGTTCGCCAGCCAGGTTTGCGTGTACGCGCAACCTGTGTTGCTCGGACCGGTGGTCGTTACCGTTGGGATGAATGTGCCTTCGCAGTTGTCCAGTCCGGTAAATGTTGGCGCAACTACCGTTGGGTTACAGCCCAGATCACCGCTTGTGGCAGTGGTCGAGATCACTGGCGCCTCGGTATCCTGTGTCCAGGTGTAGGTGATGCTGACTTCATCAGCTGCATTGTTGCATGCATCGGTGTAGTTCGCCAGCCAGGTTTGCGTGTAGGCACAACCTGTGTTGCTAGAACCGGAGGTCGTTACCGTTGGAAGGAAGGCCCCTTCACAGTTGTCCAGTCCGGTAAATGTTGGCGCAACTACCGTTGGGTTGCAGCCCAGATCACCGCTGTTGGCCGTGGTGGAAATTACCGGCGCCTCGGTATCCTGCGTCCAGGTGTAGGTGATGCCGACTTCATCAGCCGGGTTGCCGCAGCCATCGGTGTAATTGGCAAGCCAGGTTTGCGTGTACGCGCAACCCGTGTTGCTCGGGCCGGTGGTCGTTACCGTTGGGAAGAAGGTGCCTTCGCAATTATCCAGTCCGGTAAATGTTGGCGCAACTACTGTTGGGTTGCAGCCCAGATCACCGCTGTTGGCCGTGGCGGTTGAGATTACCGGCGCCTCGGTATCCTGCGTCCAGGTGTAGGTGATGCTTTGTTCTATAGCCGCATTGTTGCAGCCGTCGGTGTAGTTGGCTAGCCAGGTTTGCGTGTACGCACAACCCGTATTGCTCGGACCGGTGGTCGTTACCGTTGGAAGGAAGGTGCCTTCGCAATTGTCCAGTCCGGTAAAGGTTGGCGCAACTACCGTTGGGTTACAGCCCAGATCACCGCTGTTGGCTGTGGTGGAAATTACTGGCGCCTCGGTATCCTGCGTCCAGGTGTAGGTGATGCTGACTTCATCAGCCGCATTGTTGCAGCCATCGGTGTAGTTAGCCAGCCAGGTTTGCGTGTACGCGCAACCCGTATTGCTCGGACCGGTGGTCGTTACTGTTGGAAGGAAGGTGCCCTTCGCAATTGTCCAGTGCCGGTAAATGTTGGCGCAACTACCGTTGGGTTACAGCCCAGATCACCGCTGTTGGCGGTGGTGGAAATCACTGGCGCCTCGGTATCCTGCGTCCAGGTGTAGGTGATGCTTTGTTCGATAGCCGCATTGTTGCATGCATCGGTGTAGTTGGCCAACCAGGTTTGCGTGTAGGCACAACCCCGTGTTGCTCGGACCGGTGGTCGTTACCGTTGGAAGGAAGGTGCCTTCGCAATTGTCCAGTCCGGTAAATGTTGGCGCAACTACCGTTGGGTTGCAGCCCAGATCACCGCTTGCGGCCGTGGTCGAGATCACTGGCGCCTCCGTATCCTGTGTCCAGGTGTAGGTGATGCTGACTTCATCAGCCGCATTGTTGCATGCATCGGTGTAGTTGGCCAACCAGGTTTGCGTGTACGCGCAACCCGTGTTGCTTGGACCGGTGGTCGTTACCGTTGGGAGGAATGTGCCTTCGCAATTGTCCAGTCCGGTAAATGTTGGCGCAACTACCGTTGGGTTACAGCCCAGATCGCCGCTTGTGGCCGTGGTGGAAATCACTGGCGCCTCCGTATCCTGCGTCCAGGTGTAGGTGATGCTTTGTTCGATAGCCGCATTGTTACAACCGTCCGTGTAGTTGGCCAACCAGGTTTGCGTGTAGGCACAACCCGTATTGCTCGGACCGGTGGTCGTTACCGTTGGAAGGAAGGTGCCTTCGCAATTGTCTGTGCCGGTAAAGGTTGGCGCAACTACCGTTGGGTTGCAGCCCAGGTCACCGCTGTTGGCCGTGGTCGAGATCACTGGCGCCTCGGTATCCTGCGTCCAGGTGTAGGTGATGCTGACTTCATCAGCCGCATTACCGCAGCCATCCGTGTAGTTCGCCAACCAGGTTTGCGTGTACGCGCAACCCGTATTGCTCGGACCGGTGGTCGTTACCGTTGGAAGGAAGGTGCCTTCGCAAGTTGTCCAGTCCGGTAAATGTTGGCGCAACTACCGTTGGGTTACAGCCCAGATCACCGCTGTTGGCCGTGGTGGAAATTACTGGCGCGGCGTATCCTGTGTCGGTATCATCAGCCGGGTCCAGGTGTAGGTGCCAACCAGGTTTCATCAGCCGCATTGTTGACCGGCAGCCATCCGTGAAGCCTGGCCAACCAGGTTTGCGTGTACCGTTGCAACCAGGTCGTTGCTCGGACCGGTGGTCGTTACTGTTGGTGTAATGTGCCTTCTGCATTGTTTGCATCGGTCCAGTCCGGTAAAGGTTGGCGCAACTACCGTTGTCGTTACAGCCCAGATCTTCGCAGTCCGGTAAATATTGGCGCAACGCCGTTGGTTGGAGATCACCGCTTGTGGCCGTGGTGGAAATTACTGGTGCCTCCGTCCTGTGTCCAGGTGTAGGTGATGCTTTGTTCGATAGCGCATTGTTGCAGCCGTCGGTGTAGTTCGCCAACCAGGTTTGCGTGTACGCGCAACCCGTGTTGCTCGGACCGGTGGTCGTTACCGTTGGGAGGAAGGTGCCTTCGCAATTGTCCAGTCCGGTAAATGTTGGCGCAACTACCGTTGGGTTGCAGCCCAGATCGCCGCTTGTGGCCGTGGTGGAAATTACTGGCGCCTCGGTATCCTGTGTCCAGGTGTAGGTGATGCTGACTTCAACAGCCGCATTGTTGCATGCATCGGTGTAGTTGGCCAAACCAGGTTTGCGTGTACGCGCAACCGGTATTGCTCGGACCGGTGGTCGTTACCGTTGGGATGAAGGTCCCTTCGCAGTTGTCCAGTCCGGTAAAGGTTGGCGCAACTACCGTTGGGTTGCAGCCCAGATCACCACTTGTGGCCGTGGTGGAAATTACTGGCGCCTCCGTATCCTGTGTCCAGGTGTAGGTGATGCTGACTTCATCAGCTGCATTGTTGCATGCATCGGTGTAGTTGGCCAACCAGGTTTGCGTGTACGCGCAACCCGTGTTGCTTGGACCGGTGGTTGTTACTGTTGGAAGGAAGGGCCCTTCGCAATTGTCAAGGCCGGTAAATGTTGGCGCAACTACCGTTGGGTTACAGCCCAGGTTGCCACTGCTCGCCGTGGTCGAGATCACTGGCGCTTCGCTGTCTTGCGTCCAGGTGTAGGTGATGCCGACTTCATCAGCCGCATTATTACAGCCGTCGGTGTAGTTGGCCAACCAGGTTTGCGTGTACGCACAACCGGTATTGCTCGGACCGGTGGTTGTTACTGTTGGAAGGAAGGGCCCTTCGCAATTGTCAAGGCCGGTAAATGTTGGCGCAACTACCGTTGGGTTACAGCCCAGATCACCGCTTGTGGCCGTGGTGGAAATTACCGGCGCCTCCGTATCCTGTGTCCAGGTGTAGGTGATGCTGACTTCATCAGCCGGGTTACCGCAGCCATCCGTGTAGTTGGCCAACCAGGTTTGCGTGTACGCGCAACCCGTGTTGCTCGGACCGGTGGTCGTTACCGTTGGAAGGAAGGCCCTTCGCAATTGTCCAGTCCGGTAAAGGTTGGCGCAACTACTGTTGGGTTTACAGCCCAGATCACCGCTGTGGCTGTGGTGGAAATTACTGGCGCTTCGCTGTCTTGCGTCCAGGTGTAGGTGGTGATTTGACTTCATCAGCCGCATTATTACAGCCGTCGGTATAGTTGGCCAACCAGGTTTGCGTGTACGCACAACCCGTGTTGCTCGGACCGGCAGTCGTTACCGTTGGAAGGAAAGTGCCTTCGCAATTGTCTGTGCCGGTAAAGGTTGGCGCAACTACCGTTGGGTTACAGCCCAGAGTCGCCGCTGCTCGCCGTGGTGGAAATTACACTGGCGCCTCGGTATCCTGCGTCCAGGTGTAGGTGATGCTTTGTTCTATGGCGGCATTGTTACAGCCGTCGGTGTAGTTGGCAAGCCAGGTTTGCGTGTAGGCGCAACCCGTATTGCTCGGACCGGTGGTCGTTACCGTTGGGATGAAGGTCCCTTCGCAGTTGTCAGTCCGGTAAAGGTTGGCGCAACTACTGTTGGGTTGCAGCCCAGATCACCGCTGTTGGCTGTGGTCGAGATCACTGGCGCTTCGCTGTCTTGCGTCCAGGTGTAGGTAATGCTGACTTCATCAGCCGGGTTGCCGCAGCCATCCGTGTAGTTGGCCAACCAGGTTTGCGTGTACGCACAACCCGTGTTGCTCGGACCAGTGGTCGTTACCGTTGGAAGGAAAGCCCCTTCGCAATTGTCTGTGCCGGTAAAGGTTGGCGCAACTACTGTTGGATTACAGCCCAGATCGCCGCTGCTCGCCGTGGTGGAAATTACTGGCGGCTCCGTATCCTGCGTCCAGGTGTAGGTGATGCTTTGTTCGATGGCGGCATTGTTACAGCCGTCGGTGTAGTTGGCCAACCAGGTTTGCGTGTAGGCGCAACCCGTATTGCTCGGACCGGTGGTCGTTACCATTGGGATGAAGGTCCCTTCGCAGTTGTCCAGTCCGGTAAAGGTTGGCGCAACTACCGTTGGGTTACAGCCCAGATCACCGCTGTTGGCAGCGGTTGAGATTACCGGCACTGAAATATCTTGTACAACAATTAGTTGAAAAGTTGACCCTACATTTCCGCAGGCATCCGTGTACGTCCAGGTGCGTGTAATTGTTTCCGGACAACTCGCATTGTCACTTACATCATTTCCGGTAACGGAACCAAATCCCTCACAGGCGTCTGTCCAATCGAGGGAGACCATTCCCGGTAAATCATCAATACATTCAACGGTTACAGAAGCCGGTGGCGCGTCAAAAACCGGTGGCGTTACATCAACTACATTTATGGTTTGCAGACAGGCGGATGTCAATTCGCAAACATCAGTAGCCGTCCAGGTGCGCACAAAAGAATAAGCCTCCGGACAAGCTCCAGTCACAGGAGGACCATCTGCATAGGTTATTGCAGGGTTGGGATCAAAATTATCTGAAGCAGTTGCCGTTCCGGTCACCCCTGGGGTTGGAATTGTGGGGCAATCTACCGTAGCCGTTGGCGGACAAGTAATTACCGGCGGCGTCTGGTCTTGTGCTGCAATTGTCTGCTCATGGGTAGCCGTGCAGTTATTTCCATCTGTCACCGTCACGGTGTACGTACCTACCGCCAACCCTGACGGATCTTCCCCGGTAAATAAATTTGACCAGGCATAAGTATAGCCCGGTGTTCCTCCGGTTACAGTAAGGTCAATCGAGCCATAACCGTCGCTACTGCATAAGACATTAGTTCCGCTTGAACTTAAAATAAGTGCGGGGTTTACCGTCACCGTCATGGAGGAGGTTGCAGAACAACCCAAGGCACTGGTTACAGTCAGTGTATAAACTGTGCTGTTTGCGGGATTAGCCTGAGGATTCGAAATTGTTGTCGAAGAAAGCCCATCGGCTGGAGACCATTCATAGGACAAAGTACCTGTTCCACTTCCCGCCGGAGCTCCACCGATCGTTGTACTCGTTCCAAAACAAATGTTTTTGTCGGGTCCGGCATCTGCAAGCACCATACAGCAATCGGGTGCTGTACCCTGAATAATAATCGGGTTGCAATTTTCACCCGAGCCGGCCGGGGTCAGGGTAATTTCATAATCCGTACCCGGTGGAAAAATTGCCGATACAGAACCGCTTGTTACTGCCGGGTTTTCGCCTAAATTAGTAAAAACCAAAGGATCCGGGCTGGTTGCTATTGTCGTGGCATTCGGCGCCGACACTGATACGGTCGTATTCAGGCCATAAAGTTCCTGGGTCACGGTATACGAACCATCGGGATTGCAGCTAATTTCAGGAATACCATTTGAAAACAATGCACAATCCTGTGTTTCGCCACAGCCACTCTGCGCTTTGAAAGTGACGCTAAAATCATCGTCCGTTGTATTACCCTGGCTAAAACCCTGATCCCAGACCAGTAGGTAAACGTTGGTCGTTTTATCAAAAATAGGTGCGGTAAACTGTTGGTTGGCCCAACCTGTAAAATTGGTACCGCAGGTATAATAGGCCAAACTGTTGCAATTTCCCGAAAGCCCGGGGGTATATGTGCCCAGGCAATTTGTTTGGTCTGTAGAGTAATACAATATCCAGGCGATATCATCCATGCCGCCAACTACCTGAAAATCATAACCGCCCGCAAAGGCGCGCACATCGAAATTAAACCAAAGCACTTGCTGACAGGGCAACGGAAGGGTTATCGAGGTCGGACTGCCGTCGTTCGGATCAATACAAGTACCGCCAAGGGTCGCTGTAAATGCATTGGGATCATAGCAACTATTCGGGTGAATATTCGATTGGGTATCGGCACTGTTTCCACAACGAACAATGCCGCCGTTTGCAGAAGCGCCATCATCAATCAGTCCTGCTGCATTAGGGCACCCACCCACCCAGGCGCCACCTTGGGTCCAACGCGTCGCATCGCAAGGGCCACCACCGGAACAGGAAGAAGTAGCAACCGTAGCTGAAGTCGTTTGTGCGCAGCCATTTTGATCCGTTACGGTTACGGTGTACGCACCGGCATTCAGGCCGCCGGGGTCCTGCACCGTAGCGCCATTCGACCAGGCATAGGTATAGGATGGCGTACCACCACTTACGTTCAAATCAATAGAACCGTTGGATAAATTCAAACAAGTCGCACTAATTTGATCAATCGTCAGACTCAAAACGGACGGCTGGGCAATTGTCGCCGTTGCGGTTTCCGAACAACCATTTGCATCCGTCACGGTCACAGTATACGTCCCGGCAGGCAAGCCGCTGGGGTCCTCACTGGTCGAACCGCCCGTCCACGAATACGTAAAGGGCGCTGTTCCGCCCGTGACGGTAAGGTTTATGGAGCCTGTTGCAGCACCGTTGCACAGCACGTCGGTTGCCGAGGTCGATAATGCCATATTGCAACAGGTGCCCATAGAGCCGGATAATATTTCAATAGAATAATCACACACATCGCCGTCACAACCATCGAGGACGAAATAATAAATTTGTCCAACAACAAAGTTAGAAGATTGCAGGGTGAACGGATCTTCGGTACAGGAACATTGCAATGCCATGCTTACCCAACTGGGGCTGCCGCAATTGGAATAAATCCCCCCCTGCATACCCGTCGTACCGGAGCCGTTACAATTACAAGGTGTTATTTGAATGGATATCGTGGTAGAGCCGGCATAAAAGGCAAACCACTCATCGTTGTTCAGTTCCCATGGGCTGTTACAGCCCGGAAAAGTTTGGGGGATATTGTTGTTATTGATTGTTGTGCAATAGCCGTCCAGACTTTGACAGAGCAGCGGTGCTTCTGCACAGGTATTACCCGGCGTTGGAAATCCTGCCGGCGGGCATTGGCCTTGCGAACTACCCTGGGCGGTAATGGAGGCCGTTGCGGTGCAATTACTGTCATCAGTCACCGTCACTGTATACGTTCCTGCCGGCACATTACTGATATCCTGGGTGGTTTGTCCGGATGACCACAAATAATCATAAGGCGTATCCCCGCCGGAAACCGACAGGTTGAGCAAATTGCCGGAACTGCCACAGGTCCCGGTTTCTTCGACAATGCTCAGTGCTAATGCCGAAGGTTGTGTAACCGTAGACACGTTTACCGTGGAACAACCGACGTTTGAAGTTACGGTAACCGTATACGTCCCCGCAGGCAATCCCGTCAGGTCTTGTGTTGTAGCGCCATTCGACCACATATACGTATACGAGGTGCCACCGCCGCCAGATACCGATATGTCTATTGCCCCTGTCGAGGCGCCGTTGCACAATACATTTGTAATTGACTTGCTGATACTTGGGCCATTGGAGTTCGATACATTAGCCGAAGCTGTGGCCGTGCAGCCATTTGCATCAGTCACCGTAACCGTGTAGGTTCCTGCAGGAATATTGGACAAATCCTGCGAGGTTTGGCCGGAAGACCACAAATATGTTCTGGAACCAGTGCCACCCGACACATCGATATCAATAGCCCCGTTTGAGTTACCGCAGGTCGCATTGTCGACATCATCGATTTCCACATCCAGTGCCGAGGAGGGTTGCGTTATCGTCGCCGAAGAGGTGCCGGAGCAGCCCAAAGCATCGGTAACGGTAACGGTATAGGTTCCGGAAGTCAGTCCGGTCAAATCCTCCGGATCATTATTTCCCGGAATGTTTGACCAGTTGTAGGTATAGGGGCCAGTGCCATTGTTTACGGTCAGATCAATGGCGCCGGTTGCCTCACCCCGGCACAGCACATTGGTAATCACCCGGCTCAGACTCAGGCTGGAACTGTTGCCTACCGTCGCCGATGAGGTACCGACACAGCCATTTGCGTCGGTCACGGTTACGGTATAGGTGCCGGGCGACAGGTTGGATTGGTCTTCCGGGTCACTTGTTCCGGGTATATTTGACCAATTATAACTGTAGGGGCTGGTCCCTCCCGTTACGGTCAGATCAATGGAACCATTGGCGTTAGTACACGTTGCATTGCCAATTGTCCGGGTTAAAACCAGGGCAGCCGGTTGGGTAACTGTAGCGGAAACAGAAGCCGTGCAACCATCCGAGCCGGTTACGGTCACCGTATAGGTGCCGGCCGGCAAATTCGTCCGGTCTTCCGGGTCAGGAGAACCAGCCAGGTTTGCCCAAACGTAAGTAAACGGCTCGACGCCGCCCGAAACAGTTAAATCAATCGCGCCTGTTGAGCTGCCGTTGCACAAAACATTTGTCACCACGGTGCTCAAAACGGGCTGGGTGCATGCCCAACAAAGAATGACTGCGCCATTGGCGCCATTACCGCCACTTTCGGAATTAGAGGCATTATCGCCGGTTCCACCGCCACCGCCGCCGTAAGTGGCTCCATTAAATCCCGCATCGTTATCATCGCCTCCATTTCCGCCATTACCTCCGCCTACCGTACCACCGGCACCACCATTACCGCCGTTGTTTCCAACGGCAAGCGATCCCGGAGATCCATTGTTAGCATTGCCGGCGCCGCCACCGCCGCCGCCGCCTGCATCGTTTGTACCATTGGCCCGCTACCACCAGTAAACCCACCGGAACCGCCGGAACCACCGCCGCCGGCTCCGCCTGCGCCCGGAGAAGTGGTACCAGTTGCAGCACCGCCACCACCACCGCCATTGGCAGTGATCTGGCTGGCCAGATAAGTTGCCTTGAAAAGCCACCCGCACTCCCCGGAACTCCATCATCATCACCGCCTGCGCCGCCTGCCCCAACTACGACCGTAATAGTTTGGCCGGGTGTAACTGCAAAAGTTCCGGTCGAAAAAGCCGCCGCCGCCGCCGCCGCCGCCGCCTGCAGAACTGACTCGCTGCCGCCGCATCATCGCTATGACCACCGCCGCCACCGGCTCCCCACACGCTGGTCGTCACACTAGTTACACCAGCAGGAATGGTAAATGTATATGTGCCAGGGGTAGCATACGTTTGGCAAACCTGCTGGCTAAATGCCGAGGTATAAAAAAACAAGAGCACGGGAAGCATGCACCATGCTCCGGCAGGAATTGTTTTTTGAAAAAAAATCCGTTTAACAAGGCTGAGAATAAAACCCGGGCGGTTTTCGGAAAAATGTAGCAAAAATGGGATCATAACAGATGTCATTTGGTTAAACCAATACAATTAAAGCACCTGTTGTATTAAATACACAACAGGAAATAAACTCGTTACTGGAAGCGCGAAATAGTGGGAAATGAATTCTGACAGATTAAACCTAATCAGTATTTGAGAATACAAAGATAACCTCCAATCATCCAATTGTCGAACGTATGAGGAATGTGAATTCTGTATTCTGTCCGTTACTAAACAAATGCCGCCCTGTTTCCGGTTGGAAACAGGGCGGCGTACTGCGAACCTCCGGTTCGCAACGAACGGACGGTTCTACTTACTTCGTCTGAATCATTGTTTTCACCGCACTATCCGTTGCCGTTTCTACCTTGTAAAACAGGACACCCGTCGTGTTCAGCACAGCCCGATCCAGGGTAAAGGCATTGTATCCTTTGCCAAAATCGCCCGTGGTGCCGTACAACACACGGCCCGCTTCGTCAAATACCGTCAGCGTAGCCTCGCTGGCTTCCGGCAGGTAAAAGCCGATCTGCGTATGGTGTACCCAGGGGTTCGGCTGGTTTTGATACAGTTCAAAGCCCTGACCCACGATCGTCGGCTGGTCGCCGTTGAAGCGCAGCGCAATGGCCAACTGCTCATTTGCTTTGTATCCTTCCGCCTTCGTGATCTGGCTCGATACTTTCAGCATCTCGCGCAAAGCACCCGCATTTTTCGCCCGGAAGGTCACCGAAAATTCACCCTCCACGCGCTCGTTGTCAAACGAGGTCGTCAGGCTGTGCTTGTCGTTGAATACGCCGAAGTTCGTCGTGGTCATTTCTGCGCCTGGTGTCACATCTACCACTTCCAGGTTCGGGAAATGGAGGGTGAACTGGTATCCGGCCACTTTTTCCGCGGCGCGGAAATTCACCGTGAATACTTCGCCTGCTTTGACTTCCTGCCGACTACCAGTCGGCGTTACGTCGAACAGGAGTTCGCCCGCTGTGCGGTCTTCCGTGCTCATCAGGCTGCTTGTTACCGCATTGCCGTTCACGTCACCCACTTTCACGGCTACAAAGTCCTGATCGAACATGCTGGTTTGCATATTGGCGATCTGTTTTGTTTCCGGGAAGATCGAGGCAAATGGATTGGTCGGTTGCGGGAAGGCAAATTCGCTATCCACAAAACGCCAGGATGTGTTGTTGGGCAATTCGGTATAAATACCCAGGATCAACTTCCGCAACTCAACGATGTCGAACGTGGTGATCGAACGGCTGTTGTTCGCATCCGCAGCGATCATTTTGTACGGCGTGTTCAGCGGCTCCAGGCCCAGGATGTGCTTGTTGATCAGCACCAGGTCAAAGGTCGATACGCCGTTCAGCGGGTCGTTGTCTTTCGTCGGGGTAAGCGTAAAGTCACTCTGGTAAGGTATGCCATTCAACTGGTAGACACCTTGTGCGTTCGTAACATTGAAGATGCCGCCGGGTAGCGCCGGATGGCTGCCATTCAGCATTACACTCGCGTCTTCCACACCATTGTTTTGCTCCGTTTTCAGCGCACCGGCCACAACACCATTGTCTGTGCCACAAATGCCCATGTTATCCTGAACAATCACGTAAGTTTCGCAGTAGTCGGCATTGCCGGCCAAATCGCGCGACCACAATTCCACAAACTGGGTGCCCAGTTCGTTGCAATCAAAGGTCACACTCTTCTGCGGAGTACCATCCGGGTTCAGCGGGAAGCCCGTACCGGTACCCGATTTACGAATAGCCGTCACCAGTTTGTTCGCCGGCGTGCAGTTATCTTCGGTGTATTGCAGGAAGTCCGTATCCCACAGCGAGATCATTTTCGTCGGCATGATGTTCACGCTCAAGCCGTTGATGCACACCACGGTAGGCTTCTTGCAATCTTTCACGACAAAAGTGTATTCGCATACTTCTTCGTTGCCGCAACCGTCCATAATCACCCACTTGATCTTGTGCGTGCCATAGGGTAATTGCGGTATTACGTAGTTACCTGGCTGTTGAATTGTATTCCAACGTACACAGGCCGTCTTGTTATTACCGCTTACCGTGTTCTGGATCGTGAAGCCGTACTTCTGGTTGGCCGGCACCGGACGCTCGTCAAAGGCGCTTGGCGTGCCACCTGCAAAGTTTGGATTGGCGGCGTTGCCGAATTGTACGTTGTTGTAACCCGGCAGGTTGGTGCTCGATACTACGGTCTCCATCACGCCATCGCCGTTCAGATCCAGGAACAGGATGTAGCGAATGCTGATGTTCGAGCCGGAGCACAAGTCCGTAGCGGTGATACACAGATCCGTCGGTGCTTCGCACAAATCGTGGCTCATTGTTTGCGCATCATACCAATAGGATTCGTTCCAGAATTGGCCGTCGTTGGCCGTCAGGTCACATACTTCAACCGGGCTGGTCGGGCAATTATCAACCACAGGCTTCTGACCGTCGATCACCTTGATGATCTGCTTGTACTTGAAGCAGTTGTTGTTGGCAATGCCCGGTACCGTGATCTGTTGGCCCGTGGCGTAGTTCGTGTACGTACCGCCATGGTAGAACACCGAGTAGTTGGTGGTCTGCGGGTCGGTCGGGTTCACCCGTACGTTTGTCGGCGTCCACGGCTGCGGAGTACCCAACGGGGAAATTGTCGGACCTACCAGGTTCGCCGGGTTGTTCGACGTGGCGTTCGGGTTCGGGTTTGGAACCTCCACGCAGCCCTGGTTCGGACTGTAGGTACACCAGTTGATGATCGTCCAGGTGCGCTCGATCTTGAAGCAGGCATCCGGCACTACTGTGAAGATCTCGTCTTCGTAGGAAACACCCAGCAATTCGCAATCTTCTCCGTTAAACTCGGGCTCGCCGTAGTTGCCGGAAGCGTTGCAAACCGTGATGATCACGTCGTTCGGGAACTTCAGCCAGTAATCTTGTTCGTAGTTTACAAACACGCGCTGTGTGCACTGCGAACTCAGGCCGCCGCAGTCGAAGGCGCGGAACGTCCGTGTGATCGTGCCTTTTGAACACAAGGTATCGAAGAACGTGTAGTTGTTCGTAGCGGTGATCGTATCCACGCAGCAGTTGTCGCTCGACGTAGCAAAACCGTAGGCCCAGAGGCTCGGGTCGAAATTTTCGCAACTTACCGTCACGTTGGCCGGCGCTACGCAGGTCGGTTTCAGTTTGTCATCCACATACACCTGCACCATGCACTCGTTTGAGTTTTCTTCCTGTGAGGTCAGCGACACCGAACCGGTCGGCATGTCCACATCGTACACCCGCAGGATCACCGTGATGGTATCGTTGATATCGCTGCAGCAGAATTTAACCTGGTCGTGGAATTGGCTGTTTGACTGGCAAGAGTTCGAATCCATGCGGCGCACTTTGAATGCCACGCTTGAACAGTTGTCGTACGAGCCATCGTCGAAGGTAGTTGCGTTTACAAACACCTCGCCTGTTACACCCAGCGATACCTGCGTAAATTCGTCGCAGGCGGCCACCGGCGGTGTACCGTCGTCGATTGTCAGGCGGAACGTACAGCTGCTGGTGTTGCCGCAGTCGTCTTCCACCGTGTAGGTTACCGTATGGCCGCCCAAGGGCAGGCATGGTGCAAAACCATAGACCGCCATGGTGTCGGGCTCCCAAAGGTTGTTGCCGGCAAAATTTTGCAGGCTGCCGTCGAGGTCATAGGTTTCCACCACCTGGTTTGTCACCGGGTCGCGTACCACGATGCGGGCCGTGGCATTGTTCACCCGCGAGCAGGCATCTTCCACCAGTACATCCGGCAGATTCGGCGAACCGCAACAGTTAAACGGATCAGTTGATACCGTCAGGTTGGCCGGACAAGCAATCGTTGGACCGGTTTCATCAACAACTTTGATCACCTGGATGAAATATGCCGGGTTCACCGGAGCCGTCGGGCTCGTGGGCAAGCACCAGTCGTAAACCGTCCAGGTACGCAGAATTTTATACGTGCCGTCGCATACCGGAAGCACCTGGTCTACGTAAGCCGTTTGCAACTCGCAAGTGCCCGTTGTTGGGCCCAGCGGCCAGTTTTGACCAAAAGCAACCAAATATGGCGAGCCCGTGGAGGCCGGTGTAGTATTTACACCGTTGGCGTTGCAGCTAATGGTTACATCAGCCGGGAACAACACATCCGTAACGTGCCGGCGGTCGATATAGATAATTTGCAAACAAGTACCCAGGTTCCCGCTTGCATCTTCCGCCGTCCAGGTGCGGTGAATGCGGGCTGTGTACGGGTCCGTGCAAGTCAGGTTTACCCAATCATCAACATAAGTAAGCGTTGCCGGCGGGCAATTTTCTTCCACAACCGGGAAGGCATTTTGAATGCCCAAAACATTTTGCAAATAGCTCGGCGTAAAGTCCGTTACCGCGCAAATCACATTGATGTTCGAGCAGGTCAGCTTCGGCGCCCACTTGTCTTCCACTTTGATTGTGCCCCAGCAGTAGTTGTTTGAGCAAATGTCAGTTACGCGCACCTGCAGGGTTTTACCTACGTGGCTGCAATTGACTGTGTTGCCGATGCTTACGTTGTTTACATACACCTTGACTTCGTAAAACTCGTCGTCATACGTGCCTTCCAATACCATATCGGGAAGTATCTCGACAACACCATCGCCATCCAGCGAAACCTGCACGTTGTCGTTACAAACCACCGACTGGTTATTATGAAAGCCAAGTTTTACAGCGTCGCTCACCGAGGAACATGGGCCTGCCGGATCGGCACTTGTCAGCGTCAGGGTTACAAAACCCGCTGCATAGTCCGCCGCACTGGGCGCGTAAGTCGTTGCTCCGGGGAAACTTGCACCAGGCTGGAACGTACCCGTTCCACTGGTCGTCCAGGTACCGGTTGTTACACCGCTGCCATTGGCTGTGATCGTAGCACTCAGGTTAGCCAGATTCAATACATCACCCGTACAGACTTTGATGTCTTCGCCCGCAAATACAATTGGCAGCGTGTTCACCGTCATTTGCAATGCGTCGGAAACGGCCGGACATGGGCCGGTTGGGTCGTTGCTCGTGAACGTCAGCGTGAAGGTGGTCCCGTACTCGCTGGCAGCTGGTTTGTAGGTCGTCGTAGCGCTGTTGACATTGCCAAAAGTACCTGCGCCACCACTCCAGGTGCCACCGGTGGCGCCGCCGCCTAACAGTGCGTTTAGGTTGGCTGTTTGGTTTTCACAGATCGTCACATCAGCGCCTACATCTACCAGTGGCAATGGATATACGGTGATCGTGAACGTAATCGGCGAACCCGGACAGCTACCGCCGGTCACGTTAAATACCGGTGTAACAGTGACAGTTGCTACCTGTACATCCGGTGAGGTATTGAGTGTGATAAATGATGCGATATTACCCGAACCGCTGGCAGCTAGGCCAATGGACGGGTTATCATTTGTCCATTGGAAAACGGTGCCTGGCAAGGAGCCGGTGAAGGCCACTGCCGTAGTGGCCGTGCCACTGCACATGGTTTGGCTTCCTACCGGATCCACCGTCGGCAATGGATTTACCGTAATGGTGAACGTCTGCGGCGTACCCGGGCAGCTTACACCGGCGTTGGTGTAACTCGGCGTCACGACGATCGTAGCCACCGTTTGTGCCAAAACTGTAGCGGCTGTAAAGGAAATATTTCCTGAACCACCCGCAGCCAGGCCAATGGCCGTGTTGCTGTTGGTCCAGGTGTAGGTTGTACCCGGCGTGGTGGTCGTAAAGTTTACAACCGTAGAAGCGCCACCGCAGGTCACTACGTTAGCCGGCTGGTTTACCTGTGCCGTCGGGTTAACCATGATGGTGAACAAGGACGATGCGCCGGAGCAATTCACCCCGTTATTGCTGTACACAGGTGTAACAGTGATGTTGGCTGACACAGGCACGCCACTGTTATTTACCGCTGTAAATGATGCAATATCGCCGGTGCCACTAGCGGCAAGACCGATGGACGGTGCACTGTTTATCCAGTTGAATATCGTACCCGGTACTGTGCCACTGAAGCTCACTGCTGTGGTAGCGCTGCCGTTGCAAAGTGTTTGGTTGGAGCCACCTGTTACGGTTGGAGCCGGATTGATAGTTACCATAAACTGGATCGGGGTACCCGTGCAGCTTACGCCGTTATTTGAAAATGAAGCCACGACGCTGAAGGTTGCCGTCAGCGGCGCCGTAGTAGCATTGGTTGCTGTGAATGCTGGCACATTGCCGGTGCCGTTGTTTGTGCCAAGGCCGATGGCTTCTCCTGTACGCGACCAGCTAAAGACTGCGCCGGGAACATTGCTCGTAAACACAATGGACGGCACGCCGGAACCAGCACAGAAAGTCTGGTTGGCTACCACATTGACGGTTGGCACCGGGTTTACAGTGATCGTAAACGATGTTGAGGAGCCCGTACAAATGGCACCTGTGGTCGGTGAAGTCGTTGGAGTAACGATAATTGTTGCCGTTACCGGCGCCGTACCGTTGTTTACTCCAACAAACGAAGCGATATCGCCCGAACCGCTGGCAGCAAGGCCAATGGACGGGTTATCATTTGTCCAGTTGAAAATCGTACCCGCTACGGGGCCGCTGAAGGTTACCGCTGCCGTTGCACTGCCGTTGCAAACCGTTTGGTTTGCCAACGGATCCACAGATGGGATATCGACGACTGCCAGGCTAATCGACTGCACCGGACGGCAAGTTGGATCAGCAGGCACAACATCCAGAATAGCATAAATCGAATAGGTACTGCCCGTAGCGAAGGATGTTGTAGTAGATGCCGTTGTGCCGCCATTGCCTAAGCTGCCATTTGGAATTGTTGCTATTACAGTTCCGCCGACATAGGGGTCAGCCAAAGGCGTCGTAGAATATTTGAAAACAATACCATAAATATTGTCCATGTCAACCAGTCCGGTTGCTGTCAGCGTAACCGGAACATTTACACAAACGCCGTTGGTGCCGGCACTTAACGTACCAATTGCCGGGCAGGGTTCACAGTTGCCCGGGCCTGCCAGGGAAACTGATAACATTGCCGTGCAGCCATTAACATCGGTGACAATCACATTATACGTACCGATGGTCAAGCCGCTTTGGTCTTCCTGACCCTGAACCAGACCACTACCGTTGGAAGTAGACCAATTGTAGATGTATGGTGATGTATTGCCGGTAACTGTCAGATTTATCGAACCATCTGCAGACAGGCAGGTAGTTGGTTCAAGATGAGATTCTGAAAGCATTGGAGCAGCGTTAACCGTCACCGAAGCACTGGCTCCAGCTGTGCATCCATTTGCATCTGTTCCAACTACAGCATACGTTCCGGTAGCATTGGCATTTATGGAAGCTGTCGTTTCACCACCCGGACTCCAGAGATAAGACGCAGCACCCGAAGCCGTCAATTCTGCCGGCTGGCCGGTACACACGGTGAGGTCACCAGGGGTGATCATAACTACAGGCAGCGCGTTTACAACAATGGTCACCGATGCTGTGGAAGTACAGCTGTTTGCGTTGGTGACGGTTACGATATAAGTGCCTGCACTGGAAACGGAAATCGATGCCTCGGTTGCAGTCGTGCTCCACACATAGGACGTACCACCGCTTGCTGTCAGCGTAGCGGATGCACCGGCACACAGGATACCGTCATTATTTGTCGTACCCGATGTTTCTTCAATAGCGATAGCAGCCGACGGAGCCGGATTTACCGTGATTTCAAAGGTGCAGTTCAGCGAGCAGTTCGTATAGGTGATTGTATGCGTTCCCACACCTGCTGCGGCCGGGTTGAACATGTCGTTAGAAACGCCCGGGCCGCTGTATGTTCCACCGTCCGGTGTAGCGCCGGTTAGCGCAAAAGCCGGAGCATCAATGCATACCGAGAAGTTGGCAGGGCAAACAGGCGGGTCGTTAACCACTGTAGCCACAACAGGTACCCGCGGAGCAGCGCAATCGGAGGAGAAACCCCAGTTATAGTAGAAATAGAAGTAAACCGGGTCAAAGGTGTTACCTGTAATATTAATCGCGGAAGAGGTGTACGGATAAACTGCGCCGGTTGTGTTCCGAAGCAGGCCGATTGCCGTACCCTGACCGATCTTGTAACCAGTGCCCGGATCAAGTAATACGTTCATTGTAACTGTTTGCTTGACGGGGTTGCCTACCGCACCGGTAACTGTGGTGACATAAGGGATGTTTGCAATGGTCACGTCAGCGCTATTGCGGATTTCAACAGAACCCATAGTGCCGATGGCCACTGTGGGGAAAATATCCACCGAGAGCAAAGTCGTTTGTGTGATTACATCGAAAAACATGTTCTGTGTGCCGATTGCAATCGTGGAAGAACTCATGGTGCCAATGTTGGGATCCAAAGGTCCTACGTTGCCAGAACCACCACCAGTACTTGCTTCAGCGTAATAGGTGGTAGTCATGGTTATTGGCGGCGTATTGAAGGTTTCGCCCGTACCCAGGCTGGTACCACCTGTAGCAACATCAAACCAGTTAATCGTGGCGCCTGCTGAAGCAGTAGCACCTAAAGGCACTGAAACAGGGCCAGGGCCACACTCCGATCCCGGGGTAGTTGTGAGTATTTCCGGGCTGTTCACCATAACGCTGGATACCGTCGACGGCGAAGCAGTAATCGGCGTACCACCGCAACTAACAACACAACGGAAGTCAGTCGAGGAGGACACTCCAGAAACGGTATACGTAGCAGTATTGGCGCCAACAATCGGCCCCCAGGTATTTGCACCTGCAGGCGAGCTTTCCCATTGGTAGTCAGCTCCGGTCACAGGGTCGCCACCGAGCGTCAGCGTCACATCGCCACTGAGGCAAATCATGTTAGGCGAAGCCGAGCTCGTGATCGTAATCGGGTCAGCTAAAATCGTGTAAGAATTTACACTGCTCACCGGGAAGGCGGCAGCGTCCAGTGCGACGCTGGTTGGTACAAATCCGCCATTATAAACGGCAATGTTTGTGCCTACGTTTGGCGGCATGACAATATCCTGCGCAACCACAAAGTATTCAATCACATCGCCGTTAGCTATCGGGCTGTTCAGCAAGCTGTAATCAATGGTAAAATTGAACGGCGAACTACTGTTGCTGGCTTCCACATATTTCCAGCCGTTATCGGCAGAGGTGTTAGTAGCCGGCAATGTATTTGCCTCTGTAGATTTTTTATACCACAAACGCGGTTTGGTTCCAGCATTTGTATTTACGCCGGTGGCGTCGGTAATATCTGCATTCAGTGAATACGGGGTAAGGCAGATGGAGTTGGGCAGCAATTCGTAGGTGATGGAAGGACCGGAAAGGTCGTTGCCCATGAACTCGCCTTCGTCGGCACCAATGTCAGGCGCTGAGCCTGTACCAGCATAACCGGCATTGCCCTGGCGGATTACGCCGTCATAGTCGTCGGTAATACCTGCGACGTTGATACCACCACTTTCTATTTGCGTTGGGACGGCCGGATTGACATGGAGAAAATCGGCAGAAGCGCCAGAGGTGCTGAGGAATGACAGACTCTCAGAGACTGAATTACCCTCTGCAGGCGCAACAGCTGCTTTAAAATCGGACAGCGTTTGACTGCCGTTGGTACCGTCGAAGAAAATCAGGTTAGTAGCGCTTGGTGCATCTGCGTAGTACAGGTTGTTGTTGGAAGCGCTGTTGTAGTTTGTCTGAGACGTACTCGAACGTTGATATGCAACCGTGTTACCTGTACCTGCAGGAATTGAACGGTTGATAAAGATATTATTCAACAAGGTCAGGTTAGCCGTAGTCGCTGTAGTAGACGTAGTTACGAACAAGGCGGCTGTAGCGAAATTAGCACCAGTTGTCGAAGCATCGATGTAGACCGTGTTATAGGAAAGATTGACCATTGAATTGGTCGTAGTGGTGGTCACATTAATACCCCGAATAGTGGGTGCCGTGGCCGAGGACGAACTTGCATTCGGCGCCTTCAGGTCACCGATCAGGTTGTTGTATACATTGGCGACACCGGCGGTTCCCAGGGAGCCCATTAAGATACCCGAAACGGTAGGGGCGCCGCTGGAGTTACTTTGAATATTGTACACTTTATTTTTGAAAACATTTGGCGAACTACTGGCCTGGTTAATACCTGCTACCGTTGTGCCACCTGTAGTAATGTTGTACACCAGGTTGTTTGAAAGCGTCCGGGTGCCTGTTGTCGTGAAGGTGTACATACCATAGGTGATGCCGGTACCCATGTGCGTAACATCGTGCACCACGTTGTTATTAAAATTTTCATCAACCGGAGAGCCGATATTATATATGCCATACAAGGCACTGGTACCGGTTGTTTTCAACACATTGAGGTTAGTTACCGTATTGCCATTACAAACGATTGTACCGGTAGAGGTTTGAATACCATACATGGTACTGGTTGCCCCGGTACCGTCGATACTCAGGTTGTCTACGGTGTTGTTTTCCACATTTACCATCATTCCCCCGGTGCCGGTGGAAACATAGATACCAATGGTAGTACCGCCAGTTGTGCCTAAGCGACTGTAGTTGCTTACCATATTGTTTTTGATATTCAACGTCAGGCCTAAATTGCTTACCGAATGGTAAATCATGTAGTTTGCACCTGTACCGGTTTGGCCAAGACCGCCGTACATAACGTTGGAAATCGTGTTATTTTCAATGTTGGCAAAAGCCGGAGTGGCGTTATTATAAATGCCATAAAACACACCGGTAGTTGCCGTCAGGTAATCACCCGTACAGGTGTTATTTTTTATATTAACTGTATTACCCGCTGGTGTAGAACCCGAAGTGTTTTGGATAAAACTCAACTGACTGGTAGTTGCCCCACCATGGATCGTAATATTGTTGAAATTACAGGTGCTGCTGGCACTAACAGAAGCGTCCATATAAATGCCACGCAAAATACTTGGGTGGTTTACACCGGCGCCGTCGTTGTTATTAATTGTATTGTAAGAACAGTTGTAATCCCATTGGCTCGATGAATAAATACCCGAAGAGTTCAACGTTGAACCAGCACCTCCACCGAAATTCAGGACAGTATTTCCCGTGCTATTCATGGCGCCACCTACGTCGTTGCTTGTGTCGCCCAGATCAAATGGCGTAGCCGCGGCATAACCATCAAGGGCAATACCTGCGTTACAGTTTTGGATGGTATTGCTGTAAAACTTGTTGAACGAGTTGGAGCCACTGGGTGCCGTTACCGTGATGTTTGTATTGGCAGTTGCAGTACAGTTGGCCACCATTATACCAACGGAGCCGATATAACCGCTACCAGTCCAGGTCGCGATATTGTCGCGGTTTAGCGTGACCGTACAGTTTTTTATGGTGTTGTTCTGACAACCGTCGGTGTCCGAATTTTTGAACAAGCCATATCCATACTCCATTTGCGCAGTTGCATCGGCGTTGCCCGCAGCCTCCTGCAGGTCAATCCCGTCGATGGTTACCCAGTCGCTACCGGAAAGGCTGAACATACCGTCGCGCTCGGCGCTGGTCGGTGTGTTTGTCCCGGCATAAGCAGTCAGCAAGGGATTGGCCCCGGCGCCGCTTTTCTGGATGGTGATTGGGTTGGCCATGGTGCCCGTTGCGGTAAGATCGATCCGGGCGGTG
Source organism: Lewinellaceae bacterium (assembly GCA_020636075.1). Classification (GTDB taxonomy): domain Bacteria; phylum Bacteroidota; class Bacteroidia; order Chitinophagales; family Saprospiraceae; genus M3007. The sequence goes on along the minus strand of JACJYO010000006.1, from coordinate 321,043 downwards.
AGTGTTTCCGTATGGCCGGCCATCACATCGACCGTGATGGTACCGGTATGAATCCCTCCGTTGATGGCCGTCACAGCGGCACTAAGGGTTCCATACGAAGCGTTCAAGGTGCCACCAGTAGCGGTGACGTTTACCTGCGCCTGCATCATTGTCGCTAAAAAAAGGCTACCCAGCAATATGCCGGTTGCACGTTTTTTCCGCAATAAAAAAATTTGATTCAGGGTAGACGAGAACGAAGTAAAGGAGTAGAACTTGTTCATTTTCATGAGTTTGTATTAGAAAAATAAACTACAAAATGGATTATTATGACAAAAACCATCGCTGCTTATAAAAGCAGGATAGCAATTCTACAATCAAACCATCACCTCTATGCATTAGGGCAAACAGGAAAAAGGGCTCGATTTTTAACAAATCAACCTTAATTCTGGAACGATAGACTCCTTTGGAAAAGACAAGACTTTGAATGCACGGGAATGCACCGGAGAGGTACAGAAAACTTGGTACCGGAAACCTAAAAAGTACTAGTCGCTGCCTAAGCAGTCATGAGATTATTAAAATAAGATACTCAAAGATTAAAAAGATATTAAACGCAAATGTAAGTTGCGCACTTCGATATGTGGTATTAGGTAGATCAAATATTTATTTTAACCAAATATCCACGAGCAACCCCATGGTGCGTAAAAGTAATTTTTTAGCAATTTTTTGAGTCAAAAACCGGTCCAAACTCTAAATTAATGGTGTTTGTTTCAATTGTAAGATTTTAGCAATTGGCATTAATATGTCGGATCAATACAAAAAAAACCGCCCTGTCTCCCAAATCTACGGGAAACAGGGCGGCGTACCGCGAACCTCCGGTTCGCGACGAACCAGAGGTTCGGTTTACTTCACCTGAATCATTGTTTTCACCGCACTATCCGTTGCCGTTTCTACCTTGTAAAACAGGACACCCGTCGTGTTCAGCACAGCCCGATCCAGGGTAAAGGCATTGTATCCTTTGCCAAAATCGCCTGTGGTGCCGTACAACACACGGCCCGCTTCGTCAAATACCGTCAAGGTTGCCTCACTGGCTTCCGGCAGGTAAAAGCCGATCTGCGTATGGTGTACCCAGGGGTTCGGCTGGTTTTGATACAGTTCAAAGCCCTGACCCACGATCGTCGGCTGGTCGCCGTTGAAGCGCAGCGCAATGGCCAACTGCTCATTTGCTTTGTATCCTTCCGCCTTCGTGATCTGGCTCGATACTTTCAGCATCTCGCGCAAAGCACCCGCATTTTTCGCCCGGAAGGTCACCGAAAATTCACCCTCCACGCGCTCGTTGTCAAACGAGGTCGTCAGGCTGTGCTTGTCGTTGAATACGCCGAAGTTCGTCGTGGTCATTTCTGCGCCTGGTGCAACTTCAACTACCTCCAAATTCGGGAACTGGAGGGTGAATTGGTAGCCGCTCACTTTTTCCGCGGCGCGGAAATTCACCGTGAATACTTCGCCTGCTTTGACTTCCTGCCGACTACCAGTCGGCGTTACATCGAACAGGAGTTCGCCCGCTGTGCGGTCTTCCGTGCTCATCAGGCTGCTTGTTACCGCATTGCCGTTCACGTCACCCACTTTCACGGCTACAAAGTCCTGATCGAACATGCTGGTTTGCATATTGGCGATCTGTTTTGTTTCCGGGAAGATCGAGGCAAATGGATTGGTCGGTTGCGGGAAGGCAAATTCGCTATCCACAAAACGCCAGGATGTGTTGTTGGGCAATTCGGTATAAATACCCAGGATCAACTTCCGCAATTCTACGATGTCGAACGTCGTGATCGAACGGCTGTTGTTCGCATCCGCAGCGATCATTTTGTACGGCGTGTTCAGCGGCTCCAGGCCCAGGATGTGCTTGTTGATCAGCACCAGGTCAAAGGTCGATACGCCGTTCAGCGGGTCGTTGTCTTTCAAAGGCGTAACGGTAAAGTCGCTCAGGAAAGGAATGCCGCTCAACTGGTAGGCGCCCTGCGCATCCGTCAGGTCAAACAATCCATTCGGCAAGGCCGGGTGGTTGCCGCTCACCGATACGGAAGCATCTTCCAACGGGTTTGCTTGTTCCGTTTTCAGCGTGCCGGCCACTGTACCGTGATCATTTGAACAACTGTTCGAATTGTCTTGAACAATCACATAGGTTTCGCAGTAGTCTGCATTGCCGGCCAGATCGCGCGACCACAATTCCACAAACTGGGTGCCCAGTTCGTTGCAAGTGAAGGTCACGCTCTTCTGCGGTGTGCCATCCGGGTTCAGCGGGAAGCCCGTACCGGTACCCGATTTACGAATAGCCGTCACCAGTTTGTTCGCCGGCGTGCAGTTATCTTCGGTGTATTGCAAAAAGTCCGTATCCCACAGTGCGATCATTTTCGTCGGCATGATATTCACACTCAGGCCGTTGATGCATACCACAGTTGGTTTCTTGCAATCTTTCACGATAAAGGTGTATTCGCATACTTCCTCGTTGCCACAACCATCTGTTACAATCCACTTGATCTTGTGCGTGCCGTAAGGCAACTGCGGTACAACGTAATTACCCGGCTGCTGAATTGTATTCCAACGCACACAGGCCGTCTTGTTGTTACCGCTTACCGTGTTCTGGATCGTGAAGCCGTACTTCTGGTTGGCCGGTACCGGACGGAAATCGAAGGCGCTCGGCGTGCCACCCGTGAAGTTCGGGTTCTGTGCATTGCCGAATTGGACATTGTTGTAACCCGGCGGGTTGCTGCTCGATACCACGGTCTCCATGACTCCGTCGCCATTCAAATCCAGGAAAAGGATGTAGCGAACGGTTACATTGGAGCCTGAGCACAAGTCGGTAGCCGTGATGCACAAATCCGCCGGTGCTTCGCACAAATCATGGCTCATTGTTTGCGCATCATACCAGTACGATTCGTTCCAGAATTGCGGGTCGTTCGCCGTCAAATCGCAAACATCTACCGGGCTGGCCGGACACTGAATCACCGGCTTTTGACCGTCGATCACCTTGATGATCTGCTTGTACTTGAAGCAGTTGTTGTTGGCAATGCCCGGTACCGTGATCTGTTGGCCCGTGGCGTAGTTCGTGTACGTACCGCCATGGTAGAACACCGAGTAGTTGGTGGTCTGCGGGTCGGTCGGGTTCACCCGTACGTTTGTCGGCGTCCACGGCTGCGGAGTACCCAACGGGGAAATTGTCGGACCTACCAGGTTCGCCGGGTTGTTCGACGTAGCATTCGGGTTCGGGTTTGGAACCTCCACGCAGCCCTGGTTCGGACTGTAGGTACACCAGTTGATGATCGTCCACGTCCGCTCGATCTTGAAGCAGGCATCCGGCACTACCGTGAAGATCTCGTCTTCGTGGGATACGCCCAGCAATTCACAATCTTCTCCGTTAAACTCGGGCTCGCCGTAGTTGCCCGTGCCGTTACAAACCGTGACGATCACGTCGTTCGGGAATTTAACCCAGTAATCTTGTTCATAGTTTACAAACACGCGTTGCGTGCACTGCGAACTCAAGCCACCGCAGTCGAAGGCGCGGAACGTCCGTGTGATCGTGCCTTTTGAACACAAGGTGTCGAAGAACGTGTAGTTATTCGTAGCGGTGATCGTATCCACGCAGCAGTTGTCGCTCGACGTAGCAAAACCGTATGCCCAGAGGCTGGGGTCGAAGTTTTCGCAACTTACCGTCACGTTGGCCGGTGCTACGCAGGTCGGTTTCAGTTTGTCATCCACATACACCTGCACCATGCACTCGTTTGAGTTTTCTTCTTCGAAAGTCAGCGACACCGAACCGGTCGGCATGTCCACATCGTACACCCGCAGGATCACCGTGATGGTATCGTTGATATCGCTGCAGCAGAATTTAACCTGGTCGTGGAACTCGTTATTCGACTGGCAGGGATTCGAATCCATCCGGCGCGCTTTGAAGGAAACGGCCGAACAGTTGTCATACGAACCGTCATCAAAGGTTTTCGCATTAATGAATACCTCGCCCGTAACACCCAGCGATACCTGCGTAAATTCGTCGCAGGCGGCCACCGGCGGTGTACCGTCGTCGATTGTCAGGCGGAACGTGCAACTGCTGGTATTGCCGCAGTCGTCTTCCACCGTGTAGGTTACCGTATGGCCGCCCAAGGGCAGGCATGGTGCAAAACCATAGACCGCCAACGTGTCGGGCTCCCAAAGGTTGTTGCCGGCAAAATTTTGCAGGCTGCCGTTGAGGTCATAGGTTTCCACCACCTGGTTTGTCACCGGGTCGCGTACCACGATGCGGGCCGTGGCATTGTTCACCCGCGAGCAGGCATCTTCCACCAGTACATCCGGCAGGTTCGGCGAACCGCAACAGTTAAACGGATCGGTCGATACCGTCAGGTTGGCCGGACAGGCAATTACCGGTCCTTCGCCATCGATCACTTTGATCACCTGGATATAGTATGCCGGGTTCACCGGAGCCGTTGGGCTCGTCGGTAAGCACCAGTCGTAAACCGTCCAGGTACGCAGAATTTTATACGTGCCGTCGCATACCGGAAGCACCTGGTCTACGTAAGCCGTTTGCAACTCGCAAGTGCCCGTTGTTGGGCCCAGCGGCCAGTTTTGACCAAAAGCAACCAAATATGGCGAGCCCGTAGATGCCGGGGTGGTATTTACACCGTTGGCATTGCAGTTGATCGTCACATCAGCCGGGAACAACACATCCGTAACGTGCCGGCGGTCGATGTAGATAATTTGCAAACAAGTACCCAGGTTACCACTGCCGTCAACTGCCGTCCAGGTGCGGTGAATACGGGCTGTATACGGATCCGTGCACGTCAGGTTAACCCAATCATCCACGTAGCTCAATGTCGCCGGCGGGCAGTTTTCCACTACAACCGGGTAGGCATTTTGAATGCCCAAAACATTTTGCAAATAGCTCGGCGTAAAGTCCGTTACCGCGCAAATCACATTGATGTTCGAGCAGGTCAGCTTTGGCGCCCACTTGTCTTCCACTTTGATCGTGCCCCAGCAGTAATTATTCGTGCAAATGTCGGTCACACGCACCTGCAGAGTTTTTCCCACATGGCTGCAATTGACCGAATTGCCAATGCTTACGTTGTTTACGTAAACCGATACGGTGTAAAATTCATCGTCGTAGGTACCTTCCAGCACCATGTCGGGAAGTATCTCGACAACACCATCGCCATCCAGTGAAACCTGCACGTTGTCATTGCAAACAGCCGCCTGGTTGGCTTTGAAGCCAAGTTTTACAGCATCGAACACCGCAGAACATGGGCCTGCCGGATCGGCACTTGTCAGCGTCAGGGTTACAAAACCCGCTGCATAGTCCGCCGCACTGGGCACGTAAGTCGTTGCCCCGGGGAAACTTGCGCCAGGCTGGAACGTACCCGTACCACTGGTAGACCAGGTACCGGTTGTTACACCGCTGCCATTGGCTGTGATCGTAGCGCCCAACTGGCTGAGATTCAGCGTTTGGCCGGGACACACTTTGACGTCTTCACCCGCAAATACGATCGGCAAGGTATTGACGGTCATTTGCAACGCGTCGGAAACTGCCGGACAGGGGCCTGCAGGGTCGTTGCTCGTGAACGTCAGCGTAAAGGTGGTTCCATATTCACCCAGGGCCGGGGTGTAAGTTGTCGTGGCGCTGTTAACATTGCCAAAAGTACCGGCTCCACCGCTCCACGTACCGCCTGTTGCGCCGCCGCCCAGTTGGGCAGTCAGATTGGCAGTTTGGTTTTGGCAGATTGTTACATCCGCGCCAACATTAACCAACGGCAATGGATACACGGTAATCGTGAAGGTCGTACTGGCGCCTGTACAAGTAGTACCGCCCGTTGTCAATTGCGGTGTAACAGTGATGGTCGCCGTTTGTACGGATGTCGTTGAATTTAAGGTTACAAAGGCGGGTATGTTACCTGTTCCGGAAGCAGCCAAACCAATCGATGAATTGCTGTTGGTCCAGTTATACACCGTTCCGGCAAATGCACCGGAAAACGTTACCGCAGTGGTTGATGTACCACTGCACATCGTTTGATCCGCAACAGCATTGACCGTTGGCAACGGATTCACGGTGATCGTGAAGGTCCGTGCCGTACCGGGGCAGCTTACACCGCCGTTGGTGAAATTCGGCGTAACCGTGATCGTGGCAGTTGTTGCCGTTGCAACTGTTGCTGCCGTGAAGGAAATATTACCCGTGCCACCAGCGGCCAGGCCGATAGCCGTATTGCTGTTGGTCCAGCTGTACGTCGTACCCGGCGTTGTGGTCGTAAAGGATACCAAAGTTGGTGAGCCGCTGCAAGTGTTCACGTTTGCCGGTTGGTTTACCTGTGCCGTCGGGTTAACAGTGATCGTGAAACTGATGGGCGTACCCGAGCAGTTCACGCCGTTGTTGCTAAATACCGGAGTCACCGTGATGGTGGCAACTACCGGCGCTCCGCCTGTATTCGTGGCTGTGAAAGAAGCAATATCGCCCGAACCGCTGGCAGCCAGGCCGATGGACGGTGCGCTGTTGGTCCAGCTAAACGTCGTACCCGGTACCGTGCCGCTGAAGCTCACTGCTGCAGTGGCGCTGCCGTTGCAAAGCGTTTGGTTGGAAACGGCAGCTACGGTTGGTGTCGGGTTTACGGTAACGGTAAACTGGATCGGGGTACCCGTGCAGCTTACGCCGTTGTTGATAAAAGTTGCCACTACGCTGAAGGTTGCCGTCAGCGGCGCCGTCGTTGCATTGGTTGCTGTAAATGCTGGCACGTTACCCGTGCCGCTGTTTGAACCAAGGCCGATGGCTTCTCCTGTACGCGACCAGCTAAAGACTGCGCCGGGAACATTGCTCGTAAATACAATGGACGGCACGCCGGAACCAGCACAGAAGGTCTGGTTGGCTACCGCATTGACGGTTGGCACCGGGTTTACGGTTATGGTAAACGTAATTGATGCGCCCGTACACACTGCGCCTGTCGTTGGCGAAGTCGTTGGCGTCACGGTGATCGTTGCCGTTACCGGCGCCGTACCGTTGTTTACTCCAACAAACGAAGCGATATCGCCCGAACCGCTGGCAGCAAGGCCAATGGATGGGTTATCATTTGTCCAGTTGAAAATCGTACCCGCTACCGGGCCGCTGAAGGTTACCGCTGCCGTTGCACTGCCGTTGCACACCGTTTGGTTCACCACCGGATCGACCGACGGCGTGCTCACCACCGGCAGGCTGATTTGCTGCACCGGTCGACAGGTTGGATCAGTTGGCTCCTGGTCGAGAATCGCGTAGATCAAGTAGGTATTGCCGGTAGCAAAAGATGTTGTCGTACTGGCTATCGTACCGCCATTCAGGTTGGCGTTCGGCACCGTAGCAATCACTGTACCACCAACATAAGGATCAGCCAACGGCGTAGTGGAATATTTGAAGGTAATACCATAGGTAATTCCCATATCAAACAAGCCGGAGGCGGTCAGCGTGACATCGGTATTTACGCATACACCGTTGGGGTTGGCTGCCAGGGCAGCGATCACAGGGCAGGCATCGCAACCGCCCGGACCAATAAGTGGAACGGACAAGCTCGCCGAGCAGCCATTGCTGCCAGTCACCGTTACAAAATAGGTGCCCACACCAAGGCCACTTTGATCTTCCTGACCTTGGATCAGGCCGGAACCATTTGGTGTCGCCCAGTTATAGTTAAACGGTCCTGAGCCGCCAGAAACAGTCAGGTTGATGGAGCCATCCGAAGAGACACAAGTGCTCGGTTGAACGGAAGTTTGCGACAACATCGGCGGCTGATTAACTGTTACCGCTGCCGAGCCCGTCATATCTGCCGTACATCCACCGGCCGAGCCGGTAGCCACTACGGTGTAATTGCCGGGGGCTGTTTGGTTGCCAAAAGAAATGGCAGCGCCCGTACCGGCAACCGGTGCACCGGCATTGCCACCGTTGAGTTGCAACTGGTAATTCACACCGCTTTCTGAGCCGCTCAGGCCAACAGCAACGCCAGCACCACCGGAACAATACGCACCGCCGCCGGTAACGCTGAACGCTGTCGGAGTTGGATTCGCCGTTACGGCAACTGCGCCGGGCATAGCAGCAGTGCACGTGGTTGTAGTATTCGTAGCGATTACGGAGTAATTGCCCGAAAGGGTTTGATTTCCAAAATCAAGTGCTGCACCTGTTCCGGCTACCGGAGTGCCGGTATTGCCGCCGTCGCGCTGGAGTTGGTAGTCAACCCCCGTTTCGGAACCGCTCAGACCTACCGGTACGCCGGCGCCCGGAGCGCAATAGGCGCCCCCGCCGGTGACCGCAAAGGCTTGCGGCGCCGGGTCAACGGTAATCGTAGCGCTGAGCAGATCGGTGCAGGCGCCATTATTGATCGTTACGGTATAGGTGGCTGTACCTGCAGGATTTATCACAAGCGGATTTCCATTAAAGCCTGTACTCCAATCGTAGGAAGCGCCGCCGGCAGCAGTGAGCGTCACTGCCGCACCAGAGCAAATAATTCCGTCATTTGACGCCGCGCCGGAGGTTTCAGCCACAGAAAGGGACAGTTCCGGGTTGGTGAATTCATCGCCGCCGATATCGGGCATGGTCGCATTCCGGGGTTGGTCGTCATAATCGACCGGGACGGCGGCCAAAGGCGCTGCACCACCATCAAGGCAGTGGTTTGCGTTAGTCACCAGATGCAAGTCGGCGTCGGACACGAAGATTGGCTGAACGGAAACGGACTGGCCATCCTGCCCGGTAGCAGTTTGCCAACCGGCCAACGTAGGAATATCGGATCCAAGAAAGCCCAGCACACCCTGGCTTCCGGCAACATAATAATCGTTGTTGTTGATCGCCAGGAAAGCAGATGCCCCGGAAGCCGAGTTGATGGCAAACGATTTGGCGGCTGCCGTCAGGTTGTTTACGATTTCATTTTTAAAAATGTTATTCCGGATGTCCAGGTTGCTGGCGCCTGCGCCAACATACAATGCTGCACTAAGCGTCGTTGTAGATGCCCGGTCGGAATTTCCAAACAAATTGACACTGTTGTTGTACACGTTCACACCACCTACCGTGCTGCCGGTTCCAATACGGATACCAATAATGGCATCGGATGTGAGCGCACTCCAGCCATCACCGCCAAGGTCCGTGATCAGGTTGTTGGAAATGGTCAGGTTGCTGGTGGCAGTACCGGTTTGCACATCGATACCTTTACCGCCGTAACCGCCAGTGCTTGTATAACGGAGACTATGAATATCGTTTTGATTTACCGTCGAATTGAGCACGCCAGCGCCGATGAAAATACCCGTCGGGTTGGTATTCGAACCAATAATGTTGTAAATGGTATTGCCGGTAATAGAAGCATTGTTTGCCTGAACAATGTTAATCCCGCGCTGGCCAATCTGTTCTGTAGCGCCGGCATTTGAGCCGATGCTGTTTTCCGTAATAACCAGGTTGTCGTTCATGCCGGCCGAGGTAGCGGCAGCATAAATGCCGTAATATGCCTTGGAAATAGCATTGTTCTGAATCGTCAGGTTGTCGTTGTCGTTGCCGGTACCGGAGGAGGACAGCGTCGTGCCACCAACAAAAATACCGAACGTGGTAACCGCAGTATTGCTACCGGCTGCCAGGTTGCAGTTTTTAATGGTGTTGTTGGTAGCGCCGGAGCCGGAGCCTGGATTGGTTACGCAAACAACCGCCGTAGCAGCAGCTGTAGAACTGTTGGAAAGCGTAAGACTACGGTCTGCGCCCCCGGAATTAGAGCCGTCGATAATTACATAATCGGCGCCATTCAGGTTGATCAAACAGCTCGCTGAGGTTCCGGAAATGCTGGCCGTGTTACCGGCTGCCGGGCGGATCGTCAGTGTGTTTACGGCACTGGCGCCAAAAACCGGATTGATGACAATGGGGAATGTTTCCCCTGGATAGCTGGCATCGATCAGGCTGAACACCACCGGCCCGTTCACACAACCGCCGTTGTATGCAGCCACGGCAGCCGTCAGCGTCGGGAAGTCGCCTGCAGCACCTACAGTATAGGTACCGGACAAAGCGCCCAACACACCAACGGAAGCGGTAGCAGCCGGGTGGGTGGTGACCGTGTTTACATCCGTCGCGGCTACACCGCCAAGGAAGGAGCCGATATTCGGCGTTCCCATCACATCCTGGGCAATAACATAGTACGAAATGACGTCACCTGCTCCAATACCGCCCATATCGGCGGCAACAATCGTAAAGTCCCACAAGCCGTTCGTTCCCGTGCCACTGGCAAGCGAGCCAGGTTGAGAAAACCAGCTGCCTGCACCCTTGCGGTAGTACACACGCGGCACTAGCGCGCCGGCTGTAGGTACGCCGCTGGCATCGGTGATCGCCACATTGCTTAACGGAATATTGCCGGACCCGCAGCTGCTGGTCAGAAAGGTATAGCTGATGCCCGGCGCTGAAATATCGTTGCTCAAAAAGTTCCCACCATCGGCGCCAAGATCAGACGGCGTCAGGCTACCCCGGGTTTGTCCGTCAAAATCATCCGCCACAGCGGCAATCAAAGCGCCGGCGCCTTCAACCGGAGTCGGGCTGGCAGGTTGGATGTGCAAATCCAGCGTTGTAGTCGAACCGGCCGGGTTGACAAACAGCGGGTTTGCTGCAATGCTGTTCCAGTCGTTGCCGGTAGCCGTGCGCCAGTCGGCGATCGTGGGTTGATCGGTGGCGTTGAACAACCCGGTAACGCCGCCGGTGCCGCTGGCGAGCAGCAGGTTATACTCGGAAATAAGACCTGCCGGATTGGGCGTGGCGCCCGCAACGCTGATCGCGTAATGTTTTCCGGTACTGGCGCCGTTGGAGCGGGCATTTACAAAAATGTTGTTGCGGTAATTTCTACCGGCAGCTGTAGAGCCACTGGTAAACGCAAAAGTGTTGCTGGTCCCGTTAGCCACGCCCGAGCCGCCCACATACACGCTGTTGTGGTAAATGGCGCTGGCCGATGTACCGGCTTCGGTAATCCCCGTTATGGCATAACCCGTGGTGATGTCTGTTCCATCGGGATTGATCCCCATGCGGACCATATTATTCTGGTAGGTAGCATTACCACCATTGATCTGGATGCCGCGGATAACACCTGTCGTGGCCGTTGTAGCCAGGGTAACGCTGTGGATAAAGTTGCGCGATACGGTAGTCTGAATTGCCGTAGGCACATTGAACAACGCAGCAATGGCCAGTGTGGATGCCGTTGGGTTGATGTTCGCAATGGAATGCAGGGTGTTCTGACTGACCAGGTTGCTGCCCGCAGCTTGGGCCGTACCACTGACCGACATACCAACCGCCGACACAAATGTTGTTGACGCACTGCTGGTCGTCAGGTTCCGGATCGTGTTGCCAACCGCCGTGAAGGTGCCCAGGAAAGCCGGGCTGGTACCTGAACCCTGCAAAAGCATTCCGTTCACGCTGGCGCCTGTACCGGTGCTGGTGTTCGTCAGGTTTTGAAAGATGTTATTTTGATAGCTCTGGTCGAGTGCATTGGAAAAAGTGATCAGGCCCGCCAGGTTGCCGTTGGCATCCGAAGTGATGCTGTTGGGTACTGTAGGGCTGCCAATCACGTTGCCATTGCAAGTGTAACCATGCCCGGCAGTCGTGCCCTGCACCGAAATCACAAAAAACGCAGGTACCGTTGCCGGGGCGCCGGTAATCATGAGCGCCATACCGCCGATGGTGTTGCCATTGATCGTCATGAGCTCCGGTGTTCCGGTGCCGGCCAGGATTGCCTGGAGCCGTGCTGCCGAGCCGGATAAACTGAACACGATATTGCCGGTAGCCGACTGGCTGCCAATGTTGTTATTGTTGCAGTTGATGCGGCCGGTGAGCAAGGAGACCAACGACTGTGCCGCAGAGGTGCTGGTGGAGGTTACTGAAATATTTTGAAAAGTATTGTTCTCGATCATGGTCGTGGCCAGGGTGCCGACCGTGATCTGAAACCCGCGGAATATCGCGCCGCCCGTATACGTAAGTGGGCTACCACCGGCATTGGGCGCCATGCCACCAATCGTATTGTTGGTGATCGAAAAGCCGTTATTCAACGAACTGCTGAGCAAAATCGCCGATACCGTGCCGGAAGTAGCGCGACTAACCGTTTGGTAAAAGCTGTTTCCGGTAATCGTGTAGCCCGTATTGGCTGTCGTCAGGCTGATCCCGTTATGGCTGCTGGTAGCGTGGTAATAGTTAAAAATATTGTTGTTGGCAATGGTATTGTTGCTATTGTAGGTCGCTGTGGTCGACGAAGTCCCGGAACCGTAAATACAGTTAACCGGCGTGGTGGCGCCTTCGTGAATGTCGCAATTTTCAATGGCATTATTGCTGTTGCCATTGGGAAAGGTAGTCGTGCTGAAAAGGATTACACCGCTGGTTGTCGACGTGTTCACACCGCGGACATCGCAGTAACGGACAATATTGTTGGAGCCATCATTGATAAAACGGATCGCTTGCCCGGAGGTGCTGGTATTGGCAATGGTCAATTCTTTCGCACTGCCTGCTCCTCCCGGGCGACCATCGATCCGGTACCAGTTGCCGCTGTTAAAATCGATAGCCGGACCTGCGTTGCTGCCGCTAATCGACAGTGCGCTGGCGCCTGCGGCCGGGCGGATCGTTGCCGTATTGACTGAACTGGCGTTACAGTAGGGGCCGAGAACGATCGGATATGTTTCACCTGCACTGGTATAGGTGGATTGAAGTTCAAATACCACCGGGCCGCTGGCGCCTTTGGCAGCCAGGTCGGCAGTAGCAGCACCCAAGGTGGTGTAGTCGCCGGTTGGACCTACCGAAAATGTGCCATTGAGCGGTGCGCTGCCGGCTTGAGCAGTAAGATTGATATTATCGATCGCAGCAGGTGGCGGGGTACCTCCGCTGCCATCGTTTTTCCAGGTAAAGATTAGCCGCAAGGTTACCGGCGACGAACAGTTGCCTACCAGAGCACCCGGAATGGAAATATTGGCAGCCTGGACAGAGCCGACATTCCAAAGTTGTGTGACGGTCACAGCCGGAGCAGCCAAACCACCGGTACCAAGCGAAGTGGTGCCCGCAACCGGGGTGTAGGTCGTCGGTGCGAGGCTTACCATGAGTACGTCCCAGCTTCCGGTTTCGCCAAGTGCCTGCCAATCAAAGTTGAGCTGGATACTGGTTTCCCCGGCAGGGAAGGTTACGTCGCGGTAAAAATGAACAACCGAAACAGTCGTATTGGTGTACGACCAGGAAGTTCCGTTGTCATTCGAGACATAGGCACATTGATTGGTAAAACCCGCGGGCACTGTGCCAAGAAACCACTGATTGGTAACCCCGGTGCCATTCAGGAGCGTCCAGCCGTTGGAAGCAAAGGTGCTGCCGTTCTCGAAACCACCGTCTCCGGTGCTGGAGATAAGTGTAGTCTGGGCCTGAAGTGTATTAAAGAGCGCCGTTAAGGCAGTAATACCGGCCAGTACCAAAGTGCACACCAGCCGGGTTGTCGTTTTTTTATTCGCGATCGAAGTCGAGCGCAAGTTGTACAGATTGTTCATTTCCATGAGTTTATAATGAACCGGAATAAAATGATTTTAAAAACGGGAGATTGGACAAACATTGCCTTTCCTGGCACCGGCACTTATCCGTTCCAGGTATTGAACTTAGTTTGCCTGAGCGGGAGCGGCGACCGGTAATGCGGTAAGCGCCTCCAATAGCTCGGGCAACATTGCCGACAAACCATGTAGAGGTAGTTGCTTCAGATCCGGCTCGGTAGCGGCATCAACCAATACTTTTTCATAGCTGCTCAGAATAGCAGCATCAACGGCATTACCTCCCGTAATTTCCGCCTGTACATAGCTCAGCATACGCTGGTAACACAGAAACAGGGAACGGTCAGTGGCAGGCAAGGCAGGTGCTGCCAACATGCTATTTATTTTGACCTGTTCGGTGGCAATGGCTGCGTTCAGATCAGGCGTTGGTTTCCAGTCCTGACTGGTGAGATCGCCCAATTCCTGCAAGCCATCTGCTTTTTGACTGAGCGCTCTGGTGGTGAAAAGCAGGCTGAGCAACAGGAGCATAAAACTGGTTCGTTTTAGCTGCTGTACGTTGCGCGCAAGCGTGGTAAGATTTTTTTTCATGAGACAAATTTGTGTTCCAGATTAATTGAATGCCCGGGAACAGCCAAACTGCTCCCGTTTATAAAAGCCACTCGCCGGACGGGTGAGCGAACGGCGTTTGCAACTAATTGATTATGCCCGGTCAACAAGACCAAACATCTGAATCGGACCGAAGCCCGGATAGCCTTATAAAATCTGGAAACACAAATGATCCCTTGAATTGTGGATCAGGCCAGGTAAGCGGAATCTGCGTTGGTTTAATTGTAAATTTCCTAACGCACGTTTTTGCCTGATTTTAACGCAATCATGAGATTAATTCGGATTAAATGAATTTGAATTTACAAAGGTAAATTCGTCAAGGTGAAACTCTAACAATATGTTCAGGATTTATTTCTTCAACCGTAAATTTTAATCTCGTTTTAAAATTTCACGGTTCATAGACCCATCCAACTGGTGTTGTTCAAAAAATTAAACAGTTCCGGAATGGGTAGTTTTTTCCGGCAAAACAACTGCCAAAAGTAAAAAAGCAGCCCACTTTTGGGCTGCCCTTAGCTGATCTCATGAAAATAGCACATGCTCAGGCAGCAAGCGCTTTAATCGCTTAGTTCACTTTTTGCTGCCCCGTTCCTTAATCCGGAACGGGGCAGCGTGTGTGTACCGCGAACCTCCGGTTCGCGACGAACCAGAGGTTCGTCTTACTTCACTTGCAGCATCTTGCGCACTGCACTATCCGTGGGCGTTTCCACCTTGTAGTACAGGATACCGGTCGTTTCTAACAAGGCGCGATCCAGCGTGAAGGCATTGTAGCCCCGGCCAAAGTCGCCTGTTGTTCCGTAGAGCAAGCGGCCCGTTTCATCGTATACCGTCAGCGTGGCTTCCGTCGCCTCCGGCAGGTAGAAGCCGATCTGCGTACGGTGCGTCCACGGGTTGGGCTGGTTCTGGTACAACTCGAAGCCCTGGCCCGCAATCACCGGTCCGTTCTGACCGCTGAAGCGCAGCGCGATGGACAACTGCTCGTTAGCCTCGTAAGCCTCTGCCTTCGTGATCTGACCCGACACATTCAGCATCCGGCTCAACGCGCCGGCCTTGTGTGCCCGGAAGGTCACCGCAAATTCACCCTGCACCCGCTCGTTGTCGAACGACGTGGTCAGGCTGTGCTTGTCGTTGAAGATTCCGAAGTTGCTCAGCGTCATGTCTGCTCCCGGCGTAACATCCACAATTTCCAGATCCGGGTACTGGAGCGTGAACTGGTAACCTTTCACTTTTTCCGCGGCGCGGAACGTTACCGTGAACACTTCACCAGCCTGGATTTCCCGCCGACTACCAGTCGGCGTTACGTCGAAGAGCAACTCACCCACCGTCCGGTCTTCCACACTCATCAGACTGTTGGTCACCGCGTTGCCGTTCACATCGCCCACTTTCACCGAGACAAAATCCTGACCCAACTGGCTCGCCTGCATATCCGCGATCTGCTTCGTTTCCGGGAAGATCGTCTGGAAGGGGTTCGCCGGGTCGGGGAAGCCAAAGTCGGCATCCACAAAACGCCACGACGTGTTGTTCGGCAATTCCGTGTACAGCCCCAGGATCAACTTGCGCAACTCAACAATGTCGAAGGTCGTGATCGAACGGCTGTTGTTCGCATCCGCAGCGATCATCTTGTACGGACTGTTCAGCGGCTCAAGGCCCAGGATGTGCTTGTTGATCAACACCAGGTCAAAGGTCGACACCCCGTTCAACGCATCGTTGTCTTTCACCGGCGTCACCGTGTAGTTGCCCAGGAACGGTATGCCGCTGAACAAATAAGCACCATCGATATTCGATGTGTTGAACAGCGTGCTCGGCGGCAGTGCCGGGTGTGATCCGCTCAGTTCTACCTCCGCATCTTCCAGCCCGTCAGACAACTCCGTTTTCAAGGCGCCGGCCACCACACCGTGGTCGTTGCCACAGAACCCGTTGGGATCCTGCACGATCACATACGTCTCGCAGTAGTCCGCATTGCCCGCCAGATCGCGCGACCACAACTCTACGAACTGCGTGCCCGTTTCGTTGCAATCAAATGTCACGCTCGTCTGCGGGGTACCGTCCGGATTGAGCGGGAACCCCGCCTGCGGCGGGGCCGTACCCGACTTACGGATCGCGGTAACGATCTTGTCCGCCGGCGTGCAGTTGTCTTCCGTGTACTGCAGGAAGTCCGCAGCCCACAGGCTGATCACCTGCGTTGGCATGATGTTCACACTCAGGCCGTTGATGCAAACCACCGTCGGTTTCTTGCAATCTTTCACCTCGAAGCTGTACTCGCACACCGTCTCGTTGCCACAGCCGTCTTCCACAATCCACTTGATCTTGTGCTTGCCGTAGGGCAACTCCGGTATGCTGTACGTGCCCGGCTGCTGGAGTGTGTTCCAGCGCACACTGGCTGTCTTCTTCGAACCACTTGTCGTGGTTTGCAAGGCAAATCCGTATTTCTGGTTGGCCGCTACCGGGCGCCCGTCGAAGGCGCGCGATTCGCCGCCCGCAAAGTTCGGGTTCACCGCATTGCCAAACTGCACATTGTTGTACCCCGGCAGGTTGCTGCTCGATACCACCGTTTCCATCACACCGTCGCCGTCCAGGTCCAGGAACAACAGGTAGCGCACCGTCACGTTCGCTCCCGAGCACAAGTCCGTAGCCACGATGCTCAGGTCTGTCGGCGCTTCGCACAAATTGTGGCTCTGCGTCTGGCTGTCGTACCAGTACGGCTGGTTCCACAAGTTGCCGTCGTTGGCCGTCAGGTCGCAAACTTCAAGCGGGCTGGCCGGACAGTTCTCCACTACCGGTTTCTCCGAATCGATAATCTTGATGATCTGCTTGTACTTGAAGCAGTTCACCCCGGCAATACCCGGCACCGTGATCTGCTGACCCGTCGTGTAATCCGTATACGTACCGCCGTGGTAGAACACCGAGTAATTCAGCGGCTGCGGATCACTCGGGTTCACCTTCACGTTCGTCGGCGTCCAGGGCAGCGGCGTACCCGCCGGTGCGATCGTCGGACCCACCAGGTTGGCCGGGTTGTTCGTCGTCGCGTTCGGGTTCGGGTTCGGTATCGTCACACAGCCCACGTTCGGGCTGTAGGTGCACCAGTTGATGATCGTCCACGTCCGCTCGATCTTGAAGCAGGCGTCGGGTACCACTGTGAAGATCTCGTCTTCAAACGATACGCCGAACAACTCGCAATCTTCACCGCTAAAGCTCGGTTCACCGTAGTTGCCCGTGCCGTCGCAAACCGTGATGATCACGTCGTTCGGGAAGCGTACCCAGTAATCCTGTTCGTAGTTTACAAATATGCGCTGCGTGCACTGGCTCGACTGGCCACCGCAGTCAAAGGCGCGGAAGGTCCGTGTGATCGTGCCTTTCGAGCACAGCGTATCAAAGAACGCGTAGTTCGCCGTCGTCGTAATCGTATCGATGCAGCAGTTGTCGGTTGCCGTGGCCGTACCGTAGGCCCACAGACTCGGATCGAAGTTCTCGCAAGACACCGTCACGTTGGCCGGTGCATTACAGATCGGCTTGATCTTGTCTTCCACAAACACCTGCACCATGCAGTCGTTGTAGTGGCCTTCGTATTCGTCCAGACCAACCGCTCCCGGTTGTACATCCACGTCGTACACGCGGAAGACTACCGTGATCGTATCGTTCACATCGTCGCAGCAGAACTTCACCTGGTCGTAGAAGAAGTCGCTGTCCTGGCAATCGTTGTCGTTCATCCGGCGTGCCTTGAACTCAACCGGCGCGCAGTTGTCGTACGAACCGTCGTCGAAGGTCGAGGCATTGATGAGGGCTTCGCCGTTGCCGCCAAGGGCCACCTGCGTGAACTCATCACAGGCCGATACCGGCGGTACCAGGTCGGCTACCGTCATCTGGAACTCGCAACTCGAGGTGTTGCCGCAACCGTCAGCCGCCGTGTAGCGCACCGTGTAGGTGCCCATCGGCAGGCATTGCGTGTAGTTGAACACGGCCAGGGTATCCGGATCCCAGTGGTTGTTACCCGGGAAGTCGGCCAGATGGCCGGACACCGTGAAGGTGATCACATTGCCCGTATTCGGATCGATGCCCGTCACTTTGGCTTCCAAATCCGTGATGTTCGAACAGCCTTCCGACACGATCATGTCCGGCAGGGCTGCCGTCGCACAGCAGTTGAACGGATCAACCGATACCGTCACATCGCCCGGGCAGGCAAACTGCGGGCCCGTAACGTCTTCCACCGTGATGCGCTGCACGTACGTGCGCGGGTTGTTCGGCCCTACGGGCAAACAATCGCTCAGCACACTCCAGGTCCGCAGGATCGAATACGTGCCTGCACAACCGTCATAATGCGTATCCGTGAAGTTCACCTTCGCATCGCACAGCACACTGCCGACGATCGAGGCGCCGTTCAGGCTCGGCGCGCCGGTGCTCGTGGGCGCAGTGGCTGCCGGGTTGCCGTAGGTCGTTTCGCAGTTCACCGTCACATCGGCGGGGAACAGCACATCGTTCAGGTCGAACGGAATCACCGTGATCGTCTGCGTGCAAGCGGCCTGGTTGCCCCAGGTATCCGTCACGAAGAACGTGCGTGTGATGATCGAGCGCGGGTCACTGCACTTGCCCATGTCCTGCACTTCGTCGTCGATCTGCGTCGTTGTGGCGCTGCAATCCTCGATGCCTACGTTGCCTGTGTGTGTCACGTCTGTCGATTCCGAGCAGGCGATCGTGATATCCGCAGGGCAGCTCAGCTTCGGCGCCTGTTTGTCTTCCACTTTGATCTGGCCCCAGCAGACATTGCCGCTGATGGCGTGCACCAGGCTGTAGTTCAGCGTCTTGCCGATATGTGTGGCATCCACCCGGTTCGGCGGGTTGTAACTGTTCGTACCGGCCGGGTAGGTGATCACCACCGAGTAGTCGTCGAAGCAGCCGTAACTGCCTTCCAATACGTCGTCCGGGTTCACATCTTCCACACAATCCGCATCCAGTGACAGGTGCACCAGGTCGTTACACACGATGGTCGTCGGGGTGCCTACGATCTGTACCACCTTCGTGATCGTTTGCTGGCAACCCGGGTCGGCTTGTGCTTCCGCATTCGTGCCACCCACCAACTGGCCATTGATCACCAAATTGGTTGTTGCGCTGCCCGCATCGAAGGTAGCCGTCACCGTGTGGAAACCGATGCCCAAAGCGCCAGCGTCAAACGTGCTCGTCACTACGCCGTTCACCGTGATCTGCGTGACCACGCCCTGTGCATTGTTGTACTCGCCTACCTCGATGGTGAAGGGCGGTGTTTCAATACAGAACGGATCTTCCAGATTCGTGAAGTACGGCGACGGGTAGTACGCTTTGTTGGCGATCGTACCCACCTGGCCCAGGTTGTTGGTCAACGTGACCTGGTAGCCTACGCCTTCCACATGCAAGCCTTTGAGCGTGTAGTACACCATCTCGTCGGCTTCATCTGTCTGGCCGTCACCGTCGTTGTCGATGCCGTCATTGTTACCCATCGTGAGTACCATGCCCGTGCCAAGCGCTTGTGGCGCTACCGGTGGCGCAGCACTGTTTACAGAATACAAACCCGTATTGGCCGTCAGTGTCCAGGTTTGACCCGACAGGGCTTTCACCGTGATCACGTCCATAAACTGGCCGTTATCCTGGTTTGTCGCGTTGTTCATGCAAGTCGTCACGGCATTGAACTGCGGATCACAAGGCGCAATGCCTTCTTCCACTGTTACCGTGGCCGTGCAGGTTGCGCTGTTGCCGCATTCATCCGTCACCGTCAGCGTTACCACGTTCGGACCCAGATTCGCGCAAGTGAATGCGCTTGGGCTCACACTCAGCGTCAGGTTGGCCGCCAGCGAACAGTTGTCCGTAGAGCCGTTGTTGATCTGTGCTGCCGTGATCGTGATGTTGCCGGTTTTATCCAGTGTTACCGTAGCGTTCTGGCAGACTGCCGTTGGCGCTGTGGTATCGCGTACCGTGATCTTCTGAACGTGCTTGCGTTGGTTGCCTGCTTCGTCGGTGATCGTCCAGGTGCGGGTGAGCACGTAGTTGAACGGACAGTCGCCGTCGGTGCGCACTTCCGTGAACACAATCACCAGGTCTTCAGAAGCCGTACAGTTATCGTTCACATCATCGTTGGTCAGCACGTACGGGGCAGGAACGTTGTTGCATTCCACCGTTACATTAGCCGGCATCACGATGTCGTCGTCGATGTTCGGTATTTGCGTATCCACTACCTGGACCTGGAAGGCGCAGGTGGAGGAGTTGCCCGCGGCGTCGAAGGCGCGGTAGGTCACCGTTTGCGGCTGGCCAACCGGTACGGCTGTGCCCGAGGCCGGGCCTGCAATTTGCACAATGGATGTCAGGGTGCAGTTGTCCGTAGCCACCGGAATCGACCAGTTCAACTTGCCGCTGCACTTGTCCACATCGTTGGCAACCATCACCATCGTCGTCGGGCAGTTCGTGAAGACCGGTGCTACGTTGTCCACAATCGACACCGGCACCACACAGGTGGCCACATTGCCGTTGACATCCGTTACCGTTATCGTCACGTTGACAGACTGACCGCTGGCATTGCCGAAATCGGTGCCCGCTACCGGGTTTTGCACGATCGTCGCTACACCGCAGTTGTCCGCAGCATCCGTGATCAGGGCCACCAGATCGGGTACCAGGGCGTCGCAGGAGTTTAGTGTTTGTGTAGCAGGACAGGTGAAGGTGGGCGGAATCAGGTCGCGCACCGTTACCGTAGCCACACAGATTGCGCTGTTTCCGGCGCCATCTGTTGCCGTGAGGGTCACACTGTTTGCACCGACGTTTGCGCAATTGAAATTCGTTGCGCTTAGTGCAAGGCTCAGGGTGCCCGGGCAGTTGTCTGTACTGTTTCCACCAATTTGGTTGGCAGAAATAGCAGCCAGACCGGCATTATCCAGGTCAACAGTCAAATCCGTACAAACCGCCGTTGGCGTTTGCATATCCATCACTTCAATTACAAAGGCGCAGGTTACAGTGTTGCCTGTCGGATCGGTTGCGGTGAAGGTGATCGCCGTTTGACCAACCGGGAACAGGCTGCCGCTCGGCAAACCCGCCGTTTGTGTAACCGTCACGATATCGCAGTTGTCTTCAGCGATTGGCGTGGAGAAGACCACGTTGGCGCCGCATTTATCCACATCGTTTCCGACAGTAATATTGGCCGGGCAGTTCACAAACGTCGGCGCTTCGGTATCCAGCACCGTGATCGTTTGGGTACAGGTAGCATTGTTTCCACAAGCATCCGAAATCGTATACGTTCTGGTATAAACATTACCTGCCTGTGTTTGGCTAAACAGCCCAAACGTACCGGCATCAAGGCCACAATTATCGCTCGCTGTACCGCCTGCCGTGTTAAACTCGGCCAGGTTGTCGTACACCGGCACCTCGTCTACACTGCACTGGGCAGTAGCAGGAGCCGGGCAGCTCATCAGCGGCGCAATGTCGTCGTTTATAATAATCGTCTGCACAAAGGAAGTGGCGTTGCCGCAGTCATCCTGAGCACTCCAGGTACGCGTAATGCTGTACTGGTTCGGGCAGGAACCCGGAATCTCCACTTCGCTGAAGTCCACCACGATGGGCGCCTGGCAGTTGTCGGTAGCACTGACCGCCGGAACAGCCGGTACGTCATCCGCACAGGAAACCTGCATGGTTGCTGTTGCCGGGAGGCCGGAAAGCACAGGTGCTTCCGTATCGCTTACGTTGATCGTTTGCACAAAACTTGTGGCGTTGCCACAGGCGTCTTCAGCCGTCCAGGTGCGCACCACACTGTATTGGTTCGGGCAGGTACCCGGAACTACTTTCTCCGAAAATTCCAGATCCACCGGTGCGCCGCAGTTGTCTGTGGCAGTTGGTTGTGCCATGGCCGGCACATCTTCCGAACATTCCACATTGACTTCTGCTGCAGGTAAACCACTCAGCACGGGTGCTTCCGTATCGCTTATGTTGATCGTTTGCACAAAACTGGTCGCGTTGCCGCAGTCATCCTGTGCTGTCCAGGTACGCGTAATCGCATACTGGTTCGGGCAGGTACCCGGAATTTCAACTTCCGAGAAGTCAACCACGATAGGCGCCTGGCAGTTGTCAGTGGCCGTAACCACCGGTACTGCCGGCACATCTTCCGAACATTCCACGTTCACCACGGCGTCGGTCGGCAGACCCGATAAAACGGGCGCTTCCGTGTCGCTCACCGTGATCGTTTGCACAAAACTCGTCGAGTTGCCGCAATCATCCTGCGCCGTCCAGGTACGCGTGATGCTGTACTGGTTCGGACAGGTGCCCGGGATTTCGACTTCACTAAAGGTAGCCAGGAAGGGAACATCGCAATTATCTGTTGCCAGTACCATTGGAACAGCAGGCACATTTTCAGAACATTCCACGTTCACTACAGCGTCGGCAGGCAGCCCAAGCAGCACAGGGGCTTCCGTGTCGCTGACGTTGATCGTTTGCACAAAACTCGTCGCGTTGCCGCAGTCATCATGAACACTCCAGGTCCGCGTAACCGAATACTGGTTCGGGCAGGTGCCCGGAATAATAACTTCGCTGAAATCAACCATGAATGGCACGCTACAGTTATCTGTTGCCGTAACAACCGGAACCGCCGGCATGTCTTCGGAACATACGATATTGACCACGGCATCTGCAGGCAGCCCAATTAACACCGGCACTTCCGTATCGCTCACCACGATAGTCTGGACGAACCGGGCGGAATTTCCGCAGACATCCTCGGCACTCCAGGTGCGCATGATGATGTACTGGTTGGCACAAGTGCCCGGAATTTCCACTTCGCTAAATTCGATATCAACCGGTGCAGCACAATTATCAACTGCCGTAACAACCGGAACTCCCGGTACATCTTCCGAACAGTCGACAAAGACAGCCGCATCTGGCAACCCAAGCAATACCGGTGGTTTGGAATCATCCACTGTTATGTATTGCCAGTGTTCATCGGAATTGCCACAAAGGTCAGTAGCCACCCAACCGCGTACGATCACGTACTGATTGGGGCAATTGCCGGGCTGGATCTCTTCCGAAAAATCGGTGAAAACAATCCCGCAATTATCGGTCGCAATCTGGACGGGTGCATTTGGCACATCCTCCGCGCACTCCACGCGGATATCCAGCGGTCTGGTCGGGAGCACGGGATCCTTGTCGTCGTAAACCGTAATAAATTGCCAGTGTTCGTCGGCATTGCCGCAGAGGTCGGTGGCAATCCAGCGGCGGGCGATGACATACTGGTTTTCGCAGCCTCCCGGCTGAACGAACTCAGCAAAGTCAACGTTGACCACACCACAGTTATCCGTAGCCGATTGGTTCGGCGCAAGGGGCACATCATCCGAACATTCAACGGTGAAATCAATCGGCGTGACTGCCAACACCGGCGGTTCCAAGTCTTGCACGGTAATGGTTTGCCACCAGGACGAAGTATTACCACAAAGGTCGGAAGCAATCCACAAACGGGTAATCACCGTGCTGTTCGGGCAACTCGCCGGGCCTGGATCGGCCGATTCCGAGAAATCGATAAATACCACCCCGCAATTGTCCGTAGCCCACTGGGCCGGTGCGGCCGGCACGTCTTCGATACAATCCAGGTTCAGATCGAGCGGCGTTACCCCCAAGACTGGCGCTTCGGTATCGTTTACAATAATTGTTTGTACAAAATAGGTGGAATTACCACAGTCATCTTCTGCTGTCCAGGTACGGATGATCGTATACTGATTCGGGCAGGCGCCAGGCACTTCCACTTCCGAGAAGTCGGGGGCAATTGGTTCGGCACAGTTGTCCGTTGCCGTTACCACCGGAACACCCGGAACGGCATCCGCACATTCCACCTGTACCAGAGCGTCCGCAGGCAAGCCGTGCAAGACGGGCTTTTCCCCATCATTTACCTGAATAATCTGCACCCGGGTGGTAATATTCCCACAATCGTCTTCAGCGGTCCAGGTGCGCGTCAGGCTAAACTGATTGGCACAAGTACCCGGCGCGATGCTTTCGTTAAACTCAAGATCCACCGGTTTGTCGCAATTATCCGACGCCGTTTGCGCCGGGATTGGCGGCACATCTTCCGAGCAGGAAACCCGCACCAGTGGTTCTGGCGCAGCCTCGTTCCAGGTAGGCGCTTTCGTATCGGAAATCGTAATTGTTTGCACAAAAATATCGGTGTTTCCACAGACATCTTCTGCCGTCCAGGTACGCACAATCTGGTACTGGTTCGGGCAGGTACCCGGGATTTCAACTTCCGTAAATTCTATATCCACCGGAGCATCACAATTATCCGTGGCACTCACAGCCGGTACAGCCGGAACATCTTCAGAACATTCCACATACACGGAGGCTTGCTCCGGAATACCCGTCAGCACCGGTTTTTCCGTATCACTGACATTGATCACCTGTTGGCGCATGGTTGAGTTTCCACAATCATCCATGGCAATCCAGGTACGGGTCAGGGAGTAGCTGTTCGTGCAAGTACCCTGAGTAAGTGTTTCAGAGAAATCTACATAAACTACCGGTTCGCAATTGTCCGTAGCCGTTTGAACCGGCACTGCCGGCACATCTTCCGCACAGGAAACATTCACGGGTGATGGCGGTGCTTCTTCCAGCCAGGTTGGCGCCTTATCGTCTTTCACCATTATTACCTGCTGGCGCTGGGTTGAATTACCGCAGTTGTCTTCAGCCGTCCAATAGCGAATAATATTGAATTCGTTCGGGCAGGTACCCGGTTCGTGAATTTCAACATATTCCACATCCAGGGGTACACCGCAGTTGTCGCGGGCTTCCTGCCAGGCAACTTGCGGTACATCTTCGGCACACTCGAGCATGATCCACTCGGTAGGAGCAGGTGTGATCCATACAGGTGGTTTGATGTCCGTCACGATAACCAATTGTGTCCGGGAACTGAGATTTCCACAGGCATCCTCAGCCGTCCAGATGCGCAGGATCGAAAACTGATCGTGGCAATCGCCGGGGTTCAGGATTTCGGTGTATTCGATATCAACCGGTTTTGCACAATTATCGCGCGCCAGCTGTACTGGCGGCGGCGGTACATCATCAGCGCACTCCACCTCAACATTCGCCTGAGGCGCAGGTGTTATCCAAACCGGCGCCTGGGTATCGTTCACATTGATCACCTGCGTACGGGTGGTTGCGTTGCCACAGGCATCCATAGCCGTCCAGGTACGGGTGATGCTGAACTGATCATGGCAAGTGCCCGGGCTGAGTACTTCGTTGAAGTCTACATAAATAGGTTTGCCGCAGTTATCGTTTGCCGTTTGCAAGGGTACCGGCGGCACGTCTTCCGCACATTGGAAAGCCAATGGCGAAGCCGGAGCGGATTGGTTCCAGTTTGGCGCCAAATAATCGTTTACATTGATCACCTGTACGCGCGAGGTCGTATTTCCGGCTTTGTCGGTCACAATCCAGGTACGCGTCAGGGTGAACTGATCGTGGCAAGTGCCTGGCGTGATTGTTTCCGAAAAATCAATATCCAGGTTGTCCGGACCAATGCCGCAATTATCTGCCGGCGTCAGCACCGGAATAGCCGGTACATTTTGCGCGCAGGAAACGTTAACCGGAGTAGAAGGCGGCGAAAGTGTCGGCGCTTCATCATCTATCAGGGTAATTTCCAGTTCGCAGGAATTGGCATTCCCGGCAGCATCTGTCACTGTGACTACTATGTCAAATTGCTGACCATGCGTACCGTTCACCGAGGTGCCGGCAGCCGGGCTTTGCACAAAATTGGTCAGCGGGCTGGTGCAATTGTCCGTAGCAATCGTGCCCGGAATAAAGTTGGGCACCATGCCGGCGCAATCACCCAATCCGTCTGAACTGGTGTAAACCGTCACATCGTCCGGACAGCTGATCTCGGGTTTTTCCTTGTCTTCCACCATCACCGTAAAGGAGCAAGTCGTGGTGTTACCCATGTCGTCGGTGATCTGGTATTGCACTGTGGTTTCACCAAGCGGGAACTCGTCGCCCGATTGCGGGCCCTGCACGAGGTTAAAGGTAAAGCCCGGGCAGTTGTCGCCGCCCAATGGATGGGCGTAGGTCACTGCCGCGTCACATTCACCCGGATCGGTGTTGATCGTCAGATCGTCCGGACAAGTAATTACCGGCGGGATCGGGTCTTCGATCACCACCGTAAACGCACAGCTGGCCGTATGGCCGGCATTATCCGTCACCTGCCACACAGAGGTGTAGGTTCCGTTGTATTCGTAATAGTTTGGTGCTGCGCCAAAACCAGCGACCAGTTGGGTCAGCGGGTTCGGGCAATCGTCGGTGCCTACCGGCTGGGTGTAATCCAGCGTAACGCCACAGGGGCCGCTGGAAACAATTGCCAGGTCGGGCTGGCCGTTCAGCAAACCACCCGTAATGGTACCATCGAGTTCAACGGTAGCATCGGTCGGACAGGTAATTGCCGGCGGGTTGTCATCCACAACAGTTATTGTTGTTGAAGCCATGGGCAAACAATTCGGATCGCTGACAAACGGATTTCCGTTTGCTAAAATGGCATAGATCGTAAAGTTGCCAAAGGCCGGTATCTTCTGGTTGTAAATCTCGGTCGGGTTGTCGCCCGTCACGATAAATTCCTCGAGCGGCAAAATGCCGTTGGCGCCGTGGTTGGCAAAGTCATACAACGCTGCGGCCGTGAGCGCGCCGTTGGTGCTGTAGTAAATGCCGAGGTTGCCAAGGCTGGGCGTGTGGGTAATCGTCACGTCAAACTCGTAATCCGGGCAAACTTCCGGTGTGGAAGCGCTCACACTTACGATCGCCGGGCAGGTCACCTGCACGTTGTAGTCTTCCACTTCACCGTCGGGCGCAGGGCCGGTCGGGCTCATGGAGGCCTGCGCATCCGTGCTCAGACGGAAACGCGCGCCCAGGTCTTCGTTCAGTTCGGAATTGACCGGCACGTTAAATATCAGGTCCACATTGCCATTCGTACCGTCGGACACCTCTACGGACGCCATTTCACCGGCATCGTTAAAGTCGCCATCACCGTTCCAGTCGATAAAGCCGGTCAGTTTGGCTGGGTCTTCGGTCATATTCATCACGTTAACCGTCACGGTAGCATTTTCACCGGCGGTAAATTGCGGGAAGGCTGCAATACCGTTTTCATCATCGCTGTCGGCGAGATCGTCGCCATTAGCGCCGCTACTGGGCTGGCCATTGCCTTCGGCATCCACACTTGGGCCAATTTTCAGGCCATCCACGATGATATGGCTCGGGCCCACGCCTTCGCCGCCATCGGTGGTATTCGTCGGGTAAGAACCCGGGGCGTCATTGTCGGTCAAGTCACCGTAATCGACGCCAACTACCTGCACGTAGTAGTCTTCCACTTCACCCGGACCGGCCGGACCGGTGGGTTCGCCGTCGAATGCCGGGTCGTTGGTCAGGCGGAAACGGGCGCCCAGCGGCATGTTGATCACCGCCGTGGAGGGCACGTTCACCGTCACCTGGACCGGGCCGTTCGTGCCGTTCAGGATGGAGGTCTGGGTTACTTCGCCCGGATCATCCAGGTCGCCGTCTTTATTCCAGTCGATGTAGGTAAACAATTCGGCGGGTGCGCCGGTCATGTTCATCACCGTCACCGTCAGGTTGGCCGGCTGGCCGGCAAACAGGGTCGGGAAGGTCACGCCGTCTTCGTCGTCGCCGCCATTCGCATCGTCGCCGTTGGCCGTGCCGCTGGGCTGGCCGTCGGTTTCGGGATCAACGGAAGCGCCGAGTTTCAGGCCGGCCACAATTTTGTGGCTGGCGCCGACACCTTCGCCGCCGTCCGTGTCATTGGTCGGATACGCGCCGCCGGCATCATCGTCGGCAAGGTCGCCGTAGTCGAAGGCCATCACCTGTGCGAGTTGGTCTTCCACTTCACCGTCGGGCGCGGGGCCGGTCGGGCTCATGGAAGCCTGGGCATCGGTACTCAGGCGGGTGCGGATGCCGATATTTTGGTTCAAAACAGCACCTGCAGGCGGAGTGACACTGATGGTCGTATTAGTCGTGTTGTTGCCAACAGTCGTGGCATACATTTCACCGGGATCGTTGAAATCGCCGTCGCCATTCCAGTCTATGAAAATCGTCAGTTTGGCATCGCCGCCGGTCATGTTCATGTACGTCACCGAAATATCGGCCGGAACATTCACTTCAAACATGGGCAGCTGCACGCCGTTTTCGTCGTCGGCGCCGGCGAGGTCGTCGCCGTCTGCATTTGCCGAAGGCTGGCCGGCCGGTTCAAAATCGACATTGTTGCCGAGTTTGATGCCGTCCACCACTTTGTGGCTGGGGCCGTTATCGCCGGGGGTGGTTTCGTAGTTACCCGGACCCGTTCCCGGGCCGCTGTCGGGCAAATCACCATAGTCGTAAGCGATCACTTCCACGAGGTAGTCCTCCACTTCACCGTCGGGTGCGGGGCCTTCCGGCGTACCGGCAGCCACGTCGTCGGTACTCAGGCGGAAACGGGCGCCAAGCGGCATGTTGCGCACGGCATTTTCCGGCACGGTAACGTTCAGCGGCATGATACCGTTGGTACCGTCGGGCACGTTTACGCTTACTTTTTCATTCGGATCTTCAAAATCGCCGTCTTTGTTCCAGTCGATAAAGCCGAAAAGCACGGCCTGGTCGCCGGTCATGTTCATGACGTTGACATTGATCGTCGTTGCTTCGCCGGCCAGGAAGGTCGGGAACGCCGCGATGCCGTTTTCGTCGTCGCCATTGGTATCGTCGCCGTCGGCGTTGGCGCTGGCCTGGCCGTCTAGTTCGCCGTCTACGCTGGCGCCGAGTTTCAGGCCGGCAATGATCTTATGGCTTGGGCCGAAGCCTTCGCCGTTGTTATTCGAGTTGGTGGCATACCCAACGCCGTTGTTCAGGTCAGGCAAATCCCCCCAGTCGAAGGCCATCACCTGGCCAAAGTAGTCTTCTACTTCGCCGTCGGGCGCGAGGCCGGTCGGCGACATCGAAGCCTGGACGTCGGTGCTCAGGCGCACGCGGATGCCGAGGTCGGTGTTCAGTTGCGGGCCTACGGGCACTTGCACCGGCACATTTACAATGCCGTTCGTGCCGGAGGATACCGTTGTGAAATACATTTCACCGGGTTCGAACGAACCGTTGCCATTCCAGTCAATGAAAATCGTCAGTTTGGCATCAATATCACGCATGTTCATCACGCTTACCGGAATATCTACCAAAGCGCCTTCAATGAGCATGGGCAATACCACGCCGTCTTCATCATCGGGTGTGCCGTTGTTATCGTCGCCATTGGCGCTGGCGCTTGGCTGCCCGTTTGGTTCGCCATCCACACGGTTGCCGAGTTTGATGCCGGGCACTACGATGTGGCCTGCACCCGGGCCTTCGCCACCGTCGGTCAGGTTGGTCGGGTAGGAACCCGGTTGGTCGTTGTCCGGCAAATCGCCATAATCGATAGCAACCACCACAATCTGGTAGTCTTCCACCTCACCGTCGGGCGCAGGGCCTTCGGCCGAGCTGGGCGCTACCGGGTCGGTGCTCAGGCGGAAACGCGCGCCGAGCGGCATATTCACCACCACATCGGCCGGAACATTTACGTTCAGCGGCACAAAGTTGTTGGTGCCGTCGGGCACGGTAAAGCTGGTTGATTCATTGGCGTCTTCAAAATCACCGTCTTTGTTCCAGTCGAAAAAGCCGTAAAGCACAGCCTGGTCGCCGGTCATGTTCATCACATACACATTAACCACAGCCGGTTGGCCGGCAGCAAAAAGCGGGAAGGAAACAATACCATCCTCATCTGCGCCGTCTCCGGTAGCATTGGCATTGGGCTGACCGTCGATTTCCGAATCGATGGTGCCGCCCATTTTCAAACCGGCAATGATCTTGTGGCTTGGGCCTACGCCTTCGCCGCCATCATTCTGGTTCGTTGGGTACGAGCCAGGGGTATTATTATCCGGCAAATCGCCAAAATCAAAGGCCATCACCTGGGCTTCATAGTCTTCCACCTCACCGTCGGGCGCAGGGCCGGTCGGGCTCATGGAAGCGGCCACATCCGTGCTCAGGCGCACGCGCACACCGATGTCGGAATTGAGCACCGAACCTGCCGGCGGCGTTACATTGAACACGTGGTTGGTGGCCAGGTTAGCCACCGTTGTGGAATACATTTCACCGGCATCGGTGAAGTTGCCGTTGCCGTTCCAGTCGATGAACAGGGTCAGTTTGGCCGGGCCTCCGGTCATGTTCATAAAGCTGATGGACACGTCGGCCGGGGTATTCAGGACGAACATTGGGATGATTACTCCGTCTTCGTCGTCAGGTGTTTTATTGTTATCGTCGGCGTCGGCATTGGCGCTGGGCTGACCGCCCGGCTCGCCGTCCACCGTGGCGCCGAGTTTCAGGTTCGGGTTGATCACGTGGCTGGGACCTACGCCTTCACCGCCGCCGTTGGTAGCGTCGGTCGGGTACGAACCCGGCGCGTTGTTGTCGGCGAGGTCGCCATAATCAATGGCCACCACCGTCACCATGTAGTCTTCCACCTCACCATCGGGCGCCGGGCCTTCGGGCGAGCTGGGCGCAACGGGGTCGGTGCTCAGGCGCAGGCGGGCGCCGAGCGGCATATTGACCACTACATCACCGGGGACGTTTACGTTCAGTGGCACATTGCCGTTGGTGCCGTCGGGCACGGTGAAGCTGGTAATTTCGTTCGGATCGTCAAAATCGCCGTCTTTGTTCCAGTCGAAAAAGCCGTAGAGGACCGCCTGGTCACCGGTCATGTTCATCACATTGACCTGGATAACGGCGGGTTGGCCTGCGGCAAACTGCGGGAAAGCAGCGACGCCGTTTTCGTCGGCGCCGTCGCCGGTGGCCGTTGCATTGGGTTGGCCGTTGGTTTCATCGTCCACGCTGGCGCCCATTTTCAGGCCGGCAACAATTTTATGGCTCGGGCCATCGTCGGACAGAAGCGTCCGGTAGTTGCCTGTACCTGTTCCGGGGCCGGTGTCGGGAAGGTCGCCATAATCGAAGGCCATCACCCGGATCAGGTAATCTTCCACTTCGCCATTGGGCGCGCAGCTGGGTCCGACAGCCGTCAGGTTGGTTGCGGTGCTGATACGGAAACGCGCGCCGAGATCCATATTTAAAACGGCATTAGCCGGTACAGAAAAATCCAGGTTAACCACGCCCATGGTGTTGTTGATCACTGTTGCGGTCACCGTTTCACTGGCATCCAGGAAATCGCCGTCTTTATTCCAGTCGATAAAACCGTACAGAATCGCGGTGCTGCCGATGGTGTTCATGACGTTCACGCCGACCGTTGCATTTTGGCCGGCAATAAACATCGGGAAAGCGGCAATGCCGTTATCATCGTCGATGCCGTTCATATCGTCACCGGCAGCTGTGGCATTCGGTTGCCCATCGGGGTCGCCGTCCACGCTGTCGCCAATTTTCAAACCATCCACGATCACGTGGCAGGGGCCGGAGCCTTCGCCACCGTCTGTGGAGTTGGTAGGATATGAACCAGGGGTATCAGAATCGGGCAAATCGCCATAGTCGAGGGCGATCACCGTAATCAGGTAATCTTCCACTTCGCCATCCGGGGCCGGGCCAACCGGAGCAGCTGCCGCGGCAATGTCAGTGCTCAGGCGGAAGCGAGCACCCAGGGGCATGTTCACCACAGCACCCATGGGTACGTAGGGGTTCAATTGCAGGATGCCATTGTAGCCATTAGGTACGGCTACACTGGTTTGCTCATTGGCGTCGTCAAAATCGCCGTCTTTGTTCCAATCAAAAAAGCCGTACAGAATCGCTGCTTTTCCAGTCATATTCATCACCGACACGTCTACAGCGGCAAACTGGCCGATGCTGAACTGCGGGAAGGCGGCTATACCATTTTCATCGGCGCCATCGCCGGTAGCGGTGCCGTTGGGCTGACCGTCGGCTTCGTAGTCCACAGAAGCGCCAATTTTCAATCCAGGAACAACCAGGTGGTTCGGGCCGTTGTCGGCTGCCGTTACCTGATAGTTGCCCATGCCAGTTCCGGGTCCGGTGTCGGGCAGGTCTCCCCAGTCAAAAGCAGAAACCTCGGCCAGGTAATCTTCCACTTCGCCATCCGGAGCCGGCAGTGTGGGGCTCATGGAGGCGGTTGCATTGGTGCTCAGGCGCACCCGCACGCCGATTTTCACATTCAAGGCGGAGTTCAGCGGCGGTGTAACCGTGAAGACATGACTTGTGGAAAGGTTTGCCACAGTTGTACTGTACATTTCACCGACATCAGCGAGATTACCATTGCCATTCCAGTCGATAAACAGGGTAAGTTTGGCACCACCGCCAGTCATATTCATATAATTTACCGTAACATCGGTGGGATTGTTCAAAATGAACATCGGCAGCAAAACACCGTCTTCATCATCAGCCAGGAAGCCGTTGGAATCGTCACCATCAGCATTTGCCGAGGGTTGGCCGTCCAACTCCCCGTCAACACCGGCGCCGATTTTCAAACCATCCACAATCTGGTGTACCGGCCCTATGCCTTCGCCGCCATCCGTTGTATTTGTCGGATAGGAATCGGCAAGATCATTGTCAGGAAGGTCACCGCGGTCGTACGAACGCACGATTACCAAATAATCTTCAATTTCCCCATCAGAAGCAGGTCCGTATGGAGAAGCGGCAGCCGGATCGGTGCTTAGCCGGAAACGGGCACCCAGGCCCATATTTAATACGGCATCATTTGGAACTGTTACATTCAGGTTAACCGTTCCGGTTGTACCGTTTAGTACAAGCAGGTTGTACGTTTCACCCGGGCCGAAGGAAAAGTCTTTATTCCAGTCGATGAAAACACTCAAATTGGCCGGTTGACCGCTTTGATTGTACACCTTGACCGGAATGACAGCCGGCTGCCCGGCCAACAATGTCGGAAAGGTCGGACCGTCTTCATCGTCGCAAGGATAAGCATTGAGCGGCAGGGTTCCATTTTGGTTTGTATCGTCAGCGTTGGCGGAACCGGAGGGCTGGCCGTCGGTTTCCGTATCCACACAAGAGCCGATGAACAGGTTCAGAGAGACCTGGTGCGAGGGGCCATTGGAAACATCTGCTGTTCCGTAGCTATCGGGCAGATCACCCCAATCGGCAGGCACAATCCCAAAATCAAAATATTGGAGGTTGTCGCCTGTTCCGGCGGTGGAAAGCATGATCTGCACATCACCGTTTGGCAGCAGAACGCCATCGTTGTCGCTGAAATCGGCAAGGCCGTTTCCGGCTTCATCCGTCAGGGTCAACGTAGTCCGTGACAACGGTTCGCCAGGAGCAAATTGCGACGCCGGAATACAGATTTTATAGTCTGTAAACGGCTGTGGCCCGGGCTGGTTACCGGGCGTACTGGGGTCACCGTCGGTGACATTGGTATGGTTAAAAAAGTAGTTTCCGTCGCCGGTAGTGGTCGTGGTGGCCAGCAAGAAACCGCCGGCGGATTTTAGTTGTACTTCCACGCCGTTGATACCCGGTTCACCGCTATCCTGGATACCGTCGCGGTCTAAGTCGGCCCAAACACGGTTCCCGATTTCGATCGGCGCAGGGTCACCGCTCAGTTCGACATCACCAAGGCCATTTGCCTTACTGGGTGCGGCGCCGGGGTTGTTCACGGTAAACCGGTCGTCGAATACCTCATAGGCTGAATTAGGTACTTGCTGGCCGGTGTTATTGTTCAGACGAATCGTACCGCCGGAACGGATCGCAATCGGGTCAAGCCAGACTGCCAGGGCGTCGCCACCGCCTGGCAAAACAGCCAAAGGCCCTTGCACGGATTCCGGGTGAACAAGGTTATCATCATAATAATCCGTCGTACCTGGCCGGGTTACAATATTATAAACGCATCCGTCGATTGTCTCCGTGGCATTGGCCCGAAGCAATTCTCCAGCGGATGCGTATTCATATTGCAGGAAATTGCCGTTATACATATTGTTATTAATGGCATATTGGTGCCCTTTACGGTCCAATACACCAATCAGCATATTTCCCTGATCATCAAATTCAATATCGGCAATAATTGGTTCAGCCACCTCCCGTTCATTTCCGGAGAAATACCGGCTGGGCTGGCCGGAACGATAGCCCCAGGGTATCCATGGTCGTTCACGCCCGTAGTTAAAACTAAAATCCAGGCGTTTTGTCCAGGTTATAAGCGCCGGGTCGAACTCATACACATAACCGCGCAATGCCTGACCAATCTGGCTGTTGCCGCTGCCGGTAACCGGACTGACAACATTGCCCAAAATATCCTGGCCAGACAATACGAGGCCAACGTACAATTTGCCGCGGTAAAATTTCAAACCCCAGGGGCGTTCTTCGCCTTCCTGGGAGGTAGTGGCCGGGTCGGGCACCGGCCAGCTGCGTACCCGGGAGGGCACGTCGGCAATGGTTGGCGCTTGTGGATTGCGCGGATCGACGAGATCGATCTCGTAAACCCGCCGGTCATACAAGTTGACAATGTATAAATACCGGCCGTCGTCGGACAGGTCGATATCACCAATGGAAACCTTTCCCACCTGATCACCGGCAGCATAGTCGGTGCTGGGTGTAAACTTGTTCGGCGGAAGCCCGCGTTCGGCAGTAGTACCAATGTAGCCGCTAACCGGGCTGGTATTGTTGCCGGGGTTCGCCGGGTATGAGCCACCGTTGTTCTGTGTCCAAATTCCGATCGCATCGAGATTCAGAAAGTTGGTAGTCTTAGACGGACTGGCGGTGTAGGGGTCAACCAGGTAAATACCACCGGAGCCCAGGGGGCCCAGGTCGCAGTGCCGGCGCAATACGGCCGAAGTAAATATTTTCTGTGCTTGCCGTGAAAAAGCAACACCATACAAAGAGCCCACCTCGCCAATTGTAGCCAGCAACGATGGGTCGGGTACCCCGGGCTGTCCGGAACTATGCGAGGCCGGAATGCCATTATCCAAAAATTTATATTTGATCAAAGACGGGCCGGAACCTACGTTAGCGCCGGCGGCATCACCAAAAAGATAACAGGGTACAAATACATCGGGGTTGTTGTTGGCCACCCACTGGCCCGGGTAGTTGATCGCAAAATTCACCCCAGACTGTTGCCCGGAAATAAATTGCACGCTGGTTCCATGTACCAAGCCGTTCAACCCTTCAAAGTCAACATTATCTGCCAGAGAACATTTGAACGCGGGTGGAATGGAAAATTCCACCCGAAGTTGCTCTCCCGGATTGGCAGCGCGACCACTGGATGCTAAAACGGAAAAATCGTAGGTACCGTTGGAACTGGTAACTGTTTCACCAATAAAAATATCTTTTGCCGGCAGGGGGGCGTTCCCGTAAAGCCGGACGATTATGCCCTCTACGCCGGGTTCTGCTCCAGTTTTTATCCCGTCGCCATTAAAATCGCGAAAAACAATGCCAGACTGGCCAAAAAGCGCCGCGGCGGAAAACAGGCAAAGCCCCAGAGCCAGATATAGCTTTCGGGGCATACTGGCGGAAGGCAGCAAGCCGGCCGGCAGTATAGTTGAAGTAATAAAACTTTTCATGAGGAGAAAATTGATATGGATAAAGTCCTTGAAGTATTCTTGAATACAGATTGAAAAAAATGAAGCGCGAATTGACTTGTCAATCTCATGACAGTTCTTTTCCCCTTAGTCGGGTCCCTCGCGGATATTGCCTTGGGAGTAGGCTATAAACCATGCGTTGACTCCCGGCAGGATGTTGCTGTTTTGCAGGGTACCGGGTCGATGGTTTTGGGCCACAGGAATAGGCGTTAGCCTTTCTTGCCGTTTTGGTTCGAAGCACCAAAACCGGGAAAGCCAGCACGGGAATGTACCGGCCAGGCTTAAAACGAATACGCGGGCCGCTGCGACAGGGTCCAGGTTAGGCTGCGTTGTTTGTTCGGAAAGGCTAAAATCAATTTGCATAATGGTTGGTTTTTCGCTGTGGTCAAAGTGGGAAATAGAGTCGCCATTCCTGAGAATATTCCTCCAACAGGTAGCAGCCGGCCGGCACCTGCGTTTTAGGCAGTTGCCACCGTTGTATCAGCCGTTTTGGCAGATCGAAGGCTTCATCAACCAGGAAATCACTGGACTTGAAATAGGCGCGCAGGGCAGGCGTGGTGATCCTGGTTTTTCGAAACCGAAACACCAGTTCCCCGCCAGGCAAAAAATGAATGATTGCCGGTGCGTGCGGGCATGGAATTTTATACTTGTCTGGAAAGCGGCTGGAAATGAGGCAAATGCCGGCACCTGCGCAATTTTTGCTGGGAGTACCAAACACAACCTCCATTTCCACTTCGCGTACGGAAGTGTTGGCAAGCAGAATCGCTTGCTCCGGGTTTGGATCGTGACGTAGCATGCTGAAGTAGTTCCGGGAGCGGGTTAAACCATTGTGGTATCGACAATGATGGTTACCAATTGGTACAGGGCTCCGGTGCCCAACAGCAAGCGGGATTCAACTGAACTTTTCATGATGTACTGGCGGATTTGCAGATTAAAAAATTGAAATACGTTTTGAATTGTATTCCAAATGTCCGCCGCATTCAGGTGGGTACCACAAACGGTTGTCACGGGTTTGTTACGCGGAAACTAAGCCGAGGCGCTGTTCATGCAGTTTTTTAGATTTCTGATTTTCAGCGACTTATCAATCTTCTTTTTTTTGCGGATTGTTACTTGGCTTTGCGGGTTTGGGTGTTTTGTGGGGTGCGTGTTTCCCTGCTTAGAGCATTTTCCTTCGTAGCGCATTTCCCTGCGTAGAGTATTTCTCGCCGTAGAGCATTTCTCGCCGTAGAGCATTTCTCGCCGTAGAGCATTTCTCGCAGAGTACACAGAGTTTTCCGCAGAGTTGCGCAGCGTTAGCATTCGCGCAAAGGAAAAAACTCTGTGTACTCTGCGGAAAACGCTGCGCAACTCTGCGCGAAATACTCTACGCAGGGAAATGCGCTACGCAGGAAAATGCGCTACGAAGAGAAAACCAAGTTCAATAATTGTTCACCAATCGTTTAATCCCTTGCTTTAGCGATACTGTATTAAAATTTAAAAGCAAACCGACTTTGCAACCGGTTAATCGCAGGTAGGTGAGCAGCTGTGCCATGTGGAGTTGGTTCAGCTCTTCTACGGCCTTGATTTCGACGATTACTTTCTCCGCTACGAATAAATCGAGCCTGTAGCCTGTTTCTAATTTTACAGTCTCGTAAACCAGTGGCAAGGCTTGTTGGCGCGTTAATGGTAGGTTGGATTTATGCAGCTCATGTTCAAGGCAAGCTTCATAGGCATTTTCCAGGAGGCCCGGACCAAGTGTAGTATGGACTCTGAACGCACACGTGAGTATTTTTTCGGTGATTTCGTTTTCTGTCATGGCTATATCGATTGGTTATCGGTGGGAATAAATTTCTGATTTTTTTATTTCCCGCTGTAGTGTATTTCCCTTCGTAGAGTATTTCTCGCCGTAGAGCATTTCTCGCCGTAGAGTATTTCTCGCCGTAGAGCATTTCTCGCCGTAGAGTATTTCTCGCCGTAGAGTATTTCTCGCCGTAGAGCATTTCTCGCCGTAGAGTATTTCTCGCAGAGTACACAGAGTTTTCCGCAGAGTTGCGCAGCGTTAGCATTCGCGCAAAGGAAAAAACTCTGTGTACTCTGCGAGAAACTCTGCGCAACTCTGCGCGAAATACTCTACGAGGGGAAATACGCTACGAAGGGAAATACGCTACGCAGGGAAATACGCTACACAGGGAAATGCGCTACGGCAGGGAATACCCAAAAAAAAGAGCCTCACCGAAACCGGCAAGGCTCTTTCAACCCTTTTCAGATGTCTTACACTTTTGGCAAATCAGATGGCCAACACAGGATGGAAACAATACTTAAACAACCGTAGTATCCACAATAACCATGTTGAAGAACACCGCAGAATTCGTCCAAAAGCAGAAGGGCGAGTAAAAACGTTTCATGAGCAGGCACGATATTAAATTAAAAAAACAATCAACCTCAAACCTAACGGATTACCTGAATCTTACACATAACAAAAATACACTAATTGTTACCCGGTAAATTTTCGGGTATTCATCAAACAACAGCGATAAGCGACTGAAAACCAATGTTCCTGCTGCACAGATTACTTCAGATATGTTACGCACCGGACGCCCGGTTTCGCTTGACGGATTCCGGGTTTTGCAGTACTTTTTGAATTATTTTCCACAGATGTTCATACCGGACTACTTCCATTTCCAACGTTTGATTTGCCACCTGAACCGGTATTTGTGCTAACCTGGCCAGGTATTTCCGGGAATTTACAGGAGTAGCGTCCGGGTTGGAAGCCTCCTCCAGTAACTTCAGGAAGAAATAACTGCGTTTAGCAACCGGGGATTTAAGGTGGTCTGCAGCAAACCGGGCCAGTTGTCCGGACAACAGCCTCAACGCATCAAAATCGCCGCGTTGCAAATGCGTCAGCCAATCAAGAACAAGTTGTGCGCACTGCAATCCCACCACTTTTCCGGAAGGGTTTTGAAAGGTTTGCAAGGGAGGCATTCCGGCAAAATCCGCACCAGCCATTGGCGCCCCCAGGTGCTGCAAGGCCTGTAAATACTGCCGGTACAGCTGCCAGCTCTGCCGGGCATAATCCGGGAGTGCGGCCAATTGCGGATGCCGGGCGACTTCCTGAAGCAGGGCAAAGGCCTTGTCGTAGCGCTGGGTATGCATCAGCAGGATAAACGCCAATTCCTGAAACTTAAACCAGTTGAAGGAGCCCGGTTCGACGTACCGGACACAATTTGCCAGCGCTTTCAGACCGGCAGCCAACCGGCCCAATTCAATATTGGCGACCAACTGCATGTAGTAAAATACCTGGAGCGGCAGGCCGGCATTGTACGGCTTCTGTTCAAAAAGCCGGATCGTTTTGCTGCAAATCTGTAAAACCTTCCGCGCCTCCCCGGCACTCATATGTTGCAGCAACCCCAGTAAATTACCGTACAAGGTCAGTTTGTACGACTTGTATTTGCGCATGGCCTTCTTCAGCCTGGCATGGGCTGTTTTTGCCAATTGGTTGATCTTTTTTCTGGAAATTTTATAATTGGCGGCCAGTGTATTGAGATTGATGTATTGCTCTTCCGCGGTGTGTTCGGCCTCCAGGAGTTGTTGGTAATAGGTATGTTTTTGCGTCGCAACATTACACTGGGTTACATCGCGATGGTTACCCAGGCAAAACTGGATGCAAAGCAGTGCATACATGTCGATACTCATGCGGGTAAACTCAAACTTTTCAGCGACTTCCAGCAATTGGTGGGTTAACGGCAGCACCAGATTATGGGCATTTTCACCGGAAAAACAACAAATAACCAGCCATTGCTTGTTACACTCCCGGTAAACATATTCGAGGTCGTTGGATTCCAGCAGCCGGGCATTGAAGTTCGTAATCCAATCCAGCAATGCTGTCCGAAGCGTTTTCTTTAAATCAATATACGCCGGATGATCGGGCATTGCACCCGGAAAAAGTTTGGCCACAGCTTCGGAATCGGATGTAAACAACCCCTGGGAAATACCATCGTACAAAGGAGCGAGTCCGGGCCCGGGTTTGAAATCCAGGGGATGATGTTGCAGCACAGGGCGGGTATGCTGATGCAACAACAGGATTAATTCTTTGATTTCCTGCATGGAATTAGCTCGTCATGAGATTAGCAGCAATTTGCTTTACTGCGTAGGATTAATAAAAAAACGCCCGGTGAAGCCAGACGACAGCAAAGTTGCCCATGCAGGCTTGATCGTCTTTGGATATTCGGCCCAAAAGTTTGTTATTTTTACCCAACTATTTGGTGTTGAGTACGATTTGATCTGAAATCCCACGTTTCCGGACGCCCTACAAAATTCCCAATGGTATTTAAACCGCTCGGTACTTTATTCGTATTGCTCTGCTTTTGGTTCAGGCCGTATGCCCAGGACGTACAGGTGCAATCCATCTCCATTGCCGACGGACTCTCGCAGGGGTATATTTCCAGTTTGTTTGAAGACAGCCGCGGTTACATTTGGATTGGCACCCTGCAAGGACTGAACCGCTACGATGGCTATCAGATCAAACGCTACAATCCCGATCTGTCAAAAAAATGGGCGCTCAAGGCCAGTTTTATCTACTGTATTGTGGAAGACCGCAAGGGCCTGCTTTGGATTGGCACAGAAAAAGGCATAGCCGTTTTCGACCCTTACACGGAACGTTTTGTGCAACTGGCAGAATTTGTAGAAAACCTGCCCCAGGAATTGGTTTCCAAAATTATTGAAATGCCCAATGGCGATATCGTGCTCCTGCACGGGCACGTGCCAGCCTGCACCCTGGTTGTACTGCGCCCTCCCGGCGACTTGCGCATGCAAATCCGGGAAGACCGGGTGCACGCGGGCCGATTCCAGGTACTGCACCCCAGTTTTGCCCCTGAAGTAAAGCTCCCCTTGATCCAGGCACATCAATTCGAGGGGACGGGCCTGCTGGCAATTGATGCCCTAAACCAGTTCTGCCGCGTTGACCCGGACGGGTACCGGGTGCAACGGATCGACCTGGAAACATCGGGTTACCGCGAAACCAATAACCTGGGATGGTTTTATAACCCCAGAACCAAGGGCGGCGCATTATTCCTGCAACGCACCGCCGACGGCAAGCGCAGAATAACACCTGCCAATTCGTGGCCCTATTTTTTGCAACTGCCCGACAGCACCCGGGTACTGATCCGGGCGACCGATAATCAATTGTATATCCTGGAGAATAGCCTAAGCGATCAACATACACTAGGCCTCAACAGCAGTGGATTTTATGAAACCCAGAAAAGGCTGGTTGCCCTGGACAAGCCCTGTTCCTATGCTGCCATGGTGGATCATGCCGGTAACCTTTGGGTCGGCACGACCGGTTACGGTGTTCGAAAGATCAGCCTGCCTTTGGTGAAATACCGGCAAATCCTGCCGGAAAAAAGCATTTATAATTTCGTGCCCTTGCCGAATGGCAAAATCTGGCCCGGGTTATACACTTCGCAATACACACTAGACCTGAAAAGCGGGAAACTGGAGTTTGCCCCCTGGCACACCACCTTGCCACTGTTAAGGGCTTTTGGCATGTTGGTCGCCAGCGATTCAAGCATCTGGATGGCGGGTTTTGAACAGGATACGCGCTTGTTTATATTCCGAAAAAACCATGGAGGCAGCACCTGGGAACGCCTGCCAATCGAATTGACCGCGCGAAACGACCTGCCTGTTCAGCTCGTTGAAGACCGGCACGGGAAAATTTGGGTTGCCGGAAATGATGGTGAACTTCTTCGGATCGACCCGGGAACTGCACAGTTTGAACGTTGGAATATTGCGACCTGTTTCCCCAGCGGCTGGTCCGTTGGGATGCGCAGCAATTGCCTGGTAGAATCCGGCGGCAACCAGCTTTGGCTTGCTACCAACCGGGGATTCATCCAGGTTAGTCAAACCGACGGGAACCCTGTTTTTAAGTCATTTTTCAATGAAAAAACAAGCCCCCGGTTTAACAACGAGTACATCCTGAGTATTTACCCCGATCCGGCAAATCCGAATATCCTCTGGTTGGGCACGCGCGGCGGTGGGCTGAACCGCTTCGATATGCAGGGCGGCCCGACTCAATTTTTTACGGTTTCGGATGGCCTGCCCGACAATGTGGTGTACGGCATACTGCCCGACAGCTCCGGCCGGCTATGGCTGAGCACCAACCGCGGGCTGTCGTTGTTCAACCCGAAAACCGGGCAATTTGTGAATCTGGCCGAACCCGGCATGGCCTTGTTCACCGAATTCAACACCTGCGCATACCGGACCCTGCCAACCGGGGAACTGGCATTCGGGAGTATCCAGGGTTTGTTTATCCTGAAACCGGAATCGCTGAGACAACTGGTCATACCGGGCATTGTTACCATTTCAAAATTTAGTATAAACGGCCTGCCGGTCGACCCTTCATCTGCCGACCCCAGGATGAGCCTCAATGCCGAAAACATTTTTTCCCTTAGCCTCCCCTACGACCAAAACAACCTCAGCATCGAGTTTTCCGCACTGCGCAACTCCAATCCGGCCTCCGTTAAATACCGCTACCGGATGGCCGGCCTTACCGACAAATGGGTCGAAACCGGTCGCCAGCGCAGCATCAACCTCGCCGCCATACCCCCCGGAGGATACACGCTGGAGCTGCAATGCACCGTACCCGGCCTCGGTTGGAACGATGTGCAAACGACCCGTATCAGGCTGCGCGTACAACCGCCCTGGTACCGCAGCGTACCGGCTATCCTGGCGTACATGCTGCTGGGCTTTGCCCTTATCCGGCTTTACCTCCATTTCGACCGGCGCCGTATGCATGCCAGGCATGAAAAGACGCTTCAGGAAAAAGAATTGCAACGGTTCAAACAACTGGACGATTTTAAAAAGCGATTTTTCAGCTATATCGCCCACGAGTTTAAAACCCCGCTGACGCTTATTCTCGGAATGGCTGACCGCCTCAGCCGCGATAACTTACCCCCCCAACAAGCAGGGTACGCCGAAAAAATCCAAATGCAGGGCCGCAACATGCTCGAGCTGGTCAACCAGGTACTGGATATTGGCAAACTGGACGAAGGAACGATCCAACTCAACTGGCAGCAGGGAAACATCACGACTTACCTGCAAGCACGGGTTGAAGCCATGCGCCCGCTTGCCATGTTCAAAAACATCCGGCTTCAATTTGAAACAACGGCGCCCGAACTGGAACTGGACTTCGACCATGGCCGCCTGAAACACGTACTGAACAACCTGCTTACCAATGCCATTCGGCATACCCCGGAAGGCGGTACGGTTCGGGTGTCTGTCGAGCAAGGTGTGACAAACCAGGTACACATCCGGGTCACAGACAACGGCCCGGGCATAGCGTCGGAAGAATTGCCCCATATTTTTAACCGGTACTATCAGGGGCAGGCCAACCGGCGGGATGCGCACCACGAGGGTCTGGGGCTGGCTTATGTGAAAGACCTGATAGACCTGTTCGGCGGATCGATTTCGGTAGAGAGCCCACCGGACAAGAGGGGCACCGTTTTCCTGGTAAGCCTGCCGATCCGGCGCAGTGCACCACCTGCCGATTATATGCCAGCCGCCAAAGATGTTCCAAAACCAATCGGGAAAAGCCCCATTGGCCAATCAAAAGGGCGGTCGGACCAGCCGGTGTTGTTGGTTGTTGAAGACAACGTGTTTATCAGCGAGCACCTCAACCTGTGCCTGGCCGATCATTTTCAACTGGATTTTGCCACCGATGGTCGTGCCGGGTTCGAACGCGCGCTGGCAAGTATCCCCGACCTGGTGCTCACCGATGTCATGATGCCCGAAATGGATGGGTTGGAACTAACGGCACGTTTGAAATCCAACACGTTGACCAGCCATATCCCCGTGGTGGTGCTAAGCGCAAAGTCCGAAATCGCCGACAGGCTGGCCGGGCACAGCCACGGGGCCAACGCCTACATTGGCAAACCGTTTGATGAAGGGGAGTTGCGACTGGTTCTCCAGAATTTGCACGCCCTGCAAGGGCAGTGGCGCCTCCGGTATGAGCGGCTTGCCGAAAGTAGCGACCCTTTGGGGCAACTTGCAGATCTGCCGCAACCCGATCAGTCGGAGTCCGACGAATTCATGTTGAATTTGTACCGCCTTTTTGAAAAAAACTACGCCAATGAAAAGTACGATCTGAACCTGTTATGCAGGGATTTCAAAATCAGCCGATCGCAATTGCAGCGCAAACTGGCAGCATTGAGCGATCAATCAGCCATGGCACTGCTGCGCAGGTTCAGGCTTCAAAAGGCGTATGCTTTGTTGGAACAGTTTCCGGAAAAGAACATCAAGGAAATCTGCTACCTGGTTGGTTTTAAAGATCCCGCCCATTTCACACGCAT
This sequence comes from Lewinellaceae bacterium, assembly GCA_020636075.1. Classification (GTDB taxonomy): domain Bacteria; phylum Bacteroidota; class Bacteroidia; order Chitinophagales; family Saprospiraceae; genus M3007. The sequence goes on along the minus strand of JACJYO010000006.1, from coordinate 277,143 downwards.
GTTTTCCAAAGTATTTGACCGCCCGCCTTCCAGCGTCAGGAATTCTCCATAGGCCGCTCCTTTTCGAGCGATTTCAGGGCAAACTGCCAGAGGTCTTCGTATGGAATGATCTCAATTTCAGTGGTTTGATTGGCCACTTGTAACGGAATCGATTTCAATTTGGCCAGGTACCGGGCAGCCTTGGGTTCGATCACACCGGGGTCAAACTGGCCAAGCGGGATTTGCAGGAGCATTTTTATAAAATAGTAACTGCGCTTAGTGTTGATACCGCGCAGGTGGCGGTAGCAGTATTGCTCTGTGGCTTCCACTTCATCGAGCAGATTGCTGAAACGGCGGTTTTGTATCAGGATAAGCAGTTTGATGATGATAATGGCGATGTTCATCCCGCTTTTATCCTTAGAAAAAATCGGTGTTTCATTGATAAATTTTGCCAGTTTGAACGTTTGTTTGGCCGGCTTCATACGCCCGGTTGTTCCCAGATAATACACGTAGGATTCATAGATGCGCCATATTTCTTTGGCATTGTCGGGCAAAAACTCAAAGCGCGGATTTTCCAGGGCGTTGGCCAAAATTTCGGGCACTTCGTTGAACTGGTATGTATGCAAGAGGAGGTGCAGGTACAGTTCTTTATACTTAAACCAGTTGAACGTACCGGGTTCCATAAGTTTGATACATTGCCGGGCCGATTCTTTTCCGTCCTCAAACTGGCGCAGATGGATATTACAAATCAAGTGTTGGTAATAAAATATCTGGAGCGGAACACGTGCTTCGTAAGGCCTGTTTTTAAAAAAAGTAATAGCCTTGTTGCAATACTCCAGCGCGTGCCGATGATCGTTTACGGTGGTGTACCGCATCAGGCCGATCATATGGCCATACATGTGTAATTTATAGGTATGAAATTCCTGCAATGCGGGATCGATGCGCGCAAAAGCTTCCTCTGCCATAACGGCAACCTCTGCTTGTGCCGAGCGGTTGTTTACCGTACGTACCACCAAGTCGGTGTACAGCTCTTCTGCCAGGTTTTCGGCGTTGTATACATTCCGGTAATATTCAAATAGTTGGTTGGCTTCTTTGAAACGCTTGTCATTGCTTTCGCGCAATCCGTACTGTATGCGCAAATAGGACGCGATGTCCATGCAAAGCAGGGTAAAGTCGAATTTTTCCGACTGCCGCAACAATTTGGTGGCCAGGCTGAGCGCCACCGTATTGGCGTTTTGGCCGGTGAGGAAACGCACCATCACCCAAAGTTTGTGGCAGTCGTAGTACGCTTTTTGATAATCAGAGTAATGGCCCAGGTTGGTGTTGATGTCGAAAACCGTACCCAGCAGGCGCTCTCTGAGGTCGGATTTGAGCTTTCGATAGCCGGAACTACTATTTTTCCCCGGATAAATTGCGGCGGCGGCCTCCGCATCGGAGTTGAATTTTCCGGAGGCGATGCCCTCGTACAAAGCCAGTAATTTGGAATCTGCCGATCCGACCAGGTGCTTGAGTGGGTGAATGTTGTGTTGCCGAAGCAGCAAAACCAATTCTTTAATATCCTGCATAAAAAGGCGTGTTAAACTTTTTGAGATTCGGATTAAAATCAATCTGTACTGCTTGCCAGGAACAAACAGCGTAGGTAAAAACAACAGGTTTTCAGCAGGGCAAAAAGCATTGCCCTGCCATTCCCGATCGGAATCAGGACCTCAGATTTTTTTAGTAAACAACATTTTTATACAGAGGAAAGGCCGGCGCCCGGAAGGTAAATACGGGTGATAAGGGCAGCCGCAAACGGATTAAAAAAATTGCGCAACAGTCTTGAAGGCAGGATACAAGCGGTAGTCTTCTTGAGTACAGTGGATTAAAAAAAGTAAAAAATGCAAAACAGATGGTCAAAATTAACCCCAACCATTTTCGCCTTGCAAAGAAAACTAAATCCTTCAGGATAATCAATATTCATGACGACAAAGCACAAAAAAGCCCCTCCCACGTTTGGGAGGGGCCACCTCAAAGACTGATTTTACTAAAAAAATCTTTCAGGCGATCTATATTTTATTGCGTAACTCTCTGATTGTTCCCCTGAAAGGGACGGGGCGGTCCATACAGACCGCTCCATCCCACGTTCAAGAGATTATTATTGCGACTGAACCATTTTTCGGGTAGCCTTACCAAATGCTGTTTCCAGCGTATAGTAGAGTACTCCCGGAGCATCAATTAAAGCGTGTTCGATGAAAATGGTGTTGTAGCCTTTGGTATAATTGGCCGACTCGGTGAAGAGCGCACGGCCCAAATCGTCATATACTGTCAGTGTCGCGTCGCCATCCTGCGGCAAATGGAACCCGATCTGTGTTTTGTTCACCCAGGGGTTGGGGCTGTTCTGATACAGTTCGAAACCAACGCCGCTGATCGTTTGCAAACCACCATTGTTGAAGCGCAGGGCAACATCGAGGGTTGTTGCGGCCTGGTCATCCTGGCTCTGATAAGCTTCCGCTTTGGTGATAAGACTGGAAACTGAAAGCATTTTGCTCAGCTGACCGGCTTTTTTCGCCCGGAAGCGCACCTGGAAGGTAGCCGGGGCTGCCTGTTCCGACAGGCCCACGGAGGTAGTCAGTGCGTGTTCATCCGTAAACACTGCGAAGTTTTCGTCGGCTATACCAGGCCCACCGTAAATGGCTTCCACTTCCAGATCCGGATAGTTCAGTGTAAACTGGTAGGCTGTCGTTTGCTCTGCCGCTGTAAAGTCGACGGTGAAATACTCACCCGGTTTCACATAGCGGTCGTCCACATCAAAAAGCAGGGTTCCGGCGCTGCGGTCTTCAACGGCCATCAGGCTGTTGGGCACGGCGTTGTTGTTCACGTCGCCGATTTTGATGGCCACAAAGTCGTCGTCCATTTGATGCCCCAGGATGTTCCACACCGATTTTGTTTCCGGGAAAGCTTCCTTGAACGGATCGGCCGGGTCGGGGAACACATACGACTTGTCGACAAAGCGCCAACTGGTATTATTCGGCAACTCCGTGTAAATACCCAGGATCAGTTTCCGGATTTCAACCAGGTCGAAGGTGGAGATACTCCGGCTGTTGTTGGCATCGGCCGCGATCATTTTGAGGGGCGAATCCAGTTTTTGAATACCCAGAATATGCTTGTTGATCAACACCAGGTCGAAGGTGCTCACACCGTTGAGCGGGTCGTTGTCTTTGATCGGCGTTACCGTATAGTTGCACTGGATCGGAATGGCATTGTTAAACTGATAGTGTCCGTCTTCATCGGTCATGTCGAACAGATCAACCGGTGGCTGGCCAGTTGGCGCCGTGCAAATAACTTCCACATGCGCTTCTTCCAGTCCGTTGCCGCTGTCTGTCTCCAGCCAACCCGCGACAGTTGCATTGGTGCTGGAACATACCCCGATATTGTCTTGTACATGGACATACGTTTCACAGAAACCGGCATTGCCATGCATATCCATCGCCCAAACCTCTACCAGTTGGAAACTGAGTTGGGTACAATCAAAGGTGATGGTTGTTTGCGGCGTGCCGTCCGGGTTAAGTGGGAACCCTGTTCCTGTGCCGCTTTTGCGAATACCATACACCAGCATCGGATCGGGTGTGCAGTTGTCATAGGCGTCCTGGAGGAAATATTGCAGGTCCAGGGTAACCATACCCGACTGCATGATCGACGTGGACAGGCCATTGAGGCAAACCACTGTCGGGGCCTTGCAATCTTTCACTTCGAAGAAGTATTCGCAGGTTTGTTCATTGCCACAGCCATCCTGTACCAGCCATTTGATCTTGTGTTTGCCGTATGGCAATTGCGGCAAGACGTAGTTGTCCGGGCTTTGTGTCGTATTCCAGCGCACGCAGGCTGTTTTTTGATTACCGGTAACATTGGTCTGGATGGCAAAGCGGTATTTCTGATCCAGCGGCACCGGGCGCTCATCGAATGATCTGGCGGTGCCGCCGCTGTAGTTCGGGCTGTTTACGTTGTTGTAAAACACCGTATTGGCAGCAGGCAGGTTCTGACTGTTGATCACCGTTTCCATGGTGCCGTTGTTGTCCAGGTCGAGGAACAGCAAGTAGCGGATGTTTACATTGGAACCCGAGCAGGCGTCGGAGCCGGAAATACACAATTCGGACGGCGCCTCACACAGATCGTGTTGTTGCAATTTGCTGTCGTACCAGTATGTTTCGTTCCAGAGCTGTGCATTGTTGTCGGTCAGGTCGCAAATTTCCACCGGGCTGGCCGGGCAATCGATCGTGGGTTTATCGGAGTCGACGATCTTGATGATCTGCTTGTATTTGTAGCAATTGGCATTGGCTGTCCAGTATTGGCTGAAATTGACCGCTGCTTCAGTTGGGCTGATCTTCGTGACGGTCGGCGCCCAGGGTGCCGGCGTACCGAAGGCCGATACGATCGGACCAATCAGGTTGGACGGATGGTTGGCCGTTGCGTTCGGGTTTGGGTTTGGCACAAAGGTGCAGCCCTGGTTGGGGTCGTAGGTACACCAGTTGATGATTGTCCAGGTACGTTCTATTTTGAAACAGGCATCCGGAACAACGGTGAATACCTGATCTTCATAGGAGGCGCCGAGCAATTCGCAGTCTTCACCGTAAAAAATGGGCTCGCCATAGGTCCCGGAGCCGTTGCAGGTGGTCACGATCACGTCGTCGGGGAAGTGGATGTAATAATCCTGTTCGTACTCTACGATAATACGCTGGGTGCATTGATTGGACAGGCCATGGCAGTCGAATACCCGGAAGGTCCGGACGATGGTGCCTTTGCTGCAAATGGTGTCGAACGCACTGTAATTGTCCGAAACGGTGAGTGTGTCAATGCAACAGTTGTCGGCAGCAGTAGGTGTTCCATAAGCCCAGAGGCTGGGATCAAAATTTTCACAGCTCACGGTCACGTTGCCTGGTGAGATACAAACCGGTTTGAGTTTGTCGTCAATGTACACCTGCACTTGACAATCGTTGGAATGCGCTTCTTCAAAATCAAGGGCCACTGGTCCCAAGGGCATAGGCACGTCATACACCCGTAGAATTACCATAACGGTATCACCGACATCTTCGCAGCAAAACTTCACCTGGTCGTAGAACAGCGTGTCTGCCTGGCAAGCAGAGAATTCGAGCCGGCGCACTTTAAAGTTTACCGGGCCACAATTATCGTACGAACCGTCATCAAACGTGCTGGCATTGACGAACACCATTCCGTCGATGCCCAGAGAAACCTGGGTAATTTCGTCGCAGGCAGCCACTGGAGGCACCTGATCCTCCACTTTTATTTTAAAAGAACAAGATGAGGAAGCGCCGCAAGCATCTTCTGAAAAATAGTACACAATATGCTCGCCAATGGGCAGGCAAGGCGTAAGGCCGAATACCGCGAGGGTATCACTGTTGTTCGGTGGGTTGCCGGGGAAAGTGGTCAGTATAGCATCTATGATCAATTGGTCTGCGGTATCGCCGGTAAACGGATCGATAACCAGGATCAGGGCACTGGCATCCTGCACGCGGCCGCAAGCATCTTCCATAACTACGTCCGGCAGGTCTACAGTTGCGCAACAGGCCAGCGGATCGGTGCTCACGGTGAGGTTTGCCGGGCAAGTAAAATCCGGGCCCTTGTTGTCCACTACATTGATCACCTGAATATGCGTGAGCGGATTCGGCGGGTTAGTCGAGGATGTTCCGCAGAGGTTGAATATCGTCCAGGTACGAATGATCGAGTAGGTACCATCGCAGAATGGCGCGAGTTGATCAGTAGGGGTGGCATTTATTTCACAAAAAGAGTTCGTTCCGCTCAGGTAAAATATTTTTCCGTTAAACACATAGTACGGCGCCCCGGTAACATTGGGGTCGGTCATGCTCATATTACAGGCAACCGTTACGTCGCCCGGCAATTGCAGGTTGTAAATGCTGACCCGTTCAAAATAAATGTACTGGGTACAGGTCGACTTGTTGGCGCTGGCGTCGGTGGCTGTCCATACGCGTTTCACATAGCCACTCAGGTTATTATTGCCGTTAAACGTCCCGCCACAGGGCACATCGACCCAAGTATCGTTTTTGCTCAGGGTAACCGGAGAACAATTGTCGGTTACCGTCGGGTATGCCTCGGCAATACCCAGGCTATCTTGCAAATATTGCGGCGAATAGTCGTTGACCACACAAGCCACGGTAATGTCCGCGCAAGTCAGAAAGACTGGTGGCAGCACATCATAGGCAATGGCATCGGTCATGCAGAAGTTGCCGGAACAAATGTTGGTTACACGGATTTTCAGGGGTATTCCGATATATTGTGAGGTAATGGTATTGCCAATATTTACGCCTTGCAGCGTAAAAATACTTACCGTAAACAAGGAGTCCAGCACGTCGCCTTCCAGCGCCATGTCGGGCGTTACGGTGACGGAGCAATCGTCATCCAAGGATATTTCCACCAAATCATTACACACCATGGCATCCGGGTCGCCGTATGTGAGCAGCAGCTGATCGCTGGCAGCGTTGCACGGACCGGCCGGATTGTTGGTGGTAAGCGTTAGGGTAATGTTTCCGACAAAATTTAATGGCGGATGGTAGGTTGGGTTTAAGACAAAGGGATTGGGCGTAAAATTACCACCGCCTACCGAGGCCGTCCAGGTACTGCTGGCCGCAGAGCCGCCGATGGCGCCATTGAGCTGGTAGGTAGCGTTTTTACAAAGTATTTTATCCGATCCGGCGTTTGCCGTAGCAGGTTCATGCACCACGACCGTCACACTAGCCGAACCGGTCATGCCAGTGCCATCGGTCACTGTGACGCTATAGCTGCCCGCCTGCGCCTGGGTAATTCCGGGCCGGGAGGGATTCTGGCTTGTCGATGTAAATCCATCCGGGCCATCCCAACTGAAGGTATACGGCGCGGTACCACTGGTAATCAGCGCTGAAAGAAACAAGGTAGTGCCTGCACAAAGCGGGCTGTTGGAGCCCGCGTTAACAGACACTGCCAGCGGTGTGGCGGCCGCTGTTTCAGTAGTTGTTGATTTAAAAACGTCCGGGATTGGTCCGGAAAAAGCCTGCACAAAAACCAGCAGACACAAGGGCAGCGCAAGCCAACCGAAGCGGCGCATTCCTTTCAACGAAAATGATTTGAGAGTTCGCATGAAAAATAAAATTTAGATGTTATGGATTAAGATTAGTAGTTATAAATGGAACAAAAACAAATTCTAAAATCTTGAATTTCAATGTCTTAAAAAGCATTGTACTGCGCCTGCCCATTCGATGAGAGCAAGCACTTGTACACTACTGGATTATTTTGGCGCACCGGATACCGGAGTACCCGGTGCGCGCAGGGGGGATGGATGTATTAATTCAGTTGCACCAAAACCGGCATACCGGAGTCACTGCACAGAGGTTTGCAGCAATCGGATACCTTAGGTCGGTCTGATCCTCCCGAAGATTCTCGCTCGTGGGGGTTGGGGGAAGCAAAAACTTCTTGAGTATCTGCTGCCCCACCCCCCATCGCGAACACTCGGGTAGTTTCGTTTACACCTCTTTCGGTGAAAACAGGTTGATATCTTTTGGCCTATGGCCGTGATTCCAGATTTGCCCGACAACCTGACGAACTGCCAATTCCATGTTTAGGAGAAGGGTGTTTTTACTTTGCAACCGGAAATGATGTTTCCGATTCTTGCAGGTGCATACTCCTCTGCACATTTACCTTCTCGTATGAAATTTGGCACGCCCGATACAGTCGGGATTGTCAATTATTATTTTTGTTTTATTCGGTTGTTGGCATTTGGAACATCCCATCGGCAACTGCCATTCCGACCCCGGTTTGGAATAGCCGGAATGACAGCATCCCGATAGTGTTCATATGCGCACCCCTTTCCATCAATCGTTATCGTCGGGCCAGTTTGCGCTGATCATCTAACCGACACCACCTTTGAATGGCCTTTGCCAGTCGGATGCCTGTTTCTCTGATCCTTGCCATGCGTCCGTCCGTTACGGCGCGGCACGCCACGCCTTGCGCGGCAGGCCATACCGGGTACCGTCCGGCAAGGTGCAATTGCACCACCAGTAAATACCTACGGACATGGTCTTGGGAATCAAAAGGGTTTAAATGGGATACACGGGAGTTCGTTTTTCAATGGTCGGTCTATTTCTGAGGCCAATTTTCCTTTCGTTTAGGGCACGGATTTTTAGTGTTATAAAATGTATTTAAAGTGGTCTGTTTCCGGTTAGAAATCTACGATCAGCCGATCGCCTACTTCCAGAACAGAATAGATCCCGGGATTAATCGTGCGTTTTTCAAGTTTTACAGCCCCAAGCACACTATGTGGGATGATGTAATGCTCGAATACCTGGAACAGCGCCCACCGGAAATGCCGCCGCATGTAGCGGCCTTCCATGGATTTTTTGTCAAATTCAAAGCGGATTTTTCCGGCTTTGGTAAAGCTCACCAGGGTGGGTACGTTCGGGCAGGAGATTTCTGCCCCTGCACCATGAGCCATCACCCGGCATATTCCGACCCCGCTGCAGTTGGCACTGGGTGATCCCAGCACTACATCTGCGCGGACCTTCTGGCCGGAGTGCAGGTTTTGGCTTTGAATAGCCGTTGTGTTTTGAAACGTCCTCATATTTTCAGTTTTGATTAGCATCGTGATTGCGTGTTAGTGTTGTTGTTTTGTTTTGATGTTACAAAAGTACCGGCCGCAGCATGCCACGTCATGCCATTTTTTTGAATTTTAAAAATGAAAAAAGAAGATATAAAATCACTTTAAAATTTCATAAATAATTGATTTACAAATAAATAATGATTTCACAAAATTCCACAACCCCACCCGTTCAAGTGCAGTAAAAGAGGCGCGTTTTTTCTAAAAAAAAGCAAAAAAAATGCAGCGCCATCCGATACAAGGGCAGGCACACTTCGGGAAACAGGTTAACATGGAAAAGGAATGGGTATGCGCAAAGTGCGCCAGGCCGCAGGTAAATTTTCGGGATAATCACCCATAGTTCCGGGTGTCGGCGTTGAACTTAGCTCCAGGCCTTCCCAATACAGGGTAAGCAACTTTTCAAATCTCCATTTTCAACGTGGACAGTTCAGATTCAGGAAACGTCCCAAGCCGGGATCATTCTTTTCATTTGAAATTGGAAAAGAAAATTTGAGATTGGAAAAGTTGTACGTCCCTGCTAAAACTTTAAGCAGAGGGTTATTCTCCTTTCCCCTTACGCAAACGCGGCTTGTAAATGGTGTTATCCAGCGAATCGAGCGCCATTTGCCAGAGATCTTCGTAGGGGATGATCTCGATGTCGTGGGATTGGTTGGCAAAGTCGAGCGTCACCTCTGCAAGCCGTTTCACATTTTTTTCGGCATGCCGAATCACGGCAGTCTGGTGAAAACCCTGGTCGGGAAGTGTGAGCAACATTTTTATGAAACAGTTGCTGCGATAATTGTCCTCCTTTTTCAGGTAACGCGTGCTGTACTTCTGGATTGCCTCCATGCGGTCGATCACCTCGTCGTGGCGTTTGGTGAGCACCAGAAATAGAATGTGAAAAATAAGGATGGGAATGTTCATGCCGCGCCGGTCTTTGGAAAAGATCGGCAAGTCGTTGAGGAAACGCATGATCCGGATACGGCTGATAACCGTTTCCGGGTCGTCGGGCACGATACGGCCTACCTGGATGAGGTAGTACAAATAGGCTTCAAAAATTTTCCAGATTTGCTTGATGCCATCGGGGAGGCCGTTGAACCGCCGGTGTTTAACGGTTTTTTTGTAAATGGCGTAAGCTTCCTGATATTCCCGGGAATGCAGGGAAAGCAGCAGCAGCAGTTCCTGGTACTTGAACCAGTTGAAAGAACCCATTTCGAGGAGTTTGAAGCCGCGCTCGGCGGCTTTTCGTCCCCGCGAATAGTCGCGCAGTTGAACGTAACAGACCATTTCCTGGTAGAGAAAGGCTTGCAGCGGTACATTGGCCACGTAGTTTTTGGCATCGAAAAAGCGGATGGCCTTATCACAAATGGCAATGGTCTTTTTGTAGTCGTTGACGCTGGTATAAATGATGATTTCGATCAGCCGGCCGGTGAGGTGCAGTCGATAGGAGCCGTACTTGCTGAGGGCTTTTTCCAGTTTTTCGAAATACTTGCGGGCCACGGCGGGCACATCGCGTTTGGTCGACTTGTCGTTCACAAAGCGAATAACGAGATCCGTGTACAAGTCTTCGGCAAGGTTTTCAAAATACAGGATATCTTCCAGGATTTTGACCTGTTTGCCGTAGCGTTCATATTTTTTCAGATTGCCTTCGATGGAGCCGTAGTAGAGCCGCAGCGCACGCACCATGTCGAGTGCGAGGTCGATGAAATCGTAACGCAGGGCTGTGCGGAGTAATTCTGCGGAAAGCGTCAGGACGGAGCGGTGTGCATTTTTGCCCAGCAAGACTTTAACAGCGCCCCATTTTTTATACGCATCGAAGTACGCTTTCTGCCGCGGGTTGTAGGTCGGGAGGTTCAGGTCGATGATCAGCAGCATTTGGACCAAATACAAGCGCAAGGATTTTTTGATCCGCTGGTATGAAACCATTTTCGCCTTGTTGCCGTACAAGGCAGCCATGGCTTGTTCGTCGGTTTCGACCTTTCCTTCAGCCACCAGATCGTACAGGCGCATCGACAAAGGGCCTGGTTGGAGCGCCTTGACGGTGAGCAGCGAAGCTGCCCGAAGCTTTTGCTTGGTTACAATAGAAACTAATTCTCGCAATTCATCCATACCGGACGCAGGTTATCAGGCGGGTGCTGGCAATTGATTAGGAGGAACAAACCTACGCTGTTTCAAACGATATTGTTCGTTGATACATATGCGCAATATGCAAAATGTGCGCAAACAGCTTGCCAACAAAAGCGGAACCTGGACAGGAAATGGAATTTTAGGGAAGAATTACATCAATCGTTTTTCAAACTTTGGCAGTTTGAACCTACGGGAAACCTATACGCCGGTAATGTCGATAATGATCACGTCGGAATGAAGGCGGTTCGATTGATTAGCGGTAGCGGAAAATGTGTTGAAACCCGGAGTGTTAAATTGACTGTTCATGATGACTTCGTTTTAATTGTTTACGAAGTCAAAAGTCCGGGCTTAACCCTCCAGAATTACGGACAGTAATACACGCTCGTTCGCTTTACATTTTTTACACTTTTTTTACTTTAAAAAAATTAATGCGCTGATTATTAATTATTTAAAAAAATCAAAAAGCAGCCTTTCCAATAAATTCAGTACGCTATTTTTCACACCTTTTTTCACTAAAAATTACCTGTTTAAACGGTTATGCCAGGCGGCTCACCCGCTTTTGAGGGAGTATTTCAAGGATCATTTCCCATAAATCCTCATAGGGAATAATCTCAATTTCATGTGCCTGGTTAGCCAGGTCAAGTGGCATGGATTTAAGTTGCTTTTCAAAGCGCTCAGCCTTTCGGGAAGCGGCTTCGCGATGGAAAGCCGCTTCCGGTATCTGGATCAGCATTTTCAAAAAACAATTGCTGCGGAAATTTTCGTCTTTTTTGATGTAGCGGGAAGTATATTTTTCCACAGCCTCCACCCGATCGATACCGGCATCGAACCGTTCATCGACAATATCATAGAGCAATTGCAACACGAGAATGGGAATATTCATTCCTCGTTTGTCCCGGGAGAAGACCGGAATTTCATTGAGAAATTTAGCCAGCCGGAATTCTTTTGCCGGAAGGCGATCGACCCGCCGTATTCGGACAAGCAGGTACATGTATGCCTCGTAGAGTTTCCACATTTCCCGGATTTGCACCGGCTGGGTGGCCAACGTCTCCTGTTGCAGCATATTCGAGCATATGTCGTATGCATCATCATAGTGTTGCGTATGCAGGGCCAGCAGGAAATACAGTTCCTGCACCTTAAACCAATTGAAGGAGCCAGGATTGTAGATATCCGCGTTTTGGCGAATGATCGCCTGCCCGCGGCCAAAATCGCGCAGCTGCACGCAAGCAACTACCAACTGGTAGTAAAACGCCTGCATCGGCAAATCGCTGGAGTATGGTTTTTGCCGGAAAAAGCCAATGGCTTGTTCGCAAAGATCGGCCACGGTTTTGTAATCGTTGCGGCTGCTGAAAATCATAAGCTGAAGCAACCTGCCGCATAATTGCAGGCGAAAAGACGCCGACCGGGCCATGTACGGTTCAATTTGCCGGAAATACTCCGCAGCCTTGTCTGCCACATCCGATTGGGGCGCCCGGCTACTCACAAACCGGCTGATCAATTGAGTATACAGCTCCTCCGCTTCATTTTCCATTGCCCAGATAGCCTGGTATTCTTTGTACAGTGAGCGGTAGTGTTCGTATTTTTTCGGATCGCCCAACAACGTGCCGTAATGCAGCCGAAGGTGGTACAACGCGTTGAGACTTAGTTCTGTAAACTCAAAATGTTGCGTATGCCGAAGCACCTGTTCCAACTGCTCGATGCCTACCGCGTTGATTTTTTTGGACAACAGGGTCATGGCAGTTGCCCAGCGTTTGTTGCATTCGAAATGTGCTTTTTGCCGGTCTGTGTATCCGGGCTGTTGAAAATCCAACAGACTGATCACCTCCAGAAGGCGCTCTTTAAGCTTGTTTTTAAGGCGCTGAAGCTTGCCCAGTGCCTGTGGCGTAACGGAGTTATAAAGCAGCTGCGTAGCGGCTTCTTGTGTTGGCGCTTGTCCCCGATGAATAAGATCGAACAAGAGTGCCATTTTGGAGCCGGGCTTAAGCACGACGTCCCAGAATCCACTTGATTTAAGTTTGTCCCAAGGGAGCGCGCAAACCAATTCTGTTATTTCACGCATAATTGATTGATTTTTAATACAAACAAATAGATCAACTACAGGCTCCGCTTGTAAATGACATGCCATAGGGGCACACCTTGTAAATCAAAAAGTGTGCGGCTGCAACATTTGGATACGAAGCCAGAATCAAGCTTGTATTTACGAGTCCGGTTTGGACTCAATCAACCAGTTATGAATGAAATTAGAAAAAAGGGCATGGTTGTTAAAACCAGCAATGAGGTGTGGTAGATGTAGACTTTTCATAGGCGGGACCCTAATTGTTAAAGAAAGATTAGATTGAAATAGATTATAAAATACATATTAACAACACGGCAATCTGTTACGACAAACATACCGCTGACAATAAATTCCGGATACCCGCTCCTGATTACATTTTCCCGAAGGAAATCAAAAGCTGAAAGGTAACCTGGTCAAGAAATGAACATATCGGAAGGGACGGGAACCGAAGGCTGCTCGTTTCAAGGTGCATTTGAATATTTAAAAAACAAGCCTGAAACGGCAAATACCTAGTAAGCGGATTATTAAGCGCTAAAGGTATTACATATTTTTCACCTCTAAAACATATTAAATTTTTATTTAATCAAAAAACAGGAAATAAACCTGACATGAATCCTGCCTGCAGATATTGACGGTTTGCCTTCAAAACAACATTTTCAACAGGGCCATGTACCTGAATTACCTACATTTGCACGCAATTAGTTTGATCCAGCGCACTACTGGTATAGCGCTAATTCTTGAGCAGTTTGTAAAAAATGCCCGTTTTTCATGAAGAAACATCTACTACACACCTTTACCCTATCGTTTATTTGCCTAGTTCAATTAACAGCCCAGGAAAACGGCGGAAGAATTTCAGGCAATCTACAGAGCAACGGCAATTTTTTTATCACGGATGAAAAAATCGGCGCCACTGGCACCCCACAATACGACAACCAGAAATTTGGTGCAGAGAGCTGGCTGGCGCTAAACTACTCTAACTGGGGCTTCGACATGGGCATCCGGTTCGATATGTTCAACAACTCCAACCTGCTCAACCCCACCGGTTCGTTCACCGATGAAGGGATTGGCCGCTGGTACATCCACAAAGAGATCCACAAGTTTGACCTGTCGGGCGGATACCTGTACGACCAGATTGGCTCCGGCATCATTTTTCGCGCTTATGAGGAGCGCGCACTGATGATCGATAATGCGCTTTTGGGTGTTAAAGTCGGCTATAAATTCAACGACAGATGGAAAATAAAGGCCTTCACCGGGCGCCAAAAACGACAATTCAATACCTACGGATCGATCATCCGAGGCGGATCGCTGGAGGGCTTTGTCAAGTTGGACACGGTAAAAAACATTTCCATTGCCCCCGGATTTGGCGCTGTGGCCCGCACACTCGACGAAGAATCGGTCAACCGGGTGGTCAACGAAATTGCCACCTACGCCCCACAAGACAGCACCGGCGCGCAGTACAATACCTACGCCATGACCCTGTACAACACCCTGCACATCGGCAACTTTTCCTGGTATGTAGAGGGCGCTTACAAAACCAAAGATGTCATTTACAACGAATTTGAAGAAAAGGTTACCGGCGGATTAGGCAAACTGGTCAACACCGACGGGTACACCGCCTACACCAGTTTCACCTATGGTGGTGGCGGCCTGGGTATAACGCTGGAAGGCAAATACACCAAGAACTTCCGGTTCCGGACCGATCCGTTTCAGATCGGGGTACAAGGTCAGATCAACTTCCTGCCACCCATGGCCCGTCAAAACACCTTCCGCTTGCCTGCGCGGTTTTCACCAAACACCCAGGAACTGGGCGAAAAAGGCTTTCAACTGGATGCACGGTATGCGATCAACAAAAAACTGTCGGTCGGCTTGAATGTGTCTGATATTTATTTGCTGGATAACACCAGCCTTTACCGCGAAATCGCGCCGGAAGTCACCTTCAAATACAAACGCAAATGGCAACTGCTTGCCGGTTTGCAAGTACTGCAATACAATATTGCCGTTTACCAGGGCAAAGATGATTACGTGCATACCGTAACACCCTACGCCGAGTGGTTGTACAAGTTCACGCCGCGCAAATCGCTCCGGGTAGAAGCGCAGTACCTCAACACGGAAGATGAATTTGGCTCCTGGGCATTTGCGCTGGTTGAATTAGGCATGGCGCCGCACTGGTTGATCTATGTGTCCGACATGTACAAAATTCAACACGCCGACAAGGAGAATTTTCCGGTGGAAAAAACGAAATTTGATGGCTTGCACTACCCCACCCTGGGTATTGTTTACACCTTCCGGGCAAACCGCTTTTCACTTGCTTACGTCAAACAGGTCGAAGGGATCAACTGCGCCGGGGGGATTTGCCGCTACGAACCGACCTTTCACGGCGTACGCCTCCAACTGAGTTCCTCATTTTAACCCGCTAAGAATCAATCCGTTTATTAACTTCTATTCACTTCTGAATTGTCCCGCTATGAATAAAAATATATTACTGGGTTTGGCCGCTGCCGGCTGCGCGCTCTTGGGAGCCTGTGAAGAAAAACCGATTCCAATTCCGGAGTTGAACGTTGGCAGCCGCAATGTGCTGGTGGAAGAACTCACCGGAGTTCAATGTCCCAACTGTCCCGACGGCACCGCTGCCCTGGTTAACCTGGGTAATCAGATCGGAGAAAACCTCATCGTCGTTTCCATCCATGCAGCACCTGGCTATGACAAGCCATATGCCGAGAGCAAATACGACTTCCGTACTGCCAAAGGCTCCGAACTGGCCAACTTTATCGGCGATGCCTCGTTTTTCCCGGCGGCCTCGATCAATCGTCGCTTGGTTCCGCCAGAAACAGAGCCCTACCTGCCACGGCAAATTTGGGCCGGCATTATCAACGAAGACCTGGGCGAAGCACCTCCCGTCGGGGTTTTTCTGGAAACCAGCTTCAACCCGGTGAACCGCCAATTGGATGTCGAAGTCACCCTGGCACCCGAGTCTAACCTGAACGGCGAGCACCGGCTCACGGTACTGATCACACAAGACAGTATCCAGGACTATCAGAAAGTTAACCTGGAAAAAATACCCGACTACTACCACCGGCATGTACTCCGGGATATTCTGACGCAATCAACCGGCGATGTCATTGCAGAGCCGCTCACCGCCAATGCTGTGATCACCAAAAAATACACGATGATTCTGCCTGTAAATTGGGATGAAAAGCATTGCGATGTAGTCGCCTTCATACATCACGGAACGACACCCAATAAAGAAGTTTTGCAGGCGGCTGAAACCCATGTGCTAAAATAGTTTGTTGGCTGCTAACCGTTGGCCCATTTGTTAATTTGGCGTAAATTCGCCGCCTGAAATACCGTACCCTGTACAACGTTTGTTTGGCCGTATTTCTTGAATTAACCCGACAAAGCACCTGCTACCTTGTCTGTCCTAAACCATCTGCCAACCGTATTAAATTGAACATGCTATGTTTCACCTAACCGAAGAGCATCTGGCCGTCAGAGAAGCAGCCCGGCAATTTGCCCAAAATGAATTAAAACCCGGCGTCATTGAACGCGATAGTAAAATGGAATACCCGCATGACCAGGTACGCCAAATGGCCGAATTAGGCTTTCTGGGTATGATGGTCCCCCCGGAATATGGCGGCGGCGGGATGGACACCCTGTCCTACGTAATCGCTATGGAGGAGATCAGCAAGGTCGACAGCTCCTGCTCCGTGATTATGTCTGTCAACAACTCCCTGGTTTGCTGGGGTATTGAAAAATACGGCACCGAAGAGCAAAAACAAAAGTACCTGCCCAGACTGGCCAGCGGTGAGTGGATCGGTTCCTTTTGCCTTTCCGAACCCGAGGCCGGCTCCGACGCTACCAGCCAACGTACTACGGCTGTGGACATGGGCGATCACTACCTGCTCAACGGCACCAAAAACTGGATCACCAGCGGCGGAAAATCCAGTCTGCACATCGTTATCGCACAAACAGATCCGGAAAAAGGGCACCACGGAATTAACGCACTTTTGGTCGAAACCTCCTGGCCCGGCGTCACCGTTGGCGCCAAAGAAGACAAACTCGGCATCCGCGCTTCCGACACGCATACCATCATGTATAACGACGTAAAAGTGCCCAAGGAAAACCGGATCGGAAAAGATGGTTTCGGATTCAAGTTTGCCATGAAAACGCTTTCCGGCGGACGCATTGGTATCGCCGCCCAAGCCCTTGGCATCGCAGCCGGCGCCTACGAACTATCGGTTGCCTATGCTCAGGAACGCGAAACCTTTGGCAAACCCATCAGCAAGCACCAGGCAATTGCGTTCAAACTGGCCGACATGGCCACCGAAATTGAAGCTGCCCGCCTGTTGGTATACCGCTCTGCCGTACTGAAAGACCAGGGGCTCGATTTTGACCAGGCCTCCTCCATGGCTAAACTTTTTGCTTCCGAGGTGGCTATGCGGCACACCGTGGAAGCGGTGCAAATTCACGGTGGTTATGGTTATGTAAAAGAATACCACGTGGAGCGCCTCATGCGCGATGCCAAGATCACTCAGATCTATGAAGGCACCTCCGAAGTTCAGCGTATCGTTATCTCCCGAAATGTATTGAAAGGTGATCTGTACGTGCCCATGCCGGGGTTGGCAGGGGTCGTTTGATTTTGCCAATTCTGTTTTTGAAACTATACGAGTGAGGGTGTCTCAACAGAGAGAAATCTGAAATGTGCACCGTAGAATATTTTATTTACCACGGAGACACAGAGACCACGGAGAATTAAACTCCGTGGTCTCTGTGTCTCCGTGGTGAAAATTAGGAACTACCTGCGCGTGTGAAGACTTATGATACGCCCGCACTGTGTTTATACTGACTGCGAATCAGCCTCTTGTTCTTCGTTTTGAAGTTGCTGCGCCGCCTCCAACTTCCGGTATTGCCAGTTAAAATAAAACCACATGGTCACGGCATAGAACAGGCCGCCGATCAAAAAAACACCCCAGTACAGCAGAAACTCGCGCGAATTAAAGGCATCCCGCAAAGCCGGCCAGGCAAACCCCTGCTCAAACACCACCATAAAAAAACGAATCAAAAATACCGTGATCGTCCCCCAGCTGATCGCCGTGGCCACGATATACCGGAAAGCGCCTTTTTGGCGCGTGGTTTTCCAGTGCTCCAGGAATTGCTGTTTTTCTTGTGCATTCATACACCGGATTTTAGTTTACGGTATTGCCCTTCACTTGCGCTCCATTGAGACCAAGCCATAAAAAACCCAAAAAAAATGGCGGTAAACCAAAGGCTCGTATAAAAAACCGCTCCATTCAGGATCGTCTCCCATCCCTCCGAAACCAATTCGACCAGCACCATAACTGCAATAAACAGCAGGGTCGTCCAAAAAGTATTGCGCAGAATAAAATGCCACTTGCCCTTCGCACGCCGTTTTTCCCAGTTGGCTATGAATTTTTCCTTTTCTCCGGCGTAAAACATGATGTGTGCTTTTAAACGTCTGAGTTAGTGCTTGAAAAAATTTATAGTTCTGATTTTAAGCGCTGGTATTTTCGCTCCATCCACCACCAAAGAAACCAGCCAAGTGCTATTGCTAAAACAACAGTAAAAGCCAACTCCTCCCCGACAGCAAAATTCTGCTTAATGGCCGTTTCCAGATCAACCTCGAACAAATCAAGCAGCGTGCGCAGGGTTAAAATAAGGATTATGTAAATGGCAAAATACTTTAGCATGAACCACCATTTTCCTTGGGTTCTGCTTTTTTCCCAAGTGGTAATAAACTTTTGTTTTTCGTAATTTTCCATGATAAATATGGTTTAAGTTGTTATAAATCAGTGTCAAGTTTCCAGGCACCTCTCCCCCACCCAACTTAGAATTGGTTGCTCAGATCAAACCCCGCGACTTCAGTTCCAGGTACTTATTGATTGTGTTTAATGTCAAATCTTCCGGCTTGGTCAAAATGGCCTGAATGCCGAATTGCCGCAGTTTGGACACCATTTCTTTTTTCTCCTGCAAAAACTGCCGCGCCACGGTTTGCCTGTAAATATCGGCAGTACGGTTCACATCTTCATGCGCCAACGCCCGAATTTCCGTGTTTTCAAAAAACACCACTACCAGCAGGTGAAAGCGGTTCAGGCGGCGCAACGTCGGCAAAGCACGCTCCAGCGCATACATGCTTTCAAAATTGGTGAACAACAACAACAAGGCCCGCATGCTGATCATCCGCCGCACGGCCTCGTACAACAACTCGTAATTCGACTCCCCGGTGCGCTCCTTTTCACGGTACAGCGACTCCAGAATACGGCTCAATTGCCCGGCACTGCGCTCGGCCTTCAAGGTGGCGCCGATCACATCGGAAAAGGTCAGCAAACCCGCCTTGTCCTGTTTTTTCAAAATGATGTTGCTGATTGCCAGTGCAGTATTGATCGCGTAGTCCATCAGGCTGAGGCCATCGAACGGCATACGCATCACCCGGCTTTTGTCGACGATGCAGTACACCTGCTGGCTGCGCTCGTCTTCGTACTGGTTCACCATGAGGGCTGCACGGCGGCTGGAGGCTTTCCAGTTGATACTCCGATAGTCATCGCCCTGCACGTAGTTTTTAATCTGTTCAAACTCGTAACTGTGCCCGATCCGGCGGATTTTCTTGATGCCCGTTTCATGGGCAATGTGCTGCATAGCGCGCAATTCATAGCGCTTCATTTGAATGATGGAAGGATAAACAGCCACCTCCTGCGGCTGTACAAAAATCACCCGCCGTTCCACCAGCCCCAGCCGGGTGGTCACAAACACATTGATGTTTCCAAAATGATAGGCGCCACGTGTAAGAGGCCGCAACTCGTACCGGACAATCGATTTCTCCTCCGGCGCTACAGTTAGATGTTCCTCAAAATCGCGCCGCTGGAACTGCACCGGCAATTCATCCACCACACTCAGCCGCAAACGGATCGCCCCCGCATTGTGCAAACGCAAAGTCACCGGATTCGGGTCGCTCAGCGAAAACACCGGATTGAGTTCCCGAACGCAAAACACATTTGGCCGGCGGCCAAAAAGCAAAAAACCGTCGGCCGCCACCAAGGCTAAAACTGCAACAAAAATGGCCTTTGCCACAGGAAACAACGCAGGCACCGGGAATGCCGCCGCAAACAACGCAACCAGGCCGCCAAAGAGCCAGAAAAAACGATTGGTGAGAAAAAGATTGCGCATAATTGGTTGTGGTTGGAGAGGCCTGAAAATTGCCCCAATATTAAAAAACCACCCTTTTCAAACAAATGTAAATTGAACCACCATCTTCCGTAGGGGCGACCCTCGCGGTCGCCCGTGGGATGCATGGTTGACCGTTTGAAACGGGTGCCGCGGGTTCCAGGCGACCGCGGGTTCCGGGCGACCGCGAGGGTCGCCCCTACATCATCACGGGATGGGTGGTACGGATGTAAAAATAACCGCCCGTATTGAATTATTCCAAATAAATCATCCCTGCCCGCATCACAAACCCAACCCGTTCCATAGCACGGATATCTTGTAAAGGGTTGCCATCCACGGCGATAATATCCGCCTGTTTGCCGGGCTCCAAGGTGCCGATTTGTTTTTGTAAATCGAGTAATTCGGCAGCATTGACGGTAGCAGCGCGCAGGATATCCCAGGGTTTCATCCCGGCTTTGGCCATAAAATTGAACTCCAGGTTATTTTTCCCATGCGGGTAGACACCGGCATCGGTGCCAAATGCGATGCGGATACCGCGTTGGTAAGCACGCGTCAGCGTAGCCGAAATTTGCGGGCCAATACCCAGCGCCTTCTCGCGCACGACTTCCGGGAAAAAACCCTTGACTTGCGCGCTATCGGTCACTGCCCAACCGGCCGTGAGCGTCGGTACATACCAGGTGCCGTGTTGGAGCATCAGGCTCATGGTGCTGTCGCTCATAAATGTCCCGTGCTCTATACTGCTGACGCCGGCAAGGATGGCGCGACGTATGCCTTCGTCGCCATGGGCGTGTGCCGCTACGCGCACCCCCAGGTCAGCTGCGGTTTTTACGATAGTTTCGAGTTCATCTTCGGCGTAGTGGGGCAAGAGCCCATCGCGGGCCAGGCTGAGCACACCGCCGGTTGCCGTTACCTTGATCAGGTCGGCGCCGAGTTTAACCTGGCTGCGCACCGCTTTCCGGCAGGCATCGGGGCCATCGGCAATGCCCATTTCAGCGCCGGGAGGCGGTTCGAGCAAGTCCCAACGCGAGCCCGTAGTGGCATCGCCATGGCCGCCGGTGATGCTGATGATCCGGCCGGAAGTCAGAATGCGCGGCCCGGCAATCCAGCCTTTGTTCACGGCATTGCGCAGGGCGATATTGGCACCGCGGCCACCCAGGTCGCGCACCGTGGTAAACCCGATGTTCAGTGTGCGCTTCAGGTAAGCAGTGGCCCGAAGGGCATAGTCGGCGTCATTCAAGGTGTAGCGCTCCAGGTAGGTATTCCGGTTAATTTCCCATTCGACGTGCACATGGCAGTCAATCAAGCCGGGAAGTACGGTTTTGTTTTTCAGATCAACCACCTGGACGCCTTCCGGCGCACGCAGGTAGCCTTTTTCGATACGGGCTATTTTGCTGCCGTCTACCACTATGGTCATTTCCGTTTGTACCTGTTCGTCGGTCATACCAATCAGGCGCCCGCAATGCAGGTAAGTTTGCAGCATCGCCGTCTGGCAAACGGCAAAAAAAAGTACCCAAAAGGTGATCATTCGTTTCATAAAAATCAGGTCAGTTATAAAAGTGTTTTAAAATTTTCCGCAACGGCAATATAAGCAAGATGGTCTAACAGCAATTCCTTTTCAACCTATTGCGGCAAAATTGTATTTTCAGTGGTCAAAGACGTATTGTTTTTCACTCAAAACTCAGTTGATGCTGTTTCCCGGATTTGCCCTGTTGCTCACCTTATTGGTGATTTTCATTTTCACCGGTATATCCAATGCCGATATTCCGGCGCCCCAACGCAGGAAATATGTTCGTAACACGGCTGCCATCGCCGCCTTGTGGTTGATGTATGTCGCCACGCTTGCCGGCACCGGTTTTTTGCGGGACTATTCACCACCGCCGCGCATCGCGCTTTTTCTGATCCTGCCGGCGTTTGTGTTTATCGCGTATTTCTTTTTTAGCAAAAAATTTGAAGACCTCATTCGGGGAATCCCGCCAGCCTGGCCGGTGTACCTGCAAACATTCCGAATTGGCGTAGAACTGCTCATATTGGGTATCTATCTCAAGGGTCTTGCCCCTGTGGAACCAACTCTGGAAGGCTACAATTTTGATATTTTGGCCGGCATAACAGCGCCTGTTGTCGCGTATTGGGGTTTTCAACGAAAACTGATGCCAAGCCGGGTGCTCAAACTTTGGAACTATCTGGGCTTGCTCCTGCTGGCCAATGTGGTGAGTATTTTCATGACACTGATCCTGAAACCTGCGCTTTGGGGATACCCCGAAATACCCATCCGGCCGGAGTTCGGTACGATGCCGTACATGCTCATCCCGTCGGTGCTCATGCCGCTGGCGGTGTTTTTACACTTTTTTTCGCTGGCGCAATTGCGGGGGGAGTTGGAACGCGGATGAGACGGATTTACCTTCGGCAAAACACGGATTCGCGCAGATTTTAAAATCGTACATGTTAAGCGCAAGATGTCTCCATCCGGTCGACATGGCAACGGTGGACTTTCAAACCGAATCTGTTTAAACTTTTGAGTTTGTATTCAGGCAAGATCCTGCTTCAGGCTACTCTGTGGTGCGATTTTTCGCGCAGATTTCACACAGATTTTATGCGCAGATTTTACACAGAACTATTCAACGTCTGTGCTAAAATACTTCTGCGTAACATCTGAGTGAAATACATTTTAAAAATCCGCGTAAATCCGCGTTTCGCCAAAAGCGAATCCGTGTTCATCCGCGTTCCAATCTCACCAAGGTAGTTCAGGATTTCCTGCGAAATTCCGAAACCAGGGTTCCATCCTTCAGTTGTGTTTCCAGTGCTTCGCCGGATCGTACCTCATCGACACTGGTTACCACTTTCCCTGCCGTTCGCGTGATGCTGAACCCGCGGCGGAGTACCGAATCCGGGTGCAGGGCGGCGCACAGATGTTCGGCCTGATCCAGTTGTGTATGGGCACGGAGCAGTCGTTGTTGAAGCAGGTTAGCCAGGGTTGTTTCCAAGGTTGCGAGACCCTGCATTTCCTGTCGCAGTTTTCCTTGCATGGCCCAGCGGACAGTTGTTTCCAGTTGGGTCAGCTCCAGCGCATTGCGCTTTACGCGACTTTGGGCAGTTTCACGAATTTTCCCGGCCAGGCCCTGGATTTCATTTTCAAAAAAAAGATTGTGTTGCACTAAAAAATCGGCCACGGCAGTCGGGGTTTTCAGGGCCGACCAGGCCACCATGTCCAGCACGGTTTGATCGATGTCATGCCCTATACCGGTAAACAGGGGAATGGGAAGTGCAGCTGCCCGTTGGCAAAGCGCCAGGCTGTCAAATCCAGCCAGATCAGTCCGGGCGCCGCCACCACGCAAAATAACGACGGCGTCGAACCGGCCAGCCTGAATTGCCACAGCATCCAAAGCCGCCAGCATTTCCGACTCCAGGCGGTCACCTTGAACGGCAGACGAAAAAAACCGGCATTGAAAAGCATACCCGAAGGCATTTTGGGTGAGTTGCTCCCGAAAATCCTGAAAGCCGGCGGCTCCCTCCGAGCTGATCACTGCTATGCGTTGCAACACCCTGGGCACAGGCAGTGCCCGGTTTTTTTCCAGCAAGTCCAACCCGCGCAGGGTTTCGATCGTTTGGCGGCGTTGCAATTCAAGCCGGCCAAATGTGTAGGCCGGATCGGCATCGGTGATCACGAGTTTGAGGCCATAGCGCTCGTGATAGTCGACGCGAACTTCCAGGCGAACTTCTCGCCCATCCACCAACAATTCATCCAACACATTGCCCATTGAGAGGCGCAGGCGCTGATAATCGCGCTGCCAAAGCACTGCCGATGCCTGAGCCACCAGCGCGCTGTCGGCCTCAGGGCCTTTTTGCACCAGTTCGACAAATAGGTGTCCGCGCGACTGGCTCATTTGAGCAATCTCGGCAGTCACCCAGATTGCCTCGCCAAAATTGAGTGCCAGTACCCGGCGAATGTATTCCTGAAGATCAAAAAGCGTATAAGTTGGCATAATGCAGATGCGCCCAAGGGCTGTTACACTGCACAATATTAGCGAATTTCGTTGCTTTCATTTCATATCCCTATCTTTGCGCGCCCAAAATTCAAATCGTAAATAGCACACATTTCAAACACTTTTCCGAGACCTTTTTCCCCCTTCTTTCTCATCTCAGCCCAGGCCTTAAGGCCTGGGCTGAGATGAGAAAGAAGGGGAAAAAGGGCCTCTGTTGAAACGAACAAAACATGTTTATTTCCGGAATACAACAAATCGGCATTGGCGTATCCAATGTCAACGAAGCCTTCCGCTGGTACCGCAACCACTTCGGTATGGATGTGCCGATCTTTGAAGAGGCTGCCACGGCCGGGCTCATGTTGCCCTACACGGGCGGCCAGCCGCAGGAACGTCACGCCATTCTGGCGCTCAACCTGCAAGGCGGCGGCGGCATGGAAATTTGGCAATATACCCAGCGTACCCCCGAGCCCCCAACATTTACCCCGCAGTTGGGCGACCTTGGCATTTTTGCAGCCAAAGTGAAATGCAAAGACGCGAATGCCTGTTTTCAAGATTTGCAAAAACGCGGCGTGACCATACTTAGCCCACTTGCTGAGCGCCCTGATGGCCGGAAGCATTTCTTTGTAAAAGACCCCTGGGAAAACACCTTTGAATTGGTAGACAGCGAAACCTGGTTTGCGAAAAACCGGCCGGCACACACCGGCGGCATGTACGGCGCCATAATCGGCGTGTCGGATATGGATCGCTCACTCGAATTTTACGCTGAAATTCTGGGGTACGATCAGGTGTTGTACGACCAATCCGAACAGTTTGCCGACTGGCAGGGCATTGATGGCAGCCCGGGACGCTATCGGCGCGTACTCCTTGGACATAGCGAAAAACGGCAGGGCCCTTTCAGCCGCTTGCTTGGTGAAACGGAAATTGAACTGGTACAAATACTGGACGAAGGCCGGACTCCCCGGCATATTTACGAAGGGCGCTATTGGGGCGACCTGGGTTTTATCCACCTGTGCTTTGATATTACCGGCATGGATAAACTGCGTGAAAACTGTACGGCATTTGGTCACCCGTTTACAGTGGACTCCAGCGGCAGCTTTGACATGGGCGAGGCCGCCGGCTATTTTGCCTACATAGAAGATCCCGACGGAACGCTGATCGAATTTGTGGAAACCCACAAAATTCCGATCATGAAAAAAGCAAACTGGTACATCCACCTGAGTCGTCGGTCTAATCCGGCCAAACCGCTTCCCGACTGGATGTTGAAGGCACTTGGGTTTTCCCGGGTAAAAGACTAGTAGATTTACGAATTACGATTTTCGAATTACGATTGGTTCACCATTCTGAGGTTGGGTAATTCCTTGCCATTTTTGAATTTTGAGTATCTGGGGAAGCATGCTTATTTCGAAAAGATGAACCATTCGTAAATCGTAAATCGTAAATCGTAATTCGTAATTCGCAATGCTCAAAAGAAGTCTTTCAAATTGGTGCCAACACCAAAATGGATCACACCGCCGGCCAGGTGGTAGGAAGCATAGCCGACGTCGATGCGGAAACGACTGATTCGGATCCCAACGCCACCGGAAAACCCGGCCAGGCTGCGGTAATTTTGGACGCTGAGTTCCTTTTTACGCAAATGATTGTAGCCAAGCCGGATGCGAAAGGCTTCATTGCGCCCGAGTAAAAACTCCCCACTGAATATGAAATGCCGGAAGAAATTATCCAGATCGGCATTGCCCGATGAGGACTGCTGATCGCCGCCAAAAAGCAAGGTTTGGTTGCTTTGCAGGCTGGGATCGTCGTAGCGGATTTGCCACTGATGCAGGTGGTGCGCAATGATCGTAATGCGGAAGGGCAGGTAGCGCAGGCGTTTACTGATGCCAAATTGCAGATCAAAGGGCAAGTCTTCCCGCCGTTCGTCAAAGCTGGACAACTGGGTACCCGCATTGCGCAGCACCAGGGCGGCTGTAAATTTTCGGGCAGTGTCGGCGTACAAAATTCCGGCATCGGAAGCCAGGGCTGACGATTGATACACATCCAGGGTGGAAACGGCAAAACGCAAATTGAGTCCTAGTGAAAACCGTGGGCTAAGTTGCCGGGCGCCACCGATGGTGAATGCTGTCTCGGAGGCTTTCACTTTTCCCTGGATATTGCCGAATTCATCGGCTTGCGGGATGTCGCCGTAGTTCATATACTGCAGGCCGCCATGGACCGTAAAATTCACCTTCGGCAAATACATCGCAAAAGCGGCATAACCATGCTGAATATCGGACAGGAAAAAATTGTGGTTGAACACCAGGCGACCATCCATAGATGGGTTGAGTGTAGCGGGATTGGTGGCAGCAAAGGCCACATCGTCGTCCTGCACGGCAATCTGCATACCCCCTAAACCGGTGATCCGGGCAGAAGGTGGGAGCGTCAGAAATTTAAACACCTGCTGCCCGCCGGTAATTTGGGCCTGACTGTCTGTAGCCAGCAAGCAAAGAGCAAAAACCGCGAAAAGTCCAAACCGTAAAACTGGTTTCATATCCAAATAGCATAATGATGGTTAAAGATAATCCGATACAGGCCAGGCATATTCCGCACTCAGGCTACTTCCGTTCCCAGGTTGTACGGCATGCACCTCTTTGGCACTCTAAAATGCGTTCGAGTTGCCCGAGGGTATCGTATAATTTTAGCGTACCGTCTTCATTGTCGCCATCGAGGTAGTTTCCGGTTGCTTTTAATTTGCCGTTTTCATACCACTCTTCGAAAGCACCATTCTCTTCATTATTACTGAACGTGACTTTTTCCTTCATCTGGCCATTCGGATACCAGGCGGTGCCAATACCTTCCAGCACCCCATTTTTAAATTCCTGTTCCAGTTGGATCTGGCCGGTTTCGTAAAACTGCTGGTATTTCCCGTGAAAAACGCCATGCTGGTGGTGTTCGATCCGCTCTGTTTTGCCATTTGGGAAGAAGAACTTGCGCTCGCCCTGCAGGCTGTCGTTGGCATAATGGGCCTCTTCCAGCAGATATCCGTCTTCGTGATAGCGTTGGTACAGGCCTTCTTTGGCAAAATCTTTTTTTCGGCGTTCAAAACGCTCCAATTGTCCATACTCATTGCGCACTTCAATAGTTTCGACATCCGACTGGCAACCAAGCCAAGGCAACACGTATAAAATCAAGAGTAAATACAGTGTTCGTTTTTGCATTTTTTATCGCGGTTGATTTTCTAGTAAAACGTAAAATTAGCAGTGGTCTTATAAAATCAAACAGGGCCGTGCGATTGATCGCACGGCCCTGTTAATAATTGAACATAAAATCTACTCAAATCAATTCACGATAATTTGCTCTGTGAATACTTTTCCATTCTGTAAAATATGGATAACGATGGTGCCTTTTGCATACTCCGAAAGGTCAAATTGCTGGAAATAATCACCGCTAAAGGCGTTTAGTTCTTCGCGGAACAATTGGCGCCCCGTCATATCGAGCAGCGAAACGACCGTTGGCAATGGCTCACTGTGAAATTCCACAGTTACCTGCCCCTGCGACGGGTTGGGGTACGCGCGGAAACCTTCGAGTTGGAGGTTCCGGTCGGTGCGGTCGGTAGCAACCGGTGTTTCCGGCAACGGATCCACAACTTGAGCAGCATCGCCTTCAGCACCGCGGCGAATCGTGATTATGCGCGTTTGCCGCAGGTTGTCGCCGTCGTTCTCATCCCAGTTCCAGAGGAAAAACTCCCGATGCAGTTCGTTTTCCATATTATCCAGTTCAAGCACCCGAACGCGGTTGGAATTATCGCGGCAGGCTTTCAAGGTTGCCTGGATCTGACGCGGCTGGTTTTCACGCAGAAAGTCCACATTGACTTGCTCACCTACGGGATACTTTGCAATCTCATCCCAAAGCTGGCTGTGTCCTTTTACCGCAATGCCGTTGACTGCGGTAATCACATCGCCAACCTGCATTTCGGCGTCGCGGGCAGCTGATTCCTGGGTGAACTCGGTGATGCTTGCGCCTTCGGCGTCGCCGTTGGTAAGTGCGGCGCTGTAAACGCCCAGGCAGGCATCTTTCTGCCGAATTTTAACTTCCACATCCTTGGGCGCAAGGTGCACTTTGGTATTCCGGCAGGCTTTCAGCGTTGCCTGAATCTGACGCGGTTGGCTTTCGCGCAAAAAGTCAACACTGACCTGATCGCCCACCTGATACTTGGCAATTTCGTCCCAGAGTTGATCATGGCCTTTTACGCGCACGCCATTGACGGCTGTGATCACATCGCCGGTAGCCATTTCCGCTTCAACGGCAGCCGACTCGTCGGTGAATTTGGAAATCTTGGCTCCCCGGCTGTCGCCTTCACCGGAAGCCGAGGTATAGACGCCCAGGCAGGCATCTTTTTCCTTTTCGTCCCAATCTGTATTGATGTCAATATCAAAATTGGAAGGGTCGATATTCAGGTCAAAATTCGCCAATTTTTGCTGGCCCAAAACGGCTTCAGCAGTTTGTTCCTGCCCGTTGCGGGCATAAGTCACCTGCACTTTATCTTCAGGCGCGGTATTTTTCATGAAGGTCGTGATATCCTTCCAGTTGTTGATCGGCGTGTCGTTTAGTTTCAACAGCACATCGCCATCCTGCAATCCGGCAACTGCCGCACCAGATTCATTTACAATATCAACCGGTACGCCAGGAACATTAGCGTCATTGTCGCCCGCTGGTCTTACACCAAGGAAACCGTGTTTTTGACCGTCCCAAAACACCAGTTCATCTGCGGCCATATTGATATTGTTTTCCAACTCATGCACCCAGCCTGCATTTTTATGAGTGCGGCGTTTGACAACCACTTTTTTGTGATCGTCACTGTTGGCATCGTGCACGCGAACGTCGAGTTCGACGTTGTCAGCCTGGTTCTCTTCGACATATTTTTCTACATCAAATTTTTCAGCAGCCTGGCCTTTTTTAACTATGGTTTCGGTGGTTTCGGTGCCGTCCGGGTCCAGCGTGCGTTTAGTGATCACAATTTTCTTTTCAGATACCGGCTCGTTTTCCTGCGCAAGTGCAGAGTTGAGGCACCAGGGCAACAGCATTAGAATGCTCGTGGAAATAAGGAAGGTTCCGATTGTTTTCATAACTATAAGAAGTTTTAGCATTCCCCGTGCAGGCAATAGGGCGGGCACAGAGCTTGGTTAACAAGAAAAAATTTGTTTGGCGAATTTACTACGAAAAAGTTCGTACTTAAAAATGCGTTTATGTCTTTAGTCTGAAATTAACACGATTTTAACTGCTGAAAGGCAAGGACAAGCTACCGGGAATCAAGTTGCGCCCACTGGATCGGCGCGCTAAAAAATTTCGACAGGAGCAGGAAGCACATGGGTAAAAGTGCTGTTTTAACGGCGCTTTAACGCGACACAATGGGCTGGCAAAAAATGCCGAAAACTTACAATTTTAACAAATTTAGTCCCCCCGAAGCCTATGATATACTGTGCCAGTTGAAAATACGTTATAACCACCATAATGCTGTTATGGACCTCTTATTTCCCCTAATGACTCGCATGTAAAGCGTTTTAATCCGCGCATTTACCCTCACTCTCACAACACAAACTACGACAACGAACCGGTTTTTATGGCAAATGCGAATTACAAAATCCTATTAGTAGAGGATGATCAGAACTTTGGCGATGTGCTCCGCTCGTATCTTGAAATGCACGACTATGCAGTAACCCTGGCCACCGACGGAATGCTCGGTTTAGAAGCGTTTCGAAAGGACCAGTTTGACTTATGCATCCTCGACGTTATGATGCCGCGAAAAGACGGCTTCACCCTGGCAAAGGAAATCCGTGAACGCGATCAGGAAGTACCCCTGATCTTTCTGACCGCCAAAACCATGAAGGATGATATCCTGCAAGGTTTTAAAATTGGCGCTGATGATTACATCGCCAAACCCTTCAATTCGGAAGAACTGTTGCTGCGCATCCAGGCTGTCCTGAAGCGCGTCAATAAAACATCCGATCCGCGCGACGAACAGCGCGAATTTGTGATCGGCAAATACCACTTCAATTACCCGCTTCGTATCCTGACGCTCAATGACCCGCCCGCCGATGCGGAGGCTCAGCGCAAGCTCAGCCCAAAAGAAGCAGAACTCCTGCGGATGTTTTGCAAGTATATCAACGACGTGACGCCGCGCTCCGAGGCGCTGACCAAAATCTGGCACGAAGACAATTACTTCACCGCGCGTTCGATGGATGTTTTTGTGACCAAACTGCGGAAATACCTCGCGAACGATCCGGGTATCGAAATTGTCAATATTCACGGCAACGGATTCCAGTTGCTGGTCAAAGACATGGTCTAAGAAATGTAAGAGTCAAGCTGTAAAATGTAAAAGTCAAAAGGAAATTGGAGCCGGCCAAAGGCCTGATCGATCTACCTTTTGACTTTTATATTTTATATCTTAAATTTTGACTTTCCTGATTCATGCCGCTGCTCCCTACGACATCCTATCCCGGCCCGCCATTCTGGCAATCCAACGGGCATTTACAAACAATCTTTCCCGGTATTTTACGCCGGGTGGAGGGCGTCCAATATACCCGGGAACGCATCCGGACGCCGGACGATGATTTTCTGGACATAGACTGGATTCGAAAACAAAACAAGCGACTGGCAATTCTGACCCACGGACTTGAGGGGAGTTCCGACCGCCAATACATCCGCGGTACGGCCAAAATCTTTGCCGAACAAGGTTGGGATGTACTTGCCTGGAACTGCCGCTCCTGTTCCGGTGAAATGAACCAGGCTTTCCGCATGTATCACCACGGCGATACCGACGATATCCATACCGTCGTGCAACACGCCCTGGCCACCAACCGGTACCAACAACTTGTATTGGTAGGCTACAGCATGGGCGCCAACATTACCATGAAATACCTGGGCGTACAAGGCGAGCAGGTTGCCGGGGAGATCCGGGCAGCGGCAGTGTTCTCTGCGCCCTGCGACCTGGAATCGGGCGCCGAAGTGCTCGACCGCTGGGACAACCGGCTTTACCGGCGGCGTTTTCTTCGGGCGTTAAAGCACAAGGTGCACCACAAAAACCGCCAGTTCCCCGGCAGACTTCAACCCGAACGACTCAGCGAGGTGCGTCGCTGGCGCGATTTTGACGAATGGTTCAGCGCTCCGATTTGCGGCTACCGGGATGCCGCAGATTTTTACAAACAGGCTTCCGCCAAAAATTTCATAGCCGGCATTCGGGTACCCACCCTGTTGGTGAATGCCTGGAACGACCCCATTCTGACGCCGGCTTGCATGCCCCAAACGCTAGCCCGCGAGCACGCTTTCTTTCACCTGGAACTTACTGCCTCGGGCGGGCACTGCGGTTTTATGACCGCTAACGATGCGTTTACCTGGGCTGAACGGCGGGCACTCGAATTTTGCTCAAACTATTCGGAATGAACGCCATAAATCAGAAAATTACCTGATCAAGATCAGACAGTCCAACAGAACAATAGCCCTATCTTGTCGTTGTGTAATTGCTTGTTTTCATAAATGCACACCACAAATATGGCTACGACCGAAGTAAAGACGAAGGCCGATCAAATGGCCGAAGCGGCACGCCTGCTGGACACTGTATGTGATCCGGAAATTCCGGTCCTGACGATTGCTGACCTGGGTATTCTTCGTGACCTGCGCTGGGACGAATCCGACCCTGAAATGCTGGAAGTTGTGATCACGCCAACCTACAGCGGATGCCCGGCAATGAATACCATTGAGGTCAATATTCGCGCTGCCCTCCAGGAGGGTGGTTTTGAAAAAATAAAAATCACCACAATACTCAGTCCGGCCTGGACTACCGATTGGATGTCGGAATCGGGCCGGCAGAAACTCGAACAGTTTGGCATTGCCCCTCCCGCCGAAGCAAGTTTGGACAAGCAAGCCCTTTTTGGCGAGCGCCGTATCCTCCGCTGTCCGCATTGCGGGTCGACCAATACTGAAATGATCGCCCAATTTGGCTCTACAGCCTGCAAAGCATTGTTCAAGTGTTTGGATTGCCTTGAACCGTTCGACTATTTCAAATGCCATTCCTAACCTTATAAAAAAACACATAAAATGAACGCACTTGGATTGAGCAAACAAGGCTTTAAAATCGGGTTCGGTATGCTCGGTACGCACGGCGCCCATATTGGTTCCGTACGGCAAATCGTACACGACGGCGATACGGTAAATATCCGCCTGACGGATAATCTGGGGGTACGGTTTCTGGGTATCGATACTGCAGAGGTCAGTTACCCGCTCCCCGATGCTTCGTTTGTTTCGCTTAAAAACGAACGCTGGAGCGATTTTTTCACCAGCGGTGACTGGCGTGTAAATCTGAACTTGCACGAAGGGCTCATGCTCCACCTGGAGGTTCGCATTGGCGATGGCGTCGATCTTGCTGCCAACCATGCCCGGCAGGCTGACCGGGGCCAACGGGCACTTGAAGCCAGCATCCAGGAGGACATCGATAAATCGGGAAAATCGAATGATGAATTCGGTTTTTTTATGGCCTTCGGACATGAGTTCCTCGACGGCACCGGCCGTCTGTTATGCTACCTGCATCCCGGAAAAGACAATTTTGAAGACACCCAACTCCGAAAGACCCTGCCGGCAATCAGCTACAACGAACGCCAACTGGCTTCCGGCGCTGCACTACCCTATTTTATCTGGCCAAATATTCAGCCCTTCCTCATCGGCCGGCCGTTTTCACCGGAAAACCTCGCACCCGATGCTTTTTGGAAAACTGTGCAACGTTCATCCAAACTTTCAAAAGCACGCCGCAATGTGCAGGATGCCCGGCGCGCCGGCCTGGGGGTATTTGACCCGCAGGATCCACTGCGCCTCGAGCCCTTCGAACTGCGCTATATCAGTCGCGGTAAAGCGCCCAGCCGCTACGTGATCGACCTTTCGCAACCCGGATTGAACCGCCTGCTTGCCCCTGAGCTGTATTACACGATCCCCAATCCGGAAGACCGCCTGTATATCCCGGAAGAATACCGGCTGCTTTTCGAAGCCGTCGGGTGGAATGCGGAAATTGCGGCGGCGGCTTTGGCTGTTGGGTGAGTCGAGCTTTTCACCACGGAAACACGGAGGACACGGTGGTATCTTACTCGAGGGTGTCTCATAAGTCCTCACAAGCGCAGGTAGTTCCTAATTTTCACCACGGAGGTGCTGTGTGCAAAACCAAGCCAAATCGTTTCTTTTTTTTTACGAAGTTGGACCTGGCTGTGGGCAAAAGTCCTCTAAGGGCCTGCAAAAGCAGTCCAAAAGTTTATTGACAAAATTTTAGTAGTTTTACTTTCAAGAAGCAAGTCAGTTTAGGCTGACTATGCAGCGTAGGCAGGGCTCTGACCCTGCCTACTTTTTTTAGTGTGGTTTATTGGGTTTTTTCACAGATTGATAGTTAAGATCAAAAGTTTGATTGTTTTTGTAAAGCGTGTAGATGAGTACAAGCAATTTACGCTGAACGGCTACAGCGGCTTTCATTTTAATTTTGGTTTTATCAAAAACCCGGCGGTAGACTGTTTCAAGTTCCGGCAGGTGTTTAATGGCAGTCCAAGCCGGGAAATACAGTGCTTTTCGGATGTGGTGGTTACCTTTTTTGGAGATTTTGGCAGGACTATTAAGGGAAGTTCCACTTTGATTTTCGACGACATCATAACCTGCATAAGAAACTAACTGGGCTTTGTTTTTGAACAAGACAAATCCATTGGCCTCAGACACGATGGTTGCTGCGGTGATGATTCCCACGCCCTTGATCGAGCAGACCTTTTCCAGTTTTTGCTTAATACAAGCATCTTGCTCAACGGCAGCCATAATGGCCTGTTCAGTTTCGCTAATTTGTTTTTCAAAAAATTTAATGGCTGCCTTTGCTCGCTTGATGCTTGATTTTTCTGGCGCATGGGAATGCTCTTTGGCATGAAGGCGGTTGCCCAAAGCCGTTTTTTCATCTATGAGTTCCTGCCGTTCCCGGCATAAGCGCTTGATTTTAAGCATCAACGCACCAGGTGGTGTCCACTTGGGCAAATCCCGTTCCAGCGACATCTGAGCCAACTTTTTGGCATCCACCTTGTCCGTCTTGCTTTTGTAGTCCAGGCTCTTTGCAAAGGCGCTGCTTTTGTTTGGAAGCAGTACACAAACACGGTAGCCGTTTTCTTGCAGAAAGTAAGCCAACTCCTCGTAGTATACGCCGGTGGCTTCCATGAGCAAGTGTAGGGCTGTGGATTGGTGGCGCTGGCGGCTAATCCATCGGTGCATCTGCTGGAATCCGCTGGCATTGGAAGCAAAAGTCCTGGACGACAGGATACGAAATTGACGGGCCGTTTCCTGTTGGGAAAAGCAGGCGGCGATCGTGTCCTTTGACACATCCAAGCCTACGCTTTGCTTTAAAATTTGTTTGGCCATCTCTTGGTCGTTTTTTTTAATGGTGAACAAATATTCCCGGCCAGCCCTCCGGCGTCTTGTCTCGTGATTTATGCTACCTTGGTCCACAACTTGGGACGGGTTTAAGTGCTGTTCTGACTCCAAAGAACCCCAGAGGTGAGGAATCTCTCTGTGTGTACATGGTAGTAACTACCTGTTTTGTCACGAATACCTCTCACCTCTCGCCCGGGGCTCTGATACTACTACAATTTTCCTTGTCAATGAACTTTTGGCTATCGGGTAAACATACGAGACACGGAGGACACGGAGTTTAATTCTCTGTGGCCTCCGTGTCTCTGTGGTGAAAAATATTCTACGGCGGCATTTCAGATTCCTTTCCTATTCTATTCTCTTCAAAAACTCATCTTTCCGGAACCTGAGTGGCCACCAGCCACAATTCAAATTTTTATAAACGGAAAAACCATAGGCGGCCGATTCGCCTGGGTAAGTTCCAACCAGTACGAACCCGCCTGCAAATCGCCGACCGGCCAGCTTAATTGTTCCTGAAAAATTTCCACTACCTGATTGCGCCACTCCCGCACCATGCGCCCCGCAGCATCCATCAGACGGAGGTCAAACGTTTCCTGAAAATCTGCGTCGATGAGCAAACTAAGCCGGTTTTGAACGGGATTCGGGAACAGACGCACATCAAACTTACTGTTTTCCAGACCCGGATTTTCCGGCAAGCGCGGGTAAAGCCGCCACTTTGGGATCACTTCCTTGGGCATGGATGCACTGCTCCACGACAGCACAGCCACTGCCTGGCCCCAAACTTCCATATACTCCAGCTCGATAGGATAGCGTTTGCCTTTTTCCAAATAAACCGCCTTGCTGAATTCGCTTGCCCCTTTCGGGTACCATTCGTCCATGACCAACTGACCATCCACCCAAAGCCGGAAACCATCATCGGTTTTGGCATGAAAAAAATGATCTTCGGAAAATGCCGGTTCGATATAGCCCAGCCAGCGCACCGCATAGAAATCAATGGGTAGGCCGACTCCGGGCGCTCCCTCTCCCCAATTGAAATTGATCGTTGTGTCCACACGGTTGAACACCAGACGATCGAAGGTCAGATCATCCGTCAATGTGTAGTATTGGCCGTATACACCGGTGCCTTTGAATTCGATCGTTTCATAAACCGCCCGCAGGGTTGTAAGCGGGTCATCAGCATATTGCAAGCGACTGGCGTTGGTTTCCCCATCCGACCAGTTGACCAGCACCGTCAGCTTATTTTGATCCTGAATGGCGGGTGGCGCCTGGATCTGGTGCAGAAGGCCCTGCACACTGGTTACTTCAAATGGCGTGATAAAGGTGTTTCCATCAATTCGAATAGGCAATCCACTGGGGCTGCTCTCCAGGCGCAGTTTGGTTTTTTTAGGAAAAAACTCCCGGTATACGGTTTGCGACAGCCCCGCAGGATCACTGGCGCGCAAGTACAGGCGCAGCCAAACATTATCAGCAGTTTCGCCCACACGCGGCACCACGTAGAAATCCGAGCTCACCCCGGCAAGGGGCGCCAGCCCGGGGTGTGTATGCTGATCATGGTGAAAATCGAGCCACCAGACCAGATCATCGGCGGGCAGCAGGCCCGTTTCCGGGTCGACAGCCTGCCCGGAAAACCAGATCGTATCGCCGGCAGCATACTGATAGCCATCTGCCGGCGTCAATATTTCAGGTAGCGGTCGCTGGTTACTCGTAACGCGTAAAACAGCTTCCTGGCTGAGCACCTGCCCGAAGGGATTTGTGGCCCTGCACCGGATAACGGCGCCGCTGTCGGCCAGGGTGGTTTTACTAAGCAGCAGCTCCGGCATTGTTGCGCCAGGTATATCCAGCCCGTCGCGTTGCCATTGGTAGGTAATAAACTCCGCGCCGTTGGCCTGCGCCAAAAACAGGGCTTCCTCACCAGCCGGAACCAGGGTGTTTGTCGGTTGAACACTGAATACCGGTGCACCGTTGCCCACATAGGTAACCCGCCACAGGATGCCATTGCCCGAGCTGGTATTGTCGAGTTCGGAGCCCCCACCGATGCCTCCGCGCGCCAGGTAATACAGTGCGCCGTCGGGCCCGGTCAGGATGCCCAGCGGGCGGTTGATGGCACTGGCAAATGTGCCCTCCACCAGTCCGGTTGCCGGGTTGAGCACGGTAATTTTTTTATTGCAATAGTCGCTGAAAAACACCTTCCCGTGGTAGGTTGCGGGAAACTGCGTAATGACCGGGTCATAAAAGGCAACTCCCGTTATGGCACAGCCGATGTTGTGCGAATAAGCGTACAGCGGATCCTGGTAATTAGGCGGCACTTGCTGGGTGGTGCGTTTGCCTTCCAACTGATCCCAGCCGTAAAATTGCCCTGCTTTTATGTCGTTTATTTCTTCAAAATACGCGCCGCCGACATCACCCACAAGGATGCGCCCACTGCCGGGTTGGACCGTCAGCGAAAAGGGATTTCGAAAACCGTAGGCATAAATTGCACGGTACGGCCCGATGGCCGCATTGTAAAACGGGTTGTCGTCGGGGATTGTCCCATCCGGGTTTAGCCGCAACACCTTGCCGAGCAGCGAAGTCAGCAACGGCGATTTGGTTCCGTCAGCACCTTCGCCCGTAGCCACATACAGCTTGCCGTCGGCGCCAAAAGCCATAGCGCCGGCATTGTGCACGGTAGCGACCAGGGGATCGAGCTCCAGCAAAACCTCCTCACTTCCCGGAATAGCATAATTGCCAATGGCCTGCACGCGGCTGACACGGTTGTGCCCGGCCGACTGAACGGTGTAGTACAAATACACATACCCGTTTTGGGCAAAATCCGGGTGAAACGCAATGCCGCTCAGGCCGCGTTCATTGTAGTTGTCTACATTCAGTTGGATAAAGGGGTCGGGCAGCAGCACGCCGTTTTCGACAATGCGCACTGCACCATATTTTTCCGAAATAAAAATGCGACCATCGGGGGCAAGGGCCATGGCTGTGGGGTCAAGGCCGGTGGCAACCGGAATTTCAACAAAGCCGGGAGGGAGGTTGGCGGCAGAGAGCAATTCGGCGAGTAAAAACAGGCAAAGGGGGAATAAATAGCGCATAACGAAAACGTGTTTTTGGCAAAAATGGTCAATTAATCCTCAACAAAACGAATCAAAGCGGCTTTCTGCCAATGCTTACCTTCGGGCTTGATTAACCGGAGATTGTTAAAACCGGAATCATTGAAATTGTCCACTGCAGCTTTTTTTCAGCGGCAACGCAGGCTTTCCCACACAACAATTTTAGCAAAACCCCGGAACCATAGGTGAACATGAATTACGAGAATCAGGGGTCAAAATGGCAATCATGCCTTTCGTTAAAGCCCGTAGGGCTGATATT
Source organism: Lewinellaceae bacterium (assembly GCA_020636075.1). Classification (GTDB taxonomy): domain Bacteria; phylum Bacteroidota; class Bacteroidia; order Chitinophagales; family Saprospiraceae; genus M3007. The sequence goes on along the minus strand of JACJYO010000006.1, from coordinate 239,447 downwards.
ATAGTAGAAGCAGGTTGCCAATTTTCCAAACGCCGTAGGCGTGCCATTATAATGCTGCACCTACGGCGCTTTTATTTCTATGGTCATAAATTTCTACTAAAATGACAGCCCTACGGGCTCTTTATTACAAAGGTGTAATTGCCTTTTCAACCCAAGTTTGCATGAAAAAAATTCTCCCCGCGCTATGCCTCCTCCCCGGTCTGCTCCCCGCGCAGACCGACTCCACCCGCCTGGATACCCTGCGCACCATCACCATTTCGGCAACGCGGCTACCTGCCAACTCCAATACCAGCCCCCTGGCGGTCAGTGTGCTGGATGGCCGGTATATCCGGGAGGCCCAACCCCAACTGACCCTGCAGGAAAGTTTGGGCGCCGTACCCGGGGTGTTCATGCTCAACGATGCCAATTTTGCACAGGACCTGCGCATCGCCATACGGGGTTTTGGTGCGCGGGCGGCCTTTGGGATTCGCGGGATCAAACTACTGCTCGACGGCATCCCGGAGTCGGCGCCCGACGGGCAGGCGCAATTGGACAATCTTGACCTGGCCACTGTAGACCGTATCGAGGTGTTGCGCGGCGCTTCAAGCGGCTTGTACGGCAATGCCTCCGGCGGGGTGATCAGCATTTCCAGCGCGCCAGTCCCGGAACAGCATTTCGGCTATGTGCGGCTGACCGGGGGGAGTTTTGGATTCCGGCAATTGCATGCTTCGGGCGGCGGCTCATTTAAAAATAACGGGTTTCAGTTTTCGCTGAGCCATCTGGGCCTCGACGGGTACCGCAAACATGCTGCCATGCGCAGCACGCTGGCCAATGGTCAATGGGCCTGGACACCGGACTCGAGCCGTCAATTCAAAATTTTACTCAATTACGTCAACAGTCCGCGCGCCGATGACCCCGGTGCGTTAACCCTGACACAAGTGGATAACGACCGCCGCGCCGCGACTGCAACAAATCTGCGCTACGATGCCGGCGAATCGGTGCAACAAGGGCGCATCGGCCTGGTATTTGAAAAAAAATGGCGCAAAAACCAGCAGATTCGCTTGCGCGGCTACTCCACCTGGCGGGATTTTGAAAATCGCCTGCCGTTTCAAAACGGTGGACAGGCAGCTTTCCAGCGCTGGTTTGCCGGCGGTGGCGCGCAATACGATTTTTTGGAAAAAAACTGGCGGTTCACCACAGGGGTTGACCTCGATCGCCAGGCCGATCAGCGACAACGCTACGACAACCTCGATGGCCAACGCGGCCAACAATCGCTCGACCAACAGGAAACGTTTTCCAGTGCCGGGTTGTACACCCTGGCGGAATGGACGCCGGCGCCGCGTTGGACGTTTAGCGGAGGTTGCCGCTTCGATCTGGTTCGGCTGGCCGTCGACGATTTTTTTGAATCTGACGGCCTGCAATCGGGCCATTCAAACTACCAACGGGCAAGTCCCTGGGGCGGGTTGGTGCTGCGGCTGCACCGCCAGTTGCATGTTTATGCCAATATGAGCACCAATTTTGAAACTCCTACCCTGGCTGAACTCAGCGCCCGGCCCGACAACAGTGGCGGTTTCAACGAAGATCTGCGCCCACAACGAACGCTGTCGGCTGAAGCCGGCGTTCGGGGGCAATGGCCACTGGGATTTGCCTGGGAGGTTGCATTTTTTAGGGCGGTAACACAGGATGAACTTAGTCCGTACGAGCTGATCGATTTTCCCGGGCGCACATTTTACCGGAATGCCGGAAAAACGCAACGCCAGGGGCTGGAATTGGCTTTGCGCTGGCTGCCGCTGCGCGGCCTGGAGTTGGGGCTGAATTATACCTGGGTTGCCTTCACCTACCGGCAATACGAAACACCGGCCGGCAATTTTTCGGGCAGGAATCTACCGGGCTTGCCGCAGCATTGGGGTATGGCAGAGGTACAATACCGGCACACGAGCGGCATTTTCAGCAGGATGCAAGTGCGGTATACGGGTCGGTTTTTTGCCGACGATGCCAATGCAGTTCCTGTGGACGCGTATGTGTTGGCGAATTTTCGGCTGGGCTATTCCCGACGGCATCTGGAAATTTTTCTGGGCACCGACAATGTTTTGGGCACCCGTTATTTTAATAATGTTCGGCTGAACGCCGGTGGCGGTCGATTTTACGAGCCAGGAAGCGGGGCATGGTTTTTTGGCGGGGTGGCGTGGCGAATAGACTGATGCTGTGTTCGTCAACTTGCTGCCGCAGGAGTTGGCGTCTGCTGCAGCACCGTTTTAATCCCTTCAAAACCGCGCAGTTTTGCTTCGGTTAGTTCCCGTTCCAAATGTTGGTAGATGTTTTTAGATTGAAGGCCTCCCCCGAGGGAACGTTTGTTAAAAGCAATGCCTTGTTGTAAATAGTGGGAAAACCAGTCTTTTTCCGTGGAAAGCAAGGCAAGGCGGAAATAAAAACGGGCCAGCGTATCCGAAAAACGGGCATCCTGCCAGACATCGTCGATCCGGCCTGATTCTTCCAGTTTGCGTGCCCAAACTACCATTTCTTTAAAATCATCCGGGCTCTCCTTCATCGTGATGAAGAAGAGGTAATTGTTCAGGGCATAAAAGTACCGGCGGTCTCGGTATTTGGTTTTTGCTTCTTCGCCAAAATCCCGTTTCCGGGATTCCAGCCAACTCAGGGCCGCTTTACTGTAATAAATGGAGCGATTCAGGTATTCCTCAGCTTCGTCGGAAACTGTGTAGTCCGGGTAGTTGATCCGGGCCAGTTCTGGAAAGTTGATGGAATCCACCGTCCGGAGCCAAAGCAAATAGTAGACATACGAAAGCCCGATTTGAACTTTGTAGCTGGCTTGGTCGAACTTGCCCCGCACACACTCGATGATCACATTGGCTTTTTTTCGATCAGGATTATTGCCCAGTAAAATAGCGGCGGCGTGCAACATTGCAGTAGTGGCGTCGGGGTATTTGTCGCCCGGCGGTAAAATGGGCTGGTACAGGTTGCGGACGAGGGTACAGATGTAGGATACAAGGTCGTAGAATTCGAAGGTCCACAATACGGCCAGGCCTTTCCCGAGATTTTTGAGATTTAATTTTAGCGCCGCGGGGTTGGGCTTATAATCCAAATCGTCGAACAATGCGCCGAGCAGGAAGGTCACGACATTGGCTTTATGGTTTTCCAGGGCAGGCTCATCTTTGCTATGAACGGCATTGTAAATTTCATTCACCAGGGTTTGAATGTCTTCGCAGGTTTCTTCCGGATAGGAGAACCGCAGCGCCAATTCCTTGTATACATCAAGGCGTTCGTCGCGCTGGGGGAACCGGGTTTCTATGCGACTTTTCATTTCCTGGAAGCCATCCCATATCTTTTTAATCAGTTCCATCCGGCCTTTGTATGGTTCAAAGAGATCTTCCAGGCGCTGCCGTTCTTCGGCGATGAAGTCGTTGACTTCTTTTTCACGTTGTTTTTTTGCTTCAGGGTCCAGGCCGGGTTCGAACAGCCGCTCGATTTCATTTTCGCGGGCATCTTCCCACCAACGGTTGAAAAACTCCACGAGCATTTTTTCTTCAAAATATCGTACAAAGTTCATCCGGTTTTCGATCAGCTGCCGGCGCTTATGCAGCAGCTTGCTTTCCCAGGGGCTGGAGCCTCCACCGGCCGGGTTATCCGTCATGTGCGTATCCAGGTGTTCAAAAAAACTGCGGTAGCCGATATTTTTCTTGCGTTTCATTTCGCTTTTTACACCGTAGAGGATGAAAAAATTGGCGTCCATGACAATTTGAAACGGCTCGCCATTCAACCGGCAGGCAAAGGGGATGCTCCCGTCTTCACGCGGTTTTGAAGCAAAATGGCGTACGGCATTCAGGATATGCTGTTGGTCGGAGAAGAACAAGGGGAGTTTGGCGGTGCCGTCTTTGGAATTTTGTTCGAAGGCACGCAGTTTGGTATCCAGCAGGCAAAGCGCTACTGCATCGAGGTAGTTATTCGAACTTTTCCAGGTGCGTTCGCGGTTAAAAAACTCGAGTAGTTCTTTAAAAAAAGGGCTATCGGTAATTTCATTGAGCCGGTAGTGGGGGTCGATGCTCAGGTTGATAACATTGTTTTCCTTGAGCGACTTAAACCGGGTTTTCCAGGAAAGATGGTCTTCCAACAAATAAAAGGCCTTAAATAAAGAAGGCGACTCCGCTTTCAGGCGGGTCAGCCAGCGCTTGCGTTCTTTGTCGTCTTTGGGCACAAAACCGATAATTTCACGGGAAGGGTCTACCCAATACCAAAGTTCGTTTTCCAGCGAAGGATTTCCGGTTCGCACGGCATCGTGGAAGGGCGGGCTTTGGTTGTCGCGTAATTTCCAGATAAGTTCTTCGGTATGCGGCGCCAGCAGACTTATCGTGCCCAGCCAGCCCCGGTGGCACATGGCATAAACGAGCATGGACGGCTCGTTCAGCAGATCGCGCCGGAATATTTCGCCGCGGCACACCATTTCCAGGCCAAGCAGCATGTCGATAATACCGGCGGTGTCGATAAAAATTTCAGGTTGAATACCTTTTTCTTCTTCCTGATCAAGGGCATACAAGGCTTTAATATCAGCAACGAGTTCGCGCGAAAGTCTGTAGTTCAGTACGGGCTTGTCCAGCACAGAGGAGTTGCCTGAAGCAGCGGATGAACTGGCTTTTTTCATAGTTTAACGGATTCAGACTTTAAAAAATTCGTTCAGCTGGTTGGCGATATTGAGTGCCGGGGCATCTTGCTGTTTATTTTCTTCATACCAGGCCTGCAGTTCGATCATTTCCGGCTGGGAAAGAATTTCCTGGTAAAGCATTTTTAGCCAATGATTGTGTGGATAAGGCTCGAATAAGGCTTTCAGTTCTCCATAGTTGAGCGGGATCTTATCTTTTAACTGGTAGTAAAAACACTCTCTGGCATAAGCCAGAATATAGGGATACTGCCACTCCCAGGATTCATCGGGCACTAACTTGTCTTTGGGATACAAAAAATGAACGAGCAGCCGGATTCCGGCGAGCGGGCTTGTTTTGCGAAATGCGTAGAGGATGACTGGCGCGAGGTGTGGTTTTTCTTCCGGGTTAATTTCCCGGGCAGCCCGCGGGAGGTCAAAAACAAAACCGGGGCGTTCCGATTTACCTTCAAGTATTTTTACCCGAAGCAGCCACAGGTCTAGTTCGTGCTGTTTGTTCAGCTGCGGCTGGGCGAGTATTTTTTTAAAAAAATTATTGCTCAATCCGGAACGGACACCGGCGATCAATGCTTTCAGCCGCGCTAGCAGCCGCTCATTGTTTTCCTGCAAGGCTATTAGAAAAGTGCGCTCCAGAAAATTCTGGTGGTTATCAAACCATAGTGGGGGTTGCAGAATAAGCAACTGTAGTAATTGTTCAGCCGGGCCAGGTAACAGAAAAGCCGGCAAGTCGAACAGCGGTGCGGCACGGTGTGCCAACGCCATGTATTCGGGTCTGATCTGACCCCGGAGTACATCCGATAGCAGGAGTTCTTGTTGTTCTAGCGGGAGATCGCTCAGGCGGTCGATAAGGGGAAAAGGATGGATTAGAGCCTTATTATTGGACACAGGCTGATTTAAAGGCATAATGGTTCGAGTTAGGTGAAGTGATGAGAACGGGTTCTTACGCTTCAGTGACAACATCGCCAGGAGCTATTATACGCGGTTTGAAAGTAGCGCCGTGCGTGCGGATTAAACAGCCATGAGCAGCATGTGAAAACTAACAGTTGTTGCAGCCTTTCAACCAGTCTGTTTTTACATGCATAAAAGTTTGTAGGCGCCATTTACCCTATAAGGCGAATTTCAAATTCGCAATCGAATTTGAAATTCGCCTTATACTAAAAGGTAATACATAAAAAATTGAATCGTTATAAATTAATCATCCTTTAATCCTGAGTTTAGTATTTCCCCAGACAGCTGGCTCTAGTGGCGTACCAAATATTTTCCATTACTAAACTTCCATAAATGCCCACTTCCGCTACCCCTGTTGTCCCTTCTGTTATTACCAGAACACACGAAGCTATCCATGCCAATCAGCTGCCCGTTGGTCAGGAGCCCGTCATTTATTGGCTTGAGCTTGACGACGGCGGCCGGCTGGTTCTGTTTGAATATGCACTTGGAGGCAGTCCGCTCCCTCCGCCTAAATATTTGGGTGAATTCAATGGTTCCGAACTGGCAGCCATGCTGCGCAATCAGGAAGCCTTACTTATTTCAACTGCTTTCAACCCGAGTCATAAAAGTGTAGCCCTACCTATTTCGCTGTTTTCTGCTCCGTTGGGTTTTCTGGTCATGCAATTTGAAAAACAGCTGGCTGCCAACCCGATGCGGCATTTGTTCAGCTACTATTCCACGCTGTTCAACATTGCGCATGAGTGCCTGGAAGAAACCCTTCAGCAGGCATTTGACGCCGCTACCCTGTTGAACATCGGCACGGTGTCCGATCTGCGCGATGCTTATTGTGCATTGGTGTCCAAGTGGCTCAATCCCTGCCGGCATACCTACCAGACCGCCGGGGAGGAACTGGAGGGGAACGGACATACCACCGACGCGTTTGGCGAACAGGCCTGTGCGTTGCGCATCCGCTTGTCGTACGGCTTTTCGGCGATTGATGCCGTCTTTGAACTTTCGTCTTTCAGGCTTACCGAAGCCGGGCAAATGTTTCACGAAGACGCCGGGTTTGCCAAATTGACCAGGCGTTGCTCGCGCAAACTTTCCAAACTTTTTACCCGGCTTGCGGAAGAATGGAACCGGTGCTGGATTGATCATCATCGGAAAATTGCAGCGGAAGTAGCACAGCTGAATGCCCTGCGCAACCGGCTAAGAGCCGCTTTCGATGATACTACAGCGCATCAACTTATCCGGGAGGTTCCAGAACCGGAACAACCGCCGGTACCGCCGCCAAAGCCTGCTTTTGCCTGGTATAAAGACATGAATGAAAACTGGATTATCCGTTTTGCGGGCAAAACCATCGCGCTCAATCACGGCTACAAGCAGGGTATGGTAGCGATCCACCAATTGCTGAGCAACCCCAACGAACGGATTGAGTGGCAGGAATTGTACCTGGTGTTGCGGCAAAGCGGTGTGACTTACGATGATACGGATGATCTTGCGCGGATTGACCCGGACAAGGTTCGGATGGACTACCAGACGCTCAAGGAGGACCTTGCATTTTTAAAACAACACCGATTGGACCCCGGTACTCCGGCTGAACACCAATTGGCCTATTGGCTTAAATATTACGCCATTGCAAATGCCCTGACCACGCACAACTGGCATGAATGGCGCCAGGAACGCGCGCGTGCCTTAAAAAAACTGAAAGAGCTGAACTGGCCGCATAAAGCCACCCCGCTCACCCTCGAAATGATTTTCGAAACCTATGAGAACCTGAAGCGCTTCCGGTTTGATAACAACAAAACCGAATCGATCCGCAAAGGTATTCGCAGCGCAATCAGTGCCTACGAGCAATTCCCTCCATTGCACGAATACCTCAGTCAGACGCTCATTCTGACCCGTAAGCCGTTTTCGTTCGATCCCGAACGCTGTGCCGACCCGGATCTGCGCACGATCCGTTGGCAGACCTATGCAGTTTGATCTGGCGATTTTTGCAGCTTTCCCACACATGTTTGCCGCTCCTTCGAATTTCAAATTCTGACGGGGCTTTTGCCATTTTTAATTGATTTGCAGCCATTTACAGTTCATTTATACATGGCTAAGGGCGAAGTTTTTGCCGGGCAGGCGAACTCTGCCGAAATTCGACTTCGCCTTTCCGGGGTTTTTGAATTCGCCTTTTATAGGTGAATGAAACGGCTCACCATTCCCGTCGATTTCAACAGTTATGAAAGGACTTATACATGGATGCCTGACTTACCTGTTTTACTTTTTCATGGCGCTCTGCCTCTTCATCTTTTTTATCACCGATTTTACCAGAAGAACGCTCAACACCATTTTTGTTGAAAACCAAAACCAACCCGCCCCAAATACCTTTGTGCAAAACCCCGTAGAAAACCTGCCGGACACCTACACCGACGTGCATTACGCTTTCCCCACCATCAATTTTGCCGAACTGCATGCCGCCTGTAATTTCCGGGAATTGCGTGACCACGTGCTGCTCCTCGTTCCGCCGCAGCATGCCGGCAACTTCAATATCGCCCAGATATGCGACGTGTACGAATACCTCTGCCCTAATTGGCGATACATGCACGATCCGGTTTCGGAAGAATACCTCTCCCCTGCTTCCCGTTCCTGGCAACTGCTGGCCGGCGACTGCGACGATCAGGCGATTTGTATTGCCACTGCCTTGTTTGCTATTGGCGGGCGCACCCGCATCGTGCTTTCGAAAAGCAACACTTTAGGCAATCACAGTTTTGCTGAAGTTTGCCTGGGCAAAAAGAATATCGAGGCCATTGCGCGCTACCTGCAACGCCGATACAAACTGGGCAAAGGCACGCAAATTCACTACCGCATTGATGACAGTGGCAACTGCTGGCTAAGCCTCGACTTCACAGCCAGGTATCCTGGTGGCCCGATTTTTCGGGGAGACCGCGAATGGTTCTATTTTTTGGACACCCGGCAGGTTAAACGCATTTAGCTGTTTGGCGTGCTGCACAATCCTTAAACCTTTTACCTTTGCCCGGTCTAAGAGCAGCGATGCACCAGAACTATGCCCATTGATCAGTTACACGAAATAGAAGAACAACGGAAGGAAAAAGGCGAGATGTCTTTTTTCGAGCACATTGCCGAGTTGCGCAAGCATATCCTGCGTTCGGCGTTGGCAATTGCCGTTGTCGGTACGGTTTGTTTTCTCAACAAAGAATTCATTTTCAACACCCTGATGTTTGGGCCACGCAACCCGGATTTCCTGACCTACCGGGTATTGTGCAGTATTTCGCACAGTGCCGGTTTGGGAGAAAACCTTTGTTTCGCACCGGTGGACTTTACCATCATAACCCGGCAGTTGGGTGAGGTGCTGATGCAACACCTGTATATTTCGTTTTGGCTGGGCTTTATCGGTGCGTTTCCGTTTATCCTGTGGGAGTTCTGGAAATTTATTCAGCCGGGCTTGTTGGATAGCGAGAAAAAAACGATCCGGGGCATTGTTGGCATATGCTCCTTTTTGTTTCTCCTGGGGGTCGCATTCGGCTACTTTGTAATTGCCGCCTTTTCGATCAATTTTCTTGCAGGCTATACAATCGAGGGTGCGCAGGTTTCGCCCACGCTGGACTCTTACGTGACGTACATGACCATGTTTACTATTCCGACGGGCCTGATCTTTGAAATGCCGGTGGTCGCGTATTTCCTGACAAAAATCGGAATTGTCGGATACAAGTCCTTGCGGATGTATCGCCGGCATGCCGTAGTAGCCATCCTGATCGTGGCGGCCATCATCACGCCGCCGGATGTGGTTTCCCAAACCATCGTCGCTATTCCGTTATACTGCCTGTATGAGGTAAGTATCATGGTTTCCCGAAGGGTACAACGAAAACAGGAACGGGCCTTGGCAAGAACTTAAAAAAGTTAGAGGGTTAGAGGGTTTCTGGTTAGAGGGTTACTGGTTAGAAGGTTTCAACATTTCGGATGGTGAACAACCCTCTAACCAGTAACCTTCTAACCAGTAACCTTCTGCTATCCGTGACCGCCATGGCGGCCGTGCAGCCCTTGCCGTACTAATTTCCGATGCTCTTCGGCATAAACAGCAGCGCCAATGATCCCGGCATTATTCAGGAGTTGAGCGGGCATAACGCGCGCATGGGTGGTCAGCGCATCTTTGTACGTATCGAAAAATTTGCTTTCGCCCCCCCCCAGGATAAACAGGTCGGGCGAAAAAAGCAGCTCAAGATGGTGCAGGTATTTGTTAAACCGCTCGGCCCATTCCTCCCGGCTAATTTTCAACCGTTCCCGAGCACCGGATGAACAATACGCTTCTGCAATCTTGTTGTTTTTCCAGATCAGGTGCCCCAATTCTGTGTTGGGAATCAGGGTGCCTTCAAAAAACAGGGCTGTGCCCAGGCCCGTGCCGATGGTAATCAGGATAACGAGGCCTTGCTCATCCTTCCCGGCGCCAAAGTGCATTTCAGCCATGCCGGCAGCATCTGCGTCATTGGTGGCAAAAACCGGATTGCCGCAGGCTTTGCCAAAGACTGTTTCGATGTTGGTCCCGATCCAGGATTTGTCGATGTTTGCTGCCGTTTGTGCCGTACCATTTTTTACTATGGCTGGAAAGCCACAACCCACGGGGCCTTTGTAATTGAAAAAAGCAACAATTTGCGCGACAGCATCTGCCACCGCTGCCGGTGTAGCCGGCTTGGGGGTTGGTATCCGGTAACGATCCTGGAGCAGTACGCCCTGGTCCAGATCAACCAACGAACCTTTGACGCCGGAGCCGCCGACGTCTATGCCTAAAATTGGATTCATATCTTAGTCGAGGGGTTTCTGGGGTATGATCATCAGCTTAAGAAAGCTGCGGGGGCGTTTAGTTTTCAAACTTCAAATTTTTCTTTTCAAATTTCAAATCCCGGCAGTTCACATTGAAACGCCATTTGAAATTTGAAATTTGAAAAGAAAAATTTGAAAAGGATGTACCTGCGACAGGTTTCATCCCTATTCCTCCGGAATAATATCTTCAACTTCTTCATCTTCGCCGGTTTCGCTTTCAAGCGCTTTCCGTTTTTGTTGAACCAGCGAATTGGCGTGCATTTCGAGGTATTCGCTCCGATTGTGTACAATATCGGCAGCCAGGTACAGCGCGCGGACAAATGACGCTTCATCCGCTTCCCCTTTGCCGGCAATATCGTAGGCGGTGCCATGATCCGGCGAGGTACGTACCGATGCAAGGCCAGCGGTATAATTGGTGCCTTCACCAAAGGAGAGGGTTTTGAACGGCACTAAACCCTGGTCGTGGTACATCGCCAGCACACCGTCAAATTTAGTAAACTGGCCGGAGCCAAAAAAACCGTCGGCTGGGTAGGGACCAAATGCCAGGATGCCTTTTTCCTTGGCCCTTTCCACCGCAGGGCGCACAATTTTATCGTCTTCCGTACCGATTGCACCCTCATCGCCCGCATGCGGGTTGAGCCCTAAAACGGCAATAGTTGGTTTGCCCTGGTTAAAATCGATGCGGAGTGTTTCGGCAAGGATCTCAATTTTGCGCAGTACAAGTTCCGTGGTAATGGCCTTGGGTACTTCACGGATCGGCAGGTGATTGGTAGCCACACCGATGCGAAGGTTGTCGGAAACCATAAGCATCAGCGAATCCTTATCGCCAAAGGCATCGGTGATATATTCGGTGTGCCCGACAAAGGGAAAATCGGCCATTTGCATGGCTTTCTTATGGATCGGAGCAGTAACCAGCGCATCAATGACCCCACTTTTCAGATCGGCCACTGCGCGTTCGAGTGCAAGGAATGCACATTTTCCACCGACATCCGTGGGCTTACCCAGGGTGATGTTTACGTTGTCTTGCCAGCAATTGATAATATTGATCCGGTCGGCCTGCGCTTCTTCAGCCGTCTGAACAGAATTGAAAAGGATGGTTTCCTGGGTAATGATATTTTTGTGGTATGCCACCACCTTGGTACTCCCGTAAATGACGGTTTTAAAGGTCCGGCTGGCTTTTTTAAGCGCCAGGGCTTTCAAGATAATTTCAAGGCCGATACCATTGATATCGCCACAGGTAATGCCGATGGTTATGTTTTCCATAAAAATTAGAATCTGCGAAAAGGCGAATTGGGAAACAGGCAAATGGAAAACGGGCAAAGGAAAGTCGTGGAGAAGACCATGTCCTCCGTTTTTACTGCCTTTAACCAAAATTCAATTGCCTCGTAAACTACTCCTCAGCGCCCCATTTTTTCAAAAAGTCAAACAGCAGGCGTACGCCGACGCCGGTGCCCTCTTTCGGGCGGTAGCCGTTTGCAGCGCGAAGATACGCAGACCCGGCGATGTCGAGGTGCAACCAGGGATAATCTGCAAAATGTTCGAGGAATTTTCCGGCTGTGATCATACCGGCCGGGCCGTTGCCCATATTTTTCAGGTCGGCGATGCTACTTTTGAGTTCATCGCCATATTCTTTCCAGAGTGGAAGTTCTACCAGCCGTTCGTAGGTATTCCAGCCGCTGGTTTCGAGCGCGCGTTTAACTTTGGCATCGGCGGTACCCATATAACAAATGGCTTGACTGCCCAGCGCGCGCACCGCAGCCCCTGTCAGGGTGGCAAGGTCAAGTACGAGGTCCGGTTCAAATTGTTTGGCGTAGTGCATGGCATCGGCCAGGATCAGGCGGCCTTCGGCATCGGTATTAACCACTTCCACAGTAGTCCCGGAATACATGCGGATCACATCACCTGGCGAAAGGGCGCGGTCGCCCACTTTGTTGTCGGTAGCCGGGATAAGACCGATCACGTGGATTGGCATATTTGATTGTGCTATGGCGGAAAGTGTTCCGATTACGGCTGCTGCACCGGCCATATCGCACTTCATATTTTCCATGCCATCGGGCGACTTCAGACTCAAGCCGCCGGTATCGTACACAACGCCTTTGCCAATAAGCACCACAGGTTTTTTATTGCGTGGACTTTCCGGCCGCCATTCCAAAATACAGAACTGGGGCGGTATCGTACTGGCTTGGTTTACAGCCAGCAATCCGCCCATTTTAAGTTCTTCAATTTTTTCTTTTCCCAGTACTTCAACGGAAAAACCGAAGACCTTACCCGCCTCCAGTGCCACATCTGCCAACTTTAGCGCGTCGAAGTGCGAGTGCGGTTCATTGACCATATCCCGGGTCATAAACACCGCTTGAACAAGGGAATTCAGCTCATTGACGGCAGTTTGCGGCACATGCGCTTCGGCCCAACGAAGGGAAGTAAGTTGCTTGGATTTTTTGGAAGGGTCGGAAAAGTAGTTTACAAACTGATAGCTGCCCAACATCAGGCCTTCCAGAAAAGCCAGTGCCCGCTCTTCCGGGCAGAAGGTCCGCACAATAGCCGACTCAACATGGTAGTTTTTTAGTTCACAAAGCAGCTTCGTAGCATCGAGTCGGGCCTCTTCAAGACCAGGCGCTACATCAGAAGCCGGCTCCAACACACGTACGAAAACGGCGTTGTTAGCCTGTGGAAAGAAAAAAGCACGAACACCTTTTGCAACCGACTGGCGTAAAAAAATCATTTCAGTAGGTTGCAACACGGCATCCAATTGATCCAGCGTTGTAGGTTCAACGAGCAGGATCAGGTTGTCATCGTTTTGGTCGACAGGTACAGTCGCCAGCTGTAAGTATTGCACAGGTCAGGATCAGTTGATGGAAAAAAGCGGGTATTGGGCGAATATTAGGGGGTGTAGAATTAAAGCAGCCAATTTTTTGTAAAAGGCGGCGAAGGTAGGTCAAATCGGGTGCATTCCTTTACTTTTACGCACAAATACGGGGCCAAAAAAGCTTGCTGCCCGTTTCACGAATGAACCAAACAGCCACAACACAATATGAAAAAACTCTTTTTGCTTGACGGCCACGCATTGATCTATCGGGCGCATTATGCCTTCATCTCTCGCCCACTGATCAACTCAAAAGGCTGGAATGTATCTGCTATCCAGGGGTTTATGCGTACGCTTTGGGACATGATGAAACGCGAAAAGCCTACCCATTTGGCTGTCGTTTTTGACCCGCCCGGAGGTACGTTCCGGCACACAGAATTTGAACTGTACAAGGCCAACAGAGATGCCCAGCCGGAGGACATTACCCTGGCAATTCCCTGGGTAGAAAAAATTGTGCAGGCGATGAATATTCCTGTGCTGATCATTAAAAATTATGAAGCAGACGATGTGATCGGCACGCTGGCGAAACAGGCCGGCAAACAGGGATATGATGTGTACATGGTAACGCCAGACAAGGATTTTGGCCAATTGGTCGACGACCATATTTTTCTGTATAAACCCGGGCGTCAGGGCAACGATGTAGAAATTTGGGGGCCTAAGGAAGTTTGCGAACGCTGGGGCATCAAACGCGTGGATCAGGTGATCGACATGTTGGCCCTGATGGGCGATGCGGTGGATAACATACCCGGGCTTCCGGGCATTGGAGAAAAAACAGCAGCCAAACTCCTGGACCAATTCGACAACGTGGAAAATCTGCTCGCCAATGCCGATCAGCTCAAAGGCAAACAGCAGGAAACCGTCAAAACCCAGGGCGAAAAAGCCACGCTGTCCAAATGGTTGGCTACCATTGAAATCAATGCTCCGGTACAATTTGATGAGAAATTTTTTGAAATCGAGCCATTTAACCGGGAAGAACTCGTCGAAATTTTCAAGGAGTTGGAATTCAGGAGCCTGGCTACAGAGATTTTACAGCATCCGCTCGCAGGCCATCCTTCAGCGCCTAATGGAGAGACAGAGCATGAGCAAAATGGTGAAAAGAAGCGCACTACTCCTTCTAATGCCGGCACGCAAACCAGTCTTTTTGGCGATGCTGAAAGTACACCATTTGCAGAAAGTGCTGCAGTTGGGCAGGCTGCAGGAGACCTGCATGCTACCAAAAATATTCAAAACACGCCGCACGGGTACCATTTGGCAGAAACGGAGGAGCAACGCGCTGAGTTGGTCAAACTCTTATTGAGCCGATCGGCTATTTGTTACGACTCTGAAACTACCGCCATCGAGCCCACCCAGGCCGATTTAGTTGGTTTTTCTTTTGCATACAAGCCCCACGAAGCCTGGTATGTCCCAATACCGGAGGATAGGGAAGCAGCCCAGGCGATCGTCGAAGAATTTCGTCCGGTCTTTGAAAATGAAAAAATCGAGAAGATTGGCCAGAACCTCAAATACGACGCTATTGTCCTGAAAAATTATGCGGTAGAACTGCGTGGGCCGTATTGGGATACCATGATTGCCCATTACCTGTTGGAGCCTGAACTACGGCACAATATGAATTACCTGGCCGAAACCTATCTCGATTATTCCCCGGTGAAAATTGAGGAGCTGATTGGTAAAAAGGGCGCTGGACAGGGCACCATGCGCGATGTTCCTATCGAGCAGGTTAAAGAATATGCCGGTGAGGATGCCGACATTACCCTGCAACTCAGACAATACCTGGAACCTAAATTGGAAGAAGGCGGTAAAAACCTGCTTAAGTTGTTTGAACTGGTTGAAATACCGCTGGTGAAAGTGCTCGCCGATCTGGAATTTGCCGGTGTACGCATTGACCCTGATTTTTTAAAAGAATACTCTGGCAAACTCAGCATAAGCATCGATGCACTGGAGAAAAAAATACTCGAAGAAACCGGGCATGACTTCAACGTGGCAAGCCCCAAGCAGGTTGGTGAGATTTTATTCGACAAATTAAAAATCCCATATCCCGGCCGGAAAATGAAAAGCGGGCAGTATTCAACAGATGAAAGCGTACTGACCCAGCTGGCCACTGATTATCCGGTTTGTGCTGATATCCTGGAGCACAGGGCACTTATGAAACTTCGTAGCACTTATGTGGATGCTCTCCCGGCTCTGATCAATCCGCGTACCGGACGCGTGCACTCCTCGTTCAACCAGGCGCTGGCTGCCACCGGTCGCCTGAGCAGTCAGAACCCGAACTTGCAAAATATTCCCATCCGGACGCCGGAAGGCCGTAAAGTACGCGAGGCATTCATTCCCCGCGATGAGCACCACGTGCTACTCTCGGCCGACTATTCCCAAATCGAGCTCCGCCTGATCGCAGATATCAGCAACGAGGAAGCCATGCTAGAGGCCTTCCGCCTCAATCAGGATATCCACCAGGCCACCGCTGCCCGGGTATTCGGTGTACCGCTGGAGGAAGTAACGCCTGACCAACGCAGAGCTGCCAAAACGGTTAACTTCAGCATAATTTATGGCGCCGGCGCGACGAACCTGAGCAATCAGTTGGGTATCAAACGGCCCGAAGCCAAGGAATTGATTGAGAACTACTTCAGGCAATATCAAGGCCTCAAGCATTACATGGAAAACACTGTTGAATTTGCCCGGAAACATGGCTATGTTGAAACCTTGCTCGGTCGCCGTCGCACCCTGCGCGATATCGTGAGTCGCAACGGCATGCAGCGGAGCATGGCAGAACGAATGGCCATCAACACACCCATTCAGGGCACTGCCGCGGATATGATCAAAGTGGCTATGGTCAATATTTGGAAAGCCATGCGGGAAGGTAAATTCCGCTCGAGTATGATCCTGCAAGTGCACGACGAATTGGTATTCGATGTGCACAAAGATGAGCTGGAAGCGTTAAAACCCATCATTCACGAAAAAATGGCAACGGCAATTCCAAGTTTGAAAGTTCCGATACTGGTTGAAATGGGTGTAGGAAATAATTGGCTAGAGGCGCATTGATCCATGTATTTTCCCTGTTCATACAGTTTCACATGAAAATCAAATTGATCCTGTTATAAAATTATGATCACGAGCTCCGGATGGCCCATTCTGGCGCGATTCCTGCTTATTTTATACCAACTATGTATTTCCGCACCCAGTTTAAACGAATTATCCGTTTTCCACGCATGCTCTTATGGGCTCTGTTTATGGAAGGCGTCGAAACCAAACAAATGGTGCAAACCTATGCGCGGCACCATGCCGGCAGGTTGTTATTGATCTCAAAAAGTCAGCGCCCAACCAAAGAAGAATTGCAACAAGCACGGGAGCAGCTCCGCGACATTCCGCGTTTCCTGCCGTTTTTCGTAATTATTGCCGTACCGGCCCCAGGTGTTACCGAAGGTTATGCCTTACTCGCAATTACGCTGGAGCGTTGGTTGGGCGAACGGATCAGCTTGCTGCCCAGCCATTTTCGGAAAGTTTTTCAAAAAGAGAAAAAACCGATGCCGGAAGAAGAAAATGATGCTTCAAAAAGCGACTCTGATTTGACCGATGGTCAAAATTTAACCGACAGAAATTTTTGAGAAAGCCCAAAAACACCAAACGCCCCGTGTAACCCGGGGTTACACGAGGCGCCTGTTTGCAGGTCGTCCGGCAGACGGTGTTACTGCAACACCACGTCGCGTTCCGCCATCATTTTGCGGATATTAATGAGCGCGTAACGCATTCGGCCCAAAGCGGTGTTGATACTGACGCGGGTGAGCGCCGCAATTTCTTTGAAACTCATATCGGCATAGTGCCGTAGAATAACTACTTCGCGTTGCTCAGCAGGCAGATCGTCGACCAAACGGCGAATCCGGGTGTGCATTTCACTGCGCATGATGTCCGTATCAGGGCCGTCATCACTGAGTCGTAACACTTCAAAAATGTCAAAATCCTCCGTGGGATTGATGTGCGACCGCCGTTTGTTGCGGCGGTGATAATCCACACACATGTTATAGGCTATGCGCATGGCCCATTGGACGAATTTACCTTCGTGGTTGTATTTACCCTTGCGCAGGGTGTCAATGATCTTGATAAAGACTTCCTGGAAGATATCTTCAGCGAGTGCCTGATCTTTGACAAACAGGTAAATAGAGGTGTAAATTTTGGATTTGTAGCGAAGGAGAAGTGCCTCAAAGGCTTTTTCATCACCATCTACATAACGAGCGATCAATTCATGATCGTTGACCATCGGCATAACTTGCATGAGCAAAAGATTTATTTGCTGTTTTACCAGTTAAATAAAAAAGAGCATTTAAGTGGTGTACAAGTTTTAGCCGATAAGCAAAGAAAATTTGGAAAGAATAAAAAAGTAGTGATGAACTGTTTCGTGCTGCCAAAAGTATGCAGTTATTGTACTTGAACAAAAATTATTTAGCTGTTTTAACATTTTTTAACAGCGGAAACGGCAATCGCATAAAAAGCAAGCAAGAATCCGGCACTTTACGATACTTTTGCGGCAATAACATATGGAAATTACCATAATTCTTATCCTAATCGTCCTGCACGGTTTTTTAGTGCTGGGCGAAATTGCCCTGATCACGGCCAAACGCGCCAAACTCGAAAGTGAAAAAGCCAAGGGAAACCGCAACGCCGCCATAGCGGTAAGCTTGCTGGATAATATCAACAACTATTTGTCGGCTATGCAGATTGGGATTACCCTGATCAGCATTATTGAGGGTGCCTATGGTGGTGTAAAAATTGGGGAACAACTTTCCCCCCTGGTAGCTCAAATACCTTCCCTGGAACCATACGCCGACCAGATCTCTATTTCACTGGTTGTCACTATCATAACCTACCTCTCACTGGTCGTTGGGGAACTGGCTCCAAAATATATTGCGATTCAGCATGCCGAGTCGCTGGCGTTAACTTTTGCCCCGGTTATGGACCTCGTTACTCGCATAACCGGACCGATTTCCTCCTTCCTAAGTTGGTCTACCAAGATGTTTATGCGGATGCTGTTTATCAAGCCGAATGTGGAGCAAAACATCTCAGAGGAGGAGATCAAACTGATGGTTAAAATGGCCAATCAGCAAGGTGTTCTTGAGCAAAAAGAAAGCGAGTTTATTCAAAATATTCTTCGCTTTTCAGATCGCGATGCCTACACCATCATGACCCATCGGAACGACCTGGAATGGGTGGACATCAATTCCCCTGCAGAGCAAACCAACCGGATTATTCGGGAAAGTGGCTATACCAAATTTCTGGTTTGTGATGGTGATGTGGAAAATATTTTGGGCGTACTCAAACTGCGCGATTACATTGACGCCAGTAAAAAACAGGGGTTTGACCTGCGCGATATAATCACCCCGCCACTCTATGTTCCGGAAACGATGAATGCGCTGAAAATCCTTGAACGCTTCCGGAAAGAGCGCAACTATTTTGCCATTGTCGTAGACGAATACGGCTCAATCCAAGGTATCATAACGCTGCACGACCTGACAGAGAATATTTTTGGCGCCTTACCGGATCTGGATGATATTGAGACACCGGCGATTATCACCCGCGAAGACGGTAGTCTGCTCGTTGAAGGCGGTATACCCATTGATGAGTTACGGGAAACAATTGAACTGCATGAATTTGAGCAGGAAGATACCGACTATGCCACCCTGGCGGGTTATATTTTGTATAAGCTCAGTGAAATCCCACGTGCCGGTGACTATTTTGAAGCCGAAGGCTACCGCTTTGAAATCGTGGATATGGATAAGAGTAAGATCGACAAAGTGCTGGTAAGCCGGATTTCGGAATAACTCACCTTTGCCAAGGGCACAATACCCAAGGTAAAAAAATCATTTTTTACGCTCCGTCACAAAAACAAGTAAGTCCCGTAACGATTGTTTTGCCGGGCTGTCGGGAACATTGTCGAGCAAATCAAATGCCTCCTGCCGGAACCGATACATAGCTTCCCTGGCATATTCCAAACCGCCGCTTTCCCGAACGAACTGAATAACCTCGTTGACTTTTTCAGCTTTGTCGCTTTCGTTTTTCACCAAATTTATAATGTGCCTGCGCGTAGGCCGGTCGGCTTTGGACAAAGCATAAATCAGCGGCAGGGTCATTTTTTTCTCCTTAATATCAATCCCAAGTGGCTTGCCGACATCGTCATCGCCAAAGTCAAACAAATCATCCCGAATTTGGAAAGCCATACCAGTTTTCTCACCAAACATCCGGATACGTTCAATATCGGCTTCATTGGTAGCCGTGCTCGCTGCACCAGCACTGCAAGCAGCGGCAATCAATGAAGCCGTTTTCTGGCGAATAATTTCGTAGTAAATATCTTCTTTGATATCGAGCCGGCGCGCTTTTTCCATTTGCAGCAGCTCACCCTCAGCCATTTCTTTCACAGCCTGGCTTACAATAGCCAGCAGTCGGAATTGCTCCTGGCGCACACTGAGTAACAAACCCTGAGAGAGCAAAAAGTCGCCAACCAAAACCGCAATCTTGTTTTTCCAAAGTGCATTGATCGAAAAAAAACCACGGCGTTCGTAGGCGTCATCCACCACGTCGTCGTGGACAAGGGTAGCCGTGTGGAGGAGCTCAACCAACGATGCAGCCGTGTACGACGCCTCGGTAATCGGGCCAAAAAGCCGTGCACTCAGCAGCACCAGCATCGGACGGACTTGTTTGCCTTTGCGCTGAACGATATACCAGGTAATCTTATCGAGCAAGGGCACCTGGCTGCGCATGGCATCGCGAAACCGTTGTTCGAAAACGTCTAACTCGTCGGCTATCGGCTGTTTAATGGTGTCGAGGCGCATGCGTGCCTATGGTTCAGTTTTGATGGTTTCTGGCCGGGTCCAGCCATAAAATTTCGTTGTAAAACAGCGCGAAGGTAGGAAGGTTGGTTTATAATACCGGATTGTTCTGTCGCCGAGTTCTATCGTGCATGCAACAACAACCAATCCTTTTCGATCACAGCCTTGTTTTCTGCCACTTCGTTCCGGAAGTTGGCCACCGCATTTTTATCATTCAAATTGAGGCGCACCAACTTTCGGATATACCGGAGTGTATTCAGGTAATGGGTTTGGTGGTATCCAATCACCTTTTTTTTGCGCAGCAACAAAACTTTAAAGCTGGCAATCAGGGCATCTAATGCATCCCATTCGCCCGTTTCGAAATACATTTTTAACAACATCACCCGGCTGTCGAGGTTGAGTAACAAGTCACTTTCATCAACCTGGGCAAGCAGAGGCATCGCACGGCTATAATCGTTTTGCATGAAATACAAGCGCGCGAGGTTATAGTTCCTGTTCGCTACCCGGTATTTTTCTTCCAGAAAAATTTCATAGCGCTGAATAAATTCTTCCACCCAGGCAAACTCCTTCAGGCGCAAGCCAAGTGCAACAATATTTTTATACGCAAATCGGCTTAAAAAACCATTTTCCAGCAACGCATCGGTTTCCAAACCAACCCGGTACAGGTCAAAAGCTTCACGGATATAGCGTTCGTCACCGGAATTCAGGCGGCGTATGCAAACGTTCACAGCCAAAAGCAAAAACGTCCGGCGTTCTTCCTCAGGAAGTTGCGCCGATTGCTGCTCAAATTGTTGCCGGAAAGCATGAAAGTCCTGCTCGGTACCGCCACCAAAAGCACGGTAGCAATAATAATACAACGCCACCAGAGGCACTTCACGCAGGCTGGAAGTTTCGAGGTAAGCCATAAGCAGCGGCAGATAGCCCCGGTCATACTCGGTGTTGAATACGGCCTGATGCGATTCCATGAGACAGGCCAATCGAAGTTTGCTGGCCAAAAGGTAAACATCGAGAGCCGTCCCTACCGCGGCAAGATTGTTTTCCCGGGAACGAGTATGCGATTCCACCGCGGTATATTTTTCCCATTCCAGCTGATATTGCAAGTGGTAAAACTCCTGGTCGTGCGGGAGGGATTCCAGTTGTTTACTCATCCGCTGCAAAATATACCGGTGGGGCTTTCGCAAATTTTTTTGCCGCAGCACCGGCGCCAGCTGAAGATCGGCGGCAAGCGGCATTTGATCGAATGCGCGTTGTCCCAGAAACCGTTTTATCCGGGCGATCAAAAAAGACTGAAGATGCCGCCATTGCTGCGCATCAAATGCTATTGTCGGATAAACCCGACGCCAGGCTGATTTAGGCTGGAGGGTTATAAATTCCGGGTCAAACAACTGTTGCCACAAGCGAAGCACATCTTCCCGCTGATTAAAATAGGGGCTTTGTAAAAATTTTGTACACTCCCGCTTTTCTACACCACTCAGCGACTCAAACAGTTTAAATAGTTTATTATCAGGCATTTTACAAAAAGAAATCCAAAATTTACTTTTTGACAAACATAGGTAAATGTTGTTTGCAAGCCCAACATATCAAATCACTTTTGCAGCATACGTCGCGTGTATCGTTTCTTTTCACCGAAAATTCAGCGCAACATGAAACCCATGCAAATTTCACTTTGGCTTGCTTTGACTGTTTTGTTTTTACCCGGCAGCTATGCCCAAGGCTGGCAACGGCATTATCACGATCAGAATTTCACCGACGGCGCCGAAGTCGTGAAAGCACTGCCCATGCCGGGCGACTCCTTTTTGCTGTTGATCGAGGACGCCTCATTTATCAATCCAGATCATATCCGCCTGGTCCAAACGGATGGCACGGGCATGCCGGCCTCGGAACAACTCATAAATTTCGGGAAAGGCGTTACAGCACTAGATCTGATCCGGACAACGGACCATGGATTTGCATTGATCTACCGCGAACGAATTGGAAATCAGGTTACAACCAAATTACAAAAACTGGATACACAGTTCAATCTTGTCTTCGAGCGCGATTTACAGCAGATCGACCCAAATTCGTCATTTCAAGGTGTGCAACTGCTTGAAACCCCTGCCGGATTGTGCATCATCGGCAGCCAAACACAACCCACTGTCAATCACGGATTTTTAATCTGCTACGACCTAAACGGCAACCTGGTTAATCAGGCCAACTGGGGACTTCCGGTTGGAATGATCGCTGGCGGCGCTTGCCTGACGCCCGATGGCGGCCTGGTGGCTGTTGGCCAGGGTTTTGATGGGGCCACCTTCAACACTACCGGCATCGTGGCCACCCGGTTTAATGCCGATGGAAGCCAAATACTTTGGGAGAAGATCGTTTACCAGCAAAGTGTTTTACACGCTGCACGCATAGTGGTCCCAACTCCGGATGATGGGTTTTTAATCGGTGGCACTGAATTCAACAAGGCGTATTTAGCTAAACTGGATGCTCAGGGGAATATACTTTGGGAGCAAAAATTTTTAAACCTGCCGGATTTCCCGGATGGCCTGGGAGCAGTTGTCGGCCTGTCGCCGATGGCAGATGGCAGCGGGTATTGGGCTACGATCAAATCCAATTATATCCCATACCTTGCTCAACCACTGTTGTGCCGTTTGGACACCCAGGGCAACCTGCAATCCTATACTGTTGTTGGTCCGGGGTTTGACGGCTACTTCGGGCGATTCATTGAAGCACTGCCTGATGGTGGGTGCATTGCCACCGGCGGACAGGAGGCTAACCCAGACCTCAACACGAACCGGTTTATCATCCCCTTTGCGATTCGCCTGGATAGCGCCGGACGCCATTTCCAATCGGGTATTTCCGGCATGGCTACCGGCGACCTGGATGACGATTGCCTGTCCGATGTGGATTCGCTGTTGGAGGGCCAACTAGTGCAGGCTTTCAAAAACGGAGCATTTGCCGGTTCAGCACGTGTCGGTTCGAATGGCAATTATCAAATAACCCTCGACACCGGCAATTACCAGGTAACCATACCGCCCCCTTCGCCCTTGTGGTTTTATTGCCCGGACACGCTAACCACCACAGTACTTGCGCAAGACACCACTACCGGCGTGGATTTTACCGGGTTTTACCATGTTCAACCCATCGACAGTTTGTTTGGTTATGTTTTTGAAGACTACGACGGCGACTGCATAAAAGACCCCTTCGAGCCGGCCTACCCAAATTGGACCATTGTGGCAAATTTGTTTCACCAGGGAACTTTTTTATTTGAAACTACTACCGACTCGAACGGCTATTTTGTCATCACCCAACCTGCCGGCATTACCAATGAATTCCAGGGCTTTTTTTCCATAGCACCGCCTGCCAACGACGGGTTAACCTGCACCTTCACCTGCCTTCAGGATTTCGACATCGCGTTTGGTAACAGCAGCACTTTCCAGGCAATGTTTGGCATGCAATGCGACTCGCTGGCGCCACATCCGGTCGTGGAGGTGGATGTGGCAACCAATAGCCTGCGCCCCTGTCTAAATTCCAATGTGCATGTCAACTATTGCAACAACGGTGCTGTAACGGCAGAAGATGCACAACTTGAAATCACCATCGATCCGGCGCTGACTGTGCAAAGTTCAAGTATCCCCTGGGATGCCGTGGATGGCAATGTGTACACCTTTTTGCTTGGCGACCTGCTCACCGAAGCCTGCGGAACCATAACGATAACGGTAAAAACGCCCTGTACCGACCCGCTGGGCACCACCTACTGCTTTGAAGCACACGGCTACCCGGACTCCCTCAGCCAGGACCCCGCCCCAAGCTGGGATGGCTCCAAAATTGAAGTTTCAGCGGCTTGCACAGGCGACTCGGTCACCTTCACCATTCAGAATGTCGGAACCGGGAACATGAGTCAGGCACAGGATTACATTGTGATCGAAGACAACGTTTTGCTTATGCAGGCACCCGGGCAATTCCAGCTGAATGCCGGTGGGTCGTTTAGCCGGAGTTTCCCCGCAACCGGCGCATTTTACCGGCTTGAAGCAGAGCAAACACCCGGCTTGCCCGGCCTGAGCACACCCATAGCCTGGGTGGAAGGCTGCAATAGCAATGGCGGCCCGGTGAGTTTGGGTTTTGTGAATCAGTACCCTTTGCCGGATGTGGAGCCCTGGATCGATTTATTTTGCCTGGAAAGCACCAACTCCTATGACCCGAACGACAAAAACGGATTTCCCAGAGGCTATGCGCCCGAGCATTTTATCGAAGAAAATACGGATATCGAATACCTGATCCGGTTTCAAAATACCGGTACCGATACTGCCTTCACAGTCGCGATGCGTGATACCCTTTCGCCCTTCGGTGCAGTTTTTAAACCCACTGACCGTGCGCCCGGGGGCAAGCAGCCATCCCTACGAATGGGATATGCAAGGCGATGGCGTAGTTGTTTTCCGCTTCCCAGGGATAAATTTGCCGGATTCCGCGAGCAACCCCGAGTTGTCGCAGGGCTTTGTGAAGTTCCGCGTATCGCAACATCCCGACTTGCCGTCCGGCACGGAAATCCGAAACACAGCAGCCATTTATTTTGACAACAACGCGCCGGTCATTACAAACCAAACGCTGCACACGATCGGGCATGATTTTATCCAAACGACAGGCACCCAAAATCTCTTCACCCTGGCGTAGCCTTGCGCATTTCCCCAACCCGATGAATCATTGGGTGCAGGTACAACAAATGGACTGCCGCATCACGCAGTAATGCAATTTCGCCTGATCAACCAACTTGGCCAGGTGGCTCTGGAACTCAACCCGGCAAGCCCGACATTTGGGTTCGACGCCGGGGTATTACCACGCGGTGTATATTTTTATGAATTCAGGGAAAATTCCCGGCTGGTTGTTTCCGGAAAATTGGTAAAATAGAACTGAGCTTGCAACATGCGAGGGTGTATCATAAGTCCTCGCACGCGCAGGCAATTCCAATTTTCACACGGAGACACGGAGGCCACGGAGTTTGATTCTCCGTGGCCTCCGTGGTAAATAAAATATTCTACGACGGGCATTTCAGATTCCTCTCTTTTGAGACACCCGCGTATTTTTATTGGCTTTTTTGTTTGTGAATTAATGCCCCAAGTTCCCGCACATATGCCGGAATAGCCTCGATATCGGCCGCACTCGTCCGGAAATTCACAATACACATCCGCAGCACGAACTTCCCATCCAGCACAGCATTCGACATAAAAAAAGCGCCGCTGGCCTCCATCTGATTCAGAATGGCCTGGTTCAATTGATTGAGGTAGGACTCAGTTTCCGGCTCGCCAATTTTCGCGTTTAAAGCTGGTGGCACATACCGGAACGCGCTAATGCTGAGCTCGGTTGAAAAAACCTCAAAATCAGGTTCTGCCCGAAGTACATCGGAGGCATACCGCGCAAGCGCGATATCTTCCCGGATCAGTTGGCGGTGGCCTTCCATGCCGAGGTGTTGGGCTGAAAGCCAAACTTTCAGGGCTCTGAATCCACGGGAATTTTGAGGGCCGTAGTCTATAAAATTCAGCCGGGTGTGTTCAAAATTGAAATAGGTCGGATGGTAGGAAAACGTATCGGTCAGGTGCCGGGGATTTTTTACCAATGCGCAGCCCGCTTCCAAAGGGGCGTACAGCCACTTGTGGGGATCAACAGCCAGTGAGTCAGCTTTTTCAAGGCCGGCAAATTGGGCCTTCAGTTCAGGCAAAGCGCTTGCAAAACCGCCATATGCGCCATCAATATGGAACCATAGCCCGTATTTTTCGCAAAGCGCCGCAAGGTCATCGAGTGGGTCCACTGCCCCGACACCCACCGAGCCCGCGGTCCCGATAACCAGAAAAGGCTGGTTACCCGCCGCTTTGTCAGCCTGTATTTCTTCTTCCAGCAATACCGGGTTCATTCGTTTTTTGGCATCGGTGCCAATCCAGCGAATATTGTCGGTGCCCAGGCCGTACAAATCGGCAGCCTTTTGGACCCACGTATGAGTTTCGGAAGAACAATACACCACGAGATTGGCGTCAATGTTACGCAGACCTTTTTCCCGGGCCTCCGTTCCGGTAGCTGCACGCAAGGCAGCCAGAAATCCGACGTAGTTGGCCATATTGCCGCCACTAACCAGCAAACCGCCGCCGGCAGGGTATCCCATAAACCGGCCGATCCAGTCGATCGTCTGTTTTTCAATTTCAGTGGCAACCGGCGACAAAACATAGGCGCCCACATTGGGATTGACTGCTGCGGCGAGCATGTCGGCCAATACGCCAATCGGCGTAGGCGAGGAAGTGATGTACCCCCAAAATTTCGGATGGCCGTTGAACAACGAATGGTCGAATAACAGCCGGGTAGTTTTTTCAAGCAGCGGACCGGCATCCTGACCATTGTCTGAAGCCGGGTTCAGCGCCTGGAGCATTTCACGGATTTTTTCATCATTTGTTGCAGCGGTTACCGGCGCCGTTGGCAGCCGTTCAAACAGGCCGGCAATTTGGTCGACCAGTGCATGGCCGAGTTCCCGGAACGTATCCGAGGGTATGTTCACTTTATCAATCCGGGCGGCCGGTTTTTGTTTTACAGGTGTCATAAGTATCGTTTTTGTTTTTTTAGCCAATGCCTTCAAAAAGATCAATTTCCGGGTTTCGCCCGCCATTCACGAGGCTGAATACCCGATAATACTCTTGTTGGCCCCATAAAATACGGTGTTGGGCCGGAGTCAGTTTTTCGAGGTTGCCATAAATCGCGACTTGCGTTTTGTGACACAAAATTGCTTCCCAGGCGATTGGCCAGTGCGCTGTTGTGTCGAGGCGCGTAGTGATCTGCCAGTCGGGGCATGGCGTGGCAACGCGCTGAACGCCATCTACCGTTGAAATCAATTTTTTGAAAACAGATTGAAAGACAGTCCATTTCGACTGTGGCCAGGCGACGTAGTACAGTTTTAACACGCTGTGTGGAGGCGCCCCGGATGTTTCAAAGGTAGGGTCGGCGGCGCGTACAATAGCTGCCGTCGCAAACTGTGAAATGGCGATGTGATCCGGATGGCCGTAGCCGCCCTCCGGGCCAAAGGTGATGACCACCTGAGGTTTTTCCTGGCGGATATGCCGGGCGATAGCCGCAATGATTTCGCCGGGGGCAGCCTGATCAAGTTCGGCATCCATGTAGTTGAGAAAATCTACCCTGGATACCCCGAGCAGGGCGGCTGCGGCAAGGAGTTCCTGCGTACGGGTTGCTCCCACTACCTCCGGCCCGGGCGATTCGGCAGCCAGGCCAAAGCGCCCGCGTTCGCCCCGGGTAGCCATCAGGATGGTGGTTTCCACACCTTCGCTGGCATATTTAGCCAGCGTGCCGCCCATGCCGAACGACTCATCGTCGGGATGGGCAACGATACACATCAATCGTTTTTTTGTGGATGTCATTTTAATAGGTAACTGCCTAATGCCAGGAAGGCGAGGCCTTTGACTGTACACCAACAAAGGTAAACGATGAGGGCAGTCTTACCGTGTTTTTTCAATTTGTCGCTTAGCATGATCATTTGAATTTTGTGGATGGAAACACTTGTCGGGTACAAGTATAGCGGCAGCGAGAAATTTTTCCAGCGGCACTTGATTCAATGGACGGGTACTCGCGTAAAGTGCCGGTTGCAATGAGTAGCTGTCTGGCGGCGCCTGGGAATTTTGCCCGCAAAGACGCAAAGGCGCGGAGTGATAAACTCCGCGCCTTTGCGTCTTTGCGGTTAAAAATTCAACTTATTTCGGAAAAACATAGAGCCGCACATCTTCCTCCTTCACACTTTGATCGCAAAGGATAAGCAGCCGTTCCACTACATTGGCCAGTTCCCGGATATTGCCGGTCCAGTTGTATTCCTGAAGGGCTTTGATCGCCTCCGGGGTAAATGTTTTGGGCGCATGCCCGTAGTCATCGCTGATACGGCGGTTGAAGTGCTCGATGAGCAGC
Source organism: Lewinellaceae bacterium (assembly GCA_020636075.1). Taxonomy (GTDB): domain Bacteria; phylum Bacteroidota; class Bacteroidia; order Chitinophagales; family Saprospiraceae; genus M3007. The sequence goes on along the minus strand of JACJYO010000006.1, from coordinate 211,447 downwards.
GGAATATCGTCGCGGCGTTCGTTGAGGGACGGCACCTGAACCACGATCACTGCGAGGCGATGGTAAAGGTCTTCACGGAAACGGCCACCATCGATTTCTTCCCGCAAATTTTTATTGGTAGCGGCAAGCACCCGGACATCCACCTTTATCTCCTTGTTGTCGCCCACACGGGTGATCTTATTTTCCTGCAAGGCGCGCAGCACCTTGGCTTGAGCATCGAGGCTCATATCGCCGATTTCATCCAGGAAAAGCGTACCGCCATCGGCTTGTTCGAATTTGCCGGGCCGGTCGGCGATCGCACCGGTAAAGGAGCCTTTTTTATGCCCGAAAAGCTCGCTTTCGATCAGCTCAGCGGGGATAGCAGCGCAGTTGACCTCCACGATAGGGCCGCTGGCGCGGTTGCTTTTTTCGTGAATCCAGCGGGCGACCAGTTCTTTGCCGGTACCGTTCTGGCCGGTGATGAGTACCCGGCTATCCGTGGGTGCCACCTTTTCCAATAAACGTTTGATCTCGGCGATAGGGGCGCTTTCTCCGATCATGGTAATGCCCTTGCTGGTGCGCGCCTGTTTTTGGAGCACCCGGGTTGTGGTTACCAATTCGGCTTTTTCCATGGCATTCCGGATGGTGATGAGCATCCGGTTCAAATCGGGTGGCTTGGAAATATAATCGAACGCGCCTTTTTTAACTGCATCCACTGCGGTTTCGATATTGCCATGGCCGGAAATCATAACCACCGGCGTTTCCGGGCTCAAAATCTGAAGGCGCTCCAGGGCTTCAATGCCATCCATTTTGGGCATTTTAATGTCCATAATGATGACATCGTATTTTTCTTTTTGCGCTTTCGCCACACATTCAAGGCCATCCGTTGCTTCTTCGACTACATATTGTTCAAACTCGAGAATTTCGCGCAGTGTTCTGCGGATGGGCATTTCATCGTCGACGACTAAAATTTTTGCCATGGTTAAATAGTACGTGCTTTGGATTGGTTAGTTTCCTAAAAAATTAGGTTGGCGGTTGTGGTAGAACAGCAAAAATTTAGCCATTAAATCGTAAAAACGGCGCAATGCATTCTTCCATGCCTGAAGAGAACGGGACGACAAAGAAAACAGGCTTTTGGCAATTTGGCACCAGCCGAACACATTTAATTTTTTGCGGCTACAAGCCAATCGACCCTGAGGAACTATCTTTGAGCAAAGTGACCTGCATTAATTTTGAGGGTCTAAACAACGATACAACCCATTTTTTTCATTTAAAAACGATCGATTTTATGCTGTTACGATTCGCACTGATGGCCGTTCTTGCACTTAACCTGGCGCCTGCATTGCCGGCTCAAGTTAATATGGTAACCGAGATGGATAAACCAATGTCTTTTGGTACCCGCCCGGGCTTTAGCGTCAGTTTTCCAAATACAGACCGGCGGCTGGTAGACGATGTGTGGTCCGATTTTGTAAAAAACAATTTTTCGAGCAAGTTGAAAAAAGGAAAAAAAGGCGAAAAAACTGCCTCCGGGTGCCGCTCAGTCAGTGTCAGTGCCGGCGACTTTACCTTATACTCGGAAGTTGAAAAAATCGGCGATGGTGCTCAACTGAATGTTTGGTTTGATTTGGGCCCCACTTTTCTGAACCGCAACGACGACTCCCGCCGCACTGAAGACACAAAAAAGCTGCTTACCAACTTCTACTTCGATGTCCGCAGGGCTGTGGTTGGCCAGGAAGTCAAATCAGAGGAAGACCGGTTATCGGACCTGGATAAAAAACTAAGCAAGCTCCAACGCGACAATACCAACCTGCTCCGCGACATTGAAAACTACAAGGAAAAACTAAAAAAGGCCGAAGAAGATCTGGTGCAAAACCAGAAAGACCAGGATACTACAATTAAAGACATTGAACAACAACGCAAGGCTGTGGAGGACGCACGCCTGCGTCAGGGTAACGTCGAAAACGAACGGCAATAAGCAGCCACTTTTCCGTACCCGACATTTTGTTTTAAAAAAAATACCCCGCCAGGCTCTAAAATCTGGCGGGATATTTTTTTGTGTAAGTATCTGTCCGAACGCTTTCAACAAGGCGTCAGGTCGTTGAACCGAGGTAGAAAAAAAAGAGGCAAAATGGCGAATTTCTGCTCCCGGCCATTCAGACAGTTGACGCAAAAAGTTTCATAAAATCAAAACACCTTGCTTTGATTTCAAAACAAAAATTGTTAACTTTGGCGGCAAAAATTGCGTTCCATTTTTTTCTTAACAGGCCCCTTTTTTTAATAAAAAATTCACCTTCGCTTAACCGCTAATTTCTAAACAAGATTGCCAAAACGCGCTTTCACCAGATTGTGGATTTTCATAACAGCTTACCATTCACAATTTTAACACATACAGTTTTTCGTAAACAGTATGTAAAATCACCCTTGCCAACCTGTGGAAAAACCACCCCTATTGTGAATAACTTCCCGTATTTTTCAGTTTATCCACATCAAAACCGGGAGTTTTCCACAGTTTTTGCGTGATACGGATTGTTTGGAAAATGTAAAAATCCGGATTTCAAAGTAGGTTTGTCTCCCGTCTTTTATCCCGATTGTCATGACAGAAATGAATGAAAACCAGGACCAACGTCCGGCCAATTTCAAAGGAAAAACTCAACGCAACAGCGCCGGGCGCGCAGAGGGGCTTTCCAACTATGTTTTTGGCAAGGTGCAGCCGCAGGCGCTGCCCTTGGAAGAGGCGGTATTGGGTGCTTTGATGTTGGATCGGGATGCGTTGCCGGTTGTCATGGATATTCTTCGGCCCGAAAGTTTTTACCTGGAGGCCCATCAGCATATTTATTCGGCCATCATGCGGCTGTTTGAACGCTCCAACCCGGTCGACATTCTGACTGTCACCGAAGAACTCCGCAAAACCGGGGAGTTGGAAAAGATTGGCGGCAGTTACTACCTGGTCGAGCTGACCAACCGTGTTGCCTCCGCCGCAAACATCGAATACCATGCCCGGATCATTGCGCAAAAACATATCCAGCGCGAACTGATCAATGTCAGCACCCGCACGATCAAAGATGCCTACGAAGACACCACCGATGTGTTCAACCTGCTGGATGATGCAGAAAAAGGCTTGTTTGCCATTACACAAAACAACCTGAGCCGCACTTTTGAAAGTATGGGCACGCTGAGCAGTCGGGTGCTCAAGCAGGTTGAAGAACTGTCGACCAAAACAGACGGCCTTACCGGCGTACCTTCCGGCTTCACAGACCTCGACCGTATCACCTCCGGCTGGCAACCTTCCGACCTGGTGATCCTCGCCGCCCGCCCGGGTATGGGTAAAACATCGTGCGTATTGGCCATGGCGCTTAACGCGGCCCGTGACTTTGAAAAAGGAGTGGCCCTGTTCTCCCTTGAGATGGCCAGCACCCAGTTGGTGCAGCGCCTGATTTCCATGGAATCCGAAATTCCCGGCTCCAAAATGCGCAACGGGAAACTGGAAGATTACGAGTGGCAGCAACTCCAAACAACGGTGGAGCGCCTGTCCAACATCCCGATCTTTATTGACGACACACCGGGGATCAATATTTTCGAGCTGCGCGCCAAATGTCGCCGCCTGAAAATGCAGCACGATATTCAGTTGGTCATTATCGATTACCTCCAACTAATGACCGGCGCATCGGAGAATAACCGCAACAGCAACCGCGAACAGGAAATTGCCGGCATCTCCCGGGCCTTAAAAAACATGGCTAAAGAATTGAGTGTGCCGGTTATCGCCCTGTCGCAGTTGAGCCGGGCTGTGGAGGTGCGCGGCGGGAGCAAGCGACCGCAGTTGAGCGACTTGCGGGAATCCGGAGCTATTGAACAGGACGCTGATATCGTCTCCTTCATTTATCGTCCGGAGTACTACGGGATCATGGAAGACGAGCAAGGTATGTCGCTCAAAGGTGTGGCCGAATTTATCATCGCCAAGCACCGCCATGGTGCGCTGGATACGGTGAAACTTAAATTTACCGACCAGTTTGCCAAATTCGGCAATTTGGACGACCTGGCATTTGCTGGCCTCAACGATCCATTGACCGGCCCATTTACGCCCAGCCCACTCACCATGCCCTCGCGCATGAATGATGAAGACATTCCATTCTAATACGGTTGGCCTTAGAAACAAAAAGCCCCGAACGTTTCAAAAACAGCTAAAACGTTCGGGGCTTTCAGGTAAAAACTGTCTGCTTATTTGTCAATTGATTTCTTTTCCGCGTCGCGCATTCCCTGGCGGATTTCATCCTCAACAGAGTTTTTAGCGTTGTTAAATTCCCGGATACCTTTACCCAGACCACGCATCAGTTCGGGGATCTTGTTTCCGCCAAACATGAGAAGTACCACCAAAAAAATAAGCGTTAATTCGGTAGCGCCAAGATTACCAATAAATACTAAAGTGGAAGTCATAGTTGTATTGTTTTAAATCCAAGTTTCAGGTTCCGCCATTAATCCGGCATGAGCCTGATTGTTTGACTGAATAACCGCTGCAAAGTTACACCGGGAACAGATCAAAAGAAAGGTTGTTTACCAATTTAACCCGGTTTGCTATTAAATGCAACGGAATCCTATGAACCTTTCCAATGCCCAGTTTATTATCTAATCGGAGGTTTTACGTGTATGCAAATTAAAAACATAATTGATGTGCTGGAAGCCGTGGCGCCGCCACATTTACAAGAGTCTTATGACAATGCCGGATTGATCGTGGGTAATCCTGAAACAGCCCTTTCCGGTGTATTATTCTGCCTTGACTCAACGGAAGCAATCGTAGAAGAAGCCCGGCAAAAGGACTGCAACCTGATCGTAGCGCATCACCCTATAGTTTTTCGCGGCTTGAAACGCCTGAATGGCGCCACCTACATTGAACGTACAGTGATGCAGGCTATCCGCCATAACATCGCCATTTATGCAATCCATACCAATCTTGACAATGTCCATCAGCGCGGTGTGAATGAAAAAATTGCCCAAAAGCTGGGCTTAAAAGATACCCGCATTCTGGCTCCTAAACCTGGAGTAACAGATATTGGTGCAGGTCTGGTCGGGCAATTGGAAAGCCCTATGGCTGAGCAGGCATTTCTTTCACATGTAAAATCGGCATTGCGAACTTCCTGTATCCGCCATACGGCTTTCCGAAACAAAGCCGTACAACGCGTTGCCGTTTGTGGGGGCAGCGGCAGTTTTTTATTACCCGATGCCCTGCGGGCTGGCGCCGACACTTTTGTTACTGCCGACTTTAAATATCATGAATTTTTCGATGCGGAAGGGCAACTAATCATAGCCGATGTCGGGCACTTTGAAAGTGAACAATTTACCATCGAACTTTTATACGAACTTATACACGAAAAATTCCCTAATTTTGCGCTCCATTTGACGGAGATGTCCACAAATCCGGTGTTTTATTATTAAAAAAACACGCTGAAAACCGTCAAATTCAATCATTGCCACCATTCACTCATTCATTCATTGCCAATGTCTGTTGAAGCAACCATTACCGAGAAACTGCAAAAACTTTGGGATCTGCAACTTATTGATTCCCAACTTGATGAAATTCAAATTCTGAAAGGCGAACTACCCATGGAGGTAGCCGACCTGGAAGATGAAATAGCCGGGCTTGAGACGCGCTGTAAAAAACTGAACGCCAGTGTGAAGGAAGTAGAGCAGGAAATTGCTCAAGTACAATCAATGGCTAAAGATGCCGAAAACAATATCAAGCGCTATCAGAAACAGCTGGATGAAGTAAAAAATAACCGGGAATATGAAGCCCTGACCAAAGAAATTGAACTGGCTAACCTGGATATTCAACTCGCAGAGAAAAAAATTCGCGATTCAAAAGGCAAACTGGACGCTCAGAAGGATAGCTTAGCAATTGCCGAAGCGAAAAAAGAAGCCAAGCAAAAAGACCTGGATGCCAAAAAAGTAGAGTTGCAGGGCATCATCGAAAAAACGGAATCGGAGGAAAACAAGCTCCGCAACAAAAGCAACAAAGGCCGCCAGGGTATCGAAGAACGTTTGCTCAAGGCTTATGATAAAACCCGTCGGACCTACCGCAATGGTTTGGCTGTTGTGACTGTAGAACGCAATTCCTGCGGCGGCTGCTTCAACAATGTTCCGCCTCAAGTTCAATTAGAAATTGGTCTGCATAAAAAAATTATTGCCTGTGAGCATTGTGGTCGCATCCTTGTGGACCAGTCAATTGCAAATCCTGGAGCTACCATAGAAGTATAATTTAAGTTTGGCACTTTTTTTGAATGTGTTCTTGCAGAATAGTTTTGTTCCAAGAATTTTCATTAAAAAAAGATGCTATCACGGTTTTTTGTCGTAAAAACTGTTAAAGCTGATTGGCTTTCCAACAGTTATTCGTTTCTTGCATGGCCTTTTTTTAATACATATTTATTGCGTTTCCTGCCATGCGGAATCTTTATTTGATTTCCTTCATCTGTCTCCTGTCTGTACCCAATGCGCTTTGGGGGCAGGTTTTTACTGTGTATGATAGTTTCAATGAGTTGGAAAAACGAATTCAGCAAGTTGACGAACATACCACGCTGGTGATTAACTTCTGGGCAACCTGGTGTGGCCCCTGTGTAGAAGAACTTCCCAGCTTTGACGAGCTTTATCAAAAACATGCAGACACCGATTTCCAGGTAATTATGGTGAGCCTCGATTTTAAAAGCAGGCTTGAGAAAACCTTGGTTCCATTCCTGGAAAAAAATCCGCTTAAACCTGAAATAGCGCTGCTCGCCGATCAAGACGCAGACAGTTGGATCCCCCAGATACATCCCAACTGGGAGGGTACGATTCCTGCAACAGTGGTTATTCGAGGCGGTCAACGCAGCTTGTTCCCGGAAAAATTTCAGAGTTACGAAGCGCTAGAATCTTTTGTGTTAAACTTTGTGAACAAAGTTCAAAAAGCAACATGCATGGGTAGCAAAGGCACCCGTTAGATTTATCTTGCTTTAGAATTTTCACGGCGACTTGTTTTCCACAAACCGTTTACACTTTAATACTCCCTGCACCTATGAAAAGACCCGTCTGCATACCGATTCTCCTGGCTTCTTTTCTCCTATTCCTGAATGCCACCAATGATCCTAATTCTTATGCCATTGGTGATATCGCGGAAGATTTTCGATTACAAAATGTCGACGGGAAGATGGTCTCTCTGTCTGACTTTCCCGATGCTAAAGGTTTTATTATTGTTTTTACATGCAATCATTGCCCCTACGCGCAGATTTACGAACAGCGCATTATCAATTTGCATAAAAAGTTTAATCCGAAAGGATTTCCGGTCATCGCAATCAATCCCAATGATGCTGAGATTGTTCCGGATGATAGCTTTGATGAAATGGTAAGACGTGCAGCAGCAAAACGATACCCATTCGTTTACCTGCACGATGCAGACCAAACGGTATATCCAAAATTTGGTGCTAACCGAACCCCCCACGTCTTTGTTCTAAACAAGGATAAAGTTGTCCGATATATCGGCGCTATTGATGACAATCCGGAGACACCTTCTGCCGTCCGGAAGAAATATGTCGAGAATGCTGTCGAAGCCGTGCTTCGTGATGAACGGCCCAACCCAGACCTGACACGCGCGATTGGGTGTCCGATCAAACGGAAACGGCATTGATCAATTCCTGAAAATGTCGGATGTTTGTTGGCGCAGCTTCATCGCTGTGTATTTTTTCTGAAACAGATACGATGAACTTTTTCCGACTTGTCCTGCCTGCAGTACTACTCTGCCTTACACTACCCCTTGTCGCCCAACAACCGATCCAAAGTCCCAGCACCTTTCTTCCCCACCAACTGGGCGAACAATTTACACCCCATCATTTATTAACCGATTATTTCGAATACCTGGCTGGTGCTGCACCTGCGACCATGCGGCTGGAGCGTTATGGTCAGACAAATGAAGCCCGCCCACTGCAACTGGCTATTTTTTCTGCTCCGGAAAATATGGCCCGGCTGGAGCAAATTCGCCTGCATAATCTGGATCGCGCCGGCCTGAATCCCAAAGCGACATCAGCCAATGCTGCCACCGAAGATATCGCAATCGTATGGCTGAGCATGAGCGTACACGGCAATGAACCTTCAGGATCAGAATGCAGCATGGAATTGGCTTATAAACTAGCCACCCAAACAGATCCCAACATACAAGCCTGGCTGAAGAATACCGTGGTGATCGTCGATCCGTCGCTCAACCCCGACGGCTATGACCGCTACACCCACTGGTATCGCGGTGCCAGCAATCGCCTCAAAAATCCGAATGGCGATGCCCGTGAACACCATGAACCCTGGCCAGGTGGTCGTACCAATCACTATTATTTTGATTTGAACCGCGATTGGGCCTGGGCCACCCAAGTGGAAACACAGCAACGACTGGTAATGTATCAACTATGGTTGCCACATATCCATGCCGACCTGCATGAGCAATACATCGACAATCCCTACTACTTCGCTCCCGCTGCCGAGCCGATGCACGATTATATCACCCCTTGGCAGCGCACCTTCCAAAGCCAAATCGGCCACAACCACGCGCAATATTTTGACCAAAACGGCTGGCTCTACTTCACTAAGGAAGTCTTCGACTTATTCTATCCATCCTATGGTGACACCTACCCGATGTTCAATGGTGCCATTGGCATGACCTATGAACAGGCCGGCCACTCAACCGCAGGCCGTGCTGTAAAAACTGCCACAGGCGATACCCTGACCCTGCATGCCCGTATTCAACACCACCTGACTACCAGCCTTTCCACTATTGAAACCGCCAGCAAGAACGCCGCTAGTATTGTTGAAAACTTTCAGAAATATTACGAGCAAACAGTACGGCAGCCCCAAGGGGAATACCGCACTTTCGTCATTCGGAATACCAATGATCCTAACAAAATAAATGCACTATGCCGGATGCTTGACCAACATAAAATCCAGTATGGTCGTGCCGGCACAACTGCGTCAGGGCTAAAAGCCTTTGACTACGCTACAGGCGATAATACTACTATAACCCTCGATGAAAAAGACCTCGTAATTAGTGCCTACCAACCACATGCCGTACTGGTTCAGGTACTTTTTGAACCTGAACACCACCTAAGCGATTCGCTCACCTATGATATCACCGCCTGGGCGCTGCCGTACGCATTTGGCCTCGAATCCTATGCTTTGAAACAACGCCTCGAGCCGAAACGCCCGTTTGAGCCCTTCGTCGCCACAGAAGTTCGCCTGGCAGCACCACCCTATGCCTGGTGTATTCACCGCAACTCGATTGCCGAAGCCCAATTTCTGGCTCAAGTGTTGCAATCCGGTATCAAGGTTCGGTACGCCATGCGGCCCTTTGCCTTGTCGGATCAGCAATTTAAAGCCGGCGCATTGGTCATTACCCGTGCCGACAACCAATCGCATAGCGCCACGCTGGATCAACTGGTGAAAGAAGCGGCCAAAAAAACGAACGTCACGCTGCACCCAATTTTTTCCGGCTGGGCCGGCAAAGGGCATGATCTGGGATCGGATCAATTTGTGCCGATTACCCGGCCAAACGTAGCACTTGTTTACGGAGATGAAGTAAATGCAAACGCTTACGGACATACCTGGTTTTTCTTTGAACAGGAACTTGGGTACCCCGTATCGCCGGTATCCATCGATAGGCTGAACCGCTTGCGCTGGAACGAATATACAACCATCGTATTTCCACATGGCAATTACCAACTGTCGGAAAGCACAATGAAGACATTGGAAGAGTGGGTCCGGCAGGGCGGCCGGATTATAGCCTTTGAAGGCGCGGTTAGAGCATTTGCCGATAATGAAGGTTTTGATTTGAAGCGCAAAAACGAAGCAAAAACAGATTCCTCGAGCGCCGAGCCCACACCTTACCAATCGCGAGAACGGGATTCCGTGAGCGATCAGGTTCCCGGTGCAATTGTTCAGGCAGAAGTCGATGCGACGCATCCGTTGGCTTTCGGATTCAATGGACAGTATTTTAGTCTGAAAACCTCCTCCAACCTTTTCGAACTCCCCACTAATGCCAGCACCGCCATTTGGCTTGGCGCCAATTTTCGGTCCATTGGATTTATCGGGAGCCGCTTAAAACCCAAACTCCAGAACACTCCAATCGCTGCTGTTCAGAAAATCGGAGAGGGTGATATTGTTTATTTGATTGACAATCCGCTGTTCCGGTGTTTCTGGGGCCCTGGTAAGCAACTGTTTGCCAATGCGCTATTTTACTAATCTGCGCTTCAGGCACTTCTGTTGCCGCCTTTGATTTGGGCAATTACTTATTTTGGGTACATTTGCTAAAGCCGGATTTTAGTGCGATCAAATCAAACTTTACAAAACGAAACGCCAGTATTATGCAAAACACTTTGATCTCTTCAGCGATTACGCTTGTGGCTGGTTTCCTGGCCAACAAATTTTTACCCGAAGGTTCAGCCACCTGGGCGGTTCCGCTTATTAGCGCACTCGCAGGTGTGTTTCTCAAGCAAACACCTAAAGACGGCGGCTTGTCAGGCTTGCTGGGTGGCGGTGTGCTTGGTGCTGTTGCCAGTGCAACCGGCGATGGCGGTTTAGGCTCGATTCTCAGTGCTGTTTTAGGTGGCGATACGGCCAATGGAATGCTTGGCTCAATCCTCGGCGGAGGTATCCTCGGCGGAGCCGGCGGCGGTGTCGGTGGTTTCCTGCAAGGTATGCTGAACAAAGGCAAGGGCGGTTCCTAAGCCTTCGGATTTATTTTTAATGACAAACGCCCGCCAGTTATTTTCCGGTGAACTGACGGGCGTTTTTTTTTGGGAGGCCAGGGCGACGACTCGTCCTACGACTTGAAGTCGTAGGACGAGTCGCGCAAACTAGGAGCGCAAGGCCTCCACTTCTGCTATTGATTTCGGAATAGGATCGCCCAATATCCGATAGCCTGAATCGGTGATCAACACATTATCCTCGATACGCACACCACCAAAATTCCGGTATTTTGATAAGGCTGGGTAATTGATAAACTCCGTAAACAGTTTTTTGCGCCGCCACTGGTCGATCAATTGCGGGATGAAATAAATTCCCGGTTCCACAGTGAGCACAAATCCCGGCTCAAGGGCACGACCAAGCCGCAAATACGCCGTACCAAACTGAGTACTGCGCTGCACTGTTTCCGAGTAGCCCACGTAATTTTCGCCCAAGTCTTCCATATCGTGCACATCCAATCCAATCATGTGGCCCAGGCCATGAGGAAAAAACAACGCATGGGCGCCTTGCGCCACAGCTTCTGCCATATCACCCTGCATCAGACCCAACGCCTTTAACCCCTCAGCCATTTGCCGCGCCGCATTCAGATGTACCTCCTTGTAAGGCAGCCCCGGCCGGAGCGATTTGATCGCGTTTATCTCAGCATCCAGCACAATCTGGTAGATTTCCCGCTGTTTGGACGTAAACTTCGAAGCAACCGGAAAAGTCCGGGTGATATCCCCGGCATAGTGCATGGCTGTTTCGGCGCCAAAGTCGCCCAACACCATTTGTCCGCGTTGCAAGATGTTGCCGTGATCGTGGTTGTGCAGGATTTGTCCGTTCACCGTCAGGATAACCGGGTAGGACAAATTACCGCCGCCACTCACTGCAATGCCTTCCACCAAGCCTGCCAACTCGGCTTCGACCTGGCCTTCCCGGGCCGCTTTCATCGCAGCTACATGCATGGCACCGGAGACATTGACGGCACGCTCCATTTCGGCTACTTCTTCCGCAGATTTGTGCGCGCGCTGAGCCACTACCGCCCGGATGAGCGATTCCGATGCAGCTGCATGTTGCTTTTTAGGCACCATATTTAGAGCATCTTTCAACAGCAGCATATTGTCGTGCCGGTATGGCGGCAGGAAGTGAATTGTTTGCCCGGCCCGGCGCGCTTTTTTCAGAAAGTTGACCAGCCGGCGAGCAGGTTGGGTTTCAGCAACACCAACATTTGCAGCCAGGGATTTCATTTTGGGCATCGCTCCCATCCAGACCACATCTTCGATGCTCAGGTCGTCGCCGAAGATAATTTCACGGTCGTTATCCACATCCACCACAGCTGCAAGCCCGGGTTTGTCGATTCCAAAAAAATAAAGAAAGTTGCTGTCCTGCCGGAAATGGTAGGTATTACCCGGGTAGTTCATCCCGACATCATTATTGCCTAAAAACAAGGCAAGTCCGGATTTCAGATCTTTTTTGAGCCGCGTCCGGCGCGCTTGGTACGTTGTTGCAGAAAACATATCGGATCGTATTTGGTAGAATCGCGAAAGTCGGCATTTTTTCAATGTGAAGGAAAAACCCGGACAACAGGATTGAGGAGATTAACAGGTTTTTTTATCCGGTTTTTCGCCGCAATGCGTATTTATTCAAACAACCCGACCGTATGTACTTTGTTATACTTGCAACACGAATACAATTTCCCAGGATTTTAAAAAACGAACTATGCGCCTTCTGCTTTTTTGCCTCGCCTGTATGCTGTTTCCTGCGCTTTTACCGGCACAAAAATTTATTCAATTGGAAAAAGCCAACCGGGCGCGCACACTCAAATTTTATGTCGGGCAGGATTTTACCTACCGCCTGAAAGGCGAAACAGAGTGGTTCACCTCCACCATCACGGATGTGCAAATGGATTCGCAGAAAGTTGCCCTGGATTTAAAACCAGTCAGGGTGACCGATATCGAAGCTATCCGGCTTCAGTATCCCGGCATTTTGCGCAGTATCGGGCCATCACTCATGATCTTCGGCGCTTCGTGGGCTGGCTTTGCACTTGTCGGCGCAGCTTTTGACGATTACAAACTCAACGCCGGTACAGCCATCGTTTCGGGCACCGGGTTGGCTTCGGGCTATGTGCTATACCGGATATTTAAAAACAAGAAAGTGAAGCTGAGCGAGCGGCGACGGTTGCGGGCGGTGGAAGTGCCGGTGGATTGAGGGCTTGATTACTCGTCCTACGACTTCGAGTCGTAGGACGAGTAGCCCCGGCTCACCGCGGCAGCACATTAACCTCAAAAAGTTTTGTATAGGTTTGTATTTCGGGGCCGACTTGAAGGTTTATTTGAACCTCAAGCGTATGCCTTCCAGCCGAAGGAAACCGGCGTTTGTAGTGTGCAAGACCTTCCCGAATTGACAAAGTGTCGCCATCGACCGTGATTTCCATATTTCCTTGCGGGTCACTAAAATAGTTAGAGAGGTAAACTTCCGCCTGAAAGAGTTCGCCTACTTTAGGATTTAAGTAGGAATAATTCATGGCAGGCAGATGAACATCAAATCCACAACCACCGCCCGTCTTTTGCTCACCATATTCCAATACAGCGAGTTCGCTGGATCGTGCGCGCAACATCAATACCGCTTTTTGGTACTCCAGGGCTAACGCGCCAGGTTTTAGTGCTGTCATAAAATCGCGTTTCAAAATAGCATTCTCAATATGAAAGGCAACTGCCGGGTCATCATCACTGACCCTGTTCAGGGTGTCAGCCAAGGCTTTCAAGGCACTAGGCAGACCTTTTGAAATACTGCCGGATTCCTGGTCAAGCCGGGAAACAAAGTGGGCATGTGCTTTTTGTGCAGAATCGGCAAACACCCTGTATTTCCAAGTATGGTCATTCAAATAGGCGGCGGCATTTTTTTCAATTTCATCATGCAAGTACCGGCTATAACCATCCAGGAAGGGCATCGCCAGTTTGATGGTTTCGCCGCATAGTTTTTGGGTCAGACGTTCCTGCTCCAATTGGTTTTGATAATACCCAATAAAGCCTCCGAGGAGCAGGAGGTAAATCAGGTGGAGTAGCCAAGGTTGGTGGGATAAACGCGATTTCATGGTTTGAGTTTTATACTCGTCCTACGACTTGAAGTCGTAGGACGAGTAGTCGCCAGAATCTTTGTTATTTTTACTCGCCAAAATTACCGGAGCTAACTATTAACGTTTATGCTCTAATGTAATTTTGATTATGCTTGAAAACCAGATTTACCACGTTTATAACCGCGGAAACAACAAGCAAAACATCTTTTTTTCCCGGGAGAACTACCTTTTTTTGTCCAAAAAATTCGGAAGCATCTTTCACCTACCTGTGATTTCCTGGCTTATTGCCTGATGCCAAACCATTTTCATTTTCTGATAAAGACTGATTTGCGGACTACTGCCGTGGTCGCCCAATCAAATAACGACATTGCTGTAACTGCATTTAGCAGAGGCCTTGGAACCATGCTCAGCAGCTATACCAAGGCAATTCAAAACCAAGAACAGATAACCGGGTCTTTGTTTCAGCAAAAAACTAAAACCAAGCAAGTCAGCAGTGAATGGAGCTGGGAAGATTATACGCGGGTCTGTTTTCGCTATATTTTACAAAACCCGATTCGCGCCGGATTAGTAGAAGGAATAGGTGATTGGGAGTTTTCATCATATAGGGATTTGGTCGGCTTGCGAAATGGCACGTTGTGTGACCAAGAGCTAATAAAATCCGAGTTGGCACTGGATAAGAATCGGCTGGAGGATTTGGTTGGTACGCCTTTAAAGCCGGAAGAAGTTGAAAAATTGTGGTGATTTGTGAGTTTTGTACTCGTCCTACGACTTGAAGTCGTAGGACGAGTAGGCAAGACCTCATTCCACCACCTCAACCTGTACCCCGTCTGCCAGATTAAACTGTCCGGCCACAACCACCAATTCATCTTTGGCAAGCCCTGAGCGTACTTCAACCTTGTCGCCGTATACGGCGCCCAGCTCCACCGGGCGCAATTTGGCCACGCTGTCTTTCACCACATACACTTTGGCATCCTGCAAACTACCGGCGATAGCCTTGCGCGGAACGGTGAGACCTTGCCGGTTGGCATCGAAGGTAAAATGCGCCAGAGCATGCATGCCGGCGCGTAAAGGTGCATCCTTGGGGTTGGGCACTTCTATCTCGACGTCGTAGTTGAACGTATTGTCGGCACGCAAACCGATATTGGTCACCTTGCCTGTGATGGAGCGGTCGGGATACACGTCGGCCACTACTTTTACAGACTGGCCCTTCTTCACATGCAGCACATCGCGCTCGGTAACCTTGACCATCAGAAACAGTTTTTCCAGGTTGGTAATTTGTGCCACCTGAATACCCGGACCGATCACACTGCCGCGCTCGATAAAGCGCAGGCCCAATGTCCCGCTCATGGGGGCTTTCAGACTTGTGTTGGCGATCTGTTTTTTCAGGGCTTTTTCCTTGGCTTCTGCAGCCAGCAGCCCCAATTCAATGTCCTCGATCTTGTTTTTGGCGACTGCTTCACCTTCAATCAGGTTGCCCAGTCGGTCGCGGTCTTTTTTGAGTTTGGCGATATTGGCCTGGGTGGCTTCAAGTTCGGTGTTCAACAACTCATCGTCCACCTTGGCGATGAGGTCGCCCTCGCGAACCCATTCCCCTTTATTTTTATACACTTCGACAACACGGCCCTGGGTTTCGGAAATCACAAACATTTCCTTGGCAGGCAGAAAAATACCGTTTGCTTCGAGGGTATTGGCCAACACCTCTGATTGCACCGGGGCAACTTCGACCGGCACATAGGCCCGGGTCACTTGCGCCAGGGCGGCTTCGCGTTTGGATTGTTCTTTATTTTGATACAGTTTCCAGGCGATTGCCAGGACACAAATGGTTAGGAATATCCAGAGATATGATCTTTTCACGATGGATGGCTGCTGTTGGTTGTAATGCGCGGCTTTTGGTAGTGCGCGGCAAAAATCCGGCAATTTGCCGGGAATGTGGCATTTTTGCCCTGTAAAAAGGTTATTGAGTTTCTGGTTACTGGTTAGAAGGTTTCTGGTTTTCACCATCCCGGGAAGTTGAAAACCAAAAACCTTCTAACCAGTAACCAGAAACCCTTTAACCAGAAACTTTCTAATAATATGCTGATCAAAGCCTCCACCATCACCAACCTCACCGATGCCCGCTACTTTGCCGCCAAAGAAGTGGATTTTCTGGGCTTCAATTTGGAAGAGGGTACCGAAGACTACCTCGATCCGATTTTTATGAAAGCCATCCGCGAATGGGTGGAGGGTCCGAAAATAGTCGGCGAATTTGGGGAAACACCGGCCGGCACCGTATTGGAAGCCGCCCGCTTTTTTGAACTGGATGTTGTTCAGGTCGGCCCGATAAACGACCTGAGCCAACTCAAAGACCTGGAGGTAATTTTAACCCTGCCGGCAACCGAAGATCCAACCGGACTGGAAGCCATTTTTCAAAAAAACGCACCGCACGTCGCCTATTTTCTCCTGGATTTTTCGGCCCAAAAAAACGCAGCCGCGAAACTTCAAGACCACGCAGCTGCCTGGAAAAAATTATTCTCGACCTACCCCACCCTACTCGACGTCAACCTGGAAGCCGATGCGCTGGCAACCCTGCTCGACCAATTAAATCCGGCCGGCCTGGCCCTGCGGGGTGGCGAAGAAGAACAGGTGGGGGTGAAATCGTTCGACGAAATCGACGCCATTTTTGATGCTTTGTGAGACTGTATCATACGTCCGGCATGTGCAGGCGATTCCAGGTTTTCACCACGGAGACACGGAGGACACGGAGTTTTTTTCGCCTGCGGCGATTTTTTTTTTGACAGGATTAACATGATTCTTCTTCAGAATAAAACCTGTTAATCTTGTCAATCCTGTCAAAAAATCAAACTCCGTGTCCTCCGTGTCTCCATGGTGAAAAAAATAATCTACGGCGAGCATTTCAATTCTCCCTTATTTGCTACCTCCAATAAAACCTTGTGCAAGGGGAATTACCCGTTTTGCTCGATGATCAAGGGTTGGTTGGCGGGTGGCTCCTGTTCCGCCTTTTTTAACTGGTGCAGGATAAACGCCAGCACGACCAGCATGACAATGGACAGGACAATGATGTTGCGAACAGGGAAAGGCTCGCGGGTATGACGTCGGAACATGGGTATAGCTATTCTGGTTTGCGAATGCCCAAAGATACGTATCCGGTTGTTGCTACCGTTTCAGGTTTGCTTCAGCGCCTGCCGGTTGATCTTGCCCGTATCATTTTTCGGCAAAGCCGGTAAAAACACCACCGCGCGCGGCACTTTAAATTTTGCCAGGCGAGTCCGGCAAAATTCAAGCACGTCAATTTCGGAAACCGGCGATCCTGATTTTAACACCACAAAGGCGCAACCCACTTCGCCCCATTTTTCATCGGGCACCCCGATCACTGCCGCTTCGGATATTGCCGGATGCTCCAGCATTGCGCGTTCCACCTCAGCCGGGTACACATTTTCAGCGCCGGAAATAAACATGTTTTTCACCCGGTCGACGATGTAGAGGTAGCCGTCTTCATCCACCCGGGCCAGGTCGCCGCTATGAAACCAGCCGTCACGAATGGCTGCTGCAGTGGCTTCAGGGTTTTGCCAGTAACCGGGTGTGACCATAGGGCCACGCAACAATAACTCTCCGGGTTCATTGGCAGGCAGTGGGCGTCCCGTTTCGTCGGCAATACAGGTTTCCACATAAAAGTTGGGACGCCCGATGCTGCCTTTTTTCCGCACCGCATCGCTGTGGTGCAGGGAAGTCAGGTTGGGGCCCACCTCAGTCATTCCATAGCCTTGGCGGATGAAAATGCCTTTTGCATGCCAGCGCTCGATGAGCGGGATAGGCATGGGTTCGCCGCCAACGATAATGTACAGCAATTGGCTCAGGTCGGCCGACTCAAAATCCGGCTCAGCGGCCAGCATTTTGAGCATGGTCGGCACACCCATGAACAGGGTGCAGCGCTCCCGGGCCAGGGCTTCCAGTACCGCCGCCGCTTCAAATTTATTGAACAAACAAGTGTATGCACCGTGGTGCCAAAACGGGGTCAGCAACACATTCCAGCCGCCGGTGTGGAAGGGCGGCATCACATTGAGCGTTCGGCTTTCGGAGTTTACGATCAGTGAGATGGCCGTATTAATGCTGTTCCAAAACAGCATATTGTGGGTGTACAGGGCGCCTTTGGGAAAACCCGTGGTGCCGGAGGTGTACAAAATAAAAACCGGGTCGTTCCCGTCGATCGACCGGTTGTCAAAATGAGCGTCCGCAGGATGGTTGAGCTCGGGGTTGGCAAATTGCGCCAGCGCTTCCATCGTCCTGTGGCATGGAACTTTTGCACTGGACGGCGCGCTGTCGAGCAGGTCCTGGTATTTGGCTTCCGCCAAAACAAGGCGCGGTTGGGCATGCTGAAGCAGATAATCGATTTCAGGGGCTGCCAGCCGGTAATTGAGCGGCACCAGGATGAACCCCAGTTTCTGCGCAGCGGCAAACAACAGCGTGTACTCCAGGCAATGCTCAGACAGGACTGCTACGCGCTCGCCTTTTTCGATACCAAAATGCCGGTGCAGGTGCTGCGCCAGGCGGTTGCCAAGGCGGTGCAGCTGCCCGTAGGTAAGCGTCCGTCCGGTTTCGTATTCCTTAAAAGCAATTTTGTCCGGGCTGTACAGTGCCCATTTTGCTGACCAGTCTGTCATGTTGCACTAATTTTTTTACCGCAAAGACGCTAAGGCGCAAAAATTATTTCTTAGCGTCGTTGCGCCTCAGCGGTGAAAAAACATCAAATCCGAAATGCAGCACTCGCAAAAGCCAGCCCACCACCCGAGCCAATAAAAAAGCACAAGTCGCCGGAACGGACCCGGCCCTGTTCCCAGGCTTCATTCAGAGCCATTGGGATACAGGCCGAGCCGGTATAACCGTAACTATGCATGATCGTGGTTGCGCGGTCGTGGGGCACCCCCAGGCGGTCGAGGGTTTCACGAATGCTGTTGATATTGATCTGGGTGATAAAAAAGTGTTGGGCATCCCCGGGAGTTACTCCGATACGCCGGCAAAGCGTTTGCACCATATCGGCCCAGGTTTCGGGATTAAGTTCAGGTGGAAACTTACGGACAAACTGCAACTGGTGCCCGTGCCGGGCCAGCAAATCCGGGCTCGCAGGCTGGTTCGTTCCGCCACCATAAATCCCCATCCAGCTGTTGTACTCGCCTTTGGACCGCAGTTCACTCGCCAGATAGCCGCGGGAATCACCCACAGCTTCGGCACGAAGCACCACTGCCCCGGCGCCGTCGGCAAACAGCGTTACTGTTTTTTTATCCTCCAGATTGAGATATTTACTCATTGCATACCCGCCAAGTACCAGGATATGGCGGTAGTTCTCGTCGGCACGAATGTATTTGGCGCCAATGTCGAGCGCCGTGACAAATCCGGCACAGGCAGTGTTCACATCAAAAGTACCAGCCCGGTGCGCGCCAATGCGGTGCTGCAAAACTGCTGCCGTAGAGGGCGAAATAAACTCCGGGGTATCGGTAGCCAGCACGATCAAATCGAGTGCTTCCGCATCGATCCCGGCGCGCTCGAGCGCCAGCCGGGCAGCGCGCTCGCACAGATCGGCGGTAGATTCATCCGGACCGCACCAGCGGCGTTCAAAAATCTGTACGTTTTCCCGTAGCCAGGTATCGACATCCTCGCCGAGTAATTCGTTGAAATATTGGTTACTGATTCTCCGTTCGGGAGCATAAGCAGCCACCGAGGCAATTACGGCGTTGCGCATGGAGCAGTGAATATTTGAAAATCTAAACTTGTTCTGAAATACAGGAGCAAGGGTTGTCGTATCCTGAGCCGATTCCAAAAATTGCCCGGAGCAAACTTTTTACCGCAAAGACGCCAAGACGCTGCGATAAACTCTTAGCGCCTTTGCGTCTTTGCAGTGCATATTTGTCGTGCCCGGACATCAGAATTACTCAGGATACGCCCCCTCAAAAACATTACTTCCGGCTAATTCCGGGCAAATTCACTTTCAATTCGACAGAATACAGCGGCTTGATGGTTGGTGAAGCCACAAACTCCCGCACATCCTGATTGAGCGCGTTTACCACCTGTGCCGACAGCGTATAGCGTTTGGCAAAGGTATAACCAACACCCAGATCGAGGTTGAAAAAGCCACCCAGCGGTCCGTAGTTGAAGGAAGTGCCTACGCGGGCGTTTTCCACTACCGGCATGCCACCATAAATCAGGTCAGTGTTTGTTTTTGCCGCAACATTGATCCCTGAAAAGAAATCGTACTCCGCTACCCAGCGCCCGAAGGCGGAGGCGAAGAAATTGCCACGGCTATAGTTTAGCCCCAGTCCAATTTTGTGCTCCGGCGTGTTGATCGGCAAGTCGTTTTCGTTGACTTTACCATCGCGATTGCCGTCATTTTTCGGGTCGTTGGTATCCAGATCATAGCCAAAATAGGAGTAGTTCAGGATACCGGTCAGGCCTTCCAGGATATTGACATTCAGGCCAAAGTCAAAGCCGTAGGTTTTTACTTGTCCAAAATTGACGTAGGTCAACACCAGATCGGCGCCACGCGAGCCATCAGGCAGCGTGGTTGTAGTCGTAAAATTGGCGAGATCCTCGTCACCGCGCTTGATGGCATAGCCCTTGATTTTGGGGATATTTGGCGTTGCCGGGTTGTTGTCATGGTCGAAGAGTTCGCGATCGGCAGCGGCGTCAATGGCCGGGCTCAGGAAGTTTTCCGAGCTGTTGTAATACACATTGGCATCGAGGAATACGCGCTTGCCCAGTTGGGCTTTGTAGCCGAGTTCAACCGTTTTGATCTTTTCCACCACCAGTTTATCCACCGTACGGTCACCCACAGGTTGGTTGGTTGTCACGTCAAATTCCCGGATGGTGAAGCCCTGGCCGTTGCCCAAAAGCAAGCCGCCGAAAATATTGGCTTCAAGATTAAGAATGGTGGGTGCGGCAATCCCCTGGCCATAGGTGAGGCGTAGTGCGCTGTTGTCGGTGGTGTACACCAATGCCGCTTTCGGGATAAAGTTGAACCCGTACAGGTCGTGATTGTCAGCTCGGGCAGCGGCTACAGCACGCCAGTGGGTGCCGAATTTGCGTTCCAGCTGGAGGTAGCCCCCGATTTGGTTTATCTCGATAGCACCGTTCGCGTCGATCAGATAGGTGTTGTTACTGTTGGCTACATCGCGTTGGTATTGTACGCCGATGATAAAGTCGGCAATGCTCCCAAGGGAGTTGTTGTACTGCACTTCCCCGTTCAGGCGATTGGATTTATCCTGAAACAAGGCGCCGCGCGCAAGGTTGAGCCCTGTGGTATCACTCAATTTGAAATACTGCGAACTGATGGATTTTTCCCGGGAAACCGCCTCGGAGAAGCCCGCATTTTTATACGACCAATAGTTCACCGTGCGCCGGTTCATGGCATAGGTGGAATCGGTGGAGCTAAGCGTGTAGTACAAGTTTACAAAAAAGCGCGGCGACACGTAGCGACCCTGGAACCAGTGCACCTGCCAGTCGCGGATCTGGTTGCGGCCGGCGTTTGTATTGCCGATGTTGTTACTGTTGCTGCCGCCATAGCCGGCAATGATCGTGGACGCATCGTTTACGCTGTAATACACCTGGGCTTCACCGCGCAGGGAATTAAATTCAGGATCCAGCAAGTATTCCGGATAGGCGGCCGCACCCGCGTAAACGGTATCGGTAAAATCAAATTCAGTGCCCTTCGTGTATTCACCGCTGATCTTGAAGGCAAACTTGTCGCTGAGTTTCATGGCATGGCGCAGGCGGGCGCTGAGCACGCTCTGATTGCCGGCGCCGAGGGCGATTGTTGTGCCTTCAGAAGTCCGCGGGTCTTTGGTAATTGTGTTGAGCAGGCCATTGTGTGCATTCGGGCCATAGAGTGCCGAAGAGGGTCCAAGGATCACTTCAATGCGTTCGATATCTTCCTTAACCGTGGTACTCAGCGCGCCCAGCGGGAGGCCGGTAGCAATGAGTGTGGAAAAGCGGTTATCGTTGATTTGCAGGTTTTTGGGGTTGAAAGCGCTGTTAAATCCGCGCGCATTGATGCCGATACCCAGCACACCGGCACGCACGTAGTCCACGCCTTTCTGGCGACCCAACAATTCAGCCACGTTAAACGACGGCAATTCACTGATCGCCTTGGCATTGACCACCTGAATGGTGGCGGGGGCATTGGTCAGCTTTTCAGCGCGCCGGGAAGCCGACACGACAATTTCGCCACCTTGAATGCCTGTAGGCTCCAGCGATACATCGGTATTCAGCGTCTGACCGGCGGTCACCGTTACCGGTACCGTAGCCGTTTGATAGCCGATATACGAAATCAACAGCGTGCGGGCACCGGCTTCCACCGGAAGGCTGAACGCACCATCGCGTGCAGTGGCAACACCACCGGTGGCGCCATCGACGACAACTGTCGCGCCGGCCAGGGCTTCGCCGGTCACCTGGTCAGTCACTTTTCCGGAAACGATGCCGCGTTGCGCATACAACCCGGCGGTTGTGAAGGTTAAAAGCAGAAGTGTAAATAACTTTTTCATACAAGAGCAGCATTGAAACAATGAAAGAATAGGTGAATCTGATTGGTTTTAACAGCGGTCAATTGGCTAAAAAATCGCGGATCGCCCGGTTGGTTTTTTCCGCTTGTTCCCACTGGACAAAGTGGCCACACTCGGGAATTTGCCGCAACTGGCTGCCGGGAATTTTGGAATGCGCCAGTTCGGCTATTTGGGCGGTGGTTAGATTTTTATGTAAAAAAGTGTTCGGAATGAGGGCATCGTTTTCACCAAACAGGATCAGGCTTGGCAGGGAAATTTCCTCCAGTTTGTCAAACACCGGCTCGTCGAGCATGCTGGCCACACATTTTGGCAGCATTTCGCACCAGTCCAGGTACTCTGCGGTTTCGCGCAGGAACATCCGGTCTTCATACATGAATTCGGCGTCCTCGGGCCACTGGTAAAAATTGATCAGGAAGTTTTTCCGAATCTGCTCCGGCGGCGTGTTTTGAATGACTGCCGAAGTGTATACGGTTTTTAGCCAGACAGCCTCTGCCGAACTAAAGGTTTCGATACCTGCCGGAGCGATCAGCACCAGTTTGGCCAGGCGACTGGTATCGGCAAGCGTCATGGTCAGTGCCACCTGACCGCCCATCGAATGTCCGACCAACACGACGTTCTGCAAGTCCAGGGTATCGCAAAATGCGCGTACTGCTCCGGCAAAAAAAGCCATACCATAGGGGTAATCACCCTTCCCTGACTTGCCGTAGCCGGGCAGGTCCAGGGCTATGCAACGGTAGTGCGCACTGAGGGAATCCACGTTTTTTTGCCAGGCCTTCAAATTGGCGCCCAGGCCGTGGAGAAACACCAGGGTATAAGGCCCTGCACCGCGATCGAGATAAGCGATTTTGGCGCCTGAAGGCAGGGTGACGGTTTTGGTATCAGCCGGGTACGAAATGTCTTGCATGTGTTTGGTTTGGGCGGAGAGGGTTGTGGCCAGGAGGAGGAAGAGCAATGTTTTCAACCCCACCCCCATCCCCTCCCCCCGAGGGGAGGGGGGCCTGTTTTCGTTGTACCTATTGCGCCCGGTACCGGGATGGACAAGAATCGTGAGAGCAAGCCCCCCTCCCCCCGGGGGGAGGGGTTGAAAACCCGGACAGAAATTATTTACCTCCATCATATCAACTAATTTTCAAGCACTTGTGAATTATCCGGTACAGCTGTAGCCTTTGTTGAAAAATGCACTGCTAAGCCTACCACTACCGAGCTTAAAATGGCCAAAGCAGCCGCTACAGCGGGGTTGCGCACAGCGCCGGAGGTGTATGGCGTCAGGCCGCCGTAGTACACCGCGAAATGCACCACCACAGCGGTAACCGATGCAGCTGCCGGCGCCGGCAGGGATTTATTTTTTAAAAAAATACCAAACAACACGGGCACAAATGCAGCGGAGAAAAAGGCATACACCCCGTTTTGGGCCAAGATGCCGACACTCAGATTGGGGTGAATCAATTGCTCGTAACTCCAGGCTGCCGAAACTGCTGCCAGCGCTACAATCACCAGTTTGTTCAACCGGGCCAACCGACGCGCCCGTTCATCACCCGCACCAAGGCGCGATCCAACCAGTGGGTCGATCAAGTCATTGGTAATTGTTGTGGAAATCGATTGGATAAGACCTTCCAGCGTGGATAAGCCCGCCGACAGCAGGCCGAGAATGACCAACAAACCGGCGCCCAACGGGAACGCATGCACCACATAAGCCGGAATGATGCCATCCATTTTGAGCGCTGCACCGTCCACAGTCAGGTCGGGAAAGCGCAGCCGGGCGTAAAACCCGACGAAAAGCACGGCGAAGAACACCGTTTCGGCCAGGATACCCACCAACAGGAAGCGATTGACATCGCGGGCATCGCGCAGCATCAACGAGCGGGTTACAATGTGCGGTTGGCAAACAATGGCTACGCCCACTACGAAATTGCAGAATGCCACCTCGAACCAGTCCCGAAACAGGGCACTCTGCGGGTTCACCGGTTGAGTGAGTACCGGATCGATCGCTGCCAGTGATGACCAAAAACCGTCGATTCCGTCGCGGAAATACACTAATCCGGAGCCAAGCATGATCACAGCCACGACCAGCATCAGCACGGCCTGGATCGTATTGGTGTACACCAGTGAGTTGGCGCCGCCAAACATCATGTAGCCAAACACAAAAACAACCAGGCTGAGTAGCACCGCCAGTTCGTTGGCGCCCAGTGCCGAGGCGATCACCTTGGTGAGGCCCACACAAATCAGCACGATGAAGGTGATCAGCAAGAGCGACAGTACCGCAAACCACAAGCCGAAGCCCGTGCTGGCGTAGCGCTTGCCCATCCACTGCGAGAGGGTGAGCGCTTTTACCGTGGCGCCGTATTGCTGGAAGCTGCGGGTGAGCACAATCAGCGAGCCGACCAGTGCGATGGGCAAAATGACGCCCATTGCCAGAAAGGCGCTCCAGCCATACAGGGCTACAAAACCCGGGTTGATGATAAACGTTGCTGCGCTCGTTACCCCCGCCGCCAATGACAGGCCCACCACCACCGGCGAAAAGCCCTGGCTGCCCACGGCATAGTCGGCCAGCGAGCGGGTGCGGCGTGCGGCACGCACCACAAAATAGACCAGCACGGCAGCGTATGCTGCGAGTAAAAGTGCTGTTGCCAGGGTCCAGTTTTGCATAGGAATGGTGTCGGATTTCAAGCCGGATTTATCCCGGATTTCCGGCTAATGTAGAACAGCGACACCCTTCGCAGCATCCATTTCAGATGTGTTTTGACGAGACGAACAGAAGTTTTTCGGGTTTGACTTTTCGCGAATTTGTACACCGCCAAACCGCGGATTTTCGAAAGTTCATTTCAAAAACAAAAAAGCAAGCCATTGAAAATCAGGCATTTTTAAAAATCTGGAAATTTCAACTTTTGAAAAACGATGTTTTGAAAACTGCCGGTTGACCGAACGATAAAACGGAATCCGGAAATGGGGTCCATGCTTGGGTGTTACTGCTACTTTTGCCGCGGGTCTTATTGGCCACCGTAGATTTTTTTTCACCACGGAGACATGGAGTACACGGAGATTCACCTTTCTCAAAAAAACTATCTCCGTGTACTCCATGTCTCCGTGGTGAAACCATCATTAAAAACACAGCATGCAAGCATTACAAAACAAAGTAGCCATAGTAACCGGCGGCGCCAGCGGTATCGGCCAGGCCACCGTTTCGCGTTTTCTGAAGGAAGGTGCCGCAGTAGCCATTTGGGATATCCAGACGGATCGCGGCGAAGCCCTGGAAGCGGAATACCGCGCACAAAACCTGCCGGCCCGTTTTTTTAAGGTCAACACCACCGATCTGGCGGCAGTCGAACAGGCCGCCCGCGCAACCCGGGAGCATTTTGGCCACATCCATATCCTGATCAACAACGCCGGCATTACCCGCGACGCTACCCTCAAAAAAATGACACCCGAGCAATGGGAGCAGGTCATCGGCGTCAACCTTACCGGTGTATTCAATTGCACCAAAGCCGTGTATCCCTACCTCGAAGCAGCCGGTTGGGGCCGGATCATCAGTGCATCTTCAGTGGTTGGGCTATACGGCAATTTCGGCCAAACCAACTACGCCGCCACCAAAGCCGGCGTTATCGGCATGACCCGAGTTTGGGCGCGGGAATTTGGCCGCAAAGGCATCACGGCGAATGCCGTGGCGCCCGGGTTTATCCGCACCGAAATGATGGACACTTTGCCCGACAATGTTTTGCAAATGATGCAGGACAAAGCCCCGGCCGGTCGCCTTGGCACCGTAGAGGAAGTTGCCGCAGTGTACGCTTTTCTTGCGTCTGAAGAAGCCGCCTTCATCAACGGGGCGACAATCAGTGTGGACGGGGGCTTGACACTTTGAGGTTAGAAGGTTAGAAGGTTAGAAGGTTAGAAGGTTAGAAGGTTAGAAGGTTACTGGTTTGAAGGTTGCTGGTTAGAAGGTTACTGGTTTGAAGGTTACTGGTTTGAAGGTTACACCATTTCGTATGGTGAACAACCCTCTAACCTTCTAACCAGTAACCTTCTAACCTTCTTACCTTTATTCCACCCATGCGAAGCAAACTGCAAAAATTTACGGAATTTACCCAGGCCCTGCTGCCACACGAAACAGCATATTTGCTGAGTGTGCAGCAGTTTGACGATAAGGTAAAGCTGGCGATTCTGGAACGGGTGGATCACAACTGCCGGCACCGCGAAGACTTTCAAGCCTTTGACGAAGAGCTGGATAAGCGCAAGTATTCCAATCTGAAACAATGGATTACCGAGCGCCTGCACGCCGCCGATGTGGATACCGAATATGCCTGGTTGCTCGATACTGAACGGGCAATCGAAACCGACAGCATCACGCCGGATGCCGAAGAACGGTTGCTTGTCCACCTGCGCCAATGCCTGCCCAGCGCCTACCATTTTGCCAAATGCTTCGAACTCGCCCAACTTTATCGCCATTTTTTGCTGATCCGGATGCGCTATGCCGGGCACCGCGAAGTAGAAGCCTTTCTGGATCGTCATTCCGAAGCATACAACCGCACACGCGCCGTTCGCGAACGGCTGCACCAGGCTACCGAAGACATCGTGCGCCAGTATGCCTCACGTGCGTCCGACAGCATCCAGTGGGAGCCCTGGCTCACCGAGGTTTTTCACGATGAAACCCTCGACGGATGGAACCGGTACATGGCCCTGGTGCGGCTCACGTTTATCTACTACAATTACCGCCAATTTGAACCGCTGCGCGAAAAATACCAGTACCTCGGCGATCTGTTCCTACAAGGAAAATACTACTCGAAACGGCTGTTGATCAATTACTACGGGAATCTCCTGTTGCTGCACAGCCGCTTTCAGGAATACGACGAGGCAGAATACTACGGCTATCTGTCGGTGCGGGTAAAAACTACCGATTACATTCACTATGTCAACAACCTCAGCGCCGTGCTTTTGCGACAAAAAAAATACGCCGGGGCACTGGCTGTAATGAAAGCGGCCCTGCCGGAAAGCCGCACAACGCACAGTTTTCACAATAAAATCGGTTTTGTGGCGCATTACCTGCGCTGTTTGCACCACACCGGTCAACACCGCGCCGCGGAAAACTATGCCGATGCCTACCTGCGCGCGTACCGCAAGGAAATTTTCGAACACCGCTGGCATGCCTTTTTCAGCGCTTATCTGGAAATTCTGCTGGCCCGGAAAAACTACGCGAAAATCCTGCGCCTCGCCGACAAGTATCAGCTGCTGGCCCTGGACGCCACCCTTTCAGAAAAATCGGCGTACCTGCCGGCCATCCCCTGGTTTTATACGGCGGCAGCCTTTCAAAAGAAACGCCTGAGCCCTACAGCTGCACTCGATCAACTAAAAACTACCCTGGGAACAATGCCCCTGCAGCCGGACAAAATGTTGAAGTTCGAGGCGTTAATCCCTGAACTTGAGCCCCATGTACCGGAATTGGCGGTTCAACTGCGCGACTACCTCGCCGGAACAACCTGAGTGCGCGCCGCTTTACTCAATCAAATTCCAGGTTTACCCTGCCAGCATTGGTATCTGCCAAATGCGCCGTCGATGGTTTCGGATACGGGCGTTATTTGTAAAAAATCTGTTGTACACACGGAAATATGCGAATTGCGAGATGAAATGGCACATAGCGTGGGATTTAACTTTAAGCTTGGCAAGTAGCTTTTTTCACACATATCCCTGAAAAACCAGATTTCGGCCCGGTAGGTGTAACCGGGCCGTTTTTATTGCGCCACCGTACCTTTACTAAAAAAATGACCGCTTTGGAAACTGCACAAATCTACCACCGACACGTGCGCGACACCTTTGGCACCCATGGCAAACCCGATGTCGCGCAAGGCCAGATCGCGTACATGCGCCACCAATTTGATTATTTCGGTTTGAAAATGCCCGCCTGGACGGCATTGACCCGTGAAATACACCAAACGCTGGGCCTGCCCGACGGCCCCGAACTCATCGAACTCGCCCGATTGTGTTTTCAGGACGATCAGCGGGAAATGCAGTATTTCGCCATTGAAACCGTGGAGAAAATGCTAAAAAAACAACCCGCCGGGTTCATCGATTTTCTGGAAGAAATGATCCTGGAAAAATCCTGGTGGGACAGCGTAGACTGGATCGCCAAACTCGTGGGCATGCATTTCCAACGGTACCCGGACCTGATCCTGCCGGTTACCGAACGCTGGATGGCCTCGGGCGAATTGTGGCTGCAACGCGTCTGCCTGATTTTTCAGTTGCGCTACAAAGAAAAAACGGATGCGGACCTGCTGTTCAGGTACATCCGCCTGGTGGCCCGTTCGAAGGAATTTTTTTTACAAAAAGGCGCAGGCTGGGCGCTTCGGCAATACTCAAAAACCAACCCGGAAGCCGTGCGCCGGTTTCTGGCCTCTGCCGAAGTTTCGCCGCTTACCCGGCGGGAAGGCTCCAAGTATCTGTAACGCCAACTGTTAGTTGGCGGAAAAAAGAAAACACGAACGGTGTACCCCAAAAAATTTATCAGCTTAAAGAACCAGGCGGCTAAATCTTTCCCAAATTCAAATCAAATGACCCCATTTGAAATTGAAAAAGAAAAATTTGAAATTGGAAAAGTGTACACCCTCCCGAACAGTTTAAGATTGTGGCAATACTACGCAGCCATCAAAGATGCAACCAGTTCGACTACAATCACCAAAAAACCAACCGCCGAAGCGCCGTTTTTTCCCCAATGTCAATGCGGCAGAAATAGCTGCCTTTGGGCAGATGTACCAAATTGTACGGTTTCAGAAAGGGCAATTCCGGCGCCTCAACTTCATCGGAAAAAACTACTTGTCCCTGCATATTGAGCACTTCAAAGCCCAGCCGCCCGACATTCAGATCTGTCTGCACGGAAAGCGTTACCTGGCCGGTCGACGGGTTGGGTAACAACTGCCAGATGGCGGGTTCTTTCACATACACCGATATGATCGGTGAGTACGAAAAACTGTTGTCGATATCTACCATTTTCAGCCGGTAGTTGTTTTCGCCCGGTTCGGCAAACAGGTCGTCGAATTGGTAGGTTTTGCTTGCCGTACTTACGCCGCTCGCAGGAACTGTGCCGATGGATTCAAATCCGGCGCCAGGGGTTTGCCGTTCAACCTGAAAATACGCCGAATTTTTTTCGGTGGCCGTTGTCCAGCGCAGTTGAGTGCGCCCATCGTTGAATTTCCCTTCAAAGCCCATCAGTTCAATCGGAAGCACCGTGGCGGATATTTTATAGATCTGCCCGCCCAAACTGGCGGTATACAACTCGCCATCGTCATCTTCACCAAAGGTCACAATATCGGAAACCGGCACATCCGATTGCAAATCAACCGTCCAGCCCGAGCCAGTGGGCTGGACCAACCAGAAGTTGTCGGAAGTATAATCGGCCATGATATACCAACCTTGCAGGTCGGGCACTTCATTGCCGCGGTATACAAAACCGCCCGAGACCGAATTGCCCCCGGTGGTTGGATTGTGCCCATACTCGAATATCGGCGCCGTGTAACCAAGCCCTGAACCGCAACCGTCCGTATTGTATTTGTGATAACCTTCATAGCAGCGCCAGCCATAATTTTCTCCGCCTGAACTGGAAGCCGGCTGATAATTCAACTCTTCCCAGGCGCCCTGTCCAACATCGGCGATCCAAATATCTCCGGTACTGCGGTCGAAGCTGAAACGCCAGGGGTTGCGCAAACCGAGCGCCCAGATTTCATCCAGTATTTCAGGTGTTTGCATCCCGACAAACGGGTTATCGGGCGGAATGGCGTAGTTATTTCCGCCGCTCGTGTTATTAATATCGATCCGGAGCATTTTACCCAAAAGTTCCTGGCCGTTTTGCGCCCTGTCGCCGGGATCGCCTGTGCCACCGCCATCGCCCAAAGCAATGTAGAAATACCCGTCCGGGCCAAAGGCCAGATCACCCCCATTATGATTCGTAAAAGGTTGTGCCACCGACAGTATAGGCAACTCCGTGGAGGGATCTACGGTGTTTGCCGAAGGCGGGTTGGCGGTAAACCGGCTGACACGGGTATTGCCGCTGCCTGCCTGAGAATAATTGACATAGAAATAGCCGTTGTTCGCAAAATCCGGATGAAAAGCGAGGCCGAGCAAGCCGCGTTCCCCGCTGTTTAAGACAAGGCTTGAAATGTCGAGAAAGGCATCCGGCAAAAGGGTGTACGCCGAAAGGTCAAGAATTCGGATCGTGCCGGCCTTTTCAACCAAAAACAACCGCCCGGAACCATCGCCGGCAGCAGCAATGTCGACGGGTTGGCTGACGGTGGTTATTTGGGTGAGCGTCAGGTCGGGTTGTGCAAACCCGGGAGCGCAAAAAAGAGTATTCAGGACGAGCAGAAAAAACAGGGGGAGGTTGCGCATGAGCGTGTTGATTAGGACAGGTGGAGGGAATGCAATTTTAACAAATATGTGGATTTTTGGGGTGTCATGCAAGTTGGTTGGTCTGGCCAATCCCCAAAACCGTGAACTTTGGAGACCCGAGGAAGTGTACAAACTTTTCAAATTTCCAGTTTCAAATTTGACATTTCAAATTCAAGAGACTTCCCAATCTGGGGTCATCCTTTTTATTTGAAATTTGAAAAGAAAAATTTGAAATTTGAAAAGTTTGTACACCCGCTCGGGTCCCTGAAGATGCTGGCTATGCCCATCCAAAAGCATACCTTTGCCGCCCAAACAAACAGCCGCATAGTTTCATTCATGCTGAACCTAAAATTCATTTTCCGGGCGTACCGCTACCGCTTTCACATCGACCCGCCGGAAATCCGGTACATCCTCAAAAACCTGAAAAAAGGCGATACTGCTGTAGATATCGGCTGCCATAAGGGCGGGTACCTGTATTGGCTCCAGAGCGGCGTGGGCAACCGGGGCAAGGTGTTTGCTTTTGAGCCGCAACCCAAATTATTCCGCTATTTGCGCGAAACTATCGGCAGTTCCCAAACGGTTGTTTTGGAAAACAAGGGGCTGTCTTCTACGCCAGGTATCATTGATTTTCACATTCCGATCACCAAAAGCGGTAGTTCTCCCGGCGCCCGCATTGGCAGTTTTTCCGGAGACGAGCAGTTCAACACGATCCAAATTGACGTGGTTACCCTGGATGACTATTTTTTGAAAAAAAACATCGCTCCGAGCCTGTTGAAGATCGACGTGGAAGGACACGAAAAGGCAGTGCTGGAAGGCGGCCTTGAACTCCTGAAAAAACACCATCCGAAAATCCTCATGGAGTGCGAAGCCCGGCACCTGAACGGCGCCACAGTGTTTGAGGTATTTCAGGGCTTGCTCGACATTGGCTACCAGGGCTACTTTTTTGAAAACGGCAGTTTACAACCCCTGAGCACCTTCAACCCGGAAATTCACCAGAAGGCAAGTGAGGGGCGTTTTTGGGAAGCAAAAGGCTACGTGAATAATTTTGTTTTTGAGTAGTAGAAACTATCTCATACGGGTTCACTTAATAAACCAAAAATAATCGAATCCAGATGTCTCCCCCGCCCTGCGGGGGAGACATCTGAACAAACAACGCATTATCGGGTATTTAGATGAATCCGTAAAAAATGGCCCCTAGTAAACCTTAACGCGCATTTTCCCATCCGCATAGCGCACCACCCACAACTGCCCGGTAGGCACCGATGGCGGTGTCACCTGCCGCCCCAGCAGATCGTACCAACCGAAGATAGTGCTAGTTCCGCCAGCTGGTTCCGATTCGGCCGTACTGTTCAGCATGCAAGCCGAGTTCACATCGTCGATCACTACCGGTTCCGAGCCCAGCATGCCCGAGCCGTAGTTGACCCACAACTGATATTCACCAGGGGTTTGCACGGTGATTTCAGCCGTCGTTTCGCCCGTCGACCAGGCATAGGTCGTATGGTCCGGCGGTCCGGACAGCGTCACGAGTCCGCCTTGTTGGGTGCAGAAAATTTGCGGGCGCTGTGCATTGCCAAGCGGCAAATCGGCCAGGGCAGCCCGATAGCTCATGACAGAATCCTGGAAAAACAGTTCGGACAGCCGCGCTCCGCCGTCGTCAACCAGTACAAAACTTGGGTCAGGCCGGTAATTCAGGCCGTAGTTGATCAGGTGGCGCCGGTCGGCCGTTGTCTGGTGCCCACCCATAGCCGAGCTGAAAAATGCAGGGCTGTACTGGTATTCCCAAATTTTGGTGGCTACCCACTGCACCGTGTCGAGTTGATATTCCACAGCGCGCGAGTGTTGCGGCGGCGCAGCCATGTTGGCATTGTCGAACATGGCAATATTGCCGTTGGGCAACCGCCGTACATCGTGCTGACCGCTAAAACCGCCGTCATTGGCAAAACTGAAATCGGAAAACTTGCCGCCCAGTTGCCAAAGGATTGCTCCGGTTTGCCGGTCAATCTTGTACACCGCATTCAGGTTGCGGAAGGAAAGGAGCAGGTTTCCGTCGGGTTCTTCTTCGATGGTATTGCCGTGGCAATAATCAAAAGAAGCGGGGTGGTACGGATAACCCACATAACTATCGCCCGGATGAATATGCTCGTTGCTGTTCCATTGGAAAACCACCTTCCGGTCGGCATCGAGTTCCTGCACCACAAATCCGAGGACCCGGGTAGAGCCGCTGCCCTGGGAGCCGGAAAACTGGTAGGCGCTCAGGTCCAAAATAGAGTCGTGCACGCCGGCAAGGAGGGCTGTCCCGGTTTTCGACAGTTGAAAATCGTGAACATCCGGCCGGATGTCGTTCACCGTTGTGAAGGAGTCAATCAGGTTGAAGCCCGTGTCCATCAACACATACTGTACCGTTTGCGGATTGGAATATTTTATAAACTGATACTGCTGATACTCCGGGTTAAATTTAAAATCGAGCGTATTCCAGGCATTCACCAGGGAATACCAAAAAATGTAGCCCCGGGAATCCAGCACTAACAGCGGTTTAGGTTCAGTACCGACGATGTTGCCCAATAGAAACGGCGTGGTGAGGTAATAGCCCTGGTAGCTGCTGTCGTGCAGCACAAATTCGTATGCCAGGACGTCTGGCGGCACGGGCCGGTTGGGCGTTTGCCCGGTAAGGGCATGGGTGGAACAAAGCAACAAACCGATTGAAAACAACTGCAACGCAGACATAAAACAGGAAATTTAGTCGGTAAAACTTGGTCTTTTGGATGAAATTCGGGCGAAATAAAACTTAAATGGTGCTTTTTTGGCAAAAAGAGGATATCGCATAAGTAAATCCCAGGCCCGCGTGTCAAACTGTTTACCGCAAAGACGCCAAGACGCCAAGAATTGCCCTCCGCGTCTTGGCGTCTTTGCGGTAAAACAGCATACGCTAGGCGAGGCGCTTTTGAGACAGCTTCTGATGGATTATAAAATAGAATTGGTTTCATTCGTAAAAAAACTAGCCACCATGGTAAACGAACTCATTGGCGCCGTCCTCCAAATTCTGGTTTTCACCCTGATCCCGTTTCTGGTCTACCTGATCGGAAAAAAGACGACCAAAGGATTTTTCAATTACATCGGGCTGAAAAGTTCCAATCGCCGGGCCAATCTGTTGGCTGTTGCTGCCTGCCTGCTCTTTGCCTTACCCACGTTAATCCTGGTCTTTGTTAATGCTGAAATCCGGGAAATCATGTTCGACCCCGCCAGCATCACCGGCAAATTCCGGGAAATGGGGTTTAGCGCACAGGCTGTTGTAATGCTGCTGATCATTGCCCTGTTAAAAACCTCTTTTTCGGAAGAAATCCTGTTTCGCGGGTTTCTCGCCAAGCGGCTGATTGCACTGATGGGTTTTGAGCGTGGAAATTTGCTGCACGCGGCAATTTTCGGGGCAATTCACACTGCATTGTTTGCCATGAACACCACCAATATTTTTTTCCTGCTCGTGATTTTCGTCGTACCCGGGCTCGGCGCCTATGTGTCGGCTTACCTCAATGAAAAAATGGCCGGAGGCAGCATCATTCCCGGTTGGATTTCGCATGGGTTGGCGAATGTGCTGGCGTACTCCATTGTTGGTTTTGTCATTTGACCGGCGTCCATACCGGAAGGAACAAACCGGGGAATTCGCATCTTCCATTGCCCTGAAATGACCCGGTGAAAATTTGAACAGGAGTGGGTCAAATTTCGTTTAATTCATACCTGTTGTTCATGCTGCCGGTCGTGTTTGCGTGCATTAGCGTTCCTCAAAAAAGCAGGCGTTTTTTGTAGCCCACCATTTAAAACCGGTTGGTAACAGGAATGCCGGCAAGGACAAAATTGAGTACCGGCGTTTGCGTTTGAAAAAAGTCCATCGCCAGGGTTACAGGTCTGAAAATAAACTGATTTGAGCCCGGTAAGTATTTCTCCACAAGCGCTACATTTAACTGGACACCTGCACATGGAATTTATTGATTATTACAAAATCCTGGGCGTCAATAAAGATGCATCCGCGGATGCCATCAAAAAAGCCTATCGGAAACTCGCCCGGAAATACCATCCCGATCTCAACCCAAACGACGCTGAAGCCGAACGCAAGTTCAAAGAAATCAACGAGGCGAACGAAGTGTTGGGCAACGCCGAGAATCGCAAGAAATACGATAAATACGGAAAGGACTGGGCACATGCCGAAGCCTTCGAGCAAGCCCAGCAACAGCGCCGGTCGCAAGGGGGGCGCCAACAACAATCTTATGGTCGTTTTTCGGAAAGCGATTTCTCCGACTTCTTTGAATCCATGTTCGGCGGCAGCGAGACCTTCAGTACCAGAGGGCGTTCGGTGCGTTTCCGCGGGCAGGACTACCACACCGAGCTGCAACTTGACCTGACAGAGGTGTACAAAACGCACAAACGCACCCTGACCGTAAACGGAAAAAACATCCGGCTCACCATACC
Source organism: Lewinellaceae bacterium (assembly GCA_020636075.1). GTDB lineage: Bacteria > Bacteroidota > Bacteroidia > Chitinophagales > Saprospiraceae > M3007. The sequence continues at coordinate 176,299 of JACJYO010000006.1, read as the reverse complement.
CGCAGGCGTCAAAAACGGGTTGGAAATTAAAATCAACGGGCAAGGCGGGGAAGGTGTAAACGGCGGGCCAAACGGCGACTTATATATCCGGTTTTCGATTATCAATAACACTAAATTCAAACTGGATAATCACGACCTGTACACCACGGCAGAACTGGATCTCTATACGGCTGTGTTAGGTGGCGAAATCATTGTTGACACCTTCGACGGGAAGGCGAAAATCAATGTCAAGGCGGAAACACAAAACGGCACGAAAGTAAAATTGAAAGGGAAAGGTTTTCCGGTCTATAAAAAAGAAGGCCAGTTCGGCGACCTGTACCTCACCTATCAGGTAAAGCTACCGGCAAACCTGACCGCCAAAGAAAAAGAACTGTTTACGGAACTTAAAAACCTGAGGTCATCATGAAACAGAGCAATCTTATTGAGCTCCATAAATTATGCACCTACTACAATGTAGAGCTGGCATTCTTTACGAACTTGAACGACTACGGTTTGATCGAAATTGAAACCCGGGAAGCAGCGCAATTTGTCCATCAGGACAACCTGCCCGATCTTGAAAAGATGATACGCCTGCACCATGAACTGGGGATAAATTTTGAAGGGATCGACACGATTTTCCACCTCCTGGAAAAAATAGATCTATTGCAAGAGGAACTCCTGGATGCCCAAAACCGGCTGCAAGCCTTAGAGGGCGTGTTTTTGTAAAAACCTGTTTAGCCCACGTTGTGACCAATTTTTAAAGAGACAGGTTTTTCTTTTTTTGGACAGGATCGAAAGGCTTCATAGGTTTCAGAATAGAACATTTCGATTTTCGTTATAGTTTGATCAATGGGTTCATGCCCTAAGCCCAAAATGATCACCCACCTTCCTAAACCATCAAAACCACCCACACCATGCGCGCACATCCAAAACCAGACTTCGATTTCAACTTTGACCTCCACGATGAAATCAAGGAACTGAACGCTCACCGAAAAAAGCGGGAAATCCCCGCGATTGCGAACAAAAAACTACTGATCGCCACCTGGAATCTCACCAATTTCGGACTTCAGGAACGTACCAACGATCACCTTGCCCTGATGGCGCACATCATCGGCTATTTTGACATTATCGCCGTACAGGAAATTGCCGACGACCTGACGCAATTTCTCAAAATACTCGATCATCTCGGCCCCGAGTACGCCGCACTCCTGACCGATATCGCGGGCAATGACGAACGGTTGGGCTACATCTACAACTGGAAAAAAGCAAAACCTACCGGCATGATCGCCGAATTGGCCATGCGCGGCTATGAGCGCCGCCGCATTGTGATCAAGGTACGCGACCAGGAGGAAGAAGAAGTGTTCGACGGGTTTAATCGCAACCCCTACATGGCCACTTTCCAGGTTGGCACTTTTGAATTTACCCTGGTGAACGTCCACCTGTACTGGAGCAATTATTCGATCCGGCAGCTCGAAACCATGGCCCTGAGCAAATGGGCAAAAAGCAGGGTGGACAATGCGTTCCCACCCAACAACGACATCATTTTATTGGGCGATTTCAACATGGCGGACCTTAGTCCGGACGATGAAATCTATGCCCCTTTGGTGGAGAACGGGCTTTATGTACCAAAATTCGACACCGAGCTGATCGGCAGCAACCTTGCCGGCGATGCCCATTACGACGAGATGGCTTTTTTCCCTTCCCGCACCGGAGCCGATTTCACCAACAAGATTGGCGTGTTCGACTTTGACAAAGTGTTGTTTAAAGAATTGTGGGATGAGAATGACAAAGCCCAAAAACAGCGGTTCTTCCAATATATCCGCTACTACATGGCAGATCACCGGCCGTTGTGGTGCCAGTTTCATTATGAATAGATTCGTCTAAACGGGCAATACGCCTGACAAAAGCAGCTTCTTGCGCTCGATTACTGCATCCGGATAGTTGAAATCTAAAAACGTAAGGGTTGCTTCCCCAACCTCCGTTTTTGATATTATTTCCCCGGTCTGTTCTATATAAAAGTGATCGCTCCAGTGATCAATGCGAGGATTGAAAAAACGTGTCAATTTTGGTGGATTACCGGACAGGGTACCTAAATCAGTCCCTTTATTCCGATTGCAAATCGGACAAGCAAATGCAAGGTTATCCAGTTCCGTTTTTCCTCCGTGCCTAAGGCTAATAATATGATCAACATGGAAGGAAAAAAATGCCGCTTGTTCAGGTAAGCGGCAATATTCACAGCAAAATGCTGCACGACTCGCAATTTCACGTCGAAGGCTATCCGGAATTTTTATACTCATTTCTTTGCAAGGCGCAAATAGGCATTTGCTTTAGCCAATCGAATTAATCGTTCCAGAACAATATAATGATCTAATTCATCCTTTTCATCCTTATTCAGGCCTGTTTCCTTTTCTTTCTCGATCAATTCTTCCAGCCGTTGTTGCATGGAATCTGGAGCGTGCAACTCCAGTATCCGGACAGGGTCCATACTAGCCAGAAAATCAGCAACAGTATCGTATGCAGCAGATGCAGTCATAACGTTGAGTTTATACAAATTTAGGCTTTTTTGTGCATCACTACATTTTCTTTATCCTGTTGATATCAAATATCGCCTGTAAAGCAATCAAGAAAGTCCAATATTATAAATATATCAAAAGACCTGAAGGTACCCTGTTCCTACCCCTGCGTATACAAATGCATCGTCACCGCAGGCTCCTCCCCTACATTCCGCACCACGTGCAGGCCCATCCGGTCGTCGATGTAAGCCATGTTGCCGGCGAAGTAGGTATTGCGGGCCAACAGGGTTTCCGGGGCACTTGCTGCATAGCGACTTTCTTCCACCGTACCGTGCAACACTTTAAACACACAACCGCCGGCGGCGTGTCCATGAAGCTTGCTCGCCTGGCCGGGCTGCCAGCGGATCAGGATCACTTTCAGGAAATCATTTTGGACGAGCACATGGCTGGAGTCCGTGTGTTCCAAAACGCGCTGGATATCAGCCGGATCATTGAAGGAATGCTGCACCAGGGCATCCAGAAACTGGAGGGCCGAGAAAGATTCCTGCGACGGGTCTATGGTTTTGGAAAGATTGCGGCAGAGCCGCTGAAAATTGGGGATCCGGCCAGTGGCTATTTCAGTGAATGCTTTTTCTGTCAGCAGGGAAATCGGAATCCGGTAAGGCATCCAGTTCGGAACCGAGTCTGCACTGCCGGTCCCTGGGTCTGTTGTTTGTGTACGTTTTGCAATCGTTGTCGTAAACGCGTTTTTTTCGTTTACCTGCGCTGCACTGGGATTCGCTTTCATAAGGTATTGTTTGAAAAACTTGTAGTTATCCGGTTGCTCCCCAAAACTGCTCGTAATGCTTTACCACCTCGGCCTGTCAGACCAGGGTAAGGTTCCAATGGTTGCAGTTTTCGAGAGCAACCGGAAAATATCGTGAAAACCGGGTGCCTAATCAGCCAGGAGCTTTTCGCCGGTGAAGGCATACTGGTCCCACTTGGGAAGCGGGTGGAACGGTGCAGCCTGAACATCGCGAAACAGGCGTTCGAGTTGATTTTTCTTGTAAAAACTCTGCCCGCCAATTGCATCCATGGCTTCAGAAACCGTCTGCATGCAGGCATCCGAGACATTGGTTTTCAGGCTCAGCATCTTAACCGTAATGTCGCTATTGGGTTTGAAGTCAACATTGTTTGTCAGCGCGTGCATCGCCTGCCACTGAATTTGCGCGCCCACCAGGGTGTTGTTGAGTTTGCCCATGATGTAAGCCAGGTGCTTTTGGTTGCGCTGGTATTTTTTACCGACGGTCAGCGCGATCTCCATGGCTTTTTCGGCAAGGCCCACATAGGCCGACATGATCAACGGCATGGCCACCGTGAGCACCACATCCCAAACAGGGTGGTAGCCTGTACGCGGCCGTTCCAGTGCAATGGCGGCATCGGGAACAAATACGTTGTCAAAAACGATGGTTTGCGAGCCCGTTGCACGCATGCCCAGCGTATCCCAGTCATCCAGCACCGACACCCCTTTGGCTTTCATCGGCACCGAAAAATGCAGCACCGACCACTGCCCTTCCGGGTTTTGGTAAGGTGCGCTGGTCACCGCGACATCGCCGGCAATGGATTGACTCGCGAAATGTTTCTTCCCGGAAAGCAGGTAGCCGCCCTCGGTTTTTTCCATGCTGCCGTTTGAATCAAGCCAATCGCGCGCGCCGGTACTGATCAACACCAGTTGGTTCTGAGCAACCTTCTCCAGCAGGGCTGCGCCCTCGCCCTTGTGTTTGTACTTCCAGATCGTGGCGGCAATCAGGTGCTGGTGCATGGCCAAAGCCAGCGCGGTGGATCCGCACGAATGCGCCAGTATCCGGATGATGTCGCACATTTCGGCATGGCTGATGCCGCCGCCGCCAAATTCGACAGGGATCATCGCTGAGAAATAGCGGTGCTCCTTGAGTATTTTGTAGTTTTCAAACACGAAGGTGCCCTCGGCGTCGTGGCGGGAAGCATTTTCGGCAAAGGTTTTACCGAGCGTTTGGGTGAGCTCCACCCAGGATGTTTCAATTTCAAGTAAGTTGTTCATTTGTATCGTTTTTTGAATGAAGTACAAAACACGGGGTTTTTCAAACGGCTGCTTTGCTCAAAAGCCCAGCTTTTTGGCTGAGACGTTCAAACAGAAAAAGCCTGGCGTTCCCCGGAAGTCAATTGGGCTGCATCCGAGGGGACTTCGCCTTTATGCCTGACACAGATCTGGAATACCATCGGCTTACGGTTTGACGCGGGTACTTTATTCGAGGTCGCTTTTTTGATACTATTTTTGCACGCAAACAAAAACCTGTCAAATTATGCGCACCCTTAAACTGCAAGTCCAAACCAGTATCGATGGTTTCATTGGCGGCCCAAATGGCGAACTGGACTGGCTGACCTGGAACTGGGACGATGCCCTGAAAAACTACGTCGCCGCCCTCACCGAACCCATCGACTGTATCGTCATGGGCCGCAACATGGCCCCGGGCTTTATTGCACACTGGACTAAAGCGGCAGAGAACCCGGGCACCCCGGAATACGACTTCGCCCGCAAAATGACCGACACGCCAAAAGTTGTTTTTACCAAAACACTGGCACAATCCGAATGGCCCAATACCGTGCTGGCAAAAGGAGCACTGGCCGACGAAATCGCCCGGATCAAACAAGCGCCCGGCAGCGATATTATCGCCTATGGCGGCGCTCAGTTTGTCGGTTCATTGGTGGCTGCCGGTCTGATCGACGAATTAAACCTCTTCGTCAATCCTGTGATACTCGGCAATGGCCTGCCCATTTTCAGTTCCGTGGAGCAACGGCAACAACTGACGTTGGCCGAAGCGCGTGCCTTTGAAGGCGGTATTGTGCTGCTGAAATATTTGAAAGCGGGATAACGCACGTTTTTCTGCGAAAACATTGGAATGCCGCCATTAAAAAAATCAAACTATGATCTACAAAACCGATATCCAAAAGGAGTTCTACACCGAAGAACGCTGTTTCATCACGGAAATCCTCAACAGCGCGGATATTCCACAATTGTCCGTCGCACAGGCCCGGGTAGAGCCCGGCGTGACGACCGCCTTGCACAGCCTGAACGCGGATGAATCGTATTACATCCTGGAAGGGCATGGGCAGGTGGAGATCGGCGGCGGCAGCCCGCAATCTGTTGAAAAAGGCGACCTGGTTCGCATTCCGACAGGCCGCTCCCAGCGCATTACAAACACCGGCGAGGGCACGCTGATTTTCCTGTGTATTTGCACGCCGAGGTTTACGGCAGAAGGGTATTCGGCGCTGGATTAGCCCATTATTTCACTTGTTTTCCCCGAACAATACCCCTTTCACACAGTTAGGTTTACTAAATCCGGGTGTTTAGCACTTCAGCGTGAGTCGTTCACTTTTCCAATTTCAAATTTTTCTTTTCAAATTTCAAATTGATCAGGATGTTCCCGCATGATGTAGATTTTTTAATTTGAAATGTCAAATTGGAAATTTGAAATTGGAAAAGTTCCAGCCTCTCTGGTTTGCGGAGCACCCGGTACAAACCGTAAACCATAACGCACCTTTAATGGATTTAGAACATCTTGTAAATCAACTCACTGAACTAATATTCTTGTACACCCCGCGCGTACTCGGCGCCATTGCCATTTGGATCGTCGGTAGCTGGCTGATCAAAGCGTTGACCAAGGGTTTGGGCAACCTGATGGCCAATCGCGATATCGACATATCCCTCCGCCCGTTCCTCAAAGGCACCGTGAGCACACTGCTGCGCGTCTTGCTCGCCATCAGCGTGCTGGGTATGATCGGCATCGAAATGACGGCCTTCATTGCCGTGCTCGGCGCAATCGGCCTGGCAATCGGCATGGCGCTCTCCGGCACCCTGCAAAACTTCGCCGGTGGCGTGATCATCCTTCTTTTCAAACCGTTCAAAGTCGGCGACGTCATCGAAGCACAGGGCTTTCTTGGAAAAGTCAGTGCCATCCAGATTTTCAACACCATCCTGAAAACACCCGATAACAAAACCATTTTCATCCCCAATGGCGGTCTGTCTACCGGCTCGCTGACCAACTTTTCGACGGAAGAAAAACGCCGGGTCGACTGGACCTTTGGCATTGGCTACGGCGATAGCTCCGAAACCGCCGAAAACATTCTGAAAAACCTGATCAGCGCCGACAACCGCATTCTGAACGATCCGGCAGCGCCCTTCATCGCAGTCTCCGAACTGGCCGACAACTCCGTTAATCTGGTGGTACGCACCTGGGTGATGGCCGGCGACTACTGGGATGTGTTTTTCGATATGAACCGGAAAGTGTACAACGCCTTCAATGCGGAAGGCATTAATATTCCGTTCCCCCAGTTGGATGTGCATGTGCACAACTCCTAATTTTACTGAAAATACCGAAGGCTGGGCCAATTTTCTGGCTTGCCTGAAAGCCTACCTCGATTACGGCATCAATTTGCGCAAAGGCGCCTTCGACTTCCGGTTTCCTTAAAAAAAACTCCGGTTGGACGGCTTCGCGCATGTCCAAAATTTACTATTTCTGCCTCAGGCTGTCCGGTACTTTTATCCCTAAAAAATACCCGGACATGAGACAAATTGCGCTTTTTGCCTGCTGCCTGTTCCCCGGCCTGGCAGTTTTTTCCCAAAACTATACCGAGCCCTCCTTTTCACCTGATGGCAAAATGCTGGTGTTTGCGCTCGACACCAGCGGCAAACCGGAAATCCATACCGCCCGGGCCGATGGATCCGCGGTACGCAAAATTGCCGGCCTGCCCGGGCACAACGTACATCCGCGCTGGTCGCCCGACGGCAAGAAAATCCTGTTCAACTGCTTCCCGCTGACCAGCAGCGAACCGCACGACGTGTTTATCGTAAACGCCGACGGCTCCGGTCGCACCAACCTCACCCAGGGCCGCCTCCCCGACGGGCAGGCTGACGACTGGGCGCCCGACGGAAAACAGCTCCTGATCTCCGGCGGCAAATACCCGGGCATCAACCTCTACACCATCCGACCCGACGGCAGCGATCTGCGCCAGCTTACCTTCGAAAAAAACAGGGTATGCTACTACGCTTCCTGGTCGCCCGACGGCAAGAAAATCCTGTTCACCGGTTTTTCCGCACCGCATTGCAGCCTTTTCCTCATGGATGCCGACGGCGCCAACCTGCAAAACATCTGCGCCGGCGGCGATGCGCCAGCATGGTCGCCCGATGGCAGCCGGATCGCCTTCCAGATCAAGCAGGATGGCCGATACCTGCTGCGCTGGATGCAGCCGGGCGGCACACCCGAATCACCCGTACCCGGCCAGGATATCGAAGGGGAAACACCAGCCTGGTCGCCCGACGGCAAGCGGCTGGTTTTTCAGCGCAAAAGCCCGGCCGGCTTTTTTGAAATCTGGACGCTCGAACTGGCAACTGGCCAAGCCGAACGGATTTTACCAAAAACACCCGTCGCAGCGCCGGTGTACAATCCTGCCGAGGCTATTTGCCAGCACATCGAAACCCTGGCTTCCGACGCGTTTCAAGGGCGTAAGCCAGGTACTCCTGGTGCCGAAAAAGCCATGCACTACATCAAAGAGGAATTCCGGAAAATCGGCCTCGAATCCGGCAATGGCGACAGCTACTACCAGCCCGTCGATCTGGCCGAATTTTCAACCATTCCGCCGGTCAGCATCCGTCTGCTGGGCAAAAACGGCAGCCTCGACTGGCAGCATCGTCGCGATTTCCTGCTCAGTTCGCGAAAGGCGCAGGAGTCCATCCGCACCGGCGAACGGCAATTGGTATTCGTTGGCTTCGGTATCCACGCGCCTGAAATCGGCTGGGATGATTACGCCCAGGCTGATGTGCGTGGCAAGATCGTGGTGGCCCTGAGCGGCACGCCCGATGCCTACGGCGTCGACTCCACACGCTGGAAAGGCGACCCCGCCGCCAACCTTTACGGGCAGTCGTTTTACAAACGAAACGAAGCCCTAAGCCGGGGTGCCGCGGGTTTATTCCTCATTTACCACCAACCGGACCACAATTTCTGGAACTGGGAATCGCTCGGCGCATCTTACGGACAGTCGGATATTTTTATCAAACGAAAACCCGGCGACGCGCAACTTGATTTTGGGGGCATGATCGCCACCAATGCAGCGGAGCAACTTTTTCAATTGGCCGGGTTCAAGCAATACGCTTTCGAACAGGAGGCGCTGAAACCCGGATTCAAAGCCCTGGAATTGCCCGTGCGCACCGGATTTGCATTTTCCAATACCTGGCGTGATATCCCCGCAGCCAATGTGGTTGGCTTGCTGCCGGGCACCGACAAAGCCGACGAAGTAGTGGTCTACACGGCACATTACGACCATGTGGGTATTGGCGCGGCCATCGACGGCGACAGCATTTACAACGGTGCGGTGGACAACGCTTCCGGCACAGCCGCCCTTATCGAGATTGCCCGGGCCTACAAGTCCATGCCCGAACCGCCCCGGCGCTCGGTGCTGTTCGTAGCAACCACTGCCGAAGAGATGGGTTTGCTCGGGGCCGTTTGGTACGCCGCGTACCCGCTCTTCCCGCTGGGAAAAACCGCGGCAGCGTTCAACATGGACGCGCATTTTCCCTACGGAAAAACGAAATACGTGACCGGGGTTGTTTACGGCCGCTCCGAACTCGACGGTTACCTGGAAGAGGCTGCCCGCATGCAAGGCCGAATGCTGATTCCCAACACCGAAGACAATATCAAAAACAGCATCTTTTTCCGCTCCGACCATTTTCCGCTCGCTGAGGTGGGCATACCCGCGGAATTTGCCGTAGGCGCCATCGGAGCCGCCGACAGTGCCGCCTGGATGCGCCAACTCATGGACTACATGGGAAAATACCACCAACCCACCGATGAATACACAGCCGACTTCGACTGCAGCGGTATCTGGCAAGATGCTGAACTGATTTTTGAAGCCGGGAAAATGCTGACGCAATCCGATCATTTTCCCGCCTGGAATGCCGACCAGCCTTTCGAACGTTTCCGCAAACGGAATCGACAGGAGACGGCATTTTTTGAAGATGTGTCGGCCATCAACCTGCCCATAATGGCCTTGCTGGGCCGCAGTATGGACGCTGCCGTGGCTGATGTGGATGCCGACGGCGACCTGGATATCGTGGTTGCCAACGAGCACAATTTCAACATCCTGCTCCTCAACGATGGGCAGGGCCGCTTCACCGACGGTACCCAGGGACGGCTGCCATTCCGGAAACACGACAGCGAGGATATCGCCCTGGTCGATTTCGACGGCGACGGCGACCCCGACTTGATTTTTGTGAGCGAAGACGATCAGCTGAACGAGTATTTTGAAAATGACGGCAAGGGCGTGTTCCGGGACATTTCCTACAAACTACCCGCGCGAGGCACCTCCAATGCCGTAGCCGCAACCGATTTGAACGGCGACGGTGCACCAGACCTGCTCATTGGAAATACGCCCGACCGGCAAGGACGTGGCGGCCAAAATGTCTGCCTGCTCAACGACGGCAAGGGCAACTGGACCGAGGCCACCGCTGTGCGCCTGCCCGCAAGCATGAAAGCAACCCAGGACCTCGAATTGGGGGACATCGATGGCGACGGCGACCTCGATCTGATTGTGGCCAATGAAGACGACTGCGAAATCCTCATCAACAACGGCCAGGGAATTTTCACCGACGAAACTGCAACACGCCTGCCGTTGGAACCCGGAAAATGGGAAACCCGGGAAGCCCGGCTCGCCGATGTAGATGGCGACGGCGATCCCGACCTCTTCCTCGCCAATGTGAATTTCCGCCAAAACAAGGACAGCCAAAACCGCCTGTTTATCAACGATGGCAAAGGTGTTTTCCGGGACGAAACGGCCGCCCGGCTGCCCAAGGAAACCGCCCATACCCTCGACGCCAAATTTCTCGACCTGAATGGCGACGGTGCGCCCGACCTGCTCACTGCCAACAGCTTCGGCGCCAGTTATACCGCCTGCTTTAACGATGGCAAGGGCGTATTCAGCCGGCCAACGGAGGCGGTATTCCCAGTCAGTTGCCGCGGCGACGGGCTGGATATCGAAGTGGCTGACTTTAACGGCGACGGGGTTCCCGACTTGTACTTATGCAATTTTCAGGGGCATGACTTTTTGTTGTTTGGGAAAAAATAACTTGAGTCATGCGAATTAGAGGTTAACAAGCCAATCTTATCTTCGAAACAAAGCCCGTAGGGCTGACATTATTGTAGTAGTAGTAGTAGTAGAAAATGATTACCCACGATTTTTAAACGCCGTAGGCGTGTTATTATAATCCCGCACCTACGGCGCTAACATCGCGCATGTCTTAATTCTACTAATCGGGTAGGAGGAGGGCGTTAGCCCTCCGTCCCCCCACACCACCGGACGTACGGGTCACGTATCACGGCGGTTCGTTAGAGCATAACGGTCTTGGGCATTTCGAATTTACCCTTTTTTTGTTCCGCTCGCTTCCTGCTTGGTCATGCAGTCCTGTGTTAAGCACTCCTACCGTACCTTCAGTTTCCGACCTATTCTTTGGTAGTGAGTTTCCGGTTTCCCGAAATTGGCTGCCTCTTCTCAGGTACTAATGAGCTCATCTCGGATTCCACTCTAACGTTCGGCCCTTCTCCCGAAGGCATTCGGGATACTATGGCCTCTGCTGACTTCTGCCGCCTTATGCTCCGGCACTCGCGCGCGCCTCGCTTCCGGCTGTCGCAGACCTCCCCGGGTAAGAACGCAGACCTTCATCCCATGTACCTGCCGCATTTACCACAGTGCGTTCCGGGCAGCGGTCGGGTTTCGTTTTGTTTGGCAAACTCACCCACGCATCATGGCCTTATATGCGATTTCTGTTCGTCAGGTCGGGACTTTGCCACCGGCTTCCTTCAGATTCCGCCTCGCGACGGACACCCTTGCCTTTGGCTAATACTCCTCGCTGCCAAGCGTATAGCGGACTTACACCGCCAAGTCTGCGCCCATGCCGGGCGCACCAAAAATGACAGCCCTACGGGCTTTGGTGGTGAATCTTAACCCCTGATTCTCATGATTTACATTAGCCAAATGAATTTGAGAGGGTGTACTACTTTTCCAATCTCAAATTTTTCTTTTCAAATTTCAAATTGAAAATGATGATCCCGATTTGGGAAGTTTCTTTAATTTGAAATGTCCAATTGGAAGTTTGAAATTTGAAAAGTTTGAAATCGGAAAAATTTGCCCTCTACTCCACCACCCCATCCAGCGCACTGGCGCTATACGCAATGAAATAGCCGAGTGCACCACCCTGCCAATTGCTGTACGGGTTGCCGGGTGCGGTATCTTCATTACCCGACAGGATGGGCGCCAAGGTGTTGTAAAATTTGTAGGCAGCCTCGTCGATGCTACGCAGTTCCACCGATAGTTGATCGCCCGAATCGTACAGTTCGATCAGGGACCATTTGACGGCATTGCCGTCGAAATATTTGTCGTCGAAATATTGCAGATCGAGCTCCAGGGTATCGTTGGCCGTCACCAGCACGCGGTAGTAATTGTGCTCGCCGGGTTTGTCATCGAAGTGGAGGTATACTTCCCGGTGGTTTTCCTCGCCGGGCAGATCGAGTTCTTTCGAACTCAGTTTGCTTAAAACGGTCGTCGCAGGCATGGTGCTCGTCGCGGTAAAACTTTCGCCGGTGCGCGTCACAGACAACGTGTAGGTTTTTCCGGCCACCCCGGTAACAGGCGCGATATAGCGGCCGGCGCCGGCGGATGCCAGGAGTGTGCTTTCGCCACTGTCGTCGGACAGGGTGACAGTGGCATCGTCGAAATACAATGCCGGTGCGTCACTGAAATAATCCTTCGTCTGGTACACCAGCACCTGAAATTGTTGGTCGCCTTCCTTCAGGTTGGCTTCGATGACGGTGCGCGGTGCGGCGCTGTTCAGGTCGACATCGATGACTTTTTCGCAGGAAGCGCAGGCAAGCGCCAGAGCGGCAATAAGCAGGGATTTTATGGATTTGATTGTCATTTTTTTTGTGTGTTTTTAATGAAATGGATCTAGGTGGTTCTTCATAGCCATCAATTCATGGCATCAGAGGGCTAGGCATTTTTCAAATTTTTCTTTTCCAATTTGACATTTCAAATTCATGAAACATCCCGAGACGGGAGCCTCCTGCTTAATTTGAAATTTGAAAAGAAAAATTTGAAGTTTGAAAAGTATTCACCCCGGTTGATGGAGGCTAAAACTTGAAATTCCAGGTTACCGAGGGTATCCAACGGAACAGCGCGATCCGGGTGGCCTCGTTTTTTTCGGGATTCTCCTCGCTTTCGGCAAAGGTGATTGCGTACACATTTTCCCGGCCATAGACATTGTAGACCGAAAAATTCCAGCTGGACTCGAAGCGTTTGCGTTTGCGATTGATGATCGTAGTGCCGATGTCGAGCCGGTGGTAGTTTGCGAAGCGGTAACCATTGCGCTCGGTGTAGTACGGCACACTTTGTCCTTCAAAATTGTAGGTGCCCGAAGGGAAGGTTGCAGCATCGCCGGTGTTGAACACCCAGTTCGCCGAAACATTCCAGCGCGGTGTGATGTCGAACATACCCACTACAGCAATATCGTGGATGCGGTCGTGCCGGGCGGGGTAAGCGGCACCGTCGTTTACCGCATCGAACGTGCGCAGGGTGCGGGAGAGCGCGTAGCTCACCCAGCCGGTCAGGCGGCCGCTGTTTTTGCGCAGCAACAATTCCATGCCATAGGCTTCGCCTTTGCCATACACCAGTTCCGCTTCGATGGTTTCATTGAAAAACAGATCGGCGCCATTCCGGTAATCGATCAGGTTGTCCATGCGCTTGTAATACGCCTCGGCAGAAAACTCGAATTGGTTGCCGGCAAAATTTCGAAAATAACCAACTGCCAGTTGGTCGGCGATTTGCGGTTTGATGTTGTTGGTGCTCGGCACCCAGAGGTCGGTGGGCGTACCGGCAGTTGAATTCGACAGCAGGTGCATGTACTGGTAGTTGCGGTTGACGGAAGCTTTGACCGAACTCTCCGCATTCAATTGATACCGCACCGAAAGCCGCGGTTCCCAGCCGCCGTATTGTTTGATCGTTTCCCAATCACCGTATTCCTGCGCATCGATCACGTTCCCGTCGGCGTCGAATGTATATGCCGTGCCGGCGCCCAGGTAATCGAAATGCGAGTAGCGGATCCCCGCCTGCACATTGAGGCGGCGGCTGACCGTCCACTCATCCTGGAGATACACACTGCTTTCGAGGGCGTATTTGCTTTCGAGCAACATGCTGTTGAAGCTGCTGCCTTCGCCTGTTTCGATGCTGCCCGGTTTGAAGCGGTGGTGAATCACATTGGCGCCGAATTTCACGGTGTTGGATTCATTTAAAAACCAGCCGAAATCCTGTTTGAAATTCAAATCGCGGATACCGGAGTTGATCGCCAGCGTGCTGCTCGAATCGGAGTTCAGGTGAATGTCGTATTTGTAATTACTGAAAATGGCGGACGTGTTCGAAAACAGTTTTTCACCAAAAAGGTGATTCCAGCGCAGCGTAGCCGTGGCATTGCCCCAATCGAAACCGAACAGGTTGCCCAGGCCGAAATTGTCGCGGCCGAAGTAGCCCGACAGGTACACCCGGTCGCGCTCGCCGAGTTGGTAATTGGATTTGAGATTAAAATCGTAGAAATACAGGCGGCTGTCACGGATACCCTCGTCGGACGACAATTTCAGGAACAAATCGGCATAGGTCCGGCGCGCCGAAACCACAAACGAACCTTTTTCGGGCACAATCGGTCCTTCGACGGTGATCTTGGAGGCGATCAATCCCAGGCCGCCCGACACGCCGAATTTTTTGTTGTTGCCTTCCTTCATTCGGATGTCCAGTACAGAGGAGGCCCGGCCACCGTACTCTGCGGGCATGTTGCCTTTGTACAGCGTCACGTCTTTGATGGCATCGGAGTTGAACACCGAGAAAAAGCCCAGGAGGTGGGAAGCGTTATACACCGGGGCCTCATCGAGCAGGACGAGATTTTGGTCGGCGGCGCCACCGCGCACAAAAAAACCGGCATTGCCCTCCCCTGCCGACTGCACACCGGGCAGCAACTGGAGTGTTTTCAAAATATCCGGCTCACCGAAAAGCACCGGCACCGATTTGATATCTTTTGGCGACAGCCGGAGCACGCCCATCTCGTTTTTCGAAATGTTCACGTCGGCCTGTACGGCTTTGATCTCCACTTCGGACAGTTGGGCGTCGGTGGCGTTCAGTTGGAACTGAACGGTTTGGTTGGCTGTGGTCAGATCAACCCGCTGTTCGCCGGTGGCGTAGCCCATGTAGCTCACGCGCAACGTATAGGCGCCGGCCGGCAACGACAGGGCGTAAAAGCCATACACATTGGAGGTAATGCCGGTGCCGGGCAGTTCTTTCACCGTGATGGTGGCGCCGATCAGATCTTCGCCACTGGCCGCATCTTTGATGTTGCCGCTCACCGTGTTTTTCTGTGCTTGCAGGCAAAGCGGAAACAGGAGTAATAAAATCCACAGCAGCTGCTGCGGGCAGTTGTTCATCGTCATAGCTTAAAATGTTAAAAGGAAAATTGAAAAATGGGTGTTTCAGTTCGTGTTCAGCAGTTTGGCAAGTGCAGCATCCCGGGCCTGGTGTTTTCGGATCAGTTCGCCCAGTGCTTGCAAGGCTTTTGGGTAGGTTTCAATACCGTGTCCGGCATGATCGAACAACAGTACCTTTTTTAGTGATTGGATTTTATTAACCGCATTATTGATTGAAATGGCGGGCGGAAAAAGCAGGTCCCTCCCGCCAGCCAGCAGGTAGGTATCGGTGCGCACCTGCTCGAGTTCGGTACGCATGAAATAGGGTTTCTGGGTCTGGTCGCGGTAGCGTTTCAGGGCAAAAATTTCGTAGGCTTCCAGGAGCGCTTCTCCACCCGCCGACAGCTGATGCTGCGGTTTCCCGAATACGGCTTTGTTCAAAAAACGCTGCACGTTTTTCCGGCTCGGATACAGGATGGGGAGCAGGTTGTAAAACAGGTTTTTGGGCGTCAGGGAGAAGGGTTGCAGGCAGCCGGGGTTGAGTAAAAAAGCGGCCAAAACCTTTTCCGGGTGAACGATGCAGAGTTTCATGCACACCAGCCCGCCAAACGATGCCCCGGCGACAAAAGCCCGGGACAAGCCCAATTGCCCAAGCACCCCGGCGGCCCAGATGCCGTAGTCGTTTGACCGGATGTCGGGGGTGTTGCCGGCGCTGGGATTGGGCAAGCCGTTCGTTTCCACCAGAAATATCCGCAGGCCGTTGCCCAAATTGTCGAGCCCGCGGTCAATATCCCAAAAAAGGGCCGAGGTGCGGGCGCCGGGAAAAATGACCAGAGCTTCCAGGGAGTCATCACTGGTATTCAGACCCCACACCCGGGTATTCCCGAGGGGCGAGTCCAGGTCGATCCGCTGGTAGGTCCGGCCATTGAGTGTTTCCAGCGCAGCCACCCAGTTTTCGAACCACAGGAGATCGAGGGCAGGGTTTTTAAATGCAGAAATTCGGTGAATGTGCATGTGTCAAATCGTTGATGACACAAAAGTGCGGGCAGCATGGGCGGCACCCAAATTCAATGATTTAGCGGCAAGCTTGTTTATCCTGCGGTTAAAAATCCGCATTGCCGCAGGGTTAGGTTTGAGGTTCCGGAAAAGTTCGATCTTGGCATTGCCGGAAATATGGCATTTTCGGATTTCACTTTTTTTAAAAGATCATACTCGCCTGCACCATGCCTGTTTTTACCAGACTCCGCCTGTTTGCCGTTTGCATTGCCCTTTCCTTTTGGACTTGCCACGCCGGGCAAAGAGCCCGCAACGGCACGCCTGCTCCGGGGCTGAAAGATCACTATCGTGAATACTTCCCGATCGGCGCATCCGTGTCGCCCCGGACGTTGCGCAACGCCGGGGAAGCCGGGCTGATAAAAACACAGTTCAACAGCCTGACAGCGGAAAACGTCATGAAGGCCGGGCCAATCCACCCCCGCCCGAACGCGTACAACTGGGGCCCGGCAGATGCCATGCTCGACTTTGCCAAGGCAAACAATATGAAAATGCGCGGGCATACCCTGGTATGGCACCAGCAGCAGCCCGACTGGTTTTTCAAGGATGCTGCCGGAAAGCAGATCGGCAAAGACACCCTTTTCGCCCGTATGCAAGCGCACATCAGTGCAGTGGTCGGCCGGTACAAAGACCGGATTTACGCCTGGGATGTGGTGAATGAGGCCGTTTCCGATGACAATGCGAAGGTGTACCGCGAGGAATCGCCGTTTTACCAAATTGCCGGAACCGAATATATCGCCAAAGCATTCGAATACGCGCATGCTGCCGACCCGGGGGCGAAATTGTTTTACAACGATTACAATGCCATCCAGCCCGGAAAGGTGGAACGCATTTACACCCTGCTAAAAACTCTGCTCGACGCCGGCGTACCGGTGCATGGCATGGGCATTCAGGGACACTGGTCGGTTTATGGGCCCTCAGAGCAGGATATCCGGCATGCTATTGAAAAATATGCCTCCCTAGGGCTGGAAGTGCAGATCACGGAGTTGGACGTTTCGATTTATCCCCCGGAAAATCACCGGCGGGACCGCAAACCGGACGAGCCCGACACCTTCACACCGGAACTTCAGCAAAAACAGGCAGAGCAGTATGGTATGTTTTTCCGTGTTTTTCGCGACTACAAATCGGTGCTCACCGGCGTGACCTTCTGGAACGTTTCAGACCGGTACAGCTGGCTGGACAATTTCCCGGTACGGGGCCGGAAAAACTACCCCTTGTTGTTTGATCAGGCGCTTCAACCCAAGCAGGGGTATTTTGAGGTGGTTGATTTTGAGAAACGGTAAAATGGGATGGTGGCGGCTTATGTTGTTGCAACGATAACTACCGCTCCAACTCCTCCAGAAACCACTTTCGCTCCGTCAGCGGGTCGGTCGATTCGATAAGTTGGCGGAGTTGTGCGCGTTCCGGTCCTTTGCCTGCCGGGAGTGCAAGTAAGCGCTTTGCAATGCGGATAATGTTGAGATAATTCTCCCGATGGTAGCCGATCACCCGTTTGCGTCGCAGGTAGTGCGCCATCGCATCCAGGTGATTGCGCAGGACTTCAGACTCGCCCTGTTCAAAATAAATTTTGAGCATTTGGGTTTTGGCAGCCAGGTTAGTGAGCAAGTCCCGGTAATTGGCCTTTTGCAGCAGCATGAGTGCTTCACCGTATTCGCGCCGGGCATAGTGCAAACGCGCCATGTTAAAACTGTAGGCGCTGTCGCGAAACCGGCGTTCAAGGCTGTTTTTGTATTGCGGAATAAACCAGGCCACCCAGTCCAGGGCGTTAACTTTCAGCCCGGTAATCACGATATTGAAATAGTTCAGGGGTGATAAAAACCCGTTGTGAAGCAGGGTTTTGGTTTCCAGCCCAACTTTGTAGAGCTCATGGATTTCCTGAAAATACAATTCGTTGCCGGCATTTAGTTTGCGGACACAATAATTGATGGCAATCATGTGCAAGTCGTATAACTCTTCCGGTGGGAATGCAGGGTTATGCTCCGAAAGACTTTTTTTTAAAGCCTTGAACCAGTTTTCTTCATCGGTGAGCAACATTTTACAAGCAAAATAATAAGCGCCTACAGCCGGCACCGAAACATGGTCGGCGGATTCTACCCAGCGAAAAACCTCTGGCAAAAACCAGGTATCCGGCTCCATGTTGTACACCGCTTTTTCGCTGAGCACAAAACTGGCTTGCCGCAAACACAAAACGACCAGCGTCGTATTCAAACGGGTGGAAAGTTGCTTGAGTTGGCGGGCGTTTTGTTCCGGTTGCGCGCGATGCCGGCGCACTTGTTCGTACTGTAGCCGGTAACCCTGTTCGTGGTACGCTATGCTGCGCAATTTGCCGGATTCCAGGCGCTGGAATGCTTTTTTTATTGCCCGGGACCCTTCGTTTTCCAGGCCTAGCCGCTGAAAGGCTTTAACCCCAAGCCAGTCTTCCAACTCCGGGCTAAATTTGATCTGCTCAACCCGGATGAATTGTTCGAACTGCCGGACCAGGTAGGTCATCAGCAGGTGTTGTTCGCTGGCTGAAAACTGTTTTCCGGGAAAAGCCTCCTGAAAAACGGCATCGCGGTCGGGCAACGTTGGACTGGCTTCCAGACTTGCCCGAATAGCGTGGAACAGCAACAAAACATCACTGCGCGTATTGAAATAGGGCGATTGCAAAAAGCGCTCGAATTTGCGGAGTTCAACCGGAGTGAGGCTTTGCAGTAATTGGGCGAGTCGGGAATTTTCCATGTGCAAAGGTTCGGAATTTCAAGATACAGATGCAAAGACACAGTTGATAGTGCAAATTTCCCGCTTGGTTTATTAAAATTGAAAACCAGGAATTTAGGGCATTATTCGTCAAAAAAATGTTCAAGATTGCACAAAAAATATACTTGTGGAGGCTGGACCTTCCTTACACTTTTGCAGCATGGCAACAGGAAAATGCTGTTGTCTAATCCTCCTATCCGAACCTGCCAAAATGAATTGAGCATCATGAAAAGAACACGGCTACGAATTCTTTATGCCATAGTGGGAATATTCCTGGTATTTGGAGCGACCGTCGGAGTAACTGCTCAACCCATTAAGTGTTCTGTTACCGGGAGGGTATTTCTCGATACGCTCGAAAATTGCGCCTACGATGTGGGCGAGCCCTGGATGCCGAATACGTCCATTATTCTTGAATTGGTTCCTTCCGGCGCCGGCGGTACTGTTGTGTCCCCTTTCGCGGTGATACAGATCTACGTTCCGCCGGGGGACACACTCGCGCGGGTTTATGCGCAAGGTCTGAACCACCCCGGCGGAAGTTGTACGCTTGTGTATGAATTTCCTGTTCCGGGCGATCAAGATATTGAATTAACCGCGTATTTCCCGGTGCAGGCTGTGGATTGTCCGCAACTGCGCGTTGACATTTCCGCTCCCCCACCTCAACCCTGCCTCAGCCAGACGTACTCGGTGCGCAGTTGCAATTACGGCCTGTCGGAAGCGGAGGACGTTTACACCGAGGTCCAGCTCGATCCCCGACTTACCATCCAATCAAGTTCCATTCCCGCAACGCCTTTGCCCGATAACCGCTGGCGTTTCGAACTTGGAACGATCCAATCCTTCGATTGCAGCGCG
This sequence comes from Lewinellaceae bacterium, assembly GCA_020636075.1. Taxonomy (GTDB): domain Bacteria; phylum Bacteroidota; class Bacteroidia; order Chitinophagales; family Saprospiraceae; genus M3007. Next base: position 156,660 of record JACJYO010000006.1, on the reverse strand, counting down.
TTTACGATTTCCTGCCAACTGGATTGTGATGTGGCAGCCGGGGAGGTTGTTTGTTCGGAAGCTCGTATTTTTCCGGATACGGCGTGCTTGCCCGACATGTCCTGGAATGGCGCCCGGGTGCTGGCTACGGCAACCTGTACAGGCGATAGCGTACATTTTTTGCTCACCAACGAATCGCAGATCCCCACGGCGCCTGCACTCGATTACATCATCGCCGAAGACCTGATCATGTACCGGCAGAGTGTGTACCAGCTGGGTGCAGGCGATTCTGTCAAATTCAGCATGGAAGCCAACGGCGCCACCTGGCATCTGCGCGCCCGGCAGGAACCCGGTTATCCCGGCGGCTGGTTCACCAATGCTACGATCGAGGGTTGCGGGACAAATCCGTCAACCGGAATTTTCCTGCAATACCCCTTTTCCGCCGGGCATTTTAATCGATCCAGGGAATGCCAGACGGCGCAATTGACGGATGCTTCAAATGATCTCGCGGCATTTCCGGTTGGTTTCGGCAGCACACACCTGGTCGACCGAGGCGATGAGTTGGAATACCAAATCCTGTTTCAAAACACCGGAGCAGATACAGCCCATACCGCGGAAATACGGGTTGCCTTGCCGGCCGGCCTCGACCCGGGTTCGATCATCCCCGGGGCAGCCTCACATCCGTACTCATTCTCCCTGAATCAAAATGGCCTCCTGCGCTTCGTTTTTGAAGGAATTAACTTGCCCGACAGCGCTGCCAATCCAGCAGGGTCGCGCGGGTTTGTGAGCTACCGCGCCAGACCCCTGGCTGATATCCCGACAGGATCCGTTATTACCAGCCATGCCGAAATTTATTTTGATCAAAACCCACCGATCAGCACAGACACGGTTTTTCATACGGTTGGCAAAACGATTAAAGCGCTGGTGCTGACTAAGAATCCGGAAGTACAGCAGCTTAAACTTGATGTATTTCCAAACCCGGCCAATCAATACGTCCAGTTCTATTGTGGCAATTGCGGTGGAGCCAACTGGCAGGTGGAACTTCTCAATACCGCAGGAAAGTTGCTAAAAACCATCCAGGCTTCCGGCAATCGGATTGAGTTGGATTGCCAGGGACTGGCATCGGGATTTTACTTTTTTCAAGTTCGTATTGGTCAGCAGTTAGCAACGTCCGGCAAGCTGATCGTGAAGTAATCATTTTTCGGTACCCGGCCTTACCTGTTATCCTGAATTGCTCACAGGATAACCTGGCTGTGCTTTGCCAAATTTTTCCTTGATAACGCATGAAAAGCAAACAAAAGATAACCAGGACACAGCCAGTCAAGCACCCAGCGGATCGCCCATTGCTGCAACAGGTGGAAGCATGGTTGGGCCTACGGCGAACAATGGTACTCAGCGGGCTTGTGCTGGGCTGGCTACTGATCCGCATTTTTATGTTTGATGCGGTGGCAAACGGCCCGCTTTTCCGGATGTACGAATGGAAAGAATCCGACAGCGCTTTTTTTGACGAATGGGCGCGCACCTTAGTCGCTGGCGACTGGCTCAACCGCCAGCCGATGCACCCGTATCACAGTTGGCACAAAGAATTTGCAGACTATTTTTTTAAACAACACCCCGAAAAATTAGCGGCAATCCGGTTTACGAATCCGAATCAGAGTCCGGAAATAAACGCCGGAAGGGCGTTGTGGAACAACTGGTATGGTGGCAACAGGTACCATCAAGAACCGCTCTATGCCTATTTACTGGCAATTTTATACCGGCTCACCGGCGATGGTGTGTACTGGATGCTGGCGCTCCAATGTTTACTTGGCATGTGCAGTGGGGTGCTGCTTTGGGAGATTACCCGGCGATATTTCGGCGACACAGCAGCTTTCCTGACCGGGTTGTTGTACTTGTTTTGCGGGCCGGTTCTTTTCCAGGAAGTCCTGCTTTTGCGCAGCAGTTGGAGTGTGTTTTTTGCACTGTTGACCGTTTGGACGCTGGACCGCGCTTTGGCTCAACAAACCGGAAAATCGTTTTTGCTCCACGGCGTAGTGCTTGGTTTGGCGGTGCTGTTGCATTCCATTTTTTTCGTGCTGCTACCCGGCGCATTGGTGCTGAATTTTGCCCGGGTGCGCAATTTCTCAAGACCAACGCTCCGGAACACTGTACTGCTGACACTCGGGTTTGCATTGGTTTTTTCGCCGGTAGTTCTGCGAAACAAAGCCGTTGGTGCGCCGCTTTTCAGCCTGTCCAGCGTAGGTCCGGTTACCTTTGCCGCCGCGAATGTATACGCGTCGAAGGTGCTTTCGAGTTGGCAGCCGGAAGCGTCGAAATGTGTGGAAATATTAGAGCGGAGTGGTCCTGATTTTGCCGCGGCTATGCTGGCATCGTTGCAAACGCATACATCCGTTACCACCTACCTGAGTTTGCTTGGTAAAAAACTGGCACGGGCGCTGAACGGCACGGAATGGCCGAACAACGAAAATTATTATTTTTATTCATCGATGGTTCCGGCATTGCAAGTGGCATTTTTGGATGCCACTTGGGTGATCTGGTGTGCTGTAGCGGGCTTGTTGTTTGCCGGGTTTCAACGAAAAAAAATACCCGTGCTGTACCTGGCCATTGTATTGCAATTGGCCGTCTTGGTAGCGTTTTATGTGCTTGGCCGGTTTCGAACACCATTACTGGTCTTGTGTTTACCTTTTGCAGCCTTTGCCTTACTCGAATGTTTCCAAAAAAGGACGAAAAGTGGATGGGCGTTACCGATAAAATGGGGAGTTGCCGCCTTGTGTTTTTATTTTTTATGCTGGAAAAACTACCGGCTGGAAAGCAGCATGCTCGATCCAACAGACTATGTTGTTTTTTATGAAATTGTCTACAACGACCGCGTAGCCGATTTGGCAGAAGCCCGGCAATGGAACCAGGCGCAGGCATTACATGCGGATTTTTTGCGCCGGGAACCCCGGTTCTTGAACCGGATAAAACCGGGGCAGCGGTTGAGTTCGCCGGTCCAGATCGAGATTGCCAACTTGTTTGCGTACCATTATCAGTTGCAAAGCGATTTGTATGACTATGGCGGCAACAAGCCGATGGCCGCACAAACGAAAGCGCGAGCGGAAGGATTGACCCGGGTGGTGCTCAACTCAGGCAAATGAACCGGATAGCACCGGGGCTACTCCACCCATTTCAACGCACCCCAGGTATCGCCTTTCCGGACATAGGCCCAACCATTGCCCATATCATTGATGGCATCGTATTCGGCGGCCAGGGCAACGCCGGTACTTGTTGACAAGCCGTACAGGTTTCCTATTTTATAAATTATGAAAGGGCTGTCACCCGGGCCCGGGAAGCCGCCTACGGCAAACGGCGCAACTGCCTGACCTGCGCGGTTAAAAAGCAGGAATTTGTCGCGATCATTTTGCTCCAGGGCAATACCCGGAATGGTGCAACACGGCTCAAGCATGGCTACGGCAACATAGAAATGGCGGTGTTCGCGGAAATGCCGCTGAAAAACCGGCTCGAGCAACCATTCACCACGCTCCGAAAGCACCCCGAAAAAGTCTTGCAAATGGTTACTGGCGGCAACCCGTTTTTTCTGGTGAACGATAAAGGAACCGTCTACCCGATTGGAAAAGCAGTTGACAACCTTGCCGATACGGATAGGCTGGCCATCGTTTCGGAATAAAAGCAGGCTGTCGGCCGATTTTACCGCGGTTGCATTTTTTCCAGCTGCGATAAAACCGCCATAGGTGCCTAAGGGTACCACAACGTTCCCCACAGAATCGATCAGGCCTGTTTGCTCCCCTTCTTTAAATTCAAAAAGTCCGGGCACAAAGGGTTTCAAAAAGGCAAACCGGGGCTCTACTAAAAATGTGCCGTTGCGCCGAATGACCCCGTACTTGCCCTGCACTTTTACCACAGCATGGCCGAGTGGGCCAAACGGGCGGGCTACCTGAAAACGGGGTTTGATCAACCAGGAGGCATCCCGGCGGATATACCCCCACAGGCTGTCGGTCCGAACCGGAGCAATATCATCCGCAAAGGGTTCGCTTTCACGGAAGGTGTCGCGGCGTACTCTACCGTTTATCGATGTCGTGAGCACCGTCCATTCGGTAGTGATGCGTTGAAAGTCAGCGGGTTTGCTGAGACGCGCGGTTGCTTCGCCCACCGGATTGCCCGAACGGGCGATATACGAAAAACCAACCCTCGACCGCTGATACTCAAGAATACTGTCGCCGAACGCAGTGGTTTTACCATAGCCCGATTTTGACCAGGGCAGGATAAGCCGGTTCATTTCATCTGCAACCGCCACCATGCCGTATTTTCCAACCTCAAACGCCCAGGGTTCCGGCTTTGGGCCAATAGGTTTAACCACGTCGTAAACAGGTGGGATTACGGCGCCCAGTTCCGGATGGAAAATACCCTGCAAGTAGCCCTGCCAGATTTTGAAATAACCGTCATCCAGATAGGAAATACTGTCAAAAGGCAGTTCAACCGCAGGTTGCCCCAAGGCCTGCAGGTACAAGGCATTATTTTCCCGATATGGCACTGCGTTTCCTGCCGGTTTGCCGATGGGTACCCGGCCGGCTTTGATGGGAAGCACCCATTGCATGCCCGGGGCTGTTTGGGCCTGGGCGAACAGCACTGGCAGGAGCGAGATCCCGATCAGAAACAACCGTTTGACATTTATCATATTGCGGTATTTTAGCCAGAAAAATAGTTACCCATGAAACGAAGGCTACTAATCGGCTGCTTTTTTTCAATTGTTCAAATTCAGTTGCCTGCCCAGCCCAATTGGGCTGAAGTCGTGCCCGCCGCATTTTCCAGATTGGAACAGGAAGTCACCGACAGCATCGCTGCGTGCCGTGCCGAAAGTGCCCAAATTCGCACAAAAATGGAAGCTATCATTCAGAAAAAAGGCTTCACGCGCGAATTCATTTTCGGAAAAGGCGATAAGTATTTTAAAGAAGGCATGCACAAACATTTTTCCAGCGAGCCCCGCCAGATGCTGGTCGCAATGGAGCGGGATAACGATGTGGTACAGTTGGAAAACCTTCATGTCGACTTATACCACAGCGATAAAGCCCTCCACCGCTGGTTTGAAATTCATGCCAAAATAAAAAACCATCCCGACAGATGGCGCTTCGCCCGGTGGCCTGCACTGTACGATCAGACACCGGCCAAGGAACGCCCCAAAGCCAAATCCGTCGAGGCTTGCCGGCAATGGGTGGCCGATCAGTTGGTCTGTGAAATCGCAACCGATTTGAGTGGCATCCTTCCGGAAAAAGACGCGCAGAAGGTCAGGCTGACCGACCTCAACTTCGATAAATCGTGGGATGATCCCGGTAACCAGCGGACGTTGAGTGCGGTGGAATTTCCCTTGCCACCCGACGCTATTTTGTACAGTTTTCCAATGAACGGGCAATTTAACTTCCGGCACGACGAGTCGGTTCCCGGCGCCGGTTATCTGGGGCTGACGCCATATGCGCTGAGCCTGGTTATGCAACAAAATTATAGCGGCAACATACTGCGCGCCCGGTGGAGCCATGCCAACGGACAGGTCGTGTATACTGCGGCAGAGACTAGTTACCCGCGTACTATTTATTTTAACCTGCCTGAAAAATTTTTTGAACCCGAACATTGCTACCGCCTGGAATTGATCCTGGCGCCTTTAAACAGCAAACCAACTATACCGGAACAAAGCGCGTGTTGGGATGTATTTAGGGGTAAAGCCCCGGAAATTGCCCAACACTATGCGTCCGGTTTGGGTGGAGAGATCAAAATAACCGAGTTGTATTTTCGCGCCGGCAAATACAGCGTTCGGGAAAAACTGGAAACCTTCGACGGCTATGTGGATTGGGAACGCGGGGCAATCGTATACAAAACGGACGAACCGTTTGACCCGATCGAGTTATACGGCGCCGGCGGCGTCAAGCCTTTCGTACGGTTCAGTGTGATCACGTCCAATTTTTACAACCTGGAAAAAGCGTTGTATTCCAAGGAGTTATATTACTATCTCAGCGTCCCGTTGGTGGAGCCGCTGGAGCGTTTACCCCTTGATCAATTGGCAGTAGCCGAGCAAGACAACACACTGGATGCCCCGTTCGTGCGAAATGTTATGCTGGGAAATTACGAACGGTCCGAACTGGTTCCGGAGCACAGTATGGAGTCGTTTGCCCTGCGAGGCGGGTATGTAATTCCGCCCTCCTCCAGGTTTGCCATGCTCGATACGCTGGATACCGACACGCCGGTTCCTTTTATCACTAAAACGCATTTTCAACGCGGCAAAGCTGTCCGACTCGACACCGTGGCGTGCACCCTTTTCATCGGACAACTGCGCCTGTTACTTCAAACAACCGCGCTGCACCAGATGCAAATCCGCCACCGGATTGATGAGCGCGTCAACTTTTTTTACGCCCTCGAACAACGCCGGGCCCAACGCAGTGGCCAACCGCTTTCCGTAAGCCTGGAGCAACTCCGCCAGCAGGAAATGGCGCAACTGCCGCCTGCGGCAAAAACGCTGCTGGAAGCCAAGATTCCGGACGTATTTGCGCAAAAATTTACTGTTTGGATAAATCGCAAATTTCCCGGCTCCGAACAACATACCGCTCAACTGGAAATCAAAATATTCGATCATGACCACTAAAAGAACCTACCCGCTACTCTGCGCAATCGCACTTTTACCCTTTTGTCTTACTGCCCAGGACGTAGGCGCCAAATGGGTCATTCCGCCTGTCATGGACGGTTTTGAGTCCTTCGAAATTTCTCCAAAGGAAGACGACAGCCGGTTTATCGTCAAAAATGGCAAGATGGAAGGCGTTTTCAATAAATCAGGTGCACAGGTATTGCCCCCCGCCTACAACAGGATCAGCCTGCACCGGGGCGGCTGGATTACCGCTGCGCAAGACCGGATGCAGTTTTTATTCAATGAAAAAGGCGAAAACATCGGTTTGCCATACGACAAATTTCAGCCGCCCTACAGCAACGTGGCAGTCGTCTGGAAAAATGCGCAATGCGGACTTATCAACACCCACGGCGAGGAACTCATACCCCTTGAATATGAAAAATGGAAACAGGAAGGCGCGCGTTTTATTTTTACCAAAGGCGATGCCGAACGGTATTACGATGCCGAATTACAGCAGCCCTACCCCAATGTCGTTCGGGTCGAAAATGCCAAGGCGCGCAGCAAAATAGCCGGCTACCACCAAATTGACGTGGCGCGCAGCAAAGCAGAGATGGACCTGGAAAAAACCTATCAGGCGGGTTATCCACGGCGCACGAAATCCGGTTTACTCAATCTAAAGGGCGACACGATCATCCCACCGTTGTATCAGTTTGGCAGTTTTCATTCCGCAGGCTACCTCACCGCCTGTATTGTACCGCGGCAATGGGGCGTGCTTACTTTAGGCCACAAAAACCTGTACCCTTTTCAGGCGGAACGGATGGGTCGCTGGACGCGCAGCGGCTTGTTGCCCGTGAAAAACAACGGCGAATGGGGCATTTTGCGCTTCCCCAAAGCCGAGGTGGTGCTTCCTTTCGGTGAATACTGGGAAATCGAAACCTACGACCCGGAGCGCGATATTTTTCTGGTAAAAAAAGATAAATACACCGGCCTGATCAATTTGAAAAATGAACCCGTTTTCCCGTTTGGGGAATTCAGTTATATCGAAAAACCTAAGCATCGGACCACCCTGCTTATTGACCCCCAAACCCGGAAAGGCACTTTTTATCCACCCACCGGGTATATCATTGAGCCACAGTTTAAGTGGGTGAATAATCTTGACGACTCGCTGGTCATTTTTTGTCATGACACAAGCTGTGCAGTTATGAATGCTGCCAACGGGCAATTGGTTATTCCTTTCACCAAAGGCTTTATCGAAAGGACGGGTACGTATTTTGATCTCCATTGGAAATACGACTCTACCCTAACCGCTACCGCTGCCGGTCGGTTGCACAGCCTGTACGACCGGCAGGGCCGCCTCATATACGGCCCCGATTCGGTGGATATTCATGTATTCGCTGATCAAACATTTTGGGTCAAACGGCATTTCAAAGCGTATGCCCAGCAAGATGAGCACCGGACAGCAGACGGCAAGGTGTTGCGCAGTATGCAAAAATTCAAACAGGAAATCCGGCACGGGGCCTGGATCTATGTTGGCGCCGACCGGCACACGAAAACGGATGCCTATTATTTTTTATACTCCGATCCGCCAGGCAAGGAAACCCGTTACCCGACCGTCGATAAAATTTCGGAAGGTTTACACCGGGTATGCAAAGACGGCTTGTGCGGCTATATGGACACCAACTGGCAATGGATAATTCCCCGGGTTTTTGAAAAAGCCGGACAAAGCAAGGATGGGTATATTACAGTAAAATACCAGGGCAAATGGGGAGTATTACAAAACCCGGTTTTCGACTATTTCGAGCAGTTTGAAAAATAGCGTAAGTATCCCACTCCAATAACCACCTAATCCCGGTACTCTACCCCAAACGCCGCCGTCCAGTCGCCGCCTGCCGGCACTGTCACCAGGCCATCGCCGGTTTGAAAGGCATTCACGTTGCAAGTCATGGGCTCCAGGGCAATGCTTTGGCGGTCAGGCGGGGTAAACACCTGGAAAAAGGGGAAGAGTTCGCGACTCGCCGCCAGGGTGAGTTGCCGGGTACCGGCGCGGAGGTGCAGGTGATACAGCGTGTGTTCGTCGGCAACCTTGAAGCAATTGTCCAGTACGGTATCGCCAAGCATTTTTTCTTTGGAAAAATCCGGGAATGCACGCAGGCCGCCGGTGGGGATCATGCGCTCGTCGATCTCCACCATTTTGCAGGTTGGCAACTGCATGTTATGATCCCCTACAGTGTCGGCAAGGCGGAAATAGGGGTGCCAGCCCAGGCCGACGGGAATCGCTTCTTTGTGCCGGTTTTTCAGAAAAAACGACACGTGGAAAGCACTCCGGTAGCTCATACTGAACGTAACCTCCAGCGTGAATGGAAAGGGATAACTCGCGTGCTGGCCCCGGTATTCGTACCGGCAGGTCAACTCGGCTGTTTCGTTGGTCAACTCGATGCGGACAACTTCGAACGCTTCGTCGCGGACAAATCCGTGGATAGCATTGCCGGAGGAGGGGTGATTAATGGGGAAAAAATGGTTTTCGCCAAGCCAGCTGTACTGGCCGTCTTGCAAGCGATTGGGGAACGGGAAGAGCAGGGCACTTTTACCCCACTTGCCGATCTCAAGTTCTTCGGGCGACTGGTACCCGTCGATCACGTTGGTACCGCGAAAATTCAATTCCAGTACCGTAGCCCCCAGTCCGGGCACGATGCTGAACCCGTCGCCTGTTTCGGGATGGTGCAGGGTGTACAGGCGGTATATTCCGAAGGGTACTTGGGTGAGTTCAAACATGGTTTGGAATGTACTTTTTTTGCCAAAAAATGAGGGTCAACGCTGCAGCACAATTTGCCGCAAGGCAATTTCATCATCCACATGGAGCCGCAACAAATAAGTGCCAACTGGCAACCGGCTCAAATCAAACGTATGCTGCAGCGCACTAACGGTGCCGGCATTTTCAGTTTGAATAAGTTGCCCCTGCAAAGTCAACAGATCGAGTTGTAAACCGGCAGGGTGTGCCAGCTCAAGGTCCAGCGTAAGTAAGCCGCTGGTTGGGTTGGGCCGCAGATCCAGTTTGCGGACGGAAGGCGGATCAACACTGCCCACCACGGCATCTACCGTTACGCTGAGTGTCAGCGAATCCACACAACCCGTTACATCATAGACCGTGACCGTGTAGGTGCCCGCTGACAGGTCGTGCACGACCATGGATGTTTCAGTGTTGCTCCAGAAATAGCCTGTCAAAAGCGGGTCGCTGAAGTAGTCCGACGAGCCGCCGGAAACGCTCAGGCGCACCGAGCCGTTTTGGCCTGGCGGCAGCATCTCGTTTTCTATTTCAGCGGTAGCCGAAAGGGGGCTGAGCTCGGGGAGTAAAACAATTGGAAGCGCTTCTCCGACAAAAAAACAGGCCCCGCTTGGGTCAATGTTATACACATAGGGCAACAAACCGGGTACAACCAACGCGCCGCCGCCCAGCACAACCGGGGTCAGATAATAGGCCCCGTAGGGAATAGCAAGACCGTTATTCAACATAACAGGTGCGGCAACATCCGAAGTAAACGGTGTGCTCAACAAACCCGGCACATCGCCCGGCCAGGTATTCGCGGGAATGGGCGCCGGGCTGAAACACCAGGCCAGGCCTGTTTGCTGGCCGGCAGTGGGCAACGTGAAGCTGCCGGCATCGAGCATCAGCACCTCAGCCAGGTTTTCACCCTGGCACAGGTACTGGTCGGGGACCAGATTAAAATTGCCGGCCTGCCCTTGCGCACAGGGAACCGCCGGGAGTTGGGTTATTTCTATGCAAAACTCGCCGGTGGCCACAATGCCCTGCATTTCAGCGGCGTCGATGAGCAGGTAATACCGTTGCGCCGGTGCTGTTTCGAGGGTAAGGCCGGCGCGCCAATCAGGCATGCCGTCGGCAAACAGATCGTCGTTGCAAACTACCGCGGTCAGGTCTGCACAGTTGTCGCCCGAGAATACCAGCATTTGCGTATCCCCGGTATCACCCTGGGCCGTGCCGATGTAATTGGTGGCGTTGCAGGGTACCGTTTGCAGGGAATACGTGCCGCCATCGCCGGTAAACGTGTACCACATCGTGGTGTTCAGGATATCGGGTCCGATCGCTTCGTTCCAACAGCTGACTGCCGGATCAGTAGCTGAAACAGTGGCCGTGCTGTTGTCAAACAAGCCGGTTGTTTGCGGTATGCCCGGTTCTTTTCCAAAATATGCACTGATATCCACCGCCGCATCGCAGGAGTCGACATTGCTAACATCCGGAATGAAGAAACTCAGGTCATCGATTTTCCAATGGTATTCGTACCTGCCGATCCAGCGGAAGCGCAGCCAGACCTCCGGTTGATTGTCGGCCTCATCGAGGTCTACATCCACCCAATTGTGGTAGGTCAGGTTGGCCGGGAGGCCGGTGAACAGATCGTGGTAAGTAAAATCCGTGCCGTTGGTGCTGATTCCTACCTGAGCCAGCGAGCTGTCGGGGTTGAAATAAACGTATTGGGCAAAAAAGCGCAGGTGAACGTCCGTTTTGCCGCTGCAGTCGACCTTATTGCCATAACCTGTCAGCCAGACATCGTGCGGGACCTGGCCGTTGTAGTCGGAATTGAAATAAAAATAGCCATTGGCCGCTGTTGGAGCAGCGAATGGTTCCAGATCGGGTTCCTGGTAGCCCGCGGTGGGGTCGGGTGTCCAGGTCCAGATTGCCGGGCCGTTGTTGGTGCCGCCATAATACCAGAAAGCATCAGCCAGGTTTTCGTCGCCAAAGTTTTCTATCCAGAACGATTGGGCCTGCGCCTGCGTATGCGATAGGAGCAAAGTGCCCAAAAGTACGGGGATAGTAACCCAAAAGGTTGCAACAAAACGGTACAGCAAGGCGACTCGGTTCATACCTGGGAAGATTGGATTTCAAATTCAAGTAAAGGAACCCACAAAATTCGGTAATCACCGGGCAGGAAATAAAAAATCCCGAATTTTTCAGACAGAAAAATTCGGGATTGCTCCCGGTATCAAAATGAAAACGGGAAAGAAGGTAGTTATTAAGCGGTTTTCAGTGCGCGCGGGATTTCGATGGAGGCAACAGGCACAGCGCCGTTGTTGGTAATCTCCACACCTTCCTGCACATCAATGTCACGTACCCGGATCACATCACCCAGGCCCATACCGGAGATATCGGCAACTACTTTGTCGACCACTTTGTCCGGTGTAGTCAGGATATTGATTTTGCGCAGTGTGGTCAGAAATTTACCGCCGGCTTTTACGCCTGGAGCTGCACCCTTAAACCGCAGGGGCACAGACGCCTTAAATTTTACACCGTCAGCGAGTTCCAGGAAATCGAGGTGCAGGACTTTTTCTGTCACCGGGTGGAACTGGATATCCTTCAGAATGCACTTGTGCTTAACGCCATTCAGTTCAATTTCAGCCAGTTTAAACTCGGGGGTATACACCAAGTGCCGGAATTCGGCAGGATTAACGCTGAACTGAACCGGCTCGCCACCACCACTTTTATACATAATAGCTGGTGTCATGCCAGCATGGCGTACTTTTTTTGCTGCTTGTTTGCCAGATTTGGCTTTCGGCTCCGCTTTTAAAGCAATGATTTCCATTGTATTTCAAGTAAAATTTTAGCCCTTTACGAAAAGAGCCCGCAAAGGTAGGTATTCACGACTGGAATTTCCAATGTGCTTTAAAAAAAATTATCTCTTATTCGAGGTTTGGTCAAATTTAAGGGAGACCCGTCGAACCGGCAGGCTATTACATTTTTTGCCAGCGTACCGAGCGCGCTTTCCGACCCTCATCCAGTTGAACCACATACTCACCCAAGGGAAGTTGGTCTACCCGAAGGATTACCATATTTCCACCCAATGCCGTAATCAGATTGCGCTTTATGATGGTTTTACCGTCACTGTTTTTTATGCGCAGCATCAAATCTTCTCCCCATTCGTCAGCGGTGAATTCGATCAGCAGACGTTCTCTGGCCGGATTGGGATAAACGGCTACAAGTTGAATATCGTCGAACTGTTGCTTACCGGTAACGATTGTTTCTTCGACCTTTTGGGCAAACACGCCACAACTAAACTGTACCGCAGCAACCAGGAACATAACTTTCAGGATATTTTTCATGACTCCATCAATTTTTGTTAAAACAAGGATACTTTTAAAAGTCCTCGACTTTTTACAAAATTGATGATTTAAAACCCTGATCTTCAATTATCCTGGTTAGCGGGTAGCATGATGCTGATCATTCTGTTTCCCAGGCCTGAAGGCCTGGGCGAAGAATGGGCGGAGAATGGGCGGAGAAGAGCAACCTTCCTTCACGTAGCCCAATCCAATCATCATTTTCGGCAGGGCTGTTTCTTAGCCCAGCCATTCATGGCTGGGCGGCGAGTAGAATTCATTTAACAACCACCGTCCGCAATTCCTCCGCTCGACGATCCACATCAGTGCTCGCCCCCTCAAGGCGCAACACGCCCCGCGGGCATACTGCTGCGCAAATCCCGCAACCCACACAGGAAGCCCGCACCACATCCTGCCCACGCTGCGCATAGTGCCGCACATCTATGCCCATTTCGCAATAGGTGGAGCAATTGCCGCAGCTGATGCACTGCCCACCATTGGCCGTAATTCGAAACTTGGATTTTTTTCGCTGGAAAATGCCGAGAATAGCCGCTTGCGGGCAACCAAAACGACACCAAACCCTGCTGCCCATCAGCGGATAAAAGCCAACACCAACCACGCCACTGAATGCCATACCGATAATATATCCATACCCGGTGTAAAATGTCTGCGACCAAATGCCCAAAACAGCGCCTTTTTGATACGAGTTTATCCAAAGCAATCCCGTTACCAAAACAACCGCCACCAACACCGAATAGATCATCCAGCGCTCGATCTTCCAGGCACGCAGACTTTTATCCGACAAATGCCTGAACGGGTCGCCCGCCGTTTCGGCAAGGCCGCCACAACCGCACACCCAGGAGCAATACCAGCGTTTTCCAAAAAAATAGGTCAGCAAAGGTGTGGCCACGAAAGTCATCAGTGCGCCAAACACCAACAGATACGGCCCAATGGCATATCCGCCAAAATATTTAGCTGCCGAAGGTGTGCCATACCAGTCCTTCAGGGGCCAGAAATAGGTGAAATAGTACTCCGGCTGGTTCATCGCCTGCATGAAAGCCGGGATCAAAAAAGCAAAGCCCAGTTGGAAAAAACTCACCGACAGGGTACGGATCACCTGGTACCGATTGTGCCGGTATTTAAACCCGAATTTCAACCCCATCACCAACACTGAACAAGTGTACAAACTGCCATACACAAACCACTTATCCGCCGGCTTGCCTTTGAGCAGCTGGCTCAGCGGACTGAACAACTCCGATAATCCCGCAAACCAGGCTGCCGGCCCAAAATACAGGGCCGTATAAAAGCCGGTGAGTACAATCGCCGCCAGCCAGGCCCATATGCCCCGCGCGCTCAGGCTTCGAAACCATACGCCGTTGTTTTGGATACCTGCGGGCCGGCGCAGGTACTCAACCCGAACAAACAGCACCACACCGGCAGTTATCAAAGCAAGGGCAAGCAGCAATACCGGCAAGGGCGCAAAGGCATCGCGGGCCAACCAAACAAGCAGCAAAAGCACCACGCCGGCGCCAGCCAGGGTAAGCGCGAGTTTTTGTTTCCAGGAGGTTAGGATCGGTGGGGCCGGAGCAAGGCTGGCGTTTGTCATAGGTTATTGTGTAGTGAGGCAGTGACTCGGAGTCACCGCCTCACTGCGGGCGTTAGAAAATTTAAGACTGCCGGCAGGCCACGTTTTTGCTGCAAGCGCAAATTCGTGCCGTTTTGCCGGTTATATTTTGCAATAAGAAACGCTTCATACTGCGCGGAAAACTCCGGATCAAAATTAGCCAGCCCCAAGTGCGGCAGCACGGTTTCAATATGGGCGCCCGCCCGAAGCCAGCGTTCACACACTTCCTGCCGGTAGCGCACACCCATCAGGTTGAACCCGAGGATGCGCCCTGTCGTTTTTTCATAATTGAGGCGGATACTTTTTTTACCGTTGGCATGTTCCCAGTACAGGCTGGCTTGCTCCGGTGGCAGCACGGCGCGAATATCGCCGTACACCTGGTATTCAATATCAAAAAATTTGGCGGAGTTAAACCAGATTCCCGGGTTGTAAGCCATGCGATTGCCCGTGAGGTTGTGGGCCAGGGTTTCGCCCATCATACGGCCGGTGTACCAGATTGCTTCGATAGACCGGCGTCCCGGTTGAGGTTGGCGAAGTTCGGCGCAATCGCCCACGGCATAGACATCGGGCAGGTTGGTTTCCAGGTAGTCGTTAACCAATATCCCTTGATTGGTTTCCAGCGAACTGTTTTTCAAAAATTCAATATTAGGGCTAACCCCCACCGTCAGCCCGACAAAACCACAGGCTATCGTTTCACCGGCTTGCGTGATCACTGCCCGACAATGCCCCTGTCCGTCGTCCAGAATTTCGCGCAGCTCGGTTTGCAGCCGCAGGTCAATATGATGCTCCCGCAAATGCCGGCTCACCATGGCGGCCTCTTCCGGGGGAAGAACATTGCCCCAAAAGTCTTTTTCACGCACTAAAAATGTCACGGGAATTTGCCGCGAATGCAACATCTCGGCCATTTCGACGCCGATCAGGCCACCGCCTACGATCACTGCTTTCCCAGGCCTGAAGGCCTGGGCTGAGAAGGCCTGGGATGAGATGGCCTGGGATGAGATGGCCTGGGATGAGATGGCCTGGGATGAGATGGTCACTTGGTTCGCAGCATCTGCAGATTTGCTATCATTCGAAACATTCGTTCCGCTCAGGTCCGGTTCTTCGCCCAGGCCTTCAGGCCTGGGACAAAATTGTTCCATAGCCGCCAAATCCTGCAAATGATACAGCCCTTGCACTCCTTTAAGATCCTGCCCTGGCCAGCCGAATTTGTTGGAACGGGAGCCTGCCGCCAGCACCAGTTTGTCGTAGGCAACGGTTTTGCCGCCGGTGGTGTGCAATGTTTTTTTAGAAAAATCAATGTGCGCAATATGGGCACGCAGGCGCTGGATGCTGTTTTTGTCCCAAAACCAGGGCTCGTATGGGCGGGTATCGCGCTCCCGCATATGCCCCATGTAAATGTACATCAGTGCGGTGCGGCTGAAAAACTCGTCGGATTCGTCGGAAATGACAACGATCTCGTGATTGCTGCGCTTCCGGATGAATCGCGCCGCAGTAATGCCGCTGATGCCGTTTCCAAGGATGACGATTTTCATGGAAATTTTATGGTTTTATTTTTTGGAGACCTCGTAGGGGTCCACCAACTTAAGCAACCAGAGAGGGTGTACAAATTTTCCAATCTCAAATTTTTCTTTTCAATTTCAAACAAAAAGGATGATTCCGGTTTGGGACGTTTCATGAATTTGAAATGTCAAATTGGGGATTTGAAATTGGAAAAGTTACGAGGGCGGCCGAAAGGGTCGCCCCTACGGACGGGAAAATTAACGCCATTTGAGAGAACTGCCATTTATCCTGCTTCCAGCAAGTTTGCTACATGTCCTATCAAAGACAAAATGGGGTTCGATTTTCCTCTTTTACGTTTGAATTGATCCAATAAAAAAAACGGCAGACTGCGCCAAGCAGCCCACCGTTTTGGTTTTCAATTGGTATTCTTTCAGGTTTATTTCCTTACCCTACCGAACGACAATCAGTTTGGTCGTTTTCACAGCGGCACCTGCCTGAATCCGGACAAAGTAGAAGCCGGCCGAGAGGTCAGCGGTGTTCAACGTGTACGTTTGTGTTCCCGCAGTGGCCGATTCGTTTATTTGCTGACCGAAGTATTGGCCATTCATGCCATACACCTCAATCATTACG
Source organism: Lewinellaceae bacterium (assembly GCA_020636075.1). Classification (GTDB taxonomy): domain Bacteria; phylum Bacteroidota; class Bacteroidia; order Chitinophagales; family Saprospiraceae; genus M3007. The sequence goes on along the minus strand of JACJYO010000006.1, from coordinate 140,218 downwards.
TCTGCATTTTGCGCCAGCGAAAACTCAAGCGTACTGTGATCAACAGCCACTGTCGGGTACAGTTTGATGGCACTGACATATTTATCAGCTTCATCCGTTTCCGTCAGGCAAGCCACGTTTTTCTCAACGAATTGGCTCCAACCGCAAGTCCAGTCGTTAGAACCGTCAAAAGCGCCGACATAAGACACCTTATCAAAGAACGGCGTGTTGATACGAGCCGAAGCAAAGGAAGCGGCTCCAAGTGCAGGAGAAGTATAGGTCGGCTGTGGATTGGGTAATTCCAGATGGTAAGGATCCTGAAGCGCAACTGCCGAAGCATTTGCCGCAGTACCATTGCCCCAACCAGCGGTGCCAAACCAGGCTGCGACGTCGAAGCCGGCCTCTGTAGTTGTCAGCAAGGATGCCGGACCTGCAACCCAGGTATTTTTCACTTCAAGCTTGCCGGCCTGTGCGTTGGCAACGGTGTTGGCGCCGTCGATGAACAAACCAACCGGGTAGCTTCCCATGAGTAGGGAATTGAAAATTCCAATTTCGCAATTGCGGCGCAGGTGTGCTGCACGTTTGAAGTCAACTGCGGGATTTGCGCCGGGACCAAGCAGGGTAACATTGGAGAAGGTAGGCGCAGTCTTGGGTGTGAGGTCGGAACCGGAACCGTTGTTATCCACTTCAAAACCATTGGAACCCGAGATGTCGGCCACTTGCGGATCGCGTGCAGCCAGGGCATATTGGATATTTCCGGCAAAGCCGAAATCACAGTCAAAATCGTCATCAAGACCGCGGTAGGCGATGAGGTGCTTGCAATTAACGGTACCGCCAAACCATTCAAAAGAATCGTCGTTGGCGTAGGATACCTGTACATAATCAATCGTGGTGCCGCTACCAACACCACCAAACGTGATGCCATTGATCTCATTGTTGGGTTGGAAGGCAATACCGGCATATTCAACGCGTACATAGCGCAGAATACCGGAGTTATCGTTTGCAATTGCGCCGCCGGGCTGATCGCCGCCGCCATACAGGCCTTTAACCGGGTCGATACCACCTTCGATAAGGCCAAGACCGGCTGTGCCGTTGTAGGTTTGGTTAGTCGGAGCGTAGCCCAGGAGGATCAGACCACCCCAGTCGCCATAGGTCGGATCATCTTCATTGCTGGTAAATACAATCGGAAGGCCCGGTTTGCCGTCGGCAATGATCTGGCAACCGCGGGTAACGATCAGCGAGCCTTTGCTGGCTTTGTCGCCTTTAATTACGGTACCGGGTTCGATGGTCAGTTTTGCGCCATTGGTCACATAAACAAACCCTTGCAGGAGGTAGGTTTTGTCGGCAGTCCAGGTGGTGTTGGTGGTGATATCCCCGGCAATGGTAACTACCCCGTTGGCAGGCAGGCAGCCGGCATTTTCCCAGGTTGCCCAGGGGCAGGTCCAGTCGCCCGACGGGCCAAAAGCGCCCGCATAGCTTACCGGGATGAAGAATGGATCCTGAAGGCGTGCATCAGAAAATTCGGCATAACCCAACACCGGCGAAGAAGCACTTGGGCGCGGGTTAGGCAATGCGATGGTAAAGGGGTCAACCAGACCGGCAGTTGCGGAGTTGGGACCAACCGAGATTTTGTTTGCAGCGGCATAGGCAGCAATGTCAAAGCCGGCTTCGGTAGTGCTCAGGGGTGCTGCCATACCGTGGTAGAAGGAGTTTTTCACCACCAGTTTGCCTGCTTGCGCATTGGCCACAGTGCTGGCGCCGTCGATCAAAAGTCCAACAGGATAGGAGCCCACGAAAACCGAATTATACACCCCGATCTCGCAGTTGCGGCGCAGGTGATTGGCACGCTTGAAATCGATCGAGAAGTTGGACCCTGATGGGCCGACAATGGTCACATTGGAAAAAGTGGGTGCTGTTTTCGGCGTCAAATCCGAGCCCGAGCCGTTGTTATCCACCTCAAAACCATTGGAGCCGCTGATGTCGGCTACTTGCGGGTCGCGCACAGCCAGGGCAAATTGAACCTTTCCGGAATAGCCAAAATCACAGTCAAAATCATCGTCAAGACCGCGGTAAGCGATCAGGTATTTGCAATTTACCGTGCCGCCAAACCACTCAAAAGAATCGTCGTTGGCATAGGAAACCTGCACGCATTCCACAGTGGTGCCGTTGCCTACACCACCGAAGGTGATGCCGTTAATTTCGTTGTTTGGTTGAAATGCAATACCGGCATATTCCACACGCATAAAACGGTAGATACCGGAGTTGTCGTTTGCTTTTGCACCGCCGGGTTGGTCGCCACCGCCGTACAGTCCTTTAACCGGATCAATACCGCCCTCAATCAATCCAAGGCCGGCCGTACCGTTGTACGTTTGGTTGGTTGGTGCATACCCCAAAATGATCAGGCCGCCCCAGTCGCCATACGTTGGAGATGATTCGTTGCTCGTGAAAACGATCGGTTCGGTAGCCGTCCCGTTGGCAATAACCTGCGCCCCACGGGTGACGATCAGCGTGCCTTTGCTGGCCTTATCACCTTTGATCGTTGTGCCTGCTTCGATGGTCAGTTTTGCCCCGTTGGTCACGTAAACAAAACCGCTGAGGAGGTAAGTTTGATTTTTCGTCCAGGTTTGGTCGGACGTGATGTCACCCGAAACTACGATTTGGGCGGAAAGTTGGAATGTTGCCACGCACAAGGCGGCCAGAAGTAAACGTGCTTTTCGCATAGGTAGGTCAAATTTTTTGCTCTTGGTTTGGCCCCTGTTCGGGGGCGCTGTTTGCATAGCGCAAAGGTCGCCAGATGCCTCCCCGGCATGGAATCCCGCGGGTTAAGTTTGAATTAAGTCTGTATGAAGCGAATGTTAAGTCGGGCTGCGGATCAGCATGGGTCGCTGACTGTATCCGGTGGCGTGTAAATAAGTCAAGTTGTGACCACGAAATAAAAAACCGGGCAACTTGCGTCACCCGGAATAAGTAGTCAATTCCTAACCTTATAACTACTAAAATCTGTATCCTAATTCGAAAGATGCACGATGTGCACAGCAGCGTATTGCACTACGTCAAAAATGCGCGTTACACCCTGCATATCTTCTTTTCCAATTAAAACCGGTATCCAAAGCCCAGCGTAATCGTGCTGCCAAAGTTGAGGCGCTGCATGACATTGTCCACGTCGGCGTCAAACTTGTGGTTGGCGTTGTTATCCTGGTAGTACATGAAGTCGGGGCGTAAAATATCTCCCCAGGTAAGTTTCACCTCGCCGCGTTCGCCGAGGCGTTTGGCGATCTGGAAGTCGAGCAAATTGCGGTGGCGCTCATAGACGTCGGCATAACCGGTCGTACCAACATAGGCAACACGGTCGCCAATGATGTTGTACACCAGCGTGGTGCTCAGGCCCCAGTTGGCGTGGTTGTAGGTCAGCCCCGTATTCACCAGGTAGGGCGACTGGCCCTGAAGCGCCCGGTCACTGTCGAAGCTGGACACGTTGGACAAATCCAGTTTGGAACGTATGAACGCAGCATTGGTGAAGAAGGTCAGATCCTGCAACCCTGCGGCTATGAAGCCTAAATGCTTACGAAGTTCCAATTCCACACCATAGTTGTTCGCACTGGGAATATTTTGAAAATTAAATGTCCGGGTACCGGCACCCAGGCTGCTGAAGGTAAACTCAATGGGGTTGTTGAATTTTTTATAAAAAAGGCTGACGCTAAACAACTCGTTCTGGCCCGGGTAGATCTCATAGCGCAGGTCGACGTTGTAAATCTCACCCGGTGTCAGTTCCGGCGAACCGACAACACCCGCGTTCAGGTAAAAATCGTAGAAGGCAAAGGGCGCCACTTCACGAAATTCCGGACGGCTTACCGTTTTAGAGCCTGAAAGGCGCAACTGGTGTTTGTCGTTGAGGCGGTAAGTCAGATTTGCCGAGGGCAACCAGGTCGTCAGGTCGTTGTCCACTTCCAACGGGTTGCCGCTGTAGTCGCTCGATTCGAGGTGCTGGTTGAAATGCTCCACACGTAAGCCCCAGTTGATGCGCAATTTTTCAAACACCGTGTTATCGAACAAGATGTACGCCGCGCTCAAATCGGAATTTGCGATGTATGCATCACTGAGGTTGGTAATTTCATCCATAATGAAGCCGTTGTCGCGGATATTTTCCGGGGCAAAAATCTGGTCTTGCGGCAGGAGCAGCAGCGAATTGTCGAATCCGGCAACCCGCGCACGGATATAGCCCATGACACGGGCATTAAAATCGCGGTCTTTGCCCTGATAGAGGCCACCGACCTTCACGGATTGCTTCTCGGCGCCAAGCACGAACGGAATGGTCAGATCGACGTTTCCATTGTACACATTTTCCGACAGGTCGGAGTAAAAACGCCCGCTGCGGAAGGGATCGGCCGAGCCATAGGGAACATAAGCGCGGTAGGGATCTTCTGCTTCGGCGTCAAAGTTTTTGGAATAAAACATCCGGCGCAACGAGGGCACATCGCGGGAGGTGCGGTTGTAGCCGCCACCCCAGTTGAATTTGATATTGTTGAGGCCAAAGGAATGCTCGCCGGAAAGGCGGGTCGTCAGCAGGTGATTTTCGGTGTACTCAATTGCCGTGGCGCGCACGTAGCGTTCCTGCTCAAAATCGCTGCCTTCGCGGCTGCTGATAATGTTGTCGGTGTTGGTCGAGTAGGTGCCCTGCAAATTGATTTTATGGCGGTTGTTAATTTTCATAGCCACATTGGCCAGGCTGCCCCACAATACGTTGTTTTTAAACTGGTTGTCCTGGAAGTTGAACAACTGGCGCTCGGTGTCGAAGTCGTTGCGTTCGCCGGTTTGCAGGCGGTTGTTGTTGCTGTAGGAAAAGGCCAGGGTGCTGCCAAACTGCACCTTGCGATCCGGAGCCGATACCAGGCCGGCAGCCAGTTGCAGGTTGCTGTTGGGGGCTGCGCTGCTTTTGTCCATGATAGCCCAGTCGTTGGCAAACTGGCGGGAATACTCCAGTTTTTCGGCTTTGCTCGACTGCTGGAATTCCGTTGAACTCGGGTAACCGGCAGGCACCCCACGCGCGCCGTCGTCGAGTCCCAGGAAATCGGTGCCGCCACCCTGAGCGCTTTGATAAGCCTTAAATGTGCTCACGGTATTGTACCCGGCGCCGGCGTTTACCTGCAGGTAATTTTGCTCCGGAATGTCTTTGGTGTTCAAAATAATAGCGCCACCGGCAAATTCACCCGGCAGATCGGCGCTGGCCGTTTTCATCACCAGCAGGTTGTCCAGCATCGACGACGGGAACAAATCGAACGAGAACGCCTTACGGTCGGGCTCGGTGCTGCTAAGCAACGCGCCATTGAGCAAGGCGATGTTGTAGCGGTCGTTCAGGCCGCGGATAATGGCAAATTTGTTGTCCTGGATGCTGGCCCCACTCACGCGTCGGATCACATCGCCGGTGGTGCGGTCGGGTGTGCGCTTGATAACCTCGGCGCTGATCCCGTCGGCAATGATCGGGCTGTTTTTCTGGAGGATTGTCAGGGCGCTCATGCTGGAGCGACGGGCAGTAGCCGTGATCACCACCTCAGAAATGAGGCTGGCTGCGGCATCTTCCATGGCGATATTCACCGTGGTTGCCTCGCCATTTTTCACGATAACATCTGAAATTACTTTTTCGGTGTAACCGGTGTAGCTCACAGCGATCTGGTGTGTACCCGGCACAACGTTGGCAATGGTAAAATTGCCTTCGTAATCGGTGAGCGCACCGCCTGCGCCGGCATCCAGGCGGACAGTGCAACCGATCAGCTCTTCGGCCGTTTTTGCGTCAATGATTTTACCGGAAATGGTGCCCTTTTGTGCCAGGGCAAATAGCGGAAGGAGCAGCATGAATATGCTGAGGAAATGGTAGGAATTGCGTTTCATACAGATAGAAATTGATACAGATTTTCGGGGGCAAAAGTCTTGTGGCTGTATGAACGCAGTTTTAAGTCCAGGTTAACTTTGTGTTAAGTTTGACAGAGAAACATTGCTGGTGTGATTCTACGGGCGTTTTTCGACGATAAAAGCCGCCGCTGCATTCTTAATTGAAAGCATTTGAATTTGCGTCATGCCGACAATTTTCCCTGTTGGGCATCAATTTTTTCCGGGAGTACCGCCCGGGCAATTAAGTTTGTGCACAGCGCGAACCGACAACTGAAAATAATTTATCCATGCAACGCCGCTCTTTTTTTCAAAAAACAGGCCTGGCCCTGCTCGCAACCGCATTTTCTCAAACCAAATCAAGCGCCACGCCCATGCCGGAACTGACTACTCTTAAGCCCGCACGCCTGGCGGAAGGCGCCAGAATTGCCCTCATTGCGCCGGCTTCGCCAGTGTCGGAGGAAAAAATCCAAAAAGCACTGGATAACCTGAACGCACTGGGCTACCAGGTGCAGGAAGGCGCCGCCCTCCGCGCCCGGCACGGCTACCTCGCCGGCACCGATGCGGCCCGCCTGGCCGATCTGCACCAGGCTTTTGCCGACCCGGAAATCGATGCGGTGTGGTGCGTACGCGGCGGATACGGCATTACGCGTTTGCTACCGCAAATCAACTACGAACTTATCCGGCAACATCCCAAACCCCTCATCGGCTACAGTGACGTGACGGCCCTGCACCTGGCCATCGGCAAAAAAACCGGTCTGGTGAGTTTTCACGGGCCGGTTGCGGCTTCAGATTTTCCGGAAGATACCCTGGCACACTTCCGGGCCGCATTGATTGAACCGCAGGCGCCCTACCGCATCGACGCACCTGCCTCCGACGCGGAATTGCCCGGACCGGAATTCAGTCCGTTCACCATACAAGCGGGTCGCGCCTCGGGCCCGCTGACCGGGGGCAACCTTTCGCTCCTGGCCGCACTGGCTGGCACGCCGTTTCAGCCTTCTTTTTCCGGGAAAATTGCGTTTATCGAAGATGTCGGGGAGCAGCCTTATCGGATCGACCGCATGCTCACGCAATTGTTGCAGGCAACTGACCTGCGGGATGCTGCCGGAATTGCCCTGGGTGTATTTGCCGATTGCGGGGCAAAAAACCCGGAGTTTTCCCTGACCTTGCCGGAAACGCTCCAGGACCGTTTGGGTGGATTGGGCATTCCGGTTGTGTACGGGTTGCCTTTCGGGCACGTGGCGCATCAGGCAACTTTTCCGTACGGGGTGCTGGCGGAGTTGGATGCTTCGGAGCAGTGGTTGTCTTTGCTGGAAATTGGGGTATCGTGAGGGTGTCTCAAAAAAGAGAAATCTGAAATGCCCGCCGTAGAATATTTTATTTACCACGGAGACACGGAAGCCACGGAGAATTAAACTCTGTGTTCTCCGTGTCTCCGTGGTGAAAGTTAGGAACTACTTGCGCGTGTGAGTACTTATGAGACACCCTCACCATTCGAGCCCGGGGTAGCTCCGCTGCACATGCTGCAACTCGGCCAGGATAAAACCCAGGTGCTCCGTATGCCGTCCGTCTTTTCCACCGCCTTGCATCCAGGTATCGGCGGCGGGTTGTTTTAGCGTTGCTTCCTGTAAAACAGCGGCTACCTTTTCAGTCCACAGCGGTTTGATTTCTGACAGATCGACCCCATAGCCTTCGGCGGCGGCTTGCTGTTCGGTGTCGTTGGGCGTGGTCAATTCGCCGGTGTACATCCAGAGGTCGTCGACGGCTGTTTGCATTTTTTGGTGGCTGACTTCGGTACCGTCGCCCAGGCGGATCATCCACTCGCTGGAGTAGCGCAAGTGGTAAGTAATTTCCTTCAGGGCTTTTTCAGCAATAGCAGCCAACCGCGCGTCTTTGCTGCCGGTGAGCGCCTGGCAGTGGTAGAAGTTATAAGTATCGAAAAAAAACTGGCGCGCAGTGGTGTAGGCCCAATCCTGGTTGGGTTGTTCGACCAGCAATACGTTCCGGTATTGATGGGCATCGCGGAAGTACGCCAGATCATCTTCCGAACGGCCGCGGCCCTCCACTTCACCGGCATAGCTGAGCAACATGCGCGTTTGTCCCAACAGATCGAGTGCAATGTTGGTCATCGCGATATCCTGTTCGAGCACCGGACCATGGCCGCACCATTCGCCCAGGCGTTGGGACAGGATGAGCGCATTATCGCCAAGTTGGAGGAGGTAATTGAATTTTTGCATGGAAAAACTGTTTCATTTTGGAAGTACGATTTACGAAGTACGATTGGTTCACCTTTTCGAAACAGGCATGTTTGCAACCAGTTCAAATTTTGAAAACAGGCACGCAACTATTTTAACCCGGCAAGATGAACCAATCGTAATTCCAAAATCGCAAATCGTAAACCCCTACATGTGTTTCACCTCGTCGGGAAGTTTGTAAAACGTGGGGTGCCGGTAAATTTTATCATTCGAAGGTTCAAAAAAAGCATCCGGATCTTCCGTGGTGGCGTGGATGTGCCTGGATTCGACTACCCAAATGCTGATGCCTTCATTGCGGCGGCAATACACATCACGGGCGTTTTCCAGCGCCATTTGCGCATCGGCGGCGTGCAGGCTACCGACGTGCTTGTGGCTCAGGCCCTGTTTCGATCGGATGAACACTTCCCAAAGCGGCCAATCTTTCATAACGGCTGTCTAAATTGATGTTAAAAAGAGGTGAATCCAGGCTGTTTATACCGTGAACCAGGCTTGGGTTTCACAAAATTTGCACAAAAATAGCGCCTTTTGCCGGGACACCACTCCCACACCGGCACTTGTTGCAGAAAAATGTACTTTTGCCAGCCTTCCTGCGTTTGGGAGTGCATAAAGCCACTTCAACCTGTATAAATTACGACACGAATGCCGAATTTTTTCAACATGAAAACGCTTTCCCCGTGCTTTTTTGGCGTATTGCTCGCCGTCCTTTTTTTGGCAACACCCGCACAGGCCCAACTGCGCTATGGTTTTAAGACCGGCCTCAACTTTGCCAGCATGAATGGCCCCTCCGAACTGAGTGGCAGCGGTGCAGAACTGGAAAGCTGGGGCACTATAACCGGCTTCCACATCGGGCTTTCACTTGGCTACAAGTTTAACGACTACGTTGGTGTTCGGGGCGAAATTTTGTATTCGAAAAAAGGTGCAAAATATACTTTCGACGGCCCCTCCTACCGCATCTTCCGCCTCGACGGAGTAAGCACCCTGACCACCGGCAACTCCCGCTACCTGATCAATATCAATAACGCCTACCTCGATATTCCGGTGGTGGCGTACGGCCGCTGGAAAGATTTTGAACTATCGGCCGGTATGTACGCCGGGCTGTTGGTCCAATCGATCGGCGACGGCTCGCTGACCTACACCAACGGCCGCACTTCCGTATTGCAAAACCCCATTGCCGACCTGGAACTTTTTCTCGACCACAACTACCGCAAAGACGAGCCCGGCCGCGGCATTGAAGGCCAGACGGAGGTTGTGCAGGTAGATGCCAAAACCGTCGAATTACCCAAAACACTCGGCGCCTATTACGATTACACCGAAGACAAAGGCAACCTCTACAACCCGCTCGACTATGGCCTGGTAGCCGGCTTGTCGTATTTCATGAGCCGTTCGCTCTTTATCGGGGTCCGGCTTCAATATGGCCTGGCAGACCTGACCAAAAACGCTGCCGACCTGTCGAAAGGTTCTACGGACAATGGCAATTTGATTTACCGGAACGACAAAGACCGGAACGTGGTCATCCAGGCCTCGGTTGGTTTTAGTTTTTAAAAGAAAACGATAATCCCGGAGTCCGCCCTTTTTTTCATTTCTAACCCAAAGTAATTCCGATGGTATCAAAACATTGGCTTCGCCTGCTACTCCCCGTATTGGTGTTTGGCAGCTTGACTTTTGCCTGCAAAAAAATCAGCCTGGACGACGCGGAAATCGCCGGGCACACGGCGGAATATGCTTTCCCCCTGATGAATACGACGCTTAACCTGAAAGACCTGATGTTCAAAATATTGAACGACACGCTGAGCGGCGACACCATTGTGGTCAATCCGGACAACACTATGACCCTGTACTACAGCGGCGATTTGGCGGAGAAACCGGCCACCGATATTTTTGAATTTTTCAAATTTCCCGACGGCGGTATTCCGGTGCCCGATACGTTTTTCAAATTCAATCTGGATGTGCCAGACTCCGTGTTTATCCATCGGGCCGACGTACTCACCGGCGACATGAACGTGGTGGTGTACAACGGATTTACCGAACCTGTCAACGGATTTTTCACCATTCCGCAGATGTCGAAAAACGGTGTAGCCTTCAAATACCCCTTCAATATTCCTGCATCGCAAACGTCGTTTTCGCCGCTTTTTGATTTGGCGGGCTATACTTTTTTGTCGGACAGCAACACCCTGCAATTCCGCTACGAAGCCTATTTGCCCAATGGTACCCGGGTGAAACTCCTGGAGCCATCGCCCGGACTCCCGGGTTGTGCGCTGTTGATCAACAACTTCACGCTGTCCTACGTGGAAGGTTTCTGGGGCTTTGAGGAATACCCGCTCACACTCGACACCATCGATATCGACATCAACCAGACCAACCTGAAGGGCAATGTGCAGGTGAAAGACCCCAAAGTGACCATGACCGTGGCGAACTCCTGGGGATTCCCAACGCGCGGGGTCGTCAAATACCTCAGCTTTATCGGCCGCGACGGGGAGGAGTACAAACTGGAAAGTACGGTGTTTAACAACGACAGTATCGACTTCAATTACCCATCCTGGGCAGCAGGTGAGGTCGGGCAAACGAAATACACCCACGTCGTGCTGGACGGCACCAACTCCAATATCGCCGACATTTTCAATGCCCAACCCACACAACTCATCTATGATTTTGCCGGCATTTCCAATGCCACGAAAGACACTTCCATCATCGGTTTTTTGACCAACGAAAGTGTGCTTGCCCTGCGCATGAGCGTGGAACTGGTTTTGGAAGGTTCGGTACAGGAATTCGGCGCCGAGCAGGTGCTCGATCTGAATTTTGGCAGCTACTCCGATGTGGACACCGCCGATATCGAATCCGTGGAATTCAAGGTGGTTACGGAAAACCAGACGCCCATCGGCTCATCGCTCCAAATGTATTTTCAGGACGCCAACGACCAAACGCTCGATTCGCTGTTTATCGGCGATCCGCAGTTTATCATGGAGGCTGCGCCAGTCGACGGCAATGGCAACGCCGTGGGCAGCAAACGCACAGAAACTTTTGTTCCGATGGATGTTACGCGTTTCGACCGCGTACGCCAGGCGGAGAAAATTTTTGTGCAAACCTTCTTCACCACCGCCGACGGCGGTCTGGTACCGGTCAAGCTCCTGGCCACCCAAAACGCGACCATCAAACTTGGCCTGAAAATCAAAACCCGATTCTAGCACATGAAAACCCTACCCATGCTCCGATATTGTTTTCTGCTGCTTTTTGCCGCTTTTGCCGGCGCCAGCTTTGCGCAGCAGGAGCTGATGCTGCACCAGCAAACTGCCCTTTGGCAAACAGCAGCCACCAACCCCGCATTTTTTCCGCAGGAAAAACGCATCGCGCTCGGCCTGCCCTCTTTCGGACTTGATGCCGCGCATTCCGGCGGTATTACCTTCAACGACCTGCTGCGCCGGAAAGGTAACCGCAATATCGTCGATCTCGGCAAAGCCATCGACAAACTGGAACCGGAAAACGAAGGCTATTACGGTCAGCGTTTTGAAACCTTCTCGCTGGGCTTGCGCCTGCCCGGCAAATTTTTCCTCCAGGCCAGCCATGCCGTGCGCATCAGCGCCGTAGTGAATTACCCAAAAACGCTCGCCGAGCTCTTTTGGAATGGCAACGCCCCCTACATCGGCCAAACGCTCGACGTTGGTTTTGCTACCACCACGTTCGACTGGAATGAACTCAGCCTGGGTATCGGTCGCCGCTTCGGTGAATCGTTCAGCCTGGGCATCCGCGCCAAATACCTTTCGGGTATCGGGGCCGTGCAAACCGACGATGACCACCGCCTCGTGAGCGTGTACACCGACCCGGATATTTACCAACTCAACCTGCAAACCGACTACGCTTTTCACTCTTCAGGCACCATCACAGCCATCGATACCGCCGGACTCGGTTTTGAACTGGCGCTGAACGAACTGAAAAACGGCTTTTCGGAAAACAGCGGCTGGGCCTTTGACCTGGGCATGCAACTCCAGCTCGGCGAACGCATTTCTCTCAGCGCCAGCCTGCTCGACCTGGGCGGCAGTATTTCCTGGAAGAAAAACGCCAACTACTTCAAAAGCCAGGGCAGCTTCGACTACGACGGCATCGTCATCCCCGGCACCGATATTATCAACGGCACAGTTGACAGCCTGGACTTCACCGCGGCACTCGATTCGCTGAACGATGTGCTGCAATTTGAAAAAACACCGGCAGAATTCACTTCTGAACTGCCCACCCGCGTATATGTCGGCGGAACGTACAAACTGAGCGACCGCTGGTCTTTCGGCGCTGTACTTTTTCATCAAAACAGTGCACGCCGCAAGCTGACCTCTGTGGGTGTCAATGCTCAATGGTCCATTCTGAAATGGCTAACGGTGGGCGGCATGTACAGTGTGAACAACCAGTCGGCTACCAACATTGGGCTGAGCGTGGTGGCTACACCGGGGCCGGTGCAATTATTTGTCCTCTCGGATAATGCGCTGAATGCGCTGACGCCGTATGGGTCGGCCGCGGTGAATTTCCGGTTTGGGGGGGCAATTGTGTTTTAAATGGAAGTAGTCAGCGTAGGTACAAAAATCGATACACTGGCATCGATTCCTTTAAAATCGGCATCATTGGTTGTAACCAGTTCGGCTCCCAGTTTTTTTGCGGTTGCGAGAATGATCGCATCGGGAATTTTAATTTTCCGCGTTTGCCGGTAAAAAATAACTTGCTTAACGATGTCCATATCGGTGTGCACAACCTGAATAGCATTCAAAATTGCCTCGATACCTGCTTGCTCTTGTGGATTGGAGAAATTAAAGCCGAGGGCTTCCATCCAGGTAATGGCGGAAACGTAAAGATTGTCATACCGGGAGGAAAGTGCCCGAAAATCGAGCATGCCCTTGGAGCGGTAAATCAGAATATTGGTGTCGAGTAATCCGGCTTTAATTCCACTCATCCCGCAACTGTTTTTGCCATTCCGTTGGGTTCTCAACGACTGCAAAGGCATTCATGGCCTCGAGTTCATCAAACAGATGTTCGAGATGTTCGATGTCAAAATTCTTTTTACCCGCTGCTTTTTGCGGAAGTTTGGGCTTGTCGGCTGTTTGTGAAAACGAAATATTCAGCCGTTCCAGCAAGGGCAGGAGTATGGCCAGGTCGCGCTCGTTTTTTATTTCCAGGACTAGTTGCATGGTCACCGTATTTTATAACCTCAGTATGCAAAGATACAGGTTGTGGGAGTTGAATCAAAGGCGAGTGTATTTCTCAGAATATCCGCTACCTTCGAAAGGAAAAAGTTTGCCAATCCCCTAAAATAATGTCCCCTAATTGGCACAACGCCTTTGTTCTTCGTAAGTATCCGCTACCAGCATGCTGGCGAAGAATTCCATTTATTTCTTAAAGATGAGAAATCTGGAGAACTTAGGTTTTTCACCTCTGTTGATAAAGCAATTAATGGCTCTTACAAATACACTGACATCAGACGAGATTTTTGTAAGGCGTTTGAAGTAGATGTCGACACTTTGACAAAATTACTTTATCAATGAATTAGCCATTGATCTATCAGGCTTATTAAAACAAGGTACAAACTCTATCGCGGAATTGCGGTAGATGAAGCTTCTTTCTAAGCACTAAAGCGAAGACAGATGACTTTGAATGGATTCAAGATGATTTATTGATTCAAAATTGATCTTATCATAAATGAGCATCAAGTTATTTTGAATCAGAATAGAGTTTTACAGCCCTCTAATTTCCTGATGACTTTATTCAAATTATTCGTGATCTCCAAAAGCATTTAGCGGAAAGAGATTGGTCATTTTGCAGGTGCTGGAATTTCAAGCGACTCAGGAATACCTTTATGGAAGGATTGAAAAACAAAAATAGACAGGTTCTTGGTCCTCAAGTACCAGAAGATACAGAATGTTTTAAAACTGCCCAATTTCTTTATGAAACGTTAGGTGAAGAAGAGTATTCAAACAAATTAAGAGAATTTCTTGGTTGAACCAAGACCTTGAGTCAACCAAATTACAGAGAATTTTAGAGTTGCGCCCTGAGCACATTATAACTACTAACTTTGACAACCTACTTGAAAAAGCATTCAAAGACGCCTCTCACCCTGGTATTCAAAATTTGCCAGGAAAATGACTTTAAATAATTGAAAGTTCTGAAAGAAATTTGTCAAAATGCATGGAGACTGGAATTCCATGAATATTGTTTTAAAGAATCTGATTACTTGAACTACCAAACAAATTGGCCATTAACAAGTAATTTAATTAAATATATTTTCACAACGAAGGTTGTTCTTTTTATTGGATTTTCGTTTACTGATGACAACCTAAAGCGAATACTAAACTGGGCCGTTGAAAAACTAGGGAAAGATTTTAGACGAGCATATATCTTTTCTCAGATCATAAGAATTCAATTGAATTAAAATACTTCGAAAACAAAGGGTTAAATTCCATTTACTTGGCCTAATGATTACAAGAAGAATCTAATAAAATGGGATATTGTCTTGGCGTTGAATCTGATTATAGAAAGAAGTTGATCGACCTTTTGAAATTATTAAATTATGTTAAATCGATGAGCACCTAAAATAAATGTTATCGCAATCCAATTCTAGATCAGTTATTTACGTCATACAACATTTCATGCATTTAATACGCTTCCTCCTTATCTATTTAAAAGATTATACCCATTTTCACCTTTCAGACTTTTTGAACAGAAAAAACAAGCCGATGCACATTTAGTATATCACCTTGAAGTTAAAAATGACTTGATAATCAAGTATTGGAAAGCCTTAAGTTCAATAATGGAAGCATTCAAGTTAAAGAAAATGGGCCTATAAGTTCTGAAATCATCCAACATAGAAAATTACCAAAATAAACTATGGTTGATCTTTGACAAACTCTTGTCCAGTGGCATTAGATGCATTCATAGGTACGGAGAGGACAAACATTATCCAATTAAACTTAATAATCCATTCTCTGAAAGATCACTATACCTGAAATGGGCTAATCTTCAATTTGCTGAACTACACAGGGCAGTTCAAAGCCAAGAATATTCATTTGGACAAATAGGTTTGGCACCTGAGCCACTGCGAGATGCACTTTTGGATGGCTATGTGCTTTATAAAATGCACTATTTCGATTTAGCCTATGCTGTTTTCTTAAAAGTTGAAGAGGAATCTAAACGTGCAGAAGATTTTGCACTTTATTTCATTTGTCTTCGGAATCGCATTAGAGCAGGCAGAGAAATATATTGGCGAGGGAATTTGGGGCAGTATTCGCAAAGTTTTGCTGATCAAATTAAAGAGGAAATTGAAAAGGCAAATTTAAATGAGGTATTGCTCACGATTAAAGTTGAAAAACCTGTCCAGGAATTACTTTGGGATATTCATCAGGAGAAGGTGGTAAAGTTTTTTTCAAGAGAAGTTGAAGATAACTTTTTAAGCATACTTAAAATTTACACTCAATACCAAAATATATACTCTGAAGCAATTGGGCCCAACTATGCTATTCAATTAGAACAGGCTTTTGAAAACTTATGCTGGTTTTATGATTCAAACGGGCTAGTAACAATGGATAACCGGGCCTTTGAAAAAGCAGCAGAGCAAACCTTTGAAGGATTAGTTGCAAGCTTCCAAACCTCCCAAAGGTATAATGAGCGGTATACTGAATATAATTGTCGTGTACTTCGTTATTGCCTTCAGTGGCTTCAACCACAAAACCTAACAACCATACTAAATAAGTATGCATTAGAACGATTCTCCTTTTCTAATGGACATAAAGAATTGTTTGTCAACTGGGCGATCAACCTTTTTAAAAGCAGTTATTCTGAAAATTCATTCCCTTCAGGCACTAAGGAAAACAAAGATTACCAAAGCTATTTAGAAATCAACAGCATATACCAAATACCGGAAAAGAAGTTAATCCCTAATTTTTTAATAACGTTGGCATATGTTGATCTTGAGGATAATAAAGAGTTATCGGGTCAATTGTATGATACAATATTAAAAGGCTTATACTGGCTACCAGTCCGTCTGTTCCGGCTAAATGATTTCATCCTTTTCTTTTATAAGCACGTCAAATTCTTTAGCCCTAGTCAAATCGAATCACTTTTTGAGTTGCTCCATTCATGGCGGGAGTTCCGCCGGCATCATGTAGAAAACCTTGTGCATGGTATTCGCGAAACACAACCTGACCTCCGCATTAGTGACCAAACCCTTTTTGACAAATTGTTAGTTGTCAAAGATGGCAGGTTTGATCCAATTCAATTGGCAGCGCTGATCGAACTATTTGAGTTTCTAGACACCCCGCTTCAAACCCAGCTAACGCAGGCCGTTGAAAAAAACTTCAATACGGCTTTTGATTTAGACCTCTTTTTTGATGCTTATATAGCTGGATGCATTCCAAAAGCGCCATTTCCCAAGGCAGCATTAAACTCTCTAAAAAATACATTTGAAAAAGTAAGTGGAATCCGGTTTACATCTGACGGTTCTGATCTTGAACCTTTTGATGCAAATACTCCCTTCCGAGGAGGTGAGACACCGCACAAATTTGCATGGCAAGTGCTGCAACTGGCTCGAATCCGATACCTACATTATTTTGATCGAAAAACCCTCAGTTGGTTTTTAAAGCAACCCGACTTGCCAGAAAGCCTCCGATGGCTTTTAAAACCCAAAGTTTACGACTACACCAAATTCGATCACAGATGGCTCTATTTCATTACCGAAGATGATGCGATGGTAAAAAAATTGGCAGACCAAAAAATAGATGCCCTGAAGCAAGCAATCCAAAAAGGTCTGGCAGAACAGTATTCTGAAAGGCTAGCAGGTGTCTACTTCAAATACTTTATTGATTAGGCCCCTTAGGAATCCTTACTCCTCCTCCACCGGCGCCAAAAACTGCTTCTCGTATAATTCCCTATACCGTCCGCCTTCGATAGCAAGCAGTTGCTCATGCGGGCCAAATTCCTTGACCTCGCCTTTTTCCAACACCAGCACATTGGAGGCATGGCGGATCGTCGATAGCCGGTGCGCAATGATGATGCTGGTGCGCCGGGCGATCAATTGCTCGATGGCGTACTGGATCACACTTTCCGTTTCCGGGTCGATGGATGAGGTGGCCTCATCAAGGATGAGCATGTCGGGGTTGAACACCAGGGCGCGTACGAAGGAGATCAACTGGCGTTGGCCCATGGAAAGCGTGGCGCCGCGTTCCTGTACCTGGTATTGGTAGCCGCCCGGGAGTTTTTCGATAAAGCGGTGTGCGCCGATCATCTTGGCCGCAGCGATGACTTCTTCTTCCGAAATGCCCGAATCGCGCAGGGTGATATTTTCGAGTACCGTACCGGAAAACAGGAATACATCCTGCAAAACCACGGCAATGCGCCGCCGCAGGGCAAACAATTCGTACTCCTGCAGGTCGTGCCCATCGACCTTGATGCTGCCTGACTGGATTTCGTAAAACCGGCTCAGCAGACTGATAATGGTCGTTTTGCCGCTGCCGGTGCTGCCCACAATCGCCAGAGTATCGCCGGGCGGAATATGGAACGACACGTTTTTTAGCACCGATTCGTCGGCGTTGCCGCTGTAGGAAAACCAAACGTTTTCGAAGCGCAAATCGCCCTGCACTTTTTCCGGCGCCAGGGTACCGTCGTTTTGAATATGTTCTTTTGTTTCGAGCAACTGGAACACACGCTCTGCCGCGATCAGACCCATTTGCAGGGTATTGAACTTGTCGGCCAGCATGCGGATCGGGCGATACAACATGGAAATGTACAGCGGGAAAGCCACCATGGTTCCGATCGTCACTTCTTCCGACAGCACGCCGCGTGCACCGTACCAGACCATCAGACCAAGGGAGAGCGCCGAGATGATGTCCACTACCGGGAAAAAGATAGCATAGGCCATGATTGCCCGCAGGTTGGCGCCGGTGTAATCGTGGTTGATCTTGCGGAATTTTTCGGCCTCTTGTTTTTCCGCATTAAAAATCTGCACGATGCGCATGCCGGTGATCCGTTCCTGCAGGTAGGCATTCATCACGGCAATGTGGTTGCGGACGCGCTCGTAACTTCTGCGCACACTTTCCTTGAATTTGTAGCTCCCCCAAATCAGCAACGGAAACACCGAAAGGACTACCAGTGTAAGTTTCCAGGAGGTGTAAAACATCATGCCCATAACGGCAAACAACGTGAGCAGATCGGCGAGGATGGTGATACTGCCCTCCGAAAATACCGTGTTAATGGCCTCGATATCGTTGATCGTCCGGGTAGTACTTTGGCCGATGGCTGTTTTGTCGAAATAGGAAAGATTCAGTCGGGTCAGGTGATTGAACACCCGTACCCGAAGGTCGCGGATCACAACCTGCCCCAGCCAGTCGGCATGGTACAAGAAAAGATAGCGCAGGATAACTTCCAGGATCAGTACACCAAAGATGATCGCCGCCAGCAGGCTCATACCGGAAATATCGCCCTGGAAAACAT
The DNA here is from genome assembly GCA_020636075.1 of Lewinellaceae bacterium. Lineage (GTDB taxonomy): Bacteria > Bacteroidota > Bacteroidia > Chitinophagales > Saprospiraceae > M3007. The sequence continues at coordinate 121,646 of JACJYO010000006.1, read as the reverse complement.
AGTCGTCGACCATGGTTTGCAACAGCTTGGGCCGCGCAATGGCCAGCGGGGCCAGCACAACCGTCAGGCAGGCCGTCAGATAAAACGTCACCCGGTAAGGCTTGGTCATGGCCAAGACACGGCGGAACAGCGAAAAATTTATTGTATTAATGGATTCCATGCTTGAGGGTAGTAGGGCACGTTTAGTCGCAGTTTGGCACTGAAGCCCGGCGACAAAGCGCAATACAGCATTCGGGCGTGCTTTAGCAATTACCTAAACCTGTAAGTGGCGGTAAAGTTCGGGGAAAACTTCAATAGTCGTATTTTCTTTAACGGGCTACTTGATATCGCGTCTTTCCAACCGGAATTATTTTTACCGGAAAAAAGTTTAGTTAGCTCAAGTTTTGACGAAATAATAATTCAGACAAGATTGACAGGAAAACGGAGGGTGTCTCATAAGTCCCCACACGCGCAGGTAGTTTCTAATTTACACCACGGAGATACAGAGAACACGGTAGTTTAATTTTCCGTGGCCTCTGTGTCTCGTGGTAAATAAAATATTCTACGGCGGGCATTTCAGATTTCTCTTTTGAGACACCCTCTGTAAAATCATGTTGATCCTGTCCCAAAAACAAAAAAGTCCGTGCGATTCGTATTCATATCCGACACCCATTGCAAACACGAAGACCTGCAACTGCCGGTGGGCGATGTGCTGGTGCATGCCGGCGATTTCACCCGGCGCGGCCGGGAACACGAAGCGGCTGATTTCCTCGATTGGTTTGCCCAACAACCCTTCCGATACAAGGTTTTGATTGCGGGCAACCACGATTTTATTGCCGAGCAGGCGCCCAAACAGTTCCGCGCCATGTTGCCCGATTCGATCACCTACCTGGAAAATTCCGGCGTCGAAATTGAAGGCATACGCCTGTGGGGCAGCCCGATCACACCCTGGTTTTTCAATTGGGCATTCAACCGGCATCGCGGCGCTCCGATCAGGCCTTATTGGCAAGCCATCCCGGCCAGTACCGATATCGTGATCACGCATGGTCCGCCTTACGGTATTCTGGATGAAGTGGTGCGCGACCCAAGGCCGGTGGGTTGCCGGGATTTGCTGCACCGGATCCGGGAAATCAAGCCCCGGGTGCATCTGTTCGGGCATATTCACGAAGGTTATGGCTGCCATGAGGAAGCCGACACGTTGTTTATCAATGCATCGGTACTCGACGTACGCTATGCACTTGTGAATGCTCCGGTTGTCTGGGATGCCGCTTAAACTTGTCGTGTTGGCATTTGTCGTAAAAACCCCCGTATTAGTCGTGTTAAGCAATTCTTAGCCCTATTTTGCCAGTAGTTTTAATCATTCGTAACCAAATCATTCATTTAAATCGTTTTCTTATGGCTGTTTTAGACAATACTTCTGCCCCTAACACACCGCCCCCATTTTGGAATACCGCGCTCCGCTACGGCGGTTTTTGCGGACTTACCCTGGTCGTTTTTTCCCTGATCTCCTATTTGCTCGGAATCAGTCCCATGTCGTTTAGCGCCATAGCGATCAACTTTATAATTGCACTTGGCGTCACCATTGCATTTGCCGCAATTGCAATAAAATTTCAGCGCGATCAACTCGACGGCGGTTTCATCAGCTATGGTAGAGCGCTGGTCGTTGGAATGGTCACTGTGGGTATCGGGGTAATTATTTCTTCGGTTTGGAATTACATTCTCGTCAATTTTATCGACCCCGGATACGTAGACACCCTGAAAGAGGAATTTATGGAAACCTGGGGTGAAAACATGCCCGCCGATGCCATCGAAAAAACCATGGAAAATTTTGACAAAATGGGTGACATCAGTACAATCGCTACCAATGGTGTTATCGGTGGACTTATTCTTGGGCTCATTGCCGGACTCATTGCGGCAGCTTTTATGAAACGCGACCGGCCGCTGGAGTAATCGCTACAGACTTGGTTCATCTTCGCGAGGTTGCCAAAGTATGTCAAGCATCAATCCTTGCACTTTGGCGACTTCGTGTTAAGAAAACCCGGGCCATTTAAAACCGCTGCCCTACTTTTGTACGAGCATCAATCGAACAAGCCGAATGACCGCTTTCAAAAATACCAGCCTGCGCTACGGGCTGCTCGGGGGGGTAGCCGTGGTTTTTTACTTCGCTTTATTGTACACCATTGGTCCGCAGCATTTTCTGAATCCATGGCTGCAATGGGCTTCGATGGGCCTTTACCTCCTGTTTATGTACCGGGCTGCCAAAGAAGACTGTGCGCAGTACGGCGCCAACCGCGATTTCCGCGCTATACTCCGGATTCCCTTTATTGTTTTTATTCTGATTAACCTGTTTTACTGGTTATTTTACTATGGCCTGCATCTGGCCGATATTGAACTGATACGCCTTGAACTCCTGACCGAAAAACAGGCCTGCCAGACGCAGATCGATGACGGTACCGGCGATCCGCAGGTTACCTATCAGCTCCGCGAACGTATAAACGAGATTGAGATAGCCTTGCAACAGCCCGTACAACCGCTGGGGCCGGTGATCACCCGCATGGCGATGGGCGCCATCGGCGGATTTGCCTTATCGGCCGGCATTGCTGCAATCCTGCGTACGTCAGACTAAATTTATGGAGGACCAATACACCAACCCGGATCAACTGAATACAACGCCCACAGAGGCCGAATCTTTGTCCTGGCAAAAGCGCTTTCGCATTGGCAGGATATTGCGTTGGGGCATCTGCCTGGTCTTGCTGCTTTGGTTGCTCGCCAATTGGTATTCCGATATTCCGGTACACACGTTGGCGCTCCAATATGGGTACCCCGATTCCCGGTTTATGGAACTCGACGATATGACGGTGCACTACCGCATCAGCGGCAAAGGCGAGCCTATTGTTTTGCTGCACGATGCCAACAGCTCGCTGCATACCTGGGCGGAATGGACCGATTCGCTTTCGAAAAAATACCAGGTGATCAGCCTCGATCTTCCCGGCTTCGGGCTAACCGGCCCGCACCCGCAAGGGAGTTACAGCACGTTCATGTACGTCAATTTCTTTGACCAGTTTGTGCAAAAACTGAACCTGCGCCGCTTCCACCTGGCGGGAAATGGCATGGGCGCTCAAATAGCCTGGTTTTATGCCACTGAGCACCCGCTGAAACTGCGCAAACTCATCTTGCTCGACGCACCCGGCTTTGAAACCAAATCGACCTCGGCACTTGAGATATTCGCGCGCACCCCGGTCATAAACCGGACCTTGTGGCAGATCACGCCCAAGCCCTTCATCCGGCTCATGCTTGAGGAAGTGTACGCCGACGATAAAAAAGTGAACAGCGCATTGGTCCAGCGGTACTTCGACCTGCTCCGGCGTCCGGGCAACCGGAAAGCCTTCACCGACCGCGCTCAGGTGAGCGAAAACCGCCCGCCGGTCGATTTGATTGAGCAGATCCGTACGCCAACACTCATCCTTTGGGGGGCGGAAGACACGCGCTTGTCGCCTGAATTCGCTTATGAATTTCATGGAAAAATACGCCGTGCCCTGCTGAAAATTTACCAGAATACCGGTCACTGGCCGCAGGAGGAAAACGGCGGCGCATCCGCAACCGACGTGCAGGCGTTTTTGGAGGGGCGATTCTGAAGTACCGTTCCCACTGACGCACTTTTCAAATTTTTTCAAATTTCCAATTTCAAATCAAAAGGATGATCCCGGTTTGGGAAGTTTCTTTAATTTGAAACGTCCAATTTGAGATTGGAAATTTGAAAAGTGTACAACTTCCTCAATACCTGAATCTACCGGACGTGAACTACCAACAAATACTCGACGAAATTGCCCAAGAAGTAGCGCCGCTCGCCGGCACCGGCAAGGTGGCATCCTACATCCCCGAGCTGGCTCGCGTAGCGCCCGGGCATTTCGGCATGGCACTGATCACCCTCGACGGGCAGGTGTTCTCCACCGGTGATGCCGACACGCGATTTTCCATTCAAAGTATTTCCAAAGCATTCACGCTGGCGCTGGCGGTACAGCAGGTCGGTGAAACGCTGTTTACCCGGGTTGGCAAAGAACCCTCCGGAAATCCGTTTAACTCGCTCGTTCAACTGGAATACGAACATGGCATCCCGCGCAATCCGTTCATCAATGCCGGGGCCCTGGTGGTGACGGATGTACTCATCACCCAACTCAGCGATGCCCAAACCGGTGTACTCGAATTTGTACGACAGCTGAGCGCCTGCAATGACCTGGCCTTCGATCCCGCCGTGGTTCGTTCGGAGCGTGAAACAGGATTCACCAATGCCGCGCTCGCGAATTTCCTAAAAAGCCATGGTAATCTGCAAAACGATGTTTCCGATGTATTGGACGCCTATTTCCACCATTGTGCCCTTTCGATGTCCTGCCTCGAACTAGCCCGCGCTTTTCTTTTTCTGGCTAACCACGGCAGTATTCCCGGTGCTGAAAAACGGCTGCTTACGGTGAGTCAGACCAAGCGGCTCAGTGCCCTCCTGCTCACCTGCGGTTTTTATGATGAAGCCGGCGAATTTGCCTTCCGGGTCGGATTGCCCGGGAAAAGCGGGGTCGGTGGCGGCATTGCAGCCGTTATGCCGGGCCGGTGGGCGGTAGCCGTCTGGAGCCCGGAGATTAACCGGTTTGGCAACTCGGTGCAAGGCATGAAGGCCCTTGAGTTGCTGACTACAAAAACAGGAGAATCTATTTTTTAGCCGTCGTCCAGGTCTTCTTCCAGACGCGCCAAAAGTGCCGGCGGCGTATTCCAGCGGTGCATTTGACACCAAACACAATTTTCTTGCCCGCAACCGTTGCTGAAATGCCCGGCTTGTATGCCGGCCCAGATTTGGTGGATCAGCCCTTTGACCAGTTGCAAATCTTCGGGGCGAAAACTGATTTCCGTCATCAGGAAAGTGTCCCGCTTATCCGGCTCCAGCCAGGCCACGGCTGTTTTGCCAACCGGCTCAGGATACAGGTGCGCCTGTTGCAACAATATCTGGTAAAATGCCATCTGCCGCCAGTAATCGCCACCGTGGGGTTGGCCGGCGTCGGGCGGGGCCGTTTTTTTTAGATCGGGCGCCCCGGTTTTGTAGTCAACCAGCCGGAGCGTTCGGTCATCGAGCCACTCAATTTTATCGATCACACCATTGAGGGGAATGCCATCGAGTTCGACCCGGTCGATCCGGCGTTCCACGATTACACGTTTGGGCCAATGCGGCACGAGTTCGGCATGCAGGCGGCGCAGGTGTTCCCGCCCGAGGGCAAGGCGTTGAGCAAAGTTATTTTCGGAGAAATACCCGCGTTGCCGCTCCATTTCTGCCTTAAAAATACGCAGCAGCACCTCTGCCGACGGATACTGGTTTTTGCGGTCGGTTTTCATTTTTAAAACAAACTGCTGTAGCGCGCCGTGTATGGCAACACCATAAGCAGCAGCTTCGCTGGTGGCGCCGGGGATTTTTAAAAAATCCTCGTAGTAAAAAGCCAGGGGGCAGCGCAGATAGCGGTTCAAAGCCGTAATGCTCAGCGAGAAGTTGCGCAGCATATCCTGAAAAACTGCCGGCTCGGGCAGGGCAACTATGGGCGACTCCGGTTCCAGCATCAGCAGCGCCTGCGTTTCGAGCAGAACTGGCGTTGGCACTTCCATATTTTCGTGTGGCAAGCCAGTCTCTTCCACAAAAGCCGATTGCATAAGCGGTTTGCCATCTTCACCGGCGCGAGCATAGGAAAGCTGGAGCCGGTGTTTGGCCCGCGTCATTGCCACGTAAAACAGGCGGCGGCGGGCTTCCACGGCATCTTCTTCGGCCGATGGCACCAAGGTTGGAGGCATAGCGAAGCGGCCACGGCCGCCATTGAGGCTGCGCTCCCACATATCCTCCACACAATCAAACAAAAACACCTGTTCAAACTCCAGCCCCTTGGCACTGTGCGCGGTGAGCAACTGCACACCTGGTCCGGCCTCCACTGCCTGTTGCAGGGCCAACGGGAGCCGGTTGTCGTCCATGCTGTCGAGCAGATCGAGCAAGCGATGCAGCCCGGCTACCCCGCCTGCTGCTCCCGGCGCAAATAGCCGCGGGAATCGCTGAACCTCCGCCTCCACAAAATCAAAAAAGGTATACAGCGTCTGGAGCTGATCGAGTTTGTCGGGCTGCCGCAATACCCAGTTCAGGAGCCCGGTTTGTGCAAAAAGGCGCTCCAGGAGTTGGGGCAATGGCAGGTTGTGTACAGCTGCGATCCAGTGGTCCAACTGGTGGCTTACGAGGTCGAATTTTTCAGGGTGTTTAAGCGGCAGGCGTTGCAAAAAGTCCGGGTCGGTCAATACGCGGCGCCAAAACCCTTCAGCAGGCGCATGCCGGGCGGCGGGGGCGTCGTAAAGCGGGTTTTCCGGATCACCGGAATTTTTTTGAGCAGCCACGGCGATTTGAGCCAGATCGCCCGCAGGGAGGTCAAAAAATCCGGCATGCAGCAGCCGGAACAGTCGATGTTCACCACTGTACGGGCTGCGCGACTCTTCATCCAAATAGCAGAGCAGCTCGCGCAATTGCTGTATCAGGGGTAAGTCCAGGATATTTACCGGCCGTTTGGCCTGGTAGGGTATGCCTTTCTTGCCGAGCAAAGCCATCAGGCGGTTGGCCTGTTTGTGCCGGGCATAAATGACAGCGATTTCTTCCGGAGCAGTACCGCTGTTGATCAGATCGTCAATTTGTCGGACCAGGTCGGTGAGTTCCTGCAAGCGGTTTTCGTATACGCAGAGCCGGAGGGTGCCGGGTTCGGTGGCATGGGCGCGAAGGTTTTTCTGGATGGGCTTGTCGAGGCGGTTTACGGCGCGAATTTCATTCCGGGCGATCAGGCGGCTTGCCGAATCGAGAATTTGTTGGCCGGAACGGTAGTTTTCACTCAAAACAATCGTTTCCAGGTCGGCCTGGTAGAGTTGGCTGAAGTGGCGCAGGTTATCCAGCCGGGCGCCCTGAAATTCGTAGATGCTCTGGTCATCGTCGCCAACGATGAAAGCGTTTGGTGCTTCCCAGAAGTTCAGCAACAATTGCAGTAATTGATATTGAGCGCCGTTGGTATCCTGAAATTCATCCACCTGGATGTACAAAAAACGCTCCTGGTAACTGCGCAACAGGGCTTCTTTTTCTTTAAACGCCTGCAATACCCACAAAATCATATCCTCATATTCGTACCGGCCGGCACGTTCCATGGCATGCAGGTATTCGGGATACAGCGCCGCAGCTGCTTTCAGGCGGGTCATGCGCTCGGTAACTTCCCGTACCTGGGCTGTTTTGGGTGTGCCTTTGGCTGCGTTTTTGGTATTCCGCTGGTAAATAAATTTGGGGTTTGAAGGCAAATCCCGGAGAAAAGCATCCGCTTTTGTCAACACAAAATCCACTGGCCAGCCCTCTTTTTTCATAGTGGAAAACAAATCCCGCAACTGGTTTTCAAATAAAAAAGCATCCTTTTTCCCGGCGCGCAGCGGATGTTCCGGTGGCAAGGCAGCCAGGATTTGGCGCACCAGTTCGATCCGCTCCAGATCGGTTATGGGCTCCAGCCGTCCCTTGCCGAAATACTCCATATTCTCCTGGATCACCCGGTTACAAAATCCGTGAAACGTACTGATGGTCACCCGGTACGCCTCGGGGCCGATCATGTTTAACAACCGCTCGCGCATGGCGCGCACACCGGCTTCGGTGAAGGTGAGGCAGAGGATATTTTGCGCCAGCGTGTCTGTTTCCAGCAGGATTTTACCAATCCGGGCCGCCAGAATATGCGTTTTGCCCGTACCCGGACCGGCAATGACCAGCACCGGCCCTTCGATCTGTTCGACGGCGCGGCGCTGCGCATCGTTCAATAAACCGAGCAGTTGGTAAAAGCTGTTCATGCGCTGCGCTACTGTGGTCATCGCTTGCTGATTTCGGAAATTTTCGATTTGGTAAAATTACTTTTTCCGGGAGAATAGGGCGTTTTGATTTTCCACCGTAGTGTGTTTTACCACGGAGACATGGAGGACACGGAGTTTTATCCGCCTTTGGCGGATGGTATTTGACAGGATTAAACAGGATAGAAAAATTAATCCTGTTTAATCCCGTCTATTTAAAAAATTCCGTGTCCTCCATGTCTCCGTGGTAAAACAAATCAAATCGACTGGCAAAGTTCCACCAGCACGCCATTGCTCGACTTGGGGTGCAAAAAAGCAACGAGTTTATTGTCGGCGCCACGTTTGGGTTCGCGGTTGAGCGGGACAAAACCTTCCTGTTCGAGCCGGTCGATTTCAGCGCGGATGTCCGTCACTTCAAAAGCGATGTGGTGTATGCCTTCGCCGCGTTTCTCAATAAATTTGGCAATTGGACTTTCCGGGTCGGTGGCTTCCAGCAATTCAATTTTACTCTCACCGATGTGAAAGAAGGACGTTGCCACCTTTTCAGAGGCTACTGCTTCAATTTTGTAGTGGGCTTCGCCGAGCAGCTTGCGGAAAAGGTCGTTGCTCTCGGCCATATTGCGCACGGCGATGCCGATGTGGTCTATGCGTAGCATTAGGTTAGAAAGTTTCTGGTTTGAAGGTTTGAGGGTTAGAAGGTTTCTGGTTAGAAGGTTTGAGGGTTGTACACCATTCCGTATGTTGTACAACCCTCAAACCTTCTAACCAGAAACCTTCTAACACTCAAATCTATTTTTGTTTCACGTAAATGTTTTTCTCGCCGGAAAGTTCGGTGAGTTCGGCTTTGCGCTGGTCAATGGCAGCCGGGTCGGAATAATAGAACTGGATACCAACCTGGTGGCCGCGGACCTGCCGGTAATACACCGTATACCCGGCGCCTTTAAGTTTGGCGATCAGGCGGTCGGCGTTGTTGCGGTCTTGCAAGGTGGCAATGATCAGAATACACTGCCGGCTTTCGGGCAACGGAGCGGGAATTGTTGACGGGGGCGCCTCATTCTGGCGGCGGAGTACTTCCACTTTTTTAGCAGCGGCAGCCTCCTCCACTTCATCGTTCAGGTCGAGGTCTTCACGCTCCAGTTGGGGTGTAGCGACTTTGGGTTGTTGTGTTTTTTCTTTTTCGGCCATTTTAGCCAGATCGGAAATTCCCGGCACACCTGAAACACCAGGCGCCTGGGTATCAGAGCCATTGAGCAGTTCAACATTCGCCATTTGCTCCCCCGGTACCGATTGTTTGCTTTGCCACCAGATAATACCCAGGGCGATCGCACAAATAATCAGGCCGATCCCGATACCCGTAACAAAGCGGGCGGCAGAGGATTGGGGCGCTGTGTAGGGTTCGTGCACAAAATTGGGTGGCGGCGGTAAAGGCGGTATGTTTTGGGCGCCAGCAGATTTGGCCGGTTTCTTTGCAACGGGCGGTGCGGTAGCGACAGAAGCCGTACCGGCAGCTGCAGCCGGTTCCGGGGTTGGTTGCGGCTTTTCAACAACTTCCCGCGAGCGGGCAATCGGAGAAAATTGCAAGGGTGGCAGGCCGTAAGAACCTGCGTGAAAATTGGTGGCATCGGGCAGAAACTGGATCTTTTGCACATAATTTTTGTATAACCGGCCGATGCCCGGCAAAGTCACAATTTCCCGCTGATCCAGTTGCTCCTGCATTTGCTGCACGAAGGCCTGAATAGCAGCGCGTGCGTCGTCCAGCGATATGCCATGGGCTTTTACCAGTTCATCCACCAGAATTCCGTCGTCGATGCTTAAGTTTTCACTAAAGTTCAGCGTTTTCGCCGGAGGGGTAACGGCGCCACCGGCGTAATCGACGGTAGCAGGGGTACGCGAGGCTGTAAATCCTCCAAATCCGGGAATAGCGAGTGTATCGTGTAGAAACAGGAGTTTCTCAATATGCGCAGCAATGTCAATTTGCATGGTAAAACTTGGGTTGAGTATCGGTAGTACAGGATGATACCGACGGCGATTTCAGATTAAAACTACACAAAAGTACTGTTTTTACCATCCTAAGCGTGGAAAACCAGTCATTTTGGTGGTGTAATAATTAATAATGCAAAAAAAAGGCCAATATGTAATATCCCACTCCGGGATTACCCGGATAAATTGGTGTGCATCCAACAATAAGTATGTAGTTTTGGGCCCGTCAAACAATAAATCATCCCTTCAATATGAGCGAGATCGAGAGCTTCTTCAAGTCCGCGTTCTCTGTAGACAATGTAATTTTTGGGTTCGATGGCAATGAGTTGAAAATACTGCTCATCCATCGCGGTGCTGCACCGTTTAAAGGAAAGTGGGCCTTACCCGGAGATCTGGTTTATCCAAATGAAGATTTGGATACTGCTGCCGAACGCGTATTGGAGCAGTTGACCGGTTTGCGCGATGTTTACCTGGAACAAGTAAAAGCTTTTGGTGCTGTCAACCGGCACCCGCTTGGCCGGGTGATAACCATAGCCTACTACTCCTTGATCAAAATCAGCGACTACATTGTTACGCCGGCTTCTTTTGCCCAGTCGGCCCGATGGCATTCGGTATCGGAAGTTGGCGAGCTGGCATTTGACCATAATGAAATCCTGAATACCTGCCTGAAACGGCTTAAACTAAAGGTGCGCATGGCGCCGGTGGGTTTTGAGCTGCTGCCGCCCAAATTTACCCTCACCGAGTTGCAGCAGATGTATGAGGCCATACTTTCGGAAAAACTGGATAAACGAAATTTCAGGAAAAAAATACTGTCGATGAACCTCCTGCTCGACCTCAACGAAATTCAGGAAGGTGTAGCGCATCGCCCGGCCAAACTCTACCAGTTTGATCAACAAAATTACGAGCAATTCGTAGCCGAAGGATTCAGTTTTGGGCTGTAAACCCACTGGTCAGTCAACAATCAACTTGGTTCGGCTGCTTTGCACTCCCGTGCTGCGCATTTCCAGGAAATAGGGGCCCGGTGCCCAATTATGCACCGGAATAGTGAACACGCCTCCATCGCTGCGACCCTGCCCAACAGACCTGCCCAACAGATCAACCACCTGCCAGTTGACCGGCTGATTAACCGGCCACTCCACACGTACCCAGTTATGAGCCGGATTGGGGCTAATTGTCGGTTTTGGCAAAGCCGGCATCGTAGAAGTAGTCGTCGTGGAACAATCCACAAGCACCGTTTTATACATGCTCAGGCCGCCGCGGAGGTTACCCACCACCATTTCGAGAATGCCATCGTCGTCCAGATCGCCGAATGCCGGAGCGCTGCGGTTGCCATCGTCCACATTGCCCCAGATTTCTTCAACGAGCGTGTAGGGATCTTCCGAAGCAACCACATTGGTGTGCGCCAGCAGATGTCCGCCCTGGGTGCCGGTTACCAGAAGTAGGGAGCTGTTGGGCTGTTGGACAAAAACCGGCGCACTGAATCCAATATCAGTCACCCCGGTGGAGAGAATGCGGGCATCCACCTGCCCCAGTTTGGTAAACGTCGGCGTCGAACCAAACACCGGATTGTCGGTGGAGCCTACATTTTTAAAAAAATTCAAATTCCCGTTACGTTCGCCCATCACAATGTCTTTCAACCCGTCTCCGTCCAGATCAACGATTGCCGGGGCCGAATAGGAACCCACGTCCATAAGTACCCACATGATATTGAAATCGCGCTGGAAGATCATCGGATTGCCGGGGCCTGCAACATTGCGGTAGTAATACAGCGCGCCAAAGTTGCTGCCTACCACTAAATCGAGATCCTGGTCACCGTCGAGATCACCAAAAGCGGGATAAAAATCGAAATCATTCGGTGCAAACTCCGACAACCCCAACCAATCATTGTCCTCTAGGTTAAACATTGGGTTATCCTTGGTGCCTACATTCCGGTACAGGTACATGCTCGAATTTTGGGCAATGCCCTGGGCATAATATCCATAGTTGCCTACCACCAGGTCGAGCAAGCCGTCGGCATCCACATCCACCAGAGCGGGATGGCTGGCCGAGCCCACATCGATCATATCACCGACCAGAAAGTTTTTACTTTCCAATTCGAACTTGTGACCCGTGCTGGCGGTATTCGGATAAAACCACACGCCATTACGGTCTTCATTGATAAACTTGTTATTTGGCGCAGCCACCATATCGTTTTTCCCATCGTTATTCAGGTCGAGGTAAAAAGAGGCAGGAAAAATGACCAGATCCACCGGTGTATCGTAGCGCGGAAAGCCTGTGTCCTGCTCGGTCATCCAGGCGTTATTGGCATCACCGCCGTTCGTCAGCATGTTCAGGCAAGTGAAGGAAATATCGCCCAAAACAACCTCCTTGTCGCCATCACCTTCCAGATCAAAGGTCATTACCGTGGAGCCAGGATGCCGGTTTTCGCCCCGGTCGTCTACTACTTTTGGCCCGGTAAAACCATAGAGGCAGGAATCGGGCGCCGGGCTCAAATCGCATTCGCAAGCCACCAAGCCGCTTTCAAAAAAACGCCCCCAGCAACGGTCGGTCAATACAAAGTGCAGGCTGTCCAACCCGAACCCTTTTTCCACCGACATATTTTGCACCAGCCAGACATAACCGCCCGCGCTTCCATCGAAAGTCAGAATATCAAGATCGCCATCGCCGTCAATGTCGTCCACGGCAGGAATATCCGTATCTGCGATAAACAGGTTGTTCCAAAACCCGGGTATTACCGAGGGGTAATAAATGTATTCAGGAACACAACTGGTGCAGCCCGGATAGGTAAACAATACCGGCTTAAATTTGAGCACGTCATTTTCAAAATATCCGTGATAAACCTGCATTTCCTGGGTTTGCGTGCCAAGGGAGGCGCAAAAAATATCGGCGGCGCCGTCCTGGTCATAATCGCGAAACAGCACGTAATCCATGAGTGGTGGGAAATCGCAGGCATACTCCGGGGCATAGCGGTAGCTGCTTTCGTTTGGCGTGCCTTCATTTAAAAAGGTAAGAAACACATCGCCAGCGCGGTCAAATACGACCAGATCCAGTATCTGATCGTTATTGAGGTCGGCCGCTGAAAATTGCGGTGCATTCAAGCCTCCGGCAAATGGGTACTTCAGCGTTTTACCATTCTGGGTTACAGGGTAGTTCAGGCGTTGAAATTGCTGATTTTGTGCACTGGCTTCAACCAGAAAAAGCAAGCTAAGCAAAGAAAATAAGATACGTACGCGCATTTTGGCTGTATTTTTGGCCGGTTGTCCGGGTATTACATTTACGGGCAAAACTACATGCTTTTGCTTGATCTGGTTTAACCCGAGTAGGTGCACGGCAAATCCTGGCAAAGTAATTCCGGGCCTCTGGTCCGGTTCACCAAAACACCGAACCGGAGGTTCGGATTACATGATTTATGAATTTAACGGCTACCGCCCAGTCATCCACGAATCCGCTTTCATTCACCCGCAAGCCGCTGTGACCGGCAATGTCATCATTGGCCGCGATGTATATGTTGGGCCTGGAGCAGCCATTCGCGGCGACTGGGGGCAGATCATCATTGACGACGGCTGCAATGTTCAGGAAAACTGCACCATCCATATGTTTCCCGGCATTACCGTACGCCTGCACGAATCGGCGCATATCGGCCACGGTGCTATCGTACACGGCGCTACTATCGGCCGCAACTCACTCATCGGGATGAATGCCGTGTTGATGGATGAGGTGGAAATTGGTGAGGAATGTATTGTCGGCGCACTGTGTTTTATAAAAACCGGGGAAAAAATCCCGCGTCGTAGCCTCGTCGTCGGCAATCCAGGGAAAATTATCAAAGCAGTTAGCGACGACATGATCGCCTGGAAAACCGAAGGCACCCAACTGTATCAACAACTCCCAGCCGAATGTTACGATAGTTTGCGCCCCTGCGAGCCGTTGCGGGAAGTGCCGAAAGACCGGCCGGCGCAAGCCCGGGATTACAAGATTTGGAAAGGGTGATCGCTCTTCTTTGTTCAGGCCTTATCTTCTTAGCACAGGCTTTCTTCTTTCTCATGCCTTTCTTCTCAGCCCAGGCCTTCAGGCCTGGGAAAAAAGATAAAAAAGCCCCCTACTGCACTGCAGGGGGCGAGCGGAAATATTGGTACAAAGCAAGATTGTACAACAGCCGGATAGGACTCACGCCGTCTGCCAGACGGCGTTACAGGATGGTATTCCAGTGGTGCGTATCCGGTCGTTGACCTGTGCGGATTTCGTTGAGCAGTTCGCGTACACGAATGGAAAAAAAATCAGGCTGAACAGGCTTCAATTTAAGTTCGTGTTCTTGTACCCGAATGAGTTCAAAAGGTATAGTTACTGCGGCGGTGCCTGTGCCGAAGGCCTCCTGCAAAGTGCCGCGTTTGTGGGCTTCCACCAGTTCCAGGGCGCTGATGCGTCGTTGTTCCGTAGCATAACCCAATTCGGATGCCAGGGTCAGAATGCTGTCGCGTGTAATTCCATCAAGTGTGGTATCGGACAACGCCGGGGTGACAACTTTCCCATCCAGCACAAACATCACGTTCATGGTACCGGATTCCTCAATATTGAGTTCAGGCGACAAGTCGGTCCAGATGATTTGGTCGAACCCTGCCTCACGGGCCAATTTTGCCGGATAAAGCGAGCCGCCATAGTTGCCGGCACATTTGGCAGCACCGGTGCCGCCGTGGGCAGCGCGGATAAATTTTTCTTCCACCTTCACCTTGAGCGGATTTGCATAAAAGGGCGGCACCGGCCCGGTGAAGATCACAAAGCGGTAGGTATCCGAAATTTTTACCCCGTACATGGCATCGGTGGCAAAGACCAGGGGCCGGATGTACAGCGCCGAGCCGGGACTGTTGGGCACCCAGTCCCGATCGAGTGCAACCAGGGCCCGCACGCAGTTTTCAAAATACCCGTCGGGCATGGTGGGCATTGCCATGCGTACCAGGGAGCGGTTGATGCGCTGAGCGTGCCGGGCAATCCGGAATATGGACACACCGCCGTCTTGCAAACGGAAGGCTTTCATGCCCTCCCAAACAATCTGGCCATAGTGCAGGGCCATTGTGGCCGGCGGCAGGGAGAGGTTTTCGTACGGTGTGATTTCCGGTGCCTGCCAGGCGCCGTTTTTGTAGTCGGCCACCAGCATATGATCGGAAACGATGGTGCCAAAGGCCAACTTGCTCAAGTCAGTTTCCGGCAGGCGGCTTTTGGCTATTTTTCGGATTGGAATTGTGTTGAGAGTACGTTCCATTTTGATATCTGCGCGTTTGTATTTGCCAGCTTCAAGCGGGATTTCCCGAAAACCCATTTTACGATACAGCGTAACAGCCGGACCGGATGTCTGGGTGTTGGAATACAAAATCACGCGATGGGCGTTCAGCGTGCGGGCTTCATCGAGCGCAGCCCGCAGTAATTGTTTGCCGATACCGCGGCCGCGCCATGGCAGATCGACCGCCATTTTTGTCAACTCAAACACATGTGCGCCGACCGGCCGCAAGGCAACGACACCGACAACCTCGTCCCCGGCAATCGCGGATAGAATACTCCCGCCGTCCGACAAGATATGCATTTCCGGATCGCTGAGCACATTAATGTCAATTTCTTCCAGCGGATAGTCCGCTTCGATCCATGCGCGATTGAGTTCGAAAAAAGCTTCGCGGTATTTGGGGTTCCAGCGTTCAATGGTCAGGTCAAGATGCATGGGCAGTTTTTGTTTTATTCGGTGTGTACTCGTCCTACGACTTCAAGTCGTAGGACGAGTAAGGCATCCACTCCATTTTAATTTCCCGACAAAGATGCTACCTTTGTTTTAGCAAAAAACAGATTCAGTTTTTTAAAAACAAAGCATAACAGATGACCAGTGTCAGCGACGATTTTTTGTACAACCAGGTAGCCGAACGTCTCGAGGCCATGGTGGAGAATGGCGTTTGGAAAACGGGGGATAAGCTACCCTCCGTGCGCGCGCTGAGCGAAGAACAAGGCGTGAGTTTGAGTACGGCATTCAAAGCCTACGCTGCGCTGGAAAGCAAAGGCTTGATTGAAGCGCGGCCCAAATCGGGCTATTACGTCCGCTTCCGGCCCCGGCACGCCGCCCCGCCACCTCGAACACCCCGGCTTCCCGCCCCGCCGGAGGGTATGTCGGTCGACGAGATGATCGCGACGGTGTACGCCAATTTGTCGGAAGCCGGTGTCGTGCAGTTGTCCCTGGCTGCGCCCGGGTATGAATTGTTGCCTGCGGCAAAACTGAACAAGTGTATGGTGGAAGCCCTGCGCAGCAGTCCAACCAGTTGTTTGCATTACGAAAACATTCAAGGCAATACCGAATTACGCCAGCAACTTGCCCGCCTGGCCTTCAATTGGGGAGGCGCCTGCACTGCCGATGATGTAGTGGTCACCCAAGGCTGTATGGAAGCCCTCAGTTTTTGTTTACGGTCGGTTACTCGTCCGGGCGACACGGTTGCCATTGAGCGCCCCACCTATTTCGGCATTTTTGGCTTGCTGAAAAACCTGGGCTTACGCGCACTCGAAGTACCAACCGACCCGATCATCGGACCCGACCTCGACTTTTTAAGAAATGCCAGTGCTAAAAAACAATTTGCGGCAGCACTTTTTGTCCCCAGTTTCAACAATCCGCTGGGCAGTCTCATGCCCGATACACACAAACAGGCACTGGTAAGCATGCTGGCAGAGCAGGAGATACCGCTAGTGGAAGACGACATCTACGGCGAAATGTATTTTGGGAAAACACGGCCGCGCACCTGTAAGAGTTACGACACTGAGGGCCTGGTTTTGTACTGCTCGTCGATGTCAAAGTCGCTGGCGCCCGGGTACCGCATCGGCTGGTGCATGCCCGGACGATTCCGTGCACAGGTGCTGCAATGCAAACTGACCCAGTGCATTACCTCGGCTTCGCCAACCCAGGCTGCCATTGCCCGGTTTTGCACCAACGGGCGTTTCGACCTGCACCTGCGCCATCTGCGCAAAGCCTTGCACACCCAGTGCCTTCGGTATTGGCAGGCCATTGAGGCCTATTTCCCGGCCGACACGCGTGTTTCACAACCTCAGGGAGGCTATGTGCTTTGGCTGGAGTTGCCCGAATCCGTCGATTCGTTTGCGTTGTACCATCGCGCCCGGCAACACCAGATCAGCATCGCCCCAGGGCGGTTGTTCAGTACCGGCGGCTGTTTCCGGAATCACCTGCGCCTGGGTTTCGGCAATCCGTTTACCCCGGAGATCGAAGGGAGTTTGAAAACACTGGGGAAGTTGGTGCGGGAATTGGCAAAGCCGTAAAGGTTACGCTGTAATTCCTATTTGGCTGTGCGCGGTTTCGCTGTCAGATTTAATGCAAAACACGGCTCCCCTACCCTACTTTTGCCTTCCATAATTTCTATTTTTTGAAGCATGCTTTTGTCCAAACTACACCACTATTTAACATCCCTTCCCGATCCGCAAACAATTCCCGCTGATCGAAAGCCCGCGTTGGATGCCTTGGCAACATACATTTGGGAAAAGCAGAACGCCGGCCTTCCCGTCAAGCTGATTTTTATTTGCACCCATAATTCAAGGCGGAGCCACTTCGGACAGGTTTGGGCACAAATAGCCGCGCAGTATTTCGGTATTGAGTCGGTGGATTGTTTTTCCGGAGGCACCGAAACCACCGCCTGCAACCCGCGAACGGTAGAAGCCCTGGAACGGGCGGGTGTGGAAGCACAGGCCATTACCGGCGGTGAAAACCCGGTGTACCTGCTGCGCTATGCCGATGGTGTGAACCCAATTGCAGCGTTCTCAAAAGTGTTTGATCAGGCGCCTAACCCTCTGGAGGGATTCGCGGCCGTCATGACTTGTGCGCAGGCAGAAGCCAACTGCCCCTATGTGCCAGGTGCAGAAAAACGGTTTTCAGTGATGTACGACGACCCAAAGGCTGCCGACGATTCGCCCGAGGAAACGGCGGTGTACGATGCGCGTTGCCGGCAGATAGCGGTGGAAATGTGTTATGTTTTTCAAAAAGTACGTACCCGCCCGGTATTGTGATTTTGATTGAAGGCAAAAATTGGGGTTGGAGAAAACCGCCTAAATAACGGGTGGAGTTTGTGGACCAGTAAAACCTACCAATAGCATACCCATTGAATGCTGAAAACGAAAAAAGGCCACCACAAATGGGTGACCTTTTAGTCGGGATGACTGGATTCGAACCAGCGACCTCGTCGTCCCGAACGACGCGCGCTACCGGGCTGCGCTACATCCCGCACTCAAATAGAGTACAAAAAACGGTTCATAAAACTGCGCGGAATCAAAACATTCCGCACTCCGTAATCCGCACTCCGTAATCAAATAGAGCCAGACATGGGATTTGAACCCACGACCTGCTGATTACGAATCAGCTGCTCTACCGCTGAGCTAATCTGGCTTTTTAACCCGTTTGAAAGCAAGGCAACATATATGCCAAGTTAACCAACGCAAGGCTTTTCGTTTAAAGCGGCGGCAAAGATACAGTCGCATGCCGAAAACGAACAAGTATTTTTAAAGTGTTTTTTTGATTTTCTGGCGCAAGCCCGAATTCCGCCCGCCGCGTATTTTTGCACAAAAATTTATATGGAACTCAGCATCCAAACCCCTGCCCTGCTTTTCCCGGCTGTTTCGCTGCTTATGCTGGCCTATACCAACAAGTTTTTGGCGATTGCCAACCTGATCCGGAAACTCTATTCGGACTATGAAAACAACCAGCATATCAGCCTGATCGCCCAAATATCAAACCTGCGCCGCCGGCTCATGTTAATCCGATGGATGCAGGTTACGGGGGTGGCAAGTATCCTGACTTGTGTGATCACGATGTTTCTGGTATACGAAAACTACCAGCTTTGGGCCAAAATATTATTCGCCTTCAGTTTATTGCTTATGATTGTTTCCCTGATAATCAGCCTGGTGGAGATATTCTTGTCGGCTGGTGCGCTGCGGTTGCTGTTGCGCGATCTGGAAGAAAAAATGTAGCGCCATATTGCTGGTAATTCAAACAAAACATTTGGCGCGCATTGAATTTCATTGTACCTTTGCGGCATCAAGACGATTGACTAATACGAGAGGGAGCCGGCGGTTCCCTCTTTTATTTATACGCCAGTCATCCCGATCCAACTGTTCTTTGGCCATTGTTTTTATGGAATTGACCGAACGCATCACCCAGTTGCTGGAAGAAAAATTTACCACCGATACGGCGTTTTCGGATTGCTTCACCGTAGATATTGAATTAAAGCCCGGTAACCGGCTTGCTGTATTTCTCGATAGTGACACAGGAATGACTTTTGAAAAATGCCAGAAGATTAGCCGGCATTTGGAAAGCTACCTGGATGCCAACAACTGGCTGGGGCCGAAATACGTGCTGGAAGTGAGTAGCCCGGGTATTGGTCGCCCGCTCAAGTTTCTGCGGCAGTACCGCAACAATATCGGGCGGAAAGCCGCGATCACCCTGAAAGACGGCAGCACCGAAAAAGGCACCCTGCATGCTGTCGATGACAACCAGGTGATATTGATGCAAAATGTAACGGAAAAACAAGGAAAAAAGAAGGTGCAGATGGACGTGGAAAAGGCCTTTACCTTCGATCAAATAGAAAAAGCCGTGATCAAAGCGGCATTTTGAGCAATAACTAATTTTTAAAAAAAGAACGCCGGCTGCGCATGATACCGGCGGATAAACAAATCTTCACAATGGTCAACTTAGTTGAAGTCTTTTCCGAATTTAAATCCGGGAAAAATATAGACCGCCCGACGATGGTGCGTGTGTTGGAAGACGTATTCCGCACACTCATTAAGAAAAAATTCACCTCTGATGAAAACTTTGACGTCATCGTAAATACCACCACCGGTGACCTGGAAATCTGGCGGGTACGTGAAGTGGTTCAAGACGGCGAGGTAACCGATGAAAGTGCGCAGGTAAGCGAAACCGAAGCACGCCAGATTGATGAAAACCTCGATGTAGGCGACGAATGCTACGAACAGCTCGAAATCGACGACTTTGGCCGCCGCGCCATTATGGCTGCCCGCCAAACACTCGTTTCGCGGATCATGGAACTGGAAAAAGACGAGATCTACCGCAAATACACCGAAATGGTGGGCTTTGTGGTGACCGGCGAGGTCAACCAGATCATGAAAAAAGAAATCCTGGTGCTCGACGACAACACCGGCAATGAAATGGTGCTGCCACGTACCGAGATGATCAAAGGGGATTATTTCCGCAAAGGCGATATGGTGCGCGGCATCATCAAAAAGGTGGACATGCGCAACAACACGCCCTACATCATGATCAGCCGCACCGATCCGAGCTTCCTGGCTAAACTGATGGAAGCCGAAGTGCCTGAAATTGAAGATGGTATCATTGAGATCAAAAATATCGTTCGCTTGCCGGGCGAACGCGCCAAAGTGGCTGTGGAAAGCCATGACGACCGCATTGATCCGGTGGGCGCTTGCGTTGGGATGAAAGGCAGCCGCATCCACGGTATTGTCCGTGAGTTGCGCAACGAAAACATCGACATTATCAACTATACCAACAATATACCGCTGTACATCCAGCGTAGCCTTACACCGGCAAAAATTACAACGATCGATATCGACGAGGAGCGGCACCGCGCCTCTGTTTACCTCGATGCCGATCAGGTAAGCCTGGCAATTGGCAAGAGCGGCTCTAACATCAAACTGGCTACGAAACTGACCGGCTACGAAATCGATGTTTACCGCAACAACCAGCAGGAATTTGAGATTGATGACGTGGATATTGAGGAATTCAGCGATGAAATCGATCCTTGGGTAATCGAAGCACTTAAGAATATTGGCTGCGATACTGCCCGTCAGGTATTGGAACTCAGTCCTGAAGAACTCCTCCGCCGTAGCGACCTGGAGGAAGAAACAATTAAAGAGGTTTTAGCGATTCTGGCCGCGGAGTTTGAAGAGAACAACGGATAACTTCCGGCGATATATCGTACCTTTGCACCGTTTTTTAACAACTTAAATTTTTCAGGCCTTCTCAATTCTTTGATATTTTCAGGGGCATCAGCCCCCAAACGAAACAACCGGAGTACATCAAATTTTTCAATTAGCAGGAAAAAACGCTGCATGGCATTAAAATTAATTAAGGTAGCCAAAAACTTTAACGTCGGTTTGCACACCATCGTAGAAACATTGCGCGACAATGGCTTCTCCGAAGTGGAAGACAAACCCACGGCTGAGATAACCGATGAGATGCTGGACGTCCTTCAAAAGGAGTTCCAGGGTGATATGGCTATCAAACAAGAGGCGGATAAACTGGCCCGTCCCGTACTTAAAAAGGAACCAGTTACAACCTCTGCACCTTCTTCCAGCGCAGGCCCGGATACCCCTTCCACGATTCCCCCGGCAAGGCCGCCGGCGCCCAAGGAAGAGGTACAACCGGAACCCCAACCTAAAAAAGAGGCGACTGAGCCTGAATTGGTTAAACGGGAACGGCCGGCGTTGCGCGTAGTTGGCAAGGTAGATCTGGATGCGCTGAACAAACCGGCAAAAACTGAAAAACCAGCTCCGGAGGAAGAAAAAACACCCAAAGTCAGCGCTGAAACACCTGAAGCGCCCGAAGAAACGAAGCCAACACCACCTTCCAAGAAAGAAGAAGTAGAAGAAAAAGGAACCGCTGCGCCACAGGAAAGCAAGGCACCCGAGCCTATGGCGCCTGCCAGTGCCGAACCGGATGCCCCAGCGCCTGAAGTCGCTTCAGAAGATTCCGAATTTTACCGCGCCGATTCACCCCAACTACGTGGCCTGAAAATTTTGGGCAAAGTGAATTTGGAACAAAAGAAAAAGGAATCCGCGGATAAAGGCAAACCATCCCGCGATAAGGGGAAAGGACGTGATGGCAAAGGTGGTCAGGGTGGTAACCAGGGCGGCAGCCAGGGCCAGCAGGAACGCCAGGGAAATGCCAATGATTCGGATAGCCGGCGTAAACGCAAACGCAAAAAGGTACAACAGCCTATCACTGCAGCCGCAATTCAGGCTTCATTGACCAGCAACCAGGGTGATAAAAAAGGCCGCGGCCGCAATACCGAGCAGAAAGAAGTCTCCCAAAAAGAGATCGAAGATCAAATTCGTAAAACCATGAGCCGCATGGGCGCCGGCGCAAGCCGTAAACGCCAAAAAATTCGCCGTGACAAACGGGAAAACATGCGCGAGCGGGCTGAGCAGGCCGAATTGGCCGAAACGGATCAGAAGCTGCTGGTTACTGAGTTTATCTCGGTATCCGATCTGGCATCGCTTATGAACGTTAGCCCATCCGACGTGATCAAAGCCTGTATGTCGCTCGGCATTTTTGTGTCGATCAATCAGCGGCTCGACGCCGAGATCATCGAGGTGGTTTCCAGCGAATTTGGCTTTGAAGTTGAATTTATCAGTGCAGAAGAACAGGTTGAGGTGGTGGAAGAGGAAATCGACGATCCAAAGGACCTCGTTTCACGCCAACCGATAGTAACCGTAATGGGTCACGTAGACCACGGTAAAACCTCGCTGCTGGACTACATCAGAAAAGCTAATGTTGCCGAAGGTGAAGCCGGGGGTATCACACAGCACATCGGAGCATATGAAGTGGTAGTCAGCGATAATGATGAAACCAAAAAAATCACCTTTCTCGATACTCCGGGTCACGAAGCCTTTACGGCCATGCGTGCACGGGGCGCCAAGGTGACCGACATTGCAATCATCGTAATTGCTGCCGACGACAACATCATGCCCCAAACCAAGGAAGCCATCAGCCACGCCCAAGCAGCCGGGGTACCGATTGTTTTTGCCATTAACAAAGTGGACAAAGACGGCGCCGACCCCGATCGGATTAAAAATTCGCTGGCGCAAATGAATCTCCTTGTAGAAGAATGGGGCGGCAAATTCCAAAGCCAGGACATTTCAGCTAAAACAGGCCTCAACGTCGACAAGTTGCTCGAAAAAGTCTTGCTGGAAGCTGAAATTCTCGACCTCAAAGCCAATCCCACCCGCCGGGCGATTGGTACGGTACTGGAAGCCTCTCTCGATAAAGGACGCGGTTATGTTGCCAAAATCCTTGTCGAAAACGGCACACTCGACGAAGGCGACCCGATGATCGCCGGCGAATTTTCAGGCAAGGTAAAAGCCATGTTCAACGAGCGCGGCAAACGCATCAAACACGCTGGCCCCGCCACCCCGGTGCTGGTACTTGGCTTGTCCGGTGCACCGCAGGCCGGTGAAAAGATCAAGGAAACAGCTACTGAATCGGAGGCTCGTGATATCGCCACCCGGCGCGCGCAAATTATTCGCGAACAATCCAACCGCGCCAACAAACGGATCAGCCTCGAAGAGATTGGCCGTCGTTTGGCACTGGGCAACTTTAAGGAACTCAACCTGATCGTTAAAGGCGACGTGGATGGTTCTATCGAAGCCTTGAGCGACTCGCTCATTAAACTCTCGATGGAAAAAATCCAGGTCAACGTCATACACAAAGCCGTCGGTCAAATTGTCGACAGCGACGTCATGCTTGCCTCCGCATCCGATGCCATTATCATCGGCTTCCAGGTACGCCCCTCCATCACGGCACGCAAACTGGCCGAAAAAGAGGGCGTGGATATTCGCCTCTATTCCATCATTTACGAAGCGATTGAAAAAGTCAAATCCGCCATGGAAGGCATGCTTGAGCCAACCAAAGAGGAGGAAATCATGGGGCAGGCCGAAGTACGCGATGTGTTCAAGATTTCCAAGGTGGGCACAGTGGCCGGCTGCTATGTGCAGGAAGGCAAAATCAACCGCAACCACTACGTGCGGGTCATCCGCGACGGTATCGTGATCTACCCGGTCAACGAAGGGCAACACGCCGAACTCTCCTCGCTGAAACGCTTCAAGGAAGACGCAAAAGAAGTGCGCTCCAGCCTGGAATGCGGTATGACTATTCGCAACTTCAACGACATCAAGGTCGGCGACGTGATCGAGTCGTATGTGATCAATGAGGTGAAAGCGACGTTGTAAGTGTGATTTGCTTTTTTTGCAAAAACAGGCATGCCGCGCGGCATGCCTGTTTTTTTATGAAATCAATCCCGCCGCATTTGTATGGCTTTTCCACTTGGCCTGAATAAGCCTATTTTTGCACCGCTTTTGTAAAGTTTTCAATAAAAAACAAGCCTCCGCCAAGCAAGGCATTTTTTTTGCTAAAGACCCGTAACCCTCCAACTCGCTAACCAGTAACCTGATTTAACTTGAAAGGAATCATACTCGCCGGTGGACTCGGCACCCGACTATACCCCCTTACCCTCGCCGTGAGCAAACAGCTCATGCCGGTGTACGACAAACCCATGATCTACTACCCGCTCAGCACACTGATGCTGGCCGGTATACGCGATGTGCTCATTATTTCAACACCGCAAGATTTGCCCAAATTCGAGCATCTCCTTGGCGATGGCAGTGCACTGGGCATGAACTTCTCCTACGTTGCCCAGCACGTGCCCAACGGCCTGGCACAAGCATTCGTGCTTGGCGCCGACTTTATAGGCAACGATTCAGCATCGCTCATCCTGGGTGATAATATTTTTTATGGTGCCGGCCTCGGCCCGTTGATGCGCTCCTGCGTGGATCCGGAGGGTGGGATCATTTTTGCCTACCAGGTAGCCGACCCGGAACGCTACGGTGTTGTGGAATTCGACGCCGACAACCGGGCCCTAAGCATTGAAGAAAAACCGGCAAAGCCCAAAAGTCATTTCGCCGTACCTGGACTGTATTTTTACGACAACTCCATTTTGGACGTTGCCAAAAACCTCAAACCCAGTGCCCGCGGCGAGTACGAGATCACCGATGTAAACCGCTGGTACCTCGAACAGGGCAATCTCATGGTACGAGTAATGGGCCGCGGGTATGCCTGGCTTGATACCGGCACCCACGAATCACTCATGCAAGCCGGCCAGTTTGTACAGGCTATTGAAGACCGGCAGGGGCTGAAAATTGGTTGCGTCGAAGAAGTAGCCTGGGAAATGAAGTTTATCGACGATGCACAACTCGAGCGCCTGGGCCAAAAATATTTGAAAAGCGGGTATGGGGAATACCTGCTGGCCTTACTGTAACGCGAACTGGTAGTTCGCGTAAAAACCAGCCAAACCACAATTTCACATTCGCACAAATGAGTATCCTCTTCGGCCTCCTAGTTCTCATCCTGCTCGCTGCCGGTCTTTACTTACAACGCCGTCAGCGAAAAACCTGGGTAAAAGAAGAGCGCTATGAAGAAAGTGGCAACTGGATCGACAAACGCTCCGGCGAACGCGGCACCTACGGATCGCTCGATGCCCAACGTGAACAAGAGCGCAAAACCCTGACCGACCAGGGCCGGGCAAATGAACTGGCCCGACTCCTGCGCGACTATTTTTTTGAACATTATCCCGGGTTTGCGAACCTGAACAACGACCAACTCAAAGCATTCACCGCAGCTGCCCGAAATCAGGCCAGCCAGCTTTTCCAAACAGCAAGCAGCCTCCAGAAGGGCCAATCCACGGACCCGCACGAAGCACCAGATTCCGAAACGGAACATACACAACCCCTAAAAAAAATAATGCTGGATTTTTCCTACCAGGCCTTCCCGGCCTTGTTGGACCTGGAACTTGAACAAATCAAGCAATTTGATCGCGCTGCTGCTTCCGGCGCTGCGCATCTGGTGAAAACGGCCGGGCAGTTGTAAAAACCGTTGCTCATCTTATTTTTCGGCAAAACAAATCACCTCGGTGTGGCCATATGGCTTCCGGCAATCCAGCCACCTGTCCAGGCAGCCTGAAAATTAAACCCGCCGGTAATCGCGTCGATATCGAGTACCTCGCCGGCAAAAAAGAGTCCGGGAAATCGCTTGCTTTCAAAAGTTTTAAAATTCAACTCTTGCAGCGCAACCCCACCGGCTGTGACAAATTCTTCCTTGAACGTGCTTTTTCCATGCACTGAAAATTGCCCAGCAGTAAGTTCAGTAGCCAGTTTTTGCAGTTGTTTTTTTCCGGCATCCGCCCAACGCAAACCGTCAGAAATCCCGGCAGCAGCAAGCAGGCGGCTCCATAGGCGAAGGGGCAGATCGAATTGAGCGTAGGTACCGATCTGTTTGCGAGCGTGTTCCAGTTTTAAATCCTGCAATTCAGCAAGCACTTCACCGGTCGTTTTTTCACCCAGCCAGCTCACAGTCAGCGGGAAATGGTAATTGTGCCGGTGCAATTCGTGGGCGCCCCAGGCGGAAAGCCGCAAAACTACCGGGCCGCTCAGCCCCCAGTGGGTGATGAGCAATGGGCCCTGGCTGGTCAGTTTACTGCCGGGAATTGCCAGCGTAGCGCTCGGCACCGATATTCCGGCCAGCTCCTGCAGCCGCGAATCTTTGATATTGAAGGTAAACAGCGAAGGCACTGGTGCAACGATCTGAAGCCCCAGGCCAGCAAGCATCTCCCAAACAGCCGGGTTGCTGCCACTGGCTACCAACACGCGATCGGCGGGCAGTGTTTCCTTGCCGGCCAATTGCACGAGCCAGGCTCCGTTGTGGGGCTCCAGTTTTTCTACCCGAACGCCGGTCCGGACCTGCACCCCGGCGTTTTTGGCAGCTTCCCACAGGCAGGAAACAATCGTTTGTGAATCATCGGTAACCGGGAACATACGGCCGTCGGCCTCTGTTTTCAGGCGAACACCCCGGTGGGCAAACCAATCGACGGTGTCTTGCGGCCCGAAACGCAAAAAGGGGCCAAGGAGCTCGCGGCTCCCCCGCGGGTAATGCCGGATCAATTCGCGGGCTTCAAAACAGGCATGCGTAACATTGCAACGGCCGCCACCGCTAACGCGGACTTTTTGCAAAACCGATTTGCCCCGCTCCAGGATCACAACCTGAACACCCGGACTGGCTGCTGCCATGATCGCAGCAAAAAAGCCCGCTGCACCGCCACCGATAATCGCGATTTTCATCGGGCAAAAGTACGCGCTCTGACTATAGTCTGGTGAACCCAAACCTTGCATAATCGTTTTGCATTTGGCGTATGTTGATCAATCCTTATTAAATTTGCCTACCAAAAAAATAGTTGCTATGCAAAAACTGATTGTTTCCACACAACGTATCCTTCCCCTGCTATTCGCAGCGCTGCTGGCACCCGCATTGGCTGGTGCTCAAACCGGTGATCCGATGTTCGATCGCATGGAGCAAATGATGCGGCGTATGCAAGAACAAATGCGCCAGGGCATGTCGTTTGATACTACAATTGATGGCGGCCACATGCAATTTTCACCGGATTCAAATTCGTACTTCTATTACCGGATCGACACCAGCTTTAACGGGATGGGCGACAATTTTTTCGATTTTTCTCCCTTGGGCAGCCCCGACCAGGATGGATTCATGGACTTTGGCCAACTGTTCGACCAATTTTTCAACGGTGTTCCACCGCAAGATCTACAACGGAATCCCGATGGCTTTCCCTCCGATGACGGCCAGGCTCCGGAAGGGAATGATTTGTTGCCGGAAGAACGCCTGCGGCTACAGGAAGAAAACGGAAAAGCCGATGGCAAACTAGCCAAACCGGTGAAACCGGAAAAATCGAAAGTCAAGACCATACGGATTTAACCCCTTGGAATCGACAGAATTACGGATTTGTCTCGCTGTATCCAATATCCGGGAGTAATTCCCAAATTATTCCCGTTCTTTGCGCGGCGTTTATCCAAAAAACGGCGGGATTAACAACCAAACAGTACTCCACTTGTTTTCCAGGCAGTTTTTTGCGCGCATAAAACTTTTACGCATGCCCGTTAACGAAAAAATGGATGTGTTTATCTACCGGGTCCGGGAAAACGGCCTGGAGGTTTTTCTGGTAAACAAGGACGAACAAGATTTGCCTGAACAAGCCATTTGGCAGGCCATTTCTGCTGCAGAAAATGCCCCGGAACGGTTGAATCAGGACAACTGTATCGAATTGGAGCCTGTGACCGATGCAAACGGTGCTGCCCGGAAAGCGATTGCTGTTGAAGCGGATTGGCACGAGTTGCCCTCCCTGCGCGCGCTCATTTATGAAGATTACCGTGTTGCAAAAGAAAAGGCCCGTGAAAAGATTAAGAACTTCATTCCTGAAATGGAGAAGGGCGCCTTTTTTGCCGTGAAAGAAGCCTTCAAACGCATTCTTCCCGAGCAGTATGCCTTTTTGAAAGAACTCCGGGAAGTTTTGATCGAGAAGAACTCGACGAAATACCTTTGAAATTTAAATGGTAAAAGCCAAAATATAAAAGTCAAAAGGGAAATTGTCACGGCCAAAGGCCTGAACAATCTCCCTTTTAAATTTTACATCTTGACTTTTTCATTTACCCCCGGCTATGCTCCAACGTTTTTTCCAAAAATATACTGGTTTTTTACGCAGCCTGAAGTGGGTTTACGTGCTCAACAACTTGTTGAATTACAAACACCTGCGACAAAATAAAGCATTGTACAAGCGCCTGGGTTTGCACAAAAGTGTAGTAAGTCCGATCGGGAGTACCGATTTTCCCGACAAATCCGGAGAACTTCCCTGGCTCGACCGGCCCGATGCCGCCGACATGGTGGAGAAACACCCGAATTTTCAGCTTATGGAACCGGATTTACAAGTGCAGGTGCGGCAATTTATACGCGACGGATATCTGATCCTCGAAGGATTTTATTCCAAACCGGATACCGATGCGCTCAATGCCGAAGTGGACAGGCTACTGGGTGCCGGAAAAACTGGTTTTAACTATACCGGCCGGAAAATTTTCAACCTCCATGCGCAGAGCAGTCTTGCCGATGCTTATTTTTTCCGGCAACCCGAGATGCTCAAACTGCTGTCGTTCCTGTTGGGCAAGCCGGTTATCCCCTTCCAATCGCTGAATTTTGTGCAGGGCAGTGAGCAACGCGCCCACTCCGACTCCATCCATATGACCACCGAGCCACCAGGCTATCTGATCGCTACCTGGACGGCGCTGGAAGACTGTACCGAAGCCTGTGGGCCGCTTTTTTACTACCCGGGCAGCCATCGCCTGCCCTATGTGATGACTACCGACTACGATTCCGGGAACACGCGCTTTACCATCGGAAGCACCAGCAACCGCCGTTATGAGGATAAAATCGCCGAATTGATCGCCACGCATAAACTGGAGAAAAAACTGTTTCTCGCCCAACGCGGCGATGTGCTAATCTGGCATGCCAATCTCCTGCATGGAGGGGATCCAATCAGCACACAAGGATCGACCCGGCGCAGTATGGTCTGCCACTACTACGCTGAGGGTGTATTTTGTTTTCATGAAATGTCCCAGCGACCTGCAATTATCCGGCATCGGAATTTTTAATTCTTCCCGGGACGGTTAAATCTCAAATCATTCAAAACATATCCGGGCAAAGTGGCGTTCTCTCCCGGAAAATCCTTCCCGCCGGCGCATTATGGCTAAATCATGCCTACCTTTGCGCGCGTTTTTTATCATTAAAAACAAGTCCTCCCACACTAATGCCCGTTTGAGGGTTTAAGGGGAGGCTAAGGTAAAACGACACATGAACCGTACTCGACTTTGTACCCTGTTGGCTGTATTCTTTTTTGTGCAAACAGGAGCCGTATTTGCCCAAATGAAAGGCTGGGAACTCGGTGGATGGGTTGGTGCTTCCAATTATTTTGGCGATCTGAACACCAATTACCGCCTCAACCGCGTGCATCTTGCCGGCGGTATACATACACGTTACAACTTTAACGAACGCCTGGCTTTTCGTCTGGGTGGTAGTTATGGCAAGATCAGCGCCACCGACGCTGATTCCAAAAATATTTATGAACAACGGCGAAATCTTTCGTTCCGGAGTCATCTTGTTGACGTGTCGATGTTGCTGGAATTCAACTTCCTGCCCTACATGCACGGCCACCGCGATTATTTTTTCACACCCTATGTATTTGCAGGGCCGGCGATCTTCTTTTACAACCCGCAAGCCGAACTTGACGGCACCTGGTACAGCCTCCCTGAACAGGGTACGGAAGGCCAGTTTCGTGGTGAAGAGTACAGCACCACGCAGGGAGCACTGGCCTATGGCCTGGGCTTCAAAATGGATTTCTCCTACCGCTGGAGCCTTGGCGTAGAGCTCAGCGCCCGCAAGGTTTTCACCGATTATCTCGATGATGTGAGTGGGGTATACGCCGATTGGCGCGACATCCAGTCCTTGCGCGGCGATATAGCGGCAGCCTTATCCGACCGCTCTGCAGAGCCCAAAATCGGAGAACCCGGTCGCCAACGCGGCAACGGCAAAAGCAACGATATCTACATGTTTTTGGGTGTGAGCCTGCAATATTACTTTGGCGAGATTCGGTGCCCGTCGTACAACCGGTAAAGCTTGGAAAGTCTTCTGTTAAGGACTTTTTTGCCAAATGCGTGTTTGCTGCCGTCCCTGGATGGTAACCTGTACCAGATAATTACCTGCCGGTAAATCGCCAACATACACTTCCAATGCAATTTCATCTGCAGGCGGGTACATCGTTCGCAATACCTTGCCCTGCATATCGCAAATATGCACCTTCAAATTGGTGGCAGCTGTGTGCGCTGCAACTTCCAGAATCAGCCATTCCGCGACGGGATTGCTGCGAATTTTAAATAGATCCGCCTCCTCTGGCCTGACCTCTGGTGCCGATACAGGGCCCGACAAAACTGACTCAACGACATAAATTGGGTTTAACGGGACTTGGCTCAGGGTATCGCCCGCAGCTGAAAAGGTAACCTGCATTGCAGTATACCGGGAAGTCCAAAACTGCATGCCCCGGCGCCCGGCAACATACCAGATGTAGTATTCCTGCTCGCCATAAATATGGCGATAGCTCCCCCCGGATAACGGCACACTGTCTTGCTCCGTCAATACAGTTTGAACCCGCATGGCATTTTCCTGAGTGCCGAGTTTGCCATACGCATCGTATTTCACCTGAAAGTTGGTTTTAAAGTAGGAGGTTTGACCATTATTAATGCGGATGCCACTATAACTTCCTTTGAGTGTGGAATCAAAAGTCAAAGGGTATATCCGGGCAAACGGCACAAGGTTAAACTCCCGGAATACACCGGGAACAGCTAATCCAAAATTCAGAACACTACTATCTGTGGCTGAAAAATAATTAAAACTTGGAGGCCCGGACCCAGCGCTGGCCCGAACACAATAATCGGCGTCCGCGTATTGGTTTGCAAACTGGGTTCCAGCCGATGGCAAAACCTCCCGCGAAACCAGGAATGCAGAACCCGATAAGGCAGCAAAATCCCAGATCTGATTGGCGCCGGCCGGACCCGGATCAAAAAACGCCCCGGGGACCCATCCGGTATGCGTCATTTTATCGCCAATTATGAGTTCAGTTGAAATATCCAGCACAGGTTGTGCCTGTGCCAACGGGAGTATTATTCTAAAAACAAATACTGTAATAATTAGACGGTGCATGGTAAAATCCTTTTCAGGAAAAATACCTTGTGCCGGCAAGGCTCCGCCCTGGAACTGACTAGTTCGTACTGTTTGTTGGGTCAATTCAGCATTTCATCCATTGAATGAAAAATGAAAAATCCCGCCTCCAACAATCTGGAAGCGGGATTTTTATATTCGCTTGGTTGAGTTTTTCAACCAGTATTGTGATTAATCTAATGATTAAGCCTGCACGGTGCCACGGGCTTTCTCAATCACCTGCTTGGCTACACCTTCCGGCGCCGGGGCATAGTGTGAAAACTCCATGGTCGACGATGCACGGCCAGATGTCAGCGTACGCAGCGCCGTCACATAACCAAACATTTCTGCCAACGGCACATCGGCCTGAATCGCAACAGCACCACCCGGACGGCCATCCTGGCCTTTGGGCATACCACGACGACGGTTCAGGTCACCGATAACCGGGCCTACGTATTCGTCGGGCGTGATCACTTCAAGTTTCATGATCGGCTCCATGATTTGCGGGCCGCAACGCGGCGCTGCTGAACGGAAGCCGTCTTTAGCGCAAAGCTCGAAGGCAATCGGCTTGGAGTCGACGTTGTGCATCGAACCGTCGAACACCCGTACTTTCATCGAATCGATACCAAAACCGGCCAGAACACCGCTGCTCATCATTTGGGTAAAGCCGTCGTTGATTGGCTTCATGTAGTTTTTGTCAATCGCGCCACCGACGATACCCCATTCGAACTGCAGTTTTTTCTTGCCGTTCTTGTAGTCGTCGCTTTCCAGGAATTCTGCATCGGCCGGACCGATTTCAAATTCCATATCGGCAAACAGACCAGAACCACCGGTTTGCTTTTTAAGGCGCTCGCGGTGCGAAACCATTTTGGTGAGTGCTTCTTTGTAGTTCACCTGTGGTGCACCCTGGTTGCATTCAACTTTAAACTCGCGACGCAAGCGGTCGACAATAATTTCGAGGTGCAACTCACCCATTCCGGAAATAACGGTCTGGTTGGTATCTTCATCGAAACGAACGCGGAAGGTTGGGTCTTCCTCAGCAAGCTTGTTGAGGGCCATACCGAGTTTATCGAGATCCTTCTGCGTTTTAGGTTCAATGGCCAAACCAATAACCGGCTCGGGGAACACCATGCTTTCGAGCACGATCGGGTTGTTCAAATCACACAGGGTATCACCGGTGCGAATATCTTTAAAGCCAACCACAGCAGCGATATCGCCAGCTTCTACCCCTTCAACCGGGTTTTGCTTATTGGCATGCATCTGATACATACGGCTGATACGCTCTTTTTCACCACTGCGGGTGTTAAGCACGTAGGAGCCTGCATCCAGTTTACCGGAATAGGTCCGGATAAAGCACAGCCTGCCGACAAACGGGTCGGTCGCAATTTTGAATGCCAATGCACAGAAAGGATCATCCACAGTCGGTTTGCGGGAGATCTCAGCTTCTGTTTTCGGGTTAGTGCCTTTCACAGCCTCAATATCAACCGGCGAAGGCAAATAGTAGCACACAGCATCCAGACAAGCCTGAACACCTTTGTTTTTGTACGCTGAACCGCACATAACCGGCGTCATTTTCATGTCGCAAACTGCCTGGCGGATAGCATTGCGCATTTCATCGACAGTGATAGAATCCGGGTCATCAAAGAATTTTTCCAGCAGCGTATCGTCGTACGTAGCGATCTCTTCAATGAGTTTCTGGCGGTATTCATTTACCGTTTCCACCAGATCGGCCGGGATCGGCACCACATTGTAAGTCATGCCCTGGTCTTGCTCATTCCAGATGATGGCTTCATTGGTCACGAGGTCTACCACGCCTTTGAAGTTCTCTTCATTGCCGATCGGCACCTGAAGGGGAACAGCATTAGCACCCAGTTTTTCATGCATGTCTTTCACGACATTGAAAAAGTCGGCACCGGTGCGGTCCATTTTATTTACAAAACCGATACGGGGTACTTTGTAGTTGTCGGCCAGGCGCCAGTTGGTTTCCGATTGCGGCTCAACACCGTCAACCGCGGAAAACAGGAACACCAGACCGTCAAGTACCCGCAGCGAGCGGTTTACCTCTACGGTAAAGTCAACGTGGCCAGGCGTATCGATGATGTTAAAGTCAAACTGCTTGTCTTCGACTTTCCAGATACACTTGGTTGCTGCAGAAGTAATGGTGATACCACGCTCTTGCTCTTGCTCCATCCAGTCCATGGTAGCGGCACCATCGTGTACTTCACCGATTTTGTGTGTTACACCGGTGTAGTAAAGTACACGCTCGGTTGTCGTGGTTTTGCCGGCGTCAATGTGGGCGGCAATACCAATGTTTCGTGTGAACCGGAGGTCCTTTGCCATTGCAATAAATTATTGTTGAGTGATTGAATGATTTTAAAAAACAGGTTTGGGGTCGATTTTTTATAAAATTCTTTTTCAAAAAGAAAATTTCGCAGAACCTGGCCTAAAATTTGGTGAAACGCAATTTTGCTTTTTGTAAATTCTGAAAAACAAAACAGTGTTGTCAATAAATTTTTTTCCTAAAACAGCAAAACCGTCGAAAAAGCGGGTGGCAGCGTAAACGCGTGCACCGGACTTTTTCAACGGTATGGCTGGAAGTTCCGTTCCGCGCTTAGCTTTTGCTTTTGCCTCTGTAGCGGTAGTGCGCAAACGCCCGGTTGGATTCGGCCATCTTGTGGGTATCCTCCCGTTTCTTGGCGGCGTTGCCTTCACCTTTGCTTGCAGCGACAACTTCGGCAGCAAGTTTCTCGGCCATGCCTTTTCCGGCGCGGGCACGAGAATATTTAATTAACCATTTAATCCCGATGGAAATTTTCCGGTTAGCCGGAAGTTCCGTTGGGATTTGGAAGGTGGAACCACCGATCCGGCGGCTACGCACCTCGACCTGAGGCATGACGTTGTTCAGTGCTTTTTTCCAGACTTGCAACTCGTCCTCGTTGGTGCGCGCTTTTACGATGTCCATAGCGTCGTAAAAGATGCTGAACGCAACGCTCTTCTTGCCCTCCCACATCATGTGGTTAACGAAACGAGTAACCATCGTGTCGTTATACCGCGGATCGGGAGCCAATACTCGAGGTTTCGGTTTGTGTTTACGCATTAGTCAATATTCAATAAGTGAATGTGTGTTTGGCGTCAATTGGGATTAGCTCTTTGGACGCTTCGTGCCGTAGCGGCTGCGGCTCTGCTTGCGGTTGTTTACACCGGCTGTATCGAGCGCACCGCGCACGATGGTGTAGCGCACACCCGGCAGGTCTTTCACACGACCACCGCGCACCAGCACGATAGAGTGTTCCTGCAGGTTGTGTCCTTCACCCGGAATGTAAGCAATCACCTCGATGCCGTTAGTCATACGCACTTTTGCCACTTTCCGCAAGGCGGAGTTAGGCTTCTTCGGGGTGGTGGTGTATACGCGAGTGCATACGCCCCGGCGTTGCGGACAGGAGTTCAACGCACGACTCTTGCTTTTGTACTCCACTTTTTCGCGGCTCTTGCGCACCAGCTGATTAATGGTAGGCATACCTAGTTTTTACGATATTTTTTGATAACTTATTCAAAATCAATTGAAAAAAGAGTAAAATCAAATACCCTCCTTCAAAAGCGAACGCAAAGATACTCGCTGTGCGGGTATTTTTCCAAACCGGATTCTCTTTTTATAAAATTTAATCCTGTTCATTTGTCCGTACCTTTGGCTTGAACATCAAAACAGCAGTCCTTCCATGCAGGCAAAAATCACCGCATTAGGCACCTATGTGCCTGAACGAATTGTAGACAACCACTATTTCGAGTCCATTATTGACACCAATGACGAATGGATCGTCAGCCGCACAGGAATTAGCACCCGGCGTTTTGCAGCCGAATTTGAATACACGACGCATTTGTGCGCAGCCGCTGTTGAAAACCTCGTCGAAGAAAACAATGTCGCACTCGACGATGTCGACTTTATTATTGTAGCCACCGTAACCCCCGACCAGATCATGCCCAGTGTGGCCTCCCAGGTACAGGAAAAACTGGGGCTCCACCATGCCGGCGCCATCGACATTGCGGCCGCTTGCGCGGGCTTTGCCTACGGCATCATGTTGGCTAACGGCCTGATTGCAGCCGGCACCCACCGCAAAGTGCTCGTTTTCGGCGCAGAAACCCTCTCGAAGTTCACCAATTTTGAAGACCGTACTTCCTGCATACTGTTTGGCGACGGTGCAGGCGTGGTGCTCGTGGAAGCAGCCCCCAAAGGCAATATCCTTGCCGGCGTAACCGGTAGCCAGGGCGATGGCGGCAAGGACCTTTACATGTCGCATATGCGCAAACAGATCAACGGTCAGGATATTATTACCGACAACAAGATCCACCAAAACGGACGAGCGGTATTCAAATGGGCTGTAAATACGGTTTCCGCTCAAATGCCTAAACTCGCCGAACGCGCTGGGCTGAAACTGAATGACATCGACTGGTTTATTCCGCACAGCGCCAACCTGCGCATCATCGAAGCACTTTGCTCGCAGTCGGGCTTTCCGCTTGAAAAAACACTTGAAAGCATTACCCTGTTTGGCAACACCTCCTCGGCCTCTATTCCGCTGGCACTGCACCGCGGCCTGCGAGAAGGCAAGGTCAAAAAAGGTGACAAACTGATGTTGATTGGTTTCGGTGGCGGCCTGGTGTATGCCGGCGTGGTATTGGAGTGGGGCGTTTAAATTTAAAATGTAAAATCTAAAACATAAAAGTCCAAAGGAAAATGGTGGTGGCCGAAGGCCGGTACGATCTCCCTTTGGATTTTTACATTTCAAATTTTGACTTTTACATTTTGACCGTCTGTTCAGCCGCCCGTTCGCCGTTCCAGCAGCCAAAAGCCGATCCAGCTTCCCAGCGCCAGCACGGCTGTAATGGTCCAATGCACCTGAAACCCCCACCAGGCAATCACATGCGTACCAAGCAACGGAGCAACAATATTCGCCAATGAATAGGAAATACTGTACATTCCCATGTAGGTTCCCGCACTGCCTTTGGTAGCATAATCGAATACAAAATTGGTGCTGAATGGCATGACAAACATTTCTCCGAACGACAGCCCGACAATGAATACCAGAGCAGTCACCAAACCACCCGGCGGCAGCAAGAATGCCAGATAGGAAAACGCGTAAAGCACCAAACCCAACCGGACAAACTGCAAACGGGTGCGTTTCCGCTCAATCCTGTAAATCATCGGCATTTCCACCAGAAAAACGATCAAGCCGTTAATAGCGGCAATTAGGCCGATCGTCGATTCATCCCAACGATATACTTCCTTAAAAAAGAGCGGGACTGTCCACAAAAACTGCATGAACACCATAGCATTCAGGATGGTCAGCAGGGCGAACAGCACAAAATTCCGGTCGCGGTAAGGTGTTACTGCAGCCTTGGACGGCAGTGCAGCCGGAGTATGTTCTGCTTTCGCAGCCGGCTTGGGCGCAATAAAAATCCAAAGCAGCACTGCAGCGCCGATACAGGTAAATCCGTCGGCAACGAACATCCAGTGCCAGCCCAAACCGACCAGCAGGCCCCCCAAGGCTGGCGCTACCGCCCAAC
Organism: Lewinellaceae bacterium; assembly: GCA_020636075.1. GTDB lineage: Bacteria > Bacteroidota > Bacteroidia > Chitinophagales > Saprospiraceae > M3007. Next base: position 84,844 of record JACJYO010000006.1, on the reverse strand, counting down.
CCAGGTTGACCGACATGCGGTACAACGAGATCGAACGCGTGCGGGTTTCCGGGGTACTGTACCGCGCAATAGCAACCGAGTTGGCCGGTCTAAAAATATCTGCCAGCACACTCATCAGGAACACCGCGCCACACATCAGCCAAAAGTTCCGGATCCAGATCAACACCACCAGCATCAGCCCGTTTAACACCAGGCTCCACAACATGATCTTGTAATAACTAAACCGGTCTGTCAACTTACCTCCAAGATAGCCTCCCAATAACGCTCCTGCGCCAAAGCAACCCAACACATAACCGGCTTCCGGAATACCATATCCCAGGCTTTTGGTCAGGTAAATTGTAAGGAACACCACAACCATCGCACCGCAACGGTTGACCAGGCTGATCAACGATAAAAACCAGATCCGGGCAGGTATGCCCATGTACGAATTTTTCCAATGGTAATACAGGCGAACCAACATAAAGCATCAAGAATTGGGAAGGTGAAATACTACATGTATTCCAAACAAAAAACTGGTGACAGCAAGAAATAGTTTCCAGTCAAATAGAAAATTTGGCCATCACCGCAATTCTTAACAAAAAAGAAAACGCCGACTGCTTAAAAACAGTCGGCGTCGTTCATACAATAGAATGGATTAGCTTCTGATTGGTTAACTGCCCGGGCAAAGATTTGCACCGCACAATTCAGCCGCTAAAGTCGAAACTTTACGGGTAAGTACAAATTTTTTTCACCCAACCGGTAAAAACCGACAGAAGTTCTCCTGCTAAAGCGGGAATAGATGCTCCAAAACCGCATTTATTGTTATTTTTGCCACCATTGCATTCTTTCTCATGGAACTACCCTCCAGGTTCCGCGTATGTTCTAAATGACGCCCATCCGTACCCAAAATTTAGTACTAGTGCCCGCCGGCTTCCCGACGCTTGATGCTGTCGTGTCGGAAGACTGGGCTACCCTGTCGCGCCAACTCGGCGGTGTTGACCTGGCCGATAACTGGATGCACTTCCCCGAAGCCATGGCCTGGATGCGCGACTTCCTGCTCGAACACCCCGACCAACTCGGATGGTGGAGTTTCCTAACCATCCACCAGAACGATCACCGTCTGATTGGTACCTGCGGTTTTAAAGGCGTACCCGACCCGGATGGTTTTGTCGAAATTGGGTACGAAATCGCTCCCGCTTATCAGGGTCGCGGCCTGGCTACCGAAGTGGCAAATGCTTTGGTCGACCGTGCATTTGCACATGAGGCGGTAAAAACCGTGCTGGCGCATACCCTCGCCGAAGAAAATGCATCGGTAAAAGTGCTGCGCAAACTGAATTTTGTTTTTATCGAAGAAGTTGTTGACCCCGAAGATGGAACAATCTGGCGTTGGCAGCTCGACAAACCTGCGTAGTTTTGTCTGCCCAAGGCAATACCCCAATAACCCACATCGCAGCATTCCTATTCAACCTACCTTTGGAATTTCAGAAAAAAATCTAACGACAGTACCAAAATTTGAGTGCCGAATTCAAGCTAGGCCACCTTGTTGAATCGGATATTTATCATTTATCACTCACCATACATCATTACCAAAATTACTTGCCGCCCAGGCTATTTCCGTGTTTACCATGAAATTAAAACTCCCACTCGCCCTGCTCCTTCAGGCTTGCCTGTACATCACGCTGCCTGCTCAGGAAATGCATGATTGGAAACAACTCCTGCAACGCGACAACGCCAATTTCTTTGAAATCTGCGCCGATGCCGAGCGCCTTTTTGAACAAGAAAAATCCCGGCCGGAAACAGCCGAATCCGAAGAACCCGAAGACGAAGGCTCGGCCTACAACCAGTTCAGCCGTTGGAAATGGTTCTGGGAATCCCGGGTGAATCCCGACGGGACTTTCCCCGACATCCGCCCCCTGGCCAACTTGCGCAAATTCAGCGGAAATAAAGCCGGCGTTCAAAATCGCAACGCAAGTCAGGACTGCGGTTGGCAGATGATCTCCCAAACCACTTGCACCGGCGGGTACAGCGGTATGGGACGCACCACATCCATTGCCTTCCACCCCACCGACCCAAACACCTACTACGTCGGGGGGCAAAGCGGTGGCGTTTGGAAAACAACCGACGGCGGCGTCACCTACATGCCTATCAGCGAGGGTTTACCTTACAACAGCGCCTCAAACCTGGTTGTCGACCACAACGATCCCGAAATCCTGTACCTGGCCAATGGCGACTACGCCGGCGCAATTTTCTACACCGGGATTTACAAATCATACGACGGCGGACACAACTGGGAGCCAACCGGCCTCAGCTGGTCGCTCACGCAAAACATAACCGTATACCAAATGGCCCAAAGTCCGAAAGATCCCGCCGTGTTGATCGTCGCCGCCAGCAACGGCCTTTGGCGTACCGATGACGGCGGCGATACCTGGACACTGGTACGCCCGGGCAGCTATTCCGACCTGGAATTCCACACGGGCAACGGCGATATCGTTTACGCCGCCTACTACACTTCCGGAACAACCAGCAACATTTACAAATCCACCGACGGCGGCATCAACTGGAACCAACTCAGCAATTTTGGGCTTCCCAACAACCGGGTCCGGATATCGGTAAGCCCCGCCAACCCGGACGTGATCGCTGCTATGTGTATTTCTGGTGGTACCGGCAAGTTTTTCTATTCATCCGACGGCGGACAGACCTTTGAAAGCCGCCAAGACTGCCCCGAAAGCGATGTGCTCATCCTCTCCCCGACCAATGCCAACCAGGTTTATTGCGGTGGCGTAAACGTGCACCGCTCCTCCGACCAGGGCAACAATTGGGTAAAAGCCAGCCACTGGCATGGCGGCACCGCAGATCCGGTGGTACATGCCGACCAACGCAATGTGGCCTGGCAACCCGTGAGCAACCGGATTTTCTTTTGCAACGACGGCGGCATCTGGCGCTACGACGAACAGGCCGACGACTGGCAGGAACTGTCCAACGGACTGATCATTACCCAGTTTTACCACATTGCCGTGGCACAAACGGACGAGCTATTCATGATCGGTGGAACGCAGGATAATGGCGGTCGAAAACGCGTTGCCCCCGGCGAATGGGAACCCACCAATGGCGGCGATGCCATGGAAGTGGCCATTGATTACACAAACGCCGACATAATTTACACAACGTACATCTACGGCCAACTGTACCGCTCCCTCGACCGCTGGACAAACGACACCGGCTACCGCATCAGCAATAACCTGCCCGGCCAAACACCCGACCACGACCTCAACGGATCCTGGGTGGCGCCCTATCAACTCGACCCCCAAAATCCCAACGCCATCGTGCTGGGCTACGCCGATGTGTATCGCTCCACCAACCGCGGCACCTCCTGGACCAAGATCAGCAACAACCTCACCGGCAACGCCAATTCCAAGCTGGATGCCCTGACTATTGCCCCCTCTGACCCCAATACGATTTACACCTCCAATAATGCCGTTTTGTATAAAACTACCAACCTCGGCGCCAACTGGACCACCCACTCCGTACCCAATTCTGCCAATATCACCTCGATTACCGTGCACCCGGAAAAGCCGGAGGTGCTGTACATCACCCGTGGAACCTTCAGCGCCGGCAATAAAGTATTCCGCTCCGACGACGGCGGTGTCAACTGGACCAACATTTCCGGATCGCTCCCCAATGTACCCACCAACACCCTGTACCTCGACCTGGCCGCTGATGGCAGCTTCACCCTTTTTGTAGGGAACGACCTGGGCGTCTGGTACCGGAAAAGCACCATGAGCGATTGGGTAGGCATGAACCAAAACATGCCGATCACCGTAGTGAGCGACCTTGAATTGCAAAAATCATCGCGCAAACTGCGGGCCGGCACCTATGGCCGCGGTATCTGGGAATACGATCTGGGCCATTTACCCGGCAAGGATTTTTCAATTTGCACCGAAGTTAACCGCGCCACAATTTGCCTGCCGGCCAGTTTTTCCACAACCATCTCCGCCAATGCCTGGGAAAACCTGGGCGGCCCCATCAGCCTGAGCCTTACCGACGTTCCGGCCGGTGCAACAGCCAGCCTTAGTGCCGACGAACTGGCCGCCGACGGCACCGCAATGCTCGACATCGACCTCCCGGCAGGCTTGTCCGAAGGCGAATATTCCATGACGATTTTAGCTGTTTCAAACGGCGATACGGCAACGGCAACACTGCGGCTCACGCTCGTTTCAAACGATTTTTCTTCGGTAAAAAACCTGCTCCCGGCAGATGGAAGCGTAGGCGTTAGCCGCTGGCCCCTGTTGCGCTGGAACGGCGCTGCCGATGCCAACAGCTACGATGTGGAATTGGCCACCAACCCGGCATTTGAACCGGCTACTATTTTCAAATCGTACACCGGTCTGAAGGTGGATTCGCTGCAATGGAACCTCGCACTCGACGAAGGCCGCGTGTACTACTGGCGGATCAGGCCGGTGAACAGCTGCGGCGCCAGTACCTGGACCGAGCCTTTCGTATTTTCAACAGCAGCAAAAACCTGCCTGGCGCTCGAAAGCACCGACGTACCCAAACCTATCACGGCTAACGGAACACCCACCGTGGAATCCAAAATAAAAGTATTTGCCGGCGGCCCGATCAGCGAATTGAAAGTAAAAAATTTTGAAGGCAACCACCAGTTTTTCAAAGACCTCTCGGCGTCCATCATAAGCCCTGGCGGCAAAGAAGTGTTCTTGTTTGAAAACAAGTGCGGCAGTTACAGCGGAAACTTCAGACTCGGATTTGAAGATGCCGCACCGAATGCCTTCGGCTGCCCGCCTCCGCAAAACGGCAACCCCTACCGCCCGGAAGGGAAATTGAGTGACTTTCAGGGCGAGGATGCCGCCGGCGACTGGATTTTGCGCGTAAAAGACAAAACCACCAGCTCGGGCGGACAGATCAACGGTTTTGCCATCGAATTTTGTTCCGATATCGCGCTCAACCCACCGGTACTCATAAACAACAATGCCCTGCAACTGGCCCCGGGCAGCAACGCCCCGATTTCCACCGACCTGTTGCTGGCTGAAGACGCCGACACCGGGCCGGGCAGTCTGATTTTCACCCTTATGAGCACACCGGTGCACGGCGAACTGCAACGCGCCTGGGCCGGCGCCCTGAAAGTGGGTGATCAGTTTAGCCAGGCCGACATCGACAACGGCGCGATCCGGTATTTCGATTACGGCACCGGAAGCCTCGCTGATCAGTTTCGCTTTAGCGTCTCCGATGGAGAAGGCGGCCTGCTGGCCGATACATTCCGGATCGCACCGTTTGCACTTGGTACCGATGCCGCCGATGCAACGCTGGATTTTTTCCTGGCGCCCAACCCAACTTCAGGGCAGGTATTCCTGCGACTGACCAAGCCATTGCCCTCGAATGCCCGAATTGGATTGACAAACCTGGCCGGGCAGCAATTGCGCAGCTGGAAATGGGATGCCGGCACGCAGGCAGACGCCCTGGATTTATCCGGCCTGGCTAACGGAATTTACCTGATTTCGGTACAGAGCGGAAATGCCGTAAGTATCAAAAAAATAGTCAAGAATCAGTAGAGCGTACCCGCAGGTTTTTACAAAAACATGGGTCATCTCGAATTTTTGGGGTGACTCATGTTTTATTTAACGGATTGATACACAAAGGTGTAGACCGGCCTTATGCAAATCCTGATTTTGCGAAATCGGAGGTGGCTCACGGAGCGCACCTCCGGGTCCCAAGTACATTATCAATCACTTGCATTTTTCACGAAATAAAAATCCCGAATTTTTCAAAACTGAAAAATTCGGGATGACTCATGTTTTTCTGTACTGATCTAAAGTTGTTCAACTGCGAACAAACTTAAGCCCGCAAATTCAGGAAAAACTTAAAACCTACATTGGCGGAAATCGCTTTGGACCGGGTGTGGTAGTTTCCGCTGATTACAAAATCCATGTTGCGAAACACATCGCGGATGTAAAAATAACCCAGTTCAACACCCAGGGTAAAATCCAATTGCTGGGGTTCGGCGCCATCGGCTCTTTTCACGGCTTTTTCATTAAAATCGTAGCGCATACCGACTTTACCCATAGCGGTAAAGGCGCTTTGTTTGCTCTTGGCGCACTGGTTGCCATTGGTGCGGTACAAACCGGCGCCGGCTTCCAGGTAGGTGGCCGGGCCCCACAGCGTTGTTTTATCAAAATCTTCGGCACCCGGATCAAAGGTGAACGTAGTGCCCAATCCAAGGCGGGCGACACTCCAGTGGGTACCGACGTTCATGGCAACATCCAGACCGGCGCCCAGGCGATGGCCGGTATTTTCAACGTCCGGCGTGTGAAAATAAAAAGACGGAACGTCCAAAAACAGACGCGGACCGGTGTATTGGGCTTGCAAAACGCAGGCAGTCAACAGGAAAGAAAGGGTTAAAAGCAGGGAGGATTTTTTCATGCTCATGGCGTGCTTGTAAGGTTGAGTGATTGATGTTTTTTACCCACCGGAAGGCTAAAAAATCAGGCGAGTATGTGTTTGGATAAGCGCTCCGGCCATTTCGCTGCTACGGCCCGGCCGGAAGCGCCGCAAAGGTACATTCAATTTTCATTGCAGCCATCGTTCGATGATGCAATGCCGGTAATGCCTATTAAACTGTATTTTCGCGCCGCAAATCAGAGGTTAACATGGCAAAACGCACGACAAAAAAGACCTACGCCGCAAAAAGCAAAAAAACGACTGCTACGCAATCAACTCCGGAGCGCTGGATGCCCTGGGTAGCTGCCGGGATCGCATTCATTTTGTTCGCAACCGGGTTTAACAACCCCATGGTGGCTATGGACGATCACTCCGCCACCGTCAACAACCCGGCTGTACGCGATTTTTCACTGAAAATATTTACCCAGTTCAATCTCGGCATGTATGCCCCGATCACCTGGCTCGGCTATGCACTGGCTCAAGCATTGGGCAGCGGTGCGCCGTTTTGGTATCACTTGTTGAGTGCGGCGGTGCATACGGCCAATGTCGTGCTGGTTTTCCGGCTGTTTCACCGGCTGGAAAGCAATACAACGGTTGCCTTTTTCATTGCGTTATTTTTTGCGATCCACCCCATGCAAGTGGAGGCTGTCTCCTGGATTGCGGCCTTCAGCACGCCCTTGTTTGCCCTGTTTTCCCTGCTCGCACTCAATGCGTATGTTCGACAAACCGAACAAGAACCCTGGAGCAAAACCTACTGGATGGCACTTGGCTTTTTTGTGCTGGCCTGCTTGTCCAAATCCACTGCCGTAGCCTTGCCGCTCACCCTGCTTGTTGTCGACCTGTGGTTAAAACGGGCATGGCTGAGCCGCCAGGCTGTCCTTGAAAAAGCCCCGTTTTTTGTGCTGGCCCTTGGTTTTGGCTTGTTAGCCTTTTACTCCCGGGCTCAAGCCGGGCACCCCGGCGACAGTCTGGCCGGCGGGTTTTCGCTGTTCGATCGCGCCCTCATGGCTTCCCATACGGTGCTGTTTTACTGGACAAAAATTTTGCTTCCCCTGGGATTGAGCATTTGGTATCCCTTTGAAAAAACAGCTACCGGCGGTTGGCCTTGGACGTACTATGCCGCACCGGTGGTATTGGCTCTAATCCTCGGCCTTGTTTGGCGCAGCCGAAATACGGCGCCCTTCGTGTTCCGCGGTGTACTGTTTTACCTGGTAAATATCGTGCTGAGCCTGCCGTTTTATACCGTGGGCACTTTTGAGTTGCGCGGCGACCGGTACAATTACCTGGCTATGCTGGGCATATTCGCACTGCTGGCTGGATTGCCTGCTTTTCTTAAGGACAAAAACCCCAAATTGGCTGAACGCCTTTGGATTGCCTTGGCGGCGCTCGGACTTTTCTGGTTGGTGATCAGTGGAAGCCGCATCCGCGACTGGCGCGACACGCAGGTGCTGATCGATACCGCAGTAGAACATCAGGGCGACAATTTTGGCAAGGCTTACCTCTGGAAAGGCATGGACTACGGCGACAAAGGCGATATGAAGGGCGCCCTCGAAAGTTTCAGCAAGGCCATGCGGATCAATCCGGATTTGACGGATGCCTATAAATTCCGCGGGGGGCTGCTTGGCATTGCCAAACAATACGAACGCTCGCTGGAAGATTTGGATAAATACCTGGAAAAGAACCCGGACGACCCGGAAATCCTGTACAACCGTAGCCTTACCCTCGTAAATCTCAAGCGTTGGCAAGAGGCACTCGACGACTTGAACAAAACGCTTGAACTGGCCCCCGAATTTACCCGGGCTTACCGCGCCCGCGGCAATGTGCGCAAGGAACTCGGCGACACGGAAGGCGGTGCGGCGGACTTACAGGAATTTGAGAAGCGGAGCGCGGCGGATCTTTGATTACGGATTACGGAGTGCGGAGTGCGGATTGGTTCACCATGCCGTTGAGTGAAATGGTTGGCACTATTGAAATATTTGAAAAAGTGCAATCAACCATATTCCGGAATGGTGCACCACTCCGCACTCCGTAATCCGTAATCAAGCAGTCTGCCGTGTGAGCGTCACCTTCAACAAACTGCCAAAAGCAATACTCACCAGCACCAGCACTGCCAGCCAGCCGAGCACCGGCACCCAGCTCAGCAAACGCAGCAGTACCAGAATACCCAATGCTACCAAAATCCGCTGCCCTTTCGTCCAGGATAACCCACGGTTTTGTTCCAGGACATTTGCACCCACCGTTGCTGTAAGTGCCGGGGCAAAAACCAGGGTGAAGATGTAAAACAGCAGGGCGAACAGGCCGAACGGGATACCAATCACTGTGATCAACAAGAAGATCACCGCCACCGGCAAACCGATCAGGTACAGCATCCCCATGCCAAAGCGGTTGAGCCATTGGCCGGGCAGGTCTTCGGCGCTGCGCTGGAAAAAGCGTTCAAACAGCAGGAGCAACACCACGATCAGCAAGGCGCCGGCCAGCAGTCGGTAAATACTGAAAAATGAAAATCCGCGTGAAAACCAGTCTTTCTCATAGTCCACATCCTGCTTCAACGACGTGTCGTAGGTCGCACGGGCGCCATTGCGCAGACTGCTCCCAAAATCCATCTCGCCATTGGGGCGCCAGTAGCGCACTGTTTCGTGAAATTCGGCGCGCTGGCCCAGCTTCAACTCCGTGGCTGCAAGTTCAACAGGCCCCCTGAATATGCCGTCAATAGTGATCTCGCCCCCCCGAACTTTCGCTTCTTTTTCCGCTTCGCCTTCAAAATCGATACGGCCTCCTGCCATAATGACGGCGCCCATTACCCGGCCATACATCCGGACCTCGCCGCCGCCAACCACCAGGTCGCCGTGAATCACTGCATTGCGGCCTATCTCGAGCTCCCCGGAGCCGACAACCACGTCGCCATACACATCCCCCAACAGCCACACTTTGCCACCACCGCAACGCAAGTCGTCGCCGACAACACCTTCAATGCGCACCTGGCCACCACCAACAATCACATCGCGGCGGATCGTGTCGAGTACAGTGATCTCACCACCTCCGGCCGTGAGGTCGCCATTGATCGGGGCTAAAATCCGGATTTGACCGCCCGCGGCATACACATTCCCTTCAATTGGATTGGTCACCTCCACCGATTTGCCGGTGAGGATGGTTGCAGCTTGGAGCTGCGGCAAAAAAATGGACAGGACCATTAAAAGGCCTGCCCAACGATTCATTGTTTTCATAATTATGCATTTGTATTTTCTAGTTAGCCAAAATTATTGGCCGAAGTATCTGCAGGCAAATTCAATACACGAAAGGCCAGTGCAATTCGTCCTACGGCCTGTAGCCGTAGGACGAATTGAATAGCACTATGCCCCATTATCCCCCACCCGATCGTTTCTTCGGCTCCGGAGCCTGCCGGGGTTTTTCCGTTTTCGGCTTTGGGGCTGGCGTTGTACGCGGTTTGGACGGCGTTGCCGGAACCGGCCGGGCTTGCGGAACGGTCTTTTTGGGTTCCTGCCATTTTTCGCGGTGGTAGTCCCGGGCTTTATCAATATCCGGGATACGGGCCGGTTGGGTAGCCGGGCGTTCAGGGCGTTTGGCAGGCTGTTCAGCAGGCTGGTTTTTCTCCGGCTGTTTCACTCGGGGTGGAACAGCGGGCGGGGTTACCGGCGCGCGCTGCGGCGGTTCGGTTTGGGGTACGCGTGCAGGAGCAGGCTCCTGGGTTGGTTTTTCAGGAACCCGGGCGGGGGCCCAGTCGGCGCGTTGCCGTTCCGATTCGGCACGGTCGCGCTGGATTTCAGTTTGTGCCTGCGCACGCGAACGGGCCAGATCCGGGTACTGGCGCTCGTTTTTTTGCAAAAACTCTTCCTGCGTCAGGGTACGTGCAGGATTTTTCACATTGTATTTATCCCGTTGCTGCTCAAACTGAGCGTATTCATTCAGTCGGGCCGGCAAACGGCTTTTATCGCTTAACCACTCGTCGGAAACGATGGTCCGATTCTGATCACGCCAGTTGCCAACTCCCATGCTGATCGTAGAGCCGGAATTCCGGTGACCGTAGTAGTGGTTGACAAAATGCGTGGAAAGGTGGTTGTACGTGTGATGGTGGCGCGGGTAGTCGAAATACCAGTGCATGAAATGGTACGACGGAAATTGTACGATCACAACCGTGGAATGATACGGATAAAAGCCCCAGTACCACCAGTAGGGATACGGACGCCAGCAGGGTTGGGGCGCCCACCAGGGGTAGCCAAACCAATACGGGTAATTGTACTGGTAATACCGCTCGACGTAAACTACCTCAGGTGCAGCATTATCCTCGGCGTAAAGATCATCCTGAACAATGTCGTACACTTCATCGGTGTAGGTATAGCCGTTGGCATCGGCGTATTCCTGCGCGGCGGCCTGTAATTCCTGGCGCGCTTGCGGGTCGTTTTCCAGGGTATTTTGCCAGGAGTCCAACTCCTGCGCCTGCGCGCGGGCGACCACCAGGTTGAGCGAGTCCGTTTTGCGGATCACCCAGGCCGGGTCTTCCTGGTAAATATCACCGACGAGCACCGTAAACCGCAAATCTTCATTCAGGATATCGATCACCTCGGGCAAGCCGAGCAGGGTTTGAAAAGCCTGTTGGGCAGGCGCCGGATAGCCGGCGATGAGTTGGTCAAAAGCCCCCCGGGCAGTCCGGTTCAACGCATCGATCCGGATGAGCGTAGCCATGTGCCGGTCTACCACTTCGAGCGCATCCGGGCGTTTGGCGTCGGGCAGCACATCCAAATCCCGGCGCATAGCCGAGCGGTCATTTTGATGCGCGATCAGGTTGGGGATCAGGTCCGGGAAGCGGGAAAGGTCGAAAAACATTTCCTGCGTGTTGCGGGGAAAATCTTCAATCAGCGTGCGGAAAGCCGCGCCGGTTTTTTCCCGGACACTCTGCATTTTGATCAGTACTTCGGGGTACTTGGAAGCTTCCAGAATAGCGAGCCGGGCGTCTTCAGGATACAGCACGAGGGCGTCGACAGATTTTTTATTTTCCTGGGCGAGTTCGTGCAGCAAGGCCTTGTCTGTTTGGGCAAACGATTGGCCGAGCAGAAACAGCAGTGCGCTGCAAAGGAGCGCGATCGTTTTTGTGTTCATGTAAAACGGACCTCCGGTCCGTAAAATTTAGTGAAAGCGGATCAATGCCCGCCAGAAATCAATTTTCGAGGCAAAGCTTAAAGCTTTATTACGAGAATTACCAGAATATGGGTCAGGGAATAGGATGAGTATGGTCAGCGACTACCGCAATTCCACATGCGCATGATCGTCGTGCCGGGCCGCTTTGCAGCCCTGAAAACGAAGTTTGCCGAAGGCGGACAAGCCCAGGCGCTGCTTCAAATGCGGCTGTACCAAAATGCGCCGGATGGCAGGGTGCTCCGCCAGCAAACGCAGGAGCTCACGGGTTCGTTCGCCATCAAAACGGTAGTTTTTTTTCGAAATAAACGGTGCGGCAATACTGCCATCGAGGTCGATGTACCAATAGCCTTTTTGTTTGCACTCGGCCGAATAATCGCGTTCGTTCGGAAGGGATCGGCATACAAACCATAGCCAAACGGCGAGGGATTGGCGTCCACCGGCATTCCGGACTCAGCCTGCGTCCAGTAAAACTCAGGTCAATTTTTTACCGTCATTATGACTGAAATGGGGTTCAATGGATAACCGTTAATAAACGGAAAGTTTGCATCCAGGTACCAAATTGCATTGCCGGGAAATTGATTTTGCATTTGCAGTGCCACTTCCTCGAGGGCCCGACGCAAATCCGGCCGCACGTAATGCCGGTTCAATAGGCAAAACCACAGGCTCTCAGGGCGAAGTTGCTGATTGCTGAAAACGGGCATCGGCACCCGGCCGTTGAGTCAGGCCAGGGTGGCACGACAAACACGGAGCCGGCAAAATACATACAGATAAAAGCCAGCCAGGTCAACCCGCGCAACGGCCATTTGCGGCGCAGGAAATATGCCACCGGTAATGCCAAAAGCCAGACTAATCCACCGATTTGGGTCAGAAGGGTCAGTAAAGCAACCCAAGCAAAATGCGCGAAAAAACCAAAAATGGTCCGGAAGTACATGCCACACTTTTTTTGAAAAATGCCGTATTTTTACCAACACTAAACGCAAAAATATGGAGGCGCGTACCGCAAAAACCGCTACACCGGAAAAAACAACCAACATCAGTATCCGCTTCGACGGCTGGGAAGTACAGGATGCCCGGCCACCCATGTCGGAGGCTGAATTCCTTGCCTTTTGCCGGCAAAACCCCGACTTGCGCATCGAACAAGACAAAAACGGAAATATCCTCATTATGCCTCCCGTATCCTTTGACTCCGGAAATTTTGAAAGCGAAATGATGGTTTCACTCGGCATTTGGAACCGCCAGACTGAAACGGGTAAAACTTTTAGCTCAGCTACGCTTTTCATCCTGCCCAACGGCGAAAAACGCATGCCCGATGCCGCCTGGATTTCCCTGGAAAAAACAACCCAACTCTCCGCTGCCGAACGGAAATCCTTCGCCGAAATCGTCCCTGATTTTGTTGTTGAAATTCGCAGCCCGTCCGACGATCTTCAATCGCTTAAAACAAAAATGACCGATAGCTGGATGGCCAACGGCGTGCGGCTGGCCTGGTTGCTCGACCCGGCAACGAAAACCGCCTGGATATACCGCTCAAACGGAACAGTGGAGGAAATCCTGGGTTTTGACCGGGCACTTTCCGGGGAAGATGTACTGCCGGGATTTTCGTTTGATTTACAGGTTTTGAAAGGCTGAGGCATTGCCTACTCGGGGTTGTGTCAAAAGGGTTACTCGCAAAAAATGCGACAAATTTTTCACCGCCAAGGTGCAAAGGCGCAAAGAATGATTCTCCGCGTCTCCGCGGTAAAAACGAACAATCTACGGCGGGAAATTTTTCCTAAAGACTTTTGACACAACCCCGAGTACAACTGATCGACACCTATCCTTTCCGCCGCTTCAGCTTCAACCCTTTCACCGGGTGGTACACCAGCGGCACATGTTCCACAGCCACATCGCTGCGATCGAGCCCGAACGCTTTCTCATCCGACTGGCTGAAGCGTTTCAGAAAAAAATAGGCGTTAAGCAGCAGGCTTTCCCGAAGTTCAAATTCATTTTCCACGGAAAGGAATTTTTCGATCACCACGAATTTAAAATCCGGCTCCGGGTTGTAACGCGTAGAGCCGTCGGGACGAATGTGCAACTTGAGTTCGCGGTTCTTGACCAGATCCTGCACGATTTTTTTGAAATACAATTCCGTACGTGGTTGCAGGCGAAAACCAATATTGATATCGATCCGGATCACCTTGTCGTCGAGCAGTTCGCTGACCTCATAATTGAGTGTGTAGGGGTCATCGGTGCGGTTGAGGTGCAAAAACCAGTAGACGTCGGCGCGTTTAGGTTTTTTGGAAAAAATAGATTTGACAATTTTCTCCTCAATTTGCTGGCTCCGGTTGGCTTTGGTCAGGTAGATCAGGTGCGTGGAAAACTTTGGAATAACATCGTCCTCGCTTAATTCCCGGAGCATCGGGATATATTTTTTCAGGTCTACGAAATGCACCAGCCGGTTGTTCACCTTCCGGGCATAGTACCAGGCATACATCGTGGGGGCAATGAACGCCAGCGGCAGCAAACCCATAGGATTGTGGAAGAGTTTCGGCAGGTTGGTGATAAAAAACGAGCTTTCGATGGTCAGAAAAAGCAGCGACAAACCGCCCACCAGCCAGATGTTCCATTTTTTGATAAAAAATAAAAAATAAGCGAGCAGGATGGTAGTCATCAGCATGGCCACGGTGATCGAAAAGCCGTAGGCCGCCTCCAGGTGTTTGGAGTCCTGGAAGTACAGGATCATGGCCACACAGCCAACCCAGAGCAGGGTATTGACACTCGGGATGTATATCTGGCCCTTTTGCTCGGTAGGCTGACGCACGGTGACGCGGGGCCAGAAGTTGAGCGATACCGCTTCATTGATCAGCGTAAACGAGCCGCTGATGAGCGCCTGCGAGGCAATAATGGCTGCCGCCGTGGCAATGGCAATGCCCGGCAGCAGAAACCAACCGGGCATGATCTCGTAAAACGGGTTGCGCTCACCAAGCACAGGGTCGCCCTGGTGCATCAGCCAGGCCGCCTGCCCCAGGTAGTTGACAATCAGGCAGGTTTTTACAAAAATCCAACTGATGCGAATGTTGCGGCGCCCGCAGTGCCCCAGGTCGGAGTAGAGCGCCTCGGCGCCGGTAGTGCAGAGAAATACGGCGCCCAGCAACCAGAATCCACCCGGGTAATGCGTGAGCAGAACCACGGCATAGTGCGGGCTGAGTGCGCGTACGATGTCGGGAAACTTTACAATCTGCGCCAAACCCAGCACCAGTAACATGCTGAACCATACCAACATGACCGGACCGAAAGCCGCACCCACTTTTTGTGTGCCGAAGCGCTGAAAAAAGAACAGCACCGACAAGATGACAACCACGATAAATACCGTGGGCAGGCCAGGCACCACCGTTTCCAACCCCTCTACTGCCGAAGCGATCGAGATCGGCGGGGTGAGAATGCCATCGGCCAGCAAGGTGGTAGCGCCCAGGATGGTGGGTAATACCAGGAATTTGCCGAGCCGCCGCACGAGCGCGTACAAGGAAAATACGCCACCCTCGCCGTGGTTGTCGGCCATGAGGGTAAGCAGGATGTACTTGAAGGTGGTTTGGAACACCAAGGTCCAGAACACGCAGGACACCCCGCCGAAAACCAGGATTTCGGAGATGGGATCGTCGCCAATGATGGCCTTGATCACATACAGTGGGCTGGTGCCGATGTCGCCGTAAATAATGCCGAGGGTGACGAGCAGGGCGCCGAAGCTGATTTTTTCGGTTGCAGAGTGCTTGGCTTTCATGGCCGTAGAATTTGGGCGCAAAGGTTGGGATGGTTCAGGGAAAATTGGAAATGTTTTTTTTGCTTTTCTTTTTTCCCAGGCCTGAAGACCTGGGCTAAGAAGGGGGAACATTTAATTGATCAGCCCGTATAGGCCGGCTGCATGGGCCATTTCCTTATTTTGCTTTAGTGCCTGATAAATATAGTTCAGATTTTGGAACCTGTTCTGGAGCCCTTTTCCGGCTTATCGCCATTTTTCAGACTCACCCTAAAACATTGCTTCCTCCGTTCTCAGCCCAGGGCTTCAGGCCTAGGGCCAGGAAAGACGTAGGTAAAGTTGTTGTATAAATCTGAATCCAACAGATTATTTCCCCACACTTTGTTTTAAATTTGCCCAACACCGTTCCCTTCCCGCCCTTCATCATTTATCACTCATCATTCATCATTACAAGGATGCCCTCATTCGCACACCTGCACTGCCACACTCAGTATTCGCTCCTCGACGGCGCCGCGGCCATCCCCGCGCTGTATAAAAAGGCCGCTGCTGACGGCATGAAGGCCCTGGCCATCACCGACCACGGCAATATGTTCGGCGTTTTTCAATTTGTGGCAGAGGCCGCCAAGCACGAAGGCGTTAAGCCCATCGTGGGCTGCGAATTTTACGTAGTGGAAGACCGGCACCGCAAAACATTCACCAAGGAAGATCGCGACCGGCGTTACCACCAGTTGTTTCTGGCGAAAAATCCGGAGGGCTACAAAAATCTCGTCAAGCTCTGCTCGCTGGGTTACATCGAGGGCTTGTACGGTAAATTCCCCCGCATTGACAAGGAACTTATTCTCCAATACCACGAAGGGCTCATCGCTACCACCTGCTGCATTGGCGCCATGGTTCCTCAGGCCATCTTGCGGAAAGGCGAGGAAGAAGCCCGGAAGGAATTTGAATGGTGGTACAACATTTTTGGCGAAGACTACTACATCGAGCTCCAGCGCCACCAGATGGACGAGCAGGACCAGGTGAATGAAGTGTTGCTGCGCTGGGCGAAGGAATACAACGTCAAAACCATCTGCACCAACGACTCCCACTACGTCGATCAGAAAGACTGGAACGCACACGACATTCTGCTCTGCATCAACACCGGCGAGAAAAAAGCCACGCCGGCTATTCGCGAGTTTGCGGAGGAAGGCACGGTGATGAAAGGCGGGCGCTTTGCCTTTTGGAACGACCAGTTTTATTTTAAAACACAGGCTGAAATGGGTGCGTTGTTTCACGACTTGCCCGAAACGCTCGACAACACGCTTGAGATTGTGGACAAATGCGAGCACCTCAAGCTGAAAAAAGACATCCTGCTGCCCAATTTCGTCATCCCGAAAGAATTTACCAGTCAGGATGACTACCTGTACCACATCACCTACGAAGGCGCCCGCGAACGCTATAAAAACATCACGCCCGAGATCGAAGAGCGGCTCAATTTCGAGTTGCACACCATCAAAACGATGGGCTTCGCCGGCTACTTCCTCATCGTCGCCGACTTCATCAAAGCCGGGCGCGACCTCGGTGTGTTCATCGGCCCGGGCCGGGGCTCGGCTGCCGGATCGGCGGTGGCCTATTGCATCGGCATTACCAATATCGACCCGATCAAGTATCAACTTCTGTTCGAACGTTTCCTCAACCCCGACCGCAAGAGCATGCCCGATATCGATACCGACTTCGACGATGAGGGCCGCCAAAAAGTGCTCGACTACGTGGTGGAAAAGTACGGCAAGCAACAGGTTGCCCAGATCGTGACCTATGGCACCATGGCCGCCAAAATGTCGATCAAAGACGTAGCGCGCGTACTCGATCTCCCGCTCGACCAGTCGAACGCCCTGGCCAAACTCGTACCCGACAAACCGGGCATCTCCCTCAACCGTGTGCTCAAGGCCCCAATAGATGGCGAGGGCTCGTTGCGCAGCAAGGAAAATCTTGGCCCCGACGATATCGAGAACATCAAAAAACTGCGCGAATTCCTGACCGCCGAAGGCACACACGAAAGCGAGGTGCTCACCGAAGCGCTCGTGCTTGAAGGTTCGGTGCGCAACACCGGCATCCACGCCGCCGGCATCATCATTGCGCCGAAGGACCTGACCGAGATCATCCCGGTTTGCGCCTCCAAAGAAACCGAGCTGCTCATCACGCAATACGAGGGCAACATCATCGAAGATGCCGGGGTGATCAAAATGGACTTCCTGGGGCTCAAAACGCTCACCATCATCCGCGATGCCCTGCGCATGATCGAGGAAAACCACGGTCGAAAAATTGATATCGATAGTATTCCGCTCGATGACGAAAAGACCTACCAACTCTACCAAAGCGGGGCGACCAACGGTACCTTCCAGTTTGAGAGTGCCGGTATGCAGAAATACCTGCGCGAGCTCAAGCCCGATAAATTCGACGACCTGATCGCCATGAATGCGCTCTACCGCCCGGGACCGTTGGAGTACATCCCCGATTTTATCGCGCGCAAACACGGACGGCAGCAGGTGACTTACGACCTGCCTGAAATGGAGGAATACCTGGCCGAAACCTACGGGATTACCGTTTTCCAGGAACAGGTGATGTTGCTTTCGCAAAAACTCGCCGGGTTCTCCAAGGGCGACGCCGACGTGCTGCGCAAGGCCATGGGTAAAAAACTCAAGGCCGTGCTCGATAAAATGAAAGGCCAGTTTATTGAAGGCGCTACGAAAAACGGCTTTCCAAAAGACAAACTCGAAAAAATCTGGACCGACTGGGAGGCCTTCGCTATGTATGCCTTCAACAAGTCGCACTCCACCTGCTACGCTTTCGTGGCCTACCAAACGGCTTTCCTGAAAGCGCATTACCCGGCGGAGTATATGGCAGCCGTGCTCACCCACTCGCAGAACAATATTGACAAGATCACCTTCTTCCTCGAAGAGTGCAAGCGCATGGGCCTCGACGTCAAAGGACCCGACATCAATGAATCGGCACTCAACTTTTCCGTCAATAAAAAAGGCGTGATCCGCTACGGCCTGGGCGCCATCAAAGGCGTTGGCGAATCGGCCGTGGAATCCATTATTCAGGAGCGCCGCGAAAACGGCTCCTTCGAAAACATTTTCGACTTTATGCGCCGGCTCAACCTGCGTACGGTGAACAAACGGGTGATGGAAAGCCTGGTGTTTGGCGGGGCTTTTGACGGATTTTCTGCTTCCCCAGCCCTGAAGGGCTGGGCGGAGAAATCCTCTGAGGCAGCTTCGCAGCCCAATCCTTCTCAGCCCAATCCTTCTCAGCCCAGCCCTTCTCAGCCCAGCCCTTCAGGGCTGGGCCTGCATAGAGCCACATTCTTCGCCCCCTCCGACAAATACGATTCCTTCATCGAACACCTGCTCAAATACGGCGCTGCATACCAGGAGGACAAAATCATGTCGGTCAATTCCCTGTTCGGCGACCTGTCCGATACCGTGAGCATCCCCGAACCTACCATTCCCAAAGTGCAGCCCTGGAACCTGCTCACCAAACTCCAGCGTGAAAAAGACGTCATCGGGCTTTACCTGAGTGGCCACCCCTTGGACGACTATAAATTTGAAGTAGAAAACCTCACCACTTGCGGACTCGAACGCATCGATCAATTTAAAAATCAGAAAGTACACGTTGCCGGGTTCGTCACCAAAGCCGAGCACCGGATCAGCCAGCGCGGTACCGGCTGGGGACGCTTCACCATCAGCGACTATTCCGGCAACCTGGAGTTAGCCTTGTTCAGTGGCGATTATGCCAAATTCAAACACCTGTTCGAAGAAGGGAACTGTCTGTTCATCACCGGCACCTACCGCCAACGCTACAATAGCGAGGAGTTTGAGTTTAAACCTGAAAAAGTGGAATTGCTGGAAACCATCGGGGGCTCCCAAATCAGTTCCGTGACCCTGCAGGTGCCCTTGCAACTGCTCACACCCGAACTGCTCGACCAACTCGATCAGCTGTGCAAAGCCCACAAAGGCAAACACGCGCTCAAAATGCGCCTGCTCGACCACACCAACAAAAATGCCCTGGCCTTTGCCGCAAAACGCAAGGTGAACGCCGATTCGGATTTTGCCATGCAAATGCAGAAGCTTGGTTTGGAGTGTACCCTCGGGTAACGCCGACTGCTAGTCGGCGTAAAAAAATTACAAACAACGCACACCTTACCTCCACAACTCGCAGAAATTGACACGCTTAAAAACCCTCCTGCTGCAACTTACCGTTTGCACAGCATTCGCACCGGCCTATGCCCAACCCAACGACTACCCTAAGGCCCTGACTACCTTCCCGGTAGCCGAATATCAGCTCATTGATGTTCCGGACCTGAACCTCATCGGCGCCTATTTTTTCCCGGGAGCGCCAAATCAACTGTACAACCCGGCTCAAAAAAAAATATTGGACCTCCAAACCCATGCCGTGACGACAAGAGCACCTCAAAAGTCCGATCCGCTATCGGGCTGGCAACGGGTATTCGTACCCGCCAAAAGCAATGATGCACGCTGGGCAAACATTCAGGTATCGGATGTCACCAGGATTGTCGGTGTACGAACTCAGTCATTTGCCCTGATCATCGACGGCACCGACAGCCTGTATTTAGCCATGGATATCCGCAGCTTCCCGGATGTGAATTTTTCCTACAACTTCCCTTATTTCTGGGCGAGCCTCTACGAATCCAGGGAAGAGGTCGATTTCCAACTGATCAAAAAATACGATGTGGAAAACCGGCGGACTTCGGAATACTTGTTCAAGTTGCCCGACGAAACCGGGTACGGCGACTTTTCGGAACCACCTTGTCACGACAAGTTCCATATCTGGTACAACCACTACAAGGGCGGCCTGTATGCGTTTGATAAACGCGATGGGCAGGTTTATCGTTATCCCCAGGCTGTGCCGGGCGAATGGGAATTTCTTGGCCGGGACAGCGCACTGCTTTATTTATGCAATTACCGGAGCGGGAAAATAATGGCCCTTAACAAGCAGTGGCTGGACCAAAGAAGGGTACCTTTTGATGGGGCGCAATCGCTTGACGAGCTGTTGCAGTTTACACAATTGATGGAAGCTGCGCAGCTGCCAACTACGCCGGACCTAGCGACCTTCATCCAGGGCTATCAAACACTTCAACAAACTTTTAGGGCAACGACCAACCAATCCATAAAAACAGCATTAGAGGAAATTCCCGACTTGCTCCAGCGCCGCCTGTACAACGAACCCGATTTTGCGAAAAAATCGAACACCCAATTCCCGGGTTTGGAAGCGCAATTGCCCGAAAACCTCTTGCCATTACTTTACGATTGGCAAATGGAATACTCCATCCAACTGGGCGATCTTGACCGCTATGCGGCTTTTTACGAAAAGCTCCGGCAGGCGAAACCCGATTATTTTGAACCCGACGACTCCGGGCTTGGCCTGATTGACATGGCTTGCGTTTCCAAACGGCTGGCGGTGCAACAGCAATGGCAGGAGATCAAAAAAAACACCCCGGCGCCGGACAAACAATTGTGGGAAAAAGGCGCGCTCGTCGAAGAGTTGTTCAGCGGCGGTGTTTGTCAGGTCGAAATGCAACGGGGTGTGGACGGTTCAAGGGCACTTAAATCTGTTGGAAACCGGCTGCCCGCGGCCTGGGTATATTCTGATCTGGTGCGTCAGCATCCTGCCAGTTCGTTTGCGGCCCAGGCAGTTTGTAAAATAGTGGAGTATGGCCGGGTCGGGAAGATATTACCTTTTGAAATCTGGGATGCCGCCGCAGTTGTCGCCGCTTCACCTTGCAAAACGGAAGCGGAATTTGAACTTTTCAAGTACTTGACCCGCGATTATGCGGAAACCCGCCCCGCCAGCCTGCTGCGGGCGCGCACGTTGGGTCGGCAGTTGCTCAAGGCGAATCCGAATTCTTCTGAAAAAGAAATGATTGAAGGCCAGCTGGAGGAAATTGAAGCGGAGTTGGGGGACATGGAGGGGAATTGAGTTTTTTTAGGACTTGGGGTGGTTAGAGATTTTTTGCTCGTTAAAAGTTTCGAGTGACTCTGATTTTTACGCCGACTAACAGTCGGCGTTACGTTGGCGAACGCTCCCCTTTAAGTGCCTGCAGCGTCCATAATGCGCCGGCCAGATCGATCAGCCCGAAAAGCAACAGCGGCGCCCCCACCATGCCCATGCCTACGAATATGGCAAAGAACAGAATGACCGACGCACGCAGGTACACCGACATTTGGAAAAACGGCCGCAGATCGTGTCGGGCCGCTATGATGTAATAACCGCTCAGGAGCAACACCAACATACCCACTACCCGTATCCAAACCTCGGAGGTTTCGGCTAAGCCAAACAGGCCGAGCAACATGTTTGGCGCAGTGAGCAGGGCAAGCCCGGTCAAAAGCAGGTAAATACCAAAGTAAAAAACGGAGGTTGCACTTTTGGACATGACGTGTTCATTTAGCAGTTAACAGGAAGGTTTCACCTTGTCAAATATACTGTTTTATGGCTATTTTTTGAGCCTCAATCCAATTTGCCCGTGCCGGCATATTCCTGCAAAATCAGGTTATATTTGTGAATATTGATCGAAGCTAACCGTTAAGCAAATCCCATTCGACGGCGAGCGCTTCGACGTGATGAGCGTACGCCGTTGGCGCGACCGGGTGCTGCATCGATAACCCGGATAGGCCCTGCACCCATTCAGCACTAATTTTTCCCGGTTCAGTCATTTTTATGTCAGGAAAAAAAACTCCGGGAGGTTATCTTGCGCTTAAATGCCCACCCATCGGGATACTTCCGAATTCTGGTCGTTCCCTCCCCCCTGATAACTTGGGAAAAACTTCAATGAAAATAGCAATGCCAGCAATGGCTACACCTGAACCCGTCTTTGCATGCGATACTGGTACGCATCGTGGATTTTTATTGTGCTAATATGTGCACCTGCAGGAAGTTTTGCCCAAATTTCCCCGGGCGATTTATCGGCGGCGCATGCCGAGTTGGAGGGGGTATTCAACTGTACCAAATGTCATGAGCTGGGTAAAAGTGTTACTGATACCAAGTGCCTCGAATGCCACAAAGCCATCAATTCCCGAATCCAACAAGGGAAAGGCTATCACGCCTCCAACCAGGTGCGCTCCAAAAACTGCTTCGACTGCCACAGCGAACACCACGGACGGAAATTTGAGATGATCCGGTTTGATGAAAAAAGTTTTAACCACGATTGGACGGGATACAAACTCACCGGTACCCACAAAAAAACCGAGTGCCGCGACTGCCATAAACCCGACCATATCCAGGACTCCAAATACAAAAACGACAAAAAAACTTTTCTCGGCTTGAGTCAGCAATGCGCTGCCTGCCACACGGACGTCCATCAAAACACGCTATCCGCCGATTGCGCCCGCTGCCACAACACGACAGCGTTTGCGCCTGCGGCAAACTTTAATCACAGTAAAACAAACTTCGCCCTGTTCGGAAAACATGCCCAGGTGGCTTGTGTAGATTGTCACCAAAAGGAAACCCGCGCCGGCCAGACATTTCAGCGCTTTGCCGGCATTGCATTTTCCAACTGCAACAGCTGCCACTCCGATCCGCACAACCAAAACCTTGGCGGCGAATGCAAAAGTTGCCACTCCGAACAGGGCTGGTCGGTATTTACCGGCAACAAACACTTTGACCACAGTAGTACCCATTTCCCCCTCAAAGGCCGGCACCAACAAGTCGATTGCAAGCAATGCCACGACCTGACGCTTGGTGCCGGCCGGGTTTTTCAGGACCACCTGGCCCTGGCCACCACTGCCTGTGCCAGCTGCCACGACGATGTGCACAGCGGGAAGTTTGGAACCAATTGTGCCGAATGCCACAACGAGTCGGGTTTTCGAGGAAAAAGCGCCTGGGAAAACTTCAACCACGATCGGACTGAATTCCCCCTGGAAGGCAAACACCAGGGCATCGATTGCCGCCAATGCCATACCAGCGGCAGCATGACCGAAACTCTGGCGCACCAAAATTGCACGTCTTGCCATACCGATTTTCACGAAGGGCAGTTTGTAAAAAATGGCGCCAGCCCGGATTGCAGCCAGTGCCATTCGGTGGAAGGCTTCCAGGGCAGTACGTTCAGCTTTGAACAGCATGAAAAAACCGGATTCCCCCTGGAGGGCGCCCACCTGGCCACGCCTTGTTTTGCCTGCCACCTGAACGAGGCCGGCAAGTGGTCGTTTGTTCAACTCGGCACCCGTTGTGTGGATTGCCACAACGACGTGCACCGGGGCGAGATCAGTGAAAAATATTATCCCGGCCAGGATTGCACCCGTTGTCATGAACCGGCCAGCTGGACCACCAATCATTTTGACCACGAGCAAACGGCGTTCGCGTTGCGTGGCGCGCACCAGCAGGTGTCCTGTTCGGGATGTCACACCCCTGATGGTGATGAAAATCAGTTTGGGAACTTTTCAGGCCTGGATTCAAAATGTTTAAATTGCCATACCAATATCCACGGCGATCAATTTCTAAATGAAAACAACGAAATTGATTGTCAGCGCTGCCATGGTTTTACCGACTGGGCGGCGGCAAATTTTAATCACGATAGCACAAAATTTAAACTGGAAGGACGGCATGCAGAGATTGCATGTGCCGCCTGCCACAAGCCCATACCAGTAGACAGTAGCACCGTTATTTTATACAAAATTGAACGGTTTGAATGCATCGATTGCCATCGATAAGGTCCGTTTCGGAATCATTTTTAAAGGTGTCATGTGTCTGACAGAGTCTCATTAATGTAATTCTATGAAACAATTTTCTACAGAACTTTCGCGTAACAACCGAATCCCAGATTTCCCAATTCCGATAATTGACAGGCAATATTTGCCAGATTTTAATCCGATTGCATGATTTTAGAACAAATTAATATTATTGAATTTGTTCTTTTGTTTTGCACCGCCTTTAAATTGATTTATCCCAGGTTTAACAAACCGATTTATTGCGCCAACGCAGAACAGAACGGGCAACTTGCCGCCTGGTCAATCGACTTGATCAGGGCGAAGTGGGTTGTACTATTTTTCTGCTTGGGCTTCTCTTCCCATATTAATGCTCAATCACCCCATGGCCCTGACTTTAAGGTCAACTGCGCCGACTGTCACCTGACGACCAGTTGGGAGATCCCCTATGATGCCTGGGATCGCAAGGGCTCTGTTTTTTCAAAAACAACAGGCTGGCAGATCGGTTGGGACACTGCGAAATTCAGCCATACCAAAACGAACTTTCCGCTTACCGGCCAACATATCCGGGTAGATTGCCGGACCTGCCACGAAAGCCTTGTTTTTTCAGAGGCAAAATCCGATTGTTTTGCCTGCCATACGGATGTCCACCAGCAAACGCTGGGCATGGACTGTACCCGTTGCCACAATACTGAAAACTGGCTGGTGGATTTTATTCCGGAATTGCATCAGGACAATGGTTTTCCGCTCCTGGGTGCACACGCTGTGGCCTCCTGCACAGATTGCCATACTTCCGAAACCCAACTCCGCTTCGACCGGATCGGCAACGACTGTATCAACTGCCACCTCGACGATTTTCAGGCGACCAAAAGCCCCGACCACGTCAAAGCAGGTTTTTCAACCAACTGCGTCGATTGCCACGACCCGGCCAAAACCGACTGGGGAACCACCCTCGTGGATCACAGTTTTTTCCCATTGGAAAAAGGCCACCAGATCAACGACTGCACCGCCTGCCACAGCGGAGGCACATTTTCAAACACCCCCACCGATTGCTACGCCTGCCACCAGGCCGACTACGAGGCGGCGGCAAACCCCAACCACCAGGCCGCCAATTTTGCGCTCGCCTGCACCGACTGCCACACCACCGATGCCGGCTGGATGCCGGCCAGTTTTGCCCGACACGATGCGGACTATTTCCCCATTTACAGCGGCGAACACCAGGGCGCATGGATGGAATGTGTGGATTGCCATAAAAACCCGGGCAACTACGCCGAGTTTACCTGTGTAAGTTGTCACCAAAACCCTGAAACGGACGATGCACACGGCGGCGTGAACGGGTACAGTTACAACGACCAGGCTTGTCTGGCCTGCCACCCTTCCGGCGACGCAACCGATGTATTTGATCATAACAATACCGCGTTTCCCCTAACCGGGGCGCACCAAACGGCGCAATGTATCGACTGCCATGCCAATGGATATGTGGGCACCCCGACAGATTGTGTCAGTTGCCACGACGCCGATTACGCGGAAACTTCGAATCCCGACCACAATGCGCTGGGCATCCAGACCGATTGTGCAACCTGTCACACGACCGACGCCTGGAACCCGGCCGAATTCCCCATACACGATAATTATTACCCCTTGAACGGTGCGCATGCGGCCATCGCAAACGACTGCGCCGGATGCCACAACGGCGACTACAACAACACCCCGAACACCTGCGCCGGTTGCCACCAGGCCGATTACGACGCTACCACTAATCCCAACCACGCAGCGAGTCAATTTCCCAACGATTGCACGCTGTGTCACACGGAAACGGCCTGGACCCCGGCTACTTTTGATCATAATAATATCTGGCCGCTCACCGGCGCACACGCCAGTGTGCCGAATTGTACCGATTGCCACCTGGGTGGCAATTTCACCAATACCCCAAATACCTGCGCCGGCTGTCACCAGCCGCAATACGATGCAACTACCAACCCCAACCACGGTGCAATCGGTATTCCAACCGATTGTGAAACCTGCCATACCAGTGATGGCTGGATGCCGGCAACATTCCCGTTGCACGACAATTATTACCCACTCAACGGGGCACATGCCGCCATCGCTACCGATTGCGCGGCTTGCCACAACGGCAATTACAACAATACGCCCAACACCTGTGCCGGCTGCCACCAGGCTGATTATGCCGCAACGACCGATCCCGACCACACCGCAAACCTGTTCCCCGACGACTGTACGCAATGCCACAGTGAAACCGCCTGGGTACCGGCAACCTTCGACCACAATGCCACCTGGCCACTCACGGGCGCACACGCCAGCGTGCCCAACTGTACCGATTGCCATACTAGTGGTAACTATTCGAGTACGCCCAATACCTGTGCCGGGTGCCACCAACCGCAGTATGATGCTACCACCAACCCCAACCACAATGCGATTGGCATTCCAACGGATTGTGAAACCTGCCACACCAGTGATGGCTGGATGCCGGCAACCTTCCCCTTGCACGACAATTATTACCCACTGAATGGTGCACACGCAACCATTGCCAACGACTGCGCAGCCTGCCACAACGGCGATTATAACAATACCCCCAACACCTGTGCGGGATGCCACCAGGCGGATTACGACGCCACGACCAACCCTAATCACCAGGCGGCTCAATTCAATACGGATTGCGCCATTTGCCACAGCGAAACAACCTGGTCGCCATCAAATTTTGATCACGACAATCAGTATTTCCCGATTTACAGCGGCAAGCACGAAGGGGAATGGGCGGTTTGTACGGATTGCCACAGTAACCCGGCAAACTACATGGAGGTAACCTGCACCAATTGTCACCTCAATCCGACTACCGACAATGAACACACCGGTGTGAACGGCTACGTCTACCTGGATCAGGCCTGCCTGGCCTGCCACCCCACCGGTGATGCCTCCGTGATTTTTGATCACAATACAACGGCCTTCCCGCTCACGGGAGTGCACCTGACGACGGCTTGCATCGATTGCCATACGAACGGATTCCAGGGAACACCAACCGAATGCGCAGCCTGCCACACGGTTGATTTTAACGCTACTACCAATCCCAATCACACAGCGATCGGTATTCCAACTGACTGTGAAACCTGCCATACAACTGCTGGCTGGGCGCCGGCCTTGTTTCCAATTCACGATAATTATTACATGCTCAACGGTGCCCACGCCAGCATTTCGAATGCGTGTGCCACCTGCCACAACGGCGATTACAACAATACCCCTAACACCTGTGCGGGTTGCCACCAGGCGGATTACGATGGCACGACCAATCCCGACCACAACGCCAACCAGTTTTCAACAAACTGCACCGAATGCCATAGCGAAGCCGCCTGGTCGCCAACAACCTTCGACCATAGCCTGGTTTGGCCATTGAACGGGGCGCATGCCAACGTGCCCAATTGTACCGACTGCCATATCGGCGGTAATTTTTCCAATACGCCAAATACCTGTGTCGGCTGCCACCAAGGCGACTATGACGCGACTACCGACCCCAATCACGCGGCCAACCAGTTCCCAACCGACTGTACCCAGTGCCATAATGAAAATGCCTGGGCGCCGTCCACCTTCGACCACAATGCCATTTGGCCACTTACCGGAGCGCATGCCAACGTGCCGAACTGCTCCGACTGCCACATCGGTGGCAACTATACCAATACGCCAAATACCTGCGCCGGTTGCCACCAAACGGACTACGACGCTACCACCAACCCCAACCACCAGGCGCTCGGCATCCCGACGGATTGCGAAACCTGCCATACCAGCGATGGCTGGATGCCCGCGACCTTCCCCATCCACAATAATTATTACCAACTCAACGGTGCGCACACGGCCATTGCCAATGACTGCGCGGCCTGCCACAACGGCAATTACAACAACACCCCCAATACCTGTGCCGGCTGTCACCAGGCCGATTTCAATGCCACGACCGACCCCAACCACGTAACCAATCAGTTCCCAACAGACTGCACCCAATGCCACGATGAAAATGCCTGGGCGCCGTCCACTTTTGATCACAATACCGTTTGGCCGCTCACCGGTGCGCACGCCAGCGTACCCAACTGCACCGACTGCCATATCGGCGGCAACTATACCAACACGCCGAATACCTGTGTGAGTTGCCACCAGGCTGATTACGACGCCACGACCAATCCAAATCACGTAGCCAACCAGTTTTCAACGGATTGCACTCAATGTCACAATGAAAACGGCTGGGTACCGGCTACGTTTGATCACAACACGGTGTGGCCACTCAACGGGGCGCATGCCAATGTGCCCAACTGCACCGATTGCCACATCGGTGGCAATTACAACAACACACCCAATACCTGTGTCGGTTGCCACCAAACCGATTACAATGCCACCACCAACCCCAACCACGTGACCAATCAGTTTTCAACGGACTGCACCCAATGTCACAATGAAAACGGTTGGGTACCGTCTACATTTGATCATAACACGATATGGCCACTCACGGGCGCACACGCTAATGTGCCCAACTGCTCCGATTGCCACATCGGCGGCAATTACGCCAAC
The DNA here is from genome assembly GCA_020636075.1 of Lewinellaceae bacterium. Taxonomy (GTDB): domain Bacteria; phylum Bacteroidota; class Bacteroidia; order Chitinophagales; family Saprospiraceae; genus M3007. The sequence goes on along the minus strand of JACJYO010000006.1, from coordinate 56,269 downwards.
ACACCCAATACTTGTGTCGGCTGTCACCAACCGGATTTCAATGCCACCACCAACCCAAATCACGTAGTTCTGGGCATCCCGACAGCTTGTGAAACTTGCCACACCACCGATGGCTGGATGCCGGCAGAATTCCCCATCCACAACAATTATTACCCACTCAACGGCGCGCACGCAGCCATTGCCAATGACTGCGCGGCCTGCCACAATGGCGACTACAACAACACGCCGAATACCTGCGTAGGCTGTCACCAGCCCGACTACGACGCATCGGCCAACCCCAGCCATACTGCCAATCAGTTTCCGACCGACTGCACCCAGTGTCACGATGAAAATGCCTGGGCGCCGTCAACGTTCAATCACAACACGGTTTGGCCGCTCAACGGGGCGCATGCCAGTGTGCCCAATTGCATCGACTGCCACACCAACGGCAACTATACCACCACGCCAAATACCTGCGTGGGCTGCCACCAGGCCGATTACAACGCCACCACCAACCCCAACCACCTGGCCAACCAGTTTGCCACCGATTGTACGCAGTGCCACAACGAAACCGGTTGGGTGCCTTCCACCTTCGACCACAACACCGTTTGGCCACTTACCGGTGCGCACGCCAGTGTGCCCAACTGTATCGACTGCCACGTTGGCGGCAATTACAACAACACGCCCAATACCTGTGTCGGCTGCCACCAGCCCGATTACAACGCCACCACCAATCCAAATCACCAGGCGCTCGGCATTCCGACCGATTGTGAAACCTGCCACACCAACGATGGCTGGATTCCGGCAGATTTCCCGATCCACAACAACTACTATCAGCTGAACGGCGCTCACCAGATTATCGCCAACGATTGTGCTGCATGCCACAACGGCAATTACAACAACACGCCCAACACCTGCGTGGGTTGCCACTTGCCGGATTACAACGCCACCACCAACCCCAACCACAGCGCAGCCGGTTTCCCAACCGATTGTACGCAATGCCACGACGAAACGGCCTGGGTGCCTTCCACCTTTGATCACAACACCATCTGGCCGCTCAATGGTGCACACGCCAGCATTATCAATTGTACCGATTGCCATATCGGCGGCAATTTCAACAACACGCCCAATACCTGTGTCGGCTGCCACCAGGCTGACTACAACGCCACGACTAATCCAAACCACAGCGCAGCCGGTTTCCCTACTGACTGTACCCAATGCCACGACGAAACCGCATGGGTACCCTCAACCTTCGATCACAACACTATCTGGCCCCTCAATGGCGCGCATGCCAATGTGCCCAATTGCACCGATTGCCATATCGGCGGCAATTTCAACAACACACCCAATACCTGTGTGGGCTGCCATCAGGCTGATTACAATGGCGCCAACAATCCCAACCACTTGTCGGCAGGCTTCCCAACGGATTGCACCCTTTGTCACAACGAAACCGCCTGGGACCCCTCCACCTTTGATCACGACAACATGTATTTCCCCATTTATAGCGGCAAACACAAAGACGAATGGAACACCTGCTCCGAATGCCATACCACCTCCGGGAATTTTATGGCCTTCAGCTGCATCGACTGCCACGAACACGATGATCCGGCGGACATGGCTGACAAGCACGATAACGTTTCCGGGTATGTGTACTCCAGCCCGGCTTGTTATGCCTGCCACCCGGATGGGAAGAAGTAACTTGAATAGAGAAAATTGATTGAAATTTTGCACAGATTACGCTTCATATTGTTTTTGCTGTTCATCGCTGCGGCGCTTGATGCCCAGGAAACGGTAGACACGGTGCAGGGGGCCGTTTCGTATGTTTCGTCCCGAAATGTTTACGTGAAATTTGCTACCACGCAGCATATTGCCATTGGCGACACGCTTTTTATTGAAAAAAACGGCCAGCGCCTCGCAGCATTGGTTGTGACAAACAAATCCTCGGTATCCTGCGTGTGCAGCCCGATTAATTCAGAAAAATTCAGCCTGAGCGATCCGGTTTTGTCCTTTGGCATAAAAGAAACACCGAAAAAAAACGACGAACCCGAATCTCAAAAACGGGAACCTGATGATGTAGCCATTGTAAAAGTTCCGGAAGACGACGACGCGACACATTCCCAAAAAGACGCCACACCGGCAGCCAAACCCATCCCGCGCCGTAACAAAATGCGCGCCCAGCTTTCCGCCGCCTCCTACAGCACATTTTCAGACTATCAGGACAACACCACCCTGCGGTATGCTTTTGTATTGAAAGGCGACCGGATCAAGGGCTCCAATTACTCTACCGACAACTACATCGTTTACCGGCATACACCAAACAGCCGCGACAGCTTGCGCAATACGCTGGGTTTTGCTTTGAAAATTTATGCCCTGTCGGGAAAATTCAATTTTTCGGAAAACACCAGCATCACGCTCGGCCGGAAAATCAATCCGCGTATTTCGAGCATCGGCGCTGTGGACGGGCTGCAATTTGAGCAGGGTTTCGGCAAACGGCTGGTAGCCGGCGCCATCGCCGGTTCGCGACCGCGGCTAAGCGATTACGGTGTGGATTTCAGCCTGATGCAGGGCGGCATTTACCTCGGCCTGAATCCCAAAGCGAAAGAACGCTACAACCAAACCACCCTGGCTTTTCTGGAACAACGCAACGGTTCCAGTGTCGACCGGCGTTTTATCTATACCCAATACACCGGTGAGTTGCTGAAAAACCTGAACGTTTTCGGCTCCATGGAGGTGGATTTGTATGAAAAAGTACACGATGAAGTGAATAACAGCCCCCGGCTCACCAACTTCTACGCCATGGTACGCTACCGTTTTTCCCGAAATATGGACGCCTCCCTGGCCTACGACAACCGGAAAAACATCATTTTTTACGAATCCTACAAGAATTATATTGACCAACTGATTGACCAGGAAACCCGGCAGGGCCTGCGCGCCAGCATCAACTACCGACCGGTTAAACGGCTGACTGTGGGCGTCCATTCCAGCTGGCGTTTTCAAAAAAGTCAGGCCAATAGCGCCAAAAACATCAATGCCTACATCAATTACAGCAACATTCCGGGCATTAATGCAGCCATCTCCCTTTCAGGCACTTTTTTGGAAACCAATTACATACATAGTGCAAATCTGGGTATCCGTTTGAACAAAAACTTTTGGGATGGAAAAATCAGCTCCGAACTCTACTACCGGAACCTGAATTATCGTTATACACAAATAGAAAAGACAAAACAGCAACACATTGTGGGCGCCAGTTTGTCGTGGCGACTGTACAAAGGCCTCAGCCTTTACCTCTACGCCGAAAACACCTTCGATGATGAAAATTTTGACAACCTCCGCTTCAATACGAAATTGATGCAGCGGTTTTAGTACGGCGATACACTGGAAGCATATATGCCTGCCAATTGGGCTCGACCCAACGCAATTTGAAATTTGGAAAGAAAAATTTGAAATTTGAAAAGTATACACCCACGCTGTTTTTTCACCACTACAACAACACCCGATATGTATAAATTACCCGTACTCGTATTTCTGCTGGCACTATTTGCCTGTGATTCCGGCCCCAAAGTGATTGAGGCCGATTCCACCGCCGATGCCGAACAGCACAACCATCCGGTGGCACAAACCACGGCCACCGGGGCTATGCCGGTTTCTACGGAAATGCACCAGGTAGTGGCCGAAGAATCCCTCGACACCGAGCGCTACACCTACATACGCGTCAATGAAAACGGCGAAAGTTTCTGGATCGCCGTACCGAAAACACCGGTTGAGATTGGCGCTACCTACTATTACCAGGGCGGCCTGGTGAAGAAAAACTTCGCCAGCCGTGAGCACAACCGGGTTTTCGAAACCCTGTACCTCGTCAGCGGCATTTCGCAGCAGCCCATCGGCGGAGGCAGTGCCGGCGGCTCGGCGGTAGACCAGGCGCTCGGCAACCTGAACAGCGGTGCCCCCGTGGAGCCTCCAAGTTCTATCCAGGCTGCAGCAGGCGCTATTAAAATTGGTGACCTGATTAAAAACAAGGCCAAATACGCCGGCAAAACCATCAAGGTGACCGGTAAGGTGATGAAAGTTAATCCCATGATCATGGGGCGCAACTGGATCCACCTGCAAGACGGTACCGGCAAGAATGTCGACCTGACGGTAACTACCCAGGAAAACATCCCGCCGGGCCATGTTGTCACCATGGAAGGCACCATTGCACTGGATATGGATTTCGGCGCGGGCTATCGCTATGACATTATCATGGAAAACGCTGTCGTGGCAAAGTGATCGAAAGTAGTGATGAGTGATGAGTGATGAGTGATGAGTGATGAGTATTCGATTCACCCACAAGGGCTTAGTTTAAGTCCGTCACTTAAAATTTGGCACTAGCATTATCACCTAAAAACGCGACTGTTGGCCGGGGCCAATGCGTAAATCATTTAAAATTAAGCACGAATACCGTTACCGGCAACGGGGGAAACAAAACATGAAATTGCTTAAAAAACTTTACAACGGCCTGTTCTCCACCTCTGCGGCAGGCCTCTATATGCTGCTTTTCGCTGCGGCCATCGGCGTAGCCACCTTCATTGAAAATGATTACGGCACCAGCGCAGCGCAAAAAGTGGTGTTCAAAACCCGGTGGTTTGAATTACTCCTGATTCTTTTCGGCATATCCATCATTGCCAATATCATCCGCTACCGGATGATCCGGCAGAAAAAATGGGCCATTCTGACCTTCCACGCGGCGATCATCGTTATCCTGCTCGGCGCCGGCATCACCCGGTACTTTGGTTATGAGGGCATGATGGGTATTCGTGAGGGCAGCAGTTCGAACACCTTCCTTTCCTCGGAAAGCTACCTCGTGTTTGAAGCCCGGCAAAACGGCAAGCGCTATACTTTCGACGAGCCGGTGTTGTTTGCCAGTTTGGGCGACAATCATTTCAAACGCTCCTACGTGTTGGGCAAAGACAATATTGAGGTAGAAGTACTCAACTTCATCCCCAACCCTGTCGAGCGCATGGAACGCAACGATCAGGACGGGTTGCCCACGCTCAAAGTGGTGATTGGCGGCGCCGGTGGTCGGGAGGAGTATTTTGTGCAACAGGGCAATCGCGTGCAGATTCGCGGCACTGTTTTTAATTTTGAAGAAACCGAAGCCCCCGGCGCATTCAACATCCGCTTCGACGCCAACGGCCAGCTCCTGTTCAAGGCCGATGTACCCTACACCCAGCTAACGATGGCCACGCAACAACGCGACTCCATCCCGCCCGGCGATTGGCGTCCGCTGGCCTTGCGCAGCCTGTACTCCGGTGGCGGCGGCAGTTTTGTGTTCGGCGATTTTTTGCCCAGTGCCACGGTAAAAATTCAATCGGAGAAGCCCAAAATGGAAAACCAAAGCATGGCAGCCCTTGACATGGATGTCCGGATCAACGGCCAGTCGAACCGGCTCATCGTGGCCGGCACCAAGGGTGTGGAAGGGCGACCCCGCTTTACGGAGGGCGGCAACACCCAGTTGGCAGTGTCGTATGGCGCCAAACAGGTAAAACTGCCATTTTCCATTCAGCTGCGCGATTTTATTCTGGAAAAATACCCCGGCACCGAAAACGCCTCTTCCTACGCCAGCGAAGTGACCCTGCTCGATCCGCAGCAAAACGTGCAGCGCAACCAGCGGATCTACATGAACCACATTCTGGATTACCGCGGTTACCGCTTCTTTCAATCCTCCTACGACCCCGACGAACTGGGCACTTACCTCAGCGTGAACCACGATTTCTGGGGCAGCCTCATTTCGTATATCGGCTATGCCCTGCTGACGCTGGGTTTGATTTTCACCTTTTTTGATAAAAAAAGCCGCTTTCGCCAACTCGGCCAAAGTATTCAACGCATGCGCACTTCAACCAATACGTTTGTATTTCTCCTGATTGCTACGCTAAGCCTGCTGAGCCAGCCGGTAATGGCCGAGCCGCATACCACCCCGGAGCACATCGTTTTCCTTGGCCATGCCAAAAATTTTGGCAAAGTGGTCGTACAAGACCACAAGGGCCGGCTCAAACCCATGAACACCCTGTGCAGTGAAGTGCTGCGCAAACTTTCCCGAAAAGAAAGCCTGTACGGCATGAGCGCCGAACAGATCGTGCTGGGTATGGCCGTCCACCCCCAAGACTGGTATTCCACGCCGCTGATCAAACTCGGTAAACACGAAACCATTCGACAGATGATTCCGGTAGATGGCGACCTGGCGGCCTACAACGATTTTTTTGACGAAAAAGGCGCTTACAAACTCCAGGATCTGGTGCGGGAGGCTTACAACAAAGAACCCCGCGACCGGGGTGTGCTGGACAAGGAAGTGCAAAAGCTCGACGAGAAAATCAACATTTGCAGCATGATCTTCTCCGGGCGGATTTTCCGAATCTACCCCGTGCCAAACGACCCGAATAATACCTGGGCTTCACCCGCCGACTTCGGGCACAACCACCAAAATCTGTCGCCCAACAGCTCCTTTGCCGAAAAGTTTTTTCCGGCCTATGTTCCCACGCTGCAGCAGGCACTACACGATGGCAACTGGGCACTGGCCGATCAGCTGCTTGTGGAACTGACCAATTATCAAAAACAATTCGGCAACGCGGTATATCCCACGGAAAGCAAGCTGAACGCTGAATTGTTTTTGAATAAAATAAATGTCTTCAGCCGCCTGGGCAAGGTATACGGCTTGTTGGGATTGGCTTTTTTGGCCTTGTTGTTCACCTCGGTTTTCAAACCTAAACTCAATCTGAAGTGGCCCTTTCGCATCGGCCTGGGCATTTTTGCTGCGGCGGTAGCGTTACACGCCATCGGGTTGGGATTGCGTTGGTATGTTTCGGGGCGTGCGCCCTGGAGCAATGGCTACGAATCGATGATCTACATCGGGTTTACCACGGTATTGGCCGGGATGATCTTTTCCAGAAAAAGTATGGGCGGCCTGGCCGCAACCAATGTGCTCGCAGCCACAATCCTCATGGTGGCGGGGTTGAGTTGGCTCGATCCGGAGATCACCCCCCTAGTACCTGTGTTGAAATCGTACTGGTTGACCATTCACGTGTCGCTGGAGGCTGGCTCGTACGGCTTCCTGGTGCTGGGCGCCATAATCGGAGTGATCAATCTGATCTTCATGATTTTTGCCAACCAGCGAAACAAAAAGAACATTTACCGCATGGTCGACGAGATGACCAAGATCAGTGAGATGACCCTGATTGGCGGGTTGGCCATGATCAGCATCGGCACTTATCTGGGCGGTGTGTGGGCCAACGAATCCTGGGGCCGCTACTGGGGTTGGGATGCCAAAGAAACCTGGGCACTGGTGAGTATTCTGGTGTATGCCTTCATTTTGCACATGCGCTTCATTCCGGGTATGCGCGGCCTGTACGCCTTCAATGTGGCCAGTTTGTTTGGCTGGGCGAGTGTGATGATGACCTATTTCGGGGTGAATTATTACTTGTCGGGGTTGCACTCGTATGCTGCCGGCGATCCGGTTCCCGTACCCGATTTTGTCTATATCACGGTAATCTGCCTGATTGTCATCTCCCTGCTAGCCCTGTGGCGGCACCGCTGGTATCTTCGTTCGGACGAACCGGCGAGACCACGCGGGAACGTCCGCCCGCAGGCAGTTTCCGGGAGTTAATCCTTAATTCATAACACCCCCGATTTTTTAATTAAACAAGCAAATTCATATGTCACCCTTCGTCCACCGTCTGTACATAGGCGCAATGGCGACCATTGTAATCCTAACGACAATTTTTTTAGCCTGGAACGGCTACAGTTATTATTCATCGCCACTGGAAGAGCGATTTTATCACCCGATGCATGATTGGTTTAAAGCCAGTGGATTCATGGGGCATGGCCTGGGCATTGTTGGAACGCTGTTGATCCTGATCGGTGTTTTCGGTTACATTGCCCGTAAGCGCTACAAATCGCTGGCGCGGTTCGGGCGGTTGAAATACTGGTTGGAGTTTCACATTTTTTTGTGCGTGCAAGGGCCGGTCATGATTTTATTCCACACCACATTCAAGTTTGGCGGCGTGGTTTCGATCGCATTCTGGAGCATGATCCTGGTAGTTTTGAGTGGTGTGATCGGCCGTTTTATTTACATACAAATACCGCGTACGATCGAGGGCCGGGCACTCAGTTTGAATGAGATAAAATCTATGAAAACCGATATGAGCGACGTGCTGAAAGCGTCTTACCAATTGGATGACGAAAGTTTCCAGTTGGTGCTTGCCTCGGCCCAATTGAGTGGCAAATACCAGTCGGGCAACCTGATCGGCGCCATGATCGGCAAATATTTTGACGACCGGCGTCTGGTAGGCCAGGTAAAAAGCACCCTTCGGCATCATGGTATTGCCCCGAACGATATCCGGCAAATTGCCAAAATGATCCGGAATGAAATATCGTTAAACAACCGGATTGAACGTTTGCAGATCATGCAAAACCTGTTTCGCTACTGGCACGTCGCCCACTTGCCGTTTGCGATCATCATGCTGGTGATCATGGTGTTTCACGTGGCCGTTACGCTGGCGTTCGGGTACAAATGGATTTTTTAAAACTATGGTTCTCGAAAAAATAATCATCTACGGGATCGTCCTGCTCGTTTGTGCAGTCGTGATCCATATTTACCTGCGGAAGCTGAAAAAAGCCTCCCGGGTGGTCGCAGCGAAAATTGATAAAGCCAAAGAGGAAGGCCTGTATGAGCCCATTTCGCTGCACCCGGTGATCAATGAAGACAACTGCATCAAAAGTGGCGCCTGTATCGCGGCCTGCCCGGAAAAAGATATCCTCGGGATCGTCAACGGCCGCGCAGCCCTGGTAAATGCTTCGCAGTGCGTTGGCCACGGCGCTTGTTTTCACGCCTGCCCGGTGGAGGCAATTTCGCTGGTGATCGGTACGGAGAAGCGCGGCGTGGACCTCCCGCATGTGAGCCAAAGTTTTGAAACCAACGTCCAGGGCGTGTACATCGCCGGTGAACTGGGTGGCATGGGTTTGATTAAAAACAGCGTGGAACAAGGCCAGCAAGCGGTGGAAAACATCGTACGGGCAGGCATCAAAAAGAACGGCGCCGCCCACGACCTGGTGATCGTAGGTGCGGGTCCGGCCGGCATTTCCGCCTCCCTGATGGCCAAAAAACACCAGCTCAATTTTATCACCCTGGAGCAGGACAGCCTGGGCGGCACGGTGTTTACCTTCCCGCGCTCCAAGGTGGTAATGACCGCTCCAATGGACCTTCCGCTGCGCGGAAAAATCAAACTGTTCGACACCAACAAAAAACAGCTCCTGGACCTTTGGAACGATGTTCTTTCCGAAAACCAGATCAATATCCGGGAGCACACTAAAGTGGAAGAGATTGGCCGTGAAAACGGACATTTCGTGGTAAGAACAAATCGCGGCGACACCTTCACCACCCAAAATGTGTTGCTCGCCATCGGACGCCGCGGTACCCCGCGCAAACTTGGCGTGCCTGGCGAAGTGAGCGAAAAGGTAGCCTATCGGCTGCTTGAACCCGAACTAATTTCCGGCAAAAAAATCCTGGTGATCGGTGGCGGCGACTCAGCCGTGGAATCGGCCATGTTGCTGATGGAACAGAACGAGGTTATTCTTTCCTACCGGAAAGATGCCTTCGCGCGAATCAAGCCAAAGAACCGGGAGAATATTCAGGCCGCTATCGAATCCGGCGCCATCAACATGCAGTTCAATACCAACCTGACCAACATCGAACCGGACCAGATCACCTTGCAAGACAACGGCGGCGCCGAACAGACACTCGCCAACGACCTGGTGTACATTTTTGCCGGCGGTGAACTGCCGACGCAGTTTTTACAAAAAATCGGGATCGAGATCACGAAGCGCTTTGGGTACACGGTGAAGAAGCATTGAACGGCGTAGACACTCCGGGCTACCCGCTAAATTCTTCATTGCAGCCGCTCCAGCGCCCTTAAAAACCACACCACCACGACCAGAAAAAAAATAAAAACAAAGGCATTGAACCCGACCGCCAGCCAGGACCACAGCGTGCGCTGCTGACGGGCGCCTCGTAAGCCCAACCAAAAGCCGGCCCAACTCAAGGCCAGGGTGGCAAACATCAATAAAAAGCCGATCCAACTGTGCCCTGGGGCAAACTGTGGCGCCCGGGCAAATAAACCCATAGCCAGGCAAGCCAGGACGGCAAACCATAAACTCCGGTTGGTGTATTTCATATTCAGTAGTTGCGTTGTACGCGTTTGGAACTTTTCAAATTTCCAATCTCAAATTTGACATTTCAAATTAATAGAACTTCCCAATCCGGGATCATCCTGTTTATTTGAAATTTGAAAAGAAAAATTTGAACTTGGAAAAGTTTACCGAGCCCGGAAAGTCTTTTGCCACAAGTACAAAAAACCACCCAAACTCAGTGCAGCGGCAAAATAGAAAATGACGGGCATACGCTCCAAATCATTGGCGACATACCAGCCCGACAAAAAGGCCCCCACCCCAATTGCGATTTCCAACGAAATGTACATCGTGGCCAGCGCCCGGCCTTTTCGCTCCGGGTCGCCCAGATCGACCGACCAGGCGTTGATGGCCGGGGCGAAAATGCCGTTGCCCAGGCCAAACAAGACCGAAGCCAGGTACAACAACATGGGCGAATGCGCAACAGCAAATGCCACCATAGCTACGGCAATCACCAGTGCCGACACTTTCAGTACCGGCTCCCGGCCGTGACTGTCGGAAATGCGTCCGGCAAACAAACGCGTCGATACACTGGCCAGGGTGAACAGGGTGAAAAAGGTGCCGCGGTTGTGCACCCCCACGGAATCGCTCAGGTCGGGCACCAAGGTCAGGATCACCCCGTAACTGAAATAGCAAAACACCATAACGATCCCCACCGGGATGACCTTGGGATCGTAAATATCGTCTCTGGAAACCCGGAGCAGGGCCAGTTTGAAACGCTGTTTTTCGGGGAGCGTTTCGGGGAGTTTGACCATCACCAGCATCGACAGGGCAGCCACGACAGCGGAGGCATAAAACATGGCATCGATCGACCAACTCATGGCAATCCAGCTTCCGATAGGTGGCGCCGAAGCGCCTCCGATACTGAAACATATCCCCAACATGCCCATTGCCTCACCGCGCCGGTGCATCGGTACAATGTCGGCTGCGTATGCGGCTGAACCCGTAGGTTTAAAGCCTGTGGAAAAACCGTGAAAAAAGCGCAACCACAAAAAGCCGCTCACAAATGCCAATTCAGGGTACAACACCCCGCAAATCACACAGGCAGTTACTCCGATGTACATCACCGGAATGCGCCCGATAGAGTCGGATAACTTCCCGCTGAAAGGCCGTGACAGGCCCGCAGTGATGGTAAACAGGGCAATGATCAGGCCCTTGTGTTCGGCGCCCCCCAGGGAGGTAAGGTAGGCAGGCAACTCCGGGATCATCATGTTAAAACTGCCGGCAAAGAGGGCGTGTGAAAGACACAGCAGCAAAAATCTGGTGGTGTAAAGCGGCGTATCGGCGGGGACTGCGGGCGGGGACGACATCATCCGCAAAAGTACGGCGGTAGCGGGGAATTATTGGCCCGGTATTTCCCGGAACAAATAGGCAACATCGATCGAGAAGTCCGGTAAGATCAGGGATTGCACGGTTTCACCAACATGGGCTTTTTGCCGGCGGACAAATTCTTTGCGCACATTCTCAAACACTTCCACTTGTTTTTTCTTTACATCGACCAGCCAGAACTCGCGTACGTCGTGCAGTTCGTAGATGTACTTTTTCTCCTCCTGATCGTATTTTTTATTCGTGGATAAAATTTCGACCACCAGGTCGGGGGCGCCTTTGATTTTCCGGCCGTCCCGGATAATGCCCAGGCGCTCGTTGGAAATAAAAAGTATATCGGGTTGAAAAACATTGTCGTCGTCGAGCGTGACATCCATGGGGGCTTCCAGGACAAGCCCGAGTTGCCTTTCCTCAACAAATGCAAACAGGCTGGTTGCCAGGCTCATTGAGCTGTATTGATGTGGAATTTCCGGCGATGCTTCCTCAACCAGGCGGTTGTTGATGAGCTCGTAATATGGTGGGCCAATGGGCATTTGCTCAATATCCTGAGCAATGTATCGCTTTGTGGTACCGGGGGCAACGGCTTCTTTTTCGACGGCATGTTCCTTTTGCATGGTGTCCCTAGTTTTTACAAATTTAACGAAAACACACAGGGCCAGGTTGGTTTTGAACAAGCTGCAACACATTTTTTTTAATCTAATCTCAGCTGCTCCAGTTTGAACTTCAAATAGCCGACCAGCACATCAAGGCCCCTGTCAAAGTTATCGTTGTTGTTCACGATGATATCCGCGTCTTCCCGGTAAGGTTGGATGTACTGTTCGTAGGCGGGCAGCACGTGGTGTTCGTATTTGTACAACACGTCTTCAATTGGGTAATTGCGCTCCACCTGATCGCGGTAAATGCGGCGGATCACCTTGAGGTTCTCCTTGGCATTGATAAACACCTTGAGGTCGAAAAGCGGCGCAATTTTTTTGTAATGAAACACAAACAAGCCTTCGACAATAATTATGGGCGCCGGCTGAAAGGTCAGCATGCGCGGCGTAGCTTTCGGGTTGTTGAAGGTGTATTCCGGACGTGAAACCGGCTCGCCATTCAACAACTGCTCGAGGTCGTTCCGAAATGCTTTTTTGTCAAACGACTTGGGCAGGTCAAAATTTTTCTCTCCCCGCTGATCGGTGTGCTGTGCTTCCCGGGGCAAATAGTAATCGTCTTGCGAAACCACGCACAGATCGCCCGGAGCAAAGCGCTCCTGCAATTGCCGGATAAAAGTTGTTTTGCCGCTGCCGCTGCCGCCGGTGATGCCGATAAGAAAGGGTTTCATTTCAATGAGGCAATGAGTAAGTGAGGCAATGAATGAATACGTGAATTTAATTGCACCACGGAGACACGGAGGACACGAATTTCCGCCTTCGGCGGTTTTTTAAATGGGCAGGATCAACAGGATTTACAAGAAACAAGGATGTTAATCTTGGTAATCCTGTCCAAATTTTCTCCGCCGCAGGCGGGGAAACTCCGTGTCCTCCATGCCTCCGTGGTGAACCGGCGTAAAAGTAGCCTTTTGAGTAAAAATTTTTGCAGTCCGGCCCCATGGCGTACATTTAGCCGCGCTTAATATTGCCGCAACACGAAAAACGTCACAGCATGGAATTACTCATCAATATCGGCCGGGGCCTGCTCGGAATAGTCGCACTTTTAGGAATTTGCTACGCCCTGAGCCGCAACCGTCAAGCCATCAATTGGCGTCTGGTTGCTTCCGGTATTGGACTTCAATTGGTATTTGCTATTCTGGTGCTAAAAGTTCCCGGCGTGAGTTGGGCATTCGACGAGTTTGCCAAGGTGTTTACCTACATCATCAAATGGTCGGAAGAGGGCGCCCGGTTCCTGTTTGGCGACCTGGCCACCGGCGACAAAGGCTTTGGCTACATCTTCGCCTTCCGGGTGCTGCCTACCGTGATGTTTTACTCCGCCTTGTCGGCCGCCTTGTTTTACTTCGGCATTTTGCAAAAAATCGTTTACGGCATTGCCTGGGTGCTCACGCGCAGCATGGGCATGAGTGGCCCGGAAAGTCTGGCTGCCGCGGCCAATGTATTTATCGGCCAAACGGAAGCCCCGCTTATCGTTCGCCCTTACCTGGCCGGCATGTCGCGGTCGGAAATCATGTGCCTGATGACCGGCGGCATGGCGACCATTGCCGGAGGTGTGTTTGCCGCCTATGTGGGCTTTCTCGGCGGCGATGATCCGGCGCAACAACTGCTCTTCGCGCGGCACTTGCTGGCAGCGTCCATCATGTCGGCGCCGGCGGCTATTGTTTGTGCCAAAATATTGATCCCGGAAACAGAAAAACAGGAGATCGAAAAACTCACCCATACCGACACACGCCCCGGCGACAACCTGCTCGACGCGCTCTCCCAAGGCACCACCGACGGCCTGAAGCTGGCTGTCAACGTAGGCGCCATGCTGATCGTGTTCACATCGCTGGTGTTTATGCTCAACTGGGTATTGCAGCACACAGTAGGGCACTGGACCGGACTGAACGAGCAGATCGCCACCGCTACCGGCGGACGCTTCGAAGGCCTCACGTTTACTTATGTGCTGGGGCTGGTATTCGCTCCATTGGCCTGGCTGCTCGGCACACCCTGGGCCGACAGCATGCTCGTCGGGCAATTGCTCGGCATGAAAACCATGATCAATGAATTTGTCGCATACGGCGCCATGGGTGAAATGCAAACCAGCGGCGCTATGAGCCTGAAAGCCGAAATTATCGCCTTGTACGCCCTGTGTGGTTTTTCCAACTTCGCGTCCATCGGCATTCAAATCGGCGGCATCGGTACGTTGGCGCCCAACCAACGTAAAGCGCTTACGCAGTTGGGCTATTGGTCGCTCATTGGCGGGTCGGTGGCCTGTTTTCTTACGGCTACGGTGGCGGGGATGTTGTTGTGAGGTGGCAATAGTACGAACGCGAAAGCACCTCCGCCGCGAAAACAATTAAACATCCGGCCAGTATCCTTTTTTGGCGAATACCCTTTCTATGTTACTGGCAGGAAAATTGCTGCTAACCCGGGCAAAAAAGCGCAATTTTGCCCGGTTGTTCACCCAATTGTCCAATTGATTTGTTTTTCGGCACAATGTGAAAACACCATCTTCCATATTCCGGCTTTTACTCGCCTGGTTCCTCCTTCTGGTTGTCTGTTTTCAACACCTGGCCGGCCGGCTCTATGTTTGCCAGGTATACTCGGTTGAGATCGAGTCGCGTATGACGCCGCATGAACAAGCCATAGCCACCATGTTAAAAGCGAAAACCGGTATTGATATTCAGGTCACTTTACTGGGGGAAGATCAGCCAAGGTATGTTTGCCGTACGGGCTACAGTGCGCCGGTGATTGTGGCCAAAGAAATTGATGGCGAAACCTATTGCTACGCCATTGGCCAGAGACCGACATGCACCTATTGGGTCAACAATCAACAGGCAACCGAGGGTATACCCTGCGATGAATCCATTTTGGTCCAACTATTTTCGGATTTCTTTTTTGACACATCCGGTTTCTTATTTGCTACTCCACTCAGCAAACGCCATGCATCAGGATTCCTGCCCCTGAACTGTATGCCAACCGGCGATTGCCCTGTTCCCTATCCGCCGCCCCGTATGGCTTAGAACTTGTCCAGGTTCTTAACCCGAATTTACCATTTATTACTGCCCACTCCACTTCAAATTGGGGACTAGCTGTTTTATTTCAAACCTTTCGATGCGCTTCATCGGAGGGTTTCCTAAGTATCAGGCTGGGAAATAATTTAAATGCTGCTTCCCTAAACGGGAACGACTTGGGCAATAATGACCTATTCTGTCATTCTTAAATCTGATTATTCAATGAAACATAATATACTGCCGGTATGCATACTGGCACTTCTACCGCTTTTTGCCCCAAGGGTAAAAGCCCAAACCCCTTCGGACGCCATTATGATGGAGCCCCGGCAATTTTGCGGAGTACTGCTCTACGATCACGGTTCCTTCGACCAATACTGGGAAGGCGCCAAACTCCGGAAAAACGGAACTATCGAAACAGTTTCCCGCAACTCTGGGTTGGCCATGTTTGCCTACGGCGTTGTAGGGCAGCTCAATTTGATCGCTGGTCTGCCCTATGTTGAAACACATTCCACCGAACCTAACGGTGGCAAATTCAACGGCGCCAATGGTCTGCAGGATCTGAGTATCGCCCTCAAATACCGGTTTCTGAACAAACAACTCGGCAAAGGCAAACTGGCCCTGATCTCCACGCTGGGCTTCTCCATGCCGGTGAGCAACTACCTCTCCGACTACCGGCCGTACAGCCTTGGTTTTGGTGCGCCGGAACTCAGCCTGCGCGGGATTATCCAATATGAACTGGATAATGGTTTGTACGCACGCACTGCTTTAGCCCACCTCTGGCGCGGCCAAACGGAAGCCGAACGCGACTATTACTACAACAACGGGAGTTACTACACCCCCTGGATGGATGTACCGAATGCCTGGAACTACCACGCCGCGCTCGGTAAGTGGTTTTTCAAATATACCCTGCGCGTGGAGGCCGGTTTCAGCGGTGTCCATTCCGTGTCCGGCGACGATATCCGGTTCTACAACGCCCCGCAACCCACCAACAAAACGGTTGAAAACCTGGTCGGCGCCTCCGCCCAGTATTATTTCAATAAACCCAAAGGCTTAGGTGTATTGGGCTATTTCAACCGGGTAATCCAAGGCCGGAATGTTGGCCAGACTACCGGCTTTGGGTTTGGCCTCACCTATGTTTTCAAAATTTAAAAACCATCAAACACTACTGTCATGAACAAGATTGTACGTTTCTCCATAGTGCTGGCAGGCATTGCCGTTAGTGCGGTTTTCACCCTGTCCTGTGAAAAAGACCTGCCTACGCGAGCCGATTATTCTGCCTATGCATACGCCAGCCTCGACGCAAATGGCGGCAGTTGGAAACCCGTGCTCCTGACCTCCCCCGATCAGATAACGGTGCCTGCACCGGCAGATGTAAACTCAACGGCTTACCAGGATGAGCTGGCTGTCCTGCGCCTGGCCGCTACAAACAGAACGGCCGAGGAGGTGGCAGCTATTGCCTACTGGACCAACAACCCGACCCTGCGCTGGAATGAGATCGCCCTCGAACTCGTAGCGAAATACAACCTCATCCCCGGCCCAAACGAGGACGGCAGTTACACCCTGCCGAACCCCGCCGACCCGGGCGCTACGCCGAATTTCCCCTTTGCCCACCCGCCGTATGCCGTGCGGGCACTGGCTTATTTGAGTGTTGCCCAGTTTGACGGTCTGATCGCTGCCTGGCACTACAAATTTACCCACAACCGTCCGGCGCCGTACGCGGTAGACAACAGTATTCCGGCTGCATATACCGATAACCAGTTGCCTTCCTATCCCGCCGATGGCGCTGTAGTGGCTGCCGCTTCCCGGGATATTCTTTCGGCCATGTTTCCCTTGGAAAAAGACTATCTGGCAGAAAAAGCGGCTGAGCATATGGCCAGCCTCACCTGGGCTGGCGTTAATGTGCAAAGTGATATTGATGCCGGTGCATTCATTGGAGAGGAAGTCGCAAAAATTGCACTAAACCGGGCAAAAACAGATGGCATGAGCAAGGCGCAATGCCCCAAAACGGTTTCCGACTCGATCAAAACCGCAGCCTTTGACCGTTTCGGCTGGAAATGGGACAATGTGGAATCACCGCCCCGCCCGGTCGGCCTGACGCCGCTGTTCGGCCAGGTGACCATGTGGAATGTGCCCACGGTGGAAGAAGTACGGCCTCCGGTTCCGCCGACACCCGGCTCTCCCGAGTATCTTGAAAATGAACAGGAACTCAAACATTTTGCCGATAATATGACTAGTGAATGGCGGCGCATTGCCAATTTCTGGCAGGACGGCCTGGGTACCTATACCCCGCCAGGACATTGGAACCGAATTGCCAAAGAATACATCATCAAATACAAACTGAATCCCCTGCGCACAGCCCGGGCATTTGCCTACCTGAACATGGCTATGATGGACGGGGGAATTAGTTGTTGGGATGCAAAATACTACTACCACTATCCGCGGCCGATAAACCTCATTCCCGGCTTTAAAACCATTGCCGGCACACCAAATTTCCCAAGTTATACTTCCGGACACAGCGTTTTTTCGGCAGCAGGCGCCGAAGTACTGAGTTATATTTTTCCGGAGGAAGGCCTGATTTTCCGCAACTGGGCACTTGAGGCTGCCATCTCGAGGGTTTACGGGGGAATTCACTGGCGCTTCGATGCTGAAGTCGGTACAGCGCAAGGTATTCAGGTTGCAAATTATTCCATTAACGTAGCCAAAAACGACGGCTCCGAATAACGCTTTTGTTTGTCGAATTAAGAAACTGGATGTTCTTTTAGCCCGCCGTGAGCAACTTTTTCAACGGAACTAGTTGTACTCCGGCGGGCTTTATTTGTCTATATTATGTGTGCAGGCCTTTCTGGGCAGATAAACAATTCGTGCAAATCGGGAATGTCATTCCCAATTTGCACGAAAGAATTACCTTTGCCAGATGGTCCAGCGCGCTATTTCTGAAAAAATACTTCAACTGGCAGGCAAATTTCCGGTAGTCAGTGTCACTGGTCCCCGGCAGTCGGGCAAAACGACACTGGTTCGTGCGCTGTTTCCCGATTACCGCTATGTTTCGCTCGAACACCCGCCAAGCCGGGCATTGGCGGAGGAGGACCCGGAATCTTTTCTCCGGGGACACGAAAATGGGATTATCATCGATGAGGCACAGTATGTTCCTCAACTGTTTTCGTATATCCAGGTTTTGGCGGATGAACACCGGCTAAACGGCGAATTTGTGTTGACCGGGTCGCAGCATTTCCTTTTCATGGAAAAAATCACCCAAAGTTTGGCCGGACGTGTTTCGGTGTTTAATCTGCTGCCGTTTTCATTTGAAGAACTTCGAACCACGCCATGGGGAGCTTATGATTACGAACACTATCTTTTTAACGGTTTTTTTCCCAGATTATACGATCAGGGAATTGCAGCCCCGGATTTTTATCCAAATTATCTTCAAACGTACACCGAACGGGACGCCCGCCAGGTGGTGAATTTATCGGACCTATCAGCCTTCCAACGCTTTTTACAACTGTGCGCAGGCCGCGTCGGACAAGTCGTTAATTTCAGCCAAATCGGTACAGAGCTGGGTGTTGATCATAAAACCGTAGCCCGCTGGTTGTCCATCCTGCAAACCGGATTTCAGGTTTTTCTGCTTCCACCGTATTTTGAAAATTACAATAAACGTATTCGCAAAACCGCCAAACTGTATTTTTACGATACCGGCCTGGTATGTTCACTACTTGGCATTCAAAATGCCGGACAACTGGATCACCATTTTGCCAAAGGCGCCTTATTTGAAAACTTCATTATCACTGAATTGATGAAACAGTTTTTCAACAAAGGCATCCGGCCTCAATTTTATTTTTGGCGGGATAGTGGCGGACATGAAGTGGATTTGTTGGTTGATATCGGCGGAAAGCTGCACCCCATCGAAATCAAATCCGGCCGAACACTTAACAATTCCTTCTTCGACGGCCTGGACTATTTTAATCAACTCGCCGGGCTCGATGCACAACACAGTTTTGTGATCTATGGCGGAACGGATACTCAGTCCCGTTCGCGGGGGAATGTCCGCCCCTGGAATCAATTGCCGAATTGGGGGACGGCAGTTTAGTAATCAATTCAGCGGTCCTGCGAAACCAATTATTTTGACTGACGGAAATACCTTACAGGCTGATTGAGCAAAACACAAGTAATATCAGCTTCCCTGCGATGCCCAAATTTTGCTAAAATTCCGCATTCACCTACTTTCGCCTTATACTGTGGATTAGACCACACATTCGAAAGTCTCCAAGACTTTCAGTTCAAACGCTCTGTTCATTTTTCCATCTTCGCTCATGTTCAGTTCCCGTACTTTTTACCTCATTCTGGCTGTATTGCTCATTGGCCTGTACTTCTGGTCAGCCCGCCACACCGCCGCCCCGGCGCCCGAACGACCGAATGACCCCTGGGTATTTCGATCCGTACTGGACAAGCAACCCCGAATGATCACCTTCGCGCTGAACGACAAACTTTGGGTCGCCTACTCCACCGAAAATTGTTCGCTGTACAAAGCCTGGTCGGGCGGGGTCGACTTCAATGGCGCGGTGTACACCATGCGGCATGGCCCGCAGCCCCTTTCGATTGGAAATGCCTGGTTTGAAAATGCGTATCCACAGCCCTGGACCGTGGTGCGCGACGGGAAGCCCGAGCAGCCGCAAACCGATTACAAAGGCCACCGGTACCTCGATGGCGGGCAGGCTGAAATCATGTATGATCTGGTTTTATCTGACGGCCAGCGCATTCGCATCAACGAACGCCCAGAATATGTGGAACGCGATCGCCAATCCGGTTTTTCCCGTACGTTCAATGTCGAAAAAGTCCCGGAAGGCACCACGGTTTACCTGCGCACGAACGCCGGCTCTATTGCCGACCCGACGAATATCGAAACCACCGGAACCTGGGAAACAACCAGCACCAAACCCAACAACGCCATCGAAGGCGTTTACGCCCTGGAAATTGATGGCCAGCTCACCCTGAACACCTCCAAACCAACTGCGCTGACCACCATGTTTGTGCCTGCGCCACTGTATCCCAATCCATTCCAGCTTGGTGCCGTGGAAGCGGAAGTTGTGGTCGTATCGCCCGGCGAACGGCTGATGGCCAAAAGCGATTGCCGGATATGCCACAACCCAAAAATGCAAACTGTAGGGCCAGGCTATGTCCAAATTGCCGAACGCTACAAAAAAACGGCTACCAATGTGGATATGCTGGCGCAAAAAGTCGTTGCCGGTGGCTCCGGAGCCTGGGGCATCGCCGCCATGAGTGCCCACCCGGACCTGAAACTGGAAGACGCCAAAACAATCGTCGGCTACATACTCGACCTGGATGAAGGCGAAGACGACGGTGAAGGCAGCGGCATCATGACCGATCTGGCGGCCATTCCGCCAAGTAACTGGAAAGCTGCCGATAGCGGGGCAAGCGACAACGAAATGCGGCCCGGGTTGATCGCCAAATTGTTCA
Source organism: Lewinellaceae bacterium (assembly GCA_020636075.1). Lineage (GTDB taxonomy): Bacteria > Bacteroidota > Bacteroidia > Chitinophagales > Saprospiraceae > M3007. The sequence continues at coordinate 35,634 of JACJYO010000006.1, read as the reverse complement.
AACTACAGCCTAATACCCAATCGCTCAACGAGATTGACTTTAAAACCAACCCGGTAAAAACCGCGCTGGCGCCAAACCTCGACGCGGGCGTCATTGAGTTTACCCCCTACAAAACCGATGTTGGCCTGCAAGCCACCGGCTATTTGTACCTGGAAAAGGACGACAATGTGCTCCTGCGTCTCGGTTCCGACGACGGCTCCCGCCTCTACCTCGATGGCCAACTGCTGATCGACAACGACGGCCTGCACGGCACGGAAATGCTGGACGCCGAGGTGGCACTTCGCGCCGGTTATCACCCCCTGCGGGTCGATTATTTCCAGGCCGGTGGCGGCATGGCGGTCCAGCTCAAGTGGGCCCGCTCCTCCGACCCGACCATGCAGGTGATTCCTACAACCAATTTCAGCCACCGGGCGAATCTGGAAGAGCAGAGTCTGCCTATTTTTTCCAGTGCCAATGCGGGCATCCCCGGCGACGGCCTGGCGCTCACCGATGTACACCCTTCCTACGATCTTTCCCAGGCCCGGCCTGATGCATTTTTACCTAAAATCGGGGGCATGAGTTTTCTCAGCGACGGCCGAATGGTCGTCAGCACCTGGGACCCTATGGGCGGTGTGTATATCCTCAGCAACGTAGAAAGCGGGAACCCGAAAAAGATCAAAGTAAAACGAATCGCCAAGGGCCTGGCCGAGCCGCTCGGCTTGCAGGTTGTCGACGACACGATCTATGTTTTACAAAAACAAGAACTCACGCGGCTGGTAGATACCGACGGCGATGAAATCATAGACGAGTACCAATGCGTTGCCAAAAGCTGGCGCACTTCGGCCAATTTCCATGAGTTCGCCTTTGGCCTGGCCTATAAAGACGGCTACTTTTACGCCACCCTGGCCATTGCCATCATGCCCGGTGGCGCCAGCGCCCGTCCGCAGATCCCCGACCGGGGAAAAGTGGTGCAGATCAACCGTGCCGACGGCAGCCTGGAGTTTGTTGCCCGCGGCCTCCGCACCCCCAACGGGGTTGGCCTGGGTCCCGATAGCGAACTGTTCGTGGCCGATAACCAGGGCGACTGGCTGCCCGCCTCCAAAATCCTGCACGTAAAATCCGGCGCTTTTTACAACTCCTATGCCGTAGACAGCATCGCTGTGGCAGGGCTCCCGGTACAACAGCCCGTGGTCTGGTTGCCGCAGGACGAGATCGGCAACTCCCCCACCCAACCGACTGTCATCAACGACGGCCCCTACAAAAATCAACTTATCCACGGCGATGTGTGCTACGGCGGCTTGCAACGGATTTTTATGGAAAAAATAAACGGCGCCTACCAGGGCTGTGTGTTCCGGTTTACGCAAGGGCTTGAAGGCGGCACCAACCGCCTGGCCTGGGGCCCCGACGGTGCATTATACATCGGTATGATCGGAAATCCGGGTAACTGGGGTCAGACCGGTAAACTCTGGTACGGCCTCCAGCGCATGAAGTACAACGGCAAATCCACCTTTGAGATGCTGGCAGCACGCGCCAAAACGAACGGTCTGGAAATTGAATTTACCGAACCCTTGCGCGAAGGCGATGGCTGGGAACCCGGGCAATACACGGTCCAACAGTGGTGGTACAAACCGACGATCAACTACGGCGGCCCGAAAATGGATGAGATGAACCTGCCCGTAATCTCAGCAACCGTGAGCGCCGACCGAAAAAAAGTGTTCCTGGAAATTCCGGGCATCAAGCCCGGAAACGTGGTGCATGTGCAATTACACGATTTACCGCTGAGCGATCTGGGTCACGAAATCTGGACCACCGAAGTCTGGTACACTATGAACGCCATTCCGGAAAATAATTCGGGCACAGTGGAGGCGCACCCGGTGTTCCCGCAGGTGGGCGACAATGAACTGAGCGCCCGGGAAAAAGCAGCCGGCTGGGAATTACTTTTCGACGGCAAATCAATCGATAAATGGCGCAACTATAATAAAGCCACGCTCGGGACAGCCTGGGTCATCAACGATCACGCCATCCACCTGCAAACCAAAGCCCTCGACGGCAGTGAATGGCAGCAACGCGACGGCGGCGACATCGTTTCGGTAGAAGAATACCAGGACTTTGAATTGGAACTGGACTGGAAAATCGGGCCTTGCGGCAACTCCGGCATCATTTACAACGTAGTGGAAGACAGCGCGAAATATCAGTACGTCTGGCAAACCGGCCCTGAAATGCAGGTGCTCGACAATACCTGCCACCCCGACGCCCGCATTATCAAGCACCGCGCCGGCGACCTGTACGACCTGATCTCCTGCAAATATGAAAATGTAAAACCCGCCGGTCAGTGGAACCACGTGCGCCTGGTGAGTAAAAACGGGAAAGTGGAACACTGGTTGAACAACCGTAAACTAGTGGAATGCGATATGAACTCCCCGGAGTGGCCCAAAATGATCGCCGGAAGCAAGTTCAAGGATATGCCCGGCTTTGGCAAGGCGCGCAAGGGGCGGATTTCCCTGCAGGATCACGGCGACCCGGTGTGGTACAAGAACATCAAAATCCGGCGCTTGTAACCCGAACCTCCGGTTCGGGCGGCTAAGATGGCAATAATACTACTCGTCCTACGACTCGAAGTCGTAGGACGAGTAAAAAAAACTACTTCGAAACCCGCTTCCCCATTTTTGCGGCCCACTTTTTCATGTTGGCGGTTTCCTTGTCCGTTAGCTTCATATCCGGCTGTTTTTCTAAAAAACGATCCGGCGGCATGGAGCCTTTTTCCAGTACTTTTTGAATATCGGCCAGTTTTTCGGCTTGTTGGTCGGCGGGCATGGACGTTAGTTCGTCCCAGTTGAGTTTATCTTTTGGCCGCTTGTTTTTGCTTTCGGTGTTGTGGCAGCCGTAGCATTTGGCTTGAATAATAGAGTTGATCTTTTTGGGGATTTTCACTTTTCCACCGCCTTCAGCGGTAAACGCAGGGAGCAGGAGCAGGCCGCCGAATAGCAGCAACACGTAGGTCATAGATTTTTTCATAACAGGACTTTGTTTGTTTAGGTCGCTAAAGTACAAAGGAAGTAACAGTGTGTCTGCAAGGCGCAAATAAATCCGGGGCAATAGGAAGTATTCTGCTAATCGCCGATATTTGTTTGCCGTATGAGCATTTCCGATGGTATTGTTGCCTCGACGCCTGTCTTTTAAACCTAAAAAAACAACCAAATGGCAAACCTCCGCGCCCTCCCCTTCCAAAACATCGCCCTGTCGCTTTCCGGCGGCGGCTACCGGGCAGCCGCCTTTCACCTGGGCAGCATGACCTACCTGAACCACTGCCAATGGCAAAACAAGCCGCTGCTCAACCAACTGGTTGTGCTGTCCACCATTTCCGGCGGCACGATCACCGGCGTGAAATACGCGCTCTGCCTCAAGCAGGAGAAGTCCTTCGCCACCTTCTTTGGGGAGTTGTACCAATTTCTTAAAGCCGATACTTTGCTACCGGATGCGCTCGGAATTTTAAACACGCCGAATGCCTGGGGGAATTCGGGCAAACAGCGCAACCTGATCAATTCCTTTGCGCGGGTGTATCAATCGCAATTGCTGGACGGCCAAAATTTTGGTTTTCTGCTCGACCCCACCGATCCGCAAATTCCGGAGTTTGTGTTCAACAGCACCGATATCGAGCACCAGTTGGCCTTCCGTTTTCAAAAAAGAATCAGCAGAAATGCCTTGATCGGGAATGGCAAAGCCGACGCTTCGATTTCCATGGAGGAAGCCCGGGAAATCCTGCTTGGCGATATCGTGGCTGCATCCAGTTGTTTCCCCGGCGGCTTTGAGCCCCTAATCATGCCGCACGATTTCACAGCATCTGACAGCAGCCTCCTGGCCGTTGCCTGGAAAGGCGAAACACCCGGAGCCGATAAAAAACCGTTGCGGTTGATGGATGGCGGCATAGTTGACAATCAGGGTATCGAAGGGGTTATGAACCTCGACAAAAGTGTATATGATAATACCGGGAAACCCTACGTCGGCACCTTCATCGTTTCGGATGTGACCACCAAACAAGTGGATTACCCCACAGAAACTCCCGGCCGGAGTCCAATCCTGCTCAATGTATCCCTGCGGTTTTATAACCTCCTGGCTATGATTTTACTCGCCGGCCTGCTTGCCCTGATCTGGTTTACCAGCAACAAATGGCTGCTGGTCGGTTCGGCTGTTTTGGCAACCATCTGCATTTTGTGGCTGGTCGCAGGGCTATGGTTGACCAAAAAATTTATCCGCTCGATCAAAAAAACGGTGTCGCAGGAATCCCCCTCGTTTTTGGAAGACTTCAGCATCCTGCGTGCCGTTAAATTAAAATATGTGGTAGCCCTGCTTGGCGTGCGGGTATCCGCACTCGGCCGGCTGGCCGATGTGTTTATGAAACGAATCCGGGAGTTGAATCAAAAACTACTTTTCGGGAACAAACACTGGCGGTACCGCATGGTGACCAACTACATTTACGATTTGGCCAAAAGTGAGCCCTTTGACAACAACGACCGGCTGAGCCCAATCGTAAAAAAAGCCAACACAATGGGAACCAGTTTGTGGTTTCCAACGGAGGGAAACGCATCTGACACTGCGGCGTTGGAAGCCCTGATAATTACCGGGCAAGCGACCATGTGCCATAACATCCTGGAGTATATTGAAAAAATCAGGAAGGAGCGCGACCCGGAACTACCGGCTGAATTTTTAGCCAAATTCGATCAACTGCAACCTGAAATCGAACAACTAAAACAACATTGCCTGGCCGATTTTGCGCGGTTTAATACCGAACCGGAATGGTTGTTCCGGCAGATGCAACCCGGTCAGGGTTGAAAAAATTTTGGCGGCGGGAACTAATCACCCCACGCCCCGGTTTGGAGGTTGTCAATAGTTTGATCAACCCGAAAACAGACAACACGCATGGTACGCAATATTAATTATACCCGACAATGGCCGACGCCGTTTGGCATTACCGGGCATGTCGACCGGCGCGATTGGCGACAGTGTTTCGGGAGGCGGTTTTACCGAAAACATTGATCGACCTGGCACCTGCCGACGCTGGCTTATCCGGCAGGGCAAATTTTCCATAGTCTTTTTCCAAGAAAGCACCGTTTTGATTTGGCTATTGTCGGCGTGACGTCGAGTCACGCCGACAATGCGCCCGGCATCGTCGAGCGCGCAAATCACCTTGTTCTGAATTTGATTCATCCGGTGGCGTAGCGCAACGGTAGCGTAGTGGTCTGTCGCACCAAAGGTTGCGGGTTCGAATCCCGTCGTCACCGCCCACAGATTATCAAGCAGTTACAAATTTTTCAAATTGAACTTTTCAAATTAAACTTTTGACTTTTCCAGCGCTTCATCCCGGTTCGGAAAGTTGCTTTAATGTCAAATTTGAAAAAATCAATTTGAAATTGGAAAAGTAAAACGAGCACGAGGCCGAAGGGAACACAGGTGTCAGTTTGCAAAACTGAAAATGAAGGTTCGAGTCCTGCCGTGCTCTCCATTATGGTGTCTGTAGTTTACCAGGCTAGAATACCGCCTTGTGGGGGCGGAGAATCGGGTTCGAGGCCCGGCAGACGCCCTGTTGGATTGGTAGCTCAATGGCAGAGCTGCAGCTTGTTAAGCTGAGGGTTGCAGGTTCGAGTCCTGCCCGATCCGCACCGGATTTAAACGAAAATAAACCTCAAAAATCAACCCCAAAAAATCGGGGAGTGTAGCTCAATTGGCAGAGCACCGGTTTCCAACTCCGGAGGTTGAGGGTTCGAGGCCTTCCGCTCCCGCAAGGTACCCTTGTGCAGTGGTGTAAATGGTGAACACAAGTGCCTGATACGCACTAGTTACAGGTTCGAATCCTGACTGCACAACCACAGTGGCGTTAGATTAGAACTTGTCCAGGATTTCATCACTGGCCTCCAAACGGCTAATTTTATTCCATGCTGCGTTAAATTTCTCACCGGATTGCCCACATACGGCTGCGAAATTTGTCTTGCCTGAAATAAAATTCCCCCGTTTTCGGCTCAGCATGAAAACCCGGTCAAGTTCTTAGGTGGTCTGAGCGTCCCGCTGAAGCCGGGAAGGTGCAGGTTCAACTCCTGCGCGCCACATTGTGCCTGTTGGTCTAATGGCATGACATCCGGTTTTGGCCCGGAAGGTGAACGTTCGAATCGTTTGCAGGCAGCGATCGTAGTCCGCGGCATGGATTCAGAATAAGCATTTTAGAATGGAAGTTTGCCCGGTAGCCGGAAGTTGGTTGCCGGGCGTTTTATTTCAGAAATACTGCCAGGATTTACCGAGTGCAGGCCTACTTGTAAATGCTCAACAACAAACGGCAATTCTGCAGCAGTTCCTGGCGGATGCGCGGAATATTACCCGCCAGCACCCAATGCTTCCGGAACGTTTCGCCCACTTTGTAATTGGTAAGCCCGATTATTTGCAGCCCCAGGGGAATATATTTTGCCAGTAAAATAGACGATGCATCCACTCTTGCGAGTGCCAAAACATACTGGTAGCCTTGATACGTCATAAAAAAAGACCGGTACATTAATCCGAAAATGGCACTTTTCGGAATACCCCGATAATCATGCCCCTCAACTATTTGAGAAAAGCGGTCCACCATAAAATTGCTTTTTACATCAGGGCACAAAACAGCAGTTGCCGCAATCTTCTCCGTTTGGTGGGTAAACAAATTCATTTTTAAAATCCCGCCATCCGTACCCTCCAACTCGGTGATCATATCGTCGGGACAAGAAAACGAGCGCGCCGACGCAATGGGAGTTCCTGACTCCCGGTCGTATACGATGTGCAGGTAGTACGGTGCATGCATATCACTGTCGTCAAAAAAGGACGGATCAAAGGCTTCCTTGAACATTCGGCCATAGGCATACCGCCGGATATCCGCTTCAAAATGTATGAGCTGCTGATCGGGGTACTCTGCCCGGGTACCTAATTTTGGGTGCCGGCGTCCATGCTGAGCCGCCAAGTGAATGGATTTTACAACAACCGGAGAGTCCGTAATACCAATGGTCTCCCGATCGATCTGTTCAAAAAACGGCTGCTGAAGCATGGCAAAATCCTCCAGGGGATCAACGGGCCGGTTTTGAAGCACTGCTGTACTGTATTTCGTTTTCATTGTTTAAAGTATTAATGCCGGGTTTTCGACTGGTGCTGTGGTTGTATGCTGTAATAATTGAGCAAACTCCCGTACGGGCAGCTTTTTCATGGTTCGAACGGTCGTCGCGATCAATTGAGTCCTGGCTGCTGTCCACACTGTGCTTGCTTCCCGCCTGTACTTTTCCAAAGCGACAGCTTCCCGGTCAGGGTCGCCAACAAAGCCACTTGGGATGTAACTGGACTGGATCAATTCCCGGCCATCGTCAAGCAATACGCGCACACGCCCGCCGAGCGGAAACGTCATTGCCCGCAAATCCCCCTCCGACGACTGGTACAGCGTTTTATCTCCTGCACCTGGCCAAATCGGCAACTTGGACCGAAGGGACCGCAGTGCACGACGGAAAAAATAATTCCGATCAGCCCGATCCATTTTAAAGAACTGCCCAATATCACTCCATTGAAATAAGGGCCGGCTACCAACAGCCGCCTTGAATTTATTGAGTTGGGCATTTGCACTACCGGTACTGAGCACGCCGGGCATGCCCGGATTTTCCAATCCCTGATCAATACCCCTGACAAGATTAATCGTCAGCCCCCAATCGTGGATCAGTTCGACACGATCGGCCAGTTTCCGGAATGCCGGAATTTTTTGTTCAAACTTGCCGTGTGCGTAAAAACTGCCGGTTATCGGCCCAAACACCAGGGCTGCCGCCACACTGCGCTTTGTTGAAAAATTGGTGTTTACCGGGGTAAAACCCGCGTTGTAATGGGGTGTGGAAAAGGCTTCCAGTACCACCGTGGTCAGCGGGCTAAACACTTCGATTTTCTTAATCGCCTCAACTGAATAGCCGCCTTGTTCAAACACTTTCACCGCCGCATTAACAGGCCCCTGGGCATAGGCACAAGTCGCGTATTTTTTAAAAGACAACGTATACGTCAGCCAGCTTTGCCCGATTTTTCTCCAGATGTCAGGCATCCAGGACAGGTAGCTGAAACTCGTCATGAACCCAACGGGGTGCTCGATCACATCAAGTGGCGCATCCAGTCCTTCGGCTGCCAGAAACGCGGCTTTCATACCTTCAACGGCAGGAGCAGCCGTGCAAATCACCTTGGTGTCGGCCGAATAGCTGGCGGCATACACCGGATATTCCGGCATCGACAAGGCCATCGCAAGTGCCTGCGCCGTAGCATAACTGTTAAGTCCCAGGAGTTTGGCGGTGGCCACAGCTCCTGCCGTGCGATGCACAAAAGCGCGCATGTGCCCCTGTTGCGGGCCACTGGACAGGTAGGCACTGATGCGGCCACTTGCTTCCTGCGCGGCCACCATTGCAAGTAAAAAATCATCACTGCTTTTGTCCAAAAACTCAGCCACCGAAAATGCCACCGAGAAGGAGGATTCCGTAAAATGCCCCATGAACGCAAAATTGTCCAGTTCAAGAGAGTTGATCATAGCGGAATGCCAGTAGATCGCGTTTTCCAACGACCAGAGGCGATCTGTGGCGATACCCGTACACGACTCCTGACTATCCAATTTAGAAAGCGCCCGCCTCAGACGAACACCTACCGACGACTTTGATCCGGCACAAATTGCCGCAAGCGCATCAAGCACCTGAATCCGCGCCAATACCAGCACATCGGCCGGAAGGTCTTCGAATTTCAGGTTGTACACCCATTCGCTTAATCGTTCGATCTGTGTCTGATAAGGCTGTTTCATTTTACAACTTGATAGGCCATCACTTTTGAATAAATGAAGGAACGGTCGGCAAGCAATAGCTCCGCGCTCAACGATTCATTTTCCTTTATTACACCCGGCGGTGCATTTCTCGGAATGATGAGGTTGCGAAAACAGATTTTTGCGCCGGGTGCAGCCGTGCGGGCGACTTCCTTGAAAAGGCGTTGCGTTTCCGGCTCGCTCATGAGTTCACAAATATTGGACAGGCTAAAACAATCAATTGAATTGTCCGGTATGCCTTCAAGAAAGGTTGTCGCGCCATCCGTAAAAACCTGGAGGCGATCCAGATGCTCCCGGAGCGTTGCGTAATGCATTTCCTGAAGGTACAAGGGCATCTCCGTCGGATTGCGATACCTGCCCAACAGGTACATGGCTAAAAAATAATTGCCGTTGATCGGGATGTCCCTCAGCACATGGCGGAATCGGCGATAGAAACTTTCCGCAAAAGAAGTCGGCTCATCCTTGAATTTGAAATAATTGGCTTTCAGGGCGCCACGCGGGTAAATGCTTGGGTGAAAAACCAGTTTAAACAGCAAGCGCATGCGCCAGTTATCCCAGTGTTCGTCAAAAAATTGTTGTTGCCGGGTTGAATCGCTTTCGCTAAACAGCCCCTGGATCCGCCGCTTCCCCTGAAGCAGCCGAAGCAAAAGCCGGGCATAGCGCAGGAAGCCTTCAAATTTTCCGGCATACAAAATCCCTTTTTGGATTGCTTCCGGCCGGCTGTCCCAATATTCCCGGGTCCTTGGTGGCAGGTTGTTCTGGATGGATTTATAAAGGGCAAGGCGATCAGTTGCCGCTTGGATACCCATCAACGCGGCAAATTGGGCATACGGCAGGTGGCGGGCCGCGGCTCGCTTTAGTTCGAGCACGAAATTTTGTGCAGGATTGATATCAACAGCGTAGATCCGTTTGGGGCCTCCCAACAAAAAATCCAGCGTATTATCGCCGCCCGATGAAATGGAAAAAAGCGTTTTCCCTTTTATTTCCCCAAATGCCAATATATCCGACCTCGGGTCTTCCCAACTTTGTGAAAACACCAGATCGTGGAGTTGCACCTGGCCGGTTTGTTTATCGTCAATTTGAATTTCAGGTCTTGGCGGTGCGCTATCTATCATTGTGTCAATTGTCATAATCGAGTATTTTTCATGCTGAAATACTGCCGCGTTTTTCAAAAAAATCAAACGAGTGAAAAATCCATATAGGGGATTCCCTGTTCGACGATTCGTTTTACTTTCTGTTTGTCTTCCAAAAAATCGGCGACATACAGGTGCGACAGGAAATTAATCCGGGGCATACCGTTCAGTATTTTCAACATCGGATCCCGTTCATGTATGCCTACCGATAGAAAATTATATCCTTCCCGGTATGCAAGTTTTCTGGCAAAATTGATAAGTGCTTTTAGCCTGTTTTCTTCACCCGGAAGACAGCCATAGGCACGTAAGAACAGGGTAGCTATAGGTGCTCCAACGTTGGGTAAAGGCGCTAATGGCATAATGCGACTTGTCGCTTTCACGGCACCGACCATTAATTTTAAATACCCCGGCATGCCGAGCACTACGTTTTGTTTGTAGGGATGCGGATCGATCAGGCTTACCGCTGCGACTATTTTGTTATTTCGAATGGAAACAAAATTTCGGCAAGCGCCAAGATTCCGCTTTTGCAGTACCGGCGCTAAAACATAGTCTTTGTGGGCAGCATTGTAAAATGCAATCAGCGCATCCTCCAAGGGCCCCGTTTGTACCTCCAGTACATCCCGCATCGCTATTTTCTTCCGCTCGGGGATTGGAAAAATCTGGAGCACCTGAAATTGTCCGAATGGAACGAATTCCGGGAAACCTCCCTTGATCTGAAAAAATCGAAGAATCGCTTCGTTCCCGCCGGCCAGTACGCAAAAGGCAATACCAGGTTTGGATTTTCGGACATAGGCGTCCATGTATTGCATCAACTCGAGGGCTACCTTTTTTTTCCGGTGATCCGGATGCACCTTCAAATCGGATATGTACAATATGCGCTCCGCCCTGCCTTCGATAAATCCATGGTAAAAGGAAGTCGTAAAGGTTCCGATTAGCATGCCATCCGCCGGGTTTATGGCAACCAGGGTAACGCTCTCCCCTCTTTCCGCAGGCAATAAAAAAAAGTCCGGGGCCCGGTCAATCAATAGCGGTATCGTCCCTTGCATCGGACAGAGCCGGGTGAGTTGGATCAGTGCTTTGTTATCTGCTTTATCTGCTATTTTGATGGAGTACATGAAATAATGTTTATAGTCCCCCTAATCGATGCAGATATAAATGCTTTCCCGGTTTTCGCCAATGATGGTTGTCTTCTTGCCTTCTGACATTGGGCAGGTGGGCCAGGTTGGCGTGAGGCGTAAGGCAATCGGCAGTTGTTTTTCTGTCATGATCATACGAGTCACCTACATTCTCGGCGGTTCGCTGATGCAAATGTCTTATGGTTTAGGCGACAACTGGGCCGGCTCGCTGGCGGCCATCTTCGGTTTTTTTATGTTGATTACCGGCCTGGGTAAGCTCAAAGCCGGACTTGATCCGGCGGGGCAGGGGGCTGCCGGTCTGCTCTCTATTGCAGCGATGATTGGCTTGGCCTCTGCTTTTTTCAGTATGATACCGTTGTTTGGCATCTTTGGTGAAATTGGCTTACTGGTCGCTTTTATATTGGAATTGGTGGGCTTGGTACGGTTGCGCAATTCAAGTACAATTGGAGAAACAGGCAAAAACGGCGCTTTACTGTTGGTACTTTCTATGGGGATGGCTATTCTGGCGACACTTTTTGGCCTGATTCCATTCGTCGGTGGGTTTGTCGCCTCTTTCTTTGCCCTTGGTGCGCTGATCCTGATCTTTATGGGTTGGACGCGGGTGTAGCAAGGCGTGCAAGAAAATATGCAAACCCTACCGGATCCATTAACTGCATTCAGCCCGGTGCAAGAATAAGGAAGTTTGGTTTGTTCGGATTATTCAACAGTAAGGGATAGTTCAATTAAGTGTGTCTGAGGTTAAAATTAATTTCAATCTTGGCGCTTCGCGCCGCTTGAGAAACCGTAGGCGGAAAGCGGCGCGAAGCGCGCTCATTTATTTTTCTACCAGGTGCCTGGAATACCGTTCTCCGTACATCTGGATCAGTTCTCTTTGGATGGATTTCCATCCTAAAGCATTCCTTTCCAGGACTTCTCATTGTGCATCAAGCAAAGATAGATTTGCTTAATGAGTGCGGTGTCTGAGACCCATGCTGCTTTGCCCTTAATGAGTTTGCGAATAATGCGGTGCAATGCCTCGACAGGGTTGGTCGTATAGATCATTCGACGCAAATCCTTGGGGTAATCCATAAAGGCCATCAACTCTTCCCAATCCCTTTCCCAACTGTCTACCAAACTGCCATATTTGCCACCCCAGGCTACTGCAAATGCCTCCAGTGCGGTTCTGGCTGCTTCCCTGGAGAGCGCCGTGTAAACGGTGCGTAAACCCTTGCGTACCGATTTGAGATCCTTGTCGTCGACAAAGCGGGTAGAACTACGCACTTTATGCACGATACACTTCTGGATAATTGCCAGGGGTAAACCTCTGAAATGGCTTCGCTAAAGCCGGCCAAATCGTCCGTACAGAAGACCAATACATCTTCCACGCCCCGTTCTTTTAAATCTTCCAAAACCAGACCCCAGCGGCTAGCACCCTCATTTTCATTGATATACAGGCCCAACAAGTCGCGCTGACCCTCCGCATCAATCCCGTACACCGTGTAGAATGCCCGACTAGTGTATTGCCCTTCGTAGCGCACCTTAAAATGCACCGCATCCAAATAGATGATCGCATACATCGAGCGCAAACGACGGCTGCGCCAGGACTGTATTTCCGGAAGCACTTTGTCCGTAATGGCGGAAATCTTGCCCGCAGAAACCGATATACCGTATAACTTGGCTAACAATCGACGTACATCCTCTACGGAATTGCCCTGAGCATATAAAGCGATAATTTGCTCGTCTACTCCACTGGACAACTCCCGCTGACCCTTTTCTAACAACTCAGGCTCAAAGTCCCCATTGCGGTCCCGAGGTGTCCGGATCGATAGCGGTCCCGCAGCAGACAATACCTGCTTTGACGTGTAGCCGTTGCGCTTGTTCTCCTGACCCGAGGCGCGTTCTTCATCCAGAAAATCGGTAGCCTCACCATCCAACATCTTGTTCACCATCGATTGGAGTAACTCACTAAATACACTACCTTCACTCAGCAAAGGCTTTTTGAATACAAGTGTTCTACCATGCGATCGCGTAGATTGGCATCCGGGATTAAGTCCTCAAGTGTCTCTTTCTTTTTCTTCTTTGCCATAATGCGTTAAGTTAAGCAGACACACTTTAATGAACAGTCTCTACTGGGTAAGCTTTCATCTTTCCTTTTCAAGGATCAACAACCTCTATCTTCACATCAAAATACCCCTCGTTGTTCACCCAATCAACATCGTTAACGGCAATCTCCAAGACGCCATCTTCAGGGACAGTAAACTCGTGTTTTTTCCCAGCCATCGTCCATAAATTGCCGGTTCCAATCCGGTAGATAAATGCGCCATGCGGCAGGTCTGGTACAATACTGTATGATCTCAAGTATGAGTCATCAATGCCTTCAGCACTGCGTGTACCAGCCAGCATGCCTAAGGTGATATTGCCTAAGGCTTGAAGGTTAACTAGTTGTCCTTTTTTCAGGAACAGATCAGTTTTTAGTTTTGACGTAATCGTTGCAGCATAGACCCGTTTTTTATCCTGACGTCTTACGAGTTCCATTGCATTAATGGTTTGTTGTTTTTGCTTTCGGCTATTCAGCCAAACGTCGAACAGGCTGCCTAATCCACGTTCAATTGGATTAGCCGTTGTAGTTTCAATGCGTTGGTTGCCAAAACGGTCTTCGACCAGCCAGTAATCGGGGCTCCAATCCATGTTATACCAGGCATCAATCAGGTATTCCGCCTGGTGCTTGGGTTTTTTATTGCCAAATTTGGAACCTTTCGCCTCGCCTTGCGCCAGCCAGTACCGTGCTTTTATAGCATTTTGATCTACACCTTGTCCGGTCTGATAAAGCATCCCAAGAAGCGACATTGCCATTGCATTATCTCGTTCAGCCGCTTTCGTGATCCAACTAACACCTTGTGGCATATCGGTTTTGCCATCTATTCCATACAGCAGATATGCACCAGCATGAAGCATGCCTTGTGCATTTCCGGCTTGTGCCGCTTTCAAATAGGCCTCAAAAGCGTTCCTGTCGTTCGCCTCAATGCCCTGGTAGCCGTATTCATATAACCGGCCCATTTCCAGCATTGCTTTGGCATTGCCTTTAGACGCGGCTTTATTTAGAACCGAAATGGCTTGAAAGGTGCTATAAGCCGGATTTTCTGCATCCAGATAATATTTGGAGAGTAGAACATGGGCCTCTGCATCGCCTTTTTCTATTGCGGATTGGAAATACTGGAGAGACTTAGCGTGGTCCTTTGATACCCCGTATCCTTTTTGGTAAAAAATACCGGACAGCGCGAGGGCTTTCAATATGCCGAGTTGCTCCGCTTTTCGCAAGTAGTTTACAGCTTCAGCGTATTGCTCATTCTTGTAAAGGTTTGTTACCATCGCCATAACTGCAGGAGCATACCCCATTTCGGCAGTACGCCGGGCCAAATTGTTGGCAGCCTGTTTGTCGCTATCCCAGCTTGACGTTTGCAGGAAATAGCTCGTCAGGTAAATTGCTTCCACATTACCTTTTTTCGCTTCATGGAATACACTATTTCCGGTTGCTTTCATTTCTTCAATTGCTAACTCCTTATCAGGCTCATAGGCGCCATCAAGGCCATTATAGCGGAAAAAACTGCGCCACATGAGTGCAAAGGAATCATGCTGAAGTACCGCAGCATCCAGAAGTTCTCTACAACGTGCAGGATTGTAAGACGTCGTACTAAGGGCGCAGTCGATCGCCTGAAGTCGGTTTTTATCCGCAGCAGGCGCCGATGCAGCAGATGGCGGAAGCGTCCAGGTTTTCGCGGGAATAAGCCCTTCTGTTCGGAAAGTTACCTGGTGTTCGCCCATAGGCTGATCATGCCACAAGGCTTTTATCACTAGCTTGCAATCGGCCGGCATAGTAGCATTGGTTGCGCGAATGGTCAGTTTATAATTGCCCGTTTCGCCAGGTTTCAACCCATCGATCACAGCCGTTTTTTTGTAATCGATGTCCAGATCTTCCGGGTACACCTGAACTTTGAAGTAAATTTTTTCCAGGTACACTTCGCCCTTGTTTGTGATGTCGCAGCTGACTTCCGCTTTTTCAAAAGTGCGCAGCATGGTATCACCGTCTGCGTCTTTAAATTGGAAGTTTGTCAATGCAACTTTTTTATCCAGCTGCAACTGATAAATTTGCAAATCACGGACTACCAGGTTGGGCAGGTTGCGCCGCCAGGAGGCAAAAAAACTGATCTCGCTGTCCATAACCTCGTAGGCGATGCCTCCAAAGAGGTATTTTTTATTCAGGAAAAAATAATAGTAGGCGCCAACGCGGCGGATCAATACTTCATTCGAACCGAGGCTGTTTAACAGATCGCGCTGGCGGGTACCCCGGTTTACCGATTCGCTGTACCCGTTTTTATTATAGCCATACTCGCCACCACCACCGGTACCAAAGCCAAAATACAGGCAGCCATGCGCCGATTTGGTGGTACCACCCCAATAAATACCCACCATTTGGTCGCTTTCGTCGGGTGCGTCCATACGCACATAAATTTCGAAGTCACCGGAGAAGTCCTGCCCCGTAGTGATCCATGCCTGCTTATCATCGCCTTTGGCATGATAGGAGCGTTTGTACTTGCCCTTGCCCACTTTCACGCTACTGTTGGCCATATCGGATGGCCAGTTATTGTGGTTGTCGGAAAAGTCGTCGGCAAAAACGAGTTTCCGTTTGGAATCGGGGTAATCGTTGTAATTGGTTTGGGTACGACCGGTGACAGCTACCAGGAAGGAGAAGCAAAAAAGAATCAGGAAGCGTTTCATGTTACATGTTTTTTCGTGAAAAACTACCTGATTAGAGGTTGGGAATAAAAAAAGGTACCCCTTGGAGGGAGTACCTTTTTTGAAAAAAATAAACCTAAGTAGTTAACCCTTAAAAAGCCCACCATTTCCAGTCAATACAGGAAGCGGGGCCTTCAAGAATTCAATGTTAGTATTCCAACTGGCTTGCGGAGTTATTATCCAATGCCATAGCCACTGTATAGCATCAAGAATTCGCCGATAAAGGCCCAAAACTTTGCGCATCCAGCGGGCAAAGTTCGCTGCGGCGGCAGCCAGCAGCACGTTGTAGTGATCGCCGGCGACGCCTTTGTAGAAGTTTCGGGCTAAGCGGTGGTCTCTTTTGAGGTGGCTGATAGCGGCTTCGATAGCCGCCCGTCGCCGCATGGATTTTCGAAGTCGGTAGCGTCGTGATGGTGTGGCATTCGGCACCGTGGCAGGTGTTTGAATTCGGGTTGTTTCCACATACTTTCGACCGCGATAGCCCAGGTCGACAATGCCGACTTGGGGGCGATAGCCGTTCAAGTTTTCAAATTGCTCCAGCGCCTCATCCAGGGTGTGCCCGTCGTAGTCATTTACTTCAATGTTCACGGCGCCCAGTACGATCCCGCTGTGCTTGCCGATAATAAAAGAGGCTTTGGAGCCAAACTCGTAGGGTTTGTGCTGCTTGCCTTTTGCAATGCATTGCACATGTGGCTCGTGAAGCGAGTAGACCTTGTTGCTATGATGTCTTTTTTGTTGCAGCACGCGCTCAAACAAGGCAATTTCATCGGCCAGGCGTTCCAGAGCCTCTTTTGAGAGTTTGTTTTTCAGATCACGAACCAGGCGTCCAGCAATGGTTAGTATCCTGCGGTCGGCCTTTCTGGCCTGTTTTTGTTGGGCTTTAGTACGCCGAAAGCGTTGTTGATAAGACAAGCGTTTGATCACCCGAACGTAGGTCTGCCGAAGTACTACACCTTCTTGCCTGGCTATATCCACACACTTGCGGATGATCTTTTTGCGCAACTTGTCATCGGTTGGGAAGGTGATGTTTTTCTCCTGAACAGTGGTATCAATCACCACTTCGCCCTTATCCCCTTTGGTATCATCATCCTGGATGCGGATGCTCTCCTGCAAAATCAACTCCATACCTGCCTTGCCGATTCGATGCCGAAAATGCACTAACTCGCTGGCTTCGCAGGGAGGGCCGCCCACAAAACTCTGCTCGCCACAGAAATACTGATAATAGGAGTTCTCCTCCCACTGAGCCACTACGCTCTCGTCACTCAGATTCCGCACATGTTTCAAAATCAAAAGTCCTACCATCAAGCGGATGGGCTTAGCCGGTCGACCATTATCCGCGCAGTACAAGGGCAGGAACGCTTCTTCGAATCTGGACCACTCGATCTTGTTCGCCAACTGGTACAACCCATGGCGACGGTTCAACTGCTCTTCAAAGGTCTGATAGAAGGTCATTTGCCTCGGATTGGTCGCTTTCGGCTTCATCGTTTTGCAAGCTTTTTCTATGGAAATCTATTTTTCTTGCAAGATAGCTCATAGCCCGAACTATACAAATCATAGTTCCTGGCTGTCTGGCGAGCTTTTTAAGGGCTAACTAAATAAGTAAGAGCGTGTTTAAATTTTCCTGCCGGAGGCAAAAAGAGCAGATTTTAGAGGCAGACGAATCTCATTTTTAGGTGCATAGCCGGATAGCCTTTGGCGGCGGACGAGGTTCTTTGCCTAAAAACAGGTGAAGCATGGCGCTAAAAGATGCCTTTTTGGCCCGGTGAGGGAAATTTAAAAACGCTCTTACATTATCGTATCGGAGCATTATCGCCGATCAAAATAAAACCTCCCCAGTAATAAGGATGCCGGAATTCTTCCCATCGCAAACCCAGTTTTTCATAACGTCGCTGCTCAGTAGCTGTTGGGGTTTCCAGAAAACGACGTTTGGCTTTTGCGAGCGCTTCAGACTTGGATTGGCCTTCTTTAATGCCCTGGTAAAACCCAACCATGAGTTGTTCCGTGCTAGCGTCATTGATACTCCAAAGTGAGTTGACGATACTTTTGGCTCCAGCATAAGCAAACGCCCGTGCCAACGAAATGATACCCTCTCCCTGGCTAAGCTTGCCCAGGCCAGTTTCGCAAGCAGAGAGTACTACTAAATCGGCATTCAGGGAAAGATTGTATATGTCGCGGCAATAAAGTAATTCATTTTCCAAGGAGTCGTTGATCGGATTAAACACTAAATACGAATAATCACCTACCCGGTCATCGGCCTTACCATGTGTGCTGAGGTGTAAAATACGGTAATTGCCGGCTACCTGGTTAAAGCGCTCCTCTGTAGCCGATGTATCGATAAAAATATCGCCACCCATAAGCTTTTGAGCAGCATGAACTTCTGCACCGGAGTACTTAAGCGGTTGCAGATCACCGGGTGCAATCGTTTTACTGGTAAAAAGATCATCCAGACCTTCCAGCACTGTGGTATCCCCATCGTAATACGGTGCAAATGCGCCGAAGGTGGTCTCTGGAAAATGCCGATGCTTTTTGTCCTGCATTTCCTTGAGTAAGGTAGCTGAATAGGTGTATCGGACAAGATGCTCTTTAAGGAAATAGGGGTATTGGTGATAGCGTTTGGCGTTCGTTACCGGGCCGGTCAGCAACACTTCAAAAGGTATATATCCCAACACACCGTCAGGCACTAGGATAACTTCTTCTTTCAACTGCGATTCTACAGGTTTGAGTAGTTTGTCATATAGATTTTGAGCTGCGGTTATGTATTGTTGTTCACAAGAGTCGCGAAAGGAATTAGTGCGCTGCGGGTGCCCGGGAGGTAAACTGTGGTACGCGGAAAGACCAGCTTGCAGTTGAGCCGTCCAGGCCTCCAAAGGAAAGTCATCTTTAATTTCCAGAATTGTATGGTTGTTTTTATTTATCAGGAAGAGGAAAATGCTGGAGTCTCCAGTGAAGTATTCCAGGAAGGTGGTATTTGGTCCGATTAGATGGTTTTGCACATAGTCCAGAGAAACGGTAGGTCGATCGTATTTTACTTGTTTATAGATTGGGTAATCCTTATCAAATATAGCCAGCACTGTATCTAGCCTTTGTCGAATTGTCAGAATAGTGGATCCAAAAACTGCCAGAAGGCTGTCATTCCGTGCTGTTCCTTTTTCTTCTTCTTCATACCGCAGTTTTTCAAAAAAAGCGATATGGGTCTGAAGATTTCTTTCTGTTTCTATCAGACTATCAGGAATACCAGCAAAATTTTTTGCACCAGAATTAATTAAACCGTCCAATAAAATATTTGATTTGGATATCTCACTATAATAAAAAGATTTTAACAGTAATCTGGAAGTATCGCTTTGGTTTGGCATTTTCATCGCAGTACCAATCAAGTTATCTATGATATCCTTAACACGAAGGAAATACAGCGCCTTTGAACTTTCAGCATCAACATGTGCTATTTGGCAGGTAATTGCAGAATACGCTTGTTCGAACAAATCGTAAGCTGTATATAAACTCCGACTGTCATTATAAATACTAAAACTATCAAGTAGTACTTTAGCCATTCCGGCATACGCATCAATTAATGCCGAGGTAGGCGCGCATGCATCTTTCTTATATAAATTGTGATATATTTCAATTGTTTTATTAAAATATTTTATTGACTCAGGAAAATCCCTCATCCTCCGATAGCAAACACCTAGGTTGGTATAGTATGTCATAACAATAGGCTTTGAAGACGTGGGACTATCATTTATTATATTAATACATTTTTCGTAGTACGGAATTCCTTCCTCATAGCGCCCCTGATCTACCAGGCAGGTGGCAATACCATTTAGATACAAGGCACTATTGGGGTGTTGGTTTGCCAGCTCCTCTGGCAAATTAAGTAGCGCCTCCTGATGGAGGCTTATTGCTTTATCGTAATCGCCTTTTTTCCAGTAACAAATTGCCAGTCCATATAGACAATTTGAAACAGACAAACTCTTTACCTTGCTGAATGCCTTATAAATTTCAATAGCTTTTTCATAGTAGGTTATTGCCTCGTCAAAATCTCCTGCATCATAATTTACGCCAGCAATGCTCTGGTAGATCAGCGCAATATCAGGATGACTTTCACCATAGTATTTCATATAGATATTCAGCGCCTTTGAGTAATAATCTATGGCCCGGCCATAGTCCCCAATAGATTTTATTGAAGAACCTAAATTGCCGTACATCTTTCCTAAAAAGACATCCTCAAAGTCGTTTAATTGTTTAAAAATATTCAATGCCTTTTGGAAATACTCCACCGATTTATAATAATCGCCCAGATAGTTATAGCCATTCCCCAAGCCCGCAAATGATTCCACCACTTCCCGACTAAGCGCTCCCGCATTTTTCAACCTGATGGCCAATATCTGATTATACAGTTCGATAGCATTGTCATGCCTCCCCAAAGAGTTATAGCATGCTGCAATATTGTTCATTATAGAGGCTATATACAGGTGATTATTTCCAAATAGTTTTATTAATATATTTTTTGCATTTTGAAACGCATCTATAGCCTCTTGATATTGATCCGTCGATGCATAAATAGTACCCAAATTATTATACGAAAACGCTATTTCCGGACTTTGTTCGCTTAAAATACGTTTCCTAATTCGCAAACTTAATTGAGCATACTCCAATGCCTTTTCATACTCGCCAAGGTTCGAATAGCAACCAGACAAATGATGACAGGTATGGGCAACGTTTACATGGTTTTCACCATGCATTTTCATTCGAATCTCCAATGCCGTCAAATATTCAGGAATGGCTTTCCGATATTCATTTTTAAAAAATAATGCAACGCCGGTAACAAAGTAGATAAAAGAAGTTTCATCAGAATAACTTCCCCAAAAGCACTCAACCGCCGGCTTGACTGATTGCGCCAATTCAATAGCCTCATCGTATTTCCCTTCTACCTCAATAAGCCTGGGTATGCCTTTCAGAGCCTGTTGCGCTTTAATACTATCCTCAATCGTGAAATTATTCAAGCTGTCAATTGACTGCGAAAACAAAAATGCCGGAACGGCAAGGCCTAGAATGAACAACGCAATTTTTGCATCCATATGAGCGCAATTTTGGAGATTTACATGCCAATACGATGGATAAATAAAAACTAAAAAAGATCAGTGGGACTTTTTTGCCAGCTGGGGTTTTAGTTAGCTAAAAATACGCTCTCCTTCCTTAATAGAACCTTTCCAGAATGCTATTTTTGCCAACCCTATTTTTTCTTCTCCACATGGGCACCATTGTAAAGTTATCGGCCTCTAATCCATGAACACAAAAAACGCTACTGACGACGACCTCCTGTACGCTTTGCGCACAGGAGGGGCAGCACGGCAAAAAGCCTGGGAGTATATATACCTGCAATGGCACCGAAGTTGGGAGTCGGTGGTAATACAGCTGGGTGGCAATACAGATCAAGCTCAGGAAGCATTGAACGATGTGGCGATGGCATTTGAACGTGCTGTAACCACAGCAGGTTTCCGTCTGACTTCTGCCAGCTTGCGCACCTATCTGGTGACCTGTATTGTCCGGCGATGGAAACGGGTGCGCAAACGGGAACAATCCTTAAACCCAATTTCAGATGAAAATATACCGGAGTCTTTTTTTGAAAACGTGGAGCGTGAAATTATGCAAACCGAACTTACAACTGCCGTAGATGCATTGATTCAAATTCTGAATGAGCGGTGCCGCCGTATCCTGCGCCTATTTGGCCTGAGTTACAGCATGGAAGAAATTGCCGCAGCCGAAGGGCTTAATGGTGCTGGAAAAGCAAAAAAAGCCAAGTACAAATGTCAAAAGAAACTCATTACATATCTCCAAAACCAACCTGATCTTGAAAAGAGGCTAAAAGCACTTTTACATGACTAAGCAGCGACTTCACGAAAAAATAGAAGCTTATCTTTTGAAGCAATTGCTTCCGGAAGATGCCGCAGCTTTTGAATTGGAAATTCAAAAAGACCCAGATCTTGCTAAAGTAGTGGAATCGCACCGCGTATCCTTGCTAGTGCCCCGCCGTCTTGCGCAACTTGATTTGGAAGCCCGTTTTGATCAATGGCGCACCGATTCGCAACGGGAGTCCCCAACTACCCGTTTTCGTTTGCGGTGGCCTTGGGTAGTAACCCTAAGCATACTACTTGTTTTAACAGGAGGAGGCATTCTTTGGCAAAAATATCAGCAAAAGATCAGCCAGGAACAGCTGGAAAAAGAACAGTATGAAAAAGCCTGGCAATCAGAAAAACTTCGGGCCGATCAACTGGAGTCTGAACTGGAGCAATTGCTTCAGGATGTAAAAGACAAGGCACCTGAACGTTCGCTATCAAAAGAACAAGCATACGTCAGACAACCTGTTGATACGACCAATGTGACCACCCTCCCTGAAGAACCCGTTTATGCTGTATTAGCATACAATGCACTCAATACATTTCCTTCAGGTTTTAGTGAAACTATTCGGGGAATTAAATCATCAACTCCGAGTCCGGCGCAAACGCTGGTCAGCCAAGCAAACGATGCGATTCGGAAAAAGAGTTTCGCAAAAGCAGAAATCCTGATTGAACAAATTGACTCAAACGCCCCCCAGTACACCTTGGCGCAGGAAATGCTTGCCTATGTTTATCTGAGACGGAAAAAGTATGTACAAGCCGTAAACACCTACCGGCGATATATGGAAGAAGATTCCGACACGGATAAAACAGGTTGGAATCTTTGCCTTTTTTATCTGGCTGATTATCCACAATACAAAACGCTGTTTCAGACAGCCTTGCAAAAAATCCTGGATGACCCCGATCATTCATATTACTCAAGAGCCCAAACACTCCGCCAAACCCTAGCCGATAAAAACATCTGGCCCCGCTAAACCCTCACTTATTTATCAGCGCAAAGGCGCCAAAACGCCGATATATACAATCGATGCCCCAGCGCCTTTGCCCTGAAAAAAACCTACCGCACCCGCAATACGAGCAAGTCCCCTTCCCGCTGCTCTACACTACCGTCCACATAGTTTATTCTCAGGGTCCAAACATATACGCCGTCACTGACGTATTTCCCACGGCTCCGGCCGTCCCAGCCACTGGTTAGTTCGTCCGGCTGGATATATGCGTTTTCATAAACCAGTGTCCCCCAGCGGTCAAAAATGTGCAGAGCCATATGATCCACGGCTCCTTCACGGGCCGAGATATTGAACAAACCATTTTCACCATCGCTGCCCGCCAGCAAGGCATTTGGGACATACACCAACCTCGAATTGGTGACCTGGAAAAAGAGGCGGTCGGTCAGCAGACAACCCTTCGGGGTGTAGGCTTCCACCGTCACCCAGGTGTTCCGCAGCGGTTCCGAAACAGGTCGCATCGCGGTCGAATCGCTCATAATGCCACCCGGCGAATAGGTAAGGGCAGCAATAGGCGCATTGGTAATGGTTTTGAAGGAATACGGGCCGGGCAATTCCAATTCCACAAACGTATCCACCAAACTGATGAAATACTGCGGTGGCGTCGGAAAAAACACCGAAGTGTCCCAGGGGCAATACCCGTCTGTCACGTGCAAATTGTACATGCCCGGCGGCAAGCCCGTAATTGGCTTGTCGGCTGAAGCCGGTGCTGCACCGTTGATCTCAACTGTGAACATGCTTTGGCCGGACAGTTTCTGCAGGGCAATAACGCCATTGTTTTCGCCAAAACAAGGGGGCGTCGTAGCATTCATAACAACCACCAGCGGTTCCGGCTCCGCCACCGGCATTTCGCTACTAGTGGTGCAGCCGTTGGCGCCGGTGACAGTAACGGTGTATACCCCGGCAGCCAGCATGCCCAACTCCGCCGATTGCGAGCTACCTGTCGACCAGGCATAGGTATACGGCGAAAGGCCATTTTCAACGGAAGCAAATACCCGGGCATCGGCGTCACCCGGACAAATCAGGGGGAAGCCGTTGGGCTGTAACACCGGCTTGAGGGTCACAGCAATTTTGTCCACTTCCACTGTTATCCCCAAAGGCAGTTCCGGGAAGGGGCAGTCGTAGCCCTGCAAGGCCAGCGAATCGAGCCGGAGCAGGGCGGTGTAGGGTGGCGTCACCATCCATGCCCCGTTTCCTTGGGCAACCGGCACTTGGACCGATTGCCCAGAGGTAGTGGAAAACCAGGCTGTTCCACTTAGTCCGCCGGGTTGTAGTTGAAGCTCCACAGTTGCAGACTGGCCATTACACACGAACGGCGGTCCGCTCAGGGCCACTGTTTGCCGGGGCAATTCCTGGATAACAACATCGTCGGTGCCTGTACAGCCATTCACATCCGTTACGGTAACGGTGTAAACGCCCGCAGTTGCCGCGCCATTCCCACCGCTCAAGTTACCGCCCGACCAACTGTAACTGCTCGCCTGTGTCGGGCTGACCGTTACTGTCAGGATCGTAGTGGCATCGGGGCACACGATAGTTTCGGCAGCAACAAGTGATACCAGCGGCTCGGGATAATCGGATACACTGATGGCGTGTACTACCGTACAGTTGCTCGCATCAGTTGCCGTGACCGTATAAGTGCCGGGTTGGGCCACGTTAATTGGACTGCCCTGGCTACCGTCGGACCAATGGTAACTGACAAAGTCACCGTTGGCAACCAACGTCGCGTTTTTATCCAGGCACTTGTACGTATCCGGGCTTGTGGTGAGCGCCGTTTGGTTGGGCTGGTTTACCGTTACGGTCGCGGTTAAACTGCATCCGACGGCATTTGTGACGGTGAGGCCATACAGCCCGGCAAGCACGTCCTGCACCGGTCCGCTATACCCGTTCGACCACTGGTAGGTGTAGTTGGCGCCAGGCACGGCCGGACCGGCAGAAACCTGACCGGTTGAGCCGAAGCAGGGAGCATCAACTACGGCCGTTTGCACGTCGGGAAGCGGGCTTTGAATAACCGTAACCTGATCCTCCAGGGTACATATGCCGTTTGTAGCAGTGACAGTGTACACGCCTGGCGTGCTCACGGAAATACTGCTGCCCGATTGGCCGGTATTCCAGATAAAGGAATAGTTGGCCTCCGAAACCTGGGCGGTCAGGGTCGCGGCGGTATTGGCACAAATCACCGGGTTGGGCGACACAGTGAGCATCGGCGCGACCGGCACCGTATAACTCAGTTGAATCTGACAATTCCCATTGATAATCGAATAGGGAACAAGCGTGACCGTGTAGGTTTGCCCGGGCTGCGGGTTGGTTAGTGTGATGCTTTTGCCCGACGCGCCGTTGCTCCATTGGTAGCCACTGAAACCATCAGGGGCGGTAAGGGTGATCGCATCCGATTGAAAGCAAACCGGTGTGGCAACAATTTCGGATCTTAGACAACGTAGCGCAAACAAGGCAAAGCCGGAGTGCTGCCCCTCCGAGCAATCCATCGTTTGAAATTGCAGAGTCACATTTTTGCCCACGTAATTGCGCAAATCGATGCTCATTTTTGTCCAGGGCAAAAAATCCACAGGTTTAAAACCAGAACAGTACGACGTACCCCAGCCAGGCAGGTTACTACCGGCGTATACTTCATAGGCGCCGCAGGGGATAATGTTTTGGTTGTCATCGTACACTCGGATGCGAAAGCGCGGTTGGCGGCAAATATTATGGTTAGGATCTTCCAGAAAAACCGCGGTATTCACCTCGATCATGGAATTATCCTGGGTCACCTGTATGGTTGTTGAGAGGCGCTCCCACTCCCGACCGTCGTCCCAGTTGCCGAGTTGAATGGCGTGATCATAGCCCGGCGGCACGTAGGGAATGTTGCCGTTTCCAAAGCAGGGTACGTTGCCATCTGCGGGCGTGTGGATTTGGTGCCGCCAACTCAAAAAACCGGCAAAGTCTTGCGTGTATTGGATGTTGCAAGGGTTCAACATTTCCCGCCATCTGCCGTAGCGCGCAACCCAGGCCGGGGCAAACGTGCCACTGGTCAGTTCCAGATCGTCGCAGGTGGCAAAAGGGGCGGTATATTCTTCGGGATGCAAGCTTTCTTCCAAATCGATGAAAAGTTCAGCATTCGATTTCGGATCCGCAGGCAGGGGTTGTGCAAGCAGCGAATTGTGCAGGCCTTGCCAGGCCAAAAGGAGGATGACGGGCAATTTTGTCCAGGTTGTTTTCATGTTTGAAAAAATTAAATGAAGGATCAAGCAGTATTCCCAGGCAATACTTTGACAGCCGACGGGTCTTGTCTTATCTGAGTGTACCTGGATCCAAAAAGTACCCCTGGAAGTGCTGTTTTTTTGAAAAAAAATTTGAAGAGCGGAAGGCCTTACCTATTCCCGGACTTGCCGAGCTGGCTTTTTAGCTGGTTTGCCTCATTGTAAAATCGGTGTTTCGGATTCTTGGTTATTTTGGTTAACAATTCGTCAAATGCCTGTTTATGCTCTGGATAAACCGCCAGATAGGACAACAGCAAGTACCAATCAGCATAATCGGTGCGTTCCGTCAGCGCCTCAAATCGGCGGTACGCTGTGATAGCCTCTTCGAACTTCCCGCTTTTAAACCATGCATGCCCCAGCCAGAGGTGCAGGTCGGAGGCGAGTGAATCTTCCAATACCAGTGGCTGCAACAGGGCAATTGCTGCAGCCGCATGACCGCTTTTCAGTGTATCCTGGGCAAGCCGGAAGCGGTAGGCGGGATCGGCGGGATTGACGGCACTGGCGGAATCTGCCTCTGCCCGTATTTCGGTTGAGCCAGTGTTGGCACTTTGTCTGGTTGATCCGGTATATTCCGGCTGATGCAGATTCACAGCGAGCTGGCGAAGCGGATAGATGGGACGTTGCTGGTTTGGCTTTTCAGTTTCGTCTTCCTGCTCCGTACCGGAACCTGCAACCGGCTGCTCCTGTTGTTCAATCGGTGTATTTGGTGAATCCGGTGGGAAAGACGCAGGTGTAGGATCGAGCCAAAACAACCAGGCCAATAGCCCAAGCGTAAGCAGGGCAACGCCGGCAAGCCAAAATTTGTAACTGCGGTAAAAAAACCTCCAAAGCCGGTTGCCGGTTGTTTGCGCGTTCGGTTTAGCCGGAGTGGTGAAATCAGGTGGCGGCGGAATGTTGTCCGGGTCGAGGCGCCAGCGGGCGAGGTTGTTAGCCAGTTTTTTCTTGAACAACAACTCCAAGGCTTCCAGGTAGAGGCGCTCTTGCTCCACAAGATGGGCAAATTCCGGGTCGGCTTCGGCTTTCGCTTGCAGGGCAGCAGCTTCGGCGCCGGAAAGCCGGCCCCTCAACCAGTCCTGTATTTTATCGCGTAAGATGTCGTCTGGCATTCTTTATTCTGGTTTAGAGGTTGAATAGTTTCCGGATCAGGTCGCGCAACCGATTCCGGCAGCGGGTCAGTCTCTTTGTAATGGCGCGCCGGGAAAGCCCCGAAGCATCAGCTATTTCCTGGTTTGAGTATCCTTCATAATCCATCCGGAGCAGTTCGCGACATTTTGCATCCAGGTATTGCAGGGCTTGATTCAGCATGTCGCGTTCTTCTTCATAAACATCAGGTGTGTCATCTTCCGGAACCGGTGGTTCCTCACCTGGAAAGATATATGGCTTGTCGCGCTTCCGAATTTTTACCCAGGCATTGTAAACACAAGCGGCAAAATAGGTGCTCAATTTATTTTTCAGGCCGGGCCATTTCGGATTGGTAACTGTTTTTATAAACGAAATGGATGCTTCCACAATGCCTTCCTCCAATTCCGCTTCCTTTACGAAAACTTGTTTGCCTCGCTTTTTTATGGACTCTATTAAAATGCCCCGCCATTTTTTCGACATGTATTCCCAGGCCTTGTCGGCATAGGTTCCGCCGCGCTGCAGGGCTTCTAAAATTGCTTCGTCGGTCCATTCGGGTTGGTTGGTTTTTTCCATGGCTGCAAAAGGTGATTTCGGCAGACAAGAAACTAATTTTCAGAAAAATAGTCATGGCAGTTTACGTTAATTTATGGCGATTTTCAAAAAACCGTTGCTGGCGTGTTTGCACACCTAACTGCACTGAAGAGAATAGAGTGCAGCGCGGAAAAAAAGTACCGTACGATTTTCAACTTTTTTTCAGGTACCTTTTTGAGACAGCTGCCTCTAATACGAAAAAAACATTTGCTTATGCCAACACATCACTCTTTGCTCATTTGTTTAATGGCCGTTTTAACCGCCAATCAAGTTGCCACAGGACAACCTAACCCGGCAACGGTTTCACCTAAAGAAACTCAACTGCTCAAAGCCGATTCGCTGTTTCAAACAGGGCGCAACTACCATCTTAACAAAAAAAATTACCGCGAAGCGCTGGTTTACTATGACTCCGCCTTGCACATCCGGGAGCAGTATCTCCCCGAGGAACACCGGGATATTGCACAACTCTACAATAACATTGGTCTGGCAAAAGCCATGCTGGGTTATACCAGGGAAGCCATTGCTTTCCATCAAAAAGCTTTGCGCATCCGGCAGAAAATCTATCCGCCCGGCAACGACACTATCGGCCATTCGCTGGCCAACCTCGGCCAGGCCTATGGCATCGCGCACGAGCCACAAAAATGTATCGACTATTCCATGCAGGCACTAGCGATCCTCGAAAATAGCCCTGCTGTTATGAACAAAGGTTCGGTATATGTCAACCTGGCAGGGGCTTATCTCTATGAAGAAGAATGGGAAAAGGCCCTGGACTACATCCATAAAGCCAAAGCGATCATGCAAGTTATGGCGCCTGCAGAGCTCATTTCCAATGAAGGCGCAGCTTATATTGGATTAAAACAATACCGTGAGGCACTGGAGCACTTCCAAAACGCCAATACCCGCCTGGCCAAATTAGCACCAAACAACCCCATTCGACCCAGCATATTGAGCAACATCGGTTCCGCCTACCAATTGCTGGGCCAGCTTGTCGAAGCGGAGCAATGGCATCTGGATGCCCTGGCCCTGTCGCGAAAACTGTTTGGTGAACAGCACCCCGAAGTGGCGCGCGATTTTCAGAACCTGGGCACTGACCGGTATTTACAAGATGATGTGGAGGGTGCGCTGCGTTACCTCGATTCTGCACGAGCAGCATTACCCGACCCAAACGGACCATTCCAGTTAATTTCCAGTCCAGACCAGTATTTTACAATTGAAGGGAGTAGAACGGAAGCGTTGATCAAAGCCTATTTGCTCACGGGCGACACCACCCGGCTCCGCCAGGCCATCCGCATTACCCTGACTGTCGACCGGTTTATCGATAACATACGCCCCAATTACACTGGCCGCCATGCCCGGGAATATTTGCAAAAACTGGCAAAAACGCGGTATGAACGCGGTCTCTACGCCTGCTGGCTGCTCTGGCAACGCAGCAAGGACAATAACCTGCTCGAAACGGCTTATTGGTTTATTGAAAAAAGTAAGGCACTAGCCTTGTACGGCGCCATGCAAGCCGATCAGGCGCTGAAGGATAATGGCCTTCCGGAAACCTTGGTCAACCGGGAAGAAAACCTCAGGGCCGATCTGGCCAGTACTGAAAAACAGTACTGGATCGCTGTTGCTCAAAAGGCCGACCTTACTGAAATAAACGCCAAAGCAGCCGGCTTACGACTGGAGTATGACAAGCTCATTCAGCAAATCGCTATTGACTTTCCGGAATATAACAGAGCACGTTTCGAACTTCCCGTACGCAACCTGCTGGAAATCCGTCAAAAACACACTCCCCCCGGCACCACCCTGTTGCACTATTTTGCCGGCGACACCAGCCTTTTTATCCTGGCTATTCAGGCTGACAAGGCATACCTTCGAGAAGTTCCCAATACCTTTTCACTCAATAGGCAAATCGATGATCTGATAGATGGCATTACCGGCTATGCCGATTCGCTGTATTTCGATAAAAATCTTAAATTGTATAAAACTGCCGCCCGGTTACTGTACGACTCCCTGGTGGCTCCGGTAGCACCCTGGCTCGATTCGGTGCTGATCATTATTCCCGACGGGCGTTTGGCCCTGATCCCATTCGAAGCATTGTTAACCGGGGAAGCAAACAGATCCGGAAATTATGCCGACTATCCCTACATGTTGCGCAAACACCGCATTTATTATGCCTACAGTGCCACTCTTTTGGACGAAATGGGACATAAAAGCGAACACAATGGCCCGCTGACGTTCAGCGGTTTTGCTCCATGGGACCGGAAAATGCTGGGGTATGAACATTTGTATTTGCGGCATTCCGGCAAAGAAATACAGCAAATTGCCACCTGTTTTCAGGCGCCTGGCGTCTTTTTAGCTGAACAGGCATCGCTGGATCAATTTTACAGCATCGCACCCGTAGCAAATGTTTTACACCTTTCCTCTCACGCCTGGACAGACGAGCACTCAAATGAACACGCCTTCATCACCTTTTCACCAAAGGCAGATGTTGCAGCATCCAATCTTTACCTGGGCGACATTTACAACCTCAGGCTCGTAGCCGACCTGGTCGTATTGAGCGCTTGCCAAACCAATTTAGGCAAATTCAGTCGCGGCGAAGGCATTCTCAGTCTTTCCCGGGCTTTCGCATATGCCCGGGCTAAAAGTATCGTCAGCTCGTTCTGGAAAGTAAACGACCCTGCCACTGCAGCGCTTATGGTAGCCTTTTACCAGAACCTGCTTCCCGGTTGCACGGAATCGGCGCCGGGACCGACAAAAGCCGAAGCCCTGCGCCTGGCCAAATTTCAGCTGATAGCCGGCGATAACGGGCAATGGGCACACCCATACTTCTGGGCCGGATTTATTCTGATCGGCGACAATGCCCCGCTTCGTTGAAGTGCGGACAATTTTAGCCGGTAAATTTTTTGAGAAAGGTGCTCCATCCCGGGGTACCTTTTTCATTGGGGTGCCTCTAACCTGTTGAAATCACATTTTTTTCACTGGTTAAAAACTGCACTGTATGAAAAAGATTTTCCTGCTACTTATCCTCTTTCAGCTGTTTAGCTGGATTGCCAGGGCCCAACATGAAACACACCTGATTTGTGGAACTGTCCTGGACAGCGCAACGATGGCACAAATCGATAAAATGGAATCCATCGTCCAACAACGCATTGCATTCCTGGCGCGGGAAAATACGCCGGAATCTGCCGTAACCATTCCGGTAAAAATTCATGTTATTCGAAGAAACGATGGCTCTGTTGAACACAGCGTCGACGTAACCGGCCTTATAGGCAACTTGAACGACAAATTCAGCGGTACCGGGTTCTCCTTTGAACAATGTGGCGAAACGAACTACATTAACAATACTGCACTTTTTTATTTTGATTATGCAGAAGAAAGCGCCCTTATGGCTGCCGCCTATTTACCCGATGTGGTCAACCTGTATTTACCAGAATCCGTAACAGTTTCTAACAAAGAAATTGGCGGCTATGCCTATAACCCACTCCAATATAAACCCGATGTTATTGTTTTGGCAGCCGGAGAGGTCAACTATTCCACCCTGCCTCATGAATTTGGCCACTACTTCGGACTGCTTCATACCCATGGTAATATTCCAAGCTGTCCGAGCACGCCTGGCACGGATGAACTGGTGGAGCGTTGCAACTGCACGACCGCCGGTGATCGCGTTTGCGATACGCCGGCCGACCCTGGGTTGAGTTATGGCAGTGCATGTGGAAGTTCTTTGGTTCAGTATAACGGGAATGGCCAATGCCAGTATATCGGCCCCCCTTCCATTCACGATGCCAATGGCGTACCATTTAATCCCGACCTGGACAATATTATGTCTTATGGTATTGAAGCCTGTAAAACACAATTTACGGAAGGACAAAAGGCCAGGATGGTAGCGCAATACCAGATGTATCGGAAGTACCTCAGCTGCTCAGCCTCGTCCTGTGGCACACCGTATTCCGTTTATGCCAGCCAAATCACCAACACCACTGCGAAAATAAACTGGGTGGCGGCGTCGAGCGCTATCCGGCATGAATTTGAAATGAAAGCGGGCAACGGCCCCTGGATGCCCGTGAATGCCGGCCCGTACACCGATGAAAACTACATTTATCTGAACAACCTCAGCCAATCAACTACGTACAAATGCCGTGCACGAAGCATTTGTGCCTATGGTTTAGAGTCGGGCTGGAAAGAAAGCAGCAGCTTTACTACGCTGGCACTTTGTAATGCCCCTACTAACCTGAGCACGAACTTACTTGGAACAGACTATGTTCAGTTTTCATGGAATGCCGTATCCGGCGCCCTGTCGTACAACATTGAGGTGCGACACATCGGCAGTTCGGTTTGGTATAAATCAGTGACCACCTCCGGGAGCTCGTTCTTGTTCCCGGCAACCAATGAAGCAAATATTACGTCAGACCGTGGGCTGGGTTCCAACACTCCCTACGAATGGCGTATCCGCACCTACTGCGGCAACAACATGTACAGCAACTGGTCGACGCCCGTGCCCTTCACCACTGCCCCGACCGCTTGCAACTCGCCTCTGCCCGCCGAATTGGAGGTGCTGAGCATATCGCCCTATTCGGTTACGATCAAATGCAACACGGATGCCTACAGCTATAAGTTCAGGCGGCACCCCGGCGGTTTCCAGAACAACCTTAATTTCTACAAAACATACACCTTTAGCGCCGACCCCTGCACCACCTATGAAATTGAATGCATGGTGCGTTGCGAGAACGGCGGCGAAACCAGCCGCTACTCCGCCCCCCTGATCGTCACCACACCCGGTTGCACCAATTGTACCTTGCCAGCCGTAACGACCACAGCGGCTACCACCAGCAATTCGGCTACCCTGAACTGGAGTTATGTTTCCGGGGCGCTGAATTATTCCATCCAATGGCAAACCGGCAACGGCCCCTGGACGGACCTGTCGCCCGCACCCTTTTGGGGTTCCAGCACTACCGTTTACAACCTCACACCCGGCGCACACAAGTGGCGTATACGCACCAACTGTGTCGGCGGGCAGAGCACCGGTTGGTCGGCTGCTATACCAGTAAATATCAACGGATCGGCCTGTGAAACAGTAGCCATTCGCGGACTCAAAGTGCATAATTTGGGTCAAACTTCCGCCAAACTGGTTTGGTATCCACCCGGCGCTGGAACGTACAATTACACCATCTGGTACCGGCCTTCCGGCGGCACCTGGACACAAACCGCTGCAAACGATACCGTGAAAATCATCACGGGACTGAGCCCTGGCACCACGTATTATTGGCAGGTGCAGATCAATTGTCCGGGCAATCAAACAGGCCCTTGGACGACCGGTTTAAACTTCGCTACCCTGCCCCTCAGCACACTATCAGCCAGCCCGGCCAGCCAAAACGTATCGTATAACGCCGGCTCAACCGCCATTTCCGTAAACGCCAACATAGAATGGCTTGCCACTGTGTCCAGCACGGGCAACTGGCTTAAAATCTGCCCCTTCAGCGGCGTAAACAACGGGACTATCACCGCCACTTTCCCAGCCAACACCGGCTCCTCCAGTCGCACCGCCACCATCACCATTACCGGCGGCGGCATTACGCGCACCGTAACGATTACCCAATCTGCCAACACCAACCCCAATTGTTCCAACGACAACGAACCGGCTAATAATTCCCCGTCCACTGCCCCTGCCCTTTCGCTGAACACCGACAAACAATCGCAAATCGGCACAAGCAGTGATGTAGACTACTGGAAATTCAGCCTTCCGGCAAGCATGAATGTTGCGATTACCCTGAAAACATTGCCCGGCGACTACGATATCATACTTTATGATGCAAACCAAACCCAACTGGGGCTCTCCGTATTGGGTGGCAATGTTGACGAAACTATTGTAAAAAACAACCTCCCGGCGGGCACCTACACGCTGAAGATCTACGGCTACAATGGCGCGTACAGCAATACGCAGTGTTATACCTTGAAAGTAGCCACCACAGCGGCAAACAACCTGACCGTTTCTCCGACAACGAAAACGGTCGGCGCCGGAGCAGGCAGCGAAACGCTAACCGTCGGCGCCAATGTATCCTGGACGGTCACGGACAATGCTTCCTGGTTAAACGTATCCCCGGCAAGCGGCACCAACAATGGTACCCTGACCGCAACCTTTACCGCCAACACCAGCGCCAGCCCCCGCACGGCCACCATCACAATTAGTGGCGGCGGCCTGACCCAAACGGCCAACATTACCCAGGCCGGCTACACAAACCCCAACTGTTCGAACGATTCCGAGCCGGCAAACAATGCCCGGAGCACGGCGCCAACGATCGCGCTCAACACTGATAAACAATCGCAAATCGGCACAAGCAGTGATGTGGACTATTGGAAATTCAGCCTGAGCAGTACCCAAACTGCAGCGATCAACCTAAGCACTCTGCCCTACGACTACGATATGATCTTGCAGAATGCCAGCGGTGTTCAACTGGCCATTTCCGAGAACGCCAATACAAACAGCGAGTCCATCACCCAGACCCTGGCCGCGGGAACCTATTTCGTAAAAGTTTACGGCTACAACGGCGCCTATAGCGCTTCGCAATGTTACACGCTACGAGTGGTGGCCTCAGCGTCCAACAGCCTGGCCATCACGCCGGCCAGTCAAAACGTACCGGCCAGCAGCGGCACCGCTACCTTTGCAATCAGCAGTAACGTAGCCTGGACTGCTTCGGACAACGCCGGATGGCTGAGCGTATCCCCCGGAAGTGGCTCTAACAACAGCACCTTGGTCGCTGCGTTCAGCGCCAACACCAGCAGCAGTGCCCGCACAGCCACCATTACGATTTCCGGTGGCGGCTTGACGCAAACAGCGACTGTCACCCAGGCAGGCGCCAGTACAGGCTGTGCAAGCCCGGTTAATTTGCAAACCGGCAGCATCACCCAAAATACTGCCACCCTTACCTGGAATAGCGTAACAGGGGCAACAAGCTACCAGGTACAGTTTTTCTTCAATGGCAACTGGCTCAATATCGGAAGCCCCACCCCCAACTTGTCAATGGGAATCTACGGCCTGATACCAAACAACAGCTACCAGTGGCGGGTCATCGCCTTGTGTGGTAACGGCCAGCAAAGCAGTCCGTCTTCAACAGTCAGCTTTTCGACACCTTATGCGACCAACTGCACCGGCGGCACGCAGTCGCCGGCCTATGCGCTGAACCCATCGGCCAATTGGCAGTATCAGAGCAATCTGTGGGGCGGACACTATTGCCTGGTCAACGTACAGGCGGGCATGTTTTACACCTTTTCCTTTTGCTCGTCCGATGGCGCTTCAATTTCCTTTGACGGCCAGATTTCGATAAAAAGCACCAACGACGTGCTGTATGCCTACAACGACGACTATTGCGGTCTGGCGCCCAAACTGGTTTGGCAGGCAAGTTTTACCGGGCAAATCCGGGTATTACTTACCAAGTACACCTGCCAGACCCAGCAGAGCAACAGCACCCTTGCCTATAAGGCGAGCAGTTCCAATTTCAATGGTGGTGGTGAACCGGAAGACCGGTCGGCATCGCTAAACTGGGCGCCGGTACCAGCGTCAGCTTTTGCGAATGCGCTATCGCAGGGAAATAGCAGTTTTGACCAGGTTGAAAAGCCGGCACCAGAACTTGAAGTATTCCCCAACCCTGCATCTGGTGCGTTTGCAATTGTGGTGAAAAACGGGAATGTGACAAAAACGGAGGTGATCGATCAGCTTGGACAGCAGGTATGGCAGAGTTTCAATCCAGACGAATCCGTCGAAAACGACATAATTCTGGATGCAGATGCCTCCAACTGGCTTCCGGGGATCTATTTCGTTCGGGTACGCTTCAAAGACGGCGATTACTTAACCCGGAAGATCTTGATCAATCGGTAGCCCGCGATGAAGCCGTGTTTGATCCGCGGCATACGTCTCCAGAACAAA
>JACJYO010000005.1 GCA_020636075.1 Lewinellaceae bacterium | reverse complement strand
CTTTGAGAAAATGGATTTGCAACTACGTTGCTACAGATAATCGCGGTCTGACAGACCGCGTTACAGCCGTTTCAGCACCAAAGGTTCATCACCGCGGCCCGGGCAATCATCCGACACTTTGTTAAAAGAGAGACTTGTGCCAACGAAGAAATATTGGTACACACCTTTTTGATCGGAAGGGCAGCCAGCACTTTCGTCATCCGTCGTATTCCATATCGTAATTTGATCGCTTCCACTGGAAGTGTATCCGCCGACAAGGTCAGCCTTGCCATCTCCATCGAAATCAAACTCGTAGGTTTTATCGGTAATCTTCATCGTGAAAGGCATAGACTTGCCCTCCGCGTCTTTAAACTCACCAGACCAAGTTCCGACAATGCTGTTAACGGCATCATCCTGGGCAAACGCACTACCACAATAGACAAGTAAAAGCACTGGGAGAAAAAACAGTTTTTTCATACTATAGAACATTTAGTGAAGAAATACTTGTTGGGGTAGTCTCAATATAGGCATAATTCTGCAAAAGTTAGCATTGACAGGGTCACCCCATTTGATTAGGACCGTGCATCCTGATTTAATCCCAAGTTCCCTATTTTCACGGCAAAATCCACCCGCCCGCCATGACACGTTTTTTGCTCTTTTGCATTTTCGGCATCCTGCCATTTGCGCTGTCGGCGCAATCCAATTGGGCAATAGCTTTTGAATTTCAGGCTTACCCTACCGGTTTAATTCCCGGCATTCGCGCCGATTACCAATTTCAAAGGCACCACAGCATGCATATTCGTGCGGGTTACAATTGGATCCGGCACGGTAACAATGGCGTTCAGGATGACGAACGCGGCGATGGTTTTGGTGGAACGCTGGGCTACCGGTACTATTTTCGGGAAAACTGGGCGCGGTGGTTTATCGGCGCCCGATCGGACATCTGGCGCAATTCGTTGGCATGGAAGGAACTCGGCAACAACGGCGCCGTATTAAACCAGGGTACCAGCGAAATCACGGTATTTCAGCCAACTGCGGAAGCCGGCTACCGGTTTCCATTGGGTGGCTCATGGTTTGTTGCGCCGAGCGCCGCATTTGGTGTTGAAATAAATGTAAAAACCAACGGCGCCCAAGTTGGCGAAGGAGCGATTTTCCTGCTGGGAATTTCCTTGGGCCGGAATTTTTAAAACAAAAAAATCTAGGAGCAATTTGGTTGCTGCTAACCTTTCACAAAATCCTTTAATACAGATTTTCCATGGAAACACTGTTTGACTATTCCAAGTTTTCGGAACTTTTCACCGCCTATGCGCCCAAAATTGTCGGCGCGGTCCTGACACTCGCCATCGGTTTATGGCTGATCAATTGGCTGACCGGCCGGATCAAAGCGGCCCTTAAATTTCGCGGCGTTGAAGAAAGCGTCCGGCCTTTTATTGCCTCCTTGTTTTCTGTTGGCCTGAAAGTAATGCTGCTGCTCAGTGTAGCCAGCATGTTTGGCATTGAAACCACTTCCTTTGTTGCCATCCTCAGCGCGCTGGTTTTTGCCATCGGCCTGGCCCTGCAGGGTAGCCTGGGGCATTTTGCCAGCGGTGTGCTGATCCTGATTTTCAAGCCATACCGGGTAGGCGATCTCGTGACGATCAATGACATCACCGGGCATGTCGAAGAAATCCAGGTGTTCAACACCCTCCTCCTCACGCTCGACAACCGGCGCGTCATCATCCCAAACGGCGTGGTTACCAGTGGGGTAATTACTAACAATTCTTCACCGGGAAAAATCCGGGTAGACATGACCTTCGGAATCAGTTATGGTGACGATATTGACCGCGCCCGGAAAGTTATTCAAGAAGTAGCCGATGGTTGCCCGTTGATTTTTAAAGACATTCCCGTGGATATTTATGTAAGTGGCCTGGGCGACAGTTCCGTCAACTTTGCCGTACGCCCCTGGTGCAAAAGTGAGCAGTTTTGGGACGTCTATTTTTACATGCACGAGCACATCAAAAAAGGTTTTGACAAATCGGGCGTTTCGATCCCGTTCCCGCAGATGGATGTGCATTTGCCGAAGGCCGGTTGATTTCATTTTACCACGGAGACTCGGAGGGCACAGCGTTTAGTGCTCCGTGCCCTCCGAGTCTCCGTGGTGAATCCAAATCTTATTTACCCATTCCCAACAATTTCCCCGCTTCCGCACTATGCCGGTGCCGGGCATCCGCTGCAATCGCACGCAGAAGTTTGCTGGCTTCGTCGGTGCGTTCCAGTTTCAGGTAGACCAGGGCGATGTACCACTGAGCATCCTGGTGCAGGCCCGCAGCAGCAGGGGGCACTTGTTGCAGCGTTTCGAGGGCATTCTCTGCATTGCCCTGATCCAGTTGGCAGGTCCCTTTGAGCAGGAGGGCCATGGGGCGGCGTTCAAACGTTTCGTCGGAGAGTAGAATTTCCAGGGTTTCAAGAGCAGCAGTGCAATTGCCTGCGCTGTACTGGTTTTGGGCATTTTGAAAAAGCGTATCGGTGTCGGAGGCCCCGAGCGTATTGCGCAGGTCGAGGCGCTGGAAGTAGGTGTCGTAGGCTTCGGCTGCTTGTTCCTGAGCGATTACCATGGGGCTGCTACTTTGGTTTGATTCCGGAAAAAAGAGACCGGGGTTGATCAGGTACAGGACCAGTGCCGCCGTGGCCAGGCTAAGCCCGCCGATGAGTCCCCAACGCAAGCGGCCGGGGTTGTTGTCGCGTTTTTCCATGAAGACGGCTTCGAACGCATCCAGGATCTGCCATTGCAATTTTTTCCAAAATAACATTTGTTTGCCACGGCGTTGCATGCGTTCGCGGTGGTCGAGCAGGGCCTGTACCGTTACGGCGGCGCGGGCAGCTTCGTGCAAGCGAAGTTCAGTAGCCAGCACCGGGTCGGTGGCCAGTTGGGCCTCCACAGCTGCCCGTTCGCCGGGTGGCAGGGCTCCATCGAGGTATTTTTCGATCAATGTGTGTTGCGGGTTTTCCATGATGATTAAAGTTGGTTTTTTCGGTTGAGCCAGGTGCACAGGTCTTGGCAAACCGGCTCGCCCATTTGACAAAGATTTTTTAAGGTGTCGCGTAAACTATTCATACCCCGGGATACCATTTCATGGGCTACGCGTTCTGTTTTGAATCCGTGCAGTTGTGTCAGTTCTTCATAATCATAGCCGTCCAATTTGTTCGCCAGCAGGCTGCGCCGCTTTTTGGGCAGTTGGTCCAGTGCTTTCAGCACGCAGCCCATGATGCGCAATTGCCGTTGGCGTTTTTCCTGTTCATTTTCATGCTGCATCAGGCGGCTCAGCACATGATCGGCATCCAGGTTTTGCAGAGCATCCAGAAACCATTCGGGCAGGGCCGATGTGGAGACCGGGTTATTCAAAGGCTCTGTATTCGTTTTAGTCGTGCGCTTCCGAATCGTGTCAACTCCCCGGCGGTGAGTAAGCGTATAAATCATTTTCCCGAGGTCTTCGATATCATCGCCCTGGCGGACTTTCCAGTCGAGCTCGGTAAGGGCATCGGAGAAAGCCATTTGCGCCTCGTCGTAGGAGAGCCGCTGCTGGCGCACGCCCAACTGGCGGATCAGGTAAAAAAACTTGTTCTGTAAAAAACGGTTAGCCCGTTCGCGGGGCAAGCCACCTTGCCGGAGCATTTGAATGAGTTGATCGTCGGTCATGGACAGTAAAAAACGAAGGAGGGATGGTGGAATACCGACAAATATACAAGGGCCCCGGGTAATGGGACCTGCATGGCGTTTTTTTTGGAGGACGCACTTTAAAGTCAATAGCGTTCCCTCTGCTTGGACAAACCGGGTTCAGAAAATAAATTGGCGTGAATAAATTTTTTTTCAAAAAAAGTTGACAGTCAAAAACAGACCCCGACTAATCCAGTAAAACCAAAACAACAACTCCGAAAAACATTTAATCAAAAACCGATGAAGGCCATGCAACCAGTAAAAAACCAAAACCATCCGCAATCCCGAAAGCCTGAACCCCAAAGTCCAATGGTAATCCCTCTGCCCGCCCAAAATTTACCACCCTGAAACCATATTGCCCCATTATCCATTTGAAAACGAAACCCTGAAAACCACCCCAATTCCATTAATCCCATGTACCAGCTCCAACCCATCTGAAAACAATCATCCGAAATCCGCCCGACGCTTTGCCCCGTTAAACCACCCTGAAACACCTGCCGGCCCCACTGACCCTTATTGGACCAATGCCGCACCTGGCTTTCTTTGCCGGTGCGGCTTTTTTTATTTACCACGAGGCTATGGAGGACACGGAGGTTTATTTTTCTGAAAAGAGAAACCTCCGTGTCCTCCATGCCTCCGTGGTGAAAACCGGCGCAAGGCCGCTCAAAATTGAAACTCGGATTGTCGACGTCAGAGCAAAAATGCGTTCGGCCGTGCTTTAGCCTGTCGGGTTGGGGCATTTCCCCGGCTCATGCTACTTTTGTTCAAAAAATTACCAGCCGCCCATGCGTTATTTAATATTTATTCTGCTGCTAAGCCAAACCGTGTGCAATGAAGCGCCTTCTGAAAAACAGGCCGCGAACACCGCATCGGTAGCCCCGGTGTATACCGGAAAATTGCCCCTCGACAAGATCAAACTGCCTGCTGGTTTTCGGATCACCACTTTTGCCGAAGGCGTGGAAAATGCGCGCTCGCTTTGTTTGAGTCCGGACGGCACACTCTTCGTTGGTACGCGCAATGCCGGCAACGTGTATGCTTTGCGCGATACCAATGGCGATCTGGTGGCCGATCTGCAGTACACCCTGGCTACCGGTTTACGCATGCCTAATGGTGTGGCTTTTCGCAACGGTAGTTTATTCGTAGCCGAGGTGAGCCGTATCCTGCGTTTCGACGATATCGAAAACCGGCTTGACAACCCGCCGGCGCCGGTGGTGGTTTTTGCCGATTACCCAACCGAAGGGCACCATGGCTGGAAATATATCGCTTTTGGTCCTGACGACAAGTTGTATGTGCCCGTAGGCGCCCCCTGCAATATCTGCGAACGCGAAGAGCCTGTATTTGCCAGCATCACCCGGCTCGATGTGGACAACCCCGGCAAGGGCTATGAAGTGGTGCAACACGGTATTCGCAACACGGTGGGTTTTACCTGGCACCCTGAAACAGGTGATCTTTGGTTTACCGATAATGGCCGTGACTACCTGGGCGAGGATCAACCCGCCTGCGAGCTCAATCATGCCACGGCTGACGGGCAACATTTTGGCTACCCGTATTGCCACCAGGGCGATATTCCGGATCCAAAGTTTGGAGAAAAACACCCCTGCAGCGACTTCGTACCGCCGGCGCAAAACCTCGGCCCGCACACGGCGCCGCTGGGTCTGGAGTTTGGAAAAAGCACAGCTTGGCCAGAGTCGTATAAAAACCAGGTACTGATCGCCGAACACGGTTCCTGGAACCGCAGCAAAAAAATTGGCTACCAGGTGAGCCTGGTCCGCCTGAACGACCAGGGCGAGGGCATCGCCTACGAACCATTTGCCAGTGGCTGGCTGGAAGCAGGCGATGAAGTTTGGGGCCGGCCGGTAGACCTGGAGTGGCTGCCCGACGGTTCTTTGCTCGTTTCGGATGATTATGCCGATGCGATTTATCGAATTTATTACGCACCGTAGTGGTTGTTGGCTATTCGCTGTTGGCTGTTGGCCGCACTCGAATAACAGAATTTTCACTATTCGAGTGTAGCCAACAGCCAACAGCCAATAACCAACAGCCAATAACCAACTACCGCCTATGCACCCGGTCGACGCTCTTCAAATTAATTTCAATTCCGATCAACTGGCTTTGCTGAACATAGCAATGGCATTTTTGATGTTCAGTGTTGCGCTGGACGTCCGGCCCGCCGATTTTCGGAAAGTTGCGCTTTTCCCAAAATCGATCTTTGTGGGCATGGTGTCGCAATACCTGTTGTTTCCACTACTGACACTGGGCATTATTTATTTGTTTAAACCACCGGTCAGTATGGCCCTGGGCATGGTGCTGGTCAGCATGTGCCCTTCGGGAAACATGACCAATTTTCTGGTGCATTTTTCCGGGTCGAACACCGCGTTGTCGGTAACCCTGAACGCCATCATTATTCTTTGCGCTACGGTGGTAACGCCTGCCGGGTTTTTATTCTGGGCACAATTTATACCGGAGTCGGAGGCCATGCGCAAGGCATTTGAAGTTGGTTTTGGGGAGATGGCCTTGATCATTATCGAGCTCATTTTAGCGCCGTTGCTGTTCGGTATGTGGCTCAACGGCCGGTTCCCCGACCAGGTGGCGCGTATCCGGCCCTGGGTGCAACGCATTGCCCTGATTTTGTTTTTTTCCATCCTCATACTTGCGCTGCTTGGAAACGGACAAAACCTGGTGGATTACCTGGGCTATGCTTTTACCATCGTGCTGGTGCACAATGCGCTTGGATTGGGTAGCGGCTACTGGATGGGGCGCATCAATCGACTGCCCGAAAGTGACAGCCGCACCCTGGCTTTTGAAACCGGGATACACAACACCGCATTAGGGCTGTTGCTGATCTTCCGTTTTTTTAACGGCCTGGGGGGTATGGCCCTGATCGCTGCCTGGTGGGGCATTTGGGACCTTGTGACTGGAATGAGCCTTGCTGCCTGGTGGCGGCGACAACATATTAAACAAGTAACCTCCTAACCATCAAACATGGAACTCTACGATCAAATCCAGGAAGCCCTGACATTTCTGCGCCAGCAAACGGCATTTCAACCCCGCACCGGGATCATACTGGGCACAGGCCTGGGCAATTTGACGGCAGACATTGCCGTGGAATCGGAAGTTGCCTACGGTGCTATTCCTCATTTTGTATCCAGCACCGTTCAAAGTCACCAGGGGAAACTGGTCTTTGGAATGTTGGACAAGCACCCCGTCGTTGTCATGGCCGGCCGCCTGCACTATTACGAAGGTTGGACGATGCAGCAGGTTACATTTCCGGTACGGGTAATGAAACTGTTGGGTATCGAACAATTGATTATTACAAATGCTTCCGGTGGCGTAAACCCGCATTTGCAAAGCGGCGATATTGTGGTGGTGCGCGACCACATCAATCTTTTGCCGGAAAATCCGCTGCGAGGTGTGAACGACGAACGCCTTGGGCCGCGTTTTCCTGATATGTCTAAGCCTTACGACGAGGCATTGCGTGCACGCGCACTGGCAATCGCCCAAAAGCTGAAAATTCGCGCTGTTGAAGGTGTTTACTCTGCCATGCAAGGCCCTAACCTGGAAACCCCTGCCGAATATGTCATGTTGCGCCATTTGGGCAGCGATTGCACGGGTATGTCGTCGGTGCCGGAAGTGCTCGTAGCGCGGCATATGAATTTGCCGGTACTGATGTTGTCGCTGGTGACCAATGTGGCCTTCCCGCCCGGAGTTATCAAGGAAACGAGTGTGGAAGATGTCATTGCCCTTGCTGGCGCTGCCGAGCCGAAATTGCGATCGCTGGTGCGTGACCTGTTAAATCAATAAATCAACCTTTCAAAACATGCTGGTATCTGCTATAGTTGCCGTAGCCAAAAACAATGTGATCGGAAAAGACAACGAGATCCCCTGGTATTTACCGGGCGATCTTGCCTGGTTCAAAAGAACCACACTGGGGCACCACGTCATTATGGGCCGCAACAGCTTTCGGAGTATCGGGCGGCCGCTGCCCAAACGCACGAATGTGGTGATCACGCGTGATCCGTATTTTTCTGCCGAAGGTGTATTGGTGGCGCATTCCATCGAAGAAGCGCTGGGTTTGGCCTATGATAATGGCGAAACGGAAGCTTTTATCATAGGCGGTGGCGCCATTTACCGCGACAGCATGGATCTGTGGGATCGCTTATATTTAACCGAAGTGGATATCCAGCCTGAAGGGGATGTTTTTTTCCCGGAAATCGAGTACGAAAGCTGGCGTGAAAGCTGGCGTGAAGCCCACGAACCGGATACTAAAAATGAGTATGGTTACATCTTTCGGATTCTGGAGCGCATTCCGGTAAGCGATGAGCCGGAACCCTGAACAGGGTTCAAAGAGGGCGGATTTTCGCCATCGCAAAATTTGTTGCGGTGAATACAGCCTAAAAATCTCGCATTTTTTATATAATTTTGCAGCCGATTTGTCCCGCAAAGGACGGGGCGAACCCCAGGTGGGATTATACACAAAAGTTAGGTTGCATACATGGAAAAGAAGCGTTTGCTCATCGTCACCCAGGAGATGGAACCCTATACGGTAGGAAACAACATCTCGAGGTTGGTGGCGCAATTACCAAAATTTTTACAAGACAACGGTTATGAATTGCGTATTTTGATGCCACGTTACGGCGTGGTAAATGAGCGCCGGCACCGTTTGCACGAAGTAGTACGTCTTTCCGGGATGAATATCATTGTGGACGACGACGATTACCCACTCATTATTAAAGTGGCCTCATTACCCAACTCACGGCTCCAGGTTTATTTTCTTGACAACGAAGATTATTTCAAGCGCAAGTTCGTTTTCGACGATGCCAGCGGTAAACCCTTCGAAGACAATCCCGATCGCGCCGCTTTCTTTTGCAAAGGCGCTATCGAAACCGTGAAAAAGTTTGGCTGGCCACCCGATCTGATTTTGTGCCACGGTTGGCTGACCAG
Organism: Lewinellaceae bacterium; assembly: GCA_020636075.1. Classification (GTDB taxonomy): domain Bacteria; phylum Bacteroidota; class Bacteroidia; order Chitinophagales; family Saprospiraceae; genus M3007. Next base: position 587,301 of record JACJYO010000005.1, on the reverse strand, counting down.
TCTGTTGCCATTGTACCTCAAAACAGCCTATAAAACAGAAGCGCTGTTTGCCAATTCTACAGTAGTGTACAATGTCTTTAAAGACGAGCATGAACAGCAAGGCGGAGACCGTTTTCTTCGCAAAGCTGCGATCAACAATCTTTCAGAAGCTGATTTGGAAGCCTTCCGCAATGGCGACGGTATTTCCATGCACAAAGGCGCTTGCACGTTTGCCGATGCGATTGCCATTGGCAGCGATTTGGTAGATACCAGCGTTGATTATCTGTCGGTCACGCAAGACAAGCCCATTTTGCCCTGGCGCAAAGGTGGTACGGATGCGGAATTCCTGGACGATTACCTGGAGTTTTTCCGCCAGCTTTCGGAGGCCGAAGTTTCACAGTAAATACCGGCATTGAGTTGACACAAGTTGACGAGTAAATCGTATACACGCTATAGCGGGCGAAATGTGCTTTCGCCCGCTATACTTGTCTAACAGCCACCGTTTATTTTAACCACAGACAACTCTAAAGACCTTTCGCGCATCTGGCAGTTATACAACAACTACCAGTTATTTCCAAACACATGAGACACACCACATTTACCGGTACTCTTTTCCTGGGCATCTTTTTTACCGGCCTTTTTCTGGCAAACAGCTGTACCAAACCAACTCCGTTCGGCGCTGGTTTGCTGGAAGACCAACTGGCTGATTTTGCCTATACCGATACGCTGACCGTGCAATGCACGCTTGTTCCCGAAGACAGCATCATCACCTCTGACCGGTCTTCTACTGCGGATTATTTCTTTTGCGGCCAGATCAACGATCCGGTTTTTGGCCTTGCGAAATCTGACATTTACAGCCTCTTCCGGTTGACCAGCTTGGCCCCAAACTTTCAAAATGCCGTTGTCGATTCTATAGTGATGTTTTTGCGATATGACGCGCCCGGGTTTTACGGCGACACCTTACAGCCGCAAACGCTTCAGGTACATCGCTTAGCAGCCGATACCATTATCCGGTGGGATCAGAATTATTTCTCCAACCAGTCGTTACCCGTAGACCAACTCCTTGGCGAGGTTAGCAATTTCCTGCCCACACCGAATATTAACGTCAACTTGTTTGACACCACCAATCAAGCGCCGTATTTGCGCATTCCGTTGGATAATGCCTTCGGACAGGAATTGCTCGGTTTGGATAGCCTGGATCTTCTTTCAGACACCACTTTCTGGCAAAAAATACGCGGCATCCGCATTTCAGCAACCTCATCGGGCGACCCCGGCGCGCTTATGGCGTTCGACTTGAATAACACAACCTACAGCCGGATCCGGTTGTATTATAAATATGATCCGGACACGGTAACACAATCCCGGACGTTTGATTTTTCCTTTGTCGGGGGAAACAAGTTTACCAACTTCGTCCATGACTATTCCGGTTCGACAGTTGAACCCCATCTCAATCAGCGGGCCGACGACCTGTTATTTGTGCAGGGCATGACGGGTTTGCGCGTCAAAGTAGAGTTTCCTTTTGTCCATCTGTTGGATAACATTGCAGTGAACAAGGCTGAACTGGAATTGACTACGACAACCTTGCCCGGAGACAATCCGCTGTTAAACTCGGCTAACCAGTTGGTACTAACTGAGCTGATCGGCGATACAACGCTCAGCCTCACGACCGATGTGTTGTACTCCCTGGGGTCGGCCCTCAATGGCGGCTTTAATGCTTTTGGTGGTTTCCCGCAAATAGAAATAGATAACGGCACGGATGTTGAGCGGTACCGGTTAACAGTTACCCGGCGTTTCCAGAATATGGTGGATAATAGTTCCGGGGATATTAAAGACCAGACGCTGTATATCAGTGTGTACCCTCAGAGCCGTTCAGCTATGCGAACGGTCCTTTTTGGCCCGAAAAGTGCTACATTTCCGGCAAAGCTAGCCCTGAAATACACTAAAGTTCAATAATCCGTTTTGAGTACCGCCTGTTTTCCGGACAACTCAAAACTCAAACTCAAAATTTCAAATGTGTGGAATAGTCGCCTACATCGGTTCCAAAGAAGCCTACCCAATCATCATGAAAGGCTTACATCGCCTGGAATACCGCGGGTATGACAGTGCAGGTGTGGCGCTTCAAAACGGCACCATTACGGTTTTAAAGAAAAAGGGAAAGGTGGCCGATCTGGAGCAATTCACACAAGGTAAAAACATCTCCGGCACCTCCGGTATCGGGCATACCCGCTGGGCAACCCACGGCAAGCCCGACGACACCAATGCGCACCCGCACACCAGCGGCAATGAGCGCCTGGTGCTGATCCATAACGGCATCATTGAAAATTACGCGGTATTGAAAAGCGCCCTGATCAAGCACGGGCATACGTTTAAAAGTGAAACGGACACCGAGGTATTGGTGCACCTGATTGAGGAAGTTCAACAGCGCGAAAACCTGCAATTGGAAGAGGCTGTTCGGCAGGCCCTCACGCAGGTACATGGCGCCTACGCCATTGTAGTGATGGACCGCGAAGATCCAAACAAACTGGTTGCTGCACGCAAGTCGAGCCCACTGGTGCTTGGCATCGGGAAAAATGAATTCCTCATTGCTTCCGACGCCACACCGATCGTGGAGCATACCAAAAAAGTAGTTTACCTGAATGACGAGGAGGTAGCCACCGTCACTCGTGACAACCAGCTCCTGATCAAAACGCTCCGCAATGAAATCATGACACCGACTATTCAGGAGATTGAACTGGAGATTGAGCAGTTGGAAAAAGGCGGATATGACTACTTCATGCTCAAAGAAATTTTCGAACAACCCGCAACCATCGCCGAATGCATGCGGGGGCGCATGAATGAAGAGGAAGGCTGGGTACGCCTGGGCGGCATGGAAGAGTACAAAAAACGCATGATCAATGCCCAACGCATGATCATCCTGGGTTGTGGAACCTCGTGGCATGCCGGCATGATCGCGGAGTATTTGTTTGAAGACTTAGCCAGGCTGCCTGTTGAAGTGGAGTACGCTTCGGAATTTCGCTACCGCAATCCCGTGGTGCGCGAGCAGGATATTGTACTGGCCATTTCTCAATCGGGTGAAACTGCCGACACCCACGCCGCACTTGAGCTGGCGAAAGAACGCGGCGCTATCACCTATGGAATCGTCAATGTCGTCGGTTCTTCTATTGCCCGTTTGACCCACAGCGGATCCTACATCCACGTTGGTCCGGAGATTGGCGTGGCTTCTACCAAAGCGTTTACCGGCCAGGTGACCATGCTTACGCTGATGGCGCTTATTTTGGGGTACGAGCGCGGCTTTTTAGGCAAATCGCAGTACCAGAAACTGGTACAGGAACTGGCCCTTATCCCTGGAAAAATTCAGCAATTACTTGATAATTGCCAGGAGCAGGTAAAATACATCGCGGGCGAATTCAAAGATGCTACCAATGCACTTTACCTTGGGCGCGGTTATAATTTCCCAGTGGCGCTTGAGGGAGCCTTGAAATTGAAAGAAATTTCGTATATTCATGCAGAAGGTTACCCCGCAGCAGAAATGAAGCACGGTCCAATCGCTCTTATCGACGAAAATATGCCGGTCTTCGTAATTGCGACCAACCTGAGCGCTTACGACAAGATTGTTTCCAATATCCAAGAAGTAAAAGCCCGCAAAGGGGTTGTTGTGGCCGTAGTTACCGAGGGCGACCAAAACATCACGAAACTTGCCGACTATACCATCGAAATACCGGCAACGGAAGAACCCCTGACACCGCTGCTGTCGGTCGTACCCATGCAACTCCTCGCATACCACATTGCCCTGTTGCGCGGATGCAATGTAGACCAACCCAGAAACCTTGCAAAATCGGTAACCGTAGAATAAATTTTACGAAACCTATTTGCCCCAATAAAACCTGTACTTATTTCGCATACTAAATCTCAGCTCGTGAATAAACTCGATATAGCGTATAATACCGAACGCGAAGACGTGCACTATCCGGAATACGGCCGGACGATCCAGCAAATGCTGGAATTTGCCAAAACCATCCCGGAAAAACCAAAACGGCAGAAAACTGTAGAGGCCATCATCGGCCTTATGCAACAGCTCAATCCGGCTGGCAACAGAAATATGGAAGACTACCGCGAAAAGCTGTGGAACCACGCCTTTGCCATCGCCGGACATGACCTCGACGTTGAGCCGCCACCCGGGATTACCATTCGCGCCAAAGAGGATAAAGTTCAGGTAGAACGTATTCCTTACCCGCCTACCACCCAACGGCTGCGCCATTACGGATACAACGTTCAAACTCTGATCAAAAAGGCAATTGAAATGCCCGATGGACCTAAAAAAGAAGGTTTTGTCGAAGTCATTGCCTCCTACATGAAACTGGCTTATAAGACCTGGAATCGCGAACACTATGTGAGCGATGACGTTGTGAAGGATGACCTGGAAATTCTGTCCGACGGCCAACTGGAACTGCACGAAGGGCATAGCTCCCTCGACATTCTTGCCTTTAGCGCCAATAAAAAAGACCGGGACCTTCAGCGCCATGGCAGCAACCAACGTGGCCGGGGGAAAAATTCCGGAAAAGGCCGGGGAGGAAAACGCAACTATGGAAACTTCCGCAAACGGAAAAAGTAATCCAACCGGTTAAATATCATAAGTCTTCACACGCGCAGGTAGCTCCTAATTTTCACCATGGAGACACGGAGGCCACGGAGAATCAAACTCCGTGGCCTCCGTGTCTCCATGGTAAATAATCTACGGCGGGCATTTCAGATTCCTCTCTTTTGAGACACCCTCCTGTTACGCCAAACTATCGGAATCACAATTTCCCAAAAGTCGACAAGCAACGAACTTCCAGTGGCTGCCCGGGGTTATTCCGGTATCCCTCCAAAACACTGCGTACACCATTCGGCCCTCCGGGCAAACGCCGTAAAAAGGGTCGGTGCTGCCCCATCGGCGCTATGCTCCTATGAAAAAAATATTGCCCGGCACCCGACACGGTAAAGTAGCTGTAAAAACCCGGTAGCAATGCCGGTTCCTGTGTAAGCGTCTTTAAATTTTGAACCAACTGATCCGCCACAGGCTCGTCCGGTTCGGTCGGGGTACTGGCATATCCCCAGATATAGGCGTCGGGTATTGTTTCGAGTACCCGATTCTGAAAATCAATTCCTTGCTGCACTGGCAGACTAAGCTCGTAATGGCCACTTTGAACACTCAGTGTCCCTTCACTTTTAATCACCGGACTCAGTGAAAGTGAAAACCGATAGGTACCGTTTGCCAGCTGCCCAACAGGCAGAAAACCTTTTGCCTGACCTGGGGCTCCCTGACAAGTGTCGGGAGTCTGTATTTCCTGTATATCAACTGAAATTGCACCGGCTTGTACCTGCACCACAGCCTCAATCGTATAATTTCCGCAATTAAATTGTTTCATGCTTTCGATCCAAAGACCAAAAACAGGAGCGCCATCTACAGGATTCCGCTGCTCAAATAGATCAACTGTAAATTCAGGGTCCAACGTCACAATTATTTCCGGCTCTTCATACAGTGGCGTATTACAGCCTCCCAGTACCAAAATCAGGAGGAATCCGGCAATCTTGCAATGTAAATCAGATAAGGGCATAGTCGTTCGTTATCGGTGCGCAAGGAAAACGCCGGAGCAATAAAAGCGCTGCCCTGGGCACTAATTTTTTTTCAACAAAGCTAAACGTACTTTTGTGCTCCATCACCATTTTGTATCGTCATCTATGAAACCAATATCGCTAATTTTCTCCGCTGCGCTGCTCTGCAATCTGTCCTTTTTTTCCTGCAAAAATTCGGCGCCCGAAGCACAGCCAGATACTGCAACAAAGCCTGATACCATTCGGCTTAACCCCGTACCTTCAGATGGCGCAATGCCTTATGCCGTGATTGGCGGCACAGTGCATTGGTCGGCCAAAAAAGCGATTGGTATTCTGCACAATGGGAATATCAGGATTTCGAAGGGTGAAATAATTGTCAACCAGGGTCAGGTGCTCAGTGGCAAGGTCATCTTCGACATGCCATCCATTACCGTCACCAATATGGATGACCCGCGCGACAAAGCAACGTTAGAATCACACTTGAAAGACAACGACTTTTTTAACGTAAAAAAATATCCGGAGGCCAGTTTTGATGTTTTAGAAGTCTTACCCAGCAGCCAACCGGCATTTAACTGGATTATTCGCGGCATGTTGACAATTAAAGACCAATCCAAACCTGTCAATGTACCTGTAAAAATATGGGAGGCCAACAACAGTTTGCATGCAGAGTCGGTTTCCTTCATCATCAACCGAACCAAATGGGGCATCAGTTTCCGCTCTGGCATGCTCGGCACAGCTAAAGACCAGATGATTGAAGATGTGGTGACTCTTTCATTTGAACTTGAAGCCAAGCCCCTAGAGCAGGGCAATCCCAAAAGTTGATGATCAGGTTTTGGAAAAAACAGGGGCACGCATGCGCTGACACCTCGTGGTGCCATCAAAATAGATTCACATAGCCCAGATGGAATTTAGGCGCGCGCCAATCCACCGCCATTCCCGCATCGCGTCGGCCAACCGCCAGGCTAATACCAAAGATTCCTGCTTGCGTTTCAAGGTTCAGCCCGGCGCCAAGGCCCCAGGGGCGCAGAAAAAACCGGTTCCGATCGGTCAGGTTTTCCAGATACCCATAATCTGAAAAGGCCGATAAAAAAGCATTTTGGCTGAGCAACAACCGGTATTCCAGCGTGGCTATGGCAAAACGCGTGGCAAATAAACTCTCCTCGTCAAATCCGCGAAGCCGCTTACTGCCGCCAAGGCGGTACTGCTCGTTGGCGTATATGGGTTTTTCAGAAAAAATGCCGCCGCCGCGCATGCTGAGTTTCAGCGTGCTTCGCACAAAAAGCGGGATGAAATAATCGGCCTGTGCCTCCAGCCGGTACCGCGCCACCCGACCGGCAACGGCATCATATAAACTGGAAAATTGAAATTCGGGGTCGGCAGGATCGCGCAGGGCTTCAATCGTGGAATTGCGCAATACGGAATTGAAGCCCGCTACGGCTCGCAGGTTTAAAAACCAACCTTTGCGCGGATTGAAACGGTAGTCGAGTTGGTTGAGCGTTGCTTCCAGGCCGAAACCATTTTGCCGCAAATCGAGCACCGTAGGCAGGCGCCGGCTTTGAATGATCGCCAGGGTGTCTATTTTTTGGAGCGACGACGATTTGTTTTCCCAAAAAAACTGGATAAAGTTCCCGCCTTCCAGCAGGTACTGCACACCCAATTCACTTTGCGCATCTACCCAGGTGCTGTCGCGCCGGAAAATACCCAGGCGCCCTTCCAGCCCGAAAGGCAGTCCAAACAAGTACGGGATACCGGCCTGCACGTCCAGTTTCTGAGTTTCCGGGCGGAGACGTTCCAGTTCGAGCGACAGATGTTCCCCCAGGTTGAACGCATTCAGTAATCCGGCACTCAACGAACCCGTGAGCAAAAGCCGGCCATCTGTTGCAGAAGCACCCGACCTCGGCAGCAAGCCAATGATAAAATCGAATCGACTGGCGCGTTTTTTTTGCAAAAACAGGTTGACACGTGCTTCGTTTCCTGCGAAAGTAACGGTCGGATTAGCCAGCGTTTCTACAAACAGCAGCGTATTCAATCGCTGCCGAATGCGCAACACCCGGGCATGGCTATAGGGCGAGCCCGGATGCAGGCCAAGGTATTGCGGCAAATAGGATTTTGGCAGACGCAAATTGCCTGCGATTTTCAAGTCTGTAAAAGTGAAAAAACGCCCCGGATCTACTAGAATCTGCGCGGATACCCCGCCATCACCCAGTACTTGCACGCTGTCGAGCCGTACACTGGCAAAGGGATAGCCCGTATTTTCTGCCTGTTGCAAAAGTTGTTGTTCCAGGCGGAGCAATACATCGTAACGCAACGGCTTATCGGTAAACAGTTTTTCCCGGAAGCCGCTGGCCTCCAGCCAACGTTGATTGCCATTCGCTGCGGCTTCCAGACGCACCCAGCGCATCGGCGGCCCCAGATAAAGCCGGGCAGTGGCAAGGCTGTCGTTCAGGTAAGTGAGGCTGTCGAGGGAAGCGGCGAGATAGGCGTTTGCCCGCAGGTGGCCGAGCAGCGTATGCGCAGCGGAATCCAGCCCGGAAGGAGCAGCCGGGATAAAAAAGGTGTCAGCTGCAATTTGTTGTAGGCGGGGGGTAAGCTTTCCGGCAAGTTGCCCAAAAGGAGCGGCATCAGCCGGCGCTACAAACACACGTAAAGCTTGGGCAAAGCCCAATGCCGGTACAGCCAGGCACAGCATGAGGAGCCCGGTTAACTTATATCTAAAAACAGTGCATGCAATTTTAAGCACCACACTTAAATGACGACTTTCCCGCATTATGCGTTGGCTGTAAAGGCTCCAAATTTTTCAATATACTTGCATTAAAAGTAAAATCTAATTACAAAAGGGAAAGACGCTATTTCAACTTTTTAATTTTAATTGCCATGTCTTTCACTGTTAAAAGGTCCTTAGTTTTATTTCTGAAATAAGTAAACTTGTTTTTATAATCAGTATATTGATTTGTGTTTTCATTATTGGTAATCCAAATTTCTATATGTGGCACTTCTGTCCCAAAATTATCTTGAGGTATATACGGAAGAACTGCCATAAAGCTGTTTTGCTCTTTGTTACTTAATAGGGCATAAGGCACCTCAGTTCCAATATCTTTTTTATAATTTTTAGATAAATAAAAGAATATCTCAAAATTTGTCATCTTAGATATTAACGGTTCATATTTTTCATATTTATCTGAGAATTCTTCTACGAGATAAATCAAATTTTTTCTGTCTTTTTCAAATTCAGGTGATGGGTTCTCAAATATTTCGTTATCAATTATAATAATTCGTTTAATCGTTGAACCTTCGACAGCCTTATTAAAGTTTTTTTCAAAAAATGCTGTTTCGCCGACACGATCTTCTGCCCAAAAATCCAGACAGGATAATGTTAGATATTCATCATTCTTATCCATACTAAGTACAATATGACCAAAAACATACCTTATAAAGTCATATTTTTTAAGCGCCTTGATTGTCCAATGGCCACCATTAATTTGTGAGTACTTGCTTTTTTCAGTAGACAAGCGCCACAACAGCATCTTATACTTGTATTTGTTTTCATCATTTAAAATATTAACTATAAGTTTTTTTGTCTCATTTGTCTCTCTCCTAATGTTATCCAATAACAATTTCATTGGATTAGGCTCATAAAATTTTTTCACAATAAGCCTTGTGACTACACTAAAAATAAGGGCCGAAATAGCAAATAGTAGATGAGAGTAAAAACCCTTTGAACCAACAATGCCTGATTCAAAGAAAGCCGCCGATTCTAAAAACAGCCATAAACCAGCATAGTATGAGCCGAAGAGAACTGCAAGTGCTTTTATATCTTGATTGTTTAACATAGAATAATTTTTTATTACTTGTAACTAGAGCATTTATATCTATCCCCAACAATTGATCAAACCCTGATGTAGGGACAGGTTTATTTATGAGTATATAGTCTATAGATCTATATATACCCTTAGGCAGGAACGTACTATTAAATTTAAAAAACCTCGAAAGCCGACGACGAAAGAATGATAAAATTAGGCGGCGCAGCAGCCTTACCGGTGCTCCTCACCGCCCGGACCAACAACGGTGATGTTGGGAACGATCCAACTTGTCAGTTTTTCGGCCAGCCAAAGGATGGGAAACCAGATAAGCAAGAGCGTCCAGATCGGGAGGTTGAGAAAGACCAGCCACATGAACACGTCAATAAGAAGCACGATCGCAATGATCCAGGTAACAACCAACAGGAGCGCGGCGGCGTTTTGATGTGCCGAAACGATCCAGCGGCCGACAATGATCCGGCCGTAGCTGTTGATCAAACTTTCGGTTGCGGCCGTTTTTGCCACATAGCGGCAAATACCGGCAAAGCAGATCAGCACCACAATCAGGCTGCTGAATACCCACATAACAAATTCCCAGGCAGGCTGAACCGTCTGCCACATTTTGCCTTTCCAGCCGGTAATTTGCTCTTTGGCGTCTTCAATATTCCGGGCGACAGCATTGGAGTCGGGCAGTGAAATACCTGTGGAAGTAGGCGCTTCGTTTTGCCGCGGACGTACCGGGTCGCGGGTGAGGGTTTGGGCAGCTGCAGCAACCGAACTGTTGGTTTGCAACGTTTTAGGTTCGCGTGTGGATTTGGCGGCAGGCACAATTTGCGCCTTGGTAGTTTTGGGTGGCGCCGCCTCCTTTGGCGCTTCGGGGTCTTTGGGGGATTCAGGACGGATCGTGGTGGTATTCCCTTGATACACGATTTGTATGCCCAAAAGCCGGCCGGCATTGTCGCGGTTGGAGAAATAACGCTCGTTGAAGAGCAGCTGTTCGTAGTTTTTCTTGCCGTCGCCTTGCCGTTTGAGCACGGCTTTTTGAAAAATAAATTTTACAACACCGCGTGGACGGTCATTTTTGTACCGGAAGGTACCCAAGTAACGCTCAACTTGTTCCGTCTTGGTGATGGCGTACGAACTGGCGGGAATAGCGCCCAGGAAACAAAGCGCACAAAACAGTAGTGGGAAACTTTTCATACGTAAGGCGGTGTAAGTCTTTTATTAAGACATTATCGGATTAAAAAAAGGGTAAATCGTCTCAAATTTAGCCCAAAAAGGGTAAAAATGCATCTGTAAAACAATGATTTAACTAAAAACCCTAAAAACTGGAAAACGACAAATTGCTAATTTAAATAGCGGTGCACCAGGCGGTTTTTCTTGGATTCGATGGCCAGAAAAATTTCATAAATGGTAATCTTTCCGTCGCGTTCGGAAGTCTTGCTAAAAATTTGTTTGCGCCCCGGGGAATCTTCAGCGACATACCAGCCATCGAGCCCGGCATTTTTAAAATAACTGGGGTTGTTGAAACCCTCGTATACAACTTTGTCCGAAGGCGCGCCAATAAACGCCGGTGCAAAAATAGCCAGGTAAAGATCGATGGTATTATTGAGCGGCACCCGGCCCGACCGCTCGTATTTGCGCACCAGATACACCTCGGTCAGATCCATCATAAAATTGATGTCCTTGTTTTTACAGGCGCTCAAAACCGCTTCAAAACGAACGGGTTTCCCTTTGTACACCAGGCTTTGCAGGCCGGCTCGGGTAAACTGAATCCAGCCTGCAGCCACCTGGTCCGTCCGCACTTCGAAGGGCTTGAGTCCACATTCCAGGTAGGCTGCTTCGTAAATTGCCAAAGGAGTTGACTGAATTTTAGCAGCAATTTCCCTTGTGCGGCGCAGCACCACGGATTTGTGGTAGGGATCCATGGTATTGCTCAGTTCAGCTTCGAAAATGACCGTCAAATGTTCTTCCGAGAAATTTGAAAACTCGTCTACATACACCGGGTAAAAAAAGCGCTGTTCGATATCCTGCAAAAGATCAATCAAGGGCAAACTGAACGCCCAAAGCAGCGTGCCCAGCACGGCAATTATGATCAGATTCCGCTTCCCCCAAATGAAGGTGAACCGGTAGGTTTTTTTAATAAAGCGAAACAAAAACTGGAAAGCCAGACGGAAAATCCGCAAAATCTGTAAAAACAAATAGACCAGCAGGATGCAGGCAATCCAACGAAACCAGGTATCCTGGCTCAATAGAAATTGGATATAATCAAATATCGTTTTTCCCTCACTACGCGAACATCCGGATAGCAGGAATAGAAAAAAGATACATTTTGCATTGCGCATACAAAACCGGCTGGTATTTAAAAAAAATAGTCTCGCGCTCAGCCACCGATGATCCGCTTCAAAAGGGCTTCATCGGTTGCACCACCGGCAAAATCGTCGAAAGCCTTTTCGGTCACCGTAATTATATGATCGCGAATAAATGGCGCCCCTTCGCGTGCGCCCTGTGCGGCGTCTTTGATACAACACTCCCACTCGAGCACAGCCCAGCCGTCAAAGCCGTATTGGGCAAGTTTTGAAAAAATGGACTTGAAATCCACCTGCCCATCGCCAAGCGAACGAAAACGGCCCGGACGCTCAACCCAGCTTTGGTAGCCGCCGTACACGCCACTGCGTCCGTTGGGCCTGAATTCAGCGTCTTTGACGTGAAACATTTTGATCCGCTCGTGGTAGATATCCAGGTATTGCAGGTAATCCAATTGCTGCAGCACAAAATGAGATGGATCGTAAAGGATGTGGCAGCGGGGATGATTTCCGGTGGCGGCAAGAAAACGTTCAAAGGTAACGCCGTCGTGCAAATCTTCTCCCGGGTGAATTTCGTAACACAGATCCACTCCCGCAGCGTCGAACGCATTCAAAATAGGTACCCAGCGGCTCGCCAGCTCCTTAAATGCCGCCTCGACCAAGCCTTGCGGGCGCTGTGGCCAGGGATATACCGTATGCCAGATCAGTGCCCCCGAGAATGTAACGTGGGCCTTTAAACCTAGATGCTGACTGGCCTTTGCCGCTTGTTTCAACGTTTGAATGGCCCACTCCGTGCGGGCCTGGGGCTTACCATGCAGTGCTTCGGGCGCAAAGGCATCGAACATCAGGTCATAGGCCGGATGCACTGCCACCAATTGTCCCTGCAAATGCGTACTGAGTTCGGTGATCTGCCCCCCACAAGCTTCCACGCGGCCTCGCAGGTCATCGCAATATGTTTTACTTTCGGCGGCTGTTGGCAGATCGATCAACCGGCTATCCCAGGTTGGGATCTGCACACCCGTATAGCCCAAATCGGCGGCCCATGTACAAATGTTTTCCAGTGAATTAAACGGAGCAGTATCACCCATAAACTGGGCGAGAAAAATTGCCGGGCCTTTAATGGTGCGCATCAGTTATGTTTGAGTCGAAAAATGAATGAATTTGTGTTTTGATATAGTTGTATGTTGAGTATTTGAGGTTTACTCCCAGTCCAGAAACTTCAGATCTGGTTCACAAAGTACTGTTTGGCTATCCGGGTTAATTCAATAGCCAATATCTGTTAATTCTTATATTTCACCCTGTAAATCACCGGCAAATCTGGCGAACGCCCATGCAAGACTTTTCAGCGTATACCATTTTATTTATTTTCTGTGGGCTGATTATTTTGTCCTATCTCTTTTCAGTACTGAACCAAATAACCCGCATTCCATCTGTTTTGCTGCTATTGGGTACCGGAATTCTGTTGCGGTACCTGGCAGACTTTGCCGGATTTACTTTTGCGATACCTACAACGCTGATCGAAATTATTGGCACTGTAGGGTTGATCATGATCGTATTGGAAGCCGGGCTAGACCTGGAAGTAAATCGCTCCAAACTACCCCTGATCCGGAATTCCTTTTTTTCAGCACTGGTCATTTTCCTGCTCTCCACCTTTGGGGTGGCAGGTATTTTGATGCTTTACCTGCCGCATGTTCCGTTTCTCCATTGTATCACCTACTCCATCCCGCTGAGCATTGTGAGCAGTGCAATTGTTTTGCCCAGTGTGCATCATTTGAGTGCTGAGAAAAAAGAGTTTTTGGTTTACGAGGCCTCTTTTTCGGATATCCTTGGGATTATGGTGTTCAATTTTCTGACTGCCAAACAATTAATTACCGGGAATGACACCGTCTGGTTTTTCGGCAGTATCCCGATCGCTATTTTGTTGTCCATCGTGGTTTGTTTTGCACTGATGTTCCTGTTGGTCAAAAACCAGATCAATATCAAATTCTTCCTGGCTTTTGCCGTATTGATTGTGATCTATGTGGGCGGGAAAATGCTGAACCTGCCGTCCTTGTTAACCATCCTGCTTTTCGGCCTGGTTGTAAACAATTGGGAACTCCTGCCCTGGCACACCTTGCACCGGTATTTTACGAACAAAGATGTAGACGAAGTGCGCAGCTTTCTGATTTCGATAACAGCCGAATCGTCGTTTCTCATCCGTACATTTTTCTTTATCATATTCGGCTACGGGATCAACCTGAATTTCCTGCAAAACCAACAGGTATGGCTGGTTGGATCGTGTATCGTTGGCGCGCTGCTCATACTGCGTTTTATTTATTTAAGGGTAGTGCACCGTTACGACCTTTTTCCGGAGTTATTTTATATACCGCGTGGTTTGGTCACCATTTTGTTGTTTTACAAAATACCGACCTGGCAACGCATCGACCAGTTTGATGAAGGCGTTTTATTTTTTGTAATTTTGACCACCAGCCTGATCATGATGCTGGGAGCCGTGCTCTACCGCGATGACCCGAAAGAATTGGCGAAAATTAACGTGACGCTGGTTGAGCATCCTGGCCACCCTGAAGACTTGCATTAAAGTCGTTTTTAATGCCTCGCTTAAAATACTTTGAATTGGGTAGGCGTTCCGAAACAATGTCGGATACCTGTCATTTCTATTCCGCCCTTGGCTTAATGTTTGTACATGGAAGATGGGACAAGTCGTGCTGTGCTTGTTTCTACTAAACCATTTGTGTGACTATTAATTAAGGTTTGTTTATGCGGAAAATTTACGTTTTCACTTTCATCGTTGCATCAGTTCTTTTTGCCTGCCAACACGATCCATTGTGGGCGCCTTTGAATATTGAATTGCACCAGGCAATTACCAATATCTCGCAGAACGGTTCACCGAGTTATTTTATCCTGCCGGAGAGCACCGATTTTGAACGCATTCCGCAATCACCGTCCAACCCGCTTACTGCAGAAAAAGTAGCCCTTGGTAAGCTGTTATTTTACGAATCGGCATTTGCCGTGGAAGCCAAACACACTTCGGGTATGGCTACGTTTTCCTGCTCTTCCTGCCACGTCCCGGCGGCGGGCTTCCGCCCCAACCGGGTGCAAGGCATCGCGGATGGGGCATACGGCTTTGGCACGAACGGTGAAGGACGCAACAAGCGCCTGGAATATGCTGAACAGGAAATTGATGCCCAGGGCGCACGGCCGTTGAGCATGTTGAATGTAGCATATGTTACCAACTCCATGTGGAACGGTTCGTTCGGCGCCGGTGGCGTGAATGTGGGTACCGAGAGCCGCTGGGGTGTTGCCGATCCGGGAACTGCTGTTAACCACGAAGACCTTGGATCTATTGAAGGTCAGAATATTGAAGGCCTGAAAACACACCGCCTTCTGATCAACCGGGAACTGGTGGAGTTCTATGGATACAAGCCGTACTTCGATGCTGCGTTCCCGGATGTGCCGGAAGCCGAGCGGTATACACGCAAAACTGCAAGTTTCGCGATTTCAGCCTACCTCCGCACATTGTTGTGTACGGAAGCGCCATTTCAGCGCTGGTTGAAGGGCGAAGAGGATGCAATGTCTGACGAAGAAAAACGCGGAGCGCTATTATTTTTTGGTAAAGCCGGTTGCTATCGTTGCCACAACGAACCCAATCTGGGCTCTATCACTTTCCACGCACTGGGAGTAGAAGATCTTTTTGAAAATGGCGGCCTGAAAACCAATGCCTCGGATCTGCGCAACCTTGGGCGCGGTGGTTTCACGGGTAATCCGGACGATATGTTCCGCTTCCGTGTACCGCAACTGTACAACCTCGGCGACGGTGGCCCCTACTTTCACGGTAGCAGCAAGAATACCCTGCGTGAGGTCGTTGAATATTTTAACAATGGCGTACCGGAAAACACACGTGTTCCGAAATCCCAGATCTCACCGTTCTTTCACCCGCTCAACCTGTCAATTTCGGAGCAATCTGATCTGGAAGCCTTCCTGCGCAACGGCTTGCGTGATCCGGAAATCATGCGTTACGTGCCGGATCATTTGCCTTCCGGCTTCTGTTTCCCGAACAATGACCAACAGTCACGCCGCGATATCGGATGTGATTAAAATTTTTCCTTGTAAAATTTTGAAGGGCATGATGCAACGATGTGCATCATGCCCTTTTCATTTGAGTTCGTGATCCGTATTTACAAAAGCACGCGCACTGTTTCAATTTTGCGGTCGCTCACTAATTCCAGGATAAACGTTTTTTCGTCGAGCTCCAATCGGGCGCCCTGTTTCGGAATGGTCTCCGTAGTGGTAACCAGGTACCCCGACAAGGTGTGATACTCTCCTTCAGGTATGTTCAGCACCGGGAATTTATCGTTCAGGTAATCCACTTTGAGCCTTCCTGAAAAAATAAATTCGGTCTCGGAAACTTGCACTTCGATGAATTCTTCCTGATCGTGTTCATCGTCAATTTCTCCAAAAAGTTGTTCCAGAGCATCTTCCAGGGTCACGAGCCCCGACAGGCTGCCGTATTCATCGACCACACAGGCTATGCTGGTTCGCGTACGGATAAATTTGTGCAGCAGATCATTCACCACAATACTCTCCGGCACAAAAGAAATCGGCAAAATGATCTCGCGGATACGGCGCGGCTGATTGAACAATTGCTGCACGTGTACATAGCCCAGCACTTTGTCCAATTCGCCGTCGACTACAATGATCCGGGACAGGCTGCTTTCAATCATCAGTTGTCGCAGTTCTTCCACTTTGGCATTTACATCGATGTAGACAATTTCGGGCCTGGGCGCCATACAATCGTGCGCACGTACGGCATTCAGGTGCAATGCATTTTCAAGCAACTCGGCCGCCACATCTTCTTCTGCACTCGTGCCTGTGTTCTGCTGAACAAAATATTGCAACAAGGCCTCATCCGCTTCTTCCGGAGGATGATACAGGTGGCGAAACACCATTTTACGAAGTAGCAGTAAAATCAAAAACAACAAGCTGGCTACCACCACCCCTGCAACCCAACGGCTTCCAAGCAAAAAAATGAACAGTGGACCCGCCCCAAATGCAACTACAGTAGCCATACCCACAAACAGAGCCGTTGCGGCAAACGAATAACTTCCAGGTTGCAGCGCTGATGCCCATCCGGCTAATCGGGTTTGCTGGTCGTCCATGTGGTGGTTGTGTTGGTTAATCAATCCAGTGCTTTGTCAAGTTGATCGGCCTTGATTATACCCTTGGGCACCGTGATTTTCCAGTAAGAAAAATCCTGATTGGCTTCCAGGCCAAAACCATAGATCACCTCATCGGGCTTGGTCACTTTCACAAATTTATCAGTCCGTACTTTTTCTGTTTTTTCGTCCCAAATCAACTCCTCCGTTTCGAGCTTCTCATGTTCGACCGTGGTTAGCACGACACTGTCGCGGGCAATAATAAGGCCTTTATCCTGTTGCCGTATGGCAAATTTAGCCGTCAGGGTACTCCGAACCTGAAGTTGGGGGGTTAAAAATTCCAGCTTGATACCGTCGGGAAACTCCTGGCGAGACTCCAGCCGGTCCACGTAGTTGTACAGGGAGGGCGCTGTAACACGCACCCGCACAAGGGCGCTGTCTGAATACAATATTTCCACATCGCGCCCGATTTCCACCCCGGTGTCGTCCTGGCTGTATTGCTGTTCCTCCCGCTTGGAGGCAGGGTCACAGGCTAAAAAAACCAACACTGCCCAGGCAGTGCAACCGTATAAAAACCATCTGGGGATGTCTTTCATGGACAAAGTATCAGGTGAGCAGTTTTTTAAAACTATATCGAAAAACAAGCAAGGCTCCAACCACGATCAGGATGAGAATATGTACCGGCACCCGAACAAATGCGATCAGATGGGTGCGATCGAGCAGGTACATCAGTACAAAAAGCGTCCCGATAAGCAACATCAGGTTGGATAGTTTGCCAAAACCCGGGATTTGCTCAAAACGCACATTTTTTTGAATGATGCCCAGGCTTAACACCAGCGAAATAACCGGAACTACCTGGGTTAGGATGTTTGTGTTGAGGATGCTGCCGCCGCGTTCGAACAGAAACAAATAAACGCTCAATGCAATGGAGAATATTCCCGGAATACATACCGCATATACCAAAACTGCGTACAGGTAATTCCAGGGACTCAAATGACCATCACCGCGCCCCATCCAGCCGGCAAGCAAGGCAATAAGCGGGATCAACAAAAAGTAGCCAATGATGGCCAATGGATTTGCACTCAGGTAGTCAAAGAATTCACCAAGCGTCATTGTTCGAAAACTAGTTTTGAGAAAGGGCCTGTATGTTTGTTCTTAGCAGCAATAACAGACAAGCATAAAATTCAACTGCTGTATGCCAGCAAATGTACCGCATCCATGTCCGGCAGCAAAACACCCTACTCCGAATTCTGCAGGGTGACTTATGTGCCCCTGCACCTGCAACCCTGGTGGCTCGATGCCGTTTGTGGTCCCGATAACTGGGGAGCAGCCATCACCGCTGTCCGGCAAGGTATTCCGATGGGCGTAATGCCGTATTTTAAAACCCGCCGCATGGGTTTGCCAATTATCCAGCAGCCACCGTTTACAGCCTATGCCGGCCCTTGGTTTCATTCCGATGTTCAGTACGCAGCTGCGTCCTGGTACAAACAGCAACGCATACTGGAAAACTTGATTGACCAACTTCCCCGAGTGGTATTTTTCCAGCAGTGTTTTCACCCCTCAATACAAAACTGGCTACCGTTTTACTGGACAGGCTTTCATCAAACGACGCGCTACACGCATTTGCTGCCCGGCACCATAGATACAGCCAATCTTTATGACAGTTTTAAAAGTAGCTTGCGCACCGAACTTCGCCGTGCAGCGGAATACACCGAAGTAATGGAAGTAGAAGACCCGGAGCCAATATTTCGCCTGAATAAATTATCCTTTGCCCGAAAAGGGCTGCGCCAACCCTATTCGCTAAGTACATTTCAAAGGCTGTACCAGGCACTGGTCGTACGCCGGCAGGCCCTCGCACTTTTAGCCTGCAACCGAAAAACCGGAACGCCGCAAGCGGGTTTGTATCTGGTTTTTGACGCCCGACAAGCCAGCGTTTTGCTTACCGGGCTTGACCCCGCTTACCGCCAAACAGGGACCTTGCACGGCCTGTATTGGCATGCCATTCAATATTGCGCTGCGCGCAAACTCAGACTTGACTTTGAAGGAAGTATGCAGCCCGGAATTGAGCATGTGTTCCGGGGCTTCGGTGGCCAGCGCACACCGTACATGCAGATTTGGCGGTATTAATAATCGTCCTACGACCTAAAGTCGCAGGATGATTACGCCCTGGATAAAAATCACTACCGTACCATCTGATAGAAAATGGTGGAAAACCAGCTGGAGTCGGCCTTAATGAGCGTGTCGAGTGTTTTGTCGGCCTTTTGCGAAAGCTTTCGAATATCTTTGACTACGTTGCAAAACGACTCAGATTGCGGGCAATTGGCTTCTACACCGGCTACTTCATCCAGCACCTTGAGCATGGGCTCCAGCTCTTTCTTTTTCCGGTGTATGATAATTTGACGGACAACTTTCCACATATCCTTTTCGGCATAGAAATACTCTTTGCGTTCGCCCGACTTGAGTTTTTTGTGCACCAATCCCCAGTCAATCAACGCCCGGAGGTTCATATTGGCATTGCCACGCGAAATTGAAAGACCGTCCATAACTTCATCGGCAGTAAGCGCATCAGGCGCTACGAGCAACAAGGCATGCACCTGTGCCATGGTGCGGTTGATCCCCCAGTCGCTGGCCATTTTACCCCAGGATTCGATGAATTTTTGTTTGCCTTCCTGAATATCCATAACGATGTTAAAAAGTTTAGGAAAATTGCGTTTCAGTGTTTCCAACCAATTAAATGCAATTGGAGCCGTTTTGTTTTCAAAAATAATTGAAACCAGTGAAATTAACTTTTTAAAGGTGCCAATGTTTCCTTAGCGGAAGCCTGCATTTATAGACATACAAAAACATGACCAATCCCGGTTCCTACCTTTCATCCGACAGCAGTGGCGACTACACGGCACAGTTCACACGTTTACTGCGTGATACCGAAACTGACAACTGCCCGCTCCTGCTCGAACTGATGGAAGGGGGTGGCGTAAACCGCCGTTTGCTGGGGTATCTGTTTGGCATGGCCGTGTTTCACACCGACCGGCTTGTAAACGGCAAGGCCATGGCACTGCTGCAACGGCATGCTTCCGAAGCCACTGTGTTGCAAGCTACCAAACTCCGCGAATCGGTGTCCTATCACTACGATGAAGCCGAATACTTCAGCCGCTACCAGAGTACCGAAATTGATCTGTTCGACCTGCTTCTGGCGGGCAAAATGTGCCTGTGGCACCGTAGCCGTCCGGGCCATGGCAGCAGCGCGCAAGTTGCTTTTCAAACACTTGACCTGCGCCGCCTGACTGTTGATACGCTCTCCGAGTCGCTATCTACGTTGCATTTTTTGAAATTTATCGCGCTGCCGGCGCACAAAAACTTTGATCTGGCCGCAGCAGTACCTGTCTTGCTGGAACTACCGCTGGAGGTTTTAATCATTGAAAATGTACGTATTGAGCAGTTTCCGGTAGCGCTTTTGGGTTTGGATACGTTGCACACACTGATCATTCGTAAAGGAAACCTCCGCCCCCGGGCGCCCATGCAGGTACCTGAAGGTGGGCCACACGGAAGTCCCGCGCTGGAAAAACTTATTCTCGAAGCGTACCCCATCGAAGGGGAGGAGCATCTGGGGCCATTCCCTAAATTGCGCGAGGCAACATTGGTGCGCTGCCAGATTACCCGGCTCGATATGCTCGAACAATCGAAACAGCTTGAACGCCTCGATGCCAGCCACAACCATATTGAAGTATTGCCCCATTTTCTTTCCAATTGTCAGCAACTCCGCTCAATGAAACTCAGCGATAACCCCTTCCGACAAATTAATTTGAATCTCGAAAATCTGCTCCAACTCGAAGAACTGGAGATAAAGATCCAGGCTGCAAAGCACAACTAATTCCGCATGATCCCCACCACCCGCATCCTCGACGAACTTGCGCGCACCGGCATCGACCTGTTGTTGCGAGAGCCGTTTTATGCGCATGTGTTTGGTAGTCTGAACAAGGAGATTGTCGGCGAAGGGCACGTCGTGGAAACGCTGGCCGTTGGGCAAGGGCATCATGCGCTTACCCTGTACGTCAATGCCGGGTTTTGGGATACGGTGCTTATCGATCCGCAGCATCGGTACGGTGTGGTGAAACATGAACTATTGCACCTGGTTTTTCGTCATTTATTTGTGAAAGAACCCTATTTCGACCCCATGCTGCTCAATATCGCTTTTGACCTGGTGGTAAACCAGTACGTGGAACGCAGCCAACTGCCCGACGACAGTATTTTTCTTGAATCTTTCCCAAATCTGGCCCTCAAACCCGGACAAACCTGGTTTTATTACTACAAACAACTTGAAGAACTGCGCCAAAGCCGCGGTGGTGAAGCATCCGGTTCACCCGACCAGGAACTGCTCAACAATATCCGCTCCGACTCACACGGCCTGGAACGGCACCAGCCCTGGCGCGAAATTCGCAGCCGCAGCGAACTGGAGCGCGATGCCACCGAATTGCACCTCGACAGCCTGATGCAAACCGCGCACCAGCGCACCAGCGCACATGCATGGGGCGCAATGCCTGGCGAAGTGCGCGAGCTGCTCGAACAACAGCTCCTGCGCCCTGCAGCCCGCCTCAACTGGCGCCTGGTGCTGCGCCTTTTCGCGGAGAGTGCATCTAAAACCCGGCTAAAAAATACGATCAAACGCCCTTCCAAGCGCTTTGGGACAGTGCCCGGACTTCGCATCCGGCACCGGCAACGCCTGCTTGTAGTCATCGATACCTCGGGCAGTATCGGGCAGGACGACCTTACCTTATTTTTCAATGAAATTTTTCACCTCTGGCGCGCCGGCGCGCAAGTGGATGTGTTGGAGAGCGACACCAAGGTGTACCGGCAATATGCGTATCGAGGAGCCACGCCCGAATTGATCACAGGGCGTGGCGGCACCAATTTCAATGATGCCCTGGAGCAAGCCAACCGGCAGCACCCCGATGGGCTCATTTTTTTTACCGACGGGTTTGCCGACAAGCCCCGAGTCCAAATGCGTATGCCTGTATTGTGGGTAATTACCCGGCGCGGGCTGGAACCCAAGCAGCTGGCCTGGGCGGAGCTACCGGGGCGGAAAGTGAAAATGTAACACGCACCTCCGGTGCGTCTGAAAAAAATTCACCACGGAGACACGGAGGGCACGGAGTTTTTTCTCCGTGCCCTCCATACCTCCGTGGTGAAAAATCAACTCAAATTTTCCGCACCTTACCCGAACCGGTAATATTGGAATTTACCGCTGGGTTGCCACGATATTCCACGTTGCCACTACCGCTGATGGTCACAAAGAGCGACTCGCTCACATCCACACGTATATCGCCGGAACCGGTGATGGTAACATCGGCCGTAAGGACCGGGCAACCGAGCGCATCGAGGTTGCCGCTACCACTGATCGTGCATTTCAAATGGTCGGCAACGCCGTCGATGGCGATGTCGCCGCTGCCGCTAATGATACCCCGGATTTCATCAAAATTGGCATTGAAAATTTTCATGTTGCCGCTGCCGGAAATGCGGAGGTCCAGTTTGTCGCCGGAAATAGCGTCGGGAACATCCACATCGACCGAACCGGAAATTTCAACACCATCCCAGGAAGGCGCCGAAACCGTAATCTTCAGGTTGTCCACATCGTAGACATCGCGGTCGAAATGGATTTTCAGCGTACCGTTATCGTTGATGGTTTCCAGGTAAGCAATAATGCTTTCCTCGCAGGTTACTTCGACGTGAAAAACCGAGTCGACGCGCAGTTCCAGCTGGCCATTGGTGGCAATGTCCACAGCATGGAAATTCTTAACATCCCGTACTTCCGTGACGAGATCGCCTTTGCCTTTTATGCCCAGCAAATCGTCGCAGGCACTAAATGTCCAGGTTAACAGCGCTAATAAAATGAGGGCGGGTACTTTTTGCATGTTCTTGATCATAGCGAATTATAGTTTTTGTAAAAAATTGGGTTTTGTGTTTAAGTATGATCATAAGACACGCTGGATAGATTTTACCCTGATGCGCAAGGCAAGATTTTTTTGGAAATGATGAATGATGAGTGATAAATGATGAATATTCGATTCACCCACAGCAGTTTGGCTCGAATCGGCCACAACCATTTTTTGAGTAGTCGGGATTTACTAAATTTTCAAAAACGAATGCGCACAGCAGCCGTCCAA
Source organism: Lewinellaceae bacterium (assembly GCA_020636075.1). Lineage (GTDB taxonomy): Bacteria > Bacteroidota > Bacteroidia > Chitinophagales > Saprospiraceae > M3007. The sequence continues at coordinate 564,310 of JACJYO010000005.1, read as the reverse complement.
CCCCACCAGGCAGAAAGCCACCCGTCGGCGTTTTGACTGTTGCTCAACCGGTCGTTTGACACCACCCGTTCACGCAAGGTTGCAGTTCCAAAACGGTTTGGATCGGCATAGAACAAGTTGGCAGTAGGACCGCCCGCAATGGAAAAATGTTTGCCAAAATTCAGATCGAGTGCCAGAGCAGCCTGATCCCACTCCTGGATATGATTCGTGTGGTCGCCCTCGTTGAGGTGGCGGTGGATCAGATCGAATGAAAGCCCGCTCCACCGGGCAAGGCGCGCCCGGGCACCCAAACCGGCGCCATAGGCCCAGAAGCGATTGTTGTTGGGACTATCCGGATCAAAGCCCGCTGTAAGGATGGTGTAGAGTGCCGGCACACCGGATTTGAATGCAGCGTTGGTAACAAACACATCGTTTGCACTGAATTCCAGCACGACATAACCGCCCTGCCGCGACAAATTGATCAGGCCCAGCTGAACACCCCGGATTTCACGGGCGTAATTGATCAAACCAATTTGCACACCGCGGGCCAGCCCGGCCCGGTTAAAAATACCGGCCGCCTGAACACCTTGCAAGGTGTCAGCAGTATTGGCAATACCGGCTGCCTGGAATACACTCTGGTGGGCATGGTTGACGATACCGGCCATCTGGATGCCCGGTTTGCCGCGAAAGGCCACATTCATAATCCCAGCAGCCTGCCAGGAACCGGCGGCGGTAAAACCGGCGTAGTTGCCAATGCCGCCAAACTGGGCGCCACGGAGTGTGTGGCCGGTAAAATTGTAAATCCCGGCAAACTGGGCGCCGCGGGTCGTATTGCCCAAATTGTTGAATAACCCGGCTGCCTGCACTCCGTGCAAACTGTCGCCGGCAATATTGAACAGACCCGCAGCCTGAAAACCCGATACATTTTCACGGTTGATATTACCCAGCCCACCGACTTCAACGATGCGATTGCCACGGGAATATCCGGCGAAAACGTTCAAGGAATAATCGTTGACAACACTACCGCTCATTCGGTGATTCGTTCCAATGCCGGGCAAAACAGATAGTTGCGCACGCCGATGCAGCGAATCGCGGACATTCAGGGTAGCAAGTTTTTGCGAGGAGCGCACAAAGAAATCCTCCAGTTCAACGGCCACCTTCGTCAGTTCGTCTTCAAACGTTGGTTTTGCCGGAGGCGGAAGGGAATCGATGTGCATGTCCAGCTTTACCAGCCGGGGTGTTTGGGAAGTAACTTGCAGTATTGTATCCCGGTAAGCCAGTTTGGACACCACAATTTCAGAATGGTCCCCGACCGGCAGTTCGTAATAGCCATGTCGGTTAGTAGTAGTGGAACGCAGCGTTTTGCGGTCGTACACCGTCACATTTGCCATCCGTTCTCCGGTTTTTTGGTCGGAAATGTAACCGCTCAGTTTTTGCTGATTTTTCTTTTGCCGCTTCAAAATCAGGTATTCACCGCTTTCTTTAAATGTATAGTCGTCGCCCAGTACAAACAGGAGTGTTTCGCGTACCGACCAGCCCTCTGCGGCCAGCGTCACCCGGCGATTTCCATCGAGTATATTGGCATTATACGACCACTCGAATCCGCCTTCTTTGGCGATAGTTGCCAGGGCCTCCTTCAAGGGTGTTTGATTAAAACGCACGGTAATGCTGCGTTCCAATACATCGGTGGCATGCAAACCTGCTCCTGAAGCCAAAAACAAGATCAGCAACAGGCCTGCAAACCGGATATTGTTTTCATAGCGCATTGTTATTGCGGTTTTCTTACTCCAAATTTTTTATTCACAGCCTTCGCCAACCAGAAGATATCCTTTTCCGGATTTTTCAATTTTAAACGAAAAAGACTCTGCCACGAGGTTCAACACACGGTCGAGGGTCAGGTTGTTGTAGCGAGCGGTAAGCGGACAGTTTTCCAATTGGGCTTTATTCAATGAGATTTCGACACCATAGGACTCGCTGAGCTGTTTGACCACCACTTGCAGTGGTGTGGCGTCAAATTGGAAGATTCTGTTTTTAAATACCGGCGTTCCCTGCTCCTGCACGGTACGCTGTAACTGTGCATTTGAAATATCATAGGTCGCCTGGTCGCCCGGGCCAAGCAACAGCGTTTGTCCGTGCATACTTACTTTGACCTTACCCTCCGAAACCGTTACGATCACTTTGTTTTTATCGGTTAAATTGTCAACCGTGAACGCTGTGCCGACAACCTGCACCTGCAGGTCCTGCACTTCCACCACAAAGGGTCGTGTAGTATCCGGCGCCACTTCAAAATAGGCCTCTCCTTCCAGGTGCAGGCGGCGCTCGCGGCGGTTAAATTTGGTATGCAGCGTAAGCGCAGAACGTTGTTCAAGTGTAACCACAGAGCCGTCGTTCAGCGTATCGATCCGGATGGTTTCCACCGCAGCAATCCGGATTGGTTCGGGAGCTGTGGCTGTTTGCCACCAATACACGGCTGCTATAGCAACCAGCAGCACTGCCGCGGCTCTGAGCCAGAATGTGCGGTAACGGCCCAGTGGAACTACCTTACCTGTTCCGCGCATCTTGCTTTTCACCTTTTGGAGGGCTGCTTCGGTATCAACAGCCCTTGGCGCCGGTGTTAGGCCCGAAGCAGAGCGTTCCCAAAGCCAGACCAGATCCGACAGGTACTGCTCATTTTCAGGCGATTTGGCCAGCCATTGACGAAGCACTTTTTCTTCTTCCGGAGAGCATTCTCCAGCCAGGTGCTTTGCCAAAAGGCTGTCTATTTTTTCGTCAAAATTGTTCATTCAAATGCAGGTTTACGGATCATGAAATATTAACCGAGGCCATTCCAAAGGCTTAGGATTCCCAAAATAGTGACCAGATAATCGGCCAGTTGAACGCGCAACACGCGCAGCGCCTTGCCCATTTGGGTTTCTACCGTTTTGATTGAAATACCCAGTTGGTCGGCAATTTCCCGGTACTTCAGTGCTTCAAAACGGCTCAATTCGAACACGTGCCGGCACTGCGGCGGCAAGCTGTCCAGCGCCTGTTGGAAGCGTTCGCGGAGTTCGGGTGTCGTGTCGTCGGGCTGGGTATGCATGGTGTCGGGTTGTTGAGCGGTAAAATCCAGGTACTTTGATTGCACTTGCCGGGAACGCAAACGGTTCAGACAAGCGTTGTGTACGGATTTGTACAAATAGGCCTTTAGCGACCAGGTCACCTGGAGTTTGGCGCGGTGTTCCCACAGTTTTACAAAGGCCTGTTGCACGAGGTCTTCGGCCTCGTCCATGTCGCCATCGGCGAGCCGGCAGGCGTAGTGGCACAAGGGTTCGTACCAGCGCCGGAATACAGCCTCGAAAGCCGCTTCGTCGCCAAGTTGAAGCGCCTGTGCCAGCTTGTTTTCGTCTTGATCCTTCAAATCAGTTCGCGGTTTTAGTGTTCGGTTGCGGATGGTTGTTTAATCCAAAAAATCCGCATCCAGGTTGAAGACACGCTGGGGTGGAGTTTACCCTGACGTATCTTTGATTTTTTTTCAATAAAAAAGTACTTGCCACCAGCCATGCCCTTCCGCGAAATCTACCGGACCTTTTGTGCTCAGGCACCCGACATGCCGCTGTTTATGCAGGATTGGTACCTCGATGCCGCTTGTGGGCCAGCCAATTGGCAGGTGATCTTTGTGCGCAAAGGTGGAAAAGTAGCCGGCGTATTGCCCTATTTTTTGAAACAAAAACTGCATTGGCATTACGTAGCCATGCCGCCGCTGGTCAAAATGATGGGCCCATACCTGCTGCCGGAATTTCGCACGGCACGCCACGAAACCGGCCTGCTGCGGCAACTCATCGAGCAACTGCCGCCGCTGGCTGCCTTCGAGCAGGATTTTAACTACACGGCTACTAATTGGCTGCCGTTTTACTGGCAAGACTTTCGCCAAACGACACGCTATTCCTATGTGCTCGATCTCACCGTAAGCCTGGAAACCCTGGAAGAAAACCTGGCGCCTGATTACCGAAACAACAAACTCCCCAAAGCCGCTGAACAGGTACAGGTGCATACTGGCAACGATCTCGAACTTTTTTACCGGGTGCACAATCAAAGTTTTCAACGCCAGGGAATGGCCGCGCCCGTCAGTTTTTCTTTTTTACAAACTCTTGACCAGGTATTGGAGGTTCACCAGGCCCGCGAAATTTTTTGGGCGACCGACCGCCAAACAGGCGCCGTGCACTCCGTGGCTTACCTGGCCTGGGACCAGCATTCGGCCTACTACCTGCTCGCCGGCGATGACCCCGCCTTGCGCCGTTCAGGCGCCGGCATTTTACTCGCCTGGGAAGCGATCCGCTACGCCAAGGAACGCCTCCAGTTGCCGTATTTTGATTTTGCCGGCAGCATGATCAAACCGATCGAACGCGTACGGCGCCAGTTTGGTGGGGAGCAAAAACCGTATTTCCGGGTATATAAAGAATGGTCGTTGGTTTGGCGCTTGGGTAAATGGGCACGACGGGTTTCCCACCGATGAATCGGTGGGCTGAGAATGCAGCAAACCTTCGATAATATATTTTCCTAATTTCTGCTTTGCTTTAAAAATCCCGCGATGCCCAATTTCTTAGCCCACGGATTCATCCGTGGGAAAAATTGTATAAATACGATCTCCCGATTTATAAAGATTCGACGTAACACGTTTCCCACCGATGAATCGGTGGGCTGAGAATGCAGCAAACCTTCGATAATATATTTTCCTAATTTCTGCTTTGCTTTAAAAATCCCGCGATGCCCAATTTCTTAGCCCACGGATTCATCCGTGAAAAATTGTATAAATACGATTTGATTTATAAAGATTCGACGTAACACCTTTCCCACCGATGAATCGGTGGGCTGAGAATGCAGCAAACCTTCGATGATATATTTTCCTAATTTCTGCTTTGCTTTAAAAATCCCGCGATGCCCAATTTCTTAGCCCACGGATTCATCCGTGGGAAAAATTGTATAAATACGATCTCCCGATTTATTAAGATTCGACGTAACACGTTTCCCACCGATGAATCGGTGGGCTGAGAATGCAGCAAACCTTCGATAATATATTTTCCTAATTTCTGCTTTGCTTTAAAAATCCCGCGATGCCCAATTTCTTAGCCCACGGATTCATCCGTGGGAAAAAAATATCGGGAGGTTTATGCAATCGCCCCCGCCAAGGCATCCACATACCCGCAAGGCTTTCCTATTCGTTCATTTACCAAAACACCCTGCACGTATGAAACACTTCCTTATGCTCCTTTTTGCCGCGCTGCTAGGCCTGACGGCATTTACTGTAAATAATAATGACACGATACTTACCGGAAAAGTGACGGATGAGCATGGTGAAACGCTTATCGGCGCCACCCTCAAAATCATGAAAGATACCGCCTTGGTCAAAGGCATTATTACCGATTTTGATGGCAGTTACCGTGTTGCTCTTGAGCCCGGTACATACTCGATTGAAGTTGCCTATACAGGTTTTGAGTCCAAACGCATTACCGGCGTCCAGGTGCTTCCCGATCAGGTAAATACACTGGATATCAGTTTGAAAGGTGGCGCCGTACTGGAAGAAGTTGTCGTTACGGCTTATAAAGTTCCATTGATCCAAAAAGACGCCACCTCGACCGGGATGGTGCTCACCTCCGAATCTATCGCCACTGCTCCGCGCCCGGCCGAACGCCGGCGTTCGGCCAAAAAAGAAAAAGCGGGGGCGCCAATGGTGGCAAAACCAGTATCTGTAGCCGACGAGGGTGCAATTGAAATCCGGGGCGCCCGATCAGAACCCACAAAATATTACATCGACGGCATTCGGGTAGCCGGAACCCCACCACCAGTGCCACCTGAGATGGAGACAATGGATTTTGATATGTCAGTTGATATGTGGGCTTCGGGAAAAATCGGCGAAGGCTCGCCCGGCGTACCCAGCCAGCCCACGCCACGTGCCGGCTTGCTTACCGCAGGCGAGTGGAATGACCTGCACAATTGGAACAAACATTGGGTAGACCTGCTCGCCGATGGTGAAATTGACGCCTTTCAGAACCAGTACCAGTTTTTCCCAAAACAGCGCTATACGGTGTTGCTCACCAATGAAAACAATTTCCCTGTCAGCGATGTACCGGTTACGCTGTACGACCGTTTTGGAAAAGCCGTTTGGGAAGCCCGCACTGACAACACAGGCGGTGCCGAACTCTGGGCTAATCTTTTCCAGGAAAAATCTGATCCCGATCAATACCTCGCCGTGGCAACTATTGACGGGCAAACAAAAAATCTCGGAATTTTAAAAGCCGCCGAAAGCGGCCTGAACCACATCAAAATTGAGCGTGCATGCAAACATGCCAATCAGCTCGACATCGTGTGGACGGTTGATGCGACCGGCAGTATGGGCGATGAACTGGAGTATCTCAAAACCGAATTGCTTGACGTGATCGGACGGGTAAAATCGAATAACCCGGACCTGAGCGTACGCATGGGTTCGGTGTTCTACCGCGACCAGGGCGACGACTACATTGTAAAAAGCAGTGCCCTCAACCACGATATCGCCAAAACGGTGGACTACATCCGCAAACAGTCGGCGGGTGGTGGCGGCGACTACCCGGAAGCCGTGCACAGCGCCCTGGAAGAAGCCATATTTCAACAACCCTGGAGCCGCGAAGCGGTAGCGCGTATTTGTTTTTTAGTGCTCGACGCCAGCCCGCACCAGGAGCCTGAAGTGATTGCCAGCTTGCAAAAAAGTATCCGTGAGGCCGCCAAACGGGGCATCCGCATTGTGCCCGTGAGCGCCAGCGGTATCCAGAAAGACACTGAATTTTTGATGAAATTTTTCGGCCTGGCTACCAATGGAAGTTATGTGTTCCTGACCGACCACTCCGGTGTCGGCGGCAAGCACCTCGAACCGACCAGCGATGAGTACAAGGTGGAACAGCTCAACGACCTGCTGGTACGCCTTATCACCGAATACAGTACCATGCCCAGTTGCGAAGGCAAATCGAGTATTCGTTTTGCTGATCAGCAGCAGCAAAACAGTGATCCCGGGCAGTCCTCTATCCTGTACTATCCAAACCCCAGTTCAGATCAGTTCTCCGTTGATCTACCCTTTGATGCCGACAAGATGACGTTGTACGATGCCGAGGGCAAGGCTGTGCGTAGTTTTTCCCAATTGCCTGTCGGCACGCACCGGGTACCCGTCAATGACCTGCCACCGGGCTTTTACACCTTGCGCATTTGGCGGGGCAATCAGGTGGAAAGCGGGAAAGTGCTGGTGGTACGGAGTTGATTGAGATATTGAGATATTGAGATATTGGGATATTGGGATATTGGGATATTGGGATATTGGGATATTTGTATTTCAATGTCCCAATATTCTTTTACGCCATGTACTCCACTATTGATTTGCCCAACTGGCCCCGCAGCGCAACATTTGAGTTTTTCAAAAATTACGACGACCCGTTTTTCAACATTACCGGCCCGGTAGATGTGACGGCGCTGCATGCGCGTTGCAAAGCGACAGATGCGTCGTTTTTTCTCCGCAGTTTGCATGCCGTTGTACAGGCCGCCAACGATGTCGAGGCTTTTCGTTTGCGTTTGCTCGACGATCAATTGGTCCGGTACGATGTGGTGCACGTTGGCTCCACCGTGCTGATGTCGGATAATACTTTCCGGTTTTGCTATTTCGATTATCAACCCAATCCATTGGTTTTTGAACAGGAAGGACAGCAGCGGATTGCGGCACTCCGGAACGCACAGCAACTCGACCCGCGCGACGAGGCTTTAGACCTGCTACACGTTTCGGTGATTCCCTGGGTGGCATTCACGAGTTTTAAACATGCCCGCCGCTGGGGCGTGGCTGATACGGTGCCGAAAATTGTATTGGGAAAATATTACGAGCAGGGCGGTCGTTTTTTAATGCCGCTATCAGTGGAGGTCCACCATGCCATGATGGACGGCTACCATGTGGGATTGTATTTTGACGTTATGCAGAAAATACTCGATTTGGCGTAAGGTAAATTGGTCTGTCACACCTTCTCCAGCAATTCCCCCGCTTTTTCCAACATGTCTCTTGTTTTTGCAAAACAAAAACGCACCACTTTGTCGTCTTTCCGATCGGAGAAAAATGACGACACCGGAATGGCCGCCACGCCAAAATCGGTGGTCAGTCGTTTGCAAAAATCCAGGTCTGGTTCATCGCTGATCGCCGAGTAATCGTATAGTTGGAAGTAGGTGCCCAGGCAGGGAATTGCGCGGAACCGCGTTTTAGCCATGGCCCGTTGGAATACATCGCGTTTTTGCTGATAAAAAGCGGGCAGGTCCGTATAGTCGTCCGATTCAGCCATATAATCGGCAAAGGCGGCTTGCAAAGGGTTGTTTGCCGAAAAAACATTGAACTGGTGAACCTTGCGAAATTCGCGGCTCAGTTCCGGTGGCGCAATGCAATAGCCCGTTTTCCAACCCGTGCAATGGTAGGTTTTTCCGAAGGAATAAATACACAAGCTGCGTTCGTACAGCTCAGGGTAGCGCAGCGCAGAGGCGTGCGGCTCGCCGTCGAAAATGATGTGTTCGTACACCTCGTCGCTCAAAACAAGCACATTGGTATTTTTTAGTAACCGGGCCAAAGCCAGCATATCGGCCTCGCGCAATAGGGTACCGGTGGGATTGTTGGGTGTGTTGATGCACAGCATCCGGGTGCGCGGGGTAATGAGTTGACCCACCTGATTCCAGTCGATCCGGTAGTCGGGCGCCGACAGGGCATAAGGAACCGCCACGCCACCCACCGTTTCGACCGAAGGGCGGTATGAGTCGTAGCAGGGCTCGATGAGGATCACCTCGTCGCCAGGATGCACAAAAGCAGCAATGGCGCTAAAAATTGCCTGTGTGCCCCCGGCAGTTATGGTGATGTCGGTGTCCGGATTGAGCACCTGCCCATACAAACGCTCCATTTTTTCGGCAATCCGCTCACGCAAGGGCAGCAGACCGGGCATGGGAGAGTACTGGTTAGCACCGCGTTGCATGTGCTCGAAGACCAGTTTTTGCAGGCGATCCTCCGGATTGAAATTGGGAAAACCCTGGGAAAGATTGATGGCGCCAACCTGGCTTGCCAGCCCCGACATGACTGTGAAAATGGTGGTGCCGACGTGCGGGAGTTTAGACTGTATTTCCATGATTTCTTATTTAGTATTCAGGGCAACCGGGCGGGGCAGCCGTACAATTCAGGAATATTTTTGAAAAACCTGGTCTATCGTTTTGGCCAGTTTGCGGTCGCGGTCGGTCACCGTATTTCCGGCGTCGTGGGTATTCAATTCAAAACGCACGGTGTTCCAAACGTTGCTCCAGTTGGGGTGGTGATTTTGTTTTTCAGCGTGAATGGCCACTTCGGTCATAAAGGCAAATGCTTCGGCAAAATCCTTGAAGGTAAAAGTAGCATGCAGGCTGTTATTTTCTTCTTTCCACATAACGGTAGCATAATTCGATGAACAGATTGGTCGGCTCGCATTGCCGCCAGCGGCAAAGTAAAAGTAAAAGTCGGGCCGGTTGTATTGTGATTGGGGATAATTGTCAGTTTTCAGAAAATCGGAACCCAAAAAACCTACAGAATTTTGTTATTCAGCCAATTGTGTGGCCAGGTTGGTCCCGGAGGTGCCGGTACGTTCAGTTCACCCCGATAGCGGCGCAATTCCAGGTCCAGGCTGATCTTGCCCTGGCGCATGGCCCATTCGTGGTTGGCAGAAAAAATACCCCGTAGCAGTCCGCTCAGACGCCGGAGCAGGGGTTTGGCAGCCGAAATTTGCCAGTCGTAGGTGACTAAACAGTCGGGGCCTTCCTGTTCAAAGGCCCAAACACCGGTTCCGATAAAATCGCCCAGTGCTTCGAGGGCAAAACCGTGTGGAAATTCGGCCCGGGTAACGCGGAACGACCAGCGCAGCGTATAGGGCAACCAGCCTTTGGTGAATAGCTCCACCACTTTGCCTACCCCGCCAGGCTGGCCTTTTTCGCGCTCTTTCACATCGAGGTACACCGACGGCCACCATCGGGCCAGGGGTTCGACGTCTTCCAGGATGCGGTACACCTCCTCCCGACGGGTGTTGGGGAAGTGCCATTGGGTTAGGAAATGGTAACTGGCATCTGGGTGTTGTGTTTTTTGACTTGCCTTTTTCATTAGAGTTTGTACGAATTGGTCATAAAAAATTGGCTTTGAACAGATCAAATTTTTTATAAAAAAACTGCTTGAAGCAACTGGGGCATTCAATTATTTCATGCGTTTTACATATTTCCAAACTTGAACCACCCAAAGCGCTGAATTTCAATGATTTGTCCGATTGTTTCCCGGGGTAAAAAGTAATCTTTTTCATGCCTTTAACCAGGCATTTTTTCGTAATTTTGCACCCCTATGAAAGAAGAATTGGATCCGGCTGCTGAACAGCCCAAAAAGAACGCCGATTACGGCGCGAGTAGCATCACCGCCCTGGAAGGTTTGGAAGCCGTGCGCAAGCGCCCGGGCATGTATATCGGTAGCACCGACACCAAGGGTTTGCACCACCTGGTGTGGGAAGTGGTGGATAACTCCATCGACGAACACCTTGCCGGACACTGTAAAAATATCTGGGTAATTATACACCCCGATAACAGCATTACCGTGCGGGACGATGGCCGTGGAATTCCAACGGATATACACCCCAAACTCAAAAAATCAGCTTTGGAGGTCGTAATGACGGTATTGCACGCCGGTGGTAAATTTGACAAAGATTCCTACAAAGTTTCCGGTGGTTTGCACGGTGTAGGGGTATCCTGCGTCAACGCACTTTCGGTCAGCCTGCGTGCGGAGGTACACCGCGACGGCAAGATTTTCGAGCAGGAATACATGCGCGGAAAGCCGCAATACGAGGTGCGGGAAATCGGTAAAACCGACGACCGCGGCACGAAGGTCACTTTCTTGCCCGACCCGGAAATTTTTGAGACTGACGAATACAAATTCGACGTGCTGGCACACCGCCTGCGCGAATTATCCTTCCTGAACAAGGGGCTAAAACTCGAACTCGTTGACGAGCGCGAAAAAGATAATGGCGGTTTCAAAACGGAGAGTTTTTACTCTGAAGGTGGCCTGCAGGAGTTTGTGCTCTGGATCGACGAGGCCAAAACCAAACTTATTGAAAAGCCGATTTACATCACGGCAAATGAAGAAAATGTGGATGTTGAGGTCGCCTTGACGTACAACACGTCCTACTCCGATAATGTGATTTCCTTTGTCAACAACATCAGCACCCGCGACGGCGGTACGCACGTGAGTGGTTTTCGCCGGGCTATTACCCGCGAATTCAAGAAATACGGTGATGACAATGGTCTTTTCAAAAAAATCAACTTCGCTATAAGCGGGGAGGACTTCATGGAAGGCCTCACTGCCGTGGTATCGGTAAAAGTGCCCGAACCGCAATTCAAAGGTCAAACCAAGGGCGAACTGGGTAACTCAGAAGTGCTGGGTATCGTGAGCCGCTGCGTCGGTGATGCGCTCAAAATATTTTTGGAAGAAAACCCCGCACAGTCCAAACGGATTGTGGAGAAGGTCGTACTCGCTGCTACTGCGCGCAATGCTGCGCGCAAGGCCCGCGAAATGGTGCAACGCAAGGGTGCGCTCACCGGCGGAGGCTTGCCCGGCAAACTGGCCGACTGTGCCAGCCGCAACCCCGATGAAAGTGAGATTTTCCTGGTCGAGGGTGACTCTGCCGGTGGTACGGCAAAACAAGGTCGCGACCGGCACACTCAGGCAATTCTGCCCTTGCGCGGTAAAATTTTGAATGTAGAAAAAGCGCTCGAGCACAAGATTTACGAAAACGAGGAGATCAAAAATATCTTCACAGCGCTGGGTGTTTCCGTGGCAGAAAATGACGAAGGACACCGAGTACTGATGACCGAGAAGTTGCGCTACTACAAAATTGTGATCATGTGTGACGCCGATATCGACGGCAGCCACATCACAACCCTTATCCTCACTTTTTTCTTCCGTTACATGCGCGAACTGGTGGAAAAAGGCCACGTGTACATTGCCCAGCCACCGCTCTATCTGGTGAAAAAAGGCAAAAACCAACGCTACTGCTGGAACGAAAAGGATCGCAAAGCTGCTACCATTGAATTCTCCGGCGGCAAGGAAAACGACGACTCCGTAAAAGTGCAGCGCTACAAAGGTCTGGGTGAGATGAATGCGGAACAATTGTGGGAAACCACAATGGACCCGCAGACCCGCATCCTGAAGCAGGTAAATGTCGATGATGCTGCTGAAGCCGACCGGATGTTTGCCATGCTCATGGGCGACGAGGTGCCGCCACGCCGGGCATTCATTGAGGCGAATGCGAAGTATGCGCGGATCGACGCTTAATTTCGGTTATGATGCTTTGGGCATGGACACGCGAGTTTTCAATAAACCAAACATGTGTGTCCATGCCCCCACAAATCACACCGGCCAGATATAAACCCGGAAGATTCGACTCCTGCGTTTCGGGGTTATAACTGGGGTAAAACTTGCCATCATCGGATAGATCAATTCCGATTTTTTTCAAAAATTCGAAGTTTGGCTGGTAGCCTGTTGCGGCAATCACAAAATCATTTTCGAGGGTCACCAAGCCGTCCGGCGTTTTTATATCCACTGACTTGGGTTTGACTTCAACCAATGTAGAATTGAAAAGTGCCTGTATGGCGCCTTCTTTTATCCGGTTGACAATATCAGGACGCACCCAGTATTTTACCCGTGAGCCAATTTCCGCTTCCCGGATGACCATAGTGACTTCTGCTCCTTTACGCCAGGTTTCGAGTGCCGCATCTACCGCAGAGTTGTTTGCACCCACAATGATGACTTTCTGGCGATAATACGGGTGCGGTTCGGCATAGTAATGCGTCACTTTAGGCAAATCCTCTCCGGGTATATCCAGTTTATTAGCGATGTCGTAAAAACCTGTAGCCAAAATAATATTGGCTGCCCGATAATTTTGTTTATCCGAATACACCTCGTATCCACCGGCGGTATCGGGAGCTATTGCCTCTATTTTTTCATAGAAATTTATAAGTAAATTATAGTTTTCGGCTACCCGCCGGTAATATTCCAGCGCTTCGGCGCGTGTAGGCTTGGCGTTATTCGAGACAAACGGCACGCCACCGATTTCCAATTTATCAGAAGTAGAAAAGAAGGTCATGTTGGCCGGATAATGGTACAGCGAATTGACCAAGGTTCCTTTTTCAATAATCACATAGGAAAGACCTGCTTTTTGAGCTTCGATACCGCAAGCCAGGCCAATCGGCCCGGCGCCGACGATGATTACTTGATAGTGTTCCATTAGCAAACAATAAACAATTCTACCCAGATTCAGTTTGCCCCAATCAATTAGCCTTAGTTTGTTCTGTCTGGTATTCCAGAATATCGCCAGGTTGGCAGTCCAGGATCTGACATAATGCTTCAAGCGTTCCAAAGCGAATGGCTTTGGCTTTACCGGTTTTTAGAATAGATAGATTGGCCATAGTAATATTCACCTTTTCAGCGAGCTCTGTAAGTGACATTTTACGCTTGGCCATCATAACATCCAGATTTACAATTATTGGCATGGCTCAAATAGTTAGATCTTGTTCCTGTTGTAGTGTTTGGCCGCGTTGAAAAATTTCAAGCAGTGCATAAATAATTATGGCCGATATGGCCCCGATAAGCATTTCCTCAAGATTTACGGTAGTTCCAATTACCAAATCTGAAGCGCCCTGGACCTTCCGGACAATGTTTGTCAATATCCATGACGTTAAAAACCGAAGGATCGGGAAGGTAAACACTAAAAATGCTATAAGCCGAACCTTGTGAATCGTCGACGTCTGGAAGGGTGCACCGCTCTCAAGGTTTTTAAAAAACAACATCATTTGGTAAAGGATCAGCAAACTCGTCAACCAGCTTAAACAATCAAATATCAAAAAGGCCAAATACGGAAATGAAAGCACTTCCGCAAATCGGGAAAATTCCAGCATGATAAACTGCTTTTGTTGGCCAAAATTGAACATTTTTAAAGCCTGCACATGCCCGGCACCCGGGATTTCAATGGCATTCCAAGGGCGGATCATAGTTACCCACCCCCGGATACAGATATGTTCACCGTTGAATATTCCTTGAAGATTCAACAGAAACAAGATCGTGCCCGATAGGACCAACAGCATAAACAAATAGCGCAATAAACCTAAAAGGCTGAGATTGAACGGTTTTTTCATGGCAAAAGGTTTGGTGGTACAATAGTTTGCACAACAAATCTAAACACATTTTTTGTTTTTCAAAAAAAAATTATTGATTAACAATAATTTTTTATTCCTAAACAAAAAAGCCTTCCTTTGATATGCCATTTTTTACACAACTACTGGCATCGTGCCGTAGAAAGCGAAAAGGGAGCCCGGCATTGCCGGACTCCCTTCATCATGCTGTTTATTATGTTCTGCTAAATACAATAGAACATCAGTCGAACGATTGGTTGGCCTTGTTGGCACTGTTCACCATTCGCTGATACTCCTGCGGTGTAAGATTATCCATACAGAAATTGATCGGATTGATCTTTTTCCCTTTGTAATGTAATTCGTAGTGCAGGTGGGGCGCAGTAGAAGTACCTGTATCACCCACTTCGCCAATTTTCTGACCTTTCTTAACCCGATCGCCACGAGTAACAACCATTTTGCTCATGTGTGCATACCAGGTTTCGTAGCCATAGCCGTGGCTTATCCGCACACATTTACCATAACCATGGTGCCAGCCCGCTTCCATAACGACGCCGTCGCCGGTAGACTGAATAGCTGTTCCTACGCGAGCCGGAAAGTCGACGCCTTCGTGGAACTTTTTGATCTTATAAATCGGGTGAATCCGATAGCCAAACCCGGAAAGGATATGAATGCTTTTTTGCAATTTATCTTCCCGAACTGGCTTAATACTCGGCATGCAAGCCAGCATTTTTTGCTGATCGTTGGCCAGATATTGTAAGGTATCAAGCGACTTGCTCTGCAGCGTCAGCTGATGACTCAGGGCATCAACTTTCTCGACTGTAGTGCGGATGGCTTCGCGGCTGTACTTGAATGCTGAGAGTTCCGGGTGTGCTTCATGGCCACCAACACCACCGTTCCAGACATCCTCGTCAATGGGATCCATACCGAAAACGCTGCGGTGTACGTTGGCGTCGCGTTCCTGAATATTATGGAGCACTTTAGACATTGTAGCCAACTGATCATTCAGCTGGTTGTATTTCAGCTCCATTTGCCCGATTTCGCTCAGGAGTTCCTGTTCACGCGGTGAAGGGAAATTTGCGTACAGGATGGCAAGCAATACAAAAGAGGTAACTAATACTACGGAAAAAAATCCGAAGGCTTGCCAAATTCTGGTTTTTACGGGGACTACGACTTTCTCGTACGATAGGGTGTGAATGTTGTAAACAAACTTTTCTTTCCTGCCCATACATTAGGTGTTTACCTGGACCATCTAAATCGATTCTGAATGCGGGGTATTGTTTTCGTTTTGAATCAATAGTGCAAACGACAACAGGATTAAAATAAATGCGTGTGTGTTTTCTGAAGCGTTCTCTGTCGTTGCAGGCGATGTTCCTGGCTTGTTAAACCAACCTGGCTCTTTAGCCTGGCGGCTCACAAAAGTACTAAGCAACGTAAAACTGACAAAACATTTTGTCAAAAATTACACTTTTAGCCGTTTTTTGAGTAAATAATGCCACAAATTGTATAATTTATATGGCAATCCTGCAACAATCACCGTATTTCTATCTGTCAACTTTTCAAACCAGCAATGCCTAATTTTCAAGAAAACAGGATGCGAAGAAACAACATTTGGAACAAGGTTTCCGGTTTCAGCGGGGTTTTAACACTTAGCCGTCCGATAGATGACTTTGATCGACAGCAAGGTCGAGGATCATAATTTTTTGCCAAATTTTTCCTGACAATCCCTGCGTAAGCGATTCCAGTTCATTTACGGCCGTAAGCACCACCGGATCATCCATATTCTGGGCGAAAAGTGCCGCAAGTTTACTATCCAATGCCAGCATCTCAGCGCAATAGTCGAGGTAGCGCATTAGTTCGAAGCGGGTGAGCGTATGCTCAGGTGAAGATTCCGTATCCCTAAACGGTGAAAGCAAGTGTGCCGGATCCTTGGTCAATTGGTGCATATCGACCACGTGAGCAATTGAACGCAGGCGATGCAAAGCCTGCAAGGCTGAATGCCGTTTAATCCGGGTTTCCAGGCCAATGAGGAAATACAAGGCAAGGCCCAGGAAAATCAGCTCATTGATACCTGCTTCTGTAGCCTGTAAGAGTTCGGAAATATCGTCTGTATTAATTGAAAATCGTTCGGCTAAAACTGTCACAGCGCCTATGGCCACAAACAACAATAACCCTGCAGCCAGGATGGTCACCATACGCACCGGCCAAATAGGTGGCCCCAACCGGCGGGCCAAAGCAGCTGACGGGCCGGCAAGCTTCCGGAATTCTTTACAAACCTGGCGTAAGCCGGCATCCGGGAAGCGCTCCGCAATGCGCATTTCCAGTTTATCAATTGTTGCCAGAATACTTTCCTGGTCCAGATCGGTATACTTTCCGTCGCTTTCTGTTTTATCCCAGAAGGGAAATAGCCATCGTTGCCAGTTCATACGTAACACGAAGCTCCGCTTTGTTTTTTAAAACCCAAAAGCAGCAAGCCGGGTAAGGTTTATTTTAAGAAATCAATAGACTGCAAAGTATGTTTTGCACTACAAAACTACATCCGGTATTCTACCCGCTCTTCAGCCTCTGCCCGGGCACTTTCATAAATATCACTATCCGGCACAGCCCGCGCGTCCCGTTTGGGTGCAAACAACGGACAGTTTTCCGGATCATCAAACCAACCAATCAGTTGTTCAACGGCAAGATCCGGTACTGGCACAGTATCGTCCAGGTGCTTAAGCCCCAGAATATCCGCACCCAGGTATTGCCCTAACTGGTAGTAGGATTCCCATTGGATCGGGTCAAAAAATTGATCGCCCGTGGATTCATGTGGAAACTCGGGGTGATAAATTTTGTATTTGTAGGTGCCGTATTTGAGTTCATCTTTTTTATCCAGATCAGGTTTGCCGGAAGGCGCTGTCACCGAAGATTTGATATAAACGAAGGTTCCGATCTTCTTCGGTTGGTCAAAATTGATGATATCGTCGGGGTTGACCTGGTCGGCGTGAAATACAATTTTATCGTCTTCCCACCACTGGTAGATATCGGCGATCGCAAAGCGCTGTTTAGAATAAACTTGCGAAGGTTTGGGGCGAATTACATCTTCTGGTTGCTGATCGTCGCGAAAACGGATCTCCAACCCCAGTTCGTTTCGGGCCCGGAGGATAAAATTATTCAGATCGGTAAACGCGTAGTTCCGGTCTTCACCCGCATCTACCGAAATAATCAGCCGGCAGCCGCGCCGGAGCAATTCGTATGCGCCGAAATTTTCAATATGCCCACCGTCGGAAATGTTGACCATTTTATTCTGCGAGCCGATTCGCCCAAGTAATTCTTTGAAAAAATAAATTGGCCACCAAACCAGTGCATAAGCCTTTTGAAGCACCAGCGGGTTTGAAACCCAGCATCCAAACCGAGCGTTAAACAAGGTCATCAGCACGCTGAGGGTTTTATTCGAATACATGCCCATGCCCGGGTTTACCGCTGCAGCGGAAATTGTAACTGCAGCGGGCAGGGTCAGATTGCGATAATCATCGTAAAAAGTAGTGGGGCGGTACCCGGTCAATTTAGACCCGCAGTGGAGCGGGCTGAGCAAAAAGTAATCGTTAGCTTTAACACCTTTGAATTTTTCATCGCCACCGGGATTCAGCAGGTTCAGGCAGGTATTAATAAGGGGGTAGGGCGCCGCATATTGCTTGGGATCCGATGAGTTGGCATCAAAAATGTCTTTGAGCGCAATATTTTTAAAGCCTCCGGAAAACCGGAGGAAAAGTTCGGATAGTTGTTTTCTGTAAAAACGGTGCAGGCTGATCGCGTTAGGATTTATGTAAAAACCCAGGACAAATAGCGTGGTCATTTTGAGCAAGGCCAGGAGAATCCCATCGGTGTTGCGTTCGATGCCGGTAATACCTGAAACCATCAACCAGGCGTACACCAAAATGGCAAGGCCCACCAGAATGGACTCCACACGGTTGAAAAGCTTGGAAACGCCAAGGTTGTAATTCAGGTAGATATTGATCACAAAATGCACCACAAAAATCCCCCCGGTGACGTAAAGGATCAGTTGCGCAAATTGCTCAGCCAGTGTGCCGGTACCGGAAAGTGGGTTAGTGCCGATCAAACCTTCGAGGATTCCATAGGCAAAATAAGCCATGCCTCCGAGGATAAGCGGGCTCAAAATGCTCATGCACCAACTGATCACCACCGCTACCAACAACAAAAAAGTGTTGCCCAGTTTCCAGATGCCTGTGCCGGGCGTCAGGTATTCGCCGTGTTGGCGCATATCGGCAATATGCTTATCGTTGAACAGCTGATCCAAACTCCCCACTTCTTTGGCTGTAGCCTGCACATAGGCATGCGTGTACCCACCACCGGAAACACTGCTCAGGTAGTCTGCTTTTTTTAAAATGCCAAAGCGGTTGAGCGTCTTCAGAATACCCAGGTTGATGGTGGCCGAGCGAATTCCGCCACCCGACAAGGCAATGCCAAACCAGTTTTCCTGTCCCGGTGTACCGTGTTGAATGTTTAGTTTTTGACGGCGAAGCAGCAGTTGTTCCTTTTCCTTAAGGATAACGTCGCGGTAAGAAAGTGTCTTCATATTTTGAATGAGGTGCGGTGCGTTCAGTGTAGTATCCGGCCTGCTTGAGTTTAGGGTTTGTTTAGAAATTTCTGCCGGAGGCAAAACCCCCAACATACGCTAAACATTAGGCTTTCAAATGCCAAGGCTCTATCTTGCAGCAGGATTATGACAGCGTGGTGCACAAATGTAATACCTACCGTCAAATGTCCCGGCACAACGTATACCATAATCAACAATCAGGCCTGTTGACCACATTATCCGGAACCGCGCATGCAAGTAGTCGTTTTTGGCAAACAGTTTAAGGACAAAGACCTGCCGTACATTCAGTCGCTTTTTGACGCACTGCATGCGCATGGTATAACTACCTATGTCTATGCTCCTTATCTCAAAGCACTGGAGCCCGTACTGAAATTTCCAGGGCATTACGCAGCCTTCGACGGGCACCGTGATTTTCGCGTACATCGTATCGATTTTGTCATTGTTCTGGGGGGCGACGGTACCATGCTCAGCGCAGTAACGCTCGTGCGCGATTCAGGTGTGCCTATGCTAGGGATCAATTTGGGACGCTTAGGCTTTTTAGCCAGTACGGAAAAACAACATATTGCCGCTGCAATTCGAAAGCTGGTCACGGGCCAGTACACCATTGGCGAACGCACCATGCTGTACCTGGAAAGTATGCCCAAATTGTTTGGCGACATTCCGTTTGCGCTGAACGATTGTACCTTGCTGAAACGCGATACATCGTCCATGATCACTATCCACACCTTCCTGAATGGGGATTACCTGAATTCTTATTGGGCGGATGGTATTATTATCGCTACCCCTACCGGAAGCACAGCATATTCGTTGAGTTGTGGCGGCCCGATTTTGCTCCCCAATTCCGGCAATTTCGTGATCACCCCAGTCGCCCCGCACAACCTGAATTTGCGCCCCATTGTGCTGTCCGACCAATCGGTGATTTCTTTTGAAATTGAAGGCCGCGCCGAAAATTTTATCTGCTCACTCGACTCCCGGTTTGAGCTCATTAGCGCAACCCACCAGTTTGCTGTTCGCCGGAACGACTTCAGCATTAAACTGGTGCAATTGCAAGACACTTCGTTCCTGCAAACGCTGCGGGAAAAACTGACCTGGGGGTCAGACTTGAGAAATTAAAGTTAGTGCTGAAACTGTCACTGGCGCTGCCCAGCCGACTCTATCGTTAATCCGATAGAAAATATGCCCGGCAATGGGTCTTCCCGGGTGTATTGTTCCAGCGTGATTTCGTAAGCACCCGGGCTATTGAAAAAGGCTTTTTCCTGCAGTGTTGCATGCAACCGGCATTTCCCGCCCGAACAAGCGCCTATTGGTTTGCCTTGTTGGTCGAACAGGTCAAACGACTTTATTTTGCTCAATCGCTTTCCATCCGGAAATAGCGTATATAATTTCATATACACATTCTGTGTGGAAAAAGTATCCGCATGTTCAATATCTACATAGATGTTATAGATTCCCGTTGTGTCCGGCATAGAAAATTGAAAGGCGAGCGTATCGCTATAGGCCCATTTCAAATCCGGCAATTCTATCTTTTTCTGATAATACGAACCCGAATTGCACGCCGACAGAAAAACTATAGTTGCAATAAGAATATTACAGAAAACTATAGAAAAGGCATTTACAGTTTGGGGTGCATTTTTAAGCGGTGCCCCTAAAATAGATTTTACAGGTTCTGTCATAAATTAGTTTTTAATGAAGGGCACCAGATCCGGGTATTTTTTCAGCAAGCCTACCGCTTCGGCTCTCGAAACACGGATACCATTCAGGTATGCTGCAATAGTTGCGTTATCAAAGCCCTGGTTTTGCAGTTCCCGGCGCAGGGCAACAGCATCGTCGAACGTACGAAACCAACCCACTGAATACCGGTAAGCCCCCGAGCCGGGTTGGCTTTCGATCATCAGGTCGTTGAACATGCCCAACACGTCGTTGGTCAGTATCTGCCGGGCTGTTACCGCTTCCACCCTGTAGGCTAAACCATCAAAACGCGCTTCCGGGGGCGCACCAGAGGGAATGGCCATCGGTTCGGGTACCGGGCGGTAGATCAAACCAAGTTCGAGTGGCAATGGCGCCTCCACTGTTGCAAACGTAACGGCTATACGTCGATTGAGCGCTTGGCCGACAGGATTGGGTCGGGTGTCGAGCACATTTCGGGCCACCGGATAGGCGGAACCAAAACTTTTCAGTGAAACCCGCCGCGCTGCCACCCCTCGATCCGTCAGCGCTTTCCCAACAACTTCGGCGCGTTTGATGCCATAGTACAAATCAAATTTAGCGGGCCCGGTTTCATCCGTGTGTGCCGTAACCAGTACTTCAGCATTCGGGTAAGCCCTGGCTACACGGGCAATCTCATTGAGTGTGTTCCGGTTTTCCTCGTTTAAAATATCCGCGTCCGAATTATAATACAACACCGGAAGTTGCACCTTTTCGATACTGCGCACGTCCGATACCGTATTGGCGGAAGCGGCGCGTTTTTCTGCATCAACAAAAAGTAAGCGATCGTTTAATTGTTCGAATTGTTCTTGTTTGAAATACACAATATAGATGTCGCGGGCTCCATAACTGTCGAGCCGGTCCGAGGCAAAAAATGCATGCAAGCCATCAACTGAAAGTCGGAAAAAAGCATCATCACCGGGCGAGTTAATGGGTTTGCCCACGTTGACCGGTGCCGACCAGGATCGCGTTTCTTCATCAAAAACCGATTTGAATACATCAAACCCGCCCATGCTTTCGGGACGGTTGCTACTAAAATAAAGCGTGCGCCCATCGTGTGCCAGGAAGGGGGTTGTTTCGTCGTAATTGGAATTTATCGATGCCCCTAGATGCTGTGGAACAGTCCACCCGCTATCACTGCGGGTAGCAAAATACAGGTCGAGACCACCCAAACCGCCTTCCCGGCGACTGGCGAAAACCAGCAAACTGTCATTGGCTAAAAAGGGGGCTAAATCCCCTTCTTCGGGTTGCATGGGGCTGGCAAATGCCGGTGGCGTAACGGCATATTCGTCTTTGCGGCCAGCTGTATCGGCAAAAATTTCGCCGCTGTACAAGGTAAAACCGCGGAAAAAATAGAGGATCTGGCCGTCGCTGCTGAATTCCAGCGCAACTTCAAAACGCGGGGTGTTCAGCAGGTCACCGAGCAGGGTAGCGTAGTTCCAGCCGCTGTTTGTTTGATCACTGAAAAACATATCGCTGCACCAGTGCCCGGTTTCGGTATCCTCATAACCCTGATCGTTACGCCGGCCCCCGGTGCAGTTTTCCCGCGCAGCGGAAAAATAAATTCTGCCGGGGTGATTCACCGATGGAAGTGGCGCAAATTCGTCGCCCGGGGTATTCACGCGATCGCCCAAATTTTCCACCAGCGCCACGTCAGGATTATCCGGTATTTGCAAACCGCTCACACAGCGGCGAATATTGTCCAGCGCATTGGCGCGCAGCGGGTGCTTGTCGGAACTCACACGTAAAAATCGCTTATACGCTGCTATGGCCTGGTCGAATACCTGCTGGCCATGCAGGGTGCGGGCCATAAAATAATGCAGACCGGGGTCGTCGTTATTCGGATTTTTCTGAAGCACAAATTCAAAATACTGCCGTGCTTTTTCCGGCTGGTGCAGGTGGTAGTTACAAATGCCGATCCGTGTCAGTATTTCCAGATCACCGGGTTTGGCTTGTTGATACTGATCCAGCAAATCCAGCGCTTCGGCCCATTGCTCATCGGCAAATTTTTTTTCACCCGCGCGTTTCAGGTCAGCAGGTTTCTGCGCCTCCACTGCCGTAGCAAAGGCCAGGCTGACAAGGCAAAAAGTGACGGTTAAAAACCGGTTCATTACAAGTGTATTGGTCAAAATGTAAATTAGCATGCACCTTTTCAGGCAGACATTGTTTCACAACGCAAACAAGCAGCAAAAGTATTGCTTTTTCTGCCTCAAGGGCTTTTTTGGACAAACTGCCGTGATTTTAGCTTGGTCAACTTTGTGTAATTGTCTGCTGTTCGCAACAAAATCCCCAACTTTGCGTCCTTAATTCCAATTCTGGCCGCACGCCAGCGCTAACCTGCTGCTGCGGAAGTGCTGTTTGCTTAAACGATGTTCAAATCAAATGCCCAATCTTTCTTTTCAATATCCTGCCTGGTTTCTGATCTTTTGTGCCCTGTTGGGTCTTGGTTATGCCCTGCTGCTATATTATCGCGACACGACATTCCGCGAACAGGCCCCCACACTCAACCGCTGGCTGGGTGTGCTGCGTTGGCTCACCATAACGATTTTGAGCGCCCTGTTGTTATCGCCACTACTCAAAAGTGTGCTTACCGAAACAAAAAAACCAGTGGTCATCTTGGCCCAGGATGCCTCGGAAAGTGTTGGCGCCGAACTGCGCGGCCCGGCACTGGAAACGTATAAACAAGATTGGCAAAACCTGCGTGCAGCATTGGAAGACGATTATGAAGTGCATGAACTTGCGTTTGGCGATGCCGTTCGGGAAGGGGTTGATTTTACATTTGATGACAAAGTGAGTAACCTTTCCGAAGCGCTGCGCGACATTTACGACCGCTATGGTGCGCAAAACTTGGGCGCCGTAATTCTGGCTTCAGACGGTATTTACAACGAAGGCAGCAACCCGGCGTATTCCGGCGCCCAACTCGCCGCACCGGTGTATGCTGTTGCGCTTGGCGATACAACACCGAAAAAAGACCTGCTGGTCAAACGCGTTTTTCACAATAAGATCGCCTACCTGGGCGACAAGTTTTCCATTCAAATTGATGTAGCCGCTGTCAACTGCTCCGGTACACAAAGCGTATTGACGATAAGTAAGGTAGACGGCGGGCAGGTTCGCAGTTTACAAACATTCCCAATCAATGTAACCGGCAACGATTTTTTCACAACCCGGGAAGTAGTGCTTGAAGCCGATCAACCCGGTGTGGCGCAGTACCGTATTCAGGTCGCTAAAGTGCCCGGTGAAGCGTCGGCTGCGAACAACAGCCGCGATATTTTTATCGATGTGCTGGATGCCCGCCAGAAAATACTGCTGCTGGCCAACAGTCCCCACCCCGACCTGGCGGCCCTGCGGCAAACACTGGAGGGCAACAAAAATTACCAGGTTGCCGTGGCCTATATCAACGACCCGGGTATTGATGTCTCCAAATTTGATTTTGTCATTTTTCATAACCTGCCTTCCAACGGGAATGATATTTCAGGGTTGCTGAACACCCTGAACACCAAAAATATACCGCGCATGTTCATCGCCGGTATGCAGACCAACTACGGAGCGCTGGCCCGAGCGCAGAGTCTGGCCAGTGTGCAGAGCAATGCCCAACAAAGTGATGATGTGCAGGGTACGGTAGCCAGCCAGTTTGCTACTTTTTCGCTGAGCCCTGAGCTTATTTCCGAGTTGCCAAAATTCAACCCTGTAACCAGCGCATTCGGCAATTTTGCTGCAACGCCACAAGCACAGGTGTTGCTCTGGAAGCGCATAGGCAAGGTAGATACGGAGCAGCCATTGCTCGCCATTGGCGAAAGTAACGGCATTAAGGTTGGGTTGTTCCTGGGAGAGGGTCTGTGGAAATGGCGCCTGTTCGATTACATGCAGCACAACAACCACCAGATTTTCGAAGAATTGGTGGGCAAAACTGTGCAATACCTCACACTCAAAGAAGACAAGCGCAAGTTCAGGGTAACACTCGACCAGAATATTTTTAATGAAAACGAGGCGGTCACCTTTGGCGCTGAGCTATACAACGACAACTACGAACTCACCAACGACCCGGATGTAGCCATGTCCATTCGGAATGCCGAGGGAAAAGAGTTTTTGTACACATTCAACAAGGTGGGCAAGGCCTATGCCCTGAATGCCGGCATTTTCCCAATGGGTAATTACCGCTTTCGGGCGACTACCAATTTCAATGGCCAAAATTTTGTTTACGAAGGGCGTTTTAGTGTCCAGCCAATTCAATTGGAGCTCTTCGAAACCACTGCAAACCACGCAGTACTCCGGCAATTGAGCAGCCAATATGGCGGCACTATGGTGCCTGCTTCTCAACTTGCCGGGCTTGCCGAACAAATCAAAAGCAGTGCAACGATCAAGCCGGTGATCTACCAGAGTACCCGCACCAATCCGCTGATCAATATCAAATGGATATTTCTCCTGTTGGCCGGCTTGTTGTCGGTGGAGTGGTTTTTGCGGCGCTACTTTGGCGCTTATTAATTGCAGGTTGTGCCGTGCGCATTTTTATTGCTTTTTGAAATGTAATAAAATGAAACAGGCCATTCCGGATGCATTCCGGAATGGCCTGTTTCATTAGAATTTTACTAAAATATTTTACCCCTAGCGTTTATCCACCTTTTGGGTTTTCAACACGGTACGTTTGCGATTCTGAAGTTGAACCAGATACATGCTCTTAGGCAGGTCGGCTATAAAGAGTGATTCGCCTTTAATAAAGTCGAATTCTTTTACTTTTTTTCCTACAAGGTTGAAGATGACGACATAACTCACTTCGTCGTTGGCGTCATTAACCGAGATGTAATCCGCGGTTGGATTTGGGTAAACGGAGAGTTCGGCTTTGGTGGCGTTTTGGGCTTGAACCGTCAAAGCGGCGAGTAAAAAAATGATCAAGGGTAAGCAATGTTTCATCGGCAGCGATTATTTAGGCACGAAAAGTAAATACAATAACTCAGGGCAACAACCATTGGTTCTGAAATTTGGAAAAAATTAACTACTCAGACACAATAAATTTGTAAAAGGATGCACGCCGGCAGAATTTTTATTATAAACCAACAAATTATTTTTTTTACTAACCTGTCAACAGGTGCATACTCCTGCGGTCATGTTTCGCATCGAGCAAGTCGGCATATCGCATACGAACATAACCACTCCGGAGGGCTACCTGCGTCACACTGACGGTACAAACACGCCCGGCCCTGTTCATGACATAATCGTTCTCAGGGTCTCCAACGCTGCCTGTCAGGTGCAGGGAAAAAATCCGGGACGACAGTCGCGGTTGTTCTAAATTCTGTGTGGTCAACCAATCGCGAAACACTCGCTCGCGTCGTTCCTGCATTGGTGGCGGGTATAAGGTTGCCGAGCACCAAAAATGCGCCTGGTTGGGTGGCAGGTTCTTGAGGTGCCGGGTTTTGCCGTCCCAACGTAACTCTGTCACCTTTCCCGGGGAGAAAAATAAAAATGTAAATGGCTCGATTCCATCCAGATCATATTGCTCAAAAAAAAGCTGTGGCTCGGGCCATCTAAAAAAATCGAGCAAAACCAGGCCGCGGCTCAGTCGGTACGGAGGTTCGTGTTTATGTTTTTCAAATGCACCGTTGAGCAGGCAGGCCGTTCGCCCGTCACGTGCAGTGGCGATCCAGGTACCGCCGGCTTTAGTGTCTTTGGGAAAAAGAAGTTCTGTGCCGAAGCGCTTTTCCTTCGAAATGATTTGCGGCGAACGGGTAGGTGCCTCATCCCGGTTTTGGGTGAGCACAAATCCGGTTGAGACAGGAAGGTAGGTAACTGTACACATGGGTAGCAACGGTTGAGCGCAGTAAACCGCAAGTCAAAAAATCACCGCATTTTCTGATACCTGGGCAATTTGATTAGCCCCATGCGCTGCAAAAAGTGCCCGATCGAAACGCGCAGAACACCCAGGCCGTACTTCATGCTTCGGCTGAAGTTAATACTGGACGCTTCTTCAAAGTACTTGGTCGGACAGGTTACTTCGCCAATATCAAAACCTGCAAAAATGATTTGCGACAGCATTTCATTGTCAAACACAAAGTCATCAGAGTTCTGATTAAAATTAATCGTTTCGAGCACTTCCCGGTTGAACGCCCGATAGCCTGTGTGGTATTCTGAAAGCTTATAGTGAACCAGTGTATTTTGCGTAAATGTCAAAAAACGATTGGCGATGTATTTGTAAATCGGCATACCGCCTTTTCGCGCACCCATGCCCAGTATACGCGAGCCTAACACTACCGGATAAAGGTCTTCTCCGATAATATTGACCATAGCAGGAATAAGCTTGGGCGTGTACTGGTAATCGGGATGCAGCATGATCACAATATCGCCACCCAGGTCCAGTGCCTTGTTGTAAAGCGTTTTTTGGTTGCCGCCATACCCCGTGTTGGTTTCATGAACCAGGACATGCTTGATGCCGAGCTGCTTCGCCAGTTCGGCAGTATTGTCGCGACTATGATCATCGCACAGTATCACTTCATCAACTAAATCGAAAGGGATTTCCCGGTATGTTTTTTCCAGCGTTTTGGCAGCGTTATAGGCAGGAAGAACAACAACAACTTTTTTTTCTTTATACATAACTTTTTAAACCACGTGGCAGATCAGGGCAGTGGATTTATTCGTTTTTGTTCGGATAGATTCAAGCGTCGGTTTTCTTTTCTTTTTCTGCCGCCTCGGCAGCTACTTTTTCAGCCTCAAGTTTTGCTTCTTCGAAAATGCCTTTTTCCTGCATGAAATTAAACCACTTGATACATTTCTTGATATCGTTTATATGTACCTGTTCATGATCATGCTCGGGCAAAATCTGATTAAAATAGTCGCGTAATTCGGTGCTGTTGGCATTTGGCGACACCGGGGGAATTGCCTCCTGCTGGTCGATCATCCGCTGAAACACTTCCGGTAATGGCATAGTGCCCTCTTCGGTATCCACATAAATGGCAACAGTACCCAGTGGGGTTATCTGGTTTTGCCGGGTCGGTACGAACCGGGTACGACCTTCTTTGCGGTCTTCAATCAGCAGGCCATTATTGCGCGTGGACACCAGTTTGTGCACACCGGGAACCCCGGCGATCACGAGGAATTTGTCTAAGTTCATAGTTTTTATGATTACCCTGTTTTTATAGATTGGGGATAGCAGGTATACACCCGGAAGTAGGGAAGCGGTAAATTATACCGTCATGATTTCCTCTTCTTTTTTTGCAACAATTTTGTCGATCTTTTCAACGTAGCTATTGACCAAGTCCTGCAGTTCATTTTCGACGCGTTTCCCTTCATCTTCAGCCAGCCCCTCTTTAACAGCGTTTTTAATGTGCCCAAGCGCTTTATGGCGGGAATTTCGCACGCCAACTTTACTTTCTTCTCCGGCATTCTTAGCCATTTTGACCAAATCTTTGCGGCGCTCTTCAGTGAGTGCCGGTACGCTAAGCCGAATGACCTCGCCGTCATTTGCCGGCGTAATGCCAATATTGGAGTTGATGATCACCCGCTCGATCGGGCCTAGCATATTTTTCTCCCAAGGTTGAACAATGATCGTCCGGGCATCCGAAACCTGCACGTTGGCTACCTGTTGAAGAGGAGTCGGGTGGCCATAATACTCCACCATCATATCTTGCAAAATAGAGGTTGAAGCCTTACCGGTACGCAGCTTCTGCAATTCGTGTTCAAGATGTTCGATGGCTTTGTCCATATGTTCCCTGGCGTCAGCCATAGTTTGCTTAATGTCTTCCATAATGGTGTGGTTCAGCTTTGTAATTATCCAATGCGGCTTGTTTGGGGCTGCAAATTTCACAAGTTTTCCGCGGATATATGCATCAGATGCCTGAAAATGTGTTTAACATCAACAATCGTCAAGCTGAAATCACCGGCGAATACTTGGATTGCTGAAATGTGCGTACCTTTTCGCTGAATTATAAAATTGCTGCTTTTCTGCTTCTCAGGCAGAAATATCAGACGTCCTGCATGCCCGAGTTACAAGAAATAAAACGCACGCTGACCCGCATTGAGAAATTAGAACGCGAGGTCAATCTGAAACAGCTGCAAATTAACAGCTTGCTGGCCATCACGCAGGCTATCAATGAAAATGTATCGGCTGAAGGGCTGTTCAACATGTACAACACCTTTCTGCGCTGGGAGATCGGCATCCGGAAAATGGCGCTGTTTTTTCATGAAGAAGGGCGCTGGGAATGCAAAACCGCCTTAGGTGTGGCCGATGACTTGTTGAATCAGGATGTAAACCAGGAATTACCCAATTTCCGAACCACACGCGGTCTTGAAAATGCAGAACATCCGCTGATCCGTGAGTTTGATCTGGTGGTGCCGGTAATGCACAAAGATGAGCCCATTGCCTATGCATTTATCGGGGGCTTTCTGGACGATGAAGACGTGTACAACAAAGTCCAGTTCGTTACCACCATCACGAATGTGATCGCCGTTGCCATTGAAAACAAACGCCTGTTTAAAACACAATTGCGACAGGAAGTCCTCAACCGTGAAGTTGAACTGGCCGCCGAAATCCAACGCACACTGGTTCCTACCCGCTTGCCTGAGGGTGAAAATTACCAGTTGTCAAGCATTTACAAACCGCACTTCGCGGTTGGTGGCGACTATTACGATGTGGTAGAATTTCCGGATGGGACCATCGCATTCTGTATTGCCGATATTACCGGAAAAGGCGTCGCGGCGGCCCTGCTCATGGCAAACTTTCAGGCTAATCTGCGCACCCTGCTTACCCGCTGCCAAACACTGGAAGAGGTTGTGCAGGAAATGAATATGGCCGTCCACAGCGTTACCCAGGGCGACCGGTTTATTACACTGTTCCTGGCGCGTTATGATGTGCACTCCCGCACGCTGCATTACATCAATGCCGGCCACACCCCACCGTTTTTATTGAGCAATGGCGAGGCTATTCCACTCAAAAACGGATGTACCGTATTGGGTTGGATGCCCGAATTACCCTTCCTGGAAATCGGCGGTGTTTGCCTTACCAAAGAGTCTACCATTTTTACCTACACGGATGGGCTCACGGATGTCTTGAACGATTCCGGGGAGGAGTTCAGCGAGGAAAAACTGCTTGCCTTCCTCCAGGAAAACAGTCAACTGGGCGCCCGGGAATTAAATACTCAATTGCTCAACCATGTGGAGGCATACCGGGAACACCAGCCTTTCCCAGACGATATTACCGTACTCACCTGCAAGTTTTTTGTATAAAAATCCTTGCTCCCGCGTACGTACCTGCTGAAAATCACAACAACAATGGTGAAAAAAGATCCTTTCCAAGTTTCAGTCGATGATCAGTACCATTTTGAGGTAGAGCCGGATGCCGCAAATCAGCTCGATGTTGTACCAGATGGTGAACAAACATTCCACTTGCTGGAAAACGGGCGAGCCTTTCACATCAAACTGCTGGAAGCAGACTACGCCAACCGCAGCTATACCTTTCAGGTTGATGGCATAAAACACCAGGTGCGTATCTCCGATTATTATGAACGGTTGGTGAAAAAATTGGGCTTAACTGTTGGAGGCACACAAAAAATAAACAGCATAAAAGCCCCCATGCCGGGACTGGTGCTGAGTGTGTTGGTCAAGCCCGGGCAAGCCGTACAAAAAGATGATCCCTTGCTCATTCTGGAAGCCATGAAAATGGAAAATGTCATCAAGGCTGTTGGCGAAGGCGTGGTCAAAGCCATTGCCGTTGAAAAGAGCCAATCCGTTGATAAAGGTCAGCTGTTGATTGAATTTGAGTAACCAATACATCCAAAAAGTAGGAAGCACAGCGGCGGCGGGGAAGTTTAATTCCTCGCCGCCGCTGTGCTTCTGGCCCTCCAGATCTGATAAAAACATACAAATAAAAACTTTTTGTTTTAGTTAAAAACTATTTATTTTAAATTTGCTGCCCTGAAACTGCTATCAATTTAAAACCAACTAATTACAAACAAATTAAGCTATGAAAATTCTTAAGATCCTGCTCTATTTACTGCTTGGCCTGGCCGGGCTGCTCGTGTTACTTGGCTTATTTGCCCGAAAAGATTACCATATCGAACGCAGCATCGAGATTGATGCGCCAAAGGCCCTGATCTATGATCACGTTCGTTTTTTTAAAAATTTTGAGACATGGTCTCCCTGGGCAAAACTGGACCCTGCCATGAAAACAACCATTACGGGTACAGATGGTGCGCCCGGAGCAACCTACAGCTGGAAGGGAAACGATGATGTTGGCGCCGGGCAACAAGTGATCACCGGCATGACTGCCGACCGGATCGATATGGAAGTGCGTTTTACAGAACCGTTTGAAAGCACTTCACCAACGTACTTGATTTTTGAACCCAACGAAGCCAAAACGAAGGTCACCTGGGCTTTTGACATGCATGTTGCTTTTCCCTGGAATGGCCTGGCCATGTTCACCGATATGGATGCCGCCGTTGGAAAAGATTACACCCAGGGCCTCGAAAATATGAAAGCTGTTTGCGAAGCAATGGCACACAAAAAATACCGGGGTTATGAAATTGCTGAAGTAGAATTTCCGGAAAAAATATACATCGGCGTGCGCAGTACAGTTCCCTTTGCTGAAATAGCCGGATTTTTTGCTGCCAATTTGCCCAAAGCATTTGAAGCCGCGCAAAAAAACGGCGCTGAAATTGCCGGCGCCCCATCCGGCCTCTACTGGTCTTATGACGAACAAAAAGGCGAGACCGATATGGCTGCTGCTGTTCCAATTACAGAAAATCAAAATTTTGGTAAGGGATTGAGCGTATTTCCGGTTGGTAAAGGCCAGGCCCTGCTGATCGAATATTTTGGTTCCTATGATAGTTTGGGAAATGCGCATTATGCCATGGACGACTATATGCAGGAGAAAAACCTGCAAAATATTCCGCCTGTAATTGAGGAATACATCACAGACCCGGTCCAGGAACCTGATACGTCAAAATGGCTGACCCGGATCATTTACTATGTCGGTCCAAAAACAGATAGCCTGGATACTCCGGCAAATCCACCGCAATAGTACGCAGCCCGGTTTCTTCGGTGCTATTTCACTGAAAAAAGAGGCGCTACCTGACCAACAACAGGTAGCGCCTTTTTCTTGTTGCTTAGCCGGCCGGGGCTTTTTCCGTTTCTTTGCCCACATCAACAAGAAATCTATTCATGGAAGGACTACTCATCGTTGTATTTGTTTTGGGTTATCTGGCAATCACGCTTGAACACCCGCTGAAAATTGACAAGGCGGCCAGTGCCATGATCACCGGAGTGCTTTGCTGGACTATTTATGTAACCGCTGCCACGGATTACCACGAGGTCGTGCATAACCTGGAAGCACATTTGGGAGAGATTTCCGGAATCTTGTTTTTCCTGCTGGGCGCTATGACCATTGTGGAATTGATCGATGCGCACGATGGCTTTGAAATTCTGACAGACCGGATCAAAACCACTGAAAAACGGCGGTTGCTCTGGCTGGTTTGCTTCATCACATTTTTTCTGTCGGCGGCACTGGACAATCTAACCACCACCATCGTAATGATCAGTCTCGTGCGAAAATTAATTGCCGACCGGAATGACCGGATCTTTTTTGCAGGTCTGATCGTAGTGGCAGCCAATGCCGGCGGCGCCTGGTCGCCGTTGGGCGATGTAACCACCACCATGTTGTGGATCGGGGGGCAAATCACGGTGCTGAATATTATCACCATGCTGTTGATCCCCAGCCTGATTTGCTTGCTGGCGCCCTTGCTGCTGATCGCCCCGAAGATGACTGGTCATGTGCAAACGCCCGAACGGACAGGCGCTTCTGACATCATTTCGCCGGCGCGCGAACGCAATATTGTTTTTGGACTGGGGCTTGGCAGTTTGCTTTTTGTCCCGGTCTTTAAAACCCTCACCCACCTGCCCCCATTTATGGGCATGCTCTTAGGCCTGGGTGTCATGTGGGTGGTTACCGAACTGATCCACAGTGAAAAAGACGAACGCGAAAAAGGTCCGCTGTCAGTATTGCATGCGCTGCGGAAAATCGACACACCCAGTATTTTATTTTTCCTCGGCATTCTGATGGCCGTCGCAGCGCTGCAAAGCACTGGTTTGCTAAGCGCGCTGGCCGGCTGGCTGGATCGAACAATTCAAAATACCACCCTCATTGTCCTGATTATTGGTTTCCTGTCGGCCATTGTCGACAACGTCCCGCTGGTAGCCGCAGCGCAGGGCATGTATTCACTTGAACAGTTTCCGGTGGACAACTACTTCTGGGAATTTCTCGCCTACTGTACCGGCACAGGCGGAAGCGCATTGATCATTGGCTCGGCAGCCGGAGTGGCAGCCATGGGAATCGAAAATATCCGGTTCGGCTGGTATCTCCGCCGCATTACCATTTGGGCAGTTCTAGGCTACCTGGCAGGTGCTGCAGCGTATGTATTGCAATACAATTTGCTGCATTAAGGTGTCGTCGTTGAGTCGGTTCCGGGCGCGTCCTGTTTCGCCTTTGTCTCCGCTTCTTTTTCCTGCCGGATACGCTCCTTGCGCGCCCGGTCTTCTGCTTCGATCTTATCGTAGGCCTTGATAATTTCCTTGACCAGGCGGTGCCGGACTACATCCTCGGCGGTAAGATTGATCACAGAAATACCATGCACGCCTTCAAGGATGGTCATCGACTGGCGAAGACCGGATTTTTGATGGCCCGGCAAATCGATTTGACTCAAGTCGCCGGTGATGATGCATTTGGCGTTCGGGCCAAGCCGGGTCAGAAACATTTTGAGCTGAAGGGGCGAGGCATTCTGTGCTTCATCCAGAATAATGTAGGCATTGTCGAGTGTACGGCCCCGCATGAACGCCAGCGGTGCAATTTCGATGATCCGGTTGTCCATAAAAAACTGCAACTTATCCATGGGCAACATATCGTCGAGCGCATCGTACAGCGGCCGCAAGTACGGGTCAACTTTTTCTTTCAGGTCACCGGGCAAAAAACCCAGATTTTCACCGGCTTCCACGGCCGGGCGGGTGAGCACGATTTTTTTAACCAGCTTATTTTTCAAGGCACGTACCGCTATCGCCACCGCCGTGTAGGTTTTACCCGTGCCGGCAGGCCCAACGGCAAAAACAATATCCGAGCTGTCGCATGCTTCAACCAGCAGTTTCTGGTTGCGCGTTTTGGCTTTGATCGGCCGGCCGTCGCGGCCAAACAGGATGGTATTATTGTTTGAACCGCCGTTTACAGGAATCCGCACGTCAAACGGGTTGCTGCCGCCGAGCAAATCGGTTACCATTTGCGCCGGCAACTCATTGTGCTCGCGCAGGTACCGAACCATTTGTTCAAATTTTGCTTTTGCCGGTTGGGTAAACTTTTTATCGCCTGCAAGTTTTAGGCTGTTGCCGCGCGATGTGATGGTGACGTCGGGAAAGGCTTTGCGCAAAAGATTTAATTTTGCATTGTTCTCGCCATAAAGTTCGACAGGGTCAACGCCCTCGACTGTGAGAATGATTTCGCTCAAATTTTAGTCCTAATTTTACCGCAGCGGGAGGGTCGTGTAATTGTGCGGGCTGATGGTCAGTAAACAATACACGCCTCCATGCAACATGTGATTTTAGTTCCCGCTTCTCGCTTACAAAAGTAACTCGAAAACGGATTCCTCAACAAGAATTTATCCAGGAAAGTTCAATGGCAAAAAGGCCAATAATTACCCTAACCACCGATTTTGGCACCCGGGACTATTACGCCGGTGCACTCAAGGGCGCGCTGCTGCGGCATAGCCCGGACGTCCAGTTGATCGACCTTTCGCATTCCATTACCGGTTTTGATATTGTTCAGGCCGCTTTTGTGGTCGGGAATGCTTATCCGGAGTTTCCTGAAGGCAGCATTCACCTGATCGCTGTTAATTGTTGTTATGCCGGCGATTTCCGTTTTGTGGCCGTACGCAGCCATGGGCATTATTTTCTTGCACCCGACAAC
Organism: Lewinellaceae bacterium; assembly: GCA_020636075.1. Taxonomy (GTDB): domain Bacteria; phylum Bacteroidota; class Bacteroidia; order Chitinophagales; family Saprospiraceae; genus M3007. Next base: position 529,901 of record JACJYO010000005.1, on the reverse strand, counting down.
GGCGTGCTCACCCTGCTTTTTGAGCAACTTGATGAAACCGATATACGTGCATTGCCCCCTGCGGAGGACCTGCATTTTCCGGTGAAAAACACGTTTGCCCTGGCGGCAAAACACCTGGCATCGGGTAAACCCTTCGACGAATTGGGTGAACCCGCGGGCCCGCTGCTACAGCGCATCACCCTGCAACCCGTACACACACCTACCCGTATCCGGGGTACCGTAATTCATGTAGACAATTTCGAAAATGCCGTTGTCAATATCCGTCGGGAGCGATTTGAACAAACCGTGCAAGGGCAACCGTTTTCACTTTTTTTCAAACGCAACGACCCTATAACCGAGCTGTCAAAAAGTTATGCCGATGTACCGGTTGGCGCACCGCTTTGCCTGTTCAATAGCGCCGGTTATCTTGAAATAGCCGTCAATATGGGAAAGGCCGCCACGCTTTTGGGCCTGAAGGTCGAAGATGTCGTGGAGGTGGTGCTGGGCGATTGACCACCAGTAGTTGGGCTCCCATGCCCTATTGAAGAGGTGCGCAGATAAACTCCGACTTCCGGGTGAGTCCACGATTTACCATGTTATACAAGTACCGCTGGCCATAGCCCACTTTCAAGTCCTTCTTCAACCAATCCGCTTTATCCGGGCAGTTGATCTCTTTCGCCACCTCACTTTCAGGCACCGGAACATAAAACCACAGGGAACCACTTTCAGCGACAAAAGGCGGCTCTTCAAGCAAATATTGGGTGCGGTATACCTGCGATAAGGACTCGCGGGTCAGGCTGTAAACGATCATTTCACGGACGTCCGGAGCAGTACCCACATCCACAAAGAAATGTCCGCGGGCAGCTCCCCGAAAATAGGTCGGCTCCACATCGGGAACTTTGAACCGCCGGCCGGTAGAATCGAGCACCGCTTCAATACTTTCGGCGCCATCTTCCTTATTCGTGATCCGAAATGTATAATCCTGGTATTTAAACTCATGCACCTGTGGGGAAAGCATCTTGAATCCGGCGCGGCTACACCCCTCAAACCCCATGAGCGAATCCGTTTTTTCCGGAAGCATAACTGCCGCATCGCCGGAAGATTTTGACTGGTTTTCGGTCGCCTTGTTTTTGCAGTTGCTTACTGTGATCGCCGTCAGTAACACGGTGAAATATACCAGCGTCTGTTTCGTCATTTGAAATGCCATATTCTTTTTGTTAAGCCGGACTTCCCACCCGGTCGTTTTTTGAACCGCGAAGGTCTGTATTTTCTGCATTTGTCCATAAAAGCGGGTTTAGATTTTAACCTTTCAACGAAATCCCGCTCCGCCCGGCCCATTCACGGATGTTAATGTTTTTGGCTGTTCGATTGGAAAGGTTATTTTTATACACTGAAATTGTACGACAAGCCCAAGTAGATTTTACGTTCCGCTCGCTTACCGATTTTATACCCGACCTCGACTCCCCCAGACTTTTTACTTCCTTCACCGACACTTTTGTGCATTTTCTCTGAACCTGGCCGCCCGATGCGGGATGGCTATGCGGTATTCTCCTTGCTAAAAACTTGTTTATTCATCTTGTAAACCTCTTCCACCATGGTACCTTTTAAAATCATGTTCCCACAAAAGAGTATCCAACCTGCTTTTAATACCCGCATTCATTCTTTCATTCTTTCATTCTTTCATTCTTTATTTATTTCCGTACTAAGTTTTCAACTCTTTCCCGTTCCCCTGGATGCGCAATGTTTATCAAATGTAGAATGCCCCAAAAGCATCAGCCTTCAGTCCTTATTCCAGGTTTACACGATTAGCCGTGGCGACTCCGTTGAAGTAACAATGATTTTATGTTTTGCTTCAAATGCTCCTGTGGATACAACTGTGGATCTTAGTTTATCGATACCGGAAGGTATCGATGAGGCATTCGTCACCGGTGGCGATTTTTCAGAATCCGGTGAAGGCACCGCAAATATCGAAGGGACATCAGATTGCATTGAGGTTTCCTTAATGCTTTATGCAGATACTTCGTTGACACCCGGAGACCTTATTTCAATTCCGGTTTCTGTCGAGCTACCTTATGGTTTTTGTGACCTATCGGATACTGCATATTCAACGGTGCATTTATTTGTAATAGACACAGAAAATATTACATGCAAATGCGATAGTGGAGAGGGGGATGTAAATTTAACCGGCAATGTTTTACTCAGTGATGTATTAGATCAATTTAACGGGCCGGGGTCTCCACCGTGTTTGTCCATAAACGGATCACTTACTGTTGATATCGACAATTTTGCTCTTGTGGGCAGTGAAATTATTCTCGGGCCAGGCTCCCGGATTCACGTTAGGCCTCACTCGAGCTTATACCTGAAAGCAAATTACATTCATGGCTGCGATAAATTATGGGACCAAATTTCTAAGGCAGGAGCCGGGATGATGTATGTGATTGGCAATACTGTTGAGGACGGACAAGCGGGATTCGGGTTTGTAGGGCCAACTACCAATATCACAGGTATACCCGTAGCAAATTTCAGGCATAATTTTTTTAATAAAAACTTTGTCGGAATATCAAAAACCAACTTCGTCGATTCAGAAGTGATTTGGGAAACATTTTCAGGTAATGAATTTACTTGTGAAAACGAGACATTATTGCCTACAGGCTTGCCTATTTTCCCTGCTACCATACCAGTTGCTTCAAAGTCATTTGCAGGGGTTTATATCGTTGGCCAAATTGGCAGTACCGTAAATTTGAGTGGTTTGCCCAATGATGAATTAAATCATTTTCATCATTTACAAAATGGCATTATTGCGGATGCTGCGAATCTGATCGTAAGAAATACAAGGTTCAATAATATTCCGGTCAATAACGATTATCGTTATACTGCTCAAAATAAAATTGGAATTGGCTATGGCATACACAATACCACAGGGATATCGCAAATTGGCCAAGGCAAGTCATCCGCTACGCCGAGTTTTGATGCTGTTGATATTGGTATTTATTGCGGAGCCGGAAATATTGATATATCAGAAAATAATATGCGGGAAATGAAAACCGGCGTAAAAATCAGAGGAGCAGACGGCACTCATTTAAATGTATCAGATAATACGATTTATTGCGATGATGTTGGGATAGATTTATTAAATGTCGGAGTGTATCTAGACATTACAATAAATCAAAACAAAATTGTCGTTGACTCTGCTCTTGGTGCTCCTAATATAAATAAAGGCATAGGGATCAATATTAGATATACCGATGAAGGTCTGTTTCGGGGAGAAGTGAATCTAAATAGCATTTCGCTTTTTGGGCGCAATTCTGGAATTGCTGCCGGCTTAATTGAGTCGGGAAGATTTTGGAACAACGGGATTAATTTGAATACATCCATTGCAATTGCAGGAATAGGTCTCCATGGGTCAAAAAATGCAAATTTGTATTGTAATACCATTGGCGGCGTGTCGGGTGCTTACGATGCTGGAATGAATATCGGGATAAATGTCATTAAATCGCTTGGCTGCGCATACCAGTGCAATACCATTAATTCGACAAGCGTGGGCATACGGTTTTCCGGGGTGTGTTCGGCATCAACTGTTCCTCCTTATCCGGAAACGCGCATGCGGGGCAATTCATTTGTTGATCATGGTTATGGTTTTATGATGCAGTCCGACGCGCTCTTTGGTTCATTTAGCAATCAAAGCCCTCATGCGCATGCTGGAAATACCTGGAGCGGTGATTATGAGATTGACAGGGCTATTCACTATGGTTTTCCTATACAAATTTTAAATTCATTATTTCAAGTAAAGACAGGGGAGCTACCTTATTACCCGTATAGTGATGATTCAAATAACCCAATTGCACCGATGCCGCCAACACCGAATGCATTAGGTACAGGAGAGTGGTTTCAAATAACGGACGATGGCAGCCCCTTTGGATGTCCGGCAGAATGTGAACAACCTGCTACCGGACCAGCCCCGGACTCGGTAGGCTCATTTGGCTTGGCAATTGCGCAGGATAGTTTGTCGTTTACCTACGAATTCGATGAAGCCATAAAAGAGACGCTCCGGCGCTATTTGTTTCGCTTTTTAGACGATAACCCGGCTTTGATCAACCAGGATTCGGCACTAGTGCAATTCTACGCCGCCGAGGAGGCCTCATCAGGAGTTTTTACAACAATTGATCGGCTAAAGCAAGCAGCTCTAACCATTGATAGTTCCTCGGAAGTTCAATTCCTTCTATGGGAATCTGCTATTACTGCCCGGCTCGACTCCATTCATGTCGCTGAAGCAGAATTTCCAGCGGAGCCGGATTCCAGCGACATTGCAGCGTTTGGGGCACTTCAAGTTGCATACATATCCGAGATCGATTCCTTTATCAATCTCCAGCGGCAACTTTTCTGCACATTACTACCTTACAAAATTGCTTTAATAGATTCGGCATGGGTTCTTAATGATGGGATTGAGCCAATCACGCATATGCAGTTAAATGAACAGATCGTCAACCAACTATACCTTGAAAAAGCAATTTGGGGAAATTTTAATTGGACTACAATAGAAAAGAATAACCTGGATACCATTGCAAATCAATGCCCGACACTTGGAGGCAATGCCGTTTTCAGGGCCAGGAGTATGCTTGATGCAGCCGGATACTGGGAGGTTTATAATGACGACTCGCTTTGTGAAATATCTTCTTCACGTCCATTGGTCCAAATTGAGTCCCGTCAGAAAAGCAAAACCAACATATTAATTTTTCCGAACCCCGCGTCTGATCAGATCAATATTCGATCAACAGATCCATGGGCTGCAAATACGACCATATTACTTACCGATATTCTTGGAAATCAGATTCTATGCCAAACGGTGAGCGAATTAACTGATCAAATTGGGCTACTCAAATTGCCACTTTCCACGCTACTTCCGGGTCTATACTTTGTCCAGATCCAAGTGCAAGGTGATACTCGAATCAGCAAAAAAATTATCAAGATTTGATCGTCAATTACTTCAATTCACAATGGGGCAAGGGTTTCCTTGCCCCAAATAACTTTTTGCAATGAAAACCTTTGCATTTATATTTTTCTTATACAGTTTCACTATTGCCACAGCACAAAATCCCGGATTTTTTCCTCGCTATGACAATGTTTGGCTCACTGGTTACGATAGCTATGGCTCGTCGCTAGATTGGGGCGGGACTCGCATAGACTTTTCCTCAAGCCCTCCAACAATTATACGGGAGGATCGGAATATGGATTTTTATGTAACAAATGCAAGTATAAGTGATATAAATGGGGGCCTTTTATTTTATACAAATGCAAATTATATTGCAAACAGACACAACGATACATTACAAGGAGGATCAATTCTTAATCCGAATCCTAGTGCTTCACAAAATATTAACCCGCAAGGCGTTCTCATATTACCTTTTCCAGAAGATGCGAATTCGTATATTGTTTTTCATTCAATGAGTACGTTCGATCCAACTCCATATAGCTATCAGCAAGTTTATCATTGTTTGTATTCCAAAATTGATATGCAAAGGGATAGTGGGCTTGGCGGGGTAATTGAATCTAATAAAATCCTTTTAAAGGATACCCTCGATTATGGCAAACTCACTGCATGTAAACATGCAAATGGCCGAGATTGGTGGATTCTAGTTCCTAAATGGAATAGTGCTAATTATTTTACTTTCTTATTAACTCCTTCGGGGATAGAATCACTAGGTAAACAAAAGGTCGGAGAAGCCCCGATATCCAATGCTGGTCAAGCATTATTTTCTCCAGATGGCGCAAAGTATGTTCGTTATAATTCAGTGGGAAGTTTAGGTGGCTATTTAGATATTTATAATTTTGATCGATGTACAGGTGTTTTGAGTAACTGCCAAAATATACACTTAACTCAAGTAGGCATGCCGGGTGCTGCCATTTCACCAAATTCTCAATATCTGTATCTGGCTAATGGTCTTTGGCTACATCAATATGATTTACAGTCAGATAATATTCTGGACAGTGAAATCCTTCTCGGAACATATGATGGTTACCTATCTCCAGCCAATACTTTTTTCTTCCTCCTGCAATTAGCACCTGATGGCAAGTTGTATATGAACAGCGCCGCGACCGTCAACACCATGCATATCGTACACCAGCCGGATTTACCCGGAGCAACCTGCCGCTTCGAGCAGCATGGTGTACAGTTGCCGACACTCAATAGTCTAAGCATGCCCAACTTCCCCAACTACCGCCTCGGCCCCCTCGACGGTTCACCCTGCGATACCCTGGGCCTGGATAACTTGCCTGCTGCCCATTTCCGCTGGGAATTTTGGGATACGCTTACACCGCTGAATGTCAGCTTCACTGACTTATCCATTTACGAACCCGCCACCTGGCAATGGGATTTTGGTGATGGCACCGGCAGTACAGAAAAAGACCCGGAGCATTTGTACCCGGCGCCGGGTGTCTATACGGTGTGCCTAAAGGTCAGCAATGGCAACGGTGCGGATTCGATTTGTTATCCGGTCACTGTAGGGGTTTCTTCGGAAGCGGAGGTCGTGCCGGCCGGTTTGGAAGTTGCTGTAGCGCCCAACCCCTTTCAGTCTGTCCTGGCTTTTTCCGTATCCGGAGTCGAAGCCTGGCAGCGTGTAAATGTGGTTTTGCGCGATATAGCAGGGCGTACGGTTGCCCAAACGGTCTGGCGCGGGTCGCATTCAGACTGGCAACTGGAGCACTTGCCGCGCGGAGTGTATATGTATGAACTCCGGACGGACGATGGTCGGCGGGCGGTTGGAAAGGTTGTGAAAACTTAACCCTTCAACGATATTCCACTCCGCCCGGCCCATTCCTGGATGTTTTGCCGGGCAATGGCGGTGGCCATAAGTTCGGGAAATTGTTGCGGGGTACAGGCAAAGGCCGGAATATCCAAAGCCGCCATAGCGGTTGCGTTTTCCTGGTCGAAACCCGGGGCGCCGGCATCGCTGAGGGCGAGCAAAGCCACCACTGTGGCGCCCGCTTGGCGCAAGGCCCGCGCTTTTTTGAGCATTTCTACCCGGTTGCCGCCTTCATACAGATCGCTGATCAGGACCACAATGGTATCCTGTGGCGTCTGCACCAATGTTTGGGCATAGGCAAGTGCCCGGTGAATATCGGTACCGCCCCCCAGTTGAGCGCCGAAAAGCAACTCCACCGGGTCGGTCAGGTGCTCCGATAAATCGACAACAGCCGTATCAAAAACCACCAGATTTGTTTTCAGGCTACGCAACGATGCCAATACAGCGCCAAACATAGCGGCGTACACAACCGAATCGGCCATCGATCCACTCTGGTCGATCAGCAAAATGACATGCCGCATGGCCCGGCCTTTTTGGCCAAAGCCGAAAAGTTGCTGCGGAATGATCGCCCGCAATTCGGGTTGGTAGTGCTTCAGGTTGTTATAGATCGTGCGGCGCCAATCAATCGCATTCAGGCGGGGGCGCCGGGTACGGGTACTTCGGCTCAGCGCGTGCCGGACGGCTTCCTGCAAATTGGGGCGAAGCCGCTTATCCAGGTCTTCAACGAGCCGCCGGACAACGAGCCGCGCCGTTTCCCGGGTTTTGTCGGGCATGGCTTTTTGCAGGGCAAGCAGGGTGCCAACCAAATGCACATCCGGCTCAACGATAGCCAGCAATTCGGGCTCGAGCAGCAACTGAGCAAGTCCCAAGCGCTCCAGAGCATCGCGTTGCAGCATCTGCACAACCGGCGCCGGAAAATAGCGCCGGATATCGCCCAGCCAGCGGTTCAAACTCGGTGAGGAACGCCCCAGGCCGCCTTTGCGTTCGGCATCGTACAGGGCTTCCAAAACGCCGTCCATGCCGGCCGCTTCGGCGCCAAGCGGCAGCGTTTGCGCCGGGTCGGATGCCCGGCCCAGGATGAGTCGCCAGCGTTCGAGATGCACAGTGTTGAATTTATTTAAACATGAACCTTTACCCCGAATTTCGGGGTGACTTCGGAGAAGTCAAATATTTGTAGCAGGGTAATGACCAGAGATTTAGCGACCTCGGAGAGGTCGAATTTTGCCCGAATTCACGAAAAAAACTACTGATCTTATTTCAGATGCGACCTCTCCGAGGTCGAGTAAGGTGACACTGAATTTTTTCTACAAATATTTGACCTCTCCGAGGTCTTAGCAACGCAAAATTCGAGATGACTCAAATTAGTTAAGCCAGGTTTTAAATGAACCGTTTACTTCTGCTGCCGTATTTTCTGCTCGATGTTCGTCGTGGAATACCCCTCCACAAACGGCAGGCTGCGCACCGACCCACCAAGCGCGAGCACCACCTCGTGCCCCACGATTTGCTCCGGCTGCCAGTCGCCGCCTTTTACCAGTACGTCGGGTTGCACCATTTTGATCAGTTCCAACGGCGTGTCGGTATCGAAAAATACCACGGCGTCTACAACCTCAAGGGCAGCCATCAGGTGCGCCCGGGTTGCCTCGTCGTTGATGGGACGGTTGGGCCCTTTGAGCCGCCGCACCGAATCGCCACTGTTCAGGCCAACGACGAGCCGGTCGGCAAGATCGCGGGCTTCCGACAGGTAGTGAATATGCCCGAAGTGCAAAATATCAAAACAGCCATTGGTGAAAACAATTCGGTCGCCGGCAGTGCGCCAGGCCGACAGTGTTTTTTTTAGTGTTTCTGCGGTTTGAATTTTTTGTTCAATATGTGCAAAGGCGGTCATGTTAATATCCATTAAGCGGCATTTGAAACAGGAGGCATTTTCCCTGTCTTGTTAATCACCGGCAATAAAACCAGCGCCAGCAACCCCGCCACGATGTTGTAAAAAATCTGAATCGTGAAAAACGCAATGTTGGCGTATGAAAAAGCATCACTACCCTCGATATGGTACAACGCCAAGCCGGCAATTGCCAACGCGTGGAACGAGCCCATGCCACCCGGCGCCGGAATAACAAAGCCGAGCGTTCCGAATACAAAAATCATCAGCGCGGCGCTTGCGCTCAGGTGAGCAGTTGGCGGGAAAGCATACAGGTTGAACAAGCATTGCAGGTAAAACATCAGCCAGATGCCCAACGAATACGCCAAAAACAGGCCGGCATGCCGCAAGCGAAACACACTGCGTAAGCCGTCCCAAAAACCTTCGATCAGATTGCTAATTTTTTGAACGACGGCAGACTGCCCGATCCGGCTGCGAAAAATCCAGGCGAACAAAGCCCCAAAGAACAAAACGATGAAAAGTCCTGCCACCAATGGGCTCTTCCAAAAACTACTGCTTGACGCGGCATCACCTTGCTGTTGTTGAATAAAACCCCAAAGCGTATCCGCCTCGAAAATAAAGGCCAGACCAACCACCAGGCCCAGGCAAACAAAATCCATAAGCCGGTCGACCACCAGGGTGCCCATTACCCGTTCGAGCGGTATTTTTTCGTACCGCGACAGGGAGCCTGCGCGGATCACTTCACCCATTCGGGGAAAGCCCAGGTTGGCAAAATAGCCCAGCAAAATGGTCAGAAAACTGTTGATAAACCGAACCCGGTAGCCCATAGGCTCCAACAGCATTTGCCAGCGCAACGCGCGAAAGGCATTACTGAGGGTAAAGCTGGCGATCACCAGTAAAATCCAGCCCGGATGTACCGTGGAAAAATCGTGGAGCAACTTATCGATCAGACTGCATTGATCGGACGGTACGCCATCGAGGCGGCATTGCTCCTGGTATGCCGCATTTTGACTGCGAAACACCAGCCACAGAATCGTAACTCCGATTCCGAGAAATACTAAAAACTGAAGCGCTTTTTTGAGTTTTACCGACATCATCCGTGTAACAAGAAATGGTGGAAAAGCGGCGCAAAGGTGCGTAAAATATACCGGATCAAAGCCCTGCCCCGACGTATTGAACCAGTGCTGCACCGGCATACCACACCATGATGCCGCACAAGGCAAGCTTCAAGCCAATACCCAGCAAAAATCCTGCGAACGAGCCCAAAGCGGCTTTGGTGGCGGTTCGGGAATCCTGCCCGGCCAGCAGTTCACCCAACAGCCCCCCGCCAAAGGCGCCGATAAAAATACCCGCAGGACCTAAAAACATGCCAACGAACAAACCCAGTGTACTACCCCAGACACCAGCCTGTGTTCCGCCAAATTTTTTCAGCCCCCAAACTGGCACATAATAATCGAGCAGGGTAACCAGCAAGGTTGCCAGGCCAAGACCCCACAGTATGCCCGCAGAAAAGTCGGCAAAACGCGTGCTGTGCAACAGCAAAAATCCCGCAAAACTGAGCGGTGGCCCGGGCAGTGGAAGCACTGCGCCCGCAAGGCCAATCAGCAAACACAATCCGGCAACGATTGCCAGGAGAATATCGAGCCACATATTTTTGCAGTGAGTTTTGCAGTAACTTTGCGTCAATTAATCTTCTTGTGTTCCATGCGACAATTGACCACTATTGACGATCCGGTCTATTGCGAAAAGCCACACAATGTAGTAGAAAAGTTTCTGCTTCGGTTTATACGCGACAAACGTGATCTCCCTTTCCTGTACCTCTGCGCCCAAATAGCCTGCACCATCCTGCCCATTTCAGTTGCCCTGTTTTTTGTGGAAGGAACTGCCTGGTGGGTTTTGTTTGGCCTGTTCCTGGTTTTAGAAATTTATTTTATGGGGCCATTCATTCTGATGCTCCATAACACCAGCCACAACGTATTTTTCAAACGTGAATACAAAATTGGCAACCGCCTGATCCCCTGGGCGCTGTGTCCGTTTATGGGCCAGTCGCCCGATACGTACTTTAGCCACCACATCGGTATGCACCACGCTGAAAACAATCTGGACCTCGATACCAGCTCCACGATGGGTTATCAGCGGGATAGCCTGTTGGATTTTTTTAAATACTTCTTCCGCTTCCTGTTTTTGGGAATTTTCGAAGTCGTCCACTACCACCGGCTTAAAAACAAGCGCCAGTTTTTGAAAAAAGCCATCATCGGCGAGTCAGTGTTCGTCGCCGTATGCCTGGTACTGGCCTGGTTCAACTGGAAAGCCACGCTGGTGGTTTTCGTGCTGCCGCTGGTGATCGTCCGTTTTCTGATGATGTCGGGCAATTGGGCGCAACACGCCTTTGTCGATCCGAAAGCACCCGAGAACAATTACCTGAACAGCATCACCTGCATTAACAACGGGTACAACAAGCGTTGTTGGAACGATGGCTACCACATCGGGCATCACCTCAAACCCCACCTCCACTGGTCGGAAATGCCCACCGATTTTCTGGCAAACAAAGACAAATACGCCGAGCAAAAAGCCCTGGTGTTCGAGGGTATCGACTACCACGGTATTTGGGCCTTGCTGATGGCAAAGCGCTACCATACGCTGGCCAAGTACCTTGTCAACGTAAACGGCATGTATCCCTCGAAGGAAGCGGCAGTGCGGATCATGCAGGAGCGAACGCGGAAATTTTAGAGCGTGCCCCGCCGGCGTTGCTCGGCTTCAATGCTTTCAAAAAGTGCCTGGAAATTGCCTTTGCCAAACGATTGCGCACCGCAACGTTGGATGATTTCAAAAAACATAGTCGGGCGGTCTTCCACCGGCTTGGTGAAAATTTGCAGCAAATAACCTTCCTCGTCGCGGTCGACCAGGATGCCCAGGCTTTTCAGCACTGCCAGGTCTTCCGCAATGACACCAACCCGCTCGCTGACCGTGTCGTAATAATTACCGGGCACGTACAAAAATTCCACGCCGCGGTTGCGCAGTTCGCTCACAGTATTGACGATATCATTGGTGGCCACGGCAATGTGCTGGCAGCCCGCGCCTTCGTAGAAATCGTAAAATTCCTCCACCTGGGATTTTTTCTTGCCATGGGCCGGCTCGTTTATCGGAAACTTGATCCGCATGTTGTCATTCGCCATAACCTTCGACATGAGGGCGGTATATTCCGTTGAAATATCCTTGTCGTCAAAAGTGATCAGGTTTTTGAAACCCAACACATCCTCGTAAAAGCGGGCCCACTTGTTCATTTCACCCCAACCCACACTGCCCACGCAATGGTCGACATATTCCAGACCGATCGGCGCAGGGTTGTAATCCGATTCCCATTTTTCATAGCCGGGCAGGAAAACGCCATTGTAGTGTTTGCGTTCGACAAAAATGTGCACCACCTCGCCGTAGGTATGGATACCGGAGCGTACCACCGTGCCATAGCTGTCGCGTTCGGTTACGGGTTGGAGGTAGGGCTTCGCGCCGCGCCGGGTGGTTTCCAAAAAGGCCTGTTTGGCATCATCCACCCAAAAGGCAATGACCTTCACCCCATCGCCATGATGGCGCTGGTGTTCGGCGATTTCCGATTTTGAATGGTAATGTGTGGTCAGCACCAGCCGGATTTTCCCTTGCTGTAACACATAGGAGGCTTTGTCCTTAACACCGGTTTCCAAACCGGCATAGGCCAGCGACTGAAAGCCGAACGCCGTTTTATAAAAATGAGCGGCTTGTTTGGCATTGCCCACGTACAGTTCGATGTAGTCGGTGCCATGCAGGGGAAGGAAGTCGACGTTTTGAGATTTTTCTGATACAGGTTGTATTAACGTAGCCATGATTTTCAATTAGTAAATGAGACAATGCGTGAATGACAGAAAGCCCGTTGTTTTACGCTTGAGTCACCCCGTTTTCGTACCACACCCGGTAATAGTCCTCGATTTCCAGTTTCAGGGCATCTTCGGTGACCATGAGCGGGTTGAAAGGATCGATCATAACAGCCAGTTCACCGGTTTCTTTTTGGCCAATGCTCCGCTCGATAGCGCCCGGGTGCGGGCCGTGCGGAATACCGGCCGGGTGCAGGGTGAGTTGGCCGGGCCGGACGTCGTTGCGGCTCATGAAGTTGCCATCTACGTAGTACAAAATTTCATCGGAATCCACATTGCTGTGGTGATACGGTGCAGGAATGGCCTCCGGATGGTAGTCGTACAGCCGCGGCACAAAGGAGCAAACCACAAAATTGCGCCCTTCAAATGTTTGGTGGATCGGCGGTGGCATGTGAATGCGGCCGGTAAGCGGTTCAAAATCCCGGATGTTAAACGCATACGGGTAATGGTAGCCATCCCAACCCACAACATCGAACGGGTGGTAGGGATACTGGAACGGGAAAATGGTGTTGCGTTTTTTAATGCGCACCTCAAAGTCGCCCTGTTCGTTAAATGTTTCGAGTGTTTCGGGGCGTTTGATGTCACGCTCGCAAAACGGCGCATGCTCCAGCATTTGTCCGAACTCATTCCGGTAGCGGCGCGGGGTGAGCACCGGCCCGTGCGATTCGACCAGCAGCAGACGGTTGTCGGTCGTTTCCCATTCCAGTTTGTAAATCGTACCGCGCGGGATCACGAGGTAGTCGCCCGGCTCAAAGGGCACCATGCCGAACATAGTTTGGAGTTCGCCGCGCCCTTCGTGCACAAAAATGAGTTCGTCCGAATCCGTGTTTTTGAAAAAATAGGCACTGGTGGTTGTCGGTGCAGCGAGGCCGATAGCCATGTCGCTGTTCAAAAACAACACCCGCCGGCTATCGATGTAATCGTCGACCGGCGGCACGGCAAAACCTTCAAACTTGAGCGGGTTGATGTTATTTTCAATAGCAATTTTGGGCTGCACCGGGTAGGGCGATTCAATAGCCCTGATCTGCGTGGGTGCATGCAAGTGGTAGGCCAGCGTCGACATACCGCTGAAGCCCTGGGTGCCCACCAGTTCTTCCTGGTAAAGCCCGCCTTCAGGGTTGCGGAAAATAACGTGGCGCTTGCGGGGGATGATCCCGAGTTTATGGTAAAAAGGCATAGGTGAATTGTTTTTTATAAAAAACCGGTCAATCCTGCCGGCACATACCAACCGATCAGCAAAGCTAGGTTGCCATGTCCTGGAAAAAGTTGACCGGCATCAAAGGCCGATATGACTTTGGTCAAACTGACGCTGGAATTGTAAGGCCTCAAAATGCGCCGTAAAGTGCCGCAAAAACGGCGGTTCATGGGTAATCCGGTAACCCCGGGCCTCCCCGCGCTTGCGCTGCACGGCATCAAATACTTCGATGACATAGTCCATGTGGCTCTGCGTATACACCCGGCGCGGGATAGCCAGACGCACCAGCTCCTGCTGGGCAGGTACGAATTTGCCGCCGGCGTCGTATTTGCCAAACATGACCGACCCGACTTCCACCGTGCGCACACCTCCTGCCAGGTACAGCGCACATACGAGCGCTTGGCCCGGGAATTGTTCGGGCGGGATGTGCGGGTAGAGGCGTTTGGCGTCTACATACACGGCGTGGCCGCCAATCGGATAGATTACCGGCACGCCGAGCGCGCGAATTTTTTCACCCAAATACGCCGTACTCCGGATGCGGTAATGCAAATAATCCGCTTCAAAAACTTCCTCCAGACCCACGGCAATCGCTTCCATATCGCGGCCCGACAATCCGCCGTACGTGGCGAAGCCTTCCGTGATGATCAGCAGATTGGTACAGGCTTCCGCCAGTTTCGGATTGCGCAGGGCCAAAAAACCGCCCATGTTGACCAGGCCGTCTTTTTTGATGCTCATGATGGCTGCATCGGCCAGTGCAAACATCTCCTGGGCGATTTCCCGGTACGACAAATGCGCATAGTCCGGTTCCCTGTGCCGGATGAAATAGGCGTTCTCCGCAATCCGGCAACAATCGAGCACAAACGGAATATGATACTGCCGGCAGATGCTGGCAACTGCTTTGGCATTAGCCATGCTTACCGGCTGCCCGCCGCCGCTGTTGTTCGTCACTGTCAGGATAACAGCGGCTACATTGGCGGCGCCCACCTTTCGAATCTGTTGTTCGAGGGCATTCACATCCAAATCGCCTTTGAAAGGTTTGTCAGAGTCAAAATCTTTGGCTTCCGGGCAGGGCAGATCGATTGCCGTGCTTCCCGAGAATTCAATGTTGGCCCGGGTGGTGTCAAAGTGTGTGTTGGAGAAAAAATACTTGCCCTTGCCACCCAGGTGACCGTACAGGATGCGCTCGGCGGCCCGGCCCTGGTGCGCCGGCAACACATGCGGCATGCCGGTCAGATCGTTGATTTCCGCAAAAAACCGCTCCCAGCTTTTAGCCCCGGCATACGACTCGTCGCCAAGCATCATGGCAGCCCACTGCCGGCTGCTCATGGCCGAGGTGCCGGAATCGGTCAGCAGATCGATCAGCACCTTATCCGAAGGGAGCAGGAAGGGATTGTTGTGCGCTTCGCGCAAATAATACGCCCGCTCATCGGGAGTAGTCATTCGGACAGGTTCCACTGACTTTATCCGGAACGGTTCAATAATCGTTTTAAATTCCATACCGCAAAATTCCGGCAGTGCGGAGAACAGCCACAGGTGAAAACTTCAGCGCCTGGACTGACGAAGATCATTGGATATTCCAGCTGTTAAACTGCCCTTTTTCAAACTTTTACAGCTTCCAGACAAGCAAGCTGCATACCCCTAACCCTTTTTACAGTAAATTTGCGCCGCTTCCAAACCCTGGGTACGGGTTTGGGTAAGTTTTTTAGGCATGGTGCGTATACTTTACTCCCTGTTTTTTCTGTTTGGCAGTGGCCTGTTCTGGCAGTGCTCCGTTTCGGACAATCCGCCCAAGGAAGGCGATAAACTATTGGCAAAAGTGTACAACAAAAGCCTTTATCTGTCCGAACTGGATGGTATTGTGCCGGAAGGAACGACGCCCAACGACAGTACGCTGATGGTAAGCGCCTACGTCCAGCGCTGGGTGCGCGAACAATTGCTGATGTACGAAGCCGAGCGCAATATTCCCAAGGATCTGAACATCGACAAGCTGGTGCGCGACTACCGCGCCAGCCTCGTACGGTTCAATTTTGAAGAACAGATCATTGCGGAAAAACTCGACAGCACGGTTTCGGAGGCCGAAATGAAATTGTTTTACGAAAACAACACCGACCAGTTTCAACTTGAAAATACCATCCTCAAGTGCCAGTTGTTAAAACTTCCGGCCAACGCACCCCGGAATGAACTCAACACACTCTGGTATAGCAAGAAACCTTCTGATGCCGCCAAGCTGCGCGTTTACGCCAAACAATGGGCTGCACTGGCCCTGCTCGACGAAGAAAAGTGGTATAAATTAGATGAAGTGGCCGCGCTTTTGCCCAAAGGAACGTTAACATCCGACAATGTGAGCTCCCGAAGGGAAGGCACGCTCAGTGACGGTGATTTCCGGTATTACTACCGGGTGCTGGAAACCGTGAAAGGAAAAGAAACGGCGCCCTTCGAATATGTAAAAGAACAAGCCTCCAAAGTAATCCTACACAAACGCAAAATGGAATTGCTCGAGCGCTGGAAAGAAGACCTCTACCAACAAGAACTGCGCCGGCAAAATATTCAGATCATGCAGTAAGGCGGTGCACGAAAAACAGATTCAGACAACCTTTTTTGAGATATGCATATCAACAGAATAAAAAATAGCATTTCATTCTTGAATAAAAACCTGTTTGCCATTGGTCTGGCGTTTATGCCCGTTCTGGTGCAGGCACAACCCGAAAAAGCCGTGATTGATAAAGTTGTGGCTACCGTGGGCAGCGAAATTATTTTGCTGAGTGAAGTGCAGGAACAAATCTCCTACGCCCGCCAGCAGCAGCCGGATCTGCCCGAAGAATACGCCTGCGTGGTACTTCAAAACCAATTGGTACAGAAACTGCTCGTAAACCAGGCCAAACTCGACTCGGTGGAGGTGCGCGAAGAAGAGGTTGAAAACCAGCTTGAAGCCCGTGTAGAACGTCTGCGCACCTATTTCAATCAGGATGAGCAAGCCATCGAAGAGTATTACGGCCAAAATGTAAATGCCATCAAAGAACAGATGCGGGGCGATATGCGGAGCCAACTGCTGGCCGAGCGGATGCAGGCAAAAATCACCGAAAAAGCAACCATTACTCCCTCGGAGGTTAAAGCCTTTTTCAATGCCATACCGGTCGACTCCCTGCCTTATTTTAACTCTGAAGTAGAGGTGCGGGAAATTGTGTACAAACCCCTGGTGAACGCCGAAGAAAAAGCCAAAGCGCGGGCGCGGATTGAAGAGTACCGCCAGCGCATAACCGAAGGCGGTGAAAGCTTTGCCGAACTGGCAAAAAAATACAGCGACGACCCCGGCAGCGGCTCTAAAGGCGGCGACCTGGGTTGGCAAAAACGCGGCACTTTTGTGCCCGAGTTTGAAGCCACCGTGTACAACCTGGAGCCCGACCAGATCAGTCAGATCATTGAAACGGAATTCGGATTTCACATCATTCAGCTGCTGGAACGCCGGGGCAACCTCGTGCATGCACGCCACATCCTGATCCGGCCGGAAATTACCGAAGCCGACCTGGATCTGGCCATCGAAAAGCTGGACTCCATCCGCCAGCTTATCCTGAGTAACAACGTCACGTTCAGTACCGCCGTAAAAGTATTTGGCGATAAAAACACCTCCAGCTACAACAACGACGGCCGCGTTGCCAACCCCAGGACTGGCAATACCTTTTTTGAGGTAGCCGACCTCGACACCAATATTTTCTTCGCCATTGACGGTCTGGACCCGGGCGACATCACCGAGCCGGTGCCTTTCCGGGCGCCCGATGGAACGCGTTTTTTCCGACTCGTACTGTTGCAAAGCCGGTCCAAACCGCACAAAGCAGACCTAAAACAAGACTATAACCGAATTCAGGCCGCAGCACTCGAACAAAAAAAAGGCGATTACATCGAACACTGGGTGCTGGATAAACTTCAGAAAACCTACTTGTCCATTGGCAATTTGTATAAAGATTGTCCCAACCTTCAATTGCTGCTCGCCCAAACACAACCAGAACGCCCGTAATGCAGCCGGCAACATTGTGCTACAGTGTTGCCCCTAAATTGCACTGATACGCGCCCACACAAACATTCGTACAACATGTCCATGAAATTGCCCATATCCGGCCTCTTGCTCGTACTTTTTAGTGTACAACTCGCTCAGGCCCAGGTACAACCCGATAGCTCTGCGCTCCCTGTCATGTCTTATGAAGCCCCGAAAGATTATGAAATCGGCGGTATTCGCGTCACCGGCGAGCAGTTTTCCGACCCACAAGCGCTGATCGCCATTTCGGGTTTCCGGGTTGGCGATAAAATTCGCGTACCAGGCCCGGCCATAACCAAAGCCGTGCAAGCCCTGTGGAATTTGCGCCTGTTCACCGATGTGCAAATCATCAAAGAGCGCACCGCCGGCGAGGTTATTTTTCTAGAAATCGTCGTCAGCGAGCGCCCGCGCTATACCCGGCATTCGTACACCGGTGTTAAGAAAAACAAACACGACGATCTGAATGCCGTGGTGACCAAGTTTATCCAAAAAGGCGCCATCCTGACGGAGAACATCAAATCGGCATTGCGGTACGGCATGGAAGATTACTATATCGAAAAAGGCTTCCTGAATGCGAAAGTCGAGATCAAGGAATTGCCCGACGAGCGCAGTGTCAATGCTGTTAAACTGGAATTTGTGGTCAAGCCGGGCAAGCGGGTAAAAATCAAGGATATCCGTTTTGTGGGCAACGAAAACATCAAGTCCAAAACCTTGCGGAAAAAGATGAAAAATACCGCCCGCAAGTCCAAGATTTTCAAAAAATCCAAACTCGTCGAAAACGAATACGAAGAAGATAAACACGCCATCGAAGCGTATTACAACACCGTGGGTTTTCGCGATGCCCGCATTGTGAGCGATACCACCTGGCGCACGCCAAAAGGCGAGGTCATGTTGCAAATCAATATCGAGGAAGGCAGCCGCTACTACTTCCGCAACATTACCTGGAAAGGCAACACCATTTACGAAACCCAATTTCTGAACCAGGTATTGGGCATCAACAAGGGGGATATTTACAACCAGGAACTGTTGAACACCCGCCTCCAGTTTAGCCAGGACGGACGCGATATTTCGTCCTTGTACCTCGACAACGGTTATCTGTTCTTCCGGGTCGACCCGGTCGAAACGTCTATCGACAACGACTCCATCGACCTCGAACTGCGCATCTTCGAAGGCCCGCAGGCCACTATCGACCGGGTAGTGATCAAAGGCAACGACCGTACCCACGAGCACGTTATCCGGCGCGAATTATTTACCCGCCCCGGCGAAAAATTCAGTCGCTCGGATATTATTCGCTCCCAGCGGCAGATCGTCAACCTCGGCTACTTCAACCCCGAATCGCTGGATATCAATACGCCGGTGAACCCCGACCGCGGTACCGTGGACATCGAATATACCGTGGAGGAAAAGCCCTCCGATCAGCTGGAACTTTCCGCCGGTTATCAGCCCAGCACGGCCTTTACCCGTGGGGGTGTGATCGGTACGTTGGGGGTAACCTTCAACAACTTTTCGATCCGGAACATCAATAAAAAAGAAACCTGGAACCCGCTGCCGCAAGGCGACGGCCAGCGCTTCAGTATCCGCGGTCAAACCTCGGGACAGAACTTCCAGTCGTACAACGCCTCCTTCACCGAACCCTGGCTGGGTGGCAAAAAGCCGAACTCGCTCACCGTGGCCGGTTTTTACAACCGCTATGCCTACGGCTTCGAGGGCTCTTCCACCTACCAACGGCTTGAGATCATTCAGGGTAGCGTAGGTTTCGGTACCCGCCTGAAATGGCCCGATGACAACTTTGTTTTCCGCGCCAACCTCGACATTCAAACACTGCGCCTGAACAACTGGACGGGCTTCCGCGACGACCAGGGCCGACTCGTCACCCAGGGCAAATACCACAACTACAACCTCGGCCTTACCCTGGCGCGCAACAGCATCAACGACCCGATTTTCCCAAAATCCGGCTCGCTGCTCTCGCTGACTGTTCAGGCTACGCCGCCTTACTCCTGGTTCCGCGACGCCGAATTCTATCAGAATGAATCGGTGGAAAAAATCTACAACTACGTGGAATACCTCAAATGGCGCATCGACGCTGAGTGGTATACCACCCTCGTCGGCAAACTGGTGCTGAAAGCCCAGGCCAAAATCGGTATCCTCGATCAGTGGACGGATAAAACCGGCCTCAGCCCGTTCGAACGTTTCGAACTTGGCGGCGACGGTCTGAACAACCAAACCTTTGGCCTGAACGGGCGCGACATCATCAGCATGCGCGGTTATGAGACAGGCGACATCATGTCGCCTTTCCCCGGCGGCGCCGGTGTATTCAACAAATACACCCTGGAACTGCGCTACCCGATCTCGCTGAACCCGCAAAGCACCATTTTTGTTACAGCCTTCGCCCAGGGCGGCAATGCCTTCCAGGATGCCCGCGATTTCAACCCCTTCGACCTGCGCCGCTCGGCCGGTCTTGGTTTGCGGGTGTTCCTGCCCATGTTCGGTACGCTCGGTTTCGACTACGGTTACGGTTTCGACAAGCCGGCGCTGATCAACTCCGGCGCGAAGTGGTCGGAATTTGCCAAGTTCAACATTGTGTTGGGCTTCGAGCCGGATTAAGGTTGGGTTACCACGGAGGCACGGAGTACACGGAGTTTTGCTGCTTTCGGCAGCGTACCTTAATCAGACAGGATGAACAGGATTCTACAAGATTAAACACGCGAAACCTGTAAAACCCTGTTCATCCTGTCAAAAAAACATCGCCGCAGGCGATAACTCCGTGTTCTCCGTGTCTCCGTGGTAAACAAAAAATCACACGCGCTATGGCCACATTCAATATCATTAAATGCCACGGCTCCGGCAACGATTTTGTGCTCATCGACGAGCGCCGGTTGCCCGAACCCCTGACGCAGGACCAACGGAAAACCCTGGCGGTACACTTGTGCAACCGGAATTCCATCATTGGCGCCGACAGTTTTTTATTTGTGCAGGACAGCGCCGTGGGCGACGGAAAAATGCGCTATTTCAATGCCGATGGCAGCGAGGCCAACATGAGTGGCAATGGCCTGCGCTGTGTCGCCCGCTATGTGTCGGATGTATCCAAAAAAGATGAACTGGTGCTGGAGGCCCTGGGCGGCGTTTATGCCGTTCAGCGCGTGCGCGATTTTTTTGACGACGTGACGGCGTTTTCCATAAAAATTACCACCGTCGATTTTGCGGTGAAAACCCTGCCACTGCAGGTCGATACCGAAACCTGGATCGATAAAAAACTGGATTTTCTCTCCGACACGTTGCACTTCACAGCCCTCACGGTGCCCAACCCCCAGTTGGTGGCCCGGGTGTCTGCCCCTGACGAAGCTGAATTGATTCGCATCGGCAGCCGCTGCAACGACCAGCGCGATTTTTTCACCGAAGGCGTCAATGTCAACTTTTTCCTCCCGCTCGACGAGCATACCATTTTCGTCCAGACCTACGAACGCGGCTGCGGCATCACCTTTTCCTGCGGCACCGGTATGTTCGCCTCTTCCATCGTGAGCACGCTGTTGGGCCACACCCCGGAAAACGAGTGGATTACCGTGCTGAACCAGGGCGGTTTTGTGAAAACAAAAATTTACCGCGACGCGCAGGGTAACTTCGTTGGCGAGCTCCTCGGCAATACGACCAACGAGTTTATGGCCGAACTGGAATTTGATTTTGAAAATCCGGTTGGCGCCAGATTGGAAAATGTGCAGGCTTGCTCCGATGAAACTGCTGCTTATGAGCAGGTGAAAGCGTTTGCGGCGGAGGCTTGGGCAACACGGGTTTAAGATCCAAATCCTCGAATCCCAATTTTTACCACGGAAGCACGGAGTACACGGAGATTTTTCTTTTTGAAAAACAGGAGCTCCGTGTACTCCGTGCCTCCGTGGTAAATAAAATAATCTATGGCGAGCCTTTTCAATGTTCCTCAACTAATACTCAGTTGCCTTTTATCTCCACATCAATCAATTCCAGGATAGTATCTATCTCCTCCAACAGCGGCTGGTAATGCGCCGTTTCGGTTGCGCGGCAGGCAAGGATAAACAGCAAAATATTGTTTTCGAATGCCGTTGAATGCAGGAGTTGCAGGTTGCTGGCAGTTTTCGTCCTTTGCGATAAGCCTATTTCCTTTTCGGATACTTCCGTTTGGTCCAATATGGTTCTGAGGCTGTAGGCATCGGATCGAAACAGATCGAGCATATACTCGCGTTGGAGGGCAAGCTCATGTTCCTGCGTGGCAATATCGTCCAGGGTAGACAGCCAATTGGTCAGCCGTTTACGCAGTTCAATATTGGAGATATCCTTCAAACTCCCGGAATGTACCATTTCACTCAACAGGGAATTATTGGGATTAAAGGCAATATCAAAGGCAAAGGTGTGGAACAGCAATTCCGAAAACTGTTGCTCTGTGGGAGGGGGCATTTTATCGGATATATATTCCACTATTTTTTTAGCCCCTTCGTAATTGTTTTTATTGACGCGGATCAGTTCCTGCAATTTTATCCTGCTGGTTTGAAATTCACTCCGCAAACCCCGTAGGTAGGTTTGTTCCTTTTTTCTTGTTATTTTATATTCATTATTATTATTGATCGCCAGGGCAATCAGTATTCCGATCACGACAAGAATAATTTCCCCAATGGCATACAACAGATAATTGCCGAACTTTTTCTCCGCAATTAATTTCTGCCTGATTTTTCTGAATAATTGTATCATAGACTATTGGAAATCTATATTCATCAAAAAACAGTTTTCAAAAGTGTTGACACCTTGGTTGGCAAGTTATAGAAGCTGCATCAGATTTAAACGCTCTTCGTAGATTAGTTTTTTTTACCACGGAGGCACAGAGGACACAGAGCCATCGCCTGCGGCGATGTTTTTTTTTGACAGGATGAACAGGATTTTACAAGATTAAACACGCGAATCCTGTAAAATCCTGTTCATCCTGTCTGACTAAAATACACTGCCGAAGGCAGCAAATCTCTGTGTCCTCTGTGCCTCCGTGGTAAAACCATTACACCACAAAAAACCGCTTTGCATGCACATCCACCACATCCTTGCTGTTGGGCAAATGGGCCTTAGTATTCCGGAATTCAAAAGAGTCGCCTTTCGACAGGCTTTTCAGTTTAACGATCATGTCGGCGGTCAGGGCATTGGATTTGCTCTTCAGCGCAACGGTGTTGCCGCTTTTTGTGACGTGCAGGGTAAATTGAAAAATCCGTGAGCCTTTTGCGCAGCCGTCGACACTAACTTCGGAGTGGCTGGCAATTTCTTTCCGGCTGATCTCGCCGCCGAATTTTCCGGCAAACAACAAATATGCGCCGCCGTAGGACGCCTCAGTAACGGCTTCCGGGCCCGACGCCGGACTTACGGCCGGAATAACAGCCATCCGGGCGAAAAAACCGGTTGGGAATAGAAACAGGGATAGATACAATAGATACTTCACCATGTTTTTCATGACTTCTGCTTTTGGTGAACGGTTGATTTTTACAAACGTACACGCTGCGATAGTCTGAAACCTGAGTCGTCGGGAAACAATCGGCTGACAGAGACGGAAGGGTGGGTTTGGAGGATGAATGGTGCTGGTCGACTTGCGTGCCTATTGCAGCTTCGGGTAGCGGGATACCCAAGTGACTTGCCAGCACCGCGGGTTTGCGTTAAGTTTGTTTCCACGGACGGATACCCTTGGTTTTCAAAGCTGCCGCCGCAAAACATATTATTAACCCTTTCAAAGCCCGAATAACCCTGCATTATGGAACCTGAAAACCCGCAACCTGAGAAAAAAAAGCGCAGTCAATCCTTTAAAACCGTTTCCGATTGGGCAGGGCTGCTGCGCAACTTTGCTTCCATCATCGCTTCGTTTATTTCGCTGGTCACGCTCGTAATTTTGATCAAACAAAACGAGCGCACGTACCGGCCCGATTTGATCTTTAAACCGGATCACAACCTTTTCCGGGTAACTTACCGGGAACCCCTGGCTTCCTGCGAAGACATAACCTTGGTCGGCACCGAAGACAGCCTGCGACATTTTGCCCAACTTACGGGCTCCAATATCGGACTGGGCGCTGCCAAAGACCTGAAGGTCAGTTGGCAATATCAACCGGATCAAATGGACGATACGATCGCAATTGGTCCGCTGATCATTGCCACCCAGGCAAAATACAATAGCGACATAAAGCAGCTGTTGTTTCAAAATTGCTTCCGGGAAGAGCCCCTGGAGCAATCCGCCGAATTTTGTCTGCCCGTCAATGTTGAAAAAGATCCGGTCCGGTTCAAATTGCCTGAAAACTATTTGCAGGCCCTGTTCAACATCCTGACCCGCATTTGTCATTACCCGTCCATTTCCTTTGAGCACCGCAGAGCTGCGCTTTTGGACGCGATCGGCCAGTTCCAGAATTTACAGTTTACCGCGACGTACAAAGACATCAACAACAAACGGTTTTCGAAAAATTACCGGGTGCATGTGCTGCCCGCTTTCATCGATATACCCAAAAAAGAGATGCTGGTCACCTGGAGCCTGGTGGAAACGGATGGACGTAACGTACCGGCGCGGAAGCATACGCTGACGATCATCAGTGATACCGGTTCGTATTTTGTTGCTTCCTTGGAATTGTAGGTTTATGGGCACATGCCCGGACTCGGAAGTTATACCTTCCGGACTTTGTTCATTACCCTGGTAATTCAAGGCAGCCAGAACATTTATGGCTACAAGTTATACCCATATTGATTCACAAGATCCCTTATGAAATTCACTTTTGACTCCAAATAAGAATCGTTTATCGTTTTTCCCAAAAGCATATCACTGTGAAAAACCAGCATTTGAAAAGTCACTGCCCGGTCTTCCGTTGAATTGCACCGGCAATAATCAGTGATAAACCCCTGGGTGTAAGTCTTAATCGTATTCTCCAATCCGCAGCCGTCTCCATATACAAAACCGGGCGGGTTAAAACTTTGCCAGGTCATATCGAATTGTTGTTGTTCGGTAGTCCATACCGATTGTGCCGGGGCCGGATCAAACAAATGAAATAATTCATGGGCTAACGTCTCTTTGTAGCCAGCATTATGCAGCCGATTTATTGCTATGGAGCGCTTTGACAGATTCGCAATTCCTGAATAACTCAAAGACCCGGAATTAACTATAAAAACAGATTTTAAATCTGCCTTTGCCATAAAGGTTTTGGGGTAGGCTTTTAATACGTCTATCAATCCTTCTATCCAGTATTGCAGCAGCTGGTATTTTTTCTCGCCTTTATAGTAGACATCGCTATTAATTCCATGCATTATTTCAAGATTCTTTTGTTCTGCATCATTAGATGCTTCATAATAAATAACAATGCCGGTCTCCGCCTTAAACGTATTTAATAAATCATCCAATTCCTGATGATAGACCTCTTCGGTTTTTAGGATGGGTTCTTCTTTTGCGCAACTACCTGCGAAAACGAATAGGAGCAATGCAATAGAGCCATACTTGAATCTCATAACAGGTTAATTTATGGTTTAAAAATAGGTATACTCTACGTAACGTGGCTTGGGACGATACTGTGCTTATTGCGAGTCACACCGACAATAAACAATTTCCCGCGCCAGGCTTAGTCACATCTTACGTTCAATCAGCGCCCATAGTACCTGTCTTAACTTCCCGGGCGCGCTTGTATTTGGCAATTAAAATGCCCTTGGGTGTAAGGATACTCTCCACCAGGGTAAACGCTGCCGGGAATGCGCCGGCGACGAATAACTAGAATTTACAGTTTACCGCGACATACGAAGACATCAACAACAAACGGTTTTCGAAAAATTACCGGGTGCATGTGCTGCCCGCTTTCACCGATATACCCAAAAAAGAGATGCTGGCCACCTGGAGCCTGGCGGAAATGGATAGACGTAATGTACCGGCGCGGAAGCATACGCTGACGATCATCAGTGATACCGGTTCGTATTTTGTTGCTTCGTTGGAATTGTAGGTTTTGACGCAAGCGCTTCCGGCACCGGCGGACCCGCTTGTGGACGAATTCCAAAATACGCTTTCAGGCCCATAGCTAGCATGATTCAATCTCCCCACGAAAATCCACCTTTCAACGCGCTACCCCGCGCAGAAAATGCCCGACCGGCCGCCGCAGCGAAACCGGGTCGGGATATCGGTCTATATACCCGATGCGCAATATAAACTGCACCGGGTCGGAAAGTTCGATTGTGCGCTTCAGGGCATCCCGGTGCGGCGCCTCCTCCAGGATTTGGGTCATCGGGTGCACCGCCAGCCGTTTTTCGCGCGTCCGCAACAACATCCGCTGAAACCGTTTGCCGGTCTCCAGTAGCGCTGCGGTCGAACTGTCCTTGCTGGTGAGCAACAGCCAGCCGCCAGACTGGCGCACCTGCGCCCTGACTTTATCAACACCCTGCTCCCGGAATGTCGGACGCAGCACATTTTCCTTTGAATAAAAATTCCGGAGCACCCAGCCTGGGATTCCCGTTATTTCCATGCTGGCGGTGGTGAGCCCGTCGCAATGCGTTTGCGCATCTTTTCGCGAAAACCGCATCCAGTCCGCCAACTCTGATTGGGCATCATCGCGGTAGGCCTGCCGGCGGTTGGCTTCGATGGTTTGCTCGTTCAGCCACTGGTATTCCCTTGCGCCCCGGGGGACAAACTGAAACGCGTCGGCCTCCCCGGCCATCAAGTCGTCCAGGTGTTCTTTTTTTATTGGTTCAGACTTGTAGTTGGAGCGCACTGTTCTGCGCATCCTGATTTTGTCCACATCAAACACAGGCTGGGTACCCGTTTTTTTCAGAACAAGCTCCACGATATCTTCCGACTGGTTGTCGGCGGCCAACAGCGAAAAGGTGCAACGGTAACCAAAACTATTGGCCGCATACTCCAGGTTCTGCAAAAAAGCGCCGATAGACAAAATCGTTTCCCGTTGCGTCGGATCGACGGCGGGCAACCATTTGCTCCGGTCGTTTCCGATGATCCAGTGAAAAGGCGCCAGGTATTTTACTATCCAGGGCTGTGTATTGTGGCCACTGGGCGCCAGCGACGCGAGGTAGAGAATTGCCTCTTCCTGCGGCTTCAAAGGCAACTTCCACCCCGCGTCCCGGGGAAAATCGGACCGGACAACATGGTGCCTGTCGCTCAGGAGATAACCTGCTCCCCCCGCAACGACGACCGAGGCACCGGCAATTGCTAAAAACTTCCTTCTGTACATGGCTCTACTTTTTTTGGTTAAAGTACCAGCCAATTTTAAGGGAGCCTTCCGGAATAAACAAGGCCGGTTCAAACACCCGCTCATCTACCGGCACTTCCGTGTCGCCGGCAACACGCAGGTGCAGTGCCGCCCAGGGATTGAGGTAAAAGTTCCTGTAAAATTTCCAGACATGCCCACCGCCAACGGTAAACACAACGGTATTGTAATTGGCCGTCGTTAGTTTTTGGTCGGTTTGTATTTGCGCGTCCCAGTATTCGAAGCCGGCGCCTACCCACCATTTGTCCACCGAGGGTTTGAAGAAATAGTCCACCAGGAGGGTGTACACCCGCATTTTATTATTGGCAAAGCCTTCCGAAAGCATGAACTCCGGCGTGGTCAGTTTTGTATAAACGGCCCGGTAGCGCAGGTGGTCGCGCGCATACCAGACAGAACCGTAATAGCCACCGGTGATATACGGCAATACGTCTGCTTCGAGGCCGATAGAGGAGGGGTGTGGCGCTTGTTCCGTTTGGCCAAATACTGATAAGGAAAAAAGCATGGCGAATAAAAAAAGTGATTTTTTCATTTTGATTTAAGATTTGAATGAAGCCGGTTTTTATAGAAAAAAATAGTGTTCCAGATAGAAAACAGTTATACAAGGCCCGGCTGTGCACCGGGTTTTGCAGACCATAGTTTCCGGAAATTTGCATCAAACAGCAACACCAGCCAGGGAACCAACAGGCACACCCCCATCCAGGCCAGGGCAAGCGTCTGATACTGTGGTTCCGTGGTGGTAAAAACCAGGCCGATTGTTCGAATACTGGCATGCACCAGTGCGGCGCCCCAGATTGTATTTCCAGCCTTTTCGTATAAATAGGCCAGGGGAATAGAAATTCCTGTGGCCAGTATGGTCGACAGCAGCGCAATAGGCCAGTCCAGGTACAGGAAAAGCAGCAAATGCACCAAGGCAAAACCAACCATCGACTCCAGCGCCGCCCGGCGAAAACTTCCGCGCCGGCGCAGGCTTCCGAATAAAAAGCCTCGAAAAACGGCTTCCTCCATAAGCCCGCCGGTGAGGAACAGGCCGGCCAGATTCAACAGCCCGGCATCGGCCATTTGGATCGGCGTGTGCAAGAACCATCCGAGCACCGGATAAAACAGGAGCAACAACACGGAAAGAGCAAGTCCCGGAACCAGGTTTGCAAACCCGGTTTTCCCCAGGCCAATGCCCCGGATCGCCGCAAGGCGTGTTTTGCCGGCGCTCCGGTGGTAAAGCAGCAGCAAGCTCAACAGGACCGTACCCGATGTGAGGCCGGCGTTCAGCAGGTAAGGCAAGTTGATGAACAGCCTGCCCAAACCATGCATTTCCAAAAAGACGGCAATAAAAACACCGTATAATCGGACGCTGAACGCCGGCATTTTTAGCGTTGCTTTCATGCGCTTATTTATTCCGCAGGTGGTCTCTGGTCAGGCGATAGATGGCATAGGTACCCGGTATCATGGGCAGCAAGGCCGTCCACATCCCGGAGAAGTAGTATTGCCCGGTCGATTTGTAGTAATAATTGGGCATGTTGGCAATCTCCGTCCCATTGATGACCTGGGTGATCGCGCTGAGGTTTTCAGGCTCCAGATTGGGTTGGAGCAAGGGAAAAATGAAGTGCGTGAATTCGGCAAAGCCGGGCCCGATAAAAATAAACCAGGCAATAAAACCCGCAACCGGCACCCGGTAATACAGCCCGAGCGTGGTCAGGGTGTAGAGGGTGGGCCCCACCAGGGCAAAGACGATCACGAAGCCCTGCTCCGTCCAGGGAATATTGAACAGGCGGCTCATTGCCGGTCCGAAACCCGTGAGGTATTCCTCCACAATGTGAATTTGCAGGGCAGCCACGGTCAGAACGAAAAGCGGCAGGATCACCGAAGGGTTCGTCGGTTTTTTAAGGTAGGTGAAATACCAGAAGAAAAAACCGATAAAGGCCGAGCCTCCGATAATGATGACCGGGGGAAGCCCGATTTTGAGGTACCCGGCAACCGGTGCCAGGATGCAAAAAGTGCCTACAATAAGCAGGCTGAAGCGTTGAACTAATTTTGAAGTTGGCATAAGTTTTTTTTTATGCCACAAAGTTCAGCCGGGGTACCGTGGGTTCTTTTTACAAATGATAAATAATCATTTCTTACTCCGAATCCTGCTCAGCGACACCTGGGTGATGCCCAGGTAATTGGCCAGATCGCCCAGGCTGATCCGCTGGAGCAGCGCCCCCTGGTCTTTCAGAAAATGCTTGTACCGCTCGGTGGCATTTTCCTCCAGCATTTCACTGATGCGTTTCATCATGTTCACCGTGGCAAAAGCCAGCAGTTTGCGGAAGGCGGTTTCGGTGCAGTGGTGTTTCCGGCATAGTACCTCCAGTTCGGCTTGTTCGATGCAGGTTACGGTAGTCGGCTCCAGGGCCACAATTTCGTAGAAGGTCGGTGCTTGGGTGGTAAAACTGTCGAGCACCGTAAACAGGTTGTTTTCGGGGAAAAAACGCATGATAAATTCTTTGTCGCTGGTCGTGAAACAGGTTTTCACCAGCCCGCTGTCCAGGAAGTACAGGTTCCGGCAAATCGCGCCGCTCCGAAGCAGGCAATCCCCTTTTTCAAAAGACCTCGACCGCAAACAACCCAGCAGGTCGTGCCGGGCGGCGTCGGTATGCGGCGAAAGCCGGTTAAATGCTTGCAGGAAGCCTTCCATGGCGTGGTGTGGTTGTTACAGAAAGTGGGTCGTGCATGTGCTAACGGGTTTTCAGAGGTGTTTGGCGGTTTATTGGTGGTGGATAAATCCGCCGGGCAGCTGTTTAAAGTCCGAAGATTTTGGAGAACACAGCCGCTACTCCGGCATATCAATTCGCAACAGGCCAAACTTCCCCTCAGGGCCATCGCAGCCCACGAGATAACGCGCCGGGCCGACCTGCATGCAGGCCGAGGGATTGAACCAATACTTCGTATCGTTGAAATTGAATACCATTTTTGATTCCGTTTTCCCCTGCGCATCCAGAAAATGCATGGCGGTAATAGCGCCCAACTGATCCATCAAGTCGCCTATAGAGCCTGTTACAAAGCATGTTTTCAAAAAAGAATAGCGCGAAGCCGGCTCTGTGATATTGTCAATATGATTGTTGAACAGGAGCAGGGTGTTTTTTTGAACATTAAATATACGATGCCCGACACCACTGTCCACAAAGGCCTTGAGCCGTTTTTTAACGATGGATTCGGTCTTGAGCGCACCATCCGGCCCAAATTGTAATACCAACGCGGAGCCAAGGTGCTCTCTGCTTGGAGCATTAACTGAATAAAATTGCGTGTTACCGGGACGGGATAGCGCATTGTAGGAGGGCATACTCACAAAGGCCTGTTCCAAAAAAAGCACTACACTACCATCCCCTTGTGGAATGACTTCTTCTGTGGAAAGTAATTGTATGCCCGAACCTTTGGAAAATTCCTTCGCGTCTACCCCCCAGAATTTGAGTGTAGCCAGGGTAAACGGCGCCATAAATACGGATTGGATCGAGCGGGTCTTTGCCTCCAGCTTTATACAAAACACGCCTTGGGCATGATGCGAACCCAGTCGCGGAACGGATTTCAGGGCTTTTTTTGTAGCCTTTGTATAGGTACCTGCTATGTAAAGCATGCCGGCTGTTTCGGCACGGGTGATTTTAATATCCGTGATCAATTTCTCATCATCCAGTTTCAAATCTATGCTTTCCGGCTCCGATTCGGGGTTTTGCCAAATCCAGATTTCCTGCTTTATGCCGCCGCCTTTGGGCAGCTCCGTCCAGGCCGGCATCCAGACGGCGCTGTCGGTGTCGATATACGGGTTTTTGACATGCACATCGAGCCCCCGTTTCGGCAGGTTAAACGTACCGGATTGCTTCACTTCCCAGTTTTTATCAAAGGTGACAAACGAAACCGGGTCCCGGTAATGCCAACTCGAAGGCATGAAGACCGATAGCAGTTCGGTGCTGTCCGGATTGCTGTAAAATTCCAGCTCCGAAAAAAGGTCCGGCACTTGTAGGGCCGGGTAACTTCCGATCTGTACCGCGGGTGCAATTTTGCCTTCCGGACTTATCGCACAGCGAAATACATGCATCTTTTTCTCCTTTTTGTGGTATTGCTGGGCGATCAGACAGGGCGCCCCTGAAAAGTATACGGCCGAACAATAATCCTCAGGCTCCCCGTTGGGCATTTCCAGTTTTTCCAGTTCATTCTTTTTCAACCGCTCGAAATCGGGCGTAAATACATCAGCCGCCCAGGTGTTATACTCCTTTTTGCCAGTGAAACTTGAAACGACTTTGGTGGAACGGTACACAACAAGAACGTTGTCATCAGTACCCGTTTTAAATATTCCCCGCGTGCTTACGGGATTTTTACTACCTGTTTCAAATGCCGGGCTGGTGGTGAATGTTGGCTGCGCCAAACAAATTGCAGGCAGGAAGGCAAACAGGAAATTGAGGGATTTGAGCATTGGTCTGGAAGATTTGTAAGTTAACGTGAAATTCGAACATTGCCCGTATGCAGTCCCTGGCTGGTCCAAAGTATGCGAAAAGTAAAATTAACCACAATCTGCTAGAGAGCGTTGCAACGCACAGACTGTGGTTGGGATGAAATTCTGTACATGTTGGGCC
Source organism: Lewinellaceae bacterium (assembly GCA_020636075.1). GTDB lineage: Bacteria > Bacteroidota > Bacteroidia > Chitinophagales > Saprospiraceae > M3007. The sequence continues at coordinate 498,279 of JACJYO010000005.1, read as the reverse complement.
GGCAGGCCCAAAAAAGCATAAAACGCGTGCTTAACTTCCAAACACAATTTTCCGGAAAATCCGCGAATTTTACCCGTTATCCGAAACCCATCGCTCCATCATCTAAATTTAAACATTATGCGCATGCATGTATTAACTGCCGTTACCCTTTCGGGCATTTTGGCCCTGTCGTCGGCCTGTACCCGGTCTACCAGCCTGACGGTGTTGCAACCGGCACAATTCAAAGTCCCGGACCATATCGCCAAAATTGCCGTGATCGACCGCAGCAAGCCCTCCAACGGTTGGCTGAACGTATTGGAAGGCCTGTTTACCGGCGAAGCGATCGGCCAGGACCGGCGCAGCCGCGAGGAGGCGGTACGGGGCTTGACCGACGCCTTGCAGCGCACGCCCAGGTTCAAGGTGATCTCCACCAACGTGGAAATGACTGGCAGCAAAGCCGGGGTAAACCTGCCGACGCCCCTGCCCTGGGCCGAGATCGAAAAAATCTGCGGCGAATACAGCGCCGACGCGGTAGTTGCCATTGAATCGTTTGATTCCGACAATAACACCAGTACCCGCATGCGGCAGTCCAAAAAGAAAAACAAGGACGGCACTACCACTATCCTCACCGATTACGTGTCCAATATGCGCACCGCCGTGCGTATGGGTTGGCGTTTTTACGATCCGGCGTCGAAAAAGATTTTTGATGAGGTGGTGACGGACGATTTTCTGGAAAACCAGCATACCGGGAGCACCGAACGGAGCGCCGAATCCGGCTTGCCGTCGCAAGTTTCCGTGACGCGCAAAGTCGCTTTTGCCGTCGGCCAGGAATACGGCATGCGCATTGCTCCGGTGTATGTGTCGGTCAAACGCCAGTATTACACCAAAGCCAAAGGGTTTTCCACACAAATGGCGGAGGCAAACCGGTTTGCCCAGGCGAACAACTGGGATCGCGCGGCGGAAATCTGGAAAAAAATCGAAGCAACGGCATCGGACAACCCAAAAGCCGCCGGACGGGCCGCCTACAACATGGCCGTCGTGGCCGAGGTGAAAGGCAGCCTCGATCTGGCCCTCGAATGGGCCGAAAAAGCCTGGACCCAATACGGCAACAAAAAAGCGCGCGCGTATATTGATGTCATCCGGCGGCGGCAGTATGATGCGGAAAGGGTGGAGGAACAGATGAGGAAGAAGGTGTGATGGGTGGGGGGCTGACGGCTAAGGACCAAAGGGTGCCGGAGTTTAGAAACTATTTGGCGTCTTGCCAATGCTGTTCAGCCTACACTCTACCGTTGACGTATACTAATCACAATCTGCTCGTGAGCGTTTGCAAGCGACACGATTGAAACAAGTCTCTGACTTGGGATAAAAAAGCAACCACATGTCTCAGGAATACCAACAACATAACCTGCTGCAATATTCAAACAACTATAGCATCACGGCATAGTTAACGGTTGGTATCGAAAGTCGAGATTTGTTGACGCATGTCGCGTTGCAAACGCTCACAGCGCAATCGTGGTTCAGATGAAATTTCACTTTGGGCCAGCAGAGTGAGGGGTGGGCTGACGGGACCCAACGTTGGGCCAGCGGGTGTTATTCATTGATTCTTCTCCTGTTTTGTAATTAATTCTTCTTCTCTCCATGCCCAAGTTGATTATCAACTTGATATTTTACTTCTGATGTCTTAGGTTGGTTAGGATTGATAGCATTATTAGTTATTAAGTTAGCAAGTCGTTTTTCCAATTTGACTTGCGAGCACAGTTGTTACATAAATCACAGATATACCAGCCATTAGGACAAGTTACAGAAATTCTGCTGTCAACAACATTTAAGCATCGCCAATTAAGACAATGATTGAGATATACAACTTCATGTAGTTTGGAATATCGGAATTTGTGCACAAAAGTTGTTACTCGATAAAATGCAATTCAAGTTCTTGTATCACGCAATAAGTGATTGTATGAAGTGTATTTAATTTCTTCATCAATCTGTTTGCAATTAACTACACTACAAATCTTAATACTGGTCTTCCTCAAAAGGGAATTTAAAGAATTTTGATAAAATCTCTTAATGAATATTTACTCCATTCAAGATGGATATGGTCTGTTTGACAGGTGCAATAATTTGCTATTGCAACACCAATAAAATTCCTATTAAGTGTTTCATCCATCTAGGTTATTAATATATCACAAAAGCAACCCTAATTGGCTTGCTATATAACTCTAAAAAGATTGTTTTTGTCCACTGAAAGATAGGACTCACCTCAATCTCAATAGTTCTTTTTCTAGTCAAATGAATAGTTGTTGCTGTTTACATGAAACCATGTCATTGTCAATATGAAATTCTTTTCCTTCAATATCCAAAACCAACCCTTTTGGGTTTCATCACTGACTGCCATCCACGTTCTACCTCTGTATTCCTGAAATAAGTCATAAATCTGAACCAATTCAATTACATTCTCATTCACATATTGGCTGACAATTTCAGAAAGAATATTTTCGCCAATGTAGTTTTGTTGAGTTCTAAGCGAGTTAATAACCGCAAGGCAAATTCTAACATCAAGATTAAGTTGAAAGTTTGATGCAAGAGTTGAAAGTTGAGCAAGGCAACTTTCAATATGCTACCTTATTTCTTTGAATTAATGAAAATAATTTGCGTAATAAATGTTGTTGATTCAATTGAAACTTGTCAAATACTTCAATAGCCTCATCGAAGTCAACTTTTGCAGTGTAACCTTTTAGCCACAGCGATACTTTCAAACTTTTGATGCTCCTTCACTGATATACAAAAAAAATGTCGTGGCGATGTTTGAATCTATTTCTCATTCTGAATAATTTCAATTAACTCTGTCTAGCTTATTACATCTTCATTTAAGTGAATTTTGGTATAAGTGATTTGCAAGGTGACAGAATCTTCATTTGCAGATTTACCAAAGCAATTTGAACAATTCAATCGATTTAGTATTTGAAATTACCTCGGTTTGTTTGAAGTACTTAACAATGTTTTTCTTTTAAGTTCACTAAGTTTTAAAAACCTTCGCTGTTTGGATGACTGCGTGTATTAACCATATACTTCTCTTGAATTTTGCTTGTCAGTTCCGTAGCGACAAGTAAATCGTCAAACCGTTACACCCTTTAAATAAGTAATGAGGTTGCGGCTTAAACGTGAATATCAGATGGCTCGTAATCTGCTTGATAATATTTTCCCAGTAACTATCTTCTTGGGAGTTAAGCCAGTACGTAAGTTGATACTCAATAAAAGTTTTGGAAAACATCTTGAATGGTTTTGTGAGGCGTTTCAATAATGAGGAAGGTTAAAAGAAAAAGTTCTCAATTGTTTCAAATTCTTTTCAACCTTATTCAATTTTTTGAAAATATTCTACGTGAAACTCATTTGGAGCATTTAGAAAATCAGAGAATGACAGTTGAGAATAGTGATCAAAAAAATTTTTTCGGGGTTGAAATATCTTACTTGCCAAAGGTAAACCTTGTTTCATCAGAAATACTATCATGAATTTTTAATAATGTTGTCATAATTAAGATTATTGGCTTTACTTTTAATAACGTCAAGAAAATATTTGAAGATAGTAATGGTTTCATTTTTACTTCTGCAAAGTCACACTTGCTCTAATAATTCTAAAGTTTATTCGCAAATAATCCCTCACTTACAAATATCTGCCTTTGAAAAGCACTTGCATTGATTTCAATACTTCATCTACTGTTATTGGAAAGAGATTCGAGGTTAGATATTTTCTTATTTATAATCTCCGCCAATATTTCGATTCCATTTGACTGATTAAGGATTCGGCCAAATCATAAGAGTTATTCTTGAAAAGTTCTAAAAATTTCGGAAAGAAATTCAAAGAACGTCTCCTCGTTTGAACCCTCGAAGGAAACTGTATGAATTTGAGTTAATGAGATGAACTTTTGTTTTCCAAACTTCAAAAAAGGGATTCAGAGTTCACTTTTTCCCAGATAATAATTAAAAGTTTTGAATTAAAACTTTTGGCAAGACTGTCTTTAGAGTGGAATTGCCACCGATTTACGATCTTCCTTTGATCTTTTACGATTAAATTCTTGTAATATGGTCATTTAATTCAATTTTTTATTCCTTAACTTGTTCTTTTGTTACGAAAAGTAATTTCAACAAATTCAAAACCTTCTTTGGGGATTTTGCTCGTCAAAATATTTTTTGAAGAATTCAAAACCTCTGTTGCTTTTTTTCGTAAAGTTGATGAAGCGAATAGTTAACAATACTGTATGGCCTTGTTTTTGCGTTTATAAGGGTTGCCTTCTACTTTTACCTGTAATCGTTGCTTTGATAGTAGTTGTAGATTCCTTTGAGATAAGAGAGAATCAATTTAAAGTCCTCGTATGAAATTGGTGGTTGAGCATTTTGCAGAAACTCCACGATTATCTTTTGATTTCAAAAATTAGGAAGTGGCTTTCAATAATTTTTCAGGTCTAACAGCAAGATTATTTTGGTGAATGAATATTTCTCCGTCATCTGGCGTTCCAATTCTTCCGAACCCTCTTTGTCATCAAACCATTTTATTAATCCAATATACTTCATAGTAAGCGAATTAGCGATTGGCAACGCGCTGAGTTACTATCGGTAGCTTTGTGGGTGGAAGCAACCCTTGCTGACCTACAGTATCTGAAATCTAAAATTAAACCTGCTCGTGTGCGTTGCAATTTTGAACATGTTAGGTCAACGAAGGTTTTACTATAATGTCAATGTTTTTGCAATCAGTTTTTCTTTAGTTTGATAATACTATCCATATCCGGAATATCAATTTTATCCCCATCGATATCTATTTTTGATTTGTTGGAGAGATATATAGATCGCAAATTTTTCTTTGATTATCATCGAGAATATGCTGAACTTTCCTTTAAAATCTCGATAACCAATTTGGTTGGTATCAATTTGCTTATGTTGCGCAATATTGTTTTAATGATGTGAAATACCTTTAATTCACCTTCTGTGGTGATTACTCCAGAGTTCATTTTGCTCGATTCTTCAATTATTAACCGATCAGAGCGGACTTAATAGAAATAGAATTGATCAAATCTGAATTTGATTTTCAATATTATCTGTAAGCCTGTTGCCATCCATATGTGCAAAAACAGCCTTAATGAAATCTTTTGATGGGTTGCAAAGTCTTTAAAAGCGCTTCTTCAAAGCCTTCCATAAAAAAGTCTTGGGCAGATTCAATTATATTTTTCACATCTAGCGATGTTGCATATAATTCAGCAAGCTTTTCTAATTGACTTCCTTCAATATTCTCCCAGTTAAATACATAAAACGGCGTGGGATGTAATCCAAATCCAGCATTGTTATTTCTGCAATAAAATTGAAAGTCAATACCGTTAGTAAGTATGCCAATTTTACAATCACTGGTATTAAAAAAGTACTCGTTCAACTGGGCAACATTCTTGTCACCTAATTTGGTTCCTCTTTCTTTACTTCAATGATAATTTCAGGTTTGTTCCTTATGAGTATTGCATAATCAACCTTTTTACCTTTAAGATTGGCAAAATCAGCATCATATTCAGGAACTAAATTGCCATTTTCAAACCCTCTGTTAAATCTTAGAATTTCAAAAAGGTTCAACCAAATACATTCTGGTCTTGGCTTCATTATCAGACATCTCGACTGCTTTATTGAGATCAAAGGATGAGAGAGACTTTTTTATCTCTTTGACAATTTGTTGAATGTTTGCCATAGTGATTTGAATTTTGATCAAGTGGGAAAGGTTAGGTGCTAGATATAAACACACCGCCCTTCCCCCGGAAATCCCGGAGAAAGGGCGGTGCACAAAAAGTATATTTCAGAAATCCTGGTCAAGCGAAGTTTACAATAAGGAAAACAAATCTAATCCAAATTCCCTTCGCTTACAAGCGCTTATTTGTCAGATACTTGCCAAAGCGTTTTTCAAATCGGCTACCAAATCCTCCGCATCTTCAATCCCCACGCTCAGCCGCATTAGCGTATCGGTCAGCCCCACTTTCAGGCGCTCTTCGCGCGGGATGCTGCCGCGGAGCAGGGTGGCTGCGCCCCAGAGGTGTTTTCCCAGTGCTTGTTGGGTCATTCTGTGAAAAGTCTTACCCGTTGAGATATCAATGCTTTATAGGCTGTTTGCCGGTCGGGTTCGAGAAAAGAACGTTCTATCAGTTGAGTAGCTTCCGGCAGCCATTTTGTAAGTTTTTTATACACTGCATTGATTTGTTTTTCATTTAAATTTAATCCGGTACCCAAGTGGTCGAAATACCCTTTGTTGAAGTTCTCCTTTTTGCCGCCCAGCAGCAGGGCCATATCCTCCTTATCCTTCGGCAATAGCATTTTTACGTTTAAAAGGTCGTAGAAGGGTGAAAGCACCCAGCCCATATCCGATAACCACATCGAATAGTTTTTCAGGTGCATATCATTGTTGCCGATGATATAGTTGAAAACTGTTGATTCGAAAAAGCGCAACTTGTCCAACAAGGTGTTTACAGACAGCTCGCCAATGGTTTTTCCAAGTCTTTCCATTGTGCCCTTGTATTTATCTTCCAATTCAAGAATTTGCAGAAAGTCAATCATGTGATTTTTGGAACCATCCGGGTTGCGATCGATTCTTTTGGTGATGAAACATAATTCCCCGGATTCCAAACGAATCATGTTGATGGGCACAATGTTTATTTTGAATAATTCGGCCAACTTCATGGAAACATGCTCGTTTTCGGGCATCTGGGGATGATCCGCATTGGGTGGTTTTAAAATGTAGTGCCCTTCTAAAGCATCCATAATGGTTAATCGTCCCTGGTGACCATTTTTCAGTTCTTCTTTGATCCATCCCAAAGACAATTTTGGTTGAACACCCGGAACAGTTATGGATAGCATGGCTGCTTTTTTCGCCAATTTTTCCATCTCTGATAACCGATACGGCAAAACCGGAGCATGTTTGGTTCCGAAGAAATCTTTGATGCACTTCGGATGATAGTCAACATGGTTTTCATCCAACTCCTTATAACAATACAAGCATTTATGCATCGGCTTCAGGGTTTACAGGGTGAACACTGACCGCACCAATAGTATTTTGACAACAGGCAAGAAGAAGTCCCATGCGATCATTCTTGTTTATTTTCCAGCTTTCAGCTGCAATGTTTAACAGCCATCCTTCGGGAATTAGCCCATCGAAAAATGGGAACAGTCTTTTGCTTCTGTATTGCCTTGTGGACACCGGCATTTGAAAGGTGATGAATTGCTTAGGGTAGGTTTGCGCATACGCTTCGTCATATACAAACAGATACTCCCCATTATCTTCTTCCGTTAAAAGACCGGCCAGGACATTATTGTATTTAACTATTCCTTGTCTCATGGTTTGCATTTATTGGACCCAAAACATGACCGAACATCTGTAGCACCTGATTTACTTTTGACAAACTGAGGTTTTCTTTGTCTTGTTCGATCTTTCTGATAACGGTAAGGGCAACACCTGCCTTTTCTGCTAATTCTACCTGGGTTAGACCCAATTGCTTTCTTCTGCGCTTTACAAAGTCTGATAATTCACTCATTTTATATGCATTTGCATGCAAAAATACTAAAAATACCTTCATTGTATGCTTTTACATATAAAAGTGATTGTTTTTAAAAAATTACATGCAATTAGGTATAATTTTTCAAAATTGATTTGAACCTTTTCTCCGCGTTAAGATGCCCCTCCCTGCTCAATACCAAACCGCCCTTCCCCCAGAAAATCCCGGAGAAAGGGCGGTGCACAAAAAGTATATTTCAGAAATCCTGGTCAAGCGAAGTTTACAATAAGGGAAATAAATCAAATCCAAATTCCCTTCGCTTGCAAGCGCTTACTTGTCAGATACTTGCCAAAGCGTTTTTCAAATCGGCCACCAAATCCTCCGCATCTTCAATCCCCACGCTCAGCCGCATCAGCGTATCGGTGAGCCCCACTTTCAGGCGCTCTTCGCGCGGGATGCTGCCGTGCGTCATCGTGGCCGGGTGGTCGATCAGCGACTCCACGCCGCCCAGCGATTCGGCCAGGGAGAACAAGTGGGTGCTGCTGAGCACCGTGCGGGCTGCCGCTTCGGTGTTGTTTTTCAGATCGAAGGATACAATGCCGCCGAACATGCGCATCTGCCGCTTGGCGATGGCGTGTCCGGGGTGGCTTTCGAAGCCCGGCCAGAACACCTTGGCCACTGCCGGGTGCCCGGCCAGATAACGGGCGATTACTTCGGCGTTTTCGCAGGCGCGCTGCATGCGCAGGTGCAGGGTTTTGATGCCGCGCAGGATGAGGAAGCAGTCCTGCGGCCCGGGCACGGCGCCGGTAGCGTTCTGGATGTAGTGCAGGCGCTGGGCCAGTTCGGCGTCTTTGACGATCAGGCAGCCATGGATGGCGTCGGAGTGGCCGCCCAGGTATTTGGTGGCGGAGTGCAGCACGATGTCGGCGCCCAGGTCGAGCGGGTTTTGCAGGAAGGGCGTCGCGAAGGTGTTGTCGACCACGGTCAGGATGCCGCGTTTGCGGGCCACCGCAGCGATCGCCTCGATGTCGATGATGTTCAGCATGGGGTTGGTCGGCGACTCGATCCAGATCACCTTCGTGTCGGGCCCGATGGCGGCCTCTATGACGGAGGCATCCGACATGTCGATGTAGCGGCTTTTGAGGCCCCAGTTGCCGAATACATTGACCATCTGGCGATAGGAGCCGCCGTAGAGGTCGTTGCAGGCCAGCACCTCGTCGCCGCTTTTCAGCAGCTTGATCACGGCATCCTGCGCTGCCAGGCCGGAGCCGAAACAGATGGCATCGACGCCGTTTTCGAGGGCAGCCAGGTTTTTCTCCAGCGCCGAGCGGGTAGGGTTTTGGGTGCGGGCGTATTCGTAGCCCTTGTGGTCGCCGGGCGCAGCTTGTACGTAAGTGGACGTTTGAAAAATCGGCGTCATAATGGCGCCGGTCGAAGGGTCCGGATCAATGCCGGCATGGATGACCTTGGTGGCGAATTTCATTGCTGAATTTAGTTGTTGTGATCAGGGGCGGCAAAGGTAAGAGAATTCTGTTTTCACCACGGAGGCACAGAGGACACGGAGTTTCATATTTCGCAAAGAAAAAAACTCCGTGTTCTCCAAGCCTCGTATGGTTAACAGGCCATGCGAACACTCGTCCTAGGGCTTATACGGTTTCACATAGTAGTTCGATAAATGTGATTAGCGGTCAGACGACTTTGAGTCGTCGGACCGCGCGTATTGGTCTGACGACTCGAAGTCGTCTGACCAATACTATCTGTTTTCTATGTGAAACCGTAAAAGCCCTAGGACGAGAACGGCATCTCCGTGCTCTCCGTGCCTCCGTGGTGAAAAAACACTAACCCTTCTTCCGATCCAAAACATCCTTCACCGCCCACAGCACATCCTTTTTCCCCAAACCGTACTTGTCGAGCAGTTCCATCGGCTTGCCGCTTTCCCCGAAGGAGTCGTTGACGCCCACATATTCCATGGGCACGGGGAGGCGGTGCACCAGCAGGTTGGCGATGGCGTCGCCCAGGCCGCCGTTGCGCTGGTGTTCTTCGGCCACGACCACGGCGCGCGTCTTGCTGACCGAGTCGAGGATGGCCTCTTCGTCGAGCGGCTTGATCGTGTGGATGTTGATGATCTCGCAGGAGATGCCTTCGGCAGCCAGTTCCTGTGCGGCTTCGATGCAGGTCCAAACGAGGTGGCCCGTGGCGAAGATGCTCACGTCTTTGCCGGAAGCCAGGTGCAGCGCTTTGCCGATCTTGAATTGCTGATTTTCCGGCGTGAAAATGGGCCAGGAGGGCCGGCCAAAACGCAGGTACACGGGGCCGTCGTACTCCGCAATGGCCATGGTGGCAGCTTTGGTCTGGTTGTAGTCGCAGGGATTGATGACCACCATGCCAGGCAGCATGCGCATCATCCCGATATCTTCCAGGATCTGGTGGGTAGCGCCGTCCTCGCCAAGCGTAACGCCGGCGTGGGAAGCACAAATTTTTACGTTTTTGTGGGAGTAGGCGATGCTTTGCCGGATCTGATCGTACACGCGGCCGGTGCTGAAATTGGCAAAGGTGCCGGTGTACGGAATTTTACCGCCCGTAGCCAGTCCCGCAGCCACCCCCATCATGTTGGCTTCCGAGATGCCGCACTGGAAAAAACGCTCCGGGAATTCTTTAAAAAAATGCTGCATTTGCAGCGAGCCCATCAGGTCGGCAGTGAGCCCGACAACTTCCGGGTTTTGGCGGCCAATTTCAAGAAATCCGGCGCCGAAGCCCTCGCGGGTTGCCTTTTTGCCGGTGCTAACGATATCGGAAAGTTTCATGTTTTGCTCTTTTTTTACCCGCCGTAGCCTTAGCGTAGGCGGGTTGGTCAATTTTTTAAGTCATTGGGGTCATTCAAAGTACTGAACTACAATGCACCGAAAAGGTGAACCAATCCGCACTCCGTAATCCGCACTCCGCACTCCGCACACCTCCGCTAAAGCTACGGCGTGTAAACAATCAATAATCTCCCAGCGCAGTTTCCGGCAGCTGCGCCATCGCCTTTGCAAACTGTTCTTCGTTGGGTGCTTTGCCGTGCCAGGCGTGTGTGCCCTGCATAAAGTCGACGCCATAGCCCATTTCGGTTTTCATCAGAATGACGACGGGTTTGCCTTTGCCGGTACGGCGTTTGGCGCGGCGAAGCATGGCGATCACCTTTTCCAGGTCGTTACCATGCTCAAGGATGAGCACATCCCAGCCAAAGGCTTTCCACTTGGCCGGCAGGTTGCCCAGGCTGATCACGTCGTCGTTGGCGCCGTCGATCTGCTGGCCGTTCCAGTCGACCGTCACGATCAGGTTGTCCACCTTGTGGTGAGCGGCGAAAAGCATCGCTTCCCAACATTGTCCTTCCTGCAACTCCCCGTCGCCGGTCAGGCAAAACACCCAGCGTTTGTCGCCGTTGAGGCGCTTGGTGAGCGCGGCGCCGATGGCTACCGACATCCCCTGTCCCAGCGAACCGGAGGCCACCCGAATACCAGGCAGGCCCTCGTGCGTGGCCGGGTGCCCTTGCAGGCGGGAGTTGATTTTCCGGAAGGTAGCCAGCTCCGGCACCGGGAAATAGCCGCTCCGGGAAAGCACGCTGTACCACACCGGCGAAATATGACCATTGGACAGGAAAAACAGGTCCTGGTTTTTGCCTTCCATCCGGAAAGGTTTGGGGGAGTGTTTCATTACGGCGCCGTACAGCGCCACAAAAAATTCGGTGCAGCCCAGGGAGGCGCCGGGGTGGCCACTTTGCACGGCATATACCATGCGCAAAATGTCGCGGCGGACCTGTGTGCACAATTCATGTAGTTTGGAAATGTCAGCCATATATGGAAATAAGCCGGGGTAATGAAGGCAAGGAAAAATGTCCGGCGCCACAAAGTTAGACAACAACCGGAAGTTCCCAACATTGCGCTCGTTTTCTGCAACCTGTCTGATGGATTTTTGTCAAATGGCGGGCCCTGTTTTTGAAAATCAGTTTCCTGCGTACTTTTGCAGGCTGGGAATCCAGACCAGAATTTTTCGTGTGCTCTTTTTTTTCACAAAATGCCGTTGCATTATGTTGAAACTCAAACCCGTCGATCGCCGCAGCGGACTGTCGCGCGAAACATTTGCACAGGAGTACCTGTACCCTATGCGTCCGGTTGTTTTTACGGACCTCACGCAACATTGGCCCGCCCGCCAGCGCTGGACCACTGCGCATTTTAAACAACGATACGGCCACCTCCGCGTGCCGGTTGTTTCAAACAACTATTCCAAACCCGGCAAAGGCTACATGACGCCCGACATGATCATTTCCTTTGCCGAATACCTCGAAATCCTCGAAGCCGGCCCCAGCGATCTGCGCATATTCCTCTGGAATATTTTTCGCGCAGCACCTGAATTGCGCCGCGATTTTCACATCCCCACCATCATGGACGGGTTTATCGATGAACTGCCGTTCATGTTTTTCGGTGGCGAAGGTTCACATGTCGCCCTGCACTACGACATCGACATGAGCCATGTTTTTCTAAATCAAATTCACGGCCGCAAGCGGGTAATTCTTTTCCCGCACGATCAAAGCCGGAACCTCTACCAGCATCCGTTCACAGTGGCCAGTTATGTCGACCTGAACAATCCGGATTATGCCAAATTCCCGGCTCTGGCAAATGCCTGCGGCTATGAGGTTTTGCTACAGCCGGGCGAATCGCTGTTTATGCCTTCCGGCTATTGGCACTACATCGAATACACCGATGGCGGCTACTCGATCAGCCTGCGTTCGTTCGATTCTATTCCGGCGCGCATGCGCGGTCTGGCGAATATTGCCCGCCACTATGTTGTGGACAAAAGTATGAACCGCCTGATGGGCCCCAGCTGGCGCGTGATGAAGGAACGCATGGCCGAGCGGCGGGCAGAGGCGCTGCGTTAGCCCCACAACTATCAACTTAATGGACCAGAGGGGGTGTATACTTTTCAAATTTCAAATTGGGCTTTTCAAATTTGACTTTAAAGAAACTATCCGAACCAGAATTGTTGCTCAAAAAGTCAAAAGTTCAATTTGAAAAGTTGTTCACCTCTTCTGGTCTATTTAGTTAATCGCTCTAAAATTTCAAAATCACCCTTCCCTGGTACTGCGACTGGCGTTCATCCTCGATCAGGATATATTTCTGCTCCAGCAGTTTTGCCGACATGCAAAAGTGGGCATCGTCCAGTTGCCGGTGAAAGCGACTGCCTGCACACTGTCCGGAACCGGCCGTGATGTCGATTTCGCACCAGGTACCGTCGAGCAGGGCGGCATTCCAGGCATGGTTGGGACGCACTGTTTTGGGGTCTACCTTTTCCGCATTGAAGCGGGCGTAACCTTCCAGCCGGCTGCAATAGATGCCGGCCAGGTTGCACATCACTTTGAACATAAGTGCATAGCCGTCGCAACGCGTGCGGCGCGTTTTCAGAATATTTTCGATTTGCTGCTGGGTGTAGTAGATCGGATGCACGGCTGTTTCCGGCTCATCAGCCAGCCGGTTTTCGCCACCGCAATCATAGGCGATATGCGTGCCCAACCAGGCATAAATGGCGCGCGCTTTTTCCCGGTCGGTCGTGTAGGGAGCCAGCAAGGAATCGGTCAGCGCTATGATGTTTTGTTGCTTGAGTTCAATCCGGGCTGCGCGTGCATCGATGGCCGCATCTGAAGCTACCGCCAAATTTTGGGCTTGCGCGCCACCGGTAAAAACCAGGAGGATCAACAATGCAATTGATTTCATAGCCAGCGTTGTTGTAGACTTCTCCAAGGTAACCAATCTGGAAACAAGCGGTTTCCAACCCACCGGTTTTTAACATACAGCCAGATCAGCTGCGCTCGGCAAGTTCCAGCCAGCGCATTTCTTTTTCGTCCAGCTGGTTTTGCAGGTCGCCCAGTTCTGTGGAAAGTTTGGTGGCTTCGCCGGCATCCAGGTCCGGCGCATTGAAGCGGGCCATGATCTCAGCCTTGCGGCCCTCCAGGCGGGCGATGTCTTTTTCCAGGCGCTTCATCTCGTTGCGCTCGGTGTTGGTAAGGCCGGCAGCGGGCGTTGCTGTTTGCGGGGTATCCGGCTTGCTTTCCGCTTTTTGCTCGGCACGGGACTGCTGCTCCGCAACGCGTTTTTGCATGCGGTACTCCACGTAGGTGCCGTTGAAGTCCTTGATTTTTCCATGACCCTCAAACACGAAAAGGTGATCGACGAGGCGGTCCATAAAATAGCGGTCGTGCGTCACGATCACCACGCAGCCGGGATATTCTTCCAGAAAATCTTCCAGCACCTGCAGCGTGAGCACGTCAAGGTCGTTGGTCGGCTCATCGAGAATGAGGAAGTTGGGGTTGCGCATGAGCACCGTAAGCAGGTAGAGGCGGCGGCGTTCACCACCGGAAAGTTGGCTGACGTACACCTGCTGTTGCGGGCGGCTGAACAGGAAACGCTCAAGCAGTTGGGCGGCGGTGAGTTCCTTGCCTTTTTCGAGCGGGATGACGTCGGCAATGTCGCGCACGGCATCGATCACCCGTTTGTCCTGGTTGAGTTGAATGCCCTCCTGCCGGTAAAAACCAAAAATAATCGTGTCGCCCACCACCACCTTACCGGTATCGGGTTCCAGGCCCTTTGTGATCAGTTCGAGGAAGGTGGATTTGCCGGCGCCGTTGGGCCCGACGATACCCACGCGTTCCTTGCGTTTGAATTTGTAGGAAAAATTTTCGATCAACACCTTGTCGCCGTAGCGCTTGCCGATGTTGTGGCATTCCACAATTTTGCTGCCCAGCCAGTTTTCCTTGATCTGGATGGACATTTCTTCTTTTTTGGCTTTCAGCGATTCGTTGGCTTCCTTGCGGTTGTAGTACGAATCCACCCGGGCTTTCGACTTGGAAGTACGGGCGGCGGGGCTCCGGCGCACCCACTCGAGTTCGCGTTTCAGCAATTTGTTCTGGCGCTCGTAGGTGGTACTTTCCACTTCTTCGCGCGTGGCTTTTTTCTCCAGGTAGTCGGAATAGCTGCCTTTGTACCGATAGAGTTGGCCACCGTCGAGTTCGATGATGCTGTCGCAAACATTTTCGAGAAAATACCGGTCGTGCGTCACCATGAACAAGGTGATGCCCGGCTGTTGGAGGTATTCTTCCAGCCACTCGATCATGTCCACATCGAGGTGGTTGGTCGGCTCGTCGAGGATGAGAAAATCGGGTTCATCGAGCAGCACTTTCACCAGGGCCAGGCGTTTGACCTGCCCGCCGGAAAGTGAACGCACGGGCTGCTCAAGGTTGTGCATGCCGAAGCGGAAGAGCAACTCCTTCACTTTCGATTCAAACGACCAGGCCTGCTGCTCATCCATCGCTGTGATGGCCTCCTGCAACTCCGCGGTATTCTCCGGGTGTGCCAGGGCATGTTCGTAGCGGCGCACCAGGCGCACGAGCGGGATACTGTCGTCGAGCACGGCGCCGAGCACATCCTGATCGGGGTGAAAGTCGGGGTCCTGATCGAGCCAGCCGATGCGGATATCCTTGCGCAGCGTCACCCGGGCCGACTCGCCTTCAGAGCTTTCCCGGCCGGCGATCACGCGCATGAGCGTGGTTTTGCCGGTGCCGTTTTTGGCGATCAGGCCGATCTTTTGCCCCTTGTCGATATGCAGGCTGATGCCCTGGAACAGGACTTTTTCGCCGTATGACTTGGTGACGTTTTCTAGCGTGAGGAAGTTCATGTGTTGGATCGGGCGGTTTTTTCGGGGGCGAAGGTAGGGGATTCAACCTGCCGGAGCACTATCGAATTTCATGCTGCAAGACAATGTTTTTCTCATAACCAGTCACTTTCATATGCAAATCTTACAACAACAGGTAGCCTTCCGGGTAAAATTGAATTTTCCGGAACGTGGATTTGGAAAAAAGGGTTGCACAGCTTGCAGTTCAGCGCATATTTGGCTGAAAAGCTCCAAATTTCTCCTACTTTTGATCACCTAATCGTGCGAACAAACTGTTCGCGTTACCTAATCGAAAACAAACTGCACTACTTTCATTTTCATATTGCCGACAAATCCGTCCGGCTTCAGGTGGCCGGCCCGGACGGCGCCGTGCTCGAAGAAGCACAGTCGCCGCTGAATTTTGAAGACAACCTCTTCAGCGCGCTCAACGTGTTGCACCGCCTGATGACCCGCGGTGGCCGCCGCAACGCCTACCACCCCGACCGGGAATTTATTCGCAAGATCGGCGGCATTCAGGCCAGCCTGCTCAACATGACCGCCCCCGACGGCGCCAAAGCCGAAGCAGTGCAACAACTTTTTGAAAAATACTGGAAACTCGTGGGCGCCGGCCCTGGCGCACGCGCTTGTTTCACGTTCAACTTTTCCCAACAACCGCCCTACACCGAACTGGCCGAACTACCCTGGGAATTTCTCAGCTACCAAAATCTGGATCTGGCCACAAACGATACCCCCGGCGCCGATTTTCTGCGCACCGTTGCCCTGCCAAAGCCTGCCGCTCCGCCGGTACCGGTGAAAAAAGGGGAGTCGCTGGGCATTTTGCTCATCGTCAGCGAGCCGGAACCTGATGCCTTGCGCAAGTCGGACGGCGCCTTTGTCAACTACCGCGAATCGTACATTTTCCGGATTCTGCGGGTATACGAAAACCTGATCTACGCCGCCGGGCAAGACCACCCCGTGCAGGTGCGCGTGCTCTACCAGCCGCGGCAGGCCGAGGTGCAGCAAATTCAACTCCAGCGGCGGGCTGTGGAGTTTGGCAGCTTTCTCGAACGTTTTCAGGAAAAAATGCTGGAGCCCGACAACGACCCCATCCGCGAGCGCGATAACGCCGATTTCAAGCCGGACATCGTCCATTTTATCGGCCATGTGACCACCGATGAACGCGATGAAGAGGTGGTCGCCTGTCCGAAAGACGGCCAGGAGGTCGACTACGTGCCCTACCAGGCTTTTGCCAATTGTTTTGCCGCCGACCCGCCGGCGTTGTTCATCCTCCAATCACCCGAGGGGGTACAATTGCACCGCTGTCCCATTTCGCGAAGCGGATTGCTGATGGATCTGGCGCAAAAGCAAATCCCCTACCTGCTCAGCTTCCAGCACCCCATGAGCGAGCAGGGCACCATGGCATTCATCCGCGAACTGTACGGGCAGCTGCTTAAACGGCTGAGCGTGCCGGCGGCCGTTCGGGAAAGCCGGGTGAAACTGGTGCGCAACTTCGGCAACATCACCGAGGCCAATGCCTTCGGTAGCCCGACCCTGTACGTCAGCCTCGACCCTGCGAACAACCTGCACTACAGCCTGCTGACCGATGTGCCGGCCGAGCAAGATGCCGCTGCGCTGGATGCCGCTCAACTCCAAAACATGAACCTCGGTGAAAAACTGGAATGGTACGGCCGGGAGATCCGCCGGCATGTGGAACAAAATGAGCTCGATGTGGCACTCAACCGGTTGAAGGAAATCCTGAGCGCTATCACCCGCTCGCCGGAAGCCGATATGGCTACGGCTTCCATGTACCTGAACGAAGTGAGCAACCTGTTGGCCGAGTTTAACCGGACCAACGAAGCCTACCGAACCGCCGAGATTGATATCCGGGAACGCTCGCGCTTGTATAAAAATCTTGGCTTTCGGATTCTTGAGTATTTCGATTCGAACAATTTACCTGCCCTGATCCGCAAAAAAACAGATGCCGGGCGGGCCTCCGATAGCCCATCGCAACCCAAACAAAAAGACCGGATCGATTTGTCCGGATAACTTGTAAAAACCGATTTTAAACCATGCCATCATTTGATCCCATAATTGCAGAAGCATACCGCCGGGCCGCGCTCGAAGGGCGCGATATGTATGCCTTTGCCGGACAAATGAACCGGGTAAAAAGCCAGTTGGTCACTGAGCCCGATCTGTACAAACAGTGGGACCGGCTGGATGACCTCATCGGCGATAGCATTCAATCGGGTGATAAAGCGCAGGATCTTCAACTGCTTCGGCAGGCGTATTACGAAGCTTTGGCCGGGATTTTCACAGAGCGAATTTTACAAGCCGGCGCCGATGATGCCTGGCATCAATGGTTGGCGGCATTTTCGGAAGCGAGTTTTCACTGGCGTTTGCAGGCGCTACAGGCACTTTGTTCAGCCCCAGAACTTGACCGGAAATTTGGAAAAAAACTGGACCGTTACCGGCAGTTCATTCAACTGTTTCTCGACCGTCGTTGGGTGGAAACCCGCCCGGTGTTTGAACAGCTGGCCGATGATGAAACACTGCCGCAGGAACAGCGCGGCTACCACCACTATGTTTGCGGCCAGATCGACTTGTATTTTCAATACAAATACGAAGTAGCCAAGGCGCTGTTTGAAAAAGCCCGGGATCTGCTCGAAGGCAAGCCCCTGGGCGTACACGGCCTGATCGAATATTACCTGAAAGGACCGGCCCGGGAGAAAGATTTGGATCGCGCGCTGGCACTGGCTGAAGAAGCCCTGGCATTGGACCCCAACCATATTGCCTCGACTATCCAAAAAGCGGATGTACTGGTTGAAAAAGGGCAATTGGCTGAGGCGGAAAATCTGTACCGGATGGCCAGCCGCAAACGGCCCGGCTATGTGCAGTGCTACACGCGCCTGATCGATCTGTTTGGCAAAGAAGAATTGTTTTCCAAAAAGGAAAATGAGCTGCCCGCGCTGATGGAAACCGTCGAACAGCTCGACCCGCACACCAGTTTCCTGACGCGCACCGATCTCGGGGGCGTTTACCAGTTGCAGGGAGAAGCCTATTTTCAAAAAGCGGAGGCTTGTCATAATTTGGCGATGGAGCAGTATCCCGAAGGCATCGTGGCGCTCCTGAACCGCGGCTATTTTTACCTGGATTATCAACAGCAAGCGCAAAAAGCCCTAAATGATTTTGACGCTGCGCAAAAAAAAGTCCCTGATGCCTGGGAATGCAGCCTGGCTCTGGGCCGGGCCAATGAAGCCCTGGAAAACTGGGATACCGCGCTCAAGGCATATCAAAAAATGCAGGAGATACTCCCCTCCTGGGAGCGTTTCACCCTGGTAATGGCCAGCCGTTGCCTGCTCCGGTTGAACCGCCCCGACGAAGCTGAAAATGCCCTGCTTGCTGCCTGGACACTTGATCACTTCGACGATTCCGGCGCGCTGTCCGAATTGTACGATTACGCGCAAAATTTGTATAAAAAATCAGAGGGGCCTCAGCCCGAAAAAGCCCTTGAACTATTGGAGCGTGCCGCCAAAGCACGCAAAAGTATTCCTTCCGACATCGCTGCGGGTATTGCCAACCGCCAGGGCCACGTCAATTATTATATTGAAAAATACGCCGATGCCTTGCCCTTTTACCAAAAGGCCGCCGGTCTTGAGCCCTCGGAGCCGGTTTATTACACCAACCAGTTCGACTGCCTGGAAAAACTTTACCGCGCAAATCCGGAAGAAGCAACCTATTCGCAGGCCATCAAGATTTTAGATACTGCGGCCGGGCTCGCACCTCAGGATGCATCAATTGTCAAAAAACGGCGACAACTCGCCCTGGTGCGGCACAACCCGCAACTGGCTAATTTGCCTGTCCTGTACCAATTGCATGTGGAAGTTGGCCAACCCCTGTTAAGCCAGATCACGACCGACTTTATCTCCCTGCAACCGGAAATGATGGCGCTCACCGATGCCCTGCGCAACCGCATCAAAGAGCGGTTTGCCATTACCCTGCCTGGCGTACGCTACCGCGACATTAGCGATGGCGACGGGGTATACCGGTTCCGGATGTACGAAACGCCGGTTTGGCTTGATAGCCTTCCACTGGCTGAAAACGAAACGCCCAAAATGGCCGCTGTGCTCGAACAGTTGGAGCATTTTGCCACCAATTATTGCCTCGATCTGTTTGTCAATTACTGGGATGTGGATAAGGAAGTGCCCTTGCTGCCGAATGCCGAACTCGTGCATTTTACCCGGGTGGTGATGGCCATGCTGGCCGAGCAAACGCCGTTGCCTCCGCTTCCCGACCTGCACCGGCAGTACCGCTTGCTCGAAGGCGCCCGCCAGCCGGTGGCCGCCGCTGTCGAGCAAATACGGCTCTGGGAAAAAGTGCGCGCCAACCTGCCCGGCTTGCAATCCGGATACGGCTACATTGGCCTGGGCGATCGGGAAGAACAACTTATGATCAGTTTTCTGACCGGCGAAGGCAATGCCCGGGCATTGGCGCTGCCGCTGGATTTTATCCGCAGTTTTATGGGCGCTATCGTGCGTAAAACGCAGGAACATGAGGGGCAGCAAATTGCCCTGGTTACCCGCCAGGAGCAGCTGCGCCCCTACCTGCGCAGCGTACTGGCCGCTTTGCCGCAAATTCCGGTGTTAAAAACAGCAGAATTGCCTTCCGACGCCTCGTCGCGTTTTTTAGATCCGCTCGTGATCGATGCCAGCGATGATGCCTTGTTTATGGAAACCTATGAGGATTTCCAGTCGAACATTTCACCTGATACCGATAAAAACCAATAACTGAACCTATGCCGGCCCGATTCGACATAACCGCCACACTATTTCCCATACCGGGCACTGCAGCCCCGGATGTTGCAGCAGTGCAGGCAGCAGTAGAATCCGGGCTTTCCAATTTTTGGCCGGCGCTGGGGTTGCCGACTGAACCGCAGGTAGGCGTGCGGCTAAGTACTGAACCCGCCGACCTGTTCGACATTGCACTGGAATTAGGTGGCCGGCAGGTGCCTGTTCCGGTGATCCATACCAATCAGCAGCACGATGATCTTCCATATCGCATCCTGGCATCCATTTTTTCCAACCGGGCCAGCCTGATTAGCAGTGAGCAATTGCGCGGTTTGCGGGCGCAATGTCTGGCCATTCAGAAACCCGCTATGCCTTGGAATACGGCACCGGAAGCCGATTGGCGTGCAATTGCGGAGTTGTTGCTGCAAAACGGGTTCAGCCTGACACGTCTGGCCGCTTGTTTTGAAAACTGGACACCCGGCCAAACGGTAAATGCCGCTTTTGAGGAGCTGATCGGCGAACTTGAAATGCTGCGGCTTCGGGTAGTTGTACACCCCGCCATTGAAAAACTGGAAAGCCGCTTCCCGGATTTCTATCAGGAGGTTTACGAGAGCTTAGGTGTCATTCTGCCGAAGATTGTGCTTGAAACTGATGAGACGCTGGCGCCCGGCCATTTTCGGTTGCAGCTGAACGATCTGATCTTGCCTGTGCAGCCTGCCCCGGAAAACAATCCAGATCCTGAGGCGGACTGCATGAACTGGCTTGACTCCTGGGTGCGTCAATGTGCCGGTTGGTTTGTCAACACGAATTTATTGGAAGCGCAATTGGATAGCTTTGAAGAAAGTAACCGCGCCCTCATCGTCATGATCCGCGAGCAATGGCCGACCCACCAATTGTGTGCGACTCTCCGGCAATTGCTCAGTGAACGGGTGAATATCCGGAACCTGACCGAAGTGCTCGACGTGTTGTTGCGTATCGACGGCCCGGTGGCTGTAGACGATAGTTTGTATTTGCCCTATTTCCCGCCGGTGAGCAGGGTAGTGGTGATGCCACCTGGAGCTGTGACCGCGACTGCCAACGTGCAACAATTGGCCGGGCAGGTGCGTGCAAACCTGAAATATCCGGTTGTTTATCCGCTTCTGAAGGGTGGCGTAATGCCTTGCTATACTTTCGACCCGGGGGTGTTGCGTGATTTTCGGGAAGGTTTTTTCGGCACGGAAATACCGCGACCGGGCAGTACATTTTACCAGCTGCTTCGGCATATATTTGATCTGACCGCAGTCGATCTTCAACGCCCGGTTTTTCTCGTGCCCAGTGGCCTGCGCCATACTGTGCAAGCAGCTTTACAACCCTATTTTCCGTCGATTGCAATTATTGGCCATGAGGAGATGCCTGCGTTTTTCGTTCCGAGTGTAAAAGCCACCGTAACTTTGCCCTGAATTTATGGAAGCGATCATCCGGGAAATCCGCCAACTTGTGGAACAAAACCGCCTCAACGAGGCACTTGATCTGTTGCTGGTCAATGTGTCGGAAAGTCAGCAAGATGAAGTGCGTGTGTTAAAACGCAACCTTGCAGGACTGGAACGGGAAAAGCGCATCGGTGCGATCGATTACCGCGAATACACCCGAGAAGCCGTAAAAGTAGCTGCCGGAATCCTGGACCTGACCGGACGATTAAAACGATGAGCCGCAAGAACAAACTCAGCAAGTTTGCCGACATTCTTTCCTTCCCAAATGTTTACGAGTGCTACGATGTGCGCACCCCTGAGCTGGTTGGCACAGGGATGCAGCCGGTCGATTTACGGGGTCGTTGGCGGGAGGTATATTTTAAAAACGAGCAGCCAATCACGCTGGAATTAGCCTGCGGAGCCGGAGAATATACCGTCAACCTGGGCCGACAGTTTCCCGATCGCAATTTTATCGGTATTGATCTGAAAGGCAACCGCATTTGGAAGGGCGCCAAAATGGCTCTGGACGAAAAACTCCCGAATGTTGCTTTTGTGCGTACACGCATTGAAATTATTGAACATTTTTTTGCGCCCGATGAAGTTGCTGAAATCTGGATTACGTTCCCGGACCCATTTCCGCGCAACAGCAAAGCAAACAAACGCCTGACTTCCGCTTTTTTTCTGGAAAAATACCGCCGGATTTTACAGCCCGGTGGGTTGGTGCACCTGAAACACGACGATCCGGGGTTTTATAAGTTTACGCTCGACACCATTGCCGAAGATCCGCGCTGCAATTTGGTGTACACCAACGCCGACATTTACACAGGGCCGTTGGCCTTTCCGGAACTGGCCATTCAAACACGTTATGAAGCCATGCATCTGGCAGCAGGCAAGACAATTAAATACGTGCGCTACACCATTTAGTATAGATTTTGGCAAACAAGAATTAACACTTAATAATCAGCAAATTATAAGAAAGGCAGTACTTTAGCGCCTTATTTCCACAAACCCGCATGGAAAGCAAATCGCGTGTGAACTACCCGGACTCCCCGGTATGATATTTGCTACATGCGAGTAATCCCCTGTAATCGTATTGCTTAATTCCGCCTTACCTGATCCTTCGGTTAGGTGAGAAAGTTTTGTTCATTATCAAAAAACGCAACGATGAAAAAAACCTTTACGCTATGCGCAGTGCTGCTTTTGGCACTTTCAGTTTCGGCACAAAAAAGGGAAAACTTGTTCATTCGTTTGGGGCTCAACGTTGGTGCTTCCAAACTATATCACAACACTCATTTTCAGGCAACAAACCTGGTTGAGGTATATGAATTTGTGCAGCTCAGCCACGACCCGCCGGAGTCCTACACCTGGAAGGATTTTGAAAAAGATTATGGTTTACACTCTTCCTACTCGCAACCGCGATATGGGCTGAACCTGTACCTTGCTCATAAGCTCTTCCCGGTTTTTCTCAATATGGAGTGGATGTCGTCATCATCGAGCTATCAGAAATCGATGTTTGCCATGACGCTCGGGTTAGGCAAGGATATACACCCAATCGATATGGATTTCTTTTTTTCGGGCCATGTTGGGTTGAAACGTGTGTTTAAAGATTCCGGGTTTGGAGCAGAAACAATAACGTTTAGCACAAGTAAAGAAGCCCGGGAGCGGCTGGCAACTTTCTATAACCCATCAAAGCCGCTGGGTGCCCAATCGGGCAACCTGCTCGCACTTCGGGTTGGGTGTGGCCGCGTGCTTGGTGCAGCAGAGCGGGCTGCTGTTGGCGCCGAGTTGTATTACGAATTGGATGTGACCAATGAAACGGTACGGCAGTCCCGCATGACCAACTTTGGATTTAATATTTATTTCCGGTTTGACCTGGCCAATACATCGTTCTAACGCTCTGTTTTAATGGCGATTACAACAATGATCGTCGGCCTGGTTCTCCAGGCCGACGATTTTTTTTGCATTTTTTTAAAATCCCGGGAACTTTTGTGGCCACTGCACCGGTTTACTTTTTTCATACGGTGAATTGCGCGCAGCTTCACCCTTAATCAAAACCACCTGAAATGGCAACTTTTACCATCATGGCAAACGAACGAACAAAAGCAGCTTATCACCATGTTTTTGAGCAGGAGTTCTACCCGCTCATGGATGCTGTGTATACGTTTGCGCTTCGCCTGACAAACGACTCGACGCGCGCGGAAGACCTTACGCAGGAAACTTTCCTGAAAGCCTGGCGGTTTATCAATCGCTATGAGCCAGACACCAATGCCAAGGCGTGGTTGTTCCGGATTTGCCGCAACGCGTTTATCAATGAGTACCGCTCGACGGTACGCGAACCGCGCAAAGTAGACTACGAAGACATCGTGGTGTACCACAACGAAGACGAGCCCGTGACCCCAGCCTATGCCGGGTTGCACGAGGAAATGGGTGGCCGCCTCATTGGCGATGAAGTGACGAAGGCAATTAATGCCTTGTCGCCCGAGTTTCGCCTGGTCATTCTGCTCGATGTGGAGGATTTCAGTTATGTAGAGATTGCAGCGATTGCCGACATTCCGATTGGTACTGTCCGTTCGCGCCTGCACCGGGCCCGCACCTTGCTGGCTGAAAAACTCCGGAGCTACGCACAGGGACAAGGCTACCAAGTGGATGGCGGTGATACCAACGCACTCCTGACCTGATCATATAAGGGTTTACCCGGTTAAGCGTTCTGCTCCGTGGTAAACCCTTCTTCTATGTCTCCATGAAAACTAAGAAACCAATCGTTTTTCAATTATTTTTTTCGATTTCACTCTCAAAAAGAACATTCAGTTTCATCAGTCACCGCACTATACTTCAGACCGTTGTTTAAAATGAATCATATGCAGCACCAACCAGGTTTTCTTTCAGCAAGGGATTTTTCCCGGGAACTTATTGCGTGTTGTCTATCGTGTTTTAACCAACGTCCCTGTTCAAACTTATCCGTTATGTTGTACAGTTTTTTTGATAAAAAACAAATGCTGTGGAATAGCCGGCACCTTGGTTGGCAACCAAGCCTGGCCATGGCATTTGTCTGTATGCTATGCGGAGGTTGGGATCGGCAGCAACCTGATTGTTAGTGTGTTGGCGTAAACTAATTTGTAGCATGAAAAATCCACGCAAATCGCCCAATAAAGTGGCAAGTGCCATCACCAGAGGGCTAAAAAATGTCCAACAGGATCGCGCCGATCTTCCTTTTTTCATAGAGTCTGAAACGGACCCCATGCCCCAGGAAAAGCACAACCCCGAAGAATCTTCCTTCCGATCTTTACTGCACGATTCACTAACCAGGCATAGAGCTCCTCAAGCTCTTCGAGAACGCATAAAAAACAAAATCAAGAATATGCCTGACTGAGTGCACAACTGTTGCCCACCCATTTAAATTTCCCATTCTTTTAATGCTTTTATCGCCGGAAGATTTAAAAATCGCTCCGGCGATTTTTTTTGCCTGCTGTAAAAACGCCGTGTTATTGGCACAATCCAAAAACTTTTTCGTTTTTTGTCGGGTAGGATTTCATGCCGGTTTAATATCCATTTACCTGCATATTTGTGCTGCAAACAGCAAATCACTACTATCGCAATAACACAGCATCACCATGAAGCGACCGCCTACTTTTCTCTGCATTTCCAGCTATTTCAAAGGCAATGATTTCCTGAGAGGAATGAAAGCCACTGGTGCCACCGTATATCTCGTAACCTCTAAAAAACTGGAAAACAAGCCTTGGGCGCGCGAAGCGCTCGACGATATTTTCTTTATCGAACAGGGCCCGCAAAACCACTGGAACATGGACGATGTGATCAGTGGGATGGCCTGGCTAATGCGAAATACAAAAATTGACCGTATCGTTGCACTCGATGATTTTGATGTCGAAAAAGCCGCACAGCTGCGCGAACATTTTCGTAGCCCCGGCATGGGCCAAACCACCTACCGGCACTTTCGCGACAAGCTCGCCATGCGCCTCAAAGCGAAGGAGTCGGGCATCCGGGTACCAGGGTTTTCCGACCTGTTCAATGATGACGATATACGGCAATTCACGCAAGATTTTCCGGCGCCCTGGATCGTCAAACCACGTGGGCAGGCCTCTGCCACCGGCATGAAAAAAGTGGCTAACGCCGATGAACTTTGGGCCCACCTCGAAACACTTGGCGGTGAGCGGCACCAATATCTGGTCGAACAATTTAAACCGGGCGATGTGTACCACGTAGACGCCTTGTCGGCCGAAGGCAAGGTTATTTTTGCCCGGGCTTCGCAATACCTGGCTCCGCCCTTCGATGTCGCGCACGCCGGTGGTATTTTTCGCAGTGCGATCATGGAGCAAGGGGAAAAGGATGAAAAAATGCTCCTGGAGTTGAATACTGCGGTAATGAAAGCTTTTGGCATGCAATACAGCGCCAGCCACACTGAGTTTATCAAGTGCCATGAGGATGGGCAGTTTTATTTTCTGGAAACGTCGTCCCGCGTTGGTGGAGCCCATATCGCTGAAATGGTTGAATGCGCTTGCGGCATAAACTTGTGGCGGGAATGGGCACAAATTGAGTATGCCGTGGCTACCGGGAAAAAATATAAATTGCCCAAAACCAGTACGGACTACGCCGGCATTGTTGTTTCCCTTACGAGGCAAGAATGGCCCGACACCAGCCAGTTTAACGATCCTGAGATTGCCTGGCGCATGACCGACATGAGTTATCACATCGGCCTGATCGTACGCGCACCAAAACGCGCCCGGGTGCTTGAACTACTCGATGATTACACTGCACGTATTCAGCGTGATTACCATGCCAGCGCTCCGGCGCCCGATAAGCCACAGGTTTGATCCTGTTTTTTCAACGCTGATTTATCCGAAGTAAACCCATATTCACAAAATGGCCTATACACTTACCGGATCCATTGGACTCGATCATTACCGCGCCACACTGCAAACCAAACAGCATACCTGGCATGCCGACGAGCCTGTTGAAAACGGCGGCCAGGATAGTGGCCCCACACCCAGCCAACTCGTTTTGGGCGCCCTGGCAGCCTGCAAAGTGATTACCACGCGCATGTATGCCGACCGGAAAGGTTGGCCAGTGGGTAAAATTTCAGTCGAACTTGAAATGATTGTGGATTACGGAGCCCGACCTGCCCAAACCCGAATCAATTGCCGCTTGCATGCGGAAGGCGAACTCGACGACACCCAACAACAACGCCTGGTGGCCATAGGCGACAAGTGTCCTACACACCGGTTGCTTACAGGCGATATCGCCGTGGAGTCCGAATGGCAGGACACACCACCTGTTTAAACCGCATTTGCCTGTTTATACCGGCAATTGGCCATCTTGCAAGGGCCATTCAATCAATTCAGGCGCTTGATCTGGAAAAGGCTTTTTAATTTGACCGAATTCGCAATCAACTTTCTCCGGTATGAACAGGTTAATTCAAGGTCTGCATTTAGCCGCATTGATTTTCATGTGCACCACCTTCGTGCACAGCCAACCGGCCAAGGTAAAATGGTACCCCCAGGTTCGAACGGCAAAAGATCAACGAACCCTCATGCTGCTCAATGCAGGCGATGCGGGCTTCCAATTGCTGCGCTGGCAGGACAGCCGAATTGATGCCAACGGCGTAAAAACACCCGCACTTCCGCTGCTCACTATTTTAACTCCCGGTGGAGAGCGCCTGCATGATGAACCCTTGCCCGGCTTTGAAGACGGCAGCAATGATTTCCGGTTTGTGTTGGCTAATGACAGCGTGTTGCTCGTTGTCTACGAAGCGGCCAACAGTACCGGCACGCAATCGCTCTTTGCCCGACGGCTTAACCTTCAAACCCGAAAATGGTCGGCAGCGCCACAGGTTCTTTTTTCAGATTTGTCCAATCGGACGCCGGCCTTTGCCACCACCTGGTTTAGCCAATCAGACGATAAGCATCGAAGTTGCGTGTACCACATGACCGGAGGACAGACGCCTCGGATTGCTATCGCAATGCTGGATGAAAATTTACAACTGCTTTGGCAGCGCTCTGTAAACTTACCCGAAGCATCCGGAGCGCGGGCCATGCGGCAGGTTTTCTGCGGCAGCAAAGGATCGGTTTTAATTCACTACCAAATCTTTAACCCGGGCGCGCACATGCAGGGCCAACCGTATGAAGCAACTCCAGCAGTTTACAGGGTAAATGGGCAATCCCTTTATCGGAATGCGGATTGGGCTGTGGAGGCCGAACCTTATTCTGATGCAATCTTGTTGCTAAATACGGCACAAGATGCCCCCGCCGACTTTTACCCTCAGCTTGGTAAAAAGTTCACGCCATCTTTTGAAATTTCGGAAGGACCCGATGGCCAGTTTTACTGCGCCGGTTTTTACAGCGATGAAAGTAACGATAACGCAGAAGGCTATTTTATCTACACAATCGATCCGGAAAAACCGGAAGGGACAATTTTGAAACAAGCGTCCTTTCCCAGTGCGTTGCGGAAGGTATACTTGTCTAAAAAAGCAACTGCCAATAAAGAAGCGGTAGATGACCTGTCGCTCCGGTGGTTGCGCTGGGCGGCTGATGGTCGACCATGGGTACTGGCCGAACGCCAGAATTTTGAAATGAGTCCCGGCCGGATTGAGACGGCCACAATGCTGCGGATGGACAGTACATTCCGGGTTATCACAACCCGGGAAGTGGAAAAATATCAACGTATTCAGATCGGTGATGCACAAAACTTTGCCTCGCTGGCTGCTATCCCCGATGAAAAAAATGGCTGGTGGCTGTTGTGGAATCAGGGGAGTTGGCCCAATTCCAAACTAATGCTTACCGAGTGCGGGAGCAGAGGAACCCCTGTCGATTATGTCGTTGACAATACGGCTCGATCGAATGTATCCCTGCTGCCACAAACATTAATCCGGAGCGGCAATACCTGGTATTTTGTTGGGGAAAGCGAATACCACGAACGGATACGAATTGGGACACTGGAATGAGGTTAGAGGTTGTAGGTTAGAAGGTTTCTAGTTAGAAAGTTAGAGGGTTGTACACCATTCGAAACGGTGTACAACCCTCTGACTTTCTAACCAGAAACCCTCTAACCTATTATCGGGCAAAAGCCACGGCCCGCTTCTCGCGGATAACCGTCACCCGGATCTGTCCGGGGTACTGCATCTCGTCCTGAATTTTCTGCGAGATCATGAAGGAGAGGTCATCAGCATACTGGTCGCTTACTTTGTCGGCCTCAACGATTACCCGGAGTTCCCGGCCAGCTTGCATGGCAAATGCTTTTGCAACGCCTTCGTAGCTCATGGCCAGATCTTCGAGTTCGCCGATGCGCTTGAGGTAGTTCTCCAGAATTTCACGCCGCGCACCAGGGCGTGCGCCGGAAATGGCATCGCAGGCCTGAACGATCGGCGAGATAATATTATTCATCTCAATTTCATCGTGGTGGGCACCTACGGCATTTGAAATCACCGGGTGTTCTTTGTACTCTTCGCAGAGTTTCATGCCCACAAGGGCGTGCGACAGTTCGGTTTCTTCTTCGGCTACTTTGCCGATGTCGTGCAGCAGCCCCGCCCGTTTGGCCATTTTGATCTGCTTGGGATTAAGTCCAAGTTCAGCAGCCATGATGGCGCACAGATCGGCTGTTTCGACGGAGTGTTTGAGCAGGTTTTGACCATAGGAAGAACGGAAACGCATACGGCCGACCATGCGCACCAGCGCCGGGTTGAGGCCGTGGATATCAAGTTCAATGACTGTACGCTCCCCGATCTCGATGATCTGCTCTTCGAGTTGTTTACGCACCTTGGCCACCACTTCTTCAATACGCGCCGGGTGAATACGGCCATCGGCCACCAGGCGTTGCAGCGACAAACGTGCAACTTCCCGGCGTATCGGGTCGAAGGAGGAAATAACAATGGCTTCCGGGGTATCATCGACGATAATCTCCACACCTGTTGCTGCCTCCAGGGCACGGATATTGCGCCCCTCACGTCCGATAATCTGGCCCTTCATATCGTCATTTTCCAGGTTGAATACCGACACCGTATTTTCAATGGTGAACTCGGCAGCCATGCGCTGGATCGTCTGAATGATGATCTTTTTTGCCTCCTTATTTGCATTCAAATTAGCCTGCGTAACGGCGTCTTTTACAATCGACATCACCTCACTTTCACTCTTGGCGCGCACCGCTTCCAGAAGTTGATCTTTAGCATCCTGTTGATTGAGCTGAGCAATCTTTTCGAGGGCTTTGATCCGCTCTTCATTGGCTGCATCCAGTTCTTCTTTTTTACGCTGCACAATTTTCAACTGCTTGTCCAAATTGTCGCGCAAAGTGCTTATTTCAACTTCTTTATTTTCCAGGTCAGCCTTGCGGGTATTGAGTTCATCAACCCGGGTTTGAAAGGCATCCGTCTGGATTTGCAAATCTTTTTGCTTGCCGATCACTTCCACCTCCATTTCTTTCAACTTGACCTGGTGCTGTGCCTTTTCAGTATCGAACTGGCTGCGCATCTGGGCATAGCGCTCCTTAGCTTCCTGGATTTTTTGCTGCTTGATCCGCTCGTTTTCTGATTCGGCTTTGCTAACAATTTTATCTGCTTTGCTAGCCGCCTCATCGGTAATGCGCTGGGCGGTCAAACGAGCTTCCTTGATGGCCAAATCGGCCTGTCTGTTCCCTTCTTCAATGGCTTTCAAATTTGCTTTCTTCGCTGCCTGGCTAACAATAAAATACGTTATTATGCCACCGACAACCAAGCCTATAAATACACCGGTCAGGATCTCCATAGTTGGTTAAATATTAGACGTTAGAAAATAATATATATCGCTTGCGAAGGTATTTTTCGCTTAAAACTCAAAAACAAAACCAGTACTCCCGGGTAGGTTTTCCCCGAAATACTGCTGATTAGACTGAAAATGGAAATACGCTTGGAAACTACAGATCAGTGGGTTGGAGTCAGGTTGGCGGCCTGCGTAGCCCTATGGGATTCTACGGCGTAGGTTAGCAAAGCAAGCGCGAAACAATCTTGCAGGTCACGCGACGGTTGGCTGTCTTGGAAAGCGGCTATTTTGTCGTTTATCGCTTTGGCCAGGCGGTGTATCAGCGCCTCATCTGATTTATTGATATTGAGCAGATAAGGGCGCCCGGCTATCAGGACGGTGACCTGAATCGTATTAGTTGATTGTGCTTGATATGCCATAATGTAATCGGCCGTAAAATTAAGACGCTGGTTTTTTGCAGATCATCTTATATTGAATCGTAAACAGTAGCATAAACCGTTCCAATTCAAGCCCCTACATTTTCCAGCGCTGGTTTTAATGGTGTTTCTGATCCGTCTAACGCGTATTCCCGGAACATTATTCACAAATGGCCCCTTTTCCTTTCACGTTTGAAAGGAGCCGGTGCGGCTATATTATTTGCGAATACTTGCTTGTAATTTTTGTTCAAATGCCTGCTGCAATTGCTGCATGAGGGCGTCTATTTCCTTGTCTTTCAATGTTTTTTCAGTGTCTTCAAACAAAAAACTCACTGCATAGGATTTTTTCCCGGCGCCAATTTTTTGTTCGTCTTCAAAAACATCAAACAGGTTCGTTTCTTTTAGCAGCTTCTTCGCTGTTTTATTGGCTAATTGTTGAATTTCAGCAAAAGTAACTGCCCGATCAAGCACCATAGCTAAATCGCGGCGCACCACCGGGAATTTATTTAATTCCTGAAAGTGAATTTTGCCGGAGGCTAAGGCAGCCAAAATATTATCGAAATTAAAATCAGCAAAAAAGACCGGACTTTTGATATTCATCTTCCTGACAATCGCTGGTTGTACCTGGCCGACCGTTACCAGTTCCTTGGGGCCCCGGTGGTAACGCAGTGCCATCTGAAAGGGGTGCTCCTCCACCACTGTTTCCTGAAAACCCGACACCCCAAGCCGGGCAAGCAGGTTTTGGACAAAGGCTTTCAGCGTATAAAAATCGACCATCGATTTTGATTCCGGTTGCCAGCTTTCCGGGCTATGCGCACCAGTCAGATAGACTGCCAGGCGGTAAACCTCCCGCTTATCCGAGGCGATGGATGGTGGCCCGGAAGGCGCCACTGTGGCTACCGGAAGCGGTCCGGAGTAAGTTTTCCCAAATTCAAACAAGCGCAAATTGGGATTCTGCCGGTTTTGGTTATGTTCGATGATTTCGAGCCCACCAAACAACAGGGTAGGGCGCATGCAGTCGAGCCCCTGGTTGGCTGTGTTGTGCACAAAAACCAGGGATTCTTTCGCTACAGGCTGCAAGGCATCCGGGCCAATGTAGTACTGCGAATTACTGAGCGACAAGCCCATGCATTCGTGAAAGCCATTCGCAGCTAAGAATTCGGCTGCAATGTTTCGTACTGCATCCGGATTGGGTTTTGGGGAAATTTCCATGCTGGTACGCATCAGCCCGGGCATAGGCACCGTATCGAGCCCATACACCCGCAGAATTTCTTCAATGATATCCGCTTCACGGGTTACATCGGGTTTGTTCGTTGGAACAACCGCTGTAAATCCTTTTTCCGTGGCATTTTCAATGCCTATTTCCAGCGCCTGAAGGATACCGGTAATCGTTTCTTTCGGAATTTCCTGACCGATGAGCGCATGTACCCGGCGGTATTCAACCGGAATCATGGTCGGCTTCAGCGGTTCCGGGTAGATATCTGTAACCGCTGAAGCAACGGTGCCTCCTGCAAGTTCGAGAACCAGTTCCACAGCACGGTACAAAGCAGGCAAGCAGCCATTGGGATCCACCCCTTTTTCGAAGGTCCATGCAGCGTCGGTGCGCAGGTTGTGGCGCAACATGGAACGACGGATCCAGGTTGGGTTAAACCGGGCGCTTTCGAGAAATACATGCTGAGTTGCTTCCGTAACGCCACTGGTGGCACCGCCGAATACACCGCCGATACACATCGGGTTGGAAGCACCATCACAGATAATCAAATCCTGGTCAGAGAGCTTTCGGTCAACTTCATCCAGACTTTTAAAAACTGTACCCTCCGGCAGTGTTTTTACCACAACTTTTCCCCCTTGAATCTGGTCGGCATCGAAAGCGTGCAGCGGCTGCCCCCGTTCGAGTCGTACGTAGTTGGTGATATCCACCACATTGTTGATCGGTCGCTGCCCCAAGGCGAGCAAGCGCTCTTTCAACCAGTCGGGACTCTCCTGCACTGTTATATCCCGGATCAATACGCTTGTATAGCGCTGGCAGGCCTCGGTATTTTCAACCCGCACCTCAATCGGATCTTGTGATTTATTTCCGGATTGCAGCGCAGGCGGATGATTGATCCGAAGCGTTGCGTTCGGATTTTCATTGTGCCGTACCCAGGCCATCAAATCACGGGCAACACCCAGGTGATTCGTTGCGTCGGCGCGGTTAGGCGTCAGACCGATTTCAAAAATTACGTCGGAGTTTAACTTAAAATACTGTGTCGCGGAAACCCCAAGCGGAGTAGTATCCGGAAGCACGAGGACTCCCGAGTGATCCTGCCCCAGACCAAGTTCATCTTCCGCGCAGATCATCCCCTGAGAGGGGACACCACGTACCTTCCGTTCGCCAATTTCGAACAGTTGACCGTCTTTACTCAATACACTTGTACCGGGAAGTGCCACCAACACCAGTTGGCCGGCAGCCACGTTGGGCGCACCGCACACAATGGAGCGAATGGTGCCGTCGCCAACATCTACCTTGGTTGCCGAGAGGTGATCGGTATCAGGAATACGTTCACATTCAAGCACCCGCCCGGTGCAGACCTGATCCAGGTCTACCGGCGAGGGCTTTACCACTTCCCATCCTTCCACTTCAAGCCCCAATGAGGTCAGTATGTCAGCGATTTCTTCGGGCGATTTATCTAGGTCGAGAAATTCTCGAATCCAATTCAACGAAACCTTCATTTCCTCTGAAAATCAAGCGGATTACTTCAAATTCGTTTTAACGCTGGGTTAAATAATTAAACAAAGGTAGGGAGCTTTCACGAAAATTAAGCGCTAAATATTACACCCGTCTGATCTGTGCCCCCAATGCATTCAGCCGTTGGTCAATATATTGGTATCCCCGGTCGATCTGGTGGGCATTGTGAATAACGCTCCGGCCTTTGGCCGAAAGGGCTGCGATTAGCAAAGCCTGCCCGGCCCGAATATCCGGAGAGGTCATTTCAATGCCGCGAAGTTGGGATCGCCGATCAAGCCCGATGACCGTGGCCCGGTGCGGATCGCAAAGAATGATCTGAGCACCCATGTCGATCAGTTTGTCAACAAAGAACAGGCGGCTTTCAAACATTTTCTGGTGAATGAGCACACTCCCCCGTGCCTGGGTAGCCACCACCAGCACGATCGACATCAGGTCGGGCGTAAAGCCAGGCCACGGTGCGTCGTAAATGGTCAGAATGGAGCCATCAATGAACGTATTGATCTCGTAATGTTCCTGTGCGGGGATGTACAAATCGTCGCCGCGACGGTCGATCTGAATGCCGAGCCGTTCGAATACACTGGGTATGATCCCCAAGTGATCGACCCCGGCATTTTTTATGGTAATGGCCGACTGGGTCATGGCTGCCAGCCCGATAAAACTACCCACCTCAATCATATCGGGCAGACAACGATGCTCCGCTCCGCCAAGTTGATCCACGCCTTCAATATGCAGGAGATTGGAGCCGATACCATCAATACGAGCGCCCATGGAAGCCAGCATACGACATAGCTGTTGCACATACGGCTCACAGGCGGCATTGTAGATCGTAGTTTTGCCTTTGGCTAAAACAGCAGCCATCACGACATTGGCCGTTCCAGTCACCGAAATTTCATCGAGGTGCATGTAGGTGCCTTGCAAACCCTGCTTGGGTTGCTGCACGTAGTAGATGTTTTTTTCGTCGTCGTATTTGAATTCAGCGCCCAGTTGTTGAAAGCCGTGGAAGTGCGTATCCAACCGGCGACGGCCGATCTTGTCGCCCCCGGGTTTCGGGAGTGTTGCCCGTCCGAAGCGCGTTAGCAGGGGACCGACCAACGTAACCGAACCGCGCAAGCGCTGCGCGTCTTTCAGAAACTCATCGGATTGGAGGTATTTCATATCAACCGTGCCTGCACAAAAACGGTAGCTGTCGGGGCTCAGTTTTTCGACCGTAACGCCGAGGCCACGTAGCAGGTCTATTAATTTGTTGACATCAATAATGTCCGGAATGTTCGATATGGTTATGGGTTCGTCGGTGAGCAGCACCGCGCTAATAACTTGCAGTGCTTCGTTTTTTGCACCTTGGGGTTGAATTTCACCGTGCAGGCGGTTGCCGCCGGTTACTTCGAAAGAGTCGAGTTGCATGAAGTTGATTAATGGTTAAAAATGTTTCCAGCCCTGCGCTTTCAATTCGTGAAGTTTTCCGCCTTTTGTGTTTAGTTTGATGCCGGCATTCGCTTCCAGAATTTCCCCCGCAATATAGATGTCGGGTAAAAAGCGCACTTTTTCGGTGTCCTTAGGATCAATAGTGAACAGCAGTTCGTAGTCTTCCCCGCCATTGAGCGCGCAGGTAATGGGGTCGAGTTTAAACTGCAGGGCCATCATTTGCGCATCCGGGTGAATGGGCACTCCACTTTCTTCAATGAGTGCGCCTACGCCACTTTGTTTACAAATATGAAACAACTCGGAAGCGAGGCCATCCGAAATATCAATCATGGATGTCGGCACCAGGTCAGCTTTGCGGAAGGCATCGATCATGTCGCGCCGTGCCTCGGGCTTGAGTTGGCGCCCGACGATATATTTCTGGTCTTCCAGATTGGGTTGCACATCGGGATGCTCCTGCCAGATGCGCTTTTCGCGCTCGAGCAATTGCAGGCCAAGGTAGGCAGCTCCAAGGTCGCCGGTTATACAGATCAGGTCGCCCGGGCGAGCACCACTGCGGTAGCTCAGGCGCTTTTTTTCTCCCTGCCCAATTGCAGTGATGCTGATAACCATACCCTGAGGTGAGGAGGTAGTATCGCCGCCTATAAGGTCAACACCATAGCTGTCGCAGGCGGCCCGGATGCCGGCGTACAGATCTTCCAAAGCTTCCACCGAGTATTTGCTGGATATGGCTATGGAAACGGTGATCTGCCGGGGTTGCCCGTTCATGGCATAAATATCCGACAGGTTTACTACCACGGCCTTGTAGCCGAGATGTTTGAGTGGCGTGTAAACCAGGTCGAAATGGATGCCTTCCACCAACATATCGGTGGCAATGAGGGTGCAAAAGTCGCCGTTGTCCACCACGGCAGCATCGTCGCCCACGGCTTTCACTGTGGAAGGTTGGGTAATGGGAAATGATTGGGTCAAATGTTCGATCAGGCCGAACTCGCCAAGGGTGTTCACATCAGTCATGGGCGCAAATCTTCAAATTTTTAAGAGAACCAACCGCAATTTATTTCGAAACTCGGAAGGCACCAGGCATTCGCTGGAGTTCAGTTGGAGCGCATCGCGAAAACGAAGCCGCAAACTTTGGCCAAACGTATTCATCAGGCTATTCCGGTCAAATTCACCCAGGGCATTTACAACATACTCGCTACAGGTGTTCTCGTATTTAATTTCATCATTGAACATGAAGTGAATATTTTCCTCATTCAGCATCAGGAAATAGGAGGAAAAAGTCGCTTCATCGTCCTGCGAATATTGTTTTTTATGCAAAACAGTCGTCCAGTGCAACTCGCCATCGGGGTTTAGAGCCATCAGCAAAAGATCATCGTAGTAATAATCGAGCACCAGGCGCATGCCGTCACGCCAGAAACCTCGGGAGGCCCCGCTGCCGCGCTGAATTTCATGATAGCGCTCGATCACCACCATTACGCCCCCATCGCGCCGAAGCACCAGCTGCTGGATATTGGCATCGGTAATGCCCTTGTTGTCGTCGGAAACATCTTTGCGCCGAAGAATTGAAATCACCTTGTCGTTGAACTCTTCATAACGCAAAAACGGCATATCCCTACCAGGTACTATGCGAACATAAAACACGCCATTGGCACGATCCCGGTTTTTATCGGAGTACAGACCAACACCAACAAGCTGGCGGTTCAGGTTGTCGTACCGAAACTGCACATCCGTGGTCAGAAAATCGGACAACGGCACTTTGTAGGTCTGGTCGCCGCTGGCACGCACCTGAAGTACCTGATACTCGTGCGATTCGAGTTTGCTCCGACGGTTATTCAACTCGGTGATCATGAAAAAATCACCATTGTTTGCCAGCGTCATCGAGCGCAGATTGGAGTCGAAAAAGTTGTCATTCAGCATGATGACCTTATCCCACTGGACCTGCATTTTATCGAGGCGGAAGCAAACCGATTCCATGCGTGTGCGCTCGGCTGTATTCATGGCTACCAGGCAGCTCCGGTCTTCACTTTGCAGAATTTCAAGCGCCGGGGGAGAGAACATCCGCTCGCCGTAATCTTTTACGGTCATGCTGTCGATCAGGTTGGCGCCCGGGTCGTACTTATGCACGTGCAGGGTTGTAGTGCCACGCTTGCGGCGTTTGTACACCACTGAAAAATCGTTGCGCCCGCCAATCACGGCCAGGATTTGGATGCCGTTTTTGTCGATATCTTCGAGCTTCCGGTTCCAGGACAAGCGCATTTGATTGTCGAAAGCCTGAATTTCAAACTCGTCGTACTTGTCCCGAAACAACAGGATGCGGTCCCGCAGACGACCGATGAGTTCATACCCAAAATCATTTCGAAGGGTCAACGGTTCGGAGATATGCAGGTTGTTCTGCCCCATGCTGGGCCCTGCCAGCGCCAGCAAGAAAACAGCAGTGTATCCAACCTGTTTGAACGAATGGAGAATGCTAGAATATACTTTTTTCATGATCCTGCATTTGGGTGGTAACGATGTTCTGAAGGTCAATTTCAAATTTCAAAATACGCATGTACAAAACTACTTTTTCCACGGTTAAACACTACTTTTGACAGCATGCATATTTTGATTATCAACGGCCCGAACCTGAATTTGTTGGGTAGCCGCGAACCGGAAATTTACGGTTCCCAAAACTTCGAGACCTATTTTAACGAATTAAGGTCGCGCTTTAGCGGCATTCACCTGGAATACGTTCAAAGCAACCACGAAGGCGCCATTTTAGACCACCTGCACAATGCTGGCACGGCCGCCGACGGCATCGTGCTCAACGCCGGCGCCTACAGCCACACTTCCATCGCTATTGCCGACGCAGTGGCTGCCATTCAAACCCCCGTTGTTGAAGTGCATATCAGCAATGTACATGCCCGTGAAACATTCCGGCACCATTCGTATTTGTCGGCAAAATGTGTCGGGAGTATTGTCGGGTTGGGCCTTGAAGGCTATGCCCTGGCTATAAGTTTTTTGCAAAAAAAACTGGGCACTGCGCCCGCCTGAAAGATGCCCGGGCCTCTTCAAATTTGTCGCGCACTGCCTGCCGATGCCGGGGTATTGACACAAATCACAAAAGCGTCCAAAGCATATTGGGGTTACAGCAAAACCCAATTGGAACTATGGGCCGACGAACTCACCATTTCACCGGCATACATTGAAGAATTTCTGGTTTTCAAACTGGTTTCCGGCGACACCGTTTTGGCCTACATTTCGTTGCATCCGGGTGAAAATGGCCGGTTCAAACTGGAAAATCTGTTCGTTTTGCCGAAGCATATCGGGAAGGGTTTTGGGAAAAACCTGTTGGAATACGCAAAGCAACAATGCAACGCGCTCGGCGCAAAGGTGCTCTGGCTGGAATCCGATCCGCATGCCACTGCATTTTATCTGAAGCAGGGATTTGTCGTCACCGGTCAACGCGAAAGCAGCATCCCCGGCCGGTTTTTACCCGTCATGGAATTGCCTTTGTAAAGGCTAGATCGATTCGGTTTCCGCATAGGGGATTGTTGTCAAAATATGCTGGGTTGCAGCCAGGCGGGCATCGTTTTTTTTGTTGGCATCGATCACGATCCAGGGGCATAGCGCCGTATTGGTTTTGGCAAACATCCGCTCTTTATACCGGGTATACTGGTCCCACAATTCCTGTGCGCGTTCGTCCACAGGCGTCATTTTCCAGCGTTTCAGCGGGCTAGCCTTGATGTCGGCGAAACGTTTGGCTTGTTCCTGCTTTGAAATGGAAAAATAGAATTTGATAAAATAACTGCCCGACTCCACGATCATCCGTTCAAACTGATTCACCTGTCCCATAAATTGCTTGTACTCCGCTTTTGTACAAAACTTGTTCACGGGTTCCACCACAGCACGGTTGTACCAGCTGCGATCGAAAAAAACCATCTCCCCGGGTTTGGGCAAGTGGTTGACATACCGCTGAAAATACCACTGCCCGGCTTCTTCGATCGTAGGTTTGGGCAAGGCAATGATGCGGTAAAACCGGGGGTTAATATGCGCCGTAATTCTTCGTATGGCGCCGCCTTTGCCCGCAGCATCTCTGCCTTCAAACAGGATGACGATTTTTTTCTGCTCCTTGATCACCCAGTTTTGCAGCTTGATCAATTCCGTTTGCAACCCGCGGAGCTGCAGCTCATGGCTTGCCAACCGCAGCGCTTTTTCATAATTCAGTTTTTTATCCGACAGCAAATGCTTCAGTCCGATTTTGGAGTTGAGAATTTCAATATCGGCATTGGATAAGGTCAACTTTCCCATAGCAGGTGGTCTTGGTAGAACATTAAATATCAATTTGCGGAACATGCCGGTAATACCGGACAATCACATTCGGGTCGGGGATCAACGTCAATTTGGAGCGCCCTTTGCCCGGGTAGTCAAACATGGAAAGTACATGCCGCATGCTCTCCAGGCGGGCCGTCCGTTTGTCGTTCGTTTTGACGATCGTCCAGGGGCTGAACGGTGTATGCGATTTGGCAAACATTTGCTCCTTGTATTTGGTGTACTTGTCCCAGAGCTGTTGCCCTTTCATATCGACCGGGCTGAATTTCCAGCGCTTCAACGGATTCTGGAGCCGGGCGCTGAACCGTTTTTGCTGCTCATTTTTTGAAATGGAAAACCAAAATTTGATCAAGTGAATGCCGTCTTCATAAAGCATATGTTCAAACTCAGGCACCTGCACCATAAAATGATCATATTGTTTTTTGGTGCAAAAGCCCATCACCGGCTCGACTACCGCCCGGTTGTACCAACTGCGGTCGAAAAAAACCAACTCGCCCGGATTGGGTAGTTCTTTGATGTAGCGCCGGAAATACCATTGCCCTTTTTCCACCTCAGTTGGTTTGGACAACGCCACCACCCGCATCGAACGGGGATTCAGATGCTCCACAAAACGTTTTATCGAACCGCCCTTGCCCGCTGCATCCCGACCTTCAAAGATGATGGCCACCCGCATTTTTCGTTTGGCGATCCAGTGCTGCAAGGTTACCAACTCCGCCTGCAGGACTCGGAGTTCCTCCTCATAACGCAAATCCCGCAAGGCATTTTTAAGATCAATCTCCTTCTCTTCAGCAAGCCTGATCAAATCGCCGCGCTTTTTTGCATTTTGAAAATCTTCCAGTTTAAACATGTAAAACCATTATTAAAAAACAATCCGGGTTTTCAATAAAAAGCCAAATATAGGCATGCCCCCCGGGTTTTATCAGAACTGGTGTATTCCACGATGGCACCAGGAAATTGCCGGCCAAACTTTCGGAACGATGCTAAATCTATCATCTTTGCGCCCCGGCATAAAAGCCGAAACTACCCGTATGATCGAAGGATTTATATTTGATATGGACGGCACGATGGTCGACAACATGATGACGCACCACCGCGCCTGGCAACGCAAACTGGCTTCCCTCGGCCTCCAACTCAGCCTCGAAGAAGTCCGGCAAAGTATTCACGGGATCAATGAAGAAATTATCGAACGCTTGTTTGGCGAACGCTTCACCCCCGACGACCGGCGGCGCATAGCGGCAGAAAAGGAAGCGGAGTATCGGGAAATTTTCCGTTCGGAATTGAAACTCATCGATGGCCTGGACGAATTTATCCAGGCCGCAAACCAGCTCAACATTCCAATGGGCATCGGCACGGCAGCACCGCCTGAAAATGTGCAATTCGTGCTGGATGAACTCCAACTCCACCCGTTTTTTCGCACGGTCATCGATTCCAAAATGGTTCGTCAGGGCAAACCCAATCCGGAGGTTTTTCTAAGCGTTGCAGAAAATTTGGGCCTGAAGCCTGAGAACTGCCTGGTTTTTGAAGACTCACCCACCGGAGCCGAAGCGGCACAGCGGGGTGGCATGGGGGCAATTATTATTGCCACTACCCATACCCCGGAGGAGTTTGCCCGGTTTGATAATATCCTGCGCATCGTACCCGACTTTAAATCGCTGCGACCCGGCGATTGGATTGGAAAACAGGCATACAACGACTAGTTTTATGCCATGCAAGCCATAGGTACTTGCTGCACATTTTCAAATCATGTTTAAAAAAATCGTAGCTGCCTACCAACATGATCTCCGGCGCGAGCTCGGCCACATGCTCGGTTGGTGGGAAGAGCACATTTTCGACATCGCAAACAGTGGCATATATGGCGGTATTGACTACCAAAACAAACCCCTGCCCGATGCGCCAGTTGGCCTCGTGATGTGCAGCCAGTTGCTCTGGAGTTTTTCGGCAGCCCCACCCATTTTGGAAGATTCGAGCAAACTTATTTGGGCTGAAATATCTTATGCCTACCTGAAAAACAATTTCCTCGACCAGGAATACGGTGGCGCCTACTGGTCAATCGCACCGGATGGCAGCCCACTGAATACCCGCAAACAGGCCGCCGGCCTGGCTGCTGCGATTGCCGGCTTGTCGGAATACGGTTGGATCACCGGGCCCGACGCTCCCCTGAAGGAAGCAGCCGGATTGTTTAATTGGACTGAAAAACACCTCTACGATGCCGTCCGAGGAGGCTACCTGGAAGCCTGCGCCCAAGATGGAACCCCGCTGACCGATATGCGCCTGTCGGCCAAAGACCGCAACGATCCCAAAACAGCGCGCACGCATTTGCAACTTTTGGAAGCATACACTAACCTGTACCGCTATCAGCACGATGCACAACTGGCTGTTCAACTGCGCCAGCTCATCCTGCTGTTTTTCGACCACATCATCAACCCGCTTTCCGGGCATCTCACCCTGCATTTCGACACGGGCTGGGCCCCGCAATCCGATTCGATTTCCTATGGCCTGGATATCCAAGCGGCCCGGGCTCTGCTGACCGCCGCGGAAGTGTTGGGCGACGGCCCATTGATAGCACGCTGTCGCGAAAACCTGGTGATCATGGCCACGGCTGCCGCACAGGGGCTCGACGAGTCCGATGGCGGCCTATGGAGTTCAAACCAGATGGTCGAAAAAAACTGGTGGGGACAAGCGGAGGCCATGACCGGTTTTCTTTATGCCTGGGACATCAGCGGGGAGGCACACTTTCTGGAGAAATCGCTGGCTTGCTGGCACTTCGTGCAAAAACACCTACTCGACCGAAAAAAGGGCGAGTGGTTCTGGGGACTCGATGCCAAACAGCGTCTGATGGTCGACTACGAAAAAGCCAGCGTGGAAAAAGGGCCCTTGCATCAGGTGCGGGCATGCCTTGAAGGCATACTATTCAGCTAGGCTGCGTGGCGCCCTAAACAAATTCCAGCGGCTCAAAACGTTTGCCCAAAATTGGCTCGGCATCCGTGCCCAACCAACGCTCCAGCAAGGTGGCGTATACCTGCCTGAAATCGACGTTGAATTTCAGGTCTCCTTCATCGAGATCGGTGAGTGTCGGCAGGGCGTTTAGCAGCCCTTTTTGTTTCAGTTGTCCACCCATGAAAAACATCTGATTGGCAGTGCCGTGGTCGGTACCGCCGCTGGCATTTTGCGCTACCCGCCGCCCAAATTCAGAGAAGGTGGCCACCAGCACATCGTTCCATCGCCCCTGTGCTTTCAACTCGGCGCTGAAAGCGGCCAGTGCATCGCTGAGTTCTTTGAACAGGCGTTTCTGCTGGCCAGCCTGATTGATATGCGTATCAAAACTTCCCAGCGACAGGTAGTACACTGAAGTTTCTGAACCACCCAAAATAAGTGAGGCTACGGTTTTCAAATGTTTGCCCAT
Organism: Lewinellaceae bacterium; assembly: GCA_020636075.1. Lineage (GTDB taxonomy): Bacteria > Bacteroidota > Bacteroidia > Chitinophagales > Saprospiraceae > M3007. Next base: position 455,859 of record JACJYO010000005.1, on the reverse strand, counting down.
ACCGGTATCCGGATAGGTTCCGGCACTTGGTTTCAGGCGACTTTTTTCAAAAAGATAATCGGCAGAAGAAAGTGTTTCCGCCATGGTTTTGTACAAATATCCCACGGGGGAGTCCTCCTGTTGCATGTTGTTTTGCGCAGCCAAATAATCGGTAAAGTAGGGGCTTCGGGCCGTTTGATACAACTGGCCGGGGTTTTGCAGGGCCAGGCCTTTTTGCTGGTAACCCTTGAGCGCCAGGCTCAGGGTATCGTCGATTTCCAACACCGTGGCCGGGCAAACTTCCCGTCCGCCGCCACTGCACTGAGCATCCAGATAGCGGCCAAGCCAGCCGGTAGACCAGTATTCCTCGGCGGGGCTGGCAGTATGCCAGATGTCCATACTGCGAAAGTGCGAACGATCGGGATTCGGGTAGCCAACGTTATGCAGAACGGCCAGATCGCCGGCGTCATACAGGCTTTTGAGTGCCTGTAATTCCGGGTGCAGGCCGGCTTCATCGGTCAGCGGAAGCGCATCTTTTTTCAGTATCCCCAGACGGGGGCGCTCCTTGTAGTAAATATCGTTTTGGTAAGGCACCACGGTATTCAACCCATCGTTGCCTCCGCTGAGTTGAATCATAACCAAAATACGGCCATTATGCGCAAGGGCACCGGGCCGGGAATGTGCCTGCAAAAAGCGGGGCACCCAAAGTGAAGCCGTAGCAAGAGAGGCTGTTTTTAAAAAATCGCGACGTTTGATCAGCATATTTTTATTCAGTTGCAGGTTAAAGGGTTACTGGTTACTGGTTACTAGCCGTTCAAACCAGAAACCTGCTAACCAGAAACTTTCTAACCTTAGTCTAGCATAATTGATATTCCGGCGTAGCCATGAGTTGCAGGGCTAGCGATTGAATATGTTGTGCTTTAGAAGTGGAATTGGTGTGGTTGTTAAGGGTATCTACAGGCGGCTGCGCATCGGGCATTTGCCAAAAATAACGCGCCATTTGCGGCAGCAGGCTTTGCTCCGGCTGTGCCGAAAAAATAGTGAGCAGTGGCTCCCAATTGACGGTGGCAGCCATGCGTTTTTGCAGACGGCTTTTCCCTTTTCTGCCCATCATTTGATCATCGTCGTCTTTAGGACTGATGTTGAATTCACTTTGCGCAGCAATAATGTGCGGCAGGCGCAGGCGCAACATCAGGGAGGTACTGTCGATCCAGTTGCGGCCACCGGGCCAACCCGCCACATTGGGCGGATAGAGCAGCACCTGACCGAGTGCGCGCTGGAGGGTAAGCTGGCCCTCCGGGTCGTCGAGTTGGAGGGGCATGGCACGGCGCATACCGACCCAAAGTTCAACGGGTGATTTGATTTTCCGGCCCATATTTTCCTCCGCAAAAAACCAATCGCTGGTAAAAATCGCTTCGAGCAGTGGCATAATTTCGTAGCCACTTTCAAAAAAACGGTCGCCGAGTTTTTGCACCCGTTCGTCGCGGGGTATCTGATCTTCATTGACCAGAAAACGATACAATTTCCGGACGATAAAATGGGCGGTCTGCCGTTGGCCAAGCAAAATATCCAGCACATCATCGCCATCAAATTTGCCGGTTTTCCCCAGCACGGTTTTTTCACCGGTGTCGTGAAAAATGCGGCGGAAAACAAAGTCGCCGTTCATCTTGAAGCCCCAGCCGGTAAAGGCCCGGGCCGCCTCTTTGATATCATTTTCCGTATACCTGCCACGGCCCAGGGTGAACAGCTCCATGACCTCCCGGGCAAAATTTTCATTGGGATGTTGTTTTTTGTTTTGCTGGTTATTGAGAAAAGCCAGCATCGCAGCGCTTTTGGAAACAGCCCGCAGAAGATCCCTGAAATTGCCCAACGCGTGCGTCCTGAAAATGTGCAACAATTGCTGCTGATACAGGATATTTAGATTCCGGCTGGCAAAGTGGCCATGCCAGAACATTGCCATCTTTTCGCGCAATTGCGCGTCCGTGTGTACCATTTCCTCGAGCCAGATCAGGTTGAGACTCTGCAGGGCCTGGCGGCTTTGTTTACGGGCCTCTTTGCGCTCGTCGTCGCTCAGGCGTTTTTTATTGTTTTCCATTTTACCCAATTCGCCTACACCCATTAATAGTCCGCCCAAGGCGCCGTCGACTACGTCAAAAAAACGGGGTTCAGTGGCTGACGCTTCGCGTAGTTTGGGCCACCAACTTGATTCGGGGAGATTTTCCCACGCCTGCCAGGTTTTGGAACCCGGGCCAAAGCCGGCGCGCCAGAGCAGGTGCTGCAGTTTGAGTTGCTTCGATACTGCCATAAAATTTACCAGGTTTAAAATCGGACACAGGCAATTAACCGTCGCCCTGCGCCGCATATTTTGGGGTATGACTTGAAATTAGACTGGATGTTTAACGCTTAACAGAATTTTAAGAGGCGCCTGACATTTTTCACCTCGACCTAATCCATGTTGTAATTCACGCCGATCCGGAATGTACGGCCAGGTTGCGGATTGTAAAGCAAGTCATCCTGCGTACCTGTGGCATCAATACCCGCATAGTGTTGGTTGAACAGGTTTTTGAAATGCAAATACAAGAGAAAATTTTGGCTCAGGTACACCCGGAACATTGCATCCCAGGTTCGGTAGGCAGGGTATTTTGTAAGCACAGTTTCGCGCTCATAAAAATCCTGATAAACGGCCGCGCTGCTGAGAATGTGATTTTGGCGGGTTGAGCTCACCGTCATCTCCCATTTCCGGGATTGGAGGGAAAGCCGAAACTGCGTGATCCAGCGCGGGAAACTGCGAATATCCCGGGTTTCCGGGAGGCCATACCCAAACCACTCACGCCCGCGGGTATACTGAAAATAAAAATCGAGATGCGCAGTAACTCCGCCAGCTTCCGGTCTGTTTTTCCGCAGGTCAAAATCCAGAATATCATCGCCGATCGTACCCTGAATACCCCACAACGACAGTGCCCGTCCGGGTGCGTTTTCATAACCATAGCGCCAGATGGTTTGTTCGGTTTGATTCAAATAACCATTACGCGCCAGGTTGTTTCCTTCCTGGTAAAAGAAAAGCAAATCGGTTGTAAACCGGTCGGAATAGCGCCGGATGCCAAATTCAGCTGCCCGAACGCGCTCTGTTTTTTCCAGATTATGAAAAGCGGGTTGCGCAAAAAGCGTATCCGTTACATCAATTTGGTAGGTCAGCACCCGGCCATAGATCGGCGGGCGTTGAAACCCTTCAGCATAACTCGCGCGAAACATCCAGGTACTGTCGGGCCGGTACTGAAGCGCCACCCGGGGTGACGTGACTACCGCATTTTCAATGGCAGCATTCACAGCCACACCGCCGATTATCGTCATTTTTTTGGTGCGCAAATGCAGTTGTGCGAATACATTCAAATCAATATAACCATCCGCAACAACATCGAATGGCCGTATAAAAGGACGGGCTGGTTCGCCAAAAACTTCTGCTTCCACCGGGGCCCGGAAATAGCCCATTGGGGGTACTCCACCGCCCATATTCGTTTGAACGCCGGCATCCAGGTAGAGATAGGGCGCCAGGGTGGCATTGATCCGCGACTCAATACGGGCATCAATTCCATCGGCCACGACGTAGCGTTCGTCCGAGTTGTATTGGGTAAAAATGTTAGTCAACACATTCTGCTGCGCTGCAGGCGTTTGTATTTGCGGTTCTTTTGCGTAATACATCGCCGTGCTCAGTCGGTCAAAAACGGGGGTAAACGAAGACGCGCTGCGCACCTGATAACGGACCAATGAAAGTGTATTGGTGGCGGTGCGTTTGGCCCGGCGTTTTTGGAAGCGAAAAGCCACTGTTTCGATTTGCTCTACAATGCGATTGGAGGGATTGCCGTAAGAAACAGCCAGCGGGCTCAAACCTAATCCGCTGTGATCAAGGCGAATTAAACGGTTGTAATTAAACTGAATGCCACGCCAGGTGAGGTTAATTCCGAGCAAGCGACTTTCGTGCGGAATTTGTGCAGAGCGCGCAACCGAATCGCCCGGTTCGCGAGCCCGGTAATTGGGATTGTTCAAATAAAGCGTCGAGTCAAAACCCAGGGGCAGGTAGTTTTTTGTGGTAAACAAATTATCGTCATAGAAATAGTCCAACCGCTCACGCACCGTGCTGCTGCCATAGAGGCTGAAGCGGAAAATATTTTTGTCTTTAAACAATTTCCCCCCGAGCATTAGGTCGAGGTTGTTAAAGCCAAAATTGCCAAAGGAAAGGTCGGCCTGGGTAAAAATCGGGCGTTCGGTTTCTTTTAAAATAATATTCACCACACCGGTGCAGGCGCCATCCCCGTATATGGCCGAGGCTGGTCCAAAAAAGACCTCGATACGCTCCGCCTGCCGAATGGGCAACTGGTAACCGATGGGCATGCCCGGCGCCACGGTGGGATTTATCGGCACATCGTTGATCAACACTTTCACATACTGATTGCCCGACAAGCCCCGCAACATGAAGGTTTCGCCCTCCAGGGCATTCCCCGGTTGTGAAACCCGTACTCCGGGTGCCGAGCGCAGTACATCGCCCAGGGTGATAAAACCATTGCGCAAAATATCGTCGGCAGTAACGACCCACACGGTGAACGGGATTGCATTCACCTCTTCGAGCGAGCGCGTCGCTGAAATGGCTTTTCGTTTTGGAATGCTCCGGCGTTGATCCTGAATGTGGCGTTCGTCCAGCCGTTCGGGTAACAGGAGCAGCGAACTGGAATCGGGCTGTGCCAGCAGCATTGTTGCATAAAGACAAAACAAAAGGGTAAACCGGAGATGCATGCCAGGTGGGTTTTGGATTTTTTTGCCAAACCTACAGGATAAGTTTCGTTCGCACAAAAGACAAAGCGACTGTTTGCCTTTATCTTCGCCGGTATCATGCCGACTATACTTTACCAGGATTCCCTGCTGCTCGTCGTCAACAAGCCCGCCGCTATGCCGGCGCAGGCCGACAAAACCGGTAACCCATCGGTGCTCGAATGGGCCGAAGCCGAATGTGGTCAGTCACTTCATCCGGTGCATCGACTCGACCGCCCGTCCAGTGGCGTACTTCTGCTGGCAAAAACAAAAGAGGCCATGACCCTGCTCCAGCAGCAGTTCCAAACACACAGCATTGAAAAAACCTACCTGGCTGTAGTGGCCACTGCGCCACCCGACCCCGAGGGGACGCTTGTCCATTTCCTGCAAAAAAACAGTGCAAAAAACCGCGCCTTCGCTTTAGCCGACAATCGCCCGGGCGCCCAACGCGCTGAGATGAACTACCGCCTGTTGGGTAGCAGCGAGCGCTATCATTTATTGGAGATCCGGCTCATCACCGGGCGGCACCACCAGATCCGGGCCCAGCTTTCAGCCATTAGCTGCCCCATAAAAGGCGATGTAAAATACGGCGCCCGCCGTGGCAACCGCGACCGCTCGATCCACTTGCACGCCTGGAAAATTGCATTTGAACACCCGGGAAGCGGGGAGTGGATGACTTTTGTGGCGGAAGTGCCGGAGGGGGATCCGGTTTGGGCAGCGTTTGAGCCCTACTCGTCCTACGACTTGGAGTCGCAGGACGAGTAACTTCACTCTCACTCAAACTGCTCCTTCAACTGCTTCTTTTATACCAGCATCTCATCCCGCAGTTGCGCGGCCAACTTCACGCTCAAATCCAATTTTATTGAAAGGGGTTATCTGCTCGCGTGTCATACACCGAAATAATAGTGATTTCATCGCCCGATACATCATACACCAAACCCAAGTTTTGGGTAATTAAACAACGGCGTAAACCTGGTATGTTTTCCAATGGAGGGCAATGGTAGCGGAACTGTCGCAAGCGCTCTAGTAATTTTTCCAATTGTAAATCCAACGCAAGGGCTGCTTCAGTTGACCGGTCATAAACTTTACGAAGTAAGGTAATGTAAGCAATGTCCGCGGTTTCGGTCCAACGAATAGTTGTCATTGGGAAGGGTTGACGGGTTAGTGCAATAGAGCACGGACTTTGGCGCGCACTTCTTCATTGGATTTGGTGCGTCCAGCGCGCAAATCATCCAACCCTTTTTGGATTTCTTGTTGTTCTGCTTCAGAAAGTGTATCCCACAAACTTTTATCTCCTCGCATGGCAGCAAACAGAAAAGCTATTTGTTCCAGAATTTCCGGATCATCTGTATCAACGACCATCCGATGCAGGTCATTTTTTAGATCGGCTATTGAAGCTGGCATAATGGTTTATTTTTCAACAAATATATTGTGCATACGGAAGTATTCCAATTCATTCTGCCCCCCTCACTCAAACCGCTCCTTCAGCTGCTTTTTCAACGCCAGCATCTCATCCCGCAGTTGCGCAGCAGTGATAAAGTCCAGATCCTTGGCAGCCTTTTTCATGCGTGCTTCAGTTTCGAGCACCATTTTTTCCAACTGGCTGCGATTGGCATAGGCCACGATAGGCTCGGCAGCCAGATTTTTCTCCTCGGATTCCACGTAATACTGGGTTTGTTCCACACCGCGAATGTCGAGGATGCTGCGCTGCGCCAGGATTTCCTCGCGGGTACGGGTCACCGTGGTTGGCGTGATGCCGTGCTCCTCGTTGTAAGCCATTTGCACCATCCGGCGGCGGTTGGTTTCGTCGATGGTGTTGCGCATGGAATCGGTGATTTTGTCGGCATAAAAAATGACCAGACCATTGGCGTTTCGGGCAGCACGACCGGCTGTTTGCGTTAGCGAGCGCATGTTGCGCAAAAAACCCTCCTTATCCGCATCGAGAATGGCCACCAGCGACACCTCGGGCATATCGAGGCCCTCCCGAAGGAGGTTGACGCCCACCAACACGTCGTACTCACCCAGGCGCAAATCGCGAATGATCTCCACGCGTTCCAGGGTTTCTACTTCAGAGTGGATATAACGGGTCCGGATGTCGAGGCGGAGCAGGTAGGCGGTAAGTTCCTCGGCCATACGCTTGGTGAGCGTGGTCACCAGGGTGCGCTCGTTGAGCGCCACGCGGCGTTGTATTTCCTCCATTAAATCGTCGATCTGGTTCAGCGAGGGGCGCACATCAATGGGCGGATCGAGCAGACCGGTGGGGCGTACGAGTTGTTCCACCACGAGACCTTCGGTTTGTTCCAGCTCATAATCGGCCGGGGTTGCGCTCACAAAAACAACCTGGTTGATCAGGCTTTCAAATTCGGCAAAACTCTGCGGGCGGTTATCAATTGCCGAAGGCAAACGAAAGCCAAAGTTGACCAGCATTTGCTTGCGGGCGCGGTCGCCTCCCCACATACCCCGCACCTGCGGTATAGTCACGTGGCTCTCATCAACGATCATCAGATAATCATCCGGAAAGTAATCGAGCAGGCAAAACGGGCGGGCGCCGGGTTCGCGCCGGTCGAAGAAGCGCGAGTAGTTTTCGATGCCGCTGCAGTAGCCCAACTCACGGATCATTTCAATGTCAAACGTGGTGCGCTCCTTGATTCGCCGGGCTTCCAAAAGCCGTCCTTCTTTGATGAAATATTTCTCCTGAGCGGTCATCTCGTCCTGGATCGCGTTCAGTATTTCGTTCAACCGGTCTTTGGGTGCGATGTACAGGTTGGCTGGAAAAATCGCGGCATTGTCCATCGTTTGGATGCGCTTGCCGCTTTCGATTTCAATGCTTTCAATGCTTTCAACTTCATCTCCCCAGAAAATAACCCGATAGCCCCAGTCGGCATAGGGCAGGTTGATGTCCACCGTGTCGCCACGCACGCGGAAGGTAGCGCGGCCAAAATCGGTTTCCGTACGCGAGTACAGGCTGTCGGTCAGGGCGTACAGGAAATTGGTTTTCGACAATTTCATACCCGGGTGAATCCGGATGATCCCGGTCTTGTAATCCTCGGGATTTCCCATACCGTAAATGCAGGAAACGGAAGCCACAATGATGATATCCCGCCGGCCGGAAAGCAGCGTGCTCGTAGCTTTCAGGCGCAGTTTGTCTACCAGCTCATTGATCTGCAGATCCTTTTCGATGTACGTATCCGTCACGGCGATGTAGGCCTCCGGTTGGTAGTAGTCGTAGTATGACACGAAATACTCCACTGCATTGTCAGGGAAAAACGACTGGAGTTCGCCATACAGCTGGGCCGTCAGGGTTTTGTTGTGCGTAAGTACGAGTGTCGGCTTGTTCACTTCGGCGATAACGTTGGCCACCGTGAACGTTTTACCCGAACCGGTCACACCGAGCAACACCTGTGCGCGATCACCATTTCGGATACCTTCGGCGAGTTGTTGGATGGCCTGAGGCTGGTCGCCCGTAGGTTTGTAGGGGGATTGAAGTTTGAATTCCATAAGTTGCGAGTGCTTAGCGTCTTCGCGGTTCAATTTTTTTACCGCGAAGACGCTAAGGCGCTAAGAATTAAAAATTATTGACAAAGCGTTTGATCCCGACCTTCATAACAGGCACATTAAAGTTGAGCAAAAAACCAAGTCGTTTGTTGGCCAATTTAAGATGGCTAATAATTTGGGCTTCGTGCACTGGCAAAATAGCTTCAACAGCCTTTAGCTCAAGAATTATTTCCTCGGCAACTAAAATATCAACCACGTAATTCTTCGATAATTCTATTCCACGGTAGATTAGTGGAATCGGCACTTGGCGCATTGCCGGAACACGGCGAATTTCAAACTCCTTCATCAAACAGTGCTCATAAATACTTTCCAACAATCCAGGTCCCATGTGTTTATGTACAACAAATGCAGCATCAACGACTTCAGAAGCCAGTAGGTTCAATGCTTCCCGCTCCATAAGATTTAGAGTTGAACTTAATACGCAAACCTTAGCGCCTTTGCGTCTTCGCGGTAAAAAATGAAACCACTAAGGCGCTAAGACGCTGAAAACTGCAAATTTACCGAAATCATTTTTTTAAAACAATAAATGTTAAAAGCGAACTACCACTAATTGCAATTTCAGTTTGTTCTAGCCCTAAACAAAAAAGCCGGGCCGTCTCTGCAAACCGGCAATCATCCGGGATGACATTGCCTTGAACCAATTGCTGAGCGCCCGACTTTACGTGATGAATTCGATTATGAAGCGTGTACTGAACCGAAGTTTTTAACGAACAGCCGACATCATTTTACACTGCCGGAAGGTGCCGTTTTCGTTGATCACCTGAATTTGATAAATATAATTTTGCGTAGCCAGGCCAAGGGCTTTCAGGTCTACCAGCGCCGTCTGATCACCTGCCAGCAAATCGCCCTGCTTGAGGGTAGCCACATTCCGTCCGGCGAGGTCGAACAAGGAAATTTCCACCTCCGAACGATTCGTCAGATTGAACGGGATTGTCGTAACGCCATCAAAGGGATTGGGAAAATTTTGGCCCAGTTTGAACTGCCCGCCTGTTTCAGGTTCTACAATTGCATAACCCGAAGTGCCGCTTCCCTGCACCGTTACTTCCAGAAAACTATCGTAGCCACCAGTAGTGGCGTTTGGTGTAATCGTGGCTACCTGGTAGGTGTAGCCGTCAGAAAAAATATTGTCCTGATTGAAATTCAAGGGATCGGCGCCCTTGGTGTACAAACCGGAATTGGCAGCGTAAATCGCGTTTTTCTCCGAAATCGGAAAGGTCAGCTGCGAAATAGCCTGGTACATTGAGCTGATGTACACCTGAAAGTGGATGTGACAAATACGGCCGGTGTACCACCCCGGGAAAATGGTCACAAACTCTACTTCTCCGTTCACATCGGTCATTTGATAACCCCGCAGGTACGTAAGTCCCGCCTGACCCTGGTTGTTTTGTTGGCTATAGCCAGAGTATAGCCCGTCTTTGTCGCAGTGCCAGATGTTGACCCGGGCGTTTTGCATCGGCAGGCAGTTGGTGGAGCCAATTATGCGCAATTTCAGGTTTAGTTGCACACCGGTTTTGTTCTCGCGGACATCCTGACGGAAAAACGTGGGGTTTTCGGTTAGATCCAATGGAAAAGGTCCTGCTGTTTCGGTCGGGATCAGCACACAGGTGTCCGACGGCGCCAGCGTTTTTTTATTTGATGCGTTGGCTGTTTTGACTACCGGATTGGCGATCAGTGTACCGGCGCCTACAAGGCCCAGGCCTTTCAAAAACTCATTGCGTTTCATGATTATCTGTTTTTGACAAAAAATAGTTTCCACACAAAAGTGCCGGGGCAAGAAAGGTTTAGCAAAAAACTGCGGTAAACGAGCCCGATCCTGCGGTAATCAATCAGCGCTGGCGGAATTGGAGCATGAAACGTTCGTAATAATTCGGGCTCACAGGAATCATCGTTCCGGCGATCAGAATAACCCGGTTACGCAATTGTTCAACATGCTCCATCGCCACGATAAAGGAGCGGTGTACCCGCATAAACTTTTCCGGAGGCAATTTTTTCAACACCGTTTTCATGGTCATCCGGGTCACTACCGGCTCGGCCCCGGGCAGGTGAATTTTCAGGTAATCGTCCTGACTTTCGATAATTAAAATTTCTTCGATAGGAATTTTAACCAGGCTGTAGTTTGACCGCACAAATAAAAATACCGGGCTGCTTGGCTCCGGCGTACCAAACTGCTCCAATCGTGCCCGCGCTTTGTTTATCGCCTGTAAAAAACGCTCGAAGGTGAATGGCTTGAGCAGATAGTCCGTTGCATCCAGGTTAAATCCCTCCACCGCGTATTCGCTGTACGCTGTGGTGAAAATGACTCCCGTTTTTTGATCGATGGATTTGTAAAAATTAATCCCCGAAATGGAGGGCATTTGAATGTCGAGAAACAACAAGTCTACCGGAGATTTGCGCAGATACAACAGGGCCTCCTTGGGGCGCGTAAATGTTTTTTCCAGCCGGACAAAATCCGTTCGGGCACAAAAGTTTTCGAGTACCGACAGGGCAGGCGGCTCATCGTCCAGAGCGATAGCTTTCAACATCACAGATCCAAAGTTAACGAAACAGAAAACGATTCCGGACGGTCGCCAATATCCAGCTCGTACCGGTCGGGGTACATCAACCCAAGTCGGCTCCGCGTATTTTCGATGCCCAGGCCCGATTGGGAATCTTCATCCGTCCGATGCTGCACTTTTTTGTTGAAGACCTCGAGCTTCAGGTGGTTTTCCACCATTTGAATCGCAATGGCAATCTTCGAATGCTCCTCCGGGTTGACGCCATGTTTGAAGGCATTTTCAATAAACGGAATCAAAATCAGCGGGGCAATATGGTGACCAGAGGGCTCTATTTCCACCGAAAATTCAAGTTGCACGGTGTCGCCGAAACGGATTTTTTGCAAGTCGATATAATTCCGGATGTACTCGATTTCTTTTTCCAGCGGTACAAGTTCGCGGCTGGCTTCGTTGGTCACGTAGCGCATCAGCGCCGACAATTTGGCAACAGCTTCCGGGGTTTGCTCCGACCTTACTATGGCGAGTGCGTAAATGCTGTTCAACGTGTTAAACAGAAAATGCGGATTGATTTGCGTGCGCAAAAAAGCGAGCTCCGCCTGCATTTTTTCCGCTACCGTATGCTGCCAGCGGTCCTCAATGCGGAGCAGCCAGGAAATTAAAAATGCAATGGCAAATCGCAGGCTGCTGTTTCGGAGTTCGTGAAAACCAAAAGTATGCGCCCCCCGCGCCGGCCCTCCTCCTTGCCGTGGCTCAGGATACCAATTGAACCACTGCGGTACATCGGATAAAACGGCAATCATGATGAACCCGACCAGCGCAGCCAGAAAAAACCAAGTGTATTTTTTGTGAAAATAAAGCCGGGGCACCAGCAGGTAGTAGTTCAGGAAAAAGAACAACACCGCAACGCTATACCCGATAAAATCACTGATAAAACCCGGGCTGTGCAGCATCCGGCCCGGGTCGCCCAAATCGGGCGAAAACAGCACCGGCAACGACAGCAAGGCGATGCAGGTAAGCACCAGAGTCAACGATTGTCGGGTCAGTATTGCCACGATTCTAGTGGAAGCGGTTTTAGTCACCCGCTCCAGGCAAAAGTACTACAGCCCGCTTCGGGCTACGAGCATTTGCGGTAATCAACCCAAATCCAGCGGTAAAAAGCAAATCAAAGGCAGAGGATCAAAACGCCCAGGAAAAAGCCCAAAAGGAAAACAAGCGCCAGCCGCCGGTCGCGCCGGATGATTTTTTCCACCGGCACTGTGCCCGGCTCCATAAGCCGGTTGCCACTGCGGATCACCCGCAGCAATACGAGCGAGATCAGCGCATACGCCAGCAGGTAAATTTTATCCATCAGCACCATGTAGCCCGTATCCGGCAAGGCGTCGCTGTACGTTTGTTGGAGGAACACTGCCGTGAGCAGGCCACCAATGGGCAACGATGCGCGCATGTCGATGTACTCCGGGTGCAAAATGAGCGCACCGATGCTGATGAGCATGACCACCGCCAAGGGCAACATCATTTTCAGCAGAAAATAGGTGATCGGTCGAGCGAGGCGGATGGTGTACACCAACTGGTTGTAAATGCAGGCATTTTCATCCGGGTTTCCAAAGTTGGTGCGATAGTCGTTTTCCAGCGGTTGCAGGCTGGAACCCTGCATTTCCCAGCCAACCAGCTGCAAGGTGTGACGGATCGCCGCTCCGGCGGTATCGGGCAGGTACACCAGTTCGTTAGCGTCGTATTCCGGGTTTTCAATTTGAATGGTCAGATCGTGTTGATCGAGCGGAAAATGGCTGAGCATGAACGAGTGAAAAAAACGCCCTTCCACACGAAAGATCCGGTAATTAGTGCTGTCGGATAACAAACTGTCGCTGCCATCGCCGGAAGGCGCCGAAGTCAGGCTCCATTTTTCCACCTGGTTGACAAACTCGATCTCCGTAGGGTCAATTTCCCCCTTCCATTTGAACCAGATGTAGAAATCGGCGTAGAACGAATGCTCGTCCATGTTCAGATCGTACAGGTTCATCAGGTAGATGCCCACCCGGGCTTCCTGCGGCGTTTGAGCAGGAAGGTGGCAGAAGGAAAGCAGGCAAAAAAGGAGCAGGAACAGACGCATGGCTTGGTGTTTTCGACCTGCTAAATTGGTGAAAATTTTGCCAAATCCAGGACTTGCAATGTTTTTTGAAACAGCGCGTCGAGCGGGGCTTCAATCCGAACAATTGCCCCGGAAACAGGATGCTCGAACGACAGCGCCCAGGCGTGCAAAAACATGCGTGGCAGCTCCAGGGTTTTCCAGAAATACGCGTTGTGTTTGTTATCCCCGTGCCGCTTGTCGCCAATCACCGGGTGCAAAATATGGGCGAAATGTTTGCGGATCTGGTGCCGGCGTCCGGTTTCAGGTTCGGCCTCAACCAGCGCAAAGCGGGCGGTCGGATATTTTTTGCCAATGGCATGCGGCACCTCGCTTTTTCCCAGGCATCGGAAATGAGTTTTGGCAGGTAAAAATTCGGCGTTGGGTTTGTCTTGGTCGCGCACCGCATAGTTGATCGTTCCCGATGCGTCGGGCCAGCCCCGCACGATGGCGAGGTATTTTTTTTCAATAGTTTTTTCCCGAAAATATTCCGCCAGCAACTCGGCATCCGCACTGCTTTTGCCATAAATCAAAACGCCTGAAGTTGCCCGGTCAAGCCGGTGTATGGTGAATACCTGGGCGCCAATCTGGTCGCGCAAGGTCTGCAGCACAAAAACCGAATCTTCGCTGATGCGCGACTGGTGCACCAGCATACCCTGGGGTTTGTTGATGGCGATGAAATGCGGATCTTCGAACAGGATATCGAGTTGCACGAGTGTTTTTTAAAGGACTCACTGTTTTTGCCAACCGCCAAGTATTGCGCCGAAAACGGCAAATTGCAGCAAAATAAAACCGCCGTCAACCAGGCTGAGATCCCAGGATTTGAGCGCGAACATATTGCCAACCAGGGTACCCATGAGCCCGAATGTACCGATTAAGGCTCCGGTCTTTGCGCCGTCCAACCAATCCTGCACGCGCATCCGCTGAAACAGCCAATTCAGGATCCAGGCGGTCACAAGGGCAACGGCAAAGCTCAATCCGTACGCTACACCCGGATATTCCATACCATCCACCATTTCCTGAGTAATGCCGTGCCCGGCCATCCATTTGTCGGCAAAAATGCCAAACCAGCCCATGCCCAACAACGCGTTCGCGACACCGCAAGCCAGCAGTGCGAGGTAGTTTGTTTTCATAATATCCGCTGTTTTTTTTAGTGAACGTGCGGGCAAAGATAGTTTTTTAGCTAATCCTGCTCCACACCTGTGCCGCTTTCCCCGTGGCTTCCAGATGCAGGCGCAAGCGGGCATTTTCGGGCTTAGACAGGATAGGGTCGTCTTCCAGAATGCGCGCAGCGATATCACGCGCGGCGGTCAGAATTTGCCCGTCGCGACCCAGGTCGGCAATCAGGAAACGCAACATGCCGCTTTGTTGGGTCCCCTCCATGTTGCCGGGGCCGCGGAGGCGCAGGTCCACTTCGGCGATTTCAAAACCGTCGTTGGTGCGCACCATGGTCTGGACGCGCTCCCGGCCATCGGCGCTGAGTTTGTACCCGGTCACCAAAATACAATACGACTGCTCGGCGCCGCGACCTACCCGGCCGCGCAACTGGTGGAGCTGGCTCAGGCCAAACCGCTCGGCATTTTCGATGACCATCACCGAAGCATTCGGTACGTTCACGCCAACTTCGATCACCGTGGTGGCCACCATGATGTGCGTCTCACCTTTGACAAAGCGCTGCATTTCAAACTCCTTGTCAGATGCCTTCATTTTGCCGTGTACGATACTGATCTGGTATTCCGGTTGCGGAAAGTCACGACTCAGGGCTTCGAAGCCGCTCATGAGGTTGAGCATATCGGCTTTTTCGGTTTCCTCAATCATGGGGTACACCACGTATATCTGCCGGCCTTTGGCGATTTCCTCGCGCATGAACCCCTGCACGCGCAGACGGTGGTGCTCGGTTTTGTGAATGGTCGTGATGGGTTTGCGGCCCGGCGGCATCTCATCGATAGCCGACACATCGAGATCGCCGTAGAGGGTCATCGCCAGGGTGCGCGGGATCGGGGTAGCGGTCATCACCAGCACATGCGGCGGAAGTCCGGCGCCTTTTTTCCAAAGGGCTGCCCGTTGTTCGACACCGAAGCGGTGCTGCTCATCGATGATCGCCAGGCCCAGGTTTTGGAACACCACCCAGTCTTCGATCAGCGCATGCGTGCCGACGACGATGTGCAACTCGCCCGAAGCGAGCTGTTCCAAAATAGCCGCCCGTTTTTTGCCTTTTACCGAGCCGCTGAGAAAACCGACGTTGATGCCCAGGTCGCCTACCAGTTCGGTGATATTGGCAAAATGCTGCTGGGCCAGAATTTCTGTCGGCGCCATCAGGCAGGCCTGAAAACCGTTGTCGATGGCGATGAGCATGCACATCAGGGCAACCACCGTTTTTCCGGAGCCGACATCGCCCTGCACCAGGCGGTTCATTTGCTGGCCTGCGGCCAAATCGGCGCGAATTTCTTTGATCACCCGCTTTTGGGCGCCGGTAAGTTCAAAGGGAAGTTTATCGTGGTAAAAACTATTGAAATAATCGCCGATTTTATCGAAGGTAAACCCCTTGCTGGCGTCTTTCCGGCGGCGGCGGATTTGCAGCAAACGCAGTTGTAAAAAAAACAATTCTTCAAATTTCAACCGGCGGGTGGCTGCATCCAGTTCCTGTTGGTTTTCCGGAAAATGAATGTGGCGCAAGGCATCCCAACGGGAAACCAGGCGAAAACCTTCCAGCAAAAACCCGGGCAGGGTTTCAGGCAGATCGGCGTGTAGGAGGCCGTCCAACAGGGTGCGCATCAACTTGCGCAGGCCCTTGGCGTCGAGGCCTTTTTGGGTGAGTTTGTCGGTGGAGGGGTAAACGGGGTCAAAACTGCGGGCCGACTGCGCATTGTCGGGCGTCAGTTCTTCCAGTTCCGGGTGCGGGATATTGAACTTGCCGTTGAACTGGCTGGCCCGGCCAAACAGCACGTATTCCTTGCCCACCTGAAGGTTGCGCTGGAGCCATTGCGCGCCCTGAAACCAGATGAGTTCGATGGAGCCGGTTTCGTCGCGCAGGGTTCCGGTCAGCCGTTTGGCGCGGCCGGTGCCTACTGTTTCCAGGCGCCGCAGGATGCCTTTCACCTGGTAGAGTTCGCCCTCCGTGCGGATGTCGCGCACACTGTGGAATTTTGTCCGGTCGATATAGCGAAAAGGAAAGTGGAACAGCAGGTCGCCAAATGTGAATATCCCGAGCTCTTTTTTGAGCACCTCGGCGCGCTGCGGGCCTACACCTTTGAGGTATTCTATGGCGGTGTCTAGTGGCATGACTTGGCTGGCAAATATAACAGAAATTGTTTTAAACACGGGCGAGCGGGCTTGATTTATGCTCTTGCCTCTTTTTCGTAGGTTTGACAAAAAATTTCTCCTCGCCAATGGCAACACCCGCCGCATTCACCCGTCAAGAGCGATTGCTGCTTGCCGCACTCGTCGCACTTAAGTTGCTGCTCCATTTTTTCACCAACACCCAATACGGTTTCCACCGCGATGAATTTCTCTACCTCGACGAAGGCAATCACCTGGGCTGGGGCTTCCTGGAAGTGCCGCCGCTGACACCCTTGGTCGGCAAAGTGGCTGTGACGTTTTTTGGCGACAGCCTGTTTTCGGTGCGCTTGTTTTCGGCCCTGGCCGGAGCCGGCGTCGTACTCCTGATCGGGCTGATGATCCGTGAAATGGGCGGCAAGCGCTGGGCCATCGCTTTCGGCGGTTTGGCCTTCATTTTGTCGCCGTCGTTTTTGCGCACCGGCACACTTTTTCAACCCGTTGGTTTTGAGCATTTTTTCTGGACGCTCTGCGCCTACATCCTGGTGCGCACGGCCAACCGGGGCTGGACGGGCAATTGGTACTGGCTCGGTATTGCCGCCGGGCTGGCCTGGATGAACAAATATTCCATCGGCTTTTTTGGTCTGGCCCTGTTGCTGGGTATTGCGCTCACCCGGCAGCGAAAATTGCTGGCAGACCGGCGCGCCTGGATGGCCCTGGGTATCGCCTTCCTGATCGCCATTCCCAACCTGCTCTGGCAATGGCAGCATGAGTTTCCGGTGGTGCACCACATGACCGAACTGGCCCAAACCCAGCTGGTGCACGTGGAATCCGCCGGGTTTTTAATGGACCAGCTGATGATGCAGTTTGTCGGTTTTGTGGTGTGGGTTCCGGGCCTCCTGTGGTTGCTTTTTTCCAAGCCCGGACAGCCGTTTCGTTTTTTGGGCTTCGCCTTTCTCATCCTGCTGGCCCTGCTGCTCCTGCTCAGTGGCAAGAGTTACTACAGCCTGGGTGCCTATCCGATGTTGATGGCGGCAGGTGGCGTTGCGCTCGGACATTTTTTTGAAAATAAAAACAGGGTTTGGCCCGGACTGCTGTTGGGTTGGCTGGTGTTGACCGACCTGCTTATCCTGCCCCTTGGCCTACCCGTTTTGCCCATCGAACAAATGGAAAAATACTGCGACCGGCTCGCCAAATACGGCGAGGAGCAGCGCTGGGAAGACGGCAATATTCACCCCATACCGCAAGACTACGCCGACATGTTTGGCTGGGAAGAAACCGCCGCCACGGTGGCTGAAAAATACCACAGCCTGCCAGCGGAAAAACAGGCCACCTGCCTGATCTACGGCGGGAGTTATGTCCACGCCGGGCTGCTGAATTACTACCGGAAAAAATACGGCTTGCCGGAGGCAGTGAGCCTGAACAGCAGCTACGTCCTCTGGGCGCCAGACAGCCTGCACTTTGACAATATGATCCTGGTAGACGATACCTGGCAGGATAGCTCAACCTATTTCAAACACCAGGTATTTGTCGACAGCGTGCAGTACCGCTATGCCCGCGATCCGGGGTATGTGTTTTACCGGTATGGACCGAGGGCGCATTTGGATTCTTTGGTTACGGTAAGGGTGCGGGCGGCTAAGCGGGCGGTGGGGGAGTAGGGGGGTATTCATGCGGGGTTATTCGTCCATTTTTTTCTGGACCATAGCAATACTATGCAAAGTAATATCAATGTAGGGATGGCTTTCTCCAAAGTTGTGACGCAAAATTTCCAGAGCTTTTTCAAAGTTTATCAATGCCTCTTCATATCGGTCAGTAGCAAAATGCACATGAGCAAGGTTGTTATAACGGGTCGCTACATTTAGATGGGCGGGCCCAAAATTTTTCACCGCGCTCTGCAGGGCTTCTTCCAGCAGACTTGCCGATTCTTCATAGCGCCCTAAATTGGAATACACGTTAGCCAGGTTCGATTGGCTCACGGCGACGGTTGGGTGGGCCGGCCCAAAATTTTTCACTGCGCTCTGTAGGGCTTCTTCCAGCAGACTTGCCGATTCTTCATAGCGCCCTAAATTCCTATACACGACAGCCAGGTTGGATTGGCGAACGGCGACCTTTGGGTGAGCGGGCCCAAAATTTTTCAAATCACTCCGCAGGGCTTCTTCCAGCAGACTTGCCGATTCTTCATAGCGCCCTAAGTACCCGTAGTCGTTAGCCAAGTTTGAGCGATGCGTAGATATATTGGGGTGATCGGCATCAAATAATTCTTCGGCAATGGCGAGGGCTTGTTCACGAAGTTGGGCAGATCGTTGGTACTGCCCAAAATTTTGTTCGAGGTAGCCTATCCGATCCAACAGGTAAGCCAGTTGCTCCGTGCGTGTCGCCCGGAACCGCATTTCCAAATACTCGGCTAGTGGCTTGTCTTCGTTCTTATGGAAAAGGTTATGGTTGGAATCAGTGTTATCGTAATCGATAAGTTTCGCCACCGCCTGAATCCAAGGTGCCGCCCATTCCGCCGTCACCACAAGCCGGTTCACCGCCACTTCCTGAATAAGCGGGTGCATTTTGTAGGCCAGGTCTTTTTCGGGTTCGTCTTCGCGTTGCAGCCAACCTTTTTCCACCAGCCGGTCGAGTACATTGGGATTTAGTTCGGTTTCCTGTTTTTGAAAAACGGGGGCCAGATCAGCCTCGGTGTACCACTCGGCGGGCGGCAGCAGGGTGAAGGGTTTGAGTTGTTCTTTTTCGCCGTCGAACAGTTGAGAGATTTCACTGAAGATCAAATCTACGTAGGCCTCCACCCGGGCAACTTTGCGGCGTTCCGCGAGGCTTTGGCCGCTCAGGCCGGTATCGACGGCGCGCTTGTTGAGTTCCTCGTCATGGATGTATCCGGCTTGCAAGCGCTCCAGCAATTCATCGAACGGGATGCGCGAAGCCTGGGCCGATTTGGCGCTCAGTTCGGTCAGCAGGGTGTGATGGTCGAGCGTGGTGAGCAGTTTGTCCAGCGCTGCGTCGTCGGGTTTTTCAAAAAGATAGTACTTGCGGAACAATGTCCGTGCCTGCTCCGGAGGCAGGGATTCCACGGGTACGGTAGGCCAGCCCTGCGGCTTCCGGCGAGAGGTGACGAGCACATGGGCGCGGCAGGCTTCCAGCGCGTTTTTCCATTCCAACAATTGATCCAACGCGTTGGCATTGTCGAGCACGAGCAGGCAATCGTCGAGCGGCATCAGGGTCTGCAGGATGGCCCGACAACCCGCTTCATTCAGCTGCTCTGGAGGCAGCTGGCGCAGGGTTTGCTCCAGGCCCAGGCTGCGCACAAGCTGAAGGTCGGTCACGAAAGCTTCGGGCAGGCTGCTGCTCAGCGTTAGCCAGGCGACGTGTTTGTAGGCGTGCTCGTACACGGCGAGGTATTTCATTGCCACGGTTGTTTTGCCGATACCGCCGATACCGTTGACGAGCATGACCGGCGCGCCGGCGCTGAGCTTTTCGCGCACTTCGAGCACTTCCCGGTCACGACCGATGATGGCGGTAGGGTCGGGCTTGGGCACGAGGTTGAGCAGGCGGGGGACCGTGTGGTTAGAAAATTCGGCAGGCATACGATTGGAATTTACAGTTGGCAAAATACGGGGAATTTCGAATTGCTCCTGGGCGGACACGCTCGCTTTATTGTGCCCGGGGAAATTCGGATAAATCACTGCGCGATTACCTCCCGCAGATTCGCGCAGAAAAAGTCGCAGATTTTCGCAGACGCGATTCTGCGCGATCTGCGGATTTTTCTGCGCGAATCTGCGGGAAAATACGCTACGAGGATAAACGCAAAAATTCTTGATGACTCCCGTATCTGTGCTTCCAAAAGCACTCAGGTATACCAAGACGCCAATTTCATGAGCATAAATCCGAAATTCAAGTCATGACCTATATTCGCCATTAAAAAAACGCATACATGGCCAAACTCAACCGCCGCAAGTTTCTCCAAAAAACAGCGCTCGCTGCCACCGCAATGACGCTACCCAATCTTGGAAACACCAGGGAAGAGCCGGGAAACAATCCACAGGCCAAAACCCGAAACCTGAAATCTGCGATCCGCGATAAAATCGGTATCGGTTTCATCGGCGTTGGCTTGCGCGGCCAAGATCACGTGGACCTGGCCCTGCGCCGCGACGACTGCGAGGTGGTGGCCATCGCCGATCCGGATGCCCGCATGGTGGCCGATTGCCTGAAAATGATCGACCAGAGCGGCGGCAAAAAACCAGCGGTGTACGACCAGGGCAACTTCGACTACCTGCGCCTGCTCGAAAATGAAAATGTGCACGCAGTGGTCATCGCCACCCCCTGGGAATGGCATACCCAGCAATGCGTGGCGGCCATGAAAGCCGGGAAATATGTGGGCACGGAAGTCTGCGGCGGCTTCTCCCTCGACGAATGCTGGCAGCTGGTGAATACCCACGAAGAAACCGGCACGCAGCTGATGTTTATGGAAAATGTGTGCTACCGGCGCGATGTGATGGCTGTGCTCCAACTGGTGCGCGCCGGCCTGTTTGGCGAGCTGATCCATCTCGAAGGGGGCTACCAGCATGACCTGCGCGGGGTCAAATTCAACGACGGGGTAACGCCTTACAACTCCGGTGTCGAATTTGGTGAAAAAGGATTTTCAGAGGCCAAATGGCGCACCAAGCACTCCATTCACCGAAACGGCGACCTGTACCCCACGCATGGGGTAGGGCCCGTAGCCATGATGGCCAATATCAACCGCGGCAACCGCTTCCTGCACCTCACATCCACGGCCAGCAAAGCCCGTGGCCTGCACGAATACATCGTCGATCATCCGAAAGGTGGCGCCAATCATCCGAATGCCTCCGTGCGCTTCAACCTCGGTGATGTGGTGACGACAGTGATCAAAACGTCAAACGGCGAAACGGTGCTGCTCTCGCACGACACCGGCTTGCCCCGCCCCTACTCGCTGGGTTTTCGTGTGCAGGGCACCAGGGGCATTTGGATGGATGTCAACCAAAGTCTGCTCCTCGACGGCCAAACCCAGGCGCACCGCTGGGAGGCTGCCCAAAGCTGGCTCGACAAATACGACCACCCGCTCTGGCAGCGCTACGGCGCCGATGCTAAAACGGCCGGGCATGGCGGCATGGATTTTTTTGTGTTTCACCACTTCGTGGAAAGCGCCAAACGCAATGCAGCGCCTCAACTGGATGTGTACGATGCGGCTACCTGGCTGGCCATCACGCCGCTTAGTGAGGCTTCCATTGCGACAGGTAGCAGCCCCCAGGCATTTCCGGATTTTACCCGCGGACGCTGGACGGAGCGTAAACCGGATTTTGCTTTTGGCAATGAATTTTAAATTTCCCAGCCATGAATGGCTGGGCTGAGAGCTAATGGCTGGGCGAAGAATGAATGGTTGGGCTGAGAACATTAAAAACTGATTTTTTATGAAAAAAGAATACACCAACGGCGACATTACGGTGGTTTGGAAACCCGATGTTTGCCAACATTCCGCCATCTGTTGGAAAGGTCTGAACGACGTTTTCAACCCGCAGGCCCGCCCCTGGATCAATGTGGAGGGCGCCGATAGCGAGGCCATCATTGCCCAAGTGGAAAAATGCCCGTCCGGGGCACTTTCCTGGTTTCGAAATGGTGATGAAAAACCTGCCTAGATCGGGCTAAACTGAACTGCCATGAACCTTATCCTTTTTGCACAGGGAATTATAACCTGGGCATAAAAGGAAAAAGATTTAATTGGACATTAAATTCGCCGCATGAAAATTTTCTGTATTGGCCGCAACTACGTCGACCATGCCAAGGAACTCAGCAACCCGGTTCCTTCCGAGCCCATGGTTTTTATGAAACCACCCACTGCGTTGGTGGTCAACAACAAACCGTTTTATTACCCTGAATTTTCAGAGAAAGTCCACTACGAGGGCGAGATTGTTTTGCGCATTTGTAAAAACGGTCGTTCTGTACAGCCGGAATTTGCAGCGCGGTACTACGATGCTGTTGCCTTCGGTATTGATTTCACCGCCCGCGATCTTCAGGAAAAACTGAAAGGCAAAGGCCACCCCTGGGAAATTGCGAAGGGCTTCGACCGCTCGGGGCCGTTGAGCAAATGGATTCCCTTAAGCGAGCTGAAGAACCCGCAGGATATTCATTTTCAATTGAAAAAAAATGGCGAAGTCGTTCAGGATGGCCACACCCGCGATCTGATTTTCTCCTTCGACACGCTTATTGTGTACCTTTCGCAATACTTCACCTTGCAAAAAGGCGATATGATCTTTACCGGCACACCTGCAGGTGTTGGGCCTGTTCAGATCGGGGATGTATTGGAGGGAGAAATTGAGGGAAAACCGATGCTATCCTGTGCAATTAAATAAAACCTGGCAATTGATAATCATGAATAAAGCTACCTTGTTCCTTGTCATTTTTGCAGCCCTGTGCCACAGCCTGCCCGCCCAACCACCGACCCCGGCGCCACCGCAAAGCAGCGCCATCCTCATTCTTGGTGCTACCGCCCATTTGGGCAACGGCCAGGTACTGCCCAACAGCGCCATTGCATTCGAAGCTGGGAAACTAACACTCGTATCCAACGCTGCGACCATCCGGGTCGACCAAAGCAAGTTTTCCAAAATATTCGATGCCACGGGCAAGCACGTGTACCCGGGCTTTATCGCCGCCAATGCCCGTTTGGGATTGGTAGAAATTGATGCCGTACGCGCCACGCAAGATTTCGCGGAAACGGGCGCCCTGAATCCCAACGCCCGGGTACTCGTGGCCTACAACACCGACTCCGATGTTCAACCTACCGTGCGCTCCAATGGCGTGCTCGAAGCGCAAGTGGTACCTTCCAGCGGAACCATTGCCGGTAGTTCGGCTGTGGTGCAACTGGACGCTTGGAATTGGGAAGATGCCGCCCTGCGCGCCGATGACGGCATTCACCTCAACTGGCCAAACCCATCGCCCCGGCGGCGGTTTGGTCCAGCACCTCCAAATGCTCAGGAGGACCAGGGCAACCAGTACCAGCAAAATATCGATGCCTTGAACCGCTATTTTGGCGAAGCCAAAGCATATGCACAGTCGGCCAACCCGGAAGTTAAAAACCCGCGCTTTGAGGCCATGCGCGGTTTGTTCAACAAAACGCAGAACCTGTACATCCATACCGATAATGCCAAAACCATGCAGGAGGCCGTGCTGTTTGCCGAATCTTTTGGCGCCCGCCCGGTACTCATTGGTGCATCGGATGCCTGGATGATCACAGATTTTCTCCGCGAACATCAGGTTCCGGTTGTGCTGAGCAGAACACAGCGCCTGCCTTCCCGGGACGACGAAGACATCGACCAGCCTTTCAAAACGGCCGCCGCACTTCATCAGGCCGGCATTGCCTTTGTGTTGTCAATCGATGGTGCCTGGGAGCAGCGCAATTTGCCTTTTCAGGCAGGTCAGGCTGTCGGATTTGGGCTGCCTTACGAAGCGGCCGTTCAAGCCATCACCCTTAGCCCGGCAGCTATCATGGGTATTGGCGGAACGACCGGAAGCCTGGAAGTTGGAAAAGACGCCACCCTTTTCATCAGCGATGGCGATGCCCTCGATATGCGGACCAACAAGGTTACTGCCGCTTTTATTCAGGGTCGGGAGATCAACCTCGACAACAAACAAAAGCTGCTGCACCGGCGTTTTGAAGAGAAGTACAATCGGCAATAAGTACGATCACCTGTGTTAAAAACGGTTAATCCCCGACCCATTCGCCGATAAATTCGTTTTTACACGGGTTTTATGTGCATTTTTGTTTTCTGTAACCTTCATCGCTAAGACGCCAAGACACAAACACTCCGTGTCTTGGCGTCTTAGCGGTGAAAAAATCATAAAAGTTTAAGTACCCGTACTCATGCAACGCGACAACTATAGCCTGCTCATCGACAAACTCGATAGTTTCATTCGCAAATTTTATATCAATCAGCTGCTGCGCGGTGCCCTGTATACCGTAGGCGCAGTGTTGGGCTTGTTTATTTTGCTCAACGTGCTGGAATACTACCTCTACTTTGGCACCGGCGTTCGCACGGCCATGTTGTGGGGCTTTGTGGGGCTTTCCGGCGCTGCTGTTTACCGCTGGGTTGCCGTGCCGCTGATGCACTATTTCCATTTAGGAAAAGTGATCAGCCATGAGCAGGCTGCAACCATTATTGGTGAGCACTTCACGGATGTGAAAGACAAGTTGCTGAATATTTTGCAACTGAAACAACAGGCATCGGGCAATGCCATTTACACCGAGTTGATCAACGCTTCGATCAATCAAAAAAGCGAGGAGATCAAATTGGTGCCCTTCCAGTCTGCCATCGATCTGCAAAAGAACCGGAAGTACCTGCGCTATGCGTTGCCGCCGGTGCTGTTGTTGCTATTCCTCTTTTTGGGTGCACCCAATATCTTGCGGGAGGGCACCATGCGTTTGCTGAACAGCACAACGAAGTTTGAAAAACCCGCACCATTTCATTTTGTGGTCAAAACTAACGAACTGAAAGCGGTCCAGTTTTCCGATTTTGTTTTGCATGTTGCGACGGAAGGACAAGTTTTGCCTAATGAAATGTTCATCGATTTCGGCAATGTGCAGTACCGCTTGCAAAAAGACGCAGCCAACGAATTTTCGTACACGTTTTCGAATGTGCAGAAGGACGTGGAGTTCAATCTTTTTGCCGGAGGCATTGAAAGCGAGGCGTACAAATTAAGCGTCGTCCGGCGCCCGAACATTTTGTCGTTTGGCGTCAAACTGTCCTTCCCGGAATACATTGGCCGGCCAGCCGAAAATCTGGACAACGTGGGCGACCTGGTGTTGCCGCAAGGCACCAATATCAACTGGGTTTTTAATGCCCAACACACCGACCGGCTCGACCTGCGCTTTGGCGGCAGTGCCCCGGCAGCAACCAAGCGGTTCGACGACGAGCTGTTTTCCTTTAACCGCCGCGCACTAAAAGACGAATCGTACAAAATTTACCTCAGCAACGCAGAACTCCTGAACGCCGACTCGGTAGCCTACACCATCACGGTTATCCCCGACCTGCACCCGCAAATTTCTGCCGAAGAATTTCGCGACAGCACCAACCGGCGCATGCTGTTTTTTGCCGGCAGCGCTTCCGACGATTATGGTTTGCTGAACCTGACTTTCAATTACCAGCTTAAAAAAGCCAAAGGTGGCCAGATGCCGCTTAGCACGGTCAAAGTTTCCAAACCTGCGGGCAAACAAATCCAGTACGATTATACCTGGAATTTGCGCGACCTGGATATTCAACCGGGCGATGAAATTTCCTACTACTTTGAAGTATTTGACAACGACGGCGTAAACGGCAGCAAAAGTGCGCGTACCAATGTGATGCAATGGCGTATGCCCACCCTCGACGAATACCGCAAAGACCAGGCGCAAACGGCTGAAGAGATCCAGAAAGATTTGGAAAAAGCCCTCAAGGAGAGTGCAAAGATCCAGGAGGAGATGAAAAAACTGCGCAATAAAGTCCTTCAACAAAAAGAACTGGATTGGCAGTCGCGCAAGGATATGGAGAAAATGCTGGACCGCCAGAAGCAGCTCCAGAATCAGATTGAGCAAGCAAAACAGAATTTTGAGG
This sequence comes from Lewinellaceae bacterium, assembly GCA_020636075.1. GTDB lineage: Bacteria > Bacteroidota > Bacteroidia > Chitinophagales > Saprospiraceae > M3007. The sequence goes on along the minus strand of JACJYO010000005.1, from coordinate 430,027 downwards.
ATAGCAAAAAAATGCAGGAGGAGTTCAATCAGCAGAAAAACGAGGAACTCCTTGAAAAGCAGGAGCAGTTGGAAAAGATGTTTGAGGAAACCGTTTCCGAAGAAATGAAGCAGCTCATGGAGGACATTGAAAAGTTGTTGCAGGAGCTCAACAAGGATGAGATGCTGGAGCAAATGGAGCAAATGCAAATGTCCAATGATCAGCTGGAGAAACAACTGGACCGCCTGCAGGAATTGTACAAACAACTGGAGGTGGAAAACATGCTCCAGCAGCAGATTGAGCAACTTGAAGAATTGGCCAAAGAGCAGGAAGAACTGGCCAAGGATACCGAAAAAGAAAATTCAGGTAAGTCCGATGAGGACCTGAAAAAGGAACAGGATGATCTGAACAAAAAAATGGACGACATCAAGAAGCAACACGAAGACATGTTGCAGAAAAATGAGGAGTTAAAACGTCCGCAACAGATCGAAGACAACAAGGAGGAGATGCAGGATATCCAAAAGGATATGAAGGATGCCAAAGAGGACATGAACCAAAGTCAAAAGCAAAAGGCCAGCAAGAAGCAGAAAAAAGCAGCCGATAAAATGAAAAACATGGCCAACCAGATGCGCCAGAATCGCCAGTCGGGCGAGCAGGAGCAAATGGAGGAAGACATTGCCATGCTACGCCAATTGCTGGAAAACCTGATTGGCTTGTCCTTTTCGCAGGAGCAAAACATGCAAAATTTTGCCAACACTTCCGTCAACACACCGCGCTATGTGGAGCTAACGCAGGAGCAGTTTAAAATTAAAGATGATTTTAAAATTGTTGAAGACAGCCTGCAAGCGTTGGCCAGCCGGAATTTCCAGATCGAAGGGATAATCACAGACAAGGTTGCAGATATCAAAGAAGGCCTGAAATACAGCCTCGACGACCTGGAAGAACGCCATGTTACCTCCGCCAGCGAATACCAGCAGCGCACCATGAAAGGCTTTAATGACCTTGCCTTGATGCTCTCGGAAGTAATGGACCAAATGCAGCAACAAATGGCAAACGGCCAACCCGGAAGCGGAAGTTGCAGCAAACCCGGCGGCACCGGTGGTGGCAAGAAAGGCAAACAGCCGATGGATAAGATCACCAAAGGGCAGGGTGATCTGAACGAACAGATGAAAGCGCTCAAAGAGCGTCTGCAAAAAGGCAAAGGGCAGGGTGGCATGAGTAAAGAATTTGCCCAAATGGCAGCCCAGCAAGCCGCTTTGCGCAATGCGCTGCGCGAAATGCAAAAGCAAAAGCAGGAGCAAGGCAAAGGCGATAAAGCCCTGGATGAACTCATGCAGGAAATGGACAAGATCGAAACCGATCTGGTAAACAAACGTCTGACAAACGAAATGCTGAAACGGCAACAGGATATTCTTACCCGATTGTTGGAAGCTGAACGCGCCGAACGTGAGCAAGAGCAAGATGAAGAACGGCAGGCGCAAACAGCCAAACAACAACCGGCAAAAATGCCACCCGCGCTGGAGGAATATTTGAAAAAACGCCGTTCAGAAGTTGATCTCTTCCGCACAGTATCCCCGGCATTGAAGCCGTACTACAAACAGCTCGTGGAAGAATACATCAAAGGGGCAGGGAGTAAGTAATTCCTGACCTGACAGGTTTTTTACAACAAAAGGGGGCTTGCGCAAATGTGCAAGCCCCCTTTTGTTGTAAAAAACCATTTGTCATCAGGCCTTATTCTTTCCCATGCGCAGCAACTCCCGGTATTTCCAAAAAGTTTCCAACGCGGCTATCCGGCAAACGGTAAATCCAGCTCGGCCGTCAAGAAAGCCCCGACGCAGCAAATAATTGCGAATAAACTTAAACGGAGGATTAAAGATCAGTTTCCAATATGATCCTTTTTTGCCCCGGCTGTGCAAGGCCTGAGCACCCATTTTAGCATAGCGGCGTACCCGTTCGATATGCTCCTCCACGCTGTAGTAACTGTAGTGAAGCAGGTCGCCGGCCAGCTGCTCCACTTGGCAACCCTGGTTCATGATCACCTTATCGTGCGGGTTTTGGCCGCCCCAATGCCCCAGACGTTTATCAAACAGGCGCAACTTCCGGTCCGGATACCAGCCGCTGTGGTTTATCCACTGGCCACAATAATTTGTCCGGCGATTCATAGTGTAACCGTCTGCCCGCCAGTTTTCCTTTGTTTCCAGAATGGATTGTCGTAAGGTTTCACTCAAGGCCTCATCGGCGTCGAGCGACAATACCCACGGGTGTTGCGCCTGCTCCAGCGCAAAGTTTTTCTGTTCAATATGCCCTGCAAAAGGATGCTGAACAACACGGGCGCCATTTTCCCTGCAGATAGCGACGGTTTCATCCGTGGAAAAAGAATCAACCACTACGATCTCGTCGGCCACACCAGCCAGAGAATCCAGGCAACGGCCAATATTCCGCGATTCGTTGAACGTAATGATGACTGCGGAAAGTTGGACTTGCATAATTGTGTGTTACAAATTACTGTCCGATCAGTATGGGCGCCGTTTTACCGTTTCCCATCACCACGACTTTGGCGTTTGGCGATTTGACCAGTTCTTTTTGCACCTGTATTTGCTCGTATTGCAAGAGTTTGTCGGTTAGCGTCGAAGTAAGTATCCGTTGGTAGTCGGCGATACCTTGTGCTTCCACGCGTTTCCGGTCGGCCTCCTGCCGTTCTTTGTCGAGTACAAATTTCATTTTTTGCGCTTCCTGTTCGGCATTGATTTTTGTTTCAATGGCCGTTTTAACCGAAATCGGCAGGTTAATGTTCCGGATCAGTACTTGTTCGAGCACAATCCCGCGCTGTTTAAATGCACCGTCCATGGCCTCAAACAAGCGTTGCTGAAACTCGTCGCGTTTGCTTGAATACAGCGCTACTGCATCATAATACGCCGCGAAGTCACGGCTTTTGGTGCGAACAGTAGGCCGAACGACTACGTCCCGATAACCCTTTCCAAGCGTTCGCAGGATTTCGGGCGCCTTGTCCGGAATGACCTTGAACAATACGGTCATATCGATCACTACCTCCAAACCGTCCGCGGAAAGTACCCGGATGGCATCGTCGCCCATTTTCTGGCCTTCGTCATTGATGGCCGACATCGTATAATTTTGTGTCCGAACATCAAATTCAACGACTTCGACCAATGGATTTACGATGTTGAGGCCTTCCGTTAAAACGCCGGCCTGAATTTTTCCAAACAAGGTTTGCACCCCAACAATACCCGGTGAAATCTGTACGAAACAGGAGGTCATAATACCCAGGATAACCAAGGCAATACCGATATACCGGCCCATTTTTCCAAAGGTTCCCATGTTGGGGTTGGCTTTGGACAAGGTGTATGCGAGAAAGGCGACAAATACGCCCAATATGGCAAGGAACATAAGCGATTTTTGATTTGGTGAATTGATTTAACAGACAACTTACGGCAGAAGCCGCATCCGATCAACATTTTTAGATAAACAAAATATCGACCCGGACGGGTTTTAGATCGCAGCCGAAAACTGCCGTAGCATGCGCACATCGTTTTCAAACAATAGCCGGATATCGGGAATATTGTACAGGCGAAGGGCCTGGCGCTCAATCCCCATACCAAACGCGTAACCGGAATACTCCCTGCTGTCGATTCCACAGTTTTCCAGCACCTGCGGGTCTACCATGCCGCAACCCAAAATTTCGAGCCAGCCGGTGCCTTTGGTCAAACGGTAATTCTCTTCGGTGTCGGTACCCAGCCATACATCCATCTCCGCGCTGGGTTCGGTGAATGGAAAAAAGGACGGGCGCAGGCGTATCTTGGGGGCACCAAACATTTCCTGAGCAAAATAAAACAGCGTCTGCTTCATATCGGCAAACGAAACTTCCTTGTCGATAAACAAACCTTCGACCTGATGAAACTGCGCATGGGAGCGGGCCGAGATGGTCTCATTCCGGTACACACGCCCGGGTGCTATGATCCGGATCGGTGGTTTGCGGGTAGTCATCACACGGGCCTGCACATTGCTGGTATGCGTACGCAACAACATGCCCGGGGCATCTACCACATAAAATGTATCCTGCATATCACGGGCCGGGTGATCTTCCGGCGTATTCATGGCTGTAAAGTTGTACCAATCGTGTTCGATCTCCGGGCCGTCGGCCACTACAAAACCGATCCGGGTGAAAATTTCGATAATCCGATTCATGGTGATCGAAATCGGGTGGCGGGAGCCAAGCGGAAGCGGTTCGCCAGGCGCCGTCAGATCGATTTGACGAGCCGATGCCTGTTCAGCCTTTGCCTCGAAAGCGGCTTTGGCTTCCTGAAAACGGGCTTCTGCCTGTTGTTTCAGCGCATTAACCGCCTGGCCAAAATCCCGCTTCTGCTCGTTGGGCACATTGCGCATTTCCTCCATGAAAGCCTTAACCAGGCCCTTAGAGCCCAGGTATTGAATTCGAAATGTTTCCAATGCCTCCGGAGTGGTTGGTGTTTCCTGTTCAAGTTTCGCAGTCGCTTCCGCTACTTTTTTTATCAGATCAGACATAGTTGAAAAATCAAATTGGGAGCATAAAAATTCCCGCCATGCAGTTTGTGCCGGCAAAAATCGGAAAATTCACTGTTCTTTTTGCAGGTGTCTATTGTTTTCGACCGGGCAACACCGCATTAAATCCGATTCCAAAGGACCAAATTGTTCCCGACTCTCCCGGGTTGATCATCAAGCCCAGTTCAGGACGGATCGCCCAGCGGTTCAGATTTTGGCTCAGGCCAAGGCCCAGGTTAAAGCCGAGATAAACCTCGCCTTCATCATCCGGGAAAATATCCGCCTTGGCAGCCAGGGTTGCTTCGAACATGTCGTTTGCCGGATAGGTATACAACAATTTGGGGCTGAAAACCCACTGGGTTTCATCATCGGCGAAATAAAGACCGACTGGAATGGCTCCGGCAAATTTTCCCGGCACAAAAGCAAATTTGGGCGCAAGGTCTACGTAGTTCACTCCAGAAGCACCTTCTTCCGTAGGTAGCAGGCGGATGTAACGTGCTTTCAAATCCACCCGGTCTGTAATACCGTAGCCCAGGCGCAGGCCAACGTTGTTGTTGACGGCGTCGGATTCGCCCTCTGCATTTACCAGGTAATGGGAATAATGGCCCATAATTTCCGTGTTTCCTTTGCCTAACATGCGAGCACTTTCATAACTGGAATTTATTGGAACGACACATGCGCTGAGCAGCGAAACGAGTAGAATTACAAATGGTGTGTGTTTCATAAGGCAAGCATTTGGTTAAAAAAATTAAGCAGCAGATTTTCTAACTGTACTTGCCTGAAATTTAAGACTTAAACGGGTTAAATCCTTCTGTTTTCCACGGAAAAAAATTGTTAGATGTAAAAATCAGGAGAACGGAAACGTCAGTGTAAACGCGCTACCCTTACCCGGTTCGCTATGCACATCTACAAAGCCTTTGTGTGCCGTCACGATAGCTTTGACATAGCTCAAACCAAGGCCAAAGCCCTTTACATCGTGAATGTTGCCGGTATGCACCCGGTAGAATTTATCAAAAATATGCTTGCGGGCTTCCTTGCTGATGCCCACGCCTTTGTCTTCGATGGTGACGGCAATACCGTTGGGCACATTGCGGGTGCGGATGGTGATTTCCGGTTTGTCCGGACTATACTTGTTGGCATTGTCCAACAAGTTGTGCACCACGCTGGCAATGTGTGTGCCATCGCCCTGAATAACCGGCCGCTCTGCCTCAAGGTCAAGGGTGAGGCTGCCGTTGCGATTTTCCACCTGCAAGCTGAAATTATCGACCGCCTGTTTGATCAGCTCGTGCATGTTGGTCTCTGCCAGGCGGAGTTGGAAGTCCTTTTTATCCAACTGGGCAATTTGCAACACCCGCTCCACCTGGCTGTTCATCCTGCGGTTTTCCTGCCGGATGATATCGACAAATCGCTGGATTTTTTCGGGATACTTCACAATGAGCGGACTGGCAATGCTGTCGGTTGCCAGCGAAATGGTGGCAATCGGGGTTTTAAATTCGTGAGTCATGTTGTTGATAAAATCCGTTTTCATTTCCGACAGTTTCTTTTGCCGGTAAATGACCTGGATGGTGTACCAAAAACAGAACAAAATGATGCCGGTGAAAATGACGGACAGCAACAGGGTTTTCCACACTGAACCCAAAACCAGGCTGGTACGGTTGGGAAAATATATGGACAAGTAGCCCGGCGATTCGATGTCTTTTTGAAACAAAGCGACCCGGTAAGGCGAATTGTAGAGCGTAGATGCACCGCCCTGCGTCACCTGCGGGCTGTTGTCGACCACCACATAGTGATCGTTGACCACTACGAAACTGTTGCGCGCCTTGGCATACACACCATATTGGTAAGGTGTATTGATCCCGCGGCTGCTGAGTTCCTCTTTTAGCGACATCGACAACAAATCGAGTTGAATGCGTTCCGCCAAAGGCCGCGAGTCTACCAGCTGGCTGACTTTCATGTACTCCCACATCGTCATGTTATCCTCAAAACTTTCGCTGCCGTTCACCGGGTAGGGGAGGCTGTCGGCGCGACTGATGCGGCGGGTGGAAAAACCGTTTTCCAAAAACTTGGTTGCCCGGCGAATGTTGCGGTTCGATTCGCTGGATTTACCGCGCGTGGAATTCAGCGCTTCGAGCACGGCGACATCTTCGTAATACTGGAGTTTGTCGGCCACCCGGTTGAGCGCAGCATAAATATATTTGTCGAACTGTTCCTCGTTCAGCCGGATACTCCAGCTGATCCAGTAGATCTGCAGGCAAATGACGCCGATGAGTGCGGCGGTCATCAGGCCAATGATCAAACGGATGCGTTGAGCGTTCATGAAATGTGTGGTGGTTGCTTAGGTAAAATTGGGTTGGGCGTGCTTGTGCTAAACGGATTAGCCGCACAAAAGTATGCCAATACGACCGGGTATTCCGTGAAATTAACCTCGGCTTAACGCCCGCCATTGGCTATCTTTGTTTAAATTAAGACCCATAACTGCTGAACTATGCGCATCTTAATTACCAGCTTTCTCCTCGCATGTTGTTTTTTGGGCTTCGCCCAAACCGCTCATCCCCTGCTGGTGAAAATGCAGCAACAAGCGGAAGCCGTGGAATACGGATCTTACAGGATCGAGGCATTTGAGCAATATCCCTACAGCAAAGATTCTATTTTTTACAAAGGCACCTGCGCTTTTAGCCGCTTTGAACATCTGGATGGCAAACCCGGTATCCGGTTTGAAGTGGAAATGGAAACCCAATACCCCGGGCTGACCAACCAACAGCGCGTCGTTTTTGACGGCCGCATGAAATACGACCTGCGTGGCGACACGCTGGCCATGCTCTACGACAACCGCGAACTGGGCGATGAATATGCCTTGCGAGGGCTGCAGCAATTCTTTTTTATTCCCTTGCTGCTGCACCCGGGGCAGACGAAAAAGTTTTTGGGCCCCGACAAATACCTCGGTACACCGCCCTACGAAACCCTTGGCGATACTGTGATCGGAAAAACTACCTGCACGGTTGTCGGCGCCGATTGGGCGCTGGACACGGCTGAAATCAATTGGCAACATATCCGATGGGGCCTGAGCAAACAGACCGGGTTGCCGGTGTTTTTCAGCCATGTGGCTGAAACCCGCCCGGAAGACCCGAAGTTGCCCGTGAAGTACCACCGCCTGGGAATCCGGGTGGACGAGTGGTCGCAGGCCCTGCCGCTGAACAGTTTTTACGTCGATTGGCCGAGTTTGCCGTCCAGTTTTGAAGTACGGCATTTTCACGATTGTTACCACCGCGAGCTCCTGCGCCCGAGGGATCAGCCGGAATTGTAATTGAACAGCACTATGGATTGGCCGGTCGCCTTAAAAAGTTTTCACAATTACCTCCTGCTTGAGCGCTCGCTGAGTGAAAACACCCTGGATGCTTACCTCAGCGATTTGCAAAAATTTGTGCGCTACCTGGAAATCGAAAACCTGCCGCTCCAGCCCGTGCAGGTGCAGCGCAGCGATGTTGAGCGGTTTATTCATTGGGTGAACAAATTGGGCCTGGAAGCCAGCTCACAGGCAAGGCTGATTTCGAGCTTGCGGGCGTTTTATAAATTTTTGCTGGTTGAAGATGTGCTCGACGACAACCCCTTGGACCTGCTGGAAGGCCCCCGGCTACGCCGGAAACTACCTGATGTGCTCACTGTCTACGAAATTCAACAGATGCTGGCAGTCATTGACCTGAGCGACCCATTGGGGCACCGCAACCGGGCCATTATCGAAACGCTGTATGCCTGCGGCCTGCGTGCCAGCGAGCTGGTTAACCTGCGTCTCAGCAACCTTTTTCTTTCTGCCGGGTTTATCAAGGTGATAGGTAAAAACGACAAAGAGCGGCTTGTACCGATCGGCGCGGAGGCCGTTAAGTACCTGAATTATTACATCGAGCATGTACGAGCGCTTCAAAAAAACATTCGTCGCGGACACGAAAACTATGTTTTTCTAAATCGCCGCGGTGCGCGTCTCACCCGCGTCATGATTTTTTACATTGTAAAAGAACTCGCCGAAAAAGTCGGCATTCATAAAAAAATAAGCCCGCATACATTGCGTCATTCGTTTGCGACACACCTGGTTGAGGGTGGCGCCGATTTGAAAGCCGTGCAGGATATGCTCGGTCATGAAAGCATCACCACCACTGAAATCTATACCCACCTCGACACCGAGTACCTCAAAGAGACCATTTACCTTTACCACCCTCGCATGAAATTTTAATTTATCCGCCTTCGCAAGGCTACGGCGGATTAGCCCATACAAACATTACTCAATGAACTATTGGTTAGTAAAATCCGAACCCGATGTGTACGGCTTTGATCAGCTCACTACCGACGGCAGCACCCGTTGGGATGGTGTGCGCAACTACCAGGCTCGCAACAACTTGCGCGCTATGAAAGCTGGTGATCTTTGCCTGTTTTACCACAGCAACATCGGGCTGGAAATTGTAGGCATTGCCAAGGTACTCAAGGAACATTATCCCGACCCAACAGCAGAAAAGGGTGATTGGTCGGCGGTCGACCTCGGCCCGATGAAACCGTTGAAGCGTCCGGTGCCTTTGGCGGAGATCAAAGCACACCCTGCATTACAGCAATTTGGCCTGGTTCGAAATCCGCGTTTGTCGGTAATGCCGGCTACATTCGACGAGTTTTCAACCTTATTGGCCTTAGGTGAGACAAAACTTTAGCGCATTTAGCGTTTATATACCGTTATGGCAAATATTCAATTCAGTAGTCGCGGCGGGGGAGGCATTGGTTGCCTTCTTTTTGGAGTGCTTGCACTCGTTGCGGCTTATTATATTCTGAGCGGTTTTTTCTTTTTGCTTTGGTGGGCAGCACCGGCATTGTTCGTGTTGGCGCTGATTATCAACTGGCGCGCGGTATTGGACACCGGGCAAAGTTTGTGGAAGTACATTCAAACCAATCCGGTAGCCGGCCTGGTAATTGCCGTGCTGGTAATTATCGGTACCGGAATTTTGCCTACTGGCGTTGTGGCGCTCGACCGTCTGGGTTATTGGATCGCTCAAGGCGGGTTCACCTTGTTGTCGCTATATGTGCTGTTGCGGGCGTTGGGCTATAATCAGTTGAAACAGTTCCGCAATACTATGTCGCAACAGGGTTATCAGCAACCACCGGAAGAAGAGTTTATCGAGTTTGAAGAGTTGGACAGCAAACCTAAAAATGCTCCGCCATCATCCGATGAACACCTGGGGCCGCCGCCACAATCATCCAAGCGTGAAAAGCCTGATCCGGATAAGCCATTTGATCAATTGTTCCAATAAGTATTCTTTTGCACTTGGTCATTTCCTTGCAGGGACTTACCTTTGCAGCCCGTTTTTCAAAAAGTAGTGGCGATGGACCCGTTCGTAGCGTATTCCATTCCGATTCAGGGATTAAAATTTGGGATACATAAATACACATACCAATTGGATCGTGCGTTTTTTCGCCACTTTGAAGATTCGCCAATTGAGGATGGAAAGGTTGATGTGACGTTGCAGTTGGATAAACGTTCCGACATGTTGTTGCTGGATTTCACGTTTAGTGGATACAGCCATGCCGAATGTGATCGCTGTACTGCTAATATTCACCTTCCCTTGTCGGGAAGCCGGCAATTGGTGGTGAAATACGGAGACGCGGAAGGAGAGGAGGAAGATGAAGTTGTTTTCATTTCGAGGGAAGCATCGGTGTTGAAAATTGCGACTTATGCCTATGAGTTTGTGATTTTGGCTTTGCCGATAACCAACACCTACGATTGTGAAAATGACCCGAATCCGCCCTGCAACCGCGACGTTTTGAAATATTTGAACAATGGGACCGATGAGGGCACTTCCAACCCGGTTTGGGATGCGCTCAAAGGTTTAAATTAAACGCTAACCGGGGGTTAAGCTCCGCAAAGCGTACTTGATTTATTAACGAATAACTTGACTACAGGTCATGCCACATCCAAAATGGCGGCATTCCAAGCGCCGCACCCGCGCTCGCCGCACGCACTACAAGGCTGAAGTTCCACAAATTGCTACCTGCCCGACGACAGGCGAACAGCACCTCTACCATCACGCATATATGGTTGACGGTGATCTGTACTATCGTGGCCAGGTATTGGTTCCCGGAAATCTAGCAGAGGAAGGGACCGAAGGTTAACCACCTTATTTCTTTTAGCAATTCTTGAGGAGGCTCCAGTCCCGGTTTGTGCCGGGATGTCGTGGGGCTTTTTCTATTTTATTCTATTGGAAAATACATTTCGCCATGAAACAACTCATCAACACCTCCAACGCCCCGGCCCCTATCGGTCCTTACAATCAATCGGTGGCCTTCAACGGATTGCTTTTTATTTCCGGCCAAATTGCCATCGACCCGGCTTCCGGCGACCTGGTTTTGGATAGTATCGAAAATGAAACCCACCAGGTGCTTAAAAACCTGAAAGCGATTCTGGAGGCAGGTGGTTCTGGTTTGGAGCAGGTTTTAAAAGCCACAGTGTTTGTAAAAGACATGAATCTGTTTGGCCGGATAAACGCCGTATATGGCGAATATTTTAAACCAGAGTTTGCTCCGGCTCGCGAACTGGTTCAGGTTTCTGAATTGCCGAAATTCGTAAATATTGAAATTTCAGTAATTGCCGCTACCGATAAAAAGTAAACTATTTCTATAAATCCACTATAATTTTCTATCCATGAAAAATATTCTATCTGGCGTCCAGCCAACCGGCGATTTGCACATTGGCAACTATTTTGGGGCGGTCCAGAATTGGGTACGGCTTCAGGAAGAATACAATTGTTTTTATGGTGTAGTGGATTATCACTCTATGACGATGCCGTACAAGGCCGACCAACTCCGGGAAAATACCTGGAAGATGGTTTTTTATTTGCTGGCCTGCGGCATCAAACCGGAGAATCTGTTTGTCCAAAGCCTGGTTCCCGAACACGCTGAACTAGCCTGGATACTGAGTTGTCTGACGTCGTATGGCGAACTGAACCGTATGACCCAATTCAAAGACAAAACAGACCAATTAAAAGAATCAGATAAAGAAGCGTTTGTAAGTGCAGGTCTGTTTAGCTACCCCGTACTTCAGGCAGCCGATATTTTGATTTACCACGCCGATTATGTGCCGGTCGGGAAAGATCAGGAACAGCACCTTGAATTGTCGCGCAATATTGCACAGCGCTTCAACCACCAGTTTGGCAAGGAGTATTTCCGGCAACCGGAACCACTGTTTACCCAAACACCCAAAATTCTGTCGCCGGCCGATCCTTCGAAGAAAATGAGCAAAAGCCTGGGAGAGAAGCATTACATCAACCTCTTCGGCGAGGAAGATCGCGTCCGCAAGCAGATCCGTTCGGCGGTAACCGACACCGGAGACACTCCGGCGGGCACTATGAGCCCGGGTGTAGAAAACTTGTTCGAGATTTTGCGCGCGTGTGGTCAACTCGATGCCTATAATGCCTTAATGACCGATTACAAGGCCGGTGCACTGCGCTACAGTGATCTAAAAGAACCCGTCGCCGATGCTCTGGCTGCCCTCACCTCAGCATTTCGCGAACGCCTGCATACACTCAATGCCGACAAGCGCGCGGTGAAAGCTCAAATTCAGGATAGCAGTGCCATAATTCGCAAACGCGCGCAACAAACGTTGAAGGAGGTACGGGAAATCACCGGTTTATTATCGATGAAAGTTTGACTAAGGGATAAGTTTTAATCCCAATTTGGTTCAAAACTAACGGGTCAGCGGAAGGAAACCGCTGACCCGTTTTTGTACTTACTTAGATTTTTAAAGTACACTAAATGGCCGGATCTGCCGGGGTATTGGTGTTGTTATTCCGTTCGCTATTCGGGTAGGGATAGAAGTTGCGGTTGCGCTCTTCATTCGCATCATTTGGGCCCGGACGGTTAAACCGCCGGCTATCCTCCAGGCGCATGCCCGACATCATCATTTCGTAACAGCGGTTAGTGTAAATGGCTTCCAGAATCGCTTCTTTTGTCATTGGACCGCTATAGCCCGTATCATCGGCGCCGATACCAAAGACATCATCAGAATCCTCTTTGTGCAGCACTTTATCCAACTCGGCTTTCGCTTCGGTCAGCATATCTTTCCGGGCATAAGCTTCTGCCCGAATTAGCAACATTTCGCCTGGCACATATACCGGGATAGCAGCCGTAGCACTATTGAAGAAGCCTGCTGCCCGAAAGTCATTATTCATTGGCATCAGATCCTGAAAGTAAAACTCCAGGCGTAAATCATTTACCCGTTGCAAACCAGCAGGAAGGCCCAGCGTCAGGTCGACCGGCTGATAAACATTGTTGGTCAGAATGGAGACGAATGCAATAGGATTGGTATTGACACCATCGTAAACAAAGGTAGACTTCGATGATGGATCGACTGCTCCGGCAGCACTTATGGCAGCATCGTGGTTACCCAGCATATTGTTATAGCGCGCCAGCAATGCATTGATCGTGTTCAAGGCATTTATACTCGCCGGTGTTTTGGACATAAAGGCTGCTGAGACAGGTGTAGATGTTATCGTCGCTTTGGCAGTTTCGAGTACACTGATGGCATCCTGAAGTGCCGAATTCCGAGGGCTAAACCGGGCATTATCGGTAGTTTCGAGCGGAACTTGTTCAAAAAACTGGGCCAATGTACCGTTGGCTAAAGCTTTAAAAATAGAGGCCATAGCAATCAGCCCGGACCGAACGCCGGCATCGGGTACCTTGCTCGCATTGGCCAATACCTTGTCTGCTTCGTTGCGGGTGAGCAGGCATTCTTCCCAGATATTGGCTACAATGCCATTGCCTCCGGTGAGTGTACCTTTTCCAATGGAAACTTCGTTTTCCGCCAGGTTTCCGGGGTTGATCAGCCGAAGTTCAAACGTGCTGAATCCGGCACCGGCAACTGTTGCATATACCGGGCTTTGGCGCCCGACGCTCCAGCGTTTTTGAATACCGACTGTAAGGCCGATCAAGCCTTCGGCACTATTTAGCACCTGGTCTTCTGTTGCTGCACTCGGATTTGTGAAATCTTTTTCGCAGGCAGAGAATGCCAGGGTCAAGGCCAGCAACATGGCCAGGGAAATATATTTTTTTATGAATAACATAATTTCAAATTTGAAAGATGATCAATAATCAGTCAATGAACCCTGTTAAAAATTTGTCTTGATTGAAACAGTGTAAACTCTCGGGATCGGAACCTGACCAAAGTTTACGTTGCGCATTGCGTTGCTCTGACCACCCGCATTTGTTTCCGGATCGTAGCTGAAGAAATTGTCGATGGAAAACAAATTTCGGCCGCCTACTGAGATGACTGTGTTTTCCAAAGCATTCCCAATTTTTGGAATGGTATAACTCAAAGAAATCTCCCGCAATTTCGTGTAAGAACCATCCTCCATGCGCCATTCAAGAATTGGATATACGGCCCATATCCAGCCCCTCGGCAATTCACCACTCAGTTCCTGTTCGGCATACTCTCCAATGCCTACACCTTGACGGGTGCGTTTATCGGCATCAAAAACATCCTGTCCTTGTACACTTTCGATGACGGCAGTCAGGCTCCAACGTTTGAAATTCAGCGTCGTGCTTGCCCCAACGATATAATCCGGATTGGGATCACCAATAACCTTATTCAAAATTGTTCCTGTCGGTTGACCATTAGCATCCCGCATAGGGGCACCTGTGTCGGGGTTACCTTTTTCCTGTTGCAGGAATCCCTCTGGGGTCAGCAATGGCGCTCCGTTGGCATCACGAGCAATGTACGTTCCATAAAATACACCAAGCGGCTCACCATCAACAAGGAAAATCGGGGCGCCGGTCACGTTGGTTATCCCCGTTCGGGCTTGGCCAAGGTTGGTGATTTTGTTGCGATTCCGGGAAAAGTTTACTCCAAAGTCCCAGGAAAAGTTACTTGACCGAACCGGAGTTCCATACAAGGAGAGCTCCAAGCCTTTGTTCTCAAGCGTACCAACGTTGTTTGTGATTGCACTTCCGCCCTGGGAAGCAGCCAGCGAACGGTTAACTAGCAAATCTTCGATGGACTGGTCGTAGTAGGTCACGATCAGACCCAGGCGGTCTTTAAACAAGGAAATATCAGCGCCGAACTCAAGTTCTGTTTCACGTTCCGGTTTCACATCCGGATTTGCCAATGTATTGCTTTGGTTGATCGCTACGCTACCTGCCAGGTTGCCGGTATTAAACGTTGAAAAACGGTCATAAGGACCAATGGCCGTCAGGTTACCCGACTGGCCCCAGGAGGCGCGCAACTTCATGGTGCTGATAAAACTGCCAAGCGCGCTGTTTTTCCAAAATGGCTCTTCCGACAATAAATAACTGGCGCCGAATTTGGGATACAGGATATTCCGGTTGTCCGCGCTAAACGTGGATGCACCATCCATACGAACGGCACCCGTCAGAAAAAATCGATCTTTAAATCCTACAGTCTCCTGTAGATAATATCCCCAAATACGTACCCGGTCCGTATTCGCCAATGGCGTCAAAATAATACTGGCGCCACTAACCGTAGATACAAAAGGCGCCAGACCACGGCCTTGCGCTACCGCAAAAGCATTTTTGGAAAACTGGTGGTTAAAACCAATCCGTGTAGTAGACGAAATATTGCCCAGATCCGCTTCATAGGCCGCATTAATATCGTTATTGATCAGGAAAACATTGTTGTTTGCTGTGGATGCATAACCATCGTCGAAATAGGTATTATTAACCGGTGCATAGGGATAACGTGGAATAAAAATATTCCCCTCCTGGCCAAAAGCATCGATACCGGTAATAAAGTCAATTGATAAGCCATTAAACGGAAAGAGCTTCAACTGAAAGTCCGTGATGGCCCGGTTTACTTCCTGAGTAATATCAAAATCTTCAATTACACTTAACGGATTTACGCGGGTAGGCTCAACAGATTGCAGATTACCCAAAGCGTCGCGCTGGGTAATATCCCAGATGTTGTTCGTAATATTTATGGTATTTACCGGGCTCCAGAAAACGTTTCCGTCTGGTTTTTCATTGGAAAACGAATTGTTATAATTCAAACCAATCGAAAAACTTGCCCAGGTTGTCACGGTCTGGTTGAAGCGGAAGCGGGCGCCATAGCGTTGGAAGTCCGTATTCCGTACGATCCCCTGATTCTTGGTATACGAAACCGAAGCGTAGTAATTGGACTGTTGGTTACCACCGGTAACCGATAAATACTGATCGGTGCCATATCCGGTATCAAAAACTTCATCCTGATAATCATACCGGGTTACATTGACTTTATCGGTGGAAAAATTAGCACCAACGGTAAGCGCGCCTGTTGTCGGGTTTGTGCCCGCAATCGGATACAGGCGTTGCTCTGCACTGCCAAACTGTTCGTTACGAAGGTTTGTGTATACTTTTTTCCGCAACTGATTGACATTGAATCCGGTGCTGTAGCTAAATTTTGGCGTGCCGGCAGCACCGCGCTTGGTGGTGATCAAGACCACACCATTGGAAGCCCGTGAACCATAAATGGCTGCCGCTGCTGCGCCATTGATTACTTCGATCCGTTCAATATCATTCGGATTGATATCGGAAAGGCGGTTGGTACCTGGCTCCGAAGCATCATTCGGCGACGCTGACAAGGCGCCGACCACGTTGATATTCGTAACATTCGCCGTTTGGTTGCTGATAACCACCCCGTCGATCACATAGAGCGGTTCGGATGACCCAAGCAAGGTACTGGCGCCTCGCAAGCGAATGCTAAAACCACCTGCCGGATCGCCCGAGTTTTGCTGGATCAGCGCACCAGGTAGTTTACCCTGCAGGGCACTGTTGAGGCCTTGCGGGTTTGCAGTGACCAATTCATCGGATTTAATCGAGTTGATCGCATTACCCAGCTGTCTGCGTTCTGTTGTAACCGAAGAACCCACAACAAGAAGTTCATTCATACGGAGGATGTCTTCCCCCATCACGGCATCTACGGTTAGCGGGCTGCCGCTAATTGAAATTCGTTTGCGCACACTGGCAAAACCTACGTAGCTAAATACGACTTCATAATCGCCCGGGGTCGCGTTGCCTCGCAAGCTGTACCGACCATCAGTACCGGTGCTGGCGCCGGTGTTGAGCCTTGGAATTTGGACGGTCACACCAACCAGCGCTTCGCCGTTGGCAGTATTGACCAGACCCTGAATGCTAAAATCAACCTTCTGAGCCAAGGTTGACGCTGGCCAGGCAAAGAGCATCAGAATTGCCATTCGCAAGGCCAAAGTGAAAAATTGCTTCATATGAAAAACGGTTTGTAAAAATAGTTTCGATTCCGAAATCAGAATTTAATTCTAACTTTAAACGAGATGCTAAAATTAGAAAATAGCGCACCATTCACACAGCAATTTTTATCTTAGGTCAAATTTTGATATAAATTTTACGGCGGTACAAAACCACACAAACGGCCCAGATAATCAGCAAAAAACTAATGGCAAACAGCAAGGAACCAAAGGGGCCTCCACCGTCAATAGGTTTGAAAATGGTCGTGTAAATCCAACTGTATAAGGAAACCGGTTCGTCATTTACCAACCACTTGATTCGCCCCATAGTTTTTGTAAGCAATCCGGCCAAAACAAATGCGAACAAAGGGTTTGCACCAAAAACCAGAAAGAAACCGGCGAAGCGTTTTCCGTTAGCAATATCCAGCGCCCAAACACTGAAAGCCAGCAGTATCATGGAGAGGCCGCCTGTGTACAACACGAAAGTACTCGTCCACAAACTTTTGTTAATTGGGAACGCGATATCCCAAACCAAGCCCGCAGTGGCAACTATTACGCCCCAATACAATAAATCCCGGACTGCCAGCATTTTTTGTTCCTGTCTTTTTTGCATGATCTGGCCACTCCACCAACCCAGGAGGACTGTAACAACGGCCGGCAACGTACTCAGGAGCCCTTCCGGATCAAAAGGAATGCCTTTCCCTTTCCATAAATGCTTGGACCCCAATACGTCAAGGTCAATTTTTCGGGCAAAATTATGCACCAGACTGAAGGGATCTTCTTGTGGCGGCGCCATACCCACCAATAGCGCCCAATAGCCAAAAAGAATAAGCACTGCGACACCAATAAGCCAGCGTGGCGGCAAAGTCAGCGCCAAAAATGCCGCCAAGCCATAGCCCAGCGCAAGCCGTTGTAATACGCCCATGATGCGCAAGCTGTCCAAACTTTTGTCGTAAAACGGGAAGGCCGCCAGCAGCAACCCAAGGCCAAACAAAACCGCTGTCCGGCGGATGATCTTCCAGGATATCGCCTTGCTTAATGTTCGGCCATATTTCTCAAAGGAAAACCACATGGATACGCCGATGATGAACATAAACGAAGGAAACACCAAATCAGTTGGTGTGCAACCATTCCAATCGGCGTGTAACAACGGCCCGTAAACCTGACTCCAGGTGCCGGGTGTATTTACAAGCAACATGAGGGCAATGGTGAGGCCACGGTAAAAATCGATGGAGAGATAGCGCATAGGACATACGTATTTAACGGAAGGCAATGTAGATATTTTTTCGGCGACCAGCAGCAGGTACGACCGGTGCAGTATCTTTCGTAAAAATCCGTTACTCCATGCGCCTGGTATCACCCCTGATTCTTACGCTCCTCGCCTTCGCCCCTTCCGGCATCTGGTCTCAATCAACTTTTTCCTGCGGCACCGACCAGCTCTGGCAACAACAGCTTGATCAGGACACCGAGCTCAAACAACGGCATGAATCGCTGGAAAAAAAACGCGCTGATTTTCTTCGAAAAACAAACGCTTCTCCGGCAGAGTCTGCTTCTCCGGTCAGCTACACTTTACCCGTGGTCGTGCATATCATTCACCAAAACGGGGCGGAAAACATTACAGATGCGCAGGTTCAGCAAGGCATACAACACCTGAACGCTGCCTTTGCCAACAGCGGTTATTATGACGGTGGTAATGGCTTCAGTACTCCCTTCCAGTTTTGTCTGGCCACCCGGACGCCCGACGGCCTTACGAGCACCGGCATTAACCGGGTGGAATCGCCGCTTACGTATGTAGTCAAAGAAACAGAAGATTTAAGTCTGAAAAATCTGAGCCGTTGGGATCCAACAGAATATATCAACATTTGGCTGGTAGCTGAAATCAGTAGCCAAAGCTCTGGAAACGGGGTGGCCGGCTATGCCTATCTACCGGCGGCTCACGGCGGCCCGAGAGATGGGTTGGTGGTGGAAGCGCGCTGGTTTGGCTCTGCCCCAGCCAATTCCTGTGTGGCTATCCATGAAATGGGGCATTACCTGGGCCTTTACCATACTTTTCAGGGTGGTTGTTACAATGATGATTGCACGACTGATGGCGACAAGGTTTGCGACACGCCTCCCGACCAATCCACCGCATGGCTGCCTTGCAATGCTACCCAAAATTCTTGCTCTACCGACACAAATTCTGGTTTCACTTCCGACCAGAACGATATGACCATCAATTACATGGACTATGCCACACTAAGCTGTTACAGTGCCTTTACGGCAGGCCAAAGCGATCGCATGGTATTTTTCCTGCTGAACACCCGAGCCAGCCTGTTGGAATCTTTCGGGTGCCTCGACCCCTGCCCGTCGGCGCCAGTCACGGCAGCATTTGCACTCTCGACTGGTCCGACGATAGCCGCCGGCACCCCGGTGAATTTTATCAATACCTCTTCCAATGCCACCGGCTTTCAGTGGCTGATCGACAATGTGCCGTTTTCCACTGCACAAAACCCCAGTTATTTGTTCACCACGCCGGGCAGCTACACCCTTAAACTGATTGCTTCTGGCAACCAACCTAATTGCATTGACCACGCCACGTTTCAGGTTGACGTCTTTTGCAATCTCGATCCGGCATTCACCATTGATCCCCCCCTCGCACCCAAACCGGGTGCAACTATCACCTGTGTAGCTACGGCCAATACCGCGAACCAATACGATTGGACAGTCAACGGGCTTTCCCTGAGCACAACGCCAACCCTGTTACTTACCATCCCGGAACCAGGCAACTATTCCATTTGCCTGACGGTAGCCAATGCCTATTGCCAAATGAGTCAATGCCGGAATGTTTTTGTAGAAGATACGCTTCCTTGCCCGAATTCTTTTTTTCAGGAATACGGCATCCCTTCCGAGGACCGCTTTCTTTGGATGGAGTTGGAAGCGCTCACCGATGGCAGCTTGCTGGCCGGGGGCCTGTTATACAACTGGAATGAATGTATGTCGCACCTGGCCCCTGATGGTTCGGTGCTGAATACCTGGTTGGTAGAGGAACCGCAATATAATCATTTGATCGAGCTGGCCCCAACCCACGACAACAGTGCAATAGGATTAATCTCGACTTATCCTGCTCCGACACAATATCTCAATTTTGCGATTTTCAAATTCGACCCGGTACTGGGAAAAATGACTTGGAGCAAACGCCTCGATTTTAATTCGGGCATGTCCACTCGGCTGGCCTTAGAACATCCAACCACCCATGAATATTGGGTAAATGGAATGATTAAACGGCCTGCATTGCCTGCCGACGAAACGTTTTTGTACCGATTTGACCCGCTTACCGGCGATGTGCTTTCGCAACAAGTGTACTCCAACGCCGATGTTCCCTATGGCTATGCCAGCGTAACGCATGGAGACCGGGTGTACATTGCAGGCTTTGTAAAACCCAATCAAAACACAGGGAGTGAGCAATTTGGATTAGCCTGTTTCAGCGCAGACGGTAATTTGCTTTGGTCGAAAAAATATGCCTGGCCCGGTGCAGAAACGTTGGGCCGTTTTTGTGATATCCAGGTCGATGGCGATGCCCTGGTGATGGTTGGGTATTTTAGTGTGGATAAGGTGGTTATCCTGAAAACTGACTTGAACGGGCAGGAAATCTGGACCCGCTGGTTTAAATCCAAAATGTTCAATGTGGGATATGCAAACGGAGAAGTTTTTAATTTACAGGTTCTGCCAACTGGTTATTGGTTGGCCTCCAGTAACAGAATCCTTTCGCCGAGTATTATCAAGTATCTAATGACCACGCTGGATAAACAAGGCAATTACCTCGGCACCAAAATACTCCAGTTTCAAAAAGACTTTGCCGGCATGGATGCCCTGATAAAGGACCAGTATCTCTATGCTGTTTCCGGAGGTTTCTCCCTGCCGGAAAAAACCTCCGTTTTAATGCGGCTGAATCTGGATTTTGACTATTCGCCCTTATGCGGCATGGTTGATACCGCTATCCTCAGCCCGATAAACTTCAGCACGCAAATTACCAACCTGAGCCCAACACCGGTAGCACCACCGCCGCTTCTGATTCAGAATTATCCCTTGAAACTCACCCCGGCAGCGGTTGAAAAAACACGCTTGTGCGAGGTGGTACACTGCAATGAATTTTGTGACAACGGGATTGATGACGATGGCGACGGTTATGTGGATTGTTTCGACGTTTCCGATTGCCCTTGCCAATCGGAGCTGCCCGATTGTTACACCACCGACACCCTCAGCAAAGGTCTCACCGGCCGGCTGGCCTGGAACAGTGATGCACTTAATGTGAACACCATCTCGACGCCAATTGTAGCCAACTTAAATCCGGGCAAGGATACCATCCCGGAGGTCATCGTATTTCAGGGCGAGCCAGGCGCGAACAATGACCTGAGCAATACACTGCTGATCTTTCGTGGCGATGGGGCAAATAATGCCGCACCGGATATGTTGTCAATCCCGGGCAATGTCTTGATCCGCCCGGTGAACTTCCCGGTGGTCGGCGATGTGAACCACGACGGGATACCTGAACTGATCGTGGCCTGCGCCGACCAGTTTATTCGGGTATTCACCCAATTTCAGCCGGGGGCCAACCCGGCCATGGCACTGTGGTTGACATCCGATCAAACCGTGGATAATTGGGGGCAACGGCCCTTTCTGGCCGATTTTGACCAGGACGGGATTTCGGAAATTTACGCAGGCATGCAGGTTTTCAAGTTTGATTTTTCCAATCCGGCGTCCCCGCAATTACTGCGGCTAAGCGGGCCCAATCTGTCGCCATACGGCCGGATCAATACTACGGTGACCACACAATTTACCAGCAGCCCGGTGGCTGCCGACCTGCTCAAACCCATAGACTGCGGCGGCGACCCGGATTGTGACGGACTTGAAATTGCCGCCGGAAATGTGATTTACTCCGTCGATTTGAGTGTGGTCGATGGTGATCCGGTACAAATTAAGGCCCAGTTGGATTTGAATAACCTGGCACCCAACCAGCTTTTTTCGGATGGTTATACTTCAGTAGCAGACATCGACCTGGACGGGAATCTGGATGTCCTGGTATCCGGCCGACGCGGCAATCAACATGGTGTGTATGTTTGGAACAAAACCGGGCTGGTGCGTTTTTTTGAATATCCCTTCACGTCGACGCGCGGGGGCGGTATGGTTGCGGTTGCCAATGTTTACGACGACAAACTGAGTGGCGCTGCGCAGGATTATCCCGAAATGCTCACCTCCTGCGGAAACTACCTGGTTTGTTTTAACCTGAACAAAGCCATACTTACCCCGACTGAACCCTGGTGGTGGATTGAATTGTCAGCCGATTTATCCGGCAGCCTTGGCGTGTCCACCTTCGATCTCAATAACGACCATCGACCGGAAATTTTGCTCCGCGACCAGGATGGCCTGCGGGTTCTATATGGCGGCGCGCTCCCTTACCCTCCAGGTGTTGACGGCGCGCGCAACTGGATGCAGTTTCCCATGGGTTCAGGCACCATCGATGAATACCCGGTAGTTGCTGATCTGGATAACGATGGCCAGGCTGAGATCGCTATTACAGGACATGCCAATCCCGGAGTTCCACCGGCAGGAGCAGGCTCCGGACGGTTGTGGGTTTTCGAATCCGATCCGCTTACCGGCGGCCCCTGGCTGGCTGCACGCCCGGTTTGGAATCAGTTCAGTTATTTTATGCTGAATGTCAACGATGACCTGAGCATACCCAAAACACAGCAATCCCCACACCTCGAACTGCCGGGGTTAGGCTCCGGGAAACGGCCATTCAACCAGTTTTTAGCACAACAACCCTTTCTGGATACGGAGTATAACCCTTACCTCCCTTTACCGGATGCAAGCATCAATGTTGAAACTGTGTCTTGCCTGGGCGATTCACTTTTGATCAAACTCAACATCTGTAACCAGGGGGATGCTTCCTTGCCCGCAGGCACCCCGCTTCAATTGTATCTGGGTGATCCGGCAGTGAATGGAGCCAGCCGACTTCCGGTTACACCGGTTCTGCCAACCAACATTCCTGCAGCGCATTGCACAAAAATGGACCTCAGCATACCGGTGCAATGGTCGAGCCAAATTGTTATTATTGTAAATGATAATGGCAGCTTACCCTTGCCCTTTCAGCTGGCAACAGGCTTGCCAGTAACAGGCGTTCTGGAATGTGATTATTCAAATAATAGCGCCTCGTTTTCAACACCAACCTTACCGGTTCTCGACCTCGGTCCGGATATCGAGGTTTGCCAGAATGGCATTTGGACCTTTGATGCCGGTGACGGTTTTACATCTTACCGATGGTCCACTTTTTCAGAAGAGCAGCAGGAAACAGTTTATACACCCGGGCAGTACTGGGTGGAAACCCTCGATTGGTGCGGCCAAATCCATACTGATACGGTCAACGTCCATCTTGATTCCAGCACGGTGATTGATCTGGGAGTAGATACATTTTTATGTGATGGCGCTGCGTTGTCCTTTCAGGTTCCCGGGTTTGTGGAATACTTCTGGACACCGGCTTCCGGGCTTTCCTGTAGCGATTGCCCCAATCCGGTGGCCATGCCCGGCAATTCGGTGACCTACCAGTTGCTCGCCAAAACGGCGTTGGGTTGTTACAGCTCCGATTCTATCCGGGTGGAAATTGGGATTCCGGTGTTTACAACTATCGATACCGCGCTTTGCCCGGGTACCAGTTTTTGGTGGAACGGCATAGAAATTTTGGCAGGAGCGAGCAGCGTATTTACTATCCCTTTATCGACTGGTTGTGATTCAACCATCCTGATCCAGACTGGAATTTTGCCTGCCCTTCAGACCTCCGAAAACCAAACCATTTGCCAGGGCGATTCCCTACTTATTTTTGGCAACTGGGTTAGCAACAGCGGCGTCTACCAGCAAAGTTTCAATGCCCAAAACGGTTGCGATTCTACCCATCAAATTATCCTCACCATCCTCCCAAACCTTCAGACGTCCGAAAACCAAACCATTTGCCAGGGCGATTCCCTACTTATTTTTGGCAACTGGGTTAGCAACAGCGGCGTCTACCAGCAAAGTTTCAATGCCCAAAACGGTTGCGATTCTACCCACCAAATTATCCTCACCATCCTGCCAAACCTTCAGACCTCCGAAAACCAAACCATTTGCCAGGGAGATTCCCTACTTATTTTTGGCAACTGGGTTAGCAACAGCGGCGTCTACCAGCAAAGTTTCAATGCCCAAAACGGTTGCGATTCTACCCACCAAATTATCCTCACCATCCTGCCAAACCTTCAGACCTCCGAAAACCAAACCATTTGCCAGGGAGATTCCCTACTTATTTTTGGCAACTGGGTTAGCAACAGCGGCGTCTACCAGCAAAGTTTCAATGCCCAAAACGGTTGCGATTCTACCCACCAAATTATCCTCGCCCTCCTCCCAAACCTTCAGACCTCCGAAAACCAAACCATTTGCCAGGGAGATTCCCTACTTATTTTTGGCAACTGGGTTAGCAACAGCGGCGTCTACCAGCAAAGTTTCAATGCCCAAAACGGTTGCGATTCTACCCACCAAATTATCCTCACCATCCTGCCAAACCTTCAGACCTCCGAAAACCAAACCATTTGCCAGGGAGATTCCCTACTTATTTTTGGCAACTGGGTTAGCAACAGCGGCGTCTACCAGCAAAGTTTCAATGCCCAAAACGGTTGCGATTCTACCCACCAAATTATCCTTTATTTAAAGCAATTTCCGGATTTGAGCCTGCAATGGGAGGACCCCAGCTGTTTTGATGAAAGGGATGGTTCAATCGAGATAATTGACGCTGCTCCGGAATTCACGTACAGCCTCGACGGAACTCATTTTCAGACAGCGCCCCGGTTTGACAACTTGCCCGCTGGAATTTATACCGTACAGATTCTCGATTCGATCGGCTGTAAAAAAAACGAGACGGTCACCCTGGAACAGGCTGATTCCATCGCTCTTCAAATGCCCCCGGATACGAACATTATCCTTGGGCAGACGATCGCCCTGACACCCCAAACCAGCAATAACGTCGTAGATTTTAAGTGGACGCCCGTGGAAAGTCTTAACTGTCCAACCTGTGCCAATCCCTTCGCCCACCCCCTGGAAACAACAACCTATACATTGAATGTGCAGGACCAAAATGGCTGTTCGTTGCTGGGCCAAACTACCGTTTGGGTTAAGGATGTCTCGGTTTACATTCCAAATGTTTTCAAGCCATTAAGTCCAGGATCAAATCAGGTATTTGGCGTCTTTGCTTCAACCGGTGTACAGCAAGTTGTTCGTATGGAAATTTATGACCGGTGGGGTGCGCTGATCTTCCGGAAGGAAAATTTTTCCGCCGATGGACAGCAGGGATGGGATGGGAATTGGCGGGCAACAAGCTGCCCACCTGGTGTATATGTATACGCAATAACGATCGCGCTGGAAACCGGTCAACAAGTAACCTTTTCAGGGGATGTAACCCTGATACGCTGATCGAACTAAAGGACATTTGGCTTTTCAATGGCGTCTTATCTAGGGGAGTATGTACTTTTTCAAATACATGCTCTTCCTTGCGCAAGTGCTCAACCAGAGTGTAATTTTCAGGCCGGCGCAACTCACCTAATAACCGACGAACAGCAATTGGCCGGCAGCAGCAAATTTTAAACGCTTGCGTTTTTATTTCAAACTGACAATTTCTACTATGAATAGCTTTGCCGGACGTACGCATTTTTTACTGCTTTTCTTGTTGCTTATTGGATTACTGTCGATTGCAACCATTCCTGTTTTATGTTGTACAAGAGCAGAAATTTATGATTTGATTCGACAGGAAACAACTGAATTTCAGGGTCGGAAAATAGCAATTGGCTGGAAGTGGACTAAATGCGTGAATTTGCCTTCTGTAAAAAAACTGATAAAAACCCGGCACATCCAGAAAAGGGGGGCACCTGCCAGCCCAGAAAAGGGGGTCAAAATCGCTCTTTTGATCTTTTTCTTCCTCTTACTCCTATTGGTTTGTTATGGCCTGGTGATATGGGCTGTCGGCGGCTTCTTATTAGACTTCGCTATTATGGGTGTGCTCGCAGCCATTGGCGCGCTTGTTTGCGCTTATTTTGCTGTAAAAACACTTATTAAATTGATCAAAACCATCAAATCTGCCAGTTGAACATCTGAATTTCTCCCTTTCCTATCCGCGCCAATACCCGTATCTTTGCACGGTAAATTCCAAATCAAATTCCGCAATTTACCTATTCGCACCACCTTTGCTTGGAAACAGGTGTTTATTTTATTTCCTGGCAAAATAATTGGCAAATTGCAATTGCCAGGCCATACCTAACCACACCACCATGAAAAATCCACCGGCTTACCAACCGAAACATAAAATCCGCCTCGTTACCGCTGCCAGTTTGTTCGATGGGCACGATGCTGCCATCAACATCATGCGCCGCATCATGCAGAGCACCGGCGCCGAGATCATCCACTTGGGGCACAACCGTTCGGTGCAGGAGATTGTCGACTGTGCTATTCAGGAAGATGTGCAAGGCATTGCCATTACTTCATATCAGGGTGGCCACATGGAATTCTTCAAATACATGTACGACTTGCTTCGGGAGAGAGGAGCCGGCCATATCAAAATTTTTGGCGGCGGCGGCGGCACCATCCTCCCCGCTGAAATTGAAGAGTTACAGGCCTATGGCATCACCCGCATTTACCACCCCGACGACGGCCGCTCGATGGGCTTGCAGGGTATGATCAACGATGTGCTGCAGCAGTGCGATACCCCTATCGGAATGGGCGCAGGTTTGAACGGTGAAATGACCCGCTTTCAGAAAAAAGACCCCGGCGCTGTGGCCCGGCTGATCACTGTCGCTGAAAATGATCCGGAGTATTTTGAAAAAGAAGTTGCCCCTAAATTAACTCCCCCCGGCAGTGGTCAGCATAAAGTACCGGTGCTGGGTATCACAGGTACCGGCGGCGCTGGAAAATCCTCTTTGGTCGATGAATTGGTTCGCCGCTTCCTGTTTGATTTTGAGGACAAAACCCTGGCCATTGTTTCGGTTGATCCGTCCAAGCGCAAGACTGGCGGCGCTCTGCTTGGCGACCGCATTCGCATGAATGCCATCAATAATCCCCGAGTGTACATGCGCTCGTTGGCTACCCGGCAGAGCAATCTGGCCTTGTCCAAATATGTGCAATCGGCTGTGCAAATTCTCAAAGCAGCTCAGTTCGACCTGATTATCCTGGAAACCAGTGGTATTGGGCAAAGCGATACCGAAATCATCGATCACAGCGACCTGTCGCTCTACGTAATGACGCCCGAGTTTGGTGCCGCTACCCAACTCGAGAAGATCGATATGCTCGATTTTGCCGACCTGGTAGCCATCAACAAGTTCGACAAACGCGGTGCGCTGGACGCACTCCGCGATGTTCGCAAACAGGTGCAGCGCAATAGCAACGCCTGGGATGTAGCCGTCGACGATATGCCGGTGTTTGGTTGTATTGCCAGCCAGTTCAACGACCCCGGCGTGAACCAACTGTATCGCCGGATCATGGATGTGCTGGTGGAAAAATGCGGTGCCGATTTCAAATCCGGTTTCAAGGCAACCGACGAGATGTCGGAGAAAATTTTCATTATCCCTCCACAACGCACCCGATACCTCTCGGAAATCGCCGAAAGCAATCGGCACTATGATAAACAGGTGGAGGAACAAGTTGAAATAGCCCGAAAACTGTGGAGTTTGAAAAACGCCATCGAGCATTTGAACAAGTCAGCGGGTGACTCGAAGTCACCCGCTGACTCAGGCACTGTTACACTGGTCAATAAACTGGAACAGGATTACAATACACTGGAAGCCCAACTCGACTGGCGCTGCAAACGCATCCTCGAAAAACACGACGCCCTCAAGGCCGCCTATGCTGCCGACGAATACGTCTACACCGTGCGCGACAAGGAAGTGCGGGTAAAAACCTACACCGAAAGTTTGTCGCATACCCGAATCCCCCGGGTCGCATTTCCCCGGTTTCAAGACTGGGGCGACATTTTGCAATGGAGGCTTCAGGAAAATGTTCCTGGTGAATATCCCTACACAGCCGGTGTTTTCCCCTTCAAACGCGAGGGTGAAGATCCAACCCGGATGTTTGCCGGTGAGGGCGGACCGGAGCGCACCAACAAACGGTTTCACTACGTGTCGCAAGGTTTGCCGGCGGCACGCCTGAGCACAGCTTTCGACTCAGTCACCTTGTACGGCGAAGACCCCGACTATCGCCCTGATATTTATGGAAAAATCGGCAACTCCGGCGTGTCGGTCTGCTGCCTGGATGATGCCAAAAAACTGTATTCGGGCTTTGACCTCTGCGATCCGAAAACTTCGGTATCGATGACGATCAATGGCCCAGCTGCCACGGTAGCGGCATTTTTTATGAATGCGGCCATCGATCAACAGTGCGAAAAGTATATTCGGGAAAACGGCCTCGAAGCGCAGGTGGAGGCAAAGTTGAAAGAAAAATACGACGACCGCGGTCTGGCCCGACCCCGGTATAACGCCGATACCCTCCCGACAGGAAACAATGGACTGGGACTGATGTTGCTGGGACTTACCGGCGATGAGGTGCTTCCTGAAGAAACCTACCAAACCATTAAGGCCCGTGCACTGTCGGCTGTACGGGGCACCGTGCAGGCTGATATTTTAAAGGAAGATCAGGCACAGAATACCTGTATTTTCAGTACCGAATTCAGCCTTCGGGTCATGGGTGATGTGCAGGAATATTTTATCAAAAACAACGTCCGGAATTTTTATTCTGTTTCCATTTCCGGTTACCACATCGCCGAAGCGGGCGCCAACCCGATATCGCAGTTGGCTTTTACCCTTGCCAATGGTTTTACGTTTGTGGAGTATTACGCATCGCGTGGGATGCATGTAGATAATTTTGCACCCAACCTCTCTTTCTTTTTCTCCAACGGCGTGGATCCTGAGTATGCCGTTATCGGCCGGGTGGCTCGCCGTATTTGGGCAAAAGCAATGCGTTGGAAATACAAAGCGAATCAACGGAGCCAAATGCTGAAGTATCATATTCAAACTTCAGGCCGCTCGCTACACGCACAGGAAATCGCTTTCAACGATATCCGCACTACCCTTCAGGCACTGTATGCCATTTTTGACAATTGCAATTCGCTGCATACCAACGCCTACGACGAGGCAATCACTACACCCACCGAGGAATCGGTGCGACGCGCCATGGCTATTCAATTGATCATCAACAAGGAGTTGGGACTGGCTAAAAATGAAAATCCGTTACAGGGTTCTTTCATCATTGAGGAGCTAACCGACCTGGTGGAAGAAGCCGTACTGGCCGAATTTGACCGGATCACTGAACGCGGTGGCGTGCTCGGTGCGATGGAAACCATGTACCAACGCGGTAAGATCCAGGAGGAAAGTTTGTACTACGAAACCCTGAAACACACTGGAGAACTGCCGCTTGTAGGGGTGAATACTTTCTTAAGCAAAGAAGGATCGCCGACAATACTACCCAAAGAGGTGATCCGTGCGACAACGGAGGAAAAGGAAGACCAAATTCAGACGTTGAAAAATTTGCACGCGACAAACAGTTCCGAAGCGAAAGAGGCCTTGCGCCGCTTACAACAAGCCGCTATCCACAACGAAAATATTTTCTCCGAATTAATGGAAGCCGTGAAGTACTGCTCCTTGGGACAGGTCACTAATGCCCTTTTTGAAGTTGGCGGGCAATACCGGCGGAATATGTAAAAAGCTAATTGGCTACTACTACAACACCGAATTTTCTATAAACGGCAATTGGCCCGGATAGTCCGTGGTGTAATGCAAGCCCCTGCTTTCCTGCCGGTGTGTAGCCGATCGGGTGATCAGGTAAGCGATTGTGATCAGGTTGCGCAATTCCATCAGTTGCGGGCTGATCGTGGTAGTTTTATACAAATCTTCAGTTTCCTGGTACAACAAATAGAGCCTGTCGAGCGCACGTTTCAGACGAACATTGGAACGGACGATACCCACGTAGTAGGACATGATTTCTTTCAGTTCCTTTATACTCTGGGTGATCAAAACCATTTCGGAGGGCTCGGTAGTGCCTTCGGCATTCCAGTCAGGTACATTTTCCGCAAAGGACCAATTGGCAATTTTATCTTCCGTATCCTGGAATATCCGGTGTGCAAAAACCATAGCTTCCAAGAGCGAGTTGGATGCAAGACGATTCGCTCCATGCAGGCCGGTAGACGAACACTCACCTGCGGCATACAAGCGATGAATGCTGCTTCGGCCATTGGCATCCACCGCAACACCGCCGCAGAGATAGTGACATGCCGGAACTACCGGAATCAGATCGCGCATCGGGTCGATACCCTGGTTCAGGCATTTTTCATAAATCGTGGGGAAATGGGCCGTGAAGGCTTCTTTATCCAAATGCCGGCAATCGAGGTACATGCAATCGGTACCGCGTTTTTTCATTTCGGCATCAATTGCACGCGCAACGATATCGCGTGGCGCCAACGACAATCGCTCGTCATACAAGTGCATAAACTCCTCGTCTTCCGCTGTTTTTAAAATAGCGCCAAAACCACGTACTGCCTCAGACACTAAAAAGGAGGGATTTTCACCGGCGGGATTATACAAGGACGTTGGGTGAAATTGAACAAACTCCATATTGCCCACCCGGCTTTTCGCCCGATAGGCCATAGCGATTCCATCGCCGGTTGCAATTATCGGGTTGGTAGTTGATTTGTACACCTGTCCACCACCACCTGTACATAAAATGGTTGCTCTGGAAAGGATAGTATCAATTTCGCCATTTTGTTTATTCAGGGCATAACAACCATAACATTCAATGCCGGGCGTCACCCGAATCACCATGTAACCCAAATGGTGTTGCGTGATCAGGTCGAGCGCAAAATAGTGTTCCAGAATTTCAATATTCGGATACCGGTCGGCCTCTTCCATCAACGTGCGTTGCATTTCCCAGCCGGTCAGGTCTTTGTAGTGTAAAATACGTTTTTCCGAATGTCCGCCCTCCCGGGCCAGATCATAGGAATCCGAGCCTTTTTCTTTGTCGAACCGGGCGCCCCAGTCGATAATTTCCTGTACGCGTTGGGGACCTTCCTCTACAACAATTTCAACAATCTGGCGATCGCACAAGCCATCACCGGCATCCAGGGTATCGGCGATATGCTTTTCGTAGGTATCCGTTTTATGATTCCACACTGCGGCCACTCCGCCTTGTGCATAACGGGTATTGCTTTCGCCTTCGTCTGTTTTGGTCAGCACGAGGACTTTACGATTGGGGTGTGCTTTTGCGGCTTTGATAGCAAAAGTAAGTCCGGCAATTCCGGAGCCAAGAACCAGAAAGTCAGCCTGAATTCGAGCCATTAAATCAATTGTTATGTTGTTGGGAAACGGGGCGCCTGGAAGTGTGCTATCCTAAAACCCGTAAGCAAAGGTTAACGACCATGCTGAATTTTTCAGGTTTCCGACTAGTTCATCGATCGTCTGCCCCCCGTTAATTTTACTAAGCCCACGCGATATTCTGAAGTGTAATCCGATATTGCCAAGATCGAGGCCCGCGCCAAGATGCCAGCCAAAGTCAAGACTTTGCAAATCATTTTTATCAAATGTAATCGGGTTACCATTTTCATCGGTGAATTTACCATTGGAGTTGGCCAATAAACTGGCGTGCAAACCACCATGTATGTTTAGCAAACTCAGGTTAAATTCCAGTGAAACCGGCAATTCAATGTATGCGAATTTTAAGGACGAAACGAAACTATCCCGTTGGTAGCTCGCGCCTTTGGTAGCGATGAGAAGTTCGGGACGAAGGGCAAAACTGCTGCGTTGGCCAAGCGGGATTTTTGCAAATACCCCTCCGGTAAATCCAATTCGGCCATCCCGGTCTTTTGCCTTGGCGTCGTCGTATAGGTTTGTGCCGTCAATGCCAAGTTTTAGACCAAACCGGACGCCGTCTTCTATCATTTGCGCTTGAGCGACATGAAAGCCCAGGCTGGAGAAACAAAGTGTCAGCAAGAATAATTGGAACCAATTTCTATTTGTTTTCATGGCAATATTATGTTTTGTATAAAAATAGATTGGTGTTATAACGGATAAAAAGAGCCGGTGGTTTGCACAACCACCGGCTCTTTATGCCTGAATATTTTAATTGTCTGTATTTTCTGCCGAATTATCCTCGGCGTCCGGCTCTTCTTCTTGTTTTTTACCGGTAGATGGGTGGCCGGTAAAATGTTTGAGCATCGTGATTTCGCGTTGAGTCAGTTCCCGGAAGGAGCCGCGCTGAAGTTCCCGTTTCGTCAGGCCGGCAAAATAAAACCGGTCCAGTTTGCGCACCCGGTAGCCCAGTGCCTCAAACAAGCGACGCACTACCCGGTTACGACCTTCCACAATTTCCAGTTCAATCACATCGTGGTTGGGTTGTTCTTCAGAAAACCGGACCCAGTTGACATGCAACACCCCGTCATCCAATTCCACGCCTTTTTCGATACGCTCAAAATCGGACTTGCTAAGTGGTTTATCAATGCCAATACGGTATTGTTTCTGAACGTGTTGGCTTGGATGAGTCAGTTTCGCAGCCAGTTCACCATCATTCGTGATGAGGAGAAGCCCCGTTGTATCGCGGTCGAGCCGGCCAACCGGGTAAATTCGTTCGGGATAATGTGGGTCGACAATATCGAGTACAGTTGCACGCCCGCGGTCATCATCAGTCGTGGTGATAATCCCTTTAGGCTTGTTGAGCAGGAGGTAAATTTTTCGTTCCTGAACCTTCATTTCATGCCCTTCACAAGTCACCACATCGCCTGCTTGTATCCGGTAGTATGGTTCCATCTTAACCTCACCATTTACCGTAACGAGTCCTTTTTCAATAAATTCCACTGCTTTGCGGCGGGAAGCCAGGCCGCAGTGTGCCAGGTATTTATTCAGCGGCATTTCGACACCCGATGGAAGGCCGGGTTTTGGAAGTCGTTCAACCTGGAATTCTTCTTTCTTTTTAAACGGGCGTTTGCCGAAAGGCTTTTTTCCATAACCACCGCCACCACTCCGGTCATAGGGTTTGCGGTATCCACCACCGCCTTGATTGCGGTCTTGCCAAGGCCGACGTTCGCCACCACCTTCGCGATTTTGCCAGGGACGGCGTTCGCCACCACCACCTTCGCGATCTTGCCAAGGACGGCGTTCGCCACCACCACCTTCGCGATTCTGCCAGGGCCGGCGTTCGCCACCACCTTGATTTCGATCTTGCCAGGGTTTGCGTTCACCGCCACCTTGGTTACGATCCTGCCAGGGTTTGCGTTCCCGGTCATAAGGGCGGCGATCATTATCCCACTTTTTACGGTCTTCGTAGGGGCGATTTCGGTCTTGCCAGGGTTGACGTTCTTTATTGGATTCTTCGCGATTCGTTTCATCGCCGGAATCAGTTGATCTGGGCCGCTCTTTCAGCGGGTTTTCTTGAGACGGTTTTTGGATGCGCGGTCGGCGCTTTTTCTCTTCCATTTAGGCGGTAAATTATGAATGATAGATTTGACGATAGAAATTACAGGGCTGTAAATATCGGGGAAATCATCGGATCGGACTGGTTAAATAATTTTTTTGCACTGGATTTAGTGCCCAGGCATTAAACGAAAATAACAAACGGATCGTACCCGGCGCCACTATTTCCAACCTTTGAAGTCTAAAATAGTGCCGGAAATACGATCCGTTTTATGAATTAAATCAGAGAATAATGCGCCAACAGTAATTAGTCCGCTTTTATCCACTTAATCATTAAAGAATTGCCATTTTGATCGAGTATCCGCAGAAAATGCATTCCTGTCGGTAATTCCGTAATATCAATTTCACCAGCCCATTCAGCTGCTTTCAGCGTACGCAGCAGGCGGCCTTGCATATTAAAAAATTGCATGGCCATCGGTTGTACACCGTCCATTTCAAGGCGGAAGGTTTGGGTTGCCGGGTTTGGAACAATGCGCACCCAAGCCGATTCAAAGGGCGTGCTTGTTCCAACGGTATTGTCGACCACTACTGGCATCAGTGTTTGGGTACATCCGTTTTCATCCGTTACCATGAGTGTATAAACGCCAGCCTGCAAACCGGTCAGATCCTCGGTATCGGCAAAAGGAACACCATCTTTTTCCCAGGAGTAGATCAACGTTCCGGTACCACCACTAACAGTTACATCGATGCTGCCAAGGCCTGCATTGCCTATATCCGCCTTCACGCTGTCGAGTTTAAGCTCAATGGCCGGTCCGACTACGATGGAGAAAGAGCAAGTTGCTGTATTCCCTGAAACATCTTTTATCTGATAAACTTGTACTGTTTCACCTACCGGAAATGTCGACCCGCTTGGAAGGCCGGCAATCAATTCGGGAGTTGCGCCATTCAGTGCACAATTATCGGATACGGGTGGCGGGGTAAATTGTACCGAAGCGCCAAAGCAAAAAATCAACGCCGCAGACGGGCAAGTGATGCCGGGGGCAATGGTATCGTTGGACGTAATGGTTGCTGTTGTTGTAGTGGTGCAGTCATTAGCGTCTGTAACAGAAACAATATAGGTACCCACTGCCAAATTTTGACCACCTGAACCATTAGGCCACATAAATTGGTATGGCGCAGTACCACCAAGAATCACCACAGAAGCCGATCCATCCTGACTTTCCGGGCAGGAGGTAGGAATCACATCGGCAATATCGGCTTGCAAAACCGGCGGTTCAGTAATTGTTGCGGAGGAAACTGTTTCACACCCGTTTGCATCTGTGGCTGTAACCGTGTAGGTGCCTACTGCCAAATTCATTGTTGTTTGCGTTGTATCGCCGTTCGACCAGCTATAACTGATAGGCGCTGTTCCCCCGGTTGTTACTGCAGTAGCCTGCCCATTATTTCCACCATTGCAGGAAATATTGGCAGTTGATATTGAACCACCCAAATTACAGTTGAAGGCATTTACAGTCACCGTGCGAACTACTGTGCAATCGTGATCATCGGTGACCGTCACAGTGTATGGCCCTGGCGCCAACCCGGTGATGGTTTGCATCGTCGAGCCATTACTCCACATATAAATGTATGGTGAGGTTCCACCTGTTGGTTGAGCGGTGGCTGTTCCGTTGTTCAGACCAATTCCGGTTTCGGGAGTTGCTGAAGCATTAGCCAATAAAACAGCCGGGCTGGTTATTTGCACCGAAAGCTCCGCCGGGCAATTATTAGCATCCAGAATAGCGACAGTATACGTTCCGGGAGCCAGGTTGCTGGAAGTTGCTGTTGTGTCGCCATTCGACCAAAGGAAGGTAACTGGTTGTGCCGCACCGGAAACATTGGCTGTTGCGCTACCATCGGCAGCACCATTGCAACTTACATTCGTTACAGCAGTTGTTGCGGAAATAGTGCAGTTGAAACTATTGACTGTTACAGTTTGCACCGCAGTGCAGGCATTGTTATCTGTAATGGTAACCGTATAATTTCCAGGCGCCAGGCCACTGATCATTTCGGTAGTACCGCTGGTACTCCACAAATAGGTATATGGTGTGGTTCCTCCACTTGGCGCAGCGGTAGCCGTTCCATCTGAAGCGCCAAGACTGGTTTCTCCGGTTGCTGTGGCATTGGCATTCAACACTGCCGGTTGTGTTATCGTTACCGAAGCAGTAGACGTGCAGTTTTCACTATCGGTTACCGTTACCATGTAGGTACCGGCCGATAATGCATCCGCAGTATCTGTATTGGCTCCGGAAGACCAGAGATAGGAGTAACCATTCCCGGATCCACCAGTGCCGGAAGCTGTTGCTGTTCCATCTGCGCCGCCATTGCAAAGCACGTTATTGAGCACAGATGTGGCAATTACTACAGGTGGCGACTCCATGAGGGTAACCGAAGTGGTGGCTGTACATCCATTGTTTGAATTAGTTACTCGCAACGTATAATCTCCGGCGGCGTCTACAGTTGGGGTCAATGTAGTGGCGCCTGCTGTAATGTTGCCGTTTGTTGTCGTCCATAAATATTGAAAATTTGCCCCTTGTGACGAAGTTGTTCCATTAATCTGAAGTGAACTGACCTGGCAATTCAGATTGCCGGGTACAGTTGCACTTGCCGTTGGGGCATTAATATTTTGGGTAACCATTGCAACGGCAGTTGTAGTACAACCATTAGCGCCATTGGTAATGGTCACGGTATAATTTCCGGGCATATTTACTTCCGGATTTTGAAGATTGGACGTAAACCCTCCAGGTCCGGCCCAGGCAAAACTGGCCGGATTGGCATTCGTTGTCGTGGTTATTTGTGCAAGTGTATCCGCGCACGTAAGTTGCTCCGCTAAGACTGATCCCAAGGGAGGAGCATTATTTTGAGCAACCATAGTGGTGTCAGAATCAGTACAGCCGTTGGCTGGGTCGGTTGCTACTACCACATAGGTACCTGCGACACTTACACTTGGGTTTTGCTGATTTGAACTAAAATTATTTGGTCCTGTCCAGGCATAAGTAACACCCGATGTTCCGGAAGTAGCCGAAATAGTCACTGACGGTGTTGCGCATGTAATGGTATCACCTGTTGCCGAAACAGAAGGCGCAGTCGTGTTTTCCGCTACTGTTGCAGTAGCGGTGTTTGTACAACCGGATGCCTGGTCCGTTATTGTAACCGTGTATGTACCGATGATGGTTACTGCCGGGTTTTGCTCTGTAGATGTAAAACCGTTGGGACCCGCCCAGTTAAATTGGGGTTGACTGGCATTCGTACTCACAGAAACAATACCTGTAGCCATGGTGCAAGTAAGCGTATCGCCGGATGTCATTGCAGTTGGTGGTTGGGTACCTTGTGTTACTGTGGTATTGTCGGAAGAGGTACAGCCATTGGTTGCGTTAGTCACCACCAGCGTGTAAAGCCCGGCTGCATCAACCAACGGAGTCAGTGTGGTGGCGCCGGAAACAATATTTCCTCCATTTGAAGCGGTCCATAAATAACTAAACGTTGGCCCTGCTGATGAACCAGCTCCATTTAATGTTGCTGTTGGTTGGTTACAGGTAAGACTGGCACCGGGGCCTGCTTCAACATTGGGCACAACGAGATTGCTACTCACATTAACGAAGGCAACTTTTGTACAACCATTGTTATCGGTAACCGTCACATTATGGCTTCCGGGCATGGTCAATTGAGTCGGGTTTCCTGTATTGCCATTGGACCACTCGTAGAAATAGGGTCCAGTACCTCCGGAGGCATTTGCGGTAGCTGTCACTGAAGTATTGACGCAGGTTAAAATACCTGAAACGGAAGCAGAAAGATTGAGTATTGGCGGTTGGGAAATGAATGCCGTTGCTGTAACAGTTCCAGTGCCACTAGACCCTGTAACGGTGACCGTATAGGTACCGGCAGACAGGTTTATTGCAGTTTGCCCGTTTTGCCCGTTCGACCACAAATACGTGTATGGTTGAGCTCCACCGGACGCCTCAACGGTTGCACTCCCGTTATTGCCACCAGTACATAACACGTCGGTAGTATTTGAAATAAAAGCTGTTAATGGAGGAAGCCCATTAAAACTATAAAAACTCGAAAAATCTACAGGGTAATCACCACTATCCTGATTGTTGCCATTTGTAAAATTTCCAATAAAATAGAATCCGATAGAGTTATTCGCAGCGGTTATGGGCGACTTCCAGGTAAACGTCCAGGAGGCCGGACCTCCGCCGGTAAAATTCTTAGCACCCCGATGTTCGAGATATTCGCGACCATTAAAAAACTCAGTGCCACTTTGAGCATTGCCTGCAGTTAAATCGCCGGCATTACTATTATTGCCATCAACGACGACCAACTGAAAACCACCGCGTATCGGCGTACCGGCTGTCGGTGTAAGCGTAATTGTCAGGGGATAAGTAGTGTTTGGTTCAATTGTAGAGGGTAAGCCGGAAACATCTACTTGTCCCCCAAAACCATTTGGATTACCGCCACCGTGACATTCGTTGCAATGACCGTCAAACGGCGCACCGGATTTACCGGTAGGAGGATTGGTAGCATTTGCTAACCATAGTAAAACGCCGAAGATTATTCCAGTCAGGCGGAAAAGACGGGAGTTGTACGGTATTTTCATGTGTTTTGTTAATTTTTCAAAAGGCAGGTGAAAATTTAGAAGTTAAATGTAGGTACATCATTATTTAGATTCGTGCATTTTTGAATATTCCAGTGTTGGATTTTAGCGAACGAGCAAGATTGTTTTGCATAACAAACAAATCCCGAGGGTATTCCAAACATTTCGACGCCCACCTGATGTCGCTAAAAATTGCAGACCGAAAACCCTACCTTCGCACAGCGAACTTTCGCTATTGTAATCCGTTATACCCTAATTGTTATATTACCATCATTATGCTCAATAAACATATTCGAAAAGTTGCTGTCCTTGGTTCTGGCCTCATGGGCACTGGAATTGCTGCACATCTTGCCGGTTGTGGCATGGAAGTGCTAATGCTGGATATTTTGCCGCCAGATTTAAAGGAAGCAGAATTAAAAAAACCAGCAGCCCGCAACAGGATTGGCCAGGCAGCACTTGCAACAGCGCTCAAAGCCAAACCTGCTCCTTTTTATGACAACAAATTTGCCAGCAGAATCACGGTAGGAAATTTTGAGGATGATTTTCCAAAAATTAAAGACTACGACTGGATTATCGAAGTGGTGGTTGAACGCCTTGATATAAAAAAGCAGGTTTTTGAAAAGGTCGAAAAGTATCGCAGTGCAGGCTCCCTGATTTCTTCCAATACATCCGGCATTCCGATTCACCTGATGACGGAAGGACGCAGCGCGGATTTTAAAAAACATTTTCTGGGTACGCACTTTTTCAACCCTGCCCGGTACATGCGTTTGTTGGAAATCATTCCAACTCCGGATACTGCCCCCGAAGTGACGGCTTTCTTCATGCACTTTGGCGATATTATTTTGGGCAAACAGACTGTGCTTTGCAAAGACACACCCGCTTTCATTGCAAACCGGGTGGGAGTATATGCAATGGCCAAAATCTTCCAACTTACGGAAGAAATTGGTTTGGACATAGCGACTGTAGACGGACTCACCGGCCCCGCGATTGGACGCCCTAAAACTGGTACTTTCCGATTGGGTGATTTAGTCGGCATGGACACAGCGGCACATGTTATTGACGGGATGCGTAAAAACTGCCCGAATGACGAACAAATCAACACCTTTGAAATTCCCGCATTCCTGAACTATTTACTTGAGAATAAGTTTTACGGCAACAAATCGGGAAAAGGGTTTTATGAAAAAACCGCGGAAAAAGATGCCAGCGGGCGACCTGTTATTCTGGCGTTGAACCTAAAAACCCTGAAATACGAACCTTCGAAAAAGGAGAAGTTACCCATTCTCGATACGCTCAAGCAAATCGATGAATTGCCCCGCCGGATGAAAGCCATTTTCAAAGGCACAGACAACGGGGCCGAATTGTTGCAACGCTCATTTCTTGGCCTTTTTGCATATGCATCCAACCGCGTTCCGGAAATTAGTGATACGCTTTATGCGATTGACGACGCGCTGCGCGCCGGCTTTGCCTGGGAGAAAGGCCCGTTCGAATACTGGGATCTTGTTGGTGTGGAGGAATGTGTAACAGCCGCCGAAGCCCGTGGGGAAAAAATTGCACCTTGGGTCAAAGAAATGCTAACTGCAGGGCACTCCAGTTTTTACAAATCAACTGATGGTAAACGATCCTGTTACAACCCGGCTACCAAGAAGTACGAGCCTTTGCCAGGTGGCGATGCTTTTATTGTACTGGATGCCTATCGCGATAAAAAACCCGTGTATCAAAATGCAGAAGTGACGTTGCATGATATTGGCGAGGGTGTGCTTTGCCTGGAGTTTCATTCTAAAATGAATGCTATTGGTGAAGGGATACTTCGGGGGTTGAACGAATCGGTTCGTATTGCCGAAGAAGAAGGATGGAAGGGTTTGGTTATTGGGAATAATGCCCAAAACTTTACTGTTGGCGCCAACCTCATGATGATCGCAATGATGGCTTACCAACAGGAATGGGATGAGTTGAATATGGCCGTTAACCTGTTTCAGCAAACATCAATGCGCCTGCGCTATTCTGCTGTGCCGGTAGTTATGGCTACGCAAGGTTATGTATTTGGCGGCGGTTGTGAATTTGCTATGCATTGTGACGGGGTAATGGCCGCCGCAGAAAGTTATATCGGATTGGTAGAAGTGGGTGTTGGCCTTATTCCCGGAGGTGCCGGTACCAAGGAGTTTGCAGTCCGGGCATCCGATGAATATAGCCGGGAAGGTGATGTCCAAATTCCAACGCTGATCGAAAAATTCAAAACTATCGCAATGGCCCAAGTGGCTACATCTGCAGATCAGGCATTCAACTACGGTTATTTATTGCCCAGAAAAGACCAGGTTGTTTACAATGTGGCCCGAAATATTGGCGAGGCAAAAGCCAAGGTGCTTGAACTTAGCGACAACTATACGACGCCTATTCCCCGAAAGGATATCCTGGTTTTAGGCCGCACCGGTTTGGGTGCCCTTTATATTGCGGCGCACTCCCTGAAGTTGGGCAACTACGCCAGCGAGCATGATATCAAAATTGCCAAAAAGATTGCCTGGGTGCTTTGTGGCGGTGATTTGACCAGTCCACAGGAGGTTTCGGAAAAGTACCTGCTTGATCTCGAACGGGAAGCCTTTTTGAGTTTATGCGGTGAAAAGAAAACACTTGAACGTATCCAGCATATGTTAGAAAGTGGAAAACCGCTCCGAAACTAATTTTTGAAACAATGTTTTTACAAAAAACACTTTAGGTAAATTATACCGTATAAAATATTCGACGAATATGGAAGCATATATCATTTCAGGATATCGCACCGCCGTTGGTAAAGCCGGTAAAGGCGGTTTCAAAAGTACACGGCCCGATGACCTGGCTATTGAGGTTATTCAACATTTGATCAAACAGACTCCCGGGCTTGAACCAGGAATGGTTGATGATGTCATTGTTGGTTGTGCCAACCCTGAAGGAGAACAAGGTTTGCAAATTGGCCGTTTGATTGCCGTACGGGCTTTGGGTAAAGACGTACCGGGCATGACCGTAAATCGCTATTGCGCGTCCGGACTTGAAACGATTAGTATCGCTGTGGCCAAAATCCGCTCGGGCATGGGGCACTGTTATATTGCCGGTGGCGCCGAAAGTATGAGCCTAATCCCAATGACCGGGTATAAATTGGCTCCTAATTACAATATTGCAGCCAACACACCTGACTACCTGGTTGGTATGGGTCTTACTGCAGAGGCCGTGGCACAGAAATATGGCATTTCACGCGAAGCGGCCGATGCGTTTTCGCTGGGTTCGCATACCAAAGCAGCGGCGGCAATTGACAATGGCAATTTTGTTGACGGCATTGTTCCGATCAACGTAACAGAAGTTTGGGTTGAAAATGATAAACGAAAAGAGCGCGAATTCACGGTAGACACTGATGAAGGCGTTCGTCGCGATACGTCCTTGGAAGGCTTGGCCAAACTCCGCCCAGCATTTGCTAACGGTGGTATAGTCACAGCAGGCAATTCTTCGCAAACTTCAGACGGCGCTGCTTTTGTCCTCGTAATGTCTGAAGAAATGATGCAGACACTTGGGCTAAAACCGGTTGCCCGCTTGGCAGCTTGTGCCGTTGCTGGAGTAGATCCGTTGTACATGGGGATTGGTCCGGTAGCAGCAATTCCGAAGGCGTTGAAACAAGCCGGACTAAAACTGGACGATGTTGAGCAAATAGAACTTAATGAAGCCTTCGCTGCCCAAGCCTTGGCAGTGATCCAGGAAGCAGGGCTAAATCCTGACCTTGTCAATGTAAATGGTGGCGCTATCGCACTTGGGCATCCACTTGGTTGTACCGGAGCAAAATTATCTGTTCAACTGCTCAACGAAATGCAGCGGCGGAACCAAAAATATGGAATGGTAACCGCATGTGTAGGTGGTGGCCAAGGCATTGCCGGGATTTATGAACGGCTGAATTAAGTGGCGCTGTTGCACCTTTAAAAAGGGGCTGTTTTCGTTTACCATACGGAAACAGCCCCTTTTTAATTTGGCTAATTTTAAAAACACGTTTCCTTTAAATATCAAATATCACTACGCCAAGTACCTTTGTACATAATCAAAATCCCGCAATGAGCAAGTTCGTTTTTGTATTTATCTTCTTTTCCCCCTTTCTGACCCAAGCCCAAGAATCCTATTTCCAATTGGAAAAACTGCCTGAATTTATTAACTCTAAATACGATGAAATCACTCCCGTCCCTAGTCGCGACGGTAATACCCTATATTTTACCCGGGTCGCTTACCCGGAATTCAATCACTATCTTTTTCTGGACAGTGTTGACCTTTACAAGAAATACCCTACTGAAAAATACGAGCGGTTGCTTCGCAATATTTACTCCGAACTGGCAGGTAGGCCTGTAAAAGACCCAGTCGCATCGTCATTCAATCAGGATGTATGGATTACTGAAGGCGATTCTGCAAATTTTTACTTCCTGATACATCCAGGAGAACCCCTGAATAATGCACTTCCCAATAGCATTGTTGCAATCACACCCGACCCGAATGCCTTTTATTGTATCAATCAATTCTCAGAAAAGGGAGATATGGCTAAGGGGTTTTCGCTAATTAGTCGCGTTGATAGTTTGTGGAACCACCCTACCCCGGTCGAAATTGACGAATACTATACGATTACATCCGATGTAAATCTGACTATGAGTTTTGATGGACAGGTATTGATTTTGTCCGCGGTACGGCACGATTCGCGTGATATGGATTTATATGTCTGCTTCAACAAAAGTGGCAATATTTGGAGTGCCCCTCAACATTTGGGCACCGTGATTAACTCGGATAAACGGGAAACAACACCCTATTTATCGGAAGATAACACGACACTTTTCTTTTCCTCCAACCGCTGGGAAAGCTCAGGGGGCAATGATATATTCATGAGCAAACGCCTGGATGACACCTGGAAAAATTGGTCGAGGCCAGTGCGTGTTGTCCAGCCTGTAAACTCCAGTGCTGATGATAGCCAACCCTATTTCAATATGACTTCGGGTTACCTTTATTTCACCTCAAACCGGGATGGAAACAGTGATATTTTTCGGGTACAGATCGCCCCTCCACAACCTACTGAATTCACCATCCGGGGGCGGATTTTCAATCGTAAAACCAGGGACATTGTACCCAATACAACCGTGCGCTATGGCATAGCAAATGGCTCAAAAAATATCCTAACTTCTTCAGATGGATTCTTCACTTTGAAAATCCCCAAAGGTGTTGCCTTCGAACTTACCCCGGAAAAGGGCGCCTTTGCAGGAAGTACAGAAACTGTTTTATTCCGACGCGACTATTATTTTTTTCAGGATTACTACCAAGTCGACCTTTGGCTTGACCCACTTGAAGTGAATGATAAAATTGAACTTCAGCCAATTTATTTTCAGCAATCAAAGGCTATCATACTGAAAAACTCGTATCCTGAATTGGAACGCCTGAGTACAATAATGCAGGAAAATCCAACCCTTGAAATCCGCATTGAAGGTCATACGGATAATGTAGGTCAACCTGACGATTTATTTAGACTTTCTGAGGAAAGGGCTGAAGCTATTCGGAATTTCTTAATTGGTAAATCCATAGAAGCACGCCGTATTGAAACCATTGGACAAGGGCCAAAATTCCCTATCACCGATAACAGTACTGACGAATTGCGTTCGCAGAATCGTCGGGTAGAAATCATCATTACTAAAATCTAAATCGATGTTCCACGTGGAACATCGAATATAATTTGACTTTACATGCAACTTTATAGTACCAATAACAAATCGCTACAGGTCAGTTTTAAAGAAGCTTTATTTCAGGGACTCCCTATTGATAATGGGCTTTTCATGCCTTTGAATATCCCCGAAATACCAAAGGAAGTAATTACCCAATTGGATAAATACGAATTTCAGGAAATAGCCTTTCAAGTTGCAAAGGCACTACTCAATGGCGAAATACCTGACGACGATCTAAAGAAAATAATCGATGCTGCAGTTTCCTTCCCCGCCCCGGTGAACATGCTCGATGAGCAAACCGCTGTACTTGAACTTTTTCATGGCCCTTCATTAGCCTTTAAAGATTTTGGAGCACGGTTCATGGCAAAGACAATGGCCTACTTCAATCAGAAAACAGATAAGGACCTTATCATATTGGTCGCTACTTCAGGTGACACCGGTGGTGCAGTAGCAGCCGGGTTCCATCAAACACCAGGTATTCAGGTTGTAATCCTTTATCCGTCGGGAAAAGTTAGTCCACTACAGGAAAAACAATTAACAACCCTGGGGCATAATATTCATGCCTTTGAAGTAAACGGCACTTTCGATGATTGTCAGGCACTGGTCAAACAAGCTTTTTTGGATCAAACCTTGCGAGATGAGATCAAATTGAGTTCCGCCAACAGCATCAATATTGCCCGCCTGATCCCACAAATATTTTATTACTGGGAGGCATATAAACAGGTTTATAAAAAGG
Organism: Lewinellaceae bacterium; assembly: GCA_020636075.1. GTDB lineage: Bacteria > Bacteroidota > Bacteroidia > Chitinophagales > Saprospiraceae > M3007. Next base: position 385,793 of record JACJYO010000005.1, on the reverse strand, counting down.
GGAAACCCGTTGTCTTCGTCGTTCCTTCCGGCAATTTTGGAAATTTAACAGCAGGGCTAATTGCACAAAAAATGGGATTGCCGGTGCAGCACTTTGTTGCCGCCACGAACGCCAACGATATCGTCCCAGACTATCTATCTTCTGGAAAATATAATCCCCGACCATCGGTGCCTACCCTATCCAATGCAATGGATGTTGGAAACCCCTCGAATTTTGTGCGAATAATGGACCTCTATAGTTCCACGTGGAACATTGTAAAAAGCCACATTTCGGGGTATGCATTTTCAGATACGGAAACTGAAAATGCAATACAGCAAATTTACCATACCCACAACTATATTATGGATCCCCATGGCGCAGTAGGCTATTTAGCCTGGGAAAAATACCGGGAAGAATTTCAAACAGAAGCGCTCGGAATAATCTTTGAAACAGCGCATCCTGCTAAATTTTTAGAGGAGGTAGAACGAATCCTTGGTCAAAAAATTAAGATACCGGAATCCCTCCAATCTATACAAACCAAGGACAAGAAATCAACACCAATAGAAGTAAACTACCTGGAATTTAAAAACCAATTATTGAAATCCTTTAAAACAAAATAAAGGCATATCCAGTATCTAAATCTAAGCCTCCACTTTTTCTCGACTTACTTCTTCCAGAAACGCACTTAAAATATTATTGAACTCTTCAGGCTTTTCCATCATTGGAGCATGCCCACATTCATCAAGAAAGTGCAGTCGGGAATCTGAAATTAATTCGTGGAATTTATCGGCAACAAAGGGTGGGGTCACCGCATCTTGCTTGCCCCAAATTAACAAGGCGGGCGCCTTGATTTTATGTAATTTATCGGCAAGGTTGTGTCGTACAGCTGATTTGGCTGTAGCTACTACTCGAATTGCTTTGTTCCTGTCATTTACAATACCAAATACTTCATCTACCAACTCTTTTGTAGCAACAGATGGATCGTAAAACGTATCACCGGTTTTACGTTTGATGTATTCATAATCGCCCCGTTTGGGAAAAGCGGTACCAAAAGCACTTTCAAATAAACCAGAACTCCCGGTTAGCGTAATAGACGCAATTCGTTCAGGGTGTGCTAATGCATATAATAAAGCAATATGTCCACCAAGAGAGTTCCCAACTAAATGGACCTTTACGTAATTCTTGTGCTCTACGAAGCGGGTCACAAAATTGACCAAGCCCATAACCGAGACTTCAAAAATCGGCATTTCATAAATCGGAAGAATAGGTATTACAACATTGTATTGATCAGAGAAACGCTTAAAAATTCCTTCGAAGTTGCTTAAGGCGCCAAACAAGCCATGTAGCAGTAATAATGTTTCCCCACCCGATCCAGACTCAATATATTTGAATCCGTCTTCTTCTTTTATCGAAACGTCCATTGCTGTATTTAGAAAATTCGAAAATATTATGACAAAAATAGAAAAAATGCCGGATTAACAGAAGGGCACTACTGCACCCATTTGGATATCCAAGTAGCAATATTCAAAACATATAAATGTACGACCAACTACGTAGTTGGCAAGGTACAATTCTGAGAGCAAAGTATAGATAAACAATAACCTTGTTCAAATATTTTTTGTGGATAAGTAGTGAATAATGCTTGAAAAAACTGTGGATAACAATAAAATTATTGTGCATTATGCAATACTTACATTTTCCACATCTGTTTGTATTTTTTCACAATTCAACAGATATGTAACATATAACACAACGCTAAGCAATAGTACAGCGCCGGCTTGATGCAATACACCTAAGAGAACAGGAATATGTCCAATACAATTAATTAAAGTTAAAATTCCAAGAGTAACTTGTAAAGTGAGCATTGCAAGCATAAAGAAAATTCCTTTACGAAGTTGAGGTGTTCGATTCAACCGAATGACCTTCCAAGAAAAGTATAAGGTCATGATAGTCAGCAAATAAGCCGTGTTTCGGTGCAAAAACTGAATTAATGCCGGCATAAAGGGATTTGAATCATATGCCGTGAAACTATCTAATTTCCATTGGGAGTAATCTAATAAAATTGAGGGCATAAAGCCACTTTGCATGGCAGGCCATGTTGGATAAAATAAGCCCGCTTTCGTCCCTGACATCAACGCTCCTAATGCTATTTGCACAAAAGTTAGCAGGACTAAAATCCAACCAAATCTTTTCAACATTTGATTGTGGAAAACACGTGGAGAAGGATAAAATGCAATAAAAGTTGTCCACAGCAGATAACTGAAAATTACCAACGCCATACAAAGATGTAAGGTCAAATTATATGCATTAACCCAGGGGCGTTCAATCAGACCACTCGCAACCATGATCCAACCAAAGAAACCCTCCAACCCAGCGAGTAAAACCACCACCATCAAACGTGGAACCAACTGCCTAGAAAACATACCACGCCCCAAAAACCAGGCGAAGGGAATAATAAATACAAAAAACATCAAGCGCGCCCACAAACGATGAAAGTATTCCCAGAAGTAAATAAACTTAAACTCCGAAAGAGTTATTCCATGATTAATTTTCTGGTATTGTGGTGTCGCTTTATACAGGTCAAAAGCCTCTTGCCAAGCTGTTGTGCTTAATGGCGGTACAGTGCCTGTAACAACCTCCCAGCGGGTTATACTTAAGCCGCTCCCGGTAAGCCTTGTCACACCACCGATTATAATTTGAAAAAAAATCATAACCAGCCCAATAATCAGCCAGACCCGGACAATTTTGGGTACTCTGGTATTTTCTACAAAACGAAACATGGAAGCAACATTTCTAATAATTACAAGAATTCCAGAGTGAGATATCACTCCTCTGTGTTTTAAACAAACAAAAATAGGTGAGCTTTTCCTTATTCACTTTCCACGGTCCCTTAATTGATAATAATAATAAATTAGTTAATAAATAAAATTCCAAGGCTATCATCAGGACTGTTAGTTTGTGGAAAACGCTGTAACTGCAAATAGTGAAATTATTCTCCATACTCTTTGGGCACTTATACACAGGCTAACTTGATATGAGTGAATTAATATTCAGCAGTTTAGAACATATTCCACAGGTTTGTTAAGAAGTAGTTTTCAATACCTCTTGGTCGTTTTAAAATGACTTTCGCTGTGAATTATCGTTGGTGATTGCTGCGCTTATTCACAGCTTAGTTTCCAATTCAAACGATTTTGGCCAATTACCGTTGGGTATGTTGGTATCCCGGTTTTTATTAAAAAGTTTTCCACAAAGAAACCTAAGACAATCTGTGATGATAGGTTCTGAAAATCAAACAATTAGAAATACGGCTATTTTTGATGTGGACAAGTTTACGAAACAAATAATTTATATTTAATTTAGCCTTTAACATTGCTCGTTTTCAATAAGATAGAGCTTCCCTGATAAAATATTAGGTATTCTACACCTGCAAAAAGCCAAATTATTTAAAACAATTTTTCAATTCACATATGTGTGGCAGGTATTCCTTTGTTCCGACAAAAAAGCAACTGGACGAACAACTTCGCGAAGTTGAACTCCCGACTACCCTTCAAATCAGTTTTAATATAGCGCCAACACAAACAGCATACGTCATTACAAATGATCAACCCAAAGTGATGCAGCTAATGCATTGGGGCTTGGTGCCATATTGGAGTAAAAACGGTGCAGTCAGCGGTAAAATGATTAATGCCCGTGCAAAGGGTATTTTTGAAAAACCATCTTTCCGTGTGCCGGCAACCCGAAGACATTGCCTGGTTCCGGCCGATAGTTTTTATGAGTGGCGTACGTTCCCCGGAAAACGAAAAGTTCCATACCGGATTAAACTTAAAAGTGAAAAACTATTATTCATGGCGGGAATATGGGATGTGTGGCGTGAAGCAAGTAAAGAACTTCATTCCTTTTCCATCATTACAACCACTCCAAATGTAGAAGTAGCTCCATTGCACGATCGGATGCCGGTTTTACTGTTAGATCCGGAAATACAAAAGCGCTGGTTGGATACAACTGACCCGGAAGAAACCCGGCAGTTACTGCACGCGCCGCCCAATGATATACTCGAATTATACCGGGTTTCAGAGCGTCTCAATGCTCCGGGAACAGATGGTGAGGACTTACACAAGCGTGTGGATGAAGATAATGAACTGACTTTGTTCTGACGATCATGCGAATACATTGTAAACCAACCACGCACACAGGTATGCCAACAAACTCATATAGGAAAATTGAAGTAATGCCCATTTCCAACTTCCGGTTTCGCGCTTTACCACGGCAATTGTGCTCATGCACTGCATCGCCAGGGCATAAAATACCAACAGCGACAACGCAGTGGCCAACGTATAAACAGGGGTGCCACTGTCCTCAAATCGCGCCGTTTTCATTTTTTCGCGCAGTACAAAATCATCTTCCGAACTGCCAATGCTGTAAATTGTCGACATCGTTCCGACAAACACTTCCCGTGCCGCAAAGGAAGCAATCAGTGCAATACCAATTTTCCAATCATATCCGAGCGGGCGAATTGCCGGCTCGATCACCTTTCCCAGGTAACCGGCATAGGATGCTTCGAGATGATAAGCTGCCTGAAGGTCTGCCGCCTCAGTTTTATTGAGTTGTTGTGTTTGGGCATCTTGTTGGGCTTTCAATGTCGCTTGAGCCATTGCGTCGCCAGGTCCGAAACGTGCAAGCGCCCAAAGTACCATCGAAATGATCAAAATAATTTTTCCGGCGCCAATGACAAATGCACCCACTTTTTCCCAAACTGTAAGCCATAAATTTCGCCAATGTGGCATCCGGTAAACGGGTAATTCTATGGCCAAGTAGGAGGATTCGCGCGTGTGCAGCACTTTTTTCATTAAATACCCCGAGGCAAAAGCTGCCACAACCCCCAACGCGTACATACTCCCAAAAGTCAAACTTTGCCAGGAGAAGATCCAGAAAACACGTTTATCCGGCACTGCCAAACCAACCAAAACTGCGTAAACAGGCAGGCGAGCGCTACAACTGATAAATGGAGTGACCATTGTGGTGATCAGTCGTTCTTTCCAGTTACCAATCGTCCGGCTGCTCATAATGGCCGGTACGGCACAAGCACCTCCACTAATCAGGGACACCACACTGCGCCCATTCATTCCAAAACGCCGCATAGTTTTGTCAAAAATAAAAACCACCCTGGCCATATAACCAATTTCCTCCAAGACCGTAATGAGGAGAAACAGAATGGCTATTTGTGGAATAAAAACCAAAATGCCGCTTAAACCTGCGAGTATTCCATCTGTAATTAAATCTGTGGACCAGTGCGATGGTAAAATGCTTGTCAGCCAAACATTTAAGTCGGCAAAAAACTGCTCAATCAGGTCCATTGGTACTGTACTCCAATCATAAATTGCTTGGAAAACGAGCAGCATCACAAAAAAAAATAACAAAGGGCCCCACCACCGGTGCGTTGCTACGGCATCAATCCGGTCGGTTGGTGTACTGGGAAATTGAGGAGGACGTTGTACCGCTTCCTGAACAATCGGCGTAAACCGGTCATAGCGATCCAATGTTTCATCTACCTGAAAACGCAATGACGCCAAGCCTTTGTCTTGAACAATTGCCCGGATTGTTTCCTGGTTTTGTTCAGATAAAAACGGCAACCATTCATGGTGGTGCGCAATCAGCAATGCCTGATAAGCATTCGCCAAATTAAAATTCAGGCAAACTGCCTCAGCCACTTGTTTTTCCACTTCCTGTAGTGGATAAAAGTGCTTTTCAGGTAAGGTGGGCGTATCAAATAACTTTTCTATTTCACCTATTAGTTTCTGGATATTGGCACCGGTTCGGCCACTAATGGCAACAACCGGAATACCCAATCGGTCGGCAAGTACACTGGCATTCACTTTAATCCCGATCTCATCCGCAGTGTCCGACATGTTCAAAGCCATCATGACCGGTAGGCCTAAATCCAACAGCTGTGTGAGCAACAACAGGTGCTTTTCCAAATGCGTGGCATCGGCGACGTAAACGACAACATTGGGATAATGCGCATCTTTCGGGTTGGTCAATACAGATGCAACAATCTTTTCATCAGAGGAAGTAGGATACAAACTATAAGTACCTGGTAAATCGGTCAGCATAACTTGCCGGCCGCTCGGCAGTTGCATACGCCCTTCCTTGACTTCAACGGTGATGCCCGGGAAATTGCCAGTTTTTTGCCGTAAGCCAGTCAACTGATTAAAAATTGTTGACTTTCCACAGTTGGGGTTTCCTACCAAGGCAATATTTAACAATTTCTCCCGGACTTCACTCATACATCAATCAAAATGCTGGAGGCTTCTTCTTCGCGTAATGCAAGGCGGACCCCATCCGCTTTTATATAATATGCATTGCCAAATGGTGCTGCACGCACCATCTCAATTAATGTCCCGGGGAGCAGACCCATTGCCGTTAATTTTCCAGCTAAAGCAGGATCTTCGAAAGCTAGGGCATGCGCACTTTCATGTACTTTTAAATCGGGAATCGTGCGGTATCGGCGTTGCATAATTCAGAGAAGCAAAACAAAATCGTTGATTTAGACAAAATCCAAACAGTGCAAAAGTAGGGCTTGTTCAGTAATGCAACTGAAAAAATCGAAAAGGAATTTGTCTGCATTCAGACGTCCCGAACAATTGCTCGTTTAACAAGTAAAACTCCGGGAAACTATCAGCTTGTAAGTTGTTTATAAATCAACAGCGACAATGACAAAAATCATTGAATGCTAAATGGAAAGCCACTTTTCCGTACTATTTCCACTGGCGATTACGCGTTCTATAAACTGCATACCACGCAAGCCGTCGGAAACAGTTGGAAAATCCAGATCCAAAGGATCGGGCGGTCTGTCTTCCTGGCGAGCACGGATACACCGCGCAAAATTCCGGTATATGGTTGCAAATGCTTCCAGGTAGCCCTCCGGGTGTCCGGCCGGAATACGCGTGCAGGCTTGCGCTTCAGGGTAGAGCGTGCCTACGCCAGTTCGATAGACTTGGCTGGGCTTGTCTAACCATTTGACTAGTAAGGTATTAGGCTCCATTTGATGCCATTCTAATCCACCCTTTTCACCATAAACCCGGATATTCAGATTGTTTTCCTCACCTGCGCTGATTTGGCTGGCATGCAGGATGCCTTTAGCACCATTTTCAAAACGAAGCAGCACATTGCCATCATCATCAAGCAACCGCCCGGGAACGAAAGTGCTTATGTCGGCACAGAGCTCCGTAATTTTTAAACCAGTAATATATTCAGCCAGGTTTTCGGCATGTGTTCCGATATCCCCCATCGCCCCCGCAATTCCACTTCGTTGCGGATCGGTTCGCCAGGCCGCCTGCTTTTGACCAGTAGATTCAAGATTGGTACTCAACCAGCCTTGAGGATATTCAACTACAATTTTTCGAATTTCACCCAACTCGCCATGCCGGATCATTTGCCGGGCTTGTTTGACCATGGGATAACCGGTATAATTATGGGTGAGGGCAAATAAAAGCCCTGTTTGCTGCACCGCTTTTTCTAATTCAAGTGCTTCATCTAAATTGAAAGCCAACGGTTTATCACAAATTACATGAAACCCGTTTTGCAAAGCCAATTTTGCCGGTGCGGCATGCATATGGTTTGGTGTTACAATAGAGACAAATTGCATCCGTTGCTCTGGAGCACGTTTGTTTTCAATGTCGACCATTTCTTCAAAACTTCCATACACGCGATCGGCCGGTAAGCCTAAATCGGCCCCGGAGGCCGCCGATTTTTCCGGGTCGCTGCTGAATGCACCACAAACCAACTCTATTTCGCCATCCAGCGCTGCAGCTATTCGGTGTACGCCGCCAATAAAGGCGCCGATACCGCCACCGATCATACCCATGCGCAATTTTTGTTTCATAGCTGAATTTTTTTATATCTACAATATTTAAAACGGCATAAGAGTTGACATCCTGAATATGTACCGCTTTGAATGGGCTAATTTGAAAAGAAATTCGCGTACTTTGAAAACCCGTTCTCAAAACCCTGGCATATGGAAGAGCATTTTATTCCCGGAGTTCATAATTACTGTGACCGCTGGTGCGAGCGTTGCCCGTTTACAGCGCGCTGCCGGGTTTATGCCAATGAACAGGAGTTTTCTGAGGAAACTGCCGATCCAGCTGATCCAGCCTTTTGGCAAAATATCAAAAAAAATTTTGAAGGTGTACTTGAAATGCTGGATAAAATGATGGCTGATATGGGTATTGATCCAGATGAAATTGCTGATGAAAATAAAGAAAAACCGGATCCGAATATTCAGGCCCTGGAACGCGATATGCGCGATAAGACCATGCAGTATGCCAATACCGTAAATGATTTTTTTGAACGCAATGCCAGCTATTTTGAGTTCAAAAGTGAAGAATTGGAAGAGCAAATTGAAGATGGCCTGCCGGTTGATGTAGAAAGTTGGCAATTTTTTCAAGACGCGGTCGATGTCATTCGCTGGTATCAGTATTTTATTTCTGCAAAAATTCATCGGGCTATTGGTAGTCTGGAGCATATGGAAGAGTTCGACAATCCTATGCAAAGCGACTCTAACGGGAGTGCAAAAATTGCAAAAATCGCTATTGAGCGCAGCCTTGGCGCCTGGGAAGTAATATGCCAGCAATTGGCTGAAAAAAAGGAAGAGATATTGACTATTCAACAACAACTTCAGAAAATCCGGGCAGAATTAGACCAGCTTTTCCCAAACTTGAATAATTTTCACCGGCCAGGCTTCGATGATGAGCCGGATAATACCGTGCGGTTGGAGTTTAATCCAAATTAAGCGCACACTGAATAAAATGGATTTCGTATGACTGTTTTGCATGATTCTACGTTGTTGCGACATCAAGCATATATTAATGGACATTGGGAAGATGCCGGTACCAGCAAGGTGTTTCAGGTAAGGAATCCGGCGACTGGCGAGTTACTAGCCCATGTTGCCGATTGTGGTGCAGAGGAAACGGAGGCTGCCATTAACGCTGCATATGCAGCGCTATCAGACTGGCGTGCTAAGCCGGCAGCCAAACGTGGCGTTATCCTGAAACGTTGGCATCAGCTTATCCTGGAAAATGCGGAAGATCTGGCCTTGTTGATGACTCTTGAACAGGGCAAACCGCTTACAGAATCACGGGGCGAAATTTTGTATGGAGCCTCTTTTATCGAATGGTTTATTGAAGAGGGCCGGCGGGTTTACGGAGATATTATTCCGCCACATGCGCCAGGCTTGCGGGTACTGGTATTAAAGGAACCTGTTGGGGTTGTGGCAGCTATTACACCCTGGAATTTTCCCAATGCCATGATCACACGGAAGGTTGCACCTGCTTTGGCGGCGGGTTGCACGGTTGTGATAAAACCATCCGAAGAAACGCCACTTTCAGCGTTGGCCTTGGCTGAGTTGGCAACACGTGCGGGCATTCCACCCGGGGTGCTGAATATTGTGACCGGCCTCGATGCGCCGACCATTGGGAAAGCGCTGACAGATAGCCCGTTGGTCCGTAAACTTTCTTTTACCGGAAGTACAGAGGTAGGGAAACAACTCATGCGCCAATGTGCCGATACGGTAAAAAAAATTTCACTCGAACTCGGCGGTAATGCGCCGTTTATTGTATTCGATGACGCTGATGTAGATGCTGCTGTGAAAGGAGCGATAGCTTCCAAATATCGGAACGCGGGCCAAACCTGTATTTGTGCAAACCGCTTGTATGTACAAAGTGGTGTGTACGATGAATTTGTAGAAAAATTTACTGTAGCCGTTCAAAACCAAAAAGTGGGCAACGGTACGGATATCGGGGTGCAAATTGGACCGCTAATCAATACCGATGCGCTGGAAAAAGTCGAACGCTTATTGGCTGATGCTGTAAAAAAAGGTGCCCGGGTACTGACTGGTGGTCATGCGCTTCAAGGAACCTTTTATCAACCGACGGTGCTGGCTGATATACAAGCCGATATGGATATTTTACAAGAAGAAATTTTTGGGCCGGTAGCTCCGGTTACCCGATTTGAGACTGAGGAAGAAGTGGTTCAACAGGCCAACAATACCCAATATGGCTTGGCTTCTTATTTCTATGGTCGGGACGTGGGGCGTATTTTTCGTGTCGCCGAAGCGTTGGAATATGGAATGGTGGGCGTGAATACCGGAATTTTAGGTACGGCCATCGCGCCTTTTGGTGGTATGAAAGAAAGCGGTATCGGCCGGGAGGGTTCCAAATATGGCATCGAAGAATTTCTGGAAATTAAATATGTCTGCCTGGCCGGCATTTGATCCCCAAGGGAGATTCTAAGCCCAGGTATTTATGTCCGGGACAAAGAAGAAATAAAAAACCGCGGGGTGGGGCCCCGCGGTTTCGACATCTTGGGAGATGCCGTATTTAAATCGGTTGTTGGCAATGGCAAGGTCTCTCGTCAATGAACGAGGAGCTTTCCGGAGGCTATCGGCTGACCTTTATTGGTGATCAGCCGATAGAAAAACATTCCTTCCGGTAATTGATGTCGGTACAATCGGAAAGAGGGAAGATTATAAGTCTGATTAAGCACTTTTTTACCTTGAAGATCATACAACTCCAGGTTAACACTGGAAGCTGAGATTCCGCTGATTTCGAACAGCGTACTTTCGTCAAACGGATTGGGATACACTTTTACGTCGGCACCTTCAAAATCAATGTGTTTGGTTTTGACTACAACAAATGTGTCAAATACACATACCGTATGAAAAGTCTGGTTCGTCAGAACCGGAGCATTGAAATCTGAATAGATAGCAGCGCTGTTGAGAATTTCTGTGTTGCATGGGATTTCCTGTTTTTGTGAAACACGGAATGTAACAAAGCCCTCATTAGCGCCGCTACCTGGTGGGAGATTAAGGTTTGGGAGGGTAAACTGCACGATGCCCGGGCCGTAGACGTCAAAATCGTACGGGTGGCTGGCAGCACCTGGATGGACCGTGGCCGGGTCTAGGTAGGGCGACAAAGTATCGCGGATTATGACCTGATGCACGGTATCGGTTCCTGAGTTTTGGAATTGGATTAAATACTCCAGATCGGTTTGCGGAGAGACGTATTGGGGTACGTCATAGCCTTTGGGATGGCCCCTTTTTAAATTATCCGGATTGTAATTGGTATCGTAAGTTTCCTGGCAATCAACAGATTTGAAAGGTTCTGCTTCATCTTCGGGGAACATAGTATAAAAGCCCTTACTAAAGGTATTACTTGTATCAGATAAGCAGCGTTCTATAGCAGCTGTTGGATAACTAGTACCAGGATAACCCGGTGTTTGCTCTGCAATAATCCGGTACGTTTTTCCGTTAGCCGGTCCTCCCCATGCCAATTGACTTTCACCTGGAGCAAGTATTTCGGATGAACGTTCACCGGGTGCTGTCAACATGATGACGTCTTCTGCTATAACAAAACCAACAACTTCTGTCATCGTTCCGGTACCAACATTGGCAAGGATCATTTTCACCGAGTCACCGTCGCAGGTAGCTCGTGCTTCAATGATTGAACCATCCCAATTGGTACTGGTATTGCAGAATGAATCTGGAAAAACGTGCGCTCGAACACAGTGTGCCTCACCTAATGTTGCATCGCAACTAAGAAAAGCGTCGATCGTAAAACTGCCACAATCACCATTTTCCAGGAAGCCAATATTAAAGGTGTAAGTATTGTTTGGCCCCAGGATTCCCGGAATTGAACTACTAACGTAGCTCATATCCGGATCAAGTGTAACTTGGATTTCGGTGTTTAAAGAAGGAATTGTGCCCGAATTGCAATAACGAACGGTGTACGTATTGTCAGCACAACGACGAAGAACAGGTGTGGCCACATCAACTTCGTTTCGCGGGCAGGCAAACTTTGCTTTTACCGGAATGTCGATCGAAAAGGTATCTGAGAAGGCATCTACCGGAAGGGTAATTACCGGATCACAGGATTCCCAAGAATCGTTCGGCGGAAATAATTGGATTAAATAAGTACCTGTGTCAACCAGGATCTCAAATGAACCATCCGTTCTGGCTGCAGCATACCGGGTAAAATTGGGGCTTTCAATTTTAACAATCCAGTCTTCAAGGCCGGGCTCATTTGCATCCCGGACGCAATTTGTATTATAATCGTGAAAAATTTTCCCGGCAATGTAACTGGTAAAGACGACGCAGTTTTTGTCCATCTTAACCAGGTACAAACTCTCTTCAGTAAAGGAACCCACAAATAATTCTCCAGAACCTCCAGCAACTGCACCTCCATCAGGGGTTGGAATTATACAGTAGCCACGATCAGGGCCAGGTCGGCCTACTGCAACTTGGCAAATTTTTTCTCCTTCAGCATCCACACGAGCCATAAACAACTCCTCTTGCGCATCAGTGGAAGGGCGATTTCCAGTAACTAAGAAGCCACCGCTAGCGGTTTTAGCCAATCCGTAAAGATCTGCTCTCGAAAAGTTCGTTTGCCAAACAGGCTTGTGGTTTCCGGAACCTTCAAACTTCATCAGGATACCAACGCCATCGGGTAAAACATTGGATTGGCCTGTTACAACAAAGTTGCCATCACTGGTTACTGTGATGTCGCGTGCAACATCGTTGGCTTTGTTGCCTTGGCCGTCAAAAAAACCATAGGTATGATCCCAGTCAGAGATACCGGAGTCATTTAATATATGGACAATGTAAAAATCGCTAGGGCCATCTCTACGTTCGCCAGCAACCAACAAATTGCCGTTCAAGTCGGCCGTAATCGCAAAACCTTTTTCCTGAATATCCGGTGCCCCAAAAGTGTTACTCCAAACCAATGATCCCCCTGCATCTACTTTGAAAACTAAAAAATCCTCTAACGTAGCTATATTTTTTTGGTAACCACAAACAACGTAAGCATTTTCATCGGGCAATTCGAGCACATCTAATGCTTCCGCATCGTAGCCATTACCAGGAAAAACATATGTCCACTCTACATTCCCTAAAGCATCAGTTTTCAATATGTACGCTTTACGCGGAGGAGTATTAGGAGGGATAGGTGCTGTCCGCTGAAAACCTGCAATAATATAACCTCCGTCTTTTGTGACTGAAATTGCTTCACCGGAAGTTTGTGTGTCGAGAAAATAATCTTTGGTCCACTGTAAGAATCCATCTGCATCAGTCTTTAGCAGACGCGCCCGATTCAGACCGTTGTAGTAGCTTATCATAGCAAAGCCACCATCAGCAGTCATGGCTATATCATTTATTTGCCCAGATCCTCCGCCGTCAAATACACGTTCCCACCCTTGACCGGCAACGATGCCAGCTGGTAACAAAAGCGATAATACGAGAAGGTATTTGAACATGGGTACGAGGATTAACGATAGCCGTAGCTGATTTAAGACGTTACAAAAGTGCGCATAGACTCCTGCGCTGAAAAAGACAAATATTTGCATTTGTTGAGTCGTTTTACGGATTCTTGAGAGATATATACAAACTGGCAGGTAAATTGCGATTACATATAAATATCTGAAAAGCAAGTACATTTGAATTGTAAATGTATTTCTTTGCAGATAGTTTTTTTTAGACTATTTGTTGAATAGATAAAAATTTAACCTCATGCAAAAAAGCGTGTTGGTCGAAATTGTTCGCTCCTTGAGTAGAAAGGAAGTCCGGGATATTTTCAAGTGGCTACAATCGCCTGCGCATAATCAGCGGGAAGATGTTGTTCGATTGTTTGAATTTTTGACAAAAAAATTGGCGTCAGAAAATCCTGTTGTTGAAAAAAATCGCGCCTGGCGGACTGTATTTCCTGGCGAGTCATATGATGACGCCCGAATGCGGCAGGTGATGTATTTTTTATTAAAATCGATAGAGGAATATCTGGTGTTTGAAGATTATGGCCGGGATCATGTTCAATATCGAGGCACGCTCGCCCGTATTTATCGTCTACGTAAGTTAGATAAGGCCTATCGCCAAGCCTATCGCCAAGGGCGCGAGCAGTTGGAAAAACAACCGTTGCGAAATGGTTATTACCTGATGCATTCGTATTTTCTTGACCTGGAAGAGTACAATCACCGCTTGCCAATTTCACAAAATGCACCGGTAAATCTTCAGGAATCTGCCGACTCGCTTGAAAAATGGTTTTTAGCTGAAAAACTCCGTATTGCCTGTGCCATGATCGCACACCGGAATGTATTCCAAAAAATTACGTACGAACCTGGACTATTGGATGATGTATTGGCGTATGTGCAAGATAAAAAGTTGCTTGACGAACCAGCCATAGCATCTTTTTATTTCGCCTACCTGGCCATCACGCACCCTGAAGAAGAATCGTATTTTGACCAACTGGAAAAATTGCTGCACAATGAAATAACCCGTTTTGATCATTCAGAAGCACGGGTACTTTACATTGCTGCACTCAATTATTGTGTTCCTAAAATAAATCAGGGGCATCTCAATTTTGCCCGGCGGGCTTTCATTTTGTATCGAACGGGTCTTGAAACGGGCATTCTTCTGGAAAACGACATGGTATCCCGATATACTTTTGGAAATGCGGTGGGTTCGGCGTTACGGGTTGGTGAATTTGGTTGGGCCGAGCAGTTTATTGAACAATTCCAGCATCACCTTGAAGAGAAGGAGCGGCAAAGCATCGTCAATTTTAACACCTCCAGGGTTTATTTTGAAAAAGGGGATTATAACCAGGCGCAACGGTTACTCACTCGCTTTGAATATGACGATATGTTGCTCAACATTATCGCAAAAACAATGCTGCTGAAAATTTACTACGAAATTGGGGAATTGGATGCCTTTGAATCTCTTCTGGAAAGTATGCGGATTTATCTACAACGAAAAGAAGCCCTCGACCCCACCCGTAAAGCAGCATATAAGAACATGATAAGCCTTATGAAAAAGTTGCTGAACCTCAACCCGTATTCAAAAGCACAAACTGAACGATTACACACCCTGATTCAGGGGACCCAGCCACTTATGGAACGCGATTGGCTTCTGCGGCAGGTGGAACCCCGGAAGTAAGTACCCTGACAACTTTTTTCTCCAAATAGTCGTTTCTTTGCACTCCCTTAATCCAAACCCGGCATTTACGCACAAAACTGCCCGAATTTGAAACGTTCGTATCAAGTTATGCTTTTGATTGCCCTGGTACTGCTGATTGACCAGGCGCTTAAAATTTATATCAAAACGACCTTCTGTTATAACCAGGATGTGTCCATTTTAGGATTGGATTGGGCTCGCCTGCATTTCGTAGAAAACGAAGGGATGGCCTTTGGGATCACTTTTGGTTGGGAATACGGCAAGTTGTTGCTCAGTTTGTTCCGCATTATCATGGTCGCCGGTCTGATCTGGTACATTACCCTGCTTTTGAAAGCGGGCGCCCCCCGCGGTTTTTTATACAGCGTGGGATTGATCACCGCTGGTGCTTTAGGCAATATTATTGATAGTTCCTTTTACGGCCTGATTTTTACCGAATCGCTTTACCACGATTGCATCCCCGCCGAATTTGCAGCAATGGGTGAGGGCTATGGCACATTTCTGCACGGCAAGGTGGTTGATATGCTCTATTTCCCGATTACCTGGTTGCATGCGCCAGACTGGCTCCCCTGGATCGGTGGCGATGAATTTTTGTTTTTCAGCCCGATTTTCAATATTGCCGACGCATCCATAACTATTGGCGTATTGAGTATTTTGCTGTTTCAGCGCCAGTTTTTCAAAGAAGGAATGACAGCAGAGCCGGAAGATCCTGATGCAGCAGGTCCAGAGTCTGAAACGATTGTGGACGAAACGCAACTCGAAGAGCATCTGGAGGAAAACCCGGCAGCGGAAATGCCGGATACCGATTTATCCAAATCGAGCTAACTCCGGGCCTGTTATCAATTGGTTTCTGCCTGGAGTTTTGCCGCATTTTCGGCAATGGTGAGGGCTTCGATGATCCCTTCAAGGTCGCCCTCAATCACTTTATCCAGATTGAAGTTTTTAGTGTCGCCTTCAAGCCGGTGGTCCGTCACACGGTTTTGAGGCCAGTTGTAGGTGCGGATTTTTTCTGACCGGTCTCCCGAACCCACCAAACTCCTGCGCTGGGAAGCGAGGGCTGATGCGTGCTGGCTTTGTTGCTGATCGCGGATCTGCTGGATCAGGCGACCCATGGCGATCTCACTATTTTTGTGTTGCGAACGGCTTTCGGTACTTTCAGCAACCACGCCTGTAGGCAAGTGCGTAAATCGCACGCCCGATTCTGTCCGGTTTACGTGCTGCCCTCCAGCACCACTCGCCCGAAACACATCCCTGCGAATATCATCTTTCCGGATGTTGATATCTTCAGGCTCCATGATGGGCAACACCGCTACTGTTGCAGCCGAAGTGTGCACCCTGCCTTTCGCCTCTGTCTCAGGAATACGCTGGACCCGATGTGCACCCGACTCGAATTTCAACTTGCTGTACACCATGTCGCCGCTTACTTCCAACACAACTTTTGCAAAGCCACCGACAGTTCCCGGGCTTTCATCCAGTACTTCAACCTCCCAGTCCTGATCTTGAAAATAGCGCATGTACATGCGGTACAAATCACCGGCAAAAAGCGCAGCCTCATCACCACCAGTGCCGGACCGGATTTCGACGATTACATCTTTTTCATCTTCAGGATCTTTAGGTACAAGCAGGAGTTTTAATTCCTCTTCGAGTGTTTCCACCTGTGGTTGCAATTCAGCGATTTCCTCGCGGGCCATCTCCCGCATATCAGGATCTTTTTCAACTGCCAGTACTTCGCGGGCACTGTTCAAATTTGCCAATAGCCGTTCGTATCTGCCAAATGCCTCAATGATGGGCTGCAGTTTTTTATACTCCTTATTCACCTTTTTGGAGCGCTCCGGGTCGGCGGCTATGCCGGGATCGGAGAGTTGCTCTTCCAGGTGCAGGTATTTGTCGCGAATGGCTTTTAATTTATTTAGCATGGTATTTTTTGCAAAAATTCAAGGCGCAAAGGTAATGGAATTTAGTAGGGGCGGGCCTTGCGTCTGCCCTTTTTCAGGCCTTTGCGCCGTGCCTCCCCGTCTACCAGACGGGGTTACCAGCCTTTCACCTGGTGTGGGTACCGAACCACATAGGATTCCTTGATCAGGCGTGTCATCCGGTCGCGCAGCTCGTCCAGGTTTTCCTTGGTGTGCGCGGAGATAAACACATTTTCCCCAAAGGTGGTTTGCAGCCGTTGCCGAAGTTCAATTTCCAGTTCGACGCGGGTGTTCCGGTCGAGCAGATCATCAAAATAGCGTTCGCGATACAAATCCATTTTGTTGAAAACCATCAGCGTAGGTTTTTCCCCGGCGCCAATTTCCTGGAGGGTTTTCTGGACAGTTTTGACGTGGTCTTCAAATTGCGGATGTGCAATATCAACCACATGAAGCAAAATATCACACTCGCGAACTTCATCGAGCGTGCTTTTAAAACTTTCAACCAGGTGGTGCGGCAATTTGCGGATAAACCCAACAGTATCGGACAAGAGGAAAGGCATGCGCTCAAAAACCACTTTGCGCACCGTAGTATCGAGCGTAGCGAAAAGCTTGTTCTCGGCAAGCACTTCCGACTTGCTCAACAGGTTCATCAGGGTGCTTTTGCCAACATTGGTGTAACCAACGAGGGCTACCCGGATGAGTTCGCCGCGTGTTTTGCGTTGCGTTTGCGACTGCTTGTCGATTTCGACCAGTTTTTCCTCCAGGCTTTTGATGCGGTATTGCACCAACCGGCGGTCGGTTTCGATCTGCGTTTCACCGGGGCCCCGCATACCGATACCCCCCCGTTGGCGCTCCAAGTGTGTCCAAAGGCCCCGGAGCCGGGGTAGGAGGTATTTCATCTGGGCCAGTTCCACCTGGGTTTTAGCCTGTGCGGTTTGCGCGCGGTGGGCAAAAATGTCGAGGATCAGTGTGGAGCGGTCTACGATTTTCACCTTTAGCGCTTCTTCCAAATTGTTGGTTTGTTTGCCACTGAGGTCGTCGTCGAAAATAACCATGTTGATTTCTTCATGGCGCTCGATGAACTTCTGGATTTCCTCCACCTTGCCTTTTCCGACAAACGTGCGGTGTTCGGGGTGGGCAGCGCGCTGGGTGAATCGCTTCACCGTAACAGCCCCGGCGGTGGAAGCCAAAAACTCCAGTTCGTCGAGGTATTCGTGCGCCTGGGTTTCGGTCACATCCGGTGTGATCAGGCTTACCAGGATGGCGTACTCCTGTTCCTTTTTTAATTCGGCTGATTTTTCGCCCAGCGTCCAGTCTTTGGCCATATGTTGCCTGGTTGTTTTATGCAGTTGCGTAGTCATACAAAGGTATACAGATTGTTGTAAATGAAGGGTTTTACCTGTCAGGTCTGGGTGACAGGATTTTCTATTTTGCCTGGCAAAATGTAGTTGAAGTAGCTAAATGAAAACGACCATTGGAAAGGATGCGATCAAGTCTCCCGTAACTGGTTCGTGCACAGAAAAGTTCCGAGTTTAGTGTCAAATTAATTTGATGATTAAATTTCGTTTTTTATAATTTGATCGTTTTTATAAAAAAAATAAAAATTTATACACTGCTGTTGGTAAATTTTAAAGGCTTGAAAACCAATGCTATGCCGCTTAAAATTTGCTTAATTGCATTTTTTAACAACACGGCGGCAGTTTTTTCCGGTAATTTTGGCTCCTTATTTGTTAGGCCGTTTGGTCACAGACCGATTTAGCGCCTGCCTGACAATTTTGAGAAAGGCAGGCATCCAGCGCACCAATTTTTAATCTCAATCCCAATTGCATATGGCCTTGTTAGGTACGAAGCAAACGTTAAGTCAGAAACTCCAGCAAAAGCTGTCTCCGCAACAGATTCAGCTGATGAAGCTGTTGCAAATCCCCACGGCTACACTCGAACAACGCATTCAGGAAGAACTGGAGTCGAACCCCGCGCTGGAGGAAGGCGACGAAACAGCTGATTTGCTGGAAGGCAGCACTGAACCGCTTGACGATGAGATTGATTATTTCGCACAGGATGAAAAAGAAAAGCAGGATTCCGAGAATTCACTCGACGAAATTGACCGGGATACTGCCGATGAATATGCCGATGAAGAGGATACGGTGAGCCTGAATGACGACGACGTCGAATTGGATGATTATCTGATGGACTTTATTGAAGATGACCCCGGCACCTACAAAACGCGCGGGGAAGACCACAATAATACCGAAGAGGAAAAATCGATCCCACTTGCTTTTGAAAATACCTTCCACGAATACCTCGAACAACAACTTGGCCTGATCCAACTTAAGGACGAACGCGAGCATGATATTGCCATGCAAATTATCGGTTCGATCGATGATGACGGTTACCTGAGGCGGGATTTGACGGCTATGGTCGACGATTTGCTTTTCAGCCAGAATATCAAAACGGACGAAGCCGAAATTGATCGGCTGCTCAAAATGATCCAGCAATTTGACCCGCCCGGCACAGCCTCCCGCGACCTGCAGGAATGTCTGTTGCTTCAGTTGCGCCACAAGATCAAATTGAGCGACGAAATTATTTCCTATGAGGATAAATTGGCTATTCAGGTCGCCATCCGGATCATCGATCAATACTTCGATGAGTTTACGAAAAAACACTACCTCAAACTTGCCCGTCAGCTCAACCTGGATGAGGAAGATCTGAAAGTGGCTATCGACGAAATTCTGAAACTGAATCCCAAACCTGCAAGCGGATTTGTTTCGCGGGTAGACCGTGCGATTAACTATGTGGTTCCGGATTTTCTGGTAACAAATCGCGACGGCGAATTGGAACTCACCCTCAACGCCCGCAACGCCCCCGAACTTCGGATCAATGACCAGTATCGCGACATGTTACGCGCTTTCCATGCCGGCCGAAATGGCAAACGCCCTTCCAAGAAAGAAAAGGAGACCATCCTTTTCATCAAACAAAAAATCGACAGCGCCAAGTGGTTTATTGATGCCATTAAGCAACGCCAGCAAACCATGATGCTCACCATGGGGGCAATCATGGATCACCAGCGCGAATATTTCCTCAGCGGCGACCAACGGAAAATCCGCCCGATGATCCTGAAGGATATTGCCGAAGCCACGTCGCTGGATATTTCTACGGTTTCGCGTGTGGCCAATTCCAAGTATGTGCAAACCGAATTCGGGACCAAACGCCTGAAAGAATTTTTCTCTGAAAGCCTGCAAAACAAAGATGGTGAAGAGGTATCGACCCTTGAGGTGAAAAAAATCCTTACCGACCTGATTGGTGAAGAGAACAAACGCAGACCACTTTCCGACGAAAAAATTAAATCGCTCCTGCTCAAAAAAGGCTACAATATTGCCCGCCGTACTGTAGCCAAATACCGCGAGCAACTGAATATTCCCGTTGCCCGGCTCCGCAAGGAACTTTAAGTCTGGTTGTTTTGCCTGGAAACCTGTGGAATTTCCGACTACGCTGTTTGCGTAAACAACTCATTGCGTTTTCGCAAGTTTGAATGCTGTTTTGTTTTAAAACAAAATTGCCAGCTAAGCCCTTTCTTTTTCCACCTGAAAATTGACTTTGATGCATATCCTGCTTGACGGTTGGGAATTTTTTTGCTTTAAAAACTACTGTTTTATAACTTTAAGCCACTGAAAACCAATAAAAAGTGATGATATTAAATAATATTGAATTAAAAAAAATATGAGTAGGGTTAGGAGGGTAGAAACATTTTGTTTATTTTTGTCGCCTTATTAAACAAAATCGCAGCTTATGTCGACCGAGAAAGAAAACAAATTTAAAACCTTGCAGGCGACCATCGATCGTCTTGACAAAACCTACGGCAAAGGCACGATCATGCGCCTGGGCGACAAGCAGGCCGTTGATATTGAAGTCATATCCACCGGTTCACTGGGTCTTGATATTGCCTTGGGATGCCATGGTCTTCCCAAAGGTCGGGTTATAGAAATTTATGGCCCGGAATCATCGGGTAAAACTACCCTCGCCATACATGCCATTGCCGAATGCCAGAAAAATGGCGGCATTGCAGCAATTATTGATGCTGAACATGCCTTCGACCGGTTTTATGCTGAAAATCTTGGCGTTGATGTAAGCAATCTGTTGATCAGCCAACCTGACAACGGAGAACAAGCGCTGGAAATCACGGAAAATCTGATCCGTTCCGGAGCTGTTGATATTGTAGTGATCGACTCCGTAGCAGCCCTGGTGCCGCGTTCTGAAATTGAAGGCGAAATGGGGGATTCCAAGATGGGGCTCCAGGCGCGGCTTATGAGTCAGGCCATGCGTAAACTTACCTCTGCTATTGGTCGTACGGGTTGCTGCTGCATTTTCATCAACCAACTACGCGAAAAGATCGGCGTTATGTTTGGCAACCCGGAAACTACTACCGGTGGTAATGCCCTTAAATTTTACGCTTCAGTACGCCTTGACATCCGAAAAAGCGGAGCGGCCATGAAAGATAAAGACGGCAACGTGGTTGGGAATCAGGTTAAGGTCAAAGTGGTTAAAAACAAGCTTTCCCCGCCATTTCGCGTCGCTCAATTTGATATTATTTTTGGTGAGGGCATTTCTAAAGTTGGCGAGATCATTGACCTTGGCTCTGACCTGGATATTATCCAGAAAAGCGGCGCCTGGTACAGCTATGACGATGCCAAGATCGCCCAAGGCCGTGATGCAGCCAAGCAGTTTTTGCTGGATAACCCGGAAGTAGCTGCCGAAATTGAACAAAAAATTAAAGAAAAAGTGGCTTCTAATGGCCCTGCTCCCCGATCCGCCGGTAGTTCTGTTGCCGTTTCTGCAAGCGATCGAATGGAAGAAGAGGGTGATGAATAAACAGGCTTTTTTAAGTAAATCCAGATAGAATTCAGACGGCGAGGCTTTAAGCCTCGCCGTCTGTTTTTTTGTCTGGGTATTAGGACTTGGCAAACAAGTTCAAAATTACCCCTGAGCCAATATATCTGGATTTCTATCAACTTGTAGTGGTTGAATTTCAACCCAGATTTTCTAATTCTACTTTTAACAACTGTACCCCATTTTCAGACATTGGGATCAACGGAAGTCGTACCTCGCGCTTGCACAAGCCTTGGATTTCCAAAGCCGCTTTTACCCCTGCCGGATTGCCCTCGCTGAAGAGCAGGCGGTATAATTTCAGCAATTTGAAATTGATTACTTGTGCGGCAGTTAAATCTTGTCGAAGGGCGGCGCGCACCATATCAGTGAATGGGCGGGGAATGGTGTTGGCAATTACCGAAATCACCCCGTTACCGCCACAAGCAATTAACGGGAGCGTGATAAAATCATCGCCGCTGAGCACTAAAAAGTTTTCAGGCTTGCCCTTAATTATTTCGCAAATCTGGTAAATATCGTCGCTGGCTTCTTTGATGCCAATGAATTTTTCAGAAGCATGCGCCAACCGCAAGGTAGTTTCGGCGGTCATGTTGGAAGCCGTCCGGCTTGGCACATTATAAATTATTATTGGTCGGGGCGATGCTTCTGCCAAAGCCATATAATGTTGAAAAATACCTTCCTGGCTGGGCTTGTTGTAGGCAGGGTTGCTGGCGAGCAGGGCATCGATTCCGTCAAAATTGTAGGATTGGATTTTCCGGACAACCTCAGCCGTATTGTTTCCTCCAAAGATACCGGCGATGACAGGAAGCCTTCCCCGGTTTGTTTTAATGGTAAAATCCAAAATCTGCCGGTGTTCAGCCTCCGAGGTAGTTACCGACTCACCGGTAGTGCCCAGGCTAACTAAAAACTCAACGCCGCCCGAAATGACGTGTTCAATAATTTTTTCCAGACTTTCCCAGTCGATCATCCCATTTCGGAATGGAGTAACCAGGGCCACTCCGGTTCCGCTAAGGCGCTGACGTAGTTGCATGTGTTTCGGATGGGATAATTTTTTTGAGATAATGATCGAGCTGGTCTACAAAAAACTGCACGCCTTTATCTTCAGGGGTTTCCAGTACCATATCCAGATCATTGGGCCAGGAAGTAGGTGTGCCGATTTTCATCGAAGCCGGAGAGGCAGCAGCCACCCAAGCCAATCCTGGTACATCATTTTTGTTCAGGCAGAGCAACAGATCGAAAGGTTCTGAAACAAAATCGTCGATAGATTCGCCAAAGGGCTTGCCGTTCCAGCGCAATTCTTTTTGGGTAAATTGAGCAAAAAGTGTTTGCCCGAGTGCATGTTTGCTGTCGACAAATCCGAGCAGACGCACCTTTTTCCGGGGAAGCATATCCTTGAGCGTTTGTTCAAATCCAAGCACATCCAGCCGGTCCGGCTCCTCAGAGGCATCGAACAGAATCCCAATCGAATGAGCGCTACCGATGGTGTGCGCCTGCCGCTGCCGGTGTTGCGTCGCCAGGGTTTGACGAAGCAGGCGTGGAAAAAATACCGCACGCAAATTATCTAACATGGCAAGATCGATTGATTCAGTAATAAAAGCTAGTTGCTCCCTTTATTTGTTGCGCGATTTGGTTTTCGGGGCGGGTTTGGGCTCTGGTTCCAGATGCCGGAATTGGCCCATGGCGCTATACTTTTCAATGCGGGAAACAATGCGCTCATCGGGGTCTTGTTTGATCAGTTTTTTCAACTCGGCCATCATATGTTTTTGCAAGGTCTGGGCCATTTCTTCCGGACCATTGTGCGCTCCTCCAAAAGGTTCCCGCACGATGCCGTCGATTAGTCCAAAGTCGAGCATATGATCGGCATCCAGTTTCAGGGCTTCGGCCGCTTGCTCTTTGTAGTCCCAGGAGTGCCACAGAATTGAAGAGCACGATTCCGGTGAGATTACCGAATACCAGGTGTACTCCAGCATAAACACTTTGTCGCCCAAGCCGATACCCAATGCGCCCCCGGAGGCGCCTTCGCCGATCACATAACACAGAATTGGCACCCGCAATTGCGCCATTTCAAACAAATTCCGCGCAATGGCTTCGGCCTGACCACGCTGTTCGGCCTCCAGGCCCGGGTACGCACCCGGAGTATCGATCAGGGTGACCACCGGGATACCAAAACGTTCGGCCATTTTCATCAGCCGGAGCGCCTTGCGGTAACCCTCGGGGTTGGCCATCCCGAAATTTCGATATTGCCGCATCTTGGTGTTCACGCCTTTCTGGTGCCCGATAATCATCAGCGGCTGCCCTTCAATGGTGGCCAGGCCACTCACAATGGCGTGGTCGTCGCCACCACAACGGTCCCCGTGCAACTCGATAAATTTATCGCACATGGTGGTCACGTAGTACATCGTGTACGGCCGCTCCGGATGCCGGGAGAGCTGCACCTTTTGCCAGCCGTTGAGCTTGGCATAAATCTCCTTGCGTTTTTTCTGGATTTTGCTTTCCAGTTTGCGGATCATATCCGACACATCCACTTCGCCTTCCTCGCCTACCTCACGCAACTTTTCCAATTGCTCGTAAAGCGCTTCAAGGGGTTTTTCAAAATCCATGAAAATCATAGCCATGGTGCAATTCGGTGGTGGTTTGACATTTGACGCTACCGGGCTGCTTGCCCGAAGAGCCGGAGGGCAAAGGTACGCTATGGCTCAGGGAAAAAGAAAGGCGTAATTACTTTCCTACTTTATCCAGCATTGAACAAATGCGCAAAATGGCTTTTAGCCAGCACCATAAAAACGGCATTCGGATTTATCTTCCAGATGATCTCGTTAGCACTCTCCCTCCCCAAGCACCAAATCCACAACCTCACCCGCCGCTCTCCCCTCAGCAATCGCCCAAACCACCAATGATTGCCCGCGCCGGGCATCGCCGGCTACAAATACCTTTGGGTGTGTAGTCCGGTAGTTTTGAGCCGGAAGCAAACCATTGTCATCAGTACGGAGGCCAAGTTCCTCCCACATCGGGCTGGAAGCCACACCCCGGTAGCCAATGGCAATCAGGGCAAGTTCGCAGGGTATTTCGTAGGCGCTACCCGGTTTTTCCATAAAAGCATATCGGCCGGTTTTTGGGTCTTTTTCCCAGATCAGCTCCACCAGTTGCAGGCGTTGCACCCGACCATCCGGCCCGCTGATAAACGCCTTGGCCTGCACCTCCCAGGCCCGTTCGCAGCCTTCTTCATGCGAAGACGAAACCGTCAGTGTCATGGGCGGCAGTGGCCAGGGGGTCTCATCGGTGCGTTGTTCCGATGGCCGTGGTCGGTATTGAAGTTGGGCTACAGATAAAGCGCCTTGCCGGTTGGCAGTACCCACGCAATCTGAACCCGTATCGCCCCCACCGATGACCACCACATGTTTGCCCGTGGCAGAGATCGGAAATCCGGAGGTGGATTCGCCGGCTACATTTTGATTATTCTGGGTCAGATAGTCCATGGCATAATGAACGTCGGGTAGATCGCAGCCCGGAATTTTCAACTCTCTGGGTGCTGTCGAGCCGGTGGTGAGCAATACAGCATCATATTGATCTGTCAGTTCTTTTGCAGAGCAGTTGCGCCCGATTTCGGTTGCGCAGCAAAATTCAATGCCCTCGGCGATCATCAAATCAATTCGGCGATCGACCACCCATTTTTCCAGTTTGAAATCAGGTATGCCGTACCGGAGCAACCCGCCGGGTTTATGATTTTTTTCAAAAACAGTAACCGAGTGTCCAAGTCGGTTCAACTGATTAGCGGCAGCAAGACCGGCAGGACCCGAGCCAACAATGGCTACCTTTTTTCCGCTGCGCAGGTCTGGTAACTGCGCTTTTACCCAGCCTTGTTCAAAAGCTGTTTCGATGATCCGTTGTTCGATATGTTCAATGGCTACAGGGTCTTGATTAATACCCAGTACGCAGGCATGCTCGCAGGGTGCCGGACAGATCCGGCCGGTAAACTCCGGGAAATCATTGGTTTGGTAAAGTAAGCGATAGGCCTCCGCCCAGTTTCCCAACTGAACGGCAAGGTTAAAACCGGGCACCAAATTACCAAGCGGGCAGCCGTGATGGCAAAATGGGACCCCGCAATCCATACAACGCGCGGCTTGTTGCAGTGTTTGTTCTGGTGAAAAAGCCTGCGTGTGCACGACATCGCGATGATCCGTCAGCCGTTCCTCTACAGGGCGGTATGGCGGCGTTTCACGAGGATATTTGAGAAATCCTTTTGGGTCGGACATGTTTATTGTGATTTCAGCTTATTGAAAATAGCGGCGTTCGTAAGGCTGTCCGGTATAGGTACATTGACAGAATCTGTGGATGTTTTCGACATTGCCTCCAACACTTTTTTGTACGCTGTCGGAATTACTTTTATGAAATATCCCGCTTGTTGTGGCCAGTCCTGCAAAATTTCCAGCGCGCGCGCACTACCGGTAAAATTGAAATGCCGGCGGATGAGTTGGCGAATGAACTGGCGTTCCTCGGTATCAGGCGGATCCAGGTCGATATGTGTGATGTTGCAGCGCTGCGGAAATCGGCCGTGCGGATCATAGATATACGCTATCCCTCCAGTCATCCCGGCAGCGAAATTTCTACCGGTTTCTCCCAAAACCACCACCTTCCCACCGGTCATGTATTCACAACCGTGATCGCCAATGCCTTCCACTACAGCAATAGCTCCACTGTTTCGTACAGCAAATCGTTCGCCTGCCTGTCCGCAGATGTAGGCTTCCCCGGAGGTAGCGCCAAACAACGCGACATTGCCGATGATAATCTGGTCAGCGGCGATGAAATTGGCTTGCCGGTCAGGCCAAATGGCCAGCCGGGCACCGGAAAGGCCCTTACCAAAATAATCGTTGGCCTCACCTTCAAGAGCCATTTCCAGCCCCTTTGCTGAAAATGCGCCGAAACTCTGGCCGGCAGCGCCCCTGAAATACAAGCGTAAAAAACCATCGGGTAAGCCATTCGCGCGCCATTGCCTGCTTATTTTGTTAGACAAAATGGCGCCTACCGCCCGGTCTGTATTTCGTATTTTCGAAGCAATTTCGAATGGGCTGGCCATACGGATCGCATGGGCAGCAAGTTCTGCTATGTTGGAGTCGAGCCGTTCAAGCAACAAACTGTTCGAGGCCGGAACCGGTTGGGGTTCACTGGAATTGCCGTGCGGGCTGGATTCCTGGTGTAGCAGGGCGCTCAGATCAAGTAGCCCAGCCTTACCCGGAGGACGTTCGGGGCGCTCGCGCAGCATTTCTACTCGGCCCACCATTTCCTGTACTGTTCGAAAACCCAATTCTGCCATAATGCGGCGCAGGTCCTCGGCCAGGAAGGTGAAAAAGTTGACGATATATTCCGGTTTTCCGGCAAAGCGTTGGCGCAACACCGGGTCTTGTGTGGCAATGCCGACAGGGCAGGTATTCAGGTGGCATTTCCGCATCATAATACAGCCTTCGGCCACTAGAGCAGCGGTCGCCACGCTCCAGGCTTCAGCGCCCAGCAAGGTGGCAATGGCCAAATCGCGTCCGGTTCGGATCTGGCCGTCAACTTGCAGTTCGATGCGGTTGCGCAGGCCATTGCGCAGCAAGGTCTGGTGTGTTTCAGCCAAACCTATTTCCCAGGGCAAGCCGGCATGGCGGATACTGCTGAGCGGCGAGGCCCCGGTGCCTCCGTCGTGTCCGGATATCAGGATCGTATCTGCTTTGGCCTTGGCGACACCTGAGGCAATAATTCCTACACCGGCCTTGGATACGAGTTTTACGCCAATGCGGGCTATAGGATTAGCGCCTTTGAGGTCGTAAATCAGCTGAGCCAGATCCTCGATCGAATAAATGTCGTGGTGTGGCGGCGGGGAAATTAGCCCGACATGGGGTGTCGAGTGCCGTACCTGGGCAATCCAGGGATCCACTTTGTGTCCTGGAAGTTGGCCACCTTCTCCGGGTTTGGCTCCCTGAGCCATTTTTATTTGGAGTTCGTCTGCATTGGTCAGGTACCAACTGGTTACGCCAAACCGACCTGATGCTACCTGTTTGATCGCGCTTCGGGCACTATCGCCATTAGGTAGCGGGGTGTAGCGGCGTTCATCTTCGCCGCCTTCACCGCTGTTGCTTTTGGCCCCAATCCGGTTCATGGCAATTGCCAGGGTACTGTGTGCCTCATGCGACAGTGAGCCAAACGACATTGCCCCGGAAGCAAAACGCCGCAAAATTGCACTGGCGGGCTCCACCTCTTCCAATGGGACCGGGCGTCCCCCCTTTCGGAAACCAAGCAGGCCCCGGAGCGTAAGGGAGGCCTCAATTTGCTGGTCGATGCGACGAGCATATTTTTCATAAGTGGCAAAGCTTCCGGTCCGGACGGCGTGTTGCAACAAGTGGATGGTCGTTGGATCGAATAAATGCGCCTCACCTTCGCGAAGCCATTGGTACAGGCCGCCATGTGCCAACATTTCGGAAGAAGGTTGGAATGCTTCGCGGTGCCACTGCAAACACTCATCGGCAATATCGTCGAACTCCAGGCCGCCCAGGCGGGAGATCGTACTTGAAAAACAATACTGCATTACAGCCGGGCCAATGCCCAGGGCTTCGAAAAGTTGTGCGCCGATATACGATTGTACCGTAGACACGCCCATTTTCGACAAGATTTTTAGCAACCCCTTGTTACACGCTTGGCGGTACTGCTGCTGACAGGTTTCAACAGGCAATTCTGCTTCCTTTTTCAATTCCCGGATAGAATCAAGTGCCAGGTAGGGATTGATGGCATTGGCGCCGTAACCAAGCAGGGTAGCCAGGTGGTGCGTTTCGCGGGCATTGCCAGTTTCCACAACGATGGCAGTATGGCTGCGCAAGCCGGCTTGACGGAGGTGCTGGTGTACGGCCCCCGTGGCTAAAAGTGCCGGTATAGGAGCTAGTCTGTCATTAGCATCTCTATCAGACAAAATCAGTAAATGGCGACCCTTCCGGACCTGGCTTTCGGCTGCGGCACAGAGTTGATCGAGTGCAGCGCGGAGGCGCCCTTTTTGGCCGTCGGCCTTAAATAGCATATTGAGCACGGCCGGTTGGAAATAGCTGTGCTGCAAATATTTCAACTGCGCCAATTCACAATTGAGCAAAACCGGCGAGTCGAGGTGGATGCTCTGCGGATGCTCTGCGTCGAGATCCAGCGGATTTTTTGAGCCGCCGAGTGGACTGTACAACGATAGCACATCGCGCTCCCGAATGGGGTCGATCGGCGGATTGGTTACCTGTGCAAAATGTTGTTTGAAGTAATTGGCAAGGTGTTGCGGTCTGCTGGACAAAATGGCCAGTGGAGTATCGTCACCCATGCTCCCCACGGGTTCGTTGCCATTTTGGGCCATGGGCCCAAGGATAACCTTGAGGTCTTCGCGGGTATAACCGAACAGGCGCTGCCGGCAATCCAGGGATAGGGTATCAGTCAAGGTTTCAGTAGACTGCGGCAGGTCCTTTAAATGCCAGACATGCTTGTTAAGCCATTCGCGGTATGGGAAACGGCCGCAGATACTTGCTTTGAGTTCGGCATCTGCAAGTATTCGCCCCTGTTCGATGTCGGCGAGCAACATCTTGCCAGGTTGCAGGCGCCCTTTTGTGACTACCTTGCTTTGATCTACGGGCAAAGCACCAGCTTCTGAAGCGACGATCAGCGTGCCATCGTTGAGTACACAATAGCGCGAGGGCCGCAAACCATTTCGGTCGAGCAATGCACCCACTACGAAGCCGTCGGTAAAGCACATGGAGGCAGGTCCGTCCCAGGGTTCCAGCAGCAGTGAATGGTATTCATAAAAAGCACGTTTATGGTCGTCCATGGCTTCGTCGTGCTCCCAGGCCTCGGGGATCATCATCATCAGAGCATGTGGGAGAGAGCGACCCGCCAGATGCAGGAATTCAAACACATTGTCGAATACTGCGCTGTCGGAAAGCCCTTTTCCGCAAATGGGTTTGAGTTTTTCCAATTCTTCATTGGTGAAGAATTCACTTTGCAAGCGCGACTCCCGGGCCTCCCACCACTGAATATTTCCTTGGATAGTATTGATCTCCCCATTGTGTGCCATATACCGGAAGGGTTGCGCCAACTTCCACCGGGGCAGGGTATTGGTTGAAAACCTGGAGTGGAGTAGCGCAATGGCAGATTCAAATTCGGGGTCCTGCAGGTCGGGGAAGTAATCACGTACCTGTCGGGCAGTCAGTTGCCCTTTGTATACGATGGTTGCGCAGGAAAGGGATGTGATGTAAAAATCATGCGCAAGTTGGGGCAGGGCTTTGTAAATGTTGTGGTGGGCAAATTTGCGCAAAACAAAAAGGCGCCGTTCAATCAATTGACGTTCCATGGAACGGCGGGGTTTTATAAAGATCTGCTCCATGTAGGGCTCGGTAGAAATAGCGGCAGCGCCAAGGCGGCTATTGTCAGTTGGTACCGGCCGGTAACCAAGCAGTTCGAAGCCCAACTCGTCCACATAATCATTGAGCATTTGCCGGCAAGCAGCTTGCAACCGGGCATTTTTTGGGAAAAAGATCATACCCACACCATACGCACCTTGCTCTGGCAAGGTAAAACCGAGTGCAATGGTTTCCCGGATAAAAAATCGATGTGGCAGTTGAAGCAACAAACCTGCACCGTCACCGGTATTTTCTTCGAAACCCGTAGCACCACGATGGGCCATATTTGCCAGCATGGTAAGGGCATCCTCCACCAATTGATGTTGCTGTCGCCCACTCAAATTGGCGATAAAACCTGTGCCGCAGGAATCGGATTCGAGTTGAGGCGTGTATAGGCCGCGCGGTGCAGCATTGCATGGATTTGCCATTGCGTTATGGACGTAGATCTGTTTAAACCGGGAAAATCGGCTTGTCTTAATTTTCCCGGTTTTAGGATAAAAGTTGAGCCCGGGGCCGACTAGCAGACCAGGAAAATGGTTGGGCCTTTTAAATTGGAAAGGGCGGGTGAGCAACGGTGAAATGTTGCCTAGGACAAAAATAGTTTATGTTTTGAATAAATATTTATACTCAAAACATAAAACCGTTATCTTATTTTTTATCAATATGATAAGTTGTTTAATTGTGATTTTTTAAAACAAAACAAATTATGCGGAGTTGTGCTTTTTGTCCAAATAATTGCCCAACCCTAATAGGGTAGTTTCAATATTTTAAATGGAAAATGAAAATCACGTTACCTCGAAAACAGCCGTGTTAAGTATTTCTTAATTCAGGGGAAGCATACCCAGAGGCACTTAATTTCAATGGTAGTTGCTATTTGGGTGCTTATGAAGAAATGCATAACCAAAACAAAGGCCCCGGGCCAACAAAGAGCCAACCCGGGACCTGAAAAGATGCGGTGCGCATCCATAAATTTCAAAAAAGCCTTTCTACATCAAAGTGGAAGGATACCATTAACCGTGACATCCAGCTGAACGGTAGCTTCAGCAGAAACAACAATATCTGTCAGGTTAAGCGCTCCGAGTACATCCAGTACCAAGGTGCCTTTTTCCTCAAACTGGCCGTCGTTGTTGCTGTCCTGATAGCCGACAAAATGCAATTCGTATTGGCCGGCTTCCAGGAATGAAAGCATGTAATTGCCATTTGCATCGCATACATCGCTAGACACGGCATTTTTAAACATGATGCCGCTGCTGCCCTGGGGTTGTTTTTCCTGGTCGGTGAAGGTGCCTTTTTTGTACGCGAACACCACAATTTTGGTTCCGGCGAGCGCCAAAGGATCCGCACATTGGCCCTGAATAGACCCCGCTTTACCTTTCACGGCCAAGCGAGTAGCAGTGCTTAGTTCGGTATCGGTTACAAATTCGTACGCGCTGGTAGCCGGCGTCGAGCCATACTTGACAGCCTTGCGCAGGTCGAAATCGATAACGGCCGTTGAGCTGCTGTTGTCCAAAACATCCAGCTTGCCAGCGCCAATCCTGATTTCGTTGGCTGCGCCAGCAGTGGCTTTCACCGCATGCTTGACACCGTCTTTGGTGAGTACATAACAACCAGGTGATGTGCCGTTGGCATCGGCATCATAATCGAGTACCAGGCGCACATCGCTGTGCGTACCGGCATTCACGGTACCTGTGCCAAGGGCTTTTACCTGGCCATTCTGGTAGGCCATCAGGTCTATGGTTTGTTTTCCGGAGAAGTTGTCGATATCCTGACCATCCACTTTTACAGCAACGACCGTCACAAAAACGCCCTGAATACTGGCATCGTCTATCGGGGCGTCGGTGATCTCAAAGGATACCTGCCCGGTGCCAGAGGGAGTTTCGTCTTTTGCACAATTGCTAAAACTAATTGTCAGGATTGCTGCAAGGACTGCAGACTTAAACAGGGATACTTTCATAGGATAAAAATTTGATGAACAAATAAATTAAAATGAAAGTATTGCTGTTTCGATAGGCTGTTGCATAGCGATTTAAGGCTCCCCGGTTGGGGGAGCATGTATAGTGTTTGTTCCAATATTCATTCGGGGAAAAAGGGACTTATATAACGCCCCGCCGTTTGAAGTTTATTGTTTAAATGAGTGATTGGCGGGCTTTTTTAACCTTTACTGGATGCACCAATGTGGTGTTTCATACGGATAAGCGTCTAATGACGCTAATAAAGAGGGGGGCAATGTTTCGCTGAATTCCTGCAATTTTTCCAATTATTTAAAAGCGGCTTAGTGAGACTTTTTAAAACAATGAAAGTCATAGTCAGGGTTTAATGCACGAATGGTGGTTTGAAATTCAGCATGCCGTCATGCTGCTCTCCGATAGCTCGGAAATTCTAATTTCCAGAAAGAAAAGAGATGTGTTTCGGAAATGGTATCCAGGCTATCAATAGATTGGATAATGGCGGGTCAAAACAAAAAAGGCCCAGCGTGTGCTGAGCCTTTTTGCGGTCCGGACGGGACTTGAACCCGCGACCCCATGCGTGACAGGCATGTATTCTAACCAAACTGAACTACCGGACCTGAGGTGCTTTCTTTTAAAGCGGGGCAAAGATAAGCGAATGCTTTTTGTTTGTGCAAGCTGGATTGAAAAAAAATCCGGAAAAGCAATCACACTGGCCCGCCTGAAAATAATCCGCAACGCCCAAACGTTTCTGCCCCCAAACAAATTTTCCATGCGCATTTCAAAACTACTGCTCGTTACGGCGCTCGCTTTTTCGGCGACAGCCTGTTACAATTACGCAAAATTTCTTGCCCAGGAACGCGGAATGCTCGTCCGGGTTGCAGCCTCGAACATTCAGGCGGAACAAAAACTCGATTCACTGCTGGCTTCCGGCGTGCGGGTGATGGAAACAGCCCTAAAGCCCATCAACCCGGTGAAAGGCGGCAAACTCGTGGCCCAATATTACGACCAGAATGAACGGGCCATGGAGACTATCATCGCCCAGGTTAACGGCGAGTTCAATCGCATGAGCCTGCTCGATCAGGGTATTTTCACAGCCAGTGTCGTTCGCAAGCCCTACGCCCGGCAGTTTGCCGACCTGTATCCAAAGTTTAAAAAGAAATACAATCAGGTGAAAACGGCGGCTAAGTTTATCGGTTTTTTTGCAAAGGCTTTTGGCAAACTGGGCAAACTGGTTGCCCTGCTGGGTTGAGCCTTGCGCCATTCGTTTGCCTGAGCCAGAGTGGGGTGACCAGCTTCATCCCAAATGATGATTTTCCACAATGGTACGGCTGATTGTAGAGCTTAGGTTGCGCTTCGTTTTAATTGATCATCAACCAACGAAGTTATGCCTACCCAGTCAAAATATGTGTACGTATTCGGCGCCTCCAAAACCGAAGGTGCTGCTGATATGAAAAGCCTGCTCGGCGGTAAGGGCGCCAACCTGGCTGAAATGTGCCGCCTGGGCATTGTTGTTCCTTCCGGGTTTACCATCACTACCGAAGCCTGTAATATTTACAGCCAAACCGGCCGCGAAAAAGTGCACGACCTGATTGAAGGAGAGGTGAAGCAAGGTGTTGCTTTTATTGAAAAAGAAATGGGCAAAAAGTTCGGCGACCCAGTCGATCCATTGCTGCTTTCGGTGCGGTCGGGCGCCCGGGCTTCCATGCCCGGTATGATGGACACGGTGCTCAACCTCGGCCTCAACGACGATGCGGTGCTGGCACTCGCCAAAAAAACAAACAACGAACGCTTCGCCTGGGACTCCTACCGCCGTTTCATCCAAATGTACGGTGATGTGGTAATGGGCCTCAAACCCGCTTCAAAAGAAGAACACGACCCCTTTGAAGTGGTCATGGATGCCGTCAAGGAAGAACGCGGCGTACAACTCGACACCGATCTGGATGCCGACGCGCTGAAAGAACTCGTGCGCCGATTCAAAGCCCTGATCCGGGCACGCCTGGGCCGGGATTTCCCTACTGATCCCTATGCACAACTATGGGGTTCTATTTTTGCTGTTTTTGAAAGCTGGAACAACGACCGCGCCAAGGTGTACCGCGAACTGAATGACATCCCGGAATCCTGGGGTACGGCGGTCAACATTCAGGCCATGGTGTTCGGCAACCTGGGCAATACCAGCGCAACCGGCGTAGCCTTCACCCGCGATGCCGGCACCGGGGAAGATTTGTTCAATGGCGAATTTCTGGTAAATGCCCAGGGCGAAGATGTCGTGGCCGGTATCCGCACCCCGTTGCAGGTTACCCATGAGGGGTCCAAACGCTGGGCCCAACTGGCCCGGGTAAGCGAGGCGGAACGCCGTGAGAAATACCCCTCGCTGGAAGAACTGATGCCCGAGGTATTCAAGCAGCTGATCGAAGCGGAAACAACCCTGGAAAACCACTACAAAGACATGCAGGATGTGGAGTTTACCATCGAAGAAGGCAAACTCTGGATGTTGCAAACCCGTAATGGCAAACGCACCGGCGTGGCCATGGTGCGCATTGCCATGGAAATGCTGCGCCAGGGCATGATTGATGAAAAAACAGCGATCATGCGCGTAGATCCGGCCCGGCTCGATGAATTGCTACACCCGGTTTTCGATGAGAAAGCGCTCAAAAACGCCAATATTCTCGCCCGGGGTCTGCCTGCCTCACCGGGTGCTGCCAGCGGTCACATTGTCTTTTTTGCCGATGAAGCAGAAAGCTGGGTGAAAAACGACAAGCCAGTTATTCTCGTCCGGCTCGAAACGTCGCCCGAAGACCTGCGCGGTATGAGCCTGGCCCAGGGCATCCTGACTGCCCGCGGCGGCATGACCTCACACGCTGCCGTAGTGGCGCGTGGTATGGGGAAATGTTGTGTATCCGGTGCAGGCGCCATTCATGTAAATTATAAAACCCGTACCATGTCGGTCGACGGCCACACCTACAAAGAAGGCGACTGGATCTCGCTCAATGGAACCACCGGCGAAGTGATCGAAGGGCAAATCCAAACCCGCGACGCCGAACTCAGCGGGGACTTCGGAGCGCTGATGCAACTGACCGACAAATACAAACGCCTGGGCGTACGCACCAATGCCGATACCCCGGATGAAGCCGTCATTGCACGCAATTTTGGCGCAGCCGGTATCGGCCTCTGCCGCACTGAGCACATGTTTTTTGAAGGGGATCGGATTATGGCTGTTCGGGAAATGATCCTGGCCGACACCGAAACGGAACGGCGGGCTGCACTGGCAAAAATTTTGCCCATGCAGCGCGGCGACTTTGAGGGGCTTTTCGAAGCCATGAATGGCCTGCCGGTCATAATCCGCCTGCTCGACCCGCCGCTGCATGAGTTTTTACCCAACGACGCCGACAGCCAGGAAGAACTGGCGCAAACCATGGGCGTCAAACCGAGCCGGATCAAAGCCCGGGTGGAGGAATTGCATGAAGTAAACCCGATGATGGGCCACCGCGGTTGCCGGCTGGGTATTACATATCCGGAGATCACAGAGATGCAAACGCGGGCAATCATCGAGGCGGCATTAAACGTGCAGGAAAGGGGATTTAATCCAAAAGCAGAAATTATGATTCCACTGGTCGGCAGTGTGCGCGAGTTCAACCTGCAAGCCAACCTGATCCGCCGCACAGCCGAACAGGTTTTCGCGGAGCGTGGAGAATCACTGCCTTACCT
Organism: Lewinellaceae bacterium; assembly: GCA_020636075.1. Taxonomy (GTDB): domain Bacteria; phylum Bacteroidota; class Bacteroidia; order Chitinophagales; family Saprospiraceae; genus M3007. The sequence goes on along the minus strand of JACJYO010000005.1, from coordinate 349,984 downwards.
GGTCGGAACCATGATCGAAACGCCGCGTGCTGCCCTGGTGGCCGATAGCATTGCCGGCCAGGCAGAGTTTTTCTCCTTCGGAACGAATGACCTGACCCAAATGACCATGGGATTTTCCCGCGATGATATCGGGAAATTTCTGCCCAGCTACATCAAGCAGGGCATTTACGAGCGCGACCCTTTCCAGTCGATTGACCAGAAAGGCGTAGGCATTTTAGTCGACCTGGCTGTGAAAAAAGGGAAAGCCACACGCCCCAAAATGGAAATCGGCATTTGCGGCGAACACGGCGGCGACCCGGCATCGGTGCATTTTTTCCACCGGGTCGGTATGGACTATGTGAGCTGCTCGCCCTTCCGGGTACCGATAGCCCGGTTGGCAGCAGCCCAGGCAGCAATTCAGGAAGGAAACGCGAAGTGATTATATTCGGGGCTGTTCATTTTCCCGGAGCGTACTCAACGGAGTGGCGCCGAGAAAAATCGGACAGCCCCATTTTACAGGACTTTCAAAATACCGACTGCTCCCAACCAACTCATCACCGCCACGACCAGCCAACCAGCAACGGCTAAAGCCAGCGGATGCCGGTAGCCGGCTTTGCTTCGCCGGACTGCCAAGAGCACAACCGCCAGGGCCACGGGCAAAATAAGTCCGTTAAGGGCGCCAGCCCAGATCAGCAATTGTACCGGCTTGCCAATGCCGACCAAAATGCCCATCGAAATCAAAATAAATCCGGTGGTCAGCCAACGATGGTTTCGGTCCAGTGCAGCATGCCAGGTTCGGATAAACGAAACCGAGGTATACGCCGAACCAATCACCGAGGTGATGGCTGCACACCACATTGCCAGGCCAAACAAGTGATAGCCCGTTTCGCCAACGGCAAGCCGAAACACACTGGCAGGTGGGTTTTCAGGGTCCAAGGCCATTCCACTCGACAGCACGCCCAAAGCGGCTAAAAACAGCACGTAGCGCATAATTGCGGTGACCATAATACCCGTACCGGCACTGCGCTGTACCTCCGGCAAGGCTGCCTGGCCTCGTACACCGGCATCCAGCAGCCGGTGCGCCCCGGCAAAACTGATGTATCCGCCCACGGTGCCCCCTACCAGGGTGATGATTGCCAGTGCATCGAGTTTTTCAGGCCATACGGTACGCAGCAAGGCCTCACCAACCGGCGGGCTGGCCGAAACGGCTACATAAACGGTAAGGACTAACAACAGCACGCCGAGTAGTTTCACCAAAACATCCATCAATCGCCCGGCATCTTTTACCCAGAAAATCAGGATGGCTAAAGCGCTGCTAAGCACAGCGGCCGTGGTGACATCCATGCCGCTGAGGGCGTTCATTCCGAGTCCGCAACCTCCGATATTGCCGATGTTGAACGCGAGCCCGCCCAGCGCAACCAGTCCACCCAGAAAATAACCCAGACCGGGGAGCAGGCTATCGGCTACTTCCTGTGCGCGCTGGTTGCGGACAACCAGGATACGCCAGATGTTGAATTGTGCCCCCAGGTCGAGTAATACCGAGACCAGAATGACAAAGCCGAAAGAGGCGAGCAACTGTTCGGAAAAGACCGCCGTTTGTGTCAGAAACCCGGGGCCAATGGCCGAAGTGGCCATGAGAAATGCCGCACCGAGCAAAGCAGAGTTGGGTTGTTTTTTCATGTATTTCGTTTTTTGCCATGGTGTTACTCATCCTACGACTTCAAGTCGTAGGATGAGTCTAAGGCGCCTGAACGGCAATCTGTTTTTCCAGCAAAAATGCCCGCATTGCCCCGGCAAATTCTACGGCATGTTCTCCGTCGCCGTGCAGGCAAATGGTTTCGGCGACTATAGGTACCACGGTTCCATCCATTGCCTGCACTGTTTTTTTCTGTACCATATCCCAAACCTGCTCCAGGCATTTTTGGGTATCCTCGATCAGGGCACCCGATTGTGTGCGTGGGGTTAACGAACCATCGGGCTGGTAGCTGCGGTCGGCGAACACCTCACAGGCAGTTGCCAGGCCAAGCGCCTTCGCCTGCTCAATGGAAACGCTGCCGCTCAAACCGTACAAAATCAGGGACGAATCAAAATCGAACACAGCATGGGCGATCGCAAATGCCAATTCAGCGTCCTTGGCGGCCATGTTGTACAAGGCGCCGTGTGGTTTCACGTGGTGCAATGCCGCACCGGCAACTTGTGCTATGGCGTGCAGTTTTTCGAGTTGGATGGTGACCAAATCGTAGTAGGCCTGCTTGGACATTTGGATTGCTTTCCGACCAAAATTTTCCTTGTCGTCAAATCCCGGGTGGGCGCCAATTGCCACGCCGTTTTTTACAGCCAGGTCGACTGTACGCCGCATAGTGTCGTCATCACCGGCGTGAAAACCACAGGCAACATTGGCCGAACTTATGAGTGGCATCAGTTCTGCATCGTTTGGATAACCTTCACCGAGATCGCAATTCAGATCGATTGGCATGTTTGTTTTTTTGATAAAAAAATACGACACCCCGGTTTTTCAAGGATGTAGTCCCAAGGTTAATGCTGCGTACTCAACATCGCTGATAGCTTCAATGTACATCCGGTTTGCAGCCGCCGCAATAGCTGTGTTTGTTCTTGCAAGGCTGCAAACGCAGTATCCAAAGATACCGCTTGCAAGGGAAAAGACTGCCCCGCACCCAACTGCGCCAGCTGTGGCAGGTCAGCCTGAATAACCTGCCCGATGCGCGGATAACCGCCGGTTGTTTGGCTGTCGGTCATCAAAATGATGGGCTGGCCATTGGGCAGTAATTGGATGGTGCCGGGAGTAACTGCCGAAGAAACAAGTTCAGTTGTATGCTGCTGTTGCAACCCGGCACCCTTTAGCCGGTAACCCATTCGGTTGCTTTGCGCAGTGATTTGCCAATCCGTTTTTTCCAGATTGGATTTGGATTCGGCATCGAGCCAGGCATATTCCGGACCCGGGCAAAACCGGATAGGTTGATTTGCCGGGTAAAAATCCGATACATTGGCTGACCAGGGCAAGCACCGCATTTTTTCATCCGAACCGAGTTGCGCACCGAACGTATTTTGCCGTAGGGCAAGCACATCGCCGGCGCGCAGGGCTCTGCCCTTCCAGCCTCCGGCACCGGTTGCGAGATTGGTGCTGCAACTGCCCAGCCAGTGCTCCAACACAAAGCCACCACCAACGGCCAGGTAGCAGCGCGTGCCGGACAGCTTTTTTTGAAATTTGATCGACACACCCGCCTGCAGGAGCACCGGAGTGTGTAGTGGCAGAGATACGCCGTCGACCTCGGCACTAAAATTAGCACCTGCAAGTGCGAGTAAAACCGGGGTATCCAGGCGAATTTCAGGCGCCGGAAAATGTATTTCCAGTACGGCTTCCTCTGCGGAATTGCCAACCAGGTAATTGGCTATCGCTAGGCCCACGCGGTCCATTGCACCCGAATGATTGATCCCCAGATGGCTGTAGCCATACCGGCCTTCATCCTGGATCGTATCCAACAGCCCTGGTTTCAGGATTTGCAGGCTCATGGTGCAGCTGAATTTTTTTGAAAGGTGGATAGTGAAATCGGAGTAAACTGTACCTGATCGCCGGGGCGCAACAGCGCGGGTTCTGCCCTGTTTGGGTCGAACAACCTTAGCGGTGTGCGACCAATCAAATTCCAACCACCCGGTGCATCGAGCGGGTAAATCCCTGTTTGGCTGCCTGCAATTCCCACACTTCCGGCAGGTACCGATTGGCGGGGCGATGCCAAACGCGGGGTAACAAGGCGGTCGTCTACGGTGCCCATGTAGGGGAAACCGGGTAAGAACCCGAGCATGTACACCCGGTAGGTATGGCTACTGTGCAGGTGTATGATTTCGGTAGTATCGAGCTTGCTTTGCCGGGCGATGCGCTCGAGGTCGGGCGCCAGGCTTGGGTCATAGCAAACCGGGATTTCCACCGAACGACCTTTGGAAAAATCGACTTCGACGATCTTTTGAATTTCCAATTCCACCCGCTTGCACATGTAGTCGTAGGGCTGCTGGTGCGGAAATTCGCGCAACAACCGGCGCGCATCAAACAGCACACCGAGCGAACTGTAAGCAGGGATCAGGTCGAGCACGCCAGGTAGTTGCAATTGTTGCAAGTGCTCGGCCAGCGCAAGGGCCAGGTGGTTGATCTGAATGTCGATGGTGTTGCCCCAACTGATGCAGAGGCCCTGATCGCCGAGCGGATGAATTTGGTAGGTCATGTTGTTCAATATTCCGGTCCGATTTTGTCTAACCGGAATTCAATTTTTTCCAGCGCATACTGGAGCCGGTCTTCTGTAACGAGGTGATTCCAGAAAAATTCGCCAAAGCCGTTTAAAACCATGTTGCTGTTGATCAAAACATTTTCAGCCACCTTGTTCAATCGGGGTTCCGGTGCAGTGAAATAACGCATCAATTCCGGATATTTTTCCCGGAAAACAGCGCTGTTGATATCCACCTGTTCAAACAAGCGTTCCAGAATGAGTGGGCTGGTCAGGAATTTATTCCAACGGGCATCCAGCCAGTAGTTATTGCCAATTGCCACTTCACAATCCTGAAAGACATTGTGGTGCACGATGTTTCCAAATCCGCCGTGTATGGAAACAGCGCCAAATAGTTCCTTGTCGCCCTGACTGCCTACGCGCTCAAAATAATTGTGCCCGACATCGATGCCACCGGTGCCGTCATCCAGAAAAATTGCGGCCACCTGGGAGTCCTTGTCGACCGGTAAAATATTCCGAAAATGATTGTGCCGGATAATTGTCCCGCGCGCCGATGGGTCGCGCCCGGTGTAGATGGCGCCCATATCATCCGTGTCGGTACAGATCTGTTCGAAAAGATTATGCTCGATCCGGTGTTCATTGCCATCCAATGCGAGGGCCATATGGTTTTGGTTGATGAAGGTACAGTGGCTGATGGTAGTGCCTACGCCTTCCAACTTAATTGCCGGCGCATAGGTGCGGTTGATGACGTCGGTGTGATTGAAGTAACAATTTCGGATAATGTTTTCCGAAGAAACGAGCGTCGGGCGGTCGCCACCGGTTAGAATGATGCCACCTGTACCGGTATTCGAGATTCGGCAGTTCAGGATATTGAGATGGTGAAAGTTTACGGAGCGCCAATCATCGAGCAGGGGAGAGCCCTCCCTGTTGAGCCCTTGCCGGTTGTTTTGCAGGGGTTGCCCGGCGCTGATGGCCACAGTACCCAGGTTTGAAAAAGTACAGTTTGAAATTGAAATGTGGTGTGCGTTTTCCAGGTATATTCCCATACCCCTGGCGGTGCTGAACCGGATGCCTTCGATGAGCACGTGCGCGGTATTTAACAACCGGAAAAAGGGCTGTTCGGTTATGGAAATTTCAACGGGTGCATTTAAAAAATCTGCCGGTGGGAAAAGGTAAAGCAGGCCTGCCTGCCGGTCCAGGTACCACTCACCAGGCTCGTCCATTTCTTCCAGCAAGTTGTACACAACATATCCGCGCAGGGATCGCCCGGCCATCTCGCGCCAATAATTGGTATCGGCATAAATACCTGGAAATACACCGTAGATATGCGGGTGTGCGGTGGTAATCGTTTTTGCAGTGGTATCGATGGCAGCAATACCCAAATGGTCATCGCAGAAACCGTAGGAAAAACGGCCATACATCCAGGCATCGGGCGCTTCGAGCCAGCGTTCGGGGCGGTTGTATTCGTAGCCGAAACAGGCGCCGCGCAGGGTGTCTGCCCCGGCAGTAGACCCCGGGTCGTAAATTTTGCCGATCAGCAGTTTCCCGGAGTTTGGGTAGCGGGCCAGGGGCTGGCGTTCGGCATTGATAAAAAGTTCCAGCGGGGAAGGCTCGGGTATGCGGCCAAAGCCGTGCTGGGTTAGTTGGCCGAAGCCGGTGATGCCCAGTTTTTTCAAACTAATTTCCACAACCTTGCCCCGGCTTTCGGGTGGCAAACGCCGGAGTATCGCCGGATCGGTAGTGGGTTTGAAAAGTGCGGGATCGAGGCGTTTGCCACCATAAAAAAGCACCGTATCGCCGGGATAAGCGGCATAGCGGATCGGGCAGTTGAGCCTGCCGCTATCGGCAGCCGTCAGATCAAACGGTTCATTGAGCTGGTAGTTTCCTTTTTGGAAATAAACGATGTAGCAGTTGTCCGGCTTTTTTACCCGGTTTTTTCGAATGGCATCGCGGGCTTGTGCGGGGCTTGCAAAGGGACGGTCTTTGGTGCCGGGGTTGTTGATTTTTCCGGTGGGAGCGACAAAAAAAACAGTGGTATCGGTTTGTGCTGTGGCTGCGGATACCAGCAGACTGAAAAGCAAAAGAAAGAGCCCGTTTTTCATAGTCAGGTTATAGTTGCCAGGTGATACCATTCCGCCATGCATAAGTTTCGGAGGGCGCTTCGGGCGGCAAATTATTATCACGGCTGTAGGAAAAGTCGATAGTGAGCGCCAGTTTTTTGGTGATAGCCACTTGTAATACCCATTCGGTGCTCAACCGGTAATTCGAAATGCGTCCCCAAACAGGTTGCCAGTAGGCAGTGCCGATGAGCGTTGCCTGTTTGCTGAAACGGAGCGTGGTGGAAAGGTAATTGCTGGAGCGATTCCAGAATTGCTGGGCATAGGGTTCGGTAAAAATATTGTGTTCCCAAAGCCAGGCTGCGCCCAGGTAGATGCGCTGGCGGCCATTGGCTGATTTCAGCAGGCGCCAGCGCAGGCCGGTGCCCAGCAGCCGGCGTTGGTCGAGCAGTTGGATGGGACTGGTTTGGATTTGTGCGTAGGCTTCCCAGTTCAGGTTTTTTGCCAGTTCGTAGTTGTACCGCAGGTGGGCAAACGCGCGTTTGGCGAAATCCTGATTGCCCGCCCGCAGCAGGTTGATATTGAGCAGGAGCAGCGCCAGGTGCGGATCTTTTTTAAACTGGATTTTGCTTTGTCCCTGCAATTGCAGGCTCTGTTGTTTTACTTTGGTGAGTGCTGCGCTGCCGCGCAAATAGCCGTACCAGCGGGTGGAATCATTGGTGTTGGTGATGCGTTGCTCCTCGATATTGACGATTTGCGCGTGTGCCGATGTGTAACACAGGAGCAATACCAACGGTAAATACATCAAGCGGATGTTCGGTTGCATTGGGTAAAGGTACAATGCGGGTGAACAATGCCACGTTGGAGGACCGGCTCGAAAAAGGCTATCCCGGTCTTAATACTGGGGCTCAAAACCCAACCGTTCCTCCAGTTCGCGGCAAAGTACCGGCAGGCGCCGCCGCTCGATGAGGTAGCTGGCCAGTGCGGCAATTTCCCTGAAAATATAGTGTTTGTCGAGTGCGCCCTTGAGGTAGTCGCGGCCGCTGGAGCCGCCGGTTCCGCTGCGGTAGCCGATCATACGGGTGACCATACTCACGTGCCGGTAGCGCCAGGTGGAGAGTTGCTCATCGATTTCCAGCAGACTGTTGAGTAGCTGAAATGGCGCCTGAAGCAGTGGAAAGCCCCGGTACAACATGATAAATAATGCAGCCCGGCAGGCACGGGCGCTGAGCCGGCGCTCCGGATGGGTGGAATCGTCGAAAAACAGGGTTTCGAAATACCGGATATTTTGCCGCTCACCTTCTACCAAGCTTTCCGTGTAAATGCCCGAATAGTCGCTCCAGAACGGGTGTTTATCTGTTGCTGCCGGAAACATCGCCTGATAACTGGCCCAATATTCCGGCTTATCAAAAAACGGCATACGCTCGAGCCAGTCATTGACCAGATCGAGCAGTGATGTTTGAGATTCCGCTGTTTTGATCAGGTTGATATGCTCCTCTCGGAGTTGGGAAATGTAGTATTCCTGGCCATGCCGCTCGGTATACCGCAGGCCCAGTTTGGCTTCGGTAATTTTGAATTGCCAGCTTTGAAAACCGGAAGCCGGGCGCAGGTAGTCGCGAAAATCGAGGAAGTCCATGGCCGTCATGGTTTCCAGGATGTCGATCTGGTGGACGGCAACCTTCAGGATCGTTTCGATGCGGCCCAGGCGGTGAACGACGGTTTGCAACTCCGGCGAGTTGTCGTTGATAGCCGGCTGCCGCATGATCCCGGCGATTGAATCGATCTCAAACAGAATTTGTTTGAACCAAAGTTCGTAGGCCTGATGGATGATGATAAACAACATTTCATCGTGGGCCGGGGCGCCTTCCAGTTCGCTTTCCATAACCTGGGCGCCCAGGATCTTGTCGAGCTGGAGATAGTCGGAATAGTGTACTTCTTTTTTCGGCATCGGTGCGGGCTTTAAGTTAAACAAGCCGGTGGCGAAAGTAAGGCGGTTGGTATTTTTTAACCCTCCCTGGCTGGATAATTTCGGGATCAAGGTTCTTTTTTAAAACCGATTCGTTTTCGATCGCGCCAGTTTTCGGTTGTGGTGTCGGATTCTTGCAGTATAGCAATTTCACTTGTGCGCGCCTGATTTTCTTTAGCCAACCATTTGAGCGCTTCGTGTACATCGGAAAAGTCGCGCTCAAACCGGGCTTCGAGCTCGGCGATTTGTTGTTTCAGTTCGGTAAATGAAAGCAAATAGTTTCGCATAGCGACAAAAGCGCGCATAATAGCGATGTTGACCTGGATTGCTTTTTCACTGCGTAAAACCGAGGAAAGCATGGCTACACCTTGCTCGGTAAAAGCAAATGGTTGAGCTCCTCCCAGTTTCCTTTTGGAAGGTATCACAAATTGTGATACCAGGCTATTGACCTCTTTGTCTGAAAGTTCGAACATGAAGTCATCTGGGAAACGATCCGTATTCCGTCGGACCGCCTGTTTCAACAGGCGGGTTTCCACTTCGTACAACTCCGCCAAATCAAAATCGAGAATAACCTGACAGCCCCGGATCGTGTGGATTTTTTGTTTGATGAATTGCAGTTCCATTTCAAAAGGGTATCGGTACAGAAGGTTGAAATATACCACCCCTTTAAGGTTGATTTGTTTTAAAAAACGATATTTTAAAACATTTTTTTTAATTTAATTCCAGCGAAATATTGGCTAAAAGTGAATCTCAACTGAGATCAAAAAAGGCAGCAGCCGGCTCATCACATGATGGATAAGCCGGCTGCCTGCTTTGTATGGTTTTTGATCCTCAAAGGAACCCAGGTTGCGTTTGCGGGAAAAACAGGTTATTTTTGGATACTTCCCCTTGAAGAGTTGCTCAACGTTTAAAAGGTCTGAACCTTGATCCAAATGTAATGGATTCGGGAGCAGATCAATACCCGATTGCATTATCCACTCCTAACCTCCAATAGTTCAATTATGAAAACGATCTTTCCCTTTTTTCGCTCCTTGTTGGTTCTGATTGCTGTTCTGTATGTTTTTCCAACCTGCAAAAACAAGGATGACCTGTGTAATCCGATTCCCCAGTTTAATATTGACTTGTTTGTGCAGGAGGTCAATGCCCGAATGAACGATGCCGCCAACCCGGTTTCCGGCTATCAGTTTGCGGTAACCCGGAATGGGCAACTTTATCACGCTGAGGCGGGTGGCGTGGCCATTCACGCCAAGGATCCGAATGGTCCGAAAAATATGACGGTCGATATGCGCATGAATGTTGCCTCCGTCAGCAAGTTTATCGGAGCCATGGCGATGATGAAAGTGATGGAAGACTACGGCATCGGGGTGGAATTCAACGTAATCGATTACCTGCCCGATAGCTGGAAAACGGTGGCACATCCCGACTTCAAAGATGTCGATAAGGCTGCCTTCCTGACCTTCAAGCGGCTGATGACGATGAACACCGCTATTGCCTTTCCGGGCACCAATCCTTCACCGGGTATAATGCCTACCGAGGCGCAAATGCTTGCCGCTATACGTGCAACACCCGACCCGACCAGAATCGGTGTTTACCAAAATGGGAACTTTACCATGATCCGGGTGCTGATCGGTGAAATCGTGTACGGCCTGGATGAAACAAGCGCGAATTACGCCACAGCCTGCACTGACAAATACTTCGAATACATCAAAACCAACTTCTTCGACAAACTGAATGTCTACCCGCCAATGACGGCGCAGGCTGTCAATGATTATTACAGCGTGACTACCTATCCGCTGGGCTACCGCTTTCCCTTCGACGCCACCTGGAGTAACCCTTCCGACGGAACCCTGGGTTGGGCGCATACCAGCGATCCCTACCTGAATGGCGGCTCGGGCGGCCTGCTGCTGTCCTGCATGGATCTTGCCAAGCTGCTGGCCTATTTCCGGCACGATGATAATGAAACGCTGATCTCGAAAACGCAGCGCGAAAAAATTCTTAGCGAAGAGCTGGGTCTCATCGAATCGGCCGACGGCGCTTACGGGCGCTACCAGGCTAAAGGCGGTACCCGGGGGCCGGAATCCTGCTGCAATCGCGCGCTTCGCGCCCAGATCGTTTTTTTCCCGAATGGCGTGGAAGCGGTGTTGTTGTCGAATTGCAACATCACTACGTTGGGGAGTATTTTGCGGGATAGTTTTGATGCGGCCTGGGAGGGGTGTTGAGGTTGCCGATTTGCCATCTAAAATCAGATCGCAGGTTTTTCCTAACGAGACAAAAAACCGGCTCATAAGGCGCGCTTATGAGCCGGTTTCGTCTATTTTCCGGGTATATCAATAATCAATTGGTCGTATCCCGGCCCGAAGTTATCAAAACAAAGTGGATCAAATAGGCAAGCACACTTCCCGAAAGCAGGCTGCCCGGCACATCGGCATTGGTCATTTCATAACCAAGTACCAGGATGGAAGTTGTAAATATCAACGCAAAGCCCAGATAGACAAAGGACAAAACTTTGAAATAAAGCGCCTTGTCGAACGGCATCCTTTGGCGATTGGTTGCAGAAAAGTTGCCCATCGCACTGCTCGTGGCCAGTGCCCCCTGTCGCTGCATGCCGAACACCACGATCATCGTAAAGACAATCAGGGCGAATAGTATCAATCCCCACTCCGACATGGCCGGGATGCTAGGTGCGTTCGGAGAACAATTTGCCGGGGCAGTACCCGCATTGTTGTTGGTTAAGGTGCAGGTCGGGGTGGCGGAGAAGGTGGCAGCAAGGCTGATAAAACCGCCGTTGGCGCTCATGGTGACGCCTGTAAAAGTATAGGTGCCGGCACCAAGAGAACCAACTGCAACGGACGCTGTGCCGCTACCGGACAGGTTGAGCGAGCCCGTAGCGGGCGGGTTCGAGAACTGTACCGTTACATCTGCAGTAAAGGTGTCGTCGGCACTGTTGGCCGGGGTTCCGTTATCGTTGCAGGCAGAAATATTGGCAACACTGATGTTGGAAACGGAACATGTAGGCGGTGGCGGTGCCATCGAACAAGCTGCCGGAGCAGTGCCCGCATTGCTGTTGGTGAATGTGCATGCCCCATCTGCAGAAAAGGTTGCTGTCAGGCTAATGGCTGTCCCATCGGCGCTCATGGTGACGCCCGTGAAGGTGTGTGTGCCCATGCCCAAGGAGCCCACCGGCACGGAGGCCATGCCGTCGCCACTCAAATTGAGCGTACCGGTGGCAGGTGCATCGGTAAACGTGACAGTTACATTGGCGGTGAAAGTATCGTCAGAAGGGTCGGAAGTGCCTTGATCATTACAGGCAGAAATATTGGATACGCTGATACCATCCACCGAGCACATGGCAGCCAAAGTGCAACCAACGAGTGGCGTGGTGCAGGCCACATCGGTAATAGCAGGCACATCAGCGCTAAATTGAGGCAGGTTGTTCGCGCCGCCTGTACCGAGTCTTGTGCCGTGGTGTTGGCCAGGCGAGCAATCCACAATGTCGCAGGAGGCGCCCACTTCATCAAATTTGGCATAATAAACCAGGCCGGCCTCGCCGCCGGTCAGTTCCGTGTTCATATTGGCGGCAATTTCGGCAGCAGTTCTAGCAACGTTCCAAACCCGTACTTCGTCAATATTGCCCTGCCAAAAATTTACCCCATCATTGCGTCTGCCTATTTGAAGGGCATTGGTGCCCAGTGTATTTACTGCCACAGTCAGGTTACCGCCCAGTACAAATACCCCATCTATGTAGAGTTTGTGTTTGTCGGTGGCCAAACTATTGTCATAAGTTGCGGCTATGTGGTGCCAGCCGCCATTGTTGATGAGGGTACCCGTAGTCATACCATTGCCACCAACTTCTATGCGGAGGCCGCCATTGATCATATTGACAGTATAGCGGGAGCCATTGGGTGATATTGCCCCCCAATCCACAATAATCCGTTGTGTACCATTCCAGGTCGTTTTTACCCAAGCCTCCACCGTGCGGGGGTTGCTCCCTAAGATGCCAGTATAAGTTGACTGAATGTAATCGTCTGTTCCGTCAAAGTTCATGGAGAAATTTTGCGCAACGCCTGTGTAGGCGAGTAGCAGCAAGAACAATAGGGATCGGATATCTTTTTTCATGAGAACCTTAATTTGTAATTAACGAAAAGGGATTAAAAATTAAATTGCTAAGTAACGTAAAACAGTGCGTTTTTTAAGGTAGCTACTGCTACCAGACTGGACGAGACATTCTTTATTTTCTTAAAAATTCGTCATCCCGCCGCGTCCCACCAAAGCCTTCCAATTATCTTTTTTCAAAACCAATGCTGCCCAAATCACCAGAATGACCAAAACATTGATGCTTAGCGTCATACAGTATCGAATACCTTTAACAATGCTCAAGAGTATCGAATTGGTTTGATAAATGGCAATTTGTGGTTCGTTGAAAAAGATCAATTCCACAAGATATAACTTAAAAACCGTAAACAAATAGTACAGAATGGTGCCGATGACAAGGCTTTTTACTTTTTGCTTCCAACCGACCGGGGATAGCAGCACCAGGGTGACCAAAAACAGGAAAAAACCGGTAAAGAGGTTTTGAAAATTCACTTCATTTTGTGTGCCAGTTATCGTTACCATGGCATTCCCGGTTCTTTTGGCAGTAGCCATTTGCTCCTGAACCTGGGCCTTGGAAGCAAATTCGATGCGCAATATTTCATAATAATCACCATCGGCCTTGATTTGAATATATGCTTTCTGGAGCATGGCCGCCAGGATGGGCTCTGTGGGTTTCCGGTAAATTCGGTTACAAAATTCACCAACTGCAGGCACCATACTGATGCCCGTCAATATGCCGTATATCAATAAAAACAGGGCGAAATATTTTAAGGCCGGACCGATGAATACTTTCATAATATCAACGAAAAATAGCGGTTTTGAATAATCATTGAGCCGGTTTTGAGGATTGGGCCATCACCCAATTCATCCAGATGAACAGCAATGATACACTGATCATCGCAAAAACAATGAAACCACCCTGGACGTGCAGAATTTCAAAAACCGTTTTGGAAAAATTAAGGCCGGCCAGATAAAGCCCGACAATTCGAAACAAGTTGAGTATTGCCAAAACACCAATCCCCCAGGCTAGCCCAGTTACTTTTTGTTTGCGCGATGCCGGATAAATCAGGATGCCGCTCACCAAAATAGCAATGGGCTCAAGCCCGTCGCAACCATTTTGAATATCGACCGAAAAATAGGTACTGGCTATTGCTGAACCTACGACTTTGGTATCATGTCCGAGCAGGTGCAATAGCAAATTTCCGATAACTGCCTGCCCATAAACCAATGGCTTTTCGAAATGATTTTGATAGAAGGAGGAAAAATAGATTAAGTAAAAAACAGCCATGCAGCCCATGAATCCCAATAAGTATTTGAGGATTGGATGCCGGTCTTTTAGCATTGCCTGAACCCGTTTAGAAAAACTAAACGGGGTTGATTCTGGTGCAGTCGCCTTTTTGGGTGGTTGGTTCCGTTTCTTCGCTGACATAAATGCCTTATTGAAAAGAGCGCAATAACAGGCTATTATGCTTGTTACTGCGCTCCTTAGTTAAAATTAACAACGGTTTGAAACCGTTCCGAATTCAATTATTGGCTGTTTTTGGATTTCATGACGAATTGTACCAAATAAGCGATCAGGCCACCGGCCAACAAACTGCCAGGAATATCGGCTTTGGTCAATTCATATCCAAAAGCCATCATGATTGCGAAAACAACCGAGATAGTCAAATATACGAAGGGCAGTACTTTGAAATAAAGGACCTTGTCGAATGGTAACATAGAGGAAGGTGCAGCCATGGTTCTGCCATTATTTCCCATTGCCAAAATTTGTTGTTGTTTCATGCCGAATACTAACGCCATTGAGAAAATGATCAAAGCAAAGAGAATCAAGCCCCATTCGGACATGGTTGGAATGGTTGCTCCCCCCAATGAACAGGATGGCGGCGCAACCTCGGCGATGGCATTGGTCAACGTGCAAGATGTTGCGGAAAACGAAGCTGTCAATTGTATCGGTTGTCCATTTGCCAACATAGTCAGGCCAGTGAACGTATAACTCCCTGCGCCCAGCGAGCCTACCGGAACAGAAGCCGTCGCCGAACCGGTCAGATTCAACGTTCCGCTGGCCGGTGGGTTCGAAAACGTAACCGTGATGTCGGCGGTGAAGGTATCGTCCGTTGAATTGTTCGGCGTGCCGTTATCGTTGCAAAAGGAGAGATTGCCAGCAGTTACACTATTGACTGTGCATATTGTCGATGCCATAGAACAGGATACCGGAGCGGTTCCAGCGTTATTATTGGTCAACGTGCACGCCGGATTTGCGGAAAAAGTCGCCGTCAGGGCAATTGGCGTCCCGTCAGCACTCATCGTAACACCAGTAAATGTATAGCTGGTAGTACCAATTGAACCGACTGCAATAGATGCCGTCGCGTCACCGCTGAGGTTGAGCGTGCCTGTTGCAGGCGCATCTGAGTAGGCAACGGTCACATTGGCCGTGAACGTATCGTCATTTGGATTGGATGGTGTACCATTGTTGTTACAGGCGGAAATATTGCTAACAGAAATGGATGCAATGGAACAGGCAGTCACACAAGGTACATTGAGGAGCGGCGCATACCGCCATGCCACACCCGCAGTAATACCTGCAGAGCCCGGAGGATTAGGGCCAGGCTCAACGTAGGTCTGCATACCAACAATGACATTACCATCCGGTGCAAACATGGCCGTTTGGGGCGAACCTCCCGTTCCGCCAATGTTTACCATAACATTACTCATCGCGTTGGGCTGTCCGGTATAGACTTCAGAAAGCAATTTGGAATAGCCGTAAACGGCATCCATAGCACAGCCAATCCGAACTTCTGCGCCCACAAGTGCTTGTCCGGGAGCAGCGTCAACTGGCCCGTCAGGCGTACCATCCGTACTTGTTCCATTGGAGCAGGTCACCATGACAGTGGCGCCCAAGGTGCCGTCCGGGTTCAGTTGTTTGCACCGCAATTTAAACTGGCTGAGCACCATCGGGCCATAAACGTTGCCTTCAATCCCTTCATATCCGACAGCTACATAACCCGCCGGGCAGTCGCAAACAGTTCCAGTTTGAGCCGGTGCTGGACAAAAACCAATGGGATTTTTTAAAATGGGCGAGAGTTGTCCAATGGTAGTACCAAGTTGGTAACATTGGGCGTGGCCAGATTGAACAAAAAACAGCCCCGCAGCAAAGCAAAGGGCTATAGAAGTAAAAAGTTTATTCATTTTTCACAAGATTATAGATTTAAAAAAAGGCAATTTTGATTAACCAAACACTTGCAAAAAGTGTTGAAAAACAAACTGACCCACAAATTTAACACTTCAACTTAAGAACTTTTCAAATCTTTTGCGCATGAGTATCAAATTTAATGCGTCTGCTTTCCCTGGTTGCTAAAAATTCAGGCACGAGACACGTTCATTGACACTTGTTGTCAACACACCAGGCGCGTATGGGCAAACTGCCGTCTCTGCACCACACAGTCTGCGTGCTACGCTCCTGTACGGGTGCGGTAGATGTTGCGATTGGAACACCAGGAGCATGAATGGCCTACGTTATTGGCTTGGCGGTAAGTATTGCTGAAAAGGATTCTTTTCATATTACCACTCCCCCGCAGCAGCCTTGCCATATCCTGCGACTGAAACAAAAAAGGCTGGACATCCCGCGCCGCGGCGTCGGGGTCAATTTGATCTACAACGGCTATCATCATTTCGCGTAAGGCCTCCGGGATCAGATGGTAATACGCCCCTGAAAAACATTGGAATGACCAATTTCCAATACGAAATATCGAAGTGTTTGGATGGCAGAGAAAAAGAAAATGGTTTGCGAAAATCTCGATATACATTCCCGGATATGGCAACGATAATTTTAGCCTGCAAGGTAAGATCGATCATTATGGCGCTCGAATGATCAACCAGTTTATGCTGATAAAAGGATGCATCGTGCCGGAAAGATTAATCAGGGCTTTGAATCATCAATACCAGCTTTTTAGTTTTAGATTTGTTGGTGTGCTTACCCGGTAAATATAGCGTAATCAGGAATCTGGCTTTTGTAGCAATCTTCCTCCTTTTTCCATCTTGGGGACATGCCCAGCCTCCACTGAATTTCAGGCATTTAACGGTTGACGATGGCCTTCCAAATAATGCCGTTATGGCCATGCTACAGGACCGTCACGGCTTGATCTGGTTCGGAACACAGGCGGGGCTCAGCCGCTATGATGGTTACCATTTTAAAACTTACCGTCACGACCCGAATGACTCTACCAGCATCAGTGGGAACTGGGTGATGAGCCTCCTGGAAGATAGCAAAGGCGTCATATGGGTTGGTACCTTTCAGTCGGGTCTCAATCGTTTTGATCCCTCAACCGAGGTGTTCTCCCGTTACACTTTTGATGCAAGGGATACCAGTGGGATCAATGACAATGACATTTTTTCTATTTACGAAAGTCGGGACGGTGTCATTTGGTTGGGTACTTTTGGAGGAGGGGTCAACCGGCTGGATCCCTCCACTGGAAAATTTACTCATTTTGTACCGGACTCTACAGACCTTTTCAGCATCAATGATAATGAGATATGGAAGATCTTCGAAGCCCGCGATGGGACCTTTTGGATCGGCACCTGGAAAGGAGGCCTCAACCGCTTCGACCGCTCCACCGGAAAATTCCGGCATTTTGTCTACAGCGCTTCCAATCCTTCCAGTATCAGCGACAACGAAGTCCTCGACATTTATGAAGATAAAGAAGGGTATTTGTGGGTCACTACTAATAAAGGCGGCCTGAACCGTTTTGACACTGCAACCGAACGGTTTGAGCGCTATGGCCAGCCAGCTGGTGGCAACCATGGGCTTTCCTTCCGGAAAACGACCTTCATTGCGGCTGACAGCCGGGACAACCACTGGATAGGTAGCCAGACACAGGGCCTTAACTGGGTTGACCTGGTCACTGGACAGGCACACGCTTACCAGTACGAGGAGGAAAACCCCTTCAGCATCGGCCACAATTTTGCCTGGAAGTTCCTGGAAGGTCAGGCAGGCGAAATATGGGTGGGCAGCTGGGTAGGCGGGGTGAGTTATTGCTACCCGCCGGACGGGCAGATAGAAAATTTTCGGCACCAGCCCCGGTCCGCCACCAGCCTGTCAGACAATAAGGTATTGGCGGTTTATGAAAGCCGGGATGGCTTGCTCTGGATTGGTACAGACAGTGGTGGACTGGATTGTTTCGACCCGGTGGCGCGAACTTTTACCAACTATCGGCACAAGTCATTCGCTCCACATTCGCTTTCCAAAAATGAAGTGACTTCCATATTGGAAGACAGTCATGGAAACCTCTGGGTGGGCACTGCCGGTGGCGGATTGGATCGCCTGGACCGTGAAAAAGGTATTTTTCGCCACTACCAGGCGGACACTAAAGATCATTCAAGTATCTGTGGCAACCACGTGCAGTACCTTTATAAAGATAAAGAAGGGGTGCTTTGGGCAGCCATTTACGGGAATGGGCTAAGCCGCTACCGACCGGAATCAGATGATTTTATTAGCTACACGCACGAGCCGGATAACCCCAATAGCCTGAGCAGCAACCTGCTCTTATCCATAGGTGAAGATACCAGAGGTTTCCTCTGGGTAGGCACAAATGGAGAAGGTCTGAACCGTTTCGACAAGCATACCGGGGCAGTCCGGCAGTTCAAACATAACCATGAGGCTCCCAATGCACTCAGCGACAACATTATCAATTGTATTTATGAGAGCCGGAGCGGCCAACTTTGGGTAGGCACGCACAATGGCTTAAATAGGTTTGACCCGGCAACTGAAACCTTTCAATCTTATCATTCAAGGAATGGCCTGGAGGGAGATGCTGTTTTCAGTATCATCGAAGATGGTCGGGGAAACATATGGCTCAGCACCAGTGCGGGACTTTGTTTATTTAACCCGGACACCGAACAATTTGTGCGTTTTTCCAGCTATTCCGCTCTGGCTCATCAGAATAACGGCACTTTCGGTTGGTTGGCAAAGCAGGGTGGCAGGATCGCCCTGGGTGGTGAGAATGGGTTGAAGATCTTTCACCCGGACAGCCTGGACCTAAATCCATTTGCCCCGGCCGTTGCGTTTACGGCTTTTCACTATTTTCAAGAAGGGAAAGCGGGCGGAACAGCAGTTGCCGTTAAGGGCATAACTGAAAAGAAAGAAATAAATCTATCCTATGATGATTACCTGATCACGGTAGAGTTTACCATGCCCAATTACTTCAATAACCACCTGAATCAATTTGCTTACCAGTTGGAAGGTTTACATGAAAACTGGATCCCGCTCGGTACCGAAAACAAAGTCACTTTCACCAAACTACCTCCGGGAAATTATACGCTGCATGTGAAAGGCGCCAATGGTGACGGAGTGTGGGCCAAGATTCCCGCAACGCTGCGCATTCATATAAGCCCACCGTGGTGGGCCAGTTGGTGGGCTTACCTGCTTTACGGCCTGTTTTTGACAGCAACCATTTTAGGAACCTACCGCTTTCTCCTCAACCGCCGTCTGGCACAAGCAGAGACCGAACGCTTGCGCGAGATCGACAAGGTGAAGACCAAACTGTATACCAATATTTCCCATGAATTTCGAACGCCACTAACAGTAATATTAGGGGTTTCAGAAAACGAAATGGTTCGTCGAAACGCCCGGCAGGTGCTGTCACTGGTCAATCAAATGCTCGCCCTGAACAAACTGGAGTCCGGAAGTATGAAGCCCAACTGGAATCAGGGCGATGTTATCCCGTTTTTGAAATACCTTCTGGAGTCGTTTCACTCCCTGGCAGAAAGGAAAAGGATTGAGTTGCACTTCCAAACCAACCGGCCGGATTTTGTGATGGACTATGACCCGGACAAAACGCAACATATCCTGTCCAACCTGCTTTCCAACGCCATCAAATTTACACCGGAAGGTGGCCAAGTAACCCTCTGCCTGGAAGCCGGCGAAGCACAGCTGAAGTTGTTCGTCCGCGATACCGGAATAGGAATTGAACCAAAGCAGCTATCCCGCATTTTCGATCGCTTTTACCAGGTCAGTGATAGCAACTCTTCTGGCTATACCACTGATAAGTCCGGCACCGGCATCGGACTTTCTATCGCCCGGGAAATGGTCGAGTTGCTCGGTGGCAGCATGAAGGTGGATAGCGAACCCGGCAAAGGTTCTTGTTTTACGGTAGAACTTCCGGTTCACCGGGAAGCCCCGATAGGTACCAATTCCGCACCTCCTCTGAGCAGGGAAGCGACCCCAGGTTCGCTTAGGTCGACTGTAGAATCATCGGCAGTGGGCCAGGATACCCAAGAGGACGGGGAAGGACCACCTTTGGTGCTGATCATTGAAGACCATGCCGATGTTCGTGCCTACCTGAGGTCCTGCCTGGAATGTGATTACCAGTGCCTCACAGCCACCAATGGCAGCGAGGGCATAGCAACTGCCATCGAGTACATTCCCGATATTATTGTCAGCGATGTGATGATGCCGGGAAAAGATGGTTTTGAAGTATGCCGGGAACTGAAAACGGACGAGCGCACCAGCCATATCCCCATTGTTTTGCTGACGGCCAGGGCCGATACCGAATCGAAATTCGAAGGCCTGGAAGGTGGCGCCGATGTTTACCTCACCAAACCATTTATTAAGGAGGAACTGCTGCTCAGGCTGCGGAAACTGATCGAACTCCGGCAGCAGTTGCAAGCCAGATACGGTGCGATGGCCTTTCCCAAACCCGGCCAGGAAGACAAACCACAACTCGAAGATGCTTTTCTGAATAAGCTCCGCGCAGTGTTAGAAGAAAATATCGACGATGAATCCTTCGGCATAACAGAGGTGTGCCATGCCATCGGCATCAGCCGTATGCAAATGCACCGCAAACTTAAGGCGCTCACCGGGAAGGCTGCCTCCCGGTACATCCGTTCCATCCGCCTCCACAAGGCCCTGCAACTCCTGCAGCAGACCAGCCTCAATATTTCGGAAATCGCTTATGAGGTTGGTTTCCGGAATCATGCGTACTTCTCTGCCTCATTTCTCGAGGAATTTGGCTTGACGCCCAAAGAAGCCCGGGAGAACAGTAAACAGGCTTAAAACCTGCTGCTTCGTTACCATTTTTATAGCATTTGATACATAGTCAATAGCATGGCCGCCGGGCTCGCGCTGATCTTTACCTATCCGTAGATCACTAAATTTTCATACCATGACAGCAAGATCATTACCGCTATTGGCTTGTCTTCTTATTGGCTTGCCCTCCCAGGGCACTGGACAGCCTGCTATTATATATGTTAAACAGGATGCCACTGGCATCCAAGATGGCAGCAGTTGGGCCGATGCCTATCTTAACCTGCAGCCGGCCCTGGACGCTGCAACGGCCGGTGATGAAGTCTGGGTGGCCTCCGGGACTTACCGGCCCGGCAATGCGGATGCCAACCCCGACTCTGCCTGGTACTACATCGACAAGGCCATTAGCCTTTACGGCAGCTTTGCCGGTACGGAAACCAGAATCGATCAACGCAATATCGAAGCAAACCCTACCATCCTGGACGGTGATTTGGTGCAAGATGACGTTCCCGGTGACTTCGACAACAACCGGACCGATAATTGTCAACATGTCGTAGTGGTAGACAGCGCAGCACAGGATCAGGTGTCCATCGACGGTTTTATTATCCAAAATGGACATGCCGATGTCGACGTATTGATCGATCCGGACTTTTTTCCCTTTTCCGGGGGCGCCATCATAGCCTATGGCAAGATTGCTCTAAAGAACTGCACCTTTCTGCAGAATTACGCCTCCTATGGCGGCGCCGTGGAATGTTTGATTTCCAACTCCGGTTCCATTCTCATCGAGCGCTGTACCTTTCAGGGGAATCGCGCCTGGGATTGGGGTGGAGCACTTTCAATCCAGGGCAACTCCATCCAAGGTCAGATCCTTGACTGTAACTTTATCGAGAACACCTGTGGGCGCTTTGGCGGCGCCTTTTTGACTGCTTCCAGGCAAAGCATCAGGGTTAGCAGCTGCACCTTTGCCAATAACCGGGCAGGAAATACCCCCAGTGAAGGTTGGGGTGGCGCCTCTTCCAGTTTTGATACCGGCCAGGTCTACTTCGACGGTTGCACCTTTACCGGAAACACTGCGAGTTCAGACGGTGCGATCGATTTTCAATACGGCACACAGGGCTTTATTGACAGCTGCACCTTTACCCAGAATACAGGAGAATTCGGCGGCGCTGCAGGTGGATACAGCTGGCTGGAAAGCAGCGATGATCCAGTAACGACCATAGTGGTTACGAACAGCGCGTTTCACCAAAACACGGCAACGATCTCTGGTGGCGCGCTGCTCCTTGCCTGGCAAGCATCAGGCGTAGTGGAAAATTGCGTTTTCACAGAAAATGTCGCTGAATACGCTGGAGGAATTGGTTTTGCCGGCAATCCCGATTTCGGTGTCTATCCCGGACTTTCAGTCAACGCCTGCTATTTTGAACACAATTCGGGCGGCGTGGAAGGTGGTGGAATTGATGTAAAGTCAGGAAAAGACATAGTAATTTCTAACAGCCTGTTTTTCGATAACTCCGGGCCTGGCTCCGGTCTCTTTCAAAGCGGCACGTTTGCAGAACCTTCCAACATTCTCTCCCTGAACAACACCCTGGTCCACAATGTGGAAGGCATTCATCAGCAGGGAAAGGCGTCAATTACGCTGCAAAACACCATTCTGTATAACCCCGGTGGAACCAATGTCGCTACCAGCGGCTCAAACAGTCAGGAATGGTTCAGTCAGGGCGGCAACCTTTCCCACGATCATGTCTTGGCAGATTATTTCACCGCTCATCCAACTGATTTGTACGATGCAGATCCCCTCTTTGTCTCGGATACTGACCTGCACCTCACCAAGGGCAGCCCCTGTATCGACGCAGGAGTTTCAGACGGTATCGAGAGCGCCTTCGACCTCGAAGGCAACAATCGCCTCCAGGGCAACAGCATTGATATCGGCGCATATGAGTCGCCTTTCACGACGGCTTACCACGACCGGGAAACACTCCCTGGTAACGTAACCTGCTATCCCATCCCGTGCAGCGGTGAACTGCACATCCGCTTCGATAATGACTGGACCGGGCCACTGGAACTCCTGCTCCTCCAGGCCGATGGCAAAGCACTGAAAACACAATTTTTGGAAAAACAGGAACAACAAATGGAGTATACCATGCCGGTATCGAATCTGGCGCCCGGGATATACTGGATTTGCCTGGTTAAGGGGCAGCAGCAGTATATCCTTTCATTTTCCAAACATTAGTCATCACTAAAGTTTCTCATCATGAAAAACATAAGGATCTTTTTTCTACTGATTTTGACCAACACCCTTCAATATCAACTACATGCACAGGGTATCGACTACCAGAAGGTTGGCGACAACATAGCTGCCACGCTCGCTAATGTGGAACCCGGGGAAGTTGTTGTCATTAATGGCGGCGAATATGCCTTGCGGTTAATTGAAGCGATTGGAGTAGGGGTGTACAAGCGGGGTGGCTACCCCTTTATCAGCATAACGACCGATAAATTATTCAATTCTTTCTTTACCGATGTGCCGGAAGAGTACTTCCTGAACATGCCTGATCCGATGCTAAAATGGTTTGATGACATGGATGTCATTATCCTGGTACAGCCTGTTTCAGAGCATGAGGCAGCGCGGGACGCCCTCTTTAGTGATGCCTCTGAAGCGAAACGGAAGAAAGTTGAAGATTTAGGAAACAAGCAAATGCAAGCGATGCAGGAAGGAAAAGCCCGGGCTGTAATTTTTTATTATCCCACGGAAGAACAAGCGAAAGGCTCCGGTTTAGACCTTGAAACCTGCACCGCCGAATATTTTAAAGGGTTGACCGCTGATTTTAGAAAAGTGCGTAAATCTGGTATGCAGCTACAAGAGATGCTGGAACGGGCTAAGGAGGTACACATCACCTCCCCTGCCGGTACCGATATACGCTTTAGTACAACAGGCAGAAAATGCACACTCCAGGATGGGAGCACTACTGCAGAAGATAATGGAAAGCCCCTCAATGATCGCGTGGAGATAATGCCCGGTGGAGTAATCAGTCAATCTATCCATGAACATTCGGCTAACGGTAAACTCAGTATTCCCAAAATGCGATGTAATTATAAGCCTCAGGTGAAAAATCTGTCCGTCCAGTTCACAGACGGTATGATGGGAACGCTAAGCGGGGACGGGATTGATTGTATCGAGGAAACCTTGAAACCCTTTGAAAAAGAGGCCCGTCTTCTTGGGCAATTCTCCATTGGTCTAAACACCGAGGTGCGCGTCATTGAAGAAGGCGATGCCAATTTCAGACCTGGCATCGCTGCTGGCCTGGTTTACTTGCACGTAGGCAATAACGAATACATAGGTGGCGAAAACAAGGTGACCGGCCTATTCTCTTTCCCCCTCACCAATGCCACCGTAACCATCGATGGTGTGACAGTGGTGAGGGATGGGGCGTTGCTGGAATTGAATTAAGAAATCGAAACAAGGATAAAAACAGGGCTACTTAATTCTGCTTTGTCAAATCAGGACACGAGATAACATTGAACGGGATGTCCTGCTGAGCGCCGCGAAGCATCCGCTGAATAGTCCGGATGCTTCGCGGCGTTCAGTGGGAGCTACTTTCCAATACAAAACTTCCCAAAAATATTCCCCAACAAATCCTCCACACCGATCTCCCCGGTAATCTCTCCAAGGAAGTTCAGCGCGCGTCGGATGTCGAGCGCGATAAAGTCGCCGGTGATGCCCGAGTCCAGCCCGGTCAGTACATCGGCAAGTGCTTCATCGGCACTTTTCAGGGCGGCAAAGTGCCGCGCATTGGTCACGATGGTGCCTTCCAGGTTGATGCCTTCACCGATGGCCAATTCAAACAATTTTTCCTTTAAGAAGCCGATGTTTTGTTCGTTTTTGGCGCTGATCGGTATCACTTGAGATTCGTTCAGACCGATGGTATTTTGGGCCGGCGGGTCACTTTGGAGGTAAGGATGCACCTCTGGTGCGTCCGGATTCAACAGCCACTCCGTTTTGAAATATGGGTTTTTGTCCAATTTATTGCAAACAACCAGCAGCGGGGGTTTTAACCGTTCCAGGTCGGCGTACACTTCCGCCAGGGTCATTGCCGTCACATCCCAGAGGTACACCACGATAGCTGCCTGCTCGATTTTCTCCATTGTGCGCTGCACGCCAATGGCCTCAATCTGATCCTGGGCTTCGCGTATCCCGGCGGTATCGATCAGTCTAAACTGTACCCCGTTGATGTTGAGCACTTCCTCGATCGTGTCGCGTGTGGTGCCGGCTATTTCGCTGACGATGGCGCGCTCTTCATTGAGCAGGGCATTTAACAAGGTGCTTTTGCCGGCATTTGGTCGGCCGGCAATGACAGTAGCCACGCCGGTTTTTAGCGCATTTCCGAGCTGAAAGGTGTGCAGGAGCGACTGGGTATAACCGCGAATTTTTTCTACCAACAATTTTAGCTCCGTGCGGTCGGCAAATTCAACGTCCTCTTCTGAAAAATCGAGCTCGAGTTCCACCAGACTGGCAAAGTGGATCAGTTCTGCGCGTAAACGGGCAATTTCATTTTTAAACCCACCGCGTAGCTGACGCAACGCAACCGCATGGGCAGCTGCACTCTGGCTGGCCACGAGATCGGCTACCGCTTCGGCCTGGCTCAGATCGAGTTTGCCGTTCAGAAACGCCCGGAGCGTAAACTCCCCGGGTTGGGCCATGCGGGCGCCCTGGCTAAGGCACAACTCAATAATGGCCTGCTGGATGTACGGCGAGCCGTGGCAGCTGAGTTCTACGGCATCGTCGCCGGTGTAAGACCGCGGTGCGTGAAAGACGGTAGCGAGTACCTCGTCGATCACCTGCCCCTGGGTATCTTCAAGACGACCAAAATGAACAGTGTGGGTGTTTTGATTTGCCAGGGTTTTACCCCTGAAAATGCGGTCGGTGAGCGTAATGGCGTCCGGCCCGGCCAGCCGGATCACGGCAATGGCCCCGGTACCCGGTGGAGTGGCCAGGGCGACAATGGTGTCGGTGAGGTTTGGAAGCGTCATTTCGATGGTTGTTCGCAGTAACTTTCAAAGATAGGATTTAAAGAAATAGCTACCTTGCACCAGGGGTGTTTTAGGCCCGATAAACGGAAAATCGAACAAAAAATACAGTGAACCTATGGAACCAATTCCCGAGCAGGACCGCGCCGAGCATTTACAGGACCTGGCCAGCAAAAGCTGGAATCTGGAACTGATTATTTCCGGCGCCGCTATTTTCCTGGTATCCTATTTACCGGGCCTGGTAGATAAATTACTTGGTTATTACCTTGAAAACCTGGCTGCGGAACCGGATTTGAGGAAAAGCATGCTACCAATCCTGGTCTATAGTTTTTTCAAAGTAATATCCTGGGTGTTGATCGGGACGTTCGTTATCCATTTTTCCCTCAGGGCTTTTTGGGTAGGGCTGGTGGGGCTGCACGCAGTATTTCCGGAAGGGATTCGATATGATAACCTGCCTTGGCAAACCGATTTCTCCAGGCAGATCAGCAAACAGAATTTCGGGCAATTTTCAGGGTATATAATCCGACTCGACCGCCTGAGCAACCAGATTTTTTCGCTGGCTTTTTTGATCGCGCTGATGGGCTTTGGGATCAGTGTGCTGTATACCGTGATATTTTTGATGACCAATCCCAATGTGTTTCCGAATTGGTTGGGCAGTGCTAAAGTGCGCTCGCTGGTTTTCCTCTTTTCGTTTATGCTTCTCGCACTCATGCCGGCTATTTCGCAGTTTATCTCGCGGCGACCCGAATGGCTGGAAAACCGGTGGATGAACCGGTTTGTACAATTTACAATACGCTATGTGCCGATGATGCTGCTTCCGTTTGTATTCCGACCGTTGTCGTATATCAACATGGTCTATTTTTCAAACATGTCGCGCAAGCGGCTCATTATATCCTTTATTCTCGGTACGGTAATGATGATGACCGGTGTGTTGATGGTTTTCGCCCAAACCCAAATGGAACTGCGCGGCCGGGATTTGTTTGCGCGACAATCTTTTTTTGGAAAAAATAATACAACAAATAAGCTGTACCCGGCAAACTATAACCAACTCCGCCAACCCGCCAATCTGATGCCGGCAGTTTCCATCGAATCGGATGTAATCGAAGGCCCGGTACTCCGGGTATTTGTGTTGTACCCCAAATGGTTGGATGGCGCGCTCGAAGAGCACTGCCTTCAACCTCAATGGCCAGATAGTTTAGGAACATCTGCCCGACGGGTTTTGCTGGATAGCATCAACTTGAGTTGTCTTTCCAATTTTTTAAAATTGTCGGTCAACGATTCGATGTACACTCAAACTGATTGGATTTTTTACACGCACCCGGAAACAGGGTCAAACGGGCTGCTTGGGTACGTGCCTACTGCAAGTTTTCCGACTGGGAAAAATATACTTTCCGTGCGTATCCCTTCTTCTTCGAAAGCAGATTCTTTGCAGATTTATGGGCAGCTGCCGTTCTGGTTTTACAGGGAGTGACTTGAATAGCAAACGATCCCCACCCGCCTTCGCCAAGGCTACGGCGGGTAAAAAAAATACCCGGCTGTGACGTTTCACAACCGGGGTTCTCGCCTATGAAGCATAAGACATCTGAAAATGAGTAGCGGTGCTCTGATCAATCTTACTCAATTAATTCCGGCGATCTGCTATTACAGGCGCGACCTGGAAAAATGCCATCACAAAAGAAGCACCGGGGGCGGGGATGGCCGTTTCATCGGCGTTTCAACCGTGTTGAAACGACAGACGGCAAAAGCCCCGCAACAGTAGAATGCTGCTGGTCAAAAAACCAACTAAAAATAAGGGAAAGTGGAGAAAATAATGCAGGCATAAGGCGCCCGCGGAAGGCAATCGTAAATCTGCTCATGGGATGTAGTGTTTGTCAAAAAAAAATCGGTAAAAAGCAGAACGGGATTAAAACTAACGTTTGCAAATATAAACTTTGCGCCGGCATCGGGTCAATTAATTTTGGGTTTTTTCGGAAAACTGTCATGCATCCATCAAAAATCTGAAAATCCGGCCCACCGGCTTCCAAATTGTTCCCAGAATGCTAAAACCTTGTCTCTGGCCGGAAATTCGGAATAAATTTCACCACGCCGGATCCCCATCAAGACGTGGCGTGTAGATTTGGATACTTCTGTTGGCAGGTTTTTAACGGGGAGCCATTGCACAGCCCGGAATTTCTTTGGTTCCAGCGATTCGGGCTCTCCATGAAATTTTTCGGCTTTAAAATATAGCACCAGCAGCGTCAGATTTTTTTTCAGTTTGTGCCGGTGTAGCACATGCACCAGTTTCAAATCGTGTGGCTCCACATGAATACCGGCTTCTTCCATGGCTTCTCTCGAGAGTGCCTCGCGGGCAAATTCGTGTTCTTCAACATTACCGCCTATCAACGAAAAACGCCCTCCGTTTTTTTTAGTTTGACGCAGGAAAAGCATTTTTCCCTCCTGTTCTGCAATTAGGCGCACAGCAAAAATAAGCATAGACTTATCGGGTAGTTTCCCCGCCTTGGGCGGGGCGTATTATTCAAAATAAATTTCTAAAATGGCTTCTTCAATTGCCAATGCCGAAGCGCCTTTCGCCTGCAATTCGCGCATTTTTTCAGCACGTAACCGGCGCTGATCAGCCATCGATTGCTGGAAAAGATCGCGTTGCGCATCCGTTTTTAATAAACGCCGGATGCTGGCTTGCGTGCCGCGCTGAATGCTGTTTAATTTGTTTAAATAGACAGGTTGGTTTTGGGTTTTTAGCGGCAAAATTTCAGCCAGATTTCGCTGTTTGCGAAGTTGGACGGTGTAGACCTCAGCAGTCTGGTCGGCATCCAGTGTATATTTTTCAGTAAGCAGGGCTGCGGCTTCGCGGGCGGGGTCAGTCGAGTCAGCCTCAAGGTTAGTTGGATCAACAGGCGGCGTAGCGGCGTCTTCGGCCGATTGCGCGCGGGCTATAGAAGATGCCAATAGCCCAAAGAAGAGAAATATGGTGTAGCGCATGGTTTATTTTTTTGATCGGTTTCAAAAGTAGTATTAAACGTGGAATACTCAATTTTGACTTTCAGTTTCACCGGTTTTAATTATTTCCACGTTCCAGCCAAGGCTCTCGGCCATGAAGCGGACCGTATCAAAAATCTGGTCGGCCTGGCGGCGTGCAGCGGGCAGCAAATCGCTTTTTAACGCTTGTTCCCGGATCAACGCTTTTGCATTTTGATTAATGTAGTTGTAGTCTTCCGGAGAAAAATCCATAAAAATACCGGCTGAAATATCGTAGTAATCCAAGTCGTGATCTATGCTCAAAATAGCAGGTTCGGGCAGCGGACCGATGCGCAGCACGCGGTTTACCGAATCGGCCTCAATATTCAGATTACTGAGGTCATAACCCACCGAAACAACAGCTCGCACCCGCACCAAGGCCTTTTTATCAGGCAGCAACATATAACCGGAACTCTGTTTGTAGTTATATATTTCTGAAAACTCCCCTTCTACTGTAGTCAACTTTACCACAGTCCGGATCTTTTCCAGCAACACGGTTGCACTTTGCTCCGGATTTATTTTCTTTGGCACGAAGATGCGGTAACTTAACCAGCCTCCCAATAAAAATACAAGCACGATAGCCCCGATCTGTAACAAACGCTTGGTCATATAAACTCAGTTGAACAACAAAGTTAGCAGCTGCCGGACAGGTATTTTGACCCCGGTACAAAAAAATCGCCGTATGCCACCAACCACCCAACGCTTTAGCCCTCCTGTTGCCAGATTGATATACCTGTTTTTGTTCAGCATTTTGGCTGGAGCGCTCCATGCTCAAACGGATACTCTGCGCCTGATTTTTGCGGGCGACATTATGGGCCACACGCCGCAGATCAGCAGTGCCGAGGTAGCTCCCGGCAAGTACGACTACCGGTCTTGTTTCCGCTACGTCAAACCTTTACTCGATGCTGCCGACCTGGCAATTGGTAATCTCGAGCTAACCTTGCCCGGCAAAGGCCCCTATTCCGGTTATCCCATGTTTAAAAGTCCGGATGCCCTGGCCGAGGCCCTGCAATACGCAGGTTTTGATATTTTACTTACGGCCAATAACCACTCCAACGACAGCCGCGCGCCGGGCCTGGTGCACACGATTGAGACCTTGCGCGCACTCGGTTTCCAACAAACAGGCACCTTTAAAACCCAGCGCGAACGCGATCTTTTTTACCCCCTTATGGTATATCGCAATGGGTTCAAACTCGCCTTGCTAAACTATACCTACGGAACGAATGGGGTGCCGACCCAGCCACCGACCATCGTCAATTTGATCGACACGGTGCAAATTGCCCGCGACCTTGCCGAAGCCCGCGCCCGCAAACCGCATTTCATCATCGTGACCATGCATTGGGGACTTGAATATCAACTGCAGGAAAATGCCGAGCAGCGCGAGCTTGCCCGCTTTCTTATTCGAAACGGCGCCGATCTCGTAGTTGGCGGGCATCCGCATGTTGTGCAGCCCATAAAAGTTGAGACAGTGACCATGCCCGACGGGACGGAAAAATCGGCTGTGGTGGTGTATTCGCTTGGCAACTTTATTTCCAACCAGCGCAAAGAACACACCGATGGCGGCATTCTTTTTCAGGTTGAATTGCTACACCGGAAATTTGTTCCTTACGCCGAAGTGGGCTCCTTTGGCTATATCCCCGTTTGGCGGTACATCCATCGTGACGCCCAGGGCAAAACAACGTTTTACACGCTCCCGATTGCGCGTTATGAACGCAACCCACAGGCAGCACCCGACCCGCCGCTGTCCGCCCTGAGCACCATGAAAAAATTTGCTGCGGGCGTGCGGAAGCGACTGGAAAAATGTGCGGAGTTGGACTGACGGCTTATTTTTCCTTCAATAAATTAATGCTCACAGTGGCCAATTCCGAATCCGGGAATTTGTGGAAAAAACGCGCATCTACAAAAAGGCCTGCCTCCTCCGCAATGCGGTGAAAGTTATCCACTTCGAGAATGTACTGGTCTGAAAATCCATGCGTGGCATCGTATGCCGTGGAAGCGGTCATGCCAAGGTTGGCGGCTGTCAGCGCCGGTGGCACGGTATGCAATTCGATGATAAGCAGCCCAAACCGTTTGACATAGGGCGCCCAGCGCCGAAAGTGCATCAGCAGGCTGGCTTCGACAGCAGTGTTACTCAGGCGTTTGCCGCGGTACGCGTAGGCGCCGGTGGAAGAACTCAGGCGATCGGAGATGTCGATATCTGGTTCTTCCCACATCCGGTTGTGATCGAGAAAGGTGCGCACATTGAGCAAGTCGTTCAGTTCGATGCCGTAGTCATCGCGCAGGTCGCGGGCCAGCAAGTCCGGGCGGCCAATATCCCCCCAGATCACCTTGGCCCAAATGTCGGCCTTGGTGAGGTTGGCGCGGGTAACGCGCAGGGCCGCTTCGTTAAAATCGGCTCCAACAAGAAAAAGCGGGTGCTCGTCCAGCATTTCACCCCGGAGCGTGCGCTGCTCGATCGTTTCAAAAATATGCTGCAAAAAGGCGCCATTGCCGCAACCCATGTCGACAATGCCTTTGGGCTGTTCATCCAGTGGCCGGTTGAACAGCTCGATGATGATTTCGTCAATTTTTTTGAAATAACTGGCATGTGCGCCGCCGCTTCCCCACACATTCATTTCGCGGTCGACGTGCAGCTCCGGCGTCCCCGGCGGTGTATCCCATAGTATTTCGGGATTGCCAAAGATCAACTCGTCCAGATTGCGAAAGGTCGGGATGTACGACACCGTCACACCGTAGGCACTTGCCCTGCGGGCAAAAAACAGCCCTTTTTCTGTAAAACGGTACGTGGCGTTTTTATTTTCGAACCAACCCAGGAAGGTGAAAAAGTCCAGAATTTTGCCAAAGCTTTCGGCGTCTTCGTGGAACTCCTCCGGCTTGAACGATGCCTCCATGAAATATTTGTGAAACATACCGCCCATGCCAAGTGCGACAACCGTTGGGCCGATGATCATGCCCTCAATGTGTTTGAGCACCTGCTCCTGAATGCGCCGGGTATTGGCATCATCAGAAAAGCTGAGGCCATAGTTTTCCCGGTATTTTTTGAATATTTTTTCCAGTACGGTGAACGGTGCACGTTCAAATTTTCTTTTGTGAAAACGGCCGGAAAAGCGGATCAGCTCCACGACATCTTTGTACAACGCGCATAATTCAAAAGCCACAGCACTGTTGGCATTGGTTTGGTAGTGAACGTCGTTTTTCTCATTGTCCACATTGCAATCCAGCCAACCTTGCGCGCTCAAAATCCGCAGTGCCACATTCAGATAGCCTTCGTTGGCCTTGAACGCTGCACTCAATGCTCCAATCGAAATTTTCTTCTTTTCGAGGAGGTAATCCAATACGCCTTTTTCCAGCAGGACATAAGCGGTAGGAGCAGTGGCAATACCGTCGAGGTGGCGAAAAATAGTGGCGCGCAGGGTAGTTTTTTCTTGTTTGGTCAGGAACATTTTTATCCGTTTGGTTGGTGTGCCGCAAAGGTCGGGATGTTTTTTTAATAGCCTGGTTGCCTGCGCCGGTTCATTTCCCTGGCAGCCAGGTACCCCCGTGCTTTCCAAGTTTCCCGTACATTTGCGAGACAGTGCAATGCCGATTTTTTTATGGTCTGGCTTATCCTCGGTTTTTTAGTGTATTACCTGGTGTTGCTTTCCGAGCGCATGCTGATTGGTATTGCGCCGCATGACATCGAGCAACTGCGTCATGCTAAATCCCGGCAGGCTGAACGTACCCTGCACCTGGTTATCCAATCGCGGGCTTCCCTGGCAGCACTGCTCCTGGCGCGTGTTTTTCTAAAAATTCTGATCACGATCTTGAGTGTGCAGGCGCTGGTACAGGCGCCGGCCATTCGGACTGCGCTGTATTCCTACGCGCAGCGAAGCGGCTTTTCTGAAGTTTTAGTGTGGACATTTGCCGGAATATTTTTTGTACTCACGCTGGCCGCAGTTTTTTGGAGTTTAAAAAAAATCAGGTGGCCGTCGCTGCACCATTCGCGGGCACGTATTGGCCTTCAGGTGTTGTCCGTTTTTATCCAAATCTGGAAAACCCTGTTCAGCCCCTTCCTCCCGCCAGGAAACCCGGTTGGTGCAACCGAACGCGCTACGGAAGCCAACCATCCCCTGGATGCCCCCGTTTCCATGAACCCGGAAAAACAGCGGGATATCGAATTGCTGAAAAGCATTGTTAAGTTTAATGACGTGACGGTCAAACAAGTCATGCAACCCCGGTCAAAAGTGGTGGCTGTAGATTTCCGGACCAATTTTTCTGAACTCATGCAGATCGTACGCGAATCCGGGTTTTCGCGCATGCCGGTTTACAACGAAGACCTGGACAACGTTGTGGGCATCCTGTACGTTAAGGATCTGGTGTCGCGCCTGAACGAACCGGAGGACTTTGAATGGCAACCGCTAACCCGAACTAATGTGCAACTCGTGCCCGAAGCCAAACGCGCCAGTGAACTTTTGCAGGAATTTAAACGCAACCGCCGCCACATGGCGATTGTGGTGGATGAATATGGCGGTAGCTCAGGCATCGTAACTATGGAAGATATTCTTGAAGAAATTACCGGCGAAATCCGCGACGAATTTGATGAAGAAAGTGAAATCCGTTACCGCAAACTCGACGACAACAATTACCTGTTCGAAGGCCAAACCCTGCTCAACGATGTGTGCCGGATTGCCGGACTCAATGCAGGTACCTTCGATACCATTCGCGGCCCGGCCGATACCCTGGCAGGCCTGGCCCTCGAATTGCAAGGCGACATCCCCAATGCCGGAACAAAACTTCAATGGGAAAATTTCCTGCTGACCGTGCTTGCCGCAAACAACCGGAAGATTGAGCAGATCAAGCTGACCATCTTATGATCAAGACCCTCGACCAATACCTGATCAAAAAATACCTGTCGACTTTTCTCTTCGCCGTGCTGATCTTCACGCTGATCTCCATGGCCATCGACTTTAGCGATAAAGTGCGGCACTTTATTGAAAAGCCCTGCACAGTGGGGGAAATCATGTTCGATTATTACCCGGGTTTCGTGATGAATATGTCGGGGCTGTTGTTGCCTTTGTATGTGCTGATCGCCGTGGTGTTTTTCACTTCCCGGATGGCTTATAACGCCGAGATTTTGTCGATCCTGAATGCCGGTGTGAGTTTTCCGCGGCTGCTGCGGCCCTACCTGATCGCCGGGAGTGTGGTGGCTTTGACACACCTGGCTATGAACCACTTCCTGGTTCCGATTGCAAACAAATCCCGCCTGAAATTTGAACGGGCCTACGTGTGGACCGAGCAGGAAAAAGGCAAAAAGTCCAACGTCCATTTTTTGGTGGCACCCGGCACGAAAGTGTACATTCAGGGATACGATAAAAACCAGAAAACAGCAACCGGACTGTGGTTAGAAAAATTTAACGGCAACAAACTGGTGAGCATCCTGCAAGCGAAAAGTGCCGCCTGGAAAGGTGAACCAAACCGCTGGGAACTGAAAAATTATTCTATCCGCACCTTCGACGGTATGCGGGAGAGTTACAAACGATACGTGGCACCGCTCGACACGGCGATCAACCTTGTGCCACAGGACTTCATTTGGTACCACAACCAAAATGAGGAAATGACCAGCATCGAACTGAAAGAAGCCATTGCCCGCGACCGCAGCCGCGGTCTGCTTACCTCACGCAATTACGAGATCGAGCTGCACCGCCGTACCGCTGATGCATTTACCATCCTGATCCTGACCATTATTGGGCTGGCAGTAGCTGGCCGGAAGGTGCGGGGCGGAATGGGCCTTCACCTGGCCATCGGCATCGGCATGGGTGCCATGTACATTTTGATGTCCAAATTCGCCGTGTCGTTTGCCGCTAGTGGTTCCATTCCTATTGCGCTGGGCATGTGGATTCCCAACATTATTTTTTCAGTAGTGGCAGTCTGGCTGGTGAGTCGGGCGCAGAAGTAGTTTTGTGGACTTCACCTTCGCGGTTCAAATTATTTGTGCTGGAAAATAATTTCCAGGTCGCGCCACACCGACCAGTCCTTCGCATACAAAAAATTGAGCCTGTCGATCGTTTGCGCCCCGAGGGGGACTTCCCGAATGCGTTTTAAAGGCGAAAAAACAGCCGGTTTGAGGGTCGGCAAGCCCGGCGGTTGATCGGCACCTGCATAACCCACCCACGTTTTTCGGCCCAATAAAACGGGCGCCCAGTTTTGTAAAAACGAGCGGCGTTTTTCAGCGGAAAAAAGCCAAATCGGGAAAACCGGCAAGAGCAACAGACAAATCCCAAGATCGAGTACCCGTTTGTTGCGGCGCTGGCCGGTTTGGGCGATGTTGTAGCGAATGTCGATGGTGTACAATTCCCCGGGTTCGTTTTTGCTGCTGCTGCCGATAATACGCTGACTGTCTTCCGGCAAAATTTTATACGATATGGCTGGTCCAAGATGGGTCATCCACCGAAGCAAATCCCTTGCTGGCAAATCTCTGGAACAAAAAATAAGTTCATCTACCCGGAACAGCCGGATGAGTTCGGGCAGCTGTTCAATGGAACCCAGCTTGCTTTGCTGGTCCAAAATGCCGGAATGAGGAGGCACAGCCCCGACCAGATTGGTGACGATACCGGCCTGATTAATTAAAGCAGCAGCCCGCGCGCTTTCCGATGTCGAGCCCACGATGAGCAAATTTTTGATCCGTTCGCGCCCGATGTGCAAATTCCGGAATTCAATAAAATGCAACAGTGCCCGTAACCCAACCAATGCCAGGGCAGCCCAGGCAGCACCGAGCAAAAGGAGTGCGCGCGAAGGGCGGTAATCGAGATCGAGAAAACCATAGATAGCCGCCAGAAACAAGGTGCCGAACCC
Organism: Lewinellaceae bacterium; assembly: GCA_020636075.1. Lineage (GTDB taxonomy): Bacteria > Bacteroidota > Bacteroidia > Chitinophagales > Saprospiraceae > M3007. The sequence goes on along the minus strand of JACJYO010000005.1, from coordinate 314,773 downwards.
GAGTCCGCGCAAAAGCCGGCGTAAATCGTAGCGTCTATCGTAGCCGCCATTGAGCCAAATAGAAAACAGCCAAATGAGCGTGTACAGCGGAAAATTGAACCAGAGTACCGTAGTTTTGAAATAGTCGGGGTCTTTGTAGTAGTAGTTGGCCCAGAAATCTTTGAGAAAAACCAGCCCGCCGAAGATCAGTGCGGCATCCACCAGGGGGAGCCAGATTCTACCTGCCAGGTTTTTTAGCATAGTGAGCCCGGCCCGCAGCCAAATGGCCGCTTGGAGCATCAGGATAAAAAGTCCGGCCCGCCGCCCGCGAAAGTGTTTTTGGGTAAAAATGATCATGGCCTGATAAAAGGTGCGCACGTAGTTAAGGCTACCTTTTTTCGTGCTTTCGCCTTTATAGTGGATGATCTGTGTTTTTGGAAAATAGTAATTCACATAGCCGGCCTGAATAATTCGGTACGACAGGTCGATGTCTTCACCGTACATAAAAAAAGCCTCATCGAGCAGACCAGCCTTGTCGAGCGCTGCGCGTCGGATGAACATGAAGCACCCGGCCAGCACGTCCACAGGGTTCGTATCATTTTCACCGAGATGGCCAAGGTAGTAGCCGTTGAACAGGCGGCTTTTGGAAAAAAGCGCCGACAACCCCACTGTTTTGCAAAAAGCCACCCAGGGCGAAGGAAAACCGCGTTTGCTTTCGGGCAAATAGGTACCGCTGCCGTCGAGGAGCTTGACGCCCAGTGCACCCGCATCCGGGTGACTATCCATAAAAGCCAGGCATTTTTGAAAGGTATCTTCCGCTACCAGGGTGTCCGGATTGAGCAGCAGGACGTATTCGCCCTGGCTTTGGCGGATGGCCTGGTTATTGGCCACTGCAAACCCGGGGTTGTGCTGGTTGGCAATCAGCCGCACCTCCGGGAATTTGCTTTGCACCATGGGGACCGAATCGTCGGTGGAATTATTGTCGACCACCCAAACCTCCCCGTCGATACCCACCATGGCCCGGCGCACAGCCCCGAGCGCCTGCTCCAGAAAAGCACTGACATTATAATTGACGATAACCACGGAGAGCCGCATGGCGCAAAGATGCAGCAGATTTTTAGCAATTAAACCGGGTAAGGATACTTCACCCCGGTGAGCGCCAGTCCCTCTGCCGGAACGCTGAGATTTTTTTCCAGTGCAATTTGCTTGTCCAAAGCTGTTTGTACATCCTTCAGGGTTAGTTGCCCCTGTCCTACCTGTACGCAGGCGCCAACGATCAGCCGTACCATTCCGCGCAAAAAGCGGTTGGCCGAAATATGAAAGATCAGTTGCTGTGCTACCTCGTCGAACTCCCAAAGGGCGTTGAGGTTTGAGCAAACGTAGTGCTCTACACCGCTGTGTGTTTTGCAAAATGGAAAAAAAGCCTCGTATTGCTGCAACAGTTCGGCCACTGCTTGCAGGCCGCTCAATTGCAAACGCCGACCCTGCGGATAAAACCAGGCAGTTTCGGTTTCGAATGGATTTTTTTGCAGGTTGATCCGGTATTCGTATTGGCGCGCGAAAGCATCGTATCGGGCATGTGCATCGGGCGGCATTTGGGTTGCAGCGTACACTGCAATATCCTGTGGAAGCAGGCTGTTCAGGCCGATCAAAAATGTATCGGGCAGGTCGCCTTCAATATCCAGATGCGCCACATAATACCGGGCATGTACACCGGCATCGGTACGGCCGCAACCTGTTAGAACTGCCGGTTGCCTCAATATGGTAGCCAGTGCTGTTTCCAACGTTTCCTGCACACTGACGGCATTGGGCTGACGCTGCCAGCCGGCATAATTGCTGCCTTTGTAAGCAAGTGTGAGGAAGTAGCGCATGTTTTTAATTGGAGTTAGAAGGTTACTGGTTAGAAGGTTGAAGGGTTGTACACCATCCCGTGAAGGTAATTAACCTTCTAACCAGTAACCAGAAACCCATTAACGTTGAATGAGTTTTCCGCAGGCTGCATCCAGCAATTGGAACACATGTTCGAAGCCGTCGTCGTCCCAGTATGGATCGGGTACGCTGCGGTTTTCACCGGGATGGGTAAGGTCGAGGATCAGTTGTACTTTTTCGCGTTGAGCGTCATTTTGCGCAAGCCGGAGCACATCGCGATAGTTTTGCGTGTCCATCACAAAAATGCGATCAAAATGCTCAAAATCGGCTGTCCGAAATTGCCGGGCCCGCTGGTAAGTGATGTCGATGTCGTATTGCCGGGCAGTGGCAATGGAACGATGGTCGGGTAATTCACCTACATGCCAATTGCCGGTGCCGGCACTGTCGACTTCCCAGTCCATGCCATGCTGTTCCACTTTATGTTTCAAAATACCTTCCGCCAGGGGGCTGCGGCAAATGTTGCCCAGGCAAACCATTAAGACACGCATAACTTTCTTTGTAGGGTTTGAGGGTTAGAAGGTTACTGGTTAGAGGGTTACTGGTTGGAGGGTTGTACACTATTTCGAATGTTGAAAAACCCTCCAACCTTCTAACCAGTAACCTTCCAACCTATTTAAAATATCACGCTGTATTTGAGCATGAAGGCACCGGTCAATTGTGCTGCCGGGGCCTGTTTGTCGGCCGGTATACCCAGATTGGCATCGCCGCCGTCGCCATAAATGCCGTTGTCGTTGGAATCGAGGTTCATTTTTACATCCTGGTCGTAGAACAATTCGCCCAGCAGATCAAGTGACAATCCTTTGAAAATCTGGATGCTGAAATTATTGGTAAACAGCACGTCGATCGCGCCGGGGTTTTCTAAATAATTGGAAAACAGGCGCAGGGTAGAGGTGGTTGAAAACCGGTCGTTGAAATATTTATTTTCATAGCGCCCTACCAATTCGGAGCCCAGACCCAGGAAGCTGTTTTTTACCTCGGTAATGGTGCCGTTGGCATCCCGGGTAACATCGTTGCCGTGGATGTCGAGTCTGGCCAGCGAATCGTCGGCCACATAGATGAATCGGACGGCCACCGGGGAGTATTGGAAAGTGAGGTGACTGTTTGGTTTGTAGGTGATTCCGGGAGAAAACTGGATCAATGCCGGCGAGAAAATTTTCGACAACAATACATCGGCATTCCCGTCGATAGTTTGCGGTGTCAGATAGTTGCTTTTATAGGTTTTGAGCAACTGCGTTTGCGCCAACAGGTCTGCCGAAACATACCATTTTTCACCGCCGATCTTATAACCATAGGTGGATGCCAGGCGCAGCACATCGAGGTTTTTTTGAAAACCGTCGGGTTGGGTAGTCGAAGTGCGCCCCAGGCGTTGGAGCGAGAGTTGGAGGCTAATCTGGTTGTTCCAGAAGGCGTTATCGGTTTTGTGATTAGCGGAGAAAGAGCCCAGGCCGCCAATGCCAAACCGGCCGTTGCCACTGCCTACGCGGGGGTTAATGATACCGAGGCCGCCAAGGTCGAGACCAATGCCGCCGGTGTAGGTCCAGGTGGTATCCTGAGCATTCAGCGTGCCCAGTGAAACCAAAAAAGCGAGTGTTAAAACGAATAAGCGCATACGTATAGAAAAGGATTTAACCGGGCTAAAAAAACAGTTCGCCCAAGTAGTTTAGAATCGGGGAATTGTCTGAACGGGGTATAAATCAAGTCCGTTTTACTATTACACTTCGGGTGGAATGAGATGATCGTCCTGGCCATCCGGATAAAAGACTTCTACTTTTTCAGTCGTCATTTTGCTCAGGGGCACGATGATGGCCCTTTCGGCTGTTTGCAGGATCAGCGACGTTGAATCGATCATCACCACTTTGCCTCTTGCACCGTCTATTTCAATTTCGTCGCCGACGCGGACTTTGTTGCGATTATAATGGCCGGCCAGATAGTTGGCTACCAGATCGCGCGAAGCAAGGCCGTAACCAACCGCAAAGGCCAGAGCCAATGCGCCGATCACCACAGTCAGGTTGGATGCAATGAAACCGGTGCTGATTTTTGCCTGAGAAAGCGCACTGACCGCGATGGTGATAAACAGGAAATAAAACACGGCAGTGGCGATCATCTTTGCCGACGGAATGCCCATACTTTGGCAAGTGGTCAGTACGATACCCCGGATCATGTCGGCCAAAAACAGGCCGAGTAAGAACAGAACAAAGGCCGAAAACAGCGCAGGCAGGTAGTCAATCACATCGCGAACCATGTCGGTGATTGCCGGAATACCCAGCATATCGGTGGCAAAAATGATGAACCCGAGCATCAGCACGAAATAGATCATTTGTGCAACCACCGTGGAAATCTGGATTTTCATTCCGCTGCGTTGAACCAGGTCAATGTCGTTGAGCCGCTCGGCCAGGCGATCCACCTGCAAGCCTGCAAGTACCCGCCGAACCAGCCGGCGCAGAAAGCCGGAAATGATCCTGCCGATGATCAGGATCAACAGCGCAAAAAGCAGTTTGGGGGCAGCTTCCGAAAAGCGGGAGACTAATTCGGTGAAAATGCCGTCTTTAATTTTTTCAAAAAAATCCATGGACTGAAGATTGTTGTTTGGCTGTTAGCTTTTTGCCGTTGGTTTTCGGCTATTAGCGTGGGGGCTTTCGCCAGTCGGGCCATTCTTCCGGCTCCGGCCTGCGCCCCGGAATGAGGTCGGGTGCCGGTCCATCGTTATCGCTGCCGCCAATCATATGGAAAACAGCCTCCAGTGCATTGGGCACAAACACTTCCACTACCCGCCCAAATACGGCCATATTGGCGGCATGGCTGGATACCCTGCGCTCGAGTTCGGGAGGTAAGCTGGCCTCCCATTTTGCCTCCAGGTCTTTAAAACTATTGTGTCGCGTTGCCATTCATTTCATCCTGTTTAGAAATCGGTTTTTACGAATAAAAAAAATTAAGATTCAATTGGGTCGGAGGCATATAAATCATCATAGACCGTTTGGGCCTTTTGTTTGGCCCGCATGATCTGCATTTTGATCGCACTTTCGGTCTTTTGAAAAAATTCGGCAATATCTTTGATAGACATATCATCCATGTACTTCATCAGCAAAATTATCCGATCACCTTCAGGCAATTCCGCCAACACCTTTTCAAGCCGGTCGTGCTTCATTTCGAGCAGCACACTGTCGGGAATGTCAATCTCTGCTTCATCGCCAATGCGGCTGACATCGTCGGCCAGCAGTACGGGTATTTTTTTCTTTTTGCGGATTAAGTCAATACAAAAGTTGTACGATATGGAATACAACCACGTAGAGAATGAAGACTTTTCGTTGAAGCGCGATAGGTTCAGGTATACCTTGACAAAAATATCCTGAACGGCATCATGCGCCAGGGCTTCGTCGCCCAACATCGAAATACATTTGGCGAACACCTTACCTCCGTACCGCCGGTACAGCACAGTAAAATAATCCGGATTTTGTTCCTTCAGATAGCGCGCAATCAACTCGCTGTCGGAAACTCCGGACAGTACATTGGCAGATGTTTTAACCTTGGTCAAGAGGCAGGCAGGTGCTTAAACTGGTTTACAATCGCATTTTATGCAGTCACAAAGAGACAAAAAACCAGTGACACACGCCGCCTTTTTCTTTTAAACCGTTAATGGGACGTTAAACTTTTTCAGACGTCACATGGCATGCCAAATAAAATTCGCCGGGGTTGTTACTTTGCACAAACTTTAACACTTGTCATGAAAAATCGCTTGCTTTTTGCCGCTTTTGCTCTGTTTGCAGGCTCGCTGTTTGCACAAAAAACTACGTATCATATCCGGGTTAATAATTACCCGCTCGATACCATTTACCCTTACAACATTCCGTTGCTCGATATGGACAGTACCACGGAGTCGAACACCAAGGATGTATTGGCCATTCCCAAGAAAAAGAAAAAACCTACGGTAATTGCCTTTTGGCTGACTACCTGCAAACCATGTCACCGCGAGCTTGCCACCTATACCGCCAACTACGCCGAATGGCAAAAAAAGGCCGACTTCCGTATGCTGGCTATCTCTATTGACTTTCCGCAACGCTTCCGCCAGATTGCCGAAATTGCCCGGGAAAAACAATTCCCGTTTGAAGTGTACTGGGATCGAGACCGGCTTTTCCGGAATGTAATGCCGAATGGCGGCCTCAATGGGCTGCCCCAGGTATTCATCTTTGATAAAAACGGGAAACTGGCATATCATCACAAGGGATTTCGCCCCGGAGACGAGCTGGAGGTGTTTGCAAAAATTCAGGAACTGCAATAGCTATTCTCCCCGCCTTCTGATACCAGCAGCCACATTCAACGTTACCTCTACTTCCCAATTGGCGCGCAAGGCATCCAATTTTTGAGTAAAAACACGTTCAGGCTGGCGGTGTTTGAAATAGTCGCCGGGATCCCACTGCCCATTTCCATTCTGATCTTCAATCACTTGCACGGTGAACGCGACGGGATCCATTTTTTCAAAAGAAAAACGCATTGTAGTCGAATCGGCTACGAAAGCTTGTTCCGATTCCAAGGTCGTTCCGCCGCGCAACAATTTTAAAACATAGGCAGTTTCCGCGGTCAGGTTTTCAACACTCAGGCTCAGACTGCCAAGCTGTTTTTCTGCCGGTACGGCAAAAATTCGGCGCAACGTGTCGGCATTACTGGTTCCGTAAAAATCGGTTAACGCACCGGGTAACAGGGTTAGTGTATATTTTGCTTCGGAGCGCCAGTCAATCGCTAACTGAAGCACCCGCTGCCTGGTTGAATCAATTGTCAGTTCAAATAGATTGGATTCCACCGAGTCAACAGCTAGCAAACAGCGGGCGCTATCAACCTGCATAAGCGGCGTATTAAACGAAATTTCAGCGGGCTCGGTTGGGCGTACATTCACAGTACGAGGCGGTTGCGGCCCGGCGGGCGTGGGCGTGCTTGAGGCGCCCCGTCGATTAGTCTGGCCTCCGGGTGTGGCTTGGCGTTCGTCGGCGAAATTGACGGTGTTAGTGGCTAAGAATGCTGTCCGGGAAAGCGCCCGTAGGGCGACGGTGTCGGTGCCGGCAATAAGCTCCCATGCGACCGAATCAGGGCGATCATACCAGATAAGCAGACTGTCTTGCTCCGTTTCATGGTACCAGCGCAGGTTGGGCAGATCAACATGAACCGGAACGGTATCTGGCGGGCGCGTATAACCCAAGCTGATAAACCCATATCGACCTATATTTTTTGACAACAAGCGGAGCGGCGGTACGGGCTTAAATACCCGGATAGCGGCTATGGTGCTCAGGCTGTCGTTCACCTGGATCAGGCTGTCCGGGAAGCCGATCCGTTCATTTATGCCATCCCATTTCATATTTTGATCCGCATCTTCAATGGCGATCACTTTGAACCGGCCGGCCCGGACGTTCGGTATAGCATACTGCCCGCTCTTGTCGCTCCGCGCGACATAATACGGGCGTTCTTTTATGGCAATACTGTCGTCGAATGTGTCGTATAGTTGCACTGAAATATTTTCCTGCGGCTCGCCGGAAAACGCTTCCACGATAATGCCTGTAACAGACAGGCTATCGATTACATCGCCGGTGGAGAAAACAAAGCGCAGGTCTTTAGCTGCATTTCCCTCATGTAAGTCTTTGACCGCCGTACCGAAATTGATCGTATAGGTGGTATTGGGCCGGAGCACTTCGTCGGGGTCAAATTTGAAGGTGACAGTCCGGCCTTTGAGCGTTATTTCCGGCCGTTTGGCCAACGGCGGCGACACCAACACCTGGGTGCCGGCATCCTGAAGGGTTACCCATTCGTCAAAGGTCAGGTTGAACGAACGCTCCGTAAAACGGGTGCGCAGATTGGGCGTACTTTTTTCCGGCACCACCTTGGGCGGTATATTGTCTTTTGGCCCGCCTTCCGGGGCTATGGGTCGGGCGCAAGCGACCAGTCCAAATACAACAAGGGCAAAAAAGAGTTTTTTCATGTTTAGCTGCCGCAAAAGTAGGGCGCAGGAGGGAAAACGAATGCGCCGGCTTTTTGTGCGCTCCGGAATACCGGTTTTTTGCAATATTCATTTTGGGTTTTTGAAAACTACATGCCGGGATTTTGGCCGGTAGCTTGGGATTAGCACCTTATCTTTATGACAAAACAACTAAAATTGAATACTATGAAAACGCTTGTTTTACTGACAACTCTTTTGTGTATGGCAACCTTTTTATTCGGTCAGGATAACCCGAACCCGGAGGGTGCAGCCAGCCCGGATACCACCTTGCCGTACTACCAGATACCCGACTATCCGGAAAGTTACACGGCCGAATCCGTGGCTGCCCGGCTGATCGATGGCCTGGGCTTTCGGTATTATTGGGCAACCGATGGCTTGCGCCCGGAGGATCTGGCTTTTAAGCCGAATGATGAAGCGCGTACGTCCAGTGAAACTATTGAACATATTTTGGGGTTGTCGGAGGTAGTAGTCAATGCTGTTCGGCAACTTCCAAATAAGCGGGGGGCCGAAGACGCCACACCGTTGTCGTTTGAGGAGATGCGACGGCAGACGCTGGAAAATCTGAAAGCCGCCAGCGATATTTTGAAAACCGGTAAAACCCAATTGGAGGATTGTAAACTTGTTTTTGAAAACGGTGATCGCAGGTCGGAATATCCGTTTTGGAACAACCTGAACGGACCTATTGCCGACGCTCTTTGGCATACCGGGCAAGTGGTATCGTTTCGGCGTTCTTCGGGCAATCCATTTAATTCGAAGGTCAGTGTTTTTCAAGGAAAAATAAGAAATTGAAGATGGACTTTACTTTACGTCCCTGGTCTCCGGGCGACCTGGATAACCTGGTTCATTTTGCAAATAATGTGAACATTGCAAAATTCCTGACCAACCAGTTTCCGCATCCGTACACTGTCGAGCACGGCCGTGCCTTTATTGAGATGGCGAGCCGAAACTCACCCCGAAATATCATGGCTATCGACATTAATGGCCAGGCATCGGGAGGAATTGGGATACATCCGCAGACAGATATTCAGTGTAAAAATGCCGAAATGGGCTACTGGCTGGCCGAACCCTACTGGGGGCAGGGCATTATCACAAGGGCTATTGTTCAGATGGTGGAGTATGGTTTTGCCAACTGGGATATCAACCGGATATTCGCCCGGCCATTCGGCACAAATATTGGCTCACAGCGGGCGCTGGAAAAAGCCGGTTTTATTCTGGAGGGCCGTTTCGAAAAAACACTGTTCAAAAACGGGGAATATCTGGATGAGTTCATTTATGCCATTCGACGTAAAAATTAGAATGTTCGCTGGCCTGGCAGCTGCGTTATTTTTGGCTATCCAACCGGCTGCTTCGGCCCAAAAGCGGACCAACTGGTATAAAGGTAACTTGCATACCCACTCTTACTGGAGTGATGGCGATGAGTTTCCGGAACGGATTATGGCCTGGTATAAATCGCGGGGCTACCATTTTCTGGCGCTCTCCGACCACAATACGCTCGCCGATGGGGAGAAATGGATAACTGTGAAACAAAAACCGACACACCTTCAGGATTTTGAAAAATATCTGGAGGAATTCGGATCGGACTGGGTTGTTTACAAAAAAGAGGAGGGAAGCGTCAGGGTACTCCTGAAAACATACGCGGAATACAAACCGCTTTTTGAGGAGCCGGGTGGTTTTTTAATCATGCAAGCGGAAGAAATTACCGATCGATACGATAAAAAACCGGTGCATCTGAATGCGACCAACATCCAAAAATCTTTCGAACCGCAAGGGGGCGAATCGGTTGCCCAGGTTTTGCAAAATAATATCAACGCTGTACTGAAATACCGGGAGGAAAGCGGCACACCGGTTATGGTGCATGTCAACCACCCTAACTTTGTCTATGCGATCGATCTGGCCGATATGATTGAACTCCACGGTGAGCGATTTTTTGAAGTATACAACGGCCACAATGCGGTGCACAATCTGGGCGATTCGGTACACATGTCTACCGAAGAAATGTGGGATCTGATCAATATTGCCTATCTCGATCAACATAAGCCGCTGATATTCGGCTTGGCTACAGATGACAGCCACCATTACCATGAGTCGGGTATTAAATTCGCCAATGCCGGAAGAGGCTGGGTAATGGTGCAGGCCGATTCACTTAGCGCAGGAGCACTGATCGAAGCCATGGAGCAGGGGCAATTTTATGCCAGCACCGGCGTAGCGTTGCGCAAACTTCGTTTTTCAAAAAATAAATTGGCCATCCGGGTAAAAAAGGCCCGTGGGGTGCATTACACGATACAATTTATCGGATGCAGGAAAGGGGACCGGCAAACTCAAATTTTAGAAGAAAAACGCGGTCGCAGAGCGCAGTTTAAACTGGATGAAAACCTGCTGTTTGTGCGGGCAGTCATTACTTCGGATAAAATGCAAAATAATCCGGTGGAGACAATGTTGTTCGAAAAAGCCTGGACGCAACCGGTACAGCGCAACAGCAACGACCGGTAGCGCTCTGGTCCAGCGTTCAGTAATTTCCGATCGACAGCATCACAAGCGTGCACCCTTCCACTGTTTCTATGCCATTGGCTTCGGCAAGTGCCCTAAGTTCAGGATTCTCGGTACCCGGATTGAAAATGATCCGCTTGGGATTGAGGCCCAGCAAATAGTCGTAGTATGGCGGTTGATGCCGTGGTCCGATATACAGGGTAACCGTATCGATATCCCTTATCTCGGGCTGATCCTGCAAAATCGGCAATTCAGCCACAGTGCCAGTACGGGTGCCAACCGGCACCACAGGATGCCCGTGACGTGTCAGGCTGTGTATGGCCAAATACGCATAGCGGGAAGGGTTGGGAGTAGCACCCAGAACAAGGGTCTTTTTCATCGGACGCAAAACAAATAATTCCCGGAGAATGTTCGGGTGGCCAGAAAACCTATTTTTGCCCCTCTGATGAATCGGCGGGCTGATCATTAAGGCTCCCTCTACCAACTACCCTTTACCATTCTATGATCCTCACAGACAAAAAAATTCTGGAAGCAATTGATGCCGGTGAAATTGTAATTGATCCCTTTCGCCGGGAATGCCTGGGCACCAATTCGTATGATGTGCACTTGGGTAAATACCTGGGTTTGTACCGGGATCGGGTACTCGATGCTATGAAGCACAATACGATAGAAATCATTGAAATGTCAGCCGAAGGGTTTGTCTTACAACCGGGAACACTTTACCTGGGTGTCACGGAGGAGTATACCGAAACGCACAGTACCGTCCCTTTTCTTGAAGGAAAAAGTAGTGTCGGACGCTTGGGTATTGATATCCATGCTACTGCCGGAAAAGGCGATGTTGGGTTTTCAAACACCTGGACGCTGGAAATTTCCTGTGTGCAGCCGGTACGGGTATATCCGGGAATGCCCATCGGCCAGTTGATTTATTTCACCATCGAAGGCGGTATTGAGAATTATTACAACCGTAAACCCAACGCCAAATACAACCAACGCACCGACAAACCGGTGGAAAGCATGATGTGGAAAAATTTCTGAAGGTTCTTCCACCCGGTTGGTTCGGACACGTCCAAGTACTTAATTTACCAGAAGGAATGCTTGGATTGACGATACGAGGCGTTTACCACGCTTGCGGTATTTTATTTGATAAATAAAATGGTGGCATTTAACTTGCATAGGTGTAAAGTGCCGGATTGCTGTCAAATTCCCGGTTTTTAAATGAAAATACGGTAGTGTGTACCCGGCTTATGACATAAAAAACTAAATTTGTTGCCTCCAAGTCAATATACGCTCGCCCTTTCAATCCAGGTCCCCCCCGTTCATGAAAATGCTTTTGAGCTTGCGCTAACTTGGCAAGTTTATTGGTAATCTCCTCGAGTAGTCTTACGTAAGCATTTCAATTGGTGATAGTTAAACACCCTGAATTATATGGGACAGACAAGTATTCTTTTGGGAAAAATCCTGATGCGAAACTGGATTAGCCTTATTGTTATTCTATTCCCGTTTTTGGTAAACGCCCAAGTCAGCGTGACGTTTTTGCATACCAATGCAAGTTGTTTTGGAAACTGCGACGGTTCAGCGACGGCTGTTGGTATAGGTGGAACATTCCCATACACATTTGCATGGAGCACCGGTAGTACAGGCGCTTCATTAAATAATCTTTGTGCAGGCACGTACACGGTTACGGTAACCGATGCCGCACAGAACACCGGTACCGGTTCGGTTACCATTGTACAGCCCAATGAGTTGACTGTAACAGTTGAAACAGAAAATCAGATATGCGGTGTAGCTCCGGATGGTGCTGCATTTGCCAGTGTTACCGGAGGTACGGCACCGTTCACCTATGCCTGGAGCAACAGTGCCGGTGGCAGCACTATAACCGGATTGGCAGAAGGCCCGTATACGGTAACGGTTACAGATTTTAATGGCTGTACCGCGGTGGATGTCGATTCGGTATTCTTCTGGAATGAGGGGATATGGTTAATGTGTGTCCCGGATGCGAACATTACCTGTTTTGGCGCCAATGATGGTGTCGCGCACGTAAACCCGATGTCGGGTACGGCTCCATATACCTTTAACTGGAATACCGGTGCTACAACGGAAAACATTAGCGGTGTTGGGCCGGGTACCTACTCGGTAACCGTCACGGATGTTAATGGCTGTCTGAACTCCTGTACGCTTACCCTCACTGAGCCACCTGTACTCACAGCCGCTGTGGATTCTACGGCGGCCCTTTGCGGCCAAGCCGGAAGCGCATCGGTTACCCCTGCCGGCGGTGCACCCGGCTATACGATCCTGTGGAGTACGGGTGAAAGCACCGCGACCATTAATGTGCCGGCCGGTACATTTACAGTAACAGTTACGGACCTTAATTCCTGTACAGTTGTTTCAGAATTGTCCGTTCCGGGCGACACCGTTGCCCTGGAGGTTACTACCAATATCATTAAGAATGCATTATGCCTGTTAGGCGGAAGTGCCGAAGCGTCTGCTTCCGGTGGCTCCGGCGACTATAAATATTCCTGGAACAATGGTGACTCTACCGCCCTGATCACCAACCAGCCGGCAGGTATTTATACTGTTACGGTGACTGATCAATCGACCGGATGTACCGGAACGGCTACCGCCGAAATTATGACCCTAACCTCAGACCTTGGTATAGAAGCAACCATGACCATGCAGGCAGGTTGTACGGTAGGCGGTAGCGCGATGGCTACAGCATCCGGCGGTATACTTCCGTATCAAGAGATTGTTTGGGACAGCCTTTTTCAGGGCTTGAATATTTCTAACCTTTCGGTGGGGCAGCATGTCGTTATTGTCACCGACTCCGCCGGTTGTATAGCAACGGATACAATCCAAATAACAAAATCGGATGATCCGACAGTTGTTGCCAGTCAGGATACCATGGTTACCTGCGCCAGCAATGGCAGCGCAGTCGCTGCTGCTTCCGGCGGTGTTGTACCGTATGTCTATGCCTGGAGCAGTGGTGCGCAAACAACTAAAGCACCTAATTTGCCGGCAGGCACTTACACAGTCACAGCCACCGATAATGTCGGTTGTACGGCCACGGCTACGGTTACGCTGGAAGAACCCGAAGACCCAAGCGTAACTGTTATCAACGTAGTTAATGCAAGTTGTACGACCCCGGGCAGTGCTACGGCGTCGCCTTCCGACGGTACGGCTCCCTATACCTATTTGTGGGATAATGGGGAAACGACACAAACTGCCATCAACCTTGGCCCGGGCATGCACACAGTCACGGTTACCGATGCCGGCGGTTGCAGCACAATTTCTGATGATATTTCAATTATGCAACCGGATGCGCCAACCGTCATGACACAAATGCTTACCAAAGCCAATTGCAACGGCGGTGCTGGTGGCAGTGCTTTGGCTACAGCTTCCGGTGGCGCAGGCGGCTACCAGTATGCCTGGAGTAGCGGCGGTATCAGCGACACAGAAACCGGGTTGAGTGCGGGTATGTATACCGTAACTGTTACCGATGCACTGGACTGTACCGCTACTGCTACAGTGACGATCGTTGAAAAAGATCCGCCAACTGTGGCACTAAATGTCCTCGCTGCTGCCACCTGTGCCATGGATGGCGAAGTGGAAGCGACACCTGCTGACGGGACACCGCCTTATTCTTTCCTTTGGTCAGGTGGACAAACCAGTGCCGTTATATCCAGCCTGGCAGCAGGCACCTATACGGTTACGGTTACCGATGATGCTACTTGCACAGCAGTAGATTCTGTCTCCCTGCCACTTCCGCCGTCGCCGATGGTTGACATTACCTCCTCTACGGATTCAGATTGTGCCGTACCGGGCACAGCAACTGCTGAAACTACCGGAGGTACCCCTCAATACACTTACGCATGGGACAATGGTGAAACTACGGCTACGGCAGTCAATTTGAGCCCCGGTTTACATACCGTCACAGTTTCAGATAACAACAAGTGTACGGATACCGATACTGTCACGATCAATGTAATCGGCTCGGGCGGGGTCAATGTTGGTGATTTTGTTTGGTATGAATACAACAACAATCCGGATGGCTTTCAACACCCCATTGAAACCGGCGTTGACAGTGTTTCTGTGATGTTGATTCAGGCTGGCCCGGATGGTCAGTTCAATACCCCGGACGATATCGTCGTTGACAGCACGCTTACGGATACACTCGGAAAATACCTGTTCACCTGTGTGCCGCCGGGCGAGTATATCATCATGTTCGGCAATATTCCGGCGGGCTATGAATTTACCCGAAAAGACAATGTCAATAACGATTGTAAGGACAGCGACGCGAATAAACAGGGCAAAACAGATCCATTCACCGTGCAGACGGGTCAAACCGACAATCTGTGTGTAGATGCCGGGATACTTTGGATTTGTGACAACGTGGTTAATCCCGGTATGATCTGTTGCAATCAAACGATCTGCGAAGGGGGAACTCCGGCGTTGCTTTATGAATCCGTGGCGCCATCAGGTGGTAGCGGAGACCTGGAATACCTCTGGATGCAACTGGTACAATACGGCTCGGCGCCGCCTACCTGGGTAGCGATACCGGGCGCTACCGATATAGATTATCAGCCTGGAGCGCTTTCAGAAACTGCGTACTTCATGCGTTGTGTACGTCGGGAAGATTGCTTCGAATTCAAGGAGTCAAACATCATTACGATTACAGTGCTTCCGGCTGGTTCGCCCTCTTGTCCGCAGTTTTTCTCGGATTTCAATGTGTCGGCAATGAGCACCGCTACGGTTCAGGTAAGTTGGAAAACACAACCGGAATTGAGCAGGTATCTCTACACCGTAGAACGTTCTATGGATAAAACCAACTGGACTGTAGTTGAAGAGATTATGGGCCATGAAGATGCCACGGGCCTAAATGCCTATGAGGTTATGGACCACGCACCGGCCAATGGGATGAATTACTACCGCGTTAAACGCCGCAGCAATTCCGGCGCAGAAGCATTGACTGATATCCGGCAGATTGAAATTTTTATGACGAAGAAAGAGGCAATGGCTGTGTATCCCAATCCGGTGGCACAAACACTCTACATTCGTAACCTGATGGCCTACGATACCGATGTCAGGATTGACATGTTCACCACAAGAGGCGAGTTGTTGATCAGCCTGAAAGTGGCGGCCGGTACTATGCAAAACTTTGAGGTTCCAATGGCAGATTTGCCCCAGGGGCTTTACATCGCGCGGATCCGTTTTGACGATGGAGAAACGAAGACGATGAAAATTTCGAAAATGTAAACCAATAATCTGGTCTCGAATATGAACCGCCCTGCAGCTTCCGGCTGCAGGGCGGTTTTTTTACATGCCTTCGATTTCTGGTTGTCGATACCGGAGCCAGAATTTTTGCAGCACTTTCAACTCATAGGGGAAGTGGAAAAAATTAAATTGATAGCGCAGGCTGGCCAACCGGCTTATAATCCGGCGTTGTAGCGTGGTCAGTTTAGTATCCGACGCAGTTGGAAAACGGGCATGCAGCACCGTTTCAAAATTGTGGATGCGATCTACCATGGCAGCTGTAAGCCAGGGGGTTAGTGGATTGCGGCGCAGGTCAAAAGATTCCCATTGCGGCGAGAGCCAGTCGTCGAGTTTTTCAGGAAAAGAAAATCCGGCCTTCACGATACGTTCGTACAATTCCGAGCCTTCCGTAGGTACTGGCGAGTACAGGTAGATGATTATTTCCGTTTCCGGGTTAATGCGCTTGATCGTTTTTATAAAAGCGATGTCTTCCTCAATTTGTGCCCAAACCTGTTCGGGCGTGTCGGCAGGCATGCCGAGTACGAAAGAGTATTCCGGGATAATGTCAAACTGTTTCATTCGGGCCGCAAATTCCTGAATTTGTTTGCCGGTTTGTTTGCCGCCTTTGTCCATTTGTTTGAGCAGCGCATCATTACCGGTTTCGGCGCCAAAAAAGATCATCCGGCATCCGGAACGACGCATCAACGCCAGGGTTTCGTCAGAATATTGGTCAATGGTATCGATCCGGCCTTCACCCCACCAGCACATGTTCTCGTTTAGCATCATTTCGGAAAAAGCCCGCGTTCGTTTTTCACTGACAAAAAAATTGTTGTCGTGAAATTCAATACTGTCTGCACCCCATTTTTGTTTTACAAACTGCACATCCCGGTAAATATTTTCCGCCGACTTTCCGCGCCAACGCGCTTCATAAATAGGTACTACCGCACAAAAGGAGCATTTGAACGGGCAACCCATGCTGCTATGATACGCCAGCGTACGGCGCCCCAAGAAAGTGGGGTTCAGGTAGCGTTGCATGGGATAAAACCGGTCGAGATATTCGTAAGGGAGCTGAGGAAGGGTGTCCTGATCCAGGAGACCCTCCTTACTGTTTTTTATGATGACACCCTCCGGTGTTTTCCAAATCAGGTTTGGGATAAACTCATAGGGTGCTTTATTTTCCAGCGCATGCAGGAGTGCGGGGAAGGCCTGGTCGCCCGGTCCGTAAATTACAAAGTCCACGTACCCACTTTCCATAACCACCGGATACTGGTTACTGGCGAAATAGCCACCCCAAATGTTGACCACATTGGGAAACTGCTCCCGAATACGCCGCGTGATCGGAATTGCCTGCCGGAGCTGAGGGCCAGGCATTACCGTGCAACCGAAATATTGGATTTCACCACCGCGCAAATATTCCTCAATGCGTGCCCAGGGGTCGGTCTCCAAATTGCCATCGACAAACACAAACTCGTACTGGCCAAAAATGGAAGCCCCGACCTGCAAAATGCTGTTGGGTACCCGGTGTTTCGAGTTGGCGCTGCGCGGATTGAAGAGAAGAATTTTGGCCATGATTCACTTTTTCACTTCGAAAACACGGAGATCAATTGCGGCACCCTGGATGGGAAAAATTATTTGCTTAATAATATTCAAATGTAAAAGTACAGAAAGCCGGAAAAGCAGCGTGCTCGACCCAAAAATGACAAAAATTGTTAATGCAAAGTCAACACTTGTTGGGTAGGCCCGGCCTTGGTGTGACTCTTGCAGAGGATCAGTGTCTCAAGGTTGTCTCTGTTAAGGAACAGGGGCAGGCAATACAAAAAGGAAGATTGTTTTCATTTGGTTTTTTGGGGTTTTAGCCGCCGGCATGCAATATGTCGGTGGCTTTTTATTTGTAGGAAAAAGTAATGCAAATGGCTATGCAGAAACAATTTTCACATTGACGGCGCTGTAGCCTTTTGGCCCCGGTTCGATTTCAAAAGTGACCTTATCGTTTTCCTGAATTTGTCCGTCTGTGTTGTTAATATGGACAAAAATGCTTTCCTGGGTTGCCGCATCGGTAATAAATCCATATCCCTTTTCGTCGTTGAAAAATTTCACCCTGCCGTTGTGTATGGGATCTGTCGGGATCTCGTCTCTCGAAGGAACTCCCAGCACGATATCCTCGGCATTAATTTTTTTTCTTTTGGAGGGGTCAGGTGGCGTGGAAGTGATATTGCCGTCTTCATCAACATAGGAAAGCATTTCCTCAAAAGTCTTCTTCCCCTGCTCTGCTTTTTCCAGTTTGCGTTGTTCGCGGCGTTCTTGTTTTTCCTGCCACTTTTTCCTGCGTTTTTTCTCTTTTTCTTTTTTGTTAAAAGTCTGCTGTGATTTTGCCATACTTCGGTTAAGTTAAAAAATAACCACTGCTGAAACGACGATGCCAAAGCGGCAATACCGTTCAGGTAAACGCGGTGTTTGTATAAATCTATCTGAAATCAGGCAATTATGCCCGGCTCCGGTGGTAATACACAATTGTTAACGCGGTGGGAGTATTCCTGTTCACTAAATGTCTGCGAATATCCGGTCGGCTTGAATTGGTTTTCAGGTACGGTTCAGGGTATCAGGTTTGTGTCGCTTACAAAGGTAGTGCCTGGCTTTTACAAAGCAGCCGTTTTTTCTTCGAGATATTCGATTAGGGGGATGGCCAATGAAATATAGCCCAAGGCTTGATTTTGGGTGAGGTCATAGCCTTTGGCGTGTGCAACTTTGTTTCGGATCTGCCGTAATTCATTGAAGACCTTTACGTTTTTTGTTTCAATAACTTCTTCCCTGGACAATACCGTTTGCATTTTTTTGTACCGCTCAGGGACATCCAGTTCCAGTTCCGGTTCTATCTTATGCAGCAGCTTTTCTGTCCGGTCTTCAATTTCTTTCCAGGCTTCTAAAATCGCGGTATTCGGATAGTTTCGGGCGAGCTCGAGCAGGTTCACCTTCCAGTTGCCGGTTCCCTCCAGGAGGCCTGTTTCGGCTACCTCTTTTGCTTTAGCCAGTTCCCGGTCAAATTCCAGTTCCAGCTCACTTATTTTGGCTTTTTTCAACAGCGGCATCAGCTCTTTCAACGGTTTTCGAATGAGAAACAAAATAATAAAAATGGTGATGGGCCATATTGTTTTATCCAAAAGCTCGATGATGAATTCCAGGTTGCTCATGTAGGCTGAATCTTAAGACAAATTGATGATGCCGGAATGCCGGGAAGGGCACACGCAAACAAATTTAGGGTTTTCCGATTGGTAATTTCATTTCTGATTTGGTTATAGCCCCCTCGCTAGGCTCCCACCAATTCCGTGAACTCCTCTTCCGTCCAAATCGCTACGGTGCCCAATGCCTGAGCTTTTTTCAGCTTGCTGCCTGCCTTTTCTCCAGCGACCAGGATGTTCAGGTTTTTACTCACCCCGCTGGAAATGCTGGCTCCGGCTGCGGCTGCCTTTGCTTCGGCTTGTTCGCGGGTAAGGGTGGAAAGCGTGCCGGTAAACAGGATGGTTTTGCCCAGGAGCGGCCCCTCGGTAGCGCTGGCGGGCTTGCGGTCGGCTTCTGTCTGGCTGAGGTTAACGCCGAGCTGTTCCATCGTTTGCAGGAGCTCGACGTTGTGTTCATTTTGGAAGAAATTGTACACATTTTGGGCCAATACCGGGCCGATATCCTTGATCTCCTGGTAACGCTCCAGATCCCAGTCTTTTAGTTCCAGCACGTGCCCGATGACGGCTGCCAGCAGCTTCGACGATTTTTGGCCGAGGTGGTGAATGCTCAGGCTGTGCAGAAGCCGGTAAATCGGATTTTGCTTTGCTTTTCCCACGGCCTTTTCAAGGTTGTCGGCCGATTTCTGACCAAAGCCTTCCAGTTGAGCGATTTGCTCGTAGTCGAGGCGGTAAATGTCGGCGATGGAATGCAGCCAGCCAAGTTTGTAAAAACGCAGGATAGTGCTTTCGCCCATGCCCTCAATGTCCATAGCGTGCTTGGACGTATGAAAAATCATGCGTTGCAACACCTGCGCTTCGCATTCGGCATTTTCGCAACGCCAAATAGCTTCGCCTTCGGGTTTGACCAAAAGGCTTTGGCACACCGGGCAGTGGGTTGGGTACACGACAGGTTGTTCCGACCCGTCGCGCAATTCATCCAGGGCCTTTACGATGTAGGGAATCACATCGCCGGCGCGCTCCACAAGCACGTGGTCGCCAATGCGGATGTCCTTGTTTTTGATGAAATCCTCATTGTGCAGACTTACATTTTGAACAGTAACGCCGGCCAATTGCACGGGTTCCAGTTTGGCCACAGGCGTCACAGCACCGGTTTTTCCAACCTGAAATTCAACATCGCGTAACCGGGTAGTTGCCTGCCGGGCTTTGAACTTGAAGGCGATTGCCCAGCGCGGGTGGTGGGTGGTGGAGCCGCATTTTTCCTGCAAATCCAGACTGTTCACTTTGACCACCATACCGTCGATTTCGTACGGGTAGTCGTCGCGCTGGCTTTGCCAGCTGTTGCACAGGTCGATGACTTCGGCGATGTTACGGCACACACCGGCATTACTTTCGGCTGTTCCATCCGGGTAGAGCGGACCGGGTATTTTAAAACCCTGTTCACCCAGAATTCGCACCGTTTCGTGATGGGTTTTAAAACGGTCCAGGACATTGTTCCCCGCCTCATCGACGGCATAGCCCAGTTGATACACAAATGCTTCAAGCCCCCTGCTGGCTGCTTCCCGGGGATCTTTCATGCGCAGGCCGCCGGTTGCGGCGTTTCGGGGGTTGGCAAACAAGACTTCGCCTGCGGCCATGCGCCGGGCGTTTATTTTTTCAAAAATATCTTTTCGGATGAGGGCTTCTCCGCGGAGTTCCACTTTGGCCATGCCATATTTTGAAAACCCGGCAGTGAGTGGAATAGAGCGCAGGGTGCGAATGTTGGCGGTGATCTCGTCGCCCAACTCGCCGTTGCCGCGGGTGGCCGCACGTGTCAGGCGATCATTTTCGTAAATCAGCACGATGGTGCCGCCGTCGAACTTGGGTTCCACGGCATATTCCACCTCGGCGTCGGGTGGCAGGCTGCACAGCTTTTTCACGGAGGTATCAAAGTCGAGCAGGTCTTCCGCATCGTACGAATTGTCGAGCGAAAGCATGGGGGTAAGGTGCACGACCTGTTCAACGTTTTCCGTCAGATCGGGCGAAACGCGTTGGGTGGGAGAGTCGGGTGTGATCAGGTCGGGGTATTGCGTCTCGATGGCTTCCAGCTGTTTATACAGCTGATCGTACTCGAAATCGCTGATTACCGGATCGTTTTGCACATAGTAGCGCCATTCGTGGTAGCGAATAATGTTGCTAAGTTCCCAGACGCGTTCGCTGGCGAGGTTGAAATCGAGGGGTTCGGCCGGCGAAGTTTTCAGCAGCTCCTTGGAGCGTTCGAAGAGGATGCGTTGGGCTTCTTTCGAGTACATCTTTTGTTGATTCGTTGGTTTGTTGAACTGTTGATTCGGATCGACAAATCAACAAAAAGTTTTACATTTTTTGCAATGCAAGCCTGGCTACTTTTTTCGCCACTTCAAGATTGTCATGCGGCCTCTCGGTGTAGTCGAGGGTTATTTTGACTACCAAATGCCCTTTTTTTACCATCAGCGAAAGTTGCGAGGTGCTCCAAATGGCGTTATCACCAAGCTCGGGTACATCTTCTTCGAACACATTGCGTTGGTCGCGGCGTACCATTTCAAACTGATCGGTAGAGGCGCCATTCGTTCCGTAGTCGAGTACCTGGGTTACCAGTGTGTTTTTAAATTCCCGGTACGGAGCACCGGCCTTTTCATTGGCGCTTTCACGCTCTTTCCAGTCGGGTTTGAGCCAGGAGCGCAGGCAAAAACCCCGGTTGGGCAGGGTGCGGGCATTGTAGGCGAAGCGGTCCACTTCGATATCGAACATTTCGATAACTTCATCATCCGTGACGAGCGCACAACCGGCATTTTTCCAAGGATTGGGGAGCCTGGCAGGAGCGCCGGTCAGGCTGTCGATAGTCATCACGTTGAGCGGTTTTTTTTCTTGCCCGGGATTGTCTTGCTGGCAATTTAGTGTGCTCAAAAAGATTAAAATGAAACCGACGAACAAACAGGCCGCACGAGTCGATTTTTGGTTAAACATGGTTTGAAAATATGTCTTAAAATATCCCTCAGGGGTTAAAGTTTTTGAAAATTTGACAAAGATAGTGCCTTGCGAGGGCACAAAACACTATTGCTGACGTAGGTTTGCGCGTATGTCGGCAAACCGATATGGGATTAGTGGAACAGTTGGTTTAAAATAACGGTCGGGTTGGGTCCTTGCGGTATTTTGTTTTGAACTTTAAGTTCGCCGGCAAATCACAGTGCCCGGAAAAATTTGCACATTTGCCCTTTGTCTGGCTGTTGCCTGTAGGTTTTTTGACGTTTAGCTGTTTGTAAAATTACTTCTGAGTAGTTGTTGAAAAATCAAGGCTTGGCCGCTGCCAACCATAAAAACGATCACCAACCAAATTATGTAAAAACGCCTATGTCAACACAGAAACACGAATTATTTGGACATCCGAGAGGACTGACCTTGCTCTTTTTCACAGAAATGTGGGAGCGGTTCAGCTACTACGGGATGCGGGCAATATTTACGCTCTACATGGTCAACGGGTTACTTTTTTCCCGGGCCAAAGCCTCAGAAATTTACGGCAGTTACACCGGCCTGGTTTACCTGACCCCCCTGATCGGCGGCTATGTGGCCGACCGCTATTGGGGCAACCGGAAATCGATCGTGGCCGGCGGTATCCTCATGGCAATTGGCCAGTTTTTTATGTTCGGGAGTGCCTCCATGTATCAAAATGTTGGCCTGGCCACGGCGCTGCTCTGGGCCGGTCTGATCTTCCTGATCATCGGAAATGGTTTTTTCAAACCGAATATCTCCTCGATGATCGGCCAGATGTATACCGAAAAGGATAAGCGCCGCGACGCTGCCTACACGATTTTTTACATGGGTATTAACCTTGGGGCTTTCCTGGCACCGTTGGTCTGCGGTTTCCTCGGGGAGCGCTACGATGCCGCTGGCACGCCCTTGCCGGAATATTTCAAGTGGGGCTTCCTGGCTGCAGGTATCGGCATGATACTGGGTACGCTGCTGTTTCATGTTGAGAAAAACCGGTATGTGGTTGACCCGGACGGGAATGCCATTGGCGATTTGCCCAACAAAGCCGTGGAGGCATCCAAGGCGGGCGATAGTGCAGCAGCAAGTGGTGGCGGCGGTCTGGATACCCGTCAGTTGTTGATGGGCGGTGGCTTGTCGGTAGTTTTATTCCTGGTCTTTTGGAAGGTGCTAAGCTTCGATGTGATCGGGGCGATCATCTACGGCACGACCATTGCCATGATGACCATGATCATTACGGATTCATCGCTGACAAAAATTGAACGCGACCGGATCATCGTGATTTATGTTTCGGCCTTTTTTGTGGTCTTTTTCTGGGCTGCCTTCGAGCAGGCCGGTGCTTCGCTGACTTTCTTCGCTGAAGAACAAACACAGCGCCAAATTGGGCTGAATATTCCGGTTTGGCTGGTGCATGTTGTCTCTCTGGGATTGCTCGGGGTGTTGTACTGGGCCTTCAATATTATTCGCCGCCATTTTGAAAAACTCGACGGCTTGTCGCTGCTTCTGTACGTGTTTATCCTTGGCCCGGCCTTGTTTTTAATTTACAAAAACATTGATTTGTTGGCTACAGGCCAATCGGCAATTTCTGCCGATACTATCCCGGCCAGTTTCTTCCAGTCGATCAATGCGGTGTCCATCGTTATTCTGGCGCCGATCACTGCCGCCATCTGGGTTGCTTTGGCCAAACGTAAAGCCGAACCAAACTCGCTGATCAAGCAATCGCTTGGTTTGATCATTCTGGCGCTGGGATATGTAGTCATTGCCCTGGGTGTGAAGGGGCTTGGACTAGACAGCAAAGTGAGTATGTTCTGGCTGGTAGCCTTATATGTGATCCATACGATCGGTGAACTTTGCCTGTCGCCAATTGGCTTGTCGCTGGTTTCCAAGTTGTCGCCAATGCGTTTTGTATCGCTGCTCTTCGGCGTTTGGTTTTTGGCGAATGCCGTGGCCAACAAAGCCGCAGGCCAGCTCAGTGGTTTATACCCGCCTGCAGGCCGGGAATACAAAATGGCGATGGACAACGGTATCGACGAAACGACCTATCGGGGCATTCTGGAGGGCACTATTCAGCCCACCCCGGAACAGGTAGAGGTCGCTACAGCGAATGCCATTCCGCTCGAATATCCTAACTTCTTCGGGCCGGTTAAGGATCTGTACCAGTTCTTCATGATCTTCGTAATGATGGCAGGTGTGGCCGGTTTGATCTTGTTCTTGCTTTCATTCCCATTACGACGAATGATGCATGGAGCCGACTAAGACTCGTTTTCCAGTGCAATAAAACAAAAAGGGCCGCAGGTTGTCTGCGGCCCTTTTTGTTTTATTGCACTGGAAATTTAATGTTTTTTCTCCCCTTTAAAATTCTTCTCACCAGCCTCTACAGCCAGTTCCAGGTGATTTTCTGCCGGCGGGATCGGGCAATTGTAGCCGTCGCTATAGGCACACCAGGGGTTGTACGCTTTGTTAAAATCCAACCGAATGGTGCCGTCAGTACCGATGTTGCCGGTACGGAAATCGATGTAACGCCCGCCACCGTAGCTGCTTTCGCCATTGGTTTGATCTTTAAATGGTAAAAACAAGTAATCAGCGTAGCCCTCCATTTCAACCACTTTCAGGTTTTGGTACAGGGAGAGTTGTTGCGGTTTGCCGTTTACTTCAAAATGGGCAATACCGTAGCGCACAAATTTTTTGGTGCGGCCGCTATACGTCGGCAGATCGAAAGGCTCGGCGTCGGGAGTGCGTTCAAAACGGGCGGTAATATCCCAGGTGGCATTTGCCGGGAAAAAATCGAGTTGAGCAGTATCCTGAGCTTGCAAGGGCGACCGTTCATCAGTCAAAAAATCCTGTTTGTAATGTTCCCGATGGCGGTTGATTTCGATGGTTAATTCCGGAGCGCTATGTTGCGCAAGGAGGCTGGCAGCATAAAAAAGGGTGACGAATGACAGGGTAGTACGATGCATGTAAGTGGTGGTTTGTTATTCGTCCAACAACTTCAAGTCGTAGGACGAATAAAATGAGTAGCGTTCACTCCCGCCGAATCGCCTCCACCGGATCCAGTTTAGAGGCTTTCATCGCCGGGTAAGTGCCAAAGATAATACCCACCAAAACGGCGACGATGCTGATCGTCAAAAAAGTGTTCCAGGTATACACGGCCTCGAAGGGCAAATCGGTGACCATTTTGATTATCGGGATAATAATCATGGTCGCTAAAACGCCCACCAGCAGGCCAAGAAAACTGCCAAACGCCGAAACAGTAATCGACTCAGCCAAAAACTGCTGTATGATATGCCGGCGACTGGCGCCGACGGCTTTGCGAATCCCGATTTCAGTGGTTCGTTCATTGACGGAGATTAACAATACGTTCATTACGCCAACGCCACCCACCACTATCGATATGCCAACGATAAGCCCCATGATGATACGAAACAGGAAAAACCCTTTGGCTGTCTGATCGAGCCGAAATTCATTGGTAACAATCTGGATGTCCTCTTTCTGGTTGGGGAATTGCGTTTCGACTCTGGCCTCAATTTGTTTTTTAACAGCCTGCACTTGCTCAACATCATCAACCTCCACATAGCCAATGGGTGGATCGGCGCGCAACGCCTCGTTCTGTAACAAACTGATTGGGAAAATTCCCTTTGGTCGTTCTTTGGGATCTTCCGCTTTGGTCACACCGACGACGCGCAGGCTTTGCGCTTTCCAGTGCAAGGGTTTGCCGATCAATTCCGACCAGCGTTCGTGGCCCGTTGCCTGTTTAGCCAGCACCTGGTTGATCACGATCACCGAATCGGCATCAGCAACATCTTTTTGAGTCAATAATCGCCCGGCCAATAGCACGGTGTCATTATCCAAGTACGGTGTTGCAGCCTCCAGTATTGCCCCCAAGGCTTTGGTACTCGTATCAAGCCGCAGCTCTGCAGGCCGGTTTGATCGGAGCGCAGTTCGGCTAACATTTGGCAGGCTGTCTGTCAAACGTTCGAAAACAGCTGGGCTCAGTAAGGCGAAGGAGTCTTTTTTCAAGCGAATATCATCGATAGTCTGATAGGCTTCGGAGCGCAGGGCGATCACGTTGAGGCCAGTCGTTTTCGTGATTTGCTCCCGGGCAAATTGTTCCAGACCGTCAATAAAGGAAAGAATAGCAACTAAAGCCGCCACGCCGATTACAATACCAAACACTGAAAGGATGGTGTGAAACAGGTTGGTGCGGATATTATGAATGGCATGCCCAAACGAAAAAAGGGTGTTTTTCAACATGTTAGGATATTGGGAAGGTGCAAAAAGAACTCCAGATTAAGTGAAATTTTCTGTACAACCGAACGCCATTCGATAAAAAACTTAAAACTGCCGATCAAGTCAAAGCAAGTGCTCCAGAAAATGTTCTTTCACCCCAAAACCGGCTTTCAGGGCAGCTACCTTATCCATGGCTTCTGCCCGTTGGCGGATATCAATTGATCCTAGTTTGTTACCAACTGCGGTAATCATCACATTTTTGGCGGTATGCTCCGTGGAAATAAACTCAAACACCTTGGTTTTGTACCCGTTTGCTTCCAATAGCAATGCGCGGATGCCGTCGGTTACAATTTCCGCTTGCCGTTCCTCCAAAATTCCGTGTTGCAGAATTGGCGCCAATTCATTGCTGGCTTGCATATCGCGGCGGATTTGCTTGTGGCAACAGGGTGCTGCCACCACAATGCCAGCCTTGGCATGGATACCTTTAGCCAGCGCCAGATCGGTGGCCGTATCGCAGGCGTGCAGGGCAATAAGCATATCGAGCCGCGCAGGTTGATAGTCGTTAATATCCTGGGCTACAAATTGAAGACCGTCGAACCCCGCGGCACGGGCAGTTTTATTACAAAAGTCAACCAGTTTTTGCCGCAGTTCAATGCCGGTGACTTGTATATCCAGGCCATGCTGCTGGCTCAGAAAATCGTACAGCGCAAAGGTCAGGTAGCCTTTACCACTACCCATATCTGCAATTTGTGCGTGAGTTGGCAGTGGGTGTGTACGGAGCAGGCTGTCGATGATTTCCAGGTATTTGTTGATTTGCCGCCATTTATCCTGCGCCGACGGCAGCACCTGACCCGCTTTGTTGGTAATACCCAGCGCATGCAGCCAGGGCGCTGCGGGGTCGAGCAGGCGTTGTTTATGCCGGTCGTGGCTGGTATCCGCGGGAGTAGTTTGTGATGGTTTTTTTTGTGAAAAAACAGCCTTGCCTTTTTTGGAAATACCCAAGGAGGCGTCCAATTCGGTACTGAATAAGTCGGCGTTCAAAAATTGAGTGCCCAGGCGTGTTTCCAGGTTTTGCACGGACTCTTCGGCGGTGAAATTTTTAACCTCGTCGCGGGTTTGGAAGCGAAAGGTCCAGGCAATTCGTGGGCCGGCTTTAAGTACAACCGGACGCAGGTAGATGTTTTTCAACCCATCCGGTGCAGCACCAGTCGGTTTGCCCAAGGTGCATTTGATCAGCTGCCCTTTTGCGCAGGCAGTTTGAAAACTAGTTAAAAATTGAGCAAGCATGGGAGATGGGCGAATTGGCCACAAGGGCCGAGATGTCGAAATTACCTCAAAGTTGTGCACTGCGGCCGCGTAAGGCAGCCCGGCGACGCAGTTCGTCTTCGATAGAACGGAGGGTGTATTCCAGCTCGCCGCGGCTTTCGTATTTCCATTTTAAAAGCCAAACACCGGCCATAAATCCCAACAGCGACAAACCCATAACACTAAATGCCAGGCGTGCAAGTATTGGCCAGCCCAACACAACAGCAATACCACCCAAAACCATCCAGCCGGCCGAAGTGGCCCCTACCAGCATGTTGAGTTTGCGCCAACGGTCAAACTGCGCCATGCGCAAATGCATTTGCTCGCGCAATTCCAGCAAGTGCTCTGCCCCGAAATACTCGGGCCCCAACTCTGCCAGGAGCAGAAAGTCGTCGTTGGCCTCGCGTTCGAGGCGTTCGATAGGGGACTCTTTGGATTTGCGACCTAACATGACAGACAGCGGCGTTGATGCTTTTTTTTACAATAACGACTAAAGGGTCGAAAAGGTTGGCTACGGGTATTGGCTTTTAATTGCAAACTTTCGGAAGGCAGCTTTTTTTACCTTTGAGGAGAGCCTGGTTGCAAAACTCTGATTACTAGGTTTAAGTAAGCTGCTTGCGTTATGCAAAATAAATCAGTTTTTTCCATGATCCGTTATTTTCAAATTATTATTTGGACATGCATTAGCCTTTTTGCTTTTGGGCAAGCGCCGTTTTATGTTTCTTATCCGGCTTCCTTGGAAACCGGACCGTTGGATGGACGCTTGCTTTTGTTAATTTCTACTGATTCCTCGGCAGAGCCGCGCTTTCAG
Organism: Lewinellaceae bacterium; assembly: GCA_020636075.1. Classification (GTDB taxonomy): domain Bacteria; phylum Bacteroidota; class Bacteroidia; order Chitinophagales; family Saprospiraceae; genus M3007. Next base: position 286,635 of record JACJYO010000005.1, on the reverse strand, counting down.
ATCACGGATGAATTTTCCACAGCGCAAGTTTTTGGCCTGAATGTAGACGCCTGGGCGCCTGGCCAGCCTGCGCGGTTTGCCGGTGTCGAATACGGGTATCCGATTCAGTATTTGCGCGATTTGCCGGCAGGCGAATACTACGTCCAGGCCGTGCTGCACCGCTACGAAACGTTCCAGCGGAAAGACGGCCATACTGTGAAAATGCCCATGGACCGCGGCGAGGGCCAGCAGTGGAACCGGGCGCCAGGGAACCTGTATTCCACGGTTCAGAAAATACAGTACAACCCTTTGCTCAAAGGTATCTACAGGATTGACCTGAGCCAGAAAATACCACCAATTGAGGAACCGAAAGACACCAGGTATATCAAGCACATCAAAATTCAAAGCAAGTTGCTTACCGAATTCTGGGGCAGGCCTATGTATTTGGGTGCGCACGTGCTACTTCCGGAGGGTTTTGACGAACACCCCGAAGCCCGCTATCCGCTGGCAGTGTTTCACGGCCATTTTCCGGCTGATTTTGGCGGGTTTCGAACGGAACCACCCGATCCAAATCTGGCTCCTGCGTACAGCAAACGCTTTCGTTTGGAAGGCTATAACCGCATCCAGCAACAGGAGGCCTACGATTTTTACAAGATATGGACCGGCCCCGATTTTCCGCGGGTACTGGCTGTCGAGATCCAGCACCCCTGCCCGTTTTACGATGATTCGTACGCTGTCAACTCTGTTAACGTAGGCCCCTATGGCGATGCCATTATGTACGAGCTGATCCCGGAGATCGAACGGCGCTTCCGGGGTATCGGTGCGGGCTGGGCGCGCCTGACGTATGGCGGCAGCACGGGAGGCTGGGAAGCCCTGGCAGTGCAGGTTTTTTACCCGGAATTGTTCAGTGGTTGCTATGCTGCCTGCCCTGACCCGGTGGATTTCCGGGCCTACATGAGTGTCAATATTTATGAAAATAAAAACGCCTATTACCAGGAAGGTCCGTTCGATAAAATTGCCCGTCCTTCCCGACGCGACTACCTCGGGCACATCAGTTCTACGGTAAAAAGCTCAGCCCAAATGGAATATGCTCTGGGCGATCGCCACCGCAGCGGTGGCCAATTCGATATCTGGGAAGCCGTATACGGCCCGCTTGGCCCCGATGGCTACCCGGCTCCGTTGTGGGATCGCCGGACGGGTGAAATTGACCATCAGGTTGCCGAATATTGGCGGGAAAACTACGACCTCGCGTATATCCTGAAGCGCGATTGGAATGAACTGGGACCAAAATTACAAGGCAAAATCCACGTCTATTGTGGCGATATGGACAACTACTACCTGAACAACGGCGTGTACCTGCTGGAAGAAATTTTGAATACCCTGGATGCACCACCCTATGATGGACAAGTGGACTACGGCGACCGGGCCGAACATTGCTGGAACGGCGACCATACCCAACCCAACGCGATCAGCCGCTTGCGCTACCATCGGTATTTTATCCCCAAATGGACCGAGGAAATTCAGAAACGAGCGCCGGAAGGGGCAGACCTGAAAAGCTGGCGCTATTGACCGGCTCGACTGCCCTTGAAAAAAACTTGGGCACACCGTGGGCCGATAGATAACTTGCAGGATTTTTGAATGCTACCTGATCTTTGTTTGCTACCAATCCTGATTTCATATCCAGATCAGGCTGCTTTATTTTTTCATATTATCGCTACTGAAAATGAAACCAATCCTCCCATTTCTTTTCCTGTTTGCCGCCTCCACCACGGTTATTGGCCAATCGATGGCCCGGCTTTTCCGCCAACCCGATGTTTCTAAAACACAGATCGTCTTTGTATACGGCGACGATGTTTGGCTCGCGCCTAAACAAGGTGGCATTGCCACCAAGCTGAGTTCTCCCAGAGGTGCCGAATACTTTCCGCGTTTTTCACCCGACGGACAAACGGTGGCCTTCACCGGCAACTACGACGGCAACCTCGACCTGTACACGATCTCCGTCCAGGGCGGTATACCGTTCCGGGTTACCTATCACGGCATGACCGACATGATGCAGGACTGGTATCCCGATGGGAAAAGCCTGCTTTTTTCTTCCAGTCGAAACAGCGGAAAGCAACGCTTTTCACAATTCTACAAAGTGGCCTCCACCGGCGGTTTGCCGGAAAAACTGCCTATTGAACAGGGGGAATTTGCCAGTTTCTCCCCCGACGGCAAGCGCCTGGCTTTTGTGTACAAATCGCGCGCCTTCCGCACCTGGAAACGTTACCGGGGCGGTACCGCTCCGGATGTGTTTACGTTTGATCTCACATCTTACGCCTCGGAGAACATAACGCAAAACGATGCCAACGACGAATTCCCCATGTGGCACGGCAACAAGGTCTACTACCTGTCGGATGCCGGTCCGGAAAAGCGCTACAACATTTGGTCGTACGACACGCAGAGCAAAAGCCGGAAGCAAATCACGCAATTCCGCGATTTCGATGCGGCTTTTCCGGCATTGGGACCCGACGAGATCGTGTTTACCGCAGGTGGCAAACTCTACCTGCTGGGCTTGACTAACGAGAAACTCACGGAAGTAAATATTCAGGTGGTCGATGATTATACGGCCGCAAAACCGCGGCAGGAAAATGCCCGCAGTTTGGTGCGTAACTACAGCCTGGCGCCCGACGGCAACCGCGTGCTCGTGGAAGCGCGCGGTGAGGTGTTCAACGTGCCGGCTCAAAAAGGGTACACCACCAACCTTTCGCAAAGCAGTGGGTCTGCCGAGCGCTCTCCGGCCTGGTCGCCCGATGGCCGCTACGCCGCGTGGTGGTCCGACAAAAACGGCGAGTATCAACTGGTACTGCACGATCTCACAAAACCCAACACAACCGAAACACTGACGAACTACAGCTCGGGCTTCCGGTATGCACTTTTTTGGTCGCCCGACAGCAAAAAACTCGCCTTTGTCAACCAGGATATGCGTATTCAGGTGTACGACCGCGATGCTAAAGCGACCGTAACTGTCGACCAGGCACTCGACTTTTTCGAAGGCAACCTGCGCAGCTTTTCAGCTTCCTGGTCGACCGATAGTCGCTGGCTCACCTATAGCCGGGGTGGAGAAAACAGTAATCAGGCTATTTACCTGTACGACACGCAAAACAAGCAACTCCATCAGGCAACTTCGGGCTTTTACGCCGATTACAATCCGGTATTCGACCGCGACGGGAAATACCTGTATTTTATCACCAACAGGCAATTTGCTCCCAACTACAGCGAATTCGACAATTCCTTTATTTACGACAAATCAAATCTTATTGCGGCCATACCATTGCGCAGCGATGTGCCCTCGCCGGTTTTTATCCAAAATGATACGGTAGCCCTGAAAACGGATAAGCCGGCTGAGGAGAAAAATGATGCGGAAAAAAAAGATAGCGCCGCTGTAAAATCGGTTAATATCGACCTGGATGGCCTGGAAAATCGCGTCGTGATATTGCCATTGTCTGCCGGGAATTATGGAAATCTTTCCGTAGCTGCCGGCAAATTGTTGTTCCTGACGCCTTTGGAACCACGGCCGAAAGAGGGCCCGAGCCTTGCCTTGAAATATTTTGATTTTGAAGCCCGCGAAGTCAAGCAGGTGATTGGTGGAATCAACGGCTATGAGCTATCGGCCAATGGCAAAAAAGTTTTAGTCGTAAAAGGCGAAACCGCCGCGGTTGTGTCGCCGGAGCCGGATCAGAAAATGGAAAAAACCGTACCGCTCGACAATCTGGAAATGACGCTGATCCCCCGCGATGAGTGGGCGCAAATTTTCAATGATGTGTGGCGGCTCGAGCGCGATTACTTTTACGACCCTGCCATGCATGGTGTCGACTGGAACACTATGCGCAAGCAATACGGCGACCTGGTACCCTATTGTGCAACCCGCAATGACCTGAACTTCCTCATCGGAGAATTGATCGGGGAACTCAACGCTTCTCACACCTACCGGGGTGGCGGCGACCAGGAGTCGCCCAAGCAGGAAAGTACCGGCTACCTGGGTATAGACTGGGCTTTGGAGAACGGCTACTACCGGATCAAAAGCATTATTCGGGGCGCTCCCTGGGATACGGAAGTGCGCTCGCCGCTCGATGCACCCGGGCTGGGCGTATTCGAAGGTGACTATATTCTGGCCGTCAATGGCCGGCCATTGGACATTGGTGCCGACCCTGCTGCAGCCTTTGCAGGACTGGCCGACGCTACAGTCGAACTCACCGTAAATAAACAACCCGGTTGGAATGGGGCGCGTACCATCGCCGTCAAAACGATTGACAACGAAACCCGTCTGCGCAACCTCGCCTGGATCGAACGCAACCGACGCATGGTCGACAAAGCCTCCGGCGGCAAAATCGGCTACATATATGTTCCCAGTACAGGTTTGGATGGCCAAAGCGAACTGGTCCGTATGTTTTATGCCCAGTGGAACAAGCCCGGTTTGATCATAGACGAGCGCTTCAATAATGGCGGACAAATCCCCGATCGGTTCATCGAACTACTCGATCGCAAACCGCTGGCATTTTGGGCGGTGCGCGACGGTAAAACCTGGCAGTGGCCGCCTGTGGCCCATTTTGGCCCCAAGGCCATGCTCATCAACGGTTGGAGCGGTTCCGGCGGCGATGCTTTCCCGGATTACTTTCGTAAGGCCGGCCTTGGCCCGCTCATCGGCACCCGCACCTGGGGGGGACTGATCGGCATTAGCGGGGTGCCATACCTGATCGACGGCGGCGGGGTCACTGTGCCTACCTTCCGGATGTATGATCCCAATGGCAAGTGGTTCCTCGAAGGGCACGGTGTTGATCCTGATATTGAAGTACCCGAAGACCCTACAGCGCTTGCCCAGGGGAAAGATCCGCAGCTGGATCGTGCAATTCAAGAAGTGTTGAAAAAAGTGCAGGAAAAGCCGACCTCGGTACCGCCACGGCCAAAAGCTGAAAAGCGGAATTAGGCTGCTGATAGAATTTTGGTTAAAAAAAATCCCGTTTTGAGCGTGTTTCGCAAGTAAAGCTCAGGCCCTGTGCGACAAACTTTTTACCGCGAAGGCGCAAAGACGCAGAGAATTAACTTCCGCGTCTTTGCGCCTTCGCGGTAAAAAGTATAGACTACGGTGTGCAGAGTTGGAGGTGGCCGCTTCTCTTACTGCCCATCCTGCTCAAAATTGAGTTTAAACCCGATCCGCTGGTTTTCATCGGGCCGGTCGTCGTCGTAGTCTTCCCATGCGGTAACTTCGGTAATAAACCCTTCCAGATGGCGGATGACGTAGGGCTCTTTTATTTCCTCCGGCCGGTAGATGGCGAGGGTTTTGGGTTGCTGTGGCTGCCCGTATTTTTCAATGTAGGGATAGTTGATCAGCACCAGGATTTTTCCATTGAACAGTTGCTGGTACACCAGCGAGCCGTTTTGCTTGATCAGGTCGCGATGCAGGCCTTCGCCCACGGGTTCACCCAGGCCGCTTTTCGAGCTGCCCAGGGTTAGCACTACGGCTTCCAGATTTTGAATTTCGGAGCGTACTTCGATGGTACAGGGAAGGGCGGCCACCTCCACCGCTTTTTGCAGCAGCTCGATCAGCTCTTTTTTCAATTTTTTATGCCAGTGGGCGCGGTATTGTGTGGCATTGTTGACGATTTCTTTGTAGTGCTCCACTTTGCGCCGGAAGTTTTGGTAGTCTTGTTCGGTGAAGGTCATGTAGGGCGAACCTCCGGTTCGCTTTTTTTGCAACGCAAACCTCTGGTTCGCGCAGGTTATTCAATCAGGTACGCTAATATAAAACGAACCCCCGGCTTGTGGGCAAACCGGGGGTGTTTTGCGTTTTTTAAAGCGTCGCTTCGCGTCGCCGCGAACCGGAGGTTCGCGTTACCGGACAAACAAAATTTCGCGGTATTTCACCAACGGCCAGTATTGATCGTCAACGATACCTTCGAGCGTATCCACAGCTTCGCGAATGTTTTCCATTTGCGGCTTGACCTCGTCGCAGAGCAAGTGGGCTTCCCTATGCAAGTCGTCAGTCTCGTGTGCCGTTTCCAGCGCCTTGCGCATTTTAGTGAGTCCGGATGTGATAGCGGCCACATTGTCGCTGATCACCTTCAATTTGTCCTTTTGGTAACTGGCTGAATCATCCAGGCCAAGGGCATTCAGGGAAGCAATATTGTCAGCCAGTTCGGTCTGGTAGCGGATTACTGCCGGCATAATCGAAGCATTAACCAACTCATCCAGCGTTTGTGCTTCAATATCCAACTTGGTGCAGTAAGCGTGCAGTTGAACATTCAGAAAAGCGTCCAATTCGCGGTTGTTCAGTACGCCGGATTTTCCGAAAAAGTCCTGTGCATGTTTTGTGCGCAATACTTCCAGAGCAGCGGGCGTATTGGTGTGGTTCGAGAGGCCGCGTTCGGCAGCTTCTTCCTTCCATTCGTCGGAGTAGTTGTTGCCTTCAAAAAGGATGGATTTCATTTTGCGGATGTAGTTTTTCAACACCATCAAAATAGCCTCCTCTTTTTCGGTGCCTTTAGCGATCAGTTTGTCTACGTCGTTTTTGAAATCGGTGAGCTGCAAGCCCATCATCGTGTTCATGACCGTCATCGGGCCGGCACAGTTTTGTGAAGAACCGACAGCGCGGATCTCAAATTTGTTACCGGTGAATGCGAACGGTGAAGTGCGGTTGCGGTCGGTATTGTCGAGTTCCAGATTTGGCAATTTGCTGATCAGGTCGATGGCACGTTGCACAGCAGCGTCGTCGGTTTTTTTGCCGTTGGCAATCTGGCCGAGCAATTTGGTCAGTGCCTGACCAATGAACACCGAAATGATGGCCGGAGGCGCTTCGTTGGCGCCCAAGCGGTGATCGTTGCCCGCATGCGCGATGCTGGCGCGCAGGATGTCAGCGTGCTTGTACACCGCCATGATAGTGTTTACAAAAAATGTCAGGAAGCGCAGGTTGCGACTGGGGGTGTTGCCCGGCGAAAGCAGGTTGACACCGGTGTTGGCGCCCAGGCTCCAGTTGTTGTGCTTTCCCGAGCCGTTGATACCGGCGAAGGGTTTTTCATGGAACAGCACACGCAGTTTGTGGCGGCGTGCTACGCGCTCCATCACATCCATAAGCAGCTGGTTATGGTCTATGGCCACGTTGATCTCTTCAAACACCGGAGCCACTTCGTACTGGCCAGGCGCCACCTCGTTGTGGCGGGTGCGTACCGGAATGCCCAGTTTGTGGCTTTCGATTTCCAGGTCGCGCATGAACAGGTACACCCGTTCCGGGATAGAGCCGAAGTAGTGGTCTTCAAGTTGCTGATTTTTGGTAGCCGGGCGGCCCAGGAGGGTGCGGCCGGTGAGTAGCAGGTCGGGGCGTGCATTGAACAGGGCATCATCGACTACAAAATATTCCTGTTCCCAGCCAAGGGTAGCGGTTACCTTGGTCACCTTGGGATCGAACAGTTGGCAAACCGGCACGGCGGCTTTTTCCAGAAAATTCTGCGAACGTAGCAAGGGCAGTTTGTAGTCCTGTGCGCGGCCGTCGAAAGTCACGAAAATCGTTGGAATGCACAACGTTTTGCCTTCACCAACCTGCATGATGAACGCCGGGCTGCTGGGATCCCAAACGGTGTAACCACGCGCTTCGAAAGTGCTGCGCATGCCGCCGGAAGGGAAGGAGGAGCCGTCAGGTTCTTGCTGAACCAAAGCACCGCCGGAAAATTCTTCGATCACGCGACCGTCGTGGGTCATGGTGAAAAACGAGTCGTGCTTTTCTGCTGTCTTGCCGGTAAGCGGTTGGAACCAGTGAGCAAAGTGTGTGCAGTTTTTCTCTTGTGCCCACTCTTTCATGCCGGCAGCGATCACATCGGCCAGGTCACGGCTGAGTTTCTGGTGGTTTTGAATCGCGGCTTTTACACCCAGGTAAGCATTTTCCGGAAGGTGCTTTTTCATGGCCTCTTCGCCAAATACATTTTCGCCGAAATAGGAGGCAATGTTTGAACTTCCATTTTCATTGAATTCACCGGGCAAGGGTTCCAGGCGGTTTTCGATGGTTTGCAGTGCGTTGAATCGTGAAAGGGACATTATGCAGTGATGAGTTATGAGTGATGAATTTTATTGCGATGGACGATCGGATTAAAACGGGCAACTTCCCGACCCGCCGAATGGCGGCAGATCAGTCAGTTTTGTGGTCATTTGGGCAGTGAAAATTGGTAGGGAGTGATTTGGAATATAATTCCGATGAAATTTTAGCCGCTGTTTCAGCGAAAATCGGCGCGTCTTGATGCTTTTTAGCGAAATTTTAAATTTCACAACGTAGCTTTTGGTTTGTTTTGCTACTTAGTTCTTTTAACTGATGCAAAATTAGATCGATTTTCAGCGACATTTCAACTTTAGGTAATTTTTTTTGTGAATTAAATTCAAATTTGATTCCAATAATTTTTTTATTATAAAATTATTTAAAACTATAAAATTTTGAATTTTTCAACATTTTATAAATTATAAAACAGGCCTATTCTACTCGGAGGCTTTTTATTCGTCCATTAGCGAGGCAAGGGCATTTTTGTATGCTGTGCCAGGTGCATGCGTGTTGCACTCAATGCTCCTGCATGTACTTCGACACAAATTCCTGCAAAGCCGCACCGTGTACATTCCGGGCCAGCAGGCGCCCTTCAGCATCGAGGAGATAGTTGGATGGAATATATTCGAACTTGAGCGATTGCCGCACCGGAGAAAGGTCGCCCAGGAGGTCCGATACATTTGGCCAAACGGCCCCGTCCTTGCGTAAGGCAGCCTCCCATGCCTCCTGGCTGCGATCGATCGATATGCCCAACACATTAAATCCCTTATCGTGATATTGGTCGTACAGAGGCCGTATCGTTTCCTTCATCTCGCGGCGGCAGGGCGCACACCAGGAGGCCCAGAAATCTACCAGCAGCAAGCGCGAGCGCAAATCTTTCAGCGACAAAGTATCTCCGGCAGGAGTCGGCAAAGCGAAGTCGGGCATAAGTGCCCCCTTCAACACCGGCAACCGCGACGGATTAAGGTAAGTGGCAAGCTGTTCAACCCAGGGATGCCCGGCCGCCTGGCTGCTTAAGCGGTCCAAAACCGCGAGATAAAACTCGGGTTGATCACGAAAATCATTGATGGGAGCACACAGGCGCAGGGCGGCAAACACAGGCAATGGCGCTTGTGCGGTATCCAGGAAGGCAAACAAAGCCGCATTGGTTTTTTCCTGGCCTTCCGAGTTTCCGTGATCGGACCATTCCATTGTTGAATCAGAAGGCGGATTCTGGTGCTCAAACTCCTGGTACAACGGCAGCCGTGCATCACGCAGCTGCAACAGTTGCCGGCTCTCCGGATGGGCTTCGGTCAGTTGGTAACTGCGCGTCAACTCCCGGGCATTTCCCTCCACCCGGGTTGTAGTACCGGGAGCCAACACCAGACAAACATAGTTTTCAGCCGGGAGTGGGCTGGCAATTTCATTGCGATAGCGGCTGCCCTCCGGCTGGATGAACAAGAGATAAAGCCCTTTTTCCTGTAGCCAATTCAGGTTTTGGAAGCGGAATGATCCGTCTGCCACCAGTGCCGCTGAGTCTACCACAGTGCCTTCGTACGAAGCGATCAGTTGGGTGTAATAATTGGGTTTCACCAGATACAGCATCGGGTGCCAGCCTTCGCGAAGGGTAATTTTACCCGAAAGTACGGTTGGCGGTGTTATGGTTTGTGTGCAGGCAGGTTGCCAAAAAAACAGGGCAAACAAAAAAAATGGCAGCAGCATTCGTCCGGGCATGGCAGTGGTATTTTGTAAGGCAAAGGTAAATGCCGATGTGACTGCCCGGCAGACCGGATTCGCGCAAACCTTGTACTTTTCAGGGTCCGGTAGGGCCGGTTGTTTCAGGTTTTCGAAGGCATCGCAACAAACCTGACCGCAAGCCGCCATTTTACCCGACTTTTGCCCAATAACAATTACCAGTCAACTATGGGATTCCGCGCTGCACTCATCTACCCCTTTGCCCAATATATCGGCCGCCGTATCCGCCGCATGGCGGCTAACGCCGTGGCGGATCAGGAAAAAATTATGTACCACCTCCTGTCCCGCGCCAGCAAAACGGCTTTTGGCCGGGACCACCATTTTTCGGAGATCAAAACATTTGACGATTTCACCCGGGCAATTCCCATTCGCGATTACGAGGAGTTGAAACCCTACATCGAGCGCGTCAAATTGGGTGAACGCGATGTGCTTTGGCCGGGCTTGCCTGCCTACTTTGCCAAAACATCCGGCACCACATCCGGCGCCAAATACATCCCTATGAGCAGGGAAAGTACCCCCCTTCACTTCGGCACCGCTCGCGATGCATTGTTCAACTACTTCGCCCGCACAGGCAACGGCCGATGGCTCGACGGCAAACTCATTTTTCTTTCCGGCAGCCCCGAAGTGGAAGACAATAACGGCATTCCGACCGGTCGCCTGAGCGGCATCAGCAACCACCTGGTGCCGGCCTGGTTGCGTACCAACCAAATGCCTTCCTGGGAAACAAACTGCATCGACGATTGGGAAGAAAAAGTCGAGCGTATCGTTGATGAAACCCTCAGAGCCGATATGCGCCTGATCTCCGGCATTCCACCCTGGGTGCAGATGTACTACGAGCGCCTGCTGGCCCGCTCGGGTAAAAAAACGATCCGGGAAATTTTTCCCAACTACTCCGTGTTCGTCTATGGCGGCGTCAATTTCGAGCCCTACCGGGCCAAACTGGAGGAACTCGTCGGTAGCCCGATCGACACTGTGGAAACCTATCCGGCATCCGAGGGTTTCATCGCATTTCAGGATTGCTTCCCGGCCGAAGGCCTGCTGCTCAACACCCGTGCGGGCATGTTTTTTGAATTTGTACCTGCCGATGAAATTTTCAAAGAGAACCCGACCCGGCTCTGGCTGAAGGACGTGGAAATCGGCGTCAATTATGCCCTCATCCTCCACACCAATGCCGGCCTCTGGGGTTACAACATTGGCGACACGGTGCAGTTTGTGTCCAAAGATCCGTACCGCATTGTCGTATCCGGCCGGATCAAGCATTTCATTTCCGCCTTCGGCGAACATGTGATTGGGAAGGAAGTGGAAGAGGCGCTGCTGCCGGTAGCCAACGCAATGGGTGTTCGAATTGTCGAATTCACCGTAGCGCCACAGGTGAATCCTCCCGAAGGCGGGCTGCCTTACCACGAGTGGTTCATCGAATTTGACACACCACCTGCCGACTTGCCGGAGTTTACCGCCGCTGTGGACCAGGCCATGCGCGAACAAAATATTTACTATGACGATCTGATTACCGGCAATGTGTTGCGCCCGTTGGTCATCCGCGCCTTGCCCCGCGATGCCTTTCGGGAGTACATGAAAACGCAGGGCAAACTGGGCGGGCAGAACAAGGTGCCGCGTTTGGCGAACGACCGGAAGATTGCGGATGCCCTGTAACGCCAACTGGTAGTTGGCGAACAAAAAACGCAGGGTAACTTAGGTGAACAAAAAAAGGTGCAAAAGACCGGTTTTTTGCCTTTTATCATCTCAGCCCAGGCCTTAAGACCTGGGCTGAGAAAAAGAAATACCTCAAGGCCGCTCCACTTCTCCTTTCCCATACTCCTCCGCCCAATCAAACATCTCCGACAGCACATGCAGCACACTCTCGCGGCCCCGGTAGCCGTGGCTTTCGTAGGGCAACATCACCAGGCGGGCGGTGCCGCCGTTGCCTTTGATGGCCTGGAACAAACGCTCCGACTGGATGGGAAATGTACCGGAGTTGTTATCCATTTCGCCGTGAATTAAGAGCAGCGGTTTCTTAATTTTTTCAGCATGCATGAAAGGTGAGACACGCATGTAAATATCCTGAGCTTCCCAGAACGAGCGCCGTTCGCTCTGGAAACCGAAGGGCGTGAGTGAGCGGTTGTACGCCCCCGAGCGGGCGATGCCGTAGGCATAGTCATCGGAATGGGCCAACAGATTGGCGGTCATGAAGGCGCCGTAGGAGTGGCCACCCACGCCAACACGCTTGCGGTCGATAATGCCCAGTGAATCCAGGTAGTCGATAGCCGAGCGGCCCGAAGCGACTACCTGCTCCACGAAGGTGTTGTTCATCGTTTCCGGGTCGCCGACAACGGGCATGGTGGCGTTCATCAGCACAGCATAGCCCTGCGTGACGAAAAACAACGGCGAGTCGTTGCGGTAGAACGTGAACGTATTTTCCGAGCCGCGCACCTGACCAGCCGTGGCCGGGTCGGAGTACTCCAGTGGATAGGCCCAAATGAACAACGGCAAACGCTGTCCGGGTTTGTAGCCGGGCGGCAGGTAGAGCGTGCCGGAGAGTGGAACGCCGTCGGGGCGGGTATACCGCACCAGTTCCTTGCTGACGCTGGTGAGTTGTGGGGCCGGGTCTTTGAAATCGGTTAGTGCTTTCCGGGACTTTGTTTTCAGATCTACCCGGTAAAAATTCGGCACCTCGGTTTTGCTTTGGTATCGGGTGATGATCTGCTTGTGGTCGGCGCCGGCGAACATGATAAAATCTTCGTAGGCTCCGGTCGGGCATTTGTACACCGTTTGGGTTTCGCCGGTTTTAAGGTTGATCTTGTCCAGCCGTGGATAATCGCCTTCCGGAGAAGCGCCCGGTGCGTCAAACCAGGCCCAGTCGCTGTCTTGCAACATCACCCAGTCGCCGCTGGCAAGCCGGGTGTACACAGGCCGGCCGGGATTTTTGTAATCATCCCGCACGCTGCGGTCGAAGAGTTTGGTTTTGGCGTCGGGGTTGTTCAGGTCGGTGCGCCAGGTTGTGGTCCAGCGCCGGTCGCGGTCGTACTCGGCGAGCAGGGCAATGTCTTTTTCGGCCGTCCAGTTGAATCCTGAAAGGCGGTGTTGGGTTTTTAGCACTTCGGTAGGCTCGCCGGTGAAGGGCACGTCGAGGCGCAAAAGTTTATCACGAAAATCAGCTTTGTTCGTCGGGTCGCCGCCGTCGAGCGCTTCGGCCCAGAGCAGGCGGGCAGGATGGAGGGCCTGCCACTCGAAGTTGCGCGGCCCGCTGACAACACCCTGCCGGGGAATGTCGTCGGTAACCGGGTATTCGGCCAGTGTGCGTACCAGTTTTCCCTGCCGGTCCCAGATCTCATAGTTCCGGCTGAAGGCGTAATAGGGTACGCTGAAGGAAAACGGGCGGTGCACTGTGGTCACCAGCAGGTAATTTTCGTCGGGCGAGAACTCGGCGCTGCTATGCAGCCCCGGTGCTCCGAGCAGTTGCACGCCGTTGTTTTTATCCGAAATCAGCACCAACTGGCTGGTGGCGTAGTATTCAAACTGGTCTTCATCGGCGGAGTTGCCCAGCAAATCCTGGAAGGTGCGCACCTGGGCAAGTTTGCCGGTGGAGGTTTCCTCGACAACGGGTCCGGCAGGCACAACAGGCGGTTCAGGAGCCGGACCGCGGCTGGGCGGAATGACACGAGCAAGCAGGGTGTTGTTGTCATTGAGCCAGGTGAAAGCCGAGCCCAACACATCGTTGAGCAGTACCGAACCGAGCCGCATGGAGGCGCCCGTACGGGTATTCGCTACCCAGAGTTCGACACCGGCTTTCGATTCGATCCCGAAGGCAATTTTTTCGCCATTGGGCGACCATTGCGGTACGCCGGCCAGCATGCCAGTGGTGGGAAGATCGATAGTCACGGTTTGATCGCTGGCCAACCAACGGATCGTGGCGCCAGTATATTCGGTGATGTTTTGGCGGCAGTTGAGTGCCGGATTTATACGCAGACCGGCCAGGCGCAAAAGTGGCTGGGCGAGTGTGGCAATGCCTGGGTTGGGATTGTAATCGACCAGCATGATGGCTTCGTTGGTGGGGCTGGTGCTGGACATTGGAGTGGGCGCGGCCAGCACAATATTGGTTACGTCGGCTGGTGGTTGCTTGTACGCACTTTGGCTTTGCAGAAACAGGGGAAGGAGCAGGAGCAATAGCAGCGTTGACTGCCGGATTGCAAATCGAAATGCGGGCAGGAGGTACACTTTTGTTTGCATGGAATATTTGTTTTGAATGCGAGAATTGCGTAGAAAGATAAGCAGTATTTCGCACTCAGCCTTTCTGCAAAACGATCGCTGCCATGCACCGTTGATTGTCCACATTAACCGCTTTGAAAGGCTCCAGCAACAGCAGCTGATGGGTTTTGATGCAACGGTCCAGCATGGGACGCGTGAGCAGAAAACGGTCGGTGCCATCCGGCATGTGGAAACGGCCCTGGCCGAGGAATTGCATTTTCTCGGCAACACCAACATCGGTGGCCACCCGGATAAAAACAGTGCCGCCGGGTTTGAGCACCCGGATCAACTCGGCAAACATGGCGTTGAAGTGCTCCGGATCGTTTGCAAAATGCAAGACGGCGCAACAAATGATATGATCGAAAAAATCCGGATCGAAGGGCAAATTTTCCAAGCCAGCCTCCAAAAAATGCCCCTTGGGCACGGAGGGGTAATGTTGTTTGAGCAAGGCAACAGCTTCGGCATTTTGATCAACGCCATAAACGGGATTGCCGTTTTGAACAAACCAGTGCAGGTTCCGCCCACCGCCCGCACCGGCATCGAGTATCCTGTCTGAAGTTGAGTACCGGCCTTTCAAGATTTGATCGAGCAGGTAGATGTCGGTGTTGCCGACGAGTTGGTGGATCGTTGATTTGGTCATTAGCGTCAGTCAGAGCAAGTTAAAATCAAGTTGCAAAGTGCCTTATCCGGCGTTTTCGTAGGCCACCCGCAGCCAATTGACAACCGCCTTGTCCAGGTCTTCCGCAGTTTCGATCCGGATACGGTGCGTGCACATCGCGTTCCAACTGCCGCCGGCTTCGAGTTTGCCCGCGGGTTCCTGGCCTTTCAGGTTTAACCCGATATCGAGCCGGGTTTTGGTGGAAGGCTGGATCAGGGCAAACTGTTTTTTGCGACGCAGGCTGACATAGGCATTTTTCGGGGCGATTTCAACATCGGCGCCGAAGGTTTTAATTTTTTCAATCAACTGATCATAAAACGGGCGCAGGGATTCTTTGCCTGCATATTGTTTTTCGATCAGGTCGTCGGTATTGGCTGCCGAGCCGGCATCCGAACCTTTGGCTTTGTGTGCAACCAGGTTGGCAAAACCATGCGTGAAGCCGTGATTTTCTTTTAAAAACTTGATGATTTCGCCGTGTTTGCTGTGGCCGCTTTTCTGAACAATTTCAATCCATTGTTCCAGGGTTTTGCCGGTGTTTTTGTGGAGGTTCTCAATCATGGTGTTTAATGCTGGATCCATGGGCAATGTTTTAATGAAAAAATACTGTGTTCGGCGAAAAATAAAATTAATGTTTTAAAACAGACTTTTTTTAAAACAAAAAATATACAAAACTCACTCCGTCAGCGGTAAATGCGCCGATTGACCACACAAAATTTTCCAGCCGTCCAGCCGCCGGATCACCACGCCCGATTCGGTCATGCGCAGTTGCGTTGATGTGCCGGTGGTGTCGAGCAATGTGCCCGACACAATGCCGGTATAAGCCGCCAACTCCGGCGACAGCGGGTTGATCCGGACGTTTTCCCATTGGTAATCGATCCGGCGGAAGGCACTGGCATTTTCGAGCAGGATGGTCCGGACCGAATCGTACGACAGGGCGGACGTGTAGGCCGGCGGAACCCAGAAAAAATCGTCCGAAGCATCGAGGTAGGTAAACTCCGCGGTGAGCCCGTTTTTTTTGATTGCCTGGAAATAATTATTGAACATCGTTTCGACCTCCCGGACGATGGCTGCGCGGTCTTTTTCTGTAAATGGTTGGGGCTCCGGGGGCTCCTGACAGGCGGAAGCAAAGCCGGTGATTAAAAGCAGGATGAAGCGTAGTTTGGTTTTCATTTGTTGAAAATTTTATAACAAAAAAGGGAAGTTGCGGTGTATGATTTTTACCCACAATTCTTGGACAGTTCTCCAACTAAACGGTTGCAAAATGGATGTATTGCCGTGTTTCTTAGCTCGAATAGATGCATGGGGAGTTGCGTGTTTTTATCAAAAAAAATTTAAACCCGACCCCAGGTATCTGCCGGTGATTGAAAATTATTGCCCAACTGAACTGTAGCCTAAAATGCTAAATCAGGGGTCAGGAACCATAGTGGGCAAAATATCTTCCTTCAAGCTCACCTTCCCGTTTTTCACCTCAATAATACTCACCGATTTACGCGGAATTTGTTTGCCTGCCTCATAGGTGATGGTGCCGGTTAGTCCTTGAAAATTATTGGTAACAGCCAGGGCATTGCGCACGGAATTGGGGTTGGCACTGCCGGCCCGTTCGATGGCGTCGGCAAGCAGCATGACCGCGTCATAACCCAGAGCCGCAAAGGCGTCCGGTTGGCTGCCGCTGTACTCCGCGCTGTAGGCCGCCCGAAAGTTTTGAATGGCAGTGTTCGAATTATCTGCACCGAGGTACGCATGGGTGGTGTAATAAACGTCGGCAATGTCGGCATTGGCCGCCCAGCCTGTTTCGGAATCATAGCCGTCGCCGCCGATTACCGGACTGGTAATGCCCTGCTGGCGCAACTGCCGGACGAGCGGAGCGATCCGGTCGACAATAGCTGCCGACAAGAAAACGATATCCGTCGTCGGCAAGCCTTGCCCAAACTGTCCGGTGTTATCCGGATCATATCCTTGAACAGCCGCCACGGAACCTCCCAGGGATTGAAACCTGTCGACAAAATACTGGTGCAGCAAAACCGTGTAGGTGTCGAGGGAGTCGAACAGTACCGCAGCGGTGCGGGCGTTGAGCAAATTGTAGGCCCACTCTGCGGCAGCTGCCGCTTGTACATTGTCGCCAAAACAGGCGAGGTAGAGGTAGTCCGGCACCTGCCCCGGGAGCTGTGGCGAAGTAGCCCCGGAGGTTAGAAATACCCGGTTGGCTGATTTGGCTGGGGGGGCTGCAGCCAGTGCCATGTCGGTATCTGAAAGGCCCAGGAAAGCTGCTACGGCAGGTGCTTCCTTCAGGATTTTCTCTACTTTTTGCCGAATCGTCATCGTATCGGTGTTGCCGTCTTCGAGCAGGAGTTCGACGGTACGGCCCAGCACACCTCCGGCCGCGTTCAGTTGTTTAACGGCGAGCATGGCACCTTTGGAAGACGGGATATCCAAATCGGACTGTGTGCCACCGAGGTTATAAATGGCGCCCAATTGGACAAACTGCGAATTGTTTCTGTCGTCTTTGCAGGCGGTAAACCAAAGACCCAGGCAAAGGAAGAAAAGGAAGGTAAGGCGTGTGTTTTTCATGTTATCCGATGGTATAAACAAAGTGACTGGTTTCGATCCAAATTTCGCTATTTCGCCGGTAAGGGTCGAAAAAAGCGAGCAAGGGCGCCTGCGGGAAGTCGGCCAGGCGGGTGCCAAACAGGAAGCGCAGGATCTTTAGCCGGTTTTCGGGCGTGTCCGGAAAATTGATCAAAAAGTCTACGACAACCCGGTGCCAATTAAGCCCCAGTTGGTCCAGTACTCCCGGCATGTCGTTTCCGGTAAAATAGGGGACGTCGAGGTCGAGTAAACCAAAGCCCAATTCCCAGCATTCAATCAGCGCATTTTCCGAGCCTGCCATGGCTGCGAGGATTTTGCCGCCGGGTCGGAGCTGGTCGCGCAGTGCACGGATCGCTTGCCCGAGATCAGGCACATAATACAGCACATGGTTGGCCAGCGCCAGATCACAGTACTGTTCCAGGGTATCGGGCAAAGTGGCATAATGCCGGATAGTGCACCCGGAAAACGGTTGCAAGGTCTCCGCGGCTTTTGAACGGGCCTTATCGCCGGGCTCAACCAGGGTAAGTTCCAGTACTTCGGGCGGCCAGCTTGCTTGTTGTAAAAAAAGCCGGGTGAAGGAACCGGTACCGCAACCAAAGTCCAGCAAATGCACAGATTCCCCAGAACTACCCAATTGCGGGAGATACGCGGCGTAAGCTTTCAGGTCCGACTCGGCTTCTGTGGAATGGGCCTCGAAAAAGGCATAATCGTCGAGAATGGGATCGAATGCACTTTTTGAATAGTCGTTCATTTTCGGGTTCTGATTTACTGAACCACAAAATCAAAATAAGTATCTGGAAATGGTTCTTCTTTTGCCTGCAAATTAAAAACCCAGTGGGGAAACCCGAAATGGTCATGTCGTAATTTGAGGTATCAACTAATTTAAAACCAGGCATTCGAGCAACCATTCTTTTTCCGTCAGCACAGGTTCATCGCGGATTTGTTGCCGGATTTGCGCACGGGCCTGCCGGTCCAGTCCCGCCAAATTGCTGATCCGTTCGGTGAACCGGATGATATTCAAAAAATTTTTTCGGTGGTAACCGATCACCTTTTTGCGATGGATGTAGTTGCGCATGGCGTCGAGATGCGATTGCAACAAGTCGAATTCCTGCAACACAAAATAGGTTTTGAGCAACAGGGTCTTTGCCGCCAGGTTGAGCAAAGGGTCGTTGTAATTTGCTTTTTGCAACAAGAGCAGTACGGAATCATACTGGTTGCGCGCGTAGTCAAGCCGGGCCTGATTAAAACTGAGGGCGCTGTTGCGGTACATGGGCTCCAGGTAGACGTTGTAGTCCGGGATAAATTTGCCGACCCAATCCAACTCCCCGCAGCGCAAGCCGGCTGCCACAATATTATGGTAGGTAAACCGGGAAAGGATGCCATTTTCAAATAAATAACCCGCTTCCAGCGCGCGCCGGTAAAGCCGGAGCATTTCCTGTTCGAGATGCTGTTGCCCGCGATTGGTTTGCCGGATACAATGATTGATAGTAAACATGTAAAACTCGCGCATTTCCTCCGGGCTGAAATAGCGTTCCTGCTCGGGCAACAACTGCATAAAAACACTGTAATGCTGCACATCTTCAGGATAGGACAGCAACCGGCTGGCCGCCAGGTAAAGTGCAATTCCGGGCGAATCGGCCCATTCGGCGCGCTCTGCCAGGCGAATGACCGACAGGTTTACGGAGTGGTCTTCGCTGGCCCGGTACACATTTTTTTGGGCAAGTTCCAGGCAGATCAGGCGCAACCGGTGCAACAGGTAGGCCATATCGGTATGCCAGGCGAGCACCCGAATGGATTCGGAATTGGTGGGGTTCAGGGTGAGCTGCGTGTTGTATTGCTCCAGGTGGAAATCGCGCTGCATGTTGTGGTGCTGCGCATTGCGGAGTGGCTGGCTGGTGAGCTCCCGGCCAATCTGGTTGATTTGCCGTTCATAATGCCGGACCAGCCCGCGCTGTCGGTAGATACGGGCAAGCTCTAAACGCCCCGCCTGGGACTTTGAATCCAGCCCTTCAACCAGCAAGAAGTTTTCCAGTAATTGGTTCAGGTAGCTCAACAACAGGCGAAACTGCGTGTCGTCGAAAGGTGCTGTTGGGAAAAGGGCAACCCAGATTTCGTTTTTATCCGGCATTTGGGTTGCGCACAAACAATCGAACAATTGCACCAAATCGGCCCGTAAGTTGAAATAGGGGGATTCCAGAAAACGCCGGGCGTGTTTTTGTTCCAGGGCGGTAAACGATTGGATGAGCTGAAAGACATTACTGTTTTGCATGATGATCCCGAAAGGTTATTTGGGACGCAGCCGACATGAGTGGAGTATAAATCTTGAACTACAATTTTGAATAATTTGCTCTACAAATTTAAAGTGAAAATTTTCATAAAAAATAAATTAAAACGCTATAAATCAAATATTTAAAATTTGAACCAATTTTTTAAATTAAAAACAGCATACTCTACAAATGCCTGAATTTGATTTTCGCCCGCTTGTTGTGTTGCCGCACCTTTGCAAGCAGGAAATATTTCCATGATAATACGACCCGAATGCCACGACTTTTGCTAATCCAATGCTCCCCGCGAATGCTCACCGTCTTTGCCAAAAAAATGCATGAAATGAAAAAGTTTAAACAAACATCGATCTATTCAACCCTCCGTAATCTGCTATTGCTTTTCCTGGTATTTGTGACAATTGGCGTACAAACTGCTTTTACACAATGTGCCAGCAATACCATTTCGCCAACCGTCGTTTGCCAGCCCGACGTGCTTCTGGATATACCACCGAGTGGTATGCGAACGGTTTCAGCTACCGACTTCGATGCCGGTACGTACGACGACTGCACCGCTTCCAATAACCTCCAGTTTTTTATCGAGACCGGCACGCCGTCTGCCACACCGCCGGCTACCACGCAGTTGGAGTTTGCAGCGACACAAGCTGGTAACCACCCGATTGTATTGTGGGCCGTCGATGAACAGGGTAACTCGGCTTATTGTACAACCAATCTCGAGGTATCAGCCTGCCAGTCCAGCCCGACGCTGGCCTGCAACGACAATATCGTTATCGCCCTGAACGCCAACTTTACGGCTACCCTGGACCCTTTTGATATGCTGGAGGGTGGCCCGTATTGCAACTACAACACCTACATGGTTCGCATCGGCCAGGGCGGCACCTTTGAACCTTCCATAACCCTGGGGCCCGCCAACATTGGTACCCAGCTTTTGACAGTGCGGGAAATTGATACCGGGAATCTTTGTTGGGGGACAATGACGGTAGTGCCGGGAAGCCTTTCTGAAGATTGTCCGCTCATGTATGTCGACCTGGCAGCCTGGGCGATCCGGCCCTGCTTTTCCAACTTATACTACGTTACGTACATTAATGCCAGCGCATTCCCAATTTCCGATACACATGTTGAGGTTACACTCGCTCCGGGGCTGGACTTCGAGAGCAGCGAACTTCCGGAAACCGATCTGGGCAATAATAGATACCGGTTCGAAGCCGGCAATCTGGCTCCGGGGCAGATCGGCCGGTTCTGGATTCGCTTTCAAGCCGATTGCGATGCGCCTGTGGGCACTACGTATTGTTCTTCTGCCAGTATCTTTCCGGATACCATTTGTGTGGGCGCACAACCGTGGTCTGGCGCTGAAGTAACAGTTGGAGGGGAATGTATTAACGACAGCATTTTCCTGAAAATTAAAAATATCGGTTCGGCAGGTAATATCCAGTCGCTGGACTATGTGGTAGTGGAAGATGTACTCATGCGCAACAGTGGCACATTCAACCTGGGCGCCGGTCAGGAACTAGTGCTCGACCCCATCGTTGCCAACGGCACTACCATACGCCTCGAAGCCAGTCAGGAACCCGGTTTCCCTTACGGCGGACGCCCGTCGGTGGCCATTGAAGGATGCGGTGGATTTACGCAGGGTATGGTCACGCAGTTTTCTACTTATCTGAGCAACCCGTTTGACACAAGAGATTGCCGCGAAACCACGGCTTCATTTGATCCAAATGATAAACAAACACTCCCCAAAGGCGTCGGCGCCGACCGCCTTATTGAAAACACTACCCCGCTCAACTACATGATCCGGTTTCAAAATACCGGCACGGATACGGCCTTTCGGGTGGTCATAGTTGATACGCTATCCAATTTTTTAGACCCGCAATCTGTACGGCCGGGCGCCTCCAGCCATGCCTATAAATGGGCATTGGAGCAAGGCAACATCCTGCGGTTTGTTTTCGACAATATTTTGTTGCCCGACAGCAATATCAACGAAGCGGCATCGCATGGATTTGTGCAGTTTGCCATTGCCCAAACTCCCGATAACTCCGATGGCACCCGCATTGAAAATACCGCTTCGATCTACTTCGATTTCAATGCGCCGGTACTAACCAATACCACATTGCATACGATTGGCAGCCATTTTATTTTAGTGTCGGTCAGCGACCCGGAACAAGCGCAGCTGCCGCTCCGGGTGTACCCCAACCCGGCGGTAGACGTCGTATATTTTGATCTCGACAATCCGGTTCAACCATCCCTGCATTTTGAATTGCTGGATGCTCTGGGCCGCCCGGTTCATCAGATTCGGGAAACTACTTTACCCCTGGCTTTGCCTTGTGCAGGGCTTTCAGCCGGCACCTACTTTTTCCGCCTGACCGCTGCGGATGGCTCTGCAGGGTGGTCTGGGACGGTTTTGGTGCGCTGAAATAGTTCCGGTTTGTTTTTTTACCACGGAGGCACGGAGGACACAGAGATTAAACTCCGTGTCCTCCGTGCCTCCGTGGTGAAAAAACCTACGGCGAGCATTTCAAATTTCTCTCTTTTGTTTTTGCACTCAGCCAAACCGGTCTAAAATCGATTGCACCTGGCCCACATATCCGCCACCAAACAAATTCACATGTACCAGCAAATAGTACAGCTGGTAAATTTCCAGCCGTTGTTCGAAACCCGATTCCAGTGGCCAGGCTTCCGTATAGGCGCTGTAAAATGCCGGGTCGAAACCTCCAAACAGACGGCTCATGGCCAGATCCATTTCCCGGTGGACGAAGCAGGCAGCGGGGTCGATGAGCACCGGCGCGCCGGCAGCGTCGCAAAGAAAATTACCGCTCCAAAGATCGCCATGGCAAAGGGCGGGCTGTTCTTCGGGGCAGCGCCAGCTCAGATTTTTGCACAGGCGGTCAAGTTGTTGCTCCGATGCTGCATCAAAATAACCCAACTCGCGGGCAAGCAACATTTGCGGCCATAGCCGCTCTTCGGCATAAAATTCCGCCCAGGTAGGGTGCCGGCTGTTCGACTGTGGCAAGCGACCGATAAAATTGTCGTGGGCAAAACCGAACAAGGCCGAAGTGTTGCCGTGTAAGTTAGCCAGGCCGCGGCCAAAATTCTCCCAGAACAAGCGGTTGCGGTAGCCGGGTTTGATGTACTCGAGTACCAGATAGGCGTGCCCGTCGTCGGTGCTGCCGTGACCAAAAATTTTTGGTATCCGGATCGATTTGGAAGCCCCCAATAAAGCCAGTCCCTGGCTTTCGGTCCGAAACATTGCGGGCGCCTGCGGGTCGGTATTGGTTTTGACAAACCACTGCCGGCCGTCGGGTGCACCGAGCCGGTAGGCATGATTGATGTCGCCGCCGGAAAGCGGTTGGGCGGCGCTGATTTTTGTTTGCAGTAAAGTTTCGAGATGTTGTTGAAGGCTGGGCGACATAATTGGCAAAGGTACACCGCAATGGGATTGCCGCAGATGCTATGGCATACGTTCCAAACTGTGTACCCGAACGCTTCGCTCTTTACCTCTGGGTGTGGTCTCTTCAACAAACGTGGCCTGGATATCGTCCAGGTTCCCCAGCCGATCCAGAATATCCTGCGAAATGAGAAAATCTTTGGCCAGGCGTTTGCAGCTTTCCTGGATGCGCGACGCGGTATTGAGCACATCGCCCAGGTACATAATTTCTTTTTTTACCTCACCGACCCAGGTTACCACAACCGGGCCGCCGTGCATCCCGGCTTTAAACTGCGGGTACCGTCCGTACCGGTTTTCATACTGTTCCCGCAACGCAGCGATGTGGTCTTGCATCAGAAAAAAACAGCGGACTGCATTGTTACTCTGCAACCCTTTTTCCAGTGGCCACGACAGGATAATTTCGTCGCCGACGTACTGGTATATTTCCGCTTTTGTTTGCCGGATGGCATCCGTGATATCGGAATAATAATCTTTTAAAAACAGGCCAAACTTCAGGTGTCCCAGTTGTTCGGCAATGGTCGTGGAATCTTTCAGGTCGATGAAACAGAACATTCGGTTGATCTCGCGCGGCCGGTGATACCTGCCTAGAATAAAATTCCAAAGCTCGCCTTTCCGATGGAGGTTGTTGATTTGCCGGAGCGCGATCAATATGAGCAGGCCCAACAAGACAGTTAGAAGGTTAATCAGATAGGAAATGTCGGTGAGGTAGTAAAAAAAACCGGTCGTCAATTGTACGCCTCTGTCGATGGTTAACCATACCGCATTGATCACCGACAACCAAAATGTGATAATCAGGGTAAATGAAACAGCGCGCACCAGTACCAGAAACAGGAAGGTTCTGCGCATCAACTTGTCTTTGAACAAAACCTCAAAAATCCCAACCGACAGGGTGATCAGCCAGCCGGCAAAAAATCCCCGGATTATCAGGGGGACAAACGCTTGCGGGTCGTCGGTGTTTATCCGGGTCAGGTATTCGCCCAGGGCATAAATTAATCCCATCAAAATGCCGGTGATCTGGTATTCCAACAGCGTTTTTTGGTTTGCTCGAATTGTGTTTAAAAAAGCCATAAGTTGATTTTACTAAAACCAAATGTACCAAACAGACGGTAAGCGCATTACAGCCCAGGGTCCTTTTGTCGAAAATTTGCGGTTAGCTTACTCGCATTCCCGATTTTTGAAAAAATCAAATGCCCATGCCTGTATCGCACCGATTTTCTATTTCCCCGTTTCACTGGTACCGGCTTACGGCCATTCCGGTGCTGGCGTTGCTACTCCTGCATTTTGCTGTTTACAAGAAACTGCCATTCCAACCAGGCTATGTTTTCCCTTGGGAGACCTTCCTCATTCTGGTGGGCACGGGCTTATTCGTTTGCCAGAGTAACTGCGAGGTATACCGGCGCTGGGGCTCCAAAAAACGACTCGGGCAGGGTAACGCAGCGCTCATGTTCCGGCAGTTTGCTTATGGCTGGCTGGCCACCACTTTGGTGTTTAGCATGGCGTATTTTGCTCAGCGGATAGCATTCGGCGTGCCAATTGATTGGGTCAAATTTTTGGGCTACCTGATGCTTATGCTGGGCATTTCAAGCCTGGAAAGTGCAGTGTTGCTGTTGCGCGATCTGTATGGTTTTTTGCAAACCAAACCTAAAGTGCCGGTTGTTGACAATGGTACAGCAGGTGAAGTTTTTGTGAATATTTCCTCCGGGAAAAAACTGCTGCGCCTGCAAACCGGCGAAGTTGCCTTTGTCCATTCAACGGGTGGTATCGTAACCTTTCACACGTTCCACGGCCAAAAAATCACTTCCGATTTTAATGCCTTGGATGAGGTGGAAAATGCCTTGCAACAAGCGCCATTTTTTCGGCTCAACCGGCAATACCTGGTTCACCGCAGTGCGATCCGGCAAATTGTAAATGCCGAAAATCGAAAAATTCAGGTCACGGTCCAACCCAATGGCAAGCCTTCAGAGCAGTTTCGCGTGCCGGTGAGCCGCTACCGGGCCCGGGCGTTTCAAAACTGGTTCGCTGCATGTTAATTGAAATGGCGCACCATTCATCCGTTCCCGGCGTACCACTCATCGGAAATGGGTATCCGACCGTACTTTACGATCCCCACAACCCGGTATTCTTGTCGAACATTTTTTTCGAACAAAAACACCACATACATCATGGAAGTACAAAAAATTGACGCCCCGGCCGACAGCCTGATCCGTACGCTGCAACTTCAGGACAACATTTTTCACAATGCATTTGAGGACATTACGCCTGAACAGGCACTCGAACGCCCCAACCTCCAGACCAACCACTACAACTGGCTGCTCGGGCACGTAACCACCTGTCGATATCAGCTCGCCAATGCGATTGGCCTGCAGCTTAAAGACCCGCTCGACGATCTGTACTTTAAACCGATCGGCAATTACCCGTACAAAAGCCTGGACGCTATCCGGGAGGCATGGAAACAGGTGTCGGGGCCATTGTCCGAACATCTTGCCAATTTTGAGCAGGAGGATCTGTATGTCCAGGCAACAGGTATGCCTGTCGCACGAATCGATCTGCTCGTATTTTATCTTTACCACGAGGCTTATCACCTTGGGCAAATGGGTATCCTGCGGAAGGTGCTCGGCTTGAACGCGATGCAATCCAATTGATCTTTGGAATGCGGGTGTCTCAAAAGTGCCCCGTCAATTTTGCCCGCCGTAGTATATTCTGTTTTACCGCGAAGACGCAAAGACGCGGAGTTTAATTCTTCGCGCCTTTGCGTCTTCGCGGTAAAAAGTTTGTCGCGCTGGGCCTGGGATTTACTTATGAGACACCCTCGTTCCTTAAACAACAAAAATATTACGCTATGAAAATTGTCTATTCCTTCATTTTCCTGCTTTTTGCCTGCGGCTTGCAGGCTCAGTTCCTCCAGGCGCCGCCCAGTGGCGACAACCAGTTGAGCATTGTTTCACAAAGTGTAAGCGGCGTGGCCACCGTAACCGTCCGGTATAACAGCCCGGACGTAGACGGCCGCCAAGGTAAAATTTGGGGCCAGTTGGTGCCCTACGATCAGGTTTGGCGTGTCGGGGCTAACGAAAACACCACCATTACTTTTTCTGCAGATGCCCAGGTTGAAGGGCAGGCTATTCCGGCTGGGACCTATGGTTTTTTCCTGATTCCCGGTGAATCTTCCTGGACCCTTATTTTTTCAAAAACAAATACCGCTTGGGGCACTTTCGTGTACGACGAAACCGAAGATCAGTTGCGGGTGCAGGTAAAACCTGAAAATGCGGAATACAACGAATACCTGACCTTCGAATTCACCGAGCGCAAGCCGGATTATACCGTGCTGGCGATGAAATGGGAAAACCTGGCTGTGCCGTTCAGGATTGCCTTCCCGGCGCATGAACTGGTGATCGAAAGTTTCAGGGCGCAGTTGAAGAGCAACATTGGACTATTTTTCTGGGAAGCGCCAAACCAGGCCGCCGAGTACTGCCTGGAGCACGATGTGTACCTCGATCAGGGCCTGGCCTGGGCGGAGCAATCGGTTCAAATAAAACCCCAGTTTGAGAATTTGATGACCCAATCAAAATTGCTCGAAAAACTGGGCAAAACTGCGGAAGCCGAAGCAGCCAAAACCATGGCTATGAAATTGGGTACACCCAACGATTTGTACTACCTCGCCCGTGGCCTGCAGGCTCAAAAAGAAAACGAACAGGCCCTGGCGATTTACCGGCAAAATCAGGAGCGCTTCGGCGATATGTTTATCACCCAATTGGGGCTTGGTCGCGGGTATTCGGCAACGGGGAATCATGCTGCCGCGCTGAAGCACTTCCAACAAGCGCTGACCCTCGCCGATTCACCCCGGCGGAAGGAAAATCTGGAACGGTTGATTGCGCAAACGAAAAAAGCACTGGACGGCAAAAACTAAAACCTCCGTGCTCCTCCGTTTCTCTGTGCCCCTCTGTGAAACTGTAAATCCAGCCGGTGCCTTTTTATACGTCTCCCATCCGACATAGTCTGAAAACTGCCCTGATTCAAGTATTCCGAATGATCGAATTTGCCGGCAACTTTGGCAAGTTTTTCACCGCACCCGATTCCGATGGTATTTACACCCTTACGCCTGTTCGTTTCATGCCTTTTGATTTGCCTGGCGGCAAATTTGCTTTCCGGCCAGCAAACCTTTCAGCGCGCTTTTGGCGCCGCCGACATTGCTATAGCCGCCAGCGATATTCTCGCTACTGCCGGCGGCTACGTTCTGGCGGGCACGTCAAACTCCAGCGTTAACCTCCCGGGGCCGCAATACAAACCTTTTCTGATGAAGATTGACACTGCCGGCGACCTCGTCTGGCTTCGGCATTACGGGCCGGCTTATCAGGCGGGATTTCGTACGGTTATCGAAGCCAACGACGGCGGCTACCTGGCAATAGGCGAATTGCACGGGATAAGCTCTATGGGAAACGGGGAAATACTGGTGGTCAAAACCGACACCGACGGTATGATCCAGTGGCAACAGGTCATACCCAGTTACCTGACCGGCCGGCGAAACGTAGGTGATTGGGTCAGGGCAGTACCTGGCGGCTATATTATTTCCGGCCGTTCGTCGCAGGGCGACAGTCATGCCGTACTGGTCCGGATCGACAACCAGGGGAACACCGTTTGGTCAAAACGATGCATGTTTTACTGGGGCGAAGATCCCAGGTTTCATGCATTTTCTGTCAGTGGCGACACCATCTTCGCCGTTGGCCGCAGGGATACTTTTGCCGCCTTCAACCTGTTTGATGCGGCGAACGGCAACATCCTGTTTCATCATGCATACGACGGGCCGGCCGATTATGAAACTGTACTGCACTCGATGACAGCGGGGCCGAACGGCAGCTGGATGACGGCCGGGGCCGCTTATCCGCCCAACAATCCGAAATCCATCCAACTGGTTTGCCGCACCGGCCGTACCGGCAACCTGATATGGGCAAAAACCTATCCCAATGTCGGGTACGGACCGATCGCCCCTTTGTCGGATGGCAATTTTCTGTTGATTCCGCGCCGGTACGAACCGCAGAATGCGAACCTCGATCCCACCCTGGTAAAAATCAGTGCCGACGGAGCTGTATTGTGGTCGTACGAATATGCCCTGGATGGCAGCGATTATTTCGCTATGGCTATCGAAGCGCCTGATGGCGGGATTATCGCTGCGGGCGCAGTGAAATTCCCTGGCCAACCGGAAAGTATTTTAGTCGTTAAAACGGATGCAAACGGTCAGGTAACGCAGTGCTGCTCACAACAGGTAAGCACGTCGGCCAGCCCATTATCTATAACCGTATCGACAGCCGATATGATGCAGGTAACTTTTGATACCACCTGGAACGTGAACCTGCCCGAGATGCCCGGAAGCCTGACTAAGCTGGATTATTGTCCACCGGTGCCGGGTTATCAGGAGATATTTCTTTGCCCGGGCGATTCTTTTGTTGTTGACGGCAAATCATATACAAGTCCTGGCTTTGTAACCACAACGGTTTCCGGTCCGAACTGTGATACCAATCTGGTGTATAACATCCGAACCGGGGTCAATCCAAAATTTGAAAAAACCGTCTATTTCTGCCCGGGCGACTCCATTACCCTACATGGCGTTACCTATACCCAGCCCGGAACCTACACCTCCCTGGTCCCGTCCGCAACCGGCCGGTGCGATACAATGGCAACCTATATTGTGGAACATACCGTGTTGACATCGCCATCATCTATCGCTGCAAATTGTCCGCCCGACACCCTCATTCAGATACCTTTTGGTACCCAGTCGGCGCTGGTTACTTACCCGGAACCGGATGTATGGAGCACTTGTGCTTGCCCGGGGATTCAACTCGTTCAGGCGCAGGGTTTGCCTAGCGGCAGCGCATTCGTGCCGGGTGATCATACGCTTTGTTTTGAAGCACAGGACAGCTGCGGCAACCAGTCTGCCTGTTGTTTTCAAATTCGTATCTCGGCTGATGATGCGCACCCGTGCGACGAAAAGACAAATGACTGCATTCACTTCGAGTTGCTTCGCATCTCACTTGATGCTGAAAACCGCCGCAGCTATCATTTCCGGATACAAAACAACTGTTCGCAACCATTGGTATATGTTGCCTTTCAGTTGCCCAAAGGCGTGGTCGCCGTTGCGCCGTCGGGAAACAGCGTTTATACAACACCTGGCGGCCGGCAATACGCAGTTCGAAACCCGAATTATAGCCCCCTTTACTCCATCCGGTTCGAAACGCAGGCAACCGGTATAAAGAATGGCGAATCGGATGTTTTTACGGTTACCCTTCCACCTTTCAGCAAGCCCGACTATTTCAACAGTGTGGTGCGGTTACATGGACAATCGCTAACGGAAGCGCACCTGAATACGTTCAATTGCCCGCCGGAAAGTGATGCCGCATCACAGAACCGGTCAGATAACAGGAAACAGGAAAATCAGCTTCTTCGAATTTCCCCAAATCCGGTTGAAAATCGGATGACTTTGAAATGGGACCATTCTGACCACCAACCGGTTCAAATTCAGGTGTATAATGCGCAGGGTAGACTATTGCTCACTCGTGAAATGCCTGAAAACCAACTGGTTCTCGAGCTGGATTTGCCTGCGGGCATTTATTTTGTCCAGGGGCACACCGCCTCCGGAAAGCTGCGGTCGAGTAGTCGGTTTGTGGTGCGTTGAGCATGTTTTAAAAAGCGGAAAAAGATTCCCCCGGTTAAATCTTTCCTTAACGCTGGTACCGGCTGCGATACACACTTGGCGCGTACCCTGTGTATTTTTTGAATAGGGCCCGGAAGGATTTATTGTCGCTGTAGCCGGTTTCCATCATGATCTCGCCGATACTTTTCGGGCTGTTTTCGAGCAGGCGCTTGGATGCTTCGATGCGCACCCGCTGAATGTATTCGATGGGTGTATTGCCGGTGGCTTCCTTAAACCGGCGGATAAAATTGCGCCGGCTGAAGGCAAAATGACTGGCAAGTGCCTGCACGGTGAGGGGCTCGGGGTAATGTTGTTCGATGTATTCCTGCGCTTCGGCGATAGGGTCGTCTACATGGACTTTTTGCTGCTGAAAAATTGCAAAGCGTTTTTGCGAACGCCGGTCGAGGTCTATCTGAAACACCTTTGATGCCCAAACCGCAAGGTCCTTACCACAAAACTTTTCAATGAGGTAAAGAATAAGGTTCAGCGAGGAATAGGCACCGCCGCTGGTGTACAGGCCGTTGTCATCGATCACGATATGCTCGGGTTGGAGGTTGGCTTTTGGGAAGGCTTGCCGGAAGGCCTGTTCGAAAGCCCAATGGGTGGTGCATTTTCGCCCGTCGAGCAGGCCTGAGGCTGCGATCAGGAAAACGCCCGTGCACATGCTGCCCAGTTCGGTGCCATGCTCGGTGTATTGCCGGTGCATCCATTTAATGAGCCCCGCGTTTTCGCGTACAGGGGCTTCCATTTCGCAAATAAAACCCGGTACAATTATCAAATCGTAGCCGCCTGCACGCGTATAGTGCCGGTGGGTTTTTACCGATATGGCGCCATCGTACAGTTGGTTGTGTACGGAGTGACCCACCAGTTCGACGTCAAACGCGGGCGGCATACCCATACTGGTGAGTTGCTCATTTACCTGTTTCAGCAGCAAATAGGCGCCCACCACAGCGGATGGCATCACTTCGCCTTTGGGTACCAGAATAGCAATTTTTCGCATAAATAGCATTTGGCGCAAATGCCCCTGTTTAATGGCAAATGTACACATTCCTGCGGTATGGTGCCTGCGGTACTTTTGTGTTCACTGCAAGCCAGTACATAAACAGGAATTGCGCTATGAAAACAACACTTCCCTTTATTCTTGCCATTTTTTGGGCGGTTGCACCGACCCATGCTCAGCAGCAGGGTGAAAAATTTGAAGTCCTGACCCAGCATTTTCACCAATTGATCGACAGCGGCGAACTGGCCGGTACCGTGATGTTGGTGGCGGAAGGCAATCTGATGTTCACCGATGTATACGGCATGGCCGACCGGGAGAAGCAGCGTCCAATGCGCTTGAATACACTTTTCAGCATGGCTTCCATGACGAAACCTATTGTCAGTGTTGCAGCCATGATGTTAGTGGAAGAGGGGAAATTCAGTTTGGACGACCCGGTTGGACGGTACCTGCCTGCGTTTATCAATACGCATGTTTTCGACGCAGTGCAAGGTACCGTGCCACCGCGGCGGCCAATTACTGTGCGCGATTTGTTTATGCACACCAGCGGCATCACCTCGGGTGATTTTGACGCCTCTCCTACAGGCGCCGCCTACCGGGAAGCTTTTGCGGAAAATCCGGCTTCGCTGGATAAATTGGTACAAATCCTGGGCGAGCTTCCCCTGGCACATCACCCGGGTGACCGCTGGACTTATGGCTTAAGCACGGACGTGCTGGCGCGCTTGATCGAACAGGCCTCCGGTATGCCCATCGATCAGTTTTTGCAAACCCGCTTGTTTGACCCACTGGGAATGACCGATACAGGGTATAAAGTGCCTCCGGAAAAAGCAGATCGCGTGGCGGCTATTTACGGCGCAGATCTGAAGCTCCGCCGTGCGCCGGAGGAGAGTCCGAATGTGCTGGGCACCATTTTTCCGCGTGGGAATACCGGGTTGGTATCCACCCTGTCGGATTATGCCCGTTTTGTGAAAATGCTCGTTAATGGTGGCGAATGGGATGGCAAACGGTATCTGAAACCGGAATCGCTACGCCAAATGTTGCAAAACCATCTGCCCGAAAGCCATATTCCTTTGCGTGTAGGCAACATCTCCACACCCGGGCAGGGCTTTGGTTTAGGCTTTGGCGTATTGGTGGAAGATACGGAATACGGTGGCCATAAGGGCGATTGCTTCTGGCCCGGGGCTGCATTCACCTACTTTTTCCTGAACCCGGAAACCGGGGTTTACGGCATTTTTTTGAGCCAGTTTACCGATTTGCGAAAGATGCAGTTTTTGTACGATTTCCATGGATTGGCAAATGCCATATTTACTGGAAATGTTGCGACAAAACGTTTGGGTGAAAAGGGTTGATCGCATCCACTGTGACCGTTTCTTGTGGCCATACTCAATTTGCGAATTTGCCAACGTTGTGGCTCTGGACGACGCCATTGGAAATTTTATAGAAGGGCCAGCCAGTAACTTGTGCGCTGATGCACCGGATCAATTGCGTAAGCAGGGTATTCAGGCTGGTATCGATAAGACTGAGCCTGAACCCAAAGGCCAAGCTAAGTTTTAGCACTTCAAGATCGTCCTGCAGCTGGTAATAATTATCGGCCACGCCGGGGGATTGATTCAACTGGTGCACGCTATTGACCACCTTCAAGGCACCACGTTGCATTTCCTGACCAAGGGTACCGCGGTAGTTGGCGGGGAATTGTGCTGTTGCTTCATGCAGGATGGCGATCAATTTGTTTACATCCTGATATATCTGATAATTTACTGCCTGAGTTGCCATGGTTTCGTATCATTTAAAGTGTGACACAATACATGCAACAAAGGTGCGCGCTCCCGGAAAGTAAAACGTGGACTATTGTTCCAAACTCTGGTACTATTGTTTCAATAGGCTTTTTTCCGCCCCTGTGCCTTCTTCCCGCCAAACTTTTTGTCCTTCGCCTTTTTGTCAAATTTTTCGGGCATTGGCTTGGCCTCATTCACTTTCACACGCCGGCCATTGATGTCAAACTCCTCCAGACCACGGCGTACATCGCGGCTGAAGGTGTGCTCAATATCAAAGTGCATGTACGACTTTTTAATGTCGATGCCGCCAATAGCCGGTTTGGGTACGCGAAATTCGCGGATCAGCAATTGCAGGAAGTCTTTTTTATTGATACCATCCATGAGGCCGATATTGACAAACAGCCGCTGCATGGAGCCGTTGGAGCCTGCCTGATCGTTCCGACTGTTTTTTCGGTCTTTGCCGCTCCCCCGGAGGTTGATGTCGGGTGCATTCCGGTAGTAGGAAAGGAAGCGGTTAAACTCCACACTGGCAAAACGCTTGATCAGTTCTTCTTTTGACAAATCCTTCAGTGCTTCGTATACCCGGGGTAAAAAGGGTTCGATCTCGGCATGCTGAACTTCCTGGTCGTGGATGTTCTGGATGATGTGGAACAACTGACTTTCACAAACCTCATAGCCGGTCGGGATCGTCATTTTAGCAAACGTGGATTTTGTACGACGCTCGATCTGCCGGATCTTTTCTTCAAACTTCGGGGTGATAATGCTGATCGAAATGCCTTTGCGTCCGGCCCGGCCGGTGCGGCCGCTGCGGTGCGTGTACACTTCGATCTCATCGGGCAGGCCGTAATTGATCACGTGCGAAATGTCGCTCACATCAATACCGCGGGCTGCCACATCGGTGGCGATAAGCAGCTGAAGGTTGCGTTCGCGGAAACGCTGCATAACGCGGTCGCGGTCCGACTGTACGAGATCGCCATGGAGCGCGTCGGCATTGTACCCGTCGCGGATCATTTGCTCGGCGATTTCTTTGGTATCGCTTCGGGTGCGGCAAAAGACGAGACCGTAAATGCCGGGGGTAGCGTCAACGATGCGCTTGAGTGCAGCATATCGATCGGCGGAATGGCAAACAAAATACTGATGTTCGATGTCGGCATTAATTTGATTGTGCTGACCGACATTGAGTTCGAGCGGATTGCGCATGTAGGTGGAGGCAATGGCTCGCACCTCACGCGGCATGGTAGCGGAGAAAAGCCAGATGGATTGGCGATTTTCCACCGCTTCCAAAATCATGTCCACGGCATCTTTGAAACCCATGTTGAGCATTTCATCGGCCTCATCGAGTACAATACGCGAAACCTTGTCGAGCCGCGCAACTTGCCGTACCAGCAAATCGACCAGGCGGCCCGGTGTAGCCACAATAATCTGGGCGCCGGCTTTGATCTTACGCACCTGTGTTTCGATGCTGGCGCCGCCATACACGGCCACTACCTTATAGTGGTGGGCATATTGGGAATAACTTTCCAGGTCTTTTGCCACTTGAACACACAATTCGCGGGTTGGGCAAAGAATGAGCGCCTGCACATTTTTTTCAGCAGGGTCAATGCGTTGCAGCAGGGGCAAGCCGAACGCAGCTGTTTTGCCGGTGCCGGTTTGTGCCAGTGCAATAAGATCTTCGTTGGTTTGAAGTGCGGTGGGAATTACTAGTTCCTGTACAGGGGTGGGGGTTTCGAAGCCCAGGGCAGCAATACCCTGCAGCAAGGCCTCTTCGAGGCCTAATTCTTTAAAAGCAGTCATTAAAAACGTTGCGTCAAATAAAAATATCCGTTTCGGGGTCTTGTCGGACGGTGAGAATTCGGCTGCAAAGATGCGGCTTTTTTGATTATGCGCGTATTTTTTATTTCCGGGGGCATCCTGTGCCGGAAATGTTAATGCTCCGGGAACCAACAGCAATTCTTCCGCACGATGTATCTTCCTAACAGTTTAGCCTGCTAACTAACCTCCTCAACATGTAACCTGCTCACCTATGAACAAAGCGATTTTCCTCTGCCTGGGATTGGTTTTCCAATCCATATTCCTTGTTGCTCAAGTTTTACCAGTTTGCCATCCCGGCGCTACTCCAGCTGCCGATGCATGTGCCAACGCTTGTTTTTTTTGCCAGTTGGATGGCTATGTTGGTCAAACGGCAGGTTATACGGCAAGCCCGGCCACCGGCTTTTGCGGCATGGTGCAAAACGATCAATGGCTGGGATTTATCGCCGACGCCGATAGTATTGCAATTGATGTAATGCCATACAATTGCCAACAGGACAACGGCCTGGAAATTGCGTTGTACGCCGACTGTTTAGCCCCCCCAATTGCCTGTACGCCGGGTCAGGCTGGAGGCGGTGATCAGGTTCGTTCGCTAACAGCACTGCTCATACCAGGCCAACCGTATTTTTTGATGATCAATGGTTTTACCGGCGATGCCTGTAATTTCCATATTTCAACAAGCCCTGCCGGTGCGGTTTTCAATATGCAACTTGACTCGATCGGATTGATCAAAGGGCCAAGGGTAGTGGTAGAACAAAGCACTCAGGTTTATGCCTTAGATTCGGTGCCTTATGCGACCAGTTATAGGTGGACGGGACCGGGAAGTGTTAAAATAAATGGCCAAACGCCTCCGGTAGAACTCGCTGCGCCGGCGGGCCGGCAGGTGACCGTCACCTTCGGCAACGAATCTGCTGTGTTGGGTGTGCAGGCTCAAAATGCCTGTTCGCAAAGTCTTGTTTCTGAACAACGCATTTATATCGGTACAGCGCCGCTGGCATCCCCCTGTTCAGCATCCGATCTGCCGGCTGCCGATAATTGTGGCGATGCCTGTATTTTTTGCAATTTCATGGGGTATACCGGTACCACAGCCGGTTATTCGGCCGACCCGGCGCCAGGTTTTTGCGGTGCGGTGGAAAACAACCAATGGATCGGTTTTGTGGCTGGCACGACTGGTGCAACGTTTAAAATTTCTGCGTCAAATTGCACCAATGGAGATGGCCTGCAGGCTGCTGTGTATCAAAATTGTTCGGAGCCGCCGCTTGTTTGTGCGGCTGGCATGGCTGGTGGTGCGGCTGACACATTGGTCCTGACAGCCTTGCTGGAACCCTATCAGCAATACTTTTTGATGATTGACGGCTATCTCGGCGATCAGTGTGACTTTTCAGTGGCCGTGGGCCCGCCGATGGCCGGGTTGCCACCCGCTATGGGTATTACCGGACCGATAACAGGCCCGGCAACCCTTTGCCCCGGTGCCACAGTTACGTACAGTGTGGCGCCTGTGGTTGGGGCCGCAGGGTATACCTGGCAAGTGCCGGTGGGCTGGTTGGTGAACGGGATGCCCGGAACTTATACGGGGGTAGGCGTAGGCAGCAATCAGGTGACGGTGACAGCAAATGCCAATGGCGGGCAAATTTTTGTTACCCCTTTCAATGCATGCAAGGACGGGACCACTTCGGTTAAAAACCTGGTTTCACAACCTATTCCACCCACAATGCTTCCCACGGTAACCATTTGCGCCGAAGATGCCCCATATGTACTGCCTTGGGGAGACGTTTGTACAACCTCTGCTATTCATTGTGTTACTTTTTCTTCATATCTGGGCTGCGATAGTGTTGTTTGCCAACAAGTTATTATTCGAAACCCGATTGTGTTTTTCAAAGCACCAGAAGCAATTTGCGCCGGCGATTCTGTTCTTGTTTGTGGAGAGGCTTTTAAAACCGCTGGCAATTTTTCGAAAATATGCACCTCTTACACGGGTTGTGACTCCACGGTGAATTTCATTATATTTTTATTGGAGCCCATCGCAGAAATCATACCGGAGAGCGATCCACTGTGCAGTAGTTTGCCCGTAGTGCTAAATTCTGCCGCCAGTGCCGGCACCAAATCCTGGAAACGCCTCGATGGAACTGTCCTCGCTTCAGGTAATCTTCTAACCGTGCCAGAATCAGGCACCTATATTTTAATGGTGACCGTATCTGCTAATGGAAAAATTTGCGTTGCCACAGATTCAATTACAATTGTTGAAGGCGCACCGCCAAGTGCCGCCGCTACCGGAGGTGTCTTAACCTGTAGCCAACCCAGCATTCAACTATCCGGGTCATCCAGTACAGCCGGTGTATTGTTCGCCTGGTCGGGCCCCGATGGGTTTAGTTCAACGGAAATGGCGCCTACGGTTACTGCCCCGGGCCTTTATATTCTGACGGTGACTGATCCGCAAACCGGCTGTACCGCTACCGCTACGGCAGAGGTGCTTGAAGATAAATCGGCTCCTCCTGTACCTGTATTCAATGATATATTACTGAATTGTATAAATCCTGTTGCGCAGTTACTTTGCTTGGGCCCAATTTCGAATTGTCAATGGTCGGGGCCGGGTATTGGCAATCCAAACGACCCGGAACCGGTGGTGGAGGTTCCGGGCACCTACCAGTTGCAGGTAACCGGGCCGAACGGCTGCACGGCTACCACGGAATTTCAAGTGCTGGCGGATTTTCAAATACCCGTAATTACCGCGTATGTCGATCCAATTACCTGTCTTACCCCAACGGGTATGCAACATTGCTCGGTGGACATCCCCGGTTCAATTTGTACCTGGGAAGATCTCGGTTTTGGTCTGGCTTTTCTCGTAACCGCAACCGCGCCAAACGGCTGCACGTCCAGCGATACGGTAACGGTACAGGTGGATACCAGTATACCCACGGTAGAAGTCGCCGATGACACCTTGCGCTGCGACCAGCCAACGGTGGCGCTAAGTTGTACGACCGATATTCAAAATGCACTGTTCGCCTGGACGGGGCCGGGCAATTTTAGTTCGGACCTTCAAAATCCGACCGTCATGATGGAAGGCCCGTACATGGTGACGGTCACCAACCCGGTTAATGGTTGTATGGCAGTAGCAACGGCTATAGTCTATTCCGATGCGCAATTACCCCAAATTATTCTCACACCGCCTCCGGGCCCGCTCACCTGCAGCAATCCCACTGTTGCCTTGCAGGTAGTATCGATGCCTTCACAGGTAACGTTTATGTGGCAAGGCCCCAACGGATTTATGTCGGATTCGGCAAATCTGACGGTCAGCGAGCCGGGCGTTTATACTGTAACGGCGGTTTCGGGTATTAATGGATGCTCGAGTGTGGCATCATTTATTATCGGGCAGGACACCACATCACCCGGTGCAATGGCTGTCGGTGGCGTACTTTCCTGCGCACACCCGCAGGTACAACTCACCGGAACATCGCAGGCTGCGATATTCACAATGGCCTGGTCGGGGCCGGGTATTGACTTCCCACCGCCAGGCTTCAACCCGGTGGCAGAACTTCCCGGGGTTTATACGCTCGTCGTAACGGCGCCCAACGGCTGCACCAGCGTCGATACGGCGTTGGTACTTGCGGATACGTCAACAGTGCTGATTACACTGCAATCCGATACATTGACTTGTGCAACTGACAGTATTTTGATTGAACTACCCCAGCTGCCAGGGTTTCCGCCAACCTGGATCTCGACACCGGGCGCATATAGTTTTGCCCTGCCAAATACAATACTTGGCTGCGAGACGAAGGTGGAGATCGCGGTGGTAGAAGATGTTCAAACGCCGGAAATAAGCCTGGTACAGTTGGTGTCTGATCAAAACGGACAGGGCCTTGGCGCAATCGATGTTTCCATTGCGTTTTCCGGCGCCTACACGGTAGACTGGTACCTCGACAATGTTTTGTTTTCAACCGCAGAGGATCTGGATAGTTTGTTTGCCGGGGTATACACTTTATTGGCAACAGGCACCGCAAACGGATGCACCAGTACATTGGATGTTACTGTGACGGATACGCTGGTGGCTACCTCCGTGATTTCAGCAGAAGCGTTTTGGAACATATTCCCCAATCCGGCAAGCGATTTCCTGCATTTGCAATACCGGGGCCCCGGCAATCCGGCAGCACAAGTCTGGTTGTTGGATGTTGCCGGAAGATCGGTATTGGAACAAAATGGCATCGCGGGGCCCGACTGGGGGATTTCCTGTGCCCAGGTTTCCTCAGGTACCTATACTATTTTGATAAAGACGGCGACGGGGGCGTTCCGGAAGCAGCTGACGGTATTGCATTGATTGGGTAATTTCTATTTTTGGCGCTGCAAATTTTACGGCAACTTTGCGCTATGGCTTATTTTTCCAAACAAAAGGGCAATGCCAAAGCACTTACTCCGGACGAGGCGCTGGTAAAAATGGAAAACTATTGCGCCTACAGGGAGCGTTGCTGGCAGGAAGTCGATCAGAAAATAAAAACCCTGGGGATTACCTCCGAAATTGCCGGGGAGATACGCCGCGTTTTGCAGGAAGACGGTTACGTGGATGATGCCCGCTTTGCCCGGGCATTTGCCGGTGGTAAATTCCGCGTAAACCGGTGGGGACGCGTGCGCATCCGGCTGGAGTTGCAACGACGCGGCATTTCACCCGGAGATATTGAATCGGCGTTGGAGGATATTGACGAGCAGGAATACCGTTTGGTATTGCAGGAGCGCCTGATGAAAAAACGGGTACAATACCAGGCAGACACCGATCCGCAGGGGAGAGCAAAAGCAGCGGCGGCGTTGATCCGGTCGGGCTTTGAGCCGGAATTGGTGTTTAGGCACCTTTGACAAATTATCCTTCGGAAGTGGTTGTAGACGACCAATTTCTGTTTTTAAAAACCTGACTTTTTCAGAAACTTGGTAAGCGCGCCTACTGGCAGGGCAAGTATCTTTCAAGTATCTTTGAATCCATAGGACGGGATTTGTTATTGCTCCGTTCGTTCAAACCTCCATATCGTATGGCAAAATCTAAACACACACTTTCCGAAATCAAGGTGAACAGCTTTGTGACCACACTTGACGAGCAAGAAATGAACCAGCTCAAGGGTGGTATTTACATCATTCGCGGCCGGCGGTTTTCATACCGTACCCGGTGGACATCTGTGGATACACGTTCTGAAGAAGCAGAGTCATCCATCTGGCAACGAATGGGCAGCAAACCCGCATAGTTGTTGGTTCCTTCAAACATGCGCATTGCGTTGACTGTGCCATTTGGCACGTACCGTTTGTGCAAAGCTTTGGAGTGAAATCTTGCTGTCTAGCCAAGCTTCCAGGTCAAACGTTTGCAACAAGGCTTGCGCCTCGGGCCAATTGGCTAATTCCTGAAGGTCAAGCTGCATTTTTTGAAAGGCAATCCGTTGCTCCTGTTTACCTGCCGCGCGCATTAACTCGGCCATGAACAAAAAGAACCGCCGCTCCAGTTCGTAGAGGCGGTTCTTCTTTTGTAAAAAACGGGTAGCGGAGCGAAGTAAAGACTCCAGCAGAACCGTATTTCCCATTTCAAAATGGATGATCAGGGCAAGCATACGAGCCAGGCTTTGCAGATCTTCCCGCTCCACGGTGCGCGGCTGATTGAGCCAGTTGTTGAGATAGTCCAGGGCGCCACTATAATCGCCACAGCCAAAGCAGATGCAACAATATTGGAAATAAAAACTGGCCGTTTCGTAGTCGTGTGGGTCAAATTGTTCGGCCTCCTGCTGGCAGTGTTCCATTTCCTGCCGTGCTGCTTTAAACGCGCCGGTAAAAATGCAAAGGACAAACTTGTTGGTATAGTATTGCCGGTGGATTTTTCGCCGGTCATCTTCAGTTAACGGCTTCAATTTCTGGAGTTTACCCAATGCTGTTAGTACCTCGTCGTACCGTTTCAACAGACCACATGACAGGATAAAGTTGCTGAGTGCCGCAATGTAGTCGGAGAGGTTTTCTTTTAAAAAGTGGGGCTGTGACTCCAGAATTTCCAGCATTTTTTTTCCGGTTTCATAAAACTGGTCCAGCTCCAGAGCCGCATAATAATACAGATTGAGTGTGCGGTAGTACAAAACCCGCGCTTTGTGGGACAAGGCCTGGTCGGGGCTGCTGAGCAGTTCGTGTCCGACCAAACTTTGCAGGCGCCGCATCCGTTCCTCCCCACGGTGTTGTGCTTCGCGTTTGATGGTGGTATACACCTGGAAAAATAGTTTCCGGTAGGCGGCAAAATTGCGCAACTGATCCATTGCCTGCGTTTCGGTGTATTGCAACTGGTCGAAATGCTTGTGCAAATAATCGACATCCATCCGGGTGTATGCCAGGTGCTTTTTCCAACGGATAACTTCAAGCAGGTGCGTAAAACATTCGTATTGCCGGGCCAGTTTGGCCGCTTTATCAAGCAGCTCCTCACAGGCGTCGTACTGGCTGCGCCGAAACAAGACAGCAACGCTCTGCAGAAAGTGATTGAGTCGAAAATCAATGGCGTGTTGCTCGTCAAACGATTGCAGACTTTTTAGCAATAGCTCGTACAGATAGGCCTTCAATTCTGAATACTTCCGACTCTCCATGCTCTGGTTGGGGTAGATGATTTTACGGAGTGTTTCGTCGTCGAATTGCGCCATATTCCCCATAGCATCAAACAACTGGAGGTACTTGCTGTCGCGTTCGGGTTTGCCCCGAATAAAAAGCTTGAAATAGCGCTTTTCTGCAGGCGTCAGCCCCTGGATGAGGCGGTACAATTTTTCGGAGGGCGTTTTTGCCATGGGTATGGATATGTCAACTGAGCTGGATCAAAAGCCATGCAGGCGTCGACAAAATTGTCAGTTTTTGATCATTTCACCAAACCTGGCCGGACTATCGGAAACCTGACTTATTGCCCGAACCTGGGTTGGCAGGCGATTCCCGCGCCGGTACTTTTGTCTCATCGTTTACAAAAATTGCTCTGCTATGATGAATGCCGTAGAATTGCCTGTACCGACCCGAGTTGCCCGCGCTATTCCGATAGGCCCTGGTTATTCGGATGCTTCGCAAAAACAAGCGCGCATCAGTACACCGGAAAAGGGTGGCAAAGTGGTACTGCCAACCATGGAGGGTATGTGTTTTGAAAAGGTAAAACACATTGCCTATCTCGAAGCCAGTGGAAATTATACGGTATTGCACTTTCTCGATGGCCGGCAGGTACTGGTGTGTAAAACACTGCGCGAGGTGGAGGGGTTGTTGCCGGGCCCGGCCTTTGTCCGGATTCACA
This sequence comes from Lewinellaceae bacterium, assembly GCA_020636075.1. Taxonomy (GTDB): domain Bacteria; phylum Bacteroidota; class Bacteroidia; order Chitinophagales; family Saprospiraceae; genus M3007. Next base: position 245,123 of record JACJYO010000005.1, on the reverse strand, counting down.
GGTCGCATACCATCCACCTGCGCCATATCAAAAAATATGTTCGGGGAAAAGGCGGCCACGTCGTCTTGCAAAATGGCGTTTCCCTCACAGTCTCTGCCGGTCAGAAAGATAACTTCCTCCAAGCCCTGAAAGTGTATTTCAATTAAACACAGGGGCAAACCCAACCTCCAGCCCTGGAATTACGTCTATTCAGGAAAGGCACAAAAATCTGCCTCCTCATCTAAAACCTACATCTAAAGATCACCCGTAAAGTACCCAAGCAAATAAACACAGTAAGGGTTTGGTTTAGCGCCGGGCGTGTAACGACACGACCCGGCGTTAACTTTTTTGAGTACCCATCAAACGGCAGCTACTCCAGTCATTTCAATACGCCGTGGAACCGCAGCAAATGATCCTCTACCTGTTCGTTGTACAAGCACAAAATCAGGGCATTGCGTTCCTGGCCGGTTGGAGGAAACAATATCCGGACAGGGTTGTGGCTGTAGCCTTGCTCGGTGAACAACTGCAATTGCCGGCCACGCGGCCGCTTGAACAGCCGCAGTTGCTCAGCCGTTTCCGGAATAGGTACGTTGCCGTAACCTTCTTCCTGCAGAAACTGTTTCACCATGTCGTAAGTGTATGCCAACTTTGTGCCGGCGAAAATGCTGCGGTATTCCCAGCCATCACTTTGGCCACCCATGTAGTTTGAGCCTGCCGGTGGAAACTGCTCGCGCATGGGAATATGTGGTTCCATTGGCGCCGGAGTGGCCGGCTCAACGAAGCCAAATTCGTCGAACTGTGGTACCGGAAGTGGTTGGCTGATTACCGTTGACTTTTTCATAAACCCGCCTGCGGTGTTTTCAATTTTGAAAAATCGGATCCGGGTCAGGCATAGATCCTGCAGCAAAAATAACGCACTTTGTGTTTTAAATTTCTTTAAATAAAAACTTTTTGTTTTTAATAAATTTTTCGCAACCCAATTTCAACTATGACGGTGTACCTTCTTACCATTGGCGATGAAATTCTGATTGGCCAAATAGTGGATACTAATTCAGCCTGGATGAGCCGGCAGTTGACCCTCAGCGGATTTCGCGTGGTGGGAAAGAGCAGTGTGGCGGACACCGCTGAAGCGATTATTCAGGGAATGGAATACGGCGCCCGGCAAGCCAATGTGATCTTTTTAACAGGCGGTTTGGGCCCAACAAAAGACGATGTCACCAAACAAACCCTGGCCGATTATTTCGGCTCGTCCATGTTGCTGCACCAGGAAACGTACGACCGGATTGTTGCCTATTTTGAAAAAATCGGGCGGGCGGTTCCGGCTGCAGCTACGATTCAGGCCACACTCCCGGATCAGGCCCTCATCCTGCCCAATAAGGTAGGCAGCGCGCCCGGCATGTGGTTTGAAAAAGCCGGGAAGGTGTACATCTCACTTCCGGGGGTTCCGTTTGAAATGCAATACCTGCTGGAGCATGAAGTGTTGCCGTTGTTGCGGCAGCGTTTTCCGGGCAGCATGATCGCGCACCGGACATTGCTGACCGTGGGGGAGGGTGAAAGCAATATTGCCCAACGGATCGAAAGTTTTGAAAACAGTTTGCCGGCACACATCAAACTAGCTTATCTCCCCAACCTTGGCCAGGTGCGTTTGCGCCTTACAGGGTCGCCGGACAGGGTTGGTACAATCGACCCAAGTCCTGAAAAACTGTATGCCCAACTCGATGAAAAACTAGCGGAGCTCAAGGCGCTGCTTCCGGATTTGGTTTTTGGCATTGAAGACGAATCTCTGGAAAGCGTATTGGGCAAAATGCTCCTGGAACGGCGCCTGCAGTTCGGTACGGCCGAAAGTTGCACGGGCGGCTACATTGCCCACCTGATCACTTCGGTGCCCGGGGCATCCGAATATTTTCCGGGCTCCATCGTCAGTTATTCCTATGAGATGAAAACCAAATTGTTGGAGGTACGCCCCGATACCCTGATCAAGTTCGGCGCGGTCAGTGAGGAAACGGTGCGCGAAATGGTCGCCGGAGCCCTCAAAACACTGCATGTAGATGTGGCCCTGGCTGTTTCCGGCATTGCAGGCCCGAGCGGCGGTACGGACGAAAAGCCCGTCGGTACGGTGTGGATGGCCGTTGGCAATCGCGAACGGATCGTAGCCCGGAAGCATGTTTTCGGACGTGACCGGCTTAAAAACATTCAGCTCACGGGCGTATTCGGCCTGAATATGGTCCGGCAGTTTTTGTTGGGCAGTATTTAATACTCCAGCCCGATCTGCTCCCGGATCGCATCCAGCGTTTCCATCAAATCCAGGGTGAAATCCAACGGTACGAGATCGCTTTCCAGTCGGCCTTCCTCCAGGCATTCCATCACGTGGGTGGCTTCAAAATGGTAGCCCCAGCCCTCGAATGGGAATTCCATGTCGCGTTTTAATTCACTGTTGCCTTCGTAGTGCGAAACAGTGACTTTCTTGGCAAAGTGCCAGCGGGGGTGGAGGTAGATCGACCCTTCCGTACCGTAAATCCAGGCTTCCACCGGAGTATTGGCCACAATCGATGAATGCCCCATGGCCAGCCGCTTGTCCGGGTAGTCTAGGATAAAAGCACAGGATTCATCCACTTCAGTTGAAGTAAAACTGGCCGCCGCCTGAATGTGCTCCGGCAGGGGTTTGCCCAAAACGAATAAAGAAAGAAGGGCAGGGTAAATACCAATATCGAGCAGCGAGCCGCCACCGAGGCTTTTGTTATACACCCGCGTATGGGGATCAAAAGGCATGTGGAACCCAAAGTCCGCCTTGACCGTATGCACATCCCCGATTTCTCCCTGAGCAATCAGGGCCATGGCGTAGTCGACGGCGGGAATAAAACGCGTCCAAAGTGCCTCCATCAGGAACGCCCGGTTCCGGCGCGCTGTATTGACCATTCGGAGCGCCTCCTGCCGATTCATGGCAAAGGGTTTTTCACACAAAACCGGGATGCCATGCTCCAGACATAACAAGGTGTTTTCGGCATGAAGTACATGCGGGGTAGCGATGTACACCACGTCCAGGTCAGCACATTGCACGATTTCTGCATAAGTCCCATAGGCATGCGGCGCCCCAAATTCATCGGCAAACTGACGCGCCCGTTCGGCAGAGGTGGAGGCCACAGCGTGCAGTTGGGCATTGGGTAAAAGACTTAAGTCGCTGGCAAATTTCCGGGCGATTCTTCCAAGCCCGATTATGCCCCATTTTAAGGTTTTCGGCATATTGATCTTTTGACAAAATTAAGCAAAAAAAGGGAGCGGGTAACAGATGCTAGGTATTCACCTTCTTGATTTTATTTACCAGCTTATTCTTAATCATTCTTTAACCAATCAAACTTTTCATTTATGAAGAAATTCTTACTTGGACTGGCCTTACTTTGCGTAAGCGCCAGCTTTGTCCTTGGGCAGCGAGCAGTCTCAGGGACAGTCAGTTCCAGCGATGGTGAAGCCCTTATCGGGGCTACAGTTGCGGTGCTTGGAACAACTACCGGCACCCGCACGGACATTGAAGGAAAATTCCGTATTGAAATTCCTGATGGCGCCACGGCAATCCGGTTTTCCTACACGGGTTTTCAGGCCCAGGAGTTGCCGATCACATCGGATGTGTACAACGTCGTATTGGAACCTTCCAGTGCTTACCTTGATGAGGTAGTTGTGGTCGGTTATGGCACGCAATTGAAGCGCGACGTAACAGGCTCCATTTCCCAGGTAAAAGGCGAAAGTCTGGCTAATCTGGCTACGCCCAGCTTCGACCAGCAATTGGCTGGCCGGGCAGCCGGTGTGCAGGTAACGCCACCCAGTGGCCTCTTGGGCGCGCCGCCGCAGATTCGTATCCGGGGCGTAAACTCGATATCCTCCGGCACGGCACCTTTGGTAGTAGTGGATGGTGTACCGATTTACGATGGCAATCAAGGCGGCTTTACTCCGAAAAACGCTTTGGGCGACCTCAATCCTTCCGACATTGAGTCGTATGAAATTCTGAAAGACGGCGCAGCCACAGCCATTTATGGCTCGCGGGCCGCCAACGGCGTATTGCTGATCACAACCAAGCGGGGTAAAAAAGGCAAGCCCAAGTTTAACTACGATATGTACGTCGGTATGGCGCGTGCCACCAACTTGTTTGACTTGCTTGACGCCGAACAATTTGTGATGATTAACAATGAAAAAAGCCTAAACACTGGCGATACTGTTCCCATCGCCAATCTGATGTACGATGCCCAGGGCAATGTGGTAAATACCGATTGGCAGGATGCCGTTTTCCGCACGGCGATGCAACACAGCCATGTGTTCTCCGTATCTGGTGGTACGGATTTTACAAACTACTATTTCTCGCTTGGTTATTCTGACCAAGAGGGCATCTCCGTGGCAAACAGCCTTCGGCGCTATTCTTTCCGCGCCAACATCGACCAAAAAGTAAACAAATGGCTGAAGATCGGTTTCTCCAGCGGTGTTACCCGCCAGGAAAACAAGGGACCGCTTACCGGTTCGAACAACTTGTCGGGGAACACCTTCGCCGTCATGCGTATGATGCCGAACGTACCGGTATACGATCCAAACGATCCGACCGGTTACAACATTGACGAAATCAACCCGCGCACGCTGGGCCGAGGCAACAACCGGATCGAAATCGCCAACGGTATCCCGAACCAGCGTTTTGTGCTGGACAATGACAAACGCCGTTCCGACAACACCCGCCTGCTGGGCAACGTCTACGCCGAAATCGGGCTGCTAAAAGGCCTGACTTTCCGCACCCAGATCGGTATCGACGGAAACTATGTAGACGACTATCTCTTCCAGGACCCACGTCACGGCGACGGTTTTTCGGCCAATGGCCGGATTTCGCAGGCTTTTTCGCCTTCGCTCCGTTGGAACTGGCAGAACCTGCTGACCTACAGCCACCAATTTGGGGAAAAACATAACCTCGACCTCACGGTGTTGCAGGAATACCAAAAAGAGCGGAATACGTTTTACCAGACGCAGGTGTCTGACCTTTCCGACCGCTTTTTCCAGGAAAATATCGTTAGCGGTACCTATGCCAATCAGGAAATTGATGGCGGGATTGGGGAAAATGGAATTGCTTCCTATCTCGGCCGCGTGAACTACAATTTCGCCCGCAGGTACTACATCAGCGCATCTATTCGCCGCGATGCACTCTCGTCGCTGGCTGAGGCCAACCGCGTTGGTTATTTCCCCGGCGCTTCCTTTGCCTGGCGTATTTCCGAAGAAGGTTTTTGGGGCGGAAGCCTGGCCAATGTGGTTTCCGACCTCCGCCTGCGCGGCTCCTATGCCGAGGTGGGCAACGTGCGCATTGGCAATTACCCGTACATCGGTTCTTATGGCTCTGCACCTTATGGTTTGCAAAACGGGATCACCTACAACAACTTCGGTAACGACGGCCTGCAGTGGGAATCGCAGAAAAAAATGGACTTTGGAGTAGACTTCGGTTTGTTTGATGGCCGTATCAACGCTTCCGTTGCATACTGGCGCCAGGACAACGACCAGATTATTCTCAGCGCACCCACTGCTCCGTCTTTGGGGATTCCGGGCAACCGTATTTTCACCAACATCGGCAACATGCGTGGCGACGGTATCGAATTCACCATTGATGCACTGGTGCTGCGCAGTGGAAATTTCCGTTGGAATACCAGCGTGAACTTCACAACGCAAAACAATGAAGTGCTGTCGCTGGTAAAAAATAACGACGGTACCGACCAGGATATCACCGGCGACTATAACATCATTCGGGCAGGTGAATCGATCAACGCCATTTACGGCTTCGACTACTACGGCGTCAATCCTGCCAACGGAAACCCGGTGTATCAGAAAGCCGACGGCAGCCTGGTGCAGCAAAATATCGTTTCAGGTGCATACACCGTATTCAATCCGGACGAGCCCGGTGCAACCGGGGCAGCAGCTACGCTTTCCACGTCGACAGACCGCCGGGTACTTGGTTCGGCCCTCCCGAAATGGTTTGGCGGTTTTGATAACAATTTCTACCTCGGCGCTTTCGACCTGAACGTCTTTATGCGTTTCTCCGGTGGTAATATGATCATGAACCGCACGCGCGTCGACCTGATGGAACAAGCATTCAACAACAATGGCACGGATATTTTGGGCCGCTGGCAAAGTCCGGAAAACCCGGGCGACGGCCAAACACCCAAATTGCGCCTGAACGCCAGCAACACGGTGAACAACCCAAGTGTGGCATCTACCCGCTGGGTGGAAAAAGGCGACTTCCTTCGCCTGGCCAATGTGGCAATCGGTTATACCATGCCCAAAACACTCACCCGCCGTGCCAATATTGAATCGCTGCGCATTTTCGTGCAGGCGCAAAATCTGCTGACCATCACCGGCTATTCGGGTCTCGACCCTGAAACCAATACCAACGGATTTGGTGTGGACTTCAACGGCAACCCGCAACAACAGGTATTCACCGTTGGCGCGAACCTAGGTTTCTAAACAAAAAAACACGTAAAAAATGAAAAATATCAAAACAACAATATACCTGCGCACCCTTGCGGCGGCCCTGGCAATAAGCGCTGTTGCAAGCTCCTGCGATAAGGACGTGACGGATATTCAGCCGTATGATCGCATTACCGAAACAGCGGCATTCTCCTCACCCGAACGTTGCGCGCTCTCCATGGTTGGGGTATACGACGCTGCGCAAAGCGGCTTCTATGCCGGTGGAGCCGTGCGTGGCTACCCGTTTGGCGCAGCCAATGTGGAGCAAGGCGATAACCGTGGCGAAGACATGCTCAATGTGGCAACTTTCTACGCCATCACTTATCAGGCTACCTACAACCCGACCACGGCCAACAACGTGTACCAGTGGGAAACTTTGTACAGCCTGATCAACAAGGCCAACATCGTTATTGAAGGGGTTCAGGGTGCACAAGCAGCCGGCGTGCTCACGGAAGCACAAGCCAAGAGCTACGAAGGTGAAGGGCGCTTTCTGCGTGCCCTGGCCCACCATGAATTGCTGGTGCATTTTGCCCGGCCCTACAAACACACAGCTGATGCTTCGCACCTGGGTGTGCCGTACCGTACCCGTGCTGTAAATACAGCAGCAGCCAAAGATGCCGCTGCCGGGCAGGGCCGCAATACGGTGAAAGAATGCTACGACCTGCTGATTGAAGATCTGAATTTTGCCGAGCAAAACCTGCCTGCTTCGCGCGCGGGTACGCTCAATATCAGCCGGGCAACTTCGGGCGCCGCTATTGCCTTGAAAACCCGCATTTATCTGCACATGGGTCGCTGGAGTGATGTCATTGCCGAAGGCAATAAACTGTCCAGCGGTAGCCCGTACAGCCTGACCACAACTCCGGAGGGGCCCTTTGCCAGCTATACGTCCAACACCGAGTCGATTTTTTCCATTGAAAATTCGAGTGTGGATAATGGTGGTGTCAACGGCGCTTTGCCGGTCATGTACTCCGTGTCGCCAGGTCGTGCCCTGGTCGCTGTGAGCCCGATTATTTTCAATGCGCCATTCTGGGATGCCGATGATTTGCGCCGCACCCAGGTGAACAAGCACAATGGTCGCGCGTATTTCAGTAATAAATACCGCAACATCACAACACAGGACGACTGGAACCCGATCATCCGTTATGCTGAAGTGCTGTTGAATGTAGCCGAAGCCCACCTCCGCGTGGCTTCACCCGATATGAATGCCGCACTGGCACCGCTCAACATGGTGCGCAACCGCGCCGTTACGGATCCAGCCAAGCAGTACACGGTGGGCTCTTTTGCCGATGCCAAAGCTATGCTGCAAGCTGTGTTGAACGAACGCCGGATCGAGCTGCTCGCTGAAGGCCGCCGTTGGGCCGACATTCACCGCCTGGCCAATGACCCGGATTTCTCGACCGGAGGCATTCCGGCGAAAGTGCTCTACAACCAGACGACTTTTGCCAGCTGGGCGCCCGGCCTCAACTATGACGCCAACGGGAATTATACCGGCACGCTGGGTCAACCGGCGATACCCTACGATGACTATCGTTTCGTTTGGCCGATCCCGGTTTCGGAGCTGAATACCAACCCGGTGCTCGCTGCGCAGCAGAACCCCGGTTATTGAGGTTTACGACTTTTTTGAGTTAAGTATTTTCGGCGGTTGCAGCTGTTTGCTGTAGCCGCCGTTTTTTATTTAATAAAATGGCCAATATGACAAACCTGCCTATTACGGTTCTGCTGCTGATTTTTCACTCTGTCGCCCTCGCGCAACCTTCAGTCAATATACGATCCGAGGTAGATGCTGTAGCAAAAAATATAGCTACCTGCCGACTCGAAATCGATTCAATGACTGCTCTCCTGTTTGCGATTGTAGAAAGTGAAAAATTGCGCAAACCCGACCGCCTTTATGCACTGGGAACCCTCGCCGCAACGCAAACTTTTCTTGCAGATTCACTCCTCATCGCCAATATTGAGCATTTCAATTTTATAAGCGAACACCCGGACGGCGCCGGTGACGAATTCGACTGGATGTTCCCCTGTTTTGCCGTCTTGTCAAAAAAATGTTCGGGTAATTTCAACCTGGTCAAACCGATTATGAGTAACCTGCATTCCCCGCAAACCGAGACGGCGCTTTTTTTGATAAAACAACTTTTGGTCGCGATTTTCAGCAATGAAGAAATACTACATATCTGGCTAGATACACAGATTGCAAATTCCGGGAATCAAATTTTTATCCAGAATCTTACGCTGCTAAAAAAAACAGGATAGTGCTAAAATTTGATGGGCTAATCCAACCTGAATCGTTCTAGATGAATCGAATGTTCATCACTCATCACTTATCACTCATCACTTACCGTTGCGCGCTACCCGGAAACCCAGGTTGCAATCGCGCGCATCCGGGAAACGGCTGCTGCGGTTGCTGGCCCGGCAGTGGGCCGGATTGTTGCTCCAGGAACCGCCACGCACTACACGGGCACTGCCAGCATGTGGCCCTCGCGGATTCAGCGTATCGGTAGCAGCGGCATAGGCCGTGGCATCATACCAGTCCTGACACCATTCCCAAACGTTGCCCGAACAGTCGAACACGCCGAATGCATTGGCTGCTTTTTGCCCGACCGGATGCGCACCTTTTTGGGCATTCCCGGCATACCATCCAACGGCATGGAGCCGGGCACTCCCGGCATACGGGAAAGTGCCCCCGGCCTTGGCGGCATATTCCCATTCGGCCTCAGTGGGCAATCGGTAGCCGGCAGCGGCCGGATCAATCAACACGGAATCGCCTTGGAATCGATATGCCAGTGCAAGGTTTTGCTGCAAACTCAGCCAATTGCAATATTGGGCGGCATCCTGCCAACTGACATGCAAAACGGGAAAGGCTGCGGCCGTAACAGGGCGTAGATCGCCCTTTTCATCATGCCGCCAGCAGACTCCGGATTTTTGGTTCCAACCCAACGGGCCCCAGCAATAACTGCCTTCGCCACGTTCGGCATCGGTTTGATAGCCGGAGGTTTGAATAAATTCCTGAAATTGCGCCAGCGTGACCTCTGTTTTTCCAAAATAAAAATTGCTGACACGAACATTGTGAACCGGCTTTTCGTCGGCGTCACCCAGCGAATCGCCCAGGCTAAAACTGCCGCCTTCGATGAAGACAAGCTCGGGATATTCCGGTACTGCCTGAGTGAAGATACCGGGAGAAAAAATGGACAGCCAGAAAATCAACAACATAGAACCTGCTTTTAAGACAACGTTGAAATAATACCATGCACAATTTGATCAGTAAAACCCATTGGGGGCTTCGCCACATCGGCCAATTTCTTTTGCTGGCCATCTTTTTCACCTCAGCGAAATGCCATACCGATGATCTGCCGCCGCGTATCCTGGTATTTTCAAAAACAGCGGCCTATCGACATGCCAGTATTCCCGCCGGGGTAGCAGCCCTGCGCCGGCTTTGCCAGGAGAACGGCATGCTGATGGATTCAACGGAAAATGCCGACGATTTTAATGAAAAAAATCTGTGCCGGTATGCAGCCGTCGTTTTTTTAAGCACTACCGGCGACGTCTTGAACCCCGATCAGGAGGTTGCTTTCGAACGCTATATTCAGGCGGGCGGTGGCTTTGTGGGCATTCATTCGGCCACCGATACCGAGTACGGTTGGGGCTGGTATGGGGAATTGGTCGGGGCCTATTTTGTTAACCATCCGGCTATTCAGGAAGGGACGATCGACGTGAAAACGCACGACCACCCAGCCACAAAACACCTCGGCGATACCTGGAAACGCACCGGCGAATGGTACAACCTCCGCAACCTCAATCCGGCAGTCACGGTGTTGCTCAACGCGGATGAAAACAGCTACCAGGGTGGTACCATGGGAGCCAACCACCCGCTGTCGTGGTACCACGACTTTGACGGCGGACGGGCATTTTACACGGCGATTGGCCATACGGAAAGTTCGTTCAGTGAGCCGGATTTTTTGAAACACATCCTCGGCGGCTTGCAATACGCCATCGGCACAAACCACCGCCTTCGGTACGATCTGTGCCGCACCCCGGAATTGCCCGATCAATCGCGTTTCATTAAAACAGTGTTGGTCGAAAACCTCAATGAACCTATGGAATTCGATATGTTTCCCGATGGGAAAATCCTGCTGATCGAACGCCGTGGCGCCATCAAAATATTTAACCCAAACACCGGCCTGATGACGATCGCCTACAAATTGCCGGTTCATGACGGGCATGAAGACGGGCTGCTCGGACTGGCCCTCGACCCCAACTGGGCGGATAATCACTGGATTTACCTGTACTATTCGCCGCCCGAGGGCAATCCGCGCAACCGGCTGGCCCGCTTTCGCTTTGTGGCCGACACCCTCGACCGCGCCTCGGAACAGGTGCTGCTCGAAGTGCCTGTTCAGCGCGACGAGTGCTGCCATGCTGCCGGTTGTATCGAGTTTGATGCCCAGGGCAATTTGTATCTCTCTACCGGCGACAACACTAACCCGTTCGCATCGAACGGATATGACCCCATCGACGAACGCCCCGGGCGCAGTGCCTGGGACGCTCAACGCTCGGCGGGCAACGCCATGGACCTGCGCGGCAAAATATTGCGTATCCGACCCTTGCCCGACGGCTCCTACACTTGCCCGCCGGGCAACTTAAGCACGACCAATTGGCCCGGAAAGGGGGCCGTGGCTCCCGAAATTTATATTATGGGTTGCCGAAACCCGTTTCGGATGTCGCTCGATAACCGGCGCGGCCTGTTGTTCTGGGGAGAGGTTGGCCCCGATGCCGGTGATCCCGACAGCCTGCGCGGCCCTTCCGGTTTCGACGAGGTGAACCGCGCCCGTACGTCCGGTTTTTTCGGCTGGCCCTATTTTGTCGGGGATAACCAGGCCTACCGCGATTACGATTTCAACACGGAAAAATCCGGTGCTGCATTCGATGTCCGTAAGCCCATAAATACTTCCGTCAACAATACCGGAAGTCAATATTTGCCTGCCGCTCAGCCTGCCATGGTCTGGTATCCTTATGGCAACTCGGAAATTTTTCCACTGGTTGGGAATGGCTCGCGCAATGCCATGGCCGGCCCGGTGTATTACTGCGACCAGTATGCCGCTGAAACGCGTTTCCCCCAACATTACGATGGAAAACTGATCATGTACGACTGGATGCGCGGTTGGATGCAGGCGGTTACCCTCGACTCACTCGGCAATTTCAGCCGAATGGAACCCCTGGCCCGGCATATTCAGCTTTCGCGCCCAATGGATATGCTGGTCGACAAGAGCGGTGCGTTGTGGCTCCTGGAATACGGCAAGCAGTGGTTTTCCTCGAATCCCGATGCCCGCCTAAGCCGGATCGATTATGTGCGTGGCAACCGCCCGCCCAATCCGGTGTTGCTGGCGGATAAAACTGCCGGCGCCGCGCCGCTTAGTGTGGTGTTTTCAACTGCCGGAACGGAAGACCCCGAGCACGACCGGTTGTTTTATGAAATCAATTTTGACGACGGCAGCCCCATGCAAAAAATTGCGACCAACAAAAAAGTACTGGCTGCTACAAACCCGGGTTTTACCTCAGGGCGTGGAACAAGTTTGGCCGACAGCATTTCCCATACCTTCGAAAAACCCGGCACCTACGAGGTGGTACTGAAAGTGACAGACGCCCAAGGTGCCTCGGCGCTGGCGCGCCAAACCATACTGGTCGGCAACGATCCGCCACTTGTCTTTTGGGATTTCAATGGAAAAAATCGCAGTTTTTATGAGCCTGGTTCCACCTTGCACTACCAACTTCAGGTGCTCGACCGGGAGGACGGGTCCCTGGCGCGGGGTGAAATTGATGCACAAACGGTCACCGCCACCATCGATTACCTTGAAACGGGCTTCGATATCACCCAAATTGCGCAGGGGCACCTGGCTGGTCGCCAACAGGCGGAGTATGCGCGCGGCAAGTTATTGATCGACGCCTCCGATTGCAGCAGTTGCCATGCTGTCGACCGCCAGGTAAATGGCCCGGCCTATCAGGCGATCGCCAGGCGTTACCAGAAAAATGAGATTGCCGTGCGCGACCTGTCGTTGAAAGTCATCCGGGGTGGTGCCGGAAATTGGGGCCAAACGGTCATGAGCGCCCACCCGCAGTTGAGCAACAGCGACGTTGGTGAAATGATCCGCTGGATACTTTCGCTCGGAGCACCGTCCAAGCCGGTAGAGTCGGTACCGCTGCGCGGTAAATATGTTTTGCAATTGCCCCAACCTGGCTCCAAAACAAAAAAAACGGCGCCGGGAAACTTCGTGCTTCAGGCCAGTTATCAGGACCGGGGCAGCCGCTGGCAAAGCGCACTCAGTGCTCAGGAAACGCTGGTGTTGCGCCCGGCATTTCAGCAAGCTGAACAAGCTGATAGCATGACTGCTGAAGTACGCAGCTTTCGGCCATTCAAGGGCGACACCGTTGTTTTACATGAAATTCGGCACAACAGTTTTTTTATGTTCAAACACTGCGACCTGCGGGGAGTGTATTCCGTGGCGATCGGCTTGGGTTCGGGTTTGGGCGCTCAAAAAATTGGCGGCGGCAGGGTAGAACTGCACCTCGACGGTCCAGATGGCTCACTGGTAGGCTCAGCACCGGTTCAGGCGGTGCATGGTGAAAAAACAATGGAATTTACTCAAATTACCTTGCCGCTGGCACAATCGGCCTGGCCGGTTGACCGGTCCTTTCACGATTTTTATTTTGTTTTTAAAAATGAGAACAATCCGTCGAAACAAGTAGCCGTAGTCGATTGGGTGCGGTTTAATTTGTAAAATATGGTATGCTTTTGGCACAGTACTTAACAGTACTTGGTTGAAACTGCATACTATGGCAAAGTTGCCGTCTTATTTTTTTCTATTTCTGGTTTTTGGCTGTGCCGGCTTTTTCTCAAGCTGCCAATGGATCGATGGGAAACCACGGGTCCTGGTATTTTCCAATGAAGAGATCGTGCTCCACGAAAGCACGGCGGTGGCTATGGAAGCCCTGGAGCAGTTGTGTGCCGAAAACGGCTTGCGTGCCGATGTGCGCGACATTGCAAAGGTGTCGAAAACATTCACCGAGAGCAGCCTGCGTGGCTACGCCGCTGTGGTGTTTTTGAATACTGCCGGCAATATGCTGAACGCGGAACAGGAACGGGCCTTTGAACGCTACATAAAAGCCGGTGGCGGTTTTGTCGGCATTCACACCGCCATCGACACCGAACACAAATGGGACTGGTATGGCAAATTGGTGGGCGCACATTTTAACGGCCAAACGGAAGTGCAGGAAGCGCGCCTGCAGGTACAAAACCGCGAACACCCGGCGACCCGCCACCTCGACGCGGAGTGGTCGCGCCGCGACGAATGGTTTAACCTGCGCGATCTGGACCCCGGTGTCGAAGTGCTCCTGACCCTCGACGAAACGTCTTGCCAGGGCGGCACAATGGGGGCTTTTCACCCGGTATCCTGGTGCCACGAGTTTGATGGCGGCCGCGCTTTCGTGACCACCATGGGCCACACCGAGTCGTACAACGAGCCGGCTTTTCTCCAACACCTCCTGGGTGGTATTCAATATGCGATCGGTGAAAACCGGGCCCCTGAACTACGACAACATTCCGGAGGATAAGGCGCCAGAAACAGCCGCTACTGGATTCGTAAAAACAACCTTCGAATGCGACCTGGATGAACCACTGGCACTCGAAATGTTGCCCGACGGGAACCTCGTTTTTATCGAGCGCAAGGGTGCCATAAAGCGCTATGATGTGGCGGCACAACAACTCCACACCGTGGCGCAATTGTCTGTGCATGTGATCAATGAATTGGGCCTTCTGGGTATGGCCCTGGACCCACAATGGGAGCAAAATCACTGGATCTATCTCTACTACACCCGCCCTGGAACCCGGGAGATCAACCGCCTTTCGCGTTTTGTTTTTACGGGTGATTCGCTGTTGCTGGATTCCGAAACTATCCTGTTGGAAGTTGGGCTGGAGCGCGACGAGTGTTGCCACTATGCCGGTTATCTCAAGTTTGATGCGCAGGGCTACCTGTATTTATCGACCGGCGATAACACCGATTATGATGGCTCGGAAGGTTATTCCCCAATCGATGAACGCCCCGATCAAACTATGGGTGATGCCCAGCGGTCGGCAGCCAATTCGATGGACCTGCGCGGCAAGATCCTGCGCATAAAACCCCTGCCCGACGGGTCGTACTTGTGCCCGGCAGGCAATATGTTTTCGCCCCGGGAGGTAACGGTTTCGCCCTTGGCCAAGGCCCTGGATGCATACTTGTTTCCCAATAACCAAACGGCACCTTGCCTGGCGAGCCACAACACCGGGCGGCCCGAAGTGTACGTGATGGGCTGCCGGAATCCGTTCCGTTTTTCTATCGACAATCGCCGGGGATGGCTTTTTTGGGGCGAGCCGGGCCCTCAGGCCGGGGTACCCGACCCCAAGCGAGGCCCACAGGGTTTCGACGAAATTAATTGCGCCCGCGCACCCGGCTTCTTTGGCTGGCCGTATTTTATTGGCGACAACAAATCCTACGTGGATTACGATTTTGAACAAAAAAAATCAGGCGCGCATTTCGATGCCCAACACCCGGTGAACGACTCCCCCAGAAATACCGGCGCTACTTACCTGCCACCTGCTCAACCCGCGCTGATCTGGTATTCGTATGGCAGTTCGGTCGAGTTTCCGCTACTCGCCAACGGCGCCAATTGTGCTATGGCCGGCCCGGTGTATTACAGCGACCAGTACCCGGTCGAATCCCGTTTCCCGGACAAATACAACGGCAACCTGATCATTTACGATTGGATGCGCAACTGGGTGATGGCGGTGACGCTCGATTCGCTCGGAAGGTTCGAATACATGGAGCCCCTGGCCGAATCGATCGAATTGTCCAAGCCTGTCGACATGCTGTTCGATAAAAACGGAGCACTTTGGGTGCTCGAATATGGCAACAAATGGTTCACCCAAAATGCCGATGCCTGCCTGAGCCGGATCGATTACATCCCCGGCGACGGTATCGAAGAACAGGTGGCCGAAAATGCGGCCCCCGACGTATACTGGAATTTTGGTGGGAAAAATCGCAGCTTTTACCAGCCTGGCGAGATGGCGCAATATCAGCTCGTAGCCAATGATCCCGAAGACGGCTCCCTGGCTGATGGCCGCATTCAACCCGCCGACATGTTTGTGCATATCGGCTATATGGCTCCCGGGGCGGACTGGCAAAAGCAGGTCACCAACCTGAAGCCCCAGCCAACTCCGTTCGCACGTGGCAAGCAACTGATTGAGGGTTCCGACTGCGCGTCCTGCCATGCTGCCGACCGGAAAGTAAACGGCCCTGCCTATCTCGATGTTAAGCGGCGCTATCAGGGCGACAAGTCGGCACAGGCCCGGCTCGTGCAGAAAATTATCAAGGGCGGCAAAGGCGTTTGGGGCGAGACCGTCATGAGCGCCCACCCCCAACTCGCACCGGCAGATGTAGCCGATATGGTGCGGTGGATCCTGTCGCTGGGCGATTATGAAACCCCGGCAGCACAGGGGATTTACCGGTTCAACCCGCCGGCTGACAAGGAGGATGGGGGAATATTCGTCTTTCACGCTGCTTATCAGGACCGCGGCAGCCGCCACGGACAACCCCGGACTGGTAGTGAAACGCTGGTGCTGCGGCCAACCACCCAACTTGCGACGCAAGCCGATGATTTTTCGAAGGCTGTTCGCATCGTCCGGCACCCTCGTAACAATACAACGGCAGTTATGGCCGAGCTCAAAGACCAGTGCTACCTCGTGTTCAAGCAGATAGACCTGCGGGAACTGGGTGCGGTGATTTTTGGTACGGTTGCTGCAGAAGGCAGTATGGGCGAAGCATCCATTGAAATTCGGTTGGATAACCCGGACGGGCAATTGATTGGCAAGGCGCACGTACCCGGTTATGCTGCAGTTAAAAAGAACAGCCTGTCGGAGCTGTCTATGGAAATCGACCGGAATGTATGGTCAAAAGAACAGGCGCTGCACGATCTGTACATTGTATTGCGCAACCCGAAAAACCCAAGTGTACCGGCGGCGTATTTGGATTGGCTGCGCTTTGAGTTCTATAACTCAACTCTATGAATAATCTATTTCTCGTATAATCTACTATAATCTTTTAAACAATCTTATGGCACACTATTCACCAAAGAATCTGTTATTTCTATGGATTCTTATGCTGCTCACTGGTGCATACTCCTGCTTCAGAACCAACACAAACCCACGCATTTTAATTTTTACAAAAACAGAATTTCACATAGAAGAAAATACAGCCATTGCGCTTGAAGCAATAAAAACCAGTTGTTCAAAAAATAATATTCAACTGGATGTTGCGGATGATTCGGAGGTGTTTACGGAGGATAATTTGCATAAGTATGCCGCTGTAGTTTTTTTAAACACGATCGGCGATGTGCTTGAAAACAAGGAGCAGATCGAGTTTGAACGATTCATCCAGGCGGGTGGCGGTTTTGTAGGTATCCATTCGGCCATGGACACCGAGCGAAGCTGGAACTGGTTTGGAGGGCTCCTTGGTGCGGTTTACGACGGGAAGTCAGAAGTAAAGGAAGCCACGTTGCACACCATGAATAGCCAAAGCCCGGCAACCAAACAGCTGCCCAAAACCTGGCAACGCCGCGACGAATGGTTTAACCTGCGCAACTTTGATCAATCGGCCCGGGTATTGCTCAGCCTTGATGAAACTTCCTGTGCATGTGGAACTATGGGCGCGCTGCACCCGGTTTCCTGGCAACATAATTACGATGGCGGTCGCGCCTTTGTGACCACCATGGGCCATACGGCAGCCTCATACGATGACCCCAAATTTTTAGCGCATTTGATCGGCGCATTCCAGTACGCCATCGGCGACAACAAACCCTTGCATTTCAAAGCACATCGAAAACCTGCGGTTGCCCGGGGGAACGGATTTGTAAAAACAACCTTGCTCTCCAACCTGTGCGAACCCATGGAAATGGATATGCTGCCCGACGGGAAAATCCTGTTCATCGAGCGACAGGGCGCAATAAAACTGTTTAACCCCGAGAACAATTCGGCCAAGGTGTTGGGTACGCTCGATGTGTTTCTTGAAAACGAAGAAGGCCTGACCGGAATGGCACTCGACCCGGATTGGAGCAACAATCATTGGGTTTACCTTTTTTATTCGCCGGCAGGGGACAAAGCCGAAACCCGCCTTTCGCGCTTTGTTTTGGATGGTGAAAAATTTGACAGCAGCTCCGAAAAGATCATCCTGGACATGCCCTCCGAGCGGATTGAGCCCTGCCACCACGGCGGCGGAAGTCTTGAGTTTGATAGCAATGGCGATCTCTACATCGGCATCGGCGACAACAGCATACCGTACGATCTGGATGGTTACACGCCCATTGACGAGCGGCCCGGGCGTTTTGCCTGGGATGCCCAGCGCACTTCGGGCAACACCATGGGTTTGCATGGGAAAATTCTGCGCATCAAACCGCTCCCTGATGGTTCGTACGAATGCCCGGCCGGAAATTTGTTTGTCCAAAAAAACGTCCGGTTTACAGCTCAAACCCGGCACTTGCTGGATGATCCGTTTTGGGCTAGTATCGTCAATCCAAACTTTCCCAATCGGGCAGACGACCGGCATGCGATGTCCGGCACGGCACTCAAAGGCGCCCCGGAGGTGTACGCCATGGGTTGCCGGAATCCTTTCCGGTTTTCCATCGACGACCGGCGTCACCTGCTCGTCTGGGGCGATGTAGGTTGCGATGCCGGTGAACCCGACAGTACCCGTGGCCCGGAGGGTTACGACGAGATCAATTGGACGCGGACAGCCGGTTTTTTCGGCTGGCCCTATTTCATTGCCGACAATCAGCCCTTTCGCGCTTTCGATTTTGATACCCGGAAACCCGGACCAGCGTTCAATCCGGCAATGCCGCTAAACGAATCACCCAACAATACCGGCGCCTGCCAGCTGCCACCCGCCCGCCCGTCCGGTATCTGGTATCCTTACCAAAGCACGGCGGCGTTCCCGCTGTTGGGCAACGGTACCCGTTGCGCGATGGCTGGCCCGGTGTACTATTGCGATGCTTATCCGGAGGAAACGCGTTTCCCCGACCGTTTCGACGGAAAAGTTTTGATTTTCGACTGGATGCGAAACTGGATCATGGCCGTAGAACTCGACTCCCTGGATCGCTATGTCGGCATGGAAGCGGTGGCGCCGACGGTGTCGCTGACGCGGCCAACCTACATGATGATCGACAAAAAAAGCGGCGCACTTTGGGTGCTTGAGTATGGCTCGGAATGGTATACAGGAAACCCCGACGCCTGCCTGAGCCGGATCGATTTTGTGCGCGGCGACGACATTGCCGGGCAGCCCAACCCCCTTGAAACCGATCAGGAGCCAATCCACTGGGAGTTAAGTGGAAAAAACCGGAGTTTCTACCACCCGGGCGAAGTGGTGCATTATGCCGTTCGGGTCAACGAAACGGCGAGCGCCAACCCGCAAGCGAACAACCTGGAAGTATGCCTCGACTATCTGGAACCCGGCATGCCGCTCCATCAGCTGATCGCGGCCAATACCACGGTCGCGCCGGGCAAGCAGTTGATCGATAAGTCGGATTGTAAGTCCTGCCACGATCTGCACCGGAAAATAAACGGTCCGGCCTTTGACGCGATCGCCCAACACTACAGTGGCGATAAATCGGCGGCGGGCACCCTCGTGCAAAAAGTGATAAAAGGCGGAGATGGTGTGTGGGGCAAACAAATGATGAGTGCGCACCCGCAGTTGAAAGAAAAAGATGTCCGGGAAATGGTTTCCTGGATACTGGAACAAAACAAGCCCGGGCACGGCCTGCCTGCAGCGGGCGAGGTTGAACTGCGCGTGCCAGACCAAGCCGGGAAAAAAGCCGGTGGTAATTTTGTGTTTACGGCGCACCCGGCGTCGGGCGACAAACCGGCGGTTTTAGTGCTGCAACCGGTACTGCAACGATTGGAAAATGCGGACAGTATTTCATCCGGTGTGCGGCGGATCAAGCCGCATTCCAGTCAGCCAAATGTTGCGCTGGAGTTGCGCAACCACAGTTTTTTTGTGTTCAAGCACATCGACCTGTACGGTGTTACGTCGGTCGATCTGGCCTTGCTGCGCAACCAGACGAAGCCCCTTGCCGGCGGTCGGATCGAGCTCCACCTCAGTGGGCCGGAAGGGAAACTGGTAGGATCGGTAGCCATACCGCAGGCAAAAGCAGAAACAACGGAGAACGCTTACACCGAAATAAAAATGCCCATCGAGCAGCGCCACTGGCCGGCCGACGGGCCACTTCAGGATTTGTACTTTGTTGCAAAAACGGCGCAGGGGGAGTCGGGGTCGGTCGCGGTGGTGGATTGGATACGGTTTGGGTTGTGAGGGCTCCGCTACTTGTATTTGCCTGGCCTTGAGGTTTTTTAAAGGGAAAAACGAAATACATTTGTTTGGACTAAAACTTCAAAGACTATGGCGAATGCGGAACATTTGGCGATATTGAAATCTGGGGTGGAGGTATGGAATAAATGGAGAGTGAAAAACATAAATATTTTTCCCGACCTTTCTGAGGCTAACTTATCAGGGGTCAATCTATCAAAAGCCTACCTTTTTGGTGCGAATCTGTTTATGGCCAATCTTACAGATTCTGACCTCTCTCGTTCAGACCTATCTTCAGAAAGTGGGACTGAAGGCGCTGTATTACGTGCAGCAAACTTGTCAGGAGCTAATTTGTCATATGCTAACCTCTCTGGTGTTGATTTAACCCATGCTAATCTAACCTTTGTTACACTGTTTAATGCTAAATTGACCAATACTAATTTATTTGGCGCTAATTTATCCGGCGCTAACCTGACTTTGGCTTGGGCACCTGACGCTAACCGTCAATTTTATAAAAACTACTTATCGAAAACCGACCCGCTATCACATTATGGTGAGGATATTTCGAGAGTCAACCATCGGTTTTATGGTTATGATATGTATGGTGCCAACCTAACTGGTTCTAATCTAACGGGTGCAAAATTGATTGGCGCTAATTTGTCCGGTATTGATCTGACTAATGCCAACCTAACTGATGCTGACCTAACCGATGCCAATATTTTTGATGCCAACTTGTCTGGTGTTAACTTAACAAAGGCAAGGTTAGTTAGGACTGTTTTAGTAGAAACTGACCTTTCTAAAGCAATTTTAGAAAAAGCAAGAATTTATGGCATTTCAGCTTGGGGGATTAAAAAGCAAGGGGCTATTCAAAGGGACTTAGTCCTAACTAAGGAAGGAGAGCCAGAAATAACTGTTGACAACCTAGAAATGGCGCAGTTCATCTACCTGATGCTTAATAACCAAAACATCCGAGATGTAATTGATACAATCACGTCAAAATCCGTATTGATTTTAGGCCGATTTACGGATGAACGGAAAGCAGTTTTAGACGCCCTAAAAGACGAACTCAGAAAACGGAATTATTTACCTATTCTGTTTGATTTTGAAAAACCCGCCGGCCGAGATCTAACCGAAACGATATCCATATTGGCCAAAATGTCCCGGTTCGTAATTGCCGACTTGACCGACGCTAAAAGCATTCCACAGGAACTAAGCCATATTGTGCCGCATACGCCGTCTTTGCCCGTTTTGCCGATCATTCTACAAGGTCAACGAGAATATGCCATGTTCGAGCATTTCAAACCGTACCCCTGGGTATTGCCACTTCATGCTTACCAAACGCCGGAGGCGATGCTATCCGAAATAGTAGAAGTAATTATTGAACCGGCAGAACGAAAAGTAAAGGAATTGCGGGGTGAAATAGGTTAAAGCGGTTGATCTTTACTACCGCCCACATGTGTTTACCAATGAGTTGAGTCGGATTGTATTTTGTTTGGACTTTATAAGCAGTACACGGCGCCAAAGTTTGAAAACAAAAAGAAGAAATGACACCGCAAGCGATTCTGGACAACCACCGTTTTTTGGATGAAGCCGGAGACACCACCTTTTACACAAAAGGCAAAGTGCCGATCATTGGGCAGGCCGGGGTTTCGCAGTGCTTTATTCTGGGCATGGTTAAATTTCGGGAGCCGTTGCCAGATTTGCGCCGGCGAATCATTGACTTGCAAAACCAGGTTGTTGCCGACCCGTATTTTCGCGACATTCCAAGCCTCAACAAGAAAGTAAGGGAAGGCGGGTTTTATTTCCATGCTACCGATGACGTACCGGAAGTGCGCAAGGTGTTTTACGATTTTATCGCGTCGATAGATTGCAGCTTTGAAGCCTACGTTGGGCGAAAAATCCCATTGTTGTACCAAACCAAACACAATGGCAAAGAGGCAGAATTTTACGCTGATCTGCTTTCCCACCTGTTAAAAAACAAACTGAACAAAAAAGGGAAAATGGTTTTGAATATTGCCAGCCGGGGCAAGACTACCCGGAACCATAATTTGCAACTGGCATTGGAGAAAGCACAAACACAGAACAGGCGGAAATCCGCCACGACGCAAATTGTTTTCAATGTCCAAAACCACCGTGTTGAGCCATTGCTAAATGTGGCCGACTATTTTTGCTGGTCGATTCAACGGGTTTTCGAGCGAGGCGAAGTGCGGTACTACAATTTTTTGAAAGATCGGATTTCGTTGGTGGTGGATTTGTACGACAGTAAAAACTTCAGCAATTCCCAAAACTTCTACAAACCCCAAAAGCCGCTCACCGCATCCAACAAGGTATAAATAAAAAAAGCCCGCGCTGCACTGAGAAGGATACCCTTCAACGACGTGGAGTCGGAGTTCATGCAGAGAAGGCAATGCAAAGATACGGGAAATGTACTAGTAATGTAAAGGAATCGTAAGGCAAATTGCCTGACAAATTGGCCCCCAATAACCCCAAAAGCATGCAAACCATACACAAAACAAAAACGGCCTACAATGCAAAAATGCATGTAAGCCGTTCCTAGTTAATGTGATCCCGATGGGATTCGAACCCATGACACCTTGATTAAAAGTCAAGTGCTCTGCCAGCTGAGCTACGGGATCTTTCAGGCGCTGAAAAAGCGGGTGCAAAGATAAGTGCCCCAATCCTTAAAATCCAACCGCATTGTCAAATATTTCCAACAATTATTTGGAATGCACCCGTACAAACACGGAAAAAACCAAAAAAGTTTCGCATCCCGGGGAAACTTAACCGAACAGCGCGGTGTTTCACCGGTACGAATCCGGATTTCACAAACAATATATGCCGGGCCGCCTGGGTTTTACCCTACCTTTGCACGCAAAGAGTAAGAAGTGCTTTTTACTTTAATCGCCGGAACTGCCTTGGCCGGAATCAAATCCGCGAAAATCCGTGTCTTCGCCGAAGGCGAATCCGCCTCATCCGCGTTCCAATTCCTGTTCGATCGGAAATCCAATTGCGGGTGCTAAACGTAGAGGGGCTGGAACGCGGATACCGCTGATTCGCCTTCGGCGAAACGCTGAAAAATGCGGATTTGATTCCGGTTAGTTTAATTTTCGGATTAAAGACAAAGCATATTACGCTAAGAAAATATTCACTGGACTGATTTAATCGTACGTTATGGAAACCAAACGCCAAAAACAAGTCGCCGAGCAACTGCGCCGCCATTTCAGCATGATCCTGACCGAGGAAGGCAGTTTTATCTACGGCCGCGACAAACTCGTAACGGTCACGCAGGTCAAAATTTCGCCCGATCTGTTGATCGCCAAGGTATACATCAGCGTGTACGGCACCGAAAATAAACAGGAAGTTATTCTCGAACTGGAAGAAAACTACCCGCGCTTGCGTCAGGCGCTGGGCGCCAAAATCGGCAGGCACATGCGCCGCGTGCCCCATCTCGAGTTTTTTCTGGACGACACCCTCGACGAAATGTACCGCGTCGACGAGCTGCTGAACCGCGTCAGCGAGGAAGACCGGAATATTAAAAAAGGTTGATCAGTCCCCGCCCATGTCAAAAATCGGCTTATTCTTCGGCTCGTTCAATCCGATCCATATCGGCCATTTGATCATTGCGAATTATATGGCCTCCCAAACCGATCTCGACAAAGTGTGGCTGGTGGTAAGCCCGCAAAATCCGTTGAAAGAAAAAAAATCGCTCGCCCGCGACTACGACCGCCTGCACCTGGTGCGGCTTGGCATTGGCGACAACCCACTCCTGGAAGCTTCCAACATCGAGTTCAACCTGCCCAAACCCTCCTACACCATCGACACGCTTGCGCACCTGAAGGAAAAATACCCGGAGCGCGAGTTTGCCCTGATCATGGGCGGCGACAACCTGGCGACGCTCCACCTCTGGAAAAGCTATGAGTTGCTGGTGGCCAATTTCGACATCTATGTGTACAAGCGCCCGGCAGCCGAATTGGGTGATTGGGCTAAACACCCGCGCATTCACCTGTGCGAGGCGCCGCTGCTCGACATTTCCGCTACCTACATCCGCAAATGTTTGCGCACGGGGAAATCTGTCCGCTATTTGGTGCCCGATGCCGTGTTTGAATACCTGGAAGGGAGCAGCCTGTACCGCAGCTAGTGCTAATACGGGCATTTCACCGGGCAACCCATTTCGGGGATAGCGCACCATTACACCCAGTTACGATTGACCATTTCAAGACGTTTCACCATGTACATCCGGATTCGCTCCACTGTTTTATTGCTCGCGCTGTGCACTGTTTCCTTTAGCCAATTTATTGCTGCGCAAAACATCAACTTCCCGTCCATCAGCATCGGCGAGTGGCGGCAACACCTGCCCTGGCAACGGGCGGTTTCCGTTACGCAAAGCAGTTCCAAAGTTTACTACGCCACCGAATGGGCGCTTGTTGAATTGGATAAGGCCGACCGTTCGCCGCGTTTTATCACCAAGGTGGAAGGCCTGAGTGACGTGGGCATGAATTTTATCCGTTTCAACCAGGACGCCAATATTTTGCTGATCAGCTATGCCAACAGCAATCTGGACCTGTGGAATGCCGCCGACGGCTCTGTGGTGAACATGCCGTTTATTCAAAAAAATGTGAACATCAGCGGCGACAAGCAGATTTACGACGTCGTTTTCGAAGGAAAAAACGCCTACCTAGCCTGTGGTTTCGGAATCTTGAAAATCAACCTCGAAGCGGCAGAAGTGGAGTACACGGTGTTCACGGGCTTGCCCATCCGCTCGATCGCAGTTTTTCAAAATAATTTGTACGCCGGCACCGAAGAGGGCCTGTACCGCCTGCCGACCGATGATATCAACCCGGCAGACTTCAGCCGCTGGCGCCTGCTGGGTACCTTGGATGGACTGCCGCAGGGGCGCACGGTCAACGCCTTGCATGCCTATGACAACCGGCTGTTTATCGGCCTTGAGCATGCCCTCTGCCGCTACGACGGCGCTACAATCGACACACTGGGAACGCAGCCGGTTCAGGAAGTTACCTTTTTGAGCGCCGAAGCCACGGGGCTGGTCATTGGCTGGCGCAAAGATTTTAACGGCCGGGTACAATACCTGGCGCCCGGTTCTTCGCAGCCCTACGATATCAGTGGGCCCTGTGAGTCGTTGGTGCCGCTGTACGCTGTGGAGGAAGGTTCCCGGTTGTTTTGGATGGCCGATGCGAACGACGATTTCCGCTTTTTTGACGACAATACGGGCATCTGCGACCGCTTTCGCTTCAACTCCCCGCACACCCATCAATGCTCCGAAATTGCAGTGGTCAATGGAACGGTTTACGTGACCACGCCCGGTTTTGATGTGAACCTGGCTGCGACCTATAACCGCGCCGGTTTGTACATCTACAATCCGGACAACCAATGGACCCGATTTAATGGCGAAACCAACCCCGAACTGAAAAACGGCGATTGCGACAAAGACCTTTGGCGTGTAGCGCCGCACCCCTTCGAAGATAAATTTTACGTCGGCAGTTTTACCGGCGGCCTGGTGGAAGCCACTGCGGGCGGCACTGAAACGAAATGCTACACCCAGTACAATTCTATTTTGCAAAATGCCGGAATTTCGGGAGCAAACCGGACGGCCATTGGCGGCATGGCGTTCGACGATGCCGGCAACCTGTGGATCTGCAACTACGACGCTGCGGCGCCGATTGCCGTACTGAAAGCCGACGGCACGTTGCGCAATTTTTCGGCCTCCCCGGAGAACAATCTTCTTCAGGTGGCGGTAGACCGGAATGGCTACAAGTGGTTTGCTGTGGGCTTCAACGGTGGGGTCATGGTGTACGACAGCGGCAGCGACATCGACAGCCCGGCCGACGACCGGTACCGGGTGTTTACCACAGCCAACAGTGTGTTGCCATCCAATACCGTGTATTGCGTGGAAGTAGACCTCGACGGAGATGTGTGGGTGGGTACCCAACAGGGCACGGTCAGTTTCGAATGCGGAAGCAACGCATTTGATGTAAACTGCAAAGGCTCGCGCCGGATCGTAAATGTGGACGGCTTCAACGGCTACCTTTTTGAAAACGAAGAAATACGGACGATCGCCGTGGATGGCGCCAACCGCAAGTGGTTCGGCACCGCCACCGGGGTGTTTGTCCAGTCGCCGAGTGGCGAGGTGCAGGAAGAGCATTTTACGAGCACGAACAGCCCGCTCTTCGACAATGCGATCACCGATATCGCCATCGACCATATCACCGGAGAAGTTTGGATCGGTACGGTGAAGGGCCTCATCTCCTACCGATCTGAGGCTACGAAAGGCACCAAAATCAACTCCCCCAAACCCTACGCCTATCCCAACCCTGTGCGCCCCGATTACGATGGCCCCATCGCCATTTACGGGCTGGCCAATGATGCCAATGTGAAGGTCACAGATGTGGCGGGCAATCTTGTTTACGAGGGGAAAGCCTACGGCGGGCAGGCTGTTTGGGATGGACGAGATTACCTCGGGCGCCGCGCTGCCAGCGGGGTTTACCTGATTTTTGCAACTAGCTCGGAGTTGTTTGAAAACCCCGATGCGGCCATTGCGAAAATTGTCATATTGAATTAAATCGGTCATTCTGTCCACTGCCCAACCAGGCCAGTGTGCGCCGGATTCCCTCCTCCAGGCTGGTGATGGTATAGCCCAACTCACGCTCCGCTTTTTCACTGCTCAGCGGCCAGTGCCGCACAAATTTGCGCACAAAAGGCGGCGTGATCATCGGCCTGCGGCCAAACGAGTCGGCCAAAAATTGCTGTAAATGCGAAAACGCAAGCATGGCCCCTGGTGGCAGGCGAAACATGGAGTGCCGGCGCCCCGTCAGTTGGGCCAGTGTTTCAAAAAAATCGATATAACTGGCATTCTCGCCCCCGAGGATGTAGCGCTCACCCGGACGGCCCTTTTCCATGGCCAGGAGGTGGCCATTCAGCACATCATCGATGAAAACATAGTTGCCGATGCTGTGCCCGTCGCCGGGAATAAGGCGCCAGGTGCCGGCTGCATACCCCCGGATCATTTTAGTCACGCCATTGCTTTCACTCCACTGGCCGGGGCCGTATACACGGCTTGGATTTACGATGACCAGCTCGAGGCCGTGCTGTTCGGCATAGTGCAGTGTTTTTTGCTCGGCCTCCAATTTGGATTGTTCGTAGGCCGTCGTCAGGTTGGGGTTGGCATTGGTATGTTCCTGTACCGGGTTGCCATCCGGCGTTGGGCCCATAACCCCGGCGGTGGAGGTGAGCACCACCCGGCGCACCCCGGCACGGTGGGCTGCTTCCAGGATATTCAGACTGCCTTCCACATTGATTTTATAAAAAGCCTGCGGGTCAGGATGCCACACGCCTGCCAATGCTGCCACATGGTAAACCTCCGAACAGCCTGCCATGGCTTGTTGTAGTGCATCCACCTTGTGCAAGGAGCCTTCAACACCGGAAATATTGGGGTGCCGGATGTATTTCATTTTTTCCGGGTTGCGCACCAAAGCCCGTACCTGCTGCCCTTGAGCTGCCAACTTGAGGCTCAATTGGGCGCCGATATAGCCCGTTGCTCCCGAAATGAATATATTTGCCATATATAATCCGTTAAAAAGATGCTTCGATTTTTCTCCTGCCTTGCCCTGTTTTTTGTGTTGCTGGATACCCCGCTGCATGCACAATTGTACGAACTTCCGTTTGAAGAAATCATAGACCGCTCCGCACTGATTGTGGAGGGCAGGGTGCTGGCCCGTGAATCCCTCTGGGACAATCAGCACCACAATATTTACACCAGCAATACCATCCAGATATCCCGGATTTTTAAAGGTGCAAACCTGATTGCAACAGGCACGTTGCAAGTGATCACCCAGGGTGGAATTGTCGGAAACACCATGCACCGGGTATCGGAATCGGTCGAATATGGCCCGGGTGATGTTGGCCTGTTTTGCCTGTTGCCCAGCGAGCGCGACTTGCCGCTGACGCAGCCAATCTGGGAAAATTACGGTTCCCCGCATGGTTTTTTCCAATACGATCTGGCAACAAATCATGTGGGGCATCCCTTCCACTCGTTTTCCGGCATTACCGCATTTCGGGAGCGCGTCCGGCAGCAAACCCGCCTACCGGAATACCTGCTTCCCGGCGAACCACTGGAGTCCAAACCTGACCTGCGCGCCACACCGGTGATCAGTTCATTTACACCCACCAGTCTTACCGCAGGCACCCAGTCGGAGCTGACGATTTCGGGCAGCAATTTTGGCGCTACGGCTGGCGCCAATGGTGCGGTGCGGTTTCAAAATTCAAATACAGCAAGCGGCTATTTCGATTCGGAGGCATTTGATATTGTTTCCTGGAGCGATGATGAAATTGTGGTGATGGTGCCTTCCCGGACATTCAGTAGCGGTTGCGCGGGCACCGGCACCATCCAGGTTCGGAACAGTATGAATCAAACCGGCACAAGCAGTGGCACGCTCACGGTGGAGTTTGCCCACTCCAATGTGATGGATAGCGACGGCAATAAATACCAGGCCCGGATCGTCGAAAACAACCCCGCAGGTGGGATGACCTTTACCTTCAGCACCTCGCTTTGCAGCAGCGGCAACCAGGATGCTGCCAACGCCTTTGCCCGTGCCCTGCGCAATTGGCGTTGCGCCTCGAGTGTCAACTGGGAAATCGAAGCAGCCACCACTACTGTAAATGGCACGTTCGATGACGGCATCAATATCGTTACGTTTGATGTGGGCTCGCCGCTTGGCTCCGGTATTCTCGGCCAAACTACGAGCCGGTATTCCGCCTGCTCTTCATCCGGCTGGAATTGGTGGGTAGTGGAGGTGGATGTTAACCTGAATAACAGCTTTACCTGGTACTATTGTGACAATCCCAATGCCGGGAATATGCCTGCCGGCTCGTACGATTTTCAATCGGTGGCTTTTCACGAACTCGGGCACGGCCATCAACTCAGCCACATTATCGATGCCAGTGCTGTCATGCACCGCTCCATTTCCAACAATACCATTAAACGCACCCTGAACGCAAACGAATTGGCCGGCGCCAATTACAGCCTGAGCCTGTCGCCAAACCCGTGCGGGCCGGACCTGATGACCCTGATCAACCCATCGGATTGTACCAATATGACCATGCCGGCCGCCTGTGATGATGCCGGCCCATGCACCCTTTCGCTGCCGGTGGAACTGGTGGCGTTTTCGGGCACCGCTGAAAAGTCGGGTATCCGGTTGACCTGGGCGACTGCTTCGGAGCACAACAACGCCTACTTTACCCTGGAGCGCGCTGCAGATGCTGTTCATTTTAGCGAACTGACCCGAATTCCGGGCGTTATTTCCTCTGCAGTACTTCGGCAATACGAGTTTATGGATGCCCAGCCCTTGCCCGGGCTAAACTATTATCGCCTCCGGCAAACGGACCTCGACGGCAGTGAGTCCCTGTTAGGCATCATTGCCGTTGCGTTCGGTTCAACCCAGGAAGTTGTGCAGGTTTATCCTAACCCGGTTTCCTCGGAGGCGTTTTTTGTGCAAACTAAAAACATCCCGGCAGGGGCGCAGCTGGAGTTTACGCTGACCGATCTACTGGGCAACCGGATACGGCAAATCACTACAGAACCGAATGCTGGTGCTTTTGTATTTCCAATGGAAAATATTGCACCCGGCGCCTACCTGTTTTTTGTTTACAATTTGGATAATCGCCAGTTGTTGAAAGAAACACTCTTGCTCAGGCAGTAGCCATTTTTTTCAAACGCGGTTTTTTAAGGCTCAGCGTAAAACCTTCGCCGGTCAACACAGAATTTTCAACGATGGGCACCTGCCCGTTTTCCGGCAAGTGGATGGTGGCAGGACAGGCTTGCAAAATATCCCGCTCGATATCAATACCCGGCATAACCTGCCGGAGTTCGAGGCCCTTGGGTGTCAGGGCGAACACACCGACGTTGGTCACGTAGAACACCTCCTTTCCCATCCGTAAAGCTTCGCGGGCGCTGAAGGTGATGTGGCTGACTTGCTTCACAAATTTATGCGGTCCCGGACGTGCAATTTGCAGGGTGGAGTCGCGCAGTTCAAAACGCGCATTGGCCATCCAGGTGCCGATGAAAACAATGGTTTTGGCGCCGGCGGCAATGTCGGGGAAGCCGCCAGGACCAACAATATCTGTCAGCTGCGGGCCCCGGTGGGAGGCATTTACATTGCCGGCGCTGTCGACCTGTAAAAATCCGAGCACGGCCACATCGAGCGTGTACTGGTATCGCCGGAACATGTCGACAGAAGATTCCAGGTGGTGCGGTGCAACGGCTGCACTGAAAAAAATACCCGGCGCCGGTAAACCACCGTAAGCACCGGCCTCCGTGGTGAACAACAGCTGATCGGACAGATCCTGCTCGATCAATTCCCGGGCGACTTCCTCCGGGAAACCTACGCCAATGTTTACCATGGATCCCTGCGCTACTGCTCCGGCAAAAACCTGTGCGCCAAGCCGTGCGAGCGCAAATTCGACAGCGCCCCGAACCGGTGTTATTTTCAAAAAATTATTGATGAAGCGCAATTGCTGCGCAGCCCTGTGCATATCCGTTGTTGCTCCGGGGCAAAACATGGGCCAGTAGCGCTTTTGCCGGATGGAGGCAGTTTGTTCGTTGTGGGGATGCATCACGATGTAATCCACCTCGGAAGCCGGCATGCTTATTTCAGATTCCGATTTTGGGATAATGTCGCTCACTGTTACAAAAACCTTCCCGCCATTGGCATGTGCTGCATGCGCCGATTGGATGTTCTCCGTCCAGGTGGCGGCGTTTTTAAAATAAATATTACCCTCGACATCGGCGTAGGGTGCATTGATCAGCGCGATTTTAATTTTTGGCAAAAAGTACAACAGCGCTTTTTCGTCGGAATCAACGGCTACGTATTGCGAGCGCGCATTGGCCGAAAGGGCGGTCCCGTTGCCTATGCGTGGGTCCAAAAATGTGTCTATGCCCACTCTGCTGCGCAAATGGTTTTGCCCGTGTATCTGGGCATCCAGGAGTAGCGTCATGACCCCTTGCGGCATTGTATGCAATTCCAGTTGCTGATTTTCTGCCATTTGGAGCTGCGCTTTGCAGGTTTCCAGGTGGCCGGCAATGTAGCGCAACATCAAGCCTGGCAAACCCACTTCTTCGATGGTGCCCGGGACTTTTCCCCGGCCTCCCTGTGCGCCGACATTGATCCAGGTCAGGTTTTTCGGCGCACCTGTTTTTTTGAAATGTTCGCGGATGGCCCAGAAAAACACCGAGCACCGGGCATTGCCTGCCAGTCCATTGGAAAAAACGGTACTGCCATCAGGAATCAACGCTGCTGCTTTTCGGGCCGTGATAAACTTGGAAGAAACCGGTGAGGCCGGCAGGTAATCCAGGTCTTTTTTGGACCAGTTAAGGCGCCAGCGCAGAATATGGAGAATAAGTCGAAATCGTTCGAGCAGGTTCATAGGAAGTGTTTTTTAGTGAGCGGATCACATGGAAATACTGCCTTTGCGGAATGCGGTAGAACCGATCACCGCGTTGATCAAATAGGGTATGCCTTTGTCCATACTGGCTTTGGCTCGTCCGACAGCTTGCTGGAAACCTTCCAGGCTGTCAACGCGTTCGCCGGCAGCGCCATAGCCCTGCACGACGCGGTCGTAGTCCGTTCGGGGTAGCGAAACTGCGGTATCGGCGCCAAGCAAGTGCACCTGGTCGCGGGCGATTTGTTCCCAGGAGCCATTGTTGCCCACAATGCCACAAACTTTCAGGCCGTTTTTGGCAAACGTTTCAAACTCAGCCAGACTGTAGGCGGCACTGCCATCGCCATAAATAATCCAGATGTAGTCATCGGGGAAGCAGGCGGCGGCGCCCAGGGCAAAGCCACCACCGACACCCAAGGTGCCAAATACCCCCGGGTCGAGCCAACCCAACGGTTTGCGCGGGCGCAGGGTATAAGCCGCAGTTGCGGCAAAGTCGCCTCCGTCGGCTATCAGCACGGAATTGTCGGGCAAGGCCTGTTCGAGGTGGCGGAATAAAGCCAGGGGATTGATTTCGGGGAGCGCTTCTCCGGCCATTTCGGTAATGGTTTTTTCCCGCGCTGCATCCCGGGTTTGCAGGGTGTTTTTCCAATCTGCCCAGGCAGATAACTTGCCGGCAGCATTTGCTAAGGCGACTAAAAATTTGGCCGGATCGGTGCAAATGGCGCGATTGGGGTGCAGGTTTTTGTGCAGGTCCTGGTGACTCCGATTAATGGCGATTTTTTTTGCCTTGCGGTTTAGCGTGCGGCCATAGTCGAGGCGAAAATCGGCGGGCACGCCGGCCAAAATAATGCAGTCGGCTTCGCGCAGCGCATCTTTCCGGTGGTGAAAAAACTGAATGGGGCTTTCCCGGCCGAGGAGACCACGCCCCATGCCGCTCAGGTAAACCGGTATGCCGAGGTGCGTTACTGCCGACGCAAGATCGGCTGCCAGGGTCGGCCGGATGAGTGCGCCACTGCCCAGCAGCATGACGGGCTTTTGCGCATGTTGTAATTGCCGGACGACCGCTCGTACAGTTGATGCCGTGAAATCCGGCAGATCGCCAGGCGTTTTCAAATTTGCCCCGGATAAATTGGGCTGGCGGCCGGCAAACAACCGGTTTACGTGCCGGTTGATATACCAGTGGGTCAGTTTTTCTTTGAGCGCGACAGGTTTTTTGTTTTTTCGGCCATACCATTCGCGCACTGTTTCTTCGGGATACAACAAATCGACCGGCAACTCCAGAAACACCGGCCCGGGCACGCCCATATAGGCTGTCTGGAGGGTGCGGCGCAGCAAATCCGGGAGTTCACGCAGGTGCCGGGCCTGCGCCTCGTATTTCACCGCCGAACGTAGCAGGGATACCTGATCGATATCTTGCAGTGCCCCACGGTTCCGGAGCAGGGTGGCCGTAGCGCCGCCAAGCAGCAGTAGTGGCGACTGAGCCATCTGTGCATTTTTGACCGCGGTGACGGCATTGGTTACTCCCGGGCCGGCGGTGACAGCAGCAATGCCCGGCAAGCCCGTAAGCCGTGCAACGGCATCGGCGGCAAACACTGCCGTTGCTTCGTGGCGTACATCCCAAACACGTATTCCGACCCGGGCGGCCTCGACATAGATTGGACCGATATGTCCACCGCAAAGGGTGAATAGGTGCTGGATGCCTGTATTTTTTAGTATTGCTGCGATTTGTTGGCCGCCATTCATGTGCAAAATGGATTTCGGACAAAAAAGCTATCAATATCTTTACTGACCAACGACCTGCATCAACGGGCGCCCTAACCTTGATCATGCCAACAAGGCAAGTGGAGCCCATAGCTTTGAAAACAGAACGACACCCTGATATGCTTTTTTTGTTCACGATCTGCTGAAGTTCCTATGTTGATCCTTATTTCCGGACTCCCCGGTTCAGGTAAAAGTACCCTAGCCAAGGCCTATGTGGCCCGTTTCGGCGGTGTGCATATCAACAGCGACCTGATCCGGAATGACCTGGGTTTACGGGGGAAATATGCGCCCGGTGACAAGGAAAAAGTATACGTGGCGATGTTGGGAAAAGTCAAAAACGTGCTGTCTGCTGGCGGTAATGCAGTTGTCGACAGCACGTTTTACAAAAAGAATATCCGGGCGCCCTTTGAAGAATTGGCCGCGGAGAACGGCGTGTCAATAGTTCGGATTCAGGTGCAGGCAGATGAAGCGGTGATCCGGCAGCGGCTTCAAAAAAAACGACCCGATAGCGAGGCTGATTTTGCTGTTTATGAGAAAATCCGCGATGCATATGAACCCTGGGAGGCGCCGGTGCTGGTTGTGCATTCGGATACCGATTCATTGGATACTCAAATTGAAAAAATTGACCAATACATTCGATCTATTCATGACCGATGATCAATTACAATCAATTCTGAAAACCGGCGCTGTACCGGGAGGTGGCGGGAATATTGAATTGGTCGAAACCCATATTTCCTGGGTGATCCTTACATCCGACTTTGCTTTTAAACTGAAAAAACCGCTGACCCTTGGGTTTTTAGACTTTAGCACGTTGGAGAAGCGCCATTTTTTCTGCCAGGAGGAATTGCGCTTAAACCGGCGATTGGCGCCGGAAATGTATTTGGATGTGTTGCCGGTGGGTATCGTCGACGGGGAGGTTACGATCGGAGCTGCTGGTGTAGCCCCTATTGATTATGCCTTGCAAATGCGTCGCATGGACAACCAACTGCAGATGGACAAACTCCTGGCCGACGGGGCCGTAACCCGGCAACACATGGTGCAACTGGCGGAGGTGTTGGTGCCGTTTCACCAATCGGTGCTACTGCCAGATTCGAAATCTTTTCACCCGGCAGCACTCTGGTCGGATTTTGCCGACCTCTTCCGTTTTAGCGCAGATATCGTGCAACAACTGGGAGCACACACCAGCACCAAGCTGGCACATTGGCGCGATTACCTGCCTGCATTTTTAGAAAAACACAGCGAACGCCTGCTGGAACGCCGGCGCGATGGCTTTTGGGTGGATGGCCATGGAGACTTGCATACCCGGAATATTTTTTTGACAAAAAAAGGTCCGGCCGTGTTTGATTGCATCGAATTCAGCACGCACTACCGCCAATCGGATATTCTGAACGAACTTGCCTTTCTCTGTATGGACCTCGAAGCGCAGGGGCATGCTGAACTTGCCGATGTTTTTTTGCAAGGCTACACCCGGCGTTGGAATGTGTTTCCCAAAAATGAAGACCACCACTTGTTTTTGTTTTTTAAAGCATACCGGGCCAATGTACGCTTGAAA
Source organism: Lewinellaceae bacterium (assembly GCA_020636075.1). Taxonomy (GTDB): domain Bacteria; phylum Bacteroidota; class Bacteroidia; order Chitinophagales; family Saprospiraceae; genus M3007. The sequence continues at coordinate 210,527 of JACJYO010000005.1, read as the reverse complement.
ATTGCCCTGCTTGCACTACGCCAACACCCGACAAAAGATATGATCGAACAGGTGCGCCAGTATTGGCAGCTGATGGCGGCATACCTGGATCAGCTAGACCTGGAGGAGCTTTGATATTTATTTTTTCAATGCCGGAATGAGGTGCCGTTTGCGCAGTGTCCACCAAATCAACGTGCCGCCGAGCAGTAACGGCCAAAGTCCGACCAGAAACACAAGCAAGGTCTGAATGCCGCTCCAGCCTGTCAAAAAGGCCTTTTGAAGTTGGGTAGCCAATCCGGGTGTCCAGGCAACTGCTGGTTGCGGCGGTTGAGCAATGCGTACTTTTTTAGTGACTGGGCGTTGATGCAAGGTAATCGTCAGCGTGCTGAGTTGAACGGCATCGTCAAGGCGCAATTGTTCCAGGGATGCCGCGTCTGCGGCTGCCCGGGCCGCCAGGGTATTGCTGCGTGCTTGCACCACATCCTGCAGTTTAGCCGGATTGGTGGCAATGTCTTGCTGTAAATCAGTCTGATATTGCTGGTTCCGAAGTTGGGCGAGCTGCTCTTCCAATGCCTTCAAACTCACATCTTCTGCTGTGATTGTCCGGTAGTCGGGTTGCTCTGACCAACGGCCGATGGCGCGAATGGTAGTATCGAGTTGTCGAGCCGGCACGCGTACGACAAGGTTGTTTGTAATTTGGAAAACAGTTGTTTCCATCAGGCTATCCTTGCTGACTGGTGTGTTGAATTGCCCGGAAACGCTTTGGACCAGTTTGTTTTCCAAAACAAAACCATCATTTGCCCGAATAATATCTTCAATGGCCAGGGTGGCTTGCAGCACATCGGGTGTGCGAAAGGATAACTCGGCCCGGCGGATCAGTTTTTTGACGGAATCCCAGTGATTGAGTTGAGCAGAAGTGGTTTGGAATGCGGCTTGCTCCGGGATGCCTTTGGCGTTTGAATATGCGCCATCGGCTTCCGCTTCAGCAGATGCTGGCTTTTCAGCCTGGATGTTTGGCGCATGTGATTGGTCTTGGCCGCAGGCAGAAATAAGGAGTATAAAAATGGCAAACGGGAGAAATGGTTTCAGATAGCACATGGTCTTTTTTCGCAGCAGGATGCTGGAAAAACAGAAAGTGCATAAACCACTGTGGCTGGCTTATTCCATGCGGCTCACATTGGCCACAAACTTGAACTCTTTGAGCGCCATGATAGCCTGATTTAATTGATCGGTGTTGGCAACAACCAAAGATATCCGTCCTTCAAAATAGCCCCCTTCGCCGGAAATGGAAAACGAGCGAATGTTGATTCCGAGACTTGAAATCCGGTCTGTCAGCTGTTGGATCACCCCTGGCCCGGCATCGATGCCGGTCACCAGAACGGTAGCGACAAAATCGGCTTTAACCGTGGCTCCCCATTCGGCTTTGTGTACCCGGTATTCGTAGTTGGCCAGTAGGAATGGTGCATTCGGGCAGGTTGTCCGGTGGATTTTTACACCTTCTTTTGTGCCAACGTAAGCAAAAATAGGGTCGCCCTGGACGGGGTTGCAGCAGGTAGCAAAAGAATAGGCGTAATAGGTTCCTGGCTCACCATTGATAAATACGTCGGCCTTACTGGCTTGGTGTTTGAGCGGTTTTGCTGTTTGGGCGGTGTCCCCCGGTCGGAGTTCGCCATCACCATTGTGCGGTGCTTTTTCCCCTTCCGTTTCGATAAGTTTGGGGCCATCGGTCCGGAAGGATTTCAGCCCGGACAGATCGACCTGTTCGAGTGCAATGGCGCTGAAAAATTCCAAACGGTTGGGAAATCCAAACCACCGCGTAAGCATATCGGCATTTTCTTCCACCGGGCACTTGTGCATGTTTTGCAGCTTGCGCTCCAGAATTTCGCGACCCAGGGCAGCCAGTTGCCGTTTTTCTTCTTTTAGGGTTGCGCGGATCCGATTCTTTGCTTTGGAGGTAATGACATGTTTCAGCCAGTCCTCGCTGGGCCGCTGATTTTTATCGGTGATCACCTGAATCTGATCGCCGTTTTGCAGTTTGTAGTGGATGCGCTCGACCTTATTGTTCACCTTGACGGCACGGCAAGTACTCCCGATATCGGAGTGAATGCTAAAGGCAAAGTCGAGCGCAGTGGCACCTTCGGGCAGGATTTTCATTTCGCCTTTCGGCGTAAAAACGTGCACTTCTTCGGAGAAGAGGTTACTTTGAAAATCGGCCAGAAACTCCACCGGGCTACCCGAAAGCACATTTTCCAGGGTCTCGCGCACCTGGTTCAGCCAGGTTTCAAACACCAGGGCTTTGTTGCCAATACCCCGGACACCTTTGTATTTCCAGTGGGCGGCAAAGCCACGCTCGGCAATCTCATCCATGCGCTCAGAGCGGATCTGGACTTCCACATAGCGGCCGTCAGGGCCCACTACGGAGGTGTGCAGCGATTCGTATCCGTTGGCTTTTGGGTTGGTGATCCAGTCCTTGAGGCGTTCGGGAATGGGCTTATAGAAATCCGTAACAACGGCGTAAGCCTGCCAACAGGCGACCTTTTCCCGCTCAGGGGGAACATCAATAATTATACGGATGGCAAACAGATCGTAAATATCTTCGAAGGCGACCTGTTTGGTTCGGATCTTATTCCAAATCGAATAGATGCTTTTTGGGCGCCCGATCATCTGAACATCCAACCCAAGCTGCTCTTTCAAAGCCTTTGCAAGCGGGCGTTTGAAAGCCTCGATGTATTGTTCGCGGCTTCGGCGGGTCAGCGCCAGTTTGTCCGCGATATCGTGGTACTCATCCGGATGGGTGATTTTGAGGCAGATATCCTGAAACTCTGTTTTGATTTTATACAAACCCAGGCGGTGTGCCAGTGGGGCATAAATCGTGCTGGTTTCGGCCGCTATTTTGAGCTGCTTGTGCGGCGCCATGCTTTTGATGGTCCGCAGATTGTGCAGGCGGTCAGCCATTTTTATGAGCACTACCCGGACGTCGGAGAGCATCGTGCGGAGTACTTTGGTCAGGTTTTCGGCCTGAGGACTTTCCGAATCATGGAGGCCATCGAGTTTGGTCAAACCGTCCACGATCAGCGCCACCCGGGCGCCAAACTGACTATGTAATTCCTTGAGCGAAACATCGGTGTCCTCGACAACATCGTGCAGCAGGGCTGATACGACTGCTGTGGGTCCCAGTCCAATTTCTTCAACACAAATACGCGCTACTTCAATGGGATGTAAAATATAAGGTTCGCCAGATTTTCGGCGCTGCTGTTGATGTGCTTTTGCTGCCAGTTCAAAAGCTGCGCGGATGTTGTTTTTATCCTCAGCATTTAAGGGAGCAGGCATACACCGGAGCAAATTCCGGTATGCGCGTTGGATGAGCGTAGTGTCATCCGGATGGTCTAAGATCGGTTTTGCCTGCGCCATGAGAGTCCTACTGCTTAAAAAGTATGCTGTCTATTGAAAACCGGCGGTTCTCAGATTGTTTTATTTTATAATAACAACAATTATTCCGCTTGTTTAGGTTTAACAAAATTACCGCAAACATCCATACAGCAAAACCTATTTAAGGCTTATTAACTGTTTTCATCGTGATTGATGTATTTGTTTTTATAGAAGTTCGCCGTACTTTTGCACTCCTTTTTTCAAGGCATGCGGGCGTGGCGAAATTGGTAGACGTACCAGACTTAGGATCTGGCGCCGAGAGGCATGGGGGTTCGAGTCCCTCCGCCCGCACTTTTTTTACCTGCACGGTGCGTAATTTCTCCAATTGGTAAATGTTCTGACGACCACCGCACTGTATCACTTTTCTTACTCCTCACCCTTTCTTCAATATGCCCAGCGTTCAGCGAAAAGATATTGACAACACCTCTGCCCTGATTACGGTCACTTTAACCAAAGATGACCTGAAGCCAAAGATTGATGCCGAATTAAAGCGTGTGCGCAACCGCGCATCGATCAAGGGATTCCGCCAAGGCCATGCACCAATGGACTATGTCCGGCGGATGTTCGGCACGTCCATTTTCAGCGACACGATCAACCAGATGTTGTCGGAAGAATTATACAATTACCTGCGCGACAGCGAACTCAATGTGCTCGGTCAGCCTTTGCCTACCGAAAACCAGAACAGGTATTCCTTCAAAATTGACAACATGGAGGATGAATATGCGGTCGAATACGAAATTGGTTATGTGCCCGCATATGAGGTCCAGGGTTTGGACAAAAAGCAATCTTTTGAACGCCTGACAATTTCGGACCTCGACACATTGGCCGAGCAAGATCTGGATAATGCTCGCCGGCGTATGGGCAACCGTACAAATCCGGAAGACGATATTCAGGAAAGAGATATTCTGAAAATTGCCGCGCGCGAGTTGGATGGCGACCAACCGAAAGCCGATGGTTGGGAAACGACTATCACCGTTTACGTCGATACCATTACGGACAAAGCACTCCGGAAAGAATTTTTATCCCGGAAAAAAGGCGACCAAATCCGCTTCAATGCGCGTCTGATTGAAATGGGCGAGGACGATCAAAAATTTCGGAAGTATATCCTGAACCTCCCGGATGACGATGACCGCACGGTCGGCGATTGGTTTGAAGGTACTATTGAGGAGGTATCGCGTATGGAAATTGCCGAATTGAACGATGAGTTTTACACCAAGTACTTCGGCACCCCTCTCAGTGGTCAGGAGGAAGCCATCGACAAACTGAAATCCGGTATCCAAAGCTTCTACGATATTCGCTCAAATGCGCTGCTCATGCGCGATTTTCAAAAGCGGCTTTTGGAGTTAAACCAGATTGAATTGCCCCAAAGTTTTTTAAAACGCTGGCTCGGCGCTAACAACCCGGAACTTACCCCGGAAATGATCGATGGTGAATACGAGGCTTTTGCTGAAAATCTCCGTTGGTCTTTGCTGCGCGACCAGCTCAAAGAACAATTCGAAATTGAGGTAACGAAAGAGGAAATCCGGGCCGAATATGCCCGTAAAGTGCGGAACTATTTTCAGGCGCAACTGCCGGACGAAATTATCGAAAGCAGTATTGATCGCCTGATGCAAGATGAAAAAGATGTTGAAAACACGGTGCGTGACCTGGAAACGGATAAAATTTTTACTGCTGTCCGGGAACTGGTAACCATAAAAGACAAAGCGATTCCTTCCGAAGAATTTCATAAAATTCTGGATGCCATTACCAAAAAAGCGGAAAAGGAGCAAAATGCAGATGCCGATCTTCGGGAAACTGTTGCCTGATTGTAACCTTCCCAAAAAATCCTTGTTATAATTGCCTCAAAACTATATAAACATGTTCGATAAGAATGAATTTCAAAAGTATGCCACCAAGCACCTTGGCATGAGTGGTATGCACCTCGAAAAGTACATTGAAAAAAGTACGCCGTCGACACACCCAAACCTTCGCAACCTGACACCGTATGTGATTGAGGAGCGCCAGCTGAATGTATCTCAACTTGATGTTTTCAGCCGCCTGATGATGGACCGCATTATTTTTATGGGCCTGCCGGTGTCGGATCAGGTGTCGAATATTGTTCAGGCGCAGTTGTTGTTTTTGGAAAGTGCCGACCCCAAACGCGACATTCAGTTGTTCATAAACAGCCCGGGCGGTTCGGTGATCGATGGCCTTGGGATTTATGATACCATGCAGTACGTTTCTCCCGATGTGGCAACTATTTGTACTGGTCTGGCCGCCTCTATGGGCGCCGTTTTGTTGGCCGCAGGTGCCAAAGGCAAACGCAGCTGCCTTTACCACAGCCACGTCATGATCCACCAGCCCATGGGTGGCGCTCAGGGGCAGGTATCGGATATCGAGATCACATACAAGCTGATCAAGAAAATGCAAAAATCGCTGTACGATATCCTGGCAGAACACACCGGGCAGCCCTACGATAAAATTTCGGAGGACTGTGACCGGGATAACTGGATGAGCGCAGAAGAGGCTAAAGAATACGGGTTGGTCGACGAAGTATTGGCTCGAAACAATCCAAGAAAAGAAAAGTAAACAATGCTAAAACGCGGTCGAGTGAATCCACACCAATGTTCATTTTGCGGGCGAAGTAAGGATGACGTTATGATCCTGATCTCGGGCATGGATGCCCAGATTTGCGAGATGTGCGTGGAAAAAGCCCAGGAAATCATCGATCAGGAACTGAACAGGCATGAACAGGCCGACAGCGGTGGGTCCGGTAAATCATCCGGCTTTGGCGATCTGGTGAACCTGATTCCGCCCCGCGATATCAAGGCTTTCCTGGATGATTACATTATCGGACAGGACGATGCCAAAAAGGTGCTGGCCGTAGCCGTGTACAACCACTACAAACGCCTGAAACAGTTGGGCCAACCGGCAGAGGATAAGGACGACGTTGAAATTGAAAAATCCAACGTACTGTTTATCGGCCAAACCGGTACAGGCAAAACCCTGTTGGCAAAAACAATTGCCAAATTGCTCAATGTGCCTTTTGCGATTGTTGATGCTACGGTGTTCACCGAAGCCGGGTATGTCGGCGAAGATGTGGAAAGTATACTGGCCCGCTTGCTTCAGGTTTGTGATTATGATGTGCCCGCTGCCGAGCGCGGTATCGTTTATATCGACGAGATCGACAAGGTGGCCCGCAAGCAAGATAACCCGTCCATCACCCGCGACGTATCGGGCGAAGGTGTCCAACAAGCCATGCTGAAAATGCTGGAAGGCGCCGAGGTATTGGTGCCACCACAAGGTGGTCGTAAACACCCGGAGCAAAAACTGGTAAAAGTGAATACCCGCAACATTCTGTTCATTTGCGGAGGAGCGTTTGATGGTATTGAAAAAGTGATCGCACGGCGTGTCAATACGCAGGTAATTGGCTACGGCAAACAGCAGGACGAACGGATCGACCGGGAAAACCTGTTGCAATATGTCAACCACCTGGACATCAAACAATTCGGCCTCATCCCCGAACTGGTAGGTCGCTTACCGGTGCTGGTGCACCTCGATCCGCTTGATCTCACGGCACTTTGCCGCATCCTGACGGAACCGCGCAACGCCCTCGTCCGGCAATACCAGAAGTTGTTTGCTCTTGAAGGCGTTGATCTTATATTCAAACCCGAGACAATCACCTTCATTGCCGAGAAAGCCCAGGAATACAAGCTCGGCGCGCGTGGATTGCGCTCGCTTTGCGAAGCCATCCTGACCGACGCCATGTTTGAAATGCCCCTGAAGGGTAAAAATAAAAAAGGCGGAAATGAGCTGGTGATTGATCGGGCATATGCCGTTGAGAAACTGGAGCGCTCGCGCATTGGACAGTTAAAGGCGGCGTAAAGCCTGAGGTGTATAATTTTTACCAAAAGGCTGTCTCATAAGTCATTATTTACGATTTACGAGAGACGATTTACGATTAATTTGCTTTGTGAAAAGTGGAATATCTGCACTATCGTGATGCTATTAATCGTAATTCGTAAATCCCAAATCGTAAATCAGTCCCTATGAGATGGCCTCTTTGCTTTTATAATAACAAAGCCCCTACAAAAGCCCCCAAGCCACCCACACAGCCCCAAATCCCACCGCATAACCCTGCCACAAATCCATCGGTACATGCGCTTTCAATGTCAGCCGTGCCGAGCCGACGAACCCAGCAAAAATAATGATCAGAGCAGTAGCCGCAATAAGGCTAAGCTGCACGCCGGTACCGAACAGCGTAAACTGCAGGCTGCTCTCCGGCCACACCCAGGCAGTCAGCAAAACCATGCCCACCAAACCGCCCATGCCGGTGGCGTGCGCGCTGATCTTGGTGAAAATATTAATCAAAAAAGCGCCGAACAGGGCTATTGTGGCGCCAAGCACGCATACCAGGTACAAAGGCGGTACCTGCCCGCCCGAACCCAGATTTTTGTAAACCCACATGTAAAAAACGCCGGTGATAATGTAGGGTCCAATGCGTTCCATACGATCGGGCGATTCCAGGTTTTTTATAAACCCAAGGGGCTTCATCACGGCAATGCCAATACCGGGGATAAGCGCTGAGGTTGTAAAAACATAAAGCAATAACAACAGGGCAGGTTTATCGCCAAGGTCGTGCACACCAAACGCAAAGGGGTTGATCGCCATCAGCAGGAGCATGGCGTAGGTCAGTAACAGCATCGGATGGCCGAGGGTAGAAAAAATGTGCGCAAAAAATCGAGGCATAATCAGCGTAAAATAGCGGTTCCGATGGCGCATTCCAGGCAACGGCCGGCGTCGCAATATTGCGATTTAAGGTGCAGGAGCGCCTGGGAGTCACTGGCATTGGCTGCTTTTTGGCCAAGCTCGGCCCAAGTGGCAACTACCGTATTTGACTCCGGCGGCAAATCTTCAAGCAACTGCAAACAGCGGTCCTGAATTTCTGCACGTCCCTTCACCTGGCCATAGTAAAACAAAAATGGCGCTACGGTATTGATGAGCAGCAAATGTACAAATTCGCGGCCCAGCGGCTTCGCCCGTTTGGCTGCCGTTTTGTCAAATCGGAAATGCGTTTGCCAGTATGCGCTTGGGTCGATGTGGAACAGTTGCCCGGTTTCGGGTGCATCCCGGGCGTCGAGCACTCCGCTGAACAACTGTGCCGATCGGTGCAGCAGTGCTGCCAGTTGTGCCAGCCGCACGGTGGGGAATCCGGCAGGCCGCAGGCGGAAAAACTTCCACTGACCGGCGGGCATGGGTTGTAAATCGTATTTGTGCCGTAAGAACCGGTACTCCTTGGCCAGTGTTTTGGGGTAATCGTCGGCAAAATTTTCGTCGAGCAAGCCCGCTTGCCCGAACAGCAATGCCTCCAGTTGGAGCAAATTATTGCTATGGCGGGCTAGCAAACGGCGGGGCAGTATTTGCGCCAGCGTTTCAAAGGGTTCGGTATTTATTTTCAACCCAAAATTGCGGGCCAACATCCGGTAAAAGGCCTCTTCCCAGTCCTGCCCGCAGGCCGATACCAGTTGTGCCACCATGGCGGTCTTTTGCTCCAGGCGCTCGATAAGCAGCCGGTCCAGCCAGTTTTGCCGGATCAGCCCGGGAATTTCGGCGTATGTTCGCGCACAGGGAATCCAGGTTCGCTCATGCATCAGGCGGTGGTATTTGTCGAGCAAACCCGGCGGGATGCGCTGGCGGAGTTCCAGGCAGGGGAGGGCTGCACCATTCGCTCGCTGTAAACGCTGATCTTCATCGAGTACCACATGCAAAACCACATTGTCGTAGGCAGGGTCGGTATGATGGTTGTGGGCAAGCCAATCGGAAGCATTGAGATGCATTTCGACATTTCCGGCCCAGAGCGTTTCGCCCAGGCGGATGCGGGCATTGAAAAAATCGGGACCGGCATGCTGGTTCAGCTCGCCGGGATGCAGCACTTCGAGGATTTCACCATCCGTGGTTTGCAGATTTTGCGCATCAAAACGGCGCCAACGCCAGAGAAAATGTAAAAAATCTTCACGCATGCATGCTGATTGAGGTTAATGAACGAGTTGCATGAAGTTGGAACTAATTTGCCGACCTTAAGTCCGACTACCACACATTTTTTGAAACTTAATTTGATTGCAAAAGATTGATTTTCTGCTTTTTAAAAAACAAAAACATGTCACCCCAATGTTATCAGCCCAGATCAAACAACCTGCTCCGAGCAAAACAAATCATCAATCCCAACCCCAAAATGAACCATTCTTAGCCCACCGATTCATCGGTGGGAAACCAAAATCAGCATGACACCCGTACCCGACTCCTTCCATACCCTTGCCGCCCCAAGCACCGGCACATTCAAAGACCGGGGAAGCAAGTTTTTTGCCTATGCCTACCCCTGCACCTCGGAGGAAGAAGCAATGGCCCGGGTGGAGGCGCTCCGGAAGGAACATTTCAAGGCCCGGCACCATTGTTTTGCCTGGCGCTTTGGGCTCGACGGCCTGCGTTTTCGTGCCAACGACGACGGCGAACCCTCCGGCACCGCCGGGAAACCCATCCTTGGCCAGATCGATTCTGCCGGACTCACCGATGTGGTGGTGGTCGTGGTGCGCTATTTTGGCGGCACCTTGCTCGGTGCATCCGGCCTCATTCAGGCATATCGGGAAAGTGCTGCCGATGCGATTGGACAAGCAGAAATTATAGAGAAAATTGTTTTTGAAAACATCGATCTCGAGGCAAATTATGCCCAGGTACCCGACCTGATCAATGCCATAAAAAAACTCCAGTTGGAAACGCTGGAAGAAAACTACACCGACACGGGCGTTCAACTTACACTGGGCATTCGTCGGGGGGCCTTTGAAGAAAAACTGTTGGACCTGAAAGCCCAACTTTGGAAAACCAGCCCGGAAGAAGCCCGGACGCTCGCCTGGCCGGAGGGAATCGGTGTAACTCGCGTGCCTTGATCCGCAATTGCGCACAGAATCCGGTGCAAGGCCAAGACAAAGTAAAAGCCGCAATGCTGGTTTTTTAGATGTAAAAAAGTTGGCAAAAACTATAAAAATGAACAGCGTACAAATAATCGGATTAAAGGAATTTAGAAAAGTTGTCGAAGAATTGGCAACTGAGACAAAGAGTGAGTTTCCAAGTCTCTATTTCGATTATGCAGGAATGATTCCAATAAATGACATAACGTCTCGATATGATAGTTCGCCCATAAATACAGAAGTTTTTGCAACAACAGGAGGCGATGGCGTTCATTATAGTATTTTGGAAATATCAGAGAAAATACAGCCGATTGTAATGACCGTTCCAATGAATTTTGGGGATTCAATGCGGGATTACAATTGGATAATCGGAGAAAATTTGAATGAATTTCTATCAATCGGATATTACAACGGTTGGTTTCCAATTGAGCAATTGTGCTATGATAATAGATGGGTAATAAATTTCTATTCCAAAGAAAATATGGAAGACGATTATCAAAAAGATGCTGACATTCAATTTGTTAAGAAGTTAAGAAATAAATTCGGATATGGTCATATTCCATTGAATAATGAAAGACTTAATGAATTGGCAGGTAATTATTTTCGGTATCTCAGATTTAATTCAGAATTCGTTGAAAAATACACCAAGAGAATAAATTAAAAAGAAAGCTGCCGTCAATTGAGTAGGGCACTGTGCGCCCCAAGTCCCCCGGGCAGAGCGCCTATGTTTGTATCTTCATTAGCCGTATGCGTCAAGTAGCCCACTTCCAAATCAATAACCTGGCATCTGCCAAAACCCAACTCCTCCATTGGGCCGCCGGGTACCCGGTGTGCGTGTACCTCGACAGCAACGGCTACCCCCACCAAAAACATCGCAGTTGGGAATGTCTGGTGGCGGTCGGAGCTGTCGACAGTTTCCAGGCAACATCCGGGCAGGCATTTCCCGGCTTGCAGGCTTTCGCCAAACAAAAACAGGACTGGCTGTTTGGCTTTTTCGGCTACGACCTGAAAAATGAAGTGGAAGCCCTCCGATCGCAAAACCACGACGGAATAGGCCTTCCCGACCTGTATTTTTTTCAACCGGAAATTGTGGTAGGGATAACCAGCGAAAACCTGAATCAGCTCACCGTTTTTTCATGGAATGATGCTCCGGAACGGGCCTGGACGGCCATTCAAAATACACCACATCCGCCTGCCAGTGTACCTGCTGGCGAAAGGCTGCTCTACCCCCGCCTGCCGCAAGCCGACTACCTGCAAGCCGTGGAAGCCATCCGCCGGCACATCATGGAAGGCGACGTGTACGAGTTGAATCTTTGTCAGGAGTTTTATGCCGAGAGTTCAGATTTAAACCCATTGCAAACTTTTGAACGCCTGAATGCCCGCGCGCAGGCGCCGTTTGCCGCTTATTTGCGCAAGCATGCCCATTACCTGCTTTGCGCCAGTCCCGAGCGTTTTTTGCGCAAAACAGGCGACAGGCTGGTGTCGCAACCCATCAAAGGTACCCGCCGCCGCCACCCCGACCTGGCTGAAGATGCACGCATACGCGAAGCCCTGCGGACCAGTGTCAAAGATCAGGCTGAAAACGTGATGATCGTCGATCTGGTGCGCAACGACCTTGCCCGCCACTGCCTGCCCGGTTCGGTGGAGGTGGAAGAGTTGTTCGGCATTTATGGTTTCCAGACGGTTTATCAAATGATCTCCACAATTACCGGCGCATTGCGGCCCGGCACACAGCCGGTAGTCGCCATTCGCGACACGTTCCCGATGGGCAGCATGACCGGCGCTCCGAAGGTGATGGCCATGGAATTGATCGAACACTACGAACGCAGCCGGCGGGGATTGTTTTCAGGTGCAGTGGGATATTTCACGCCGGCTGGCGATTTCGACTTTAATGTGGTCATTCGCAGCATTTTGTACAACGCAGCCAGCCGATATCTCTCCTGTCAGGTAGGCGGCGCCATTGTCTACGATTCCACACCGGAACAGGAGTATCAGGAATGCCTGCTTAAAGCCCAGGCCCTGCTGGATGTTTTGGGGGCTAGCCTTAAAGGCTGAAAACAACATTCCCGGGCTATGTACACTTTCGACAGTGGACTTTCGACTTAATCCTTACCTTTGCCCGACTTTTTGTCACAGACTTTTTTATTTACAAAAACGCCAATTTTTTTCCCGGCATGGACATTACGGCTGCACAACTTGCCCAACTTCTTGACGGTACCCTGGAAGGGAATCCAAACGCTACCGTTCGGCAACCCGCACGCATCGAGGAGGCCCGGGAAGGCGATTTTGCATTTCTCGACAATCCCAAATACGAATCGTACGCCTACTCCACCAAGGCATCGATATTATTGGTAAACAAGACCTTCCGGCCAACGCAGCCCATCGCGGCCACCCTGATCCGGGTTGACGATGTGCGGAGCAGTCTGGCTTACCTGCTGGAAAAATTCAACGATATCGTTTCGCCCAACGGCGCCCCGGCGCAAATCGACCCGCAGGCTTGTGTGCACCCCGATGTGCAAGTCGGTGCGCAAACCGCGGTGGGTGCCTTCACCGTGGTGGAAGCAGGCGCCAGCATTGGCGAAAACTGCACGATTTACCCGCAGGTGTTCATCGGCCGAAACGTGCGCATCGGCAACAACTGCAAACTCTTTCCCGGCGTGCGCATCCACCACAGCTGCGTGATCGGTGACAATTGCGTGTTACATGCCAACGCGGTTATCGGCGCCGACGGTTTCGGTTTTGCTCCGCAGGAAGACAAGTCCTGGAAAAAAGTGCCCCACGTGGGCAATGTAGTCTTGGAAAACAATGTCGAAGTTGGTGCTAACGCCTGCATCGACCGGGCAGCCTTGGGCAGTACCACCCTACACACCGGCGTCAAGATCGACAACCTGGTGCACATCGCCCACAATGTGGAGGTGGGCAAAAACTCCGTCATGGCCGCCCAGGTGGGTGTGGCCGGCAGCACCAAGATCGGCGAAAACGTGCAGCTCGGCGGCCAAACCGGCGTGGCCGGCCACCTGACCATCGCCGACGGCACGCGCGTTCAGGCGCAAAGCGGCATCGCCTCCTCCATTAAAAAGCCCGATCAGGCGCTTTTCGGCGCTCCTGCCATCGACTACAACGACTACGTGCGGGCTTATGTGGTGTTCAAAAACCTGCCCGATCTGCAGAAAAAGGTGCGGACACTGGAGCGGATTTTGAAGGATATGGAGGGGAAGGGCTGAGCGCTACCGGGAAACCACAAGCGGTGGATAACTTTTCCAGTTTCCAATTTTTCTTTTCAAATTTCAAATTGAACCTCTCGAAGGATTAGTTCCCTAGAGGAGAGACGATTTTCGTTGGATTAAACCATACGTAAGCCGGGATTTGTTTGCGGTATGTGAGCATTGTCGGATCTAAATGACGGATTACGTTTTGAACAATTTAGATATCAGGACTCTATAATGCCGATAAATAGATGTTTGCTTTTACGCCTTTTCCATTCAATCAACTAAGCTATTATATATCACATTATTTGAGTTAACATTATAAATAAGCAAGTCATCATAGGTTAACATTGAACCTGTTGATCCAGGAGTATAAAATGTCAAAATAATTATATGACCATCATTACTATTTCTAACCGAATAAACTCTCCAAGGCACACCGTATACATGTTTTTTGAAAACATGAAGGGAATGTACTGGAGTACTACCTTGTAAGTATTTGAAAAGTATAAAATCGTAGTTTATCCCTAAAGTGTCTGGCAATCCTAACATTGCCAAGCTGCAACTAAGATTCTTGCTTTGACCATTTATATTGGTAGAATAAACAACTTCTGTATTAATATCTTGAAGTGTTTTCGTGTCAATTTTCAATAATTTTTGATACCATCCAATAGATTCTGGTAAATCGAAATCTATTTCTTCTTCAATAATGTCAAAAGGATGTCTTTTAAAAAAGTTATTTAATTCGAAGTTCATTATTATTGAAAAAGAAGAATGTTCGAGATTTTGTTTCATTTCTGTATATCTGATCTTACGGCGTTCAAGAGTTTTACTCAGATAGAATAGACTATCAGCATTAACCTCTCCACAGTCAACAGTATTTTGGTGCTTATTTATTGAGTTAGGGAAAGTGTCCCTAACTTGACTATTTTCCAACGTATAATCAGTATGCCGCATACCGTCCTGCTGCAAGTCCTTAGAAGTTTCATTTTTACAATGAATTAGTAGTGCTAAAAGAGTTAAGCATTGGTAAATATTTCTCATAATTGTTATATCAATTTTTGGGTATTTTGAATTTACTATTTAACTGGGAATAGTCTGCTTGATTCCCGGATAAGGAAAGCCAAAGCACTTCATTGTAACCACAAGCGGTGGATAACTTTTCAAATTTCCAATTTTTCTTTTCCAATTTCAAATTGAAAAATGGTGCCAACCCACTGATTTTCAGAGAAACTCAGGATCTGAAATTGGAAAAGAAAAATTGGAAAAACATCAACCTCCTCATGTCTTGTCCTGAAATGACTTTACACAAATACGAAGTGTAAAGCGATGAACAGGATTAAAAAAGTAAAAAACTACAATCGCTATCCCAACGACTTCAAGCGCAAAGTTGCATTGGAGTACCTTTCGGGACGCTTTAGTTACGCAGTTGCCGCCGAGGAGTATGGATTAAATGACAAAGGCGTTGTCAGAGAATTTGTCAAATGGTATCGGCGGAGTTGCGAACTTGAGCGAACAACCGACACGGCACCTATGGCAAAATCAAAGGTAAAGGCGCGTACTTCCAAAGAGCAGGAACTGCAAAAACGGATTAAAGACCTCGAGTTAAAAGTGGAAGCCTTGGAGACGATGATCGACATCGCTGAGGAGCAACTCCACATTGATATTCGAAAAAAGTCTGGTTCCCAACGGTCAAAAAAATGAAGGCATTTTATCACGATACGGGATTAGGCAAGTTATGTGGGCTGTTGGGAAAAAGTCGACAAGCCTTCTATGATCACCTGTGGCGCACCGATCAGCAGGCCCTTGAAGAAGGCCTGATCTTGGACCTGGTGCGCCAGCAGCGTCGGCTCACACCCGGCGCCGGTGGTCGTAAACTCATGCACCTGCTTTTGGAGCAATGGCAACAACACGGCATTCAACTGGGTCGCGATCAATTTTTCGGCTTGTTGCGCCGGCACGATTTGCTCATCCGGCGCCGAAAAAAGTACGTTACGACCACCCAGAGCAGGCATTGGCTTAAAAAATACCCTAACCTGGCGGCTGGATTTACGCCCCAGCAAGCCGAAAGATTGTGGGTTAGCGATATCACCTACATCGCTGTAAGTGGACGTTTTTGCTACCTCATCCTGATTACCGACGCCTATTCCCGAAAGATCGTTGGCTATCAGTTGAGTGAATCCCTAAGCGCTGCTTTTTGTGTCAATGCTTTAAAACTAGCCTTGGCTCAACGGCAATTCCCCGAACGGCAACTTATGCATCATTCCGACCGGGGTATTCAGTATTGCTCCCAGGCCTACGTCAATGTGCTCAAAGCCGGTACCTGCCAAATCAGCATGACTCAAAACGGTGACCCTTACGAAAATGCACTGGCCGAACGTGTCAATGGAATCCTTAAACAAGAATGGAACCTGGACAAAACCTTCGACTCTTTCGAACAAGCTCAAGCAGCCATTGACTACGCGGTTTACCACTATAACAATTCCAGACCCCATGCCAGCTGTGATTACCTCACACCAATTCAAGCACACGCTCAAAACGGCACATTAGCCAAACGTTGGAAACCTATGTCAAAGAACTATAAATTCAACTCCTGCTATAATATAAACACTGCTCCGAGGCTTTTTGGGCTTAACTTTGTAAAGCCCCCGCAGGACTTTGTTTTTTCCCGTAAAGCCCTGGCAGGACTATCTCTAAACCTGTAAAGTTATTTTAGGACGAGACATCATGCTGTAAATTGAGGGCTTCCCTCCCCAACCCCTATCTTCGCCCAATGCCACCCGAAGCTGCTCCACTCCTCTACCGCGAACTGGTAAAAGTTGCCGCGCATCCCCATTGGGCGCCGCGGGAAAAAGTGCTGGCCCTGGCCGCCTTGCTGGAACGCCTGTTCTTCGAAGCCACCCGGCAGGAGCAGCTGGCCTTCAGTACGCTTTTTGCGCGCATCAGCTATGCCGGCCACCTATTTCAGATACAACCCGATACCCTGCAACGCATCCATCATTTCCGCCGCATTGCCGGGCGGGTGCGGTCCGGGCAAGAGCAAAATCTTGAAGATCGACACCTGCGCCTCGGTGTGCAGGCACTTGCCGAAACCGTTCTGATTTTTTGCAAAACCGCTATCCCGCCGGATGTGCTGGAACATTTTCCGGCCAAGGGCGAATGGCAGTTTGCAGCGCCCGAAATCTGGGACTACAAGGCCCGCGCCCGCGTAGTGGCCGTGCGCGACGAGCCGGAGCAGCACTTTTTTTTCGCCTTCGACGAAGAAAACCCCTTCGAGCCGGTGCGGGTGCGCTACAACCTGCCCGAGCGCAACGACAGCTTCAACCCCACCATCCGCCTGCTGCGCACGGTGTTTGGTTTTCCGGTCACGCTCAACCTGCTCGATGTTGACGTAGACCAGCAGGGTTTCTACCGGCCCCGGGCTTTTGTGGTGGAGCCCGATTTTCTGATGGATGTTTCGGCGATTTCCGAGTGTTTCAAGGTAGCCGGCGCCCAGCCGCTGGCTTATCTCGTGAAAAAGTTTTTGCCCTACGAACAAACACCGCCCATTTTACTGGGAAACATTGCCAACCTCTTCCTCGACCGGTTATTAACCCAACCCGGTGCCGATTACACGGACTTGCTGCGCGAAAGTTTCCAGGCCTATCCCTTCGTGTTTGCGCCGATGCCCGACGGGAAGGTGCGCGAAATTTTAGGCAAAGCCCAAAAACACTACCTGAACCTGAAATACATGGCGCAAAGCGGTTTTGCGCAGCAACAGATTGATCCCGCCGATTGCGTGCTGGAGCCCACGTTTTACAGCGAGCAATTTGGCTTGCAGGGCCGCCTCGATTTGTTTTTCCGCCAAGATGACCGTTCGGCTATTGTCGAGCTGAAAAGCGGCACCCCTTACCGGCCCAATGCCTATGGCATCCAACGCAGCCATTTCACCCAGACGCTGCTCTACGACCTGCTCGTACGATCGGTGTACGGCGCCCAGTCCGACCCGGCCAAGTATATTTTGTATTCAGGCATGGATGTGCAGCAACTCCGTTTCGCCCCCACCGTAGCGCCCGAGCAATGGGAGGCCTTGCAGGTGCGCAATCACCTCGTGGGCATCGAACGCCTGCTGGCTGCCATCCGTCCCGGCGATTTGGATATACCCTTGCTCCAACGCCTGCGGGCTGATAAGGCGCCGAAGGGCGATTTTTTGCAGCGAGACTTCGGTCAGTTTGAAGCCGCCTACGGCAAATTAAACCCGCTCGAAAAAAAATACTTCAACGCGTTTTGCGGCCTCATTGCCCGCGAGCAGTGGCTGGCCAAAGTGGGCGAGGAAAACAGCGACACCGTCAACGGCAACGCCGCGCTCTGGCGGAGCAGTTTTGCTGAAAAACAAGAAGCCTACGCCATTCTCAGCCATTTGAAAATTGTAAAAAACCAGGCAGATCAGGCCGATCCCTGCATTGTTTTTCAAAAAACGGAAAAGACCAATCCGCTGGCCAATTTCCGCGTCGGTGATATCGCCGTGCTTTACCCCGCTGAAACGGAAACCGACACGGTGCTGGATCATCAGGTGATCAAGTGCATCATTACGGAGCTCGGTGCAAACCAGGTGGTGGTGCAGCTCCGCTACCGCCAGTTCAACCTGAAACCCTTCGAAACCAGCGCCCTGTGGAACCTTGAACCCGATATGCTGGACATGGGTTTCACGGCGATGTACCGGGGGCTGTTTGAGTGGGCGGGGGCGGGAAGTGCCTTGCGGACTCGGGTGCTTGACCCCGGCCCCACCCCTAACCCCTCCCCCCGAGGGGAGGGGGATACCATTTCGGGTGGGAAAGTTGGAGCCTTTGGTAAACCCCATAAAACTTCGGAAGATCGATGGCGCTATTTGAAGGCGTTTGTAAAGGGGCTGCGCAAATCGCAAACAAAAGCGGAAGAAATACTGTGGCAGCAGTTGCGGAATAAACAATTGGATGGGATCAAATTCCGTCGGCAACATGCAATTGAAAACTTTATCGCCGACTTTGTTTCCCTGGAATTTCGACTCGTAATAGAAATCGATGGTAGTATCCACAATTTCCAACCAGAATGGGATGAACTGAGAACGGAGTATCTCGAAATATTGGGTTTTAAAGTAATTCGCTTCTCTAATGCTGAAGTTCTAAATCAATTACCCGAAACCTTAAATTCAATCCGAAAAGCAGTTAAATCTCGTCAAAAAGAATTCGGTTCATTAGCAGAAGACAAAAATAAACACCATAATCAAGCCCCCCTCCCCCCGGGGGATGGGGTGGGGCCAAGCCCCCCCCCGCTGGGGGAGGGGATGGGGGTGGGGTTAACAAAAATCGCCCAATCCCAAAACTTCTTCCTCCTCTGGGGCCCCCCGGGCACCGGCAAAACCAGCATCATGCTGCGCGACCTGGCTGGCTGGGTGCTGGGCGAAACCACCGACAACCTGCTGCTGCTGGCCTACACCAACCGGGCAGTGGATGAAATTTGCGAAGCACTCGACAGCCTGGGCGGTAATATCCGGGAGCAGTACCTCCGCATCGGTTCCCGCTTTTCCACTGCTGAGCGATTTCGGGATCAACTGCTCAGCGCCCATACGGTGAACGCAGGTAACCGCGCCGAACTGCTGGCTATTCTGGAGCCCCGGCGCATCATCGTCAGCACGGTGGCTTCTTTTGCACACAATGAAAACCTGCTGGCGATCAAAAAGATCCAGCGACTGGTGGTCGATGAAGCGTCCCAAATTTTGGAACCCCAATTGGTGGGCCTGCTCACCCGCTTCGAGCATTTTGTGCTTATCGGCGACCACCGGCAACTCCCCGCGGTCACTGCGCAGGCCCCTGAACTCACCCGCGTGGACGATCCCGACCTGAATGGCATCGGCTTGTACGATCTGCGCGACTCCTACTTTGAGCGGCTATACCGCCTTTGCCAGCAACACGGGTTGGAGGAGCACTACGGCCAACTCTACCGCCAAGGCCGTATGCACGCCGATATTATGGATTTTCCCAACCGGTATTTCTACGACGGCCAACTGCAAACCCTGGCTGGAGATGATCCGGAACACACGCATAAGCAACACCTGCCACTCCTGGAAAGCAAGGTCGACTTACCCGAGCCCTGGAGGGCTGCCTTGAAGCAGCGCGTGGCGTTCATCCCGGTGCGGGCGGTAAACGCTTTGCCCTATCAAAAAACAGCACCGGAAGAAGCCCGGCTGGTCGCGGAACTGCTGCATTATTTTAAAAACCGGTGGGCAGCCGAAGGTAAGCCTTGGGACCCGGAGACCAGCCTGGGTATCATTACGCCCTGGCGGGCGCAGATTGCGCAGATCCGGCAGGCGATCTCCGAGGCCGGCCTCGACCCCGATGCGCAAACCATCGATACCGTGGAACGCTACCAGGGCGGCGCCCGGGAGGTGATCCTGATTTCCTGCTGCGTGCATGCGGGCAGTCAGCTCGCCAAACTGGTCAATTTATCCAACGAAGGCATCGACCGGAAACTGAACGTTGCGCTTACCCGCGCGCGGGAGCAAGTGATCGTAATCGGGAATCCGGATGTATTGCAGGAAGATGAGCGGTACCAGGCATTTATAGATTTGTATAACGCTGTTTAATTATGAAGTCACTTTTAAGAGCACTTAAGAAAATTTGGTTGTTTCGGTTTTTACGCCGCATTTACCTGGCCAGTACCTATTTCAATCACAAATACATTCAAATCATCAAATGGGGTTTCAATTCCAATGAAACCTCCAATTTTACATATAAGCTGACCCAGAGCAACCTTGCCTATCTGAGTTTCACCGTATCCGCCGTTTTGAATGAAAACTATCAAACTGTGCGAGCGTACATCGACGAAGCACAAAACGACACGGCGTTGCGGGAGCATATTTTGGAAACTACGCGGAACTCGTCCCAACGGAAATTTGCCGATGAAAAAATCCTGTTCGGCCGCCGTCTGGGTTGGTACGCCTTTGTACGGGCGCTAAAACCCAAACTCGTCATCGAAACAGGGGTGGACAAAGGCCTGGGCTCCGTGCTGCTGTGCGCTGCGTTGCTGAAAAATGCCGAAGAGGGCTTTCCGGGGAAGTATTTGGGTACCGACATCAATCCGGAAGCCGGTTACTTATTGGCCGGGCGATATGCCGAAGTTGGTAAGATTTTATATGGTGATTCTATAGAAAGCTTATCAAAAATAGAAGAACCGATAGATCTGTTTATTAACGATAGCGATCACTCGATTTCATACGAATACCGGGAGTACGAAGTGATCCATAAATTACTCACGGCACGGTCGATTATTTTGAGCGACAATGCACACGTTTCGGGCTCGCTCGCCGATTTCTCGCTTAAAACAGGACGGCATTTCCTGTATTTCCAGGAAGAGCCTGAAAATCATTGGTACCCGGGTGCAGGGATTGGGATTTCGTTTTCAGCGTAGAAGTGTGTTTTGCCCCGACTAAGAGTCGGGGCTGCAAGTCTTTCATTATCCCGACTAACAGTCGGGGCTGCAAGTCTTTCATTATCCCGACTAACAGTCGGGGTTACAAGTCTTTCATTACCCCGACTAACAGTCGGGGTTACAGGTCCTTCATGTTGTCTTCCGGGTTCCGGTCAATCAACAACCCAAAGGGGTCGATGCCGGCTCTTTCCGGTTTTTCATCCACGATGAATGTGAACGTGTTGTTTTGCCGGGTAACTTTCACCCGTTTCCGGCACAAAACCTTGCGGTATTTTTTGCCGGAAGCCGGCTTGGCCAGCGCGCCGATCTCGATGTAATCGTTGATGGGAACTTCCGTTTCTTTACCCAGCTCGTCGGCTTTAATTTTATGGCATTCAATCTGTACGGTTACTTCCCATTTGCCGTTTTCCAATTCTTTCATGCTGGCCTCCTGGCAACGGTTTTCAAAAAGGGTAATGTCTTCGAACAGGTCTTTGACCACATAGCGCAACGAATCGGGCGTGTGGGCGTAAAAGGCATCGATGGCATCAAGACTGACCGGGTAGGGCGGTTCTGCGTAGCGGTATTTTTCGAGAAAATCGCGGAGCGCGGCGTTCACATTTTCCTCGCCGATCATTTCTTTGAGGTAGTACATCGCCACACTACCCTTGTTGTAGTAGATGTAGCCCTGCCCTTCGCATTTTGCCAGCGGCAGTTCTTTTAGCGTTTCGCGGCCGCGGCCACGCAGGTATTTGTCCATCTCGTATTTCAGGAACTTGCGCATCTGGTCCTTCCCGTATTCGTGTTCCATCACCATGAGTGCGCTCCATTGGGCAAAGGTTTCCACCAGCATTTCGCTGCCCTGCATGTACGACCCGCATTCCTGGTGGCCCCAATATTGGTGCCCGATCTCGTGAGCGGTCACGTAAAACATCAGGTCGAGGTCGTCGTCGGGGTCTTTGAAATCCTGGATAAACCCAATGCCTTCGGCAAAAGGCATGGTGCCAGGGAATGATTGGGCAAACTGCGCATAGCGCGGAAACTCGATGATCCGGCATTGCTTGTGGTAGTATGGCCCAAAGTTGGCGGTGTAATATTCCAGTGATTTTTGAATGCCTTTGAGCATACGCTCCACATTGAACGTGTGTTTTTCATGGTGATAAACCTCCAGTTTTACACCCTTCCATTCGCGGCGCGTCACGGTATACCGGGCGCTGAGGAAGGAGTAAAAATTGAAGGAGGCGTGGTCGATCTTGTAATGGAAACAGCGGCGGCCGTTTTCCTCCCATTCGCGCAACAGCGAGCCGGGACCGATGGCAATTTGATCGGGGGCGGTGCGGATTATGGTTTCCACATTTACCCAATCGCTGTTCGGGCTGATGTAGGCGGCCATGCGATTGAGGGTATCGGTGCGGTTGAGTGCAGGGTACCGGCTTTTTTCAGGCAGCTCGTATTTTTTCCGGGTATTCTTATCCGTGAGTTCAGAACCCGCTTGGTAACCAAAAACCGGGATAATGTCAGAATTATCGAAAAAGGTGCCGTTTTGTACGATCCGGCCCCAGCGGAGTTGATTGTCGAAACCGGTTGGGTCAAAATCTGTCTGGAATTCCATCAAAATGGAGTCGCCAGGCATCAGCGCCGGCTCAAAACGGTACATGCGCCAGTTGACCAGCGAGTCGTCCAACAACAGGGAGAGTTTCGGACTTTGAAACGCAAACTTGCCGTGTTGCGGCACATTGACAAAAAGCGTGTCGATAGGCCGGTCGTATCGGTTCCAGGCATAAAACTTTCCTTTTACATGCAATGCGCGGGTTTCGGGGTACAGATCGATATCGTATTTGACATCGTAAATCCGGGGTTGAATGCGGCCCTCGTATTGTTTGTAGTTTTTCTCAAAATCAGCCAGCAGTTTTTCCCGCTTTTGACTGGTGGTGTAGCTGTTTTTAACTTTGGTATTGTAAAACGTCCACCCGGCAGTACCGAGCCAGGCAACGAGGGCCAGCCAGCCAAAATTCCGGTAATTGGTCCACTCGAGCCGGGCGAGTTTGAGCCGTTTTTTCCAAAAAAACTCCTTGCCGCGCGGCCAAAACAGGAAAGCCGCCAGGGCCAACAGGGTGCAGAACAAGAACCAATAGGCATTGAACCAACTCAAGCCTTTGGAGTAGGGTAGGTAGCCGTAAAAGTCGGAGAGGGTGTAACTGGGGCGGTTGGCGAAAATGACCATGTTGCTTTCGATGTCCAGGGCGCTCCAGGCAAAGTCGTTGACGATGATCAGTATAATTACCAGAAAAAAACCGAGGTACATGTTGGGCGAAAGCGCCTGTATCAAAAAGCTCAGCACCAGTAAAAAAGCAAATCCGAGCAAGTCAAGTACCAGCAATTCCCGCAGGTACACCCAAATTTCGTAGCGGTGGTAACCCATGGCTGCCTGGGCAGCAACGGCCGCAGCTATCGCAACGATTTGCAGCGTGACCAGAATACCCAGCACAGCGCCGTACTTGCCCAGCCAGCCCGTCCAGTTTTTAGTGGGCAAGGCATCGGTGATCTCGTTCATGTGCGCATTGCGTTCCTTCCAGATCACGGCTCCGCTGAAGTACACCATGATGATCACAATGAACAGGTAAAACGAGTCCCGGATTTCATCAATCATCGTATAGGTAACCGGAAGCTCGTGTGTGCCGTATGCCTCGTTGGCGAAGAACATCCCGGGTACGCAATTGAGCAGTCCGAGCAGCGTGAGCAGGATAAATGCCGTGCTGCGCAATACACCGAGCCATTCCGTTTTAAACTGACTCCAAAGTTGGCGCAGCGTGGTCGTCCAACCTTTGGCTGGCGAAACGCGCGGCAAAACCCCCAATGCGCGCAACCCGACGGGGGCTTCCGGTTCCACAGCTTTTTGCTTGCGCCGGGATCGGCTTTTTTCGCCAAAATGGAATGTCCGGTAACCGATGAACAGCGCCGCCAGTCCAACCGCCGACCAAAGCAGGCGGTTGACCAACAGGCTGCCGGCAAGCATCACGGCCTGGGTATTTTTGTCGTCTACCGTCCAGTATTTCGAAACAATGCTGAAGGCCCGGAAGCCGAGCGGATCGAGCAGGCCGGCGAGTTGCTCGTTTTCGATATCGCGGAGCAGATTACCCGCTACGATATACCCAACCAATAATGCCGTGGCCGCGATAAAAGAATACAGCGTCGAGCGGGTATTGATGGCCACAGCGTATAAAACCGCTCCCACAAAAAAAGTATTGGGAATGGCAAAAATCAGTAGCCCCATCAGGTGGCCCTGCATTTCGAAGGGGCCGAAGCGTTCAAGGTCGAGCCATTCGAAAACAGCGTTCAGCGCGGCGCCGGTCCACATGCCCAGGGTGACACCCAGCATCGGGATAAGGGCGATCAATAGCGCGCCTCCAAAGTGCCCGAAGTAGTAGCCTGCCTTGTCTACCGGCTTTGAAAAAATGATCTGACTGGTTTGGTTTTCGTAATCGCGGATACCGGCCGTGTTCATGAAAGCCGTGGTGAGCAGAATGCAAATGATCGAAAAAACGCCGTACCAGTTTTGGGCCACAAAAGGGGCGTTTTTCCAAACATTGCCATAACTGCCGCCGATGCCCACCTGGTCGGAAATTGTCCCAAAAAAACACAACAGCCCGATGATGAATAAAAAGATCCAGGGCATGGGCGAGCGCAGCCAGGATTTTAGTTCGAACGCGAAGAAGGTAGTGAACATGGCTTATTTGTAAAACGTGTCGGTTAAAACAGATCATTTGGTGAAATAGACAAAAAGGTATCCCAGGGCAATGCAGTATCTCCAATCAGCAGGACCCGCTGCGGTTGAAATTTTTTCTGGAAAACGGCCATTCCCGGGTTGCGCCTGGAAGCGCCGCTTTTTACTTCAAGCCCAATGACCTTTCCTTTTTTTTCAAGTACAAAATCGACTTCATAATTTCCATCGCGCCAGTAAAAAACCCGGAAGTCATCGCGCAGGCTGCAATTCAGTAAATAAGCGCCGATTGCCGATTCTACTAGTCTGCCCCAATAGTCG
Source organism: Lewinellaceae bacterium (assembly GCA_020636075.1). GTDB lineage: Bacteria > Bacteroidota > Bacteroidia > Chitinophagales > Saprospiraceae > M3007. Next base: position 185,505 of record JACJYO010000005.1, on the reverse strand, counting down.
GGGCGCACACGGGCTTCGGCTAAGGAATACCCTTGCTGGGCACTGAGCAAGGCGGTGTTGTGCACCTGGAATTTTGGACTTGAGCCGCGTTGGGAAATTTTGCTACCGGCATACTTTTCCAGACCGGATAACAGGCCAGCCTGACCGAGCAGGGTCAGGTAATTGGAAAGTGTGGTTGTATTGCCGGCATCCTGTAATTGGCCCACAATTTTTGTAAACGATAATATTTGCCCTGAATACTGACAACCAAGCTCGAACAATTGCCGTAGCAAGGCTGGTTTATCCACGCGAGTCAGCATGAGGATATCTTTCGAAATACTTGTTTCAATTAGCGCTTCGGAGATGTAGCGCTTCCAGCGTTCTTCATCCTGGATTAATTCGGCGCCGCCAGGGTACCCTCCAAACCAGACAAATTGTTCCGCACTCCAGCCAAAAGCCTCATGCATTTCAGTAAATGACCAGTGGCCGATATAACTGAGTTCAAATCGGCCGGCAAGCGATTCTGTCAAACCTTGTTGCAAAAGCACGCGAGAAGAGCCCAGCAGAATGACCTTCATATTGTGCTGCAACCGGGTGTCTTCATCCCAGAGCCGTTTGACAATTTCGCTCCAGTTGCTGATTTTTTGAATTTCATCAATGGCGAGGATGAACTCCGGGCTTTCAGCTTGCTTCTGTTTGATCCGGGCTGTTTCCCACTGTTGTTCAATCCAGACTGCATCCGTATGCACCACGGCATCTGCCGCGGCATAATGCGACGGAAACGGTAATTTTTGGAGCAATTGCTGAACCATGGTCGTTTTACCTACTTGCCGGGGACCGGCAACCACCTGGATGAAACGGCGCGTTTCGAGTAATCGCCCCTGTAAATCGGAAAGATATTTTCGTTCAAAATTCATTTTACTCAATTTGTTGAGTAAATTTACTCAATACATTGAGTAAAATACAAGTGAATATTGAGTAAAAATCAAACCACCAACTGGCCCGCAAGAATTTTTGCAAAAAATACGTCTTCCAGATCGGCTTCAGCAGCCTGAAATCCATCGCCGGGATTGGTTTCGTTGAGCACATGAATGATGGGTTTGCCCGCCACCAATTTGCTGGAGATCACCTGATAACGGTTCTGGTAATCTTCGATTTCTGCTTTGGTAATGGCTTTTTCCCAAACCTGGCCTTGCAATGCCTGCAGCGCCGCATCCGGTGTGCCGGCGTATAGCACCTGGCCGCTGTTGATGATGGCCATGTTGGAGCAGAGTTCTTTCACGTCTTCCACGATGTGCGTACTGAGAATGACGATCACGTTTTCACCGATTTCCGACAACAGGTTGTAAAAGCGGTTGCGTTCGCCGGGGTCGAGGCCGGCGGTAGGCTCATCGACGATGATCAGTTTGGGATCGCCGAGCAGGGCCTGCGCGATGCCGAAGCGTTGGCGCATACCGCCCGAATAGGACGAAACGGCTTTTTTCCGGTGATCCCAGAGGTTGACGCGCTCGAGCAAGGCGTTGACCACCTCCTTTTGCTGCGCGCCGGGAATGCCTTTCAACACCGCCAGGTGCCGCAACATTTCCAGGGCGCTGATGCGCGGGTACACGCCGAATTCCTGGGGCAAATAACCGAGCAGCCGGCGCACGGTATCCTTATCCTTCAGCACATCGATATCATCTAGGGTGGCGGTGCCGGAATCGGCATCCTGCAAGGTGGCCAGAATGCGCATCAGGGTACTTTTCCCGGCTCCGTTGGGGCCGAGCAAACCGTACATACCGGTGGGGATATCGAGGGATACGTCTTGGAGGGCTTTGACGCCGTTGGGGTAAGTTTTACTCAGGTTGCGGATAGTTAGCTGCATGATTCGGGTATAGAATTCGGAATGAACGATATGGCGAATATGACAAATAAAACGGGATAAAGGTGGCAGCCTATAGAGAAATGGCCCAATATGCGGGACAAAGGGGCTACTTTTACCGGTATGCGTTCCATTGTGCATTTTTTGATAACCTTGCTTTTGTATGCCGCGTTTGACCTGGCTTTCATTAATTTTTTTGCAAAAAAATTTATCCACACGCAGGTAGGTTGGCTGTTGGCGCCCAAACACACTCTTAATTTCCAAACATGGCTTTACCCAATACCGTGATCATTCTGGGCAGTTCCAACAGCAATGGCAATACCCGGCGCGCCGTGAATTATCTGGCCGAAAAACTTCAGTGTGATGTGCTCGACCTGAATAATTTTAAGATCGGTTATTTCGATTACGATTTTAAAAACCGGCACGACGACTTTATTCCGCTCATGGAATCCATTACCAGCCGCTACGACACCCTGGTTTTTGCCACGCCGGTGTACTGGTATACCATGAGCGCGGTTATGAAGACGTTTTTTGATCGGGTGAGCGATTTGCTGAAAATCCGGAAAGATGTGGGCCGGAGGCTGCGCGGCAAATCCATGGCTGCGGTCAGCTGCAGCGGCGACGATGATCTGGTAACTGGTTTTTTTATGCCATTTCGGGAAAGTGCGGCCTATTTGGGCATGCATTACTTAGGTGGCTACCATTGCTGGGTGGATGATGGCCATTTTCCCCAAGCAGCAAAAACGGGATTGGATTCACTGGTTCAAAAGTTGAAGGAGCGCAGCAAAGTTCAGGGCTGAAACCATATCCATTAAAATTCTGTTTATCTTTGCACCATGCTATTCGCACAAATAATTTCCAGCAGCATTATTATTCGCACCAGGTTGCACACCTGACGCGCGGTTTTGCTTTTTGGAAATAAAAACCCCGGCAAGTGTGCAAAACTTGCCGGGGTTTTTGATTGTGGTATTTTTGCGGCCGCATTTGCCCCTTCGAATCAACAGATCAACCAATTAACAGAGCAACACCAGATGTATCGCGAATTCAAACACCTCCACCTCCCCAGCATCGACGCCGAGATCCTGCAGTTCTGGGACGATGAGCAGATCTTTAAAAAATCGGTCGACCAGCGTCCGGCTGAAAACGCTTTCGTGTTTTACGAAGGGCCGCCCTCTGCCAACGGCAAGCCCGGCATCCACCACGTGATTTCCCGTACGGTGAAGGATATTTTTTGTCGGTACCAAACCCTCAAGGGGCACCGCGTGGAGCGCAAAGGTGGCTGGGATACGCACGGCTTGCCCATCGAACTCCAGGTGGAAAAAGAGCTGGGAATCACCAAAGAGGATATTGGAAAAAAGATCACGGTAGAGGAATACAACCAGGCCTGCCGCACCACGGTCATGCGGTTTAAAGACCTGTGGGACGATATCACCCGGAAAATGGGTTATTGGGTTGACCTCGACGATCCGTACATCACCTTCAAAAACGAATACATCGAATCCTGCTGGTGGCTCCTCAAGCGGCTGTATGAAAAGCGAACGGCCAACGACGAATCGTTTTTGTACAAGGGCTTTACCATTCAACCTTACAGTCCCGCTGCCGGTACCGGCCTGAGCACGCATGAGCTGAACATGCCGGGTTGCTATCGCGATGTGACCGACTTCTCCACGGTGGCGATGTTTAAGGTTAAACGCGAGGACAAGTCAGATTTCCTGTTTGATGCCAACGACGAGGATGTGCGCATTCTTGCCTGGACCACCACGCCCTGGACGCTACCCAGCAACGTGGCGCTTACCGTTGGCCCGGGCATCACCTACGCCAAGGTTCGGACCTTCAGTCCGTACACCGGTGCGCCGGTCAGCCTGGTGTTGGCGAAGGATCGCCTTCCGGCTTATTTTCCGGAGGAAAATGCGGCATTGGCTTTTGAAGATTACAAGGAGGGCGATAAAAATATACCGTTTCGGGTTGAAAAAACTTTTCAGGGTACGGATCTGGTGGGACTTCATTTTGAACAACTGATGCCTTACGTGAGCTCGCCCGAACTCGAAAAGGACGGTTTCCGTGTGTTGCCGGGCGACTGGGTGACCACCGAAGACGGTACCGGGGTGGTGCACACTGCGCCCTACTTCGGCGCCGACGATATGCGCGCTTGTAAAGAAAACGGTGTGCCCATGATCGGGGTGCCCGACGACAAAGGCCGCATCCTGCCCCTGGTAGACAAACAAGGCCGCTTTGTGCCGGAAGTGACCGACTTCGCCGGGCGCTATGTGAAAGCCGAGTATTACCCGGCAGAGGTGCAGGCTGAGAAAGATTTCAAACCCACGGATCTGCTCATCGCCCTCAAACTCAAGGACGAGAACAAGGCCTTCCGCATTGAAAAATACAAGCACAGTTACCCCCATTGCTGGCGTACCGACAAGCCGGTGCTGTACTACCCGCTCGACTCCTGGTTTATCCGCGCTTCGGCAGCGCGCGAACGCATGGCCGAGCTGAACAAAACCATCAATTGGAAACCGGCCTCCACCGGCTCAGGCCGCTTTGGTGTGTGGCTGGAAAACCTGCAGGACTGGAACCTCAGCCGCTCGCGCTATTGGGGTGTGCCGTTGCCTATCTGGCGTACGGAAGATGAAAATGAAGAGTTGTGCATTGGATCAATTGAGCAGTTGAGTCAGGAGGTGAACAAGGCTGTGGCGGCTGGATTTATGTCGGAAAACCCGTTTTCAACCCCACCCCCGACCCCTCCCCAAGGGGGGAGGGGAGCCGTAGAGCAGGCTGCTGAGCGTAGGGATGCCAAATCTGCTGTGAGTGGGTATTCCGGTCGGCCTTCCTTTAAAACTGACCCGGAGCGTTGGAAATTTTTGAAAGACTACGTTCGCGCTAACCGGAAAAATCCGACATCTGCTGAAAAAGATATGTGGGAGGCTCTACGGGATAAGCAATTTCACGACATCAAATTCCGCCGTCAACATGCCATAGAAGATTTTATTGCTGATTTTGTTAGCCTGGAATACCGTTTAGTTGTCGAAATTGACGGGGATATCCATGACCTTCAACCGGAATACGACAAATACCGGATGGAGTTTCTCGAAGCCAGCGGTTATTCCGTTATCCGGTTCACAAATTCGGAAGTACAAAATGAAAGACCAGCCGTCTTGAAAAAACTGTGGCAGGCCATCCAAGTACAAAAAAATACACTTGCCCAAGCGGAAAGCCCTTCTACGGCTCCCCTCCCCCTTGGGGAGGGGTCGGGGGTGGGGTTGAAAACGGGGTTTGACCTTCACCGTCCCTACATCGACGACATCATCCTCGTTTCCCCTTCCGGGAAACCCATGCGCCGCGAACTGGACCTTATCGATGTCTGGTTCGACTCGGGGTCTATGCCCTATGCGCAATGGCATTATCCGTTTGAAAACCAGGAAAAGTGGAAACAGAATTACCCCGCAGATTTTATCGCTGAGGGCGTCGACCAAACCCGCGGCTGGTTTTACACCCTGCACGCTATTGCAGTCATGTGCTTCGATTCGGTGGCCTACAAAAACGTAGTTTCCAACGGCCTGGTGCTGGACAAAAACGGCGAGAAAATGTCCAAATCGAAGGGCAATGTGGTTAACCCGTTCGAAACGATCGACGAATACGGGGCTGACGCCACCCGCTGGTACATGATCAGCAATGCGGCGCCCTGGGATAACCTGAAGTTCGACGAAAACGGCATCGTGGAGAGCCGGAATAAGTTTTTCGGCACACTGTTCAATACCTATAATTTCTTTGCCCTGTACGCCAACCTCGACGGGTTTAAAATGGACGAGTCGAATGTGTTGCCGTATAACAAGCGCAGTGAGCTCGATCGTTGGATCATCTCCAAGCTGTACAGCCTTGTGGCCGATTACCACGCGGCGATGAACGACTACGAACCGACCAAAGCCTGCCGGGCTATCGAAAATTTTGTAGACGAACACTTGTCCAACTGGTACGTCCGGCTTTCGCGCCGCAGGTTCTGGAAGGGCGAAATGGGCGAAGACAAACTTGCTGCTTACCAAACGCTTTTCGAATGTCTGATGGTAGTCGGCCAACTGTCTGCTCCGGCAGCGCCCTTTTTTGCCGACTGGCTCTACCGCAACCTGACCGCTCCGATCAAAGCGACGGCTAAAGCCAACAACACGCCGCTCCAGCACGATTCAGTGCACCTGACCGACCTGACGCAGCCCGACCCATCGAAGGTGGACAAGGCACTGGAAAAACGTATGGACCACGCTCAGCGCATCTGCTCGCTGGCGTTGAGCATCCGCAAAAAAGACAAACTCCGGGTGCGTTTGCCTTTGCAAAAAATTCTGTTGCCGGTGCTGGATGGTACCTTCCAGGTGGAAGTGGAGGCTGTGAAGCCGCTCATCCTGGCGGAGATCAATGTTAAGGAATTGGAGTACATCACTGATGCTTCGGGTTTATTGAAAAAATCGGCGAAGGCCAATTTTAAAACCCTGGGTGCCAAACTCGGCAAGGACATGAAAGCCGCCGCTGCACAAATTGCAGAATTTAACAACGACCAAATCGCCGCTTTGGAGCAGGCAGGTTCGTTGGCTTTAAGTGTCAATGGCGCCAGTTATACCATCACACCGGAAGATCTGGTGGTGAGCACAGAAGATTTGCCGGGCTGGGCCACTGCTTCTGATGGCACCATCACGGTGGCGCTCGACGTAACCGTTACGCCCGAATTGCAGGCCGAAGGTTTGGCCCGCGACCTGGTCAACCGCATTCAGAATATCCGGAAAGACAAGGATTTCAATGTGACGGACCGGGTGGTTGTTACCCTGGAAAGACACCCGGCAATTTTGCCTGCCGTCGAGCAGTTTCACGACTATATCAAAGGCGAAACACTGGCTACCGACCTTGTGCTTGCCGATGCCCTGGATGGGGAGAAGGTGGAGTTGAATGATGAGGTGGCTTTAAGTATCGACGCCCGGATTTCGCTATGAGGCCGGCCATTCACGACGATGCGATTTATTCCCCGGAATACGTCGAAAAGCTATTCGAACAGATGAGCGCAACCTACGACCGGGTCAATCGCATTACGTCTTTTGGGTTTTCCATTCGATGGCGTCGGCGTTGTGTGGAGGCGCTTGATCTTCGGGCCGGAATGCACGTTGTCGACTTTATGACTGGAATGGGAGAAGCCTGGCCCTACATTCTGGCAGGTATTGGCGCAGCAGGTCGGTTAACGGCTATCGACTTTTGCCCAGCCATGCTCCGAATGGCTGATAAGCAGCTTCCGGAATATCCGGAGCATCAAATTGCGCTGCTTGGGGAGGACGTTTTGCAATGCTCGCTTCCCAATGAATCCGCCGATGCTGTAGTGGCTACTTTTGGTCTTAAAACGTTTTCAACGGCGCAGATCGAACATTTTGCTGCAGCGATTTGGAGGTGCTAAAGCCTGGTGGGAAGTTTTCCCTGATTGAAATTTCGAAGCCGACAAATCAACTGCTTGCGGTTCCTTATATTTTTATTTGAAAGAACGCGGGCTTCTATATCTGGTGCCAACGGCCGCAGCAGGTCTATTTCTGCTTTCAGGCGATCAATTTTTTCCAGCAGCCCTTTTATTGTCGGCGAAGTAGAGGTCGTCATAGGTATACTGTTTGGCAAATATAAACATTGGTTAAGACATGATTAGTTCATCGAAATTCCCGGATACGATTTTAAAAAGGCCTTATCCCCACAAAAAAAGTGGCATTTACCGCACAGGCCTTACTTTTGCACAGAACCTAATACTTAATTGACACAAAAGCGAACGAGACGTTCGCGTTACATAAATAGCGAACGGGACGTTCGCTTTACGTATGGCCAAAAGTAACCGCGGACAAAGAAGCCTTTCCTTCGACGATGAACGCCTCTCGAAACTTTTCGGGATGTTCCTCCTATTCCTGTCATTCTATTTTCTTGTCGCTTTCACTTCCTACTTTTTTACCTGGGAAAATGACCACGATATCGTGTTCCGGTTTTCCTGGGATATGTTTCTTGGCGATGTGGAGGTTGACAACTGGCTGGGGCGGCTTGGTGCATTTTTGGCCGACAGCATAATCTACTGGGGCTTTGGGGTGGCGTCATTTGGGTTTGTGTACCTGTTGTACAAGTATGGTTTGGGATTGATCCGCCGCGTACCGACAAGTCATTTGTCGGCTACGCTGCAAAAAACGGCCATCTGGATGGTGGTGGTTTCCATCGTCGGCTCGTTCTTTTTTCAGGCGTTCGAATTTCCGATGGGAGGGGTGTTCGGCCTGGCCGTCAGTGAATGGATACAGAAATTTTTAGGTATTCCTGGTACACTGGCCCTCTTGATTTTTGCTTTGCTGGCGGTGTTTGTCTGGAACAATAACCCTGACCTTTCCGATTTTACCTGGCGCAAATTTTTATTTGAAATTCAACGCGCCTGGCGCGATTTGCTGAGCGGGGAATACGGCAAACGCCGGCGGGTACCCAAGCCAACGGCTACCATTTCCGCTACTGACAAACCGGAATCGGAGAAACCGTTGCTGGCTGAGTTGGAGATGGAATCTTTGAAAAAAACAACGGAAACTGCCGAGGAAGACAGTCTGAGTACCGGCGGGCAGCTGGCTTTTGATCTGACGAAAAAAAGCGCACTTTTCAGCGAAGACAAGCCCGCAAAAAAAAGCGAAAACGCGGAAGACACCGAACTCGAGATCAACATACCGCCAACACCGCCGCCCATCACGCCCGACGAGGCGGAAGCCTACAAACCGCCGGTGGAAGCGATTCAGGAAGACAGCGAAAACCTGACCGAACCCTACGACCCGACGCTGGAGCTGTCGCACTACGAATACCCCCACCTCCAATTGCTGCACGAGTACGACAACACTCATCTGGAAATTGACCGGGAGGAACTGGAGCACAACAAAAACCAGATTTTGCACACGCTGCTCAATTTCAAAATTGATATTGAGAAAATCAAAGCGACGATCGGCCCTACGGTAACCCTCTACGAGATCGTACCTGCGCGTGGTATTCGAATTTCAAAGATCAAAAACCTTGAAGACGATATTGCCCTCAACCTCTCGGCGCTGGGCATCCGGATCATTGCACCCATTCCCGGAAAGGGCACTATTGGTATCGAAGTGCCCAACAAAAAACGGCAGACTGTAGGCATGCGCGAGGTGCTCATGGACGAGCGGTTCAAACGTGCAAAAATGGAACTGCCGATCGCGCTTGGAAAAAATATCCAGAACGAGGTGTTTGTAGCAGACCTGACCAAGATGCCGCACTTGCTGATTGCAGGCGCCACCGGTCAGGGTAAATCGGTAGGTATCAACGTTATCCTGAATTCGCTGCTTTACAAAAAACACCCTTCGCAGATCAAGCTCATCCTGATCGACCCGAAAAAAGTGGAGCTGTTCCCCTATGCGCGTCTGGCCAACCACTTCCTCGGTTTTTTGCCCGACCAGATCGAGCCGATCGTTACGGAAACAACAAAGGTGGTCCAAACGCTCAACTCGTTGATCATCGAGATGGAAACCCGCTATGATCTGCTCAAGAGCGCCGAAACACGTAACATTGCCGAGTACAACACCAAATTTGTGGCCCGACGGCTCAACCCTCTCAAAGGCCACCGTTTTCTACCGTACATCGTACTGGTCATCGACGAATTTGCCGACCTGATCATGACGGCGGGGAAAGAAGTGGAACTGCCCATCGGCCGTCTGGCGCAATTGTCGCGCGCTGTAGGGATTCACCTGATCATTGCGACCCAACGCCCATCGGTGAATATTATTACAGGGGTGATCAAGGCCAACTTCCCGGCCCGGATTGCTTACAAAGTGGTGTCTAAAGTGGACAGCCGCACTATTCTCGACACGGGCGGTGCAGACCAACTGACTGGAAAAGGCGACATGTTGCTTTCGGTAGGTGGCGACATTGTTCGTTTGCAGTCGGCGTTTATTGACACCCCCGAAGTGGAGCGCGTCATCGAATTTATTTCAAATCAAACCGGATTCCCCGAACCGTTTTTCCTGCCCGAATTTCACAGCGACGACGATGGGGGTGGCTCCAAACAAGTCAGCCTGGCCGACCTCGACGATATGCTGGAAGATGCAGCACGCCTGGTGGTCGAAACGCAGCATGGCTCCACCAGCATGATCCAGCGCCGGCTCAAACTCGGCTACAACCGCGCCGGTCGAATTATGGACCAACTGGAAGGCCTTGGCGTCGTCGGTCCTGCTGAGGGCTCCAAACCGCGGGAAGTGCTCTATTACGACAGTACGGAACTGGAGCGTTTTCTGACCGAACTCCGGGCACGCCGGTAAATAGTGCAAACCATGACTATCCGCGACCTCCGCACTATAACCCTTCCTGATCTGGAAGCCCTCTTCGCTTCCTGGAACGAACCGCGTTTCCGGGCCAAACAATTGTACGAATGGCTCTGGGCAAAGTCGGTGACCGATCTGGATGATATGAGCAACCTGCCCAAAGATTTGCGCCAGCGCATCCGGGAAAACTTTACCCTGCACACCCTGCAAATCGATGCCGTGCAAAACAGCGCCGATGGAACCATCAAAACCCGCCTGGTTACGCACGATGGCCACCGCATTGAAAGTGTGTTGATCCCCGTGCCCGAAGATAACCGCTACACGGTGTGCGTGAGCACTCAGGTCGGTTGCAGTCTTACCTGTGCGTTTTGTGCCACCGGCCGTATGGGTCGTAAGCGCAACCTCGAAGCATATGAAATTTACGATCAGGTGGCCATCGGAAACCGGCAATGCCAGGAGGCTTACGGGCAAGGATTGACCAATATTGTATACATGGGCATGGGCGAGCCGCTGCTGACTTACGCCAATACCATGGAAAGCATTGCGCGGATCACCGCGCCGCCGCCGTCGGGTTTAGGCATGTCGGCCCGGCGCATCACGGTGAGTACTGCCGGCATTGCAAAAATGATCCGCAAACTGGCCGACGACGGCTTTCGCAGCAATCTGGCGCTCAGCCTGCACGCTGCCGATGATGCCAAACGAAATGAAATTATGCCCATCAACGAGAGCAACCAGTTGGAACTGTTGATGGAAGCGCTGGAGTATTTTTATCGGAAAACAAAAAACCGCATCTCCTACGAATACATTGCTTTTGAGCGGTTTAACGATAGCATCGAAGATGCACAAAAGCTGGTACGATTGTGTCGCCGCCACTTTCCGGTACGCGTCAATATTATTGAATATAACCCGATCGATGGGGCGCCGTTTACCAAAACCGGAGAAGAGCGCCTGGATGCATTTGCGGCGTATTTGGCCAAAAATGGTGTGACGGTGACGGTACGTCGAAGCCGGGGGAAGGATATCGATGCGGCTTGCGGGCAGTTGGCGAATAAGTAACGCGAACCTCCGGTTCGCGCTTAACGCAAGCGAACCAGAGGTTCGCGTTACGCGTTACCCTCTGAACCTATCCAGCAAATGCGCCAGTTCCGTTGCTTCTGCCTCACTCAATTTGTTGCCAGGCATTTTATCCGGGTCGACAAAACCATTCGCCTGAACTTCTGAAAGTAAAGTTTTTCCCTGCTCGGAAATAGAAACCACTACCATGCGCCGGTCGCCGGAGTGCGCAACGCGGTCGACATAACCGTTTTCACGAAGCTTTTCAACCAGGCGGCTTACGTTGCTGCTGCGGTCGATCATGCGGCCTTTGATGTCGAGCACGGAAAGCCCTTTGGGATAGCTGCCATTGAGAATTCGAAGAATATTGTACTGCGGGAGAGAAAGGTTATAGTTACGCAATTGCCGTTGGAGATGGCAGCTTAACCAACTGGCTGTGAATAAAATATTCAATAAAGCCCGTTGTTTTGGGGGGATTGGTTTGGTGCTTTTTAATTCGGCTTCGATATTCATGACGTAAATATAAGTGTAACTACACTAAAACCAGTATTTGTTGATTTTGTTTAGTTTTTAGAGCGGAGGCAGGCTGTAACTATAAGTGAGGGGGTGACTTCGAAGTCACCCCCTCACTACGAGCCAATGGCATGCGCAAGGCCATATCCGAAAACGGGTCAGCGGTCAATAATTAACCTGGTAGTTACCGCTGACGGTATGCGTTTGACCATTATTCGATTGAAGGGTGCCGGACAAGGTGCCAATAATTTGCTGCCCCGAGGGGCCAAATTGTGTTATCGTGGTGTTGATATTTATGGTACTCACTGAGTCGGCAACACCGGGATAAAAGTAAAATTGATCAAGCGGGAAGGTGCCGGTTTGTTGGTTGTTTTCAAACTGGAAAGTCACATATTTTCCGGCAGATTCTGCAAAAATATTGGTTTTTGCCCCGACTATTTCCCTGCCGACATTTTCCACGATTTTATACGACTGGCCGTCGTAAATGATCTCAACAAATTCCGCAATCGGTGTACATGCCTGAATGTTGCCGACTGACAAGGGCGAGGCCGGATTATTGAAAGTACTGGTCTGGCTTGCATTGAGGGCATCCAGGTCATAGCCAACAACAGTAACCGGGCCACCAATATTGCAGGAGAAAATTGTCAGACTGAAATTGCCATCCGGCTCAGTAGGCACAGTATATTCCAAGTTCCCGTGTGTAATGACGGCGTACCCGTTTTGAACTGCCTGGTTGTTGCAATTTTGCAACACGCCCGACACCAGCAACTCGGGTATGTTTTGTACTTGAACAATGATATTGGGCAAAACAACATCATTCTGGAAAGGGCCGATATTCTGGCTGTACACCAGTTCTTTGCCACAGGGCGTTTGCACATACACTTCCATCAGAAAAGCTTCGTTCTTTGGCACCTGACCTCCGAAACAACCATTTTGATCCGTTACCGCATTGCGGGTATAACCTTTAGAAAGTAACGTCAGCTCCACAACAGCCCATGACAACGGCTGATCAATGGTTTCCAGGAATAACTTTCCGCTCAAATGGACCAGCGGTAAACCGACATCGCAATTCCAGAACGAAAAATGGCTGACCTTGCCGACATACCGGTCGCCAATTTTTTCAGCGAAACCTTCCTCAACCCAGCGGGCGGTTGCGTCGTCGTAGTGCCAAAGCGGGATGGTTGCCGGGGCTGCGGCTAATTTTTCTGACGGTATGGGCAGATCAATTTCAACCTCCTGTCCGGCTGCAACCTGGAGTATTTCACCAGCGGGGGTTTCGAGTTCGACGCCGAGCATGCCGAAGGTGGCGAGGGTTTGCTCTTCCCCGCTGAGACTAATCCCACGCAGGTCGCCGGGCATGTGCAGGCTTAAATCAGGCGCCGTGGGATCGAGATATTGCGCATACACACGGACAGTTCCGGAATAAGCACTCCCATCCGTTTTTGTCACAGCGTTGGCGGGGAAGTTGATCCGCGCACCAGTGCCCGTTTCGGCAGTTGAAGGTTGCGAAGCCGCAAACGAATGGATCAATTGTTTGTCCAACAACTGGATCGTCAGGTTTTGCAGGGATTTGTTTTCAACCACATAAGCCCGGGAAAAGGCAAAATACCCGGCTTTGTGCACCCGCAAGATCGCGTTGCGGGCTGGCAACTTGAGTTCGGGCAGGCGGAAGACACCGTTGACATCGGTGTAGGTTATTTCATCGCCGGCGCGCACTTCGGCATTGACAACCGGAAGGTTGTTGGTTGTAAGAACCCGGCCGGCAAAGCGTACTGAAACCTGGGTGCCTTCAGACGGCGTGGGGTAATCTTCGCCGCAGGCCAACCAAAGGGTGGCGCAGGCGAGGAGCATAGCGGAGAGCAATTTCCAATTTTTCATAATTGAACTTGTTTGAATTATTTGTTTGGATCTGTTTGCTCTTAATACGCAGATGTCTTCGATGAGGTTGGGTGAGCCGTTGCCGGCTTCGGCAATCTTTTTCATCTTTGGGCATGCCGCCATTCGACTTCAATGTGTACAGTGCCCTGCTCCTGCCGGCCTTTATTCAGGGGCTGTTGTTTGCTGCGATCCTGTGGCTGCGTGGGCAGCGTGAGGCTTGCCTGGCCGACCGCTTACTGGCTTTTTTGCTGCTAATTTTCAGCTTGCGGGTAGCCAACTGGATGCTGGGATTTGCCGGATGGTACGACTCCCACGACGGGTATACCACGTTCATGTTTTACTTTCCCTTCAACCATTGGTTTGCCATTGGGCCGCTGGTTTATTTTTATTTCCGAAGCCTCACCAACAGCAATTTTAAATTTCGTGGCGCCAACTGGTGGCACTTTGCACCGGCCTTTGCCATGATCGGGCAGCAACTGACGGTTTTTGTGATCGATGTCCTGATTAAAAACCAACTGATGGGCCAGCCGTTCCCTGAACATTTCGGAACCAAAGGCAGCCTTGCCGACTGGCCGACCGGCCTTGCCGACTATTTGCTTTACCTGGCTGCTTATGGATCGTTGGGCTATTATTTTATACGCACCAGGCAGGTATACCGGCAGTACCGACACTACCTGAATGCCAATTTCTCTGAAACAAGCAGCCTGCGTTTTGCCTGGTTGAACTATTGTTTATACGCAGTGGGCGCCGCGCTGGTTATTTGGTTTGCATTCGATATCGTCGAGTTTGTCCGGGGTAAACAGCTGCCTTATCAATTGGACTGGTACTCGTTTTTTGCCTGGGGCATAATTATTTATTACCTGAGTATCGCCGGCTATGGCGCCATGCCTAAGCAGGTGCTTGCGCTCCATTTTGAGCCTGACACAACAGCCCACATCGGGCAAAAAGATGCAGTTACCGAAACGGAAAATCTGCGTGCATACGCAGCCATGCTGCAGCAATACATGGGCAAAAAACGACCGTATTTGCAGCCGGAACTAACACTTGCCGATCTGGCCGGCTATCTGGATATGTCGCCAACCGTAGTGTCGCGCGTGCTGAATACGCAGCTAAACCAAAACTTCAATGAATTTATCAATGCTTACCGCGTAGAAGCCGTAAAGCGTATGGCTGCCGATCCTGCATTCAAGCACCTTTCCATACTCGGTATCGCTTACGAATGCGGCTTCAATAGCAAAGCCACGTTCAACCGGGCTTTCCTGAAACATGCCGGATGCTCGCCCTCCGAATTTTTGAAGGCTCAAAAAATGACAGGGGTCTCAAATTCCTGATTTGAGTCCCCCGGAGTGGAATTTGAGGCGTGCAGCCCATCCGGCCCGCCCACCTTTGCCGGATCATTTCATAAAAATCTGAACAATGAAATCATGTATGCTCCTGCTGGCATGCTGCTTCAGCCTGTGCGCTGTTGCGCAGCAATCGCTCCAATTGACCTTCCAGATCGATCTTGCGCCTGCGGCAAAACAAATTTCTTCCAAAACAAATGTTGGCCTGCGCGGCGGTCAGTTTCCATTGTCCTGGGAAAAATCACTTGACCTGACGGACAACGACGGCGACGGCATCTACACCACCACAGTAACGTTTGAAAACGGAATAAAAGATGGGGTTCTGGAATACAAATTCATCCTCGACGATAAAACCTGGGAACTGGATGGCCAAAACCGCTTGCTCCTGGTGAAAAATGGCGCTGCAGCAGACCGGGTCGATCGCTGGAATGAACTGCCCCGGTACAACCCTGAAGACTTGCCCAAGATTTCAGTTCAACAAATGCGTGCGGACCTGCGAGTGCTTCAAAACGCATTTACCAGCATGCACCCCGGCCTGTACCGTTACCGCCAGCCTGCCGAGATTGCGCCGTTTTTTGCCCAATTGGAATCGGCAATTCAATCCCCGGTGACCTGCCTGGAAGCCTATCGCCTGTTTTCGGAAGCGGCGGGTTGGGTGCAATGCGGACATACCTACGCTAATTTTTTCAACCAGTCGGGGCTGATCCAGCAGCTGGTTTTTGACCAACCGGACAAACTGCCTTTTTGCACCCGGATCATTGCGCGGCGGCTTTTTATTGAAAAAAATGCTTCGGAGCACTCTGAATTAACCCGCGGACTGGAAATCCGATCGATCAACGGCGTGCCGTTTGCGGAGATACTCAACCGCCTGTTGCCGCTGGTGAAAGCCGATGGCCCCAACAATGTCAAACGTTTGGACGACTTGCAACTGACCGGGCTGAATACATTTGAAAGTTTTGACGCGTACTTCCCCTTGGTTTTTCCACCCGAGAACAGCCGGTACACCATTGACCTCACCGATCTGCGTACCGGCCAACAGTTTTCCAAAACCGTGAAGGCTGTGAGCCGCCAAGATCGCCTGGCTATACTGACGGAACGCTACGGTCCACCGCCCTCCAGTTTGGATGATTTGTGGGAATTCAAATTTCTGCACGACAGCATCGGTTACTTGCGGCTGGGCACTTTTGTCACCTATCAAATGGCGCTGGACTGGCGTGCTTTTTTGAAAAACGCTTTTGATTCAATGAAAAAACGCCGGGCCAGCCAACTCATCATCGATATTCGGGGCAATGAAGGCGGCATGGATGAAGTGTCGATCGAGCTGGCTAAATACCTGCCGGGCCGGCCGATTGTACGTGAAGCGCGTGAAATCAGAACGCGCTATCAAAAAGTACCAGCCGACCTCGAGCCCTACCTGACCTCCTGGGACAACCGGTTCAAAGACCTGAGCAAGGAAACCACCGCAGTTGCCGACGGCTATTTCCGGGTCGAGGAGGCCAATGCAGAAACCCAAATTCCAGTGAACAAAAATGCCTTCCCCGGGAAAGTGTATTTGCTGACCGATGCGTCGAACAGCTCGGCAACATTTTACCTGGCACAGCTGCTTCAAAAAAACAAATTAGCCACCCTGGTCGGCCAACCAACCGGGGGCAGCCAACGCGGCATCAATGGTGGGCTCATCGCATTTCTTCGGCTGCCGAACTCAGGCATTGAAGTGGACATCCCGGTGTTTGGCAGTTTCCCATTGGAAGAAAAACCGGCAGGCGGGATTGTTCCTGATGTTGTTGTGGAGCCGAATTTGGACGACGTTGTCAGCGGGATCGATACCACACTGGAAAAAGTATTTTGGCTAATTCAGCAGCCGGATTGAAAAAATCCTGCTTCCGCCCAACACAGCCAGGCAACAACTCATCCCCCGCATTCAACGACTCACCGGAATTGCATTTCCCGGGCAGAAAAACCAACGCAGGTTTGTAGCATCACTGAACAGAACTTGTTTAACAACAACTACATTGCGATGAAAACAATCCTGCGAATTATCCTCCTAGGCCCCATTTTTTTACTCCCCTACCTTCTGAATGCCCAAACCCAAACCATACGCGGCACAGTGCTCGATCAACAGTCCGAGCTGCCACTCATTGGCGCTACCGTTCAACTGCTGGCCGATCCGGGTACGGCTGCCAAGGGGGCCATGACGGATGTGGATGGCCGCTTTGCCCTTGCAGGCGTACCTGTTGGACGACAGGTGCTCCGCATTTCATACCTGGGTTATGAGCCGCTCACGGTGCCCAACATTCTGGTTACCGCCGGCAAGGAAGTCCAACTGGAACTCCAGTTGCAGGAGTCGTACGCTTCCCTGAATGAGGTGGTGATCGACGGCCGCGCCGACAAAGACCGGCCGGTCAACGAAATGGCCACCATCAGCGCCCGGCAGTTCGACACCGAGCAGGTGCTCCGCTACTCCGGAGGTCGGAATGATGTGGCCAAGCTGGTGGCCAACTTTGCCGGTGTAGCAGCTAACAACGACGCCCGAAACGACATCATCATCCGGGGCAATTCGCCTACCGGTGTGCTTTGGCGCCTCGAAGGCATTCCCATTCCCAACCCCAATCACTACAGCACATTGGGCACAACAGGAGGCCCGGTTTCGGCACTCAACCCCAACATGATTGCCACATCGGACTTTCTCACAGGCGCTTTTCCGTCGGAATACGGCAATGCCACGGCCGGCGTATTCGACATTGCGCTGCGCAACGGCAACAAAGAGAACTATGAATTTACCGGCCAGCTGGGTGCTTTTTCCGGCCTGGAAGCCATGGTGGAGGGGCCGCTCAACCGCAAAAACAACGGCTCTTTTGCCGTGGCATACCGGCACTCATTTACGGAGGTTGCCGCTGCGGTGGGGCTCAATTTTGGAACGGCGGCTACGCCGAAATACAAGGACCTGACCTTCAATGCCGATTTTGGGAATACCAAACTGGGTAAATTTTCCCTGTTTGGAATTGGTGGGGAAAGTTCGATCAACTTCCTGGCTGCCGAAATCGATACAACCGACCTCTTCGCCAATCCGGAAGAAAATGCCTACACCACGTCGCGGTTTGGTGTGTTGGGACTCAAACACAGCCTGCTGCTGAACGACAATGCCTACGTGCGCACGGTGCTGTCGGTGTCGTACTCCGGCAACAATTACAAGTCGGATGATCTGGTGATCGACGACGGTGTCCCGTTTCGCACAAACGATGTGAACGACGACGAGGTCACCTACCGTTTTTCATCGTATTACAACGCCAAGGTGAATAGTCGCCTGACGATCCGCACCGGTGCGCTGGCGCAAATTTTTACCCTCAATACCCGCTTTGATACCCGGTCCAACACCCCTGATTTTGACAGCGACGGCAAACCGGATTGGTGGACCCAGCGCGACTTCGACGGGGCATTTAGCCTGCTCGAAGGTTATGGGCAGGCGAAATACCGCCTCACTGAACAACTGACCCTGAATGGCGGCTTGCATGTCCTGTACTTTGATCAGTCGGAAGATTTTGCGCTGGAGCCGCGTGCTGCAGTCAACTGGCAATTGGCGCCGAAGCACAGCCTGAATCTTGGCTATGGTATGCATCACCAAAACCAGCCCCTGCCCGTGTTCCTGTACCGCGAGCAGATGCCCGATGGTTCCACCGTTGCTACCAACAGCGACCTGGGGTTCACGCGCAGCCAGCACCTGATTTTGGGGTACGACTTTAAGCCCACACCCAACTGGCGCTTGAAAGCCGAAGCCTACTACCAATGGCTTGGCGATGTGCCGGTGGAGGCTGTGCCTTCCAGTTTCTCTATCCTGAACTCGGGCGCCGACTTTGTTTTTCCGGAGCGTGGCTCTCTGGTGAATGCCGGCACCGGCCGAAACTACGGTCTCGAGCTGACAGCGGAAAAATTCTTTAGCCAGGGTTGGTATGGTTTGTTCACGTTGAGCCTCTTCGACGCCAAATACAAAGGCTCCGACCAGGTGGAGCGCAATACGGCGTTCAACGGTCGATATGTGGTGAATGCGCTGGTTGGCCGCGAATTTGCGTTGGGCCGCAGTGGCCGGCGTTTTCTGACGCTGGATACCAAGTTCACAGCAGCTGGCGGTCGCCCGTACACCCCCATCAACCTGGAAGCCAGCCGCGCAACCGGCGAGGAAGTGCTGTTTGAAGATCTGGCGTTTAGCCAGCGGCTCGACGACTATTTGCGCTGGGATGTCAAGGTCGGACTCCGGTTTAACAGCAGCAAACGCAAGTTGTCACAAACCTTTTTCCTCGATTTCCAGAACGTGACCAACAACCGGAACATTTTCGCCATGCGCTACAATACCGTGCGGGAAGAGATCGGCCGGCTGGACCAGATCGGATTCTTCCCGGATATTTTGTACCGGATTGAGTTTTGATTTTTCACCGCTAAGGCGCAAAGACGCGAAGAAATAATTTTCGCGTCTTTGCGCCTTAGCGGTGAAAAAGAACAAAGCTCGAGGGTAAAGCCGGATCGCCCCAAAACCGGATAAATCACTATTTTTGACAAACAATACGCGCGGATCATGGCCAAAAAAGGATTCAAAGAGGTTACCGGATTTGACGACCGGGTCGTCGTTCTGATCGGATGGCCGCTGGCCAGTTTGGTAATTTCCGTATTGCTGTTCAACGATTATTATGAAAGTACCAATTGGTCCTCCCTGAGTTTTTGCATTCCTATGTCTTTTGTGTATACCGGTGTGTTTTGGTATGCTTTGCGGTGGACGTATTATCAGGTAAAAATGCGGCATCCGGCTATGCGGGAAATTGGGCGGCGGCTGGCATGGATGGGGGTGGCCTTTGTGGTAGTGAATTTTTTGGTGAAAGTTGTGCTAGACAACCTATTTGACCGGTTGCTGCTGGTACCTCATGATGAACCCAGTTTTGCCGTGGAGTTTATTGCCGCATTGCTGGTTTCGGCCCTGGTGATCGCTACCTACGAGGTGCTTTCTTTTTACTTGCAATTGCAAACGGCTGTCGCCGAAAAAGCACAACTGGAGCGGCAAAATGTGGAGTCGCAACTCGAAGGGTTGCGCAATCAGGTAAATCCGCATTTCCTGTTCAACAGCCTGAATACCCTGGTCTATCTGATCCCGGAAGACCCGGAAAAAGCGGTGCGGTTTGTCCAGCAACTCAGCAAGGTATACCGCTATGTGTTAGAAAGCCGCGAAGCCCGGATCATCCCCCTGCATGAAGAACTGGAATTTTTGCACAGCTATGTGTTTTTGCTGAAAGAGCGTTTTGGTGACAACCTGCAGGTCAATTTAAGTAACTTGAACGGCAATGCCAACAGCGCCATCGTACCGCTTACGCTCCAAATGCTTTTTGAAAACGCGATCAAGCACAATGTGATTTCCACGGAAAAACCGCTTACAATCGACCTTTTTGTGGAAAACGGGCACCTGGTCGTGCGAAACAAACTGCAGCGCAAAAATCAGGTGATGGACTCTACCGGCGTGGGTCTGGAAAATATCCGTACCCGTTACCGCATGCTCACCGACCGGGAAGTGGAGATCATTGTTTCGCGGGAATACTTCACTGTGTTGCTTCCAATGGTTGAAATTGCAGAGCCGGTCGGGTGAGCGAATTTAATGCGCTATGAAAATCTTACTGATTGAAGATGAATTGCCTGCAGCCCGCCAGCTGACCAAATTACTTACGGCACAGTTGCCGGGTTGTACGATCCTGGAAACCCTCGACAGCGTTACCGGTGCTGTACGGTGGCTGCGTAGTTTCCCGGCTCCGGATCTGGTATTTATGGATATACAAATCGCCGACGGGTTGAGCCTGGATATTTTCCGGCAGGTCGATGTTGCAGCACCGGTGATTTTTACTACCGCCTTTGATCAGTACGCTGTGCAGGCATTTAAGGTGAACGCCATCGATTACCTGCTCAAACCCATTGACCCCGAAGATTTACAAAAAGCACTCGACCGGGTGCAGGAGCGCCGCCTTGCCGGGCCGGTCGACATGCAGGCCCTGGTCAATCACTTTCAACCGGCCAGGTACAAAGACCGGTTTTTAGTGAAGTCAGGGCAGCACATGGTATTTATTGCTACTGCGGATATTGCCTTTTTTCGCTCGTCAGATGGGCTGACCATGGCGCACCTTTTCTCCGGTAAAAAATACTTTGTCGATCATACGCTAGATGAGCTGGACACGCTGCTCGATCCGCGCCAGTATTTTCGCGTTAGCCGGGCTGTGACCTTGCGCATCGATGCCATCCAAAAAATCCATCCGCACCTGAATGGGCGCCTTAAGCTAGACACCGAGCCCGACGCACCGGAGGCTGTATATGTCAGTCGCGACCGGGCGCCGGCTTTTAAAAACTGGCTTGGCGGGTGAATCGGGAAGCGTTTTAAACCAGCGTGGCGTCTGGTTCAGGGCGCGTCTTTTTTCAAGTTGATGGAATTGCGAATGACGGTGCTGCTGTCCGGGAAACTGATTGTTTCGCCCTGGCAATTGGTAAAATAGACCATATTGCCGTTATCGTAAAACCGGTACACCTTGCAACCGTCGTGCTCGAATAGGTAGGAGATTTGGTAGGTAGGGTTGTTTTGAGTTGTCGTTTCAGTAAGCGGAAGCCGAATGGCGCGGGAGCAGGCAATCAGGGAAAGCAATAAAAATAGCGAACAGGCATTTTTCATGATAGCGTTCTAATTTAGTGGGTTAGTGATTTCAACTTCCCGAAGTTTGCTTTTTTCACGTTCCAGGCTGCCAGTTGGCCAATGAATTATGTTTTATTTAAACTGTTGGGCATGATTTTAACGCCCTTGCCGTTGTTTTAACAATCTATTTTTACCAGTCTTATGCGAAAGATTTTCCTGCTTGTTATTGTGGCCCATTTTGCTTCCGGAACCCGGCTCGATGCCCAGTTGCCCGATAGTTTGCACGCCTGTCTGGACAGCGCGCTTAACCACATGAAAATGGTGGCTTTGCATCGAAATACCGTCAACTGGAAGGATGTAGAGGCGCAGGTCTCCTGGCGGGCCGGCCTGGCAGAAACCGTGATGGACCTCCGGCCGGTGTTTGCGTATCTTTTGGAGCAATTAGACGATTCCCACGGCCGGTTTTTTGTGAACAATAAACCTATTGCCTGGTACCATGGCTCGCCGAAGCCTTACCAGGAACATATTGATCCGAAGGTTTGGGCGGTTATTCAGTCGGGTAAATACCCGTTCCAATATGCCATATTGCCTGGCCAAACCGGCTACTTACGTATTCCCGGGATGC
Source organism: Lewinellaceae bacterium (assembly GCA_020636075.1). Classification (GTDB taxonomy): domain Bacteria; phylum Bacteroidota; class Bacteroidia; order Chitinophagales; family Saprospiraceae; genus M3007. Next base: position 163,295 of record JACJYO010000005.1, on the reverse strand, counting down.
CAATGGGCGATGTTTCCCAACTGGCTGCACCTATCCGGGCGGCCGTTTGCAGTTTGCAAACGCTTGGCGCACAACAATGGGTTATCGACCTGCGGTACAATGGCGGCGGCAATATGTTCCCGATGCTGGCTGGCATTGCCCCCGTTTTGGGTGATGGCGATATAGGCGGAGCAATCGACAATTTGAATAACCGTTTTGCCAGTTGGGACCTTAAAGACGGCAATGTATTTTACAACGACCAGCAGAATACTAATCTGGCAAACGAGTGCCCCATTGCAACGGTACCAAAAGTTGCTGTGCTGACGAGCAGGTATACCGTTAGTTCGGGCGAAGTGGTAGCGGTAGCGTTCAAAGGCCGGCCCAATACCCGGTTTTTTGGCGAACATACCGGAGGTTTTACGACCGTAACCAGTTGGTTTCAACTACCGGCGGGCGTTACCATGTCTATTTCTACCAGCTATTACACGGACCGGACCGGGGTCGTTTATAAGGAATTTGTGCCTGTCGATGAGGAAATTGAATTTGTGCCGGATGATGCTCCGGATGCGGATGCTACCATCCGGGCAGCGCTGGAGTGGCTGAACGAGTAAGTGTTAATTACCACGGAGATACGGAGAGCATGGAGGAATTGTACTCGTCCTACGGCTCAAAGCCGTAGGACGAGTACAAGTACTTCCTGGTAAACGACACGGAGGGCACGGAGAATCATTCTCCGTGCCCTCCGTGCCTCCGTGGTAATTTTTAACCTAGTTTGCGTTGTCGCTCAAAAACTTGATCCGCATCAGCTGAATTTCTTCCCAGGTGATTTCTTCTTCCTTCAGTTCTTCGTACGCCACGTCGAGATCATCGGTCGGTGCTTCGGCAAAGTATTCGAGAATGGTTTCGCGTACGTATTCATCCACGGCTTTGTTCAGGTAGTAGTCGAGGCCAAGTTTGGTGCCTGAGGAAACAATGCCGTAGAGCTCTTCCATCAGTTCCTGCGCGGTGAGCCCGGTTGATTTTGCAATATCTTCCAGGGGGATTTTCCGGTCGATCGACTGAATGATGCTCACCTTGGTTTTGGATTTGTTGGCAACGGTCTTAATGGTGATATCCATTGGCCGCTCGATATCATTTTCCTCAACATATTTTTGGATCAAATCGAGGATCGGCTTGGCGTAGCGCTGCGCTTTGCCCATGGAAACGCCCTGGATCTTCGCCATGTCTTCCATGGTGATAGGGTAATGGGTTGCCATTTCGGCCAGCGAAGGATCCTGAAAAATAACGTAGGGCGGCAGATTGTGCTTTTTGGCAATGCTCCGGCGTACGTCTTTGAGCATATTCATCAGCGTTTCGTCCAGCACGGCTGTTCCGCCTTTTTCGTCGTCAAAATCGTAATCGGTATCGTCAAAATTGTGGTTGACGGTAATCTGAATTTCGAAGGGTTTTTCAATGAACTGCCGGCCTTTCTCCGATACTTTCAACAGGCCAAACTGCTCGATCTCCTTGTAGGCCAGGTTATTGATCATGGCGTGGCGAATGACCGAATTCCAGAAGTTTTCATCCTTGTCTTTGCCGATGCCGTACAGTTCCAGTTCAGTGAACCGGAAATCTTTCATTTCCTTGGTTTCGCGACCCAGAATGAAATCGACGATCGTTTTCATCAGGTAGTTTTGGTTGAGCACGAGGATTGACTCTAGCACCTGAACCATTTCCTGTTGAACATCAACCTTCTCTTTCGGGTTCTTGCAGTTGTCGCACATTTTACCGCAATTCTCCTCCTTGAAAGGCTCGCCGAAATAGTGCAACAGAAAACGGCGCCGGCAGGAAGCGGTTTCCGCATAAGCGACAACTTCCTGCATCAACTGCGCGCCCATTTCGCGTTCGGCAACGGGTTTGTCGCGCAAGAATTTTTCGAGGCGCAGGATATCGTTGTAGTTGTAAAAAGCAATGCACTTGCCCGCAAGACCATCACGGCCACCGCGGCCGGTTTCCTGGTAGTAGTTCTCGATGCTTTTGGGCATGTCGTAGTGGATGACAAAACGCACGTCGGGTTTGTCGATCCCCATGCCAAAAGCAATCGTCGCGCAGATCACATCAATTTCCTCCATCAGGAAATCGTCCTGTGTTTTAGAGCGTGTCTTGGGATCAAGTCCGGCATGGTAGGGTGCAGCCTTGATGTCATTTACCAGCAACATTTCAGCCAGGTCTTCAGCTGTTTTCCGGTTTTGGACGTAAATGATACCCGACTGATTCCGGAATTCTTCTTTGATAACCTGAATGATCTGCTTGACGGTCTGGTCTTTTTTGATCTTGGGCCGGATTTCGTAAAAAAGGTTGTCGCGATTGAAGGAGGAGATGAACGTGTTTTCATTCTCCATGTCCAGGTTTTTCAGGATATCCTGTTGCACTTTGGGCGTTGCCGTAGCGGTAAGGGCAATAATGGGCACATCGTTAGCAATGGCGTCGAGCATCACACGGATGCGCCGGTATTCGGGCCGGAAATCGTGTCCCCATTCGGAAATACAGTGGGCTTCGTCGACGGCCACAAACGAGATTTGATTGCTTTGGAAGAACTCGATATTTTCTTCCTTGGTCAGTGTTTCAGGGGCGACGAACAACAGTTTGGTTTTTCCGTCGGTGATGTCCTGTTTCACCTTTTTCATTTGCGCCTTGGTAAGCGAAGAGTTCAGGAAGTGCGCCACCTCATCGGCGTCCGAATAGCCCCGGATGCTGTCCACCTGATTTTTCATCAGTGCGATGAGCGGACTGATGATGATCGCCGTGCCGGGCAGCATGAGGGCCGGCAGTTGATAACAAAGGCTTTTACCACCGCCCGTAGGCATAATTACAAAAGTATCGTTGCCGTCGAGCAGACTTTTTATGATAGCGCGTTGGTCGCCTTTGAAGGCATCAAAACCAAAATAGCGGTGTAAGTTTTCTTGCAGGGTATCGCGTTCGACAGAGATCGCAGACATCGTTTCAATTACTGATTTATTATTAGCGTAAGACCTTCATGAAATTATGCCGTTGAAAATAAAACATTTTCAGCATAAAATCGGAAGAGGTACTTGGATTTTTTTAGCGGATTGTGGGGAAACGCCATTTGGTTGGGAGCGTAACAGGCTATTTGCAGGCGATTCAGGTTTGCGCCTCCGGTTTCCAGGGTAAAAACCGGAGTTAGCGTGCTTTTTTGAGCGCAAAAGCCCCGCCAAAAGCGAGGCTTTTTTCAAAAAGGCGTCAAAGATAGTAAAATAAAAAGGAGTTTTTCCAAGTACTTCGAATGGAAAAAATGTTAAAGAATTTTGAATATTCAAAGGATAATTTGGAACGGGTTAAATATCCCGACGGGATTCAGAATAAAAATTTGCCACAACCGTCTTCATGTCTGGCAAAACTGAAAATTCATGCAGCCGGAAAACAATGCTTTGAAAATAAAATGGCACTAACTGCTAACCATCGGCTTTGAGCCGGATAAATCAAACGAGCACTGCAAGTTGGCAGCCTTAGCAGAAGGACATAAAACCAAATGTCACGTAGTTTTTGTTCATCAGGGAGTGTTGTTCGGACGTTCCCTGATTTTTTTTGCTTACTCCACCAGCACAAACCCCGCTTCAGCCGGCGTAGTTATTCCACTAAAACGAAGCCGGCCCACTGATACGGGTCCAAGCCCGCCTCGCGCAATTCCTTTTGCGCCGCCCGGAAAGCCTCCGGTATCTCCATCTTTTCCTCCAGCCATTTTTTGTAAAACGTAGTCATCAGCAGCGAAGTCTGCTTGTCGGGCACCTGCCAGAGCGACATAATCAGGTACTTCGCCCCGGCGATCTTGAAGGCGCGTTGCAGGCCGTATACGCCCTCGTTGCCCTGGATGTCGCCCAGGCCGGTTTCGCAGGCGCTGAGCACCACCAGTTCGGTGTTGGTGAGATTCATCTGACTGATCTCGTAGGCGGTGAGGATGCCGTCTTCCATGCCGGGGCGGATGGGCTTGCCGGTGGCCCAGGCGTGGTTGGCGCCGGCGAGGATCAGGCCGGAGCGGATCATGGGGTGGTCGGAAAGTTTGAAAACGGGTTCGCTTAACGTCGGCGAGATTTCAAACTTTGCCGACGTTTTGGGGTCGGGGAAAAAGAAGCCGTGGGTGGCAATATGGAGGATGCGGGGGGAGAGGCCGTTTTTGCCGAGGGCTTTGAACACCTCCTCCGTGGCCGCGGAACCTCGACGGGCTTCGAACCGAAAACCCGCTGCTTTAAGCGTTTTTTCCACGCCCGACACTTCGCGCTCGGTATAGGGCAGGGCATTCCAGGTGCCAACGCGCAGCGTGGAATCTATGTTGGAAAAGTGCAATGCACCGCGACTCGCAACAGACGCGGAGTCGAATTCGGCAATAGCCCCAGGATGGCTGTGCTGTCGGCATCATACCGGATGCCACCGAAGAGGACGGCCTTGTCCGAAGAGGGTTCGACCTGGGAAGAAACGACGAGTTGGCGTGTGCTGCCAAGTTCGACCAGATTGTAACGGTCGCCCAATACTGAATCAATCGACACGGGAATAGCGGAGATTGATTCGGTGCAGCAAACCGGATGGGGCGTAGTAAATGGTAAGCGTCGGTTGCTCTTCGGAGGCGGAAGCAAGTTCTTTTTCTATTGGTTTCCACAGGGTTTCGTAAAGTGTTTTTGGGTGTTGACCTAGTGGCTTAGCGCCGCGTTCGGCTAAGGTGTAGAGTTGGTTAACGTAATCGGCACGGCGTTCACCCGGGTCTGCAGGAGGTGTCGAGTTGTTTTTCTTCAACAAGGGAATGAAACGGGGGCGTCCCAGCCGGGCCGGAGCAGGAGCGCAGCATACAGAATACTGTCGGTTTGCCGATCGGTTTGGTACCGGAAATGTACCCACTCTATGGCAGCCGAATGGGGTGGCGGCTGCTCTTGCACCTCTTGCCAGGCAACTTCCCGGATGGCATTTTTAAAACCAGGCACCTGACGAGCGAGGTCTTTTCCAATTCCGCAATGTCGTTTTCCAGTTCAGGTACTCCCAGCCGTTCGTCAGTAGGCCGGACGTATTGTGCCGACAAATACCGTTTGGCATTAAGCAATTGCTGGTACAGCCGCTCGGTAGCGGTATCTCCGACTGCCAGGTTGCGCAGCTGGATACTGGCATTCAGCAAAAACCTTTGTCGAAGAGCACCTGGTTGAAGCAGATACCAGGCAGAATCGAATTGCGCGCATTACCGGGCTGCCAGGTATAAGAAAAATTTTGCGGGCGTAATTTTGAAAATGGCTGTACATACCGGCCAGTTCATGCTCGGAAAGATGCTGGGCGCCCTGCCGGATCAGCAGTTTCAAGGGCTGCTGTATTCCTCCAACACAACAGGCAGGGAATCGGTACGCCCTGTGGCAAACAAAGGTCGGAGTACGCATTCAGATAATTGGCATAGTCGATGTTGTTTTTGCCTATGCTGCCCAGCAAACCGGCCTTTGTCTGCTCCAGTAGATCGCCGGCTTTTTATATTCCCTCAATGCCAATAGAATTTCAGCTTGTTGGTGCGTACTGGTAAAAAGTACGGGTGTGTGTTGCCAAAGTTTGAACGGATCAATTCCGTTGCTTTGGATTGATACATTTCGGCTTGCCGGTATGCTTTCTTTTTAAATAAAGAGAACCCTGCACATAGGGTATATGGCAGGCATTCTGAACATCCTGTTGGGCTGCTTGCTCATGCATTTGTTCCGCTTCCCGCAATAAAGATTCCGAATCATCCAGCCAGTTCAGGTTACTGTATGTGTTTGCCGTGTTGGCTAACATTCGGATAAAATTCGGATCTCCGGGTGTCGCTGTAGTTCGCATAATGGCCAACGCTTCCTCCTTCAGGGCGGCATCCTGATCATAAAGTCCAAGTGAACTGTACAGGTTTCCGAGATTGTCCAGTGCGACAGCGTAATTCAGCGAGCTTCTCCCGAAATTTGCAGCGTATCCATCGCGCGCTTTCAGGTAGTATTGTTCAGCCAGGTCGAAGCGGTAGGTTTCTGCGTATATCATGCCAATGCAATTGGCCGCTTGGGGAAAAACCTGCGAGTTTGCTCCGGATGTTTTGCACAAATAGCAAGAACCGTTGTCAATTGCTGTTCCGCAGCCTCAAAGCGCCCCAATCCCTTAACATAAAGGCCCGCCCCAGGCCATCGCGCGCAACCTCAGGGTGATCGGGGCCACTCAGTTCGATTCGCAACCGGATTAATTCCTGAAAACAGGAATCCGATTCGGAGAACCGCCGTTGCCTTCTCAAAATGTGGCTCAGGTTATTGAGGTCCGTGCAGTATCGGGCCGATACTCTTCCCGACATCTTTTCATCCAGGACAAGCGATTCCCGGCTATAGTTTTCGGCCGCTTCAATGTTCCCTAAATCCCGGTTGATGAGGAAAGTGAACTCAAGTGGTTCAGGTAGTATTCATTTTCCTTGCCATAGGTGCGTTCCCGGATTTCCCGCGCCTGCAACATGATCATCAGCGCTTTCAAGCTCGCCCATCATAGCGTAACTAATGCCCTCGGCATGCAGGCAGGCTGTGTAGTCGGGATGCATTTCACCATAATTTTCCCGGATCAGTGCCGCGGCCGTTTGCGCTACCTGGATAGCTCCGGAAAACGCTGCTTCTGTCGGTATTGGTTGCCGGCGTCGAGCAAACTATCGATGGCTCGTTCGACTGCTATCGAGTCTGTTTTTGACTAAAAACATTGGATGAAAAACGTCCTTGTAACCCCGGTAATAAATTGGTTTCCCTTCATCCAATTCATAGATGAGGTAATCCGGTATAGCAGCGCCCTTTTTCCTTTTTGATGCAATATTCTCGTCTGTCGGCATGAGCGATTTTTTACAAAGTTATTCCTTTTTGTTTCTAAAATACGGTGCCTGATTGTGTTGCGCGTACTTTTGTGCTCAATTTTTTCCTACACGCACGTGAAACATACCCAACCCGATATCCTCTCCGCTGCCCAGCACACCATTCGCCTCGAAGCCGAAGCGCTCCAGGCCCTGGCCGACAGTCTCGACGATACCACCGATTTCCAGGCCTGCATTGAAACGATCCACCAAAGCAAGGGCCGTTTGGTCATTACCGGCATCGGAAAAAGCGCCATCGTTGCGCAAAAAATCGTCGCCACGCTCAACTCCACCGGCCAGCCTGCGCTCTTCCTCCACGCTGCCGACGCCATTCACGGCGACCTGGGTATGGTGCTGCCCGATGATGTGGTGCTCTGCCTCTCCAAAAGCGGTGAATCGGCTGAGATCAAAGTGCTGGTGCCTCTGGTTAAAAATTTTGGCAATTGCCTGATCGCCATGACGGCCAACCGCGACAGCACCCTCGCCCGGCAGGCCGATTTCATACTTTGGACGCCCGTAGACCACGAAGCCGACCCCAACAACCTGGCGCCCACGGTGAGCACTACCGCGCAAATGGCACTGGGCGATGCCCTGGCGATCACACTGCTGGCTGTGCGCGGGTTTACGACGGCCGATTTCGCCAAGTTTCACCCCGGCGGTGCGCTGGGCAAGCAGCTTTACCTTCGGGTCGGCGAACTTTGCGCCTTGCACGACCGGCCCCGGGTAAGTCCCGATTCAACCTTGCAGGAAGTTATTCTGGAAATTTCGTCCAAGCGTCTGGGTGCTACAGCAGTAATTGATGGTGCCGGACAATTGCACGGCATCGTCACCGATGGTGACCTGCGTCGCATGCTGCAGCGTGGCGCCGATTTCAACAACCTCACGGCGAAGCACATCATGAGCCCGACACCCAAAACCATTGGTCCCGATGCGCTGGCTGTCGATGCGCTGGCGCTAATGCGCAAACACTCGATTACCCAGCTACTGGTTTTCGAAAAGGAAATCTATCAGGGGATTGTACACCTGCACGACCTGGTGCGGGAAGGCTTGGTTTAGACAAACTATTAGCGGCATTTTACTGCCATTGCAGCTGCTTTCGGAGCTGCTTGTATTTTGGCAAATTGATCAGCAACACACCGCTCAGAATTACTCCTAAGGCCGCCAGTTGCTGCCAGGCAAATGGTTCGGATGCGATCATCCAGCCCAGCAATACCGCCACCACCGGATTCACGTAGGCATAAGTACCCACTTGTACTGCCGAACGTTGGCGCAACAACCAGATGTACGACAGGTAGCCGATCAGGGAGCCAAAACTGATCAGGTAAAACAACCCTGCCCAGGATGCACCGCTTACCGCTGTTAGCGTAAAGTCGTTAAGTTCACCTTGAAACAAACTGACCAGCAAACTACACAGGCCCGCCGCCACCATTTGAATACCGGCACCCAAGCCAGCAGTGATATTGTGCGCAGTGCGGTATTTCAAATAAAGCGAACCTCCAGCCCAGGCAATACAACCCGCGATCAATACCAACATGGCAAATAGTTGTTCTGAAATGCCGGAGTCGATGCCCCCGGTTCCGAACAAACAAATAACTCCGGCAAAACCGACCAAAACGCCGCTGAGGATAAGGCCGTTCGAAAAATTAAACGACCACTGCTTGTAGTCCAACAGCACAAACCAAAATGGCATGCTCGCAACGATAATGGCGGCCAGGCCGGAGCTGATGTATTGTTCCACCCATACCACTGCGCCGGTGCCGCCGAAAAGCATCAGCATGCCGGCAAAACTATGTTGCAACAAAGCGCTGCGCGTAGCCCGCTCACCCCGCGCCAGCTGCCAGGCTAGCAGGATGATTCCGGCAATAAAAAAGCGCATGCCGATGAGTAAAAACGGCGGAATCGATTTGAGGCTGATCAGGATAGCCACATAGGTGGAACCCCAAATCAAGTATATGGCGGCAAAAGCAGCCAGGATCATGGCCCGGCTGGGCGATGTGGTTGAATTGGACATGACGGAAAACTAGTTTGGGTAATTAAAAAGTAGAAACGTGTTGTTTGCTGCGGATCAGGGCTAGTGCCTGCCCGATTTGACCGATGTGGTACACATCGTGTTGCACGATCCCGTCCAACAATAATCGGAAAGTGTGTTTACCGTCGGGCAGCGGCCGTTCCAACAGTGCATCGGATTCCATCTCCAGCAACTGCAACAACTCATTTTGGTTGGCCTCGAGTTCTTTCTGGAGTTTCTCCCAACCCTTGCGCTCCAGCAAATCTTGCGGCGGCCAGTCGCGTGCCGAGTTTACCTGGATCTGAAAATTGTCATTGCCTTTGAGGCGCTCCACCAACAACCGGCGCCAGGCCAGCAAGTGCGCCACCTGCTGCGCGATACTGTGCAGGCCCGGCGCCGGCGCTTTCAGGGCTTCTTCGGCCTGGATGTCGTCCAGTTTTTTGCGCAGCGAATCGCCATACCAGGGATTACCACCATAATTTTCGCGAAATAACCGGATGTACTGGGAAAGATTTGTTTTCATAGCTTAGTTGTTAAATCTGTATCTTTACCGGTAAAATATTTTTAGGCGGTAAAAATATTGGTATTCTTACCAACAAAGCAAGTTTTAGTAGTAAAAAAATATGGAAAATCCGATCGCAACGCTGGCACTGGACGGCGGTTGGCTTTGCCTGGACTTTATCAACACTGTTTCGGCGCGTACCCCCGAAGTAACAGCAGAGTACCTGAACACCTGGGATGACTTCCGGGCATGGGTTCGGCACGTTGGCTTGTTTTCGGAAAATGAGTGGCAGCGATGGCAGGTTTTGCCCGAAAGCAATATTGAAGAGGTGCGTGCATTCCGCGAAGCGCTCTATGTTTTATTCGAGCATTTGTCCCGGAAAGGCACCCTGCATCCGAAGCATTTGGATGCCTTCAACGGGTTTTTACACGAAGTGTATCCCCACACCCAACTTTGCCTGACCGATGACGGTTTGCGCCGTGGCGTCACGGAAGCGCCGCATCCTGAAAAGCCGCTCTGGCTTATTGCCCTTTCGGCGGAAGCACTGCTCCTCAGCGACCGGTTGACCCGGGTAAAATCCTGCGGCAACTGCGGCTGGCTTTTTCTCGATACCAGTAAAAACGGAACCCGCAGGTGGTGCAACATGCAAACCTGCGGGAGCCAGATGAAAGCCAAGGCGTATTACCACCGGAAAAAAGCGCAATAGTAGCGCTATGCCAAGACCGGGGCCGTCATTATTGTTTTTTTAGCTTTATTTCGAGAAACTTCATCCAGGTTTCGCCGTCACGACTCATCTCGCCAATTTCGAACCAACTGTCAGAGTCAACCTTGATGGTATAGCGTATCCGCCCGGCCATCGGATGGGAAAAGCCCCAGACGATGCTGCCATCGGATTGAACCTCAAAATCAGCATCCACATGGTTGCCATCTGCCCGGAAAGCACGTATGAGGTATTTTCCGGCTTGCTGGTCGTAGGAGACTGCAGCAAATGCCTGATGGATTACTTCCGTTGAGTCTTTGGCATTTACCCCGCGACCGTCAATGGTTACCACGGTCCCGTTTGCATGAAGCCGGACGGCTTCGGTTTGTTGAAACTCATGTCGTTGTGGGCCCATTTGCAACCATCCAGAGCCTTTCCAGGAGCCTTCCAACCCCCGGAGTTTTTCCATGGCATCCAGCACCCGGGCACTTGGCAGAAGTGAAGCTTGGGCAAAAAGAGCACTAAGGCAGACGCAGTACGCGACTACCAGGATCAAAATGTTTTTCATTTTAGAAAATTGAACTGGTTAACGTTGTAAAGTCAGCTTATCAAGCCGGGAACAACTCAGCCTTTGTCTTCCGCATCAAAATAGGATTTAAGGTTGGCGTAAAATGCCTCAAAGGCTTCGATCCCCGCTGCTGTCAGTTTACACAGGGTAAGCGGATAGTTGTTATTAAATGTTTTTTCCACTTCGATGTATCCGGCCTCCTGCAGTTTGCTGATTTGTGCACTCAGGTTTCCGGCTGTTGCGCCGGTTTGCGTTTTTAGGGTGTTAAAATCTGTTTGGCGTACGACCATGAGATGCGACATGATGGCTAGTCGCAATTGGGATAACAACAATGGATCGAGTTCATTAAACATGCTTGTTTCGGGCTTTTGCACTCATAATATATCCGGGCACCAAATAACCGGCCACGGTGGCAAGCGCCTGAACCAACAGATGCTCCTGGTAACCCAGCATCATGCAAATTATGGCAGCCACCCACATAACCACGGCGCCAAAAATTAAGGGCGCAAACCGAAGTAAGGAGCCGGATATAAATGTAGCAAACCCAACCAAAACCAATATGTACGGGACAGGTGACACCTGAGCACGGACGGTGAGGACCAAAACCAGGAACAAGGATATGCCAAATGCCAGCCATACCCGGCCATACCACCCGCGAATGGTGTTGAATGTCGAAGGATCCTTTTTTTCACGGCGCCACTCGTAGATCAGTGCAGTTGGCAGGCCAATTACGGCCATGGCGATCCAGGCTAAAAAGTGGTTTGGATATTGGACCACAACATCCAGATAATAGTCCGCAATACAGGCCAGGACCACCAGCCAGCCCCATAGCAAAAAATGAAACCCGTTTTCGCGGATCGAATTTTTTGCCAGGTCTATTGTTTCACGGATAACCCGCAAGCTCTCCTGAGGGTTGAGTATTTTTTCATCGTTTTCCATAGAATATAAGTGGTTTGTATTTTAAACTATTAAACAAAAATAAACTAGTTTAAATTATAAACCAAATATTCAAACCAAATATCCACAGGATACCGACCTGGGGGCTATATCCACCGATCAGTTTTTTTACTCTTTACCCAGCATTTTGATAATAAGCCCGCTTTTCATGCGCGGTTCGAAATAGGTGCTCTTGGGCGGCAGCACTTTTCCGGCATCGGCGATACGCATCATATCCTCAAAAAGGATGGGGTGCAAAACAAAACCCAGGCGATCGTTAGCATCCCCGACAGCTTTGCGAATGCCCTGCAGGCCTTTGGTGCCTTCAACGTAGGATATCCTCGAACTGGTCCTGAAGTCCTGGATACCAAGAATATTTTGCAAGACCAGTTCATTGAGCAAACTGACATCCAGCAATACCGGTAAAGCGCGGGCATTGGGCCGGAAAGCAGCCAACACTTCAGGCCTCCAACTCAACCGGTACCAGTGTTCGCGGAAGTGCAATTTGAGTTCGTGTTTTTTGCGAGGCTTTCGTGGGAATTCAATAAATTCAATTGTTGCCACTTTTCCGAGCCGGCTAAAGAATTGTTCCGGGCTCAGATTGTTCAGGCCTTCGACTACGCGGTTATAGTCCAGGATATCCAGCTGATCGGTGGGAAAAAAGGCACAAAACAGATGATCGAAATCCAGTTCGGGATATTCGGCCTTATGCTCTTTGTGAAGCAAGGCTACCGTGCTTGTCCGGTGATGCCCGTCGGCGATGTACACATCGTGCACTGTTTGCTCAAAAAGGTACTGCACGTGTGCAATATCCGCTTGTTCAGAAATTGCCCAGAGGCGTTGCGTTTGTCCTTCTTTCCGAAAATAGGTTTCAAATAAAGGTTGGTTTGCCGCAGTATAAGCCTCGAGCCAGTTGTTGAGTTCCGGAACGGGTGGGAATGTGAGCAATACCGGCTTCAGAATAGCTCCCCAGCGCAAGATCAGCTCCATCTGCCGGTGTTCGCGCGCCCGGAGTGTTTTTTCATGTTTTTTAATATGCCCTGTGAAAAAATCCTGTACGTCATTGCGTGCTACGATACCCGTGTGCAAACGATGGTGTTGTTCAATTTGATAAATATACAAGGCGGCTTTCTCCGAACGTGTCAGCAAATTGTCGCGCTGATAGTCCAGGAAAGCGTTCTTTGCATCCGAACAAAATGCATCCGGTGAGGGGATGCGATCGAACAGTGGATGGCTGGCCCGGAAGGGTTTGATGTGCATGTAGTGTGCCGGTTAAGGAAGTAAATGTAGCGGCAATCCGTTTTTTTTACCTTTGGCAGTCAATAAATTTTCAATTTTGGCGATTATTTCGTTTACCGGGCGGTTTTCAGGCAGGTCAACTGCCCATGCCGCCTACTTAAATGCCGGAATTAACGTAATCCCTGGCCCCGGTTATTATGAAACATATTTCCGCCTTACTTATTCTCTGCCTGTGCGCCTTTAGCCAGGGCATGCTTTCTGCACAGTCTGTTTCGGAGTTAAAAGCCCAGTTGCGGCGTGCGTCGTCGAAAAACGAAAAATTGCAGCTAACCTATCAACTGGCCGAAAAACAGTTGGCCCGAAGTCCGTCTGAAGCGGCAACTTACGCGGTGGAAGCCAGCGAACTGGCAGTACAATTAGGTGAAAAACGGATGGCATCCGATGCGCTGTATATCGCCGCCGAAGCCAACTACCGCCGCCGCAATTATTCGGAGGCATCCCGTCGTTTTACGGAAGCCTGGAATACTGCCCGAAATTATGGACACCAGGATGTAGCTCTGCAAGCCGCTGAAAAGCTGATGGACATTGGCAAAAAACAGAACAACCTCAGCGAAGCGCTGAAATGGAGCCAGGAAACCATTAATTACCTCAAAGAAAACACCGGCCGCTCGACCAGTAGTGGCGATGCTTTGCGTCGCCTCGAAGGCCAACTGGCTGCTGCGGAAGCGGACAACCGCAATTTACGCGAACAACTGGCTTCTGCTACCGGTCATTCCGAAATTTTGGAGTCGAGTTATCGCCAGCAAATCCAGCAAGTTCAATCACAAACTCAACAAGCCCTGTACCAACGCGATTCACAGTTCGTGCTCAAACAACGGCAGGCAGATTCCATTGTTCAGATTAAAAATAAGTTGCTGGTAACGCTCACCGAAGAGCAAATGGTGGACTCCATGGTCAGAGCCCAGCAAGGCCGGGAGATTGAAGCGCAAAAAGCTATGTTGCTTCGTGCGGAAGTGGAGCGCCAAAAATCCGAGGCGACCCGGAATGTGCTGTTGATGTTGAGTAGTTTCATTTTGGTTGTTGCAGGCCTGTTTTACCTGCGCTATCGCGCCAAGCGCCGTACGGCAAACCAACTGGCCAATAAAAATAAGATCATCGAGGAAGAGCAGAAGAAAAGCGATGAGTTGCTGCTCAATATTTTGCCGCCGCTTATCGCTGGTGAATTGAAAACTAAAAAGAAAGTAGCGGCCCAACAATATGACCAGGCAACGGTAATGTTTGTGGACTTTATCGGCTTTACACAAGTTTCTGAAATGCTGAGTCCGGAAGCGCTTGTGGCCGAAATTGATTATTGTTTTTCCAATTTCGACCGCATTATCGGGCAGTACCGCATCGAAAAAATCAAAACTGTCGGCGATGCGTACATCTGTGCCTGCGGCCTTTCCGACCAAAATGCCAGTCCTTCAGACATGATCAAAGCAGGGCTACAGATCCAGGATTTCCTGCTCCACCAAAAAGCCGAACAGCAAAGCCGGGGGCTGCCCTTTTTCGAAGCGCGTATCGGCATTCACACGGGCCCGGTGGTGGCTGGTGTGGTAGGCGAGAAAAAATTCGCCTATGATATCTGGGGCGACACCGTCAACATTGCAGCGCGTATGGAAGAGACATCTGCTCCCGGACGTGTCAACATCAGCGAGGAAACTTACTGGAAAGCGAAATATGATTTTGAATGGGAGCCCCGTGGGAAAGTGGCCGCGAAGAATAAAGGCCTGCTGGAAATGTACTATGTCAAGGGGCTGAAAGAGCTGAATTATTGAGATATTGGGATATTATTTCACCTTTTTTGGAAAATCAATATCCCAATATCCCAATATCCCAATTTTAATCCAGGATCAAAACACCTGCAGCCTCATACGCAACTTCGCGCTTGGGCTCAGTAATAGTGGCAATTTCTTCTTTCGATTTCCCGGCATCTTCAGCATAGTGGCGCAGGTCGTCTACCGAAGTGACATCAACAAAAGCAAATCCGTCGATAACCACGCGTTTGCCCGACAAATCCTTTGGCATAAAAAAAGCATAGTCTTTAAATGTTACGCGCATTTCAGGCATGTCCGGTTTGTCCGATACCAACGTCATCCAGCAACCTTTTTTCTGACAAACTTCCTTCACGGTACCGGTTACCTTGATGGCAAGCGAATCCGTTTCAGCCATTTTAGGCATAAAATCGTCGTAGCTGGTTGCATCATCAGCAGTTATGGTGGTACCGAAATGTTTGCCGTCTTCGGCGCTTTGTGCTTGTGCCGAATTACTCGAATTGGTACCGCAGGCAAAAAACAGGGCGGCAGCACCCAGGCTTAAGCAGATTTTTTTTAACATCATTTTAGACTTTTTTTTCAAGCGTTTGAAATTCAGAATGTTACTCCTAAAAGGAGCGCTGCAAAATTACAAATTTGGCCCTTACCTAATATGACTGGCACAATATTCGGATAGCAAAATTGTTCTTCTTTGCGCAAATGTTTTTGGGTACCCAGGATTGAAAACAACCACTAACCGATCAAAAACCGGTTTTTTGTGTCGCAAAAATTGCCTGCACGTTTTCCGGCTTAACTTACTTTAATCAATCTTTAACAGTATTTGCACCCTTCTTTTACACCCGTTTTCGTTGATTATTCAAACTATTCATTTTTTATGAAGGGTCTACTCTTTTGCACGATTCTACCAGCGCTGTTCCTGGTAACTGCACAAACTCAACTTTCTGCCCAATGCCTGGATGGCAACTGCCGCAATGGCTATGGCCTGTACCGCTTTCCCAATGGGGATGAATATGTCGGTAATTGGTCCAATGGCCGTCCGCACGGTAATGGGAAATACAAGTTTTCCACGCGGGAACGCTATGAAGGCGAATTCCGCTATGGAAAATTCGAAGGTACCGGTACGATGTACTATCCCGATGGGGCATACTACACCGGTAGCTGGAAGCAAAATGTGAAAAACGGCCTGGGCCGTCTGGTATTCACAAACGGCACTGCCCAGGAAGGTTCCTGGGTCAATGGTAAATTTTCCGGGAGCCAAAGTGCTACGGCTGCGACTTCCCAGAACACCAGCCAAAAGCCCAAACCCAATCAGGCGTCAAAGCCCAAGCCCTCCGGGAAATCGGATGTGGCAGGGCTG
The DNA here is from genome assembly GCA_020636075.1 of Lewinellaceae bacterium. Taxonomy (GTDB): domain Bacteria; phylum Bacteroidota; class Bacteroidia; order Chitinophagales; family Saprospiraceae; genus M3007. The sequence continues at coordinate 147,330 of JACJYO010000005.1, read as the reverse complement.
ATCAACTGCACGTCTTCGTATTGCCGGACTGGCAGAGGGTACTACGACTATCCCGATGGCTCGCGCTGGATCGGGGAGTTTAAAAATGGCGTTCCAAATGGTGAAGGCGTTTGTTATTATGCCGGTGGCGATCGCTATGAAGGCCAGTGGGCCAATGGCGCTCCTAATGGCGAGGGCGTGATTTACGCAGCCAATGGCCGTGTAACAGGAGCTGTATGGGTCAATGGCGCCGCGATTCGCGAGCTGGATTCCAATGAATCCATGCCCACCGATCCGATACGGGTGGAGGCCAGCAGCACGGTTAAAATTTATGCCGTAGTTGTCGGTGTTGGCCGGTACACTTCCATGCCTTCGCTGAAATTTACCGACGATGATGCCTACCGCTTCTATTCCTTTTTGAAAAGCCCGGAAGGCGGCGCCCTGCCCGATGAGCAAATTGCCGTGCTGGTGGATGAATCGGCAACCCGGGAAAATGTATTGCGCACCATGCGCCAGTATTTCCTCAAGGCCGATGCCAACGATGTTGTGCTGTTTTATTTCAGCGGCCACGGCTTGGAAGGTTGTTTCCTGCCGGTCGATTTTGACGGGTATAACAACAAACTCCGCCACGAGGAAATCAAGCAGATACTGATGCAAAGCAAGGCTAAACACAAATTGTGCATTGCCGATGCCTGCCACAGCGGAACGCTCAATTATGGCCTTGCAGCAAAAGGCACTGCCCCGGTTTCGTTGGCAAAATACTATCAGGCTTTTGAAGATTCCAGTGGTGGTGTAGCCTTGCTGATGTCGTCCAAAGGTGAAGAACTTTCGCTGGAAGACCACGGCTTGCGGCAGGGTGTTTTCACCTACTACATGCTGCGCGGCCTGAAAGGTGCTGCCAATACCGATGGCGACAACATCATCACCATTCGCGAATTGTTCAACTACGTGTACGCCCGCGTACGCGAATACACGACGAATGTGCAAACGCCGGTGCTTACCGGTGCTTTTGATGACGGCATGCCGGTGGCATTTCAACGGTATTGATTTTGACTTAGCACTTCAGTTTTTTCACTGCAAAAACGCCAAGGCACAAACTTGTGAACTTGGCGTTTTTGCGTTTTAACAATAGAAAAATTAAGCAATAACCCCAAACCCTGCCTTTGCCCAACTTGTTAATATAAATGCCCCGGTGTATCTTCGACCGCAGCTAACAGCAGGATTTTTACATGGCCTATTTGCCAACATATCGCTTACGATTATACCGTAATTTCAAAGCCATCAGTACGGCTGACTATCACGGTATTGTGCGGTATTACGAGCAATTTGAAGAAGCGATCGGCACCCTCGACATGGAGGAGTATTTTGACTGCACGCTGGCCTATACCGAAGCCCTGTACGAAGTCGGCAATTACCGGCAACACCTGGTCATGTGCGACCACTTGATCGAGGTGGTTATCATGCAAAATATTGAAACCTGGGGCGGGGAAGACATTTACACCAAACTCCTATTTCGAAAAGCAAAATCGCTTTACCAGCAGGAAGAATACCCCGAAAGCGCCTACATCCTGCGAGAGTTGATCAAACTGCAACCGCGCAACCCACAGCCCGTTCGCTATTTACGGGGCTGCCTGACCCGCCAAAAACCGGAATGGCTCACCAAAACCCGGGCACTCGCTATCGCATTCACCCTTCTGGCTGCAGCGACAATTGCTCTGGAGATGTTCGTCGTGCGCCCCTTTTTCCTGGACTACTACCAGGCTGCTTTGCTTGTGCATAATATTCTGATGGTAAGTGCCGTACTGACCTTTGCCGGCGGCGAGTTCTGGCACGGCTGGCGATGTCACAAGGAGGCCTGCCTGTTTGCACAAAAGATGCTGGCCCGGAAAAAGGCGTCGGCAAAGGATTAGCGCCTCAAGCCAACAATTTTCCCTTTCGCACCACAATGGCTGAGCCTTTGGCCAAAAAGATCGACTTCGGGGTAGCTGCCGTAAGGTCGGCAAACGCCGGTCCGTACGCTGCCCCGTAATCGACCTGGCAATGCCACGATGCTACCGGATATACCTGCCAACGGGGGTGCTCAACCTGGTATTCCATCGTTCGGGTTTTATCCCAGGGCGCATATCCCCAGTAGTGTTCGGTAATAAATTCCGCCTCGCTACCTTCCTTGATATCCATCGCCGCACCTGCGGTTTGCACGCCAAAGGCCTGCCATTGCTTGCCTTCGCGCCAGCCGTACTCCACCTCGAGCTGACCGGGTTGTTCCTGCCAGCGGTGCCACATCCGGCGAGCCACGTAGCGCTCGCGGTACAGTGTGTTGGCCACCCAGGCGATAGCGGGTTTGGGCACGATCTCGCGGATGAACACGACCCCGCGTTTCCAGCCCAGCACCGGGTCGTTGTGGCGCACATAAAACCGCAGGTTAATCTCTTCAAAATTGACGTGAAAAGGAATTTTCAGTCCGCGGACTTTTGTGTTTTCAAACATAAAGCCCACCAGGCTGACGTAGCAGGTATCATTCCAGATATCCAGTTCGGTGTGGGCGGGAAGGTAGGGTAGCAAGGCCTCAGGCTCCACCGCATAGTTTAGCAGGACGAGGCGGCGCCAGGCGGCGATGAGGAAGGAGGGTTGTTCGTTTTTCCCATTAGAAGTCAGATAACGGTATTTTGCCAAAAATCGAAGGTGTCAATTGACTAACAAATAAAACTGTAAAAAGATATGTCCACCCGCAATACCTTCAATCCCAAATCCAGGCCGGCATTCCCACCACACTGCCCGCCCAAAACCCATAGACCCGCCGTTTCCCGCCCCGCGCCGGTGATTGAGGGCGTGCTGTCGGAGCCTGAAAAAGTGCTGGCGATCCGGAATGCCTTGCGCTATTTCCCAACTGAATGGCATGAAACGCTGGCCGCCGAGTTTGCCGATGAACTCCGGCGCTATGGTCGCATCTACATGTACCGGTTCCGGCCCGATTATCCCATGCATGCCCGCCCAATCGCCGAATATCCGGCCCGTTGCAAACAGGCCGCGGCTATCATGCTGATGATCCAAAACAACCTCGACCCCAAGGTGGCCAAGCACCCGCATGAACTCATAACCTACGGTGGCAATGGCGCGGTGTTTCAAAACTGGGCCCAGTACCTGCTCACCATGCGTTACTTATCCGAAATGACCGAGGATCAAACGCTGGTGCTCTATTCCGGCCATCCGCTGGGCCTTTTCCTAGTCATCCGGAAGCGCCTCGCGTGGTAGTCACCAACGGCATGATGATCCCCAACTACTCCAAAAGAAGACTGGAACCGCTTCAACGCCCTCGGCGTCACGCAATACGGCCAGATGACTGCCGGCTCGTTCATGTACATCGGGCCGCAGGGGATAGTGCATGGCACAACGATAACGCTTCTTGGTGCCGGCCGCAAAATGGGGCTTGGTAAAAATGATTTACGCGGCCATGTTTACGTTACCAGCGGTCTCGGCGGCATGTCGGGTGCCCAAGCGGGCGCTGCCGTGATCACAGGCTGTGTCGGCGTCATTGCTGAGGTGGATGGCGATGCCGTCAAACAGCGTGTCACCGACGGCTATATTCAACAGGAAAATGTGTTTACCGATCTGGGTGCGCTGATTGAACGGATGGAGGCCTGCCGCCGCAATAAGGAAGCTGTTGCGCTTATTTACCACGGCAATATCGTGGATCTCTGGGAACGCTTTGTGGCCGATGGCATCCGGGTGGAATTGGGCTCCGACCAAACTTCCTGCCACAACATTCACGACATGGGCTATTGCCCGGTCGGATATACGTTTGCGGAAGCAAAACAACTGCTTATTTCGGACAAGCCTAAATTCATGGAAGCAGTGGCCGAATCACTGCGCCGTCATGCCAGGGCCATCAATGCCATGGCCGATCGCGGGATGTATTTTTGGGACTACGGAAATGCCTTTCTGAAAGAGGCGGGTGATGTGGGAGCGGAGGTGTTTAACCCCACCCCTATCCCCTCCCACGCCACCGGCGTGGGAGGGGATAGGGGTGGGGTTGCCGTAGGCGCCTCCCCCTACCGCTACGCATCCTACGTTGAAGATATCATGGGCCCGCTCTGTTTTGACTACGGTTTCGGACCTTTTCGCTGGGTATGTTGCTCTGGCAATCCGGCAGATCTTAAAAAAACCGATGCCATCGCTGCCCGGGTCTTGGAGGAAATGCTGGCTAAAGCACCCGACGATATTAAAGGCCAGATCAACGACAATCTACTCTGGATCAAAACAGCCGAGCACAACCTGCCTGTTGTTGGCTCCTATTCCCGCATTCTCTATGCCGATGCAGAAGGGCGCATGCGCATTTCCAAAGCCTTCAACGATGCTATTGCGAGCGGTGAACTGACGGGGCCTGTCGTGCTCGGCCGCGACCACCACGACGTGAGCGGCACGGATTCTCCCTTCCGTGAAACGGCCAACATTTACGACGGCTCGCGGTATACGGCCGATATGGCGGTCCATAACGTGATTGGCGACAGCTTCCGGGCGCCACCTGGGTGAGCCTGCACAACGGCGGCGGCGTGGGCTGGGGCGAGGTGATCAACGGCGGCTTCGGCATGGTGCTCGACGGTTCGGCTGAAGCCGACAGACGGCTGCACGCCATGCTGTTTTGGGATGTGAACAACGGCATCGCCCGGCGAGCCTGGGCGCGCAATCCGCATGCCTTGGCTACCATTCAGCGCACCATGGATGCTTACCCGGGATTGCAGGTTACTCTTCCCAATCTTGCTGAGGAGGATTTGGTCCGAAAAGCACTTGAGAAGAGCAAGTAATGTAAATCAGGGGTGAACATGCCAATTCTACCTTCGAAATAAAGCCCGTAGGGCTGCCATTATTGGTGCGCCCGGCATGGGCGCAGACTTGGCGGTGTAAGTCCGCTATACGCTTGGCAGCGAGGAGTATTAGCCAAAGGCAAGGGTGTCCGTCGCGAGGCGGAATCTGAAGGAAGCCGGTGGCAAAGTCCCGACCTGACGAACAGAAATCGCATATAAGGCCATGATGCGTGGGTGAGTTTGCCAAACAAAACGAAACCCGACCGCTGCCCGGAACGCACTGTGGTAAATGCGGCAGGTACATGGGATGAAGGTCTGCGTTCTTACCGGGGAGGTCTGCGACAGCCGGAAGCGAGGCGCGCGCGAGTGCCGGAGCATAAGGCGGCAGAAGTCAGCAGAGGCCATAGTATCCCGAATGCCTTCGGGAGAAGGGCCGAACGTTAGAGTGGAATCCGAGATGAGCTCATTAGTACCTGAGAAGAGGCAGCCAATTTCGGGAAACCGGAAACTCACTACCAAAGAATAGGTCGGAAACTGAAGGTACGGTAGGAGTGCTTAACACAGGACTGCATGACCAAGCAGGAAGCGAGCGGAACAAAAAAAGGGTAAATTCGAAATGCCCAAGACCGTTATGCTCTAACGAACCGCCGTGATACGTGACCCGTACGTCCGGTGGTGTGGGGGGACGGAGGGCTAACGCCCTCCTCCTACCCGATTAGAAAATGGTTGGTCCCGTTTTCCAAACGCCGTAGGTGTGTCATTATAATACCGCACCTACGGCGCTGCCATTTCGCGTGTCTTAATTCTTCTACAAAAATGACAGCCCTACGGGCTTTGGTGGAGGGTTTTAACCCTTGATTCTGAGATGTAATTCTCAACTACTGCACTACCATAGCCAGTTTACCATCGGCACTCAACGCCAACCGGCTGATGTTGTGAATACCGTAGGTTCGCAGGTCTTCAATTTCTTGCCAGATCTTTTGCCGGCTCAGGTCGCAATAGAATAGTTTGGCGCCCTGGCCTGCCAAAAAAGTGCCATCGGCCAACACGGCAAAATCTTCGCTGCCTGTCGGCATGGTGATCAGAATATCGGACCCACCGTTGCGCGGGTCATAGGCTTTCAGAAACCAGGTCTGATCGGTTGCCTTATGCACATACGCCAACCGGCCATCCGGCATAGTTTGCAGACAACGCCCGATATTGAAGGCCACACGGGTTGGTTGTTGTTTCCCGATTCCAACAATGCCCAAGGCATGCGGTGCGGTACCTTCTCCGACCAGGAAAACAGCCGCCAGAGTATCGCGCAACCAGCAATGGTAGCCGACATTGGTCAGGGCTGGAAAAACCGGGTAGCCGTTGTCGGCACGATCGAGCGGGAAAGACCATAACCGTTGGGCGCCATTTTCTTCCACCCGGACTGCAGAAAACCGGCGGCCGCCCGGCATGAGCGTTGGCGAATATTCCGGGGTCGTCGTGGCGGTTACGCGGGTGGTTGTACGCGTTATCAGGTTGAGCGCGTAAATATCGGTTTGATTGGTATCGGAAGGAAACTGTACGGTGAGGTAGATCTCGTTCGGGCTGAAAAACTGGGGTTGGTTGTTATAGCCCTGCGGGTTGAAACTGGTTAGAAAGCGCGGGGTGTTTGCGTGCCAGATATTATCGGGTGTTTTATTCAAGGTCAATTGGATCACATCGAAGTGTTCCAGTTTTTGGGAAAAAGCAAGGGTTGTGCAGAGTGTAATAATCAGGGTGGCGTAGTTTCTCATCGTGCTAAAGTAAGCCGATCTTTTAGTTCGGCCTATGGTAAAAACGTACGATCCCGCCCAAAGTGGTATTTGGATTTGTAATAAAAGGCACACCCAAAGTTCGCCATTACAATTCCAACATGTTCAGCCCTTCCCGGCAACTTTCCAGATCCGCAGGATCATTAGAAGCAATAACAACCAACCTACCGGCACTGTGACGCTCCAAAAGCATTTTAAACCAACGCACAGCATTTGCGTCCAGATTGGTACTCGGCTCGTCGAGCAGCAGCACGGGCGTATCGCTGCAAATTGCCAGGGCCAGTTTGACGCGCTGTTTCATGCCGGAAGAAAAATAGCGGATTTCCTTCAGGCGGGTACGCGGCAATTCGAGCAGTTCATAGAGCCGTTCGGGCGAATATTCCGGCAGCAGGGGCTTGAGTTGACTGTGAAAACGCAGTGCTTCTTCGAGTGTAAATTCCTCAATCAGTTCGATGTACGGTGCGGCGAAGCTGACTTTTTGGTAAACGGCATCGCCGTCAATCTTCCGGTCATTTTCAGTGAAAGCGATCTGGCCTTTGGACAGCGATAAATGGCCCGACAGAATTTTCATCAGGGTAGATTTTCCCGAGCCATTCGGGCCCTGCAAAGCATAGGCTGTTCCCGATTGAAAATGGAAATTCAGGTTTTTAAAAATCCAGTCAAACCGGAAGCGTTTGCCGGCATTCGTCAGTTGAATATTCACTACAGGGCAGGTTCTGCTATACGTCCGGCACCGTTAAGCGAGCGGAAGCCTTTCATCAGGCCGCGCTTTGCGCCGCGCACAAAATGGGTGATCTCATCGCGAAATTTGGATGCTTCGATCTCTTCTTCGATCACGGAAAGCGCCTTGCCTACAGGCAGGCCGCGCACAAACAGAATGCGGTAGATATCTTCAATATGATGCGTTTCCTCCCGGGTAAATTTTGCCCGATGGAGGCCGACCCGGTTGATACCGGTGTAAGACAGCGGCTCGCGGGCAGCCATGACATAGGGAGGAACGTCTTTTCTGACGAGGGAACCGCCGCCGATCATAACCTGGCTGCCAATGCGGACAAACTGATGCACCGCCACCATGCCGCCCAAACGGGCGTAATTGTCGATGGTAATATGACCGGCCAGGGTAACATTGTTTGCCAGGATGCAGCCTTTGCCGATAAAGCAATCGTGTGCGACATGTACGTACGCCATTAGCAGGCAGTTGTCGCCAATTACCGTGCGTTCTGCCTCACTGGTTCCGCGGTTGAGTGTGCAGCATTCCCGGACGATCACCTCATTGCCCAGTTCCAGCGTGGTGTTTTCGCCGGCGTATTTCAAGTCTTGCGGTATTGCGCTGACTACTGCGCCGGGGAAAATTTTGCATTTATTGCCAATGCGGGCGCCGTTAAGAATAGTTACATTGTTTCCTATCCAGCAATCATCACCAATGATAACATCTCCTTCTATTACTGTAAATGGCCCTATGGTGACGTTTTTACCAATTTTTGCATTGGGATCAATCACGCGCAAGCCGTCAGTGTAGCTCATGGAAAAAGCTCAATTTAAAGTCTGGCGGTAAAACAGGGTGCGGTGAAAATGGAATCCCGCTTTGTGGTCCGCCACAACTTCCGGTTAAAAAATCTCAAGCCTCGTTGGCGCTTGCGTCCTTGTTCCGGCGGACGATCTGCGCTGTGAGCTCACCTTCCGACACAATTTTATTGCCTACATATGCTGTTCCCTGCATATGGGCGATGCCGCGCCGGATGGGTTCGATAAGTTCCATTTTCAGGATTATGGTGTCGCCTGGGATGACCTTTGCTTTAAATTTGGTGTTTTCGATTTTCAGAAAATAAGTATCCCAGTTGCCCGGATCAGGCACGTTGTGCAAAGCCAGAATACCCCCGGTTTGGGCCATGGCTTCAATTTGCAATACACCCGGAAAGATTGGATTATTCGGGAAGTGGCCCTGAAAAAAGGGCTCATTCATGGTAACGTTTTTTATACCGACTACGTGATTTTCAGTCAGTTCAATGACTTTGTCCACCAGCAAAAACGGGAAACGATGCGGCAACATCTGGCTGATTTTGTTGATGTCGTAAATCGGCTCCTTTTCCGGATCGTATTTGGGAATGCCCAGCAGGCGCCGTTTTTCCAGTAGGTGTTTTTTCAAAATTTTGGCAAACTCCACATTGGCGGTGTGGCCGGGCTTGGTAGCCACAATTTTACCCTGAATGGGTTTGCCGATCAAGGCCAGATCGCCAATTACATCCAACAGTTTATGCCGGGCCGGTTCATTTTGAAAGTGAAGTTTTACGGTATTCAGCACCCCTTCCGAATCAACTTTAATCGACTGTTTGCCCATTTTTTCAGCGAGGCGGTCGAGCTCAGCCTGCTCCATTTTCCGGTCGGCGATCACGATGGCATTGTCCAGATCACCGCCTTTGATCAGTCCCATTTCAAGGAGTTTCTCCAATTCATGCACAAAAACGAAGGTGCGGCAGGGGGCAATTTCTTCCTGATATTCCTCCATAGTGTGCAGGGCTGCAAATTGCTGGCCCAATACTTTGGAGTTGAAATCAATCATTACGGTTGCCTCAAACGATTCGGCAGGCAGCGCCAGTAATTCAATTCCCAGTAATTCATCCTTGTATGAGATCGGTTCGGTGATAACAAAGTATTCCCGGTCGGCATCCTGCGCCTCTTGTCCGGCCTGTTCCAGTACTTTCACAAAAGGCAGGGAGGTGCCATCCATGATCGGCATTTCAGCGCCGTCAATTTCCATGAGCACATTGTCGATTCCCAGCCCGGTAAGAGCAGATAAAACATGTTCAACAGTGGCTACCTGAGCATCGCCGCTGCGCAAGGTAGTGCCTCGGTTGGTAGAAACAACCAGGCGGACATCGGCTGGCAAGACCGGTTGTTCGGGCAGGTCAATCCGTTGAAAACGGTAGCCGTGGTTGGCCGGCGCCGGTTTAAAGGTGAGCGAAACAGCCTTACCGGTGTGCAGGCCTACGCCCTTAATAGTGACAGGATTTTTAATGGTGAATTGTTTCATTATCCGGAAATACGTGGTTAGGGCAGCAAAGTTACGGCGCTATCGCTGGAAAAATACTAAATCCTTTGGAGTAGTGCATTCAACCAGCTTTTGAGGCGCGTTTGGTTGATCAGGTATTCAAAGAGCCAATACCCTAAAAGCGCCGTGGCGGCGCCTGCAGCCACATCAATGACATAATGGTGGCGTGAATACACGGCGGCAAACCAAATACCGCCGACAAAGATACCAAACAGCAGATTGAGCCACCATTTGCCCAGGAAGCGGCCGTATAACAAGCATAAAACCGGATAAGCAGAGTGCAGCGAAGGGATGGCTGCGAACACATTGGCATTTTTCTGGTAAATACTGGAAAAGAGGTGAATCCCGAAAAATGCGTCAAAATTGAGCAGCCCAGCTGGGTTTCCCGGGGTACCGTGCTTTATTTCAAACCCGTGCAATTCAATATACCAGGGTGGTGCTGCCGGGTACAAATAATAAATGACGAAACCCACCAGATTGGTAAACAGGAAGGCGTACGAAAAGCGGATAAAAAGGGGTTTGTCGGTCCGGAACAGGTAAAAGGCAAAAACCAGGGGTACTGGTACCCAGCCGAGGTAAAACAAGCCTGAAAGCACATCCAGCAAAGGATGGGTATGGTGTTCAAAATACTCATTCAGGGTAATTGGTAGGCCATCCGGGCCGCTGATCCCAAACAAACGTTTTTCAAGAAGATAGGGCTCGAGTACGTGGATCGGGTTGACTACATAATTCGGGATTACACGCAGGGAGTCATAGATCATCCAATAGACGATAAATGCGCCAAAAGCAAGCACGAAACGGCGTGTTGCAGCACTGGCAAAGTACAAACTGACCACCCCGATGTAAAGGCCGATGTGCTCCGTACGCAGCCCGACAAAAAAGTAAAACCAAAGAAAATAAACCAGCGACCCCACCGGAAAAACAACACGCGCATTCATACCCGCAAACTTATTCATGGCAAGACTTAAGGAACGAATTTTTCATAAACGGGCTTGCCGGATGTGGGGTCCGTTCCGAACAGTTCAACATATTTTACATCCGGGATGATGCCGATCTTTTTTCCTTCTATTTTTATAAAAACCCGGTTCAACCAGGCTTCCTGACCATTAATTTGCAACAAGGCGCGGGGTTGTTTACGGCCATCAAGCAGAAGGCGCAACTTGCGTTTAGGGTAGGAAACCACATTGAATTCAAACTCGCCAATCTTGTTTTTCAACGCCCGCACTTCCACGCCATAGGCCATCGTGCGCTGCAAGTAAGACAAGGGGGCTACCTGCCCTTGCTCATCGTACCGGAGCCAGTATACCCGGATGGGTTGTTTGGGGTCGAACTTCGTGCCGTTTTCAATGGTGTTAGCATCGTAAACAATGGTATTGGTATTGGGGGTGCGCTGCACAAAAAACAGGCGCTGGGGCGCAGCAGGTGGCGTTGGAAACGATAACTGCGCTGCCAAAAAACCTGGTAAAAGGAAACTTCCAAACAGCAGCACCAGGACGAGTGGCCGGGAAATGCGGAACATAGATTAACTGTATTTTTTACGGCTGTCCAGGGCGTCCAGGCCGGCTTTTGACTCGCGCAGGCGCTGGATCGCCGTCCAATTGGTCAGGATAGCCATCACGAAAATGGGAAAAGTGAAAATGGTAATGTTTTCAAAATACGGGAAATCCGTGCCGGGTATCACGTATTTAAAATCGCCGACGTAATGTTGGGTGATACCGCAGATTATCGCGGCAATGCCAACCAGCAACACCCGCTCGGGGCGTTGCATCAGCCCGCCCTTACATTCGACACCCAGACCCTCGGCCCGCGCCCGCACGTAACTGACCATGATGGAGCCGATCATGGCAATAAAAGCAAACAAGGAACTCAGAAAATATTGCTGCGCAACGAGGTAATAACAAATACCCAAAAACATTACCAACTCGCTGTAGCGGTCGAGCACCGAATCGAACAGGGCGCCGAAGCTGCTTTCCTGCTTGCTCACGCGGGCCAGGCGGCCATCCATCATATCAAACAGACCGGCCAGCAGGATAATGCCTCCGCCCCAGGCTACATACCGGAGATCGCCACGCGCCGCATTGGTACCGTAAACAAACACGATAGTTGCACCAATATTGATTACAAAACCGATCGCTGTGATGGCGTTGGGTGTTATTCCGGTGCGGGCCAACAGATCGATCAGGGGTTGTATAACTTTATAAACCAGGGGTTGGCCGACTTCTTTGAGAAAATTTGCCATGTTTCAGATGTTTAAAATTCCATTTTTACCCGAACCCGTACGCCGAGTTTGGAAACAAAAGGATTTTCGGTGTAGGTAAAACGGCGTACCAGGTCGACCCGGATCAGGCGGAAGATATTCGCCACGCCAATACTGCCTTCAACATAGGGCTTCCGTTCGAGGGTATACGTCATGGTCGTACCATCATCGTATTTTGGAAAGCTAAGTAAACCATTATCATCCGTTGGGCGGTTGCGATCGTCTACTTTTCCCCAAAGGGCTTTCACCGTAAACACTTCCCGCCACTTGAGTTTTTTCAACAGCGGAATGCGGCCCAGGAAGATGCCGCCGAAGTTGTGGAAGTAATTTACAGCGACATACTGATCACTCACAAACTCCAGGAAATTCATCAGGTTGTATGAATTCAGCTGGTACGAGTAGGTTTGGTTGGCCCGGTGTACTGTGAGCAGTGGATACGGCACAGTACCGAATACTTTGCCGACCTCAACAATACCGATGCCCCAACCGATGGGTGACAGAAAAAAGCCTTTTCGCGCCTGAAAACGCAGATTGTGGTAGCTGTACTGCCCGCGCATGAGCCCATTGACCCCGGCATCATAGAAAAACTCCAGGATCGGATACTTGGTGAGGACCGGTGTGCGGTAGGTAGCCCCGTCGTAGAATTTTTCGTTGGGTGCAAACCGCAGGCTCAAACCCAGCTCGGTCGTGATCAAATCCTTCTTGTACCGCGTTTCACCACGATCCTGATAATCGAACAGCAGCGCGCCGGCGCCGTTCTGACGTATATTTTTTACAGAAAAACCGTAGCTGAATCCTGTTTTGTTTTCATTGAGATAATCGAGCCCGATGGTTTCTTTGTAAATCATCCGGTTGTTCACCCCGCGTTTGAACGAAAGGAAAAAGTTGTCTTCATTGACAAACTGCAGGGATTGCCCCGGAATCTCGATGTCATTTTGGTACCAAAGCCGGATCTGGTTTATCGGGAACAGGCGGACCTTTTCCTCGCTAAACGAATAGCGTATGGCGCCAAATCCTTTCCAGCGCTGATCCTTAAATCCATAGGCGGTGTAACCTTCCAGCATCAGGCGTTCGCTGAACTTGTAATTGGTACGACCGCCCAGGCGCATGCGAAAACCTTCAACCTGGTTGAAACTGTAAAACGTGTTCACCGGGCCGATAGAGAAACCGCCAATGTTGGTATATCCTTCAAATAAAAACTTGACGCCGCCCAGCAACCGCCGGAAAGATTTGTTTTTGTAGAGGCTGTCCAGTGTTTTTTCCAAACCCTTTTCGGTGCGGGTAAGGGCAAGGTGTCGGTTTTCCCGCCAAAACAAGGAGTCCCGACTGTCGGCGCCGGAATCCCTGATTTCTGCCAGGGGGGTGTTAAAAAGCGAGTCGGGCAGCGGGTGGTTGAGGGTATAATTTCTGTAGGAAGTAGTCTTGTTTCCGAGCAGGGAACGGGTGCTGTCGCCCCGGAACAAGCCGAAGTCCATAAATATTTCGTCTTTCGAGAGCATCAACCCGCGGTCTTCCGGGGTGTCGCCAAACCAGGAATACTCCTGGTTGATCTGAAGTTCATTTACCCAATTGAGGTTGATATCTTTTGGTATGCCCGCCTCGATTTTACGGATCGAATACGTCGAGTCAAGTGCTATCCACAAGTGCCCCATAAACGCCAGGTCCGTTTTATTGCGGGGTGCAAAGTACATGTGCACACAGGGCGTGTTGTCGATCTGCACCGTATCCTGAATGTAAAAGCGGTACAGTGTCGGGGAGATAGGGCTGAGGGGGCTGACAAATTGCATGGTCAGGAGGTCAACGGCATTGTTGTAAAAGTTGACGTCCATGTACATGGCGTTGATAAAATAAGAGATCCCCTGGAGGTCAAAAATGTCTTTGAACACAACATTCCGTTCGCCATGGAAATATTCTTTGCGCGCCTGAGGCGACTGCCGGTAGTACACATCCGACACGCTTTCGCGCAGGAACAGGAGCAGGCTTATTTTATCATTGACCTTGTTGGTGTCGGCGTTTTCAAAAATAAACTTGAACCGCCGGAAGAGCAGACTGTTCTTCGTTTTTTCGGTGATGTTATTCAGGGCAAATCCAACTTTCTCGTATTTCTCAAATTGGTAATAATCCAGCCCTTCCTTTCGGTTTTTGTCCTTGTTTTCAATCACCTTTTTGATCAGTTCAACCGCCGGGTTGTCGCGATTCCGGTATTTCTCCACACGCACGGTCACTTCTTTGATCCCTACGGATGTTTCTTCCATTAGCACAGTGACCCGATTAGCCTGGCCCTCTTTAATAGGCAGGGTTTGGGAAGTATAGCCGACGCAAACTACCTTGATCGCGGTGAGGCCTTTTTCTTCTACTTCAATGTAAAAATTCCCTTCGATGTCGGTACGGGTACCCAGGGTGGTACCTTCCAATTGAACGCTGACATAGGGGAGGGCATCGTTGGAAACAGCGTCCAGTACCTGTCCACGCACAGAGGTCGTACGTTGACCAAGGGCTGCAGACAGGGAGAAAGATGTCAAGATTGCGGCAAAAAGAAGCCGGCACATTGCTTGCATAATGGCTTTTTAAGTTCGGTGAATGTCCGAAGAAACGGGTTGATACTTCACTAGTTCAAACAAACACGCTATGTACGATAATTGATGGATCGTCGGTTCTCGGGCGGATCAAAGACCACGTACTTATTAAATAAAAAAATTAAAAACCAGCCGATCAAAGCCGAAAAGATACGCGCCGGCCAAGGTTGCCATCCTGCAAGGTTGTGTAACAACCAAACGCCAACAACGTTCAAGCCCATGCCCAATAAAACGCCACTGATGTATTTGACGATCAACACCCATTTATGCGTTGCCTGCACCTGCTGAAAAACCCATTGCCGTTGGAGCCAGAATGCTATTGCCGCACCGACCGACCGACCCACTACAGTAGATTGCACGGCAGGTAATACCAACCAACTCAAGGCTACGTGAAAGGCCATAAAATCAACACCGGTAGCCGTCAATGAACTCAAGCCATATTTGCCCAACAACTGGGTGCCGTTTCGCAACTGTTCAGCCAAGTTTTTCATAAGCATTTGATTGCTGCTGTTGGCGAGGACATCAGCAATGGCTAGAACTTAATCAAAGATTGATTTGTCATATAATTCCAGTATAGGCTTAAACTCCGTCGCGTCTAGTGAGCCTATCAGAAATACATTTTTTTTATTCTCCCAGTTCCTTCCAAATTTGGACACAAAAGCCAAGCCACCACTCCAATGCATTAATGGCTTTACGCCAATTATCCTATGTGCATTCTTTTCATTTATATAATAACGCTTGTTATTGTTGTGCAAAAAAGAAGTTCCCCAGCATCTATTGCCTTTAAAAAATACAAAGGTTGAAATACTGATATTTGATTCGCCTTCCATAAAATGATACACATAGTACATGCTAGTCCAATTCTTAATCAAGTTTTCATGAAAAGCAATTTCAAACAGCCTGGAAAACTGCTTTTCGTCGACGTAACTTATTTCGCCTTTCAACCATTCAGGAGTTACTTTTTTAGGGTCATTGCTTAATAAAAAAGCATCATATTCATTTGATAATGCCTCCATCCAAGTTGAAAAGTTAAATCCATCCTCCCTGACTTTGGGATTCGTTTGACAATCAAGTGCCAAACTCGAAAACGATATAAGAAAAAGCATTGCTATTGCTTTCATGACCCATCAGAGGTTCTTGATTTTTTGCCGCTTTCTTGCTCAAAACTGCAACAACGCTACTTGCAACACTACATTCGCATACACGCCAGCCAGCACATCGTCGAGCATCACGCCCCATCCCCGGCCAATTTTTTCCAAACTGCGAATACCCAGCGGTTTAAAAATGTCAAAAAACCGGAACAGCAGAAATGCTGCCAACCACCAGGGCCAAAGCATAGGCAGTCCCAACAAAGCGATCCACATACCCACCATTTCATCGATGACCGTCTGGCTGGGGTCTTCCCCCCATTCGGCGGTCATTTGGTCGGAGCCAAGTACGCCAATCCAGAGAAACGCGATAATTAAACCACTTAGTTCCAGATTTAACAGCCCGGGCGTCCAAATTGTCAGTGGCCAGACCAACAGAGCGGCTGCCGCGGCGCCCCAGGTACCGGGGGCCAGCGGCAGCCATCCTGTGCCAAAGCCACTAAGCATTAACTTGTAAAAGCGCCTCATACTCTTTTTCGAGTTCTTCATAATAATCCATACCCAGGTGAGTGATCAGGTCCTCACCCATCAGGTAGCGCAGCGTATTTTCCAGTTTGCTCAGTTGTTTAAAAATATCGTGTTGCGGCGGCAGTCCGGGCGCCGTTTGTGGTGCTTTAAAATAAAACGACAGCCATTCCTGAATACCGCGAAGCCTGGAGCGTTGTGCCAGGTCCATTAGCAAGGCCAGATCCAGTACAATCGGTGCAGCGAGGATAGAATCGCGGCACAGGAAGTTGATTTTGACCTGCATTTTATAGCCCATCCAGCCGAAGATGTCGATGTTGTCCCAGCTCTCCTTGTTGTCGCCGTGCGGGGGGTAATAGTTGATCCGGATTTTGTGGTAAATGTCGCCATAGAGCTCGGGCTGCAAATCAGCATTGAAAATACCGTCAAGCACATTGCCTTTGGACACCTCCTTGGTTTTGAAATTTTCTGGGGCATCCAAAACAGCGCCATCGCGGTTGCCGAGGATGTTGCTGGAGAACCAACCATGAACACCCAATGCACGGGCGTGCAGGCCAGGCGCCACAATAGTTTTCATGAGGGTCTGACCGGTTTTGAAATCTTTACCGGCAATCGGCACCTGCATCTTGAGGGCCAGTTCAACAATGGCCGGTATGTCGCAGGTGAGGTTGGGAGCGCCGTTTGCAAAAGGCACGCCCATTTTCAGCGCGGCATACACGTAGATCATGCTGGGTGCAATGCGGGGGTCGTTGTTGCGCAGCCCTTCTTCAAAGGCTTCGAGCGACTGATGTACCTCGCTTGCTTCAGTGTAGGCTTCCGTAGATGCGCACCAAACCATTACCAGGCGGTCGCAATTGTTGGAAGATTTAAACTGGCGGATGTCCTCCATGAGCTGCTCGGCCAATCCCATTTTTGTATCGGCCGATTTGACGTGCGTACCGTCGAGGTTGCGCACATACGCTTTGTCGAAAACCGCTTTCATGGGTTTGATTTGCTCCAGTTCGGGCTTGAGCGCCTCCACCATACCGCGGTCGATCACTTTTGCCTGCAGGGCTGCTTCATACACGTTGTCGGCGTACACGTCCCAGCCGCCAAACACCAGGTTGTCCAGGTTAGCCAGGGGCACAAAATCCTTGATCCGCGGGTTGCGCGGCTCCGTGCGCTTGCCTAACCGGATGGTACCCATTTGCGTGAGCGAACCGATTGGCAAAGCCAGCTCTTTGCGGGCTGCCAATACTCCGGCGATAAAGGTTGTTGCTACAGCGCCCATCCCGGGCGTCAGAATGCCGAGTTTCCCACTCGCTGGCTTGATATCTATTTTTTTAGTTGCCATAATTCAAATATTTGATACTCGTAATTAAATCCATTTTTCAGCGCGATACCAATCCACTGTTTCCTGCATACCGGAAAACAGGTCGTATCGCGGTTCAAACCCGAGGGCATCCAGGGTGTGCGAGGCATCGCACCACCAACTAACACCTCCGATTTCATTCAGTTTTTCGCGGTTGAGCGGCGGCATTTGACCGCGCCATTTCCCCAATGTTTCAGAAACGCCGGCAACTACCCGAACGATGCCCATTGGTAGGCGCAAGCGGAGTGTACGGCGCTGCAAGGCTGTGCGGGTAGCCTCACCCAAGTCGTCGGTAGTGTAATCGCGGTTATCAGCTGCGATGTAGCGCTGCCCGGTTTGCCCCCGTTCGAGGGCGGCCAACATTAAGTCGGCCAGATCTTTACTGTAAATAAAGCTCACCCGTTGAGGCTTTGTACCAATATACAATTCGAAACCTAAATTAACCAGCCGGACAAACTCCAGAATATCCTTATCGCGCGGACCAAACACAGCGGTCGGTTGAACGGCAGTCCAGGGAAAATCCGTCAAACTTCCCAGGTATTGCTCGGCGGCCAGTTTACTAGCCCCATAGGCCGTTACCGGTTGGGGCGTTTGCCCGGGGTGCACCTTGAAATCACCATCAGCCGGGCCCTGAGCTGCCAGACTACTCATAAACAAAAAACGTTGCGGAAGGAGGGCGTCTTCCCGTAAAATATCGACAAAACGCCGTGTGTTTTCAGTATTAATCTGAAAATAGTCTTCCCGGCGCAGTGCCTTCGTTGTGCCGGCAATATGTACCACATAGTCAAACCGGCCCGCTTCGATCAATTCGCGCCGGAGTGCCTGTTCGTTGTCAAAGTGGAGTTGTAAAAATTTGATCCGGGTATCTTGAAGATACCCCCGGCTACTGGTAGGCCGCACTGCGGCAGTTACTTCCCAACCTTTTGCCAAAGCATGGTCGGTAAGTGTACTGCCAATAAATCCACTGGCGCCGGTAATAAGGATGCGTTTCATTATTTTACGTTTCTGGTTTGGGGTTTCTGGTTTGGGGTTTCTGGTTAGAAGGTTGTTCAACATCCGGAATGGTGTACAACCTTCTAACCAGAAACCCTCAAACCAGAAACTTTCTAACCTTTATTGAACAATTGCACATCCGGTGTCGAGTCATCGCTCAGGGGGACATTCCCACGTTCACGGCGCAGAATGCGGGAAAACAAGCCAACTTCCTGGCTGAACAGAAACTGGAAAAACAGTTTCGTATACGACTTGTGATATTTCAAGTGATCATAGAACTCGGGCGCCATGGCCTTCAGCTTGGGCAGGTTGTTCCAGGGCACGGAAGGCATATCGTGGTGTTCGTTGTGATAACCGACATTTAAATTCACCGGGTTCAACAAGCCGTAGTAGCTGTATGTTTCCTGATCTTTATCGAGCACCAGGTAGTGTTCCTGTATCCAGCGCGCACCCAGGGGATGCAGGCCGATGGAAAACATGAAACTCAGTCCGAGGTAAGCAAAAGCCTTCCAGCCAAAAAAGTACACCACGGCAATATCAAAGGCAAATTGCACTACCACATTCAGGATTACCCAACGGTCTACCTCTGCCACTTCTTTGCAACGCACTGTACGGGCAGCCTGAAAAACCGGGAACAACAGCAGCCACAAGGCCTTTCCAATAAAATAATTGTTGATCAAACGGGCTTCCCAGCGCGAGGGCAGGTCGGCATCCAACTCATGTACTCCCTGAAAGGCATGGTGCTTCAGGTGATAATTTTTAAATGAAATGGCCGAGGGCAGGAGGGTTGGCAAATTGGCAAATATGCCCGCATAAATATTCCAGCTGCGTTTTTTAAAAATCAGGTGATGCGCAGCTTCGTGGATACAAACAAACAAGGTATGTGAAGGGAATGCCCCCACCAACCAGGCCAGCGCCAGGATCAGCCACCAACTTTGGTCGCGCAGAAAAAAAGCCAGTACCACCTGAAAAACGACGCAGGCCAGAATGATCAGGGCTGTTGTCGGATTTTTAGTGATCAGGTTGCGTACTTCCGGGTGTGCAGTGATAATTGCTTTGGTGCGCACGCGGTGGGGCTCGGTACCTGTTACGTAGGTAAAATCTTTTTGATAAGCCATTGAATTTTTTTGTAACGCCGACTGGTAGTCGGCGTGGTCACTTTGATTTTGATTACGCCGCCAGTTAGGCAGCGTGGTCGCATTTTCTGAATTACGCCGATTAACAGTCGGCGTTGTCGCATTTTCTGGATTACGCCGACTAACAGTCGGCGTTACAGGGCTTTTTCGTAGAGCCGGTATTTTCGGTAAACCTTTCCATGAATATGCTCCAGCGCGCGGTTCATCATATCGTTGTTTTCCAATATCCAGGATGCTTCAGCCCGGCTGACGCCTTTGCGCAAACTCGTCCGAATATTGCGCACGTAAAAACAGACGTCCACCCCCAGGCGCCGGTATTCCTTGATGGTACCCAGGGCCAGTATCCGGATGGATTTAATTTTTTTCAATCCAAACAACAACTTGAACACGCCGAAGGGGAACAGTCGCCCGCGTTTTACCCTAATCTGCGCTTCGTTTACATTGGGAATAGTGAGCGATACGCCGATGATCTTTCCGTCTTTTTCAGCGAAGTAAACATATTCGGGGTCGATGACCTGCTTGAGGTCTTTGCCGATTTGCCGCACTTCGTCTGCCGTCATGGGTACGAATCCCGTGTTTTCGGCCCAGGATTCGTTGTAAACCGGCAGGAATTTTTCAATTTCATCGTGAAAGCGCTTCATATTGATCTGCCGGATCGTCACGCCACGATCGGCCAGTCGTTTTTCCAGTTTGTCGGCAAATTCCATCACCTCGTGCGGCAAGTCGGAGTCAACCAGTTCATAGCAAAGCAGATCGACGTTTTTGCTGAACCCGTAATTTTCCAACAGGTCAATGTAATACGGCGCATTGTAGGTCATCATGATAAACGGCGGCTCGTCAAAATTTTCAACCAACAGCCCGCAGGTTTCATTGGTGGAAAAATTGGCCGGCCCGATCACCGTTGAAATGCCTTGCCGGCGTAGCCATTCAGCCGCAGTATCAAGCAGGGCATTTGCCACGGCTTGGTCGTTTATCACATCGAAAAACCCAAAAAAACCTTCCTGTTTTTGGGTGTAGTTGATGTGGTTTCGGTTGAGGATCGCAGCGATACGCCCGGCAACAACCCCGTCTTTCAAAGCAAGGAAATACTCGGCGGTGGAGTGCTTGAAAAACGGCGATTTTTTTGGGTTGAGCAGTGCCTCCTGTTCCATGTACAGCATGGGCACATAGTTCGGATCGCCGGCGTACAAGTCGTGCGGAAAATCTATGAACCGGGTAAGCTGGTTTTTGCTGCTGGGGTCTACCTTGATAATTTCGATCATACCGTTACCATATCTATTTGGCGGTCCAAAATTCCAAGTTGTTTGGCATTGCGATATAAAATATCGACTGCCCGGTCGATCTGCTCGATCGAATGGGTAGCCATCAGCGAAAACCGGATGAGCGATTCTTCACTGGGTACCGCAGGGGAAACAACCGGATTGATAAACACCCCTTCCCGGAACGACTGGGTTGAGAGGGCAAAGGTTTTGTAGTTATCGCGCACATAAAGCGGGATGATGGGCGAAGCGGTATGGCCGATTTCAAATCCCAGATCCCGGAAGCGCTCGATGGCATAATTGGTGTTTTCCCAAAGCCGGTCGATCCGTTCGGGCTCGGCCTTCAGGATTTCGAGGGCAGCCAGCACACTGGCAGCTGAGGCCGGCGTCATGCTGGCACTGAAGATCAGCGAGCGGGAATGGTGTTTCAAAAATTCGATTACCGATTTGGAAGAGGCAATAAAACCGCCCAGCGAAGCCAGCGATTTGCTAAACGTACCGATTTGGATATCAACGGCCTCATTGATGCCATAGTGAGAGCCGGTACCAATACCCAGTTTGCCGATCACCCCAATGGAGTGCGCATCATCGCACACGACCACACAATTGTGCCGTTTGGCGATGGCGGCTATTTCCGGCAAGGGGGCAAGATCGCCCTCCATGCTAAAAATGCCGTCGACAACAATAAACTTGAGTACCTCATTGGGCAGGCGGGCAGCCATGCGCTCCAGGTCTGCCATATCATTGTGCCCATACTTTTGCACTTTGCCAAAGGACAAGCGCGTGGCATCAATAATGGAAGCGTGTACCCGCTCGTCAATCAAAACATAGTCGTGCCGACTGACCAGGGGCGCCAATGCGCCAAGGTTCGCCTGAAAACCTGTGCTATACAAAATAACGGCTTCGCGTTCAAGGTATTCGGCCAGCGCCTCCTCCAATTCGATATGGATGCTCAGCGTGCCGTTCAAAAAGCGCGAGCCGGCGCAGCCTGTACCATATTTAGCAGTAGCCTCCTGGGCAGCCTCTTTAATTTTAGGGTGATTGGTCAGCCCCAGGTAGGAGTTGGAGCCAAACATGAGTACGGGTTTCCCGTCGATCATCACTTCAGTATCCTGTTCCGACTGAATTACACGAAAGTAAGGATACAGTCCTGCCTTTCGGGCCTTGTCTGGTTCGGTATAACTATCCGTACGGGCGAGTAGATTTTTATTCATCCCAATAAATATTTCGTTAAGTAAAAAGTAGCGCACCGGAGTGGTACATGACATGGAGCGCTGCTCCGCTTATTTCTTCTTTTGGTTGAAAGTTGTATTAAAAACATAGTCCCAAAGGGGATTACTCACACCAAAACCCATATCATCATGCTGATAGTGGTGCTGCATATGGTGTTGTTTAATCCGTTGAAACCAGGCATTTTTCCAATTCAGGTGATGCATGGCGTAGTGCATGGTGTCGTAAAACAGGTAGCCGCTGACAAACCCGGCAAAAAACGGAAAAACGGTGGGTACACCCAGCAATGCCTTGTAAGTAAAGAAAAAGATCAGGGCCAACGGGATGCTGACACTCGGCGGCATGACCAGGCGTAGCCGGTCGTTCGGATAATCGTGATGTACGCCGTGAAAAATAAAGTGAATTCTTGCACCAACCTTCCCGGGCGGCATCCAATGAAAAACAAAACGGTGCAAAACGTACTCAACTAAGGTCCAGGCAAACAAGCCGCCCACAACCAGCCCGACAGAGGCCCAGGCCATTGGCGCATTCCACAGGCACCAACTAATTACCGGAAGGTACAAGACCAAAGGAACACTGAAGTGTACTTTGGATAACGCTTCCATCCAGTCGCGTTTAAACATACGCGAGGAGGCTGTGCTGTTGGAGACAAAAGTTTTTTTCGCACTGATATCGGCCATGGTGATGTGAAATTGCTTTTAAACAAAAGAAACGTGATTGATGACTATTGGTTTGGTCCGGTATACGGACGCAAGGCCAACAGCCAGCAATAAAAAATGGATTAACAATATCGGTTTTGAAAATTCAGGTTTGGCGCGTTCGGTCAGCTAACTGTTTGTTTTTTTTCCCACTCGTCTATTAATTGGTCAATTCCCCGGGCCAGGTAGTTCTGAAAAACGACAATTTTATTCAGTTCATCACTAAAGTCCGGCGATCTGGAATTACAACGTTCTTGCAGTACATCGTCGAGCAGGTCTCCCAAAACAGTCACCCGGCGCAATTTGTTTTTTAGATTATTCAACCATCCTGTTGTATTGATCCGAAAATATCGGCGTCGGTCGCCACTAAATGTGATGTAATCCACCATTCCCTCGCTCGTCAAAGTTGCCAGGGCATTACTTACGGCGCTTTTGCTCGCTTGCAAAAATTCCTGAATGGCGAAAAAATCCTTGTGGGGAGGTTCACATACCAACAGATATGCAAACACACGACCCGTTAAAGGAGCGAGCCCGGAGCGTTCAAAAAAAACACCCATTTGTTCTACTTTTTCGCGTACACGTTCCATCTTTTCTCCGTCTACCGTTGTCGTCATAGCGCCCTCGATTTTCGGCAAAGGTACGGTACTTCTTTTGGTTCTGGAATAACAGAACTAAAAGAAGCACTACTGCCCATAGGGAATGCGGGCTACAATCGACCGGCCCAATGTAATTTCATCGGCATATTCCAGATCACCGCCAAACGATACTCCACGGGCAATTGAACTGAGTTGAACGCCTGTAGGCTGAAGTTTTTTGGCCAAATAATACACGGTAGTTTCCCCTTCAATGGTAGGACTGATTGCCATGATGACCTCTTTCACCGCACCGGTTTGCACCCGTTCCACCAGGGAGTCAATATTCAAATCGGCAGGCCCTATCCCTTCAATGGGCGAAATAATACCCCCCAACAAGTGGTACAACCCGCGGTACTGGCCGGTGTCTTCGATCGCCATCAGGTCGCGTATCGTTTCAACGACGCAAAGCATGCTGTGGTCACGGCGGGTATCGGCACAGATCTGGCACAGGTCTTCATCGGCCAGGTTGTGGCATTGGGTGCATTCGCGAATGCCTTCGCGCATGTTTACGAGCGCGGTGCTAAATTGCTCCGTAACCGTTTTGTCTTGTTTGAGTAAATGCAGGACAAGGCGCAGTGCCGTTTTCCGGCCAATTCCGGGCAGGGTGGCAAAAGCATCGACGGCTTTTTCAATAAGTTTGGAAGAGAAGTTCATGTGCGGGGCAAAGATAGGGAAATTGGTTGTTGGCTATTAGCCGTTGGCTGATTTGGGGAAATGGCTATCCATCGATATTTTTCCCAAATGCAGTCCGGCTAAGAATACCACCGAAATATCAAATTTCCCGCAATCAACCAATAGTCAACCGCTAACAGTCAACCACAAAAAAGCGGCGGCAGGCCTTTTCAGGTGACTGCCACCGCACGGAAAACTACCCTGTCATGTCCTATTTTTTACACGTAGCGCCTTTTGCGCGTGGTTGTTATTCGTAGCATTGATTACCGGATCGGAACGCTCAACACCGGAATATCCGAGTGATTAGCCGTGTCTTCGGTTAGGCTGCCAAAGAGCAGGTGCGACAAGCCCTGCCGCTGGTGCGTACCCATCACGATCAGGTCAGCATTTTCCTGATTGGCAAATTGCAATATGCTGGCTTCTTCGTTGAAGGTGTTGCCGCTGATATACGGGGATGCATTTTTCAGCCCTACTGCTTCGGTAAATCCGGTTATTGCCTTTTCAATTTCGTCGTTTGTCTCAAAACCGCCGGGGTTGTTCAGGTACAAAATCTTTACTTCAAAAGGATACGCCTTTTGCCATTCGGCCAATGTTTGAAAAACGACTTCCTGGTCTTTACGCAACGTTGTCGGAAAAATCACTTTTTTCAAGTCAAACGCCCCGGCATTTTCAGGCACCGCCAAAACTGGGCACGGAGCGGTGCGGATCACTTTTTCGGTATTGGAACCGACAAAAAACTCAGTCGTACCAGTCGCGCCTTTGGTACCCATAATGATCAGGTCAGCGCGATCTTCTTCAGCAATACGCCGGACTGTCGAATACAAAAATCCTTCTTCCACTACTGTTTCAAAGCGGACATCATCGTATTTGCCCGAATCCCCCAACTCGCGTTTGATGGTGTACAGCTCTTCCGCAGCATTTTCGTAGTACTCCGACATGTCATATGCCTCGGGCACATAATAATCGGGCAGCGGTGGGGCGTAGGCTACGGCAGTGTTTGCATGAAGCAACTCCAAACGGCCTTTAACTTTCTGTGCAATACCGGCTGCAATGCGTATCGCGTGCCTGGAGTTGTTCGAAAAATCGGTGGGCACTAGAATCTTTTTCATGACGAGGAGGTTTTGTTTAGCAAAAGTCCTCGCAATTATTCCCCTAACAAATGACTTGCATCAGAGCGACCTATGAGTATGGTCAGGTAATCAATCAATTTCCGGGCGTAAGGCCTGGGCTGCCTGTTGCCTGGCGGTAATGAAAAGAAGACCCACACCCACCAACAACATAAAATAATAGGTGATAAGCCGCCAACCAGCCATGGCAGGCCCTACAGCAGCGCGGGGAATCAGGTTACTGAAAACCAGTAAAAACGCAGCCTCAGCTCCACCCGTACCGCCGGGAGTTGGTACAAACAGCATGGCCACAAAGACCATCCATTGCAAAAAGAAAATTTTAAAAAAATCAACTTCCAGGCCGAGGGCGAGCAATACCGCAATCAGAATCGCAAACCGTGACATCCATTGACCAATTATGGCCAGCATGCTGAGCATAAACGGCTTGCGCCCTTTGTTGTAGACCAGGCGTATGGCATGCCGAAAATCGGCAACCAGCATTTGTAACCGCTCGGAGCGGTTTACACGGCCGTGAAAAAACCGACGGAAGTATGGCGTTTTTTTTACTAACACCACTAGCGCTGTAAGGACCGCTAAGCCCGACAGTAAAGCCACTGCATGGGCGTCAGCAAATGCTCCTACACGCTGCCAAAGCGGGTTTTCCCAAGGGCGTGTCAGCACCAGCGAAACCGGAATTATACTTAGAAAAAACACCGCTTCTTCGAGATGCCCCAACAGCGTGAGTGTAGCTGCCTGCCCGGTTTGGAAACCCTGTTGCATCAACATCCCCATTTTAAACGGGGCGCCGCCAACAGCCACCGGGGCAACCACGCCACCCACATCGGTAGCTACAACAATGCGCAACAAATTGAGCGGAGAGATCGGAATGCCAAAAAACCGAGACCAGATATAGATCCGCAGTGCATGCCAGAACCAGGGCAAGAGTGATAAACCGCAAGCTAAAAACAAATAGCCCCAAGAGAAAGCCGACCAGTCGAGCAGTTTGCCCTTATCTGTCGTGTACCATGAAAATGCGAGGTTACCCAGTACTCCAATGCAAACAATGGGGATCAGTCGACGCAGGATTACATCAATTCGCGGAAGGCGTGTTTGTTTTTGTTCTTCTGCCATAAGCGCTCATGCGCAGCATTTAACCAAACGTATTATTTAAAATGCCGGGCAACTGCAACAAATGTTTTTGACGGCAACCAGGCGCCATCAATCTGCCGGACGGAATTTGATTCGCCAGCATACAGTTGTTTTGCTTGCAAGCGCTCCACCAACGCAGGGTGTAACGCCTGATAGCCCAAATCGGCGCGAAGGTAGCGGTAGTAATTGTAATGGTTGTTAAAATGACGGTTTTCGATGCCATAGGCTGTAAAAAGCGAGTACTTGGTACCCTGAAAATTGCTACCCGTGTGGATCGTGCGCGGATCAAATATGATGCAATCACCCGGATTGGTCAGTACCCATTCAGCCTGGGTTTCGAGGGGGTCTTTTGCCCCAAGGATGGTTTTTGCTTTTGCCAGCATACTGCTTCCCCGGTTAAGGTTGGAGCGTTCGGAAGCATTCAATTGTTGGGCGGGATTGTGAGAGCCGGGAACCAGGCCGAGCCGGAAGCCACCGGTGCTTTCCTGCAAGTAAATGCCTACACGCACCAGTTGGTAAGGGTCTGTGGATTCATCCCAGTCCGGCCCTTTCCCGTAATGACGGCACACGCTGTCGCGGTGCCAATGGAAAGAGGAAAAACCAACGTGCAAGTCATTGTGCTGCAAAAATTTTATATCCTGCCCCAGCAGACTTTTTACAGCCGTCAGAATTTTTTCATTAAACAGCACATCCCAAAATTCCGGATACTGGCATACGCCATCCGGAATGGTCCATTTTTGACTACGACCGGCCGCCAGCATTTCCAGGGAATGCTTGTAACGGATCACCTCATCGGCATCGAGCAGGTTGCGCAATACGATAAAACCGTTGGTTAGGAATTGATTTTTGTCAACTGTGCTTGCATGCATGGCAGGATTTTTTTTCAGGTAAAACCAAGTCCAGGTTCAAGGTCTTAAGGACGTGCTCTGCAAATTCCCATTGGTACAGATTGTCCAGGTCAATGGCATACTCCGGTGGCAAAACATGCGAAAGAATCATTTTCCCGGTCAGGCTTTTTTGTTCCAAAATCGTTGCACGACGGATTACCTCGATCTGGCCGGTTTGCCAGTACGTTTCGGGTAAGGCTTGCCTGGGCATGTTGTAGGGTTCGGCATACGGCGTGTCCAGAAGCGGTTGCATAAAACCGTCTTGAACCCGCCACATTTTGTACGGATTTTGCCCCGAAACGGTAACTCCCCGTAAACTATCTGCCTCCGGACACCTCAGCATAGCTTCGATGGCCGCATCGACCAGCCCGGTAGGGCGAAACGGGGAAGTAGGACGCAATTGAACCAGCAGATCCGGCCGATAGCCTTCTTCCGTTTCCAGCCAATGCAGTGCGTGTTCAAAAACGGGGAAATCAGTCGCAGTATCCCCAGCCAGTTCAGCCGGGCGAAGGAAGGGACATTCGGCGCCAAAAGTTTTGGCCAAGGCGCTTATTTCAGGACTGTCGGTGCTGACCAGTACCCGGTCGACGTAGTCCGATGCCAAGCCGGCGGCAATGCTGTAGGCAATCAACGGAAAGCCCCCTAATGGCCGTATGTTTTTCAACGGGATGCTTTTTGACCCGCCACGTGCAGGAATGATAGCCACAATTTTCGGTTTCCCCTGTTGCTTCATCTCAGGCCACCTCCAGAGCTGTTTTTTCCAAAATCATTTTTGCCTGCAACGCAATTTCCAGTGCGCGAATACCATCCTGCAAGGTGCAGGCGGTCGTTTCCCGGCCTTGTTTTACAGCATCAAGAAAAGCGGCAACCTCGGCGCGGAACATTTCATTGCGCTCGAAAAAAATTCCCGGCGAGATGGCTTCCACGGCGGCACCACCCCTGCTGTACATTTTTGCTTCTCCGGAGGCGTTGTCCCACTCGATGCGGCCTTTTTCACCGATAATCTGAAGGTGGTGTTGCGCCGGGCGCGATACATAATCGAGGTAAACCGAGCCGATGGCGCCTTGCGCAAATTTCAGGGAAACCAGGGCGGCATCCTCTGTATCGGTTTCCAAATCCGACAGATGCCCTCCGATGGCATGTACCGTCGCTACATCGCCAAGAAACCACCGCAGGTAATCGAACGGGTGGCAAAGGGTGCGCAAAACACCGCCGCCGAGCGCTTCCCGCGCGCTATAACTTTGGCGGTAATCTTCCCAGGGATGCCAGTCGGGCAGATATTCTCCCCAATGTGCATGGGCTGCCAGGATCTTCCCCAGTTGACCACGATCAAGCGCTGCTTTAATTTGTTGGAAAACACCGTGAAAGCGGAACTGGAAACCAACTTGTACCAGCAGGCTTTGCTGTTCGACCAATTGTTCCAGTTCGTAAATGCCCTCCAGGTTGTGCGACACCGGTTTTTCCAAAAACAAATGGCAACCGGCTTTAGCAGCTGTCAGGGCCGTTTCAAGATGCATTGCGCTGGGGTTGCAAATAAAAACGGCATCGGGCGCCCATTCCAATGCGGTTTCCAGCCTTTCGAAAGATAAAAATGGAGGTAAGCTATCTGAAAAAAGACCTCCACGGCTTTGCGTAACGGCTGCCAGTTGGCGAACACCCAGGGCCGCCAGGTTTTTCATATGTCGGCGGCCGATAGAGCCCAGGCCGATGATCAGTATTTTCATAGAATCTGTTGTAGTTGATGGTTTGTGTTGAGTTCTTGAATGCGGCGGCCGAATTGGGTTTATACATATTCGCGGCAAATGCCGGCAATCCTGTGCGCGGATGTCCCGCCGTTCTGGAGGGGCCGCAGGGTTTCGGCAATTGCCGGTTCGATATCGGAATACACTTGTTTGCCCATGCCCAGGGCTACCAGCAACACGGAGGAAAACTTGGTGACCATCGCCGAGCAGTTCGCGATCATGGGGTTGATGTTGCCACTATCCAGCACGATACTTCCGGATGCGAACCGGGCGATTTCCTGTGTAGCCCGGCGGTGGTTTTCATTTGGATGTAGCTTGAAAATAACAGGTCGCCCGGCCGCCACATCCAGTACTTTTTCGATAAATGCCCGGCGGTTTTCGAACTGCCCGCTTTCGCGCAGGCAGGAGGTGGCGCCTAACACAAAATCGCGGTGCGGGAAATCGTTGGCAGCATATTCACCCAGGTTATCAAAATTGGGGATGCCGGTGACTTCAATTTTTTGAGCTGCAATGCCTTTGCGGACAAAAAGCGTTTTGAAACCTTCAGACGCCACACAAAATCGCACATAGGCATGCGACAAACCAGTCATCGATGTATTTCCCAGATAGCGCGGTAGGCCCAGGCTCCGCACGATATGGTACACGATATTTTCCGGGGTCACCATGCCTTCCTGAACGAGTACGATGGGCAAATGGCGAATGTTCCGCGGAACGATCAGGTCCGAACAGGTAACTACCAGATCGTAGCGGTTGCGTTCGCCTTTGTAATCAACTTGCACTTGGCGGGTTTCAAAAAAGATTTTTGTGGCCTGCATATGGCTCCCGCCAAGAATAGTAAAATCCAGCAGTCCATTTTCAGCTGCCGTTTGGACAAGCCCGTCGCCGTAGTATGGCGTAAACCAGCAGTCGTAATCCTGCAGGTGGGCTGCCACCTGATACATCATTTTGGTTTGGTTCAGTGAACCACCGATGAACAGAATTTTTTTTCGCATAAGCCGATCAGGCTGGTTCGAGTTGCGACACCCGGCGCAATTTTTTGCGTGCACCAAGTTCACTGTCGTACACTTTTTTTACTCCGTCGCCCAATGCGAGTTCTACTGCTTGTATGTCTTTTACCAGGCGACTCATGCCGGTTGGCTCCACCGAGGCTGCCTGGTCACTGCCCCACATGGCGCGGTCGAGTGTAAAATGCCGCTCCACAAAACAGGCGCCCAACGCAACGGCAGCCACCGTTGTGGCCAAGCCCGTTTCGTGCCCCGAATAGCCAATGGGAATACCGGGGAAGCGGTTGCGCAGGGTGTTGATCATGTGCAGGTTCAGCTCGGTTAGTGAGCATGGGTAAGCCGAGGTAGAATGGGCGACGAGCAAATTTTCGGTTCCCAAAAAGTTTATGGCTGCTTCGATTTCAGCCTGAGTCGACATGCCGGTGGAAAGCATCAGCGGCCGGCCAGTGGCCTGCATTTTTTTTAGCAACGGAATATCGGTAAGCGACGCAGACGCCGCTTTGTAAAATGGCGGGGCGAATTGCTCGATAAAGTCCACGGCGGGTTCATCCCAACAGGATGCCAACCAGTCGATCCCTTTTTCCCGACAATAGCGATCGATTTCCCGGTATTCGTCCAATTCAAATTCAACCCGGTAGCGGTAATCCATATAGGTCATCCGACCCCAGGGAGTATCGCGTTCGATGTTGCGCTGGTCGTACGGAACACAGTACTCGGGTGTTCGTTTTTGAAATTTCACGGCAGAGCAACCCGCAACTACCGCTTCGTCAATCAGCTTTTTAGCAATTTCCAGAGAGCCGTTGTGATTGATGCCGATCTCGGCAATGATGTACGTAGGGGCGCCCGGTCCAATTGTTTTGCCGGTGTTCAGCTGGATCATTCGTGCTATTGAGTTGAAAGGTGAACGACAGGAATAGTTGGTTTTTTGAGGCTGGATTCTGTTTTTGCCGCAACAATTAATTCAGCAAACTCCCGAAAGGCGCCATGGCCTCCGGGCTTCTGGCACTGGTATGTTGCAATGGAGATGATCTGTGGCATTGCATCCGACGGGCAGGCACTCAGACCAACCCGTTTTAGAATTTCGGCATCGTTCAAATCATCGCCGATAAAGGCTATTTCATCGGCTTGCATACCGGTTTCTGCCAGGATGACATCAAGCAATCTGGCCTTGTCTTTTACCCCGGCATGCAAACGGGTAATTTTCAGCTTAGCGGCTCTGGCTGCCACGATCGGTGAGCTCTCACCGGTCACAATACCGACTTCAACACCGGCCAGTTCACGCAGCCGTTCGACGCCCATCCCATCGCGCATTGAAAACCGTTTGAGCGCTTCGCCATCACCCGAATAGTACACACCCGCATCGGTAAGCACCCCGTCGCAGTCGGTAAGCACCAGCCGGATACGAGCTGCTTTTTTGCGGATTTGTATGTCGGATGTGTTGGCTTCTGTTTTCACATTTTTATGCATAGAAAAACCTGCTTGTGTCTGATGCACAAGTATTTAAAACCTGAATTACGGAGCATTCAAGCCAAGATTGTACCGTGAAAAATTTGAGCAAAAATGGCAGTCGATTGTATCCCTGCCGTTAAACCTGTGTTACGTTAAAATTAAGAATGGAGCTTGTCAGATGGCTGTCCAGCCACCGTCAACAACCAGGTTGGCGCCGGTCATGTAGGCAGAAGCCTCGCTGGCCAGAAATACCAGGGCGCCTTTGTAATCCCATGGGTTGGCCATGCGGCCCAGTGCGGTGCGTTGAGCGTAGTTTTCAACAAACCAGTCCTCCTGTCCGTTTGCCACGCCACCAGGCGAAAGGCTATTCACGCGTACACCGGCATTTCCCCAATAGGCGGCCAGGTAACGGGTAAAATTGAGCACGGCACCCTTGGTGGCAGGATATGCCGGCGATTTGTAAAATGCCTGCTCGCCGTCCGGTTTTTGGTACAACCGCTGGTCGGGCCCAACCATACCATAGGTGGAGGCAATATTTATAATACTACCGCTGCCGCGTTCGGCCATAGGCGTTCCCAGGATCTGGCAGGCCAGGAATACGCCGGTCAGGTTGACCTCTACGGATTTTAGCCACATGCCCAAGGGGTAGTGCTCAAAACGCGATTGTTCAGCAGCCAGCGCCGGGTTTTCAAACATGTCGTTCACCGCCGCATTGTTGACCAAAATATCGACCCGGCCAAATTTTTGGAGAATTTGGGCCCGGGCATGGGTAAGTGAAACCGGGTCTGTGATGTCAACGGCGAGAGCCAGGTGATTGGCTCCTGGCAATCCGGCAATTAACTGTTCGCAGGAGGTAATATCCAGGTCAGCGGCTACTATCTGCGCACCGGCTTCAGCGAGCGCGGCACAATGGTACCGGCCGATCAGGCCCGTAGCGCCGGTAACGATGGCAATTTTGCCGTTCAAAGAAAAAAGATCAGGAAGGGTGGGTACTGGCAGTGGTATTTTTTCTGGCATTGGCCAAAGTTCTGCCGTTTAATGTTTAGCCAGTTTTAAGTTTTTGAAACCCGCTCAGGATGTTTTGGAGAAAAAATACCCGTGGCTCACGGCATTTTCCGCTTCCGTGAATTTTTGGAAAACAGCATGAACAGACACACTTTGCAAAGCATCCACATCGCCGGGCCGGAGCTGCTCCTCGCTGATCGGAATACCTGCTATCCGATATAATTCCCGGTAATCGGGGATGCGCAGGCGGTTGAGCGGTTGCACACTATTATCGATCCAACGCCAGGCTGCGGGAGAGAAACACAGGAAATTGTAGATGCTTATGCTGTGATCAAAATGGGCAAAATGATCCGACAGATCGATAAAATGCGATTGCACGCCACCCGGCCGGACTATCCGGGCAAATTCTTGTAAAATACCCGACAGGATTTCCGGGTAGATATGCTCGAAGGTGTTGTTCGAATGTACCAGATCGATTGCTCCGGTTTCGACCGGCAACTGGCGGGCATCTTGCACCAGGTACTCGATATGCAAGGCTTCGGCAATGGCTTCGAAGGACATTGTACTGCAGCGTTCTGCCAGCTTACGCAATTGTTCGAGGCGCTCAGGTTTGAATTGGATAAATTGACCGAGTTTACCCTGATCGGCGCAATCCAGCATTTTTCCTATGGTCGTTTGCAGATGTCGGGTATTAGTAAGCAAGGTGATATCCACCGTCCGGATATGTTCGGCGCCATACAGGAACAGCGCGACCGGTACTACCGGATACCAGCCTGCGCCCAATTCAAGTGTTTGGCGGAGCGGTGCACCATCAGAATGCCGTTCCCAGGCGCCGATGTGGTTTCGGGCGTGCTCGAGGCGGTCCTCCAGGTATGTTTCGCTCAGAAAAACACCCCGGGTGACATGTTTTTGAAAAAAATAATTGAGGTGCTGGCTATATGGCAGAAAGGAAATGGTCTTCTGGACAATGGCTTTAAGCATCCACTTCTTGATCATGGTCTGGCGGTGTCGTATGCTGGAGGTAAGACTCCTGCAAAACATTCATGTGATGAATCTGATGGCCGATAATAATAAAAAACAAGGCGCGCGGGGTGACCTTCCAACCGCTGGCCGTACCGATAAAGGCCGATTGTTCGTCGGTGCACTGCTGCAACAGGAGTATGGTATTGTCGCGTACGACCTTCCATTCTTTGAGCAGGTCTTTGATGCTACGCTCAGAAACGTCCACGGCTTCCATCCAAAAATCCTGGTTGAAGCCGGGCAAGGCAATCCGGTCGGCGCGGATAAAGGATAAAATCCGAAAAGCAAACACCCGCTCAAAATCGATCAGGTGCATAATGATTTGTTTGATGGTCCATTTCCCTGGCGCCGGGCTAAAGTTCCCGGTTTCTTCCGGAAGGGCGCCCAAAAGCTGTTGCGCCTCCCGAAAGCCGCGCCGGAGCATCGTCAGGGCTGCCAGGCGTTTGGGCAACAAGCGCAGGTAAGTTTCGTGAAAGGGGGCATATTCTCCTTTTTTCGGACGTTTCATAAGAAGTGAATCCGCGATGTTTTTTTAGTGTTTAAAAGCATACTACTGGACATTTTTCTCGCAGATTTTACACAGATTAGTTTGCACAGATTTTACACAGAAAATTCTGCGTGAAATCTGTGTGATTTTCTGTGTAAAATCTGTGCGACATAAAAATGTCCGGTAGCGTGGTATAAAAGCCACGTTTTTCCCAATTGCTTCTATTGTATTTTTCTTATAAAATTCTATTAAAAACTATGTTTTAGCAAGTTTGGTCATAAACCAAACTTCGAATATGGTATACACAACGTACACCAATAAAAAGATACCGACAAACCACTGGTTGGCCGGTTGCGCCGATTGCTGGTAAATAAATAGCACAGCAACCGCCAGTACCATTTTCCCGAATACCGAGGCAGATACCAAATTGGTAAAGGCCACCTTGCTGGTGCTGGTTGCCGTACTGCGGCCGGCATAGAATAAACCGATGCTGACGAGTACAAACAACAACACCGAAGCCACGGCAAATGGCTTATGAACCCGGGTCTCCGGCAAAACCATTAACAGGAGAATAAGTAAAACCGCTGTGCCTGCCGTGATACCTGCGAGTCGGGTGAAAAAGGCCTTGTCTGTCATAGGCCGCAAAAGTACCAAATCGCAGGGGTTATTGCAGTTACCTTAAGGTGCTTGATAAAAGATTGCTTTTACTACAGCCAACCTTTAAACTTCGATCAACCTTGCAGCTTGCACCTGTTCATTTACCCAGCGGTAGGTTTTTTCCAGCCCGGCGTGTAAGGATTCGGAAGGCGTCCAATTCAATTTTTCCTGTACCAGTCGATTGTCGGAATTGCGCCCCCGGACGCCGGTTGGACCCGAAATGTGCTTGATGCCGAGTGTTTTACCGGATATCCGGATGACTTGTTCCGCAAGTTGATTGATGGTAACCATCTCGGCGGAGCCAATATTAACCGGCCCCGTGAAGTCGGATTGCATCAGGCGGGCCACGCCTTCGATACATTCGTCGATGTATAAAAAGGAGCGGGTTTGGTTGCCGTCGCCCCAAATCTCGATGGCGCCACCGGTTTCCGCCTCTGCTACTTTTCGGCAGATGGCTGCCGGGGCTTTTTCGCGGCCTCCGCGCCAGGTGCCTTCAACCCCGAAAATATTGTGAAATCGGGCAA
This sequence comes from Lewinellaceae bacterium, assembly GCA_020636075.1. Classification (GTDB taxonomy): domain Bacteria; phylum Bacteroidota; class Bacteroidia; order Chitinophagales; family Saprospiraceae; genus M3007. The sequence goes on along the minus strand of JACJYO010000005.1, from coordinate 112,266 downwards.
TGCGGGGCTCCAGACCGTGATTGCGCATGCAGGCCAGATAAAAGCGCTCGCTGAATAGTTTTTCCCAGCCGTACTCGCTGTCGGGTTGGGCCGGGTAAGCCGAAGCCTCCGCGCAATTGGGATTTTCGGGATCGAGTTGATTAAATTCCGGGTAGATGCAGGCCGAAGAAGAGTAGAAGACTTTTTTTATCCCTTGCCTGAGCAACTCGGGAAGCAGGTTCAGGTTGATCAGGGCAGAATTGTGCATGACATCGGCATCGTGTTCGCCGGAGAAAATATAGCCCGCGCCACCCATGTCGGCGGCAAGTTGGTACACCTCGTCGAAAGGCTGATCGATAATATACCGGACGAAATAAGGGTCGCGCAGATCGCCGATGATGAAAGTGTTAGCATGCGTTTCTGAAAAATCCGGGTATTTCAGATCCACGCCTTTTACCCAAAAATTTTGCTGGCGCAAAAATTGAACGAGGTGGCTTCCGATAAAACCTCCAGCGCCGAGTACAAGTATTTTTTTCATGCGATATTCAGTTTAGGATATGCGGCGGCGTTTGATGATTTCGAAGAGTATCTTGAACTGTTGTCCAATAGTTGGAACTAACCCAAAGTGTTTCACACAAATACTGAAGCGCTCTCGCACTGCTTGTAACCTGTGCTTTGCCGACAGCCCGCCTTCTAGATACAGGCAGAAAACGTCGTCGTTGAAATGCGCGGAACGCACATTTTTCATGACCCGGATGGCCCAGTCGATGTCGTTGGCTATTTTCCAGGGGCCGAGCTGGTATGGCGGTGCAATCGATGTTTTCACCACCATACAGTGGTGGCAGATGACCATACCATTTAGAAAACTTCGATCGGAAAGGTCACCGGGCAAAGGCGTTTCTTTGTGCCAGGGCCTCGTTGCGCGAAATTCATCCGTATACAGGGCTCTGCCGTAAATCAGATCGGCGTCGGCATGCCCTTCCATCATGTTTTTTAGCGCATGGGGATTTGCAATTTTATCCCCGGCATTCATGAACAGCACGTAGGCCCCGGTTGCCTGGGCAAGTCCCTTGTTCATGGCATCAAAATGGCTTTTATCCGGGGCGCTTTCCCAGTGGTGTAATTCGTGTTCGTACTTCTTGATGATATCCACCGTACCGTCTGCCGAGGCGCCATCGATCACGATGTATTCCACCGGTTTATAACTTTGTTCCAATACACTTTGAATAGTGCGTTCTATAAATGGCGCTGCGTTGCGCGACACGGTTATGATGGAGACCTTTGGGTTGTTGTACATTCTGACGGATCGTAATTGGCATAGAAAATCTACCTGCCCTGGCGAAAATGCCGGGCTGGGAAGTATTTGATTGTTCAACAACCGGGTGTCGGAGGAACAACCGTGTCAATCCTTAGTAAGTGGACAAATTGCTTTTCAGGGTGTCCTATGGATAAAAATAAACCGCTTGTTTGTTATCCGGGAAATCAAACTTGTAACTATGCAGGATTTACTTGTAACTATGTCAGTTTTACCAATAACCGTGTTTGGGCCATTCATTCGAATCGTGTGATAAAGGACTCCACCAAAGCCCGTAGGGCTGACATTTTTGAAGAAATTAGTATGCGAGAAATGATAGCGCCGTAGGTGCGGCATTATAATGGCACACCTACGGCGTTTGTAAAACTGGGCGCAACATCTACTACAATAATGTCAGCCCTACGGGCTTTATTTAGAAGATTTTGTTCCGAATTCACCGCAACACCGTCACCGAACCCGATTCCGTCGTTTCAAAAGCTGTCCCATCCTCCCGGTACCCGCTGATCTGCGCCATCCAAATGTACACGCCGGGGCTGACGGGTTTGTCGTGAAAACGGCCATCCCAGCGAGCATCCACGCTTTCGGAGCGGAACAGGAGATTGCCCCAGCGGTCATAAACCGATAGCGTGAGGGTTTCCATATCGGCGCTGTGAACCGAAAAATAGTCGTTTACGCCGTCGTCATTCGGACTGAACACATTGGGAATATAGTAGCGCGTCGGACATCGGTCTTCCACAAAAACAGTATCGGCGCCTACGCAGCCGTAGATGTCAGCCACCTGCACCCAGTAAATGCCTTCCCGCACCACATTGAAACTTGGGCTGGTTGTATTGTTTTGCCATTGGTAATGTGCAAAACTACCGGGGTTCAGCACCACCAGGGGATAATTGTCTTTGCTGCAGGCCAGCGTATCGGCGCCCAGTTCGGGTTGTGGCAAGGGATGCACCGTCACCTCGGCAAATGCCGGCCAGGTCGCGCAGCCCGAAATGATGCCGATAACCTGGTATTGGCCGGTGGCTCCGGTCTGGATGTTCGTCAGTAGCGGATATTGTTCGGGGGAAAAAAAGTTGTTGGGGCCGGTCCACTCGTACCGTGCACCGGGCAGGTCTTCAGCACCCAGCGCAATGGCACCACCGACGCAGGCTTCCTTGTCCCCGGTAACGGTGGCGGCCTGACGCAGCGTGATCAGGATATTTCGGGAAACGGTATCCTTGATGTTCAGGCAATTATCGGTCAGATACAGTTTCACAGTGTAGCTGCCCAGCGCTGTGTACACGTGTGCGAAATTGGGGTCGGTGCTGGTAGTGCCGTCGCCGAAGTCCCACAGCACTTCATGGCGCGGCGCCTTGAATTCGGTTTTAAAAACAATAGTGTCGTTCAGACAACCGCCTTCCGGGATCAGGCTGGTGGCATTGATCGGCTTAAAACTAGCGCCACCGCCATAGGCATACGATTCAAGGTCGCCATAGCCGTAAGCCGTAGCAGTAACACCACAACCGCCGGAAATTATCGTGTGGGCGCCCGGTTGTACCGTCAGGCGGGCGAAGGCAAAATCGGGATTCCCGATTACGGGTATGACGCCGACGAGGTCGGCAATTGGTTGTCCGTCAAAAGTGGTTACGTCGATGTCCTGGGTTTTCAGGATCACGTTGATGTAGTTTTCCACAATATTTTCCAGCGAAGAATTGTAAAGCGTTACCGTATCCCGAATCTGTTCCACACTGTTGAGCACGACCATAGCGGGATCACCCACGCCATGCCCCGCACAGGCGCTGCCGATAATGTACTGCGCCACGGCAATAGGTTTGTTGGCGCTGATGAAGGTCGATTCGCCGGTGTTATATTCGTAAAACTGACCGGCATTCAGCGAAAACTGCTTGGTGGAGGAACCCTTGACGGTTACCTGTGTGCCGTTTTCGGAGGCCATAACCCGGAAAATATCGTAGGGCATGTAGGCATGCGGAGCTGTGACAAATTGTTTGCCCCAGGTGGAAACGGGCAACATTTGCTCCAGCAGGTTATCGCGATAATCGCAACCAGCGGGCATGGGGATCCAGCGGCAGCCAGCGAGTAGGTTAAAATTTTTATCCCCGGTAATGTAAGTACCGCTCAGATCATCCGTAGCAAACCGGCCCTGTACCTGATAGGTCTCGCCGGCATTCAGGATAATGCTGAACGTCGTTCCGGCAGGTTTCCCGCCCAGGGTTTGATCGCTGAGCCGTATCGTGATCTCGGTTTCGTCCTGTATGCCAACCAGCAAAAATTCGGAGGGATACGTGGCATTACCATTCCCGTACCCCTGGTAGCTGAGCGCATAATATTCGTTGCCAAGCGACTCCACCGGCAGTACCATGGAGGCTTCCGAGCGCATGGAGTGGTACTGGTGAATGTACACCGACACCGGCAGGACGGACTGAACCTGAATGCCCCGGGGCGCTGTTTGTTCGGAGCCTGTATTTTCGGCGTAAGCCGGGAGTTTGATGATGGTGACATCGTTGGCCGATACGGTGAAGTTGGTTTCCCAATTGTAGAGCGGCATACGCACAACACCACTGGTGTTGTATTTGGAACTGATCATGACCACCATGGTATTCTTGCCGACATCGAAATGTTCCATGAAACCGAACCAGAAATTTCGGCCCTCACTGGTTTGGGCGGATAGGTTTCCGGATAGGAGGAGCAGGAGGAGGAGATGCACCACGGAGGCACGGAGGGTGCGGCGTTTTTTCGTACCTCGCGTCTTGTCAACCCCACCCCCATCCCCTCCCCCCGGGGGGAGGGGGGCCAGATTCCGTTTTACTATTTGATTGCAAAAACGGAATCTGGAATTGTGTCGAGGGCCATCCCCCCTCCCACGCCAATGGCGTGGGAGGGGGGATGGGGGTGAGGTTGAACCAAAAAGTGCAGTGTCCATTCAACAAATATGAAACACCCGAAGCACAAATTTTTTGAAAAATGGCCAAATGCCAGGAGCCGCTTACAGTTCAATCACCTTGCGCCGCAGCTCGAAGTTTTTGCCGAGATACACTTTGCGCACCATTTCATCGGCAGCCAGTTCTTCGGCGGTGCCGGCACGCAGGATAGCCCCTTCGAACATGAGGTAGGCGCGGTCGGTGATGCTGAGCGTTTCCTGCACATTGTGGTCGGTGATGAGGATGCCGATATTCTTGGTTTTCAGCTTGGCCACGATGTACTGAATATCTTCCACCGCGATCGGGTCGATGCCGGCGAAGGGTTCGTCGAGCAGGATAAACTTGGGATCGCTGGCCAGCGCGCGGGCAATTTCCGTGCGGCGGCGTTCACCGCCGGAGAGCGTGTCGCCATGGCTTTTCCGCACCTTGTGCAGGTTGAACTCGTCGATCAGTGATTCCAGTTTTTCGTGCTGCTCGACTTTTTTCAGATCAGTCATTTCGAGCACGGCGCGGATGTTGTCCTCCACGCTCAGCTTGCGGAACACGCTGGGTTCCTGTGGCAGGTAGCCGATGCCTTGTTGGGCGCGTTTGTACATGGGCAGGTCGGTGATCTCCTTGTCGTTGAGGTATACTTTGCCGTCGGTGGGTTTGATGAAGCCCACGACCATATAAAACGACGTGGTTTTGCCGGCGCCGTTGGGGCCGAGCAAACCGACGATCTCGCCTTGTTTGACATCGAAGTTGACGTCTTTGACTACGGTGCGTTTGCCGTAGTTTTTTATCAGATTTTCTGCACGTAGGATCATAGCCTGAAATTCATTAACAACAATAACCGGAATAGAAAACGGCAACCGGTTTGAGCAGTTTGCCTTTTTCGGCTGGCTTGCTCAGGTAGAGGATGGTTTTTGAGAATTTAGCACCATATCCAAATATATAATCGTCTTTTTTGTCGCCATCCAAATCGCCACAACAAACCAAATAGCAGCCATCGCTATCAATCCCATCAGGCAAGTCAATAATTTGTTGCTTACCGGAATAGATTAAAACCAATTTTTCTAAGTTCGGATATGTTGTCTTAGGCTTGAATTGCAGGCTTATATTGCTTTGTTGTAAAATACTATCCTCTATTGTGCCCGTTCCTTCATCATAAAGTGCCCCCTGAATAATCTTCGAATTATTTACAGGAAGCGCAATTGGTTCTTTGCTGCCGATAATAAATTGTAAAAACTTATTATCGCTGCAGGAAACAACTTTTTTTGTATTTCCAGCTATCAACTCTTGGTCAATTAAATTATAAAAGGAAACGTCTATTTTCTTTACAGAAATCCCTGTTCCGGTTTTATAATAACCATACCAATGATAGCCCGCATGGTACGTATAATTACTGAAGCAGCCATTATAAGGGAATAAAAGAATAAAATCACGATTCATGCTTTCATCACCATCAAGTCGTGTATTGACAGCCACATCCAGATAAGCGGTAAACATATATCCTATCGTGCCTTGATAATCCACTTTAAGCCAATAGCCACTAATTGGGATGGGGGTAGAGATAGGCGCTAAACGATCGGGCGCGCTGTAATAAAAATCTATTGCACCGACAGTATCCCGCCTATAATGTCCGGAGCCGATAATTTTCACCTTTTCCCCAAAAGGAACAGCGCGTAATATTTCAGATTTTACCGTCGGTTTATCCCTCAGGTTCAAACCTGCGGGGGCAATCACCACAACCTCGCTTTTGGCGTATTCAATCCAGCTGGCCAGCAGTTGATCGTCCTGCCCTGAAACAAGATTGCAGCAACACAAAAACAATAAAAGCGGAGCCCATTTCATGATGCTAATTTGAAAGTTGTATTCAAGACAATAAATCCTTCACCATAGCCGAAATCGCCCGCCCCTCAGCTTTACCCGCCAGTTTTTTCGTAGCGGCACCCATCACCTTGCCCATATCCTGCGGCGAAGAAGCGCCCACCTCGGCGATGATCTCTTTCAAAACCGCTTCCAGCTCGGCGCCTTCCAGCATTTTGGGCAGGTAGCGGCGGATCACCTCGATTTCTTCCAGTTCCTTTTGAGCGAGTTCCGGGCGATTGTTTTTTACATAAATATCGTGCGAGTCCTGCCGGCTTTTCAGGAGCTTTTGGAGCATTTGTACTTCGGCTGCTTCATCAATGGCTTTGCCCGAACCGTCGGTTTTTGCCAATAAAATAGCGCTCTTGATAGCGCGGATACTGCGCAGGGTTACTTCGTCTTTGGCTTTCATGGCGACGACGAGGTCCTTGTTTATTTTTTCTTCGAGCATGATTTAAACGTGAATTACTATTGTTTTTTCTTGAAAAAATAGGCGGTCTCGGGGTGTTTAAACAAACAAACGTTTTTCCTGTATCAAATGTGCCACGTTTTCGGGCACTTTTTCTTCCCAACCCGGTTTTCCGGCCCGAATCATCTGCAGAACATCCTTGTGAAAAATGTCCAGAATGCCGGGGTTGAAGCCCTGCACATCGACAATATTCCGGTGGTCGATCAGGTGTTTGTACAAAAAATGGATATCATCGGGAACGTCCACCGTTTTAGCAGTCAGCAACTCGCCATTGTCTTTGCGCGCCGGGTACACATAGAAACGAACATGGCGGGGGAATAGTTCGCCAAAAGCGCCCAGGAGGTTGTCGGCGTTGTTGGCGCAGGTTTCGTGCAGGATGATCTGAAGTTTCCGGGCGCCCATGGCCAGACCGATGCGGGGCACCCGGTAGTTTTGGAAATAAGCGATCAGTTTTTTGTGCTGCAGGCAGTTGGAGAGGATGACCGTTTGGCCCAGCATGCCGAGAATATCGGCCCGGTCGAGAAAATCTTTTTCCGAAAGTTCGCCATCGGCGCGCAGGTTGTCGAGGGTGATTTCGGTGAGAAAAAATGCCCGCTCAGCGTCCACATCGGGCTCGGCAACGAACTGCGCGTAGGCGCAACGCACCATGTCCTGCTGCACCAGCGTGGGTGGGCGGTAACTGCCGCGGGCGATCAGGATGGATTTTTTGTACAACAGCTCGCTGGCGTGCACCGGCAGGCCGTCGGGGCCGAACATCATTACCTCGGTCAACCCGTTTTTTACTGCCCACAGGCAAACCAGGCGGTTATCGACCTGCTCAAAATCGGGGCCCTGCATACGAACCAGGTCGATGGCTACGCGGTTGTGGAGGTTGTCGAGCAACGACTGGAGCAGCACTTCCGGGTCGTTGTGGAATCGGTAGCAGCCGTAGATCAGGTTGACACCCAGGATGCCAATGGCTTGTTGTTGCAGGCGGTTGTCTTTGTCGAGCATGCGCACGTGGAGCACCACATCGTTGGGTGGCGCGCCGGGTTGGAGCTGAAAACGCAGGCCGAGCCAGCCGTTGCCGGGGATGGTTTTATCATAATTGATCGCCGACACCGTATCGGCAAAAGCGAAGAAACTCTGATCGGGCCGCACCTGCCGCAGGCGGTCTTCCATGAGGTTAAACTCGTGGTCGAGCATTTTGTACAGCCGCGATTCGCACACGTAGCGGCCTTTGTACTCGGGGCCGTAAATTTTGTCGGACACCGTTTTGTCGTAGGCGCTCATGGTCTTGGCGATAGTGCCGGCGGCAGCGCCTGCCTGGAAGAAATGGCGGGCGACTTCTTGTCCGGCGCCGATCTCGGCCAGGGCGCCGTAGAGCCCGTCGTCGAGGTTGATCTCGAGGGCTTTTTGTTCTGTTTCTAGGATTTGGCGTGGCATGAGCAGCGGTGCAGAGAAGGGACGGTGGGTTTGAACTGTTTTTGAAAAAAATCCTGCGGGGTGCGCAAAACTACTCAGATTCTTTGCAGGCTGCAAAAATCTGTATTAGTGCTCCTCTGCTTCCCAGGCCTCACGCAGCGCCTCGAAGGGTGGGTAGCCGCGCAGTTCAGGTTCCAGGCGGAGGTAGTTTTTTCGGAATTCTTTGGCGCCGCCTTTGGCCTGGAGTGCTTTAAGAAGTAGTAACGCAGTCTCCTGGTAGTAAACCCGGAGCTTAGGGTTTTGCTCCAATTGCTCCATGACTTCGCGGTACAAGGCGATGCCTTCGGCGTAACGGCCGATTATTGGCTGGCAAAGGGCTTCGCCCAGGCGGGCTTTGAATTCAGCATGGGGGTGTTTTTCTACGAGGCCTGAAATGTATTCAACCGCAAAGTGCCAGGAGTTAAAATGAAATAATTGCTTGATGTATAGTCGATATAAAATTAATTCAGGTGCTTCATACTTCAATAAGGCTTCTAATTGCTCCAAAGTTTGGTTGTAATAATTTTTCTTTTTCAGACGAGGTTTTAATTCAGCCAGTAAATTATTGGCAAGCTCTCCATTGGGTTGAAAATATAAGTAGATTTTTAACAGGCTCAATTTGAAAACATGATTAGTGGGGTTTTTCTCAAGTGCATTGCGGAGTGCTGCAATTGCCTGGTCGATTTGCCCAACCTCACTGAGGGTTACCCCCAATTCGTTCATGGAATAAATATTCCCGCGATTCGCATTTTTCTGAAGGACTTCAAGGGCTTTATCATAATGACCTGCTTCACGTAGTGTAATACCCAATTCGTTAATCGATTGGATATTCCCATGTTTAGCTGCTATTTGAAGTACCTCAATAGCTCTATCGAGTTGTCCAGTCTCCCGGAGTGTAATGGCTAACTCGTTCATGGATGGCACCTGTCCCAGTTCAGTGGCTTTTTGAAGTACCTCAATAGCTCTATCGAGTTGTCCTGTCTCCCGTAGAGTAATGCCCAACTCATTCATGGACGGCACATGCCCCAGTTCAGTGGCTTTTTGGAGTACTTCAATAGCCTTGTCGCGCTGGCCTGTCTCACGAAGCGTAATACCTAATTCATTAAACGATTGGATATTCCCCAGTTCAGCAGCTTTTTGGAGTACTTCAATAGCTTTGTCGTGCTGTCCTGCCTCTCGAAGTGTAATGCCTAATTCATTAAACGATTGGATATTTCCCTGTTCCGTGGCTTTTTGAAGTACTTCAATAGCTTTGTTGTGCTGTCCGGTCTCACGTAGCGTAATACCCAATTCGTTAAACGATTGGATATTCCCCAGATCAGCAGCTTTTTGGAGTACTTCAATAGCTTTGTCGCGCTGTCCGGTCTCACGTAGTGTGATGCCCAATTCGTTCATGGCATGCGTATTCCCCAAATCAGCAGCTTTTTGGAGTACTTCAATAGCTTTGTCGCGCTGGCCGAGTTCCCGTAGTGTAATACCCAGCTCGTTCATAGCATACATGCTTCCCAGATCCGTGGCTTTTTGAAGTACTTCAATAGATTTGTTGTGCTGTCCGGTCTCACGTAGTGTAATACCCAATTCGTTAAACGATTGGATATTCCCCAGATCAGCAGCTTTTTGGAGTACTTCAATAGCTTTATCGCGCTGTCCGGTCTCACGTAGTGTGATGCCCAATTCGTTCATGGCATGCATATTCCCCAGATCAGCAGCTTTTTGGAGTACTTCAATAGCTTTATCGCGCTGCCTGCTCTCCCGTAGAGTAATGCCTAATTCGTTCAATACAATAACATTATCAGGTTGGGCAGCGGTAGCTTTTTGGAGTACTTCAATAGCTTTGTCGCGCTGTCCGGCCTCCCGCAATGTAATCCCCAACTCGTTCAGAACAATGACATTATCAGGTTGGGCATCGGCGGCTTTTTGGAGCACCTCAATAGCCTTGTCGTAATTGCCTTGCCGCCGGTAAGCCATCCCAAGCTCATTCGCTGCACTAGCATCATCAGGATTGAGTTGCAAGCGAAACGAAAAGCGCTCGATGGCTAAAGCGGAATCTTGTTCATCGCGTAACTGAACGACATTCACTCCCGTATAAATTCCCTCCATGCGCCTGGAAAATGCATCGCGTTCAGCATCTGTGCTTAAGTTGTAGTGCTCCCAGGCTTTTTGCAGTGCCACTACTTGCTCCACTTCGAGTTGGCTGGTCAGCGATTCATAATATCGGCCAGCGCAAGCACGGGCTTCGGGTGCGTCGCCCAGCTGCTTCAAGATCAAAGAGCGCACAAGGGCGTGCATGCCAAAGTACTGGTCATCCTGGCGGCGAAATATCAACCCTTTTCGATGCCAGAGGGAATAAAATGCAATGCGGTCGGGATTCCATGCGGGTAAACCTGCAAATGCTGCCTCCGGCACGGGCTCCGCAAAAACGGCAATCTCGCGGGCCAGGTTCCGCTCCGCTTCGCTGCCTTTTTTCAATATGGCATCGAGCAGGCGGTTGACAAAATGGCTCCGCGAGGGGTCACCCGCCAGGTCGAGTTTTTCAATATGGCCGGGATCAAAATCCGGCTCGGTAAGCAGGCCCAACAACAACAGGCCGCCAAGAGGATAACCGCCGCCAAGTTCCCAGCAGATGTCCAGCTGCTGTGGTGTCGGTGGCTTGTCTGCGTATGCGGGCATTTTTTCCGCCATGGCGCGCATGCAGGTGTCAAAGTCCGGGCGTTCGAGTTCGCGCAGTTCCCGGTGGTATACGCCGCTGTCAAACCGGGCCCAATTCCGGTCCAGACTGCGGGAAATGATGAGCGACTTGATGTTGGTTTGTTTCGGAAGTTCGAGGAGTGTGTAGTAAAGCGCGGGGTCGCTGATTTCATAAAAATCGTCGAATACCAGCGGCCGGTTTACCCGTTCCAAGGCCTTTAAAAGATGCCGGTTTGGTTGGTTGGCCGGGGCGGGGGGCACGGGCTCTATGCCCAGTTTTTGGGTGATGGTCAGTAGCGTGTAGTGTCGCTCGATACGGAAATACACCGGCTGCTGTTCGGCAGGAAGGCGGCGCAGCACAGTGTCCAAGAGGTGCGATTTACCCATGCCTCCGGCGCCGGAGAGGAAAAAGAAATTGTCGCTGCTGCGGAAAAAGTTTTCCACGGCGTGCACATCGGCCTCGCGCCCAACATAAGCGCGGTCGAAAGGCATGACCGTGTCGCCGCGCACAACCGGTACGGTATGCTTCGCTTTTTCTTCGGCCAGCAGCTGGAGGAATTCAGGCAGTTGGTCCCAGTCATCGACCGTCCATTTTTCGGTGTGGGGCCAGTTATCGGTGTTGTTGCGGTGGGTTAAGGTGTATTTGGCAGTAGCGGTATCACCCAGTAATCTGTGAATGTACTCCAGGACAAAATCGATCCGCTCTTCGATGCCAAAGCCGACAAAAAGGACGACATGGTCGGTCAGCAGATTTTTGAGCAGAAATTTAGCCGGGGTGTCTTCATCGCTCAGCACATCGAGTTTGTCCGCCGATGTATCGCGGTACAGGTCCTGGTATTGTTGTTCGAATAAAATGCAGTTTTCGGGTTCGGAAGCGCAGCCGTGAAGTTTGAAATAGAATTTCTGGCCCGCCACCAGTTTTTTCAATTGGTACTTTTTGTCGTAAACAACCTTCGGTACCGAACCCGGGCGGGTAAGATCGAGCCCGGTATCGTAGTTCGTGGTTACGATTTTGTGGCTGATATTCCAAAGCAGGTGAAAATCCTGCAACCGCTCATCAGCGCGATCCAGGCTTAAGTGGAACTGGTCAAAAAGCACCGGGAAGCATTTTTCTGCATGATCATGGATCGACTCCAGTGCCTGCACTTCGGTGAGTTGCCCCGCATCAAGCCGGGTTTTGATCCCGGAGGCATCATCGGGAGGCAGGCAAGTATCCAAAAGTTCATGCACCAGTCCGCGCCATGCGGGCAATCCCAGCCGGCGCTGCGAAAAGCCGGCGCCGACCCAAAGAATGAGCCGGTTGTTGCGGATTGCTTCCAGTATGGGTGGTGGGATATTGGTCATCCTTGCGGGGAATTGAGTTGCCAAAAATACCAATTCCAAAAACCATACCTATAAAGTGGTAGGCTTATTCCGGCTTTTTGCAATTCCAGCCGCCTAAATCTACCGCCAAACAACCTTCTCCCCAACATCCCCCCGTTTCCCCGGCACCTCCGGCATGTCGTGCCAGCCGAGGTAAAAAAGCCCCAGGCAAAATTCATTGGGCGCCAATTGCAAAAAATCGGATGCTTCGAGGGCGGCTTTTGGCGTGCTCCAGTAGCAGCCCAGGCCCAGTTCCGTGCAGGTGAGCCACATGTTTTGAACGGCCATGGCCACGGCGGCAATTTCTTCAAACTCCGGGATGCGGGCCTCCGGGTCGCGGTGCAGCACAATGGCGATCACCGCGCCGGCGCGGCGTGGGTTTTCCCCGGCTTTTACCATTTTTTCTTCGGAAAACGCTTCAGGCGGTGTGTAATGCTGGTAGTAGCCGGACATGTAATCGCCGAGGGCAGCGCGGCTTTCGGGGGAGTGGAACACCTGGAAACGCCAGGGTTCGGTCAGCCGGTGCGTTGGCGCCCAGTTGGCGTTTTCGAGCAATTGCTCGATTACGGTGCGGTCGATGGGTTGGTCGGGCTTGTAGAATTTGGGGAAGATTGAGCGGCGGCGATGGATAAGGGTGGAGATATTGATTTCTGAATGTTGCATAGATTGAAATTTATTGGGCAAATCTAAGCGTCTCTTGTAAACTAAGAGGTGCTATTCATGCTTCTTGATATCTGGCTTTAGTTTGGATTTATTTAGGAATTTATATGGCCAGCGACTGAGATACTCGAGAATTGATCGTTTCCCATCGTTTTCGTTGGGAAACTGGCTGGCGTCGTTGGGAAACTATAATACAGCACAGGGCCGTTTTGACAGGTATTTTTGAGATGAAATCAAGGGTGTGGATATACTATGAAAACTATACGATCGCTTTCATTTTTATAATTATCTGAAATTTTTCAAAAGAAAATACAACCCAATGAAAGATGCCAAAAACGTGAATACAGCTGCCACAAACAGTCGATTGTACCAAATGCAGCTGTTTGTTGCTGCTTTATTGCTGCTTTTGCTCTGCCCGATCGCTATTGCCTTTTTCCCAAATTATCCGAAGCTTATTTTTGAAGTAGTTTTTTCCGCGGTAGTACTAACGGGCATTCAGGTAGTGCGGGACACCCGTAGTCATTTTTATACAGGGCTCGGGCTGGGTTTATTCGGGATTGCAATTATTTGGCTCAGTTTTTTTCGGCAGCAAGCGGACTGGTTGACCTGGTTGCAAATTGTAATATTACTTGGGTTTACCGTTTTTCTCACCTGGCACTTGTTCCGCTTGATCTTCTTTCATAAAACGATGTCGCTCGAAATTATTCTTGCTTCAATAGCAGGCTATCTGATACTGGGATTTTTGGGTGGACAGTTTTGCCATATTATGGAATTAGCCTTGCCGGGGTCATTCCGGTTGGAGGGTAGCGGGCACTTGTTTCAACTGGTTTACTTTAGTTACTCAACGCTGATAACACTTGGTTATGGCGACATTACCCCGTTGACGCCGGCAGCAAAGTCCCTGGCGTTACTCATCAGTATTTCCGGGCAGTTGTATCTGACGCTCCTGGTCGCCATTCTGGTCGGGAAGTTTTTGTCGAAAGGCTAAGAAGTCTGGTTGAGTTAATTTCATCGGGTTATCTTTATCACAAATGTTTAAATAACCAAATGTCAAGATTTATGCTAACCGCTGTCATTGTCGACGACGAAGAAAAAAACCGGACCACAATAGAACGCATGCTGCAAAATTTTTGCCCACAGGTTAAAATTCTGGGCAAGGCAGATTCAGTCAAAGCAGCCATTGAATTGATGGAACAGGAAATGCCGGACGTAGTTTTCCTCGATATTGAAATGCCCGGAGGAAACGGTTTCACGCTTATCGAACACTATCCGGCGCCCGGTTTTGAAGTGATTTTCACAACAGCACACGACCTGTATGCCATCAACGCGATCAAGTTTGCCGCGCTCGATTATTTGCTGAAGCCCCTGAATATCCTTGAACTGAAAGAAGCCGTTGCGCGGGCCGAGAAAAAAGTGGCGGATAAATCCGGATCGGAAAACCGGATGAAGTTTGAAGTGCTGCGCTCCAACCTCAACCAATCCGACCGGAAGTTTACCAAAATCGCTATGCCTACCTCCGAAGGCATAGATTTCATAGAAGCGAATGATATTCTTGTTGCGCAAGCCGACCGCTCTTATGCCCAGTTTCACCTGAAGGGCGGTAAAAAAATAATTGTTTCAAAACCTCTGAAGGAGTATGAAGAGCTGCTGGAGCAATGCAATTTTTTTCGCGTACACAAATCGCACATGATCAACCTGAACCACGTGGAGAAATATGTTAAAGGGAAAGGTGGCTATGTCATTATGAATGACGGTTCGCATGTAGACGTATCCGTCCGGAGAAAAGAGGCCTTGCTGCAGGTACTTACCCAAGGCAGTGATTAGCTCACGGTTTCACATAGAAAAAAGATATTTATTGGTCAGACGACTTCTACGGTTTCAAATCCAGATGTCTCCCTTCGGTCGACATGACAAGTAGAATTGACAAGATTAGTTTCAACCGGATTTCTCGCTACGCTCGAAATTTTACCTGCACCCTGCCGCAATTTCGAGCGTAGCGAGAAATCCGGTAATATTTAGTTTCCAAAATAAAAGACTGTCATGTCGACCCCGCCCTGCGGGGGAGACATCTGAATGAACAACGCGTTATCGGGTATTTATTTAAAACTGTACGGATCGTCAGATCAATGTTTACGAAATCGAAGGCTATCCTCTTGGCCACAACTTTCCGGTTGAAGTAAATGTCAGGACCATCCCCTTCGATCAGGCATGCCTTGCAGACGGCAGGCCTTCGCGAAGAGGTGGTTGTTTCACTCAATTTTAAATACTATACTAGGTGGTTTCTAGTGCAAATCGCCCGCAAACCGGATCGTTATTTCAGTGCCCAGGGCTTTGCCGTTTTCCTCCAGATCATGGATCTCCACGTTGAAATCGCCTTCCTGATACGCAGCCTTCAATAATTCCAAACGGGTCTTGGTGTTGCTCATGGCCACCGAACGATGCGCCGAACCGGTCCGCAGCTTTGCGGCGGCCTTCCGGCCAATACCATTATCCCGAATAATGGCAGTGACAACGCCGTCGGCCTCGGTGAGTTGCAGTTCGATTTTTCCTTTATGATCCAGATCCCGGAACCCATGGACAATGGCATTTTCCAGATACGGCTGCAGCAGCATGGGGGGGATGTGTGTCGAATCGGGGTCTTCCAGTTCTTCGCTGATGCTGTACTCAAAACGTCCCTGAAAACGCTCCTTTTCAAGTGCAAGATATTTTCCAAGGAAAACGAGTTCTTCGGAAACAGTGATAAATGGTTTTGATGAATTGTCCAGCGTTTTGCGCATAAGTCCGGCAAACTCAGCGAAAAAATTCAGGGCTGCCGGGGTGTCGTTTTCCAATAAATAGAATTGTATAGAGGAAAGTGCATTGAAGATGAAATGCGGGTTCATTTGAGCCGAGAGCATCATCATGCGGGATTGCAGCGCTTTCTGTTTTTCCATCGCCAGCTGTTGCTCCTGATAGCGTTTGGCGGTGATGGCCGTGCGCACCCGGGCTTTTAAGGCAATTTCATTGATCGGCTTTTGAATATAGTCGTTGGCGCCCAGGTCAAAGCATTGGCTGAGTGTGGTGCGCTCGTCTTCACCGGTGATCATGATGACCGGCAGGTTTTGGTGCTTTGGGTGCGCCTTGACCTCCCGGAGCCATTCGATCCCGCTGCGGCCCGGCAGGTTGATGTCGAGCAGCAGCAGATCAAAGTTGCCATTATCCAGCCGCTGAAAAAGAAAGTCACCTTGCGGGATAAATGCAACCTGATACCCTTCAAGCGTAAGCAGTTCCTTGAGTTGTTCGAGTATTTGGCGGTTGTCATCGACGATCAGAATAGAATCCATTACTCCAGATTGTTTTTCATTTGATTTAGCAGTTGCTCAAAACCCGCCTCATTGCCCGCATAAATTGCGTCCAGCATGGCTTCCTGCCAGTTGGCCGGAACCAGTTCGGTCAGCGGTTCTACCAACCCTACCAGTTTCTCCGTTTCATAAATTGGTGTTTCTGCAAGCGCTTGCAGGGCAGTTTTTAAGCGTTTTTGGGCATCCCGTGTCAGGGGTTTATCGCTTGGGGTCTCTTCTTTCACACCCTTGATCAGGTGGGTACGCAGGCAATCGATGAGGGCCTCCAATTGGATGGGCTTCGTAAGGTAGCCCGAAAATCCCGACGCCAGTGCCTGTTCCTGTTGTTCTTTAAACGCATCGGCCGACAAGGCAATGATCGGTGTTTGGGTATCGCTCTGGCGGATCACACGCATGGCCTCATAACCGTCCATGCCGGGCATGTGAATATCCATAAAGATCAGGTTGGGTTGATAACGGGCGGCGAGTTTGACGCCTTCGATGCCGTCGTTGGCCACGAGAATATCGTGGTGCATTTCATTAAAAATGGCTTTGATCATTTCCTGATTCATGGGGTTGTCTTCCACCACGAGGATGCGCGCCTGTTTCGGGATCTTAATGTTGTCGAGTACAATCTCAGCACCTTGCGTACCCGTGCGTTCCGGGGCCAGGTATGGAATCTGTACCCGAAACAGGGAGCCTTTACCCGGAGTGCTTTCCAGTTCAATTTGGCCGCCGAGTAGTTCCGCCATTTTTTTGGTGATGGCAAGTCCAAGTCCTGTGCCACCGTATTCCCGGGTCACGCTGGCGTCGGCTTGCACAAACGGATCAAATACAGCGGCTTGTTTATCCGGGTCAATGCCGATTCCTTCATCGCGTACTTCCAGAATTATGAAATCGTCGCGGAACCCTGCTTTCAGGAAAATGTTTTTTCCAGCCGGCGTGAATTTTATGGCATTGCTCAACAGGTTCATCAGGATCTGTTTCAACTTGCTACGGCCCGAGCGGATGAACTGCGGGGTTGCAGGCTCGATATCGTAGTGCAGCGCAATGCCTTTGTCTTTTGCCGTCGCTTTGTTGATGTGGTAAATGGACTGGATCAGCTGTTTGAGGTTGAGGTCTTCTTCCGAAAGGGTCATCTTGCCTGCCTCGATTTTTGACAGGTCGAGAATATCATTGATCAGTTCGGAAAGGTGCTGCCCGCTGATGTTGATATTGCTTAAATACTTTTTGAAGTTTTCGGGAAGATCCTGCTTGCGACTTTGATTGATAAGAATTTGGGAAAACCCAACAATGGCATTCAACGGCGAACGGATCTCGTGGCTCATATTGGCCAAAAATTGCGACTTGGCCTGGTTGGCGCTATCGGCGGCTTCTTTTGCCACCTGGAGCTCGGCTTCTACCTTTTTTCGAATTTCAACCTCTTCCCGAAGTACCCGGGTTCGGTCGCGGATGCGCTCTTCGAGTAATTCATTCATTTTGCTGAGTTCTTCCCGGGAGGTGCTCAGCTCGCGGTTGAGTTGTACCGATTGTTCATACAGACGGGCGTTTGTAATGGAAATGGCTGCCTGTGATGCGATGGCGCGCAGTACCTGCAAGCGACTTTCTTTAAAGATTCCGGGCAATTGATCATTTTCCAAATACAAAACTCCGATCAATTCCTGTTGCTGTCGGATGGGCATGGCCAGCACGGATTTGGCAGCTGATTTTTCAAAATAACTATCCTTAATCTCGTCAAACTGATCGGGGTGGTTGAGCACAAGCTCCTTTGCGGATCGGGCCACATAACTGATAAGTTGCCCCGGAACGGCTGTAGACTGTTCCAACTTTACCTGCTGCGCGGCATTAAAAGTTCCTTCGCCAAGGTTCATTTCCGCTTCTACATACAGGTTATTCGCTTCGTTCAGTACCAGTACGCCCTTCATAGCCCCGGCATTTTCCAAAACAATACGCAACAAGCTTTTTACTAATCCCTGCAAACTAACCTCTGCGGATATGGACTGCGTTGCTTTGAGCATGGAGTGGGAATCATAATCCAACGCCGGCGCCGAAGTCTGGATAGTGCGTTCATTGGCAGACTGACTGCGATGAAACAGGTTGACTTTTTCATTGGCACCCCACTGGGCATAGCAGTTTGCGGCTTCCCTTTCGTACAAAGCAGATAAAGCAGGCAGGTTCTTTTGCGACAACAGCTGAGCGCCATGCTCAAACGCCATGGCTTCTATCCCGTTCAAGCCACCGGTTTTTGCCCAACCCAGGGCATTGTCAAGTTCATCTAATACTTTGTTGAAATCGCCGGTTTTTTGATTCCGAAGGGCTTCAATAAGGTGGAATTCCGCGGCGAAATTTTCGGGCATACTACCCGACCACTGTTTGAGTATCTGTTGGTTTTGTTCGATGATTTTCTGCTCCTGGCTTGTCTGCTTTTCCCGGCCTTGCAACAATGCCAGTGATTGCAAAAAATGATGCTTGGGCACATGTGGCTGAGAAGACGCATAAATAAGTACGCGCTGATTTTCTTCCAGGATGGCTAAAGCTTCATCATACCGATTGAGGATGCAAAGCGCCCAACTTTTAAAAATATAGTGATGGGAGACAGCGGTAAAAAACATGATGTCGAGTAAAAATTGCAGGCTCTCTTTTTCCTCTTTGGCCGTGATGGCGTCGTAACCGCCGGTGAGCAGCCGCAGGTTGGCGCGAAACAATTTCATCAGGGCCAGCAGGCCCGGGTTCTGGATTTTTTCCATAAACCCAATGGACGCCTGACAACGCTCCATAACCTCTGCCAGCGAAGGTGCAGCAAGAAAACTATCCCGTACCTGCGCATACATGGAATAGCCCGCATAAGGCAGATCGCCTGTTTCGAGACCACTATGAACAGATTCTTTCAGGTTAGGTAAGCCATTCAGTATGGGTTCTTTGAAGTGTTGGATGAAAATGGTGAATATGGAAAGTGTCCGGCATGTATACCGCTGGCTATCCAGATGCCGCATCATGTCAATACCTGTTTTGCCGAAGGCATAGCCCAGGTCAAACTCCTTGTACAGGGCCACCAACAGCGAGCCCAGGAAGTTGAAAACAAAAGGTGTTGAGTTTGCCTTTCCATAACGAAGGGTTTGAATGCCCATGCGCAACGTACACCAGGCGAACAGGTATAAATCGGCAAAATACGCGGAGGCGTTCATGTTGACCAAGACATCGAGCAAGGCGGCTTGACGCGCATCCTTCAGCTCGGGCATATTCATAAAATCGCGGGGGGCTTTACCATCGATCAACTGCTTGAACTCAAAATAAGCTTCCTGAACGTTAGTCTCCAGAATGGCTTGCTCCATTTTTTCCTTCAGCCGGATGTCGAACAGCTCAAGTGCCTCCAGGCCACAGTGGATATTTTTCTCGAAGAGTGCCAGGCTTTCATAGAACAACATCTGCAACACATACACCTTGCTTTTTTCCACAGTTCCTGAGGCGAGTGCAAGTGCTTTTTTTGCAAAGTCTTCGGCAGCGTCTACCCGATTGAGCAGGAAAGCTGATTCCATGAGACCGGTTAATACCAACAGCTGCTTTGCTTTGTTTTTCCCTTTTTTCAGGAGTTTTAGGGCGGCTTCAAAATAGGTATACGCAGCATCGGGTGAGTTTGAGCCTTTGGCCCGGGTACCGGCTTCGAGGAACAAGTTGGCCACATCTTCCCGCAAATCCGACTCAATCAAGGGCAAGGCGCGAAGGAAATGCCCGGCTTTTTCACTGGGTTGAAAATAATCGAAGCCTTCCTCCGTAATCAGCGTTTTGCCAATTAAGTAGTGCAGTTGTTCTTGATCAAATTGAAAACGACGGGGTTGGCTCGCATAGGCAGCCTGCTGCACCCGGTCGTGTAAAAACCGGTAGTGCTGCGTCGCATCATTTTCCCTTGACCGGAGGTGCAAAACAAGATCATTTTGTTCCATTTGCTGCAACAGGCGCTGACATTCGTCAATTGCAACCCCGCTTAGCACAGCGAGCAACCGGGTATCAAATTCCGATCCGACAAAGGCCGCTGTTTTCAATAAATACTGGGCTTTGACGGGCAACAGGTTGATCTTTTCCGTCAGCAACCCAACTACATTTTCCGATACTTTTTCTGCTTTGATCTGCTGGTCATCCCAGGTCCAGTGTTGCTCGGCATGGTTGAACGTGAGTAATTTGCGCTGGTAGAGTGATTGTAAAAACTGACGGGTATAAAAAGCGTTACCTGCGGTTTTCTTAAAAATAATGGTTGAAAGCCCGGCCGTGTAGTCGACATCTTCTCCCAGGGCTTCCGAAACCAACTGGTTGATATGCCTTTCCTGTAAGGGCTGTATATCCAATTTTTTCAGGTGCAAGGCGCTGCCTTTCAACTCGTGCAGCAACATGGAAAATGGATGACCTTCGCCAACCTCATTATCCCGGTAGGCCGCCACGCAAAGCATATGTGTCAAGCCTTCCATGGACAAGAGTTTCAGCAGTTTGATCGAGGGAATGTCGCACCACTGCCAGTCGTCGATAAACAGAACCAATGGATGCTTGTCGGAGGCAAACAGGCGGATGAACTGGAGAAATACAAAAGTGAAGCGGTTTTGAGTCTCAACGGGATTTAGTTTTTCAGGTGCCGGCTGTTGGCCGAGCAACAACTCAAGATTTGGAATAACCTCCAATAGAACGCCGGCATTATCGCCCACGGCGCTCAGGATTTTTTCCTTCCAGGCGGCTATTTCAGGCTCCGGCAAAAACAGGAGCTGCCGGACCAATTGTTCAAAGGCAGCAATAAATGCCGAATAAGGTATGGTTTGGTACTGGTCAAATTTTCCTTGCAGGAAAAAGGCGCCTTTTGCACGCCAATTGGACTGGCACGATTGGACTAGCGCTGTTTTGCCGACACCGGAATACCCCGCCACGAGCAACATCCCGGGAATGCCGTTACAGGTGTTGATAAATGCCTGCTCCAGTTGTTCAAGTTCGGCCTTTCGGCCATAAAGCTTGTTTTTTATTTGTACGGTATTTGGAGAATAGGCTTTGGCAAGTTGGAAGCCGGAGTCGCTCAATTTATCCGGATGGTCCAGCAGCTGTTGCAAATCATTCAACAAGCCGGTTGCCGATTGGTAGCGGTTGTCCGGATCTTTTTCCAACAACGCCAGGCAAATTTTTTCCAGCACAACCGGCAATCCGTCAGTTCGTATTCCGGGTGCAACCGGAGTCATCGTCAGGTGCTGATGGATCATGGCCATACTGTCCTCAGCGGCAAATGGCGCCTGCCCGGTGAGCCAGAAATACAGTAAGGCGCCCAGCGAATACAGGTCGGAGCGGTGGTCGGGCAATTGCGTCATGCGATCGGAGTATTCCGGCGGCATATACGCCAGGTCGGTCGGCGCAAGCAGCAGCAACTTTGGGCTGTCTTGCCAGGGACGCACAAGGTGCCAGCCGATAATGGCCAATTCGCCATTGCCATCGAGGCACAAGCGCGCCGGTGTGAGCAAACCCAGCGCCAGCTTGTGGGCATGCAGTACCGTCTGGGTTTCAACCAGTGCCTTCAGGTGTTGCAGCAGTTTTTTAAAGTCGGACGTATTGCGCGGAGCCTTGAATGGAAATGCTGCCAACGCGGCGTCTGCGTATTGGTAGTTTACCGTTTCGCCAATATCAACTTGCCGGGGTGTCAGCATGTGCAGCTGCGTCGTCCATGCCTCCTGTTCCACCGGGGCGCTGCTTGCAAACAAACCCGGCGCGGCTTTTTCCACCCATCCGGTCTTGGTTTTTAAAAAATGCAAACCCGAAATTATGCTGTGTTCAGTCATGTGCATTGGAGGTGTTCGTTTTCATCGGCAAGTTAAAACCTCGCGCCATTATTTCCGTCCCGTTGGGAAACTGCCGGTCAACGTTGGGAAATCCGCAGTGGTTTGCCGGGGTCGGCAGCGGCTATTTTTGATAAAAAAGTACGCATGAATATCAATTTCCAATCGCCAAATGCGCTTATCGCAGAATTCAACAAGCTGCTTGATTACCATATCCGCAAGTTAGAACAACTTGTAAAAATAGATCAGGAGCACGCTTTTGAATTGAAGTATATGCTCAATGCGCTCAAAGGCAGCCGGAAGGGTTTCCAGGATTGCGACCAGCCGATCCCGGCTATCCGGGATTGTATTGCCACCATTGCCGCCGGACAAAAAAGTCCAAACCAGGAGGCAAAACTCCTGCCGATCCAAACGGAAATTCTGGAAGAAATGGAGATCTTCCTGCTCCGGTACAATTTGAAATAAGGTATCGTATCAGGGGTTGGATTATGCCACAAAAGCCCGTAGAGCTGACATTTTTGTAGTAAAGATTTTGACAAGAAAAATAAAAGCGCCGTAGGTGCGGCATTATAATGGCACACCTACGGTGTTTGGAAAACTGGATAGTAACTTGGTCTACAAGAATGTCAGCCCTACGGGCTTTAATGAAAGGCATGATTGCTATTTTAACCCCTGATTCGCATAAGTCATCCAATCCAATGAAAAACGAAAGGCCGTGATTCGAAAAGACCGTAGATCCGTTTTTTATTTTTTGTTGCAAATGATCGCCATCTGGGTGTTTGCCTGGGTGCTGTTTTATTTTTTACGCCAGTACGGCATCGACGAATACCCCTATGTTCAATTTGTAAAACAACCCAATCGCGCCGTGCATCTCGCGGTGCACGCGGGTATTGGTGTATTGACCGGTTTGTTTTACGGTGGCTTTGAACTCCTTTTTGAGCGCCCTTCCTTCCAACGTCGTGCTTACGGCAGGCTTATCCTTTTAAAAACGGCACTTTACCTGCTCCTGGCGGTGGTGATGATGGCAGTTGCCGTGATAGCGACCCAACTATTGATTTTTGGAAAACAGAATTGGGCACAGGTCGGCGAGTGGCTCACCAACGTGAATTTTTTTGTGGCGCTCATCCACTTTCTGACTGTCAGCATTCTCATCTCTTTCATCCGGCAGATGAACTACAAATTCGGCCCTGGCGTGCTCTGGAACCTGCTGATTGGCAAATACCATCAGCCGCGCGAAGAACAGCGCATTTTTATGTTCCTCGACTTGCGCTCGTCTACCACCATTGCTGAAAAACTCGGGCACGCTCGTTTTACCCGGCTTATTCAGGATTGTTTCTTCGACCTCACCGAAGTCGTGCTACGGCACAAAGTGGATATCTATCAGTACGTCGGCGACGAGGCGATTTTGAGCTGGGAACTGGACAAGGGCCTGTCGGAAAATCACTGCCTGCACTGCTATTTCGACTTTCTCCAGGTTTTACAAAAAAAGGCAGACTACTATGAAACGGAATACGGGGTGCAGCCTTTTTTCAAAGCGGGCATGCACCTGGGCAAAGTGATGGTTGCCGAAGTCGGTGTAATAAAAAAAGATATTGCCTATTTGGGCGATGTGCTCAATACGGCAGCGCGCATCCAGGGCAAGTGCAACGTGCTCAATCAGGGCCTGTTGATTTCCGCTGCGCTCAAAGAAAACCTCCAGCCGGATGCACAGTTCCAGATGAAGGCCATGCGCGCCGAAATCCTGGAAGGGAAACAGGAGCAGGTTGCCATTTTCGGTATTGAAAAAAAAGAAAGCTAACGTTCGGAAACACAATCGCTACGTTCGGAAACCGTAGCTCGGCCTGGCCTCGCCACCCACCTACCTTTGAGTCATAACAAATTACAAATCAAGAATTTGATATGGCTTTCACAATGAAATTTTCGCTTTTTGCCGGTCTGCTGCTGGTGCTGTTCACCGGCTTGTGTTGCACTCGGGAAGTATCGCACCAGGATGTCGCAGAAGACGGGATGGTTTTTATCCCGGGTGGTACAACTCCGGTTGGCTCAATGGATTTTCTGGCCTGGGAAAAGCCGGTACTGATCCACAAGGTCAACAGCTTTTTTATGGATATCCACCCGGTCACCGTCCGGCAGTTTCGGCTTTTTGTGGAAGCAACCGGCTACCGTACACAGGCCGAGCAATTTGGCAATGCCGGGGTGTTCGACATCGAACGAAAAGCCTGGCGCCTGGTCGATGGTGCGAACTGGCAATTTCCCCTGGGACCCGACAAGCCCGCGGCGCAAGCCGACCACCCGGTTACCCAGGTTTCCTGGAACGATGCAGTGCAGTACTGCAACTGGGCGGGTAAGCGCCTCCCAACCGAAACCGAATGGGAGCACGCTGCCCGCAATGCCGGCCGCATCCGGGAAAATATTTACCCCTGGGGCGACAATGAGATCAAAGAGAACGGCCGCTACAAAGCCAATATCTGGCAAGGCATCTTTCCCTGGGTCAATCAGGTGGAAGACGGCTACCAGTACACCTCTCCCGTCGGTGCTTTTGGCGCTACTGAACTCGGGTTGCAAGACATGGTCGGCAACGTCTGGGAATGGTGCAGCAACTGGAAACTGCCATACAACGCCGATCCAGCCAACTTCACCCCCGATGAAAAAAGCGAAAAAGCCATGCGCGGCGGTTCCTTCCTCTGCGAGCCGGCCTGGTGCCACGGCTACCGGGTTTCCGGCCGGAGCGGTTCCACTCCGGAGACGGCGCTCCTGCATGTCGGATTTCGCTGTGTAAAAGACTATTAAACTAACCACACCTTCCTATCAATTTCTAAAACTATTTGCAATGAAAACCATCGGACGTTTAGCAGCTGTACTGCTGCTGACCCTGACAGTGCTATCCAACATTCAAGCGCAACTTACAGAAGCAGAACTTGCCAAAATTGCGCAAAACCCCCTGGCCAATCTGATCAGTTTGCCTTTTCAGAACAACACCAACTTCGGTGTCGGGCCGTATAACCGCACCCAGAATATTACCAATTTTCAACCGGTGCTTCCCTTCGCGGATGGGAAGATCATCGCCCGGGTTGTCGTCCCTTTTGTCAGCCAGCCGAATATCCTGTCTGAAACGGGCTCCTCCAACGGGTTCAGCGATATTACGTTCTCGGCATTTTATGCGCACGGCGGAGACAACAAAGTCTCCTGGGGTGTTGGGCCGGTTGTCAATATTCCAACTGCAGGTGAAGGCCTGGGAGCCAAGGAGTGGGGTATAGGCCCGTCTTTCGTGGCTGTTGTCAAGCCCGGCAACTGGGTGATCGGCGCTCTGGTGAACAACGTTTGGTCGATCGGAAACGACAAGATCAACACCTTCCTATTGCAGCCATTTATCAACTGCAACCTACCGAAGGGAAATTACCTGACCTTCTCGCCAGGCATCACGGCCAACTGGAACGCCGATTCGGACAACCGCTGGACAGTGCCGCTGGGCATGGGCGCGGGCAAGATTATCCGGATCGGCGCCAATGGCTTGCCTGTGAACATCCAGGCCGGCGCCTATTACAACGTGGTCAAGCCTGAGTTCACCGGCGCCGACTGGACGCTGCGCCTGGGTGCCACGATTTTGTTGCCCAAAGCAATTTTCAAAAAGAAATAGTGGGTAGGGGAAAGAACGGCACGTTGGGAAACCCGACCGCTACGTTCGGAAATGCCAACGTGCCTGCCCCCAACCGACCCGGTACTTTTGAACCATCAATTCATTCAAAAACATTTTTTCAAAAAAGAAATATCATGAAAATGGAAACTATCACCCGTTTGTACTGCCTGTTGTTGTCGGTTTTTGTGCTGGCACAAAGCCAAACCGCAACGGCACAACAGACTGCCAACCAACGCCCCAATTTTCTGGTCATCGTAGCCGACGATATGGGCTTCTCCGACATGGGCGCTTTCGGCAGCGAAATCAAAACTCCCAGCCTCGACAAGTTGGCCAGCGAAGGTGTTCGCTATACCAATTTTTACGTAGCGCCAACCTGCTCGCCCACACGGTCCATGCTGATGACCGGCATCGACAACCACCTGGTGGGCTTGGGTTGCATGTATGAATACCTGGCGCCGAACCAGGAAAATCAGCCGGGTTACGAAGGTGTGCTGAGCACAGAAGTGCCCACCATGGCCGAGATCCTGCAAGCCAACGGCTACCACACCTACATGGCCGGCAAGTGGCACCTGGGTAAAAACAAAGACCATATCCCGGCGGCACGTGGCTTTGAGCGCTCTTTTTCGATGCTTTCCGGAGCGGGCAGCTACTTTTCGCTGAACGGGCCGGACGAGGAATCGACGCCCAACCATTTTGTGGAAGACAACAATTACCTGGATGAATTGCCGAAAGGCTACTATGCCACCAAAACCTTTACGGACAAGATCATCGAATACATCGAGTCCAACAAAGGCGACGGCAAGCCGTTTTTGGCCTACCTGGCCCACCAGGCGCCACACGACCCCTTGATGGTTCCGAAAAACTACCTTCGGAAATACAAGGGCGCCTTTGACCGGGGCTGGGATGTGCTGCGCGACGAACGCCTGGAGCGCATGGTGAAAATGGGTATCCTTTCTGAAAAAACCGTCATGGGCGAGCGCCTCTGGTATGTGCCCGGCTTCGACAAACTGAAGCCCGCTGCCCAGGTCGTAACTGCCCGCAAAATGGAGGTGTTTGCCGCTGTCGTCGACTACATGGACATGGAGATCGGCCGCTTGATGGACTATCTGGAAAAAAACAACCTGCGCGAAAATACCTACATCGTTTTCTTTTCCGACAACGGTCCGGATGTAAATGACAAGGCCTCCACCTATAAAAATTATCCCTCCACAAACAACGCCAACTGGATGGCCAAAACCTACACCCACGGCTTCCAGAACTGGGGCCGGGCCGAGTCGTTCACCTGCTACGGACCGTCCTGGGCCCAGCTGTCCACAGCGCCTTTTTTCGGATTCAAATACACTACCTATGAGGGCGGAATACGCTCGCCACTGGTGGTTGTTACGCCGGATAAGAAAAACGCCGGGCAGGTCAACACGGAAGCGCTCATGCACGTGAAAGATATTGCCCCGACATTCCTGGCACTTGCTGGTATCGAACAACCCAAAACATTTAAAGGGCAGGCTGCTTTGGCCATGCAGGGGAAATCCTGGGCACAAATGCTCAATGGAACCAGCACCTCGCCGCGGACCGATGAGGATTATCTGGCTACCGAACTCTGGAACTCAAAATCACTCCGCAAGGGCGACTGGAAGATCGTAAACGTACAGGTTCCGACCGGTACCGGCGACTGGCAATTGTTCAATGTAAAAGAAGACGCCGGTGAGCGTTTTGACCTGGCGCAAAGCAACCCGGAAAAACTCCGCGAACTGCTTGCCAACTGGGATCAGTATATGGCCGAAAACAATGTGATCCTGCCCAACCGGACACCCTACGACGGCATGGAAGATAAACTCCCACCGCGCCCGCCGGTTTATGCACCGGATTTCAGCCGGGGCAGTGAATTGCCAACCGATAAAGACTAACCATTGAAAACACCACCCACGTTAACAATCAAGAAAAACATCATGAAAAATATATGCATCATCGCCTTGCTGATCCTGATCAGCGCACCGGCATTCGCACAACTCGACGGCGCTCGTACCTACTGGGCGCTGCCCAAAAACCTCAACATCCTGAGTGCACACCTCATCAACGGCAAAGCAAACGCTGCCATCAACAACCTGAGTTTTATCAATCCCAGCGCTACGGTCAACAGCAATATGTACATGTTAACCTATACCCGCAGCCAACCGATTTTCGGCCGTACGTTTTATTCGACGCTGGTAGTACCTGCCAGTGATATTTCGGCCACGATCAACCTCGACCCCGCGGGACCGGCCGCCACTTCTTCAACCTTGTTTCAGCATGGGCTGGGCGATATTATCTGGTCGAACACCATCAACCTGATTGGCGCCAAAGGCCTGATGATCAAAGATTATGTGCGCCATGAAAACCCGACACTCGTCTACCTGCAGGCTGCAGCAACATTCCCGACCGGCCAGTACGACGCCAACAACCCGGTCAACATCGGCAGCAACCAGTACAAACTGAAGTTGGGTCTGCCTATGGTACAGCGGCTCAGTCCGATGATAGACGGCAAGCGCATGACTCTGGAGGTATTCCCGTCGTACACCTTCATTTCGAAAAACAAGGATTTCCAGGGGCAGGAAGTGGATCAGGAAGGGCTGTTTATTTTGGAAACCCACTTGTCGAGAGACATTACCCAAAAGGCATTTATTTCGCTCGATTATTCGTACATCCACGGTGGCAGCACGGACTATATTTCCAAAGAATCCGGTTCGGTGGTGACACAGCAAGCCGGGCAAAAAGCCAACTTGCTCGGTGCAACGCTCGGGTTTAATATCAACGACCACCTGAATTTGTTCCTGACCCACCAGCAAACATTTTCTTCGGGCAATGATGCCGTTTCACTGGAAGGTGCGCTCACTAAAATCACCCTGAGCTGGAGCTTCCATGATTTCCAGGAAAAGTTCAATAGTTACATAGAGAGCAATTGAGTTTTATAGGAATAATAACAGAATAAACAAGAGCCAATGCAGTTGCTGCATTGGCTCTTGCGCTTTATGGTGTAATAGACAGACCCTGAAGTCGATAGTTAAAACAAGCCGATTTATACAAATCGATAGTGTTTTTACAAAAACAGAAACGTTGGGAAGGTCAAAGCCTACGTTCGGTTATTCCGACATGGCCACCCTGTATCCACCCCCTAATTTTGATCTATCAAATCAATAAAAATTACGGTGGAAACATTCATTAAAACTTAAAAGTCATGTTCAACAAAACCAGTTTTTCAAAACTCTTCAGTCTGATACTGTTCTTCAGTTTAATCCTGTTTTCCAGTCAGGCATTTGCTCAACGGAACAACAGCCGTTCCAATAACTCCAGGAGCCAGACAAAAACCAGTCAGGGTGTAGTTTCTAAAGGGAAAAAAGAAACTAAAACCATGGATAACGGAAGAAGCGAGACTCGTGACGACCGCATGGATGACCGTCAGGACGCCCGCGAAGAGCGCGCTGAAGATCGTCAAGATGCTAAAGAGGAACGTGCGGAAGATCGCCAGGATGCGCGTGAAGAGCGTGCAGAGGATCGTCAGGATGCCCGCGAAGATCGTTGGGAAGATCACCACAAACGTTACGCACACCTGCACCGGCACGGCGCCGTTGTGGTCACTTTGCCGGCCGGCCATACACGCATTGTGGTGGGGACAACTTCCTATTATTACTACGGCGGCGTGTATTACAGCTATGGCCCCAATGGCTATGTGGTCATATCCGGGCCCTTGGGCGCCCATCTGGTCGTACTTCCGACGGGCTATGTGACAGTGAGCGTCAGTAGCGTCAACTATTATTACTTCTATGGGACCTACTACCGCTACGACCCGGTGGCCAAGGTTTATATCGTCATCAATGCACCGACTGGTGTGGAAGTGCCGGCTTTGCCGAATGGTTACACAACAGCCGTATACAACGGACAAACGGTTTATGTAGTGGGTACTGTGCGGTACCGCCCGGTACACCGGCATGGTATGACCGTGTACGTTGTCCTCTAAAGTTCATAATTCAAACTATTTATTACCGGACAGGATTTCCAGGATTGGCAGGGTAAAACATGCCAGCCCTGGAGGCCCTGTCCATAAAAATCGAAATACAATGAAAACGATCTGTGCAAGCCTGTTTGCTATCCTGTTGCTTCAAGTCAATTCCATTGCTCAACAGGTTGATATTTTCAGCCTCTCCTACAATTACAATCCGAAAGTGGGCCTGATGAACCCGCCTGGTCCGGCGCTCGATGCGGCCAATCTTGATATGTCTGAGTTCAAAGTAAAACTTCTGTTGCCGGTCCAACTGAAAAACGGCAGCACGACCATCGTCAACAGCCTGGAGTGGAGCTTTGTCAACACCTTTTTTAATCAGTTGCCAGAAGATTATTTTTTCGAAGCCAACCTGCACACCATCCAGTACACGCTAGGCCTTAACCAGCAATTCAGTGGAAAATGGGGAATGACCCTGCTGGCCAAGCCGACGCTGGCTTCTAATTTCAGGGACGGTATTTCCGGCGACGATTTCTTTATGCAGGGCTCAGCCTTGCTGCACCGGACCTTTCAAAATGGTTTACGCATTGGCGCCGGACTGGCTTATACCAATGGTTTCGGTGAGCCCAAAACAGTACCCTTGCTGAGCCTGCGTTACCGCACAGATAAATTAGATTTGAATGTTACCGCACCGGTTAAAATAAGCGCCACTTACCGCGCCGGCAACCTCATCGTTGGGATCAACTCCGGCGTAGAAGGCAACCAGTACAACCTGCAACTGGCCGACCGGGATCAGCCTGCCGTTGGCAATGTGGACGCTGTGAAGTTTTCCCGCTACAACATAGGGCCTGTCATCGGCTGGGGTATTACCGAAAAAGGCAGGGTGGAACTATCTGCGGGCATTTCACTGAATCGCATATTCAAACTGGTGACCGTCAACGGTGAAGACCTGGACTTTGACCTGGACAATGGCTTTTTTGTGAAAACGGGATTTTATTTCGGGAAATAAATGACGATGGATTGTCAAATCATTTGGGATTGTCTTATAGTCCACATCATAGTTTTTTTGTGAAACAGGATTATTGGGGTTCATAAATCGAGAGTCTGTAGAAAGTGACTTGGAATGGTTTCTTTAGATTTTAGATTACCAACTGTCAATTTCTAGAACCGTTCGTGTATGGCTAGGCTTATATTATTCCTCAAAGAGGGCTGTTTCAGATGCGGATTTTTGCCAAAATTATGCTTGCAATTTATGGCTGTTGGTTTGTGAACTGGCAACGCCGTATGGCGTATTGACAAAAAAGATGGTCCGGGTAGAACGGTAATTTTCCGAACTTCACCCCGTCATGTTTCGGGGATCCCTTATTTGTTTTTTACTCGTACTGCTTCCGCTGCTTGCAGCCGGACAGGCGCCGGGCTTTTCCCCCAAACTGCTTCCATCCTCAGTCACAGTATATGATATTGACCGGGGCTTGCCGATCAGTTGTATGGACGACGTCTATATCGGCCCCAAAGGCCAGCTCTGGATAAACCCCTGCCGGAACCAGGATATTTACCAGAATCTGAGTTTTTACGCCTACGATGGAGAGAAAGCGAATATCATCAGCCTGGAAGCGCCCGGGGTAAAAGCCGGCTCGCGTGGTTGGTATTTGAACGGGCAATTGTCGCGGCAAACGCAGTTGGATGCTTTTTTTAAGCAGGTTAGTTTTCCCAGTATCTGTGGGGTTAGTTTTGTGAAGGATCTACAGGAAAATATTTTAGTAACCTTAAGTTCCTGTTTTTCGTTGCAATTAAGCTTGCATCATGCCCGATAGTCCTTGTGCCACGCGTGCGGCAACACGACAATTTTATCAGATACCGTTACGGTCTATGCATTTTGTGCAGTAAATGACTTTATTGGCCTCATCCGGCCTATTTTTGTCATTGCTGATCCAAAAAAATGATGCGTCACTCAAGTATTTTGGTTGCCTTTCTAATAGGGGGTATTGCTGCTTTAGCAGTTGCTCAAACAACTCCTGACCTGGAATCGCTAACTGTTGAAGACGGTCTTTCGCAGGGATTTATTAACGGCCTGCTTCAGGATAAGGAGGGTTTTTTGTGGATCGCTACCCGAAACGGATTAAATCGTTATGATGGTAAGGAGGTAAAAGTATTTATGCATGACCCGCGCAATCCGTTTTCAATTTCGGGTAATTCAATGAATTCGATATATGAATCAGGTGATTTTATCCTGGTATTAGCCAATGATAATCTGAATATTTTCTATAAAAAAACACAACAGTTTTTTAAGATTAAGTCGAAAGTAAAGTTTGCTCAAAGATTTATTGGACGCTTATATTTTGACCAGGAAAACCAAATATGGGGCCTTTCAAAAAAAAGAAACGGACAATTTATAATTAACAGAATTGATTGGATCCGGAATTTAAAATCGGACAAAATTGAGCAATCGCCGATTTGGCCGATAAGGGGCATACAAAGCTGGACTATAGAGGGGGATAGAGTTTTTATACGTGGCCAAACCGTAGACTTTATTTGGGGTAACAGTGATAACAACATCTTCAGTATTTCTAAAACAGATGGCGCTGTTAAATACTATCAGACACCTTATCCGGTGGATTATAACGGTTGGTTGAATACCTCCGATAACACCTTATGGTTTAAAGCAGATCACGCTACCGGAAAAATTACCGGGTCAAAGATTGAGTGGATGGATAAGGGTGCTCTGGATCGCCAATTAGCAGATTTTTTGGGCTGGGAAGCTTCGATGCCGCTTGCTCTTGATCTTCTTAAGACGTTTAATCTACCGGATTATAAAATTAAATCAATGACTGCATTCCCGGGAAAGCCGAGTCGGATACCCGGGTTTGGGAAAAAAGGGGTATCCGCAATCCTTATAGACCGCTCCGGCATTCTTTGGGTGGGCACCAATGGTTTCGGCGTGTTGAAGTACACTCCCCGGCTGCATCGTTTTGAACGGTACTTCCCGAATGCTGCTATTCAAACCGATGTACTACTAGATGGCGCCGGGCATTTCGGCGTTCTGTTAAATAACGGTACCAACTGGTTGTTGTCTTCTCCCGAACTGATTTACAGAAGCGCCATAGATACGCGGAGGGAATTTAGGCCACAAGGCCACCTTAGCAGCACAGGGCAACATTGGCTGATGACGACAGACAAGAATCAAATTCTGGTGCGTCGAAATAATGGCCAGGGTAAACAGTGGACGATTGCCTGTAAAATACCCTTTGCAGAGGATAATAATTATATATCAACAACAGATTCCATTGGCAATCTCTGGTTTGTATATCAAAACAAACTATACCGGATAAAATCAGCGGATCTGAACATTGATACCTTTGATTTTGCCCTTGGCCGCGACCGGCCTGGCCGGTTTACCTGTATTGCACAGACCGCCGGCGGTAGCTGGTGGATCGGAGCCAAAAATGGATTGCTGCAAGCTGTGCCGGACGGCGAAAAATTTGCATTCAGATTTTTCAAAAAGGCGACTGACGGGTATCAGGGTATTCAGGGGCGCCATGTAACTTCTTTGCTAAAAGATCCGAAACAGCCCCATATACTTTGGATTGGCACGCTGAGCAACGGCTTGAGCAGGCTTGATACCCGCACCCGGAAATTTACCCATTACAATACCCGGAACGGTTTTCCGGATAATATCATTTATGGTATTCTGGCCGATGATGCCGGACGGCTCTGGATGAGCTCCAACAAAGGGCTTATTCAGTTCAATCCTCAAACCGGTGATGTTAAAAATTTCACGGTCAAAGACGGCTTGCCTACGAATGAGTTTAATAATTGGGCGTTTGCAAAAAGATCGGATGGAACCCTGTTTTTCGGTTGTTTGAAAGGCTTGATCGTGTTTAACCCGAATAACTTTTCCGACAATCCGGTTACCCCGCAGGTTTGCTTGACGGGTCTTGAAATTAATAACGCGCCGGTTGTTTTCGGCGACTCGTCCGGCGTTTTAAAACAGACTATTGGCTATACCCAAAAGTTAACGTTGCCCTATAGCCAAAACAGTATCACCTTGCAATTTGCAGCATTGGAATATACGATCCCGTCTGCAAACAGGTACCGCTATTATTTGAAAGGCGCCGAACCGGAATGGGCGCACACCACGTTTGAAAACCGGGCAAGCTACCTGAACCTATCTCCGGGTAAATACACCTTTTTGGTCAAAGCCAGCAATAGCGACGGTGTTTGGCATATCAAGCCAACTGCGCTGGAGATAACGATCCTGCCTCCCTGGTACCGAACGGCTTTGGCTTACGGAATTTATAGTTTTTTGTTTTTGGCACTTTTGTATGGTGTCATGCGGTTTTTTCTGCACCGCCAGCGCCTTCAGTACAAGCTGGAAATGGAACAACGTGAGGCAGAACGCCTCAAAGACCTGGATGCCTTCAAATCCAGAGTATTCACCAACATTACACACGAATTTCGCACACCGCTCACGGTGATTACGGGAATGGCCGGGGAAGTGAAAGCTTTTAAACCCGGCAAACCGTTGGCCCGCTTGGAACAGGCCGGTGAAATCATCGAACGCAATGGCGCCGACCTGCTCCGGTTGATAAACCAGTTGCTCGATCTGGCAAAACTTGAAGCCAAGTCGCTGACATTGCACCCTGTACAGTTCGACCTCCTTGCTTTCGTAAAATACCTCGCCGGCAGCTTCGAGTCACTTGCGGCAACAAAGCGTATTCGGTTGCAGGTAAATTCCAATCTGGAAACAGTGCAGGTGGCTATGGACAAAGATCAGCTGCAAACTATTTTTTCCAACCTGTTGTCAAACGCGATCAAATTTACACCTGAAAACGGCAATATTGACCTGGAGATAACGTATTCGGGAACCTGGCAAAACTTCCTTGACAAAGACTTCCATTTCGTTGCTTTTCCCGCACAGGGGCACGATGATGGTTGGGTAATCATTCAGGTCCGGGATAATGGTATCGGAATTAGCTCCGACCAGTTGCCGAATGTGTTCGAACATTTTTATCAGATTAATAATACCGAAAGCCGGCAGGGCAAAGGCTCGGGTATCGGATTGGCGCTGGTGAAAGAACTGGTGATACTCATGGACGGAGCGCTTGCCGTAAAAAGTCAAACCGGCGAAGGCGCAACGTTTTTGGTTGCGCTGCCTGTTCAGTCTTCGAATGCTTTATCCGGCACTGTGAAAACCGACGATGAAACAGTAGCCGGTGTGTACGAACATTCCGGCAAGGCCAGTACGCCGAATCTGACAAATGAAAAAGCCCCGGATAACGAAGAGGACCAACCCAATTTATTGATCATTGAAGATAATGCCGATGTGTTGCACTATCTCAGGGTCTGTGTTGAAGATGCGTATCGCATTCAAACTGCCGCAAACGGGCAGCACGGTATTGACC
Source organism: Lewinellaceae bacterium (assembly GCA_020636075.1). Classification (GTDB taxonomy): domain Bacteria; phylum Bacteroidota; class Bacteroidia; order Chitinophagales; family Saprospiraceae; genus M3007. The sequence goes on along the minus strand of JACJYO010000005.1, from coordinate 77,460 downwards.
TGGCATTGGAAAGTGTGCCGGATATTATTATTTGCGATGTAATGATGCCTTTGAAAGACGGATTTGAAGTCGTCAGTACGCTGAAAAACGATGAACGCACCAGTCATATTCCTATTATACTCCTGACCGCCAGGGCCGATCTTGAATCCCGGATTGAAGGTATTGAGCGCGGCGCGGATGCTTATTTGGCCAAACCATTTGATAAGACTCAATTGTTAGTCCAGCTTCGAAAACTGCTTGAACTGCGGCGCAAGTTACAGGCGCGTTATGCCGCAGGCATTCCGGCCAATGGCGGGCAGCCAAATGCAAGCAGGGAGATATACCTGGAAGATGTGTTTATTCAAAAAGCACAGGCTGCCCTGGAAGTGCACATGCAGGACGAAAATTTTGATGTGCCGGGGCTATGCAAGGCCATGAACATGAGCCGCACCCAGTTGCACCGGAAAATGAAGGCGCTCACCGGCAAATCCGCTACGCATTTTATCCGGTCCGTACGGCTGCACAAAGCCCGGCAACTTCTGCTTACTACCGATATGACCGTTTCGGAGGCTGCCTTTGAAGTGGGATTCCGGCATTTGCAACATTTCTCCACATCCTTTGCCGAGGAGTTCGGCCAACCGCCCAGCAGCCTGAAAAAGTAGGCATTTCGCGCCTGAAAAGGCATTTTTCCCACGATTGGAACATTTCCGGAAACATTTGGAACATGCCCGGAAGCACGCCCGGCGCTGTTGCCGGCACTTTTGTCATGGCCTTTCGCAGCGGTACAACCGGTCTAAATGCGAAGCCCCGGTTACTGAATTTTTCACTGAATTAAAATCCAGACACTATGTATAAAAGAAGTTCTTCGCCAGCCAACAGCCTGTTTTTTTGCCTATTGTTTTTAGCATCGGGTCTTAGCGCACAAGTCGCCATAAACCAGGATAACTCCACACCCGACCCTTCCGCCATGCTCGATCTGAAGAGCAGTGACAAGGGCCTGCTCCTGCCGCGCATGACTACCGCCCAGCGCGACGCTATTCCAAACCCAGTGCCGGGCCTGATCATTTACAACACCCAGGACTCCTGTTTCAACTACTACACCGGCGCAGCCTGGGTAAAAGATTGCGGCCGTTCGCTGACAGCCGACCAAAAACCGGCATTCATCGGCCAGGGGGCAGGGGCCGGTTCTGACAGAGGCCAAGGTATCGCCGGGGATGCCGCCGGCAATATTTACGTTACGGGTCTCTTAAACGGCACGATCAGCTTCGGCAGTCAGACCTTAACCGCTTCGGGAGTGGAAGATGTTTTTATCGTTAAATATGACCCTTCGGGTGATATACTTTGGGCCGCGAGCGGGGGCGGGCCAGCGAGCGACATAGGATTCGGAATAGCGACAGACGCTTCGGGCAATGTGTATGTAACGGGAGGATTTACTGGCTCAGCCAGCTTTGGCAGCCATACGGTGAATGCTTCGGGAGGAGGGGTCGATGTATTTATAGCCAAATACGATGCTACAGGCAATGTCTTATGGGTCGTATCCGGCGGCGGGCTCGATACCGATTTCGGTTCTGATATCGCTGCGGATGCTTCGGGAAATGTGTATGTAACAGGGGAGTTTCAAGGTACAGCCGGCTTCGGCAGCCAGACGCTAACCAGTGCCGGCGACGTCGATGCATTTGTTGTCAAGTACGATGCTTCCGGAAATGTCTTGTGGGCCCGTTCCGGTGGAGCGGGCAACTTTGACACTGGCAACGGCATTGCGGCGGATGCAGCCGGGAATGTGTACGTCACAGGGGCTTTTAGGAACAATGCCGGCTTCGGCAGCCAGACGCTAACCAGTGCCGGCGACGTCGATGCATTTGTTGTCAAGTACGATGCTTCCGGAAATGTCTTGTGGGCTCGTTCCGGTGGAGCGGGAAATTTTGACACTGGCAACGGCATTGCGGCGGATGCAGCCGGCAACGTGTACGTCACAGGATATTTTCGGGGCAACGCCGGCTTTGACAGCCAGACCGTTAGCAGCGTCGGAAACAGCGATGTATTTGTAGCCAAATATGATGCTTCCGGAAATGTGTTGTGGGTCGTTGGCCTTGGCGGGACAAATGCGGATGCCGGCAATGGCATAACTACGGATGCAGCGGGTAATGCCTATGTCATAGGCGATTTTAGGGGCACGGCCGGCTTTGGCAGCCAGACGCTGACCAGTTCGGGAAATGTGGATGTTTTTATTGCAAAATTCGATGCTTCGGGCAATGTCTTGTGGGCAAACTCCGGCGGCGGACCGAACCAGGATAATGGCCAAAGCATTGTCGCAGTTGCCACAGGCACGGTGTGTGGCGCCGGTAGTTTTGAAGGCACGGCCACCTTTGGCAGCCAGACCTTGACCAGCACGGGTTTCAGCGACATGTTTGTGGTCCAATATAACGGCGACGGGGGAACTTCCATCCCGGTTACCAATTTAGCCGATTCCCAGGATAAGGATACCGATCCTGGGAATGAATTGCAGCACCTCAGCCTCAGCGGCACCACGCTGAGCATAGACGGTGGCAATTCAGTCGACCTGGCTTCCATCGACACGGATACCGACACAGACGATCAAACGCTCAGCTTCAGCGGTACCACGCTCAGCATAGAGGGCGGCAACTCGGTTGACCTGGCCTCCATCGACACGGATACCGACACGGACGATCAAATGCTCAGCCTTAGCGGCACTACGCTCAGCATAGAAGGCGGCAACTCGGTTGACCTGGCCTCCATCGACACGGATACCGACACGGATGATCAAACGCTCAGCCTTAGCGGCACTACGCTTAGCATTGCGGATGGCAACTCGGTAGACTTATCCGCTTTGCCGGGCGATAACCTGGGGAACCATGTAGCAACCCAAAATATCAATCTCGCTGGCAATAGCCTTGTCAACGGTAATGCTGTTACAACGGATAGTTTAATCGTCGGTAATGGGGGGCAACCGGATGGTGCAACCCTGCTTCGATTCAATACTATCCGGGCATGGGAATTTCAAGTGGAGGGCAATCAAACCGCAGATACGCATCTTAGATTAAGAAATGTAGAAACAGGAATCAAACGTTTTTATATCGATACAGATGGTAATACAGAGCTTAGAAGTGCTGATGGCAGTACGACTCATTTTTATTTTGATCACAGCTTGGAAAAAATGGGCATTGGTACGGCATCGCCAGCCAATAATCTTTCCGTCTCCGGAAGCGCAGATTTTACCGGCAATGTTGGCATCGGTACGGCATCACCAGCCAATAAACTTTCCGTTTCCGGAAATGCAGATTTTACCGGCAATGTCGGCATCGGCACAACGACGCCCGATGCCAGACTGGATGTCGGTGGCGGCAATATTGCCCTTAATGGCGGCTGGATTTCTCAAACTGGAAACAGCAACGAAGGAATTCACATAGATGGCAGCGGCAACGTCGGCATCGGTCCGGGCGCAGGTACCCATGAAAGCAGGTTGGTGGTTAAGGAATCTGTTACGGGTAGCAACCTGGTTCGGGGGAATTATGTAGCGAATTTCAGGAACACAAATATGGATGGTAGCAAGGAACAAGGCATTCTTTGTCTTGAATTTAATGCGGACCTAGCCGGCAACCCGGGAAATGGCAACTGGATTCAGTTTGTACAGAATAGCCTCTCTATCGGTAAAATCGAAAACAACAACAACGGTAACGTGCAATACGAAACCAACGGCTCGGATTACGCGGAATCGCTGGAACGCCTGGACCACGACGAACAGATTGTCGACGGAGAAGTGGTGGGTGTGTTCGGCGGCAAGATCAGCAAGCGCACGGAAGGCGCCGACTGGGTGATGGCCGTGAGCGACAATGCCGCAGTGCTCGGCAATGCGATTTACGACGGCACGGAAGAAAATTACGAAATCGTCAGCTTCATCGGCCAGGTGCCGGTGTATGTGCGCGGCAAAGTGGCCAAAGGCGATTACATCATCGCTTCCGGTCTGAACGACGGTATTGCCATTGCGGTATCGCCGCAAAACATCACGCCGGAACAGAGCAACCGCATTGTCGGCCGCGCCTGGGAATCGAAGGCAAGCGAAGCAGTCGCGCGCGTCAACACCGTGGTGGGTCTGCCGGAAGCTGCCTCCACCACAATGGCATTGGCAAAACGTGTAGATGCCCAGCAAAAACGTATCGCCCAACTCGAAACCCAACTTTCCCAACAACAACATGTAAGCGCCCAACTGGCAGCCGATATTCAGGCGATCAAAGCGACGCTGAACTTTTCGGGCAATCCCAACACAACAAGCACTTCTGAAAAATAACTTGTTATGAAAAAATACCTGTTCATCATAAGCCTGCTCAGCCTGTTTTCCATGTCGGCTCAGGCCCAACTCCAAAGTCAGGGTAGTTACATCCGCATATCTGGCGGGAGCTACGTCGTTGCCTTTGACGGCGTCGTCAACACCAACAGCGCTACCCTCAGCGTCGACGGCACCCTCAGCACCCCCACCGACCTTACGAACACCACCGGCGCCACGCTCCAGGGCGACGGCCAGTATCACATCGGCGGCAACTGGACCAACACCGCCAACTTCAACGCCGGGGCCTCCACGGTCACTTTCGAAGGCGCCCAACACAGCACCGTCACTTCCGGCGGCTCGGCGTTTTACCTGCTGGTGTTGAATAAATCGGGTGGCAACAACCTGCTTTTGGCCGACGACCTGGAAGTGACCAACCAGCTCGACTTCCAGGCTGCCGATAACTACGCCGTGCTGGGGAATAACAACCTCGAAGTTGCGGATTTAAACGGCTACGACGCAACCCGGCACGTGCGCACCGACGGCACGGGCTCCCTGGTGCGCCACGTGGGCGCTACGCCCGTGGAATTCCCCGTTGGCAACAGCGCGTACAACCCCGCTACCCTGACCAATGCCGGCACACCCGATGTCTACCTCGTGCGCGTGGCCGACGCCGTATTGAGCGGGGGCACTACCGGCTCGCCCATTACGGCCGATGCCGTAGGCCGTGGCTGGTTTGTCGAAGAAAACACGGCCGGCGGTTCCGATTTGAGCCTGACACTCCAGTGGAACAGCGCCGAGGAGCAGGCTACCTTTGATCGCACGCAGGCTTACGTTTCCCACTATCTGGCCGGCAGTTGGGACAACCAGCCTGCCGCTGCTGCCGCGGGCAGCGATCCGTACAGCCTGATCCGCTCGGGTATCAGCAGTGTGGGGCCCTTTGCCGTGTTCGACGGCGACTTTGCAGCCCTGATCGGCATTTCAGGCATCATATTGTGGGAACACGATGGCGCAAGCGGCGTAAAGGATGCCACGGTGGTCCTTACCGGCGACGATACGGACAGCGCCCTGACGCCACTTGCCGGCACGTACACCCTGACGGCCGCAAACGGCTCCAACTTCACGGTGACACCCAGTAAGAATATCAACAAGCTCAATGGCGTCACAGTGGCCGATGCCACCGCCATCCAGCAGCACCTGACCGGCTATGCTCCGATCAGCAGCCCGTATAAACAAGTGGCTGCGGATGTGAACAACAGCAATTCCATATCCACGCTGGACGCACTCATCATCAAACAGGCACTTTTGGGAAATCCCACGGCGCTGAATCTGTTTGCAAATTCCTGGCGATTTGTACCGGCGGCCTACACGCTTCCCTTGCCGCCCTGGGGATTTCCCGAAAAAATTGACCTGACGGGAGTAGGTGGCAGTGTGTCGGGTCAGGATTTCCGGGGTATCAAAATCGGGGATGTGATCGACAGTTATGCGGATCCGTCCAATCTGATTGCGCCATCGCCCTTGGTATTGCGTGCGGAAGATGTTGCGTTGGAAGCCGGTCAGGAGTTGCCGGTAACCTTCCGGGCCGACCAGTTTGCCGATCTGGTAGCCTGGCAGTTTTCGCTGGGTTTCGACCGGGATTATCTGGCGCTGGAGGCCGTGGAGCCGTTGGGAGAATTGCCATTGACAGAAGATAATTTCGCAAGGCCCGACCAGGCCGATGGAGAACTGCGTTCGGTTTGGTCCCAGGCTGAGGGCATAGCGCTGGGCGAGGCATCGCAGGTTTTTCAATTGAAATTTAAAGTGCTGGAGGGCGGCGTTAAGTTGCGCGATGTGCTATGGCTTGATGAAGAGACACTGCCGGCCTATGCGTACACGAGTGCGTTAAAGGAATCGGGCATTGCATTACAATTCACCGCAACCAGCAGCGCAGCCGACCTGACACCCGCTGAGGACTTGCGATTGCTGCAAAACCAGCCAAATCCGTTTGGCGATGAAACGACCATCGGCTTTGTGTTGCCGGCGGGTGGCGGATGCCAGGCGCAATTGCGGATTTATGATGTTAGAGGCATGGAGTTATGGCGGACTGACAAATATTACCCCCCGGGATACCATGCCGAACGCATATGGTTGGGTAACCTGCCTGATTCTAGAATATTGTACTGTGAATTGACGACGCCGTATGGTAAACAGACGAAGATAATGGTGCAGGTCGGGCAGTAGTGCTTTTATACGAATGCGTGCCCTGGAAGGTGTTTGAGTTAATCCGCCGGTTCCTGTGTTGCGCAACAGAATACGGTGCCTTGATTTTTGCTAAAACTCGTATTATTAGCTGTCAGCTAAAATGGCGAGTCGGCATGAAATTTCTAAAGTGGCTTTTTATTCTTCCGGCTATCGGATATGCCCTCCTGTCGGAGGGTGTCGCTCAGGATATTCCAAAATTAGATAGCCTGCGGAATGTCGTTGCTCAGGCGGAAGGGAAAGCGAAGATCATGGCGCTCGATTCCCTGATCGATGCGCTTTACGGTGGCGATCCGGAAGAATACGGGAAACTGGTTGTGGAAATGGAAAGGTTGGCCCGCCGGTATGATTCGAAGGAGCACTTGATAAAGGCATGGCAATACCGGGGCCGGCATTTTCAGATGCAGGGTAAATATGATTCCCTCCGGATATTTTCCCGCAATTGTATCCGTTTTCTGGAAGACCAGAATATTACTGCCGGCAAGGGCCGTTTCTATAATTACATCGGTATTTATCAAGAAAAAGCGGGCTCTGTGGATAGCGCTATTTACTATTACCGGCGGGCGCTTGAAGATTCCACCGTCGACAAACTTGCTATAAACAACAATCTTGGATTGGCATATGGAAAAAAGCAGACCATGCATATTGCCGTGGAATATCTGGAACAGGCTATCCTGGAAGCCAGAAAACGGGGAAATATCAATGCGGAAGCCATTATTGCCAATAACATCGGAGGAGCTTACCTGGAACTGAGCGAACGGGAAAAAGCCATTGCTTACTTTAAAAAAGCAATGGAATTAAAAGAAAACCTGGGGGATAAGCGGGGAATACTTTTCCCATTGACAAACCTGATCACGAATGATACTTCGGCTGCAAACTTGCCCTTTTATTTCGATAAAGGTCTAAGGTTGGCAAAGGAGGTAAGGGATACCTATTTTATTCATCGCATCCAATTCCTGAATGCGGATTTGATCCTGAGAAAACAAGGCAGGTATAAAGAAGCGCTCGACTTGTTGAAGCCCATTTATGCCTATTCCAAACAGCGGAAAATACAGAATTATTATGATGTTCTGCTGGTTCTGGGCGCCGTCTATTGCGACTTGGGAGACTTTACGAAAGCGGAAGCCCTGATAAATGAACTGGCTGCCGCATCTGAACAGGAAGGCCGGTCTTATTTTAATAAAATCAATCCCTTGCTATTAAAAATATATGAAGCGCAGGGAAACTATAAGCGCTATTACGAGGTTGCCAGCCGGTATTATCCGGTTAAGGACAGTTTGGAGCACGACAAGTCCCGGGCACAATTGGCGTATCTTGAATATCAGCTGGATAATACCGAAAAGGAAAAAGAAATTGCTTCTCTGAACAATACCCTGCAACAGAAGGAGGCCAGGAGAAAATGGTTTACCGCCATCGCACTTTTGATCGGGTTGTTTTTGTCGTTCCTGATTTATCTCCGGAGCCGGCAGGTGAAAATCCAGCGAAAGGTGGCCCATGACCTGGCAGCAATGAACAATGAACTGAAAAGTGTGGATGAAATGAAATCCCGCTTTTTTACCAACATTTCGCATGAACTGCGTACGCCGCTCACCCTGATTTCCACACCTATCCGGCAATTTTTGGATACACAAGGCGATTCACTGGGCGAACAAGGCAAACAGACCCTTGGGCTGGTGCACAGAAATGCCGGGAAATTACTGTCCCTGATCGAAGAATTGCTGGAGTTATCCCAATTGGATGCCGGGAAAATCCAGCTGGATCCCACACCGACGGCTTTGTTTTTCTTCTGTCGCCGACTATTCAGCAGCTTTGAATCCAGAGCGCAGTTAAAGCACATCGACTACCAGTTTCATTATGAACAGGATAAGGATCTTCAGGTATTGCTGGACCAGCGGAAGTTTGAAAAGATCGTCAATAACCTGCTGGCTAATGCGCTGAAGTTTACACCTGCCGGTGGAATGGTGCGCCTGATGGTGACCAGCGAGGCAGCAAGCGGCAAGGCATTTTCCGGGCAGGGCATTTCCCTGCTGCTCAGCGTGACCGACAGCGGCCGCGGTATTCCGGCAGAAGATATGCCCCACGTATTCGATCGTTATTTTCAGACTAAGCACAAGGGCATTTCTACCGAGGGCGGCACGGGTATCGGGCTGGCGCTGGCAAAGGAACTGGCGCAGCTGATGCAGGGCGACCTGACGGTAAGCAGCGAATGGGGAAAGGGCAGCGCCTTTCAGCTCCGTGTTCCGCTGGCGGTAACAACGGATCAACAGGTGAAACGCGCAACGCCCGTTGCCGCAACGGAACCGCCCGTAAGCGAATGGGGAGCCCCGGCGCCCGGCGCAATGGAGCATACGCAGGGCCTGAAAAAAGGGAAAATTCTGATCGTGGAAGACAACCCCGATATGCAATGGCTGATCACCTCAATTCTGGCGGATACCTATGAGTGCCGAATGGCCAGTAACGGCCTCGAAGCCTGGAACTTGCTGGAGCGGGAAGATCCTTCTGGCGCCGGTATTCATCTCATCCTCTCGGATGTAATGATGCCGGAAATGGATGGCTACGCACTCCTGGAACGGATCAAAGCCCACGACCGGTGGCGCCAGGTTCCGGCGGTCATCCTGACCGCGCGGGCAGACCGGGAAGATAAGTTGCAGGCACTCCGGATGGGAGTGGACGACTTCCTGACCAAACCCTTTGCGCCGGAAGAATTGCTGGCCCGGGTTGACAACCTCATCGCCAACTATCAAAAACGCCGGGCCTATATCAAACGCCAGCCCCGGGTGGACGATATCAAATTTGAAAAAACGGCTTCCGCTTCGCAACGCTGGCTGAAGGAATTGGAAGATGCCACGCTGTATGCCATTGATAAAAAGATCGATCTGAACGTGCTTTACCTGGCAAATGCCATGGCGCTCAGCGACCGCCAGTTGTTGCGGCGTTTGAAAGCGGAAACAGGGCTTTCCGTGAACGGCTATATTCAGGAAATCAAACTTCAATACGCCCGGCATTTACTGGAAAATAAAATATACCGGACGATATCCGAAGTGGCATTTTCCTGTGGGTTCAATACGCCCGGCTATTTTACGCAGCTGTACCGGAAGCGCTTCGGGAAAGCGCCCGGAGACTATTTTCAGGAGCATACGCAGCCTTGAAAACGGCGGTTTGCGGGAGCAATATTTCCAAAATGTCGGATTCCTTTTGTTGAATGTCGGATTTTTTTCAGTCCGATGCCGGCAATTTTGTACTTGTTTATTTCCAAGCAAAAGGTAAAACTCTCGTATTATGAAATTAAGCACTGTTATGTTCCGGCTTGCCCTGCTGGGTAGCAGCCTGTTTTTCATTGATGTGCTCGCCGCACAGGTCAGCGTCAACCAGGACAACTCCGCTCCCGATCCCTCGGCTATGCTCGATGTTAAAAGTACGAATAAAGGCTTGTTGCCACCTCGAATGACGGAGGCACAAAGAGACGCTATACAAAACCCCACACCCGGGCTGATTATTTATTGTACGGATTGTATGGAAATGCAAATGTATAATGATACAGCGTGGACGAACATGGTTGGCTTGCCTCCTACTCAACCTGGATGGCAATGCGGTGACCCGCTGGTATATGGCGGACAGTCCTATGCCACTGTCCAGATCGGAGATCAATGCTGGATGGCGGAGAATCTTAATATAGGCACAATGATCGATGGTTCCTCAAACCAAACGAACAACGGCACGATAGAGAAATACTGTTATAACAACAATGCAAGTAACTGCAATACCCACGGTGGTCTCTACCAATGGAATGAGATGATGCAGTACACGACGACAGCAGGCGCGCAAGGCGTCTGCCCTACCGGTTGGCACCTGCCTACTGATGGTGAATGGACAACAATGACAAATTACGTAGGTAATCAGGTGGATAATCAGTGCGGTGGCAATTCAACTTTTATCGCGAAATCATTAGCATCCACAACACTTTGGAACACAAGCAGTCTTTCTTGCGGAGTGGGCAGGAATCAATCGAATAATAACGCGACCGGATTTACAGCGCTGCCGTCCGGGCTCCGCGTCACCACCGGGCCGTTCATCAATCAGGCCAGAAGCGCCACCTTCTGGTCGTCCAGTGTATCCGCTGGTGGTTGGTACCGGCTACTGTTCTACGATTCTGCGCAGGTCATCCGCGCCGAAGAGAATAAGTCGAACGGCTTTAGCGTCCGTTGCGTCCGGGATTGACCCACTGGTACGATCGAAAATTGTATTCAACCGGGTGGACCGGCTTCTTTGGCCTGCTGAACAGCGCACTTCCGGCGCAGCTCCGCAACGATGGCGCATACGCTTCCTGCGAATCTCATAACAATATGCCTCCTGCTTATCTGAAGTTACGGTTTATTATAAAAGCACAGCAAAATCATAGCACTATGCGCATCCAAATACTATTCTTCTTTTTGGTCACCCTCAGCACGCCATTGACCGCCCAGGTTAGCGTCAACCAGGACAACTCCGCCCCCGACCCCTCGGCCATGCTCGACGTAAAAAGCAGCGACAAGGGCATGCTCGTGCCCCGCATGACTACGGCCCAACGCACGGCTATTGCCAACCCGGCTACCGGCCTGCTGGTATTCGATACCGATACCGAATCGTTCTGGTACCGGGACAGCGGCAGTTGGGTGCGGCTTATCAGCGGCTGGAACCTGAGCGGCAATGCCGGCACGGTGGACGGCACGAATTTCATCGGCACCACCGACAACGTGGCGCTGGATTTCCGCGTGAATAATGCGCGTGGGCTGCGCCTGGAATATGCGGAAGGAATCGATCCGGACTTTGGAATAATCTCTCCGGCGCCGAACATCATCGGTGGCTTTAGCGGCAATACGGTTGCGGCTACAGCTTACGGCGCGACCATCAGTGGCGGTGGAATAAGCGGTAATATAAATACCATTTCAGCAGAATTTGCCACCATCGGTGGAGGCCTGAACAACACAGCCAATGGCTTTGGCGCTGTTGTCTCCGGTGGAACAGATAACAGCGCATCCGGAGGTGCAAGTGTGGGTGGAGGTATACTCAACACTGCCAGCGGTGGTGGCGCCGTTGTCTCCGGTGGACTTGCTAACAGCGCAACGAGTGCATGGTCGACAGTCGGTGGTGGCACAGGAAATATGGCAACGGCTATTACATCAACAGTGGCTGGCGGCGAGAACAACATCGCTGGCGGGCGTAGTTCTACCGTACCCGGCGGCAGCCTGAACAGTGCCGGTGGCGATTACAGCCTGGCCGCCGGTCGTCGTGCGAAGATCGACGCTGCTCACGACGGCACCTTTCTGTTTTCCGATCACAACAACGTTAACTTCAACTCGGCAGCTGCCGACGAGTTTGCCGTGCGCGCTACCGGCGGGGTACGTTTCGTGACGGCCATCGACGGCTCCGGCAACCCCACCGAAACGGTAAGTATTGACAACACCGGCACGGTCAGCGCCGCGGCATTTGTCGGCAACGGCTCGGGCTTGACAGGCATTCCCGACAACCAAACGCTTAGCCTCAGCGGCACCACGCTGAGCATCGAGAATGGCAACTCAGTCAATCTGCCCAGCATCGGTACCGACGACCAAACGCTCAGCCTCAGCGGCGCCACGCTAAGCATCGAGAATGGTAACAGCGTGAATTTATCCACCCTGCCCGGCGATAATCTGGGCAACCATACTGCCACGCAAGCACTTGTTATGAACAACAACGATATTGTGAATGGCAGAGCCATCAGAGCAGATAGTTTGATTGTTGGTGATGGGAATAGTAATCTGGATGGCCTGACCTTGATCAGGTTTAATACACTTCGTGCCTGGGAGTTTCAACAAGATAAAGGCACTAACTCTGATGCGGCAACGCACCTTCGTTTACGAAATGTAAGTGGTACTCCCACAAAACGGTTTTTTATAGATACAGATGGTCGGGTAGAATTCAGAAGCGCTGACGGAAGCGCTACGCATTTCTACTTCGATCACAGCAGTGAAAAAATGGGCATCGGCACCACCGCGCCAGCCAACAATTTGAGCGTTTCGGGCAGTGCCGATTTCACCGGCAATGTCGGTATCGGCACCACCGCGCCGGCAAATAAGTTGAGTGTTTCGGGCAGTGCCGATTTCACCGGCAATGTCGGTATTGGAATAGCCAGCCCGGAAACATGGCTGCACGTGGAAGGCGCCGCATCGGGTTCCACAAGTACCGATTTTGTAGCGACGATCAAAAACACCACCACCGATGCAACCAACAGTACCCGCTACAACGGCCTGAAAATCCAGGCGGGCAAGGATAACAATAACGGCGCCAACTCCCGCTTCATAGCCTTTTACCGGCCCGACGGTGCCGAGATCGGGACGGTTCGCCAAGACGGCGCCAGCACGATCAATTTCAGTACCAGTTCCGATGTGCGGCTCAAGCAGCATATCGTGCCGACGGCTTACTCGCTTGCCGACTTGCTGAAGATCGAAGTGCAGGATTATGAGTTCCGGACCGAGCCGGGTCGCCAACAAACCGGCTTTATCGCTCAGGATTTGTACAAGGTGTATCCAGCGGCAGTCTCCAAAGGCGGCGATGATGTCATCACCGACCCCTGGATGGTGGATTACGGCAAATTGACGCCCTTGCTGGTCAAAGCGGTGCAAGACCAACAAGCCACTATTGATGCCCAGCAAAAACGCATCGCCGTACTGGAGGCGCAGCTAACCCAACTGGAAATATTGAAAACCCAAAATGACCAATTGTCAGCCGACATAAAGGCCATCAAAGCCGCATTGTCGCTTTCTTCTAACGATACCTTTTCAAAAGGCGATCAGCAACACTAAAGAAATACCTTCGCTATGTGTAAGTCAAAATCAACCTTTTTTTTACTTACGTTTCTGCTATTTGCTGCAGGTGTGCAAGCCCAGGTGGCTATCAATCAGGATAACTCCACGCCTGACCCTTCGGCCATGCTCGACGTAAAAAGCAGCGACAAGGGTGTGCTAGTCCCCCGCATGACAACAGCCCAGCGCACGGCTATTGCCAACCCGGCTACGGGCCTGCTGGTATTTGATACCGATACCGAATCGTTCTGGTACCGGGACAGCGGCGGCTGGGTGCAGCTCATCAGCGGCTGGAGCCTGACGGGCAATGCGGGCACAGTGGACGGCACAAATTTCATCGGCACTACCGACAACGTGGCACTGGATTTTCGCGTGAATAATGCGCGCGGGTTGCGCCTGGACTATGCGGAAGTCTTCATTCCCCTCTCCGGAACCACCTCGCCGGCGCCGAACCTCATCGGCGGCTTTAGCGGCAATACGGTTGGGGGTGGAGTTTTCGGCGCGACCATCAGTGGCGGTGGAAAAAGCGATGGTATAAATGCGATTTCAAAATCATTTGCCACCATCGGTGGAGGCTCAAACAACACTGCCAATGGCTATGGCGCCGTTGTCTCCGGTGGAACAAATAACAGCGCCAATATTAATGCTAATGTAGGCGGAGGCGTCAACAACACAGCCAATGGCCAGAGCGCCGTTGTCTCCGGGGGACAAAATAACAGCGCAACAGGTCCCTTCTCGACAGTCGGTGGCGGCGCCTCAAATGATGCAACGGCTGAGGATGCAACGGTGGCTGGAGGCCAGAGTAACATCGCCAGTGGCTTTCGTGCTACAGTCGGTGGCGGCAGTCATAACACGGCCAGCGGTACGAACGCCACCATAGGCGGTGGCGGCGGATATTTGAATGTTTCGCTAGGAAACACTGCCAGCGGGAATAGTTCTACCGTTCCCGGTGGCAGCCGGAACAGTGCCGGTGGCGATTACAGCCTGGCCGCCGGTCGTCGTGCAAAGATCGACGCTGCCCACGACGGCACCTTCCTGTTTTCCGATGGCAACAACACGGACTTCAACTCGGCAGCGGCCAACGAGTTTGCTGCACGTGCTACCGGCGGGGTGCGTTTCGTAACGGCCATCGACGGCTCCGGCAACCCCATCAAAACGGTAAGTATTGACAATACCGGCAAGGTCAGCGCCGCGGCATTTGTCGGCGACGGCTCAGGCTTGACCAACCTGCCTTCCGGTGCTGATAATCTTGGCAACCACACCGCCACGCAGAACCTCAGACTCAACGGCCATTGGTTATCCGGTGATGGAGACAACGAAGGTGTTTTTGTGGGTACAAATGGCAAGGTCGGCATCGGTACAGCCGGCCCGGCCAACATGATGGAAGTGCGGGACAGTGTGGTCGGCGCCAATAACAGTGCCAACAACTATGTGGCCAAAATTCGCAACACCAACACCAACGCCGGCACGGAGCAAGGCTTGTTAGCCCTGCAATTCAGCGCCAACCTCAACGGCAATCCCGGCAACGGGAACTGGGTCGAGTTTTTTGAAAACAACACCGATCTCGCCGGCAAAATCGAAAACAACAACAGCGGCGACGTGCAATTCCAATCCGGCGGCTCGGACTATGCGGAATTATTGGAGCGACTTGACCACAGTGAAACCATCAACCCCGGTGAGGTGGTCGGCGTGTTCGGCGGCAGGATCAGCAAACGCACCGAGGGCGCCGACTGGGTAATGGCGATCAGCGATCAGGCGGTCGTACTCGGCAATGCCATCTACGACGGCAGCGAAGCGAATTATGAGATTGTCAGTTTCATCGGCCAGGTACCGGTGTATGTGCGCGGCACCGTCGCCATGGGCGACTACATCGTCGCTTCCGGGCTGAACGACGGCACAGCCATCGCAGTGTCGCCGCAAAATATCACGCCGGAACAGGCCAACCGCATTGTCGGCCGCGCCTGGGAATCGAAAACAAGTGAAACCCCTGCGCGCGTCAACACCGTCGTCGGCCTGCCGGCAGCGGCCTCAACGACCCTGGCGCTGGCACGGCGCGTGGACGACCAACAAAAACGCATCACCGAACTCGAAGCACAAAACGCCGCTTTCGAAAAACGCTTCGAACTGCTCGAAGCCGCTTTACAACAAAATCCGCAACCAGCCGCAGCAAACCGGGAAAGCGGCAAAAAGTAACCGTTTGAATCATGAGAAAAAAAACAATCAATATGCGTACGCTACTATTCTTTGGCCTCCTCGCCCTGGGCGCGCCGCTCGCTGCACAGGTCAGCGTCAACCAGGACAACTCCGCACCCGATCCCTCTGCCATGCTCGACGTAAAAAGCAGCGACAAGGGCATGCTAGTCCCCCGCATGACAACAGCCCAACGCGCGGCCATTGCCAACCCGGCCACGGGCCTGCTGGTATTTGACACCGATACCGAATCGTTCTGGTACCGGGACAGCGGTGCCTGGGTGAACCTAATAGCAGGCTGGACCCTGACGGGCAATGCCGGCACGGTAGATGGCACAAATTTCATCGGCACTACCGACAACGTGGCGCTGGATTTCCGCGTGAACAATGCGCGCGGGCTGCGCCTGGAATATGCGGAAGAATTCGATCCCTTCTTTGGAACCACTGTCGCTCCGAACCTCATTGGCGGCTTTAGCGGCAATTCGGTTGCCGCGGGGGTTATCGGCGCGACCATCAGTGGCGGTGGGAAAACCGATTTTAAAAATGCGATTTCAGCACCATTTGCAACCATAGCTGGAGGCTTCGACAACACAGCCAACGGCATTGGTGCCGTTGTCGCTGGTGGAAGTGAGAACAGCGCATATGTTTATTCTACTGTAGGCGGAGGCCGGAACAACAAAGCTAATGGTGGTACCGCCGTTGTCACTGGTGGAAGTGATAACAATGCAACGGATACATGGTCGACAGTCGGTGGAGGCGCCTTAAATAATGCAACGGCTTATACAGCAACGGTGGCTGGAGGCCAGAATAACAGCGCCAGTGGCCTGCGTGCTACAGTCGGTGGCGGCGCTTATAACACGGCCAGCGGTAGGAACGCCACAATAGCCGGTGGTGGTGGATTTCTGGGTGGTCCGCTTGGGAACACCGCCAGCGGGGTTAGTTCTACAGTGCCCGGCGGCAGCCTGAATAGTGCTGGTGGCGATTACAGCCTGGCCGCCGGTCATCGTGCGAAGATCGACGCTGCCCACGATGGGGCCTTCCTGTTTTCCGATGACAACAACGTTAACTTCAACTCGGCAGCGGCCAACGAGTTTGCCGCCCGCGCTACCGGCGGGGTACGTTTCGTGACGGCTATCGACGGCTCCGGTACCCCCACCCAAACGGTAAGTATTGACAACACCGGTACGGTCACCGCCGCGGCCTTTGTCGGTGACGGCTCAGGACTGATCAACCTGCCGTCTGGCAACGACTGGACCATAACGGGCAATGCGGGCACGGTAGACGGCACGAATTTCATCGGAACCACCGACAGCGTGGCGCTGGATTTCCGCGTGAATAATGTACGCGGGCTGCGCCTGGAATATGCGGCAAATACCAATCCGGACCTTGGAACCTTTGTGGCTCCGAACATCATCGGTGGCTTTAGTGGCAATACGGTTGCGGCAGGGATTATCGGCGCGACCATCAGTGGTGGTGGGATAACCGGTGGTATAAATACGATCTCAGCACCATTTGCGACCATCGGAGGAGGCACAAACAACGAAGCCAATGAGGATTACGCTGTTGTCTCCGGTGGACGAGATAACAGCGCAAAATTATTTTCTAATGTAGGTGGAGGCGTAGACAACAAAGCCAACGGCATTGGCGCCGTTGTCTGCGGTGGCGTAAGTAACAGCGCAACGGGTATATCATCGGCAGTCGGTGGCGGCAGCCTGAACAGTGCCGGAGGCGATTACAGCCTGGCCGCCGGTCGTCGTGCAAAGATCGACGTTGCCCACGACGGCGCATTCCTGTTTTCCGATCACAACAACCTTGATTTCAACTCGGCAGCTGCCAACGAGTTTGCCGCGCGCGCTACCGGCGGGGTGCGTTTCGTGACGGCCATCGACGGCGACGGCAACCCAACCCAAACGGTAAGTGTTGACAACACTGGCACGGTCACTGCCGCGGCCTTTGTCGGTGACGGCTCAGGCTTATCAGGTATCAATGTAAATGATGCTGATGCCAACCCCACCAACGAGATACAAAACCTCAGCTTCGATGGAGCCACCCTGAGCATCGACGGTGGCAACAGTGTAAACTTGGCCAACCTTAATACGGACGACCAAACACTCAGCCTCAGCGGCGCCATGTTAAGCATCGAGAACGGCAATGCCGTCAATCTGTCCGGCATCGGCACAGACGACCAAACACTCAGCCTCAGCGGTACCACCTTAAGCATCGAAGATGGTAACAGCGTGAATTTATCCACCCTGCCCGGCGACAACCTCGGCAACCACACGGCTACGCAAAACCTCACGCTCAACGGCAAGTGGCTGTCCGGTGATGGAGGCAACGAAGGTGTTTTTGTGGATGCAAATGGCAATTGTTGGCATCGGGAATACTGCAAGTCCGGCTACGGCCTCCACGTATCCCGACCCAGTCAGCAAGATGCCATTGTTCTTATTGAAGCAATTGGAGGAAGTGCCAGTGAAGCCAACTTGAGTTGAAAAAAATGCAACGCACCTTCGATTACGGAATAGGGTTTTATCCGGGTAGTGCGAGTCTGCGGTTGAGGACTAATGTTGGGTAGAATTCGTATTTGAACCCAATGGCGTGGAAAAATTGCTAATCACCTCATCATGGCCGTCTCGGCATCGGAACCAGCACACCAAACGAGAAACTGCACATCAACGACGGCAACCTCAAAATCAGCCAAACGGCAACTGCTACAGCCTCACTGGAACTTGAGGGCCACACTAACGGCGACAACCAAAGGTCATGGACCATCGCAACGAAAGGACATGCACTTCTGGTAGATGGCAGCGACCTCGCATTCTCCCGTGAAGGCAGTGAAAAAATGCGTATCGACACCGATGGCAATGTCGGCATCGGCGCCACCACTCCGGCAAACAAGTTGAGCGTTTCCGGCAGCGCTGATTTCACCGGCAATGTGGGTATCGGAATAGCCAGCCCGGCAACACGGCTCCATGTGGAAGGCGCCGCATCCGGTTCCACAAGCACTGATTTTGTAGCGACGATCAAAAACACCGACACCGATGCCACCAATACTACCCGCTACAACGGCCTGAAAATCCAGGCAGGCAAGGTTAACAGTAACGGCGCCAACTCCCGCTTCATCGCTTTTTACCGGCCCGACGGTGCCGAGATCGGGACGGTTCGCCAGGACGGCGCCAGCACGATCAATTTCAGTACCAGTTCCGATGTACGGCTAAAACAACATATCGTGCCGACGGCTTACTCCCTTGCCGATCTGTTGAAGATCGAAGTGCAGGATTACGAGTTCCGGACCGAGCCGGGCCGCAAACAAACCGGCTTTATCGCTCAGGATTTGTACAAGGTATATCCAGCGGCTGTTTCCAAAGGCGGCGAGGATGTCGTCACCGACCCCTGGATGGTGGATTACGGCAAATTGACGCCCTTGCTGGTCAAATCGGTGCAGGATCAGCAGGCCACCATTGATGCCCAGCAAAAACGCATCGCCGAACTTGAAGCCCAGGTTGCAAGAATTGACCAGTTGGAATCCTTGTTTTTGCAAATGCAGCAAAAGCTTAATAATGAAAAATCAGAAGCCGCTATCAAATAAGTTGTGGCCTATTTGATTATGCCGGGAAAACGGCGGTTTTGCGGGAGCATACTTTCCAAAATGTCGGATTCCTTTTGTTTAATGTCGGATTTTTTTCAGTCGGGTGCCGGCAACTTTGTGTTTGTTTATTTCCATCAAAAGGTAAAGTTCTCGTATTATGAAATTTAGCACTGTTATGTTCCGCCTGGCCCTGCTGGGCTGTAGCCTGTTTTTCACGGATGTGCTCGCTGCCCAGGTCAGCGTCAACCAGGACAACTCCGCTCCCGACCCATCGGCCATGCTCGACGTCAAGAGCAGCGACAAGGGTGTGCTCGTGCCCCGCATGACAACAGCCCAGCGCACAGCTATTGCCAACCCGGCCACGGGTCTGCTGGTTTTTGATACCGATAACGAATCGTTCTGGTACCGGGACAGCGGCGGCTGGGTGCGGCTCATGGGCGGCTGGAGCCTGACGGGCAATGCCGGCACGGTGGACGGCACAAATTTCATCGGCACCACCGACAACGTGGCGCTGGATTTCCGCGTGAACAACGGGCGCGGGCTGCGCCTGGAATATGCGGAAGAAATCGATCCACTCTTCGGAACCACTGTCGCTCCGAACCTCATTGGCGGCTTTAGCGGCAATACGGTTGCCGCGGGGGTTATCGGCGCGACCATCAGTGGTGGTGGGAGAACCGGTGGTATCAATGCGACTTCAGGCTCATTTTCCACTATCGGTGGCGGCTTTTTAAACACGGCCAATGGCTATGGCGCCGTTGTCTCCGGTGGACAAGTTAACGGCGCAACGGGAGGTTTTTCGACAGTTGGTGGCGGCAGTTTCAACACAGCCAACGGCGGTAGCGCCGTTGTCTCCGGTGGACAATCTAACAATGCAACGGGAGGTTCTTCGACAATTGGTGGCGGCGACTTAAATAATGCAACGGCTCAGGGAGCCACGGTGGCTGGAGGTGGGCTCAACAGCGCCAGTGGCCTGCGGGCTACAGTCGGTGGCGGCGCTTATAACACGGCCAGCGGTGCTAACGCCACAATAGGCGGTGGTGGCGGAGTTCTGGGTGTTTCGCTTGGCAACACCGCCGCGGGGTTTAGTTCTACCGTACCCGGCGGCAGCCTGAACAGTGCCGGTGGCGATTACAGCCTGGCCGCCGGTCGTCGTGCGAAGATCGACGCTGCCCACGACGGCGCTTTCCTGTTTTCCGATGGCAACAACGTTGACTTCAACTCGGCAGCCGCCAACGAGTTTGCCGCGCGCGCTACCGGCGGAGTGCGTTTCGTGACGGCCATCGACGGCTCCGGCAATCCTACCCAAACGATAAGTATTGACAACACCGGCACGGTCAGCGCCGCGGCATTTGTCGGCGACGGCTCAGGGCTGACCAACCTTCCCGCCGGAGCGGGCTGGAGCCTGATTGGCAATACCGGCACGGTAGACGGCACAAATTTCATCGGCACCACCGACAACGTGGCGCTGGATTTCCGCGTGAACAATGCGCGCGGGCTGCGCCTGGAATATGCGGAAGAATTCGATCTGCTCTTCGGAATCACCAAGCCGGCTCCGAACCTCATCGGCGGCTTTAGCGGCAATACAGTTGGGGCAGGTGTTTTCGGCGCGACCATCAGTGGCGGTGGCCAAATCGGTGGTATAAATACGATTTCAGCATCATTTTCCACCATCGGCGGCGGCCTAGGCAATACGGCAAACGACTATGGCGCGGTTGTCTCCGGTGGACACAATAACAGCGCATCTGGATATGCAAGTGTCGGTGGAGGTTCAAACAACACAGCCAGCGGCGGTGGCGCCGTGGTTTCCGGTGGACAAGATAACAGCGCAACGGGTATAAGGTCGACAGTCGGTGGTGGCGAAACAAATGTGGCAACGGCTCAGACAGCAACAGTGGCTGGAGGTGAGGACAACCGCGCCAGTGGCCTGCGTGCTACAGTCGGTGGCGGCGCTAATAACACGGCCAGCGGTACGAATGCCACAATAGGCGGTGGTGGCGGATTTCTGGGTGGTTCGCTTGGGAACACCGCCAGCGGGGTTAGTTCTACCGTGCCCGGCGGCAGCCTGAACAGTGCCGGTGGCGATTACAGCCTGGCCGCCGGTCATCGTGCGAAGATCGACGCTGCCCACGACGGCACCTTCCTGTTTTCCGATGACAACAACGTTAACTTCAACTCGGCAGCCGCCAACGAGTTTGCCGCGCGCGCTACCGGCGGGGTGCGTTTCGTGACGGCCATCGACGGCTCCGGTACCCCCACCCAAACGGTAAGTATTGACAACACCGGCACGGTCACCGCCGCGGCATTTGTCGGTGACGGCTCGGGGCTGACCAACCTTCCCGCTGGAGCAGGCTGGAACCTGAGCGGCAATGCCGGCACCGTAGACGGCACGAATTTCATCGGCACCACCGACAACGTGGCATTGGATTTCCGCGTGAACAATGCGCGCGGGCTGCGCCTGGAATATGCGGAAGAATTCGATCTGCTCTTCGGAATCACCAAGCCGGCTCCGAACCTCATCGGCGGCTTTAGCGGCAATACAGTTGGGGCAGGTGTTTTCGGCGCGACCATCAGTGGCGGTGGGCAAAGCGGTGGTATAAATACGGTTTCAGCATCATTTTCAACCATCGGCGGCGGCCTAGGCAACACGGCAAACGGCTATGGCGCGGTTGTCTCCGGTGGACACAATAACAGCGCATCTGGATATGCAAGTGTCGGTGGAGGTTCAAACAACACGGCCAGCGGCGGTGGCGCCGTGGTTTCCGGTGGACAAGATAACAGCGCAACGGGTATAAGGTCGACAGTCGGTGGTGGCGAAACAAATGTGGCAACGGCTCAGACAGCAACAGTGGCCGGAGGTGAGGACAACCGCGCCAGTGGCCTGCGTGCTACAGTCGGTGGCGGCGCTAATAACACGGCCAGCGGTACGAATGCCACAATAGGCGGTGGTGGCGGATTTCTGGGTGGTTCGCTTGGGAACACCGCCAGCGGGGTTAGTTCTACCGTGCCCGGCGGCAGCCTGAACAGTGCCGGTGGCGATTACAGCCTGGCCGCCGGTCATCGTGCGAAGATCGACGCTGCCCACGACGGCGCCTTCCTGTTTTCCGATGACAACAACGTTAACTTCAACTCGGCAGCGGCCAACGAGTTTGCCGCGCGCGCTACCGGCGGGGTGCGTTTCGTGACGGCCATCGACGGCTCCGGTACCCCCACCCAAACGGTAAGTATTGACAACACCGGCACGGTCACCGCCGCGGCATTTGTCGGTGACGGCTCGGGCTTGACAGGTATCAATGTGGATGATGCGGATGCCAACCCCACCAATGAGCTGCAAAACCTCAGCTTCGACGGCGCCACGCTGAGCATCGATGGTGGCAACAGTGTAAACCTGGCCAACCTCAATACGGACGATCAAACGCTAAGCCTCAGCGGCGCCACGCTAAGCATCGAGAACGGTAACGCTGTCAATTTGGCCGGCATCAGTACAGACGATCAAACGCTAAGCCTCAGCGGCGCCACGCTAAGCATCGAGAACGGCAATGCCGTCAATCTGTCCGGCATCGGCACAGACGACCAAACACTCAGCCTCAGCGGTACCACCTTAAGCATTGAAGATGGTAACAGCGTGAATTTATCCACCCTGCCCGGCGACAACCTCGGCAACCACACGGCTACGCAAGCACTTGATATGAACAACAATGATATTGTGAATGGCAGAGCCATCAGAGCAGATAGCTTGATTGTTGGTGATGGGAATAGTAATCTGGATGGTCTAACCTTGCTCAGGTTCAATACACTTCGTGCCTGGGAGTTTCAACAAGATAAAGGCGACAACGCTGCGTCTGCAACGCACCTTCGTTTACGCAATGTAAGTGGTACTCCCACAAAACGGTTTTTCATAGATACAGATGGCCGGGTAGAATTCAGAAGCGCCGACGGAAGCGCTACGCATTTCTACTTCGATCAAGGCAGTGAAAAAATGGGCATCGGCACCGCCATACCAGATGAGAAACTGCACATCAACGACGGCAACCTCAAAATCAGCCAAACGGCAACTGCTACAGCCTCACTGGAACTTGAGGGCCACACTAACGGCGACAACCAAAGGTCATGGACCATCGCAACGAAAGGACATGCACTTCTGGTAGATGGCAGCGACCTCGCATTCTCCCGTGAAGGCAGTGAAAAAATGCGTATCGACACCGATGGCAATGTCGGCATCGGCGCCACCACTCCGGCAAACAAGTTGAGCGTTTCCGGCAACGCCGATTTCACCGGCAATGTGGGTATCGGGATAGCCAGCCCGGCAACACGGCTCCACGTGGAAGGCGCCGCATCGGGTTCCACAAGCACGGATTTTGTAGCGACGATCAAAAACACCGACACCGATGTAACCAATACTACCCGCTACAACGGCTTGAAAATCCAGGCGGGCAAGGATAACAATAACGGCGCCAACTCCCGCTTCATCGCCTTTTACCGGCCCGACGGTTCCGAGATCGGGACGGTTCGCCAGGACGGCGCCAGCACGATCAATTTCAGTACCAGTTCCGATATACGGCTCAAGCAGCATATCGTGCCGACGGCTTACTCCCTTGACGACTTGTTGAAGATCGAAGTGCAGGATTATGAGTTCCGGACCGAGCCGGGTCGCAAACAAACCGGCTTTATCGCTCAGGATTTGTACAAGGTATATCCGGCGGCTGTCTCCAAAGGCGGCGATGATGTCGTCACCGATCCCTGGATGGTGGATTACGGCAAATTGACGCCCTTGCTGGTCAAATCGGTGCAGGATCAGCAGGCCACTATTGATGCCCAACAAAAACGCATCGCCGAACTCGAAGCGCAACTTTCCCAGGCTAAAGCACAAAACGCCGCCTTCGAACAACGCTTCGAACGGATCGAAGCCGCATTGCAACAAAACCAGCAGCCAGCCCCATCAAACCGGGATAGCGGCAAAAAATAAATGTTTGAATCATGCGAAAAACAACGATCAATATGCGTACGCTACTATTCTTTTCCTTCTTAGTCCTGGTCTCGCCGCTCGCTGCCCAGGTCTCCATCAACCAGGACAACTCCAGCCCCGACCCCTCTGCTATGCTCGACGTCAAAAGCAGCGACAAGGGCATGCTCGTTCCCCGCATGACTACAGCCCAACGCACAGCTATTGCCAACCCGGCTACGGGCCTGCTGGTGTTTGATACCGATACCGAATCGTTCTGGTACCGGGACAGCGGCAGCTGGGTACGGCTCATCAGCGGCTGGAACCTGACCGGCAATACCGGCACGGTGGACGGCACGAATTTCATCGGCACCACCGACAACGTGGCGCTGGATTTCCGCGTGAATAATGCGCGCGGGCTGCGCCTGGAATATGCGGAAGAAATCGATCCGCTCTTCGGAACCACCACTCCGGCGTCGAACCTCATCGGCGGCTTTAGCGGCAATACGGTTGCCGCAGGGGTTTTCGGCGCGACCATCAGTGGCGGTGGAAAAAGCGGTGGAATAAATACGATTTCAAAATCATTTGCTACCATCGGTGGAGGACTAAACAACACAGCCGACGGCGATTACGCTGTTATCTCCGGCGGACGAAACAACAGCGCAAGAGTTTATTCTAATGTAGGTGGAGGCTTCGACAACAAAGCCAACGGCAATTATGCCGTTGTCTCCGGGGGAGTAGGTAACAGCGCCAATGGCCTGCGTTCACTAGTCGGTGGCGGCGAATCAAATAGTGCAACGGCTCAGGGAGCATCGGTGCTTGGAGGAGAGAACAACGTCGCCAATGGCGTGCGTGCTACAGTCGGTGGCGGCAGTAATAACAAGGCCAGCGGTACGAACGCCACAATAGGCGGTGGCGGCGGATTTCTGGGTAGTTCGCTTGGGAACACCGCCGCCGGGTCTGCTTCTACAGTTCCCGGCGGCAGCCTGAACAGCGCCGGTGGCGATTATAGCCTGGCTGCCGGTCGTCGTGCAAAGATCGACGCTGCCCACAACGGCGCCTTCTTGTTTTCCGACGGCAACAACCTTGATTTCAACTCGGCAGCTGCCAACGAGTTTGCCGCTCGCGCTACCGGCGGGGTGCGTTTCGTGACGGCCATCGACGGCTCCGGTACCCCCACCCAAACGGTAAGTATTGACAATGCCGGTACAGTCACCGCCGCGGCCTTTGTCGGCGACGGCTCAGGCTTAACTAACCTGCCTTCCGTCGCGGATAATCTGGGCAACCACACTTCCACACAGAACCTCATACTCAACGGCAACTACCTTTCAGGCGATGGTGGCAACGAAGGTGTTTTTGTGGATGCAAACGGCAATGTCGGTATCGGAATAGCCAGCCCGGCAACACGGCTCCACGTGGAAGGCGCCGCATCGGGTTCCACAAGCACTGATTTTGTAGCGACGATCAAAAACACCGACACCGATGCAACCAACAGTACCCGCTACAACGGCCTGAAAATCCAGGCGGGCAAGGATAACAATAACGGCGCTAACTCCCGCTTTATCGCTTTTTACCGCCCCGACGGTGCCGAGATCGGAACGGTTCGCCAGGACGGCGCCAGCACGATCAATTTCAGTACCAGTTCCGATGTACGGCTCAAACAACATATTGTGCCGACGGCTTACTCCCTTGACGATTTGTTGAAGATCGACGTGCAGGATTACGAGTTCCGGACCGAACCGGGTCGCAAACAAACCGGCTTTATTGCTCAGGATTTGTACAAGGTGTATCCGGCGGCTGTCTCCAAAGGCGGCGATGATGTCATCACCGACCCCTGGATGGTGGATTATGGGAAACTCACACCCCTGCTGGTGAAGTCCGTCCAGGATCAGCAGGCGACAATCGAAGCCCAGCAAGAACGTATCGCTGAACTTGAAGCACGACTTTCCCAAATGGAAGCCATAAAAGCGCAAAACAGTGCATTTGAAAAACGCTTGGAAGTACTTGAGACCGCTTTGCGGCAAATGCAGCTTGAGACAAGCGAAACAGCAATCGAAAAGAGCAAGTAAACCGGAAATACAATTCAAACCTAACACAAAAGCGTGTTCAGAACCGGAGGGCGGACTGCTTTCGAGAACGGCGGTTCGCTGCTCCGGCCTACCTGAACTGCGATTGGATAAAAACAAACCTTTTATCATGAAAAAACGATGGCTCATATATGCAGGTTTCAGCCTGTTTTCCATGTCGGCGCAGGCCCAACTCCAAAATCAGGGTAGCTTTATTGTTATACCTGGCGGGAGCTACGTCGTTGCCCAAAACGGCGTGACTAACACCGACGGCGCTACCCTCACCGTCGATGGCACCCTGCGCACCCCCGCCGACCTGACCAACACCACCGGCGCCACGCTCCAGGGCGACGGCCAGTACCACATCGGTGGCAACTGGACCAACACCGCCAACTTCAACGCCGGGGCCTCCACGGTCACTTTTGAAGGCGCCCAACACAGCACCGTCACTTCCGGCGGCTCGGCGTTTTACCTGCTGGTTTTGAATAAATCGGTTGGCAACAACCTGCTTTTGGCCGACGACCTGGAAGTGACCAACCAGCTCGACTTCCAGGCTGCCGATAACTACGCCGTGCTGGGGAATAACAACCTCGAAGTTGCGGATTTAAGCGGCTACGACGCAACCCGGCACGTGCGCACCGATGGTACGGGCTCCCTGGTGCGCCACGTGGGCGCTACGCCGGTGGACTTTCCCGTCGGCAACAGCGCGTACAACCCCGCCACACTCACCAACGCCGGTACACCGGATGTCTACCTCGTGCGCGTGGCCGACGCCGTATTGAGCGGGGGCACTACCGGCTCGCCCATTACGGCCGATGCCGTAGGCCGTGGCTGGTTTGTCGAAGAAAACACGGCCGGCGGTTCCGATTTGAGCCTGACACTCCAGTGGAACAGCGCCGAGGAGCAGGCTACCTTTGATCGCACGCAGGCTTACGTTTCCCACTATCTGGCCGGCAGTTGGGACAACCAGCCTGCCGCTGCTGCCGCGGGCAGCGATCCGTACAGCCTGATCCGCTCGGGTATCAGCAGTGTGGGGCCCTTTGCCGTGTTCGACGGCGACTTTGCAGCCCTGATCGGCATTTCAGGCATCATATTGTGGGAACACGATGGCGCAAGCGGCGTAAAGGATGCCACGGTGGTCCTTACCGGCGACGATATGGACAGCGCCCTGACGCCACTTGCCGGCACGTACACCCTGACGGCCGCAAACGGCTCCAACTTCACGGTGACACCCAGTAAGAATATCAACAAAACAATGGCGTCACAGTGGCCGATGCCACCGCCATCCAGCAGCACCTGACCGGCTATGCTCCGATCAGCAGCCCGTATAAACAAGTGGCTGCGGATGTGAACAACAGCAATTCCATATCCACGCTGGACGCACTCATCATCAAACAGGCACTTTTGGGAAATCCCACGGCGCTGAATCTGTTTGCAAATTCCTGGCGATTTGTACCGGCGGCCTACACGCTTCCCTTGCCGCCCTGGGGATTTCCCGAAAAAATTGACCTGACGGGAGTAGGTGGCAGTGTGTCGGGTCAGGATTTCCGGGGTATCAAAATCGGGGATGTGATCGACAGTTATGCGGATCCGTCCAATCTGATTGCGCCATCGCCCTTGGTATTGCGTGCGGAAGATGTTGCGTTGGAAGCCGGTCAGGAGTTGCCGGTAACCTTCCGGGCCGACCAGTTTACCGATCTGGTAGCCTGGCAGTTTTCGCTGGGTTTCGACCGGGATTATCTGGCGCTGGAGGCCGTGGAGCCGTTGGGAGAATTGCCATTGACAGAAGATAATTTCGCAAGGCCCGACCAGGCCGATGGAGAACTGCGTTCGGTTTGGTCCCAGGCTGAGGGCATAGCGCTGGGCGAGGCATCGCAGGTTTTTCAATTGAAATTTAAAGTGCTGGAGGGCGGCGTTAAGTTGCGCGATGTGCTATGGCTTGATGAAGAGACACTGCCGGCCTATGCGTACACGAGCGGCCTGATCGAGTCGGATGTAAAGTTGCAGTTTGGGACGCTCACAGGTGTTCACCCCGAATCCGAAGACCCGACCTGTCAACTGGGTATTTACCCCAACCCCTTTGTCGATAAAACAACGGTGGCGTTTGAACTCCCGGAAGCTTGCACCGCCCGGCTGCGCGTCCGGGATACCAACGGGCGTGAACTGTACCAATCCAGTCGGTTTTACCCGGCAGGCAGCCATCAGGAGGAGTTGATTTTGAACGACTTGCCATCGGGTGCGCTGTATTGTGAATTGGTTACGCCGTTTGGGGTGCTGACGAAAAAGATGGTGAAAATGAAAAAATAAACACCTGGGACCTTGGGTATTCAAGCGCATGCACGGTGGCGATGGATAAGGTCGCTGATGGGAGATTGGGTGTCAGCCTTACTGAATTTGTTTACAGTAGTGCCAGGATAATTCAACCCGTTCGTCCTTCAGTAATAGAAGTGAAAGAACCGCAAACAGGATCAAAGTTGCCAGCGCCATTTTTGAGATGGCCCTAGAGAAATATAAATTACCTTTGAAACCAAACAGTGCGGAATGGCCAATTTCGAAAACGCATACCCATTCATCCGTAGACAATTGGAAAACCTGGCAACCAGGAACCTGTTTTTATGCATTACCTGCCCTCTTACATTTTTCTTTCACACTGCGCTCATATACGCTCAAATCGGTACTGTTGATTTTGAACGGGTGAGTGCCGGGTATGGATACCCCAACAGTTTTATTTTCGATATAAAAGAAGACCAATTCGGTTTTTTATGGTTTGGAACCAACGAAGGACTATTCCGGTACGATGGGTACGAATTTAAAGTTTACCGCCATACTATTCGGGATACTACTACCCTGTCTAGCCCTAACATCAGAGATATCTGCGAGACCAGGAATGGCGAGTTATGGATTGGGACCAATTACGGGCTTAATTTTTTGGACCGAAGAACCGGCAAATTCCAACGGTTTCTGCTGGCGCCGCGGAATGAACCAACCACCAAGAGCACGAATCTTATCCGAAGGGTTTTTGAAGATAGCCGTGGGAACATTTGGCTGGCTTCCCTCTCCGCCAAGAATATGCTCCGATTTGACAGAAGGTCCCATCAATTTATACCTACGCATGAAGCAGGCAAACCGGAAGCAAAACATTTTGTAAGAGCCTTTATTGAAGACAGGCATGGTTCGGTTTGGGCCGGAACATCGTACGGTTTGTTAAAACTGAATCCCGGCGATTCAACATTCCGGCACATCCTCCCCGACCCTGATCATCAAAGTGCAAACAATAAAATAATCGAGGCGATTTGCGAAGCCTCGGATGGATCTTTTTGGCTGGCGACACAAGGCGGATTAGTCAACTGGAATCCGGATACCAAAGTGATAAAAAAGGGTTTTGTGCCTGCCGGCATAGAAAATACTACGATAAACGCTTTAATCCTGGACAAGAAAGGTAACCCCTGGTTCGCGCTCGATGATAATGGCCTGGGTGTGTACGATATTCAGCAAAAACGGTTTAGCCATTATAAATACGAAGCCAATCGGAATAAAAGCCTCAATAATAATGTGGTCAGCTGCCTGTTGGAAGATCGATTCCAGAATATCTGGATAGGCACCGGAAACGGGATCAGTAAGATCAGAAGGGATTTTTCCGGCTTTGAGCTGTTGTTAAATGTGGGGGTAGACGGAAATAATGCCAATACGATCAACCGCGTCTTGCGCGACAGCAAGGGCACGATCTGGACGAAAACACCCGAAGGCGTCTACGCTATTCCAAAAGGAAAGACACAAGGCGAAAAAATTGAAGAACTTTCCCTGCAAGCCTTGGGAACCGGGGAATCTTGGTTTCTGGAGGATTATGAAGGAACCATTTGGTTTTCAATGAGTGGCCGCGGTTTGTACAGCCGCACGGTAAGCGAAAAGGGTTTTCGAAAAATGTCGTTTGGTGATACGCTTTCCAAGACATTGATTTTCAAAATGGAAATAGACCATAAGGATAAAGATGTTTTCTGGATTGGTACGCTCCATGGCCTTTGCCGGTTGAACTGGAAAACATCCGAACGACAATGGTTCTATCCCAGGCGTGATATTCCTGAAGTTTCCTCCAACCGCTTTATCATTTTTGATCAATATGGAGACGACGAGATTTGGTTGTACTACACCTACTCAAACAGTCTGGGCAGGTTCGACAAGAAATCCGGAAAGTTTGAATTGTTTCTCCCGGATCCTGATAATAAAGATGTGCTGGAAGGGGTAATTAAAGACATTGCAATAGGGAAAGACGGAAATATATGGATAGCATCCTTGTATGGGTTGACCAACTACAATATTCACACGAAGAAATTCGGGATATACGGGAAAAAGGAAGGCATGTTGGAAAACGAGTTACAATCCGTTTTCATGGACAAAAACGATCAGGTATGGGTCAGCGGCAACCGGTTTTTTGCCCGGTTTGACCAAAGCAAGGATACCTTTTACAATTTTTTAATTCCCAAAGAAGCGCTTTACTTTCAATCAAAAGCCAAACATGTGGCAGCCGACGGCGCCATTTTCCTTGGAACGATCAATGGCATATTTTCCTTCCATCCACAGCATATCCGTCAAAACCCAATTGTGCCCAATGTGATTTTGACAGATTTCAAGGTGAAAGCCGAGTCGTATCTGTTGGATCAGGCATTTGAAGATACCAAATTGATTATTCTGTCCCACAATGAAAATGATATCAGCTTTGAATTTTCTGCGCTGCATTATATCAACCCGCAAGCCAATAAATACAAATGCAGGCTGGTCGGCTTTGATAAAAACTGGCGGGATTTGGGGACTGAACATAGAATGAATTATACCAATTTAGACCCCGGCCAATACACCTTTCAGGTCATGGCATCGAACAGCGATGGCGTTTGGAACAAAGACGGCCTGAATATTCAGTTGGCTATCACACCTGCTTTTTGGCAAACACTGTGGTTCAAGTCCTTGCTGGCCTTAATGGCTGTTTCAATTGGTTACGCCATATTCAAAAGCCGGCAGTACCAGTTGGCGCTGAAACGGGAAAAAGCCCTGGCTGAGCAGCAGGCCGAGTACAAAACCCGCTTCCTTGCCGAAGTGAGCCATGAAATCAGGACCCCTATGAACGCCATAATCGGTTTGAGTAACTTGGCCCAGGATGCCGGCATCAGCGATAAGCCATCGAAATACATCTCCGCCATCCGGCAGTCTTCTCAAAATCTGCTGGCTATTATCAACGATCTGCTGGACCACACAAAACTGGAGGCGGGTAAATTCACGCTGGCCAATAAACCTTTCCGGCTCACTGAAATTGTTGACCAGTTGAACAACAATTTCCGGTTCAAGGCAGAAGAAAAAGGGCTGGAATTCTATCTGGATACTATATCCGATAAGGATCCACTATTGATGGGCGACCCGGTCCGCCTGTTGCAAATATTGACCAACCTTTTGGCCAATGCTATAAAGTTTACCGAGCAGGGAAAAGTTTGGCTCAGCATACAGGAAACCGCAGGACCGGAAAATAGAGCAAACTTCCGATTTGAAGTCGGTGACACAGGCATCGGCATTCCGGAAAACCAGATCGAGACGATTTTTGAACGCTTCCAACAGGCAGGTGATCACGGCTCTTCAGCGTCTGGTACGGGACTTGGTCTTGGCATCGCCCGGCAATTGGTGGAGTTGCACGGCAGCACCTTACACATTGAAAGCCAACTGGGGGCCGGCACGAAGCTCTTTTTCGAAGTGCCGTTTGAAAATGCGGCCCAGGATGGCATAGAAAAAAAGGGAACGACTGCCGACTTCCATTTTTCAGCATTGAAAATACTGCTTGTGGAAGACCATGAATTGAACCAGCAGATCATAACGGAAATATTGAAAAAACACATTCCCGACGCAGCTGTACATATCGCCGGAAACGGGAAAATAGCCTTGGAGCAATTAGAAGAGCAGGAGTATGACCTTATTCTGATGGATATTAAAATGCCCGTCATGGACGGCTATGCAACCACCGTAGCCATCCGGGATTCTGAAAACCCAAAATGGAAACAGATCCCCATACTCGCCGTAACAGCCAATGCCCTACCGGAACAACTGGCAAAATGCAAAGAGGCCGGAATGGACGATGTGCTGACTAAACCGGTTGATGAGATCCAATTATTGGAAAAAATAGATGCATTGACCAACAATCAACTCAGGATTGACCGGTCAAAATTGAAAGCCCTTTTGGCCAATGATGAAAAAAAGGTACAACAATACCTTTCCTTGTTTAAAACGCAAATGCCGGTGCACATAGAGCAATTGCAAAATTGCCTGGAAAAAGGAGATCTGGAACAGGTGTCCATTATTGCCCATGACCTCAAAAGTCAATTCCGTTATGTAGGACTGGAGCAAATCGCCGAGATCGCTTACGCTATCGAGCAACAGGCAGAAAACGGAAGCAACGGAACGGCACTTATCCAATTGGCCGGCGAATTAAAAGAAAAGGCGCTGGCGGTGATGCTTTAGTACCGCTGAGACTTGAATTATTCCAAATTTTGAGGGATAGTTGTCAATTCGTTGTGCGCTGAACAACAATAAACATGACAAGTGCTTTGGGCATATTTCACATAATTAGAGCCCAAAAATTCAATATATACGGTAATGTGTCAGTTTTACCCCTGATTCGCACGAGTCATTTTAAGAACCCATCCATCTCCTCAGAATTTGTTACAGCGGATATTCGGCTGCGTATTTTTTCGATTTTGTTATAACTCAAATAACTTGTAAAGAAATCTGTTTGCAATAATAATTTAGGATCGTATTTCAATTTGATGGATTGAATATTATCAATTTCGTCAGCATACATTCTATGCAATAAACTTTTTGAGCATAAAATATTTTTGGTCAGATGAATTTTCCCATTGTATTCTTCAAAACAAATCCGGGCAAACAGGTTAAATAGACTGTGTAATACTTCATGCGATCGAATAGCGGAACCTTCCACCGCGATAGAAAATAAATATCCGGACGTAGCAGGGTTGAGATTGAAAGCATTTCGGTCGCCTGCAGGCAAAAACCCGATATCGATCATTGCAGGTTCTATGCCTTTTTTCTTCATTTCTTTCAAACAGTAAGTAATAAAGCGGATTGTATCTTCGGAGGAAGCACTTTCATCCTTACAAGGAATGATGAAACTTTGCTGTAAAACATTGGTGTTTATGCCAACCTTATTGGCCAGGGATTTACTCGCATAGTCGGCATCCATGAAAAAAAGTAATTCATCCGGCGGATATATGTAGGTGGCTTGTTTATTTGGCTTTTTGTCTGTGCTTCTTTTCAGGGCGTTCCACATTTTAGATGCCAGGCCGGGAAATACACGCATCAAAACACCTCCTAATATTCGAATAAAACCATTTCTGCGGTGAATAATACTAGTGATTGTTTTTTTGCTACACCCCCAATAGTGTTTTACATAAAAGGTCCTGTAATTGCTCTTGTGATTATAAATCACAACCCCTGCTCCCGGCTGTTCTTCTTTCTGAAAAGGAAACAGTGTATCTTTTTTAATTAAAGAAATATTTTTATAACCATCTTCAAAGTACGCAGTAGTAAAGACAGCAGGATTTGGGCCTACATATTTTACTTCAAATTCAATTTCATAAATAATGGCAATTATGCCAAGCCCGCCCATCAAAGCATAAAATAGATCCGAATGAGAATTTCTACTACATTTTATTATCGACCCATTTGTTGTGATGACTTTCAAGGACTTTACCCATCTACTTTCTCTGCCATAACCCGGGGTAAATTGGCTATAGGTATCGCAGGATATTGAGCCCCCTACTGTTATATATCCGGAAGACGGGGTGATATATGGAACAAAACCGTATTTAGACAATTCACTTACCACCGCTTGCCAGGTCGTGCCTGCACCTACGGTAATTAAATTCTTGTCGAGGTTTAATTTTATATAAGACAGGTTTCTAGTGGAAATAACACGATGTTGATTTAGACAATGTTTATCAAAAGACAAACAAGAGCCGGACATTGAAAACTTTATATTTTTTTTGTTGAAAAATTTAACTAACAAAACTATATCCTCAATTGTTGATGGTGTGTATAGTTTGGGTTTTGCGATATTATAGCCACTATAGCTTTTCAATTTTTCGTATGTATAAGATGGAATGGTTGGATCTTGCATAATTTCAGTTTTAGATCTTGTTTGAAATTCCATAGTTGGTCTCCAGTAATAGACACATTTTCTATGTGTTTTCTTTAGTAATCATACAAATCCGGGAATGGCTTCAAAACTTACCGGATGAGCACAACTTGTTTCATCCGGATTTCTTGTCCGGTGATCAACCGCAGGAGATAATTACCCTCAGGCAGCTCATATCCGCTGCCCGACTTGCCGTCCCAATCCACCGAATAGGCGCCGGCTTCCAGAGCGCCGGATACCAGCGTGCGCAGTTGTTTACCCTCCAGATCATACACTTCCAACTGAACACCGCAGGTCATCGGCAACCTGAAACGAATAGTCGTCTGCATTGCAAACGGGTTTGGAGAAATCCTAAGATTTGCCAAGGATGTATCATCCGTTGGGTTTTGCTGCCCGGATTTGGTTTCTAAGTTTTTCCTTCTCAAATAAGTTGCCGGATCAGTTCCCTGTTCGCGCACTATGCTTTGGTTTACACCGCAGCTTTCCGAATATGCCGGCCCGTCGTCGATAGCCGTTCCATTGTTGCCGTTGTTGTTTTTGACTTTGGCCAGGTACTGGGCCTTGGCAGTATTTCCATGGACGTCGGTCAGTTCAAGATGAACCGTATATACCCGGCCATTTCCGCCGCCCATGCGTTCTTTGCGCAAGGATACAGCCTGGCAATCTGCATCAATGAGAATATCGTCGAGCGTGTTGCCGTCGCCGCCGCCCGGGGCATCCTCCGGTTCGTCGCTGGTGGCGTAGCTGATCACTACATCGGCAATAGTCAACCCGGCGCAGTTGTCCGTCACATCTGCCACCATATCCTCAACTGGTATGGTCACGTAATTGTGATTGGGCGGCCACAAAAACGCTTCTGCTTCCAAATTAATTGAAGGCGCAAGATTATCCGCAACGGTGACCGTAGCCGTGCAAGTGGAACTGTTGTCTGCCGGATCGGTCAGTGTTAGCGTTACTATATTGATGCCCACATTGGTGCAGGAAAATTCCGACACATCCAATACATAGGAAACAATGCCATTGACATCACTGGAACCACCGTCTATCTGGGCAGCTGTGATGCTTGCCATGCCGGTAGCATCGAGCTCAACCGTAATGTCCTGGCAAAGTGCCGAAGGCGGGGTGATATCGCCACTCAGCACGGCATAAATTGCCGGTACCGAGCCGCCTGTGCGCGCCAGTGTGTACGGATCGGCGCCAGATGCCGGAATGGCCGGCAGCAGATCCCAGTTGCTGCCGGTGTAGCGGGCCAGGTAGGCGGCGTTGCGGTCAAAGCCGGGCAACTCATCCGGGCTGCTCCAGCCGGCACGGATCTGCAAATCCGGGTATTCACCGCCAGTACCCCCAACATACCAGCTGCGCGCAACGGCGTCAGTTGTCAGCACTGCGCCAGAACTGCCGTCGGCCAGCACCGCATCCGCGACCCGCACCGCGAACTGGTTCGAGCCGCCGGATGGGTCCTGCAATACCAAAGGGTTGTAACTGGAATTTCCTACGGGAAAAAGGTATTCGGCTCCGGTAGTCAGCCCCCGGATCACAACGCCTGTGCCCGAGGTTTTCACATAGCGATCGGGGCTGAGGTTGGTGGTGTTGCCGGCCAGGGTGAGGTTGGCATTTTGCAAATCCAGCTTGCCGTTTTGGAAGTTCAATTCCTGCGTAACGGCCATGTTTTGCTCCGCAAACACGTTGTTGGGGTTATCGATAATCAACTTGGAAAACTGGGTGGCGCTACTTCCGCCGATATTGATTCCGGTTGCATCGCCGGAGAATAGCACGCTGCCCGTACCGGTATCATCCGAACCGGAGTTGTTTTTCCAAATGGTTTTTCTTCAAAACAAGGCTGGTGCCGTTGCTGATGTTCATCCGGCCACCAGCAATTTGGAAGGATTGCTGGCCGTAACTCCAGCCTGCACACAGCAGCAGAAGTACTGTAAATTTTATGTTGCGCATGGCGAGATTTTTATGCACCACGAAGACACAGAGGGCACCGAGTAAAACTTTTTAGAAAGGAAAACTCAGTGCCCTCCGTTGTCTTGTGGCGGTTAATCTCGAAGGAAAATGCTGTCGGCACTTACTTCTGCCCGGCGATAACACCATGGCCTGATGCCCCTGCCTGTATACTCTTCAGCGCGGTCTCCATTTGCTCAAAACGATTTTCAAAAACCGCATTTTGGCTGACCAGGTTGGCATTTTGCGCTTTGAGGGCATCGATCTCCAGTTTCTGCGCTTCGATGATAGCCTGTTGATCCTGGATTGCCTTGACCAGGAGCGGTGTCATCTGGCCGTAGTCGACCATCCAGGGGTTGGTTTTCACATCGTCGCTGCCTTTGGCGACTGCATGCGGATACACCTCGTACAATTGCTGGGCAATAAAACCGGTGTGCGGCTGGCCGGGCTCAGCGCGGAATTCATAATCCCGCACCTCGACCCGCATCAGATCGGCGATGGAATAATGCGTCGGCACGATATGCTGTTTCAGGCGGATATCGGAGCTGGTGTTGTAACTGACGGTATTGGAATTGTTTTGGCGGATGGATCCGATCTCAATATTATCAGTGCGGTAAAAGGCGATCATGCGGGAGTCAGCATTGTTGTTTAGGGTTTTCCCTGCTTGTATTTTCAAGCCGTTGTAGCGCGTGCCGTTAAGGGCGCTGGTTTGCGTGTTTCTAATAATAGCTACAAAATCCGAATCTCCGGCACCGTTGGCCGGGCCTTCGGCATGGAACCTTGATTGCGGGTTGGCTGTACCGATTCCGACATCGCCGCCCAGAATAGCCATGGTATTATTCTGCGAAACAACTGTTCCGGCTTGATTGTCGAGTGCTATGGCTATGGAGTGGCTTCCCTGGGCTTCAATATTCTCACCTATGGCCAGTGCGTTGTCGCCGGTGGCTTTCGTTTTAAAGCCCATTGCTGTTGCGTAAAGACCGCTGGCTGTGGTTTGATTACCCATGGCAGTTGAATAATCGCCGCTGGCGGTAGTTTGTCCTCCCATGGCTGTTGAAATAGCACCGGTTGCTTGGGTATTACGACCGAAGGCAGTTGAAGAGCCATTGCTGGCTAATGTACTATTGCCAAATGCAGTTGAATAGTTTCCGCTTGCAACAGCATTTGCCCCCAAAGCAGTTGAATAATCACCACTAGCGGTAGATAGTTCTCCCATGGCTGTTGAAAGAGCACCGGTTGCTTTGGTATCACGGCCAAAGGCAGTTGAATAATTGCCACTTGCAAGGGTATTATTACCAAATGCTGTCGATATGTATCCGACATTTACATCATTCCATTGTGTACCATTCGCATAAATCAGGCCTGCCCGGAAAGCCGCTTTCCCAGGATAGAACATCATGTAGCTCCCCGAACTCAAATTAGGCGACGTTGCAGCATTATCAAACGTGCCGGATACCATAAAGCCGTCACTTGTACTGCTTCCCAGGTTCACATGCAGCCTGGCTGTGGCATTGGGGTTAGTCGTGCCGATGCCGACATTCCCGCCCATGATTGCCATGGTGTTGTCCTTGGTGACAACCGTGCCATTTTGGTCGTTGAGCGCAATGGCTACGGAATAGTCGCCCCGGGCCTCAATATTTTTACCTATGGCTGTTGAAAGTGTACCGGTAGCTTTGGTATGATCGCCTTGCGCAACTGAATAATTACCGCTTGCAGTTGTAAGAAAACCTGTGGCCGCAGCGGCATAGCCGCTGGCAGTTGTTTGTTCGCCCATGGCTGTTGACGCAAATCCGCTGGCAGTGGATAAACTGCCCATGGCCGTGGAAGCATAGCCGCTGGCAGTGGTTTGTTCACCCATGGCTGTTGATGCCGTTGCGCCGGCAATTGTATTCCTACCCATGGCCGTGGAATAGCTATCGCTTGCTGTCGTCCCCTCGCCCATGGCAGTTGATGAAACTCCGCTGGCAGTGGTATTGGTCCCAAAAGCGGTAGAACGGAATCCGGTATTTGCCTGGTCCCATTGCGTGCCGGTAACCCGCCCTGCCCGAAAAGCCGCTTTTCCCGGGTAAAACATCATTCGGTTTCCGGCACCCAGGTTGGGTACTGTAGCTGAACCACTTGCATCTCCAGTGACCAAAAAACCTTGATTGAAACTGCTCCCGATATCCAGGTGCAGTCGGGCTGTGGCATCGGGCGAAGCGGTGCCGATACCGACATTTCCGGCGTTGGCATTGTACAGGTCGCTGCCGCTGAGTGTCCAGTCGTTATCCCCTGGAAGTGTTCCCAGGTCGACGGAGTTGCCGCCTTCGATGCTCAGGACGGTACCACTGAGGCTGAGCGTCTGATCGTCCGTATCCGTATCGATGCCGGCAAGGTCAACGGAGTTGCCGTCTTCAATTGCCAGCGTGGTGCCCGTCAACGAAAGGTTCTGGTCGTCGGTGTCAGTGTCCGTATCAATAGAGGCCAGATCGACCGAGTTACCGTCAGCGATAGTCAGTGTGGTACCGCTGAGGCTGAGCGTTTGATCGTCCGTATCCGTATCGATGCCGGCAAGGTCAACCGAGTTGCCGTCTTCAATTGCCAGCGTGGTGCCCGTCAACGAAAGGTTCTGGTCGTCGGTGTCAGTGTCCGTATCAATAGAGGCCAGATCGACCGAGTTACCGTCAGCGATAGTCAGTGTGGTACCGCTGAGGCTGAGCGTTTGATCGTCCGTATCCGTATCGATGCCGGCAAGGTCAACCGAGTTGCCGTCTTCAATGGCCAGCGTGGTGCCCGTCAACGAAAGGTTTTGATCATCGGTGTCCGTATCGGTATCGATGGAGGCCAGATCGACCGAGTTGCCGTCGGCGATAGTCAGTGTGGTACCGCTGAGGCTGAGCGTTTGATCGTCCGTATCCGTATCGATGCCGGCAAGGTCAACCGAGTTGCCGTCTTCAATGGCCAGCGTGGTGCCCGTCAGCGAAAGGTTCTGGTCGTCGGTGTCAGTGTCCGTATCAATAGAGGCCAGATCGACCGAGTTGCCGTCGGCGATAGTCAGTGTGGTACCGCTCAGACTAAGCGTTTGATCGTCCGTATCCGTATCGATGCCGGCAAGGTCAACGGAGTTGCCGTCTTCAATGGCCAGCGTGGTGCCCGTCAACGAAAGGTTTTGGTCATCGGTGTCCGTGTCCGTATCAATAGAGGCCAGATCGACCGAGTTGCCATCGGCGATAGTCAGTGTGGTACCGCTCAGACTAAGCGTTTGATCGTCCGTATCCGTATCGATGCCGGCAAGGTCAACGGAGTTGCCGTCTTCAATGGCCAGCGTGGTGCCCGTCAGACTGAGCATCTGGTTATCGGTATTGAGGGTTATCTCCTTCCAGGCTGTTCCGTTGTAGAACCAAAATGAATTTGTTGTAATATCGTACACCATCAGGCCGGTGGCGGGCGCTGCGATGCCGGCGCGTTGTACCGAACTCAGGCGCGGGATCAGCAAACCCCTTGCATTGCTCTTGATGTCGAGCATTGCCGACGGGTCCGGGTTCGAATTGTCCTGGTTAATGCTTACCTGTGCCGATAACTGTGCAGCAAAAAGCAAGCTGCAAAACAGCAGCGCGTACAGCCGAATTAGGTTGGGTTTTTTAAACATTGTGTTCAGATTTTAATGATTCAAAATGCCGTCTGAACAGATGCCGCACAGGGTAGCCAGCAGTGTTTGAGTTCAGCCGTTACAACTTCAATGGGAGGATGACACAAAAGTGCTGGCCCGGCCATATTCCGTGTTTTCGGATATGTTCCAAATGTTTTCGGATATGTTCCAAATGCAAGAAAACCGCCTCTGAAAGATGCTGAAGGCCTATTTTTTCAGGCTGCTGGGCGGTTGGCCGAATTCTTCGGTGAAAGAGGTGGAGAAGTAGGGTAAATTCCGAAAGCCAACTTCAAAAGCAACTTCCGAAACGGTCATATCGGTGGTGCTTAACAGTTGCCGGGCTTTTTGCAGGCGGACGGAACGGATGTAGTGGGTGGCAGATTTGCCGGTAAGCGCTTTCATTTTGCGGTGCAGTTGGGTACGGCTCATGGCAAGGGCCTTGCACAAACCAGGAACGTCAAAGTCTTCATCCTGCATATGAACTTCCATGACAGCCTGCACTTTTTGGATAAAGGCATCTTCCAGAAATACTTCCCGGCTTGTTTTCGGCTGTTCACCGGAGATAGCGGTCCCGTTGGCATAGCGCGCCTGTAGTTTGCGTCGAAGCTCAAGCAGATTTCGGAGTTGTACCAACAGTTCCGTTTTATCAAATGGTTTTGCAAGATAGGCATCGGCGCCGCGCTCCAGGCCTTTGATGCGGGAACCGAGGTCGGCTCTTGCCGTTAACAGGACGATCGGTATATGGCTGGTGCGCGTGTCATTTTTTAGCGTGTCGACTACCTCGAAACCGTCTTTCAAGGGCATCATAATGTCGCTGATGATGATATCCGGAACGGTTTCCAGAGCCTGATCGACACCTTGCTGGCCATTGGGCGCCGTTGTTATTTGATATGCACCTTCCACACAGGCGGTGATATAATGCAGCACATCGGCATTGTCTTCAATAATCAACAGGCTGGGCACATCACCCGAAGTTTCCGGCGTGACCATACTGGCTGGTAATGGTTCGGCGCCCGACATCCCGATGGGCGCTGGTGTAGGCGTTGTGATTGAAAAATCAGACAATATGTCTTTTTCTGGCGCCTGTACCACCGGCAAGACTACAACAAACTCCGTTTCCGCACCGGGTGTGCTTTTAACTGCAAGGGCGCCCTGCATCAGTTGAACCAGTTCCTTGACCAGGGCCAGGCCGATTCCAGAACCCATACCACTTCGGCTTTCCGCATGGTCGGCCTGGTAAAAACGGTCGAAAATATGCGGCAGCTGTGCCGCTTCGATGCCGGGACCGGTATTGCGTACCTGGATAGATACCCATTCGGTTGATGATTCCGCTGCCGGAGTAACGGCCTGAAAATATTCTGGCCCAAGCTGGTTTTGCCAATCGGCAATTTTTTCCAGGCGGATATCGATGTCGCCGTTGGCCGGTGTGAATTTCAGGGCATTGGAAAGCAGGTTGGTCAAGATCGTTTGCACCTGATTTTTATCGATAGCGATGGGGATGGAATCTATTGAACAAAACAGGTGTACCTGAACATCCTTTCCGCCAGCCAAGGATTCGAAGCTGCCGGTCAGGTATTTAATAAATGGAACCAGGTCGGTTTCGGTGAGATGCAAGGTCATCGCGTTGGCCTCAAGTTTGGCCAGGTCGAGCAATTGGTTGATCAGGCCCAGCAGCGCGTCGCTATTGCGCCGAATAAGCTGACTGGCCTGCCAGAAACGGCTGCCCGGTTTCTCCTTGCTGTATGTTGCCAGCTCACCTGCCATGCCTTGAATGACCGTTAGTGGTGTTCGGAACTCATGGGTGATATTGGTGAACAACCTCGACTTAAAAGCGTCCAGCTCTTTCAGGCGCAGGTGTTCTGCACGCGCCAATTGTTGCCGTACCTGGTATCGGTAAAAAAGGAAAGCCCCTCCACCCAGGAAAATAGCATAAAACAGATAAGCCCACCAGGTACGGTACCAGGGTGGCAACACTGTGAAGGTTAAAATAGTCGGCACATCGCTCCAGACACCGTCGTTATTGCAGGCTTTGACTATAAAGGTGTACCGGCCCGGCGCAAGATTCAGGTAACTCGCCCGGTGGTCCGCCGAGGTATGTGCCCATTCGGGTTCGGCACCTTTCAGATAATACCGGTACCTGTTTTTGGTAGGTGCTGTGAATTCCAGCGCAGCAAATTCCAGCGCAATACTGTTTTGAGCAAAGGGTATTTTTATTTCTTTTACAAATTCGATAGCCTGGTTTAGCAAGCCGGTAGAATCGCCAAAAACTACCCTGCGATTGTTGATTTCCAGGCTCGTAAATACCACCCGGGGGACGACCGGATTATCGGAAAAATTCCTTGGGTTGAAAGCGACCAATCCTTTCACCGAGCCGAAAAGCAAGGATCCGTCCGGGCTTTTTGCATAAGCCCAGACGTTGAATTCATCAGTCGGTAAGCCGTCTTCCACGGTATATTGTTTCAGGGCCTGTGTTTTGGTGTCGAAGCGTACCAACCCCCTGTTTGTACTTATCCACAGATGCCCGTCATTATCGGCTAAAATGCCGTACACCACATTATCCGGGAATCCCGTTCGCGTATTGAAATGCCCGAACGCCATACGGCGGGTATCCAGGCGGCTCATGCCGCCACCCTGGGTGCCGATCCAGAGTATGTGATCCTGTTGCGGATCGGTGAGCAGGCTGGTGATGAAGTTATTTTGAATGCCCTGACTGTTGCCTGGTTTTACGTAGAACATCTTGAATGTAAAACCCGTTTTTTCGGGCACAGCCTGAAGTAAACCATTGTCTGTACCGATCCACCACACGCCGCCTTGTGTTCGTTGCAGGGCGGTAATGCGGTTTGAATTAGTCAATTTGTCGGCAAAGCCGAATGTTCCGTCAAGTTGTCCCGATGACTTTAATTTGAACAAACTTTGGTTGAAAGCAATCCAAATTGCACCATTCGTATCAGCGGATAAAGCAAAATAAGGTTTGTAAGGACCGGGTAAAGCACCGATTTGTTCCCAGTCCCCTTTGTTGCCCGATTGGCAGTATAGCATCAGCCCTTTCCCTTCCGGCGTAAACAGCCATTCCCTGCCCATATGGTCGACGAACAGACGGGTAAACGGATTAAAGCGTTTTGAGGTAGTATTATAACTATGTTCCGGCGACGAAAAAATCCACTCTTTGGCTATTGGTGCATAATAACCAAAATGTCCAG
The DNA here is from genome assembly GCA_020636075.1 of Lewinellaceae bacterium. Taxonomy (GTDB): domain Bacteria; phylum Bacteroidota; class Bacteroidia; order Chitinophagales; family Saprospiraceae; genus M3007. The sequence continues at coordinate 34,396 of JACJYO010000005.1, read as the reverse complement.
CTCTGTCAACGGCCAAAGGCACTTTGATCGAATACCCCCCGAGATAGATTTTGAAGCGGTTTTTCGTCGCTGCATACTTAAACAGCCCAAAGCCGTTGGTGCCAAACCAGAGCAAGCCGGAACGGTCGCGGAATGCAGCGATAAACGTTCCTTTTTCGGCTTCCAACAATATTTCCGCATCCGCTGCCTGGATCTGTTTCTTGGTCAAGGCCTGTTCATCAAATCGCAGTACCTTATTGTCTGAAAGCACCAAAAGCGTGCGGGAATCTTCCAAAAATAAAATAGACCTGGGCTGGAAATCTGTTTCCCACCACTTCCAGTCCGTTCCTGAAAGCCGGCCGATTCCGTCAACGGCAAAGTACCAAACAGCGCCGCCAGAAGCATCGGAAGCATTGAATGGTTTCGGCAAGTGAACGTCGAGGTATTCCAGGCGTTCCGTTTTGGTGTCAATGCTAAAAATTTGCCGTTTTGAAACAGCCCAAATTTTACTGCCTAACGCTTTAAAAGAATTGATCCCGGCGCCATTGTTATCCCATGTTTTGTAAGCAGAAACGGTAAGGTTTTCCGGCGTGACGTTTTTGATTTCAGACAGCGGCATCTGGAGCTTAATCCGGACAAGCATGGGGTGATTTTTATCCATATAAACCCGGCACCATACCCGGCCGTCTTCATCCACGGAAATATTGTAGAACTTCGCATGTTGCAATATTCGGTCAAAATCGTCCGTAGCGTGTAACCGATAAAAACGCTGGCTTTTTTTGTGAAACAGATTTAAGCCTTCGTTGGTGCCAAACAGGAGAAAGTCGCCAGATTCCTGAATAGAATTAATATGGCTGCTCGAAATTGAATACGGGTCAAGCGGATCATAACCGAACACCTTGAACCGAAAGCCATCATAGCGGTTTAAACCATTCCGCGTACCGATCCAAATAAACCCTTCCCTATCCTGAAAAAAGGTGTTCGCATAACCCTGTGAGAGCCCGTCTTCCACCGTCAGCGTTTCCAGGGCCGGGCCGGCATGTTGCGCCTGCAAAAATAAGGTTCCACCCCAAACCACTGCCAGGGTAAATAAGACAGACCGGATATGGCGGAAGAAAAGCACAGACAAATGTAGCCGGGTTCAGCGAATTACGGTCTGGCAAATATCGCGCCGCTTGAAGCGTCAAAACACCTGCTCAAATTCGGTAAAAAGACAGCCGCATTATCAATATAGCAGACGATACCTGACCTCAAGGGGAACTGATTGCCTACAAAGGCATGGATGGCCAGATGCAGCATCCTAGAATCCGGCACCTGGCATAGTAAAGCCTGTGTCCAGCCACAATTTTTTCAATAAATTCTCTATAAAAATCTATAGAATACGTTATCGCGAAGTCTTTACCATTGGTTTTGCCTGCGTACCAAACGGCGTAGTCAATTCATAAAACAAGCCCCCGGAAGCTGCTGTGGCGCCCAGCTGTACCTGCTCGGTGTTGTAGCCGCCAGGGTAATATTTGTTGGTGCGCCATAACTCCCGGCCTGCAGTATCGTAAATGCGCAATAGCACGTCGCAGCCGCCGCCAGGTGGCAACATAAATGCGATGGTCGTTTTATCAATGAATGGATTGGGCCAGTTTTCAAACAATTGTACGACATCGGCTAATGCACCGGTGCTTGTGGTTTGGTTAAACTGCAAGGCTACCGGGGCCTGTTGCAGGTTTCGATCAAAAACGACACCGGGAAGGATAGAACTTTCCAGGCTCAGCACATCGCTCAGCCGCACACCAGAGGCCAGTGCTTTAAACCGCAGGCGGAACAAAGTCGAGCCTTCCTCCAGTTCGGAGCCGCCGGGAAATGTCCAGACTGCCCGAATCGCATCGTCCGAAAGACTGAAGTTGTCTGCGTTTAAGGGCAGTGCGGTGAGTGGTTCTACGGCCTGCAGGTCGAGGTATTGCGGATTGAACTGCAGGCCAAATTGCCAGGCTGCCACATCTTGCAGGTAGTCGGCTGAAAAACTTACCTCCAGGTCTTGCCCGGCTTCCAGGTTTTGATCCTGCACGTGCAAGACTAAAGGCGCCATACCCGCCCCGAAATTGGCCGGATTGGCATAGGTGGCGATCACGTCGCCGATCTTCACGCCATAGAAATCCTGACCGGTTTGATTACTGACCACCCCCGTCAGGTCGATCTGCTCGGGAAAACCCCAGGGCGGCAGGGCCAGCGAGTAGGCCTGGGGCACGAAGCGCCAGGATTTGTTGAAAATCTTCAGCGCCTGTGGGTTGCCAAGCAGGGCCTGGCGAATCAGGACGGCGTCGAAGGTGGAAATCTTGTCGTCGCGGTTAACGTCCATGGCGATCCAGGCATACGGGTCGCTGATCGGGTTGATGCCCACCAAATGCTGCTGGATGGCCAGGGCATCGCCTACGTTCACCCCGTTGAGCAGGTTGATCGTTTTTGTTGGTGCAATTGAAACATTGCCGTTTCCGGCCAGGCTGAGGCTATAGTTACCATTGACATCGGTAGATGTGATGCCATTCAGGTCGCCACTGGCATGCACAGTGGCGTCTTGCACTCCGGTGAAGCCGTCGCCCTTCCACAGGATCTGACCCAGGATATCGATCGTGGGTTGAAAATTGGCGCCCAGTACGGCAAAAGGCGAAAGTGCAGTGATGCCTGTACGACTCAGGGAATAAGGATCGGCGCCGGTGGCAGCCGATGTAGCCTGATCGTCCCAGCTGCCGCCGTCGAAGTGCGATACATAGGCCACGGTGCGGTCGAAGCCGGCAAGTTCTTCGCTGCCGTTCCACTGCAGGTCCAGCGTCAGGTCGGAACCACCTGGGGTGGCTTCTTCCACAAACCAGCTGCGGTCTACAGCGTCGGTAAGGTATGCACTGCCGGAATAGCCGCCGTTTAACACATTTTCGGCGACCCGCACGTGGTATTGGTCGCTGGCGCCCGCATTGGTCAGGGTAGCGGGATTGTAGCCCGTGTTGCCGACGGGAAACACCACCGGGGATGCGCCCACGGTGCGAATCAGAAATCCGGTACCCGTAGTGCGCACATGCCGGGATGCTTCATAGCCGAGAATAGCCCCGGCCTGGAGATTAAAGTCGGTCAGAACGACATAGTTTTCACTTGCCTGAAAGTCGAGTGTATTGGTGATGTTCATGTTGTCGGCCGGCAAGAGGTCGGCAGCCAATTTGTTGAGCTGTATGCTGTAAAAGGCGTCGCTGCCGGAAGTAACAGTGCTGTTTTGGTCGCCCTCAAAAGTTATGGTGGATAAACCGGCATTGAAGGTGGCGCTGTTGGTCCAGTCACCACCGATGTGGTACTGGCCGCTGCCCTGAAGGGTGGCGCCGGCGGAATTCGACAGGTCGCCGGGGGTACGCAGCGTGCCGTCGATGGTGATGGTACCACCGTTGGTGTTTACTATCCCATTCAGGGAAATAAAATAGGTGCCGGGGAATACGGAGAGGTCCGCGGCGTTAACCTGGCTTTGGGCCTGTACCAACTGCGCGAAAAGGGTACTGAGTATGCAACTTAGAAAAAGATTTTTCATTACGGCTTGTTTTATTTGCGGCTGCTCGAACGTTCGGTTTGTCGTTGGTAAAAAGCTGCTTCAAGTTGTTCAAAGCGTTGTTCAAAAGCGCTGTTCTGGCTGGTTAGCGTAACATTTTGGGCTTGAAGCGCAGCAACCTGCGCTTTCAACGTAATGATCGCTTCTTTTTGCGCTTCAACGCGTTTGGACAAAGCCATTGTAGTGGAGGCTGCTTCCGGCAGACCCACCACGGTGTTGACGCGCGCGACGGCTTCGCTCGCCTTCGATTCCCAGGCGCGGCCGACGATGCGGTTGCCCTGTTCCGGTGTGATGGCTTGCGGCGACACCGCGATGGCAGTACCGTCATTCAGTCCGGATGCGACGATGTAATCGCCTTTTTTCACTGTGCCGCGCACCTGCACGCCCACCTGGCCGATGAAGCTGACGATTTCGTAATTTTCTTCCGTGCCGTCATAAATTGCATTGCCGAGCACCGCTGCATTGTCGCTCACGGCCATTACCCAATCGGCGCCTTCGGTGCGCTTGCTGATCTTGCCGCCGAACACGCCCACCACTTCGCCGTCGGCAATCTCTTCGTCGTGATCCAGGCGTTCCAACGATTCCGCGTAATCCGCGCCGGTGGTTGCGTACTGGGCATTGCCGTTGCTGTTGTTTTCGATTTTGCCGGAGACGATATTATTCTGTACAAACTGAATCCAGTTGCCATTGCCCGGTTCACCGGAAAGGTTCGCATCAAATACAAGCACCATGACGCCTTGTTGCACGGTTCCATTTGTATTTGTATTCCGAAGTTGCGCAACATAATTGGAAGGGCCAAGATTGGTTCCTGATACATTTTCGGTTACTGCCAACCTGTTTATTGGGTTACTGGCGCCGATGCCGACATTGCCATCGGAGGCGACAAATACACCTTCGTTGTCACCATCACGGGAAAGCCAGCCACCGTTAAGCGCAATGTTGCCGCCGCCAACATCCAGTCTTGCGTCCGGCGTGGTGGTGCCGATGCCGACATTGCCGGAAGTACTAACAGTGCCGGAAGGCGCGATGGCAAGCGCATTTACAATGCTCCCGCCATTTTGGGTGCGCAATTGCATGCCGATGCTGGAAGTGCCCGAATCGTCGCGCGCCTGCACGTAGGCAGTACCCGAATTGCCGTCGCCTTCATAGGCATGCAGCCAGATGTGTCCTTTGCCGTAATAGTCGCCGTTGACGTGCAGGGCTTCCTTGGGCGTGGCAGTACCAATACCGACATTGCCATTTGAATCCACAAAAACACCTTCGTCATCACCATCACCGGAGAGCCAGTTGCTGTTGAGTTTAAGATTCTGCGCAGCCGTGTGGTCGCCGAGGTTGTCGCCGGGAAGGGTGGCCAAATTCACGCTGTTGCCATCCTCGATGCTCAGTGTAGTACCGCTAAGACTGAGGTTTTGGTTGTCGGGGGTACCCGTTAACCCCGAACCGTCGCCGACAAAGGAAGTCGCTGATACAGCCCCCAGATTCGTGATGTCTGTACCACCGGCGTCGTTGCCCTGAGCCAGTACGCCAGAGATGTTTTGCAACTCGTTGGCTGGGTCTGTATCCGCATCGGCTGACAAGTCTTGCCAAACGGTACCGTTGTAAAACCAAAAGCCGCCGGTCGTTTCGTCAAATACCAACAGGCCGGTGGCAGGGCTGGCAATAGACATACGTTGCGTGCTGGTCATTCGGGGTACGAGCATGCCTTTGTTGCTGCTCTTGACGTCGAGCATGGCGGAGGGGTTGGGGTTGGAGTTGTCCTGGTTTATGGCTACCTGGGCAAAAAGACCCGCTGAAAAAAACAGCAGGCAAAGCAGCATGCTCAGAAGGCAAAGAAAATGTTTCATGATTTTCAAATAAATGATGGTGAAATGATACGTTGACGACCGCGCGGCGCTGGTAGCGTGGCCAGTCGTTAATCGGATGTTGCAAAGGTGTAGGGAGACGGGAAAAGGGCTTTGGACTATATGCGCATTGACATGAACTATATGCGCATTTACCCCCTTCCCCGGGCATGGGTGATGCTTTTACCGAATTTTTCGGTGCAAAAGAAAGAGATTAAAAAAACAGCTTCATTCGAATTCCGGGCTAAAAAGATCATCATGCGACTCCGGCCTGTCGACAGGCTGGAGTCGCATGATGGTAGTCAGTTCCCATTCCATCCCCATGGAAACTTCCCGCAAACCACCCACAAGATTGTGACCGGAACAGGAGCGAGGTCTGCCAGAAAATATTCGTATTTCCCACCGGAGGCCGGGAAATACGAATATGGTCAATTTGCGATCACTAATGGTTTTGCCAATCGGATATCCTTTCCGGAGACGCGTACCCAATAGGTGCCGGCGGGCAGTCCCTCCAGATCGATCCGGTGGGTGTTTGCCCCCCTTTGCGAAGCTATTGACTGGCTGCGAAGGATTTGGCCGTTGGTGGAGACGATTTCTAACCGTATGTCCATGTCCGCGTCCAGTTCAAAGGTCAGTTTCACCTGATCAACGGCCGGGTTGGGGAAGAGATGGATGTCGCCAACAGTCATTTTATCCGCCTTGATGCTGAGTCCTGCCGGGCCGTTTTGAGGCGGCGCGTTCATCGCCTGGGCGCCGGCGGACACCTCGATATCACCTTTGTCCAGGGTGTCGCGCAAGGTCTGCACGCCCGACCACTTGCTGGAGAAGAGGAGGGAACCATTCTGGTGGTAGACGGCGATGCCGATCGAATCGAGGGCACCCGGTTGACCATTGTCCTGCACTTCTACCTGGAAGGTCCTGTTGCCACCCAGGGAGATGGGATTGCCCGGGTCGGTCACGTCCTGAACGCTGCACTTGCCGGTTACCCAACCATCATTGGTGCTTGAATTGATGCCTACGCTCAGGATGTTGTTGCTCTTGAAGCGGTAGGTATGGACGATGCCGTCCGACTCCAGGCGGTCGACCAGGAAGTGAACCTTACCCTTGGGGTTGTTGCCGTTGGGGGTAAACTTGCCGTTGATGCTGAACCGAAGCGCGCTGTTGTCGTCGCCGGCATATACCCCTTCGGAATTTTCCAGATAGAAGTTACCCCCTCCCTTGACGTAGTCGTTGAGCGGCCTGGAAACGGTGATGATCTCATCGGCTTCAAATTCGCGGTGGTAATAGCTCAAGACCTTAATGCCGATCTCATAAGACTCCACGTCCTTATTTTGGATGTCGACCGTCCAGTTTTGGAGGACCGTGCCGGTGGAGGGGTCGTTCGGGTTAACAAGCATCACGTTGAGCGGATCGCCAATGGTATCGCCGGTCTCGGAGTTGTAGAATTGAACCACAGCATTGGACACGTCGCCAGGATAGCCGTCGTTGGGGTCATCCTGAATGGTGGCCGTCAAGGTGAGGGTGGCCTCGCTGTTGTTCGCCCCACCCGTGGAAACATATACCACACCGGTGTAGGTAACGATGGGATCTTCGGGGATGATCCCGAAATCCTGGCTTTGGAACGAACCGAGGAACCAGTCGCCTGCGGCCGGTATGAAGTCGACATCGACGGTGTAGGAGGCGCCGTTGACGCCTGTCGGCGCCTGGTTGAGTACGATGGTGGCGCTTGCCAGACCGTTGGCATCCGTCGTGGCCGAGGCGGTTTGGCTGCCGATGGTGAAAAGGAGCTCGCGACCCTGGATGGGGTCTCCGGTCAGATCATCGAGCAGGGTGGCGCTGAGGCTTGCCTGGTCGGAGTATTGTTCATCTGTAGCGCCGGTATAGCTCAGCGCTGTAGCGCGTCCGGTCACGGTCACCGTGGTACTGCAGGACGACATGTGTCCATGGACGTCCGTCACCGTGAGGGTTACGTTGTTCGACCCGAGATTGCTCTCATCGAAGGTGTCGGGCGCAACCGTAATTTCCTGGATGCCGCAATTGTCGCTGCTACCCCCGTCCACATTGGCGGCGGCGATGGTGGCATCGCCATGGATGTCGAGTTGGACGGTATGGGTCTGACACACGGCATCGGGCGGGGTGTTGTCGTTGACCGTGATGCTGATGGAGCAGTTTGCCGAGTTGTTACCGGCATCCACAACGGTGTAGGTTAGTGTGGCAGTACCGACCGGGATGTTGGAAGATCCGAGGGCGTTGGAGCCGGAAACCGTTTCTGTAATGCCGGTTTCAGCAGGTGTTTTTTCCAGTGTCCAATTCACAGCCAACGAGCAGTTGTCCGCGGCGGAGGTATAGCCCAGGCCTGTGACGAGTGCTTCGCAAGCGCCCATATCGTTGTCGGTCGTGATATTGGCCGGACAGGTGATCGTCGGAGCGATATTGTCCTCTATCGTGACCACAGCGGTACAGCTGCTGCTTCCCCCGACAAGGTCGGACACGGTCAGGGTGACATTGTTGCGACCGAGCTTGCTGCAATCAAAGGTGGAAATACTCGAACTGGTGGTTTGGATGCCACATTTGCCCAGACTACCACCGTCTATTTCCGCTGCAGTAATGGAGGCTTGTCCGGTCGCATCCAGGTAGACCGTTATATCCTGACAGGCAGCCTGGGTGGATACCGGACATCCACTGCTAAGTGTCCAGCGTGAGAAGGACTCGATGCCCGTAGCCGTATAGGTATTGGCGTCCGGGTCCCGGTTGCCGGCCACATAGATCCAGGAGTTCCCCCCATCATCGCTTCGGTAGAGGTCCAGTTCCGATTCGTTGTTTCCGTTAAGTTCGGAATCGTCGTAATGGAAGACGATGCCGGCATTCAGGCCACTATTGTTTGAAGGCGTCACATCGAAGTACCGGAGGATGCCCGCGTTGCCCAAGATGGTCTGTGGTGCATGGGCCCGGATGATCTCGGTGGAGCCGAGGTCGGCGCCGGTAGTCAACTCAAAGCCCATTCCGCCTACATTTTGGTTGCCGGGGGCATTGAGGTTTCGGGTCGTGATGATGTGGCCAAGTGGGCCTTTGACGGTATTATCAGGCTGTTCACTCATGGTTGCCCCGGGGCTCAGCGTAATGACCGAGCCGTTCAGCTCGAAATCGGCATTGATCAGGCTCAGCGCCTGCTCGATTTGAATGGAGTTATTGAGGGTTACATCGTGATGCAGGATCAGGTTGTAGAAAGGGCCACCGCCTGAGTTCAGGGCGCCCGGCGTATTGCCTTCCAGCAAAACAGTGGAGGTGCCGGCGTCGAAGTTGGCGCTGTCGTTCCAATCGCCGCTCACCTGGTACTGGCCGTTGCCCTGCAGGAGGGCGCCGGTCTCGTTGGTAAGGTCGGCGGGCGTGTTTATTGTGCCATCAACGGTGATGGTGCCGCCGTCGGAGTTGATAACACCATTGAGGGCATTGACGGTGATACCAGGTGCCACTTTGACGTAGGTTCCCTTATTGTACAATTGGGCCCAGGTTGGGCTACCCAAAAAGCAGGTAAGCACCAAAACGGCTATTTTATTTTTTAAACCTCGCATTACTGTGGTGTTTTTTAGAGCGTGTTTGGGAATTTCTGTTGGAGCCAAAAACAAGGGCTTTTTTTGTCAGTTTTTGCGTTTTTTCTGGTGCCTAGCCCAGCTAAGTGCCTGAAAAAAGGCGGAAAATGACGGAAAAAGAACCGTTTTGGGCTTAACAAGAAATTCCCAAACACGCTCTTAATAAAAAATTGCAGGTTAATCTTTTCTTGTTCGCGTTGAGCAGGCATGCAGTTAGTGCTGCAACGGCGTCCACGCTACTAAGCTTTTTACTGAACCGCAAACCAATCCAGAATCAGGTTTTGTCCCCAATCACCACCAGGGAGGTCTTCTCTGTGAATTGCTACCGCAAAAGATGACGTTGTAACCTGTAAAGTGGTGATACTACTATGTGTCTAAATTGAGTTGGCCTGTTTCACCCCGGAGTTGGCAGAACACCTTGGGTGGGGCACTAAAGGTTCCTCCGAAGGAAATGCCTTGTACAAGATAGACAAGGGGGGTACCATTAAAATGATGGGGACCAACGGTAAAACTACCGGTTCGCATTTGTGAAACAACCGTACCGTTATCCCCAACTTGCAGTGCCGAAGTTTTTGTGGTGCCGTTCACATCAAGTTTGGTAGTTGGTGTAGTTGTGCCGATGCCTACATTGCCATTGATTCTGTATGTATTACCACCGGAATCAGCCCAGGGATGATCCGCCCAGGACACAGCTCCACTGCCATTCGTTGTGAGTACCTGCCCGTTGGCGCCATCTGTGGTAGGAAGCGCGTACGCATTTTCAATAACCAATGAGGAAGTGGTTAATTGTCCCTTGTAGACACCCAAGTTTACCCGGGTGGAAAAATCAGCGATTGCGTTTAAACTACTGCGCCCACCACCATAAGGATTATCGGTAGAATAATATATACCAGCGTCGGTACTGAACCAAATGGTATATTTTGCTCCGCTGCTTAAATCGACAGGGGTGGGGAGTGTAATCTGATTCCATCCATGGCTTAACGTATGACTACCAAGCGACGCTAATAAAGCACCACCGGTTCCTTCACCTTCATAAATAGCAAAGTTTTTGGTTGGGAATTCCGAGTATATGTTGTATCTAATCTCAATGGATTGGATTAGCCCATCGACAGTAGCCGTAAAAGACTGCCATGATGGTGTCGTACCACAACAATAAGTTCCTCCACCGGTTGCTGTTTGTATGGTTCCATCAAATAGAAAGACGGTGCTTATTTGCGCTGCGTCCGTTCCAGCCACTTCAAACCGAATAATATCCTCATCCGGATTTTTTTCGACTTGAATTTTGGTATCGTTGTCGGCATCTGTAAGGGTGTTTGCAATTGAAAGGTCTGCCCAGGAAACTCCATTATTGCCATCGGTTGTGAGTACTTGTCCGTTGCTGCCTCCCGCGGGCAGTTCGATCTCGTTGGTGGGGTCATCATCATTACTAATGGGCAGGAGGACGCTGTTGCCGTTGGAGATCGATAGCGTATTTCCGGAAAGGCTGAGGTCTTGAGAGCCGATTGGCGTATACCAGGACGTGGTGCCACTGCCATCGGTTGTGAGTACTTGTCCGTTAGCGCCATCCGTTGTAGGAAGCGCATACGCATTTTCAATGGCAAATGAGGATGTGGTGAATTGGCCTTGGTAGTAAGCCCAATTCACCCGTGTGGACCAATCATAGCCTTGGACATACGAACTGCTCCCACCAGCGTAGCCCGATTGGCCATAACATATACCACTGATGTTGCTAAACCAAATGGTATATTTTGCTCCGCTGCTCATATTTATGGGGGCCGACACTGTAATTTGGTTCCATCCATTGGCTAAGGTAAAAGTACCAAGCGACGCCAATAAACTGCCACCGGTTCCTTCTCCTTCATAAATGCGAATACTTTTGGTTGTAAATCCTCCAGGCAGGTTATCAAAATTACAGCGAATCTCAATGGATTTAATTGCTGCATCGGCAGTAGCCGTAAAAGACTGCCACCCTGATTGAAATGGATCAACAGGACCGTATGAATCGTTTCCAGTTTGTATGGTCCCTTGAATGGTGTTTCTGATTATATTCGCCGCTTCCGTTCCAGCCACTTGAAACCGAATAATATCCTCATCCGGATTTTTTTCTACTTGTATTTTGGTGTCGTTGTCGGCATCCCTAAGAATGCTTGTTGCTGGAATGTTAGCCCAGGACACTCCATTACTTCCATTGGTTGTGAGTACTTGTCCGTTGCTGCCTCCCGCGGGCAGTTCGATCTCATTGGTAGGGTCTGTATCCAGATCGGCTGCGATGTGGGCATCGATGGCCGCTTGTGCCGTAGCGGGGTCCAGATCGGACAGGTCAACAGTTCCGCCGTTGGAGAGGGTCAGAATTTTGGTACCGGCGTCATAGGAAATGGCCTGGATCTCGTTGGTGGGGTCCAGATCACCATCAGCATCAATGTGGGCATCGATGGCCGCTTGTGTCGCGGCTGGGTCCAGGCCGGACAGATCTACAGTTCCGCCGTTGGAGAGGGTCAGAATTTTGGTAACGGCATTATACGAAATGGCCTGGATCTCGTTGGTGGGGTCTGTATCCAGGTCAGCTGCGATGTGGGCATCGATGGCCGCTTGTGCCGTGGCTGGGTCCAGGCCGGACAGATCTACGGTTCCGCCGTTGGAGAGGGTCAGAATTTTGGTAACATCGTCATAGGAAATGACCTGGATCTCATTGGTGGGGTCATTATCATTATTAACGGGCAGGCTGACGCTGTTGCCGTTGGAGATCGACAGGTTATTGCCGTTCAGCGTCAGGTTTTGCTGGTCGTTGTCGGTTGGGGTCGTCCACGATACATTGCCGCTGCCGTTGCTTGTCAAGGTTTGCCCGTTTGCGCCGGCGGTAGTAGGTAAAGTATAGGCTTCGTTGATGTTGAGTGTTCCGTCGACAACATTGACACCGTACTTTTCACCATAGGTATATACCCTCACAAAATAGTCGGCATTGGGATTAGAGCCGGCACGTCCATCCGGAGAGACATTGAAATAGTATCCGATGTCCTGCCTGCTGCTGAAACCCACCGTATATTTTGCCCCCGGAGCAAGAATGATTTCGTCCGATATGGATATCTGCATACTGGTATTTCCGCCCGGAGAAGTAAAGGACTTGGTGGTTAACAGGTTGCCGCCAACACCCTCACCTTCATACAGGCTGATGGTATAGGTCTGGCTGGGTCCTCCAAAGGTCAATTGCAAGGAATGCACTTTGCCGGCAGCCGTGGCCGTGAAAGACTGCCAGTCCGGCTCGGTTGAACTGGAGACTACAAACCCGGTACCGTAAATGCTTGCGTTCAGTGTTACCGGACCGGTGTATGTTCGACCGGCCTTGAAATCACTGTGTACAGATACCTGGCCGGGAGCAACCAATAGTTGTTCGTCCCCTGCGGCATCAAAACGGATCATGTCCTCGTCCGTGTTTTTCTCTACCTGTATTTTAGTGTCTTTGTCGGCATCAGCCATATCCGGTCCGTCGATCTGTTTCCATTGGGTACCGTTCCAGGTGAAGAAGGCGCTCAGGTCGGCATCATACACCAAAAGCCCTTTGTCTGTGGTGGTCAGGGAAAAGCCGGTGCGTTCGGCTGTTGTAACTTTTTTTACGATCACCCCTTCCTCGCGTACCTCCAGGAGGACATTACCATTGGGCGCTTTGACTTGCAGTTCGTTTTGTGCGGCCAGCTCTGCCGATATCAAACACAGAAGCAGCATGCTCAGAAGGGAAAGAAAATATTTCATGATTTTCAAATAAATGATGGTGAAATGATGCATTGACGACCGCGCGGCACTGGGTAGCATGGCCAGTCGTCAATCGGATGCTGCAAAGGTGTAGGGAGCCGGAAAAAGCGACTTGGACTATATGCGCATTGGCATGAACTATATGCGCATTTACCTCTTTTTTTAGGGTGTAGTAAGGGTTTTCGCCGAACGCTTCGATACAGGAAAGGGAGAAATGGGTGAGTTTGGAAAACCCGGGCTTGATGGCTTCCAGCAAGTGTCTGGCTTTTTGCAGGCGAAGAAAACGGAGGTAGATTGCCGGGGAACGGGCATGCGCTATATTAACGAGGGGTTTGGATAGCTCCTGTAAATGAGGTACTTGAAAAAACGCTTTATGAGGGTGTATTAAAAGAGAGAAATCTGAAATGCCCGCCGTAGAATATTTTTTCACCACGGAAACACAGCGGGCACAGAGTTTAGTTCTCTGTGCCCGCTGTGTTTCCGTGGTGAAAATTTGAATCGTCTGCGCGTGTAAGGAATTACGATACACCCGCTTTTCTTATCCAAAACGCAGGTTAACTTAAAATTTAGAAAAGGCTTTACCCTTTTGGTGAAACTGCAGCAGCGGAATCAAAAGGAACTGCCCTACATGGCTAAACGCGCCGGCAGACCAGGAATTCCCAGGCAACGGCCTTACTCCACTGCCACCAGTTGCACACTTTGCACGCCCCAGGGTGTAGTCATTTCACACACCAAAGCCCCGGTGACGCCCTCCAGCCGGATCGTCTCCTGCTGATAACCGGACGAGTAGTTCTTTTCCAACTGCCACAATTCACGACCGCTGGCATCCAGCACACGCAGCTGTGCCTGACAGGCCTCCGGCAGGCTGAAGCGCACGTTGGTAGTTTGAACGAACGGATTGGGTCCGATTTCAAACAGTTGTACAGTTCCTGCCGGCGCGCCGGTCGCCGTCGTAACAGTGTTGTAGCGCAGCCCCACCGGCGCATTATCCATGGCACTATTGAAGGCTATACCAGGCAGGATTGTCTCCTCCAGGCTCAGCACATCGCTCAGCCGCACACCAGAGGCCAGTGCTTTAAACCGCAGGCGGAACAAAGTCGAGCCTTCCTCCAGTTCGGCGCCGCCGGAAATGTCCAGACTGCCCGAATCGCATCGTCCGAAAGACTGAAGTTGTCTGCGTTGAGTGGCAGTGCGGTAAGTGGTTCTACGGCCTGCAGGTCGAGGTATTGCGGATTGAACTGCAGGCCAAATTGCCAGGCTGCCACATCTTGCAGGTAGTCGGCTGAAAAACTTACCTCCAGGTCTTGCCCGGCTTCCAGGTTTTGATCCTGCACGTGCAAGACTAAAGGCGCCATACCCGCCCCGAAATTGGCCGGATTGGCATAGGTGGCGATCACGTCGCCGATCTTCACGCCATAGAAATCCTGATCGGTTTGATTACTGACCACCCCCGTCAGGTCGATCTGTTCGGGGAAGCCCCAGGGCGGTAGGGCCAGCGGAAAGTCCTTCGGCACGAAGCGCCAGGATTTATTGAAATAATTCATCACCAGCGGGTGACCAAGCAGGGCCTGCCGGATCAGGACGGCGTCGAAGGTGGAAATACTATTACTGCGATTGACGTCCATGGCGATCCAGGCATACGGGTCGCTGATCAGGTTAATACCTACCAAATGCTGCTGGATGGCCAGGGCATCGCCCACATTGAGACCATTGAGCACGTTGCTATTTTTGGCGGGCACCAGGGATACATTGCCGTTGCCAGCCAGGGTGAGACTGTAGTTGCCATTGACATCAGTGGCGGCAAGGCCATTCAGGTCGCCGCTGGCCGTGACGGTAGCGTCTTTCACACCGCTCATGCCGTCGCCTTTCCAAATGATCCGGCCAAGGATATCCACCGTGGGTTGGAAGTTGTCACTCAGTATGGCAAAGGGCGAGAGTGTGGTGACGCCTGTGCGACTCAGGGTATAGGGGTCGGCGCCGCCGGCAGCTCCGGCTGCCTGATTGTCCCAAATGCCGCCCTCGAAATGCGACAGGTAGGACATCGCGCGGTCGAAGCCGGGTAATTCTTCGCTACCGTTCCATTGGAGCTGTAGCGACAGATCAGAGCCGCCCGGCGCCGCTTCCTCGACAAACCACGTACGGTCCACTGCATTGCTTGTAAAGGCTGTGCCCGAATAGCCATTATTCAACACATTGCCGGCAACACGTACGCGGTACATGTCGCTGGTGCCGGCATTGGTCAGGGTGGCTGGGTTGTAGTTTGTATTGCCTACGGGAAATATTACTGGCGCACCATTCACCGTACGCACGAGAAAGCCTGCGCCGGTTGTGCGGACGTGGCGTGCGGCGTCGTAACCGGTGATGTCGGCAGCCTGCAGGTTGTAGTCGCCCAGAACAACGTAGTTATCGGCAGCCTGGAAATCGAGGCTGTTTGAGATGGCCATATTATCGGCGAGCAAGATGTTGGCACCGGTTTTATTCAGGTTCAGATTGTAGAAGGCGCCGCCGCCGGATGTGACATTACTATTTTTGTCGCCGATGAACGTGATGGTAGCGGTGCCGGCATTGAAGGTGGCGCTGTTGGTCCAGTCGCCACCGATGTAGTACTGACCGTCGCCCTGGAGGGTGGCTCCGGAAGTATTGCTCAGATCGACGGGGGTGTTCAACGTACCGTCGACATTGAGGGTGCCACCGGAAGTATTGACGACGCCGTCGAGCGCCTTGATGGTAGAGCCGGGGGCCATATTGACTTTGACGCCCTTGTTTGTAAACTGAGCCAGGGCAACATGCACCAGGCATACACAAACAGCGCAGGTAAGCAGGTATTTTTTCATGATAAAAAGATTGTTGGTTCTGTGATAAATCCTTCTCAATCGAATACCCCTTATTTCTCCGCATTGTCCATGCGAACCTTAAGCGCCGACACCTCCGTTTGCAAGCTTTCCAGCATTGATTTCAACTGATTGATTTCCTCCGTTTTTTGCTGGAGTTCCTGTTGTTTTTTGTTCAGCTCCTGTATGGCTACCAGTGCGACACCTGCGGGGTCGATAGTGGAGATGGATTTTTCGTCCCTGCCCAGTCCGAAAGCCGCATAAAAATCCTGTGCCATAGGACCGATATGCTTCACCCGGTCGTCCTCGTTGATGTAATTCCATTGCGTGATCGGGAGTTGCATTATTTTGTCGAGCACTTCTGCCCTGTTGACCGATGTAATATTTTCTTTCACGTTGCGGTCGGATGCATTGGTCCAGGTTCCTCCGGAGGATAGATAGGCGCCATTGACATAGAAGGCCATGGCCTCCCCAACGCCGGCTTCTTTACCAAAACCCACCTTGGTAATATTTTTCCCAATCATAGCGGTACTGGCGGCAGTGACATAGGTGTCGTAACCGATGGCGATGCAATTGTTCAAATTTAAAAGTGAACGTGCAGTGAATCCGACCAAGGTATTCGAGCTGCCGCCACCGACACTTGATCCAGTGCTGGCTCCAATAATCACGTTTTGTGCTCCACTGGTCAATCCGGATGCCGCGCTTTTACCCATTATAGTATTATTCGCTCCGGAAAAAACACCTGCGGCGCCCGCCTGGCTTCCGACGATTGTGTTGCCGGAATTAGAAACGGCCTTTCCGGCATGATTACCAAGGAGTGTGTTGTCGCTACCGGAAGTGGTTTGCCCGGCATACGCTCCCAAAAATGTACAGTTGTCCCCGGTGCCCGAAAAGGATTCGCCGGCTCTCGTTCCGATCATGGTGTTTTCAGTGCCGCTGTCAAAGGACTGACCTGCGCTCCGTCCGATAAAAATATTGTTGCTGCTGAGATTGTTCAGACCGGCCTGGTAGCCGACGCAGACGTTGCTACTGCCCGTCTGGTTGTTTCGGCCTGCCCCCTGGCCCGAGCTATAATTGGCTGTGCCGGTCGTGTTTTCGTAGCCGGCTTTATACCCGGAAAAATGATTGTAACTGCCCGTGTTGGAATAGCCCGCCTGGTAACCGGAAAAATAATTGTAATGGCCGCCTATGTTGGTATATCCCGACTGAAAACCTGAAAAGTGGTTGTCATGACCATTGGTATTCGCTTGCCCGGCTTCGTAGCCGGTGAAAAAATTATTGTCCGCGCCGTTATTGCTGATCCCGGCTTTGTAGCCGCTAAATTGGTTATTGCTGCCGGTGGTATTGTTTTTTCCTGCCTGATGCCCGTCAAAGTGGTTGTTGCTGCCCGTTGTATTTTCATCACCTGTGTAATACCCTGAAAAATAGTTCCGCTCGCCGGTCGTGTTTGAATTTCCGGAAGCATAACCCACAAAGTGATTGTACGAAGCAGTCGTGTTGGCATCACCGGCCAGCCAGCCGGCGAAGTGGTTGCAGGTACCTGTAGTATTCAAACGGCCTGCCCGGTGGCCGGAAAAATAATTGGCATACCCGGCCGTATTGCTTTGGCCGGCATAATAACCGACAAAATGATTGAGATGGCCGGTCGTGTTGTTTTGACCTGACTTATAGCCGATAAAAAGGCCCTCCCAACCGCTAACGTTGGATTGTCCGGCCTGATAACCCATAAATTGATTGGAGTATCCGCCGTTATTGGCTTCACCCGATTCATGACCGATAAACATGTTTCGGAAATCCGAAATATTGCTGTGGCCGGCTCTGTGCCCGATAAACAGGTTTGTGCCGCCGGTCGTGTTGCTTTTGCCTGCCTCAAAGCCCACAAACAGGTTCGTACCGCCGGTCGTGTTGGCAAAACCCGCATCAAAGCCAATAAATTGGTTTTCAACTCCTGTGGTATTGGAAAATCCCGCCCGATAGCCGGCAAAATGATTACCTGAAGCGGCGGTATTGTTATAGCCGGCAGCGGAACCGGAAAAGAAATTATTGCTACCGGCGGTATTGTTATAGCCGGCGCCGGAGCCCAGGAAAGTGTTCCCGCCTGTAGTTGTATTGAACCCTGCGTTATGCCCAATCATGGTATTGCCACTGCCGACAATATTATACGCTCCAGCATTAGTGCCCAGGTAAGTGTTATGTATCCCAACAGTGTTGGAGTAGCCTGTTCCTACGCCAATAAATGTGTTTTCGTTTTCCACTCCGTCGCCTACACCATCGTCGTTTGTTCCGGCATCCGAACCAATAAACAAACTAAAGCCCGGTGCGGCAGCATGGAGTGTTTTCCCGTCGTGGCGCATCACTTCCACGCCTGCCACATCAAAGCGGATGATGTCTTCATCGGGGGATTTTTCCACCTGTATTTTGGTATCCTGGTCGGCATCTTCCAGTGTGAGACTGGCCATGTTTATCCAGCCGGTTCCGTTGAAATACCAGAAGGAATTGGTGTCCGTATCATACACCATCATGCCGGTGGCAGGCGCACCGCCGCTGATCAACTGGCGCTGGGCAGTTTTCATGCGGGGAATCAACAACCCTTTGTCTGTAGATTCGAGATCGAGGATCGCCCCGGCATCGGGCAGCGCTCCGCTGTTGTTGATGCTGACGCCACTCTGTCCGTGAAGTTGGAGGTGAATACAGATAAGTAAAGCAGCAGGCAAAAGCACTGCCTTTATCTCCGGTACGATTGTTTCAAAAAAGCGCATGACAATGAGTTTTAGTTAAATCAATTTTTGTCAAGCAAAAGTCCGGGGGGTAGTGCTGGTATCGGATTAATGGTTTTTAAAAGTTATTAAAAAGTATTAACGAGGTGGGTGAATGCTGTTCACTTCCCTGGCAATACCGAGCTTTTGAGGCGCTCGCCAACGGACTATGTTTCGGCCAATCACAACTGTACAAAGGAGTACCGCCAGCAAGTTTAATTTGGAAAAGAAGAAGATAGTCAGCGGCAGGAAATGATAGTTTGCCGGATAGTTTATCAGTATCCAGGCAATGCCAATACTATTGCAAACAGCCAATAAAAAGGAAACTAAGGGCAGCACCAACAGGCGCTTCAGCGTCCATGTTTTTCCCGGAGCAGCCTGGGAAGACCAAAGCATCAAACTAGCAAGGAAGAGCGCAAAGACAACAGCATAGCAAATATCAGCCGTCATTTCCACGGCGGCATATAGCGCGCGGCCTTCTGTTCCATACCGTCCGATTTGCTCATATAATTTGTCGGGAAAACGAAACAGGAATGTTTGCACGCGCCCCATACCGTAAGCACTGCGTTCGATTTCCCGTTCCGCTTCCGGCATGATGAAAACCGTCATGATCAGGTACAGCAGTCCCAACAGCAACACGTTTTTTAATGTCGCTGCCTTATAGATGGCTGCTTGTCTCTTTGCATACATAGTCGAAACCCAAAGTTGGATTTCCCTTCCGGACGAGCAGCTTAAACCGATTTAAAAAATATTAAAAAATATTAATGGGAGTCTCGCTTGTACAGCAATGCTTGCTTTGCATTAAGCCGCGGCTTTTCCCGGGTTTGACTCCTGAAATATGGGATTGATACAAGTGGAGCGAAATGCTCCACTTGCTTACCCGCCTACCCGAACCATTTTTTTCGTCAATACGCCAAAAGGTGTCGCCAGTTCACAAACCAACATCCCGGCAGCGCTCAAATCGCCCAAATTCAGTTGCTCCATATTATTGCCGGCGGGGTAGTCCCGGTTTACCCGGAACAGCTCATGGCCGCTTTCATCCAGTACTCGCAATTGCGCCGCACAGGATTCCGGCAGGCTAAAACTAATGTTGGTTGTATTTACAAATGGATTGGGAAAGTTGTCGAATAAGAGCACATCAGCCTGTGCATCGTGCGTACCCGTGGCCGGACTGAAATGCAATTGCACCTCATTGTGCTCTAACTGATTGTTGTACACCAGCCCTTGTAATAAGGATTCATCCATGCCGAGTATCGAACTCAGGTTTACACCCGATTCCAACACCTTGAAGTGCAGGTGAAAAGCTTCCGAACCATGTGGCAGTTCAAAACCCTCATGGTGTGACCATGCTGCCCGAAACTCGCCCAAATGTGCCTCGAATAAGCCGAAGTGGTCATCCCCGAGCGGCAAGGCGGCCAGTTGTTCCACATCCTCCAGTTCCAGGTATTGTGTGTCAAAACGCAGACCAAACTGGAATGCCGCGATGTTTTCCAGGAAATCCGCTGCAAAGGTTACCTGAATGTCCTGTCCGGCCTCCAGCATACGGTCTTGCACCCGCCAAACCAGCGGCGCCATGCTACTGCCGCTGCCGCCAAAGTTGGCCGGATCGGCAAATTCCTCAATTACATCGCCGAGCTTGACGCCGTAGAAATCCTGTCCGCTCTGGTTGCTGCTTACTCCCGTCAGATCGATCTGCTCCGGGAAACCCCAGGGCGGCAAGGCCAGGGGGTAAGCTGCCGGCACGAAGCGCCAGGATTTGTTGAAAATATTTAAGGTCTGGGGGTTGTTCAACAGCGCCTGGCTGATCAGTAAGGCATCAAAGGTAGAGATCTCGTTATCGCGGTCAACATCCATAGCGATCCAGACATAGGGGTCTGTGATCGGGTTGATATCGGTGAGGTGTTGCTGGATGGCGAGTTTGTCGCCAACGGTGATCCCATTGAGCAGGTTTACGTTTTTCGTCGGGGTGATCGTCAGGTTGCCGTTGCCGGCGAGTGCCGTGCTGTAGTTACCTGAAGCATCGGAGTTGACCAAGCCACTGAAGTCGCCGCTGAAGGTGACCGCAGCATCTTTCACGCCGGTCACGCCATCGCCTTTCCAACGTATCTGCCCCAGGATGTTGACCACGGGCTGAAAATTGCCGCTCAATACCGCAAATGGCGTGAGCGTCGTGATACCAGTCCGGCTAAGGATATACGGATCGGCGCCGGTAGCAGCGCCGGCAGCCTGGTTGTCCCAGAGGCCGCCGTCAAAGCTTGACACATAGGCCATCGTGCGGTCGAAGCCGGTAAGTTCTTCGTTTCCGTTCCACTGCAGGGCGAGGCTCAGGTCGGAGCCACCGGGGACTGCTTCTTCCATAAACCAGCTGCGGTCCACAGCATTGGTTTGGTAGGCATTTCCGGAGTAGCCGCCGGCCAAAACATTATCGGCCACCCGCACCCGGAACAGATCGCTGGTGCCGGCATTGGTCAGCGTTGCGGGGTTGTAGGTAGTGTTTCCCACGGGAAAAACCACCGGGGCGCCGGCCACCGTGCGCACGAGAAATCCTGTTCCATCGGTGCGCACGTGCCGGCTTGCTTCATAGCCGAGCATATCCCCGGCCTGTAGATTAAAGTTGCCAAGTACTACGTAGTTATTTGTTGCCTGGAAATCGAGGCTGTTACCAATGGCCATATTGTCGGCCAGCAAAAGGTTGAGCCCATCGTTTTTAGTCAGCACAACGTCGTTGAAAGCAGCCCCGCCGGAAGCGACGGTGCTGTTTTGCGGACCTTCGAAGGTGACTGTCGAGGCGCCGGCGTTGAAGTTGGCGTCGTTGGTCCAGTTGCCGCCGATGTGGTACTGGCCATCACCCTGGAGGGTAGCGCCGTTGGTGTTGATCAGGTCAACCGGCGTGCTAAGCGTGCCATCGACGGTGAACGTGCCACCTTCGGAGCTAATGACACCGTTGAGAGCGATGACTGTTGAGCCGGGGTTGATGGTGAAGTTCCCCCATTTGTTTTGCAATTGAGCCCAGGCCGGGCTGGCAAACAGCAAAGTCAGGGCAAGCGCGGCAATGCTATTTTTCATGATGTTCATTGTTGAAAGTTATTTTTCAGATGAACCCGCTGATTTTTCTACTACAACCCGGGTTTGAAGCACTGCCTCAAGACGTGCCAGACGCTGTTCGAACTCGTTTCTCAGAGCTGTGTTTTGCGCTTCTAATTCAGCAATACGCTTTCCCTGCGCCTCGATGATGCGCTGCTGTTCCTGCGTGGCGCTCACGTTGAGCATGGCAATGGCTTCGTAATCCACGGTGTGGAAATCATTCACCTCACGGCCGTAGACGAAGACAGTTTCGAGTTTCGAGTTACGAGTTTCGAGTTCTGCAACCCGGAAACGGCTTTCTTCTACCTGAGTAACATCGTAAACTTCGGCGCTTTGTTCCGTGATGATCTTTACCCGTTCGCCGGGCTTCAGATCCGTGGCGAGCTGCACCCAGCCGTCTTTGATGCTGGCACGTTTGTATATATCCGGTACGACCTCGGTCAGGTTGGCGGTTACGGCTTGCGGGTACACTTGCTCGACCTGCTGGGCGATGACCTTTTTCTGCGGAGTGCTACCCTTGGCGATGGTGTCGCGGAGGGTGTAGTCGGTGATTTCGATCTGCAGAAGGGTGGCGAGGTCTTCTCCGGCGTCGGAGATGCCCCGGATGTTTTTGATCCGATTGTCAGAATGAGCGTTGAACTCGCTGGCCGCGATCCGTTCATTGGCATAGAGCGAATAAGGATTCGAACCTGAAGCGGTTCCCGTATTCCCACTGCTGTTCAAGTAGCCATAGCTCCCGAGATTGTTAGACACCGTTCCATTAATGACCACTTTGGCCTGTGTAGGGCTGGTAGTGCCAAAACCTACATTGCCACCTGCTGCCAGAAACAACCTGCCATCAGCTGAGCCCGTTTCGGCAAAGTTGAGTCCATCGAGTTTGTTGTTGATGTGCCATTGCGTGAAACCTGCATCATCCTTGAAACTCAACCATTCAGGTTCGGTTCCGGTACCCTTGATTGTCAAAGGCCTGTCAGGACTGTTGGTACCGATACCAATATTGGCATTAAAGCTCAAAATACCATTGTCAAATTCACCATAAATGAGAGGCGATGTACTACCGCCGTTATCGATGTAAAGTTTATTGGAACCTTTTTCTAAATATCCAGCAGTATAGCCTAAAAACACATTGCCTGAGCCCGTTGTGGTACCTCCGGCATTCAGTCCTACTGCAACATTATTGCTCCCTGACTGATTTTGATAAAGAGAACCTGCTCCAATGGCAGTGTTTTTGGTTCCGGTTGTGTTAAAATACATACTTTGGTTACCAAAAGCGCAGTTGAAATTTCCGGTTGCATGGCGGAACATTGCCTGATAACCAATTGCATTATTGGCGCTAGCGCCTGAAGTTTGAGCAGACAATGCACCATAGCCCACTGCATTGTTCTGGACTCCAGTTGTATTGCTGGCTCCTGCGTTGAATCCGATGAATACGTTTTTGTTGTCTGTAAGATCGTCATTCGCTCCAGCTCCCTCTCCCATGAAAACGGAGTTTCCTGAGTTTAAAACACTCAACCTTGCTCCGTCCATCACAAACCGCTCTGTACCCGCAAGGTCAAAACGAATTTTGTCTTCATCGGCACTTTCTTCTACCTGAATTTTGGTATCGCGGTCTGCATCAGCAATAATGGTTAATGTATCTGTTACAAACATTAGCGGTTGTTGCCAAGTGGCATTGCCGCTAGCGTCACTGGTTAGCACATGTCCACTGCTTTGTGTACCGTCATTAACGCGCAATGACCCATTCACGGTCAGTGCATTTGAACTGAAATCACCATAAATGAGTGGTGTAGTTGTACTGGAATTATCAATGTATAGTTTGTTGCTGCCAGTTTCATTATAGCCGGCATTGTATCCCAAGAATATGTTACCATCACCTAGAGATAAAGATCCAGCGAACGATCCAATAGCTACGTTGTTGTTTCCTAATTGATTTTCTTGAAGAGCGCTCAATCCCATTACGGTATTGTTGGATCCACTCGTATTTTTGAACATACTGTATGCACCGAAGGCCGAATTATTATTTCCAGTTGTATTATAATAAAGGGAAGTTCTTCCTAACGCACTATTGTAATAACCAGAAGTCTGATTATAAAGCGAATTCATTCCAACAGCAGTAATACTTTCTCCTATGGTGTTGCTTGCACCGGCTCCCTGCCCTATGAAAACAGATGAACCTGAATTTAAAACCTCTAATCGTGGGCCATCCATTCTAAAATGTTCGGTACCGGCCAAATCAAATCGGATAATATCCTCATCAGCATTTTCTTCAACCTGGATTTTAGTGTCGTTGTCTGCATCTGCAATGATGGCCAAGGAATTGGTTGGCAAATTGGTTAATCCCGAGCCATCGCCTACAAATGCGGTGGCGGTAACGGTGCCGTCCACGTCCAGGGCAGAGCCCGGTATTTCTTTGCCGATGCCAACATTGGTGCCATTGATAACCAGCCGGTCGCTGGAAGAGCCCGGTTTGATCTTAAATGGCAATTTAGACCCGCCGGAAACATCCCGGATAAAGAAGTTCGACTCATTGCCGACAATGTCCCAGGTATAGGCGCCCCAGTTTTGTGAATTGTCCTGATCTAAACGCAGATACGGAGAATCCCCTGATCGCAATTGCAGACCGACTTTCGCACCTTCCGTCTCGATAAAACTGGAACCGTCCGCATTGATGCTCAGGCCCCTGTTGCTGGTGCCGTTGGTGAGCCAGTTGTTGTTCAGATTGATGTCGGACGTGGCGGTGTGATTACCCAGGTTATCTGCGGTGGAAGGTAAATTGGTCAGCCCCGAGCCGTCGCCCACAAAGGCAGCAGCGGTAACCGTGCCGGTATTGTCAATACGCACCGTTTGCGTAGGATTGCCGGAGCCGTCGATGGCCGTCACAAAGCGCACGCCGCCGGTAGCGCGAACGCCAAATTCATTGTTCGAAACCGAGTTGAACACATACGGGCTATTCCCGTCACTGAAGAGAAAGGTCCCGAAATGATTGATTTGGGCAAGCGTACCCGTGGCCACGCTGCCGAAACCTGCGGCACGGTTGCCAAATCCTCCAACGACCGTCGACTGCGGACCACTCGCGGTATTTTCTAAACCACCGGAAACAACAGACTGATCACCACTGGCTGTATTATTTTCACCGCCTCCGATCATTGCACCATTTCCACTGGCCGTGTTATAAAATCCACCAGAGACAGCCGAACTGCTACCGCTTACAATGTTTCTAACTCCGCCGCCGATCGTTCCATAATTGGCGGTTATTTGATTCTCATAGACAGCATTTCCGCCGCCTGAAATAGTAGCGCCGAAAATCCCTGTTGCAACGGTATTGCCGCTAAACCCGCCGATCAGGTTCGGGCTACTCACTGACGGTTCAATTCGAAAGCCGCGCGTATTATTCACCCGGAAATTCAGTGGCACATCATCGGTGGTGCCAATAAAATTCGTGCCGTCCACCGTACCCGCGTTGCCGGTCAGGCCCCAGCCACTGATGAGCCGCACCCAGCTGCCGCTGTCCCGGTACCAGAATGATTCGGTATCGGTATCAAATACCAGCAGGCCCGTGGCCGGGCTGGCGATAGCGTCGCGTTGGGCCGTCGTCATTCGGGGTACGAGCATGCCCTTGTCGCTGCTCTTGACGTCGAGCATGGCCGAGGGGTCGGGCGTGGAGTTATCCTGGTTGATGGCGACCTGGGCAGAGAGCGTGGTAACGGTCAGCAGGAATAGTAATAGGTACAGGTGCTTTTTCATGATGGAGAACGTTTGCCATAAATTTATTTCAGAGGCAAAGTTCGAAGCCAGGAAGGCTGTGGACCTTGACTATTGTTCAGGATTCTTTCACTATTGTTTAATTTGAACCAGAAATAGCCCCGGAATTCAGTATCACCGGATCTTGACTACCAATGAAGACTTTGCTATTTCCCATTCGGCACCTGACTTTTGCCGGCTGCAGGCTAAATTTTACGCTGAAATTGGACTTGTGCAGTTGTTTGCAACATGACAAGCGTTTTGGGCATATCACGATAAGTTTAGCCCCTGAATCGCATGTGTCCCCGTATCTTCGTTCCACATAAAATGAAAAGCATACTCTTTGTCGACGACGAAATGCAGTTCAGCGCCATGGTGGCGGAATACCTGCAGGAAAAGGGCTTCGAGGTCATTTTGAAACACAACGCCACCGACGGGCTGACCGCTTTCCGTACCATGCGGGCCGATTGCTGCATTCTGGATGTGAAGATGCCCTTCAAAGACGGGTTCAGCCTTGCTGCGGATATCCGGGATCTGGATGAGCAGGTTCCCATCATTTTCCTCACCGGACAAACAAACAGGGAAGACCGCATCAAGGGACTAACCATCGGCGCGGATGATTACGTGACCAAGCCCTTTAGTATGGAAGAACTTTATCTGCGGATAAAGGCCGTCTTGAGACGGGTGGGCTATCAGGAAGAAACCCGGGAGCAGGCATTCATACTGGGTCAATATTCCTTCGATCCCATTTCAAGGGAACTGGTATTCGATGGCGATCAACCAATCCGATTGTCTGCAATGGAGTCCAAATTGCTCCAGGTATTTTTCAAGCATAAAAACAAGCTGGTTACGCGCGATTTTGTACTCGCCAAAGTCTGGCAGGATGACGATCAGCTCAAAAGCCGCAGCTTGAATGTTTATATTACTAAACTGCGGAATTACCTGAAACAGGATCCCAGCATAGAAATACTGAACGCGCACGGGGAAGGGTATAAACTGGTTGTTAAGTAACAATTAAACGAGGCTGTAGCAATAGAGAAAAATTAAAATATTCTACGGTGGGCATTTCAGATTTCTCTCTTTTGAGACACCCTCAAATTTGAAATTGCCTGCGTGTGCAAGGACTTTTGCTACAGCCTCGTTTCATCGATGTTCAGCGCACAACTATCCCTCAAAATTCGCATGACGACTCAATGTTATCATCCACGAATTAAAACAGTCGAATTACTGCTTCACCACTTTTCGTATACCAATACGGTTTTGCTGATCAAAAACACGCGCCATATAAATGCCCGAAGGCACCTCGGTTAAGGAAATCCGTACGCGGTTTTGATTGACATTTTGCCGGGCAAGCACCTGTCGGCCGGTCAGGTCGAGCAGTTCAATTCGATTGATCTCGCCACTGTTTAGCCGTATTTCAAGGTCGGTATTTGCCGGATTCGGGCTGAGGGTTAACCCATCCAATGTGTTCAGATTTTTTGCCGCAGTGGTGTTTCCGGCAAAAAAGGAGCGCATCAGTTGGTTGTCATTTTGAAAAATCAGGCTATCGCCATCCGGGCAATTCTCCATGATCCACTCAAAAAAGTCTGCATCGTTGTCGAACACCGGCGCACCCAACCAGCAAGCCGGAATATCGCCTGTGACAGTTGAATCGCAGTTGTCGACCAGGTAGGTTAAAAACTGCTGGAACGTGGTAATACCTGCGGGCAAATCGAGCAGACAAGCAGGAACGTCATACCAGGCTGTGTCCATCGGAAGCGGGCAGTTGTCCAGGGCATAACACAACACATCGTGTACACAATTGAAGGGTCCGGCGCCAATCAGACAATCGTAGCCTTGTGCGATCAGATCGTCAATAGCAGCTGATACAGCAGCCGGGTCGCAGTCGCCGTCATTGTTGACCGGACAGTTTTCAAAGGCGTATTCGAACACATCATCCACGCAGGGAAAGGGTCCGGCATCAACGAGGCAATCAAAACCCTGATCGATCAGATCCAGCGTGAGTTGGGCTACCAGTGCCGAATCGCAGGAGTTACCCCAAGTGGTATCGATAGGCGGCGGACAGTTTTCAAATACGAATTCGAACACGTCGTTCACGCAATCGAACGGTCCGGCGCCAATGAGGCAATCAGCACCCTGATCGATCAGATCCAGCGTGAGTTGGGCTACCAGTGCCGAATCGCAGGGGTTGCCCCAGGTGGTATCGATGCCGGGCGGACAATTGGCAAAAGCATAATCGAACACATCATCCACGCAATCAAAGGGCCCGGCGCCGTTGAGGCAATCGAACCCTTCGGCGATCAAATCGGCGATCAACTGGCCGACCACTGCCGGGTTGCAAGGATCGCATGCGGTAGTATCAATTGGCGGCGGGCAGTTTTCAAAAACATAGTCGAAGACATCGTCCACACAGTTGAACGGCCCGGCGCCAATGAGGCAATCAGCGCCCTGATCGATCAGGTCCAGGGTCAGTTGCGCCACGACAGCCGGGTCGCAGGGGTTGCCCCAGGTAGTGTCGATTACAGGCGGACAGTTTTCAAAAGCGTAGTTCAATACATCATCCACGCAGTCAAAAGGCCCGGCGCCGTTCAGGCAGTCAAAACCTTCAGCGATCAAATCGTTCACCAATTGATTTACGATGGGTGGGTCGCAGGGGTCTGGTTGGGCCATAGCCCGGAAGGGGGTCAAACCCGATAGCAAGACAAACAGGAATAAGAGTTTTTTTAGCATGTCAAAAAATGTTTGGTGCATAAAAATGTTGAATTCAGATGTCGCTTAGATGGAAGCACCCGCGCACCCCCCTCATCGGAATGCTCATTTTTTTTCATGCGACCGCCTTTTTGACAATTGCGGACAAAACCCTGCACTTTGAATGTGCCGGGCCCTGCATAAGCCGTTAGTTTGCTTCAAACTTGATTTCCAAAAGCGCTGTTCCGCGTATTTTTTTTTAAAAAATGGAAAACCGCCACGACGAAAAACAGCTGCTCGAACGCCTCCGTCAGGGGGATGAAACGGCACTCGACAGTTTGTTTGAAAGCTACTACGGCTATCTTTTCAAAATCGCATGTTCCATGCTCGCCGACCCGGGTGTTGCTAAAGATTGCGTGCAGGAGGTGTTTGTTCGTTTTTGGCAAAAGCGCAGCGAAATCGAAGTGAAAACTACGATCAAAGGCTACCTCCAGCGCAGCATCGTCAATGAATGCCTGGGGCTGTTGCGCAAAAAGAAAATACTTACGGCGCCGGAAGAAGCATCCCTGAACCTGCCCGACGCAAGCCACTCCGCGCAGCAGGTTTTGGAAATGGAGAGCCTTCAACAACTCGTTCAGGCAGCCATCGACCGGCTGCCCGCGCAATGCCGCCTTATTTTTCGCATGAGCCGCATGCAGGAATTAACCTATCAGGAAATAGCCGAGCAACTGGAGCTTAGCCCCAAAACCATCGAAAACCAGATCGGGAAAGCACTTCGCCAATTGCGCGCCGACCTGGGCCCCTGGCTTAAATTGCTATTGCCTGTAATCGTTTCAACTACTTTTTTAAATTAAATAACGCCGCCGAATAGGGGGGAGGCTCCCGATTTGGCATCTGAAATACAGTACTTGCTTTACATAAAATGGCAACTGAAAAATATCTGCATCTTGTTTTTAAACGGCTCGCCGAAGGGCTGACGACCGCTGAGGCCAAACAGCTCAAGGCATGGCTCGAAGCATCTGCCGAAAACCAACGGGCCGCCGCTGAAATTGAGGCAATTTTTAAAGCCTCCGGGCAGGATGTACCGCCGGTCGATATTCCCACCGAGCTGAACGCACTGAAGAACCGGCTACGGGTAGAAGCCGCCCCAACCACCGAATTCGCCGTGACACACCGCAACCCCAAACGCTTGTGGTGGGCGGCAGCGGCAGCGCTGGTTGTGCTGCTGGCGGCTGTTTTTGTCTTCAGGCAAGCCGGCACCCTGGCAAGCGAATGGGAAACCGTAGCCTCCGGGCCGCAGCAAAATCAACGGGTAAACCTGCCCGACGGCTCGCGCGTTTGGCTCAACAGCGATTCCGAAATTTCCTATGTAAAAAATGTCGACGAACAGCCCGAACGGCAGGTCAGGCTCACCGGCGAAGCTTTTTTCGAAGTGGCAAAAGACCCAACCAAACCGTTTGACGTGGAAACCG
Source organism: Lewinellaceae bacterium (assembly GCA_020636075.1). Lineage (GTDB taxonomy): Bacteria > Bacteroidota > Bacteroidia > Chitinophagales > Saprospiraceae > M3007. The sequence continues at coordinate 5,090 of JACJYO010000005.1, read as the reverse complement.
ACGGTTGCCAGGTGCGGGTGCTGGGCACCTCGTTCAATGTGCGGGCAAGGGCTTCCGAGCCTACGGTTGAAGTGGCCCTCCGAACCGGAAGAGTGCAGATTTCCACGAAATCCGAAATTGCCGAACTATGGCCGGGACAGCAGGCTGTGGTGGCGAAGAACACCCGGAAAATGGAAATATCCACGCCGGGCGACACCCACATTGCCGAATGGCGCACCTCGGAAATGACGTTTCAAAACCTTCCGTTGGCTGCGGTGGTCGAGCGTCTCAGCCGGCGCTTTGAGCAGAACATTGTCCTTGGAAATGCTGCCTTATCCGACTGCCGGTATTCGGGTTATTTCCCGAAGGCCGATCTGGTCGGGATATTGGCCAACCTTGAAGCCGTTTTCGGCGTAAACATTGAACGAAAAGCAGGAAGCATCCGATTGGAAGGAGGCCAGTGTCCACGATAAAAACTCAGACTTATGCCCGCCAAAAAATTTCGTGTACTCCGGTTTTTAGGACCACTTGTTTTTTCACTTTGCGTCGGTGCCTATAGCGGCACAGCGCAAAACATTTTGGGTCAACGGCTCAATTTTGAGGTCTCCAACCAACCCTTGAACGAAACGCTGCTCAACTTAAGCCGGGCATCCGGGGTGGCTATTGGCTTCAGCGATCAACTGTTCGACGCGCCACAACGCATTTCTATTTCTTCTAAAAATGAAAAGCTTTCCGCCATTCTTGATCGCTTGCTGGGCAGCAGCAACCTCGGCTGGCGGGAATCAAACGGGCAGATTTTATTGTACAAAAAACCACCGCCCGACCGGGTGCTTTCCGGGTTTGTGGAGGATGCAACCAATGGCGAACGGCTGGTCGGGGCGTTTATCATGGAACTCCAGTCGGGCCGCTCTGCCACAACAAACGGCTATGGTTTTTTCAGCCTTCGGCTGCCCGGCAATCAATCGGCCCGCCTGATCGTGTCGATGCTCGGGTTTCAATTGGCGAAGCTGGAACTCAGCTCCGGGCAAGCCCGAAACCTGGTGTTGCCGCTCCAGCCGGTGCAAACGGCGATGATGGAAGTCGAAATCTCCAGCGATTCCGTTGCCGAACAGTACCGGCCGTTTTTCGAAAAAAAAGAAGAAAATCTTGCCCGATTACCGTTTGACTTGCTGCCTGCACTGGGCGGCGAAGCGGATTTGATGCGTACGGCGGTGCTGCTGCCGGGTATCGAATCCAGTATCGACGGGCTGGGAGGCTGGAGTGTTCGCGGTGGCGATACCGATCAGAATCTGGTGCTGGTCGACGACGCTGTGGTGTTCAATCCGGTGCATGGCCTGGGACTTTTTTCGGTGTTCAATCCGGATATTGTCCGTTCGGCCCGGCTGTGGAAAGGCGATGCGCCGGCGTACCTCGGAGGCCGGGCGGCTTCGGCGCTGGACGTGCGTACCCGCGAGGGCAATTTGCAGCAGATTGCCGGTTCTGTTTCGCTGGGTTGGATGGCGGCGCGCTTATCGCTTGAAGCGCCATTAAAAAAAGAAAAAAGCGCTATGCTATTTTCGATGCGGCGTTCGCTGGCCGGACCGGTCTTGAAATATTTTACCCGCAAAGCCATGGAAAAAGATGGCCTGGAGGGGGAAACGGATTACCATTTTGCCGATCTAAACTGGAAAGTGTTTTGGACGTTCGACACCCGAAATCGCGTCTACCTGAGTTTATATGAAGGCCGCGACTATTTTGATGACTACCGGAAGTTTGTCCAGATAGATTCATTTGGCGGAGGTGGGCCTAATTTTGCTGCTTTTTCCATTGATTTTGGTTCGCAATACCAATGGAAAAACCGCTTCGCCTCCTTGCGCTGGAACCGCATTTTTTCGGAAAACTGTTTTGCCAACACCACCCTGACGGCAAGCCATTTTGCGCTTCGGGCAAGCAGCCAAAACCGGTTCTCCCTCAACGACCCGGGCACCGGGGAATTCTACAGCGATACATCGAGTTCGGTGAGCCAAACCAAACTCCTCGACTATTCGCTAAAAACGGATGTGGACTGGTACGCTAACGACCGGTTAACCATGCGCGGGGGATTCCAGGCCTCGGTGCTGCGCGTGTTGCCATTTTATTATTTCGGCAACTCCCAAACGCTTCCCTATTGGGTTGCGCTCGACGACGAAAACCTGCCTGAAGCATCGTCAGATGTCAAATACGAACAAGGGACAACGCTGGCACTGCATGGCGAAGCGGAATGGATGCCGGGACCAAATTGGCGGTTGCGGGCAGGCTTGCGCGCAGAATCGTTTTCCAACCGGGGGGAAACCTGGTTTATGCCGCAACCGCGCATTTCCATTGAAAAAAAATGGAATCGTGGCTACTCCTGGTCGGCATCCTGGAGCACGCTGACCCAGGTGCTTCGAACGGTGTCGCCGAATTATATCGAGTCTACCGGCGATATCTGGCTCCTGGCCGGTCCGGCGTTGCCGCCGCAACGGACCCATCAGCTCACTACCGGAATGGGTTGGTCCGGTTCGGGTTGGGCTGTTCGGGCGGATGTTTTTTTGAAAAAAATGCACCGGATCGAAACCTACTCGGCACGCTGGATTACGTTTACGGATACCATTGATTTTACCAATCCGGAGCAATTTGTTTTTTACGACAACGGCTTCCGTTCCTGGGAGCAGGAGGTTGAATTGGGCCAGGGGCGTGCTGCCGGCCTCGAAGTATTTTTGGAAAAAACAACAGGGACCACCACTGGCTGGATCTCCTGGACGCTTTCCAAATCGGAGCGCAGGTTTGAAAACCTGAACAATGACCAGTGGTTCCCGGCCCGTTTTGACCGGCGGCACCATGTGAAGTTGGTTGTACTTCAGCGGCTGGGGGACCATTTCGTTGTGTCAGCCAATTGGCAGCTTGCTTCGGGGGATGCCATTTCAAGGCTACTCATTTCTTCCGGCGGCCGTACGCGCTTGCAGGATCTGCACGGCCAAGGCCTAACAGTGGAGCGGCTTGGCTTTGGCGATTACCGGCAACCCTGGCAACACCGGCTCGACGTCAATGTGGTTTGGCATTGGCAATCCGGCAGCGTAAAACAACAGATCAGCGCAGGTTTTTACAACGTGTACAACCGTAAGAACACCTATTTCACCTATTGGACAGAATCAGACCCATATGGCGGCTTTACTGCCCAAAAAATTAACGGATTGCCCTGGCTGCCGCATTTGACCTGGAGCCTGCGATTTTAGTGTAATTCCGGACTACATTTGTCCGTGCTTTTCTTCCGACATACCCGGTCTGTCCTGTGTACCCTGGCCATAGTCTGGGGTGGAGCTTTGTTTTTGCAGGCACAGCCTGCCGGCCCGATCCTGGAAAAGCTAACGGTGGAGGATGGGCTCTCCCAGGGTTTTGTCAACAATATTATTCAGGACAAGGAGGGCTTCCTCTGGTTCAGTACACGCAATGGCCTGAATCGGTATGATGGCCGGGAGATCAAGGTGTTTACCTACGATCCGCTCAATCCGTATTCCATTTTTGAGAACCAAACGGTTTCGCTCAGAGAATTTGGAGACTACTTGTTTATCCGGGCGTTGGGTGGCATGACTTTTTTTCATAAAAAAACGCAGCGTTTCTACCGCTTGAAGGCGCCGCCTGAATTGGAAGCCCAACTGGCCGGTACATGTCTGAGTGCTTTGATCGACAAGAATGGTCGGCTTTTAATTACCGTAATAAAACCGGAGGGGCAATCTGTTATCCTCCGGATTACCCTGGAAAGGCCAATAAACGCCCCAACTAAGAATCCCCAATCCCACTTTACGGCCAAGGCAATAGAATCGATGGAAATCGCTGCAAAAATGGTTTTCCTGTACCCGGAAACCCGTCATGGCATTTGGGGCATTGCAGACGGACGTCTTTTTAAACTGAACCCGGAAGCAAGGGAAGTGCGATATGAGCCCATAAAAAGTGAGGTAGCTGGAGAAGGTTTTTGCATTGATAAAGACAACACCCTTTGGCTGAGCGGCAGGTCGGGTTTTGCGAAAATTACCGATACCGGTGTTCAATGGACCGAAACGGAAATTCCAGCAAACAAGATTTGGGTCACGGACAACCAGATCTATATCGTCCACAGAGAAAAGATATTAAGTTTAAACCGGTCCGATACCGGTAAAGCCCGAATTCGGGAATCGGATTTTCAAAGCACGTTAATTACAAAAACAGGGGGGTTTAATGTTGTATACATGGACCGATCCGGGATACTTTGGATTGGCACAAATGGCTATGGCCTGTTAAGATATTCCCCCAGGCTGCAACAATTTAAAACCTGGTTCCCGGGTACTTCCATTCAAAGCAATATCTGGACAGACACTTCCGGAAATTTTGGTGTACTGACGGTTAAAAAAAGAATATTGACCTCTTCGGCTACAGCAGTACGCCAAAATGCCTGGGACGGGCTAGTTGCAGGGGCACTAATAAACGTTGACAAGTCGGGGAGATACTGGACCGTGACAAATCCCAATCGATATGATATTCTACAGGTTTGTCGTCAATCGGCAGCAGGCGGAGCATGGGATATAGTGTTATCAATGCCTGTAAAACAAAAGGGCTGGTTTGTTGCGGTTGAAACGGACGAAAAGGACAACCTGTGGATTGCGGTTTCCAAGGGTCTCCTCCGGTTTGACCGAACTGCTCTGACGGTGGATACCTTCTTTTCTAATTATCAATTTGCAGATTCGCGCCGAATAAATGCCCTGCAAAAAACAATTGATGGTGGCTGGTGGATTGGAGCCAGTCGAGGTTTATTCCAAGCACTTCCGGGAAAATCCGGCTATGTTTTCAAACGCTTTCAGGTGACGCCAGGAGAAATAAACAGTATCCAGGCCGCCGAGGTAACCAGCTTGCTAACCGACCCTTTTCATCCCCATATCCTTTGGGTAGGTACCAATGGAGGAGGGTTAAGCCGGCTGGATACCCGCACGGGTATCTTCACCCATTTCAATACCCGTACCGGATTTCCCGATAATGTGATCTATGGTATATTGAACGACAAGCGGGGCAGGCTCTGGATAAGTACCAATAAAGGCCTGATCCGATTAAACCCGGCCAGCGGGCGCATACGCCAATACACG
>JACJYO010000004.1 GCA_020636075.1 Lewinellaceae bacterium | reverse complement strand
GATAGAGTCAATATAATACTTGGCCAACGGTGAGCTGTAGGCAGAGTCCATTTTGTGAACGGCCCAACCCAACTCTCCCAGTAGTATGCAGTTGTCGACGCGTTGGAGTAGGGGGAGGATTTCCTGGGCTACTGATTTTACCGAAATTAACAGGAGTAGCACCAAGAGCAGCACGGATTTACGCATAACCGGACATTTTCATTTGAAGTTTCAAACAAATGTAAATTAAATGCATCGATTTACGTAAACAGCATTTTGACGGCAATGGCCGGGAACCAGTCACTGAAAAATGTGCTAATTCCGGACAACTGCACCTGGTAACTTTGTCAAAACCAGAAATCAGCAAGGCATCCGTAAACCCTGAACGGGATAAACCACATTCCAACACCCACCGCCGAACTTTGGCCAAAAAACATGAAAAGGATTTATCTGTTACTCTGCCTGCCCTTGATTGCTGCAACTGCATTTACGCAGGATGCCGCTTCCGATCTCGACTTTTGGCTTGGCGACTGGAACCTTCGCTGGCAAGACACCGACAGCACTGAAGCGACCGGCACCAACCACATCGTCCGTGAACTGGACCACAAGGTGATCTGCGAAAATTTTGAAGCCCAAAACGGCGCCTTTGCCGGCTTTGTCGGGCGCAGTTGGTCGGTGTACGACACCCGCGCGCAAAGCTGGAAACAAACCTGGGTGGATAACCAGGGAGGCTATCTGGATTTTACCGGCGGAAAAGACGGCGACACCTTTGTTTTTAGCCGCAAAGCTTCCACCCCAAACGGCAAAGAACTTTTGCAAAAAATGGTTTTCCACGATATTGAAGCCGACCGGTTTACCTGGGATTGGATGAGCAGTATCGATGGCGGTGAACCCTGGAAATTGCTTTGGCGGATTTATTATTCGCGGCGCTGAACTGTTTAACGCATATTAGAATCAAGCCCGGCGGAGTAAAATTTCCCGCAGATTTCCGCAGAAAAAACCGCAGATCACCGCAGATTTTCTGTTGTGTGTCTGCGAAAATCATCTGCGGGAAAATATGTCGCAAAAGCCTGCTCACATATTTAGAATATCAACCACAAGCAGGTCACAACTGGAGTTAAATCATTAGTGAGGGCCACAAAAACACAAGTTCGGAACAGAGACCGAAAACCCTCTGAACAGATTTCAAACAATTAGGGCTTACCTTTGGCAGGCAATGTCCAACGCTCCGAAATCAGGTTTTAACAAATGGCTGCTTGCAGTAGCCCTGCTTTGTCAGTTTTTGGCGGTTGCCGGCTTGACAAGTCCGGGACTGCCCCGTTTAGCCCGTGCCGAGCAAACGGAGCTGGTCGTCAATAAAAAAAGCAATTCCCCAAGGCATGTTTCCGCGAAGCGGGCGTTCGCCCTGATTTTCCAGGCAAAACAAATTTTTGTTGAATACCCGGATTATTCCCGCCTGGCAAACCTGCATAGTTTTTTATGCGACATTCAATTCAAACTCCAATGCAGGCGCCACGCCGCTTTTAAACCATTGCCTTCCAATTTCCACCGTGTCCGGAAGGCTGAACCGCGCAGTTTCAGCCCGGATCCCGATCATGCTGCCTGAGGCGAATTAATCCTTTCGCCCGCGCCAACCCAGTGGCATCTCCCGCACATTTCTGATCAATAACGATTGCCCTGCACGGGGCATTCGCTACCCATGTTGCGGCATGAAAAACTTAAATAAATTACTGCGCCTGCTCGCCCTGGTTTTTCTGATAACCCTGGCCTGTATTGGTATCGGCCTGGCTGGGCCGGTGCCCTTGGCGTTTGGTGGTCGCAAGCGTGAACCAAACAACCTGGAAAAAACCGAGCAGGTAGAAGAACCCAATGCCAAATCAAAAAAAGGAGGGAAGGAATACAAATTACAATAGCCAAAGGTACCCGCTGAGAACTTTCAAAATCAGGGTGAAATATGCGAAACATGCGCTAATCTGACAATATTACCTTCGAATTAAGCCCGTAGGGCTGACATTGTAGTAGAACGTGGTTGCCATGTAGTTTTCCAAACGCCGTAGGCGTGCCATTATAATGCCGCACCTACGGCGCTACCATCCTTCTTGCCTTAATTTCTAATCGGGTAGGAGGAGGGCGTTAGCCCTCCGTCCCCCCACACCACCGGACGTACGGGTCACGTATCACGGCGGTTCGTTAGAGCATAACGGTCTTGGGCATTTCGAATTTACCCTTTTTTTGTTCCGCTCGCTTCCTGCTTGGTCATGCAGTCCTGTGTTAAGCACTCCTACCGTACCTTCAGTTTCCGACCTATTCTTTGGTAGTGAGTTTCCGGTTTCCCGAAATTGGCTGCCTCTTCTCAGGTACTAATGAGCTCATCTCGGATTCCACTCTAACGTTCGGCCCTTCTCCCGAAGGCATTCGGGATACTATGGCCTCTGCTGACTTCTGCCGCCTTATGCTCCGGCACTCGCGCGCGCCTCGCTTCCGGCTGTCGCAGACCTCCCCGGGTAAGAACGCAGACCTTCATCCCATGTACCTGCCGCATTTACCACAGTGCGTTCCGGGCAGCGGTCGGGTTTCGTTTTGTTTGGCAAACTCACCCACGCATCATGGCCTTATATGCGATTTCTGTTCGTCAGGTCGGGACTTTGCCACCGGCTTCCTTCAGATTCCGCCTCGCGACGGACACCCTTGCCTTTGGCTAATACTCCTCGCTGCCAAGCGTATAGCGGACTTACACCGCCAAGTCTGCGCCCATGCCGGGCGCACCAAAAATGGCAGCCCTATGGGCTTTGGAGGGAGAGGGCTGATTGGGGTGAAATTTCCGGGGCAAACCAAATCTCCTGCGAAAAACAACGGTGATAGCGGGTTTACTTACCGACTGCCCCTTCCACAAAATACATATCAATCTCCCCCTTGTGCTTGGCGGCGATCTTGCCCCGGTGCGTACACCGGAACCGGTCGCGGATAAAGCTGTAGGTAGCGCCGGAAATGTTGATTTTGCCTGGCTCGCTGTTTTCTTCCATGCGGGCGGCGGTGTTGACGGTATCACCCCAGATATCGTAGGCAAACTTGCGCAAACCCACAACCCCCGCAACCACCGGCCCGGTGTGTATGCCGATGCGGAGTTCAAAAAAGGGCAGCCCCTTGGGTTCGTGTTCCTTCCGGATGCGCTCGGCCAGGGCAACCATTTCAAAGGCAGCCTCTACCACGGTAGTAGGCCGACCTTTTTCGGGGTCGGGCAAGCCGCCGGCGGCGATGTAGGCATCACCCACGGTTTTGATCTTTTCAATGCCAAAGGTTTGCATGATCTCGTCAAACTGGCTGAAGTACAGATCAATCACCTTAACCAGTTCAGCCGGCTGCGTGTTTTCGGCCAGTTGGGTGAAATTGCGGAAATCGCAGAACAGGATGGTGGCTTCCTCGTAGAGTTTGGCTGCCGCCTGGCCTTTTTCCTTGAGCTCTTCGGCAATTTCGGCAGGCAGGATGTTGAGCAGGAGTTCGTCGGTTTTTTTCTTCTCACTGGCCAGTTCGCGGGTGCGTTCTTCAACCATACGCTCCAGGTTGTTGTACAACATGGCATTATCGATCGAAATAGCCGCCTGGGAGGTGAGCATGGTCGCCATGGTGAGCCGGTTGTCGGTGAAGGCGTTGGTGGCCAGATTGTTTTCCAGGTAAACGATCGCTGTGATCTTGCCCTGGTTTTTCACCGGCACGCACAACAGGGAGCGCACCTGCTGGAGCACCAGGTAAGTGTCGGCGCTGAAGGCATTGGGGTGTTGGGCATCGTCGAGCAGCACATTTTCGCCGGTGCGCCAAACGTATTGCACGACAGCCGCCGACAGCTTGTCGGAATCGGCCACAGGCTCCGATTGCAAGACGAGCGGCTTGTCGCTGCCCATAGTGTGTTCGGCTTCAATCAGGAGTTTGTTGTCGCGGTTCAGGATGAGAAAACCGCGTTGGGCGCCCACATTTTCCATCAGAATGGACAGCAGGTTGCCCAGCAAATTTTCCAAAACGATCTCTCCGGAAATGGCCTGCGAAGCGCGCAAAACTGTTTCGACGTCGAGCAGGTCGCCCAGCGAGCCCTTGCCGGCTTCCAAAGCGGTGGTGGCGGAACCGGTTTCGAGGTAGGGGCGGTAGGCCTTGGTGAGCTGTTTCACCTTGGTTGCAGCGCCCCAGTGGGCGTACACATCCGTGGCGGCGACAATTTTTTCGGCGGCTTCGCCGACAGCCCCGTCGCGGAACAGACTCTTGCCCCAAAGTTCGAGTCCCAGCCCCTGAAGTTGCAGGTTGTCGTCTTCCCGGGCAAATTGAAGGGCCTGTTCGAATGCCTGATTTTGTGTGGCTTCTTTGGAGGCTGATTCCCAGGCAGCCAGCGCGAGATAGTATCGCGCCCTGAAATTGACGGCGCAACCGGCCATCCACTTTTTTAGTTTGGCCAAATGCTTGCCGGCGCGGCGGCTGCTCAGGATACGCTGCGCAAGTTGCATTTCCGGGTAACGCGCCGTCTCCAGCAGTACATTGTAAAAATGATGTTCGATCTGGGCCATGGTGGTAGGCGCCACCTCGTCGACAATTACCGCCTGGGCAGCGTACGCCTCAGCCTTCTCCAGGTCGCCCAGCTGGTAGTACAACATCTGGTTGTACACATAGTGCCAGGCCACGGCCATCAGCAGGCGCCGTTCACGCAGCGACTGGATGTAGGACTCCTCCTCCAACACGGCGTCGGCTTCTTTGTAATGTTCGTAGTAAATCCCCGTGAGACCTGACACATAGCGCCGGAGAATAAGCAGCAGGTTTTGGCTGTAAAACTCCTTGACCCGGTCGGTGTACAGGGAGTATTCCACCATTTCCTCATAAATTTTTCCAAGGCCTTCGCCCAAATACAGGCGTTTGGCCGTGATCGTCTGCAAACTGTAGGATGCGAAGGTGTAACTCCCCGAGTGATCGAGCATTTTGAATGCATCCTTGAGCAACGGAATGGCTTCCGGAATGGGTTCAAACCAGTGCTGGGTGGAGAAAGCCTTCAAAAATTTCACCTTGGCGCGGATGATCGGATCGTCGAATTTTTCACTGACTTTCAACGACAACTCCGCAAACTTCCGGCACTGCTCCACGTTGCCCAGCGCGGCGCCTTCCACGAAGCCAAACAAGCCGTAGCCAAAAGCCGATTCGGCGGAGTTACCGTATTTGACCGACAGCTGGAGCATCCGGATGACCAGCAGCAGCATGGTGTTGCTGTTGTAGACGTAGGCTGTGGCCGAAATGTTCATCAGGGTTTGAATGGCGAAAGCCTTTTCCTTGACCGACACCGTGGGCAGCTCGGCAAAACTGGAAACATCCTTTCCGCGCAACATCATTTTTGCGGCTAACAGTTGGGGGAAAACCTGCACCAGCGAGGGCTCGGCAATGAACGACACCCCGTATCTTTTAAGAATATCAGCCCCGAGCTGGAGGGTTTCCTTGTTGCGGCCTTGCTGGGCGTATTGGCGCAGGCGAATGTCGTAGACTTGCGCGATGTACTCCGGCACCGATGTTTTTTCCAAAATCAGGGAATAGAGTTGGTCCGAGGACTCGTATTCGCCGCAGATGTATTCGCATTCGGCCAGATCCAGGTAGGCCTTGGCTGTTTTGTGGTGCTGTTTTTCCCAGGTATCCTTTTCAAATAATTCAATTGCCGTACGGAAAAAACTGAGCGCTACCGAAAAGGATGCAGCTTCCTTCGCTTTTTCAGCGGCCCGCAAATTGAGCGCGCAGATCAGTTTGCGCTCCTTGGCCTGAGTTACCAGCGGCAGGGCGGTGTTGTAATGGTTGACAATACTGAAAATGCGCTCTTCCAGTTCTTTTTCATCCAGGGCACTGTGTAGTTTTTGAGCGATCAGCTGATGCATTTGCAGTCGTTCGGATTCGCTCAGCAGGTTGTAGGTCGCCTGTTGAATGCGGTCGTGTGCGAATTGGTAGCCGACGTTGATAAACTCCTCGGGGTTTTCAAGCGTCTCGGCAGTTTTGTAAGACTCATCGAGCGGCACGATGAACCGCTGGGAGAGTGGTTCCCAGAGCCGGTAGGCAATTTTATGGGGCAAAATCCCGGAAACCTCTTTCAGGGTGACAAGATCAAAGCGGTTGCCAATGCAGGCTGCCACCTTCAACAGGTCTTGCGACACCTCGGGCAAACGCTCCAACCGTTGCATAAGCAATTCCACTACGTTTTCGGTGATGCCCGCCTGCAGGATTTTTTGCGTATTCCACTGCCAGGTGAACGAATGCTGGTCCAGCCAGATCAGCCCGTCCTCCACCAAACGGTTGATAAATACCCGGATGAAAAAGGGGTTGGCGCCGGTTTGTTTGCTTACCACGTCAGCCAGATCGAATGTCGATTCCGGATTGCACTTCAGTGTATCGGCCAGCAGCGCATTCACACTTTCGCGTTGAAGCGGTGAAATAGTCAGCAGGTGCAACGGATGGCCCTGCTCTTTGAGTTCGACAATAGCCATCATCAACGGATGTACTGCCGAGACTTCGTTGTTGCGATAAGCGCCTATGAAAAAAATATGGCTGTTATGGTCGTCCTGGGCCAGGCGGCTCATGAACTGTATCGTCGACAGGTCGGCCCATTGCAGGTCATCGATAAAAATGGTGAGCGGATGCTCGGCGGAAGCGAAACTGCTGACGAAGCGGCACAAAAAATCGCGGAAGCGGTTTTGCGCCTCGGCTACCGGCAGTTCGGACACCTCGGGTTGCGCACCGATCAGCAGTTCTAACTCCGGCACCACCTCGATCATCAGCTGCCCATGCCCGTCGAGCTGTTCGAGCAGGCGCTCGGAAATACGCCCGGCCAATTCTTCGGGTTCCGACAGAATTTGCTGGATCAACTGGCGCATGGCGTCGATCAGGGCACTGTAGGGGATATTTTTTTTAAGTTGGTCGTATTTGCCACGCACAAAATAGCCGTTGCGGGCAACGATTGGTTTGTGCACTTCATGCACCAGCGCTGTTTTTCCAATACCGGAATACCCGCCGACGAGCAGCATGGCGAAAGTGCCACGGCTGACCTGATCGAAGGTATCGAGCAGAAGCTGCACTTCCCGGTCGCGGCCGTATAGTTTTTGCGGAAACGACAGTTTTTCTGTGACATCCTGTTGAGCGACCGCAAAATGCTTGATCTGGCCTTTGGCCCCCAGTTGTTTTTGGCACTCCTCCAGGTCATGGAGCAGACCTTTGGCGCCCTGGTAGCGCTCTTCGGCGTTTTTATTGAGCAGTTTCAGGATAATGTCGTCGAGCACCAACGGCAAACCCGGGTTTCGGCGCGAGGGTGGGGTGGGTGATTTTGCAATGTGTGCATACACCAGTTCGACAATGTTGTCGGCGCTGAACACCGGCTTCCCGGTGAGCATTTCATAAAAAATACAGCCCAGCGAATAGAGGTTGGAGCGCAGGTCGACGCGCCGGTTCATACGGCCGCTTTGCTCGGGCGCCATGTAGGCGATTTCCTTTTCAACGTCGTACAAATTGATAAAACCGGCGGCTTCGTCGCTCAGCAGGGACGCCGTTTCAAGGTCGAGGATTTTCACCGTCTGATTTTCGGGGTCGAAAAGGATGTTTCCGGGGTGCAGGCGCGTGTGGGTGATGCCGTTTTGGTGCAGTTGGGAAACAGCGTGCGTCACAAATTGCGCGACGTTCAGAAAATCGGCCAGTGGCAAAGGGAAGTTGGCGGCAAACTCCTGCAAAGTGCAGCTGCCAAAATCTTCCATAACCAAAACCGGCATGCCATTGGATTCGAAGGTGGCCAACGGCTTCGGTACGGAGTCGAGTTTGAACTGTTCAACCAGATTAGCTTCCCGCTTGAGCCGTGCAAATTCCACGTGCGGGTTTCGGCGCGGCCGAAGGATTTTGAGCAATACCGTTTGCCCGCGTTCCTCGTCGGTCGCTTTTACCAGTAACCTTTCGGCTGTTTGGTACAGCGCATGCAGGATCTGATATCCTGGTAGGCTGAGGGTAGGTTGCATGCCTTCAATATTGTATGCTTCGAGCGATTTTCTTCAAAGGCATGAAGTTACGGATTCCTTTTTCAATTATCCTTTTTTCGGTGGCGACCAGATCTTCCCGGAATTTCCGGTTAAGTTCCTGGAGCTCTGGTGTTTTGAACCCGTAATCGACATTATGCAACAGACTCACGTTGGTGGGCATGTAAAACATTTTCCACTCCAACCGGTGCCTGAAGGTATCCATAAATGTGCGGAGTTTCTTCCGGTCAAAATCGGGGATATTGCGGCTGGCCGGGGGCGGTATGCGCATGCGCATGGGCATCCGGGCCATATGCATCATGCCAAAATCATAATGGTCGCCGGCATGACCGATCGTCAGATCCCAAATAATCATGGTAAGTAACTTCCGGAGTAAATCCCCGTCGTCGTTATAATCGCTTGTGAGTTCCAGTGCCGTTGGGAAGTGACTCAATTCGTCAGAAAGCATGCCATAGACGTCTTTGCCTTCCACTTCGATATGTTTGTTGATAAACGGCGCGATATAACCAGCCCAGGGGCCCAGGTATTTTTTGTCTTCCGGCGTCAGGTGATCCATTACCTTATCCACAAATTTGTAGATGGTATCGTAATATTCTCTCTGGAAGAAGTAGTATTCACTTTTAGATTCAGAAACGGGCTCCATGCTAAAGTGAAATGGCGGATAGGCTTTTAACCGCGTGGGTATACCCCGGTGCGCATCTTCAAATAAACCCGCAATCTCATCGGCGGTGCCGGTCACACCGGTGTAGGGATATTCCTGGTGATTTTTAATCGGCGAACTTTTGGAGGTTTGCACGGTCAGATCGAGTTCGAGCGAAAACTCCAGGTGCGGCAGCAACAATTGCAACACCAGATTTTTTTCGGGCAAAATGGATTTGGTAATGGCATTCAAAGCATCCATCGGAAAATGGAGCGTAGAGTGGATAGAAAATACAATCCGGTACGCACAGCCCATTAAAGCATAATATTTAGCCAATTCCCAGGCATTGCCATCTTCCGGATAGATCATCGCCTTGGTGGCTTCCTGACCTTTTTCCGGTACCGATTCAACATAAATCCCCATGGGTTTGAAACGCTGCATGTTGTCGTCTTGCTGTTCAAAGAGCGACACCGTCGTGGCGATATACTGGCCATCCTGCGAGGGGATATGCCGCATGAGGTACAAGTCGGTGATGTAATAATCCTTATCGGGATTGTATCGGTTCATATCGAAGCCAGGCAGAAACTTCTCGATATCGGATTTGCTGGCCAGGTACATGAATTTGGAAAAACTGCGCACACACATGCAGTCGGCCAATTCAGCATCGCTCAGCGGCGATAAACCGGGATTGCGCCAGGCATACCAAAGTGCAACCGGTGTGTAAAAAATGGCCTGCCGCAGGTACCGCAGTTCAATATTCCAAAAAAAACGGCGGCGTTCTTGTTTTGGCAAATGCACCACGGAGGGCCACAGATCAAGCGCCTGATTGGGTTGGGGCCAGGGGCCCATGCGATCATAGAGGTAATCATTTGGATTGGTCGACATGATGTTGTTGTAGTTGGTTATTGTTTCGTTGGTTTTGCGTACCCCCACCCCCAACTTAAGGAATCCGAGGAGGTGAACTACTTTTCAAATTGAACTTTTCAAATTAGACTTTTGACTTAAAAGGATGATTCAGGCTTTTGGAAGTTTCTTTTAAGTCAAATTTGAAAAGTATAATTTGAAAAGTCAAAAGTGTACACCCACTCTAAATCCTTACGTTGATGGCTATGGTGGTTGGGGGTGGGGCTAACCTAATTCAAGCCAAAAATTATTCATCCCTTCGCCCTGCGTGATCAGCACTTCCTGGGCATTCAGGAGTTCGAGCAAGGCCAGAAAGGTAACAATTGCGTGGATACGATTTTCCAATTGCAAAAAAATTGCCTCGAAAGGCGCCTTTTCTCCGCGCTTCAGGGTGGTTTTCAGGTAAGCACGCTGGTCCTGGATGGTGTAATTGTAATTGTAAACCGTGTGGATGCGCCGGGCTTTCAGGCTCTCTTCGTAGCGGCCCAGCAGCCGCTCAAATACCCGAAGGAGTTTGTACAGGGTCACGCTTTCCATTTCGGCGTCGGCCAGGGCGGTTTCGGCCAGTTTGCGCAGTTCGGCAGAGGCATAACCCCGGGGGCTCATCACTGCGCGGACTTCTTCCAGGCGGCGCAGTTCGTCGAGCACACTTTTATAGCGCTTGTATTCCAGCAGGCGCTCGACCAGTTCGGCCCGCGGGTCGATCTCGTTGCCTTCATCGTCCAGTTGCTTGCGCGGCAGCAGCAGTTTTGCTTTGATCCGCATCAGCGTAGCCGCCACGACAATAAATTCGGAGGCCAGGTCGATATTCATGGCCTCCATGTGGTGCATATAGTCCAGAAAATCATCCGTGATCTTGGCGATCGGAATATTATAAATATCCAGTTCGTCCCGCTCAATGAAAAAAAGCAGCAGGTCGAAAGGGCCTTCAAAGACCGGAAGTTTTATGGTAAAGGTGTCGGACATCGTGATTGCGGATTGCAGAGTACGGATTGCGGATTGTACACCATTCCATACATCGGGAATACTTGTGGCAAATATAGAATTTACCAGCCACTGGCTATTAATTTTACCTTGTGGCCTCTTCTGGGAATATTATAAAACTACCATCATACGGGATGGTGCACAATCCGCAATCCGTATTTAGTGGTGTGCGAAAGATTTAGGTTTGGTTTCGATTGGGCGGTTTGGTAATTTTTTCAAAAGCAGAATACCATCCTCCGATTGAAGAAGAAGTTTTGATAAATAATATCATTAATTAGTTCATTGACAAAGAGGATTTTAGCAGTTTTGAAGGACTTGATGATGTTTTCTTTTTAAAGATGAGGATCATGGAAGCGGCGATGAGCGTACAGTAAAGCACTACAGCGATAGCATTGGCGTCATTGCAGACCAAGTGTTTGAGATTCATTTCTTGTTTAAGGAAACGAAAGAGTACCTCGATGTCCCAGCGTTTTCGATATAAGGCAGCGACTTGAAGAGGGGTTAGATCATGAGATGGAATATTTGTAATGAAGATGAGGATTTTGCCCTTGGGGTCCATTACACGAATAAGCCTTAAGGTTATTGGCTGCACCTTGTGTCCACTGGCAAAGAGTTGTACTTGGGCATCCAGTTGAATGCTTAGTGGTTCATTAGAGTCTGGCGCAGGCAAGCGATGTTCTTCCAGAAGGACATAACGAAGGTCTTCTTTTGCTCTGGTAATGAATAATTTGTGTTGCTCCTGGCATTGTTGAAAGAATGCCCGGCTTTTAAGTCCCCTATCGAATACGGCTACTTCATTAGTTTGCAAGTCACTCTGACTGACCACTTGAGCAAGCGCGGTTTCTTCACTTAAATATTTTTGCAGCGAGAAAAACTGTGCTCGCAACAAAAATCGTCCTTAAACTCAAAACTAAATTTAGCCTGAACCTTGTTCCTGGCACTGCTGCCACCCGCATTCCATCCAGTAAATGCGCATACGTAGCGATCAGGGTAGAATCGTAGCGCCGTAAGTGATATTTATGTTCCAGTTCGCTTTCCCCATAAAGCGCAGCGGCTTGTCGATAAAAACCTTCATACAACGTGGCAAAATAGTCCAAGGGAACTGTTCGTAGCCGATCGCGTATGCTATTATGTGCTGTTTGACCTGCTACCTGAGCAAAGGCCTGAAATTGTGGTTGCGAATAATACAGTGCCATCAATCGAAGACTTATCCGCTCACTGTGCAATACCGAATACAGCACTAACTTGAATATGACATCTGATCTTAACTTTTGAACCCATTTGTCCGCCTTAAACTTTTCTGAAAGGCTTTCTAAAAAGTCCTGCGGTAGCAACGATAGTAATTCGCTAACACCAACTGACTGACGAGATAATGAATTCTTTAGCATGTCTAAAATTGCTAATATCCCTATTGTCAATGAACTATAATCCTGAAAATCTTTCGCACACCACTAATCCGTATTCGACAATCCGTAATAAAAAATGCCCACACTCTACCTCCTTCCTTGCCCAATTGCTGAAAACGCCATGCACACCCTTCCACCCTATGTGCTGGAAATTGCCCGGCGCTTGGAGGTTTTCATTGTGGAGCGGGCAAAAACGGCGCGGCATTTTATCAAAGCCTGCGGCCCGGAAAAGCCCTTGCAGGAATTGATTTTTGCCGAAATCGGCAAACACAACGCGGGCGAAGCGCCTGCAGTATTCCGGGAGGCTATCCGGGCGGGAAAAGATGTGGGCTTGCTCTCCGAAGCCGGTTGCCCGGGTGTGGCCGACCCCGGCGCCGAAATCGTTGCCCTGGCGCACCGCGAAGGCGTGCGGGTGGTACCGATGGTGGGCCCGTCGTCGCTGTTGCTGGCATTGATGGCTTCCGGGATGAACGGTCAGCAGTTTGCCTTTCACGGCTACCTGTCGCCCAAACGGCCTGAGCTGGCCCGCGACCTGCGCCGCCTGGAAAATCTGGCGCGCCAGCAGCACCAAACCCAGCTATTCATCGAAACGCCCTACCGCAGCCAGATGGTGCTGGAGGTGGCGTTGGAATCGCTAAGTCCCGAAACCGGTTTTGCCGTGGCGCAAGACCTGACTGGCGCCGGGGAGTTTATCCGTGCTTTGTCGGTGCGCGACTGGAAAAAAGCCCAAACCCCTGAACTGGAAAAAGCACCCACCGTATTTTTGATCGGAAAACTTTAATTTGGTTTACCACGGAGGCATGGAGAACATGGAGTTTTGCCGCCTTCGGCGGTTATTTGACTTGACAGGATCAACAGGATTTACAAGAAAAAACCATGTTAATCTTGTAAATCCTGTCCAATTCCAAGACGCTGAAGGCGGCAAAACTCCGTGCCCTCCGTGTCTTCGTGGTCAATAAAACACAAATCAACTATGACACACCAAGCAAACTCACCCTCCGATTACATCCTGGCCATCCCCGAAGAGCGCCGTGATGCCTTCACCCGCCTGCGCGAAACGATCCAGGAAAACATCCCCGACGGTTTTCAGGAAGGCATGAGCTACGGCATGATCGGCTACGTGGTGCCACACAGCATTTATCCTTCAGGCTACCACTGCGATCCGAAGCTGCCGCTTCCTTTTGCCAGCATTGCTTCGCAAAAAAACTTCATCGCGCTGTACCACATGGGCCTCTATGCCAACGAGGAACTGCTCAAGTGGTTTGTGGCCGAATACCCCAAGCACAGCAAAACCAAACTGGACATGGGTAAAAGCTGCATCCGCTTTAAAAAGCCCGAGGCTATTCCGTTCCAACTCATTGCCGAACTGATGCAAAAAATGAGTGTGGACGATTGGGTGGAACTTTATGAGACGCATTTGAAACGGTAACGCGAACCTCCGGTTCGCGGCCAAAAAAGATTGAAACGCGCGCAACAGGCAGTCCGGAACCGAAACTTGATTTATGGAAAAAAATACACCCACACGCCTTTGGTGGTACTGGCAACTAGCCGGCGTGTTGCTCGCCGGCACCCTGCTTTGCTATGCCCTGATTTTCCTGATTGGCGGCCTTACCGAAGACAGCACCCGCCTGGCCATCCGATGGTCGGCGCGTTTTGCGGTCGTCTTTTTTTGTGCGGCATTCGGGGCTTCGGCCATCCGACGGTTTTTCAAAAACAACTTTACGTTCTGGCTGCGGATGAACCGCAAGTACCTGGGGATCACCTTTGCGATTACCCATTTGTGCCATCTCGGTTTTTTGGTTCTGTTACAGCAGCAGTTTCACCCGGTGTTTACGCTGGCAAAAACGAGTTCCCTGCTGGCCGGCGGTACGGCTTATTTTTTTGTGGTGGCCATGCTTCTGACCTCTTTCGATACCTTTTCAAAACGACTCACCCCCGACAATGGAAAGTGTTGCACACGGTAGGCGGCTGGTGGATTTGGGCCATTTTTTCAATAGCAATTTGAAAAATGTGCTGAAGTACCCGGGGTATTTGCCGCTGTTTTTGCTGCTGCTGGTGGGGATGGGTGTTTTGAAGGTGCTTATTTATTTTCGAAAAAACAGATAGTAAAAATCGCAGCGAATTAGTCGAAGATGGAGCCCTCGGCAACCACCAACTCAAGTGACCCACGGTGGTGAACAACTTTTCCAATTTCAAATTTCACTAATCTGACATTTCAAATTAATGAAACTTCAAAAGCGGTAAGATCCTTTTCAATTTGAAATTTGAAAAGAAAAATTTGAAATTTGAAAAGTACACATCCCCTCTAATTGTTTGATTTAGTGGCTTTAGAGAAAAGATTGGCAGTTGGTAAGGTAAAGTTTTTCAATACCCCTGAAACAACCCCACCTGCACCCCAAAATGCATCCGCAGCGTAGAAATATAGTCCGGCGCCGTTGTGTAAATTTCCGGGTTCTCGCTCAGCACAAAACTCGGCCGCGCCGTGAAGCGGAAAAAACGGTGGGTGAACAGGCTAAAGCCCACCCCAATCGTGTAGCTCTTCGTATTTTTTTTGAATAAAATTTCCCGCGGCACCGCGTCCAGCGGACGCTCCCGCAGTTCAGCGCCTTCAAACTTGACGCGGCCTTCGGGCCGGTCGCTGAAAAAATCGAAGCTCATGCCTGCCTGCACGTACACGCATTCGCAGCGGTGGATGCGGTAGTCGATCTTGATGGGCACCGTCCAGTAGGCCGGCCGGAAAGCATTCAGGTTCGACACGTAGTACGGCACGATCTGGCCGCCTTCCATGCGCTGGATCGTTTGGCCGGCGTAGGTGTAGTATTCGTATTCGTGATAAAACTCGTTGCCGATGCCGGCGCCGATGGAAATGGGTCCGATAGGCACTTCCACCTGAATGCCGGGAATTAGCCGCGGCTTGAGTCCGTCGGTGAACTGGTTGACGTCGAAAGCCACTTCAAGCCCGGCGATGACTTTGCCGAAGGATTGCTGGGCTTGCGCCGTTTGGGCGAGCAGGCAGAGGGCGAGCAGGATGTTTTTCATAGTAACGCGAACGGTTAGTTCGCGGCTGGTTTGTTTGTAAAAAATGAACGGCTGGTTCGCTTTCGTTTTTTGAAAGATAAAAATTCTCCGGCGTACGCTGCTTGCCGGGTTGATTGGATTTTTTCGGGTTGGTTTTTTTACGCGAACTACCAGTTCGCGTTACAGCTGCGAAACCACAAACGAAGTCAATTTCGTAAACAAATGCCGCGTCGCATTTTCCCCGTAAATACCGTGGTTCCGGTTGGGGTAGTAGTACGTTTCAAATTGTTTGTTGGCCTGAATGAGCGCATTCACCATTTCAACGGTTTGTTGCCAGTGCACATTGTCGTCATCGATGCCGTGGCAAATGAGGTAGTTGCCCCCGCGCAGGCGTTCCACAAAGTTGATGGGCGAGTTTTCGGCGTAGCCGGCAGCATTGTCGGCAGTGGTGTGCATGAAACGCTCGGTGTATGCCGTGTCGTACCATTTCCAGTTGGTTACCGGAGCCACAGCCATCGCCATTTTGAACACCTCGCTGCCTTTGAGGATACAGGAACTGCTCAGGTAGCCGCCAAAGCTCCAGCCCCAGATGCCGATGCGGTTAGGATCGACGTAAGGCAGGGCGGCGAATTGCCGGGCCGCAGCGATCTGGTCTTCGGTTTCCAGTTTGCCGAGTTGGAGTTGGGTGCATTTTTTGAAATCCCGCCCGCGGGCCCCGGTGCCCCGGTTGTCCACACTCACGATGATGTAGCCTTTTTGTGCAAGCATTTGATGCCAGGGACCGGTGTAGCCATTGTACTGGTTTTGCACGGTTTGAGAGCCCGGGCCACCGTAGATGTCGAACAATACCGGGTATTTTTTTGCCGGATCTAGGTTGCCGGGTTTAAGTATCCAGGCGTTCAGGTCTGTGCTGTCGGCGGCTTTTACGGTGATAAACTCAACGGGGGCAAAGCCGTAATCCTTCCGTAACCGCTCCACGCCCTCATTGCGCACCAATGGGCGCAAGGCGTCACCACTGCGGGTCCGCAAGTCGGCTGCGGGCGGCGTGTTGATGGTGGAATGCTGGTGCACGTAGAATTCGAACGTCGGCGAAAACCAGGCATCGTGGGTGCCGGCGCCCGGCGTCAGCAAGCGGGGTTCGCCACCGTACAGCGAGCCTTCCCACACCTGTCGGTCCATGGGCGTGGGCGTGCCGGTTTGGTAGTAAAATTTGCCGCTACGGGTGTCGAGGCCGTAAAATTTCAGCACATCGAAATTGCCGTGGGTCAGTTGGCGGATCGTGGCTGTGGAATCGTCGTGGCGGGGCAGCAGGTAGAGGTGCGTGTGGCCGTCGCGCTCGCTCAGCCAGATAAATTCCTTGTTGTTGGGCAGAAACGTGAGGTTGTCGCAAATATCGAGGTCCACGTAGGCCGCATCCATCTCGTCGAGCAGCATACCGGTAGCCTGGGTGGCCGGGTCGTACAACGCAAGCGAGAGGTTGTTTTGGTAGCGATTGAGCACGTACACGCACAACAGGTTATCGGGCGTCCAGTAGAGACGGGGCAGGTAGATATCCTGGTTTTCCGTGCCCGGCAGCACCTGTTCGGTTTGCCCGGAGGCGAGGTCGTACACATGCACGCTGACCTTGGAATTGGGGGCGCCGACCTTGGGAAATTTAAATTCGGTGTAGCGCGGATAGGCCATACCGGTATACCAGGTCATCTGATATTCGGGCACGTCGCGCTCGTCGAAGCGGATATACGCCAGTTTTTGGCCGTCGGGGCTCCAGGCAACGGCAACCATACCGTCGCCGTCGGGCGGACTGAATTCTTCCTCATACACCCAGTCGGGAAGGCCGTTGATGATCTCGTTTTTTTTGCCGTCGGAACTTACCTGCGTGATGGCGCCAGAATTGAGGTCTTTGAAAAACAGGTTGTTCCCGGCCACGAAGGCTACTTTTTCGCCATCGGCGGAGAACAAGGCAAACTGCACAGGCGCTTCGCCGTACAACGGGGTCGAGGTGTTCGACTCCACGTCGTACACCCAATAGTCGGCAGTGACCGAATGCCGGTACACCGGTTTGGTATTGGTGCGCAGCAGCAGTTTGGTTTGCTTGTCGTTGAACGTGAACGCATCCCAGGCGCTGGTCTTTTCCATTTCGGAAAGTGGCACCACGGTGCGTTCTTTCAGGCCAGTGGCCAGATCAAACTCAGAAATACCCTGGTCATCCTCCTCCAGATAGTGGTGGCCATCCGGGGAAAAATGCAAACCTCCGGCAGAGCGCGGGTAAAATTTGAAAAAGGTAAAACAGTCGTCGAGGGTGATTTCCCGTTGGGCTGGCAGGGTGGTCACCTGGAACAGCGCAATCAATAAAAAAACTGGGATGTATTTCATCGGACGTGCGATTTTCTAATCCCGTAAAGATTGTTTGCTCCCGTCAGTATTTGATCAATTTTTTATGAAAAGTGGTTTTTTCATCCTGAAAAACACAAGAATACATGCCTGCGGGCAAGTGACGCACTGAAATTCGGTCGGTCTGCCCGGTCAGGTTTTTCTCCAGAATCAAACGGCCCGCAGCATCAAAAACCGTCAGGCGGACAAGGCCGGTGGGAATGCCGTCAATAAAAATTTTGGCTTCATCCCGGGCCGGGTTGGGCAAAAACTGTGCGGTGAACCCCGAGTCAAAGGGTTTCAGGATGGCGTCGCAAGGTTCGTTGCGCAATTTTGCCAGTGGAAAACCGGTGTCGGCATAACAGCGCAGGCGCACCGTGCCCTCATCGGCAATGCGCTCCCAGGGATCGCTACTGAAAAGGCCGGCTTCAGGGCCAAACCGATCGTACACACCGGTCGGGCTGGTGGTCAGCCCGTTGCCAATGGTAAAGTGCCGCACCTGAATGCCGTTAAAATCGAGGGTTTCGATGGATTGCACCGTGAGCACCCAGCCGCTTTCGTCAAAAACGACATCGCCAACGGCGTAGTTGTTGCGGAAAAGAAAGTGGTTTTGTTGCGTTTCCGGGTAGTATTCGAAAACGGAATCGGCTTGCTGGAACAGCAAATGCAGTGAACTGCGGTCTGCCCGGGACGTGGAGCGTGTGAACATCCGGCTGTCGATCTTTTTAAATGTCCGGCCGTCCACCAACGTATCGCCGGTGTAGCGCAGTTGTTCAAAGCCGTCGAAAGTAGAAGCGGCGGTGGTGTAACCCGAGGTGCTTTGGTAAAACCATTCGGCGCCGGAAGGGGCAAATTCAGCTTGAGCAAAGAGGGAAAGTGCAAAAAGTTGCAGGGCAGGTACGAGGTAGATTTTTTTCATTGGAATTAAATTTTTTCAAAAATAAAAAATTCGGAATGGGTTTTCAAAATCCTCTGCGCGGAATGCTCAAAACAAACAAAAGCGGATAGGAGGGCCGCTTCCGGACATTTTTGTCAATTTCCGGGCAAATCCCAACGCACTTTCGCCCATACGCGCCATTTTTGTATAAATCAAAAACACACCGGACATGAAACTACTCGTCCTACTTTTCATCGGCTCCCTGCTCACCGGCGCCTGGCTTGTTGCCTGGCCTGATACCGCACTCCGGGATATGAAATCCGCAGTCCACAATCCGGAATCAAACAATCCCGTTGAGCTCGGCGCTGTGCACTGGCTGCGCGATCTTGCCGCGGGCACCGCCGAGGCCGAGCGTACCGGAAAACCCATGCTGATCCTGTTTCAGGAAGTGCCGGGTTGCAGCAATTGTACGCGCTACGGCTCGGTCACGTTGTCGCACCCGCTGATCGTCGAAGCGATTGAATCGCATTTCGTGCCGGTTTGCATTTACAATAACAAAGGCGGGAAAGACGCCGAGGCTTTGAAAAAATTTAATGAACAGGCCTGGAACAACCCCGTAGTGCGGATTGTCGGCAAAGACTACAGCGCTTTGTCGCCGCGCATTTTTGATTTTCGCTCGTCAGCTGTTCTGGTGACCGGAATGCTCCAGGCTATGCGTGCCCGTGGACTGGAGGCGCCGGCTTACCTCGAATTGCTCGAAGAGGAACTGCTGGCGCGGGAGGCGACACTGGAAACAGCCACTTTTTCGATGTACTGTTTTTGGAGCGGTGAAAAAACGTTCGGCGCCATCCCGGGGGTGATCGAAACCGCGCCCGGTTTTCAGGATGGCCGCGAAGTAGTGCGCGTGGTGTACAATCCGGCCAAAGTGACCAAAGCCGAACTGGAAAAACAAACCCAGCCCAATGGCATCACCGCCTGCACTAAAAATGAGGGTTTCCGCAACGACCGGGAACCCAAATACTACCTGGCGCAATCGCCCTGGAAATACGTGCCCATGACCAGCCTGCAGGCTTGCCGGGCCAACAGCCTGGTGGGCAATGGCAAGTCGCCCGAGCCAGTGTTGTCACCCCGCCAACGGGAACTTTACCAAACCATCCGGGCCAATCCGAAGCGGAAATGGAAAAATGCGATCGGAGCGGCGGATATGGTGGAAGCCTGGGCAGCGACGGAGGTTAAGCAGTAGCGGCTGAGGCTACTCGTCCTACGACTCAAAGTCGTAGGACGAGTAAGTCTCCCGCCTATTTCCAAATTTCCACCTACTTTAGCCCTGCCATGGTGCTCTGGTTTTCCATATTGTTCTGGGCAGGCATTGCCTACGTTACCCTTAGCGTACTTTTCTTTTTTGGCCAGGATCTCTTCTTTTTCCGGCCGGAGCGGCTCCCGCATTGGTTCAGGTATCAGTATCCGTTTCCATTTACGGAAGTCAATTTTGACATGGAAGACGGAGGTACGGTGAATGCCCTGCATTTCCGGGTACCCAACAGCAAGGGCGTTGTGTTTTACATCAAGGGGAATTCGCGCAGCATCAAAGGCTGGGGGAAATTTGCCAAAGACTTCGTCGGGAAGGGCTATGATTTTTTTATCCTCGACTTTCGTGGATTTGGCAAAAGCCGGGGCCGCCGCACCGAAAACATCCTGTACTCCGACCTGCAGCAGGTGTACAAATGGCTGGCCGCCGAATATGGTGAAGAGCGGATGGTGCTGTACGGCCGCTCGCTGGGCAGTGGCCTGGCCGCGCGTATCGCCTCCTGGAACAACCCAAACCTGCTGATCCTCGACTGCCCGTACTACTCCTTTTTGTACCAGATCAAACGCTATGCGTTTATCCTGCCGGTGCGCTGGCTGCTGCGCTACCACATCCGTACCGACCAGTTTATCAAGAAAGTACAATGCCCGGTGTACATCCTCGCCGGGAAAAAAGATCGCCTGATCCCGTACCGTCAAAGTGAAATGCTGCAGGCCCTGGCTCCTGAGAATATTCACTTGTTTGGCATTGAAGGCGCCGGGCATAACAACCTGCCTGCCTTCCCGGAATACCATGATTTACTGTATGATATGCTGCACGGGGATGTGGAAGTGGCGGTGCTGCGAGCGTAGTTTTTTTTATGCACCACGGAGGCATGGAAGACACGGAGAAACCACACTTGGACGGGGATTTTACACAAGTTGACGGAATGAAATGTTGCGCTTTTTGTGCGTCAACCCCACCCCCATTCCCTCCCCCCTAGGGAGGGGAGCCTGATCCCACATTATTATTTGATTCCATAAACAGAATCGGTTTTTTTTGTTTGCGGGCAAGCCCCCTTGGGAGGAAGGGGCCTGGTTTCGCGTCACTTTTTGATTGCGTAAACGAGATCATGAATTTATTTGAGGGCAAGCCCCCCTCCCTAGGGGAGGGGATGGGGGTGGGGTTGACACACAGAGCGCAGCATAGACCACAATAAAAAAGCCGGATTGGGACCTAACCCAATCCGGCTTTTTTTAAAAACAAAACTTACTGGTGAAGGCAAAACTCCGTGTCCTCTGTGCCTCCGTGGTGCAATAAAAATTTACTCACCCTCAAACGCCGCAAAGTCAAACAGCAGCGAGAAACGCAGCGTATTATCCAGCGGGTTGCGCTGGTTGCTGGTCGGCACGAGGTAAGAGAAGTTGAGGCCGAAGATGTTGTATTTCACACCCAGACCCAGGCTGAAATATTTGCGGTTGCCTTTGGAGTAGTGCTCGAAAAAGTACCCTGCGCGCACGGCAAACTGGTCGTCGTACCAGTATTCGGCGCCGATGCCGGTAGTGATCTCCTTGAGTTCTTCGCTGAAACCACCCGGCGCGTCGCCAAAGGATTTGAATACGCCGCGAATGGACGAATATTCCTTGTAGTCCGGAATCTGGTTGCCATCTTCATCAATCTCCGGGCGCGGGGTGGGCACCAGCAGCTTGTTGAAGTCGGAGGTGAACGTCAGGGTGTTGTACTGGTCGAGGTTGAACGTCCAGGCAAGACCCAGGCCCAGGTTGGTGGGGATGTAGTCGCGGTTGACGGAGTTGGTGTACGTGATCTTGGAGCCCAGGTTGGTGATGGCGGCGCCAACAACCAGTTCGCTACCATTTTTGGTCACGTTTTTCATCTCTTTTTTATAGGTCAGCGAGAGGTCGGCAGCACCGGCTACACCGGGTTTGATCTCGTTGCCTTCGACCACCTGACCGGTAGCGAGGTTGGAGTAGATGAATTTTGCGCCGATGGCTGCGGAGAAGTTGTCCGACAGTTTCCGGGCGTAGGCGCCGGTCACTTCAAATTCGTTGGGCCGGCCCTGGCCAAGCGAACCGCCGTTTTCGTCGGTAAACTCGATATCGCCGAGGGAGAAGTAGCGCAAGCCAAGTCCAACGGTCTGGAATTTATCCAGTTGCACGTAGCCGGCGAGGTAAGCGAGGTACACGTCCTGCAGGCCCAAATTGCGCATCCAGGGGGTGTAAGTAGCGGAGATGGATACTTTTTTATCGGCAAAAGCCAGTTTCGACTGGTTGTAGTGCATGCCGTTGGGGTCGGTGGAAGTAGCGATACCTACATCGCCCATGGCGCCGCCGCGGGCATCCGGCACGATGCGCAAAAACGGCACAGCGGTTGTTACGGCATTTGCGCAGCGTTCACCGGTCGGAATTTGCTGCCCGGTGATCGGGTTATAACTATAGCCCTGGCCATCAATACATTTCGGTATAACTTGCGCCTCCAGTGCTGTTCCAACAAGAACCAGCAACACGATAAACAGCGACTGTATAAGGGACTTCTTCATGATTGCAAGCAAAAATTTAGTGGCAAAATGTTCTGTTTGTTCTACGATTTAAGCCGGCTGGCGGCAAAACGCCTGCAAAAATACGCGCTCCCGGCGGTATTCCGGCTATTGAATTTGGTTGACGCGGAATTCGAATGGGGGGTTGTCTGGGGTTGGGGAAATTTTTGGGACTGGGTCAAAAGTCAGCGCTTGCAAGGCGCTCTTCAAATTTCCAACAGGGAAGGCACAGAGGCTGGTTCTACCAATCGGATGGCTCTGGGTTTGAATTTTGCATCAACACGCTAATTCCGTCGGCATAGCTTTGTTGTCT
Source organism: Lewinellaceae bacterium (assembly GCA_020636075.1). GTDB lineage: Bacteria > Bacteroidota > Bacteroidia > Chitinophagales > Saprospiraceae > M3007. Next base: position 615,470 of record JACJYO010000004.1, on the reverse strand, counting down.
CTTTTCCGTTCATTGTTGACACGAATTTACTATTTTTAGTATCCAGCATTTTTAAACTATCGCACATGTTGGGGAATAAACACTGTCCATTGCACATCCAAAAGCTCAGCCCCTCCGACATCCCGCAACTCCAATTTGCCGGACGGGCTACCTACGAGCCATACTATCCCCACCTTTGGAAACCCGGCGGGCTCGACTGGTATATGGAGCATTGTTTTGGTACGGAGGTGTTACAGCGCGAACTTGCCGACCCCAACATCGATTACATGCTCGCCTATTCTGGCTCGAAGGCAGAAGATCTGATTGGCCTGCTCAAATTGGTGCTGAAAAAACCGGCGCCCGGGGGCTGGTGTACCAATGCGCTGTATTTGGAAAAAATATACCTCATGCCTGCTTTTTTCGGTAAGGGCATTGGGCAGGAGTTGATCGGATATGTGCTGGAGCGCGCCCGAGCATTGGGCCGGACTGCTGTTTGGCTGCAAGTGATGAAAACCGGGCCGCGACATGTTTATGAAAAAATGGGATTTGAAACAATCGGGGAAGCGCCAATTGATTTTGAGTTGTTGAAGGAGGAAGAGCGGGGACTCTGGGTTATGGGGCGCCGTCTGGCATAATTCACCAGGGAATCACCCGCCGGTCGCGCCAGAAAAGGCCGGTTTGGTCGTCCGGCGCATCCGTGGCCAACCACACCGCCGTATCCGCGCCCTGTTCCACACTACGCGAGGCGCCATGCCCACCCATATCGGTTTTCACCCAGCCCGGACCAACTGCATGCACCGGAATGCCCCGGCTTCCCAGTTCATGTGCGAGTTGCCGCACTATGCCGTTTACCAATGTTTTGGAAATACAATACACCGGCGCCCAGCCGCCGACAGGGCCAGACATACTTCCGCCACCTGAGCTCATGAACAACACCCGGCTGCCTTTTTCCAGTAGGGGAGAAAAAACCTGTACCACCTGCAACGCGCCGATCGCATTGGTTTGCAGCACCAATTGCACCAGATCGGGCGAGGCACGGAGCAAACTGCGATCTTCCCGAAGCAAAATGCCGGCATTATTGATCAGGGCGTCCAGTTTGCCGCTATGCTGTTTCACCACCGCGAAAGCCGCCTCGATGCTTTTGGGTGCACTGACGTCCATTTCCACAAAGTTTGCGTGAAAACCCATCGTTTGTAATGCTGCTTCCGCGTTTCGGCCCTTTTCAGGATTTCGGGCGCCCAGCCAAATCTGCCAGCCGAGCGCACCAAGTTGGCGGGCAATTTCAAAGCCAATGCCTTTATTGGCGCCAGTGATGAGCACGGATTTTTTCATAATTGCTGATTTTTTATTTGGTGAAAAGACGGCTACGCCAAAACAGCCATTTTTTTGACAAATAAACAAATCAACACATTAACTCACTTTGGAGCCCGCCGGCCAGCCTGCATCCGGGCTGACAAAACCCAACTTCCCGTCCGCATCTTCGGCCATCAGGATCATCCCTTCGGATTCAATGCCGCGCATTTTGCGGGGCGCCAGGTTGGCCAGCACGAGCACTTGTTTTCCGATAATTGCTTCGGGATCAAAATGCAGGGCGATGCCCGAAACAATCGTCCGTTTTTCAAAGCCCAAATCAACAGTGAGGCGTAGCAACTTGTCTGCTTTTTCCACTTTGGTGGCCTCCAGGATGGTGCCGGTGCGGATATCGAGTTTGGCAAAGTCGTCGTATTGGATCATAGCTTTCAAGGGCTCCACAGTTTTTTCAGGCGCGGCAGCCTGGGTTTTGGCGGTTGCCGGAGTGGCGGCAGCTGATGCCTGTAATTTCTGGATTTGCGTTTCTATCAGTTCGTCCGGTATCCGGGTGAAGAGGTGTTCAGCGGTATTGAGCGCGTGGTTGGGCCGGATGATGGGGTTGCCTTCAGCCAGCTCGTTGTGAATATCGAGCAGTGCCCGGTCTTCGGCCAGAGGGCCGAGGTTGAGCATGGAGCGCAGCCGGGCTGAAGCAAAAGGCAGAAAAGGCTGCATCGCTACCGAGAGTACGGCGGCATACTGGAGTCCCAGATTGAGCACCACTTTCACCAGTTCCGGATCTTCGTGCACCAGTTTCCAGGGTTCGTTAAACTGGAGCAATGCGTTGCCGGCACTCGATATTTCCATCAAAATGCGCAAGGCCTCCCGGAAGTTGAAGCGTTCGATCTCCCGGCCCATTTCTTCCAGTTTCAGGTGGATTTGGTGTACTTCCGAATCAAATGTCGCCCAGGTATCGGCATTCCAGCCGCTTTTAAATTCGCGGTTGATATCGAATGCCGGCACAACCCCGGTGTAATTTTTGTGCACAAGCACCTGCACGCGGTGCAGGAAACCTGCCAGATTGCCCACCAGCTCGGTATTGGTTGATTCCTGAAATCCTTTCCAGGTAAACTCACTGTCCCGTTGCTCCGGCATGTTTTTAACCATGTTGTACCGGAGTTCGTCTTCGCGGCCCGGCAACTCTTCGAGGTACTCATGCACCCAGACTGCCCAGTTCCGTGAGGTGGAAATCTTGTCGCCTTCCAGGTTCATAAACTGGTTGGCGGGCACGTTTACCGGCAGAATAAAATCTCCATGCGCCTTCAGAATTGCCGGAAAGATCAGGCAGTGAAACACGATATTGTCTTTGCCGATAAAATGGACCAATGCCGTGTCCTCCGATTTCCAGTAGGGCTCCCAGTCAACATGGTGATCTGTCGCCCACTGTTTGGTCGCAGAAATGTAGCCGATGGGTGCATCGAGCCAAACGTACAGTTTTTTGCCTTTGGCACCCGGGAGTTCGGGGGGCACATCCACGCCCCAGTCCAGGTCGCGGGTCATGGCGCGGGGTTGCAGCCCCTGGTCGAGCCAGGAATTGCACTGACCGATCACATGGTTTTTCCAGGCAGCCGGGTCGTGCAACTGAATGCCATCGGCCTTTCCGGTGTTGATCCACTCGCGCAGCCAGGCTTCGTGCTCGTCGAGTTTGAGATACCAGTGCGTGGTGGGTTTCAGTACCGGCGCACTGCCGCTCAGGGTGGAGCGCGGATTGATGAGTTGGGTCGGGCTTAGCGTGGAGCCGCATTTTTCACATTGATCGCCGTAGGCATCGGGATTGGCGCAAACAGGGCAGGTTCCGATGATGTAGCGGTCGGCCAGAAATTGTTGGGCCTCCTCATCGAAGTATTGCTCGCTTTCTTTTTCTTCGAACTGGCCGTTTTCCAGCAATTTCCGGAAAAAATCCTGCGAAGTCTGGTGGTGGAGCGGAGCACTGGTCCGGTGGTAAATATCAAAGGCAATGCCTATTTTTTCAAAGCTGTCGCGGATGAGCGCGTGGTATTTGTCCACAATTTCGCGCGGCGACACGCCTTCTTTCCGGGCGCGAATGGTGATAGCGGCGCCGTGTTCGTCGGAACCACAAACATAAACCACGTCTTTACCCATCAGCCGGAGGTAGCGGACGTAAATATCGGCAGGCAGGTAAGCGCCGGTGAGGTGCCCGATGTGCAGGGGGCCGTTGGCATACGGGAGGGCTGAGGTAACCAGGTAACGTTTTTTCATTTTTTCGGTGGCGCGAACCAGTTTTCGCTGTTTGATCTTTTCAGGCAAAACGCACTTGCGCTTTGCCGCGCGCAAAAGTACAATGAAGGGTCGGGTCTGTCAAACTCCGGCACAAAGCAAAAAAGCGCCGGAATGTGAAATACACATCCCGGCACTGTTCTGTTCCCGCCATAACGGAATTTTGCTGTTCAACGTTCCGTTACAAACCTACCGATGCACGACCAACCGTTTTTGTTCAGATTTTGCAACGCCTTCCCGCACAACATCCACCAGGTAAATACCCGGCGCCCAGGATGCTGTTTCCAACTCGCATGCCTGCAGGGCTTGCGTTTCATAAACAAGGCGCCCCATCATATCCCAAACCCGCACGGTGCATAGCCCTTCGGGCAACAGGACATTGGTTTGGCCTGCGGTCGGGTTGGGCTGGATTTTAACACCGGATTCAACCCGCTCTGTTTGCTGTTCCATAAATGATGCGCGGCTCTGCGACTCACCATCTGCCAGCGATTTTGCCGCATGGATAAGTGTGCGGCATTCGACAGTATATCCTGAAGGCAGCTCCGATTGCCACAATTCGGACACCGGCTGCACAGCATTGTAACCCTCGGCGGGTTGTTCTGCCAAAAGGTAATTCAAACCGGACTGGAACTGGTTCCGCACTGTCACCAGTGTCAGGGTTGGCTCGGAGCAATCGTTCCAACAGGGTGCAATCGCGCTTTCACAAGCTTCTTCCGGATAACAACCCATCGGCTCGTTTGGAAAAGCCGGCGACCAAACAACCGGAACCAAGGGGTTGGTATCCGAGCAGCCCACGGCTGTTCCGGGGTTCCGACGCACATTAAAGGCAGGCGTAGGATTCAATTCAGGAATAACGGCACCGGCAAAGGGATCCCAATTTCCCCAAAAGTTTTTGGTAGCAGGAATACTGCCCCCCGGATCCTTGAGCGAGTAGCAAATGCTCAGGTGTTTGTTTTGTGCCCCGCCCGGGCCCCAGGTATTCCGAAGGAAGGTATTGGGCATTGGAGAAAAATTCGGATTGGGATTCATGAGCGTAGGATCAATCAGGAGCGTAATATCGTTGCCGCTAATGCCGTAAATATTCCAGCGGAACCGTGCGCAACTGGCCATAACCAAACCCTGCGTTGCGCTGCCTTCCATGGAAATGCCCGACAAGCAATCCTCCAACGTGGCTTGTTGCGTCAGGATAAGATTGGACGGCACATGCGAGATACTTTGCCCCAAGGCATCCACAACCCGGTTACTGATACCGATATCGCAATTGACGATCGAGCCGCCTTCCATCCAGAACAAAAAACCGCCGTTTACCTGAACCCCCTGCCGCAGGGTAAAATCGACGAGCAGGTCATTCGCATTAAAGTTGGATACCTGGTTATTGGACCGATGCCCCGAGATATCGCAGTTTCGCATCAACGTGAAAAAGTTCTGGTCGGAGTTAATCGCATAGGCCGCCCCGCCCCCCATGCCGCCACCGTCGAACGTGCAATTCCGAAAACCTACGCCCTGGCGGTGGTGGATATCGAGCCCCAAACTGTAATTGGAAAAATGGGTATTTGCGATCGTTATATTGTTTTGCATCAGGAAAGGATTATTTCCTTGCCCCCCGGTGATTTGCATGGCTTGCTCAATGTTTTCAAACCGACAGTTACTGATCGTTATGTCGCCGGGTTTGGTGTGCCCCAGCAAACACGGCGCGCCACCTTGATTATTGCTGAAAAACCGGACGTACGTACACGTTACATCGCTGTTTGTGCCCAGTTGAATACTGGAACCGCCGACATATTCCACACCGCCTCTGTTGAGAATCAGGTCTATCCCGCTCGGAAGCACCATCACGGCATGGTTATCCAGGCGCAGGGTACGGTTGTACGGCAACATACCGATCAGGCGAAAATGTGTGGCGCCGGGCCCAAACTCCAGTGTATGGGAGCCGTCGAGGGTAAAATAACCCAGACCGGTAAAACTGAAGTCGCCATTGTACACCAGTTTGCCCTCCACCCGAATTTGCGATTCGTACGATTGCACCACGATTATTGCTCCGGGATCGAGGATCAGCGTAGCGCCATAGGCTATCCGGGCCATCGATTCTCCGGAAAGCCGAAGGGTTGCCCCCGGGCGGATGCGCAGCACCGATGTTTGCCCCGTCATCCGGAGCACCGAGCCATCAAGCAGGGCTATTTCCGAACCTTGCGGGACATCAATTGACGTATTTTCAAGATCAAATTTACCGTTCGACTCAAAGGTGATTCGGGAGCCGGGTTCCATTACCCAGGTCGTTTCTTTTGCAGAAACCGACGCCCCGGTTTTTGCCCGCAGTTCTGCCCCGGCTTTCAACTCCATGTGTGAACCCGGATCAAAAGAAAGTTGCGCGGCATCTTCCAACAGAATCGGGTTGGAACCGGCGGCGTACAATTCGCTGGAAGAGGTGAAAAACAGGCCACCTGCATTCTCCGGTGCATTTTGCGTATCACCGACAACCAATCTGCCGCCGTCATCAATGGTCACCACGACTTTCTGGCTGCCTTCGCAGCGCGCGCCAGGCACGGATACATAAAAATTCTGGGGTACGATATTATCCGGGTTAGCAGGATTGGAGGTGAACGCTATTCGATCTTTCCGGTTGATCCAGAGCTGGCTTCCACTTTTAATGACCAGGTCTTCGGTGATTTCCCGCGGCGTCGATAATATCCCGCCTTGAGTCGCCGGATCGAACGCTTTTCCAAAATTATAAATCTTGCCGGCGTCGATCTCGGATCCCAGGGCTTCTGCCGCAGGGTGCGCCTTCAGTTCGTCTTCCAGAACGTCGGCAATACGCGGATTCATGCTCACATGCTCCTGGTTATATTCCGGTTGCTGGCTGTACGTTGAAATTACCGTATTATCCTGGGAAACACTGGATACCGAGGCCGGGCCGCCCGGAACCGGGGCAAAAAGGTCGGTAGTGATGGGTAATCCCAGGCTGCTCACTGTAGGTTCAAAGCAGAAGTGGTCAATAAACAAACTGACGTTGTACCCGATCTGATCGGGAACATTTGCAAATGCGTTATTCAATGCTGCTTCTAATTGATCCAGGCCAATATTGGAATTACCGCCCGGCGCCACATCCAACCCCAATGCCGTCGGATGGGTGTACGAAACGCTTTCAATCAGCTGAATCGACCCGATGATTGGAATAACCTTGGTGGTGCGTTCATACAAAAGGGTAGTCGATTGCCGCGCCGTATAAGCGGTACCCTGAATCAGCACGTCGTATTGCCAATATGGGGCGCCTCCCCATGGAACGCCATCGATGGTGATTCCAAAACTCAATGCCAACGCATAGGTCACACTTTCCTGTGTCGTTCCGTTTCCGGCGCCATTCGACAGGGCAATGTGCCGGGTAATGCCGGTAAGGGGCTTTATGGCACTCAATGCATCCATTTCTGCCTGTAGTGCATCAAAGCTGGCAGAGGTTAGCGCCAGATTGCCGTTTGGATCGATTATTGCCTTCTGCCGCAGCATTTGTGTAGCCGCGTACCCATCGAGCAGTTGCAAGGCAGCTTGGATATTCGGATCGGAAGCTGCCGACCCGGAGAAATTAAGCAGATCGCGGATCATCAACTGGATACCTACCGGGAAGTTGGCGCCTTTCAATGGCGAATCGTAAGTAAAAAAGCGTTCCACTTCGGCATCAATTCCCTGTGCATTATGCATGCTTAGCAGACAATATTTGCCGACTAAACCGCCCATACTGGCGCCGATCATGGCATTGGGTTCACTGCTTCCGTCAGCATGTTTGCGTTTGTTGATGTATTCGATAGCAGCCTGAAGGGCAGCTGCATTGTCCTGAATACGGGCATTTGCATCCCCCCAGTCGACCCAAATGAGGTCGTAATTTTCGTCGTCGAGAAAATCTTTTAACAATACCTGGTTCGACGTCGGGTTATTCAGGAGTTCCTGCATTTTGGTATACGTGGTCAGGTCGCCGCCAAACCCCTCGACCACAATCAGCGGTTTGCGCAATTTCCGGTCGGGGCAATCAAAAAACATGCTCAGCGTCACGCCGCCAAGTGCAACCGTTTCGTCGGGCACCGACGAATATTCTGCCAGCCAGTCGCTTCCCTTCTTGGGTTGGGAGAGCACAACAAAAGAATGGCCTTCCCAACTGCGCCCTTTCTCCTGGACTTTAATGCGGATAGACTTTTCGCCATACTTCTGGTAATGGACCGTCACACACTCTCCCGGTCGCATGGTCCGCCAACCAAGTCCGTCGCCAAAGTCGATCTGGAAACGGCCGACCTTCCAATTCAGGTTGTTAAACACAAAACTTGTCGGCATTTGAAAAACAACCTGGTTGCCGGTGATCTGTTGATTCAGCGCCGAAAAAACGAATGTGGTATCCATCCGGTAAGGCGAAATAGCCCGATCGGGTACATCGCGGATCTTTTGATCCTCGTCCCAGCGCAGCAATCCCCGGCTAAAGGCATCTTCCCGGATATAATCGAATTGCATGGCCATCATTGCCAGCAACACGGTATCAGAACGGTTGGTCCGCCACCGCAAAGGGTCGAGGTAAACTGCCGGGTCGGGGAGCGTGGATTTCGTGGTTGACGCTGCGCGCAGTTGGCCGAAGAGTTTGCCAAACCGGCTGGCATCCATCTTGTTGGAATCCGAAACAATTCCGTCGTACCGAAACGGGTTGACAAACATGGCAGATTGCTGCAACAGAATGCCGCTGCGAAGCGCGTTTTTGTCGAGTCGCTCGAACATTGAGCTCGTCATGGCATCCAGGGATCGGGATGCAGTGTTTTGTGCGGACAAACTGCCGCAAAGCCATGCCAGAAGCAAGGCAAGTGAGAATACACGTTTCATGGTGTTACATTTTTAAGTTAAGAAATACGTGTGGCTGTTCAGGCTGAGGCTACAGCCTGATTATGGCGGTTTTTTGAATAATTTCGAAAAAACTACTGGGGAGCGTACCGGACGTCAAACCGGCCATCCGTCACCTTGATGGTGTCTTTGGCCGACGTGCCCGTGAAGGAGAATGTGCCGGCGGCAATGTTCTTATCCGTATCCAGGTGAGTGATTTCCATATGGTAGTCAAACAAGGTGTCCAAGGTAAAACTCAGATTATCCTGAATGACGCCGTTTTGAAGTTTCAGGATAACCCCGGAAATATCGAAGAGCGCCTGCGGTTCGTGTCGAATCGTGCCGGCAGCGGTGACCGGGATCAGATTTATGGATATAAAACCGTTGGTCGAGTCGTTGTAACGGCTGGCGATAAGGTGAAAGACATTGTTGTAATAGTTGCCATACTCCAGCTCGTCGTAATAGGCTTCAATTTTATGCAGCGTCGGGTCAAAAATATAGGGTGCAATTTCAGCTACCCAGGGCTGGCCGTTGATATAACAACCGAAAGTATTCTCCCCGGACTGAGTTTTGCAGGGTAGATCGGGAGGGCATTCGGGCGTCTTTTTTGCACAGGAGAGCGCCAGCAAACCAACACTCAACATGGAAAGGCTCAAGAGGTATATTCGTTTATTCATGGCATAAAATTTAATCATAACTCAAAGATCAGGGTAACTGCTTCGTTCTGCAAGTACCAATTGTCTCCATTCGGGGTGTGGGGCAGCCAGGCGGTGTCCAAGCTTGCCAATCGAGCAGGGCCTGGCCAGCATTAGTGTCTGAATTGGACAATTTTCACCCAAGTTTTAAGGAAAAATAGCCAAATCGGAGAAAAAAAGCAGTGGCGACAGCATTTGATCGACAGGTACCTGTATATTTATAGTGAAATATAACAAACCTAAAAATCTGACAGCATGCAAAAATCACCGCAGTCTGCCCTTGCATCGCATTTGATCAAGGAGATCCGACACCGACTTCCCGAGAACATGGAATTGGCCAAAAACCTCGAACCGCTTTTGGAAGTGGGGCGCAGCGCTTTGTACAAACGATTACGCGGCGCCCTGGCCTTTACACCCGACGAACTGGTGGTATTGGCCCGGCATTTTCAAATTTCAATGGACAAATTCGTACTGGACCAACCGGGCATCGTAGCCCTGGAATTCCCCGTGCTAACGGAACCGGTACACTCCAGTGCGGCGTTTCTCAGCAGAGTTGAGCAACAACTCCAGGTTGCGCTCAATTTGCCCGAGCCGACATTATTCTACGCATCGGCCGAAATCCCCTTGTTTTGTTACTTCCGGTACCCGGAGCTCACCGCTTTCAAACTCTACATGTGGAGCCGCACCACCTGGTTGCTTCCTGAGTTTGAACATCAAAAGTTTTCATTTTCCAACTTTCCAAACAAAACCGAAATCCTGAAGCGATCCGAAGCGATCTTGCGGCACTACTGCGACCTTCCAAGCTGTGAGTTTTGGACGCTCCATATGCTCGAAAACACCTTGAATCAAATTGATTTCCTGGCATATGAAGGAGGATTTGCGGAACCGGAAATGGCAAAGTTGCTTCACGAACAACTCGGTAGCCTGATAAGCTGGCAACAACAAATGGCCGAACGAGGTTGTAAAATTGATAATACAAACAGAGAAGGCGCCAAGCTGTTGGTATACCACAATGAAATTGCCCATACCAACAATACCTTGCTGGTGCAATCCGCTACGCACCGGCAGGCGTTCTTCACTTTTGATAATCCCAATTTTGGCACCAGTTCCAGCCCGGTTTTTTGCAACTATACGGCCGATTGGTTCAACAGGCTTCAGCGCTGTTCGATCCGGATGAGCCGGGAGGGTGAAAAACAACGTTTTCGTTTTTTTGAAAAACTGCAACACCGGCTTTTCCTAAAATCGAAAGAGCCGTTCTTTTGAGGGGGCTTTCCACCGGCCGGATCGTGTGGGCCGCTACAATTCAACATCGAAGGAGGAATGCTTTGATTCCCGGATTGGCACCTGTCGAATGCCAGCCACCTCCCGCTCAAACCATTTCAGCGGCGCCTGGGTTTTATCGCCGGTTTGGGTATCGCATTTAAAAAAAAGGTAAAACAGCTGCAAACAATGGTCTACCCGGGGTAAGAGGTTTTCCAGCGATTTGTGGCTGTTTTCCTTGCCAAACGGTTCGTGTTTTTGCACCAGCCAGGCATAGTAGGCATCATCGTGGGTTTCGACAATATCCAGCACCGTTTTATCGGAATGATGTTTCTCCAGAAACTTCCGGGCTAATAACCCGTGGTGCTTATTCCAGTCACGCGGATGGGAACGGTCTTCGGCATACTTAAATGTATCGTGTACCAGCGCAATCAAGCGCAATTGCGCGCGCCAGGTATCCGGCAAATCGGTCAGCAAATCGATATTGTCCAGTACTTCGCGCACATGCAACATGACTTTCCCTTCCGGGTGACCAAAACGCGGCTCACCCCAGCGCAACCCATGTTGAAATTCCGGTTGCCCCAAAAGCAGCTTCTCCAGAGCCGTTTCCGGGCGCAGGAGCGCGTGCATCGTTTGCGGGTCATCGAGCGGGAGTTTCATCCAATGTGTTTGTCGGTCGGAAGCGGTTGTTTGTCGGGAAATCCTAATTTGGAAAAACACAAACCCGGCGGTTCAACGTTTACCTGTCGTAAAATGCAAAGCGGGAGGCTGTTTGAAGCGAGGTTAACGAGACGTTAAAGTGCCGGAGACCGACAGCAAATAAACATGCGCATCGTTTTAAATTCGCTTGTCAGAACAAAGGTAGGTAAACATTAAATCGTTAAACGAAAGCAATTATGAATAAATTCTGGTCTACATTGCTCGCCGGTGCTATGGGTGGCCTGGTAACCTTCGGCGCCGTGCATTTGATGGAAAAACAGGCGGTTCAAACAGCATCAAATACCCCGCCTGCTCCGGCCAAACAAGTAAACTACAACTACGGCGCCCCACCGCCAAGTTTTGACTTCACCAAGGCTGCTGAGCGCGCCATGCCGTCGGTCGTACATATCAAAGCGACGGAAAGCCGCCAAAATGCCGTTCAACGCCAACGCCAATCCAATCCTTTCCGGTTTTTCTTCGGCGACGATTTTTTTAATCTGGACGATTATGCACGGCCCCGCGCCGGCACCGGATCGGGCGTGATTTATTCATCCGACGGCTATATTCTTACAAACAACCACGTCGTTGAATTCGCCGACGAATTTGAAATTACCCTGTACGATAACCGCGAATTCCGCGCCCGCCTGATCGGCGCTGACCCCAGTACCGACATGGCTGTGCTGAAAATTGACGCCAAGGATTTGCCCGCCATCGAAATTGGCAATTCTGACGATGTCAAAGTCGGTGAATGGGCCCTTGCCGTAGGCAATCCCTTCGACCTGACCTCCACCGTTACCGCCGGAATTATAAGTGCAAAAAGCCGCGATATCAACATTATTCGCAAAGGCGCACCCATTGAGTCGTTCATTCAAACGGATGCTGCGGTGAATCCCGGCAATTCAGGAGGCGCACTGGTCGACGTGGGTGGCCGCCTCATCGGCATCAACTCGGCCATTGCCACGCCTACCGGGGTTTTTGCAGGCTATTCGTTTGCGATCCCGGTCAATCTGGCTACCCGGATTGCCGACGATCTGGTAAAGTATGGAAAGTTCCGTCGCGCCTATCTGGGTGTTGATATCGCCACCATGGACAGCAACCTGGCCCGCGATCTCGACCTCCCCTATTCGCAAGGCATTTGGGTAAAAGATCTCGACCCGGAAGGCTCCGCCGCAAGGGCTGGCGTGCAACCCAACGACATCATTACCCAAATAAATGGCAAAAATGTGACAACCGTGCCGGAACTTCAAGAGCTAATCGGACGTTCTAAAGCAGGTGAAACCGTACAACTGACGCTCATGCGCCATGGTACGGCCAAAAGTGTCACCGTGAAACTGAAAAGTCGGGGCGAAGAGTAACATAATCCGGTTTCGGCCGGTCTAAAATAAAGTTGGTTTTTCGTTTTGTTTTGATGTGTCTGCTCCGCGCAATGCGGAGCAGACTTTTTTTATGTCTCCGGAAAGATTCGATTGCCCGGAAAAATATTTGACAGAAAGGCAAATTGAATAATCCATCCAAATGTCGTTTTTTTGCCCTGGTAATCCGCTTTCACCGGGAATACAACCAACCCTTCCTGTTAACTGTCCGGTGAAAAAACTACTACGCCACTTCCAAACAAATACTTTCCAGCCATGAAACGTACAGGGCTCCTTGTTGCCTTATTTTTACTGTTGGGCGTTGCCGCCTTTTATGTATTGCGCCAAAAAAATACCCAGTCTGGCAGTCACGTCTCCTGGGATATGGACTTCGCGGTTAAAAACACCGAGGACATCACCCGGATTTTCCTCGCCGACCGTGGCGGTCAAAGGGTAACCCTTGAACGCAAAGACGGCTTTTGGCTTTACAACGGCAAGTATGTTGCCCGACCAACTGCTGTGCAAACCCTGCTCGAAACGATTCAAAATATCAATGTACTCTATATTCCACCAAAAGCCGCCGAGAGTTCCATGGTAACAAGCCTGGCCACCGAAGGGATTACCGTCGAGGTCTATGGTAAAAATAATGAGCGCCTCAAGCGGTACTATGTGGGTGGCGTAACCAATGACGAACGGGGCACGTATGTGATCATGGAAGGCGCCGAACAGCCCTATGTCGCGCACGTTCCGGGATTTATCGGGCAGTTGCGCGCACGCTTTATTCTTAAAGAAGATGACTGGCGCGACAGAACGGTTTTCTCCGAAAAACCGGAGGAAATCCAATTCATTTCGGTGGAGTACCCCCAGCAAAAAAGCGAATCCTTCCAACTCGAAAAAATGGATAAAGCCACTTATTCGGTTAAGCCCTTATTTAGCACAACGCCCGTAAGCCCGACGCCGCAGCGCAAAGGTGTTGCAGAGGCCTACCTGCTGCAATTTGAGAAACTGGGCGCCGAAGGTTTTGAAACGACCAACCCGCTCCGCGACTCCGTACGCGCCCTCGTTCCTTTTGCGATTGTAAAACTCCAGCGTACCGATAGCACCATGAAAGAGGTCCGGTTCTGGCCGGTAGCCATCGAAGAAAACTACGCCACCGGTCAACACTACATCAACCGGTATTTTACCGATTTAAACAACGGTGACGCCTTTCTACTCACCCAGGAGCGTGTATTCGGCAAGATTTTCCGCGGGTATAACTTTTTCTTTGGACGCAAGGAAAAGCCGCGCCTGCAGAATTAGGCGCTCCGGCTATTCAATAGTAGTTGCCCAACGACACACACGGCTATAACCACCGTTTACAAACCGGCTGCCTCCGATGGCAAAAGCCCGATTGACTTCTGGCCAGGCAACGTGCATCTTTGAACTATCCATTAGGTTTAAGCCTTCCCGCCCTACTGTTCACCATAAAAGTTGCACTTATGAAAACGCGTCTTGTTTGTTTGTTCGCCTTGTTTAGCACCGTAAGTCTGATCGCCCAAGTTGAATGGAAAGGAGGATTCCCAGGCCAGGAAAACAACTGGTTTTGCGCCAAAAACTGGAGCGACAATCGCATCCCCGATGATTTTGACAATGTCATCATCCCCGATGTATCCACCAGCGGCAACCACTACCCGGTGATCGAAACTCAAACCGCCCGTGTACAATCGCTCGAACTGCACAGCGGTGCGAAGATCCGGATCGAGTCCGGCGCACAATTGACCGTATTGGGCTATGGCATCCCCGGCGGAGCCTTGTTGAACCTCGGTGCGGTTGAAAATTACGGCACACTTGAAGTAATCGAACCAGTATTGCATGCAGTCGATTACTCCGGCAAAGGAATACTTATTCAGCGCCGCAGCAACCTCAGCCCCGACCACTGCAAATGCGAGACAACAGTGTGTCTGTAGCACTTTTCCCTCAAAACCAGCCAAAGCGCCACGTTGCTTATGCCACGTGGCGCTTCGGTGTTTTATAATTATAAAATCCAATAGCCGGAAAACACCAACAAAACATTGCTCCAGAAATTGACGGCATCATTGCTCATCCAGGAATATCCGCCAACCAAAACAAAATCGGCGCCGCCGGTATCACTTAGCGCACCACTGTCGGCGTGCCGGTAGCGCGCCTGCAAACCGGCGCCAAGCAGACTGTCGAGCAACATGCCTGCGAAACCACCAACAGACACCAGAAGCATCGATTTTGGGTCAGAAATAGTACCGGTCAGTCCGTTTCCAATAACCGCCATAGCCGCTGCGCCCAACAACCCGCCCACCGTACCTGCCCAGCTGATTCCACCCGAAAGCCCAACCGGCACCGGTTTCCAACGCAATATGTCAATTGTTTTTTGCCGAAAAAACTGCCCGGTCTCCGAAGACCAGGTATCGGCAGTGCTGCCTGCAATCGAAAGGGCCATCAAGGTATGCGCAGCATCGGAAAAGGCGCCCGATGCAAACGTTGCCAAGGCAGCATACACCCCGCCATTGCACCATACCTGCCAGGCATCGCGCGGTTTGCCTTGTTTGCTGTCGGAGGCCGCCAAACGGCTTTTATTTAGTTTTCCAAGCAATATGCTGCTGATAAAAAAGAAAAAAAGCGGAACCAACCAGGCCACACCAGCCCAAAAAAGCACCCAAAGCCCAACAAAAGCAGCGGCCAGGGCGCCATTGGCAGTGAGCACATTTTTTCGCACGGTGTACCCAACAAAAACGGCAGCAAAAACAACCGCGGCAAAGGCAATTTCCGGAGATAAAACAGGCAGGGAAACGTTCATATTGGGTGCGTAAAAAAGTGTTTTAAAATAAACACAAGAAACCAAAACCTACAGGCAAATACAGCGTTTAAGCCCTGATTTTACCAGCTAAAATGACGGACAGGCTAAAGTTTTTTATCCAGTTGCAGCAAGAAGCGCTGCGCCCCAAATTATTTTCCCTGCTCAAGGAAGGTATTCCCAAAAAACAACTCCGCCGCGACCTGATTGCCGGCCTGGTTGTCGGGATCATAGCCCTGCCATTGGCTATTGCCTTTGCCATTGCAAGCGGCGTGACGCCAGACAAAGGCCTCATCACTGCCGTAGTCGCCGGATTTTCAATATCCGTACTAAGTGGCAGCCGCGTGCAAATTGGCGGCCCCACCGGCGCTTTTATCCCAATTGTTTACGGAATTGTGCAGCAATATGGTATCGACGGGCTCATTGTCGCCACCTTCCTGGCAGGCATGCTTCTGACCATCATGGGTGTTGCCCGTTTGGGGAGTGTGATCAAATTTATTCCGCATTCCCTGATCGTCGGATTTACAACAGGTATCGCGGTAATCATTTTTTCTTCCCAAATAAATGATTTGCTTGGCTTATCCATCGAAAAGGTGCCCGCAGATTTTTTGGACAAATGGCTGGTTTATGGCCAGGCATTCCACCAGGCAAACCTGTGGGCAATCGGAATTGGCGCAGTTACGTTGGTTTTGGCTTTTGTGATGCCCAAAATTACGACGAAGGTCCCAGGAGCGCTGCTGGCTATTCTTTTGCTCACCACGGTTGTACAGGTATTCCAGTTGCCGGTAGACACTATTGAAACCCGCTTTGGATCCATTTCAACTGCATTACCCAAACCAACGATACCGGAAGTCAACTGGAGCATGTTGCGCGAATTGATCCGGCCGGCTTTTGCCATAGCCATGCTGGGCGCCATTGAAAGTCTGCTGAGCGCTGTGGTGGCCGATTCGGTCATCGGTGGCAACCATCGCTCCAACACCGAATTGGTGGCCCAGGGCGCCGGAAATATGGCCTCAGCGCTGTTTGGCGGCATCCCGGCTACCGGCGCCATTGCCCGCACGGCAGCCAACATCAAAAACGGCGGCCGCACCCCAATTGCCGGCATGGCGCACGCGCTGGTATTGTTGGCCGTTATGGTGTTTGCCGGCTCCTGGGCCAAGCTGATCCCGCTGAGTGTGCTGGCCGGTATCCTGGTATATGTGGCATACAACATGAGCGAGTGGCGCACCTTCAAAGCCATCTTGCGCGGCCAACGCTCCGACGTGGTGGTCATGCTCACTACCTTTTTCCTGACGGTTTTGTTTGACCTGACGGTGGCCATTGAAATTGGGATGGTCCTCGCTGCATTTTTATTTATCCGCCGCATGGCCGCCATTGGCGACATAAGGCCGGTGGAAGAACAGGTAACCGAGCGAAATGACATAAAAGACCCGGAAAGTTTGGAGCGCTACCCCATTCCTCCCGGCGTACAGGTTTTTGAGATCAACGGCCCTTTGTTTTTCGGCGTAGCCCATAAATTCAAAGAAACGATGCGGCGTGTAAGCAAGCCTCCCAAGGTCATCGTGCTGCGCATGCGCTTTGTGCCGACGATCGACGAGACGGGTATCCACAATTTGCGGGAATTCATTAAAAACATGCAGGCCCGGCAGGTAAAAGTATTGCTGTCGGGTGTCAGTTCCGAACTTCAGGAAGAGTTACGCGACGCGCGCCTTCTTTTTTTAGTTGGCAAAAAAAATGTGTTTGCCAATGTCGGCGCCGCACTCCGGTATGCAGCCGCGATAACAAGCGATAAAAACATGAGTCATCCCGAATAAAGCCCGTAGGGCTGACATTATTGTAGAAAATGGTTGCCTCACAGTTTTCCAAACGCCGTAGGTGTGCCATTATAATGCCGCACCTACGGCGCTATTATTTCTACGGTTATTAATTTCTACTAAAATGACAGCCCTACGGGCTTGCGTGGAGGCCAACCGAATACATTTTGCCCAAGATTCGCATGACATATGTTTCAGAATGTCCAGAAGTATGGTGGACGACGCAAAATTCCACCGGCTATTTCCCCACAGCCACGCTTTTCTTCTTCTTGCCTTTGGCCACACCATTCGAGCCGTTTTTATGCACAGGTGTAATCCCCAATGCAACCGATAAAACATCGCTCATCCGGTCCACATAGTGGAATTTCAATCCTTTGATATATTCTGCTTCGATTTCCAGAACGTGCTTTTCGTTCTCCTTGCAAAGCAGCACTTCGCGGAGACCGGCACGTTTGGCAGCCAGAATTTTTTCCTTGATCCCACCTACCGGCAATACCTTTCCCCGAAGCGTGATCTCGCCGGTCATGGCCAGGAAGGACTTGACCGGCTTTTGCGTAAACACCGACGCAATGGCCGTGAGCATGGTTACGCCTGCCGACGGCCCGTCTTTCGGTATGGCGCCTTCCGGTACGTGAATGTGAATATCCGTTTTGTCAAAACGCTCGGGGTCTATATCCAACTCCGAGGCGTGCGCTTTGATGTAACTGAGCGCCGTACTGGCACTTTCTTTCATCACATCACCTAGGTTGCCCGTGAGTTGGAGCCGGCCGCTGCCTTTGTTCAGACTGGACTCGATAAACAGGATTTCGCCGCCCACGGAAGTCCAGGCCAGGCCAATGGCTACGCCGGGCGCCTGCTGTGTAGTGTACACTTCGGAATCAAATTTGGTTGGGCCGAGGATGTCATGCAGGTGCTCGGGCTTGACCACCACTTCATAGGGTTCTTCCATGGCCACTTTTTTGGCAATATTGCGCATCACTGAGCCGATTTCGCGGTTCAGGTTGCGTACGCCACTTTCGGCCGTGTAGTGCTTGATAATGTCGGCTAGCGACTTGGCGCCGATCTTTACCTGATTGGGCTTCAAGCCGTGTTCCTTGCGTTGCTCCGGGATTAGGTGGCGCTTTGCAATCTCAACCTTTTCTTCCCTGGAATAGCCAGAAATTTCAATAATTTCCATCCGGTCAAGCAGCGCAGGCTGAATGGTCGACAGCGAGTTGGCCGTAGCGATAAACAACACTTTCGACAAGTCGTACTCCAGTTCGAGGTAGTTGTCGTAAAACGTGGTGTTTTGTTCCGGGTCGAGTACCTCAAGCAAGGCCGAGGATGGGTCGCCGCGGAAGTCTTTGCCCACCTTGTCAATTTCGTCAAGGATAAACACCGGGTTGCCGGTTTTGGCTTTTTTGAGCGACTGGATAATGCGGCCGGGCATGGCGCCGATATACGTTTTGCGGTGTCCGCGGATCTCGGCTTCATCATGGAGGCCGCCGAGGCTCATGCGGACGTATTTGCGTTTGAGCGCTTTGCCGATACTTTGGCCCAGAGAAGTTTTACCTACACCCGGCGGGCCAACGAGGCACAGAATCGGGGCTTTCATGTCGCCCTTCAGTTTGAGTACAGCCAGGTGCTCCAGAATACGTTCCTTAACCTTGGTGAGGCCATAGTGGTCTCTGTCGAGCACTTGCTTGACCCGTTTGAGGTCGAAGTTGTCTTTGGTAAACTCCAGCCAGGGCAAATCCAGCAAGGTTTCCAGGTAGGTGAGCCCGATGGCGTATTCTGCAATTTGCGGATTTACCCGGCGCAGTTTGTTCACCTCGCGCTGGAACGTTTCCAACACGTTCTTTGGCCATTTTTTCTTTGTGGCCCGTTCGACGAGTGCATTGATCTCGTCTTCCTGTGGGTTTTGCCCGAGTTCTTCCTGGATGGTTTTCAGCTGCTGGCTGAGGAAATAGTCGCGTTGTTGTTTCTCAATATCGTTGCGCACCTTGGCCTCGATCTGGTCTTTCAGTTCGAGCAACTGCAACTCGGCATCCATGTGGGAGAGGATGCGATTGGATTTTTCCTTCAGGTGGCTGATCTCGAGAATGGCCTGCTTTTCTTCAATTTTAATATTGAGATTGGAAGCAATGAAATTGAGCAGGAAATTGTCGTTGGTGATATTTTTCAGCATCACCACGGCTTCCGACGGGATTTGCGGCGAAAGTTCAATGATGTGCTTGGCGGCATCCCGGATGCTGCTGATCAGTGCGCGGAATTCCAGTTTGTTCTTCGGCAGCGTGTACTCGACCGTGCTGATCTGCCCCAACATATACGGCTCCTCACTCAGCATATCTTCCAGATGAAAGCGCTTCCGGCCTTGCAAAATAGCCGTGGTAGACCCGTCAGGCATTTTCAGTAATTTCAACACACGGGCAATAGTTCCGATCGAATACAGATCGCGGGCCGACGGGCTCTCAATCTTCACATCTCTTTGCGATAAAACACCGATCAGGCGGTTGTCTTCGTATGCTTTTTGCACTGCACGGATACTTTTGTCGCGTCCTACCGTGATCGGCGTGACAATTCCCGGAAACAATACAGTATTTTTCAACGGCAAAATAGGGAGGGTGTCCGGAAACACTTCCCCCTGCTTCGCTTCTTCATCTTCTTCCAGTGAAAAGAGCGGCACAAAATCCGGTTCATCGTCGGATTGGACTGGCATTAACCAATTTTCAAACATATTTTTCTCTA
The DNA here is from genome assembly GCA_020636075.1 of Lewinellaceae bacterium. Taxonomy (GTDB): domain Bacteria; phylum Bacteroidota; class Bacteroidia; order Chitinophagales; family Saprospiraceae; genus M3007. The sequence goes on along the minus strand of JACJYO010000004.1, from coordinate 595,705 downwards.
TCGAAGGTTTCTGGTTTCTGGTTAGAAGGTTTCCGATTCGGGATCTATGTTAGCCAGAAACCTTCTAACCAGAAACCAGAAACCATGTAATGGTGCAAACTTTGCTTTTTTTCCTGATATATCAACGGTCAAAAGAATCTTTGTGTCATACTGGCAGCAAATTTTTCAAATCGACCGGGCAAGTATCAGGTCAAAATACTTGCCATTGCGTTTTTGCGGTGTTTTTGGCAGATTTTTACCAAAATATTCAGACAAAACGGCAGGCAGTTGTGGTTCTGGCTGTTGGCTGTCGACCCAAATTTGGTCGCAGGCAACCCGCCCGAACCAGTCGGTACCAATAGCGGACCGGAAACTCCGGCAACAACCATTTTTCGTAACTTTGGTTATACCCACTTAAAAAATAACGCTATGCAAAAATTGGCCTTTTGGCTTTTAATCGGCATCAGCCTGATTGGCTGTCATTCGACCCAAAAAATTAGTTATACCCCGGACCAACTTGTACCAACCGACAAAGCCCTGCTTTGGAAAATTAGTGCCAACGGGCTAAAAAAACCGTCGTACCTGCTGGGGACCATCCACCTCATCCCAAAGCAAAAATTTGCTCTTTCAGAAGCGACTTACGATGCATTGGCCGAAAGCCGCCGGGTCACTTTTGAAATTGACATGAAGGAGATGACCAATCTGGTTTCGCAGTTCAGTCTGTTGCCCAAAGCCTTCATGCGCAATGGCAAAACCCTGCGCGATTTGCTCCCGGAAGCGGATTACAGTTTTGTAAAACAAAAACTCGAATCGCAGGGTATGGCCATTGGCATGCTCGAACGGATGAAGCCGCTATTCCTCAGCACCATGTTTGGCTCGGAAGAAGGCAGCTCCATGGGTAATGCCAATATGACTTCGGTGGAAATGGAACTGTTTAAACAGGTCAAGCACCGCAAACTGGAATCGGCCGGCCTGGAAACCGCTGCCTACCAAATGGGCATTTTTGACAGCATCCCCTATGAAGTGCAGGCAAAAATGCTAGTGGAAACACTCCGAAATTCCGAAGGCGCCGATACCGAATTCGACCAAATGATCGAACTGTATCTCCAAAAAGACATTAACGGAATGGAAGCGATGATGGGCGAAGGTGAAAGCGGTATGGACCAATATCAAAATGTATTGCTCGACAACCGCAACCGCAACTGGATTCCCACCATGAGCCGTATGATGCTCGAAAAGCCGACACTGTTTGCCGTCGGTGCGGGCCACCTTGGCGGCCCCGGGGGGGTCATTGCGCTCTTGCGAAAAGAAGGGTACCAGGTGGAAGCAGCGGAATAGTCGATTGCGGAGTGCGGATTACGGAGTGCGGAATGGTTCATTATTTCGATAAGTTGAAAATGGGGGCTTTTTCCTAGATCTGTTAATGGCAACCCAATTTTCATTTTTCGAAAAGGTGAACCATTCCGCACTCCGCACTCCGTAATCCGCAATCGAATTTACTTCTTCATGGCCAGTGCATCAATCCGGATCATATCCTGCATGATTCGGAGTGTTTCGTACAACTGTACGTCTTTTTTGCGTTCACTCAGCCAGCTGTCGTTGCGGGCAATGCGCGAGGTGTCGCTTTGAATATGCGGCATATCGCTGGTCAGGTTGCCTACCTGGAACGCATCAATCGGTTGTAGCATCTTGTCGAACTGACTGGCTTCGTCTTCCAGTTTTTTATCCCATTTCTTGTATGCCTCCTGTTGAAGCGGAAACTGGGACATATCGCGCTGGCGTTTCAGGCGCTGGGCATTTTCTTCAATTTTCTTGAAGGTAGCATTTGCCGCCACCCGGGATTCGCTGTTTGCCTTAAGTTGGCTCAAATCTGCGATATGATAGGCATCCTGGTTAAACGGCACGGGAGCAATATTTGAAGCTGCCAACGGATACGGATTTTCACGCTCGCCAAATTCCAGATAGCTATACGAATCCGGCAAGGTAATATCGGGCTTCACACCATCCAATTGTGTCGACTTTCCTGTTACACGATAAAACTTCTGGATGGTCACTTTCATCTCACCCAGGGGCTTGATCGACTCGTCGTTGGTTGCCATATCGAGATCCCAGAAGCGCTGTACCGTCGCTTTGCCATACGTTTGCGGATTTGCACCAACAATCACCGCGCGGCCATAATCCTGCATTGCAGCAGCCATAATCTCAGAGGCGGATGCGCTGCCTCCATTTACCATAATCACGAAAGGACCGGAATACTGGACCCGTGGGTCGGAGTCGGCATTGATGTCGGGATGCCGGTCGCGGCTTTTCACCTGTACGATAGGCCCTTGTTCGATAAACAGGCCGGACATGCGCACCACATCGCGCAGCGAACCGCCGCCGTTATTCCGCAAATCAAGGATGATCCCTTTCACCTGCTCGCGCTTGAGTTTTTCAATTTCCTTGGCAACATCATCAGCGCAGGAGGTTACGCCCTGCGGTGTGAAATCGGCATAAAATTTCGGCAAGTAGATATATCCTACTTTGTCGGGTGCATCTTCCGTGCTTAGAATCAGCGATTTGGCCAGTGCTTCTTCGGTGATTACGATATCGCGGACGATGCTGATCACTTTTACGGAAGCATCTGTTTTTTGCACCGTCAATTTGACCACTGTTCCTTTTGAACCCCGGATCTTTGCAACTACATCGTCAATTTCCCAACCCATCACATCAAGCGGTTCGTCGTTGCCCTGTGCCACTTTCATGATCACATCCTTGGGTTCCAGTTCGCCCTGTTTCCAGGCCGGTCCGCCGGGTACGATTTCGGTAACGGTTGTTTTTTCGCCATCGCTTTGCAGCCGGGCGCCGATACCTTCCAGTTTGCCCGACATTTTGAAGTCAAAATCGGCCTTGTCTTGCGGCGAAAAATAACCCGAGTGCGGGTCGTAAACATTAATTATGGAATTGAGGTACACTTCCAAGCGGCGGTTGCGGTCGGCGCGCTGCAGGCGCTTGAACCAACGGTCGTACACATCCACCACTTTTTCCCGCATTTCTGCTTCGAGTGCCGCGAATGATTTTTTCTCACCTTCAAATTCAGGCTTTGCCTGCATGTTCATTTCGTCATTTACCCGGGTGAGCACTTCGTATTTCATCCATTTTTCCCAACGATTGCGCAACTCGCTATCGTTGGCGGCCCAGTTCAGTTTTTTACCGTCCGATTCGAACACTTCCTCTTTGGAAAAATCGATCGGTTTGGCTAATACTTCGCGGTACCAACCCTGGGTTTTATCCAGGGCTTGTTGCATCAGATCGACGGAAAGGTTGAAAAACTCAAAAGTCCCGGCTTGGGCCTGATCATCCAACTGATTGGCATAGCCATGCAGTTTGTTTATATCCGTCTGGGTAAAAAAGCGCTTGCCACCATCGATATTATCGAGATAGAGGTCATACACCTGTTGTGAGAATTCATCGTCAATTGTTCGGGGTTGGTAGTGATAACGATCTAGTCCGAACAAAATGGCATGCACCAATTTTGCTTCTTTTTGCGGGTTCGGGTCGGTTTGTTGGAACGGGGTAAAACGGTTTAAGAAAAACACAATACCTGCTATTCCCAAAAAGGAGAAGAACAGTAATGACGGTTTCCATTTCATGTCAGTAAAGATTTGGTCAGCGTCCGAATGGCCGGAAGGCCGTGAAGAATACATCATGAGTGGGAAAAATAGTTTTTAAACAAACAAAATTATGAGCAGTTAGTTGGCTAAGCAAACCCTGCACCAATTCCAGGGCATGAATACAACGCAAGAATGTTCACTTTGTGACGGGTGGCCGGTTTTTTTTCTACGAACAGAGATAATTTCGCCGGGTTCGCAGGTTTGCCTCAACGAAAACAAGACAGGCGTTCGATTCCGGATTTATTTCGACCTTTGCTGCCCATCTACATTTTTCGAAGCATTATGACTAAAAATATCTCCCTTATTCTGAACGGCATCCTGTTGTTGGCCATTGCCCACTTGTACTACCTGAATTTCTCCAAAAAAGAAGCGCCCGCTGCGACGGAAACTATCGCTCCGCCCGCATCGGCAGCAGCTGGTGTGCGCATTGCCTATGTAAATGCCGATACACTCGACGCAAAATACGAATGGCTAAAAGAACAAAAATCGGCGCTGGAAAAACGGGTAGCCAATGCTGAAAAATCCATGGGCAGTAAAAAAGAAGCCCTGATGAAAGATATGGCGGTTTTTCAGAAAAAATATGAAAGCGGCACCATACCGCCAGCCGAACTGGAGAAGGAATATAACGCTCTCACAGAACGGCAACAAAAACTCGCCGAAGAAGAGGCCCGCCTGGGCAAACAACTGGCAGATGAACAACAAAAAGCCATGAATGAACTTATGGCTAATGTTGAAACCAAACTGAAAAGTCTGCAAAGCCAGATCGGCTACGACTACATCCTTTCCTATTCCAAAGGCGGCGGCCAGGTGTTGCTCGCCAACGACAGCCTGGATATCACCCACCAGGTGCTCGAATTGTTGAATAAAAAAGAGAAATAATTTTTGAAGGTTACTAGTTTCTGGTTACTGGTTAGAAGGTTTTCACCATCCGGGGAAGTTGAAAACCTTCCAACCAGTAACCAGAAACCCTCCAACCTTCAATCCTGTAACCCTTTAAGTTATGTCAATCATTCAGCGGGCTTCGGCAGCAGATATCCCCACTATCCGCGAACTCGCGCATTGCATCTGGTGGGCCCATTATCCGGAGATCATTTCCACAGAGCAGATCGAGTACATGCTGGGCTTGATGTACAGCGAGGAAGCGCTTACCCGGCAATTACAGCAGGAGGGACACCAGATCTGGCTGGTAAATGCCGAATCGATTCCGGTGGGTTTCCTCTCGGTCAGCGAAACGGCGGAAGGGCAATACTTTCTCCACAAATTCTACCTGGAAGCATCCACGCAGGGCAAAGGTCTCGGCACAGCAATTTTCAATGAACTGCAAACCCAATACCCGGATATGCGCACCTTGCGGCTGAACGTAAACCGGCAGAATTTCAAAAGCATCAATTTTTACTTCAAACTGGGCTTTTGTATTGAAAAATGTGTGGACATACCCATCGGACAGGGTTTCGTGATGGACGACTTTCAAATGCTTTGGCATAAAAAATAAAAAAGCGGCACTCCTTTGCACCGCTTTTTTAGGTCGTATAGCCCCGAGAAAGTCTACTAATTTTACTGGCGAAAATGGCTGGTGTGTTTTATTCGCCGTTTTGATAATACAAAGATGCAGTGTGCTTAAGCCGGAAGCACTAACAAATTAACGGGATATGTTACCTGACCAAAAGTAACCCCCTTGCGCACATCCTCAATGTAAGCCGCTGATTATCAAACAGTAGATTTTAAATTCACCTGGCTTTTTGTTACCTGAAAAATAGAATCCTAACAACTTATTTTACGCAGCAGCAGTAATTATTCCATGAAAAATTATTCCCGGCTTTCATTTTTCTTCTGCGCCACCGTCATCGTACTGGCTGCTTTTTGGTATTATCCAAAGTGGAAACAACCATACACGGAGGCGACGATCAGCTGGGATGTATCCGGCTATTACCTTTACCTGCCCGCCGTATTTATTTACGGTGACCTGAAGGAACTGGCTTTTGCCGATTCCATGCTGACCAAATACGGCTACGGTGCGGAAGTGGGCGCCATCCGGCATCCGAACGGCAACCGGGTGATCAAGTATTCCAGTGGCCAGGCGCTGCAGTTCCTTCCCTGGTTTTTGCTCGGACACCTCGGCGCCAAGGCATTTGGGTATCCACCCGATGGCTTTTCGTTGCCCTACCAGTTTGCCATCAGTATGGGAAGTTTGCTCATCGCGTTGCTTGGGCTCTGGTTTTTGCGCAGCATTCTGCTCCGGTATTTCTCCGACCAGGTAGTTGCTGTGGTGCTGCTACTGATCACATTGGGCACCAATTATCTCGAATATTCAGCGTTCCACAGCGCCCTCACCCACAACTGGCTTTTTACCCTTTACACCCTCTTGTTGTATTGCACCATCCGTTTTTATAAAAAACCGGACTGGTTTTTTGCTGCGGCGACCGGATTACTGGTGGGTTGGGCGACACTGACCCGGCCAACCGATATCGTATCGGCATTGATTCCACTGGCCTGGGGGCTGGATTCCCGTGCTGCTATCCGGGAGCGCCTGAAGCTATGGCGCCAACACCTTCCCAAACTGGCACTGGCAGCCGTACTGGCGATGGCTGTTGGTTTTATCCAGATGGCCTACTGGAAATATGTGAGCGGTGAATGGCTGGTGTACAGCTACCAGGACCAGGGATTTAGTTGGTTGCGGCCACACGTGCTGAATGGCTTGTTCAGTTACCGGGCCGGCTGGCTGATCTATTCGCCGGTCATGGTTTTTGCCGTGTTGGGTTTTTTGCCGCTGGCAAAACAGCAACGCCCGCTCGTTTGGCCCATCCTGGCTTTTTGCCTGCTGTATGCGTACATCACCTTTGCCTGGGATATTTGGTGGTATGGCGGAAGTGTCGGTCAACGGGCACTCATTCAGAGTTATCCGGTTTGGGCATTTCCACTGGCTGCATTTGTGCAATGGTTGTTCGGGCAAAAACAGGTATTCAGAGTAGCCGGCGCGACACTGGCCGTTTTGTGTGCAGTCTATAATCTTTGGCTGACACATCAGGCGCACCGCGGCGGACTGTTCAAAGCCGGCGAAATGACCAAAGCCTATTTTTGGAAAATATTAGGTAAAATGGAGGTGGAAGACGATGCCCTGAAATTGCTCGACACCAAACGGGAATTCACCGGCACGCGTACACAAGTCCGGGTTCTGTATTCCAACGATTTTGAATCCGACACCCTGCCTTGTCCTTCGACACCAATCGAGGGCGCCAACTCCTTATTTATCAACGGCGAACGGCAATATTCACCTGCCTTCGAGCTCAAACCACCCGGTGGCGATGCCCAGTGGCTGCGCGTCTGCGCCACCTTCCATGCCCCCCAAAAAGAGTGGGAAATCTGGCGCATGCCCCAGTTGACCGTTCGGTACTCAAACGGCGAAACTGTGGTCCAGGAAGACATGATCCGCCTTGGCCGCCTGCTGCCAAACGATGGCGCCACCCGCGTTATTTTTCTTGACTCCCGGCTGCCTCAAAAGGCTTACGAACGGATAACAGTGTTTTTCTGGAATGCCAACAGCGCTAAAACCCTGCTGATCGATAATTTAACGATAGAGGCTTTCTCAGAAAAGTGAGTTTGAAAATCCGGACAAAGGAAATAATCATTTCACTACCCCACTTGATTCCGCTATGACATTACGTACAAAACCCGGCTGGTTAATGGCGCTGATCGTTCTGATCTATACTTCGTCATTTCTGCTTCTGGAGCGTTGGCCGACACAAGCCTTTGGTGGTGACCCCTGGGGTTATTACGCGCATTTACCGTCGATACTTTTATTCGAGGATGTTGGAGATTATCAAAAAACCATTGATGCCACGGCCAAATATGAGCCGAATATGGTGGACCCCAGAATTGACAAATATGGCGTGCGGGAAACGCCCATAGGAAAGCTTTGCATAAAGTATCCCCTGGGTGTTGCCATGCTGGAAGTGCCGTTTTTTACGCTGGGGCATGCCTGGGCGGTCTGCAGTGCAGGCGTGTATGATCCGGATGGATTTAGCCGGCCTTACTTGTTGCTGGCAGGGCTGGGGGGTGTTTTTTATGCGGTATTGGGTTTGTGGTTGCTTTGGTTTATTCTGGCCCGCTATTTTTCGAAAACAACAGCGGCGGCAATGCTCCTGACGATTGCATTGGGCACCAACCTGTTTTATTTCAGTGTCTATAACAATATCATGTCGCATGTTTTTTTATTCTTTCTCCATGCGGCTTTACTACTTGCCAGCATCCGTTTTTGGGAGCAACCGGGTGGGTTTCGTGCCATGCAAATTGGGGCGATAGCCGGGCTGATCGCCATAACCCGCACCCAGGAACTAATCGTGGCAGCTATTCCTGTTTTATGGGGCGTAACCAACAGGTCCGCACTGATTGAACGCTGGCGATTTCTCATTCGGCATTGGCAGTTGGCTGGCCTGGCGGTACTGGCTTTTGTTCTGGTACTTTTACCGCAACTGTTCTACTGGAAGGTTGTCAGCGGGTCCTGGATTTATTTTTCCTACCAGGGTGAAACTTTTGATTTCAAACACCCGCACATCTGGGGCGGATTGACGAGTTTTACCAATGGCTGGCTAATTTATACGCCGGTCATGTTGTTCGCATTGCTGGGATTGTTCCGGTTGCCCAAAACAGTACCGGATGCCGTTTGGCCGACCCTGATTTTCCTGTCGCTGCATTTGTATATCACCTACAGCTGGTGGTGCTGGTATTATATCAACGGCTTCGGATCGCGGCCCATGGTAGAAACCTATGCGCTACTGGCCCTTCCCCTGGGGGCTTTTTGGCAATGGGGCACCCGGTATTTCTGGAAAAAATGGGCAAACCGGATCGTAATTACCGGGTTTATCATCCTCAATTTGTTTCAAACCTGGCAGCTCCATAAGGGCATCCTTTGGACCCAGGAGACCAACCGGGCCTACTATTTTGCCATATTCGGCACGATACACCCCGACAGAAATGCATTGATTGCCTACGAATCCGGCGAAACACAACCGCGCAAGGGATTAACCTTCCAAAAGAAATTGGCGGTAACACGTTTTGAAGACAGCACTAGTATTTACCGTACCGACCAAGCTGCTTTTTCGGGAAAATGGGCGCATAAGCCCGAAGCAGAATTTTCAGGTGGCCTCGAAATTCACGCCGATACCACCAAAATAAAACCAGGCGATTGGTTGCGCATTTCCATTCAAGGTTTTGTGCCTGATACGGCTAAAATATGGAGCCGCGATCACATGGCACTCCTCTGTGTTGAAATGTCAAACTCCGCCGGCAAAACACTGAAATACAGGTCCTTAAGAATATCAAACAAGATCGGGAATAAACAAAATTCAATTTGGGACACCGGGGATACCGGATACTGGGGAGAAGCCGCTTTTTTTGTCAAAACACCACGCCAATTCCCTGCTGATGGAACGATAAAAGTCTATATTTGGAATCCCCGCGCCCAACAACTGATCGTGGATGATCTGTCGGTGGAATTTTGGCGTTAAACACACCATTTATGGCGCCTTTTAAAACCTTGACGAAATACTGCTAAAGCTAACCAACCATAAAAAATATGAAACGCACGAAAATTGCCGGCATAGGCTACTACGTCCCCGAACGCGTGGTAAAAAATGACGACCTGAGTAAGGTAATGGACACCACCGACGAATGGGTCCAGGAGCGCACCGGTATTCAGGAGCGCCGTTATGGCCGTAAGCACGAAGAAACCACCTCCTCCATGGCTGCCAAAGCCACCCGGGTTGCCTGCGAACGGGCAGGCATTACGCCCGAGGACATTGATTTTATCATTTTTGCCACACTCAGCCCCGACTACTATTTCCCCGGTTGCGGGGTGTTGGTACAGCGCGAGTTGGGTATTACTCACAAGGAAGTGGGCGCGCTCGATGTGCGCAACCAGTGCAGCGGTTTTTTATATGCCCTTTCGATTGGTGACCAGTTTATCCGCACCGGCACGTACAAAAACATCCTGGTGGTCGGTTCGGAGATGCACTCCATGGGGCTCGATTTCAGTACCCGGGGCCGCAATGTTACCGTGATATTTGGCGACGGAGCCGGGGCCGCGATTTTGCAACCCACGGAAGAATCCGGACGCGGTATTTTAACCACCAAATTGCACGCCGACGGCACCTATGCCGAAAAACTGGCTTTTATCAACCCGGGTTGCCATGGCGGCTATCACTTCAAAAAACTGGGTGAAGATGTCGATTTTGGCTACCCATCCACGGATACTTACGGCGAAATTTTCCTTACCCCCCGCATGATGGAGGAAGGCCTGTATTACCCGAATATGGAGGGGCAGTTTGTGTTTAAACTCGCGGTGCAAAAGTTCCCGGAAGTCATCAAAGAGGCGCTGGATGAAGCCGGGCTGCAAGCTTCCGACATCGATATGCTCATCCCGCACCAGGCAAATTTGCGCATCAGCCAGTTTGTTCAGAAACGCCTCGGCTTGCGCGACGATCAGGTTTGGAACAATATCCAGCACTTTGGCAACACTACAGCAGCCTCCGTACCCATCGCCTTGTGCGAAGCCTGGGAAGCCGGGAAAGTCAACGACGGCGATCTGGTATGCCTGGCCGCATTCGGGTCCGGATTTACCTGGGCCAGCGCGCTGATTCGTTGGTAAGAGCGGAGGGGCATTGTTGGGTATTGGGGTCATTACATGTGAGATGAAACCCATTCCAAGGCAAATAATAATCTTAACGTGAGTTTTGGATAGGATTGATAAATCACTTCAACAGAGTTTACTGCACTTAACGAAGTGAGACATCTGATTTTTTTGAACAAAACCTATCCAAAACTCACGTTAACCTTAATGACCCAAATACCGCTCCCGCAATATTTTCAGGTGGTGTTCGGTGTGCCCGGCGATGATATACGCCAGGGCGCTGACGGTTACTTCGGTATTCGAGGCAACGCCCCGGCGTTCCCACATGGTGTCGGTAAAATTTTTAAACAACTGAATGCTGGCTTCGCGAACGGCTATAAATTCGTCGACGATGGAAGCGGGGGTACGGCCGGCGGCATCGGAATTGGGCACATAGTCATCCTGCTCAAATCCGGGTAGCGGCGTGGTATCGCCCCGCGCAATGCGCAAAGCCCGGCAGGCAAATATCCGCTCGCCGTCGATCATGTGCAGCACTACCTCGGCCAATGTCCATTTTTTGGGCGCATAGGCCAGCTCCCATTTTTCCCACACAATTTCTTTGAGAAACTCAATCATCGCAGACTGTTGTGCCACCAGGTATCCGACAATGTCGTCGGTGTCCACGGCAGCTACGTAATTGGCGTAAAATGGGGCGTAATCACCAGATTTGGGTTTGTGTTCGAGTAGCGTTGTCATAGCAATTAATTATTTCAACGTGATGGTCCACAAGTACCGGAATTACCACTTTTTGGCAAATGATGGCAATCAATACGGGGTATGATTGCATGAAAGCCCGGCCGTTTATTTGCCGAGTAAAACAAGGGTAAACGGCGTGCTAAGTTCCACTTTTCCGCCCTGCACCCGCACTTTTTCCCCGGAATAGTAATCGCGCAACACCGTGCCTTCGTCAAATACACCGGCCACATCGATTGTTTTACTGCCCGTGGGCAAATCCAGCCCAACCACCACGGCATCGTTGTAAGAGCCCGATTGATAAACCCGCTTGAAAATATAGGGTTGTTCCGAAAGCATGGTGTGTACACCGGCGCCTACTGCGGGGTGTTGCTGCCGAAACTGCCCGAGCTTTTGCCAGTGTGCAAGCACATCCTGCAAGGCATAGCCGTTGCGCCGGGCGTTGGCTGCCAGTTCATCCCAATTCATGAACGACCGGAGGGTTGCATCACCCTCGGTGCCCGGGATTACCAGAGAGCGACTGGTTTCATCGCCGTAATATACCTGCACGCCGCCCGGGCAAAGCAGGAGCTTGGTGCCGGCCTCCAGCGGGTGCATGCGTGCTTTATCGAAGGGGCCGCCGTCGTCGTGCGAACTCAGGTAGTTTAGTATGCTATGCCCGTCGAGCGGCCCGTTGAGTAGTTGGCTGTATTTTGAAAAAATTGCCTCATAAGGCTGCTGGGCATCGCTTTTAAATTCAAAATTGATCAGGTCGTTGAAACCCTGACTGAAAAAATCAACCTTCCGGTCGCCAAAGTCAAACAGGCGTCCGCCGGAAATTCCGTAATTGTACACTTCTCCAACCATGTAGAACTGCTGTTCGTCAGCAAGCGTACCGGGATGGGCTTTTTTCCAGTCGGCAAAAGCGGCATCTGCTTCCTTGCGCAGTTCGGCCCAGACTGTTTCTTCCGTGTGTTTGGCTGTATCGCAGCGGTAGCCATCAAAACCAAATTTCCGGATATAGTCCGTCAGCCATTTGATGATATAAAAACGCGGTGCGCGCGGATGGCCCGTGCGTTGAAAAAAGGCATCGAGTTCGGCCAGTTCCTGTTCAAGGCGCCCTTCTGTTTTCCATTTCTCCAGTAAAAACGGGGGCAAATCCACCGGGGTATCCCGCTCGGTTTTTATGTCGGGCAAGTTTTTAACCAGTGTGCAGGGCACCGTTGTTTCATAACCGGTATAGGTGCATTGCGGGCTGGTACGCACCCAGGTATCGGGCCATACCGGGTCTTGATCGGTCACGGGCCCCGTGTGATTGATCACCACATCAAAGATCACCCGTATGCCATGTTGGTGCGCTGTTGTAACCATTTCAGCCAGCTCGCGTTCGGTACCGAAGTTTGGGTCGATACGAGTCCAGTCTTTGGTCCAATACCCGTGAAATCCATAACTGAGTCCGGTGCCTTCATCTACAGCGCCGTGTATCTGTTCGACTACAGGCGTAAACCATATAGCATTAATACCCAACTTGTTAAAATAGCCCGCTTTTATTTTCCGGGTGATACCTTTAATATCCCCTCCCATAAAACCCCGCAATTTGCCCGCTTGGGCTGTTCGTCCGAAATGCACATCATTGGCCGGATCCCCGTTGTAAAACCGGTCTGTCAACATGAAATACACATTGGCATTTTCCCATAAAAATGGCGCTTTTACATTGTGAGATTCACCCTTTTGGAAAACGGCACAATTGGTTTGAGCAACGACTAAAAGAATTGCGAATGGGTATAAAAATTTCATAAAAAAGACAATTGGTAGAACAGGTGGTGAATGTAAAAGGATTTCGGCAAACGAGCAGCGCGCTAAAAGTTTGGCGTATCTGAATTGTTATAAATTGGATTTTATTTATTCAAATTCCTTATAATGCCTAACCCGGATCGAGTATAACTCTCTGCTAATATTTGCCTATACTGCTATTTTTTTAGGTTTATTTCCGGACAAAATTACATTTGCGGTATCCGGGAATCGATTTTTTTAATTCTAACTTGAATACCTAAACTCTCTACTGCTGCTCACATGAAGTCATTCTATTTCTTGTTAACCCCTGTTTTTCTGGGGTTAGCATTTTCGGCGTTTTCCCAATGTCCTCCTCCTGGTTTCCCGTCACCCGGCAACTCCTGCCCCACAGCGCCTATCCTGTGTGAAAACCTTGACGGCTATTGTTCAACTATAAACAATAGCAATATTGTTCAGAACTTTCCCGGATGCAACAATAACGTGCTGAACAACGACGAATGGTTTGGGTTTTTCGCCGGATCAACAACCATAAGTATCCAAATCACGCCATCCAATTGCAACCCAGGCCCTAATCAGGGTTTGCAGGGGGCTATTTACGACGGTTGCGGTCCCCCCTGGACCTGGATGGACTTGCAGTGTGCCTGCTCTACTGCGCCATTTACGCTGACCTCTACCAACTTTGTCGTCGGGCAAGTGTACTGGATCGTGCTCGACGGTTGCGGCGGCAACGTTTGTGATTTTGACATCGCTGTAACGCAGGGTTCTACCGTCGCCGTACCGCCAGACAACCCCGGCCCGATCTCCGGCCCGGATGTTGCTTGTGCAGGGCAAAGTTCGAACTACGGTATCGATCCGGTGTCCGGCGCCACAATCTATAACTGGACGATAACTCCTGCCAGTGCCGGCACCTTAAACACCAATGGGCCGAATGCCACTGTTAACTGGAGCAATAACCCCGGGACAGCTGAAATTTGTGTGAGCCCGGCCAATTTATGTGAAGTCAACTCCACGACTTCCTGTTTTACCGTAGATGTTCTACCGATACCCACCGCCACGCTTTCGGGCTCTGGCCTTTTCTGTGCCGGCATGTCCGGGTCGGTTGATCTGACCGTTACGTTTACCGGAACGGGGCCCTGGGAATTTGTGCATACCATAGGCGGTGCAGCGCAGCCCGCCATTCTAACCAGCGACAACCCCTACACACTTACGGTCACGCAACCCGGAACTGTCGCTTTGCAAAGTGTGACTTCCGGCAACGGCGCCTGCACGGGCACTGTATCCGGCTCGGTTACCCTGAATGAGATAAATATCAACCCCACAACCGCCGTTACCAATGCCATTTGTGGAAACAGCAATGGCAGTGTCAACCTGAGCATGGGCGGCGGCAATGCGCCTTTTATGTTTATATGGTCGAATGGCGAAACCACGGAAGACCTGAACAATGTACCCCCGGGAACCTATACCGTCACAATAACAGATAATAACGGTTGCGAAGCAACAACAAGCGCAACCGTTGGCGACGATCCGGTAGCCATAACTGTCACCGGTACTGTTGTAAACAATACAACCTGTATTGGTGGCAATGGCAGCATAACGACCAACGTCAGCCCTGCCGGAACCTATACCTATAACTGGTCGAACGGGGAAACAACACCTAACCTGAACAACCTCGAACCTGGCACCTACATCCTTACCGTCACCCTGGGTGTCAACTGTACCGGCACAGCATCCTTCACTGTCGATGACGATCCGAACGAGCCCATGGTCACCTTCACCACGGTGCAATCCACCTGCGACCTGGATAACGGCAGTATCGACGTCTCTGTTTCCGGTGGCGTACCGCCATACACTTACCTCTGGGGCGACGGTTCGACCAGCCAGGATCTGACCAACATTCCGGCCGGCACCTACGATCTGACGGTTACCGGCGCCAACGGCTGTACCGGCACGGCGAATGTTTCCGTAACGAACAACAACCCGCCCATTACCATCAATGGCACGGTTGTCGCCAATACCACCTGCCTGCCGCCCGGCAACGGCAGCATCACGCTGAACGTTCAACCTCCCGGTTCTTATACCTATCTCTGGGGCGGCGGCGAAACCACGCCCAACCTGAGCAACCTGCCGCCGGGCACTTATGTGGTCACTGTGAGCGCTGGTGGGTCCTGCACTGCCGAAGCCAGTTTTACCATAGACGACAATCCGGATGAGCCAAACGTGACGTTTACCGTCGTCCAATCGACCTGCAACCTCAATAACGGCAGCATCGACGTGTCGGTATCAGGCGGTGTGGCCCCATACACCTATATCTGGGGTGATGGGACAACCACCCAAGACTTGTCGAACATCCCGACGGGAACGTACGACCTGACGGTCACCGGCGCCAATGGCTGCACCGGCACAGCCAACATCAATGTGCCGAATAACGATCCGCCTATCACCATCAACGCTACGGTCCAACCGAATACTTCCTGCCTGCCGCCCGGCAATGGCAGTATTACCCTCAACGTACAACCCGGCGGTTCCTACACCTACATCTGGTCGGGCGGCCAAACCACCCCCAACCTGAGCAACCTGCCTCCGGGCACCTACACCGTGACCGTCAGCGCCGGCGGTACCTGCACCGCTGAAGCTTCGTTTACGATTGATGACAATCCTAACCTGCCGACCATCAACTTCACCACGGTTCCTTCTACTTGCGACCTGAGCAACGGCTCGATCGATGTGTCGGTGTCGGGCGGCGTGCCCCCGTATACCTACCTGTGGTCAAACAATGCCACCACGCAGGACTTGACGAATATCCCGGCAGGCAACTATGGTCTGACGGTTACGGGTGCTAACGGTTGTTCCAGTACCGCTAGCATTGACGTTACCAATAACAACCCACCGATCAATATCGGTGCTACAGTCAATCCCAATACCGGCTGTACCATCAGCAATGGGAGTATAATACTGAACGTAAATCCACCCGGCTCCTACACCTATTTGTGGTCAAATAGTGCTACCACACCGAACATTTCCAATCTGGCGCCAGGAGTGTACACGGTCACAGTATCCGGCACCGGCTCCTGCTCCAACACGGCTTCATTTTTAGTACCTGATATCCCCAGCCCTCCGGACCTCGTACTTACACCCACAAACCCGATTTGTGAACAAAACAATGGCAGTATCGACCTGAGCGTTTTCGGCGGTGTACCGCCGTTCACGTATTTGTGGTCGAACAACGCTACCACGCAGGATTTGAACAATCTCCCGGCCGGTGGCTATTCGGTAACCGTAACCGGCGCCAATGGCTGTTCCAATGAAGCGTCGACGTTTTTGGATAATGACTACATTCCGATTGCACTGGCTGGCGAGGTGACCCCGCAAACCTCCTGTGTAACCAACAACGGCGCCATCCAGCTCGATCTCGATCCACCCAACCTGAGTATTCTTTGGTCGAACAGCAGTACGCAGCCCAACCTGACAAACCTGGCGCCCGGAACCTACACGGTGACCGTCAGT
This sequence comes from Lewinellaceae bacterium, assembly GCA_020636075.1. Classification (GTDB taxonomy): domain Bacteria; phylum Bacteroidota; class Bacteroidia; order Chitinophagales; family Saprospiraceae; genus M3007. Next base: position 579,439 of record JACJYO010000004.1, on the reverse strand, counting down.
GCCGGCGGCGTATGTACCGAAACCGCAACCTTTGTGGTGGATGACGCTGCCGAACCGCCGGTCCTGTTTATCAATGTAACGCCGGCAACCTGCGGCTTCGCCAATGGTGAAATTGACCTGGAAGCATTCAATGGAGTAGAACCATACACGTACAACTGGTCACACCTGCCCGGCAGCAACAATCCGCAAGACCCAACCAATCTGCCTGCCGGCGGCTATGCCGTTACGGTCACGTCTGCTGTAGGCTGTACATCGGTGCTGATCGCCGATGTGCCCGGCGAACTGATCAATATTGAAATTTTTGGCGCAGCCGTAGACAATTACTCCTGCACGCAACCCAATGGTTTTATCGATATCGATGTATACCCGCCTGGATTCAACTACATGTATCAGTGGTCGACATTTCAAAGCTCGGAAGACATTTCAAATCTTCCCGCAGGCACCTACACGGTTACGGTCACACTGGGTGTTGGCTGTAGCGCAGTGGCCACCTATGACCTGATTGACAACATCGTTCCGATAAACGTATCGCTTTCTTCAAATCCGGCAATTTGCGGGCAAACGAACGGGTCCATTTCGCTGAGCGCCAATGGCGGCTCTGCACCATATACCTTCCTGTGGTCAACCACCGCCACCAGCCAAAACCTGACCAACCTGGCGCCCGGAACCTATACCGTTACGGTCAGCGACTTTTTTGATTGTACCTCCACGGCTTCCGCAACGGTGTCAAATACCAACATCGCAGTCAATATTACCGGTACTACTACAGAAAACACCTCCTGCTCGGCTGCCAATGGTGGGGTGAATATTACCGCTAGTCCCGTAGCACCGTATACCTACACCTGGTCGAACACCGCCACCACCGAAGACCTGGGCAATGTACCGGCCGGCACCTACACCGTTACGGTAAACGCCGGTGGCGGCTGTAGTTCAACGGCTTCCTTTACCGTGCTGAACAACACCTCCGACCCGGTAATCAGTCCGGCCGTTACGGCGTCTATTTGTGGCCTCGACAACGGCGCCATCGACCTGACCGTAAGCGATGGAACAGCGCCGTACACCTACCTGTGGTCGAACAGCGCCACAACCGAGGACCTGAACGGCATCCTGGCCGGCAATTATACGGTAACAGTGACCGACGCCAACGGCTGTACTGCCGACACGACGCTCAACGTACCGAACAACGCCTCCACCTTCAGCCTGACCGGCACCACAGTGGCCCTGACCAGCTGCCTGGCGCCAAACGGCTCGATCGACCTTACTGTGACCCCTGCGGGCAGTTATACCTACCTATGGTCAAACAGTGCTACCACGGAGGATATCAGCAACTTGCCCGATGGAACATACACCGTTTCAGTCACTGAATCCGGGGATTGCACCGCCTCGGCGTCTTTCGTGGTCAGCAACAACCTGACCTACCCGGCACTCAGCCAGGCTGTCACGCCCGAACTTTGTGGCCTGGCCGACGGCGCCATTGACCTGAGTGTAACCGGCGGCGCCATGCCATACACCTTCCTTTGGTCGGGCACTCAAATGACAGAAGACCTGGCAAATATTTCCACCGGAAGTTATACGGTTACGGTAATTGGCGCCAACGGTTGCTCCGCCACCACAAGCGCAACGGTACCCGAAAACACGATCAATTTCTCGATCGCCGGTTTGCCTGCGGCAAACACATCCTGCGTAGCCAGCAACGGCAGCGTAGACATCACCCTGACTCCCGCAGCACCGGGGGCCGGGCCGGGTTACAGTTTTATCTGGTCGACTACCGCAACCACCGAAGACCTGACCAACCTGGCGCCAGGCACCTACACGGTAACGGTCAGCGCCGGTGGTACCTGCACCAACGTAGCCAGCTACAGCGTAACCAACAATGCCCTGCCGCCAACCATTTCGGAGAGCGTAGGGCTTGCATTGTGCGGACAAAGCAGCGGCAGTATCAACCTGACTCTCAGTGGAGGCAACGGGCCTTTCACGTTCCAATGGTCCAACACGGCAACCACTGAAGACATCAACGGTCTTCCTCCGGGCACCTACACCGTGACTGTAACTGGCGTAAATGGCTGTTCGGCTATAAAAACCTTCACGGTACTGGAAGATGTGGTCACGCCGAATATTTCCGCTGTGCCTACGGCAAACAGTTCTTGCCTTGCGGCAAACGGCGCCATCACGCTCAGCCTGACGCCGGCTTCGCTGACCTACACCTATGCCTGGGCAGGTGGCCAAGCTACCCAAAATCTGACCGGCCTGGCTCCGGGCGATTACACCGTGACGGTCAATGGCGGCGGCTCCTGTACCAATACGGCAACGATTTCCGTCGGCAACAACATCCAACCTCCGGTAATCACCGACACCGTATTGGCGGCCCTCTGCGGACAAAACAGCGGCAGCATCAACCTGAATGTCAGTGTGGGTAACCCGCCCTTCACCTACCTGTGGTCGAACAACGCTATGCTGGAAGACCTCGTAGGCGTTGCCTCGGGCACCTATTCGGTCACTGTTACCGGGGCCAACGGTTGCACATCTACAGCAAGTTACACCATCCCGGAAGACACCGTCATCCCGGATATTACCGGCTCGACGGTACCGAACAGTTCCTGTGTGGTGGATAATGGCAATATCACTACGGCTGTTAGCCCGGCAACACTCACTTACACGTATGCCTGGGCCGGCGGCCAAAACACAGCCAATTTGAATGATTTGCCGCCAGGCACCTACACTGTAACCGTCAATGGCGGCGGTGCTTGTTCGAACACGGCCTCCTTTACTGTGGGCGATGTTTCAGGGGCGCCTACCGTCACCGGTACCACGGTCGATATCCTGTGCTTCGGCGCCAATACGGGCGCTATTGATTTAACCATCACCGGCGGCGCAGCACCCTACGTGATTAAATGGACACCCGACATCCCAGGCAGCCCGGAAGACCCAACGGGCTTGCTGGCCGGGAATTACAGTGTCGAAGTGACCGACACAGCCGGTTGCGCCACTACGGTGAATTTTGCCATAAACCAACCGGCAGCAGCGGTGCAACTAGCCTGCGCCCAGTCCAGCAATGTAACCATGCCAGGCGCCACCGATGGCGCTGCCAGCGTCACGATTTCGGGCGGCATAGCGCCCTACACCATCACCTGGTCGCCGGGTAGTACGCAAGGCAACGTGCCGACCGGCCCGTTTGCCATTGACAATCTGGGCGTAGGGGATTACGATGTGACGGTAACGGATGCCAACGGCTGTCCGGTCAGTTGTAATTTCAACATCAGCATTATCAACTGCGAAACGAAACTGGGTATCATGCAGGGCAATACGCTGTCGCTCTGCGGTACCGGTTGCCAGACGGCAAATTATAACAACATCGGCCAGTTTCTGGAGCCGGGTGATGTGTTGCAATTCATCCTGCACGAAGGTTCGGGCACCCAAATCGTGAACGAACTGGCGCGCAGCGACCAGCCGACGTTTTGTTTTGATCCGGCGTCGATGAACTACGGTACCACGTACTACATTTCGGCGGCAGCCGGTAATGACGACGGCACGGGCAATGTCCAGTTGAGCCATTTCTGTACGGTGGTCGCCGCCGGTACGCCAGTTATTTTCCAGGAAAAACCCGTGGCTTCCGCGGCAGACCCGGGTCCGCTAAATTGCGCCGTGTCGCAGGTGCCCATTGCCGGCACTTCCGACATACCGGGCTCGATCTTCCAGTGGAGCACGGCGAACGGTCAGATCATCGGCAGTGCTGCCCAGGCAACGGCTAATGCCGGTGCCGCAGGGTTGTACACCCTGATCGTAGGCGCCAATGGTTGTGCCGATACAACAGCGGTCACGGTCGACGACCTGACCAATGACCCGAAAGCGGAAATTGTGGCCAGTCCGAACTCCATCCTGGATTGCTCGATCAGCGAGATCATTTTATCGGGCGATATCAAAGGCACCAGCGACGCCAATTCTGTTTGGCTGTACAACGGCGCCAGCTACGCCGTTGGCACGGTGCTGACCATTGATGCGCCGGGTATTTATGAATTCATCATTCTGGATACCCTGACCTTCTGCTCGGATACGGCGTTGATTGAAATTAATGAAAACCTGGGCTATCCGCCGCTTTCCATCACGCCACCGGGTACGCTGAACTGTATTTCCAGTTCGGTGACGCTCTCGGGCGGCTCTTCCATTTCGGGTATCCAGTTCAACTGGGCGTCTGTTGTTGGCGCCGACACCACCGTCCTGGGCTCCGGGGCAACGATCGGCGTGACCACACCCGGCACCTATGTACTTATCGGTACCGATCCGGTAAGCCATTGCGTGAACAGCCTGGGTACCCAGGTCAACGCGGATTTCAACTATCCGGTAGCCAGCGCAGGTGCACCCTTCAGCATTGCTTGTTACGGAGAAACGGCCTACCTCGACGGATCAGGCACCACCGGGGCAGCCGGACTGACCTATGCCTGGACAACCCCGGACGGCTACATCGCGGCCGGGGCGACTACAGCGGCGCCGGAAATCAACCAGCCCGGCACTTACAACCTGCTGGTAACCAACCCCGGCAACGGCTGTACGGATACCGACCAGGTGGTGATTGATCCGGAAGATCCGGTGGCCGTTTTGGATGTCGTACAACCGCCTTGCGAAGGCGACCGTGGCCGGATTATCATCGATACCGTTATCGGTGGGCAACCGCCGTTGAATTATTCGATCAACAACGGGCAAACGTTCACGACGCAAAGTTTCTTCGGCAACCTGCCGCCGGGTGATTACACCATTTTGGTGCAGGACGCCAACGGCTGCGAAACGACCGCGAGCGCTACCATCCTGGAGCCTGAAGTCTTTGAAGTTATGGTCGAACCGCAGGTGACGATCAAGCTGGGCGGCAGCTATCAGATCGAAACCACCGTCAGCGTGCCGCTCAGCGACCTCAGCCTGATCCAATGGACACCACCGTTGGGCCTCGACTGCGACACCTGCCTGAATCCGCTGGCATCGCCGCTGCAAACGACGCGCTACCGGATCACGGTCATCAGCAACAAAGGCTGTGAAGACGACGCTTCGCTCCTGCTGGTCGTAGACCGGCGGCCGAATGTGTACATCCCGAACGCCTTTTCGCCCAACGGCGACGGCGATAACGACCTGTTCAAAATTTACGCCGACCCGATCAGCGTCAAACAGGTCAAAACATTCCAGGTCTTCTCCCGCTGGGGTGAGCTCGTATACGAATACTACAACTTCGACCCAAACAGCCCGGCTTACGGCTGGGACGGCACCCTGCGCGGCCAGCAACTTAACCCGGCAGTGTTTGCCTACTACGCGGTGATCGAGTTTATCGACGGGCAGGAGATTTTGTATGAAGGGGATGTGACGATTGTGCGGTAGGATTTTATTCTTTGGAAAAAAAATGAGCGGCTGACTTTGCGTCGGCCGCTCATTTTTGTTTGCGTGGAAAAGTTTCATCTGCGAGGCACGAGCAGGTGAAATCTCGTAACGACGATCTTCCGCGATGAGGTGACATCGCTCTTAATTCTACTTTGGCACTTTAAATATCGTGGTATTGAATGTCGATTAACAATTAGTGAATCTGTAGGTAATTTGATCAGCAGCAGGGAACGCCTGCCGTAGCGTATTTCGCGCAGAGTTAAACAGAGTTTTCACACAGAGTTATGCAGAGTTTTCCTTCATCGGAATGGAAACTCTGTGTTCTCTGCGAATTAACTCGGTGCAACTCTGCGTGAAATACGCTACGGATCTACTTTCTAAATTTTCTTAATGTCCAAACACCGTTCACGATTAGCCACCTAACACCAAAGTGTTAAAAGTGCCAAAGAAGAATTAAATTGACGACAGTAGACTTTGCTTCCCCCGCTCATGTTTGCTTGCGCAGCCAGGCCCGTGTTTTCGCATCAAAGGCCGGTGGCGGGTCTTTTTTGTAGTCGACAGACAGCTCGTACAAACTGCGTTCATAAATGATATCCAGTGCCCGCCGCAAATCGAGCGGCACATCAGGGTCGGGCGCAACGAGCGGCACCGGCAACACCGGAAGCGGGTCTTGTACATTGATCGCCCAGATTTCAGTATGATGCGAACCTGCACGCAGGAGTGTCATCAAATAGTGCGTCTCCGGCAAACGGGGATGGGCAACAGTTCGGGTACCGCGACGAATCAGATCGAGTTCGAGCAAGTGTACACCTGCGCGGTGCAGATCGAGGCGTTTTTCGCGGTAGCGTTCCAAACCAGGTGCTTTTTTATTTACCGGCGACAGAATTTCAATGGCCGTGATCAGGCGGTTTTTCGCCACGTCGCGGATTTCCACCACCGGAATGCGTACCGGCACGGAAACGGTATTCGGGAGTACAAGGGTCGGTTTGGAAACGGCTGTGCCGGTTTCATACCCGACTTCCGGTTCTTTTAACTCCTGTTTGCGCAGGAGCACTTCCACATCGGGATACATGATCCCGACTTCCAATTCCGGGCTGCTGTCTTCGGCCGTGTACAATTCGATGCGGGCTACGTATTTAGGCGCAAGTTGCGGCGCTAAAAGCTCGGAAATTACGCCTGCCAGCCGGTTGTGTACGTCGGGCCACAAATACCCTTCGAGGTAGGGGTCCATGCCGGGAAATGGGGATTTCATTTATCGAACGGATTTTTTTTCAAATATACAAAACCGCCACAGCAACGCCCGGCTCATTTGGTCAAAACACATTTCATCGTAGCTAAAGAGAGCCCCCGCTGATCGGTTAGTTGTATCCAATACATGCCCGCCGGTAAGGCCAGGGTAGAAAAGTCGAGGTGGTGGATTTCGGCCAACGGGTCGAGCGCCCAGGACTGGACCCTTGCGCCGGTAACGGTGCACAACCGGGCAGTATGGGCTGGGTTATCTTTTGAAACAACCCGAATATGAATTGCCCCGTCGGGCGCTACCGGGTTAGGGAACAGACGTACTTCCGGCTTGGAAACCGTCGTTACGGCGGAACTAAAGTCAAAACGGTAAACAACCGTACTATCCGGATAATGCACAAAAAACCGGTCTTCCATACCCGCCTGCCGGTCCACCCGGGCCTGGCGTGCCAGGGGGAAATCATACAACAGCGCGCCGCTTTCATCGATGCACGTGACATAGTACTCGCCTTGGCGAAAATTGGAAAAGCAGAGTTCCAGCAGTCCGCTTTGTGAAAAAGCATTCCGGGTAAACTGCAAATCCCAGAAGTGCTGATACGGCTTCGGCATAGTGAAAACCCGGAGCAGGGAAAACGTTGCGTCATAAATTTGCAACAGCGAATCCCCGTTTTTGGGCTGTACGACAAACAGTTCTTCCTGTCCGTTCAGGGCATACCGGGTTACGTATTTGTTTTCAAATTCCTCCAACACCTCCCAGGGCGCCAGTTGAAACACCCGGGTACGCAGGGCGCCTTGCGGCGTTTGGTCTTGCGCAAAATAACGATCGGGCAGCGGTGGCTGCCGGTCCAGCCGGGCCGAGGTGCAGGGCAGGTTTTGCAACACTGTGCCGTCTTCCTGCACTACCAGCAGCCGTTTTGAATTCGGATCTGTATTTGAAACCCAAACCGTACCGGCAAATTCAAACAAGTCGTCCTGATTAAAACTGTGCTGTGAAACAGTCCTTAATTCGGGTGAAATCTTGACCGTTTTTATCCATTGGTGGGCGCCGTCGTAAAAATGGAATCCGGTAAACTTGTCGTCGTCTACCTCGTAATCGTACACCAGATAATTGTCGGCGCCATTTGTCCGTGGAATCCGGTAAACGAAATCGTTGGCGCCGTATTCGTGTTCCAAAACAACACCAGGCAAACTGTACACTGCCGGGCCAGAGAGCAATTTGGGCGCCAGTCCGGGCGGCATGCTGAAGGAAGGTTGGTTCAACCCGTAGATCAAGTCCTTGTTTTGCCCGTTGTTGTCGCGCAGTACACTGCCATTCAAGGGGAGATGGTCCACCAGTGCCCAGGAATAAACCACCTCCAGTTCCGGGTCGGTATCGACGTTCGTTTCCGACAGGAGGTAATAGCCACAGACATCGCCCGGTGTGGGGTCGAGCGGGATGGTTTGCCGGGGACTGTGGTCTTTTCCAAATAATTCAAGGGTGCAGTTGTCCGAAAGCAGGTAAACTTCGCCGGAAAGATCGAGCATGCGACGCTCCAGGTTTATTCCGGGATAGCGGTGTTCCCATTGAAGTTGTGCTGTGAGCAATGTTGGCAATAATAGAAAAGCGAGTAATCCGGTTAATTTTGTTGTCATATCAAATACTTTTTATGGTGACTGATTCAGGCAGATTTGCTCAACAGTACCGAAAATTGCAGGCCCGGCGCACTGCTGCCAAAATTGCCAGGCCACTACCCCACACTTGCCATTTTGACACTAACACCCGGGTGATTCCCGCCATTTTTTCCGAAAAAACGCCGCGTCGACCGAGTGGATAACTTTTTGCTAATGAACTGGCGTTATCCAAAATTTATAAACTCGAAAATCTGAACCAACAGCTTTTAGCATTCTGAATCTCAATTGCATATGACCTACGACAATTTCACTATAAAAGCCCAGGAGGCCATCCTCCAGGCCCAACAAATCGCCGCCGACTACGAACAACAGGCGGTTGATACGGCGCACCTGCTCAAGGGCATGCTCAAGGTGGACGATTCCGTCACCGACTTTTTGCTCAAAAAAGCCGGCGTCTCCATGGCGCGCTTCGAGGAAGACCTGGACAAACTGATCTGGGATACGCCCAAAGTTGCCGGCGCCGACAAGCAATACCTTACAAACGAAGCCAACAAGGCGATCGCTGCCGCGAAAACCTTGCTGAAAGACTACGGCGACGAATACATCTCGCTGGAGCTTATGCTGCTCGGCATTGCCAAGGGCAATGACAAAACGGCCCGCATGCTGCGCGAACAAGGCGGCACCTTCGAAGCCCTGAGCGCCGCCGTCAAGGAACTGCGCAAAGGCCGCAAAGTAACCGACCAAACCACCGAGCATGTGTACAATGCCCTGCAGAAATACGCCATCAACCTCAATGAAATGGCCGAATCGGGCAAACTCGACCCCGTGATCGGCCGCGACGAGGAAATCCGCCGCGTGCTGCACATTCTTAGCCGCCGCAAAAAGAATAATCCCATTCTGATCGGCGACCCCGGTGTGGGTAAAACGGCTATCGTGGAAGGGATTGCCTGGCGGATATTCCGGCAGGACGTGCCCGAAAACCTGCAATCCAAAAAAATCTTTTCGCTCGACATGGCCGCACTCATCGCCGGCGCCAAATACAAGGGCGAGTTTGAAGAGCGCCTCAAAGCCGTGATCAAGGAAGTGATCGAATCCGACGAAAAGGTGATTTTGTTTATTGATGAAATCCACACCCTTATCGGGGCTGGTGGCGGCCAGGGCGCCATGGATGCCGCAAACATCCTCAAGCCGGCACTCGCACGGGGCGAACTGCGCACCATCGGCGCCACCACGCTCGACGAGTACCAGAAGTTTTTTGAAAGCGACAAAGCGCTTGAACGCCGGTTCCAATCGGTGTACGTGGACGAGCCCAGCATGGAAGACACCATTTCCATCCTGCGCGGCCTGCGCGAACGCTACGAGAACTACCATAAGGTGCAAATCCTCGACGAGGCTGTGATTGCCGCTGCCGAACTCTCGCACCGCTACATCAGCGAGCGCAAGCTGCCCGATAAAGCCATCGACCTCATGGACGAGGCTGCCGCCAAACTGCGCCTCGAACTCAATTCCGTGCCCGAAGAAGTGGACGAACTCGACCGCAAACTGCGCCAGCTGGAAATCGAGCGCGAGGCCATCAAACGCGAGAAAGACGAGCGCAAACTCTCGGCTATGAACAAGCAGATCGATGAGATGCGTGAAAAACTGGATGCGTTGCGCGGTAAATGGCAAAGCGAAAAAGAAATTGTGGAGGCCATCCAGAATTGCAAACTCAAGATGGAAGAGCTGGAACTCCAGTACCAACGGGCCGAACGCGAAGGCAACTTTGAGCAGGCCTCCAAACTGAAGTTCAACGACATTCCGGCTCAGGAGGCCATGCTGCGTGCCGCCGAGGAAAAACTTGCCGAATTGTCTCCCGAAAACCGCATGACCACGCAAACCGTGACGGCCAACGATATTGCCGAAGTGGTAGCCCGCTGGACAGGCATCCCGGTCTCGAAAATGATGCAATCGGAGCGCGAGCGCCTGCTGCATCTCGAAGCGGAACTGCACAAGCGCGTGATCGGACAAGACGAAGCCGTAGAGGCTGTGTCCGATGCGATCCGCCGCAACCGCGCCGGGCTGAGCGATGTCGACAAACCCATCGGTTCCTTTATTTTTTGCGGACCGACGGGCGTCGGTAAAACCGAACTCGCCAAAGCCCTGGCCGAGGTGCTGTTCGACGATGAAAAAGCCATCACCCGTATCGACATGTCGGAATATCAGGAGCGGCATTCGGTAAGCCGGCTGGTGGGCGCCCCGCCGGGCTACGTAGGCTACGACGAAGGTGGTCAACTGACCGAAGCCGTGCGCCGCCGGCCGTACACGATCGTACTGCTCGACGAGATTGAGAAAGCGCACCCGGATGTGTTCAACATCCTGCTCCAGGTGCTCGACGATGGGCAGTTGACCGACAACAAAGGCCGGCATGCCAACTTCAAAAACACCATCATCATCATGACGTCCAACCTGGCCAGCGATCGAATTATGGAGGTTTTTGAAGACTACCAGGACATGCCCGAAAACCGCCGGCACGAGTTGCTCGATACGGCTAAAAGTGAGGTAATGAGCGCCCTGAAGGAAAACCTGCGGCCCGAGTTTCTCAACCGGATCGACGAGGTGATTGTGTTCCATCCCTTGCAGAAAAATCAGATGGAACTCATTCTCGATATTCTGCTCAGCGATATTCGCAAACTGCTCGACCGCCAGGAATTGCATCTGGAACTCACCAAGGCAGCAGCCAAACAACTCGTCGACCAGGGCTTCGACCCGCAGTTTGGCGCGCGACCGCTCAAGCGCACCCTGCAGCGCGAACTGGTCAATGAAATGGCCAAGCACGTGCTGGCTGGCGACTACGTCAAAGGCGACACGGTGCTCGTGGATGCCGACGGCGGGGGGTTGACGTTCGGCCGCAAGTCGGTGATGAACGGGAAGGAAGTGGTGACAAAGAAATTGGCCGAAGTGTAACGCCGACGGTTCGTCGGCGAACAGGAGCCGCTTTGGAGACGTGTGCTCTCCGGGGCGGCTTTTTTTTGTCCCAGGGCTAAAGCCCTGGGCTGAGAATGCGGGCAAAGCCCTGGGCTGAGAATGCGGCTAAAGCCCTGGGCTGAGAACAAGGCTAAACCTGGCTGAGAACTCGGTTTATAAATTACAAATACGCGATGTCGTATTTTTCCCGAAAAATCTCAGCCCGAAGTATTGAACCAAGCGCCAATTTTACCAGTTAAGCATGTCAAAAATCAACCTGATCGCTACCCGCCTTTTCCATCTTGAACCTTTCCACATCTGTCCCTGTTAATCGCCAGCGTTTTTTACTTGGTGTCCTGCTCCTCGCGGTGGCCAATATTTGCTTTTCCGGCAAAGCTATTTTGGTAAAACTCCTGTACCGGGAGGGGCTGGATGTCCCGTCTGTGCTGGCCCTCAGGATGCTGCTGGCCCTGCCCTTCTACCTCGGCATGGCCATTTATTTGCATCGGCGCTCGACCAATGTGCGGCTTTCGACAAAACAATGGCTGGCGATCAGCGGACTGGGTATCCTCAGTTATTATGTATCGAGCATGCTCGATTTTTGGGGTTTGCAATATGTCACAGCCAGTGTCGAACGCCTGGTTTTGTACACCTATCCCACCATGGTGCTGCTGTTATCGGCCTTGTTTTTTAAGAAAAAGATCGTTCGCGTACAGTTGCTGGCCCTGGTGCTGACCTATACGGGGATTGTAATGGCTTTTGCCGCGGAGCATGGATTGGGCGGGCAGCGAAATGTGTTGCTGGGCGGCGCGCTGGTTTTTGCCTGTGCGTTTACGTATTCGTTTTATGTCGTGTTCACTGGTGAATATGTCCACAAGGTCGGATCGGCAAAATTCACCTGTTATGCTGTCATGGCTGCCACAGTGCCTGCATTACTGCAATCCTGGATGCACAACGGACTGGATATTTTCCAACATTCCTTTCAAGTCTACCATCTGGCAGTCTGGCTGGCAGTGGTAGCTACCGTGGTGCCCACATTTCTAATCGTTGAAGGTATCCGATTGATAGGAGCGAACAACTCGGGAATCATCGGATTTGTGGGTCCGGTGGCTACAATTTTTCTGGGCTACTGGTTTCTGGGCGAGCCGGTGACCGGGTTGCAACTGTTTGGTACGGCCGTGGTGCTTGGCGGTGTATTTTTGTTGTCGTGGAAAGGGCGGGGCTGAACACCTTTTCCAATTTTTCTTTTCCAATTTGACATTTCAAACTCAAGAAACATTCCAAGTCGGGGACATCCTTTTGATTTGAAATTTGAAAGAAAAATTTGAAATTGGGAAAGTTGCCCCCCCCTCCTATTCCTGGAGTTGCTGGCAACACCGCCGGGCCGGCCAATGCGGCGCAATTTGAGCAAGGGCAATGGTACTTTGCGCCTCCGGGTAGTCTGTCTGTAGATTTTTTTGTACTAACGAACCGCTGGTTCGTTATTTCGTACACCGAACCTCTGGTTCGTTATTCCGTACACCGAACCTCCGGTTCGGCATTTCGTACACCGAACCCTTGGTTCGGCATTCCATTAACCGAACCCCTGGTTCGGTACATAAACCAATTCTTCCACAAAAAAACAAATCGCTGATTCGCTTGACAAAAAACGAACCAGAGGTTCGATTTACATGAAAACACAAAAATTACAAACCAAAGGTTCGTTACACAGAAGAACTTTTTTTCGCCAGGCTGCCATACTCGGCACCGCCTTCAGTCTGAACCCATTAGGTCATCCACTCCTTGCGGCGCCCATAGCCGACCCCAAGGATCCCCTTGACCCAGCCGTTGTTAAAGACTTTGTTGGAAAAGCGCACAATGACCTGGATCGGGTTACGGAAATTATTGGGGAGCATCCTCTGGTGCTGAATGTCGCCTGGGACTGGGGGAATGCCGATTTTGAAACCGCACTGGGCGCTGCCGGGCATGTCGGGCGGCGCGACATCGCTGAATTCCTGCTGGAAAAAGGCGCCCGGGCCGATATTTTCGTGCTTACCATGCTGGGTGAAACGGAAATCGTCAAAGCCATTTTGGAACGTTTTCCCGGCTTACTCAACTCAATAGGCCCGCACGGTTTCACACTGTTGCACCATGCCAAACGCGGTGGTGATGCTGCGCAAAACCTGCTGGATTATTTAACGGAAAAAGGGCTGACGGAAACGTTCATCGACGTGTTTGGCAAGAACAAAAAATAAACCCTGCAGCAGTATCTTCGCACGGTTATGCCAACTGAATCCACCCTTCGTTTACGCCCCATTCGCCCGGAAGACAATGCCCGCGTGGCGCACATTATCCGCACGGTCATGACCGAATATGGCGCCGTGGGCGAAGGCTATTCCATTCAGGACCCGGAAGTGGATGCCATGTTTGAAGCCTATGACCATCCGCGCGCCTATTTTTTAGTACTGGAAAAACCCGACGGAGAAATTGTCGGTTGCGGCGGTATTGCTCCACTGCGCGGCGGCGACCCGGACACCTGCGAACTAAAAAAAATGTACTTTTTCCCGGATGCCCGCGGCCAGGGCATGGGGCGTAAACTGGTGTCGGTTTTAGAAGCCGAAGCCCGCGCCCGAAATTTTCGCTACATGTATCTCGAAACGATCCAGGCCATGCAGGAAGCGAATCATTTGTACAAACGCCTGGAATTCGATCCACTATCCGGCCCCATGGGTAATACCGGCCATACGAGTTGTGGGCTTTTTTACGGGAAGCTGTTGTAATTTGCACGGATACTTGCCATTCGTATCAGCAAACTATGACCCGACTTCTATTTTTCAGTCTCCTGATTTTTGCTGCCTGCCAAAACAATTCAAGCCATTACCCCGACGACGGGACTAATGCCATGCCGGATGTGTATCTCCTCGTGCTCGGCGTAGCACAAGATGGCGGTTATCCGCATGTCAACTGCAACAAAACCTGCTGCCAATTGTACTGGGCCGGGCAACGTCCCAAGCGCACACCTACCTGCCTGGCGCTCGTAGACGGCCGCAGTGGAAAATGCTGGATGTTTGAGGCGACACCTGAATACACCGACCAGTGGGAACGTCTGCGCAAAGCAGCCGGCACTTCAAAGCAAGGCGCACCCGATGGCATTTTCCTCACCCATGCCCATATCGGGCATTATACTGGCCTGATGTACCTTGGCCGTGAGGCACAGGGCGCAGACGGGGTGCCGGTGTATGCCTTGCCACGCATGAAAACATTTCTGGAAAACAATGGCCCCTGGAGCCAGTTGGTCAGCTTGAAAAACATTTCGATCCGGCCCATACAGACCGACTCGGCGATCCAACTGGCGTCTGATATCCGGGTCATACCATTTACCGTGCCCCACCGCGACGAGTATTCTGAAACCGCCGGTTATCGCATTGAGGTGCGGGGGAAAACAATGCTGTTTATTCCAGATATTGATAAATGGGAAAAATGGGATCGCGACATCGTTCAGGAAATCAAATCGGCAGATGCTGCCTACCTCGACGCGACGTTTTATAAAAACGGGGAGCTGGCCCGCGACATGGCCGAAATTCCGCACCCGTTCATCGAGGAGTCCATGCAGCGTTTCGGGCGCCTGACGGCTGCTGAAAAAGCCCGTGTGCACTTCATTCATTTCAACCATACCAATCCTATGCTCTGGGATTTTGAAGAAATTAAAAACGTCGAGCAGCAAGGTTTTCGGATTGCACGCGAAGGGCAGGTTTTCGCTTTTTAGCAAAAAAATATTGAACTAATCCGTTGCTTACAATCGAATAAGATTCAGGCGGCTGCAGTATTTTTTGCACCTTTGTTGTGCAAAAGCGGCATGATCCGAGCATTTAAAATTTACTTGCGAAGTTGTATCGGAACCTTTGCCAAAGGACAAAAACCGGTTTAGGTGATAATGTTTTTTCAAAAAGAAGATTAAGGACATGTTGGGGATTTTCTCTCCAAGACCTTAGCTGTTCTGTTTCCGGTTGACCATGCGCCAAATATACCTGTTACATTCCTTCCTTCTTTTTTTGCTGTTTGCCTGTTTTGCCAATGCGCAAAAGGCAACATTCGAATTTTTTACCACAGCAGACGGGTTGGCGGGAAACAATACAGCATTGGTCACACAGGACGATCAGGGCTTTATCTGGTTTGTGAATGGCGGCAAATTACATCGCTACGACGGCCGCAATTTTTTGATATACCCCTCACCCCCTGAAATTCCGGATGGCCGGGAGCCCTTGTTGGGGTTGAGTACCTGGCAAGATTCCCTGATTTTTCTGTGGAGCGAGCATCTGGCGTTTTTGTTTAATCCCAAAACGGGCCTTTGGCAACCGGTGCATTTCCAAAACAATACCGAAAAAAGCGACGGATTTGGTTTCAGGCAAAAACTCGGGCAGAACAAAATCCTGATGTCCAGATTGAAAAACGCGAACCAGGAGGTGGACATTTGGCTTTTTCAGGACAACCGGTTCGAACAGATTGCCCTTCCAAAACACATTACTTTGCTCAACACCTACTTCTGGTGTGATATCGGCCCTAATGGACGAACGTACCTGGTTTATCAGGATACACTGTACCAATTGGACCAATCGGGCAATATGCTGGGGGTAACTGCATTGCGCAACATTTGTACAGACTGTTACAACCTGTGCTTTCAATTTGAGGCCGACGGCACGTTAATCCTCCTGGCAAACTGGCGTTTTTATGTGCTCGATACTAAGAAAAACCAGTTTGTCCCCCATCGGGCTAATCGTTTTTTACAGAACGGACAAAACCACCTTCACCGGTTTATTTTGGAAAAAAACGGCAGTATATGGGCCTGCGGCCGGGACCGAAATCTGCTGTATTACGATGCCGAACAGGATAATCTGTACAACTTCTACAATGAATTAAAAACGCTGCTGCCCAATGCCAATGATTTCAAAGGGATATTTCAGGATAAAACCGGCATCATTTGGATTAATACCCGCCTCGGCTTGCTCAAGGTGCGGCCGCAGCCCTATCCCTTCGACACGTATTTTACCGGCCAGAATCAGGCTAATGCCTATTTTAGTTTCAGAGGATTAACCGAAGACCCAAAGGGCATACTATTCGGGGTATACTACACCGGAATTGCCCGGTTTGATCCTGAAAAGAAACAAGAGCAACGCTTGTATACCTTTTCCGATATCCCCAATTTTTTTGACCTGTATGCTGAAGGGAATAAAATCTGGGTGAACGGCAAACAATTATTTGACCCGCAAACCGGAGGCCTGCAAGACGTGCCCAGCCAATTGCACGAAAAACCCGTGGGGGACAACGGCTTTTTCAGCAAGGATAAAAACGGAACGCTCTGGTGGGCATCGCAATACCTGTTATACTATCTCAAAAAATCGGAAAACGGTTTTGAGTGGGTACTGGAGATGGAACTACCGGAACGCGTCATCAACAAAACAGAGGCGCTTCATGCGGGTCATTACAGCGAAAAACTGTGGATCAGTTTTAAAGGAAAACTATTGCAATACGACCCTGCATCCAAAGTGTTGCACCGGTTTGACCCCAAAAACTGGGGCCTGCCTGTATCCCAGATTCTGGTCATTGAGGAAAATCCGGACAAAACGCTCTGGCTTGGTACGGATGCCGGGCTTATTCATTTTAACCCCGCCAACGAGGCCATTCGGCAATACACGGTAAATGACGGCCTGCCGAATAATTTTATTTGTGGCTTGCTGGCCGAAGGTGATTCCTGTCTTTGGCTGAGTACAAACCACGGGCTTTCCCGTTTCCATCAGCCCTCTGAAACCTTCATAAATTTTTTGACCGAAGACGGTCTGAGCTCCAACGAGTTCAATCGGAAATCATGGTTTAAAGCCCGCAACGGCCGGATGTTTTTTGGCGGGATGCAAGGCGTCACAGCCTTCATGCCCGAAGAAATCCTGCGAGCATACCGGCGTAAAGAAAAAGATACGCAAGTGGTGCTTACCGCCTTCGAATACAGCGATGAACGGCGGGATACCATCCTGCGGGAAACCAAGTTTGCGGTCAAACCTGAAATTCGTCTGCATTATTGGGACTGGTCCTTCACTTTCGAATATGCCCTGACGGACTACAACAACCCCAAAGAAGTGTTCTACAGCTACAAAATGGAGGGCTACAAAGACGCGTGGTCAGCCCCTTCCAAATTCAACTTTACCCGCTTCAACAGTTTGCCACCGGGCGAATACGTATTTCGGGTAAAAGCCCGGGACAGCAAAGGCCAGTGGCGGCCCAATGAACTCGCGGTAAACGTGGTGGTCCTTCCGCCCTGGTGGGCCACCTGGTGGGCATATTTTATTTATTTCCTTTTGCTTTCGGGCGTCGCCTATGCAATTTTTTCTTTTTTGAAAAAACGCCTTATGCTCCAAAACCAACTCAAACTTGAACACGAAGAAAGCGAGCGCCTGAAGGAACTCGACCACTTCAAAAGCCGGCTCTACACGAACCTGACACATGAATTCCGTACGCCGCTGACGGTCATCCTCGGCATGATCCGCCAGGTGCGCGACAACCCGCAAAAACACCTCGAAGAAGGGACCAGGCTTATTGAAGACAACAGCAAAAACCTGTTGCATTTGATTAACCGGTTACTTGACTTGTCTAAGCTTGAAAACAAAGCCTTCCAATTAAACCTGCAACAAAGCAATATCGTACCCTATGTGCGCTACGTCACCGAATCCTTCCAAACCTATGCCAACAGCCGAAATCTGTCGCTGCGCTTTTTTACTACCCTGGAAGCACTGGTGATGGATCACGACGAGGAGCAAATAAAACAGGTGTTAACCAATTTGATTTCAAACGCCCTCAAATTCACGCATTCAGGCGGAGCGGTTACTGTACGCCTGGCCAAAGCCACCGGTTGGCTAACCATTGAAGTCCGCGACACCGGCATTGGCATTTCAGAAGAAAACCTGCCGCATGTATTCGACCGATTTTACCAGGTAGACGGCTCGCACACACGGGAAGGAGAAGGTACGGGCATCGGATTGGCACACACGCTGGAGCTGGTAAAAATTATGGGCGGGACAATCCAGGTTGAAAGTATACCCGGAAATGGTTCGACGTTTACCGTCAAACTTCCGGTCACCCAAAATGCCCCCAGGGGCGGCGCAACGGTAATCGAGAAGTATACCACCCAAGCCGAAACAGGCAATGACGTCCTTCCACACAAACAACCTGCCCCGCCCGAACCTATTCGGCAGGCAGCGCCCAATACACAACAGCAGGCACTGCCCCAACTCCTGATCATCGAAGACAATTCCGATGTCGTGCTCTATCTCAAATCCTGCCTCGATGATCTTTATCAAATCGACATTGCCTACAACGGTAAAATCGGCATCGAAAAAGCGATGGAAAACATTCCGGATCTGATCATCAGCGACGTGATGATGCCCGAAAAAGACGGGTTCCAGGTTTGCGACAGCTTAAAAAACGATCAGCGTACCAGCCATATCCCAATCATTTTACTTACCGCCAAAGCGGATATTGCATCCCGGATTGCCGGATTGCGACGCGGCGCCGACGCCTATTTATCCAAACCCTTTGACAAAGAAGAACTGTTGGTTCGACTAGCCGTATTGTTGGAACGGCAAAAACGGATGGTGGCTTATTTTTCACAAAGGCCTGTTCGCGAATCGGTATCGGCTCCAAGCGAAATCGAAACCGCAGAGGCTATCCGTATCGAAGATGCATTTATACAAAAAGTGCGCCGCATCGTGGAAGAAAATTATAGCGATGAGCAATTTGCGCTGCCACAACTTTGCAGAGCGCTTCGCATGAGCCGCTCCCAATTATTTCGAAAGATGCAGGCATTGCTCGAAACCTCACCTTCCGATTTCATTCGCACGTTTCGCCTGAACAAAGCCAAAACATTGCTTGAAACCACCGACCTGAACGTCTCAGAGGTAGCCTGGAAAGTTGGTTTTAAAGATCCGGGGCATTTTTCAAAATTGTTTCAGGAGGAATTCGGAGTGTCGCCTAGTGAAACCAGTCAGTAACTGGAAGCCATTTCAAAAATAGCATTGGTGTTGGAACAGATGTCTGTACGAACAATTATGCAACGAATATTCCAATCAATGCAACCAATTGACAAGGCGATGCGGCAGGGCGTTTCCTAGTTTTGTGCTAAGCATACCCTCTGAAAAACCTGAAACCAAATGAAAACAACCCATTTCTATCGGGGCTCAGCAACCGTTGCTTCCAAGCAGCAACGGTTGCGGCCTTTTTAATCCATTCCAACCCGGGACCATCCAAGGCTTTTCCAACGAGAAACCCGGGCCAATGGAATTTTAAAAAATAATCACAATCGGGGTGGTTGGGCATGAATGCCAAAACCCAACCGGCATAACACATCTGAAAGTAGGGCATATTGGGGATTTTCTGCCAGAACCAAAATAAGCGCTTTTTTTGTCCGTTTTTGCATTTCTGAAAGTACCTATCAAGGCTTTAGGCCTTAAAAATGACAAAAAAAGAACTGTTTGGCTCTGGCAGGAAATCCCCAAACAGCATTAAATACCAAGCAGCATGCCCTTACAGCCCCGCAGGTAAGCATTTGCTGACCCGGGCAATTTTGAACAACGGAGCCCGATGCACAACACGCTGACCACACTCGAAGCAGTAGACCGAATTTCGGCGATGCCCGACCCGGTCGCCCGAAATTTTCAAATTACCCAAAGCTACTACGAGATATCCACGCTGCTGACTACACGTTTGGGGCGCTGCGCCAACTGGTGCACCTTTGCCACCTGGGCATCCAGACAAGCAGGCCAAACCATCCGGAAAGAAGATCTCATCCGGGCACTGGACAGCAAACTGGCTGCCGTGCCTGCGCTCAGCCAGATCATCTACGACATTGCAGAAGCTGCGCTGGCAAAGGGCGCTAACATGGATAAAAAGGCCATCACAAAACTGGTCTGGGACACAGCAGACCCCAAGGCTGCTATTGACCGGGCAAGCGATGCCGTTGCCCGTGGCAATCAAAAAGTATATGCGGAAATAGCTCGGGAGTTTGCCCGTTTTTTAGCCAGCTGCGGAAAAGACAACAGCTACGACGAAGTCCGAATCACCCGTTTTTGCAACAGCCTCCGGGCCGGCGACCCGCCCAATGGACAGCGCTATCTGAAGCAGGCGTTCAGGCGCTACTACCTGGCTTTTTTTGAACCGGATAAAAAGAAAAAAGCCGAGCTAATTTTACTGGCCAACATTGAAATCGGTTTCCACGAACAAACCCGCCTGCAACCGGAAATCGCGGAAGCGCTGGAGGCCTCCGTGACTGAACCCGCGCTTTTCAAAGCAAATCTTCTCAAATCGCTTTTTCCAAATCAACGCTGGTTGCTCGACGTTGGCTGGTTGTTCAAATCCATTTTTAACAGGCCCACACCGCTGGATTTGGCCACTGAAAAATTTGCAGCAGTCGCCCGGCATCATATCCGTTTGTTCTTAAGCAGCTATATGATGGAACTAAGTTTGCCCAAGGGACTAAACCTGCACCTCGGGGCAGATTTGAAGGCGCATTTCCCGCCCGATCTGCAAAAGCTGACCAACCCCGACTTGCTAATTTTGTTAAAAAAAATTGACCCTACTGCGGATAGTCTGAAGAATACCGGTGCAAAGGATTGGGCCGACCTGTACGACCGCTTACATTTTATTGCCGATATGTTTCGCTGCTATCAGGAAACGACCGATTTGCTGTCGGCGCCATTTGAGCAGGAACCGACTGCTTAAACTCAAGTTGTGACCATGAAATAGAATAGACAAGATTAACAGGAAAATACAGGATTAAACGGCCTATGGCCGTTTAATCCTGCAAAATCATGTCGATCCTGTCTAAAAAATAAAAAAACCTGTCTCCAGAACAGTTGGTCACAACTCGATTTCATTATCTAAACATTTCCACGTATCGGCTACTTTTCACGGAGCCGCGCCAGCACCGGCAAATGATCTGAAGGATAATGGCAATTGCGGGAATCGCTCAGCACGGCGTATTGCAGCACCTCCAGCCCGTGCGACACAAAAATGTAGTCGATTCGGCGCGTGACCGGTTCCTTAAACTCAAATCCATTGAAGGTACCTTCCGGGCCGAACGGCGGTTCCAGGCTGTAGTCGTGGGCATCGCGCATACTTTCGGCGATTTGTTCGATGGGCGCTGTTCCGGGTTCCGTATTTAGGTCGCCCATGAACACAGCAGGTACATCTTCCGTATTCATTTCCGCCATTTTTTTCAAAATCAGTGCCGCGGAATTTTGCCGCGCCACCTGCCCGATATGATCGAAATGCGTATTGAACACCCGCAGTTTTTGGCCGGAGGCCGTGTCTTCGAGCAGTGCCCAGGTACAGATGCGCGGCAAAGCAGCGTCCCAGGCTTTGGAGGGCTTTTCGGGCGTTTCCGAGAGCCAGAAGGTGCCCGATTCCAGCGCCCGGAAGCGGTCGGTGCGATAAAACAAGGCGGAGTATTCGCCGCCTTCACGGCCGTCGTCACGGCCCACGCCGACGTAGGTGTAGTTGGGCAATTGTTCGACCAGGTAGTCCAACTGTGATTTGAGCCCTTCCTGAACACCGAACACGTCGGGTTTGTGAAAACGCAACTGGGCGGCCAGGAAGTCACGGCGCTGCGACCAGGCATCGGCGCCGTCGTTTTCCGTGGCGTAGCGGATGTTGTAGGTGATGGCGGTCAGGGGTTGGGCAGCGAGTTGGTTGCCGGCACAAAACAGAAAAATGGCGAGTATCAGGTGTTTTTGCATGAGCGGTTGATTATTTTTGGTGTATGTGTTGAGGTGTGTTTGAGATTTAACATTATTTCAAAGCATTGGTTTTTAGCGACATCTCCACCTGGGAAGAATGTTTAATACAGTTGGATTTGGCGTGTATAGCGGGAATTTGTATCTTCGAAAATCATCCAAATTATACTATGGCCGGAATCCTCTGTCCGGTAAGTTTAATCCCGCGCAAGAAGCCTTTAATCCCCGGTTCTCAACCAGTTTTTCAGCCAGATTTTGGTGACCCTTTCTGTATCGAGCCTTGAGCTTGAAGGGAGGACTTTATCTGCCGAAAGCGAATTGCTTTCGGCGGGATGGGAAATTATATAAAAAAAGGCAGTAGCGCGAACCACTGTAATTAAGCGCAGCAGCTTTAACCGCTAAAAATTCTTTATCGAATGGAACAAGGTTTTAAAACCCGCGACGAACTTGCTAAAGAGTTAAATATTTCCTACTCAACGCTCAGAAGAAAGGTCAAAAAAGCAGGGATTTCTATTCCTAAAGGTCTACTCAGCCCAGAAACACAATCCAAGATTAAACATGCGCTAGGGCTAAAGAATAGAATATTCCCCACTAATTTCTTTCAAAATACCTCTGATCGGTTTTGATCGATTTTGATCGATTTTGAACATATTTAGTTTTTCCTTAGGACATAACTTTGTCATGTAAGCGTTTACGGTAACGAATATCCCGAGCTCGTTACCTATTTAGGGATCATAAATTAAACGATAAAAGCATGAAAAAGATAGCGCTTTTATTGGCATTTATATGCCTTGGCTTATTCAGTTATGCCTCTTCTGTAACTTCTCTGATTCAACAAAACACAGGCGAAGCAGCTACACAAAATCTGCAGGAGGAATTCCATTTTAATATTTCTCCCAGAATGACCGCAAACGTTTCAAATGCCGGTCCTGACATCAAAATAAAAGTTAGTATTACTATGACTGATGGCGGGACGATTGGAGCCGGTGTTACCTGGGGGCCTGATGGTCAGGATTGTGTAACGATTGAATTGTATGTCAATGATTCCTTGGTCGGAACCTTTGACGACTGTCCATAAATAATCAGATGGCCTGCCTGCTACCTGCCGTCTGCTTTTTGATTGGCAGGTAGTTTGGTTTGGCTCTCCTGTGGCTTTTGAAGCAGATTAAATCCACACTATGAAATACCTTTATTTATTAGTACTATCTTTAAATGGACTATTTGCATTCAGCCAAAACTTAAGAGTAGTCTTTGCACAAGAATGGCATATAGAAGAATTAGCGCCTGGTTTAGGGACTAATATTGCCAAGAAAGTTAACAATTGTATCAGTATATTCCAATATAACTATTCTGGCAATCTTTCAGATTACTACTTTGTTGAAAACAGAAAAAAAGACCCTAATCTTCCTGGCAAACTAACAATAAATGAAACAATACTGTATAAGGACTTAAATAATAATTATATCTATAAGTTGACTAAGCCACACCCGAATAAGGTAATGCGGGAAAAATTAAGATCAGAAGAGCAGTGGGATTTAAGTCAACGCGACACCATGTCTATTTGTGGGTACGTTTGTCATAAAGCCCTCCTTGGAGGAAACGAGTCAACAGAATTCTGGTTCGCTCCTGATATTCCGGTCCTTGACGGGCCATTGGAATATTATGGCCTTCCGGGGTTTATATTACAAGTCAGGCATAAAGGAATGTCGCTGACGGCTATAACTGTTGAATTTCCGAAAAACTTGCCAGCTATTAGATTGCCAATACAGGAAAAATACATCACATCGGATGAATTTAAGAAGTTAACTAACCCGGAGTAAATGTATAAACGCTCAATAAAAGCCTATGTATTACTTATTTTAAAAGACCCCGGCCATGCTTAGATCAATACAATTATTTTGGGCTGGCATGACACTGTTTATTTTACATTATCCTTGCAATGGGCAGTCTGTACTTTCAGGTAAAACAATTGATTTTGATGGCGATCCGGTACCCGGTGCTCTGGTACAGCTCTATAAACCCGATTCCGTATCCTTAATAAAATATACAAAGGCCAATGCCCGGGGGACATGGCAATTTCAGGATCTGCAAACTGATTTCTACCTGCTCAAAATTGCATCGCTGGGCAATGAATCTTGGCAACAACGCATATTTGTCCCCGATAGGGATTCCATCCACCTTAAGACCATTTTACTGCCTACAATAAATCAAATCGGTATCGTACAGATTTCTGCAGATAAATTGGGCATTGTAGCCAGAGGCGATACGACATTTTACAACATCGATGCTTTTATTGATTCGACCGAATATAACCTCGGCGACATCCTCAAAAAGTTACCGCAAATTAGTGTAGATCAGAATGGAAGCATCCGGTACAAGGGGCAACGGGTAGATGTTGTGCTGACTAATGGTAAAGATATCTTCGGACAACTGCACAAGCAGATGGTAGAAGGAATTAAAGCAGATGATGTCGAAAGTGTTCAGGTGATAACAAACTTTCAGGGAGAAAAAGAAGAGTTTGCCTTAACGGAGCAAGCAGAAGTTGCTCTAAATGTTAAACTAAAAGAGGAATCGGCAAACCACATTAATGGTGATATTGGCCTGAACACCAACCTCGAAAAATTTTATGAGGCAAATTCGACTCTTTATAAGACAGGGAAAAGCCTTAGTTTCTCTGCACTACTCCGCGCTAATAACACGGCTCAGCCTACACTTTCTGGAATCGACTTTTTTGCCCTGATCGATATTGATCATCTTTCCAAATACCAAGATCCAACTGAAATCGAAAAATATTTGCCTTTGTTCACCCCAATTATTGATGAAAGGCGCAATAACGACAAATTCGGTTTTGGTAGAATCATTTTTGAGCCGACAAGTTCGTGGACCTCAAAGGCCTCCATCCTATACACAAATTTCCAACGTTTCGCAGAACGAGCCAGTGCGCGTATTTACACCCCAGGCAATAGCATTTTCACAGGCGTCAAACAACGAGACCAACCCAGCAGGATGCTTCAAATAACCACACAAAACCTGTATAAAAAAAATAGATTTCAGTTTGATTTTCAAACTTCCCTATTACTAAACGGACAGGAGCGTAATAATAAATTGAGTGGGCAACTTGATTCCAATTCCATAAAAAGTGAACATCAACTCGACGGCAACACCATCAACTTTTCCCCCTTTTTACGGGGCGTTTATCAAATAGATAGCCTTTATTCATTTGTGCTTCTTACGCAGGTAAAGTATTTAGCCGACCGGGAAATGACTAATCTCCTTGCCGCCACGCCACTTTTCGATCTTTCAGACACCAGCATTGCCCAAAATAGCAAACAAATCAATACATCTACCTATACCTCCTTAACACTCAAAATCAAATCCGGCCACCACGAAATTAAGCTTGCTACAGGGTTCCAAAGCGCTGCACTCCAATTTGAACTTAAAACAGAGGCGGATGGCACAGCTGACCTGTGGCAAAACAAAAGCTACCCAAACGATAGGAGTCCGTTTCTGGATGCGCGATTTGGGAGAAAAACAGGTCCTTTTCGATATAGCCTGGGAATTGAATCGAAAATTATTACTCGGCATTATGACGCCTACGCAGCAGAAAGTTCTTTCGTAGGGTGGAATAGTCATTCAGGCGTCTACTTTGACTTTACTAAAAACCATAACCTGTACATCAACTTTAATCTGGTCGAGGCGCCGCCGCCAATGATTCATCTTGTCAAGGCCAAACGGATAATCGGAGAAAACAATTTTCGACTTGAAAATTTGGATAGTAGCCAGTTGGTTCGCCAAAGTACTTTTAACATTGACTGGACAAACCGAAACCCATCAAGAGTCTGGGATTATCAATGCCGGTTGAATTTTTCCTGGTTCAGTAATAACATCCTCTACTTTTCAACTGTAGAAAATTCATATTTTGTAACAAAATCTTATTTTTCACCAAAGTCAAGCCGATCATCTTTTGAAATCAATGGGCGCTATTTAATCAAACCCTGGCAGGCAAGCGTAGCTGTACGCTCAAACCTTGAAGTAGCCAAGGAAGTTGTACCGGGTGTTACCGCAATGCTTAACACCAATTTTCACCGAATTTCGAATAGTATTCGCATAGCCTGTTCAAGAATAAACAAGCTAAGCCTGAGTGCCGGGTTTACCATAAATTATAGTGAAAGAACCTATAATGGAGTTGAAGCGCAATCCGGATTTTGGAATAATACTTACACCTTAGGTCTGCAATTCAAATCCGGTGTATGGCAATTTGGAACTACACTTAATTATCAAAGACAAGCTTCAACAAATGCACTCAATAAACTTTGGTTATGGGACTGTGCTGCTGCCTACACTATACCCAATACACCCATTCGACTCCGGTTTATCGGCAGGAATATGTTGAATCTTAATGGCGTCCAAATGATTATGCCTGACTTTAATGCAACTTATTTTGGTTTCGATTCCTTTCAGACAATCGGCGGGCAATTAATGGGAGGTATCAATTGGGTATTTTAACCACCTGTTTTCGAATTTCTTTTCTACATGTTATCGAATCTTTTTTATAGCCCAACATACTCTTATACCCGCCGGAATGTGGTTTACAAATACATTGGAATTATACAAATTATATGACACCTTTGGGAAAGTAGTGGCCGAGTATCGTCTTTCCGGGTCCGAAACATACATTTTTGTGGAAGGGCTCTCATCCGGCGTATATTTTCTGGCCGTGTCACTCGACCAGGATGTTTTCTCTCCATTAAAATTAGCTGTTCAACGGTAATCTATTCCTTCAGGGGCCTTCCGGTTGGTTAAGCCGATCAGTTGGGGCGTGTAGTGCTTCAAGCCGACATTTACCCCGGTAACAATATGCTGACTACCGAAAAACTGCTTCCCGGAATTTATTTCTGGGAAATCACCACGAAAAATCGTGAACGGCTTTCGGGCAAGCTCATCAAAACCGAAAACTAAATTTGTTCAAACCTCCTGGCTGAAATGGTTTCTACTTATACCCAAATGCGCCAAACCGCAGCGTAATCGCCAGCGTAGGGCTGTTAAAATCGTTCGGAGAAAAGCCGGGCAGCCCGTTCAAACCGCCCACCAGCCGGTAGCCCCCTGTAAAGGCCAGCCGGAACCAATGCAACAGGTTTACCTCGGCCCCTATTTCCGGAGCCACCATAAACACCCCATCGGTAATGTCATCCTCAAAATCGCCACCGGGGCGTCGCAGTCCTGCCGTGCCCCAACCTAATTTGAGGGAAGTATAGACGTGGAGCACTTTATACGAGGGCACCGCATAGCCAAACCAAAAGCCCCCGGAGCCCAGGGTCACGTCATAGTTGCGGTTGTTGTAGCGCCGGCGGCCAAACGACTCGCCCTGACCAAAGCCACCGATAAAAAAGTCGTTGATAATGAAAGCGCCGCCACCGCCGGCACCGCCACCGGCGTTACCATTGGCCGTGCTGAATAAAAAGAACGGACCGCCAAAGCCGCCTTTAATGCCGGAACTGGAAGCCAAAGTTTCCTCGCGCTGGGAATATGTAAACGTAGAAATACACAGGCTTGCTGCAAGAAGAAATAGTACTTTTTTCATAGCTGTTTGTGTTTGTTTGTGCGCTTTTCGCGCCGCAAAAGTGCTCATATCTGCTTGAAAAAACCAGCAGTCGCACGGATTTTGAGGAGTGTTTAACCACTATGGTTGATGATTTTCGCCTCGGTTTCCCTTGCGTAGAGCATTTCCCACCGTAGCGTATTTCCCGCAGAGTTGCGCAGCGTTTCCCGCAGAGTACGCGGAGTTTTCACCTTATCGGAATTAAACTCTGTGTAACTCTGCGCAACGAACTCCGCGTACTCTGCGGGAAATACGCTACGGCGGGAAATGCTCTACGCAAGGGAAATACGCTACGGTGGGAAATACGCTACGGTGGGAAATACGCTACGGCGGGAAATACGCTACGGCGGGAAATACGCTACGGCGGGAAATACGCTACGGCGGGAAATACGCCACCAACCCACTCAAAAAAACACCAGGTTCAAGCAACGCCGGTTACCAACCAATCATTTGCATGCGGTTTTGCCTTGCCCGGGGCCGAACTTTGTCGAAGACAAAACAACTCGACAACCCGTACAGGCTTATTCAGCGCAAAACCACACGTCAAATGGCAAACATCCTCTACACGGGCATCAATCACTGCGTCGAATCTTTCGACCCGGATTCTACCCTGCTCGACATTTCCCTTGAAAACAAAATCCCGCACCTGCACGAATGCGGCGGCAATGGTCGCTGCACCACCTGCCGGATCCGCGTCATTGAAGGGCACCAAAATCTCTCGCCCCGCACCGCTCTCGAGCGCGACACGGCGCATTTGCGCAAATGGGACCCTTCCATACGCCTGGCCTGCCAGTGCTATCCCAAGGGCGATGTGTCGATCCAGCGCCTGGTTTGGGCCAGCGCCGAAGTCAATAAACTGCAACTGGAAACCATACCCGAGGGCGAGGCCGAGGTGCGGAGCATTGCCACACTCTTTTGCGACATGCGCGATTTCACCCGCATTACCTCGCAAAACCTGCCCTATGATATGGCACACATGATCAACCGGTTTTACACCGTGCTGGGCGACCCCATTCTGATGAACAACGGTATTATTTACCAATACGTCGGCGATGAGATCATCGGCATTTTCGGCACTTCCGGTGGGTCGCGCGAAAAAAACTGCCACGATGCCGTGCGCGCCGCCCTGGGCATGCAGTACGCCATCGAGCGGCTCAACGCGTTCGAACTCAAAGATTTTGACACGAAATTCCGGGTCGGTATCGGCATCAATTTCGGCAAAGCCTTCATCGGCCATCTCGGCCACCCCAAGCACCGGCAGTTTACCGTGTTGGGCGATCCGATCAACATGGCCAGCCGCATCCAGGGCTGCACCAAGGAAGCCGACGCTACGATCCTTATTTCTCAATCCATCTTGAAAAGCCTGCCGGAAGAAACGGTCGATATCGGCAGGGTGATCCGCAAACAAATGGCAGGCAAGGATTTCGAGTCTGAACTGTACGAGGTAAAAGGTTTCCTGAAAACCGATATGAACCTCGAACTGCAATCCTCGCTCGATCTGATCCTGAAAAACGAGGAGCGTTTTGCCGAACGCTTTTACGAAAAGGTGTTCACCCGGGCGCCTGGGGTGCGGGCACTGTTCAAAAGCGATATGGCTGCACAGGGACGCCTGCTCACGCACATGCTGGGTGGAATTGTGTATTCGCTCAGCCGCCCGGAATTTTTAGTCATGGGCCTGAAATCGCTGGGCAAAAGCCACGAACGCTATGGCGTGCGGCCCGAGTACTACCCCATCGTCAAGGAGGTGCTGATGGAATCCATCAAAGAGGAAATGGGCGCGCTGTACACCGACCGGCTGGAAGAAGCCTGGAATCAGGCGCTTGATTTTATCACCGAACAAATGACGAATTGGAAACCGCGGGAGATGGCGGTGGTGTGATCTTTGTGTGTATTTCTCTTTGTAGCGTATTTCACGCAGAGTTACACAGAGTTTTCCGCAGCGTACGCGGAGTTTTTATTTTGTTGGATTTCAAACTCTGCGCAACTCTGCGCAACAAACTCTGTGCAACTCTGCGTGAAATACGCTACGAAGGGAAATACGCTACGAAGGGAATTACTCCAAGAAGCGAAATACGCCCAGGAATTACCGGATCCCCCCCTCCGATCCAAGTACCCTGCAGACGCTACCTTCCAAGGCATACACCAGCCAGTATTCGACCGCTTTCCCCGGAAAAGCCTGCGGCGCCAGCCGCTGGAGCCAGCCACTCATTTGAGCGCCGTAGCGCGCCTGCTCTTTCCATTTTTTCATGCCTTCGGCAAAATGCACGAAGGCGAGCAGGTAAACCGTGTCGGCGTTTTCCAGCAATAGATCCGCTTCCACTTTCAGCCAGCGCCGGCCCAGGGGGCCTTCGAACGGGAATCTGGGTAGCCAGCGCTGCGGCGAAAACTGTTTTTCGGCAAATTGCCGGAACGCCGTCGAATGCCGGAGCAAGGCCTCGGCATCCAGCGCATCTGCTACACTGCGGATGTGCACTTGTTGTTGGGCCAGTGTCCGACGTTTTTCGGGGTCGAGTTGCGGCGTATCGGTGGCCAGGAAGGTTTGGACAGCCTTGTTGATGGCCGGGGAGTAGTCGCCCCGAAATTCGAGCCAACTGGCAAAGGGCTGGGGCTCGTCCAGGTTGTAATCGAATCCGGGCGGCCATTCGTTCAACAGATCGATGCGGTACGGCAGGCGGTCGAGATGATGTTTACCGGCATGCGGCGGATGGAAGGGCACGGCAGTTTCCACCGACTGGTCTTCCGGAAAATCCGTGGGCATGAACAGCGGTTCGTTTTCGCAGTACACCACCTGATTTTTCCAGATAAACGGCGTCTCGTCGCTATCGGGCTCGAGCGTGTTGATATCGGCATTGCCTTCGTTGAACACGCGGTTTAGCCAGGGCGTGCCTTTGACATTGGTCGGGAAAACGAGGTAGTCGCGGGCGCGGGTAAGCCCCACGTAAAGCAGGCGGGCTTCCTCCTCCCGGGCCTGTTTGGAGGCTTCCGCCCAAACATCGCTGGATTCCAGGGTTTCCTGGAGCCGGGTGCCGCGCCACTGGTCGCTGTACGGATTTACCCAAAAACGCAGCCAGCGGTGGCCGAGAATATCCTCCAGATCGGGCTCGTCCCGCTCGGCAACGAGGTTGACGCCCCACACTTTTTCCCGCAGGGTGTTGTTCAGGTTGTGGCAGATGGCGATGGGGAACTCCAGTCCCTTGCTTTTGTGGTAGGTGAGCACCTGCACCGCGTCGGGGCTTTCGCCGCTGCCCTGAAGGTCCTGCCCGCTGCGGGCCAGTTCGTCGAGCCAGAGCAAAAAACCGCCCAGGGAGGCCGCAGCGTGCAGGCGTTGGCAGGCCGATTCGTATTCGAGGGCGTAGTAACGCAGGCGGTCGAGGTTGTCGAGCCGCTGTGCCACATTGCCGAAGCGGGCAGCCAGGCGCCGGAGGTCCAACTCGTCGAGCGTCAGGTTGAGGATTTCAGAGGCACTCAGGTCGGCGGTGCGCGGCCGGAGGTCCATGAGGCTGCGGATAAAATCGTGCTCCGTGGCCCAGCGACCGGGGTCCCAGCCCTCCTGCAGAGTAACCAGGTAGTCGATCCGGCTGTCGACGAGTTCTTCCAGGCTAAGGGTACCGGTGAGGGTAAGTATTTCCGCCGTACTCAGCGCATCCGAGGGGTTTAGCAGGTATTTGAGGCAGGCCAAAGCCAGCTTGCCCTCCCGGGTTTCGAGCAGGCCCGCCCGTGCGATGGCGGCTTTCAGGCCCGCGCGGTGGAGCGCCTCGGCCACGGCGTCGCAACCGTAATTTGTTCGGCAGAGCACCGCAATGTCGCCGGGGCGGGCCGGGCGGCTGGTGTCGCGTTTTTTATTCCACACGGGGGTTTGCCGGTCGAGCAGCACCCGGATTCGCGCGGCAATGCAGTTTTCCATCCAGGGGCTGCCGGGGACTTTTCGGAGGTCGAGTTCATTTTGGAAGTGCCAGTGTATAACCCCACCCCCGGCCCCTCCCCCACGCCATTGGCGTGGGAGGGGGGCTTGCCCTCTAGATAAAGATTGATCTGTTGTTTGGGAAGGATTTTTTTGTGGTTCTTCCGGAAACAATGAAGTTTGTTGGCTATCGGATACGGGAACATCAGCAGAAGCTGAGAGCGAGCCCCCCTCCCCCCGGAGGGAGGGGTTGGGGGTGGGGTTAGCCGGCTCCAAAGCCACCTGCTCCACCGGCAAGTCCGGGAACGCCCGGGTAAAAATGGCGTTCACCGTGTACACGATATCCGGGCGGCTGCGCCACGATTTGCCCAACACATTTTCGGACTGTACGCCGCCGGTAGCCTGGATGATGGCCTGCATGAGTGCCGGTTCAGCGCCGCGAAAACCGTAAATGCTCTGCTTGGGATCGCCCACCCAGATGGAGTGGCGTGCCAGGCGGCTGAGTTGCAGGAAAATGTCGAGTTGAATGGGGGAAGTGTCCTGAAATTCATCGACGAGCAGGAGATCCAGTTCACCGCGCAGGGCTGCACGCACAGGTTCCATGCGGAGCAGGCGGCTTACGTAGGTTTCCATGTCGGTGTAATCGATCAGGCCGCGTTTTTTCTTGTAATGTTCATACTCGGTCAGGGCGTCGATGGCGCAGTCGAAGATGTGTTCGATAAACGCGCGGATATCGCTGCGGAACTGCGGGTGCTGGTCGTGGCTGCGGGCAAACTCCTTGAATTCTTCAAACAAGTCGCGGCTTTTGACCGCTACACTCAACTTGCTGATCTTGACCCATTCGTGCCAGTAGAGTTCGCCGCGCCACTTGAGCTGGTTTTGCAGGTTGCGGAGGTCTTCGATGGCGTTGCGGGTCGTTTTGGTTTCGTCGGCTTCGTTGCCTTCGAGGGCGGCGATAGTTTGGTCGATATGGCTCAGCAGGCGGTTGTGCCAGGTTTGGGCAGAGTCAGTGCCGGCAGGGCCGAGCAACTGCTCGAAGGATTCCCAGGACCGTTTTTTGCTTTTTTCCAAAACCGTCCGGTCGAAGTTGTTGGCGCGGGCCACGTCGGTGATGTCGCGGATGTCGCGCCGCCAGTCGTAGGCATCGCGGTCGGTTTTTTTG
Source organism: Lewinellaceae bacterium (assembly GCA_020636075.1). Lineage (GTDB taxonomy): Bacteria > Bacteroidota > Bacteroidia > Chitinophagales > Saprospiraceae > M3007. Next base: position 546,872 of record JACJYO010000004.1, on the reverse strand, counting down.
GTGAGTCCGAGCCGGTCGGCCAGCCGGTTGATGGTGGCAATGCGGTCTTCGTGGAGGACTTGCGCAAGCGATTCGTTGAACATGCGCTGCTGGTCGCCGTCGGCGATGATCTCCACCAGTGGTGACACGCCGAGTTCAAAAGCGAAGCGCTGGAGCAGCCGCACGCCGATGCTGTGCACCGTGCCGATGAGCGCATTGCCCAGGTCGTTGGCGGCCTCGGTCATGCCGGATTCGAGCAAGCGGGCGCGGACGCGTTCCTGCAGTTCGGCGGCGGCTTTTTGGGTGAAGGTGGTCGCCATGATCCCGCGCGCGCGGACGCCCGATTGCATCAGCGCCACCATGCGCTGGGTGAGCGTGTAGGTTTTTCCGCTGCCGGCGCCGGCGGATATGATGGTGATGTTCAGGTCGGTAGACGGTGGCATGTTTGGGTTGGTTTGCGGCTAAGTTCGGGAATGTGGCCGAACCGGGGGGCGTAGAGCATGGCTAAATTTTGACTTTGATCTTGTTTAAACTTTTGAGCTTGGTACTTAGGGAAAATCACGCTTTAGGATACTTGGTGGTATTTTGTTTCGCACAGATTTTACACAGATTTTGGGCACAGATTTTACGCAGAAATGTTCTGTGTGAAATCTGTGCTTAGAAATCTGTGTAAAATCTGTGCGAAATACCAAGCCTATTTCCGGATAAAATAAACCGCCAGCACCAGGAAAACAAAGCCCACGAAATGGTTCCACTTCAGCGGCTCGTTTTTGAAAAACACCAGAGTGAACAGCGTGAAAACCAGCAGGGTGATGACCTCCTGGATGACCTTGAGTTGGACGAGTGTGAAGGGGCCGCCATTGCCGATGAAGCCCATGCGGTTGGCCGGCACCATGAAGCAATATTCCAGCAACGCGATCAGCCAGGAGGCCAGCACGATCCCGAAGAGGCCGGTTTTTTGAAAAAAGGACAGGTGTTGAAAACGCAGGTGCCCGTACCAGGCAAAGGTCATGAACACGTTGGAGAGCAGGAGCAGGGCAATGGTAGCGAGGCCTTTCATCGGATGTGAGAAATTATAAAAGCCCGCAAATATACCGGGGTGAATGGCGTTTTACAGCGGTCGTTTATTTTTGCCTTTTTACTTGATCGTCAAACAACATTGCATGCTGCGTACGCTTTTGCTTTTTCTTGCCCTGGCCGGCCTGAATGCCTGCCGCAACCAGACACCTTCATCCTCCAACATACCCGATCAGGCGGCCCAAACCACGCAGGCCGCCGAGGTGAAACTGCCCTCGGATTTTATGGAGTTTTACCAAAAATTTCACCGCGACAGCCTTTACCAAATGGAGCATATCGCCTGGCCGTTGCAGGGCGACGCGTCGGTTCCAACGGGCGAAGACACCCGGGTTAAAAAGATGATGGCCTGGGAACCCAAAGACTGGATCATGCACCGCCCCATCGATTTTTCCACCAGCGAATTCAGGCGTGAATGGGAAGTTATGGGCGATGAGCTCATTATCGAACGTATTCGGTATGCCGCAGCCAATTATGGCTTGGAGCGCCGTTTTGTAAAGCAATACAACGGGGAGTGGGAGTTGATTTACTATTCAGATATGCAGGAGGTTGGGCGGTAGGTTTTTTTCACCACGGAGGCACGGAGGACACGGAGGGTTTCTTTTTTGCGTAGGGGAATCTCGGTGTTCTCTGTGCCTCCGTGGTGAATACGTCTATTTTTTGAATAACTGCTTTACTTTTTCGAAGTCGGGGTGGGAGATGTTGGCGGCTTCGAGTTTGGCGATGTCTTTCAGGAATATAGTGTCGCAGGTACGCTTGTCGTTAGGGAAAGTTTTTCCTTTCCATTTGAGATAGATTTTTTCGGCTTCAGGCCATTGATTATTGAGCAGATAACCGAGTGCGAGATTTGTTTCGACACTAAGGGCCTGGGGATTAAGCCCGAGCGTTTTTTGAGCGGCTTGGATAGCTTCTTCAGGTTTATTGACGAACAGGGCGAGCCAGCTCAACCTAAACCAATGCCGGTCAATTGTGCTATATTGATTTACTACCTTTTTCTGGAAATAGAAGGCTTGGGGATAATCATGGCTCATTTCTTCTAAAAACAAGGACATATCGCCATCATCGAAATCCGTAATTATTTTGCAATTGGGTAATAATTGTTCAATAGTTGCCAGATTATGTAATGGAGAAATACCCGTAGCTACATCCAATATTTTCAAGTTTTTTAAATTCCCTAATTCCTCCGGGAAGGTTACAAGATGCGTACCACTCAAATTCAGCACTTCCAGCTTATTTAAGTTCCCGATTTCTTTGGGTAGCTCAGCCAGTTCATTGTTCGCAAGGATTAAAACCTTTAAATTTTCCAAATCCCAAATTTCTACAGGCAGGGTAGTTAATTTATTATTGCTTAAATCCAGCCACTTTAAATTTTTCAGCTTCCCGATTTGCGGAGGCAGGGATTCCAGTTTATTATCGTCAAGCCAGAGCAGTTCCAGATTCAGATTATCAAAAAGGCTGTCCGGAAGTGTACCGAGTCTGGCGTCGCTCAGTTTTATAGCGGCAATATCCGATTGCTTTTCCAGGCTGTCTGTTGAAAACAGGTATGTTCTGCCGGTTGTATCCAACACATACAAATCGTTTGTAAATTCCCTGTAAATCCTGACATGCTCGGTATACGTATCCGGATCAAATGTGGCAACAGTATCTGATTTACAGGGTGATCCATATGCAAAACCGTCGTTATCAAACTGAGTGACACTTCCCCAATGACCGAGTTTCTGTACCCGGTTGCCGTTTTTATCAATAAAATAATACAGCCCATCTAAATTTGCCAGGGCAAACCGATCGGCATAGAAATAAAACATTTTGAGCAGTTTGTTGGCTTTATCCAAAGCCTGTTTCGTTTTCTCCTGCTCCTCTTGTACCTGCGTTAATGCCTTTTGCGTCTTCTCCTGCTCCGCCTTCACCTGGTCAAGCGCCCGCTCCGCCTCCACCTGCAAGGCCTCAATTTTATCAAACGCCACTTCCACTTTCCGCTGCACCACCGCCTTTTTCGACGGATCAAACCCCTCCGCTGCGAAGTATTTTTTTATCGCGGTTTTGTACTCTCCCCGGCGCAGGGCGGCATCGCCTTGCTGGATGGCCTGGGTGTAGTTGTTTTGGGCCTGGGCGGGGAGGACCAGGAGTATAAAAAGAACAAATACGAAGGATGTTTTCATGTGTCTTTATTTTTCAAACAGCTTTTTTACCTTTTCAAAATCCGGGTGGGTAATGCCAGCGTCCTCCAAATCAGTTATATCCTGTAAAAAGATGTCGTCACAAAGTCGAATTTGATCGTGGAAACGCTTTCCTTTCCACTTCAGATAAATGCTATTTGCTTTCGGCCATTGGTCGCTCAACAGATATCCCAAAGCAAGATTTGTTTCCACACGCTGTGCTTCAGGATTTAGCTCCAGCGTCTTTAATGCAAATTTTATAGCGTTTTCAGGGTTATCGGTAAACAAGGCGTACCAGCTTAAATTATACCAATCCTTATAATTGGAACTATCGGATTCTAAAGCCTTTCTTAAATAATAAGATGCCTGGCTAAATTGCTTTTCCCTGGCAAATGTTGAAGAAATCTCAGCATCACTAATTCCATGAATGGTACAATTTGGCAGAAATTGTATTAGCCTTTGCCTCACGGTTTCTTCCTTTACAAGAGGGTTGTCTCTCAAATCCATATAGGTCAATTTCGGTAATTTATAAAGCTCCATTGGCAGGTCAATTAATTGATTGCTGCTCAAATCCAACGTAGTCAAATTCGGGAATAGACCGATTCCTTTAGGGAGGGACTTTAGCCAGTTGTTTTCTACTAACAAAATTTCTAATTGCGATTGCTGAAAAACCTTTTCAGGGATCTGACCCAATCGCTTTGCGAATAAATCCAGTGCTTGAACCTCAGGCCCCAAGTCCTGGATTTCGTATGCAACCCGATAAGCATTGCCTAAAGTATCCAAAAGGTAGCTTAGGGCATTGTTTTCAACTTTTGCAAAACCCCGCCTGTCAAACTGCTCCGCTTTTTCCCATTTGCCAAGTTTGGTAACCGGATCGCCGTTCTTGTCGAGGAAATAAAATTCGTTTTCTTTGAAAGCCAGGGCAAAGCGGTCCGCGTAGAAGTAAAAGGCACTGATAAGTTTATTGGCTTGGTCGAGGGCGCTTTCTGTTCTTCTCTGCTCAACTTTTACCTGGGCGAGGGCATCCTGGGCTAAACGGCTTGCCTGCTCTGCCTCCCGCCGCAGCGCCTCAATCGCATCAAAAGCCCGGTTAACCTTCTTTTGCACTTCCGCTTTTTTCGACGGATCAAACGCCTCCGCAGCGAAGTATTTGTTGATGGCTGTTTTGAACTGCTTTTTCCGCAGGGCATCATCGCCTTGCTGGATGGCCTGAGTGTAGTTGTTTTGGGCATTGGCGGCAAGCGGCAGGAAAAATAAAAACAGGAGACAGGATATTAATTTCATAGGAGGTTCGAATTTCCAGGTTGTTTCCATTGGTGTCTGTTTTTCAATTCAGAGCGGTGGTGCTACGCTACTCTGTAAACGGGTAGCTACTAATATCACAGGCCGGTAAGCGGCGCTTGATTTTTGCCAGTTCTGTATCCGGGAAATAGTTTTCATTCAGAAACAATTCCTTTAGATTTTTAAGGTTCCCTATTTGTTCAGGAAGGCTGGTTAATTCATTAAAAATTAAATTTAGACTGACCAGGTTTGTTGCCCCTCCGATCTCCGGTGGAATACGGCTAAGCTTACACCCCCCCAAATCCAGATTCTGCAGGTTTTTTAATGCGCCAATTTGTGGAGGCAATGTTTTCAATGGATTTCCAAACAAATCCAGTTCCGTTAAATTTTTTAGTTTCCCGATATCGCCAGGCAGAGACATCAGCTGGTTCCTATTTAACCCTAAGTATGTCAGGTTTGATAATAACCCAATTTGAGCCGGCAGGCTGCCCAATTGGTTTTCGAATAGGTTCAGAGTGCGTAAATTTTTCAGACCTCCAATTTCAGCCGGTAAGCTGGTTAATGCATTAGAACCCAAATCCAACGATGATAAGTTTTCCAGGTTGTTGATTTGGGTGGGCAGATCACGCAGTTTGGTGACGCTCAAATCCAATAAGAGTAAATTTTTTAACCCTAATATTTCGACTGGAAAACTGGATAGCTGGTTGATACTCAAATCCAGTGCACGCAATTTCCCCAACGCTTTAAATCCATCGGGAAGGCTTTGCAGTTGATTATTTCTCAGATCCAGGGTGCTTAAGTTTTTTAAACCCCCTATTTCGTCGGGCAAAGAAGTCAAGGCGTTATAGTTCAACTGCAACGTGATTAAATTTTCCAATTGTCCGATAGCCGGGGGCAAACTCGTCAATTTATTGCTTCCCAAATCTAAACGAATCAAACTTTTCATTACCCCTATTTCCGCCGGCAGTTGCGTCAATTTGCATAATCCCAATCGCAAAATCTTTAGCTGTTTATGCTGAAAAACTTCTTTGGGGAATTCTGTTAATTCCTTGTGTGATAAATCCAATGCCAGTATTCCAGACTTTAAATCTTTTACATCAAATGCAGCCGGAAATTTATTGCCCAGTGTATCGAGCAAATAGGTTGTATTGTTGTCACTAACTTTTGCAAACCCGTCATAGTCAAATTGTTCTGCCTTTCCCCAACGACCAAGCATTTCAATTTCATCGCCATTTTTGTCAATGAAATAAAACTGACCAGCCTTAAATGCTAATGCAAACCGGTCGGCATAGAAGTAAAAAGCATTTATGAGTTTATCTGCCTTTTGCAAGGCAACTTTAGCCTCTGTTTTTGCCTGTTCCGCTTCCAACCTAAGCGCCTCAATCTTGTCAAACGCAGCATTCACCTTAGCTTGCACGGTGGCTTTCTTAGATGGGTCAAAGGCCTCCGCCGCGAAGTACTTTTTTATTGCAGTTTTGTACTCTCCCCGGCGCAGGGCGGCATCACCTTGCCGAATAGCTTCGCCATACGAACTTTGTGCAAAAGCCAGACTTGAATAGAAAACAACAATCAAAAAGGTAAAGAGCGGTTTCATTTGCAATCCGGGTTTTGATTACGAAGTGTCTGAAGTTCCTGTAGTCGTTTTTTTAATTGAAGGCTGTCGGGGTGCCGTCCGGTAATTTCCTGCATTTCGATAAGCCACTTTTCAGGAGGGCAAAGTCGTCCATTCAAAATTACACGGACCCGGCCTTCAAGATTTTCAAAATTGAGTTTATCCGACTTGGCTAAAAACTGGTTAGACTGCTTCAAAGCCTCCTCGGTCCGCTTTCGGCTGGCCTCCGCCTCTTCACTTTTTTCTGTAGCCAACTTCGCACTACTTTGCGCCATCGAATAACTCCAAAACGCCACAGCCGCCAACACCAGCGCCACCACCGACACCCCGGCCGCCAACCGCGTGCGCTGCCGGGCGCGTCGCTCACCGGCTTGGGCCTGCTCGCGCAACTGGCGTTCCTGCTCGGCCTGGCGTTGTGCTTCTTCGAGTTTGCGCTGGCGCTCCGTTTCCAGGCGCGCCGCTTCGAGGCGGGCTTCCTCCTCGCGGCGCTGGCTGCGGGCTTTGAGTACGGGCGGCACCAGGCGGTCGTGCGAGAGCTCGTAGGTGTAGCCGCCTCGCAGGAACGGCTCGGAACGCAGCAAACGGCTGTCGACCAGCTGTTCGAGCAAGGTTTTATCAGCCCCAAATTCCTGGATGATAAAACTCTCGTGCAGGCTGAGGCGCATGGCTTCGCCTTCCGACACCAGCCCGTCTTCAATCAGGCGGCGGGCAGGCAACTGCTGGTCGGCGGGCAAAACCTGTATTTTTTCTTCGTAGTACTGTTGCACCACCTGGTCGGGATTGCCGGTGTGCTGCTGTTCGAGCAGGCGCAGACCCTTGCCTTCCACCAGCTTGCGTTCGTAGTGCTCGCAAAGCATCTGGAGCAGAATGCCTTCCACGCGGCCGTCCTTGTCCTGCTCATCGGCGAGGTAGGCGAGCAGCGACGCCAGGGCTGCCGGACTGTATTCAAAAGCCTCCGTGGCAAAATCACCTGCAGCGCGTGCAGGTTCCACGATGGCGTCGGTGGCATCTTTTTGCGATAGCGCTTTGAGCTCAAACGTATGGCGCAGCACCATGGGGAGGTGGTCTTTGAGCCGGTCGAGCAGGTGCATGCGGTCGGAGCGGATGGCAAACACGATGCGGGCATCCAACGGCGCTTCGAGGCGCTCCTCGTCGGCATCGGTCAGTGTGGCGTCGGACTCGGCCATGCGGCGGAAACGCAGGGGTATGCCCGTGTTGAGCAGTTCGGCAAGGTCGCTGAGAAACGCCGCGATTTCCACTTCGGGGTAGCTGAACAGTTCTTCAAACTGGTCGAACAGCAGGAGCGGACGCGCCAGGGCATCCGTAGTGGTCAGTTGGCGGCTTTTGGCGCAGGCCCAGAGTGAGTTGTCGTCGGGCAGCAGGCGGTCGAGCAGCGTGTTGATTTTTTTGCCGCCGGTAAGCGCCGTTTTGGTGGCCTCCAGCGGGGTGGTGGATTCCCCTTCCGTCCACGCACCGAAGCGCACGATGATGGGATTGTGGGTGCCTTCTTCCCGGCAGCGGGGGATGATGCCGGCATTGATGAGCGAGCTTTTTCCCAAACCACTCTTGCCGTAGAGTACCACCAGCGGCTCGCGGCGGATGAGGCGGTAGAGTTCGTCGGTATCGCGCTGGCGACCAAAAAAGACGCTGCTTTGCTCGGTAGTGAACGGCGTAACGCCGGGATAGCGGTATTGGCGCTGCGATGCGGATTGCTTTTTCGTTTCGTTTGCCATGGCGTTCAGAGGGTTTGTGCCTGGGCGATCAGCGCCAGCAATTGCTCCACAATTTGGTTGTTTTCAACAGTGGCGTCCCGCGAATCAATTGTTCCGCGCAATTCGCGCTGGCGAAGCAGGTTGCGGCGGTTGCGCAACACCACGAGTGCGTTGGACAAGGCGTAGCTGCGGGGTTTGCGCCGGTCCAGGAAGACCTTCAGGTGCAGCATCGCTTCGTCGGTTTGGGCTTCGGCCAGCATGTTTTCGAGCTGTTCAGCAGTAGCATCGGGAATAGCGGCTTCGGCGGGATCGACGGCGGGCAGGGCTTTGAGCAGGTCTTCTGCTTCACAGCGTTGGTAGAGTTCGGCGATGAATTCCTCGGTGCTGGCAGGAAAAAATTCGAGTTTAAACTCTTCCGTATAAATTTTGTGCAAGCGGGGGTCTTCAAATTCCTCCAGGGCCAGCCGTTCGATCTCCTTCAATTTGTCGGAGTGCAGCGAGAGCACGCGGAGCAGGAGTTGGAAGTACCATTTTTCATAGGGCAAACCCAGGAAAATGTACCGTTCCATGCTTTCCAGTTCGTCTTTGAGCTCGGCGTTCATGCTATTGCCGCGGAAGACGGATTCGAGGTAATCGAAAAAATCGCCGTGGGTGAGCACCAGGCTTTCCGGCTCTTCAATGTTACCCAGGAGGTTGTAGAGCAAGGGTTTTTGACGGCTGGGTTTTTCAAACTGGTCGCCGGCCTTGCGGTTGCGGAAGTAAAAATCGGGCTGGTAGTCGAGCCCCAGCACATCGAAGGTGCGGGCCAGGATATTGTCGGGCGTGAGGGTAACCACCATCGAAAAGGGCAGGCGGGCGATGCGGCTGTACAGCGTTTCGGCCTCGGGGAAAGGCTGGCTGTAAAAATCTTTCATGCTGGCCACCACGTGGCGGCGGTAGCGTTGTTTGCGCAGCAGCAAAAAACCGTCGGGGTTGTACACCTGGATATGCGGGTGCTCAGGATTGCCAGCGTCGAGCCATTGACTGAGGGCGGCTTCAACCGGGCCGCCGCCGGGAGCGGGCAGGGCGCCGCTGCCGAGGAAAAGTACACAGCGTTGGGCGTCGAGGGTGTCGAGTACGTCGTCCCATTTTACCTGGGTGAGGGGCGAGGTTGTGGTTGGTGGCATGGCGGAGATTTTGAAATTGTATTGGGCCAGCAGCAATTCAATGCACGTAAAGGTAACGTTGGCCAATCGCAGCGGGTTAAAGTGTATAGATTTTTTCAGAAGGTGATTTCGCAGCGGGGCAGGCTTCGTTTGAAAGCGTCTTGGTCGGCTTCGGAGATTGGTATGCCGGTCAGGTGGAGGCAGTTCAGATTTGGGAGTTGCAGGACAATTGACAGAATCTGAGTAGGATTCAAATTTTCATTATAGCTCAAATCAAGATTTTTCAGGTTTTTCAATGCCTCAAGTTCTACAGGAAGGTTTGTCATGTCAATTCCAGCCAGGTCCAGGTTTTCCAGGTGTGGGAGTGTCTGGAGTATTGAAAACACGGCAGGCAGATCAAGTTCATAATTATAAGTCAGATCCAGGTGTGTCAGGTTTTTAAGCTTACCGAATTCGGTGGGTAAATAGACCAATTTATTGAAACCCAGGGCTAGTTTTTGTAAGCTAGCCAATTCCCCAATTTCGGGTGGCAAACTGGTTAAATTATTTAAGATCAGGTTCAGGTCCTCCAAGCGTTCAAGATCTTTGATCGCCTGCAAGGTTTCGGTAATGTTCAAATTTTTGTTGTTGCCCAAGTTCAGGCGTGTAAGTTTTTTAAGGGTGACAATTTCAGGCGGCAGGCTATCCATGCCGTTGATATCAAGTGCTAGTTCGTTCAGGTTATTGAGCACGTTGATAATCGCGATAGTTCGTGGTAGATCAATCTCCGCATTAAGACCTAGGCTTAGTTGTGTCAGGTTGGTAAGCAAACTGACTTCTCTGGGCAATTCAGTCAAATTGTTTCCCCAAAAATCAAGTGACTTCAAATTTTTCAACTGGCCAATTTCAGATGGTATTATAGCCAGCCGATTGCCGCCCGCTTGTAGTTTTTTTAAACGGCTCAAGGCCCCGATTTCGGTTGGCAGGTTTTCCAAGTGGCAGCCTAATAAGTCCAATTCCTCTAGACTTTCCAGGCCTTTTATTTCCGGTGGGAGGGTAAATAGTGCATTGCCACCGATGTCGAGTTTGACTAGTTTTTTTAACCGGCAAACTGCCTTTGGTATAATGTTAAATTTATTATTGTACAGGTTTAGTTCGATTAAATTATTCAGGTCGCCTATTTCAGTGGGCAGGTTTTTTAGGGTGTTACTGCTCAATCGAAGGGCTTTTAGGTTTTCAAGTCCACCAATTTCAGGTGGAAGGCCGTTTAAGTCATTAAAATACAGATTGAGTTGGGTCAGTTTTTTTAAATTACCAATCGTAGGCGGCAAATTCGTCAGTTGGTTGCTGCCCAGTTGTAAGTATTCTAAATTGTGCAGATTGCCAATTTCAAGAGGCAGGATAAACAGGTTGTTTTTCCATAAATTGAGCACTAACAACTGCTCTAAGTGTCCGATCTGGGCCGGAAGATTAGTCAAGGCATTGTCCGATAAACTTAAGGTAGTCAGGTTTTTTAATGCCCCAATTTCTGCAGGAAGTTGTGAGAGTTTATTCTCACTAAGATCAAGCGTTGTTAATCTATCCAAGTTCCCAATTTCTACCGGGATTTGCGTGAGTTTGTTCTCTTCCAGATCGAGCACTGTCAGGGCTTTCATATCGCCGATCTGCGGTGGCAAATGTACCAGTTGGTTGTTTGAAAGCAGTAAAATTTCCAGTTGAGAGTTTTGAAAAACAGCCATCGGAAGTTCTGTCAGCCGTTTGCCCGACAAGTCGAGTGCGGAAAATTCCGGCCCCAGATCATTAATATCGTAGGCAATACGATGTGTGTTCCCCAAAGTATCGAGCAGGTAAATTTTGTCGCGATCGGTTACTTTGGCAAACCCGCTGTAATTAAACTGTTCGGCTTTTTCCCAATGGCCGAGTCTGGCCACTTCATTGCCGTTTTTGTCAATAAAGTAAAAACGGTTGTTGTTATAGGCCAGCGCAAACCGGTCAGCATAGAAATAAAACGCGTTGATCAGCTTATCCGCTTTAGCCAGTGCAGCCTGGGCTTCATCCTTGGCTTTTTCGGCGTCTTGCAGGGCGCGCTGGGTTTTTCCCTGCTCGGCTTTTACCTGGGCGAGGGCGTCTTCGGCTTGTTTTTTAGCCCGGGCTTCGTTGTCGCGCAAGGCCTCAATCGCATCAAACGCCTTGTTCACCTTCCCCTGCACCACCGCCTTTTTCGACGGATCAAAGGCCTCCGCTGCAAAATATTTATTGATGGCCGTTTTGTACTGCCCGCGGCGCAGGGCGGCATCCCCTTGCTGGATGGCTTCGGTGTAGTTGTTTTGGGCCTGGGCGGTGAGGGTGAGGAGGATGAAAAACAGAAGTGCGGGTGTTTTTTTCATTTGCAGGTTGTTTGTTAGCGGACCAGAGAAGCGTTGGATTAAAATCGCAATCAAGTGGTTTGCGAAAAATTGGAGACGAACAGGCTAATGTCGGCGTGACTTCGAGTCGAATGTCGTCAATTTAAGAAATCATGTATCAAGAATTGGAGAGGCTCGTAGCGTATTTCTCGCAGAGTTCCGCCGAGTTAATCCGCAGCGTACGCAGAGTTTTCCTTCACCGGGAGGGGAACTCTGCGGAACTCCGCGAATCAACTCTGTGCAACTCTGCGGGAAATACGCTAAGGGCGGCGTTCCCTGCTTCGGGTCAAATTACCTAAAGGTTCAGCGATCAATGTTTGACCTTTTTTGATTAGCGTAGTGCAATTATTAAAGTAACATAGTAGTACTGAGTTAACGACATTGGACTCGAAGTCACCCCAACAATGCACACGGCAATAAAATCGGATCAAAAGTATCAAAATTGGGGCATTTGAACCAATCCGGGTACGGATCAAGACTGCGCTGTTTCACCCTGCAAAACCCGGTGTATCCAACCCATAAACCCTAACTTTGAACCATGGTCAAATCAAACATCAGCCTCCCGTCCGCCTCCGGCAAACCCGTTTTGCTGGACCTGCACTACCCTGAAAACCCGGCGAGCCCGCCCCCGGTCGCTGTTTTTTTGCACGGTTTTAAAGGCTTCAAGGATTGGGGCTGGTGGCGGCTGGGCGCCGACGCATTCGCCACAGCGGGCATTGCTTTTTTGCGCTGCAATTTTTCGCACAACGGCGTCACCGCCGACCAGCTTGAGGTTTTTGCCGATATGGAGGCCTTCGGCCAAAACAACTACAGCCGGGAACTCGCCGATATCCGGGCCATAATCGACTGGCTGCACCTGCCGGAGACCCAGCGCAAATACCCAACAGATCGCACGCGCCTGACTTTGATCGGGCATAGCCGTGGCGGCGGCATCGCAATAATCGCAGCCCGGGAAGATGCCCGCGTCCGCCGCCTCAACACCTGGGCATCCGTCGACGGACTGGATTTCCTGTGGTACGGCCGACCCGAATTGATCGAAAGCTGGCGCAAAAACGACGTGCTGAATATACCCAACGCGCGCACCAAACAGCAAATGCCCTTGCATTTCCAACTCTATGAAGATTTTGAAAAAAATGCTACGCGTTTTGATATCCCTGCCGCGCTGCGCGACCTGACCATACCGATGTTGATCTCGCACGGTGACGCCGACAGCTCAATCCCGCCCTCTGCTGCCCGCAGGCTTCAGGCCTGGAATCCCTCGGCGGAGTTGCGCCTGATCGAAGGCGCCGATCACGTATTTGGCGGGCGGCATCCTTACGAAGAGGAGGATTTGCCGGCTGCAGCGCGGGAATTGGTCGCGGCGAGTGTGGCGTTTTGCCTTGGGGAAGCGAAGTAAAAACACCACGGAGGCACGGAGTACACGGAGTTTTCCCTTTTCAAAAAGGTGAATCTCCGTGTACTCCATGCCTCCGTGGTGTAAAAAAAATATCAAATCACTATTTCTGAACCACCAGTTTCCGCGTGTACATCTGCTCGCCGTTGCGAACTTGTACAAAGTACACGCCGCTGTTCAGCGTTTGCAGGCTGAGTTCAAAGCGGTTATCCCCTTTCACCATAAGGCGGTTTTGCTGCACGGCTGCTTTACCTGCGGCATCGAAAATAGTCAACTGTACGTCGCCATCACCCTCAAGCGGCACGTCCACGGTCAGTTGTTCCGTAGCCGGATTGGGCCACATGGCAAATCCGTCCACTTCCAGATCAACCGGTACTTCCAGGGTGGTTACCTGGCCATCGGTGCTGCCGTCGGTACGCCATGCGCTGCTGCTTAGGCTAACTTGAAGGGTATAGCACTGAGAGGCACTGTAGGCCCCGTTGTAGCCATACACCCGCGGGTAATACGTATATGACGTGCTGGCATTGTTGTAAATGATCAGTTCAGACGCTGTACCTGCATTTTGAGAAATCCCAACCTGACTGTTGTTGCGGTAGAGACGCAGGTCATAATCTAAGGGCAGGTTGGTCAGGTCGATCCGAATGTTCCGGGCACTGGAGCTGACATTGAACTTGAAATAATCGTTGTCGTTGGAGGAGCCGATCAGCGCCTGAATAGCCTGGTTTACCGGGATCGTTTTAGCCTGATTACGGCTGTTGTTTGATTCGTATGTGTCGCTGCAACCACCGCCGCCACCGCTATTGGTGGTAAATGAGGCCGCACCGGAGTAGGAACCGGTAGTGCCGCTGCAATTTGCCTGCACCTGGTAGTTGTAGGTGGTGCCGGCACTCAGGCCTGATAGGTTGTACGATGTGCCGCTCACACCCGAAACCGTAGTCCAGGTGGAGGAAGTGGAAACTTTATACTGGAGGTTGTAGTTCGACGCTCCGCTGACGGAACTCCAACTGACTGTTGCGCCAGTTTGTGTGATGCTGCTGGCAGCCAGGCTTCCTGGCGTACCACAACCACCACCACCGCTGGGCGGTACACAGCCCAGGGAGGAAAGCAGCGGCACCCGGAATCCACCGGTGCTAAAAAGTGCCTGCATGCGGGCTTTTTGTCCGGCTGTAAACATATTCATGCAGGCGTCGTCTGTGTAGTCCATGTAATTCATGAACATGTCACCATTGGGGCCGTTGCTGCAGCTAACCGTAGGAAAGGGCGGGCAACCGTAGTTTTCATCTGCCTGGTTGGGGGTGTCGGATACCTGGTCCGTTCCGGAGCAGGAAGAGCCGTCGTCGCCCCAGATATGGTAGCAATTGAGCCAGTGACCAACCTCGTGGGTGGCCGTACGGCCTTTATCGAACGGCGGTTGAGCGCCGGTAGATGTTGTGCCAAAGTAGAGGTAGTCGCACACCACACCGTCGGTGCTGGCGCTGCCACCCGGGAATTGGGCGTAGCCAAGGAGGCCACTGCTCAGGTCGCAAACCCAAAGGTTGAGGTATTGGTCGCGGGGCCAGGCATTACTACCACCGGAGCTGGTAAACTTTACCGGATTACCGCTGGTGCCGAAGGACGTTACCGACGTTTGGCGGCGCACGATACCTGTTGTTGCATTTCCGCTGGGGTCGCGCTGTGCCAGGCAAAACTCAACCTCACAGTCGGCGGCTACGCCCTGGAAAACCGATGGGGTGTTGCCGGCGTCGGCATTCATCCGGCGAAAGTCGTCGTTGAGCACTTGAATTTGTGCCTGAATGCGTGCATCGCTAATGTTTTCAGCCGTTGTATTCCAAACTACATGCACCACTACCGGAATGGTAACCACAGTGCGATCGGTGGCGCCACCTTGTTTGATGAAATGCTGGGTGTGTTGTTCGATAGCATCGCGGACTTGCTGGAGGCCGGGATTTTCTTTCAGTTGTTGTTGCAACATCTCCTGGGCAGCGCAAGTGCGTTGTTGGGAAAATAGGCTGCTCGACAGGAGCAGGCATACAGCGGGAACTAGGAATAGTGATCGCAGCATGGAAAGAGTGATTTTGGTTAAAACAATAAGTGAATTGGTTGGAAAAATTCGATTATACGCATAGCAGTTTCAGGCATAGCCTGCCGCGCTTTTTGCTATACAATTGTTTTCAACGGGTACCGGTATGCTTGAAAACTGCGGGCCTGTTTAGAGGATACCAGGCCTGGCCGCAGCGACAAATGTATTTGATAATTTTCATCGGATTTTAAAATTTTTTTAATGTGCTTCCGGCCATTTTCCGAAAAACTATTTTTTGAAAAATTAAAGCCCCCGTGAAAAATTCTGTTTCATCTTCCCGGTAGTTTTCACTAAATTTTGAAATTATGTTTTGAAAAAAAATATACGGCACACGGAGACACTTCCTATCCGCTAAAACAGGAACATCCAACCGCTCTCCTAACCCGCATGTGCCCCTCTGTCACCGTCCCCTTGTATTTTCTGCCAAAAAAACACATGCCATTACCTAAACCTGTCAAACCGTCAGGTTTTCCCCGCATGGCACATTCATTGTTAACCCTAGAACAGAAAGTGTGTAAAAAAACTTTCTGATCAGTAACCAGCTAACCCACAAACCATTTTTTAAGATTATGGGAAAAATAATAGGAATAGACTTAGGCACTACAAACTCCTGTGTGGCCGCAATGGTCGGTAACGAACCCGTTGTGATTGCCAACGACGAAGGCGCCCGTACGACGCCATCGGTAATCGGCTTTCTGGACAACGGTGAGCGCAAAATCGGCGCGCCTGCCAAACGCCAGGCCATCACCAATCCGAAACGCACTGTTTCATCTATCAAGCGTTTTATGGGCATGCGCTACAGCGAGTCCACAACCGAAGTGAGCCGGGTACCGTACAAAGTCATCAAAGGCGAAAACGATACCTGCCGCGTTGAGATTGACGGGCGCAATTATACGCCGCAGGAAATCTCTGCCATGGTACTGCAGAAGATGAAGAAAGTAGCGGAAGACTACCTGGGCGAACCGGTCACCGAAGCGGTGATCACAGTACCGGCCTACTTCAACGACTCGCAGCGTCAGGCAACCAAAGAAGCAGGCGCTATCGCCGGCCTCGATGTGAAGCGCATAGTGAACGAACCGACCGCAGCTGCCCTGGCTTATGGCCTCGATAAGCGCGACAAGGATATGACCATCGCCGTTTACGACCTTGGTGGTGGTACCTTCGATATCTCCATCCTTGAACTGGGTGGCGGAGTATTTGAGGTGAAATCTACCAATGGCGATACCCACCTCGGTGGCGACGACTTCGACCACGTGGTGATTGAATGGCTCGCTACGGAGTTTCAAAAAGAAGAAAACGTAGACCTGCGCAAAGACCCGATGGCATTGCAACGCCTGAAGGAAGCCGCTGAAAAAGCGAAAATTGAGCTGTCCAGCGGGCAGGAAACGGAGATCAACCTCCCGTACATCACCGCTGTTGACGGTGTACCCAAGCACCTGGTCAAAAAACTCAGCCGGGCCGCTTTTGAAAAAATGGTCGACAACCTGGTTCAGCGCACGCTGGATCCCTGCCGCATGGCCCTCAAAGATGCCGGCCTCAAAGCCAGCGATATCGACGAGGTGATCCTTGTCGGTGGGTCTACACGTATCCCGCGTATTCAGGAGTCTGTCGAGCAGTTTTTCGGCAAAAAACCGAACAAAACCGTAAACCCCGACGAGGTGGTAGCCGTAGGCGCTGCTATTCAGGGTGGTGTATTGAGCGGTTCGGTTACCGATGTGCTTCTGCTCGACGTGACGCCGTTGTCGCTGGGCATCGAAACCATGGGCGGCGTGTACGACGTGGTTATTGAAGCCAATACCACGGTGCCAACGAAAAAAATGAAAACCTACTCGACCGCTTCCGACAACCAGCCGCAAGTAGAAATCCACGTGCTGCAAGGCGAACGCCCCATGGCGCGCGACAACCGCTCTGTAGGCCGCTTCATTCTCGATGGCATCCCCCCGGCTCCGCGTGGCGTACCGCAAGTCGAAGTAACGTTTGACATTGATGCCAACGGTATCCTTTCGGTTACCGCACTCGATAAAGGTACCGGCAAGCAGCAAAATATCCGTATCGAAGCCAGCACCGGCCTCTCCAAAGAAGAGATTGCCCGCATGAAGGCCGAAGCGGAAGCCAATGCCGACGCCGACCGCCAGACCCGCGAGCGCGTTGAAAAGCTCAACCAAGCCGACACGCTGATTTTCCAGACGGAAAAACAACTCAAGGAATTTGGCGATAAAGTGCCGGCCAACCATAAAGAAACGATTGAGAAAGCCCTCGGCGACCTGCGAGAAGCGCATAAAGCCGAAGATCTCAACCGTATCGATACCGCCACCCAAGCCCTCACCGAGGCATGGAATGCTGCCAGCCAGGAGATTTACCAGGCTACGCAGTCGGCCAGCAATGACGGCGGCGATGCCGGCAATGCAACCGACGGCGCCTCAGCCGGCCCCGACGGCGGTGGCGCTGGCAATGGCGATACGCAGGATGTAGAATTTGAAGAAGTGAAACAGTAACACGAACCTCTGGTTCGTGGGTTCGTGCACGCCAAATACAAAATCGCCCTCCGGAATTTCTTCCCGGAGGGCGATTCTTATTTAAAACAACCCCGAAAAAAATCAGGGATAATGAATCCGTTTTCCAATAGCCAACTTAATACCAACATTATACATACAGCTGGCACGAATAGCGCTGCGGTTTTGAATAGCACTTGAATTTGAAGACAACACTGCCCGGGCGCCGCCCACGATATGCAGGCAATCGGTGATCGGGATCAAAAGGCCAAAACCACCCTGTGCAAAAAATTGGTTTCTAACCCGGGACTCGCCGTCGCGCGGAATGTACCGGTCGTTCACCCGCAAATACCCGCCGCCGAGCATCAGGCTGGGCGTCAGGCCCTTCGCAATATTGGGGCGCAGGCGCAACTCGCCGCCGTAGAGGTATAATTTATCAAAATCCAGTTTGATCTTGCCATCGTTCATGGCTTTGAAAATAAAGCCGCGAAAGCCCAGGTACGGGTTGAAATCAACACCGGCATAGGCGCCGGCCATCCAGGTGTTCCGGTAAGGCAATTCGTGGTGAAAGTTCAACCGCGCGATGGCGGGCTCCAGCAAAAGACGCAGGCCATGAAAACCACTGGATGATTTTTGGAAGCAAAGCACCGGATCCAATCCGGGCAGCTGGGTCTGCTTGGGGTAATTCCCGCATATTTCAAGGTATTCGCAAAAACTAACGCCAAATTTTCCGTTGATCAAATAGCTCTGCTCCTGATCAGGTTGATCATGTATCCTGCCGTAATCAGCAGCAAAAGTACTGCTGCAAATGGCGTCGCCGCCCTGGGCACAAAGCCGGCCGGAAAGGCAACACAGCAATAGCAAAACCAATTGAACGGAAAGTCTCATAACCCGGCAACACAGCAGGCACGCATTAGGTCCTGCATTTTGAAAAAAGCGACTACCGGAAATCGAAAATTGGGTAACAATCATCTATGCGAAGCGTGAAATTTCAGATTTTGATTAGCGGATATGATTGTTTCACCTGACGAGGGGCAAGATTATGAAATTTAATTTCAACCCAAAACTATGCCACAATACATGTACCTAGAATGTTTGCCACATGCAAAATGTGCACATTTAACACTTGAGCACTGGTTTTATACGCACAATTGGGCCCCGGGTTACAATTTTGAGCCACATCGATGGCAGTAAACAGCTCCGGTGTGGTGTTCGGTCTGCCGGCAACGGGCGCATTCTTTGAAAACGACATCCTTCAAGTTCATCACGCGGCCGCTGATTTCAGCAGTTACGATACCCGTCGGAACAGCGATGACACCATAGCCCAGGATCATCACCAGGGTGGCCAGAAATTTCCCAAAGGTGGTAAGGGGCGTAATGTCACCATACCCGACAGTCGTCAGGGTTACGATCGCCCAGTAAATCCCGGCAGGAATGTTGGAAAACGCCGGATTGTGCGGAGATTCCACCATGTACATGAGCGAACCAATGATGATCGCCATCAAAACGACGAAGGAGACGAAAACGTAAATTTTTGTCCGACTGGCCTGCAAGGCACTAAGCACCACAGCGCCTTCGCTGACAAAGTGCCCCATTTTGAATATCCGGAAAATACGCAGCAACCGCAGGGCCCGCACAATCAGCAAGTGCTGGGTTCCCATGAAAAAAACGCTGATATAGGTTGGCAAGATCGACAGCAAATCCACCATACCGAAGAACGATGTCGCATAGCGCACCGGATGGCGGGCACTGTACAGGCGCAGGATATACTCCACGGTAAAAATCAAGGTGAACAACCATTCCAGGATAAAAAAGATCCACCAGTTCGATTTGTGGAATTCAGAAATGGTTTCCAGAATAACAGCAATAACACTGGCAAAAATCAGGAGGATCAGAATGGTGTCAAACTTTTTACCCTCCGGGGTATCGGTTTTGAAAATAACACGACGCAAGTACGACCGTTGCTTCAGGCTGATCAGCTTGTCCAACTGCCGCTTCCCCCAACCGGCAATGCTAAAAAGCACTTTAGCCAAAAAGGTCGGGATACTGAACGAAAGGCGCAGCAACCTGGTCAGAAACTGCCTCGTGAGGCCAGGTGCCGTTCTGCGTTTTTTCTCCATGCTGTTGTTTTTCAAATGCTTACAACTTAGTGTATGCCTAATATTTCGGTGCCGGAGCGAAATTTAAACATACGCTTATTTGATTTCCTTCTGACTGGCAGTATTCACAAACAACATATTGCCGATCGACTCATAGCCCTCAAAAACGACCTTGCCTTTCCGGTCGACGGCTTCCGTCCGGAAACCGACCAGGGTCAAATCGGCATCCCGGCTTTTTTGTACAATGATGGAATCCGTATTCGTATCCTGCGTGCGCACGATAAACTCGATATTATTCGGCGATATCGGCAATTGCCCGGCCTGGATAAGCAGGAACAACCGGTTGCGCTCTTCCTCAATGGTATCTTCCGGATAAACGGCGAATATTTTGATTTGCGCATGGCGCCATTCTTTATGGCCCATGATAATGTATGCCAGCAGGATCATCAGGGTAGCATTCTGATAGTTGGAAGCAGTTATCCAAATATGAATTTCCTGCTTCAGCCCATATCCCCGTTCGGATGTGCCCAGCACGACGATGTCGAAATCCACCGACTTGATCAGTTTGAAATTGTCGAGGATGTTATCTAACTCGGAAGGATTGTTTTTTGAAAATTCAAAAATGAGCAGGTTGTTTTCCGTACCGGCAATACCGGGGAGCTGAATAACCTGCGAAATCCCGGCCGTGTACGATGGCGTGATCATCGTATCGATATAAATATTGCTGTTGCTGGATTCGGCCATCTCAATGAGGCGCTCCTTGCATTCATGGGCCTGCTGATTGGTTTCGCGCGACAAGTAGTCGTGAATCTGGTGGATGTACGTCCCAAATCCATATTTGTGCGCTATCCAGCGCAACAGGTGAAAAGCACCCAGGCGCTGGAACGAATGTTCTGAAACAGCAACTGCCGAAGGGCGCCAACTCCGCGCCTGCTCTTTTTCGGCTTTTTGTAAAAAAACCTGCAATTGCCGGCTGAACTGAAAAATCACCCCCTGAAAGATCAACGCGACGCTCCGCTTGTCTTTGTTCCATTGGGTGATGGCAAAATAAAGCCCAAGCATGGCAACTATGGACAACAACGCATAACTGCTTTCCATAAAAAACATCAACCCGAAACAAGCCAGTGCGCCAAACAGGGAAACCACCCAGTGCGATTTGAACCGCGGCCGGTACGATGGGTCGGCAGCAAAGTGGTTGAGAAAAGAGATCAAACACAAGGAGCCGTAGGTCACCATAAAAAACATGGAAATCACTTGTGCAACCATATCCAAAGCACCCATCAGCACAAAAGCGCCCGCTATGGCCACCGTCACCACCGTGGAATTGAATGGCTCGTCGTTGGCGCCTTTACCTTCCGAGAGCCACTCATTTATTTTCGGCGTGGGAAAGATCTGGTCGCGCGCGATGGCTTGCAACGTTCGAGGCGCCACCATAATTGAACCCAGGGCGGATGAGATGGTAGCCGCAGCCAGCCCAATGGGAATCAGCCACCAACCCTGCCAGGCGATGTCGGCCATTACCAGTTTTGAGGTATCCGCAAGGGCTACAGGACTGGCTGACGCAGCCAATTGGTAGGCAATGAATACGTAAATGCACATCCCGGTCAGGGTAGCTGCCATAGTACCCAGCGGAATGGACCGGCCGGGATCTTTGAGGTCGCCCGAGAGCCCCACACCGGCCGTCATGCCTGTAAACGCCGGAAAAATAATGGCAAAAACGGTGAAAAAACCGATCGGAATGAGCGGACTAGCCGGAGGAGCTGGCGGTGGTGTAGCCGGAGCAGGGCCGATGACAGGGCCGTGGTAACCGGCATCGGTGGTATCCTTCAGCGGCACTACAGTGGTGGTTGTGGTGGTTGTGGTGGTATCGGTCAGGCCGATCATTTGGGGTTCCTCCATTTTTGCAGCATCCGTTACGGTAGCCATCGGATCGAAATCCGTGTTCTTAGCGTAATCCGTTTGCCCCACAAAAAATGCGAGCAGCGCAATCCCAAGTGTGGCGACAACGGCGTACAACGTTTTTACCCCAAGGTCGGCCCCCTTGGTGAGCATGATATAGGTGAGGCCGAGCAGGGCCGGAATTCCAATCGTTTGTTTCTGCTCAAGCAGCCAGATCAGCCAGGGCGGAAGCAGGTACGTGTGCATGATCCAGGCAAACAATGCGGTAAATGCCTCGGTAAATGCGATAATGTAAAATGCCACGCTGATCGCCTGGGAAAGGTACAGCGCAATGCCGATCGTAGAGCCGATAACCAAACCAAAAGAACGTGAAACAATGTAGTACTCCCCGCCACCTTCAACTTTCTGGTTGGTGGCGATCTCAGCAATTGCCATGGCGGTTGGTATCGTTACTGCATGCCCGATGAGAATAATTGCCAATGTGCCCAGAAAACCGACATTGCCTACGGCAAAACCAAAACGCAAAAACATAACAGCCCCCAGAATGGTGGAAATTGCCGTGAAGAACACTGGCGCAGTGCCAAATTTTTTTACCTCTGAAAAACTCTGCATAAACTCCTAAACTTGTACACCGGAAAATACCGGTTTTAACAAAAAAGCCACGTTTTTATCGCTGAAACCACTCCAAAGGTAACCGAGAATTAGAATTTTGATATGGCTACATTTTCATGGCTTCCGCTAACCCAGGATTCCTGGACGGCATTCACGACCCTGTTTGGCCCGAAGGGCGCCTGCGGCGGATGCTGGTGCATGCTTTGGCGATTGCCGCGCCAACAATACGATGCCGGCAAAGGCGACAGCAACCGCAATGCCATGCAGGAACTGGTCGAAAGCGGCACTCAACCAGGCATTATTGGTTTGCTGGACGGCGCCCCGGCTGCCTGGTGTTCGGTAGGGCCACGCCCCGATTTTCCGGGCCTCGAACGTTCCCGCATCCTCAAACCGGTAGACGACCGACCGGTATGGAGCATCACCTGCCTGTTTATCGATAAAAAATACCGCCGGCAAGGCATGAGTGGCCAGATGATCGCCGCTGCAGCCGACTTTGCGCGCAGCCACGGCGCCCGCATTTTAGAGGCATATCCGGTGGAACCTAAGCAAGAGAATATGCCCGCTGTTTTTGCCTGGACGGGCATCGCGGCGGCGTTCCTGCAGGCGGGCTTTCAGGAAGTAGCCCGGCGTTCGGAAACACGGCCGGTATTGCGGCTGGAGCTGTAAGGGCTATTTATACAAATTCACCTGCTCCTCCCGGTCAATGTTCATCGTGGGCGTGCCGTTGAAGTTTTCAACTTTCCCGGTAAAACATACTTGTTGGTTTTCGTATTCCGTTTTCGGATCGTCGCTGAAATTCGTCAGGTCGGCTTTCCGGATAAACACCGAAAACAGCTGATTCGGATACTGCTTGTCGAGATTGAGCCACAGGTTGCCCGACCGGCTGTAGCGGCTGCCGACCACGGTGCCGCAAACGGTTACCACCTCACCCGAACCCATGTAACGCCCGGCCACCACCGTGTTGAAATGATTTCGGGGCAAACCAGGCTGCACCAACGGCTCCACATCGCCCTGCGCCAACTCGGGTAACCAGGCGGCTTTGTCGAGACTGGCCTCCAGGGTCGTTTCGAGGCTGTCGGGCAGGCGATTGAAAAAATCGAGTCCCGTAAGTTGCTCCACCGCATCGACGGATACGGCAAAGTTTTCAAGCGGATAGGTAAGCCGGGAATTCGGCATGATGAAGCCGATCGCGCGATTATTTTTCAGGTCCAACGCGACTTTGAAAAACTGGCGCGGGATGGCCACCTTGTTGACACCGCGCTCGATCACCGGCAGGTCGGGTTCCAACACCGGACCAGTCACCACATACAGTTGCACACCGGGGTGTGTTTCCACATAGTTGCGGAGTTGCGCCTCCAGTTCAGACCACCGCCCCCGGTTGAATTCGGCCACCTGCGGCGACATGTTGGAGTAAAAATACGATTCGGACAGCGCCGTGGCCGACCACCGGAAATCAGCAGAGGGCGCCAGGTGGCCGCGGTCGTAGCCAAAGCCGTCGTACTCCCAGGTGCCGTTGGCGTTCATGGTTTTTAAGAAATAATCTTCCTCAACGGCGGAACCGGTAGTCACCAGGGGGTCTGGGCGAAAATCATTGGTGCGGCCGACCGTACCAACCGCCACTTCAGGGGAAATGATGTGCGCTACCCAGCGCGCCTGTTCATGCGGCTCGGAGTATTCAAGGGCCATCGCGCTATGCAGGACATACTGCTCCGACGGCAAGCCAACGGCCTTCAGGTCGCGCTGGATCATCCGGAGCTGCACTTGCTCCAGTTGGTCAAGCAGCGCTTGTTTTTGCTGATCCAGCGCTGTGATATCGGATTGGATGCGGGATTTTTCGGTGTCGAGATCCTGAGACCAGCTGACAGTTGCCAGCAGCAAAAGGCAAAGTGTGATCGGAATTTTCATAGTTGCAATATTAGAGCATGTTCCAGGTCTTTTGGCAGAAAAATCCCTGGCCGCACCTGGGTTGCCAACATTTGGCACAAGAAATGGTGTCAAGGTTTCCTCAATTTATAAACCCTCCAAACTACCCCGCCGGACAAACGCGCTGCCGAAAGAAATGTTTTTGTTACGTACTCGCTCAAGATTAAATTCGCACTTATGGACGTAGAAATTCTTTCGCGCATTCAGTTCGCTTTCACGATTGCCTTCCACTACATCTACCCGCCGTTGAGCATTGGCATCGGGTTGTTGCTGGTCATTTTTGAGGGGCTTTATTTGAAAACAAAAAACAAGGAATACGAACTACTGACGCGGTTTTGGATCAAAATCTTTGCCCTCACGTTCGGAATCGGCGTGGCCACAGGCATTGTGATGGAATTTGAGTTCGGCACCAACTGGGCGACCTATTCCCGCTATGTCGGCGACGTATTCGGGAGCGCCCTGGCAGCGGAAGGCCTTTTTGCCTTTGCCCTGGAAAGTGGCTTTCTGGGCATTCTGCTATTTGGCTGGAACCGGGTATCGCCCACCTTCCATTTCCTTTCAACCATTGGCGTTTTTCTGGGCTCGCTGTTCTCGGCAGTCTGGATTGTGGTAGCCAATAGCTGGATGCAAACGCCGGCAGGGTATCACATTGTCGGAGAGGGCCTGGAGGCGCGGGCCGAAATTGTGGACTTCTGGGCGATGGTGTTCAATCCCTCAAGTATCGACCGTATTTTACACGTCTGGATCGGGGCATTCCTTGCCGGCGCCTTTGTGGTTTTGAGCGTTCATGCGTATTACCTGTTGCGCAACAAACACGTCGGCTTGTCCCGCAAAGGATTTAAAACTGCCCTGTTAGTGGCTACCGTTTTTTCGCTGTCGCAACTGTTCACCGGACACCGCTCGGCCGGAACCGTTGCCGAGCACCAACCCGCTAAGCTGGCCGCCCTGGAAGGGCATTTCGACAGCCTGGCCGTAGCAGACCTGTACATTGCCGGTTGGGTGGATAAAAAGCAAAAAACGGTGACCGGACTTGCAATTCCGGGGGGCTTGAGTTTTTTGATCCATCAGGATTTTAAAACACCTGTCAAGGGCCTCGATGCCTTTCCAAAATCCGAGCAGCCGCCGGCCATCAACGCCGTTTTTCAGTTTTATCACCTGATGGTGGCTATCGGATTGGCACTGATCGGCCTGAGTTTGCTGGCTTGCTGGCAGTGGTACCGGCGAAAACTGTTTACCGCCAGGTGGTTGTTGTGGTTGTTTGTGTTTGCGGCATTTTTACCGCAGTTGGCCAACCAATTTGGCTGGTACGCCGCCGAAATGGGCCGGCAGCCCTGGGTGGTGTACGGTTTGCTCAAAACATCCGACGCCTTGTCGAAGGCAGTAACCGCCAATCAGGTTTTATTTTCCCTGATCATGTTTACGGTGGTGTATGTGCTGCTCTTCGCACTGTTTGTTTATATGCTGAACAAAAAAATACAACACGGACCGGAGGAATTAGTGCTTATGGACAGCCGGCCGTTGCAACAGGAAATCGGGAATATCATTTCAACTAAAAAACCGGATAACCATGGCTGAATTTTTAGGTATCGACTATCCCACGTGGTGGTTTCTCGTCGTAGGCGCCGTTTTTTCGGGCTACGCCATTCTCGACGGGTTCGACCTGGGCGCCGGAGCGCTGCATTTGTTTTTCAAAAAAGACAGCAGCCGGCGCATTGCGTTGAACGCCGTTGGGCCGGTATGGGACGGCAACGAAGTCTGGCTTGTGATTGGCGGCGGCACCCTGTTTGCCGGTTTCCCGCTAGTGTATGCCACCTTGTTTTCGGCCATGTACATCCCGTTCATGCTGTTTTTGTTGTTTATCATCCTCCGGGCGGTGTCCATTGAATTCCGAAGCA
The DNA here is from genome assembly GCA_020636075.1 of Lewinellaceae bacterium. GTDB lineage: Bacteria > Bacteroidota > Bacteroidia > Chitinophagales > Saprospiraceae > M3007. The sequence goes on along the minus strand of JACJYO010000004.1, from coordinate 521,136 downwards.
AAGAGCCGATGGAATGGTGGCGCAGGAGCTGGGATGTGGTGTACAGTTTTTCCAGCATCCTGCTTGCCGTGCTGTTAGGTGTGGTGATGGGCAATGTGCTGCAGGGCCTGCCGCTCGACAAGGATCATGAATTTACCGGCAGCTGGCTTGCGTTTTTCAATCCCTTTGCCCTGCTGCTCGGGTTTACCACGCTGGCGTTGATGACCCTGCACGGCGCTATTTATTTGTGTCTGAAAACCCATGGGAAACTGTTTGAAAAAATCGAACGCCTGCTGAAATGGTCGATCATCGCCTTTGTCCTGCTGTTTGCGGCTTCCAGTGGATACGCCTTGCTGTACATTCCGCACCTGCTGGATAACCTGCAGGCCAACCCGTATTTATTTGTTGTTCCCGTGCTGGCAATGTTGAGCATTGCCAATATTCCGAGGCTGGTCAGCAAACGCAAGTTCAAGGCGGCCTTTGTTTTCTCGGCGCTCACGTTTAGTTTTTTGCTGATCCTGCTTGCCGTGGAACTATACCCCACCCTGTTGTTTTCAACAACGGCGCTTGAGCATAGCATCACGATTTACAATGCAGCGTCTTCCGACAAATCGCTGGAAATCATGCTGGTTTTTGTGCTGATCGGCACGCCTCTGGTGCTGTTTTACACCTACATCGTGTACCGCACGTTTTGGGGTAAAGTTGAATTGGACGATACGAGTTATTGAAACAGGGCGCCTGACCACTGTTCCAGTGTACGGATAAATCAAACTTTATGATCTACCTCACCCAACTGATTTTTGTCGAACCCGGAAAAGAGCAAATCTTCCACCAATTTGAAGATTTGGCCATCCCGCTGATGGAGCGCTATCGGGGCAGGATTTTATACCGCTTGCGGCCGACTCCGGAGACCTATGTTTCCGGGGACGCCGACAAGCCCTATGAAATTCATTTTATTTCCTTTGACACGGAAAACGACCTGGAAAACTTTCTGAAGGACGACCGGCGCCAGGAGTTCATGCATCTGAAAAATGCATCTGTCCGGAAGGTCCTTTTGGTGAAAGGCGCAAAAATGTAGGCTGTCAACGCCAGCAAATGCGCTATTAATCAGGATTTTGAAGGAGGCGGACCATGCCGGCGTTTTCCACCGCCCTGTTTGCGTCGATGTCCGCCGCCTTTTGACTTTCCACCGCCGGATGAACGGCCCCGTCCGCGACCGCCGCCAAAAGAACGCTGTTTACCCGGTGCATAGGCTGGTGTTTCGCCCAGGGCTTCCGGTACCGGCAATTTTTCAACCTCGCTGCCGATCAGTTCCTCGATCCGTTGAAACCGCCGTTGGTCGCTGGGCCCGATCAGCGTGAGTGCTGCGCCTTCGCGAGCAGCCCGGGCGGTGCGGCCTACCCGGTGCACATAATCTTCAGCATCCTGCGGAACGTCGTAATTCACGATCAGGTCGATACCGTCGATATCGATGCCACGGCTCACCACGTCGGTAGCCACCAGAAATTCCACCTGGCTATTCCGGAAAGCCAGCATGACTTTTTCGCGCTCGGCTTGCTCCAGGTCGCTGCTGATGTGGCCAACATTGAGCTTTTTGGATTTTAGTTTTTGGTACAATTTGCTCACTGTTTGTTTGGTTGAGCTGAAGATCAGCACGCGTTGGCCGGTGCGTTCTTTCAGGATGTCGAGCAGCAATGGCAGTTTCTGTTCGTCGTGCACCACATAGGCGCCTTGCCGAACCCCTTCGGCGGGTTTAGAGAGGGAGATCTTTACCGTCACCGGATCGCGCAGCAGCGTGCGCGCCAGTTTCATCACGCCCGGGGGCATGGTTGCCGAAAAGAGGAGATTTTGACGATTGGGGTTTAGTTTACCAATAATACGCAGGAGATCGGGCTGAAAACCCATGTCGAGCATGCGGTCAGCCTCGTCGAGCACAAAAAAATGCAGGCGCGAAAAGTTGACATAGTTCATGTTCATGTGGGCGATCAAACGCCCCGGCGTAGCCACGATCAAATCGACGCCGCGACTGATGGCAGTGCGCTCCCGGCTGAACTCACTCCCGCCGCTGCCGCCGTACACGGCAATACTGGAAATCCCCGTAAAGTAGGAGTAAGCCTCCACAGCCTGGTCGATCTGCATGGCCAGTTCCCGCGTGGGTACGATAACCAGCGCTTTGGTGTATTCCCCTTCGGGCGTATCCATTATTTTATCCAAAATGGGCAGAATGAAGGCCGCTGTTTTGCCGGTACCGGTTTGGGCAATACCGATCAGATCTTTGCCGTCCAGTATTTGTGGGATTGCTTGTTCCTGAATGGGGGTGGCCGTTTTAAAATTCATCGAGTCGATGCCATCCAACAAGTCAGGGTGAAAGCCAAATTCAGTAAAATCCAAGGGTGTAAAATTTATGGTGACCGGTGGCGCCCAAATCGATTAAAATTCGAGAATCCGGTAGCGTTTGTTTGCAATTATCGCAAGGAAAAACCAACTACACAGGTTTAAGTTTCACAGGTACAAAATGGTATTCGTGCCGCTGTTATGCAGCAAAGGTGGTGAAAATTCGCACTATTTTTTTAATGTTTTGGCGCTACGCCGCCAGCTCATTTGAAAACCCGGTACACCCAGTGCCAGCCATTGGATGCCGAAATTTCCAAAATATAGGTGCCGCCAGGTAAGGCTCCGGTGTTTAAAACAGCCTTCTCATTTATCGACTGTTGGAGCACAATTTTCCCGGCAACATCCGTCAATTGCAGGCGGGCGCCGCGCACCTCTCCAGGCAGTTCAACCGTCAGCAGGTCATTGAACTGGGTTGGAAAAACCCGGCAGGCGGGTTGTTCCGGAGCGTCGGTTGCCGACATACCGCCTACGATGGTGTACGTGGTGTCGGTACAGCAGTAGTTGGTGGCAACCAGTTGTACGGTGTAGGGCTGGTCGAGATTGGCATAGGTATGTTTGGGAAAACGTTCGCTGGACGTGGCGCCGTCGCCAAAATCCCAATGCCAGGCCGTGGCGTATTTGGTGCCGTTGTTGAATGTCACGGTATTCCCATTGGTTACCGCCTGAAATCCTGCGACCGGTTCCAGCAGGCTGTCGCCGCAAAGGCTTTCAATGCTGAGAAAGATGCCGGAATCCCAAACACCATCGCCTATGTCTGAAATGCCGATCCAAACCTCGTAGGTGGAGTCCGGGATGACAGTTGCACTTGCAGTCAGCACAGTCGTTGTCCCGTCGTATTGCACCCATTGCGTCATTGGATCGTTCGATGGGCTCTGGCCACAGTAGTTAAAATTCGTATCGACGGGCATGTTATTTCGGTAAAAGTCTGTGTTGATCAAATGATTGACATTATTGATGGACACCGGTACCGACGCATTGGGGATCATGGCAATATTCTCCACCCCGGAAATGCCGGGCCCCGAAATCAAAAAGCCGAAAGCGTCGTTGAACTGCGATCCCACGTATTCACAATATTCCTCCGAGCCAAATACATACATGAACCCAAGGGAGTCTATATGGGGTACCAGTGTGATGCGTAATACGGACCAATCAAAACTTGCGCCACCAATGGTTTGGAGAAATTGGCTAAATGCCGAGTTATTCGGCGGGTATTCAGTACCATATCCGCCGGCTACACCCATATTGTCATTGGGGCCAACCGCGACGGAAGCATCGCCGGTGGTCAGGATAATCCCGGCATTGACGCCCAGGCCACTTTGAGAACCTTCAAAAAAGGTTTTTTGCTGGGGGTCTCCATAGTGTTCCACCGAGATAATATCCACACAGGCGCCATTGAAGAAGTCCATGACGAGTTCTTCTGCGGTGTATTTCTTTGAGTCAACAAATAGTTGGGCGGAAGCAGGAATGGAATACGAAAGAAGGGCGAGGAACAGGATCTGTTTCACAGAAAAAGAATTTTGTGGTTAACGATTTTTTGACCCCTGCAAAATACGAATAGTCCTGATGTGTGCAATACACGCCCTACGACTTGTACGGCTTCACATTGTAATTCGATAAATGAGATTAGCGGTCAGACGACTTCGAGTCGTCGGACCGCGCGCATTGGTCTGACGACTCGCAGTCGTCTGACCAATACTACCTGTTTTCTATGTGAACCCGTAGAAGTCGTAGGACGAGTATTGAGCAAGCCATCACCCAACTTCCCACTTCCCCTTGCGCACCGCACGCACCAGCAAATACACCAATAAACCCGCCGGGCCGGCCAGCATGGTCAGGATCAGCCCGGGCACAACGGCCAGGTGCGAAATTTTTTCCTGCCGGGCATCATGCACCTGCCAGATGCCAACCAGCAGGCAAAAGGACAAATAATTGAACCAGCCCGTGAGCACCATGGCTTGATTGCGAAACAGGTTTCTCAAACCCTCCAGCGACAACAAGCTACCGCCGGCTTCGCCATTGGTCAAATAATGAAAGGTAAACCAGGCCGCCACCAGGGAAAGCAACAACGCCGAGGCAAAGGCAACCGGCTCGGTAAAACGCCAGTTGGGCGCTGCAATCAACAGCAGCCAGGGAATAAAGATCAGTACGGAAGCATAGCCGTAAAAAGCGTCGACGGTCATATTGTTTTGATGTTTTGCGTAGGAGGACCCTCACGGTCGCCCATATCGGAATAATTGCCCAAAGTACGATCGTTCAGGATAAAATTACCGGGATGTTGTAGGGGCGACCCTCGCGGTCGCCCACAAGACCCTTTTCAAATTTCAAGTTTCAAATTGACATTTCAAATTCATGAAACTTCCCAATCCGGGATCATTCTTTTATTTGAAATCTGAAAAGAAAAATTTGAAATCTGAAAAGTTGCACACCCCCTCTGATTGCTTAAGTTGATAGCTATACACGCCCCTACAGCATCTCGCATGGTGGGCTGTTTACCCTACAATTTTCAGGCTCATGTCCAGCGGTTGAGCCGAGTGCGTAAGCGCGCCAGCCGACACGAAATCCACACCCGTTTGGGCATATTTCCGCACATTGAACAGGTTGATACCACCCGAAGCTTCCGTTTCAAATTGTTTGCCTACCGTCGCCACCGCTTCGGCCAGGATGGGTATTTCAAAATTGTCGAACATCAGTCGGGTAATTCCACCAACCTCCAGGGCCTGGTGCACTTCCACCAGGTTGCGAACTTCGAGGGTAATATTCAGATCGAGGTTTTTCTCCTTCAGGTAAGCCCTGGCACGTTCGACCGCAGGCTTAATACCGCCACTGGCGTCTACGTGGTTGTCTTTGATCATGATCCAGTCGTACAGGCCCCAGCGGTAGTTTTCGCAGCCACCGATTTTAACTGCCCATTTTTCCAAAAAGCGGATCAGGGGCGTGGTTTTGCGGGTGTCGAGCACTTTCACGGGCAGATCGCCTACTTCAAAGGCAAACCGACTCGACAAGGTAGCGATCCCGCTCATGCGTTGCATGGTGTTGAGCACCAAACGTTCGGCCTGGAGCAAGGCCCGGGAATTCCCTTCCACCTCAAAAGCCACTTCGCCATAGAGGATGTCGGTACCGTCGGGTTTGTGTACCGTAATTTTACTTTCCGGGTCCACATGTTTAAAAATTTGCACCGCCAGTTCAACGCCGGCGATCACCCCGTAATCTTTCACTTTCAGTGCAGCCTTGCTGCGGTGCCCGGCCGGGATGGTGGCCATGGAACTGTGGTCGCCGTCGCGCACGTCTTCGTACAGGGCGGCTTTGATAAAATCCTGGATTTGTTGGTCAGTAATTTGTTCTGGACGCATCGTTTCTTTTTATTTCCACTTAATGTTACAGCCTCCGGAAGGGCGTTGTACCGGATCGGGCGCCTGCCCGGACAAAACGGCGTCCAGTGCTGCGCGCAAATCCTCGCCCGTTGCGGGGCCGGGGTTGCGTTTGGGGCGGCTGCTATCGAGCTGGCCACGGTAGGCCAGTTTTTGGTCGCCATCAAAAACATAAAAATCAGGGGTGCAGGCGGCATCGTAGGCGCGGGCAACTTCCTGTGTTTCATCATAAAGATAGGGAAACGGATAGCCGACCTCCCGGGCATGCACGCGCATCTGGTCGGGCCCGTCTTCCGGGTATGCCACGGCGTCGTTGCTGCTGATGCCGACAAATGAAACACCCCGGGACTGGAATTCCCTTGCCAGGCGCACAATTTCCGCATTCACATGCAAAACGTAGGGGCAGTGGTTGCATAAAAACATAACCACGGTAGCCTTGGGAGAGATAACGTCGCTCAGGCGTACCGTTTTACCACTGACTGTATCGGGCAGTTCAAAATCCGGGGCTTGCGTGCCCAGGGGGAGCATAGTTGATTCAGTATAAGCCAATATTCGATTCTTTAAATTTGTCCAATTCCCGGCTCAATTTTTACAGGCTACGCCCAAAACATAGTTTTGAACGACGCCGATCGATCGGGCGTTTTCAGCGCCCAGAAAACCGGTAATCATGGCATCTGTTACAGAAAATTCGTACTGCTGAAGCAATTTATCAGCGATCGGCCGGTACGACCAATGCCAGCGCTCTTCATTGTAGCCTGTAGGCCGTTGTTCATCTTTGGCCGTATACGGCTGGCAAAAGCCATAATCGGCGGCGTGTTTTTGCATCCAGGCGTACATGCGGGCTTGCGAGCCGCCAGACTTAAACGAAGCATTATTCAGGTCGTTCAGATCAATATCCGTTCCCCAATGATGCCTCGAGGTACCCGGCATGGCTGAGTATTCCAAAATTTTAAGCGCCCGGTCTTTGGATTCTTTGACCTGGGTTTGCAGGTTGGACCACTTTTTCTCCCAAATGTTTTTCTGGTAATCGAAGGTGCGGGTAGCGGAAATAATGGTCAGTTTCACGCCATCTTTCCGGGCTGCATCGGCCATTTTTTTAAACGCAGCATACGCCTCGCGTTGCATAAGCAAGCCCGGGCGGTTGGCGTACGGCTGTGCGATGGTCACAAAGTCGGGATGTTCGGCCGGATCGAATTTTCCGAGTAAAAAATGACGTTGGGTATCGGCCGCCGGGTCATCGGTTGGGACTCCCGAAGCGGGGCTTTCTTCCCGTTTTACTTTATCCAGGGCCTTCCCCACCCGATTGGGAGGCAGCGTATCCGCTGGAGAGGGCGCTGCGCAAGCGTGGGCGCTGTATTTGGAAAAAACGGCGCCGGTTTGCGCTTCCGGGCCGCAGCTTGCAAGCACAAGCAACAACAACAAAACACTTGTCAAAGAAAGAACGATCCACTTCATGATTCAGCCGCTTCAATCACTTTTTTGAGGGCATCTTTCGTCAAAACACCGGGTTGCCGCCACAGTTCCTGCCCTTTCCGGTACAACATAAAAGTGGGCACACCCATAACTTTCAACCGCACCGCCAGGTCGGTATCTTCATCCACATCAATCTTGTGGATGCGTACCCGGTCGCCCAGGTCCTGTTGCAGGCTATCCAACACAGGCTCCATTGCCCGGCAAGGGCCGCACCAGGAGGCATGAAAATCGACCAGGACAAGGGTTTCTGAATCTACTAAAGCGTCAAACGAAGACTGCACGTCCACAAAAAATTTAAAATTTAATGTTGAGCCCGTGAGCATGAAATCCGATGAAAACCGGTTGGCAACACCGCTCAAATTCATACGTAAAATAAGGCGGCGCAAGATACGGCAGATTAGCGGAAACAAGTGAAAACATGCCGAACGCCCTGATTTTATCGAAAAACGAAAATCAAGCTCCCCGAATCCGCCACCTTTGCCTAAAACAACCTGAAACACATGAATTTGTTCCGATTTGCACTCCTTTTCACAACCGTTTTACCCCTGAACACCGCCCTGGCGCAAGATCAGGAAGCGGCGATCAAAACGGTGATCAATCAGTTTTTTGAAGGCATGAAGACCGGCGACAGTGTCCTGCTGTACAGCAGCTGCACGGAAGCGCCGATGCTGCAAACCATTGCACCCGACAAGGCAGGTGGCCTGCAAGTGCGCACGGAGGATTTTCAGGCCTTCGTGCGTTTTGTTTGCACGCCTTCGGCAAACAAAATTGACGAGCAAATTGAATTTGCCGCCATTCATTTCGAAGAACGGCTGGCCAGTGTTTGGACGCCCTACCGCTTTTATCTGAACGGCCAACTCCGGCACTGCGGAACCAATTCCTTTCAACTGGTCGATACCGGCGCCGGCTGGAAAATCCAGTATATCATCGATACGCGGCGCCGGGAATGCGATTGAGTTTTTTGTTCGGAACTGGAAGTTTGAAGCAGAAATACGATCTTTACAGACAAATTTTCAACTTTGGCTGGGTTGCCTAACAATGCACTTCGGTCCTAAACGTTGAACTTCAAACACCAGCCAGCTATGACCAAGAAAAAAGCAGATAAAGCCACCTTTACCTACGGCGGCGTCAAGATCAATGTGACAAAAAGCGACACCGAAGCCGCCGTGCAATACACGGAAGCGCGCGAACGCAAAAGCGCCGAAAAGCGTTCAGGTGCCGCCCCGCCTCCCGATTTCAAAGGCTTCGAACTGGTTTCCAGCAAGCGCGATATCGGAAAAAAACTGGATGACCTGCGCGCGCAACCCGAAGTAGCAGTAGGTACCCACGTCTGGCATGTTGAAGGCGAAGAAGATGCACCGCTTATTCCGACCGGCAATCTCTACATCGAATTTGAAGCCGGCGCTGACGAACTTGCCCAGCATGAACTGATGGAATCCATGGGCCTCAGCATCAAAGAAGTTGTTGGGCCCGGCGCTTACCGGGTAAGTGTGACGCCCTTGTCGCCCAACCCCATCAAATGTGCCATGCAACTCCAGGAAAACGAATTGGTGGCTGTTGCCGAACCGGAGTTCGTTACTACCCCGGTCACACGCGATTTTGCCGTGCCGACTGGTCGCTTTACCAATACCCAATGGCACCATGAAAACGATGGGCAGGCGATCCCCGCCATTGATGTGCCCAACTCCCTGTACGCAGCTTCCCATTTCCGGCGCGGTGCCGATGCCAAAGTGCGGGAAGCCTGGCGTTACCTCGGCAGTCTTGGCGACAGCAACCTGAAAATTGCCGTGATTGATACCGGTTTTGCCACCGATCACCCGCAGTTGCGCGGCGATGGCTACAAAATCAGGAGCCCGTTCAATGCCGTCAACCGCAACACCGATGTTTCACCCTATGTCAGCTACGGAAACGGCACCTTTGGCGTAGCCAGCCACGGTACTTCCTGCGCTGCAGTGGCTGCCGGCGCCTGGGATGTGCAGGGAATAATGGGCGCCGCCCCCAATGCCAAGCTCATGCTGATCAAACTGGAAGTCCTGAGCGACAGCGCTATTAAAAATGCTTTCGAGCATGCCATGCTCAACGGCGCCGATGTTATTTCATGCAGCCTGGGCTACCCGCAGGCGATGCCGCTATCAACCTATATCACCAATTACCTGCGCCGTGTGGCGCGTGAAGGCCGTGGCGGAAAAGGTATTCCCATGTTTTTTGCCGCTGGCAATGCCAACCCGTCCACCAATTACATGCCCCGGGCGGTAAGCGATTTCGCCGCGCACCCGGATGGGTTTTGCATCACAGCTTCCAACAGCCTGGATCAGCGGTCGAGTTATTCTTTTTACGGATCGAATGCCTTCCTCTGCGCGCCGTCGAACGGCGATGCGGGCGTCGGAATTACCACGGCTACCTGCGACCTGGGGACCGATGGCCGTTCGGTCGTGCTGGGTTATACCAGCGGCTTTGGCGGCACTTCCAGTTCGGCGCCGTTAGCAGCGGGCATTTGCGCCCTGATGCTTACCGCCAATCCCAACCTGATGGTTGCCGACATCCGAAATATCCTGCAAAAAAGTACCGACAAGATCGGGCCGTCCGGCACATATGATTCCAGGGGGCACTCCGATTTTTACGGCTATGGCCGCATCAATGCCCTGCGCGCGGTACAACTTGCGAGCTCGCTGGCCGGCGGAAGCAGCAGTAGCGGGAGTAGTAGTGGTGGTGTGGTGACGACACCTCCGGTGACGACGCCTCCGGTCACGACGCCGGCATCGGGTACCCGGCGTGGCAGGGTCACGTCCACGTATTTGAATGTGCGCTCAGGACCGTCCACAGCCTATGCCAAAGTGGGCCGGTTGAATCAGGGCGATGTGGTCAATCTGTTGGAGAATGTTTCCGGGTTCTGGCGCATCGCCACCGGCCAATATGCCTATGCAGCCTATATTCAGGAGCTTGCCTCTGCAGCGCCGGCGCCGGTTGCACTTACCCGTCGCGGGAAGGTCACTTCCACTTTTCTGAATGTGCGTTCAGGACCGTCCACGGCATTTCCGCGGGTCGATCGCCTAGACCTGGGCGATATCGTCGAACTCCTGGAGACCAGCCGCGATGGCTGGTACCGAATCGGGGCCAACAAATGGGTACACGGCGGGTATATTCAGGCTGTATAAGAACTTGTCCAGGTTTTCAAACTGAGCCGAAAACAGGGGAATTTTATTTCAGGCAAGCCACGCTTTAGCGTGGAGCCGTATGAGGGCAATCCGGTAAGAAATTAACGCAGCATGGAATAAAATTAGCCGTTTGGAGGCCAGTGATGAAACCCTGGGCAAGTCCTAAGTGCCAAAGCAGCATTAACCGGAAACTACCGTTTTTTGCCGTGCACTGGGCGTCGGTTTGGTTTGCCCTTTTTGTCTTTCAAAAAATTGCCTCAACATTTTAACCACATAGTCCTGCTCCGTCGCCGTTAACGCAGCGTACAGCGGTAACCGAAGCAACCTGTCCGAAAATTTTTCCGCGTTGGGCAGCCGAGGCTGTTCCCCGTATTTTTGGGTATAATAAGGGCTTTGGTGCAACCCTGCATAGTGAAAGGTAGCAATCACGCCCTGGTCTTTCATATATCCCAACAAGTCATCGCGATCACTTTTGCTGTTTAAGCAAATAAAGAAAATATGCCCGTTGTGCTTATTGTATTTATGCAATGCAGGCAGGGTAAAACACCCATCTTTGGCGAGTGGTAAAAGGGCATCGTAATAATTTTGCCACAACTGCACCCTTTTCTGAGTGATTGCAGCCACATCGACCAATTGCGGATACAAATAGGCGCAACAGAGTTCCGGCAGATTAATCACCGAACCCGAGTCGATCCAGGTGTATTTATCTTCCAGCCCCAGGAAAAAACGGTGCCGGTTGGTACCTACATTTTTCAAAACAATGGCCCGGTCTATGAACTTCGGGTTGTTGATCAACAGGGCGCCCCCCTGGCCGCAGGTTACGTTTTTTGTTTCGTGAAACGACAACACGGCTAAGTCGCCGAAAGAACCCAATGGTTTGTTTTTGTAAAAAGCATGGACACCTTGCGCAGCGTCTTCGATCAGCAGGACACCCCGCTCCCGGGTTAGCTTGAGTAATTTATCCATATCCACGCTTATACCGGCATAATGCACCACAACCACCGCTCTTGTTTTTGGCGTGATCAGGGATTCCAACTGGGCCATGTCCATGTTGGGGGAATCGGGGAGCGAGTCGCAGAAGATGACTTTTGCCCCAAAAAGTTCAAACGCATTAGCTGATGAGACGTAGGTATAAGCCGGCACGATCACCTCATCGCCGGGTTGTAGTTTGAGCAATAAGGCTGCCAGCTCCAGGGCATGGGTGCAGGCTCCGGTAAGCACGACCTCTTTCGCCTGGCAACTTTCCAGAAAATGCGCACGCACCTTGGCAGCGTAAACACCGGAAAATAATTTGGTTGCGTCGAAGGAAGTGCTCAGGATTTGGCTGTAAGCCGCTGTCGCATCAAACGGCACATTGAACGGGATTTTCAAATTTGACACATTCATGATTTCTGGTTTTGCGGAAAATATGAACAGAAGGCACAATTAAAATTAAAATAGTTTTCAACATTTTACCCTGACCCCGATTTTGGATAGCGATAGCAATGAAGATGCTTTGCCGGCAAACGACTTTTTAACAGCCCAAACGCAGGGTACGGGTAAAATGTAAAAAAAAACCGTGGAACACCAGGAAAACCTTCTAAAACAGAAGATTTTCAAAAGGTTGTCCCACGGCTTGGTTGCAAAAATCGACAACGGATCGTTGCAGATTAGTAAGCATCCAGTGCTTGAAAGTTGAAGCGAATTTTATACCATTCGAAATTTGGTATACACAAAGATTATGGCTTCAGGGTCATTTTCAAAACTCTGAAGGAGAGGAATCGTAGAAATGACTGCTACAAGGCATTTAAAATATTCCGCTCGATCCGGGCAAGCGGGTCGGTTGTTTGGCCTTTCGAGAAGGACCTTCCGGTAAGCTTTTCAAAAAGTTCGATGTAGCGATCGGAAATTTCTGCGACAAAAGCATCGGGCATAACCGGCATTTGCTGCCCCGTTTTTCCCTGAAAACCGTGTTCCATGAGCCATTCGCGCACGAATTCTTTGCTCAGTTGGCGCTGTTTTTCGCCAAGCGCCTGCCGTTCGGCATAGCCTTCGGCGTAAAAATACCGGGAGCTGTCGGGCGTGTGAATTTCATCCATCAATAGCACCTGGCCGTCTTTTATCCCAAATTCATATTTGGTGTCAACCAAAATAAGTCCGCGCCGGGCGGCCATTTCCGTCCCCCGTTGAAATAACGCGCGGGTATAGGCTTCCAATTGCGCGTAATCTTCGGCGCCGACCAGGCCTTCGGCCAAAATAGCCTCCCGGGAAATGTCTTCATCGTGGCCCTCTTCTGCCTTGGTGCTGGGGGTAATGATGGGCTCCGGGAAAGGATCGTTTTCCTGCATACCCTCCGGAAGCGGCACACCACACAGTTCGCGTTTGCCGGAGGCGTAGGTACGCGCTGCATGCCCGGCCAGATAACCGCGGATCACCATTTCGACGCGCAAAGGCTCACAGCGGTGCCCGATAGCCACATTGGGATCGGGGTTGCTGATCAGCCAGTTGGGGCAAATGTCGCGGGTGGCCTCCAGAAAATGGGCAGCCAGTTGGTTGAGCACAGCGCCCTTGTAAGGAATAGCCCGGGGCAACACATGGTCAAAGGCCGAGATCCGGTCGCTGGCAACCATGATCAGGCGATCGCCGAGGGTGTAGACATCGCGGACTTTGCCGCGGTAAAAGCCCGTTTGGCCGGGCAGTTTGAAGTTAGTTTCTGAAACGGTATGCATGCGGCTTGGCACAGTGCTTATTTAATTTCTTCGTAATCAATGTATTCCCCTTCATCGTCGTCGTCATTCCGGTCGTTTTTCGGCGGCGCTTGTTTGTAGCGCAGGTTTGGCCCTTGTTGAACCCCCATGTATGGGCGCAAGGCCTGTATGATCCAAAGGATGGCAAGTATGGTAAAAAGTGCCTTAAGTAACATAGTGCGGTTTAAATGTCCACATCCAGTATTTCCGGGCGTTCTTTCTTCGGTTTTTCAAACCGCTTTTTCAAGAACGGATGACTGAAAACGGCAATCAGGATAATCCCGACCCCAAGATAAAAACCCGGTTTGAGGTCTTTATGTTCGTGAAAAATAAATCCGGCCAGCAAAACGCCGTACACCGGTTCCAGGTTGATCGTCAGGTTGGTGGCGAAAGCGGTGATGTGCCGCATGGCCTGCAAAGTAAGGTAATACGGCAAAAGCGTACAAACCCAGGCGAGCAGGATCATCCACAACCAATCCCAACCATCAGGGGCAATGCGCAGTTCCGGATTGAGTCCCAAAACAACCGGCAAGGCCAGCGAGCAAACAGCCAGTGCGCCAAATAATTCGAAAAAACTCATGGGCAGTGGCGGCGGGGCGCTCTTGTCGATCATTTGTTTGTTCAAGGCTGTAAAAACTGCGGCCAGCAAGGCGGCTACCAAACCGGCTATAAATCCGGCGCGCATGCTCAGGTCGATGTTGCCCACCACCAGCGCCATACCGGGCAGGATCAAAATGCCCAGGGCCAATTCATACCATTTTACCGACTGGCGCAGGAGCAGCGGCTCAATCAGCGCGGCAAAGAACGAAGTGGTGGCTGTCGAAGCTACGGCAATGGAGGCGTTGGACAATTTGATCGCCCCGTAAAAACACAACCAGTGCACCCCCACCATGGCGCCAATACCCAGCATTTGCCAAATGACCCGCCGTGGTAAGCCGCGCAGCTGTGCTTTAGGCAAAAACCACCACAGTGCCACACAGCTCAACAATACCCGCCACCATACCAGCGACAAGGTAGGTAAGGTGATCAGTTTGCCCAGGATGGCCGTGAATCCCCACAAAAACACACAAAAATGTAAAGCCAGGTAAGCCCGTTGTTTATCGTTCATTTCGGCGCAAATGTAGGGGGCTTTTAAATAGCTGCGATCTGTTTTCCGGTTTTCAAAAAAATTGTACGTTCTTCCGGTACAAATTTTTTGAACGGGAAAATCAGGCATGACCATAACGATCATCATTACCCTAATTATTTTGCTCGGGGCAGTCGTTCTGTTTGCCACCGAGCTGCTCCCTGTCGATGTGACGGCCATGCTGATCATTAGCGGCCTGGTGCTTTCGGGTATCCTGACTCCTCAGGAAGGTATTGCCGGTTTCAGCAATACTGCTGTTGCTACGGTGGCTGCTATGTTTGTGCTCAGTGCCGGAATTGAACGGAGCGGCGCACTAAACCCGGTTACCCTTTTTTTGGAAAAATTATTCCGCCGCAACTATTGGCTTGGCATTATTTCCATGCTGGTTTTTGTGGCGTTTTTATCGGCGTTTATCAACAATACACCTGTGGTCGCCCTGTTTATTCCGGTCGTGCTGAGCTGTGCACGTTCGATCCGGGCCAGTCCGGAAAAGCTGCTCATCCCGCTGTCCTTCGCCTCCATTTTTGGCGGCACCTGTACCCTCATCGGTACCTCCACGAATATCCTGGTGAGCGACTACGCCGAAGCCAACGGACTGGGCGCATTCGGCATGTTTGAAATGACGAAACTGGGACTTGTCTTTTTGGTAGCTGGCATTATTTATCTGCTGGTCATCGGCTTGCGGCTCCTGCCCGAACGCCCCGGCGGCAGCGCACATTATGAAGACAAATACCATCTCAGCGACTACATCACCAATGTGGTCCTGCTCAAAGGCGCCGCTTCCATTGGCAAATCGATCCGCACTGCGCCACTGGTAGCTGACCTTGCCCTTGAGATTATCCAGATCAAACGCGGGAACCGGCGTTTTTTTTCACCACCTGAAAATTTCACCCTGGAGGAAGGCGATACCCTGAAGGTTATGGGCAACCTCGACAAAATCCGCAAACTCAAACGCCGAAAAAGTGTAGCCGTGCGCCCTTTACTCGACCGGGAACTTTCGGTTGATCCAAACAGCGAACTGGTGCTGCATGAAGTGGTGGTACTACCCAATTCGGAGCTTTCGGGCGTCAAGCTGAACGATATAGATTTTGAAGCCCGGTTTGGCGCCTACTTCCTGGGGGTGCGCGGCCGGAAAGGGTTGATCACCAAACAGATCAGCCATTGGAAGTTGGCCGCGGGCGATTGCCTGCTGTTGACTTCGCCGCGCGATAAGTCGGAGATCATGCACAAAAATTTTCCCGATCTGTTCGTCATCAACCACAGCGATCAAACGCGTTTTTCCAGCAAAGAAGCGCTGTTGGCTTCGGGAACGGTGATTGCCGTGATGCTCACTGCCACACTAAATATTTTGCCGATCGTTACGGCTTCCCTGCTCGGCTGCCTGTTGTTGATCATGCTACGCATTGTTTCGCCCGAAGATGCCTACAAAAGCATCAGCTGGAAAGTGATCTTGCTATTGGCCGGGTCGCTGAGTTTGGGCGCAGCCCTGGAAAAAACAGGCGCCGCACAATTGCTGGCCGACCAAATTATCAATCTCGGTGGCGCATTTGGGCCTGTAGTGGTGCTTAGCGCCTTGTACCTCATCGCCACCTTGCTGACCAGCGTCATGTCAAACAATGCAACCGTGGTGGTGCTGGCGCCCATCGTGATTTCTCTGGCCAACTCCATGCAGGCTTCGCCCAAACCATTTTTAATGGCCATCACGTTTGCCGCCTCCGCAAGTTTCATGACGCCCATCGGCTACCAAACCAACACGATGGTATATGCTGCGGGAAACTACAGTTTCCGCGATTTTTTCCGGGTCGGCGCACCGTTGAATTTACTGTTCTGGCTGCTGGCAAGTTTGTTGATTCCGGTCTTGTTTCCCCTGTAACCCCGTCTGTTAGACGGGGTAAAAAACAAAACTCCCACCGGCATCCCGGCAAAACTGGGATCTACCGAATTTTGGGAAGATTTCGGTTTTTTCTTTTACCCCGTCTAACAGACGGGGTTACAGGCGACTACCCTGCCGCCAGGCCCGCAACAACAACAATCCAAATAAACCGGCTGCGCCAAACGCCCAGCGCGCCGACACCACATCCGCCGCTGCTGAAAAGTGTAAGCCCAGCCAACCCGCTGCCAGCATCAACAGCGCGAACAAAATCTGTTGCACGGCCAGGTACAATAGCCGGGCACTGTACCGCACATCGGGATTGAGCATTTCAAGGCGGCCACGTCGGGCCAGTTGCAGGGTTTTGTGCAATTCGTCGGGCAAGGCCAGAGCAGTAGTGAGGGTATTTTGCAGGAGGTTGCGGACAAACGTCAGCATGTCGCCGCGCTGGCCAAGCACAAAATCCTGGGCATAGGGACGCACCACTTCGAGCGGGTTGAATTTAGGATCGAGCGTGTTGCAAAGACCAAGCAGGAGCGTAAGCATGCGGTTGAGCAGTACGTAATCTTTTGGCACCTGCACCGTGCCGGAGATACCGCTGAAACCGACCTCCTGGATCAGGCGGAACAGGCTGTTGTCGAACGGTTTGACCTCGATGTCGCGGAAATTGAGCCCTTCGAACTTGACTTCATTTTGTAAAAAATTGCGCAATGCGGCTATCATTTTTTCAGCCATTTGCTCGGCCTCGCGCCCTTCGGCAATAAAGCCCATGGTGCGGCAGGCGTCGATCATGCCGGTAGTGTCGTTTTTGACTGCCGCTTCGATGAGTTGCGGAATGCCTTCGCGCATGGCGTTGCTGAGGCGGCTGGTAGCGCCGAAGTCGAGCAAAACCAGGGTGCCATCCGGCTCGATGAGGATATTGCCAGGGTGGGGGTCGGCATGGTAAAAGCCGTCTTTGAACAACATGTGGCAGTATGCGTGCACCAGGCGGGCGGCCAGGTCGCGGCGGTCGATCTGCCAGGCGTCGAGTTGGGCGAGGTTGCCGATTTTGGCGCCGGTGTGCCAGGTGGTCGTGAGCACCCGGGTGGTAGAAAAGGCCGCGTGCACTTTGGGCACGGTGAGCCGCGCTTCGTCTTTCAGGTTTTCGGCAATTTGTTGCATGGACTGCGCTTCGCGGCCAAAATCGAGTTCTTCCTCGATCATCTGGCGCAGCTGGCTGTACATGTAGTCCATCCCGCGGATGCTAAAGAAAAAACTGATCAGCCGGGTCAGCCGCCGGATAATTTCCAGGTCGAGGCGGGCAACTGCTTCGATGTCGGCGTGTTGCACTTTGACGGCTACTTCGGTGCCGTCGGGCAGTTGGGCGCGGTGCACCTGGCCTATGGATGCCGCAGCCACTGGCGTTTCTTCGAAGCGGGCAAAGCATTGTTCGGGGGCTTTGCCGAATTCTTGTTCCAGGCGTTCGCGCACTTCGCTGTATGGGCGGGGTGGAATGCGATCCTGGAGTTCCTCGAGAGGTTTTTGGAAGGCTTCGGGCAGGAAATTGCTGAGGATGGACAGCATCTGGCCGATCTTGATGAAGAGGCCATTGAGTTGAAGAATCGCTTTTTTTACCCGCTCGGCATTGCGGATGTGCAAGGCGAGAATGCGTTTTTCGTAGTAGCCTTTCCCGAAAATTTTGCCGCGCAGCATGAGCCAGCCGTAGCTGAGCATGACGACCGTGGCGGTCCAGTATGCTTTGCGCACGCGCTGGCTGCCGGTGTATGTTTTTTTTGTAGACATGGGAGTGGGTGGGTTTGCCAAACAAAGGTGCGGATTCTGGTTCTACCTGCGGACAAATTCACGACAAGATGTATCGAAAACCGGACGGTCAAAAGCACTTTCGATCTATTGGTAGATACGTACGAATGCCCGAATTGATCATTTCGTACCTTAGGACCTTCAATACTTAACAAAACAATTCATGAAACTACTCGCCATACTGGCCCTCGTGGGTATTTCTCTGCTTTTTAGCTGCGAAAAAGAGCCCCAGGTTATCACAGAAACGATCCTCAAAACCGATACGCTGGTTGTAACTCAGGTCGACACCGTGGTAGTGCAACTCACCGATACGTTGATGCTCACCGAATTTATCCGGGATACTGCCACAACTTTCATCATCCTGCGCCATGCCGAAACGACGGGCATCGGCACAGATCCCGGCCTGAGCACTGCCGGGCAGGACCGGGCCGCTGAATTGGTCCGCGTCCTGAAAGAGGTGCCGCTCGACGCCGTGTACTCCACCAATTTTAACCGGACCCGCCAAACCGCTCAGCCCGTCGCGGCCGACAAGAGCCTCGGTATTCAAACTTACAATGCCTTTGCACCAGATCAATTAGCCGACGGCGCCCTGGCACAATACAAACAGGGCACTGTATTGGTGGTTGGACATTCCAACACCGTGCCTGAACTTTTGAACGCGCTCACCGGCACCAACGGCTTTTTTCAATTGCCGGAAAGCCAGTACGACCACCTGTTTCTGGTGACTGTTTTTGAAAAAGGGCGTGCGAAAGTGGTGCATCTGCGATACGGAGAGCCCACGCCTTGAGGGGTTTGCACTTTCCCAATTTCAAATTTTTCTTTTCAAATTTCAAATTGAATGGATCTCGCCGTTTTGTGAAGTTTCTTTGATTTGAAAGGTCCAATTTGAAATTGGAAATTGGAAAAGTGCATACCATCTCACCCATGAAGTAAGTGGCGGTCACTCACTCCGCAACGACCTGACCGGATTTGCCAATGCCGCCTTCAATGCATGAAAACCGGTGGTCGCCAAGGCAATCAAAATAATGCTCAGCAAAGCCAATGCAAAAAACAGGAAGTTGATCTCCGTGTGAAAAGCAAAGGTGCCCAGCCATTTTTCCATAAAATACCAGCCGGCAACAAAGGCCGGAATAGCTGCGATGGTCACCAGCAACAGGTAATTGCGGGTCAACAAATATACCAGGTCGGTGTAGTTGGCGCCGAGCACTTTCCGAATGCCGATTTCCTTGGTGCGCTGTTCAGCCGTGAAGGAAGCCAGGCCCAGTAGCCCGAGACAGGTAATGAAAATCATGAGCACCCCAAACAGGGTAAAAATTTTGCCGCGCATCTGATCGGCGGCGTAGAGTTCCATGAAGGCCGAATCTACAAAATCATATTCAAAAGGGGTATTCGGGAAGGTCTCATTCCAACTCCTTTCAGCGAAAGTTATGGCTTGGGTCAGGTCCTGCGCGCTTCGGGGATTGAGCCGCACCTGAACATAGTCGTTATCAAAATCGGGGTAAAACAACAGCGCCTCGATAGGCTCATACAGCGATTGCTGGTGAAAATCCTTCACCACACCCACCACGTAACGCATCGGGATGGTATCGTTGGTACCAAACTGCACCTTGCGTCCGATGGGGTCGGCCCAGCCCATGCGACGGACCATAGCTTCGTTGACCAGCACAGCCTCGGTGGAGTCGGTACTGCGTTCGGGACTCAGCGGGCGCCCGGCTGCCATTTTCATGCCCATGGTGGACAGGTAGTTGTAGTCGATCCCGTAGAGGTCCACGCCAAACTGATCCATTTTGCCGGAGGCTGTTTCCATGTTCATCACGTTTTTGGGCATGCCCTGGCCGGGGGTGGAGCCGCTGCTTCCGACTGCGGTGACCAGCGGGTTTTGCAGCAGTTTTTCTTTTAAAATGCCAAACTTCTCGCGCGCCTCGCGGCCTTCCAGCGTGAAAGTCAGCACATGTTCTTTGTCGAAGCCCAGGTCTTTGGTGCGCAGGTAATGCATTTGATCGAAGATCACCCCTGCGCCGACAAGCATGAACAACGTGATAGCAAATTGCAGGGTGACCAATGTTCGACGCAGGTTGGGATTGCCGGACCCCCGGGTGAGCATGCCTTTCAGTACCTTGATCGGCTGAAAACCCGAAAGGAAAAATGCCGGGTAACTGCCGCCGAGAATGCCCGTGAGCACCACGATGCCAAACAGGCCAGCCACCACCGGCGCCGACCAGAGCAGTGACAGGTCCAACTGCAAGTCGAACGCCTGGTTGAACAGCGGCAAAAGCACCACTACCAGCAGGACGCTCAGCAGAACGGCAAAGGCAGTGAACAGTAGCGATTCCAACAGAAATTGGACCATCAGCTGCCGCCTGCCCGAACCTAATACTTTGCGGATACCAACTTCCAATGAACGCCGGATGCCGCGTGCGGTGGCCAGATTCATGTAATTGATACTGGCAATGAGCACCAGAAAAAGCGCGACCAGCCCGAAAATGTACAGAAAACCCGCCTCGCCGGTTGGTTCCGGTTCGCCTTCAAAACTGGAGTACAGGTGAATATCCCTGAGCGCGATGGTTTGGTATTGCACCTTGATGTTGAACTGGTCAAAGATGACGGCCACGTACTTGTCGATAATTGCCGGCAATTTGGCTTTGAATGCTTCCGGGTCGGCGCCTTCGCGCAGCAGCACGTAGCTGTAATTGTTGAAACTGCCCCAGGCGCCCGGGTCGGGATTCATAAAAAACGGGATACTATTGGCCGAGATCAGCGCATTGGCGATGAGGTGGGAATGTTTCGGCATGTCGCGGTAAACGCCCGTCACCTTGTATTCCCGTCCGGAGGGTGTTTTAAGAAATTCGCCAACCGGGTTGGTATTCCCAAAAATGCGGTCGGCCAGGCTTTTGCAAAGCACGATGGAGTTGGGTTCCTTCAGGGCCGTGGCGGCTTCACCCATCAATAAATCGAAGGTGAATACATCGAAGACCGTCGAATCAGCCACGAACACTTTTTCATCAAAGAAAAACTGCTCGCCGCGCTGCAGGCGCGTGCGGCCGTTCGGGATGAAACGAACATATTCCTCTACTTCCGGGAATTCAGCCTTCAGCGTTGGCGCCAGCGGCACCTGAGTGGTCGACCAGAAAAAATGGTCGTCGGGTTCGTTGATCTCGGCACTCACCCGAACGATGCGGTCCGCTTTTTCATGGTAAGCATCATAGCGGGTTTCTTCCGCCAGGTAAAGCAGGATGAACAGGGCTGAGGCAATTCCGATCGTCAGGCCGAGGATATTGAGTGCGGCATAGCCGGGCTGGCGTTTGAGGTTGCGCCAGGCAATGGCGAGGTAGTTACTGATCATGGTTTTATTTTTTACACTACGGAGGCACGGAGTACACGGAAAAAGTTTTTCAACTCCGTGTACTCCGTGCCTCCGTGGTGAATTAATTACGGCCGCTTCACTTCAGCCCGCTCTTCTGCAGCTTTCAGGTTGGCCCGGAACATATCCGTGTTCGGGTCGCCGTTGGTTTCGGCCACCGATACTGCCTTTTTGTAGTTGGCCAGCGCTTCGGCTTTTTTACCATTGGTCAACAGAGTTTCGGCATAGCTGTCGTACACATTGGCCGATTCGGGGAAGAGCCGGGTATTGCATTTGAAAATGGCCTCTGCCGTTTCCGGTTTTTTAAATTCCATCAGGTAGGCATAGCCCATGCCATTGATGCCCATTTCATCCAGCAGCCCGGTTGCGCAGCAACTTTTCAATTGTTCGAAAAGCGGTTCTTCGGAAGCACCGGGTTTAAAAGCGCCGAGTTGGTCTGTCAAATTGCCGACCAGTATTTTTTGCGCCTGCGCTACGTTCTCCCGGCGTGCTGTCGCGGCTTCAGTTGCCAGTTCAATGGCTTTAGTCAGCGCTTCTTCGGCGGTAGTTTTTACTTCCGGCACAACACCCGTGCCTTCCCAGTTGGTTTGGGTCACCGGATTGATGGCACGGCCGGTAGGAATGAACACGCCCAGGTCTGCGTTAATTGGAAACGTGCCGCCAGGGTTGGCGCCACCGCCGGTGGTTTCGCCGACGAGAATTGCCCGTTTCCGGGTTTGCATGTTGTAGCAAAATTCTTCGGCTGCGGAGAAGGTGAAATTGCTGGTCAGGATGAACACAGGCACATCCGCCATTTTTTGGCCACCCACTTCAGCAAGCGTCCAAAAGTCTTCGGTCCGGTCTCCTTCGCGCCAGTAGAGGCTGTTCAGGTGTGTTTTTTCGCCGAAAAAATAGCTGCACAGGTACTGCACCATAGCGGGATCGCCGCCACCGTTTTTGCGAAGGTCGATGATAATTGCGTCGCTGCCGGCAAGCAGGCCCATGTAACGATCGGCCACCGGAGCGCCACGCAGACGACCGGCAAAACCGCGCAGATCGAGGTAGCCAATATTGCCATCGAGTCGCTTGGCCTCCCGAAATCCGGCCATGTCGGTTTGTTGACGCGCGAGCCGCAGCAGTTGGTTTTCCAGCATTTTTTCAGGTAGTGCGTCATCGGCAACGCGCTGCCCGGGGGCCGGGCGGACGCGCATGTGCTTGTCGTGGTTGACCGATTGAACTTCCTTGGTGAGGGCATCGGCAAAGGTGGGCATATCCGTAATTTTGTCGAAAGCACCGGCTTTTAGTTGCTTGCGCAAATGGGCGCCTGTTTTTTCAGCCACCTCCGGGAAGACATAATGTTCATTCAGCAGTTGGCTAAGTTGCTCGATGGTTGATGATTTAAATTCGGAGTTAATTGCATTCTGCGCTGCCAACGGTTCCAGGCAAAACAGTGTCAATAGCAGAAATAAAAAGAGGGGAAGTTGTTTTTTCATAACCTAATTTTTAGTGCAAGACAAAGTACGAAAGCCTACGTAGGTCGGATGCCGGCATTCGACTAAAGGTTGCAAGTGCAGGGTAAATGCTGGTTAGAGGCGGTATTTTTCGGAGGGGTGAAACCCTAAATAATTTTCCCAGGGATGAATCCCTGGGCTGAGAAAAGGGAACATGAATCGTTGATTGGAACACATGGAAATTCTCCTCATTACAACGACTTCTTAGCCCAGGGATTCATCCCTGGGAAACGAAAAAATGAAGCGTTTATGGGAACACGTGGAAATTCTCCTCCTTACAGCACCTTCTTAGCCCAGGGATTCATCCCTGGGAATCAGGAGGAGAGCCATCCGGAAGTATGCCATGTAAGCGTTCCAGCCAAGCAAGTTCCTGTGCAAAATCTTCGCCCAGATGGTGAACCTTCTGACGCTCGATATAGCGGCGGACGATCGGTATTTTAGATTCACTAACCGAAAAAGCAGAATACCCGTTTTGCCAGGCAAACTTAGTAGGGAGTAAATCACTTTGATTAATGCTATGTGAACTTCCTCCTTTGATTGTACCGATGACTTCAGCAACGGAACGTTTCGGATTAAGTCGAAATAACAGGTGAATATGATCGGGAATACCGTTCATACAATCCACAAAACAACCGGTGGCTACAAGTTGATCAAATAATAAACGGTGCACTTCCGGTTCAATGGAAGGTAAAATCTGAGCCTCCCGGTACTTGATTGCAAAAACGGCATGAATCCAGAGGCGGACATTGGAATGCGCCATATAATTGGGGGTGTTGATGAACTACCTACTTTTGAAACAAAAAAAGCGCATTCAACTCTATATTTTGCCCAATACTCCCAAAGCAAACAGATTTATTTTAATTTAATTTCAATTTCCCAGGGATGAATCCCTGGGCTGAGAAAAGGGAAGATAAAGCGTTGATTTTAGCAAGCAGAAATCCCCCTCCTTGCAGCAACTTCTTAGCCCAGGGATTCATCCCTGGGAAAAAAGATAAAATATGCACACAACCTTTTGCCACATGAACCCCGTACTCCCGTCCACCGATGTCGCCCGCGACATAGCCTGGCATACAGAAAAATTGGGTTTTCGGGAATTCTTCAGCAATACCGATCCCAAGCATAACCGCGTCGATTACGCAGTCCTTGGCCGGCAGGGCCTCTACCTCCATTTGCAATTTCAATGGCCGGACGATATGGCTCAAATGAACGGCTCGGCAACCCGGATCCAGGTGGAAAATATTGGACCGCTGTTCAAGGAATTTGTAGAACGGGGCTCAATAGCGCCGGATGCGTTCCGGGAAAACACCCCCTGGGGCACCAATGAATTTGGTTTGTACGACCCGAACCGAAACGCCATCTTTTTTTATGAGGATGTTGTCCCTTCCGAACAGCAAAAACCGGCGCCGGCGCTCCACCCCGGAAGGTGGTTTGAACGCCCATTCGATTTCGAACACCTCAGCGTATCCCCGCAGGGGCTGCTCGAACGCCTCCGCGATACGCCGGTGCGTTTGTACAACCTGAGCCGGAGTTTTTCATCAAGGCAATTGGCTCACCAGCCCGATGGACAGTGGTCGGCCCAGGAAAATATTGGGCACTTGATCGATCTTGAGCCGCTTTGGTATGGACGCATTCACGATATTGCCAACGGTGAAAAGACGATGCGACCGGCCGACCTGAATAATCGCAAAACCCATGAAGCCGGACACAATGCCGTGCCGGTAGAAAAATTACTCGCCGAATTTGCCGCCGAGCGGCACAAACTGGTGGCGCTTTGCACGAAGAATAGCACAGTGTTGGAATCTGCCACAGCCCTGCATCCGCGCTTACTGAAACCCATGCGCATGATCGACCTGATGTATTTTGTGGCTGAACACGATGACCACCACATTGCAACCATCCGGCATTTGATGGCATTTGGACAGAATTAACAGGATTTTACAGGGCAATAACACGTCTTTTCTGTTTATCCTGTCAATTTTGCCGCGCAAAACATAGTCTATGATGAAAACTACATTGAAAAACCTGCTCCTCCTCGTGTTGGTGGCAGGGCTCGCAAGTCAACTCCAGGCGCAACAAGGCCCCTGGGATGGCCTCCAACAACTTACCGGCCTCTGGAAAAACCAGGGAAAAGCCAGTTTCGAAAAGTGGGAAATGGCCGCGCCGACAGCCATGCTCGGCGAAGGCTATCGCCAAAATGCCGACGGTGAAAAACAAATCACCGAGTACCTGCGCATTGTCCGGCAACCGGATGGTAGCATCGTTTACCAGGCTACCGTGCTCAATCAGAACGATAGTGCCACCATCGACTTCCCGATGACTTTTTTCACAACAAACTCCTGGACCTTTGAAAATCCGAAACACGATTTTCCACAAAAAATTGAATACTGGTTTCAGGACGATCAGATCTTACGTGTTACCGTCAGCGGCGGCGACGGAAATCCATTCATCATTTGGTTCAACCGGATTTCGGAGAAGCAAGCGCAACTTCCGAGGACTTTGAAGGGTTACGAGTTGTTCGTCAGCAGCCGGAACACCGGGACCGTCAAGCGTTTCAACGCTTTCACCGGGGCTTACCTCGGCGAATTCGGTAAGGAACAGATCGGAAACGAAACGCAGGACGTAGTCATCGGCCCCGACGGCATGTTGTATGTCAGTTCGCTTCAGACTCGCCATATCCTGAAATTCGATCCGGCAACCGGTGCTTTTCTGGAAAATTTTACCAGCGGTTATGAACTGAAGAATCCGACCAAAATCAGTTTTGCCCCCGACGGCTACCTCTACGTCAGCCAATGGGGGGAAGACCAAAGCAGCGTGGTGCGCTTCCATGCGCAATCCGGCGTTTTTGACCGCGACTGCACCGGCCCGCAAGCCGGCCCCCTAGGACATAGTTGGGATTCCGATGGCAATCTTTACGTCGCTTGTTTTTTCTCCAAAGATGTGCGCAAATTCAGCCCCGACGGCACCTTCCTGGGCGTCGTTATTTCACCCGATCAACTCAAGGGGCCTTCCAACTTGTGGTTCAATCCGGGAGGCGACCTGCTGGTGGCAGACTGGGATTCCGGCTCTATCAAAAAATTTCGGAACGAACCTGGCGGGCTGGTCTTTGACAGCGAATTTGCTTCAGGTTTTGCCCGCCTTGAAGGCGTAGCCATCGGGCCTGATGGTTATCTATATGCCTGTGACTGGTATCGCAATATCATTCAAAAACTGAACGCAAGCACCGGCAGCGCCATTGGCGTTTATCTCGACGGTGGCGCCATGGAGCGACCGAACGGCCTGGCATTTTATAAAGCCGGCGGGTAGTAGCCCTTGCCAATTAAAACAGTTTCGCTCCGTGGCCTCCATGTCTCGTATGTCTGCCGGCTCATGCGGGCACTCGTCCTACGACTTCGAGTCGTAGGACGAGTAAGATGCCTCCGTGCGCTCCATGCCTCCGTGGTGAATAAATTCCAAAAATCTTCGCTACGTTTGTTCGATCATGGAGAAACAACAAGGTCAACTCGTCCGCAGCCTCAGTTTGGGGGCTGCCACCATTCTCGTCGTTAGTTCGGTCATTGGTTCAGGGGTCTACAAAAAAGTAGGCCCGATGTCGGAGCAGTTAATGTCGCCCGACCTGGTGTTGGTTGCCTGGGTATTAGCCGGCATCATCAGCCTTTGCGGCGCCCTGAGTAATGCCGAGATAGCCGGCATGCTGGCCGACTCCGGGGGCGAGTATGTGTATTTCCGGAAAATCTATGGCAAATTCATGGCCTTCATTTGGGGTTGGACCACCTTCGCCGTGATCAAAACCGGGGCTATTGCAGGCATTGCGTACGTGTTCACGCAATCGCTCAATGCGATGGTGCCGCTGCCGCATTTACCGGAATCCATCGAAAACATCGAGTTTCTGGTGTTCAAACCCTTCGAAAACGCCGGCGTGAAAGCCGTGTGCATGCTGCTCATAATAGCCCTAACTATGCTGAATGCCCGGGGTCTGCGTGGCGGAGCGGGCCTGAGTACCTGGATCACGCGTTTTGTGATCCTCAGCCTGGGGTTGATTGTAGTTTCCGGGCTGTTTTTCGGTGGCGGAAGTTTTGAGAATTTTCGGACACCTTCGGTAAACTTCGTGCTCCGCGACTGGTCGGATTTCACCTTTATCAAAGCCCTTTTTGCCGCGTTACTGGCTGCTTTTTGGGCTTATGAAGGCTGGAATACGGTGGGATTTCTGGGCGGTGAGATCAAAAACCCGCACCGCAACCTGCCACTCGCCCTGGGCGCCGGCCTGCTGATCATCATGGGCGCCTATGCCCTGGTGAACTTCACCTACTTGTACGTCATGCCCATCGACGAGATCATCCGTGTACAGCAAGACCAAAACGAGATCGCTGCGATTGCCGTGATCCGGTACTTTGCCGGGCCTACGGGGGTTACGCTGATTTCGCTCATCATCCTCATCACAACCCTGGGCTGCACCAATGCAACCATCCTCATGCCGCCCCGCGTGTATTACGCCATGGCCCGCGACGGCTTGTTTTTCAAACGTGCAGCAGAAATCCACCCGAAATACCACACGCCCAACCCCGCACTCTGGATGCAAGGCGTTTGGGCCTGCCTGCTGGTTTTGTCTGGTACTTTTGATCAGCTAACCGACATGCTCATTTTCGCAGCCTTTTTCTTCTATGGCGCAACGGCGTTTGGCGTTTTTGTTATGCGCATCCGGGAACCGGAAACAGAACGACCTTACCGGGTATGGGGGTATCCGATCGTGCCGGCACTGTTCGTCTTGTTTTGCGTGGCGCTAATCGTGATCACCTGTATCAATAGCCCGCGCGAGGCCGGGTTGGGGGTGGTGCTGATGCTGACCGGGGTACCGTTTTATTTTTGGTGGACGCGGGGGAGGTGAAAACCAGTGTAATCTCAATTTTATAACTCATATCCTCTTCCTCAAAGAGGAAAACTCTAAACCTAATTCAATAATTTAACATGAAAAACCTATCCATTGCATTTTGCCTCCTTTTCACAACCGTTTCTATTTGGTCGCAGTCTCAGCTAACGATATTTCAGGTTGACCATCTGGATTTTATGCTTGGGCTTTCGACATCGAAAGACAGCACAGCCAGGTTTGGGTATATCGACCCAACGGGTAAATTTATTATAGAACCACAGTATTCCCACGGCAGCGATTTTTTCGAAAACAGAGCCAATATTGTAAAAGACAGTGTTTGCGGCTATATCGATAAAAACGGCCAAGAGCGATTATTTCCTCAATTTGATCAAACATACTGGTATAACAACGAATTGGGGCTGGCGCTGAAAGACGGAAAATGGGGATACATAAACCCTGAGGGAGAAATTGTTATTCCACTTATCTATCAATCAGCAGGTTTTTTTAATGAAGGATACGCCGCGGTAAATAAAGACGGTACCTGGTTGTTGATCGACGCGCTTGGGGAACCGGTTTTTGACAACAACGTTATTTTGACCTACAACCCTGTTTTCGAATCAGCGCTGATATTCAAAGGCTTTCAAGACAGCCTGCCTTCGGGTACCAAACCATCCAAGTTGGGCCTGATCCATATTGATGGTACAGTGCTGATCCAACCGGAGTATACAGGACTTGCCGGGTACTTTTCACAGGGTTTATGCTGGGTATCAAAGAACAGAAAGCAGGGCTTTGTAAATAATAAAGGCATAGAGGTTATCCCATTGGAATATGATGAATTAAAATGGGATTTTACAGAGGGATTGGTTGCAGCAAAAATGGGAGGCAAATGGGGATTTATAGACACTGCAAATACGATCGTTATTCCATTTGAATACGAGGGCGCAACCAAGTTTTCCGAAAATTTAGCGCCTGTTCAAAAAGAAGGTAAAATCGGATTTATAAACAGAAAGAATGAGGTGGTCATTCCATTTTCGTTTGATCCTGATTGGCGCTACGGGTTCCAGGAGGGATTATCCGTTGTCAAGATTGACGGAAAGTTTGGGTTCATAAATAAGCAGGGCAATATTGTAGTTGAACCTGTTTACAAGTCGGCCCTGAATTTTAAAGGCGGCGTTGCATATGTTGAGTTTGAAGATGGGAAAAATGGTTTTATCAATAAAACCGGAGCCCTGATCGCCCCGCCGTTCCAACAATGTTGGAATTTTAGAAATGGCCTTGCAAGGGTTGTTGTTGCAGATTAGTATTGGCGCCGCGCCCGGGGAATAGATAAATCAGGGTCAATATTTTCATCCTTAAGTAACGGAAAGTCCATACTACCGGACATTTTTCTCGCAGATTTCACACAGAAAATCACGCAGATTTCACGCAGAATTTTCTGTGTAAAATCTGTGCAAACTAATCTGTGTAAAATCTGCGAGAAAAATGTCCGGTAGTGCGTGGGAAGTCACTTATTTTCATGAAGCGGGGATTCTACTTCGATAAGGATTTCGTTGTCTAAAAAATGAGAAGCATATAAAATCGCCTCCCGAACACCGTCTTCTGTCAAATGTGGGTATTTCAGCACAATGTCTTGAATAGTTGCCCCGGAAGCCAACCATTCCAAAATCAATTGCACGCTAATGCGGCTTCCGCGAACGACCGGTTTACCACCTAAAATAGCTGGGTTGGAAATAATATGCTTGAACTCCATTGCAAGAAATTTTTCCAAAATTAGGCATTTTTTATAGGTAAACCTTGAAAATTCTATTGAACTAAAGGAGCCTAAAGGGGAACTACTTCCCCTCCGCATACCGCTTAAAATTCTCCAAAATTGCTTGCCAGCCATCCCGCTGCATTTCCACCGGGTGCATGGTTTCAGCCTCAAAACTTTCCATCACGAAGGTACCGGCATCGGTTTCAGAAAAGGTAACCTGCACCCGCCGGCCGTCACCGATGGCGTATTCGATACGTTGGGGCGCTTCCACCCGGCTATAGGTGCCTCCAAAGTCGAAGCCTGCACTGCCGTCGCGGGCTTCCATGCGATAACTGAACGTACCACCCGGTCGCAAGTCATTTTCTGCCCGGGGCGTATGCCAGTCGTCCGAAGCATTGTTCCAATGCATCACATGTTCGGGTTTCGTCCAACAATCCCACACTTTTTCCAGGGGAGCAGCCACGGTTGTTTGTATGGTAATAATGGTTTTAGATTCGTTATCGGCGGCCTTGTGGAGTTGTGCAATATCGATCTTTTGCATTTGCATCATGGCGCCCATGGCGCGTTGCGCCCGTGCAGGGTCGGGATCGGAGAGCAACTTGAGCAGGGCATCCGGGACGATCTGCCACGACACCCCGAAAGTATCCTTCAGCCAGCCGCACTGGCCTTCCGTCCCGCCGTCGGCGGTAAGTTTTTCCCAGTAGTAATCCACCTCCTGTTGGTCGGTACAGTGCACGAAAAACGACACCGCTTCATTGAAGCCAAATCCGTGCATGATGCTGCTATCCATAGCGATGAACATATTTCCATCAAGGCGAAACTGTGCGTGTTTCACGGTTCCCACAGCCGGATCGCCATCGCCGTCTTCGTAGCGAGCCACCAGTTTTGTGGCTGAATTTTTAAAAGTTGCGCTGTAACGCTCAATGGCTTCCTCCGCCCGGCCTTGCTGGTCGCCGGTGAACATCAGGGCTGGCGTGATGCGTTGCCCGATTTCGCTGATCTTGCCCAGGGCCAGTTGCCACGACAGTCCGTAACGGTCTTGCAGCCAACCGTATTTTTTATTCCAGGGATATTCCCCCAATGGCATCAGCGCCGACCCGCCGTCCGACAGTTTTTGCCAGGCAGCATCCAGTTCTTCCCCGGTTTCAAAAACGGTGTAAAATGAAACAGCGGGGTTGAATTTAAAGTGCGGGCCGCCGTTAAGGGCGCTAAACTGCTGCCCGCCCAGTGAAAAATCGATGGCTATCACTGCCGCACCATTGCGCGTTACATTGCCGATAGTCGAATTTTTAAAAACAGATACGTAAAAACCGGCAGCTTCTTCCGCCTGCTGGTCAAACCAAAGAAACGGAGTGATTGCCTGTGCCTCGGCAAGTGCCTTTACGCTTGCAAGCGCCTTCGGGAAAGTACTCTGAAAATATTCGGCAAAGTTGTCGTCCATATCAATTTCAACGGTCAGCTCGGTGCCGGAATCCGTTGGCCGGAGGCGGTAGTTTTCGAGTGCTCCGGCCCAGTCTTTGGACAAGTCTTCCACCCCGTTTTTGATCTCTCCAAGGTGCTCAAATGACATGAATTCGTTTGGAATAAGCCGGGCAATACGGCTCGACATACCATCGCCGTTGGGTCCAAGGAACAGGATTTTGCTGCCTTCTTTCCAGTCGCTTTGGGCATGAGAGCCTTCGTGGAAAACCGCCGTCCACTGGCGGTAACTGACGTCGTTCCAAAGGGTTTTCCATACGCGGGTATTGGGGGCATTGATGTCAATGGAGAAGGATAGTTTTTGCATAAGGATAAAAAAATTACAGGCTAGAAGGTGGTGCAGTGCAGTTTTTTGTTTTAAAAAAAAGGTCGAATAATGAACCTGAACTTAACAGGAAGCAAAGATGTGTATTTTTAAAACAAAAATGTAATTTTATAAACTTTTTGTTGTTTTAAAAAATTAACAAACCAATTCAGATGCATACCCGGGATGTCAGGTTGCCAAACTGCCGGTGCAGCAAAAACGCTTTGGAAACAGTTACCGCGAAAAACTTTTACCCTGTAGAAACACTGATTCCTCGTGTTGAGAAATATCCAAACCCATGGCTTCTTCTTCCTCCGTCACGCGAAGCGGTGTAAATGTTGCCACCAACTTGTAAAGCAGGTAAGAGCCAAAAAAGGTGAAGGCACTAACCAGCACCAGCGCAAGCAAATGATGCAGGAACAAGGTGGTTTGGCCGGTGATCAGGCCGCCCTCAGTAGCAAAAACTGCGGTGAGCAGCATGCCGACAATCCCGCCGACACCGTGGCAGGGAAAAACGTCCAGCGTGTCGTCGAGGTCGGATTTTGTTTTCCAGTGCACTGCCAGATTACAAACGATAGCGGCGACCACACCGATAAACAGGCTGCTGCCAAAACTGACATATCCGGCCGCCGGTGTAATAGCCACCAGACCAACGACTGCCGCCACGCAGGCGCCCACTGCCGATACTTTTTTGCCGCGCACAATGTCGAACAACATCCACGCCAGCATAGCCGAAGCGGAGGCCAGGTTGGTGTTAATAAAGGCAAGCACGGCCAGGCTGTTCGACTCAAGGGCGCTGCCGGCATTGAAGCCAAACCAACCGAACCAGAGCAAGCCGGTGCCTAAAATGACGTAGGGTACATTCACGGTAGTATGGCCTTTTTGTTCGATATGCGACTTGCGACGCCCCAGGAACATGGCTCCGGCCAAGGCGGCAAATCCCGCCGAAATATGCACCACCGTGCCTCCGGCAAAATCCAGGACGCCCATTTTAAAAAACAAGCCGTCGGGGTGCCAGGTCATGTGCGCCAACGGACAATAGATCAGCAACGAAAACAGGCAAACAAAGATCACATAGCCCCAAAACCGAACGCGTTCGGCAAAAGATCCGGTAATAAGCGCCGGCGTGATGATGGCAAATTTCAACTGGAAGGCTGCAAACAACACAAACGGCAGCCCCGTAGCCATTCGACCGTGCGCAGCCAGACCTACGCCGTCGAAAAATAAAAAAGTACCCGGATTGCCGATGACGCCATAAATATCATCGCCAAAAGCCAGGCTAAACCCAACCACATACCAGAGCAACGACACAATACCCAGCGCCACAAAACTTTGCAGCATCGTGGAAATGATGCTGCGCGCATTGACCATACCGCCATAAAAAAACGAAAGGCCCGGTGTCATCAACAATACCAGGCCGGAAGCCGAAAGCATAAAAGCAATAGTACCGGCATCAAACGTTCCACCCTCCGGATGCTCCGACGGGTAAAAGGCCGACAGGGTAGACAGGGTGATGAAAATGATGAAAATACTGATGGAAATGTTCCGGCTGTTGTTTTTTAGTCTGTCCTTGAGACTTTTCATGGGTAGTGTGGTTGATCGTTATGATTGTCTGGCAAAAATAAAAATTGGGCAGATAGGCTTCGTTTAATTTTCAAGCACGTTTTCAGGGGAAAAACAACGCCGCCATCAACCTGAAATATTAACCCGCCAAACACTTACTTTTCCAATTTAAAATCTCCAATTTGACCGTTCAAATGCATGAAACTTTCTTAAACGGGATATTTGTTTTCAATAAAAATTGGTAAAAAAATTACGTCCGCTTGCTGCCATGCCTACTTTAACCGGATTAGACCGCCTGCTCACCGAGCCTGCGTTGCAACAAAAATGTACGGGAAACATTGCCTACCTGTGCCACAACGCGTCGGTAGACCAGCACTGTCGCGAAGGGCTTGCCCTGCTGAAAAATTTGTTTGGGAACCGGCTCAAAGCGGTGTTCTCGCCGCAACACGGCCTGTTTGCGGAAGCGCAGGACAATATGATCGAGTCCGATCATTTCATCCATCCTTATTTTCAATTGCCGGTGTACAGCCTCTATTCCGAAACCCGCACGCCCACGCCCGCCATGCTGGAAGGGATCGACCAGGTTATTATTGACCTGCAAGATGTCGGGTGCCGGGCCTACACGTTTGTGTACACCATGACGCTGTTGATTGAAGCCTGTGGAAAACTTGGCATCGAAGTGCTGGTGCTCGACCGCCCCAATCCGCTCAATGGCCTCAACGTGGAAGGCAATATGCTCGACCTCCGATTTAAATCGTTTATCGGTCTGCACCCGCTCCCCATGCGCCACGGCCTGACAATCGGGGAACTGGCGCGCATGGCCGTCCAACAATGGGGGATCGAGGCTGTGCTCGAGGTTATTCCCATGCAGGGCTGGAAGCGGGACATGTATTTCAACGAAACCCAACTCCCCTGGGTGTTTCCATCACCCAATATGCCGCACATCAAAACAGCGCAGGTTTTCCCGGCCACGGTTGTCCTGGAAGGCACCAACCTCTCGGAAGGTCGCGGCACGACCCGCCCCTTCGAACTGTTCGGACATCCGGATTTACAACCACATGCGCTCCTGCCGCACTTGGAAGCACTTTTTCAAAAATACCAACTGGAAGGCTTCAGCCTCCGCCCGCTGTATTTTCAACCCACGTTCGATAAACACCAGGACGCGGTATGCGGCGGTTTCCAACTGCACATCCACGACCGCCGAACCTTCAAACCCTGGCAAACCGGACAGCTGCTGCTCCGCGAATGGTACCAAACGCTTGGCCCCGCGTTCCAATGGCGGCAACCGCCTTTCGAATATGAAGAAATCCTGCTCCCCATCGACCTGCTCAATGGCACCGATCAACTGCGCCACTGGGTGGAAACCAACGGGAGTTTTGAAGCCTTGCTTGCACTGGAGCAGGAAGGGCTGGAGGGGTATTTGGCGGCTCGGGAATTGGCGCTTTTATATACGTTTCCCACCGGTGAACCGGTGGGCTGAGAAGGGGACCGGTGGGCTGAGACTTTTCAAATTTTTCTTTTCCAATTTGACATTTCAAATTCATGAAACTGCCCCTATCGGGATCATCCTTTTGATTTGAAATGTCCAATTGGAAATTGAAAATTTGAAAAATACAAGTGCCTACCCTCCCCCCGTAGACGCCCGCCGTTTTTCCTCTTCGGCGCCCGATTGGCGGCGGCGGGCTTGCTGCACCGTTTTTTTACCGAAGCGATAGGAAAACGCCAGGGTCCCCACCCGGGTTTCCCGCTTGCTTTCGAAGATCTCGTCAATATTACCCCAGTCGGTGCTGCCGCGCGGCCAACTGCGGTAGAAAATATCACGCACATTGAGCCGAAGGGTACCGCGACCTTCCCACAGCGTTTTTTGGAGCCCGGCCTTCACCGACCACATCGGGTCGATGGTGGAAATGGAATACACGTGCCGGTTGTGCCAAAAGCCGCCGAGTTCCAGCGTCCAACCGCCGGACAGCCGGAAGGTATTGGTCCCGTTGAAGTACACGGCCGGGCTCGACTGGTTGAGATCGAAACCGGAAATCGCGCCACTGAAGCGGTGCCACCAGATGGTCATATCGGCATTCAGCGTCCACCATTTTGTCAGCGAAAACGGCGCATTCATGGACAGGCTGACGTTCTCGTAGCGTTCGATATTGACGTTGGTGACCACGGTGTAGCGCTCCTGGTCGTTTTGCAGGAGGGCATAGGTGATGTTGTCGCTGGTGATGCTGTAACTCAGTGTAGTATTCAGGCGCTGATTGAAGGTGTGCGTCAGTTCGAAAGCATAGGTTAATTGCGGTTTCAGGAAAGGGTTGCCGGCGCGGACGGTGGTGGGGTCCACAAAGGAACGGAATGGATTGAGCTGCTGGTAATTGGGCCGGTTGATACGGCGACTGACGGAAATGCCCCAAAGGTGTTTTTCGGAGGCCTTGTAGTTGATAAACGCACTGGGAAACAACTGGAAATAATTGCGGTGGAAAGCGCTGTCGGTGGTCAGTTGTAAGCCGTCGGCCACAGTTTGCTCGCCGCGCAAGCCGGCCTGAAGGTTCCACTTGCCCCACTCGCGACTCCAGTTGAGGTAGGCCGCGTTGATGTTCTCGTCGTACAGAAAATGATTGCTCTGGCCCATATCGAGCAACTCTTCGCCGTTTTCGCGGATAAAATATTTCAGGTCGTTGTCGGTACGCACCAGGCTGGACTTTACCCCGGCCTCGATTTTCCCGGACGCCCCAAGCGGACGGGAGAAATCGGCCTTAGCGGCATACAGGTCGAGGGTGCCGCTGATGTCGCCGCGCAGGTAATCGACCCCGAGCGGATTGTCTTCGCTGTCGTAGTGGAAGGTGTTGAACAATTGGTCAGTCGCATTGCCATAGCGGGCATAGTCGAGGTCGGCACTTAGTTCACCCTTTTCAGCGCCAAAGCGGTGTTTGAAGTTCAGGTTGACAGCGCCGTTGTACCAGTCGTCTTCCGAACGGTTGGTCGTGGTAAACCGGCCGGTGATGTTTTCGTTGGGGTCGAGGATGTACGATTCGTTGTCGGCGCTGGGCTTGAACTGGTTGCGCACCCCGGTGAACAGCACACCAATAGTCGTTTTTTCCGAAGGGAAAAAATCAACACCCAGGCGGGGTGTCTGCGTGTGGAAGGGGAATGCCACGAAGTTATCCTGGTCGTAGATCTGCTGCACCACGCCGTTTTCGCTAAACTTCCGAAACAGCTCCAGGTTGTTGAAATACTTGTTGTAACTGAAATTGTAGCCGGCAAATACATTCCATCGCGCCGTGCGGTGGTTCACGTCAAATCCGGCATTGGCTTTACCAAATTTCCCGCGCCCTGCCGAAAGCGATACGCTGCCGTTGGTACCCAGATTTTTGTTCTTTTTGGTGCGCAGGTTGATAATGCCGGCACTGCCTTCGGCGTCGTATTTGGCCGAAGGGTTGGTGATAATTTCAATCAATTCGATCGAAGAAGAAGGCATCCCGTGCAGCAAATTGGCCAGTTCGGCGCCGGTGAGTTGCAGGCGCTTGTCGTCGAGCATTACGATCACGCCGCGGCGCCCGCGCAAGCTGATGTTGCCCTCCTGATCGATTTGCACGTTGGGCGAACGCTCCAATACCTCCAATGCTGAAGCCCCCGCGCTCACGATGCTGTTTTCCACGTTGACGATCAGCCGGTCAAGCCGCCGTTCGATGAAGGGTTTTTCGGCCACTACGGTCACTTCGTTCAAACTCGCCGTCTGCTCCGGCAAGGCCAGGGTAGTTACTTCCATCAATGCGCCGGAAGCGCTTACCGGCTCGGAAGTGGTGGTAGTGAAGCCCAACAGTGCCGCCCGTACGAAGTATGTTCCCGCCGGAACGGGGTCCAGTTCGTACTTACCGGCAGCATCTGTCAGGCCGCCTTTGACCAGGCTGCTGTCGGAAACAGTATACAGGGTCACGTTCACAAATTCGAGCGGGCCGCCCTTGACGTCGGTTATAAGGCCATGAAAACTGGTTTGCGCGGCAAGTTGCAAGGCCGCGGCCAAAAGGTATGGGACGAGGAGTAGTGCTTTTGATTGCATAGTTTGAGTGGTTAAAAAACCGGCCGGATCGTTCCAAAACGCCCTCCCCGCAACTGGCGGAGGAAGGCAGGCTGGAAGCGACTACCCATGGCATATGGCCGGAATAGTGATACAAAAATCAGCAGGAGCAAAACCGGAGCATAGTAAAAATCCGACCGCTCGATCAGGAGCAGCGGCAGCGGGCTAAAGTGCCCGTATCAGCGTACAAATCGTTTATCGAGCAAGGCACAAAGTGGTTGCGACCAGGCTTCGGCGCTGTAGCGGAAGTACTGTTTGGGTGTTTTCAGGGTAAACGATTTCACCTCCTTGACGAAGTGCATTTGGTCGAAATAACCGTTGACGTAGGCCAGGTCGGTGAGCCGCAGGCCGGTTTGGCGCTGGTGGCAGACAATGGTGTGGTTGAAGCGCACGATCCGGGCGAATGTTTTGGGCGTAAGCCCGACAAACTGCCGGAACAGGCGCTCGATCTGGCGTTCCGACAGGTGAAAACGCTGCATGCAATCGGCAGCCCGGTATTGGCCCTGGCACCGGATGATGTGCTCGGTCATTTGCATGGCACTGTGGTGATGCAGTTGTTGCGTTTGCAAATTTTGTATTAAAAACCGGTTCAGGGTATCCACCAAGGTACGCCGACCACCGGTCAGCGTTACTTGTGCAGTTTCCTGCTGCAAACCCTTACGCCGACCACCGGTCAGCGTTACTTGTGCAGTTGCCTGCTGCAAACCCTTACGCCGACCACCGGTCAGCGTTACTTGTGTAGTTGCCTGCTGTAAGCCCTGTTCAAAAATTTCGGTCGCCGAAATTACCTGGTCGCGCAACCGGACCATGGGCATTTGAGTAAACGCAGGCAGGCCCGCCGGCCGGAAGCGCACTCCAATGGTTTCCAAAGCAGGGCCGGGGTCGAACTGGTACAGCACCGGCCGGCTTTTTTGCCCGACGACCACGGCATTTTTACCCGTTTGCAATGTGGTTTGTTTTTCAATATCGAGGCGTTTTACCCCGGTGCTCAAAAACATCAGACTGGTGTTCCCGTCGGGCACAACCACCTCTTCCTTTCCGGCTTCTGTGCGCAGGATCCAATAGTTTTCCACGAAAGGCTGGAGACTGGGGTGTGGCTGATATTCGCGGTAGTACATGACAGTGGCTGTTTGTTCACTACCGGGAAAATCATATGCGAGCGCCTTTTTTTAGAAAAAATTGGATGAAACGGCTGGTTTGGGGTGTTTACGGGGGATATCTTTTCCCATTTCAAATGAAGGTTTGCGGTAATTGCTATTTGAAATTGGAGAGGAAAAATTTGAAATTTGAAAAATGGTCAGACTCCGCAATAGGTATTTGCTGTTCATCCTGAAACATTGCAAAACCTAGAGTTTAACCAGGTTCTGCACCGCGAACCGGCCGTTTTCACCCAACATGTTTACCCAATAAAATCCAGGGGGCCAACTGGTGGCAGACAAGTCAACCTGACGCTGCCCCTGCATTTCCCGGTCGACAACCCGTTTTCCAAATACATCAAAAATCCGGACGCGCGCCAACGGCGATTCCGTTGATTCCATGTGCAGCACATCCAATACCGGGGAAGGATATACCCGTACCGACAGCGGCGCAGGTGGCGGTGGCACAGCCGACAATTCCTGAAACAGCACCACGTCATCGACGAGCACTCCAAATTGCATGATCTGCTCCTTGGCATTGATCATAACCGGTTTGGCAACGTCGACCTTGAAGTCCGTCCAGAAGGTGTCGGGCCGCACGATGATATCCTCGATAATAAACCGCACCACACCGAGCGGGCGCGAAAACGTCAGCGCCGGCTGCCCTTTTCCGGCGGCCCCGTACTCGACCATGCCTGGCGGCACAGCACGCGCATCGGCAAATCCGGTAGCACCGGCAGCAAACAGCAGGTCGCTCACCGTATCCGGGAAGAACACCACCGTCAGGCTGTCTTTGACCAGCGTTTCGTCAAATTCAAGGGTAAATGCCACACCCAGCGGCGAATCCTCCAGAGGTAGTCCAAATGGATGTTCGTAAAAAATATGGAGGTAGAGCGTATCCTGCACCGTGGCAGTATCGGGATCGAAGGTGAATACCAGCCGGGGCAGTGCGGAAAGAAAAGCGGTGTCCGGCGGTGTCCAGGGCAGGGGCGGCGGCTGGCTGTCCATGTGGGTGCTGTCGTAATTCATTTGCAACGCTTCGACATCTTCCACGGTTACCAAGCCGTCGCCATCGCAATCGGAAAAGCCATAATTGACCATAGTGCCGGGCAGGCCGCCGGGCCAGAGCTCGAACGGCTTGAGCATCCAGTCGATCCCCTGGAAAGGCGGCTCTCGCGGTGGGCCTTCCTGGCCGAAGCTGAGGCCAATGGCCAATACATCGAGGTGATCAACCCTGCCGTCGTTGTTGGCGTCGCCGGGGCGCAGGAGTTGTGCCTGCAGGGCAAAAGGCAAAAAGAGCAGCAAACAAAGTCCTGTTTTCATAAGCATTGGGTTGAATTTGTTCCGAAAGTTAGCAAATTAGCGCCAATACGGTATGCGCCAGAGCAAGCTCATCGATGTGTTACGCCACCTTTCCGGCCGCCAACTGACCCGGTTTCGGGACTTTCTGGAGTCGCCGTATTTCAACCATTCGGCTGAGTTGCCGCTGTTTTTCGACTTCCTGGCCAGGCATGCCCCCGATTTTCAAAACCCCGCCCTGAAAAAAGCCACTGTACTTCAATCATTCAAATCCGACAAGCCGCTGACGGCCCAACGGCTCACCTACCTCATGAACCAGTTGCAGCAACTGGCCGAAGCCTTTCTGTCCATCGAGCATTTTCGGGCCGACGATCTGGAGGAAGCCATGGCCCTGTTGCAGGTATTCGACCCCGATGCCTTGCCCCGGCACTACAAATTTGCCCTGGACAAAGCGGTGCAAGCCCTGGAAAAAAATCCGCTGCGCAATGCCAGTCATTACCTCAACGCCTTCCGGCTAAAAGCCATTCGGTACGACCATACCGACCTGCAACAACACCAGTTTCATCAAACCCTGCAGGAAGCCTCCGACGCGCTCGACGATTTTTATTTGGTGGAAAAACTGCGCTACGGCTGGGCCATGGCCGCCAGCGAATACGTGCTCAACGTGCACTACCAGTGGGAACTGGGCGACCGGGTGCTGGAATACCTGCTAAACAACGACCGACCACTGAATCCAACCGCCCAAATCTACCTTGCCGGTATTCAGCTGGTGAAGGAACCGGAAAACACCGCCCATTTTTTTCATTTAAAAAATCTGTTGGCAGAGCATGAAAACCGTTTCAACGAGCCGGAACGGAAACAGCTGTACACCGGGTTGCTGAACTACTGCACCCGGCGGATCAATCGGGAAAATGCGCCGGAGTTTTCCATCGAATACCTGGAAATCAATAAAAAACTGCTGGCAAACGGCTTGTTGTTTGAAAACGGCGAACTGTCGCCCTGGCGGTTTATCAACCTTGTGAACACCGGCCTGCGCACCGGGCAAGCTGATTGGGTCAACGAATTTATCCGGCAATACCGCAAGCGTTTACCCGAAACGTATGCCGACGATGTCACCCGCATCGCCCAAGGCCAGTACCACTACCACCTGGGCGAATATGACCGGGCCCAGGTGCTGCTCAACCAGGTCAATCCGCCCAATGTGCTGCTTGCCGTGACCATTCGCAACCTGCTCACCCGCATTTATTATGAGACCGGCGAAATCGAGTTACTGCTTTCGCACCTCGAAGCCTACCGGGTGTACCTCTTGCGCCAGGGATTGCTCAGCCCGCAAATGAAGCAGCAGGCCCGGCGGTTTGTTGACTTCACCCGAAAGTTGGCCAAGATCGACAAGCCGGAAGCCGGCCAATTGCCCGCGCTCAAAAAGGCTTTGCCTGAGGCTACCGCTATTTATCACCGGGACTGGTTGCTGGAGCAGATTGAGCGGAAGATGGAGGTTTTCGGTTTGGGGGCTGGTTAGTTCACCACGGAGGCACAGAGGACACGGAGTTTTCCGACTTCGGCGAAAATTATTAAGACAGGATTTACAAGATGTTCAAGATTGCGGTGTTTAATCCTGTTTTTCATGCAAATCCTGTCAAATTAAAAAATCCGCCGATGGCGGAAAACTCTATGTCCTCCGTGCCTCCGTGGTAAAAAAAAACTCAGGGCTGGATCACCAAACGCCCGCTGCGTACCTCCGTGCCGGCTGCAAGCCGCCACAAGTATACTCCCGCTACTTTGAAGGCTGCTTCCGGGAAATCCAGGGTTTGAAATCCGGCTTGGCCTTGCAAATTTTGGCTCCAAACCAGGCGCCCCTGCCCATCCCACAGATCGAGTTGAACCGGCATGGGTTCCGGGAGTTCGAGTTGGAGTTGAGCGCCCGTTGTGGCAGGGTTTGGCTGGGGTTGGCCGATCCGGATTGCCGTTGTTGTTACCGGGCTGAATTGCAGTTGCAGGTTGCGGGCTTCCGATGCTCCGGTGAATGCTTCAGCACGCAGGCGCCCGGTGGCCAGTTGCAACGCCGTTCTCAAATCCACCGGAGTCAGGGCACGCAGGCGCAAGGTGCACAGCGTTTTTTCCCGGGAAAGTAATTGCGGGTCGGTGTTAAACCAAAGCACATTGAGCAGGCCCGGATGCGGTTGGAAGGTGGTTTGCGCATCCCAACCGGGCAAATTGCCGGGCAACACCGCCTCCAGGACCAATTTTTCCGGATCAAACTGAAGCCCAAACTGGAAGCCCAGCCAGGTAGCCGTTTCCGCGAAGCGGATAGGTAAGTCGATTGTCTCGCCGGCTTCAAGCAACTGCCCGGGGAAATTCAGATAAGCCACCGCGCGATCATTCGTTTGCGGAGCAAAATTTGGGATAGCGGAACAGTTTACATCACCTATTTTGACCGCCTTAAACTCGTAGTCGCCCTGGATGGTATCGTTTGACGTGAAGATGAGTTGCTTGGTTTCCGGGAAAATCCCCTGGAACGGGTTGTTCGGATTTGGGAAAGCAACATCGCTATCAAAAAAGCGCCAGGAAGGGCTGTTTGGGAATTCATCGTACACCCCCATCAGCAGCTTCCGCGACTCCACAATGTCAAAAGTGGTAATACTGCGACTGTTGTTCACATCGGCAGCAACCATGGCATAAGGATTGGTCAAGGGCTCCAGCCCAAGGATATGATTGGAAGCCGCTATCAGGTCAAGAATATCGAGGCCATTAATCGGATCGTCGTCTTTGGTTACCGACAGGTCGTAGTTTGCGATCAGGGTATTGCGCTCCGCGATATAACATCCATCGGAATACAGCTGCCAAAAGTCAGGGTCAGGGATTCCCCAGGCTGGGTTACTCACCGCAACATCAGATACAACAGCCCCCGTACACCACTGCCGGGCGCATACCCGCACGTCGATGTAGACTTGGGAAGCACTCCCACAAAAATCGGCCGCATCTTCAATAAGTGCCCAAGTCATGCAGGAATCGGTATTTCCGGCCAGGTCGCGCACCCAGATTTCCACCTGTTGGTTACCCAGTTCGCTGCAATCGAATGTTATGCTGTGCTGCGGGTTACCCATGCTGTCGAGCGGAAATCCCGTGCCGGAAAATCTTTTCCGAATACCTGTTTCCAGCATAATTTCGGGAGTAACATTATCCGCGGTATACTGCATAAAATCGGAAAACCATAAGGTGATCATGTGCGTCGGCATAATATTGGCGGAAAGGCCGTTGATACAACCAACCACAGGCGCCTGGCAGTCCGCCACCTGAATTTCGTAGGTGCAGGTATCCACATCGCCCAGGCCGTTCGACACTACCCATTTCACCAGGTGGTTGCCGTAGGGCAACTGCGGCGTTTCGAAGTTTGCGGGTGCATTGGCCGTATTCCAGCGAATACAAGCAGTACGGTTGGCCGGGTCGCCACTGGTTTCAAGGGCAAATTGGTAGAGTTCTCCGGCAGGCACCTGCCGGGTATCGAATGCCGCTGCCGTGCCGCCACTGTAGTTGGGATTTCCGGCATTGCCGAAATAGACCTTTCCTGCAGGCGGCAGGTCGGCGCTGCTGACCACTGTTTCACGGTCGCCATTGCCGTCGAGGTCGAGAAACAGGAGGTATTGAATGTCGAGGTTGGCGCCCGTACAGGTATCGCTGACAGCAAAGCAGAGGTCGGCTTCCCCCTCCGGCAAATTATTGGTGAGGTAGGTTGGGGCGGCAAAGAGCGCGTTATTCCACTGCAGGGAATCGTTGGCCGTGGAATCGCAAAATACAACCGGCGCCATCGGACAGTTTTGCAACTGTAGGCATTGCCCGGACAGGGCATTTGAAAAGGCCAGGAGCAAGAATATGTTCAGGAGATTACGCATGATCTTTCTTTTTAAAATTTTGCAGATTGATGAGGCATTTTTTTTGTCCCAGCCATGAATGGCTGGGCTAAGAAGGTGGGCCAGGAAAATTTCGGCTCGAATAAAAATGTATAGATTCGATTAGTATGTTTTGTATTAACGGTTGGGCATTCTCAGCCCGGCCATCAAGGGCGTTCTCAGTCCAACCCTTCAGGGCATTCTCAGCCCAGCCCTTTAGGGCTGGGACAATCGGATTATTTCAACATCAATTTCCCGCCGGCAGCCCGCCCCGCCATATTTTCCATTCGGAAAAAATACAAGCCCGCCGGGAACGTCCCGCGTTCAAAACGGTAGCGCGTACCGGAAAAGTGACGTTGCTGCACGAGTTGGCCGGTAGCATCGTACAGGCTGAAGCGGTAGGCGTCGTTTTCCGTGAGCTGAAATTCTGCAAAACTGATTGCAGGGTTTGGAGCAATGCGCAAGTCCAGTGCATTGTGTGTTGGTGGGTTCAGCGTAAACGTCAGCAGGGGGTAACCAATGGTGTGGAACCAGGTGTTGGTGATGACTGGTTCATTGAAGTCGAAATCAATGGCAGCGGTATTTTCGAGGATCGTTCCCAACGGCAGGTCCGGGCGTTGTGCCACCCGGAAGGTTACAAAACCGTGCGATTCCGGTTCATTGGTCGTGCTGTCGGGCAGCAAGATATTTTCAAATGTAAAGCGCAACATACCGGAGCCGCTCATTTGGAATTTGTAAGGGTGGCTGGCCGGACCGGGGCGCACTGTCGCCGGATCGAGTTCGGCGGGCAGGTCATCGCGGATCACTACGAGGAAAGCCGTGTCGTTCCCGGTGTTTTGAAAGCGGATCATATATTCAACCTCTTGTCCGACCTCCAGGTAGTGTTCATCGCGCCAGCCCAGCGGAAAGCCGCGCTTATCGTTGGGGTCATAAGAGCCAACCACTTGTCCGCAATGAATATCGAGAAAAGGATCGCCGGTGTTGAGGGCCAGTTGCTGGGCAAGGCTGGTGCCGTTCGACTGTCCGTTGCACAGGTCGACAGCGGCGGCAGGCATGCTGTTTCCCGGGTGGCCTGGTCGTTGACTTGAACGGATATAGTAGGAATTACCGGTGGGGTTAGCGATCGTAATTG
This sequence comes from Lewinellaceae bacterium, assembly GCA_020636075.1. Classification (GTDB taxonomy): domain Bacteria; phylum Bacteroidota; class Bacteroidia; order Chitinophagales; family Saprospiraceae; genus M3007. The sequence goes on along the minus strand of JACJYO010000004.1, from coordinate 476,908 downwards.
TGCTGTCGGCGCCGGAATCGAGTTGCACGCTACCTTGCATGTACATGATCTGGTCTTCAATAATCACATAATTGACCGTACCGTTCATGTCGCCGGCGCCGCTATTGGTGATGGTAAATTCTGCGGTGCCATTGCAGCTGGCCTGCACTTCCACATGCGAGCCGTCCCACAAGGGATCGGGTGGCAGACAGCTACTATCGGGGTAAATATGCGCTTCGGCGCAAATAGTCTGCCCATTGTTGGCACCGCAGCTCAGCATCACTTGCACCTTGAAATTGTCGCAGTGGCCAGGCGCCAAATCGCCCAGGTCGAACGTCAGGATATTGCCGCTAACGCCTACAAGAGGAAGGGTGCTGTTCACGTAGTCGCACAGCGGATCCAGGGTAAGTTGCACTGTTGCATTCGTGGCGGTTTGGGTTCCGTTGTTGCAGTAATTGATGTAATAATTGAACGACGTGCAGCGCCGCATCAGCCCGGCGACCAGTTCAACCTCCAGGTAAGGGCAATCCACGGTACTTTGAATTCCGATTGGCGGCGCCTGTACCACCTGCCCATTGGCAGGCACCACGACGACCGGTGTATCGCAGGCTGTCCAAAGATTTTCAAGGCCAGGCAATGGCCGGGCTGTAATGGTATACGTATCGGGGTTCAAATTAAAAGCGTAACTACCTGCCGGGGAAACAACGGTGTACAAGGTATCGCCCAATTGCCCGACCGCCTTGACAATAATATTCGGTGGCACCGGTTCCTGGTTGTCCAGTGTACAATTCAAATTTTCATCCCAAAAAACCGATCCTTGCAGCGTACTAAATACGGTAAAAAAGCCACCGTTCCAGTCGGTTTTGAGAAGTACAGCATTTTCACCAATCGCATCGGTCCCGGTGCGCCCGACCAGGGCAAATTGGTTATCGGTGGTATACCTGGCAGCAAGGGGCAGGTCTGTCAGATTCGACTCGCGCGTCCAGGCAGAGTCGCCGGCAGCACTTAGTTTGAACAGGTTCAAGTTATCGGTAAACAGGTTGTCGTTGATCTGCAAGAAAGGAATGTAAACATTTCCACCTCCATCCAGGATGAAACTCCGAATATATCTGGTATTGCCGGACGGTATACCGTCGAGGATGTCCATAGGTTCACGGAACCAAATCTCCGTACCGTCGCCTGCTGTTTTTAGCACGGCCGCTTTAGCCGGATTGGATTGTTTGGTTTCGCCAAAGAGCAACAGATTGCCGTTTGCATCGACTTTGAAATCGAGCGCACTCTGGTAGTCCGGTTTGTTGTACTCCCGTTGCCAAAGGACGGTACCCTGTGCATCGGTACGCGCCATGAACAAGTCGGAGCCATCCATAATGGTTGGAGCACTGCGACGTTCGCCGGCAACCACCAGGTCGCCATTGGCCATTTCCACCAGGCCGAGCGCCAGTTCTCTGCCGGCATTGGGATCGCCCAGCGTTTGCGTCCAAAGTATGTTCCCTGTTTCGTCAAGGCGAAGCAGTTGGATATGCGAATCCGATACCGGCACGAAGGTACGCGCATCCCCTGCCACTGCGTAGCCGCCGCCGTTAGTGGCCACGATGTCGCGGAAGCCGTTGGGCAAGGTTGGATTTTCGAGTACTTTTTGCCACTGTGTAACCCCGGCGCCGTCGATTTTCAACACCAGGTTGCGCAGTTCCGTGCCGTCGAAATAATTTTCGCAAAGCACGGCAAAACCGCCGTCGGGCGCCGCACAAACCGCAATGCCCCGGGCGCCGTTGAGGTTTTGGTGGGCAGCCCAGATGATGTTGCCCGTTTGATCGGTACGTTGTAAAAACAGTGCGTTATCGGTAGCAATGCCACCGACCATTAAAAAGCCGCCATCGGCAGTTTCGGTAAAATCGGAACAGGAACTGGCGTCGGGCGCATAAGCCTTGCGAAAGGATTGCCCGGCCAGTTGTGCGCCCAGTGAAAAGAGCAGGAGGATTAAAGCCGGACGCAGGTATTGCGGAAATACATTCATGATAATACAGGTTTGTTGATTCGTCAGATTCTTGACGGTACAAAAGTGCTGGAATGCCATGGCTTGAACAAAGACAGTTTTTCAGGATTTTCAGGTTTATATTTTCAATAAATTTTTAATTTTAATTTGATAATCAATTTTTTATAAAAAATATTTAAAGCAATTTTCAGATTTATATTTGTTTTGCATTTTGTAAGCAACGCGACTATTTCAACAAAATACCGGCCATGCAAAATACCCCTGTGCTCCAAATACTGCGCAGTTTATCGCCAGCAACATTGAAGGCCTTTGACAAATACATGGCCTCGCCCTACCTGGTGACCCATGCCGGCACAGCGCAGCTGTACGATTACTTGCGCCCAAGGCTGCAGGATGCGCCGGATGCAGCGTTGGATAACGCACAGGTAGCACGCGCACTGGGCGAGTCGGACCGGCGGCTGTACCACCTGACCAGTTATTTGCTGGAAGCGGTGGAACAATTTTTGGCCCTGGAGTCCTGGAAAGCATCGTTGCACGACAGCCATGTGCTGACGGTGGAGGCCTTGCGAAGGCTGCAACTCGACGATCTGAGCGCCGGAATGCTACGCTATGCCCGCAAACGCCTCGAAGCCGATCCGCACCGGAGCGCCGAATATCACCGGACCGGCTACCGACTCCAACTGGAGGCATTCCACCTTTCCCAACAACAAGGCCGCGCCAAAAGCCTCAACCTGCAGGAACTTTCGGATGCGCAGGATGTGGCGTTCATCACCGAAAAACTGCGCACCGGCTGCCTGCTGCTCAGCCATCAGGCAGTGTCCAAACGCGCATATGAAAAAGGCCTGCTCAATCAGATGCTGACTTTTCTCGACGGGCACCCTTTTCTGGAAACCCCCTCGGTGGCGGCTTTTTACCACGGGTATTATGCCCTGGCCGGCGATGATGCCAGCGACCGGCACTTCCGCCGCCTGAAGGAACTCCTGCACGACTATACGGAGGCTTTTCCGCTGGCAGAGGTGCACGACCTGTACCTGATCGCCATCAACTTTTGCATCCGTCGGATCAACCAGGCTGAAGGGCGCTATTTCCGGGATGTGTTCGACCTGTACCAGTCGGGATTACAACATGGCGCCTTGCTGGAAAACGGCTCCCTGTCGCGCTGGACCTACACCAATATTGTGCTGACTGCCTTGAACCTGCAGGAGTACGACTGGACCTTCCGGTTTATGCACGATTACGCCCCTTTGCTTCCAGCCAATCACCGCGAAGGCGCGCTGAACTTCAACCTGGCCCGGTACTACTACGACACGGGCAATTACACCGAAGCCATGCAGCACCTCCTGCGCATGGAATACGACGATGTGTTGCAAAACCTGGTGGCCAAAACCCTGCTCTGCAAAATTTACTATGAAAAAGAAGAGTTCAGCGCGCTGGAAAACCAGTTGGACAGCATCGAAATTTACCTGCGCCGCAAAAAAGTGTTGGGTTATCACAAGGAGAATTACCAGGCCATTGTGCGCATGTTGCGCAAAATGCTGAGCCTGAAACCCGGAAGCACCCCGGCCATGGAGACCATTCGCAGGCAAATCGAAACAGCGCCGGTGCTTACGGAACGCGAGTGGTTTCTCAAACAACTCCAGCGGGGATAAAAACATATCGGGATTTCCCTGCCAAACCCAAAACGGTTCATTCGGGGTTCGCGCAGAAAAATTCCAACATGCGCCAAGCGTACAGAGTTTTCTATTTTTGCGGACGCTTATAACCATTCTGCTCTCACACTATGCTCAATCCCGGTGATACCGCCCCAGATTTTACCCTCCGTGCCAGCGACAAATCTCAAATCAAACTCAGCGACTTTCGCGGCAAAAATGTGGTCTTACTCTTTTACCCCCTTGCATTTACCGGGGTTTGCACCAAAGAACTCAGCCTGATGCGCGACAGCCTGGCAGAATATGAAGCCCTCGATGCTCAACTGCTGGCGATTTCCGTAGACAGTATTTATGCCCTGGAAAAATGGAAGCATGAACTGGGTTTTAATTTCCCCATGCTTTCTGATTTCAACAAAACCGTGAGTAAAAAATACGATGCCCTCTATAAAACGTTTGTGTATGAAATGAAAGGCGTTTCCAAACGTTCAGCCTTTGTGATTGATAAAGACGGGGTGATCCGCTATGCGGAAGTGCTGGAAAATGCCGGGGAATTGCCGAACTTCGAGGCGGTGCGCAGCGTTCTGAAAACATTGAATAATTAAGGTTCCTGGTTTCTGGTTAGAAGGTTTCTGGTTGCAAACCTTCCCGGAATGGTAAATAACCAGAAACCTTCTAACCAGAAACCCGTACCTAAATTCCAAATAAAATGCCCAATCCACTCTGGGAAGAACAGGAAGACATATTGGTGGAAGACGACATTAGTTCAGACCTTCCGGCCCATATAATTGTGTTTAACGATGATGTCAATTCGTTCGACTGGGTAATTCATTGCTTCATGGAAATCCTCAAACATACCCACGAACAGGCCGAACAATTATCCATTATCATCCACTTTAAGGGTAAAGCCACGGTAAAAACCGGTTCAAAAAAGGAACTGGTTCCGCTGTGCGAAGCCCTGCTCGACCGTGGTCTTTCTGCCGTCCTTGAAGACTAAGTTCCCGCGTTAACAGCCAACAATCAAGCATGCCCGTTTACTGGCTCAACGAACATGAGTTATCCTTTCCGCATCCTGCCATGGCCGAACCCAGCGGCTTGTTGGCAGTTGGTGGTGACCTGAGCCCCGACCGATTGGTATTGGCGTATCGAAACGGCATTTTCCCCTGGTTTGAAGCCGACGGTAATTTTTACTGGTATTCGCCCGACCCGCGGTTTGTGTTGTTTCCCGAAGAACTAAAAGTGCACAAAAGCATGCGCTCCGTGTTCAATCAGGGCAAATTCGAATACAGTTTGGATACCTGTTTTGAACAGGTCATCCGCACCTGTGCCGAGTCGCCGCGAAATGCCCAGGATGGCTCCTGGATTTCGGAGGCATTCATCGAAGGCTATACCGAATTGCACCGTCAGGGCGTCGCGCATTCCGTGGAAGTGTGGAACGCCGGCAAACTGGTTGGCGGGCTGTATGGCATTTCGCTGGGCCGGATTTTTTTTGGCGAAAGTATGTTTGCCCATCACGCCAATGCCTCCAAGGCGGGCTTCATTACCCTGGTGCGGGCCTTGCAGGCTGCGGGATTCTGGATGGTCGATTGCCAGCAGCAAACACAGCACCTGCAAAGTTTGGGCGCCCGAAGTATTCCCCGGGAACTATTTTTGGACTACCTCGTTAAAAATGCATACGAACGCTCCCTGATTGGCTTTTGGGATTTGCAGGCCGGACAATTGGCCCTGCGCACCAAACACTGATTTGGGTTTGGCACCACTCTACTGGACATTTTTATGTCGCACAGATTTTACACAGAAAATCACACAGATTTCACGCAGAATTTTCTGTGTAAAATCTGTGCAAACTATTCTGCGTCAAATCTGCGAGAAAAATGTCCAGAAGTTTGATTTGGTACTTAATTTGCGGTAGTCCCCCCGGATTTCCTTTGTACCGCACCCGTACTCCCGCTCCTTCGAAAACCCTTTCGCCTTCTCCAAAACTTGATTGCTATGTGGAACATGCCATTGCGTACTTTGCTGGGTTTGGTCGGACTGCTGCCGGCCCTTTCTTTTGGTCATCCGAATAAAGCGGCGGTGGTAGTGCCCGACGAACCCTTTCCCAAAGATTACTTTCTCATGCCTGTGAGCACGGCTAGCATCCGGCTATCGGGCACTTTCGGCGAACTGCGGGCCAACCATTTTCATACCGGCATAGATATCAGCAATGTTTCTGGCCAGGCCGGGCAAGCGATTTTTGCCGCGGCAGACGGCTTTATTGACCGGATCAAAGTGGACGAAAGCGGCTACGGCAAAGCGCTGTACATCAAACACCCAAACGGCTACACTACAGTGTACGGACACCTTGACCGGTTCACGCCGGCCATTGAAAAATATGTCAAGGAAACCCAGTACAACCGCGAACGCTTTGAAGTTGATCTTTTTCCAAAAGACGGTTTGTACAAGGTAAAAAAGGGCGAGGAGATTGCGCGCATGGGTAATACCGGCAGTTCGGGCGGTCCGCACCTGCATTTTGAGATTCGCCGCACAGCGAATCAACGTCCGCTGAACCCGCTGTTGTTCGGGCTCCAAATTCCCGATGCGGTTCCGCCTTTGTTGCGGGGTATGCAGGTATATTGCTTAAACCCAAACCGGGAAGTGCAATCCACGCTTCCATTTCCGATCGAACAACGCCCCGACGGTACCTATGGCGTGCCGGGCGACACTGTGCGCCTGCCGGCCTGGCGGGTCGGTTTTGGGCTGCGTTCTTACGACCAATCTACCGGGAATACCCATAATAAAAACGGCCTGTTTGCCCTGACGCTCCTGGCCAACGACGACCTGGCTTACGCCTGGAAAGCCGATGAGTTCGACTTCGACGAAACCCGTTATCTCAACGCGCATACCGACTACGCTACCTATGAAACCAATGGCGCCATGTACCAGCGATGTTTTGCGCTGCCCGGTGATCATCATGCCAATTTTACCCGCACTGAAAGCCTGGGCGCTGTAACGCTGTACAGGGAAATTCCAACGAAAATTACCGTAAAAGCTGCCGACGCCAACGGCAACCAGTCCACCGTGGTATTTTGGGCCTACCGGGGTGAACCAGAACCACAACCAGAGCATCCCGACTGTATCGAATTGCCCTATGACGTGGAAAATCGTATTGATATGGAAGGCTTTTCCATGACCATCCCCAAAGGCGCTTTGTACGAAACGCTCTTTTTCCAATACAGCAGCAGCCCCCGCGAGCCCGGCACATACTCGGCACTGCATCAGGCACACCTGAAAACAACGCCCTTGCACAAATACTGCACCCTGCGCATACGCCCGGAAGAATTGCCGGAAAACCTGCGGGAAAAGGCCGTAGTTGCCCGCTACCGCACGCGTAGCCGCCCCGTCAACTGCGGCGGCAGCTGGGACGGCGATATGTTGGTAACCCGGGTCCGCGATTTCGATACCTACTGCATTATGGTTGACACCACCCCGCCCACCATAAAACCCGTTGTATTCAGTGTGGATATGCGACGCAAAAAAACCATGGCCTTCCGCATCTCCGACAATTTTGGCACCGATGGACGCGCCGATGGCCTGCGTTACCGGGGCACCGTGGATGGCAAATGGATCTTGTTTGAATTTGACCGGAAAATTGCCCGCCTGACCCACCGTTTCGATGGGCATCTTGCGCCCGGTGAACACAAACTGCGCCTGGTGGTAACGGACGACCGGGGAAATGAGGCGGTGTACGAGCGGAATTTCGTACGATAGGTTTGATTTACGAATTACGATCTGCGAATTACAATTGGCTCACCATTCCGAAATGGGGAGTGTTCAATTTATACAAACTCAACAAGTAGGCAAGGATCTATCCGACCGGTGAAAGTTGAACCAATCGTAATTCGTAAATCAAAAATCGCAAATATAAAAGGCGAGCCCCGGCGCAGACAGAGGGTCTGGCCGGGGCCCGTAATTACTTCCATGAGATTAGATCATCCGAGTAGATTAAAACGCGCGGCACAAAAACCGCGTAGTAGATAGCCAGAAATGCGTCGAGCAGTGGAAACCATATTAAAAGGTGCGCTTCGCGAAACTGGTAGAGAATTTTCCGATGAATCGGTAAGGCGGAGGCCATCCGAACGGCATAAAAAGCAGCAGAAATTATGCCAAAGTCAGTCAGCAAGAGCATTGTTAGTAAAAAATAGTGCGTCACATGTGTTAATGCCAGCAAACCGAGCAGCAAACGGTGGCGCAGGCGGTAGTGCGTTCCGGCGCGGAGGTGCCTTTTTTTTTGAAGGCGCCAGTTGCGCCAACTTTTTTCACCTTCGGAAAAAACAAATGCTTCGGGCGCCAGGCAGATTGCAGTGTTTTTGTGGTTGGCAGCGGCATTAACGAACAAATCATCGTCGCCGGAAGGCAAGTCCGCATGGGCTGCAAAACCGCCCACTTGTTGAAACAGTTGCCGGCGCCAGGCCAGGTTGCGCCCCACGCCCATGTAGGGCTGCCCGGCAAGTGCAAAGGAAAAATATTGCGTGGCCGTTTGCACGGTTTCAAAGCGAATCCATTTGTTCAGTAAGCCGGGTTCTGACCGGTAGGGACCGTAGCCCAGTACAATTTCCACATCCTGTGTTTTCAAAAAACATTCAGCCATGTGGCGCAGCCACAGCGCGCTTGCGGGCCGGCAATCGGCATCCGCAAATACCAAGTGCTCGTACCGGGCTGCGGCTATTCCCTGAGCAAGAGCCTGTTTTTTCCCCGGTGTGGTTTTTGGTCCGCTGTGCAGCACGCGCAGGTGTGTGTATTTTTTTTGCAGTGCCTGCAAAACAAGCGGCGTATTGTCGGCAGAATCGTCGTCGATGACGAGCACTTCAAATTTCGGGTATTGCTGTCCGAGTACGACAGGCAGGTTGGCGGCCAGGTTGGCAGCTTCGTTGCGCGCACAAATCAATACGGATACTGGTGGCAGGGATGTCACGTTAAGCGTTTCCGGCGCCAAAAGTCCGGGTTTCCGGAAGGCCAGGCGGGCAAACAGCCCCCACCACACCACCAACTGCACCACAGTGGCCGTGGCATACACACCGAATAAAACTGCCCATAACCCGCTTGTCATTTTTCACCAATAAATTAGAATTCCGCAACTTTGCCGAAATCCAAGGCAATATCCCAATATCTTAATTTCCAATATCTCAATTTCCCACCATGCAGCTCATCATTGCCATAGACGGCCATTCATCCTGCGGAAAAAGTACCCTGGCAAAAGGCCTGGCTAAAGCCCTGCACTATGCCTACCTGGACACCGGCGCAATGTATCGGGCTGTGACCTTGTATTTTCTGGATAATGGGATAGACCACAACAATCCCGAGGCGGTGGACGAGGCCCTGCGACATATTGAGATCCATTTTGAACACGTGCAGGGCAAAAACCACACCTTTTTAAATGGTAAGGATGTCGAACGGGATATCCGGGAAATGCGGGTGAGCAACTTGGTTAGCCCGGTATCCACGATTTCTGCCGTGCGCCGGGCAATGGTGGCGCAGCAAAAAGCAATCGGGCGCCGACGCAGTATTGTGGCCGATGGTCGCGACATCGGCACCGTGGTGTTCCCCGATGCTGAAATAAAAATTTTCCTGACCGCCGATGTGGATGTGCGCACCAGCCGCCGGCACCTGGAACTGGCCGCCCGCGGTATCGATGCCGACTGGGACTCTATCCGGAAAAACCTGATCGAACGCGACAAGATCGACTCCACCCGGGCCGACAGCCCGCTCCGCAAAGCCGACGACGCCGTTATAATCGACAACACCCTGCTCTCCGAAGAAGAACAACTGGAAATGGCACTCGACATGGTGTATGCCCGGATGACCGCGACACGGAAGCAGAAAGTTGCTAAATAAGAATCAGCTTACTCCTGCACCACCGTCGCATGCAACACATACCCGCTGGGGCCATCATCGCCCGGATCGGCCTGCGCCAGATAGGCACTTGTTTGCACGAAAACCCGGTAGTTTCTGCCGCCTTTTTTGAAGGAAATGGGTTCTCCCGGCAATACTTCCACTGTTCCCGAATCCGTAACCAATTGCACGGGCACATTCATCAGGGCATTACCATCAGGAATTTCCTTCATAGTCTGCTGCCGCAAAAGCGGCCGGTTTCCATCTTGAAGGGCCAACGGTTTTTCTGAAGTTTGCCAAATGTATGCCAGGGCCATCTGATTCTCGAGGTTCAGCTGCAGCTGCTCGTCGGCTGCTGCCGGTGAACTGCGGTAGCGCATGGCCAGGCTTGCAGATTGGTCTTTCAGCCCTTTCATGCCGGGCGACATACGCTCCAGGGCATCCATTTGCAGGGCTACCATTTCCTGCTTTTCCGAAGTAAAAACAAGCTGGTTTTCGCCGGAGGCGGTAACGCGGCCATTAGCCCGGAAATCGCCAGCGCTAAAACCCTGCGGCAGGCGCGCAATGCGCACATCGGGCACCACAATACCCGTCTGTTTGGTTGCCGGCGGAGCATCCGGCGGAATGCTGTCGTACCGCAGAAAATTGTCGTGTTCCACGGCAGTCACCGTTTTAAAGGCCGGATCAACATCAGCTCCGGTTTGTTTTTGCTGCTGGCAGGCTGACAATAGAAGCGCACCGGCCAGGATAGGTATATACATTGCGATAATCGGTTTCATATCGGTGTGTTTTTATGGTTTTTCAGATCAGTTGTTGTTCCAACGCGAGCCGGCAGTAGTGAAATCCAACCGCATATTTCCCCACTCATCGTAGTTGATATGGATATCGGTATTGTCGCTGTCGTTGGTACTCGGATTGGTATTGACGGTTACGGAATTTTGGAGGGTACCATTGCTATTGAAATCGATCGCGGTATTGTTGCAGATACCGGCATTTTCGTTGACGGCATTTTCATTGATGCTGCGCAGCATGCCCCGCGAATAGGAGTGCACTGCCGGGACATCTGCCGTAAGGTCACAGTCGATGGAAATTCCCGGAAACTGGTACCGGTAGTTCATGGTCGACTCCTGGTTTGGCTTGAAGGTTTCATTTGCATCGACAGCCCCGTTATCAATTCCGCCATGCCGCAGGGCCAGATTGTGCCCAAGTTCGTGAATAAAAGTTCCCACCTGTGCTGCACGGTTGTTCCAGTTGGTGAAGGTGGCAAAGGTGACCATGAAGTCATTACCCCAAATTTCGCCGCGCCCCGAGCTGCCATTTGGCCGGGCCCGGCCGAAAACACAGTAGTGAAAAACATTCAGCCTGTCGGCGTCGAAGTTGCTGTTTTTATAGGTAAAAAAATCAGTATAGCCCGCCGTTGGATTGGGTCCGAAGTCCATTGTCGTGTGGGCTGCCAGCGTTTGGCCGCCATTATTGAAGGCGCCACCCTGGCCCCGGTCGATGTGCATGCTGATGCCAGCGGAGCCGTCGGGATTGAGCACCGGCGCATTGGCAAAAACCGCTTCGATATCGCCCCAGATGGTGTTCAGCGGCTGGCCTACGGCAGTCCAGTCCACTTCGACGAGGATGTCTTTTCGTTTTGGGTTGCAACCCATGGCCGCCAGATCGATGGTGTCGCCGCTGGGCGCCGGGTATCCGTTCGTTTCCCAGGTATCGAGCAAGCCGTCGTTGTCGCTGTCCAAAGTGGCGGCACTCGCCGGCAGCGTATAGGTCGTGTTGCTCGTGAGGCCGTCGGTATTCCGGACTGTGATGTTCAGCGTGCCGCCCAGGGTTTGATCTGTTAAAAAAACCAGCAAACCGCCGTAGTGGTAAACCGGATAATTGAATGTGGAGGCAGTACGGGTGTTGAAATAATCACTGGCGATGGCGCTGTACAACACGGAAGTTTGGTCCGTACCGTTTACCGTTACCACGGCCTTAGCGTCCGCATTTGCCACTGAAAGTAGCAGGAATAAGTCGGCCTTGCCTCCGCCTTTTTCATTGAAATAATTGATCGTCGCCTCCTCGATCCGGGGAGCCGGCCAGGTGCCGGAGAGCGCGCTTACGGTAAAATTAAAGCTCGAAGTCGAAGTCCCGCCGGTATTGCGTAGTTTCACCGGATGGCTACCGTTTGCAGCGCCTGCCGGGATCTGGAAGTAGCGGGCGGTAAGTAGCGCGTGATCAGCCAACAGCTCCGAGCTCAGGCCGGCATCCCACACCACGGAGGCAAAGGAGAGCGAACTTCCCTGGACGTTTACAATTTGACGGGCAAAGCCCGACCCGGGTGTTATGCCGGTAATTTCAGGCGGATTACAGCCGCGGCACCCCAACAGGAGCACGATGGCTACCCACAGTAAGGAATAAATCGGTTTCATCTGGATGTATTATTAAAATTGGTTAAAAAAGTGTTCAAATTTACTCAAAAACAGGCACTATTCCAAGTATGCGCCGGCTTGTTCAAGGCTGGCCGGCAATCAAGAGAATACCGCATGACTGTTCGATATTCGGCAGATTGCCGTAATTTCACGGAATGAAAAACGATGCCATTCCACGCAGTCTTTTCTTTCTGGCCGGCGCCGCATCGGGCCTGGCGCTCGGATATTACCTGCATACTGAAAAAGGTCGTGCCTTGCGCGAACATCTCAACGAAAATTGGGAAGATTGGCTGGAAACTATCGGCGAACAAGCGCAGGAACAGCTGCACGTGTTGCTGCAAAACCTGAACCAGGTCCTTGAAGACAGTGCATTGTTCTCAGTCGTCGCAGATGAAGATGAGGCGGACGACGACAACGACTTTGCCGACGAAATAATGGAGCAATTCGAGGTCGCCGAAAGCGCATTTGAGGTTGGCATGACCAAAGCCAGAGCCAGCCTGAAACAAAAACTGGCCCAAGCCGGATTGGCAATGGACTAACATGGCATCTCCCTGAGAACCAGTCGTTAACACCACTTTTATGAAAGATACAGAACAACTCTTTGAGTCGGCCGGTGAAACCGCCGAATACGCCAAACAATACCTGAAATTACAGCTGGATTACTTTCGCCTCGAAACAGCAGAGCGCGTAGCCAAAGTCAGCGCCACGCTGATTGCCTCCGCCGTGGTGGCTTTGTTTGCCTTGCTGGCCTTGCTGATGCTGAGTTTAGCGGCCGGTTTTTACCTCGGCCGGCAATGGGATTCCTACACCCTGGCGTTTGCGGCCATTGCGGGGTTTTATGCTTTGCTGGCCGTGATCGTGTTGATCCTGAAAGAACGCTGGCTCACCAACATTATCCTGACGAGCGTTATCCGTTCTTTCTTCAAATGAACCATTGAATTATGCTGAATAAAATCAAAAATCTGGACGAGCTGTTGGCTGAAAAAGCGCGCCTGCAGGCTCAAATAGACCTGGTTCAGGGCGAACTGAATTTGAGCTCGCGCCGAACGCGGGAAGCCTTCAAAGAAATATTGGAAGACAAACTGGACATCTCCAAACAGTTGGGCAAACTGTTTCAGGGCGGCGCGCAAGACTCGGTACAGGGCACCGTGATCAATGCCATCGGCAAGGTAGCCGGGTTGGGTTCGTGGTGGAGCGGTTTGCTGTCGGCCTTCGTGCCCATGGTCGTCGATTTTGTGCGCGGACAGATCAAACGCCGGAAAGAACGCCAGGCGGATGTTCCGCCCTCCGAAACCGAGTCGCCAAAGGCCAAAGCCAAGCCCAAGCGCCGCAACCCGTTTAAACGAAAAAAAGCAACGCCGCCTGCCGAGCCGGATAATGCCTGAACCGTGTAATTTCCTCCATCCTATACCTAATATCCTCGCATGCTTGCAAAACTGTTTTTAGAGCTGACCGAATACGCCTTTTTCCGCCGTTTGGTCTGGAAACCCATTTATGAACTTCTGGCCCGGGTACTGCCCTTGTCGGAATGGCAATTTATGAACTACGGATACACGCCCATGCCAGACGAGCCGCCACTGGAGTTGGAGTCTGCCGATGAGTTGCAGCGCTACCCCCTGCAACTGTACCACTACCTGGCCTCCAGGGCCGCAGTGGCCGGCAAGGAAATGCTCGAGGTTGGCAGCGGGCGTGGCGGTGGCGCGCATTACATTGCCAAATACCTGAAACCAAAGCGGATGGTTGGTATGGACCTTGCTAAAAATGCCGTGCAGTTTGCCCAAAAAAATTTCAAACTCCCCAACCTGGAATACCGGCAAGGCAACGCCGAAGCCCTTCCTTTTCCCGATGCCAGTTTTGATGTGGTGATCAATGTCGAATCCTGCCATGCGTATGGTTCAGTACCCAACTTCCTGAACGAGGTCCGGCGCGTTCTCCGGCCCGGGGGCATCTTTCTGATCACCGATATGCGCGGCGAACCCGGGCTTCAACTGCTCCGCGAACAGCTCATCAACTCGGGCCTGAGCCTGCAGGAAGAAACCGACATCACCCGGAACGTGGTGCTGGCAATCGAGACCGAAGAACCCGTAAAAAAAGAACGTATCCGCAGGCTGGTTCCGAAATGGCTGGTTCCGGCTTTTGAAGAATTTGCCGGGGTGAAAAACTCGGCCATCCACCGGGACCTGAACAGCAGGGATCTGATCTACTGCCGGTGGAAATTTGAAAAAAGCGCATAAATGGGCATACCGGTTTTTTTGCGCCGATTTGTACAAAAACTACTCAACCGCAGCAGTTCACTGGTGGGCCTGGAGCAAGTGAGCCGATACCGCCTCGCCAAGGCTTTTTTTCAGTTGCGGCTAACGGTTCTGCTGCATATCCGCGACGGGCTGCTGATGGCCATTGGCATTGCATGCGCCGGCTTTGGCCTGGAAGGTTTTTTGCTACCCAATGCGTTTATCGACGGCGGCGTGACGGGCATTTCCCTCCTGGTCGCCAAAATCAGCGGGCAGCCGCTCTCGCTGCTGATTGTGCTGATCAATATTCCGTTTATCCTCATCGGGCTGCGGCAAATAGGCCCCTCCTTTGCCATACGCAGCATCCTTGCCATCGCCGGCCTGGCACTTGCCCTGGAAACAATCCCTTTTCCGGTGATCACGTCCGACAAACTACTGGTGGCAACCTTTGGCGGCTTCTTCCTTGGCGCCGGGATCGGCATGGCCATCCGGGGCGGCGCGGTGCTCGACGGCACCGAAGTCCTGGCAATTTACCTGAGCCGGCGCACCGGCCTTACGGTGGGCGACGTGATCCTGATGTTCAATATTTTGATTTTTTCAGTGGCTGCCTACCTGATGAGTATTGAAATTGCGCTGTACGCCATCCTGACCTACCTGGCCGCTTCCCGTACTGTCGATTTTGTGGTTGAAGGCGTGGAAGAATACGTTGGCGTAACGATTGTGTCGTCGCACTACGAAGAAATTCGCCTCATGATTGTGAATAAAATGCGGCGGGGCGTTACGGTTTTCGGCGGCCTGCGCGGGCATGGCAAGCGTGGCGAACTCCAGCACACTGAAATTTTGTACATCGTGATTACCCGCCTGGAAATCGCCCGCCTGAAAAATGAGATCCAACTCATTGACCCCAATGCTTTTTTATCCACCGTTATCGTCCGGGATATCCGGGGCGGAAAAGTAAAAAAGCGGCCGATGGCAGGCCATTAGGCAGTTTCTTTATACCGGACAAATTCGAGATTTTCCGAATCATAAATCACCCGCTTCCCCTCCAGTACAAACCCGCTTTTCAGCAACACTCTTTGCGAAGCCAGGTTTTCAGGGTCTACAACGGCCCGGACCAGGTTAACGCCAAAACGCTCAAATCCAAATTGCGTCAGGGCCTGTGTCATTTCGGTAGCCAACCCCTGCCCCCAATGGTCGCGCGCAATCAGATAGCCGACTTCCAGGTCATTGCCGGGTTGATATTCCAGGTGCCGCAGCACACCCAGCGCCATTGGTGGGCCATCTGGTTTGAACATCCCCAAAAAAGTGCCCAGCCCGGGGTTTTCGGCTGCATAGTTTTCCATCATTTCAATTCGGGATTTTATCACAGCCTCATCGGTCTCTGGCGGCCGGATAAAACGCATCATTTCGGGGTCGCTTTGCATGGAATAAAAAAAATCAAAATCGACCATCGTGAGCGGCCGGATACGCAGTCGGGTAGATTCAATCAGGATATTTTCGGACATAAGCAGCCTGTGGTTTAACGCAAGATAAAAGTAGCTATTGACGCCGTTTTTGCCCGGTTTTTGTCCATTTAAAAAAATACCTGAAGCAGGGCGTTCTAGGTTTGAACAAAATGGGACCGGGAAAAATCCGTTTTAGTGCAGGCTGGAAATTTCATGGCAGAAGTATTTTTTCCAGCGTGAAATCACCAGTTGGCTCTTTGAGATGCTACAAGTTATACTCGTCAGACGACGTTGAGTCGTCAGACGAGGTTCTCGCTGCGGTCTGACGACTCAACGTCGTCTGACTGCTAATCAATTTAACCACACAACGCACGCCGATTGAGAGGTCGATAAACACCGGCCCGTACTGGATAATCCGGCAAAACACGAAAACTATGAAAAACGCCCTGCTTGTACTGTACTGTGCCTGTTGCATTGGCCTGAATGCCCAAACGGTGGCATTCAAAAATGTAAATGTCATCCCCATGGATGGCGACTATGTGCGCTCCCTGCAAACAGTGCTGGTAGAAAACGGCGTGATTACGCAACTGGGAGAAGTTTCCGAGATAAAAATTCCCAGACAGGCTAAAATTATCGACGGCACCGGAAAATACCTGATGCCCGGCCTGATGGACATGCACGCGCATTTTTTCACCGAACAAGGCATTTCACCAAAATATTTACCCCAGGAAACAAAGCTCATGCTGGCCAACGGCGTTACCACAGCGCGGATCATGTGCGGCGACTCGCAATACCTGGCCCTGAAAAAACAACTCGACCAGGGGCGCATCCCGGGGCCGGAGCTCGTGGTGGTGAGCCCCCAACTGGTCGGAAAATGGCCCTTCCAGGGTCCGTTTTTCGGGGTGATCGCCGATACGCCGGAAAAAGCCCGGGCAGCCGTGCGAAAATTCAAAGCGCAAGGGTACGCCGCCCTGAAAATCACGTTTTTTGTTCAACCCGACGTATACGATGCGGCTATCGAAACGGCCCAAGCCGTAGGGCTACCCGTCACCGGCCATGTGGGCCCCGATGTAGGCTTAAGCCGCGCCCTGGCTGCCGGCCAGCAAATTGAACACCTCGATGAATTTCTGGAGCAGCTCCTGCCCGACACGGTCAAACAGCGGATCAGTGTTTCCGGGACGAGTGTTTGGGACAAAAAAAAGGCCTGGCCGACGGTCGATTTGCTGGACGTAAGCAAAATTCCCGCGCTGGTCCAACGGGTCAAAAAAGCGGGTATCTCCGTAACCCCCACCCACTATTTTTTGCACAGTTCATTCGGGTATGGCCAAAGCGAGGACAGCATACGCGCCCTGCCCGATTTTGACTACATACCCGCTTCCCTGAAACCAGATCGCTTCAAGGCGCGGGAGTTTTTCTGGACCGATCCGCCGCCCGAGGCCCTCCGCAAGCGCTACATCAGCCTCCGCCAGCACCTGACCCGGGCATTGTACACCGCCGGCGTACCGCTGCTTTGCGGCTCCGATTCGCCGGAGTGGTTCCTGGTCTCGGGGTTTTCGGTGCACAACGAATTGCAGGCCATGGTGGATGCCGGGCTTCCGCCTTTTGCTGCACTCGAAACGGCCACCGTCAACCCGGCGCGCTACCTGGGCATGGACGAGCAAAAAGGGACGATCGCAGTGGGCAAAGATGCCGATTTGTTGTTGCTGGCGGCCAATCCCCTCGACGATATTGCCAATACCCGGCAGATCGAAGGGGTGTTTCACCAAGGGAAATTTTACGATCGAAAAACACTGGATAAGCTGTTGAAGGAAGCCCGAATTTTGGGAAAACAATAAGTCTTGTGATTCGGAGGCAAAAGACACCCTCAAAGCCCGTAGGGCTGACATTTTTGTAGAAATTACGACAAGAAAAATAAGAGCACCGTAGGTGCGGCATTATAATTAAGTACGCCACTAAACCATGCAGGCATTTTTCAACAATATCGTCGAACTGTTTGAAGCGATATGCCGGAGTACCGGAATGCAGTATTCCGAATTAAACATCCTGGTGTATTGCCTGCTCCTTCCTGCATTTTGGTGTGCGCTTGTCTGGATTCGGAGCCGGAAACTGGGTTGGCTGCTGTTATTGTTGCTCGGCCTGACTGCGATTTATCTGGTTGAAAAACAGCATTTACTTCCCTTTTCCCTGCATTTTTACCGGCAAAACATTTTGGCGCTGGAACGCCTGGGCGCTTCTACCGGGTTGGGTTATGTTGGAATTTCATTGGTCATGGGGGTGGGTATTCCGCTTTTATTTAGTTTAGCCCTGCTTTTTTTGCAAAAAAAATTATTGCCGGCCTGCTACCTGTGCTACCTCGCGATCAATTTGGGGTATTATTGCCGGGTATTTGCTTTGGCAATCTGAATTCAGCAACTCCACCATGTCCAATTCCATCCAAACCAGTGCGCTTGCCGACAAACTCAGCCAAATGGATATCTTCCATTCCATTCCGGGTGATATCCTGCTGGATTTGGCCGCGCAGTGCCGGATTGAGGAATTTGAGCCTCATGCCGTCGTATTTCACAAAGATGAGCCTGGGCAAGCACTGTACCTGATCCTGGAGGGCTCTGCCCGGGTACACGAAGGCGATTTTATTGTGGCCAACATGAAGGCCGGCACCTGCTTTGGCGAAATGGCCCTGTTGGATGAAGGGCCGCGCTCGATGTCGGTGAGTGTCAATGAGGCCAGCCGCCTGGCGCGTATCGACCGCGCCGTTTTTTTTGAAGTCTTGGGTGATTACCCCGGGGTCATGCAAAAAATCGTGGGCATGCTAACCCGTCGCCTGCGTTTTCAAACAGACAAAACGCTGGAGCAACTCCGGCGTCGCGAGGAGGAATTGTCCAACCAGGTAGCTGCACGCACTGCCGAGTTGATGCAGCAAAAAGAAGAAGCCGATCAACTGCGGGTCAAAGCCGAAGAAGAGAAGAAAGAAGCCGAGAAACAACGCCTGCGCGCCGAACAAAGCGAGCGCGCCGAGCAGCAATTTCTGGCCAACATGAGCCATGAGATCCGGACGCCCATGAACGCCGTGATGGGGATGACGAATTTGCTGCTGCAAAAAAATCCGCGCGAAGATCAACTACGCTACCTGCACAGCATCCGGCAGTCATCGGATGCCCTGCTGGTCATTCTCAACGACATTCTGGATATTTCCAAAATACAGGCCGGCAAATTGGAACTGGAGTTTACCGGTCTGCGCGTCGATGCGATTCTGGAGCAGGTGCGTACCACCCTGCAATTTCGCGCCGAGGAAAAAGGGCTTAGCCTGGACGTAATTTTCGACCCGAATATTCCACCAGTGCTTACCGGCGACCCCGTGCGGCTGCAACAGGTAATGCTGAATTTGGCCGGCAATGCGGTGAAATTTACCGAAAAAGGCCAGGTGAGCCTGCTGGCCCGGTTGGTAGAAAAACAGGGTGACCGCGCCCGGGTTTATTTTGAGGTGCGCGATACCGGCATCGGCATGACACCCCAGCAGCTCGAAGTCGTGTTTGAGAGTTTTCGCCAGGCCTCCGGCGACACCACCCGCAAATATGGCGGCACCGGCTTGGGCCTGACCATTTCGAAACAACTGGTTGAAAAATTTGGCGGCAGCCTGGAGGTCAGCAGTAGCCCCGGCGATGGCTCCGTTTTCTGGTTTGAAATTACCCTGGATATCGGGAAGGAATCGGAGGCTAAACCTGCGGAACCGGCCATGGATGCCAAGGATGCCTTGCGCGGTTTGCGCATTTTGCTGGCCGAAGACAATGCCCTGAACCGGATCGTGGCAGTAGAAACCCTCGAAATGCTTATCCCGGAAGTGCAGGTACATACCGCTGAAAATGGTCGGGAGGCCCTGGATGCATTTCATGCGCACACATTCGATGTGGTGCTCATGGATGTGACCATGCCGGTTATGGACGGCCTGGAGGCCACCCAAGCCATTCGGGCGTCTGACAGCCCAGCCAGAGATATTCCCGTAATCGCATTCACGGCTTCCGTCACCAAGAAGGAAGTCCGGCGCTGCCTGAACAACGGCATGAATGCCTGCGTACCTAAACCGTTCAAAGAATCCGAGTTGCTCCAGGCCCTGCTGTCGGCAACGGCGCCCGGGCAGGTACTGTCTGGCCCCATTGTGTTGCCCGAAACATCGGCGCCAGAAGTTGCCGACGATTCGGATCGGCTGGCTTTTTTAAAAAACCTCACCGGGAATAACCCGGCGCGCATTCAAAAATACCTGGGGCTGTATCTCGAATCGGTTGGCGCTGGCTTGCCGCGCATCGAAGCAGCGTTGGCTGCCGGCGATCGCGAAGAACTGCGCAAGGTGGTCCATACCGTCAAACCACAGTTTCGCATGCTTGGTATGGAAGAGCTGGCCGAACTGGCGCAAACGATTGAAACTCAAGCCGTGGAAAGTATCGATCTGGACACCTTGCCGGAAAATGTACAGCGGCTCCTGGCTGAAATCCGCGATTCCATACAGGTATTTGAAGCGTACCTGCAATCAGCAGATTAAAACTGCCCGTTGAAGGGGCAATCGACATTGAAAAGAAGTTTCTACCTTCGCCTTAAATCTTGGAACTATGGCTGATCAAAAAAAGAAAATATTTGTCGTGGATGATGATAAGATGTTCTGCACCATGCTGTCGGATCATCTTGAGGATCAGGGCACGTACGCTGTAACCAGCTTTGGCACCGGCGAAGAGTGCCTGGAACGCCTTGATGACGCCCCGGATGCCATTATCCTGGATTATTACCTGGACTCCAACGTGCCCGGCGCCAAAAACGGCCTGGAGATTCTGCAAATTATCCACAAAAAGAGTCCTGATCTCAAAGTGATCATGCTTTCCTCTCAGGAACATTATGGCATTGCGTTGCAAACTATTGCCAGCGGCGCGGTGTACTACGTGATCAAAGACCTGAAGTCGTTTCAGGAAATTGACAGCATTTTGGAAGAGCTGTAAGTTTCGCGCTCTGTTTTTGCCTTACAAAAATTGGGTGATGCCAACAGGCGCCGCCCCTGAGCCATCAACTTACGGGTTATGAGGGGGGCGAACAACTTTTCAAAATTCAAATTTTTCTTTTCCAATTTTAAATTGCGGGTTTTGTGAACATCCATATGATTTGAAATTTGAAAAGGGTTTAGTCCTCAAATTCCTTAATACTACTTGTCACTTTAAAGTTGCCCAACCTGAAAAACAAGCAATGTCGAATATCGAACGCCGAATTTCCAATTTCGAAGTATTTTGATTGTGGGCACAGCACTTTTTTCGCATTTTGTTTATCGAGTTCATCCCTTCTTGTGATCAATTCACTTGGACATTGGAAATTCGGCGTTCGGTATTCGACATTCAGTCCACAGTGTTTAAAGTGACAACGTAGAATTAAGTTGATGGCTATAAGCCCAGTCCCCTAAGCAGCTTGTTCCAAAACGAGTTGCCAAAAGCCTTCGGAATTAAATGCAGTAGGCCCCGGTTGTCCCGCCTTATTCTTCAGGTGAATTTTAATAAAGGAAGCTCTACCTTTGCGCGGCTTTTTTGGGCCTGAGGCAGTAAAAGTGCCCGGAAACGGGGCTGCCCGGAAGCAACAAAGCCCAACACAATACCTGAAACATTCCGCCCATGCCGAGGCTGCGGTGGAAAACAAAACACAAGACTACGTCATGCCATATTTATTCACTTCCGAGTCTGTTTCTGAAGGCCATCCCGATAAAATTGCCGATCAGATCAGCGATGCTATCCTGGACGAGTTTCTCCGGCAGGACCCCAACGCCAAAGTAGCCTGTGAAACCCTCGTAACCACCGGCCTGGTGGTTGTGGCCGGCGAGGTGCGCTCCAACGCCTATGTCGATGTGCAGGAAACTGCCCGCAAAGCGATTGAACGCATAGGATATACCCGGGCAGAATACCAGTTTGAAGCGAAAAGTTGTGGCGTGATCAGCGCCATCCACGAACAAAGTCCGGACATCGCACAAGGCGTCGACGTGGGCAAAAACGAACAAGACCAGGGCGCCGGCGACCAGGGCATGATGTTTGGCTATGCCACCAACGAAACCGACAATTACATGCCGCTTGGCCTCGATCTGGCACACCGCATTCTGCGCGAGCTCGCTGCCATCCGCCACGAAGGCAAAAAAATGAAGTACCTGCGGCCCGATGCCAAAAGCCAGGTCACGATCGAATATACCGATAAGCATGTACCCAAACGCATCGACACCATTGTGGTGAGCACGCAGCACGATGAAGACGCTACCCAGGAGCGCATTGCCGCCGACATTCAGAAAATTGTGATCCCGCGCGTTAAAAAGAGCCTGCCTCCGCGCCTGCAAAAACTGTTTAACAACGCTATTCAATACTACATCAACCCGACAGGCAAATTTGTAATTGGCGGGCCCCACGGCGACACAGGCCTCACTGGCCGCAAGATCATCGTGGACACTTATGGCGGCAAAGGCGCGCACGGCGGCGGTGCATTCAGCGGAAAAGACGCTTCCAAGGTTGACCGTTCGGCAGCCTATGCCACCCGGCATATTGCCAAAAACCTGGTAGCAGCCGGCTTGTGCAAGCAGGCTTTGGTGCAGGTTGCCTATGCAATCGGTGTTTCCAAACCGGTTGGGCTGTTTGTCAACACCTTCGGTACCTGCACGGTGAAGGGGCTGACCGACGGCGAAATCGCAACCAAACTCCTGGAGGTTTTTGACCTTCGTCCGGCAGCCATTGTTAAACGTTACGGCCTGAAAAATCCGATTTTTAGCGAAACAGCAGCCTATGGCCATTTCGGCCGTGAACCGGAAAAAAAGACTATTTCGATTGGCCTGAACGGCAAATCTGAAAAACGGGACGTGGAAACATTTACCTGGGAAAAACTCGATGCCGTTGCGGATATCCGGAAGGCATTTGGGCTTGCTTAATCCATGATACACTATTTGCTGGCGGGCAGATACCATTTTCCAAACCAGCAACCTGCCCGACGGCAAGCAACCCTGCCTCCGCAATTTGTTACTTTTAAAGCCGTTTTTCGTACATAAAACGCAGGTACAGCAGTGTTGGCAGACTTGCAAAATAGACGTCGGGACTGGCTGTATCGATCCTTCAACTAAACACATGTTCTAATGATTCGCAAGACATCTCTTTTTCTGTTTGGACTTCTTTTCAGCGCCATTAGCCTGTACAGTCAAGCAGATTCAACCAAATATGGTCACATGAACCTGGGTAATCTGCTCGACGAATTGCCCGAAACGGCAAAAGCCGAGGCTACACTGCGCGTTTTTGCAGACAGCCTCAACCAAAAGGACAGCGTGCTGACCATGGCATTCCAGGAGGCTTATTTGCAGTTAAAAAAAGAATACGACGAGGGCGGGCTCACCCAGGTGCAAGTCCAGGAACGCCAGCTAGCGCTTGAAAAACAGCGTCAGGATATTCAAAAATACGAGGAGGAAGCGCAAGCGCTCCTCGATACCAAACGCCAGGAATTGCTCGCTCCGATCCTTAAGCGGATAGATGATGCGATAAAAGCCGTAGCCAAAGACAACGGTTTGCTTATGATTTTTGATGTCAGTAGCGGCTCCATGCTCTTTGCCGCCGAAACGATTGACGTTACATCGCTGGTCAAAACCAAACTAGGGATTTGAGCATACGCCTTTAAAACCTACCACGGAGGCCCGGAGCACAAAACTTCGCGCCTCCGTGTTGCATAGATACCAACCGGTTTCCAGGGCAGATTCCTTCGTTTTCTTTTGTTGGATAAATCCAGCGTTCTCCATTAAAAGCCAAAAATCAATACTTTTACACCTCCCTCCCGGGAAGCACCCAAAAACCCGGGATTGTCCATACCAGAAACATATCTTTCTACGATGACTGCTTTCAAAACGCTGAATAATCTAACCGGGTGGCTTGTGTTTGCCGTGGCTGCGCTTGTTTTAGGTGCAGCTGCCGAACCTACAGGCAGCCTGTGGGACTGTGGCGAGTTTATTGCCGGAGCCTATAAATTGCAGGTAGTGCACCCGCCCGGGGCGCCTATTTTCCTCCTGGTTGGCCGATTGTTTGCCTGGGTTGGGCATATGATCTCGGACGATCCATCCACCATTGCCTATGCTGTAAACCTGCTCTCTGCGCTTTGCACAGCCTTTGGAGCCATGTTTATTTGCTGGAGCACCACCATTCTGGCCCGCCTGACCCTGGTTGGCCGCGAAGGCGAACTGACCCAAGGCCAGGCTATTGCAAGCCTGGGCGCCGGGCTTGTTGCCGGGCTTACAATGGCTTTTGCTTCTTCTGTTTGGTTTTCCGCTGTGGAAGGCGAGGTTTACGCCATGTCGGCCTTCTTTACCTGCCTCACCCTGTGGGCCGTGCTCAAGTGGTACCAGTTGCCGGATACCGCAGATGCCGACCGCTGGCTGGTTTTCGCATTTTACTCGGTCGCCCTTTCCATCGGGGTGCACCTGTTGAGCCTGCTGACCTTTCCGGCGCTGGCCATGTTTTACTATTTTAAAAAAGCAAAAAAACCGACGGTGTTCAACACCCTGGTGGCCGCCGGTATTGGAGTGGCGTTTATCGTTGGACTCCAATATTTTATTATCGCGGGGATTCCCCGGCTTTGGGCTTCTTTTGACCGCTTTATGGTTAATGGCCTGGGCATGCCGTTTCATAGTGGCATTATCCTGGTATTTCTGCTTTTTGGCGGTGTACTCTGGTATGGTTTGCGCCGTGCCGAACGCACCGGAAATGGTCTGCTGCAACGCCTGGTTGTCGCGGTCGGCGTCGTAGTGATCGCGTATACGGCATTTGGCATGGTGGTTATCCGCGCTAATGCCAACCCGCCAATCAACATGAACGACCCCTCCGACGCCACCCGCCTGCTGCCCTACCTCAACCGCGAGCAGTACGGCGAACGCCCGCTGTTGCGCGGACCGAGCTTCGACGCCAAACCCATTGGCCTGAAGACCGAGGAGCGTTGGGGTCGCGTCGGCGATCACTACGAAATCGTTGACGAAAAAATTGATTACGAATACGCCTCCTCCAGCAAAACCCTGTTTCCCCGCATGGGCGACTATTCGCAGGGCCGGCCGGACTTGTACCGGCGCTGGATTGATAAGCCTACGGGTACGCCTACTTTTGGCGACAACATCGAGTTTTTCTTCAGATACCAGCTGGGCTGGATGTACTGGCGCTATTTCATGTGGAATTTTGCCGGTCGGCAAAATGGCGAGCAGGGTTTCTACTCCTGGGACCCCAGCTCCGGAAACTGGGTTACCGGCTTTGATTTTCTGGATAAAAGCCGGATTGGGAACCAGGACGAGCTCCCGGAGTTTATGGCCAACGATCAGGCGCGCAACCATTATTACCTCATTCCGTTCCTCCTTGGCCTGGTCGGTATGTTTTTCCATTACCGCAGCCGGCCACGCGACTTTGCGGCCCTGTTTGCACTGTTTATCATTACCGGTATCGGCATTACGGTGTATTCAAACCAACCGCCCAATGAGCCCCGCGAACGCGATTATGTGCTCGTAGGTTCCATTTTCACCTTTGCCATGTGGATCGGGTTGAGTATTCCGGCGTTGTTCTCCCTGTTGACCGAACGGGTAAAACTGCCGGGTGTGGCTGCTGCCGGTGCGGTTAGTTTGCTGGCGTTGTCAGCACCTTTGTTGATGGTCACCCAAAACTGGGACGATCACAGCCGGTCCGATCACTACGCCAGCCGCGACTATGCGAGCAACTTCCTGAATTCCTGTGCGCCGAATGCCATTATTTTCACTTACGGCGACAACGATACATACCCGCTCTGGTACTGCCAGGAGGTGGAGGGCATCCGTACGGATGTGCGGGTGGTCAACCTTTCCCTGATTGCGGTAGACTGGTATATTGACCAGTTGCGCCGCAAGGTGAACGATTCGCCGGCCATTGAAATGAGTATTCCGCAGGAAAAACTGCGCGGGTACAAGCGCATCCAAGTGCCGTTTTATGCGCCCTCGGGTGCAGAACCGGAGATGACGCTGCAACAATTGCTGAAATTTGTCGGCGAAGACCACCCGGTACCGGCACAGGGCGGTCGCGATTTTGATTCGTATGTGCCAAGTCACAATGTGGTAATTCCGGTCAACAAACAAGCCATGCTTGCCAATGGCCTGCTCTCACCGAGCGACAGCAATGTCGTGGATACCATGCGGTTCAACCTGGGCGACCGGAGTTTCCTGATCAAAGACGATATCGCCATTCTCGATATCGTGGCTTCAAACTTTGACAAACGCCCCATTTACTGGGCTGTCACCACCCGGGAGGAAAAACTATTGGGCCTGGCCGACTACACGCAATTAGAAGGTTTGAGCCTGCGTCTGGTGCCGTTTTATTCGCCCAGTGATGGCCGCAGTTACGGCATCATTGGCAGCGGGCGGGTGGCCTCCGACATTGCCTACGATAATATTATGACCAAATGGCGCTGGGGCAATTTTGACAAGGAACGCCTGTATGTCAACCGCTCGTATATGCCGAGTTTGCAAACCATGCGTGTCGGGATGATCCGTATCGGCCGCCAACTGGTCACCGAAGGCAAACTGGATAAAGCCGAAGCATTGGCGGATAAATACTTTGCCGTTTTCCCGCAATTCAACTTCCCGTACGACCAGTTCTCTGCCTATATGGCTGATATCTACGCCCGTGCAGGCGCCAACGAAAAGGCCAAGGAGAAGATCAGGGCTATTGCGAAAACCCAGGAGGAGATCATGCGCTTCCACAAATCGCAAACGCCGGAATTTCAGCGGGGCTATGAACAGGACTTCCGTTTTGCTGCAAATGCAGCGCAAACGCTGATCGGTATTGCTCAATTCATGCAGGATACCCAGTTGAAGGACGAACTGGAAAAACAGTTCAATCCTTATCTGGCGACCGCGCCGACCGCGCCCCCGCTGCCGCAATAAGTTGAAACACTGTTGTTTTCAAAATCCCGGGTTTTTCCTTTGCGAATCACCCGGGATTTTTTTGTCGGGCCGTATCTGGTGTAACTGGCAGAACACAGACCATTTTGGTGAGGCATTTTTTGAAAGGATAAACATCACGCTAATTAGGGGTTCAAGCAGGCAGGTTCTGGCGCTCTGAACCGGTTTGGGTAATATTTATCTGCAACCTCATTTAGGCTTGTCCTGTCGCAGCGAAGCGGAGACATCCACACAAGTAGAATTTTCGTGATTTACCTAAAAAACGAGGTTCATAGCACTTTTTGGTACATTTTGAAATTTCAAACTTTTGTTGATGTCTCCGCTTCGCTGCGACAGGACAAGTTTACGTTTGGTTTCTGAACTAAGTTTTTCTCAAAGCCAGTTCAAATTGCCATTTTCCACTCCTAATTCACATAAACATCCTGATTTAATAGACTCCATTCATTATTGGCTGCTTTACATAATTGAAGTTGAAACCATCTGGTGCAGCAAATTTTTCGCGCACTAACACAAAAAGGCCACATTTCACCGGAACGAAATCGAATCGTGTCTGCAAAAATCAACGGAAAATTAATTTTTGGGCCTGGGTTTGGTTCCTGTTTTACAGGATTTCGCAATCAAAAAAAGCGCCACTCCAATAATGGAATGGCGCTTCAAAGGATAGTTTAAAATTAAGCGGTGGAACCTAGTCCACAACAATCATCTTTTTCGTAGCACTGTGGGTCGGCGTTTCCAATTGATAGAAAAGCACCCCTGTTGTCAGCTCGCCGCGATTGATTGTTACGGTATTCAGCCCTTTGGCATATGCACCTTTGATAACTTTAACTACACGGCCTTCGGCATTGCTGATCGTGAGTGTTGCAGTACAGGCCTCCGGTAAGTTGAAGGAAACAAGTGTTTGTTCATGAACCGGGTTCGGCGTGTTTTGCAGAAGTTCAAAACCTGCGCCAGCCACAATGCTGCCATTTGCGCCGTTGAAACGGAAAGCAAGGTCATAGGTTTCACCATCGGCCTTGTAGGCTTCAGCCCGGGTAATGCGGCTGCTCACACCGAGCAATTGGCTCAGCATACCCGTTGTATTAGCCCGGAAACGCACAGCAAAACCCGCAGCGCCATCTACCGATACCGTAACGGCATCATCCTTGGCAAACACGCCAAAGTTGTTGGCCGACTGGTTTTCACCCGGCAACAGTTCGAGCAGCTCCAGACCGGCGGTATTCAGCGTAAACTGGTAACCGGCAAAATCTGCACCACTGGCAAAATCTACGGTAAACACCTCTCCGGCTTTTACGCTGCGGTCGGCGATATCCATAAACAAGGTGCCAGCCGAGCGGTCGTCGGTAGAAGTCAGGTTTGCCTGAGCATTGCCGTTCACGTCACCGATTTTAACGGCTACGAAATCGCTTGCAAACTGGTTGGTTTGCACATTAACCACCGACTTCGTTTCCGGGAACACCTCCTGGAAGGGGTTCGCCGGGTTGGGGAATGCATAGGCTTTGTCTACAAAACGCCAGCTGTTGTTGCTTGGCAGCTCCGAATACAAGCCAAGGATCAGTTTCCGCAATTCGACAATGTCGAACGTGGTGATCGAGCGGCTGCTGTTGGCATCGGCGGCGATCATTTTGTACGGGTTGCTCAGCGGCTCCAGGCCGAGGATGTGCTTGTTGATCAACACCAGGTCGAAGGTCGACACACCGTTTAGGTGGTCGTTGTCTTTCGTCGGGGTCAGGGTGTAGTTGGAGGCCATCGGTATGGCATCGGTAAACGCATAGATACCGGAAGCATCCGACATTTTGAATATTGAAAAGGGTGGCAGACCGTTGGGCGGTGTGCCGGTCAGTTCAACATGGCCATCGAGCAGGCCGTTGTCGCCGTCCGTTTTCAAACTACCAGCTACGGTTGCATTGGAACCCGGAGGGCCGCAAACGCCCATATTATCCTGAACAATTACGTAGGTCTCGCAGAAATCGGCATTACCGGCAAGGTCCATCGACCAGAGTTCGACAAATTGCGTACCCAGTTCATCGCAGGTAAAGGCCACGCCGGTTTGCGGGGAGCCGTCCGGATTGGTCGGAAAACCTGTGCCCGTACCTGATTTGCGGATAGCAAGTTTGAGTTGGTCGCTTGGCGTGCAATTATCTTCCGTGTATTGCAGAAAATCGGTAGCCCACAGTTGGATCATACCGGTAGGCATGATATTCACGCTCAGGCCGTTGGTGCAAACAACCGTCGGCGCCTTGCAATCTTTCACCACAAAAGTGTACTCACAGGTGCCTTCGTTACCGCAGCCGTCCGACACGATCCACTTGATCTTGTGCGTGCCGTAAGGCAGTTCGGGAACGACGTAGTTGGTCGGTTGCTGCTGCGTGTTCCAGCGTACGCTGGCCACTTTTTTATTGCCGCTGACCGTGGTTTGCAAGGCAAAACCGTACTTCTGATTGAGGGGTACCGGCCGTTCGTCAAACTGACGCGCTGTACCGCCCTGAAAGTTCGGGTTTTGCGCATTATCATAAAATACGGTGTTGAAACCCGGCAGGTTAGTGCTGCTGATAACCGTTTCCATGGTGCCGGTGTTATCCAGATCGAGGAACAACAGGTAACGCACCGTTACGTTGGAACCCGAACAAAGGTCAGTTGCCGTAACGGTCAGGTCTGTCGGCGCCTCGCACAAATCGTGGCTGTTCGTATTACTGTCAAACCAATAGGATTCATTCCAGAGTTGGGCATTGTTGGCCGTCAGGTCACAAATTTCCACCGGACTGGTTGGGCAATCCTCCACAAAAGGTGCTTGCGTATCAATGACTTTGATGATCTGCTTGTACTTGTAGCAGTTTGCATTGGCGCTCCAGAAAATGGAGAAGTTGGTTGGCGACGGGTCGGTCGGATTGACCTTCACAACCGTCGGAGCCCAAGGAGCCGGGGTACCTGCGGGCGATACAATGGGACCGGGCAGGTTGGCTGAACTGTTTGAGGTAGCATTGGGGTTGGGGTTGGGCACTTCCATACAACCCAGGTTGGGGTTGTAGGTACACCAGTTGATAATCGTCCAGATACGCTCGATCTTGTAGCAGGCATCCGGTACCACGGTATAAATCACATCTTCATGTGAAACACCCAGCAGTTCGCAATCTTCGCCAAAGAACGTAGGTGCTCCATACATTCCGGTACCATTGCAGGAAGTAACGATGGCATCGTCCGGGAATTTGATGTAGTAATCCTGTTCGTAGTTTACAAAGACACGCTGTGTGCATTGGCTGCTCAATCCGCCGCAATCGTAAGAGCGGAAGGTACGGGTGATCGTGCCTTTGTTGCACAGGGTATCAAAGAACGAGTAGTTGGCTGTAGCCGTAATGGTATCGATGCAGCAGTTGTCGGTGGCTGTAGCCATACCATAGGCCCACAGGCTTGGGTCAAAATTCTCGCAGGAAACCGTCACGTTTGGCGGCGGTACGCAGGTGGGTTTGAGTTTGTCGTCGACAAAAACCTGTACCATACATTCATTGGAATGCCATTCCTCATAATCCAGTGAAATTTCCCCTGTCGGAACAGGTACGTCGTAAACCCGAAAAACAACCAAAATTGTGTCGTTGATATCCTCACAGCAAAACTTTACCTGATCATAAAACCGGTTGCTGGGTTGGCAGCCATTGGTATCCATCCGGCGCGCTTTGAAATACACTTGTGTGGCGCAGTTGTCATATGAACCATCATCGAAGGTCGAAGCATTGACCAAAGCCATGCCGGTAACCCCGAGTGAAACCTGGGTATACTCGTCGCAAATAGCGCCGGGAGGCGAACTGTCTTCCACCGTGATGTTGAATGCACAAGTTGTGGAATTACCACAGTCATCTTCCACGATATAGGTCATAGCCGTGACACCGATCGGCAAATTTTGGGCGAAGCCCAGCACGCCAAGCGTGTCGGGTGCCCACAAGTTGTTGCCGGGGAAGGTGGTCAGGGTACCGTTCAGGGTTTGGCCAATTCCATTAACAGAATAAACGGCCTTGATCGATTTAATGCGCGAGCAGTTATCCTCGATGATCACATCGGGCAGATCAAAATCGCTCTCGCAATCCCAGGGGTTAGTTCCAACGGTCATATCGTCCGGACAAGCAACGACCGGGCCGGTGTTATCCTGAACTTTTATCAGCTGGATGTAGTACGTTGGGTTAGGATTTGGCGGCAACTGCGAGGTTGGCAAACACCAGTCGTACAGCGTCCAGGTACGCAAGATTTTGTAGGTTCCATCGCAAATCGGCAGGATTTGGTCGGCATAAACCACATTCAGCTCGCAATACGAGTTTTGCGGATATAGCGGGAAGTCGATGCCAAATTCCGAAATGTACGGCGCACCGGTAAAGGCCGGGGTCGTGTTTGGGTTGGAGCATGAAACCGTTACATCAGCCGGAAAAGTTATGTCGCCAATATGACGGCGCTCGAAATAAATATATTGCGTGCAGTTCGACTGGTTACCGCTCTGATCAACGGCTGTCCAAACACGCCTTACGTATGCGCTGATGTTGTTCAGGCCATTGATTGTTTCATTGCAGCCCAAATCATACCAGGTGTCGATGTACGAGGTGGTATAGTTGCCGCAGTTTTCATTGATTTCGGGATAAGCTGCATCAATACCGAGTTCGTTAAAAAGGTAATCCGGCGTGTAGATTGTCACCGCGCAACTCAGGAAAACATTGGTGCAAACGAGTTGGGGCGCCAGTTTATCTTCTACATGCACATAACCCCAGCAAGTGTTTCCTGTGTTCAGGTCGCGCACCCGCGTTTGAATGGTTTGATTAATGTAGGCGCTGGTAAGGATACCGGGTATCCATACGCCGTTGACTTTGATTTCGACAACCAGGTTGCCATTCGGGCAACCGCCGCCTTCCAGGATCATGTCGGGCAGTAGTTCAACATAACAATCGTTGTCCAGGGATACCTGCACCAGGTTGTTGCAGACAAGCGTGCATTGACCTGCCGCCGTCGTGTTTGCCGAGAGGGCAATTATGAAAGCCAGCAGGATGCTCCAGGTATTAGCGGCAAATGTAAAGTTCGCTTTTGCCATGAGATTAAGATAAAGTGAATTAAGTGAATAGATATGGTTGAAAAACAAAATGGATTAAAGTAAACGACTTAAACCTTTTAAAGAAAATACGGGTGCAAAGAAACGACAAAATCAAAAGCGTCTGGCAAACATTAACGCTGCAACGACGCATGGCATCGTGCAGCAAAAACAGTGCCTCAAATTAAAAAAAAGATACCTGCGTACAGGTATTTTTTTCAGTGTCGGAAGATTTCGTTTTGGAATGGAAGTGCAGATTACACCAGGTTGTGCTCAAAGGCGATCTTAATCAGGCTGGCGGTATTGTTCACGCCCAGCTTTCGCATGATATTTTTGCGGTGAACACTCACGGTCTGGTCACTGATGTACAGTTTTTTAGCAATATCTTTATTGCTCAAAACCTGGCCGATATAACCCATAATTTCAATTTCGCGGCGGGTAAGCCCAAACTTTCGTGCAAAGCGGCTTTCCGGCAAGGCGGCATCCATGCCAAAGCCTTGCATGCCCTCACTCAGGGTCACGCCTTTGCCCAGGAATGTCTTTCCGGCCATTACCTCATCCACAGCCCGCAGCAATTCATCGCGCGTGGTTGACCGCAACAACAACCCATCGCCACCGGCCCGAAAGGCGGCTTTGATCAGGCGTGTATCGTCGCTTTGTGTGAACAATAAAATGCGCAAATACGGATGGGCCTTTTTCAAAACCGGTAACAGTTTTAAACCCTCGCTATCGGAAAGATTCATATCCATCAACAGTAAATCGACCTGTGATCTGTTCAACGTTTCTGCAATAGCAGCCGGATTTTGCAAAACCCCTTTGAGCAAAAAATGAAACCTCCCCGATGGTATGTTCAGGATGTTTCGCAATCCTTCAACAAAAATCGGGTGACCGTCGGCAATTAGTACATTCAGAGATTTAACAGATGGATTAATCATATACGCAGAGTATTGCTCGGAACAGACAATGGCAATTTCCGTACCAAATTCCGTACAGCAGAGTGCAACCAAATCAACACATTATGGAATCTTTTACTAATTTTGTGGCCGTTTAATCCTTTGTCTGAAAGCAGACACAAATTCTCATGAACAGAACCATTTCGGTTTGGCGGTTTCCCACTTCCCTTCCTCCTGCCTGTGCTGGTTGTGTTCGTCCGATTCTTTAGGTGTTCGAACCGATTTCGTTTTTTTTATGACCGGCGTGCTTTTTGATGCGATCAAATGCACGTGGTTTTTATAGCTTTACTGACCAGCAATTGTACACGGACGATGAAAAAGTTAATTACTCTGCTTTTTGTTGCGCTTTTAGCGATCTCATTTGGTTGTGACAAAAGTGCGGACGCGCCATTTGTCCGCGCCCTCACACACAAAGCCACCAAATACGAGGGGCGGCTCGCTCACGAGTGGATGATCATGGCCAGCGACATGATCAAAGAAAACTATCTCTACGGCCCACAGGCTGCCCGTATTTACGGATACCTGGGGCTCACCACATGGGAATCTGTTTGCTTTGGCCTGGAAAACGGCAAAAGCATGGCCGGACAAATCAATGACTACCCCGCTTCGGTTCAAGTAGATCTGAATCGGGAATACGACTGGGGCATCGTTTTATGCACTGCAATGAAAACTGTTTTTCCCGAGCTCATCGAAAACATCAACAACGCTCAGCGGAGCCAGGTAGATGTTTTGGCCGCGCTCCAGGAAGACGAAATGATGAAAAAAGGCATCACGGAAATCGTGCGGCAGGACTCCAGATATTTAGGCGCCCAAATAGCGCTGCAAATCAACGACCGCATCCGGAAAGACGGGCGCGAACTGATCCGAAATATCGTACCGGTTATTCCCAACCGCGATGCTTCGCATAAATGGTACTGGGACCCCTCCACACTCGGCCAGGTGCCTGTAGAGCCCCTGTGGGGCACCTTGCGCACCTTTATTATTGATAATGCACAAACATGTGAGCCCAACCCACCCTTTCAATACTCAGAAAACCCCGGCAGCGATTTTTATAAAGATGCCCTCGAAGTTTACAATATCGAACGGACACCAAGCAACAAAGCAATCGCTTATCACTGGGAAAACGGTGTCGGCCGTACCAGCAGCCCCGCCGGCCACTGGGTAAATATCACCCGCCAACTGCTGCAACAGGAAGACCGGAACCTGGCCGAATGCGCCAAAGCCTACTGCCTGGTTGGCTTTGCTGCAGCCGACGGCTTTAGCGCAGCATGGTTTGTCAAATACAAATATTTTTTGCTCCGCCCGGTTACCTATATCCGGGAAAATATTGACCCAACCTGGGTGCCTTTATTGAACACACCACCCTACCCCGACTATTCCTCTGGTTCATCTGTCATGGGCGGTGCTTGTCCGAAAGTGCTGATCAGTGTATTTGGTGATATCCCCTTCACGGACCGTACCCACCTGGGTAGCCCACTTTACACACCCGATGGCGGTCCCTTTGTTTTGCCGGAACGCAGCTTTACAAGTCTGACTCAGGCCGGCGAAGACGCTATGTTCAGCCGGGTGATTGGCGGGGTGCATTTTCGCCGGGCTTGCGAGGAAGGTTTAGAGTCCGGACGCTGTATTGCCAATACAATTCTGTCCCGAACGGATTTCGGGTTTTGAATGCCGGCAATCTTCCCGGTGAACTAAAATGGAGGTGTGGAGGGTAAATTCCCGCACCTCCATTTTTATTCCAAATAAACTTTTACGAAGCCTAACCGAGGCTCGCCCCAAAACGGTATTTTCGCCAAAACGCTCCGACGTTCCATGCCACAGCATCCGCCATTTCCACACCTGTTCGCACCGCTCGACCTGGGCTTCACCACGCTGCCCAACCGCATCCTGATGGGCTCCATGCACACCGGACTGGAGGAAGACAAAGGCGATTTACGTCGGCTGGCTGACTATTTTGCCGCTCGCGCACGCGGTGGCGTCGGGCTGATGGTCACCGGTGGTATTGCCCCAAACCGGCAGGGCTGGCTGGCGCCATTCGGTGCCAAGCTGACTACAGCTGCTGAAGCCCGAAAACATATTCCCGTCACCACGGCAGTGCATGAGGCGGGAGGAAAAATTTGCCTGCAAATTCTCCATGCAGGCCGCTATGGAATGCATCCAATGCTAGTGGCCCCCAGCCCGATCCGCGCCCGCATTTCACCTTTCCGCCCCTGGGAAATGAGCCCGCGGCTCATTCGCGCCACAATCCGCGATTTTGCGCGCAGCGCGGCACTCGCCCGCGAAGCCGGCTACGACGGGATTGAGATCATGGGCAGCGAGGGCTACCTGATCAACCAGTTTACCGTACCCCGTACCAACAAACGCACGGATACCTGGGGCGGTTCTTTTGAAAACCGTATCCGGTTTCCCCTGGAGATCATGCGCGCCGTGCGCGAAAAAACCGGCCCGGACTTCATAGTCATTTTTCGCATTTCCATGCTCGACCTTGTCGAGGAAGGTAGCACCTGGGACGAAGTTGTAGCCTTCGCCAAGGCCATTGAAGCAGCCGGCGCCACGATCATCAATACCGGAATCGGTTGGCACGAGGCCCGAATACCCACCATCGCAACGGTGGTGCCCCGCGGCGCATACACCTGGGTAACGGAACGCCTGAAAAAGGAAGTCAGCGTCCCGCTTATCACCACCAACCGCATCAATACCCCTGAAAAAGCCGAAGAAATACTGGCCTCCGGGCAGGCCGACATGGTGAGCATGGCACGCCCCCTGCTTGCCGATCCTGATTTTCCGAGCAAAGCGCAAGCCGGGCAGGCAGATACGATCAACACCTGCATTGCTTGCAACCAGGCCTGCCTCGACCACGTTTTTGAACACAAAACCGCCTCCTGTTTGGTGAACCCCAGGGCTACAAGCAATCCAGCCACGCCTCCAACGGCAGCAGGAAATGTAGCCGTCGTCGGTGCCGGCCCGGCAGGACTTTCTTGTGCCGTTGAGCTGGCAACGCGCGGCCTTTCGGTGCACCTGTTTGAAGCCTCCGGCGCAATCGGCGGGCAGTTCAATATGGCCAAGCGTATCCCCGGCAAGGAAGAGTACGCCGAAACCATCCGGTATTTTGAAACCATGCTCAAAAAAACCGGTGTAACCCTGCATCTGAATACCAGTGCAAGTGCAGCATTTTTACTGGAAAAAGGATTTCAGGAAGTCGTATTGGCAACTGGCGTTGCTCCGCGGATTCCTGCTCTTGAAGGCATCGAGCATCCAAAAGTCCTATCCTACACTGATGTGCTGTACGATCTGAAACCTTTAGGAAAAAAAGTAGCCATCATCGGGGCCGGTGGTATCGGTTTCGACGTGGCTATGTACCTCACCACAGACGATCATGTATTGCCAGACGATGCTGCACGCATTGTTGCCTACCAACAGGAATGGGGTATCGATCCGACTTATCAACACCGCGGTGGCTTAACCACCCCACATCCTGAAAAGCCCACCCGACAGATCTGGATGCTGCAGCGCTCCAAAGGAAAAGTGGGCGCCACCCTGGGCAAAACCACCGGCTGGGCGCACCGGCTTACGCTGAAAAACCGGGGCGTGCAAATGTGGAATACCGTGCAGTACCACCGCATTGATGACGCCGGGCTGCACCTGACTGTCAACGGTGCGCCGAAGGTCCTGGACGTCGACCATGTGGTTGTTTGTGCAGGTCAGGAACCCCTGCGCGCACTTCAGGGGCCTCTTGAGGCTGCCGGCATCCGCGTACACCTGATTGGCGGCGCTAAACTGGCCGCCGAGCTGGATGCCAAGCGCGCCATTGAAGAAGGCATGGTGGTTGCACAAACCATACGCCCGGGCTAGGCGGCACCCAACCGGTTATTACTCAAAACAGCAACGATTTACTATCAACTATTTCCCGGAAAAACCACCCGCGCATGATCTTCACCCTCTCCGACATCGAACAACTGGCCCGCATTCCGCGCCTGACCCTCATCAACTGTATTACGGGTTTCAAAAGCGCAAACCTGGTTGGCACCAGCAGTGCAAGCAAGATCCCGAACCTCGCCATTTTCTCCTCAGCCGTACACCTCGGCTCTGACCCGGCCCTGATCGGGATCGTGACCCGCCCGGTCGACGGTGAACTCAAAACCACCCGGCACACGTATCAAAACATTCGGGAGAGCGGATTTTTCACCTTGAACCATATCCATACCGGGATAATCGAAGCGGCCCATCAGACCTCGGCAGCTTATCCCGATGCGGTATCGGAATTTGAACAAGTCGGACTGACGCCGTTCTGGTCGAAGCGCCTGCCCAATGCGCCCTACGTGGCCGAATCCCGTATTCGCTTGGGTCTCGAATATGTGGAAGAATATAACATTGCAGCGAACAACACCATCCTGATCGTTGGCAAGGTGCTCGAACTTTACCTGCCCGATACCTGCGTAGATTCCCACGGAAATGTAGATTTGAATTTGGCTGAAACGGTAGCAATCAGCGGGATCGACACCTACCACCAGGGCATGCAGCTGAAACGGCTGGAATATGCCAGGGTTTGATCAGGCGTAAAAAAAATGCCACATCTGCTTTTGAACGTGATGTGGCATCCTTCTTGAAAAACAGGATGATTTCAGGGCCCCGTTAAGATTTTGTCATGCCGCCCAAAATCGCACCGATCAGGGTGAAAAGTACTACGGAATACAAGCCGTCTACCAAAGTCAGACTGAACGGATTGTTCGCAAACAGGTGCCCGGTGGCAACGCCTACAAACATAATCAGGCCAACAACGCCACCGGTTTTCGCACCGTCCATCCAGGTGTTGACACCCATGCGCCCCAGGAACCAGTTCATTGCCAGGGCATACACCACCATCGCGATCGTATTGAAGACCATAGGCGTGGCCGACATGGGTACCTCCACACCGTTTTTGAACATTTTTTCGCCTTCCATGGTGAATCCGTTGCCAGCCATCCACTGTTCCTGAAACAGGAGACCGTACCAAAGAAATCCGAGTAGCATGGTGGCGACCACGATAATTACAATTGCTAACCAGTTGATTTTCGTTTCCATAATTTTACTTTTTTAGTTTGTTAACAATAGGAAATTTTTGCAATTGTAAATAAAATGTTTTAATAAAACATGGGCCACGCACTGTTTTTTTGATAAAAAAACAGATTTTGCCAGTTTTAAAACATTATGTTCTTTTCAGGAAGCCGAGGGGGGATTTTCACCAAAGGACGCCACATGCATAGCCGCGTACAACATTTGCCGAAGCTGTATTCGAAAGAATACAAATCCCTGTTGGATCAGAAAAAACAGCACGATCAAAAATGGTGAGGTCATGCCGCTGTACGACTGGATCAAAAAATAAACCGTTACCAAAAGCACCTGCATCCCTGTAAAAAGCGCCAACAGGATCAAAAATCGCAGCTTGTTTTGCCGGAAAATACGCCAGCCTCCAGCCAAACTTTTCGCAATTGGCATCCCGTATTCCAGGCGTTGCAGGCGACTCAGGACAGACCACAATAGCAGTATCCCCAAACCGCTCAGCCACACGATCAGGGCAATTAGCACCAGCCAGACTGTATATTTTTCCGACGAAAAATATTCCAGCGAAGGTTGAATTACAAGCGCAACCGGCAGCCAAATCAAGAGCGTCCAGGCCAGGGCAAGCAGCAGAAAAAACAGACCGATTTTCAAAAATGGCCAAAAATACACGGCGCCTCCCTGCCAAAACAAGCGCACCGAGGCCTGCCTGGGTTCGGCAGCACAATACAACAGGCCACCGTTGATAAATACCGAAAAAAGCAACCACAAGAGCAGCAGCCAGCGGATCTGGCCAAGGAGCGGGGTAATGGAAGCGCCATGCACTTTCAGAAAATCGGTCAGCACGGTATGGTCGTATCCGTGCATGAGTTTGTTGATCTCCAGCGAATGACCGATGGAAGCCTGCAAAACTTCGTAAATCTGAATACCCAGGGTGAGCGACAGCCCCAGTTGAATAAGGTATACACTGGCAGTTATGCGCCACTGAAGCAAGCCGGTTTTAATTCCTTGTAAATAGGCGTGTCGCATGTCGTCAAACTAAAAAACTGATCATTTGCATCAAATTCTGAATCCAGAAAGTCGCTTTTGCCCCATAGCGCCACAAAGGCGCTTTAGCCGGTTGCAAGGTCAGGCTATTGTTATTTAAATCTATATCAAGGCCAATTTTGTATCCCGGATCGACCTGGGCCGACACCACCTCGGCCCGACCACTAAATTCAAATGTATGCCGGCCATCAACCCCCGACCAATGCATCAATTCCGTGCTGCCATCGGCAAAAATAACCAGCACTTCCACCGGAAAAACCCAATCGCCCTTGCGCTGCACCTCAACTTTCGACAACAAGGCGCCCCGGCCTTTGCCATCGCGAAAGGTCAGATTATCCACGTTTTCACCAAAAATTCCGCGGGGTGGCGACAGATATTCATTGGTGACTTGTGTAACGGCGTAGTCCAACACCACTGCCTCGTAAATACTTTTGTAAAACAAATCGTACACCTGCTTGGCAAACACCGTATCGGGCCCGGCCATCAATCCCATTTTTAGCACGGCTAAAAAATCGCTGCCGCGCGGGTGTTTAAATTTCCATTGTTCAAAATAGGTCTGAATAATCCGGTCCATTTCAGCATCACCGATCAGGGCTTGAACCGTATGCAATGCGGTTGCTGTTTTGCTGTAAATCAGGGCTTTGCCATTCGTTTCGGAGAACATCCACCCCGGTCGGCCAGTCGTTCCTTCGCGTGGGTTGCGCATGGTCGTGTACTCCAGCCGGGTCAGCTCCCGATTATCGAACTGGTACCCGAAAACATCAACCAGCGAGTTTTTTTTGCCATAGGCTGCGTCGATGATACGATCTTCAAAATAGGTCGCAAAACCCTCATCGAGCCAGGCCTCCTCTTTTTCATTCGAGGCCACCATGCCCATAAAATACTGATGCACAAATTCATGCACCACCAGCGACTCCATGTTGTGCATATTGTCCGGCATCCTGTAAAACGTGCCGGCCGTAATCAGTGTCGGATATTCCATGAGCCCGGAGGCCAGCGCGTTAAAAGGCGGGTCTACCACGGTAAGGCTCGGGTAAGGATAATGCCCCACATGCTTATCCAGATATTCAAAAGCAAATTTCAGCGCGTGCAGGTAGCGCGGCCCCAAATTGGCATGCGACGGGGGAATCAGTAGCCTGATCTGCACATCGCGCCATCGATCTTCCTGCACTTCAAAAAACGGGTAGGCCGCCCAGGCAAAATCAATAACATCTTCCGCATGATAGTGCCGGGTAATAGTGCCATCGCTGTTGTCCGTTTCCTGTACCAGGCAGCCCGAGGCTCCCATGACAAACTTTTTGTCGGCCGTAATGCGCACATCATACACCCCGAAATTGGCGTAAAATTCGGTACTCCGGAAAAACTGGTGGCAATTCCAATCCCAAACTCCGGCTGCATTTTTTTCAAAAACACCCAACTGCGGAAACCAGTGGCAAAAGAAGAAAAAGTCTTTGCGGTATCCCGCCCGTGCAATCGTTTTGGGCATCTTGGCTTTCCAGTTTAACAGGAAAACTGCCGAATCGCCCGGTTGAATGGGCTTGTCGAGCGGGATTTCAAGGACCGACTGGTCGGCGGCATTACCGTCGTCGGGATGAATGTAGCGCATGGTTGCGCTCAAATCGGCGCCATTGATCCGGCGAATCTTTTCAACCGCGATCCACCCCCATTCATCGGCCTTCCGTTGGGTAAATCCCTGCCCGAAAATGGTGGAAGTTCCTTTCAAAAAGGTGGATTCGGTGTTTTTAAAGGCGTTGAGATACATGTACATCCGCAAGGCCGGAATGGGTACCGGCGATTGGTTGACAAACCGGATGATTTGCACCGCATCGATGGTCTTGCCGGTATGGTCAAATCGCACATCAATGGTGTAATTGGCAGGGCGCGCGCTCAACGGCTGCGGGAAATACGGGTTGCACTGGCTGAATGCCACCCGAACCATGCCGATCAGAAAGACCGGCAAAAGCAAAAATGAAATCCTGCTGTACATCGTATTCTTTTTGCGAACAAAGACTGCTTGCAAAATACGGGAGAAATATGGGGCACGCGGTGTTTCCCTCCGACTTTGTAATCTGATTGTTCTGTAAGCTCAACTCAATTGCGCGCATCAATTAGTGACAGCATTTTCAAGCCCAACAGGAATTATTCATTTTGCAAACGTGCAGCGGGATTGGTCAACGCTGCTTTTGCAC
Organism: Lewinellaceae bacterium; assembly: GCA_020636075.1. Taxonomy (GTDB): domain Bacteria; phylum Bacteroidota; class Bacteroidia; order Chitinophagales; family Saprospiraceae; genus M3007. Next base: position 436,099 of record JACJYO010000004.1, on the reverse strand, counting down.
TCTGGAACCCTACGGTGAACAGGGCCGTAAAAATGGAAATTCCCGCAGTCAAGGCGAAAACCCACCATTGGATATGTACCCGATAGGCAAAATCGGCCAGCCATTTTTCCATTAGAAAATATGCCGCTGGTGCCGCAATGAGCAGGGCGAGCATGACTAGTTTCAGCATATCGCCCGACAGTAACCCAACGAGGCTGAATGTCGTGGCCCCGAGAACTTTCCGGATGCCAATTTCCTTCGCCCGTTGCGCCGTCATAAATGCAGCCAGGCCCAACAAGCCCAGGCAGGCAATAAAAATGGACAGGATGGAAAAAAGCAGGAATACCTGCGCCATACGCGCTTCTTTTTCATACAGTTTTTGGAAATCCTGGTCCAGGAAACCGTATTCCAGGGGTACTTCCGGAGCCATTTCTTTCCAGGTCGATTGAATACCGGCGAGCTGATCGGAGACATCACCCGGGTGGAGGCGCACGACAATATTGGGCAACGTCCAGGGGGACATCCGCAACACCACAGGTTCGATCGCATCGTGCAGCGAACTAAAGTTGAAATCCTTGACAACACCCACAACCAGGCCCGGGTCCTGACCACCATAGGCTAGTTTTTTGCCAATCGGCTGATCCCAACCCAGCCGTTTTGCGGCCGTCTGGTTGATGAGAAATGCCGTGCTGTCGGTCGGGATGGAAAGGTCAAAATTCCGCCCTTCTGCCATTTCCAGTTTAAGTGCGTCTACAAAATGCGCATCGACGTGGGTATACGTCAGCGATGTTTCCGTATAGTTGGCGGGTTGTTCGGGAACAAAAATGGTGCTGTCAAACTCATCGCCCGGCATGTATTGCGAAATGGAAACTTGCTCCACCGCTGCCATGCCCCGTATTTTTTCGATGAATGGATTGTAATTATTGCGCAGTGCCCGCGCACCTTTCAACACCAGCACATGCGACTGGTCAAATCCCAAATTGGTCTGTTGCATGAAATGCATCTGGTTTCTAACCACCAGGGTACCAATGATCAAAGCCGAGGAAATGCCGAACTGCAGCACCACTAAAGCCTGCCGCAACCGGCTGCGGCTGTTCGACGGCGACAAGTTGCCCTTGAGCACCCGGGCCGGCAAAAAAGAAGACAATACAATGGCCGGAAAAAAACCGGTAAGCAAGGTGGTTAGCAGCACAAAGCCTAGCAGTAACAGCCAAATAAAGCCTGAATTCAAATAATTGATGCTTAATGCCTTACCGGCAAACGCATTAAAATAAGGCAATGCAAGGGTCGCCAAAACCGCTGCCAGGCACACCGCAATAAGCACGTGCGCAAGGGCTTCGCTGAAAAACTGGCGCACCAGCTGCCCGCGATACGAGCCGAGCACTTTGCGAATTCCTACTTCTTTGGCGCGTGTCATAGCCCGGGCGGTCGCCAGATTGATGAAATTGATACAGGCGACCAGTAGTATGAAAATCCCGATTATGCTGAATATCCAGATGTATGGAAGGTTGGGCTTAAGGTAGATATCGGTTACTTTTTCAAAAGGGAATTTCGAGTAGTTTTCGCCCTGAAGCAATGGAATATCGGCAAAGATTTTATCGGTATGGGCCTGCAGCTTTTCTTCCACGGCTTGCACATCCGAACCCGGTTTCAGGGTAAAATACGTAAAACAGGATGCTGAACCCCACTCATTCTGGCGCTGTTCTATACTTGAAATGTTTTTCAAAGACATTAAAAAATCAAAACGCAGATGGGCTTGTTGCGGAAAATCACGCACCACTCCACCGATCTGCAACTTCTGCCCGTCATTTCGGGTCAAAAACCGGCCTACGAGTTGCTTGTCTTCGCCAAAATACCGCCGGGCAGCTGATTCTGTCAGCACTATGGCATTCTTGTCCTCAAGTGCTGAAACGGGATTCCCGGCGTGCGTTTCCACAGTGAATACCTTGAAAAAATCTTCGTCGACAAACAGCACCTGCTTTTCCCGGACGTATTCTGCACCTTTTTTCAACGTAATGCCGCCCTCGAAAGCCTGCGTTGCCCATTCCACCTCGGGGAATTCCTGTTCAAGCGTTCCTGCCAGTGGGACCGGGACATTGGGGATTTTCCATTCATTGTCGCCAACACGGGCTTCCCACAGCGCACGATACATCCGGTCAGCATTGGCGTGAAACCGGTCATAGCTCAATTCATCGTTCACCCAAAGCACCAAAAGCAGGCAAACGGCAATACCGATCGTCAATCCGGCAAGATTGATCAACGTGTACCCGCGGTACTTCGCCATGTTGCGCAATGCGATTTTGAAATAATTGCGGAGAAGAAGATTGCTCATGTTTCAATGGTTGAATGCCGTAAAAACACAAGGGAAATACCCAAGAGTTGGCAGGTGAACTATTGTGGCGTTGGGCTCAAACGGTGTGCCATCAAAATAAAGTACTGAAAGCCAACTTACTGGACGAGTACTGGCCAAAAACTATGTCCATTTTCGAACAACGCGGTGTGCGCTGGTGGACAGTAAAAACAGCGGATACCGGCCCTCCTGACGTTTTGTTTGAATCCAACATGCATTTAAAAACACATATAAAAATTTGTTAAAAACCAGTTCTTTCCAGCATATCCTGCATCTATTGAAATAACTTCATTGCAAACTAAAACTACCAGACACATGACCCTCCAACTTTCTACCCGCCTATTGCCCCTCTCAATTTGTTGCTTTTTACTCAACATTGTATCAGCCCAAACCAACGTAAAAACCATAGCCACCTTTGATGAACATCCCCCCAAAAAAAACTTAAGCACTCCCCACCTGGCCGAATTTGGCCTGCTGGAAGGTTATCAGGCTGAGGCGGAAGGCAGTGGCGTTGCATTGATTGTCAAGCCTGGCGGTCTGGCCGACCAGGTCGGCATAAAAACCGGCTACATCCTGACCGAAATTGATGGTACCCCGGTACCTTCTTTTCTGGAATTACGCCGTGTTCTGGGAACGAAAGAACGGAACGCCACGATAAACTTTCGGTATTGGACAGGTGATATCTACGAAGAAGCTCAGTTGCAGCTGCCACATCCCGAGGCAGTACCCTTCACCCGGTTGTATTCCTTTAAACTGGCAGCCTGCTACGGCCTGGAATTGGATAATTATCAACTCAGTGAAAATGGCGGAGTAATAATATCGGCAGTTGATGCAGAACATTCAGGCGCACCAAACAGCCTGCAGGCAGGCGATATTATTGTTGAGGCTGTCGGCACGCCGGTAACAACCTGGAGCGAATTGTACCCTTTGATCGAGATGATACGCCACTCCAAGAATTTTCAATGGATTCCCTTGGTAGTACACCGTCAGGGAAAAACGGTTCAGCTATTATTGGAAACTGTGAATTGCCCGGAGCCATTTGATGGCCGCGAGAAACCGGTGGGATTGGGTATTCAACAAACTTTACGCTGGGCACCGGAGGACACTGAACACCCTTCCGGTGTTCTGATCGGCCGGATCAAAGCCAACAGCCCGGCGCAACAATCCGGTTTGAAAGTCGGCGACTGCTTGCTCAGCATTAATGGGATTCCGATCAATAATTCGGTCAGCATGGTGCAAAATTTCAACAAATTCGCAGGTAAAGGCCAAACGATGACCGTCCGGGTGCTCCGGGAGACACAGATGGTTGACGTTATTTTAAACGTTCCAACGACGCATGGGGCAAGCCAGGAACCCACACATGAACCCACATCCAAGCAGGAATTCCGCGAAGAAACCTCCCTTCAGCCTAAAATTTTCAAAGTGTTCCCCAATCCGACTTCCGGACTTTTCACCCTGGAATTTTCGGCGAAGCCGGGGCCACTTTCAGTACGCCTGTTCAAACTAAACGGCGCACTGCTCTACACCGAGCAACTTGATGATTTCCAGGGCGACTACCGCCACCAGTTTGATTTTAGCGGGGAGGCGCTGGGGCCGGTTGTGGTGCATATCGAGCAGGGCGGAAAAGTGTTTTCCAAGGTGGTTTTGGTGGAATGAGCACAGAACTGGCCATTCCGGGATAGTTGTACACTTTTCAAATCTCAAATTTTTCTTTTCAAATTTCAAATAAAAAAATGATCCCGATTGGGGAAGTTTCATGACTTTGAAATGTCAAATTTGAAATTGGAAATTTGAAAAATGTACCCCAAATCAGCCCACAGCCGCCAAAAACGCCCCGGCCTTAATTTTCGTCTCCTGCAATTCCAGTTCCGGCACCGATTCGTACAGCAAGGTGGCGCCCGTGCAGTAAGTCAGCTGCCCATCGCGCACATGGGCCGTGCGAATAGTAATGGCCGTGTTCACGTCGCCGTTGAACAACATCCAGCCCACGCAGCCGCCGTAGTACCCCCGGTTGTGCTGCTCAATCTGCTCGATGTATTCCATAGCTGCCACTTTTGGAGCCCCGGTAAGTGTGCCGGCGTTGAGGCTGGCTATCAGCGCGTCGAAACCCGAATAACCGGCATCCAGTTCACCGCTCACCTGTGCCACCGTGTGGGTCACGTGCGAATACTTTTCAATAGTGCGGTACTGGTCAATTTGGATGCCGGGTTTGCAAATGCGCGCCAGGTCGTTGCGACCCAGATCGATCAGCATGTCGAGCTCGGAGTTTTCCTTGGGTGAGTTGAGCAATTCCATCATCAGTCGGTGATCTTCGATAGGGTTGTCGGAGCGGCGCACACTGCCGCTGATGGGGCGCAGGGTGGCCCGGCCGTTTTCGTAGCGCAACATCAGCTCCGGGCTCGCACCGAGCAGCACTTCATCGCCAAGGTTAAGATAAAACAGGTACGGACTGGGGTTGATGGCGCGATACCGCTCGTACAATTGCATCAGGTCGCCACGAACAGGCGCGCTGAGCTGGCGGCTGAGCACGATCTCCAGAAGTTCTCCATCGTTGCACAAGCGCACGCCTTGTTCAACTTGTTTTTTGAAGGTTTCATCATCAGGTGTCGATTGAAATTCTCCGATTTCAAAGGCTTCAGCCGGCTCCAAAGGCGTTTCCAGGGCTTGCTTAAGCGCCTCAACAGAAACGAGCGGCGTTTCCGTTATTTGCTGGTAAAACACCAGATCGCGGGTCAGGTGGTTGAACACCAAAACCTGGTCGAACAAAAAAAGATGAAAATCAGGCTCCGAACAGGGTTTGGCGTGCTTAATGTCTTCAAACAAGTACACAAACCGGTACGACAGCGCCCCGTACAACCCGGCATAGTTTTTTTCTTCCACTTGAAAATGCGCCAGCAACCGCCGCAACGGCTGGGCGATATTCTGCCGCCCGAGACGTTCCGACTCCGGCCCGGAAAAAGGTGTTTTCGGGATATGCAGTTCAAGTTCGGTAGCGCTTTCGGCTGTTAAAAAACCGGCAAATTCTGTTTTTAAAAAATCAAAATATACCTGTCCACGGGCGTTTCGCAAGCGCACGGTCAGCACCGGGTCTTTCCCCACCAACTCCAGCGGTGGGTCCAGCCCGATCAATGACATTCGGCTGCTTTTGTCAGCCACCGAATCTGATTCAAAAAGGCAGGAAGCACTTCCAGTGCACAACTGACGATAAAAAGCGGTGGCATTCGTATAAGGCAAATGAGCGATGTGCGTAGGCATAAACCGGTGTTTTAGAACTGTTGTACTAGTACAGCAGTGCAAATATGTCACTTTTTATACCTTCGGAATTAGTTTCATTTGTTAATCCTGAAAAAAAGTTAATTCTGGCCGCCATTACGCCAGATGGGCAGCAATTTTTGAATAGCCGCCTTGTTTTCCCGGAACACCTTCGCGCCACGGGTGGCGGTAACGATACTGCATGGAACCTGTTTGGATACTTCACGTTGGGAAAGCCCGCGATCGAGGGCGTCGAATATACGCCAGCGTTCGAGCATCATTTCGCGTTCATTTTCGGTGAATGTAAGGTTGAGCAGCTCGTTAAAGTCGGCTTCAGAGCCTACGGATTGAAACAACTGATAGAGCATGGGTACGATTAGATTATGTTGGAGAAAGTCAGATGCCTGGTGACCAAAGGTCGGCAAATCCCGGAATTTTTTGCTAAAAACGCACGGTCGGATTGAAGTCGTTTGCAAAGCCCTATTTTTGGCAATCTGTACCTCGATTTTAGATTTATGTCAAAAAAAGGGAAAAAACCGGTTCGAGTAACCAAACCGAACAAACGGCAACAAACTACATCCGACCAAACAACGCCTGCCCCGCAGTCCGGGCTTCAATTTGCATGGGTTGCGGCCGGGCTCGGTGTACTCGCTTTTTTGCTCTATTTCAACACGCTGGGGCATGAATATGTACTCGACGACCCGCTGGCCATTGGGAAAAACGAGTTTGTCCGAAATGGTGTTGCCGGCATTCCCGACCTGCTCACGCACCACTACCGGGCCGGTACCGAAGGCGCCGGAGCTTCGGCCTTGCTGTACCGCCCCTTGTCGCTGGTCACGTTTGCCATTGAGTGGAGCATGGCGCCCGATAGTCCGGGCATCGGCCATTTTATGAACGCATTATGGTATGCCCTCACTGTGGCGCTCGCATTTGCTGCCCTTCGGCTGGTATTTCAAGGCTATCACTGGCTGTGGGCGGCCGGAGCAGCCCTTCTTTTTGCAACGCACCCCCTGCATACGGAAGTGGTAGCCAACATCAAAAGCCGGGATGAACTCCTGAACCTGTTTTTCAGCCTGGCCGCACTGTATTGCTGGGCGAAATGGCTGCGCAAACCGGCCGGCGCCTGGTTGACCGGAGCACTTGGCGCCTACTTTTTGGCCTTGCTTTCCAAAGAAAGCGCCGTCACTTTGTTGCCGGTTTTTCCACTCGCCAGTTGGGTATTTTTCAATAAAACAGCCCGGGAAAGTCTCGGACACGCATTTTTAGCGGCTGTACCGGTACTCGTATTTCTGGTATTGCGCGCTGTGGTGCTGAGCAAAACCGCCGACAATTTTGTCATCAGCGAGATGGACAACCCGATCGTAGCGGCGCAGGGTTTTGGCGAACGCTCGGCCACAAGTTTTATGGTTCTCTGGAAATATTTGCAGTTGCTGGTATTCCCGCATCCGTTGTTAAGCGATTACTCCTTTCAGCATTTAACCGTGGTAGGCTGGAGTGACTGGCAGGCGTTGGCCGGACTTGCAGGGTATACCGCGCTGGTGGCAATAGCCGTACGCGGTCTGTTGCGCCGGCAACCGCTGGCGTTTTGCATTGCAGCATTTTTAGGTGCCGTAGTGTTGTACAGCCAACTACCGCTGGTGATCGGCACCTTGTTTGGCGAACGCCTGATGTACATGCCCTCGCTTTGGTTTTGCGCCGGTGCTGTTTGGCTGATCTGGCGCGCTACCGGACTCGACCTTAAATCCGAAGCGGCTACCCCAATTTTGCCTTCGGCAAAAAAAATAACGCCGGGATTTGTCGTGCTGGGGTTAATTGCCCTTGTATTTGGGGTAAAAACGATAGGTCGGAATCCGGACTGGAAAACCAATCTCACCCTTTTCACTGCCGATATAGCCAAGGCGCCCAACAGCATCCGCCTGCGCAACGGCATGGGTAGCGAACTGTACAACAGTGTGGTCGCCAACCCGAATATGCCGGAAGCGGAGCGCGAAAGCCGGCTCAACCAGATCGTGGAACATGCCAACGCCGCAGTGGCCATCCGGCCCAACCCGGTTTCATTCCTGAACCTTGGCAATGCCGCCATTTCCAGAAATCAATACGAAGAAGCGGTTCGTCAGTACGGAAAAGCGCTGGAGCAAACGCCCAACTACGACCTGGCCCGCATTAATATCGGCCGCAGTTACCTGGCCTGGGGGCGTATGGAAGGCCGCCAGAACAGCAACTTTCCGCGTTCGGTTGAATTGATAGAAAAAGCCCTGTCGTACGGCATTGAAGCCCCGGAAGCTTACCTCGACCTGGGCACCGCCTACGGCATGATGCGGCAGAACGAAAAAGCGATTCCAAATTTTGAAAAAGCAGTAGAACTCAACCCGAATAACCGCACTGCCTGGAACAACTTGTTCATCGCTTACAAGGCCGTCGGCAATATGGCCCGGGCGGAAGAATGCAAGCGCCGGGCCGATGCGCTGCAATAGCGCGCCCCACTGACAAACCCAAACTCACCGGTGCCAAACCGGAACACTCCCCCCGGGCAATAATGCTTGTAACAGCGCATTAGTATGGTATATCTTTAGTGCAATAAAAATACCGAGCCATGCCTGCCTACCATAAACTCCGTTCTTTTTTCCGCGCTGCGCTCCCAATGCTGGGCTTATTCGGTGCAACATCGCTGCACGCCCTGAGCAGCAAGCAAGCCCTTGCGTTCCACGCCACCACGCCTGCCGGTACGCCACCGGCGACCTCGATCGCTCCGGAGATTATGCCCTTGCTTTGTCTTGGCGTGGAAATGATCTGGGTGGGCATCATGGCAACCGTCGGCGTGCTTGTTTGGAACGAGATGCGCCGGCCGCTGCAATGAATTATTCCCAACGGAAAGTGGTTTAATGTCGCGCTCATTGTCGGCGTGACTTCGAAGTCACGCCGACAATAGGCCCAACAAAACCTGTTAGCAATTTTAAACAAAAAAGGCCCGCATTGATGCGGGCCTTTTTTGTTTAAAATTGGACCTGAAAGGTTAGTACCGGTAGTACTCCGGCTTAAACGGTCCTTCAACCGTAACACCAATATACTCGGCTTGGTCCGGGCGCAGTTCTTCCAGTTCCACCCCGATCTTAGCCAGGTGCAAGCGAGCCACTTTCTCGTCGAGATGCTTGGGCAGCATGTACACCTTGTTTTCGTAATCTTTATGGTTCTGCCACAGTTCGATCTGGGCAAGCACCTGGTTGGTGAAGGAGTTGGACATGACGAACGACGGGTGGCCCGTAGCGCAACCCAAGTTCACCAGGCGGCCTTCAGCCAGCAAAATAATGTCCTTGCCATCCACATCGTACAGGTCAACCTGTGGCTTCACGACGGTTTTTGTGCAGTTTTTATTCAGCCAGGCTACGTCGATTTCGTTGTCGAAGTGGCCAATATTGCACACGATGGTTTTGTCGTTCATCAGGCGGAAATGTTTTTCCAGCACGATGTCGCGGTTGCCGGTAGCCGTCACCACGATGTTGGCGCGCGGGATAGCGTTTTCCATGCGCTTCACCTCAAAACCGTCCATAGCGGCCTGGAGGGCACAGATCGGGTCGATCTCCGTGACGATCACCCGGGCGCCGGCGCCGCGCAAGCTGGCAGCAGAACCCTTGCCTACATCACCGTAGCCGGCCACAACAGCCACCTTGCCGGCCATCATGATATCGGTAGCACGGCGAATAGCATCGACCAGACTTTCCTTACAACCGTATTTGTTGTCAAACTTCGATTTCGTCACCGAGTCGTTGATGTTGATGCAGGGCAAAGGCAGCGTGCCTTTCGTCATCCGCTCATACAGGCGGTGCACGCCGGTTGTCGTTTCTTCGGAAATACCGCGAATACCGGCCACCAGTTCGGGGTATTGGTCGAGCACCATGTTGGTCAGGTCACCACCATCATCCAGGATCATGTTGAGCGGCTGGCCATCTTTGAACGCGAACAGCGTTTGCTCGATGCACCAGTCAAACTCTTCGTTGTTCATGCCTTTCCAGGCGTACACGGGAATACCGGCGGCGGCGATAGCAGCAGCAGCGTGGTCTTGCGTGGAAAAAATATTGCAGCTCGACCAGGACACTTCCGCACCCAGTTCAACCAGGGTTTCGATAAGCACGGCCGTTTGAATGGTCATGTGCAGGCAACCGGCAATGCGGGCGCCTTTCAGCGGTTTGCTGGCGCCAAACTCTTCGCGCAGGGACATGAGCCCCGGCATTTCGGCTTCAGCCAATTGGATTTCTTTGCGGCCCCAGTCAGCCAGGGCAATATCTTTTACTTTGTATTCGGGACGAGTGGAGGTTGCTGTGGACATTATGCTAATGATGAATGATGAATTATGAGAGATGAATGGGCGGCGTAAACTCGTCCTACGACTTTGGAGTCGTAGGACGAGTATTCCGAAACATTTGCAGCCTTAACAAAACATCGTTCTGTTTGGTTGACAAATTTTGCGCCGCAAAAATAGGGAATTTGGCAGATTTATTTGCGCAGGCGGTATACCCGGTCCATGCAATTTTCTTTTTCGTTGAAAAACTCCCGTTCAAAAACGAGCGGCGAGCGGTCCAGCACCTTCACCGAACCGATGTTCGCACTATACACATACGCCACCAAACCCGTTACCCCGGGTAATGCCATGGCATAGTCCACCAGGCCATTGGCCACTTCGGTGCCATAACCCTGGCCCCAGTATTTTTCCAGAAAACGGAAACCGATTTCATGTTCCTCATCTTCATTTAAAATCAGGGCACAAGTGCCAACGAATGCCCCGTCGTCCTTCCGTTCAATGGCCCAAACCCAAAAGTCATTCCCAGGCTCGGCGTACCGGCCAATCAGGCGTTGAAGTTCGGCGCCGTCTTCCGCCAGACTGTGCGCCCGTTTGGTGGTGTAACGCATCACATTGAGGTTACCCTGCATTTCGTGGAAAGGAGCGATGTCGTCAGGGTAGAGGGGGCGGATTTGGAGGCGGGTGGTTTGGAAGATCATTTATTCAATTTTCAGGTTAATCGTATTCGAGTATTTTTCACGAATAATTGGCGAACTGGCATAAATCTGGTAAGTACCCGGCTGGTTAAAAATATACCGGCCCAAATAAGCCGTCCGCTCTCTTCTGACAGCTTTTGCCAGGTCCCAGGTTTCGCGATAAACCTCCCCGGGCGGAAGTTCAAATTTACCCACCAGGCCAGCATCCTTCGGATATGCGTAGACTTTTGATTCTACATAATCAAGTGGCCGCACACAATTGACCAAATCCTGGGCAGGCCGAACCTCTACCGAAAAATTTGGCAAGGCCGGATCGAGAACACGTTGCAAAACTTTAGTTTCCTTCGAGGTATTCCGGATTGTAAAAACCAGTTCTACCGGTTCACCGCGGCGGCAGGGATTTTTTTTCAACGTAATACTAAAATCGAGTTCAATCCGATCCAGCTCTTCCTGGAGGGAACTTTTTACACCTGCCAACCACATCCTGGATTGGCCGTCTGCATCCAGCTTAAACAATTCCGGATTCAGTCGCTCCGCTTCTGCCAGCAGACGCATACTCTTGCGCAAGTCAGCCTCAGTATTGCCCAATGCCCAGGCTATATTGCCAAGCGCATGCGGGCGCAACTCACTTTCGGGATATTTATGAACAAACGCTTGCCATAGTTCCACTTGCTCAGGGAGGTCACGGCCATCTTCACCTTCATTGCAAATGCTGTTGGCTAACAGATGATAGGCGGCATTATCAGCCCGCGGACTCTCCGGAAATTGCTGCACAAGTTTCCGGAAAATAGAGTCGGCCAATATTTGATTGGTACAAGAAGCTTCGCTGGTAAACCAATGACAGTTTTGCGCAAAATCTTCCAAAATCACCCCCTCCGCCCAAAGATGCTCATAGGCCGGTTGAACCTGCCGGTTTACACTGTCTAACCGTTCTACCGTGGTTTTGAGCAGTTCGGGCAACTTGGGCGTGGAAGCATAGGTCAAAAAATCCGGTAAATCATTGCGCAGCGCATTTATTTCAAGGGTCAGCCGTAAAGCATCCCGCAATGCACCCTGATGGACAAAAGTAGAAATCAGGGAACAATAGACTTGATTAACAGCTATTGAGTCCAAATCGTCATATTGCAGAAAACGACGCAGCCCTGCTTCATCCTTCGGCCCCCTGAATGAATTGGCAAAGCGCTCCAGGCGGGAAAGGATATAGGGGTCTCGCAAGTCTTCGAATTGCCGTTTTAAATACCTGGTTTTTTCCAGATGCATCGGCCATTCGTCCGGTGGATAAACGGTCAGGGAATCGATAAGCCAGTCTACCCAAACACGTTTTTCCGGCAATGCAGGATCGGCTGCATAGTTTTGGGCAAGGTACTTTTTGGAAATAATCAAAAACCTACCATCCGTCAGTACGTACAAGTTGTCAGTTTCTGCCTGCACCGAATACAGCCGGCCTTGCACTGGTGCGCGATAGAGCTGGTAATTGCCGTTGGTTTTGTGAAACGAGAGCCAGTAATCGTTGGAAATCTCCCAAATTTCCCCTGGCGCATTGGCTGAAAATTTACTCCTAACGAGATTACCCAGGTTAAAAAACTTCATCTCACCTGTATGTGCATTCAAACGCCAAATTTCCGACGATACAAGGGCCCAAAAAAAGGGCGGTTCCGCAAATAACTGGTTACCGTGCAAGAAGTTTCGGAGCGGCGTACCTTGTTGCCCGCCGCTTGGTGTTTGAACATATCGATAATCGGCAGTTTGCTTAATTTGATCATCCGGCAGAAGGGTATACAAGCGCATATCCGACTTTTTGGATATCAAGGCAAACCCATCGTTTTCCCTTATTTTTTCAATTTCATTGGTCGGTATCCCGCGGTATTTGCTTAACCCTTGCCAGCAATAACTACCGGGATCGTAGGCAAACTGATGGCCGATCCAGATTCTCCCCTGCGCATCTTCCGACAACGCATAAACCTCAACCTCGGGTGAGCCCTGCACCGGTCCACAAGTGCCGTTCAGGCGGTCATATACCCAAAGCCCTTTTGATGTACCGATCCAGATGTTTTGTGGGGTAAACAAGATGGCCGACGTAATCCGGCTTTGCTGGGCAATATCGAAGAACCGGCCTTTACCGGTATTCCGGTCATAGTGAAAAGCACCTTCCTGGGGATGGAGAAACCAACAACTGGTTGGAACGTACGGATCAGGGTGAACATAGCTAGCCCGCAGCGGTTTTTTAAAAAAAGCATGGCCGAACTTTTCGTAAAATGGCGTCCGCTTTCCGGTTTTTAAATCCAGTTCAAAGCCCCCATCCCGGTGTTCTGGCAACAGCCAGATTTTATTTTTTTCTATAGGAGAAAACAAAAACCCGGAACCGTAAAAACCCAAACCTTGCTCAAATGGAAAAACAAGAATGGAATCAACGTTCAAGGTCGTAAAATGGGTAGCAGGGGGTTCCTGATAGCCGGACGTTTGCCCGCTATCGGTGCCGGAAGAACATTGTTGACATGCAAGGGACAGGGTCAACAGCAGGACTGGGAAAACGGAGGTAGGTTGGTGCATGGCGTTATATGATTTACTCAAAACTATAGAATTTTTCGCTGTTACCCTCGTGCTGCATTTAAACTTCCAGTCGCTACATCTTATTTTTTACCCAAAGCAATCTCGGAAAACACAACGCCCACAGTACGTAAAATCAAAAACGTACGCACTTCTTGAAGGCATGTTGTGTGCATTATGGTAAATCAGCACGCAGCATAACTATGCCAGCAAAAAACTGACCACCATCACCCCCCACCCTGAGCCAACTCAACCTCCCCGGTTTTGCACAGACCTACCTTTGAACTTTCTACCGGTCTGTGAAATTCCGCACCATGCCTACACCGTTCGATATTACCGCCCCTGCCGATTTGCGCCAACACGCAGAAGGCACCGGGCCCTTGCGTTCCCGCCATCCCGTTTACCTCGACATGCTCCCACCCTGCAACCACGCCTGCCCGGCCGGCGAAAACATTCAAGCCTGGCTGGCACATGCCCAGGCCGGTCGCTACGAGGAAGCCTGGCAGGAGATCATGGTGAACAACCCCATGCCAGCCATTCACGGCCGGGTGTGTTACCACCCATGCGAAGACGGTTGCAACCGCACCCAAATCGACAACCCGGTGAGCATTCACGCCATCGAGCGCTTTCTCGGCGATCTGGCCCTTGAAAAAAAATGGAGCCCCCGATTTGAAGCCAAGCCCGGTGGCAAGCGCGTACTGATTATCGGCGCCGGCCCGAGCGGCCTTTCGGCGGCGTATCACCTCACCCGGTTGGGCCATACGGTTGAAATTCGGGAAGCCGGCCCCCTTGCCGGCGGCATGATGCACTTCGGGATTCCCGCGTACCGGCTACCGCGAAATATCCTGCATCAGGAAGTAGAACGCATCGAAAAAATGGGGGTCAACATCGTGCTCAACCACAAAGTGGAAGATGTACTGGCTGAACAAACAGCCGGTAAGTTCGACGCCGTGTTTATCGCCGTAGGCGCCCACATCGGTAAAAAAACAGGCATTCCGGCGCGCGATGCCGGGCAGGTGCTCGATGCCGTGAGCTACCTGCGCGACGTGGAACTCGGCCAGGCGCCCAAACTCGGCCGGCGCGTAGCCATCTACGGTGGCGGGAACACCGCCATGGACGCCGCCCGTACTGCCAAACGCCTGGGCGCCGATGAAGCGCTCATCATCTACCGCCGCGACCGGGAACACATGCCCGCGCACGACTTCGAAGCCGGCGCTGCCCTCGCGGAAGGCGTCAAAATTCACTGGCTGCGCACGATCAAAGAAATTGATCAAACCAGCTTTACTGTGGAGGTCATGCGCATCGAAAACGGCCGGCCCGTACCTACCGGCGAATTCGAAACGCTCGAAGCCGATGCCCTCATCATGGCCCTCGGCCAGGATACCGATACCGGCTTCCTGCGCCAGGTGCCGGACATTGAATTCAAAGATGACGGCACGGTAGTCGTCGGGCACGACATGATGACCGGCCATGCCGGCATCTTTGCCGGTGGCGATATGGTGCCCAGCGAACGCACTGTGACGGTAGCCGTCGGGCACGGCAAAAAAGCAGCGCGTTATATCGACGCTTACTTGCGTGGCACGGTGTACATCCCGGCGGCAAAACACCCCATCGTCGGTTTTGAACGCCTGCATATGTGGTATCAAACGGATGCTCCACAACAGGCCGAACCCCACCTCACCCCTGAATTGGCCGTACAGGATTTCACCGAGATCATGGCCGGCCTGACTGCCGACGAAGCGCAGTATGAAGCCCAACGCTGTCTGTCCTGCGGCAACTGTTTTGAATGCGACGGCTGTTACGGCGCCTGCCCCGAAGATGCCATTATCAAACTGGGTCCCGGAAAACGCTACCATTTCGATTACGATCGCTGCACGGGTTGTGCTGTTTGTTTTGAGCAATGCCCCTGTCATGCGATTGAGATGGTGCCGGAAGGCGGGTAAAATTTAGCCCTGACTCATTAACCTGAAGTTGATTGAAGTCTGTGTCAACCCCACCCCCATCCCCTCCCCCCTAGGGAGGGGATGGGGGTGGGGCCTACACAACAAACAAGCGTAAAAAACGCCATGTCAAAAAAAGCAAAACAAGTCACCATAGACGGCAATGAAGCCACTGCCTACGTAGCCTACCGGGTCAACGAAGTGTGTGCCATCTACCCGATCACGCCCTCCTCACCGATGGCCGAACTGGCCGATGAGTGGTCGGCAAAACAAGTGCCCAACATTTGGGGCAATGTGCCGGAGATCATCGAAATGCAAAGCGAAGGCGGTGCAGCCGGTGCGGTACACGGTGCGCTGCAGGCCGGTACACTGACCACCACATTTACCGCTTCGCAAGGGCTGATGCTCATGCTGCCCAACCTGTACAAGATTGCCGGTGAGCTCACCAGCGCAGTGCTCCATGTAGCCGCCCGCTCGCTGGCCGCGCAGGCGCTGTCCATCTTCGGCGATCACAGCGATGTGATGGCTGCCCGGCCTACCGGTTTTGCCTTGCTGGCCTCGGCTTCAGTACAGGAAGCCCACGACATGGCCCTGGTTTGCCAGGCTGCCACCCTGAAGGCGCGCATCCCCTTCCTCCATTTTTTCGACGGTTTCCGAACCTCGCACGAGGTAAGCAAGATCAGCCTGATCACGGAAGATCAGATGCGGCAAATGCTCGACGACCAACTCCTGTACGCACACCGGCAACGCGGCCTCAGCCCCGATAATCCCGTCGTGCGCGGTACCGCCCAAAACCCCGACGTGTATTTTCAGGGTCGCGAAACGGTGAACCCCTTTTACGAAAAAACACCTGCCATCGTGCAGGATGCCTTGAACCAGTTTGCCAAACTCACCGGTCGCCAATACCAACTCTTCGACTACCACGGCGCCCCCGATGCCGAGCGCGTACTGGTCATCATGGGCTCCGGCGTTGAAACGGCTGTCGAAACAGCCAAAGCCCTGGCTGCCGCCGGAGAAAAGGTTGGTGTTATCCAGGTGCGGCTTTACCGGCCCTGGGCCAAGGAGGCATTTTTGAGCGCCTTGCCGAAAACCGCCGTTGCAATTGGTGTTTTGGACCGCACGAAGGAACCTGGCGCCAGCGGCGAGCCGCTCTACACCGACGTGGCGACTACACTTGCCGAGGCCTTTTCCGGCGGCCACAAACTCACGATGCCGCGGATAATTGGCGGTCGGTACGGCTTGTCGTCCAAAGAATTTACCCCGGGCATGGTCAAAGCCGTTTTTGACGAGTTGGGGAAACACCCGATGAAGAACAATTTCACCATCGGGATTCACGACGATGTTTCGCACACCAGCCTCGACTATGACGCGGATTTCAGTCTGAACGAAAAAGGCACCACACAAGCCGTCTTTTTTGGCCTGGGTGCCGATGGTACCGTAGGCGCCAACAAAAACAGCATCAAGATCATCGGTGAAAACACCCCCTTGTACGCCCAGGGCTATTTTGTGTACGATTCAAAAAAATCGGGTGCCCGCACCGTGTCGCACCTGCGTTTTGGTCAGCAACCGATCCGCGCGCCCTACCTGATCCGGAAGGCCGATTTTGTAGCCTGCCACCAGTTCAATTTTTTGGAAAAAGTAGAAATGCTGCCGCTGGCGCGCAAGGGCGCCACGTTTTTGCTGAACAGCCCTTACAACAAATCCGAAATCTGGGATCAACTGCCTCGGCCGGTGCAAGAGGACATCATTTCCAAAGAACTCAAATTCTTCGTCATCGACGCCTCGGAAGTCGCCCGCAGTGTCGGCATGGGCGGGTACATCAACACGATCATGCAAACCTGCTTTTTTGCACTTTCCGGGGTGTTGCCAAAAGACGAGGCCATTGCGCAGATCAAAAAATACATTGAAAAAACCTATCAGAAACGTGGGCAGGCAGTGATCAAGAAAAACTTTGCCGCTGTGGATGCAGCGCTGGATCACCTGGAGGAAGTCGATGTGCCCAAAAAAGCCAACAGCAAGCGCCCCCTTCCGCCAACGGTACCAGACTCGGCGCCGGTGTTTGTGCAGGAGGTTACGGCGGCTATGATGCGCGGGCACGGCGACGACCTGCCGGTGAGCATGTTACCCGCCGACGGCACCTACCCCACCGGCACCACCCGTTGGGAAAAGCGGAACATCGCCGACTTTGTGCCGGTTTGGGAACCCGACATTTGCATCCAGTGCGGCAATTGCAGTTTTGTGTGCCCGCACAGTGTGATCCGTTCCAAATTTTACCACGAAGCAGAACTCGAGGGAGCGCCTGAAGGATTCCAGTCGGCCCCCATCAGCGCCCGCGGTTTTCCTGAAACACGCTACACCCTGCAGGTGTACGGCGAAGATTGCACCGGCTGCCACCTTTGCGAAGAAGTGTGCCCGGCCATCAGCCTGACCGACCGCACCACCAAGGCCATCCACCTGGAACCCAAGGAAACCGTGCTCGAACAGCAAAAAACCAACATTGGATTTTTCGAACAATTGCCGCTGAACGAGCGCGGAAAGGTAGATTTCGGTTCGGTGCGTGGTACGCAGTTTCTGGAGCCATTGTTTGAATTTTCAGGGGCATGTGCCGGCTGCGGTGAAACGCCTTACCTCAGTCTGCTTTCACGCCTGTTCGGCGACCGCCTGATCGTAGCCAATGCCACGGGTTGTTCCTCCATTTACGGTGGCAACCTGCCCACGACTCCCTGGACGACCAACAGTGAAGGCCGCGGCCCTGCCTGGTCGAACTCGTTGTTTGAAGACAACGCCGAATTTGGATTGGGGATGCGCATCAGCGTGGACAAACAAACCGGCCTGGCGCGGGATTTACTCCACCAGTTGCGCGACGAGATCGGCGCCGAATGGGTCGGTAAAATTCTGAATGCTCCGCAACACACGGAGTCCGAAATCCGTGCCCAACGCGAGCGCCTGGCTGTACTGAAAACAATGTTGTTGAAAATGAAAAATCCGGTCGCGGAAAACCTGCTCTCGGTAGTCAACAACCTGGTACGCCGCAGTGTATGGCTCGTGGGTGGCGACGGCTGGGCGTACGACATCGGTTCGGGTGGCCTCGACCACGTGCTGGCGAGCGGCCGCAACGTCAATGTGCTGGTACTCGACACAGAAGTATACTCCAACACCGGCGGTCAAATGTCGAAAGCAACACCCACAGCTGCGACGGCAAAATTTGCAGCTGCCGGCAAGCGCGTAGGCAAAAAAGACCTGGCCATGCAAGCCATTTCCTACGGTAATGTGTACGTGGCGCAAGTAGCCATGGGCGCCAATCCGCAGCAAACGCTACTCGCCCTGCGCGAAGCGGAAGCCTACGACGGTCCCTCGCTGGTACTGGCGTACAGCCACTGCATCGCACACGGGATCGACATGCGCAAAGGCCTTGATCAGCAAGACCGCGCCGTAGCCAGCGGCTACTGGCCCCTGATCCGGTATAATCCCGAACTGCGCCGGGGCAGCCGCAACCCTTTCGTGCTGGATTCGCCGCGGCCGACCATTGCACTAAAAGATTATGCGTACAACGAATTGCGGTACAGCATCCTGGCCCGCTCAAATCCGGAAGAGGCCGATCATCTGATGCAACTTGCCCAGGAGATCGCCGATTTACGCTGGAAAACTTATGAAGATATGGCCAGTTGGGAAGCGAAGGCTTTCCAGCCGGGCTAGGAAAAGTATGTAAATTAAATCAACAAAAAATGGCACTCGATCTTAGCACAACCTACATGGGTCTGAAACTCGACTCTCCAATTGTCGTATCGGCTTGCCCTCTGTCGGAGGAGCTCGGTAATATCGCCCAAATGGAAGACGCCGGCGCCGGCGCGGTAGTTTTGTTTTCCCTTTTTGAGGAGCAAATCCGCCGTGAACAGGAGCGGCTGGCCAACATCCAAATGGCCACCACGAATGTGTTTGCCGAAGGCCTCGACTATTTCCCGACCGCCGAGGATTACAGCGTGGGAGTGGAGGAATATTTCAACCTTATCCGGCAGGCCAAGGAGCGCGTGGACATCCCCATTATCGCCAGCCTGAACGGCATCACACCCGAAGGGTGGATCGATTATGCCCGCCAGATCGAGCAGGCCGGCGCCGATGGGTTGGAGATCAACGTGTTTTACATCGCTGCCGACCTGCACCAAAACGGCCAGACGGTTGAGTCCCGATACCTGGATATCGTGGAAACGGTACGCTCCACAGTGTCGATCCCGATTGCCATCAAACTGAATCCGTACTTCAGCGCTATGGGTCACATAGCCCGCCAATTGGTACTCGCCGGCGCCAATGGCCTGGTGCTGTTCAACCGCTTTTACCAGCCCGATTTCGACATCAACAGCCTGCGCGTATTGCACAACCTCCAGTACAGCGAGTCGAACGAGATACGCCTGCCGCTCTTGTGGATTTCCGTATTGTCAGGCCGGGTCAATTGTTCGCTGGCCGCCACCACCGGCGTCCAGGGCGCCAACGAGGTGATTAAATACCTGCTCGCCGGCGCCGATGTAACCATGACGGCTTCGGCACTGTACAAACACGGGATCTCGTACATCAAAACGATGAACCAACAGGTAAAAAACTGGATGCGGGAAATGCAGTTTCAGTCTGTCGACGCATTCAAAGGTGTACTCAACCAGGAAAACGTGGCCGATCCGGAAGCGTTTGAGCGGGCGAATTATATCCGGATTTTGGAGGGGGTGAAACCTTGATGGCCGCAGCCACGAAGGCTACCGTGAACGTGATTATACGCCACAAGGGGAAGGTGGGGGAAGTTGTGCTTCGGCGGTGGTATGGGGGTTAAGCGGTCAGGTGGTTTGCGGAAGCCCCAATTTCGCCTCATTCGGTACTTGTGTACCGGCATTATCCGCATATACTACCACAATAAAAATATCGGCTCCGAGCGCTGTTTCCAATAAGGCAATGCTTTTTAAGGTGAGATTATGCGT
The DNA here is from genome assembly GCA_020636075.1 of Lewinellaceae bacterium. GTDB lineage: Bacteria > Bacteroidota > Bacteroidia > Chitinophagales > Saprospiraceae > M3007. Next base: position 416,078 of record JACJYO010000004.1, on the reverse strand, counting down.
GCCGCTAAGCCACTTGCTTATTTCCGACGTTGACTTGCCGGTCGCCTTGGCCAGGTCCTTCTGCGTCCAACCTTTTGATTTTAGCAGACTGGTAACACGGCTGGCAATAGCCATATTTATCCGGATATAGCGCCGGGTTTCGGGCTTCACCCTGGCCCGGATGCGATCATATACATTTTCGTTTTTCATAAAACCGGTATTTCCAAGTCCTGATCGAACTCAATGTCTGTTTGTGCATGATTATATTGAATGTCACCGTCGTTCATCGCTTTATCGAGGGCTTTGGCTATCTTCTGGGCCGCCACGAAATATGGTCGTATGTTTGGGCAATCCAGCGCATTTCGGGTTGTTTTCTCGCCTCCGTTCAACAAAATGACTACGTTTTTATTCAGGCGAATCAAGTACAGGCGAAGGTTGTTCACGTCCTGATAGGCAACATTTAATCGTCTGCCCAAACGTCTCCGTTCCGGTTGTTCCGGCGGCAAAGCCAAGGCGGCACTTTCGTCCCGAAAAAATTCCGTTCGCGCGCCGGATACCTGTGCCATTTCATCCAGCCAGACAAATATTTCATCCAACATGTCGGTCAGGTGATCGATCTCTACGTGGCGTTCAAAAAAATCCTACGCTTCCGGCGCACGCCATTCGGCTTCACCTTGTTGCAGCTGAACGGTGTAATACAGCACCTGCGGGCCACTCAAATCAGGCACCGCTACAAGTTTTACAAAGGTATTCACTTATAAATTAACATGCAATGGTGTTTGCAGGCAAAACCCTGCATGGCGCGCATTAAAATTGATATTTAAAAGATAAAAATATTAATTTTGTTTTAAAATAAAAATTAAAACACATTTTATTTTAAAAAATAAAAGCACATCTTTCGATACTTGTTTAAGAAAACACCCTCCTGATAAATCAATCCGGTTTAAACAATTTCCCAACCCGCTGCTGTTTCCCGGCGCACCAGATTTCAAAAAAATACATGCCCGCAGGTAAGGTTTGCATATCCAGAGCCGTCACAGCCTGCCTTGGATCAAACGCCAAATCGCGCTGCAAACGCCCGGTGCCGTCAAACAGCCGGAACCGCCCCGGCCCGCTGAACTGCCGGTTGGGAATTATTTTCAATACCGTCCGCACCGGATTCGGAAAAACCGAAAAGGCCGGCAAGGGCGTAGGTGGCGCCGTGGTGTTGACTACCGGGGAGCAGGGCTGGCCGGGGTTGTCAATCGGGCCGAGGCGAAAATTCGGGAAGGAAGGCATGGAGGCACCGCTGGGCGTGGGCAGCGGCAAGCCGCGTTGTTCTACATTGCAGGCCAAGCCCGGTTCGTCGGGATTGTGGATGACGTGGAAGAAGCGGGTGTCACCGCCCCCTAAGCCATATATTTTACAGTCGGGGCCTAACTGTAACTGGTAAAACATGGTTGGAATTGGAGCTGCATAGCCATCCCACTCCGCTACCACTGTCTGTGATGCGCTGATATCCGAGGCCCATAAATCCAACTGGTATAGAAACTGGCGGCAGCCGAGGTAAAGAAAACGCCCATTGGGCGATACTGCGCAGCCGATTTCTCCAATAACCGGCTGGGTACCGTAATCAAAGGCAATTGTATCAAAATGGGTAATTACGCCGGCCTCTCGGTCAAAGGAATAAACCATAACCGGATGGCGGGGGTTGGTGCGGTATATTTTGCTGCCGTCCGGGGAAAAGACGATTTGGCCGTCCGATTCAGTTTTGTAGTCAGGCGTGATGCCGATTACTTGGGTCAGTGTATCCACAATTCCATTTTCTGTAAACTTGAGTACATAAAACACATTATTCTTTCGCCGGGGAGTTACTATCCACCAATCCTCCCCACTTGAAGTTTTAACGGCAGCCAGTTTGCCATACGACAATGTATCGTTCAATACAGGAATATTTTTTTGTGAAACTTTCCCAACACCAGTATTCAAGCGCATATCTACGACACTGTAGAGCAGGTTCTCTGTAAATACATCAGTTGGATTATTTATAAGTTTCATCTATTTGTGAAAAAGATAGTATATGCTGTCAGAATTGGGCAACGGCAAAAACAAGGCACTTTGAATACCTGATGCATATCCATCTTCATTTTGAATACAGGATATTTGATGAACATTGCCAGGATTTATATTATCTCCATTCTCAAATATTTCATCATTAGCTCGCGCAATTTTGCATCCATTAGAATAAGCAATTAATTGGCCCGCAGTATCACAAATGCTGGCATTACAAACAAACATGTTCATATCCCGGTACCGGTAGGTAGCGGTCACCGGCTTCTGATTAAAGTCAATCAAAATGCCGCCATGCGTAGTAGTCGCAGGGGTATTGCTGTCGCCGGAGACCCAAATGTAGTCGTGTTTTTGGGCGGCGGCTGGTAGGAGCAGGCAAAGCTGGAAGAGGAGGAGGATTGGGTATTTCATGTTTTGGCGTATGGTAAAATTACTGGTTCGGTCGGGTTTTGAAATGAAATCCGCAATTTCTACCGCTTGAAAAACGTCTTCGCAATTTGAATAATTTCGGTTCCCTCGCTGCGCTCGGAATGACAAGGTTTTTTCAGACAATGATTTTCAATCAGATTTCTCGCTACGCTCGAAATTTCCACAGTGCTTGGTGAAATTTCGAGCGTAGCGAGAAATCTGATGAAAAAAGTTAACTCAAGATAAGCTGTCATTCCGAGCGCAGCGAGGAATCTGAAATATTTAAAAACAGGAGAACTGGAAGACGGCGTGCGCAACCGGCCAATCAATGAGCAGGCGCAAGCCAACTGCCTGGAAGCCTTACTCTCCACCATGCAGGCCGAGCCCTGGTGGGCGGGCGGTTTTCTTTGGAAATGGTTCCCCAACGGCCGCGGCCATGAAGGCTATCCGGAGCGGGATTATACCCCGCAGGGGAAGGTTGGGGAAGCGGTGTTGCGGCGGTGGTATGGGGGCTGAGGTCGAAATTTTTAACCTGGTCAGGTTTAGGTCAAAAATCCATCCGAACCCGAAAGTTCACCCGCCGCCCCGTCAAATAATTCGGAATGGCGTACTGCACATTCGTAATCGCCTTGATCCAGGTGTTGGACGCTTCGTTGGCTACTTTGAGCAGGTTGAACACTTCGAGGCTGGCCCAGGTGTTGCGGGTGAAGCGCAGGAAGTGTTTTGGGCGCCGGTTGCGCCATTCCTGTTTCCAGAGTTGAAAACCGAAGCCGATGTCCACGCGGTGGTAGGGCGTGAAGCGGTAGGGATTGCGGTAGATCACATTGTTGTCCACCACACCAAAAGGCAGGCCGGTACCCACGGTGAAATTCAGGTGCATGCGAATGTTTTTGTTGCGGCGCAGGTAATCCTGAAAAAAGGTGGACAGGGTAAGGAAACGATCCGTCGGCCGGGGTACGTCTTTCACATCTCGGCCTTCGGTATCGCCCAGCTCCCGGATTTGGTGCTGCACCCCGTCGATAGCCTCGCGAGTGCGCAACAGCGAGAGATTGACCCAGCTTTCAGCGCCGGGCACAAACTCCCCGTTCAGGCGGATGTCGATGCCGGTGGCGTAGCCCCGCGAATCGTTGGCGCCGGCATAGCGGATGCGCACGTTGTCGAGGTCGTACGATACGAGGTCCCACATTTGTTTGTAATACGCTTCCGTGATGAGGCGCATTTTTACCGGGCGGCGTTTTCCCCAAAGAAAATCATAGGTAAAACCCGCCACCACATGCGCCGATTTTTGTGCCTGCACATTTTTGTTCACTACGCCATTCAATTGCCGTAACTCCCGGTAAAACGGTGGTTGAAAATACAGTCCGCCAGCCAGCCGGTACGACACGTCCTGGCGGATGTTCAGCGGTTTGTACAGCATTTGTACCCGCGGCGTCACCAGCCAGCCCTGGTTCAGATCCCAGTACTGCCCGCGTACCCCGGCCGTCACCTGAAACTCGCGCACGCCGTCTTGCCGCCAGGTCCAGGTATCCTGAAAAAAGGCGGTGATGCGGTTGCTGTTCAGGTCGTTTTGGGTTTTTAGCACGCGGCGAACCAGCAGGAAATTCGTGTCGTAGGGCAGGGAGTACAGCGCTGAGTCGAGGCGTTCCCATTCATTGATCTCGTCCACCACGGCTTCGTTTTGCCACTTGACCGACCATTGCAAAAAATGGCTGCGGGTGAGGCCGGCGTCTTGCAGGTCGTTTTGCAATTCGATGCCGCCGCGGTACTCGGCGTTGCGCACGTCGAAGGTCAGGTAGTTTCTGATCCAGGTATGCTGCGTGCCCGTGCCCAGGATGTTGACGATCTCGCCGAATTCATCGGAGCCCAGGTTCTCCTCAATCTCGCCGAGAATGTAGTAGCCCAGGATGTCGAAACGTTCGTTTTCCTGGCTCCGCCAGGTGGAGGCCAAAAATTTGTGAAACAGCGGATTGCGCTCCCGGTCGGGCAGGTAGGTCAGCGAGACGCCGCCCATGGCCTGGGTAAAATCGTCCACTTCCTGACCTTCGAAGGCGGTGCGCAATTGCAGCGCGAAGTCGATCAGGCCAAACGCGCGCACCAGACTTTCCGGCTCGAAGCGGTACACCGCGCGGTTGAAATTTCCGATAAGGCCGACCTGCCAGTCGCGACTCAGGTCGTAGGTCAGGTAGGTCTGGATGTCGTAAAAATCGGGCAGGTATTCCCCTTTCACATCGAGACTGCCAAGCAGGGTGCGCGTGGTTTTGTAGCGCGCACCAACGAGGTAGCGAAAAGCCCGGTAGGGATCCTGCCGGTTTTTCAAACTACCCTCCACATGCGCCGAAGCGCCGAGCAAGCTGGCGCTGGCGCTGGCGCGCAAACTATCGGGACGCTTGTATTTCACATCGAGCACCGACGACATTTTGTCGCCGTATTTCGCCTGAAAGCCACCCGAGGAAAACGAAAGGTCGCGCACCAGGTCGATATTCGGAAACGTAAGTCCTTCCTGCTGACCGGCGCGAATGAGCTGCGGACGGTAAATTTCAAAGTCGTTGACGTATACCAGGTTTTCGTCGTAATTGCCACCGCGCACCTGGTATTGCGAAGTGAGTTCACCGCCGGCGCCGGTATTGGTACCCAGGGCGATGTGTGGGAGCACGCTTTCGAGGTTACCGGTAGAGCTGGGCAGTAGTTTCAGATCTTCGATATTGCGCTCGCGCACCATGCCGGCATCGTCGAGCCGGCGGTCGCGAATGATAACCTCCAGATTCGACTCCGCCGGAGCCAAGGCCACATCCAGCGCAAAACGCGCACCGGGTTGCAGGGGCAGCACATCGGTGTTGCTGTCCTTGTACGCCACCCGCCGAAAACCCAGGATAACGCGCTGGCCTGCCGGCACCTGAATGGCGTAGTTGCCCTGCTCGTCGGTACTGACGGCGGTGTTGGCATCTTTCACAAACACCGTGACGAACTCGATGGGCTGCTCCGTGGCGGCATCGGTGATGCGGCCGTGAACGGTGGCGGTTTCTTGGGCGGTGAGAACTGTTAGGGCTAGGAAAAAGAGGGATAGTGCGGTAAGAATCCGCTGTGTCGGCCCCACCCCCAGCCCCTCCCCCCAAGGGGAGGGGGGCTTGATTCCGCTTTGTTCTTTGCTCTCAAATACGGAATCGATATGTTTTGTGAGGGCAAGCCCCCCTCCCCCCGGGGGGAGGGGCTGGGGGTGGGGTTGAAACGGCAGGGTAACTTTTTTCATTATAAATCGTAGAATTTGCTTCACAGTTAGTCCATGTTTCATTCAGGCGCAGGCAGTACCTCTGCCACTACAAAAATGCTCCCGGTCACTATGATCAGGTCTTCCGGCGTTGCGGCGCGTTTGGCGGCTTGCAAGGCACTTTTCACCGAACTATAGGCCCGGCCCGGCAGGTCCAAAGATGCCGCTTTTTCGCGCAGTGCGGTTGCATCGAGGCCGCGTGGAATGTTGGCTTTGGCAAAATAATAGCGCGCAGTGGGTGGAAATAAGGCCAGCACCGGATCGACCGACTTGTCGTTGACAAAACCGATCACAAAATGCAACCTACTGAACGGCGCCGATTTTATGGCGTCCAGGGTGGTGCGCAGGCCGGCTTCATTGTGGGCACTGTCGCACAGCACGGTGGGTTTTTGACCGATCAGCTGCCAACGGCCAATGAAGCGGGTACGGCTTTTCAGGCTTTTCAAACCGGATTGAAAAATTTCGAGTTTTGCTTGCCCGCCGAAGCCTTGGCGTAGGCGGGCGTTTCCCAGGCCCTGATCGCCCTTGCCCTCCATGTAGCCGGCGCGCACCGGCAAGGCGAGCCACTCCCAGGCCTGCAGTGCTGTAGTTACATTGCTTTGCAGGAAAGGACCGGCAGCATCCACATCCAGTTTTTCCAAATAAAGTTGGCCTTGTTTTAAGACGGAAAAGTGTGCGGTTTTCCAATTAGGCGGGCTGGATTCCGTTAGTTCGAATTGTTGATCGGCAAACACAATTTCCGAACCCGTTTCTGCTGCTTTTTTCAAAAAAACAGGCGCCGATTCGGGGTGTGTTTCTCCGATCACCACCGGTATGCCCGGCTTGATGATGCCTGCTTTTTCTCCCGCGATTAACGGCAAGGTATCGCCGAGCATATTTTGGTGATCGTAGCTAATATTGGTGATCACGCTGAGTAGCGGGGTGATGATGTTGGTGCTGTCGAGGCGCCCGCCCAGACCCACTTCCACGATGGCGATATCCACCTGCTCCTGTGCAAAGTGGTCGAAGGCCATCGCTACGCAGAGTTCGAAAAAGGAGGGCTGAATTTCCTCGATTTTCGCGCGGTGTTTTTCCACAAAGTCTACCACCTTTTTACGGGAGATATACTGGCCGTCGATTTTAATACGCTCCCGAAAATCCTTGTAGTGCGGGCTCACGTAAAGGCCCGTTTTCAGTCCGGCTGTCTGGCAGGCCGCTGCCAACATATGGCTTACCGAGCCTTTGCCATTGGTGCCGGCAATGTGTACACTTTTAAATTTCGTGTGCGGATTGCCCAGATAGGCGCAAAGGGCCAGGGTATTGCCCAGGTCTTTTTTGTATGCCGCAGGCCCTACCCGTTGAAACATAGGCAATTGGGCATAGAGGTAGTTCAGCGCTTCGCGGTAAAGCATTTTGATTGCGGATTGCGGATTGTTTCACCATTCCGGAAATGGAAGTGCAAACATACGGAATACGGAGTGCGGAGTTTCGAGTGCGGAATACGGAGTGCGGAATACGGAGTGGTTCAACATTCCGGAAAGGGTGGCGCAAACATACGGAATACGGAATAGTCCAACATTCCGGAAAAGAGTATGTACTGCAAACATGTATAACAGAACCATAGGCGCAACACTTCCCAACTTCCGATGGTGAACCACTCCGCACTCCGCACTCCGTAATCCGCACTCCGTATTCCGCACTCCGTATTCCGTATTCCGTATTCGAAACTCCGTATGTTTGCGCCGCTGCTGCTCTGCCCTTCATTTAAAACCCGGCGCGTGCTTTTTACGCTGTTTGCCTCCGGCAAAATAAAATCGGCGCTTAATCCAATTGCCTGCTTACCATGAAAATCCTGTTTGTACTCAACAGCCGAATCCCGACCAAAAGTTACGACGATGCCGACCGTGTCATGTGGTGGCTGGGGCTCCAGTTGCACGGCATGGGCCATGAGCCGATATTTTTAGTAAAAAAAGATTCGGTGTGTCACTTCGGGCCTGTGTTTGTGCTCGATGAAAAAAAAATGCTGTCGGCGCAAATTCCGGAAGATATTGACTTGGTCCATTTTTTTTACCGGCCGCCGGCCGAAAAATTTGATGTTGAAAAACCCTATTTGATCACCAATTTTGAAAACAGTCTGGAGGCGGAAACTTTTGACCGCAACACGGTATTTCTATCGGCAAACCATGCAAAACGGCATGGCGGCAAAGTATTCGTTTACCCGGGATTGCATTTTCAGGAGTATGGTGCTGTGTTGCTCGATTTTCCACGCAATTATTTTCATTTTCTGGGCGATGCTGCCTGGCGGGGCAAAAACGTGCGGGGCGCCATCGATCTGGCGTCGAAAGCCGGGGTGCGGGTGCATATTATCGGCGGCTCGCGGGTCAATTTCCGCAAAGGCTTGCGTATCACCCTTAGCCCGAGCGCTCGTTTTCACGGCGTGCTGAACAGCGATGGCCGCAACATGATGCTCAACGGCTCCCGGGGTTTGCTCTTCCCGATCCTTACCCATGAGCCCTTCGGCCTGGCCGTACCCGAAAGTCTTTACTTCGGCTGCCCGGTCATCGGCACACCCTACGGCGCCCTTCCGGAGTTGATCTGCGACTACAACCAAGCAAAAAAGCAAACAGCAAACAAGCCGAAAGCAACTTGTACCTCCGACGTGGGCTTGCTCTCCACCAAACAAACCGACTTGCTCGAGGCCATCCAAAATACCGACCAGTTTAAGCCGGAACGCTGTCAGGAGTATGCCCTTGATCGATTTTCTTCGGTACGCATGGCACAGGATTACTTACAACTTTATGAAAAAGTGCTCAACGGGAAACCCTTGCATGCCAAGCCACCTGCCTTGACGGAAGCGCCGGACACCTCGTTTTTGCCATTGGGTGAATAAGGCAGTGCCCGTAAACCATATTGTGCTGCCAGTGTTTATTCGTCGATTCAAAAAGAATAACAATGACCTGGTTACTGTACGCATTCATCACACTGGCCGCTTATGTCGGCATGGAATTTATGGCCTGGTTCACCCATAAATATTTGATGCATGGCTGGCTGTGGAACTGGCATGAAGATCATCACAAGCCCAAACACGAGAAGGCAGGTTTTTTTGAAAAAAACGACCGTTTTTTTCTGGTATTTGCCATTCCAAGTATGCTTTGCTACATGATCGGGGGACTCACCACGCATTTTTGGGTGTTGTTCATCGGGGTTGGAATTTCCCTGTACGGCCTCACCTATTTTCTGATCCACGACGTATACATCCACCAGCGCTTCCGCTGGTTCCGACAACTGGACAGCAAATACTCCCGGGCCATCCTGCGGGCACATGGCGCACACCACGCCAAAGCGACGAAGGAAGACTGCGAGTCGTTCGGGTTGCTGGTTGTGGCGCCGAAGTATTTCCGGAAACGGGGAAAGAAAATTGCCGGGGAGTAGACAGGTAAGGTACTTTCTTTGAAATTACCACGGAGGCACGTAGGACACGGAGTTTTTGCCGCCTCGGTTTATGGTTTAGACAGGAATTACAAGACCTACCATTGTTTAAACCTGTTTAATCTTGTAAATCCTGTCTAATAAAAAAATCGCCGAAGGCGAAACTCCGTGTCCTCCGTGCCTCCGTGGTAATTAAACCCTAAAAGTGATACCACTTGTTCCGGGGCGGCGGATCCTGATCATACCCGGACGCCAGAAGGATGCCCAGCGCCATTACGACAATCAAAACCAGCACCAATAACTGGCTCACCGATGCAAACCAACTGTCGGGCATTGCGCCCGCCAGGAGCACAATCAGTAAGGCAGCAAGTGAAACGCCGATAGCGATAGTGCGGTAATGCATCTTTTTTTAATGATGAGTGATGAATGATAAATGATGAATAGGTACACTATCCCGGAAAGGCGAACCATTCATCACTCATAATTCATCATTAAAAAGGTTCCCAATCCTCTCCCAAACCTTCGGCAGGGTGCCAGAAGTACCGGTCGAAATTAATCACCCGGTCGTTTTCAATTTGAACGCCCTCGGCTTCCAAAAGTTCACGCATCATGGTGGGTGTGGGAAAATGGTGGCGCCCGCTGAGCTCGCCTTTGCGGTTGACTACCCGGTGCGCCGGCACGCCGTCGCCGGCGAAGCTGTTGTTGAGCGCCCAGCCAACCATGCGCGCAGCGCCCAATGCCAGAAAATCGGCAATGGCGCCGTAGGTGGTAATCCGGCCAGTCGGTACCTGGCGGGTCACGGCGTATACCAGATCGTAATAGGTCGGTTGTTCCATAATTTCGAAATTGATTCCCCGGAAAATATCCCAATATCCTAATATCCTAATATCTCAATATCTCAACCCTCCAGACGTTTGGCCAATTCGACGTAGGCCTCCCAGCCCAGGCGTTCGGGACGCTGCTCAAAGTAGGGATCGTTCATCAGGACTTCGGGTGGAAAAAATGGTTTGAGCGTATTGCGCAGCATCTTGCGCCGGTTATTGAACGCCGCTTTCACGATTTGGCGAAAGTGTTTTTCATTGCAGTCCAGGTCCAGTTTGGCTTTGCGCGTCAGGCGGATCACTGCCGATTTCACCTTGGGCGGCGGATTGAACGAGCCGGGCTCCACCGTAAACAGGTATTGTGGATCGTAAAACGCCTGTACCAGCACGCTGGTGATCCCGTACACCCGGCTCCCCGGGGGCGATACGATCCGGTCGGCAACTTCTTTCTGGAACATACCCACCATCTCGGGAATCTGCCGGCGCAAATCCAGCATTTTAAAAACGATTTGGGTACTGATGTTGTACGGGAAGTTGCCGATCAGGCAAAACGGGTTGTTGGCAAAAACCGGCGCCGGGTCAAATGCCAGAAAATCCTGCCGGAGAAGTCGTTCGCCCAACTCGGGCAGTTCCCGTTGCAGATGGGCCACCATATCGGGGTCGGCCTCTACGGCGAACAAGTTGTACTCGGTGCTGTGCCGCAGCAATTGCCGGGTAAGCATCCCTGTTCCGGGCCCGACCTCAAGGACCCGGCCGGTTTCGGCTGCCAGTTTCAAACTGTCGGCGATGCGCACGGCAATACTGTCGTTTTTCAGAAAATGTTGCCCGTAGGATTTTTTCGCGTACATTTTTTAACGTTGCTGGTTAGCAAGTTTCGGGTTGGAAGGTTTCCGGCAAAGAAACACAAGGTAATGCACAAATAGCAGACGTTTTGGCAGCAATAAATATAGAAACAGCGATCAATAACGCCCAAAATGTGCCTTTTCCCCGCAGCTTATCTAAAAACAATCCTAATGCCGGCAGGGGAAAAGTTTGATTGAACGAACTTCCCTACTTTTGAGACGTTTTAACCGATAGCTATGATGCGTGACCTGATACTTTATTTGGCCTTACTGGCCGGCACTGTGTTTGTTGCTTGCAATAATGCCGGCAACACCGATACCGCCGACACCCCGATTATGACCCGGGTGACGCCAACACCTGTGCCGGCAAGCAACGAGCCCCCCGTACCAAAATCCGGCGCCGGAAACTTCGAAAACCTGGTAGCCAGTTTCGAAAGCAAAGACCGGGTGATCTGGCAGAAACCAGGCATGGTAATTTCCCTGCTCGGCGACCTGACCGGTAAAACCGTAGCCGATATCGGCGCCGGCACCGGCTACTTTGCGTTCCGGATGGTACCGAAAGCAGCGCGGGTGATCGGGGTGGATATCGATCCGCGGTTTATCACATTTATGGACAGCATAAAAGTGCGGCTCCCCGAACAATACCGCAGCCGCTTCGAAAGCCGCCTGGCCAAAGCGAACGACCCCATGCTGAAGCCCGAGGAAGTCGATGCCGTGATCATTGTAAACACCTATGGCTACATTGAAAACCGGGTTGCATACCTTCAAACACTCCGGGAAGGGATGAAAACCGATGCCGAATTACTCATTATTGATTTTAAGAAAAACAACTTGCCCGTAGGGCCGGAAGATGATTACAAGGTTGGACAAAGCCAGGTGGAGGGTGAACTGGAATCCGGCGGTTTTGACCTGCTAAAAATCGACAATGAAAGCCTGGACTATCAATACCTGATCCTGGCAAAAAAACGCTAGCCCGGAGTATCAATATCCCCCCAAATACGCAGTGCTGATAACGATAAAACTATGCGCGGTTCGCTAAAATTATTTACCTGGTTTGGTATTCCGGTTCACTTACACTGGAGTTTCGGCCTTATCTTTTTATATGCGCTCTGGATTGGGTACGCCAACAATCTGGACATGCTGGGGACAATATGGCTCATGGGTTTTTTCATGGCGCTTTTTGGCTGTGTACTCCTGCACGAATACGGGCACGCACTGACCGCACGGCGGTATGGCGTGCAAACCCAGGATATTATCCTCACACCCATCGGTGGTATCGCCCGGCTGGAGCGCATGCCGGAAAAGCCGGTGCAGGAATTTCTGGTTGCGATTGCCGGCCCCATGGTGAACGTCGTTTTGGCCATTGGTTTGTTTTTTCTCGGGAAACTACTTTTTCAAGGCGATCGCTGGACGCTTTTCAGCTGGATTCTGGAGCAAAACCTCACCTTCGGCGATAGCACCGGGGAGGAGGCCGCCGACATTCTGGATGAATCCGGTATTCCATCTTCCGGACTGTTGTTTTACCTGCCGGTGTTGGTGGTAACCAATATTGCCCTGGTGGTGTTCAACCTGATCCCGGCCTTCCCGATGGATGGCGGCCGGATTTTCCGAGCACTCCTGGCCATGCGCCTTGGCCGGGTGCGGGCAACCCAAATCGCTTCCTGGCTCGGGCAGGGCATCGCCTTGCTGTTCATCGTTTTCGGGCTTTGGCAAGGCGCCATCACCCTGGCACTTATCGGGCTATTTGTTTTTAGTACCGCGCGATCGGAAAACTCCATGGTCCGGCTTGATGCATTACTTCGCGGTTACAAAGCGCGCGACCTGCTGCGGCCCAACTTTACCCGTCTGGCAGCCAACGACTGGATGCAAACACCAATCACACTTGTCCAACAGGGCCTGGAGCGCCATTTTCTGGTGTTTGACCTGGAGGACCGCCTGGTAGGCTATTTGCCAGAGGCACAAATTCTGGCGGCCATGAAAAAGCACGACCTATCCGCCGAGATCAGCCAGTATATGCGGCCGGATATCAAAGTTATCCATCAGGAGCAAAGCCTGGAATATGTGTACCACCTGCTTCAACATCAAGGCCTGGGTGTAGTGGCTGTTGCCGATCAGGGTACCCTGGTGGGCGTGATTGACCAGTTGGGGCTACAGAACTTTTTGCGCATGCGCGCATCCAACTAAAACTGCTGTTAAATCAGGTCGCGCAAAACAATCGTTTTCCGGATTCTTTTGCCGTCGCGCCGGATTACCAGGTGAATTTTCTTACCTGGTTTTTTCTGTAAGATCCGCTGGATACCCGATAAATTGAAGAAGCCGGCGGGGAACCGACGGACACCAACAATTTGATCATCGCGCCGAATATCCACTTCAGCAGCGGGCGATCCCGGCAGTACATTTTGCACGATATATTGGTTAAATCTGGAACCGCTGGCGATGATGCTAAGGCCACTCCGGTCGTACACAAAGGTTTCATTATACCGTTGGCCGGGTTTGAGCCAAAGCAATGCGTTCTGGTAATCCAAAATTACCTGGAAGTGGCTGAGCAGGGAATTGCCCAGCAAACCGTTTCGGTTATTGAGGTACTCGTAGTTTCGGGTGCTGTCGAGCGTTTGAAAGTAGGTAATCACCCCTTTTTCGGAAAAATCGCCCAGGCTAACATGGTAAATACGCCCGGTATACCCTTCAATATAGCCCCCCAGGCCCATGCCGATATTACTGGAAATAGCTTTGGGCGGCGGGTGTACCAGGGGATGCGTGTCGCTGAATAACAGCATCGGGAGTCCGGCGCCGGTATCGATCAGCAATTTGACCGGAGCAGCAGAGTCGGGCAGCACCTGGAGCGTGGTATTCAGGTAAATTTTGTTGCGGTACAACTCGATTGGCAGCGACTCAAAGCCGCTTTCCCGCTGCCGGTACGTTTCCCGGTCGTACAGGGTGAGGGTCTGCCGGTCGTAATTGATTTTAATGACAAAGCGGGAAAAGGAAATAGCTGATAAAATGCCGTGCACATTGACGCCGGCATATTCTTCAAAACGGAAATAATCGTCTTGCAACACTAAAATATCTTCAGAAGGGGCATATAATTTATCTGGTATGTCGAAGCGAATATTGCGCGCCAAATAAGCAACCAGTTCAGTTTGTAAATCGGAACCGGTGACCCGGAACTCCCGTTCGTATTGGATCCGCAAGAGGTCGCTGATCTCCCGTTTGGTCAAAATGGTATGTTCGGCACCGGTATCAAAGATAAATTTGAGGGGAATAAAACCATTGAACTTTATCGTCAGAATGATAAAATCATTGACATATTCAAAAGGAATTTCCACGTGCTTGCGGCCATCCACCGCTCTAAAGCCAGTTTGGGCAGGAGCTGTTGTAAACAGCGTAAAAAAGCACCATGCTAAACAAAAAATTCTGACCATGCACAGGCGGGCTGCGCTGAAAATATAGCACATTGGTTTTTGTAAAATAGTCAATTTTTTAGTCGCCGTGAAGGGTATCTGATTGATATTCAGCTTATCCTGAACACCGGCAAAGTACCCGGTCATTGGGCAATTTCGCAATATTTATACATTTGTTCGCTGCAAAAATCGATCAGTGCGCAGCTTTTACAATTGTATTCCCCACACGATTGGCAAAAAGGTATACAAAAATGCCAAAAGCACCGAAATCGCAATAAAATCCAGGATAAATCCCGCGCGGGCCATGTCGCGGGTACTCAGATACCCGGAACTAAACACAATGGTATTGGGCGCCGTCGCAACCGGCAGGCCGAAGCCAAACGATGCCGCCAGGGCCGCACTGAGCAACATTCCAAAGGGATCGGCGCCCACTGCACCGGCCAGGGCAGCCAACACGGGCATCATCATGGATGCGGTGGCAATATTGGACGCTATTTCACTCAAAAGGGTCACCACGGTAAGTACGGCCAGCAACACGGCCACCGGGGGCAAGCTGTCCAGGGCTTCCATTTGACTACCCATCCACTGGGCCAGGCCGCTGACGCCAAAACCCTTGGCCAGGGCAAGGCCTCCGCCAAAAAAGAGCAGCACCCCCCATTGAATGCGCAGGGCATTTTCCCAGTTGAGCAACGGCGCACCCCGGAAAGCATTGCCGGCCGGCACCAGAAACAAAAACATGGCGCCACAGGTGATCACCATGGTGTCGTGGCTGGTGGCATTGCCGTCGGGTAGCCAGTCGTACCAAAACAACGAACCACTTAGCCAGGCAAAAACAACACCTCCAAACAGCCACATGAGCCGGCGTTCGGGCACCGAAACAGGCCCCAGGGCATCTAATTCAGCCCGGAGCATTTCCCGGTATTCCCCACCCCGGGTGTTTTTTTCCGGAGGATAAAGCCAGATCAGCAAAAACCAGCAGGCAATCAGCAGGATCACCGCAAACGGAAAAGCAAACACAAACCACTTCCAAAAACTGATCGACTCCTGATACTCCTGCTGCAAATAGCCAAGAAAAATAGCGTTGGTCGGGGTGCCCACCACAGTGGCCACGCCGCCAATGGAACATGCGTAGGCTACGCCGAGCATCAGGGCCTTGCGAAAATTTTGATTGGGCGACTCCTGTTTCATCCAACTGCCACCACTGACGGCTATGGCTACCGGTGTCATCATCACCGCAGTTGCCGTATTGGAAATCCACATGGAAATAAAACCCGTGGCAACCATAAACCCCAGCACAATTCGGGAAGGATTGCTGCCCAGCCACAAAACCAGGCGTAAGGCTATCCGGACGTGCAAATTCCAGTGTTCGATCGCACGGCCAAACAACAGGCCTGCCAAAAACAAAAAAATGATCTGATTGCCGAATTCGGCCGAAACGTCCGGCAACGGCATCACGCCGCACAATGGAAACAACACCAGCGGAAGCAAGGCCGTCACAGCAGTGTGCACCACCTCCGTGATCCACCATATGGCCATCCAAAGCGTGATGCCCGCCGTAAACTGCGCTGCTTCCGGAAGCCCGGCTGGCGTTGGAGCCAGCACGATCAGCAGGAACAGCAAGGGGCCCGACACTTGGGACAGCCAATTATTTTTAAAAACGGTAGTGCGCATTTTTTTAAAAAACAAGAGCCGCCCCAATGTAGGGACAGCTCTTGTTTTATCCTTAAAAAAATTGTGGACGCATCAAAAATTCATGCGCAAACCAAAATTTTCAACTATTGGCAGAACGTATTGTAAGCCGATTGCAGGTTGGCCGCAATCATATCGGCGGAGCGGCCTTCAATGTGCCGGCGTTCCAAAAAGTGCACCAGTTTGCCGTCTTTGAACAAGGCAATACTGGGCGACGACGGCGGATAAGGCGCCAGATATTGACGGGCTCTTTCGGTCGCTTCGCGGTCTACACCGGCAAACACCGTAACCAGGCGGTCGGGGCGTTTTTCCGATTGCAGCGACATTTTAGCGCCCGGGCGGGCATTTGCGGCGGCACAGCCGCAAACACTGTTTACAACCAACAGGGTTGTGCCTTCCTGATTTTCCAACACAGCATCCACTGCGGCAGGCGTATTGAGCGCATCGAAACCAAACTCGGTCAGATCCTGCGCCATGGGTGTTACTAAAGCTATTGGATACATTTTATTGAGTGATTGAGTAATTGAGTGAAGGAGCAATTGGCTTGCAAAATTATAAAAACAGCAGAAACTCGCAGAGGTTCACCAACCCAATATCATGAAACCCCGAAAAACTGCCGGATGGCATCTACAACACGGTCTACATGCCCTTCCGGCATTCCGGGATAAAGTGGCAGGCTCAAACTGGTTTGTGCCAGTTGCTCCGCTATTGGAAACTGCCCTTTTTTAAATCCCAGATGCGCAAACGCCTCCTGCAAATGTGGCGGAAGTGGATAGTGCACCATCGTTTGGATGCCTTTTTTTGTTAAAAACTGCCGGAGGGCATCGCGGTAGACGGTTCGGATCACGAACAAGTGCCAGACATGCGTACAACCCGGCGCCACGTGCGGGAGCGCAATTTGCGGCACGGCGTCCAAACCGTCGAGGTAGCGTTGTGCAAGCATTGCGCGCTGCTGGTTCCAGCGGTCGAGGTGCTGGAGTTTTACCAAAAGTGCTGCCGCCTGAAGTTCATCCAGCCGGGAATTGACACCGGCGTAACGGTTGAAATATTTTTGCTCGGAGCCGTAGTTTCGGTAGGCCCGGGCAAATTGCGCGTGGTAGGCATCGTTGGTGGTCAGGGCGCCGCCGTCGCCGAGGGCGCCCAGGTTTTTGGTTGGGTAAAAACTCGTGGCGTTCAGGTGGCCGATACTGCCCGTGAGCCGGCCGTCATAGCGGGCGCCTTGCGCCTGGGCATTGTCTTCTACAATGTAAAAACCGTGTTTTTCAGCCAGTTCAAGCAAGGGGGCCATCACGCAAGCTTGTCCGAAAAGATGCACCGGCATGACGGCTGCGGTTTGCGGCGTGCAAAGGCTGACGACAGCGTGCGGGTCGAGATTGTGGGTCACCGGATCAGGTTCGGCAGGTACGATCGTAGCGCCGGTAGCCGCCACGGCAAGCCAGCAGGCAATGTAGGCATTGGAAGGTACAACAACTTCCCGGCCGGGCCCGGCGCCGGCAGCTTTGAGGGCAATGCTGAGCGCATCCAGGCCGGAAGCTACGCCGATGGCATACTCCACGCCGTTCCATTTGGCGTAAGCCGCTTCAAATTGTTCAACGGCAGGCCCCAGGATATACCAGTGGCTGTCGTAGCCGGTGGTGAGTGCTGCGAGCATTTCTTCCCGGATTTCCCGGTGTATGGGTTCCAGCGAAAAAAACGGAATGCGGTCGGTGTTTTTCATGTGTCTGAAAATGGCTGCAAGCAAGTACTTTTACCGCACACCCGGCGCTGCCATTCAAGAACCGGGTGCATTGGGCGCAAGTTGGGATGATTTGGGCAAATCGGCTAAAAAAGATACCGGCTTGTCGGGTATGCCACCGGGAAACTGGATATTCGGCTACGCAGCACAGCCACACCCTACCAATTCTAAAATTTCACATTTGCAAGCATCATGAAAAAAATCCCCCTTCTGTTAGCCGGCATACTGGCATTGCTTTTTTTGGAAAGTTTCGACCCGGACCGGCAACTGCAAACGCGCCACTCCGAAACGGCGCCCGACTGGGGCTTTTTTGCGCACCGCCGCATCAACCGGCTGGCGGCCCTGACCCTCCCGCCCGAGATGATGGTTTTTTTCAAACCAAATATCGACTGGATTTCCGACCATGCCACCGATCCGGATATGCGGCGCTATGCCACGCCCTGGGAAGGACCGCGGCACTACATCGACCTCGATGAATATGGCGCCCCGCCTTTCGAACAGCTACCGCGCAGTTTTTTACCCGCCCTGATGCAACACACTGAAATTCTTGCCGTATTGGAACGCGGTGATACGGTGGTGGTTTACGGTGGTGACCACCCACCTGCTGAAAACCCGGAATTGCCCTGGGAGCGTTTTTTTTCAAAGCATATTTTACCCAATTTCAGCAGCGGCGATGGTAGTTTGAATGTAGATTCCCTACAGGTTTTTTTGAAATCGGGCAGTCGGGAGATCCCTGCTGTTCAGTCTGTTTTTTTTCAGGAAAACCTTTCGAAACACGGCATTTTGCCCTGGCACTTGCAACGCATACAAGGTTGGCTGACGAATGCCTTTCGCCAGCGCGACAGCAAACGCATCCTGCGGTATTGCGCCGACATCGGGCATTATGTTGGTGATGCGCACGTACCACTGCATACCACCAGCAATTACAACGGCCAGAAAACCGGCCAGGTAGGCATCCACGGCTTTTGGGAAAGCCGCATCCCGGAGTTGTTTGCCGACGAGGAGTACGACTACTTCGTCGGGAAGCCGGAATATTTGCCGCAAACGGCCGAATATTTCTGGGATGTGGTGCTGGCCAGTCATTCGATGGTAGACAGTGTGCTCGGGATCGAACGCGCCATGCGCCTGCATTTTCCGGAAGACCGGCAAATGTGCCCCGACATGCGCAACGGACGGGTGATCATTGCGCCGTGCCGTGATTTTGCAGCGGCCTACCAGGAGGCCATGCAAGGCATGGTTGAACGCCGGTTGCGGGCTGCCATTCATGGCGTTGCCAGCATTTGGTACACGGCCTGGATCGACGCCGGGCAACCCGACCTGTCGAAACTGGATCTGCCGCTCAGCACCGAGGAAGAACTCCGCGAAGAAGAAGCGATCCGGCAGAAATTCAATGCCGGAAAAATTTTGGGCCGACCAGAAGGGGAATGATTTACGATTTTGGATTTACGAATTACGATTAGTTCAACTTTCCGTGGTTGGATAGATACTTGCCTACTTGTTGAGTTTGCATGAATTGAACACTACCCATTTCGGAATGATGAACCAATTGTAAATCGTAAATCCAAAATCGTAAATCGTAAATCGTAAATCGTAAACGGCCTCATTTCCCCAAAAATGCAGAATACATCCAAACCAGTTTTTCCTGTTCCCGGATATAATCGCTCATGAGGGCATTGGTACCTTCATCGCCTGCGTCGGCGGAGAGATCGAGTAGTTCGCGCTGTAGCGCAATGATAGTTTTAAACGCGTACAGGATATTTTCGACAGCCTTCATCCCATTGGTTACTTCGGTGCTTTCCTGGATGCTGGAGATCTGGTTGTAATTGGAATACCGATGAT
Source organism: Lewinellaceae bacterium (assembly GCA_020636075.1). Lineage (GTDB taxonomy): Bacteria > Bacteroidota > Bacteroidia > Chitinophagales > Saprospiraceae > M3007. Next base: position 396,642 of record JACJYO010000004.1, on the reverse strand, counting down.
CCGGTGCATGGCCAAGTGTCAGGATACGCTCGGCAACTTCGTCGATCTTGATCAGCAGGTCATTGTACAATTCTTCGAATTTGAGGTGTAGTTCAAAAAACTTTTCCCCCTTGATATTCCAGTGGTAACCGCGGGTATTTTGATAAAAAAGCGAGTAGTTGGCCAGCAGGTGATTTAGTTTTTGCGCCAGCCGTTCCGACTTCGCAGTGTCCAGTCCGATCGCATTTAAATTTTCCATAAAAAATGTTTAGTGGTAAGATTTGGAACCTGGCCGAGGTTTAACCCCGGGCAGGTTCCAAGGGTTTACAAAGTTCAGAGCAAACCCGGGCATTTCCGGTAACGTACGTCACAGAGCAACATACTTCTGGTCATAACAAGGCTTTGTCAAACATGTTCGAACAAAGCCCGGACACCGTTTAGCCCTGATCCAGGAGAAACAAAACCCAGCGGTCCAGCGTATCATCCGGGCCCAACACAAAAATGATGTCTTTGTAAACCAGGAGTTGACCTTGCGGGGTCTGAATTCGGGATTCGGGGGGGCCATATACGGCTTCAATTCCGGAATAGCTTGCTCCCCGATAGATGCCCCGGGCAGTTTTGCCAGTGTAATTGGGCGGAGTGAGTAAAAACAGGGAGTAGGTAAAGTCATCAGCCTGGTAACTGACAAACAGGCGTCCGTTTTCCGAATCCTGTTCATCATTTTGAAGAAAACGCAAATCTTTTTGAATGTTGACAGACCGGCTGTCTTCAACATGGGGCGCCTGGGCAATTTCGGTCATGGTTTGTTGGCTGATACTTTCCGGAGCATAGGCGCCTTTGGAAGACATGAAGCTTGCCAGGTGTTCGGGCTTATCGAGCAGAAGGTTCAGGTTTGCCCGTGCCAAAACATTTTCCTGGGCGGCAGCGGTCTCAAAATACGTCTGCGCGATGGCCTTATCACCCCGGTTGGCTGCAAGGATACCCAGCAGGATCCCTATATCGGTTTCAACCTTTGGCTGATTACGGCGCGCTGCAGCCTGCCTGGCCTCAACATTCGCATAAAATTCGGCGCGCTGGGCATCCCCCAGGAGCAGGTAGGCACAGGCTTTGTTGAGATAGGCCGGCGCGTAGTCGGGGTCCATGCTGATGGCCGCATCAAAATGGCGGATGGCTTCCTCCAGAAGATTTCGTTGCAATTCTTCCGCATTGCTGGCGCCGCGAGAATTCGCCGTTTCCAGGTCCAGTTCGATGGGCAGGTGGAATTTTTTCTGACGGTTGTCAAAAATTGACAACGCGTGCAGGATGGCGGTAACCCCAACGTTGTTGTAGATCTCCCGGCTTTGGTATTCCTGCAATATGTATTTGTAATACTGGCAGGCTTCGCCATACTTGCCTGCTGCCGTAAGCAGGTTGGCCATATCAAAAACCTCAACCAGGCGCTCCAATTTTTTTGTGGTACGGTGGCTGAGTGTTTTGCGGTCGGAAAGGCTGGGATAACCGCTGATTTGCTCGGGAATGCCATAGGCAGAGTACAAACTGTCGATCAGCGCAGCGCTTTTTTCAAACAGGCCAAAACCTGCGGAATAGGTCAAAAAACCGCCAAAGTAATCGGCCTGCGTTTCGTTGGCAACATCGTCGTGCAGGCTGTCCAGTCGAATACCTACCTTTAGATCGGCATAGTTGGCCACGAAGTTGCGGCGCCAGGCGTGTTTTTCGTAATAATGGCTAAGTTCATGACCGAGTAGTGTAGCCAGGGCTGCATCGCCTTGAGCGCCGAAAGCATCACACACATCGTAGGCTTTTTCTTCCAGGATAATTTCCAGTTCACTGTAGTCGATACAGGCAACCTGGTATTCCACATTTTGCATAACCAGCGTGGGGAGAGGGTAACGCCGGTCGCCGCGTGCTTCTACGAGGGCTGTATAAATGCGCAAGGCGCGTTCATATTTTGGGCCTGATTGGATACGTTGCCCCGTCAGGATTGCACTTGTTTCTTTTTTTGCCAGGGGCAGGGTACTGAACCCTGCTTGCGCCCCTATATCCCGGGAGTGCAACAAACCCAGGATAGTTAAGCAAAGGAGAAGCTTTTTCATTAAGTATGTTTGATTGATCTGATTTTACTGGTAACATTGCCTAAATTTAAGTATTAATTGGAAGTATATAACTTCCTTATTGATTACAGGATAGGTCCTTTCATTATCAGCCGCCCCCCTTCTATTGATTATTTTTGTACCAAATGAGTTAAAAAAAACTGATGAACCCTTTTTTGCACACATCAAATCGCTATTTCGTAATTGTAGCAGGTCTGTTGGGAATTTTCACCCTGCTTTTACCCCTACCGGGAAACGGCCAGGCTCCGCAAACAAGGGGCGTAAAGCCTGTTGGAGACAATTCCACGAATGCTCCGACAGGCGTAACTTACGCCGTTGTCGTGGGTATTTCGGATTATCTAAACCCCAATATTACCGATCTCCAATTTGCACATACCGATGCCGCCGCCTTTGTACAGTATTTAAAAAGTCCGGCAGGCGGTTCTGTGCCGGAAAGCAACATCACATTCCTGATCAATGAAAATGCAACGGCCGGCCAGGTTGCTGCTGCTATGGACGGCCTTCTGGAACTCTGCCAGCCGGGCGACCGGGCCATTATTTATTTCAGCGGGCACGGGGATGTCGAACGAAAAACGATTACCCAACCGGGTTTTTTGCTTTGCGAAGACGCACCGGCTAGTGTTTATATGGGTGGCGGCACCTTCCCCCTGGTTTTTCTACAGGAAATTGTGTCCACCTTGTCCGTTCAAAACCAGGCCACTGTGATCATATTCACCGATGCCTGCCGGGCAGGTAAACTGGCCGGCACAAACATCGGCGGCGCGGCACTCACGGCGGCCAACCTGGCTAAAATTTCTGAGGGTATTACCAAAGTACTTTCATGCCAACCCAATGAATTTTCACTCGAAGGGGTTGAATGGGGTGGCGGTCGTGGCGTTTTTTCCTTTCACTTGTTGCATGGCCTTATTGGGCTGGCCGATAGTAACAAAGATGGCATCGTGACGTTGCGGGAAATTGAACGGTATCTTGAAGATGAAGTACCTCCGGCAGTGGCGCCACACAAGCAAATGCCCTTGGTAGATGGCCCTAAAAGCACGCCGATAGCCTGGGTCGACAGTGTATCGCTGGTTAAACTGAAGGAGGCATTGGCAGAAGGCCAGGAACCAACCCTGGCCATGATCGATTCCAGAAGCATGGATGACGCGTTGCTCGCCGGCCGTGATTCCAGTGCGTTGTACCAGTACCGGCAATTCAAAAAAGCAATCAAGTCCGGCAACCTGCTCGAGCCGGAAGACCAGTCGGCATATACCTTGTTTAACCTGCTGAAAGACCGGCCAGTCATGCAACCTTTTGAGGGCCTGATGCGGCGCAACCTGGCTGCAGCATTCCAGGATGAGGCTCAAAAGGCTATCAATGACTATCTGGCGTCCGATCCCGAAGAATTGCGCAAACGCTGGGGGCACGACTCACGCTACGAACATTTCCCTACCTATCTGGAAAAGGCAGCGGAAATACTTGGCGAGAACCACTACCTGTACAAAACATTGAAGGCTCGGGAGATCTATTTTCGTGGACTCAATTTGCGGCTGACAGGAGAACAAACCAGGGATACTAGTATGTTCAACATGGCAATCGACCGGCAAAACGACGCCTTGCAATGGGATCCCAATGCTGCCTACGCCTTCAACGAACTTGGGTTGCTTGAGCGGCGCTTAAAAAACTATAAAATCGCTATACGTTACTTTGAAAAAGCTATCGAACAGTCGCCCCAATGGGCACTCCCTTGGACAAATCTCAGTGCCGTATACATCGACGATGAAGAATATGATCTGGCTGTAACTTGCGGAGAACGGGCCGCACAATTGGATCCCACCAATCCATTGGTCCAGTTCAACATTGGTATAGCCTACAGCGCCTTGCAACCGCCGAGAGTAAAAGATGCTATAAAACACTACCAGAAAACATTGGAACTTGACCCTGGTCTGACGGATGCCTATTTTAATCTTGGGTTGCTCTATTTCAATGAAGAAAAAAATAGTGCGGAGGCAGTACGCGTGTGGGAAAAATACAGTGAACTCGTGCCCAATGAAGCTGCTATTTATCAAAACCTGGCTGTCGCTTATCTGGATCTAGGTGATCCCGATGCCTGCCTGGCTGCGCTGCATAAGGCGCTGGAAGTCGATCCGCAGTATCATGAGGCCCAATTCAATATTGCCGAGTTTTATCTTGAACAAAAAAGCTACGCCAAAGCAGAACGGGAACTGGCCAAATATCAGAAACGACAGCCTGATGATCCCCGCACTTACTACCTGATAGCGCGTATGGAAGCGGAGCAAAACGATCTGGATAGCGCGATGGCTTCGCTGGAGAAGGCCTTTGAAATGGGTTTTAAGGATAAAACCTATCTGGAACAGGATGTCCACATGACCATTATCCGCAATCATCCGGCTTATGCTGAATTGGTGGCGCGTTACTTCCCGCAAAACTGAGTTAAAATGATCCCGGCAGCTGTTCTGAAGGCTGCCAAACTACATATGTTTGGCAATCCGCGCAGCCAGATCAGCCAGCTCGTCGGCTGGAAAATCCAGTGGTTCCTTAAAGGAAAGGTCGGATACTGCATTCAAAGGGATCAGGTGCACATGGGCATGTGGCACCTCCAGGCCAATGACAGCAATACCGATGCGTTTGCAGGGCACTTCCGCTTTAATAGCTTCTGCTACTTTTTTGGCAAAAACCATCAACCCGGCAAGTTGGTCATCTTCCAGATCAAAAATATAGTCCGTTTCCTGTTTGGGGATGCAGAGTGTGTGGCCCTTGGCTTGCGGCCGGATATCCAGAAATGCCAGGTATGCATCTGTCTCAGCCACTTTGTGGCAGGGAATTTCACCAGTTACGATGCGGGTAAAAATACTTGGCATGATGAATTTGATTTTTAGCGTTGGGAGGTTTCTGGTTAGAAAGTTCCTGGTCCGCACGATATCGGAAACCCTCAAACTTATTAACCAGAAACCGTCAAATCACAAATCTGTTAACCGCCGATGGTGATATTCACAACTTTAAACTCCAGTACCCCTCCTGGAGTTTCAATTTTGACCTTATCCCCTTTGACTTTGCCGAGCAAGCCGGCGCCAATGGGTGACGAAACTGAGATCTTGCGCTCCTTGGTGTCGGCCTCGGTTTCCGAAACCAATTTATAGGTGATTTCCTTACCGGTTTTAATGTTCTGGATCGTCACGTTGGAAAGAATGGCAACTTTAGAATCGTCCAACTGGCTTTCGTCCAATACCCGGGCATTGGACAACACTGTTTCCAGCTCACTGATCTTCATTTCCAGCATTCCCTGTGCATCTTTCGCAGCGTCGTATTCGGCATTTTCAGAAAGATCACCTTGCGAGCGGGCTTCGGCAATAGCCCGAGCAGCTTCCTGCCGACCGGTTGTTTTTAACTCGTCCAATTCGGCTTTGAGCTTCTCATATCCGCCCTTCGTCAAGTACGTATAGTTAGCCATGGTAGTAAAATGAGTATAGAAAAAAACAGAAACGTCTCTACCATATGGTAGAAACGTTTCTGCTGTGTTTGAGCGCCCAAAGATAAGGGCTTGGGAAGAAAGATAAAAATTTTAATTATGCTTTTTCCCGTATGTGAAAGGGGGCAACTCCTTACAAATCAATACGCAAACCGATATTATGGATACCATTGAAGATTTCCGTATAGCGGTAGCCATAGTCAATGGAGAGGCGGCTGTCCGAGCCTTTGCGCAGCGGAATTGAAACCGACAGACCGGCACTCAGGCCATTGTCCAGCGATGCTTCGGTGCTGCCTTGCGGTGCTTCAAATTCCATTTTGTAAGCGGCGCGCAGGGCAAAGTTTTGGCCAAGTGCAAACTCAAGGCCGCCGCCCAGTTGGTCGCGCGAAAACGCGTTGGAAGTAAACGTACCCAACAGAGTCAGGCGGTTGGACCGGCCAAGCAACCAATCGTACGAGGCTCCGATATTGAGTTGCGATGGCAGCTCATATTCAGCAGTACGTTGGTAATACGTAATCGGATATTCAAAGGTTTCATTGTTTCCATCGTTCGATGTGCCGAGACCTTCTCCGGTGAAACGCATTTTGCCACCAACGTTGCGCAGCGAAATACCAAACTTAAAGTTGTCGTCCTGTCCGGTAACATACTGAACACCAGCATCGAGGGCCATTGCTTTCGCGCCGGCATTTGAGATGGATTCATTGACAAATTTAACAGTCACCCCAACCGATACCCGGTTGGTAAAGAGGTGCGAATACGATATTCCCAAATTAAAAAACGATGGACTGAAGGTAGCACCCGAGCCTTCCGGAGTTTCTACAGTGGTCAGATCAAAATCGCCAAGATCCAAAGCCACCAGGCTGATACCAAAAGCACCACCCTTACCGACGCGCTGGCCAAACCCAAGCGCATTGAGGCCGATATCGGCGCCATCCAGATAACGAGTATGCCCAAGTTGAATCTGAGTTTTATTGATCCGCGCCAAACCGGCTACGTTCAAATACAGGGCATCGGTACCAGTTACCATGGAGGTATTCATCGAATGTAACCCCGCACTACGGGCCCAGGGGTTAATAAGCAGCTGGGCAGCACCTGCTTCCCCCTGACGATCAGGGTTGCCGGCAAAAGCCGTCCCAGTCAATAAAAGCAGGCAAAAGGAAAGTAGGCTGAAGTATTTATGATTCATAATTATGATTTCATTTCATTAAGTGAATGAGTGCATAAAGCATTTTGGCGTTGAGTGAATGAACAATTTTCGCATGTAGAAACATATAGAAAACCGTTCATTCACTCGCTGCCATATTGCCTTACTGTTACAGGCCAGATGGGTCAAACTGACGGGCTATACCAAACCATTTTATGGTTCGCTCGCCCATACCCGGGGCCTGTACCTGGATAAGATAGACACCGCTGGCAACCGGGATGCCTTTGTTATTCTTCAAATCCCATTCTAAATCCGGTGCAATTTGCATGTACGGCTCGTACACTTCATCACGATTATACTGGCGGATAAATTTACCATCGAGCGAATAGATCGTAACTGTACATTTTGCCGGCAAATTGGTGATCTTAATGACGTTGCTAAACTGGCTCGTTTCGTACTGGGAGAATCCATAATACGGGTTGGGAACAACCTTAACCGAGTCCAGTGCATTTTCAACCTGCACCTGATCCAATGCTTGGGCCTGGCGATCCTGAATCTTGAACTGGTACAGCGGATTACCCGACTGTCTGTTATTGTCAGCATCGTTAAACCAGGTATCGTAAGGCTTGGTCACACGTAGTTTGATCACAGCGTCGTTCGGAATCAGGCCTTCGCGCAAGGAACGCATCTGATAATTTGGTGCCACCTGCAGCATACCGGCCCAAGCTATGTTCTTAGCTTCAAGCACCTTAAATACATCGGCACTGCTGGGTGTTGGCGCCTTCTCCGGTGTAAAGCGTTTGCGAATCGCTTCGCAACCATCGTAGGAGGTATACGTCACATATACCCAATGCTGGCCACCCAAAACAAGATCATAATAGGCCTGTGGGTTATCCCGTGCAAACTGATTAGTCGGGTTCCAAAGCATATCGCGACCTGTAAACCCTGGATCCAAGCTGCTGGTGTAGCAAGAGTTTTCACCGAAGAAAATATTCAAGCGGCGGCCTGTTTCCACATCGATGGCGTAGCCCGGGAACCAACCCATACCACGTACAGGTTGTCCATTATCCATTGCACCGTCCGGATCGGGAAGACCGTCGTTGTCGGCGTCTGTTTTGCCAACGGAAAGGGCATAGCGGGCGTCAAAGCTCACACGTGTTCTGCCACCAACCGGGCCCTCTGTGCGTAGGTTGGGATCCTTTGGAAACAAATTATCCGTGTAGTACTTCGAAGCACTTTCAATGACGATGCAACGGCTCCATTTACTGGTGTCGCTGGTGAGCACAATATCTACGTTTGGCAGCGATGCCAATTTGAAATAACGGCTCGATGCATTGGTAGGCTCCTGAGCACCACCTACCACCGAACTGGCCAACGTTGCCGAAGACGGCGTCCAGGCAGGTGTAAACATGATCGTAGTCGGGTCATCCTGCACCCAGTCGCATAAGACATACGGTACAAACCAACCATTGCCCATCTTGCTCAAACCCTGGTTCGGGTCGTATTCCTCATCCCGTTCAAGTCTCCGGGTTTTTACGTAGTGGAATATGGCGTTTGGACTGGGGTCCTGATCGGCAAACCCTAACAACCAAGGTTCGTTTGGATCATCATATACAATTTCAGCACCAATGCCACCATTGGTCTCGCCCGGATTCTGGTATTTGGCCGGATCCCGAAGCGACCAGGTATAGCTACCGGCAAGCGGCGCCTGGCTCACGGTTACGGAGAATCCATATTCCAGCACCAATTGCTCATTCAGGTCGGCGATGGTACGATCTGAAGCAATAATAGCACCATCAGGCAGGCGACGCAGTTCCCAGCGTGCCGTATCGTCCAATTGGGTATCTGTATTATTACCATCAACAAAACGCAGTTCGTAATCACCGTCTTTCACTTCAAATGGGTTGAAGATCGTTACCGTGATTGGGCCGCGGCCTTCACGGTAATTCAAAACGGTGTCCGGGTTTCCTCCGAACAACGCCTCCCGCTGTCCATCCTCGAGATCCAGGAAATTCCCGCCGTTACCGGCGCCTTCAAAACGGGTGATGGCAACACCATCTCCATATTCGGAATTCAGTTCCTGATCAACGATTGGGCGCGGTATAACCGTGAAGATCTTGATCGGACCATCACCAGCCTTACGACCGGGCAGGTATGGCCGCTGCTGACCCGTAACGGGTTGTGACAGCGGGTTCAGATCTTCATAGTTGTTATACGCATAGGCAATAACTGCGAAGTAGTATTTTTTATGGTTGATCAGACTTTTATCATTGCCAAGAGCAAACTTGTCATCTGTGATTGAGAACGTACGACGCAAGCCTTGGTCGGCGCCATCCACCTTCAATTCCGGATAAAAGATCTGATTGTTCGTATTCGGATCCCGGGTTTCCACCCAGTTATAAATCGTGGAAATGCCGTTTTTAATATCTACCTGATAAACCGGACGCGATTTGTTCGGATCTTCAAAATCAGCGGTCGACACATTGGGATTAGCCAATTGATAAATACGATAACCCTCAAATTTATATTTGGCTTTGTCCAGAATAGCAGGATCTTGGCTGTCTTTCAACGAGTCGGGTGCCAGGAAGTCAACTTGCGCATAACCTTCGTTTACATTGTTCGAAGGTGTTACGTTAGTCAGGATTGCAATAACCTGTTTGTTCAACTCAATCCAGTTTACCGTTGGTGCATCCGGACCATCAAGCAGTTCGAAGCAGTTGTCAAACAAACCCTGCGCCAGCTTATCTGCGCGGAACAAGCTTTCCAGATCGGGGCACGGATAGTCAATGTCCGGTACCCATGGAATACCAATGATCAGCTCGTTTACAGCACCCGGCAACAAGGTGAACGGCCCGGAAGCCTGCAAGGTACGGCGGTCACCAAAAGTCAGGTTTGCCGTACACATGGACCAGCCATTCGGGTCGTTCGGGTCGTCCGAAAGTGCATAGCGGGTCACTTCGGTACCGCCCCGGCCATTACCACCGTAGGTGAAGGGTTGGCCATCACGCCAGTATCCGGTCAGGTAACGATAATATTCAATAGGTGCCGATGGGTCCGTGGTTTGCGGATCCTGCGTACCTACCGTGCGGTTGTTGTAATATACAAAAGAAGACATACCGATCTCCTCACCTAAAGTATCAAGGGGACCGCGGAAATAGTCAACACCCAGGATCGGGACATCCGTACAGTACGTATTTACAGGACCACTCGCACTTGGGCAATCGCAACCAGGCTGACCGTCCGTAGCATCCTGGTTGTACACATACATCAGGTTTTTCGAACTGTCGCAACCGATATAGTCGTCCTGGAAACACCCCAAATCCGGGTCAACCCACATAGCAAAGAAGGTAGAGTCGATCCGCTCTGTAGCACGGTTGATCAACTTGTACCGCTGAAATGTCATGTCGTTGAGCTCATCATTGGTCAGATAGCTGAATGCCTGAACCTGAACCTCCATTTGTATCGGGCTGCCATTGGTGCGTGCGTGCGGTGCGCCGCCGCCCTGGTCATTATAAATCCAGAAGATCATTTCATCCGGATAGCGATCCTGGGCACAGCCGCGGATTTCAATGGATGGGTAATCCCCTTTCAGTGGGTCATAGTCGTTGTTCAGGTCTTTATCCAAAAATCCGGCAAGTGCCTGTTGCGTATACGGAAGATCAAAGCCCCAAACATCGGCGAAATACGGATTGCCGCGAGCCGGCCAGCCTTTCACGCCTTTGGGGATATTGTCCGGGTTCAGATCACCGGCAGCCAGGTTGGCCAGGTGCCTACGGATTTCATCGCCGGTAACGCGGAAGTGCCGGTCCCAGTTGGAACAGACATCTTCATCGGTAATCCCTACCTCCGTAAGCGGGCCGGGCCAGAAGTCGTTCATACCGTCGCTCCGGTAATCCTGACAAGCAAGTTTCAGGTTTTGGGCCGGGTCAACACCACCCAGCCAAACCGAGCCGGCAAAGATGGAAGACACCTCACGCTGACCGGTCGTTACATCCACTTTGGGCACAATGTAGCGCCCGTCGCTAAAGTCCCACCAACAGTCACCGCCACCCAGCAAACGGGCGCGCACGTTGTTGATTTCCATATCAATTTGCGACTTGGAGTTTGCGCAAACACCGCGATATTGGACTTGCTTGGCCTGTTTGGCCCGCCGCGCCACATCATCCGGTACGTGCGCAGCCACACTCCAGGAAATGAGTGCGAGTATAGCCGCCATCCAAAGTTTGTTAATACGCATGGTTTATTTTTTTAAATGTTTTTTACAAAAGAATTTTTCCTAAACAGGTATCCTGTCAGCCGGTTGATTGGCCCCCCGGTTAAAAAGGACTAAACCAGCCAAAGGCTACAATTTTTAGAAGGCCAGCGATGCGCCAACATAAATACGCCGTGGCAATGTGTACACACCAGGTGTATTCAGACGCCAGGAGTATGCAGCCAGGTAAGCATCCAAATTGCGGTTTTGTTCTTCAATGCCACGCAATACCGATTGTCCTTCCGCTGTGGCAAGATAGCCGTCATCCGTCGGCGAACCCGTAACGGAGTATACGCCAACGACGTTCTTCTTGTTCAACAGGTTGGAAACACGGAGGTAGACGTTGATGTTAAGCGGCCGCTTGCCAGCGCTTGCCAGCGAGAACGATTTGTCCACACGCAAATCCAGGTTAATCCGCCAGGGAAGGCGGCTGCCATTGATGGCACCCAGTGTACCGCTACCGCCAAAACGCTCCGGACGAAGCCGTGAAGTATATGGGCGGCCAGAGGCTGCCGACATTTGCAGGTTGGCACCGAAATTGGCCAAAATATCCTTACCGCCAATACGCGGTCCGTTGTAACGCTTACCAGAGTCAAAACGGTAGTCGAGAATAGCCTGAATGTTATGGCGCTCGTCAAAACTCAACGGCGACAAGGTGCGGATGTTTCCGCGCGTTGTCAGACCACGCTGAGAATTGGCATTTGAACCCGTGCCATCGGCAAATTGAAGCGTATACGCCAGACGCAACTCTGCATTTTGAATGCGCCGGAGATCGTACTGCACGGTAAAGCCTTTTACGGTGCCGAAGTCGATATTGCCATAGGTATCATAACGACCAATCGTAGGTACATACAGGATCGTACGGCTCTGGATCATATCGCGCAATTCACGATAATAAGCCGAGAATTTGAGTGCCGAGTTTTGGTTCAAACGCTGCTGAAAACCAACTTCATAGTCTACTACGCGTTCGGGTTTCAGGTTGGCATTATTGTCCGGTGTACGACCAGGAACATAAAAGTAAATGTAGTCCAGCGGCGTAACCTGCCAGTTGCTCGGCGGACGCTGCACCAGGACATCGTAGTGCGCAAAGAAGTTAGCATCTTCCGAAATCGGGAAGGAGAATGCCAGACGTGGCATCCAGTTCACCTGCGGCGTGTAATCTTCAAATGCGGTGTTAGGGTTGAAATCAACATTGAAAATATCATCTCCTGTGGTTGTGTCGCGCAACAATGGCGCAACAACACCACCACCGAAAATCACATTACCATCTGAAACTTCAGTACCGTCGGCGCGATACCAGGTATCGCCGTTACGGAATGCTTTGAGCGACGGATCCTGCTCACTGTTTACGTATACCTTGAAATCGTCGCCAATAGTACCCGGACGTGCCGGTGCACCCGGAGTGGTTCTGAAATACTCATCCGCACTGATGATCTCATACATGGAATACGGATCTTTCAGCACCTTGGTATTCAAGTCAAAACGCTCAACCCGCAGCCCGAGGCTGAAGATCATCTTGTTGAACGTAAACTTATCCTTTACATAAGCAGCCTGATACAAGGGGCGCAAAGGCGCAACCGGGAAATCACGAACACCGTCGGCATCAACGCTGGTAAAAAAGTCGTTAAACCGAATATTCGTACCCAGTTTGTTTCCCAGATAATCGTAGCCATAATATCCGATCAGCCCCTGGTCGGTGAGTTCGCGCGGGGAGAACATGGACAAACTGAGTTGATCCGGGTTCAGTTCGTTCGGGTTGACATATTCGGTAATGTCTTTACCCAGCAACGAGCGTACTGACTTGTAAAATTTGAAGTCATTCAAATCAATGACTGCGTTAGCATATTGCGTGATCGAGTCACCAAGTATCGGCGAAACAATTTCATCCCAGTATTTCCCGATAATCACATTGGTATCCAGGCCATTAAAGTGGTTGTTGGTTACCAGGTTCATCAGGTTCCAAAGGCCAAATGGCGCAACCGCATAACTCCGGTCGGTGCGTTGTTCCGTTAACAGACCAAACTGAATATTGTGTGTGCCGGTGCGGCCGAGTTTCAAGTCGAAACTAGCCGAAGCCAGCCCAGTCAGGATATCGCTTTCGCCTTGGGTAACGCTATTGCTGAGCAGGCTAACGTTGCCGTGCATACCGGACCAGATCGAGGTGTACAGGCTGGACATACGGCCATTTATCACTTCAAACGTATTGACATCTTCATCGTTGGCGAATTCGTTGTAGCGAAGCAGCCCAGGATTAGTAATTACAGAGCCCAACTCAAAACCGGTAAACTCTATCCGGTTGTCGAGGTGTACGATATTACCCTGAATATTGGTCCCGGTAATCGGCACATAGTTATAGTTAAAACGCCCAATATAGCCGTAGTCGAACAGGCGGTTTCCATGGCGCGGATCGTAGCCTTCACTGCTGCCCCGTTCAAAGCCAAACTGAAGGGTGTAGCTGGCATTGGAGACAGAAACACGGCTGGCAGATGGTGCACCGTCGTTGTTGCCCAGGCGATGGCGGAAACGGGCGATACCACGATAGCGGTCGCTATAGTTCGTAGGAGCGTTGTGTGCATTGAGCACACCACCGCCGGTTTGGTTTTCTACATCCTTATAGGTACCCGTGACACTCAGGTCAATGTTATCCGTTAACCGAAAATCCAGTTTTGCAGTCAGATCAATGTCTTGGCGTTTGTTGAACGGATTGTAATCCATTGCATCCACGCTATCCTGGGTATATAATTCTGCTGTTGGTGTAACAACACCATTCACCAGCGTTAGCGGGTGGGCCATGAGGCGGGCCCGTACATTACCCGGGTCTTCCAGTTTAGCCAGTTCGGCGTCAACTACAGACTGTTCCGAACTATACAAATTGTCCAGGTTCAACCCATCACCCTTCACATGATAGACTGGCACTGCGGGCGGGCCGCTATCCTTTTGCTTCAGATATTGACCGGAAAGCCGGAATCCGATCAGCGTACGCTCACGCGTGCCGTCGGCACTTTTCTTCTTCAACAGTGGGCCATTAACGTTGGCCGTGGTCAACAGCCAGCCATAAGGATCCAGGCCGTGAGAGTTTTCCACCTCAACATAGCCGTTAAAAGAACTTGCCGGGCCTTTGGTAATTACCGAAATAACCCCACCGGTCACGTCGCCGTATTCAGCGCCAAGACCACCGGTGATTACCTGCAGCTGTTCAATATCCTGAACGGGTGGCGGTGTGCCCGATACGCGGATACCGTCGATGTAATAGTTGGTGGCATTGGAGCGGGAGCCTTTGATGTTGATGGCGCCGCCGTCGATGGAAGTAGTACCGGCCGTCGTAGCCACAATAGCATTGACGCTACGAGTCGGCAGGTTTTTAATTTGCTCGGAGGTGAGCGTCTGCCCGGTCGATGTCTTGTCCTGCTCAATAAGCGGAACTTTAAAGGCAGATACTGTCACTTCACCCAACACGTTCGACGATACCATCGAATAGTCTACAGAGTTGATCGTATTGACCAATACCCGTACACCGGTGAGTTTTTGTGTCTGATACCCCGTGTAGGAAACTTCCACATCGTAGTTACCCGGATCAAGCTGTACCCGGTAGTCCCCGTTGAAATCTGTGATCGTACCCCGTACGAAATCGGAACCCGAAAGGACCTTGATGGTTGCCCCTATCAGTGCTTCGCCCTGGTCATCAGTCACTTTTCCCGTCAAAACGGTCGACTGGGCAATGACCGCGCTCACACTGATGAGCATTACAAAAGTTAGTAGTAATGAACGTACCATAGAACAGAGGTTGATTATTTTTTAGTGAAGAGTAGGCGTCTCTGGTTACGTGTTCAATTGAACACATCAACTCAATTTGTGATCCCGCCATACAATTTCATCCCGCAATGTTACTAAAACTGTCCGGCAGCAATACCATTGCAGCAAAAACATTGTTGCGGTTTGCCAATTATAAGCGGTATATTTTGCAGTTCATGCCAACTTTGGGGGGTAAAGAACATTTATTATTTTTTCCAACAACACTTCTGCAAGCAATCTTTTCGACTCGGTTGTCCAGCCCGCGACGTGCGGGCTGAGCACAACGTTTTCCATCTGGTGCAGCCGCTGATACAACTTGCGTTCGACAGTTGTGCGGGTACCCGGTTTTTCATTTTCAAATACATCCAGGCAAGCACCGCCAACCGTCCCTTCTTCCAATGCCTGCACCAGGTCTGTCGTTTTTATGCAAGCCCCGCGAGCCGTGTTTATTAAAATAAAGCCGGGCTTGCAGCGATCGACAAACTTCTTGTCGACCAGATGCGTCGTTTCCGGGCTGAGGGGTAAATGGAGGCTGATTATATCGGCATGTTGCAGCAGGGTTTCCAAATCGGTCTCCTGCACCCAGGGAAATTCCGCCGTGTAATCGGTTT
Source organism: Lewinellaceae bacterium (assembly GCA_020636075.1). GTDB lineage: Bacteria > Bacteroidota > Bacteroidia > Chitinophagales > Saprospiraceae > M3007. The sequence goes on along the minus strand of JACJYO010000004.1, from coordinate 381,287 downwards.
TATATTTATCAAAAGCCAGCACGCGCATTTCCATCCCCGCGAGTTTCCGGGCGAACTGGCTACCCGTATGTCCAAACCCGATGATGCCCATCGTACGCCCTCGCAATTCAATCCCGCGGTTGGCCTCCCGGCGCCAGATATCTTGCCGGACTTCCCGGTCGGCACGCAGCAGGTTGTTGGTCAGGGCCAGCAGCATTCCGAGTGCCTGTTCTGCCACAGCGTTCCGGTTACCTTCCGGGCTACTCAGCACAGCTACCCCTTTGGATGCCGCATATCGGTGATCAACGATTTCCATGCCCGAGCCGAGTCGAGCGACAAAACGGAGTTGTGTTGCTGCATCCAGCAAGGCGCGGTCTACGCTGATTTTGCTGTTTATAACCAGGCCCTGATAGCGGGAAATGATCTGCCGGGTGGTCTCCGGTGTGATATCCGGTATAAAATGGCAGGTAAATCCCAGGCGCTCCAGGCCATCCAGCAGAACAACGTGGCAATCATCCGTGATAAGCACCAAGTCTTGCGAATTACTTTGCAATATGCTTCAATATTTAAAGGCAATATCTGCCAACTGTGCAGATGGCCATTGCGGGTGGGTGAATTCGACAGATGAGTTTGTGAAAGAAAAGGAATGTTAGTTGGCAATTCAATGCAGTACGCCGAACTTTGCCAACCCAAAACACCAGCTTTTTTTCAAAAAAACTGCCGCTGCGGCGGCAAAGATATCCATACTAAACCATGAAATTTATCTTTTTAGGGCTTGTATCTGTTTTCCTCTGGCAAGCCTGTTCCGACAGTGCCGCTGCACGCAGAAGAACTGCCGAGTGCTATGTTCGCTACGATGCCCTCGATGGGCAATGGCTTTCCGAGGTCACCCTGCGCGAAGGCGTAGACGGACAATCCGGCGGGAAAGCTGTTGAGTCGCCAACCGGCGTCCGGTACCAAAATGTACTCATGCGCACGCTACCGTTCAAGGACATTACCTACCGCCTGGAGCAAGCAGGTGGTTATACGGCAACGCATAAATTTGAATGGCAGGACAGTGATGAAAAAAAGTACCGTTTTGAAATGGATATGCCGGCTATGACCGGGTTTACTTTTGGAACAAAAAACCTGTCGAACAAACAACCGGCAAGCCTGCGCTGGGATGGCGCCCCGCTGGAACGAAACGAATCAGTGGTTTTTATGTGGGAAAGCACCGATGGAGGGCTTACGGTACCCATGGAAATAACCGGCTCGCAAGGCATGGATCATATCGACTTCCCGGCAGCGCAAATGGCAAAAATCCCTGCCGGAAACTGGTCACTTTACCTCGTCCGCAAAAAACAGGTGAAACGCGATCTGGACGGCACGCAAACTGTTGGTGTAGTGGAATATTACTCCCGCCCCGACACATTTTCGGTACAGAACTAAGTTTACAACAAACTGTTATTGAAGGGTCGCCAACAGCCATTAGGTCTTGTTTAACACTCTTCCGGATGGCGTCCAGGCAGCCATTTGCTTAATTTTGCCCTCTTAAATTCATTTTCCAAAGGAAAAACTTCTCGTTTAACATGAAAAAACTACTGCTCTTTTTACTAGTGTTGCCGGTTTTATACAGCAGCCCGGCAAACGCCCAAACTGCAAATTCCGGCGACCAGATCACCCTCGTTTGCAAGATTGTCGGTGAATCGGGTAACTCCCCCGCCATCTCTTTATACGAACAGATTGGCATGGCCTACCAGGAGGTAGCAACCGGCCAACGCGAGGAAGACGGATCTTACGTCATCCGGTTGCCGAAGTCCGAACCCCGGATGTACAGCATCGGATTTAATGACCAGCAGAATGGCCGGATCATCCTCGGTTCTGAGAAGGAATTGACGCTGTGGGCCAATATCCAGTTTATGCAGAAAGGCCGCACCGTGGGCTCTGACATCAATAAGGCATTCTACGACGTGCAAACCCAAGTGGAGGCACTGGCTTCCACCAGCGATGACCTCCGCAATGCACTACGGCAAGCGCGCGCCACACGCAACGCAGAGTCGATCAAAGAAGCCAGTCAAAAACTGGTTGCCCATGGCAAAGAAAAAACGGCCTACCTGGAATCCCTGAGGAAAAGTAATCCGATGTTCTGGCGTTTTGCCACACTTCAACTTTCTCCGGACTTTACAGCCGAGCAAAACAACAACGCCGGCGAACTGGATTTTTACAGCAAATCATTTTTTGATTACGCTGATCTGAATGACCCTGCATACGAAGATGCCCCGGGTGTTTTTGACGCATTCCAGAATTATGTGCACACCATTTCGCAGTTAGGCGCCAGTGCCGAATCGTCAAGAGGAATGATCGACGCTCAACTGGCCAAACTCCAGCCGGGCACCAAACGCCACCGCCGGGCCCTGTCGGGTGTTGTTTCCGGCATGCAGGCCGCTAATCACCCCGGCTTCCCGGACTACGCCCGCCTGTACATCAAATTCTACCGCAATCAGGATGCCGGTGAGGTGGGCCGCCTGGAATACGAGCTCAACCGCTCTTCCACCTTCACGCCGGGGATGACCGCGCCTGATCTCGTCGGCAACACCCCGGAAGGCGAACCCTATGCCCTGAGCAAAATGCGCGGCAAATACGTGCTGATCGACTTTTGGGCCAGTTGGTGCGGCCCTTGCCGCCGCGAAAACCCGAACGTGGTAGCGCTCTACGGCAAATACAAAGACAAAGGTTTTGACATCCTCGGCGTCAGCCTCGACCGTACCGAAGATGCCTGGAAAAAAGCCATCGAACAAGACGGCCTGACCTGGAAACACATCAGCGACCTGCAAGGCTGGAAAAGCCAACATGCAGCGCTGTATTCCGTGACCTCCATCCCGCAAACCCTGCTCATCGACCCGGAAGGAAAAATTGTTCAGCGCAATTTGCGCGGCGAGCAACTGGGCATGAAACTGGCGGAGATTTTTGGGGAATAAGTTTTTTTATTGCGGAATGCGGATTACGGAGTGCGGAGTGGTTCACCCACTCTATGTATGAAATTATTACAACTTAGTGCACAATAAAAGGGCGCGGAGATCAAAACTCCGCGCCCTTTTATTGTTATTCCATATAAATCAGCCTTAATTGGTTACTTTATGCCATCCAAGCACCCATTCGGAGGTATTCAACTTACCTGTTTTTCCCTTTTTTACACATGTCAAGCTTAGTTCCCATTCATCTTCCTGAATAAGCGGAATTTTCAATTCCGTATGGTAACTGCCAATTAGATTGCGTTGTCCGATTTCACCCGTACACTCATCCACCTCGAGGGCATCGGAATTGCTCGGCGCCTTAAATAAAACTAAAGAATCCCCACCCGCTTTTTCCGGGCCTGGGAAAACGACATCTGGTAAAGGCAGTAAAATATCTTGGTGGACTTGATAAGTTTCCAATACCCCCTCATTTTTAGATTTTGCAAAAACAAACACTGTTAATTTTTTGGTTTTCAAACAACAACAAGGAGGTCTGACGATTACCATTTTAAAAAAACTAGAGTCGTCTTCTATTTTTGCAATGAAGCCATCTGTTTGAAAAAGCAAGGAACTACCAGTGGCATTCGACAAATAAATCTGGACCTCCGGGTAAGGGAACAAATAGGAAATCTCAATAAAATCAATTAATCCCAGGCCATCAATATCCTTTTCCAAATGGACCTTGCTTGTCGATCCAATATCAGCATGACCTTCAGTTGTTACCAGTAGGTCTTTGAATGCCAACAACTGACCACTTACCAATACCGGCATAAATCCGAAAATAATCAGCAACCCTGTTTTCATAGGACTCAAACGCCACCTCCATGAGGAAGATTTTATAATTTATAAGGTTGGCAAATTTCAATTCCCCAAAAGGTGAACCACTCCGGATTCCGCAATCCCTACTCCGCAATCCCCTACCGCGGCACCTCAATCTTCTTCACAATATCATCCAGCACCTCACGCGTAGAGTAGCCCTCCATTTCGCGTTCGGGAGTAAGGATCACCCGGTGATTGAGCACCGGATAGGCTACGTAGCGAATATCGTCGGGCGTGACAAAATTCCTGCCACTGATGGCGGCCGCTGCCTTGGCCGTTTTCATCAGGGCCAGGGAAGCGCGCGGACTGGCGCCCAGGAACAGATCGCCATTGTTCCGGGTATTGTGCACGATGGCGGCGATGTAATCCAACAGTTCCTCCCGGATGTACACCTGCTCGATCCGCTGGCGGCAATCAGCAATATCAGCCGGAGCAAGTACAGCGCTCACCGTTTCACGCAGGGCGCCGGTGAAGTCGTTGCGGAAGCGGCGAAGGATCTGTTTTTCCTCGTCCAGGTTGGGGTAATCCAAAATGATTTTGAACAAAAACCGGTCGAGCTGGGCTTCCGGGAGCTTGTAGGTCCCCTCCTGCTCGATCGGGTTTTGCGTAGCAATAACAAAAAACGGCTGTTCCATGGGATAGGTAATCCCGTCGACCGTCACTTGATATTCCTCCATCACCTCAAACAGGGCAGCCTGCGTTTTGGCCGGAGCGCGGTTAATCTCGTCGATCAGGATAATGTTGGAGAAAATGGGCCCGGCCTTAAAGGTGAATTCCGATTTTTTCACATTGAACACCGGTGTGCCCACCACGTCGGCAGGCATAAGATCGGGGGTAAACTGCAGGCGGCTAAATCCCGAAGAAATGGTTTGCGCCAGCAATTTTGCCGTCAGTGTTTTGGCAATGCCCGGCACGCCCTCAAGCAGCGTATGGCCGCCCGTGAACAGCGCAATCAACAGTTGATCCAGCATGGCTTCCTGCCCGACGATCACCTGTCCGATTTCGTTTTTCACCTTTTCCGTGCGCTGTTGCACTGGCCCGACGTCAACGCCTTCAGGTTGGGGCTCCGGAACGGATTGTGGTGTTTCCTGTGGGGCAAAGGGCCCGTTTTCGTTTTCGGTTTCGGTCATGTTATTTTGCTTGTTTAAAAAACCGCTCCATGGCAAGGTGCAGTTGGATCATCATATCCTCCGTGGGTTCGTATTGCACCGCGGCGGTATACTGGGTAAAGATATCCTGAATTTGTTTTACCGGCACTTCAGCCACCTGCGAAAGACGCTCCAGAAATGCCGCATCGATGCGCGGTTTCAGCGAATCGGCATCCAGTTGCGCCACCAGGCCATAGCGCTCGCGCACCTGAGCCAGGAACAACCGCATGTTTTGCACGCAGAGGTTTTGGTAGTTTTTTTCCCGGAAATGGAGGTTGGCAATGGTACTGATAAATTCATACGAGGAGTTTTCATTTTTCGGTAAAACCGGAATGATCCGCTGCCGGCGCTTGGCCCGGAAAACCAGATAAGCACCCGCGAGTCCCAACAACAGATACCAGGCCCAGGCCAACGGCGGCTGTTGAAGGATATAACTGAAGGGGTGCTCGGTAGGCAATTGCCGTGAAAAGCCCTGACCTTGATTCCGGCGGCGGCCCACAATTTCCGGCACCCGGCTGTAGCTGTCCCAATAAATTGGCCCTTCGGGCAAATACGACAGCACGGCAGCGGCATATTCCCGTGGTTCGGGCCGAAGCAGGCTGTAGTTGGCAAACGCAAGGGGGGTGGTATGCAGTAAAAACCGCCCCTTACCGCGAGGGAACTCGGCAAAATTGATGTACGAACCTTCCAGATAGCCGAGTGGGCGCTGTGGCAGGCTGTCGCAAAAAAACTGCTCCTCAATGAAAGCCCAACGGTACGATTGCGGCTGGTTTTGCCGGGCATAATGCAACTGCACCGGTTTATCGAGCGGCGGCGCCAGCAACGTGGCCGTCACAAATGAATCCTCCACAATTTCATAATCATTCCACTCCGCCGCCTCGCATTCCGAATAATACAGGTGGAACATCAGATCGAACGGGATCGTTTTGCTCGACAATAAAACGGTGTTGCCTGCTTCCGCAAAATCCAGCAAGTGGCGGGTGCTCAGCGAATCCAGGAAAAGCGCCTCCCCGACAAACACATAACTTGCCCGGCTGTTGTCCTCAATGAGTAACTCACTGGGCAGGTCCGCCTGAATGTCGATCAGTTTTTTACCGGGGAAATAGCGCTTCAGCAAATTGTGCAGCACCTGCGTCCCGTAGGGTTGGTCGCTTTGTTCACTGTAAGCTTCCTTGGCCCAGGAGTCGCGCCAGTCGTACCGTTCCGGCGCCATCCAGCGCTGCCAGGCAAATACCGCCACCAGGGCCACAATGGCCAGCGCCAGGATGAGATATGCCGTCCGGTTTTTCATGGCGTTACGCGCTCCTTGCCGTCGGAAACTTATTTAACCCAAGTTGTGACCAACGTTAATGGAGACAGATTTTTTTGTTTTTTTGACAGGATCAACATGATTTTGACAGGATCAAACGGCCTTTGGCCGTTTGATCCTGTTTTTCCTGCAAATCTTGTCTATTTTATTACTTGGGTTATTTAATCACGCGGATTTTCATTTTCACATCCGTTTTCGGACGGTCGCCTGGAGCGGTTTCCACGGCGGCAATTTTGTCGATCACATCCAACCCTTCGATGACCCGGCCAAACACGGTGTATTCGCGGTCGAGGTGTGGGGTGCCGCCCATTTCGAGGTATGCCTTGCGTTGTTCCGGGGTGTAATGGAACTGACGGGCTGCTTCAATCTGGTTGAGTACGGCATCCGACACCGGTCCGCCTTGCACAATATAAAACTGCGAGCCGCTCGATTTTTTTTCCGGATTATTGGTGCGGGCTGCCGCAATGGCACCTTTGATATGAGCCAGCGTATCAACGAATTCTGCCGGAACCTGATAGCCCGGACCACCCATGCCGAGGGGTTGGCCGGCAGCAGCATCACGCGATTGCGGGTCGCCACCCTGGATCATAAAGCCGTTGATTACACGGTGAAAAAGCAAGTCGTTGAAGAAGCCTTCTTCGGCGAGTTTGATAAAATTGTCGCGGTGCTTGGGCGTCGATGCATACAATTCGGCAAGCATGGTACCTTGTGAGGTTTCAATTTCAATCAGACAGCGTTCGGGAGCAGTAACCTGGATCATTTGTTTCGTTGTTATGATTTTTTTGCCCTTTTGGGCTTTTAAGACGACGGTATAATTGCCGGAGTGCATATACCGGTGGGTTGGACTGGCTTCTGTAGATTTGGCGCCATCGCCAAAATCCCATTCATACGTTTCGGCATTGGTCGAACTATTGGTAAACGAAATGCTAGCCGGCGCCACCGCTTTTTGAACCGGAACGGTAAAACTGGCCTGCGGTTTTACTGCGCAGGAGGCCAGCAACAAAGCAAAGCCGCCAAGCAAGAGGATGGGGAAAATGTGTTGTTTCATGATGACTGAATTCCTGTTTTTAATTTTTTGCAAAGGAAGGGAATTTAGAGCATTCGGCGGCATGGTGCCCTTAGTCAACCAACTTGAATACGCCAGGGGATGTGAACTTTTCAAATTTCAAATTTTTCTTCTCCAATTTCAAATATCAACTCGTCAGGAAGTTCCGCTTATTGAAAACCAGAACCTATTTCCCAAGCCGGCTCAATCCCGCTTTGGCCCGGGCATGCAGGCTGGCCGCGTACGATTCAGGTTTTAAGTCCAGGCATTGCTCAAAAGCCTTTCGGGCTGCCTGGCCGGCGCCCTGCCTTTCATAAAGCAGGCCCAAATGCAAGGCGGCATTACAGGCAAAATACGCGGGTTGTCTGGCGCCGTCGCGCACCGTTTGGCTGTACCACCGAATGGCCTCCTCCACTTTTCCAAGTTCATCAGCAATGCGGCCCAGGCGGTAGTGGTATTCCAACGAAAACTTTTGCGGACTGGTATATTTCGTTTTTGCTGCTTGCAGCAAATCGTAGGCGCGCCGGTAATAGCCGCCGTCGAACAGCAGCCGCGCTTTCAGAAGCAAGGTATCGGGCAACTCCTCCCGAATTGCTTCGCGCATGGCTGCTTTGTCGGGCTCTGCCCGGGCGATGCCCTTTGATTTGACCAACTTCATGTAGTGCCAGTATCCATCCACATTGCCGTTCAGGAGCCGGTGCCAGGCGAGTTTCTGACAGGCTTCTTTGACACCATTTTGGCCCTGAAACGATTGCACAAATTTTTGGAGTGGCTTATCCGCATCGCGGTCAAACCGGTTCAATTTGGCAACACCAAGCAGAAAATCGCGGTAAGCAAATGGATAGTAAGGATCCCTCTCCGGGCAAAGTTCAAGCAACCGGATGGTCTCATCATTCCGGCCGGTGCGCATGGCAATACTGGCCAACGCGTACGCTGCAAGCGGGCTGGCATGTGGATCCAGGGCACCGTTGGATATCGTTTTCCAGGCTGCGAGCTTGTTGTTTCCCAGGTGCAATTGCACAAATGCGCAGGCCGCGCGGGTTTCCGTTTCAAACAAAAAATCGCGCCCCCGGCAATATTCAAGCAACGCTTCCAACTCTCCCAACCCCTGGCTTATGCTCCCCCGCATGCCACTTACAAACCGGACCGCCCACTTGTACTCATCGGGCACATTGCCGACCAGTGCGTGCAGTACACCCAGGCTTTTGTCGTTTGCCCGGAAATCCGGGTGTTCGCGACGGTTTTGCTCGAGCAGTGCATATGCCTGTTTGGCATCGTTCAGCGCAGCCAGATTGGCGCCAAAGCGACCTTCCAGAATGGCCCAATGCAACCGGATTTCGGCTTGTGTGTACAAAAACCAGGGCGATTTTCGCTGGCCACGGGCGATACGCACCAACCGGGAGTTTCTGTTTTTCAACAGCTGCTTGAACTCGGCCCGGTTGTCGTTGAGCAAAACCGTGAAGAAATCGATATAATCATCGAGCAGCAACACGAGCAAATTGTCAGGCTCGGCTAGTTTGATTTCGGCGATTGATTTTCGGGCTTCGCCCAAACGCAGGTCCAGGATTTGCGTGTACGTTTCGCGGACAGGCGCGGACACCTGAAAATAGCCGGATGTTATTTTTGCACCACGAAGGAACGAAGGCACAGCGCTCGCTCCTCCCGCCTTTTGACCAATAGCAAAAAACAACACCAAAACCCAAAACCGAACCAGCAGAACGTCGCCCATATAAAAGCGTTTAAAATACAACAGCGCCATTACCAAAACAAGTAATGGCGCTGCCAGGGATATTTCACCAGACCGCCCGGTTATTTAGTCTTCGGCCACAGAGTGATCAACTTCTCGCGCCACAAACTCCTTAAGCCAGGCGGTGGTCACCGATTTCGGGCGCTCCAGCGGCAGGTACATTGCCCGGGCCCAACATTGGGCTGCGAGCACACCCAGCGCCCGGCTCACCGCGAACAACACCGTGTAATAGTTGTGTTGCTTAAGTCCGTAGTGCATCAAAAGCGCCCCGGAGTGCGCGTCCACATTTGGCCAGGGATTTTTAACTTTACCGAGGCTGCTCAGAATGGGTGGTACCACATCGAATACTTTCCAGACGATCTTGACCAGATCGCTTTCCGGCACATTGTCTTCGGCAAATTGCCGCTGCGCCATAAAGCGGGGATCAGGTTTGCGCAACACAGCATGACCATAGCCCGGGATAACGCGACCGCTGGTCAGCGTACTTTTTACATATTCTGAAATTTGCTCCCGGCTGGGTTTGGTAGTGCCCAGCGTATCCACCATTTTCAACACCCAGCGGATCACCTCCTGATTGGCAAGGCCATGCAGCGGTCCGGCGAGGGCATTCATAGCTGCGCTGAATGACAGATAGGGATCGCTAAGGGTAGAGCCTACCAGGTGGGTGGTATGGGCTGAGGCATTTCCGCCTTCGTGGTCGGCATGGATCGTCATAAACAATCGCATGTATTCCTTGAAACCCGAGTCTTCGATACCCAGCAAATGCGCATAATTACCGGCCCAGTCGAGTGAGATATCGGGCAGGGTTTGTTCACCATTGAAATACACCCGGCGATAAATGTAGGCCGCTACCCGTGGCAACCGGGCGATGAGGTTCATGGTATCTTCGTAGGTCGCATCCCAGTATTCGGTGCGGTTCATACCGGAAGCATACCGCTGGGCAAACACACTGGTATTTTGCATGGCCATCACGCCAACCGACAATTGCGTCATCGGGTGTGTTTCGACTGGCAGGGTATCGATTGTCCGGAAAACGTGCTCCGGGACATTGGCACGGCGCACCCAGTTTTCGGTCAGCCACTTGACCTGTTCCTTCGTCGGTATTTCACCGACCAGCATGAGCCAAAACAGGCCTTCCGGCAAGGGTTCCTTGCCATTTGGCGCCCGGGGCAGTTTTTCTTGCAATTCAGGAATGGAATATCCACGAAAGCGAATGCCTTCCTCGGAATCGAGCAGCGATGGCTCCCAAACCATACAGGTGATATTGCGCATGCCACCATATACCTGATCCAGGGTAACCTCGTCTACCTTCTGCTGACCATGTTCTTTGAGCAGTTCCTTGACTTCCTTGCCAAGGGCTTGCGATTTTTCGTTGAATAATTGTTTTAACGGATCCATGTACTATGCTTAACGAATAAATTGAAAAATAGAGTGGTTTTGGGACGATGACATTGGATATAATCCGACCCCTGTTTGGTTCAAACAAAGGGCATATTTGGGAAACAAGAATTCATTGGTAAAGTTATGATTTCCTGCACCTGACTATGCAAATGCCATTTTTTTGCAAAAATTGCATTTTACGACAGTTTCAAAACAAAAGCGAAGCCAATCCCCGCTCGAGGGATGCTTCGCTTTTGATTTATTGAAAATGGATACAACAGCCGGAGAAGCCCCCGGTAGTGGCAGCACGGGCTACCAGCTCATTTCATCATCATCCTTAGGTTGATCGGACGGCGCGTCGTCAGCGGCATCAGCTTCCGGCTCGTCTGCGGCATCGTCGGCTTCCGTTTTGTCGGATGCTTTTACCTTTTTGGATGGTTTAGCTGTTTCCACATCGCTATCATCTGCGCCACTATCATCTGTGGCAGCATCCTCATCGGCATCGCGGTTTTGTGCTTCCCACTCTGCCTGCCTGCGATCAAACTCCTCGTAGTCAAAATCCGGCATCAATTCGGTTTTAACATGGTTGACCACTTCATTCAAGGAAGCGGCAAAGCGGTTAAAATCTTCCTTGTACAGGAAAATTTTGTGGCGCTTGTACCCATAACCGTCCTCGCGACGGGTGCTTTCGGTAATGGTGATAAAATAATCATCACCTCTGGTTTTGCGCACATCAAAAAAATAGGTGCGCCGTTTTCCGGCCCGCACGCGTTGGGAAAACACGCTCTCCTCCGGATCGCGATCGTTGTTTCGTTCGCGGCCCCGGAACCCTCCACGGTCGCCTCCACGGTCGCGGAAATCCCGGCGGTCTCTGTCCCGGTCGCGATTATCGCGATCACCCCGGTCTCTCCGCTTAAAATGCCCGTATTCCACTTGTCTTACGTTTTGTTATAAAAAAATTGGTGAACACTATGAGCAAAGGTATATTTTCCAATGAAACAACGGTTATTTTTATAGAAAAAACCTTACCGCGTGCCAATCCCGGCCTGCGGCCATTGCTGCTTGCCGCCAATGATGGTTCGCAGCACCTGGGCATCTAGAATTTCTGCCTCCGGGCAGTGCAGCAAATCTTTGGAAAGTACGGTAATATCCGCCTTTCGTCCGACCGTCAAAGCGCCTTTTTCCTGCTCTTCAAAAGCGGCGTAAGCGTTCCAAAGGGTATAGGAGAGCAGCGCCTCCGTGCGGGTCATCTTTTGCTCGGTAAAAAACTCCAGTCCGGTATCCGCCCGTTTCCGGGTTACGGAGGCATAAATTGAAGCCAGGGGGTTTACATCCTCCACCGGCGTATCCGTGCCATTGGCCAGGTGAGCGCCGGCATCGATCAGGCTGCGCCAGGCATAAGCCCCTGTTCGGGCACGCCATTCGCCCAGGCGTTTAACAACAAACGGCGCATCGCTGGTGCAGTGGATGCCCTGCATGGAGGCAATAACGCCCAATTCGGCAAAGCGCGGGATATCGTCGGGGTGCAGGTGCTGCGCATGTTCGATGCGCCAGCGGTGGTCGGTCCGTACCGCCTGACCCAGGCTCTTTTCATACACATCCAGCATTTCCCGGTTGCCGCGATCGCCAATGGCGTGTACACAAAGTTGGAGCCCGTACTTCCGGCACTGTTGGGCCAGGCCCAGAATATCACTGACCGGTGTGGTATTTTGTCCGAAGTGGCCGGGTTTGTCGGAGTATGGCTCGAGCAACCAGGCGCCATAAGAGCCCAGTGCTCCATCGAGATAGGCTTTCACAGCGCGTACGGTAAGGTGGTCGTTACCAATACCGATCTGCGGAAAGTCGGCGAGCTTGGCATAGTCACTTGGCTGGGGTGCACTGATCATTACCCAGAGCCGCAGCGGCAGTTTGCCGGCACGAGCTAACCGGCTGTACTGTTCGATCTCCCAAAAGCCGCTGCCAGCATCCTGAAAGGAGGTGATCCCGTTTTTCAGGCACAATTCCGCTGCCAAAGCAATGCTGCGATCAAAAGCGGCTTGCTTTTCGGCCTCGCTACGCTGGTTTTTCCAGTCGTTTAACGGGCGTGTGATCAGGCCCATGGCATTTTCCTCGAACACGCCGGTAAGTGTCCCGGAGGCATCGCGTACGATACGGCCGCCAACCGGGTCGGGGGTTTCGCGGCTGATACCGGCCAACTGCATGGCTTTTTGATTGGCGATCAGCGCATGGCCGCTGGCATGGCGCAGCACTACCGGATGGTTGGGTGAGCCGGCGCTGAGCGCATCGTGAAACGGATAACCATTCACCGAACGGCCGATCGGCGCTGTCCATTTTTCCTGGTGCCAGCCGCGGCCTTCGATCCATTCGCCTGCCGGGGTTGTTTTGGCTTTTTCTGCCACCATACCCACAATCTCATCCCAGGTTTTAGTATTGATCAGGTTGAGGTTTTGCACACTCAGGCCCAGGCTTTGAAAGTGCCCGTGGCCTTCAATGAGCCCTGGCAGAGCAAAGGCGCCCTGAAGGTCGATCTGTTCCGTTTGGGAACCGGCGAGGGCTTTGGCGCCGGCGTCGTCGCCAACGAAGATGATCGAATCTGCTCGGATGGCCAGGGCTGTCGCAGATGGCTGGGCGCTATCGGCAGTAAAAAAATTGCCATTGAACAGGATCAATGTGGCGGGCGCAGGCGGCTTGGGCCCGGCGCAGCCGGCAACCAGCAGGGTAGTTATATAAAAAAGTAAGGCTTGTTTCATGGTAAATATTTTGGTTGCAAGTGTACGGAATGTTCGTCCTTCGGGCGGCACGAAGGAGTGGTAAGGGTTTAGTACCAGCCTTCGAAATTTTATTTTTAAAAAAATCAAACGCGTTAAAGCGTTTCGCAAATCCATTTTATTTAAACAATTTTGCCCCGAAAGTTATTGACTCAGCTGATACCGCATCACTCAGTTTTGGAATATGGAAACGCTCACCACCAACAACATCACCGTCAGCGTAGAGACGGAATACCTCGCGGCTCACTCTAATCCACGGGAAGGAAAATTTATTTTTGGTTACCACATCACCATTGAAAACCGCAGTCCGCATACGGTTCAACTGCTGCGCCGCCATTGGGTGATCATGGATTCCGACGGCGTGCTGCGCGAAGTGGAAGGTGAAGGTGTCGTGGGCCTTCAACCCGTGCTGGCGCCCGGTGAAGTGCATGGATACTCCTCGTTTTGCAATCTTGATACGGCACTGGGAAAAATGTCGGGTACTTACCTGATGGTTCGGCTGGACGACAATTCTCAGTTTGAGGCAAGTATACCGGAGTTCCGGATGGTTGCTCCGTTCCTTTTAAACTAAACGCTGAAAACTCAATATTGAAACAAAAAAAGACCCGCCTCCGACGGGTCTTTTTTTGTTTTAAAACCTCGCTGGCCGGTTAGAATTGGCACCCAAACCCAACCCCGGATCGATTTTCCCCGTAATTTTATTTATAACATTCCTCCGGCAGCAAACTGCTTTGGTGCTGTATCTTTATTCCAATCCATCCCAGGATATTTCAATCCATTCCATGAACTAATCGATCTTTAACATGAAAAACCGGTTTATTGCCTTCCTGCTCACTTGTTTTAGTTTTTTAATCTTTAGTTTTCAGGCCCAGGCCCAGATCACCAATCTTAAGATCAACGGTCCCGCAAATGTTTGTCTGGGTTGTTTTACGTACTCCCCCTCCTTCGTTGATCTGAACGATCCTCCCACAGCGAACTATGTTTTTGAATGGGTACTCCTTTTGCCAGGCGGCAACGGGTTCACCAGTAGTCAGAAAGACTTTACCCATTGTTTTCAGATGATCGGGACATATGTGCTTTACCTGACGGTACAAAATCCCAACGGGGTGGTGTTCAGCGACACCTTAACCATAAATGCGCTGGACTTTCTACCCTTGCAAATACTATCAAGCAATCCGGCGACCTGTAATCAGGACAGTCTTCAAAACTCCGGAAATCAATATTGTGAAAAAGTATGCCCCTATTCTACCGTCACCTACTCTATTCCGGCCGATCTGGCGAACCCGGGCGGCCCGATCGGCACCATTAGCTGGAGTGTAATTGGTGCGCAAAGTTTCACCGTAAATCCAACCTCCTGGAACAGTTCAGTCACCGTGCATTGGGGGGCAGCGGGCGCCGGCTCGGTTTCGGTCGTTTATGCCGGCAGTTCACAGCAATCCTGCATTGGCGAGGCCAGCCGCTGCGTGACTATTGTGGAAGAGCCCCGGGCCGATTTTGATACCGACCCACTCTCCTCCAGTCCGGATACGTTGAAGTTGTGCAAAGGCCAGACGGTTTATTTTGAAAACAAGAGCCAGTATGCCGATCTCTACGAATGGGCGTTCAGCGATGATGCCTCCACCACCTCGGAAGCAAACCCGCAGCATACCTTTTTCACGCCCGGTTTTTACACCGTTCAACTGGTAGCGCGCAGCGCCTGCCTCTGCGCCGACACCACGGAAATGGTCATTGAAGTGCTGGACGCCGATGCACCCACACTCGACTGCGTGGGCGATGTGTGTCCGGGCGCCACAGTTAGTTACACCGCATCGGCCAATTGCACCGGTATTAGCTGGGCTGTAAGCGCCAATGGCACCGTGCTCAGTGGCGGCACACCAACCACCGATAGTATCACAGTAGAATGGGGCGCAGGCCCGGCCGGTACCATCACGCTGAGCAACTTCAGCTGTGCCGGCAATGTCTGTCCGCAGCCGACTGTCGTGCGCATACCCATCATCGACGACAATGCCGAAATCCGCGGCGCCGAACAGGTTTGCCCCGATGCCGTGGAGGTTTATTCGATCGAGCCTTTCGGTGGTACCGGGTTTCAGTGGTCGCTGAGTGGTGGCGGGGTTATTGAAGATGGTCATGGAACCAACCGCGTGTCGGTGCGCTGGAACGGGTTTCCAAATCCAACGATAACCTATTGGCTTATTGTAAAATACAACAACTGCTATCTGGGCTGTAGTGGTATCGACTCCATCCCCGTGCGCGTCGTGTCGCCTTTTTACGTCAGCGGTCCGGTGGAGGCCTGCCAAAACAGCAGCGGCACCTACCTCAGCCGCCTCAGCTACAACAATATGAACCTGCCGTGCAACTGGACGCTCATCGGCCCCGGCGGATCGCAGGTTTGGGCCTCGCCGGCCCCGGCAGCTTCCGTGACTGCGCCTTTTGCCAACGGCCCGGGTATTTACCGGTTGTTCGCCCAACCGGACAACCCGACGCTGAGCTGCACCGATCAGGCCGAGTGGGCCATCCAGGTGCCCGATTTGCCCGTAGGCCCAAGCGGCATTTCCGGCGCGATGCTGATCTGCCCGGGAGAAACGTTCACCTACGAAGCGACGGGCGTGCCGCCCACGGCCAATATTCGTTGGGAAATCCAAAACGGCCCGGCAGCCCCAACCACGGTTTTCGGAAACCCGGTTAATGTGCCCTGGAATGCCACCGGGCCCTACCAATTGACGGCCGTCCGGATGTCCGACGACGGCCTGGGTTGCCCTTCCGACCCGGTGCTGGTGAATCTTCAAACGTTAAGCACGCTCATCCTGAACGGTCCGAATACTTCCTGTGCGGATCAAAAACGCAACTATGTGGCGCCCCTGATCCCGGGTCTGGACTACCAATGGAGCATCGTGCCTGCCAGCGCCGGCACCATCGCCAGTGGACAGGGCACCAACCAGGTGGAAGTGTTTTGGCAAACCCCCGGCAACCACGAAGTGCGCCTCGACCTGTGTGGCAAATCTGCCTCACGGACTGTAACCGTCAACGGCTTACCGGCACCTGTCGTGAACCACCCGGCCAGCTTGTGCCCGGGCGCAACAGCCACGGTCCAAACTGCAATTCCCTACTCGACGTATTCCTGGGCGAATGCCGGTGGCGGCAATCTCGGCGCCATGCCGACGGTTGATCTCGGTCCCGGTAATTATGCTGTGACGATTACCGATGCAAACGGCTGTATCGGCAATACCAATTTTGCCATCGATCCGGAGGCGGAGCCAACTGTGACCATCTCCACAGCCGACCCCACCCGTTTTTGTGCCAATTCACAAACGGTGACCATGCGCGGGCTGATCAGTTCCGGCCCGCCACTTACGTATGAATGGTTTCGCGACGGTAATCCGTTAGGCGTGAACACCCCGGTGTACTCGACGAATCAGTACGGCCAGTACACCCTGCAGGTGGCCAATCCGGCCGGTTGTACGGCCACTGCCGGTCCGATTGCCGTTGTGGAAGACTGCACCGGTGGAGGTGGCGGCGGCGCCCCCTGCACCCCGGGCGTACCCTGTCCGCCAGGGAGTGTGTTGCTCCAAATTGATCCTTCGGCGCGGTGCGACTCGATGTATTTCAGCTTATCCGGACCTGATTTCGTCGTCGGATCCGGTCGTTATGAATTTGCCCAATTCGGGGCATTACTGGTGGGCACGGCAAACGGCGATGCGTCGGGTTTTGTCTTTCCCGAACCGGGTTATTTTGTTGTTGCGGCCTATGCCGAACTAACCAACGGAATGATTTGCCAGATTCTCGACTCGGTGCGGGTGGAAGCGGTAGCCGATTTTACGCCATTGCCCGAATGCCCCGGCAGCGCCACCAATTTTGAAGAACACAGCGCCTTTCTGCCCGGCAGCGGCATTACGGCCTGGAACTGGGATTTTGGCGACCCCGCTTCCGGGCCTAACAACACGGCGGGCATTCAAACTCCTACCCACGCATACGCTACCGGTGGCGGATACAGCATTACGCTCACCGTTACCGCCAATAGCGGCTGCACAGCCAGTCGTTCGCTACCGGCTTCCGTTCCAGTAACCACGGTTCCCGCGATCACAGCGCCTGCCGGGTTGTGTGCGGGCACGGCCCTGGCTTTCAGCGCCACTGGCCAGAACCTCAACTGGGATTTTGGCGACCCCGCTTCCGGCGCCCTGAATATGGCCTCCGGCCAACCGGTGTACCATAGTTTTGCCGCAGGCAATTACCCGGTAACGGTAACTGCAGAAGATAATTACGGCTGTACCGCCACGTCAACATTGCCCGTAAATGTTGCTCCAAACGGCCTGAGCGGATTAATTACGCCGGCTAACCCGGCGCCTATTTGTGAAAACAGCAGTCTGTTATTGACAGCGCCACCGGGTGGGTTGAGTTACCTATGGTCGGACAATAGCACGGCCAACACGCTCACCGTTACCCAGGAAGGCGTGTACACCGTAACGCTCACCGATGCCAACGGCTGCACCTATGCACCGCCGCCGGTACCCGTGGATGTGGCCCCCGGGCCGGATGCCCTGATCAAAGCGCTGTTGACCAACGATCTTGGACAAATTATCGGGGTAGCCTATCCGAGCCACGCCGTTTGTGCAGGCGAGGATGTACGTTTGTTTGCCGCCAGCCAGGGCAGTTACACCTACAGCTGGTCGAATGGGGAAACCGGAACTAACATCGAGTATTCCGAGGTGCGCAACAACCTGCTCCCCGTGGGCACCCATGTGTACACGGTTACGGTAACCGATGGTGTCAGCGGGTGTACCGCTGTAACCGACCCGTTTGTGGTAACCGTAAATCCGGTGCCTTCCGGGTTTTCCATTGCAAACAATACGTTTCCACCTTGTGCGGGCACTGCCAACAACCTGGATTTTATCGGCCCCACACCGGGCAACTGGCAGTATATCTGGAATACCGGCGAAACCGACCTGCCGCTGGTTACGGAAAATCCCGGATTGTATTTCATCCGGGTGATCAATGAATTTGGTTGCGAGGCGCGCAGCAACACGCTAACCGTTTTGCCTGGTCCGAACACGCATGCCATTCCGGCTGGTTGCCATACGCGTTGCCGCCCCGATACCCTGTGTTTGCCCAACATTCCGTTTATTTCAACCTGGCAGTGGTTTTTCAACGGCAGCCCGATCCCCGGCGCTACCGCCTCCACTTTCTTGCCAGACCAAAGCGGGACCTACTACGCTGAACTGACCGACTTTTTTGGTTGCACCAGCCAAAGCGGCCCGCTGACACTGAATTTGCTCGACGGCTATGGCAATGTGCTGGGCCAGGTGTGGTCGGATGTGAACAACAATGGCGTGATCGACGGAGCAGATACCCTGGTGTCCGGCATTGCGGTGAATTTGCTGGACAACAATGTACCGGTGAGCGCGCTATGGTCGGGTGCAGCCGGCGCCTTTGCGTTTACCAATATTTTGTCAAAAAACTATGCCGTGGAAATTGATGCCGGTTTGTTGCCACCCGGCTGGCAAATCGTTATCGGTCAGGATGCGGCAAATCTTTCGGGCTGCGACGCTGAAACACAGGTGGGCCTGTTGATCCGGGCTGCCTGCCTGGATGTATTGATTTCGGCGGTAGAGCTCAGCGCCTGTCCAAACGACGGGGCCGTGTACAATGGCACCATGATCCCGGCGGGCACCAGCCAAACGTTTACGTTCACTTCGGTGGATGGCTGTGATTCCCTGGTCACTGTCGACGTTGCTGAACTGCCCACGTCAACCGGGACACTCGACGTAAGCGCTTGCCCGGGCACCGACTACGATTTCAACGGAACTATGATTCCCGCTGGGTCGTCGCAACAGTTCACCCTCCAAAATTTTCTTGGTTGCGATTCTCTGCTCACCGTAAACGTGGCCGCGCTGCCAACGTCAACAGGTACACTCGACGTGAGCGCTTGCCCGGGCACCGACTACGATTACAACGGAACTATGATCCCAGCCGGGTCGTCACAACAGTTTACCCTCCAAAATTTCCTCGGCTGCGATTCCCTGCTCACCGTAAACGTGGCGGCCCTGCCCACATCTACCGGCACCCTCGATGTGAGCGCTTGCCCGGGCACCGACTACGATTTCAACGGAACTATGATCCCAGCCGGGTCGTCGCAACAGTTTACCCTCCAAAACTACCTCGGCTGCGACTCCCTGCTCACCGTAAACGTGGCCGCACTGCCCACATCCACCGGCACGCTCGACGTGAGCGCTTGCCCGGGCACCGATTACGATTTCAACGGAACTATGATTCCAGCGGGGACTTCCCAGCAGTTCACCCTCCAAAACTACCTCGGTTGTGATTCCCTGCTCACTGTAAACGTGGCGGCACTGCCCACATCCACCGGCACCCTCGATGTGAGCGCTTGCCCGGGCACCGATTACGATTTCAACGGGACTATGATCCCTGCCGGAACGTCACAGCAGTTTACCCTCCAAAACTTCCTCGGCTGTGATTCCCTGCTCACCGTAAACGTAGCGACGCTGCCCACTTCAACTGGTACACTCGACGTGAGTGCTTGCCCGGGCACCGACTACGATTTCAACGGAACCATGATTCCCGCAGGCTCCTCGCAACAGTTTACCCTCCAAAATTTCCTCGGTTGCGACTCCCTGCTCACCGTCAATGTGGCTATTGCTCAAACTTCGGCGAGCACAATGCGGGTCAGTCTTTGCCCGGGTGAAACCTTTCCTTACCAGGGCTCGGTGCTTCAGATTGGCGATACCCAGGATTTTACCCTGCAAAACGCTGTCGGTTGTGATTCAGTAGTGACCGTGGTGGTGAGCGGCCTGACGACCACGGCCGAAACGCTGGATGTGTCGGTATGTCCGGGCACTTCGTATTTGTTCGACGGGGTTGAACTACAGGCAGGCGACAGCCGGGTTTTCAAATACACTAATTCGGATGGTTGCGATTCCCTGGTCACCGTGACGGTTTCGGCCTTCCCGACAGCGAGTTTTGCGCTTGCGCCTAAAGCGTCGTGCCAGAACATCGGCACCGGAATCTTGGAAGTCCAAAATCCAAGCGGCGGATTGCCACCCTATCAGTATTCCCTCGACGGTTCGCTGTTCCAGACCGGCGCGGTGTTCAACGACCTGATGCCGGGTAGCTACACGGTTTGGATGGAAGATGGTAACGGCTGTCTGTTCACTGCGGATACGCTCATCCCGGCCCGAACACCGCTGGCTGTAGCCCTGCAGGATGCGGTCTTGTCTTGCGACAGCGCCGGTGTCATGATGACGCCGCTGGTTGGCGGCGATCAGACCAACCTGGCCTATACCTGGTACACCGGGGAGCAAACACCGGCCATTGCGGTGTACAATCCAGGGCCTGTTTGGGTAGAGGTGCAAAATGCCTGTGAAACCCAACGTGCGGAGGCAGAAGCCAAGTGGGCGGATGTCGGCGCCGATTTTTCCTTTGTGTACGTACCGAATGTGTTTGCGCCGCAGTCGATGGACCCCGACAATGCGCAGTTCAGGCCTTATTTTGCGCCGGAATTGTTGCTGCGCAACTACAAATTTGAAATATTCGACCGCTGGGGTAACAAGATGTTCAGCACCAAAGATCCCCAGGACGGCTGGACGGGGCCTTTCCGCGACGAACGCATGCAGCCTGCCGTGTTTGTGTGGTACATGCTGGTCGATATTGACTACTGCGGCCGGGTGCTGTCGCTGAAACGGGAAGGGGATGTGACGGTGGTGCGGTAGGTTAACTTTTCCAATTTCAAATTTCTAATCTGACATTAGGGGTGTGCGAAAGATTTAGGTTTGGTTTCGATTGGGCGGTTTGGTAATTTTTTTCAAAAGCAGAATACCGTCTTCTGATTGAAGAGCTTGATAAATAATATCATTGATTAGTTCATTGACAAAGAGGATTTTAGCAGTTTTGAAGGACTTGATGATGTTTTTCTTTTTAAAGATGAGGATCATGGAAGCGGCGATGAGCGTACAGTAAAGCACTACAGCGATAGCATTGGCGTCATTGCAGACCAAGTGTTTGAGATTCATTTCTTGTTTAAGGAAACGAAAGAGTACCTCGATGTCCCAGCGTTTTCGATATAAGGCAGCGACTTGAAGAGGGGTTAGATCATGAGATGGAATATTTGTAATGAAGATGAGGATTTTGCCCTTGGGGTCCATTACACGAATAAGCCTTAAGGTTATTGGCTGCACCTTGTGTCCACTGGCAAAGAGTTGTACTTGGGCATCCAGTTGAATGCTTAGTGGTTCATTAGAGTCTGGCGCAGGCAAGCGATGTTCTTCCAGAAGGACATAACGAAGGTCTTCTTTTGCTCTGGTAATGAATAATTTGTGTTGCTCCTGGCATTGTTGAAAGAATGCCCGGCTTTTAAGTCCCCTATCGAATACGGCTACTTCATTAGTTTGCAAGTCACTCTGACTGACCACTTGAGCAAGCGCGGTTTCTTCACTTAAATATTTTTGCAGCGAGAAAAACTGTGCTCGCAACAAAAAATCGTCCTTAAACTCAAAACTAAATTTAGCCTGAACCTTGTTCCTGGCACTGCTGCCTACCCGCATTCCATCCAGTAAATGCGCATACGTAGCGATCAGGGTAGAATCGTAGCGCCGTAAGTGATATTTATGTTCCAGTTCGCTTTCCCCATAAAGCGCAGCGGCTTGTCGATAAAAACCTTCATACAACGTGGCAAAATAGTCCAAGGGAACTGTTCGTAGCCGATCGCGTATGCTATTATGTGCTGTTTGACCTGCTACCTGAGCAAAGGCCTGAAATTGTGGTTGCGAATAATACAGTGCCATCAATCGAAGACTTATCCGCTCACTGTGCAATACCGAATACAGCACTAACTTGAATATGACATCTGATCTTAACTTTTGAACCCATTTGTCCGCCTTAAACTTTTCTGAAAGGCTTTCTAAAAAGTCCTGCGGTAGCAACGATAGTAATTCGCTAACACCAACTGACTGACGAGATAATGAATTCTTTAGCATGTCTAAAATTGCTAATATCCCTATTGTCAATGAACTATAATCCTGAAAATCTTTCGCACACCACTAATCTGACATTTCAAATTCAAGAAACGCCCCAAACCGGGATCGTCCTTTTAATTTGAAATTTGAAAAGAAAAATTTGAAATTTGAAAAGTTTGTACACCCCCTCTCATAATGTAAGTTTTTAGCGTCGGCAGGGTTTGAAACCCTGCCGACGCTTGGCTTCCGACAGTTAAAAAATCAGTTGGCCTTGAAATCGGAACCACATCCATTATTCTTCATCGCCTTGCTGCCCGATACAGGGCTACAATCGGAAGTTACCGCTTTCAAGCAGTATTGTGCCCGGCATTTTGGCGCAAGCCATGCCCTAAAATCGCCGCCGCACATCACGATGGTGTCGCCCTTCCGGTGGCAAATTGACCGCCTGCCGGTACTTGCCGAAGCACTGGCTGAATTTTCTGGACAGCAAACTGCCTTTGAAATTGAACTGCGGGATTTTGGCTGTTTTGCACCGCGGGTACTTTTTGTCGATATGGTAAAAAATCCCAATCTGGAAGTCCTGGAGTCCAAGCTGGCCCTTGCCCTGGAAGAAAAAACAGGATTAAAGCGGAAATCCGGACACGGTTTTCATCCGCATATGACCATTGCGCACCGGGATTTGCAGGAGCGGTATTTTCGGGAAGCCTGGGCGTATTTTTCAAAATTGGAATTCCGGCGCAGTTTCCAGGCAAAGGCGCTTACGCTGCTCCGTCATACCGGCGGAAAATGGGGAATTGAGACAACATTTCCGTTTCCTGAAAACTGATATTCCACCCCTCGGACACTGTCCACCTCCGCACACCTTCCTGTTCGATAATGAACACCTTTTCCAACAAAGAGCAATGAAAACCATTGGTTTTCAGCACCTTGTTGGACTGGCACATCAATTGAACCAAAGTAGGTGCAATTCTTTTCATCCATTCACCCTGGTACTTATGCTACGTCAACAGCTGCTTTTGCTTTTCCGAAATTTCAAACGGTTCAAAGGCACGTTTTTCATTAATCTGATTGGCCTCTCCACTGGTTTGGCTTGTTCGCTGCTGATTTATCTTTGGGTAAATGACGAATTGCATTTTGATAAATTCCATGAAAAAAACAGCCAACTGTACCGGGTCATGGCCAACCACCACCATACCGACGGCGTGGAAACCCTGCCAGATGTTCCCGGGTTACTGGCACCAGCGCTGAAAGCCGAATTTCCGGAGGTAGAAACCGCAGTACCTACCATGAGCGGCAGTTTGAATGGCAGTGAAATCATTACCATCTCAACCGACACCAAACACATTAAAGCCCCGGGCCGGTTTGCCGGAGCCGAATTCTTTTCCGCGTTCTCGTACGACCTGATCGCCGGAACCAAACAGCAGGTGCTCGCAGACAAAAGCAACATCGTGCTGTCGGAATCACTGGCTAAAAAACTTTTCAACACAACAGATGCTGTTATTGGTAAAACCCTGGATTGGGAGATTTACGGTTACAAGGATAAGGTGGTCGTTTCAGGGATATTTAAAGATGTTCCTGCCAACTCTTCCGAGCAGTTTGACTTCGTAATGCCCTTCAACTATTTTGAAGAGAACCTGATGGGAAAAAGTCGGGTGCACTGGGGAAACTACTACGCGTATGCCTACCTGGTATTGAAAAAAGGAACAGATGTGGACGCTTTCAATGCCAAAATCAAGAATTTCATAAAAGGAAAATGGGCGCAATCGACCCTCTCGATTTTTGTCCGGCCCTACTCGGAACGATACCTGCATGGCAACTATGAAAACGGAGTACAAGCGGGTGGCAGGATTGAATACGTGCGGTTGTTTTCCATCATTGCCCTGTTTATTTTGGCGATTGCCTGCATCAATTTTATGAATTTGTCCACAGCCCGATCCAGCCGAAAAGCAAAAGAAGTGGGTGTGCGCAAAACAATCGGTGCGAGCCGTTCCGCGCTGGTTTTTCAATACCTGACTGAATCCGTCGCGATCGCTGTTTTGTCCATGTGCATCGCTGTTTTTATCGTAGAGCTGTTTCTGCCACAATTCAATTTTATCACAGGCAAAAGTTTGATACTTCAGTACAATGCCGGGTTTATATCAACCATACTGGGCATTACGCTACTGACAGGCGTGCTGGCAGGAAGTTACCCCGCATTATACCTCTCGGGTTTTGACCCCGTGCAGGTCTTGAAAGGGAAACTCAAGTCTTCCGTCAGTGAATTGTTTATCCGTAAAGGCCTGGTTGTGTTTCAATTTGGCATATCGGTGGTCCTCATCGTAGGAGTTATGGTTATCTACAAACAGATCGAATACATCCAGCATAAAAATCTTGGTTTCAATAAAAACAATGTCATCAGTAATGAACTGGAGAGAAGGGTAAGCCTGGAAAAAGAAACGTTTTTATCGGAGGTACGGGAAATCCCCGGCGTTGAGCGGGCCGCTACCACCAGCCTGCTGATTGGCAAGGGGAACTGGACGCAAGGCATCAGTTGGGAAGGAAAAGCGCCCGACGCCGATTATGCGTTTGGAGAAGTCAGCGTGAGCGACGGGCTGATCGAAACACTGGGTATGGAACTCCGTGAAGGGCGTAGCTTTTCAAAAAAATACGGCACCGACAGCACCGGCATCATCTTCAATGAAGCCGCCATTCAGATTATGGGAATGAAAGATCCGATTGGGAAAACGGTTCGGCATTACTCTGGCGAAAAACATATCGTAGGTGTGGTGAAGGATTTTCACTCCTACTCGCTGCACGAAAAAGTGAAGCCAATGTTCATGCTGTTCCGGCCCCGGGAATCTACCCATCTGATGGTCCGGATTGCCGCCGGGCAAGAACCCGAAACCCTGACACGGCTGCAAGAGTTGTATGAAAAAATAAACCCCGGCTATGCGTTCCAGTTTCGCTTTTTGGACGAAGATTTTCAAGCCATGTATGTGGCCGAGCAGCGGGTTTCGACCTTGTCAAAATATTTTGCGGGACTGGCCATTTTGATTTCCTGTCTTGGCTTGTTTGGCCTTGCCGCATTTTCTGCCGAACAGCGCACCAAAGAAATTGGTATCCGCAAGGTACTGGGTGCAAGCACGGCAGGCATTGTCAGCCTGTTATCCACCGACTTTCTGCTCCTGGTCATTTTGGCCCTGCTCCTAGCCTCGCCGCTGGCGTATTTTTTCATGGAAAAATGGCTGGATGGTTTTGCTTACCACATTTCTATTTCCTGGTGGGTATTTCCGATGGTAGGGATTCTCGCAGTGGCAGTTGCTTTTCTGACTGTAGGATTTCAAAGTTTGAAAGCAGCGCTGGCCGACCCTGTACAGTCGCTCCGAAGCGAGTAACTGCAGGGTTACCAAGGCTCGCATTTGATTAACCGTTTTCGCTGGTTTGTACTTAAAAAATGAAAAATAAATGTTGCTAAACAACCTGAAAGTCGCTTTCCGTACCCTTCGGAAAAACAAGATTTACACCGCCGTTACGCTAATCGGGCTGACGGCTGGCGTTGCTGCCGCGCTGCTTATTTTTCGCATGGTGCGCTACGAATTGGGTTTCAATAAAAATTTTAAAAACTACGAGCGCATTGGGCGGGTGGTGGCCAGGATAACCAATGCCAACGGCGAGCAAAAGCCCAGCACCTGCACGCCCATACCGGCCATGGACGTTATGGAGCAAACGGTGCCGCAGTTTGAACTGATGAGCCGAACCCATGAATTTTGGGTGACCGTCTCGCTACCCGATCCGCAAGGCGGTCCGCCATTGAAAAAATTCAACATGGCCGAAGGGGAAACCGCCTTTTTCGTGGAGCCTGCTTTTTTCAAAATATTCAACCTCAACTGGCTGGCTGGCGACCCGGAAACTGCGGTGTCAACGCCCAATGTCATCGTGCTGACGGAGCGCTATGCCCGAAAGTTTTTCGCAAGCCCCGAAGCGGCCATGGGGCAACAACTGGTGCTCGACAATGTGGTGACAGCCACCGTCACCGGCGTGGTAGCCGATTTGCCGGATGACTGCGATTTTCCCAGCCCGTTTTTTTCCAGTTGGGAAACCTTCAAGGCCTATCCCGATTATTTTTTCTACGACTACGAATGGGGCAGTTGCAGCTCCAACAACCAGGTGTTTGCCCTCCTGAACCGGCCCGACCAGTTGGATGCCGCCAATGCCGCACTTGCGAAGGTTGGCGAAACGGAATACAAAGGAAAAAACAGCCGGAAATTCAGGGCGCACTACCTGCAGCCGCTTTCCGACCTGCATTTTAACGAAGATCTGCACAACTCCGGCACGCACCGGGTAAGCAAGGCCCGGCTCCGCATCCTGGCGGCTATCGGTATCCTGATCCTGGTGATGGCCTGCTTCAACTTCATCAACCTGGCCACGGCCCAGTCGGCGCTGCGGGCCAAGGAAGTCGGGGTGCGCAAAACCCTCGGTGGAGGGCGCAGCCAGTTGGCCGGTCAATTTTTGAGTGAAACCGGTATCGTGGTCGTGGTGGCTGTGCTGGCAGGCGCCGGGCTGGCCTCGCTGTGTGCACCGTTGCTCAAATACGTTTCGGATGTGCCCGACACCCTGCCCTTTTTCGCCGATCCGGTCGTGTGGATTTTTATGGGGCTGCTGGCAACATTGGTCACGGTATTTGCAGGGCTCTACCCTGCCCTGGCCCTGGCTAGTTTCAAACCGGTTACGGCCTTGAAAAACACCGCACAGCACAACAAATTTGCCGGTGCTTCGCTGCGCAAATCGCTGGTCGTTTTGCAATTCGTTATCGCGCAAGGTCTGATCATCGGCGCCATCATCACGCTGATGCAGTTGGACTACATTCGCTCGCGCGACCTGGGTTTTGCCCAGGACCTGGTGTACACCTTCGGCGTGGGCGTCGACAGTTCGGCCCTGGCCCGGCATTCGGCCCTGAAACAGGAATTGCTCCAGATCCCATCGGTCGAAACCGTCAGCTACAGCAGCGATCAGCCCCTGTCGGGAAATACCTGGGCGCAAAACTTCCGCTATGGCTCCCGGCCCGAAGACGAACCGTACAGCATCAGCCTCAAATATTGCGACGCCGATTACCAAAAAACCTATGGCCTCAAACTACTGGCCGGCACCTGGTACGACCCCTCGGATACCGTCCGCAAAGGCGTGGTGAACATGACCCTGCTGCGCAAACTGGGTATCGACAACCCGGCGGAGGTGGTTGGGCAAAAACTCTACCTCGGCGGCCGTCGACCGGTGGAACTGACGGGTGTGGTGGAAGATTTTCACACGCACAGCCTGCATCAGGAACACGAACCGCTGATCATGACCACCCTGCTCGATTACTACTGGATTACCGCAGTGAAATTGCGCCCCGACAATATTTCCGGTAGCCTGGCGGCCATGCAGCGCAGCTTCGACAAGGTGATGCCCGAGCAGGTGTTCCAGGGCCGTTTTCTCGATGAGGAAATTGCCCGGTTTTACGAAGATGAAAACCGCCTGTCGGCGACCTGCAAGGGTTTTGGCTTGTTGGCGATTCTGATATCCTGTCTGGGTTTGTTCGGACTGGCTACGCATGCCGCGCAACAGCGGGTCAAGGAAATCGGTGTGCGCAAGGTATTGGGCGCTACAGTGAGCGGTATTGTCGGGCTGTTGTCCAAAGACTTTTTGTTGCTGGTGCTGCTGGCCCTGCTCATTGCTTCGCCGGTGGCGTACTACTTCATGAGCCAGTGGCTGGCCGACTTTGCCTACCGCATCGATATGCAGTGGTGGGTATTTGTGCTGGCGGGAGTTGTGGCGGCGCTGGTGGCTTTTTTGACCGTAGGTTTTCAGAGCATGCGGGCGGCGCTGGCCAATCCGGTGGAGAGTTTGCGGAGCGAGTGAGTTAATCCGGGAGACGCCCTGTTTCCCAAATTTTACCTGAGCGATGATATTAAATTTTATGAAAATTACCCTGCGCAACCTGCGCAAAAACAAGTTGCACGGCTTCATCAATATCAGTGGGCTGGCGGTAGGCCTGCTTGCTTGTTTCCTGATTGCGACCTACCTGCAATTTGAATCGGGTTTCGACAAATTTTTGACAGATGGAGACCGGATTTACCAGGTAACGGTGTCCGCTTCATTTGGTGGTGAAAAATTCCAGACGACCACAAGTCCGCCGCCTGTAGGCGCCACGCTGCTGGAAACCTTCCCGGAGATCGAAAGTTACACCCGGATTTTCCGCCCCGGCGACCTGGTGCTGGGCCGGGCCGACGTGCATTTTACAGAACAAAATGCCTGGGCTGTCGATTCCAATTTTCTGACCCTGTTTGATTTTCCACTAATCGACGGCGACCAGCTGACCTGCCTGAACGATGCCCATTCGATCGTGTTGACGCAGACGGCTGCCCAAAAATATTTTGGCGATAAGCCGGCCTTTGGTAAAGAAATCGAGGTCGGAGCGCGGGTATTCCGGGTAACGGGCATTTTACGGGATCTGCCCAAACAATCGTCGCTCCAGTTCGATATGCTCATGCCCGTTGCGGCTTTCCCAACGGTAAAGCAATTCAGTTGGAGTTGGGTCTGGTTGCAAATGGAAACGTTCGTGCGCACCAAGCGGCCGTTGGCCCAAAACGAGCGCCTGGCACTGGAGGCCAAATTTCCGCCAATGGTGCGGAAAAACGCCGCGAGCGCCTTTCGGCGTATTGGTCAGAATATTGACGATTTTTTCTCCAATGGCAATAAATGGGAACTCGGCCTGTTGCCCATGACCGATTTGCACTTGCGCTCAGGGCAGTTCCAGTCTGGCATCAACAACCGAAGCGACATACGGGATATCCTTATTTTCGGAACGGTAGGTCTGTTTATTTTGCTACTTGCCTGCATCAATTTTATGAACCTCAGCACGGCCCAAGCGGTCAGGCGAGCCAAGGAGGTTGGGGTGCGCAAGGTACTGGGTTCCGACCGGCGGGCGCTGATCGGTCAATTTATCGGCGAAACGCTGGTGCTTAGTTTGCTGGCTACCGTACTTGCACTGGTGCTGATGCAATTGGCGCTGCCATTGTTCAACCGGCTGGTCGGGCAAGAATTTGAAATGACCGATCTGCTGGGCCCGTGGACGGTAGCGGTCGTACTCGGCTTGCCCGTGCTTACCGGTTTGCTGGCCGGTAGTTATCCCGCCTTTTTCCTTTCCGGGTTCCGGCCTGCAGCGGTTTTGAAAAATTCATTTACCACGGTTAAGGGCGGCCATGCCGGGCTCCGCAGTGGACTGGTGGTCCTGCAATTTGCAGTTTCCGTCGGGCTGATCACCAGCACCTTCATCGTGTTGAAGCAAGTCGACTATATGCTCACGGCTGATCTCGGCATTAGGCGGGACAATGTGCTGGTCGTATCCAACGTGCAACGCCTCGGCAATCAGGCGGAATCGTTCCGGGAAGAGCTCCTGAAACTTCCTGGCGTCACAAAAGCCACCCTGACGACCGACCTGCCAGCCACCGGTTATTTCGGCGATTTTTATGTACCCGACCCCGACAAGAACAACCCGGGTTTGGCCAAAGACCTGAGCCTGGGCTCCTATCTCGTGGATGATGATTTTGTGCCGGCTATGGATATCGAGATCATAGACGGCCGCAATTTCGATGAGGTGCTGGGTACCG
Source organism: Lewinellaceae bacterium (assembly GCA_020636075.1). Classification (GTDB taxonomy): domain Bacteria; phylum Bacteroidota; class Bacteroidia; order Chitinophagales; family Saprospiraceae; genus M3007. The sequence continues at coordinate 351,508 of JACJYO010000004.1, read as the reverse complement.
ATTCCATGGCTGTGATTCTCAACGAGGCCGCGGTGCAAGCCGTCGGTTGGGCCGAGCCCATCGGCCAATGGCTGACCTATCCGGGTGGCAACGGCCAGCGATTTCAGGTTATCGGAATCATGCGGGATTTCCACGCGTTCAATTTTCGCAACCCCATCACCCCATTTGCCCTGTTTCATGAGTCGTCGAAGAGCTATTCGTTGGGGCGGCAATATCTCGCAGCACGCATACAAAACGGAGCGGAGAAACAACTGATCGACAAAACAGACCGGCTCTGGCAGCAGTTTGCTGCCGGCATGCCTTTCGACTATTCTTTTCTGGACGATGATTTCAACGCCGCCTATTTCAGCGAAAAACGCCTGGGTTCGGTGCTTTCCGCTTTTGCACTGTTGTCGGTTTTTATTGCCGGGCTAGGGCTGTTTGGGCTTATTGCCTTTATGACCCAGCAAAAGACCAAAGAAATCGGCATTCGAAAGGTTTTGGGTGCATCGGTGACCAGTATCGTGACCATGTTGTCGGCCAACTTCCTGAAACTCGTGTTGCTGGCTATCGTGTTGGCGGCGCCGGTCGCTTATTTTCTGATGCACAACTGGCTGGCCGATTTTGCTTACCGGATCGATATGCCCTGGTGGGTTTTTGTGCTGGCAGGTGTCGCAGCGACGCTGGTGGCTTTTTTGACCGTAGGTTTTCAGAGTATGCGGGCGGCACTGGCCAATCCGGTGGAGAGTTTGCGGAGCGAGTGAGTTATTTTACGTGGGTTGCCAACGTCGGCAGGGTTTCGAACCCTGCCGACGTTCCATAAATCAAGCACACTCAAATTTAAAAAAACAATAAATCGAACGTTGGCAGGGTTTCGAACCCTGCCAACGTTCTGCAAAAAAAATGCGACTTCCTTCAAGGAAATAGATACACCTGGTTTGATCCTAAATCAAGCCGATTCAAGTTCAAATTAAAACAAAAACGCCATGTTGATACCTAACCTGAAAATAGCTGTCCGCAACCTCCTGAATGGCCGGGTATATTCCTTCATCAACCTGTTCGGCTTGTCGGTCGGGTCGGTCGTTGTGCTCCTGTTGGCGCTTTACGTGCGCGATGAGTGGACGTTCGATCAGTTTCATGAAAAAAGCGATCGCATCTACCGTGCCTGGGTAAAGGAGCATTACCAGGGCGAGGTGTTTTTTAATACCGTCACACCGGTCATTCTGGGGCAGGAACTTCGGGAGAATTTCCCTGAAATACAGCGGCTGGCGCGCTACCTCCAGGCAAATACGCTGGTGAAAAAGGATAATTTTTCGGAGCAGGAGCAGGTACTTGCCGTTGATCCCGAGTTTCTGCAAATGTTTGATTTTAAATTAATCCGGGGTAAAAAAAATCAGGCGCTGAAACAAATCCACCAGGTGGTGATCACAGAGGCGATGGGTGAGAAATATTTTGGCGATCCCTTCCCAATGGGGCGAACCCTGACCATGAAAATGGATGACCAATGGACAGATTATACCGTGTCGGGCATAATTGAAAAAGCGCCGGGCAATTCCAGCATTCAGTATGATCTGCTTATTCCATTTGAAAACACCAAGGCTATTCTATCCGTAGGCGGCAGAACGAGTTGGACAACGGTCAATGTGGAAACCTATGTGCTCATGGGCAATACGAATGCCATTGCCGACCTGGAGGCTAAAGTGGCCCCGTTTGTCGATGGCAAGGTAGCTGACGATTACAAGCCGGGCGAGTACATTGTCGGCTTTCAACCCCTGCGCGATATCCATTTGAACCGTGCATTTCCAACCGGCATCGCCCTGGTGAGCGATGCGCGGTATCCGAAAATTCTGGCCGGCGTAGCCCTGCTCATCCTGTTGCTGGCATCCATCAATTTCATCACCATTGCCATCGGACGCTCGGTGAGCCGGGCCAAGGATGTCGGTGTTCGGAAGGTGATCGGCGCAAGCAAAAAACAGCTCATGGCGCAGTTCTGGACGGAGGCTGTTTTGACGACAAGTTTAGCCGTGCTGGTCGGCGTTATTTTGGCAAAAGCCGCCCTGCCGTTTTTCAACAACCTGACCGACAAACAACTCGAATTCGGATTTACCCCTCAAAACATTTTGGGCTGCATAACCCTGACCCTGGTGTTGAGCCTGCTTTCGGGTGCCTACCCCGCCATGTTGCAGGCGGGTTTTTCACCAATTCGTGCCTTGCACGGAACGGTTTCCAAAGTTGGCACTGAAAAACACCTCATGTTGCGCGGACTGGTGGGCTTCCAGTTTTTACTCTCCATTTTGCTGATTACCTGCACGTTTGTCATGGCGCAACAATTACATTTTTTACAAACAAAAAACCTCGGTTTTGACCGGGAGCAGGTGGTGGTTTTGCCTTACACCGATCCGGGCATACCGTTGACGAAATTGAATGAAGTTGGCCAGCAAGTCAGCGAACGCCTGCGGCATGAATTGGTTGGAAAACCCGGTTTTATTGACCTCAGTTGCTCCAACCACACCTTCGGAACGCCGGGTTGGATGAAAGTCGGTTACACGGACGAAAAAAAGGATGTGTTCCGGAATTTTTTTGTCAACGGCATTGACGCGCGGTTTATCCCAATGATGGACATTCATTTGGCCGAAGGCCGAAATCCCAATCCCGCTCAAAATGCAGCCGATGCGAAAGCGGTGGTGATCAACGAAGCCTATTCCAAAGCATTTGGGATTCGGGCTGGAGAGCCCATGCAAGCCCCGTTTCAGGAGTACAACGTGGTTGGTGTTTCCAATGATTTTAATTTTGAAAGTCTGCATTCCAAAGTGGAGCCGCTGGTGCTCGCGGTGGAGCCTGTCGGCCTGGTGCGGATTGCTTCCGATATTACCATGGCCGATGCACCAAACCCAAAAATTTCGGTGAAAATTTCCGGTAAAAATATTCCTGCGACCATTTCGCAACTTCGGATGGCCTGGCAAAAAGTAGCGCCCGAACAGGCCTTTGATTATACTTTTCTCGATAACAATCTCGACAAACAGTACCGCTCCGAGAGCCGCCTGGGCCAACTGATTGGATTGGCTACCGGCCTGGCTATTTTGATCGCCTGTCTGGGTCTGTTCGGAATCGCCACCCTGACCATAGCACAGCGCACGAAGGAAATCGGCGTGCGCAAAGTGCTGGGTGCTACGGTGGCCGGCATCGTCGGATTGTTGTCCAAAGATTTTTTGAAACTGGTGCTCTTTGCGCTCGTTATCGCCTCGCCAGTCGCCTATTTTTTCATGGATAACTGGCTGGCCGATTTTGCCTATCGCATTAGTATCCAGTGGTGGGTATTTCTCCTGACCGGCACCCTGGCGGTGGTGGTGGCTTTTTTGACCGTAAGTTTCCAAAGTGTGCGGGCGGCACTGGCCAATCCGGTGGAGAGTTTGCGGAGCGAGTGAGTTAAGGTAAATACGTTAATTCGAACGTTGGCAGGGTTTGAAACCCTGCCAACGTTGCGGGTAAATCAACATCGCCATGTTCCTAAATTATTTAAAAATCAGTTATCGAAACCTGCAAAAATCCAGGGGCTATACCGCCATCAATATTTTTGGTTTGGCCATTGGCATGGCTTGTTGCCTGATCATTTTGGCCATTGTTTACACCGAATTGAATTACGACCGGCACCACGCGCAGGCCGACCGGATCTATCGCCTGGCGGAAACATTTTGGGAAAACGGGAAAATTGTGGAAAGTTCGGCGAGCATTGGTATTCCGGTCGGGCCAACCCTGGCCGCGGCATTTCCCGGTGTGAAAACGACTCGTTTTTATAAAACATTTGAAAAAGTGCCGCTGCTGCGCTATGAAGACAAACGTTTTTATGAAGACGCCCTGCTTTTTACCGACTCCACGGTTTTTGACATTTTTACCTTTCCCTTTCTGAGTGGCAATCCGACTACCGCCCTGTCGGCGCCCTTTTCCATCGTGCTGACGGAGGATATGGCCCGAAAGTATTTTGGCACGGAAAACCCCTTGGGCAAAACCCTGGAATTTGAAAACCAGCTGGAATTTACCGTAACCGGCGTCATGGAAAATCTGCCGCCGACCTCGCATATTCAGTTTGATTTTCTGGCTTCCTTCCAGAACCTTGAAGCCCTGTTCAAGGCCAGCGGCACCTCGTTCAGCTGGGACGGCTGGTACTGGAACCCCTGCCACACCTACGTGCTGTTGCCGCCCGATTTGCCGGCAGAACGCCTGGCCGCGCAGTTGCCGAAATTCACTCAAACCCATGCCCCCGAGTGGCTGCGCTCCAAACTCGAGTTTTTCCTACAACCCCTGACGGACATCCACCTGCACTCGAACCTGTACCAGGAGCTGCAGGTCAACGGCAGCGAACAGTCCGTCTGGATGTTCACACTGATCGCCTTGTTTGTGTTGCTGATTGCCTGCATCAATTTTATGAACCTGTCGACAGCGCGTTCTGCCCAGCGGGCCAAAGAAATTGCGGTGCGCAAAACGATCGGCGCCGGCCGGTCGCAACTGGTGTGGCAGTTTTTGGGCGAGAGTTTGCTGCTGAGTTTTATCGCCGCCGGTGGAGCCTATTTTTTGGCAACGCTGAGTTTACCCCTGTTCCGGGAATCGCTGGGGATCACGCTGGACCTGGATCTGATCGGCACCGAAAAAGTGTTGGGCAGCTTGGCGGCATTGGCCGTGGTGGTGGGATTGCTGGCGGGTATCTATCCGGCCCTGTTTCTGTCGGCGTACAAACCGGTCGAGGGTCTGAACATGACCGGTGACGGCCCGGCCAAAAGCCGTTCGGCCCTGCTGCGCAAAAGCCTGGTGGTTTTTCAGTTTTGTATTTCAATCGCCCTGCTTACGGGCATGTTGGTGATCCAGCAGCAACACCGGTTTTTGCAGGAAAAAGAATTGGGCTTTGATAAAGAACAACTGCTCATGATCCCGATCCGGGGAACAGGCATTAAACAGCAAAACCAGATCGATGCATTCAAACAGCGGCTGACCCGCGAACCTAAAGTAATGCATGCCTGCGCGCTGTCGAATATCGTGGGCAGGGATGTTCAGGTTTGCCCCTTCCAGGTGGAGGGCCTGAAAGATGTACAGCAAATTCCCGGGATGTTTGTCGATTTCGATTTTATGTCCACGTTCGATGTAGCGCTCAAACACGGGCGCGCTTTTGATGCGACACATCCCACGGATACCTTTGCTTTTCTGCTCAATGAAGCGGCGCTGGGGCAATTTGGCTGGAAGGAAGCCGAAGGCAAGCGCATCAAGTTTGGTCCGGAAGGGCAAGTCATCGGCGTGTTGGAAGATTTCAATTTCTCCAAATTGCAGGAGGCTATCCGGCCCCTGGCCATTACGATCCGGCCGAGCTGGTATTCCTATGTGGCGGTTCGGCTGGCGCCGGGCGATGTGTCGGGTACGCTCCGGAGTTTGAAAAAAGTCTGGCAGGAATTTGAGCCCGAGCGCCCCTTCGATCCCTTTTTCCTCGATGATAACCTCAACCAATTGTACGAAAAAGAGGCCCGGCTCGGTTGGGTATTTGCAGTGTTCTCGATGCTGGCCTTCATTATCGGCTGCCTGGGCTTGTTTGGCCTGGCGACTTTCGCTGCGGAGCGGCGGGTCAAGGAAATCGGCATCCGCCGGGTGCTGGGCGCCACAGTTTCCGGTATCGTTGGGCTGTTGTCCAAAGATTTTCTCCAGCTCGTGCTGCTCGCCTTTTTGCTCGCCGCTCCGATCGCCTGGTACGGGCTGAGCCGTTGGTTGCAGGATTTCCCCTACCGGATCCAGCTGGAATGGTGGTTCTTCGGACTGGCCGGTTTGGTGGCTGTGGCGATTGCTTTTTTGACCGTGGGGGTGCAGAGTGCGCGGGCGGCGCTGCTGAATCCGGTGGAGAGTTTGCGGAGTGAGTGAACTGCCGATGGTTCGGTTTGCCAACGTCGGCAGGGTTCGGAACCCCTGCCGACGTTTTGCATTCCGGGTGAAAATTTATACTGCCAACAACAATTCCCGAGTACAAACCGCTGAAAACCAAAGGCCTGAAGTTTCGAAAACCTCCGAGAAACGGTCTTTTTTTAACAAAACCCTAACCTTTTTCGCGTGAAATTTGCGAAGGTCTTTTCGCCGCAAACACCTGGTTTTCAATTCATATTATTACTTTTAGGAGTTCTAAAATATGGTCCGGCTAAGGCAGGCTTTACCACCGCTCGTCCTACGACTTCGGGGCTTTCCACTTCCCATGAATTCTAGGCGTTTAACTTTTCTGGTTTTTTGTGGGTCAACCCCACCCCCATCCCCTCCCCCCGCGGGGAGGGGGGCTTGCCCTCAACATAATTCCTGTTCTCGCTTACGCAATCAAAATGAAACGTGCGATCAGGCCCCCTCCCCGCGGGGGGAGGGGATGGGGGTGGGGCCGACGCGCAAAAGGCAAAAAAACTCCGTGCCCTCCATGTCTCCGTGGTAAAAAAACTACCCCTCTCCCACCGGCAATACCAGGCAAAACGAAATGGTTCTCCCGATCAGCACGATGAGCGTTTTTTTCACCAAATATTTTGCGAAAGAGCCAAGCCTGGCAAGCACATTCCTGACACTGAACCCAAAGGACTTTTTCAATTCCAATCTGCCAGTTTTATATGCTGGTGCATGCATTAACTTGCGGCAATAAAGTCTGTACAGCTTCTACCCGGCGTACAATATCAAACGTTCCAGCATGATCCAACACCAGCTCCGACTTCTGGCCATCCTGCTCCTCCTCTCGCAAATTGCCGTTGCCCAAATCAAGGTCAAGCATTCGAACGTATCGGATGGTGCAAATTTTGAGCTGGTATGCGCCAGTCAACGAACTACGATCTACTACGATCCTGCCGATTCGAAACTGACCGCCCGGAGCGCCCGGTTATTTGCGGAAGATATTCAGCGGGTGACCGGCCATAAACCCGAAATCGCAACCGCCACGAAAGGCCTGAGCGGCAATGTGGTCATCCTTGGTACAGTCGGCCGGAATAAGCTGATCGACGCCCTGGCAGCAAAGCATCCGGAACTGACCAGTATTCGCGGCGCCTGGGAGCGCTTCGTCATCAAAACCATCGAGAAACCGGCCGCCGGTATCGATAAAGCCCTGCTCATTGCCGGCAGCGACAAACGGGGCACGGCATACGGTGTATTTACCCTGTCGGAAAAAATAGGCGTATCGCCCTGGTACTGGTGGGCAGATGTGCCGCCCGTGAAAAGCGCTGAACTTGGCCTGGAGCCACTGACCTACATTTCAACGGCGCCATCGGTGAAGTACCGCGGTATTTTTATAAACGACGAGGCGCCCGCCTTGCGCAACTGGGCTAAGGAAAAATTTGGCGGGTTTAACCACCTGTTTTACGAGAAGGTTTTTGAATTGCTGCTGCGCCATAAAGCCAACTATTTATGGCCCGCCATGTGGTTGCCCTCGGCATTCGCAGACGACGATCCCCTGAATCCGGAATTGGCGGATGAATACGGCATCGTGATCTCGACCAGCCACCACGAACCCATGATGCGGGCTCATGATGAATGGCGGCGTTTTCAGGGCGGCGCCTGGAATTATGAAACGAATAAAGCGCAGTTGCAGGAATTCTGGCGCGGCGGTATCGAGCGTATGAATGGTTTTGAAAGCGTGGTGACGGTTGGCATGCGGGGCGATGGCGACGAGGCCATGACCGAAGAAGCCGCTGTCGATCTGATGAAAACCATTATCGCCGACCAACGAAATATTATCTCGACGGTAACGGGAAGACCCGCCGACGCGACGCCGCAGGTTTGGGCTATTTATAAGGAAGTTCAGGAGTACTACGACAAAGGCATGCGGGTAGATGACGATATCACCATTTTGTTTTGTGACGACAACTGGGGCAACGTGCGCATTTTACCCAAAAAAGAAGACCGGCAGTATAAGGGAGGGTTTGGCATGTACTATCATTTCGACTACGTAGGCGCGCCGGTTTCGTACCGTTGGCAAAATGTCACCCAAATTGAACGCGCTTGGGAACAATTAAATCTGAGCTACCAATGGGGCGTAAAAAATCTGTGGCTGGTCAATGTCGGCGATATAAAGCCGATGGAATTCCCGATCAGCTTTTTTCTTGATTTTGCCTGGGATGTCAACGCGTTTAAAGCCGCGGATTTGCCCGGGTATTATACCCGCTGGGCGGCACAGCAGTTCAGCCCCGAATTTGCCGAAGACATAGGCCATATTATTTCTCTCTATACCAAATACAATGCAAGGCGCACCCCGGAAATGCTGAGCCCGGAGACGTACAGCCTCGTGCATTACCGCGAAGCCGACCGGGTGCTCGGGGAGTTTCGTCAACTTCTGGAAAAAAGCGACCGCATTTATGCGCAGCTGCCGGAAGAACAAAAACCCGCCTACTACCAATTAGTGCACGCTCCCCTTGCCATGTGCAGCAATCTCAATGAACTCTATATCGCCGCTGCAAAAAATAAATACTATGCCGAGCAGGGAGGGGCTTCTGCCAATTTCTATGCTGACCAGGTAAGAGCGTTATTTGAAAAAGATGCAGCACTTACCCGGCAATTCCATGATGACCTGGAAAACGGCAAGTGGAACCACATGATGTCGCAAACACACCTGGGCTACACGCATTGGAACCATCCGCCCGCCAATAAAATGCCCGCTGTTTCCTATATCCAAACGCAACAGACGGCCTCCCTCGGTTATAGGGTGGAATACGGCTCAGAACCGGCCTGGCGCGGTTTCAGCGTGGAAGGCGACGGGCTGTACAACGGATCGTTTTCGGCCTTCGACCCCATAAACGATCAGCAGTATTACCTGGAAATATTTAACCGCGGTGCAGAAAAACTAGAGTTTTCAGTGACAGCGCCGGAAGACTGGATCAACCTGTCGGCAACCGGCGGAACGATCGGGTTCGACCAAAAAATAGACGTAAGCATCGATTGGAGCAAAGCGCCAAAAGGAAATGCCGTAGGTGCGATCGAAATTTCAGGCGCCGGTCAACGCTTCCGGGTAAAGGTCCCCATCCGTTCTAATTTGCCAAAAGCATCCGGTTTTATAGAAAACAATGGCGTTGTGTCGATAGAAGCCGCGCACTTTACGAGCAAATTTGACGGCGAACAGGCACGGTGGACGGTCGTTCCCAATCTGGGCCGGACACTTTCCGCCATCATGCCCGAACCCGCAAATATGGATCGACAAATGCCGGACAAAAACACGGCCCGCGCGGAATACGTGTTTACCGTATTTGAAGACGGCGACCTGCAACTAGAGACATACCTTTCCCCGACGCAGAACTATCAAAAAAACGACGGTTTACAATTTGCCATCGCCATTGACGACGAGGAACCGCAGATCCTGAATATCAATGAAAACGAAACCAAACCCGATTGGCAATATGCCACATGGTGGACGGAATCCGTCGCCAACCACATCAAGAAAAAAACAACCTTGCACAAAAACCTGAAAGCCGGCGTGCATACGCTGAAAGTGTGGGCGATGGACCCCGGCGTAGTCATCCAAAAATTTGTGTTCGATGCCGGCGGCTTGAAACCGAGTTATTTGGGGCCGCCGGAGAGTTTGTTTATTGAAAAACGATAAGCGCATGGTTTCCAATTTTAAGACGTACCAATAAACCGAATTAGCATGCACAAAAAAATCACCTTAACCATCCTCCTCCTGATGTTCAGCTGGCTTTCCAAACTCTTTTCCCAGTCAACACCACCCCCAAAATCGCTCTGGGAGCAGGAACTGGAAAAGCGCGACCCTGCCAAACCCGTCAACTTCGGCTACAAATGCGTCTGGATCGCTGTAAAAACCGAGGATACCGACAGTCTGCTTAATGCCCTGGAGGTAACTCATGTGCAAAAAGCAAACTGGGTCGAAGGGATGCTCAGGAACTTCAGCACCGGCATTTTCGTACTCCCGCCGATCGACGGGTGGATACTCGCTCTTGGAAGCGATTTGCCGGTGCCGCAAGCGCCCGTGCTGGAGCAGGCGAGGATATTTTTGGATCGATTGAGCGCCCGGTTCGGAGAAGCCCAATTATTCGGAAACCACCGGGGCACCGGCTCCGCCTTTTGGATGAAATCAGTTCAAGGGAAAACCGAGCGGCTGTACAGCATCGGCGACGGCGTTACCATCATCGAAGGCAAACCGACAGCCATTGAGCAACAATGGGCGCTGCTGGATACCAATTCGGAAGATGCAGCAGATGAAGCCTACTGGGATCGCTCCGTTTATCCGGACGTGGAACATGTTTTGGAGGTCGCGCAGGCCTGGAGTATAAATCCGATGCAATTGGAAACGCACGAAAATGTAGGTGCATTTGGGTATTTGGGGCATTTGAAATGGCGGTAAAATAATTTTGATTTCTCGTCCTAAGACTTGAAGCACACGATTTTCTTGAGTTCTACTTTTTCGGCCTTTTGCGCGTCAACCCCACCCCCATCCCCTCCCCCCTAGGGAGGGGAGCCTGCCCTCACGCTAAGTCTTGATTCCGTTGACGCAATCAAATAGTAACGCCGAATCAAGCCCCCCTCCCCGCGGGGGGAGGGGATGGGGGTGGGGTTGACACGGCGGAGCAAAAAACCTCCCTGCCCTCCCTGTCTCCGTGGATAAAAAATTTGGAATTGCCTGCGCGTGCGAGGACTTATGGTACAGCCTCGTTCTCAACAAGTCATATACCGCTGGATCAGAATAACACCCTCCTCCCGCAATTGCAAAATAATCGGTAGCACCACGCGCTGTTTCTCCTGTTTCAATTGCTTCCCACTCATGGTGCCTTGGGATTGAACATACCGCAGTTCAGGGGCGTAGAATTGTTCCGAAAGCGCTGCCAGTTTGGCCTCAAGCGCCGCCTGGGAAATGTTTTTGTTGTAATTCAAAACAACATACTCGTCAAAAAAGTATTCATAAATCGAGCCCGGCTGCTCCGGCATAGACGGATGGGAAAGGCCGGCATGGTTTACCACCTTTTGTTCCCGCATCATATTGGCCGTTTTTACATCCAAAACCTGAATAGCGATTTCCGGATAATCCCATTCCGCATTTTTTGCTTGTAAAAAAACCGTGTACCGGATACTATCCAGGTGCAGGGCCCGGATGGAACTGGAATCCGTAAAAGCACAACCCACTGAAAATGGTTGGTTCCGGCTTGCGGCCTGGCTGAATTGCACCAAATCCAGTTTTTCAAAAAGACCGAATTCGAGTTTCTTTTGCTCCTGGTAAAAAACGCGGTTGAGCAGTTGCTGAAATGCCTTGTCGCTGCAATAGGCATTGCTTTGGCTGTGCTCGTCCAGATAGGAATAATCCTCGTAAGACCACAGGGGCAAATAGCCCGTAACCGACTGGCCGTTTTTCATCACATATTTGGCCTTGTACACTACGCAACCGCCCAGATCGGCAAAGGCTTGTATGGCAAAAAACAGTAGGGAAGCAATCGTGAGAATTTTCATAATTAAGGGGCATTGATTGGTTCAGGAAGGTTTCAGCGCAGCCAGTTTTAGTTCCAGCACCCGGCATTCAGCCGGCAACTGCGCCAGTTTCAGTGCTGTTTTAAACGCCTGGCGTGCTGCCGCAGTATTTTCCAGTTTCACAAAAAAATCGCCCAAAGCTGCATGGTACAAATAATGCTGCTCTAGCCCCGAAATAGATTGCAGGGCTGAGATCCCCGCCTGCGGCCCCTCGGCATAACCCAGCGCAATGGCCCGGTTGAGCGCCACGAAAGGCGAGGGATTGATTTTTAGCAACAGGTCGTAGCAGTAAAAAATACTCTTCCAGTTGGTTTGCGCAAAACCGGGCGCAGAGGCGTGGTAGGAGGCGATGGCCGCCTCCAGGTGGTAGTCGGTGATCTCGTTGCCTTGGAAGGATCGCTGCAAATGGGCGTATCCGGCGTTAATGAGCGACTGGTTCCAGCGGCTGCGGTCCTGGTTTTCCAGCAAAATGATGGCGCCGGATTCGTCCAGCCGGGCATCGAAGCGCGACGCCTGAAAACACATCAACGCCAGCAGCGCATAGGTTTTGGGCAGTTGGCTGGCCGGATGGCGCAGCAACAGATCACCCAGGCGGAGCGCTTCCTCACACAGTTCGCGGCGGATAACGGATGCCTCGGAAGCGGATTTGTAACCTTCGTTGAACAAAAGGTAAATGGCCTGCAACACCGCATCGAGCCGGGGGGCGAGCTGAGCGCCGGCGGGTACTTCGAGGCTCAGGTTTTCCTGGCGAATCTTTTCCTTGGCGCGGTACAGCCGTTTAGCCATGGTTTCTTCGGGCTGCAAAAAGGCGGCAGCGATTTCGCGAATACTCAGGCCGCACAAGCTCCGCAACATCAGCACCAGTTGGGCCTCGGTGGGAATGGCGGGGTGGCAGCAGGCGAACATCATGCGCAGTTGCGCGTCTTCGATTTCGGCGTCGAGGAAAAAGTTGTCGAGCCAGCGGTCGGGGGTTGCATGTTGGGCAGCGGCTGTGTGCAGGTTGGGGACGATGTTGGCCTGAAAATTCCGCTCGCGGCGCAGGAAGTCGATGGTTTTGTTTTTGGCAGTGCGGTACAGCCAGGCGCGGGGTTGGTCGGGCATGCCGCGCAATTTCCAGGTTTCGAGGGCGGCGAGTAGGGTTTCCTGCACAATATCCTCAGCCACGCCGACTTGTGGTAAGCCGAAGAGTTTCACTAAAACGGCGAGCATCTTCCCCGACTCGTGCCGAAAAAGATGCTCCACCGATACTTGTACGTTTGTAGATTCCAACATTGTTTGATCGTGCCAAATCTTGAGTGACGAATTCAAACCAAACCACTGTGGGTGCGTAGCATATTCATCACGCATCACTCATCACGCATCACGCATCACTCGAAGATCATGAGTTTGCGCACTTCCACGGAGCCGTCGATCTCAAAGATCGGGCAACCTTTCGAATTTTCAACAGCCTCTGCTTCGTTGGCGGCCTGCATGATCAGGTAGCCGCTCACCAGCTCCTTGCTTTCGACGTAGGGGCCGTCGGTTATGGCTTTTTTCGCGCCACTCACGATTTTACCACCACCTTCCAGCGCATCCGAGCCTACCAGTTTGCCCTGGGCGGCAATACCGCCAATCCAGGTGTTCCACTTTTCAAGGGAGGCCTGCATTTCCTCGGGCGACATTTGGGCGAAAGCCTCTTCACTCATGGGGGTGTTGCGGAAGATCATCATGTACTTGTCCATTACTTAAATTTTTTAGTGAAAAAAGTGTTTTTAGTGTGTTTCAAAATTAAAGACACTGCGTTGACGAACGGGCGGACCACTTTCGGACAAAGCGGGACAATTTTTTTAAAATAACTCAAGTTGCGACCTAGCCAGATGTCTCCCTCCGGTCGACATGACAACTTGTTTGAAGAAACATACAATTTATCGGATTTCTCGCTACGCTCGAAATTTCGGCAGGGCTTGGGCGAAATTTCGAGCGTAGCGAGAAATCCGGTAAAAATTTAGTTTTAAAATAGACGACTGTCTTGTCGACCGGAGGGAGACATCTGAACTGACAACGCATTATCAGTTGTTTATGTGAAACCGTACTGTTTATGTCAACTAAAAGGAGACATCTCTAGATGGGTCACAACCAAGGTCAAAAAAATTTTTATCGCCCTGTTATCGGAGGCAGGACTGTTAAAAATATCACCCGAAACAACATCCCGTTTACAGTAGCCGTACAGTATGCATCCCGGCCGGAAGTGGACAAAATGCCTTGCGGTAAAAGCCCGCAAACTTACCGTCAGGCGTGACAAAAGTCATGGTTCAGACAGGTGCATTCGGTTTACCTTTGGCCACCGATCGAATTTTTTAATCCGTACCCATGCTTTCAGAACAACTGGTTATTTGCTCCATTGTTCTTTTGTTTTGCACCGCTCTGATTCATCCCGATCTCCGGTTTTTTCTTCTAAAAAAGGCAAAACAAAAGAACCCGCACGGCTTGCTGTCGTTTGCTTTTCCTTTTTCTTTTCAACGGATTGCTGCTTTTTCCACGCTTTTTTTGGCGCTGTTTTCCGGTGTTGCCAACGCCCAATTATCGCCCGGCGACCTGTCGAAGGCGCACGCCCATTTGGAGGGTCTGTCCAATTGCACCAAATGCCACGTGCTGGGCGACAAGGTGTCGAACGCGAAATGCCTCGATTGCCATAAAGAAATAAAATCCAGGATCGACACGCGGTCCGGCTTTCACGCTTCGCGGGAGATCAAAGGGAAAGACTGCACCGACTGCCACAGCGACCACCACGGCCGCAATTTCGACATGGTGCGGTTTGACAAAAACAAATTCAACCACGACCTGGCGGGTTTTAAACTGACCGGAGCGCACCAGCGTATCGATTGCCGGCAGTGCCACAAACCCGATTTTGTAGACGACCGGGAACTAAAAAAACGCACCGATACCTACCTGGGGCTCAACACCGATTGCATTGCCTGCCACGAAGACTACCACCAGAAAACCCTTTCCAGCGATTGCGCCAAATGCCATACCACCACGGCATTTGCACCAGCATCGAAGTTTGATCACAGCAAAGCCGATTTTCCGTTGCGGGGCCAGCACAAGCTGGTGGACTGCAAGTCCTGCCATAAAGACGAGGTGCGCAATGGCAAGGTTTTCAAACAATTTACCGGACTGTCATTTTCCAATTGCAACAGTTGTCACAACGATCCGCACAATTTCAACCTCGGCACCAACTGCAAGCAATGCCACACGGAGCAATCTTTCCTCTCAACCGCCGGATTGAAAAATTTTGATCACAGCGAAACGCACTTCCCTCTCAAAGGCAAACACGAACAGGTGGATTGTGCGGGCTGTCACAATATGCGTACCACGGCCAGCACCATTTTTCAGGACCGGCTGGGTGTGCGGACCAACAATTGCGTCCAATGCCACCAGGATGTGCATGACCGGAAATTCGGGACCAACTGTGCCGAGTGCCACGACGAGCGCTCGTTCCGGGTGTCGGGTACGTTGAAGAATTTCAACCATGCCCGCACGGGTTTTGAACTGGTAGGCAAACACCAGACCGTCGGTTGCAAACAATGCCATACCTCGGGCAGTTTTACCAAGCCCATGCGCTACTATTTCTGCGCGGACTGCCATACCGATTACCACGAAGGGCAGATGGCTTCCATACTCGGGATCAGCCCCGATTGCCGCGAATGCCATACCGAGGCGGGCTTTGAAACAAGCCAATTCGGCATCGACGATCATGCCAAGGCAAAACTACCCCTCGACGGTGGGCATGCCGCCACGCCTTGTTTTGCCTGCCATAAACCCGATAACGAAAAAAAATGGCAGTTCCGGAACATCGGCGAAACCTGCGTCGACTGTCACAATGATGTGCATGTGGGATTTTTAGACAAAAAATACTATCCCGATCAGGACTGCAAGCGTTGCCACGTGACTGCCAGTTGGGACGAAAACCACTTTGACCACAAGCAGACGGCGTTCAAATTGCAGGGCGCACACGCCAAACAAGCTTGCATGGCCTGCCACGGCAAAGACGATGGCGGCAAACTACCCGAGCGTTTTCAGCAATTTGCCGGTACGCCAACGACCTGCGCCGCCTGTCACGACAACGTGCATGGTGATCAATTTGACCAAAACGGCCAGACCGATTGTCTGCGTTGCCATGCGTTCGACAGTTGGGCGATCAAACGATTCAACCACAATAAAACCGCCTTCAAACTGGATGGAAAACACGCCAGCGTGGCTTGTTCCAAGTGCCATAAACCCGTGGAAGAAAACGGCAAATTGGTTGTTCAATATCAGTTAAAAAGTTTCCAATGTATAGATTGTCATCTTTGATGTTCTGGCTGAGCCTGGCTGCGCCGCTGCTGGCGCAATCGCCGCACGGCGCCAATTTCCGGGTCAATTGTGCCGATTGCCACCTGACCACCGGATGGGAAATCCCGTACGATGCCTGGGATCGGGAGGGCCCTGTTTTTTCCAAAACTACGGGCTGGCAGATCGGCTGGGACACTGCCAAATTCAGCCATACGAAAACCCGGTTTCCCTTGACCGGCCAGCACGTGCGGGTTGATTGCCGCGGCTGCCACCAGAGCATGGTTTTTTCGGAAGCAAAATCCGATTGCTTTGCCTGCCATCAGGATGTGCATCAGCGCACCGTGGGAGCGGATTGTGCCCGCTGCCATAGCACGGAAAACTGGCTGGTGGATGTCATCCCGGAACTGCACCAGGACAATGGCTTCCCCCTGCTGGGCGCACACACGTTTGCTGCCTGCGCCGATTGCCACAAATCGGAAACCGGTCTGCGTTTCGACCGCCTTGGAAACGATTGCATCAACTGCCACCAGATGGATTACGCAGCCACAGCAAGCCCCAACCACCAGGCCGCCGGATTTTCCACCCAATGCGCTGACTGCCACGATGTGTCCCGGTTCGACTGGACAACCAGCAAGGTGCGCCACGATTTTTTCCCGCTCACCAAAGGCCACGATATTGCCGATTGCGCCCGCTGCCATACCAACGGCTCGTATTCGAACACGCCCTCGGATTGTATTGCCTGCCACCAAACGGACTTTGAAACGGCCTCGAACCCCAACCACACAGCATCCAATTTTTCTCAAAATTGCATCGAGTGCCACACGACCGACCCCGACTGGATGCCGGCAAAATTCGCGCAACACGATGCCCTGTATTTTCCCATCTACAGCGGAAAACACAAGGGCGAATGGGATCAGTGTGCGGATTGCCATACCGACCCGACGAACTTTGCGGTTTTTTCCTGCACGACTTGCCATACCAATCCGGAAACCGACAACCACCACACCGGAATTACCGGTTACACCTACAACAGTCCGGCCTGCCTGGCCTGTCACCCGAACGGTGACGGCAGCGATGGCTTTGATCACAACAAAACACAATTTCCGCTGAAAGGCGCCCACGTAACGGTCGATTGCAAGCAATGCCACGTTTCCACCTATACCGGCACGCCGACGGCCTGTGTCAGCTGCCACCTGGATGATTACAACGCTACCACAGACCCGAACCACGCGACTTCCCAGTTCCCGCAAGATTGCGCGCTTTGCCACACCGAAACGGGCTGGACGCCAGCCTCGTTTGACCACAACCTGACCAAGTTCCCGCTCAAAGGCGCACACGTCAGCACGGCTTGTGTGGAATGCCACGCTTCCGGCTATACCGGCACACCGACTGCCTGCGTCAGTTGCCACTTACCCGATTACAACGCCACCACAGACCCAAACCACGCCGCTTCACAGTTTCCGCAGGATTGCGCGCTTTGCCACACCGAGTCGGGCTGGACGCCGGCTACGTTTGACCACAACCTGACCAAGTTCCCGCTCAAAGGCGCGCACGTCAGCACGGCTTGTTTGGAGTGCCATGCTTCGGGTTATACCGGAACACCAACCGCCTGCGTCAGTTGCCACTTGCCCGATTACAACGCCACAACTGATCCAAACCACGCGGCGTCGCAGTTTCCGCAGGATTGCGCACTTTGCCACACCGAGTCGGGCTGGACGCCGGCTACGTTTGACCACAACATGACCAAGTTCCCGTTGAAAGGCGCACACGTCAGCACGGCTTGCGTGGAATGCCATGCCTCGGGCTATACCGGCACACCGACCGATTGCGCCAGCTGCCACATGGCCGATTACAACCAAACCAACAGTCCTCAGCATACCTCGGCGGGCTTCCCGACGACCTGTGCCGATTGTCATACCGAATCGGGCTGGACACCGGCAACATTTGACCACGACGACATGTACTTCCCGATTTACAGCGGTAAGCACAGAAATAAATGGGACCAGTGCTCCGACTGCCACACCGTTGCCGGGAATTATGCGGTGTTCAGTTGCACAACCTGCCATACCAAAAACAAAACCGACGGTGATCACAATGGAGTAAACGGCTATATGTATTCGAGTCCGGCCTGTTTATCCTGCCATCCAAAAGGAAATTGATATGCGGTATGGAATTGCGGTAATCGGGGTTTTGCTTTTTTCGGCGCAGGTTGGGTTGCTGGCGCAGCAGCTTGAAACGGGAGCTGTATCCTATGTTACTGCCCAACATGTGTATGTGAAATTTGCGTCGACCAAAGGAATTGCCGTTGGTGATACCTTGTTTTTGAAAAAAGGCAGCGTGCTGACACCGGCATTGGTGGTGACGAACAAGTCTTCCATTTCCTGTGTTTGCACGCCGCTGGCGGGCGTATCGGTGCAACCGAAGGATGCCATTTCTGCAAAACAGACCGCGGATACCGGACTAGTTCCGCCAGCCAAACCCGAGCCCCAAAAACCACCTGCTCCTGTCCCCGCCGCCAAACTGGAACCGGAAACTCGAAAACCGGCTCCCGCATCGGTTACACCCAAACAACGCATCCGGGCCCGGGTATCCGCCGCTTCCTATAGCAATATTTCCGACCGGGGCCAGACCACCCGCATGCGCTATGCTTTCGTTTTCAATGGTGAGCACCTGAACGATTCAAAATTTTCAACCAACGCCTATGTCACTTTCCGGCATACACTCGGCGAGTGGTCTGCCGTGCAAGACAACCTGAACAACGCGCTCAAAGTGTACGGGCTTTCCGCCACTTATCATTTCAATGAAACCACCAGCCTGAGCGCCGGCCGGGGCATCAACCCAAAGATCACCAACCTGGGCGCCGTAGATGGGCTGCAGTTTGAAACCGGTTTCGGGCATTTTTACACCGGCGTACTGGCGGGGGCGCGTCCGAATCTGTTCGACTACAGCTTCGACGCCAATCTGTTGCAGGCCGGGGCTTATGTCGGTTTCGGGTCAAAAGCGCACGAGCGACACCACCAGAGCACGCTTGGCGTGGTGGAGCAGCGGAACAAATTGGCTGTAGACCGGCGTTTTGTGTACTTCCAGCATTCGGACGAACTGCTGGAAAATCTAAACCTGTTCGGCTCGATGGAAATGGACCTGTATCAACTCGTCAACAGCGAAGCCAGCATGCAGCCGAGCCTGACCAACCTGTTTGCATCCCTGCGTTATCGGTTTTCCCGCAATTGGAATCTTTCGCTGTCGTACGACAACCGGAAAAACATCATTTACTACGAATCCTACAAAACCTACCTCGATCAGCTGATCGATCAGGAAACCCGCCAGGGTCTGCGTTTGGGAATGAACATGCGCCCGGCCAAATGGCTCAGCTGTGGCCTGACCGGCAGTTGGCGTTTTCAAAAAAGCAAGGCCAACGATGCCAAAAACCTGAATTCCTACCTGAATTTTAATCGCATACCCCTGCTCAAAGCAAGCGCGACGCTCACGGCGAACTACCTGCAAAGCGGGTATTTAAACGGCACAACCTTTGGCCTGCGCTTGATGAAGGACGTTTTCAAAGGGAAACTCAACCTGGAACTTTCCTACCGCAGGGTAGATTATACCTTCCCGTTTTACGGGTATTCGACCAACCAGAATATCGTCGGTGGCAGTCTCACCTGGAGCATTTTCAAAAAACTGGGCTTCTATGTTTTTGTGGAAAACACGTTCGATAGCCAGGGGAATGATTATTTGCTGGTGAACACGAAATTGATGCAGCGGTTTTGAACACAGCCTACTGCTCCTCCACATCTACTTCCTCCTCCAGTTCTTCCCCCTCCTTGCCTTTTCGGATGGTCACCTCGGGATTCTCTGAAGTGCCGGTTATCGTCATGGGTATGCCCAGAATTCCCAGCGGCGGCAGGCCGAGCCGGAAGCGCAGGTTCAGGCGGCCATCGAGGGAAGTTTGCCCTTCGATGCGCGGCCGGAAACCAAACACCTTCATCTTCGTGCGTTCGATGGTGATGATGTTATTGGCAATGGTGGATTTCATGACAACGGCCTTCAAGTCCGGGTTGTTGATGCTGTCACGACCGGTAGCCTGGCTGACGGCGCCGAACAGTTTCAAGCCGTTCACTTTTACCCGTTCCAGTTTCAGCGCGCCCTTGCCTTTTATGCTGGGGTACACGGGCTCCATTTTATCGTTCAGGCGGCCCTGGAGTTCGTAGTCGACCGAGACAAGCCCTTCCGTTTTTTCTGCCGAGGTAGCCATTTCCCGAAACATCGGGACCTCGTTGTACGCCCGTTTTACATCGAAGGAGTCGGCCTTCAGTGAAAAACTGAACGTAGCCTTGCGCAGGTTCACGGGCGCATATTCGGCCTCCACACGAATGGTGGCACCGGCCAGGCCGATCTGCGTTTGTTGCAAGGCGAGTTTTCCGTTTTGCAGCATCAGCTGGCCGCTGAAGTTTTCAAAGTTTGTTTGGCCGTAAATGATCTTTTGGACGGCCGCTTCGAGGCTCAGATCCATGTCGGTGGGGAGTAACACGACACCGGGAGCGGTGGACGAGCCCGCCTTCGCCTCGCCCGCCGAAGCCTTGGCGAAGGCGGGCGAGGCGAACGGCGGGTAAAGCAAAAACCATAAAATCGTCGACCAGGAGGCGGGGACATGCCACGCTGAGTTTGCCTTTCAGCACACTGCCCTGCAAGCTGTGGCCGATAAAGTTTTCGGCATAGCCGTTCAGCGTAAACACATTTTGCCGGTAGCGGAAAACGGTGTTTTGCAGCCAGGCTTTGTCTTGCTCAAAACGGAGTGTTGCCGCAGGCACGAAAAAGGGATAAGGGTAATCCTGGCTGCGCAATTCCAGGTTTTGCACCCGCAGTGTGCCACCGTTGCGCAGGTTTTGGTAGCGCCCGGCTTCGGCGTCGGCCTGCGTGCCGTGCAGGTCGAAGTTGGCATCCAGGAGGCCGGTGATGTCGTACCCGGTTATGGCAAACACCTGGTAAATTTTTCCCAGGTCGAGCGTGCCCTTGGCGGTAATGTCGTAGCGGAGGTTGTCAGGATTCCGAACAACGGCGTTCAGCGCAAACGGTTTTCCCTCAAACACAAACGAAACAGGTTGGAGCTGAACGGCGAGGTTACGGTAAGCGCCGTTTTTGCAATCGAGTTGGATTGCCAGTTGCAGCTGCTCGATCGGATGCGGGTAGTACGGCGTTTGGATCTTGCCGTTTTTGAGTTCCAGGGTACCTGTGGCGGCCGGGAACACCTTTTTTTCTGTATTCAATTGTCCGTCGGCTTGCAGTTTGGCGATGAATGCACCGGACAGCGCAAAGCTGTCCAGTGGAATAGCGCGAGCCAGGTCTTCCAGGCGCAGGTTGGCGTTCAGATCGGCCTGCACCCTGCTTTTTTCCAGGCCCTGCACGGTCAGGTTGCCGGCCAGTTGGCCCGACCCGATGGCTGCATTGAAGTTGGAAATGGCCAGGGAAATATCCTGCCACTTGCCGGTGGAGCAGGCCGTTTTGATCTGGCCCCGAACCTGTTCCACGGCCAGGGGCAGGGCAGCGTCTTTGAAATAACCGTCGGCAATGTTGGCCTCCAGGCTAAATTTCGGGATGGACAGCGCAACGATTTCCGGACGGAAATTCTCCGGGTTCTGGCCGGTGCGGTAATAGCCGTCGGCGTTGGCTTTTAGCTGGAGTTGTCCGCGCAAATCAACAGATGGCAGCCCTAATGCGCGGTCGAGCAGCGTCAGGTCGATGTTGCTGTTCAGGTCGGCTTTTACGTAGGGCTCATCGAGGCCTTTCAGGAAAAACGTAGCGCTGGTCGGTGCGCCGTTGAGTTCAAATTGCAGGGTGTCGATTGCCAGGGAAAGGCTGTCGGGGTTCAGGCCGGGTATGGAGATCGTGCTGTTTACCCAAAAATGCCGGAACGGCGCAGGCGCTTTATTGTGGTTGATCATGCCGTCGTGCACCCAAAGTCGCACCGACAAATCGGGCGCTTCGCCGGTGGCTGCGCGGTAGCTGCCGTTCATGGCTATTTTGATCTGCGACTGTCCCTGAAAGGTGGTTTGGGCAAACCAGTCGTCGTATTCGGGCGGCAGGGCGGAAAAGATGTTGCCGAAGTCGGTGGTACCGGAAACGACGTTCAGGTCGATGTCGTAACCGTCTTTAAGGATTGCCATGGCGCCGGTGAAATCGACTGGTAGTTTGCCGATAAGCAGGTTGTTTTTGGAAAATTTGAACTCCAGGGAAGCAGTATTGATGCCCGTGATGAGTTCGGCCTGCACATTGCGGCGATCGATGTACACGGTATTGTCAAATGCAAAATCGAATTTTTCAGCTTCCAGGCGCGACTGCAGGTCAAACTGGTTGCTGGCAAGGTCGCCGCGCCCCTCGTACCGAAATCCGTCGGCCTTCAGGAGCATGGGCACCGAGCGGTCGTGATACACCAGGCGGCTGTTGTTGATCAAAATCCTTTCGATGTTGAGCCGGGCCGTGCTGCTGTCTGTGGTTGTTTCGGCATTGCTGCCTTTGTACACGTTGTAGTTGGCATTCCCCTGTTCGTCCACCTGAACGTTGATGAAGGCATTGTCGACAAAAAACTGCTTGACCTCGATACTGTCGCCAAAAACGGAGGCCAGGTCGATACCAAAACTGAGCGCTTCGCCGGCAATGAGCGTGTCGTTGGCAAAGGGTGCTGCGCCGGTCAGTGAAAAGTCGTGGAGCGTAAGGGTGAGTGCGGGAAAATGCCGGAAAAACGAGAGCCGGACTTTGGAAAAATTGAGCTCGCCTTCGATGCTTTGGTTGGTCCAGGTTTTTATCTGTTCGGCAATGGTTCCGGGGAAAAGAATGGGCAGTAAAAACAGCAGCAGCAGAATGCTGACTACGGTGGCGCCGGTGTATTTGGCAATTTTCCAGAGGATTGTTTTCATGTGCGGCGGTTGCACGTTAGGAGGATTAGTCAACCATAAAGCAAATGTAATTTTTAGGGGTGGTGGCGCCAATTTTTTAGGGAGCAGAAATTGAGAAAATGGCCCCACTGACTTTCCATCAGTGAGGCCAAAGGCTTCGACCATATGGCGGTCAACAGGTTTTGCAAAAAAGGCTGTTCGGTGCGACTAAGCGGGTACCCACATTTTCAATCAATTCCCCAAATTATACGATATCCCGACAAACCATTTACACCGGTACACCCGCTTGGTGTCTACACTTGTCGTTTCGCCGGGAGAATTGGGTGGATCGAGCAGCTGCCCCACTGCCAAACCCTCTGCCAGGCGGTCAACTTTGCCAATAATCCAACCAGTGGTCAGTGCAAATCGCTGCGCGCTGCCGAACAGCGCCGATCCGCCAAACAGGAAATTCAATCCGAAATTATCATCGAGGGTGTTTGTCATAAACCCGGTGGTGGCGCCGAGTTTAAAGCGGTTCCAAATCGGATACCGGTAGTAGGCATGGGCAAACACAGCCGGGCCTAAATTGATTTTGCCGGAATCTTGCTGTAGGATCCGGTATTTTGTTACCCCGGCTGAGTCAACTACAATTGTGTTGAAGGCGTGATTGACCAACTGGTTTATTACGATACCTGCACTAAAATCTATGGTAAACCCTCCTTTGTTGAAAAATTCAAACGTTCGAGGCTCGTCGGATAGTGCTGTGCCGTTGCGATACCCGTAAAAGGAGAGTTTGGTAATATCATGGTCTTTAACCTGAAACAACAAGGCGGAAGACGCACGGTAATTGATGATGCGCTGGTAGTACTGCAGCCCCTCTTTAAATGCTGCGCGTAATTTTGATTTTTCAGCCGCACTCAGATTGATCGTGTCCGCGTCAAGCCATTCATCTACTTTTTCGGACATAAGCGCCTGCGTCGCTGCCGGGATGATGAAATGCTTCCTGATATTTCCCTGAATAAAGGTGACACAGAGTGCAAGAAAATCGGGCTCCAGTTGTTGTATCGCCAGTTTTTCGTTGTAAAACTGAATCATTTCATTGCGAAAGATCGGGATCAGGGCAACTCCACTTTCCTGCTTTTTTCCGGGTACATGGGAAGATGCATTAGCTGTTTTATCATCGGTTTTTTCACCGGATTCCTGGGTAGTCTGATCTTTCTTCGCCTTATTCATCATGGCAATAAACTCGGCCCTCCCCTCCTTATTCCGATCTTCATAGGATACACGCAGTGCGACGCTGTCTTGCAGCGGGTGAAGGCCGACAATGCGTACCCGAAGTTTGCCATCCACACGCGGGTGAAAGCGCTCCAGCGCATTATGCCTGTAGCGGCACTTGAAAATCTGTTTGCAGGAATCACAGGCGTTGGCCTTTTTTTTGAATGTAAAACAATCCCCGCAGCAACAGCCTTCCAGATCGCATACCGGTACCAGGCATTGCGTAGCGTAATTGAACAGGAGTTCCTGGCTGCCCGGACAACAATCGTTATCCAGGTCGCCGCTCCTGGCTTTTGCCAGAAAAATCCGCTCTTGCTCCACGGAAGGGATGAAGTAATAAGGCGACACCGACAAAGCGGGCGTATTTGCCGCGGTTTGGGTTGATTCGCCGGATGGGCATTTTTCAACCACAAGGGGTGATTCCTTTTTATATGCTTCGGTGCATGTCGTATCCCACGACACTAGGATGGCGTCGTTTCCCAAGCTGTCCGGTGGCAGCAGTATGGCGCCCGACGGAAATTTGAGCTTTCCGTTTTCTTTTTGATAGCGGAACGTTTGACCTGCGCCGTCAATTTTCAATGGTACATCATCAATCAATAGGGTACAGCTGCAGGAACCACTAAGTCGAACAATGATTTGTGGTATAGTATCGGGTACTGTTTTCCAGCAGGCCGAATCGGCTTTGACAATCGAAAACAGATAGGAAGTTTCCTTTTTGTCATTTTGAGCATACAGTTTGGGAAAACCAAGGCCAACGACAAGCATCATGGCCAGAACGGGGCGAAATAGTTGTTGCATGTTAAATGGTGTTTATTGATTAATTGGATGGCTTGGCATAAAGCACTACGCCAAGATTGTTTTCAATTACGGGTACTTTCATGGCATAGGTGAGGCTATCGCTGCCGGCAACCACAATACCGAGTGCTTCGCCGGCACTATAAACAGCAGAACCGGAATCGCCACCTTTAGTGGCCGCTGTCAGATCGCCTGGCGCCGCGGATTCCGACAACCGGATCGAGAAGAAGTCCTCAAATTTTTTCTCCGTGCCGTCATTGTATCGGACGATGACCGTCGTTCTCCAATCGTGGATATAGGCGGTAATGATCTTTTCCTGTGTTTTTATCAGCACCTCCTTGCCGGCGTAGCGATCATCCACATGGGCCGACCTGGATACAGGAGGCAGGCTTTGGATATCAATTTTTTCAATGGCATCCAGCCGGGAGATGGCTACATCCATTAGCTCCGTGCGATAGCCGATAAAAATTTTTGATTCCTCAGCACAATTGCCAGCCTCCTGCGAATGACAGATGATGCCGTGCGCCTCGTCGTCTGTTTTTTTATAGGCATCCCAGTTGTGCTTTTCCGTGCGCATAACATGGTAGCAGGATGAAGCAAAAACATGGTGCGCAAATACTTTGTGCTGAAACACAAAGCCCATGGTACCGAATTGATCCGGATTGCCTTTGTTCGCTATCCGGCCACCAACAATGGCCGATTGGGCGAGGACAGGACCGGATACAATTTTTTCAATGCGTATCGTTCGCGGAATGCCAAATTCATCGGTCCAAATCAACTCATTGATAGCACCTGCAGCCGAAAGGCTGTCGTTGAAATAAACCCGCAAAACAGGCTCGTCGTTAATCATGGTACCAATGCCGACCGCCGTGACGCCGGGTATTTCCAACAGGGTTTTTCGGTGATCAGCCAGGGCCGATCGGGCAATATTTACCGAGCTCCGCCGAAGCAGGACGTTGATTTGGTCGGGGCTGTCTGCCAAAAGCAATTCCCCGCTGCGTAGCGCTCGTTGGGCGTTTTTGTAGAGAAATAGAATGTCTAGCAGGTCATGCCAGAATTTGGAACCGAAACTCAGAAAAAAAGCGATGAGCAACGCTGCGGTAGACCAATGTGATACCATCCATATAACAAACCCATTCTGGCTGTTCCGATGCTTTTTCAGCAGGTATCAGGTATGAAAAATAGAACAGGAGTGTGGTGAGCGCACCGGCAACCAGGCTGAGCGCCATGATCTTGCGCTCCCGGGCTTTTTCCTTTGCTGGATTGGGATCTCGAAGGTCAAGGTTGCCAAACCACTTTTTGGGTAAATAAAGTTTGAGAAAATTGCTGATCCGCTCGCTGATCTGACTGAGCACGAACATAGCAATAGCAAAAGGCAGGATTTCATCTAGCATATTTGGAGAATTTGGAGAAACTTATGACACAGACGTAAAACACCCCGTCTCCCAGCCAACAGCCGGAAAACGGGGTGTGCAAAATTTTGGAATTTAAGGCGGCTTATTCACGGGATTTATGATTAGGACTTCAAAGATATACAATCATAAAATTAGTTGAATATAGATATGTCAAAAAAATATATGGAACTGCAATAGCAACCTGAAATTAGAAAAATTATGTTGTTTGCCAATTATGGAATTTCACCTGAAAGGATCGATTGGCATCAAAAAAGCCCTTCTTTCTTCAATCGCTTTCAGGGTCAGATTGCTTTTTCCTTAAACCAATCGCAGACCTATCTTCCCAGCTTCAAAATCCGGATCGCCCCCCGCATAACCAAAACAAAAACTACCGTTCCGACAAGCAGATCCGGTTTATTCGAATCGAGCCAATGCACCAGTATCCCGGCCGCGATGACCCCGAGGTTGATGATCACATCATTTGACGAAAAGATCATACTGGCCTGCATGTGTGCTTCCTGGCTTTGGGCTTTCTGAAGCAACCACAGGCAAATGCTGTTGGCCAACAGTGCAAAAACCGAAACAACGATCATCGTAGTGAAATCCGGCATGGCTTCGGCGCCAAAAAAACGCCGGAGCACTTCAGCGAATCCCGCCATTGCCAGCACAAGCTGAAAATACCCGGCCAGGCGGGCGACTGCTTTTTTTCTCGAAACCGTCCCGGCCACTGCAAAAAGGCTGATACCGTACACCAGAGCATCGGCCAGCATGTCCAGGCTGTCGGCAACGAGGCCCATGGAATGGGAGAATAGTCCGGTGGTCATTTCAATCAGAAAAAAGGCAGCATTGATGGCCAACACGGCCCGGAGAATGCTTGTTTCCCGGACGGCTGCCTGCACAGGCGAGGCGTCGGCGTCTACGGTGCTCAGTCGGCTTGCTCCGAGATTCAGGCTATGAATGGCTTGCTCCAGGGGTTCCGGCGGGCTGGTGTGCAGCACTGCGAGCAGTCTATTGGGCAGGTCAAAATTGAGTTGCTGAATGCCGGGAATATCGCCCAGTTTTAGGCGGATTAGCTGTTCCTCCGCTGCGCAATCCATGTTTTTTATTTGGAAAATTGTTTTTTGCATGGCTTGCTGGAGGTAGGGTATTTTAATTCGAGGAATCAGGAAAGTTCACGCGCTAGCTCAAGTATGTATTTTTGAAATTCTTCCCCCATCCAAAAACCTGCTTTGTGTTTCAAATCATCTAAAAGCGGCTTAACAGCCGGTATTAGCCAAGCCCTTTTGCTGTCAATAATATACCGACAACACCAGTGACATGCAACCCGAGACTCAAGGCTTTCTGCCGACCACTTCGTTCATCCATTAGCAAGATATCCGCGTTTAATTCCTGGGCAAGTACAATTGCAGCGGCTTCTCCGGCATCTAATTCGACAAGCAAGGAATCAAAAAACACCCGGTCAGTTATCTCTTTTATTGAAACCCAATCAGAAGCCAATACTTCTGTAAGATTTAAATCCTGTGCTGCTTTCAATTCCTCCCACACAGCTTCAGGAATTACAACTGCCTGATAAATTTCGCGAAGTAAGCCGATTTGGCCAATTTTGAGCAGGTTACTGATCGGAGAGGTGTCGCTGACGATAATCATCCTTTACTTTTTCAATGACATCCAGTTCCTGCTGTAAGTCTTCAATACCGAAGTTCAAGGGAATATCCCTTTCGGCCAATGCTTTTTGGAATGCAATCCGGCTAATACCAGCCAAGCGGGACGCCTGCGCCAAAGTCAACCGCTCCTGCTGATACAAAAACACGGCGAATTCCAAGAGCAACTCGGCTGGCGTCATGTTTGTTTGAGCAATGATATTATCCGGAATAGTTAGTCCCATAATTATAAATTTAAACAAAAATACAGGATAATTCGCATACTACCAGAAACAAGAATGAGAACAATTGGGTTCGATTTTCACTTACCTAATGTGGGTAAACTTTAGATGAATTGATCCGGTAAAATTGGCATTTCCATTTATCCACAGGGTTGATTAACCGTACCTTTGCCCCCGACGAAACGCAGCCATGTCCCAACCATCCACCGCACAACGCTCCCCGGTCACCGTGACCTTCCACGGCAAACCACAGCCAAGTTTCAACAAAAACTTCGACCTGCTCATTCGCACCCTGCACGAACTCCGGGCAAGCGGCTACGAAATTTTTATCTGCTCCGAAAATCCCAAACAGCTCACGCGCCTGCAATCCATTTTCAAGGATTTGAAAGCCCAGATCGAGTGGCATCCGGTGGAAACTGCCCTGTCTAGCGGCTTCATCGATGAGGACCTGAAGATCGCCTGCCTGACCGACCATCAGATCTTCCAGCGCTTCCACGCCTACCGGCTCCGCACGGGTTTTACCAAAGAACAGGCGCTCAACGTGCGGCTCATCCGCGAACTCCAGCCCGGCGATTTCGTTACGCACATCGACCACGGTGTGGGCCGGTATTCGGGTTTGCAAAAGATCGAGATCGGCGGCCAGCAGCAGGAGGCCGTGCGGTTGGTGTACAAAAACAACGATATCCTGTACGTCAGCATCCACTCGCTGCACAAAATTTCCCGCTACGTAGGTAAGGAAGGCGAGTCGCCCCAGCTCTCCAAGATCGGCTCCGACGCCTGGAAACAACTCAAGGCCCGCACCAAAAAGAAGATCAAGGACATCGCGGCCGGCCTGATCAAGCTCTACGCCAAGCGCCGCGCCGCGCCCGGCCATGCCTTTCCGCCCGACGGCTACCTGCAAAACGAGCTCGAGGCCAGCTTCATGTACGAGGATACGCCCGACCAGGAAAAATCCACCCAGGATGTGAAGGCCGACATGGAGAAGTCGTACCCCATGGATCGGCTCATTTGTGGCGATGTGGGTTTCGGCAAAACCGAGGTAGCCATCCGCGCAGCGTTCAAAGCCGTAACCGACGGCAAGCAAGTGGCTATACTGGTGCCCACCACCATCCTGGCGCTGCAGCACTGGCGCACGTTTACCGAGCGCCTGGCCGATTTTCCGGTGACGGTCGATTACGTCAACCGCTTCCGGTCCGCCAAAGAGAAAAAGGAAATTTTTCAAAAAACGGCCTCCGGCCAAATTGACATCATCATCGGCACGCACGCCCTGCTGAACAAGGACGTCAAATTCAAAGACCTGGGCCTGCTGGTCGTCGACGAGGAACAAAAATTTGGCGTAGCCGCCAAAGAAAAACTGCGCGCGCTCCAAGTCAACGTCGACACGCTGACCCTCACCGCCACGCCAATTCCGCGCACCCTGCAGTTCAGCCTCATGGCTGCGCGCGACATGTCCATCCTGCGCACCGCGCCACCCAACCGGCAGCCCATTCACACCGAGATCCGGGTGTTTGACGACGAGCTGATCAAAGATGCCATCTACTACGAGGTGCACCGCGGCGGCCAGGTGTTTTTTGTGCACAACCGCGTGGCCGACCTGCCGAAAATGGTGGAATTGCTGCGCCGCATCTGCCCTGATGTGGATATCGCCATGGCACATGGCCAGATGGATTCGGACCGGCTGGAGAAAGTACTCGTCGAGTTCATCGACCGCAAACACGACGTGCTGGTGTGCACCAACATTATTGAAACCGGACTCGACATCCCCAATGCCAACACCATCATCATCAACCGCGCCGACATGTTCGGCCTGAGTGATCTGCACCAACTGCGGGGCCGGGTAGGCCGTTCGAATGTCAAGGCATTTTGCTACCTCTTCGCGCCGCCCATGAGCGTGCTCACGCACGAAGCCCGCAAGCGCCTGCACACTATCGAGGAGTTCAGCGAGTTGGGTTCGGGTTTCCAGGTGGCTATGCGCGACCTCGATATTCGCGGTGCGGGCAATTTGCTCGGCGCCGAGCAATCGGGTTTCATAGCCGACATTGGTTACGATACCTACCAGAAAATCCTCGACGAGGCGATCCAGGAACTCAAGGAAACCGATTTTAAGGATCTGTTCAAAGACGAGATCGCGAAAAAGGGCAGTTACGTGCGCGACGTGACCATCGAAACCGATGTGGAAATGCTCATCCCCGACGAGTACGTGTCGAACACCAACGAGCGCCTCAGCCTGTATACCCAACTCGACGAGATCGAAGACGAGGCCGGTATCGAAGCGTTTTCGAAAATGCTGGAAGACCGCTTTGGGAAATTACCCAAGCAGGTCAATTTCCTGTTTGAAGCGCTGCGCCTGCGCTGGTTCTGCAAAAAACTGGGCTTCGAACGGCTGATCCTCAAAGGCGGCAAATTGCGCTGCTACTTCGTGGGCGACCCGCAATCATCGTTTTACGAAACCGAGCATTTCAACAAGATCATCCAGTTTGTCGGCGAAAAAGGCCGCATTATGGGCTTTCACCTGAAACAGACCAATCAGAATCTGATTTTTGTGCAGGATGAGATCCGCAGTTTGAAGCAGACGATGCGGACGCTGGAGGTGTTGTTGGGGGTGGTGGAGAAGGGGAACTAATTCGGGCAGGATTTTCGTTTTAATAGGCGTATTTTTGTAAAAAAGCCGAGTATGGTTCTTATCGAAGACAGCATTTTGGAAGCCGCAAACATGAGTGAGCAAGAACTAAAAATAGAGCTTGCGATCTTGCTTTACCGGAAAAATCGCCTGACCTATGCGCAGGCCAGAAAGCTTTCGGAATTGAGCAGGATCGAATTTGATGACAAACTTGCCGAGGCTGGGATTCCATCTGATTACACGGTTGAAGATTTGCATGCAGACCTGAAAACCCTGGAAGAACTTCGCCCAAAATATGGTGATCGTAAGTGACACCTCCCCAATCAGTAGTCTTCTAAAAATTGGAAGACTTCAAATTTTACCAGCCATCTACGGCCAGGTAATAATTCCCAAACAAGTAGCGGACGAATTGCAAGTGCTTCAAAAGCAGGGCTATGATCTTGTACCTGTTTTTGAGGCCGACTGGTTGGTTGTCCAAACTCCAAGTCCAGCTCCCCTGCTGGATAAATTACGACAAGAAATTGATCCCGGTGAAGCCGAAGCAATTGCCCTGGCCATAGAAATCGGCGCAGATTTATTGATCATAGACGAGAAATCTGGCAGAGCTATTGCGCTTCGGGAAGGCATAGCTATTACCGGGCTGCTGGGTGTACTTTTAGAGGCGAAAAGATGCGGGCATATTCCAGCCATAAAACCTGTGCTGGATGATCTTGTCCATCTTGCACGATTTAGAATAAAACCAAGCTTAATTCAGGAAATTATAAGTCTTGCTGGGGAATAGGCCGAGTATCTACTGTTTTTATCAATGGCACTTAATGCGGACGCTGGAGGTGTTGTTGGGGGTGGTGGAGAAACCAGAAGTTTCGAACTAAGCCCAAATCCATCCAACCCCGCCCTCCGTCGAAATTCACCCGCCCACCCCCACCCTCCGGCTACATTTGCAGCCGAATATTTAAAACCTACGCCCATGCCAGAAACGCTGATCCGCAAACCCCAAGTCGCCCGCCGGTACGCTGCCGTCGAGCAGGTGCTCATCGATTACATCCGCCAAATCGCGCCGATCAGCGATACGGAAATCGAAACCATTTTGGAACTGATCACCATTCGCTCCTACCCGAAAGGCAGGCTCTTGCTCCGGGAAGGCCAAGTGGCTACCATCTGTTATTTCGTCCTGCAAGGCTGCGTCCGGCAGTATTTCCTCGTTGACGGCCAGGAAAAAACCACCGCTTTTTTTACCGAAGGCATGCCTGTCAGTTCGAACGGTATGCCCTTTGACAACAAAATATCGAAGTCTTTTCTGGTCTGCAACGAACCCTGCACCCTGATCGAAGGCCGCCAGGAAGACGAAGCGGAATTTTTTAACCGCCTGCCCCGCATGGAAATGCTGGGCCGCATGGGGGTCGAAATGGAACTACAAAAAAGCCAGGAAGCGCTCGCCGAATACATCCTCACCAGCCCGGAGGAGCGCTATTTGAATTTGCAGGAAACCCGACCCGACCTGCTTGAAAGAGTACCGCAGTACCAGCTGGCCAGCTTTCTCGGTGTCACCCCGGAGTCGCTGAGCCGCATCCGCAAACGCATCATGGCGAAATGAGTGTTTGGTGTGCTTGATTTTTTTCACCGCGAAGGCGCGAAGGCGCGAAGAAAAACTCGTTGCGCCTTCGCGCCTTCGCGGTGAAAAAACCAAAATTTCTTACCAAACGTCAATGAACGGCGGCCCGGCCTGCCCGGATTTTTGCATCAACTTTTAAAACGAACGTTATGCAGCAAAAAATCCGATTAACCGCGGCGCTCTTCGCGCTGTTCTGCTTTCAACTCAACAGTCAAAACCTCAGCCAAACCATCCGGGGAACGCTCCTCGACGCCGACACCCAACAGCCGCTCATTGGAGCGCAAGTCCTTATCGCCGACAGCGAACCACTCAAAGGCGCCGTGACGGATGCCGAAGGCCAGTTCCGGCTGGAAAACGTGCCGATCGGCCGAATTGTCCTGCGGCTTTCCTGCCTGGGCTATGAAAATCTGGAGGTTCCGAATATCGTCGTGAATTCGGGAAAAGAAGTCGTGTTGAGCCTCCACTTGCGCGAATCCACCCTCAAGATCAGTGAGTTGGTCGTGCGCGCCAACCCGCACAAAGGCGCGGCCATCAACGAAAT
Organism: Lewinellaceae bacterium; assembly: GCA_020636075.1. GTDB lineage: Bacteria > Bacteroidota > Bacteroidia > Chitinophagales > Saprospiraceae > M3007. The sequence goes on along the minus strand of JACJYO010000004.1, from coordinate 318,773 downwards.
GGCCCTGCTAAGCGCCCGCTCCATTTCGCCTGAGGAAACGAACCGCTATGCCGGCGGGTTTAATGACCCGAGCCGGATACTTGCCAATTTTGCAGGCATCACGAGTACGCAGGACGGCTCGAACGACATCATTGTCCGGGGTAATTCCCCAAAGTACGTGCAGTGGCGGCTCGAAGGCGTGCCGGTCAGCAATCCCAACCATTTTGGCGACCAAAGTTCCGTCGGCGGCTCGGTCAGCATTTTGAATAATAACCTGCTCGCAGCCTCCGATTTTCACACGGGCGCCTTTGCGCCGGAGTTCGGCGACGCACTTTCCGGGGTGTATGACCTGCGGCTCCGGCCGGGCAACAACGAACAACTCGAAGCGGTCTTCGGTTTCGGCCTGCTGGGCACGGAACTGACCCTGGAAGGGCCGATTAAAAAAGGTTACAACGGTTCGTTTTTGGTCAATTACCGCTACTCGACGGCGGGCTTGCTGAGTGAACTGGGTCTGCTCGGCGATATAAACGGGGTACTGCAATTCCAGGACCTTTCGTTTAAACTGGTGCTCCCGACCCAAAAAGCGGGTATTTTTTCGGTTTTCGGCCTGGGCGGTTTGAGCAAATTCAGTTTTGAAGACGTCACTCCGGCCCTCTGGGTCATTCCCGGCAACAACGCCAGTCGCGCCGGTATCCGGAATGATTTTGACAAAAAAGCGCACCTGGCCAACGCCGGCCTCCGGCACAGCCTGAACCTTGGTCAAAACAGCCTGCTCACCACGACGCTCAGTTACTCCAGCGAGGGCATTGAAGACGATATTTTTGAGGCCGGCATTATCAAATTGTACGACGACACGGGGGCGTTCCTCCGGGATTCCGTCGTCAGCAGGCACCTGAATTTTCAGGGCAAGCTGCAAAAACCCAGCTATCGGGGGGCTATAAATTTTCAGCACAAATTCAACGCCCGCCATAAGATCCAGGCCGGCGCGAACTACACACTTTTTGGATACCGCTTTGACCAGAGCGCCTTTCGGGGCGACGAGCACACGCAGTTTACCCTGCTCGATTTTGAGGAAAACATAAGCACATTGCGCAGTTTTGTCAGTTGGAAATGGCGGGCGGGCGATCGGCTCACACTGGTGTCCGGCCTGCACAATATGAATGTGTTGTGGAACAAAAAAAGCACGCTTGAGCCCCGGCTGGCGCTCGAATTGCAAGCTACACCGGCCTTCAGCATCCGGCTCGGCTACGGCAAACACAGCGCAATGGAAAGTGTGCACCATTATTTTGCCAAAATCGAGCGCCCCGACGGCAGTATCGACGAGCCCAACCGCAATCTGGATTTGCTGAAAGCCGATCATTTCGTGCTGGGTTTCGAGCAGCGCCTGGGCAAAAACCTGCGCGCGAAACTCGAATTGTACTACCAAAACCTCTACAACCTGCCGGTGGAAAATTTGGACACCAGTTATTTCGCCACCATTGTCGAGGGGCTGGATTTCCGCTACGTGGAACTGGTGAACGCAGGCAAAGGCAAAAACTATGGTCTGGAACTCACGCTCGAAAAGTTTTTCAGCCAGAACTACTACTTTCTGGTCAACGCCTCGCTCTACCGCTCGAAATACACGCCGCTTGATGGCCGCGAGCGCAACACGCCGTTTGCGGGTGATTACCTGGTAAATGTGCTTTGCGGCAAGGAATTTCCGAACCTGGGCAAAAAGAAAAACCGCACGCTGGGAATAAACAGCCGCATTTTTCTGGGCGGCGGTCGGAAGATCATTCCCCTGCTCCGCGATGCCCAGGGAAATCTCGCGGTTGATCCCGCGCAAAACCGCTATTGGGATTATTCCAAAGCATTTGAAAGCAGCATCGGTACGCCTTACCAAATTCAGCTGTCGGCCAGCTACAAGTGGAATAAACGCCGGGCCACACACGAACTTTTCCTCAACATCGACAACCTCACGAATCACAAGGGCAAGATCATGGAGTTTTACGACGAGGGCGAGCCGGGCAATATCGGCCACATGACACAGTTTGGGGTTTTCCCGAATTTGATGTACCGGGTTTATTTTTAAGGTTGAACGTGTATTTTTGAGCGCCCGAAACCGGTATCCGAGTCGCATGTTCAACGAAAGCATGGGCCGGAAACCGGATTCGGCTCAACCATCCAACCATATAACCATGTTGAAAGTAGTCACCGTCATCAATTGGATCGTCATCGTTCTCCTCGCTATTTTAGTGGGCGCCGAAACACTTTTCCCCACCAAAGGCGGCGATGCAGCCGGCCGCGGCATGGGACAAGCAATTTATTATCTCGCCATCATGGCTCTGGTCGCACTCCTGACCCTCAACCTGCTGCCGTACAAAGCCGCCAAATATGCTGCTTTTGGCATCATCTTGCTCCCCTTTGCCCTGTATGCAGCCGACTCCGTTTGGACCAATATCAGCAAATGGAAAGCGCTAACACCGGCCGGTTACAACGATGACGGCACGCTCTGGTTTCAGGATTCCCAAAAACAAAACATTGCCCTGGCGATTTACGACGGGAACAGTTGAAAAGTAAAAAACTGGTGGCGGAGCAGCCGGTATCCAAACTCACTGAAAGTACCGGAGAGGAAGGCAACCTGCTCGAATTTGCTGTAAGCGAAGCAACCTATACCTCCTACCGTGAAGCGGAAAACCGAATGTGTCCGTCTACTACTCGACGCAGGTGTGCAAATCAATACCGCCGACACGACCGAAAATCCCATTCATACTGGTCGGCTACCGCCGGCTATGCCCCTTTGCTTCGTCTCCTGCTCCAACACGGCGCCGACCCCAATGCCCGCGATGCGTATTTCAAACGCCCGCTGCTCTTCGAATCAATCACGTCCTACAAGCAACCCAACGAATCTGTTGAAGTCTTGCTCGAAGCCGGCGCTAATCCCAACACCCTGTACACCGACGTAGACACTATGGAAACATCCGCCCTCCTGCATGCAGCGGCAAACCAACGCTGGCGCATTTGCACGGCGCTCCTCAATAAGGGGCTGATTTGCACTACCAACGCACCGATGGGAAAACACTGGGCGATTTTCTCGAAGAGGTCGACCAATATTTCTCGGGCGACGGCTACTCCACACGCGCCGATTTTGAACAGGTGAAAGCGGTACTCCAAAAAAGTCCTTCGAAATAAAATCATGTCGACACTCCGCCCAGTTTATCGCAGAACAACTCCTGCTGGAGCATTCCAAACCCCAGGCGAAGCGCCTGGCCAGTTGGATTGGCCACGACAGCGACAGGCTGGCCGCGCTCATGGTTGTTTTTCTGGGTGACAACTACCGGCTCAGCCAACGAGCAGCCTGGGTGATCAGCACCATTGCCGATAAAACACCCTGGCTGCTGGAGCCCTGGCTACCCAAAATGGTGTCCAAAATGCGGGAGCCGGGGGTGCACGATGCGGTAAAACGCAATGTCGTGCGGGTGCTGCAGGATATGGCTATCCCCGGTAGCATTCTGGACGACCTTGCCGACGCCTGTTTTGGCTTCCTGGCCGACCCGCAGGAGGCGGTGGCTATCCGCGTATTTTCGATGTCGGTGTTGGAAAAAATTTGCCAAAAAATTCCCGAACTAAAATCGGAACTGCGCCTCCTTCTGGAAGAACACCTGCCGCATGGCACTGCGGGGTTTAAGAACCGGGCGCAAAAAATTTTGAGGCGCCTTGGAGGCTAATTACTTAAAAATCCACAGTCAGCACCTTTTCCAGTTGGGCTTCATTCACCCGTTCGGGTAGCATGCGAAACAGTCCGTTGCGCAATGCCGCAAGCAGCGGATTTTGCCATTGTGCCATGCGCCCCAGCGTCCAGGAGTTTTTCACAATAAAATGTGTACGCTTCAACCGCCGTTGCTCAAAAACCCGGAAGGCAGCGGCCGGATCGGCGGTTTGTTTTTTCAGCTCATCGGCCAGCACCGCGGCATCTTCGATAGCCTGACAGGCGCCCTGACCCATGTTGGGTGTGGTGGCATGCGCAGCGTCGCCCAGGAGCAGGATGTTTCCAAAGGCAAAACGGGGGATTGGCTTCAGGTCGACAATATCGTTCCAGAGCAGATCAGCGTCGCGCGTTTGCGCCAGAATGGCCGGGATCGGGTTGTGAAAATTGCCGAAAATCCGTTGCAGGTCGGCTACGCGATAATCGCGCAACGCCGGGTTGTTTTCCTGGGCGTTTATGCAGGCAAACCAGTAAATCCGGTTTTCAGTCAGCGGCACAATGCCAAAACGCCCGGCTGTTCCCCAGGTTTCGGTGGCGCTGGTCTGGTCGATATTGCCCGCGTCGACCACCGCACGCCAGCAAGTGTAGCCGGCGTAGCGCTCGGCAGCGCCGGGCAACAATTGTTGACGAATTGCCGAGTGAATGCCATCGGCCACGATCAGGAAATCGGTGCTGTGGCTGCTGCCGTCGGCAAAGCGCACTTCCTGAGTGCCATTTGGGCCCGGCAAACTGGCTATGGCGCGTTTGCCGTACTGCACCTGATCGGCAGCGAGTTGCTCCAGCAGCACTTCGTGCAGGTCGGCCCGGTGGATGGCAAAATTGTGCACACCGTATTTCTGTTGAATGGCGGTAGCGTCAATTTGGGAAATGGGGCATCCGCGGTTGTCCAGAATCTCGAACAGGGGCAGGGCACGGCCACGGGCAATTATTTTTTCGGAAATGCCGATTTTCCGGTAGGCCTGTACGGCATTGGCTGCCAGCAACAAGCCGGCGCCGAGGGGTTTAAACGCCGGCGCGGCCTCGAAAACACGGGCCTGAATGCCGACCTTTTTCAGGGCAATGGCCGTGGAAAGACCGGCGATCCCGGCGCCAAGTATGGTGAAGGTTAGGTTAGACATACTAGTTTCTTAATCATTTTGGTCCATAGATGGACGCGGGTTGGGCTGCGGAGGTGGCATCGGTTTGCGCTAATTGTTGTTTTTTCACCACGGAGGCACGGAGGACACGGAGTTTTTTTCGCCTTAGGCGAATTTGGTTTAGACAGGATTTGCAGGATTAATAAGTTCAATTTTGGTTAATCCTGTAAATCCTGTCTAAATGTTTTTCGCCGCAGGCGGAAAACTCCGTGTCCTCCGTGCCTCCGTGGTAAAAAAAATCAACCCTTAGCCAGCCCCAAGCCCGCTTTTTCCGAGATTTCCAACATCCGGTCGATCGACTTCACCCCTTGTTCAATCACCCAGTCGGGCAAAAGAATTTCCGGCTGTTCGTATTCCATGCAGAGGTAGAGTTTCTCCATGGTGTTGCGCTTCATGTGCGGGCAGTCGTTGCAGGCGCAGTTGTTGTTTGGCGGCGCCGGAATGAAGGTTTTGTTCGGACTGGCTTTTTGCATCTGGTGCAATATGCCGGCTTCGGTGGCCACGATAAATTCGGTAGCCGGGTCGTTGATCGTGTGTTTGAGCAGGCCGGTGGTACTGCCGATGAAGTCGGCTATCTCGAGGATATGCGGTTCGCATTCTGGGTGGGCGATAAATTTGGCGTTGGGGTGGCGGGCCTTGAGTTTGACGATGCGTTCGTGGCTGAAAATCTCGTGCACCATGCAGGCGCCGTTCCAGAGCACCATATCGCGGCCCGTTTTTTTGACGAGGTATTTGCCCAGATTCTTATCCGGAGCAAAAATGATGGGCTGATCTTTCGGGATGCTTTCGATGACCGCCAGCGCGTTGGTACTGGTACAGCAAATGTCGGTGAGGGTTTTGAGTTCGGCCGTGCAATTGATGTACGACACGACGATGTGGTCGGGGTATTTTTCCTTGAATTTTTTGAACAGGTGGGGCGGGCAGGAGTCGGCCAGCGAGCAACCGGCTTTCAAATCGGGCAGCAGCACTTTTTTGGTGGGCGACAACATTTTGGCCGTTTCGGCCATAAAATGCACACCGGCGAACACGATAATATCTGCTTCCGTTTCGGCGGCTTTTTGGGAGAGTCCCAGCGAATCGCCGATGTAGTCGGCCACATCCTGGATTTCCGATTCCTGGTAATAGTGGGCCAGGATCACGGCGTTTTTTTCTTTTTTCAGGCGGTTGATTTCATCGACGAGGTCGAGCGTGGGGTCCACATCGAGGTCGAGGAAGCCATTGCGGTCGAGTTTTTTGGTGGCAAGGTCGAGTTCGGCAGTCATGCTGATCGGTCTGTATTTTTTTGAAAAAATAAATCCGGCGTTGGGACAATGTTCCGGCGGGATGGTCACATCTAAACGGGTAACAAAGATAGGGTGTATTCGGTTTGTAAATTTTTGACCTGTGCAGGCTGATATTGAAAATTACATCATTTCCCGTTGGGGTTTTCCTGCTGGTACAAATACCAGCCTTGTATTTCACAAATTTTTGCTGGAAAAAACTGCCGGAAGAACGGGCTGTAAAGGTTGGTATCGCGCAAGGCAAGGTGTGTAAGGTTAAATGTCGTCTGGTACTTGTGTAAAGTGTCGGCAGTGATCCGGTCGCCAAAATTATAGGCCGTCCAGCCCTGCCGCTGCAAGGCCAGCAGCGCGATATTGGGCGAAGGGTCTTGCGGACAAAGGATTCGGGCGGAAACCGGAATGCCTGCGGTAGTCAGGGCGTCGGGCGGTAAAAAGGCGTCGGGCGGCAGGTTTTCGCTGGTGCGGGGTGCGAAAGCCAGTTGCAGGCGCTTTGTCTGAGCGTAGTAGTTGTGTCCGAGTCCCAACAGCCACAACATACCTAACGCGAAGACGAGTTTTTTTTCTGAAAAACGCTGCACGGCCAGCCGGAAGCCCATGAGCAGCAGCAGGGCCGGAATCGCAAGCAGGCAGAGGAAATAATAATCGTGTTCGCGAAACATCCGAAACCAAAGCAAAAAATAGCCTGCACTGCCCAACACGGTCAGCAGCAGCACATGCCGGAGAAAAAGCGGCGTCGTTTTCCAATGTTGTATCAATAGCCAAAGTGTTCCCATGCTCCCCAGGTACAAACCCGCCGACGCATACACCGGCAGGCCGGATTTGCCAACCAGGCCGAATGTTTCCAGGATAAACGGCCAACTGTAGTTCCATATCGGACGGGTAGTCGTGAGAAAATAAGCCGTGTGATGTGCGGCATTATAGTCGGCTACCCACCAGCGAAAACCCAGTACGAGTACCACCAGTGCAAGCATTGCCCCCAACGGCCAATAGCTGTTCCATAGCGGTGCAGACTGCCAGCGATCTCGCTTTTTGGCCACCAACCAACTCAATACCAAAGCGAGCGGCCCGATTGCCATACTGAGTTTGAGTAACACGGCCACCGTTGCAAATACGGTTGCTGCCAAAAGCCAGCCTTTGCTTTGCATTTGATCGGCCTTAAATAAGCCGGCCGCCATGAGCAACACAAAACAAAACGCCGGTGCATCGGGCAAAAAGCCGGGGCCGTAATAAACGAGGATAGGGGCGCCGAGCAACAAACCTGCCCCCACGGCCGCCAACAGCGGGCTTCGGGTCAGTTGCAGGAGTATCCAGCCAAAAGCCCAGCAGCCAAAAAACAACAGTACCAACCCAATCCAGCGCAAGGGATATTCCGGCCGATCCAAATGGCGACTGATGCACCCCGAAAGCCAGTACAACAGCGGGAATTCACCCACAGCATGCGCATCAGCGGCGGAAAATAAATTGCAGACTTCGGGCGCCATTAAATTGGGATGGCGGGCATAGTTCCAGGCCAGGGCTGCACCATCGGCCTGCCGCCATTGATGGATGGATGCCGGGGGCAGGTCAAGCCAGTCAGGGTAGTGGCTGGCCAGGGCCGTCAAGGTGAAAAACAGGGCGAAGATGCCGGTGTACCGTAGGATCACATGGTGAAAATACGCTGGTTAAGGTTTTGACGGACTAAATTGTTCCACTACGGCTGCCATCTCGCGGATCAGCTCCGGTTGCTCCTCGATAGCATTACCGACCACCAGCAGGTCTGCCCCGGCGTGAAAATTGGCCGCGGCTTTTTCCGGTGTCCGAATCCCCCCTCCAACGATCAACGGTACGGAAATAGCGGCCCGCACCGCTTCGATCATGGACTCCGACACCGGATTTTTTGCACCGGAACCCGCTTCCAGGTAGATCATTTTTAGGCCCAGCATTTCACCGGCCAAAGCGGTACATACGGCAATGTCGTTTTTGGATGCCGGGATGGGGTAGGTGTTCGACATGTACTGCACGGCTGTTTGCACCCCACCGTCAATCAGCATGTAGCCTGTGGAAATAATTTCCAGCGGCGACATTTTCAAAAACGGCGCCGAAAGCACGTGCTGCCCAATGAGCAACTCCGGATTGCGCCCGCTGATCAGGGAGAGGAAGAGCAGGGCGTCGGCCCGGTAGCTGAGTTGGAAGGAACTGCCGGGAAACAGCACCAGCGGAATTGAGCAACGCTCCCGGATGCCGCTTAGCACCAAATCGAGCATATTATTGACGACCAAACTACCGCCTATAAAAAAATAGTGTACCCCGCATTCCATAGCCAATTCGACGGTGCGATCCAGCCGGCGCGGGGCCAGCTTGCCCGGGTCAATCAGCACAGCGAGGTGTTTTTCGCCGGCAGCTTGAGCGTTAAGTAGTTTGGTGTACAGTTGCATACTAAAAAAGGTTTCTGGTTATGAGGTTACTAGTTTCTGGTTAGAAGGTTTCTGGTTAAAAATATCCCGGAAGATGAACAACCAGAAACCTTCTAACCAGAAACCCGCTAACCTTCAAGTTCCTTGCACGCCCGGTAAAGGTCCGACCAGCCTTCCCGGCGTTTGACCACCGTTTCAAGATATTCCGACCAAACGGCGGCATCGGTGCCGGGGTCCTTAACGACGGCGCCGGAGAGGCCGGCGGCGAGATCGTGTGCACGCACTTCGCCGTCGCCGAAATGGATGGCCAGAGATTGTCCCTGGTGGATCACAGAGATGGCTTCGGCCGTGCTGAGCGTGGCAGTTGGGCTTTTTATCTTTTCGCGACCATCTTCGGTTTTGCCGCTGCGCAATTCGCGGAAAATGGTCACCAGGCGTTGGACTTCTTTCAGGGGTGCTGCCTCGGGCGGCAGTTCGAGGGCCTTCCCGAGCGCTTCCACACGATTTTTTACAATATGCACCTCTTCTTCGAGCGTGGCCGGCAGGGGAAGCACCACGGTATTGAAGCGGCGGCGCAAGGCGGCGGAGAGTTCGTTCACGCCTTTGTCGCGATCGTTGGCCGTTGCGATGAGGTTGAAACCGCGTTTAGCCTGAATTTCAGTATTCAATTCCGGTACGGGCAGGATTTTCTCGGACAGCAGGGTGATCAGCGTGTCCTGCACATCGGCGGGGATACGGGTGAGTTCCTCCACCCGCACCAGCTTGCCTTCGCGCATTCCGGTGAGCACGGGGCTGGCCACCAGGGCTTTTTCGGAGGGGCCTTCGGCGATCAGGCGGGCGTAGTTCCAGCCGTAGCGCAGGGCGTCCTCATTGATACCGGCCGTGCCTTGCACGAGCAAGGTGCTATCGCCGCTAATGGCGGCAGCGAGGTGCTCGCTCACCCAGGTTTTGGCGGTGCCGGGTACGCCAAGCAACATCAGTGCGCGGTCGGTGGCCAGGGTGGCTACAGCGATCTCGATGAGGCGGCGGTTGCCAAAATACTTGGGTTCGATGGCGGTTTTGCCGGCTGTACCGCCTATGATGTAGGTGACCACTGCCCAGGGCGACAGTTGCCAGCCGGGGGGGCGCTGGCGGTCGTCGGCTTTGGCCAGGGCCTTTAATTCGGCAGCGTAGGCCGTTTCGGCGTGGGGGCGGATGATCTCTTGCATGATACGGTGTCGGTTTGTTTTTTTTGAGGGGATGCAGGGGCGACCCTTGCGGGTTAAAGGTACGGGTACGGGGAGGTTATACCAATTGCTGTGGAATGGACGTTTTTTCAAAAAAAATCAACTTGGTTATGGCTGCTTTTTTCAAAAAATACCGGCGGGATGTGGTGTATATGACGGCAATTGTAGGCTCGATGGGCTGCGCAGTGTTTTTTTATCAGGGGAAATTAAACCGGGCGCTCCTTGACGAATTAACCGAAACTTCACGCATTGCCCGGGGTCAGACCGAACAGTTTTCCAGGTATTTTTCTGCTGAAATTCAAAAAGAAGCCGATGCTTTTCCTGAAAAAAACAAAGGGTTGTGGCGACGCACCCGGCAAATCAGCACATTGATTGAAAATGCAAAATTGGCTTTATGGGCAACCAGCAATTCCAAATACATTGTATTGGAGCCTGTGCACAGATTAAGCAGCACTGAAATTCAGGACATACAGCTGAAATTCAAAGTCTTAGCCGACTCACTTGTGCTCTTGTTGGGAGATGCTGATCCCCTTTGGATCAAATCTATTCAACATCTTTTGTATTCTGACAGTGCCGCCTACACCCGTGCGAATTGGGCAGCCCTCTCTTCGGATTTGGGACCGAAACAGGCAGTTGCCGGATTAACAAATTTGATTGCCCGGATTGAGGCAGCCGGTCTTATTGCCAACCAAACCTGCTACCAGGAAACGCAGCCACGAGGCATTATTGAGCACTATTGGATACCTGTATTGTCAACAGCACGATCGGTACTACGTCCCGGCGAACTTTTTGAAGCGGATATATTTCTTACCGAATATACCCCCAGGACGGAAAACCGCGCCGTCTTTGTGAACGACAAACCGATTGCTATAAATGATGGATTGGCACACTACCGCGGTCAGTTTCACAGACCGGGCGTTCATCAGTTGAATGTGCGAATTGACGCTTACAATCCCCTAACCAAAGAAATCAAGCCGTTTTATAAAACCTTCGAAGTGCTCGTTGTGGAACCCTGTCCGGAAGAAGAATAATGGGTCCAAACCCGCGATGCCGTAAGGGCGACTCTTGCGGTCGCCCGCGAGTGGGGGGCATGTGCCGTTATATTATAATTTCACCATTGGGTATCGCCGTTTTTCCCAATGGGCGACCGCAAGGGTCGCCCCTACACGGGTAAAAGGAAAATATCAATCGCCGGTGAGCACGCGTTTTTTCAAAAAAATTAACTTGACAATGGCTGCTTTTTTCAAAAAATACCGCCGGGACATGGTGTATCTGTCCGTGATTGTGGGTTTGGCAGGGTGGCTGGGAAACAACACACAGAAACAACGGGATACTGCCCTTATCGAAGCATTAAACTTTAGTGTTCGGATGGCTTCGGAAAACCCTAGAATGCAGATCTTATACGATGAAATAACCAAAGAGGCCTTTGCTTATCCGGAAGAACATAAAAGCTACGAAAACAAGGCCAACCGAATAAAAGAATTGGCCAACGCCGAGCACAAACGTCTGGAAAAATACTATTCGCGATCGTTTACGGATAAATTGTGGAAAAGCGACCAGCTTACGCAGGATATCCAAACGATCCGTGACAATTTGCGCACACTTGCCGATTCCTTGTTTGCAACCGTAGATTCCCATTTGCAAACAAAATGGGACATTTATCATAGCTTGTATTCCGATAGTGCAGCCTATTCCCAGGCTCGGTGGGCAGGCTTGCCAACCGGGCCACGCAGGTCAATCCGGGTCGTTGCAGGTTTGCAAAATCTGATGTTCAGAATTCGACATGCAGAACAGGTCGCCGTACAATACTGCCATCAAATGGTTCAACCCGCTGCCCTTCATGATTATCTTTTTTGGAATCCGGTCATTTCAGCGCCCAGGATGGCCGTCAAGCCTAATGAGTTATTTACAGCCGACATATTTTTTGCGCCAGTTTACACGAATCCTCGAAACCTGACATTTTACATCAACGATAAAAAGGTTGAGCCTTCTTCTGGGATCGTTAAATACGCAAGGCGATATGCTACTACAGGTGTAAATAAACTTCGGGTACGGGTGGAAGTACAGAATCCCTATACCAAGAAAACGGAGGTTTATAACAAATCCTTCGAAGTGCTCGTCGCAGAACCTTGTCCCGGAGAAGAATAACAAACCCTAAACCCGCGATGCCGTAGGGGCGACCCTTGCGGTCGCCCGAAGAAGCCCCCTACAAAACGGGCGACCGCGAGGGTCGCCCCTACGCGTTTCGGGTACATTTTCGGGATAGAAAGCCCGCCTGCGCAATTCAAATCACCCTCCAATCTTCAAGCCTACAAACAAACAACCCAAGCAAACCACCAAATTCAGCACTGCATTTGCCACTGCTGCGCCGGGGTGCCCGCTTTGCCATAAGCCCCAGGTTTCAGCGGTAAAAGTCGAATAGGTACTGAAACCGCCACAAAAACCGGTAACCAGCAACAAGCGGCGTTGATCCGAGAGCAAAGCCTGGGATTGCCAGCCCAGAAAAACACCCAGGGCTACACAGGCCAAACCATTGGCAATCAAAGTGGCCCAGGGGAATTTGGCCTGCCAGGGTCGTGCGAAAAGCCACACGGCGTAGCGGCAGAGACTGCCGACGCCACCGCCAAGAAAAACGAGGATGCAGGCCAGGAAAGAGGGCATTTTTTGCCGGAAGATTTTTTTGAAATTGTACGCCGTCTGCCAGACGGCGTTACAAAAAAACCCCGACTGTTTGCAGCCGGGGCAACAACTAAAAAATTAAGCTATGAAAACAAAAACTTCTTTTGTCGAAACAATGGTGTTGCAAGAATAACGCAAAAAGGCAGACCAAGCAAGCCGGGACGGCCAAAAATTTTATTATTCTGCTACGTCGCGACCGCCGATCAGCATATCCTGGTACTCTTTCAGCTCATCCCATTTGCCTTCAGCGGCAAATTTTGCCTGTGCCGGCCAAGTGCTCGGGTTGTGCATTTGGTAGCGCGGGCCTGCGGCTTCCAGGATTTCATTCAGGCGCTCTTCCGAAGCAGATGCCAAGGCCTCCCAGGTATCGATACCGCCTTCTTTGAGCAGTTGCTCAATTTTCGGGCCAACCCCTTCGATCACTTTCAAATCGTTGGCTTTCGGACCTTTTTTACTTTTGGAAGCGGTGGTTTTGCTATCGCTGGCGGCTTCTTTTTTAGCCGGCGCGCTTTTTTCAGCAGCCGGTTTTTTTGCTGCTTTTTCCTCAGCAGCCGGTTTTTCATCGGCTACCGGTGCTTCGACTTCGGCGGCTGGTGCTTCCGGAGCCGGCGCTTTTTTCGGAGCCGGTGCAGCGGCTTTTTTAGCGGGTTTGGCTACTTTTTCAGCAACTTCCGTGATGGGAGCGATGCTTACGAAGTTGCGGTCGTGCCGGCCGCGTTTAAATTCGACGATACCGTCGATGGCGGCGTGCAGCGTATGGTCTCTGCCCATGTACACGTTTTCGCCTGCGTGAAATTTGGTGCCGCGCTGGCGGACGATAATGTTACCGGCAAGGGCCGTTTGGCCGCCGAAGAGTTTGACGCCGAGTCGTTTACTTTTACTGTCCCGGCCGTTATCGGTTGAACCTACACCTTTTTTATGTGCCATTTTTCAATGTTTCAATTCGTGAATGAGTAAAATAAGTGGCTTTGCGGGGATGTGCAATGAAACGTGATGCACAAAAACTAACCGGCGATGGCTTTGATTTCAATCTTGGTGAATGCCTGCCGGTGGCCGTTTTTCTTACGGTAACCTTTGCGGCGTTTTTTGTGAAAAACGATCAGTTTGTCGCCGCGAACGTGGCTGAGCACGTTGGCCTGGACGCTGGCGCCTTTCACGTTGGGAGCGCCGATGGTTACGTTACCGTCACGATCGATGAGGTGTACGGTGTCGAAGGTGAGCGAGTCTCCTTCGTTGGCTGCCAGCCGGTGGACGAAGATCTGCTGACCTTCCTCAACTTTGAATTGTTGACCGGCAATGGAAACGATTGCGAACATGTTAAGGATCAATTTTTAAATGAAAATAGGCTGCGCCTTTTAAAAAGGCGGGCAAAGGTACAATGCCTTGTGAAAAAAAACAAATCCCGATTAATGATAACTGCTTAATAATCCGAGCACTTCGGCGTCTTCGCGAAGTGCCGGCGCCCAGCGGAAAATATCGGCATGCCGACTGACATCGGCGGCCAGTGCTTCGAGCAAGGTGTTGAAGGCAGCGTGGCGCTGTCCGGTCAAAAACAGGCAGGCGGCATTACAGTACAGCAGATCGACGCTGCCGGAGTTTTCCAACGCTTGCTCGAGTACATCGGCGGCTTCCTCCAGTGCGCCGGCGAACAGCAGGAATTCTGCCAGTCGCAACCAATTCTGCGGCTCATCCGGGGCCAGTTCGACGGCTTTCCACAGGTGTAGTTGCACGTTTCGTGGTTTTCCCAAAAAACCATATACGACTGCCAGGAGACTGTGAAATTCTTCGCAGCGGTCGTTTATACGAATGGCTTCGCGCAACCACCAGGCAGCACGGGTATAGTTTGCTTCGGCAGCATGGCAGGCTCCCAGTTGGAAAAAAGCATCGGCATCTGCGGGGTCCAACGCCAATGCTTGCTGGCAACATTTTTTTGCCTGACGAGTATTGCCCAGCAGGCGGTAGCACGCTGCCATGCGCACCAACACTTCGCTGTCGGCTCCGGCGTGGGCGTGCATTTCTGTGTAGCATTGCAGGGCACGCTGGTGTAGCCCGCGCTCGCTGGCCAGTTCGGCACATGCCCGGTAGGCCTCCTGAAAAAAAGGTTGGGTAATATACGCGTACTCAAACGCCTCGAGTGCTTCCTCCGGGTCATCAAGTTGTGCGCAAGCCCAGCCCAGGTTGTACCAGGCAAAACTGCAATAGGGGTGTTCGTCCAGTAAATCGGTGTACAGCGCCCGGCTGTCGGCATGGTTGCCGGTGAGTTCCGTGCAAATCAATAGTTGCCGGAAGAGGTCCGGGTTATTCGGCTCACGAAATGCGCGTTCGCGCAGGAGGGCGAATTGGATCAGATAGTCATTCATACCGAAAGCAGGATTAAAGCGGAACCAAAGATACGGGGCTTCTGAAAAAAATGAAGTTTTTGGGAGAATTCGTGCCTGCTTCCAATTGAAGCATTTTTGAAACTTGGCCGCTTCCCGGCAAAAGCCCCTGCTAAAATTCGGGTCATTGTTTTCAAAGTAACCCTGCTTGCTTTTATCTTGCAGTCAGGCCACCCCAATTGCTGGATCAGCAGGCCTCAAAAAGGACAACCTGGAAATATTAACCTAAACACAAAGCCCATGCTTTTCTGTAATTCCATTTCCCGCCTGCTCATTGCTGTTTTCCTCTGTTTTACCCTAACCGCTGCAAATGCCCAATGGACCCAACTCAAGGGGCCGGAAGGAGGAAGTGTCTATCGCCTGGAAAAAATTAACGATGAATACTGGGCCTTTACCCTGAACGGTTTATTCCGCTCTGCCGATGGTGGCGTCAGCTGGACGCAGGATCCTATTTTCGGCAATTTTTTCCGCGTCGCCTGTGCGGCGCAGTACAGCGACACCGTTTTTCTGTACGCTTCCGAAGCGTTGGACAATACCCGGATCACCCGTTTTTATACCAGCCTGGACCTTGGCCAAACCTGGACCTCAACAGAACTCAGCAACACCAATATTTCCGGAGGCCCGCTAATTATACCCGATCATATTTTCAAGATTTTTGACGTGCTTTTCATGGAAGACGGCTCGAATATCCTCCGATCGTTGGATCAGGGCCTTACCTGGGAGCATACTATTGGCGATTTAAACCAATCCTGCGCGTTTGATGACCAGCATATTATTTCCGCTACACCGTATGTTGTCAGCATTTCCGAAGACCTGAGTTTTACCCACAAATTTCTATTGGATTTGCTACCGGGTACATATTTTATCGATGGACAAATTGACGGTCCCAATATTTTCATCATCCGGTCGGATTCGTTGTTTGTATCCGATGATCTCGGCCAAAGCTGGACGAGCACTCGTAATATGAATTTCACCTACTATGCGCAAACCTGGAAAGGCCCGGGTCAGACCATATTTGCCATTAACAACGCGCATGATCGCTACCAATCTTTTGATTTTGGACGTACCTGGGAATTGATTTCCGATGACCCAATTCCGCTTAAGGTTGGAATTCAGGATGCCATTTTCGACGGCGATACTGTGCTGGTATGCTCCTTCCCCGGCATATGGAGAAGTACAGATCGTGGCGTCAATTGGTCGCGTTCTTCCGAGGGAATGTTTACCTACGTCCTCCAGCAACTGACTAATAATGACCAATACCTGTATGCTCGTACCCTGTATGAAGTTTTTCGGTCGGCAGACCAAGGCAATACCTGGGAACAAATTCTGACTGGCGGCCCTTATACCAGTGATCTGGATGCGCAGAACAATGAAGTATACGCCATCTTCAATCAGGATCAGGTGCTTTACTCACCTGATTACGGGACCACTTTCCAGCAGACTACGGACGTTGATTATCCGGATTTTACAACTTATGGGCGCTTTGTTGGCGACAGGTATTACTTGTTTGCAAAAGAAAAATGTTACGCCTTTTTCGGTGGTCTACTTATCGACTCTATTACATTGACGCCATTTGGCAACATCACCGGTATCCGGGATTTTTTTGAAATAGACGGGCGATATTTAGTAATTCCAATCCTTTCGGGCGGGGCAACTGCCCAGCAACTGCTGCTTTCGGATGACAAGGGTGCCAGTTGGTACCTCAGCAATGCGTTTGGCACAACCCTCGATGGCGGTTTTTACATGATTAATGGCCGGCTTTTTATTGGTGGCCGCACGTTTTATTATTCCGATGACAAAGGCGACACATGGACAAAAGCGCAAATGCCAATACCAAACAACGCGCTGGGCATTGTTGCCGATGATAACCTGCTTTTTGCAGTGAACCCCAGCTCTTTTCCGACTATTCCATACTACCCGGATATTTTATACAGCGCCGACACCGGTGCTAGTTGGCTGCCGGTTAGTTACCCTTATCCTTTTGATCCGATTCACCAGCTTTATGCTATTCATATTTTTAATAAAGCGCTTTACGTCAATCCGTTAAGCGCCGGCGTCTGGCGGTATACGATTACCTTGCCTACGGATGAAAAGGAAAAAGCAGCGCCGGTTCAGTATTTGTCGATAAGCCCCAATCCTGTGAAAACCACAGCCCGGATCAGCTGGGGGCAGCCCCTGGCGAGTGCCGGTGAACTACGCTTATTTTCGGCTGACGGACGGCTCTTGCAGACGCTTCCGATTGCAAAGGGCACGGAGTATTTCGACCTGTCTGTTGAAAACCGGCCGCCCGGCTTGTATTTTATGAGTCTGAAAACAGAAATCGCATACTGGAGCGGACAGTTGCTCAAGCATTGATGCTGGGATAGTCTCCATGGAAAACTCGTGCTTAAAATGGCAACACCCTGGCGCCAAAACCATCCTTGGCAGCGTCGAGAAATTGCTCGGCAGTTTCCTGAATCGTTTGATCGATAGGCCGGTAGGAAAAGCCCGGCACACGTAGCGATTTGTTGTTGGCATACTGAAAACTGGAAATGCTGGCCCGGGCACTTTCCCTGGTGACGATTGGCTCCGTCCCCAACAGTTTTTCCTTCAACCATTCAACCCGCCAGGCGATTTCGGCCAGCAGCGGTGTTACTTTGACAAACGGCCTTTTCGCGCCCAGCGCATCTGCTACCTTGAAAAATAATTCGCGGAAGCCGATATTTTCAGCATTCAGGATGAACCGCTCCCCGTTGATTTTTTGCTCCATGGCCAACAGCATAAACCGGGCGACATCCCGAACGTCGACAATACCGGTGTGGCCAACCGACCAGAATTTTAACCCTTGATAAACCTGTTTGAACACCCGGCCAGTACCCACTTCCCAAAAACCGCTGCCGAAAATAACCGATGGGTTCACGATGGCTACGTGCATGCCCTCGGCGTGCGCGCGCCACACTTCCTGCTCCGAAAGGTATTTGCTAATGGCATATTGGCTGTTGCCCTTGCTTTGTATCCACTTCGAGTTTTCATCGAGCAGCGGGCGTTCCTTCGACCGGCCAAACGCCGCAATACTGCTGACGTGTACAAAGTGCTGAACGCCAAAATGGAGCGCCAGGTTGACCATGTTGGCCGTGCCTTCCACATTGATTTGCCGCATACGGCGCACATCTTTTGGGTGAAACGAAACCATGGCTGCACAATGAAATACCTGGGTGACATCGGAAAACGCAGCTTCCAGCGCCACTATATCAGTCACATCGGCCTCCACCCATTCTACCTTGTCAGCCACATCCCGGACCAGATCCATAGGGCTTTCTCCACGGCGAATTGCCCGAACATCGTAGCCTTGTTGAACCAGCAAACGCACAAGATATGAACCGACAAAACCGGTGGCGCCGGTAACCAGAATTTTTGTTGATTGCATTATTTTTTCAATGAAAGGGTGAATTTGGCTGCGGCTTGTATTTCATCGGCAGACAGCGTTTCCTCAAACGCAGGCATCATATTTTTACCTTTGGAAATTTGTGTAACGCGTTCTTCAACTGTCAACACCGACTTGGCCAGGTCGCCAGCGCCGTTCAGGCCCAGTTTGCCATCGGCGCCATGACAGGTGACGCAATACTGGCGAAACACGGTAGCACCGTCGGATGAAGTCGTGGTTTGGGCAGCCGTTTCTTGTTTGCTGGAGTCACTTTCAGAATTACAGGAGGTGCCGGCGCTGGTTATTACAGACAAAATAATAATCCAGCGAAAAAGCATTGCAGACTTTACCGGAAATGGAATGGTACAGGACATGATGTGCAAAGGGAGTAAATTTTAGGCAATTAGTCGATGGTCATTTTTGGAAAAACAGGCTGCGCAATGGATTGCCGGTACAATATTTGAGTTAAAAAATACTTTTTAAGCATTGTATATTTGACGCTACCAGGTTTTTCTGGTGCGTTTTAGCAAGCAAATCCTACTTTTTTGGATAAAAAATAGTGTTTGTTCATAGTGTTTGTTTTTTGTTTTGCCCCTGTTAAGTAGAAATATTTGACAGGGCTTTTTGTTTTTAGCGCCGGAGGCTTTTAAAAAATGAAAAAAATATTGTCTGTATTAGAAAATTTTTAGCTTTTGGCACGCGTTTGGTTGTACATATTGTAGCTTCATACAATAGAAACGGTTTAGTGAAAAAGCCCGGGGCAAATGTGCCACCGGGCTTCTTCTATTTCTTAAGGAACCGTAAATTACATGCGAATCGAATCACCGCAAAAGCGTCAGACTTCCGGCTTTCACCCGTTCGACACCTTCGCAGCGGTAACGCAGGCGGTACAGGAACACCCCGGCATTCAGTGCGTCGCCCTGGAAAGTGCCATCCCAGGTATCAAACACCGTTGGCGCATTAAATACGCGCCCTCCCCAGCGGTCAAATACTTCAAAGGAAATAAACTCGTCAACCGAGTAGGGATTGCTGATGCCGAAAACATCGTTTCGGCCAGGGGAAGCGCTGGGCGTGAAGGCATTGGGAATGAAAATTATGTTGCAATCCAGGGTGTCCGGGTCGATCACCTTGATCCGGATCGTGTCCGAAGCAGTGCAGCCCGGATACGAAAACTCCAGTTTGTAGGTCGTAGTTACCGTTGGTGTAATAATCGGTTCGGGGTTCATGTCGTCCGAAACGCCGGCCGACGGTGTCCATAAAAACTGATCGGTACAAGACGGCGTCGACTGGATCTGAAGCGAATTACCCAGGTAAACGAGGGTGTCACCGGTGATTATCTGGTCGGCTCTAAGGTTGAGGGCATTGATATCATCCTGGTTGAGCGCCTTGCTGTAGATGCGGAGTTCGTCAATATCGCCCCAATAACTGCGATCAAGCGAACAAATTGGCTCTCCCACCTTGAATACGGCATTCGACGTCAGGTCGATACGGGCTTTGGAGGTTTGGCTGTCGGCCAGTTTGCCGTTTACATAAATGGAAAACAGCGTATTGCTGCGCGTCAGGGTAATGTACTGCCAGCAGGAGCGCGGACTCAGGTTGGCAGTTACATTGGCCAACAAGGTGTCGTTCTGGCTGAGTGCGGCCGATATTTTTTTACTTTTTGGGTTAAAACGCACCCAGAACGCGCGGTTAGTGTTGCAGTTTTCCTGCTTCGACATGAGTACCTGCGAGCCGCCGTAATTGGCGGGCACAGGCGCCGGTTTGAAGTAAAAACTGACCGAAAAGTCGCTCGTGGTAAACACATCACTTATCGGGCCGACAAAAAAGATGGCATCGGCATCGCCGTCGAAGTAGATGGCTGAATCCCGGACGCCGCAAACGCAGGAGGCATCGTCGATCAACGCGCCGCTGGAGCCGTTGCCGCTTTCATCGGTGCCTTTGCATTCGGTGAACGGAAAGTACGCCACCAGTTTTTCATTGATATTTTGAGCAGAGATGGCCGTGGAAAGGCC
Source organism: Lewinellaceae bacterium (assembly GCA_020636075.1). Lineage (GTDB taxonomy): Bacteria > Bacteroidota > Bacteroidia > Chitinophagales > Saprospiraceae > M3007. Next base: position 298,542 of record JACJYO010000004.1, on the reverse strand, counting down.
CAGGAGCATAAAAAGCGAAAAAAAACGCATTCGTTTTTCAATTTTTGTTGGACAACTAAACGCCGGCCGGGCCGGTAAAGTATGCCGGATTCTGGCACGCAGCGTGAATATTTCCGGGTTTACATTTTAAAATGGACCAAATCGGCGAATTGTTGTATTCGGCCCTGGATCATTTCCGGTGTTAATTCCTGCAACCGTTCAACGCTGAATTTTTCCACACAAAATGAGGCCATGGTGGAGCCGTAAATCACTGCCCGCCGCATGTTGGCCATCGACATATCGCCCGATTTGGCCAGCCAACCCATGAAACCTCCGGCAAAGGTATCGCCGGCGCCGGTCGGGTCGGTGACGTCAGCCAAAGGCAAGGCCGGCGCGTAAAACAGTTCGTCGTTGTGAAACAGCAATGCGCCGTGTTCGCCTTTTTTGATCACCAGAAATTTCGGCCCCATCTGGTGGATCACCCGGGCTGCTTTCACCAGTGAGTGCTCGCCGGATAGTTGCCGGGCCTCCTCATCATTGATGGTCAGTACATCCACTTTTTTGAGCACCTGTAGCAGGTCCGACATGGCCGTGTCCATCCAGAAGTTCATGGTGTCCATGGCGATCAACTTTGGCCGCGCATTCAATTGCTCCAGTACCCGGAGTTGTACTTGCGGGGTGAGGTTGCCCAGCATCAGGTATTCGGCATTCCGGTACGATTCCGGCAACACCGGGTCAAAATCGGCCAGCACGTTCAGCTGTGTGTCGAGGGTATCCCGTGTGTTCAGGTCGCGGTAGTACTTCCCGGCCCAGAAAAACGATTTCTCATCCGGGCGCACTTGCAGTCCCTCGAGGTCGACGCCACGCCCTTCCAGATGCCGAAGCATATCCTCCGGAAAATCGCCGCCGATCACTGAAACAACCTGCACCGGCTTAACAAAATACGAGGCCGCCAGTGAAATGTACGTGCATGCCCCGCCGATCACTTTTTCTGCCCGGCCAAAGGGCGTTTCGATATCGTCAAATGCAACGGTGCCTACCGCAACTAAACTCATGGTTTGAATTTTTTTATCAAAAAAACAGGCTTAGTGCCCGATCAAAGTTCAATTTCAGGACGAGGACCAAAAATACCCTGTTTAATCCTGTGATTCCTGTCCATGCCAAAAAGCGCGCAAAGATGCGGCTTTCCCGCCGAAAGCAAAAGCCGGTAATATTCGACATCCGTCAAAACCAACTTGCTGAAAAGAAAAAAGGCCACCGCGGTTGCAGTGGCCTTCAGCGCCTCATCAAGGACTTGAACCTTGGACCTACGGATTAACAGTCCGCCGCTCTAACCAACTGAGCTAATGAGGCTTTTTTCAAAAGCGGGGGCAAAGGTAAAATGAGTTTCACGCAAAAACAACAGGAATTTAAAAAAAACCTTCGACATTGGATTTTTGTAAATCCGCAGTCAAAAATCAACCTATGGCAACTGAACCGTTTAACGAATTTCTCGCCCCCAGCCCGGAAGTCCGGGCCTCCCTGCACGACGGCAAACCTATCGTCGCCCTGGAAAGCACCATCATCGCCCACGGCATGCCCTACCCTAAAAATGTGGAAACTGCCCTGCGCGTGGAGCAGGTTGTCCGTGCGCACGGCGCAGTGCCCGCCACCTGCGCGATCGTACAAGGTCGACTGAAAGCCGGACTTAGCACCGCCGAAATTGAATATTTGGGCAAATCCGGAACCGCCATTCCAAAAGCCAGCCGGCGCGACATGGCCTACCTGCTCAGCCAAAAAAAGGATGGCGCTACCACCGTGGCTTCCACCATGATCATCGCGTACCGGTGCGGCATTTCCGTTTTCGCTACCGGTGGCATCGGCGGGGTACACCGGGGCGCCAGGCAGAGTTTCGATATTTCCGCCGACCTGCAGGAACTCGCACAAACACCAGTGGCCGTGGTGTGTGCCGGGGTGAAAAGCATCCTCGACATCGGCCTGACGCTCGAATACCTCGAAACTTTTGGCGTGCCGGTGCTGGGCTACCAAACTGCCGAGTTTCCGGCTTTTTACTCCAGAAAAAGCGGCTTTCAAGTCGACTACAAAATGGACAGCCCGGAAGCCATCGCCCGATTGTTGAAAGCCCAATGGGCCCTGGGTTTCAAAGGCGGCGCCGTGGTAGCCAATCCCGTACCCGCCGAACACGAACTGGAATTTTCAAAAATGGAACAGGCTATCGAAAAAGCCCTTGCGGCTGCCGAACAAAAACAGGTCAAGGGCAAGGCCATCACCCCGTTTTTGCTCGCGGAAATTGAGCGGCTGACCGGCGGGGAGAGTTTGGCGGCGAATATTGAGTTGGTGTGTAGTAATGCGGCGTTGGCGGCGGCGGTTGCTGGGCGGATGTAATCTTGGAGGCACCCCGATGTGTATCACTTATTTCGGGCGGTGTTGACGGATAAACCAGGTAGGGTCTAAATATCCACTGGTGTCTTTCGAATAACCGCCCCCTAATGGTAAATCGGGTGTATGCCGTAATTCTAAATGCAGGTGGGCGTAGTACATCCCTCCATTGTTGCCGATTGTTCCAATCTGCGCCCCTCTTTTTACCCAATCGCCTTTTTTGATATTCAATTTGTCGCAATGGGCATAAAGCGATTCCACATAATGCCATTTGGTCCCTGAAGTTTTATGGACTATCCTGATCACATTCCCCCAGCCTCCACCCAAATTTGTGGCCTCTGTTACGTAACCGTTTGCAATCGTATAGACCGAGTCGCCCAAATCAGAATTCCCGCCTTTGACGCCGTTCCAGTCATCGCCCAAATGCGTGTTTTTCCCAAATTTTTGCGCATTATAATATCCCTTTGCATTGGGCTTGCCGACGGGAAAGTCGAAGCCGTTAGCCGTATAATCCGGCTTATTGGCAAAAATCTGATCGTAATGTGGTGTTTTACTCGAAGTTGCTCGACGTAAATTATCCGAATTGGTTTTTCCTAGCAATGCCAACAATAAAACACCCCAAACCGCTGCAAAATTTAATCCCATAGGAAAACTATTTACTTCGCAGCCGCACCACCGGGCATATCATCTCCTCCAAACTGATCCCGCCGTGCTGGAAGGTGTTTTTATAATAATTATGGTAGTGGTTGTAGTTGTTGGGGTAGAGGAAAAAGTAGTCCTCCTTGGCAAAAATAAAGGTCGAGCTCACGTTCGGCCGCGGCAAACCGGCTTCGCGGGGTTCGCGTACTTCCAGCACGTCGCGTTTTTCGTACTGGAGGTTGCGGCCCACTTTGTAGCGCAGGTTGGTGGTTGTTTCGCGGTCGCCGACAACGCGGGAGGGCGACTGCACGCGGATGGTGCCGTGGTCGGTGGTGACAAACAACTGCACCTCGCGGCCTTCGAGGCGTTGCAGAGCCGTCCACAACGGACTGTGCAAAAACCAGGAGCGCGTGAGGGAGCGGTAGGCACGCTCGTCGCCGGCCAGTTCCTTCAGCACTTCCATCTCGGTACGGGCGTGCGAAAGCATGTCGATGAAGTTGTACACGATCACCGTGAGGTCGTTGTTGAGGTAGTTGAGGATGTTGTCGTTGAGGTCCTTGCCGTGGTTGACATTGGTGATTTTCGTGTAATCCCACTTGATCTCCTTGTGGAGCACGCGGTCAATCTGTTTGCCCAGGAAAAAATCTTCAAACTGGTTTTTGCCCCCTTCATCGTTATCGTTTTTCCACTTGCCGGGAAAGGCCGATTCGATTTCGGAGGGCATCATGCCGGCAAAAATGGCATTGCGGCTGTACTGTGTTGCCGTGGGCAGAATGCTGAAAAAATAATCCTCCTGCTCGGTGCGGAACAACTCGTTCATGAAGGGCTCGATCACTTTCCACTGGTCGAAACGCAGGTTGTCGAGCAGGACCACGATAGTCGGAACACCCTTGCCAACGTGCGGGAATATTTTTTTGCGCATCAGCGAATGCGACATGATCGGACCGACATCCCGCTTTTTGTCCACCCAACTGAAGTAGTTTTTCACCACATATTTGCTGAATTCGGTATTCGCCTGCTGTTTTTGCTGGGCCAGAATGTCGCCTACCTCGGCCTGGTTGGCATCGAGGCGGAGTTCCCAGTTGACGATACGGCGGTAGGCTTCCACCCATTCCTCGTGGTTGAGGCCGCCGGTGATCTGCATGAACATCTCGCGATAGTCCTGCTGGTAATCCATGGCCGTTTTTTCGCGGACGAGGCGCTTGTTGTCAATAATTTTTTTGAGCGTCAGGAGGATCTGGTTGGGGTTGACGGGCTTGATCAGGTAGTCGGAAATTTGCGAACCGATCGCTTCCTCCATCACATGCTCGGCTTCGTTTTTGGTGATCATAACCACCGGGACGTGGCCGTTGATCTCCTTTATTCTGGGCAGGGTTTCCAGGCCGGTGAGGCCGGGCATGGTTTCGTCGAGAAAAACAACGTCGACATCATTGCCTTGTTCGAGGAAGGCCTCAATAGCATCGTGGCCATTGGTAGCGGTGATCACTTCGTAGCCTTTTGATTCCAAAAACATGAGGTGGGGCTTGAGCATATCGATTTCATCGTCGGCCCAGAGGATTTTGATTTTACTCATAAAGTATTTGCTTGCGCAAGTTTATATAAAAAATTGAGGGATTATTAATTGTCGAAATCAGCCTACAGCCAATAGCGAACAGCCGATAACCGGCACGCGAAGGTAGCAGTTCCATTCCCTTTACTGAAAACACCGGGCCAAATTCGCACCTTTGTCGTCAGAAATGGACGTACAACATACGAAACGGAAAATTTTCAACGACCCGGTGTACGGATTCGTATCTGTACCCTACGGTTTATTGCTCGATTTGATCGATCACCCCTATTTCCAGCGCTTGCGGCGTATCCGGCAGGTGGGCCTGGCTCATTACGTTTACCCCGGCGCGCTGCACACGCGTTTTCACCATGCGCTCGGCGCCCTGCACCTCATGCAGCAGGCCATTGAAGTGCTGCGGCACAAGGGTGCCGATATTACCGATGAGGAAGCCACGGCAGCCTGTGCGGCTATATTGTTACACGACATCGGCCACGGTCCCTATTCGCATGCCCTCGAGCATACGATCGTGGACATGCACCACGAGGAATTGTCGCTGTTGTTCATGGAAGCGCTCAACCGGCATTTTAACGGCCAACTCGACCTTGCAATCCAGATTTTTACGGATAAACATCCCAAGAAATTCCTGCACCAGCTCGTTTCCGGCCAACTGGACATGGACCGCATGGATTACCTCAACCGCGACAGTTTTTTTACCGGCGTTTCGGAAGGGGTGATCGGGTATGACCGGATTATCAAGATGCTGGCCGTGCACGAAGGCGAACTGATGGTGGAAGAAAAGGGCATTTACAGCATCGAGAAATTTCTGATCGCCCGCCGCCTGATGTACTGGCAGGTGTACCTGCACAAAACCAATGTATCGGCAGAGCAAATGGTCATTCACCTGCTGCAGCGTGCCCGTGAACTGGCATTGGCCGGTGTGCCGCTCGAGTGTTCCAGGCCCCTGCACTGGTTTTTATACCGCGATGCCGACGAGCAGGCTCCGGTGGAGGAGTGCATCCGGCAGTTTGCCCTGCTCGATGATGTCGACATCGCCGCGGCGATCAAAGCCTGGCGTGCGGCCGACGCCCCAGTGCTGCGATTGTTGTCTTCCGGGCTGCTCGACCGGAAATTGTTCCGCGTCGAATGGCGTACCGTAGCCGTAGAGCCAGAGTATGTGCAGAAAATCCGGGATCGTGCGCTTCAAAAATTCGGCCCGGATATTCCGCTCGAACACCTCGTGTTTACCGGCAGCGAAAGCAACCAGGCCTACGACGCTTCCGAAGAAAAAATCAATATTCTGTTTAAAGACGGCCGGGTATTGCCTATCGATGAGTGCTCTGATGTACCGCTGTACACCCAGGTAGTGACCAAGCATTTTATTTGTTATCCGAAATAGGGTTTTCGATTGCGGATTACGGAGTGCGGAGTGCGGATTGGTTCATTATTTCGGGTTATGGTTGTTTGCACTAATTCAACCCCTCAATAATGCCATACATTTCCTTGAACGAAATGGTGAACCAATCCGCACTCCGTAATCCGCACTCCGTAATCGAAATCAGTCATTGATCCACAAATTACCCGAAGCCGGCTGGTCGGCTGTGTTTTCGTTGATAATGGTTTCTTGTTGATTAATGCTCTCCTGGTGAATAGCCTCCAAAAACAGGGAAATGAACTCGGGGCTGAGTTCGTTTTTCGCGCCGCGGCGTTGCAGTGCTTCGCGCAAGGCGCGGAACCGCTCGGGCTGCAAGACAGCCACATTTTTTTCCTTTTTGATGACGCCGATTTCCTTGACCAGGTGCATGCGTTCGGCAATGAGGTTGATGATTTCCTCGTCGATCTCGTCGATGGCGCTGCGGCAGTTTTCCATACTGGCCAAAAAGTCGGGATCGTCGGTGGTTACCGCACGGCGCACCAGATTTTGCAACATTTCGGCGTACTGTGCGGGCGTTAGTTGTTGGGCAGCATCGCTCCAGGCCTGGTCAGGGGTGGGGTGTACTTCAACCATGAGCCCATCGAAGTTGAGGTCGTAGGCTTTTTGCGCCGTTTCGGCCAGAATGTCGCGGCGGCCGCAAATGTGGCTGATGTCGCAAATGACTTCCAGTCCGGGGAATTCCTGCATCAGGTCGATAGCCATCTGCCAGCGCGGCAGGTTGCGGTATTTGAAATCGCCATAACTGGAAAAACCGCGGTGGATGGCCGCTATGCGCCGCAGACCGGCCTTGTGCAGCCGTTCGAGGGCGCCTACCCAGAGTTTGTAATCGGGGTTCACCGGATTTTTGACCAGCACGGGGATGTCGGTACCTTCCAGCGCATCGGCAATTTCCTGCACCGAAAACGGGTTGACCGTTGTGCGCGCACCAATCCAGAACACGTCGATGCCAAATTTCAGGCAATCATACACGTGCTGCGCCGTAGCCACTTCGGTGGTCACCGGAATGCCGGTTTCTTCTTTCACCCGCTTGAGCCAGCGCAGCCCCGGCATGCCAATGCCCTCAAAAGCGCCGGGCCGGGTGCGCGGTTTCCAGATGCCGGCGCGGAACAAGTCGACACCCTGGCCTTTCAAACCGTGTGCGGTGGTCAGCACCTGGTCTTCGGTTTCAGCCGAGCAGGGGCCGGCGATCAGGATCGGGCGTTTCAGGTTGAATACGGGCTGGAAAGTCATGTCTGATGTCGTCATTGCGGCGCTATTGTTCTTGCGGTTCAAGTGGGTGTGCAGTTAGGAGGTCTTTTTGGAGATTTCGGAAAACGTAGTCGTGTTCCTGCTGAATGCCCAAGCGTTCCAGGGGTTCCCAGTAGGCGCGCGGATAAAGCTCGGAGGTATAGGTTGTAATGCGGGTCAATTTGGTTTGATTGCCGTTTAGCGGCTCAAAGGTATAGATCGCTTCCCGGAAGCCCAGCCATTTCCGTCCGGTGAGTTCGTAGTGGGTTACGTCCATTTTCAGGATGCGGCCGGGTTCGAGCGCAGTTATTTTTTCAACAATTTTTCCGCCTTCAAAATAACAAGTGCGGGTCCCGCCGATTGCTTCTGTTTCCAGCACACATTTTTGCGGCACCGGTAGCCCGATGTTTAACAAAAATGATTTGGCAACATCGAGGGTGTCTACTGATTTGATGGCATCGTAAACTTCGTTTGGCGTGTAGGGAAGGGTAATCTCCGTGCGAACCTCCCGAACAACCGGTGCTTGTTCAAAACCTCGCTCCACGGCATTGCCTAACAAAAAAACGCCGAAAGGCAACAACAGCACTGGTCCTTTGGGCGGCGTTTTGACCCAGCCGAACCGTCGGGCCAGGTAACCAATCAAAACACCTGCAAGCATGCACAATCCGAGTATCGGCAATGCCATCAGCACACAAACCATTCCTTCCAGGCCAAACGCCAAAAGGAAACAGAGAAACAAAAGCAGGCCGATAATCAAACCAACCCGTGCCCAGCGACTTTCCGGATTGACACCAATGCCATACCCAACCACAGCCGGCAAAAGAATAAAAAATGCCCAGCCGTAATCTGACAAACCAAAATGCAACAGGACAAATCCGCCCGACAAAAAAACGATAGTTAGCCCCAAGGCTGTCCAGAAGATTTTGTCTTTTAAAATCGTGCGAAGTATTTCCATATGCGCAATTTTCATTTTTTTCTGAAAGAACAAGAATTACACTGGGAATGTTGCTGGCGTCAGGACCTTTTTCAGCTTTTCCAAATAATTATCCAGCCGCGCCTCCTGTTGCGCCCGGATCAGGGCCGAACCGATAATGGCGTAATCTGCGACTTCCAGTACCGCCAAAACCTGCTCCGGTGTTTCGATCCCAAAGCCGATTCCGACGCGGTTTTGTTGGTCATGGGCCTTGATGCGGGCAGCCATGTCTTGCAAACCCGGGTGCAGGCTGAAGGTACTGCCGGTGATTTTGAAATCGGACATGAGGTAGAAAAAATCGTAGCCGGCAGCGAGGAGTTGATTTAGTCTTGAGCTTGGTGTGTTGGCGGCCAGGATGGCGACTTGAGACCCCAACCCCAACCCCTCCCCCCGGGGGGAGGGGGGCTTGCCCGCACTATAATTTTTCATTTCGATTGCGAGAGCATGCGGTGTGACGAGATCAGACTCCCCTCCCCCCGGGGGGAGGGGTTGGGGGTGGGGTTGACAAGGCAAATCCGGAATAATCACATGCCGAACCCCCAACCGTTCCATCTCCCGGTAAAACCGATCAAACCCGTACGCGTACACCCGGTTTACATACGACATCACCATCATTTCCTGCTCCGGAAATTTTTCCCGCAGTGTGCGGATGGCTTCCAGGCAATCGGGTACGGTTACCTTTTGCTCCACCGCCCGGCGGCAGGCTTCGGTGATGACTGGTCCGTCGGCGGTTGGGTGCGAAAACGGGATTTGCAGCTCCAGAATGGCCAAGCCGGCACGCACATAGCGTTCAGCAGTGCGGATGCTTTCGGCCAGCGTCGGGTAGCCGAGCACGAGATGGCCCATGATGGGAAGCAACGGATTTTTTTGTGGATGCATGCCAGTGGAATTAAAGCAAGCCGGCCGCATAGCGCCGCAGGCTTTCGGGTTGAAAATGTTGCATGGTGATGAACAGGTCTTTTTCGCCGCGCCCGGAGGCATTTACCACAATGATGGCATCCGGCGGCATTTCGGCAGCCAGTTTGAACGCGTGTGCAAAAGCATGTGCCGACTCCAGCGCCGGAATGATGCCTTCCGTACGGGCCAGCGTTTGCACAGCATCCAGCGCTTCGGCGTCGCCGGCAGTGGCAAATTCCACGCGACCCACATCGGCCAGCCAGGCCAGTATCGGGCTGACGCCACAATAATCCAGCCCGGCCGAAACCGAATGGGTGGCGGCGATATTTCCATCGCCGTCTTGCAGGAAATACGAATGATATCCTTCAAAAATGCCCGGCAATCCGTGCAGCACTTTAGCGGCATGCGTACCGGGTGATGTACCGCGCCCGCCGGCTTCCACACCGATCAGCCGTACCTGTTCGGCATCGAGAAAATCGAAGAACATGCCCAGGGCATTCGACCCGCCGCCTACGCAGGCCACGCAGGCATCGGGGAGCCTGCCGTTTAGTTCGAGACACTGGCTGCGGATTTCTTCGCCGACTATTTTTTGAAAAAACGTGTTCATAGCCGGGTAAGGGTGTGGCCCCACGGCCGAACCGAGCAGGTAGTAGGTTTCTTCGGGGTGGGCTACCCAGTCTTTGAACGCGGCGATCACGGCGTCGTTCAGGGTTTGCTCCCCGGCCTCCACAGCTATCACCCGGGCGCCGAGCAATTCCATCCAATACACATTCGGGCGCTGGCGCTCGTAGTCCTTAAGGCCCATGTACACCGTGCAGTCGAGTCCGAGGCGGGCGCACACTGCTGCAGTGGCGTAGCCGTGTTGCCCGGCCCCGGTTTCGGCAATAATGCGCGTTTTGCCCAGGCGTTTTGCGAGCAAGACCTGGCCAATGCAATGATTTATTTTGTGTGCCCCGGTATGGTTGAGACCTTCATTTTTCAAAAAAAGCCGGGCGCCACCCAATGCAGCACTCAATCGGGGAAGCGGCGTGAGCGGCGTCGGGCGCCCGGAAAACTGCTGCAAGGTTTGGGTGTACTCCGCCAAAAAGGCAGCGTCGGATTTGATGGCGTCAAAGGCCAGCGCCATTTCCTGCAAATTGGGCAGCAACACCTCCGGTACAAAACAACCGCCATAGGAGCCGAAAAAGCCTGTAGAATCGAGAATTTGCCTGCGGTATTGAGTTTGTGTCAGAATCATTTTGCATTATTGTACTAGTACGACGATGCAAATGTAAGTGCGTTTTCCTGAAATTCAAATTGTACTGGATTTTTCCGGAATGCTTTTTTGGGAGGATTTACCTTTATTGGCAGGAATTGCGTCCTGCAGTTACCAGAATGCGTCAAATCCTGTAAAAAAAATGTACACACCCGCCCATTTCAATCAATCCGACCGCGCTACCCTCCTGGCTTTTATGCAGCGGTATTCCTTCGCAACGCTGGTGACTGCCCGGTCCGGCGAAGCGCCGGTAGCCACGCATTTGCCGTTCACCATCGAAATCCGCGACGAAGTGATCTGGCTGGTCGCACACATGGCCCGGCTGAATCCACAGTGGCAGCATTTTGCCGAAGGCGAGGTCCTGGTAATTTTTCAGGAGCCCCATGCCTACATTTCGCCGCGCTGGTACGATAAGGAGCTGAGTGTACCCACCTGGAATTACGCCGCCGTACACGCCTACGGCCGACCCGAACTGATCGAATCGGAAGCCGGGGTGTTTGCCGTACTGGAAAAACTGATCACGGCCTCCGAGGCTGCATACCTGGAACACTGGAAACGCCTGCCGGAGGGCTACAAAACCGGCCTGGCCAAGGGACTCGTCGCCTTCGAACTGGAAGTGACCCGCCTGGAAGGCAAGGAAAAAATGAGCCAGAACCGCACCGAAAAAGAAATCGGACAGGTGATCGCCGGGCTCGAACAATCGGAATACCCTGGCGACCGTGAAATGGCGGCCCTGATGCAGGAAAAATACGGGCGCCGGTAGGAGAAACTTTTCAAATTGAACTTTTGACTTAAAAAAACTTTACAACCCCGACACATCCTTTGAAAGTCAAAAGTTTAAAGTTTAATTTGAAAAGTCTAAAATACCCGCATGATAAAACGCATTGTAAAAATGACCTTCCGTTCGGAAGCAGTGGATACCTTTCTGAACGAGGTGTTTGAACACAGCAAAGCCGGTATCCGCGCCTTCCCCGGTTGCCGGCACATGGAATTGCTGCAAAGCACACAGGAACCCAACGTGCTGTTTACCCTCAGTTATTGGGATAGTCCCGAGGCACTCGAACAATACCGCCAATCTGAACTTTTCCAGACCACCTGGGCCAAAACGAAAGTGCTGTTTGCTGACAAACCCGCGGCCTGGTCGGTGCAGGTGTTGGATGCGCCGTGAGTTGGAAAACGGACAACCTACCTGGAAAGATTAGACAGGATTTACAGGATTCACATGTTTAGCGTCTACTTCACCAACTTGCATTCGACACAAGGCGGCGCAGCCGGCTTGATAAAAGCCTGTTGATCTTGTCAATCCTGTCCATTTTTTGAGTTAAGCAAAAAAGAAATCGGCGAAAATCCGCGTTCGCCAGATCCGCGTCATCCGCGTTCCAACCCTACCGCAAACTTCGAAAAACAGCATAATCGCGGATATAATCGGCTGCATCATACGGCGTGCTAGCCAGCACCAATTGGACGGCATCGTGCGAGTAGGTCATCGTATGCCAGCAAAGCGGCGGAAAGTAGAGACCCCGCGTAGGCTTGTCGAGCAGAAAGTGAAACGTAGCGCCATCGACCATCTCGGCCGTCAATTCAATACGCCCGTGCACCGCCACCAATACCATTTCCGTCTGGTAATGTGCATGCCGGCCCCGGCTGATATCCTGCGGCGTGAAATACGTCCAGAATACCCGGCGAATCTCAAAGGGGATATCCGTCTGCACAGCAGCCACCGTCAGGTAGCCTTCCGCGCTGGAGCCGCGCGGCTCAAATGTCAATATGGTCGGTTGATCAAATGCCGGTTGCATTCGGGTGTTGCGATATTGAGATATTGGGATATTGGGATATTTTTTTGGGTTATTCGGACTGTTCTACGCGTTCGTACACCGTAATGTACCGGCTGCCCGAGGGTTTGAAATTCAACGCCTGGGTCTCGTCGAGTACATACTTGGTTTCCGTTGGGCTGACCAAATCGGCCCAGGCAATGGGCCGGTAGTTTTGCCGGGTAAATTTGTACGAATCGTTGTAAAACAGCATGGTGGAATTGGGCTTGGGCATCCAGGAAAACTCCACAAAATTGAACACGACAAACCGCGGATTTTTCGCCAGCAGCGAATCCAGGGCCTCCTGCTGCCAGCCTTCACTTTCGGGGATCGGGCGCATCAAAAACGCCATGTAAAAGTGCTTCGAGGGGGCATTTTTATTCAAATAAACATAGTACTGCGGCTCCGAACCCAGCACGGCAATTTCATCTCCCGTCTCCATTTTTTTTGAAATAAAATCAGCCAGCACCTTGTCCTCGGCATAGGGATTCCCCGGAAACATGGACCGCAGCAAGCGATGCGTATCGCCCCGGAACAGCGTCGGGCTGTACCGCGCTATCGGAAACAACAGCAGCAGCAGTGTAAACGCCGCCACCAATGGTCGCACCTGCAACCGGGGCAACAAGCGCGCAAGGCCTTTTTCCAGATGATAAAAAAACGCCGCCAGCACAACTGCCATCGCCGGAAAAAACTGCAACCAGTAGTGCCCGTAGAAGCGGCGGCCCGGCGCCACGGCAGCAAACGATACCAACAACCAGCCGAGCAGCAACAAGCGGTGTTTGCCGCTCAACCCTTTGGTCAGCAAAGCCGCCAGCCCAAGCCCCGCAAGGAGCCAATACACTTCAAAATTATCGTACAGCAAACTGAAATTAAACCGGAAAGCTTCTGCCCACAGGTCTTGTTTCAGGCCCGAAGCATAGGTTTGGACGTATTTGAAATTCCAAAACCAAAAATCATCCCAGGCGCCCAGGGCAGCCATCAGGCCAAAGCAGATGGCTACAGGAACCACCGTCCCGGCTGCCACCCAGGCACCCTGCCTGAGCAGGCGGAGCCAGTCGAAGGGTTTATTTTTCAAAAAAAGCAACAACAACAGCAAGGCCGGGAGTCCAAAGAAAAAGATGGCCGATTGCTTGACCAGTGTACCGCAAGCCAGTAAAAATCCACCAGCAAACAACCACCAGGAGCGGGCAGGCGGTGTATTTTCGGCGGACTGAAAACGCTGTTCCCAATAGAGCAAGGCGTATAAACCGGGCATGACAAAAGCCATGACGACCAGTTCTGATTCGGCCAAAATCCCACAGGTAAACGGATTTGCCGTGATCAGTACGTAACACAAGCCGGCCAGAAAGCCGTAAAATTGCCCCAGTATCCGGTTGCCAACTGCCATTACCCAGGCTGCGTTCCAAAACGTCAGGAACAATGCTGCCCAGTGCAGACCCGACAACGAATACCCAAAAACGGCGACCAGCGCGGCATAACTGTAAAACAGCAGCGGCGGTTTCATTTCATAAATGTCGCGGTACGGAATTTTTCCCTCCAGTATTTGCCGGCCGATGTAGGCATACGCCGATTCGTCGCGTTCCAGCGGGATTTCCAGCAAATGCCAACGCAACACGACCAGTACCACGCCCACAATGCCTAAACCTATTGCAAATGCCCAGGGTGCAGGCAAATTCAGCAAAGGGCGTGGCGGACGCACCGCTTCAGTTGAAGAACTTTGGGTGCTGGCGGCTCGATGTTGGGGGCTCTTTCGTTTGTTTTTAGACGATTTTGTCATAATATTTCACCGCTGCTGGCGGTACCTTTAGTCTTGATATTTACTGCCGATCAGCAAGACCCTTGAATTTCCGGAATTTAATGTTTCGGCCCGGACAAAGATGTTAAAATTTTGCAATGGACCTTACGCATAAACTCATCCTAAATTTCACACCGACCGGGATGATCCCCACTAAAGCCATGACCCCGCACGTGCCGGTCAGTGTGTCCGAGATTGTCGAACAGGTGCATGCCGCCTGCGAAATCGGTATCACCCTGGCCCATCTGCATGCCCGGGATGAACAGACCGGCGCGCCCACCTACCGCAAGTCGGTGTACCGGGATATTATCGAAGGCATCCGCAAACACTGCCCCGAACTCGTAATTTGCCTGTCGCTCAGCGGCCGCGATTTTAATGAATTTGACAAACGCTCCGAAGCGATCGAACTCCGGCCCGATATGGGTAGCCTGACCCTCAGCTCGCTGAACTTCCCGCGTCAGGCCAGTGTAAACGCGCCCGATATGATCCAGGCGCTGGCGCAAAAAATGACAGATTTTGGGGTACACCCCGAGCTGGAGGTATTCGATCTGGGCATGATCCATTACGCGCACTATTTGATAAAAAAGGAGATCATCGGTCCGCCGTACTATGTCAACATAATCCTGGGAAACCTGGCCGGCATGCAAACGGACCTGACGGAAGTCGGCCTCGCCGTCAAACAATTACCGGCCGACAGCTGGTGGGCGCTTGGCGGCATCGGACGGCAGCAATTACAGGCCAATGCCATTGCCATTGCCGCAGGGGGCGGGGTACGCGTCGGCCTGGAGGACAACCTGTATTTCGATCGCGACAAAAATGTGCTGGCGCAAAACTCCGAACTGCTGAAACGCATCCATCAACTCGCCCAAATCTTCGAACGTCCGGTCATGACGCCGGCAGAGTTTGGCGGCTTGGGATTCTACAACGCCATGCGGCTGATTGACAAAACCCGGTAACGATGAAATTCTACATCCTTGGCCAAAGCAATTACGCGGTAAGCATTCTTCTGGACTGTTTGCGGGAGCAATTTCCCGATGCAGCACTTCAGGTGGACATTATCGCCAATGTGCCCCGGGAGCAAAACGATTCCCGGGTTTGGCCCTATGCCACACCGGGGGTGGAAACGCGCGAGATCTGGTGGGCCGATTGGCAGCCGGAGCCCGATATCCCCTGCCTGTTGGGTTCCATCGGGCGTTCGGGGCAGGCGATCGTGCAGTTTTTTCTGGAAAAATTTGACATCGGTCCCGAACGGTATGCCAGCACCGTGCATCCCACAGCCGTTGTGCCGTCGACGGTAGCGTTGGGCCGGGGCGTACATATCAGTCCGGGTGTGGTGGTGGCGCCCTATGCCGGTTTGGGCGATTTTGTGGTGCTCAACCGCAGTTGCAGCATCGGTCATCATACTGCCTTGGGCGATTTTGTGCGGATCAATCCGGGCGTGACTGTTTCGGGGGTATGCCGCATTGGCCGGGGCGTGGCTATTGGCTCGGGTGCTACCGTGCTGGATCAACTTTCTATTGGAGAAAACAGTGTGATCGGCGCGGGTTCGGTGGTCACCAAAAATATTCCTGCCGGGGTGGTGGCGTATGGTGTGCCGGCAAAGGTGGTTCGGGAGGTGGGTTCGTAAATTTCCACTTTCGCGGTGATGTACAACTTTTCAAATCTCCAATTTCAAATTTGACATTTCAAATCAATGAATCTTCCCAAATCGGGAGCATCCTTTTTATTTGAAAATGGAAAAGAAAAATTTGAAGTTTGAAAAGTGGTGCACCATTGTGGTTGAGGGTAGTTGCATTTCTACGAACGTCGGCAGGGTTTCTACGGTTTCACATAGGAAACAGATAGTATTGGTCAGACGACTTCGAGTCGTCAGACCAATGCGCGCGGTCCGACGACTTGAAGTCGTCTGACCGCTAATCTCATTTATCGAATTACTATGTAAACCCTGCCGACGTTGAATCAAATCAACCACCAGCCGCCATTTCCACCACCCGAGCCTCCCAGGTAATCGTAGCCCCTGCCAGCCGAAGTGTTTCTGAAGCGCTGCAATATTTATCAATGGACATCGACACGGCTTTTTCCGCTTTTTTCTGGTCCACTTGCCCGAAGACAGTGAACACCAAATGGGCTGTTTCCCAGGGATTTGGCAACGGCTTTTTGAACCGGTGGGCTTCGATCTCGATATGCAGGTCGCGCACCTGCTGGCGTTGTTTTTTCAAAATGGACAACACATCGACGGCCGAGCAGGCGCCCAGGCTGAAGATCATCAGTTGCATGGCCCGGAGGCCGCCGGCGTCCGAACCGCCGGCAATTTCAGGTAATGCGATCCGGAGTTCATCGCCGGCATCGTTGGAGCCGATCATAGCCTGACCATCGGGGGCAAGGCGGAGTTGAATATGCATGACAGGACGTTTGTTTTTGCAAAAAAATGGAGATCAGGGTACAAAAAGCACCGGATCGCCCAGACTGATTACGCCATCCTCCAAAATCCGGGCGGCGATGCCGCCGTGTCCGCGCATGGCATTGTAGCCACCAGGGCCAAGGTTGGTTTCCATGCGCGAGCAGGGTTGGCAGTAGCCGGTGCCTTCCAGCAGTGCCGTACCGATGCGGAAACGGCAGTTGTGCAGGGCGAGCAGGTTGATGCCACGGACTACGATGTTCCGGCGGGTTTGCCCGGGATCGATGGCAGCGACGCCCAATAAACCGGCAACTGCGGTTAAATGTTCATCCTGGATGAGGGTCACCTGGCGTTTGCCGGTCGGGCCGCCCCGGTAATGGTCGCCTGCGAGCCCGGCGCTTTTGCGGGCTTCCACTTGTTCGAGTGCCTGGAGGGTTGCCCGACGCCCGGGCCGCACCCCGATCCAGGCAACCTGGCCGGGTTTTGGGAAAATGCCGAAGAGTTCCTGAAGGTCTTGCATACAATTGTTTGCCCTAAAAATACAGCGCGCAGGTTTCTGCATGGGCTTTTGTTGTACTTTTCGGCGATGGACGACAATCTGCTTTTCGAAATCATGGACCTGCTCGACGACGGCGAAATCGTCTACCTGCACCGTCAGACCAAGGAAATTCTGTCGTATCCCGACCCGCAACGCTGGAGTGAAAGCGAATTCATCGATCTGATCGAAGAAGTGAAAGCGCGCGCCGCTGCTGAGCCCGACCAGTTTGTGGTGCTCGACCCGCCCGACCCGAGGGATTCCTACCACATCATGGAGGATTTTGTATTCACCGTCGAGGACGAACAGCTGCGCAACCGCCTCCTGGAAGCGCTGGACAGCAAAAAGCCCTTCCGCTATTTTCGCAGCACGGTGGAAGATTCCCCACTTAAAGAAGCCTGGTACGATTTTCACGATGCCCGCATGAAGGAATGGGTGCTGGAGATGCTGGCGCGGGTGTGGGATTGAATTTTTTCACCATGGAGACACGGAGGACACGGAGTTTTTTTCCGCCTGCGGCGAAAAACATTTAGACAGGATTTACAAGATTTTCAGGATTGAGGTGTTTAATCTTGTTTTTCCTGTAAATCCTGTCTAATTAAAAATTCGCCGCAGGCAGAAATCTCCGTGCTCTCCGTGCCTCCGTGGTAAATGAACCTAAAACAAGCGCAGTTGTGCCGTCTTAAAGCCCTCGTGTAATTCCAGGTTAAACTTCGGCATTTGCCTGTCGGCAAAAAACCTGGCTTTCGCCAGCCGGAACTGATCACGGATGATCTCCGAAATTTTCCCCTCGCCCCGCATGCGAACCCCTGAGCGGTGATCGTACAGGTTTCCACCGTGTGCTTCGCGGATTTTGTTCAGCACCTTGTCGGCACGGTCAGGCATGGCTTTGCGGAGCCAGTCTTCAAAAATCTGCCCTACGTCGCCGTTCAGACGCACCATGGTAAATCCAATGCTCAGTGCGCCGCGATCGGCAACTGCTTTAGCCATGTTGAATATTTCGTGTTCGTTCAGGCCGGGAATAATGGGCGCCAGCATTACAAAAACCGGGATGCCGTTGTTCGTCAGGGTTTCCACGGTTTTCAGGCGCTGTGCCACCGTTGCCGTGCGCGGCTCCAGGAATTGCCGGAGCGGTTCGTTGAGCGTGGTGATGCTAAGGGCTACATGCACCAGATTGTCGGCAGCCAGTTTTTTCAAAATATCCAGATCCCGCAGCACCAGACTGTTTTTTGTAATGAGACCTACCGGGTGACGGTATTTCCAAAACACTTCCAGACAGGCACGGGTAACGCCAAACTTGCGCTCGGCAGGCTGGTAAATGTCGGTGTTGCCGGCAAACATGACGGGGGCGGCCTTCCAGGATTTTTTCTTTAGTTCTTTCTCCAGCAGTTCGGCAGCATTGCGCTTAATCAGGATTTTGCGCTCAAAATCAAGGCCCGCGCTGTAGCCCCAATACGGATGGGTATTGCGGGCATAGCAATAAATACAGCCGTGCTCGCAGCCCTGGTAGGGGTTCATGCTCCATTCGAGGGGAATATCGGCGCTGTGCACCTGGTTGAGGATGGTTTTGGGATGCGTTTCAAGGTATTCGGTGCGGAGTTCGGTTTCTTCCCATTCGGCATTTTGCAGGGCCCAGTCGACGGGTTGTTCATCGCGCACGAGTTTTTCGTACTTCGAAACAGGGTTGATCTGGGCGCCGCGACCGCGGATATAGGGTAGTTTTTGTTGCATGTTTTTTGTTTGGGATAAAAATACAAAACTTTTTGTTGTTTTTAAAACAAAATTGCCTGGACACATTTAGCCGATCCAATGCTGTGAAATCCTGCAAATCCGGGCCATCTTCACCCGATGCAAGTTGATGCTGTACCCAATTGGCTGTTTCGGTTGTACCAGTTGCTCTTTTTGCTTTTACCCTGGTCGGTGGAGGCAGACTTTGGCGCCTGGAAACTCACTGTCCCTGCCGAGCCATTGATCGCTATGGCAGGAATTGGGCTGGCAGTTGCATTAGTCCGCCACAGGAATTTGCCCAAACCGAACACTCTTGTTTGGCTTGCCGGAAGTTGGGTGGGCTGGCAGGTGCTTGCATCGTTGTTCTCCAGCATGCCGGTTGTATCCTGGAAATATGTGTTGGTAGACGCCGGACAGTGGTGGGTATTTTTTGCCGGGTTGCTTTGTTTTCCGGCCATGTGGCCCTGGTTGTTGCGTTTGTTTAGCTGGTCGATGGTTGGCGTTGTGGCGTACACGATTGGCCACCACGCCTTTTTCCACTTTCGCGCCGATCAGGCCTTGCTGTCGCCGATGCCGTTTTTTTCGGACCACACCGTGTACAGTGCGGTATTGGTGATGGTGCTATGCTGTCTCGGCCTTCAACCTTTCAATAATTCCAGATTTTACCGCAAGGGTATGCTAATCCCGTTGCAGGCCGGCGTTTACCTGATCGCCCTCATCCTGGCAGCGTCCCGCGCAGCCTGGTTAAGCCTGATCCTGGCCGGGTGCTTTGGCCTGGCGTTGTATTTCCGAAAATATTGGCGTTGGGGAGTTTCAGTTGGAGTTTTGGCACTGTGCACAGGCCTTTTTTTTCAAAAAAAAATACAACCGGATGTCTCCACACAAGAACGCCTCAACCGCTACGCCTGTGCCCTGCGCATGGCTGTCGACCGGCCCGTGACAGGATTCGGTCCCGGCACCTTTCAGTTCCAATATCTCCCGTACCAGCATCCGGAAGAAATGACCCGGATTAGCCTTCAGGTTCCGGTTCAAAAACGGGGACCTGACAACTACGGCCGCGGTGGCGGCGCGCATTCGGAGTATTTGCAAGCATTGGCTGAAACGGGCTGGCCAGGCCTGGTACTTTGGCTATCGTTGGTGATTTTCAGCCTGTGGCGGGGTGTTCGGTTGTTCATGCAAACCCGGCAAACCACCTGGCTACTGCCCAGCCTGGCGTTGCTCAGTTTTTTCCTGCATGCGCTGGCAAACAATTTTCTGCACGATGCCCGGGTAGCGGCGCTGATGTGGGGCTGTTTAGCCTTGCTGGCCGGGTATGAACAGGAGAGTCAAAATGTAAAAGGCAAGATGTAAATATGTGTCATCCCGGATTATTAAACTGATTTTGGAGGAGTCAAATATTTGTAGATCAATGACTTAATGAAACTCTGCGACCTCGGAGAAGTCGAATAATTATCGCGCATTTCTCTCCAATGCGACCTCTCTACCGGCGTGCGTTGGGTGGTTATAATGGATTAGCGGTCAGACGACTTTGAGTCGTCAGACCGCAGCGAGAACCTCGTCTGACGACTCAAAGTCGTCTGACGAGTATAACTTGCCAACGCACGCCGGTACCGAGGTCGAGTAACGTGATGCTGATATGTTTCTACAAATATTTGACCTCTCCGAGGTCAGTTTTAAGCAAAAATTTAGGATAGTTTCTGCTTGCCTTTCGACTTTACCCGATCCCCCGGCGCTTCAGTTCCTGATTGATCAGGGTAAGCTCACGCCCGGCATCGCCCGTCACGGAAGTATTCTCCTTCGAACGGCGAATGAGGTAGGGAATCACATCGCGTACCTGGCCATAGGGCACGTATTTGGACACGCGAAAACCAGCCTCGGCAAGGTTGAAGGTAATGTTGTCGCTCATCCCGAAGAGCTGGCTGAACATGATGTGCGGGTGATTGTGCGGAATACCTTTGCGCTCCATCAATTCGGCCTGCAATTTGGCGCTGTCGCCATTGTGGCTGGCATTGCACAAGGCCACGTGGGTGATGTGGTCCAGGCAAAAGCGCACCGCCGTATTGTAATGGTCATCGGCGGTATTTTTATCTGGATTGATCGGGTCCGGGTAGCCCATTTCGGCAGCCCGCGCGCGCTCCTTGTCCATGTAGGCGCCACGTACGAGTTTGGCGCCGAGCAGAAAACCGGCCTCCCGCGAGCGATCATAACTTTCGAGGAGAAATTGCAGGCGGTCTGTGCGGTAAAGCTGGAAGGTGTTGTACACGACGACGCGCTCGCGGTTGTAGCGTTTCATCATGAGCCAGACGAGGTGATCGATGGAATCCTGGATCCAACTTTCCTCGGCGTCAATAAAAATGGAAACCCCTTTTTGCGCAGCATGGTAACAAATCGCGTCGATGCGTTTTAGCACATTCCGGTATTCATTCAGTTCGTCACGTGTCAGTTTAACAGCAGCTTGAATACGTTCCAGCAGACCAAAACGCGCCAGGCCGGTCACCTTGCTGCTCACCACCGGAATATGCGGCGAGCGTGAGGCAAAATCGATGGCGCGCAGGTTTTCGTTCATGGTGTAGTTGAAGTCGAGTTCCGACTCCTTGCCCTCGGCGCCGTAGTCGAGCACAGTGAGCACGCCGCTGGCTGCCAGGCGCTCGATGTTGCGTTGGCTGTCGAGCAGGGTGGTCCCGCCGACAAACTGCTCGAACACCGTTCTTTTAACGATGGTTTCAGCAAAGGGCAACCGGTATTTCACGGCAAAAAGTGCCAGCCAGGTACCGATTCGGGCCAGCCAGGGATGGCTGATCAGGCGAAACAGCCAGGCCGTTTTCTTCAATTCCTGATCGCTCAGGTGTGCAAAAGCAATGGCGGTATTGGAAAAATCGACCACGGTTTGTGGACTCTGCGTATTCCGGTTTTTATCTGCGCTCATCAAATCCGACTTGAATTGGTTAGGGAGAACGGAAGATCCGTTCCATTTATTTTTTTCTGCCAAACTGCCCAGGCGGCTTCGGCCTGTAAATGCAACATTTCCAGTCCATTCTTCACCGTGGCGCCCTGTGCTCTGGCACGCTGCAAAAGTAGTGTTTCGGCAGGATTGTAAACCAAATCGTATACCAATTGTGCAGCATGAATTTTATGGTACGGCAAATCCGGGCAAACATCCACATCGGGGTACGTACCGACTGGTGTGGCATTGAAAATCCAGCGGATCGATTCGAAGGGTAATTGCTCCAAATCCGAATACAACAGCTGCGTATTAGCCCCCGCTTTTCGGGAAACAAAACGGTACGAAATTCCATATTTATCCAACACATACGCCACTGCTCTGGACGCGCCGCCTGTGCCAAGGATGAGGGCGGTATGCTCCGGTTGGGGGCTCAACCAACGACCCCCATCCAATTGCTGCAAGGACAGTTCCAGGCCGATCACATCGGTATTAAACCCAGTACACCCGTTGTTTTCAACCAGAATGGTATTGACAGCCCCCACAGCCCGGGCGGTATCATCGAGTGCCGCAAGGTAGGGCATGACCGCCTGCTTGTATGGTAAGGTCACATTGAGGCCCCGCAGGTCCGGGTGCGCAGCCAGCAAGTCCGGAAAAGCTTGAATATCCGGCAGTGGAAATTCATCGTAGCGGGAATCTCCAATGCCTTCGCGTTCAAACTTTTCGGTGAAATAACGCCGGGAAAAGGAATGTCCGAGCGGGTAGCCGATAATGCCGTAACGGTCCAAATTCGGATTTTTTAGTTCAATTGTAAAAATAGAAAACCAGGGATCAAGCGATCTTTTAAAATGGTGTTTTCTAAATAAATTGATGCCATGCTGCCAAAATGGCGCAAAAACCCGAATGGCATAATTGTCGCCTGTAAATCTCCTGAAAACAGCGAATGGCCCAATTCCATTCAACCGTTGCACTATCGGCTAACTTGCCTGTAGTCAACCGCAAAACACAATCTGTCATGTTTCAAGCAATTTATGCCGAAGGGCCTGCTCCCGAAAACGAAGCGACGCAAAATCACACCTCCCCGACCAGTGATCTGGGTTTATTGGATAGTTATTCCCAAACTGTAGTTGCGGTCACCAAACAGGTCAGCAATGCCGTAGTACACCTCAAGGTGCACAAAAAACAAGCCAGCCGCCGCCAACAGCAGGCGCCTGGCGGGGGCACCGGTAGCGGATTTATCATCAGCACCGATGGCTATGTGGTGACGAATAGTCATGTCGTGAATGGCGCCGAACGCATCGAAGGCGTGCTGCAGGATGGCCGCAGTTTTCAGGCACAGGTAGTTGGCGACGATCCGGCCACCGACCTGGCTGTAGTTAAAATTGAAGGCGACAACCTGGCCACGGTTGGTTTTGGTGAAAGCAAAAGCCTGCAAGTCGGGCAAATCGCCATCGCAATCGGCAACCCGTTCGGCTTTCAATATTCCGTAACCGCCGGTGTAGTCAGTGCCCTGGGGCGCACACTGCGCAGCCAGAGCGGCCGCCTAATCGACGATGTGATCCAAACGGATGCTGCGCTCAATCCGGGCAACAGCGGCGGGCCGTTGGTCGATTCCCGGGGCCGGGTGATCGGGGTGAATACCGCCGTGATCCTGCCTGCCCAGGGCCTTTGTTTTGCCGTGGCTGCCGACCTGGCCAAATTTGTCGTGGGCAAACTGATCCTGGAAGGCCGCGTCCGCCGTGGCTACATCGGTATTGCTGCGCAAACGGTACAATTACCGGCGAAGTGGCTCACCACCCTGCAACTGAACAGCAAGGGCGGTATTCAGATCCAAAATATCGAAAATGACGGTCCGGCCGCAAAAGCAGGCCTTCTGGCCGGTGATGTGATCGTGCAACTGGAAGGTCGCCCCATGGACTCCATCGATACCCTGCACAAAGCGCTGGATGAACATACCATTGGCCGAACGCTCAGTTTTTGGGTGCTGCGCGATGGGAGTTTGAAGCAGGTTTCGGTGGCTCCGGGCGAGCTCAAATAAGCCCTTCAGTGGTGCGTTACTTTTCCAATTTCAAATTTTTCTTTTGACATTTCAAATTGACTGAAACTTACCACTTTGTGCAGTTCCTTTAATTTGAAATGTCAGATTGGAAATTTGAAATTGGAAAAGTAAGATTCAGGTAGGGGCAACTCTCACTTCACCTCCATCCACATCCGCAAATCTTCCAGCGGCCGGTCGTTCGAATCGCGAGGCACTGCGGCAATTTTGTCGAGCACATCCAGGCCTTCGACCACTTCACCAAACACCGTGTATTGTCCGTCGAGCTGTGGTGTCCCGCCTTTTTCCTTGTAAAGCGCCCGGCGTTCGGGGTTGAATTTTATGCCCAGGCGCTGTTCCCAATCATCGAGTGAAGCATCGGTTTGTGGTAACCCATGCACAATGAAAAACTGCGAACCATTGGATTCACGCGAAGGATTGACCTGGTCGGGCAGGCGGGCAGCGGCCAGAGCGCCGCGCACGGTGGGCGCCCGGATTTCTGCCGGAATACCGTAGCCGGGGCTGCCGGCGCCGAGGAGTATGCCGGATGGGGCATTTTTCGAATTGGGATCGCCTCCCTGGATCATAAAATCACGAATGATCCGGTGCATTAACAGGCTGTCATAAAATCCTTCACCGACCAGTTTCAGAAAGTTGTCCCGGTGCTGGGGTGTTTCATCGTACAGGCGTACCAGGATATCACCCATGTCGGTATGAATCCAAACCTGTGGGGCTTTTTTTTGGCAACTGCCCAGACACAGCATAACCAAGCCCAGAGCAAAAAGATTGAGTATTGAGTTCATGGCGCTTCTTTTTCCAGGTCATTAAAATAGCGCACCGCATTGGTCTTCAACAATTTTTCCTGGTCGGCAATGGGCTGCGGCGCCAGTTCCCGCACCTGCTGCCAATGTGGCCAGCCGTCTTCATCGCGCCCCACAAACTCGTAATAGCCGTCGTAGCCCAACAACCGGCAAACAGCGATGTGCATCAGGTCTTGCTTTTCCTCCTTGCTGAACTTTTTTTTCCAACGGCCCAATTCCTGAATCCCAATGAGGAACAGCACGGTATTCAAATCGGGCAGGGTATCGCGATGCATGGCATCTTGTACCAGGTGTTGCACGCGCAACCATTCAAAATCAAGTTGCCAATCTTCCATAGGTCGGTTAGTCGGATCGAACACGCCGGTTACAGTTTTCCAGCAATTCTTTTTTTACTTTCTCAGGGTCTTCCAGAATGGAGAAAAATTCATTCAGGTAATAAAGGGCATCCTTGCGGGAGCCATAGTTCAGATCGTGGGCATTTTCACAGTGCGCCAGGATTTGTTCTTTTTTGGCCAAAAATTCGTCAATGACTTGCTGATACAATTCGGCGCTTTGGCACATGCCGAGAAAATAGCGCTCGCGGACGCTGTTCACTTTAATGTCCGGCGATGGTACTGCATAATCGGCAGCCACCAATCCAGCATAGTCAAAATCGTACGGCACAGGTATGACCTTGGATTCTGCGGTCCCCACCACCTTGAGGTTATGGCGGGTATAAACACCCCAATCGGTGTTGCCGATCATGTACTGAAATACGCTCATGCGGGCAAAAGATACCGAATCCATAATCCTGGGGGTGATAATCCGGGGTTTCAGCGGCCTTCCGCCAAGCCTGGAAGCCATCTCCTTTTCACTTTCAATGAAGAATGCTTTGCCATCCATGTCAGGCCGCTTTCGGCCGGGAGTAACAAACTTGACACTGGCCGACTTCACCCTGAAGCTTTCCTCCGTCAGCAAATTGTACAGCTCATAGGCCAGGTATTCGAGCACGACGAGTTGTTCGTCTGCCTCGGAGTACCTGCAATTCACCACCAGTTTGAGCTGGTTGATGTCGGCAATACTGTCGTTGTAGGGTTTTTCTTCAAAAAAACGGATTTTCACAGGTGGGAAGTCGCAGGTTTTTTTCCGCATATTTCCCCGGGTGGCAACTTTAACCGCCTTCTCAAATGCCACCGAATCACCGACCATAATTTTAAACGTAGCAGGCTGCCACTTTTCATTGTTCCGTTCTTTCCGGAGCCGTTTCAGGTCCGTTTCAATTATGACGTTCAAGGGTTCATACTGCTGTAGCCGGCTGAAGATGTTGTCCAATTCAGGCTCCAATACAAGTTCCGGCTGTGCGGCTACAGTCTGACACAACAACAAAAGCGTTCCAAACCAGGCAAGTGCAAGTAATGTTTTCATTTTGGTAAGCATTTTTTTCTAAAAAAACCTCCGGCAAAAGTAAAGGCTGTGCACCGATTACGCCAAGTAATCTTGCGGTTAAAGCAATTTCCACAATACCTGATGGAAGGGTTCAGTTTACCGAAAAGGTAGGGGCAAAGGCATTGGCCGACTGGAAAAATGTCAGTTCGCTGATATGAACTTTCATGTAACTGGTAAGGGGAAGCGAGGAGATCAGTTCCATCAACTCAGCCTCAGAATGGGCAGAAAAAACCGACCACAGGGTAGATGTTTCCAAAGAAAGCGCGTAGTTCAGGATTTTACCGGAGTGCAGCAACCGATTTACGGCTTGTCGCTGTTGCGGGATTTGGCTGATAAAGGCTTCGGTCAGGGGCTGAGGTAGTGTAAAAACCACCATGTATTGGGTCAGGCCAGTGTCCATAGATTGTTATCTGGTATAGGTTGTTTTTGCCCGAAAGGCGTAAGATTCACAGTTAATTGGATGCCTCAAATTACAGCACGCCACTTCGGGAGGTTTTAATGCTCGACTACTTGTCAAAAACCGTGCAAATTTTCTAAAAGCCCTGCAAACCTGCCATATCGTCGTTCAGGTTTAACAAAAATTTGAACTCACGCCAAAGGCTGCGTGCCCGGGTTAATAACCGATACCAAGCGCCTTCAAAGTTTCAAAATCCACATTGCCGTCGGCAGGCAAATCGCGCTCTTGCTGAAACTGTACCAGGGCTGTTTTGGTCTGCGTGTTCATCGTGCCACTGATCGTGCCCTGAAAGTACCCTAGTGCCCGCAAGGCCTCCTGGATCTGCCGGATAGTGTACCCGGTCATTTTTTCACTGCAAATAATTTCGCGCCAGGCCGAAAAGCCACCCTTGCGCAACAGCCTGCGCTTGGTAATGGTGATCAGTTCCTCCGGCGTCGGCTCCGACACGAAGGTGGCAGGTGTTTTAACCACCTTGCGCTGAATAGGTGCATACACTGCCGGCACGGTTTCTTCCCGAACATGGGCGGGTGTTTTCAGCAGTTTTTTAACGACAGTTTTGTACTCGGCCGCACCGGTGGCGGCGGGTTCGGATGCACCGGATTTGAGCACCCACTTTGTAATGGTGATGTACTCCGCAGGCTCCACCAACTCGCGGGCGTTTGCCGGAACAATCACTTTTTGTACCGGCATATTTTTCGTTTTAGCCTCTACCGGCTGGTACAGGCCACAATCGCTGGACCCCTTGCCGTCGCAGCCCATATCCACCTGCCGGTAGATCATTTGGTATTGTGCCGGCACCTCCACCATGCACCACACAAAACAATCGTCGGGGTCGGCACTCAGGCAGTCGCGATCGGCTTTTTTGCGCACCCACCTTGTCGTAGGCGGGCGCACTTCCACCCGTTCGAGCACCGGCTCAAAAATGCGGGGCAAAGCCTCCAGCTGCATGTAAGCCTGTTCAATCTCAATGGGTTCCTGCACCGTTTCAAGCTGGGCCTCACTGACGACGAAGTACTTGGTTGCCGGCTTGAGCAGCACCTGTTCCTCCACCGCTTCATAGGAGCCCGGATTAACTTTTTGGCCGGCCGGCGCGATCAGGATTTTTTCTTCCACCGTTTCAAAAACCGGCGGTTCGGCGATCAGGCGCAGGTAACTTTCCCGGGTAGCGTATTGCGCTGTGATGGTTTCAAAAGTGGCCGGAACAACCGTCATTTCCGAAGAGGCCGGTTTGAGCATCAGTTGTTCCGTAATCGTTTCAAACTTATCGTGCACCAGGCATTTGGCATAGCACTTTCCCGCCCGTGCATCGGGCAGGTCGCCCGGTTGGGCGTTGAGCGCCAGCAAAAAGACGAAGTAGCTGAGTAGCGTCAGGTTAAATTTTGCCATAAATCGGACAGGTAAATGCATTTTTTGGTAATGATGAATGATGAGCGATAAATGATGAATATTCGATTCACCCACAGTGGTTTAACTCGAATCCATCACTCAAAATTTGGCACTTTTCATTTTTTATTTGGAAAGCACATGGAATTTCAATCTCCGGATTTTTTGAAGATCAAATAAACTGGTTTATCGCGCAAGTTGCCAAGTTTTCAGCATGCCGTTTACACCTCGCCGCGCATTTCCATTTTAAACGCCGGAAAAACCGCCTTACCGGAACACCGTTACATCGCCACGCAACTCCAGTTCGTTGCCATTGGCCAACCTTATCACCAGGTAGTACACATAAACGCCGGGCGCTACAACATCACCCCGAAATGTGCCGTCCCAGCCCTGCGCAGGATCATTGGGTGAAAAATCCCTGCGCTCAAACAACAACTCGCCCCAGCGGTCAAAAATGCGCAGGAGATGCACCATTTCCACATCGGCTCCGGCAAATACGGTAAACACCCCATTGTCGGGCCGGCCGGAGTAAATGGCATTGGGCAGGTAAACACCTGTTTGTTCCACCTGCACCAACACCCCGGCCGCAGCCGTGCAACCTTGCTGATCACTGACCACAATTTCAAATTGCGTGGTTTCCGCAGGTTTCACCAGTTGAGTCAGCAACAAGGGATTGGCAAACAAGCCGGGTGGGAACCACTCGATGTTGGCCCAGGCAAATCCGGGTGGAAGTACTTGGGCCTTCAGGAGCAATGACTGGCCCTCCGACAAGGTGGTTCCAGAGGCATCAAGTGTCACATAAAAAGAATCCGGCTGCGCCAAAATCACATTGGTCTCAAAAGTGCAACCCTCCACATCCTGCACCGCAATGGCATAGGTTCCGGCGCCCAAACCGGGAAAAACGGTGTTGGCGCCAAACGGTTGTTGGTCAATGGAATACGAATACGGGGGGACACCACCCGTTACCGAATCAACCCGGATTTCCGCATCGCGCAGCCCGAAACAGGATACTGAATCTACCTCCAGCGCAAGGGCATCTATACCGGGCAGTAGCTGGAGTTCCACGGTATCGGTGGTTTTGCAGCCATTCCCATTATCGAGTACCTGAAACAGATAAATTCCAGGAATATTCGCCACTATGGAGGTTGCCAACGTATCCCAATTGTTTTGCCCATTGGATTGTAAAAACCAGCCTGTCTCAATATCCGGCCCGGCTGATGTACTCGAGCCTACGAGCAACACGGGTGCCTGATCGCAGGGAATGTACACGATACCCGCTGTTGCAATATTCGCCTGTGGTGCGACCGTATCGGCCACGACGTTTATGCTTTGCGCAACCGAACAGCCTTCGGCATTTGTTACTGTAACCTGGTAAGTACCGGAAACCCCGACGTTTTGCTGCCCACCGTTCAACAGATTTCCGCCCGGTGTTTTCCATTGAAAAAACCAACTACCCGGTGCCGGCACGACCTCCAGCCCTGCCAACGGTCTGGTACAGGTGACGGTGTCTGCCGACAAACTGAATACCGGCTGGATCTCCACTGCGGGCACCGCTACCGTTTGGGAAAACACGCATCCGTGGCCATCCGTGAGGGTAAATGCCCAATTCCCTGCAGCCAGCGATTGTCGATCGTCGGTCGTTTGCCCGTCGGACCACAGCAGGCCATAGGGCAGCACGCCGCCGGTAACGCTCAGGTCGATTGCGCCGGTTTGGCGCTGGCAGGTGTCGGCTATTGTAAGCGCCGATGCTTCCAGCACTTCCGGCTGCGTAAGATTGAGCGTCACAGTAAAACTACAAGCACCGGAGTCGGTAACGGTAGCCGTATACGTGCCGGCCGAAAGCCCGCTAACAGAAGTTCCCGTACTGCCATTGGACCATTGGATTTGATAGGGCGGAGTACCGCTTTCCAGGGCGATTTGGATTTCCCCTGAGCTCTCGCCAAAACAACGGACCGGGGTCAGCACCGTATCGCTGACCAGCGGAACAGCCGGCGCAACTAAGGTGAAAACTTGTGCCGAGGAACAGCCATTCGCATCCGAAACCGTCACTGTAAACGCACCGGCGGTCAGTCCGTCGAGCACCGGCTCAACATGTCCGGTATTCCAGGCATAAGCATACGGCGCTGTGCCGCCCTGGATATCTACCGAAATACTGCCTGGCTGCGTGCACAACACCGGACTAATTGTCCCCTGAACATTCAACGGCGGCGGCTCCGGCAGCAGGAAATCCGTTGAAATTGAACAGCCCGACGAATCGGTCACGGTTACGGCATATTGCCCTGCCGGCAATCCGGTAGGATGTTGATCTGAAAAACCGGCATCCCAGGCATAGGCATATCCAGGTGTCCCACCCTGCACTATTGCCGCCAAACCACCGGTCATCCCGGCGCATGGAACAGCATCGGGAAGGATGGAAAGCGCAAGCGGTGGCGGCTCCGTCACAGTAAACCCGGCCGTTGTCGAACAGCCGTTGGCATCGGTGACCGTCAAAGCGTAATCCCCGGCAGGTAAATCCGGCAACAGCGCTCCGCCCGCGCCCGTCGACCAGGTGAATTGGTAGGGCGCTACCCCACCATCAGTTTGCACGGCGATCTGGCCTGTATTTTCTCCAAAACAAGCTACCGGCGTAAGCTGATTTCCCGTAAAAAACGGCGCTCCGCCCGACTGCACAACGAAGGTTTGCGCCAGCGTACAACCCTGCGCGTCACTCACGGTAACGGTGTAAGTACCCGGCAAAACACCATTCAATGCCGAAACCTGCTGCCCACCGCTCCAGGCATAGGCGTACGGCCCCGTACCGCCCTGCCCATCCACGGCGATCGAAGCGGTGGTACTGCTGCAATCGGTCGAATCCACTTGTGCCTGCAGAAAAAGCGCTGGCGGTTCCGTCACGGTAAACCCGGCCGTTGTCGAACAGCCGTTGGCATCGGTGACCGTCAAAGCGTAATCTCCGGCAGGTAAATCCGGCAACAACGCTCCGCCCGCACCCGTCGACCAGTTGAATTGGTAGGGTGCTACCCCACCGTTAAGTTGCACGGCGATCTGGCCTGTATTTTCTCCAAAACAAGCTACCAGCGTAAGTTGGGCATCTTCAACCTGCGGGCCGCTGCTTCCGGCGATGTCATAGGTTGCTACCGTCGAACAGGCAGCTGCATCGGAAACCGTCACGGTGTATTGGTCCGCAGGTAAATTCGACGGCTGAGTGCCGCCAAGCCCACCCGACCAGCCAATTTGGTAAGGCGGCGTGCCCTGGTCAATCTGTAGGTCAATAGCCCCATTGCTCGCACCGCAACTGGTAGCAGTAACCT
Organism: Lewinellaceae bacterium; assembly: GCA_020636075.1. Lineage (GTDB taxonomy): Bacteria > Bacteroidota > Bacteroidia > Chitinophagales > Saprospiraceae > M3007. Next base: position 267,575 of record JACJYO010000004.1, on the reverse strand, counting down.
TTGCGGACAGCTCCGGTACAGCATTTACCTGAATTATCAATGTGTCACGCAATGTGCAAACACCGCTGCTTGCGGTAGCCCAGAGCGTTTGCGTACCCGTGGGTTGTAGGGTGAGCGATGGGCAATTGTTGCAAAGCATGCCTGAGGAAGTAGCCCAATCCAATTGGTCAAATCCCGGGAAGTCGAGTTGCAACGAATCACCCGCACACAATAGGACATCCGGGCCAAGGTCGAAAGGTTGCGTTTGAATTGGCGTCAGGGTGATCGAGTCCACAAACATGTTTCCACAAAAATCCCAGGCCTGCACCCAATAGGTGCCCGGGCCCTGAGCCTGGTAGGTACTCGCAGTCGCGCCATCCTGCCATTGATATGTTGAAAACCCGGCTCCGGCATCCAGCGAAACAGCAGTTTGCGGGCAAACGGCCTGATCGGCGCCGAGATCCAGCATGGGGCTGCTGAAGTCCACCACGGTGGAAAACAGGTTGTTGGTGTAATCGCACTCCGGCCGGTTTGTCGAAGGGAAATCAACAGCCAGGTCGAATGGTGCAGGTTTGGTGCCGTTGTCATTGATAACGCCCCAAAGCGTTCCGTTTGGCGGCATGGGCAAAACCGCCGTCCAGGTCAGGCAGGTATCGACGGGGAGGTTGAACGGCACGATCAACGGCGGGCCGTATTTGGCAGCAGCGGAACTGGCCGGATTATCCAGATAAAACTGGACCGAGGTACCGGGCGGGAGCTTGGCATCGCCTGTGTTGCACAGTTGAAGATAAATTTTGAAGCTGTTGGGGGCACAGCCGACACTGTCTACCGACACACTGGCATCCGGCAACGGGAAAACCGGTAAAAAATTGGGGCCCAACAAAGGCAACTGCCCGAGGTGCATGTTCAGAGGCCGGAAATCACTTCCCGGATTCGGATACTCCAGCCATTGCTTTTGGGGCTGAGCGGGTATGCTGGCATCGTCGTTTACATTGACGATGTTGTAAGTACACTGGTTCCAGATCGGACGACTGGGTGGCCAGGGCAAACCGGCGCTTTCGACAATGCGGAAGGCCCAGCCGGTATCATCGAAGGAATTGATAAATGAATCACGCACCAAAACAGCAATTTCTGCCTGCCCGTCATTGTCCACATCCGCCACCACGGGGTAATTTTCGAAGCCATAATTAATGTTGGGGATGGAAGCCCAGTTTCGCTCCGGATCTACCCCGGGGGGAAAAGGCAGGTGCCCCCCGTACAGGATACGGAGGTTCCGGCCATCGCCCCAAACGATTTCGGCGTAGCCGTCGCCGTTAAAATCAAATGCCGTGGCGTCCGAGCCCCAATGCGTTGCAGCCACAGGCAGGTACCACCAGGCTGAATAATTACTGAATGAGGTGCCGTGCAGGTTTTGGCAAACGAGATAGTCATTACCGGAGCTAAGGATCTCCGGAAAATCTCTGGCCAGGCCGCGCTTGCGGTCGTCAAATACATTGGCAATGGTCAAAAAGCCGGTGTTAATATTTAAATTCGAAGTTACCGGTTCCGGCCTGGGCATGAATTTTAAAAAACCGTTTTTGTTCCAGACATAAACCCCCAGCTCGCGATTTGGTGTATTGGGGTTTTTAATACCGTCTACAGCAATGTCCGGAATACCGTCGAGATTGAGGTCGGCAACGGCAGTATAACCGTCGCCGTAGCGATCCGGCAGCACCTGGGCATTCAGGTCCCAGACAACTTTAATTTGAAACCCATCGCCATCCGTAGTATCGATATCGACCGAGTAAATTACCGGACCCGCCACAATTTCAAGCCCATTACAATCCGGGTCGCCACCGCAATCGGCAGGAGTCAAAATATCTGCAATAGCAGGTGCACTGAGATATTGGTCGGAATATATCTGATTAGCCCCAAAATAACCATTCGCATCAAGCACCTTGCGCAGTTTTGGCGCCACCGGATCGCTGAAATCGAAAATAAATACTTCATCGCCGGCTACCACTTCCGGAACGCCATCGCCGTTCATATCTGCCAGCAAGGGCCGAAATCCAATATTTCGAACCTGGAGATCTGAGGTGATCCAGTGTTCCATTGGAGGATTGGCGCCCGGCGTGTAATGGCGAAATACGTGGATATACCGGTCTGAGCCATTCAATACAATTTCCGGTATCCCATCGAGATCCACATCGCCTGCAACAGGTGTCATGAAATAGTGAAAAAAAGGGAAATACAGCGTATCGGGCGAAACCCCGACCGGGCCATCGCCTCTGAAAAAAAGTAGTCTCCCTTCTCCCACATTGGTCACTAATTGGGCAAGCAGTTCCGGAATGCTGTCTGTTTGCGGATTCAGGTTGACGGTTATCGGAATCATCGCAGCAAATTCCTTGTGCTTGGCAGATGTCCAGGCAACTTGCATGGAAATCCCGGTATTGGGAGGCAGTGTGTAAAAACAATCGAGGGAATCGGCGACAATCTGGGCAGCTGTTTTAAAAGGCAGGAGCAAAATCAACAATTGCAGCGCGGCAGGTAAAAAACGGATCATGGCAGTTTTTTTTATAAATTTAAACTTCTTGCCTGAATCCCGCTGTGTTTTGCTCTAATTAACAACAGAATTAGCTTTTAATTTGCCCGCATTCAACAGCCAGCAAGGCATGCCCAAATTCACTTCTCTGTCCACGCTCCAATCTGCACTTCGCGCCCGAACGACCAGCGTTCGCTCGGTTGTACAGCATTATTTGGATCAAATTGAAACGCACCAATCGCTGAACGCTTATGTCGAGGTTTGGGCTGAAGAAGCGTTGGCGCAGGCCGATGCCTTGGATTTGCGGCTTCGCCAAAAAAAGCCTCTCGGCAAGCTGTTTGGCGCGGTGGTCAGTTTGAAAGACAACATTTGCTACGCCGGTCACCAGGTTACAGCGGCGTCCAAAATCCTGGAGGGCTTCACCTCCCTGTATTCCGCTACCGCTGTGGAGCGCATTTTAGCCGAAGACGCCATCATCATCGGCCGCACCAATTGCGACCAATTTGGCATGGGCTCCTCCAACGAAAATTCGGTATACGGCCCGGTGCGCAACGCTGCTGCCCCCGACCGGGTGCCCGGGGGCTCTTCTGGCGGCGCTGCCGTATCGGTGCAGGCCGACACCTGCCTGGTGGCAATGGGCAGCGATACCGGCGGCTCTATCCGCCAGCCCGCAGCATTTTGTGGTTTGTGGGGATTTAAACCGAGCTATGGCTGCATTTCCCGGCATGGCCTCATCGCTTACGGATCCTCATTTGATCAGATCGGTTTTTTGGCCAACAATCCGGACGATATTGCCCGCTTCCTGGAAGTGTGCGCCGGGCCCGATGCGTTTGATAGCACGGTTGCGGATTACGGGTTGCAGATTGCAGGTTCCCAGTCGCGAAGTTCCCGCATTGCCTGGATTCCGGAGGTATTGGATAGCCCGGGGTTGGATACCGGTGTTCGGGCTGTATTTCTGGCCTATATCGAACAATTGAAATCGGCCGGGCACCAATTGATCCCGGTTGAGTTGCCCAAACTTGGCGAAGGCACCATGCTCGACTACCTCGTGCCCACCTACTACGTGCTCACCACCGCCGAAGCCTCCAGCAACCTGGCCCGCTACGACGGTGTGCGCTACGGTTATCGTGCATCGGGTGCTAAAAACCTGGAAGAAACCTACCGCCTGACCCGTACCGAGGGCTTCAGTGATGAAGTGAAACGCCGCATTCTGCTTGGCACCTTCGTGCTGAGCAGCGGCTACTACGACGCCTATTACCAAAAAGCGCAGCAGGTGCGCCGGCTTATTCAGGAGCAAACGCTGGCCATTTTGAGCAGCAACGATTTTCTGCTCATGCCGGTTGCTCCCACGGTAGCCTGGCCCATTGGCGAAAAATCGGACGATCCGGTGGCCATGTACCTGGCCGATATTTTCACGGTGCAGGCCAATCTGGCCGGTGTACCGGCACTGGCTTTGCCGGCGGGTGCACATCCTGAAAACGGACTGCCGGTGGGTGTTCAACTATTAGCCGGGCTGGGTGCGGATGTGAAATTATTGAGCGCGTTTACCTGATTCCAAAACACGGGCAAAGCCTACGCTGAGCTGTAAAGCATCCATTTTACCCGAAATAAGCTCGTTTTTGCTCAAATTTTCCGGACCCCGCTGATACCGGCATTCCACCAGCAGGCGGCTGTGCGGGCCGAGTTTAAAGGATTTGCCCAACCCGAAATTGAACAGATAATACACACGACGGATTGGGTAGTTATCGAAGTTGACCCAAACCCAGGGGACCACTTCATCATAAATGCCAGGTTTGTTACTGGAATATCCTTGAATGCCTTGGTGGAAATAAGACAACTCCGGGCCTGCAAGGAAATACAGGTTTTTGTTCTGGAAGGGAGTTAAGCGCGCCATACAATTGGCTGACCAAACCAGATAGGACTCGTCGTCCAGATTTTCCACAGTATAGTTATTCCCTAATATATTACGCGTAGTGTAGGTGTACGTGATCCGGTTTCGCCAGAGCCGGGTGCCGGATTCAAGGCGAACGGCCAGCGCGGGACTAATAATTCGGTCGGCAAATGCCGCCACATTCCAGCCTGCGGTGTGCTTGTAGCCTGTTTTACCGGAAGCCGCGTGCACTTCCCAGGTGCGAAAGCTCAAATTGGCGCCGCCGGACACACCCAAAGTCCATTGAGCGAAGAGACGAAAAGGGGAAATTGCCAAAAGAACAATTAGAATTAAGTAACGCAGAGCCATACTTCAGGAATTACATTTTAGGTATGCTATCAAAGATACTCTAATCTGGAAATGCGCTTCAACGGTCCGGCCAATATTCCGCATCCCCTTATATTAGCGCAATTCAATGAATGGAATCTACCTATGCGTCCGCTTTTTTTACTCAATATCCTCGCATTCATCGGTGTCCTGATCGTCAACTACCTGGCCGTAACGCTGCCGCTTAATGGCAAAAGCACCGCCGAACTATCCAACATGTATCCCAACCTGTTCACGCCCGCCGGCTTCACCTTTTCGATTTGGGGTGTGATCTACCTTTGGCTGCTGGCTTGGGTGGGCGCGCAGTTTGTATCGCTGTTCAACGCCAAACTACGCGCCCGCATTGAGCCTGCCGTTCAAAAGGCCGGTTATTGGTTCGCCGCCACCTGCGTGCTGAATATGGCCTGGATGTTCGCCTGGCATTGGCAACAGGTGCTGCTCTCCGTGGGTATCATGGTATTGTTATTGGTTGCATTGTGGCAACTGAATTCGCACGCAGAAGTTGGTTTTTTCAAATCTGATCCGCTTGGGAAATGGCTGGCACACGCACCCTTTGGCATCTACCAGGGCTGGATCACTATCGCCCTGATCGCCAATGTAACGGCTTTGCTTGTTTCCCTTGGCTGGCAAGGCGCTGGTTTGAGCGAAGCTACCTGGGCAGTGATCATGATCATCATCGGCACACTGCTTACCAACACCATTGTTCGGAGCTACAATAACGTTTTTCACGGACTGGCCGTTGCCTGGGCACTTTTCGGCATTTTTAGCAAACAAAAAGGCGCCGCCGAAGCAGCCATGCTGCCGGTAAGCACGGTCGCCCTGGCCGGCATGGTGCTCATCCTGATCTGGGTAGTGGTACGCTGGCAGCGCTGGCATGCGTATTGATTCGGGAAACTTACAAATTCCGCTGGAACGCTACACTGAGCAATACCGTTTGAATGCCGGAATCAATAACCGTGGAACTTGCAATTCCAGTCAGGCCATGCTGATAGCGGAACTCCACTGCGACACGGTTTTTTGCCCCAAATGCATGTGCATAGCCCAAACCAAGTTCTGCCAGCCACTGGTCGCGGCGAACCAGGGTATCATCCGGGCTTATGCGTTCCCGCCAGGGTTTGTCCCGGCCTTCAAAATAGCCGGCAGGGAATCGCAGCCAGCCGTGTGTCACATATGCGAAGGCAGGGCCGGCAAGCACGTACAGATTTGGCAGTTTTTTTAGTGGTAAAAACGTCAACAACAGACTTCCACCCACACTGTTATAGGATGCGCGCAAGGTGGAAACCTCACCGGTGGGTCCACCATTCGAATCGGTGGCTTCTACTTTGAGGCGGTTGCCGAATACCTGGTTAGCCAGTTCAGCCCGAATAGCTAGTCCGGGGGATAGCTGATACTCTGTAAAAATGGCGGCCCGAAACCCCGGACCGGGGTCATAGCCTAAATCCAGGTTTAACTCATTATAAAACCATTTCCAGCACGTGAGATTCCCGCCGGCGGAGACGCCGACAGAAAATTGGGCTTTTGTGGCGGTAGTAAAACTGAGGAAAAAAGCAACGGCAATTAAAAAACGGTGGGTCATACTTATGAAGATTTCAGGTTAAAAAACTGGGTTAATTAAAAGATGATGTTTCGAAGTTTGCATCGGTTGCCTATAGCAAAACACAAGACCGTTTTTCACGTTCTGTTGAAGCGCTTTGCCACGCAGTTTTTTTGTTTGCCGTCCGGTTGTATTTTTAATTCATCACCCCCCTATCCTGTATTTATCTTAAAAAAAACAGAACCCGGGGTTACCAACGCTGCCCGGAGAACACTAATTTGAAAAAATTTACCGCACCAGCTGCTCTTTAATTCGGATAATCATGTATCAAAACTTCCTTTTTAGCCCCGCTACTACAGGCCGATTCCTGGCCCTCGCCGCGTTGTTATTTTGCTCCGCAACCTTGTTTTCCCAACAATTCAACACCGCCGAAACCACTACGGCCAAAGCCCGAAAAGCATACGAAGATGGCCGGCGCTACCTGATGCAAAGCGACGCCCCGCGTGCGTTGCGTGCCTTTGACGAGGCCATTCGCATCGATTCCCTGTTTATCGAAGCTCGCCTGGCATGGGCCGAAACCCACTTCGACAACGGTCATTGGGCAGAAGCCGAGCATGGATTTGAAGCTGTAATGCGCCTCAATCCGACGTTTCATCCCTCCGTACCCTTCAACCTGGCCCTTGCCGAATGGCGGCAAGACAAGTTTTTGGAAGCACACACCCACATCGATAATTTTCTGGAGTCCGGTGTAAAGAATGCCGAACTGCTGTACAAAGCCCAGCGGCTGGCCGAAAACTGTTTGTTTGCTGCCGAAGCTGTCAAAAACCCGGTACCCTTCAATCCGCAACCTGTCGGCGATGGCATAAACTCCACCTCCGACGAATACCTGCCTGCCCTGACCGCCGATGGTAGCACCATGATCTTCACCCGGCGGGATGGTTACGACGAGAATTTTTACATCAGCACACTCCAACCCGATGGATCCTGGGGAAAAGCCGAATACCTGGAGGGCGTAAACACCTACCAGAACGAAGGCGCCGAAACCATTAGCGCCGATGGATCCTGGTTGGTGTTTACCGCCTGCAACCGCCGCAACGACGGCTCTCAGGGCAGCTGCGACCTCTACTGGTCTCAACAGAAAAACAAGGAATGGACGAAGCCCGTACCGTTCAGCAAGGCCATCAACTCGGCAGACTGGGATGCACAACCCAGCATCAGTCCCGACGGAAAAACCATTTTTTTCAGCAGCACCCGTCCGGGCGGCCAGGGTGGCAAAGACCTCTGGTTTACCTCCCGGCAGGCAGGCGGCCGCTGGACACCCCCGGAAAACCTCGGCGCCGAAATCAACAGCCGCGGCGATGAACAAACACCCTTCATCCACCCCGACGGCCAGACGCTGTATTTCACATCCAACGGCCTGCCAGGCATGGGCGAAAACGACCTGTACTTTGTGCGCCGCGAGGCCGACGGCAGCTGGGGCAAACCCCAAAACCTCGGCTACCCGGTAAACACCCGCGAGTCGGAAGGGACGCTCACCGTGAGCCTGGACGGCCGCACAGCCTACTTTGCAGCCAACCCACCGGGCAATGCCGGAGGCATCGACATTTACCAGTTTGACTTGCCTCTGCATGCCCGCCCGCAACCGGTCACCTACGCCAAAGCCCGGGTGACGGATGCCTCAACCGGCAATCCGTTGGTGGCAGAGGTGGAGTTCACCGACCTGAAAACAGGACAGAGTTTTGTGTCAGCCCGTACCAAACCCGACGGTTCCTTTTTGGTTTGTTTGCCGGCAGGCATCGATTACGCGCTGAACGTATCGAAAGAGAAATATTTGTTCCATTCTGAAAATTTCAACCTGCTGGAAACCAGCTCTTTTGAAAAACCCTTCCTGCTCGAGATCGCGCTGGAACCCATCGGCAATGTGGATGAATCGGTAGCCCGGCCTGCACCTTCCCGCCCGGTGGTTTTGCGCAACGTATTTTTCGAAACAGGCTCGGCGGAACTGCTGCCTGCCTCTACGAACGAGTTGAACCGCCTGGTTAGCTTGCTGGAAGAAACGCCTACCCTGCGTATCCAGATCAGCGGCCACACCGACAATGTGGGCGATGATGCCTCCAACCAAATACTTTCCCAAAACCGCGCAAAAGCAGTGTACGATTATTTGATCCGGCAGGGTATTGCTGCGGAGCGCCTGCGGTTTGTCGGGTTTGGCGAAAGCAAGCCGATTGAAACAAATGAGACCGCAGAAGGTCGTGCACGGAACCGACGGACGGAATTTGTTGTTTGGTAACACTGACTGGCAGTCGGTGTATTCGAATGCTGGCGTTTGTTCTTCTATATTTGCGCATGCTTAGAGCATGTTTGGGAATTTTTTCTGGCCCCAAACACGCTCTAAGGCGCTTTTTTCATAAAACTTGCACGCCGTCTGCCAGACGGCGTTACTATGACAGGAACCGTAATAAAATCCACCGGCAGTTGGTACAGCGTCCGCATCGATGATACCGCTGATGTGCTGCAATGCCGCATTGTAGGGAAATTTCGCCTCGACGACATTCCACTCACGAACCCCGTAGCCGTCGGCGACCGGGTGGAGATTGAACCCGGCCAGCCCGGCGAAGGCATGATCAAACAGATCCTGCCGCGCCGCAACTACGTGGTGCGCCAGTCGCCACGGCGCAAGCATGACCTGCACCTGTTGGCGGCAAATATTGATCAGGCCGTGCTGATCGTAACCGTGGTGCACCCCAACCTGAAACCCGGTTTTATCGACCGGTTTTTGCTGATGACGGAGCCGCATGAAATTCCTGTGACGATCGTATTCAACAAAGGCGACTTGTACGACGACGACGATGTGGCCACGTTTTTTGCCATGAAGGAAATTTATGAAAAAATTGGCTACACAGTGCTGGCCACCTCAGTGGTTGAACGCAAGGGCCTGGAGGCATTTGCCGCAGTGTTAAAAGACAAAACCACGCTGCTCAGCGGACAGTCGGGGGTTGGAAAAAGCAGTTTGGTGAACGCCATCCAGCCACAGTTGGAGCTGCGCACCGGTGAACTCAGCGATCACTCCGGCAAGGGGCAGCACACGACAACGTTTGCCGAAATGCTGGAGCTCGATTTTGGCGGCTTCCTGATCGACACGCCGGGCATCAAAATGCTGGGTTTCAACAACAAGGATGCACAAAACGTGTCGCACAGTTACCGGGAGTTTTTTGCACTCTCGGAACACTGCAAATTCGGTGCTTCCTGCCTGCACCGTAATGAGCCCGGCTGCGCCGTGCGGGCAGCAGTAAAAAGCGGTGAAGTGAGCGAACTCCGGTACCACAATTACATTGGAATTCTGGAGGAAGTGGAAGACCAGAATTACTGGGAGCGCTGGAAGGAGTTTTGAAAATCTTTAGAGCGTCATCACTGTCCCGCAATGTTTGCAGGTGCGCGCTGTTTCATCGGCGGCATACGCCTGAATGGCGGCTTTAATTTGCGTGCCGATGTCCTTAAGCGGAAACCCCGCTTCGTGCAGCTTTTCACCGCAGTTTTCACAAAACCACATCAGTTTGTCAATCTCCCCTTCGTGGCGCGTGCGCTCCATGACCAGGCCTACCGTGCCGGCCGGCCGCTGCGGAGAGTGTGGTACCCGGGCAGGCAACAGGAACATATCACCTTCGCGGATATCGATGGTTTCGGGCTTGCCGGCGTCGTTGATGATCTTGAGTTGAATGTCGCCTTCAAGTTGGTAAAACCATTCTTCGCCTTCCTCCCAGTGGTAGTCTTTGCGGCCATTGGGCCCCCCGACGATCATGACGATAAAATCGTCGTTCCCGATGTAGAGTTGTTTGTTGCCCACTGGAGGTTGGAGCAGGTGGCGGTTTTCGTCGATCCATTTTTGGAGGTTGAATGGTTTTGCAATGGCCATGGTTGTGGTGTTTTTTTATTTAAAAAATGCGGGAATTATGGTTTGGTACGGGTTGATTAGCTGCAATTCATAAATTCGGAAATACATAAGCCCCCGGAATTTTTCCCGAAGAAAAACTTCGGGTTACGATGACAAAAATACAATTCCGCCCACAATCAGCAGGGAACCCACCAGCCGCGACCTGAAATTTTCCTCGGTCAGCAGTTTTGCACCGAAAATTACACCCAGCACAATACTCAGTTCGCGGGTGGGCGCCACCAGATGCACCGGTGCAACCCGCAATGCATAAAGTACAAAAATGAAACCCAGTGGGGCAATGATGCTGATCACTACGATCTTCCAACGATGGCTACTCCAAATAGACCGTACTTCGGGCCATTTTTTCCGGGCTACCGGAGCCAGGGCAGCGATCCGCAAGGGATTGGTGCTGTATTCCAGCAAGATGGGCGCAATGGCCATATCCCGCACGGCAAAACCATCCCAAACGGTATAACTTGCAATCAGCACTCCAATTACCAGCCCATACCACAGGCCTGTTTTTACCGCCGTACTTTTTCCCCGCGCACTCAACAAGCCGGTTATCAAAAACACCCCAGCCACCACCAGACAAAGTCCTACAAGGGCATTCCGACTGATATGTTCGCCCAAAAAAAGAACGGCTGCCATACTTGCAAACACCGGGCCGCTGCCCCGCGCCAGTGGATACACCACCGACAAATCAGCTTTTTGATAGCCAATTTGTAAGATCAAAAAATACACAAGGTGCAACACCCCGCTTACCAGCAAAATACCCAGGTTTTGGAGCGACCAGTCGAAGCCGTACAGGTAAACATAGCCTACGGCAACAGGCAACCACAAAATACACATCACTACTGCCAGCAGCCACACAAAGGGCGCGCCGCTGGGGATCGTTTTTGCCATGTAATTCCAGCAGGCATGCAGCAAGGCCGCTAGCAAAACGAGTAGGGTAATTTCTAAGGACATCCGTGTTGTTTGAATGGGTAAAAAATCTGTGACAATCCGCCTATATAAAGGTTATTTCGTTTACCGGGTTATAAATTACGATTTACGATTTACGAATTACGATTGGTTCACCATTCAGGATTAGGATAGTTGCGTGCCTATTTTCAAAATTTGAAAAAGTTGCGAACATGCATATTTCGGAAAGGTGAACCAATCGTAATTCGTAATTCGTAATTCGTAATTCGTAATTCGTAATTCGTAATTCGTAAATCAGTCATCCGTAATCGGCAACAACCCGCCTTCGCCAAGGCTACGGCGGGTAAAAAAAAGCCCCCCCGGCGACATTTCGCGGAGAGGCCATCCCAAAAACCAATTGTTAAAGACATCTATCTTTAAACAACACCGGCAGGATCACTGATTCTGCTGGTAGATGTTTGTGTTTTCGAGCGGAACGCGCGGTTTCTTGCGTTCGAACATATATGCTACGCTGAATTCATGCGAGCCGCTGTTGTACTGCTGAAAGGGTCCGAACGACACATCGTAGGAGTAGAACAGGTTAAAATTGTTGTAGCGGGTGCCCAGCAGGAATGCCATCGATCCACCCGTGCTGGGGCGATAGGTCAGGCCGGCGATAAGCTTGTCTTCCAGGAAGCGGCCCTGCAGGTTCAGGTCAACCTGGAATGGCACATCGCGTACGTTGCGAATGGCGATGGACGGTACCAGTTTGAAGTTTTGGCTGGGAATATCCACGATAGTACCCAATTGGAAAATATAATATTGGATGCCGGAGCCGTTTTCGCGGCTGGGATCGTCGAGCGGAATTTCATCCAGGCGGGCGCGAATGGCCGTAGGTAGCACCAGGCTAGCAAACACTTTTTCGTCGAACAACAAATGCGCGCCAAAGGAAGAGGTAAACAAGCGTTGTCCGTCGACCGAGCCTTCCAGGGCGCCGTCGTTCGGATCTACGATCGGGTTGCTCAGCACATCGCCGGAAATACGGCGGCGCAAAAATTCCGTGGTCAGACCCAGGCCGATTTTGGCGCGCTGCACCTGAAAGCGGAACGAATAAATACCCTGAACACGGGTAACCGTTTGCGAGCCGATTTTTTCAGCAAACAAGCTGCCGCCCAAACCGAGTTTGTCGCCCACCGGGCCATTGTACATGAAGGTGTAAGTGGTTGGCGAACCCGGGAAACCGGTCCAACTGCTGCGGGCATTGATCAGGAAAAGGTAGTTGTTGTCAAAACCCGTTACGCCGGGATTGATGAGGTTGGGGAAAATCTGGTATTGGGAGTACACCGCCTGTTCCTGTGCCGTGGCTGCGAAAACAGAAAGTGTAAAAAGGAGGATAGAGAATATCTTTTTCATAGTAATCGATATGATGGGAGTGGATTTGAAAATTGTGCTTGGCTGTTAGCCGTTGGCTGCTTGACACATTACAAATAGTTTGCCAGTTTTAATTTTTAAAAACCAAACTATTGAACGCAAAAGACAGCCAACGGTCAAAGCCAAATAGTCCTTAAACCAGGGTTAGCGGAGCAGGTTGATATAGCCTTTCAGAACCTGATCGTTGTTGTTGTCGTCTTTGTACTTGAGTACGAAGAAATACACACCGTCGGGCAGCAATTGTCCGCTTGCAGTGAGGCCTTCCCAACGGTGGTCGCCGTTGTTATAACCGGTTGTTTCATACACCAACTGGCCCCAGCGGTTATACACTTCGAACGTGTTGTTCGGAAAAGATTCGATACAGGTAATGAGCGTGTAGTCGTTATTGCCGTCGGCCTGGGCAGGGGTGATCACAGGACGCACCTGCAAACAACCGTCTTCCGGGTAAGGCACGAGGTGGCGGCCTATAGCCGTACAACCGTTGTCGTCTTCGATCACATAGGTGATGTAACTGCCTGCGCAAAGGTTTTGCGCCAGCGGGCCATCACCCGTGATGCCGTTGCTGGTCGACCAGGTGTAGTTGATATCGCCCACGCCTATCGGCGCATAGGCCAGTACTTCAGCATTGCAGGCTGAGAAACTGGTGGGCGGCGTGTCATCGAATTCAACTTCCAATTCCTCCGGCTCCACCACCGTCACTGTGCTTACAGCCGTCACGCCGTTGGCATCGGTGATGGTCACTTTGTAATCACCGCCGCAGAGTTGATTTGCTTGTGAAATTCCGCCTACCGGCAAATTCTGGTCTACCTGACCGCTCGGCCAGGTAATTTTGTATGGCGCAACACCACCCACTGCCGAAATATTGGCGCGGCCGTCGCATTCGCCGAAACAGCTGATGTCGTAGCCGTTGTAATCGCTGGCAATTTCATAGGAGCCGATGATCGACTGCGGCACGGTCAGCGAATCCACCCAAACAGCCGTACAGCCCAGGGCATCAGTCAGCGTGACGGAATAAATGCCGCCACAAAGTTTATCATCGGTAAATGCCGTGCCACCGTTGCTCCAAAGTACACTTACAGTACCGGAGTTGCCGGTGTATACTACCGTAGCCTTACCGTTGCAAACCGAAGTTCCGCTAACCTGGAAGCCATTGTAGTTCGAGGTTTCGTTGACGTTGGTAATCACCAGGTTCGATACCGAACTAAGGTTGACCACCGGGCATACATGCTCAATCTGGCTTTCGTCGATCACTGTCAGGGTGTATGTTCCGGGGAACAAACCGGTCAGGTCGCGGGATGTGCCTGTGTAGCCGTTCGGGCCGCTCCATTGGTACGTGTAGGTCGGGCCATCGGCGCCGGTCACAAACATTTTGATCGCACCATCTGCTGTATTCGGGCAGCTGGCCGGAGTGTTATCCACCTGCTGGCAAACGAACGGCTGGTAGGTGCGCACCAAGGTATATGGATTAACGCTGGTACAGCCGGAAGCCAGGTTGGTGATCGTGACCACATAGGTGCCGGAGTCCAGGTTCATCAACACATTGGTCGTCGGTCCATGTGCCCATTGGTATGTCAGGTTGGCGTTCGACGGGATCGGTGTCAGCGTAATAGAGCCATTCATCAAATCGTCGAACGGATTCGTACGTGAGTCACCCACCAGGGCCTGCGCCAATTGGCCGACCTGAATTGGGCTCATGGTAAAGGAATTCCCGGCGCCATCGGAGATCGTCGGTTGGTAAAAGCCCGATGGAAGATTGCCAACAGTAAATGTATCATTGTCAACAATATAGGTGTTGCCGGCAATCAAAATGCTCACTACGGGCACAGCACCTTGCGGAATTATGAAGGTGATGGTACCGTCATTGTTGCAGGAAGGAGTGGCTGTCGCCGTGGTCCCCGCTACAATATTGGTGGTTTCAACTTCTACCAGCATGACGTGCGTACAGCCGTTGGCATCGGTAACTGTCACGGTATAAGTGCCAAAGTTCAGGCCGGTCAGGTTTTTATTCGTAGAGCTGAAGCCGTTGGGGCCAGCCCAGGCATAGGTATAGGGTGAAACACCGCCGTTTACCTGAATGGTGATGGAGCCGAGTGTCAGACCGTCCTGCGGCGTTGTAGCCGTGTCTACCGTAATGGCTGGGGGCTCGTTCACCGGGATCGGGTTGAAATCAATGGTACATCCGGCTGCGTCTGTAACCGTCGGGGTGTAACTGCCACCATCCAGGTTGGTAATTTGCGTACCGGTGAGGCCACCCGACCAGTTCACCGTAAAGGGTGCACCGTTGCCGCCTGCCGGGTTCAGGGTGATAACGCCATTGCCATCGCCGGCACAAAGCACGTGGTCAACATCTTCATTGATTGCTATAGCCTCTGTCGGGCCATTCACAGCGATCTGGTTGGCAATGACTGCGGTACAACCGTTGTTATCCGTTACCACGACCACATAGTTGCCCGGAACCAGATTGTTCGGGCAAGGGCCGGTAGCGATCAACTGCCCACTTGGGCTGTTCAGGCGCCAGGATGGAACGTAAGGCATTGTTCCGCCACTCACCTGCACACAAGCCTGGCCATTGTTGTAGCCGAAACAAGTAACACCGGTCACAGGGCCGTTTTGTGAAACTGCCAGTGCCGCTGTGGGTGCTGTTACGTTAAACTGGAATGATTTCGTACACGAATTGTTATCCGTGATTGTCACGGTGTATTGCCCGCCGGCAAGGCCGGTGATGCTTTTTGTGGATGCAGAGTAACCGTTTGGACCGGCCCAAGCGTAATTGAACGGCGACGTGCCACCACTTGGGTTGGGCAATGCGATGGTGCCGTTGGTGAGGCCGAAACAGGTGACCGGGCTAACCGTTACCAGGTTGGGCGCCACGTTGATATCGCCCGGCTGGCCAACCTGTATCGACGGGTTGGAAACAAAGGTACAGCCGTTGGAATCCGTGATCGTAACGGAATAGTTGCCGGCTTTCAAGTTGGAAATAGTCGGTGCAGTTGTAGTATTGGTGTACTGTGGACCTGCCCAGGAATACGAAGTATAAGTTCCTGTGCCTCCTGTAGGCGTGATGGTAATAGCGCCGTCAGAGGCATTAAAACAAGTAGTATTGGTTGGTGTAGATTGCTGAATGGAGAGTTGCGGCGGCTGCGGCAAATTCACCGTAGCAGTAAATGTAGCGCCGTTGGCCACCGTCAGCGTTACGGAGTAGGTGCCGGCAACCAGGCCGGTCATCGTAGAGTCGTTTGTTGTTACCGGTGGGTTGATGCCGGTACCCGACCAGGTATAGGTCATTGGAAGCGAGGCCGGGTTCAGCACGGCTGAAATGGAGCCTGTTGAACTGCCGAAGCAATTCGCCGGTGTTGCCTGCAATTGCAGGCCCGGATCGACAAAACCGGTAATAATCACTTTGCCATTCAACAGCGCCGGGATCACTTCACCCTGTGGTTCTTTCACCACCTCCACGGCAAAACCGGGCAGGCTGGTGAAGGTAAGCGGCGACATAGTGCCCGTATCGCCTATCGCTTCGAAGCAAACGGAGAAAATCAGGCTGCTGTCCGGAAGATCGAGGCCCACGGCCTGCTGGTCAAACCAGGTGAATTTGATTTCACCCGGGATCGTTGCATTGAAGTTGGCGTTACTCAGCGTCAGCGGGTTACCGCCAAATTCAAAATGGTCAAACGCGATAATATTGGCATTGTACGTCATGCCGAACTGGATGGAAATCACATCCTGAAAATTCTTTACCCGGACTTGCACACAACCAATCTCGTTTTCCGGTACTTCAATCGTATCGGCATGGAAGGTTACTGCATCCGGCGGCGGGGGCGCTGTGACTACAAAAATAGTATCGGAAACGCCCGAGTCATTCATCCATACGTTATTACCGGCCAGATTGATCACCTCGGCGCCACCGCCACCCGGCGGGAAACCGTTGCCGTCGATGACAACCATCGACTGGCTGCCCGGGGCCCCAACTGCCTTAAAACAGACATCGTAGATCGTAGCGCCATCGGCACGTGTGATCCCGGTGAGCGCCTGCTCGTACCAGCTCAGCAGCAAGGTGCTCGAACCGGCAGGGAACAGGTTGAAACTGGAGCCGGCCAGATCGGGCAGGTTGTACGACTGGGTATTTTGATACTGGAGGACCGCGGGATCCCAGTGCATGGCATAAGCCAGCGACACGATGTTGTCAAAATCGTGCACTTTTACCGGCATACAGCCCGTTTGGCCTTGCGGAATGGTGATGGTGTTGGCCAGCACGTGAAAACCTGTGAGCGGGCCTGGACCGCCCGAACCACCGGTCACGCTGGTGCCACCCGAGCCAAACTGCACGGTGATCACATCGTTGTTGCGCACCACTTCGATACCCGGCGACACCGCGGCAATATTTACCGTCGTGGCGCCGTTGGCAACCACATTGAAGTTTATCGTGAATATGGAACTGTTGTCCGCGATCGAAAAACCGTTCGGATACTGCGCCAGGTCCGGATACCAGGATACCACTACTTTGCCGGTAGTCGCATTATAGTTGGAGGAAGCGAAGCCGGGCAGTGCAGCATTGGTGATCGATGTGAACTGCAATATGGCGCTGTTAAACGTGATCGGCACCTGAAAGGACTGAATAGCAGAAAAATTCTGGACCTTCAGTTGAAGCGATACGGTACCGCCAATGTTGGCGTTCACGGATGCCGGCGAAAAGGTAGTGATCAGCGGTTGACTGGAAACCTGGAGGGCAGACAAAAACAGGCCGGCCACTAGGAGGTAAGTTGAAATCGGTCTCATCTTTAACGCGGAAAAAGGGATGATGAATGAATGATGTTTTTTTATCAAAATTTAACCAAAGGACGAATGCACGATTGGGTAGCCGTGCGAAGGATTAAATAATAAATACCATTTTCTTTTAATCGGTCAGAGGCAATTTCCATGCCATGTTGGCCTGCCGGATAGGTCGCTTTACGCTCAAAAACCGGGTGCCCGGCAGCATCTGTCAGCACCATATGTACGTCAGAACGGCTTTCCAGGCTAAAAGTAGCCGTGGTGGAAGTTGCAAAAGGATTGGGTGAAACAGTTACCGGCAAATCATTCTGGTTGCTCAACCAGTCGGTACTGAGTGTAAAACCAATAGCGACATATCCATTGTTCAAGATACAGTCGTTGAGTGTATAAAACACAGCAGAATCTACCTTGGATGTAGCCTGCGTTACTTCAAAAATTGTTTGTGGAGGGTCTTCCGTAAATGTTACAAAGGAGCCTTCATTGCTCTGGCCAATCACACTGAATTTCATCAAAAAAATCGAAGTCCCATCAGCCGCTGTATAACCGGCAGTACCCGAGGGCGATTCCCAGGCAAAACGCAGCAAACCGCTGGACACATCACCCAGGCCAAAATCTTCGTAGGTCATATTCGGCAGGTTGTACCCCAGCGTGGTAGCCAGGCTGAGTACCTGCGGATCCCATTGGATGACAAACTGTGCACCCGTAATGCTATCGAAATTGAAAACCTTAACCGGAAGGGTCACGATCGACCCCGGATTCACTTCATTGATCACCGGAAGGGAAAATCCTACCTGGGCGGAAATTGTAGAAAAGGGGAAAAGCCAAAGGCCTACCAAGAATAGTAGTGACCGTTGAATCATGGGAAAAACAATTGGTTAAGGATTAGAAGAGGATGTCAATTGGATCTAATTCCTGATGCTCGGATTAAATTCAGGCCGTTTTACAACGAAAAAAAACGGATTAAAAATACTTTTTCAAAAAGCGGGCCAAAGTTCGTAAGAATGCGGGAGGGGAAAAAGTTTTTTTAAATTAAAGTGGCCCGCAACGGGCAGAACCGGGCTGTTTTCAGTATTAACCGGCTATTCTATTGGCTCATTCCCCTGAAGCCCCCCCTTTATAACTCCGGCAAAGAGTTCTAGCCTCAAATCCCCGACTTTTTTCCAACCTTTGCGCCCTAACCTGAATCACGCTATGTTGGTCTTCAAACAGGTAGCCGGCTTACAAGCCTGGCTCGACTCAGAACGCCGGGAGGGGAAAACGATAGGCTTTGCCCCCACCATGGGCGCCCTGCACCAGGGGCACCTCGGCCTGGTGGAAATTGCCAAATCCGAATGTGACCGTGCCGTCGTCAGCATCTTCGTCAATCCTACTCAATTCAACGACCCGGCAGACCTTGAAAAATACCCCCGCATGCCAGAGCAGGATATCGCCCTGCTAATCGGCGCAGGATGTGATGCCCTGTTTATGCCACCGGTAGACGAAGTGTACCCGCCCGGACTGGACCTAAGCCTCCAACTCGATTTTGGCGCACTCGACCAGGTAATGGAGGGCGAATTCCGCCCCGGGCACTTCGGCGGTATGGCTATGGTGGTCAAACGACTGCTCGATATCGTACAGCCACACCGCCTGTACATGGGGCAAAAAGATTTTCAACAACTGTCTATCGTACGCGACATGCTCCGCCAGCTCGGTTCCGGCATCGAATTGGTGCGTTGCCCCACTACCCGCGAACCAGACGGCCTGGCCATGTCGAGCCGCAACCTCCGCCTCAGCCCGGCCATGCGCGCCGCAGCGCCCGTCATTTATCAAAGTATGCTGGCAGCAAAAGCGGCCTTGCCCGATGAGCCGGCCTCAGCCGTGCAGGCGCGTGGACTGGAAACGCTTCGGAATGCCGGCCTGGACCCGGAATATTTCGATTTGGTTGACGGAAACACCCTCCTGCCTGTCGAACAATACGGTGACAGCGACTTTATCGTCGTTTGCGTAGCCGCGTGGGCCGGCGATGTGCGACTGATCGATAATCTGGTGATCCGGGAGAACCCTGCTGTTGCCTGACCCGGCAGGTCGCGCACTTTTCAAATTAGACTTTTCAAATTGAACTTTTGACTTCAAGGGGAATGTGCCAACTGAAAAGATTTTTTAAGTTAAAAGTCTAATTTGAAAAGTTCAATTTGAAAAGAAAACAGCCCTCTGCCTACTAAATACTACATTTGGTCCTTCGCTTAAAACTACCCGTCAGACTATGAAAGACACCAAAATCATTCGAAACAAAGAACTCAACATCTGGGAGGCGCTTACCCCGGTTGTCGTGCTAATCATCCTGCTGGCCTACAACGTCACGGTATATGGCGATGATGCGCTAAGCGGTTCCAACCAATTCATCCTCCTGATCGGGGGCGCTGTTGCTGCCATTGTGGGCTTCCGGAACAAGGTCGGTTACCAGCAGATGATCGATGAGGTGTCGAACAATTTCAAATCGACGACAGAAGCCATTCTCATCCTCCTCCTCGTCGGCGCCCTTTCCGGCACTTGGCTGATGAGCGGGGTGATCCCGACGCTGATCTATGCCGGCATTAAAATTCTGAATCCTACCGTTTTTCTGCCCGTAACAGTCATTGTCTGCTCCGTGATTTCCTTGGCTACGGGCAGTTCCTGGACCACCTCGGCCACTGTGGGCATTGCCCTCATTGGCATCGGGCAAGCCCTGGGTATCCCCTCTGGTATGGTGGCCGGAGCAGTACTTTCGGGCGCCTACTTTGGCGATAAAATGTCGCCCCTGTCTGACACCACTAACCTGGCGCCCGCCATGGCCGGCGGTGAATTGTTTTCGCACATCCGGTACATGACGATCACCACCGTGCCTACCTATTCTATTACACTCCTGGTTTTCATAATCCTCGGGCTCACGCACAATGCGCACGGCATTGCCGATACTACCGTACTCCTTTCGGCCATCGAAGGCACCTTCACCATCAGTGGCTGGCTGATGTTGGTACCATTGGCCGTTATAATACTGATCGTCCTGAAAACACGCCCAATCATCGCCCTGCTTATCGGTGCGTTGCTGGGCGGGGTGTTTGCCGTCATTTTCCAACCGGCCATTGTGACAAAACTTGCAGGCGCGGAGGTGTTGAATTTCCAGTCGGCCTATCAGGGCATGATGAACGCCATTACCGTAAGCACTTCTGTGGAAACCAGCGATCCGGCGCTGAACGATCTGTTCTCCTCGGGGGGCATGGCTGGTATGCTTGGCACCGTATGGCTCATCATGTGCGCCATGGTTTTCGGTGGCGTTATGGAGGCTATTGGTGCGTTGGCCCGGATCAGTAGCGCCCTGCTCAGCTTGGCACACAGCGTTTTTGGCTTGTTTGCCAGCACGGTAGCGAGCTGCGTAGCGCTCAACGTGACGGCCTCCGACCAATATCTGGCTATTGTTGTGCCGGGTAAAATGTTTGCAAAAGCTTATGAAAAACGCGGGTTGGCGCCTGAAAACCTGAGCCGTACGCTGGAAGATTCCGGCACAGTCACGTCGGTGCTGGTGCCCTGGAATACCTGCGGCGCCTACCAGTCCAAAGTGCTGGGGGTAAGCGTGTCCGACTATTTTGTTTATGCCGTGTTTAACTACCTGAGCCCGCTGATGACCTTGTTTTTTGCAGCCATGCAAATTAAGATCAAGCAACTGGTCAAGGAAGAGCCCGCTGCTGAAGCGGCAGTTTAGTTACAATATTTTCCCAATGCCCAATGGCCAGTTTTTACCGGCAATCGCTTCGGCGCGTTGCAAGGCTCGTGCTTCAATAGATTGGACTATCCGTTCCTTTTCGGTGGGTGGCGCTGCCAGCAGGGCAACCGTATTTTCCCACACCTTGTCCCGCCAATGCGTAATCAAGCGGCTCAACAACCACTCATCCATGCGGCCCATCCAGTCATCGACGAGGCGCATGGATGGTTGCGCCGGCTCCAGAATCTCATCCTGCACCTGGTCTACCGTTTGTCCGATAATCTCATTCACATAGCAGTAATCGCCAAAATACTGCTGGCGCTGCGGCTCCGGGCATCCGGCCCATTCAGCATGCAGCAGATCGTGAAGCGTCAGCACGAGATCGTAATTGATATGCGCATTTACACCGAGTAACAATTTTTGGATCGGTGCATTTTCGCCTTCATTTGCCGCATCAAAGGCGTACCGCCAAACGGCAGGCAAACCGGGCGCCTGGCTGTTGTAAATCTCCAGCGCCCGAAAATAATAGTCGGCAAAATGGTGGAGCAACCGGTCTGTCCAGTCCGTATTTTTAAAGGCCCCGGCCTCCAACGCACCCAACATATTTTCAGTCATCATCCGGTAGCAGCCCAGGAACAAGGCTTTCCCATCCGTGCCGGATTGCCATTGGCGGATGTAATTATCCATACGTACGAGCACCTCAGTTTGTGGCATTGGCAGCATTTTAACTAAAAGGGAAGCCTAAAGGTAAGGTCTCCATTGATTCCGGTCTGATGATTGAACGGGCATTTTCTGTGGCTGGGCAAATGATTTACCCACCCATCCGGAAAATTGGTTTTCGGACCAAGTCGCCTTTCGCCTTGTCGGCCCTCACATCCGATTCGGTCAGCGCAGCCGGTACGCTTCGAAGTTCCATTTCCCCGGTATCCGTTTTTTGAAAAATCAGGTGAAACGGGAAACTGCGCACCTGATCCCCATCTTTGCATTTGATGGCGCCGCCCAACACCAACTGCCATTCCACTACTTCTTTTAAATGATTCAACCTGTTATCGGCGCCAGGTTTGAGCCACTGGTCTGTCATACCGCGGGGTCGGGTCGTTTGATAATTGCGCTCAAAACCGGCGTCGGTACGCAGGCGAAAATGGCCAGGTGCCGTTTCCTGAAAGTCGACCGAATTGACCTGAACAGGCGCCTTAACCGAACCGCCGCCGCGCGCGACGAATTCAAACTTTTTGGAATTGTAATACCGGTCGAGTTCGAAACTGACAAAACACTCGGGATTCGTTTTACGAAGATCCAGGTTCCAGACAACATTGTATTCCCCATCGCGTAGCCGTTCCAATTCCACCGTTAGCTCAAGCACTGCACAACAGGTTTTCAATTCCGCCTGCGCTGTTGCTTTTTGTCCCTCCTGCAAATTCCGCAGACTTTCCAGGTTTGCAACTGCCGCAGTCGGCTCCGGGCAAGGGCAGGGTTTATCCGGTTCCGGCTCTCTCTCAGGAGGCGGAGCCGGTTGCGGCTGCACGGGACGCTGTGGCTCGGCGGGCGGATTTTGCGGGCGGTTTTGTTCCGGCTGGCTGGGCTGAGCATTGCCTTCCGGGCGCGCAGGTGGGGGCGGTGGGGGCGGATTTTGCGGGGTGCCAATTTCTGCCGCGCGCGCTTGGGCTTTGGGGCATTGCGTTTCGGCATCCATACGAATATCCCGGGTACGGGCCTGTGAATTGCCGGCGCCGGAGGGCTCCCGCTTTTCCATGGGGTTGATCCCGTCGGGGTGCGCCGGGTTGTCGGCATGCCAGTGCTCGCTGCCCATCAGGTTGTGCCCGATCTCATGCGCCGGCACAAAACCCGGATCGCGGGGCGACAGGCGCGACTGGTCGAAGGCTGAGAAAAAGCCATTGGGCTGGCCTTTGCCTGCAGACTCGTCGCCCCCCTTGAAACCCGGACCGATGAACATTTTCAGGCATTGGCTTGCCGGAAGACCGGCGCGCTGCGTGACAAAGCGTTGGGCTGCGCCCAAAAAACTCAGGCCGTCGATTTCCTTGCCTGCATCCATGACCGGCTGGCCGTCGGCATTATCCGGCTGCATATTGACCCAACCGTCCAGGTTTAAATTTTCGGTTTTAACCCTGGCATGACTTGGGTCCACGGCGTACACTTTGTTCAGGTCAAACCAAATGCAACAGGGGGCATAAATCTGGTTTAAATTGGAAAGCAGGTTTTGGAGGTTGCTCAGCAGCGCCGCCACATCGGCACGGTTTGTCAAATCAGCGAGGGCGCCATCGGCAAGGTCAAAAGCATCTGCCGGAATCCTGATTTCCGAACTCCGGTAATTATAGCCGTCGTATGGCACATAAACCGGCCTGATCACATAGGTATTGTCATCGCGGCGGGCCATAACAAACACTTCAATACAAATGCGCCGCCAGGTGCAGGCGCTGTCTTCGTAAACAATGCCGGGTTCCTCTTCAATATCGTACAGAATATCGTTCGAGGGTTCACCGGGCATTTTCAGCACTTTTGCCTCCACGCCGGTAGCGGAAAACGCTGCCCAGAAGGCGTCCACCCCGTTGTCTACATTTTTCTTGCTTTCTTCCGGTAGGGAAGCTACTTCAACCCCGGTATTGTCCTTGAACTGTTTGTACACATTTTGGGTAAAATCGGCCTTTTGGTAAAACTGCCCGGTGAGCGCCCCCATGGTAATCCAAACGGTTTGCTGGGTGATCGACTCCCGTTCCTTTTCCGGGTTGCCGGAAAACGGCGTTGGGTAATTCCCGGTCGAGATAATTTGGGCAGTAGCCTGTTCAACCCGCACCACCACCCCGGCGACGACCGAAGCAAACACCGCCGGGTTTTGGCCGGGCGCCAGGGTGCCGCCGGTCGGTTGGTTGGTACCCGGCCAAACCGGGATAAATTCCGCCAATGGGTCATCTGGGCCGGTGGTAAAGCCCGGCGCCCGGGTGATTGCGGGAATCTGACCGGGTTCGAACGGTGCAACAACGGTTTCAGGCTCCAAAAATACGCCGTCCGTACCGGCACCATTACCCGGTTCGCGTACCCGTATCCAGTGTTCAAACGGAACCATCGCCGTTTCCGAAGGTACCGGCGGGCGGTGTATGTCGGTGCAATAGCCAATCACCTGAATTTGTGCTGTTGCGCCGGGCGCTATGGAAACAGGGGTTACAATCCGGCCAAGGTAATTTTGGAAATTACCATCGGAGGGGATGAAATACATAGCGGGCAGCAGCACGACACGTTGATCGCCGGTATTTTTTACCAGCATTGTGGCAATGTGTCCGGTAGTTCGGCCGGTACCACGCGCTGTCAATACCTCCGGGGTGCCGGAGGAGGGCAAAGTGTGATTCCGAAGTTCCAGAGGCATTGGATCTCGGCGCACCGGATTAGACACAACTGCAGAAAAGGCAAGTAACAGAGCGATGATTTTCATTTCGGTCGGTTTTGGCAAAGCTGCCCTTGGCATATCTGATTGATCCACCAAACAAGCAAACAGTGCTATGGTGTAAGTTTAAAATTAACCCAAACCGGCCTATTGGCCAAATTGGCGGTACATCAGGGTAATCGTCCTCCTGACCAACGTCACCGCATCTTCTGCCCGGGCTCAATACCGGGGACTGTTGTTTAGTCCAATTTTGCAGTGAAAAAAAACGCCATTTTATGTTGCGCTTCCTGTTTGCTGCCTTGCTCTTGTTTCATGGATTGATTCACCTGATGGGGTTTGCCAAGGCGTTCAAGTTCGCTGAAATGAGTCAACTGACCCTGCCGATCTCCCGGGCGGCAGGGGTATTTTGGCTCTTGACAACAGCGCTTTTTTTTGGCACTGCGGTTTTGTTTTTGCTAAAAAATGATATCTGGTGGATGGTAGCCATCCCGGCGGTGATTTTGTCGCAAGGGCTGATTTTAATGTCGTGGCAGGATGCCAAATTTGGCACGCTCGCAAATATTCTGGTCGTCACAGGTATTCTCCTGGCCTGGGGTGGTTGGCGTTTTGCAGACATGGTCAACCGGGAGTTGCAAACTTTTTTACCGAAAAAAACGCAGGCACAGGAAGTTGTTCTGACGGCTAACGATCTGGTTGCTTTGCCGCCGACCGTACAGCGTTGGCTGGATCATGCCAATTGCCTGGGCAAACCCGTGCCGCCAGCCTTTCAATTGCAACAGCAGGGCGCTATGCGGACCAGCCCTGATGGCAAATGGATGCCGTTTGAAGCCACGCAAACTACGCGTATCGGGCAACCCGGATTTATCTGGATGGTCCAGGTTGAGGCAGCCCCTTTTGTCCAGCTGGTCGGGCGCGACAAATACCTGGATGGCAAGGGATATATGCTGATCAAATTGCTTTCGCTCGTTCCGATAGCGGACGCCCGCGGACCTGAAACCGATCAGGGCGCTTTGTTGCGCTACCTGGGCGAACTCGTCTGGTGCCCCGCGGCCGTTGTATCCGATTATATCCATTGGGAAGCCATTGATGAGCGATCGGCCAAGGCAACGATGCGCTACCAGGGGGTTGAAGCCTCGGGCACATTTACGTTTACACCGGAAGGCGACCCGCTGTGCTTCGAGGCTATGCGCTATTACGACAGAAAAGGAGGCGCAACACTTGAAAAATGGCAGGTGGACGTGGACCAAAAAAGTTTCCGCGAATTTGAAGATGTGCGCATACCGACGCGCTCAACGGTGTTGTGGTTGTTGGAATCCGGCAGGTTTGACTGGCTAAAACTTGAAATCCAATCGTTGACTTATCAGGATGCGAACTGAATGGTCGGATAATCGGGTAACTACCGGCCGCGTGCATGCTTATCTGTGAAAAATATTTCCATGAGGTTCTGCTCTGTTTTTTGGAGTAGCGTACTTGTTTTTTGAAGTTACTGGGCAGTACAAGCCTTTTCTCCGGATGTAGTGTGTAAATTTGAGGCAACGCCGTCTGTCAGACGGCGAAAAAACAGCAGAATTTTTTTCACAAAAAACAAGCCGTCTGACAGACGGCGTTACTATGGACCAACGCATCATCAACCTCTACGACGAATATACCCACAAACCGCTCACCCGTAAGGAATTCCTCCAACGCCTGACAAAACTTGTCGGCAGCACTGCAGCAGCTATGGCACTCCTGCCAATGCTCGAATCCTGCTACACTAAAAGTGCCGCCTCCAGCTCGGATGGGCTTTTCAGCGAGTATATCAGTTGGCCCGGCGCCAATGGCGAAATGAAAGCCTACGTGGCACGCCCGGCGCAGGAAAAAGCCTATGCCGCGGTGGTGGTTATTCACGAAAACAGGGGTCTGAATGCACATATTGAGGATGTGGCCCGACGGGCAGCCCGGGCCGGTTATCTGGCTGTAGCGCCCAATGCCCTGGCGCCACTTAGCGGCACGCCGGCCGATGAAGATGCCGCGCGCCAGCTGTTTCGAACACTAAAGCAGGAAGACAGCGACGAAAATTTCATCCGGGTATTTCCTCAGCTCCAGGCCCGGAAAGACTGCAATGGCAAGTTTGGCTGTGTCGGTTTTTGCTGGGGCGGGGCGATGGCGAACACCCTGGCAGTGCATGTGCCCGAACTCAAAGCCGCTGTGGCTTTCTACGGCCGGCAGGCTGCCGCGGAGGATGTACCGAAGATCAAAGCCGCTTTGCAACTACACTATGCAGGGCTCGACGAACGCATTAACGCCGGTAAAGACGCTTATGCCGAAGCGCTAACAAATGCCGGAGTTACTTTCGAGCAATACGTGTACGAAGGGGTAAACCACGCTTTTCACAACGACACGTCCGCCGCACGGTACGATGAGGTTGCCGCCAAACTGGCTTGGGAACGCACGTTGGCTTTTTTCAAGAAACACCTGGCTTAAAACCGGACAAATCGCTCTTCGGCTACCGCGCTCATAACCTGAAGTGCATCACCCATCCATTCTCCAAAGACTGTGAGCGGCTGCCCGCCTCCCAAGGCAAGCAAGGACCAACCGACGGCTTCCGTGGTGATCAAGGGTATACTTTTGTCCGCCTGATCGCATATGCGGAAATGCTTGTTTTCCCGGTAAACCAGCATATCGTTCAATACGATGGGAAATTGCGTCAACCAGGGTTGTTTGCCCAGCGCAGCGGCATAAGCCAGGGTCATTTCATCGAGCAGGTCGAAGCCGGGTAATTTTTTTATACGGGCGGGAAGTACGGCCGGGGATTCGGGCGCCAGGGCGCGTTGAGGCCAGGCCGAAGGGTAGAACACCAGCAGACCTTCCAGGATGGCGCCGGGTTCAAAACCGGGCAAAAAAGTAGCACCATGACCGTGTATGTACTCCAAAAGCAACGCAAAACGGTTACTTTTTGCGCCCAACAGCCATGTACGGCGCAGGCGTAGTTGGGCTTCCACTTGTTCTTCACGTGCCCCGGTTACCGCCCAATGGTCGGTGATTTGCTCGCCTTCTGCCAGCACCGCTTCTTTTTTCAGGGCAATACCGATGACCGATTCCAGATCGCTGATCAAGGCTTCGGGCAACTGTTCCCGTACCCGGAATGCCTGTAGCGCCAGGGCAGCATCGGCCAGTACAGCCAGCGTTTGGCCGGCCCAGTCGGGATGGTCTTGTGGAATGGTTTCCAGCAAACGGAAATTCCGGCTCAAACCCCGCATGGAAGCATCGGCCAGGCGGGAGGCAATATTTTTATAAAAATCCGGATCTTCGGAAACAGCCGTAGCCAGGCCGCGGCGCAGGGTATCGAACAGCCACAACTCCAAATCCTGAAATCCGCGTTCGGCGCGTTCCAGGCGTTCGAGATGGCGTTTTTGCTGTTGGGTTTCCCGCGATGGTGTTCCGGTTATTAGCCGGGTCGGTATTCCGCCTTTTCGTAGTTCTTCTACCCAGTTCGGTACTTGTTCGACGGCCGAAAAAACAGCCGATGGCTGCTGTAGAACCAATTGTTCAAATGCCAGCGCATGGACACAGGGTTTGGGTTGGAACGGGCAGCTGCAGAATACTTGTTGCGTGGTTTTGTTAAACAACAGGCCATGGATTACCTCAGCAGAAACCGGAAGCTGCGCGAAAATCCAATCCTGATATTGTTGGCATTCAGAAAAAAAGGCCGGATCGGCCAACCGTTCGGCGCGAGGAAACATGGGCACGGGATAAAGTCAAAATGTAAAATACAAAATGTAAAGGTGAAAAGGGAGATGGAAGCGGCCGCATGCCTGGTACAATTTCCCTTTTGACATTTAGATTTTACATTTTGACTTTTTCATTTATTCATCCACTTCTTCTTTGTGCGATTTTTTCTTCACCCTGGGTGTCGAATCTGCCTGGCCATTCGGGCCAATGATATGCAGGGAGATCATGGCGCGTTCGCTGGCCATTTGTTCGGCGCTTTTTTTATTAAAATCGTCAGCTGTGCCGAGTTTTTTGCCATCGACGAACACCGCAACTTTGAATTTGTCGCGCTTGTCACTTTTGTATTTTGCCAGCACTTTATAGTCGATCTGGCGGCCGTTTTTCTGGCACCATTCGAGCAATTGGCTCTTATAGTTATCGTCAAACTCTTCGAGCTGGTGGATATCCAGGTAGCGGCGCAGGATGCGGCGAATGACGTAATGCTTGGTTTTTTCGTACCCCACCTCGATGTACAGGGCGCCGACCAGCGCTTCCAAGGCATTGCCCAACATAGACTTGGAGAGCCGTGTCTGGTTATAATTTGCCAGAAACAGGTCGAGCCCCATTCGGTCGGCAATGTCATCGAGGGAGTTACGCTTGACAATTTTGGAGCGCATTTTTGTAAGGAAACCCTCATCGCTGTTCGGGTATTTTTTGAACAGATATTCAGCAACGATGGTGCTGAGCACAGCATCGCCGAGAAATTCCAGCCGTTCGTTGTTGGCAATAGCATAATCGCGCGAGGTAAACGTGCTTTTATGATAAAATGCCAGTTTAAACAGGGTCAGGTAGGCCGGAGTAAACCCCAGCATGGTTGTCAGACGGCGTGCAAATTCTTTTTCCGGATGGAAATAGTAGTTGTAAAAGCGCCGGATAGATCGTAAAACGATACGCATGATAGTGATGAGCTAAGCCTGCTTGCCATCGTGGACAAACAGTACGTCTGGTTTTGGGAGCGTATAAAAACAGGTAGTTGTTACCGGCTGCTAACCACTAACAATTACCTCAATTGAATCACATCCGCCGGAAAACGATCGAAGCATTATGGCCACCAAAACCAAATGTATTGCTCATAGCAGCATTCACGGTGCGTTGTTGCGCCGCGTTGAACGTAAGATTGAATTTTGGATCAATTTCCGGGTCATCGGTGAAGTGGTTTATCGTAGGCGGCACAAAATTATGTTGTATTGCCAAAATACTGGCAATCGCTTCAATAGCGCCTGCTGCGCCTAACAGGTGCCCGGTCATACTTTTTGTCGACGAGATATTGAGTGCAAAGGCATGCTCGCCAAACACTTTCCGGATTGCCTTGAGTTCGGCAACGTCACCCAACGGAGTGGAAGTACCGTGCACGTTAATATAGTCAATTTCTCCGGGTTGCATGCCGGCGTCTTGCAGCGCCAGGTTCATCACATTGGTCACCCCAATCCCTTCAGGGTGCGGTGCCGTGATATGGTAGGCATCGGCTGTTGCGGCTGCGCCTACTACTTCGGCATAGATCGTGGCGCCGCGTTTTTTAGCGTGTTCGTACTCTTCGAGGATCAATGCGCCGGCGCCTTCTCCGAGCACAAAACCGTCGCGGTCAGCATCGAAGGGCCTGGATGCCGATTTAAAATCATCATTGCGTTCGCTAAGTGCCTTCATGGAGTTAAATCCCCCCACGGCTGTTTTAGTTACCGTGGCTTCTGAACCGCCGGCAACGATAATATCGGCGCGCCCCATCCGGATGTAGTCGAAGGCGTTCATCAGGGCGTGGGAGGAGGATGCACAGGCCGAAACGGTGGCATAATTGACTCCCATAAAGCCATATTGAATGGAAATTTGACCCGCAGCGATATCTGAGATCATTTTGGGAATGAGGAAAGGATTGTGCTTGGGGACACCATTGCCGAGCGCATGCTCTTCAATTTCTTTTTCGAGGGTAGCAAGGCCGCCGATCCCGGAAGCCCAGATAACACCCACGCGTTCCTTGTTTATGGCATCCAGATCCAGCCCGGAATTTTGAATGGCTTCCGCACTAGTCACCATAGCAAACTGGGTGAAACGGTCGATCCGGCGTGCTTCACGCCGGTCGAGATGGTCTTCAGCAACAAAACCTTTGACTTCGCAGGCAAACTGGGTTTTAAACTGGCTGGCATCGAAAAGGGTAATCTTATCACACCCGTTCGTTCCTTTTTGCAGCCCATCGAGGTAGGCAGTCAGGGTATTCCCAATTGGAGTAAGGGCGCCGAGGCCGGTAACAACAACTCGTCTCATGCAACAGATTCAGTTGGATTTAATTTATACAAACTAAAAAAACAGTTTGAATTCTGAACAAAGGTACAAGGTTCGTTCAGAACACAAAAGGTTCAAAGCAGGTAGTGCTTTGAACCTTTTATTAACTATTACCGGGTATCAGGTGTGCCAATGTGTATTAGCTGGCTATTTGCGCTTCAAGGTAGTCTACAGCCTGTCCAACAGTTTGGATTTTTTCGGCCTGTTCATCCGGAATGGAGACATCAAACTCTTTCTCAAATTCCATAATCAATTCTACAGTGTCGAGCGAGTCTGCGCCCAGATCCTGAATAAAGTTGGATTCGGCATGTACTTCGCCTTCATCCACACCAAGTTTGTCAATAATAATTCTTTTGACACGTTCGGCTACAGTTGCCATGTTTTTTAAACTTTAAGTGAAAAAGATGTTTTTTCGAGGGGCAAAGAAACGGCTATCCCTGTTTTTAAAAAAATTTTTATCCCTGAAATTTTAACGTACCTTCCCTCAAACACAAATCGTTTTTTTGTATTATGTACACTTAGTCAATTTGTAACTATCGCCTTTGATAGTGTAAAATTGAGGACAATTCTTGCCTGATTGCCAAAAAACTGAAGCTTCATCGTTGTTCCATCGTCTGAATGGTGATACTTTTGTATCACTTTTCTTATTGTAGATTCTACACTTAAAAAGTAGACAACGATGACTTATACCGAAACGGACAACTTACTTATAAAAAACAGATCGACCATGCGCAAAGACGGCGGTCAAAACACCAAAATTGTAGCCACTGTGGGCCCAGCTTGCAGTTCGTACGACAAACTGCTTGAACTGGTTAAGGCCGGCGTCGATGTTTTTCGACTCAATTTCAGCCACGGCACACATGCCGATCATCTTGAAGTAATCCAGCACATCCGATCAATAAATGCGGAGTACAATACTTATATCGGGATTTTGGCCGATTTACAGGGCCCTAAGCTTCGCGTAGGCAAAATTCAGGATGGCGGCCTTGCACTCAAAACTGACGACGTGATTACCCTGGTCAACGAAAAGGTGCTGGGTACCCGGGAGAAAATTTACATGTCGTATGAACAGTTTGCCGAAGACTGCGAAGTGGGCGAACGCATCCTGATGGATGATGGCAAGTTGGTGTTCGAGGTGCTTGAGACAAATAAAAAAGACCAGGTCAGGTTAAAATGTGTGCATGGCGGCCTGCTGACCAGCAACAAAGGGGTAAACCTGCCTGACACCAATATCAAATTGCCATCGCTGACCGAAAAAGATCTGGAAGACCTTGATTTTATCCTCACCCAGCCGGTCAACTGGATTGCCTTGTCGTTCGTGCGCTCCAAAGAAGATGTCGATGACCTTAAGAGTCGCGTCGCAGCAAGCGGGCACTCTGCCAAGGTTATGGCAAAGATTGAAAAGCCGGAGGCTGTAAAAAATATCCGCAGGATCGTCAAAGCGGCCAACGGTATTATGATCGCCCGGGGTGACCTTGGGGTGGAAATGCCCATGGAACGGCTACCGATCACCCAGAAGGAAATTATCCAGATGTGCATGCAATTTTCCCGCCCGGTAATTGTAGCCACCCAGTTGATGGACAGCATGATCGAAAACCCCTCCCCTACGCGCGCCGAGATTACCGACGTGGCCAACGCCGTACTCGATGGTACCGACGCCGTTATGTTGAGCGGGGAAACTTCGGTAGGCAAACATCCGCACCTGGTGGTAAAAGCAATGACCAGCATTATCGAAGAAGCGGAAAAGCACTACTGGCCGCAAATTGAAGTAAAGCGCCCCAAAGCTGTCAACCGCGCCCGCACTTTCCAAAACGACGTGATCTGCTTCAATGCTTGTCGGGTGGCTGAAGAAATTGGCGCCATCGGCATCGTTGGCCTTACCGTTTCAGGCTATACGGCCTTTAAGATGAGCAGCTTCCGCCCACATGCCCGCATATTTATCTTCAGCGACAAGCGCCATATCCTCAATACACTCAACCTGCTTTGGGGCGTGCAATGTTTCTTTTACGACCGTTTCACCTCCACCGATGAAACGATGGAAGACTGTTTGAACATTCTCAAAAACAGTGGATTTGTAAAAGAAAGCGACATCGTGATCAATACGGCCTCCATGCCCATGCACAAACGCAGTTTGACCAATACATTGAAAGTTACGGTAGTCGAGTGATTCTATTTCGGATTACGGAGTGCGGAGTGGTTCACCTTTCCGTAGGGTGGTGCATGTTAACTTTTGCCAACATATTCGAATTGGAACAGATTTTTCATTTTGCAGAAAGGTGAACCACTCTGCAATCCGCAATCCGGACTCAATCCCCCCACCCGGGTTCATCCTCCACCGTCTTTGAGGGTTGTTTGCGCACAATCCCGAACTTGATTTCGTTTTGGCAGCTGCCGCAAATGCCATACAGGTTGAGCGAGTGGTGGGTAATTTGAAAATTCAGGAGCTCGCCGACCATGTCCTTGATTTGCTGCACCCTGGGGTCGCAAAACTCCACCACTTTTCCGCAGTTGACGCAAATCGCGTGATCATGCTGTTTGTAGCCGTATGATTTTTCATACTGGGCAAGGTTTTTCCCAAACTGGTGCTTTTTAACCAGGTCGCAAGTGGTAAGCAGTTCCAGGGTATTGTACACCGTAGCGCGGCTAACACGGTAATTCCGGTTTTTCATGTGGATGTATAGCGCTTCGGCATCGAAGTGGTCGGTACGTTTATAAATTTCCTCCAAAATAGCGAAGCGCTCCGGTGTTTTCCGCAGGTTGTTTTTTTCCAGATGTGTGGAAAAAATATTCAGGACTTCCTGGATGATATCTTGTTCGTTGCGTTGAATGGGCATGTAAAACGAACCTCCGGTTCGTAAAAAAATTAAACAAAAAAGCACTTTCTCCCCAGCCTCCTCACACCGGCAAAAGTACGACTACCTCCCAGTTTAACATCTGATGAAGGCAGAAAGTTGACCGAAAAAGGCGGCTGCTACCGCATTATCGCCACTTTCCGGCTTTGGCCGTTTAATAAAAACAAATACACTCCGGCAGGCCAGTTTGCAACATTGATTTCAATTCTCCCCTCCTGCCCGGTCATTTTTTTTGAAAAAATCAGTTTCCCCGACAAGTCAAACACCTGAAATATGCCGGCCTGTACTGCCTGCAGGTGCAGTACATCTCGTGCCGGGTTCGGAAAAACAGCAAACAACGGCTCCGTTTTCGGGTTGTTCGTACCTACCGGCAAAGGCAGATAGGTGCGAAACATCGAGCGCCCAAAGGTAGCAGCCACCAGAGCGCGGGTAGGCGCATGCAAAGTCAGATCGAGCACCGGCACATTGGGCAGACCAGCACCCAGCACTGTCCAGTTCGCTCCATTATCATATGAAATGAACACCCCGGCATCGGTAGCAGCGATAAGTGTACCTGGCGCCAACGGATCCAGGATAAGATCGTTAACCGGTATATCCGGCAGGTTGCCGGAAACGGGCGTCCAGCTTTGGCCGGCATCCGCCGTGCGGTAAATATGCGCCATCGCATCGCCATGTTTGTAACCCGAGAGGCACACCCAGGCAGCCGCAGGATCAGCGGGATCGGCAACCACCCGTGTAACCCAACGCCTGGGCAAAGCAGCGGAAACTATTTTCCAAATATTACCGCCGTTCGGGGTCATCCACACTTTTCCGTCGTCAGTACCGACCCAGACTACACCGCCATCAACAGGTGAAATTGCTATGGCGCTGATCGTACCATAAACCACCCCGTTCGAACCAGATGACGTTGTCATCTCACCGCTGAAGTACGTCCAAGTCAGTCCGCGATCCACCGATTTGAACAAACTTTCGCCACCGAAATACAGGATATCCGGATTGTTTGGATCAAACACATAGGGGGCATTCCAATTTGCCCGGGTGAACGGCGGCCGGGTAGCGCCGTTTGAGCCGCCGAAGCCGCCGTACTGGTATTCGGCGTACCAGATGGCCGAATTGGTTGGGTTAACCAGTGTGACAAAACCGTCGCCGCCGTAGATGTGCTCCCAAATATCAGGATTCGGATCGGTGGCCCGCCAGGTACCGTTGTCCTGTGCGCCGCCGTAAAGGCGCTCGGGTTTTTGAAAATCAATTTCAGAAGTATAAAACTGAGTAACCGGGATGGACCGGAATGACCAACTGAGGCCGCCATTTTGAGAAATATAAACACCGCCGTCGTTACCTTCCACCATAAAATCGGGGTTGACCGGATGGATGTACAACGCATGGTGGTCTACGTGCATTGACCCACCCAGGTCGTACCAGGAACTGCCGCCGTTATTGGAAGCGCGCAAATCAATGCCGAAGTTGTACACCCGTTTGGCATCCGTTGGGTGTACCCGAATTTGGCCGAACCACCAGCCGTAGCTGGAATAGTTGGGGTTCGACTGGCCGGACATGGGCGTCCAGCTGTCTCCCAAATCCAGACTTTTGTACGTGTTTTTGAAATAGCCGGTTTCGTCCGCTACCGTGGCGTACAAAACATCCGGGTTGCCCGGCGCCAGTGCAATGCCGATACGCCCGACATTGTTCTGTGGAAATCCGCCCGCAATTTTAACCCAACTATCACCGCCATTTGTACTCCGGTAAATGCCGCAACCCGGTCCGCCATACCGACGAAAAGCCGGTCGGCGCACACGCTCCCAGGCAACGGCAAACAGCGTATCGGGGTCCAGCGGATGAATAGCCAGATCGATCACACCCGTGGAATCGTTGATGAACAGTTGTCGCGTCCAAGTAGCGCCACCGTCTTCACTGCGGAAGAGCCCGCGCTCGGAATTATTTTCAAACAAATGGCCCATCGCAGCAACGAAAATGCGTTCCGGGTTTTCCGGATCAACCTCAATCCGGCCAATGCTGCCGGTGTTCTCAAGTCCCAGCGCGCTCCAGTTGGCGCCACCATCATTGCTTTTGAACAAACCCCGGCCATCGTACGTCACAGAGCCGCCGCCGCCATTGGGTTCTCCGGTACCGCAATACAGCGTGTTTTTGTCGGAAGGATCGATGGCAATATCGCCGATGGACAGGCTGGGCAAATTGTCGGTAATCGAAAACCAGCTTTGGCCGGCATCCGCCGATTTCCAAACACCACCCGAGGCGGAGGCCACATAAATCGTCTGCAGGTCTGAAGGATGCATAGCGATGTCGGTGATGCGACCACCTACGTTGGCCGGACCGGCAAGTTCCCATTGCTGATCGTTGCGCTGCTGGGCCTGGCTTTGCGCCCATTCGACGGCAGAGTAATACGCCTCGGAAGGCACGGTTCCGTATGGGAAAGCGCGTTGTTGGTAGAGGTAGTCGTTGGGCTGTTTTTCTTCGGGTGGAGTTTGGGTTTGCTGATTACAGGCAGACGATATGGTGCCCAGGAACAGGCAGAGGAGCAGGATTCTTTGCATGATTTGACAAAGGTAACTGAAACTGAAAATTGAAAAACGGCTGCCTGAGCACGAAACTCAGGCAGCCGTAACGCGAACCGCTGGTTCGCAATTTTTATATAAAAGCAGATTTTCAATCTGCCGCGAACCGGAGGTTCGCGTTACTTCAACGATTCCCGGATCTTGTTCAACGCCGAACCCGCCTTCACCCAGTCGATCTGTGCCTGGTTGTAGGTGTGGTTCACATCGAAGGTTTCCGAGGAGCCGTCCGCATGATCCAGGCGGATTTGCAGCGCTTTGCCCGGGGCAAACTTGTCGAACCCGAGGATCGACACTTTGTCGTCTTGCCGGATCTTGTCGTAGTCGGCCGGATTGGCAAAGGTCAGCGCCAGCATACCCTGTTTTTTCAGGTTGGTCTGGTGAATACGGGCGAAGGATTTGACGACTACGGCTTTCACGCCGAGGTAGCGCGGCTCCATGGCTGCGTGTTCGCGGCTGGAACCCTCGCCATAGTTTTCTTCGCCAAAAACAATCGTGCTAATGCCATTTTTCTGGTAATAGCGTGCCGAAGCCGGCACTTCCATGTAATCGCCTTTCTCAACGTTATACACCTTGTTGCGCTCGTCGTTGTAGGCATTGGTGGCGCCAATGAGGCAGTTGTTGGAAATATTCTCCAGGTGGCCACGGAATTTGAGCCAGGGCCCAGCCATGGAGATATGGTCGGTGGTGCACTTGCCTTTCGCTTTGATCAGCAGGCGCATATTTTGCACCTCTTCGTTGGTGATCGGCGTGAAGGGCTTGAGCAATTGCAGGCGCTCTGACTTTTTGTCGACGATCACTTTTACGCGTCCTTTTGCCGGGGCCTGGTAGCCTGCATCTTCCACCGCAAAACCAGCCTTAGGCAGTTCAATACCTTTAGGCGGATCGAGTTTTACCTCTTCGCCCTTGCGGTTGATCAGCTTGCCGCGCTTGGGGTTGAAGGTCAGGTCGCCGGCAATGGCAAATGCCGTCACGATTTCCGGTGAAGCCACGAATGCATGTGTGTTGGGGTTGCCGTCGTTGCGGCCGGTGAAGTTCCGGTTGAAGGAGGTCATGATGGAATTCGCCCGGTTTTTCTCGTCGATGTGGCGCGCCCATTGTCCGATGCAGGGGCCGCAGGCATTGGCCAGCACGACACCACCAATTTCCTTAAACTCATTGAGCAAGCCATCGCGCTGCGCCGTGAACCGGATCAGTTCGGAGCCAGGTGTGATGGTGAATTCAGATTTTACCTCCAGATTTTTCTCCTTGGCCTGGCGCGCCACCGAGGCGGCACGCGTCAGGTCTTCGTAGGAGGAGTTGGTGCAGGAGCCAATGAGACCGACTTCGAGTTTTACCGGGTATTTATTTTTCTTAACCGCTGCCGCAAACTTTGAAAGCGGCCATGCCAAATCTGGCGTAAACGGACCGTTGATGTGCGGCTCAAGTTTCGAGAGGTCAATCTCAATCACCTGATCGAAGTATTTCTCGGGATTTTCGTAGCACTCTGGATCGCCATTGAGGTAGGGAGCAATTTTGTTGCATTGCAGGGCAATCTTGTTCCGGCCGGTGGCTTTGAGGTAGCGGAACATGCTTTTGTCGTAGCCGAACGTAGAGGTAGTGGCTCCGATCTCGGCACCCATGTTGCAAATGGTGCCCTTACCTGTGGCACTCAGGCTTTGCGCGCCTTTGCCGAAATACTCCACAATAGCGCCCGTGCCGCCTTTCACCGTCAGGATGCCGGCAACTTTCAGGATCACATCTTTGGGCGAGGCCCAGCCGCGCAGTTTGCCGGTGAGGTGCACGCCGATGAGTTTGGGCATTTGCAGTTCCCAACCCATACCGGCCATGGCATCCACGGCATCCGCACCACCAACCCCGATCGCGATAGTTCCCAGACCACCGGCATTCACCGTGTGCGAGTCGGTACCAATCATCATAGCGCCGGGGAAGGCGTAGTTTTCGAGTACAATCTGGTGGATAATGCCGGCGCCGGGTTTCCAAAAGCCGATGCCGTATTTCTGACTGACGGAGGACAGGAAGTCGAATACTTCGCGGTTTTTATCCAACGCAGCCACCATATCTTTTTCAGCGCCCACTTCGGCTGTGATCAGGTGATCGCAATGCACGGTGGACGGCACAGCCACTTTTTTGCGGCCGCAAGTCATAAACTGGAGCAAGGCCATTTGCGCGGTGGCATCTTGCATGGCTACACGGTCGACCTGGAAAAACACGTAGTCGGAACCGCGCTTATATTCCTGAAGCGGACTGTCCTCGTGCAGGTGGGCGTACAGAATTTTTTCGGAAAGGGTCAGGGGGCGTTTGAGTTTTGCCTTGGCGGCATCCACGCGGGCCGGATAGTTTTTGTAAAACTCCCGGATCATTTTCAAATCAAAAATCATGGTTGGTGCGGTTGACAATGGATGGTTGACGGAAGACGGTTTTTTTAGCCAACAATATGGCTACAGGGGCGCGCAAAGGTAGCCAATGCGCAAAAATTCCTACTGGTTAAACGGGATTTGGCTGGAAAGGATTAACAAAACCCCAACTACCCGACATTTTTTTTGCCGCACAACGCAGTCAAAATCACTTTTTCTTATCCTTTTCTATCAAAATCGGGATTTCCACCGTGCAGGTAATTTCCTTGCAATCGTCGCTTCCACAGGTCCGGGAAACCGTCACTACAATTTCATAGGGCACCGCACTGATGGTAAATTTGTCGTCGAGTTCCTCCTTTTTGTGTTTGATTGTTACGGTGGTTGAACCGGTCGACGGACATTTGCTGCCTTCTTCCGAACAGGTGCATTCCAGTTTTGGTGTTACGGTCAAATCGACCTTTTTACCCACCTCAACGTTGGAGGCAGAGGCCTTGATCTTTTTCAGTTTTACTTCTTTTTTGCCTTTTTCGAAAGTAGCTGTTTGGGTTCGATCGGCATCGGCAATCATGCTCCCGGCCTTGTTTTGGATGTTCAGTGCCAGGTCGAGTTCCATAGAGGTACAGGCGCATTTGCCGTCGGCTTTTTTCTTGTCGTCCTTTTTGTCTTTTTCATTAAAAAGCTCAGGCTGGCTGCTACCACCCTCCGGTTGGGCAAGGATTTTCGCTTCCACACCCACAGCCTGGAAGGTCCCCCAAAACTGGTCGATGCCTTCCTCCATTTTTTCTTTCGTTTCGGGCGGCGCGGCACTGATAGGTTTCCCGCTGTAGGTTTCGTATTGTTTGACGGTTTGCTGTGTAAAATTATCCTTGTCGTAGCCGGTACCGGTGATAGCCGCCGTATAAATCCAGAACGTTTGCTGAATGACCGACTCGCGCTCCTTGTCTGCATTTCCCGAAAAAGGCGTGGTGATCAGGTTTTGCTCGCGCATGACGTCGTATTGCTGCCGGATTCGGTTGATGACGTCCAGGAAAATACCGGCCGTGGCGCCAGGGTCTTTTTCGGTGTCGAGGGTATAGGGCCAGTGGGTGTCGGTACCGGGAATGACGGGCACAACCGTCGAAACAGCATTCGGAGCAATGGGTGTCCACGCAGAACTATCGGCAACAAAATAAGCTTCAGCAGGCACAGCAGGGTCGGGAAACACCCAGGAACTGACCGGCACCACGGATTCACCAACAGGCACAGGCGGCCTGTGAATGTCGGTACAAAAACCCTGAAGGGGCACCTCCACGATACCGCCCGGGCCAACCGTAATAGCGGCCGGATGGGGTACAACATAGGGCTGGTACTTGCCGGTAGGCGGGATATAGCAGGCCGGCAAATCAAATGTGCAGGTCTTGGCGGTTGGATTTTGTACGGTAAGGGTAATCACGTGGCCTGTGGTGCGGCCGGTTCCCTTCACTGCGTACAGCAGTTCAGGAATGGCGCCCGGAGCCTGTTGGCTCAGATCGACGTTGATCACAGCATCCTGGTTTTGGGCGAAGCCCGAAAATGCCAGGAGCAGCAGTGGGAAAATGCGCAGTGTTCTCATGGTTGTAAAATATTGATTGAAATGCAGGGAGATTGCTGCAATTTAAGCCATTTTTAGGGGAAAACATATTGGAACTAATGCAATCCGGATCAATAGATTTTGCAACTATTAGCCGTAAAGCCCGACCTGTATTTATTGGGTAAAGTTGGCAATGATTACCTTTGCAAATTATGATGAAAGGTCTCCTCCTCCCGCTGCTTTGTTGCGCCTGGGCAGTAATGTCGGTCGCACAACCCGCCACCTCCCGCATCGTTTCCTTGAGTGAAACGCTCGAACTCGCCATTGCCAACAGTGCCAAGGTCAAAAAAGCCCAACTGGACCGGCAGGCGCTCGAGATCAAATTAAAGGAAGGGCGCAGTGCCTTTGCCCCTAAAATAAACGCCAGCCTCGGCATCGATTATGTGCCGGTGCTGCCCACCACCTTCCTGCCCTCCGGCCTTTACGGCGGCGGCCCCGACGGCGGCTATGTAGCGGCCACACTCGGCCAGCCCTGGCAACTCACCGGCACCGCCCGGCTCGACCAGCCCATCTACAATGAAGCGGCCCGCCGCATGGCGCCCGCGGCCAATGTGAGCCGTGGCATTTACGACCTGCTCACTACCATGGCCGAAGAAGACGTACTGTACAATACGGCCACCGTTTTTTACCAAACCCTTCAAACCGAAAAACTGCTCGACGCCGTAAACGCCAATCTGGCCAAACTGACGGCGCTGGAACGCATGGCCGAGTTGCAGCTCGCCAACGGCTACGCCATCCCGACAGATGTGAAGCGCATTCGCGTAGCGCGCACCAACCTCGAAACCCAACGCCATACGCTGGTTAGCAACATCGAAGCGCTACATCAGACACTTCAGTTTTTGTGCGGTATACCGACCGAAACCGCCTTTGACTTGAAAGCGGAAATGAACAACCCGGCTGCCGACTCGTCGCGCTGGCAAAGCCTGGCCCTCGAGCTGGAGTCCACCACCGAATTCCGGCTGCTACAACGCCAGATCGAACTCAACAATATTCAAACCCGCAGCCTGCGCGGCGCTATGGCGCCTAGTCTGAGTGCCTATGCGGCCACAGCCTTCCAGGCCCAGCGCCCCGACGCCAACTTTTTTGAAACCGACCGCCGCTGGTACGGCTTTGGCGCTGCCGGCTTCAAACTGGATATACCCATCTTCGACGGCTTTTTGCACCGCCGCAAAGCCGCCCAACTCGCCATCGAAGGGCTGAAGATCGAGGAAGACCGCCGCTACCTGGCCGATGCCAAAACACTGGAATACAAACTGGCCCGGGTCCAATTCGACGGCGCCATCCAGATGCTGCGTACCCAGGAGGAAAACGTGGCGCTTGCCCGCGACATCACCGAGAATCTGGTGCTCCAGTACAAAGAAGGTGTGGCGCCACTCACCGACCTGCTCAACGCCCAAACAGCGCTCACCGAGGCAGAAACGCACTACTGGCAGCAAGTATTCAACTACAAACTGGCTGTGCTGAAGTTGCTGAAAGCCGCAGGGTATTTGCGAGTGTTGCGGGAGGGATGAGTGCTTCATATTCAATAGTAGAAACACGAATTATGGAAAGGTATTTTCCGGCATTTGCAAATGCTCTATTTTGCAGCGGATGTTTAAGCACTGTTCCTGCATATTCGCTTTTTTACACCTCAGCTTTTTCTGCCCTGCACAGGAAGGGCCGGTACGTGAGACGCTGACCGCGGATATCTATTCCAATTTTGGAGCAGTGAAGAGCCTGTATCAGGCTCCTGACGGTTTGATCTGGATAGGGGCGTACCCCAAAGGCCTGGCTTATTACGACGGAAAAAAAATCACGCATGTCCCTGTTGGCCGGGAGGAAGAAATTTTTGCCAACCAGAAAGAGATTTTTATTCCAGGCGATACCGTCCTTTACCTCAATATGGGGAATAGTGTGGCGGTTTTTAGCCTGAGCTTGCAAAAAATCACGGCTGAACTTACGCTGCCGAAAGGGCTATCAACGCGGGAAAGGATACTAAACTTGTCCTGGTCAAACAGTGCGGAAGGTCCCTTGCTTTGGGCCAATGTCCTGCCACCTCATGAACCAGAATCAAACCAAACATTCCGTCTACAAACTGCTGCTTTCAAAAAATGGCGGTCCGTTTCAGTTTGTCTCGGATAGCAAGATCACGACGGCGGGTGCCTGTGCATTCGTGGCCTATAACGACCACCTGATGGTAAAAG
The DNA here is from genome assembly GCA_020636075.1 of Lewinellaceae bacterium. Classification (GTDB taxonomy): domain Bacteria; phylum Bacteroidota; class Bacteroidia; order Chitinophagales; family Saprospiraceae; genus M3007. Next base: position 225,542 of record JACJYO010000004.1, on the reverse strand, counting down.
GAAAGGCAAGTTCCTGGAATTAGAATCAGCGTGGAAAAATAATCCGGGTTATACCGCTTGCCGGCTATGGACTTGTCCCATACGACCAATCAGTATCTTAATTATGATAACGGCGTACTGTGGTTCCTTTCGTTTGACACTATACCGGGCATTAGTGTATATACGCATGAAAATCCTGCCTGATTCTATCCCCATTGTTTTTAAACACCCTTGGGAAGAGAAGACACGGTATTGATCGAATAAGGGTTCGCAATGGCACTTTGTTTATTTGTAGTTTTTTTGCGTGTCATTGACATTCAAACCCAAAACAATCGGTTTTCACCGGGGTTGGCTGGATGCCTCGAACACTGTGCATTTACAGACCGTCAGGGCGTCACCTGGTATGGCAGTTCGACCACGGCCTAGAAAAAGTGCGCTTTCCACCGGCTGCCTTTAAAAAGTACCCTTATTTGCGGGTCAGAGGGATGACAGAGGATGAGAATGGGACCATTTATGTGGCTAACGGTTTTCAGAATATCGGGCATTTCAATCCCCCGTATCAGACAGCATTTTCCCCGGAATTTGTGGTACCAAATCCTGTCTATTACATCAACTATTACAACGGTCAGTTGTATTCAGGGCATTATCGGATAAACGTGCAAACGGACTGGGGGCTTGAGAGATGCTTTTGCCGGCCGTCTTAGGCCGTGGTGATTATTCTGTCCATGTCATCAATTCCAAGGAGCAATTGTTGACCATTCCCTGGAGAGGAACGGCCCTGTGGGTTGCCGACCTCAACGACACCAGCAAGTTCAGAGAAGTGCCCATTCCCTCGCTACTCGAAATCGATGGTATCGAAATGAATGCGCTGTATCAGCGGCCTTCCGACAGCACGCTTTGGCTGGGCACCCACGGGAGTGGCATTTTTGTCTTTAGTAAAAACGCCGGCAAATTGCTGGAACATTATACGTCGGATCTAAACAGCAAAATCCGTTTATCAAATAATGTGGTGACCTCGTTTTTTGAAGATGAAAATCAAAACCTTTGGTTCGGCCATGCCACCGGGCTGGGCCGGCTCAAGTCGGGTGGTACAACGGTGGAAAACTTTGAAATTAATCCGGACGAGCCCATGTACAACCTCGTATACGGGATTTTGCCGGAAGATGCCACGAATGGTTCGACCGACTTCCTGTGGCTCAGTACCAACCGGGGATTGTACCGTTTCGAGGTACAAAGCGGTGTGACCATGGGCTTTCCCCTGAACCATGAATTAAACCGGGCCGAATTCAACCGTGCATCCTATTTCAAGTCGAAAAACGGCCGGCTGTATTTTGGCACAAACAGCCAGGGGCTTTATGCCTTTTACCCTAAAGAAGTTTTGGCTATTTACGATGGCCTGAAAGGTGAAAACCTGCCGATTGTGATCACCCACTTTTCCAAATTTGACCGAACCACAAAAACAGATATCAACCCGGTAAGTGCCCTGCAAACCATTCGGGAAATCCGACTTGAATATGGCGAACGCTATTTTGATCTCGAATTTGCGGTGGCCGATTATCGCATACCAGGCGCCAACTACTACACCTATATGCTTGAGGGCTATGATGAGGGCTGGAAAAAGATTTCCAGAAATAACAACCGGGTGCACTACGAAAATTTGCCGCCAGGCACCTACACGCTGCGCATGCGCGGCGGGCTGTTCAAATCATCCCTGCCCTTCAACGAGCGCAGCATCCGGGTGCGCATCCTGCCGGCCTGGTACGAAACCTGGTGGGCTTATACCCTGTATGCTTTAATCCTGTTTGGAAGCGTCTATTTTATTTACCGCTTCAACCTCAAACGCCAATTGGAAAAACAGGAAGCCATCCGGTTGATAGAACTTGACAGCCTCAAAACTCGCCTTTACACCAACATAACCCATGAATTTCGCACCCCGCTCACCGTGATCATGGGTATGGCCGACAATATCCGTGGCCAGGAAAACGAGCGCAACCTGATTATCCGCAACAGCAAAAATTTGCTTCGACTGATCAACCAGTTGCTCGACCTGTCGAAACTCGATAGCGGCACCATGAAAATGGATATCATCCAGGCCGACATTATCAACTACCTGCGTTACCTGCTCGAGTCCTTTCATTCCATGGCGCAGGAAAAAGGAATAAGCCTGGAATTTGACGCCGCCGTGCCGGAGTTGGTCATGGATTACGATGAAGTGAAATTGCAGCATGTCGCGTACAATTTGCTGTCCAACGCCATCAAGTTCACTGCGCCCAGCAGCAACGGCAGTATTGTCCTTCGGGTCAAACCGACAACGGAAAACGGTCGGGAAATACTGGAATTGAGCGTTCAGGACTCCGGCATTGGCATACCAGCGGAGCATCTGCCGCATATTTTTGACCGCTTTTTCCAGGTAGACAGTTCGACAACACGCAAAGGCGCCGGTTCGGGCATCGGACTCACCCTGACAAAAGAGCTGGTGGAAATGATGGGCGGTACCATTGCAGTAAAAAGCACAGTGGACGTCGGCTCTACATTTATCATTCGCCTGCCGATAAAGCGGGAAGCCGAAAAAACATCACAGCCAAAACCAGCCGCAGTTTCACGCTCGCCTAAACCCGACAAACCCCGACATACAACTGCACCTGCGCCCGCTGAAGTTGAGGCCGGAGCGGATGACAAGCCGCAACTCCTCATCATCGAAGATAATCCCGACATCATCGCCTACCTGCGTTCCATTTTGGGAAAAGACTATGCCATCGAAACGGCTCCCGACGGGCAGGCCGGCATTGACAAGGCTCTCGAGCAAGTTCCCGATATCATCATCACCGACGTGATGATGCCCGAAAAAGACGGCTATGAAGTGTGTCAAACCTTGAAAACGGACGAGCGCACCAGCCACATCCCCATCATCATGCTGACGGCCAAAGCCACCGAGGCCGATCGCGTCACAGGCCTCAAAACCGGCGCCGATGCATACCTGATGAAGCCTTTCAACAAGGAAGAACTGCAGGTGCGCCTGGAAAAACTCATCGAGCTGCGCCGGGCGTTACAGCAACGTTACGCCCGGGCAGCCGGTCCACTTGGTATTCTTGGCCTGTCGGAAGACAAAAAGCCCGATAGTACGCCTACACTCGATGATCTTTTCCTGGAAAAAATCCGCCAGGTCATAGACGAAAAAATCGATCGGCCCGAGCTGGGTATCGCAGATCTGTGCGCTACAGTACACCTCGGCCACACCCAGGTTTTCCGCAAACTGAAGGCACTCACCGGGGAGCACCCTACGGGGTTTATTCGCAAGGTGCGCCTGCACAAGGCCAACGTATTACTGCAAACTACCACGCTGAGCGTCTCTGAAATCGCCTATGATCTGGGGTTTACCGACCCCGCCTATTTTTCGCGGGCTTTTAGTCAGGAATTTGGGGTGCCGCCTAGTGGGGTGCGGGGGTAATGGGGGCGCTTTATAACCGAATAAAACCTGAGACAGCCACCATCGCCCCGTTTGAAACCAATACCCTGTAAATCCCATTCGGCAAACTTCCCGCGTCAAAATCCACCACAGCCGTCCGATCGAATTTTTCAAAAGCAGCCGTATACACCACCTGCCCGAGTGTATTCACGATGCGAAGCTGTAGTGCACCATACCAGTCGTTTTCAATGGAGATATTGGCAGTTTCCGTCACCGGATTGGGGAAAACGGACAGCGCTGTAGATGAGCCGGCCAGCGCCTCCCGCGCACCGGTAAACGTCTGGCAATTCTGCACCCCGTTATCATACGGGCTTTCGTAAGCACCGATGTCGATACAGCTGCCTTGCACGCGGCTGTTCCCGGCCAGGTCGGTTGGTTCCGGGTTATCGAGCAGGACGCCGGCATCCACAGCCGGACTGTTTTGCGCGGGCTGGTAGCTGCCGGATTCGAAAAGCGGGTCGACACCGGACTGGTCGGTGCTGTTCAGCCACAGATCGATGGCGTTATCGCTGACGAGATTACCGCCGAGGGAGACGACCCTTCCCGCCTGTAAGGAGTCAAAATGATAAAAACTGGGAAAGCCGTTGGTGTGCAAAATGGTATTCCGCACGCTGATAGTTGCCGTATCATTAGTACCTAAAAGTGGCGATGCATTGTCGGTAAACGTGCAATTGGTTAACAAACAGTCGTTCGATACTCCGACTACGGCAGAATTCAGATCATTAGCGTTGTGGCCGGTAAACAGGCAGTTTACCAATTCGACATGCCGATCCTGTGGAACCAATTTCCCGCCTATGCCAAAGGCCATAGACAACCCGGTATTGCCACTAAAACGGCTATTGCGTACCAGTGCAGAAAACGTCGTGCCACCTTCAATGATCCCTATGCCGCCGCCGTTGATGGATTCATTATCGATAAATTGGCAGTCGTCCACTTGAAAATGGTCACCTGAACCGGCGTCATGGAAATAATAAACTCCTCCGACAAACCGCTCCGACACATTTCCCTGGATTAAGCAATTCTTCATTTGGATAGTATCATTTGTGGGTCCATTAGCCCCATATTCGAAACCGAGACCGCCACTATAAGGACTACTTACACTATCTACACCAATCGCCTTATTTTCAGTAAATTCATTGGAAACAAAGCTGAGATGGTTATCATGCCCACTATTGGTGAAATACCAAAAGGCTCCGCCATATTTGGCCGTATTATTATTGAAAACACAGTCTGACAAAATGGCTTGCATTCCGGTTGAACCGTAGTTACCGAAGAATACTCCGCCACCTGTACGGTCACTAAGATTATCTGAAAACCGGCAATTGTTGATGTTGAGGTAATTACTGGTGCCAAAGTCGTTGAAAAAAGCAATACTGCCGCCCAGAAGTTTGGCTGTATTTCCGGAGAAGGTGCAAGCCACAATTTGAATGCTGTCCCTGGACGGATTATCACCATTGTAATAGAATCCCAGCGCACCGCCGTTGGGATTAAAGAAACCCGTTGAATCAATGGCGGCATTCCCGGTGAATGAACAGTTTGAAAATGTGATATCGTCATTTCCAAGCCCGTTGGAAGTATGATAATATCCGCCGCCGTGGTTTGCCGTATTGTTTTTAAAACTACAATCCGTAAAGCCTATTTTAAGGTCACTGCCTGTTTCGTTGTTGAAATACATTCCGCCGCCTGAATTTTTGCAGGAATTACCAGCAAACTGACAGTTGGAAAATGCAACCGAAGATTGATTACTGTAGAATCCGCCACCGGAATTCTCTGCTGTATTTTCCAGAAACTGACAATTATTCACCTGAACTTCAGCCGACGCTTCCTTCGTGGATACCACCATCCCGCCGCCCCGCACTTTGCTGTAATTTGCCTCAAACGTGCAATCTTCCACCACTGTACCGGCAGCTGTACCATCCCGGAGATAGAGGCCGCCACCTTCTTGCCGGGCGTAGTTTTGAGTAAACCGGCAATTCCGGATTGTCGGGGAACCAGCGGACCAAATGCCACCGCCCCAATGATTATATGGCAGCGCCAGGGTTTCATCTGCATGACCGCCCATGATCGTGAAACCGTCTATGACTGTAGCCGGGCTTATAGCGTCTGTAAGCAGCAGCACATTAATAGCATTGTCCGATTTATTGGCAATGAAATCGCCAGGAATATCATCGCCATTCAGGTCACCGGAAAGGATGGTCATGTTGACAGCGGGGTCGCGTTCGGCAAGCATGGTCTCCGTCCCGTCGAAGCCGCCGTATAGTTTCACATCCTGGTACAGGTAAAAGATGTTCCTTGGGTAGATAGTTAAAGGCCAGGCACTGGGCAGTTGCGGCAGGTAGGTGCCGGCGGCCACCCAGATCTCATCGCCGGCATTGTAATTTTCCAGTGCATCATGCAGCGTGGTATAGGCGTTTGCCCAGGAAGTACCGTCGTTGTTGCCGGTTGCGGAAGCATTTACATACGTCTGGGCATCCAGATGCTGTGAAATGGCCAGAAGGAGAAATGCTGTTAGAAATAGTGGAATTGCTTTCATTCTAAATTTTATTAGGAAAAGGAGATCAAAACTGAAGCGACAAGATTGCCTCCGGCAACTTGATATACACTCCATTAGTACTGCTCCCTGAGGTTTGGAACACTATTGAAATCGGCCGGAACAAATGTATCCGCAATGCCAGGCTGTCACAAGGACACTTTTCCTCTAAAATCAGATATTTTACAGCAATTTATCTATGGTTTTTTCAAAATAATCAATTGATAATAAACTAACTAAATTGTTTTTTAAAATAAGGAATTATATAGCGATTATAAACGGCATATGCCCGGGTACGCCACCCTGATACCAAGGCAACTAACACATACTATTCTGATGCCGGTGGTGAACTTCGGCGAATACCGTGTTAGCATCCCTTTCGCGTGGTGAGGTGACAGAGGCGCCGCTGTCCTTAAAAAGATTCCCGTTGTGACAAGAGACCCCGTAGCATGGCTTAGCTGAAATAGAAAATCGCAAAAATCAGACTCCGCATGTCTGAATATGCCCGATCAGAAACAGGCCTGAGCACCTAAAAATGCCGTTTTTCAGATTAATGCAATATCCGTCCAAGCAAAGGCAATATGCGTCCAAGTGAATTTTTGGGCGCCCCCCAAGTTTTGTAGCGCAATCCATTTTCAAACCATTTAAAACTAGTTGCGCTATGAAAAAACCAATGTTTTTCAGCACCGGCACCCTCCTGCTTTGCCTTGCCATTTCAACGTTTGCAAACAGCATTTACAAGGACGTTTGCCCCCCACCAGGTAATGTTACCCTAACCGCACAGACGAAAACCTCCGCATCATTCGACTGGGATCATTGCAGCTGTGGCACACCAGAGTACCATGTTTATTATGTGAAAAATGGCCAGACGGGGCCACAGTTTATTACCGGCAATTCGGAGATCACGATCACCGGGTTAACGGCTGGAACCTATCAGTTTTATTTTTATTCCCAGTGTGGCGGAGTGGTGAGCGCCATCATCGTCGAAGAGGTAATTATGTAAGCATAGTCTGAACATGAGCCATGCCGAAATTTTCAGTTTTTAGAAATTGAGGGTTGAATATGGGCGGATAAAAGCATGTTTGTCTATTGTCGGCGTGACTCGCAGTCACGCCGACAATGTGCATGGAATCATCACTTTAGGAAACATTTTTGCCTTAAGTATAGGCTCATATTCCCGTTTGGCTGAGCGGGGGATAAGTGAGGCGGTGACTGGCAGTCTAATGTCGTCAACTTAGCGTGTACTCTTCAATGGAACGCGGATGACGCCGATCCCGCTTTCAGCGGGAACACGGATTTACACTGATTTTTTTTAAAAAATCTGCGGCAATCCGCGTTGTTTACATCCGCGTCATCCGCGTTCCAACTTGCTAATACTACTTTGTTACTTTAAACACTGTGGTATTGAATGTCGAATATCGAACGCCCAATGTCCAATTTCGAAGTGTTTTGATTGTGGGCACAGCACTTTTTTCGCATTTTGTTTATCCAGTTCATCCCTTCTTCGGATCAAACTACTTCGAAATTGGACATTGGGCGTTCGATATTCGACATTGCTTGTTTTTTCGGGTGCGGCAACTTTAAAGTGACAAAGTAGTATTAAGTTGACGACATTAGACTGCCAGTCACCGCCTCACTACCAGCCCGATAGGAATATAAGCCTAAGTATAATCACGATGCTTTGCTCAAAAGCCAGTCTTTCAGAATGACATTTTGTTCTTGTAAAATCGCGGATCGCAATTCCGGCATAGCCTTTCCCTCCACTTTGTGCAACGCCAGTTTCCGGGTAAACCCAATAAAATGCTGTACCCCTTTCACCAGCCGCGGTGCTATTGCTTTGTTGCGCCACAAATGTTTGTCAAAAGCATCCAACTGGGACAATAACAACTCCAGGTAACTGGCATCCTCCCAGTACAATTCACACCAGCAACGGATCAGCAATACTTTAGATTTGACAATACTTTGCGGTTCGGCAAACGAATGCTGCAGGATCTCCGTAGCCTTCAGATACTCTTGCTTGTCGAGATGCCATTGCCCTTTTGCAAGAGCCAGGGCATCGGCCCGCACCCTGGCATCGAGCAGTCCCTGATAAGTTTGCATGAAATGCGCTACCCATTCAAATTCGCGGCAGCGTGTACCCGCAGTTACGATATTAAAAAATGTCGATTCCTTCATTTTGCCCTGTACCAGAAAACAGTCATAAGCAAGGCCGGTCTTGTACAGTTCCAGGCTTGTCTTGATGCTGTCCAGGTCCCCTTTATTGATAAGTCGGTTGCTGTGATTGAGCAGGATTTTCAGCACATTCGATTTGTCGTCCGGATCGAAAACCTGGATATGGTCGATAAAATGCCGGACCAATTGGAGCAATGCTGCCTTATCTGCCGATTCCCGCTGTAAGCTGTCCAACTTTTTATATAGCACATAAACCGGATTGGCCAGAACCGGATTTTCCTGCACCTTGTCGATAGACCTGCGCGCACCGACTGCATGGCTCCAGTCGTTTCGGGCACACTGTAATTTTGCCCCTGCCAGCGATTTGTACGCCTCAAAATACTCCAAGGCATTACGCAGGGAATCCATACCCGCTTTTACCATACCGGTACCAGGATGGCTGAAAAACTGCAGGTTCAATTCCATCTTTTCGCGGTAAAAATGCTCATTCCGGTAAGGCAGGGCTTCCAAATGGTTGTCCATTCCGGATAGTTTTTTTGCGAATATGGGATAGCAGTCCGGCCGCTGGGCATAAGCCTGGAGTAGCAGTTTCTTTTGCTGCGTTTCCTCCGCTTCGAGCTGCAATACAATCAGGTATTTCTCCAGCAGCGCCGTGAAATCCGACATCAGGTTGAGCATTTTCGGGTGGTCGTAAGCCCGGTTGGGGAAGAGCCTTTTGAACATCTTTTCTTCCACCAATTTGGGCGCGTCAAAATCCGGATAGTAGCTGCGGAGTAGCCGGTATAGTTTGACAATGGCCGGATTGGCGTTGTAAAAGGGGGACTGCAGGAATTTGCCCAGGCGCTTCAATTCCTCTGGACTCAATACCTGCAAGGTGCGGACAAGTTTGCTGTTTTGCATTAGGGATATGGCTGAAGTTTTCCGGTCAAAAGCGCCTAAAAGTAGCCAATTAATTCCTTAGTTTGATTTCTATAAAAAAATGCTGGATATCAATTATTTAGAAAAAAAATCAAAATTCAAACCAGCCAATAATTTCTGATTTTTCTAAAAAATATGAGCCATACGAATCAGGGGTAAAATGCCCATAATACCTTCGAAACAAAGCCCGTAGGGCTGACATTATTGTAGGAAGTGCCCGCCCCGATTTTCTAAACGCCGTAGGCGTGCCATTATAATGCCGCACCTACGGCGCTATCATCACGCACGTATTAATTCTAATCGGGTAGGAGGCGGCTTACGCCGCCGTCCCCCCACACCACCGGGCATACTCTTCGTACCACGGCGGTTTCCGTCAGTATTTCTTCCGGGTCATTTCTGCGTAGATTGATCGTAAGCCCTGACGGATGAACCACTCGTTCGACATGCCTTTGCTGACGGCTTGTTTATTTGACATGGCCCACCAGCCCTGGGTGTACATTACAACGTTCCAACTTTCCTGGTTCGTCACGCCCAAACTTCTCAGCAGTTTATACCTACCGTATCTCCTGCCGCTCTGTTTCAGTCGGTAGCATCGGAGTTGCGACGCAGCCATCCGTCTATTTGGCGGTAGTCGCTTAACCAACTGTTGGCTTTGCGGAAATACGCCGTCCAGCCCACGATGATCTGGTTTAGTTCCTCGATGAGTTGCTCGAACTTTACCCCCCGATTGCGTTTGCATATCTGGCGGATTTTGTCCTTTAAACTTTCGTTGGATTTATCCGCTACTCGTATCCCACCTCCTGCTAGTAGGGTGTAGCCCAGAAATTTCACTTTTGTGCAATGCCGTACCCCGCTTTTGTCGCGGTTTACCCGTAGTTTCAACTTCTTTTCTATGAAGTTGGTCAGGGAGGCTAACACGCGTTTACCGGCTTCTTCGCTTCTGACGTAGATATTGCAGTCGTCTGCGTAGCGGCAAAATTTGTGGCCCCGATTTTCCAACTCCCGGTCCAGTTCGTCCAATACGATGTTCGATAGCAGCGGCGATAGTGGCCCGCCTTGTGGGTGCCTGCTCTGCGTTGTTCCTTCAAGCCTTCCGACATCAGGCCCGCTTTCAAGTAGTTGTTTATCAGGCGTAGCAGCCGTTTGTCTCCTACCCCTTTCTTCAGGCGGCTCATCAGGCGGTCGTGGTTTATCTTGTCGAAGAACTTCTCCAAGTCTATATCCACTACCCATTCGTAACCCGCTTCGACGTAGCGCGCCGCTTGGCTTATCGCGTCGTGCGCTCCCCGTCCGGGCCGAAATCCGTAACTGTAGTCGCTGAAGTGCGGCTCGTAGTACCGGCTTAGCACTTGGTGTATCGCCTGTTGCAGTACCCGGTCTTTTACCGTCGGTATGCCAAGTGTCCTCACCCGCCGTTGGGCTTGGGTATTTCCACTTTCTTTACCGCACTCACTTCGTACTGCTCGTTCAACAACTGTTCTTGAAATTCCTTTAGATGCCTTGTCAGCCATGCCCCTGTCTGTTCGATGTCCTGGCCGTCAACGCCGCTTGTGCCGTCGTTGGCCTTTACCTGTTGATACGCTCTCCCGATGTTGTTCTCGCTTACAATCTCTTCCAGTAAATGTTCCGTTGAGGCAAGTTGACTACTCAATCGCGAAAGTAACTCGGATAACCCTTCCCGGACTTTGGCGGTTCCGCCGTCGCCGTCTCCTTGGGGCACTTGACTCCCACTGCTGAATAGGTCGCCCTGGCCCAACAATTCTTTGTCTTGCTTCCTTTTGTTCTTTTTACGCATTGATTAGGCTTCTCTCTTTCTGACGAATTCAGGCCTTCTCCCGAAAAAAAAAAATTCGGGATACTATGCCCTCTGCTGACTTCTGCACTCACGGGCATCTTTGGCACTCGCGCGTACCTCCGACTGCTTGCGCCTGTGCAGACCTCCCGGGGTAAGCCACGTCTCATTCTACCAGTCCTGCCGGATTTACCCCTTTGAGTTCCGTATGACTATTGGGCTTCCCGATTCATGGCTCGGTTACCCACTCAAACAGGCCTTATATCCGGTTTCTGTTCGTCAGAACAGGTATTTGTCTACGGCTTCCTTCGGATCCGCCCTCGCGGGTGACACCCTTGCCTTCGACTATGAGATTCCGGTCATAACGGCTCCCAGAAGACTAAAAGGTTCAATACCTTCGCACCTATGTGAGACGTGGCATGCCCGGCACACCAAAAATGACAGCCCTACGGGCTTTGGTGGAGAATTTTAACCCCGGTTTCGCATGACTCCTGCTGCACAACCTGTGTTCAATTATGTGGGACTCTCCGATAGCAGCTTTACAATCCATTACCCATCTACGTTTTCCAGGTTAATGGAGTAGAAAAAACGAGCGATGTGCGTGTTCTCCTTATTCGAATTCAGGATTTTCCACAAAGATCAGATTGCACTCACGCCGCCCCGATCTTCACCGAAGTCATCGTTAACGACCCAGCCACCGGTTTGTCGTTAAACAGCGCAACTGTCTCGTCTTTCTCCTGCAAGGCCAGCGTGTAAAGCAAGGGCAGGTAGTGCTCCGGCGTCGGGATGGCCAGGTCGAAAGCCTTACCGGGCTCTGAAATCGATCAGTTGTTGATGATCGCCCGAAAGGATGTGTTTCTTCATGGTGTCACTGGCCTCGATGGCCCAGTCATAACCAAAATCCGTGTCGTTGAGTTTGTCCCAAGCCAACAGGCGGAGGTTGTGCACCATATTGCCGCTACCGATGATCAGCACCCTTTTTGCGCAGCGCAGCCAGTTCTTTGGCCAACTCGTAGTGGTATTGGGCGGACTTGGTCCGGTCGAGGCTGAGTTGGATCACGGGATGTCAGCCTTCGGATACAGATGTTTGATGACCGACCAGGCACCGTGATCAAGGCCCCAGTTCTCATCGAGGCCTACCGTGGTTGTCTGCACCAGCTCCTTGGTCTCCCGGGCGATTTCAGGGCTGCCAGGCGCCGGGTACTGCACATCAAACAAAGCCTTGGGGAAGCCACCGAAATCGTGGATCGTACGCGGATGTTCCATGGCGGTGACGAAGGTGCCCTGGGTTTCCCAATGCGCCGATATGCAGAGCACCGCCGTCGGAGTGGGCAGTTCACTCCCGACCTGGCGGAAACCCGATACAAATTCATTTTCTTCAATGGCATTCATCGGACTGCCATGGCCCAAAAACAAGACGGGCATGCGTTCGGTGTTTTTAAGGGGTTCGGTCATTTTGGCTAAACTACTCAGTTTCATTGCTGCGCCGGTTATTGGCAAGGCTGCCAGGATTTTTAAAAATTGCTTGCGGTTCATTGATTCGAAATCATTTCGGGTTGTGTCAAATGGGTTCCTCGCGGCAATCGCGACAAACTTTTCACCGCGAAGACGCAAAGGCGCCAAGAATGATTCTTCGCGTCTTTGCGCCTTTGCGATGAAGAAGAACAATCTACGGCGGGGAACGCTCCGCAGAGACTTTTGACACACCCCTTTGTTCAGGATTGGGTTGCAGACTGTGGAAATTCCAGGTTTTGGTGCAGATGCATTTACTGCCCCAATCCGATCTGGTTCATATACGTCTGGTTATCCCAGAACAGGTATTCCTCGGTCATAATGCCATTTTCCCAGATGCCGATCGTGGCCATGGGCATTTTGAACGCCTTGCCGGTGGGCTGGATGAATTTGCCATTTCCGATCGGCATCGGCTTGGTAAACGTACCCTCAAATACGCCCGTTACGGCGGTGTACTTGCCCGAACCAAAACGAATGGGGTGTTCTTTGATCCGTGTATCGGGTGCATAAACGAACAGGGCTTTCAAGTCCTCGATATGCCTTTCGATACCGGTGGTGCTGTGCCCGTCGGGCCAATGGACGATGATATCCCTGGCATGGCTTTCATGGAAACGCGCCCATTCCTGGTTGCTGAACACCGTGAAATCCAGCGTGTCAAACTTTATGAGGTTTTGGGCAATGATCTCGTTATTGGCAGTGAGTTGGGCGATCTGCGCTTTGAGTGAATCTATCTCAATGCGGCTGGCGGTGTCTTGATTGCCTACTCCAGAACAACTGTTCAGCAAGAAAAGCGATGCGCCAAACAGTACGGCGATAATGGGTTGAATAAACAGGACTGACCTTTTCATTTTTGCTGTCTTTTAAAATTGATAGAGATTGTTTTTTTGACAAGACAAAGGTCAGCCCCTGAGGCAGGCAGGGGGTATCAATAACCGGAAATGGTGTTGTAAATTCAGGAAATCAGGCGCCGCATCTCCTCCCGGAATTCCGTGGGCGTTTGCCCCGTCCGCTTTTTTGAACACATTGGAGAAGTAGGCTTTTTCCTTATAACCCAGTTCGAAGCCAATTTCTGAAATGGACAGGTCTGTGCTGCTCAACAGGTTTTTTGCTTCGATAAGTTTGCGGGTTTCAATGATCTCGGACACACTTTTTGCAAAACCTGCTGGCAAATCAGGTTCAGGTTCCGGGCCGACATGAACAGCTTTTCCGCATAAAATTCCACCCCTTCCGGGCGGCGGAAGTTTTCTTCCAGGATGGCCAGAAAATTCCGGAACGTAGAGTTGCGGACCGACTGCCGGTCCGACTCGTCGGACTGATTTCTCCGGCGTCCCGATTCGATCATGGTGAACAGGGCGCTCAGCAAATGTTGCACAATGGCAAGATCCGGAATGGCTTGTTGCATCTCGCCGGCGATCATTTCACAGAGCCCGACCATACGGTCAAAACATGGCCCCGGCTGCATGGAAATATTGGCCTGATCGTGGTAGTTCGCATACAACTGAAAGGTCGTTTCGGGGATAAACTCGCTTTTGAAGCGCAGGACCCACATGCTGCATTTCCGTCGCTGATATTGGGCAACACCCGGTGCGTTTTCCTTTTAGCGACAAAACTGGCAAATGGAGCATTTACCAGTACCGTGTTGAAATCAATGAAGTGTTCCAGTTGCCCTTCCATACCAATGATCAACTCCTCGTAATCGTGTTGATGCGGCTTGCTTGGCGAGCGAGTTGCTTCCAAGGCATCGGCAGCGGTGAACAAGGAAATATGAAAGAGCTGGTCCATGTCAGATGGAGGGCGCTTGCCAAATCTGGTGGTTGATCAATTTAATCTGTGAAATTAAGTACTGTGACGGAAGTAAAATAGCATGCTGTTTTAGTCGATCAAAACCCGTTCAAAATTTCCTTCAGCTTTCCCTCCGATTCAAGATAAATAAGGCGCGCTTGCTTAAACCGGTCTTCTATCGACCCGACTTTCCCAAACTTCACATCATCTTCAATATCGATCAACAACGATTTTAACTCGGTGATCCCCATGAAATCGGTCTGTGGTTTTAGCGAATGGGCATTGATACGGAGCTGGTCCCAGTCTTTTTCCAGGATGTTTTGCGCCATTGTTTCCAATGTATTCGGAGCAACGCTCAGATACATATTGATGTAGCGCTTCATCTTGTTTTTATCGCCTTTTGTAAATTTTTCCAAGAAGGTGAGATCGACCATTACACGTTCGCTTTAATGAGTTCATGAATTTCCTGAAAGGCATCCTGGCCTTTAATCACATAGTGAATTGCGCCGTACCCAATAGTCTGGGCGGCCACGCCGTAGCTCTTTTGGCTGGAGAGCATAATGACCGGCAGCACCTTGTTTTTCGACTTTATTTCTTTCAGAATATCGAGACCGTTGGCTGCGCTTTTTTCTCTTGAATTCAGGTAGTAGTCCAGCACCACCAAATCCGGATTTTCATGCAAACTCCCGAGACAGGCCTCACCGGTCGGGAAGGATTTTATGGAAAGATTTGGATTGTTTTCCACTAAATAGTCATTGAGCATTTCTGTGAGGAGGGGTTCGTCGTCGACGATGAATATCGTTGCAGGTTGCTTAGCCATAATGCGGATGTTTTTGAATCAACAATGCTGCAAAGAAAGGCCCCCGAGAAAAACGCCGCATGAAGTAGTTATCAAACGGCGCCGGCAATGATCAAATGGTCATTTGCCGGTTTATTTATCCGCGGAGGTGGTTAGCAGGGCATGCATCTTGCGCAGCAGTTCACCGGTATCGAAAGGCTTCCCGACAAAGTCATCCATGCCGGCTTCGTAGCACCTGTCTACTTCCTCCTTCATCACATTGGCAGTCATGGCTATGATCGGAATTTTCGATTTCCCGTTCGATAATGCCCGGATCTTTGCAGTTGCCTCGTAGCCATTCATCACCGGCATTTGCACGTCCATGAGGATGATGTCATAGGTGCCCGAGGCCATTTTTTCTACGGCAATGGCGCCATTTTCAGCCAGATCGACCTGTACATTTTCGACAGCGTCTTCCAGTTCTTCCTGCGCAACGAGGGCATTGAACGCATTATCTTCCACCAGTAACACCCGGATGCCTTTCAAGCGGGCTGCCGGGTTTTCGGCGGGCGCTGTAACGGTTTCAATTGTTGTTGCGGCGCT
Source organism: Lewinellaceae bacterium (assembly GCA_020636075.1). GTDB lineage: Bacteria > Bacteroidota > Bacteroidia > Chitinophagales > Saprospiraceae > M3007. Next base: position 210,010 of record JACJYO010000004.1, on the reverse strand, counting down.
GTGATCGATCGCAAAGGGGATGGTAAAATGAAAGCGGCTGCCTTTACCTTTTCGCTTTCCACCCAGATTTTCCCGCCGTGCAATTCGACCAGTTTTTTTGAAATGCTCAGCCCAAGACCGGTGCCGCCGAACTTGCGGCTGGTGTCGGAATAGGCCTGCTCGAAAGACTCAAAGATCTTGTCGAGCCTATCTTCGCCAATGCCTACGCCGGTATCGGATACGGTGAAGTGCAGTTCCAGTTGATCTTGCGAAATATTTTTGGGTTTGACGCTGATAGTCACTACGCCTTTTTCGGTGAACTTGATGGCGTTGCCCACCAGATTGATCAGGAATTTGCCGCAGGCGGGTCGGGTCGCCAAGCAAGGTGGAATTTCGCCTTCGATATGGGTTTTCAGTTCCAGGCCTTTTTCTTCTGCCTTGAACTGCATGATGGTACTGACATTGGCGACGGCCTGTTCAACGGAAAGCGGCACTTGTTCCAGGTCAAATTTTCCGGCCTCGATTTTTGAAATGTCCAGGATGTCGTTGATGATAACCAGCAATGAATCGGAGGACTGTTTGATGCCATCGAGGTATTCGAGTTGTTCTTTTTTGGGCTTCCGGCGCAGCAGGATGTCCGTCATGCCCTTGATGGCGTTCATGGGCGTGCGGATCTCGTGGCTCATGTTGGCGAGAAACTGGTGCTTGGCGCGCTCGGAGGCTTTGGCCTTTTCTTTTTCGGCTTCGATGATCTTGTTCTTTTCCTCCAGCGCTGCTTTGGATTTTTGCACAAAGCGGAAACGGAAATACAGCCCCAGGGCCAGCAGGGCGATAATCACCCCAAGAGCCAGCAGGATATTGCGGGTGTTTTTTTTGCCGGTTGATTTCTTTTTGAAAATCGAGTTCCTGCTGGAGTTTTTGCTGTTCGAGGCGGAGACTATCGGCGAGGTGTTTTTGTTCGTACTGGAAGGCCAGTTCCTGTTTGGTTACCAGTTGGCTGTTGCGTACCTGGGTGATTTCGTCACGGGTGTTGACAAATTTTTGATAATACTCAAAAGCCTTTTTGTGATTGCCTAGGGCAGTGTATGCTTTATAGATGTTTTCATAACTCTGCACGGAGCCATATAAATTGCCCGCCGTTTTTTCTATACCCGACTGGGCAGCCACAATAGCATTATTGTATTGTTTCTGTCCCAAATATGCATTGGACAATTCAGCATAAAAGGTCCCAACATTAAAATTTGTGTTAAATGGCAGATTGTCGAAATATGCGCTAATGCCGAGTAAATCCTTGAGTGCATCCTTGTGATTGCCTTCCAGATTTTTCACCCCGGCACTTAGCAAGTGAGCCCTGTGACATACATGTTTCGCAGTCCTTTTTGTCCTCCATAAAAACCATCGCCGAATCCAGATATACCTTGGCTTTCGCCAGGTCTTTTTTCTGACATACATTTCAGCCAGACTAATGAAAGCGCCTCCGATTACTCGGTCCACATTGCTTTTCTTTGCGTGTCCCAATGCAGACAACAGGTAATCTTCTGCTTCGTCGTAATTGCCTATGAGCGAATGGATACTTCCGGCATATCCCAACAAGACTGACCTGCTGATGTAGTCCACGGGCTTGGATTCCTCTGCAATTACCATGACCCCTTGCGCCAATTCGAGGGCTTCGGGAAAACGGGAATTGATGTAAAATAGGCCCTGACCAGGTCCGGATAGAGCGGTATTTGTTCTACGACTAACGTATCCAGGGAAAGTTCGCTCTCCGTAAGGGTAATTAAATCAAGCCCTGTGCAACTTCTTAAAATGAGCAAGGAAACAAAAGCGCTGTTGTAATCTTTAAATTTCATGGAGACGGCAAACGCCTCTCTACCAGTAGCACAGGCTTTGTCCAGTTCTTTGTTAAAATGAGTTGTGTCGCACTTGCCAGGGTAAGGAAGCGGCCCATGTACTGTTGTTTTCCCGTTTTTGGGGCAAGGGCCATTGCTTCCTGGAGGCCGGGCGCCCATCGTACTGCCTCCGGATTATAGGTTTCATCCACCAACGGATTGAACCGCTGGTAAAATGCCTCTACCCTTGCTTCATCGCTGTTCGTTTTGTCCGACCAGATGGCGAAGAGGGAATCGGCGCGGGATTGCTGGGCGGTTGCCATTCCGGCGAACAACAGGCAGACGACTACTATCAGGATGTATTGTAAATGTACCTTCATTGTTTTTTCAAGGTTAGTTTGTTCATTTTGAATAAAAGGTCTTCCACTTCGAAGGGTTTCCCTACAAAAATCATCCATACCAGCCTCATAACAGCGCTCTACCTCATCCTTCAGCACATTTGCCGTCATGGCAATGATGGGAATGCGGGCTTTCCCATGGTCAAGCGCCCGAATCTTTTCGGTGGCCTCGTAACCGTTCATGACCGGCATTTGCACGTCCATCAGGATAATATCAAAATCGCCGTGGCGGGCTTTTTCAACGGCAATGGCGCCGTTTTCGGCAAGGGTAAGATCTACGCCTTCGATAGCATCCTCCAATTCTTCCTGCGCCACAAGGGCATTGAAGGCATTATCCTCCACCAACAGAATGCGGACACCTTTCAGCGCTTTGGCGGTTTCCGCCAAATCATTAGTTGAATCAGCAATAGCAGCCTGTTCTTCCACGACAATGGCATAGGGAATCGTAAAATGAAAGTAGCTGCCCTTGCCTTTTCGCTTTCCGCCCAAAGCGCTCCACCGTGCAATTCGACCAGTTTTTGAAATACTCAGGCCGAGGCCGGTGCCGCCGAATTTGCGGCTGGTATCGGAATACGCCTGCTCGAAGGATTCGAAAATCTTTTCAAGCCGATCCGACCCGATGCCGATGCCGGTGTCGGACACCGTAAAATGAAAAACCGGTTTTTCATCGGCCTGTACGTCCTCCTGCCGGACCGAAATTGTGATGATGCCTTTTTCCGTAAACTTGATGGCATTGCCCACCAGATTGATCAGGATTTGCCGCAGGCGGGTCGGGTCGCCCAATACTAGTGGCATATTTTCAGGGATATGCGTTTTGAGTTCCAGGCCTTTTTCTTCGGCCTTGAACTGCATGATGGTGTGCACTTGTTGCACCACTTCTTTCAGGACAAACGGAACGGATTCCAGATCGATCTTGCCCGCTTCTATTTTCGACAGGTCCAGAATGTCGTTGATGATGACAAGCAGTGAATCGGAGGATTGTTTAATGCCGTTGAGGTATTCGAGTTGTTCTTTTTGGGGTTTCGGCGCAGTAAAATATCCGTCATGCCCTTGATGGCATTCATAGGCGTGCGAATTTCATGGCTCATGTTGGCGAGAAACTGGTGCTTGGCACGCCCGGCGGCCTCGGCTTTTTCCTTCTGTGCCTGGTCGGCGCGAAGCTGTCTGATCCGGTAGGCAGTGATAAAGGACAACCCGAGTATGGCCAGCACCAACGACAAGGTGAAAAGGCTAAATGCCGCATAAGCACCATACAATTCCAGGGCAATTAATCCCAGCAGGACTAAAAAGGACAGCAGGACAGAGGAGATAAAGATGAAAAACAGTTTGGCATAACTGGCTCGTTTTACCAAAGCGACGATGCTTAAAACCCAAAGAAACAAGACAGTGGTAACAACAGTAATGGAGAAGATCAAAAGCGGCAAGGGTGTGCTTGAATTGGAAAAGGCAGTTGAATTTTGGACCAGAATAAAGCCAATCGTTGTGAGCGTGGCCAATACAAGAAATACCCCAAAATAGATCCGGAATACCCGGTGCCAGGTTTTGACAGTTGTTTGAGATTCAGAAATGCTTCCGTGTATTTTAGCAAGCCCCCATAGCCAGGATAAAGCCCGTAAGGGTATACACTCCAATAATTCCGATGTTGAAAATGAACGGCAGGTATGGCGCAATCGTGAAAAAAAAAGCCGCAAAGTGTAATCGCCAGGTACAGGTAAATGCGCTCCCGGTTGATGATGAAGAGTATTAAAAAATACAGGAACTGGATAAGCAGCACACCGTTTAAAAAATGAAAATAGTGTCAATCGTCCATTTTGTTCCCAAAAATCCAACTCGTCAAAATGCAGGATTTCGAAGGAATTTTCGATCGGACCAACCAAATTAACGGGAAATGGTTTTAGCCGGATGTATACCGGGATAGTATCATTGGCAGCAACCCGGACCCGGAAAATATTTTCATAAACCGGTACCGCTTTCTCCTCCCTGCCAATGGATGTGCCCGACAGCGATGTCGAAAAGCCACCTTTCCCATCAGGAACATATACTTCGACCCTGCCCCAATTGTTTGAAATTGTAAAAGATTGCAAGCCTGTGTTTTTCGGATTGCCGACCAGCATCATCCTGGCCCAGTAATACGGCATATCGGTTCGGACCTGGTAACAGGACTTGGGGTTGAACTTTTCCCAATCCTGACTTACTTCGGTGATGCTGTACTGCCCCAGAGAATCCTCAATGAATCGGACGCCGTTAATGATATGATTGACTTTCCCGAGGGTTGCTTTATGTATATGTGTTATTTTTTTCAGGGATACGGTAATAGCCTTCATTGTCAGCGGTTGCTGCTTCATCCTCCTGCCATAATGCTATAATGGGTGATGCGTTTTTAATTTCACCGCCATGCTGAGATTCTTCCAGGCGCAGATAGATGGTTTTTGTCTCGTGCTGATTCAGCGCAACCCGGAATTTATTGTCACTGAATTTGAAGTCCTTTTCACTGAGTTTGCAGGTAATACCAAAGCGGTAATGTTTCGCTTGAGTACTATCCTGCGGCACATACAAATCAACCTTGTCCCAACTGTCTTTGAATTTCATGCTCAGTTGGAAGAAAATTCGCCGGTTTTTTCAGCACTGCCGACCAGTTTTACTTTTACCCAGTAAACTGCCGTTTGATCATATTTCACTTCTGGATCAGCAGGCAAATTGTCATATCTGTAATACCGGTATGCATCCAGTACTTTGCCCGGGGCGATGGTGAAATTATTCGTGAATTTTGATTGAAAGCCGGGAGCGCTGACCGTTTCAAAGGTATAGGTACCGGCATCGTCCTTCAACAGCTGAAGTTCATCGAAGATGAACGTATTAAAATACACGGTGGGTGGGTTCCTGTATATACGAGCCAGCCCTTCATCCAAATGGTAACCATAGGCCACGGCAATGTCCTGTTGCAACCTGCGGTAGCGGTCGCTTTGCTCCTTGTCCCCAAGGAAGTGATAGCACTGGGAAAGCAGGCGATAGCATTCGCGGATATGGACGGTGTCCTGCCCCTGTCGGGCTGTTGCCAGCAGTTGTTTCGCCAACCCGACGGCTTTTGGTAATGCTCCTGTGCATATTCCGCTTCGACGGATTTTAGCGCTGCTGCATTTGGCGAAACGGTTTGGGTCGTTGCCTGGCCAGCCAGATGCCCGGTTTGCAGGCTAAAAAAAAAGCAACAGGGGAAAGGCGTTTTCAAGTTGATCATCATTGTTGCGGGGTGCAAATTATAATCAGGACGTGTTTACAAGCTGGCGTTCAGGAGGCCGAATCAATGGGAAGTTACAACAGAAACTGCGTTGTCATAGCTCGTGGACTGGTACAGCACCCGTTTTTTCAGGACAACCGGTTCTGTTTCCACCAGGCGATCCAGAACGGCATGTTTCAGGATTACAATACCGTCGGCGACCAGTTTGCCCCCATAAATGGAAATGCCCTCGCTATAGGTATGGGTTCCGTCAACCACCAGTTGGCCCGTTTCCGCAATATGGAGTTCGGCGCCTGGGCCGATCTCGACAGATGCAATTTGAGCCGTTCCATCCAGTACGGGTTGTGAAAAATGCCCGGTTTTTCGGCAATGACAAATTCTCCCGGCACGCGGTTGTCCCAGTTTTGGGGTTCGGTCCATTTGGTTTCCTGGCCCGGGGTACCGCCTTTCCAGACGATGTTGGTTTGTGCGGTCAACAGGAACGGGATAAAGAGTGCGAACAACGTAGTCAAGTTTTTCATAACAATGGGTTTGTGTGGTGAAGAATGGTGATACAAACAAAAGGTCTGACCCACCCGCAGGCAATTTTTGCTTATCGAGTGGTTACCCGGCTTATCAAGCGGTCATTATTTATTTAACTTGGGCCGCAATGTCCGAGTACTCAACAAACAACCCGCAGCCCGTCAATCTGGAACGCCTTGAGCGTTTGTGCAAGGGTGATCTGGAAAAAAAGCAGCTGTACCTGCGCCGGTTCCTGGAATTGGTGCCACCCGGTGTCGACCAAATTCAGACGGGTTTAAGGACGACTGACGGGGAACTGGTCCGGCAAACCATTCATTTTCTGGTCCCCCAACTGGTCTTTTTCGGTATTGCGGAGTTCAGTGAAATTTTGGAAAAATTAGGCCCCAGCCCTGATCAGGCTATATTGGCCAAACTGCGGGCGCCCATTGAGCAGGCAGTAGAACAGGTTCAAAAGGCGGTGTTTGAAATAGAAAAAACCTTGAACGACTTGCAACAAAATTCCAACCAATGAAAATCAAGACCTTGATCATCGATGACAATCCCTTCATCATTGATTTGTTGTCCGACCAATTGGAACAAGCCCACCCCAATGTAGCCATTGTGAGTACGGCAAGTACGGGTGCAGAGGCTTTAGAAAAAATACAAAAACACCGGCCCGACCTGATTTTTCTGGATGTGGAATTACCCGATATGTCCGGATTTGATGTACTCGCCGAGCTGGAGGGCATTGATTTTCAAACCATATTTATTACTGCGTTCAGCCACTATGCCATCATGGCTATCCGGTTCAATGCGCTGGATTACCTCGTCAAACCTATCGAACCGAAAGAACTCGCACATGCACTCCGGCGCTATCGATCCAACGGCCATACGCACCTAAACCAGCATCAGGTCCAATTGGCGCTGACCAACCTGAAAAAAAACAACGTCCAGGACCAGGTGCTCTTTTTGCCCACTCAGGAAGGCGGCATTAAAATGGTGCTGCGCGATATTGTAAAAATTGAAGGCGACCGGAATTACAGCACCATTTATCTGGCCAACCAGAAAACCAGGATATCCGCCAAGACACTGGGCTATTTCGAAGAAATACTGGAAGAAAAGGGGTTTTTCAGATGCCATCGTTCGTTTATCCTGAATCACCAGCACATTGACAAACTGCAAAAAGATACCTTCCTGCTTAAAGATGGCTCCTCTATTCTTATCTCCCGACGCCGGAAGACCGCCGCGAAGGAGTGGTTTCACAGCTTTTGAATTAGCCGGCAATGCCGCTAATCCTGCAAATACGGCGCTTCGCTGTACGCTAACGCCTTGATGTTGTTTATCACCTGTTTCATATACATGCGCCACAGCACCTTCGTAAACAGCCACTGGAAGGGGTAAAGCAGGGCTCCTTTGGTAAATACCGTATAGGTGTAAAGTACTTCGATATTCCCGTCGTCCAATTGGCGCGTTTGCCATTCGCCCTGAAATTTTACGATGCCCATAGACGCGGCTTTCATGTCGCCGACCTCTATTTTCCAATATTGGTTCTCAATCCGTTCCAACACGCGGTCAAGCGCCGCTTCCCGCCTTTAAAGGACAGCGCCCGCGCCATAAACACTTTTCGGCTGCCGCCCACCTGTCCCCAGGTTTCATCTTCGGTACAATGGGTAACGCGGGGCATCATGCCGAAGCCGGTATGCACTTTGGTGACATCGCAGAGCATTGGCGTTTTAAACGCCCTTTCCAGGGTGCAGGTAAAATTGCTTTGACGTGGGTTTTGAACTGCACTGGTTTTACGAATTACAATGTGATGAAATTTCAACCCAAAAAATACGCGCCCAAAAAGGCGCCTACCGTTGCCACAAAACCCATCATAAAATGGTGTACGAGTAGGCCAGCAACTTGTACTTTTTGTCGAGCACATGCCCCAGAAAATACAGGTCGCGGGCCATGTTGCCAAAAAGCAGGCGGCCGTCGCGGAGCATTTCATCTACAGCGGCTTCGTACTGGTCGAGGCTGAGGTGGATAAAGCTGCCGAAAAACACCGGGCTGGCGGGCTGTTGCGGATGCGGCATAAAACTGGTAACCCGCGGCTTGGAAGAAAGTACCGCATAGATCAACGAGCCTCAGGCTGGTCACCAAAAACAGGATGATGGGCAGGATGAACAGCGGGTGCGGTTGGTGAAGGTTTGGTAGGTCAACAAGGATATCGCCACCGACAGCAGGATGGAGTTCACGCTGATCATGATGTGGGCCTTGTTGTCGGCAATAGCGCTGAGGCGGATGTGGTTGGCGTAGTTGGCGCGGAAGTAGGTCTGGATGCTGGAACGCAACGGCCGACGGGCCAGGCGGTCAAAGCGCTCGGGAGCGGCTTGTTCCGATTTTTTTTTTGGCCGATGGAAGAATGCCGGGCGCGCTCAATTGCTGGTGCAGTTCCAACTGGCGGGCAGCCAGCGCAGGCTCGTAGGTTTGTTTGGCCGAGGCGGTTAAAAGGGCTCCTGTAGCTGTTTGCGTACAAATTCCAGCCAGGCCGCAGGATCGGGCGCATGTCCGCTGAGCAGTTCCTGTTCGAGTTGGAGGAGCGGGCCGCGGGTATCGTAGGTTTCGGCCCAGTCGTACGCGCGGATGGCGTCGTGTAGCACCCGGGCGGTTTCCAGTTCCGTTTTATTGGGCGTAACCGCCTCCATGATGGTCTGGCGCAACTGTTCAATTTTTTCCGGCGCGCATTTTTGTTCAACCATGAAAAATTCGGCGCGGATGGCACTGGTTTCGGCGACCTGCCGGGGTTCGTAGAGGTAGCCGACATTGTGAAACCAGGCGGCGACTTGCACGAGTTCGCGGTCGGATTCCGGCAGCCCTTCGGCCCGGGAAATGGCGCCGGCCTGTTCGGCAATTGCTGCGGCCTGGGCAAAATTGTGGAACACCAGCCGGGCGTCATGTTGGGTGTTCCAAAGCTGAAGCACATGCGCCCGGGCGGCCGTTACAAGCGGCGTTTCAGCATGGTTCTGGTCTTGATTTTTCATGTTTAGCACCGGTTCTTTTCGGGGGTTACAACGCTTTGCGGGTTTCCCGCTTGCGAGGTATTTCCCGCAGATTTACGCAGAAAAAAACGCTGATTCTCGCAGAGCGATCTTTTGGAAAAAGGTACCATTAAATTTACCTGGGCATTCTGCGTAAATCTGCGGCCTTTTCTGCGCAGATCTGCGGGAAAACACACCACAAGCGGGTACCCGACAAAAGTAAGGCTATCTCCAACAAAAAACGCCCGATCGAAGTTATCCGATCAGGCGTCAGCAGATTTCTTGTGGTGACCACGACTGGAGTCGAACCAGCACGTCCGTAGGGACACTACCCCCTCAAAGTAGCGCGTCTACCAATTCCGCCACGTGGCCGTAAAAACTGCGCTTTCAAAATTGCGGCTGCAAAGGTAACCTGTCAGGTCATTTTTCCAAAAAGATCAGGCGTTAAGTCGATGTTTTTTTGAAAAATACCCGGCTGGTTTTGCCTTACCCGAAAATATCTTTCACCCGGTCAATAAAACTCTTGTCCTCTTTCCGGGATCGGGCTGGAATCCGGGCGAATTGCGCAGCTGCTCCAACAGGCGGCGTTCTTCATCCGACACCTTTTGGGCGTCCACACGTTGACGTGCACCAATTGGTCGCCGCGGTGGTGCTCTGCAGGGCCGGCAGTCCTTTTTCGCGCAAGCGGAAAATCTTACCCGATTGGGTACCCGTCGGAATTTTAATACGGGCCCGCCCGTCAAGCGTCGGCACTTCCACCTGGGCTCCAAGCGCTGCGTCGGCAATATTGATGAATAGCCGTACATGATGTTGTTCCCCTCGCGGGTAAAATCATCGTGCGGGAGTTCCTCGATGGTGATGATCAGGTCGCCGGGTTGGCCGCCTTTGGCGCCGGAATTGCCTTTGCCCGACATGGACAGCTGGATGCCTTCGTGTACGCCGGCCGGGATGTCGACATCCAGGGTTTCTTCGCCAAACACCCGACCATCGCCTTTGCAGACATTGCATGCGGCCTTAATGGTTTGACCGCTGCCATTGCAGGTGGGACAGGTTGTTGTGGTTTGCATGGCCCCGAAGGGCGTTTGCGTGATCCGGCTCACCATGCCCGAGCCGCGGCAGGTGTTGCAGGTATCGACCGAACTGCTGTCGCGGGCGCCGCTGCCGTTGCAGGTTTTGCAGGCAACTTGTTTGCGGACCTTGATCTTTTGCTGACCCCGTGGCGATTTCCTCGAGCGTCATTTTCACTTTTATGCGCAGGTTGGCGCCGCGTTCACCTCTGGAACGCGCCGTGCGAAAACCACCGCGCCGGCCACCGCCACCGCCAAAAATTCGGAAAAATATCGTCGGTATCAAAGCCAAACCGGCGCAGGATGTCGTCCATCGTCATCCCTTCAAAACTGGTGTGTCCACCGCTCATACCGTCTACACCGGCATGGCCATACCGGTCGTAGCGGGCGCGCTTGTCGGCATCGCTCAGCACCTCGTAAGCCTCGGCGGCTTCCTTGAATTTTCTTCTGCCGATTTATCCCCGGGTTTTTATCGGGGTGAAATTCGAGGGCTTTCTTGCGATAGGCCTTTTAATTTCATCCGCAGCGGCGTTTTTGGCCACGCCCAGCACCTCGTAATAGTCTCGTTTAGCCATTGTGTTGGTCATTGATCGACTGTGGTAGTTATCATTTTCCGATCACCACTTTTGCGTAGCGGATGATCCGTTCGCCGAGTTTGTAGCCTTTCTCGATCACTTCGACAATTTTGCCCTGCACTTTTTTGGAGGGCGCGGGGATTTCGGCTACTGCTTCCTGCGTGTCGGCATCGAAGGCATCGCCGGCATCGAAGTTCAGTTCCGACAAGCCGAAACTTTGCAGCGTGTGCCGGAGTTTGTGGTGGATCAGGGCGATACCTTCATCAAGCGCGGTGTTTTTGGCGGCCCTGTCAAAATCGTCCAAAACTGGCAGTAATGCTGTCACGATGTCACGTCCAGCCGTTTGCTTGAGTTCGAGGCGTTCTTTGGCTACGTTGCGTTTGAAGTTTTCGAAATCGGAAAGCAGGTAGAGGTATTTCTTTCTGGATTCCTCCAGCTGTTGCTGAATGCTGTCATTTTCAGGTGGGTCATTTTCAGCATCCTGGGTTGTTTTTGGGTCTTCGGTTTGGTTTCCGGCCTGCTCGGCAGCATTTTCCACGATTTCCTGTTCGTGCGTGTCCGGGTGCTTATTATCCATGGTTGAATTGTTTTTCAACATCTGTTATTCGTAAAAGTATCTAGTTGTCAGCCTGTTGTACAATTATTATGCCCTCCGGGAATATGTGCCAATTTGTCAGCGGCTGGCCAGGGCTGTTTGCAGCATTTTTCCAGTTGGTCCGTTTTAAGGTTGACGCCCATGATCCGGCCATCCGGGTTGATCAAAAAGTGGTAGGAATCGAATGAATGTTGAACTGCCGGGCCAAAGGTCCCTTGAACTGGTCGTACTCCACCGTATGGTATTTCCAGTAGAGCCCGTCCATTTCGACAGCCCGTTTCCAGGACCGCTCGTTGGACTCAATGGCTATGCTGAAAATTTCAAAACCCTGGTCGTGGAATTGCTCGTAAAGCGGTACCAAGTGCCGGTTTTCAGCCCGGCAGGGGCCGCACCAGCTTCCCCAGAACTGCAGCAACACGTATTTGCCGCGTAAATCCGAAAGGCGCACTGTTTCGCCATTAGTCAGGGTCGTCGTAAAATCGGGCGCCGTTTCGCCTGCAATAAACCGTGGCTGTCGGTACTGATAAACGGCATAGGCTATTACCAAGCCCAAAACGACAAAGCCAAGTTTCCAAAATCGTGATTGCATCGTATTTCCAAGTTTTTTATAGACAAACTGCACAACGTTCCGAACCGCAAACTGTTTATTTGTTCCTGCGTGTTGATTTGTGGTATTGAGCCATTCAACACGCCTGCGCCGAACCTTGTTCGGCGGTACTACACAAAACGCCGAACGGAGTTCGGCGGTACAAAAATCCAGTTACCGTGCTTACCATTGACCCAACACAAATACCCACCAAAGACCTGCATCAGTATATTCTCGGCGCCGTAGCGCCCCGCCCCATTGCATTTGCGAGCACGCTGAGTACAGACGGTGTGCCCAACCTGGCGCCCTACAGTTTTTTCAACGCCTTTAGCAGCAATCCGCCCATTCTGATCTTCTCGTCGAACCGGCGGGTAGCCAACAATACTACCAAGGATACCCTCAAAATGTGGAAGATACCGGAGAGGTAGTAATTAACGTCGTACCCTATTCGATTGTTCGGCAGATGGCGTTGTGTAGCATCGAATTCGATGCCGGAGTTAATGAGTTTGAAAAGGCCGGGTTGACGCCTTTGCCCTCCGAACGCGTGAAGCCCTTCCGGGTGGCCGAAAGTCCGGTGCACATGGAGTGCGTGGTCGAACGCGTCCTGCCGCTTGGTGCGTTGGGCGGCGCCGGCAACCTGGTGGTTTGCCGGATCGTACTGATGCACATCAACGAACAGGTGCTCAGCGATACCGGACGCATCGACCCGCAAAAATTGACCTGATGGGCCGTATGGGCCGTTTTTACGCCGCCCGCGCCAGCGGCGATGCCGTGATGGAAGTTGTTCAAAAGTGACGGACATCGGCGTGGGTTTTGACGCCCTGCCCGAAGGCCTGCGCCACAGCAAAATCCTCACCGGCAACGAACTGGCCCGATTTGCCAGTCTGCAGGCTTTGCCAGGTCCGGGAAGAATCGTTGGCGCTGTTAGCCAATGGCCAAGGACGCGCCAACATTACTGCCGGCACTTCACTGGAGACCCTGCACCAACTGGTTCGGGAAGCACTGAATGCGGAAGACCTGGAACTCGCGGCTAAACTGGCAATGCTGAGTGAATATTTGTGATTAAAGATTGCGGATTGCGGATTGCGGATTACGGATTGGCCACCATTGCGGATTATTCAACATCAAAAAACTTGAATATGACCCAGGAAGAATTAAAAGAACGGTTTAAGCAGTTTGCATTAGCAATCGTACAATTTGCTGATGCACTACCCGACATTATACTTTATAGGAATACTAAGTATCAATTAATAAAAAGTGGAACGTCATCAGCAGCAAATTACCGGGCTGCCTGCCGGCGAAAATCAGGAAAAGACTTTATTGCCAAGCTTGGCATTGTCGAAGAGGAATTAGATGAAACCTTGTTTTGGCTGGAATTTATCGTTGGTCAATCAAATGAGTGGCGAACAGCCATTGCTCCTTTATGGAAAGAAGGCAATGAATTGTTGGCAATTACAGTAAGCTCAATTAAAACTTCCCGCAAAAACCAAAAGAAACCTCCCCGTAATCCCTAATCCGCAATCCGCAATCCGTAATCCGCAATCCGCAATCACTTCAGCCTGGCTACCATAATCCCCGTCTGCCCCTTCTGCGAGCGGACATACTGCGCCAGCGGCTGCCCGGAGATTAATACGCGTTTGCCCAGCGAAGAGGCGTGCAGCAGGTGGATGTGGCCATTTTTGCGGATCGCAAAACCCTGGTGTGAAATATCCAGGTCTTTTTTCCAGGAAGTAAGGGCGATGAGGTCGCCGTCCTGAAGGAAGGGTTCAATACGGGCAATTTTTTCCTGTGGAATAAAAACCAGTCGTGGGCGTTCAGGCGCTGTTCAACCTGCCGGATCTGTTGCAACGCCGCCGGATCTTTCAACTCGGGATACTTTTGAGGCCGGGCGCTCATGTATCCGATTTTTTCCGGTATGGAATCCCGCCTAACTCCCGGGTGATATTTTTCAGGTAACCGGACTTTTCCGCCTGCAGAAGCCAGCCCGTGAAGTAGTGCATGCGCGATGCATAGCCGTCGATGGCGCCGCCCCAATAGCGCAGTTTTTGGACAAAGTACTGCATGGAGTCGAGGCTGGGGGCAGTGGTGCGGGCTGCCAGGGCAAGCGCCAGACTGTTTTCCATAAACGTCCAGCAGTCGAGTTGTTGCAGGTTGATGGTCAGTGTTTCGGGGCCCTTGCTTTCCAGGGTTCCGCTGACGTAAGGCGTGCCAAGGAAGGACTTGGCTACTGCCAGGGTTTGTGCCGGCAGCGTTGATTCGGCCTGTGCGACCGGAATTTTTTCTTTAAAAATGGAGTAGTCCTGCGGGTCGGGGTCGGGAAAAATAGCCGCGGATGCGGAAAGCACAGCCAAACGGTTGGGCGCCGTCAGGGCCACAGGGCCATGCAGGGAAACCACCGTGCCGAGCGCGAGCAGCCCGGCTCCTATTCCGATTAACAAACGCATAATACTTCCGATTAGACTCTTCAATGCGAATATAATGCCGGTTTTGGAAAATCCCCATCGGTAAATGCAAAAGATTGATGCAGGTAAAAATCCCTACTTTCGCCCAGCATTTGTTCAAAATTAACGACATCCCCCTATGTTACGAACGATCATCCCACTGATTTGCGCTGTCTGGTGCTGTGCGGCGAGTGCAGGTTTGGCCCAAAATTTCCGCGTTCAGGTTGCTGCGTTTACCGATTCGGTACCGTCCTCCTATTTCACCGACAAGGGGATCAACGGCGTGATCGCCAGCGTGGATGAAACCGGCATGTACCGGTATATTTTTGGCTCGTACCCTACCTACATTGATGCCGAAAAAGTGCAGCAGCAACTGATCGCCAAGGGCTTCACCTATGCGTCCATCATCGACCTGGAGGCTCAGCGCCTGCTCACCGACCTCAGTTTTTGCAACTACTTCAAAGGCGGGCCTATCCCAATCACCGAAAACGACAGCATCCGGTTTATTTATTTCGGCCTGGGCCAGTCTGCACTGCCCGAAACGGAAAAGGCCGATCTGGATTACATGCTTAAAAAACTGAACGGCAAAGCAAAATCCGACCTGCGCATCCTGGGCTACACCGACGCCGTGGGCAGCGGCAAGGCAAACCTCGAGCTCGCAACAGCCCGCGCACGCGTTGCCCGCAATTACCTGATCGACCGGGGGGTTGAGCCTGATCGCATGTTGCTCCGCGTTTTCGGCGAAGCCGTATCCGGAAATATTGAAGAGGATATTGAACAGCAAAGTGAGCTGGAGGAGATCCGAAAACTGTACCGTTGTGTGGTGCTGGTTTTGGCAACAAGACCGTGATCGGACTAATCGACATCGGGATACACCCTGGCTGCCATACCTTTCCGGATATTCCATCCGCTTAAGCACACTCGATGCAGCGGGCCGCTGGCAAGCCGAAAACCAAGCGCACAAAAGTGATCTTCATGGCAGCCGGGTGGCATCGATCCTTTGCGGCCCTTTCTACGAAAACGCCCTCCCAAGCACCACGGCGATTGAGGCTATTGCCATCCCCGGCGCGGCAAAACCATACTTTGTTTGCTGCGGGCACTCGATGCCATGCTGCGCGCCAATATTCGCGTGCTTTGCCTGCCCTGGGGCATAAACCTGCCAACGCCTGTCTTCCAGCCGTTTATAAAAGCCCTGACGGAGCGAGGCGTACTCGTCGTGGCGCCTTCGGGAAACAAAGGGCTGGGCACGGTGCTGACGCCGGGTGCCTACCCGGAGGTACTGACCGTTGGGGCATTGGACGCGAACGGCAATATTGCGCGCTATTCCGGTCGCTATGAAACGGGGGGAAAGCCGGAGCTGTACGCCCGGGGCACCTTCCCTGCCCCGGCAGACCCGGATTCTGGTAAAACGATCCGGGGAACCTCTATGGCTTGCGCCTGGGTAGCCGGAAAAGCCGTGCGTTTTTGTCAGACAGACCCGAAGGCAACCTCAACGCAGATCAAGGCACAATTGGGTGCAGAAGCACTAGTCACTGTGCCGCCGTTTTTAGAAAAACCCTTACATCGACAGCCGCTTGCAAGCGACACTGCGCCCGCTTGAAGCGGACGACCGGCGGGAAGGGATCGTCATTTCCGGCATGCCGGCCGAACCATTTCAGATGGACCAATTGCTCAAGGCCGTGGAGAGCCGCATCGGGTTGCGCCCGCAGGAAGTAAATTATTTCAGTGTGGAAAATGTGGCGCACGTCTGCGCGTCAAGCCGTTTTTTTCGGTGCGCTGCTTCAGCACCAGGGGTTATATTGCGCGCAGGCGGTGGATGTGAGCATGCTGGATATGTAGACCATAATACTGGACATTTTTCTCGCAGATTTTACGCAGATTAGTTTGCACAGATTTTACACGGAAAATTCTGTGTGAAATCTGTGTGATTTTCTGTGTAAAATCTGTGCGCTATAAAAATGTCCAGTAGTGTGCATGTAGACACTAACTCTCTGGTATTGGATTAATTCCCGCATCCAGGCTCAAGCCGCCATGAACGCATTGAATAATTGTGTTCAAGACAATGAAGGCGCTTTCCAGTTTGTAGATATCCTTTGAAATCTTTTTGATTTCTGCCTGGGCATTTTTCTGAGACCAGGTTTCAAGATGCCCTTTGGCTATCAGGAGCCTATATTCCAGGTCAAAAAGATTAACCTGTTGATTTTGGAGCAGCGGGAAAAAGCGTTGTTGATACCTGAAAGGTTTATGGGTTGGAAAAAGAGCCAGCTGATTAGTCTTTTCTATTAGTCGAAACAGTGTAGTCCTTTCAACATCCAAGGTCACCATATAATCCGTTGATGTTAATAGAGCCCGCTCTTCTGTCGTTGTTAATTCTATGAAATCATCATCAAGGATCAAGGCATCAAGGTCTTTGTCGGCATTGTCACAATCATTTGCGATAGCAGTATCCGGATCATTTTCGACAAAAAGAAGGCCTAACAACCGGTTCTCCAGAATAGACGAAGGGAAAGCCAATAATTTGTTTCCGAGGGATTTAATTTTAGCAAATGCAGGGTCTGTTACCTGGTTTATAAATTGCCCGTTTGTAGCCAGATTTTTTAAATCCGGTGTTTTATTTTTTATTTCAGTCTGAATTGCCGTTGCCCAGTTACTGATTTCCTGCAATAATTTTCCAATTTTACCTGACTCGCTATCGTGTTCTTCTATATAACGCTTACACCGCGAAACTTTTTCATTTATCTGAGTTAACAGGTTTACTATAGCCATTTCCTTATCCCATAAGGCCTGATTTGTTGGTTCTGTCGCATTATCGGGCTTAAGTTGTTTCAGAAAAGTATTGTTGAATAAATCTAGGATCCTATTGGCGCACGCCTCCAGGCTGTTCAGCGAATCTTTAATGGTTTTCAAATCTGAAGCCCCTGCCGGAAGCACTCCATAAAAGGCATTGAACGAAGCCTCTTCCCATGCATAATCTTTTTGAACAATCGTATCAAGCGTGTCGGTTATTCTTTTTAATAATTCGTCATCGTCATCCGTCATCCGCTCCAGCTTTTTGTTCATCGGAACTCTCATGGCAATTGAAATGACTCCGTCGAGGACTCCCGGCAACGAATCCAGCCAGTAACAGGCTTTAAGCCGGGGGTCTTCTTCGGCCTCATCAGAAGCGAATAAAACAATCGAATAACCAAAGTTGATCAATTCGATAAATAACTGAAAACCAGGAAAAGTAGGCTTTACCCTGTGTGCCAGGGTGCTATCGGTTTTCTCATCTTTTAGGTCTACCATTGTCTTTACGCCTACAATCAATAAACCGATCCCAACACTGGTAACCCATTGCGAAATCCAATAGGTTTTATGAAATGGCTTACTGCTATCCGGTTCGCCATAAACCTGGCCAACCACGTCGATACCGATGGCGTATAAGTCGCCAAAACCTCCGACACCTATGGCAAGCCCTTTCTTATTCTCCCTGCTCAATTTATAAGAAAGCAGCCCAATGAAAGGCGTCAGGATTTTAGAAAGTTGCAGAACGCCATTGATTTTATTTTCTGTATCCTCATTCGCATCCTGGGAAATAGTTGGGAACTCGGGCTTTGCCCCGGTAACCGCAAGGGAAAGCAAGGTAAACGGCGCACTGACCAAAAAAACGGGCAAACTGAGTAAGCCCGGTTTGTAATCACCCAGGAATTTGTCAATACCAAACTGCTCAAACACAGCCTCCAGGATGGGGTCGGTGCCTGGGCCAAGTAACTGCTCCTTGATGACTGTGGCAATTTCTTTCAAATCGTCAAGGATGAATTCCAGGATTGCCATAACCGCGCTGATCGCCGATTCAATCAGGCCGATCACTAAATCCCCGGCCGCCTGAAATATTTTTTCAATCGTAAGGCCCTCGGCGCTGATTGCCGCAAGAAAGGCATCTTTTTTTTCTTCCAAATCGCTGAAAAAACCCGACTCAACCAGTGCCGTTTCCAGCTTTTCCTGAAATCCATCAATCAACGCTGCTTGCGGCGCAAAGGCATCCGAAACTTTTGTCAATACCTCGTCGAACAGTTTTTCAGTTTCCGGGTCGGCGGCCTGGGCGTTTGCAGCACCGGAGGGCTCCTGATCAAAAACATCAAAATTAGTTGGCAAGGTTGCCGTGCCAACCGATGAAAATAAGGAGCCGTCATTGCTGGCAGTGCCTGGCGCAGGTTTTGCCACGGGCTCCTTCACCGTTTTTATGGTTATATGAACATTATCCAGGTCAAGGCTCTCCAGTACGTTCATCACTTTGTCAAAAACCGTCTTCAATTCCTCCGGGAAAGCGCCTTCCGGAATGGCTCCATTGATTGTTTCAAGTACATTTTCCAGGTCCAGGGATGTCTGCAGGTCTATTCCGATGGCATCGGTCACTTGTTGAATAACTTCGTCGAACTGTTGTTGCAATGCCGCGGTATTAAACAGATCGCCGGCTTCCAGCCGATCCAGCAGGGTGTTCAGCGTGTTCCGGATTTCGGTTTTCATTTCCTCCAATTTGGCATCGTCGGTAACACGGTCCAGGGCGTCTTTCAACAAATCCTCTAAGTCTCTGGTCGTTTCCATGACAGCCTGACCATTCGCCCTGATCGCTCCTGCGAACTCCGACAGATACCCTGTAAATCCTTGCTCAGCCATAATATTTTATTGAAGGTTTTTATCCGTTTCCAGTTCTGATATCCGGCATGTTGGTAATATTATTCAGGTTCAATTCCAATTGCGTAACCCGCAGCAAGGGCAGGCTGGAATTGACCTGTTCATCCAGTTGGGAATAGGCTTCCACCGAAAAAATCAGGGAGGCGTTCGTTTCCACCGGCTCATGCTGCTTAAACCAGGTACTGATTTCTTTACTGAGTTTGCCGGGATAGGTATCGAGTTGATCGGGAGTAAGCCGGAGCCCGAGCAGAATGGGCAGTGTCGTTACCAGGTCTTCATTCAGCCCCATACCACGAGCCATAGCGTAGGCGTAGCGGCAGGCGATTTGTAATTCATAGCGTCGGTGTTCGACGCCCGGGTCTGCAACGCCGGGATCAAACAGGTCGACCATGTTGATCAGGTGCTGCTCCAGTGTGGCATTAAATGCCGTGTCGCCGCCTTCCGGCAGCGTCGCAATATTCCAGGGTTCGCGGTTCACAATGGAGGGCGTAAGCCGGTTGGTGAAACGCACGGCCGGCGTCAGGAAAATAAAGTCGGGATTGGTTGTTTTCCCAAAAGCGAGGTGCTTGTTGCGGCTAAGCCAGATCGATGCCCAGGCATTTTGTTGTTGCAACAGGTCGAGGTTTTCAACAGAAAATTTACGGTCGGGGATCGAGGAGTCGCCGAAAAACGTTTGATCCTCCGGGTCCATTTCATAGAAAAACGTCCGGCTTTCCGGATTGTCGCTCCCGGCGACCGAAACCTCCGGATTGTCGGGCACTTCAATACCGGCGGCTACCAAAAAGTCCGGCAATTCCTCGCCCGGTGAAACCTGCATGGTATACGAATGGTCCGGCGCTTCGCCTTGCATTTCGATGCCCAATTCAGCCAGTTCTTCCGGGCTAAGGCCTTCGGCTTCTACAATATTCGCCTCAATTTCGATGGTGCGCGCCAGCAGAAAACCCGGGAGTTCCAGCTTGGGCACCAGGTCTTTCCGGTAATCGCCCTCGCCGACTTTTCGGATACCTGCTTTCAGGAGCTCCTCAGCCGTTGGCACCCCGTTAGCCTCCACGGTAGCCTGGTCGAGTTGGATCAGGTCGGCCCCGTCGAGTGCTTTTTGGGTAAACACAAGGCCCTCCCGGGTTTCAGCCTCCTGCGTATCCTCTACAAACGTCAGCGTTTCTTCGCTGACTTCGAAATGCAGATCGCCGGCTTGCGGCACATAGTATTCGCTTTCGGTGCTGCGCATGATCGCCCAGTTTGAAGCAATTTGTTCGGCGAGGAACGCGAAATCGGAAAGCGCTTTATTGGCACCTTCATCGTCAATTGTGCCTGCTTTCAAGGGCTCGAGCGCGGCCTTCATGCCGGGCAGGTTTTCTTTAAAATTGAGCAGCAGACGTACAAATTCGGGCACCGAAACCGGGGAACCGGCCGGGGTGCCCAGTGTTTGCTCCGAATCCGGCACATTCAGCCGTATGATACAATCAATACTGTCTTGCGCCACTTCCGGATGCTCATAAACAATCGTGTATTGCCACTCCCTGAGATCGCGAATAAACGCGCGGGAACTTTCATCCGCTTCGGCCTGCTGCAGGATGAGCGACGGTGACAGTGGGTAAAACCGCAGCGGGATCGGCACTTCGGTGCGCCCCATGTAATTGGGGTTGGCGCCGGAGAGCAGGGCGTCGACGTACTTTCGGTAGGGTTGTTCCAGATTGCCCTCGGCATCCACGGGTAAACTGGTGGCAAAGGCATTTTCAAAGGCATCCAGCGAATAGTATTTCACCTCGATCTGACTGCTCAGGATAGAGGCAAAGGTGCCCGTAAACTCAGGTTCTGTGTCAAACTGTTTCGTTACGGCATCACTCAAGTCCTGATCGATCTTGTAAATATTCAGGTTGGCCGGAAGAATGAAGTGCAATTTGTTCGAAGATTCGAATGCCGCCTGGTCGTCCGGGAACCTGGCCAGGTTAAACTCCATTTCTATGGGCTGGAATTCCATTTCCATTTCAAGGCTCCCAAACTTGTCCGGTGTTTTCGTATCAAAAAGATAGGTGAACGCGCTTTGGCTATCGCGCTGATCCAACTCGAAATACCCGGTGGTGAGGGTGTAATCGATGTCATCCGCCTGCGCAGGCATGCGGTTTTCCGGGTCTTCGCCCACCCTGGTGCGCAATACTTTGGCTTTCCCCACCAGACGGGGCGGCAGGTCCGCAGCCTCCGCATTTGCCGGCAGGTCGGTACCGGCCGTTATCGAGGCTTCGTATTGCACGATGGTTTCGATGTCGAAGCCTTCCAGCAGGTTGTCCAGCAAACGCTGATGGATGGCCCCTTTTGCCGTTTCAAGTCGCGGATCCGGATCGACCGCCGGGTCGCCGAAATCTTCGTTCAGGATTGGCGCGACGGTATCGGTAATTTTTTGGGCCAGGTTGACCTTTGCCGTGAGGAGCTGCCCGGTTGCTGCGGCATCTGCTTTATTTGCCGTTACCAGTATCTCCGGCTCCAACATGTCTTCCAGTGCCGCCAGGAATTCCCGCGCCAGAATGTTCGCCTCTACGCCTTCCACTTCTTTTTCCTTTTTGGCGCCACTTGTGTTTTGCGGGTCATCGTACAGCATCGCTTTGCCGGAAAAAAGCCGGGTGGAAACCGGTAGTATCGCGTAAAAATTAGGGCTCTGATCGGCTATGTCGTACTGAATGCCCGTGCCGCCCAGTCGAACGGCAAACAGGAATTCCGGCCTGCCGCCTTCTGCATTGGCCTGGCCGCCGCCGGCATTGCGCTCTTCACTGACGGCAATGTGGAAGTCGGGGAAAGCCTCCGTGAAATTATAGGCAAACACCTGGAGGTTGAGCGGTTCGAGGGTGAGTTTGGTGCCCGGTTTAAGGAAACGATCTATCGATTTGATGTACGCCACCAGGTCATATAACCGGAAATCCACCGGATACTTCGGCCCCAAAGTGGCCTTCATTTCCGCGTCGATTCGCTGGGCAAGGGCTTCGAAACTTTCCCCGTCAAGGCGGGTGACTATTCTATCGTCCTCGAGTCCGGCTTCCCCGGTAATCAATTGTCCGGAATACGTTGTCGTTACTGCTCCGGTAACCGGGTCTGTGGTGGTCGTTATTCCGGTACCCGGATCCGTAACGTAGGTCTGTCCGGACACCGGATCCGTTGCGATCAGCATCCCGGTAGCCGGATCGAGTTGTTTACTCAGTTCATCCTCCGCCGTCCATAATGCTGATCTTTTGGCGCCGAAGGTAATGCCTTCGGCAAGCATCAGTTCGTCAATATGAATATCATTCTTTGCAACATTAAAATCATCAAGCCGGATCATATCCGGCACATCCCGGTATTGCAGGACGATTTCTTCCGGCGTGATCGTATTGTCTGTTGCTAACAGATTCAAGCTTTGTTGCCGGTCGTCCAAAAAGGCCTTGATGGCGATTGCCAAATTTCCCAACGTAAGATCCTGTGTTGTCGGGTCCAACGATGGGTCCGTTACGGTTTCCGGCATGGTGAATTCCACCAGTTCGTGCTTTGGGCTCAGCACGGCTTTGTTTTCGAAGACATCCGTCAGTCTGGATTCGTCCACCAGGTCCGGATGCACCAGCGTTTTTTCCCGCAGCATGGTCATCCAGCAACTGATGCCCTGAATGAAGGTTTTCTTTGGCTTCAACGCAGCCAGGTCAATCAGTAATGAAAAAGCAGCACCCGAATATACCGGGATATTATCCAGTTTTTCCAGGTTCGCATTCAGGTTGAAAAGATACTGGTAGATTCCCAGGGCGAAATCGGTAAGATTTAGCCCATTCTGATCCGGGTCCAGGGGACCCAAGGTATGCGACCAGGCATCATCCAGTGAAGTCGTTACCGAAAAACTGACCCCGGGCCCCTGGAGTTGGTAATACAACTTTTGATAGGTCGCCAGATCGGCCTTCAAACGGCGCGCTAGTCGGTCCTTTTCGGCCGCTGACACCCCGAACACGAGGCCGGCGTATGGCGTTGTTGAAAAACGCAATTCAATTTCCAACACCGGCCCTGCGGAGCCCTGTAAAAACTGGTATTGTTCGTTGAGCGAGGGCCACTGATTGATCCCGATCAGTGCATCCGTGTAGCGCACCGGGAAGCTTTTAGGTACGGTCGTTTCCGTGATCGCGTTGCCGTAAATATCCTGCCACCGAAACCCGGTCTGGAGCAGGCTATCCACCGCAATGCCCCGGTAGGGGTTTTGATCCCAGGGAGGCGCCGTAGCGGGCCAGGAGCCTGGTTGATCTGTTGCTAGTTTTGCATGCGCCGGGATCAGTTTTTCATAAATCCAGTCGCCGTCCGACCCACCCGGTTTTGCCGTCGGGCCAATGGGCATTTTGCTGCCTTGGAAATCGGCTCCAACCTGGGTGCCAAAGCCCAAAAGATGGTAGAGGTATTCCAGTTCAGCCAGCGGTTGTTCTTTGGCGCCCGATACATCCAGGTGGATAATGGGCGGCTTGCCTGCGACAGGGTTTTTGGTTTGCAAGGGCAACCAACCTGTTCTATAATCCGAGGCACCCGGGGTGCCGACACTGACCAAAGCCCAGGCGTCGTCCCGGCTCAGGTTAAAAAAGCCGACCAGCGCATTGTCCGGAAGTTTTGCCCCGTTGGCAGGGCTACTGATATTGGGTTCTTCCCGGATCTCGATTCCGGACGCAAGGTTTAATTGAACCGGCGCGGTATTCGGATCCAGTTCTTGGGCTTCAAAGTTAAAGCCGACAAAACCCGGCGGAAGGGCGGGCACAAGCAGCTCATAATTTTCGACCAATGCCAGCAACAGGTTGTTTTCAAGAAAATCCGGGTCCGTCTGGTTTTTTAAAACCACCGTGTTGTGAAAATCAAAAATGGGGTCGCCGTCAATCTCGTATTCAATCAACAGAGAAAGCAGGATGGAGTCCCTGGAACCAAAAAGGGCATCCTGATCCGTATCGCTCATCGAGGTGGCAAAGAAATACCCGCCGCCCTCGAGCGTGGCGCCTTCCCAGAGCAACCGGAGAAAATTTTGGTTCGCAGTGCCCCGGTTGTCGTCCAGGTCAGCCGTTTCCGCCGGCAACACGGCCATGGCCGCGGGCGCCGATGCGGGTATGGAGCCGTTGGTGGAAAAATTAGTCCGGAGCAAGGTAAAATCACCCAAACTTCCGGGCAAGGGCGCCAGCCCGTCCGAACCCGATGCGCGGCTGAGCACCTGAATTTTTGCGGTATTTTTTTCGTTACTCAGCAGCACCGATTCCAACACATTGATCTGCGATTCGCTGATGTCGACAAGCTCAAAAACTCCAGTCAGAAAACCGGCTTCATCTTTTTTGAAAACCTGCCGGATCGCGATATCGATCTGCACCGCCCAGTTGTAGTTCGCGTTTCCAATGGTGTTTTCCAGGGGGTCCGATTGCTGGTTGCCCAGGGAACTGTAGTGAATTTGAATAGTCGGGTTGACGGTAGTGCCCGCCAGAAATTGCTGGAGGCTCAAGGGCACCTGGAGCAAATAGGACGCATTGGCATCGTCGGTATTCGACCGGATCCACTTGCGCAAGGCATAAATTCGCTTTTGCTCGCTGTAATAAAGCATGGGCTCGATGTCCTTCGCTTCGCCATTTTCCAGGTTGAAGGGCAGCGGGTCCGTCAATTTTGCCCAGCCATCGATCAGCGCCACAAAGGGGTACTTTGGGTTATTGATGCTTTCGGTTCGATCAATAATGTAGTTGAGCGCAGTGATTTCCGTGGCGCCATCTGTGGCGAGGAATTTAATTTGGGGTGTTGTCGAATCGGGGGGTGCGGGCTGGGAAAGTTTGAGGGTATACTTGCCGGCATCCAGGGCGTTTTTCAGGTTAAAAGCCTGACCCGTTGCCTCAAAAACCGGTTTTTCAGAAACCGGATCGGTGGCGACCGGCAACCGAAGTCCGTGAAGTAAAAACCGGGATACAATGGCCGCCAGGCGATCGTAAATATCAGTCGTCAGTGCACTGATCACCACATCCATGCTCCCGGAAAAGCCATTGGAAATAATTTCCTGCAAGGCCGTGCGCAGCAGCAATTGGCCATAATCTTCAAAAAGAAATTCCCGCGCGGAATCTTCCGGACTCGAGGTATCCGTTTCAAAGGAATGATCGTAAGCAAACTGCGCCGTGAGGTTTTCAATATCTTCCAGCAGCACCTGGTACTGAGGCGGAGTATTGGCGGATTTCCCACCCGGCTCCAGGACCAGCATCGGGAACATGGGGAAAATGGTGCCATTTAATCCTTCAACGGGCTCCTGTACCCGGAAATCAAAGTTTACCTTCAAAAATTGGAGAAACTGTGCATAACTAAACGAGTCCTTCCGAAAAGCATCGTACAAAGCCTGGTAATATGCCGCATCACCCGCATCAGCTGCATCAGCCGGGTCTGTTTGTTCGACAGCCGCCCAGACCCAGCGAAGCATCGCCTGCACCAGGCGCTGAAAATCCATTCCGGTTGTACTCTTCGAAGCGTTATTTTCCAGGAAAAACAGCGCAATCATTTTCGTTGACTCCCCCGCTGTACCCGCTTTCACCCAGGACAATCCAGGCTGGAAAAAAAGATCCAGTTGCCTGTCCGTCGGGGTCAATCCCAAATTGACCGGCGTGTCCCAATTCAATGTAATAGTGATCGTATCGCTCATTTTATTGCACGTTTCTAATCCAAATACGGGAACCAGGGGGCGTTCTCCACGGAGCCTTGCGGAGAGTCAATTATGAATTCCTGTTCCACCTTCATTGAAAAACTGAAATCGACCGTAACAAAAAGCACCTTGGCCGAGGCTTTCACCGTAACCTCCGCCGACAAAAGCACCTCGATCGGCTGGTAGGTTTCCACATAGAATTTGATCATGGCCTTGATCAGCACCTCGACCTCCACTTTTATCACCTTGAAATCAACTGCGCCATACAAGCGCCCGACCAGGGCTACACCGCCCTTGATCATGAAGTACATTTCCTTTTGCTCGGGCAAAGTCGGGACAGGCTGCACCGCGTTGGGGTCGTAGTTGTAGTTGTAATAGGAAAATACCCCCTCGATCAGTCCCTGAATGGTGATGCTGATCTCGGCACGGAAAGGCCCGGATGAAAAGGTTTTTCCAAGTCCGATTTTTAGCCCCAAACCAAATTCGAATACCGGGGTAAACTCGCCCAGCACACCGTCGGCTTCCAGGTCCGCCGTTTTTAGTTTTGGCGTGCTCGTTGCGGTGGCCGCGGAGAGTTTGTTAAAATAAAAACCGCCCGCACCGGTAAACGGAAAGACCTCCAGGGCAAAGGAGCGTTCAAAACGGAACTCCCAGGGGAAGCCCAGATCGAGTTTGAAATCGCCGTTGGTAAAAATATCCACCACGATGACCGGAAGGGTGACCGACACCGCACCGACGGTCATATGCCGCACGAAATCGGGCAGCGTCAGATCGACATGGTACTTCCCGATCGTATCGGTGATTTTTTGGTAGAGAATCTCAAATTTGAGTCCGGCAAAATTCTTGGCTGCTTCTCCCGACATTTCGATCCGCAAACCGTACACGATCGGGTCGTTGAAAATGATGCTGATGCTCAGGAATTTCAGCAGGGAAACATCGAGTCCGACGAGTATTTCCGATTGCGCATTAAACTCGATCGGGCTTTCGTCTTCCAGAAACGAACTGGCGGGATTGCCCATTCGGAGGGAGCGGTCGGCGATCAGTTTCTGCTCGTTTGCGCTGAGTGCGCCCCGCAGCAGGCGCATGATCTCGCCCACGTCTTTGGCATGTTGCGCATTTTTGATGGAAACATGCTGACCAAGGCCCAGGTAGCGGAGTTCGAACACGGCAACGCCCTGGCTGGGCAGTTCAGGCGGCGCGTCGTTGACAGGGTCCCAGCCCAATTCCTTCGATTCACCTTGAATCGAACTCTCCAGGTTAATCCTGATCTCCTTTTTCTTGGTCCCGCCCACGCTGCTGCCTTCGTATTTCAGGGTGACGGCACTAACGGAAACAATACCCGGAATACCAATGGGGTCGCCAAAATCTTTCCGGAAGCCGACCACTTTTTGCCCGTCCGGGCGGAACTCTACCAGCAGGCTGAGGCCATTCAAGGCATCGCCGATATCAAAGTCTGTAATGAAATTCCAGGGCGGATCAAATTTGAATTCATCCACGGAAGGATCAACCAGGGAAACGAAAAATGTGATTATGTCACCCAGGGTAAAGTCGGGAACATTTGCCAGTGCAAAGGCAAACTGCGTGGTTTCCTGGGTATCTCCGGCCAGTATGAATTTTTTCCGGGCGGCACTCAGGTTAAGCGCACCGATTTTGAGTAAAAAGAAAAGATTTTCGGTTGCGAGCTCATACCGGACACCGACCATCAGGAATTCAATCCCGGGAATCTGAGACGTGACCATGCCTTCCAGAAACCCCTCGACCGGCTGGCCCATTGCTTTATAAAACTGGAACTGCGTATCCACCACCAGCTGGATGGTGGTATCCCCGATTACCAACTCCGGTTTCCAGCCCAGCCGGCCGCTTACGCCAAACAGGTTACCGTCCGTATCCTTTCGGTAGCTGATCGAACTGCCATACAAAATGATGGTGGTCAGGCTGGGGTCGACTAAGGGTTGGCTGCCATTCTGGTCAGCATCATCGATTATCAGGTTCAGCAAGTCATCCACCAGATTGACTTCAACACCCTCCTCGGCTCTCACCGCGGCCAGCAGAGACGTCACCTGGGTGCCCGCCTGCGCAGGGTCCTCGCCCTTGAAGAGCGACAGCTCGAACTGTCGTCCGCCGATATCGATCAATATGCCGAGGCCTTTAATCATTGTCTTATTTTTTTACATAAGCAGCATACCAGCCCAGCAGCCGGTCTACGCGAGCGGTGTCTTCCCGGGTATCGCCAAACAGGGTCATTTCCGTTTGTCCGATCGGGGGGAAACTGAGCAGGAAAAAATTCAGTTTAATATTGCGCAGGTTGAGCATGTACCCTACCCGGCGTTCTGCTGTTTCGGCGGCAGCCGGCTCTTTATCAAACACCACAAAGCGGATGGAGCCGAACGTCAGCTTCAACAAGCCCTGAAGGATAATTTCTTTTTTGTCGCTGGCCGAGCCCGGCAACTTCAAACCCACGAAAAGCCCTTCCTTGCCTGGGTTCCAGGCCACCATAATCCCGGCCACGAGCGGTTTGCTTCCGGATAAACCACCGAGGCTGCCCAGTTTGAGGTCGAATTTCATGGCATAATAATTCGTTTCCAGCGTAGCTAAACGAACCGGCACACTGACCGGCATATGCCCGGTTTTGACCGCCGCACCTTCCGGCGTGCGCACATTGACAAAGCCGCGGAAGACCAGTGGAAATTGTTCATAAACACTTTGCGGGCGCCACCCACTCGCCACCATGTCGGCTGTTATTTTTGTCGGATCAAACTCAAAGGAGCGGTTGGCCACCGTGTTCTCCAAGGTATTCATATCGAACCGCAGCACAATCTCCAGATGCCCGAAACTAAGGCTGTCCGGCGGCGGCGTGGATGCCGGTGCTGCCGTATCGGCAACAAGCGCATCGGGTGTTCGTCCGAACGACAGAATATCGAAATCGCGGAGGTACGTAAAACGCATCCCCCCCCACAGGGTAAACCGGCCCGCAATGTGCAGAAGGTTCTGCTCGGTGGCATCGGCTACAAGCGGGTCGGTGGCAAATTGCGCCTTGATAATTTCTACTTCTTCGAAGGTTTTGCCCGACAAGCGGAAGCGGTTTGCGCCGCTGAAACCAAAGGAATAGGTCACTCGGCCATTTTGCTCCTCCGCCACACCGCGCAAGCGGATGATGTTGTCGTTACTCGAAATCAGCCGGGCCCGCTCGTCAAATATTTTTTCCAAAATGAGGTACACCTCGGCGGCGAAATGGACAATGTGGGAATTTTGAAAAACGATCGAGAGGGAGGGCACATGAAAATTATAGCCCGATGCCTCCGCTTGCGGTGTTTCCGGATTGTTGTAGTCGATCAGGCCAAAAAGGGAGGATTTTTGCGGGTTGAGTTTCATGGCTGCACCCGATCCGCTGGGCTTTACCTGGGTGACCTCCACCCCGACAAACTGCGCGTAAAACAGGTTGGGGTCCATACCGCCCGCCAGGGCCTTCAGGGAGTCGGGCAAACCGCGCAGGGGTACATGCACGTTGAGCAGAATGATACCGGTCCAGTTGGGTTGGGAGGCCGCAACGGCGAGCGATTCGTACTTCTTCCGCTCTTTGGCATCCTCGCTGTTGCCCAACTCGATCGCTTCAAGCAGCAGGGTCTGCAACCTGGAGCCAGCGTCCTCAACGTCTTCATTGAATTCTCCGGGCATAAACCACTGATCCGATTGGCCGGCTAATTCAAGGAGCGGGGTATCCGTGTATTTAAACACCATGATGGTCCCGTGCTTATCCCAGTATTCCGGTCCCAGTTCAAACACCCAGTCCAGGATGTCGAGATCATTTTCAAGCGCCAGGTCTTTAAGGGCATCATCGGAGAAATAATCCATAACGGCTGCGGGGTTCGAGACCACCAGGAAAAGCTGATTGGATTGCAGGGCACTCTTCATCGGCTCCCGATGCGGTATGGTGGTAAAGCCGACTTTTTTTTCTTTGGTATCAATAGCGAGTTGCAATTCCTCGATCGTTTTCCAGTCCGCTGAAAAACGGGCGATCAAGCCCTGCGGGGTTGTCCCGATGCGGTTCGTTGAACTTCCTGCCGGCAGCGGGATGTCAAAATCTTTTGCAATCCCGATCTCGTACACCATTTTCCGCCGGAGTGGATTGAGTACCAGCAGTTCCAGCTGTCGAATATCAGACAGCGCGTGCGGGTCTACATTGCCGTAAGGCAGCATCGGAAATGCCGGGAATGGGGGCGTGCTCAGTTCCGCCAGCCGGGCGGGATCCGGAATGGCCAAAGCCGGCACTTCCATATAATCCAAAAATTCCGTGCTGGTGGCCTCTGCCATATGCAACACGGCATTGTCGGGTTGTGCGAAGTAGATCGCGTTTTTGCTGCTGGTCAGGTACACCCAGGACGTTTTGACCGAATCGTTCAGCAGGTTGCCATCCCGGGCCAACAGTTGGGTTGCCGCTTTCATCTGGTTGCGAAACCATTGGATCCAATCTTCCACAATGGGGATCTCCCGGTAATTTTTGCGTTCCGTTTCTGAAACAAAAAAGTTGTCCGGAAAATACGTGATCAGCACTTCGTCCAGCATCGCCTCGCGTGCGTCATCTGAAATATTGAGTCCGTCGGGCGCCGGCGCTTCCACTTTCATGTCCAGGTCAGTGCCTTCAGGCAGGTCCTGGGGAGTGGAACCTTCGCGTTGGTAACGCTTTTGGACGGCATTAAAATCGCGCAGCAAGGCATAGGCCGACAAAAAAGCCGGGGCAAAAGCCGCCTGGTCGGGTTCAAATTTCAGGTGGTTGGTAGCGCCATCCGGTATTTTGACATACTCCAGACCTGAAATTCCACAGATCAGGTTTCCTTCTTTAACAAAGGCTATGGGTTCATTTTTGCGGTATTCCTTGTACTTCGGGATTTTGATTTCAAAATTTCCGGAGGGCACCAGGTAAAGCGGCGCTTCCCGTGAATCCGCGTCCTGAAGCGTGGCCGGTCGGGGGGTAAATACCAGGCGGCTTTCCCCCATGGCCGGCAGGAGGTGTATGGTGTACCCCCTGTTGGTGCGAAACCCGGAGGGTAATCCGGCTTTATCAGGACCCGCCGGCAAAAATTCAAAAAAACTCCTGGGCCGGCTCAACGGGTAGAGGACATCCAGGCTGACCAGCCAATCGATATTGGTTGGGCAAAGGGGTTTGGCAAGGGAAAGATCGTATCGCTCCTGAACCACCGGATACCGGTGTGAAGCCAGGTAAAAATCGTCGCCGGATGCCGGGAACTCGGGGTCGCGAAAAAAGATGCGCATGCCGGCATCCAGCTGCTCGAGCCCGGGATAGCCAAAAAAGTCCTGCACATTCCCCGCCTGATCGGTCTCCTGCCAGCTTTCCAGCGGGATGCTAAAGTTAAATTTCAGACAACCGGTACCCGGCTCTGCCATGGGGAGGAGCACGTTGGAAATGGTAAAAAAGTAATGCGCCCCGTACTTTGCGCTCCACATAAACCCGAACGGCGAGCGACTTCCTTTTTTCAGAAAAAACGTATCGCCGGCCGGGTTTAAGTCAATTTCTACGCCTTTATCGATCAAAAAAGCATAATTCCGAAAATTGAGAAAGGCCCGTTTGCTTACCAACTGTTTCGCACCCACTGCCTGTGTTGAAATCGAGTGCGTGCGCCATAAGATCAACCGATCGGCAGGGTTTTCAAGCCAAAGAAAACGGACCTGGCGGTAGCGGG
The DNA here is from genome assembly GCA_020636075.1 of Lewinellaceae bacterium. GTDB lineage: Bacteria > Bacteroidota > Bacteroidia > Chitinophagales > Saprospiraceae > M3007. The sequence continues at coordinate 178,768 of JACJYO010000004.1, read as the reverse complement.
CGTCCTTTAAAAACAGCTTAAGGTTTGCCTCCAGCGCTGCTACATCAAATTCTCCGGTTAATGTGGTTGGTAAAAAGAGGAATACGCCGGTCGGTTGTGCCCAGCCGGCCTGGATACTGGTAAACACAACCGGGGCAAACCAGGCCAGGGTATACCCATTTTCCATACCCGTGCCAGCCCCGATTTCCCGAATCGTGGCAAGTGTGCTTTGGGCATGTGGCGACTGGAAATTGGACATTACAATCGGCTTTAGAAATAAAATTTATCGCCCTTGACCAGGGGAAGATCAAATACATCCCGGTTGTTCTTCACACTATTCGTGTTCAGGTTCAGGAAGCGGTAAGCAGGTGTGCTGTTTGCGCCTGAATGGAACAAGCGCCGGGGACGGGCCTGACCGAGAAAAGCCTCCAGATCAGGCTCGGCGAATGCCGATGCCGCAGGGATATTTGCATACATTTCAATGAGTTGGCGCATGGTGGTGCCCACCGGGACGTACACTTCCCGGTCGCCGACCAGGACCTGGATTTCGGGCATGACCATAGCCTTGTCGCGGAAAAAGAAACGGATCGTGTTCCCGGAATCCGTCACCGGAATCTCGGCAGGTAAATCCTGCCAACGGTCTGCCCCGACAATCGTCACCGCGCGCTCAGGAGCATCTGCGGGAATTTCCTCATTGGGAAAAAACAAGCGGAAATAAGGTTTGCGGCTACCCACTTTCACCAGGTCAAAAAGCCCACCGGCGCCGTCTTCGGAGAGGTTTCCCCGGTTGCTGGCCTGCAGCCGCGAGAGGAAAGGCCCGAAGCCCAAATATTGAGCCCCGTCGTCTTCGGTATAGCTGTGTACCGGCACATAAATGCTGCCCCCACCGGTAAAGCCGTTTTTGGCTTTTTGCTCGGTCGCATGCACAAACTGGTATTGCTGAAAGTCAACACGCAGGCGCATCCCGGGATGCAGGTCAATATAATTCTGGGCAACATCCCAACCGTAATGGTAATACAGCAAGTGCTCATATTCGAGGGGAAGGCACTCCGCCATGCGGCCTTGCAGGAGGCGCAACCCACCGGCGTTCAGGCCATTGTCCGCTTCTGCTTTTTTCAACAGATCGTCGAAAGCCGTGCGCAAGCTGGCGGCATCAACAATGTTTTTGGCGTTCACCTTGAGCTGTGCCGGTTCATCACCGGCCTGGCTAAGTTCAAAAACCGGTTTGGTAGACGGTGATTTAAGCACCGCGGATGGGTTCGTTTCAAACAGGCGCGGAAGCACAGATACCGTAGTTGGTGCCGGTACATTTGAAGCACTCAGGTGGATATAAGGCTGGTTGTTCGAATTCATATCCAGGTAATAATCCTCCGGATGCTTGCGGTGTTTGGCAAACAGGCTTTCGTCCAGGGCTTCCACCTCTTTCAATATTGCACCCAACAGCGCCATTTTCGATGCAGGTGGTGTGTAAAGCCGGCGTTCGGGAAGTGCAATGTTCTGCCCTTCATAGTTGAACCAGGCATTGAGCACACCAAGAAAACCCTCTTTTAACAGCGATACAGCCAACGAAATGTTCATGTCCACCTGATCCAGCAGGATGGCCTCGCCCAGGGTATCACCCGTTTCGGGATCCACTACTGGCGGAAGCAGCAGGGTGAACGGAACAGTGAACTGGGTGCTCCCTTCCATCAACCGGTTGGCGCCTGTTTTTCTGGATACAAACTCCATATCCTCGTCGAGCCACCTCCCGTTCATCGTGATGGGTTCGGCCAGCGTAATATCCGGGTGGGCCAACAGGAATTCCCGGTAACCGGGCATGCTCTGTTCGAGCACCAGCGGCACGACCGGGTATTCCTGGTGCGTTCCGAAGGACAATTTCCAGACATCCGATTCATTGATCTGAAGCTGAACAATACCTAGAGCGGAGGGCCCCAGCGGCTCCGGACTAGTCAAATTCAAGCGCCCGCCGGGCGCCTCTAAATTGACCTCCAACGGGACGAGGGTTTCCCAAAAACGGGTTTGAAACTCCCCGGCAAAAACCCATGGACTTTCCGGCAACTTTGCACATTCCAGGTACACATACCTGAACCCAAGCCCCTGGTTGATATTGAAGTCCACCTCCTGGGCAGCCGTCAGAAAGGCATCTTCCTGGCCAATTTCCAGGCTGAACGGGAAAGCCTTTCCCTTCAACGGGGGGATGACATTGTCCAAACTGAAGTCCCCGGTCATGGTAACTACGGGGCTGTAATGGACCGTTACCTCCTCTGCGGTCAGGGCGCGATTGAAGATCGCCAGTTGTTGGATTTCGCCTTTCCAGGGTTTGGTTTTTCTCAAATCATTGCCTATTGCAAAGCGCAAATCGCCCAACCAATCGTTGTAGTACCCCGGGTCATATTTTTCAGAAACCTCAACTCCATTGATGAAAATGCGCTGCGTGCCTGCCTGATCGTAGGAATAAACCACATGCATCAGCGCATTGCTCATGGAATCTACCGGGCTTTCAAATGGTTTTTCCCAATACGGCGCCTTGAGCTGAGGTACCGCCGTGGCGGGTGGGCCATAACTCACATTGAGGTAGGCGCCCGCGGGGTCCGTATCTTCTTTTTTATGCTTGCCATCTGTCCAGGGGCCTTGGCCCATGAAAAAGTAACTTCGTGGCGCCGTGTTTGGCGTGCTTTCAATGGCAAAAATCTGAGCGGGCCCTTCCTGCAGGGTTTGGTTCGGTTTTACCCAAAACTCAACAGAGAAGTCTTCGCTGATCTGAATTGTTTCGACGGCTGAGTTGGGCTCATTTTCCACACTTGCCAAAATGCAATTGCCGTCGAAAGCAATTCCCTTGCTTGTCCATTTAGCCCCATAGGGTGGGTCATTGGGTTTCGGCTGAAAATTATCCTGGCCTTCAAAGTAGAGGCTTGGGGCGCCCTGGCCGGAAATGTCATGTGTTGCGATCTCTCCGGAAGACCCGGGGTTGGGCTGGGCACCGAGGCCTCCCTCAAACGTATACAAGCCCTGCACCTGGCCCCAACGGTCATAGGCAGACCCGATCTCCACCTGAATTTTGTCGAGACTGCCAATGGAGTCCATCTGGATCGTCTGGGATGCGGGCGCTTCAAAAACCAGCGTTTCCTCTGCTGCATTCCAACTTGGTTTTAAAGTAAGTGCATTTCCGCCGTTTACATTTCCTTTGGCAAACACTCCTTCATCAAAGTGGAGTGTGAGCGCACCTTCTTTCAATACTGAAAAACTGTTGCTTTTGTACTGAAACGTAAGGTCCAGGCCGGAAAAGTGGAATTGCGGCCCATGGGCAAATGCCCCGGATTCCTTCACCTGCAGGGTAAAATCGCCGGTTTTACCGGTTTTAAGCTGGATATCGTAAAATGCATCATTGGGAGAGGCCGGAAGGTCATTCAAGATGAGATGCCCGGTACCGGTCACTGTTGCTGCCCCATTCAATGGACTTTGGGCCAGCGCATCGCTTAAAGGGAGCAGGGTGGTATCTCCTCCCAGGCGATAGCACCGAATCCCGTTCGAATCCAGCACGAACCCAAATTTAAAACCCGGTCCAGTACCTGAACGCTGGAGGAGCAATACTCCTCTTCCGATGATTTTTTGCATAACAAAGTTTTATATCGAGATGTGTTTTCAATGTGGTTGAAACCGATTTTGATGCGCAGCAAGGTCGCATAAATTATCTACGATAACAGATCACTACACCCGGAGAGCAACGCAGGGCAAGGTATAGTTTTGGGGTTGGCAAACAAGTAGCGCAGGGGAATTGAACCGGGCTTGCGTTTTTATTAAAATTCTTGGAACAAAGCCAAGGTAAGGCAAACGCGCCACGTTTAAAAAATGCGGCTTGGTTATTTTAAAAAATAATAATCTAAAAGATGCCCGGGATGCCAATAAAAACATAGGCGCATTAAAAGCGAGTGTCGGCGTGACTTCGAGTCACGCCGACACTCCAGCCCAGTGGCCCGGCAAAAAAGCCCGCTACCAGCGCCGCCGCCCAAGCGACAGCACCGTAGCCGCCAGAAAAACCGCCGACAGCGACAGGAAATACACCAAATCGCGGGTGTCCAGCACGCCGCGACTCATGGAATTGTAGTGATACTGAATGCCAAATGCCTGCACGAGATCGTCTGTTTTGCCAAAAAATATGGGCAGGCGACTCAGATAATCGAAGGCCATAAAAATGAAGAAGCAGAGAAATGCCGCCAACAGGAAGGCCACGATCTGGTTGTTGGTGAGCGAAGAAGCGAAAATGCCGATCGAAACAAAGGCGGCGGCCAGGAAGACCAGGCCAATGTAAGAACCTAAAATACCGCCCGAATCCAGGTTACCGGGCGTGGCGCCGAGTTGGTACACCGTAATATAATACAACACCGTGGGCAAGAGCGCAAACACTACAAGCGCCAGGCAAGCGAGAAACTTCCCCCCGACGATCTGCCAGTCCGACACCGGACGGGTCACCAGCAACTCGATGGTGCCGGCCTGGGTTTCCTCTGCAAACGTGCGCATGGTCACGGCCGGGATCAGGAACAAAAAGACCAGGGGCGCCATGGAAAACAGGGTATCCATGGAGGCATAGTTGCCGTCGAGCACGCTGTAGTCCGGAAAAACCCACATGACCAGGCCCATCAGCACCAGGAATATCCCGATGACGATATAGCCGATCAGGGACGAAAAGAAGGCATTGATTTCTTTGTTAAATATGGCGAGCATAATCGAATACGGGCTTATTTGGTGAGTTGCTGAAACACATCTTCCACGCTGAACACTTCTTTGTGCAATTCAAGCAGGGTAAGGTTTTTCTGCGCGGCAAACGCGGAAACTGCAGGGCGCAGGTCGTCACCGGCGGCAGCGCGCAATTGCCAGCGGTTGGGCCCAACCGCCGTGACCTCTTGAACACCGGGCAATGCCTTCAGCAATTTAGCATCCACAGGCTGACCAAATTCAACCGTGACAATGCTCTGCCCGCTAAACTGTTGTTTGAGTGCACCAATGGAGGCGTCGGCCACAATTTTTCCAAGATTGATAATAATTGCCCGGTCACAAACGGCTTCCACTTCACCGAGGATATGCGTCGACAGGATGACCGTTTTTTCTTTACCTAAATCCCGGATCAACTGCCGGATTTCAACAATTTGGTTGGGGTCGAGCCCCGACGTCGGCTCATCCAGGATCAGCACCTGCGGATCGTGCAGCATGGCCTGTGCCAGGCCGACGCGCTGGCGGTAGCCTTTCGACAATTCTCCGATCTGTTTGTGCCGGTGGCTGACCAGGCCTGTGCGTTCCACCATGGCGTCGACACGCTGGCGGACCTTGGGCACCCGGTGCAACTTGGCCGTAAACTCCAGGTATTCACGGACATACATGTCTTTGTACAGCGGGTTGTTTTCCGGGAGGTAGCCGATACAGGCACGCGCCTCCATCGGTTGCTTGAGCACATCAAAATCACACACCGCCACCGTGCCTGCACTTGGCGGCAGGTATCCGGTGATGATTTTCATCGTAGTGGTTTTGCCTGCGCCGTTCGGGCCCAGAAAACCGAGCACTTCGCCCTGCTTGGTTTCGAAGGAAATATCGTCTACGGCGTGTTGCGCACCGTATATTTTGGTCAGATGTTGAACGTTTACCGACACGTTGTTTTTGTTAAATGGTTGTTGGTTCGGGTGCCGCAAAAGTAGGTAAAATGCCCAGAAGCCTTCTCGAAAATGGTGGTGGTGCTCAAATGGCATTTTTGAGATGGCTTCTAAACAGACCTGAAGATTGTCGGCGCAACAACATTTGCATATCCTTGGGCATTGTTTTTAAACGTCAGCGGGATTTTCACCGTTATTTCCCTGCATTACCAAACAGAAACACCTATGCAAACGAACAGGCTAACCCTACTGCTGAGCGGCTTACTCTTTTTGTTTTTTTTATCCCGTCCGAAAAACAGCATGGCGCAACGCAAAACTGCGGGCCTGCACGACGGCTGGGACAAATTGCTGCGCAAACATGTCAGCCCCAGTGGAAAAGTTAACTACGACGGTTTCAAAACCGACAAAACCGTGTTGGACGCCTACCTGAAAGCACTGGCCGACAACCCACCCGCCGATGCCTGGAGCCGGGCCGAAAAAATGGCCTACTGGATCAATGCCTACAACGCGTTTACAATTGATCTGATCGCCGACAACTACCCCGTGTCAAGTATTTTAAACCTGGATGGCGGCAAAACCTGGGATGTCAAGCGCATCACCCTCGGCGGAAAAAAATACAGCCTGAACCAGATCGAAAACGAGATACTGCGTCCGCAATTCAACGATGCCCGTATCCACTTCGCTATCAATTGTTCGGCCAAATCCTGCCCGCCACTGCTGAACAAAGCCTACACGGCCGCCAACCTTGAGAGCAGGCTGGAGCAACGCACCCGGCAGTTTATAAACGATGGGCAGTACAACATTTTAAAGTCGGATGCCGCAGCGATCAGCAAAATCTTTGAGTGGTATGCCGTTGATTTTGGCGAGATCCGGGCTTTTTTAAACAAATACGCCAAGGTTCGATTGAACCCTGGCGCAATTATTCGTTATCTGGAATACGACTGGAGGTTGTAATCCGAACCTCTGGTTCGGAATTCTGAGCCCGAACCAGAGGTTCGGGTTGCAGGCCCGCCCGAACCGGAGGTTCGGGTTACTTCAACTCTCGTTCAAACACCGTTTCCAACTGCCCGGCAACCAGATTTTTAGCAATAATGATCCGGTCTTTATCCAGAATGTACAGCTCCGGCGTGATGTCGACGTAATATTTGGCATAGATCGCCCGGTTGGTCGGATCGAATACGTTGGTGAACGTAAACCCGTTTTTCTTTACAAACTTGCGCCATTCCTCGTCGGTGGTATTCACGGCAATACCGTAAAAATCGACGCCGCGGTTTTTCCAACGTTCATAGATTTTTTCGATCTCCGGGGCTTGTTCCTGGCAGTGTTCGCAATCGGGGCTGAACATAAACACCACAATCAAGGGCGCCGTCATTTCATAAATACTTTTGTATTCGCCGTTGATATCCTGCGCACGCACATCCGGGCCTTTGCGCCCCATCAGGCTGGCTTTCATTTCATCGACCTTGGCGCGCAGTTTGTTCACGTTTTCCGGGGTATCCCAAACGGCATTTTCAGGCGTGATGTACTTGTCGATCATGAATACGTACACAGCCTCACCGTCCATCACTTTCGTTTTTCCATTTTCATAGTTCAGGCCAATCCAATTGACGAAAAACTTGAAATATTCCGGGTAAGGCAATACGCGCTGCACAAGCGGATCGGCCACACTGATGATCGAATCGGGGCGCTGCGGGGTGAGTTCGGTAATGTAGCGGCGCAGTTTGTTGGCGATCACCGGTGTGCTGAGCAGGCGGGCATCCGAAAAATCCACCCCATCCCAGAAGTGCGCGCGGTAGTACAGCAGGTTACCAAGCGTATCCACGTCGCCGTTGGGCTTGTGTTTGTCCGGCCATTCCGGGTTGGCGCCTGCGGTTTTGAAGACGGTGAAAAAAGCATCCGGATAGGTTTTGTAGATTTCCTGCAAGTGGGCTTCGCGTTCAGCCAGCAGTTGGGTTTGGCGGGCTTTGGCCTTTGTGTAAGCCTCGGAATCGGGTGGATTGGTGCGCATAATTTGGGCTACCTGGTTCAGTTCAGGCTCCTGGGCAATCTGAAAGCGAAAATTCCGGTACAACAACTCCGTATTGATCGAGCCTTCTACCTGCATACTACCCGGGATGTCGCTCACCTTGGTACGCAGGGTCATGTGCTGGTCCTGATCCAACAGGATGGAAAAATTCTTTTGGCCCGGCAGCAGGAAATAGTAGAAACCCGGCAACAACGGCTTTTTCCGGCGCAGCAGGAAGTGCCCTTTGGCATCGGCGACAGCAGAATCGGCCAGGTAGTTTTGGTCGCCGTAGGTGCCAACCAGCCGCACTTTACCGGCCTGCATACCTTCGACGTACACATCGATAAGGGTGCTGTCGGCAGCAGCGGGTGCTGCATTGGCGAACACTATATTTTGGGTAAAAGCGAAAAAACACAGGATCAGTAGACGCATCAATTTTGCTTTTTTAGTTCAAACAGCCGCAAAAATAGCGCCGCCATACGGGTCAGTAAAATGCTTTTGGGAATTATTGACATTCCCGGCCATAACCGGCCGCATAATTTAACACCCTGTTTACCTTTGGGCCGTTCCAAACACAAACACATTGTTTTTTATGAAAAAATTATTCGTATTGGCAGTAGCAGCCCTACTGTTCGGCAGTTGCAGCAAAGAAGACCAGGCCGTCATCGACCGGGATATTATTCTGGATTACGTGGCCACCAACAATCTCAATGCTACCGAACATGAGTCGGGCATATTTTACCTCATCGACACCCCGGGACAGGGCGGCAACCCAACCCTCAACGCCGAAGTAACCGTTCGTTACAAAGGCTACTACCTCGACGGGCAGGTATTTGATGAAACACCCGGTTCCGAAACCCGCAGCTGGCCACTTTCCTACCTCATCGAAGGCTGGCAGATCTGTATCCCCTTGCTGAAAAAAGGCGGGAAAGGTTTGTTTATTATCCCGTCCGGACTGGCTTACGGCTCCAATCCACCCCAGGGTGTACGAAAAAATGCCGTTATGGCTTTTGAAATTGAACTGGTGGATTTCCAGTAGTTCGGGAACGACCAATATTTTTTCACCACAAAATTTGTCGCCAAAGCAAATCTTGTATTTTTGGCCCTTTCTAAAATTTCCAATTTCAAATATCCAACGAAACATGAACTTTCCGGACAATTGCAGATACACCGAAGACCACGAATGGGTACGCGTCGAAGGCGGTAACATTGCCTACATCGGCATTACTGATTTTGCTCAAAGCGAACTGGGCGAACTCGTGTACATCGAGGTAGAAACAGTCGATCAAATGGTCGACGCTAACGCAGTTTTTGGCACCGTGGAAGCGGTTAAAACCACGTCTGACCTGTATATGCCCGTAACAGGTAAAGTACTGGAATTTAACAAGGAAGTCGAAGACAACCCCGCACTCATTAATGAGGACCCCTACGGCAAAGGCTGGATCATTAAAGTTGAAATGGCCAATCCCGCCGATGTTAACAACCTGATGGATGCTGCGGCCTATCAGGAACACGCGAAGTAGTTTTTAATTTACCACGGAGGCACGGAGGACACGGAGATTTCTTCTTTTGAATAAGGAAAATCTCCGTGTCCTCCGTGCCTCCGTGGTTAATCACACCTCCGAGCGCATCACCTCCTCGTAGTCCAGCTCCCGCAACTTGGGCGCTTTCCACCAGGTTATTCCCACCACCACAATCGTCATCACGCCGCCGAACACCACTGCCGGTACGGTGCCCAGCAGTTTGGCCGCCACGCCGCTTTCGAATGCGCCGATTTCGTTGGACGATGTAATAAAAATGGAGTTGACTGAAGAGACCCGGCCTTTCAAATGATCCGGCGTCAAATGCTGAATGAGTGAAGCCCGCACGAATACGCTGACCTCGTCGAATACACCGGCCAGAAACAGCAATAGGAACGACAGCCAAAACACCTTGGACAGGCCAAAACCGATAATACATAGCCCAAATCCGGCCACACAACCCAGCATGATCGCTCCGGCCTGACGGCCCATCGGGCGGTGCGCCAGGTAAACCGCCGTACCAATGGCGCCCAGCGACATAGCAGCCCGCAAAATGCCCAGCCCCTGCGGACCCACCTCCAAAATATCTTTGGCATACACCGGCAACAAGGCCACAGCGCCGCCAAACAGCACGGCAAACAGATCGAGCGCAATAGCCGCCAGAATGATCTGGTTTTTATACACAAAACGCAGCCCCTCGCGGATGCGCGTCAACGCTGGCGTCCGCCGGTCCACTTCGGGCGCAGGGCGCGGCTGGATTTGTAGTAAAAAAACGAGCGCCAGCGCCGTCAGAAAAGCCATAGTGCCAAATGCCCAGGTAACGCCCGCAAAGCCGTACAGCAATCCACCCAAGCCCAGGCCCGTAATGCTGGCTACCTGCCAGGTACTGCTGTTCCAGGTGATTGCGTTGGGCAGCGTTTTTTTGTCGACCAGTTGAGGCAGAAAGGCAAAGTTGGTCGGACTAAAAAAGCCGCGGGAAACACCCGTCAAAAAGATCACGGTAAAAATGCCGCCCAGCAAAAACCCTTTGGGCAAGGCGGCTTCCTGCCAGGCCATGAGCACCAGTGCCGTGGTGCACAACACCATCAGGCTCAGGCAGGCAACCAGGATGTTGCGGCGATTATACTTATCGGCCAAATGTCCCGCCCACAGGCTGATCGCGATAGCCGGCAAGGCCTCCGTCAGGCCGATCAGGCCCAGCATCAGCGGGTCGCCGGTAAGGTCGTACACGTAGTAGCCCACCGACACCGACATGATCTGAATGGCCAGTGTGGTCGACAGGCGCATGGCCGTGTAGCGGCGAAAATCCGGTACCCGCAAGGCGGCGTAAGCGTCGGGGCGGGAGGCAGGTGCGGGTGCGTCTGGTTTCATATTCGGCTAAACAAGCTGGCGCAAAGGTGTAAAGATTGCGCGAAAACGCGAGGTTTTACGACCTTTGAGCCGGACGGACTTTAGGCCGTTCATTGCCTTTCACTTATTTTCTCATTGCCTCATTCTCTCCTTGAAATGAACTTGCTCGACGGAAAAGTAGCACTTATCACCGGCGGCTCCCGCGGAATCGGGGAAGCCCTCGTACGCAAATTTGCCGAACAAGGCGCAAAGGTCGCCTTCACCTACGTATCGGAAAGCTCGGCCGAGCGCTCCCGCAAACTCGCCGAAGAACTGGGCGACAATGTGCGCGCCTACCAAAGCGACGCCGGCGACTACGCCCAGGCGGAAGCGCTGGTCGGTGAAGTTGTCAAAGACTTCGGCAAACTCGATATCCTGATCAACAACGCCGGCATCACCCGCGATACCCTGCTGCTGCGCATGACCGAGCAACAGTGGGACGAGGTTATTCAAACCAACCTCAAATCCGTATTCAACATGACCAAGCACTGCCTGAAACCCATGATCCGTTCGGGCGGCAGTATCATCAACATGAGCTCCGTGGTAGGTGTGTTCGGTCAGGCCGGCCAGGCCAACTACGCGGCTTCAAAAGCCGGTATCATTGCCTTTTCCAAATCCATTGCCAAGGAATACGGCTCGCGCGGCATCCGCTGCAATGCCGTGGCGCCGGGTTTTATTGAAACGGAAATGACCGCCGTGCTCGATGAAAAAACCCGCGACGGCTACCTCAGCGCCATCCCGATGAAACGACTGGGCAGCGGCGAGGAAGTGGCCAACGCCTGTGTTTTTCTGGCATCTGATCTGAGTTCGTATGTGTCGGGGCAGGTGCTGTCGGTTTGCGGGGCCTTGAATACGTAATGTAGCGCACAGACATTCAGCCTGTACCGTTTCGCTTAAAAAAGCACATAATGCTACAGGCTGTTTCATTAGTGTTTTTGGCTATTCGCCCGCTGTAGATTATTTTTTTTCAACACAAAGGCACAGAGGCCACAGAGGAAATTCTCTGTGGCCTCTGTGCCTTTGTGTTGAAAATTTGGAAGTATTCTACACCGTTAACTAGTAAAACAGTCTTCGGTATGTTGACCATTCAACCTCGTCTGATCGCTAAAACGCCAATCTCATGAACCGATCCCTTCGTTTTATCCTGCCGGCCGCACTCCTGTTTTTCCTCGCCTGCCGGCAAAACCCGCAAGTGCAAATGCCACCTGCCGAAGATTGTAATTTGACCTACTCTTACCTCTCAGATACCAACCAACTAAACGATTTTAATTACAGTTTTGTGGCCCGCACCGGCTTTGCGTCAAAAATAAAACAATGGGATTCGATGTACTGCTTTCGGGTTCGTAGCGGCTGGGGCCAGAGTGATTTTCTTGCTGCTGTTTATGCCGACTCCGGGAAATACTACGCGCAATACGGTGGTTGGGCAAACGACTTTGAAGGAAAACCCAATCCTGGATTCGAAGAAAAAATCCGTCAGCTGACTTCCTTAGAATGGGCAAGCATACGCCATCATTTTTATGCTTCAAATTTTTGGTGCCAAACCTTTGAAGATGATGGTTCAGGAAGTTGTTATGACTGTAGTTTTTTTTGTTTATGGGGCAGGGAGAGCAAGCGCTACCGTATGGTTACCTGGCAAGATGGTCAAACATTGATGGTGAAACCCAAAGAGCTAGCCAATGTACTCCAGCAAGTCTGTGGTTTTCCGGAATACCAAGGATGTGCATCTTATAAAAAATCAGGCGATAGCGTCCGTTTTCATGTATTTGTATACGGTCACGGTTACCCGTATCCGCACGAACCCTTTACGTACTCCTTTAATGGAAAACCCTTGCCTAAAAAAGACGGATCTGCTCAACTCACGCTGGCGCAAAAAGACTTTGAACAAGTGTACAAGGTGATCATCACCGAAACAAAACCCGATAGCACCATCCGGCGATTTACGGTCGAACGCTTGCTTGGCGGGGACTGATCAGGTTTTGATTAATGTCTTGATTTACGCGCAGGCTAGCATTTTCAGAAAAATACTACCTGACTCAAGTTGTGACCATGTGTATAATAGACAAGATTAACAGGAAAAAAACAGAGGGTGTCTCAAAAGAGAAAAATCTGAAATGCCCGCCGTAGAATATTTTATTTACCACGGAGGCCACGGAGACTAAAACTCCGTGCACTCCGTCTTGAAAACTAAAAATGCGAAGATTGCTGAAGCCACCGCCTAAAACATCCAATCTCATGAACCTATCCCTTCGTTTTTTCCTACTACCCGCACTAATATTTTTTCTCGCCTGCCGGCAAAACCCGCAAGTGCAAATGCCCCCTGCCGAAGATTGTGGCTTAACTGAAGAATTCCACTCGGACACCAGTCAGATATCAGACTTTTTGAACGGTTTTGCCCGCAGGGACAGCCGTTTCGCACCGGCAGTCAGGCTACGAACTGATTCGGTGTATTGCTTCCGGGTGCATGGCGGCTGGGGCCAGTTCGACTACCTGGCTACAGTATATGCCGACTCCGGGAAATACTATGCGCAATTTTTCGGTTGGAATGCGGACTTTCACCAAAACGGTATTGATCGCAGTGTAGCGGATAAAATCCGACCGTTAACAGCCCTGGAATGGACCAGTATCCGCCAGCGTTTTTATGCCTCTAATTTTTGGTGCAACCCGTTTGAGGAAGACGGCTCCGCCTGTGTGGATTGCACTATGTTTTATTTGTGGGCCAGGGAAGGCAAGCGTTATCGCCTGGTTCGGTGGGGCGACGGCCAAACAAAAATGGCGAAGCCCAAAGCGCTGGCCAGTGTCCTTGGGCAAGTTTGTGGCTTTCCGGAATACGAGGGTGTCGCATCATATCAAAGACTGGGAGACAGCATCCGGTTCGCTATTTACCCCATGGGGTTCCCAAACATTGATGAAGGTTTTACCTACTCCTATAATGGGAAACCCTTGCCTAAAAAAGACGGCTATGCTCAGCTCACGCTACCGCAAAAAGACTTTGAACAAGTGTACAAGGTGATAATCACCGAAACAAAACCCGATGGCACCATCCGGCGGTTTACGGTCGAACGCCTGCTTGGCGGGGATTGACCAGGTTTTGCTCAAGTCTGGACTTATGCTCTGGTTTTGATGACCAACGGATTTGATTCATGCGAATCAAGGGTAATCATTCTTTGGCCCCATAAAACAAACCTCCTCTTCTAATTATCTTAACTTTTATGGAACATCTCGCTCCGCCGGGCCAACCCCACCCCCATCCTCCCGCCATTCGGACGGGACAGGCTCTCCCCCCTAGGGAGGGGGGCTTGCCCTCAAACTAATTCTTGGTTCCGTTTATGCAATCAAATAGTAACGCGGAATCAGGCCCCCCTCCCTAGGGGCTCCCGATTACCCACAAGTTGAATGATTTTTTGGTGATACATTAAACTTGAATTGTAGTTTTTGATGGAACAAATCGCTCCGCCGTGTCAACCCCACCCCCAACCCCTTCCGCCGCGGCGGAGCGGGGAGACGCGACATACACCGTAGATTACACTATTGCCTTTGAATTTGGGGTAATAAAAGCGGTCGACGCTACGGCTCCCATCCCCCTTGGGGAGGTGCCGTGCGACACTAAGTTGCGACCCTATGAAACGACATTAAGTTACATCTTTGTTCTTTGACACTTTGGCACATTAAACAACTACCTATGGGTAAAATGATACCGTATGATTTTCGCCTACGGATTGTCCAATCACGTGAAAGGGGCATGACCTATGAAGCGATCGCCTTGGAGTATGGTTTTTCAATTAGCGGTGTAAAGGGGATATGTCGTCGTTATCGGAAGTTGGGCCTCTCGGGCCTTCAGGCTTCGTATAGTAACTGTGGAAAGCATAGTCTGTACGGGCAAGAAGTTCGCAGCATGATTGCTCAGATTAAAGATGGCGATCAGGGTGCGCCCTATGTCCGCAGCAGGCTACAAAGTAAATATCCACAGTTACAAGTCCCGCACGAACGAACTATTCAACGTTGGTGGCGAGCCAATGGGGAACAGCGCGGACGAGCAGCGCCTGGACGCAAGAGTGAACCCTGGACTGACCAAGCGCATCACACCTGGCAAATTGACGGCAAAGAACAAGTCGAACTTGGCCAGACAAAGCAGCACTTGGTCAGTTGGATTAACATTGCGGATGAGGGCACAGGTAGCGACTTGGATACCCACGCTTTTTCCCCCGGCGACCATGGGTCAGATTGACCTAAGTTTAGCCGTACAAGCTGTCAATAGCAGTTTTGAGCACTGGGGGCTGCCCTTGCAAATTAAAATTGATAACGGCCTGCCTTTTGTCCTGCCTTGGCAAGTAGACTTACCCACCCTGGCTATTTTATGGTGGGTTGGTTTGGGCATCGAAGTGATTCGAAACAAACCCCGTTGTCCACAACAAAACGGCATGGTGGAAGGATTGCAAGGCACTTGCCATCGCTGGGTTAATCCATCGAAGTATAGTGATCTGCAAGTTTTTCAAGTAGCCTTGAATGAAAACAGCCAATTCCACATCCGGCACTATCGCATGCCTGCTAAACAGTACAAAACAAGAATAGAACTCTATCCTGAACTGCTTGAAAACAAGCGAATATTTAGTGCAGACGCTTTTCAAATGGAAAGAGTACACGCCTATCTGGCCCGACAAGTATGGAAACGCATCGTAAAGAAAAACGGTAACGTCACCTTGTTTGCACAAGAAATCTATGTCGGCGAGCCCTTTAGACGACAGGACGTAACACTAACATTTGATCCAATTGACCTTCAATGGGTAATTCGATCAACCGACGGTAGGCTCCTCAAAACAAGTAAAAGAGAACTCGTCAGGGAACAGGAAATTTGGAAATGTGCCAATATGTCAAAGAACGCAGTTACAACTTAATGTCGTTTTTAGGGGTCGCAACTTAGTGTCGCACGGCAGGAGGGGTTGGGGGTGGGGTTGGCCCGGCAGAGCGCGATGTCCCACTCAACTTCAGGCTTCCACCGCCGCGCCGGCATACACCGGGAATCCTTTCATAAACGCGTTCACCTCTTTGCGCACTACGGCGTGGTGGGCGGCATCGTCCGGACGGGAAATCACCGAATCAATCCATTCGACGACCCGCGTACAATCGGCTTCCTGAAGCCCGCGGGTAGTGATAGCCGCTGCCCCGACGCGCATGCCTGAAGTCACCATTGGTGATTCCGGATCGAAGGGGATCATATTTTTGTTTACGGTGATGTCCGCAGCACCGAGGGCATCTTCGGCGACCCGGCCGGTCACGTTTTTACGGCGCAGATCGATGAGCATGAGGTGGTTGTCGGTGCCGCCGGAAATAATATCGTAGCCGCGCTCGACAAAGGCAGTAGCCATAGCCTGTGCATTTTTGATCACCTGCTGGCCGTAGGCTTTAAACTCCGGGCGCAAGGCTTCGCCAAAAGCCACCGCCTTGGCTGCGATCACGTGTTCCAGCGGGCCGCCCTGCATACCGGGAAATACGCCGCTGTTCAGGATGGCCGACATCTGGATCGGTGTGCCTTTTTTGGTGGTCCGGCCCCAGGGGTTGTCAAAATCTTTGCCCATGAGGATAATACCGCCACGAGGGCCGCGCAGGGTTTTATGGGTAGTACTGGTGATAATGTGGCAATGTGGTAGCGGATTGTTTAACAAGCCGGTGGCAATGAGTCCGGCCGGATGCGCAATATCGGCCAGCAGCAGTGCGCCCACGCGATCGGCAATCTGGCGAAAGCGGGCATAATCCCAGTCGCGGGCATAGGCGGAGGCGCCGCAGATGATCAGTTTAGGCATTTCGCGCAGGGCAGTTTCTTCCACTTTGTCCATATCGATGCGCCCGGTATCTTCCTCCACGCCGTAAAAAACCGGGTTGTACACCTTGCCGGAGTAGTTGACGGGGGAGCCGTGACTGAGGTGCCCGCCGTGGGCCAGGTTGAAGCCCAGAATTGTATCGCCCGGTTGCAGGCAGGCCAGGAACACAGCAGCATTGGCCTGGGCGCCCGAGTGCGGCTGCACATTGGCCCAGGCTGCGCCGAAAAGTTCTTTGAGCCGGTCAATAGCCAGTTGTTCAATTTCATCCACCACTTCGCAACCGCCGTAATAGCGCTTGCCCGGATACCCTTCGGCGTATTTATTGGTCAGGCAGGTGCCCATGGCTTCCATGACGGCCTGACTGGTAAAATTTTCAGAAGCAATCAGTTCAAGCCCGCGCTGCTGGCGGTTGAGTTCTTTTTGGATAAGGGAAAAAACGATATCGGACATGCCTTTTTGAATGATGAATGATGAATGATGAGCGATGAATGCCGGGCCACCGCGTTACAAAACGCTGCAAAAGTAGCCATTTGATCAGTTTTGTTCGGTCGTAAAAACCGGAAATGCCGGAATTTGAATTCTCCCAGACATCCGGCGTTCACATCTCCGTTTCCCAGGAAGCACGCAGGGTCACCCAAAAGTTTCGCCCAGGCGCATTAATACCCGAAGCAAAATACCGGTACTGCCGGTCGAGCAGATTGTCGATACCAGCCTGGAGCTGCAAATTGGTATTAAAATGATAGCCGACGCGAAGGTTGACTGTGTACCAACCCGGCATGCCATCGGCAGGTGCATAGCGCTGGTTATCCTCACCCGATGTGGAATACTGATCGATTGGTTTTTTTGAATTAAAAACCATGTAACACTCCGTATTCAGGCGGGTGCTGTGAAAACGCAGTCCGGCACGGCCGTGGAACGGCGGGATATGGTCGAGCGGTTGATCTGGTCCGCTGCGCACCACCCGGCCATAAGTGTAGGCCAGCGATGCATAAGCTGCCAGTTTTTCAGAAACGTCGGCTTCCAGATTGCTGCTGAAACCCCAGAGCCGTGCCTGGTCTTTGTTTTGGCTGGCCAGCACCCTGCTCGGAGTGCCGTCGTAAACAATGGAATCCTCGCCGTTGAATTGGAAAAAATCGGTCACGATGGCATCCCGCAGTGCTGTTACCCAAAGCACATTTTCCCAGTGCAGGCGTCCGGCTATGT
The DNA here is from genome assembly GCA_020636075.1 of Lewinellaceae bacterium. Taxonomy (GTDB): domain Bacteria; phylum Bacteroidota; class Bacteroidia; order Chitinophagales; family Saprospiraceae; genus M3007. The sequence goes on along the minus strand of JACJYO010000004.1, from coordinate 161,214 downwards.
GGCGGGTCAGGTTCAGGTCGAGGTTAAAACTTTGTTCGGGTTTGATGTCGGGATTCGGCACGAGCACAGCACCGGGTTGCGACTCGAACACCTTGCCCAGATCGTCTACGTTTGGCACGCGAAAACCTGAAGATGCGTTCAGTGCCAGTCGCCAGTTTTCTACCGGACGCCATACCGTACCCAAACTTGCCGACCAAACGGGGGTATTTTGCGTGACGTCATCAAAGGGAAACGGGAAAAATGTTTTATTCGTGAATTTGGCACTCAAGCCCGAAAAACCCACCCGGATACCTTCACTGAACGACCAACGAGTATTGTTCTCGCCCTGCCAATTGTGAGTGGCAAAAGCCGCCAGGTTGTACATGGTGCTGCCGCCGTTGGGGTATCGGGTATCGAGCGGGACGATTACGCCTGTTTCAATATTTTCTTCCCGGGCGGTGGAGTTTACCCGGTTAAACTGCCCATCCAATCCGACGCGCAGGCTGTGGTGCGTCCAGTTTTTTTGAGCTTCCGTTTCAAGGCCGTACACCTTCACATTTTCCTCGCGTCGTTGCAAATCCGGCCGGTCGAAGCGGCGCTGGTTTCGGCTCTCCTCAATATCCTGCCAACTCAGGCCCAGGCCCAGGCGGTCGAACCAGCCGGCGCCTTCCACATTCAGGTGATACGCTAGAAACTGGCGTTTTTGCGGCCCGTAGTACCATTCGGCATTACGCAGACCCTGTCCATCGGGGTCGGTCAGGCGATCGTACCGGGGAATATTAGACGAGTTACTGAATTGTGCATTCCCCGTATGCGTGATACGCTCGTTTGGTTGCCACAGGATTTTAGCCACAACATCCTGTTGCCGGTAAGCGCTTTTGCGCTGCACCAATGGATCAACATTGGTCAGCAGTGTATCACGACCATTAATGTGCCCAACGTAGAAGGGCCGTTCGCCAAAGGGTTCGCGCGAGCCGGTGTTTGCGCCCATGCGCAAATCGCCAAAATCACTGACGGTGTATGAGCCAAACACAGCCAGTTTTTTCCAACCTATGCTTACATCCGTATGCGCCGTTAATTCCTGGTTAACGGTGCCGTAGCGGGCAAAGGCCGAACCGCTGAAAAGCCGTTCGCCTTCGCGTTGCGCCAGTTTTGGCTTTTTAGTAAAAAAGCAAATAGCACCGCCTAATGCATCACTGCCATACACCGTGGATGCCGGCCCGAAGAGCACTTCCACGCGATCGAGCGCAGCATTGTCGAGGGTGATAATATTTTGCAAATGCCCGGCGCGGTAGATGGCGTTGTTCATACGGATGCCGTCGACCACCAACAGCACCCGGTTGGCTTCGAAGCCACGTAGCACCGGGCTGCCACCGCCCTGCTGACTTTTTTGGACAAAAATTCCGGCTGCATTGGTCATCAGATCGGCGGTAGTTTGGGCGTTAGCCTGTTGAATAGCAGCCTGGCGTAACACGGTCACCTGCTGCGCCACGGCGGTGCGGCTCTGGCTGCTGCGGTTGGCTGCCACTACGGTTTCGCGGATGGGTACCGCTTCCAGTGTCGTATCGGGTTCAGTGTTTTTTTGCGCGGCAGCGCTTTGTTGGATCATCAGGCAGAGTACAAGACAGGGTAGTAGTTTTTTCATAACAAAGGGCAATCGTTTGGGTCCGGGCCACCGGCGCCGGACGCGTTGAAGAAACCGGGTATACCGATTTTTATAATCAGTTTAAAGAAGGCAAATAACCGGAAAAAGACACAGTTCCAGTGGGTATTTCGCCCCATGGCAATTACTTTCGCCTGAACTAGCATTTTCACAGTATGGCAACGTATTCAGCAACCGACATTGCCGCCTTGCGGCGAAATTACACGCAGGAATCCCTTTCAAAAACAGCGGCAAACCCCGACCCGATCGCGCAGTTTGATCACTGGTTTTCAGAAGCCATGAACAGCGCCCTGCCCGAACCAAATGCCATGACACTGGCAACAGCCACCGACGATGGCAAGCCGAGCGCACGCATTGTTTTGCTGAAAGGTTTTGACCATCAGGGTTTTGTGTTTTACACCAATTATGAAAGCCGCAAAGGGCAGGAATTGGACAACAACCCGCAAGCTGCTTTGCTGTTTTGCTGGCTGGAACTGGAACGGCAGGTGCGCATTGAGGGCACCGTAGAGCGTGTTTCACCAGCAGAATCAAAAGCCTATTTTCAAAGCAGGCCCCGGGAGAGCCAGATCGGCGCCTGGGCAAGCCCGCAAAGCCGTGTCATCGAGGGCCGTTTTATATTGGAAGAAAAAGTACAGGAACTGGCCACCACATTCAAACACGATGAGGTACTACCCTTACCGGCCTTCTGGGGGGGCTACCGGGTGCGCCCGGAGCTTATAGAGTTTTGGCAAGGTCGCCAAAGCCGCTTGCACGACCGGATCCGGTATACCCGCGAAAAAATTGGCTGGATGATCGAGCGCCTGGCGCCCTAATGCAACACAACTATTGCCATTGCCACAACTCCAGTATTTCACCGTTTTGCACCAATAACAACCCCGGGGCAATCCAGGAAGTCCCACCGGTTTTGCGAACGGAATCCGGCAATGGCAAACTCCGGGAAGCCGGCACCTGCAGTTGTTCAATATGGACAGCTTCTGTCCCCTGGTAGGCCAGCATGCTCCGGCGCAAGGCGAACCGGGCAATTCCTTTCCAGGGCAATACTTGTTGAAACTGGGCATACACATCGAAGCGCAGCACCCCCAATTCGGCATCGGAGGCCAGCACCTCAGCGCCTTTATCGCGAATACAGTTGATGGCTATTCGTTTCGACTGGATGAGGTTCAGCGCCTGACTTTCAAATTTGGTTTGCCCTTCCGGTGTTACTTTTTTGAGTTGAAAAGCTACTTCGTCGTACAGCCAGAGGTTGCCATCGGCAGCGGAAGCCACAGTGCGCACCTCCGGGTATCCAGCCTGGATAAGGTTTAGTTCGCCAAGCGCAGTCATGCTCCGGTTGAGAAAAACCACGGTACGGAAATCGGCATACCACACCAGTACTTTCAGCGGGTTGGTTACATCCAGCGCGGTAGCTGCCCCCAGTCGGTTGTTGGAATACCGGAACTGGAAGGTGCCATCGGGGCTGTACTTTTCCACCGCGTTTTGTGTGGTGATCACGTAAATATTGCCCAGGTTGTCGGCGGTGGCAAAAGTAGCCTGAATGGGCAAGGTGTCGAGCAGGTGCAGGCTATCTGTCGGGGTTTGAGCGTGTGCGGTTAGAGTAAACAGGACGGAAAGCGCCAGAGTGGCGCCTTTCCTTCTTAGCCCAGGCCTTAAGGCCTGGGCTAAGAAGGAAAAGCAGACCTGAGTGGCCGGAATTGCAGATTGCAATGGGATCAATGTTTTCATGATTCTGTTTTACCAAGTTGCCAGATATCGCCCCAGAGCCGCATGCCGCCATCCATGTAAATGGTGTCGCCGGTCATGTAAGCAGCCATAGGACTTGCCAAAAAGAGGGTAAGCGCGGCCACTTCAGCCGAGGTGCCCAGCCGTTTCATGGGAATGTGCTCGGCAATCCCCTCAACCAACTCAAGCGGGTACTGTTCCAGTCCACTGCTTTGAATAATTCCGGGTGCAATGCAATTGAGCCGGATGCCGCGTTGTACCCACTCCACAGCGAGCGACTTGGTCAGGTTCATCACACCAGCGCGGGCGGCGCCACTGTGCGCCATCCCGGGCAGGCCGCGGTAGTTGTTCACCACAATATTGATCACGACACCGGCTTTTTGTTCAAAAAAGAACCTTTTGGCCATCGTTTGGGTAACAAACCAGGTACCGTTGAGGTTGGTGTTGACGACAGCCCTCCAGCCGTTTGGGCTTACGTCTTCGGCCAGGCTTGGAAACTGGCCACCGGCATTATTTACCAGTATATCAAGCCGGCCGCTTTTTTCAGCGATGTAGTCGGCCAGGCCGGTTAACTGCTCCGGTTCCCGGATGTCGGCCTGATAGCAATGGATGGCGCCCAGTGGTTGCAAGATTTCAAGCGCTTGCTCAAACCGTTCGGCTTTGCGCGAAGCAATGTAAACGGTGGCGCCGTGTTGCAAAAACTGGCGGGCGATCTCAAGCCCGATGCCACTGCCGCCACCTGTAACGAGGACGGTTTTGCTGTCGAATAAGTTTACCTGAAACATGGTTTTATGTGCTCAAATACCGGAAATATGGATAAGCAATTGTTGCTCATGCCATTTTGGCACTAGCAATATAATCAACAATGCCATTTTGACATGTTTATTTGCGCGTTTGCTGTCAAAATATCGGAAAAAAGGCCTTGGTACGCGAATTGAAATAGCGAGGGTAAAATTATCTGTAAAACTTAAATTGTAAAATGATGACCAAAATAGCAAAATTTCGCCCGATCCCTTCAACCAATTACTTTTCCAACGGTTTATTGGATGACTTTTTCAATCGCTCGATAGCCGACTTTGTTGGTTCCGATGCGTTGACAAGTCAACCCGCGGTAAACATAGCCGAATCAGACGTAGCGTTTCGAATTGAAGTGGCTGCACCCGGATTTGAAAAAGGCGATTTTTCCCTGAATGTTGAAAACGATCAACTTACACTCCGCGCAGAACGCAAGCAAGAAAACGCAGAAAACAGTGAGCGATTTACCCGCCGGGAGTTCCGGTATGCGTCATTCGAACGCACATTCAAACTGCCCGAAACGGTGAACCAAGATCAGGTTTCGGCTGTTTATGAAAATGGTGTTCTGCTGATCGCGCTGCCGAAAAAAGAAGAAGCAAAAGCCATCAGCAAAACCATTGCAGTTGGTTAAAAAAATACCGCCTTTGCGGTTTAAGAATAGTTTTCATAAGGTTAGTTAATAGGGTTTTAGGTGTTTTCATAGAGCTGGGGCAGCAATGTCCCGGCTCTTTTTCTTTTAACGAACCGGAAACTTTACTTTTACATTTTTATTCTGTTTGTCAAATCTTCTTAAGTAGCGCGTGACACATCCGACCGGACAATTTCCAAACGAAACTTACCTGAATGGCCTGCGCGATAACCCCGGGCCAACACTAGCGGTCGTATACGATGAATTTCGAATGCCGGTTATTCAGGCGATACTGGATCAGGGCGGAACGGAGGAAAGTGCAGCCATGGCTTTTCAGCACGCCGTCAACGACGCCGCAAGCATGGGGCGCCTGGGTACCCTGCCGGAAGCAGTAACATTTTTCCCTTTCCTGAAAGCGCTGAGCCTGGCGCATTTTAATGCAGCAAAAATACATCCTGCAGATTCGAACGAGCCGGCGACTGAAGCTGCAGAAATTCCCGTAGAGCATATTCCCGGATTACCCGAAAAAGAGGCGCTGGACCAAAGCCGGCAAAAACAGTTTGCCTGGCAAAAACTGCAACAACTAAGCCCGGCCTGCCGCAAAATTGTGATGGAAGCTGCCGAAAGCACAGCGGCAGATCAAACGGAGGCCGATGCCGAAAAACAAACCGGGTGCCGCGATGCCTACCTGAGTTTGCTTGCCACGGAAGATGGCGCCCCCTTGGAAGAAATGCCTTCCTGGGCTGCAACTGCGATTCAGGATCGCGACGGGTTTGCCGTTTGGCAACGTACCCAAACCCTGGAAGAGGAGTGGAAAGCGGGCCCTCCGGCGCCGCCCGAATCGAACCGGATCTGGCGCTGGGCTGTGGGTATTTTATTGCTGGTAGCTGTCGGCTACGGCGTATTTCAGTTTTATTTCCGGCCTAAAACAGCAGCGGAAGTTTTTGCGGACAACTTTGACCCGCCGACCAGTTTGCTGGCCGACCTGGAAACGCGCTATGGCGCCGAAATGGGCAATGATTCCTCCGGGGCACAACCCATCGAGTGCCTGATGCTGTTGCGGGAAGCGGATGTTTATTATCAGGCCAATAAATACGAAGCAGCGCTTGATCCACTGACCATGATTGCCCTGGGCCCGAGTTCGATCTGCCAGTCCGATGCCTGGTTTTTCCTGGGCATTATTCAACTAAAATTGGAAGATCCCGTGGAAGCAATTCGGTGTTTGGCCAAAATTGAAGACTTGGGGCGCTATGGCGAGGACTTGTATTGGTACCAGGCGTTGGCATTTGTCCAGTTGGCCAAAGAAAACCCAATGTTGCGGGACAAAGCGCGCGGCGCTGTCGAACGCACATTGGGCAATACCCGCGATCCAAAACGGCGCAAGCAGGCCGAGCAAATGCTCAGAAATCTGTCGAAATAGCCCTATTGCGATGAAAGTTGTTCAACACTATTTTCCTGACCTGAACGCAGATCAATATGCGCGATTTGCCCAACTCGAAGCCCAATACCGCGATTGGAACACCAAGGTAAATGTGATTTCCAGGCAAGACATCGAGAACCTGGAAGTCCGGCATGTATTGCACTCGCTTGCCATTGCAAAAGTGTTTCAATTCAAACCCGGCGCGCGCCTGCTCGACCTGGGCACCGGCGGCGGATTCCCAGGTATACCCATGGCCATCCTGCTTCCGGAAGTGCAGTTCACATTGATCGATGGAACCGGAAAAAAAATTACTGTGGTGCGGGAAGTGGCCCAGGCATTGGGACTCACCAATGTAACAGCACGCCATTGCCGGGCCGAAGACCTGAAAATGCCCGGCACCTTCGACTTCGTCATTTCCCGTGCCGTAGCACCGTTGGACAAGTTGCTCGGCTGGTCGCAACGCTTGTTAAAGAAAAAACACACGCAAGCCTACCCCAATGGCCTGATTGCCCTGAAAGGGGGAAAAATCCAACCTGAAATCGCCGCGCTTCCGGGCGATGGCAGCAGCTACACCGAGCTATTCCCGATCAGTTCGTTTTACGACGATCCCTGGTTTGAAGAGAAATGGGTCGTGTACGTGCAGGGCTAACCCAAACATCCCTTCACTTCCGGGCTTATTTTTCCAATTTCAAATTTCAAATTGGACATCTCAAATTAAAGAAACTGCACGAAGCGGGATCATCCCTTTTATTGGAAATTTGAAAAGAAAAATTTGAAATTGGAAAAGTGTGCAACACTGCTCGTAGGGGAATTTGTTGGTAATGCGCAACCTGGCCCGGCCGGCAAACAACAGGCCGCTTAGTTTTTCAAAAACGTTCCCCAGCGAATTTCACCTTCGTGCTGCCAGGCAACCCGATACCAACCTGAAGACCAGCCTGCCAGCGAAATCGATAGTTCCCCAACCAAATCTGCTAACTTAACCTGGCTGACCAATCGCCCGGACGCATCCCAAACCCATACCCGACCCCCTGCTGCTGCACCCAGCCATTGAACATGAACCTCGTGTCCAGCAGGGTTTGGGAAACAAAGCAGGCTTTTGGCCGGATCAACCGGGAGCGCCGTGGTGCGCACGGGCTCGCTGACCACGGTGGTAGCGGTGTTGGTTTGGACGGGGGCATTGTAGTCAAAATAAATAAATGCGGTGTTCGCCAACGTATCGTTGAGTACAACGCTTGCTTTGGGTGAAATACTGAACGCCACAAAACCATGGCTGCCCGGCTCATCGGCAGTTGAATCCGGCAGTTCAATATTTTCAAAGACAAACTCAAGAATGCCATCTCCTTTGAGTGCCCACCGGCAAGGGTGGCTGCTCCCCTGGAATACAAAACTGCCCGGATCAAAATGGCTGCTGAGCGTGTCCAGAATTCGGACAACATAGGCTGGATAGGTGCCCGTATTCTGGAAACGAATGATGTATTCCATGGGTAAGCCGTCGGCCAGTTCCTGCGGCGTGATCAGCGCACCATTTCGAGCAGTTTTATCATTCGGATCAAATGATCCGACCACCACCAGCCGCAAGGTGGAATTATTGTCTTTGAGATCTACATCCGTATCGAGAGGATATATTTCGCCGCTAAAAGATACTGATGTGCCAAGCGGTACCGTAGGGTCCGTTCGGAGGGTGAAATGGAACACACGGATTTCTTCCGGTTTAAAATTGGGCAGGTTCCAAAGTACCGAATCTGTTCCGAAGGCATCCGGGGGCTGAAGCGCGGAGACAAAGGAAAGTTCCGAACGTAAATGCAGGATCACTTGCGCATCTTCCGTTTCAGCACCCACATTTTCACAGACCAACACACAATCCGTCGTTCTGCCTGGCACAAGCGGCTCAAGGTTGACGAGTGTGACCCGGACATCGTGCACCTGCAATTTATACACCGCAAATTCCTGCGTGTCGGCCAATGAAGACAATAACAATTGGCCTGGTGTCACCATGATATTTTTAGAGGGTTTAGCCATGACGGTATCACTCGGCGCCGCACCAAATACCCGTATCAAGCCGGACGAATCGCTCGTTGCATAGGCTCCACCTTTGGCCTGAACAATCAAACCGGTAAACGGCCCTTCATTCGGGTCACGCTGCGCGTTTTGATTTTCATCATAAAAAGCCCGCAGGGAATAAGGCGCTAAATTGTTTTCCATCACCCAAATGCCTTCTTCATATACCGAAACAGCCAGGCGACCTTGCCAATTGGTAACCGCAGGAACATAGTCTTGCTCAAATTGCTTGAACGAATTCCAGGTTAGGCCAAAATCCGCACTGGCAAAGAGCCCAAGTTGGCGGGAGCCAAGAAACAGCAACGAACCAACTTCGGTTATACCGGAATAAAAATTGGCGGGTAAAATGCCCGAACAGTTCTCCCAAATAAACCCATCACTGCTGGAAGTTCGCATCAAACTGCCGGTACCAAAATAAAATACCTGCCCGCCGGCATAATACAACGACCGGAATATCTGCAAGGAAGCTAGCCCAAGCTGAGCGCCCGCGGTCCAGGTCCACCCTTTATCGTCGGAGACAAGCAGGTTACCAGACTGGCTAACAGCAAACCATTTATCCGGGGTAATTGCTAACCCATCGGTCAAAAAACTTCCGTTGTTAACCTTGGTCCAAGGTCCTAGTACGGAACTGGCCCGCCAAATACCTTTTTGATCCCCAACTAATAGCACATCGTCTTCGACGGCCATGGTCGTTGGATTTGAAAAAGAGTCGGGCATAAGCCCCCAGGTCGAGCCGTCATCCACAGAAAAATAAAACTTCAGGCTAGACAAAAGCAGCAGGGTATCCCCTTTTTCCTGCACATCGTAAACCAATCCATTGTTAGGAATCGGTCTTTGCTGTGACCAATGCACCGCATCAGTGCTGTAGCCCCAAATATTATCGGAGGTAAAAGAAAAAAGCCGGTCGCCCAAACTCTTGATAAACGGTTGATTGAACGTGCCCAGGCTGCCTTCCTGATCAATGAACAGGTTGCCATTAACAGGATCAACCCGGACCAATCCGCTGCCTGCATAAGCCCAGGTTCCATCCGCTGTTTCATATATCCCGAAAATAGTACTCTGGTTTCCATCAGACATTTTTTGCCAGCTTTGACCCAGGTCATCGGAATAATAAATCTGTTTGGAGGTCGCATAAAAACGGCCATTTTGGCCAATGGATAACACACTGAGGCCAACAGCAAGATTTGGCGGAGCAGTTTGCCAGGTCTGTCCCAGATCAAGTGAGATTTGAATAGAATCAACATTAGAAGCCGTGAACACGGTATCGCCGGAAACCGCAATATTCCCGTACCCATTCATCGGACACACCAAATCCCAGGTATCGCCCCGGTCAGTCGAACGGTAAAGCCCACCGAAAGAACTTGCAAAAAGCGCCTTGTCGCCGAGTACATACCGGTAAAGACCTTGAGGAGGTGACATTTCCTGAAAAGTAAGCCCGGCATCAACACTTCGCCACAACCGGCCTACCCCCCCGATAAAAAGCGTATCGCCAATATAGCGCACACCCTTAAAGACAGTTTCCGGTACAATATTGGTGATCCGGGATTGCCAGGAAGCACCCTGGTTAAGGCTCCAATACAGATAGGTTCTTTTCAAATTGGGATTGACCGGATCAGCATCAGAGAGCGCCAAAACGATAGAGTCGCCTCGAAGAAAAATCGCCCCCACGTCACTCAAATTTGGCAAACCGTTAATTTGCTGGTACTGCTTACCGCCATCATTAGAGCGAAAGAGCCCCGAATTAGTGCAAAGCCAGCGCACGTTACCAACATCCTGAACCTGATATGGCGCGCTACCAGAGACGCCGGTGTGAAAAGTCCATTGGGCAGAAAGCGTAAACGGGAATAGGATGGCCAACAACCAAAAGGCCGGAGTTATCTTGTGCATGGGATATATATTTCTGGATGTGACAGCAAAAATTTGCCGTAACAAAGAAAAATATTTCCCCAACACTTACGAATAAACAGGCAATTAAAATTTATCACCTGATGCTCCCATCCACGCTACACCTACCAATGGCCACAATTACGGGCTAAGCCGTTCACTTCCGGTCAAATTGCTGCAAATTGTACCGCTCGATCACCCCGATAAGTTTTTCGGCATAAGACCGGTCTGTAGCATAACCTAAATTTTCAAGGCCATGCGCCCATTGGCGGTAATTTTTGCCAAACTTTTTAAGCCGGGTATACCGCCCTTTGGCCAACATGAGGCTATGCGCCCGCCAGCTGTCCCAGGGCGTTTTAAAAATCCGGAAAAAATCTTTGTGGTGGTCATCGCCAAAGTTAGAGCAGTGCCCATTGCGGCATTTTTTTGAGAAACATTTCATTCCGAAATGGTTGTTATTCCGGACAGCCAGCGTACTGGTGCCGTAGCGGCTTTCTACCAAACCCTGGGCCAGGCTAATACTCGCAGGAATTCCAAACTTGTGCATTTCCTGTACGGCAGTTTTTGAAAATCGCCTGATGTATTGATTCGTCAGATCACCGCCCATTTGCTTGGCAGAAATTGGCGCAGCGCCATTGCTGCTTTTTTTAATCTTGGGCAAGGCGGGCTCTACCGAAGTGCCAGGCGTTGACTCATTGGTGACTTTCCATTCCAATGAACGGCCCGAGGTTGGCAAGTCGGAATCTTCGATGGCCGTTTTAACAGGTCCCAATTGCATGGATTCACTCAACTGACCTGGCAAGAAAAAATCTGTCTTTTGTTCTGAAAATAACAAAAAATAGCCCATTCCGAGAATGGTTCCCAGTTTCAATGCGGTCCGTTCACGAAATGCACCGAGTGTGAACCTGTTTGCCTGGAACAGAAAAGCCAGCCAATGGCGGCGCAGGCGCCAAACAATTTGTCGGAACAAACTGCGAATTGTAACAGGATCTTGTTGATTGTCGATCCAGTGGCCAAGCGCATTTTGTCGGCGTTGCCGGTTTTGCGTTGTATTTTTACGAAGTATCGGCTGCTGTAAATTGTCCTCCATCGTGGCGTACCATTTCATTTTTCCCATGATGACGGCGGTATTATTTAAACAAGGAAGATTTATTGTGCAGTGGCAAATTTAAAACAAATAGTATTTAAAAAACAACACTTTGTTTTAAAAAAATATTTACGCCGCTTTTTGTTTACAAAATTGCGCCGCCGCAGATTCGAGCAGTAACCACTTGGCAAATTATTACACCTGTTTAGGCAGCCCTTTTAAAAATTTTTGCACCAGTACAGGCAGCACTTGGGTGTTCATCTTCGTTTTTCATTTGCTCGTTAGCAGGCGGGCGCATCCAAATGCCGTTTTTCTCCAACGTTTGAACCGACTATAACATATGGATATCGCCCTCCCTTTGGAAAACACGGAAAACACATTGTTAGCTGCCCTGACGCGTCAGGAGCGGTGGGCTCAGGAGCAATTGTACCAGCAGTACTACGGCAAAATGATGGGTATTTGCCTGCGCTACGCCGGCTCCCGCGATGAAGCGCTTGATCTGCTTCATGAAGGTTTTATCAAAGTGTTCCAAAACATTGCCCGCTTTAAGCCCGGCACTTCCCTGCCTGCCTGGATTCGAACGATCATGGTAAATACCTGCATCGATTATTACAGAAAAACCATCCGGCGTCGCACCGAAGATATTACCGAAGCGCATGCCTTGTCGAACGACGACCCCGATGCGCTGAGTCAATTGACCGAGCAGGAGATCCTGGCTGCCGTGCACGAATTATCTCCTGCCTACCGCGCCGTATTTAACCTGTACGTAGTGGAAGGTTATTCCCATAAAGAAATTGCCGACGCCCTGCAAATCACCGAAAGCACTTCCCGGAGCAACCTGGTGAAAGCCCGGATTAAACTAAAAGAATTTTTTACTGCCCAACGGATGCAGTTTGATGAAAATGGACGACAAGACTTTTGATCACAGCCTGAAAGCTGTTCTGGACAATCTGGAACCAGCCTACGACCCGGCCAGTTGGACGGCCCTGCAAGCACGCATGGATGCAACCTTGGTTGAAGAACACCCGGCTGCCGTGGATGCCGTAGACAAAGCCGTATTCCACACCCTGGAACGGCTGGAAGTGCCTTACCAGGCTGCGCATTGGCAGTTGTTTGCTACAAAAATGCAGGTTCAAACAATCCGCATTCGCCGTTTGCGCTTCGCAAAGCTGGCCGAATGCACGTTGTTGCTTCTCTTTTTGTGGAATTTTCCAGCGTTTTTTGAAACGAACGGAATCGAAAGTCCTAAAAAGCCCGTGTTCCCCGCTGATGTGCCGATTGCACAAGCCGGTAGTGCAAGTACCAGCGCCAGCCTTTCATTAACTGCTAACGGGGCACAACCTATTGGGAGTTCAATATATGCTGCTGCTGTTTCCAGTACACTGGTTGCGAACCCCAACATTCCATTTGTTGCCTCGTCGGATTATCGTAATGCAAACTCAGTACTTGATATCCTGGCTGACCTCACGGCAATTGGCGCCAATGCCAAACCGATGATCGCTTCCGTTGATTTGATACCATCCGATGTGCTCGCCGGGTTTGCCGTTCCGGAACGCCAATTTCTAATGCCGATAGTGCCTGTAAAACAGGCTAATCAACCGGGTCCTTTTTATCTGGCGGCATCGGCTAGTTGGGATCAAAACAAGGTGCTTGTTCACGGCGCACGCCGGAATAGTTATGGTTATGGTGGTGCCATAGCCGCCGGTTATCGCCCCGACAAATGGGGACTTGAAGTAGGTTTGGGTTATGTACAAAAAGCATATACCCCCAAACGGGAAGTCGAAATTTACAGTGGCAATATCGCCAATGGCTACTACGGTTCCACGCTGACTGATGTGCATGCCGACATAGTTGCCGTTCCGGTGAAAGTAACGCGTCAGATTGCCCGATTTGGCAAAACGACCGCTCATGCGACCGCTGGCCTGACAGCCAATTTTGCTTCGCAAAAAACATATGACTACGGGACAGTTTACTACGCACCCGATGTTTTACCCCCCAATTTCCTGCCCGATCCTAACCAAACACCGCAACTTCGGCAATCGGGTCGCGGCATTTTGGAAAAGGGAAAACTGCACGACAATTTTTATGCTTCGCTGGATGCCGGCATTCGTATCGAGCATCCAATTGCCGGGAAACGGTATACCGCATTTATTGAACCTGCTTACCGGCAGTCGCTTTCCGGAAAAGGAATCGGCCCGAAACGGGAGCCCATCAACACTTTTTCCATTCAGGCAGGTGTCGTGGCATTTCTTTAGAATTTTTACTAGTCAAATAGAAAGGGGGTGTCTCATAAGTCCTCGCACGCGCAGGCAATTCCAAATTTTCACCACGGATGCACGGAGGCCACGGAGAATCAAACTCCGTGGCCTCCGTGTATCCGTGGTAAATAAAATATTCTACGGCGGGCATTTTAGATTCCGCTCTTTTGATACAGCCTCTTCCTGTTTTATGCCGTTTAATGGGCCATCCCCGATCGAATTCGCGATCAAAGTATCCCTCGACTGCGCCGCAATTCATCCCTGATTTCCGGCTTGAGCCGATCCGCGGCCTGCATCAGCATGCGTTCATCTTGCGGGAAAGGTTGCGGACTATTTCCAATGCGGTTGCGCGAGTCAGTGCTGAGCGCCCGGCGGTCTCCCTGGAACGTAGATGCGTAGTTTTCAAACAATATCTCCGTGCCCAACTCGCGGGATTCAATTCGATTATTTTGAGCGGCATCGTAAATTTCTATAGTGCCTGTCAAACGCGCTGCCTTGGACTGGAAGATTTCCAGAACCTCAGCGCGAATACAAATCATACGCGGTTTTTTAATATCGTTACCGGCGGTATCTTTTTTGACGTTTCCGCGTTCGTCCAACACGTATTCCCAACCGTCCTGAATATCTTTCTCATCCACATAACGCCGTTCACTGACACGCTCGGGGCTGATATCCACTTGCCAGATATTAAACACAACCCGGTAATCCACCGGCATACTGGAATTGGGAGCAAAATGAAATGCGCGCCATTGGCTGTTCAGATCGGCAGCATTTAATGCCAGGATTCGGTCGTTGAAATCTCGTGGCAGATATTTATTGCTTCGGTTTTCAATTTCAAACTGGATATGTGTGGTGCCAAGGTTCAGCGCATCTTGCAGCAGTTGATCTTTGTTTTTGTACTGCTTGTAATAACGCGACTCCAGATCACGCAAGAGTTGGTAGGCATCACGGGCAGCCTGGCGATCGCCATTATCGGCACGCAACAACAGATCTTCGGCACGGGAATACAGGTATTCGGCAGCTTTCCCACGACTTTCCGCTTCCAATTGACTGATATTTACAAACTCAAAATTCGCGCGATAACCTTCTTTGGAAACCAGAGGCAGCAACGGGGCAATCTTATTCTGACGGGCAAGTATCTGGCGGTGGATCGAGTTGATCCGCTCCCAGTTTTCAGGGCGACCGCTTGCGGCAAGCGCGTTGGCGGTGTTCAAGTCACGAGCCTGGGCTTTAATAAAAGCGAGTTCGAGGCCACGGACCAGCTCGGTTTTTTTATTTTTTTTGCCGCGCAGTTTATTAATGCAATAGGCGATTGCGCCGTCGTAGTCGCCACTTTCTACAAATTTTTGAGCAGTTTGGCAGGCCGTTAGCAACAAACTGAGCGTTAAAACGGCAATTATTGGCGTGGTGAAATTTATTCGAGCAAACATGGCGAGTATTATTTTACAGTTGTTTTCCAAATTTGACCGAAAGTTGCGCCTTTAGGCTGCACCCGAACTATTAAGACTTGTTAGCACAATCTGAAATTTTGTTAAAAAATCAAATACCTCGTAAACAGCATTAAATGAATTGCAAACTGTTACGTTAAAATGACATCCATGGATAAGATAACTGAAAGTCCTTCAAAATACCGCAACCTCGAAAAAATGCCGGTGGAAGAGCTCCTTCGCAACATCAATGCTGAGGACCAAACGGTGCCGCTGGCTGTTGAAAAAGCGATACCGCAAATTGAAGCGCTGGTACAGGCCATTGTGCCGAAAATGCGCGAAGGAGGCCGGCTATTTTACATCGGTGCAGGCACCAGCGGCCGGCTTGGAATTCTGGATGCCTCCGAAATACCGCCGACCTACGGTGCACCGCCCGGCTGGGTAGTTGGGCTTATTGCCGGCGGCGACAGCGCCATCCGCAAAGCCGTGGAAGGCGCCGAAGACAGCCACACGCAGGCTTGGGATGATTTGCAAGCCCACCAAATTGATCCTCAGGATGTCGTCATTGGCATTGCTGCTTCCGGCACAACGCCCTATGTTGTCCACGGCCTGCGTGCCTGCCGGGAACGAGGCATTGCCACCGGATGTATTACCTGCAATCCCGGTGCACCGGTTATCGCTGAATCTGATTTTCCGGTATTGGTGGTCACAGGTCCTGAGTTTGTTACCGGCAGCACGCGCATGAAAGCCGGAACCGCTCAAAAGCTGGTTTTGAATATGATCTCCAGTACCGCAATGATCCAACTGGGGCGAGTTCGGGACAACAAAATGGTGGATATGCAGCTCAGCAACGCCAAACTTGTCGATCGCGGCACCAAAATGGTCATGCAGGCCACCAATCTGGAGTACGATACTGCGCAAGGCTTACTGTTGAAGCATGGGAGTGTCCGGGAAGCCGTGGATGCCTTTTTTAAAAAATAGGGTTACGGAAAGAACGCCTCACGCCTTGAATTCCATTAAAAAACGTTTCACTTCGACTTGAAATTCCACTTCGTCATTGTCGCAGAATTCCACCTGGGCAGGCAATACAAAAATGGAAATTTGATTTTCCCACAAAAACTGCCGGTGTAGTTCGAGCCGGGTAGCATCTTTTTCCGTTGTCAGGATAATGTTGTGTTGCCCGGGCATGGCATTAAATCGCCGGCGCACGGTATGCAGGTCAGCCTCCGTGAAATAGTGGTGGTCGGAGTATTCAAGCGCCTGCACGGAGTTGACTGTTTGTGCCAGGTATTGCAGCAAATAATCGGTATTGGCAATAGCGCTGACGAGCAGCACGTCTGTTTGCAAATCGAGGTTGCGTTTCAGGTCGGGTCGCAACATTTCGTACGGCAGCCCGTAGCTATATTTTGTAAAAAAAACACGTTGGCGCGGAAACGGGTCGATTTCCCGCTCCATGTGCAGGCGCTGGCGGGCGGTGAGGTTATCGGGACATTTCGTGACCAGAATAATATCGGCCCGGCGGTATTCAAAACGGCCTTCGCGCAAGCGGCCGGCCGGCAGCAGCCAGTCGCGGGTAAATGGCCGGCTGTATTCCGTAAGCAAAATGTTGAGTCCGGGTGTTACCGCCAGATGTTGAAAAGCATCGTCTAGTAGTACGCAGTGCAGATCGGGGTTGTGCCGAACCAACTCGGGCACGCCGAGTGCCCGGCTTTCGCTGACACTGATGGGTATTTCCGGAAATTTGCGTTTGAATTGCACCGGTTCATCACCAGATTGTTCGACGGAGTCGATCACACTTACCGGGCGGTAGCCCTCGGTTTTGCGGCCATAGCCGCGACTCAACACTGCCACATTGATAAATTGGTCAAGCCAGCGCAGGAGGTATTCGATATGCGGGCTTTTACCGGCGCCACCAACCGTAAGATTGCCTACGGAGATCACCGGCAAATCAAAGTGCACACTACGCAAAAGTCCAATTCGGTAAAGCAAATTGCGCAAGCCGATTACCATACCATATAGCAGGGCCAAGGGCAGGAGCAGGACTCTTATGACGATATCGTCGGACATTTTTTGGTGTGTGCAGTAGCGCGTGAAAGGTAATAAACGGGTAGCAGAGCAAATGGTTCCGATGGCGAAAGTAGCGATTCCAATTTTCTCCGGGATTTCCAGCAGGTGGATCAAAACAAAAAAGCCCCACAGAAAACATCTGCGGGACTTTCAGTGGTACCTCCCAGAATCGAACTGGGGACACACGGATTTTCAGTCCGTTGCTCTACCAGCTGAGCTAAGGTACCAGCCTGCTGAAAAAGCGGGTGCAAAGGTAAACGGAGCAATTTCAAATTGAAAGAATTTCTCCACAATTTTTTACAGACAAAAATTTAATCGCAGCCGAAATCGTTCCCTGTACCGTATTTTTGTCCGAATATGCGTCAAAGTTTTGCCAATTTCATTGCAGCCCCATTTATCGGCGGCGCGCTTTTTTTTCTGTACCTGACCTGGACGAAGGACAGCTACCTGGCCCCCTGGATTATTCCGTTTGTGGTGATGGCTACTTTAATTTACGTGTTCAGCCCGCAAATAAACTGGTGGTGGTACAGCCGTCGACCACCTGTGCTGCCGACTGGCCTGCAGGATTTGCTGGAGCGTAACAATGCTTTTTACCAAGGCTTAAAAAAAACGGACAAGCAGCGTTTTCGCAACCGCACTGCGCTTTTCATGATGGCGACTGACTGGACACCGATGGCCTGGCCCGATGAAACAGTACCCCTGGATGTTCAAATGGCCCTTGCAGCGCAAGCTGTGACATTGACCTTCAACCGGACTGATTATTTGTTTGAAAAATTTGAAAAGGTAATCGTCTACCCCTATCCCTTCCCTACGCCGGAATACGATTTTGTGCACGCCTCCGAGTTGTACGAAGCAGACAGTTGTCTGTTGTTTTCGGCACAGCAGCTCATGCTGGCCTGTATTGAACCGACGAAATACTACAATATCGGCATGCATGAGTATGCCAAAGCATTTGTGCTACTCAACCCGCAAATTGACTGGCCCAGCCTGACTGACGATGCCATTTGGGAAAAGCTCCAAATCAGCAGCCAGATGTCGCGCCAGCATGTCGAATCGGTCGTTGGTCTTAGTGATTTACCGGCCCTCCCCGTTGCCATTCACCATTATTTTATTTTTCCCGAACAATTTCGCGTCGTATTACCGGAACTGGCAGTACGATTTGACCGGATTTTTAAATAATCCGGGTTGTGGCCAATGTTTATGGAGACAGATTTTTTTCTTTTTTGGACAGGATCAACATGATTTTCAGGATTGCCTAAATCGTAAATCCCAAATCGCAAATCTTTTTTATGCTCCATACCCGTGGCATCATATTTCGCAGCATCAAATACGGTGAAACCAGCGTGATCGCCGACATTTTCACCGAAGACAAAGGCCTACGGGCTTTTATCGGAGGAAGTGTGCGCACGGCCAAATCGCGTATGCCGTTCAGCTTGTTCCAACCGATGATGGTTGTCGACCTGGTTGCCTATTTCCGCGATGCCGACGGGCACCTGAACCGCCTAAAGGAAATGCGCGCCAGTGAAATTTTCCAGCAAATCCCCTTCGATATAAAACGGGGCGCTATCGCACTTTTCATGGCCGAAGTATGCCAGAAAAGCATTCACGCAGGAGAAGAAAATCCCCAGCTCTTTGATTTTTTGCTTGAGCAGTTGCACTGGCTCGACAGCACCGCGCAGCCCATTGCAAACCTGCACCTTCATTTTTTGCTGCATTTATCCGGCTTTCTGGGTTTCCAACCAGAAGGCGACGCAACTGGCGCTGTTTTTTTCGACCTGCAGGAGGGCGTTTTTTTGGAAGAAACTCCGCCACACACGCTATACCTCGAGCCCGAACAAACAGCACCCTTGCTCAACTTATTGAACAGCCCGCTGGAGCAATGCCATGAAGTGTCGCTCAGCCGCCCGGAGCGCAAGGCATTTCTGCGCAGCCTTTTGCAGTTTTACCAGCTGCATGTGCCGGGTTTTTCGGAAATAAACACACCGGCGGTTTTGGAGATGGTCCTGGACCATTAACCCGCTGTTTGCAACTTAAGGGCCCACCTGAACGTTAATTTTCCCGTATTTTTGCAGCCGTTTTAACTAAATACCGTCCCACTCATGAATAAATACATGCTCGCCGCCTTCATTGCCCTGTGTTGTTCCGCCGTTTTGCCGGCTCAGGGTATTGATTTTTTTCACGGCACCTGGGCTGAAGCGCAGGAAAAGGCCAAAGCCGAACAAAAATTAATTTTCGTAGACGCCTTTGCCTCCTGGTGTGGCCCTTGCAAACGCATGGCTGCGCAGGTTTTCCCCGACTCAAAAGTGGGTGACTATTTCAATGCCAATTTTATTAACCTGAAAATTGACATGGAAAAGCCGGAAAACAGCGCGTTTGCCAGCCAGTACCCCGTGCGGGCATATCCCACCCTGATGATCCTAGATGCCGAAGGGAAGGTCGTGCTCAAGCAGGTTGGCGCAATGAACACCGACGGTATAATTGCCTTCGGCCAAAAAGCCACCGGCAAACAGGATACATCGAAAGATTTTGAAAAGGAATACGCAGAGGGCAATCGCGACCCGGAGTTCCTGCTGAACTACGTTCGCGCGCTGAACCGCGCCAACAAACCCTCATTGAAAATTACCAATGACTACCTGAGCACGCAGTCTGATCTGACAACCCCTGAGAACCTTCGGTTTATTCTGGAAGGCGCTATTGAGGCCGACAGCCGGGTTTTTGACTTGCTGCTGGAGCATCGCGATAAGATCACAGCGCTGGAAGGCAAAGAAGCTGTGGAAACACGGATCAGCCTGGCCTGCCAAAACACGGTTAAAAAAGCCGTTGAATTTCGCAGCGAGCGCCTGCTGGAAGAAGCCAAAAGCAAAATGGAAGCAGGGCTTCCCGGCCGCGCTACGGAGTTTGCCACCGAGGCGGAAATGGATTTTTACGCCACAACCAACGATCCAAAAAAATACCTGAAAACCGTTCAGAGTTATCAAAAAAAGGAAGTTAAAAACAACGCCGCGCTCTTGCACGACCTCGTGGTCAAAATGCTGCGCGCCTTTCCAAAAGAGCCCCAGGTGCTGAAGCAAGCAGAGAAGTATGCCAAAACAGCAGCGGAGAACGGTGGCCTTTCCGAGTATTACCTGACACTGGCCGAAGTGTACAAACGCCAGGGTGAACAAAGCAAGGCTCGCGCTGCTGCTCAAAAAGCCCGCGAAGCAGCTACAAGCGAAGACAAAGGCATGGATGGGAAAGTGGAATACTTCCTGCAAGGCCTGGAAGAGAAGTAGTTTGTTGAACTGTGTACACCCGGAAGTTGTTTAGAGAAAAAACACACCATGGAGGCTCGGAGGGTGTGCAACTTTTCAAATTGATCTTTTCAAATTAAACTTTTGACTTTTTGAGCAACAATCTTGGTTTGAAAAGTTTCTTGAAAGTCAAATTTGAAAAGTTCAGTTTGAAATTTGAAAAGTTGCACACCCTCTCTGTTGCCTGGAACTTGATTTCCAGATTCTCCGAGCCTTCACAGTAAAAAAAACAAAAACCTATGTCAAAGCGTGGCAAAGCCCTCGTCGCCATGTCGGGCGGCATCGATAGCACGATTACGGCTGTTCTTCTGCACGAAGAAGGTTGGGAGGTCATTGGTGTCACCATGAAAACCTGGGATTACGCCACCTCCGGCGGTTCCAAAAAAGAAACAGGCTGCTGCTCACTCGACAGCATCAACGATGCCCGTCAGGTGGCGGTCAAGCTTGGTTTCCATCATTTTATAGTGGATATCCGGGAAGAGTTCGGCGACTATGTTATCGATGATTTTGTCAACGAGTACATGGCTGGTCGTACGCCCAACCCTTGCGTCCTCTGCAACACCCACATCAAGTGGAACAGCCTGTTGCGCCGGGCTGATTTGCTTGACTGCGAATTTATCGCCACAGGGCACTACGGCATCATCAACGAACTCGAAGGCCGGAAATACATAACCCGCGCCCGGGATCGCCAAAAAGATCAATCGTATGTGCTTTGGGGCCTGAGCCAGGAATGCCTGAACCGCACACGCATGCCCCTAGGCAATTTCACCAAGCCCGAAGTGCGACAAATGGCCGCCGAGCGCGGCTGGGACGAACTGAGTAAAAAAGCGGAGAGCTACGAAATCTGCTTTGTGCCCGACAATGATTACCGCGGATTTCTGAAACGCCACGTAGATGGCCTGGAAGAAAAAGTAGCCGGTGGCAACTTCGTCGACTCCCAGGGCAAGGTGCTGGGACAACATCAGGGCTACCCGTTCTACACGATCGGCCAGCGTAAAGGCCTGGGCATCGCTTTGGGCGAGCCGATGTTCGTTACCGAAATACAACCGGAAACCAACACCGTGGTCCTGGGCCGTGAAGACGATTTGATCCGCAACGGCATGTTAACCGGCAAAGTCAACCTGATGAAATACGGTAGTCTGCCCGAAACTGGGCTTGAAGCCGTAACCAAGGTGCGGTACCGCGACGCTGGTACGCTTAGCACCCTGCATTCGGTTGGCAACAGCGTTGATGTGCAGTTTCACGCCAATGTGAAAGGTATTGCCCCCGGCCAAAGCGCCGTCTTTTACGAAGGTGACGATGTCATCGGCGGCGGTATTATCCAGGGCAGCCTTTCCCTGGAGAACTAGTTGTGGCTATTCGGTTTTACATTTTGGCCTTATTTTTTCCCGGCTTTCTGATCAGCCAGAATCTGGTCATTAACCCGGGGTTTGAACAGTTGCAGCCCCAGGCTACCCCGGGCAACTGCCAATTCATGCATTCGGCTGATGAGTTTAATGCAACCCTTGAAAGTTGGACCACCCTAAACGCACTTACGCCAGACCTGCATCGGGCCAACTCCGATTGCCCCTGGCTTCCGGAAAGCCAAGAGGGGAATTTTTGTGTTGGCCTGATTCATTTTCTTCCCGCAGCAGATATTGGTCAACGCTCCGATTATCACGAAATCATACAGGGTCAGTTGCGTCGACCACTACAGCCGGGCTTGCGTTACAGGGTTGAAATTTGGGTGCGCGAGGATTCCAAGATTATGACAGAACATATGCGCTCCGTGTATGCATCCAACACCCCTGTGGAAGTGGTAACGGCTGGAAATCTGGGTTTTTATTTTTTGATGCGACCGCTGAAAACACACAGTCTGTTCTCCAAATTTCTTCAGGAAAAGCAGTATCCGCCTCAGGTGAATTTCAGCAACGTGATCCGAACGGATGGCGCTTGGGTGAAATTATCGGCCACCTTTGTGCCCGACCAGCCATTTCAATATTTCCTCATTGGCAATTTTTTTTCAGATGCAGAAACGGCGAACAGTCTGAGCCCGGCGCGCGATAGCATGATTACAGCCTGGAACAATAAGGGAGGTAGTGTTTTTGATAAAATAAAACGCGCCGCGTATATCTGCCTGGACCAGGTATCCGTCACGCCGGAACCGGAACGTAGCCCTGCGACTGAACCTACTTCCAGCCTGGAAAAAACGCTGCTGACAAAAAAACGGGTAAGTTTTAGCGCAGCTGTTTTATTTGACTCCGGCAAAGCCGATTTGCGTGCGGAAGCGTACACCGAAATTGACCAATTGCTGGAGTTCATGCAGAAATACCCCGCTATCCGTATCGGTATCGCCGGGCACACCGATGATGTCGGTACGGAAGCATACAACCTGGAGCTGTCGGCCCGGCGGGCGCGCGCTGTTTTTGACTATCTGGTTAAAAAGGGAATCCCGGAAAACCGACTCGACTGGAAAGCGTTTGGCGAAACCCGTCCGGTCGCTGAAAATGTATCGGAAGCAGGACGGCAACAAAACCGGCGTGTCGAATGCATCATTTTGCAATAGCGCGTTTCATGTGGCAAACCATTCAAAACCCCTTTCTTTGCGCCTGAAAACATGGCCAAAATTCTCCTGATTGAAACTGCCTCCGAGGTTTGCGGCGCTGCAATTGCCGTTGACGGACAAACCATTGCCCTGGCTGAAGATCCCGACCAGGCGCGGCACGCTGAACGGCTTACCCTCCTCATCGCCGAATGTTGCAGCCAAGCGGCCTTTAAACTTTCCGACCTCGATGCTGTGGCGGTAAGCCGGGGTCCGGGCTCGTACACTGCCCTGCGGGTAGGCGTGTCGACCGCCAAAGGAATTTGTTTTGCACTCGACAAGCCGCTCATTGCGGTGGATACCCTGCAAGCCCTTGCCGCAGCCAGTCTGCTCGAATATGGCAAAACCCAGCCGGTTAGTCGGAGCCCGCATTCCGTAATTGCGATCCCCATGCTGGACGCCCGCCGGCAAGAAGTATGGACGGCCGCATACGATGACCAACTGCATGTGGCAGTACCGGCCCAGCCCCTGATCTTGCAACACGAATTGTTTGAAAAATTTCTAAACACAATTCCGGATTACAACCCGGAAACAGTGTGTGTAATTTCAGGAAACGGTTCAAAAAAAACAGAAGACGCCGGTATCGTCGAGAATGTGGTTTTTAGCCCTGTAAAAAAATGTTCGGCAAACTATTTGGCAGGTCTCGCAGAGCAATTTTTCCAAAAAAATGATTTTCAGAACATAACACATTTTGAACCTTTTTATATGAAGAGCCCAAACATTACAACACCCAACAAGCCGGCATTTTGAGAAAAAATGATAAAAAATATCAAATTGAGAAAATTTTGCTCTATTTTAGCATTGTAAATCAATGAGTTTACGCCTGAAGATAAAAAATAATACAGCGTTGTGGCTTATTGATCTGGCACAGTTTTGGAAACATAATCGTAACTTGACATATGGTTTTTTGATATTTTAAAACAAATTCTATGAGAAAATCCAAGAGCGAGCCTGTTGTCTTGAAAGGGGGCCAACAAGACATTCCGCTCGACTACACTGAATTGCGCAAAGCAGTGCTTGTTTTACGGGCCGTAAACCACAAGTTACGGCAACGCATGATCGACTTGCTGGAAGAAAACCAGCGCATGACGGTCACCGATATTTATATCAAACTTCGCCTGGAGCAAAGCGTGGCAAGCCAACATCTGGCTATTTTGCGCAAAGCCGGTGTGGTAAAAACCGACCGGCAGGGCAAATACATCTATTATTCCCTGGATAGCGAACGACTCAGCCAAATTTCACGTCTTGTGGAAGAACTGGCTATTTGATTAGATCTCCTTCATCCGATTTTTTTCAATCGTACTTACACACCTTGCTGCATGCAAACCAGACAGGCTGGTTGCATGCAGTATTTTATTTTTGGGACGGCCCAAGAATCGCTGCACAGAAAAATGCATATTTGCTGATGTAAGGGTTCATTTTACAGCACACAGGTTCTTGCACAGCAGCAGCGACTAATCACCAATCTGCCCCTATGGTCAATATCCAATTCAACGCCACACAGCTCAATTTTTGCACGGAATTAATGCGTGCGCTGGCACATCCGCTTCGCCTACGCATGATCGACCTGCTACAAACACACCAGCCCGCTTCTGTGCAGACGATCTATACCGAAATGAAAATTGAGCAATCGGTGGCTTCCCAGCACCTGCGCATTTTGCGCGATGCCGGGTTGGTTTACACGCAACGCCGGGGAAAATTTGTCGAATACCTGCTCAACGAACCCCTGCTTTTTCGGGCCGGAACAATTGCCGCCAAACTGGTCAAGCCATAAAAAAAGCCTGCCTTCGCCCCGAAAGCATCGGGGCGAAGGCAGGCTTTTACACTGACAATCAATTTCTTAGAAAAAGAACCCCAACCGCAGTGAAAGCGCATTGAATGCGCCCTTGGAGTCCTCTTTTTTCCAGGTATTGGCACCGGAATCAAACACAGAGCCGCTATCGTCTGTCAGGTCGGTAAATTGTTGTTGAAAATACAATCCGGCGACAACCGTTGCATTGGAAGCCAGTTCGTACTCGATACCGGCGCCAATGCCCCAGGAAAGGGACAAGCCATTGACATCCTTCCGAATATTCTCATCTTCAGATTGTACCGGGGTATTCCCACGAATATCGCCCAGGGCCTTACTCACAAATCCGAGCGTAAAAATGGGCGCCTCGGCGTAAAATTTCATTCGGGAGTCTTCATTGGAGCCGCCCCGGAAACGCAGGCCAAAAGGCACTTCCACATAGGTAACCCGGTAATGGAGTTTTGCATCTTTAGGGAGTGTATCCAACCGGGGGTCACTCAAATCCGTTTTTGGCCAAAATGCGCCTTGCTGGTATCCGTTGAGCAGGGTACCACCGTGATTGAAGCCAAAACCCAGGCCGGCCATAAACGCATAATTGTACGTGAAATAATACTCACCCACCACGCCAAATTTTAGCCCCCAGTTTGACCCGGTATTCTCCAGAAATTTATCATTGGAACGCATCCAGGACCAGGTTGGGCTCGCCTGAATACCAAAACGGATTTCTTCCTGTGCCGAGGCGAATACCTGAAACACAAATAAAAAGCCAAATGCCAAAGCAATTTTTTTCATAACGTGTTGTTTTTTTGTGCGTTAATAGCTGGGTGCACGATTGAATTTTTAAAACAGGGTTTGACAAACACCCGTTTCCCTGCTTCAAATGCAATCAAACAGGCCACGGATATTTTCAGCGCTAAATTCGCAGAAATTTTTTTAGAGTATGGGCAGAAATGCAAATTACCTTCTGATAAGTGCCGTTTTCTTCATTTTAACGCTGTTCCTGAACAGCTGTACCGATTCGGATTCCCCCGCAACACCCAACGTGAGCCATATTCGGGTAAACCTGCAACTCCAACGTTTCGAGCAGGACCTGTTTGCACTCGACACCACCCAACTCGAGCCTGGCCTGCAACAGCTCGCGGCCAACTATCCCGACTTCCTACCCTTCTTTATCGCTGAAATTGCGCACGACCAGACCAATCCGAACGAAACACCTCTGGAGGCGATCACAGGTTTTGTAACGGCCCCGCAAGTACGGCGACTCAACGATTCCTGTCAGGCCGTCTTTCCCGACTTGAAAAGCCTGAAAGCCGACCTGACGCAGATGGTGCAATTTTACCAGTATTATTTGCCCAGGCACCCTCAGCCGCGTTTTGTTACGGCAGTCACCGAGTTTATCGGCGATGCCTATGCTGTGAACGACAGCCTTGTCATGATCGGTCTCGACATGTTCCTCGGCGAAAATTTTTCAGGGTATAATCCCGATTATTTCCCCCAATACCTGCGCCGGCAGTTTTCCAGAGAATTTATAACGACCAAGGTTGCCCTGGCACTGTCGAGCCGGATTGTGGGTCCGCCGCCCGGTGAACAAATTCTGGATTACATGATCAACAACGGGAAAATCCTCTACCTCATGGACTTACTTTTGCCGGGAGTCCCCGACAGTATGAAAATGGGGTATACCCAGGCGCAAATGGAGGGTTGCTACGTCAACGAACAGGAGGTTTGGGCCCGGTTGCTCGATATGGGCGTGCTGTATCAGCCGCTTAACAGTAAAAATCAGAAGATCGTGATGCCCAGCCCTAACGCGGATAATGTATTTCAGGAAGCGCCCGGCGAAATCGGCAACTGGGTCGGTTGGCAAATTGTTAAAGCGTACACAAAACGCAGCCCCGATGAATCTTTCGAAGAAATATTGAACCTTCGCAACGCTCAACAATTTTTAGAAAAAGCAAAATACAAACCAAAGCGCGTCAAATGATGCGAAACACACGGTTCTTAAATACGGCCTGCCTGATCATCTGCTGGTTGGTTCTTCATCAGCTGGCATTGCCAGCGCAGGGAACTGCCACGTTCGAATCAGAAGGCCCAACGAAAGAAGTGCCGGAAGGCAGTCGCTTTGAAGTTTCCTTCGCGCTTAAAAACACGTTTGCCAAACGATTTATTCCACCCGATTTTAACGGCTTCCGGGTCACTTCGGGCCCGTCGGAAATGCGCGGTTCGGGCTTTGTCAATGGTAAATCGTACAGCCACCAAACCTGGACGTATGAGTTGGAGGCCGGCGCGCCCGGCACCTACACCATCGGAACAGCAACGGTGCAAACCGACAACCGCACCCTCCGCTCGCAACCACTGGTCGTCCGGGTTGGGAAAGCCCGTGAAGGCAGTACCACACCCCCGCCCGGCTCCGACAGCCGGGTGTTTATCCGCGCCGAACTGGATCGCGAAACAGCCTGGGTTGGCCAGCAGGTGCTGTACCAAATCGTTCTGTACACCCAGGTGGGTATTTCCGAATACGATATTTTAGACCTGCCCGCGTTCGACGGTTTTTTTACCCAGGAACGCCGTCGTTTTGATACCCGCACGCGACAGCAAAAAATCAAGGGCAACCGCTATGTTACCCGGGTCTTGCACGAAATAGCATTGTTTCCTCAACAAGCCGGTGATTTCCGTATCGGCCCGGCCCGTGTACGGCTTGGCATCGAGCAGGCAGGTGGCCTGAGTGCATTGTTCGGCTCACGGCCCGAAATGGTTCAAACACAGGCCGTTAAACTCAAAGTAAAACCTCTGCCCGAGCCCGCCCCGACCAATTTTTCCGGCGTTGCGGGTCAGTACGACTGGAAGGTGGCAGTCGACAAGGATAGCCTCACCACTGATGATGCCCTGACCCTTACCGTAACGATCGAAGGGAATGGCGATACCCGGCGTTTTGCGAACCCGGTATTCGAACTTCCCGAGGGCCTGGAGGGTTTTGAACCCAAGATTCAGCAACAGGAAGAATACGAAACCGGCGAACAGTTTGTCCATGCCCGCACCCTCGAATATGTGATCCTGCCCCGGCAACCCGGCGACTACAGTTTCATGCCGGAATTGGTTGTTTTCGATACCGACAGTGCCAACTACCGCCGCTTACTGGCCGCCGCCCCGGTGCAACTGCATGTAACCGCAGGCCAATTCTACGGCCAACAAACTACCCCACCCGACTCGATAGCCAGCATCCCACCGCCGCCACCCTCAGCCTTGGACAGGCTCTGGCGTACAACCTCAGTGCTCCTGCGTGACCCGATCACCTGGGGCGCGCTGACAGGCCTGGTTTTGTTGCTGTTCTGGATTTATTTCTGGCGGAGAAGGCCGCGAAAGGCTAAGCCTGTAAAAACGGAGGCTCAGCCAAAGCCCAGCCTGAAAGCCATGCGTGGAAAAATGAAAGCCGTTGCGCAGCTAACACAGGGCGCCGATTCTAAACTGTTCTACCACGAGCTGCTCAAAACACTGCAGGAACATGTGGCCTTGCATCTGGACATTGAGCCGGTATTACTGACGAAGGAAGGTATGCGGGAAAAACTCGCCGAACGGCAGGTTCCCGGGTCTGCGATTGATATGCTGACCCAAATTTGGCAAACCTGCGAACAGGTTGTTTTTGCCGGTCAGGAACCGGCAGTGCACATGAACACCACCTGGCAGCTGGCCGATAATGCACTGCATGAACTGGACACGGCGCTGAAATAACAACGCATTGTTCAATTAAGTGACTTGCCGTTCTGGAGACAGATTTTTTTATTTTTGGACAGGATAAACATGATTTTGCAGAGGGTGTCTCAATAGAGAGAAATCTGAAATGCCCGCCGTAGAATATTTTATTTACCACGGAGGCCAGGGAGAATTAAACTCCGTGTTGAAAATTAGGAACTACTTGCGCATGTGAGGACTTATGAGGCACCCTCTGTTTTTTTCCGGTTAATCTTGTCTGTTTTATGCGTGGTCACGACTTGAAAAAATTACACCGATAGCGCTTCCGGATACAGCTGCGGCAGCCGTTCGCGCAAACCGACCGGGTACAGCACCAGATCATCGCCTTGCAACAATTGGGCAACGGGTATCCACACTGCCCGAAATTCGAAGCTGTTGTCGATGAACCGGATTTCCGGCACGCTGGTCAGCCGCTCATCCAGCACAGTTGCGCGAAACAGAAATACGATTTCGTGGCGGGTCTGGCCGTCGTATTCAAAAATATTTTCCAAAACATCTACCAATACCGGTTTGGAAACTTCAGCAGCCAATTCCTCCTGAATTTCCCGGAGCATGGCATCCGCAGCATATTCGCCGGGCTCGATGCCGCCGCCGGGTGGACGAAAAAAGTAATAATGGTCGTGTTCGTGCCAGAACTCCTGGAGCAACAGCTGGCTATTGTGCTCCAACAGGCATTGAGCAACTACGCGCATAAGCAGGGTTGTTTTTAGAAAATGGAAGGAAAGCATGGGTAACGGCAGGAGCCGCCCAAAAGTTCCCCGATTTATCGAAGCAACGTATAATTTTTGTACTCGCCCGGTCGCCAACCTGTGTACTTCTCCAGGGCGCGGGAAAGCCGGTTTTTCCAACCCCACCGCGCCGCCAGGGGATCGCCACTGAACCGCCAGTTCATCGCCTGAATACGCGGCAGCATCACAGCCGGATGGGTGCCATCGTAGCGTTCCAGGGGCTCGGTGCCGTCGTAATCGTACACATCGGCATCGCCCACCAGTTCACGTACTTTTTCATCGGGGAGCCAGAGCCGGTTGAAGACGAATTGTTTCCGCTGTTGTGCCGCCGGGTGTTTTACCCAGCCGTAATGATGGATATGGGCGTCGAGTTGGCGGACGTGTAATTTTTCAGGGCGCCCCTTCTTCTTAGCCCAGGCCTTAAGGCCTGGGCTAAGAAGAAGGGGGCTGAAAATGCGAAAACCCTGCGCATCGCGGTACGAACGAATACGTTTATCATTCCGGATAATCCGCACCTCCCGGCGGTACCAGCGCCGGCTCGCACCGATAAAGTCGTAGGAACCATAAAAATGCCGGTACTTGAACAGCAAGCCTTCGGTGGCCGGATCGTCGAGCCAGCGCGCCATGCCGGTCCGGATAGCGGGCAGGTCGGCTTCGTGCACACACTCGTCGGCCTGAATGTAAAAACACCAGTCGTATTCCTGCGGTATGGCATCGAAGGCCTTGTTGGTTTCTTCCGCCAGCACTTGACCACCTTCACGCAAGCTGTCGTCCCAAACTGTTTCCAGAATATGAATTTTGGGGTCGCCAATGCTGCGTACCAGATCGAGTGTTTCATCGTCGGATTTACCTACCGCCACCACGAAATAATCGCACACAGGCAATATGGACGTTATAGCTTCCACAACCGGATAGTCGTAAAGCAGCGCATTTCGGATGAACGTGAATCCGGCAGTTTTCATGTAACTCGCACCTCTGGTGCGATTTTTTTAAAAAAACAAATAATCAACGGAGCGCAAATAGCAGCTCCCGCGCGGCGAACATACAAAGCCCTCCGGACTCACCGTAATTCATTCAGGCATATAAATCCAAAAATCCCAACCCAGCAACTACCGCAATTTTTCAACAATCACCGGTTCCAGTTCCGCTTCCATTTCCTCACTGAAACCGGTGTGTACATGCAGCACCGCCTTTGTTTTGGCATCGGCGATCACCAGAAGCGGATAGCCCTGAATACCAACGGCCTTGGGCAATTGTTTTTCCGGATCGAAGAGGGTGTTGTAGCTGACATTGCGCGCTTGCAGCCAGTCTTTGATCTGTTCGTTATTTTTATCGAAAGGGTTCACACCGAAAACCTGCAGCCCTTTCGCAGCGTATTTCTGGTGCAGGTTTTCAATTTTAGGCATGGCCAGTTGGCAAGGAAAACAGCCTTTGTACCAGAAATCCAGCAGGATCAGCCCGGAACTCAGGTCAGTAAGCGCTACCGTATTCCCCGTCAGGTCGGTGAGGGTAAAATCGGGTAGCTGGTCGCCGATTTTGATCAGTTCCTTTTCCCGTTTTACGGGTGCATTGGGATCGTACTGTTCGAAAGTATACCGCTCTGCCAGCTTTTCCGGGTCAAAGTAGTCTGAAAATTTAGCGCCGGCAGGCAAGGACGTTACCGGCGAAAACACCTTGCGGTCGTACTGCCAGCCATCGAACAACCACACCGATTCGGTGCGGCGCGCCAGGTAGTAATCCGGCAGCGCAATGTCGTACTGCACCTCGAAATAGATTTTGTTGTTCGCCACATCGCCCAAAGCCTCCTCCACACTGGTATCCCGCATGGTAAGCCGAAGCAGGTGCAATCCGTCTTCCTGTACGGCACTTATCCGCACCTTATCATAGGAACCGGCGGAAAAGCCAGGCTGATCAACCCGAAGCAACGGGTGGTACACGAGGTTACTTTTCATCACATTGCCGCGCAACATGCGGCGGACGCCGCCCGCTGCGGCAACATCGGTGACCCAGTATTTATCCTGGCCTGCCGATTGGAAAAACGTTTCACCGTTGAAGGCGTACACCGGCCGGTCGTCCATGTACACTACAAATTGTGCAAAGGAATCCGGATTGGATTCCCGAAAAAAATAACAGGTACCCTGATGCGCGATTGTGTCTTCGCCGTCGGCAAACTTAAACCGGGCGTCGAGGGTGAACATGCCGTTTTTTTGAGCGGCCAAACGCTCATTGAGGGCCTCGATCAACGGGTTGGCATCGGTGGTTTGGGTAGCGCAAGTGAGCGCTAAGGCACTGAAGAATAAAAAAGCGAACACTGTTTTCTTGAACATAATGGCTTGTATTTTAGGTTATAAATGAGGCGAAAATTAACCCCTTACGGTTGTCCGGGCAAGACCGATTAGAAACTTATCCCGATATTTACCCGCTCAAGTCAACGAGCACCCATCCCATGCCCACACCAGATTTTTCCAATATAAAATTTGACCCCAACCTGCGCCCCACCAGGCAGCCCTTAGCCCCAAACCCTGCGCCCTACGCCCAATTCGTCGCCGGCATCCCGCCTTTCCTCGGCGGTCCCTACGCCAGTATGTACGTCACCAGGCCCTGGACGATCCGCCAGTACGCCGGTTTTTCGACGGCGCAGGAAAGCAATGCGTTTTACCGCCGCAATCTCGCCGCCGGGCAAAAAGGGCTCTCCGTTGCTTTCGACCTGGCTACACACCGCGGCTACGACAGCGACCACCCGCGCGTGGAAGGCGATGTGGGCAAGGCCGGCGTAGCCATCGATACGGTGGAGGATATGAAAATGTTGTTCGACCAGATCCCGCTCGACCAGATGTCGGTGTCCATGACCATGAACGGCGCCGTCATCCCCATCATGGCTTTTTTCATCGTGGCAGCCGAAGAACAGGGTGTAGCGCCGGAACAACTCAGCGGCACCATCCAGAACGACATCCTCAAGGAGTTCATGGTGCGCAATACCTACATCTACCCGCCCGCCGCGTCGATGCGCATCATCGGCGATATTTTCGCCTATTGCGCACGCAACATGCCGAAGTTCAACTCCATCTCTATTTCCGGCTACCACATGCACGAAGCCGGAGCGCCGGCCGAACTCGAACTGGCGTACACCCTGGCCGACGGGCTGGAGTACATTCGTACCGGACTGGCTGCCGGACTCGACATCGACGATTTTGCGCCACGGCTCTCGTTTTTCTGGGGTATTGGCATGAATCATTTTGTGGAAATTGCCAAGCTCCGCGCCGGGCGCCTGCTTTGGGCCAAACTGGTCAAACAGTTCAACCCGAAAAGCGACAAAAGTCTGGCCCTGCGCACCCACTGCCAAACCAGCGGCTGGTCGCTTACCGAGCAGGATGCCTTCAACAACGTGGCGCGCACCTGCATCGAAGCCATGGCGGCTGTGTTGGGCGGCACACAAAGTTTGCACACAAACTCCTTTGATGAAGCCATTGCCCTGCCCACCGATTTTTCGGCCAAAATTGCCCGCGATACGCAGTTGTTTATCCAAAAAGAAAGCGACGTGTGCCGGGCGGTCGATCCCTGGGCGGGCTCGTATTTTGTGGAAAACCTGACACAGGAACTGGTGGAAAAAGCCTGGGCACTGATCGAAGAAGTGGAGAAACTGGGTGGTATGGCCAAAGCCATCGAAGACGGCCTGCCCAAATTGCGCATCGAGGAAGCCGCCGCCCGCAAGCAGGCCCGCATCGACTCCGGGCAGGAGCAGATTGTGGGCGTGAATGTATTCCAGGTGCGCGACGACGTAAAATTTGACATTCTGGAGGTAGACAACACAGCCGTGCGGGAAGGGCAGATCCGCGGGATTCAGGCGGTGAAAGCCGCGCGCGATGAGGCGGCTGTGCAGGCGGCTTTGTTGGCCTTGGAAAATGCCGCGCGTGATGCCGGCCCCACCCCTAACCCCTCCCCCCGGGGGGAGGGGGATACGCCCTCAGCAACTGTTGAACATCCCAATATCCAAAAACCAATCAAAAATCCGGATCAGGCCCCCCTTTCCCCAGGGGGAGGAGAGATGCCCGCTGCAACTGTTGGACATCCCAACATCCAAAAACCAATCGAAAGTGCGGATCAAGCCCCCCTCCCACGCCATTGGCGTGGGGGAGGGGATGGGGGTGGGGCCGGGGCCGGGGCCAACCTCCTCGCCCTGGCCATCAATGCCGCCCGCGCCCGCGCCACCTTGGGCGAAATTTCAATGGCCATGGAAAAAGCCTTCGGGCGCTATACCGCCACTACCCGTGCCGTTGCGGGTGTTTATGCCGGAGCTATGGAAAAAAACGACGATTTTGAAAAAGCCCGGGCGATGTCCGACGCCTTCGCCGAGCAGGAAGGCCGACGCCCGCGTATTCTGGTAGCCAAACTCGGCCAGGATGGCCACGATCGCGGCGCCAAAGTGATCGCTACCGCCTTTGCCGACCTGGGTTTCGATGTGGACATCGGCCCACTCTTCCAAACACCCGCCGAAGCCGCCCGCCAGGCCGCCGAAAACGACGTACACATCCTGGGCATTTCCTCCCTGGCAGCAGGACACAAAACCCTGGCGCCACAAGCCATCGCCGAGCTGAAAAAACTGGGCCGCGAAGACATCCTCGTGGTAGTCGGCGGAGTGATCCCGCCCGATGATTATGATTTTTTGAAAAAAGCCGGCGTGGCGGCGGTGTTCGGGCCGGGCACGGTGATTGCCCGGGCGGCGCAGGAGTTGTTGGGGTTGTTGGGAGCGGCGTGAACTTTTGAGCCGACAACGGGAGGTGTTTTGCTTGCTTTTTTTACAAAAAAAGCTCAGGTTTGAGGGCATTACGTGTCATGTCCTAACAGAAAAATCAATTGAAAACACTATTCCTTTCCTTGTCGTTCTGCGTTCCCGTATTGGTTGTAGCGCAAACCCCGGCCGATTCCCTTATTGTTCATCAAGTCGACAGTCTTATCCAGGTTTCAACAACACTGGCCAATGAAAAAGACTTTGACAAAGCGCTGGAAGTTAGTGCCGCCGCCGAAAAAATTGCGCTGGAAAAACTCGGGCGCGAAACGGCGGCCTACGGCAATGCTTGTTTCAACCATGGTTGGGTGTTCTACAAAAAAAAGGACTACGCAGAAGCCGAAAAATGGTACCTGGTAGCCAAAGATCTGCTCGAAAAGTCCCCGGGCAAGGAGCACCCCGACTATGCGAATTGCCTGGCCAATCTGGCTTTGCTTTACGGATATGTCCTCTCCCCACGCGACTATGAAAAAGCCGAAGCCCTTTACCTCGAAGTGATCGCAGTCCAGAAAAAATTCCCGGGCAGTGCCGAGGATACCGACTATGCCAATAACCTGAGCAATTTGGCATACATATATAATACCATATACAAGTATGAACAAGCCGAACCATTCTTTCTGGAAGCCCTCGCCATACAGGAAAAAGTTTATGGCAAAGAAAACATGAAGTATGCCGCAAACCGGATCAACCTGGCATTACTCTATGACAACCTGGGAAATTACCAACAGGCTGTACTGTCGTATCTCGAAGCAAAATCTACGATAGCGAAAATAGCCGATAGCACAGATCTCAAGTTTGCCTGGCTATTGAATTCTATCGGAAACGCATACCGCAATTTGGGCGATTTTGAAAAAGCCGAACCTTTTTACCTAGATGCTAAAACGATCCGGGAAAATGTAGTGGGAAAAAAACATCCCGACTACGCCAAAAGCCTGACAAGCCTCGCTGATATCAACCGGCAAACCGGCAATTATGAAAAAGCGGAATCGCTTTACCTCGAAAGCATAGCCATACTGACCGAAACCCTGGGAAAAGAGCACACTGAGTATGCAAAGTGCTTGGGCAGTCTGGCAATTTTATACGCCGAAATAAGTAATTATGATAGAGCCGAAGCCCTTTACCTGGAAGCAAAAGCGATCAATGAAAAAGTAGATGGAAAAGAAAGCCCGGGCTATATAGGAGTCCTGAACAATCTGGCAATTTTATATTGGCAAAAAGGGGATTTTGAACGAGCCGAATTATACTACCTGGAAACCATCGCGCTTCAGGAAAAAGTAGTGGGGAAAGAAAACCGTAGTTATGCAAGCCACCTGTATAATCTATCGATTTTGTATGGAGAAATGAACAATTACGAAAAAGAGGAGCGCCTTTTATTGGAAGCCCAAACCATACAAGAAACCGTGTTGGGGAAAGAGCACCCGGATTATGCAGCTAGCCTGCTTGGCTTGGCGGGCTTGAATTTTCGCATTGAGAACTACCAAAAAGCCGAAGCATATTATGAAGAAGCAAAGGCCATCCGGGAAAAAATATATGGGAAAGAGCATTATCTGTATACGACTACGCTGAGAAACCTGGGAAGTGTATGTTCGGAAATGGGTAGGTATGATAAAGCCGAAGCCTATTACCTCGAAGCTTTGGCTATCGAAGAAAAAATCCTGGGCAAAACAAACACGGAATACGTATTTAGCCTCTTCAACCTGGCGGGTCTGTATAAAACATTGAATAACTATGAAAAGGCCGAACCGCTTTACCTCGAAACTATTGCCATCCAGGAGCAACTATTGGGGAAAAATCATCCCGACTACGGGGCAAGCCTGAACAAGCTTGGGATAATTTATGAAATTCAAAACAGGTTCAGTGAATCTGAACCGCTACTGAAAAGCTATTTTGAGCTGAGCCAACGCCGGCTTTCCAAAGCAACAACTTTCTTGTCGGAACGGGAGTTGGCCCGATATACGTCCAACTACCAAAATGCAGGCAACAGGGTGTCTTCCTGGCTGCTTTCCAGGCAGGAAAGAGGCGCACCATTCGGCGCCTTACCCGAGTTGGCATTCAACCATGCCCTTTTTCTCAAAGGATTTTTGCGCACCGCTGCAAGCCGTCTGAATACGCTGGCATCTTCCACCCCCGAAACGGAGGCCCTGAGCAAACAACTCAAAGGCTATCGCCGCTACCTGGCAGCCGAACTTGCCAAACCGATTGCCGAGCGAAAAGCAGTAGAAGGATTCGAGGAAAAAGCAAACGATGCTGAAAAAGAACTCTCCCGCTTGATTGCCGGCTATTCCGAAGCCAGCCGGCAGGTAAAATGGCAGGAAGTGCAGTCTATGTTAAAAAAAGGAGAAGCGGCCATAGAGTTTATCCAGTTCCAGGTCAATTTTCCAAAAACTTCCGACAGCATCATGTACGCCGCCCTGGTTCTGCTTCCTGATGTGAAACAACCAATTTTCAAAAGTCTCTTTGAGGAAAAACAACTCACAAACATCCTTTCAACAAGTGCTCCGAAACAATCCCGCGAATTGTTCGCTCAACTTTATAGCCGGGGTGTAAAACCGCTAAACACAAGAAACCTCACCGGTCTTTACGACCTAATCTGGAAACCTCTGGACAGCCTTTTATCGGGTGTGCATACCCTTTGGTATGCGCCGTCCGGCATATTGCACCGCATCAATTTCGATGCGATTCCCATCGACAACACCCAAAATCTATCCGACCGGTATAATTTAACCCGGCTCGGATGCACCCGCTCCCTGGTCGTACCTGATTTGTCAAAATCCAATGGAACAGCGGAAGCCCTGCTTTATGGCGGTATTACCTATGAGATTGATACCACCACCATCGCACAAGATTCAGCGACCCAGGTGGATCTGGCACTGTTATCCGCACCAATAAATTTCGTAAATGCCGACCGCAGTGTACCCCAACGGGGAGGAAACTGGGGTTATTTGCCCGGTACGGAAAAAGAAGGCTCGAGCATTACAGCGTTGCTCAATAAGTCAAATTTCTCTACCCATTTTTATTCGGGTATGGCGGCCACCGAAGAATCCTTCAAGGCCATTGGAAAATCAGGCCCTGCTCCACGCATCCTGCATCTGGCTACCCACGGCTTTTTCTTCCCCGACCCGCAAACAGAAGCCCCCTCCCCGGAGCGGGGGTTGGGAAAGGCCGAACCCACCTTCAAAATCTCCGACCACCCCATGATACGCTCCGGCCTCATCCTGGCCGGCGGCAACTACGCCTGGCATACAGGTAAACCACTTCGGCCGGGCATGGAAGATGGCATTCTCACTGCCTACGAAATCAGTCAGATGAACATGTCGAACACGGAATTAGTAGTCCTTTCCGCTTGCGAAACCGGGCTGGGCGATATTCAGGGGAATGAAGGTGTGTATGGTTTACAACGCGCCTTTAAAATTGCCGGGGTGAAATATCTCGTGATGTCACTCTGGCAGGTACCCGATGTACAAACTCAGGAATTGATGACCACCTTTTACACCAAATGGTTGGAGGATGGCCTTTCCATCCCGGATGCATTTCGTTTGGCACAAAAGGAGATGCGGAATAAGTACAAGGATCCCTATTTATGGGCCGGTTTTGTGCTGGTGGAGTGAATTGGGAATATATGGCTGGCTTTCCGATTAGGGAACTTCTGTTAAAGTCAAAAGCCCAATTTGGAAAAGTTTAATTTGAGAAGCATGCCCCCGGGATGTGCCATAGCTGTACCAGGTTTTGAATAGGTGCAATTTGGATTTATGCCGAAATCAGGCGAGTTTTGAGCACTTAAAAACCTGACCCGCCTTGTATAACTCCGCCATCAAAAAGTAAAGTCCTTCGCTCCACAACTGTGGAGGAAGGGCTTTTTTTATGCACCTATTCACGATCAAATATATTCCTATGAAATCACCCCTACTCTACTTGCTGCTTTTGCTTACCGCCGCAAACCTGCCCGGCCAGATCAACTGGCAACATACCAACGGCCCGCAAGGCGGCGCAACCTGGCATCCCTACTACAACGATCAGTACGCCTTTGTTCCGGATGAATACTACTTGTATCGCTCAAATGATGGCCAGACCTGGGAACAACTGCCCTATGGTAACCTTTGGCCCATCGCTGCATCACCCACAACACTTGCTGCCTTGCAAGGCCATGGATTCAATTATGGTGCAGCTCCTTTGCACTTCCTCGTCAGTCACGACAATGGTATGAGTTGGACGGAAGGCAACCTGCCCCCAACATACTACGGTGGCATCTTTAGCAAAATTGCGGTTTGCTCGCATGGAATCTACGTGCCGGATGGCGTGGATAATGTCATCTACCGCAGCACCGACGACGGCCAAACCTGGGAAAGCATTGCCCCGCCCGGGCAGTACACCTATGATGTATGGGCCTTTGATGACAAGTTGTACGTTGAATGGTATAACCAATACTGGCGCCTGGCGGCCAATGGCGTAGACTGGGAACTGGTATCACCCGATTTTGGCGCTCAGGAATATGCATCCAACATGTTTGCCACCGGCCCGCACCTGATGTTCGCAACGGAGCATTACCTCTGGGGGTCAAACGACGGCGGTGTTACCTGGAAAAAAACGGCCATCCCTTACCACAATACTCCCGGCAAATTTGTACAAGTCGGCAACCGCATTTACAAAGATGCCGGCAATACCGGCCTGATGTATACGGAAGACTTTGGCTATACCTGGGCAGGAGTACCCATACCCGACTATCACGGCATCCTCGACCTTGCGACAGCCGGAGGCTATCTGCTCGGCGCCTCCTACAACCAGGGCGTGTTCCGCCTGGATGAAACGGCCAACCTGCTCGTCCCCGCCAACGACGGCCTGTATTCAGCCGCGGTGTATTTCCTTGAAGCTAATGCCACCGACCTTTGGGCTGCCTGTGGAAACGGCGTATTCGCCTATGACCTATCCGCGCAATCCTGGAAAAACACCGCGCTATTGCCCTTGCCCGGAAATTATTTTTCAAAGGTAGCATCCAGCGCATCCGGGAAAATTGCAGCAGTTCCAGTCTACGCAGACTACTTTTACCTATCCACCGACAACGGCCTTTCGTGGGATAAGATTTCCCCCTACCAAGCGGTTGGCGGGTGGGGTTCGATAAGAAATCTGTTCTGGCTCGACGATGCATTGGTAGTTAAAGGCGACTTTTCCAGCAACCTCCGGTCGGTCGACTTGGGAAAAACCTGGGCTATAACCGGCATCACGCCCGATCAGATCGTGTATTTTAAGGGCAAACACTACGGTACCCCAATAATAGCTTCCAGCCTATATTCCAGCAGCAATTTGGGCCAAAGCTGGGAAGCAGTCCCTGCCCCGGCAGGTGTGCTCTTCTTGAAATTGGCGGCAACCGATGACCGCTTGTTTGCAGAAGGCGTAAAGTCCGGGAATCAGCGGATGTTATACTACTCCACCGACGGCATTCAATGGACGTATGCCAGCGACGGACTACCCGATGCGGACCTGTTCCCATCAGATATCGACCTGTACCTGGGCAATATTTGGCAAAAAAACGGGACCTACTATTACTACGACCCACAAATCGGCTTGTTTGCCTCGCTCGATGACTGCCAAACCTGGCTGCCCATCCAATACCTTCCTTACAACAATTTAGCCCTGGTGGATACCACTTTTTATATGGGCGGTTTCGGCGGCGGTGTTGTCAAGATCGGCTTGCCGCAGCAATATGGCGCCCTCTCTTCGGGATTTGTTTTCAAAGACGACAACAACGATGGGCTGTTCAATCCCGGCGAAACACCCCTGCCCGCAGTACAAGTGCACGTGCACGAGCCAACGGCCTGGCATCCCTTCTGGATGACCACAAGCAAGGACGACGGCAGCTACGCCATCGGCAGTACACCCGGCAGTATGGATACGTTGCGGGTGAAGGTCAACTCACCGTATGTCGATCAGATCAACCCGCCCTTCCATTTGGTGAGCGGCAGCGGTTCCGGCCGGAATTTTGGCGTCCACTTCAGCGCCGACATCCTCGATGTATCCCTTGCCGGCAAATTTGCCGGGCGCCCGCGGCCGGGCTTCAATCTGAATACCCACCTGCAAATCACCAACGACGGAACCCTCCCGGCCAATGGCACCGTTTCACTCAAACTCGATCCCAATTTCCAATTTATCGCAGCCGACCCCGCGCCTTCGGCGGTCATTGGCGGCGACAGCCTGATTTGGGATTTTACCCAACTGCTCTTGTTCGAAAAACGGGTGATCAGCGTAAGCGGCAATTTAGCACCTACGGTGCCCTTGGGCAGCCTGCTAAAAATGTATGCGCACGTCGAACCCGATGCACCGGTCGCCACCCCGCAGAACAACCATCTGGTGCTTTGCGACACCGTAGTCGGCTCCTTCGACCCCAACGACAAACTGGTAGACCCTCCGCTGGGCCTGACCGCTGCTGAAATTGCCGGCGGAAAGGAACTCCACTACACGATCCGCTTTCAGAATACCGGCACGGCGCCGGCCAGCCTGGTACGTATCACCGACCTGATCGACACGGCGCTCCAGGTCACGACACTGCGCCTGGTTTCTTCCAGCCACCCGGTTTCGGACTTCCGGTTGTTGCCGGGTCGCCTGTTGGAAATCCTGTTCGATCCCATCGACCTGCCGGACAGCCTGTCGGATGAAGCGGGGAGCCACGGTTTTGTGACCTTTGCTATCCAGCGCAACAAGGCCTACCGGTCCAATTATTTTGTGCAAAACAAAGCGGCGATCTATTTCGATTTTAACGAGCCGGTGATTACCAATACCGTCAAATCGGGCATCATCACCATATCAGTTTCAACTGACGAACCCGTGGATCAGCAACCACCTCGCAATAGCCTGCGCTTAGTGCCTAATCCGGCGCCATCCGGCTTTACGGTCTATGCGACGGGTAGGCGGTTAAATGGCCCGGGAATGCTTGAAATTTCAAACCTGGCGGGGCAGACCTGTTACCGGCAACTCGTGCCTGATTTATCGAGCCCGGTTTCAGTGCCTGAAGTGCGGCTTCCGGACGGCGTGTACGTGGTGAAAATTGCCGGGGTGGCGGGGGTGTTGGCAGGCAAATTGGTGGTGCAGCGGTGAGCGCCGACCGTTAACTCCCTGGCCTGCCCGAATTCGCAGGTTGTATTTAAGTTGGAAAATTGTGTCAAATCGGATGTTAAATCTACATTTACCAAATCAGACAAAACAAACGATTCTTTCACAAACATCAATCAAAATGAATACCAACAAAATTTTACTCGCCGGACTTATCGGCGGAGTCGTTGCCTTTTTCCTGGGTTTTCTGTTCTATGGCGTGATCTGCAGCGAATTTTTTGCGTCGAACATGGGTTCTGCAACAGGTGTAATGCGCGGTGATGATGAGATGCAGTGGATACCAATGATCGTTGGGCACATTGCCTATGGTTTGTTGTTTGCCATTATTTACGGCCGTTGGGCAAGTATCAGCACTTTCGCTACCGGTGCAAAAGCAGGCGCTGTGATCGGCTTGTTGGTGGCCCTGGCCCACGGCATGATCCAATTGGGATCGACACATTTGTCCACCATGATGGGAACACTTGCTGATGTTGGTGTCGCAACGCTCCTCTCTGCCGGTACAGGCGGCGTGGTCGGATGGTTTCTGGGTAGAGGTCAGTAATCCTTGAGTATGAAACCATACGCGGGCGTCATCCTGGCCTTCAGCCTTGGCCTGTTTTCCTGTGCTACGCACAAAATGCCGTTCTGGCCAGTCGATAAATCGCCGGTGGCAATTTCGAGGCTGGCCATTCAGGATTTGCTTTCCCATCCGGAATTCCGGATGTACAAATCCGGGCAAGTGCGGGCCGTACACTATTCTGAAGTTTGCACGGCTTTTGGCGCCGCTCGCATAGCCGCGTTGTCGAACGACAGCGCGGCTATCGTGCAATTATCGGAGCGCTACATGCGGGTTGTTACCGATTCTATTGAAAATACCGCCAACCATGTGGATGCCAATGTGTACGGCATTTTGCCCCTGGAACTGTACCGCTACACCCACAACCCCATATTCTTCACGCAGGGAATTGACCTGGCTAACGGGCAATGGGAAACACCCCAACCAAACGGCCTGAGCAGCCAAACCCGGTTTTGGATCGACGATGTCTGGATGATCGGCAGCCTCCAGGTACAGGCCTACCGGATTACGGGCGACAACATTTATCTGGACCGGGCAGCCACCGAAATTGCCGCCTACCTGAACAAATTGCAACAACCAAACGGCTTGTTCCACCACGGTGAAAATGCGCCGTTTTACTGGGGGCGCGGGAACGGATGGGTAGCCGCCGGGCTCGCCGAATTGCTTTCGGAATTGCCGGAAAACCACCCGCTGTATCCAACCATTGCCGATGGCTATAAAAAAATGATGACGGCACTTTTAAACTTTCAGTCGAACGACGGCATGTGGCGGCAACTGGTTGATGTGGAATCTGCCTGGCCTGAAACATCCTGCACGGCCATGTTCGGTTACGCGATTACCCTCGGCGTGAAAAAGGGAATTTTACCCAAAAAAAAGTTTCGCGCAGCTTATCAAAAAGCCTGGCTGGCGCTGACGGGATACATTTCTGAAGATGGCAAAGTCAGCCAGGTCTGTGTGGGTACAGGCCAAAGCCAGGATATGGCTTATTATCTCGAGCGCCCGACCAGCACCGGCGATTTCCATGGGCAGGCGCCGGTATTGTGGTTTGCTTGGGCGCTGTTGCAGGAATAAATCTGTGCACGTACTATCAGCGTGACTTCGAGTCTACTGTCGTCAACTTAATACTACTTTGTTACTTTAAACACTGTGGTATTGAATGTCGAATATCGAACGCCCAATGTCCAATTTCGAAGTGTTTTGATTGTGGGCACAGCACTTTTTTCGCATTTTGTTTATACAGTTCATCCCTTCTTCGGATCAAACTACTTCGAAATTGGACATTGGGCGTTCGATATTCGACATTGCTTGTTTTTTCGGGTGGGGCAACTTTAATGTGACAAAGTAGTATTAAGAAGTTTAGGTGCCATTTTTAAACCGCAAAGCGGTTAAATATGAATAGCCCTGGATAAAATCCGGGGTATCATAGCATAATGACGGAACAACCGTGAAGCGGTTGAATATGGCCCGTTTTGATTTAAAATTCGACCCCATTCGGGGTCGTAAAACCGTTTTAAATCCCCCCCCGGATTGCATCCGGGGCTATTCATATTTAACCGCTTCGCGGTCTGCCGGCCTTAAGTTGACGACAGTAGACTTCGAGTCACGCCGACAGTAGACTATGACTTAATTTCCCGCTGATTTTCGCGGACGCGATTTCATCTGCAGTGATCTGCGGAGAATTTGCGACGAGAAGATTTGTCACAACTTACGCTAACCACCTATGGCAATTTTTATGGGTACCCTAAAAAGGCAAGCGCTGCCACTACTTTTTTTACTGGTAACCGGCACCATCTCCGGGCAGCAAACCCAACAGGATTATTTTCAAGGCTATGCTGAAGAAATCAGCGGGCAACGCTTCGGCTACCACTCCCCGCTTCCCGATGTATCGGCTGCACTGCTGCTCCGCGGG
Organism: Lewinellaceae bacterium; assembly: GCA_020636075.1. Classification (GTDB taxonomy): domain Bacteria; phylum Bacteroidota; class Bacteroidia; order Chitinophagales; family Saprospiraceae; genus M3007. Next base: position 117,742 of record JACJYO010000004.1, on the reverse strand, counting down.
CAGGCCGATTATGTGCCGATAGAATGGGAAACAGCCGTTGTACCCTCAAATTACAAGGAGAAATACAGCACGTTTATCTGGCTGTTTGGCATGGATGTTACTTCCAGCCCGGTCGATTTCCAGTTGAGCATCAATGGCAGGGAATGGTTTTCGTTCAGCAGTTCCAAAACCTCCGAGCTGGGGGTCCGGAAATTCCTGGGCGCCGATGGCGCTGAATTAATTTTAAACGTCACCATGCTCGACAAGTACAATGACCAAATGGGGTTTGCGGTTATGAAAATCCCCACGGCAGCACTCAAACCGGGAGCGGCGGCGCAAATAAAAGTTGCTACAACGACGATTGAAAATGCCGCCTGGTTTATGACGTTTAAAACCAGCATTGAAGAAAAAATAACGCTCTATCAAAATACAGTTGTCGCAAAAAAAGATGGGGAATTATTCCATTCCCTGAGCGCAGATTTTATTCATATCGGCGACGACGCCCCGGCAACTGTCACTATCGGTGATCTAAAAACGGAAACGGTTTTAAAGGCAGGGTTCAACAAGGTGGAAGTGTATTTGCCGAAAGTGGATACTGAAACGGCATTTAGCGCCACCATACAAATAGCCGGAAAAAAACCGGTGCAAAAAGCGTTTACATTCCGCCCGGTGCGCGAATGGGAAATTTTTCTGGTCCAACATACCCATACCGATATCGGCTATACGCGCCCGCAAACGGAAATCCTGCCGGAACACCTTCGCTACATCGACATGGCCCTTGATTTTTGTGATCAAACCGACGACTATCCGGATGCCGCCAAATTCCGCTGGACTTGTGAAACCTCCTGGTCGGTTAAGGAATACCTGAAAAGCCGCCCGAAAGCGCAGATAGACCGGCTGTTGAAACGCATAAAGGAGAACAGGTTAGAAGCGACAGGCATGTTCCTGAACTTCTCCGAGATCATTGATGAATCCGCACTGGCCGATCAAACCAAAACACTACGGCAGCTGAAAGATGCCGGCATCACCGTCACCACAGCCATGCAAAACGATGTGAACGGCATTGGTTGGGCCATGGTGGACTATGCCCGGCATACCGACCTGAAATACCTCACCATGGGCCTCCATGCGCACCGGGCGCGCCGGCCGTTTAACAAACCCACTTCTTTTTGGTGGCAGTCGCCGGCCGGGAACCGCTTGCTGGCGTATCGGAGCGAGCACTATCAGCATGGCAATGCCATTGGTGTTACCTCCGGGCAGCAAGATGTTTTGCGCAATAACCTGTCGTATTACCTGACCGGTTTGGAAGAAAAAGGATACCCCTACAACAAGGTGTCCTTGCAGTTTTCGGGATACGTCACCGACAACTCGCCGCCTTCCACAGCCGTTTGCGACATCATAAAAGCATGGAATGAAAAATACGAGTGGCCAAAATTGAGAAGCGCGCTGGCCCGGGATTTTATGGATTACCTGGCAGAACAGCATGCCGGCGAGCTACCCGTGCAGGAAGTCGCCTGGCCCGATTGGTGGACCGACGGCGTCGGTTCTGCCGCCAACGAAACCAAAGAGGTCCGAAAAGCGCAAATGAACCTTACTGCAATAACCGCCCTGGTGTCGATGGGGAAAATACTGGATCTTGCCTTGCCCGCGAATATCCGGCAGGACATAGAGCAGGTCTATGAAAATTTGTTGTTTTATGACGAGCACACCCACGGCGCTGCCGAAAGTGTCACGGACCCGCTAAGCCAAAATACCATCAACCAGTGGGGTATGAAAGCGGCTTACGCCTGGGAAGCAGCCAAAAAATCGAATGCACTGGAGGAAAAAGTACTGGCCTTTTTGGAGTCCGCTTTAAATGAGTCTGATAAGCCCGTTATTGCCGTTTTTAATACCCTGAACTGGAAACGCTCGGGCATGGTCCATGTGTTTCTCCAAAATGCAATTGCAAAAGAAGGCGACGATTTTACCATTACGGATGCCGACGGCCGCGAAGTGCCCTACCAGCGGTTTGCGCAACGCGCAGAGGGCGCTTATTTCGGCTTATGGGTGGACGATATTCCGCCGATGGGTTATAAAACACTGCAAGTCAACGCAGGGCAGAAAAGCAGCCCAAAACCAGCATTACCAAGTGATGTATTTGAGAATAAATTCTACCGGCTCAACATCAATGAAAACAAGGGCATCGTAACCCGGATTTTTGACAAAGCGCTGCAACAAGATCTCCTCGACCCCAACGATACGCTGACCCTGGGCCAGCTCATTTACGAAGAGCTCGCCAACCGGCATGAAATGGAACGCCTCACCAATACAAACCGCGATACGGTTTACAAACCACTTACCCTGACCCGGAAATTATTGCGCGATGTCAAGGTGACTAAAACAGAAAATGGCGCCATTTACAACAGCATTTTTCTGAATGGAAACATGCCGGTTTGTGCCGATGACCGGGGCGTTACGATTGAGATTCGACTCTACCATTACCAGAAAAAGATTGAGTTTTTATACCAACTATTTAAGCTTCCCGTAACCACTCCCGAAGGCCTGTATGTGGCTTTTCCGTTTAAACTCAACGGCGGAAAACTGGCGTTTGACGTGCAAGGCGGTATTGTTTACCCGGGGATCAACCAACTGGAAGGCAGCGCATCCGACTGGAATACGATACAGCATTTTGCTGCGGTAAAAGGTGACAACGCGCAGATCGTTTTTTCCAGCCCTGAAATTCCGCTGGTTCAGTTTGGCGACATAAACACCGGCAGGTATTACTACCGCCTCCAACCCAAAACCAACCACCTGTATTCCTGGGTATTGAACAATTATTGGGTAACTAATTTTAAAGCCAGCCAGGAGGGCGAATTACAGTGGCATTACAGCATCACCACCGGGACAGATAACTCCGACATGTTTGCAACAAAATTCGGCTGGGGCGAATGCGTGCCTTTGAAATCGAGAATTCTCCTGCCGCGCAAGGATGCCACAACTACGAAATTGGTTTCACGCACGTTGCTAAATATCGATGTGCCCAATTTGTTATTGGTGAATACCCGGCCATCCATCGATGGAACAGGTATCGTCCTGCAGTTGCGGGAGGTGGAAGGCGATCACGCCGTGCTGGACATCCGGCGGCTGGTGGAAGAAACCGGAGCCCGATCTGCGCAGGAGGTCAATGTGCTGGAAGAAGCGGTGGCGCCATTGACTGCGCCGCTGTTGATTGAGCATTTTGAAACCAGGTTTATTAAATTGAATTTTGAATAGCAACCAGGTTGTGACCATTCAACAGGTTGAATAAAAAGGAGTACTTCCAGGAACATAACTCCGTAGTTTTTTTATTCACCACGGAGACACAGAGGACACGGAGTTTAATATTCCGTGTCCTCTGTGTCTCGTATGTTTGTCAGTCAATGCGGACACTCGTCCTACGACTCGAAGTCGTAGGACGAGTAGGTTTTCTCCGTGTTCTCTGTGCCTCCGTGGTGAATATTAGAGCACACAGACCTCAAATAAAACGCCCATTGATCAACCTGGTACCCGACGCTTGCATATCTCCTTCAACCCCGCGTAACTTTGAAAACCGATTCCTACCTACGCCGTAAGCAGATTTAAAGACAGCTGAAACTTTTGAATATACCCAATGCCCCGGGGTGATAAATGTTGATTTAGACAGCGAATTCCGCTCAACTACCGTCTATTTAATTCCCTGACCAATAAAGGATAACCCATGAAAATACGCGTACTCCTCCTCCTCACACCGTTTCTGCTGAATCCCTTGTTTGCCCAACAGCCCCAGGTCGAAATCTGCGACAACCAAATCGACGACGACGGCGACGGCTACGTAGACTGCTACGACACCGACTGCCCTTGCGATTCGTTGCCGCCCTGCTCCATAGATGGTCTGCCCACTCCCTTCCGGGCTCGCATGGCCTGGCAATCGACCGTCAATTCCGCCTCCCTGGCCGCTACCCCGGCAGTAGCCAATATGAACCCGCAGGAAGACGATATGCCGGAAATCATCGTTGCGCAGGCCATGTCCGTCAGCCCGCTGATGCCCGGCTTTTCCAACCGTATCCTGTTTTTCCGCGGCGATGGTTCCAATGCCGCCAACCCCATTGCACTCACCATCCAGGGCACGGTATTTTACAACCGTCCGGTGCCGGGACCCACGATTGGCGATATCGATCGGGACGGCAAACCGGAACTCCTGATCGCTTGCAACGACCGCCGCATCCGGGTGTACCGCGATTATACGGAAAGCAACCCCGCCAATCCAATGACCCTCTGGATCACCTCGGCCGATTTGCTCGATTACCAGATGCAACGGCCTTTTCTGGCCGATTTTGACGGAGACGGGACGCCCGAAGTGTACGCCGGCAATGATGTTTTTCGCTTCGACCTGAGCAATCCCGCTGCGCCTACCCTGACAAAGATCAACAACCCGCTGCCCATTATGGGGCGTACCAATTTCCTGAATTATGGTACGCCGTCGTGTAATCCGACTGCTGCCGATCTGTTGTCGGTTGCCGATTGCAACGGCGATCCCGACTGTGCCGGACTCGAACTGGCTGCCGGGCCGGTAATCTACTCCGTCGATCTCGACCCGAACGACGGCGATGGCTACGAAATCAAGATCCAGCGAAGCCTGCAACCCACGGCACAAATCAACTACACCGACGGTTACACCGCTGTAGCCGATGTCGATCTGGACGGCGTGCTGGATGTCATCGTCGCCGGAACGCGCACCGGTGAAAAAGGCATTTATATCTGGAATAAAAACGGGATAATGCAGTTTTTCCCCTATCCCACCAATACTACCCTAAGCGGCGCAATTCCCTGCATTGCCAATGTATTTGACGACCGGACGCAGGGCTTTGCCGTGGATTTACCGGAAATCCTGATCGGTACCACCAGTGATTTTTGCGCATACAACTTGCAAGCGGCCCAACTAAATCCGGCAGCACCCTACTGGTGGAATATCCAGGGTGGCGGCAACAGCGGATACAGTCCTGCCACAACGTTCGATTTTAACGGCGACGGTATTGAAGAGATCGTTTTTCGGGGAACTTCCTTGCGGATCGTGTACGGTGGCCCGGCGCCCTTCCCGCCAGGCGTAGATGCCAACCGGAATTGGTTTACTATGGTCACACAAACGGTTATTGCAGATGAAAGCCCCATAGTGGCCGATGTAGATAACGACGGCGAAGCCGAAATTCTGGTCATGGCAGTCGTAGGCAATATTCAAATCACCGATATGGGCCGCCTGCGCGTGCTGGAGTCGGACGCGGGCCCCTGGGTGCCGTGCCGGAAAGTATGGAACCAGTATAATTACTTCGCGGTCAACGTCAACGACGACCTCACCATTCCAACGGAACAACAACTACACCATCTGGAACTGCCTCCGGGTTCGGGCGAGCACCCCCTGAACCGCTTCCACAACCAGATACCCGCCATGGGTGGAAAAATCCCCGCCGCCGATGCCTCGGCACAGGCCGGAACTGCCTTTTGCCAAAATAACCAGATCCAGTTTCAACTCGAAATCTGCAATACCGGCTCCAAAACATTGCAACCCGGTACACCCATTGCGTTTTACAGCTCCGACCCGGCGAGCACCAATGCCGTTTTAGCCGCGCCATTGGTTTTGACAAACGCCGAAATCGCGCCGGATTCCTGCCTGCTCATCGACATTAGCCTGCCCGGCGTTGCCGGCCTGGTGTATGGCGTGGTAAACGACGACGGCTCGTTGCCCCGGCCGTTCAACCTGGCTACCGATTTTCCGGCCACCGATGTACCGGAATGCAATTGGTTGAACAATATTTTTGAAGTCGACCTTTCCGCACAGGTGCCGGCACTGAACCTGGGAGCCGACATCGCTACCTGCGCAGATACGGCGCTACTACTCAATGCCGGCGCAGGTCACCTGAGCTACCAGTGGCAAGACGGTAGTTCGGGTAGCACCTTTCAGGCTTCCGGCCCCGGATTGTTTTGGGTGGAAGTAACCGATCAGTGCTTGGGCGCCCGCCGCGATTCAATTTTGGTGGAGGCATTTGGCTTGCCGCAAATCCAGATCGATACGGTAAACGGTGACTGTTTTGGAAACCAACCCACCGCTACGGTTTTAGCCAACAGCCAATACCCGCCACTGAGTTACAACTGGTCGACGATGGATACCGGTCCGGTGCTCAACGGCGTAGCCACAGGCATGTACACCGTCACCGTAACCGATGCCAAAGGCTGTACCCGGGTTGATTCTACCTGGATAGAAACCGGCGGCTTACTTCAAGCCGGATTTAGCACCACCACAATTCCCTGCGCCGGCCAAACCGGCAGCATTAATATTAACATCGCCGCCGGCACGCCACCGTTCGATTTTGCCTGGTCGGTCGGCGGAAGCACAGGCAACAACCTGCAAAACCTGCCGGCCGGCATGTACACCGTCACGGTAACCGATGGGGACGACTGCGCACAGGTCCTTCAAATTGAATTGACCGAACCGGCAGCACTGCTCAGCGCGGGCTTTACCACCGCAGGCGCCTGCCCCGGCGCCCCCAACGGTAGCGCCGTGTTTTTAGGGGCAACCCAGGGCACGCCGCCCTATTCGTTTGTTTGGTCGACGAGCAGTCAGCAGGATACCCTGAAAAATATCCAGGCCGGAAATTATAGCCTGACACTAACAGACGCCAATGGCTGTATCCTGGTTGACAATGTAGTCGTACCGGTACTGGAACCGCCGGTACTCGACACGGTGGTCCGTTCAATTTCCTGTTTCGGGGCAAACGACGGCAGCATCGAGGTGCAGCTGAGTGGTGGTGTTCCAGGTTTTGCTTTTTCCTGGTCGAACTTTATGACAACGCCTTCCATTCAAAATCTGAACAGCGGCGACTATGTGCTGATCCTGGAATATGCCGACGGGCAGTGCTCTCAATTTTTTATTTTTCACGTCGACGAACCCCAGGCCTTGCAGTCAGCCGGGGTGGCCGTTACACCGGCTTGTCCGGGTGAAGCAACCGGCACCGCCGTCTTGTCGGGTATTTCACAGGGCACGGAACCGTACAAGTACCTTTGGTCGGATGGCAACACCGATGCAGACCGGACCGGACTCGTTGCGGGTGCGTATTCGGTTGTGGTGACTGATGCGAATGGTTGTTCCCTGACGGAATTGGTGCAGATCACTGAATTTGAAGCGCCGGTTTTAGATTCCGTAATTACTCCGGCTTCCTGTGCCGGGCTGGCCGACGGGAGTATTGCCCTTAGCCTGACAGGCGGCACGCCCGGCTTTGATTATCTGTGGTCGACCGGTCAAACCACGCCGGATTTGCAGCAACTTTCAGCCGGGTTCTATTCCCTGGACTTGCATTTTGCCAATGGCCAATGCCTGCAACATTATGATTTTCAAATTGACGAACCACAGGCACTGCTCTCCAACGGCATTTCAAGCACCACTGCCTGCCCCGGTACTGCCAACGGCTCGGCCAGTTTTTTGGGCGCAGCCCAGGGTACGCCGCCCTACAGCCTGCAGTGGTCAACCAACGATACTACGCCTGATCTAACCGGCATCCCCGGCGGTTTTTACACACTCACGGTAACCGATGCCCTGGGTTGCACCCTGGAAGAAACCGTTCAAGTGCCGGAGTTTAGCGCCCCGGTATTGGACCCGGCACAGCATGATATTTCCTGTTTCGGTGCAGCAGACGGGAATATCGCTGCAAACCCGATAGCGGGCTCACCGGGCTTTGCCTTTGCCTGGTCGGACGACGCGGGCATGCCGGCAGGCAACACATCGCAAATTCAAAATCTTGGGCCCGGTTCGTACACGCTCACCCTCGGCTTTGCCAACGGCGCTTGCGCGCAAACCTACACCTTCCAGATTACTGAACCGCTTCCGCTCTTGTCAAACGGGATTGACACAAAGGAAGCCTGTACGGGTTCGGCAAACGGCTCGGTTAATTTTTTGGGCGCAGCCCAGGGAACAGCACCCTACAGCCTGCTTTGGTCCGACAACAGCACCCAGCCTCTGCTGACCGGGCTGGCGGCCGGCATGTACGCACTCACCATCACCGATGCCAACGGCTGCACACGGACCGACACAGCGACGGTGGCTGATTTTGACCTGCCATTGCTTGATACCGCCGTGCAACAAATCCTGTGCGCCGGCGCCGGGAATGGTCAAATCAATATTGTTCAGACTGGTGGAGGAGCCGTTTCGGGCTACCAATGGTCGACCGGGGCTACCGGCGCCAGCCTCGATAATCTCGGGCCGGGAACCTACACACTTACGGTGAACTACGGCGATGGTCAATGCGCATTCAACTATGTTTTTCAACTTAGCGAACCGCCAGCCTTGGATCTGACACAAGCACAAATCACACCGGTGCGCTGTTTTGGCGAAGCCAGTGGAAGTATCACGGTGCTGCCTGCCGGTGGTGTGTTGCCCTACCAGTTTTTCTGGGCTGGCGCCCAAACCACGGCGAGCCTGTCCAACCTTCCCGCAGGCAACTATGCCCTAACCCTCAGCGATGCGAACGGCTGCACTGCCCTGGCCAGCTACAGCCTACCCCAACCAGAGCCGTTGAGTATCGCTCCGACAATCCAGGCTGATACTTGCGGAAAAAGCACCGGGGCAATTGCTGTATCCCTCGGCGGTGGCACGATGCCTTACGAGCTGCTTTGGTCGACCGGCACGAGCATGCCCGGAATATTCAATTTAGCTGCCGGGCAGTACGACCTGGCGCTTACCGATGCGCAAGGTTGTACCGGCGCCTCGACTGTGCAAGTACCTGCCTGGGATTCTGTGCCGGTTTTGATGCCCTTTGCAGAAGCGATCACTTGTGCACACCCGGTGGCATTGCTTGGTGTATCAACCGACCAACAGGCGGTTTCCTATGCCTGGACAGGCCCGGGAGGTGCGCTGCCAGGACTGCCGCAGCATAGCGTTTCGATGGCCGGAATCTACACGGTGGCCGTTTCCAATTCATTTGGTTGTTCAGCAACAGCCCAGGTGACTGTGCCGGCCGACCTGGCGGTTCCATTGGCAGAAGCCGGGCCGGCGCAACTTACGGTCCCATGCGATGCCAGTTCGGCGCTGCTGGATGCTTCATCTTCCTCCGTTGGTCCCGGTTTTACGCCGCACTGGTACCGGTTTGAAAACGGTGCACCGGTTTTTGACACTGTGGCCCTGGTAATTTCTGTGACCACCCCAGGGTTGTATGTTTTTTCCAATACCGATCAAAGTAATGGCTGTGTGGCGCGCGATACGGTTCTTGTGGCATTTAACGCAGCCGTCGTTGGAGCAGTTGAGTTTGGCGCCATCTCTTGTTTTGGCGCCAAAGACGGGGTCATCTTTTTTGCCATGCCAAGTGGCGGCACAGCGCCGTACATGTATTCCATAGACGGACAAACATTTGGAAGCAAAACCATTTTTGACGGCCTTGCAGCGGGTATTTACCCGGTGGCTGTACGCGACGCGCTGGGTTGTCAGTGGAATTCGACCGTCAATCTGGATGAACCGGAATTTCTTTCGGTCAATCTGACAGCGACTGCCGATTCCATCGATCTTGGAAAGGCTGTTGGGCTTGTAGCGCAGCCAGTCCCGTCTGGTGTTGTGCTGAGTGCAATTCAGTGGGAGCCCCCCGGATTTGGGATAGTTCCCGGCGCCCTGTACCAGCAGGTAAGGCCGGAAGCAACAACCGAATATGTGGTGGTGATCACCGACGAACGGGGCTGTTCGGCAACCGACCGGGTACAGGTAGCTGTGGTGAGTTATGCTGTATACGTGCCAACTGCCATTGCGCCCGACGCACCCGGCAATGACCGGTTTACCCTTTTTGCAGGCTCGGGTATCCGGCAGGTTTTGTTGTTACGCGTGTACGATCGCTGGGGCGAGCTGATGTTTGAAAACCGCAATTTTGCACCCAACGACCCCGCTTCAGGGTGGGACGGCAGCTACCGCTCGAAGGCCTTACAGCCCGGAGTGTATGTTTGGTACGCCGAACTGGAGGGCGTAGATGGCCGTGTGCTGCAGCTAAGCGGGGATGTTACCGTGCTGCGATAAGCAGAAGAAATTTGCCCGTCACCCTGTGATTTTTGAAAACGGAAACGGTACTCCCTACTCCAACAGTCCCCCCAACAATCCCCGAAATACCGCCGACTGATACATGCCCTGCGCATCATGCCCTACCCCGGGCACCAGTACTTTCTGGCTGTTGTGTACGCCCGGGTAGTTGGTTTCCAGTAAGGAAAAAATATGTTCACCCCGCTTGAAGCGGTTGGCTCCGAGCAGCACGGCTTCGCAGTCCGTGGTGTTCAACGTGCCGCCTGCCACGGTGTCGGAAGTACCGAGCAGGTAGGTGATTTTGCGACCGACAATTTGCTGGTCGACGGTGGCTTCAGTGACGCCGGTGAGGTAGGGCGGCGGGTTCACGAAACCCAGTGGCCAGTGGTTGAAGGCCACACAACCTGTGGGCACTACAAACTGCCCGCTGTTTTCATCATAACGCACATCGTCGGGGTAGTAGAAATACTGGCTGTTAGCAATGACATAGGTAAAATCAAGATCGGGATAAAGCGGCTCGGATTTGTTGGCTGCGGCATAGGCATGGGTGAACAGCGCACCGGAAGAGTGCCCCGTCACCACCACGTTTTTCAACACTGGGAAATGCGTTTTGTCAGCCAGTCGGGCCAGAATCGCATCGATCACTGCAAATGCGCTGATGCCGGCGCTGGCCGTGTTGGCATTCTGCCCTTCCCGCCAACCATTGTCGCTCCAGTACAAATCGCCCGCCTGTGCGTCAGCATTGTTTTTGAAAAAAGGTGCGATCAGGATAGTGTTACCATCGAGGTTTTCATTGCGCAGCGTGGTCATCATGATGGCGTAATAATTGTCGGCATCGCGATTTTGGCCGTGGGTGACGATGACCACATTTTTCAATTTTTCCCAGCGGGCATTTTCCAAAAAAATCGGGTAACTGCTATAAAAATCAAAGTTGAAATCTGTGCCGGTGCCGTTGGTCAGCACCGCCGTTTCGAGGCAGGCATTGGTCGCTGAAATGCAGGGCGCCATCTCGGTAATAATGCCACCATCTGCCGTCGTGAAGTTGATCGAAATATTCTGATCCAGCACCTCGCCGTTGAGGCCGATGGCTGTCCGGTTCAGTTTCAGGGAGTACTGCGTATTGGGAGTCAATTGACTTAGCGCAACCAGCGCTTTCGATGAGGCATTGGCATAACTAAAGCTTGGGTTTACGGCGCCTGAAACTGCTGTGAGCGAAAAAGCCGCCTCAAACTTTGGGATATCCAACGCTGCGGAAAAAGTTATCTCGATCGTCACATCCGAAGGCACGTTGATTGTGCCGTTCACCAGATTTATGCTGTTGGCGGTGATGCTGAGCAAAGAGATTGCCCCTGCATCATTTTTTTCTTTGCTGCAGGCAAAAAAGAAGCTTGCGAGTATTGTAAAACAGCAAAAACCGAGTTTGCTCAACGAGGTCGAATTTTTCATGTAGATTCAGTATTTCTCTTTTTGATCAGGCGTTTTGTTGATCAACCCCACCCCCAACCCCTCCCCCCGGGGGCTCCCGATTACCCACAAGTTGAATGAAATGTTTTTAATAGGATCGAAATCGACGAGTTAATTTTGGCAAATTTCGGCCTGCCGTATCAACCCCACCCCCGACCCCTCCCCAAGGGTGAGGGGAGCCGCGACGTACACCGTAGATTACACCATAGGATAACAAAATAGGTAAAAAGAAGTGGTCAACGCTACGTCTCCCCTCCCCTTTTTTGGGGAGGGGTCGGGGGTGGGGTTGACAGACGGAGCGAAATGTTCCATAAATGACCGCAATTCAAGTTATAATACCTTGCGAAAAAATCATTCAACTTGTGGGTAATCGGGAGCCACGCCATTGGCGTGGGAGGGGTTGGGGGCATAGCCATCAACTTAAGGGTTAAGAGGGGGTGTACAACTTTTAAAATTTCAAATTTTTCCTTTCAAATTTCAAATAGAGCGCTTTGTGAACATCCTTTTTATTTGAAATTGGAAATTGGAAAAGAAAAATTGGAAAAGGGTTTAGCCCTCTGGTTCCTTAAGTTGATGGCTATGGGGGTTGGGGGTGGGGTTGAAAAATCAATAAAAACTCGAACCATCCGCCCGCGTACCCGGCGAAAAAGCCGCAGCTGCATTGGCTGTAGTATGCAGGGTAAAGTTACCGTCGATATCCGGCGAACGGGTAATCGACTGGTCTGCACCAAAATCAAGCCCAGAGCCATCCGTAGCGGTATCAAACGTCAGGAAAACATTTCCCTGTGTGTCTTTTATGGTGATGGCATCACCGGCATTGTTCAGGTTCATATCCCCTGACGTAGACACACCGGTCATGGCGCCGCCAAAACTCCCGGTTGGCGTACCACCGCCAAACAGCACGTAGGCCGTGCGCGCCGGCACAATGGTACCCGGCGGGAAAGTATGCTTGGGGACATCCGCTACCAGCCCGTCGGTATCGTACAAGGTGAAGCCGCTAAGGTCCACAGGTTGATCCGAATCGTTGATAAATTCAACAAACTCATCTTCAGAAGCACTCCGCGTGCCGTCGCCGTTGGCATCGCCAGCAGCGCCGGCGGGCGGGTCGTACAGTACTTCATTAATGATGAATCCTTTTCCAGGATCTACATTCCCGGGGAAATTGGTACCGTCCGCTTTTTTACCCGGGGAATAGGCCAGGGCAGGATTGGCGGTGGTGTGCAAGACAAAATCGCCGTTAATATCCGGCCAGCGGGTGCCCGACTGGTCGACACCGAAATCCACCCCCGGAGCATCGTTCACCGAGCTGAAGCGGAGAATTTCATCGCCCTGCAGGTTTTTGATCACAATGATATCTTCGGCATTCGACAAATTCATGTTGCCAGAAGTGGACACACCTACCTGGGCGGTGCCAAAATCGCCGGACGGCGAGCCGCCACCAAACAACACGTACACCCCGCCGGGCGGAATGATGGTACCGGCCGGGAACGTATGTCGGGGTTCATTGGTTGCCAGGTTGGTTTCGTCAAACAGTGTAAATCCGCTCAGGTCGATCGGCTGGTCTGAGTCATTGATAAATTCAATAAATTCATCCTGCGCCGGATCGCGGGTGCCGTCGCCATTGGCATCCCCGGCAAGACCACCCGGTGGGTCAAACAGCGTTTCGTTGATGATAAATCCTTTGTCGGGGAAACCGTCGCCATTGCTGTCAATATCGTCGTCGAGGAGGGTGAGCGTCACTTTTTGCGGTGTAATTTCCACCGCATTTACCAGGCTCGCAATGGTAATTTCGATCATCTCTGTGCCTTCAATGGCGGCGTCCTGCGTAGCGGTCAGGGTGGTTGTGGCCTCGGTTTCACCGATTGCGATCACCAGGGAAGTCGCGCCTGCTGCAAAGTCCGAGCCGCTGGCACTACCGCCGAAAGCCAGATTGACCGTCACGTCCTTGTCTACTTTTTCGCTCAGGGTCGCTTTCAGCGTAGCAACCCCGCCAGCCTCGCTGATACTGGATACATCGGCGCTCAGCACCACGTTGGCCGGGATGAAAGGCTGGGTAGTGAAACTCAGCGTGAAAGCCGAGCGCAATTCCTGCCCGCCTTCGGCATGAGTGCCCGGAGCCACCGTGATCGTGTAGGTCGCTTCATTATCCAGCGGGGCTGTGTTTACGAGGGTAACCGTTGAGTTGGTATTGGAATACGTGAGGTCAAAGGGCACCGCGCCGGAAGGTCCGGTGAAGGAAAGTGCCGATTCGAAGCTGGCCGTTTTCAGGGTATGCGAAAAAATCAATTCGATGCTGACAGCCGTTTTGATGTTGGCAACGCCATTGCTGACCTTAACGCCATTGATCTTTTGCGACAAGACCGTAAGGGTGTTGTCGATGACGGGCGGGTCTTCTTTTTTACAGGAAAAGACCAGCGCGATCAGGCACAATACGGCCAGGAGTTGTTTTATGTGTTGAATACGTTTCATGATGCATTGTTTTTTTTGATGCTAGAATTGTTACCCGCTTACCCTGCTCCTCACCGAATTATCCTATTTGCTTGAAAATTGGCAATATGTTTTAGGTTTTCTGTTCTGCTTTTTGTCAAATCCATAGCCATAAATTCAAGAATTAAAGACTTTAAATTCAATTGATTACATGATTGCCGATTACATGAATACATGATTGCAGAAGTTTGCGCAGTGTGCTCATCATAGTTGAAAAGGGAACACTTTTTACGATGGTGAACTACTTCTGCAATCATGTATTCATGTAATCTATTAATCTTCAATCAAATTCATTTTTAATACTTTTCATGTTGATAGCTATGGCGATGGGGTTGACAAAAACTCTTGTTCATTTTTTCATCCATAGAATTTCTTGCTGACTCATTTCTGCCATTCAACCACCTTCCCCAAATCAAACTCCCCAACAATTTGCCGTAGAAAATCGCCGTCTTCCGGCAGCACAAACAACAGATAGGTCAGTTCGCCGGAATTGTCGGTCGTCGTTATCCGGTCGGGAATTTTCCCCAGTGGCAGGCCGGTCAGTTTTTTCAAAAAAGCCAGCCCGATCAAATACGTACCGACGGCAGTCGGGTGTTTGTCGTCAAAAAACAGGTCGAGATCCGGGCGTGCCTGGCGCACCGTAGCCCAGAGCGGCCCCACTGGAATCAGATCGGCCCGCATAGCGCCGGCCAGTTTGGCATAACCTTCCGTCAGGGCCGGTTGCATCAGCGGGTTCGAGGCGTAGGCCCAGGTGGTGAAATACAAGGGTTCGGCGCCTTTTGACCGGATCAATTCGCCAAATTTTTTCCCGTACTCCATAAAACTTTCCGGTGCATCAATGGGTCGCTGGCTATGATCCTGCAACACCACATAGTCCCAGCCGCCTGCCTCAATGAGGGCTTTCGTCTTCAGGCCCTTGGCGCCGTTCCAATGATCCTCCAGGCTTGACCCACCGGCAGTCGACTGGCGGGTAATGATCGCTTTGCCCTGACTGGTAGCCATAGCCTGGACCACCTGCGGGAGGTTCCAGAAATAGGTAAAACTGTTGCCCACAAAGAGCACCCGCAAGGTATCGCCCTGCTGCGCAGACGCAAATGCCGGCGCCAGCAGTACGGCGATAATAAAAACGATGAAGCGAAAATGCATGCGTGCCATAAATGACGTCCGGATTTATTTGTTTACATCTGTGGGTTCGAAAAATCCGGGTATGGGGCTGGGCGTGTTCGCATTCCGGTCAATCTCAGTTTGCGGGTACAGAAAACGCTGCGGCAGTAGGCTACCCACATTGGGCTGCACCGGCACGCGCACCGTGGTTTCTTTTTCGGTACGTCGGGTATCGTTGAAGCCTTCGGTTTGGCCGAAAAATGTAACGTAGCGCTCCTGCAGAATTTCGCGCAGCAGTGCGTCATTAGCACTCAGGCCGTCGGTATTTTCCATGCCGCCGTTGGCAAAGTCTGCTGCTACGTAGGCTTCATATTTTAGTTGTGCCGGGTTTACGTTGGTCATGTAACCGCCCGCAGCCATGTAAGCCCGGAAATCGTTCAGGTGGTTCAGACCTACATCAAAGCCCTGGGTGCGAAAGCCCGCCTCGGCGAGGATCAACAGGTTTTCTTCGTACGTCACCAGCGGTGCGGGAGCCGTTTGCGCAGCAAAACCGTTCATGGTATTGGGCTGAATGCCTACGCTGTTGGTCAGGAAATAGTAGTTGAAACGACCGGTTTCATCCGTTTTGGCATTGCCGCGATAGTTGTTAAAATTCGGGCTGGCTACCATGTCGGGGTGTACCAGGCTGGCCATAAAATCGGAGGTTTTCACGTCGGCGCCGCGTACTTCGACGGCAAAAAACAGGTAGGTCAGGTTGGACTCCTGATTACCGGTACCGTGGGGTGCATACATGGCGTTGTTGCGCGCGCTGATGCCTTTGCCGGCAGCCTCGTAGGCTTTTGCGTATTCTTTGGTGTGCATGTAATACCGGGCTTTGAGCGTGTAGGCCACCTGAATCCAGGGCCCCGGCGCGCCGTCAAAATAAATCTCGGAGCCTCCGGCAGGCCGTCCTGTTCCGGTTTCCAGGTTGCGAATACCCTCATCGAGCAGGAGCTGCAACTTGTCGTACACCGCGCGTTGATCTTCGTAGCGCGGATTTTCAATTTCAATGCGACCGGCTTCCTCGAAAGGAATATCCCCATACAGGGCGGCTGTGGTGCCGATCACCTGCGCCTGCAAAACCTGGGTGATGCCGATGGTCACCCCGCCAATGCCGGCAGTTTCTGCCGCTTTCTTTGTTTCCAATGCGTTGCGGTAAGAATCGACGTAGGCATCGTACCACAGGCTGTTGAAGTCGCTGGTGTTTACCGAATACTGGTCAAAGCCCAGGTGCTGCCGGTCGATGCCGGTGTAGTAGCCACAAAAAATGCCGGCACGCCGGGCAGTTTCACCCGATTGGAGGATGATGTTGCCCACTTCGGCGCCGGTCAGAATATTCTGATAGGAGGTACTGGTCGGGTTGTTCGGATCGTCGTTGATCCCGTCGACCAGGTTGCTGCAAGAGGTGGCGAGCAGCGTGGTAAAACATATGTATATCAGGTGTTTCATAATTTCGGTCGGTTTTAAATTTTAAAAATTAAGCAACAGGCTGAACACATAGGATTGCGTGCCCGGGTTGTTAAAATACTCCAGCCCGCGGGCCACACTGATGCCTGAAAGGTTGGTGTCGGGGTCGTTGCCTTCAAACTCAGTCCAGAGGACAAGGTTACGTCCGGTAGCCATCAATTCAACGGAACTCAAGCCGGTGCGTTTTTTGAGCCATTTCGAGTTCAGACGATACGACAGGCTGATCTCACGCAAGCGGGTCCAGGAGCCGTCTTCGATATAAATCTCGTCGTTGCCGTTGCTGAAAAAGCCGCCGTCGCCGTTGTACCAGGCTTCGGTGAGCGCAACCGGACCGGCACCGAAATCGTACACTTTGCCGCGGAAGGTTTCGCCGATGTTGATGATATTTCCATTGAACTCCTTGAGGTTGCGGGTAGCGGTCACCTCATTGCCCGAGTCTTCCCAGCGCCCCAGATCCAGCAACACCGACTTGGTGCCTGCGTAGATGTCGGCGCCCTGGTAGGTTTCGAACAGGATGTTGAGTGTCAGATTTTTGTAGTGAAAACCGGTCATCAGCGAGCCTTGCCAGTCGGGGTTGGGATCGCCGATCACACCCTCAAGGGCATCCTGCTCGGGGAAGCCGTTTTCATCAAAAATGATCGAACCGTCGGGGTTGCGCAGGATACGCGAGCCCCAGATCACACCGATGGGCAGGCCTTCGACGGCCCGGGAGTTGGCAGCAGCCAGACCACCCAAATTGATCGACTCCACACCGGCCAGATCGAGCACCTTGTTTTTCACTTTGGTGAACGTGCCGGTAATATCCCAGGAAAAATTCTTTTTGCGAATGATGGTGTAACCCAGATCGAGTTCTACGCCTTTGTTCTCTACTTCGGCGCCGTTGGTGTACACCACGCTGTATCCGCGGGAGTTGGCTACCGGAAAATCAAGGAGCACATCTTCCGTTTTGTTGTAAAAGTAGGTGCCGCTGAGCGACAGGCGATCGTTCAAAAAACGAAGGTCGGCGCCGATCTCAAATTCTTTTTTGCGCTCGGGACGCAAAGCAGAATTGCCGCGGTTAGCACTGGGCACAAAACCGCCGTTGCCGTAGAGACCGAGGTTGAGGTTGCCGCCATACTGGTCGCCGAAGCTGGGTGAAACATACACGTTGGAGGTGTTGTAACGGGCCGGCTGAACACCCACTTCACCATACGAAACACGAAGTTTCCCGAAGGAAAACACATCGCTCTCCAGATCGCCAAGTTTGGAAAACTGCCAGGCCAGCGAAGTGGAAGGAAACAAAAATGTATTGTCCGAAGCATCGCCAAAGGTAGATGCCGATTCGACGCGCAGGGTGCTCGTCAGGTAGAGCATATCCCAACCCGACAGGCTGAGTGAACCGTAAACGCCTGCTGTACGCTCCCGCCCTTGCGAGCTGGTGGTGGTCACGTTTTCCGGGAGCGCATTGTCTTTATCGCGCACCACACTGGCCACATCGGCAAACTGGATAAAATTGGTGGTTTCCACCCCGTTGACCGATAACGTCCGGCTGTTGTAATTGAAACCGACCAGCAGTTCACCGTCTATGTCTTTCGTCAGTTTGTGTGTCGCCCGTGCGATGTAGTCCATGTTAAAAATACTGTTCGACGCGATCTGTTGTTCGTAATAGCCGGAGGCAAAGGCCCCGGAGGCCGAGCCCGGCGTGAAAAACTGATTGCGCTTTTCTGTGTAATGGTCGATGCCTACACGGCCGATCAGGTCGATCCAGGGCAACGGGGAGGCTGTAAGTTCGAAGCTGGTAATGAAACGGTCGACCTGCGCCCGGTCTTCCTGTTCGTTGATGGTCCAACGCGGATTGTTGTACACGGGCGTATTGTCGGCGCCCAGCGATTCGCGGTACGAGCGGTGACGGTTGGGCACCGGCGAAGCAGTGGGATTGGCGTAAAAATCGCCGCGGTAGCCGGAGTTGTCAAAATCAGGTGGTGTGCGCAACAAACCCAGGTAGAGGCCGGAGGAACTGGCGCCTTTCTGAATGCGGTTGGAGCCCGTGCGCGCGTAATTAGCGGTGGTTTTCAAGCGGATTTTATCTGTCAGCAGGTACTTGGAATTGAAGCGTGCAGAGGTGCGCCGGTAGTCCGAGTTGTTGCGAATGATGCCCTGTTGGTCCAGATCCGTCAGGTTAAAATACACGGCACTGCGCTCGTTTCCGCCGCTCAGGGTCAGGCTGTTTTCGAGAAAATGGCCGTTGCTGAAAATCTGGTCGAAATTGGAATCATCGTAAATGGTGTGTGAATTTTTGTTCAAAACCGGGTAATACACCGCGCCATCCTGATCGATATAAAACTGGCCGGAAGTGTTGAACTCATCGGCGCCACCCGGGCGGTCGGCAATTTTATCGCCCCAGGAATCGCGCGAACGCTGGTCGAATACACCATTGTCACCCTGTCCAAATTGGGTTTGCAAGGGGTATTTCCGGTTGATGATGTCCATGGAATACGTCGAGCGGACCTGTACGTTCAGCTTGCTGGCAAACTTTCCACTTTTGGTGGTGATCAGGATGACACCGCCTAAGGCCTGCGTACCGTACAACGCCGCTGCCGAGGCCCCCTTCAGTACCGAGATGCTCTCGATATCGTTGGGGTTGATATCGTTCAGGCGCGACTCCTGGTTGGAGCCCCCGCTGTCGCTGTTGCCACGCACATCATTGCTGATCGGTATCCCGTCCAGGATGATGAGCGGCTGGTTGTTACGGGTAATGGTCGATATCCCCCGGATTTGAAGGTAAGCCCCGGCGCCCGGGTCGCCGGAATTTCGGGAAATCCGCACGCCGGATGCCTTGCCGGACAGGGAGTTCAGCACGTTTGCCTCGCCGGAGTTCACCAGGGTGGCGCCGCCGACTTTTGAACTGGCATAACCCAGTTCGTCCCTGTTTTCTTCAAAACCCAGCGCCGTGACGACGACCTCATCCAGCAAATCCACTTTTTCCTGCAGGGTAATATTGAGCACCGATGCGGCGCCTACTTCCTGTGTCACCGGTTCTTTGCCGAAATAACTGAATGTCAGTGCGGCATTTTCGGTGGATAGCGTAATGGAATACGTCCCATCCACGGCTGTTTTGGTTCCGTTTATGGTGCCCGACTCCTGGACAGTAACCCCAATCAGGGGGACACCTTCCTCGTCGCTCACCAGGCCGGAAACGACTTTTTGGGCATACATCGCCTGCCCCAAAAGAGCGAGCAAGGCGATCAGGATGATTGGTCTACGTTTTTTCATAACTTGAAAGGTTAGTTCAACGAATGTTGTTTTTTGAACTCGAGCGGGAACGCATCGAGGCTAAATCCCCACAAATAGGGCAGGAGCAAATAAATAACAAGCGTAAGGCAGATGATCGAAAGCAGGTTGAGCCGGAAGCCGGTTCGAACCATATCGGGAATCGTGAGGTAGCCGGCGCCGAATACGACGGCGTTGGGTGGAGTGGCTACGGGAAGCATAAATGCGCAGGAAGCGGCCACGGCAGCACCCACCATGAGCCCGAATGGGTGGACGTTCATGACCAGTGCCAGTGGCGCCAGAATGGGCAACACCATAGCTGTCGTGGCAATATTGGACGTGATTTCGGTCAGAAAATTGACTGCAGCGATTACCACGAGCAACAAAACCAGAAGCGATGCGCCTTCCAGCAGGGTGAGTTGCTGGCCAAGGTATGTAGCCAGCCCGCTCGATTTGAAACCTTCAGCGAGGGCCAGGCCGCCACCAAAAAGCAACAGAATACCCCAGGGCAAACGCACTGCTTCCGGCCAGGTAACCAGCGCCCGGTTTTTCTTTTTTGAAGCCGGAATGGTGAACAATAAAACCGCCGCGGCAACCGCGATGATGGTATCGTCCAAAGCGGGAATGAAGCGGTTCAAAAAGGACCGGCTAATCCAGGTTATGGCTGTCAAAACGAAAATGCCGAGCACCATTTTTTCTTCGTAACTAATGCTGCCCAGCGCCTTAAGCTGGCGTTTGATTTCTTCTTTGCCGTCGGGAAATGATTTTTGTTTGAACTCAAATGCATAAGTGGTCAGGTATTTCCAGCAAAGCAGCAACAACACCGCTGAGATCGGCAAGCCAAAAATGATCCACTGGTAAAATGTAATTTCCACACCGTACAACTCCTGAACCATGGCCGCCAACACCAAATTGGGCGGGGTGCCGATCAGCGTTGCGATGCCGCCGATGGTGGCGCTGTACGCAATGGCAAGCATGAGTGCCTTCCCAAAAATCAGGTTTTCATCTTCCTTGGTTTTGGGGTTGTCTTTCAGCTGCGTGACAATGGCCATACCGATGGGTAGCATCATCACCGCAGTGGCGGTATTGGAAATCCACATGGACAGGAAAGCCGTGGCCACCATAAACCCAAGGATGATGCTTTTCAGATTCGTCCCGATCAGGTTGATGATCATCAGGGAAATGCGCTTGTGCAGGTTCCAGCGTTCAATGGCAATCGCCACGATAAAACCACCGATGTACAGAAAAATATAGCGGTGCCCGAACGAAGCTGTTGTTTCCTCGATACCCATGCCTCCGGTAAGCGGAAACAGGATAATGGGCAAAATAGAAGTAACGGCCAGCGGGATGCAGTCTGTGATCCACCAGGTGGCGATCCAGAGCGTGCTTGCCAGTACCGCGTTGGCTTCTGCCGACAAGCCTTTGGGGTGAAAAAACAGCAATACCGTCGCAAAAAGTGCCGGTCCAAGCAATAATCCAGTTCGTTTTGTGTCGGGCAGGTATCGCATAGGTTCAGGACATTAATTTTCTAAAGGCAAAACTTACCGTGAGCAGACCCGGCAGGTCGATTTGAATAGATTAATTTTAATACTTTTGATAGTACGCTTCAAAAATTTCGAACATCGCATACTGCAAACATATTTTGCGATTTTAAGCATCAAAAATTTTTAATTGCCTAAAATTTTGACTTTATAGTATTTTATACCGTTTTACACTTTTTTACACCGTACATTTAGATGGCGTTGGATTTGCATGATCAATTTTTGGAGGCCCTGGAGCGGAAATACGGGACGCGGGATTTGCTGACGTCCAAGTTTGGCACGTCCTCCTTTGGCGATATTGCAAAAGACCTTTGCATTAGTGCCAGCCAGTTTAGCAAGCTGATTTCCGGAACGGCAACGCAGGGCATGTATATGCGGTCAATTGAAAACATTGCTCTGCTGGAGAAACTCGATACGCTTGAAGCGGAAAAACGCCAATTGGAGTCCGGTACCAACCAACTCAACGAAACGCTCCGTCAGACCCGAAGCGGCATAAACAAGGCCGTACGGAACAAAGTGCTGCTATACGGCCTGCTTACCTTTCTGGCCGGCTCGGTGCTGACCTATTTTTTTGCTATGGATGGAAAACTGGGCCGTTTTGAAAAGGCTGAAATCCTGGAGCATCCGCTGGCCCGGTATTTCGACCGCGATTTTAACACACCCTACGATTCGCCCTATTTGAACGAATCGGAAGTACAGGACTACTGCCCCTGCAGCGCCTACGAGGGCGTTTGGGCCCTGGAAGCCGAATACAAATTACCCCTGCCGGGAAACAAGCGACCGGGCGTGTACTACCTGGCCAAAAGCTCGGATGTGCGTATGAAGTGCGCGAAAAGCCAGAAGAATATCACGGGCAAAGGCATTCATTTGTTGGGTTATGAATACCTGATCAACGAAATCTGGGTAGATACGGAGGAGACTCCCCTATCGCCAACGTATTTTGACAAGGAAACGAAAACCTTCACGGAGGCTTACCACCAACTGGATTTTTCTACCAATCCCAAATTCAAAAAACTGGCCACCATCCACTCCTTTTTCATCAACAACTTCACCATCCGGCCCGACAGCATCATCCGCAACGGCGAGCCCTGCGGCCGCTTTGCAACGGATGTCGATTGGGCACTGGCCAAGGAGTTTGGCGTAGACCCGAAGTACGTGTTGGAAAATGTGCTGGCCGATCTCACCATTACCGATTGCAACACCATTCCCAATCCGTTTTGCGATCCGAATGAATTGAAGGAAGGGAAAAGTGTCATCGGTTTTGATTGTTATTACACCATAAAAACCGAAAACCTCGGCATTGGCCGGGGGTATCCCTACCGGAAGGCATTTAAACTGATCAAACAGAATTATTCGGATAATTTACTTTGCGGGTGTAAGTGATTAAGCCCGACGAAGCAAACTTCCCGCAGATTGGCGCAGAAAAGGCCGCAGATCAACGCAGATTTTCTAAATCGAGTCGGCATTTTTTGCCCCGGACAGGTCCTCAATCTTCCAGACTCCCCGTGAGTCGTCGCACCAGTTTTACTTCGCTGAAAAATTCCCGCGCAATTACCCGTAGCACGGTGTACACCGGAATACCGATGATCATCCCCACCACGCCACCGAGTTTAGCGGCAATCAGCGTGACGATAAAAATCTCCAGGGGGTGGGCCTTGACGCTGTTCGACATGATGTACGGTCCGATAAAATTATTATCGAGAACCTGAACGCCCTGGATGGTCAGCACTACTTTAATGAGGGGCGTGACCATTAGCGCAAAATCCGACTCGATGTAATGCGAGATGGTGAAAAAGCAACCTACGACAATGCCCAGCAGCGGGCCTACATACGGGATAATATTGAGCAGTCCCGCCATCACGCCAATGAGCAGTGCATTGGGCACACCCAATATCCAGAGCGTCACCGCTACGAGGGTGGTAAAACTGGCTGTTTGGATGACCAGGCCATCAAAATAACGGGTCAGCATGATACTCGAACGCTTGACCGCATGGCGCACCTGATGTTCCTGGCTATCGGGTACCAACGAGAGTACGATATCCGTAAACAGTGAATCGTTTTTCAGAAAAAAGAACAGGATGAACGAGATGGAGCCCAATGCGACAACCAGGTTGCCCGCAGTGGAGATCAGCCCGCCTAAAAAATCACCTACCATGGTTGGCTTGAAGTATTCGGACAGGATTTCTTGCGCTCGGGTACCCAGTGATTGTCCCGAATCCAGCATCCCCCATCCATGCAACCTGGTATCCAGATTGGCAAAAATCCCTTCGAGTTTTTGTCCCAACTCCTCGTAATTTACAGAAGCCAGGTGGCGCGCCTGGCCAACAATAGTCGGAACGAAAAGAAATAGAATACCTGCCAGAATAAGGTAAAATGAAAGCAGTGTTAGCGTTGCAGCACCGGCGTCACCCAACTGCCATTTCCGAAAACGAATCCGACGCCGAAAAAAAGCCATCAGCGGTGTTCCCAGCATCGACAACACCCAGGCTATCAATACAAAAGCAACGATATCGGCAAAGTAATAACCCAATGCCAGGGCTACAACGATACCAAGAATCCACAACAGGTTACGCGTCATAGGGTGTTCTGCTTAGGAATTTTTTGCAAAATATGGGCCAAGGCGGCATCGAGTACCGGATATTGAAAATGAAACCCGGCTTGAATGACTTTCTCTGCTGATACCCGCGTACTGAACAGGATTGCATCTGCCATTTCACCAAAAAGCAAGCGCAGCGCAAACGCTGGCACCGGAGCAAAGATAGCAGCTTGTTTCATTGCAGACGCTGTCGCTTTTACCAAGTCAAAATTCCGCGCCGGATGCGGCGCCACGGCATTGTAAACGCCTTCGATGTCGGGGGTTTCTGCCGCCCATTGAAACATCCGGCAAATATCCTCGAGCGCAATCCAGGAGTACCAGGCCTGCCCGTCGCCAAAATAGGCCCCCAGGCCAAAACGCAAAGGCTTGATGATTTCCCGCAAAGCCCCGCCCGATTTATCGAGCACAATGCCCGTACGGAAAATGACTGTGCGAATGCCTGCTGCACCGATTTTTTCGGCTGCTTTTTCCCAGGCCAGGCAACATTCCACCAAAAAACTGCTGTCGGCCGGAGCATCATATTCATTGACCCAATCCTCCCCGGCATTGCCGTAATACCCGACCCCGGCTGCCGACAAGTAGGCTTTGGGCGTGTGATTGAGGCGCTGAAACGTATCGAGCAGCAGTTGCGCGCTTTGCACCCGGCTATCGATGATCCGTTGCTTACGGGCGGGCGTCCAGCGCCGGTCGGCAATACCTGCGCCGGCCAGATTGATCACGATATCAGCGCCGGCTACGGCCTTGTCGTCGATGGTACCTGCCGCGGGATCCCAGGCATATTCGTCGGCTTCTCCCGGGTGCCGGCTCAGGATGCGCACCTTATGGCCGCCTGCCCGGAACAGTTGGGTAAGCCGGGTACCGATCATACCACTACCTCCGGCAATTAGAATGGTTAAATTTAGCATGCTGTTGTTGGTATCATTGGTTCATGGGCAAAACAAATTCAGGTGGAAATCGCTCACACAAAGTACAGAAAAATTAGTTTTGCCAACGGCTTCTTCGCCTTTCGAAAAACAGGACAACCAACGACATGACTTCAACTGTAAAATACACCACGGCCCTCAACTGCGAACTGACACACCTGCTCTCCGGCATCACGATCACCACCGATGCACCACCCGACAATCAGGGCAAAGGCGAGGCTTTTTCCCCCACCGATTTGTGTGCCACTTCCCTGGCCGCCTGCATGCTGACCACTATGGCCATTCGCATTCGCGATCGGGGAATCAGCATCGACGGGACACGCGCTGAGGTGACCAAGATCATGGCTGCCGACCCGCGCCGGATCAGCCGCATTGAGGTACGTTTGCTGATGCCCCAAAACAATTACTCCGATGCCGACAAAAAACTGCTGGAACATATTGCCCTGACCTGCCCGGTGGCGCTTAGTTTACACCCGGACTTGGAGCAGGCGGTGGAGTTGGTTTGGTGAGCTCTGGCCAACGCAAGCCCCATCAGATTAAACAGTTAGAGGGGGTGTACAACTTTTCAACTTTCCAATTTTTCTTTTCAAATTTCAAATTGAACGTCTTGTAAACATCCTTTTGATTTGAAATTGGAAATTAGAAAAGAAAAATTTGAAAAGGTGTACACCTCCCTGGGTTGCGTAATCCGGTGGATTTAGGGAAAAGAGTGGGGGTGACAAACATTCGGCTATCACCTGTCACTCCCTGATTCCCCGCTCAGGCAAGTTCGGCCATGCGCCGCAACTTTGAAAAATCCAGCAGCCGGAATATCAGCGCCCCAGCAAAGGCTAAAACCAACACCAGCCCAACCCGGGTTGTCCAGGTTAATTCCGAAAAGGAAAAAATCCACCAGGCGCCGGCCAGTACAAATCCCGCATAGCCCAGTGTTTGCGCCAGCCCTTTGGCCGAAGGCCGGAATCCGAAATAACGTATGCACAAAAAAGCCATCGCTGTAGCGATAAACATTTGCGTGCCCAGTGTTGCCATAGCCGAGCCAAGTGCTTGAAAATGCGGAATAAGGAAAATATTGAGCAGCACGTCCAGGACAATGCCAGCCACAAAAAACCGGTTCATTTGCATCAGTCGCTCATCAGCGGTGAGCAGGGTGCTGAAGATGTAGGTTGCCGAAACCGGCACAAAGGTCCAGATCAGCAGCCCGAGGGTTTCCCAGCGGTAAGCGGTGGCGCGTTCGGGCAACATGAGTTGAATAAGGTCGATTCGGGCAAAATATACCAGGGCAGCCAAAGCCACACTTCCCGCCCAGATCAGTTTGAAACTCACCGACACCAGTGCCCGCACATCGTCGCGGCGTTTCAGCATGCGGGCAAACATGGGCAGCAGCAACGAAGCAAATAAAAAACCCAACATATTAGCCGCATCGAGCAGGCGGTAGGCACTGGCATACACGTCGGCATGCAGGCGCCCGTCGGGCAGCAGGCGTTCGAGCAACACGGCATCGAGGCGGGTGTACGCCGTCATCAGCAGAATGACCAGTGCATAGGGCAGGCTTTTTCGAAAAAGAGCAAGTAGGGCTGGGCGTCCGGCACGCCAGTTTTGCAACCAGCTGGGGCGAAGCGACAACCGGACTTTCCCATGCAACACAAATCCAACAACCACAGCTGTCAGCGCCAGGGCCACCGTTTGTGCCAGTGCAAACGATTGGGCCGAAAGTGCTGCTTGCGGCATACCCCACAACAGCAGTCCACAAGTAACCAGCATCAGCAATTTATCGAGCGACGACAAAAAACTGTCGAGCCGGTAATAGCCCAGTCCGGAAATATTGGACCGCAAAAAAAGCACGCCTTGCGCCAGTACCTGATTGAACAATAAAATGAACAACAGCGGCAGTTCCCGCAGGCCATATCCTGCCAGGCCCCAGGCTGCCAGCAGGGTCAGGCAGATGTACACTGTGCTCAGTAAAAATTTTAGCGCCAACAAGTTGGGAAAGTACTTGGGCAACAACTGCGGATGCTGACTGACGTGCCTGTTGTTAAAATTCTGAATACCGAAATCGTTCAGGATCTGGAACAGGTAGGTAAAATTGAGCAGGGTAAAATACAAGCCGTAGTCCCCTTCCGGTAAGCGGTTTTGTACCGTCAGGTCGATGCCGAAGATAAAAAAGGGCTTGATCAGCAGATTGATCGCGACCAGGAACAGGATGTTGAGCAAAAACTCGCGTTGCATTTATTCTTTTTTCCCACCGATGAATCGGTGGGCTGAGAAACGTTAAATCGGTGGGCTGAGAAGCAATTCATTGGGGGGCTGAAAACCTGGGAGTTGAGGTGATCTTTCATCCCCCCTCTTTGTCAGTCCGGCGTTTTAAATTCTTAGGAGGGTGTATCATAAGTCCTCGCACGCGCAGACGATTCCAAATTTTCACCACGGAGACACGGAGAACACGGAGTTAAATTCTCTGTGTCCTCCGTGTCTCCGTGGTGAAAAGATATTCTACGGCGGGCATTTCAGATTCTCTCTTTTGATACAGCCTCATCATTTTTGTTGTGCCGCGGCCGCGCGCTCCAGCCAGGGTTGCGCTTTTTCGGGTTGCCCCATGTCATTGTATGCCGAGCCGATGTATTGCAGCAGTGTGGGATTCTCCGGCTCGTATTTGAGCCCCTCCTGCCATTGCTCGATGGCCTCGGGAAATTGTTTTTTCATTGCCAGCACGGCTCCCAGGTTGCGGCGGGCATCAATAAAGCGCGGGTTAATAGCAATTGATTTGCGGTAAACGACTTCAGCCGAATCCAACTGCTGTCGGATAAAGTAAATGAAGCCCATGTTGGACAGCACCTTGTCGTCGTTAGGTCGGTGTTTCAGCGCACGCTGATAATCGGTATAAGCGAGGTCGTATTTAGCCGCAGCCTGGTTCAGGTTGTTTTGTCCCTGAAAATGCTGCCCCAACCGGAAGTACGCAAGTCCCCTGCTGCCAAAGGCATCGTGGTAGGTAGGAAAAAGTTCGATCGCGTGGCTGTAATAATCGATGGCTTTATTCACCCATGTGGTATCGGTGATCTGCCCGGTGTCTTCGTTCATCCCCTCCTTAATCGTTTCAATGCCCATGTGGTAGTTCAGTTTGGCACAGTTGGGCGACTTGGAAATATCTGCTTTGTAAAGCGTGTAGCTGGTATACCAGGCCGGGTTGCGCAAAACTGTTTTTACACTGTACCCTAACAACACAATTCCGGCAAGCCCCCAAACCAGTGTGCCTTTGCCATTCGGGTTGCGCAGTTGCGCCGCTGCGGTGGTGTTTTCTTCTTTTTTTAGTTTAAAAACTGTAGCAAAAACCCAGGCCAGCGCAAGCGCAAAACCGAGGGAAGGTGCGTACAGCACCCGCTCGCCATAGGAGGTACCGATAAGCATGAGCACGTTGCTGAACAGCGAAAATGTTACCAGGTAAAAAAGTATAGCATACGCGAGGAAATGCTTTTTGCGCAGGTTGAACAGCGCCCAAATGAACATCCCGCCGTAGGTAAAAAAGCCAACCAGGGCGCGCCAATCGCCAAAGGTCACCGGCTTCAATTGCGGATAGCCCAGGTCGCTAACGAGCGGATGCGGGAAAATCAATGTTTTCAGGTAGCGCCCGCACATCATGAAAGCGGAGGCAAGTTGAGCAGCGCGGTCCTTGGCGGCCACGATAAAATTGTCGAGTGCCGAGTAGCGTTCTTCAAAGGGTTGGGCAGCCAGCACCTGGTGCCGGATCAGCAAAAAGATCACAGCAGGGGCCAAAAACAACGCGGCGATGCGTACGATCTGGCCCAACGGCCGGTCGGTAAAAAACCAGAGTGTCAGCGGGAAGATCGCCAGGAAGGTGATCGAACTTTCCTTGGAGAACAAAGCCAGGGTGTACATGGCCACGGCCATGACCAGCCAGTTCTTGTTCTCCTGTTCCAGATAGCGCCAAATGCCGTACAGCGATGCCGTACAAAACAACAGTGCCAATATTTCATCCAGGCTTTTGATATTGGCCACCACTTCGGTATGCACCGGATGTGCCATAAAAAACAGCACTGCCAGGGCCGGAATAATCGGATGAAACGCTGCCAGCACCCGCCGCCAGGTGATCCAAAGCAGCCAGCCGGAAAGGCCGTACATGATGGCATTCATGATGTGTCCGACGGCCGGGTTATCCGGAGAAAGTTGCCATTGCAACGAAAAGATCAATAGTGAAAAAGGCCGGTACAGCGAGCCGGGGCTATTCCAGGCGCCATACCGATATTCCGTTGAAAACATGGTGCCCAGGTTTTTCAGGCCGCCCTGGGTCACCCAGTTTTCTTTGATCACCGAGTAGTCATCCAGGCAGTAAATATGCCCGAATGTGTTCATGTACAAGATAAATCCGAGTGCTGCAGCCAGCAAACCTACCCAGGCCGGCCCAGTGGTGGCCGGCCCGCCAAGCCCCGGTGTTTGCCGGACCTTGAGCGGGTCTTGGCCATGCTTGCGGAAGGCTTGCTTTTTGGTGGGTTTTGTAGATTTTCGCTTGGACATAATTATTTCGATACTTTTACTGGCGAAAGTAGCAGAAATGCCCGAATTTGGTTCTGTTAAGGTTTACCAAAAACCTTGAAATATACCCCGGACTTATTACTTTTGGTGCCGTTTTATAAAAATGCAAATTTGATTCACAAAATAAGTTTCCCACTATGAAAAAAGGTGTATTTCTCTTCGCGTTTCTTTTCGCGCTGGGCATTGCTGCTGCCGACGCACAAACTTGTCAGGGCAAAGCCGCCAGTGCTTCCAAAGCCTGCTGCATGAAAGCTGATAAAGCTGCTGCTGCCGATGCTTCCATTGAAAAACGGATGTCTGATGACGGTACCGTTGCTTATGTCCGTAAAGAATCGGATGCTCAGGGTAATGTGAAATTTGTCAGCGTTAAGTACGACGAAACGAGTGATGCCTTTGTAAATGTGGCTCCTAAAACAGTTTCGGCCAACGCTACTTCCGGGATGACGAAAAAATCCTGCGCTGCAGGTGCTTCCAAAGCCTGCTGTGCAAAAGGCGCCAGCGCCGGAAAATCCTGCTGCGCTTCCAAAGCGAAAACTGCCGACGCTGATATTGAGCAGAAATAAATCGATTTTTTATAAAAAAAACCGCCTCTGGAGTTTGCTCCGGAGGCGGTTTTTTTTGTGGTCATTTGAATACGTTCCAAGCCGGACTCAATTCCGAATAATCCGCATCCCGCGGCCGTTGCTTCCCCCCATTGCTTTAATACGGTCATCCATCATTTTTTGAAATTCTTCCTGAGTGGTTTTTTCACCTTTGGATGGCGCTTCCAACTCTCCTTTTTTTGGCGCCTTCAGCTCGATCGATTTTGCCGTAAGCTGCAACTCACCGGAATTGATATCGACAGCCAGGATCATGCCCGGTAAAGCGCCATAGGTTACGGGCCCTGATGATACCTGAATATCGGGCGCAAACCAGGCCACGACGGTACGCTTGCGGTCGGCAGTTGTATCTTCCCACACTGCCTGCATACAATTGTACCCAAGGATCTCCCGGGTTTCCATGCCGACTTTCCAGGGCGTTTGGTCAATGGTTCCCTCAATCAGGTAACGTTTTCCCATAAACTCCCGCTGGTCAACCCGCTGGCTGGTCGACAAATTTCTGTAAAACTTTGCCTCCGGACGCTGCATCCGGATGACCATACCGCCACCACTCATTTCGTCTTCCTCTTCCTCTTCTTCCACATTTCGATACAGGCTTTCGGTAGCCGAAAACAACAGCTCGCTTTTCATAATGCGAAATTCCGGGATCATGGCACGCATGTCGCCTGCGTCTTCAGGCAGGTTTCGGTGCATGTTCATTTTTTCCTCAAATTGGATTATACCGGTAGTGCCTTGAGCTGACAAGCCCCATGAAAGGCCCAGGCTCAGCCAAAAAAGTAACATATACAGTTTCATAAGCATGATTTTTTTTACAAAGGTAAATCCGGAGCTTCAGGCCGGATGTTAAGCGCCCTTGATTTAAGGTTAATTTAGGTTAATCACCGAAAGCCACACTGAGAAAATCCGGTATTTTTGAATTTCCCAATTCATGTTACTCCCGAAGTATAAATTGCATTAATGACAAAAACCAGGTCCATAGCGCTCATCATCATCAGCCTGGTATTGCTGGGTATATTTGAAGGGCTTTGGCTGCAACGGATTTGGCGGGAGCAATACGAGAAGCTGCAGCAGGAAACCAATTATATTTTTCAACAGTCTGTTGCGGCCTTGCAAGATAGTATGCTGCATCAAAGTATGCATAGCCTGGAAATACAGCCAGACCAGCCTGCCCGGGTAAAACGAAAATTTGAGTTTCGGACCACGGATCAAAAATTTCCCGGTGATTCGGTATTGCGGGCCATGAACGTGGAATCCAGCACTAAAATCCTGGTCCGGTTCGATTCGGCAGGCACTGGAAACTGGCTACAGGCCGACAGCGTTCCGCACAACCAACAATTCCAGGTATACGTCGTGCAAACCGGTTTAAATGACAGTACCTCCTTTGCTGGTCTTGATCAGGTCTTGACTGGTTTGCCCGGGCAGTTCCAGTTGCCTGCATCAGGCCGGCAGGTTTTTAAACTGGAAAAAAATATCATCCCGATTTTAAGACTGGAGAAAACGTATCGGGAGAACTTGCTTGCTTCCGGAATTCCACTTGAATTTGACATTGTTTACAAGGACAAACCTCCATTCAGCAATCCGTCCGGCGGGATTTTGACCAAACCAGTAGTGGCAGGTTTGTTGGTACATCAGGTTTATGCTGCTTATTTTGAACATTACCAAGCCTATCTGCTGCGCCAAATTCTTCCCGCACTGGGGTTTGCATTATTGTTGTTCGGTGTTACGGCTGCCGCGTTTCTGCTGATTTACCGAAGCATGCGCCATCAGCAACGACTTACCCGGCTCAAAAGTGAGTTTATCAGCAATATCACGCATGAATTGAAAACGCCGATCACTACCGTTGGCGTAGCGCTGGAAGCCCTGAGCGGCTTTGATATGCGCAACAACCCGGAGAAAAGCCGGGAATACCTTCAACACTCGAAACAGGAACTGGACCGGCTTTCGCTGCTGGTAGAAAAGGTTTTACGGCTGTCGATGTTTGAAGAACAAGAGACTCGTTTGAAAACAGAGTTTTTTGATCTGACGCCGGTAATTCACCAGGTGGTATCTGCCATGCAGCTCCAAGCGGAACGCGCCGGTGCTGGTGTCCACGTTCACATTCCGGAAACAGAATCCTTTCAACTCTCCGGAGATAAGCTCCACTTGTCGAGCGTTATTTTCAACTTGCTCGATAATGCGCTGAAATACACCAGTCAACACCCGGAGATCTTTATTTCGCTTGAAAAAATTGAAGACCAAATCCGGCTGACGGTTCGCGACAATGGCATAGGTATTCCGGCGGAACTACAGGATAAGGTCTTCGACAAATTCTTCCGCGTACAAGAGGGGGACCGGCATGATGTCAAGGGGCATGGGTTGGGTTTGAGTTATGCTGCCATGGTTGTCCGGCAACATCGGGGTCGCATTTGGGCGGAAAGTACTCCCGACGTGGGTACTACGTTTTTTGTACAGTTCCCTGGTCAGGAATTATCCTGAAGCTCAGGATTTCGGATAATTACTTAGAGCAGTCACAGCTGCCGTAATTTCTGCTTCGGTATTGTAATAATGCGGTGAAATACGCAAAGCCCACTCGATGCCTTTTCTTGGAAAATCAATACGTGCAACATAATTGGGAGTAATGCGCGCATTAATTTGAAGGTCCCACAAATAGGCCATCAGTTTCCGCGGCTCCCAGTCTGCGCAATAAGCCGTTACTATCCCACACAGGTCGGCTCCCTGGTCCAAAACACGCACGCCAGGCAATTCGCTAAGTTCCAACCGTGCCTGCGCTGCCAAACTGCGGACACGGGGCTCAATCCAATCCATGCCAGTCTGCAACGCATATGCTGCGGCTGCCTTGCTCCCCAAAATAAGTGCGGCTGACATTTCCCAATATTCAAAGCGACGTGCATCAGCCGCTGGTTTATAGGTGTCGGGGCCACTCCAATGCCCGCTGCGCATATCTGGTAGTAGCATTTCCAGTCCTGCTTCCAATACCCGGTCAGAAACAAACAGGAAACCTGTTCCACGTGGCCCACGCAAAAATTTGCGGAACGTACCGGACAGGAAATCACAGCCAATTTTTTGTACGTCGAGCGCCATTTGGCCTGCCGACTGGCAGGCGTCTACGAGGTACCAGCAGTCGTGTTCCCGGCAAAGTTTACCAATTGCTTCGACCGGCTGGACCAGACCACTATTGGTTGGCACATGTGTCACTGCCACCAAAACAGGGTTGTGTTGTCGGATCAGGTACGCCATATCATCCAGATCGACGCCACCGGCATCACTGTCTTTTGCACGCAGCAATTTGACCTGGAAGCGTTTTTTCAGCGCTAAAAATGCGATTTGGTTGGACACGTAATCATTCTCCGTGGTAAGGATTACATCACCTGTTTGCCAGGGAATGGCGCTCAGGGCCCGGGCATAGGCATCTGTTGCACTGGTAGCACAAGCGATGTTGCCTGAATCTGTGTTCAGAAGTTGTGCCATGACCTGGTAGAAGCCAGCTAATTGTTCCACAACCTGGTCTGCAGCTTCATATCCACCAATTCGGGCCTCCAGATTGAGATGCTCCTGCATAACCTGAAGCACCTGACTTGGAGGCAGTGCAGCACCTGCATTGTTTAAATGATTCCGGTGTGCGCAACCGGGTGTTTCGGCGCGCAATACATGAAGGCTTGGCATAATAAAAAAGGTTAGCGTAAGCGGTCAGACCTCGTCATAGCTGGCAACGAGGCTTTTTAAACTAGCAAGATTGCGCTGTTTGAGTGGCTCACGGGTAAGAATATTCGTGCGAGTATGGAAATGATGCGCGGTCAGGAAATTCACTTGTAAACGGTTCCATGCCTGCTCTCCGGTTATCAGTTTATAGGCCGTTAATTCCATAAACAAGGTTTGTCCAATCGGATAAAAATCGGCCCGGCCGAGATAATCCAGATCGGCATCACAAATTATTTCTTCGAGCAAATTAGTTGGAGACTGGGGAATCTTGGTGGCCATAATCATGCCGCAAATCGTCTCAATATCATCCTTTACATATCCAAATTTGGGCAATGTAGCCCTGGCCATGATGCAGCCTTCAAATTCGTGTCCGGCGTGTTTATCTTTTACAAATCCTGCATCGTGATATAAAGCCGCTGTTTTTACCAATTTTAATAAATGCCCGTGCACCCCTTCACTTTTACACAAATCTCTCGCTACCCGAAGTACGTCCAAGGTGTGGTGCATACCATGGTAGTAGAGTTTTGTGGAAAGTTCTGTACGCAATTTGGCCAGAATATATCGTTTGGCAGCGCGGTAATCCATTAGAGTCGATCGGTATTTCGGTGAACGCTATAAAACGGTAGTATGTTGGACAGCGGCCAGTGTAAAATTCATGTTTTTCCTAAAATTAACTCGATAAAGTGGAAATATTTTGCGCGCAGAGGCAATTTAGCGCTGCTACGCCCAAATTTTGAAAAAATATTGCATCAATTTTGATTGCTTTTGAAATACCTTGCGTCTAAAGCATGTTTGCAAGTTACTAGTTCACAACATGCGGTAATAGTTTACACGCATTCATTTTTTCTCAAAACACTACAAATTTCCAGTTATGAATTTAATGGAAGTACTCCAAAGCCAACTATCAGATGACGTTCTCGGTCAAATCAGCCAACAGATTGGTGCAGAAAAGGAGCAAACGGCTACAGCAGCCAATGGCATTTTTGCAACGCTTTTGGGCGGTATGGCTACCAATGCAACCAATACATCAGGACTTGCTTCGCTTGCCTCGGCCCTTGACCGCGACCATGATGGCAGTATCCTTGATGATCTGGCGGGTATGGTTGGCAATATGTCTCAAACAGAAAACCAGTCTGCTGCCAAAGCACTGAATGGTGCAGGTATCCTAGGACATATTTTAGGTGATCGCCAGGAAGTTGCTGCACAACAAATTAGTCAGAATTCCGGCCTTAACATCAATCAAATCATGAAACTGATGCCTATTCTGGCGCCTATTGTTATGGGTGTGCTTGGCCGGGCTAAAAACAGCAATGGCGGACTTGACCTTGGTGGGTTGGCCAACATCCTCATGGGTTCGGTTCAGAATGCCCAATCGAGTGGGTATGGCGATTTGATCGGTTCGGTTCTTGGTGGTGTATTGGGAGGTAATCAGCCACAAGCGCAACCGCAACGCGGTGGCGGCCTCTTCGGGCAAATTCTGGGCGGGTTGTTTGGCAAAAAGTAGGGCCATTCAGTAACTAATTTGAAAGACGAAAAAGAGCGGCACATCGTGTCGTTCTTTTGCCTTGATGCAAAAAAGAACCAAAAAATCAAAAAAAACAAGGTTTTGCTAAAAACCGCCTCCGATTTCGCAAAATCGGGATTTGCATAAGGCCGATCTACACCTTTGGCTAGCCTTGCAAAGAACGCGATTTTGCTTGAAATCTCCGGCGGTTATATGAGTAACGTCCCTCAGGGATGACTCATGTTTTTTATGCGTAAAAGCCCGGCATTTTATTACTCCTTTTTCCTCCGAATGTCTTGCCTTCTTTCTACCGCCGGGCAAAAAAATGCGGGCCATCCTTTTTGAAAAGGATGGCCCGCGTAAAAAGGAGGCAAAGCCACTGGCTATGCCTCCCGGTATTCCTTCAAATTACTTCGTCTGAATCATCTTCTTAACAGCGCTGTCAGTCGTTGTTTCGAGTTTGTAGTACAGTACACCTGTAGTATTCACCAGGGCACGTTCGATTGCAAATGCGTTGTAGCCTTTGCCGAATGCACCGGTTTGTGTGAACACTGTGCGACCCGATTCGTCGAAGATCGTCAGCGTAGCGTCTGTTGCCTCAGGCAGGTAGAAGCCGATCTGCGTCTTGTTCATCCACGGGTTCGGTTGGTTCTGATACAATTCGAAGCCAAGACCTGTGACTGTCGAACCGTTGGCACCGTTGAAGCGCAAGGCTACGGATTGACGGTTACGATCCAGATCGTATGCTTCAGCCTTCGTGATTTGGCTGGATACAGTCACCATTTGGCTCAATGTACCGGCAGCTTTTGCACGGAAGGTTACAGCAAACTCACCTACAGTGCGCTCGTTATCGAACGACGTTGTAAGGCTGTGCTCACTGTTGAAGACACCGAAGTTATTCATCGTCATTTCAGTACCCGGAACCACTTCCATTACTTCCAGATTCGGGAAGTGCAGGGTGAACTGGTAACCTGTAGCGCGTTCGGCAGCGCGGAAGTTCAGCGTAAAGGTTTCACCGGCTTTCACCGTGCGATCCTGAACATCGAACAACAACGTGCCATCAGTACGATCTTCCGTACTCATCAGGCTGCTGGTTACAGCATTCATATTCACGTCACCCACTTTCACCGATACGAAGTCCTCAGCGTCCAGGCTGGCAAGCATGTTAGCGATCTGCTTCGTTTCCGGGAAGATAGTCGAGAACGGATTCTGCTGATCCGGGAAGGTAAAGTCTTTATCTACGAAACGCCAGGAAGTATTGTTTGGCAGTTCAGTGTAGAGGCCAAGAATCAGTTTGCGCAATTCAACGATATCGAACGTCGTGATCGAACGGCTGTTATTCGCATCCGCAGCGATCATTTTGTACGGGCTGTTGAGTGGCTCCAGACCCAGGATGTGCTTGTTGATGAGCACCAAGTCAAAGGTCGATACGCCGTTAAGCGGGTCGTTGTCTTTGGTTGGCGTCACTGTATAGTCACCTGCGTATGGTACACCGGCAAACAGGTAGTCACCAGTTTGATTCGACAGGTTGAACATGCTGGTCGGCGGCAGTGCCGGATGCGATCCTTCAAGTTCAACGTTGGCATCTTCAAGACCGTTACCAACTTCTGTTTTCAGACTACCGGCTACTGTACCGGCGCTGTTAGAGCAGAAGCCACTATTGTCTTGTACAATCACATAGGTTTCGCAGTAGTCGGCATTACCGGCCAGGTCAATCGACCAGAGTTCGACGAATTGCGTACCCAGTTCATTACAATCAAATGTTACACTGGTTTGTGGTGTGCCATCCGGGTTGTATGGGAAGCCCGTACCGGTGCCGGATTTGCGGATACCGATGACCAGTTTGCTGCTTGGAGTGCAGTTGTCTTCCGTGTACTGGAGGAAGTCATTTGCCCAGAGCGTGATCATCTGTGTCGGCATGATATTGACACTCAAACCATTGAGACATACAACTGTCGGTTTCTTGCAATCCTTCACAACGAAGGTGTATTCGCAGACAGTTTCGTTACCACAACCATCTTCCACGATCCACTTGATCTTATGTGTGCCATAAGGTAGTTCAGGTACCACGTAGTTGGTTGGTTGCTGTTGTGTATTCCAGCGTACAGAAGCAACTTTATCTGTACCGCTCACGGTAGTTTGCAATGTGAAACCGTACTTCTGGTTCGGCAATACCGGACGTTCGTCAAATTGACGCGGTGTACCGCCGCTAAAGTTCGGATTCGAAGCATTACCGAAGTTCACATTGTTAAAGCCTGGCAGGTTAGTGCTGGAAATCACTGTTTCCATATTACCATCGCCATCCAGATCAAGGAACAACAGATACTTAACATTTACAGCAGCGCCAGAGCAAAGGTCAGTAGCGGTGATGGTCAGATCTGTCGGAGCCTCGCAAAGGTCATGGCTCATGGTCGTATTGTCATACCAGTAAGACTCATTCCACAATTGTGCATTATTTGGTGTGATATCGCAAACCTCAACCGGGCTAGACGGGCAATCCGAAACAATCGGCTTCTGCGTATCGATCACCTTGATGATCTGCTTGTAGCGGAAGCAATTGTTGTTAGCAATACCCGGTACCGTAATCTGTTGACCGGTTGCAAAGTCCGTGTAAGTACCGCCATGGTAGAACACCGAGTAATTGGTGGTCTGCGGGTCGGTCGGATTCACACGTACGTTCGTCGGCGTCCAAGGTTGCGGCGTACCCAGTGGAGCGATCGTCGGACCTACCAGGTTGGCCGGGTTATTCGACGTTGCGTTCGGGTTCGGGTTCGGAATATCAACACAGCCTGCGTTCGGGTTGTACGTGCACCAGTTAATTATAGTCCAGGTACGTTCGATCTTGAAGCAGGCATCCGGAACAACTGTAAAGATTTCATCTTCATGGGATACACCCAGCAATTCGCAATCTTCACCGTTAAATTCAGGCTCGCCGTAGTTACCAGAACCGTTACAAACAGTTACGATAACGTCGTTCGGGAATTTCACCCAGTAATCCTGTTCGTAGTTCACAAACACGCGCTGCGTGCACTGGCTGGATAAGCCACCACAGTCGAAGGCGCGGAATGTGCGGGTAATTGTACCCTTCGAGCAAAGCGTATCGAAGAAGGTGTAGTTGGATGTTGCCGTAATTGTGTCGATGCAGCAGTTGTCGGCGGCAGTTGCGAAGCCATAAGCCCAGAGGCTGGGATCAAAGTTTTCGCAAGAGACCGTTACGTTAGCCGGAGCATTACAGAGCGGCTTGATCTTGTCTTCAACGAAGACGTTAACCATGCAATCATTGTAGTGTCCTTCGAAAGCATCGATGCCAATAGAACCATTCGGTACTGGTACATCGTATACACGGAATACTACCAGGATGGTGTCGTTGATATCATCGCAGCAGAATTTCACTTGATCGTGGAACTGCGTGCTGGTCTGGCAGTCATTGCTATTCATACGACGTGCTTTGAAGTGCACATCATAGCAAATGTCGTAGGAACCATCGTCGAAAGTATAAGCATTCACGAATGCCATACCGTCGCCGCCGAGTGCCACCTGCGTGAATTGATCACATGCAGCAACTGGCGGAATCTGATCTTCAACAGTCATGGTGAAGGTGCAGTTCGATACGTTGCCACAGCCATCTACAGCGGTGTAGGTCACAGTGTAGTCACCCAAAGGCAGACATTGTGTGTAACCAAATACAGCCATTGTATCCGGATCCCAGTGGTTGTTACCAGCGAAATCGCTCAGCGAACCTGTACCTTCAATAATGATCAGGTTGCCAGTAGTAATATCCTGGCCAACAACTTTGTAGGTCAGTGCAGTAATGTTAGAGCAAGCCTCGCGGATAATTACATCCGGCAAGTTAGCCGTGGCGCAGCAAGCGAACGGATCCGTGCTTACAGTAACATTATCCGGGCAGGTGAAGGTCGGGCCTTTGGTGTCGATGACCTTAATTACCTGCGTGTGCTCAATCGGGTTGCCCGGTGCAACGGCAAGACACATGTTGCGTACTTTCCAGGTGCGGATAATTTCATAACTACCCGGGCAAATGTCATAAATCTCGTCAGTCTTACTGATCGAAGCCATGCACAAACCACCAGTTCCAATCGGAGAACCATTGATTGTCGGTACTCCTGTAGAGGACGGATCGGTGCTATTCACATTTTCGCAATTGAGTGTCACATCTGCCGGGAACTGAACATCAGCCAGGTCAAACGGAGCAATCGTAATGCGTTGTGTGCAGGAAGACTGGTTACCAGATTTATCTGTTACCAACCAGGTGCGAATAATCTCAGCACGCGGATCGGAGCAAGAACCAAAGTCAGTGTAATCATCTGTATCAACACTTGTCCAAGTATCACAATCCGAAACAATCGGAGAACCTGTGAAAGACGTGCTGGTCGGGTCGCTACACTTGATCGTAATGTCAGATGGGCAAACCAAAGCCGGTGGCTCTTTATCTTCAACTTTAACCTGACCCCAGCATACGTTACCGCTGATTGCGTGAACAAGGCTGAAGTTCAGGGTCTTACCGATATGCGTATAATCGATACGGTTCGGCGGGTTGAAGGTATGCGTGCCAAACGGATAGGTCAGTACTACGGAGTAGTCATCATCACACAGATAGGTGCCTTCAAGGACATCATCCGGCGCGATCACAAATACGCAGTCACCACCGTCATTGTGGAGCGAGATATTTACCAAATCATTACAAGCGATAGTGGTCGGAGTTGCAACTACTTGTACAATCTTCGTGATTTTCTGTTTGCAACCCGGATCAGCCAAAGCTTCGGCCATTGTGCCACCTACCTGTACGCCATTGATAACCAAGTTGGTTGTAGCGGCGCCAGCGTCAAACGTTGCCATTACAGTATGGAAGCCAAGACCCAAGGCACCGGCGTCGAAGATTGTCGTCGGTACGCCATTAACCATCACATCAATCACTGTGCCTTGTGCGCCGTTAATCTCACCCACTTCAATCGTGAATGGTGGCGTATTCAGGCAGAACGGATCGTTCAGGTTAGTAAAGTATGGCGTCGGATAGCAAGCTTTATTGCTGATCGTACCTGTCTGGCCCACGTTATTGCCTACCGAAATCGAGTAGCCAACACATTCAACATGGACACCTTTCAGCGTGTAGTAAATCATCTCATCAGCCTCGTCCGTCTGACCGTCGTTATCGTTGTCGATACCGTCATCCGTACCGGCTGTGAAAGTTGTTCCAACTGTAAGAGCTACTGGTGCTCCAGGAGGCGCTGGGCTTGAAGTCGAGTAGAGACCCGTGTTAGCCGTCAGCGTCCAGGTTTGCATTGCCAGCGATTTCACCGTGATCAGGTCCATAAACTGGCCATTCTCAAGTGTCGTAGCATTGCCCATGGAACCCATGCCCATGCAGGATGTAACTACCGAGTATTGCGGTGTGCATGGTGCAATACCTTCCACAACCGTTACAATAGCCGTGCAGGTTGCACTATTTCCACATTCGTCGGTAACCGTCAGCGTAACAACATTGTCACCCAGGTTAGCGCAGGTAAAGGTGTTCGGCGAAACGGACAAGGTCAGATCTGCCTGAGCGGAACAGTTATCGAAACTGCCATTGTTGACTTGATCTGCCGTCAGCGTGCCATTTCCAGCCTTATCCAGGGTAACCGTAGCTGCCTTGCAAATTGCTGTCGGTGCTTTGGTGTCACGTACAGTCACGATTTGCGTGTGTACGAACATTTTACCGGCTTCGTCAGTCACTTTCCAGGTACGGGTAAGAATGTAGTTGAACTTACAGTTGCCATCCGTACGAACTTCAGTGAAGGTAATCACCAAGTCTTCCGGTGCTGTGCAGTTGTCATGAACGTCGTTGTTCGTCAGTACAAACGGAGCAGGAACGTTATCACATTCTACCGTCACATCGCCTGGCATAACAATGTCGGCATCAAGTTCCGGATTCTGCGTGTCCATCACCATCAACTGGAAGGAGCACACTGCGGTGTTACCCATAGCATCAGTTGCTGTGAAGGAAACCGTATACGTACCAACATTAACGATAGTACCAGATGTCGGACCTGAGGTTTGAACCACAGTCGGGATGCTGCAATTGTCAACAGCAACCGGTTGTGGCCAGTTCACTTTAGCCCAGCACATATCAGGATCGTTACCAAATACCAGCGGACCAACCGGGCAGTTCAGGAATACAGGCGGCTCGGTATCCATAACGGTTACCGTTTGCGTGCAGGTACCTGCATTGCCACATTGGTCAACCACGCGATAAGTACGGGTATATACATTACCGTTGGCAACTTCGCTCAACAAGCCAAATGAGTTCACATTCAGGCCGCAGTTGTCAGAAGCAGTACCGCCGGCAGTTTCAAACTCCGTGAGGTTTGCATACGGCGGCTGTTCGGCAGGTGAGCACTGAGCCGTCAGCGGAAGCGGGCAAGCCAGTACGGGTGCCTCGTCGTCGTTTACATTGATCACCTGTTGGATGGATGTTTCGTTGCCGCAATCATCCTGAGCAACCCAGGTGCGAACCAACGTAAACTTGTTCAGGCAGCTACCCGGAGTAACCGTTTCGCTAAAGTCAACAAAGACAGGAGCATTACAGTTATCCGTTGCCGTAATGGCCGGAGCAGCCGGAACCTCAGCAGCGCACTTCACATTCAACGGCGTAGTCGGCGTTGAACTGAAGACCGGAGCCTCGGTATCGTTGATCGTAATCGTCTGCGTAAACACAGCCGTGTTGCCGGCGAAGTCTGTTGCAGACCATGTGCGAATAATCGAGTATTGGTTCGGGCAAGTACCCGGAACTTCAACTTCGTTAAAGTCAAGATCAACAGTGCCTTGGCAGTTGTCCGTTACTGTAACCAGTGCTACAGCCGGTACATCTTCCGAGCAGGTAACTGCTACAGTGATATCCGGTGTACCAACGAGTACAGGCGGTTCTGCGTCATTCACGGTGATCGTTTGCGTATGGGCAATTGCGTTGCCGCAATCGTCTTCAGCCGTCCAGGTACGAATGATCGTTACACCGTCATTCGGGCCCGAGCCAGGCAGGAAGGTTTCGTTGTACTCTACATCTACCGGAACATCACAGTTGTCGGAAGCCGTCAATACCACTGGCATCGGTACGTCTTCGCCACACTGCAGATCCAGATCTGAGGGCAGGGTCAAACCTCCAACCGGAGTAAAGGTTTGGCCTGTATTGATGGCGCCTGCCGTATTCGGTGCAGGGGCATTCCATGTGAAATCACCATATACATTACCCGTACCAGACAGGCTGAGCGAATAACCCAGCGGATCGCTGCCACTTTCAGAAACAAGGATATCTGTCGACATCATACCAGTAGCAACACCATCCACAGCGGGGAAGGCGCCTTCGTAGCTCAGGAACTGAAGTACCATCGAGCCATTCAGCACCAGGGCTATTCCGTCGGGTGCGCCGTTTTGGATGCCATTTGGTGAATATCCAAAGGATGCAGTACCAAAACCAGTGCCGCTTTGGTTGCCAAGTGTGCCGAACAAGTTCATAGTACCATACACCAGGCCATTAGCCCCGTTGTACAATACGATGGAATAGTTCGATAAGTCTGTACCTGTAGTACCGGCAACTTCGAT
This sequence comes from Lewinellaceae bacterium, assembly GCA_020636075.1. Classification (GTDB taxonomy): domain Bacteria; phylum Bacteroidota; class Bacteroidia; order Chitinophagales; family Saprospiraceae; genus M3007. The sequence goes on along the minus strand of JACJYO010000004.1, from coordinate 74,914 downwards.
GAATTCATCGACATCACCACCATCGTTGTCATAATGGATTTCGTTGATCCAAACTACTTGGGTCGTCGTATTCCATACTGGTGCCTCTGTATCGCTCACGTTAATCGTTTGAACGAAGAAAGTGGAATTACCACAATCATCCTGAGCAGTCCAGGTACGTGTGATGGAGTATTGGTTCGGGCAAGTACCCGGAATCTCAATCTCAACAATATCAACATCGATCGGAACATTGCAATTGTCCGTAGCCGTCACTACTGCCAGAGCAGGTACGTCTTCCGAACACTCAACATTCACTACTGCGTCGGGCAAGCCGACCAGTACCGGAGCTTCTGTATCATTCACGTTGATCGTCTGAACGAAGAAGGTGCTGTTTCCACAGTCATCTTCAGCAGTCCAGGTACGTGTGATCGAATATTGATTCGGGCAAGTACCCGGAATTTCAATCTCAGAAATTTCAACATCAACCGGAACATCGCAGTTGTCCGTAGCCGTTACTACTGCCAGAGCAGGTACGTCTTCCGAACACTCAACATTCACTACTGCGTCGGGCAGGGGACCAAAAACAGGAGCCTCATCGTCGAACACGTTAATTGTTTGAACGAAGAAGGTGCTGTTTCCACAGTCATCCTGAGCAGTCCAGGTACGTGTGATTGAGTATTGGTTCGGGCAAGTTCCCGGAATTTCAATCTCAACAATATCCACATCGATCGGAACGTCGCAGTTATCCGTAGCCGTTACGACTGCCAAAGCAGGCACGTCTTCCGAACATTCAACATTTACAACAACATCAGGCAAACCAACCAAAACCGGAGCCTCTGTGTCGCTGATATTGATCGTTTGTACGAAGAATGTGCTGTTTCCACAGTCATCCTGAGCAGTCCAGGTACGAGTGATGGAATATTGGTTCGGGCAAGTTCCCGGAATTTCAACCTCACTGAAGTCGAAATAGATCGGAACATCGCAATTGTCCGTAGCCGTTACATTAGCAACAGCAGGAACATCTTCCGAACACTCAACATCTACAACAGCATCTGGCAAACCAGCCAAAACCGGAGCCTCTGTGTCGCTTACGTTGATCACCTGAATACGGGTAGTAATATTGCCGCAATCATCCGCAGCAGTCCAGGTACGAACTACTTGGAATTGGTTCGAGCAAGTACCCCAGTTGATCACTTCGTTGAAGTTGATATCAACCGGAACATCACAATTGTCGGTAGCAGTTTGTACCGGCACAGCAGGTACATCTTCCGAGCACTCTACGTCCACCGGTGAATCCGGAGCAGCTTGATCCCAAACCGGAGCCTCGGTATCGCTTATTGTAATGGTTTGCACAAATGAAGTTGCGTTGCCACAGTCATCAGCAGCCGACCAGGTACGAAGAATTACATACTGGTTCGGGCAGGTACCGGGCACTTCAACCTCATTGAAATCGAGATCGATTGGTTCATCGCAATTATCGGTTGCTGTAACCACTGCTACGGCAGGTACATTTTCAGAACATTCGACATTCACAGTTGCAGGTGGCAGGCCAGCAAGTACTGGTGCTTCAGTGTCACTTACAGTTACCGTTTGCACGCGGGTAGTTGCATTGCCACAGGCATCCATTGCCACCCAGGTACGAACAACCTGATATTGGTTCGGGCAAGTACCCGGAACAGTTACTTCAGAGAAGTCCATCGTAACGGGGTTGCCACAATTGTCAGTAGCTGTTTGTACCGGCACAGCAGGTACATCTTCCGAACATTCTACAGTCGGGTTATCCGGCGCTGCCTGATCCCAAACCGGAGCTTCGTCGTCGTACACATTAATTGTTTGCGTGTAACGGACGATGTTAGCACAGAGATCCTCAGCCGACCAGGTACGAATGATGCTAAATTGATCATCGCAGTCACCCGGGACGAGTTCTTCGCTGTAGTAAACATTCACCTGATCATCGCAATTATCCGTAGCTGTCAAAACAGCAGCAGCAGGAACATCCTGAGCACAATCGACATTTACGATTGCGTCGGGAAGCGGCTGGTCAAACACTGGTGCTTTACCATCATAAACTGTGATATGCTGCCAGTGTTCGTCGGTGTTACCGCAAAGGTCAGTAGCCAACCAACGACGTACAATTACATACTGGTTATGGCAGGTGCCCGGAATTTCAGACTCAGAGAAATCCACGAAGACGATATCGCAGTTGTCCGTGGCGTTACCAACCGGTGCCGGCGGTACATCTTCAGCACACTCAACATGCAGATCAAGCGGTGTAGTTAACAACACCGGATCTTCATCGTCATACACAGTGATAAACTGCCAGTGCTCATCTGTATTGCCGCAAAGGTCAGTAGCTTTCCAGCGGCGTACGATTACATACTGGTTTTCGCAACCACCAGGCTGGATATCTTCGGAGAAATCAACAAATACAACACCGCAGTTATCGGTAGCGTTGCCAACCGGCGCATCCGGAACCTCATCCGAACATTCCAGAGTGAGATCGAGCGGAGTAGTCAGCAGTACCGGCGGAATATTATCATTCACCGTAATTGACTGCCAGCGCTCAGCGGTATTACCACAAAGGTCAGCAACCACCCAACGGCGATAGATAATATATTGGTTCGGGCATTCACCCGGATTTACTGTTTCATAGAAATTCTCATATGCAATACCGCAGTTATCGCTGAAGATTTGCTTAGGCGCTTCATGAACATCTTCTGCACAATCATATTGCGTATTGAGCGGCGTAACCTCAAGCACTGGTGCTTCATCGTCGTGTACAGTAATAGTCTGCTCCCACCATGAAGAGTTACCGCAAAGGTCAGTAGCAATCCAAAGGCGTACAACAACAAATTGGTTTTCGCAGCCACCAGGCTGAATTTCTTCGGAAAAGTCAATATTAACTGTGCCACAGTTGTCTGTAGCCGTTTGAGTCGGTACAGGCGGTACTTCGTCAGCACAATCGACCTGCAGGTTAATCGGCTTGACATTCAGTACTGGTGGTTCGGTATCTTCCAAATATTTAAAGGTTTGCTGGCAGGTAGCCGAATTTCCGGCTGCATCCCAAGCAGTGTAAGTGCGTACAATGGTGCGAATACCATCATAAGGACAGTGGGTCAGGTCGTTGTCATAGTCGCTGAAATCCAACGCCGAAACACCGCAGTTATCAGTCAGCGTACCTGCAAAGTTTGCCAGCGTCATTGGTGCGGGCAAGGCTTCAAGGCAAGTCAGCGTGGTGATATCAGCAGGGCAAGTAATTACCGGAGCTTCATCGTCTTCAACAGTTACGTTGAAATCGCAGCACACCGTGTAACCGCTTGCCGAAGTGTAGCAGTATTGAACATGCGTTACACCAATCGGGAACGTAGAGCCGGAAGCCAGGCCCTCCGTAAGAGTACCTTGTACCGGGCTGCCACAACCGTCGTTGAACAACGGCGCGTCGTATGTTGCTACGGCATTGCAAACTCCGTTATCTGTGCCAACCGTAATATCGGCAGGACATACAGCAATACCAGGCGACTGCATATCTTCAACATAAACCTGAGTGGAGCAAGTAGCCATATTTGCAGGTGTGGAGCAATCGCCAACACGCAGCCAAACGGTCACCCAGTTACCCAGATCGTCGCAATCTAGCTCGACAGTCGGACCGTAAATTTCATTATCACGGCTAATCTGCTTAATACAAATTCCGCAGTTGTCGAAGCTTTGTGCATCAATATCATCGAATTGCAACTGGATATCACCGTCGGGCTCCAGGTTAACCGTGAAGTTACCAACGCACATAGCCGTCGGAGCCTCCTGATCGGAAATCCGTACTTCAACCGTGCAGGTAGATACATTACCCATAGCATCGGTAGCCGTATAATATACATAGGTAACACCAACCGGGAACAGGGCGCAGTCTTCGTCGCCAACCTGGTTGATCATAATGGTCGGATCGCTCACCGTAACAACCACTGTGGGTGCCGGGCAAGGACCACCTGGATATTCGCAGTTGTCATAAGCTGTCGGGCGCGTGTAACACTTCATCTGATAGCAGTCTCCTGTTACCACTTGTGCTACGATCGGGTCTTCCGGACAGTCGTTCCAACGCGGAGCCTCATTATCTCTTACTGTAATAGTAAACATGCACATAACGCCCGGCTTGTTATTGCCGTGCTCATCACGCACGCGGTAAATGATCCTATATTGGTCATCATCGCAGTACGGGCCTTTACCAAAAAGGTACGGGCCGGCAGCTTGGCCTGCTTGTGCAATTACATCGGTTACAAAACCCGGAGATGGGAAACCATTAGCCGGATTAACCGTTGTGAACACACCGTTGATCTCTTTCTGAACTTCCATTTCCATACACATCACCGTGCAATTGTCGGTGGGAATAGGATGTGTCCAGGTAGCATTGGCTTTGCAATCGTAGCCACCATTATTATCGGTGTAGATCGTCAGGTCGTCCGGACATTCAACTGCCGGAGGCGTTACATCGCGCACCGTTACTGTAGTCGTGCAGAAATCTTCGTTTCCACATTTGTCCGTAACGCGCATTTGAATTTCTACAATGCCTTCGATTTGAGGTAAGGCAGCGCAGTTAGGAATATTTTCAATGTCGTCGCAATTGAAATCCAACGCATCGTACCAAGGACCGGAAGCGCCACGGCGAATCTGGATCTTGTCGATCATGCAGTTGTCAAAGCTGCCATTGTTAACTTCAGCAGCAGTAACAGTTACTATTCCATTGGCGCCCAGATTGCGGATCAACGCCTGGCAGTAAGCCTGCGGCGCAATCATGTCGCGTACCCGGATCCGGTGCGATACCGTACGGGTATTACCAGCGCAATCCTGGAGCTGATACCAGCGGGTCAGGACATATGGGGAGTCCATGCAACCTGCACCACCGTTATTTGATTGAGAATGGAAAGTTACTTTTACATCGCTGGCAGGCGTACAGTTATCATCTTCATCTGTGATAACGGCCGGGTCAACAGCCGGAATATCTTCGAAGCAGCTGTATTCCGAATCAACGGAAGTTGCCGTCGGCGCATCATTATCATAAATGACAACCTTAGCCGTGGCAGTACGTGTATTTCCGCAAGCATCTTTGGCGGTGAAGGTTACAACCTTCTCGCCATTGATCGGAGCACAAGGGCCCAACTGAGCCAATATGCCGGATACAGAAGCTGGCGAGTGGGTGTAGGTTACACCGCCTGTGCAGTTATCGGAAGCGCTACCACCACCGTGCAAGGTCAACCAAGCTTCGATCAGCGAACCTTTGATCGGGTTGTCGCAGCTGATGGAAATATCCTGAGGTGCATTATCCCAATTCGGCATTTCCTGATCTTTCACCTGGATAACCTGGGTGAGGAAGCGAACGTTACCGGCGCAATCGGTCAATTTCCACTTCCGAATGATCTGGAATGGGTTGCTAACGCAACCGTCTTGCGCGGCCGGGTTATCTTCAATCTCAACCAGCACACTGTTCGGATCGCAATTGTCCGAAACATTCGTCACCTGGGATGTGCTCATAGGAGGCACATTTTCCTTACAGTTGTACATGGCGCTAGGCGGAGGAGTACCGGTGGGTGCCTCGTTGTCCATCAATGTTACCCAAGTAGTAATAGGAAGACCGGGAATATCACAATCATCCTTGATAAAAAAGGTAACATAGGAAATATTGGTATTTCCGGGCGGGTGGCCGCAGAAACCAAGGAGTTCGTCAACAATTTCCTGTGCTGTTTTGCTGGCCCAAACATTAGCCACACCACAGTTGTCCTTACCAATTCCACCACCGTTGTCATTCAACCAGGTTGCTACCTGAGACAGCAGATCAGCCTCATTACATACGTTCATGAGGTTGAGCGATGTCGGAATGGGATCCCAGTAAGGCGGCAGATAATCATATACATTAATCTGTTGAATCTTAGTTGTGGAATTGCCGGAGCAATCCGTCGCGCGATATACGCGGTGGATCGTCTTTCTATTCGGACAATCCGGCGTACCTTGAATATAGTCGCCTACATGCTCCTTAACAATTTTACCGGAAGGTGTGCAGTTGTCAGAAGCCGGAACACCATCCGGGTCAGCCGCAGGCACATCATCCATGCATAATTTGTAAATAGTGGGTAAACTTCCAATTGTCGGAGGTGTAGAATCAACAAACCGCACCTTAGCAGAACGCGTGGATTCATTACCACAGCCATCGTTTGCGGTAAACACTACAATAACCTCACGGGGATTTGGATCGCAAGCCTCAGGCATCTGAGCAAGTATGGCACCAGCGTTGCCGGGCGTAGCTTGAATCATTACCATGTTCTCATCGCAGTAGTCGATAACAACTGCATCCTGGCCTGGCTGATTGCCCGGGTTCGTATTTTTACCCAGCCATTCAGTAATCTCATTATTTTTGAACGTGTTTGAAGCACTACAATTGATCGTCAAATCAGCTGGATCAGATGTAAACACCGGCGGCACATTGTCTGATACTACAAGCATTTGAGTACAGCCTTTGTGGTTTCCGTTTACATCATATACCCAAAACTCGCGCTCATAAGTCCGGTTTGTTTTGCAAATCGGATCTTGCGAAATCAGAATATCGCGGTAAAACACCCAAGGATACAAGCCACAGGCATCTGTGGCTGTTCCACCCATTTGCAGAAAATCTGCCAGGGGCAACCGGTAAAAACCTGGATGATCTTGAGAAGGTTCTCCCTGCCTGGGTATATCGTCGTTACAAACGTACATACCCATCGGCGGGCAAACAACAGCTGGCGGTTCACAATCCTTAATATGGACGCGCACCTTTACGAGTGAGCTGCGGCACTCGACCCAGAGTGGTTTCTCAACGGAAACCCAAAGGTCGACATGCTCACCAACGTCATCGCAATTTACCCAAATGGATTGAGTGAGCTCTTCCATACCCATTGCATCCTTCCATACGCGAAACAGCGTACATTGAGGATTAGGGCTTGAAGCGTGGTTAGCCACCCAGGCTGTTGTAATTTCAGAAGAACCGAAATTGTCGGGTGCCAGACATAACGAAACGTCTGGCGGGCAAGTGATTGTACAGGCGCCGCCGGGGCATCCACCGCCTTGAGCGGATACGGAGCTAACCCCAAAAACAGCAAAGCAGACCAAAATCAGCAAGCGGGAAAACGCTGAATTTGTTCTGCTCGAAAAAAGGTCAATCACTACCTTCGACAAACGGCTACAGCCAGGCGAAGAAGCCTCGTAGACTTTTTTCATGAGATTGAAAATTTTGTTAGTATTACAGATAAAAATAAATTCCGAATCTAGGTGGATTAAAAGTGAAATCGGGAAATCAGTTTTGGAATCACAACACACTACTCGAGTTCGCAGAAGCTTTGCACCGCAAAAATGGTGCCTAAAACATATGGAAACCGTAAAGATGATATTGCATCACCTTTCACCTTGCGAAGGTAAAATTTTATTTCAAACTTCCATGGTGAAAAAACAACAATCGTCAAATTTTCGCCACAAGCGGCAAGACTTATCCGTTTAACACGGTGTTAACTGGTCCAACGCCCGGATTGCGCCACTGAAAAAACTGTGTTTCCACCTCTTTTTGGCGTCTTTTCGCCACCGGAAGGCAAAAGTGCCGAACCTGCAATTGGCCAGTATCCAAGTCTGAAACCTGACTCATATTAACTAAATATTTTTTGTGAACCCGGACAAAACGAGGGTCGCCGAGGGCCTGCTCCCAGTATCCAAGGTTTCGGATTGCGGTAACTCTTTCCTGTCCGGGAAGGTCGGAATAAACCTGTGTAACCTCGCCTTCCGCTTCCAGGAAAAGTACATTCCGGACCGGCACCGAAAGGCGGCGCCCTTTGGTCAGTTGCAGGTTAATCACCGGGCTCTGAAATTGCGGCGGAATGAGGCCTCGATTCCAGTAGAACAGCTGTTCGGCGCGTTCGAGGGCACGCTTCAAATCCGGAACAGAATATGGCCGAAGTAAAAAGTAAGCTGCACCCAGTTGCCATGCCTTAAAAGCATCGATCTTCCGGGGCGATACCATAACCCAGGGTTTGACGGGAAGCAAGTTCCGGATCGGCTTTTTACTCAGGATATCAACAGGCAGTAGCAGTATATCCACCGCTGTTGTATCAATGGGTTCCGGCATATGATCCAAAACCCACGGGCAGGAGCGGTTTGCCCATTGGCGGACTGGTTCCGAAGCGAGGATTGATGCATCATCCGAATGTGCACAGACACATCCTATTCTGATCATTGGGACGGTTTTTGAAACAGCGCTAAGGTAAGCAGACTAGTTTTCCACCTGCAAATTTTCAGGCTTCTTTCTTGCCAAACTTAAAACTTGTCCAGGTTTTCATGCTGAGCCTCCAAACGGCCAACAAATGGATCTAATGCAGCGTTGCTTACCGCAAAAAATAAGTCAGACTTAAACGCAGCGAATTTGTGCGTATATGCGGGCCGGCTGCTACAAAATCGAGGTAATTGTATAAATTCCGAATCCCCATATAATACCGGGCACTAGCGCGAAAACGGCCATCACCGGCTGTTATGCCCACCACTGGCCCAAACTCCAGGCCTGCAAAGGCATCATTCAAATCAACCGCCCGAATCGCATTGTTAATATCCTGATAATCAGCAATCATTAACTCGCGTTCCTCCCGGTCAAGGCTATGAAAATTGGCGCCCAGATAGGCACCCGCTTGCAAAAAAAGCGGGACATCGCGCCCCGGGCGATAGCCGCCAAAAATAGCCGTCTCAAAGGTGTTGTAGTGGTAGGCATAGGTGTGCTCCTCCGGCTTTTGCTCGGGCCGGAAATACACAGCCCGGGCTTGTGCACCTTTAAACGCAAGCACAATCTCCTGGTTGAGTTCAAACTGTTCATGCCAGCTGACCACAAAAGAGCAGCCGATGACAGGCGCAATACGCCCGGAGGAGGTATTGAACAAATCTGATTTAAGCGATGATACGTTTACACCCGAAGTAACCCCTAACTTATAGTGAATTTGAGCAATACCTGAAGTGGCCAACGAATGGAGGAAAAGAAAAACGAAAAAAATCCTGATAAGCATGACGGATAGAAGATTGTCTAATTCTGATTTTGGCAACTACCTGATGCCAGACCCGCGCCCCGCGCCATTCAAAAAATAGTAAAAACCAAGGGCTGCAATCTGGCGACAAACACCCGGCTCCGGGTAGTATTGCGGAATTTCCAGGCCTGTAATCAGCATTCAGGACAACAAGGCACTCCAAAAATCCCGCCAAGTCACGCCAACACGCCTTGAAAGTATCAGCAAGTATGCGACAAAACCTGAAAGATCGGCCAAAACAACAATCCGCTGCCTGCCCCGCACCGCATGCCTACGCTGTTTTATTCAAACCTTTCCAGGATGCATCATAAAAACCAGATACACACCATCCGGCTGACCGCTGCACTACCTTGTTTTTTCGAGGGCCACTATTCTCCGATTGAACAACCGCAGACTATATCGCCGCTTCCTTACGCCTGGCATGTTTAGGCACGGTTTAACAACCGGACAGCAAGCGATTTTAGCCAGGTATATATTCTGGCAAAAACTATTAAATTAAACCCCAGAAAATTCTATACAATTCAATTAAATAATCTATTTTATCTACTTATAGACAATAGCGAATACCTTTAATTTATTTTTATGCCTGCCAAAAAAAACCATCTGATGATTTTTATAGAAAAAACATATAAAAATCTATGTTTTTGAATAAATGCTAAAATACTTAATCGGTACTTTATCTTCAAAATAAGCCTTGCCAACAATAGAGCCCGAACACCCCATAGACTGCAATTCTTCCAGGTCGGCGACATTGCGTATTCCACCGCTCGCCACAAGTTGAACCTGGGGGAATTTATCCAGAATTTCTTTATATAATTCCACCGCCGGGCCAGCCAGTTCTCCATCGCGTTCTATATCGGTTACTGAAATCTGGTGCACCCCCAGTTTTTCCAGTCGGGTAATAAAATCAAACAGCGGCAAGGTCGTCTGATCCACCCAGCCATGAACGGCCACCTTCCGATCGCGCACATCAGCACCCACCAAAAACCGGTCGGCGCCAAAGCGTTCCACCCAGGCTCTGAATTCATCCGGCGCCAGCACTGCCACACTTCCTACGGTGAACATTTCTGCACCCGCATCCCATACTTGCCGGAGTGCCGGGATCGACCTCAACCCGCCCCCGTAAATAATCTCCAACCGGGTATGTGCAGCGATTTGTTCCAGCAGGTACAAGTTAACCGGCCGGCCGTCGCGGGCGCCATCAACATCGATCATATGCAAGCGCCGGATACCAGCCGCTTCCAGTTCTTGCGCCAGCTCAAGCGGGTCTTGCGGATACTCCGTTTTCTGTTCAAAATCGCCCTGGCGAAGGTGGACAAGGCGCCCGCCCATTAAGTCAAAAGAGGGAATAATTTGCATGGTAAGCGTTTCAAAATTTTCCTCAAGATACAGGTATTTTCTGCGCACAAAATACACGAAAGTCCCTGCCGGCTTCTTCTTAAGGTGAAGAAATCATTATTTCGATTGTCAAAATTAACCAATGGCAAACGAGCAACCCTACCTTTGCCGTTCTCTTTTAATCGTTTGCGATTTTTCCGCCAAGGTCCAACTTGTTTCTGCAATCAGTCTCCTCCACTGCACTATGAAATACCCAACCACTACCCATTTTGTCCTAAGCACCTTAATCCTTTTCACGCTAACCCGCGCCCTGGCACAATGCCCACAGGTAGAAGCCATTATGGTCGATGCCTGCTTTACCGAACACTTGAATGAATTCATCATCATCCACTCCGGCGGCGGGTTTAATACCGCCGATATTCAATTGGATTTCGACCAAAGCAACAACATACTCGGGTCTGGCAACAACGACATCAATACCAACAATAACAACGACCCGGGCGACCCAACGCCTTGTGGACTGATACCCGGCAACATCAATGCCTTTACCGGGTGCAGCAATTTGATTGCTGTGGGACCCGGTGTGGATATTCCACCGAATTCTATTGTTGTTTTGCAAACAAGCAACAACTCCGTAAACAACCAATACAATTTCAGCACTTTATGCGGCGCCGGACAATGCGTCTACGTCATTTCCAGCGCTTGCACCCGAACTGCCGGCGGCTTCACCAATGGTGGGACCGGCACCCGTACCACCGTTTTTTCCATCGCCGGCACCTGCATTCAGAGCATGACCTACGACCGGGCACTGCTCAGCGGTAACAATGGCGATTACTACCTCCCGCTTACCAACACCTACGGAAACGCCGGCTGCGTCGTACCGCCCACCTCCCCGGCAACCCAGCCGCCCAACCTCAACCCCATCCCCAACGTATCCCAATGCGGGTCGTATACCCTGCCCGCCATCACCGGCACCAACCTCAGCGGAAATGCCGCCTATTTCACCGGTCCCAATGGCACAGGCACACAATACAACCCAGGCGACATCATCACCACCACAACCACACTCTACGCGTACGACGCAGCAACCACCGCAGGTTGCTCCGATCAGGAACAATTTACCGTAACGATCACTGCCGGCCCCACTGTCAACCTCCCGGCCGATGTGGTAGCCTGCTCGGGCCAGGCACTCAACATCCCGATTACCGGCTCGGCCGGCGCTACATTCCCCTGGACCAACGACAACACCGCCATCGGCCTCGGCGCCTCCGGTACCGGCACCATTAATTTTACCGCAGCCAACGTCGTGGCCCAACAGATCGCACAAATCACCATTACACCGACACAAGCAGGTTGCACCAGCACCCCGGTCAGCTTCACCATCACCGTCAACCCGGGCACCAGCATGGACGACCCGCCCAACCAAACCGTGTGCGCCGGCACGCAAGTTGATGTCGTATTTACCAGTAGCAACAACCCCACCTTCAACTGGACCAACAACAACACCGTCATCGGGCTGGGCCCCAACGGCAACGGCAACATCAGCTTCACCAGCGCCAACGTAGCCACCACCCAAACCGCCACGATCACCGTCACACCTTCGGAAAACGGCTGTACCGGCCCCGCCCAAACCTTCACCATCACCGTCAATCCCTCACCCACCGCCAACACACCGGCCAATGCCACTGCCTGCGGCGGACAAGCAGTCAACATCAACCTGACCGGCAGTGCAGGCGCCACGCTCAATTGGACAAACAGCAACCCGGCCATCGGCCTCGGCGCTTCCGGCACCGGAAACATCAGTTTTACCAGTGCCGCCGTAACTGCGCAGGAAGTTGCCACCATCACCGTCACTCCGGTTCAGGGCAGCTGTACCGGCAACCCCATCAACTTTACCATCACCATCAATCCCAGCCCGGTCATGGACGACCCAATGGACCAAACTGTGTGCGCCGGCACCGCTGTCTCGGTGATGTTCAACAGCCCGGGATTTAACCCCAATTTCAGCTGGACCAACAGCAACCCGGCCATCGGCCTTTCTGGCGGCGGCTTTGGAAATATAAATTTTACCGCCGCAAACGTGGCAACGCCACAAACCGGTACCATCACCGTGACACCCGCCCAAAATGGTTGCACGGGCGCTGCCCAAACGTTCACCATCACGGTCAACCCCACCCCCACAGTAACCCAACCTGCCCCCGTAACCACTTGCGGCGGACAAGCAGTGGCGGTCAACTTCACCGGCAACCCGCCCGGCACCACCTTCAACTGGACAAACTCCAACACCGCGATCGGACTAACCGCTTCCGGTTCTGGCAACCTCAACTTCACCGCTGCCAGCGTAACCAATACCGAAACAGCCACCATCACGGTGACGCCGCAGATCGGCAGCTGTGTCGGCAATGCCGTCAGCTTTACCATCACGATCAACCCCGGCCTGACCGTTGATCCGCCCGGCAACCAAACCGTGTGTGGTGGCGAGGCCGTGAGCGTTATTTTTAGCGGCAGCGGCAGCAACCCGACCTACAACTGGACCAACTCCAACACCGCAATCGGACTGGCCGGCAGCGGCAGTGGAAACATCAATTTCACCAGTGCAAACGTCGCTGGTGTGCAAACCGGCACCATCATGGTAACCGCCACTGCCAACGGTTGCACCAGCCCGCCGCAACAATTCACCATTACCGTCAACCCCACGCCCAGCGTCAACCAACCCGCCAACAATACCAGCTGCGGCGGGCAAGCAGTCAACATCAACCTTGCCGGCACAGCAGGCGCCACCTTCAACTGGACAAACGACAATCCCGCTATCGGACTGGCCGCTTCCGGCGCCGGCAGCATCAACTTTACCGCCAGCAACCCGGCAACGCCGCAAACGGCCAATATCACCGTTACCCCAACCATCGGTACCTGTATGGGCACGGCAGTAAGTTTCACCATCACCATAAATCCCACGCCGGTCCTCAACCCGCCGGCCAACCAGTCCGTTTGCGCCGGCGATAACGTTGCCGTAAGCTTTACCGGCTCCGGCGCCAGCCCGACCTACAACTGGACCAACTCCAACCCGGCAATCGGGCTTCCGGCTTCGGGATCCGGCGATATCAACTTCACCGCTGCCAACGTCAATGCCGTACAAACGGGCACCATCACCGTAACGCCTACGGAAAACGGCTGCGCCGGTGCTGCGCAAACCTTTACCGTCACCGTCACACCGGTGCCCCTGGTTACACAACCGATCGATGTGAATGCCTGTGGCGGGGGGCAGATCAACGTGGCATTTGCCGGAACACCCGGCGCAACGTTCAATTGGACCAACGACAATACTGCCATTGGACTGGCCGCTTCCGGCTCCGGAACCATAAGTTTTACCGCAGCGGCAGTCGTTGTCCCCGAATTGGCCAACATCACCGTCACACCGGTCATCGGCCCCTGCGCCGGAATGCCGCGCACGTTTACCATTACGATCAATCCCACACCCACCGTAAATGACCCGCAAGACCTGATCGTTTGCGGCGGCGATGTGGTCAACGTCAATTTCACAGGCACCGACTTGCCCACCTTCAACTGGACCAACACCAATGTCGCCATTGGCCTGCCCACCGCCAGCAGCGGCAGCATTGCCTATACCGCCCCGCTGGTAACCAGCCAACAAACCGGCACCATCACGGTCACCCCCATTGAAAACGGCTGTGTCGGCGCTTCGCAAACATTTACCATCACGGTAAGTCCGGCGCCCACGGTCAACCAGCCTGCCAATATTTCCATTTGCAGCGGCCAATCCATTTTGATCAATCTTTCCGGCACCAACGGCGCCACCTTCAACTGGACCAACGACAACCCGGCAATCGGACTGCCCATTAACGGCGTCGGCAATATCGACCTGACCGCCGCCAATGTGACTTCTACACAAACGGGAACGGTCACCATCACCCCTACCATCGGCAGTTGCGATGGTGCGCCGGTGTCGTTCACTATAACCATTAACCCCGCACCCACCGTGGTAGATCCGGCCGATCAGACTGTTTGCGCGGGCGATCCGGTCGACGTCAGTTTTTCCGGCACGGGGAATCCTGCGTTTAACTGGACGAACAACAACCCCGCAATTGGTTTAGCCGCCAGCGGAACGGGCAATATCAGTTTTCCGGCATCTAATGTGGGCTCCGCCCAAACGGCCACCATCACGGTGACGCCCGTTCTCGGCAATTGTTCCGGCGCTGCGCAAACGTTCACCATCACCGTTAACCCGGCGCCAACTGTGGATCAACCCGGGAATGTCAACGTTTGCAACGGCGAACCGGTCATGGTAAATTTCACAGGAACTGGCAACCCCACCTTTAACTGGACCAACGACAACCCCGCAATCGGCCTGGCAGCCAGCGGCACCGGGAATCTCGATTTCACCTCCGCCCAGGTAACCGCCACCGAAACAGCCACCATCACCGTAACGCCAACCGGCGGCGTTTGCCCGGGCATACCCGCCACGTTTACCATTAGCGTCAGCCCCGGCGTAAGTGTAAACAACCCCGGCAATCAGGCCGTTTGTGTGGGCGATTCGATCCACGTGCTGTTTACCGGCACGGGCAATCCTACATTTTCCTGGACCAACGACAACCCCGCAATCGGCCTGGCAGCCAGCGGCACCGGCGATATTCATATCCTGTCGGCCAACGTCACCATGCCGGAAACTGCGACGATCACGGTGACGCCGGAGGGCGGATTTGGCGGTTATGCCTACATAACCCACTTTGGCTCCGACCAGGTTTCAGTGATTGAAATAGCAACCAATACGGTAGTTGCGACAATTCCTGTGGGCAATGTCCCGCAAGGTGTTTCCGTCAGTCCGAACGGCACCCGGGTGTACATTTCCAATACCTTCGATGATAATGTTTCCGTGATTGACGCGACAACCAACACCGTCATTGCCACTGTTCCCGTTGGGAATTCCCCCTTGGGTCTTGCAGTCAGTCCGGACGGGAGCCGGGTATATGTGACCAACTGGTTAGGCGCCAGCGTTTCCGTAATTGACGCCGCTACCAACACGGTCGCTGCCACCATTCCCGGCCTCTCTCAACCCCGCGGCATTGGTGTAAGCCCGGATGGTAGCCGGGTGTACGTGGCCGAGTTCGGCTTTGCGCGCCTGGCGGTTATTGATGCCGGCACCAACACCATCCTGTCGACGGTTCCCCTGGGAACAAACGGTCCCCAGGACCTGGAAGTGAGCCCCGATGGCAGCCGGATTTACATTAGCAATGAATTCTCCGACGACCTTTCCGTAGTCGATGCTGTTGCCCTCAACGTGTTCGCAACAATTCCCGTCGGAGCAGGGCCAATGGGAATCTGTGTAAGCCCGGATGGCAGTTTGGTCTATGTCAGCAACCAAAATTCCGATGACGTTTCCGTAATCGATGCCACAACCAACATGGTTATAAATACAATTGGGATTGGCAACAGCCCCAGAGGCATCAGCATTACACCCGACGGCAACTGGGTGTACGTGGCAAATTTTATTTCCGGCGACGTCACGGTGATCGAAACCGCCACTGGTATGGTGGTCGCAACGGTTCCTACCGCATCAAGCCCGGTAGCTTTTGGAAATTTTATCAGCCCGGTTCTTTCCACTTGCACCGGCGCCCCGCAAACCTTCACGATCACCGTCAGTCCGGCGCCGACCCTGGCGCAGCCCAACGATTTCACCTTTTGCGGAAACACCACCAGCATGGTCGGCTTCAACGCCTCGGCAGGCGCTACGGTCAATTGGACGAACGACAACCCCGCCATCGGTCTAGCCGCCAGTGGCACCGGAACGATCAATTTTATCGCCGCCAATGTGGCTACACCACAAACTGCCACCATCACCGCGACGCCGGTTGTGGGCAGTTGCAGCGGCACGCCAATGAGCTTTACCATTACAATTAATCCCGCCGTTATGGGTGGCGTAACCGGCGACCTGCTCATTTGCGAAGGCGACAGCACCATACTTACTGCTACCGGCGGCGTGCTGTACGAATGGGACAATGGCGATACCACGGCCACCATTACCGTCAGCCCAACGGTACCGACTACCTACGTCGCCATCATCACCAATAGTTTCGGCTGTTTCCGGGCAGCTTCGGCACTGGTGGACGTCGATCAGGCGCCCGTGGCGACGATCAGTGGAAACACCGATTTGTGCGCCGGCCAGGGTACTACACTAACGGCTTCCGGCGGCGGTAGTTATGTCTGGAGTAATTCCGACAATGCAGCCACTGTGAATGTAAGCCCGGCAAACACCACCAGCTATACCGTTACCGTCACCAATGCGTTTTCCTGCACCGCTACCTCGGAAATTACGGTTACCGTCAATCAACCGGATACGCTCAACCTAATGGAAACGAGCTGCAATCCCGCCGACACAGGCACGGTTGTTCAGAATTGGCAAAACCAGTTTGGTTGCGACAGTATTGTCACCACAATCACAACTTTGGCGCCTTCCAATACTGTCGACCTGACGGAATTCACCTGCGATCAAACCCAGGCCGGCGTGTTTGTCCAAAATCTGATGAACCAATTCGGCTGCGACTCCATCGTCACCACCACGGTGATTTACGACCCGGCAGCGGTGGATACTACCTTGCTGAATTTCACCACTTGCGACGCCAACCAGGCAGGTGTGCAGGAAATGGTTTACCCTGGCTCCGATGGCTGCGATTCGCTGGTCATTATGATCACCAGTTTTGTTCCGGCTGATACTGTTTACCTGACGGGGTCGACTTGTGACCCGAACATGGTGGGCACTACTGAACTGTTGTTGATGAATCAGGCCGGGTGTGATTCGTTGATCATCACAACTACTTCGTTTAGTCTTGCTGACACCGTCTACCAGACGGCGTCTACTTGCGATCCCAATCTGGCGGGTACGACTGAACTTTTGTTGATGAATCAGGCCGGGTGCGATTCATTGGTGATTACCACTACTTTGCTGGTGCTTGCTGACACCGTCTACCAGACGGCGTCTACTTGCGATCCCAACATGGCAGGTACTACTGAATTGTTGCTTATGAATCAGGCCGGATGTGATTCGCTGATCATTACGACAACTTCGCTCCTGCTTGCTGACACCGTCTACCAGACGGTGCTTACTTGCGATTCCATGAGTGCGGGTGTGTTTACGCAGAGCTGGACCAATCAAGCGGGCTGCGACTCGACGACCATAACCACCGTCACGTTCGATCCCAGTCTGATCAACATAACCTTCCTCAGCGGCTTCACTTGCGACCCGGATTCAGCAGGCACCACACAGATCAGCTACACGGGCTCCGATGGCTGCGATTCCATCGTGGTAACGACGCTGGCACTGAGCGCCAGCGATACTTTGACTGTCAGCTCATTCACCTGCGACCCCACACAGGCGGGTACTTTTGTAAACGTATTGCAAAACCAGGCGGGCTGCGACTCGGTGTTGATCTCCGAAGTGCTGTACGACGCGGCAGCCTGCGGGCCGGTGCTAACGGTGATTGGAACAAACCTGAACTGCGCCGACGGATCTGACGGCATATTCAGCATTCAAATTTTGAGCGGTCAAACACCCTTACAATACGACTGGGAAAACAACCTGGGCAACTCGGGCACGGGCCAGATCACCGACCCGAACAACCCAACGCTCTTGCAAAATTTGCCGGCAGGCAATTATACCATCACCGTCACCGACCTGAACAACCAGGCCACAACCACGGCGACGGTTACGCTGACAGCGCCCCCGGCCATCAGCCTGGCCGCCAACCCGGTGTTGGCCTTCAACGGTTTTGCCCTGAGCTGCAAAGATTCGGCCGACGGCGCCATCACCAGTACAACCTCCGGCGGCACACCGCCCTACCAGTTTAGCTGGAGCAACAGCACAATCAACCCGGACCTGAACAACCTCAGCGCCGGAACCTACACCTTGACCCTCACCGACGCCAACGGCTGTACCAGCACCACCTCGGCATTGGTGACGGCCCCACCTCCGCTCAACTTCGCGCTCGCACTCGACCTGCTGGATTGTGGGGATACGCTTGCCGATGCCACCATCAGCACTGCCGGTGGCGTATCGCCGTACACCTTGTTGCTCGATGGCAATATCCTCACAGGCACAATGCCTTCGATCAGTTCGGGTAGCCACACCATTAGCCTGACCGATGCCAACGGCTGCACGGTGGATTCCACGATCACGGTGACTTTGCCACCTTCGCCGACCATTGCCCTGCCGGCCGACACCACAGTTTTGCTGGGCAACCCTCTGCAACTGGAGGCGACCACCAACCTGAGCAACTGGGCCAGCCTGACCTGGCAACCCCTTCCCGATACCAGTTGCGCCAATTGCCTGGTGCAAAACTGGGCGCCCCGGGAGTCGGAATTTATCACTGTAACTATTGTGGATACTTTCGGCTGTACGGCACAAGCCACGATCCGGGTATCGGTGGATAAATCGCTGGCCCTGTACGTGCCGAATGTGTTCAGTCCGAACAACGATGGCATAAACGACCTCTGGGTGGTAAATGCCGGCGCTTCTGTGCTGGAAATTACCGACGTGCAGGTGTTCGACCGTTGGGGCAACCTGCAATACCAGTGGAACAACGCCATCGACCCGAATGCCTGGCCCGGTTGGGACGGCACCACACGCGGCAAAAAAGCGCAGTTGGGTGTATACGTTTACTATTTGAAGGTGAAGTTGGCCGACGGCTCGGAAGAAGTGGTGAAGGGTGATGTGACGGTCATGGGCTGGTAAGTTGCTGAAAAGCATTTTTAAAGCCGCCCACCGTAGATTGTTTTTCACCACGGAGGCACGGAGGACACGGAGGTATCTTACTCGTCCTACGACTTTGAGTCGTAGGACGAGTGTCCACATAGCCTGACAAGCATAAGATGCGCGGAGCCCACGGAGAATTTACTCCGTGGGCTCCGTGCCTCCGTGGTGAAATTTAATACTTGATTATTGCGCAGAAAGCGCCAGGCGAAAACCAATGAAATTATCCCGATAATCCGGTCTATAAACGTTTCGGAACGTATTCCGGCAATACAGCGGGTTGTTCAACCAGGCGCCCCCCCGGATAATGTGGCTCCCAGCCAGTTCCGCTGATTCCCATACAGTACCATCGGTCAATGCACCAATATAATTGCCGTGCCAGCCGTCGGCGCACCACTCACACACATTTCCGCTCAGGTCGTAAAGCCCAAGTTCATTCGCCCGACGCTCACCAACCGGGTGGGTTTTTCGTCCGGAATTGCCATACCACCATGCCACAAGTCCCAGGTTATTTGTATTTCCGGCGTACTTGTATTGTTTGGATTTTTGCCCGCCCCGCGCCGCATATTCCCATTCCGCTTCACTGGGGAGCCGGAAGTTCATTCCGGTTTTTTCATTCAATTTTTGAATAAACAGCTGCACATCATCCCAGGACACTGACTCGACCGGGCAGCGCGGACAATCCTTAAAATGGGACGGATTATTCCCCATCACCGCTTCCCACTCCGCCTGGGGAATTTCGTATTTTCCAATATAAAAATCCGGCACGGTGACCTGGTGAGCCGGGCTTTCAGAATCTGCGCAATCACTCCCTTGTTCCGCTGTGCAACCCATGGTAAACGGACCGCCCTGTACGAATACCATTGGCGGGCAATCGTTGCAGCGTTCGAGGTCGAAGGCGGTCACTGGTTTGGTTGTTTGCGGATGAGCTTGCGTAGCGGGTACCGTGGCCGGCGGTTCATCCTGTTTGACCACGGGCTCGGTGGTCATTCCGCGTTCGCGCAACCACTCGTCGCGCGATTTCCAGCCGTTGGCTACCGCTTCCCGGCGGGCGATTTTAGCGGGATGTGTGTTGCTTTCGCCTTCGAGTTGGATGGTTTCGACACCGGCTTGGGCTTCCGGGAGTGTAGCGCCGAGCATGCGCAGCACACTGCCGGAAAACTGGTCGGCTTCGAGTTCGCGGAGTTTGCGGGTACGCGGGTCTTTTTCGGAAAAATCATGCGCGTTGAGGTGGTGCCCGATCTCGTGGGCCAGCACCGAATAGGCCGCCCAGCGCGTTTTGGCATCGGCCTTGAATTTTTCCAAAAAATCCGTGGAATACAAAATGTAGCGTTGTCCGTTTTCAGTGGTGGCCAGGGCGTTTTGCACACTGGAAGATTTCACTACAAAATTTTGCTGCAAACCCAGCGCATCCACCACTTCACCAACGATGCGGTTGGCCTCGCCCGAGGATTCGAAAAGGTAGACGTTGTTTCCGCTTTGTTCGCCGTCGTAGGCACAACCAGGGCCCAGCTGGAACGACTGCGGCTGGGAAAAGATCGAAATGGGGAGCAGGAGTGGAAGTAAGATCTGGCGCATGGCGGTTTAGTGTTGTGGACGATTCTACGTTTTTTCCGGAACGGAAATATTTCGCAAAGCAGGTGCATAGGGCAAAACGAAGATAGTATCTTTCGAGCCGTTGCCGTAATGCAAACGATTAATACGAAACATTTATGCTGAAACGAATACGCTGGTCTTTTTTTGCCGTTCTGGCTGTTGGCATCGGGCTTTACCCGGTCGTGTATTTTCTGACAAACCAGAAAATGGGCCTGCTTACCTCTAAATCCGATGACCTGCTTTCGGCGCCTTTGTGGAATCTTGGTTTTTATACCCACATCCTATTGGGCGGGCTGGCGCTGTTGGTTGGCTGGACGCAGTTTAGCACCAAACTACGCACCCGCTACCTGTCCGTGCACCGCAGGATTGGGAAAATTTACGTCATCGCAGTGTTGCTGAGTGCCCTGGCAGCGGTGTACATCGGTTTTTTTGCCACGGGCGGATTCATTCCTGCTAGCGGGTTTATTTGCCTGGGCTGTATCTGGTTTTACACCACCCTGCAGGCATATCGGTACATCCGGCAGAAAGACCAGCGTCGGCACCAGATCATGATGATCTACAGCTATGCGGCTTGTTTTGGGGCTGTCACCTTGCGGCTTTGGCTGCCCGTGTTGACCATCGTTTTTAACGATTTCATCACCGGCTACCGGATTGTGGCCTGGTTGTGCTGGGTGCCCAATTTGGCGGTAGCACATTTCGTTTGGGCAAAACCGCTCCTGCGCAAAACCGGCAACCTGCTTACAACACACTAAAAAATACAATCGATGAAAAAAACGCTCCTGCTCGCTCCGCTCCTGTTTGCTGCCTGTGCTGCCCCGCCGCCCGTCGACCTGAGCCGGCAAGCCGCTGCTGAAATCCGGACCGCCGACAGCGCCATGAGCGCCCAGGCTACCCGCGACGGTTTTCGAAAAACCTTGCTCCTGTACGCCGATGCCGATGTGGTGAAGTACGAAGCGGACATGTTACCAATCATCGGAAAACAAGCCCTGGAGGCGTATTACGGCAAATCGGAATCCGACACCAAAGCCATCAGTTGGAGGCCTTTCAAAGCCGAAGCCTCGACTTCCGGTGATCTGGGTTACACCCTCGGCTACTGGAAATTTGCCGGAGCCGACACCACCCTGCACGGCAGTTATTACACGATTTGGAAAAAGCAATCCGACGGCAGCTGGAAGTTTGTGTCAGACGGTGGAAACGCCACGCCGGAACCGCCTGAAAATTAAAGGCGGCTCATGCCAAAAAAACTCCGCCTACCTTTGCCGGCATGGATACCGACCCGATCATTGGAGCAACGCTGGCCAAACTGGACATTCCTGCCCTGAATGCCCTGCAAGAAACGACCCTCCCGGCCGTTCAACACTACGCCAACGTCATCCTGCTGGCGCCTACCGGCTCGGGAAAAACCCTGGCCTTTTTGTTGCCTATTTTGCAGCGGCTCAATCCTGAGGTGGCGGGTGTGCAATGCCTGATCCTTACCCCCACCCGCGAGTTGGCGTTGCAGATCGAGCGCGTCTGGCAGAAGATGGGCACCGGATTTAAGGTTAGCACCTGCTACGGCGGGCATTCCATGCAAACGGAAATTCAGAGCCTGAGTCAGCCCCCCGCCCTGCTCATCGGCACACCCGGCCGGGTATTGGAGCACACCACCCGAAAAACCGTTGATCTGCGGCGGGCCAAAATGCTCGTGCTGGATGAATTCGACAAATGCCTGTCGATGGGTTTTCAGGAGCAAATGGCCGCCATCATCAAGGGCCTGCATTTTTTGGAAAAACGCATTATGGCCTCCGCTACCGACAAACAACAGATCCCTGATTTCACCGGCATCACCAATCCCAAGGTGCTGAATTTTTACAAAATTGATACCGACATTTCAACCGATGGGTTGGCGCTGAAACAGGTCATTGCTCCCGACGAAAACAAGGAAAAAGCGCTGTTCCGCTTGCTCTGCTTTATCGGCAACGAGCCTACCCTGATCTTTTGCAACCAACGCGATACCACCGAGCATGTCCAGCGCTATCTGGCCGGCATGAAAATCGATTGTAGTTTTTTCCACGGCGGTATGGAGCAGCCCGATCGGGAAAAAACGCTGATCCGGTTCCGGAACGGCAGTGTCGTTTTTCTGGTTGCGTCCGACCTCGCGGCGCGGGGCCTGGACATTCCGGAAGTGCAACACGTGGTGCACTACGACCTGCCGCTGAAACACAATGATTTTTTGCACCGCAATGGCCGCACCGCCCGCATGCACGCAGAAGGGACTGCCTACCTGCTATTGCATGCCCGGGAGCAACTGCCCGCTTACCTGTCCGAGACACCACCGGTTTTGGAACTGCCCAAGGAGTTGAGTTTTCCGGAACCATCCCCATGGGCTACCCTGTACATCAGCGGAGGGCGGAAGGACAAACTCAGCAAAATGGATATCGTGGGCTTTTTTTCCAAAAAAGGCGGGCTGGGAAAAGAGGATATCGGGAAAATTGAAGTCCTGGATTTTATGGCTTTTGTGGCCGTTAAGAAAACCGCAGTTGATGCGTTGTTGCAGGCCGTCCTGGGTGAAAAGATGAAGGGGAAGAAGTATAAAATTGTGGTGGCGCGCTAGGGATCTGTCAGGTGCGTGTCGGGGAGGTCCCTGGATTTAGGTTTTTGAATTAACCCAAGTTGTAACCTATCTCTGGTTGATATCCAATCCATGAGCAAAGGCCCTCTCAGCATGCTTTCCCGCAGATGAAATTTGTTCCACTGGGTTTGGTCACAACTTGCGTTAATTAAGGGTTGCGACAAGAACTACTGCGAATGCACAGTTATTGTTAAAAACGACATAGTTACAAGCGCATCCTGCACAATTACAAGCTTTGCTTAGCAGGCTGCCCGTTTTTTTCCGAAATTCGACCGCTTCACTGGCATAACTTCTGGTGTCAGACCGTCTAATTGTACGGTGCATGCTCTCTTGTCCAATAGGAAGATTATTATTTCAATGCCAGCTTGAAATCTCCGTAGCGCACACCTTCGGATACCTGGTCTGATTTTTCTTTTTTAAATAAATAAAACCGAACCAATGCTAAAAACAATCTTACCCGCGCTGCTGCTGTGCCTCGCCGCCCCGGGCCAGGCCCAATATCTCGAAACCTTCCCGACACCCGACAAGGGTTATCTGGTGGACTTTGTTGATGACCTTACCGGTGTCAACTGGACCCTTAGCACCTGGGACAATCAGCCCCCGGCAGCTTTCGGCCGGGATGCAAGCGATTATTTTCAAACCACCGCCACCGGCGTGCTCGAAGCCATCGATACGGATCAACGGGTGTGCTGGGAAAGTCCGCTGCTGAACACGGTGCTTGCTTCCGGCATGATCAGTTTTTCCGTCGATCTGAGCTGGGCGGAATTTGATACTGACCTGGCAGGCAACCCCTGCACGGATGGCAGCTTCGACTACATACTGGTGCAGTACAGCGTCGACGGCGCCGCCTATGTGAATGTAGACAACCTGGTTGGAGGAGCCACCTGCGCCACTATCGGCTATGCGAACGGTACACCTGGCAACCCGTTTTCTGGAAGTACGACAGTCACAGTTGCAGACATCCCTGGCGGCAGTAGTCTGCGCATCCGCGTTTGTGTTAGCAATACCGCCAACACCGAAGTCGTAACGATCGACAATGTGTCGGTGCCGGAAATGGGCGTAACCGTCGGCTGCGCCGCACCCGAGCTTAGCCTGGCCATCACCCCCATCACCTGTGGCGGGCCTAACTCCGGCGCGATCGACCTGACGGTGTCCGGCGGCACGCCGGGCTACTCCTACACCTGGAGCAACGGCAACATCTCGGAAGACCTCATGAACCTTTCTGAAGGTACCTACACAGTGACCGTCGCCGACGCTGCCAACTGTACATCTTCTGCCAGCGGCACGGTGGGCAATTCACCTTTTTCGATCAGCAACGATGTTGGTCCGGCAACCTGCGAAGGTATTTTTAACGGCTCGATCGACCTGATCATCTCGGGGGGCTTACAGCCCTACGCCGTTAATTGGGGCGATCTGCCCGGCAGTAACAACCCCGAAGACCGCACAGGCCTGGAAGCCGGAATCTACGTCGTCCTCGTCTCCGATGCCAGTGGCTGTACAGCCGATGCCGATATCATCGTTGGTCTGGCGCCGGGTGGCCCGTATTCAGAAACGTTTGGCACAGACGGCAAGGGCCTGCTAACGGGTTCCACCTGCCCGGATTCGCTGGCGGCAAACTGTAGCAATGCCAATTTTGCCGGTGTCAACTGGACAATTTATGCCCTCGACACCCTCGATGGCATCGACCCCGACGACCACTTCCACACCGCAGGCGGCGTGTTGATCGCTACCGACCTCGATCAGGTGGTTTGCTGGGAAAGCCCGCTGATCAACACCAGCGGCGCGGCGCCCGGTACCGTTGGATTCTCCCTGGACCTCAAGTGGGAAGGTTTCGACTCCGAACCGGCCGGCATGAACCCGCCGGACCTCGTTGCCGACCATATCGACGTGGAATACAGCTGCGACGGCGGCCCCTGGCAACGCCTCCCGAATCTGGTGGGAAATGGCGTTACCGGCCATACCGTTGTGTATGCTGACGGCTTCGGAACAGGAAATAATGGTGAGAGTACTCTATCGCAATCTGCTTTAACCTGTAGCAATTTGCGCATTCGCGTCTGTGGCCTGATCAACACGAATGCCGAAACCTTTTCCATCGATAATGTGCAGGTGACCGGCTCCACCGGCCTGTACTGCCCACTGCCCGATCTGAGTGCAGCCACAACCCCGGCCAGCTGCTTTGGCGCTGCCGATGGCGCTATCGACCTGAGTGTGAGCGGCGGCGATCTGCCCTTCACCATTGAATGGTCGACCGGCGCTATGACGGAGGACATCAACGGCCTCACCGCCGGAACATACTACGTGACGGTTACGAATAATTCCGGTTCGAGATTTCTGGAGGTACAGGTTGGCGAACCGGCGGCGTTGGTCGCAGCGGCAGTAGTTGACTCCAATGCCACCTGCTTTGGCGCTGCCGACGGCGGCGTGACGGTCGCTGCCACCGGAGGCACTATGCCATACAATTATCTCTGGAGCAATAGTGCAACGACCGCTTCCGTTACGGGCATTTCCGCAGGAACCTATACGGCCACCATGACCGACGCCAACGGCTGTTCGTCAACGGATGAGGCCACCGTCACCGAACCGGCGATGCTGACTGCCACTGCTACTGCCACAGCTACCACCGGAGCCATGAACAACGGCACGGCCACGGCCACAGCCAGTGGCGGCACGCCGGGCTATACGTTCGTTTGGAGTAACGGCGCAACAACGGCTACCACCGACGGGCTCGCCGCCGGAATCTACACCGCCACGGTAACCGACATTAACGGCTGCACTGCCACGGCTACCGCCACGGTTGAACAGCAAATGGCCGCCCCCGGCGATGCCTGTACCGACGCCATCGACATCAACAGCCTGTTCGGCGGGCCGCAGCATGCAGCGCAAACTTCCACTTTGTTCGATAACAACGGCTATAACGCCAGCGGCGATCCGGCAGCGGGTTGGGATTGTTTCCAAGATCAACTGGGCCCCAGTCTCGATCACACGATCTGGTTTTCATTCACCGGCGACGGCAATACCTACCGCATCCGGACGGTGCAGTGCAACGCGACCAACTACATCAACGGCGACGGTGACACGCAAATGGCGGTGTACGCCGGTGGTTGTGCAGATCCTACACCCCTAGCTTGTAATGATGATGAAGACCTGGGCAACGATGTCTACAACGCCCTCCTGGAAATCGCCACACAACCGGGACTTATGTACCAATTGATGGTAGATGGCTGGGTTGGCAACGGCTACCCCGGAAACGGCGAGTTCTGTCTCGAGGTGACCAACCTCACGCCCAGCGCCGTTACCGAAATCGGCAAAACCGGCATCCGGTTATTTCCCAATCCGACCACCGGCCTTGTCAGTATCAGCAACCTGAACGCCGAGCGGGTCGAAGTGTTCGACTATACCGGGCGGCTGTTTCTGCAAGTGCAACAGCCGGGCAACAGCATTGATCTTTCCACCGTACCAGCCGGGATTTATTTACTGAAGTTGTATGCCGGGGATGCGGCATACTCGGCGCGTTTGGTGAAGGAATAGTGGTTCGGCTATGGTGCCCCCACCCGAAAAAACAAGCAATGTCGAATACCACAGTGTTTAAAGTAACAAAGTAGTATTAAGTTATTGGCCATGCGGATACCACCCGTCCACAATTTTCATGGCATACACCAATCCGATCGCTCCGATCAAATGCTTGAGTGTATGCCCGCTCCAGAAGCCCAGTGCCGCATAAATTTCTTTGTCAAAATGCTCGCACACCTTCGCCACCGCATACCAGCCGAGTATGAGTAAAATGTACCGGACATAAGGCACCTTCCCGGGGTAAAACAAGAGCAACACCGGTGCGGCTGCCATGGGAAAAAACTGCACCAGGGCATAGGGGCGCAAATCGCCATGCCCGACCGCCTCTGTGAAATGCCAGTATAGCACGCTGGCCATACCCAGGGGAACCGCCAGCCAAAAAGTGATTGCTCCTGTTCGCCGACCCAGGAAGTCGTACATCAGCAAGGCAAAGAGCGCCATGAACATCAGGGTCATCGGAAAGCGGTCCCAGAACAGGGTGGCATTGCTGGGCGCCCAATGGTAATACGCTGAACCGAAACAAGTAATAAAAATGCCAAAGCTCAGCACAAGCGGAATCCAGCGCGCTACACCCACAGGCCGGCGCGACCAGTTGTGGGCGCACTGCCACAAACCGTACGATCCGATAAACAGCATCGGAAGGTTCGATACCACATTCCAGAAATATGGGATTCCAAGAATGACCCGCTGGTCGCCATAGTCGTGATAGGCCGGGTTTTGTGGAATGGGGTCGGCCAGGCCGAGGCCGACGGTGGCCAACAACAACAGGGAGCCAATGATCGCAAGCGGAGAAATGGACATAGGATGGTACGTTTTTCGTTTGATTTTCACCGATCAAGGTATCAATAAAACGGACAACCCCGGGCTCGCTATTCTTCCTCCGCCCGCAATGCTTTTAGTACTGCCAGGAGCATTTCGCTGCTCAGGCGTTTTTTATAATTGGGATTGATATACTCAAATTGGATGGTCGCATCCATATCGAGTACAATTACCGCCGGCACGGGCAGGTATCCATCCGTATTTTCGCCACCCGACCAGTCGAGCAGCCGCTGTCCGTAGCGCTGAGGCGCCTGAAAAGCGAGGCCGGTAGCTTTGGCAAAAGTGCCGTCGCCATCTGAAAACAAGCGGTAGCGAATGCTGTCCTTTTCTGCTGTTTCCTGAAGTTTTTCCGCCTTGTCGGGGCTGACGGCGACTATCTGGTAACCCAGTTCGAGGATTTCCGCTTCCGTTTGCCCGATTGCCGCAAGATGGCGATTGCAATAGGGGCACCATCCGCCGCGGTAAATAATGAGCACGGTGGGTTTTTCTTTGGCAATTTCGTGGAAGGCAATCGTTTTCCCGTCAAGAGCGGTCAGTTCCGTATTGGGCATCGTTTCGCCGATGAGCAGCGGGGAAATGTCTTCCGGTTGTTCAGGAAGTTGCTGGGCGTTGAGCATCGCCGTGGCGGCCAGGGTGAGCAAGGCAGCGAGCATGGGTCTTTTCATAGAATTTGTTTTTTTTAAAACCTTAGTTGTACTATAATTATATGCATTGCAAGCGTGTTTGGAGATTTTTGAATGAAGCAAAGAGCCTATATATAAATGTCATGTTTTGTTTTCATATCTTCGTACAATTGGATTTAGACCTAACATGTCATGCCAAATTATACTTTTATTATACTTATCGCTTGCAAAATTGCTATAAGCTCAAGTCTTCTATCTCAGCCAATTAATAATCGATTTGATTTTAACAATAAACCTATTTCTAAATTTTATGGACTAGATGTAAAGTCAGATACTATTTATTGCGCTGGCTCTGCATTTGACTCTATGGGCTACCTCAATTATCTATTTGCTATTTTGGATGGCTCAAATGTTTTGGATTATAAACTATATAATTTATTAAACTTTCCATCAGGCCCTAAAACATTTTATTCATTTACATCTCCAATATGTGGGTTAAATGGCAGAATCGAAAATTTTTGCTCTATTTCCTATCGTGATGTTTGCATGTTAAATATATACCCTGAAAGTGATTCTTTTAATTACCAAACGTTCCAGCATTATTATGCACCAAATGAAAGCTTTACAGCCATTACAGACTGGAAGCCTACTGCTGATTCTGGATATATTGTAGTATATAATGCACGCTCCACACAAATCCCAGGTGCACAAAGCGGTATAATTGCACTTCGATTAGATAGAAACCTCCAGATTGTCTGGCAGCGCGTTTACCATTTTACAGGCTATGAAGCCGTAGATTGTGTTTTACAGACAAATGATGGCGGCTTTGTTATTGGAGGCAATAATTATGACTACTCAGTTCAGGGAAATTATTGGAGCCAAGGTTTTGTATTTAAGATTAATTATTTAGGCAATTTAGAGTGGCAATTTTCATCTAATATTAGCCAGTTTTGGTCTACTGTTTTTGATATAGTTGAGGACCCTACAGATGGTTGCATAGTAGGCATTTCTGCTCACGGGCGCGAAGAAAATGGAAATATATATTATTATCCTTTTATTTTTAAAGTAGATAGTAATTCTAACCTTTTATGGAAGACCTCAATTGGAAATGGTACCTATGGCCTTTCTCCTAACTATTTTAATTGCCTTTCAGTTTCAAATGAAGAAGATGGCTATGTTGCTGCAGGAGCTATTTCATCAAACTTTAATGGTAATTATAATAAATCAGGTTGGATTGGTAAGGTCTCACTGTCGGGCGATAGTATTTGGGCAAGATCGGTCTCAATTTTGGATGATTCAGTTATTCTTGATGACCATTCTATTGAAGATATTGTGCCTGATCCTCACGGCAATGGCTATTGGTTGGCAGGGTCTGTTGCTAATAAAGATGGCACTGACCCACCACACCAAAGAAGTTGGTTGTTGAAAATAGACAACTATGGATGTCTGGTTCCCGGCTGTAATAATTATACAGACGTAGTCGATTTGGACAAGTTTGATAGTGATCTACTCTTATACCCTAATCCTACTAAGGAGCAATTGTCAGTAGTCTTAAAAGGTAATTTGATAGCCTCAGATTTGAAGCATCTTGGGATTTCAGATATCTATGGAACAATAATTTTGAAAATGGAAACCAATAGTTTAGAATATCAATATGTGATTCCGTTGGAAGAATTGCCTAAAGGAGTATATTATTTATGGATTACGGATGAAAATGGTAAGGTTCTTAGTTCTAAACCATTTTCCCATTTTTAGATTTTGGCTTAACGTAGGCAGGGTTTGTATGGTTTCACATAAATGACGGATAAATACGATGTATGTTCAGATGTCTCCCTTCGGTCGACATGACAGTCACTTACGCTAAAAACTAAATTTCATCAGATTTCTCGCTACGCTCGAAATTGCGGCAGGGCGCAGGTAAAATTTCGAGCGTAGCGAGAAATCTGATGAATTGTATTCTTTCCCCGCAGATTGTCATGTCGACCCCGCCATGCGGGGGAGACATCTGGATTATCCCTTTTAGAAGTGAAACTCTTAAAACCCTGCCGACATTAAATCAGGTTCAAAACAGCCTGACCAAGCAAGGGTTGCCATTTGTCCTGCAAACCGGCAGAAAGGGTGTGCTCCGGACATTTTACCCAAAAATCTCGTTTCGGAAGTCAATGTTTCACTCAACGGCGTTTTTTCTCCCGGTAAAGGTCTTCATCCAACAATACAGCCTCGTGCAATATTTCCAGCAGTGTTTCCTCCAAAATATCTTTTTGCTGCAATAGCGACACATACGCGACTTCCTTCCGATCGCCCAAATCCAGCAGGCCTTGCGCATTCGATAACAGATGACCTCGTGTAAAACCGATGGCTACCCCCACCTGTTGGCCACTGTAGGGGAAGGAAGCCGGGTACATAAAACAGATCCGGCTGTACTGATGATAATAGGGTACACCATAGCCAAATTTTTCGCGCAATTGCGGAAAGTTTTCCTGAATAAGCTGACGCAATTGCAGACAAATCCCTTTTTCCGCAGGCAACAAGCTGTCATAAAACGTGTCGAAATCCCTGAATTTGTTTAGTTTCATGCCGTGCTTTTTTTCAACAGGTGACACAAAGTAAATGGTTTCAGCAGTGTTTACAGCAGCCTTTGGGACGCACCCCGAATTTCGCCGGGCAACTGACGAACTGCGCACTGTTTTTATTGAAATATCTACCTTCGCCAAGGAACGAAACGGACAAAACCGAACTCGCTTATGAAAAGCTTGGTAAACGCTGCTGTGAAGCAGTATTTGCGTTTGCGTATGAAGCGCATTGAGCGTTTCATGTACCGGCCAGAGCTTACGCAGCAGCGTTGGTTCCGAAAAATTATTGAAGCTGCCCGGCATACTGAATTTGGCCGGCAACACCACTTTTCCAGCATCCGTTCGATCCACGATTTTACCCGGCAAGTACCCGTACACGACTATGAAAGCCTGAAAGGCCGCATCAACCGCATGATGCACGGCGAACGCGATGTCCTTTGGCCCGGCGAAGTCAACTGGTACAGCAAAAGCAGCGGCACCACCAGCGACAAAAGCAAATACATCCCTATCCCGCCCGCCAACCGCATCCACTGCCACAACGCCGGCGGTTGGGATTCTCTGGCCCTGATCTACCATAACCGGCCCGACATGGAGATATTCCGGCGGCGAAACCTTATCATGCCTGGTAGTATTAACCGGCTGGAAACGTACCCCAAAACCCGTATGGGCGATGTGAGCGCCATATTGACCTACCACATGCCACTCATCGGGCATTTGTTTTTTACCCCCGACTTCGAAACGGCACTCATGCCCAACTTCGAGCAAAAACTCAACCGCATCGCCGACCTGGTGAGCAAGATGGACGACGTGGTCATGTTCGGCGGGGTACCGACCTGGTTGCTGGTCCTGTTCCGCATGGTGCTCGACCGTACCGGCAAGAAAAACATGCTCGAGGTATGGCCGCGCTTGCAGGCGTACATGCACGGCGGCGTAGGGTTTGAGCCGTACCGGCAAACGTTTCGGGACCTCATCCCGAGCGACGACTTCATGTATCAGGAAATTTACAATGCCTCCGAAGGCTACTTTGGCGTGCAGGCCGATGCAAAGCAAAATGAAATGCTCCTGCTGGCCGATAACGGTGTTTTTTACGAATTTATCCCTATTGAAGAATGGGAGAAAGAGCATCCGAAAACGGTGCTATTGCCCGAGGTGGAACTCGGTAAAGATTACGCGTTGATGATCTCGTCGAACAACGGGCTTTGGCGCTACCTGCCGGGCGACACACTGGTGTTTACCCGCAAGTATCCCTTCTGTTTCCGTATTTCCGGCCGTACCAAACAGTTTATCAACGCTTTTGGTGAAGAAGTCATGGTGGGCGATACCGATAAGGCACTTGCCGAAACCTGCCGCCAACTCGATGTGGTTGTTTCGGAATATACGGCTGCCCCTGTTTATTTTGCCAACGGCCACAGTCGCGGCGGCCACGAGTGGGTCGTCGAATTTGAGCGGGCGCCAGCCGATCTCAACCGGTTCAACCAAATGCTCGATGAAACACTCCAACGCATCAACTCCGACTACGAAGCCAAACGCTTCCACAGCCTGGCCCTCGACCGCCTGCGGCTGCACCCCGTGCCACCGGGTACGTTCCACCGCTGGATGAAAGCCCGCGGCAAATTTGGCAATCAAAACAAAGTACCCCGCCTGGCCAACCACCGCGAATTTGTGGAAGATGTGCTGCGCTATGCTAACGGGTAAAAAGTTAAGCGATTCGTGTTTAGCCCACTTCCTTTGTGAACACCCTACGATATACTATTTCCCGCTGATTTTCGCAGAAACGTTTCTGCGTTCATCTGCGGCTTTTTCTACGGAAATCTGCGGGAAAGTCCTCTTATTTGGCTTATCACTCAGAACCTATTACCATGGAACAACCAGGAATACTGTTGCATCGGATCATTGATCAGGCAACGCCTGAATTGCTGAAAATTTCGCCTGAAATTGCCGCTACACCGCCCCAACCGGGCAAATGGTCGCCCGCCGAAATCATCGGCCACCTTATCGACTCCGCTTCCAACAACCATGGCCGGTTTTTACGCGCGCAACAAAGTGCCGGGCTTACCGGCCTGCCCTACGACCAGGAATTTTGGGTGGAACAACAACAATACCGCTCGGCCAACTGGCCTGAACTTGTACAGCTTTGGGCTGCTTTCAACCGGCAGTTGGCCCGCGGGATGGATACTACTCCCGAAGAAAGCCTCACGCGCCTACGTCTGCACCACAATCTTGACCAGATTGCCTTTAAAACAGTGCCCGCCGACAAACCTGTAACGCTGCTTTATTTTATGCAAGACTACGTAGCGCATCTGGAGCACCATTTGATGCAAATTTTACCAGGACACGAGCGCCTCTTACTGGAATACTGAACACCCGCGTCGAATTGGGGAATTTTATTTGGGATCGACGTGTTAGGTTTGCGAGCACACCACCGAACTAAGTAAAACCTGTGTATGTCCAACGCCCTTACCCGATCGTTCCAACTGTATAAAAATGCGTACACCGGCCATCCCAGGGAGGTGTGGACCATTTTTTTTATGACCCTGATCAACCGGATGGGCACCATGGTGCTGCTGTTCCTCACGGTATATCTGACCACAGTCCTGAACTTCACACTACCAGAGGCTGGTCTGTTGGCCGGAGCCTTTGGCCTGGGGTCGCTCTCCGGCTCTTACCTTGGCGGCAAACTCACCGACCGCATCGGCGCCAATCATGTGATTACCGGCAGCCTGTTTCTCGGCGGGCTAATGTTGATCAGTTTGCAATTTGCCACGGCTTTTGCCAGCCTGTACGCACTTATTTTCACCATGGCCTTGTTTGGCGAAGCCTACCGCCCGGCAATGACCGCCTCGGTAGCCGATTTTGTGCCGCCCTCAAAAACCGGGCGAACGATGGCCTTCATTCGCCTGGCCATCAACCTGGGCATGACAGCCGCGCCCGGCATTGGCGGTTTCATCGCGGCCACGCTCGGCTACAAATACCTGTTCTGGATCGACGGGCTGACGTGCATCACTGCCGCCGTTTATTTTTGGCTCCGCTCGCGGAAATGGGAAAAACGGGTGCACACCACTGAAACCGAAGCCGAGCTGGCGGCTAAAGCAACCGCCCGGCCGCCTCAAAAAAACAGGTTGTACCTGCAGTTTTTGCTGGCTTCTTTTCTGCTTGGATTTTGTTTTATCCAATGGTTCCAATCCGTGCCGGTATTTATTAAAACCGAATGGGGCTACGATGAGCGCTACATCGGTATCATCATGGCGCTGAGTTGTGTACTCGTTACTCTGGTTGAAATGCCGCTGATCGACAGCATCGAAAAATCCAACAAAATTCAGGCTGCCACCTTGATCGGTTTGGTGTTGATCGCGCTATCGTTTTTGCCCTTTTTATTGCCTAAGGCGCTGTGGCTCTGTTTTCTTGGCATAACGCTGCTGACCATGGGCGAAATCCTGGTTTTGCCGTTCAACAGCTCCATCCCGCTGAACATGAGTCCGGCCGGCAAGCGGGGCGAATACATGGCCTGGTACTGGATGTCCTGGTCGCTCACGCACGTGCTTGGGCCAACGATTGGGCTCACCTTTGCCAGTGCCTTCGGTTTTCCGGCGTTTTGGCTGGCCCTCTGCGGCCTGGTCGGTTTGAGCTGGCTGTTGCATTGGCGGCTGGCAGATCGCATTTTTTGAACAGGAAATACCCTGAATTACCGGAAGCGCCACATAAGCGCGTACCTTTGGAGCCTGCACTGGACCATACCAATGCCATCAAAATTGATCTCATGTTCCCGTTTGGCTGAGCGGGGCTGGTAGTGAGGCGGTGACTGGCAGTCTAATGTCGTCAACTTAGTACTACTTTGTCACTTTAAAGTTGCCGCACCCGAAAAAACAAGTAATGTCGAATATCGAACGCCCAATGTCCAATTTCGAAGTAGTTTGATCCTAAGAAGGGATGAACTGGATAAACAAAATGCGAAAAAAGTGCTGTGCCCACAATCAAAACACTTCGAAATTGGACATTGGGCGTTCGATATTCGACATTCAATACCACAGTGTTTAAAGTAACAAAGTAGTATTAGCAAGTTGGAACGCGGATGACGCGGATGTAAACAACGCGGATTGCCGCAGATTTTTTAAAAAAAATCAGTGTAAATCCGTGTTCCCGCTGAAAGCGGGATCGGCGTCATCCGCGTTCCATTGAAGAGTACACGCTAAGTTGACGACATTAGACTGGCAGTCACCGCCTCACTACCAGCCCGATGGGAATATGAGCCAAAAATTGAAATTGCGCGCCTTACCCGGCGCACCTTAGTTTTACCAGCACTATGACCACAACACCCATACGCATTCTGGGCATCGACCCCGGCACCAATGTGCTCGGCTTCGCCATTATTGATGCGGACAAACGCGCAATCGAAGTGCTGGAAATTGGCGTCGTCACCTTTACCCATGTAGGCGCCGAACAGACCATCAAGTTGCGCTACATTTTTGAGCAGGTACAGGACCTGATCCGCCAGCACAAGCCGACGCAGATGGCCATCGAAGCGCCGTTTTATGGAAAAAATGTGCAATCGATGTTAAAGTTGGGCCGCGCGCAAGGGGTGGCCATTGCTGCCGGGATGGTCAATGACCTGGAAATAACGGAGTACATGCCCAAGAAGATCAAGCGCGCCATCACCGGCAACGGCAATGCTTCCAAGGAACAGGTAGCCGGCATGCTGGAAAATATTCTGCACCGCAAATTCAATGGAAAACAATTCGACGCCACCGACGCCCTGGCAACGGCGGTTTGCCATTGGTTCCAATCGTCGGGTCCGCTCAAAGGCCAAAAAAGTTACAGCGGTTGGGGTGCTTTTGTGAAGGACAACCCGGATAAAGTGAAGAAGTAGGTGATGCCTGGTGGGCCCAGCTTTTTCCAATTTCAATCTGACATTTCAAATTAATGAAACTCCACAAAACGGGATTATCCCTTCAATTTGAAATTTGAGAAGAAAAATTGGAAATTTGAAAAGTTCCCCATCAATGCACCACATATTTCACCATTTCCAGCACACCGCCTTTTGAATCCACCTTTATAATTGCATGATCGGCTTTGGCGTGCAGGTAAAACCCGTCGCGGGCAGCAAGCAGGTTGCGGTAGGCCACTGCCGATAAGTCCTGCGTTCCGGAAAGGATCGGAGCGCCTTTCAAATGGCGGTTCTGAAAGCGCAGGAATGTGACTTCGTTGGCGCCCCGGTCATTGGAGAACACATAGGCGGCGGACTCCCGCTCGCGTTTCTTAGCAAAAAAAACAGTGCTGTTTTCATCCAGTGGCTGGCGTTCGAGATTGCTTGTCCGGGGAAGCTGCATGGCAGCGAGTGTTTGCCGGAAAGCATCCGGAAGGGTCAGGTCGGCCAGAACATTTTCCGACTGTGTATGGCGCAGACTGTTCAAATTCTGGCGGGCATACAAAGCGCTGGCCACATACTCGGATCCCGTCAGGCGCTGAAACAAGGTTTCCGCTTCTTTTTTGCGCATACCACCAGGATAGAGTGCGTAGGTAATGCCCACGGCGATTTCCGCCATTTCCAGGTCATGCTTTGGGCCGCGGTACCGTTTTTTGCCACTAATTGGTTTGAGTAAATGCAACTCGGCATACTTCAGCGCTTCGACCGGTTTCCCCATCAGATTCAGGGTGCTCACCAGATTGGTATGCGCCGGAAGATAGCCGGGGTTTAGCCGGATAGCGGTACGGAAATTTTTAGCCGCTTTTTCGAGGCAATCCAGCCGGAAAGGTTCCAAAGCCGGGTCGAGGCTTTGCTCCCCACGGCTGATGGCCTGTGCGATTTTGGTGTACCAGTCGAC
The DNA here is from genome assembly GCA_020636075.1 of Lewinellaceae bacterium. Classification (GTDB taxonomy): domain Bacteria; phylum Bacteroidota; class Bacteroidia; order Chitinophagales; family Saprospiraceae; genus M3007. Next base: position 38,154 of record JACJYO010000004.1, on the reverse strand, counting down.
CTCCAATGGGTAGATAAATTTGTCGGTCGGCGGATTCCAGTATTGCTGGGCAAGCAACACATTGGCTACGCCCAAATTGTTGTACAACTCGATGCCCTGGTAATACTGCAGGATGTGCTCGTAGCCGGTAATAGCCAATTGGTATTTCCCGATCACAGCCAGGTAGTTGCTGGAGGTGAAAATATCCAGCAGGTTTTGGGCAATAGTAAGTACTTCCGCTGTGCTGGCTTTTCGTTCGCTGAGGCTCGGATACCCGGGCAGGGCTTTCCCAGCCAGGCCATAAGCATTATACACGGCCTCAATCACTTCGGGCATGACTTTGATGGCCTGATAACCCGACAGCTGCGCATTGAACAGCCCCTGGATATCGGCTGATTTTTCGAGCCGCACATCGGAGCCGTAATTCTGGGTGTAGGCCAGAAAATTGCTGCTTCCATGCCCGGTTTTCAGCTCAGCCTGATAGGCATGTACCAGCTCGTGCCCCAGGATAAACGCCAGTGCCGACAGGGAGTCGGGGCCAAATGAACGGCAGATATCATAGGTTTGCTGATCGAGATAGATCGTATTGCGCCAGGGCTCGTATACGGCCCCGCCTTTGTTGTTTTTGGTAGAAATAGCCAGTTTGGGTTTTTTGAACTGGTAATTTCCATTCGTGGCGAACAGGCGGTCCAGGACCCCCTGTGCCACAGATTGCGGCGCAGCAGCGCTCAGCGCAGCAGAAAAGCATACGCAGAGCACGGCAGGCCAAATTGCTTTTTTGAGCATAAGCCTGTTTGTGATGACAATGTTGTTTGTTAGCGGGTGTTTTGATTTAAAACGGGGCTCAGATGTGTTTTTAGAAAAGCGGACTAAAGCAAGGTTGTCTCATATTATAAGTCGAAAACTTAAGAAAGGCCCACCGTAGATAATTTTATTTACCACGGAGACACAGAGGGCACGGAGAACTAAACGCTGTGTTCTCTGTGTCTTCGTGGTGAAAATCCTGACGGTGCGGAGCAGACGAAGACTTTTGAGGCAACCTTGTTTCGGGTCAATCTTCTTAATTCTTTTTCTTTGGAAGCAATTGCTCCAGCAGGGCTTTGGCATTGCGGTGGTCCGGGTATTCCGGATCGTCGGCCAGCGATTGGAAGACGTTATAGGCATCCTGCTGGTTGTTCTCGGTGCGCAGGTAACACAATCCGAGGTTCCACAGAGCCTGATTTTTAAAGTCGGAGTTGTCCATTCGCGACACCGGGAGCAAAACTTCGATGGCTTTGGCATACCGCTCCTGGTCCATATGAATCACCCCGATATAATACTGGGCAATGTCGTTTTCCGGGTGGGCTTCGGCGATGACCTTTAGCAGGGCGAGTGCTTCGTCGTATTTGCTGGCCTCGTAAAGTTCGAGCGCCGTCTTCAGGCTGTCGGTATCGGTAGGTACCCCGGCCAGGCCGTGCGATTCGAGCGTGGCGATAACGTCGCGTGCCCGTTGAACATCGGTATCGGGTTTGTAGTATTCGTTGTACAGATCCTTGGCTTCGACGGAGGCATCGCGTATGGCAAAAAACCATACAGCCCCCGCAAGGACCAGCAGTGAAGCGGCAATTGAAATAAGTTTTCGCATGGTAAATCTATTTGAAGAATACGTAATGGTTAGTTCGGGTTTGGAGTCTTCCTTGGCGTCGGCAGCAAAAAAGCCCTCGTCTTTGAGTTTGGTGTGTACCGTTCCGATGGTTTGCTGAAGCCGCTGTTCGCCGGCTTTTTCGAGCCCGGCAAGCAGCCTGCGTTCCAGTTCGACCGCTTCGCGCAATTCAGGATCGCGCTGCAATTCGGCTTCAAACGTATTTCGTTCAGCTTGCGTCATCGTTTTGTTCAGGTACCGATGTATGGTATCTATGTACTGCTCGTTCATGAAGCGTCGTTTTGAAGGTCTTTAAACAGCGGATGAGTTTTCACTTGTTTACGCAAGTATTCCAGACAACGGTGTTTTTTTACTTTTACAAAGGAGTCCGAATAGCCCATGACCTGAGCAATTTCCGCTTGCGGCAATTTTTCATAAAACGACAAGCGCAAAACCTCCCGGCAATCGTCCTCCAGTAATTCCAGGTAACCTACCACCACATTCAGTCGGTCTTCCATTTCGATCCGGGCATCCAGTTCATCGGCCGACCAGCTTTCCTCCAGGGCCAGCAGGGTTGACTCTTCAACCGGAAATTCTGCTTTTTTGCCCGTTTTTTTGAGGAGCAGGTTGCGGGCCACGGCGTACACATACGTGCTCATCTTCGCCGACAGTTTGAATTCCGTGTCCCGCACTTTCCGAACCAGAATGAGCACCAGTTCCTGGAATAAATCTTCGATATCAGTTCCGGTCACACCCATCACAAGCGCCTGCTTGGCCACCATTCGGAAGTATTGCCGGTAGAGGGCTTCAAAGGCTGCCGGCTCCTCCCGGCGAAGTGCCATCAGATGGGTTGCGTCCGATTCGTATGTCAATGGTTTAGGCATTGATCCGGTACTTAAACAATGGTTATCAGCTTAATTTTATTTTTTTCGTTGCCAAAGTACGGGAAAAAATAATGGGCCGGAGCTTCCCTCCGCGCCCATTATATGCTCATGTATGCTGATAGTTTTAATTATTTGTGCCTGCACGATGTCCAAAATAATGAATGCCTGCCAGCACCGAGAAAGCACACAAACCGGCCAAGCCTGGTTGTTAATCCCCAAATTTGAAAAAAGTTATCAATCGTATGCTTTTCGCTAACTTACCGGCCTGTAATCTGCTGCACCAGCCTGATAACCTCTGACGCAGTGTGGAATAAATTGCCACTCGGGGCTGTTGCAGCATCCTGAACTTTACTAAAAAAGCGCAACAGATGAAAACGAATGGCTTTTTACAACTATTTCTAGTACTCACGCTGGGTATTTGCCACGCTCCGGCGCAGGCCCAAACCCAACGAAAGTTTGCCTTTTTGATCGCGATCGGTGATTATCCACAGGAAGGCGGTTGGCAAAAAATACACGCGTCCAACGACCTGGGTATCATCCGCCAGGCACTGCTCAACCGGGGCTTCCCGGCTGAGAACATCCTGACCCTTACCGAATCGGAAGCCACCTACGAAGGCATTCTTAAAACCTGGAACGAGCGTTTCGTACCAAAAATCCGCGCCGGCGATGTGGTCTATTTTCAGTATTCCGGCCACGGCCAGCAGGTCGCCGACGACAATGGCGACGAAGCCGATCGCTACGATGAAGCCATCGTACCCTACGACTCTCCGCTTAAATACGAAGCCGGCGTGTACACCGGCGAGCGGCTGATCCGCGATGATAAACTTAACGAACTCTTTACAGACCTGCGCCGGAAACTGGGCCCCGGCGGCAACCTGATGGTGGTGCTCGACGCCTGCCATTCGGGCACCGGCACCCGCGGCATGACACCCGCCCGCGGCACCGACATTCCGATGGCCAGCCCTGAATATGTAAAAAGCACGTTTAAAACCGCGGCAGCGCACGGCGACATTACGCAGTTTGGTCCGCCGGAAGGCGTCACCCAGCTTGCACCCATGGCCGCTTTTTTCGGGTCGGCACACAACCAGCTGAACTTCGAAACCCGCGACGAGCAGGGGGAACTGCTTGGTTCACTGTCGTACGCCCTGAGTAAAATTTTGAGCGAAGCGTCGCCAAACACGAGCTACCGCGGTTTGTTCGACCGCATCCGGTTGGAAATGAGCAGCATCGCGCCTCGCCAGCAGCCTCAGGCCGAAGGCACCCTGGACCAGGAGCTGCTGGGAGGGCGCTTGTTGCCCAAACCGGCCTACCACAATGTTAAAACCGCCAACGATGACTACCAGATCATCGTAAATGCCGGCACCGTGCAGGGCTTGAACGAAGGCGCCGTGCTGGCGCTTTATCCTGGGGATTCCCGCGACACCAGCAAAAAACTATTGGCAACCGGTACCGTAAAACAGGCTTTCCCTTTTGAAGCTACAGTCGATCTGGATCAGCCCGTACCTATGGAAGAGGCAAAAAAAGCCTGGGTATACGTCAAAGAGCAGAATTTTGGCGCACTAAAACTTGGAATTTCCATAAACCTGCCGGAACAAAACCCGGTGGCGCAGCAATTGAAAAAAGAAATTACCGAAAAATACAAACAGGTGTTTCAGCAAGATTTGCCGCCGGAGGTGTTCCTGATTGACTCAGGCCCCAACTTGCTACTGCTCGGCCCAGGTGAGATCGAACTGGCAGCCTTTTCCAAAAACAAGCAGCCGGATCAGATCGTCGAAGGCATTCTTGATGTGTTGAAAGGCTATACCCGGATCAAATACCTGCGGCAGATGGAGGCTACGAGCCCCTACCTGAACGTAACGTTTGAACTCATCCCGATGAAGGCAGAGCGCCTGCCGGGCAACAGGGTTATCGAAAAAGGCCCCATTCCACTCGAAGAAAAGCTCGATGAACAGGGCATTTTGCACCTGCAAGACGGCGATGTATTTCGCATTCGAGTAATAAACAACGGGCGTAAAGCGGCTTATTTTGCCTTGATCGACATTCAGCCCGATAATGTTTCCAGCTGCTTGATTCCCGGACAGGATGCCCAAGAAGAAACCACAGCTGAGTTCCGGGTAGCGCCAGGCGAAACCTTTGAAGTGCCGAAGCCCTTTCAGATTGGCCCGCCCGCCGGCATGGAAGTCTTTAAATTATTTGCCACGGACAATCCTGTAGACCTGCGCCCGGTAATGAACAGCCGGGGCCCGGTAGGCCATAAAGATCCCGCGGCATCACCGCTGGAAAGACTATTGAATCAAACCTATTTAAACGACGAGAAGGAGATACGGACCCGCGGTGGCAGAACCGTCAATCTGGCCTCCGGATCCCTCCATATTTATTCGTACACCTTCATCATTGACGCTGAACAATGAAGCAACCCACTGTAAGTTTTAACACCCGTATGCCGCTTTTCGGCATCCTTTTCCTGCTCGGCGCAGCGCAATTGCCTGCGCAGGACCTGCATGTGTATTACAATCTGTTTACCGACAGCCTGAGCTACAAAAAAGACGGCGAGGCTGTAAAACGGCCAAAAATCCGCAAAGGGGATTTTATTATCCTGCATTTCACCGAATACAATCCGTACCTGTATGAGGCCGATGTGGATATCGACCAGCGCAATACCGATGATTGGGACGGCGGGGCCAGCACAGGTACCCTGGGCCTGGCGCCGGGTATGGGCAGCAGAATGGCGATTGCATCCGGAGCGGACGAAAGTGCACCCAACTTGTTTTCATTCATGGATATGCCCTTGTTCAATTTGGGTGGAACCAGCCTGCAACTGCGCGATTTTTTCTCCGGTTCCAATAGCCGTGGCGAAACAGCGGTACAATTAGAAAAGGCGAACGCAAAATTGGTGGCGCTGGCAAAAATCCAGTCGGAAATGGTCGAAATCTATTCGGAGCTGCAAACGATGGAAAAAGCCGAGCGCGCCGCGCAACTGGCTGCCGAACACCTCGACCAGCTGTTGCACAACCCGCGCATCCGGCCTTCGCTGATCCGCCGGATCGCGCAGGAATATCAATCCATGATTTTTCCAAATCAATCCGATGAAGCCCTGGCTTTGAATGAAGCATTCAAATGGCAGGAGCGCCCGGTCGTTAAACGCCGGCTGATGAACCAACTGGAAGCCAAACAACGCGAATTCGACACCCAGATCATTCAACTGTCGCCCATTACCCAACAACTCAGCAACCTCGATGCAGGCAGCACCGAACTGGAAGACTTTACGGCTGACCTGCGCGATGTGACCGGTAATGCCGGCAACCTGCGCGAGCAGCTCGAGGCCTACCTGGCGTACCAAAACGACAAATCAACCCGCGACCTCACCGTGGAGGAAATGATGGCGTTGCAGTTGAAATTCCGCGAACTGTCCGACCAGTCGTTCAGCTACGATGTGGCGATTTCCATGGAAAAAAACAACGTGATCACCACGGCCCGTTTTTCCCCACACGATTCCGTGTCGACCAGCGCAAAGGATCAGGCTATTGCCACCAAAGTCAAAACCGTCAAGCTCAGCGCCCAGGGTGGCCTGCGCATCAGTACGGGCTTTGGCGTAGGCTTCAGTCGCCTGTTTGAGCCGGATCAGGAATTTAGCACGCGCGACAATGCCATCGTGGCCGACGAAAGCGGGATTGTACAGCCCGCACTGAGCACCTACATCCACTTTTACCCGGGCAATCGCAGCGGTGTGGGCTTCGCCGGCACCTTCGGGATCGGTATTCCGCTCAGCACGGCCAATCTTACCTCGCTCAACTTTTTCCTGGGCCCCAGCCTGTTGTTTGGCCGCGGCCAACGTATCGTGCTCAGCGGCGGCCTCACTGCCGGCCCCAGCACACGCCTGGGCAAAGGCTTCAATGTGGGCGATTACTTCGACCCGAATGCGGGCGACATTCCCACCCGGACGAGCTATGATCTGGGGTATTTCCTAGGTATTTCGTTCAATATTGGCGGGTAACGCGAACCTCTGGTTCGTGAAATCGCGACAGGGGTTTAAAACAGCGGCGCCGGGTTTCGGCGCCGCTGTTTTTTGATTTTAAAACTACAGGCTCTTCGCTTCATATTCGAACTTCAAAAGCCGAAACTGATAACCACCCAAACCCCCTCCGGATATATCAGGCAAAGAATATTTCCAACGGCTAAGCAGCCTTCACTTATTTTAAAAATCCTGCACTTATGAAAACCCGCCGTTTTTGCCTGACTATCGCCACTTTCCTGCTCATCATCCTTGGTCACAGTTTGATGGCCCGTACCGCTGCCGCATCCTTTGAAACGACTCAAATGGTTCCGAAAGCCGACGCTGCCGTTGCCTTTCGTATCGCAATTGGGGCTTTTACCGGCGTTGTGCTGGGCTGGACAATGTTTTCGCTGTGCGTCGTGTATTTCGTTCGACGGGAAATGAAGAAGATGCTCCGGGAAGCATGAATACGCGAATTAGTAGATGTACGGAACGATCCGGTATTTGACCCGGCGGGTATACGCCTCCCACAAACTACCATATTTGGAGGCGCAGCGCTTGTCATCATCCAGTTGCCTGGGCAGTAGCAGTACAACATAATAAACCGGATAAAGCCAGGGCCACACGATCGCTGGATGTCCTACACTCAAGGCAATGCCCAAGGCCATCAGCATTTCACCCAGGTAGTTGATGTGCCGGCTCACACCCCAGAATCCATTGACCAACAAGGTTTTTTTTCCGTCGGAAATAGTTTCCGGATTTATGCCAAGAAACGATTGCTCCGGTCGGGTTTTAAAGTAAAATTTTTGCAGGTTGGCGCCCCGCGCCAGCATCCATCCACATAGAAAAATCAGGGCGAAGAGGGTAAGTTGCCAGCCCGGCGTTTCCGGGTTTGGCAACGAAACGGCACTCCAAACCGCAATGGCATAGAAGTACGGATAAAAGGCCAAACAGCCCCAGCCCAGTTTAAACCCGACGCGTTCGGCAAAAAAATCATAGGTATAGAGATGTACCTCCTCAAACGATAAATAGTCAAAAACAAAAAACGTCAGCAGCGCCGCAGCAAGAAACAATCCGGGCGATGCAGCAGCGCCAAATTCGAGGTAATGGTGCGCGCTAAAACTCAGCACCTGCAACTCCAACATCACGGCGCCGATCAGATACAACCACATTTTAGCATCGATACGGCCGTATTGAAATTGTGGATTTTCCAGCCGGCCGAGATAAAGATCACTCACCAGCGATTTCCCGGTACCGGGGTAAGGCAGAACAATCCATGCAGTAAAAAGCAGACCGAGCGCACAGGCGCCGGCCAGGCTATACCACCGGACCGTGTAAAGCCAGTCAAAAGGTATCCATCCAACGTAGCCCAGCAGTGCCCACAATCCTATGGAGATTAGCAGGACGAGCCGTCCATTCAAACGGTATTGCAACGGCGCACCGGTATCAGGATGGCGTACATACCCCTGCACTTGCCGGGCAGGCAGTACCAAATGCAAAGCCGTGATGCCGGCGTATATGATCCAGGGGGTGAAGAAACCGCTTAGTATGGCAATCATGACAAATCTTTGGTGTTGTTATCCATAATCGAAATGGCCAGTTTCCGGGGTAATAACCGGCCCATCAGAAACCGGGCAATTTTATTGGTCAGCCCCGGCACCACGGTTGGCCCTCTGCCCAGAGCGTTCAGCGTTTGCTCAGCCACCTGAAGCGGGTGTAAAGTGCCGGGCGCCTCTTTGGTAGTGATCGCCTGTTGATATCCGGGAGTTCGGATAGCACCCGCACATGAAGCCACCACATCGATGCCATGGCGCTGCAATTCTTTCCAAAGCCCCTCCGCCAAAATGGTGTTAAAGGCTTTGGAGGCCGCGTAGGTTGCAATTTTCGGGCTGCCCTGAGTACCGGCCAACGACGACATGAGCACTATGCCACCGCGTTGTTTTTGCAGCATGCGGGTGGAAAGCAGTTTGGAAAGTAACAGAGGTGCTTTGATATTGACATCCACAATTTTCAGCAGTTCGTCTACCGGAATATGTTCAAAATAACCAATGGGTGCATAGGCGGCATTGTACACCAGCAAGCCGACATCCGGCTCCAACTGCGCAACGAACGTTTTGATTTGCACCTGATCGGCCAGGTCCAGCGCATGACAACGGATCGATACGGAAAATCGGACGCGCAACCCGGCAGCCAACGCTTCCAATTTTTCCCGGCGCCGGGCGAGCAGGATTAAATTCAGTCCGCGTTTAGCCAATGCCTCGGCAAAGGCAGCCCCCAAACCTTCGGAGGCGCCTGCTACGAGTGCCCAGGGCCCATACTTGGTTTTGAAATCCTGCATATTGATGAAAAAGCGTAGTTTGGACAGGGAAGGTAGAAAATTTGGCGTCGTCTGCGCTTATGTATGCCAATAGCCGGAACACCAGCTATTTTCGCAGCCGTAGATTGTAGTTTGAAAATTCCAACCGAACCCTACCACACTACCTTTGTTGTACACCATCTATCACTTAAACAGAAAATATTTTCCAATGAAAAACACCGCACGTATTTATGTATCCGCCATCTTGCTGTTTGCCCTGGGTTCTATTAGTCAACTGACTGCGCAAGATGACAAATCAACCCGCCCCAGCCCGCCGGCCACCGCTACGGCGACCACGGGCGATCTAACTATCAAGATCGATTACAGCAGCCCGGGCGTAAAAGGCCGGCAAGTGCTCGGCAAGCTCATTCCGGATGGTAAAATCTGGCGCCTGGGCGCCAATGAAGCCACCACCTTCGAAGTCAACAAGGATGTGCTCGTGGAAGGCCAAAAACTGGCTGCCGGGAAATACGCTATGTTCTCCATGCAGGATGGCGGCGACTGGACCATCATTTTCAACACCGTACCCAACCAATGGGGCGCCTACAAATACGACGAATCCAAAGATGCGCTTCGGGTCGTTGTTTCACCGGGCAAAACGGATGACATGGTCGAACGCATGGCCTTCAAAATTGAAGCCACCAAAGAAGGCGCCGCCGAAGTGCTTTTCAACTGGGAGTATATCGAAGTAAAATTCGACGTGGCTGCCGCAGACCAGAAGTAAAGCTGCCGGCTCATAGGGCCGCTCGTGCACTGCCCGATTTTCATTAAAACACATAGGCACATAGGGCACACAGACTATTTCGCTGCGTCCAATGTGCCTATGTGTTTTTAAAATTATCAGCGGCAACCTCTGAAATGCACCCTTGATAACGGTTTCCCATAAGCCGGATTAATAACAATGGCGGTCTTCCGCCGCTATGCTGTTGGCATAGCACCCTTTCCCTCAAGTTAACCGGCTAAACCTGATCTGGATTTTTTTTAGTTAACTTTGATCGCGCAAGTTCCCTCCCGTACAGATAATCATTTTAATAGTCTAAGCATCTGATCAAATGAGAAAACATTTGCTCGCCAGAGCCTTTCTGGTCGCGTCCCTCTGTTATCCCTTATATACATTTGCCCAGGAGCACCCTACCTCCGATAAATCTACGGCAGGCTTGCCGGAAGCGGGCAAGGGCGTTTCCCCCTTGCCCGCCGAAGCCTCGGCGAAGGCGGACGGCACTACCTACGCCGTCGTAGTCGGCATTTCCGACTACCAGGACCCTGCCATTGCTGATCTCAAATACGCTGACCGAGACGCCGAGGCCTTCGCCAACTTCCTACGCTCGTCTGTAGGCGGCAGGCTGGACGCCGACCATTTGAAACTGATGCTCAATGAAGAAGCGACTTCCGGGCAAATGGCTGCGGCCCTGGATTGGCTGATCGAGGTATGTCAGGAGGGCGATAAAGCCATTATTTATTTTTCCGGCCATGGCGATGTAGAGGGGAAAAAGATCACACAACCCGGCTTTTTACTTTGCTGGGATTCGCCTCCCCAAACCTATATGGCGGGCGGAACCTATTCCGTGTATTTCCTGCAGTTGGCCGTTAAAACCCTGTCGTTGCAAAACAAGGCAAAAACCATCGTCATCACCGATGCCTGCCGCAGCGGCAAATTGGCCGGAAACGATATCGGCGGCGCCCAGCTCACCAGCCAAAACCTGGCGGAACAATTTGCCAACGAGATCAAAATACTCTCCTGTCAGCCCGATGAATACAGCATCGAAGGCGAACAATGGGGGGGCGGCCGAGGAGCATTCAGCTACCATCTGCTGGATGGCCTTTATGGCATGGCCGATAAAAATAATGATCGTGCCGTCAGTCTTTTGGAAATGCGGACTTACCTGGAAGAAAACGTGTCCAGGGAAGTAGCGCCGCATAGCCAGATTCCGCTGGTCAGGGGCAACATTAAAGAGTTGCTCGCCAATGTCGACCCTACTATCCTGGACCAGGTACGCCAACAAAAAGCAGGGCAGATCGCGCAGTTCAAATCCACGGAATCCAGAGGAATAGAAGAAACGGTATTATCCAATGTGGATTCCAGCACCGCACAACTATATGTCCGTTTTAAAAAAGCGCTGCTTGCGAAGCAATTCCTTTTCCCGGAAAATGACTGTGCCGAATATTACTATTCATTGCTGATAAAAGAACCGAAACTCGACAAGTTGCATTCTGCCATGCGCCGCAACTATGCTGCCGCTTTACAGGATGATGCGCAACAGGTGCTCAACCTGATGCTCAAATCGGACCCCTCGATCTGTTTAAAGATGATTGAAGGCTATCGCATCACCTACCGGCACTATCCGCAATACCTGGAGCGGGCAGCATCGCTGCTTGGCAATGCCCATTACATGTATAACACCATTATGGCCCGAAAATACTTTTTCGAAGGGTATTTGACAGCCTTGGGAAAACCCCAAAACGGAGGTTTTGACAAAGTTGAATTCGCCCGCAAAGTATTGGATAAATACTTTACGGCACTGCGCTATCAGCCCAACATGCCCCAGGCCTGGCTGAAAATTGCTGATCAATATGCCTTTGAACTTGACCAAATAGATTCGGCTGAATACTATATCAGTAAGGCAATCGAAGCCTCTCCAAACTGGGTGTTGCCGTATACCCTTATGGCTAGCGCGAATGTGGAAAAACACCATTTAGAGGAGGCTAAATCCTGGCTGGACAAGGCCTGGCAGCTGGATTCAAATTCGGTGGTTGTGCTGGTAAGAATAGGAGAATGGTATTCGATCAGAAACCGATTCGAAGAGGCCTTGACCTGCCTTTTGAAATCGCTAGAAATGGATCCTACGGTGCCTTGTAACTATTTTCAAATGGGTATGCTTTATGAGCGGTTGGGGCAATACGAGGCTTCCATGCGCATGTACGAAAAAGCGATCAACCTGGATTCTACGTTTTTTAACGAAAGGCTGTTTAGCGTATATTATGTAAACCAGGAATACGAAAAGGCCTTGAAGGTAGCAGAATTATCCCTCCAAAGAAATCCGGACAATGCCGGGGCCAATAACATCACCGCCTTTACCCTTCGGAGCTTTGGCCGCAATGAAGAGGCTGAGGCATTGCTCAAAAAAGCCAGTATGCTCGAACCAGCCAATTATTTGTACCCCTGCAATCTCGCTAATTTTTACATCGAAGACGGGCGTTTTGAAGAAGCGGAACAACTGCTTTTTAAAGCCCGCTCGATCAATCCCACCGGCGAACGATGCCACGTCGGGCTGTTTATGCTTTACCTGGTAACCGGCCGCGAAGCGGAAGCGGAAAAGGCATTCAGGCAGGCCATGCAAACGGACTCCTTACTTCCAATCCTGTATCTGGGTAGAAACTACAAAGCGTTTGTTTGGAAGGAATTGCCTGAACATGCCCTGATCAATTACTTTGACCTTTTTTTTGAAAAAATAATTGAATGGTATCCCGATAATCCCACGGTCAATTATGAATACGCCAAAATACTCGCCCAACGAGGGGATAAAAGAGTAGCCCTCGAACAACTCGAATCAGCCCTGGAAAAAGGATTTGATCAATTTGAGTTATTGCAAAAAGACCATAACCTTGACCCTATCCGGAGTGCTCCGGGATGGGATGATCTCATCGTAAAATATTTCCCTGACCAATACAAAGACTGAGAAACGTAAAACCGCAAAATGTAAAATCAAAAAGTCAAACGGGAGGCCGTGTAAAAATCTAAAATCAGAACGCCTTATGAAAGCGAATTTGCTGTTGTGTGTTATCCTGTTCCTGCTCCAGTGCATCCTCTCCGCCCAGGAGCGCGGTGTTACCCCAGCCGACAATCCGCAATCGACAATCCGCAATCCGCACTCGGCCACCTACGCCGTGGTCGTCGGCATCTCCAACTACCAGAGCGACAACATCCCCGACCTGCGCTTTGCCGATAAAGATGCCCAGGCTTTCGCCAACTTCCTGCGCTCGCCGGCAGGTGGCGGTTTGGATGAAGACCATTTAAAAGTACTGATCAACGAGGAAGCAACTGCCGGGAAGGTCGCCGCAAACCTGTATTGGCTGATGGACGAGTGCAGGGAGGGCGACCAAGTGGTCATCTATTTCAGCGGCCACGGCGATGCGGAAGACCGTTTTAAAAGGCAACCGGGGTTCCTGCTCTGCTGGGACGCGCCCGAAAAGGTCTACCTGGCGGGCGGCGTGATTGACCTTAGGCTGTTACAGGATGTGATCTCTTCGCTTTCGCTCGACACCAAGGCAAAGGTCCTTGTCGTCACCGATGCCTGCCGATCCGGGAAGTTATCGGGCAGCGATTACAACGGGGCGCAGGTGACTGCCGCCAGCCTGCAAAAGCAGTTTGCCAACGAGATCAAAATACTGTCCTGCCAGCCCGACGAGTACAGCATCGAGGGCGAACAGTGGGGCGGCGGCCGTGGGGCGTTCAGTTACCACCTGCTCGACGGCCTGTACGGCATGGCCGATGGCAATGCCGACGGGATTGTTGACCTCAAAGAGATCGGGCGGTACCTGGAAGACAAGGTGGCCCAGGAAGTGGCTCCCGAACACCAAAACCCGATGACGATAGGCAGCCGCACGGAGAAACTGACCGATGTTTTTCCCGATTTACTGGCGCAGTTGCGGGAAGGCCGCAAGGGGCAGTTGCAGCTTTTCTCCCCAACCGATTCGAGGGGCATCGAGGGGGAGGTTTTGGCCAGGGCCGATTCAAATTTGGTGGAGATGTACCATGCCTTTCAAGTGGCTTTGGCGGAAAAGCACTTTTTAGGGCCCGAGGGGGCATGTGCAGACTATTATTTCGGGATACTGAGCCAGGAGCCACAACTGGAACGGCTGCATTCGAGCATGCGCCGCAACTACGCCGCTGCCCTGCAGGACGATGCCCAGCAGTTGCTGAACCTGATGCTGCGGGGAGGTATGACGAGCAGGAACATAAAAGGGAATACAAAGGATTATGAACCCTATCCGCGCTATCTGGAAAAAGCAGCCGACTTATTGGGGCCGGACAATTACATGTACCCGGTCCTGCAGGCCCGGAAATATTTCCTGACCGCCTATTTGTTAACGGACAAACTCGAAAAAAGAAAAAACCTGTTCAAGGCCCTGGAGTGGGATTCCGAAATGCCCCATGCCTTTAACTATCTAATCGAAACTTACATTCAGGAACCGGATTCCGCCCTCTATTATTTTGACAAAGTGACAAGCCTGACACCTTCCTGGACCTATCCTTATATTTTCCTGGGGTCTATGTATGCAATGAATAAGGATTGGGACAAGGCAGTGGAAACTTGGCTGCAGGGTCTGCAGGTCGATTCGAATTCGGTTCTTCTCAGACTCCAGTTGGCATCAGTTTATTCAATAATGGAAAGATATGAACTAGCGGAGCCATTGTTGATATATGTGATTGACAAGAAACCTCCTGGCGCCTGCATTCCATGCCTCATGTCAATGCTTGCACACATTTACGCTATAGAAGGACGTCCTGAAGAATCAATTCCCCTTTTGAAAGAAGGCATTGAACTAGATTCCAACTCAACAAACCTTCATAACGATTTAGGATGGACGTATTTGCTAATGGACAGTTTGGCAGAAGCTGAAAAACACTTCCTGAAATCAATGGAATTGGATTCACATCATATACACCCACCTGCAAACCTGGGTCTGGTGTACACTAAAATGGGCCGGTATGCGGAAGCGGATAAAATGTTCAAGAAAGGCCTGGAACTCGCCCCTGACAATCTGGATGTCCTGGTCAACTATGCCGTTTATTACAGTTTACAAAACCAGGCTGACAAAGCCTATGAATACCTTGAAGCGGCATTGGCCAGAGGTTATGTTAACAATGATCATATAGAGATCCCGGATGAGCCAGCCTTCGACCTTTTGCGGAAAGACAAAGAACGGTGGGACACACTGATGAAAAAATATTATCCCAACCATCCCAAAAACTAAAACCCGAGTCAAATGAAATACCACCTCACCATATCGCTGCTTTTTTTTCCCCTTCTCCTTTTCGCGCAGCAAAAGGGGGCAAACCCGCTGCCGAAATCCGGAATCGCAAATCCGAAATCGGCTACTTATGCCGTAGTGGTGGGCATCAGCAACTACCAGGATGAGGGCATCTCCGACCTGCGCTTTGCAGACCGCGACGCCCAAGCCTTCGCCAATTTCCTGCGCTCGCCTGCAGGCGGCTTGCTCGACGGTGACCATCTCAAGTTGCTCACGAACGAACGGGCTACCCTCGGTCAGCTTGCCGCAGCGTTCGACTGGCTGCTGGAGGTCGCCCGGGAAGGCGACAATGCCGTCATCTACTTCTCCGGGCACGGTGACGTGGAAACCAAGAGGCTCTCCCAGCCGGGCTACCTGCTTGGCTGGGACGCCCCGGCAAGGAACTACCTGGCTGGCGGGGCCGTCAATGTCCGGGACTTTCAGGACATCATTTCCACGCTTTCGGTCACGAACAAGGCGAGGGTGGTGGTCATCACGGATGCCTGTCACGCCGGCAAGTTGTCGGGCAGCGACATCAACGGGGCGCAGCTGACGGGGCAGAACCTCGCACGGCAGTACGCCAACGAAATCAAGATACTCTCCTGCCAGCCCGACGAGTACAGCATCGAGGGCGAGCAGTGGGGCGGCGGCCGCGGGGCGTTCAGTTACCACCTGCTCGACGGCCTGTACGGCATGGCCGACGGCAATGCCGACGGGATTGTTGACCTCAAAGAGATCGGGCGGTACCTGGAAGACAAGGTGGCCCAGGAAGTAGCTCCCGAACACCAAAACCCCATGACCATTGGCAGCCGGACGGAGAAACTCACCGATGTGTTCCCCGAGCTGTTGGCTGAGCTGAAAGCAGGTCACAAGGGGCAACTGGAATTATTTACCGCTACGGAATCGCGGGGCATTGAAGAACAGACACTCGCTGCGGCCGATTCAACGGTCGTGGCATTATACCACGCCTTCAAACAAGCCTTGAAAAACAAACAATTTTTAGAGCCGGCCAATGCCTGTGCTGATGTTTATTTTGAACAATTGATCCGGGAACCGCAGTTGGTGCGGCTGCATTCAAGTATGCGCCGCAATTACGCCGCTGCCCTGCAAGACGATGCGCAACAAGTATTGAACCTGATGCTCCGAGGAGGCATGACCGATGCAACTACAAAAGGGCACAAAAAGGCGTATCAAGCCTATCCATTGTATTTAGAAAGGGCCGCCGCCTTACTGGGCAAAGACCACTATATGTATACATCCTTGCAAGCAAGGAAATATTTCTTCGAAGCCTACTTGTCGACTGGCCCGGAAGCCGCAGCCGAATCCTTGCGAAAAGCGCTCCAATGGCAGCCTGAAATGCCGCATGCATTTGCTTATTTGATACAAGCCGCTGGCCAAAAAGGGGATCTGGATTCCGCAAAATACTACATGAACAGGGCTTTGGATTTGGCCCCAAACTGGACCTATCCTTACTTCAATATGGCAACAGTATATTTTAATCGGAAGGATTTTGAAATGGCCGACAGCATGCTACAGCACGCACTTCGGATCGATCCAAGCTCGGTTTTTATTAAATTCAAAACAGCCACCATGTATGCAACAACCGGAAAATACGATTTAGCGGAGCCGTTATTCTTAGACTTATTGGAAAACGTTTCCCCGGACATTTGTTTTCCGTGTTTGTACCAAAATTTAAGTGCGTTATATGCTGAGACAAATCGCCTGAAGGAAGCAGAAACGTTTATGCTGAAAGCAATCCAGGCAGATTCTACATCTTTTCATTCCTATAATAACCTGGGGTATATCTATTTAAAAGATTCGCAACTGGGAAAAGCGGAAACAGCATTTCTAAAGGTGATCGGTCTTGACTCGCTACACCCGTACTCCTATCCGAACCTCGGGCTGGTATATGCCCGGACTGGCCGCTATGCCGAAGCGGAAAAAATGTTTGAAAAAGGCCTGGAGTTGGACACTGCCAACGCAAAAAACATTTCGGCCAATTACGCCATCCTGTACAGCCTGCAAGGTCAAACCGATAAAGCATTTACCGCCCTGGAACAGGCTTTCCAGAAAGGCTACAAACCGGACGACAAACATATCGAACTGGCAAAAGACCCTGCGCTCGCCCCGCTCCGGGAGCAAAAAGAGCGGTGGGATGCGCTGATGAATAAATATTTTCCCGATCATCCTAAAAACTAAAACCCGAAGCAAATGAAATACCCGCTTCTCATGTTTGCCCTTTTCACCGCTATCGTTACCTCTGCCCAAGAACGCGGCGTCGCCCCTGTCACCAATCCGCAATCCAAAATCCGCAATCCGCAATCGACCTACGCCCTCGTCGTCGGCATTTCCGACTACCAGGATGAGCAGATTCCCGACCTGAAGTACGCCGATCGCGACGCCGAAGCTTTTGCCAACTTCCTGCGCTCACCGGCCGGCGGCAGCCTGGATGGAGACCACCTTAAAATGCTCACCAATGAACTGGCCACCGCCGCACAAATTTCCATTGAACTGGACTGGCTGATGGAAGTTGCATCGGAAGGCGACCGGGTCTTTATCTACTTTTCGGGCCACGGCGACGTAGAGGCCAAAAGGCTCTCGCAACCCGGTTACCTCCTGGGCTGGGACGCCCCTTCCAAGGTGTACATGGCCGGTGGCGCTATCAACGTCCGGGATTTGCAGGACATCGTTTCTACGCTTTCCGTGGAGAACAAGGCAAAAGTTTTTCTGATCACCGATGCCTGCCATTCCGGCAAACTCTCCGGCAGCGATATCAACGGGGCACAACTCACCAGCCAAAACCTGGCCCGGCAATACGCCAACGAAATCAAAATCCTCTCTTGCCAGCCCAACGAGTACTCCATCGAGGGCGAGCAATGGGGCGGCGGCCGGGGGGCTTTCAGTTACTATCTCATAGACGGCCTGTACGGCATGGCCGATGGTAATGTGGACCAGTCTGTCAACCTGATGGAGTTGGGGCGTTACCTGCAAGACAAGGTCACCACTGAGGTTGCGCCGCAATCGCAGGTACCCATGACCGTGGGCAATTTCACCGAAAAACTGGTGGACGTTTTCCCTGAAATTTTGGCGCAAATAAAAGAAAGAAAAAAGGGGCAACTGCAACTGTTCACCGCCACGGAATCCCGGGGTATCGAGGAGGATGTTTTGGCGAAAGCCGATTCCGGTATTGTGAAAATGTACGCAGCGTTCAAGCAGGCCATCAAAGACAAACAGTTCCTTGAACCCGCCAACGCCTGTGCCGATTTCTATTATGAAATCCTGAGCAAGGAGCCGCAACTGGAGCGGCTGCATGCTTCCATGCGACGCAACTACGCCGCCGCCCTGCAGGACGATGCCCAGCAGTTGGTAAATCTCATGTTAAAAG
Source organism: Lewinellaceae bacterium (assembly GCA_020636075.1). Taxonomy (GTDB): domain Bacteria; phylum Bacteroidota; class Bacteroidia; order Chitinophagales; family Saprospiraceae; genus M3007. The sequence continues at coordinate 19,923 of JACJYO010000004.1, read as the reverse complement.
GCGGTTTTACAGAAAAGACCTTGAAAGGAACTACCGACAGCTACATGAACTACCCGGAATATCTGGAAAAAGCCGCCGGCTTACTGGGGCCGGATCATTACATGTACCCCATTTTACTGGCACGGAAATATTTTCTGATGGGCTACCTCGCCAAAAAAGCCCCGGAAAAAAAGGAAGCCTACCAAAAGGCGCTGGAACTACAACCCGATATGCCCCTTGCCCATGCCTATATAATTTACAATTATGTCGGGAACCTGGATTCAGCATTATATCATTTTAATCAAGCGACAGAACTGGTTCCGAACTGGAATTACCCCTATATCATCCTCGGGTTTTATTATTTCCTGCGAAAAGAATTTGATAAATCAGAGGAGACATTTAAGCAAGGAATTGCCTTGAATGCAAACAACCAACTCGTGAAATATTTTCTGGCGAAAACGTACCACATGCAAAAAAAATACGAGCTGGAAGAGCCACTGTTGAAGGACGTATTGGCAAGCATTTCACCTGGCGTATGTTTTCCTTGTGCCACGCAACAACTGAGCGAGGTTTACAACAACACTGGTCGAACAAACGAGGCAAGAAAACTCCTGGAGGATCTAGCCCAAACGGATCCTTCCCTTGAAAATCTTATTCCACTTGGATGGTTTTATTTGAAAAATGACATGTATGAAGAAGCAGAGCAGCCATTCTTAAAGGCCATTAGCCTCGATTCGCTCCACGCGCGTTATGCACATGCAAACCTGGGCCTTATCTACGCAAAGACCGGGCGGTACGAGGAAGCCGATCGATTTCTGAAAAAAGCCCTGCTTTTGGAACCCGATAATGTAAAGGCCATATATATGAATTACGCCATCCTTTATAGCCGTCAAAACCAGGTGGACAAAGCCTTTGAATACGTGGAAAAGGCTTTTCAGGAAGGGTATGACTATAGCGGGCAATTACATCTTGATGTAGAACAGGAGCCTTTTCTGCAACCGCTGCGGGCACAAACAGCGCGGTGGCGGGCATTGGTAGAAAAATATTACCCCGGCCAGGTAAAAGACTAAAACCCGAACTCAATGAAATACCAACTTCTCCTATTCACCCTTTTCACTGCCATCCTTGCACTCGCGCAGGAGCGCGGCGTTACCCCCACCGCCGATCCGCAATCCGAAATCCGAAATCCGCAATCGACCTACGCCGTCGTCGTCGGCATTTCCGACTATCAATCCCCCGACATTCCCGATCTCCAATTCGCCCACCGCGATGCCGAGGCTTTTGCCGACTGGCTGAAATCGGCCGCCGGCGGGCAGGTGCCCGAAGCCAATATCCTCTTGCTTACCAACCAGCAAGCCACCTTTGCAGCCTTTGCCGGCGCACTCGATTGGCTGGTGGAGAACTGTAGCGAAGGCGGGCAAGGCATCATCTACTTTTCCGGGCACGGCGATGTGGAAACCAAAACGTTCAACCAACTGGGCTTTTTGCTGCTCCACGACTCACCCGCCCGGTCGTATAAGGCAGGCGCGTATTCGCTGTATTACCTGCAGGATATTATTTCCACCTTGTCGTTGCACAAAAAAGCCCGGGTGACGGTGATTACCGACGCCTGCCATGCCGGCAAACTGGCCGGTACCAGCATCGGCGGACCCGCCGCCACGGCCCAGAATCTCAGTCGGCAATTCGCCAATGAGGTCAAGATACTCTCCTGTCAGCCCGACGAATATTCCCTCGAAGGGGAGCAATGGGGCGGCGGCCGTGGTGTGTTTTCCTGGCACCTGATCGATGGCCTGACCGGTCTGGCCGACAAAAACTCGGACAACGCGATCAACCTGTTCGAGATCGGTCGCTACCTCGAAGATGCTGTGCCCGCCGAAACGGCGCCATTATCCCAATTGCCCATGACTGTCGGCGACCGCCAAACGGTGCTTACCCACGTCGATGAAGCCGCCCTGGCTGCCGTGCGCGCAGCCAAAGCGGGCCGGAAACCCAGTCTTGCCACCACCGGTTCGAAGGGCCTGGAAGCAATGGTGCTCACCGAAACGGACTCGTCGGTCCAACGCCGCTATGTAGAATTTAACCGGGCGCTCGAAAACCGGGAACTGCTCGATGCCATACCCGGCCACCGCACTGCCGACGAACTTTACCTCGAGTTGGTGCAAGTGCCGGAACTTGCTCCCTTACACAAACTCATGTGCCGAAACCTGGCGGTAGCCCTGCAGGATGAAGTGCAGCAAGCGCTCAATGCCCTGCTGGACAACGACCCCTACGAGGTAAACAACTGGAGTTTCAATCCCCAGAAATATGGACTCTATCCGGCCTATCTGGCCCGTTCGATCGAGCTGCTGGGGTCGGAGCATTACATGGCCAATGACCTGCGGGCGAAACAGCTGTTTTTCAAAGGCTACAACCGCGCAAAACTGGTGGGTGAACTGGAAGATGATCCGCAGCGCCGCGACTCCATCCGTGACGAGGCCAAAGCCCTGCTGCTCCAGTCTTACGCCCTCGACAACGAAGCCGCCTACGTGCCTTTTACGATCGGGAATTTGTACTATCTGAAAAGTCCGCCACAGAGCGATTCGGTAGTTATCTGGTTTACCCGGGCACTGGAGCGTGCGCCTACCTGGCTGATCCCCTACCTGGAAATTTCCTATGAAATTGTGGGTTCACAAAGCGATTACAAAACCGGTGAATACTGGATACTGCGCGCCTATGAAAAGGACTCCACGGCGTATAACGTACTTGAACGATTGGCCTGGCTGCGGCAATGGCAATTTCGGCCCGAGGAGGCGAATGCGCTATGCGATAAAATGATCGCCTTGAAGCCCGATCTGTTCAACGCATATTCCACAAAAGCCACTACCCTTTGGTTCATGCAGGGCGCCTACAAGGATGCAGAAAAATACAGCTTACAATCGCTGGAGCTATTCCCAGATCAATACTGGTGGGCATATACCATTTTAGGAGACGCATATACCAAAACCAGGCGGGCCGGGATGGCTGCAGCGCATTTCCGCAAAGGGCTTGAAAAATCTATTCCGGCAATGGACAAGGGTTTTCTGTACGCCGGGCTGGTAAATGCACTCGTACAACTGGGCCAATATGAAACGGCCGAAAAGTCGATCGAGCAGGCCCTCAGCGGTGGATTTGGTGCCGCACCCCAACAAACTGCCATTTGGTCTGCAAGAGGCCGAATGTGGCTGCAACGCGGCGACCTGCAGCAGGCAGAGCAAACATTACGGCAGGGCCTAACCGTCGACCCGACGCTGAACGGGCATTGGGTACAGATCAAGGCCTTGCTGGGCGAATTAAAAATGCGCCAGGGCAAACCCATCGAGGCCGAAGCCTGGTTTCAAAAAGCGATCACCCAGGAACCACTCTGGTGGGATTCGGGTTTCCGCGATGAAGCTCACCTGCTCTACGGCCGTTTTTTGCTGTCGGAAAACCGCATCGCCGAAGCGGAAGCCCAGTTTGAAAAATGCCGCGAATACCGGCCGAACGGCTGGCGGCAGGCATACGGGCAAGCCTTGCTTGCGGCCAAAAATGCCAAGCAGCAGGAAGCACTCGACTGGCTGGAGCAAGCCTTCGAACGCTATTTGCCCAGGCTGGAAATGGTGCTGGAAGAGCCGCTTTTGAAAAAAATCCGGCGGACAAGCCAGTACAAAACGCTGGTGGCGCGCTATTTTCCCGAGTACAAACAATAGTGCGGCGGAGGGAAGATTATTGTTAATTTATTCAAACCCAAATAACCCTAATTGATGAAAACGAATTTATTGACACTTGTACTCCTGCTTACAGCAGCCAGTCTTTTTGCCCAGGAAAAAGGCGTTTCACCTTTATCCGTCGAAGCCTCGGCGAAGGCGGGCACCACCTACGCCATCGTCGTCGGTATTTCTGACTACCAGGATGAACTGATTACCGACCTGAAATACGCCGACCGCGACGCCGAGGCTTTCGCCAATTATTTGCGCTCACCGGCCGGAGGTTCCCTGGATGCGGATCATTTGAAAGTTTTGATCAACGAACGGGCCACCATGGGGCAGTTCGCCATGGACCTGACCTGGCTCATGGAGGTGGCCAAAGCAGGCGACAAGGTGATCATCTATTTCTCCGGACATGGCGACGTGGAAAACAAATCTGTTTTTGAACCCGGATTCCTGTTATGCTGGGATGCCCCTCCAAAAGTTTACTTTTCAGGCGGGTCCATTTCGCTCGCCAACCTTAAGTTGATTATTTCCTCTATCTCGGTTGGCAACAAAGCCGATGTGCTGGTGATCACCGATGCCTGCAGGTCGGGTAAGTTATCCGGCAGCGGTATTGACGGGCCCCATGCGACCGCTGTTAATCTGGCCCAGCAATTCGCCAACGAAACCAAAATCCTTTCCTGCCAACCCGATGAATTCAGCATTGAAGGAGAGCAATGGGGCGGGGGCAGAGGCGCCTTTAGTTATCACCTGGTGAATGCACTGTATGGTTTGGCAGACCGGAACGGAGACCAAATCATCACCCTTTCCGAAGTGGACCGTTACCTGGAAGACCATGTTACCCCGGAAGTGAAGCCGCTCAGCCAAATTCCCGCTGTCGTAGGTAGCAAGACCAAACAGCTCGCCACTGTTGACCCAGCCATACTGGACAAAATACAACAGCAAACAGATCAACCAATAAGCTTTTCGCCCATTGAATCAAAAGGGATTGAAGACGATATTCTGGCCAAACTCGACCCGGAACAACGGCAGATTTATGCATCCTTCAAAGAAGCGTTGTCCAAAAAAATGTTGTTGCGACTTGAGAATAGCAAGCCCGGGGAGCGCTATGCAGATGATTTTTACAGCCAATTGATCGAGATACCAATCCTTGAACCGTTGTACAATACCATGAGGCGCAACTATGCTGCGGCATTATTGGAAAGCGGCCAACAGTTTATGAACGGTTTGTTAAGCTCAAACGCCCAGTATTGTAATCAATTAGCCGAGCTGCTGAAGGAGGATCTGAAAATAAACATTGCTTACCTGGAAAAAACCATTGAACTGTTGGGAAAAGACCATTACATGTATCCTACGCTTCAGTCCTATATCCATGCGTACCGGGGCATGGGGCAAGAGCCGGTTTATGATCCCGAAAAAGGGACCGAGAGTATTCAGCATTTCAGGAAGGCACTTGCTATACAGCCGGAACTGCCGCAGGTCTGGATTGAAATGGCATTTACATTCGGCTTGAACCTGCATGAATACGACTCCGCGGTTTATTATGCCAACAAGGCCATAGCCGCCGTACCCAATTGGACGCATGCCTACACGACCATGGCACTGATTTGCCTGACCAAATCCGATACTGCAGAAGCGAAAACATGGTTGGACCGGGCGTTTCGTTTTGATTCCACTTCAAGCCTGATTTTATCAGCCTTAGGGGATTGGTATAGAGGACAGGGTCAAATTGAATTGGCTAAACAATACCTGGAAAAGTCAATCGATAAGGGGTCGAAAGGTGTTTGCGATATCATGTGGTTATGTGTAATACTTTTCAACGAAGGACATATTGAAGATGCTGAGCGCATGGCTAAAAAAGCCATCCAGTTGTTTCCCACCAGTTCAGCGGCTTACGAAAATCTTGCAGCCCTTTACATCAATTCAGGGCAATTGGAAAAAACGGAACAAACCTGGTTACAGTATATTGAAGCAAATTCAACCCTGGAAGCGCCGTACATAAATTTAATTCGAACATATCAAACAGCAGAACGGCTTGAAGATGCTGAGCGCATGGCTAAAAAAGCCATCCGGTTATTTCCCGCCAGTCCAACGGCTTATGAATTGCTTGTAAGCATTTACAGCAATTCTGGCCAGGTGGAAAAAACCAAACAAACCTTGTTACAGTTAATCGAAGTAGATTCAACCCTGAAATTGCCATATATAAATTTAGCCCGAATATATCAATTGGCAGGACAGCCTGTTGAGGCTAAAAAATACTACGAAAAAGCACTGTCGGTAGATAAAAACGATCTGGGTATATATACCAGTATTGCCCATCTCCATGCGTCTTTGGAAGATTGGCCATCCATGTTGGATATTTACCATAAAATATCGTCGTTGGAATCGAAGTATCCTTACCTGGTCGCTTGGGCTGCTTTGTATAACAACAAATTGGAGGAAGCAGCGGATACCTTACAAAAGTTCCCACCTGATGGGCCCAATGACGGGTCAGTTTTGATGACCCATGCCTCCTATCGGATACAAATTCGGGACTATAAAGCAGCCGAAGCCCTGTTGTTGAAAGGTATCGCACTGAATGATCACAGAAAGGCCAGGCTCATGGTCTTGCTGGGCCATGTTTACTTTGCTACGGGCAGAAAAGAGGCGGGAGAAAAGATCATCAAGGATGCTTATGCTACGGATGCGGTTAGAAAGCATGATGTGGGTAAAATATATTTCTATCAGACCCAGGGAGGGCTTTTCAGGAGTGCCGGTCGTTATGATGAAGCGATTGCGTTGTTCAAGCCTATGTTGGAAGTGGATGCCAATGACCCTGAGATCCATATGGAACTGGCACGATCCTACAGCTGCAAAGGCGACCAGCAAACTGCCCTTTTTCATTTGGAGGAAGCCTTGGAAAACGGGTATCAGGAGGTAGATCAGTTAGAGTACAACAACAGTTTTAATAATATCCGTGGAACGAAAGCATGGAAGGCCCTGCTGAAAAAATATTTCCCGGAGCAATTCAAAAACTAAAACCCGAAGCAAATGAAATACCGGCTGCTCTTGTTTGCCCTCTTCACTGTTATTCTTGCCTCGGCTCAGGAACGCGGGGTCGCCCCCGCCGCTACATCCGGGGCGACCGCAAGGGTCGCCCCTACGTATGCCCTCGTCGTCGGCATTTCCAATTACCAGGATGAACTGATTACCGACCTGCGCTTCGCGGATAAAGATGCTGAAGCCTTCGCCAACTACCTGCGCTCACCGGCCGGAGGTTCCCTGGATGCGGATCATTTGAAAGTTTTGATCAACGAACAAGCCACCATGGGGCAGTTCGCCATGGACCTGACCTGGCTCATGGAGGTGGCCAAAGCAGGCGACAAGGTGATCATCTATTTCTCCGGACATGGTGATGTGGAAAACAAATCTGTTTTTGAACCCGGATTCCTGTTATGCTGGGATGCCCCTCCAAAAGTTTACTTTTCGGGCGGGTCTATTTCGCTCGCCAACCTTAAGTTGATTATTTCCTCGATCTCGGTTGGCAACAAAGCCGACGTGCTGGTGATCACCGATGCCTGCAGATCGGGTAAGTTATCCGGCAGCGGTATTGACGGACCCCATGCGACCGCTGTTAATCTGGCCCAGCAATTCGCCAACGAAACCAAAATCCTTTCCTGTCAACCCGATGAATTCAGCATTGAAGGCGAGCAATGGGGCGGGGGCAGGGGTGCCTTCAGCTACCACCTGGTGAATGCACTGTATGGTTTGGCAGACCGGAACGGAGACCAAATCATCACCCTTTCCGAAGTGGACCGTTACCTGGAAGACCATGTTACCCCGGAAGTGAAGCCGCTCAGCCAAATTCCCGCTGTCGTAGGTAGCAAGACCAAACAGCTCGCCACTGTTGACCCAGCCATACTGGACAAAATACAACAGCAAACAGATCAACCAATAAGCTTTTCGCCCATTGAATCAAAAGGGATTGAAGACGATATTCTGGCCAAACTCGACCCGGAACAACGGCAGATTTATGCATCCTTCAAAGAAGCGTTGTCCAAAAAAATGTTGTTGCGACTTGAGAATAGCAAGCCCGGGGAGCGCTATGCAGATGATTTTTACAGCCAATTGATCGAGATACCAATCCTTGAACCGTTGTACAATACCATGAGGCGCAACTATGCTGCGGCATTATTGGAAAGCGGCCAACAGTTTATGAACGGTTTGTTAAGCTCAAACGCCCAGTATTGTAATCAATTAGCCGAGCTGCTGAAGGAGGATCTGAAAATAAACATTGCTTACCTGGAAAAAACCATTGAACTGTTGGGAAAAGACCATTACATGTATCCTACGCTTCAGTCCTATATCCATGCGTACCGGGGCATGGGGCAAGAGCCGGTTTATGATCTCGAAAAAGGGACCGAGAGTATTCAGCATTTCAGGAAGGCGCTTGCTATCCAGCCGGAAATGCCGCAGGTCTGGATTGAAATGGCATTTACATTTGGCGAAAACCTGCATGAATACGATTCCGCGGTTTATTATGCCAACAAGGCCATAGCCGCCGTACCCAATTGGACGCATGCCTACACGACCATGGCACTGATTTGCCTGACCAAATCCGATACTGCAGAAGCGAAAACATGGTTGGACCGGGCGTTTCGTTTTGATTCCACTTCAAGCCTGATTTTATCAGCCTTAGGGGATTGGTATAGAGGACAGGGTCAAATTGAATTGGCTAAACAATACTTAGAAAAATCAATCGACAAAGGGTCGACTGCTGTTTGCGATATTTTGTGGTTATCAATTCTATTATTCAACGAAGGACATGTTGAAGATGCTGAACGCATGGCTAAAAAAGCCATTAAATTATTTCCTGCTAGCGTTACGGCTTATAATACTCTTGCAGGTATATATATTAATTCACGACAATTTGAGAAGTCCGAACATACTTGGATACAGCTAATCGAAGAAGATTCAACCAGATCATTGCCTTATATTCATTTAGGTCATTTATATCAAATAACAGGACAGTATCTAAAATCTATAAAAAACTACGAAAAAGCAGTGTCGTTAGATGGAAATAATCCGGGTATTTATTTGGGCTTAGCCCATCTCTATGCGCTCTTTGAAGATTGGGAATCCATGCTGACCGACTACCGGAAAGTATCGTTGTTGGAGCCGAGGTATAAGTATCTTTTAGCTTGGGCTGATTTATACAACAACAATTTTGATGAGGCCAGGCAAATCTTGCAACAGTTCCCACCCGATCTGTCCAATGATGGAGCCGTTTTGCTTACCCATGCTTCTTACCGGATACTAATACGGGACTACAAGGAAGCCGAAGCAGTATTGTTGAAAGGGATAGCGTTGGGTGACCGTAGAAAAAGCAGGCTGATGACGTTGTTGGGCCATGTTTACCTGGCTACGGGCAGAAAAGTGGAAGGGGAAAAAGTTATCAAGGATGCCTGTAGTGTCAGTGAACTTAGAAATGATCCATCGCAAAAAGTATATTTCTATCAGACCCAGGGAGGGCTTTTCAGGAGTGCCGGTCGTTATGATGAAGCCATTGCCTTGTTCAAGCCCATGTTGGAAGTAGCTGACGACGACCCTGAGATTCACATGGAACTGGCACGAACCTACAGCTGCAAAGGCGACCAGCAAACTGCCCTTTTTCATTTGGAGAAAGCCTTGGAAAATGGGTACCAGGATGTGGATCAGTTAGTTTACAACACCAGTTTTAAAAATATCCGTGAGACGAAAGCATGGAAGGCGCTGCTGAAAAAGTATTTCCCGGATCAATTTAAAAACTAAAACCTGAAGCAAATGAAATACCGGCTGCTCCTGTTTGCCCTCTTATCTGTTATCAGTGCATCAGCACAGGAAAAGGGCATAACCCCTGCCGCCACGCCGCCCGGGGCAACCGCAAGGGTCGCCCCTACGACACGCGCCGTCGTCGTTGGCATCTCCGACTACCAGGACCCACTCATCCCCGATCTAAAATACGCCGACCGCGACGCTGAGGCTTTTGCAGCCTGGCTCCAGTCCGATGCCGGAGGCAGGCTCGACAAGGACCACTTGCGACTCATGACCAACGAACAAGCCACCACCGCCCAATTCGTAGCCGCACTCGACTGGCTGCTGGACGAATCGCGCAAGGGCGACCAGGTGATTATCTATTTCTCCGGGCATGGCGACGTGGAAAGTAAAACGCGCTTCAACCTGGGCTTCCTCCTGCATTGGGATGCGCCCCATAAAATGTACATGGCCGGGGCCTATTCGATTGATTATTTAAAGGCCGTAGTCTCTACCCTCTCGCTCGACAACAAGGCCAAGGTCATTCTGATCATCGATGCTTGCCGCGCCGGAAAATTGGCCGGGGCGGAGATCCACGGCAGCCAGCTGACCAATGCCAACCTGGCGCAGCAATTTGCCAACGAGGTGAAGATACTCTCCTGCCAACCCAACGAATACAGCCTGGAAGGCGTCCAGTGGGGCGGCGGCCGCGGTGCCTTTTCCTACCACCTGGTGGATGGGCTGTGCGGTCTGGCCGACCGGAATACGGACCAGGAAGTTACGCTCTCCGAAATAGACCGCTACCTGGAAGACCGGGTCACTGCCGAAACAGCGCCGGTGCACCAGGTGCCAATGACGGTGGGCCTGAAAAGCGAAAAACTGGCCCAGGTGAATGCCGGTGTACTGGCAGCCATCAAGTCGGGCAAAGCCGGGCAACTCGCCGCCCTCGCCAAAGTAGAATCGCGCGGCATTGAAGAGGACGTGCTGGCCCGGGTCGACAGCAGCGTGCGCCGGCAATACCTCGACTGGAAAACGGCGGTTGCCCAAAAACAATTTTTCGAACCAGAGGCCAGCTGCGCCGATACGCTGTACCGCCGCCTGGTACAGGAAGCCGGGCTGGCCCCGCTGCACAACCACATGAAGCGCAACTACGCCGCGGCCCTGCTCGACGATGCGCAGCAGATGCTCAACGACTATTTGCACGCCCCCCACAAGGAAATAGACCAATACCGTGAACTTCGCGTAAAGCGCTACACCCGCTATATCCGGGAACTGGACGTGGCGATTGAATTGCTCGGGCCGGATCATTACATGCACAAAGCGCTGATGGGGCGCAAATTGTTTATCCAGGCGCTGCGCTTAGGTCAATTGCGAAATTTAGGCAAAGCCATGGATAGCAAACCCCAAACAATTAATCTATTGCAACAATCGATCGAATACGAACCGGAGGCTGCTTATACGCACTCTATTTTGGGGATAGATATTATAAACGATGATTTTGATGCAGGATTGGTTCAATTCAATAAGGCCGTGGAACTGGCCCCAAATTGGGTGCAGCCCTACAATTGGCTGGCAGAGTATTATTTGAAAAAAAACCAAGCCGAAAAAGCCGTGGAACTGTACCAAACGGCACTGAAAGCAGACCCGAACAGTCCGTTTATTCATAGTCGATGGGGTATGTATTGCTACAAGAATCAACGTTGGGAAGAGGCAGAGCAGTCCCTGAAAAAAGCCATTCAATTGGATCCGACCTATGCATGGCCTTATTCCCGCTTGGCCAATCTGTACGAGGAGATCAAGCAACCTGAAAAAGCGGAGCCGCTTTTATTAAAAAATATTGAATTAACCCCGGACCATTACATGCCCTACTACCGCTTAGGCTTGTACTATGCCAATCAGGCCGAAGAAAAAAATTATGAAAAAGCAGAAGTGCTATTTCATCAGGCAATTGCCCTGGATTCGACCTTTTCCTGGAATTACATAGGGCTAGGGGCTTTATACGAAAAAATGAAGCAGTATGAAAAAGCGGCTGACGCCTACAGGAAGATTATTTCCCTGAATTCCAGCTTCCAGAGAGCATATTTCAGGTTGGGAATGCTATACATGAGACAAAAGGAGTTGCAGGATTATGATCTGGCAATCCGCTATTTACAGAAGTCCATTGCTATTGACTCAAACTATACCGCGGCGTACTTAACGTTGGGGCAATTGTATCAAATTCATTTGAAGCAGAACGATGCGAGCATTCCGTATTTTTTGAAAGCCGTTGCGCTGGACTCCACCGTTAGCTGGTATTATTACCATCTGGCGGAAGCATACGCCTGCAGTGACGCCAAAGACTATGCCCGGGCAATCGCCATCCTGGAGTATGCCTTCAAAAGGTTTCCGGAAGATACCGATTTCCTGATGGATTTAGCGGTGCAACATTACCGGGCCGGGCACTTTGAGCAAGTGGTAGCCTATGCAGATCAGGCCCTGGAAAAAACTATCCTGAAGGAATATCCCATTACCGTTCCCATGCTTTATATCGATCTAATGCGTTGGTATCTCGACAATGGGCAAGCGGCCAAAGCGGATACGTTTTATCAATTGCTGCTTCAAAAGCATCCCAATCAATACTGGGAATTGGCAAAAGCCGCCTATACCATGGGCCAACAGGATGCCTTCGACAGCTGCCTGCAAAAAAGTATAGACACCGCAACCACCCCCTCCCAATACTATGAAGTCGGCAGTGTTTACGCTTTTGTCGATGCATTCGATAAAGCGCTGCCCTGGTTTGAAAAGGCTTTTGAAAACGGTTTTGATGAAATCGAGCAGATCAAGGCGGATAGCACTATTTGGGAAAAACCGGCTTTTCAGGAATTGCTGAAGCGGTATTTCCCGGAGCTTTCAGATAAGTGATAACTTACCATTAGGATCGGGTGATAAGCAGAACGTCGGGCGGTGGAAAAGTAAAAACCCAGTCAATCCGGGGCTACCATCTACCCACAAAGTCAAACCAAACCCTCCAAGGCATTCCAGGGCACCACCTTCCCTTCCTGCCGGACCGAGGCTGCAGTACCGCCATAGATTACCGTTCCATTTTCGGGCGCCATCCCGGTAAGGCGAGCCCAGTAATTCAGGCCCTTGAAATAATCCGGATTTACCGTTTTTCCATACTTCATTTCAAAAGCCAGAATATCCGGCCCTTTTTCAACTAAAAGGTCAACTTCCTGGCCATTGCTGTCGCGAAAAAAATAAAAGCGGGGAAGCGCACCGCGGTTATACGTCTGTTTGGCCAATTCAGCAATGACGGCATTTTCAAAGATGGCGCCTACGGCAAAATGCGTAGCCAGGTGCGCAGCATCGCCAATGCCCAGCAACCAGGCTAACAGCCCGGTATCCCAAAAATAGAGTTTGGGCATTTTGATGATGCGTTTGTTGAAATTGTTGTGATAAGGTGGGAGCAGGAACAGCGTAAAGGACGCTTCCAATACGGCAATCCAGGCTTTTGCAGTATTTACGCTGATGCCGGTATCGGAGGCCAGGGCGGAAAGATTCAACAACTGCCCGGAACGGCCTGCACATAAGCGTATAAAGCGCTCAAAATCCAGTAAGTTTCCCACATTGAGCAGGGTTCTGACGTCGCGTTCCAGGTACGTACGCAGGTAATTGGGAAAAAATACGGCGGGCGGAATCTTCTTGTCGTACAAGGCCGGAAAACCCCCTTTCCACAGCCAGGTGTCTACCGGTGAAAGTGGCATTTCGGCATAACTGAATGGCAAAAGCGTTAACAGCCCAACACGCCCTGCGAGCGATTGCGTAACCTTTTCCATCAACAGAAAATTTTGAGAACCGGAAATTAAAAACTTCAGGTCCCGATTCAGATCGACACGCGTCTGCAAGTAGGAAAATAGTTCAGGCGCCAGTTGCGCTTCGTCGATAATACTACCGTTCGGGAATTGATCCAGGAAACCCCTCGGGTCGGTCAGGGCAAAACGGCGTTGATCGGGATCTTCCATAGAGCTGTAGGGCAAGTCTGGAAACTGGTGCCGCAATAGTGTGGTTTTACCTGATTGACGCGGGCCCGATACCGAAACAATGGGGTAGTACCGGAGCAATTCGGAAATTTGAGCGGCAAGAACTCGATCGATCATTTTATGCAATTTTGCATTTGAACTGCAAATTTACATAAATTTATTAGTCTCCTGAGTGCTAACCAACCGCTGTATACGGGTATTTATATCCCGGCAGGAATTGCGTATACCTTGTTAATCCTACTCCAGCAAGCAAAGGTAAGGGCTCAAATAGCCGGCTCGCCTTTTTTCCATATTTTGGTAGCAGTAAAGTTGCCGTACCGGCGTGCGTTGGCAAGTTATACTCGTCGGACGACTTTGAGTCGTCAGACGAGGTTCTCGCCGCGGTCTGACGACTCAAAGTCGTCTGACCGCTCATCCATTATAACCACGCAATGCACGCCGGTAGGGCAACTTCTGGCCTAAAATTATGTAAGCTTCTGATCCAATGCGAAAACTTTGCCTCCTTCTGGTATTACTGGCTGTTTTTCCGACGTGTTTCTGTGCTCAGGAAAGGGGCGTCACGCCTGTCGCCACCGCGCCCGGGGCGACCGCGAGGGTCGCCCCTACGACACGCGCCGTCGTCATCGGCATATCCGACTACCAGCAAGACGCCATCCCCGACCTCAACTACGCCGACCGCGATGCCGAAGCCTTTGCAGCCTGGCTACAATCCCCGGCGGCCGGTAGCCTGCCCGACAGTTCCATAAAACTCCTTCTGAACAGCGAGGCCACTTCGGGCAAAATGGTTGCGGCGTTCGACTGGTTGATCAGCGCCAGCGCGGCAGGCGACGCGGCGGTCATTTATTTCAGCGGTCATGGCGATGTCGAACGGGTTACCAAATTCCAGCGGGGTTACTGGCTGAGTTGGGACGCACCGCCGATGGTGTACGCAGCCGGGGCGTTTCCCCTGACTTTTTTACAAGATATCATCACGACGCTCTCAGAAACAGGTGTACAGGTAATTGTCGTGAGCGATGCCTGCCGGGCGGGTAAACTGGCGGGTAGCGCCATCGGCGGGACACAGGCCGCTACCGCCGTCCTGGCCAAACAATTCGCCAACGAGATAAAACTATTGTCCTGCCAGCCCAACGAATTCAGCCTGGAAAGTACGCAGTGGGGCGGCGGCCATGGCTGTTTTACCTACCACCTGATCAACGGGCTGTATGGCCTGGCCGACCGCAACCATGACGCAGTGGTGAACCTCATGGAACTGGAAAACTATCTCGACGAACGCGTACCGGCCGAGACGGCCCCACACCCGCAATTCCCCTTCGCCCTGGGCAACAAGACGGCCCGGCTGGCCGTGGTAGACGCGACGCTGCTGGCCCGGATCAAGGAAAGCATTGGCGAATCGGCGCCCCCGCTGGAACCGATCGAACCGCGGCGTGCAGAAGCGCAGTTTTTGGCGGCAGCCGATTCGGCAATCCAGGAATTGTACGCCGCCTTCAATGCAGCCCTCGCACGCGGCGACCTGTTGCCAACGGATTCTACCCGGGCAACTTCTGCCAATGGCTACTACCACCGACTGATGCAAGAGCCATCCATGGCCGGTTTGCAGGGGCTGATCACCCGGAATTTTGCCGCGGCACTGCAGGACGACGCGCAACAGGCCGTGAACGCGATTTTGCAAATCAACCTCTCCGTCGTTTCAAAATCGACCTTGCTCCGCATCCGGCAATACGAGGGGCTGCCCCGCTTACTGGCACGCGCCGCCGAACTCCTCGGCCCCCAACATTATGCCTATGCGACCCTGAAAGCGCGCGAACGCCTGTTCGAAGGTATGACCCTCTATTTCGAAACGATTGCTGCGCAGGATGCCGAATCGGGAGCCCGCGTCATTGAAAAATACCGCCAGTCACTCCAATATGAATCCGATTCGCCCCTGGCCCATTACTACATGAGTCTCTGTTTCGCCATCAAAATGAACGAGCCGGATTCGGCGCTGGTGCACGCCCGCGAAGCCATGCACTATGCCCAAACCTGGGTATTGCCTTATGCGCACCTTGCCTACAGTTTTTGCAGGCGGTATGAGCGCTACGAAGAAGCGGAAGCATTGTTGCACGAAGCCATGAGAATGGACTCCAACAGCGTAGTTGTCTGGACGAGCGTGGGCGCGCTCCATTACTACCAGGATCAATACCCCGAGGCCATAGCTGCCTACCGGCAGGTGCTGCGGCTGGATTCAACCGATGCCCTGGCATGGAGCAACATAGGCGTGGCCTATCTTGAAACCGGGTACTATGATCAGGCGGAAACGGCCCTCCTGACGGCGCTCCGTATAAATGCCCAACTATTCAGCGGCTATTACGTGCTGGGATGCTTGTATCTTCGGACCGGCCGGATAGAAAAGGCAGAGGGCGCATTGCTACGTGCACAACAGATCAATCCGATGTCCCTGCCTACACGCGACAGCCTGGCGCAATTGTACATCGCCGGGGACCGGTACGCGGAGGCCGAGGCCCAACTGCTTGAAATAAGGCGGCTCAATCCCGATGCCAATTGGGTTTTACCCGACCTCGCGGGGCTGCTTGCTGCCGACAACAGGGAGGCCCGGGCGATGGAGTACCTGGAACAGTACCTGGAAAATGGCAGGCAGGATTTCGATACTTTGGTGCAAAACCCCCGTCTTGGCGCGCTGCTCGCCTCGGAAGCCGGTAAAGCACTTTTGAAAAAATACTTCCCGGAGCAATTCAAAGACTAACTGCATAATCCGGCGATAGCCAAAGAATGCTTTTTTATATTTTCATCTAAATCCTTAACTAGTATGACAACGCACAAATTTTTGTTCCTGGCCGCTGTTGTGGCCGGATGTATGTTCTCCGCCTGTAAGGGCAAACCCGACGCTCCCGAAACCGCACAAACGGAGAGTGACGAGCAATTAATTGTCGTCAATATAGTCGACGGGCAAAGCTATGCCCCGATAGGAGGGGCCAATGTGTGCCTAAAACGTGGAGCGATAGCAACCAATCAAACCACAGGCCCAAATGGTTATTTGGTTCCAATTAATGTGCAAAACGCGGACACATTGATCATCAGCGCTGCAGCTAAGGATACGGTCATAATTTGTCTGAACGCACTAGGCGCTGTGAACCAATTCTCGGTGTATCTGTACCCAGATACTACCCAATTAAATGACAGGATATCCGGAACGGTATTTATCGAGGTTTATCCTGAACAACGCATCAAGGTGCTCAACCTCGTTACTGCTTCGAATAAAACCGAATCGGACGGTTACGGCCGGTATACGCTGAATGTTGTTAAAAATCCGGCACAGTTTGATATAGGCTTTGCTGTTGATAATGATACGACCAAAATCGTATTGAATAAAGGAAAGACGAAAGGGAAAAAGATCGATGTACACTTCGACGATTCCGGCACGATAATTAAATAACGCTGCTACCTGGTGCAGCAAAAACCTTTTATGCGTGTACAGGCAGCCCTCGTTTACCTGCATCCAGGCGGCACCTCTTTGCGTATGCGAAAACAAATGATTATTCTCCTCATCCTGTGGTCAGGTATGCACTTAGCGGGTGCATTTGCCCAGGAGCGCCCCGCCTCCGATAAATCTTCGGCGGGTTCACCCGCCATAGGCTTACCGGAGGCGGGCAAGGGCGCTACCCCCTTGTCCGCCGAAGCCTCGGCGAAGGCGGACGGCACTACCCGCGCCGTAGTAGTCGGCATCTCCGACTACCAGGACCCCGCCATTCCCGACCTGAAATACGCCGACCGCGATGCCGCGGCTTTCGCGGCTTGGCTACAGTCCCCCGCTGGTGGCAATATCCCCAAGGAAAATATTTTACTCCACACCAACAAAGCCGCTACTAATGCCCAAATGATTCTATCGCTCGACTGGCTCATAATAGAAAGTAAGGCAGGCGATCGGGCATTTATTTATTTCTCCGGCCACGGTGATGTGGAACGGATAACCAAATACAATAATGGTTACCTGCTCGGATATGATTCCCCGCCAGCCGTTTATGGCGCGGGTGCTTTTGCGGTAAACTACCTGAAAGATATTATCGCCACCTTGTCTGACAACGGCGTACAGGTATTTCTCATTTCTGATGCCTGCCGGGCCGGAAAATTGGCCGGCAGCAATACCAATGGTGCACAGGTAACTTCTAACCGTCTGGCCCAACAATTCGCAAATGAGATCAAAATCCTGTCCTGCCAGCCCAATGAATTTTCTATCGAAGGCGAACAATGGGGCGGCGGACGCGGCTGTTTTTCCTACCATCTCGAAAACGCCCTGTACGGCTTCGCCGATAAGGACACGGATAGCCAGATCAGTCTTATGGAACTTGACCGCTATCTACAGGACAATGTAAGCGCAGCAGCAGCTCCCGAAAGCCAGATCCCAATGGTACAAGGCCCTCCAAAAACAGTTGTGACCTATGTGGATGCACCAACCTTTGCAGCCCGTCAGGAAGCCTTGAAAAACCATAAAACGGAATTCCTGGCTATTGACAACAGAGGTGTCGAGGAAATGGTCCTTGCCAATGCCGATTCCAGCATTCAGGGCATTTACCAACTGTTTTTGGCGGCTATTGATGCCAACCAGCTGATGGCGCCAGAGGGGAAAAGTGCCAATGACTACTATGAAATGCTGATGGCCAATTTAGAAATTGAAAAATTACATGGGACGATAAAACGAAAATTCGTGGTGGCGCTGATGGACGAAGGGCAAGCCATCCTCAACAGGATACTAAAAACCGATCAGGTGGAACTGGACAATATCTGGGCAAACCGGGTACTGTACGATCACCTGCCCGCTTATTTCGAACGGGCGACCGAGATCCTCGGGGAAAATCATTACGCCTGGCGGGATTTAAAAGCAAAAGAATATTATTTCAAGGCTATGACGGTCCGGAAAGAAAACTATCCGGACAGTAACTTCGCATGGCTGACAGGCGAAAAAAGAATATGGCTGGAAAAATCGCTGGAATTTGATAGTACGGCTGCGATCACTTTTTATGAATTGGGAAACACCTTCCCCTGGGGTTCATATAGCATGCTGAATAACTATGAAAAAGCAGCCACGCTTGCTCCAGGCTGGGCACTTATTTATTATCGTTTGGGAAAATGTACCAATCAATCCGAAGCAGTGCAAGCCATACAATATTTCAAACAAGCGATAACCCTGGATTCCAATTTCCTGGGCTCCTATAATTGGATATCCTTGCGCTATGACTGGCTTGGGCAATTAGATTCGGCCATGTTCTGGCAAAAATTATATGTCAAAAAGTTTAGGCAGAAAATGGAGCAAGACCCTGGCTCGATCAAGGTTTTTGAATACAACGATGTCGGCAATGCCCTTTGGCGGTTGAAGGATTATGAGCAAGCAAAGTCATTCCTGTTGCAAGGAGAGAAAATGTCAGAAGGTAAGTTTCCTGGTATTTATGGAAACCTGATAGCGGTCTACACCGACCTGCTGGAATTCGAGAACACCCTTCAGACCTGGGAAAAAGCAAAATTCTGGAGTCACGTACCCGGACTTATTTACTTTTATTTTTTGGACAATCCTGAACAAGCGTTTTTGGCTTGGGAAAAAACGGGGGCCAAAGTGGAAAGGTGGCAAATATGGGCCTGGATTACCGCGGAAAATCCTCTTCATGCTTATGAACTAGCAAAAAAAGCAGGGTGGGAAACTACACCCTGGAATTATTTTGAACTTGCAGAAGCAGCAAGGTTTGCAGGATTGGAGGATACTGCAAAACTCTATTTCCGGAAAATCATTGAACAAACAAAAATTGAGTTCAAGCGAAATGACAGCCAATCTATTCCCGGGTACGTACGAACGGCCATTGCCTATTCCCGCCTGGGCATGGAGGAGGAATTTCATCAACTCCTGGAATCTGCCCGGGAAAATTTGAATGACGATCCCTGGTTCCAATTTAGCCTTGCCCGTATTTACGCACAAACCGGAGCCGAAAAAGCCGCCATTGAATCATTCCGGAAAGCCATCGAACTAGGTTGGCAGCCCAACCCCCTGCTCTGGCTTCATGGAACGGTATGCGATCCAATGTTGTACCCTATATGCGAAAGAGAAGGCTTTAAAGAATTGGTGCAGGAACACTTTCCGAAGTATTTCAACATCGCCACCCGTGTGCCGGGCAAACGGTCAAAAAACTGAAGACTATGAAAACGCTGTTTCTCCTAATTTCCCTTTTAGCTCCCAATATCTTTTTTGCCCAGGAGCGCGGCGTCACCCCCGCCACCAATTCATCCGGGGCGACCGCGAGGGTCGCCCCTACTACCCGCGCCGTAGTAGTCGGCATCTCCGACTACCAGGATCCAAACATCCCCGACCTCCGCTTCGCCGACCGCGATGCCACCGCCTTCGCCGCCTACCTCCAATCCGCGGCCGGCGGTTCACTTCCTGCGGAAAACATCAAGCTGCTCACCAATAA
>JACJYO010000031.1 GCA_020636075.1 Lewinellaceae bacterium | reverse complement strand
TTTTTTGTGTTTAAGCACATTGACCTGTACGGTGTTACCTCGGTCGATCTGGCGCTGCTGCGCAACCAGACGAAACACCTCGCCGGCGGTCGGATCGAGCTCCACCTCAGTGGGCCGGAAGGGAAACTGGTAGGCTCGGTAGCCATACCACAGGCAAAAACAGAAGCGGCGGAAAACGATTACACGGAAATAAAAATGCCGATCGAGCAGCGCCACTGGTCGGCCGACGGGCCGCTTCAGGATTTGTACTTTGTTGCAAAAACGGCGCAGGGGGAATCGGGGTCGGTCGCGGTGGTGGATTGGATTCGGTTTGGTTTGTGAGGTTGAGGGTAACGGGGTGTGGGTTTATATTTTCTGATTTCCAAGTGGATCATTTGTGTATAAAAACCCCCGACAATTTTGCATGGGCTTTTCAGTGTGATCCCCGGGAACAACCAATTTCACCCCCCTCCATTTCACCCTAAAAAAATTTTTTTGTCATACCAATTGCCAAAACGAGTAGGCCAACATAGCCACATAATCACGGTTTTGGTGAAATTTGGGCGTGGTAAAGAAGTTGGACATCTGGTTGCGAAACACACTCCGAACCGGTAATCAATATTTCCTGGCCGGGGTCTTGTTATGTATGACCGGCTTTTCATTAGCTGGTCAGGGGCAGGGTAAAGCTGCTGTCTCCGCTTCCAACATCACCACCTTTACCTCCAAGGATGGTCTTCCCATTTGTACCGGTGATGTCTTTGTCGGTCCGGAAAACCGGTTATACATCACCACTTGCGGAGTGGTGGAGTTGGAAGATAAAGTCGCTCTATATGCATTCGATGGGTATCAGACGGTGATGATCCCCTTTCATGCCATACTTGGCAATGAAAATGCCATTCCCATCTTTGAGGGGATCAATGATCAGGGGGAACTCTTTGGGCTATTTCACGAACAAGGAGCATTGCGGGAAAGTATTTTCTTCTTCAACCCGGAGAACGACCAGCTACGCCTGTATTCGCTGAAGGATCAATTGGGAGAAAAGGGCATGGTCCGAAAAGTAGTCTACCATCCCGAATACGGGTATTTTATTCTTGCGGTGGATAAAAAGAATTACTCCCTGTTTAAATGGGAAGACTCCGGGTTTCAAAACATCGCCAGCATTCCATGGAAAAAGGACCCATTCAGTCCCGGGGCTTTTATCAGACCTATACTGTTTCCGCAAAAAGATGCCATCTGGTTTTGGGAGGGAAAAAATTCCTCCTTTTGGAAATATGATCTGGTAGAACACCGCTTTCAGGAATTTGAAAAGCGAGTATCTCATCCACCGGTAACCGGTTATCTTACTATCAATGGATTGGTAGAGAATAAAAACGGAGATGTATTCCTTTCCTATTTAAAATATGGGGTCTGTTTCGAAAAACTGGATAAGTCCTCGGATAGATTTATTCCTTTCCTCCCGGTGAGCGCACCGCCTAAAAGTTATGATGGCACATTTGATAATCTGTTCATTGATCAAGCGGGAAACGTGCTGGTCAAAAAACCTACAGATGACGATTTTTCTGTTTGGCTGCTGATCGAGCAGGAAAGTGGAAAGATCTATGATTATTCACGGGTTTTACGGGAATTTCAGGAAAAATTGCCCGATGCACGGGCATCCATTAAGCTGGTAAAGGGGGATGATTTTCGAAGAAATCTCCTGGTCACGGCCACTGGGGGCATCGGAATGATCGAGTTGAAACCATTTGAAGCCATCCGGCCTTTCTCAACGGGAGGTACCCGCGGCATTGTCGAACTGGGTCCTGATCAATTCCTGATCAAAAGTGAGCATCAACATTTCCTGGTCCTGGATGCAAAAGCGGGTGTTCTTCGGCCATGCTCCACCACAAAACATGCCTGTATCGCTGACACCCTGTACTCTAACCTGGCGGATTTCCCTTCAGATGGGCATGGGAACATTTTCCTTCCTGTGGGAGAAAAGAGTACATCTTTGCTCCGATACAACCTCCAATCGCATCAATGCGATTTACTGAATGTGGGGATCCCCTTCTTCAGATGCGCCCTGGTGGACGACCACCTGATCGCCCTGGTGCATCAAAACACTTCCGATCTTTACTACTATGACCTCTCAACGAAGCAATTGATCCCGGCGACGGTTGGAGACAGTGTACTTCATTTCGCTGCTTCGATCTTTCAAATGAAGAAATTGTCCGACGGATACCTGTGGGCAGGAACAGATAATGGACTTTGGCGGGTGAATCTCAAAAATAATGAAGCAATAAAACCACATGAAAATCTACCCTTCCAACAAGACAATATTTATTGCATTGATGAAGGATCGAATGGGGATCTCTGGTTAGGGACCGGAAGTGGAGGCGTACAAATTTACAACCCCATTTCGGGCAGTTTAAGGATCATCGACGAGAGCCGGGGGCTTGCCAGCAATACTGCGATCGCCATTTTGAAAGATGAGGAAGGTATTCGATGGATCAACACGTATAATGGCATTAACCTGATTGATTCAACCGGAAAATTCCTGATCAGACTCTATGCGGAGGATGGCCTGGCTTCCAATGAAGGCAACCGGTTTTCCAGCCTGGCCGCCAGCGATGGAAGGCTCTTGTTTGGTTCCGTTTCCGGCACCACGCTTATCCACCCCAAACTGGTCAAACAGCAGTACATTTCGAAAAGCGAGCTCCAGGTCTTTCTGTCCCAACTGAGTTATTTTGATCAAAACCTGGGAAAGGACACCACGCGAAACCTTCGTCTGAATCATTCCTTCTCCCTTACGCTGCCGGCTGCCCAACGCTACCTGAAAGTACGGGTTGCCTTGTCGGAATACCAGGGAATACAAGAAAACAGGTTTGCCTATCGATTGGAATGGCCCGGAAAAGAGAACGCCTCTGAATGGGTATTCCTGGGCAATCGGCCCGAATTGATCCTGACCAATCTGCCGGCCGGCAAATATGACCTGGTCATTCGCGGAACAGACTACCGTGGCCGGGAAAGCACGACGAATGTGCGGATATCCATTCAGGCCAAAGAATTTTTCTACAAGGAAACCTGGTTCTACATTTTGCTCGTTTTGGTGCTTTCTGCTTTTCCTATTTTATGGCTGGTCAGAGAGCGATTTGAACGAAAACGCCTGCAACAACTGGTGCAGGAGCGCACGAAAAAGATCGAAGAGGATAAAAGCTTGATCGAAGCCCAGGCAGAGCAGCTAAAGTCGCTCGATCAGGCCAAATCCCGCTTTTTTACCAATATCTCCCATGAGTTTCGGACGCCCCTCACGGTGATCAGCGGAATGGCAGAACAGATCCGGGACGCTGAGCGGGTGAAGAAACTGATCCAGCGGAATGCCAACCACCTGCTCGAGCTGATCAATCAGATCCTGGATCTTCGAAAACTGGAGTCCGGCAATTTGCATACCCGTTCCATGCTGGGGGATGTGGTGAAATACATGCGGTACATTTTGGAGTCTTTCCAATCCCTGGCATCGGGTAAATCCATTCAATTGAAGTTTAGCGCTTCGCAAGAGGTCCGGAGGCTCGATTACGATCCTGAAAAACTGCTCCGCATCGTATCCAACCTGCTGACGAATGCCCTCAAATTCACCCCGCCCGGTGGCGAAGTATCGATCGCGCTGGAATTTTTTGAAGCAGCGACACCTCCCTACTATCAAATCCGCGTAGCCGATACCGGCATAGGCATAGCGCCGGAGAAACTGCCGCAAATTTTTGACCGATTTTACCAGGTAGATGACGCCCCGAGTCGCGAGGGCGAAGGCACCGGTATTGGACTGGCACTGACCCGGGAGTTGGTGCTTCTCCTGAAGGGAAATATCAACGTGGACAGTGTGCCGGGACGAGGCACCACATTTACCGTCCAGCTTCCCCTCACCCAAAAAGCGGATCCTGTAGAGAGCATACCGGATATTCCCACCGCCCAGGCAGTGCCGGAAAAGCGATCGCACAACGGACAGGTCGCTGACCAACCGGGAGACCTTCCTTCTTTATTGATCGTGGAAGATAATCCGGATGTCATGGAATACCTGATCACCTGTTTGGAAGAAGACTATCAGCTGCTTTTTGCTGCGGATGGTCAGGAAGGGATCGACCAGGCCATTGAGTCCATACCCGACCTCATCGTCAGCGACGTCATGATGCCAAGAGTCGATGGCTTCACGCTTTGCCATACGCTGAAGACCGACGACCGCACCAGTCATATACCCATCGTCCTGCTGACGGCAAAGGCAGATATAGAATCCAGGATCGCCGGCCTGCAACGGGGTGCAGACGCCTACCTGGCCAAGCCCTTCGACAAGCGCGAGTTGGGTATCACCCTGCAGAATCTGCTCTCCCTGCGCCAACGCCTGCAGGCCCGTTACCAAAACCTGGAAAATGCCCCGCCGCCGACAGCGGATGTCGGCATTCAGCAGCAGGATATTTTTATCACGACGCTTAAAGAAATTTTCGAAGAACGGATGGAAGACCCCCAATTCGATCTCGATGCACTCAGCCGGGAAATGCTGTTGAGCCGGTCCCAACTCGGCCGGAAGGTCAAGGCCTTGACAGGGAAGGCCCCGGCCATATTTCTGCGCACGCTCCGCTTGCAGAAAGCCCGCCAGTTATTGCTCACCACGGATCTTTCCGTCAAGGAGGTAGCCTATGATGTCGGCTTCTCCGATTCGTCCTATTTCTCCAGGTCCTACGCCGAGGAATTTGGCGAAAACCCCAGTGAAACCGGGCCAAAATAGCCCCATGCGCATATAGTTCATGCCGATGCGCATATAGTCCATGCTTCTTGTGCGGCCCCCTCCCACCTTTGCAGTGCACCCCCGTTCTACTGCACTCAAAATTTTCTTATCATGATTAAAACAAGTATTTATTCTTTAAAAAAATTGACAACTGGGGGTTCTATCCTTCCTGGGAATGGTCAATTATTCCAACGCACAACGAACTTTGGATTTTTGTGGCGATGTAACTATCAACGATAATACATTCGTAGAACAAAGGATCGGTAACGATTTGACAGAGATTACGATAACCGTTCGGGGTGGTGATGGAGGAAGTATC
This sequence comes from Lewinellaceae bacterium, assembly GCA_020636075.1. GTDB lineage: Bacteria > Bacteroidota > Bacteroidia > Chitinophagales > Saprospiraceae > M3007. The sequence goes on along the minus strand of JACJYO010000031.1, from coordinate 3,772 downwards.
AATGTTTCCGGCGGCGGGAGTTGCTCACCCAAGATAGCAAAAGGAGGTTCCGCGGCAACAATGGTTGCCAAATTCCCCATCGGCTCGAATTCGGATTATTTGCAACCTGGAGGCATTCTTAGAACGTTTATCGGATCTGCTGCACAGGATAATAATCAGGAGTGCGGTAACATTAATGTTTTTGCTGGTGGTGGTGGTTCTACAGCGGTGCTGTATCTTCCTCCAGGAAGGGCTGAAAATGGTCCCTATTGGAGAATATTGATGGTAGCCGGCGGTGGCGGTGGTGCTGGACATGTATTCGACAATGTTGTCCACGATGGCCTTGGGGCAAATACGACTGAAAAAGGCGATGATGTGGGTGATGCTAATGCCGGAATAAATGGCGGATGTTCTGATAGCCATACTTCAATCGGGGTGCCCGGTTATGCTGGTGGCAGTGCTTTTTGTTCAGATTATGATGGGAACGTAGGTTCAAGTATGATAGCGTTCTATCCGTCAGGTGGTCCAATTACCTTCAATGACGGTTATGTGATTAAGCAGCCCAAAAAAATAGATTTTACCCGAGGAGATGGGCCTGGACTGGTAGATGGTGGCATAGGCTTCACAGGAGGGGGGCAAGGCAGTACAGGACTTCTCGGTGGCGGCGGTGGCGGCGGCGGCGGTGGCTACTCCGGTGGTGCCGCATCCACTTATGATGGTGGCGGTGGTGGTGGAAGCTACATCACCGGATCCTTCAATGCTATAATTATTTCCAAGACCGCGGGAACTGACGGAGGCAGTATGTATCAACATGGGTATGCAATCCTCAGTCCGACAACAAATAATTCAGGTACTTGTGGGGAATTTTCGCCCACGTGTGGCGAAGAAATTAAATTCGTGAACTCCGCCATCGGTGACGACATGATCATACCTGCCTGGGCTAATAGCATAGATGTAGAAGTAAAGGGAGGAGACGGTGGTCATGGTATTGCTGATGGTGTATTTACTCTGAAAGGAGGAGAAGGGGCCACGATTGTCGCTACTCTTGCAGTAGGAAATTCGGACGACCATCTGCGTCCCGGGGGTAGATTACGCTATGTTGTTGGTGGGAGAGGTAGAAATGATCGTGATGATCCGGGAAAAAAAGCCGGAGGAAGCGGAGGTGGTTCCTCTACGCTACTTTATTTTCCTCCCGGAGGGGGACCTTTAGATTGGAAGGTATTAATGATCGCCGGTGGTGGTGGCGGTGGAAGTGTGGGTTTATTATTAGCTGGAGATGAAGGTGAGGGAGGCCGATCCTCCGAATCAGGAGGTGGCTGGGGAGGAAGCAGTCCATCCGATCCTTGTTCACTTGGATATTTTACCGGTTTCCTACCCCCCAAACTCACCGGAGCTGCAGGAGGCAGTTATGGATGTACTAATACTAGTTACAATAGCCCAACCGGAAGAAGCGCTGGTTTGGGAAATGTAACGGGCGCCCCATTAACTGGCGGCAATTCTCAGGATTACGTTTTGCCAGACGGAGGCTTTGGATACCAGGGTGGCGGCGCAAGCCTCGGAGAGATTGGCGGAGGAGGAGGAGGCTACTATGGCGGCGGGGCTAAAGGTGGCGGTGGAAGTTTTTTCAACACCAGTTTTAGCAACACTGGATTACAGAAAATAGAAGGGGCAAAAGGAGGTAGTTCTCGCGCGACAGGATATGTTAAACTCAAATTCAACGGAGTTAGCGCTCCAAATGCTGCTTGTAAGAATACGACTGTTCATCTCGACTCGAACGGAAATGGCAGTATTGGTACCAGTGACATTGATAATGGTTCGACCGGTCCCTGCGGCAGTTTTAATTTAGCATTGAGTAAGACCGCTTTCACCTGCTCCGAATTAGGATCCAATACTGTTACGCTTACCGCGACCGATAATGGCGGCAATTCCAGTTCTTGCACCGCCAGCGTGATCGTGGAAGACAAGGTTACACCAACCACGATCTGTCAGAATGTGACGGTCCAATTGAATGCCAGCGGCAACGGTTCGACTTCTGCCGGCGCTGTTAACAACAACTCCAGTGATGCTTGCGGTATCGCAAATCTGTCCCTGAGTAAAACGAGTTTTGATTGTTCCAACGTCGGCGCAAATGCTGTCACACTGACGGTTACAGATAACAACAGTAACAGCAGCACCTGCTCGGCTACAGTGATGGTAACAGACCCGGTTGCGCCGATTGCGGTCTGTCAAAATGTGACGGTCCAGCTCGATGCCAACGGCGACGGTTCTACTTCTGCAACGGCCATCAATAATGGTTCCAATGATGCTTGTGGAATTGCCAACCTGAACCTGAGCCAAACGACTTTCAATTGTTCCAATGTCGGCGCCAATACCGTTACGCTAACCGTTACGGATGTCAACGGCAACTCCGGCACCTGCACCGCCACAGTGACGGTGGAAGACAATGTGGCCCCGACTGCGATCTGTCAGGATGTGACGATCCAGCTCGACGCCGATGGCAACGGAACTGCTTATACAGAAGCGATCAACAACGGCTCCAGCGATGCCTGCGGCATTGACGGTTACGCGTTGAGTCAAACGAGTTTTGATTGTTCTCATGTCGGCGCCAATACGGTAACCCTTTCCGTGACGGACATCCACGGCAATGTTGGCACCTGCAATGCTACCGTAACGGTGGAAGACCTCGTTGCGCCGGTGATATCGTCTGAGTTGATCTTCCTGGGGTGTTCAATGGAGGTAAACTACGATCAGTATGAAGTGGCCGGATCAGCAACCGACAATTGCGGTGTCGATGGAGATTCCTATGTGATTGCAGTACCTGCCATGACATCCCCAACCATGGAATTCAAGATGAAGAATAATAAAAAATTACACTTCCTGTTCAACCAAAACAAGATCATTGTAAATGCTCCCGGCGCTGGTGGGGCGGAAGCCTGGTGGAACGAGATTGAGGGACAGGGAGGTGTAGCAGTTTCTCTCGGACAGGAGATCGATTTGTCCGGAGTGGAAGGAAGCAACAGCATCAATTTCCTTTTCGACAACAATGGAGACCTGAAGAATGTGACGGCTTTCAGTATGACGATGGTGCATAATGTAACCGACCTGAGCGGCAACCCCAGCTCTGAGTCCTATACCGTGAGCCGGCAGTGTGGTGCAGAAAACCGTAGCAGTTCTCCTCCGGTTGCCGGCAATGATCTGGATATCGCATGGAAAGACAAAAGTGTGGTGCGCGAGGTGGAGGTGTTCCCCAATCCGTTTTCCAACCAGACATCCATTCAATACGAGTTGTCGGCATCGACGGAAGTAATAATCGATGTGATGGATCTGAGGGGTGTGCGGGTAGCGCGATTGCTTCAGGCAGATCAGGATGCCGGTTTTCACAGGATCAATTGGGACGGATCTATGCGTGAGGGCGGTTCGGCTGTACCCGGGATGTACATCATTCAATTGAGGATAGGCGCTGAAATATTGAATAAAAAGGTAATCCAAGAATAGCAATTACTTCTATCCATTTGGGCAAAAGAGGAAATTGAACAGCGCTAATGCCCTAACGTTCAAACATGAGTCATCCCAACATTTGAGATGACTCATGTTTTATTTAACACCTTGATAAACAAGAGCGTTAACCGGCCTTATGCAAATCCCGATTTTGTGAAATCGGAGGCGGCTTTTAGCAAAACCTTGCCTGAGCGACGACGCAGGAGGAGCGAGTTTGGTTTTGCGCCGCCGGAGATTTCAGGCAAAATCGCAGGATTTGCATACAGCCTTGACTTTTTGGTTCTTTTTTGTCAAG
>JACJYO010000030.1 GCA_020636075.1 Lewinellaceae bacterium | reverse complement strand
AAAATAGACTGCACCTTATTCATAAAGATGTCTTCGTAATGCGCCGGCCCTTCCGCAGCTGCAGGTTGCTGCCCCTGTGCATACCGCTCCTGCAATTTCCGGCGCAGCTCGAGCAACTTGCGCAGACGCACCAGGAGTTCCTGCCGGTCGAACGGTTTAGCCAGATAGACATCGGCGCCGCGCTCCAGGCCTTCAATGCGGGAGTCGAGGTCAGCTTTAGCGGTCAGCAAAACGATAGGGATATGGCTGGTACGCTCGTCGTTCTTGAGCGTTTGAACGACCTCAAAGCCGTCTTTCCGAGGCATCATTACATCACTGATGATGATGTCCGGTATGGTTTCCAGGGCTTTTTCAATACCCTCCTGGCCATCTATTGCCGTAATGATCTTGTAGTCGGTTTCCACACAACCTGTCAGGTACTGGAGCACATCCGGATTATCTTCAACGATCAGTAGCGTAGGCAATTCTTTGTCATGCTTTTGCGAAAGGGGCGCAGCCGGCATGGGGACAGCCGGAGCGTCCGATAGTTCTTTTTCCCGGCTTCCCGGTGTTATGTTACTGCTTACCTCTGCCTGACGAACCGGCAGAAGGACTATAAATTCAGTCCCTTGGCCCTCTTCGCTGCGGACCGCCAAAGCGCCTTGCATGAGTTGGATCAGTTCTTTGACCAGTGCCAGCCCAATGCCGGAGCCGCCACCCTCTTTTGAAGAGGACTGGTTGAAGCGATCAAAAATACGGAGTATCCGTTCCGGGGCTATACCCACGCCATTATCCAGTAAGCGAAGAGCAACCCAATTGTCTGCAGTATGGGCTTCCGGGCTGACTACAAGGGTATAACTAGCGTCCAGGCCATTTTGCCAACTGTTTAGTAACCGCAACTGCAGGGTGATTTCGCCTTGAGCCGGGGTAAACTTGATTGCGTTGGACAGCAGGTTGTGCAAGATGGTTTGCAGCTGCTCCTGATCAATGGCCATTGGAAGGCTTTCCGGGTCAGATTGCACATGCAGCTGTATGGCTTTGGTGGCCGCCAGGGACTGAAAACTACCGGCCAGGTATTTTACATACGCTACAAGATCGGTCTGTTCAGGATTCAGCGTCAGCACTTTGGCTTCCAGTTTGGCCAGGTCGAGGAGTTGGTTGATCAGGCGCAGCAGTGCCGCGCCATTGCGTTTGATCAATTGGCCGGCCTGATGAACCCCGGTAGCTGCTTGATTGGTTTTGTATTCCATGATGCGGTCTGCCATGCCCTGGATCACGGTTAGCGGCGTGCGGAATTCGTGGGTGATGTTGGTGAATACCCGGGACTTGAAAACATCCAGTTCCTTGAGGCGTTCGGCTTCGCGGTGTTCCATCGCCAATTTGTACTGCAAACGTTGGCGATGCAGGAAAAAACGGAGTATGCCGTACCCAAGCCCTGCCAATAACAGGATGTAGATTCCGTATGCCCAATTACTGCGGTACCAAGGGGGCAAAATGGTAAGTTCAAGTGCCCGGGGTATTTCGTTCCAGACGCCGTCGCTGTTGCTGCATTTGATCAGGAAAGTGTATTTGCCCGGAGACAGGTTTAAATAGCTGGCCTGCCCTTCGGTGGTTAGGTGGGCCCATTCCGCTTCTGCGCCTTTGAGATAATAGCGGAATTTATTATTGGAAGAGATCGTAAATTCCAGTGCGGCGAAGTGGAACGTGACACTGTTTTGCGCATAAGACAATTCAAGTTTTTGGGTAAACTCAATGGTCTGTTTTAAAATTTCCGTAGAGTCGCCGAAGACAATTGGTTGGTTATTCACGTCCAGGCCGGTAATGCTGATTTGAGGGCTTACCGGATTGTCTGAAAAATTTTTCGGGTGAAAGGAAACAACCCCTTCGATACCGCCAAACAACATGGTACCGTCCGGTAGCTTGGCATAGGCGTTCATGTTAAACTCATTGGTAGGCAGTCCGTCCCGAACTGTATAATTTTTATACGAACCCGTTGCGGGATCAAACCGGATGATGCCTTTGTTAGAACTCATCCAGAGCAATCCCTCAGTATCGGATAGAACACCGTAAATTTTGTTGTCCGGAAATCCGTTCCGGATACCGTAATGGCGAAATTGCATGGTGCGGGTATCCAGTCGGCTAAGACCACCGCCCAGGGTACCAATCCAGAGTATGTGGGGTTGGCGCGGGTCTTCTAACAGGCTTGCGATTTCATTGTGCTGAACGCTTTGCTGTTCACCGTAAGCCACTTTGAACAGTTTGAAATCATATCCCGGGCCAGCCGGTACAGCCTGAACCAAACCTTTGTTTGTTCCAATCCACCAGGTTCCGTCCCTTGTTTGTTTCAGATCGAACACCCGGTGTGTTCTGGGTAACACCCCGGAGTAATTGAACGTGTCGATATTCCAGGAATTGGCGTGTACGTGAAACAGATGCTGATTATGGGCAATCCATATGTCATCGTTTGCATCTGATTCAAATGTGAACAGCGGGGCATACTTTGCGATCAACTTCGCGCGGAGTACCCAGGGTTTACCTGCTGCTTCTTTTTGAAACAGCTCGATTGTTTTCTCCCGTAAATAATTACTCGATTGTTGTTGCGTCAGCGTCCAGTAACTGCCATGATGATCGACAAGCGTTTTGGTAGTTCCATTCAATTTCTGTTTTGCAGTATAGTAGACGAGCGCAGGTGATGAAGCAAACGAACCGTTACCCTGCCTAAGCCAAAAGCCGAAATTGCCCGATTTATCGGTGAAAATTTGTGTTTGAACGGAAACACCCTGGAAATGCTTCTTAAACCGGTTTGACAAAGGACTGTATTTGATTATACCATAACCGTTGGTTCCCAACCAGAATATACCGGAGCGATCCAGAAATACATCCAGTACTATTTTTAATTTTCCCGGCGTCAGAATGGTTTGACCTGCATCAATATGCAAGGCCCCTTTTTTAAAATCCGGTTCATCAAAACCAACTAAATTTTGATCACTCAGGAGCACTAAAGGTAAAGGCCCGTCTCTCAATTTAATGAATCTTACGCGGAAGTCCGTTTTAATATACTGAATACCCGCTCCCGATATTTTCCCGAACCCTGAATCACCGACAAACCAGATGCTCTTGTCTTTCCCAATGAAGGATCCTTTGCCAATTATCCGGTCGGGTACATCGTAGTATTGAATTTTCATTGATTTTTTATCCACACTGAATATGCGCCCTTTTGAAGCACCCCAGATAACGGATTCCCGAGCCCCCAAGAATGAAAACAATTCGTCATTGAGCTCCTGACGTCCGATCGACTTGACTTCCCTGCCTGGTTCGGCCTCGTTTGTGACAACATGTAAGTTTTCAGTCAGGGTAATACGCACCAGTTCAAATACGCTATCGGGTGACATAGCCTTGCACCAAAGCGTTCCTGCCTCATCAATTAAAACCCCTTTGAAGGCATACCCGGCAATCTGCTGTTGCAGGGTATCGGCGGGTTTTAAACGATAAAAGCGCTGTGTTTTTTTATAAAAAATATTGAGATTGTCCAATGTGCGGATAAGCAGGCAGTCACCGGCCTCTCGAATTTCAATTACGTTATTCTCCGAAATAGAATAGGGATCGAGCGGATCGTGGATAAACACTTTGAATTCCCGCCCGTCGTAGCGGTTCAGGCCATTCCGGGTGCCAATCCAGAGAAAACCCTCCTTATCCTGAAAAATGGAATTGACAAAGCCCTGCGAGAGGCCGTCTTCGATGGTCAACTCCTCCAGCGTCGGGTTGTTTTGGGCCAATAATAGCCCGGTTCCTGAAATGGACAGGACGCACAGGATAAGCCGGAGAAATTGGGACAAAAGCACCTACAAATGTAGCCGGGTTCCATGAATTAGCCTCAGGAATACAGCAACCGTAGTATCGCATTTTTTGGATCAAACTTGCCAAATAACACTTTTATATCCGGAGAAACAGGCAGCTGCTTTACACATGCTGCCTGCTCTCCGGCTCTGAACACAGAGCTTTTATAAATTTTGCTGTCAGATCAACGGCCTAATACAACCTGTTTGAGTTTAATAACATCGCCGGCGGTCAGGCGCACCAAATAATTTCCCGGTGGCAATTCATGTCCGCTGCCGGACCTGCCGTCCCAATTCACCGAGTAGGCCCCTGCTTCCAGTACAGCTGTTTGCAAAACGCACACCTTCCTGCCTTCCAGGTCAAATACTTCCAACTGCACCTTACCCGCCTGCGACAACTCAAACTGTATCGTTGTGCCGGTAGTGAACGGGTTGGGGAATACCGCCAATTGGCCGATCGCTGTCGGGTCAGTCAGGTTAGAATTCCGCCCTACCGGGTTGGCCTTCTTGGACAACTTCGCGGTTGTGCCGGAACCACCTGTGATGCTTTCCGGGAATTCCGGCTCGGCGGTTGCGGTGGCCGAATTGCCTGATGCATCCGTCGCTATAACCTGCAGCACAAACGCCGGGGCCAGTATGTTTTTCAAATCGCCGTTGTTGTGAAAATTAAACTGGTATTTGTGCTGGGGGCCGGTTTCCAATTCAATTTCCTGGCCGGCAAAAACAGCCACCCCGCCCACTGCCGAAACTTCAGCCCAGAATGCGACGGGGTCCGGCGCTTCCACTTTGACCGTGTTTTCAGTCAAATCAATCTGTATCTTTTTCTTGCCCTTCGTTTTGAATGTGATTTCCGGCTGTGTCAAATCAGGTATCTCCATGACCGCTTCCAGTTCAGGGTCAGGATCGCAATTATCCGTAGCATCGAATTGCACTTCAAAGGTTTGATCTTCTATCAGGATGAGTTCGGCAGTAACGACCGGGGGAGTATTGTCTTCCACAAATACGGTTGCTGTACAGCCGGCGCTGTTGCCCATTACATCGGTCACCGTGAGCGTCACGATGTTGCTGCCCAGGTCGGCGCAATCGAAATCTTCGATATCCAGTGCGTAGGAAGCAATCCCGTTTTCATCACTGGAACCATCGTCTATCTGCATAGGCGTGATGCTAGCCATGCCTCCAGCGTCTAGCTCGACGGTGATGTCCTGACAAAGGGCGCTCGGCGGTGTGAAGTCGCCATTCAACACCGCATAAATAGCCGGCACCGAACCACCCATGCGATCCAAACTGTACGGATCGGAGCCGGAAGCAGTGCTTGCCACCAACAAGTCCCAACTGCCGGAGTAGCGGGCCACATAGGCAGCGTTGCGGTCAAAGCCGGGCAGTTCATCCGGGCCGCTCCAGCCGGCACGGACGAGCAGGTCGGGGTATTCGCCGCCGCTGCCGCCGACATGCCAGCTGCGCGCAACGGCGTTCGCTGTCAGTGGGGTACCGGAATCGCCATCGGCCAGCACCGCATCGGCGACCCGGACTTCAAACACGTTGCCGTTTCCGCCCGGGTCTTGCAGCACCAACGGGTTGTAACTTGAATTCCCTACGGGAAAAAGGTAATCGGCTCCGCTAGCCAGTTCCCGGATCACGGCCCCCGTGCCCGAGGTTTTTACATAACGATCGGGGCTGAAGTTGGTGGCGTTGCCGGCCAGGGTCAGGTTGGCATTTTGCAGATCCAGTTTGCCGTTTTGGAAGTTCAGTTCCTGCAAAACAGTCAGGTTTTGTCCCGCAAAAACATTGTTGGAATTGTCGATCAGCAGCTTTGAAAATTGGGTGGCGGTTGTACCACCAATGCTGATATTGGCTGCCGTTCCGGTGAACAGCACACTGCCCGCGCCAGTAGTTTCCGAGCCGGAATTGTTTTTCCAGTCGGTATCCTGCAAAACGAGGCTGGTGTTGGCACTGATGGCCAAATTTCCACCCGTGATCGTCAAGGTTTGCTGGCCGTAGCTCCAGCCTGTGCACAGCAGGAGGATTGCGGTTAGTTTTATGATTCGCATGATTTGTTTTTTTGATTGAACCCCTCCCCCATCCCATCCCCCACAGGGAGGGGTGTCTGCTCTCATTCCAGTCTAAAGTCAACGTGAGAGGATGCCCCCCCTCCCCGGGGGGGAGGGGATGGGGGTGGGGTTGAATGAAGTGATTTACTCTACTTTTTACTTAAGGGTGGATTGCCAATTACACTCATTTTCAACGCCGCCTCAATCGCCTCAAAACGCTTTTCAAAAGCGTCATTCTGCGATGTCAGCTTACTGTTCTCCGCTTTAAGTGCATCGTTTTCGGCTTTCAACTCTTTGATCGCATTGAGCATTGTCCAGATGATCGGATCGTTGTTCAGGAACAGGTAGTCACCCTTGTCGGTCTCCACCGCTTCGGGGATCACCTTTTGGACTTCCTGAGCGATCAGGCCGATGTATTGCGGGTCGGAGGGCAGGCCGACAGCATTGTCCTTTTTGTAGTGGTAGTAAATGGGCTGCAACTGTTCCAGCGCCGACAGGCCGCGGGTAAAGTCACCTTTAATATCCTTCAGACGTTTGTCCGAGGCGTTGGACCAGGAGCCGCCGCCGGGTTTGCCGGCGTCGCCGTTGACGGTTAAGGTAAATACAGGATTTTTATTGTTTATACCAACATTCCCACCCATAATTGCCATGATATAATCTTCGGTAATATCGTTAAGGGCCTGATCATTGAGGGCAATCCCTATTGAGTTTTGGCCGGAAACTACAATTCGCCGACCTATGGCCGTTGAGTAATTCCCTGAAGCGGAACAATCATATCCGACTGCCAAGGAATAATTACCACCTGCAATGGAAGAATGGCCTAATGCCGTGGAATAATCACCGCTTGCCGTGGTTGAGTATCCCATGGCTGTGGAATAATCACCAGTAGCACTTGTTCCAATGCCTGTAGCTAATGAGCCTGAGCCGATTGCTGAAGCCGTTAGCCCAAAAGCAGTGGAACCGAATCCGCTTGCTTTTGAGTTTATGCCAAAGGCTGTTGAATAAACGCCTACGTTACCATCATTCCACTGATTTCCAGTTACTTTACCAGCCCGAAAGGCTGCCTTACCGGGATAATACATCATTCGACTTCCGGCACCTAGACTTGGGATAGTAGCCGCAGGACCACTATAGGTTCCCGTAACTAAAAATCCCTCGGAAGCACTATCGCTCAGGTCCACATGCAATTTGGCTGTCGACTCAGGTGTCGTAGTCCCAATCCCTATATTGCCGCTATTGGCATTGTACAGATCGGCACCGCTTGCAGTCCAGTCCATATCATCAACAAGGCCGGACAGATCAACGGAATTGCCGTCTTCGATACTTAACGTCGTGCCACTCAGGCTCAACATTTGATCATCCAGGATGCCTGTCAGTCCCGAGCCGTCGCCAACAAAAGCCGTAGCGGTAGCTGTGCCGTTAATTTCAAGTTCGGAAACCGGAGTAACCGTACCAATGCCGACATTCCCGCCAGGCTTAATATTCAGCCCGTCCGCGCCGCCCAGATTGTCCTCAGCTTTTACTTTGAAAACCGATTCATTGGCAACCCAGCCGATGACGGCATTTTGCCCAATCTCGTCGTTAAAATTGATACTCGGGTTATTTCCGGCAACTGCTTCCATTCGGATTTTCGGTTGTACCGCTTTCAGGTGCAGCTCATTGGTCGGCGTTGCTGTACCAATGCCCACTTTCCCATCGGCATCAATGAAAATACCTTCGCTGTCGCCGTCGCCGGAAAGGTAGTTGCCGTTCAGGTTAATTGTTTGCGAAGCGGTGTGGCTACCGAGGTCATCGCCGGGCAGGGTGCCCAAGTCCACACTGTTGCCATCTTCGATAGCCAGCGTTGTGCCTGAAAGCGATAAATTCTGGTCATCCGTATCCGTGTCGGTATCGATAGAAGCCAGATCAACCGAATTGCCATCGGCGATGCTCAAGGTTGTGCCACTCAGGCTCAGCGTTTGATCATCAGTATCCGTAAATACCGAATTTGGATTTTGCCAGCTTCCCGTACCGGATGCATCCGAAACCATAACACGCCCGGCTGCCTGGGTACCATCTGTCATGCGGATGTTGCCGTTAACTTCGAGCGCTTCATTCGGGCTTGCAGTGGCAATCCCTACGTTGCCGCCCATAATTGCCATGACATTGTTCTGATTAACATTCGTACCGGTTTGATCATTGAGTGCAATCCCTACGGAATGATGACCGGACACCGTAATTTTCTCGCCAATAGCTACCGACTGATCTCCGGAGGCGGTATTGCCATTGCCCACTGCCAGGGCGTAATCGCCACTAGCAAACGTTGAAATTCCCATGGCTGTGGATGCAATACCCGAAGCAGTTGTACCGTCGCCCATCGCTGTGGAAGAGTTTCCAACGGCATTTGAATTGCGCCCCATCGCCGTGGAATTACCGCCAAACGCTTCGGTAGAATTTCCCATTGCTGTCGAGTTTGCGCCGTAAGCACTGGTGTTACTTCCCATTGCAGTGGAGTTGCCGCCTTGGGCTTGTGTATTCAAGCCAAAAGCAGTTGACCGGTTCCCTACACTTATATCGTTCCACAAAACCCCGGTAACCTGACCCGCCCGGAAAGCTGCTTTCCCAGGAAAAAACATCATGCGGCTTCCGGCATTGAGATCCGGCACCGTTGAACTATTGTCAAAGGTTCCGGTAACCAATATGCCATCGGTTATGCTGGTTCCCAGGTCTACATGCAGCTTAGCCACCGGATCCGGGTTTGAAGTGCCAATTCCAATATTACCGCTGTTGGAATTGTACAGGTCATTGCCACTGGTTGTCCAGTCATTGTCACCGGCAATACTTGCCAGATCCACAGAATTGCCGTCTTCAATAGCCAGCGTTGTGCCCGAAAGCGACAAGGTCTGATCATCCGTATCCGTGTCCGTATCGATGGAAGCCAAGTCAACCGAATTACCGTCGGCAATGCTCAAGGTTGTGCCACTCAGGCTCAACGTTTGATCGTCCGTGTCGGTGTCAATACCAGACAGGTCAACCGAATTGCCGTCCTCGATGGCCAGCGTTGTGCCGGAAAGCGACAAGGTCTGGTCATCCGTATCCGTGTCGGTATCGATAGAAGCAAGGTCAACGGAATTGCCGTCCTCAATAGCCAGCGTGGTGCCCGTCAGCGACAAGGTCTGATCATCCGTATCCGTGTCGGTATCGATAGAAGCCAGGTCAACGGAATTACCGTCGGCAATGCTCAAGGTCGTGCCACTCAGGCTCAACGTTTGATCGTCCGTGTCGGTGTCAATGAATGCCAGATCGATGGAGTTGCCGTTTTCAATACTCAGATTTGTACCGCTGAGACTAAGCACCTGATCGTCAGAATTCAGTGTGATTTCCTGCCAGACGGTTCCGGTATAATACCAGAAACTGCTTGTTGAATTGTCGTACACCAACAGGCCAGCGGCCGGCGTTGCAATACCCGTGCGTTGTGTCGAGTTCAGGCGCGGAATAAGCAAGCCCTTTGTGTCGCTTTTAATGTCGAGCATGGCAGAGGGGTCGGGTGTGGAATTGTCCTGATTTATGGCGACTTGTGCGCTTAGTTGACCCTCCAGGAAAAGGCCCAAACAGATCAGGGCTATTTGATAAACTATTTTAGATTGCTGCATGATAGTTTTTCTTTTGGAAATTGAAATGTTGGTTGTGCCCCCGGCACCTCTCCGCCGCGGAAAGGGTTGGGGGTGGGGTTAACTCACTGCGCCTTGATAATAAAATTGATCACATAAAACGGCGGCATGTTGTTATGCGGTTGCCCACCACCGGTATTGCCGGTACTGTCGGTCACACCGGTGCCGCTGAGGTCGGAATAGGGATTGCTGCTGCCCGATTCCAGGCCTTCACTGTACTGAATGTTGTGGCTGTGCGAAGGCATTTCGGCGACGGTCAGCGTATGTTCTTCCTCTCCGCCTGTACTGCCCAACTGGTGTGGATAGCCTCCGGGCGCCACCGGGAAGTTTGCCCCCAGCGGAAACCGCCCTTTAAAATTCGGTAAGGTAGTGCCGCCTAGTATGGTATTGAGTTCCGGATAAGTAGCCGCACTGAAACTACTACCGTCGCAGATCAGCCAGCCAGTGGGCGGCGTGGCAGTCGGCCACATCTGGATAGTGCCTATGGGGACAAGGCTGGTTAGGTCCACCGAGTTACCATTCTGAATACTTAGAGTCGTGCCGCTAAGACTGAGAGTTTGGTCGTCGGGAATTCCTGTTAGACCGGAACCATCGCCAGCAAAGCCTGTAGCAGTGACTGTACCGTTGACGTCAAGCCTGGTGGCGGGGGTAACAGTGCCGATGCCGACTCTGCCACCATTGGTAATCCGCATGCGCTCTGCTAATACCAAATCCGAGGTAGTTGAAAACCGCAGATCTCCATCGTCAGTGCCTTGATTAAATGACGCAATCGATGCTGCCGTATAATCGACATTCGAGTTACTGACGTCAATATTGTCGAAATCGATCTTGCAAGCGAAGCTAGTGTTGGATTGTTTCCTTCCTTTGATGGTCAAAGCAGTGCCGATATTCGTCCCTACTGATCTGCTGAGAAGAAAATCACCGCCATCAATATGTATCCTTGCCGATGGCGTACTTGTACCGATGCCAACATTGCCGTCTGCGTCCACAAAAATGCCTTCCGCGTCGCCATCTCCGGAGAGGTAGTTGCCGTTCAGGTTGAGCGTTTGGGTGGCGTTGTGATCACCCAGATCGTCGCCAGGGATATCCACCGAATTGCCATTCTCAATAGAAAGTGTATTGCCACTTAAGCTGAGCGTTTGATCGTCGGTATCCATGACCGGGGCTTCCCAGGTGCCTGTGCCATCTGCGTTGCTGGTGAATACATATCCATCCTGTTGGCTGCCGTCTTCAATTTTTACTTTGCCCACTACATGCAGCCGTTCATCCGGAGCGGTAGTGCCAATACCGACATTGGTACTGCTGGTGGCGCTATTTATACCGGCAATGGAGCCCAGTATCAGACAGTTGCTCTGATCAACCTGTGCGAGCGCACCGATGGCAGTTGCATTATCTAGGTTGTCAAAATTAAATACAGTACCAAATCCTAAGGCAGAATTAAAGTTTCCGGATCTATTGCCATGCAGTGTATTACTACCAACTGCCGTATTAAAAACACCGGTCGTATTGGACAGTAGTGCTTGACTGCCAATAGCTGTATTATCGTAACCTGAGGTATTATTCACAAGCGCACTGGGACCAACTGCCGTATTGTTTCCACCAAGTGTATTTGCGTACAGCGCCTGGTAACCTAATGCAGCGTTAAAACTCCCCGTCGTATTTTCATGGAAAGCATGATGGCCGATAGCAACATTTCTGTTCGTGATTAAATTGTTATTCAGACCTGCCTCAATACCGATAAACACATTTTGGCCGGCGTTGCGCACTTCCAGTCGCCCGTTTTTCATGGAAAAATATTCTTTGCCACCCATATCAAAACGAATGATGTCTTCATCCGCACTTTCTTCCACCTGTATTTTGGTGTCGGCATCGGCATCCTGGATCAGGGTTTGTACACTATTGAGGCTGGACAGATCCACGCTGTTGCCGTTTTCGATACTTAACGTGGCGCCACTCAGGCTGAGGGTCTGATCATCGGGAATACCGGACAAGCCCGAACCATCGCCGGCAAATGCCGTGGCAGTGACCGTACCATTGACATCCAGTGCGCTGGCCGGATTGTTTTTATTGATGCCGACACCGTTGCCTGCGCGAATGAGGAACTGCCTGGTGGCAGTGGAGGAGAAATTAGCGGAAGCTTGATCTGCCCAAACAAAAGTGCCGGGGTGGTTGGCCTTGGCATTTCGCCCCGCAGCAAAACTGTAGTCGCCATTCGCTTCGTTGGAGTCACCCCCGGGCACTGTACTATACTGACCGTTGGCAATATTATTTCTACCACCGCCGATACCGGAATAGCTCCCGCTTGCAGTGTTCGAGTAACCGCCACCCACTGTAGAATACAGTTCGTCAGCATTATTATTCTGGCCTCCGCCGATGGTAGAAAGTTCACCATTGGCAATATTAGAATCACCTCCTCCTATGGTAGAAAAATCACCATTGGCAGTATTGTCCTCACCGCCACTTATACTGGAAAATCCACCACTGGCGACATTAAAAGCACCGCCTGCTATTGTAGCTACTCCTCCTGCGTTATTTCCGGCGCCGCCACCTATAGTCCCGGCAACTCCGGTTACAGTGTTTAGAATTGTTGATATACCGCCACCACTGATCGTAGCAGCAGCAATTCCCGGAATTACGGTATTCCCTTCATGCCCACCTACCACGTTTGGCGCCGGGTCGCCTGGGTTAAATTCCGCGTATTCCAAGCGCAATGCCCGCGCATTATTCGTCCGAAAATCCAGCGGCATGGCATCAGTGGTGCCGATAAAATTGTTGGTGGTGTCTGTACCGGCATTGCCATTCAGGTTCCAGTTGTTGGCGAATGGCAGGGAGGACAGATCCACGCTATTGCCATCTTCAATGTTCAGAGTTGTGCCGCTGAGGCTGAGCGTTTGATCGTCTGTATCGGTATCGATAGACGCCAGGTCGACGGAGTTCCCGTCGGCAATGCTCAAGGTCGTACCACTCAGGCTGAGCGTTTGGTCATCGGGAATGCCCGTCAGCGCCGAGCCATCGCCGGCAAAAGCCGTCGCCGTGACCGTGCCGTTGACGTCCAGCGCAGTAGCCGGGTCGTTTTTATTGATACCGACGCCGTTGCCGGCACGAATGAGGAATTGTTTGCCATTAGTAGAGCTGAAATCTGCTGTAGTATTATCTGCCCACACAAAAGTACCAATGTGGTTCGCTTTGGCGCGGCGTCCGGCAGCAAAGCTGTAGCTACCCGAAACGCTATTCTGATTTCCTCCGGGTATCGTACTATATGCGCCACTGGCCGTATTGCCAGAACCGCCGCCTATCGTTGACTCCGTACCACTAGCCGTGTTATGATCTCCGCCATTTACTGTCGAATTGGCACTGGCCGTATTGCTATTACCGCCACTCACCGTAGCGAATATACCGTCGGTACTATTATCCCGACCTCCGCCAATCACCGAGTAGATACCGCTAGCCGTGTTTTCTGATCCGCCACCTATGGTCGAATTAAAACCACTAGCCGTGTTTTCTGATCCACCGCCAATAGTTGCTCCGTCCCCTGCGCTATTCACTACTCCGCCACTAATCGTTCCGCCCGGACCTGTTACGGTGTTGGGGCCAAAGGTAGACCCACCCCCGCTGATCGTAGCGCCAAAGGTTCCAGATCTGGCAGAATTCCCTTCAAAGCCGGCTATCACATTCGGTGCCAGGTGACCACCCGGAGATTCCGCATATTCCAATCGCAATGCCCGCGCATTATTCGTCCGGAAATCCAGCGGCATGGCATCGGTAGTGCCGATAAAATTGTTGGTAGTGTCCGTGCCGGCATTGCCGTTCAGGCTCCAGCCGCGAACGAGTTGTACCCATCCCCCGCTATCGTGAAACCAAAACGATTCGGTATCGGTATCGAATACCAACAAGCCTACAGCCGGGTTGGCAATCGCATCGCGTTGCGTACTGGTCATGCGGGGTACAAGCATCCCTTTGTCGCTGCTCTTGACATCGAGCATGGACGAGGGGTCGGGTACTGCATTGTCCTGGTTTATGGCAACCTGCGCGGACACTTGGGCTGCATACAGGATTGTCCAAAACAACAGGATGTATAGTCGGATAAGATTCCGTTTTTTCATTGTGTTCAGATTTAAATTAGTTAGACAAAACAAGGGTGGGGTGCATCCCGGATTAGCATGGTCGTTCAGGTACCTCCGGGTAGTTTATTTCGGGAGGTGAGGCAAAGGTGTACCCGAAGCCATCGGGCATGCTTCCGCTATTGTCTAAATGCTTCCGCTATTGTCTAATCAGGAAAAAAACGGCGCTGGAATGGCCAGAATGCGGTTTTTTTCAACTGCGACCTGTTGGTTTCAGCTGAAAATTTGATTTGGAGAAAGCGCAAAATGCCGGACTGCTATTTGCGCAAGTTGCTTGGCGGCTGGCCAAATTCTTCTGTGAAAGAAGTGGAGAAGTGTTGCAAGTGTTTGAAGCCGACGACAAAGGCAATTTCCGAAACGTTCATATCGGTTGTCAGCAACAGGTGACGGGCACGCTGAAGCCTTACCTGCCGGATGTAATGTGAAGCAGACCTGCCGGTCAGGGCCTTCAGTTTGTTGTGCAGTTGGGCCCGGCTCATGCGCAGGGCCTGGCAGAGTTCCGGGATGCCAAAATGCTCGTCGCCAATATTTTCGTCC
>JACJYO010000003.1 GCA_020636075.1 Lewinellaceae bacterium | reverse complement strand
GCGACGGCTACCCGGATATTTACGGTTCGAGCTACAGTCCCGGTGCAGGCGACAATTTATATTTAAACAATGGCGACGGCACGTTCTCGTACCAATATGCCGAATACAACAGCGTGCAGCGGAGCCCGCGCTCGGTATCCGGCGATTTTGACGGCGACGGCGACCTGGATATATTTGTCTGCAACATCACTGCCGGCAGCGATAAAGTGCTGCTCAACGACGGCGCCGGGGTATTCACCGAAATGCCGCAATCCTACGGCCTGAACGGTTCCGAAGGTGCGGAAGTCGGTGATGTGAACGGCGACGGTGACCTGGATGTAGTCATTGTAGGCACCAACTTCGCCGTCGTCCTCCTGGGCAACGGCGACGGCACCTTCAACCAGCAAGGCAATTTTGGCGTAGCCAACGACCAGTCCCGCGGCATTGATCTGGGTGACCTCGACGGCGACGGCGACCTCGACGCTTTTGTCGTCAACGGCCGGGGCCTGGGCGCAACTACTTTCCCGCCGGCGCCGGACCGGGTGTACCGCAACGATGGCGCGGGCAATTTCAGTCCCGATCCGGAAACCTACGGCACCAATGAAGCCGGCTGGGATGTGGAACTGGCCGACCTCGATGGCGATGGCGACCTGGATGCCTACGTAGCCAACTGGAATTCCGAACCGGACCAGGTGTACTTCAATGACGGGGATGGCACCTTCACCAGCAGTCCGCAGGTTTTTCCCGATTGGCCCGGCCGGAACGTTTCCCTGCGCGATATGGACCGCGACGGGGACGTAGATGCCGTTGTGGCGGCTATGTTGTATTACAATGCAGTGGGCGGCGCCCGGGTGTATTACCTCAGCAATGACGGAAATGGCGTTTTTACCATCGACCCAACCGGTTACCCCGAAGCTACCGATGTCGCTATCGGGGATATTGACCGCGACGGCGACCCGGATGTTTTTTCTTCCGATACCTATGCCGCTCCTTACGATGGCCTGCACCACGTACTTTGGAACGACGACAGCCCGGTAGAGCCCTATCAATACCAGTGGTCGTCCGGCGGGCAAGTGTACGTGCCGGAAATTCGCTCCAACCTGTTCTCCGGTAACCACTCGGTTACCGTTACCGATTCGGATGGGAATATGGCAGTGGGCAATTTCGATATCTTCAGCAATGACCCGCTGGAACTCACCCTCGATCAAACCAATGCATCCTGTGCCACGGCACTGAACGGTACGGCCAGCGCGGAGGTCAGCGGTGGAGCACCTTTTGAACTGCATTACGATACTCAACGGATCGGAACCCAGGGCGAAACTACCATCCTGGTAGCGGATTTTGACGGTGACAACGATCCGGATGTCCTGGCCGGAGTAAACAACCGGGTGATTGGCGAAAACGACGGCAACGGTAATTTCACCACGATCAGTGAGCCAAGTCTGCCCAGCGGGTGCGTAGCGATGGCTGCCGGCGACCTCGACGGCGATGGTTTTGCAGATATTCTGGCTGCTCCGCCACACATAGCAGAGTTTCGGTTTTATAAAGGCAATGGCGATCTCAGTTTTCAAGCACCGGTTACGTATCCAGTGTCTGACGGGGGCCTTATCCGCGGAATCCGTTTGGCCGATGTGGATAGCAACGGCTCCCTGGACGCCATTCTGGCTAATTTGTACGGCAGGCCCAACACCGTCTGGCTCAACAACGGCAGTGGTGTATTTACTCAAACCGGTAACCTCCTCGGTAGTGAAGACACCGAGAACGTCGAACTCGGCGACCTGAATGGCGATGGCGCACTCGATATCCTGGCCCTGAATATGGGTGACGGCGATGTGGTGTACGTCAACGACGGCAGTGGCAATTTCACCCAGCATTTCACTTTCCCGTCGGGTATTGCCAGTAATGCTGCCGCACTGGGTGATCTCGATGGCGACGGCGATCTGGACGCCGTGGTGGAGTGTTTCGGCCTCCAACCAACCCGAATCTACCTGAACAACGGTGATGCTACCTTTGTGATCGCCCCTCAACTAATACCCAGCATGGGCACCAACCGAGATATCGATCTGGGTGATATCGACGGCGACGGAGACCTGGATATTGTTTATCAGAAAAATCGAAATCTTGCGCCAGGTGTCTATCAAGGCGAACTCTGGCTCAACGACGGTAGCGGATATTTTATCGAACTGAACCACCGCCGGTCTGCACAACCTGTTAACCTGGCCTCCCCACTCATACTCCTGGATATTGACAATGATGGTGACCTGGATATTCTCGAAAATGGTGGCCTTGGCGTTACACCTGTCCTAAATGGCCCGCCGACTTTCACCTACAAATGGTCGGACGGCCAGACTACTCCCACCGCCGTTGGTCTGGCGCCCGGCACCTACACCGTAACGGTGACCGATATACAAACATGCAACGTTATTAAATCTGTTACCGTCGGCAATGACAACCAGCAGCCACCGGTCGCAGTCACCTCAAACAGTCCGGTCTGCACCGACGGTGACGATCTCAACCTGGCAGACTTTGGCAATGCCCAAAACGCTACCTGGTCCTGGAGCGGGCCCAACAACTTCCAATCGGACCAGCCATTTGTAGCCATCCCCAACCCCGGCCCGCAGCACAGTGGCGACTATACCGTGGTGGTGACGGACGACGACGGCTGCACCAACAGCCAAACCCTGAGTGTGACCGTCAATCAAAGCCCAACGGTGGAATGCCCGGCAAGCTTTTCCCTCTGCGCTTCCAATCTGCCGCTGGATTTGAATACGCTCAGTGTTGCTCCGGGCGGCGGATCGTTTACGGGTACCTACGTAACGGGAAATACGTTCAATGCGCCGATCGGCAGCAGCAGTAGCGTGACCTATTCCTACACCGACGGGAATAACTGTACCGGCTCCTGCAGTTTTGAAATCACCGTGCTGGCCCCACCGCAGGTAAATTGCCCGGCCAACCAGATGGTTTGCCCGGCCGATCTGCCGCTGGATCTGAGCCAGCTGGGTGCAGCACCGGGTGGCGGCGCATTCTCGGGTACTGGTGTTTCAGCCAATAGTTTTTCCGCACCCGGCGGCACCACCGAGACAGTGACCTACACCGTTATCGACGGAAACAACTGTTCCAACTCCTGCACCTTCGATATCCAGGTTAAAGACGGCCCCGTCTGCTCCATCACCAACGATATGGACATGGCCTGTCCGCTCACCACCAACAACTATTACGAAGCCCCCGCCGGCATGGACAGCTATACCTGGGTGGTAAACGGCAACGGCACACCAACAACTCCTCTGGACGGGCCCTCGATCACCGTCACGGCCGGCGCTTCGGGATATTATACCGTGCAGCTTACGGTGACCAAAAACGGCTGTACGACTACCTGCTCGAAAATGATCCACATCGATATGTCGGATATGGAAATTACCGGCTCCGGTTATTGTCCGACCGACCCCGGCCCCATGATCGGCCTCAGCGGCTCCGACATGGGTGTGACCTATCAGTTGCAAACCGGGAATGGCGTAAATCTGGGCCCAACGGTACTGGGCACTGGCAGTCCGATCTACTTCGGCATGTACCCAAACGGAAACTATCAGGTGGTGGTGACAGCTAATTATTGTACCCAGACCGTCACCGGTACGGTCAATGCCCAGCAAGGGGTGTGCGCCGTTTCTGCCCCGGACTTTTGCAGCTGCGATGCTACCGATGGCCGTGCGTCGGTAACTGTAAAAATTAATGCGCCGGAAGGCCAGATATGGACGGTAAAAGCGGTTATTGGCTTGTATGATCCCGGCAGCCCGCCGAATACGCTGATCCCATTGGCTGTGGGTACGCCGCTGGTATATTTGGGTGGAAATATGTTTGGACTCGATGCCTTGCGCCGGACAGACAAGGGCTATTGGGTGCAGCTGACAAATGGCATTACCGAAAAAGACCTAATGGTGGGAAATGCGGGTTGGTAGCATCGGAAACAACCCCTGCCAAAATGGTGAACCACTTTAGACTTTAGACTTTTCAAATTGAACTTTTGACTTTAAAAAAAGCGACTGAGCGGATTATGCATTTAAGTCAAAAGCCTAATTTGAAAAGTCTAATTTGAAAAGTGGTTCACCCCCTCGGGTAGTTTAAGTTGGTGGCTATGGGAATGCGGCATGGTAGATGGGGCCGGGATTAATTGCGATAAATGCGGTATTAAAGTCTTTTTTAACTAGTTTTGTCAAATGACGCGCATTTCAGCATGCTAATCTTCGTGTTACTTACTCCATTCTTTTGCCGTAAGTGCATTTGGTAAATCCCGTTTTCAATTTCCTATCTCAAGGCTGATCAATTTTCAACGCCGCCAGTTGGCTGCCCGGGCAGTGCATTGGCGCTCGCTTGCTTTCAAACCTGTCGTTCAACAGGTCAATTTTCTAAATAATCTACTAAAAATGTGCTCTCATGAAAAGTCTAAACTCCTCGTACAACCGGGCCTTTACGGTATGCTGTGTGCTGCTAATTTTACTGGCAGGCGCCAATCGTAGTTATGCCCTCGACTATTACTGGGTAAATGGCTCCGGCAACTGGAGCGACTATGCCAACCACTGGGCTAAAATCCCGAACCCGGCCGGCCCGGTCGATTTTCACGCCAATGTACCCACCGCAACCGACGATGTGTATTTCGGCTTTAACGGCGGAACAGCCTATACTGTTTTTGTAAACGCCAGCGCCACCGTTCCGAAATGCCGAAACATGGATTGGACGGCCACGCCGGCTGGCGCGGAATGGGGCGGCACCGGAAGCCGGCTGGATATTTACGGTTCGCTGGAACTCAAAAGCGGTATGCTGTTCACCTTCACCGGTGAAGTGCATTTTATTGCACTTGGTCCAACCAGTACGATCCGGAGCAACGGCGTCAGCTTCCCGGGCTGGCTTGTTTTCGAAGGCAATGCAGGCGGCTGGCAGCTCGACGATGCACTCACCGTAACCACCCATATCGAGCACCTGGGCGGCTTGCTGGAAACGATGGGTCAGACGGTCACCCTCGTCAACGGCGATTTCAACGCGCCCTACAACACGCCGGGTATGCTGGATTTGGGTACTTCCACGCTGAAGCTAACTAACGGGTGGGCCTATCTGTTTTATCCGCCGGCACAATTCAGCGGGGCCGGTTCAAAAATTGAAGCTTACTATGGTGGCGGCGTATTCGGCCATTGGGCATACAGCTCGGCTATAACAATCGGCTCTTTTGAATCCTTTCAAACCACCCTGGAAGGCCACATGTGGTATGTAAATTCTGCGGGAACCGCAACTTTTCACGGCCCGGGAAATATCCGCTCCGATTTTACCGGTGGCGCACCGGCGCCGCTGCACCACAATGTTATTTTTGAAAAGGGCGCCCGGATCGACAATGCCAACCAATATGAAGGGCTGACCCTATCGGCCGGCTATACGTACATAATTGGGCAAACATCGCCAAATTATCCGAACACGGACCAAACGCTCGTGGCAGGCGGCACGCTGACGGCAGTCGGGGCAGGTACATGCTCGGAATTTATCACGATCAAATCGTGGCAGTTTGGTTCAGCAATCAATTTTATCAACAATTCCGGCACGGACCAGACCATCCACTGTGTGATCATGGAAGATATTCACGCCAGCGGCGCCAACACGCTCAGCGTCAACGACGGGATCGACCTGGGCAACAACACGGGCTGGATTTTTGTAAACCCGCACGGCGCCATGAACCTCTACTGGGTAGAAGGCGCCGGCAACTGGGACGACGCCTGCCACTGGACGGAAGACCCGCTAAGCCTGACCGGCGATTGCAATTGCATACCCAACGGCGCCACGAATGTGCATTTCACGGCAAATTCGGGTTTCACCGCCGATCCCAATGATGTGGAGCAAGTTGTACTGCCGGTCGACGTCTATTGCCGGGATATGGACTGGCGTACTGTAACCGGGAAGCCGGTCTTCTCAGGAGGCGCGGGCGCCCAAAATTATATTTACGGTTCGATGTACCTGGCGCCTCCGGCCGACCTGGTTTACCAAAACAACAGCACTGTCGTCCGCTTTCGAGGTGGCTTAAGCCAGGTCAATCATATTCTGATGGCTGGTCAAACGATGCCGCATACCAACTACTACTTCGAAGGCGAAGGCGAATACGAGTTTGACGACAGTTGGCATGCACCAGCCGCTGCAATCCGGCATTCAAATGGAAAACTGCGGTTTATGGGGCATGACCACTATGTCTACTCGGTTTTTGGAAACCGAAACTTCAACCAGCAACTCGGTAGCCCAAACGCTGAACTATGGGTTGGCGACCCGCAATCGGGTATCAGCTCAACTGTATACATCGACGCCTCGGTACATCCCTGTTGCCCGCCGCATTTCCTGGTCGATTATTCTGCCGGTAAGTTCCATGCCATGGAGTCGAACATCATTTTTGAAAACGGCCCCGGGAACGTTTACCGGCAATATGCCTCCGTAAACCACGATTTTTGGAACGTCACGTTTATCAATATCCCCGTTGAAAAATTTGCCCAGTTCAACTACAACAACATCCTCAACAAGCTGAGCTTTTCAGGCCCCGGCAAGGCCTATGTGCAGGGCAGTAACAACCACATCCACGAAGCAGAAGTGCTGGTCGAAAGCTTTATTTTGGGCGAACAAAGTTTCGATATTCTGACCCTGGGGGGCGGCCTCGGATACCAGGTGCAGGCTGGAAAAACCCAAACCATCAGCTCCACTGGCACCATCAATGTAGTGAACGCCAGCTGTGAAGGCATGGCATTTTTATACTCGGGCCAACCGAATCAAACGGCAAAAATCCGGAAGGAAGGCGCCGGCAGCACCCTGACCCTCGACCGGGTGATCCTCGATAATGTGTTGCCCGACCTAAGCTCAGGCGCTACCTATGCCGCTACCAACAGTTTCGGCATCCAGGCCCAGGTTACAACAAACTGGAACATTAGCAATCCGGCTTCCCGCAGCCTGCACTGGGTGGGTGGCGCCGGCGCCTGGAACGACGCTAACCACTGGTCGCTCGCTTCAGGCGGTGCTGGCGGCGCCTGCCCGCCGACGCCGCTCGACGATGTTTATTTTGACGGCAATTCCGGCTTGGGCGCAGCCGATGCCGTTACCGTGCAACAGTAT
This sequence comes from Lewinellaceae bacterium, assembly GCA_020636075.1. Lineage (GTDB taxonomy): Bacteria > Bacteroidota > Bacteroidia > Chitinophagales > Saprospiraceae > M3007. The sequence goes on along the minus strand of JACJYO010000003.1, from coordinate 970,802 downwards.
TGGGCGTTTTGCCGCGACATGGACTGGACGGGTTCCGGCGGCGGCGTTTTGGACAACGGCATACCTCCGACGGATTTGTACAAACGAGACCAGAATTTCCTGGTTTTTGGAAGTCTGAAATTTGCACCGGTCATGGCCAATGATTTTGACGGCGTATTCCGGTTTCGGAGCACCCAACCGGCCACCCTAACCAGCGGTGGCATTCCGTTCAAAGGATATGTGGAGTTTTGGGATGTGAACGGCGACTGGAGTTTGCTGGACGATTTTAACTCGACCCTGGGTGTTTATCACTATTATGGTAAACTAACGTCTAACAACCATGACATTACCGTGGGGCATACTTGGGATACCAACTACGCGGATGCCAGCGCGGAACTTGACCTGGGTGCGTCTACCCTGCATATTTTGAGTATGCATCCGTACCAGTCGAATGGTACCGGAGTGTTTTATTACGGGGCCGGAAAATTTCACGGCGGAACATCACACATTATCTTCGAAAACACGAGCGAGGGCCGGCTTTACGCCAATCCAAGCCACCCAATCGAATTTTACGATGTGACCTTCAAAGCGCCCAATTCATTTATCAAATTCGGACAGGTAAACCATAAACTGACCTTTGAAAAAACCGGCGATATATCAGGAGGGTTTCCATTGCACGAAGTCGAATTTCAGGACGATGGCTCCTTTTCGATCTACCAGAGTAATAAAACCCGGGATATTCATCTTTTGCGTTTTGCCCCTGGCAAACGGTATACCGTGGGCGCGGGTTTTCAGATCAACATCGTCCCGGATGGCGGCACGGAAGGCCAATTCATTGCCCAAGGTCTGCCCGGTCAGTACATCGAAATTAAATCCACCGATTTCAACACCCCCGCCATCGTCCATATGGACGATATCGACAACGGCACTACCTGTACCAAATACCTGTTCCTCACCGGCATGAATCACACCGGCACCGAAGATATTTATGTGCCCACACCGGGTGGCAATGTGTATAACAACAGCGGCTGGCAATTTTTCCCCTGCAACCCCTGTCCGGCCACCATCCCGGAGCTCGATCCGTCCAGCATCACGGTGGGTTGCGCGCCCGGCACCGCCAGGCTGCTCCTTGCTAACCTCAAACCCGATGAATGGGCCAACTGGTACGATGATCCGGAGGCCACCAACCTGATCCACAGCGGTGACAACCTCTTCGAACCGCCCATCACCGGCCCTGCCACCTATTACGCCCGAGTGTACAGCGATGGCGGCCTCTGTGTGTCCACCGTTATCCTGACAGTAAATATCACGACCACCACCCCACCCCAGGGTCTGTTCAGTCTTACCGGCGGGGGTTCGGGTTGTACGGGTGCTAACATCGAGGTCGGGCTGGATGGCTCGGAGACCGGCGTGTTGTACCAACTGCTACTGGACGGCATCAATACAGGCAGTCCGCTTGCCGGCACGGGCAGCGCCCTTTCATTTGGTTACCAGACAGTTGCCGGAACCTATACCGTTGTCGCCAACCCGGTGGGCGCATCCTGCCCGGCCGATATGAACGGCACGGCACCGATCATTTACGATCCCTTGCTGGCGCCGGCAGTCCTTGTAAGCAGCAATGGTCCTGTTTGCGAAGGCGGAACAGATCTTGAATTGTACGAGTCGGGCGGGGAGGCGATCTCCTGGTCGTGGACGGGTCCGAACGGATTTGCCGCTCCCGATCAAAACCCGGTAATCGTCAACCCGGCAACAGCCAACAGCGGCACTTACACCGTTATGGTTTCCAGTGGCAATGGCTGCACCAACAGCCAGTCGGTCGATATTGCCATACACGAGGTCCCGCAGGTGAGTTGTCCGGCCGACCTTTCGGTTTGTATTTCTGATTTGCCGCTCGACCTCAGTGCGCTGGGCGCCGCACCCGGTGACGGCAATTTCACCGGAACCGGTGTTTCGGGAAACAATTTCAACGCAGGTTTGGGTACAACCACGCTGCTGACCTACACGGTAACCGACTTGGCCAACTGTTCGAATGCCTGTACCTTTTTTGTTACTGTAAATGAAATGCTCCAGGTCAGCTGCCCGGCTAACCAGGTACTTTGCCCCTCCGAGCTGCCGCTCGATCTCAGCGCGCTGGGTGCCACGCCGGGTGGCGGCACCTTTTCCGGAACCGGCGTCTTAGGAAACAATTACAATGCGCCTGCCGGAAGCATCAACACCGTGACCTACATGGTGACCGATGCGAATAATTGTGCTGGCAGTTGCACCTTCGATGTACAGGTAAAAGACGGACCGGTCTGCTCCATCACCAACGACATGGATATGGCCTGCCCGCTCACAACCAACAACCAATACCAAGCCCCGGCCGGCATGGACAGCTACGCCTGGTCGGTCAGCGGCAGCGGCACGCCGACTACTCCACTCAACGGTTCAGCCATCGAAGTCACTGCCGGCGCTTCGGGTTCGTATACTGTTTCGTTGACGGTGTATAAAAACGGCTGCTCGGCTACCTGTTCCAAACTAATCCACATCGATATGTCGGACATGGAAATTTTGGGCGCTGACTACTGTTCAACCGACGCTGGCCCTATGATCGGATTAAGTGGCTCGGACATGGGGGTAACGTACCAGTTGCAAACCGGCAATGGGGTAAACCTGGGCCCGGCGGTAATCGGTACCGGCAATCCGATCTACTTCGGCATGTACCCGAACGGGAACTATCAGGTGGTCGTCATGGCCAATTCCTGTACCCAGACCGTTACCGGTACCGTGAATGCCCAGCAAGGAGTTTGCGCAGTTTCCGCCCCGGACTTTTGCAGCTGCGACGCTGCCAACGGTCGCGCGCCGGTATTGGTAAAAATCAATGCGCCTGAAGGGCAAAACTGGACGGTGAAGGCTGTCATCGGATTGTACGATGCCGGTAGCCCGCCCAATACCTTGATCCCGCTGACTGTAGGCACGCCGCTGGTGTATTTGGGTGGAAATATGTTTGGACTCGACGCCTTGCGCCGGACAGACAAGGGGTACTGGGTACAGCTGACAAATGGCATTACCGAAAAAGACCTGATGGTGGGAAATGCGGCGTGGTAAATGGAGATGGGGTTCACCGGGATAAACCCCGTTTTTTCAATTCCCCGTTTCCAGGCTGCTGGATTTTCCACCATGACTTAATGCAGGAGTATTCCACTGTTTATTCTAAAAAATTGTGTTCTCATGAAAAATTTAAACCACGCTGACCACCGGGCTTTTACGGTATTTTTCGTGCTGCTCTTTTTACTCGCAGGCACCAACCGTATCTACGCCCTTGATTACTACTGGGTAAATGGCTCCGGCAACTGGAGCAACCACAACAGCCACTGGGCTACTACCTCCGGCGGCGCCGTTTTCCACGACCAGGTGCCTACTTCCATGGACAATGTCCATTTCGACGAAAACTCCGGGTTCGCTCCCGGCAATAACACCGTGACGATTGATCAGACGGTAATTTATTGCATGGATATGGACTGGACGGGGGTGACAGGCTCGCCGACGCTGACAGCACCAAGCGATAAGGAAGTGTGGATTTACGGATCCCTTACACTAAGTGCCGGCATGACCTGGAATGTGCAAGGCAATGTCCGGTTCCGGGCTTTTCAGGCGGGCAAGACAATTACCACTGCCGGAAAAAGTTTTTCATCTACGGTCTATTTTGATGGTGCAGGTGGCGACTGGATCTTTTTGGACGAATTCAGCGCAAATCAAACCCTCATTTTGATCAGCGGAACAATCTATACCAACGATCAAACCGTCACCGTCCGCCACCTGAGCGTCGAATGCAACTACAACAACCAGCCACCCGGCCTCTATCTCGGCGCTTCAACCGTCCACGTACTCGGTTACGGATTCTACGTTTGCGACACCTACGCCAATACTGTTTTCGATGCCGGCACTTCTACCATTATTCTCTACGGGCAGTATGGGAATGTCAACGGGTGCGGGCATACGTTCAACAATGTCATTTTTAAAGGGGACAACGGACAACTTCAATGTGGACAACAAACCTTCAACGCCGTAATTTTTGAAAAAAATGGCATGATCGGTGGTTCCAACACCTTTCAGAGCCTGACCTTTACCCCGGGATACATTTACACGCTGAATGGCAATCAGGTTATTGCTAACGGGGGCCAGTTAAACGCCTCCGGAACCGATTGTTCCAACTTTGTAACCATCCGCGCGCAGGATGCCAACCAGCAGGCAGGTTTTGTACATGCGGCGGGAAATATTGACCTGGAGTTTGTCATTTTACAAAGCATTGTTGGCAGCGGAGGTGCAGTTTTCAACGCCGACAACAGTGTCGACCTGGGAAACAATACCGGATGGACGATCACCCCGGTTACGTCGCGCACCTTGTATTGGGTTGGCGGAAGCGGCGACTGGAACGACCCCGCGCACTGGTCTTTGAGCAGCGGCGGTAGCGGCGGCCAATGTGTACCCACGCCCTATGATGATATATTTTTCGATGCCGGTTCCGGACTGGGCGCAGGCAGTTTTATTGATGCCGACAATGCCATCTCCTATTGCAGGGATATGACCTGGACGGGTATCAGCGGAAACCCACAGTTCAGAACATCCAGTAATAATAATAAACTCTACATCTTTGGTTCGTTGAGCCTCGCGCCTGCCATGGACTATGCCTACAACGGGGAAGTATACTTTATGGGGAATTCCACCGGCAAAACCATCCTGCTTGCCGGACACGCCTTTCCAAATGTTGTCTTCTTTATCGGCGAAGGCAGCGACTGGACCATGTTGGACGAATTCAGCACAAATCAAACCCTCATTTTGATCAGCGGAACAATCTATACCAACGATCAAACCGTCACCGTCCGCCACCTGAGCGTCGAATGCAACTACAACAACCAGCCACCCGGCCTCTATCTCGGCGCTTCAACCGTCCACGTACTCGGTTACGGATTCTACGTTTGCGACACCTACGCCAATACTGTTTTCGATGCCGGCACTTCTACCATTATTCTCTACGGGCAGTATGGGAATGTCAACGGGTGCGGGCATACGTTCAACAATGTCATTTTTAAAGGGGACAACGGACAACTTCAATGTGGACAACAAACCTTCAACGCCGTAATTTTTGAAAAAAATGGCATGATCGGTGGTTCCAACACCTTTCAGAGCCTGACCTTTACCCCGGGATACATTTACACGCTGAATGGCAATCAGGTTATTGCTAACGGGGGCCAGTTAAACGCCTCCGGAACCGATTGTTCCAACTTTGTAACCATCCGCGCGCAGGATGCCAACCAGCAGGCAGGTTTTGTACATGCGGCGGGAAATATTGACCTGGAGTTTGTCATTTTACAAAGCATTGTTGGCAGCGGAGGTGCAGTTTTCAACGCCGACAACAGTGTCGACCTGGGAAACAATACCGGATGGACGATCACCCCGGTTACGTCGCGCACCTTGTATTGGGTTGGCGGAAGCGGCGACTGGAACGACCCCGCGCACTGGTCTTTGAGCAGCGGCGGTAGCGGCGGCCAATGTGTACCCACGCCCTATGATGATATATTTTTCGATGCCGGTTCCGGACTGGGCGCAGGCAGTTTTATTGATGCCGACAATGCCATCTCCTATTGCAGGGATATGACCTGGACGGGTATCAGCGGAAACCCACAGTTCAGAACATCCAGTAATAATAATAAACTCTACATCTTTGGTTCGTTGAGCCTCGCGCCTGCCATGGACTATGCCTACAACGGGGAAGTATACTTTATGGGGAATTCCACCGGCAAAACCATCCTGCTTGCCGGACACGCCTTTCCAAATGTTGTCTTCTTTATCGGCGAAGGCAGCGACTGGACCATGTTGGACGAATTCAGCACAAATCAAACCCTCATTTTGATCAGCGGAACAATCTATACCAACGATCAAACCGTCACCGTCCGCCACCTGAGCGTCGAATGCAACTACAACAACCAGCCACCCGGCCTCTATCTCGGCGCTTCAACCGTCCACGTACTCGGTTACGGATTCTACGTTTGCGACACCTACGCCAATACTGTTTTCGATGCCGGCACTTCTACCATTATTCTCTACGGGCAGTATGGGAATGTCAACGGGTGCGGGCATACGTTCAACAATGTCATTTTTAAAGGGGACAACGGACAACTTCAATGTGGACAACAAACCTTCAACGCCGTAATTTTTGAAAAAAATGGCATGATCGGTGGTTCCAACACCTTTCAGAGCCTGACCTTCGCACCGGGCCATACCTATATTCTAACAAGCAACACCACCCAGACCATCGCCCCGCTCGGTAACTTCATCGCCGAAGGCTACGGCGGCTTCCCTATTGAAATAAAATCAACCACCCTTGGTCAACAAGCAACCCTGCACAAAGACGGCGATCCCATTTGCCTTGATTTTCTGTATTTGACCGACATGGCAGCCAGCGGCTCCGGTTTCTCCTACGCCGGCGCCAACTCGGATGATGTGTTTAACAACTCCGGCTGGATTTTTGGCGCCTGCCCGGCCTGCTTCGCTGCCTCGCCGGCACCGGCGCCCGTGCTCGACCCGGCCAGCATAACACAAACCGTATCCGGCGGTCAGGTCAGCCTGATCCTGGAAAACCTGCCTCCCGGGCAGGAGGCCGTTTGGCTCAACATGGACCAGTCGCTTGAACTGTACGCCGATGTTGCCAATCATTTTCAACCCACCCTATCGGAAAGCACCATTTTTTACGCCATCCTGCGCGATCTGGCTACCGGTTGCGTCAGTGAGGCATTGCCGGTTCAGCTTTGCGCACCACCGGTGTTGGCCTCGTCCAACAGTCCGCTTTGCGGCACAGCCACCGCGCTCCAACTCAGTGAGTCCGGCGGCACGGCCGTTTCCTGGGATTGGATCGGGCCGGGTGGTTTTCATTCGACAGACCAAAACCCGCAACGCCCAAGCCCTGTCCCGGCTATGAGCGGCCAATACCTGGTAGTGGTTACCGATGGGTTTGGTTGCACAACTGAAGATTCGACGTACGTCACCATTTTTGAGCCACTGCCCATCAGTTGCCCGGCCGATATTTCCGTTTGCCTTTCGGACATTCCGCTTGATCTCAGCGCTTTAGGCGCCTCCCCCGGTGGCGGCATTTTTTCTGGAAATGAAGTTTTTGGCAACAATTACAGTGCATCGGCGGGAACGACGAATACCGTAACGTACACCACTACCGATGTGAATAATTGTTCAAACGCCTGCACCTTCCAAATAACCGTAAACGAACCGCCGCAGGTCAGTTGCCCGGCTAACCAGGTGCTTTGCCCCGCTGAGCTGCCGCTCGATCTCAGCGCGCTGGCTGCCACGCCGGGTGGCGGTACATTTTCCGGAACCGGCGTCCTCGGCAACAATTACAATGCGCCTGCCGAAAGCATCAACACCGTGACCTACACGGTTTCCGATGCGAATAATTGTGCCGGTAGCTGCACCTTCGATATCCAGGTTAAAGACGGCCCGGTCTGCTCCATCACCAACGATATGGATATGGCCTGCCCGCTCACGACCAACAACCACTACCAAGCCCCGGCCGGCATGGACAGCTACGCCTGGGTGGTCAACGGCAACGGCACGCCGACTACCCCGCTGGACGGGTCAGCCATCGAAGTCACCGCCGGCGCTTCAGGTTCGTATACCGTTGCGTTGACGGTTTATAAAAACGGTTGCTCTGCCACCTGCTCGAAAATGATCCACATCGATATGTCGGACATGAAAATTACCGGCGCCGATTACTGTCCAACGGAGGACAATCCCATGATCGGCCTCAGCGGTTCGGATATGGGTGTAACATATCAGTTGCAAACCGGCAATGGACAGAATCTCGGCCAACCGGTCATCGGCACCGGCAATCCGATCTACTTCGGGATGTACCCGAACGGAGCCTATCAAGTGGTGGTTTCGGCCAATTATTGTACCCAAACTGTCACCGGTACGGTTAATGCCAAGCAAGGGGTATGCGCTGTTTCAGCCCCGGACTTTTGCAGCTGCGACGCTGCAAATGGCCGCGCGCCGGTATCCGTAAAAATCAATGCGCCCGAAGGGCAAATCTGGACGGTAAAAGCGGTCATTGGGCTGTACGATGCCGGCAGCCCGCTGAATACGCTGATCCCGTTGGCTGTAGGCACGCCGCTGGTGTATTTGGGTGGAAATATGTTTGGTTTGGATGCCCTGCGCCGGACGGACAAGGGCTATTGGGTGCAACTGACGAATGGCAGCACGGATAAGGATTTGATGGTGGGGAATGCGGGGTGGTAGCACCAGAAACAACCTCTACCAAAATGGTGAACCACTTTAGACTTTAGACTTTTCAAATTAGACTTTTGACTTTAAAAAAATTGAACAGACAATCTTTAAGTCAAAAGTCTAATTTGAAAAGTTCAATTTGAAAAGTAGCTCAAAGTAAACTCACTCCATGAGGGTAGTCAACTGCGCAAACACCTGCCGTAATGCTGCTACAGGCTGCCCGTTTTGCGCCCCTTGCTCCAGGGCCGCAGCCAAGTGTGTAGCCTCGGACAAGCCCACAAACTCCAACTGCGGCTTAAACCCATGCGCTGCCCGGTAAATCGCCTCGCGGTCATTTTGGGAAAATGCCGTTTCGAGTTTTTCCAGTTCCAGCGGCCACTGCGCCTCGAATTTTTCGATGAAATGTCGCACTTGCGCTTCGTCGCCGTTGCAGAAATCGCGCAGGAAGCGGAGGTCGTACCTTAACGTCGGCAGGGTTTCAAACCCTGCCGACGTTGTTCCAAACCCTGCCGACGTTGTTCCAAACCCTGCCGGCGTTGTTTTAAACCCTGCCGGCCTTGTTTCTGAATTTAGCCCCAGCGTCTGGGCAATCACCCGCGCCAGTTCGCGCGGTTTGAATGGCTTGCCCAAATGCCGGTTCATGCCCGAAGCCAGGGCGTTTTCGATCTCTTCGGGGGTAGCCGAGGCCGTCAGGGCAATGATGGGGATATCCGAACGCAGCTGTTGCCGGATGTACCGGGTAGCTTCTGTTCCGCTCATTTCCGGCATTTGCATGTCCATCAAAATCAGGTCGAACGGTTGATATTCAGGCGGTGACTTCAAGTCACCGCCTGAATGTTCTAAAAGCCCAAGCACCTCCCGGCCATTAGCCGCTTCCACAATTTCTACCTGTTCAAAATGCCGCAACAGGGCCTCCACGGCAATTTCGCGGTTATAATCGTTGTCGTCGGCCAGCAGCACGCGCAGTTTTTTTGAAAAAAACAAATCGTCCGTCGCACCGGCAGTTTTTTCCAAACCGGCCGCATCAGCCAGGGGCAGGGCCAGTCCAAACGAAAAAACAGAACCTTTGCCAACCTCGCTTTCCACGCGGATGTCCGAGCCGTGCAACTGCACGAGTTCGCGGGCGATGGTCAACCCCAAACCGGTGCCGCCAAAGCGGGCCGTGGTGTCGTCGTCGGCCTGGCGGAAACTTTCGAAAATACCGGTGAGTTTTTCGGGGGGGATGCCGATGCCGGTGTCGGTTACGGTGAAGCGCATATTGAGGGGGTGACTTCGAGTCACCCCCTCAATCACCGTAGTCACCCCCTCAATCGCCAGCGTCACCCTGCCCGTTTCCGTAAACTTCACCGCATTCCCCGCCAAATTCATCAAAATCTGGTAGAGCCGCGTTGGGTCGCCGAGCAGGGCTTCGGGTACGTTTTCGCCGATTTCCACCGACAGTTCAATGCCTTTGGTTTCCGCGCGGGGCGCAAGGGCGTCCTGTACGTCGCGGGCGATTTGCGCGGGCGAGAAGGGCACCTCGCGGAGTTTTACTTCGCCGGCTTCGAGTTTGGAGAGGTCGAGAATGTCGTTGACCACTTCGGTGAGCCGCTCGTTGCTGTGGCGGATGGCGGTCAGGTAGCGGCGTTGTTTTTCCGCCAGGGAAGTTTCCAGCAGCAGATCGGTATAGCCCGAAATGCCGTGCAGCGGGGTGCGGATTTCGTGGCTCATATTGGCCAGGAAGCGACTTTTGAAGGCTTCGCTTTTTTCGGCGCGGAGGCGCTCCTGTTCGGCGTGCAAACGTGCGGCTTCCACTTCGCAGTTTTTGGCTTCGAGTTGGGTGGCGGTGCGTTGTTTGAAACGGTATCGGTGGTAGAGCAAAAAGGCGAGTAAGGCCAGCACAGCGAGGCCGGCGAAGAGCGCGTAGCGGATGTTGCGCTGGCGGTCGAGTTGGGCCTGGACTTCAGCTTCGCGCCGGGCTTTTTCGACCTCGGCGGTACGGGTAAATTCGCCGAAGGCGAGTTGGCGGGTGCTTTGCTGGCGTTCGACCTGGCTTTGATATTGGTAGCGCAGCTCACTGTATTCGAGGGCTTTGCGGTAGGCGCCTTTGGATTTATAGATGTTGGTCAGCAGTTCAGCGATTCTGACTAAACCGCCGTTTTGCCGGGCCTCCCGAAAGGTTTGGTAGGCGATCAGAGCATGGTGCAGTGCGGAATCGACCAGGCCGGCGTCAAACTCACAGGCAGCTAAAACTTCCAAAGCCACAGCCCCAAAAGGTGCGTTGACGCTAACCGGCAGTGTGCCGACTGCCTGCCGGGCATACGTCAATGCGGTGGACACATTGCCCAACATTCTGTAACAAGTGGCGAGGCCATATTTTATGTTGCCTCGTGCAATCTCGTTCGACTCTGTAGGAAAGTATTTTTCCGCCTTTTGGTAGGCGTCCAAAGCCTGCGCATATTCCTTTTTTCCAAGATAACACCGCGCCAAAATCGGATAATGCACGGCAGCGTTTTGCCCGCGCGCTTCCGCACTTTCAATTGCTTTTTGGACATAAATCAGCGCATTGTTCCAATCTTCCAGGCGGCTGTACACCCCGCAGAGGTTGTGGTAAACATCGCGTTGCAGGTCGAGCAGGGCTGGTGTTTTGTATCGCTCGATCAACTCCAACGACCGAAAATAATGATTGGCAGCCTCGGCAAAGCGACCGAAATCATAGCATCCTATTCCGATGTTATTATGGATAAGCGCCTCGTAGTACGAGTCGTGGATGTGGGGCGCAAAAGCGACGGCATGATTGTGGTAGGAGGCGAATGCCAAACTATCGCCCAAACTTGAACTATTGGCAGCCAATTCGGTATACCCCAACGCGATGCCAAAGGAGTCGCCCAAAACTTTGAATTGCTCAATGGCCGATAGCAACAGCGGTTGTGCTTTTTTAGGTTCGTCGTTAATCAGTACACAACCTTGAAAGAACACAATTTTTGCAGCAAGCAGCCCTTCATAGCGCATGTCGCCAGTCTTGCCTGCCAGGCAGCAGCGGTACAGGCTGTCCAGCTGCTTTACATAGTCGCCGTAACTGAGGTTGCCGTCCATACAGATGTACAGGACAATTTTTTCCAGGCGCTCGAATTGTTTTCGCGCGGATGCCCCGGACGGCAGCGGGCGCGCGAGCGAGTCCAACTTCGGGTCACCCGATTGGCCGTAAAGCAACAAAGGCAAAAGCAACAGGCAGCAGGCAAACAGGGTAGACTTCATACGCCGGAAATTTTCAGTAAAAATAAGGCCTGCAGGGCCATGTTGGCTGCCGCGTTTTCCGCTTGGCGGAAATGAATTTCCCGATGGTCATCAACCGGCAAGGCGTTTCAACGCAAGTTTTTTTTCAAAAAAATTTCAAGGGGAAAGCGAAAGCTGCCAAGGGGAAAGTTGCGCTTCCCGTGGCGGCAGGGCGGGCGCAGTTTTGTTGCATGAATTTTTTAAAAACAAACCATTCACTGCAAAACCACCATACGACATGAAAAATACAGCCATCCCGTTCGCCCTTTGCACCATCGCGCTGCTCGCCGCACAAAGCCCGCTTTTGGCCCAATCAACCGAGCTGGTCCAACTGAGCACCGGGCCTTCAAGCGGCCAAACTGTGGAATCGGCGCGTTCTTTTTCGCAAAATCTGTCCGACGGGGTGATTTACCTGGGTATTGCAACCCTGGTACTTTGGGGGCTTTTCTTCCTGGCATCTATGGCTGAAGCAGCGAAGGCCGGCGCTACTACCCGGGTTGCCCAAAAAATGATTTTCAGGTCGTCGTGTTTGCTGCTTTTCGCCGGCTTGTCGCTAACGCAATGCAAAGTAATTCCCGGCGCGTATGATGCGGGGTATACCCAAATCACCAAGCCGGTCGTCGGCAATGGGTATTCCAAGGGTACTGCCGATGACAGGTTTGGGCATGATTGCCAATCCACCTGCGCCGGACAAAACACACCTCCTTACTACTTTCCTTGTATTTGCAAATACTGCGGGCGGCAAATGAACAGGCAATTTTGATCCTTCGGGAAAGCCAAACTTACCAACGGGAAAGCCGCGCTTCCGGGAGCCGCTCCCGCCCCGCACCTTTGTTTCATCAAAATCAATTGAGCACACCAGCATCCAACCTTCACAGAAAATACCGCACGACATGAAAAACGCATCCATCCTCTTCGCTGCCACCCTGGCCCTCTTCCTCGGATTCAACATTTCCCTGAACGCGCAAAAAACAACGACCTGGAAAGGCGGCGCCCCGGGCCGGGCTCAGGACTGGAACTGCCCAAAAAACTGGAGCGACGGCCGGGTGCCGGATACGTTTTCTGATGTCGTCATCCCCGACGTTTCCACGACTTCGTTTGCAGCACCCATCATCAAAAACGGGGCGTTCGAGGTAAACTCCCTTCGCTTGCTTGCCAATGCCACACTTCGGGTAGAGCAGGGCGGGCAACTCGCAGTGCTCAACGATTTTGACGAAAGCATGGATACCCGGGGATTGCAGATCAAAGGTTCGATAGTGTTGCCTGGCGAAGTTCTGCAAGACAGCGTTGCCCAACTGCAGGGTGACCGGAAGCAATAATGTCCATTTTAAATCAAAATCACTTTTAAAAAACTTCAACCATGCAAAAACTAAGACAAGGGGCTTTGATCTTTTTGCTGCTCCTAGGCTCTGCTGCCTTGCTTATCGCCCAAAATACCGCTCAAGATAAAAGCCCCAATTCATACAATGTTCTCGCAATACAGCCAAAACCGGTAACCGAAACGTTTTGGGGCGTCAGTGTTGTTGATCCCTACCGCAATCTTGAAAACCTCGATGACCCTGACGTGAAGGCCTGGTATGCCAATCAGGCCAAACATGCCCAAAACACGCTGGAAAGTATCCCTGGCAGGAAGCGGTTGCTGGATAAAATTCAGGAACTCGATCAGCGTGTAACTGTGAAAGTCTGGGGTATCAAAGTTTCCAAAAACAGCCGCCGGTTTTATTATAAAATGAACCTGGAAGACCAAACGCCCAAAGTTTATTGGCAGCAAGGGTTTCAAGCTGACGAGCATTTAATTTTCGATCCCTCCCGGCTTGACAATGACAGTATTCACCATGCGGTGTCTGATTTTACACCCAGCCTTGATGGGTCCAAGCTGGCGGTCGGCGTTTCTGCCAACGGTTCAGAGAGCGCTGTAGTGTATATTCTGAACGTGGAAACTGGCAAAGCATACCCGGAGCAGATCGACCGCAACTGGGGTGGATGGGTGTCCTGGCTTCCCGATGGCGAGCACTTTTTTATCAACCGGGTGAAAACAAATGACGTCCATCAGGCAGACCGCTTGCTCGACAGTAAAACTTACCTGCACCGGTTGGGGACCGACCCCAGCACAGACCGGGAGTATTTTTCGAGAGCACTATACCCTGACTTGGGCATGAAACCGGAAGATTACCCCGAAGTATCTTACGATGACAACTGCCAATGCCTGCTCGCCGGGCCAAGAACCGTGGATAGCCGATGGGCTTTATTCACTGCCCCGCTTACCGAGTTGGACAAACCCCAAACCCAGTGGCAGCGCCTTTTCCGAACCGAAGATGAGGTGTACGATTTTGTATTTAATGGACAAGACGTCTACTACCTTACGGCCAAGAACGCTCCCAGAATGCAGCTGATGAAAACTTCGCTTGCTCTTCCCGAGGTATCAGCAGCAACGCTGTTGGTTCCAGAGTCGGACGAAAAAAAGAATTACATCTATGCGACATCGGAAGGACTTTTTCTGACCACCATGAAAAACGGGATAGAAGCACATCTGTACCAGCTGCCCTATGGTACTACAAAGTTGCTGCCTGTCCAACTGCCTATTGCCGCAGGATCGCTTTATTTTCAGGTGAAAGGCTGCCGTTACCCGGATCGTTGGGTTAACCTCTCCGGTTGGACACGACAGAATGAACGCTACCGGTTCGACCTGAAATCGCGTCAGTTCATTCGGGAACAGCTCACCACCGAGGCAAAATTTCCGGAGTTCGACAACCTCGTCGTAGAAGAACTGATGATTCCCGGGCATGATGGCATACAAGTGCCCTTGTCGCTCATTTACCAAAAAAACCTCGAGCGCAACAGTACCGCTCCTGTACTGATGGTGGGATACGGTGCATACGGGGTGACAGCCAGCCCCAACTTCTTACCTGCCTACCTTCCGTGGACGCTCGAAGGCGGCATCTTAGCCATTGCCCATGTACGGGGTGGCGGTGAGTTGGGTGAGGGCTGGCACCGGGCAGGCATGAAAACGACTAAGCCAAACACCTGGAAAGATGCCATAGCCTGCGCCGACTTTTTGATAAAAAATAAGTACACGGCGGCAGGGAAAATCGTCATCAACGGCGGCAGCGCCGGGGGCGTTCTGGTTGGCAGGGCGATGACCGAGCGGCCCGATTTGTGGGCAGCAGCCGTCCCGGAAGTGGGCTGTCTGAACCCCTTGCGACAAGAATTCTCGGCCAATGGCCCCGGCAACATACCGGAGTTTGGCACGGTAAAAGATTCTGTGGAGTTCCGCGCCTTACTCGCAATGGATGCCTACCAACATCTCAAACCTGGCGTAAAATACCCGGCGGTGCTCATCACCAGCGGTTTTAATGACCCAAGGGTGGTTGCCTGGCAACCCGGCAAGTTTGCTGCCAGGCTACAGGAATGCAATACTTCCGGGAAGCCCGTGCTTTTCCATACCGATTTCGAAGGCGGCCATGGTATGGGTGATACGAAAGACCAATGGTTTGGTAAAATTGCGAACCTGCTCAGTTTCGGCCTCTGGCAAACGGGAACGCCAGGGTTTCTATCAGGAAGTACAAAGCCTTGAATACGGCTGGCTCAAAATTTTGAAAACAACTCCAAAAACTCCTCCTTTCGGTTGCGCGCAACGCTGACGGTGGCGCCGTCGTCCATGACGACGTAGCCACCGTCGGTGCGTATAAACTGGCGGATGTGGTTCATATTGATCAGGTGGGACATGTGCACCCGGAAAAAGCCCTGGCCTTCGAGCACTTCTTCCAACTGCCCCATAGGCTTGGAAACTATAATTTGCTTGCCCTCGGCCATGGTCACCACGGTGTACATCCGGTCGCTCTCGCAACGCACGATGTCGGCGATTTTTACAAAAACAAGTCCTTCTGCGGTGGTCAGGGCAATTTTTTCATGAAGCAAAACGTCGGCAGGGTTTCGAACCCTGCCGACGTTGAGCATACTAACCTGCTCGCGCAGCAAGCGGGCGGGATTCTGTTCGACCCGCGCAATGGCAGCCAGCAGTTCCTCCCGGCCGATAGGTTTGAGCAGGTAATCCACCGCGCTGTACCGGATAGCTTTGATGGCATAGTGATCGTGGGCGGTGGTGAAAATAACCTGAAAGTCGACGGTTTCGAGGCGTTCCAGCATTTCAAAAGCGATCATGTCGCCCAGTTCGATGTCGAGAAAAACGAGTTCGGGACGGTGGCTGCCAATGGCGCTAATACCTTCCTGGCCCGATGCGGCGTGGGCAATCAGATTGATCTTTTCCGAGCAATATTTCGAGAGCAGGAAGCGGAGTTTTTCCGCCGCATCAGCGTTGTCTTCGATCATCAGGGTATTGAACATGGCGGGAAGGTTTTCAAATTAGACTTTTCAAATTAGACTTTTGACTTAAATACATAGTCCGTTCAGTTGGAGTGTTTTATTTTAAGTCAAAAGTTTAATTTGAAAAGTCTAAAGTCTAAAGTGCAGATCAATAATAATGCAACCGAATCACCCCGGCCAGCTGCTTGGCAAAGCGAATAACCTGCCGGGTGTAGCCATACTCGTTATCGTACCATACGTAGAGCACGGCCGTTTTACCGTCTTTTGAAACAATGGTAGCTGGTGAATCAAAAATTGAAGCCACCGGATTTCCCACAAGGTCGCTGGAGACCAATTCATTGGAAAAGGAATACTGGATCTGTTCAACCAGATGACCTTCGAGGGCGGCTTTGCGCATGATCTCGTTCAATGCTTCCTTACTGGTTGCTTTGTTGACTTGCAAATTCATAACGGCCAGAGAAACGTTTGGCGTTGGCACCCGGATCGCATTGCCGGTGAATTTTCCTGCCAGTTCGGGCATCACTTTGGCGATGGCGCTTTCGGCGCCCGTTTCCGTAATAACCAGGTTCAAGGCTGCCGAGCGCCCGCGCCGGAATTTTTTATGGTAGTTGTCGAGCAGGTTTTGGTCGTTCGTGTAGGAATGCACGGTTTCAATATGGCCTTTTTCAATACCCAAAGCCTCGTGAACAGCCGACAAGACCGGTACGATTGCATTCGTGGTGCAACTCGCCGCCGACCAGATATCTTCACTTGCCAGGTCAAAATTGCGGTTGTTCACCCCATGCACCACATTGGGAATATCGCCTTTGCCCGGCGCCGTAAGCAGGACCTTCGACGCACCTTTGGACTTCAGGTGCCGGCTTAGTCCTTCCCGGTCGCGCCAAACACCGGTATTGTCAATGATCAGGGCATCCTCGATTCCATAGGCTGTGTAGTCGATCTCTTCCGGCGTTCCGGCCGAGATCATGTCAATTTTATGGCCGTTCACCCAAATGCAGCGTTGCTCGACATCGGCGATTACTGTGCCCGGGAAGTGCCCGTGCACGGAGTCGGAACGCAACAGGTCGGCGCGCTTGATGATGTCGTCCGGACTTTTGTCGCGGGTTACAATGGCGCGGAGGCGCAATTGTTCGCCCTTGCCGGCTTGTGTGATCAATTCGCGCGCCGCGATGCGCCCGATCCGGCCGAAGCCGTACAAGACGACATCTTTGGGCCGGAGATTGATCTTGTCCGAACCGATATAATTTGCCAGTTTGTTGCGGATAAACTCCGACTCGTTGGCGTACTTGCTTTTTTCATCCAGCCATTGCACCCCGATGCGGCCAATATCGAGGCGGGAAGGCGCCAGATGATTTTCGTAGATCGCCTTGGCCAGTCCCAGCGTATCGTGGACGGAGAGCGGGTGCCGCACAACTTCGCGGGCGTAGTGGTGGAGGTTCAGGAGTTCGGAGGCGCTCCGATCGACCATTTGATTGCGGAAAATGATCAGTTCGATGGAATGGTCGAACCACAATTTGCCGGTAATGGCAATGAGTTCCAGCGCGGCTTTTTCGTCTTCAATCCAGGTTTGTAATTGCTTTTCGTAAACTTCCTTGGGCATAAGTTGAAATTGATTTTAAATGGTGTAGGCGCCTGTGGTTAGCTCAGGCCGCGCAAAAATGGTGAATCTTTAGCCTTTAGAGGCAAATCAAACGTACGATGTTACGCAGAAGTGTTCCAGCACAGTCGTCACGCAGCATAGTTCTGTGTAAAATCTGTGCGAAAACTTGTACCCAGGAGTATCCTGAAGCGTGATCTTGCCTGAAAAAAACTCAAAATTTTAAACAGATTCTATTTCTAAAGAAACAAACCCGCGCCAAAACCCAGCGGCAACTCCAGCAAAATCCAAATGATCAGTAGCACCACCCAGCCCAGGAAGAACACCACGGTATACGGCAGCATGGTCGACACCACAGTGCCAATACCCGCCTTGGGATCGTACCGTTGAATGAACGCCACAATGAGCGCGAAATAGGACATCATGGGCGAGATGATGTTCGACACGCTGTCGCCCACCCGGTAGGCCGCTTGAGTGAACTCCGGCGTATAGCCCAGCAGCATGAACATCGGGATAAACACCGGCGCCATAATGGCCCACTTGGCTGAGGCGCTGCCCATCACCAGGTTTATGGTGGCGGAAATACCCACGAAGGTGATCATCAGCGGAATGGGCCCCAGGCCCGATGCTTTGAGCGCTTCAGCTCCCTTCACCGCCGTGATCAGGCCGATATTGGTCCAGTTGAAATAGGCGACAAATTGCGCAGCAAAAAATACCAGCACGATGTACGAACCCAGGGTTTCCATGGATTTGGACATGCCGCGCATCACGTCGGCATCGTTTTTTATCGTTTTGGCGCCAATGCCATAGGCAATACCCGTGATCGCCGCACTCAAAAACAAGAGCGCCACAATGCCCGACAGAAAGGGCGAATGCAGGATTTCGCCCGTCTCCGGGTTGCGCAAATAGCCGTTGGCCGGGATCAGCCCTGCCAGCAAAAAGGCGGTGAACAACAGCGCAGCCACCAAAGCATAGCGCAGGCCTTTTTTCTCGGCCGGACTCATGGGTTTTACTTCCTCGGCTTTTTCATCGCCGGTGTATTTGCCCAGGCGCGGTTCCACCACCCGCTCGGTCACCCAGGCGCCGAGAATGGTGATCAGGAAGGTGGATACAAACATGAAATAATAATTGCAGGCCGGATTGACCAGGTATTCCGGGTCGATGATCTGCGCCGCTTCCTGTGACAGACCGGCGAGCAACGGATCGATGGTGCCCAACAGCAAATTGGCGCTGTAACCACCCGATACCCCCGCAAATGCCGCAGCCAGACCCGCCAAGGGATGCCGCCCCGCCGCCAGAAAAATAATGGCCGACAAGGGCACCAGGAGCACGTAGCCCACTTCGCTGGCAGTATTGGACATTACTCCGGCAAAAACAATGACCAGCGTGAGCAGTTTTGCCGGCGACTTCAACACCACCAGCCGCAGGGCTGCACCGATCAGCCCGGTACCTTCCGCAATGCCGATCCCCAGCAGCGACACCAGCACGGTGCCCAACGGAGCAAATCCGGTAAAGTTGGTGATCATTTTCGTGAGGATCAGGTGCAGTCCGCTCACCGATACCAGGTTGACTACGGTGATGGTTTGCTGTGTGCCCGGGTGGATTACCGAAAGGTCGAATAAACTCAGGAAACCGCTTAGCAGCACCACGAAAGCGGCAAACATGGCGAATAACGTTGCAGGGTGCGGCAGCATATTGCCCAGCCGCTCGACGATGCTGAGAAAACGGTTTACCCAGCCGGAGGTGTTGTTTTTCATGGCGACAAGATAGTACCCAACCCCCAATGCCACTTTTCCAATCTCAAATTTTTCTTTTCCAATTTCAAATGGGCCATGCCGCGATCTCACTGCATAGGCAGATTTCAAGCCCATTTTAAATTAAAAAAAATGTGTTTTGCTGCGGCACAGTGGCCTTCATCGAGGGCTAAATTTGAAATTGGAAAAGAAAAATTTGAGATTGGAAAAGTGCGGTAAGGGAACATTCCAAGGAATCTATATCCAATTAAATCATTAGAAATGCAACAAACGGATCTGGAAGAAAGGCTTATTGAATTCGCCGATCTGATTATTGAACTTTCCGAGTCGCTTCCTGCGACGAAAGCAGCCAATCATTTATCCAGCCAACTGATACGATCGGGTACCGCATCGGCATTAAACTACGGGGAAGCGCAAGCGGCTGAATCCAAGCAGGATTTTTTGCACAAGATCAAAATTGTGTTGAAGGAATTACGTGAAACACAAATCAACTTAAAAATCATTGCCAGGCGCCGTTTCCTGCTCCCGGCATTTGAAAAAAAAGCGCTGGATGAATGTGGCCAACTTGTTGCGATATTTACCAAAACCGTAGAAACCACGAAACGGAATATGTAGTGCACTTCCCTAACCGCTACTTTTCAAATTTCAAGTTTCAAATTTGACATTTCAAATTCATGAAACTTCCCAAACCGGGATCATCCTTTTCATTTGAAATTGGAAAAGAAAAATTGGAAATTGGAAAAGTGGTACTACCCCGGCCAGCCTACCGCCACCACACCCGACCCTTCCATCGGAATCGATTCGCCAGCATCGTTGTACATGCGGCAATTCCAGCGAATGCGCAGTTTTTTGGTTGGCAGGCCGTTTTCATTTTTGTCGTAGTCCAAAACTTCAAGCAGTTCAAAGTAATTCGCAGGGAAAGGCTGAAGGCCCCAATCGCTGCGCCAATGCAGGCCAAGCTCGTCGATCCATTCGATAATCGGGCCAATGGGTTTGGCATCAACCGGTATGACGTTTGCCTCAACCAGGCCGCTGTTATACACCAGTGCGCTATCCGGCAAATTGCCCATGGAAACTGTTGCCGTACAACCGCCACCAATTTTGCTCACCGTGACGGTGTACGTTGCACCAGCCAGCCAGTCGGTCTGAAAACTGCTTGCCGTATCGCCGGTGCTCCAGGCGAATTGATAGTTGCCGGAAGCCGGCTCCGGCAATGCCTTCAATGTGATTAAACCCGAGCTGTCTCGTTCTGTCTGCATAGCGGTACGCTGGCAAAACTGATTTTCGGCCGTGAACAGGAGTTGCTGCGTTTGCACCGAAAGTCCGTTCGAAAACTGGGCAAACTGCCTTACATCCATCGTTAAGTTCTTGGTTTCGTACACCACTGACGAGCCATCTAAACCCGTTTGGTTGTCCAGCACCCAATAGACCTCCGAAGAGACGGAATCCCCGGCAGGATAACTCAGGGTTGCCTGAAAAACCAATGAATCAAATGTTGACGGCTGGTACATCGGAAACAGGCCCGGATTCCAGGTCGAATCAAACACAGCCTCCTGGGTATAATTTCGCAAAATAAAAGTCAATGTCCCCGGACAATCTGCTGCCGGACAAGTGGCATCGGCAAAACTGCCTGAGAACTGCCAGACCTCGTCCGAACCCTTTTCCGTATTCGTGAATAAATACACGTCGTTCAACCCTGCCGTATGACTTGCCAGTTGGTTGTTCAATTTGTAATCCACCTGAAAAACCGGATCTTCTGCTACCGGTGGGGGCAGGTCTTTTTTGCAGGATTGGAACAGGAAGAGCAGGCATAGCAGCAGGCTGGTGGTTTTCAGCCTCACCCCTTTCCCCTCCCTCCAGGGGCTCCCGATTACCCACACATTGGTTGAAATGTTTTTAATAGGATCGAAATCGACAAGTAGATGCAGGCAAATTTGGCTCCGCCGCATCAACCCCACCCCCGGCCCCTCCCCAAGGGTGAGGGGAGCCGTAGCGTCGACCGCTTTTTTTATCCCAAATTCAATGTTGATAGTGTAATCTACGGTGTACATCGCGGCTCCCCGCCCCCTTGGGGAGAGCCTGTCCCGTCCGAATGGCGGGAGGCCGGGGGTGGGGTTGCCCCCGCGAGGCAGCAATTTTTTCATAGTTCGCATAGTCATTCATTTATTTGCCTCCAAACAAACAGCGCACCCGCAAGTCCATCCAAACCGCACTCCGCTTGGGTATGGGGGTATCCAGCGATCCTGTCAAAATCCGGCCGGGCTGGTAGTGCATCCGCAAACCCAGGTGCAATTGATCTGTCGGCTGCCATTCTACACCCGCGAAAGCGCCGGCGTGCAAGCGGCCAAACCAGCGATTTTCCAGGCGCGTACGCGTATTTTCCAAAACAATGGGTTCGGGCGCCAGTGAACTTTGCCGGGTTGTTTCCTGCCGGCCCTGCACAAAAAGCAGAAGCGAAGGCATGAGCCCGGCTTCGAAATTGATCACATTCAGGTGGTACTGCAGGTACAACGGCAGCTCCAGCCAGTGGGTGCCGGCCACGCGCCGGCTGGTCTGATCGAGGGTATAGCCAAAACTGTATTTCAGTTGTTCCACAGTGCCAAGCGTGGTGTCGGAAAGCGCACCCGGCCGGAAGCGCCAGATCAAATCGGCGTTGAAGGAGTAGGGCTTGCCGCGCCGGTTCAGCCGCGCTGAAAGTCCCGCGCCAAAGCCCGTCCGTTCATTTTCAAGATGGCCAAGGGCCGAACCGCCTACAGCAGCCAGGCCCAGCTGCCAACGCCAGGTACGCAATCGCTCGGGAGCGGCAGCCGGCGGAGGCGCCAGCGGCAGGGGCTCCAGATTGGGAAGCGCCTGTTCCAGCAGGGGAAAAGGCAACGACAATTGATCCAGATCCGTCCAGCCAACTTGCGCCGTATTTTCGGATACGGGGTTTTCGGGCGCCGGCACAATTCCAGGCTGCAGTAGTTCCGGATTGACATCCGGCGAATTTGCCGCCGTGTTCGCTGCCGTTTTTTCCGGGGGCAATGCGTGTACGGGATCAGTGCCGGCAGCGGCGTTTTTTTCAAAAAATTGTTTCGGGTTTACGTTGCCCCCCCGGGTTTCAACTGGTGTCGCAGAACGCGCCTGCTCCGGGAATTTTTGTTTTTCAGAAAAATCTTTTGTTGCAAACGGGGCCCGCTTTTCGGTTTGCTCCCCTACCCCATGCACGGCAGCCAATTGTTCCGGTTTCCGCAAACCGGCATCCTGATTGCCCGGGATTTCCGAGCCAATTGTTGTCTTGGCACTATCCCGTGCAGGCACATTTGCCGTGCCGGCAAAACGCTGCGGTTGCAACCCGCCTTCGGCAAAAAACCACCAACCGGCCAGCAGCAGCGCCAGGAGTCCGGCGCCCAGCCACCACCACCAAAAGCCGCGCCGGCGCTTGCGCTCCTGGGCTTCGATCAAAGCCTGCGCCTGCAGCCAATGTTCTTCCCGAAAGGCCAACCGCTGCTCGGGCTGGTCTTCGGCGAACTTGCGTTGCAAAAATTCGTCCAGGCGATCTTTGTTTTCCATTAGCGTACCGATGTATTTTCTGTTTGTTCCAATCCGGCTTTGATCCAGGTGCGCAACTGGCTGCGTGCAAAACTCACATGCCATTTGGAAGTGCCTTCACTGATGTCGAGCATGCTGCTTATTTCGGCATGACTGTATCCATCAAGTGCAAAAAGATTGAACACCTGACGGCTGACCGGGGGCAGGCGTTGCAGCAGGTTTTCCAGTTGTTCTGCATCAAACTGCCGGTCGGCCTCGTTCCAATCAACCGCAGTCGCATCCGACTGTTGCTCCATTTTTTCCGAAAGCAATACCTGGTCGCGCCATTTAGCCTCGCGCCGGAACATGTCGATCAATGTGTTGATCTGAATGCGTCGGATCCAGGCTGCAAACGGAACTTCCGGACTGTAGCGGTGCAGGTTTTGCAAAATTTTCAAAAAGCCGTCGTTCAACGCCGCCGAAGCCTCACTTTCATCGCGCCGGTACCGCAGGCAAACAGCCATCAGCACCGGGTAGCACTGCTGGTACAGCTCGTACTGCGCTTTGCGCGCACCTTTGCGGGCGGCTTCCAAAAGTTCAGGCGATATGGTCATTCAGACGGACTTGATTCCCGGTTGACGCAGGGGGGCTGGGTAAGGTTGGGTAAGGGTTGATTTTTTTTCACCACGGAGGCATGGAGAGCACGGAGTTTAATCTTCTGTGTCCTCCACGCCAACTGCCATTACTTTAAGGGCTAGAGGGGGTGTACAACTTTTCAAATTTCAAATTGACCTTTTCAAATTTGACTTTAAGGCAACTTTCCGAACCAAAATTGCTGCTCAAAAAGTCAAAAGTTCAATTTGAAAAGTGGTACACCCGCTCTGGATCGTTAAGTTATCGGTATTAAGCCAAAAGACTACTCCGAAAGCACCAGCATTTTCCCTGCCACGCGCCCGTCGTGGCTGCGCAATTGTACCATCAGCCAGGGGCTTTCAATTTTCCCAAGATCAACCATGGAAACCGGGCTGGTCAACTCCACGGTTTTCAAGCGACGGCCAAGGGCGTCGTTCAGCGTAAGCAGTACCGGCAGCGCGTCGGAGGGTAGTTCCAGTTGCACCTGTCCGGCGGTAGGATTGGGGTAGAGCCGGATTTGCGTTTCCAAGGATGGCAGGTTTGGAATGGAGGAAGTGATCGGTACACTGTCGCAAAAAATAACCGGCACCGCATTGAGCAACAGGTTGTTCGTCTCCCGGAAACACCGAAAGCCCGACCAAACATCAACAATATCCAGGCTGATCAAACTGGAAAACAGGCCGTGCGAACCGCCGATGCCTTCCAGCCAATAGTAGGTAGAATCGAATTCGGACGTTTCGCTGTCAATGAAAAACAAGCGGCGGCGCAAACTGCCGTCGTTGAGTTGTATGGAATCGCTGTAGGCGTACAGGCGTGGTTCGGGTTTCCAGTCGAGGATTTGAGCCGGTTCCAGATCGAAATCATACAGCAGCCTGGTTTCGCCGATCTGGAAGGTGCTGAAATAGTCCAGTTGGTTTGGGTAATAGTAGTAATAGTTTGGACTCACAAAACTGGTATAATACACTTTTTTGCCAGCCAGATCCTGGCTAATAGCGCCCAAAAGCACGGGCGGATCGTTTACCATTTCCGCTGAAGCATCCGGACAAGGCTCGGTGCCGGTATAATTGGGTTTGTAGAACACTTTTTTGGAATACTCGTAGCCGGGCAAACTTGTATCGCCCTTGAGCATATACTGAAACCCATCAAAATAGCAGAAGCCCCCATCGGCTTCGCTCCAGATGGCGAAGTTGAGCGGGAAGGGCTTGTAACCGGGAGCAAACGGCGATTTGCAATCCGGGTTTGGGTATTCATCGTCTGCGTAACAATCCAGCACGTAATAAATTTCCGTCAGCGGCGACTCGATATCCCAATGGATCAGATGATGGCCGCCCAGGCGTTCGTACACCCGGGTAGGTGTCTGGAAGGTATCGCTGCCGATGTTGGTGTTCACCAGCAGCAGGTCCTGGTACTGCAAGGGTATGCCCTGCCAGGTGGTATCGCCGGTGGCTTCGACGACGGCGTAGGTGTTCGGGCTGTTGCTCAGCCAGATGGTATCGCCGGCCAGGCGCGTAAAATCGTACAAAAGCCGAAAGTAGTTTTGATCCCAGTAAAACACCGAGTCGTTGCGGGAGAAGAAGAATTCATCCTTGTAGGTGTAATAATAGGTACCGAAAAAGTTGTTCAGTGTAGTCACCTGCATTTTGGTGCAGGTTTCACCGCCGACCGTTTCGGTGCCGGCGTACTCAATGACTTCCGAGCCAAAGCCGCCAAGGCTGTAGTAGGAATATTGCCAGATTGATCCGGTTGGAAACCATTGGGTGTTTTGAGCGAACAAATTGGTGGAAAGCGCACAGCAGAGGAAGAGGTACAGGTTTTTCATTGCAATATTTTTTTATTCAAAACTATGCAATTTAACCTGTCGTTGTCGTCCGAATAAAACTGTCTGCCAGGATTTGCAAACAAAGCATGTAACCTGAACTTGCCTTTTATTTTTTTAGGTAAAGCTGCTGCACCGTTTCCGGACCGATGGCCGCATTGAAAATGTACAGGTCGTCAATAGCACCTTTGAATGAAGCATTTTCTTTGTATGTTCCGGTTCCATAAGTCCAAAATGGCCGTACACCGATGGCTGCATAGTCTGGAATATTATTCTTCAGTTCATACTTTTCGGTCATATCCGCTTCGTGGGCCTTTTCTCCATTAATATACAAGGTCGCTTTATCGCCATTCCGGATAAAAACGATGTGCACCCATTGGTTGAGTGGGATTCTTTTCGTGGAACGAAAGCCGCCGCCGGTTGGCGGATATTCATCCAAATTGGGATAGCCGGCTACGAGCGCTACATAATGATTGGTTGCTGCGTAGGCATAATTATCCGTTTTGTTGGAAAATTGTCCAAAGATTGAGCCGTTTTCCGTTTCACTTTTAAGCCAGCAGGCTATGGAGAAATTGGTCGTTGTGACGTCAAGTATCCTTGGCAACTTGATATGCGCATTATCTCCATTAAAATAATAGGCGCTGTTTTTTGCGCCGTTCCAGCCATCAGCGGAAACGACGCCATGCATGGAGCCGTGATGATCGCCAATCGCGTCGTTGGCGTTTCCATTGAATAAAAAAGCCGCTACCAGCGATTTGGGTAGGCTGCTGAGATCGACATTCGAGGTTGGTGCAGGTAGTTCCGGTTCCGGTGTTTTGACTATATCGTCTGCCGGCACACCGGAATTTGGAACCGTATTGCCCGAATCTTTGCTTTCGGTGGTTATAGTCGAATCGTCCGGGCTACCTTCGGGATTGCCCGTTTGAGCATCGGAGCTGGTTGCCATTTTCCAAATAACCAGGCCGACAACTAGGAGCGCCGGGATCAGAAGCAGGGCCAGGCGGCCCATACCCGGCTTTTTTTCCGGCACCAGTTTGGAAAGCCTGGATGGCTCCGCGCCGATTTTATCCGACAAATTGATCAGCGCCATGGTAATGCCGTTCATCCGGCGCTCGCCTTCGTCTTTGGAGATCAGGTTGAGGCGTATCTCCTCTTTTACCCGGTTGTACTGGCTGTTCAGAATGATCAGTTCCTTGTCGAGCGCACTAAATTGGGCGCTGGCCAGCCGCTCGATGGCGTCTTCGATTTTGTTGGCAGCAATGAGGGTTTGGATTTCTTCTTTTAAAGCCTGGTGGTTCATGTTTTGTCCCTTCGGATGGTTGTTTGGAAAACTTGTCCGGGCTAAAGTAGAAAAAACAAATTTTATCGGCAGGGCGGCGGGAATTACGAATTCGTAATTAGGGCTGTTAAGAGAAATCTTTTTCTACTAAAAATTTTAGCCGTAGAGCATTTCACGCAGAGTTGCGCAGAGTTTTTCACACAGAGTTCCGCGGAGTTGCCATCCCCAAGAAGGAAAACTCCGCGGAACTCTGTGCATTTCCTCTGTGAAACTCTGCGTGAAATGCTCTACAAACAGCGTTCTAAATTTCTCTTAACAGCCCGAATTCGTAATTCTCTACTTCGGCGCCTTGGCCGGATTGAGCAGGTCGTAAAACTGATCCAGTTTAGGCAGGATGATGATTCGCGTACGGCGGTTGGTCGCGCGGCCTTCGGCGGTATCGTTGCTGGCCAGGGTGTTGTACTCCCCGCGTCCGGCAGCGATCAGACGGTTTGGGTCGATGCTGTAGTTTTTCTGCAAGGCACGCACTACGGAGGTGGCGCGTTTGACACTGAGATCCCAGTTGTCTTCAATGCAGTTGTTTTTGATCGGCACATTATCGGTGTAGCCTTCGACCATGACCTCCAGTTCGGGGCGCGACTCGACGATGCGGGCAATTTTACCCAGTACTTCGATGGCGCGCGGTGTCAGGTTGGAACTGCCGCTTTGGTACAGCATTTTGTCCGACAAGTTGACAAACACCACCGTCTTGTCCACTTTCACTTCCACGTCTTTGTCTTCGATGCCTTCGCTCAACACGCTTTTCAGGTTGACGGCCAGGGCGAGGTTGATCGAATCGGCTTTCGACTTGGCGGCCTGGAGCAGGTGGATGTATTTGTCTTTTTTCTCCAGTTGGGAGAGCGTTTCCTTGATGTTTTCGTTGGCCGATTGCGACAGCGCGGTCAGGTCGCCGACCTGGGTCAGTTGTTTGTCGCGCTGTGCTTTGGCGTCTGCGAGTTGGTCGCGCAGGTCTTTCATTTGTTCTTCGCGCAGCTGTATGGAATTTTGCATATTGCGCACATCGGCTTTGAGCCGCTCTTTGTCCTGCTCGCAGGCCTGGAGTTGGTTGGTCAGTTTGTTGAGATTGGCGCCGCAATTGGTCAGGTCTTTATTGGCCGCATCCAACTGGGCTTGATAATCGGTTTGCATCGCTGCAAATTTCTTTTTGCTCACACAGGAGAAGGCGAGCAGGCTTAGGGATGAAAAGAGTAATAATTTGATTGTAAAGCGCATAGGTAATCAAGATGAAAATTTATAAAAAAGTAATCGAACGGTAAAGGTAGACTCAATTGGGGGCTGGTGGCAAGGGTTTGGATTTCTTTAATGGAAATTAAATTTCCCTTCCAATCTCCTCAAAACCAAAACCCCACATTGAAATATAACTCCCCACCCATATTCGAATACGCATACGTAACCTCCACAGGCCCCAGAAAAGTGTCGATACCATAAGAAATACTAAGGCTGCGCAGTATGTCGGCACTTCGGGAAAATGGAGTCTGCGAATCACTAAGTGATGCCAGATGCCCGCCAATGCTGAGAAAATGACTTTTGAATAAATGATACTGCAGCGTCAGGCTCGTTTTCAGCAGATTGTCGCCGGAAACCTTGGCAAAAGGCAAGCCCGGAAAAGCGCGGAAGTTGTTGATCAGGTTGCGGTTGATGCTGCCCAAAAAATAGCGGAACGGCGGCGCAGACACGCCACGGGTATTGCCGGCATCCAGGTTGAGCCTGGCCACCAGATGCGACCCGATGGGACGGCTCAGTTCCGTACGCAAATCAAAGTTCCAGCCAAGTTTGTCCGTCTGATCTTCGTATTTCAACGATTGGATCGGTTGGGTAGCGCGCAAGGTCAGCCCGGCAAGCAGGCCCCGACGGGTAAAAAAGATGCGGTCGCGGCTGTCGAAGCGGAAAAAGAATTTGCCGGAGGCATACCAGCCTTTTTCGTCAATGTATTTTTCCTCAGTCAGGTAGTTGACTGCCTGATCGGTGGATGTTTTGAAAAACTTGACCTCGGCGGCTAACCCCAGTGCAAACTGATTGTTGGATGCCAGGTTTACATAGGCCTCCTGGGTAAAGTCGGCCAGTTTGAACAGTAGATTTTGCACCGAAATATTGCCCCCGATATCGATTTGTACCGGCAGGTCGACCGGGAGGTCCACCAAATTGAGCCGCGAGTTAATGCCGAAGCCTGGCCATTTGCTATTTTCAACGAAGTAGTGCAGGTTGTAGCGCAGCTTGTCGCCAACGATGCAGTCCACCGAAAGAATAGTGCCCTCAAAGAGCAGGTTGCGAAAGGTGCCGTTGAGCAACAGGCTGCTTTTGTACACCTGGTCGTAGTGCAGGCCCATGCGCAGGCTGCTCTCATAACCCGGCTTGGTATAGAGTTTCAAAAAAAGCGTCTGGCCGCTGTCGGGCGCCGGCTCAAAATGGTAGTCGATGTAGCGAAAATTATCCGTGGCATACAAGGCGGCAATGCCTTCGCGGAATTTTTCGAAGGTGATCGGCCCGGGTAAGGGTTCCGGAAACTTACGCAGCATGGTCCGGTATTTCATGGCAGGCGTTTCCGCCAGCTGCACACTGCTGATCTGCATGGGTTCCACTGCCGTTGCCAGCGGGTCTACGGCAATCCGCACCGGCTGCGGCAAAGCCTGTTGGCGGCGGGCAATCCCGGTTAGCTGATCCCAATATTGCCGCGCAGCCTGGTCTCCGCGGGCGATCAGGGTGTCGACATCTTCAAAAGACGTCACGCTGTAGCCTTCAATATCGGGCAAGATCAGCAGGTCGCAGTATTCCGTTTGTTCGCGCGAGCGGGCGATCATCTGGTAGGAGCCGATCTGTTCGATGATTTTTTCCATCGACAACAATTCGTCCTTTCCGTAGAGTTTTGATTCTACATTGATGCCAATCACGATATCCATGCCTTTTTCGCGCACTTCCCTGGCCGGGAAATCATTGACCACACCACCGTCTGTGATCAGACGCCCATCCACCTCCACCGGAGCCAGCAAGCCCGGGAAGGACCCGCTTGCACGCATCGCCTGGGCCAGGCAGCCCCGCTCCAGCACGACCTGCTCGCCGGTGCTCACATCGGTGCCTACGCAAAAAAACGGCGTAGGCAACTGGCTGAAATCTGTAATTTGGTAAACATGCCGGGTCAGCGCACTCATGAAATCGAATGCCTGCTGGCCCTCCGACAGCGCCGAGGGCAAGGCAAGTTTGAAATCCTTGAAGGAAAGCCGGAAGGCGTATTTCTCGCCGTATTGTTTGCCGAAAAAAGGCTGGTAGCGGCGCAGCACCTCGTCTTGCAATACGACGGCCAGATCGTTGGTGCGCAAAATGCTGTCCAGCTGGTCAACCGACCAACCCGCTGCATACAGGCCACCAATAATACCGCCCATACTGGTTCCACCGATATAATCGATGCGGATACCTGCTTCCTCCAACACCCGCAAGGCGCCAACGTGGGCAACGCCTTTAGCCCCACCGCCACTCAACACCACACCGACGCGCAGCGGCTGTTGTGCGGCAAGTTGAAATGACAGGAACAGGAACAGGATACAGGATAGTTTTTTCATGGGTTTAGTGTTGCAGGGTGCGGAAGTGTTTAGGAAATTTTTTACCTGCTGTGTCACCCCCACCCCCAACCCCCATAGCCATCAACTTAAGGGACATCGAGTAGGAACAGATTGACGATTAATTGATTACATGAATACATGATTGATGAAGTACCCGTAGTGTGCTCAACATTTTTAATTAAGCAACTTGCATTTCAACACTGCCGGTATGGTGAACTACTTCTTCAATCATGTATTCATGTAATCTGCAATCATGTAATCAATTGAATTTCAAGCCTATTTCACTTAAGTTGATGGCTATGGGGGTTGGGGGTGGGGTTGCCGGAACGAAGCCTTGATCTTCACCCTCACTTCTTCGCCCGCCGGATCATCTTCCGAAGGGTATCCACTGTATCGAGCACGGCTTTTTCGTATGTTTCAGCGCCTTTCTTGGCAATATGATCGTCGCCCGGAATAACGAGGCGGATTTCACAAAATTGAGTCGTCTGGCCATTGCCCTCTTCAAATAGTTTTACGTCGGCGCGAATAATTTTATCGCTGTGCACAAACAGTTTGCGCAGCTTTTCGTGAATGTGTTTTTGAAGGTCATCACTTGCCTTAAAATGCACGCTTTGGATGTTAATATTCATGTCGTTATTCATGTTGTAAAGATTTATTCTTTCCAGTTGGGCCAACGTCCCGGTGTTGCCGGTGCGCCCTTTAGTTCTAACTCTTGCTCGACGGTTGCTATTGTTTCAGCCAGGGCTTTCAATTCAGTCAACAAGTTGCTCAATTGTTTGGTTGCGATCCGGTAATTTTTCCTAAAGGTTTCCGTGGGTGCAGCGGTCGTATTCCACATGCCGTCTTCAATTTCGCTGATCCGGCTGTTGAGCGAAGGCGGCGTTTCAAACTGCCGGCGGGCCAGGCTGGCATCGCCGCTGAACGCCCTGCCGACCGCCTGCAACTGCCGGCCAATATCGTATGTTTTTTTCAACAATCCTTGTGGCGGCGCCGGCATCTCCCGCAAGGCCGTTTCGATATAGCCGAGCCGGGAGTTGAGATCGACACGCGCCATGTTCGCCGCACTGGCCGCCTTGCGCAGGGCGCTTATTTTTTTACAAAAATCGAGATAATCCCGTTGGTCCTTTGCCGGCAGGGTGGCGTTGTTCAGCGATTTTGTTTGAAATGAAACTGGCCCCGCCAGCGGACTAAGCACGCCGTCTTCATACTTGAACACCGCAACGTTGTAGGTCCCGGCCAATGCCAAATGCCCCAATTCGCTGCCGCCGAACAGCTGATCGGGCGCCGGGGTAAAGCGGCCGGTAACGGGCGCCGGAGTGTTGTAACGAAAATCCCAAACCAGGCGTTTCAAGCCCTTTTTGGCCGGCGCTTTGATGTGCCGCACGACCTCCCCGTCCGCATCGGTGATCGTAAACAGCAAATAGGGATCGGGCTGGTTGTCTTCCGCCCGCATCGCCTCGGCATCGGGGTAGTAGGCGGCTTCCTTTTTCTCTGCCATTGCTTTTTCCGCTTCGCGACGTTTGTCCTGCAGGGTTTTGATGTCTTCCTTGAGCCAGTAGGTAAACACCGCACCAACGGGTGGATTTTCCGCCAGGAAATAACTGCTACCCAAATGCCCCTTGTCGCGCAGGCCCAAGGGTTTGCTCGGGATAAACATCCAGGCATCTTTGACGGGATAAATCGCAACGTCTTTGTCGAAAGTTTCTTTTTGCAAATTGCGCAGCGGCGAATAGTCGTCGAGGATGTAAAAACTGCGCCCAAAGGTGCCCAGTACCAGGTCGTTTTCGCGGCGCTGAATTTCGATGTCGCGCACGGCAATGGTGGGCAGGCCTGCCTTCAGTTGCACCCAGTTTTGACCGCCGTCGGGGCTGAAGAAAACGCCAAACTCGGTCCCACAAAACAGCAGGTTGCGGTCCACATGATCTTCAGCGATGGTGTACACGCTGCCCCGCTCGGGCAGGTTGCTGCTGATGGAAGTCCAGGAGTTGCCGCCGTCGGTGGTTTTGAGCAGGTAGGGTTTGAAATCGCCGTAGCGGTGGTGGTTGAAGCACACGTAGGCGATGTTTTTGTCAAATTGCGAAGCGATTACCTGGTGTACATACGATTGGGAAGGCACGCCGGGCAGATTGTCGAATTGGTCCCAGGTTTTGCCGCCGTCGCGGGTGCGCCAGAGCAAGCCGTCATCGGTGCCCACCCAGAGCAGGTCCTCATCGAGGCTGCTTTCGGCAATGCTGGTCGTTTGGCCGTAGATGTCGGTAGAGCCGTTTTTCGCCACGGCGTCCATGCTCCACACCTTGCCCATCACTTCGAGTTTGTTGCGGTCGAGGCCACGGGAAAGGTCGGGACTGATGGCCCGCCAGCTGCTGCCGCGATCGTCGGTGCGGAACAGGATGTTGGCGCCAAAATAGAGCCGGGTGGGACTGTGGTTGGAAATGGTGAGCGGCGCATCCCAGTTCCAGCGCAGCGCCGGTTCGTCTTCACCCTCCTGCGGTTTGATCGGCAGGTATTCGCCGCTTTTCCGGTCGAAGCGCACCAGGCCGCCGTACTGGCTTTGGGCGTAAATGATGTCGGGGTTGGTGGGGTCTACCTGTGTTTCAAAGCCATCGCCGATGCTGGTGATGTACCAGTCGGAATTGGGGATGCCGTTTTCGCTGGTGCTGCGGCTGGGTCCGCCGAGACTGAGGTTGTCCTGCGTGCCGCCATGCACATGGTAAAACGGGAATCCGTTGTCGGTCGACACCTTGTAAAATTGCGTGACCGGGAGGTTGTGCTTGAACTCCCAGGTAGATGCAAAATCCCAGGATTCATACACCCCACCGTCGCAGCCTACGCGCAGGTGATCGGTGTTGGCCGGGTCGATCCAGATGCAGTGGTTATCGATATGCTTGTTCAGCTCGCCGAGGTTGCGCAAGGTTTTTCCGCCGTCGTCGCTGACCTGGTAGTAGGTATCGGTGATGAAAATGCGATCTGCATTTTTGGGATCGCAGGTGAGTTCCTGGTAGTAGTTGCCGCTGGTGTAGGCGCCGCTCATTTTGCTCCAGCTGGCCCCGCGGTCGGTGGAGCGATACACGCCGCCCTTGCCGTCCTGTGCTTCCACGACGGCGTACACGTAGTCCGAATTAACGGGCGACACATCGATGCCGATGCGGCCCAGATCGCCTGAAGGCAGGCCGCCGCCAAGTTTATTCCAGGTAGCGCCGCCGTCGGTGCTTTTGTACAGTGCCGACTCGGGGCCGCCGCCGATATAGGTGAACACCTTGCGCTGACGCTGGTGAAAGGCCGCGTACAGCACCTGCGGGTCACGGGGGTCCATCACAAGGTTGTTGCAGCCGGTGTATTGGCTGACGGATTTTACGCAGGTCCAGGTAGTGCCGCCGTCGGTGCTTTTGTACACGCCGCGGTCACCGCCGTCGCTCCACACCGGGCCGTAAGCGGCTACGTAAACGGTGTTGGAATTTGTCGGGTCGACGAGCACATTGGCGATATGCTCGGAGTTTTTCAGGCCCATGTTTTTCCAGCTCTTGCCGCCGTCTTCGCTTTTGTACACGCCGTCGCCGTACGACACCGAGCGCTGGTTGTTGTTTTCGCCGGAGCCAACCCAGACGACGTTGACATTACTTGGGTCAATGGTCACGCAGCCGATGGAATAGGAGCCCTCCCCATCGAAAACTGGTGTGTAGGTCGTGCCGGCGTTGACGGTTTTCCAAACGCCGCCGGCCGAGCTCGCCACGTAGTACTCTGCCGGGTTGGCGGGGTTTACGGCGAAATCGCTGATGCGGCCGGAGGTGACAGCCGGACCGATGTTGCGGAATTTGAGGCCGCTGTAGGTGGACGACTGGAGGTAGGCGGGTTTATCGGGTGTTTTGGTTTTGTCTTCTTTTTTTTGAGAAAAAAGAGACACCTGGAGAAGGGTTGTGCAGAGGATAAGCGTCAGGAAGATTCGCATGGTTGGGCGGTGTTGGTTTGTGATGGAGGCAAAAATAGGCTGTTCGGGGTTTTTTGGGTAAGGACTCGACGAAAAGGCCGGGGAGCGGGGTTTTGGTGGGGGTTTGGCGGGGTGTGGGTGGCGATTTCCCGCAGCGTATTTTCCCGCAGATTGGCGCAGCCGGACTTAAGATTCGTTTCGGTGTATGTATATATTTCCTGCGAAAAAAACGCAATTCATGTTTGGAGGGTTATCCGGTACATTAAGCACATAGAAAACGAGACTGTTCATTAAAGTGTGTCTGCTTAACTTAACGCATTATGGCAAAGAAGAAAAAGAAAGAGACACTTGAGGACTTAATCCCGGATGCCAATCTACGCGATCGCATGGTAGAACACTTGTATTCAAAAAAGCCTTTGCTGAGTGAAGGTAGTGTATTTAGTGAGTTACTCCAATCGATGGTGAACAAGATGTTGGATGGTGAGGCTACCGATTTTCTGGATGAAGAACGCGCCTCGGGTCAGGAGAACAAGCGCAACGGCTACACGTCAAAGCAGGTATTGTCTGCTGCGGGACCGCTATCGATCCGGACACCTCGGGACCGCAATGGGGACTTTGAGCCTGAGTTGTTAGAAAAGGGTCAGCGGGAGTTGTCCAGTGGAGTAGACGAGCAAATTATCGCTTTATATGCTCAGGGCAATTCCGTAGAGGATGTACGTCGATTGTTAGCCAAGTTATACGGTATATCGGTTTCTGCGGGCAAGATTTCCGCCATTACGGACAAAGTGCTTCCGGAAATACAGTCCTGGCGCAGCCGTCGTTTGCGCTCGATGTATGCGATCATCTATTTGGATGCGGTGCATTTTAAGGTGCGCTACGAAGGGCAATACACTAGTCGGGCATTCTACACGGTGTACGGGATTGATGCGGAGGGTCAGCGCGACTTGTTGGGCCTGTATATCAATGAAAATGAGGGTGCTAGCCGCTGGGGTCTGGTTTTGGAAGATTTAAAAGAACGGGGCGTGGAAGATGTATTGGTCTTCTGTACGGACGATTTGGCCGGCTTTAGCGAAGCCATTTCAGAGGTTTACCCCCTGGCAATTATCCAGAAGTGTATCGTGCATAAAGTGCGTAGTTCTACCCGCTTTGTCGACGACAAGGATCTCAAATCGGTACGCAAGGGTTTACGCACCGTTTACACGGCGCTCTCCAGGGAAGCAGCCAGAACCGCACTGGAGGCATTTGCAGTAGCCTGGGGTGGCAAATATGGCAGTTTGGTAGACAGTTGGGAAAGGGATTGGGAAGAGTTGATGGCCTTTATGGATTACCCCAAGGATTTGCGTCGAATGATCTATACGACCAACCCTGTCGAGGCATTGCACCGCATTATTCGCAAACTCATTAAGGGCAAAGCAGCATGGGTCTCAGACACCGCACTCATTAAGCAAATCTATCTTTGCTTGATGCACAATGAGAAGTCCTGGAAAAGGAATGCTTTAGGATGGAAATCCATCCAAAGAGAACTGATCCAGATG
Source organism: Lewinellaceae bacterium (assembly GCA_020636075.1). Classification (GTDB taxonomy): domain Bacteria; phylum Bacteroidota; class Bacteroidia; order Chitinophagales; family Saprospiraceae; genus M3007. The sequence continues at coordinate 935,308 of JACJYO010000003.1, read as the reverse complement.
TACGGAGAACGGTATTCCAGGCACCTGGTAGAAAAATAAATGAGCGCGCTTCGCGCCGCTTTCCGGCCTACGGCCTCCAAGCGGCGCGAAGCGCCAAGATTGAAATTAATTTTTAACCTCAGACACACTTGATTGAACTATCCCTAGAAAACCATTTTTTATTAATAATTTTGCTAAACTACATGCCCGAGTAACTTTACGGAATGTAAAACACACTCACCAAAGCCAATATGATGACTAAAAAATCCAAGAAACAGCAAAAGAAACTGACTCAAAAAGATGCCAAAGCGCTGTACTACGAAGCCAAGACTAAAGAATTAAATACCCCCTGGTGGAAAAAAGGAGCAACATGGGTGGCCCTGTTGCCCGGTATTATCGGTCAACTATTCACACCATCCGTTTCCCAACCAACGAACATGGAAGTTCCACGGCAAACAGAACAGCAAACGACCGTAATTAGTACTGAAAAAACCTGGAAAAGGGCGGACAACCAAAACAAATCTTCCGCCAGAGTGTCAACTCCACCACCCCTAGATGTCGAAAGGATAATTAAAACGGCAGAGGATCAGCTGGACAAAGGTGTGCTGTTCACCGGTGATACGGTAAGTATGGAGTGGCAATTGCAATTTGTAAAAAGGAATCGGACGTTAACCGACAGCCAATCAGCCAGAATTGACTTTCTGCTTTCAGAAATAAGCAATTTCAAGGATCAACAAGAAAAACGTTAAAGCAAGATTACAGAATCAAACCCTCCTCCCCGATTTTGCGCTGGTATGAGCATCTGTCTTTTTTGGGGATTTTCTATTTATTGTTCAGGGGATGTAGTGTTTAAAAATAATGCATGGCGGGCGAATCCTCAGAAGTATTTACAGACAACCCCATTACCCATAGCCCAACTAACCACTTTTCGAAAAAAAACCGAAATCGCGCCATTGCGACCATTTCCGGTTTCACCCGGTCGAAGTTGTGAGCAGTCCCGATCCTATCGGCGCTGCATGTTTCACCATAACGAACACCGGCACTAATGACAACCACCACCGCATCCCGCACCATCGAAAACCCGATTATTAAAGACAAAGTCACCTTCCTGGAAACTGCTGCCGAAACCCAGGGAAAATTCACCCTCGTACAAGTGGAACTGGCGCCCGGCGGTGGCAATGACCTCCACTTTCACAAAACCTTCGACGAAACGTTTACCGCTGTCAAAGGCACCTTGGGCATTCAGGTTGGCCTGGAGTTTATCGAACTCGAGCCCGGGGAATCAGCCACCGCCACGATGGGTATGCTGCACCGTTTTTTCAATCCGTCTCAGACCGAAAAAGTAGTATTTAATGTACTGGTCCAACCCGGGAGTGCCGGTTTTGAAAAAACGCTGCAAGTCGCCTACGGCCTGGCCGGCGACGGTCGTACGCATCCAAAATCCGGCATTCCAAAAAACCTGTATCACATGGCGCTGCTCATTCAGTGGAGCGACACCAATATTCCCGGTGTATTCAGCTTGTTCGAGCCCGTAATGCGCTGGATGGCCAAACGCGCGATCCGCAAGGGTATCGCCGGTGAATTGGAGGCGCAGTATTGCAAGATTTAATGCGGCCATACAGCAAAAGTCTGGTGAGGAGTTCCTGCGGCGGGAACCTGACTTTTGGAAATAGTTGCGCTTTGACTTTTAGGTAAAAGAGTTAATTTTAAATTTGACAGTGTCGGCGTGAATCGAGCCACGCCGACACTTGAATTTAAAAAACAAAAGAAATAGCCACCTATGAACAAACCGCTCCGCCTGGCGCTCTGCCTCCTTGCCTTACCCTTCATTCTGAACGCCCAATCCCAAACCTGGCACAAACGCATTGGCCCCAACGCATTCAACGCGACCATGTGCGCACTCGTTCCCGATGGGGATCATTTCCTGGTGTACACCGACAAATTCGTATTTGAAATGGATCAACTCGGCGCCGTGCCGGGTTATTTCAAGTTTGGCAGTTCAACCGCTGCCAAGACTACTATTTTCAAAAAATACGATCCCGTGACTGGCGACCCGTATTTCATCGTATTGTACCGCCCGGGCATTAGCAGCAAAGATTACATCCTGGCGGAATACCGCCCGGGAATTGGTTTTGTAAATCAAAAAGTATTTCAGGATTCCATTGGCATTTACACCCTGCCCAAGCCGCAGTGTATTGAGGTTTCCGATAATAGTTTTATCGTTTTTGGCCGAAAACTGTACCGTAAGATCAATTACGATCGCACAACAGGATTTACCCAAGAATGGGCCCGCAACACCGGCGCCGTATGGCCCATTGCCGTGGCCCGGCATAACAACCTGCTTATCCTGGCCGATGAAAAAGGGCAATTGCAGGCGCTCGATGCCGACGGCAACCAGGTTTGGCTGCGCAACCACACCACCCAGTTCAGGGCATTAAAGGTTTTGCCTGACGGGTTTGTCGGCTGTGGTATCCAATCGAACGGCGTGCCCATTGTGCTCCGGATGGATTTCGACGGCCAGGAAATGTGGTCGGCCGGCTACCCGGGTACTATTTTTCTCGACATTATCCGTACTTCCGACGGCGGTTATGCCGTGACCGGGCTATCAGACGGCTCCGAAATTAACCTGATGAAACTGGATGCACAGGGTGGTTTCGTCTGGTCCCGCAATTACGGCAACGCAGACAACGTAAGCGGTGGCGGTTGTGCTATACTGGAACTCCCCGACGGCGGTTTTTTCCTTTTGGCAAGAGGAAAAACCGCGGTGCACTGCATCCGGACGGATGCCCTGGGCAATGCCCCTGACCCGGAATTGATTCGGGTGGACTACCGGCAACTTAAAAACAGCGCTCTGCAAGGCGATTTTTTCCCGGGCCCCGGCTTGTTTTTCGATGGTTTTGAAAGTACGTTCCTCGCGCTGGAAGATACCTCGTCTCCAACCATAATTGCTTTTGCCCCCTGGATTGCCGGGAAAGATGCTACCGGCGAGTTGCGACTTGCTGCAGCCGACTACCAACCCAGCGGCATCCCGGATGATTACCGGGCCGGCAGTGCCGGAACACCGGAAAAAGACTTCAACCGGGTATGGGCTGTAAACAGGGCTGAAATCCGCCGACTGCGGGAAGACTACCGCCTCGATAAAACGCTGGATGCCCCCGTCCCCTTCGACCTGCTCACCTGGCCGGGCAAGGGCAACCCGCACTTCCGCTACAACCTCGACTTCAGTCCGGTGCAAACCGACCCCGGCCTGTTCCCGGCACCTTTCATCGACGCCAATGCCGACGGTCTGTACAATGTGTACGACGGCGACTACCCCGACATTCAAGGCGATCAAATGCTGTGGTGGGCGTTTACCGATAGCACCTTGCACGAGCAAACCGATGCGAACCCGTTGGTTGTGGATTTCCAGGTTTCCGCCTATACCTACGACTGTGGACAAAACCCGCTTTTGGAAAAAACGCTTTTCGTGGACTATACGGTGATCAACCGAGCCGGAGCGACCTATGCGGAAAGTTATCTCGGTTTTTTTGCCGATCCTGATTTGGGTTGTTTCCAGGACGACTACATCGGCTCGGCGCCGCAAGCCGATGCCTGGTATGTGTACAACGCGGATGCACTGGATGAGGACTGTTTTGGCTATCCGGGCTTCGGGGATGCGATTCCGGTGCAGTCCGTGCAATTTTTGAATCACAGCCTGGACCACGCCATGTATTTCACAAACCCGTCCGTATCGCAACCACCGGCAGGCACCACCGACCCCAATTTGCCGCTCGAATATTATTGGCTCCTGAACGGTCTATGGCGCGACGGCACGCCGCTCACCCGCGGCGGTTCGGGTTACAACCCCGGAAGCACCGATACGGTTAGTTATATTTTTCCGGACAATCCACCCGACCTACAGGGCTGGACGATGTGTACCGAAAGTTTGCCTTATGCCGACCGGCGCATGCTCACTTCGCATGGGCCCTTCAACTTCGGTGCAGCCGACACCTTCCGGATGGAGGTGGCCTTCACCAGGCATTCCAACATCCCCCACCCCTGTCCCGACCTTTTCGGCCTCGTCGTGCCGCCGCTGCAACAACTCAAGCAGTGGCAAAACAACGGTGCGCTCGACCTGGCATCCAGCCTGGCGCCGGTGTACACCATCGGCATCGGCCAAACACTGAACCTCGACGCTTCCGTAGCCGCCGGCACGGCTACCTACGCCTGGTCGACGGGAAGCACAGAGTCAACGGTCAGCATTACTGCGCCCGGCAATTACACGGTGACGATTACCGGCGAAACCGGCTGTACACAAGTGGAAGCATTGCTCGTACAATCAGGCGTCAGCACTGGCGAACCGGAACTGCCCGAATGGAAGTTGTGGCCCAATCCGGCGACGGAGCAGCTATTCATCCGCTGCCCGGAATGCGATGCCCCTGGCACACGTGCATTGCTTTACAATGCGCAGGGGCTGTTAGTGCGGCAGCAGGCTGGCCTGTCCGGAGCGATGAATGTGCGTAATCTTCCTGCGGGTGTGTACTGGCTGGAACTACGGGATGCCCGGGGCTGGCTGGGGGTGAAACGGGTGGCGGTGGTGCGGTGATGGGGTGGTATGAGAGAAGGCGAAAAAAAATGGAAGGAACTGTTCCGCGAGGAGTAAGCGAATCAATACTTTTTGATCATCTCTCCCAATATAGATAGCAGTCTTTTCCACTCTCCTTCAGTTGATGCTTTCAATGCCATTGATCGTACGTTGTCAAGCGTTTTATTCCCGGGATCAAGCGCCAGTGCCAGATCGAGGTGCTTGATTGCTTCGGTCTGCATCCCATTGTCTATAAGTTTATAGACGTCGGTGAGGTGGTTGCGGAACAGGATCTGGAGTTTCTTAAGCGTTTCCCGGGCTGAAGCCGCATTTTTCCCGGCGGGATAGCGCTTCAGAAACCCTTCTATGGCAGGTATGGTTTGAGCAGCCACGGCTTTCTGATAATACTGCGACTCGAGATTGTCCAGGGCTGTTTGGGTAGGGTCCGTTTTTTCACGTTTATCGGATTGTTCGGGTTTCTGTGTTATGGAGAGATTGCCCGGGTCTGTTTGAGGGGGATGTGTTTGTTTCCGGGTATCGGTTCGGTTGTCGGGGGTCTTGATGGGAGAATATTTTTTCTGTGTACTAGGGGTGTCGACAGCAACGGTAAAGTCCGCTTGTTTCTGGGTATTAAATTTATCAACGTCATTGGTGATTTCCGCTTGTTTTGGCGTATCAGATTTGCGGTTAACGGCCTTCATGACCAGCCAAACGACAAACAGCAAGGCTAAACCGCCCATAATACCCAATACCAGGGGGCGGGCGGTGAAGGCCGTCGGTGCAGGCTGTGCCTCCATTGGTTGCGGCTGTAGGGGCCGGGCTGATGGAGCTTTCCGGGTGTTTTTTTCAAGGCGCAATTGCTGATCGCAATCGGCCAGTTGTCGTTCAATATCTGCTTTGTCGGGTGAAAACCCGGACTGGAACAGCGCCAGGGCATCGTTGCAGGCTTTGCGGGCTTCGCCCCATTGGTGGCGGTCGTATAGTTGTGTTGCAGCGGCGGTGGCAGCTTGGTAGCGACGCAAGGCACTGGTGCGCGCACTTTCCGCAGCACGTTGCTGCTCCACGCGTTCCACCACCCGGCGCAGGCGGCTCACGGTGTCGTGCCAGGCCTGATCCCGGGAAGGCCATTCAACCACCGGGCGGCCTTTTTCCGGCAGGGCTTCGAGCCCGGCAATCGGCGTGTTCTCCCAATCGCAATGCCGCAAAATGACCGGCACGACCACAGATTCGCCCCGGGCATGGCGCTCCAGCGAAATCTTGACCTCCTTGCTATAAAAATAATCGGAGGCGAGGGAATCGGAGCTGACCAGCAGCAGAATGATTTCCGCACTGTACAGCCGCTCCTTGATTTCCGCATCCCAATCCTGCCCGGCTTCAATGTCGTAGTCGTCCCAGATGCTGACACGTTCCTCACGCAGCAGGGGGCGCAAAAACTTTTTCAGCTCGTTTTTGTAGTCGAGGTCTTCGTGTGAGTATGCGATGAATATGTCGGTAACCATCCGGGAAGGCGCATTTTAGGAGGGGCTAAATTAGGTAATTTTATGCTGCGGCTACTTTCTGGAGAAGTCGCTACCCTGTGTTGTTTTCCGTTTATGCAGGAATCAGAACTTACACCTGACTTGATGTAAAATCAATTTAATGGGTGATTGCTCCGGGTATCAATAACAGCGATAATGATAATTGTTGTTTCTGTAAGATCGTAAATAAGAGCAACCGTTTTGGTTACAACACAACGCCTGAAAGTAGGAATTTCAGGATGAGGAGGGCAAAGATTTTTAAAGATAAGGAGCCTGTCTTGAAGTACTTCTAGTTGCTCATCTAATTCAAGGGCGCTATCCAGGGACAAATCATAGGCGCTTTGCAAAATACTGCGATATTCTTCTCTAGCGGTATTTGTCCATTGAATCACCATCAAGGATCTAGGGCTTTTTGGGGGATAAAATTTCAGCAGCGTCTTTGCGGATTGTTTCGCGCGAAACGACTTTTCCCGCGAGTACATCTTGTCTGCCTTTCTCGATCAAAATTTTTTCACGCTCTGAAATTTCTGTAGCCCATTTCCGCTCTTCACGCAACTGCGCAAAAAGCATTGCAATATGTTCCAAAAGTGCCGGATCATTTGTTTCAACGACCATCCGATGGAGGTCATTTTTTATTTTTTCGATCGTCATTTTTATGCTTATTATTTTGCTCAAAATTACGGCTTAAAAAAGGATTTTCCTATCGCTTCTTATCAAGGGCCAACTCCGCCAAATCCGTATCATACTCCCCCCCTTTAATTTTAAACCCTTTGTGCTGAAACAGCCGCCGCATGGCACTGTTGATTTTCAGAAACGTTGCCGTGATGCGATGGTACCCCTGGGCGCGGGCAATTTCGATGATGTATTCCGTCAGGATACTGCCCATGCCCCTGCCATGCCAGTTGTCGGCCACTAAAATGGCGTATTCGCAGGACTCTCGCCAGCCGTCGCCGACAATGCGCACCACACCGATGATCTCCGGTTTTTTATCCACCTCAATGACCGCCACAATGGCCATCTCGCGATCGTAGTCGATATGTGTGAAGCGTGCCAGCATCTTGTGGTCGATGCCCGGCACAAAACCGAAAAAGCGAAAGTACAGGCTCTCCTTGGAGGTGTTTTTGACCAACTCCGCCTCCAGCGGCTCGTCTTCCGGGCGGATAGGACGAAGCAACACCTGTTGCCCGTTTTTCAACTCCACGGTTTTCACCCATTGCGTGGGATACGGTTGAATGCTCAGGTGCTCGTAGGGTTTGCGCTGCAGGCTGGGGCTTTGTTCGAGCGTAATTTCCGCGTCGAGCGCAATGCCCCCGGTGGGGTTCATGGCGAAGGGGTTGACATCGATCTCGCGGATTTCCGGAAAATCCATAAGCAGGTAAGCAAAGCGCACCAGCACATTGTGCAGCTGCTCGATGGGCACCGGCGGCAAATGCTTGTAGCCCTGCAACAACTGCGCGGTGCGGGTGCTCGACACCAGGTTTTTGGCCAAGGCCATGTTCAGCGGCGGAAGGCCGTAGGCGCGGTCCTGCAGCACATCGGTGGCGACCCCGCCCGGACCGAAATAAATCACCGGTCCGAATGTCGGATCTTTCATAGCGCCGATACGCAACTCGTGTTGCGTGTTCACCATTTTTTCAATGGTCACCCCGCTGATGCGGGCGTCGGGACGTTTTTTGCGCACATTTTCCATCAGAAAACGGAATACCTGCCGGGTGCCGAATTCCGTTTCTATGCCCAGCCGCACGCCATGCACTTCGGATTTGTACCAGATATCCGGCGACTCGATCTTGAGCGCTACGGCGCAGCCCATGTTGCGGGCGATCGCCGCCGCCTCGTCTTCGGTTTTTGCCAGGTAACTGGTGTTGATGGGGATGCCGTAGCAGGCCAGCAGGCGTTTGGCCTCCGCTTCCTCAAAATGCAGCCGCCCCGATTTTTGCACAATATCGACGATGACTTTGGCGCCGGTCCGGTTGATGTTGTCCAGTTCCACCGGCAGGTCCGACGGTGTTTCGTGGAGCAGGTTCAGGTTTTCGCGGTAGCGCACCATGTGCATAAAAGCCACCACCGCGCGTTCAGGGAAAGGATACCAGGGCACCTGGCCTTCTTCCAAAATGGCACGGCCCGATTTGACGGTTTGCAGGCCCATCCAGCTGGCGTACACCGGCTTGTCGAAGGTCACTTTCGATTCCTCCACCACCGCTTGGGCAACCGCTTCCGCATAGCCACTGTTTTGGGCCGTCAGGATGGTGAGCACGGCATCCACGTTTGGGTCGGCCAGGCAGGCACGCACTGCCAGCCGGAATTGATCTACCGAGGCATCGGCGAGAATATCCAGTGGGTTGCTTTTGCTCCAGTTTGGGGAAAGTTGTTTGTTGAGTGTAGTCAGCGTCTTAGGGGACAGTTGGGCCAGTTTTCCGCCGCGTTTTTCCAGGGCATCGGTAGCCAGAATAGATGGGCCACCGGCATTGGTGACGATAGCCAGGCGGTTGCCGGCGGGCAGGGGTTGGTTGGCCAGGGCCTGCGTGCTGTCGAACAATTGCTGAATGGTATGTGCCCGGATAATACCGGCCCGGCGAAAGGCAGCGGCGTACACAGCGTCGTTGCCGGCCAGTGCACCGGTATGGGCCAGCGCTGCCCGGGCGCCCAACTTGCTGGAGCCCGCCTTGAGCACGACGATGGGTTTGGAGCGCGCAAAGGCCCGTGCGGCACTCATGAACCGGCGGGCGTCGACCAGATTTTCCATGTAAATCAAAATGCAGGCCGTGCGGCTATCCACACCGAAATAGTCGATCAACTGATCAAAACCAATATCAGCCATGCTGCCGATAGACACGAAGTGGCTGAACCCGACGTTTTTCTCCGCCGCCCAGTCGAGAATGGCCGAGCCCAATGCCCCGCTTTGCGAAATAAAAGCCACCCGGCCGGCCGCGGGCATCGCCGGGGCAAAACTGGCGTTCAGGCCAATCGCCGGGGTAAGTAAGCCAATGCAGTTGGGGCCTATGAGGCGCACGCCGTTGTTGGCCGCTTCAAATTTCAGGTCGCGGTACAATTGCTCGCCTTCCTCCCCCGCTTCTTTGAATCCGGAAGCAATAACAACCGCACATTGTGCACCGATTTCCCGGCAGGCCGCCATTTGGGGCGGGATCAGGGCTGCCGGCAGTGCAAAAATCACCAGGTCGGGCGCCTTCGGCAAATCGCGCAAATGACCGTAACATTTTTTTCCCTGCAACTTTCGATACTTCGGGTTAACCGGATAAACCGAACCGCCGTATCCGTTTTCAAGCAGGTTGCGCAACACGGTATACCCGATTTTCTCCGGTTTTTCGGTGGCACCGACCAGGGCAACAGATTTTGGGTAAAAGAATTTATCGAGTAGTTTTTTCATGGTTTAATTGCTCAAACACGCAAACGGCTAATTTGGCAAAGGCAGGTAACTTACGGTTTATCGAAGCTTTAACAGAAGCACCACTACCGGCATTCATAAATGTGGCCATGTCATCGTACGACCAGCCTAAGGCTTGTTTCATATTTTTAAAACGCTTTTGCCATTCCTTTTCAGCGCGCAAAGTCATTTGCTCCCGTATGAAAGCGTGTATTTCTTCAGGGAAAGCATCTTTCTGGGTAATTTCTATAAAACGCAACACAATCTCCGCTTCCGTGGAAAACGGATTTTCCCGTTGCACGTCCAGCTTGATTTTTTCGGCTACAAAATCATAACCGCTTTTAAAAAATTCGGCTTTTCGTGCTTCGGGTAATTGCGAATACCATTGAGCATAAGCAAAATCGGCTTTCTCAGAAGCCTCTACATATTCTTTAGAAAAGTCCATAGCTCGCAATTTTTAATCGGTGAACCCAAGTGTCCAAATAGTTTTTATCAATGGTCAGCTCCTGAAGCAGAAATTTAATGTCTTCCAGTTGTTTCGCACTTTTTGAAATGGCGTACCAGCGCAATTTTGAAATAATTAAATCCTCGGGCGCTGCGATGTAACATTCGATATCCAAAAAGGTCACCTTATGCCGGCGTTCAAATGCCTTCCAATTATAATCGCTATCCTGATATAACATCATATCGTATTTGACGCCTGTTTCAAAATCAGTGAAATTGAACAATATGCCTTGTCGTGCACTTGCTTCAAATGCGTCTAAATGAACAAGCCAATCTGGAAAGTGCTTAATTATTTTTTCAATATGGTTCGGATGGATTTGCAAGATACAATCGATGTCGGCAGTGAATCGGAACCGGTTGTAATAGCTTAATGCAAATCCGCCAACAATCATGTATGGAATATCTTCCTGTTCAAAAACAGCTACGATCTTTTGTAAACCTTTTTTGAAATCCATGCCGCAAAGATAACATTTGTTATCTTTTTTATGCTAAAATTTCCAATACTGCGCCAGCAACCCCGCAGCCTGATGCAGGTACAGTTCGTATGTTTCCCAGGTGCGCAAACCCGACGTGGTGGTGGTTTCCGGATGGGGCATGGCCACGCCATTCACGCCGGCCAGAAAGTTAAACACGCAGCCCGGCAGTTCTTCCAGATTGTAACCGCCTTCCAGCGCTGCAAACAATTTTCCGGGGAAATGCTGTTGCAGCGTTTGGCCGATCCAGTGGTAAAAATTGCCTGTGGCCCGCAACTGCAACAAGGGGTCGAACTGGTGCGCATCAAACCCGGCGGAAATACCTACCACATCGGGCTGAAACTGCTCGGCAGCCGGCAACATGTACTCCACGGCATGCCGGAAAATATCATCGCCGCTGCTGGCAGGCAAGGGACAGTTGATGGTAAAGCCCAGACCCTTGCCCGCGCCGATCTCGATGGGCGAGCCGTTGCCCGGATAGGCCGGGTACTGGTGCAGCGACCAATACAACACCTGATCGGAGCGATAAAAAATATCCATGGTACCATCCCCGAGGTGGCCGTCAAAGTCGATGATCAGTACCCGTTTGCCGGCGTTTACCGCTTTTTGCGCGGCTATGGCAATGTTGTTGAACAGGCAAAATCCGTGCGCTTCATTGCGGTAGGCATGGTGGCCGGGTGGGCGTACCAGGGCAAAATCGCCGCGTTCCATAGCCAGCACCGTTGTCCCCACCGCGGCCGTCGCTGCCCGGAAACTCCCTGTGGAAGTACGGGTATCGCCATCGAGCGGTTCGGCTCGAGCGCAGTGCTCCTGCACCATGTCGATGTAGGTTTGGGGATGTACCAAATCGAGAAATTCCGCCCCGTCGGGAATTTCCATCGTCGGCCCGGAGTAGCCGAATGGTTCCAGCCGGAAGCGGTTTTCCGGATGGCCGGGACCGGTATCGTGGTCCAGGACGGCTGGGTGGTAGAGGATTTGCATAGGAAAGCAAATGTAGAACGAAAAGCGGTTTGGTCGGTGTACAACGGGCCTCTGGCCCGCCTTTGTGCTCACTTTTTCACCCAATTAGTATTGCGACCTTATGCCTTTGATTTGACGCTGTGCGAACCATTTGGAAAACCAGGCGTTTGGTGTTTAGATTTGCCGCCAGATTGAAAAATTTGCTGCGCAATTTTTTTTCGCCCTTGCCATTTTTTACGGACCAGAGGTCCGTTTTACGCCAGACCGAACCACCACTACCGGCACGGCACAATTAAAAAATATCATGGCAAAACGAGTACTGCCGGTCGGTATTGACGACATGGCTTTTTACGTCCCCAAACTTTATCTCGACATTGAAACGCTGGCTGAGCAACGCCAGATTCCCGCAGTCAAACTGCAGCAGGGCCTTGGTTTGTACAAAATGGCGCTGCCGGATGTACACGAAGACGCCGCCACCATGGCTGCCGAGGCAATTGCGGAATTGATCGATCGCAACAAGATCGACCCGAAATCCATCGGACGGATCTACCTGGGTACCGAAAGTGCGCTCGACATGTCGAAACCGACTGCCACCTACGCCGTTGGTATGGTGGAAGAACATCTGGCCGGGCAATATGGCGCCGGATGCCTGCGCCACTGCGATGTGCTCGACATGACTTTTGCCTGTATCGGTGCCACCGATGCCCTGCACAACACGCTCGATTGGGTGGCTACCGACCCGGCCAATGTGGCTATCGTCGTGGCTTCCGATATTGCCCGCTATGAACTGGAGTCCACCGGCGAATACACCCAGGGCGCCGGAGCCGTAGCCATGCTGGTGAAATGGCATCCGCGCCTGTTGAAGTTTCGGCGTTTGTTCGGCGTATCTACAGAGCACGTCCACGATTTTTACAAACCCCGCCGCGAACGGCACACCGACACCCCGGTTTTTGACGGGCAGTATTCCAACTGGTGCTACCAAAACCGGATGCACGAAGCACTTACCGATTTCAGACAGCGGGCCCTTGGCGCAGGCGTTTTTCGACCCGACCAGTTTCGGGCACTGCACGAGCGCTGGGCACGCATGATTTTCCATTTGCCCTATGCCTTTCACGCCAAACGCATTTATGTGGAAGCGTTCATCGAGGGCCGGAAAGCAAGCGGCAAATGGCCTGCCGATGTGGGGCGCAACGGTTTTGAAGAACCCAACCCCGATCAGTTTTCCGATACCAAAGCGTTTGAAAAGGCGCAGGCAGGCTTTTTGAAACAGGTCAGCACTGCGCCCGAATACCGCCGTTTTGTCCAGGAAAAACTGGAAAAGGCACAGCGCGCCAGCAGCGATACCGGCAACCTGTACACCGCCTCGATTTTCCTGGCACTCATGAGTACCCTGGAAGCCGACCGGGCTGAAAAAAGCAAGCTGGCAGGCAAACGCCTGGGCTTTGTGGCCTATGGCAGCGGCTCGAAAGCGAAGGTTTTTGAGGCCGTAGTTCAGCCGGGCTGGGAGCACGTTGTCCGGCATTTCCGTGTGTCCGACAAATTGGCCCAGCGACAGGCCGTTTCGTATGCGCAATACGAGGCACTGCATCAAGGCCTGCAAACCAAGCCCGTGTACAAGGTGGCCGGACGCTGGGGGCTGGAACGGATCGGTACGGAGGGGGTGACCCTGGGCGCGCGGTACTATGCGGCGTTGTAAGGACCAATAAAAAACGGCGCCAGCCTTTCGCCGCGCCGTTTTATTCACCTAAAACCTGTTGTAGAAAAACGTCCTGTATATTTTTAAACTGCTTTGGGGTATCCCCTTAGCGTATTTCTTCCGCAATTACCGTGTTATCGGAATCTGTAGTTGCACGTTGCTCCGGTGATGCATAACATGCTCCGCTGCCGCAACAGCCGACGTTCAGTACTGCTTGCATACCGAAAATGATTCCAGGAAAAAGCAGCAGCCATTCGCCGGTATTGTACAATTCCACGAAAGCCCAAACGGCTAACCCGGCCCGCAGCAATCGCATAAAATTCCACTGATTGATCATGGGGCAAAGTTGAGGCGGGAGCAGGAATTGTCCACTGCCTTAACTACAGGGAAAGTGGGACTTTTTACGGATAATCATTGTTCCAAAAAAAATTTCACCGCTAAGGTGCCAAGACGCGAAGGGTAAAACTTCGCGTCTTGGCACCTTAGCGGTGAAAAAACTAATCTACGCCGGGCAATTTTAATAGCATTAAAATCAGCCCAAACTCCATCTAATATTCCGCTTAAATCTCGGAAGGCGGCACCGGCGCCGGCACCACATTTTCTACCGGAGGCAGCGATTTCAGGTAAGCGAACATCGCTTTCAGATCTTCGTCCGGCATTTTGACCATGTTAAACCAGGGCATTGGCGGCAGCAACATCCGGCCGCCATCGAGGCCTTTGTATTTGCCTTCGGTTACCGCTTTTTTAAATTGTTCAAAACTCCAGCTGCCGATACCGGTAGCGTCGGGGGTCAGGTTGGCTGCATAGGAGGTGCCCCATGGGCCAACATAAGCGGAGACCATCGGGTGCATGAGCACCCATTGGCCGGTGCGCACTGCTTCCTTGTCGGTAATGGGCGCCAAAGGCACATCGGCCGGGTGGCCCGACATCAGGCGGGTGCGGTCGAGGTCGGGGCCATGATCAGTCATCACTTTGGGCGTATGGCAATCGTTGCAGCCCATAATGGTTACGAGGTATTCGCCGCGTTTGATCAGATCAGCCGGGTTTTCAGGTTGTTTGACAGCCTGGGCCTGCGCCTCATTGGTTATCCCGGAACAGTTGTGCAGTAAAATGGCGCCCCCGGCAAGCAGGAACCCCCAAAGAATCGTTTTCATAATAAGCCGTATTGTTAATGAAATAGGACGTTTGACCAGCCACCAAAACCGAAGGTTGCAGCGTTATACAATTCTTAAATTTGCAGAAATAGCCACACTAAAACTCACACCACTAAAACCTGAATTCCTATGCGAACACCCCTGTTTTTTAACCTGATCCTCGCCATTGGTTTTTTCCAAAACACTCCACTCACCGCACAAGCCCCACCGGAGTTGGTTCCATACCGGCAAGGCAATATCTGGGGATACGCCGACCGCTTGGGCAAACTGATTATTCCACCACAATTTTCAAAAGCCGGCGCCCTGTCCGACAGTATTGCCTTAACCGATCTCTGGGGATATGAATGGGAGCGGCGATACAAACTGAACAAGTCAGTAGCCACCGTTTGCCGAAACGGGCGGTACGGCTGGCTAAAGGCCGATGGAAGTTATGTATTGGAACCCACCGCGTTAGTCCCACCAGTGTTGGTCCCAATTAACCCCGAGTTGTTCTGGCTGGCCCGCTGCGATTCAATGAACGATGAAATGCGGCTTTTTCGGGTTGCCCTGTTCAACCGCGATTTGGAGCAATTATGCCCGTTTCGCTACGATTGGCTGACCGACCAGGAATCGGAAGACGACTACGGCCTGGGCTATTGGATGGAATCTGAACGGGAAATCCCGGTAGTTCTGCACGTATGGCAATACGAACCCGGCGGGCAATTCACACCGCCTGATCAGGAGCCGGATTATCTACCCGTGAACCGCGCGGGCAAATTCGGCTATATCCGCAAAGACGGCTCGGAGGCTTTTGCTCCTGAATGGGATTTTATAGCACCACCCGACAATGAAGTAAGCCTGGCAGGCCGGCACGACCCGGAACTCGGAATTTTGAACTACCTGTTTGTATCCGCTGGAAATACGGTGTTGAGAGCGTTCGACGACATCGGGGAAGTGGACCACTGTTTTTCACAGGGCCTGTTGCTGGTCCGGATAACGGATGGACCGTTTTACTACCTCGACCGAACGGGAAACCGGGCAACCCCTGAAGTGTACCGAAAAGCATTCCGGTTTACCCGGTACGGTTGGGCAATTGTGGAGGACTTGCAAGGCCGGAGTAAAATTATTGACAAGCAAGGCGCCGTGTTGTTGGAACTGGAAAACGTTTATGCGATCCAGCCCTACCACGACGGTTTTTTAATGCAACATGCCGACAACCTTTGGTATGAACACGACCGGCATTTCCGGCAAACCGGCTACCTCGGCTTGGACGGCCCACCTACTGATTTTTATTTTGCCAAAACGGCCAACCGAATCGCCTCGTTGGGAGGCAAACAGGTGCTGCTGGACGCAAACGACCGCGTCGTAATGCCCTTTGAATTTACGTATCCAATCCGTGAGCAAATCAGAACGACTGTTTCCGGCGACACCACCTACTTTTTGGAAGTCCATCAAGGCAGTAAACAAGGCCTGTACAATGACCGCCTGGAAGAAGTGGTGCCCTGCGCGTTCGACTATGTTAATCTGTACCGCGATTCGGTTTTTATTCTGGCAGGTTCTAATAGAAAAACCCAACTATTCGACCCCCTTGGGCGCCTGCCCATTTGGGACGAATTTGACGAGGTTCGGATCGATCACGGCAGCGCTTTCGGGACGATTAAGGTGAAAAAGGACGGTTTGTGGGGCAGTTACGCACCTGACGGCAAGGTCATTTTGCCGGTAGTTTACCTCGAATGTCCGCCGAATTCGGTGCGGCCGGACTATCCTTTTGTCAGGCTTCATCGCCGCGATGGTTGGGATTTTTTTAATCCAAACGGCCAACTGCTGTTGCGCTCCAAGCTGGATGCCGATCATATTTCATCCATTGAAAATTTGGATTGCGCCAATTGTTACGGCATCGACGCCTCCAAAAACGGCACAAGTTTTTACGCCCGGCCCGACGGCACACCACTGCTGCCCCCGCAAACCTATGAAAACAGCTACCTGAGGGATGGTTACATTGTGGCTTCTAAAAATAAAAAAAAGGGCATTATCCGGCTTTCCGACCGCAAGGAGATTGTGCCGTTTGAATACAAACACTGTTACCTCCAATATGGCAAAATCGTGTTAACGCGTTTCGACAGTACCGACAGGCAATTGCTCGACCCACAAACGGGCAGGATACGCACGCTCACCAATATTGCAAGCATCGACCCTTTTTCGGAAGGCCTGGCCCGCGTGCATGCCGGCGAAGCTTGTGTAGACCAGAATAACTTTGGTTTTGTGGACACAAATTTCCAGGTTGTCATTCGCCAGCAATTCAGCTGGGCAAAAGCATTTGCCGGTGGCCAGGCTGCTGCCCGCGACGCCGCCAACCGCTTGGGTCTGATCGACCGGAGCGGGAAGTGGGTGGTGCAGCCGCAGTTTGAAAAAATCGAACTGTTCAGACCGGAACATCGGCTTATCCAGGTCAAGGCATTTGGCGGCGGCTGGGGCTTCATCGACCGTAGCGGCAATTGGGTACTCCCCCCGGATCTGGAAGAGGCCTATTTGGAATGTTGGAACGACCGGTTATCGTTTGCCAAAGGCTGGCGGTTTGATCCTGCATCCGGCTTGCGGGAACATTTTATGCTGGATGCCCTAAGCGGGCGTATTGTTTTTCAACAAAAAACAGCACACCCGGTAAAAATCAATCTGTGGTCAAACAACCTGAGGAAACTGGAGGACTATCCTCAACCCGGCCAACACAGCCTGCTGAACCCGGATGGTAAATTTTTACTTGAAGCCTGTACCTACCTTTCCGGCTCGCGCGATAGCTCAATTTTTGCCATAAAAGACGGGCGTTTGTTGCGATACAAACAGGATGGCGCCGAATTGGTCGGGCTGAACCCGCCATTCAAACCAATTGCAGCGGGTTGGGAAGTAGAACTGGTACCGCTTTATAACACGGCTGTACTGGTGGACCGGCAGGGCAAGTTGCTGGTACCCTTCGCGCAAAACTTGGATTTCGATGTTTACCCCGAACAGCAACTTGTGATTGGGCAACAAAGCCAAGACAACGGCCAATCTGACCTTATGTTTTGCGATAAAACCGGACGGATACTTTTTCAAACCACTCTGAAAATTGGGCGGGTAGATCCCATCGACGAGCAACTGGTTCGAATAAGTCAAGATGAAAAAACCGGGTTGATAAATCTGGCGGAAGGCAAAGAAATTATACCGCCTGAATTTGATACTGTGGAGTTGCTGCCAAAACAACAGTTGATCCGGGTATTTAAGGAAGAAATGGAATACGGGTATTTTGATTATTTGGGGCGGCGGTATTTTTCGGATTGAGCCCCCTTTTTCCCAGCCATAAATGGCTGGGCGAAGAATATAGACTATTCCATATTGTGAATCCCTGTTCGATACCTTGGTTGGAGCGCATAGCGGAGCGCAACAATTGTCTATATTTCTCCCCAGTTGCATTCTCAGCCCAGCCATTCATGGCTGGGAAAAAATGAAGTCAATCATATGCGCCTGACATCACTCATTATTCCTGGGTTATTCATTTTACTCGGCTTTTTGTGCAGTTATAAGCACACACCCGCGCAGCAGAACGCTGATTGTGCTTCGGCCTATTGGGTCGGAAGGCAGTACAAATTACATGTAGTCAACGTACGTGGTATTGGAACCGATCATCAGGAAGCCAACACAATACCCTGCTTTTTCAATGGAAACACCTTTGGTCAGGCAGAAGTTAACTCTACTTGGTTGCGCTTTGCGATCGACAAGCCCGGAACACTGCGGTTTACCATTTTGCCCGACACGACCAAAGACGATTATGATTTTGTATTGTTCCGTTTGCCTCAACATGGTGATTGTGCCCAAAAAGAAGTTGTGCGGTGCATGGCTTCAAGCCCAAGTGGTAAGGAGACCGGTCCCGACAGTCCATGTTTTGGCCCAACGGGGCTTATTGATGATGAAACGGATATCACGGAAGATGCAGGCTGTTCTGACCCGGATGACAATAATTGGCTAAAACCTTTGGAAGTGCAGGCAGGCGAGCAATATGTTTTGTTGCTCAGCAATATATCCGGCCCGTTTCACGGATGCACTGTTCGGTTTTGGGGAGATTTTACGTTTAAAGAGAATCCAGAATAACCGCTGTGTTATTTCCGGTTATGTTGGTCCACCCGCCGGTCCACAAACTTCCCCGCCCAGGCCATGCACAGCCCCAGAAAGCAACCCAGCCAGCCCAGTTCCACGTTGAAATACGAAACTCGAATACTCGCCAGCACCAACGCCATTCCGGAAAACCACAACAAATTGCCTTGCCAGGATAACAGGACAGCTGTAGGTGGTGTGTCCGACCTGTACCCAATCAGTGGCAATAATTTCGGGTAGTCCACAGCCAGCACGAATAAATTGGAAGCCAGAAAAAACGCCAGC
The DNA here is from genome assembly GCA_020636075.1 of Lewinellaceae bacterium. Taxonomy (GTDB): domain Bacteria; phylum Bacteroidota; class Bacteroidia; order Chitinophagales; family Saprospiraceae; genus M3007. The sequence continues at coordinate 916,690 of JACJYO010000003.1, read as the reverse complement.
ACCCAGGGTGTACCCTGCCATTGCAGCGCAATTGTCACGACCAAAATATTGAGCACCATCGGCACCAGCATCACCGCGCCGAGGGTACTGAAACGCAGGGTGAGCAACAGAAAACCCACCAGCACCTGTCCCGTCGCCACAAAGCGGGCGAACAACCCGAGACCGTATTTCGCCAATTCATCTTCCAGCCACACCGGGCCAATGATTCCAGGGAAAGCATGTTCCGCATACAGTTTGGCCATGCCCGATGTAAAAAAGATCAGACCCAGACACACGCAGGCGATATTTCGCAGGATTTGAAATGTTCTCATCATTGGGTATACCGGGTAATTTTTTAAAAAAAATCAGCTCGTCGCACGGGCCAGCCGGCCAACAGTCAGGCCCTGAACCAAAATGGAAAAGGCCACGACGAAATAGGTTAGCGTCACCCAGAGGTCCTTGCCGAGTTCGGGGGTAAGCGACAGCGCCAGGGCAATTGAAATTCCGCCGCGCAACCCGCCCCAGGTCAGAATGAGGATCGTTCGGCGCGTCATATCGCCCCGCAAGCGGATAATTTGCGCCGGCACCCATACGGAAGTGAACCGCGCCAGCAGCACGAGTACAATGGAAATGAGGCCAAGGATCACATAGTTTGTGGACCAGTGCAGCACTACCAGTTCGAGGCCGATGAGCACAAATAAAATGGCGTTCAGCGTTTCATCGAGCAGTTCCCAGAATTTGTCCACGTATTCAGCCGTGAGGTCCGACATCGCATAGCGCTTCCCGTGGTTTCCGATAAGAATACCCGCCACTACCATAGCCAGCGGTCCGGAAATATGCAGGCGGTCGGCCAGTGCATAACCTCCCATAACGACAGCCAGTGTGAGCAGTACTTCCACCTTATAATTGTCAATGCTGCGCATCAGTAAAAATCCCGCATACCCGGCGCCCAGGCCAAGCAATACCCCGCCGCCGGCTTCGCGCAAAAACAGCACTCCGACATCGGTCCATTCCATCGCTTCGGGGTGCATGGCAACCTCCAGAATTGTCAGGAAGACCACCACGGCCACCCCGTCATTGAAAAGCGATTCGCCGGCAATTTTCATTTCGAGCGCCTTATCGATGCGCGCTTGTTTCAAAATGCCCAGCACCGCAATCGGGTCGGTCGGGGAGATCAGCGAACCGAACAACAGGCAATATAAATACGGCATCGGCATCCCAAACCAGCCCAACAGGTAATAAGCGCCGGTACCCACGATGAACGTGCTCAGCACCACACTAATGGTGGAAAACAGGATTACGGCCAGTTTTACCTTTTTTAACTCTTCCAGCCGGATGTGGATGGCCCCGGCAAACAGCATAAAGCCCAGCATCACTTCCATCAGCAATTTGGAAAAATCAATGCCAGACATCAATGTGGTCAAATCAGCCAGCGCCGGTGGATATAGCCGGCCCAAAGCCACCAGGGCAATGGAGGTCAGCAAGGCGATCAGCATCAGCCCGATCGCTGCGGGCAGCTTGATAAAGCGGTAATTGATGTAGGCGAAAGAAGCCGATAAGACGATCAGGATAGCAAAAGTGTCGAATAAACTCATACAGGATGCGCTTTAGCGGGGTAAAGATAAGTGCGCATTTCAATTTCAATTCCTGCAAGTTGGATGTACCCTGACAGATCGGAAATGCAGGGCCTTGACCGGTTAAACAGGGATGATACGGTAGTAGCCTCCGTCTTATAATCAAACTAAGTCGCTGTTAATCAGGTCAATAAAATCAAACATTTTTGTTTTATAAAAAAATAAAATAAAAACATTTGTTTTTAAAAACAAATAGTTTAGTTTTGTAGTGCTTTTAAAACAAATACCTGTTGTAAACAACAAACTAGCTATGGACCTTCTAATCTTTGAAAGCAAATACGGCACAAAAGTAGTCGCAGTCTCCAACCTGTATCAGACGCTAAAATTACCGGCCGCACAATATGGAACGCAGGTGCGAAAATGGCTAAAGGACCTGTATGAATTCCGGGAGGGCATCCGCCGCCCGCAACCTTTGCGTGATTTTGCCAAACGCCCCCGGCCCGGAGAACCCATGGAAGACTTTTTTATCACCCTCGAACTGGCTAAACTCATTGCACTGCGCACCAACAGCAAACACAAGCTGAAATATGTCCGGCTGTTGGACCTCGCTGCGCAAAATGGCCAGATGGACCTGTTCCAGCACGGGCCGGCAAACAACCCGGTTCCACAGCCCACTCCCCGGACGCGCGCACGCCGGGCTGCCTGAGTATGCTGTGCTGGAACGCCTGAATACTGCCAGGCCTTCCATACTTTTGAGCATATCCATTCGACCCCACCCCACTCCTGCAGCAGTTGCTGCTTGATCTGACATTGCCACCGAACCACACGTGTTCTACGTTTACTTTGCAACAACTAAAATCAAATTATATAACAGTACGAATGAAAAAATTGAACGTGTACTTCAGTTTTCCGGGAACCTGCGAGGAAGCCCTGAATTTTTACAAAAGTTGTTTCGGTGGAGAAATACTATCGATGCAACGCTTTGGTGACAGCCCGGTGGAAAGTGCCGATGCGCATAAACAGCGCGTCATGCATGCCGAGTTTAAATCGGATGACATTTACTTCATGGCTTCGGATACCATGCCGGATGCCACGGAGCCTTCCGTTACCGGAAATGTCGTCCAACTCAGTATCAATCTTACGGACGGGACAGAACAGGAGCGCATTTTCAACAAGCTAGCGGAAGGCGGTACTGTTCTTATGCCCTTGCAGGAAACTTTCTGGGGCGCTGTGTTTGGTATGCTGACCGATAAATACGGCGTCCGATGGATGTTGAACCGGGAGGTAGGCGGTTAGATGGCGCCTTTTGCGCAAAATAAAAATCGATGCTACCGGTGAATACGCCCGTTTGAGCAGTGTTAGCTATCGTTGCTGCAACGCAGTTTTCACCCTGCTTTCAAGGCAGTTCAAATTTCAAAGCGTCCGGCTCATCTCCTTCTGAGCCGGACGCTTTGCATTTACCCGATGGATAAAAAATGAGAGTTGATAATACTTAAAAATCAGGCCTTTTTAACCGGAGATCCTTGTTGAACAACAGCCCGTCAGACAATTTAAAATATTAATCCCAACATGCGCGGATGGCAAATTATATTTACGCACATGAAAAAATTTGTCATTGGGATAGACTACGGCACCGATAGTGTCCGGTCCGTTGTGGTTGATGCTGAAAATGGCCAGGAAATGGGTAGTGCCGTACACTACTATTCGCGTTGGCAGGCAGGGCAATTTTGTCGACCAGCCGCTAATCAGTTCCGCCAACATCCGCTGGACTATATCGAGGGGCTGGAACAATCCGTGAAAGATGCGCTGGCTGCGGCGCCTCCGGGCACTTCGAGTCAGGTGGTCGGCATGGCCGTAGACACTACCGGTTCAACGCCCGTGGCTGTGGACAAAACCGGCACTCCGCTCGCCTTGTTGCCCGGCTTTGAAACCGAGCCTGATGCCATGTTCATTCTTTGGAAAGACCATACGGCGATCCATGAAGCCGCAGAAATCAATACGCTTTGCAAAGAGTCCGACATCGATTATTCCCAATATGTCGGTGGCGTGTATTCGTCGGAGTGGTTTTGGGCAAAAATTCTGCGCACCCTGCGCGTCAATCCCGCGGTACGCGAGGCAGCCTACTCCTGGGTCGAACATTGCGACTGGATCCCGTTCCTGCTCACCGGAGGCACCGATGTACATCAAATGAAACGCAGCCGGTGTGCTGCCGGGCACAAGGCGCTTTGGCACGAAGCATTTGGCGGTCTGCCTCCTAATGCCTTTTTTAAAACACTTGATCCACTGCTCGACGGCTTGACGGAACGGCTTTACCGCCATACCTACACCTCCGAGGAGCAGGCCGGTTATTTGTCCGAGGCATGGGCGCACAAACTTGGGCTGCCGTCTAACGTTGCGGTAAGTGTCGGTGCTTTCGACGCGCACATGGGTGCTGTCGGTGGGCAAATCGAGCCCTATTTTCTTAGTAAAGTCATGGGCACTTCCACCTGTGATATGCTGGTTGCACCGATGCCTGGTGCCGACGAAAAACTGGTTGCAGGCATTTGTGGTCAGGTCAATGGGTCTGTCATCCCGGATATGCTGGGTCTCGAAGCGGGGCAATCGGCTTTTGGCGACGTGTACGCCTGGTTTAAAAATATACTGGCCTGGACGCTCGACGAAGTTGTTGGCAAAAGTACACTGCTCGATCCATCGGTCAAGCAGCAGCTGATCGAAGAAACCAGTGCGCGCATTATTCCGGAGCTGACCCGCGCTGCGGAAAAAGTAGAGCCCGGTGCATCCGGTGTAATCGCACTTGACTGGCTTAACGGTCGCCGTACGCCGGATGCCAACCAGGCACTGAAAGGGGCAATATTCGGGTTGAATTTGGGTAGCGATGCGCCGGTTATTTTCCGGGCCTTAGTGGAGGCCACATGCTTTGGCGCCCGCAAAATTGTAGATCGTTTTCAGCAAGAAGGCATCCCCATTCAGGGAATTATTGGCTTGGGCGGAGTAGCCAAAAAGGCGCCGTTCATTATGCAAACCATGGCCGATGTGTTGAACCGCCCGATCAAAATTGCACGTTCGGAACAGACCTGTGCTTTGGGCGCAGCCATGTTTGCAGCCACGGCAGCCGGTGTTTATGCAACAGTTTCTGAAGCAATGTCGCGCATGGGGTCTGGCTTCGATGCTACCTACTATCCCGACGCTGAACGAGCGGCAGTGTACGATCGGCTGTATGCCCAATATTGTAGTTGGGGGGATCTGGTAGAACAAAACACAAGTGCCCGTCATGAGTCCATATCAATCGCTTAAAACAGCGGCCTATGAGGCCAACATGCAATTGCCCGAATTGGGCCTGGTATTGTTCACTTTTGGCAATGCCAGTGCAGTCGATCGCAAAAAAGGCGTTTTTGCTATTAAACCCAGCGGCGTTCCCTATGAAAAACTCCGCCCGGAAGATATGGTAGTGCTCGATTTTGATAATACCGTTCTGGAAGGAACAATGCGCCCCTCTTCCGACACAAAAACCCATGCGGTATTGTACAAACACTGGCCAACAATCGGGGGGATTGTGCACACGCATTCAACCTACGCAACAGCCTGGGCACAAACGCAACTGGATATTCCGATATTTGGCACCACGCATGCCGACCACCTCACGATTGATGTGCCTTGCGCACCGGTGATGTCCGACGAAATGATCCGGGGCGATTACGAACACCAGACCGGTTTTCAAATCCTGCATGCATTTGAAAACCGCGGATTGACGCCGCAAGAAGTCGAGATGATTCTGGTCGCCAACCACGCACCGTTTACCTGGGGAAAAACCGTTGAAAAAGCAGTTTACAACAGTGCCGTTCTGGAGGAGCTGGCAAAAATGGCATTTTTAACCCTGCAAATCCGCCCCGACGCACCAAGACTTAAAGCCGCTCTGATCCAAAAACACTACGAACGCAAACACGGCACAGACGCTTATTACGGGCAACAATAAGAACATCAAAACTTAACATAAACAGCTAACAATGACCGTACTATCTACCCTCGACTGGATTTTTATTGCCGCTTATTTTACCCTTATCCTGGGTATAGCCTGGTGGGTGATCCGCCAGAAAAACGATACCTCCGATGATTACTTTCTTGCTGGCCGCAACCTGGGCTGGTTCGTTGTCGGTGCATCCATTTTTGCCTCCAATATCGGTTCTGAACACATTGTCGGGCTTGCAGGCTCGGGCGCTACCGACGGGGTCGCCATGGCGCACTACGAATTGCACGCCTGGTGCCTGCTGGTCCTGGGTTGGGTGCTGGCGCCATTTTACATGCGCTCCCGAATATTCACGATGCCGGAATTTCTTGAAAAGCGCTTTTCACCGACCGCCCGATGGGTACTTTCGATAATCTCGCTGGTCGCCTATGTACTCACCAAAGTGGCTGTAGGCATTTTCGCCGGAGGGATTGTTTTCGGGGTTCTTATCCCTGAATTGAACGTGTTTGGCCTGAACAGCTTTTGGGTCGGATCTATTCTGGTCATTATCCTAACGGGAATTTACACCATTCTCGGTGGCCTGCGGGCCGTGGCCTATACGGAGGCCATCCAAACGGTCATTCTCATTATTGGCTCGTTGTTGGTTACCTGGTACGGCCTGGAAGCGCTGGGTGGCTGGGGAGAACTCCGCCGGATCGCCGGAACGGAAATGTTCAACTTATGGAAGCCACTTGTTCCGGCTGGCATGGAAGGTACCTGGGCGCCAATTAAATCGGATACGCAGATGGCCTGGTATTTCAATGGCAATTACCCCTGGTTGGGCATGTTGTTTTGTGCGCCGATCATCGGTCTGTGGTACTGGTGTACCGACCAGTACATCGTGCAGCGCATGCTCGGCGCCTCCAGCCTGACGGAAGCCCGTCGGGGTACCATCGCTGCTTCCTTTTTCAAATTATTGCCCGTCTTTATTTTTATTATCCCGGGCCTGATCTGTTTTGCCCTGGCAGCAAGTGGCAAAATGGCCAACATCAGCAACGCCCTGCTCGATAGCGAGGGCAACATGATCAATGCCAATGCGCAACAGGCATTCCCGTTGTTGGTAGCCTCTGTGCTGCCCGCTGGCATTCGGGGAATCGTGGTAGCCGGATTGTTGGCTGCCCTGATGAGCTCGCTGGCTGGCGTCTTCAACGCCTCGTCCACACTGTTCACTATGGACCTGTATTCCAAATTCAGACCGAATACTTCGGAAAAAAGCCTGGTGCGCGTAGGCCGGATTGCCACGGCAGTGATGGTTGTTATCGGCTTGATGTGGATACCTGTGATCCAGGGTAGCCGCGGGCTGTATGATTATTTGCAAAGTGTGCAGGGGTATCTGGCGCCACCGATATTCGTGGTGTTCTTTTTTGGTGTATTCAACAAACGGCTGAACGCCAAAGGCTGCCTGGCAGCTCTCATCGTAGGCTTCCTGATGGGGCTTTTCCGCCTGGCGGTTGATACGCCGGTTATTCTCTCGGGAACATTCAGCTATGAAGAAGGCTCCTTTTTCTGGATTATCAACAACATATTCTTCCAATACTACAGCCTGCTTATTTTCCTGGTGTCGGCAGCAGTTATGGTTGGAGTGAGTTACGCGACTGAAAAACCGTCATACGAGCATATCAGCGGCCTGACCTTCGGTACCGTAACAGCCGATCAAAAGGCCGAAACACGGTCTAGCTATACACGCAACGATGTACTGATGTCTGTACTGGTCATCTTGCTGATCCTTGCCGCCTATTTGTACTTCAACGGCTAGTAACAAGTAGCCTTACTCTGTGCACCTCATTTGCTCTGTGAGCCTCTGTGAAATAAAAACGAATAACACAGAGACTCACAGCGTAAAAAGAGGTGCACAGAGTTTTTAATTTAAAACTTGATCGATTTGGGAAATATGCAACTGCACCACGGCCCTTTTGATGGCAAAAACTTCACTCAACTTTCTCGCATGAAATATTTTGCAGTCCTTTTTACATGCGCCCTGGGCCTGACCTGGCTTACCGGCTGTACAACCGGCACCCGTTCCAACATTCAAATTTCCGAGTTTGGGCAAACCGAATCTGGTCCCGCCATGCTGTACACCTTGAAGAACAAGCATGGCATGGAAGTGGCCATTACTAACTACGGCGGGACCATTACCCGACTCCTCGTACCGGATAAGAGCGGCAAGTTGGCAGATATCGTGCTTGGCTTTGACAAACTGGTTGACTATCAAAATGAGCATCCGTACTTCGGCGGGATCATCGGCCGCTACGGGAATCGCATTGCCAAAGGAAAATTTTCCATAGACGGACAGGAATTTACGCTGGCCATCAATAACGGCCCAAATGCGCTGCACGGCGGTCCAATGGGTTTTCACAAACAACTTTGGTCGGCAGCTGAAATTACCCGGGAGGGCTACACCGGACTGGAACTGCACCGCATCAGCAAGGATATGGAGGAAGGGTACCCCGGTAATCTGGATGTTACCGTCCGGTATTTACTCAACGACAACAACGAACTCCTGATCGAATACGAATCCACCACCGACAAAGCCACTGTGGTCAACCTGACCAACCACTCCTATTTCAATCTGACCGGCGATTATACCCAGACAATTCTGAATCATGAATTGCTGATTGCCGCTGACCGCTTCAATCCGGTTGACAGCACCCTGATCCCGACCGGTGAACTCCAATCCGTGGAAAACAGCCCTTTTGATTTCCGGAATCCAACGGCGATCGGCGCCCGGATAAACGCTGAAGACACACAACTGCAATATGGCGGCGGCTATGACCACAATTATGTGCTCAACCGCACAGGCCAGGATCTGGAACTGGCCGCCTCGGTGTTCGAGCCCCGTACGGGCCGGTTTATGGAGGTGCTGACCACTGAACCCGGAATTCAGTTTTACAGCGGTAATTTTTTGGATGGCAGCAACATAGGCAAAGGCGGCGTTCCATATAAATATCGGACGGGCTTCTGTCTGGAAACACAACATTTCCCGGATTCGCCCAATCAGCCCGGATTTCCGTCTACACTGCTCCGGCCCGGTGAAACCTACAATACTAGTACGGTGTACCGCTTTTCAGTGAAATAAGGCCTCCCTGCCTTTAATTTAATTATTGTCGGCGTGACTTGAAGTCACGCCGACAATAGGGCAAATAGGTTACCAGCAATCAAAAACTGCCATGTAAAAAGGTCGCTTAAACCTTTTGCAGGTTTTCCCGTCATAACAACCAAAACAAACGGACTTGCAGGTTACGGCATCAAATAAACCCGCTTCGGACGATCACATCCTCAAACTCCTGCGCTCGGACAAAACCTTCGAGCGCGGATTTCGGCTGCTGATAAGCACGTACAAGGAGCGCTTGTACTGGCATATCCGCCGGATGGTGATGGTGCATGAAGATGCCGATGACGTGCTGCAAAACACCTTTATAAAAGTATATCGGGGTGTATTGCAGTTCGAAGGCAAATCAAAATTGTACACCTGGTTGTACCGGATCGCTACGAATGAATCGATCACTTTTTTGCAAAGCCGGGCACGGCGCGGCAGTAATTCGATCGATAGTAATGATGAGATTTGGGCAAGCCGCCTGAAAGCTGATTCCTGGTTTGATGGCGACGCGCTCCAACAACAACTGCGCGATGCGATAGCCCAACTACCGGAAAAACAACGTGTCGTATTTAATCTGCGGTATTACGAGGAAATGCCCTACGAAGAAATGTCAACTATCCTGGAAACGTCGGTAGGTGCATTGAAGGCTTCCTTTCACCATGCTGCAAAAAAAATAGAACATTTTTTCCGCGAAGCGGATCATTTATAACCATTTGAAAACCAGTAGTACTAAACAATCAGTAATGAAAAACGAGGATCGCTTACATGACGAGCTGAACGAACAGGCGCCCTTTCTGAACACGCTAAAACAAGGACAGGACGGGTACCAGGTACCAGCCAACTATTTTGACAACCTGGAAGCAGAAGTTTTCCGCCAGTTGGATGCCATTGGTGCCACCCGGAAACCCAGGCCAGCAACTGCACGGCCCAGCTTCTGGCAATTCATGCAGCAGCTTTGGCAACCCCGCGTTGCGCTGGCATTTGCCGGACTCATCACGATTGCCCTCGCAGCCTGGTGGTACTTTGCACCTTCCCAGACGGATGCTTCGGCTGATTTGATGGCAGCCCAAATCAGTGTCGACGATGCAGAAGCGTATCTCATGGACAACCTCATGGAACTGGAACCCGAGCATATTGCCATGGTGCTACCGGAAGAATCGTTGCCGGCGATTACCCTTGATTTACCGTCCCCACAAAAAGAGAAAAACAATCCGGCAATTGAACTCCAACTTAGCCCGGACGATCTTGAGAATTTACTTCAGGATATGACCGATGAAGAACTTAAGGACCTGATGTTGTAAGCACAATATCAGGTCAGCAACCAAAATCAATCAGTGTTCACCAAATTCAATTACGCCATGAAGCGTCTACTTTTCATTCTTGGTATAATCCTGTTGGGCAGCGCTCTCCGGGCGCAACCCGACACCCGCGACGACCGGCTAAAAACATACCGAATTGCGATTTTCACCGAAGTGCTTGCACTTACGCCTGAAGAAGCAGAAGGATTCTGGCCGGTTTATAATGACTATCTCGACAAGCGCGATCAGATGCAGGAGGACCTCAAGCCTAAAAAGCGCCTCGATCTGATGAGCGACAGTGAAGTGGAAGATCAGGTTAAACGCCATTTTGAAATGCGCCAGCGCGATGTAGACCTGGAAAAAGAACTGTATCAAAAACTCCGCTCGGTAATTGCACTCCGGAAAATTGTCAAAATTCCGGAGGCTGAACGCGAATTCCGGGAGCAGCTCCTGATCAAACTGCGGGAAGCACGCGCCAAACGTCAGGCACAACAGCGCAGGCCGGGTCGCAATTAACCTAATTTTGCAGCGATTAAAAAATCAGGGCAGCGTGGTGTTCCACGCTGCCCTTTTTTATTCAAAATCTAATGTGGAAATAATCCACAGAAACTTATTGCTTGGCAAATGTGCTCTCCAGGCGTGCCGCCGCTGTTTGAAGCGACAAGCGGTACAAGCCCGCCTGCAATTCCGAAACATCGAGTTGGAATGTCGCTGCATCAGGCACAATTACCGAACGCACCAGACGGCCATCGGCCTGCCGGATCTCCACGGTTGCCTGCCCTACCGGAAGCCCACTGTTTAGTTGCGTGGTCACGGCTATCCAGTTGCTTGTCGGGTTTGGCGCCAGGCTCAGTTTGCCTGGTTGCAAGGTATTGGCACTGGTTCCGGAGGATTGGAACGGCTGCGTGCAATCGACAGTTCCAAGTTCCACAGCATCGCGACAATCCGGATGCAGATGATCTTTCACCACGAACTCCCATTGCGTGGTGCCGTCGCCATCGAGCGGACCGAGAATGATCGGTTGCGGATGGTTGTACGGGAAATTGCCATAGTTCATGCCGTTGCCCATGATATCGAAACCATCGCTGCCACCGTGTTCGTGATTGAAGGTCAATACCGCAAAAAATTGTCCGCAAAGGCAGGGCGTCGTTTGCACCGCCAGATCCCAGATCTTGCAGGCGCCGTTCAGGCAATCTGGCACCGGAAATTCCACCGTTTCGCAGCAAAGCGGCACCGTGGCATTGGGTGTAACCAGGCAAATTTTCACCACGTCGTTCGGGCCCGGATTGGTTGGGAAATTCGGGATATGGAAAGGCAGGTTATTTGCCAATGGGAAACTTCCCAGGAACTCGCCGTTGGCCCAAACGCCAAAGAAAAGATCGAGCGATGTATTGTTGCTCACGTTGAAATTAACCCAGGCGTGATACGTCCCGTCGGGGTTGCAGTCGCCTGTTTCAACCTTGAGGTTGTTGATTTGGCACGGATCATTTGTTACACAATCCGGCACCGGGAACTCCAGCGTTTCACAGCACAACGGCGCATTGGCGGAGCTGCTGATCAGGCACACTTTAATCACGTCGTTTGGACCGCCATTGGTTGGAAAATGTTCAATGTGCAGCGGCAATTCGCTCAGCGGGAAATTGCCGATAAATTGCCCGTTAGCCCAAACCCCAAACTGCCCGGTAACTGAAATACTGACCGGCTCAAAATCCAGCCAAACCTGATAGGTGCCATCGGGGTTGCAGTCTCCGGTTTGTACGGACAACTGGTCGATGGAACAGCCCGGCTGGCTGCAATCCGGCGCGGCAAACTCAACGACCTTGCAGCAATTCGGATTGTCGTTGATACAAATACGCAACACGTCCACATCATGGCCACTCCCCGGGAAATGTTCAAAAACCAGCGGCAACTGGCTCAAGGGGAAGTACCCGAGGTAGTCGCCGTTGCTAGCCCAGAGTTCAAAGAAATCATTCCCCGGGTTCACCGTTTTAAAGTTCACCTTGATCGTATACGTGCCGTCGTTATGGCAATCGCCGGTTTGAACGGTGACATCGTAGATCTTGCAAGGATCGTTTGAAATGCAATCCGGCACCGGGAATTCCTTCGTTGCGCAGCAGCCGACCGCACCAGTGTTCGACAGGCAAATTTTGACCACATCGTTGGGACCGCCATTGGTCGGGAAGTGTGGAATGTACAACGGCAACTGCGTCAATGGGAAAAACCCGAGCAATTGGCCGTTGGCCCACACACCAAAATGGGTGGACAAAGTCGGCGCATTGACTACGTTAAAATTGATCCAAACCTCATAGGTGCCGTCGGGGTTGCAATCGCCCGTTTCAACCTTGAGGTCGTTGATATCACAATACTTCAGCAAACAATCCGGCACATGATATTCCTTCACCGCACAACAAGTCGGGTTGGCAGCCGGGTCGTTTGAGTCTATAATACACACTTTTACAAAATCAACTTGTCCGCCGCCCCAAGGGAAATTCGGAATAGTCAACGGCAAATCAGTAAGCGGATAGCTGCCAAAGAACGTGCCGTTGGCCCACACACCGAAATGCGTGGCGGCGCCGGGGTTGTCGACCTTGAAATTCAGGAAAAGTTTGTAGGTCTTATCGGAGGTACATTCGCCCGGATCGACCACAAAGTCATAAATGGAGCACAAGTGCGGGTTCAGGCAATCCGGCACGGCAAACTCCACTGTTTTACAGCAAATCACCGTGAGCGGCGTGACCAGGCAAACTTTCACCACGTCGTTTTGGCCACCATTCCAGTGGAAGTCCGGAATGTACAGCGGGAAATCAGCCAGCGGGTACACCCCGTACAGATCGCCGTTGGTGTACACCGCCACCAGGGTCGTATTGGATGGGCTGTTCACATTCAGGTGAATCCACGCTTCGTATGTTTCGTTGGACGTACAATCGCCGACTTTTACCTCCAGGCTTGCAATACCACAGGGGTCGCTGCAGGTTGGTGCTTTAAACTCCTTCGTCCGGCAACACGGGGGCGTGCTGGCTGTATTCACCAGGCATACCTTCACTACGTCAACCGCCTGCCCGGTTCCGGGAAAATGCTGGACATGTATCGGCAGGTCGCCTACCGAATAAACGCCCAAAAACTGGCCGTTCCCGGCCCACAAACCGAATGGCGTGTTCGCCCCGGCAGTAGTCTGGAAGTTGACCCATATTTCGTACGTACCGTCGTTGTTGCAAGCACCGGTCTCTACTTTCAGGTTAAAAATGCCACAAGGGTCACCCAGGCAATCGGGCGCCTTGAATTCCTTCACCTTACAACAGGTCGTATTGGGCGTTAGACTAATGCAAATTTTAACCGCATCAAACGCATTGCCATTCCACGGGTAATTGTTGATGACGACGGGCAGGTTTGCCGTGTTGTACGTTCCAACAAGGTCGCCATTATCGGCATACACTTTGAACGGCACGTTCAGGCTGGGCGTTGGTCCGGCTATTTTAAAATTGATCACCAGTTGGTAGGTGCTGTCGGAAGTGCAATCGCCGGTTTTGACCGTCAGGTCATTGATATCACAGGGTTTGGCGACACAATCGGGGGCATTGAACTCCTTGGTGGTGCAGCAGGCATTGCTAAAGCAAATGATAATCTTGTCGGTGCTGCCGCCGCTGGCCGGGAAGTTTTTGATGTAGATCGGCAAATCGGTTACCGAGTAAAAGCCCAGGAATTTACCGGCGCCGGCCCAAACGCCAAACTTCTGCAAGCTGGCAGCCGGTGTTTGGAAATTGATCCAAACTTCATACGTGTGGTCGGTGAGGCAGTCGCCGGTTTTTATTTCCAAATTAAAAATTCCGCAATCCTGGCCTACACAATCCGGGGCATTGAATTCGACGATTTTGCAACAGGTTTCATTGCCATCGGCATCCAGCAGGCAAACTTTCAGGGCATCTATCGCATCGCCATTCCAGGGAAAATTCAGCCCCAGCGGCAATTGTGAGAGGTCGAAAGTACCGAGCGAGTCGCCGTTTTCGGCCCATACCTGAAATTTTGAATGTGGCGAGGTGTTGGCATCAACACTGAAATTCAGTTCCAGTTTATAGGTCTTTGGCGACGTACATCCGCCGACGCCCACATGCAAGTCTTCGATGCCGCATGGCGGCGCCAGGCATTCGGGTACATTGAATTCTTTTTCACGGCAGCAACTGTTGCTCACGCAAACGCGGATACCGTCTATAGAACCGCCATTCCAGGGAAAATCAGTTATGTGGATTGGCATATCAGCCACCGCAAAACGGCCCAGGAAGTCGCCATTTGCGGCCCAAAGGCCAAACGAGTCGACCGGGGAATTTGCCGGCAGTTGAAATTTTACCCAAATTCCAAAGGTTGAATCGGAAGTACAATCGCCGGTTTCCACCCGGAGGTTGCCAATGCGGCAGGGGTCGAAGCAAGGCGGCGCCGGAAACTCTACGTTCTTGCAGCAGTCCGGACTGTCGTTAATACAAATTTTGAGGTGATCCACCGTGCCGCCACCCCAGGGGAACGGCAGGCTCAGGGGCAATTGGCTCAAGGGGAAAAAGCCCAGGTACTGGCCGTTTCCGGCCCATACTTCAAAGAAATCGTTGTTGGCGCCCGAGACTTTGAAGTCGAGCACCAGCTTGTACAAACCGCCGGGTTGGCAGTCACCGGTTTTCACCGATACATCAGAAATTTCACAGGGGTTGGTTTGGGTGCAGTCGGGTGCGTTAAACTCTTTGACGCGGCAACAATTAGGGTTGTCGTTGATGCAAACTTTCACGACGCCGACGAGGCTGTTGCCTGCCGGAAACTGGTCGATTTTCAGGGGTAAGTCACTCAGTTTGTAGGAACCCAGGTACTGGTTGTTACCCCACAGGTCGAACAGGTTGTTGGTGGAATTTTCCACTTTGAAATTGATCTTGACCACGTAGGTACCGTTGTCGTTGCAGGGGCCGGTTTCGACTACGAGGTCGTAAATCTCGCAGGGACCGGTGGTGCTGCAACTGACGGTGCCAATACCAATGTCGGCGGCACAGGTTGGAAAAACCAGGTCCTGGACAAGGAATCCATACGAAGTGGTGCCATCGGCCGCAAAAGGACCGAGCACTACCGGCAGGTCGTCGAAGGAAAAATTTCCAAACGACACGCCATTGTTGCCGGCCACAGCAAAACCTTCGTTGCTGGTGTTTTCGTGCTGGAAGTTGAGGCTGACGTAAAATTCGTCGCCTACACAATCCACCACTTGAGCCGTCAAATCAAAAATGGAACAGGAAGTGTTCTGTGCTGCCAAAGGCATGGAAATGGCCAATAGCAGCATCGGCAAAATGTTAGGGATGCGCATAGCAGATTAAGATTGTTGGTGAGAAAATAATGCGGATTAAATCAAGATTAGGGGGTCTATTGGGGTAAGATACCGCGAAGCGAATATTTGCTTTCCAACGCGATCATTGTAGTGCCAAAAGTAGGGATTAAATTAAAAATAAAGGGGGTGAAAGCGCCAATTCCCCCGGCTGTTCACTTCCAGCGCCGGCGCCGGAAACTTCAAAATATTTACCATACCCAAAACTGCCTTCAAAAACCGGCTTTTCACGCCCAGGCGGCTAAAGTCGACATCCAGGGACAAAAAATACTGCCGGGTACGCGGATATTCCACCGGGTTGAGACGGTAGCGCAAACAATCCGGGCCCGAACAGGATTTATCGGCCTGCCAGGTGTAACCGGTTCCGGCAAAAAGATTATCGGCGCCGAAACCCACCGCCAGGTTGAGCCAACGCGGCAGCCAGGCCGGGCGTTCCGGTAAAAACGACGCCGGGTTCACCGACAGCCAAACGGCCAGGGTGTTGTAATTTTTTAAAAACAAGCTCACCGGGCCTGTGCCGTACAGCGCGTCGGCGCGTTGTTGCAAGGTGGTCCACTGCATATTTCCGGCCGGTGATTCGGGATAAATGCGCGTGTCGGGATAGCGGACCGGCCAGGCACTCATTTTCAGGAGTATGCGTTGCTCCTGCCAGCCGAGTTGCTGCCCCAGAAACAGGCCCGACCCCAGAAGGTTGGCGCCCATGTCGGTCCAGGAAAATCCCCATTCGGTGGAGAAGCCGTCCAGCAGTTCAATGGAAGTCTGGATCAATTGGCCACCGGCGAAGCCCAACCAGGCCGATTTTTGAGGAGCAATACCTGTCCATCGAGCAGCACTGTAGATCCAGCGGCTTTCGTGGTAGGCCATCAGTCCGTGCCCCATTTTGTCCATTTGATTCCATTGCGCAGCATCGTCGAAAGTGTGAAAAGGTCCGGAGGGGTAATCTGCATACCAGGTGTGGTACAAACCTGCCATCGCAGCGCCGTATGCCACCGTGCCCGTTCCCAGGGCCGCCCAGAATCGGCCGGGGTGCAGGCTGTCGGCAGGTGCCAGAGCGAAAAACGGCGGTTGCTGGGCAGAAGCAGGGGTGAGGTACAACAATAGCAGGAGCACCCGCCCTGCGGTTTGAATACGCCGGATGACTAGCGACTTTTTTTTGAATAGACTACCCGGCAACCAGCGCATACAGTTTCGGTAAAAAAATGATCAGGCCAACCACCGCAGCCCCAATGGCCGCCAGCAATACGGCGGCCGCAGCCACATCCTTGGCTTTACCGGCGAGCGGATGCTGTCCGGGTGAAACCAGGTCGGTGAGGTATTCAAGGGCGGTGTTGACCGCCTCCAGGGCCAGCACCAGGGCCATGCAGAGGACAATGGCTACCCATTCCAAACTCGAGAGCCCCAGCCAAAATCCGGCCAGAAGCACCCCGGCGGAAATGGCCAGATGTATTTGTGCGTTCACCTGGCTGCGCACAAGATCGACCACACCCCGGAGGGCATAGCGAAAACTATCGATACGGCGCTGTAAACTCATTGTAGGTTGAATCGTGTTGATTGACCGGGTGGACACTGGCCGGGTGGTCGTTATTTTTTTGTTCCAGTTCGTTAAAAAACAGGCAGATGGCGGCGCTGCATCCCAGGCAGACAAACATCAGGCGCGTACGGCGAAACACCAACAATCCCATACCCGCCAGCAAGAATCCCAACGCTATCCAGCGCGCCTGCGCCGCCCAATGCTGCAAAGCCGGCTCTCCTGCCGCCCACATGGTAGCCACAGCAAACAGCAAAAGCACAATCGTGGTCGCCTGGCGCGTACTCGAGTGAAACAAAACAGCTTTCATGCATGGCCAAAGATACAGCCCAGCGAAAAGCAGGAAGATAAAATTCTGATTGCATTGTGGCTTGTTATTTGCTAAAGTGCAGCTTACCTTTGCACGCCTTTTTCCGCCGAAGCCTTGGCGAAGGCGGGCAAGTTCATTTAAACACTGGAAAATTTAGGCTTTTTTGCCTGTAAATACAGAAAAACCCGCCTACGCCAAGGCTTCGGCGGGTAAAGGAGAGGTGTCCGAGTGGTTTAAGGAGCGCGCCTGGAAAGTGCGTATACGCCAAAAGCGTATCGAGGGTTCGAATCCCTCCCTCTCCGCTTCACCCGCCGAAGCCTTGGCGTAGGCGGGTTCGCCCCAACCAATTGAAGATACATCTTCAATTGGATTCACAGGTTCAGAAAAATATAACCATGTTAGAAAACCCGGAACCTGCCCCTGAAGAATCAACCTATTACTACGTTTACATCCTGCGTTGTAGCGACAAAAGTACTTACACCGGATGCACGAGCAATTTGAAAGAACGCCTGAACCGGCATCAAAAAGGTTACGTAGAGTCTACAAAAGTGTTGACTCCTGTAAAATTGATTTGGTCTTGCGCATTTACTGAACAATCCAGGGCTTTTGCTTTTGAGAAGTACCTAAAGTCGGGTTCGGGAAGAGCGTTTGCAAAAAAGCATTTATTGTCTGCTGAAGTTTAGACTGTGGCAGGCATATGGAATACAACCCGCTTACGCCAAATTTGGGTTTGCGGGCAAGCCCGCCTTCGCCAAGGCTACGGCGGGCAAGGAGAAGTGCCAGAGTGGTTGAATGGGCTTGACTCGAAATCAAGTGTACCCTTTCGGGTACCGGGGGTTCGAATCCCTCCTTCTCCGCCAAATTTCTAAGGCTTATGCGTTATAACGCGTAGGCCTTTTTTTTATCCAGGTATTTCTCAAAATCCGAATAAACAGCAGGCTGCAAATACAAATAACAAGATGCCCAACAACGTATCTGTACAAGCGGAACATTCCGGGGCCAGCCTCATTTTTCCTACCTTTATACCGCCAACAACCATCCAAAACATGATCCATCTCGGTGAAACCAACAACCTTAAAATCGTACAGCAAGTACACAACGGCGTTCAACTCACCGACGATGAAGGCAGCGAAACTGTGCTGCTTCCCAATAAGGATCTGCCCAACAACTGGAAACCCGGCGATACGCTCCCCGTTTTTGTGTTTAAGGATTCCGACGACTGCCTGATTGCCACCACCGATACGCCGCTGATCAAACTGCATGAATTTGCCTGCCTGCAAGTAAAGGACGTAAACGACCACGGCGCTTTTCTCGATTGGGGCCTGGACAAAGACCTGTTTGTGCCCTTTCGAGAGCAGCCCGGCCGGATGATCCCCGACAATTGGTACATCGTGTACCTGTACCTTGACGAGCAAACCGACCGCCTCGCCGCCAGCGGGCGTTACCAGCGATTTTTCCAGGAAAGTTTTATCCGACTGGAAGCCGGACAGGAAGTAGACCTCCTCATTGATAACCGCACTGAATTGGGCCACAATGTCATCATCAACCACCGCTACCAGGGACTGATTTATGACAATGAAACTTTTGTAAAAATACGCCGGGGCGACCGCTGCACAGGCTACATCAAACAGGTGCGCGAGGACGGAAAAATTGACGTAAGCCTCGAAAAGCCCGGCTATGCCAAGGTAGAACCCAATAGCCAAAAAATCATCTCCGCCCTACAGGCCAATCAGGGTTACCTTCCGCTCAACGACAAAAGCGCCCCGGATGAAATCGCAGCGCGCCTCCAAATGAGTAAAAAAACCTTTAAAAAAGCTATCGGCGCACTCTATAAGCAACACCGGATCCGCTTGGAACCAGACGGTATTTATTTGACGCCGTCAAAAGTGTAGTGCTTTCCAGTTGTCGTCAGATTTGGCAAATCTACCAAACTGAAGAAGTCCTACATATTTCATGCGAATCAGCCATACCTATTGTCAATTTGCCATTCAAAATCAAGTGAATCACAAGACCTACCTGGAGGCTTCCTTCATAATATGCGCCACAATATCCTTCACCAGCGCCTTATTCCGATCGCTCTCCGCCGGGTTATCCAACAATGCCTGAAATTGCTCCAGATGCGATTCCACTTCATTGGCGACAAGCGTATCCAATTCATCCTCCGTGTAATCGCTGCCTACCCCCATAATTTCTGAAACGAATGAGAGGTATAGATCGGTGATGACCTCCAATGCACAATTTCGAACGATTTCATGCTGGTGTTCAAACGCAACTTTTAAAAGAATCGGCAGCGCATCGGTTACGATGGGATAATACGTGCCCATGTGATTATTCCCAACTGCATACAGTATCCTGTGATAGATTAATTTAGACTGCTCGTCATCCGTCAAATGCACCAGATACATAAGCGAATGATACAATTCTTGTGTCGCCCAGTCCGGTTCGTTTCCTAAATCCGGCTCCAACAGCTTGTTGATCAAATCCAGCATTGTGGTTTTTTATGGTTTGGATGAAAATAAGAAGCACGAGCGTGTTTAGAGATGTAAGTCGGCTAGCACGTTATGTTGTCAATCCCCATAAACCGAATCCAGTTTAAAAAACACCACCCCGTCAAACTCCCCCCGCGCCTTGCAATCAATAAGCCCCTGAGTTTCCGCAACATCAACATGCACCAGCAGTTGTGGGGTTTTGTTTGGAACAAGCATATTCAAAAACTTGCATTGGCCGATGCTGTGCAGGCGCAGAGGCCGGCCGAGGTGCTGCTCCAGCAGTTCGTGCACCAGTTTTACCAGCATCACACCCGGCGTTACAGGCTGGCCTGGAAAATGCACGGCATAAACAGGATGACCGGGGTTTAAACGCACCCTGGCCAAAAACCCACTCGCCTGGCGGGTCATTTCTTCCACTTCAAAACAATTAGTCCAGCGTGCCATGGCGTGCATTTTCGGTGTCGATCAATAGAAGCCCCAGGTTTTCCGGAATCAAATTGTTGCAGATCAAAATGTTGCCGACGGGCGGCGGCCGTTCTCCGGTCAGCAGATCCACGGCGTAATGCAGGGCAAATGCCGGATTGGTGTAATAAACGCCGGAAAACACCTGGTAATCCAGCAAGACCGGCCCGGCAAACATCCGGCGCAAGGCATTCTCCGTCGCAGGCTTGGTGCCGGCGTACAGCACCAGGTCAATTTGATCCGGCGTCAGTTGGTTAACCTGTAAAAATTCCAGCACATAGGGCGACAAGTCATCGCCGATCAGGCCAAAACTCCCCACATCCACCAGGCGCACCGGCGGCGATGCTGCGGACTTTTCGGCCGAAAGCACAAAAAACGAGGCGCCGCAAGTGGCATGGGCATCCATCGTTTTCAGGCGGGCGTTCAGGTTGTACAGCACATCTTCCGATTCGTCGGCAGCGCCAACCAACACGTGGTGGTCTCCGTTTTGCAAACAAAACATGCCATCGAGCAAGGCCTGTTCAAACGACAAACTGTTTTGCGTATGCGTCATGTTGTAATTCGGATTTTCCAGGAACAGGGAAATTTGCCCGGCAATCGTGTTGTGGGTCGAGAGAATAAACGCCGTCGGGGAGATCATGGGGCCGCTGGCATTGGCGATTTTGTCCAAAAACGTTTTGGTAAAAAAATTACTCCCCATGCTGGTACCCACCAGAATAGCATCCGGTTGCGCCACACCGCATTGCTCCAGGCAATCGACGCTACAGGCCATAGCCATGGCGAGCACATCGCTCATGCGCCGCCGGTTCATCGCCGGAATGAAGGATTTATAGTCGGGATGCAACAACGCCGAAGGCCGCGCCAATACCGTCAACCCGGCAGCAAACCCTTTGTTCCGAAAGGTCGGCTGATGCGAGATCGTGGATGCGGCAGTGATATACATTCAATGGAGTTTTTGGAACAACAAACTGGTGCAATTCCCGCCAAAGCCAAAGGAATTGGATAACACATTTTCGATCTGACTTCCTTTGCGGAAGGCCGTTTCCGGCACAAAACCGGTTTCTTTCATCGCCGTTTTAAAGTTTAAATTCGGCAGGGTTGCATCCGATAATATGGACAACACACAAAACACCGCTTCTATGGCGCCGGCCGCGGCCAGCGTATGCCCGGTAAAACCCTTGGTGGAACTGAACGGGGGAATGGCTGCGCCAAATACATTTTTCAACGCTGCCGACTCCGACAGGTCGTTGTTATCGGTGCCCGTGCCGTGCGCGTTGACATAACTGACCACCTCTGGAGAAATTCCTGCCTTGGCCAGCGCACCGCGCATGGTCAGGGTAGCGCCACGGCCCTCCGGTGAACTGGCCGTCTGGTGATAGGCATCGGTGGCATTGGCCCAACCAGCCAGCAAACAAAGGGGCGTATTCCCGGTTTGGGAAAGGCTGCGTTCGTTTTCAAGCAGCAGAAAAGCGGCCCCTTCACCCAAATTCAGGCCCTTGCGGGCATCGTCGAAGGGCTTGCAGATGTCCGGGTCGTAAATCATCAGGGAACTAAACCCTTTGATGTTAAACAGGGCAATCGGATCGCTGCCGCCCACCAGCACCCGGTCTAGCCGCCCACTTTCGATTTGGCGGGCGCCCAGCATAATGGCGTTGGCGCCGGAAGAACAAGCCGTTGAAACAGTACCAATGTAGCTACCTGTGATGCCCAGCGCCCTGGCGATAGTCTCCGTCGTCCGGCCATTATCGTGGATCATTAGGGGATGTATGTCAAGCGACGGGTTTTGCTTAGCCTGCAGGTAATAGCGCTCCATCCGGTCCAGCCCGCCTACCGAGGTGGCTGAAATCAAACCCGTGCGTAGCTGCCCGTCGGGTTTGTTCCCTGCCCAACATTCCGAAGCCGCCGCAAGCCCGAGCAATGCCGTCCGTGAATGATCGTCGCCGGAAAGTTCGAATCGTTTGGCAAGCGCTTCATCCGACTGCGGCACCTCGCCCAGCATCAAATTATGTGATTCAGAAAAACGGATACCGGTACGGCCGGCTTCCAGGGCGTACCGGTGTTCGTCGACATTGCTCCCGATAGCGCTGACCACCCCGATTCCGGTAACATAAATTTTCATCAATCACGCCGGCTTGTTGTTCACGATATAGGCTGCCATGGTGTCGATCGAATACAGAATTTCTTTCCCGACCGAAGCATCGGTAATTGGAATGCCATAATAATTTTCCATAATCACGATCAGTTCGAGCGCGTCAATGGAATCCAGGCCCAGGCCTTCGCCAAAAAGCGGAGCATCATCGATTATGTCGTCCGGAGTAACATCCTGAAGGTTCAGTTCTTCGATGATGTGTTTTTTAAGTTCCTCTTTTAATGCATCCATAGGGTGAACATGGTGTTTTTAGCGTCTACTCAAGATCGCCGCCGCCGGCCTTCAACCCAACAAGGGTCATCCGGCATTCCAGCATTTTTTTTCCCGACACAACGCATTCGCCTTTCAACAAATACATATCAGCGAGTTGATGCAGCAGATACACGGTCGTTTGCACGGTATCGCCCACGGCAGGCCAATCAAACAGCGTTAGTTTTGCAATACTGCCGAGCACGCCGCCCTGGGGTTCCGTTTTGGATTTTCGATACAAATAATTCAACCCCACCGCGCCGCTTTGGGCAATATGTTCGATCAGGGCATACTCGCGGAGCCGGCCTTTTTCCAAAAAAATAGTATCCGGTAAAACGGTAAACTCCGTTAAAAACCGGTCGGCTGTGGCGTCAGTCAACCGGTCGACCAGGAGCATCGGCGCCCGGTGGGGAATGTAAGATTCGATTTGTGCTTTGTCCAGTAGCATACTATTTCAAGCCTGTAGTTTTCTGGACATGGCTAAGTACTCTTACACCATTTTGCCACTTTGATAATAGCCCAAACGGACAAAAACGCGATAATAGGCCCAAAAATAATGGCAGCTACCGACGTTTCCGACACGCCGTAAATAAACAGGCAAATACCCGCGCAGGTAGTTCCGATCAGCAGAATAATCAAAAAAACCGCTGCTACGCAGGCGCCCGCGGAATATGCCCGGCGCAGCTGTTTGCGAAATTCTTTTTTGGCATTTCGGTCGGCTTTGCGCTTGGCTTTTGCCGCTTTTTTGACGCTGGTTTGGCTATTGTCGTTCCGGCCAAAAGCGGCTTTATCGTAAAATTTCAGCGAGGCCAACGCCGGTGCTTCTCGTTGGGTTGAACGGCTGTCCACGCCTGCAATTTTTTCGCCAAATGCGCCATACAAGCCGGAATACACGGGGCTGGTTTCCGAAAAAATAGCCTGATCCGCTTCATCCAAAATCCGGGTAACCAATGCATCCGGCATGGCTTCGCCGATGCGGTTTCCAAAAAAGGCAGTCAGTACAAACCCGGAAAGCGCAATGGCAAGATAGGCCAGCCTGTGCCGGTTAACCTCGGCCGGCAAGGTGATGGCTTTGCGCTGCGGCCTGAAAGGCAGCACCAAAAAGCCGGCGATCATCAGGAGGCTGAACAGGTAGGCAGTAGCATCGGAAAACGTAAAGTCGAGCGCTTTCAAATTATACCCGAGCAACAAACCCAGGGCGATCAGGGTCAGTTGAATTCCGGCGATCGTCCATTGGGTTTTTACCGGATTGGCTTTTGCCCAGCGGGTAAGTTTCCGCATGGCTGATCGCTTTGCCCACATGGTGCCGAGCACCGACAGCGCCATCAACGCGGCTACCAGGTAGGCAGGGGCATCGGGCAGGAGCAGCGTACAGGCCGCAATTACTACAGCGAGCAAGATCAGGAGTACAATGTTCTTTTTCATAAGTAGCAAGGTTTAAAATAGCATTCACAAGGTATTCTCAAGTTCTGTTATTCACAATTACAAGGCATTTTCCTTTTTGTCAAAAAGTGTTTCCAGTTGGGTTAGCCAGTTGGCGTAGTCCTGCCCTTTCGGGAGTACCGGCATACCCGATGGATCGGTAGCGAAAGCCACAATTTCAGCCGACGACCGGTTGCAGAGCACCTGACAGGCGGTTTCAATATCGGGGGTCATACTTCCGGAAACGCGGCGGCTGATTGCAACCAAGGCAATTCCGGTGCGCAATTGTTGCCCGAACTTTCCGGCATTGGATAACAATTGCAACAGTGCCGCCCGGTCATTTTTGCCGCCGACATAACCGCAGGCAATACCGGTTCCGCGCCACAACGCCGGGTGCCGTGCTTCCGGGAATGCCTGCATCAATTGCGTTACGGCAGTTACGTCGCCCTGGGCAATGTACCAAAGGCGCCGGCCCAGTCCCTGGTCGAAGCCCTGCAATTCCGCGCCTTCGATACCGTCGGGAACCATTTGATGTCGCACGGTTTTTCTGCCTTTGAACAATCCGAAAAAATACCCCATGCCGTCAAAAACCATCCAAGACGACGGTCCATCCGGAATTGAAAGCACCGTTTCCGGCGCCCTTCCTGTTTTGGCCAAAGCCCAACCCAGACCGATATCCATATGAAAAGAATGCGCCTGGCCCGAACCGGCGTACAGTTGTTTCCAGGTGGTCAGGGATACTCCGCTTGAAAAATCGTGCAGCGCCAGCTCCATTGATGCGCTTTCGTAGGCTACCGAACGGAACTCCGGGGCTTCTGCCTGGAGGTAAGCCTCCACATCCGGCAGCGCAGGATTGCGTTGCATGTACGTCTGCACCTGCAGGAACAGGTTTTGGATGTACATCATCCGGGATGCAGGATCATTCGACATAAGCCTCGTGTTTGTGATGAACAGGGCTAAGCCACACTGTTTCAATGTCGGTTCGGATAGACTCCACCACTTCCAGCGCGCCGGGGCGCTGTGCTTTTTCAATTAAAACGTCGCGAGTATCAGTAATGACCATCGTGTATGGATCAACGCTCATGTCAGGCGGTGTGCCGTGCAGCGTGGTGCTAACCTGGCGAAACAGCTCCGCTGCCACTTGTTCCAGAATTTCCAGGTTGGACGCCACCTTGCGGATCAATTGTTCCGGTGTAAATTTCTCCGCCAGCTCAAGGTGAAACTGATGCAAATACGCCAACGCAAACACATTGATATGCTGGTCGGAGCAGGGGGTAGTGCCATGCCGACTCCAGGCAAGGAATAGCGCCTGCATTTGGGCATTCAGCGTTGCAAACCGGTGGCCGATGCTGTTGGCGGTGGTGGCGTATTGTTTCAGAAAATCAATATTGGTGTAACCCTTGTTTGCAAAAATCAGGGAAGGGATGGCCCAGTAGGTCGACCAGTCCCAAATGATTTTGAACAACATGATCTGGGTTTGGCCAAACAGGCTGTACATATTTTTATAAAGCAAAATCCAGCCGTTGAGCAACTCGCGGTAGATCATGGTGCGGAGCGCGATGTTTTCGCCCCGGCTGTCGCGCACGATCAGTTCCGTCAGCCAGCTGTTGCTGAGTGCGATAAAATCTGTTCCCGGGGAATAAAACGGGTCCAGAAAAGCGCCCGCATCACCGGTGATCCCCCAGCGGTCGGTGGAGTAAAACTGATTGATATCGTGCGCAAAGTGTTTCATTACTTTGAAATCAATCAGCCCCGACCAGTGCCTCCCCAACATTTTCGCCGCCAGCGGTTCGTGTTTTTCCAGCCATTGCATGGCTTTTTCGGCGGTATTGAAGGTGTCGAAGGGGTGCAACGCCGGGTCGGCTACGATGCCGATGCTGGTATTGCCCGACACCAGCGGAATGATCCAAACCCAATACCCTTTTCCCATCAGGTGGTTGGTTGCCAGGTGCCTGCGCCCGGGTGCGAGGCAGTGTTTCCATTGGAGATTATCCGACCAGTCATCAATATCGATAGGGCTGCCCAGGCGAAACCAGGCGGCATTTATAGCGTGGTCTGTTGCCTTTTCCAAACCCAGTTTTCGTTTCAGGAAACTCCGGCGGCCGGTTGAATCGATCAGCCAATTGCCCGTGGCGGTGCATGTTTCACCCGCTATTTCATACCGGACAGTATGTCCCGTTTTTGACAGCTCAACCTCCTGCACGGAGGCGCCGAGGAGTACGGCTACACCCGCATCGTTCAGTTGCCGCACCAGTTCGTTTTCCAGCAAACCCCGATCGATCTGATGTGCCGGGATCGGGTTCGAAAGTTTTGAGCCGACTTCCACCCGCCGGGCGATGTCGCCGCTGTGTTCCGGACTCAGGAAAAACCGAAAACCAAATTTGGGCAATTGCTTTTCTTCCAGGTATTGCTTCAAGCCGAGTACTTCCCGCAAATAGTGGGATCCCAGCTCTACCGTGGACTCCCCGACTTTGTGGCTGGCCGCCGGGGCTGCCTCCGTGCGTTTTTCCAAAACAAGAATGGACAAGTCGGGATTCGATTGTTTGAGTTGCAAGGCCAGGGTCAGCCCTGCAAGTCCACCTCCAAGAATGAGGGCATCATGCCGTGTTGATTTTTGTGATTTCATTGGCATTGATGGCGCTAACAGCACCGATTAGGGTAGCTTCCGTGGTGGAAAAGAGCCGGTGGCCCGGGTAGTAAAATTAGTATTTTATTTTAAATGGCATCTTGTTTTTCACAAGGTAGCGCTGGAAAAAACAGCACATTTCTCAAACCGCAATCCGGGAAGCCGGCCATTTAAACTTCCGCCGCAGCTTGTGTATTTTCGCCAAACCGGATTTGCAAAAAGTATCACAAAATTCATCCTTTTGTTTATGCCTACCGTTCGCCAATGCACACTTCTGCTTCTCTTTTTCAGCGCATATGCGCTGCATGCGCAAACCAAGCGCCCCAATATCGTTTACATCATGACCGACGACCACGCTCGTACAGCCGTCAGCGCTTATGACACGACGCTGATCCGCACGCCGAACATCGATCGTATTGGCCGGGAGGGCATGGTGTTTCGGAACGCCTGTGTGACGAACGCCATCTGCGGACCCAGCCGGGCGGTGTTGCTTACGGGCAAATACAGCCATATCAATGGTTTCAAGGATAACCGCAGCAGTTTCGATGGCGCGCAACAAACTTTCCCGAAAATCCTCCGCGCCGAAGGTTATTTCACCGCCATGATCGGGAAATGGCACCTCGCCACCGAACCCACCGGTTTCGACTATTGGAATGTGCTGATCGGCCAGGGGCAGTACTACAACCCTGTGCTGATCGAAATGGGCGATACCCTGCGCCACGAAGGCTACGCTACCGATATCATCACCGATATTGCCATCGACGCCATCGAAAATCGCCGTTCGGACGATCAACCCTTTTGCCTGTTTGTTCACCACAAGGCGCCGCACCGCAATTGGATGCCCGACGCCAAACACATGGACCTGTACAACGACCGCGACCTGCCCATCCCCCCCACCCTTTTCGACAACTACGCAGGCCGCTCCCGCGCAGCCAGCGAACAGGATATGCGGATCGATGACATGTGGCTGAGCTACGACCTGAAACTCAACCTGCGCGACCCCGCTGAAGAAACCGGCACCGGGGGCAAAAAATCGTGGACGACCACGGGCATCGAACCGGATCTCCAACGGATGACCGCAGCACAACGCCAGGCCTGGGATGCCCACTACGGCCCTATCACCGAAGCTTATTACCGGGACAAACCGGAAGGCCGGGATCTATCGATATGGAAGTACCAGCGCTACATCAAGGACTACCTGGGCTGTATTGCCTCCGTCGATGATAACGTGGGCCGTCTGTTGGATTACCTGGAAAAAACCGGGGAATTGAACAACACGATTATTGTGTACACCTCCGATCAGGGCTTTTTCATCGGCGAACACGGCTGGTACGACAAACGCTTCATGTATGAGCCTTCGCTGACCATTCCACTCCTGATACGCTACCCCGCCGAAATACCGGCAGGCACCGTGAGCGATGCCCTGGCGCTGAATCTCGATTTTGCCCCAACCTTCCTCGACGTGGCCGGTATAAAGCCCCCGGCCGATATGCAGGGGGCGTCCTTGCTTCCCCTGATGCGCACCGGCAAGGCCAAAGGCTGGCGCAAATCCATGTACTACCACTACTACGAGTACCCCTACGGTTGGCATAATGTGAAAAAACACTACGGTGTGCGCACCCAGCGGTACAAGCTGATCCATTTTTACAACGACATCGACGCCTGGGAACTTTACGACCTGAAACACGATGCCGATGAAACGCACAATGTGTACGGGCAACGGAAGTACAAACGCATCGTGAAAAAGCTGAAAAAGGAACTACTGCGTTTGCAAACACAATACCGGGATACCAATCCGGAGGACAAGCCTTGAGTTAGAGGGTTTTTATAGTCAACTACCTAACTCAAGTTGCAACCATGCAATTAGATTAACTTGTTGATCAGGGGCTAAAATGACAACCTGACCTTTAAAATAATGCCCTAATTGCTGGAATATCCTGCTCCGTTGCGTCAACCCCACCCCCAGCCCCTCCCCAAGGGGGCGGGGAGCCGCGACGTACACCGTAGATTACACCATTACCTTTGAATTTGGGGTAAAAAAAGCGGTCGACGCTACGGCTCCCCTCACCCTTGGGGAGGGGCCGGGGGTGGGGTTGACATGGCAGCGCGCAATTTGCCAAAAAAGACTCGTCGATTTCGATCCTATTACAAACATTTCAACCAGCTGATGGATAATCGATAGGCTATTTGTTCCAGAAGATCAGATATTTAAGTTAACCCCTGATTCGCATGAGGCATCCCTACACTACAGGCTTTAAAAAGAAGACATGATTGCCACAATATCCTGTCGGCCTTGCCCAAAACAAAAAGAAATCTTTCTCCATAAAGGTTGGTCACAACCTGGGTTACTTATTCCCGCCAAATACTTTTCAAACCATACGCCTCTCCCTGTACCAGCTGCACATTCCCATTTTTTGAATAGATTTTCAACTGGTTGAAATCCTCGGTCGGAAAAAAGATTTCCGTCATTACAACGTCGCCATCATCGGCAAACAACTCTGCCGAAGCCGCATCAAAAAACAGGTGCATCCGAATAGTTTTGTTGGTCGACATGCGGGCCGCAACAGGCATTTCCCCGGCAAATTTTTCGGAAAAACGCAAATCGCCGGATTTCGATCGGTCGCTGTAGAATTGACCTGCTCCGGCATCGTACCCGATTCGGTAATACTCGCCCCGGCCGTTGGATAATTCAACCCCAAAATCGGCTGCGCCGTCATTTGGCGTTTCAAAATCCAGTACCAATTCCAGCTGTGCAGGGGAACATCCGATTTGCTCCGTCAGGTCGAGCATCCCTGAAATATTTGCCGGTTTGATCGTGTGGCTTGTCGCACGGAGTGCTTTTAGTTCCGGGACCGGTTGGGCAAAAAGTCGGTAGCTGTCAGCCGTTTGGTGGAGCGTCAGGGTTCTGGGTAAGGTCATCGCACTGCGCCAGGCATCAGTCGGCACTACCTGAGCATAGTCCCAATTGCCCATCCAACCCAGGAAAAGGCGGCGGCCGTCGGTCTTTGGAATATCCGACCAGGTTACTCCGGCATAGTTGTCGCGCCCGCGATCGAGCCACACCGCATTTTCGGCGCTCACTGTTGAAGAAAAGGATTGGTCCAGGGTAAATTGTTTTCCGTCAAAATTGCCGACAAAATACTGCGTGGCAGAACCGCCAAACGGTCCACCGGGGTTGATGCTCAGCAGTAGCACCCATTTTGTATCTCCTGTACCTTCCACAGGCATGGGGAACAGGTCCGGGCACTCCCAAACACCGGAATGCGCGCCCCACGTCTTCCCGAAGTCACTCAAATGATTCCAGTGTTTCAGGTCACTTGAACCCCAGATGGCCACATGGTCGTAAACCGCCAAAGCCATAATCCACTGTTCGGATGCTACATGCCAAAACACCTTCGGGTCGCGAAAATCCCGCAGGTCTTCGGTATTGGGAACAACCGGATTGTCGGCATATTTGGTCCAGTTGCGCCCCTTATCGGTGCTGTAGGCAATGCCCTGGTATTGGTAATCGGTACGCCCGGCTTCTGCTGCCACGGCATCGTGGTACGTAAAAATGGCTACCAAAGGCGGCGCACCATCTTTTCCAAAACCACTTGTGTTATTCCAGTCGACCACCGCGCTTCCGGAGAAAATATACCCCAGCGAATCCGGGTACAGCGCGATTGGCAGATGCGTCCAATGCGTCAGATCGGTACTCACCGCATGCCCCCAATGCATGGGCCCCCAAACGGTGCTGTCTGGGTAATACTGGTAAAACAAATGGTATTCGCCATCGTAAAAAAACATGCCATTGGGGTCGTTCATCCATTTTTCTTTTGGGGAAAAATGGAATTGCGGACGGTGTGGTTCCTGGCAGGAAGTGGTTCCGGTCGTTTTTTCCGGCTGACCCTTTTGTTTTTTTTCATTACAAGCCGGCGCTAAAAAGGTGATCAGGACTATCGCAAAGAAGGCAAATGATTTATGCATGGCAATTTCAAGTTCAGATTACAGGTTTTGATCCATCAGTGCCCGGATTTCCGATGCACTGATTTCCGGTGTGCCGCCTTCCCGGGTGGCGACCAGGGCGCCAACGGCTCCGGCAAAAGTCAGGCATTCCGGCGGTGCGGCCCCGTTCAAATAGCGGCTCAGAAAAGCAGCCAAAAAGGCATCGCCACTGCCGATGGTGTCTTGCACGGTTATGCGAAAGCCCGGATGGCTGTACAAGCCTGAATCGTTCAGACACATGGCGCCATCTTTACCTTTAGTCAGGATGATGAGTTCGAGCCCGAATTTGTTTTTAACAAACTCCAGCTGACTTTTTTCAGCACCCGCCACACCTTGCCAGGCGGCGATGCGGGCAAGTTCTTCGTCGTTCATCTTGACGATATCGGCTTTAGCCAGCAGTGTTTCGATCAGGCTTTGCGAAAAAAAAGGCGCGCGCAGATTAACGTCAAATACCCGGCGCGATGCCGCCTCCAAGTATTCAAACAGCGTTTTTTTAGTGCGCTCCGTCCGGGCAGCCAAACTGCCAAAAACCAGCGCATCGGCTTCGCCCACAGCTTTTTTGACCGATTCCCTGATCTCGATAAAGTCCCAGGCAACCGGGCTGACAATTTCATAACTGGGCGAACTGTTATTTTCCAGGGTCACCTTGACAATGCCGGTCGGGAACGTCTCATCGGTTTGGATCATGTCTGTTGAAACGCCCTTGCCAGTCAGAAATCGCTTGAGTTCCTGCCCCAATTCATCATCACCAACTTTGCTGATCATGTGGGCCCGCAAACCCAGTTGGTTCGCGTGAAAGGCGACATTCATGGGAGCACCACCGGCTATTCGCCTGGTTGGCAAAAGGTCCCAAAGTACTTCTCCAAAGCAAATGATCGTCGGTGCAGACATACGCTATTATTTTTTGAGAAAAGGTGGATCCAGGTTTGCCGGGTTTGACATCATCAGTTGTTTTTCCAGGTCTTCCAGCGAAACGCCCTTTGTTTCCGGCATCATCCGCCAAACGAACAGCAGCTGTAACAGCATCATAAAAGCAAAAAATGCAAATACCGGCGCGGCCCCGATCGAGCTGAACAACACCGGCACCAGGGAGGGGATGGCTGCCGCCAGCACCCAATGCACCGAGCTGCCGAATGCCTGCCCATGTGCCCGCAAATGCGTTGGGAATATTTCAGAAATGAACACCCAAATGACGGCGCCCTGGCCTATCGCATGGGCAGCGATGAAAAGAAAAAGGAAGATCGGTACAGCCATACCCTTGATTCCCATAGCGAAAGCAATTGCCACCAGCGAAAGGGAGATGATATAGCCAACCGAGCCGATGTACATAAGTTGGCGTCGCCCGAAACGATCGATCATAGCCAGCCCGATCAGGGTGAAGACAAGATTGGTCAAGCCAATACCCACACTGCTCAGCAGGGCGGCGCTTTTTTCCAGACCGGCTATTTCAAATATTCGGGGAGCGTAGTACAGGAAGGCGTTAATTCCCGAAAACTGGTTGAAAAAAGCGATCAGGAAAGCCAGCACCAGAGGGAAGCGGTAGCGGTTGCTGAAAATCGTTTCGGATTTATCGGTCTCCGCATGATCGGCAAGAATGCGCTGCATTTCAGCGTCCACATCCATTCCGGGATCAATCAGGCGCAGGGTTTTGGCGGCAGCCTCCCGGTCGTGTTTTTTTACCAATAGCCAGCGTGGACTGCGCGGTACCGTCAGCACCATTAGCGTGTAAATAAATGCCGGAATGCCTTCCACACCAATCATCCAGCGCCAGGCGTTTTCGCCAATGCCACTCAGCAAATAATTCGACAAAAAAGCGATGAGAATACCAAAAACGATGTTGAACTGGTACAAAGCCACCAGTTTGCCCCGATTGTTAGCCGGTGCAATTTCAGAAATATAAGCCGGCGCAGCTACCGTGGACGCACCGACGCCCAAGCCGCCCAGAAAGCGAAAAAAAGCAAACACCCAGGGCGTACCGGCCAATGCAGAACCGACTGCCGAAACAAAATAGAACACCCCGATCCAAAACAGCGTCTTTTTGCGTCCCAGGCGGTCGGTCGGGATACCGCCGAAAAAAGCGCCCAGCACGGTCCCCCACAGCGCAGAGGCCATCACCACGAAACCGTGAAACAATTCCCCGTTTTGCCATAAATCCTGAAGCGATTGGTCGGCGCCGGAAATGACAACGGTATCAAAACCAAACAGAAAGCCCGCCAGGGCAACGGTGATGGACCAATAGAAGATTTTACGGTGATTCATGTTTTTCGTTTTGCGTATGATTTGAATTTTTTGCCCCCAATCCGTTGGCCTAAAGTTAGTTTCAAAAATCAATCGGCTGGTTTTGAAAAAACATGAGAGCATTAAACTATTGAAAAACCAAAAATCTATATGCGATTTAAACCATACTACTGGACATTTTTATGTCGAACAGATTTTACACGGAAAATTCTGCGTGAAATCTGTGCGACATAAAAATGTCCAGTAGTGCGATTTAAACACAAACAATAAACCTTGTTCGCATTTGCGTCACAATTTTGGGTGATGCTCAACACAAATTTTTTCACTCACCTTGCGCAGCGTTTTCCGAAAGGATGCATAGTACCAGTAACCTGTGCGCACAAAACCTTTCGTTTTACCATTTTTAACACGACAGAAAAACATGAAATTTTCTATAAAACACCTGTTTCTGCTGGGTATTGCCGTTGCTGCTTTAGCCGGATGCCGCAAAGACAGTACCGACCAAACCGACGTCATCATCCCGCCCATTCCGACCGTTAAAATCCAAACCGGTGTCATCGGTTTTGTCGTCGATGAATCCGGGGTTCCCCTTGAAGCAGCAACAGTCCGCATGGGCACCAACCAAATCCAGACTGATGCAAATGGCTACTTTGAACTCAACGGACTGGCCAATGAAATCCAGCCGTTTGTGCAAGTTGAAAAAGCCGGTTTTTTCCCTTCCTTATCCAGTTTTTCTACCAAAGCAGGTGATGTAGGCCGTGTGAAAGTCACGCTGCGCACCAAAACCCTGGCCGGACAACTGAACAGCGGTACCGGCGCCCAGGTTGATGTGCCGGGCGGTGGCACGATATCCTTCCCGAGTGATGGTTTTGTAGATGCTGCCGGACAGCCTTACAACGGGCCGGTGCTGGTATACGCGACCTACCTCGACCCCTCCAAACCGGAAACCAATCAAATGATCCCTGCTTCTTTTCTAGGCCAGGCTGCTACCGGCGAAGCCCAGGTGTTGCACAGTTTCGGCATGATCCATGCCCTGCTGGAAACGCCCGCCGGCGCCAGGTTGCAACTCAGAGAGCCTGCCAAGATCACCGTTCCGGTGCCCGCCGACCGGCTGTCCAATGCACCGGCTGAAATTCCACTCTGGTACATTGATGAAGCCACCGGCATCTGGAAAGAAGAAGGCAGTGCAGTGCTCAATGGCTCAGAATACAAAGGCTACGTCAGCCACTTCAGCTGGTGGAATTGTGACGCGGGTTTCCCGGTTGTGCAAATTTCAGGGATACTCCGTATCGGCAGCGCACACCCGGCTGTAGAAGTACGGATCACACGACCCAATGGCGCCAGCAGAAGCGGAATACCTTCCGCAAGCGGCTATTTCGAAGGCAAAGTGCCCGCCAACGAAACGCTGGTGCTTGAAGTCATCAATGAATGCGGCAATGTCGTATTTACCCAAACAATCGGCCCGTTCAGTACCGATACCGATCTGGGGATTTTTTCCCTGGACTGGACCACCGATTGGGTAGAAGTGAGCGGCACCCTGCTCAACTGCGCCCAGGAACCGGTGACAAATGGGCATGTGTTTGCCTGGACAAATAACCAGGCCGCGGGAAATTTCCCCATCCTGATTGATCCGGCCGACGGTAGTTTTAGCGGCGCAATAGCCAACTGCGGTGGCACCGACGTTACACTGGTCGGCTATGACCTCGACTCGCTTAAAACCAGCCAGACACTGATGCTACCTGTTAGCCAGCAGGTTAATTTTGGCAATGTTGTTGCCTGTGATGTCCAGCTGAATACCGGAGTGTTGATTGATTTCGGGAACGGCACACAAAAATTTATCAACAATGCCACAGCTGAGGTCGGGCCAACTCCGGCCGGCTCGGATGTTTTGTGGATAAGAGCCGTTGACAATCAGGGTAACGGGAACAAGGTGAACTATGAATTTGCCTTTCTCGACTGGAACCAGAATCCTGCCGATCCACTTTGGGGTGTCAGCGTCCAGCGTACTCTTTTTGGTCAGCCCGTTTATTATGACATACAGATTCAAAGTGGTACCAACAATGTAGACGCCATCCAAGTAGGAACACAACCGGGCGAATTGGTCATTTTCAAACTGAACAATGTGCTCATTGCTGAAACGCCGGGCAACAACATCTACCAGAATTGCACCATAACCCTTACCGCCATCATTCAGTAGGTAATCAACATGCACGAAACCCAACTCCTGCAAATTATCGAAGGCTGCCGAAAGGGCCGTCCGGCTTCGGAAAAAGCGCTGTTCAGCTACTTTGCCCCGAAGGTGCTGGCCATCGCCCGCCGGTATGCGACCGACGAGCCCCAAGCCCTCGATTTTTTGCAGGAGGCTTTCGTGTTGGTCTTTGAAAAAATAGTGCTGTTCGACCCCCAAAAAGGGGCCTTTGAAGGCTGGCTGTACCGCCTGAGTGTCAACACGATGTTGCAGATCATGCGCAAAAACCGGCGACACGAACCCTGGCAGGAATTACCGTCAGAACTCCCCGAAACAGATTTCAGCGATGCCGACCTCGAACTACTGAAAGAAACCCAACTCCTGGAAGCCATCCGGCAACTGCCTGAAGGTTACCGGCAAGTGCTTAACCTGTTTGTTTTTGAAAACTGGTCGCACCGCGAAATTGCCGCCGCGCTCCAAATTACCGAAAGTGCTTCCCGCTCCCAACTGACCCGCGCCAAGCAGCTACTAAAACAAAAACTCAAACCCTTACTCCGGCAATATGAACAAGGACTCGTTTGACAAGGCTTTGAAAAATAAACTCCCCGACTCGGCAGCCGATTTCGATGTGGAAGCTGCCTGGACGGACCTGGAATTGCGCCGGCGTAAACAACCCAAGCGCCGCGGGCTCGTATGGTGGTTTTGGGCAGCGGGTTTCGCCCTACTGCTCGGTGGTGGCGCAACCTGGTGGTGGTCCGCTCAACCTGTAGCGAAACAGATAACAACGGGTGACCAGATTATATCAGACGACCGGGTTTCAAAGGGCGACCATGGGTCTGCGGACGACCATGTTTTTGCGGGCGACCGCAAGGGTCGCCCCTACGGGGCATCGCATGTAATTGAAACCCCATCACCTGCCAACGATATTCAACCGGCAACGGAAAAACCCGAAACGTCGCATATTCCCAATGCTTCGGATGCCACCACCGTGCGATCTACCGTAGGGGCGACCCTTGCGGTCGCCCAACACAAAGCGGACACCCACCCCCTCGCGATCGTCAAACCCCAACCGGTCGCTAAACCCAAATCGGTAGCCAAGCCGGAATTTTCGTTAAAACCCGTTGCACAAATCCCTCCGGCCGAACGATACAAGCGTCGTAAAGCCCCCAAATGGTCGGTGGGCGCACAGGTTATTTTTGGGACAAACCAGGTGCGGCGCTCGGGTATGCCCGATTATGTGGCCGTACGAAACCAGGAGGAGAAAACCCTGGATATGTTTCAGGGTGGGCTGGATGTACGCCGGCAATTGAACCGGCATTTATTTATTCAAACCGGTATTCAATACGCCCAGTGGACCGATGTGCGCCGTAGCGTACAAACGACGGAAAGCACCCGCCCCGACTCCAATCTATTGCTGGAACGCATTATTTACCCGGATGGCTCTATCGAAAACGTATTCGGCCCGGGCGAGGTCAAGGTGTTGAGCACTACAAAAGCAACACGCTACAACCGTTACCGGCACATTGAGGTACCCGTGGTGGCAGGCCTGGCTTTTCCGGTCGGATCGCGTTGGCAGCTGGAAGCAGCGGCGGGCCTGGCAATTGGCCTGGTGTCCCGTCATTCCGGCTCGGCAACAATCGGAGACCAAACCTTTGCGCTGGACGACCTGCCCTACCGCAACAGCGGCACCCTGTCAGCCACCGGCAGCATTGCCTGGATGTACCGCAATTCCAGGTGGGCAGCCGGGCTTGCGCTGATGGGCCGCAGTGAATTGACCAGCAGTACCGGCGACCGTAATTTGTTTACGGAGAAACGTTGGTCGGCGGGCATGGGTTTAGTACTGCGACGGATGCTCCGGTAAGGATTTTTGTTCAAAATTCAGGCTGCCCCACCAGCAACTTCTGGCATTAATAGGCTACATATTTTTCCAATTTTTCTTTTCAAAAGCCCAATTTTCAAATTCAACTACAGCGCCCCGGGATGTTCCTTCAGGAGGGAACATCCCGGGGCGCTGTAGTTGAATTTGAAGCGGAAAAATGTGACGTTAGAGCAGTAACGGCCGGGTCCGATCTTCGCTTGCACCACATTGCACTCTTGTGAAAAACGCTATTACGTTGTTAAGTACCGGGAAAAATGCGCTATCTTGAACAATTCTCCTTTAATCCCTGCTCTAATTATTCACTAAATTCAATTCAAAATGAAGCAACTGTTACTCCTGTCAGGACTATTGTTTTGCACAATGTTTTTGACAGCACAGACTACCGTAACGGGTACTGTGACCGCCAATGGAGAACCTCAAATCGGGGTTACCGTAAAAGCCAAAGGCTCAACTATCGGCGCCGCAACCGATGTGAACGGAAAGTTCTCGATCCGGGTGCCTGCAGGAACCAAAACAATCCTGGTTTCCTACCTTGGCTACAAGCCGCAGGAGGTAGCGATTACCGGTGCTGATCTCCAAATTGTATTGGAATCAGACCTGGAACTCCTGGGCGAAGTAGTGGTTGTCGGTTCGCGCGGCGCCGGGCGCACCAAACTGGAAAGTTCCGTACCGGTTGATGTACTCGATATCAAAACGCTGAGTCTTAGCTCTCCGCAGACCAATATCAACCAAATGTTGAACTACGTGGCCCCCTCCTTCAGCTCCAATACCCAGACTATTTCCGATGGTACCGACCACCTCGACCCGGCAGCACTCCGCGGCCTGGGCCCCGACCAGGTGCTGGTGCTGATCAATGGAAAACGCCGCCACACTTCCTCCCTGGTGAATATTAACGGCACCTTTGGCCGTGGCAATGTGGGCACCGACATGAATGCACTGCCCGCCGCTGCGATCCAGCGCATCGAGGTGCTGCGCGACGGTGCCGCCGCACAATACGGTTCTGATGCCATTGCCGGTGTGATCAACCTGGTTATGCGGGAAGATGTAAACCAACTTAGCGCCAATTTCACAACCGGCGCCTATGCCTCGGAAGGTTCCAACTTTTTCACCGGCGGGCTAGATGGCGAACAATACGACCTGAGCCTCAACTACGGCCTGCCGCTGGGACGTGAAGGTGGCTACATCAATTTTACCGGCAACTTTGAAAGCCGTGGCTGGACGAGCCGGATGAAAGAGCTCACCGGGCAGATCTTTGGCGTTTTTAACGGCGCCGAGCGGCTGTATGCGGCAGATGGTTTTGATCCCAGCCGAATGGACGTAGACGATTACCGGTCGTATGCCTTGCAGTTGAACTACCTGACGTCCGATCAAATTACTGCCATACAAAATGCCGACAACACCACCCTGATGAGTGCCTCTGGCCCCTTGCTGGCCGATGTCAGCGAAGCCGAAATGGCAGCCCGCGGCCTGCAGCGTACCGACTTCAACATGCGGGTCGGGCAATCCCAGGTTCGGGGTGGCCGCTTTTTTGCCAACATGAGCATGCCCATCGGCGACAATGCCGAGTTTTACGCCTTTGGTGGGCTGAGCAGCCGCGACGGTCTGGCTACCGGTTTCTACCGTTTGCCACACCAAAACCGCACCTATTCGCCGGCGTATCCAAACGGTTTTTTGCCGGAAATCCACACCGACATTCTGGACAAATCGATCGCAACCGGGATTCGCGGCCAGTTGAAGGAGTGGGAGGCCGATTTCAGCAACACGTTTGGCACCAACAGTTTCCGCTATAACGTGCAAAATTCGAACAATGCCACTTTGCAAAATGCCACGCCGTTTGAGTTTGACGCCGGTGGCTTTGCTTTTACACAAAACACTACCAACTTCGACCTGCGCCGCTTCTACGACAATGTGCTCCAGGGTCTGAACCTGGCTATGGGCGCTGAAGTCCGTGTGGAAAAATATGAGATCATGGCAGGCAACGAAAACTCCTGGGCCAGTTATGATGTGAACGGCGCAGTGGTCGGCCCAACTACCCCGGATGCCAATTTGGTCCGCGACTTTTTCGGACGCGTGCGCCCGGGTGGCGCCCAGGTTTTCCCGGGTTTCCGGCCCTCGAATGAGCTGAGTGAGTTCCGCAACAGCGTTGCCGCGTATGCCGATGCCGAAGTAGATATTACCGAGGCCTTCCTGCTGAGCGGCGCCCTGCGTTTTGAAAACTACAGCGACTTTGGTTCGACCTTCAATTACAAAGCCACCGGTCGTTATAAAATTACCGACAACTGGTCGATCCGCGCTGCTGCCAGCACAGGTTTTCGCGCGCCCTCGCTGCACCAGATCTATTTCAATTCAACGTCGACCCTTTTCATCGACGGCATCCCGTATGAGGTGGGCACCTTTAGCAACAACTCCCGGATCGCCCGAATTCTGGGTATTCCGAAATTGAAGGAGGAAACTTCAGTCAGCTTCACCGGTGGTATCACCGGGCGCATCCCGGATGCCAACCTGACCCTTTCGGTCGACGCCTTCCAGGTAGATATCGATGACCGGGTGGTCCTTACCGGCACTTTTGACCCCAGCGACGGCAAAACGCCCGAACAGCAGGCTGAACTGGCCACGCTGTTTGCCGCTGCCAATTCGGAAAGCGCTACGTTCTTCGCCAATGCGATCGATACCCGCACCAGGGGTTTGGATGTTGTAGTCACCCACAGCTGGCGGATAAATAATGCCAACAGTTTGAATACCAGCCTTGCCGCTACATTTTCCAAAACAGAGCAGATCGGTGATGTGCAAACCTCCCGCGAACTGGAAGGCCTGGAAGACGTCTATTTTGACGAAACCAGCCGTATTTTCCTGGAAAAAGCCGTACCCCGAACGAAGTTGAACCTGTCGTTCAACCTGACTTTGGGCAAGTTTAATGCCTTCCTGCAAAACGTATATTTCGGTGAAGTAACGGAGGCGACGAATACAGCGGCCAACCAACAGGTGTTTGCCGGCAAGGTTGTTACCGACCTGAGTGTGGGGTATCAATTGCTGAACAATATGCGGCTTACTGTCGGCGCCAACAACCTGCTCGATATTTACCCGGATGAAAACATCCCGGCCAACCAGGGTACCGGCCAGTTTCTGTACAGCCGCCGCTCCCAGCAGTTTGGCTTCCAGGGCCGGTTTATTTTTGGCCGGTTGTCGTTTAATTTTTAGGGGTTGTTCTTAAATTTTGTTTCAACCTAAGTTGAACCCCCGAATTCTTCAAGGCTGAAGAATTCGGGGGTTTTTTATTCAATTCAAAATTTATGGGAATCATGGGGTTAAATGAATTCTTTTTACCTCCGCCAAAGCCCGTAGGGCTGTCATTTTAGTAGAAATTTATGACCATTGAAATAATAGCGCCGTAGGTGCGGCATTATAATGGCACGCCTACGGCGTTTGGAACACTGCGAGACAACCATTTTCTACTATAATGTCAGCCCTACGGGCTTTATTCAAAGGTAACATTGCCGGTTTAGCCCCAGATTCGCATAATTCATCCTTACAGAGCCAAATACTTTCTCTCCTTTTTCACGAAAACGCAAGCCCGCCGTTGATGTCAAAATTGGCTCCGGTGACAAACGATGTTTCCGATGATGCCAGGCAGGCGACCAGGTTCGCCACTTCTTCGGGGGTGCCTTCCCGCCGTAGCGGCGTCATGCCGGCTACTTTTTCCCGCACGGCATCCGGTGTGAACGTGTCGTGAAACTTCGTGCCGATCAAACCCGGGCATACGGCATTCACCCGGATACCCTGTGGGCCCAGTTCTTTTGCCATGGCGCGAGTGAAGGTCATCACTGCACCTTTGGAGGTCGAGTACGCCGAGGCGCCGCCACCACCGCCATCACGTCCGGCCTGCGAGGCCAGGTTGACAATAGCGCCGCCCTCCGGCATGTGGTTGACCACCGCCTTATGCATCATGAATACGGATTTCAGATTTAGTGACATCACCAAATCCCAAAACGCCTCGTCCATATCGCACAAGTTTTTGCGCGCGACCAGTCCTCCGGCATTGTTCACCAGAATATGAATATCCTTTCCGAAGGCTTTCCGGGCCTCCTCGGAGAGCCGGAAACACTCATCCCAGTTCGTCAGGTCGGCTTTCACCGCAATGGCCTGACCGCCTTGCTTCCGTATGATTGCCAGTGTCTCTTCGGCTTCCGTAGCGTTGTTAAAATAGTTGATGACCACATTTGCCCCCATGGAGGCCAGTTTGACAGATATGGCGCGCCCGATGTCACGACCGCCACCGGTTACGATGGCTGTTTTTCCTTTTAATTCCATGATTGATAATTTTAAATATTGATTAGCAGTGCAATAGGATTTATTTATGTCTAATTGAGTTTTACCCGTTCAATTTTTCCACCCAGCACAAATACTGCCCCCAGCCCCAGCGGCACCAATACCGCTCCGAGTATAAAAACCGGCAGGTAACTGATTTCAGAAAGCCAGGGAATAAGAAAGGTGGAAAGCAAAATGGAGCCCAGCGCGGCCGCGAATTCGCCCATGCCGGCCAGGGTTCCGACTGATTTTCCGGAGAAATAATCACTGGCCAGGGTTTGCAGATTTCCGATAGCCATTTGAAAACCAAACAGCACCACGGCGATCAGTACCACGGCCATTACAGGATCGTTGGCAAAGGCTCCGGCTACCAGCCCGGGCAACATCACGAACCCCGAAAAAATGAATATCCGTTTCCGGGTTTTGTCGACCGAGTCGCCGTTTTGGATCATGCGCCGGGCCAGCCAACCGCCGAAAATGCTGCCAAGTGCCGCACCGACGTAAGGTACCCAGGCAAAAAAACCGATCTCTTTCACATTGAACCCAAAGGCTTCGTTCAGGTAAATCGGCAGCCAGATCACAAACATCCACCAAATTGGATCGATCAAAAACCGGGAAAGCATTACTGCCCAGGATTGTTTGTAGCGCACCAATTCGCCATAGCCGAGGCGGCGGTCCTCCGCTTCCGGAGTGGCTGCGTTTTCAATGACAGCACCTTCGAGAATGTACTTCCGCTCCTCCTCCGACAAAAACGGGTGCGTTTCCGGCGTCCCCCGGTTGAGCAGTAGCCAGGGAATAAGCCAAAGCAAACCCAAACTGCCCAACACGATAAACGTCATTTTCCAACCCAGCCAGGTAAAAACAACGGCAATCAGCGGCGCTGAAACAATAGCCCCAATCGATGCGCCGGAATTGAAAATCCCTTGTGCCAGCGCCCGTTCTTTTATGGGAAACCATTCGGCATTGGCTTTCGTGGCACCGGGCCAGTTGCCTGCCTCACCCAGGCCGAGCATGGCCCGGAAAATGCTGAAGCTGACTACATTTTTTGCAAAACCATGCAGCGCCGCCGATACCGACCACACCACGATGGACACCACAAAGCCAATCCTGGTGCCGATGAGGTCGAAGAGCCGCCCCGAAAGGCCTTTGCTGATGGCATAGGCAATCAGGAAGAAGGTGGAAATAGCCGCATAGGCATTTTTGGCCTCGCCCTCCCCCAGCCCGATATCTTTCCAGATTTCCGGCCACATAATGCCGAGGGCATTGCGGTCGATGTAATTGATGACGGTTGCAAAACCCACCAGGCCGACAATCCACCACCGAAGTCCGTTGATTTTCATGTTGTTGGTTTTATCCGTTTAAAAAATCTTCCCGTTGCGGGCTGAACACATCGATCAGGACGCCGTCATTCAGGCAAACACAACCGTGTAAAACATGTGGCGGGATGTAAAAGGCATCGCCACCCTTCAGGACCTTTTTTTCATCACCAATCGTCATCTCAAATTCGCCGCTCTCGACATAGGTAACCTGTGAGTGGTGGTGTTCATGAATGGTTCCAATGCCGCCTTTTTCAAACTGCACTTTGACCATCATGATCTTCCCGTCGAAGCCCATGATCTGGCGTTTCATGCCGGGCGCGACGTCTTCCCATTCGATTTGATCGCCGTGGAGAAATTCTTTGCTTGTTGACACAGTATTCATTGTTTTAAATTTTTAAAAATGTATTGGTCAGGCATTCCTGCCATCTAGTTTTTCAGTACCGTAAACGGGCCTGTCCAGCGGTACGTTTTTCCGGCTGCAACCAGTTCATGTACCGCTGATTCCGCCGCATTTTCATTGGCCAGCAAGACCGTCCACAGGGCGCCATTTTTTGTAGTAAACTGCACAGCGGTGTAAGCTGCGCTTTCAAAAAGTAGTTTCAACGCCGTCAGATGGGGAAATGGATTTTGAGGAATTTCCGCTACCGGCGTGTACAGCCCGTGCGGTTCGATCACCGAGACGAACACGGCGTTTTTCAAACCTTTTTTTCGTTGAATAAAAACAGGGTCCGGGCGCAAATTGAAGTTCGGGTCGTTGGCGCCAAGTCGGGCAAAGATCAAGTCGTCATCCGGCGCTACAAGCGTAGTTTGGGTAAAAAACCGGCCACTGCCAAACCAGGTGATTTGCACATTCCCATCCGGCGATTTCCCCTCGGCCTCCAGCCACAAATGCTGGTAGCCGTTGGCAGTTCCAAGGGGCGCTCGCGTTGTAGTTTGGGCCTGGTAGTCAAAATTTTGCGCCAGCAGATGCCCCTGAAACCAGGTAGGCAAATCGTACTGATTTTCCGTTTCCGAGTTTACCCGGAAAATATCCAGCACGAGCGGTTTCTCAAAAATTGAATCGCGCAACAGCAGCATGGTCCGGTGCATGCGTGTGCCCGGATAGGCATGTTGATCCTTGGCACTGACAGCCTGAGCGGCGTTGTTTTCCGTGTTGAAAAAATAGCGATCCGGGTGGAAGCGCTCACCGGTTTCCACGTCGCCGCCGTAGTTGGATTGCTCGTTCACCACCAGGGTATTGTGGGCAATAGTTTGTTTTGCCCAGGTATCATTTTCGCGCAAATAACGGCCGCCGCCTTTCTGGTCGATATTCACCCAGCGGGCCGCGCCGTAGTCCTGCACGACCTCGGCAGTTTCATCGTAAAGCGCATAGGAAAGTTTGTCAAAATGCCCATGCCCCATGCCCTGTGCGGAGTATTTTAGCACCAGGCAGAGCTCGCCGTTGTTGCCGTAAGGGCTGCGCAAAATGCCTACACCACCTTGTTTGCCATCGGGGCCGTCCACAAATTCCATGGGTTTTTGATGGAAGGGTTGCCCCAGATTTTTTGCCAGGTCGCGTGCCACGGTAAAACCTGCCTCATCGAGCAATACGGTGCCTTGCAAGGCCGCAATGGATAACAAAGCCGGATCGCGCCCGCAATTAAAATAAGCCAGGTCTACCGCTGTAACCACCTCCCTGGCCAGCCACGACATCCCTTTTTGGGCGTCGTTGATGGGAAAAAATTGCCCCTGCGCGTCCGTTTGGTACAGCAACGCGTACACGGCTTTTTTCAAAATGCCGTCGCGATATCCGAAAATATCGAGCGCGGGGCGGTTGTTCGCCAGTGCTTTTGAAAAAAGGAGGAAGGGATAAATGGCATACCGCAAGTAGTAAGGCCCTTCGGTGAAATAGCCATCGGGTGAAAAAGAACCGTCGAGCTGGGCCAAAAAACCGGCCCGGATTTGTCCCGGCTGTTTGATAAAACCACCGTCGTTGTCTTTTTGGCCTTCGGCAATGTTGTCTGTTTTCAGGCCATACAAGGCCCGGTCAACCAGCTCCTTGTCCTGCATCACCAGCCCGATCATACCGACTGCGGCATTGCCCCAGGTACTGTGGTTGTGAATCCGGTTGAAAAACTGCGGATTGCCCACCGAAAGAAAATCGGCGAGGGGGCGGAACAGGTCTTGTTCCAGCAGTGTTCGCTCCAAAGGTTTCAGAAAATCATACACGCAGTCGTAGGCCTGGCTGACGTACACCAGCCAATTGGCGTCGTTGAGGCATTGCCAGAAAATTTTGCCGGTAGCGTAGGAGCGGTTGGTCGGGTGCAGGCCCAGGGTTGGGTACAGTTTGGCGTATGCCAGCAGCATATCCCGCACGTATACCGCGTATTTTTTATCGGTTGTGATCTGGTAGAGCACCCCGGCTTTTTGCAG
Organism: Lewinellaceae bacterium; assembly: GCA_020636075.1. Lineage (GTDB taxonomy): Bacteria > Bacteroidota > Bacteroidia > Chitinophagales > Saprospiraceae > M3007. The sequence goes on along the minus strand of JACJYO010000003.1, from coordinate 871,832 downwards.
GATGAAAAAGTTCCTTTTATGCCGCTCGTGGGTGTAGCCGCCTGCCATATCCCGGGGTACCGGCACATCAATACCTGCGGCAATTTCGGCGTCCACTTCCACCATTGTTTCTGCCAGAATGGCGTCGAACAAGGGCGCGGTACCCAATTGTGCGCGGATATTTTGCACGCGCTCCGGTGTGAGCATAAGGCAAGGGTGTTTTTGGGAAAAAACAGAGCCTGTCACTACGAGGAGCAGTAAAATGTTGAGCGCTATTTTGAGTAAAAATTTCATGCGTTGTAACCTTGGCTGGGTTGTAACGTCGGCAGGGTTTGAAACCCTGCCGACGTTGTGCGTGGTTTAATTAAAATCCAAATCTTCGTCTTTGTACGTGAACGTTGGCAGGGTTTGAAACCCTGCCAACGTTGTGCGTGGGTTAATTAAAATCCAAATCTTTGTCATTGTACGTGAACGTCGGCAGGGTTTGAAACCCTGCCGACGTTGTGCGTGGTTTAATTAAAATCCAATTCTTCGTCTTTGTACGAGCCGTCGTGCGTCACCTCTTTAGCCGTGTTGTTAAATTGACTTTCCCGGATCTTGGTGATGGGGTCGCCGACCACCAGGTGTATTTTCAAGGGCTGGCAATCGGTAAAATGGCATCCCGAAATCATAGCCAGCTGCACACCGTGCAAGGCGACCGAAGCCTCCGCTTTGTTGCGTTTGTCGCCCCCCACGTTGGTGAAATCGGAATTGCTCAGGTACAACATCGGGCCAAAGGTGCTTTCGTCTCGGCCGCCCCGGTGGAGGTTAAGCGCAGTGCCGCCCACATCGGTAAACCGGCAATTTTCAATAATCACATTTTCGGCACTGTAAATACCGATGTCGTCCGTCTCCGCATCGAGCGAGAGAATGGCGCCGCTGATGGTTTTAAATGTGGAGTTGCGCAGCACCACAGAATCGGCAAAGGTGTTTTTATAAATCCGTACAACATTGAAACTGTGGTTCACATCGAAGTCGGTGAAGTCGCAGTTTTCGATAAACAGTTTGTAGTTGCGGTTCATCGAATAGCGGCTGGTGCGGATGACCGAATTGCCGGAATAATCGGGGCATTCGGCGCCGTCAATTTTCAGCTTGTCCAAAGCAAGCGCTCCGCCGTTTTCGATATTGAAAAGCGAGTTTTTTTCAAACCGGATGGTTGGTTTGTCGCCCTTGGCCCGAACAGTAATCGGATGGTAAATGTCAATCGATTTTGTCATCAGGTAATCGCCTGCCGCCAGTTCCAGCACATCACCGCTACTTGAATTTTTCACGGCTTCGAAGAGCGTATTCGTTCCGGGCGGTACGGCAATAGTTTTCCCGGTGTTAAATAAAACATCCTCCTCCTTCCGGGGATACCAGCTGACGCCGGTGTTTTCAGGTGTAGCGTGGGGCTTCACTTCCGTGATGCCGGCTTTGATAGATTTATCGGCGGGCAAAAGAATGCCGTTTTCATCCCTTGAAAATTCGAGTTTGGCCTGGGTAAACCCGTTACTGCTGATGGGCCCGATGTTCGGGCTCAACACATTCCCATTGAAGGAAATGCCGCTGATGTCGTCATACACGGTGAAGAGGTCGTCCTTTTTTTCGTTGTAAAAAATATTGTCGTTCACCACGGTCCGGACGGGTACGGCACTGCGTTCAGCATCGCTGCCGGCGCAAAGCTGAATGTAATCGCAGTTGATGAAACTGTTGTTGGATGCCTCTGAATCGGTGACCTGGAAGTAGCGGTTGATGGGCGAGTTGGGCACGCCGTTCATGATGACGAGGGCGCCACGGAAGCGGTAGCCCGTGAGGCCTTCACAATAGTTATTGACGACTTTTTGTTTTTCATTGATGATGCGTATGCCGCCGGTGTTGGCTTTGCCGTTGCCGAAAAAGTAGTTGCTTTCCACAAGGGTTTCGTTGCCGTGGCGCATGGTGAGGGTACCCTGACATTCGAAAAAGGTGTTGTATCGGAAGGTGTTTTGGCAACTCTTGTTGGAAATGATCTCGTGCTCGCCGTTGCAGCGGTCGAAGTAGTTGAATTCAACCAGCGTTTGGGAATTGGTGAGCGAGTAGTGGCTGGTGCCGAGGCGCATTGTTTCGCCGCCGTTGCTACCCAGAATGGGGCGCGGTCCGAAATAATTGTGGTCGATCCGGTGCTTGTTTTCCCGGCTTGCTTCCGTATTCAGGCGCACGGCCAGGGTGACGCCAACATTCCTTTTGCCGGTGAGATAGTTGTGGTCAAAACGGTTGTTTTTACCATAGATGCCGACCCAATAATCCGATTCGAAGCGCTCGGGATTATTGTAATTGTCGATGACGCATTCGGTGACCCGGCAGTTGTTGCAGAGCGTTTCGTTGTCGGTGCGAAAGGCAATGACTTCGCTGGTGGGCGTAAAGCCGTTTTTAAATACCAGCCCTTCGACGACCAGGTATTCGCCGGATATTTGTAAAAAAGACTGCCCTTCGAGCGTCACTTTTCCTTTTTCCTGTACGCTGAGTGTGATCGGTTTTTCGGCGGTACCGGTACCGGTGAAAACCAGTTCCGCGTCTTTCCACACGCCGTTGGCGAGGGTGATCTTGTCGCCGGGTTTGGCGTTTTGCACGGCTTGGTTGAATTCGGCTGTGTTGTGGACGAGACTGGTGGGGCCGGTGCATGCGGCTAGAAAGAGGAGGATTATGGCTACCAACCCCGGCCACACTCCTCTCGGTTCAACCCCACCCCCGGCCCCTCCCCAAGGGGGGAGGGGGGACGTAGAGTTGACCACTTCAGTCAACCCCATAGATAAAGGTTTGGTGTACTCTACGGTGTACGTCGCGACTCCCCTCCCCCTTGGGGAGGGGCCGGGGGTGGGGTTGAACCGGGCGGAGTGTGGCCCGGAGTGAGGTTGAACCGGTAAGGATATAAATCGCATCATAATCTTTTTTTCAATTAAACTTTTCCAAAATAGCTACCACGCCGTTGTATGAAATGACACAGGCAAACACCATCGACAATACCATCCCGATATTCAGGATAAGGCCCGCCTTGTGTTCGCCCATGATCTTCCGGTTATTGACCAGCAGGATGATTCCGAGAATGACCAGCGGCAGAACGAATACATTGAACACCTGTGACAGGATTTGCATCTGAATGGGGTTAGCGCCAAAAACAGGTACTGTCAGCCCGATAATGCAGGCTATCGCCGCCAGAATTTTGAATTGCCTGGAGGATGTATCCAACTTGCCTGCCTGGTAATCTGCCAGCAAAAGCGGCGTGATCATCAGAATTGGAAAGATGGAAGACAAGCCGGCACTCAGCGTGCCCAAAAAGAAAATGGCAATGGCAAGCCGCCCGGCAATGGGCTCCAGGGTGTACACCATGTCCAACACCTTGCTCACCACAAGGCCCTGGTGAAACAAAGCCCCTGCGGCTACCGCCATTATGGACGCGCTGATGAAAAAAACTAACAGCGCCGCCCAGAATGCGTCTTTTTGTTGGTCTTTGTAATTTGCCTTTGTCCAGCCTTTTCCAAAAATGAAAAGCGGGCGGGAGAGAAACGTTGCCGCTGCCATGGTCGTACCGACGAAAGCAGCTACCAGCATTCTGCCGCCTTCAACCTGCGGTACGGAGGGCACAAAACCGGCGACAACTTCTTTGGGATCGGGGAAAACGATAAACAGGGACAAGAAAAAAGACATCCCCATCAGGGTGACAAACAGCAACAGTATTTTTTCAAAAAAAGAATATTGCCCCACCAACAAGAGCGCATACATAACGCCGATGATTGCCATTGCAATGAGCAAAACGGCCAGGTATTCGTGGCCTTTGAGTGCCGGTATGAAAAGCGCCAGTGTTTCAAAAATGGCATTGGCGCTGATGCCAAGAATGCCGATGAGCGAGTTTAGCTGCCCAAAGGAAATCCCGACAATGATGAGGATAGCGATCAGGTTGCCGAACTTCAAATATTTCCGAAACCCAAACAACGCCGTTTCGCCGGTAACGATGGTGTAGCGGCCATAGGCTTCCATGAGCACCCACGAAAACAAACAACTCAGAAACAATACCCACAGCAATTGCATCCCATAGGTGCTCCCCGCCACCACCATGGAGGTGACACTGCCGGTGCCGATCGTGTAGCCGATTGCAAAAATGCCCGGGCCAATAAGCAGGAGCTTATTGAGCAAGCTGTTCAGCAGGGATTGTTTCGTTTGGGCTTCCATTGTTTCGTTTTTATCCATTCAAGTTTTACCAGTTCCACATAGAACCATCCTCCAATCGGTTGACGGGCAGGTATTTTCGGGAGTAAGGATACTGTCCGGCGAGTTTTTCGTCAAGATCGACGCCGAGTCCGGGCTGGTCATCCAGGTACACATAGCCATCTTTCAGGGTGTAGCCGGCGGGAAAAACCCGGTTTATTTTTTCTGTATGGATCATGAACTCCTGAATACCAAAATTGGGCACAGCAAGGTTGAAATGCATACAAGCAGCCATCCCGATCGGGGAAATATCCGTGGGGCCGTGGCAGCCCGTTTTCACATGAAATGGTTCGGCCAGCGCCGCTATTTTTCGCAGGCCGGTGATCCCGCCGGCGTGTGTGCTGGTTGTCCGGATGTAATCGATCAACTGCTCGGTGATCAGGGTTGTACAATCATAAATGCTGTTGAACACTTCGCCTACGGCTAGCGGAGTCGTGGTGTGCCGACGGATATGCCGGAAACCTTCCTGCAATTCGGCGGGGGTGGCATCTTCCAGCCAGAAGAGGCGGAAAGGCTCCAGGGATTTTCCCAAATGGGCGGCTTCATTGGGGGTGAGCCGGTGATGGACATCGTGCAACAGTTGCACGTCGTAGCCATAAGTTGCGCGTAGTTTTTCAAAGATACCGGGAATAAAGTCGAGGTACTTGGCCGTATTCCAGCTGCATACTTCGGGCAACGCGCCTGCTGCCGGCTCATAAAATGCCTTGTCGGCCGAAACGCCGTAGCTATCCTGCACGCCGGGCACGGAGCACTGCACGCGAATGGCTTTGTAGCCTTGCGCAAGATAATGGCCAACCTGTTCGACTACTTCATCTTCCGTACTCCCGTTTGCGTGGCCGTAAACGAGCACCGCTTTCCTGGATTTGCCACCCAATAGTTGGTACACCGGCATATTTGCCAGTTTGCCTTTGATGTCCCAAAGGGCCATATCAATTGCCGCGATGGATGCCATCGTGATTGGTCCGCGACGCCAGTAGGCGCCCCGGTAAAAATATTGCCAAATGTCTTCGATGTTTTGCGCGTCCATACCGATCAGGCAGGGGATCAGATGCTCCTGCAAATAGGCAACTACCGCCAGCTCACGGCCATTGACCGTAGCATCTCCAAGGCCGTATGTTCCATCCTCCGTCACAAGCTTCAACGTGACAAAGTTTCTGTCCGGGCTACTTACGATGACTTTGGCATCGGTGATTTTCATGTGTTGTTTTTTCTTTTTGTTTTTAAAGTTTTGTGCGTCAACCCCACCCCCATCCCCTCCCCCCCGGGGAGGTGCTTCTCACATTTCTTTTTGATTCCGAATTCGAGAGCAAAAATATTGCGGAATCAGCCCCCTCCCTCGGGGGGATGGGATGGGGCATGGGGACTAAACCCTTTTCCAATTTTTCTTTTCCAATTTCCAATTTCAAATAAAAAGGATGTTCACAAAGCGCTCTATTTGAAATTTGAAAGGAAAAATTTGAAATTTTAAAAGTTGTACACCCCCTCTTAACCCTTAAGTTGATGGCTATGGGGGTTGGGGGTGGGGTTGACACGGGCAAAACATAACCTTGCATAACAGCATTCTTATTTAGCACTATCAAATGCTCTAAGTGCAATCAAATCTTCCTGCATCGCCTTGATGACCTGTTCCGGTGGAACACTAATTTGGCTGGCCCCGTTATTTGCCCCGCCTAGCGGATATTCCAGGTGGAGGGTCATTGGCCCATCAAGTTGCAATTCGTCGAGCAAGGCAACATAGCGCCCGAAGTCCACGGCGCCCTGGCCAATGGGCACGTTTTCAACGGACCATTTTCCGTCCGTTTCTGCCCAGACAAAATCCTTGACATCGAGCGAGCGGATGTGAGGCGCCAAAAGTTTGAGCCCCAGTTCCCAGGTATGCATGCCTTCCACCATAGCGTGGCGGACGTCGAAGCGGGCACCCAGGTAACGGGGATCAAATTCATGTATCATTTGCCAGGTATCCCAAAGCGCGGCGCCGACACCGGTACCGGCGTGATTCTGATAAGCGCCGTGCAGGCCGTAATGTTGGTTCATTTCGGCGAGTTCGGCGAGTTGTTTTTTAAAAGCCTCCAGTTGCTCCGGAATGGGTTTTCCAGCTTCGTATTCCAGCCAGCCCAGGCGATAGGTTTTGATGCCGAGCGCACTGGCTGTTTTCAAAATTGCTTCGGTGTGCGGAGCCTGGGTATTGGTGATACTGGTAGTGATCAATTCGGCCTTCAGCCCTGCTTTTCGGATTGCTTCAACAGCTTTCGGGAGATCGGTCTCGACGTTTTCAGGAAGCACATGCCCCTTTGGCCGTACGGTGAGATCTACCCCATCGAAGCCGATTGAAGCAGCAGTTTTTGCCATTTCCCCGTAGTCCAGCCATTGGAGGTGTTTGGAAAAAATGTGTATTTCCCGTCGGAATGCTGTCGGTGGGCTGTATTTTTTAAACAAAGGGCATAAATCAGCTACCGGAAGCAATGCCCCCGTTTTACCGAGCATTTTCAAGCATTGCCGTCGGGATATTTTTTGTTGCATTTTGTTTTGTTAAAAAGGAAAGGCAGGCACCTGGTCTTCAATCGAGACTGACTGACGAGGCACCTGCCTCAGCCTATACCAATTTGTACTCTATTTATGTATGAAACCCAAAATCTTGTGGCGGGTAGTCCGCATTGCCGGTCAGTGACTTACTTCCAGGGCATAGTATTTTACTTTTGAAAATGCACCGGCATCCAGCGTACTGAAGTAATTGCCCGCCTTGAAATAATTTTCAAAAATGCCCCACTTCTGCATGTGGAGATCGTCGTAGACCACCGATTCTTTGTTGTTCAGGATAACCTCCAGACGACCCTCTGAAGCGATCACCTCCAGCGTGAATTTGCCCGTGCCTACATACTGGTTGAAGGTATGCCCGGGATCGTCCTTCCAGGCATCGGTTTGCAGGATGTCCGGCATTGTTGTGTTCTCGTCTTTCAACTGTTTGGTTTTCACCAGTACTTTCCCCTCTACCCAGTATATTTTCAGCACCGGAGGAGCATTGTTATCTTTGGCGCCGATCAGGTCGCGCTGTGCATTTGACAGGCGCCCGTGTATCTGCATGATAATCATCCGGTGCGACTTGCCATTTGCATCTTTCGAGACCTCCGGCACCGCCAAAGTCCCTTTCATACGCCCGCCTTGTGCAAAACTCCAGTTGACGGAATTGCTGCCCGGCTCCATCTGCTCCCGGAGTTCGGTTCTGGAATATGACGAATTGGCTGTACTCGCGCCGGGATAGGTATAAAAAACCAGGGAGCCGTCGGTAGAGTCGTTGTACATGAAGGGCTTCAGGAGTTCACTTGTCGCGTAGTTCAGAATTTCCGGCGGTTCCACTTCAGTTGGATTGCCAATGGGCAGGGTTACTTTCCAATGGCTGAGGTCGATGTGGGGTAAAAAATAATCGACCCCTTCGACCAAATTTGGCGGTGGTATGTTGGGGTCTGTCGGAAGGTCTGTGCTTTTTTTGCTACAATTTGCCATTCCTGCAAGCAGGAAAAGGCAGCAAAATATTTTTGAAAAATTCATAGTCAGTTATTTGCCGTCTATTGTCGGCGTGATTCGAAGTCACGCCGACAATTCGCGTTGAATACTATTTAGGATAAACCTTGACATTATCAATGTAGGCATCCACATCCGTTACTGCATAAATCAAAATAGCAACCTCACCGCTGGAATTTGACGTAAACTCCGCCTGAACGGTTTTGAATACGCCTTTCCCAAGCACCTCGGTACCGACATAGCTCAACAATGGCACCGCATCAAATTTGGGAATAGCTTCAGCGCCATCTTCATAGTGGCCATCAATAATTCCCCCGATAATTCTATTACCACCCGGAGCAACACCAGGCTGTTCTGCGGGAGTTTTTATAGCGTATTCATATTCTAAAATATATTCCGTGTTAGGCGATACAACAATTGCCTGGTAAGCATACCGTGTATTGGAGCTCAGGTAAGCGCCTGCCGATGTAGCCATCGTCCATTTGGCGCCACCTGTTTTAGCACCGGTGTCCATGCCGTTGATGTCCAACCAGGATCCGTCGGAACTGGTATTGAACGGATTGGTAGTTCCGCCGGTGAATGTCGAAAACTTCCAATTATTTGTACCGCCTTCGAAATCGCCGTTTAAAACGTCGGGTGTAATAGCCACGAACAGGTCTACGACTACAACATCCTTTTTTATAGTATTTGAGGCGCCATTTTCATCGCTTGCCGTTAGCGTAACCGGGTAAGTGCCTTCGCCCGGAAAAGTGTGCGAAGGATCCCGCTCTGTTGATGTAACGCCGCCACCGAAATCCCAGAGGAATCGGGTAGATTCAGTAGAAAGGTCACTGAAAATAATCGTCCTGAAATCATCCGCGTCGGGGATATAAGAAAAATCGGCTTTAGGTAAAACGGTGTCAATTTTAGAATTAGCCTCAGGCAAGTCATATTCAAATGCTTTTTCACAACCAATAAAAAAACTAAGTGAAAATGCGGCTAAATAAAGTATAGTTGATTTGCGGAAAAATAGAATGTTCTTTTTCATACTTCACATTTTTAAATGTTATGCAGAATTTCAATATCCAGGATTTTGAGTCAAGAGACCATTACTTAAATTAATTTCTCTTGATGGGATTGGGAGTAATAATTTCCTGGCATTATAACTACCGTAGCCCATTTGAGCAGCGTGTGCTCCCAATACGGCATCTGCAACTCCGAATCGAACTAAATCGAAAAAACGTTGATTTTCATAAGCCAATTCGACCCGTCTTTCTACAAGCAACGCATCTTTGGTGAGTACCGAAGGGCGATCGGTTACGGGGTCAAAACCGGCTCTTGTCCGAACTGCCATATAAGAATCAATCGCAGACGCGTCGGTTGTTTCAACGCCTCCGGCTAAAATTGCTTCTGCGTGCATAAGCAACACATCTGCATAGCGCAAAATAATCCAGTCATTACCTGCATCACGGGCATTTGAGCCATAAGTAGGTGGCGTAGTCGTGACATCAGAGCCTTCAGGCAAAAATTTGATGCACTCATTTGAAGTACCAAAAGTTATATAGGAGGCCGCTGTTCTATTCCCGCCGTATGTAGCAAAATCTGAGATAAGACCGGGATTGTCGATTATATTGAGGCCATCTTCCCGGCCCTGGCGGAATGCCGACGTAAATTCAGAGGAGAAACTTTGGCTTTCCTGGGTATTCCCAGCCTGATATTGAATGGCAAAAATTATTTCATCATTTAATTCATTATAGAAGACATCACTAAAATTGGCTTCTAAAGCAAATTTTCCGCTGCCCATAATATCCTGGCATAGCTGCGCAGCACCCGAATAATTGCGATCATCCTGTGTCAGATAAACCTTGGCCAAAAGACCTTGTGCTGCCGCTTTAGAGGCCCTGGACTTATAAGTATTATCCAGGTTATTAATCGCCTCTTGTAAATCTGCGGCAATTTGCTGATAGATCTGCGCTTTAGCCACGCGCGTAAAAAGCGCTTCATTATCCAAAGGGCCAACCACTTTGGTTACCATAGGCACATCGCCATACAATCGAACCAGATTGAAATAGGCATACGCTCTCAAAAACTTTGCTTCAGCACTATATTTTGCTCTATTGCCCGCATTAGCAACATCTATGTAATTCAGGATATTATTTGCTCTAAAAATAATCTCATACATAGATTGATAGTAATCCTCTGATTGGACGTTGTTTGGATCGGCTAAATACCGGTGAAAATCCGCCTTAGAGCCTTCGAGCGTTGCAGACCGGGTATTATCAGAACGATGCTCGGTTAAGAGGTATTCAAATTGCACACCTCTGTTGGAAGATATAAGACTAGTATTTGTATTTTCATTGACCCCCTGAATGGCGTCATAGATTCCGATAATACCAGCTAATACATCAGCATCTGTAGAAAAAAATGCATCAGCTACAACAGCGGTATCCGGCAATGGATTTAAAAACTCCTTTGGTTCACAACAATAAAAAGTAAGCCCAATTAGTGCAATACTTATTTTTTTATAAAATTTCATAATCAGGATTTTTTAAATTAAAAATTGATATTCACACCAACTGACATGGTTCTGAACAAAGGCGTTCCTGCTCTTTGTTCTCCGTATTTTCTGGGATTAGAATCGTCTATAAATTCCGGGTTGAAGCCGTGGTACAAATCGGATGTCTTATAGATCAAATTCTGACCGGAAACATAAATTCTGGCATTATCAATACCCAAGCGGGATAATTGGCGCTTTGAGAAGTTGTAACCAATATTCACATTTCGTAATGAAAAGTAACCTGCGGGTTGAACAACCAGATTGGTGAGCACTTTTTCCTGGATGAACGATTCATGAGGCACAACCCCATCTGCCACTACCTGGGCGGGGTCTACGGTTGGATTGCCAAACCAATTGAAGAAATATTCGTCGCCTATATTTTTCACTTCCGCACCCTGACTTCCCTGAATCATAACAGAAAAGTCAAAATTGCCAATTTGAAATTCATTGGTAAAACTCCATATCAGGTCCGGATACGGATCGCCAAGGAGCGCCTTGTCTTCATCCGTAATTAAACCGTCACCATTTAAGTCTTTTACGATGATATCCTGACTTGAACTATTGATTGGATGGTACGGTGTGTTGATATATTTATTGGGTAGTTCTCTATCTACTACATAGCCATAATAAGATGAGATAGGATAGCCAATCAAGTTTATCCATTGTGAGTTTCTACCATAGGTGTCTTCTAAAAGCGCACCGTTTGATTCACCAAAACTGATTAATTCATTTTTGTTGGTGGAAGCAATTAGTGTTGAACTCCATCCGAACTTCGCAGTAGCGATATTTTTGGTTCTCAATTCCAACTCTATTCCTCTATTCTCTACTTCTCCTAAATTCACAATACCACCACTAAATCCAGTAACATAAGAAACCGGGTTTTCCAATAGTAATTTATCACTTGTTCGCACGTAATAATCAAAAGAACCTGTGATTCTATTATTCAAAAACCCAAAATCAAGCCCCGGACTGAATTCTTTTGATGCTTCCCATTGCAGTAATGTGTTTGCTATGTTTCGGGCTGAAACACCCGCAGTAACATTATCATCAATAACAGCGTTGGAAGTATTTAACAGTGCCAGATAGGGGTACGCATTGATGATGTCATCCCCTACATTGAAATTCTCATTACCCGTAAGACCGTAGCTGACTCTAAACTTTAACCGGCTGATCAAACTACTGTTAGCCAGGAAATTTTCAAGGTGTGCATTCCAACCTACGGATACCGCAGGGAAGTTGCCCCATTTTGAATCTATACCAAAAACCGAACTACCATCCCGTCGGAAGGAAGCATTTACCAGGTATTTGTTTGCGAAAGCATAACCAAGTCTGGCAAAATATCCAATCTTCTTTCTTTCATAATTGATCTCTTCATAGCTTGAAATAGAGGTTGCGCCTTGTAAGTTTTTAAGTAAATCATTGGAGTACCCATTACCCGAAACGCTACTGTTTTCAGATGCTCTTCTTTGGAAAGTTGCGCCTACCAGTACATTGAATTCATGATTGCCGAATGTTTTAAAATAATCCAGCGTATTATCTGAAATCAGCCTTGTGTTAAACCTGTTTTGCAAATTATAGGCGGCACGGCTTGCTCCCGATGCATGATGTAAAGTGCCGTCATATCTGGTTCGTTTACGCTGTTCCAAAGTAGTCCCGAAAGCGGTTTTTGCCGTAAGTCCGTCTATAATTTCATAGCTCAAATAGGCCGAGCTCAGTAAATTCGTTTTGTACTCATAATGTTCTCTTTCAACAAATTGCGCATAAGGATTCATGTCACCTGAAGTACGTGGTCTGCCTGATCCGCCCACACCATCGACATCTATGTTGCGCAGATGATTCTCGAGAAAATAATCGCCCACCTGAACATCCGGATATGCCGTCCGGTTAATAAATTGAAGGGTTGAATCGGTATGGTAAATAGGCAACCAGGGCGATTGTCTTATCGGGTTGTGCACCGACGTTGGCAACTGCCGTGCTTTTGAATAAGACGGTGTGACACTCAGTCCGAATTTTAGTTTGTTCGATAATTTAGTATCCAACTTCAGATTACCTGTGTATAACTTGTAGTCATCGGTTATTACTACCCCTTCATCATTCAGGTATCGCAGGGACATACTGAATTTGGTTTTATCACTGCCGCCTCTGGCGGAAAGCGAATGACTTAAAATGTTCCCGCCATCAAAAAACACATCTTGCCAGTCTCTGTCGATGCCCGTTTTTTCAACTAATAACAGTGCGTATTGAGTTTCATTGGAAAGTTCCCCGGTTTCGGCTAATTCTTTTGCAGCCCAGGCAGCAGTATTCTTTTTGTAATCATCACTTCCAAATGCTTCTTTCCTTGCGAAATACGTTTCATAGCTGAATTTGGTTTTGCCCTCCTTCCCGCTTTTGGTCGTAATCATGATCACACCATTGGATCCTTCACTACCGTAAATAGCGGCGGATGCTGCATCTTTCAGCACTTCGAACGATGCGATGTTATTCATATCCAGATTGCCCAGAAATGCAGGATCGACGACCAAACCATCTACCACCACTGCCGGCCCGGAATTCGCATTTATCGACCCGACGCCTCTTATGGTAATCGTAGGGGCAGCGCCAGGTTCTGCGTTAGTTGCCTGGATATTAACCCCGGATACCTGGCCGATCAGGGCATCATCAACCCTGGACACCGCCATTTGGTCCAGTTTATCGTTTTCAACTTTGGATATGGATCCGGTCAGGTGTGACTTCTTTTGGGTACCGTATCCGATGACGACCGTTTCGCCCAGCAAAGCATAATCAGGGCGCATCACCGCGTCCAGAGTTGTTTGGCCGGCAACAGGAATCTCCATATCGGTATGGCCGACATACTTAAAAACCAGGGTTCCGTTTGCCGGAGCATTTAAGGTATAGCGCCCATCCACGTTAGTGATGACACGAGTAGTTGTGCCTTTCACAACGATATTAACACCCACCAGGGGCGCCCCGTCTTCCGAAGAAGTGACCACGCCTGTAACGTTAATATTCGTTTGTTGAGAAAAGGCAAGTAAGGGCATGGCAAGGGCCCAAAAAAACGCCAGCATCCACTGCACAGTTTTTTGGCGGTTCAACATTTTTGTTAATTTCGCTATCATAATTTATTCATTTATTTTATCTGATAATCTCACCGCCAGGTGAGTTTATTAAGGAAGCGGGTGAACCCTTCATTAGGGGCAAAAAACAACCCCTTCCTGGTGTGGACGCACCGGAAGAATTGGTTTTGGAGGGCCGGGTTAAATGCCGCACATTTAAACTAGCGCCTTCCCGTTTTCTTGCATTAATGAAATTTACCCACGAGGAGGGTTAGCAGCTGAAAAGCTGCTAACTTTTTTTAACTGGAGTTGTGTTGATAATTGCTCAGCATATTGGTTGGCTTTAATTTGATCGGAAAAATTGTGTTTTGTGTTTGATGCGGTTACGATCGGGTTTGGCAGTCTCTTTTATTCGACATCAAGCCCGGTTTGATGTTCATCTCTCAAGGTGTAGCCATAGGCTAACACATCTTTCAGGTGAATACGCATTGCCTCGGCAGCCAATTCCGGCTCTTGGGCAGTGATGTGATCCAGTATTATTTTATGCTCTTCCAGGGCCTTTACAAAACGCCCATCCTTGCAGATATCCAACTTGATAAAGCTGTTTACGATATCGGGTGTGATGATCAGCATAAGCGATTTCAGCACCGAGTTTTTGCTGGCTTCGGCAATTTTCAAGTGAAACATCAGATCCTCTTCCACTGCCTGCTCGCCACGCAAGACCTTTTTCTCATAGGCGTCGAGTGCCTTTTGAATACTGATCAAATCATCGCCAGTACGGCGTTTGGCAGCCAGGGTTGCTGCATGGGTTTCGAGGAGCACCCTTGTTTCGACCAGTGAGGCAAAATCGCTGTTTTCCAATTGGAGCACATCTGAAATCAGACCTTCGAGTGCGGTAATTCCAATGCCGGCAACGACGGTACCGCTTTGGGGCAGCGTCCGGAGTATTCCGTAAAACTCGAGTTTTCGCAAAGCTTCCCGGACATGACTGCGGCCTACACCGAGTTTTTCAGCAAGCGCACGTTCCGGTGGCAACCGGACTCCCGGTTTCAATTGACCAGAGGTAATCAGGCTACGGATTTGCCGTATAATTTTATCTACAGGTGTTTCGATCCGTATTTCCTCAAAATTTTCAAGCATACATTTTTTGATTTTTGGTTAACTAAAAATTGGTTAACCAATTTGCGGTTGGCCAAATTTAAGAATGATTTTCGTTCCAACAAATTTTTTTTCGGGAAAAAGGCCTGTCCGGGCGCATTTAGTTAGCTAAAAAAAGAGAACAGGCCCTTTTGATTCTGATTTTAAAATCAACGCCAAATGGCGAATTAGCCTGGGCGAACAGGTTGGCCGGGAATTATAACCGGATTTATGTGCCAAAACCGTGTTTTACGGTGTTTTTCAATGCAGGTTTTTCGAAATCAACAAATAGCCCCCTACCCCAATAGCCACTGCTGCACTTAGCAAAAATGCCACCGGAGCGCCCCAAACATACCAGACCAAACCAGTCAGGCTGCTGGCCATGAAGGCGCATATGCTCTGAAATCCGGTATACGTCCCAATGGCAGTGGCGGTATCTTCTTTTTTACAAATATTGGTGATCCAGGCTTTGCCTACACCTTCAGTGGCCGCCGCGTAAAGGCCATAAAGAAAAAACAGGCCGTAAACAGCGATGGGAGTCCGGGCAAAGGCCATACCCAGGTACACCAGAGCAAACAACAACAGGCCACCGGTAAACACCCGACGCATACCGGCTTTGTCGGCCAAAATTCCCATAGGAAGGGCAGCAACAGCAAAAACCAGGTTGTAAAATATGTATACCCCGATCACGGTTGAATCGGACAGGCCGATGGCCTTGGCCTGAAGCAGGAGAAAAATGTCCGAACTGTTGAAGAGGGCAAAAAGCAACAGGGCGCCAACCAGTTGGCGATATGCGGGGCTGCTGGTTTTCCAGTATTTGACGAAGTCGAAAATTCCAGGGCGCGTTTTAGTTTGCCGGGCGGCTGGTTTGCGTTCCCGGATCAGCATGGTGCTGCCAATAGCCAGCATACCCGGGATGAATGCCAGCAAAAACAGGCTCCGGTAATTTTCAGGGTACCGATACAGGTATAACAAGGCCAGACAAGGGCCCAACACGGCGCCGAGGGTATCGAGCGCCCGATGAAATCCGAAAACCTGGCCTTTGGTTTCCGGGGTAGTTTCAGCCGATAACAGCGCATCGCGGGCTCCCGTTCGAATGCCTTTGCCCAGGCGGTCGAGTGTGCGTGCAAAAAAGACCCACAAGGGAAAAACGAAAAGGGCAAGCAAGGGCTTGGATGCCGCGCTCAGGCCATAACCAATTTGCACAAAAGGCAGGCGCTTGCCCGCGCGGTCGCTCCAGTTGCCAAAGTAACCCTTGCTCAACCCGGCTGTTGTTTCTGCCAAGCCTTCGAGCACGCCAATCAGCAGCACCGAAAAACCAATGCTTTCGAGATAGACCGGCATGACCGGGTATAGCATTTCACTGGCCATGTCGGTAAACAAACTAACCAGGGAAAGTATCCAGATGGTACGGCTGATATGCTTCATGGGCGAAAGGTAGGGAGGGGTTGGACACTGGCCATGCGAGCACCGAATACTTTTCAAATCAGACTTTTAACTTTAATAGAATCTTACCTGCTTGTAAAGTTGCCTTAAAGTCAAAAGTCTGATTTGAAAAGGTCAATTTGAAAAGTCATTACGTTCGCACAATCACCTGCGCTTCAATAAAAACCGCCGCATATCTGCCACTGTCGATTCCAGCACAACTTCCCAGCCGTGTTCGTACAGGAAATTCAGTCCGTCGACCGTACTGCGAAATTCGTAGCGGCGCGCCTTGTCGTCGGTCAGGCACTCACCGGGTTTTACCTTCGGGTCGGCTTTTTGACCGTAGTCGATCTGGAAATGGTAGGTACCGTCGGTGCGGCGGAGCGGTGTTGCTTCCAGGTAGGCACTGGTGTTAGTGGAAACCAGGGCCACCCCTTCGACGTACAATTGTTGGGCGAAACCGGAAAAACCAGCCGCCACGAAAAGAGCGAGAAGGATCAATTTTTTCATTGCTTATAGTTTTTCAGCAAAGAAAAAGGGCAATTGCCGGCTCTGGTAACACCTTAACGGAGGTTTAACCACTTAACAGAATTTAACAAGTGATGAGTGATGAGTGGTTTCATCATTTCGGGATAGTGGACCCACTCATCACTCATCATTAAAAACACGCCGCGCGTTGGCGGTAGTTACCTGGGCAATTTCTTCCACCGGAAGATTTTTCACCTCGGCCAGCTTTTCCGCCACCAGCGGCACGTAGGCGCTTTCATTGCGTTTGCCGCGGTAGGGCACCGGCGGCAGATAGGGAGCATCTGTTTCGAGTACGAGGTGCTCCAGTGGAATATCGCGCAGCACCGTTCCCAAATCCGACTTGGGGTAGGTAAGTACCCCGCCAATGCCCAGCCAAAAGCCCAGGTCGATCATGCGCCGGGCTTGTTCTTCCGTGCCGCTGAAGCAGTGAAAAATCCCGCGCAGGCGACCGTCCTGACCCGCTTTGACCAATTCGATGCATTCCTCGTTGCTTTCGCGGGAGTGGATAATGATCGGCAAGTCGAGGTCCTTGGCCCATTCGATCTGGCGGGCAAAGGCAATTTTTTGAATATCCAGGGTGGTTTTGTCCCAGTACAAATCGATCCCGGTTTCTCCAACGCCGGCCCATTTGCGCTTGCCCAACCAGTCCTCCACCAGGGCAAGTTCCTGTTCGTAGGTATCCGGTTGAACATGGCTCGGATGTAGTCCCATCATGGCAAAGCAATGTTCCGGAAACGCCGCCTCAAGCGCCAGCATCGGTTCGATCGATTCGGAGTCGATGTTCGGCAGATAGAGCCGGGTAACGCCGGCATCGATAGCGCGGCGAACCATCTCAGGACGGTCATAATCGAATTTGGCGGAATACAGGTGCGCGTGGGTATCTACGAGTTGATTCATGGGGCAAAGGTAAAAGTCCTGTTTGAAGTCAAAATGTAAAATGTAAAAGTCAAAATTTTAAAGGTCCGTCGATTAGGCCTTCGGCCGGTTCCATCTACCTTTTGACTTTTACATTTTTCATTTTACATTTTGACTTTATAACGGGAACGTATAACTAAACCCGTTTACGGTCACCGTTGCGGTGCCGTCGCCGTTGAACACCAGCGCGCCGTTGACCGTTTCGGTGCGGCCGCGGGCATTGGTTGCCACGAGGACTACTGTGCCGGTGCCCCCGGTAATAAACCGGTCTGATTTGCGGATCGTCAGGTCGGTAAGGTTGACGGTTATTTCGACATTCAGCGACGGGTCGATGTTCCGGAGATTGCCGGTCAGCCCTCCATCGAGCGTATAACTGCCATTCACGGTGTAAGCGGTAGCCTGCGGGTTGAGTCCAGTGAAAACCAGCGCCCCGGTGGTAACGTCGTTCCCGCTCCAGCGCTGGGTGTTGAAGGTTCCGTTTCCGGCCACCCCAACCTGGGCGCCCTGCGGGATACCGGCGTTGTTGCAGTTGATCAGCCAATCGAGGTTGAAGAGGTAGTTGTAGTTGACCGGGCCGGCTGTGCTGCTGCGCTGGAAACTGGTATCGCCGGGTGTGCCACAATCACCGAGATCGGCTTCGAGCATTTTCGCCATCTCTTCGGCAGGCATGGTAGCGCCGGCAGAGCGGGAGGCAACGGCGCTTTCCATGATTTCGGCGGCTTCGGTGTTGCTGAGCATTTCGACGACTTCCTCCGCATTTTTACGGCAAGCCAAAAGCAGGGTAGTCGTTAACAGCGTCAGTGCCAGGAACATTTGATTTCGATTGAAGAAGTACATAAGGTGCAGTGTTTTTGTTTACCCGCCATAGCCTTGGCGAAGGCGGGTGATTTGTTAATAAATTTAATTTCAAGGCAAAGTTGAGGGCTCGTCAACCGGCAAAAAAATAGGTTCAACCAACGGGAGCCGCATTTCAACAGCCGGTATTTTGCAAAACCATTCGTTGAAGGAATCGGGCTTGTCGTTGAAAAAAACTGGCGCCAGGCAACGCGGGCCGGTACATTTGGGACATTAAGTGCCCTTAGAAACTATTTATTTTTACACCTAAATACGCATGGATATGTTATTCCCGATAGATGCTCCCTGGTATGTTTATTTGGCAATGCCCTTTGTGATTTTCGGTCGGTATTTTCTGCTTTGCAGCTGGCTGTTCGGTCTGTTTTATTTGTGGAAACAACGGCAATGGCTGTTCCGGAAAATCCAGCAGCGCTTCCCCAAGCGGTCCGATTACCGGCGCGAATTGGGTTACTCGGCGCTGACGGCCCTGATCTTTGGCCTGGTCGTAGCGCTATGTTTGGGCACGCCCCTGCGCGCCTACACTACGGTTTATACCGATGTTTCGGAATACGGCATTCCCTACCTGATCCTGAGTGTTGTGCTCATTCTTTTTTTGCACGACAGCTATTTTTACTGGATGCACCGGTTGATGCACCACCCGAAAGTGTACCGGCATGTGCATCTGGTACACCACAAATCGGTCAACCCCTCACCCTGGGCAGCCTATGCCTTCCATCCGCTGGAAGCGGTGGTTGAAGCCGGTATTTTGCCCCTGGTTTTGTTTACGTTGCCGGTGCACCCGATCGCGATGATCAGTTTTATCACGATCATGTTGTGGTTCAACGTGTACGGCCATCTGGGCTATGAGCTTTTTCCGGCCTGGGTGTATGAACATCCGCTCGGGCGCTGGCTCAATTCCGGCGTGTACCACAACCTGCACCACGAGCGTTTCCACGGAAATTACAGCCTGTATTTTACCTGCTGGGATCGCTGGATGGGTACCTTGCGCACCGACAGCGCCGACAAAGTGGCCGAGGTGCAACAAAACATTCATCAACACAAAGCCAAACCATGCTCCACACCCTCCTCAGCGGCCGTGGCCGATTCATCACCCACCTGATCGGTTGGGTGCTGCTGGCGCTGCTGTTGTTCACCCTGGTGAGCGGCTTGCGCGATTCCGGTGAAGTGTTGGGCAGGACGGCCATGAACATGGTTTTTCTGGTGGTCATGTTTTACAGCAACGCGAAGATCCTGGTCAACCGGTTTTTTGAAACAGGCCGGTTCCGGCTGTTCATTCCGCTGGTGGTGGTCTTCTGGCTGGGCATGGCCGCACTGCGTGCAGTACTGGAACAAACCGTATTTGGCGGAAGCGTGCTCGACGGCCCGTTGCCCCGGGCTACCACGAAACAATTGTTTCTGGCATTCAGCCTGTCGTTTTTTCTGTTGTTGTTGTTTAGCACAGTGTATCAATTGTTGGAAAACCGGCTTACACTGGAACTGCGGCACCGGGAGTTGCAGGTGCAGCACACCGAGGCGCAGTTGAATTACCTGAAAGCGCAGATCAACCCGCATTTTTTATTTAACACCTTAAATAATATTTACGCGGCAGCCACCCTGCAGCACCCGAATACGGCTGCCATGGTCTTGCGGCTCAGTGATCTGCTGCGCTACGTCACCTACGACGGGCAACAAGCCCTGGTACCCTTGGAAAAGGAAGTGGCACAGGTGAAAGCCTATCTCGAATTGTTTAAATTGAGATCAGAACAGGCGCCGGCCATTGAATTCCGGATCGAAGACCAATACCCGGTGCGAACCATTGAACCGGTTTTGTTGCTTCCGTTGGTAGAAAACGCCTTGAAACACGGCGACCTGGACGACAACCCCGGCACAAGCTTTCTGAATATCCGGCTGGAAAACACCCGGGAGTTGCTGGCCTTCACGGTTGAAAACAGCTTCGACCCTGAAAACCGGCAAAAAGACAATGTTGGCGGAGTCGGTTTGGAAAATATCCGCCGCAGGTTAGAATTGCACTACCCCGGCAGGCACCGCTTTTCTGTTCAGGATGAGGGTACGGTTTTTAATGTTCGGGTTGAAATTTTTTACGTTTAAACGCAGTACCGTATTGCATGAAAATTCGCTGCTTACTGGTCGACGACGAGCACTTTGCACTGGCACTGCTTGAAAAGTATGTGCAGGCGGTGCCGGATTTGGAGTTGGCCGGTATGTGTCGGAGTCCGATCCAGGCCGTTGAGTTATTACAGCAGGAGCCGGTACAGCTGTTGTTTTTGGATATTCAGATGCCGTTGCTAAACGGGATCAATTTGTTGCGCACGATCTCCAACAAACCCGTAACAATTTTCACCACCGCCTATGCAGCATATGCCCATGAAGCATACGACCTGGATGCGGTGGACTATTTGCTCAAACCCTATTCCTTTGAACGCTTTGAACATGCCGTGGAAAAGGCCCGGGCGATTTTACAGCAACGGCAACCCGAGCCAGCATTGGCCGGGTACCTGACCGTGAAGGCAGACCGGCGGCTGATAAAAATTCCACTATCCGATATTTTGTATATTGAAGGTTGGAAGGAGTATGTGAAAATTTTCACTCCAACAGAAAAATTCATCACGCTGGAAAGTTTAAGCCAATTAGAGCACACCCTGCCATCCGAATTTTTTATCCGCGTACACAAATCCTATATTGTGGCCAAACAAGCCGTACAGCAACTAGACGGCGATGTGTTGTTGCTTGGGGCGGCACGTATTCCGGTAGCCCGGGCGCGTAAGCGGATGGTTGTGGCGGCGCTATTTCCCCCGGATTAGTTTTTCCTTTTTGCGTGCGCATACCCTACGTTCAGTAAAATGGCCTTTAAAGTGTCGTAGAGTTAGCGGAGCCCTACAATTTATTTGCGCACGGCCAGGCACCCAACTATTTTTGAACTACCAATGAAACCCACCAGTCTCAGGGGGCTTAGCAGCATTACGTGACGTTCCTGTATCTTTAAGTAATCCATCCTTCTTTTTCCACCATCTTAAATTAACCGAGTTATGAGCAAACGCCTCACTATTTTTTATTTTTTACTGCTTACCGGTTTTTTCAAATTACATGCTCAACACGATGCCCCATGCCCGCCTGGAGCGCCCAGTAATCCTACTTGTGCATTTGCCTGCATTTCCTGTCAAATGGACGGCCTTGAGGACAAAAACCAGTTCCCGTCTTTCGGCGGGCAGGATATTACCAGTTGCGGCACCGGCGCGCCGTTTAATTTGGAAAACCCACGGTGGTATTCTTTTATTGCTAGTTCGACTGTACTATCGCTTGAAATCACCTTGCTCAACTGTTCGACAGCAGACGGCCTGGAAATTGCCCTGGTCGAAGATTGCAAAAGCGATATGGGGATGATAGACGCCCTTGCCTGTGCGAGTGGCGGTAATCCCATGGTTTTCACAACAGACGGTTTAAAACCCGGTAACCTATATTACTTAGTTATTGATGGCGTAAACGGCAACGTATGTGAATATAAAATTTCCGATCCTTTCGGAACGACCGTAGCCCCGGAGCTTGGGCCAATTGGTACAATAACAGGCCCATTGGAAGTATGCCCCAATGCCGTGGTTACCTATACCATACCCACGATTCAGAATGCGCTGTCGTATACCTGGAGTGCCCCTCCAGGCTCCAAAATTAATGGTGGAACAAATGTTTATACCATTTCTGCCTTGGATGGCGATGGTACGTCCGTTGAAATCCAATTCGGAACACAGGGAGGCAACATCTGTGTTACTGCGGCCAATGTTTGTGACACGCCTTTACTCAGTTGTATTCAGGTCACAAACCTTCCCATTCCCGTGACGGTGTTGCCCGATATGGAACTTTGTTATGAGGAATTGCCGTTTTTCTGGGAAGAACAACCCAATTTTTTGATCGCCGCACCCGGAACTTACACATTTACATCCACGCCCTATGCATCTTACCTGGGTTGTGACAGCCTTGTTCGGCAAAAAATTGTAGCCAAGCAGCGCAAATTCAAAAACCTGCCGCCTACCTGGCTTTGCAACGACGATTGCATGATGGTAGGAGATTTTACATTTTGCGATGCCGGCTCCTATTCCGAAACCCTGACTGCTGCTGATGGTTGCGATAGTTTAGTCAACTTCACTATTGTCAAATTGTTTGCCCGTGCCGGTATCCAGAAGCCGGACACCCTTACTTGCCGCGACCCGCAAACTGTCCTGTTGGCAGACAGCACCACCACAACCGGTAGTCTTGTGCGCTATGCCTGGGTAAATGCGCAGGGCGATACACTCAGCACATCTACTTCGGCTACTGTTAGCGGTGCAGGTCCATATTTTTTTATTGTAAACAACTACGGCGGCGGGCTTGTATGTTCCGATACGGCCATGGTAACTGTGCCTGTGGACCAAGTGGCTCCAATGGCCAATGCCGGTCCCAACCGGATACTTACTTGTGATGAACCGGTACTCCAGCTTCAGGGATCAGGCTCGAGCGGACCGCAATACACTTACCTGTGGCTTGCTTTCAACGGCGGCAATATCGTTTCGGGCGCAAGTACCTTGACGCCTACCATCAACGCAATCGGTACCTACCGGTTGCGTGTTACAAATGAGCACAACGGATGTACTCAAACAGACAACATGCTGGTTACTGCCGATCAGGTACCACCAACACTTTCCGCAATGGGCGGCACCTACAATTGTATCCAAACAGCCGTTACGCTTCAGGCAACTACAGGGGCAGCCGGGCCTACCTATGCCTGGACAGGGCCCAATAACTTCACGTCTTCAGAACCGAGTCCGATGGTTGGTGTTGCCGGAGAATATACCATCGTAGTGACCGATAGCATTACAGGCTGCACCAATTCTGCCATTGCGATTGTAACGGCAGATGTTAACCCACCTGGCGCAACAGCTATCGGAGGCGCACTGACCTGTGTAGAAGATACTGTTGTATTAAGCGGCAGTTCGCCTGCCAACAACCCGGCATTTGCCTGGGCCGGGCCGAATGGTTTTAGTTCCAGCCTGGCAAATCCCGTTGTTAGCCTCCCGGGCAGTTATGTGCTTACCGTAACCGGAACAAACAGTTGCACCAGTGTTGCTACTGCCACCGTTGTGCTCGACACCATGCCACCCGGTGCTACGCTCGCCGTTTCAGCCAATTTGAATTGTAATAATGCCACCGTAAATCTTACCGCCAGCAGCACTGCACCTGCAGGCCAGCTCAACCACCTTTGGACGCGCCCCGATAATTCCACAACTTCCACTGGTACCAATCCGGTGCTTTCAGCAGCCATTGCTGGCCAGTACAGTGTTTTAATTACGAACACAACAAATGGCTGCGTCAGTTCTGCTAATGCCAATGTGGTACAAAGCCCGGCGGTTACCGCATCTGTAAACAATGTAACCAATGTTGCTTGTTTCGGTCAGCAGAACGGCAGTGCTACAGCAGCAGGCGGTGGTGGTAATGGCACCTTTTCGTATGCCTGGAATACCGGCGACAATACTGCAACCGTTAGTGGGCTATCCGTTGGCACCTATACTGTTGTGGTAACCGATGGAGAACAATGTACCGCAACAGCCACTGTCAGCATTACCCAGCCCCCCGTGTTGGCTGCCAATACCTCGGCCATGCCGCAAATGGCAAATGGCGCGGCAGATGGCTCTGCAAGTGCAAACCCATCCGGTGGTACACCGGGGTATACCTATTTGTGGAGTACGAATGAAACAACAGCGTCTATAACCGGGTTGCTACCCGGTTCTTACACCGTAACCGTAACCGATGCCAATGGCTGTACTGCTGTGGCTATTGCATCTGTCAATGCATATGATTGCACCATTGATGCCGACGTGGACGCAACTGATGCGACATGTTTCGAAGCCAACGATGGTATGGCAACAGTGGTTACAACCAGTGGTCAAGCGCCCTTCACCTATGCCTGGAGTACCGGTGAAACCACTGAAACAGTTACCGGTTTGCAGCCGGGAATCTACACGGTAATCGTTACCGACGCCGCTAACTGCCCCGAGGCCATTGCATTTTCAATATCGGAACCTAGTATCCTGCGTGCAAATGCAACCGCCGTTAATATGTCGGGACCCGCGACCAACGATGGCATGGCCAGTTCAAATCCGACCGGTGGAACAAGTCCTTATACCATCTTATGGAGTACTGGTGAAAGCACGGAGACAATATCCAATCTGTCGGCAGGTACCTACACGATCACAGTTACCGATGCCAATGGTTGCGAAGTAATTCGTATGGTTGAGGTGTTGCCTGGCAACTGCGGTATTGTGGTGAATTTTATTACAGCGCCGGCACAGTGTAATGGCCAGGCAAATGGTTCTGCCACAGCTATTCTTAATGGCGGTACCGGACCATTCACCTATGCCTGGAGTTCCGGTGGTAATGCTGAAACAGAATCGAATCTTACTGCAGGAACGTATACACTGTCGATTACGGATGCAAACAACTGCGATCTGACTGAAGAGGTCACGATCATGGAGCCGCCACTTCTCACGGTTGAGTTGGATTCCACGACCAGCACTTCCTGCCCAAATTTGCCGGAAGGCACAGCCGTCGTAGTCGGCGGTGGCGGCGTAAACCCGCTTACGTATCAATGGAGTAACGGACAAACTGGTGCCAATGCCAGCGACTTGATCGCCGGAACTTACACCGTGACGGTTGTGGATGGCAATAATTGCACGGCTACCTTACAGGTTGTCGTTACCGCTGTTGATATTGAACCACCCGTGATCGCCAGCGACTCCGCCACCGCGCCATTAGGCATGGCCGGAAATATCACCTTGAGCGTTCAATCCTTAAACCTGGACGTGAGCGATAACTGTTCCATCAGTGAGGTGACATTCGTACCGGCCTCTTACAACTGTTCACAATTAGGCCCGCATGATGTTGTGGTTCGTGCTATGGATGGCGCCGGTAATATCACCGTTGACACAATTGTGGTCACTGTAGTGGACAACCTTCCGCCGTCCCTCGTTTGTCCTGCCAGTGTAGTGCGTTGTTTTGGCGATAATGTAGTTCAGTATACTGCACCGGTTGCTACTGACAACTGTCTTGGCAATGGTGGTATGTTTGCTTTGGTCACTGGTTTGCCCAGTGGAGCTGCTTTTCCGGTTGGAACAACAACGAATACCTACACCTATACCGATGCCGATGGCAATGTTGGCTCTTGTACGTTCGAAGTAACTGTGCTAACGCAACTTCAACTAACCCTGGATACTATTTTGCCGGATAAAGGCGGACTTGAGCTTGGTGGCGTTTACATTTCCGTAAACGGCAGTCTTTCTCCATACACGTTTGAATGGTTCCGAAATGGTGTTCCCTTCCCACTTACGACGGAAGATTTGGATAGCGTGGGCAGTGGCTCCTATACGGTTCGAGTCATTGACGAGATTGGTTGTACAATTGAAGGCGGACCGTATCTCATTGACAGCCTTGTAAATACAAAAACACCAGACTGGGCAAGCGGTTTGCTGATTTTCCCGAACCCAACCACTGGACTGTTGTATGTGATTTCCCCGGAGCAGTTGAATGAAGAAGTTCAACTTACCGTATTTGACATGACGGGGCGATTGATTCAGCAGCAAACAGCAACCGGGCCCCTGCAAGTTGATTTTGATTTGAGTCGGGTTCCACAAGGGATGTACACCGTATTAATTCGGATAGACCAGCAAGTACTGGCCAAAAAGATCATAATAAGCAGGTAGCTTTTCGGTTCAGCATTCAGAATACCGGATTCAGCACGCCGTCTTTCCTGCTCAGCAGGGAAGGCGGCGTTTTCTATTGTATAAGGCCTAATTTTAATGACAAAGCCCTTAGCAATTACTACCCTGCCCCGCTCGTGGAATTCCTATATGCCGATTTACTTGATTTAATAACAAACCAAATACATCCACTATGCAAACAATTTATCTTTCTGCTTCTCGATTCGGATGCAGCCTGCTTTTATGTATCCTCTGTGGCACACTTGCTGCCCAACCAGGTAATCTGATGTTTACCGCTCAATTAACTGGTGCGCAGGAGGTACCAGCGGTAACATCAGCCGGGGAAGGCTTGATTACCGTTTTAATCAGACCTGACCGAAAAACCATGCAAATCCAAGGTGTGGTATCTAATCTGACCGGACCGGCTATCGCGGCACACTTGCATGCCGGCTCAACCGGACAAAATGGCGGGGTCATAGTAGACCTGGGCCCTGTCCGCAATGGCAATAACTTTTCCGGTGAACTGCCACTAACACCCACTCTCCTCACTCAAATGCTAACGCTGGGCATCTACGCAAATGTGCATACCTCGATGCATCAGGGTGGAGAAATCCGCGGGCAACTAATCCCGGAAGCGGACCTCCAGTTTGGCAGCCTCCTCACCGGACTAAATGAAGTTCCAGCCGTCATTACTACTGCAACCGGGTTTGGGGGCGTTCGGGTAATTCTCGGGCATGATGCCGTTCAGTACCGCATTGTAGTACGCGGATTGAGTGGACCAATCACTGCGGCCCACATCCATGAATCTCCTGTTGGTACATCTGGTCCCATTGTAATTGGTTTGAGTTTTGTTGGAAACACCCTGATCGGGACACTACCTGTCGCGAATCTTCCCTCAGATTTTCTTTCCAAATTAATCACTAATCAATACTACATCAACGTCCACACAGCGGCTAACCCGGCCGGAGAAATACGTGGGCAGCTCGATTTTTCCGGTTACCTAAGCGGTTCCGCTATCCTGAACGGTAGCCAGGAAACACCGCCAGTTACTACTGATGGCATTGGCATCGGCGGGGTTGTCATTGCACCCCAACTTGATAGTTTGATCTATTTCGTACAGGTTGATGGCTTGAGTGGGCCGGCTACTGCTGCACATGTACACAAAGGGCCAGCCGGTCAGGCAGGTGGTGTCGTATTTGCCCTGACCGCAATTCCACTTGCAACTGGATTGTATTCAGCGACCGTGCCGCTAGACAGTGCCCGATTATCTGATTTCGTTAATGGCGATTGGTATTTTAACGTTCATACCGCTTCTAACCCTGCGGGAGAAATACGCGGGCAAATCCAAAGTAACTTGCGTAAAAATTATGCCTTCGAACTCTGTTCCGCGCAGGAAGTGCCGGCAAATAACAGCACAGCTTATGGCGCCGGGGCTATTTCTATCGATCAGGAGAATTTGAGTTTACAATACAAATTGGCCGTGGATGGGTTGAGCGCACCGCCGACGGCCGCACATATACATACCGGTTCAGCAGGTGTAAATGGAGGCATTTTACATGGTTTGAACACGCCTGCTCCAACTAGTTCAGGTGCTATTGCAATTACAGGCGCAGACGCATTGTTAGTAGCAACAAACGGGGCCTATGTCAATGTGCACACCATGAACAACCCCGGAGGCGAAATACGCGGTCAAATTGTGCGCAACTTGTTGTGCAATGCCTCATCTGCTGTTTTTGATCCTGTTATCGAGGATTTACAACTATTCCCCAACCCGGTATCGGAAAATCTGATTGTTCGTTTTGAAACTCGTGAAGCATTTTCTGGTCAACTACTGCTATTCAATATCACCGGGCAAAAAGTGATGCGGCTACCCGTTGAAATTTCCGGTACAGGTTCTCAGAACTTTACAATGCCCACAGTGGCACTACAGTCTGGCACATACTTCATACAACTGCAACGCAATGGCAAAACTGTTTTCACAGAGCGTATAGTAAAAATGTAAGCACTGGTTTTCACGTTTGGATAGCATATAAAGTTGCCTGAAGGATCATCCGGTATCAAATTGTACCTTCACAGTCATAAGTTTAATGCAATCTAAAACTGTGTAAACCCAACCATGCTTTTTGCAATCGGCACAAAAGTCAGATTCCGGTACACCGGGGAAACAGGAACAATAACTTCCCAACTTGACAATGGAATGCTCCAGGTCCGGCTCGATAATGATCCGGATCTGGAGATTCCTGCTTTTGAAGAAGATCTTCTTCGGGATACTGAAAAAGAGCCAAAGCTCGCCGGTGCAAAATTTGTCCAGGGGAAACAAGAACCCAAACCAGAAGCGCCGCCACGCCGGGAGATCAAAGCGCAATATGTAATCTTGAAGCCCAAAGGAGTGTTGATTGCGTTCGAGCCCATGCCTGGCAGGGACGGCCAGGTTTCACGATACAAAGCCTGGCTCGTCAATGACACGAAGCATGAATTTATATTTGAGCTGGAAGTTTTCATTGGCTCCGAAACACTGATCCAGGCCGAAGGCAAATTGGCTGGAACAACGGTGTTGGAACTCGGTGATTTATTATATGATGATCTCAGTGATCAACCGGAATTAGAGATCCGCATTCAACGCATCACAACCGATGGCCCAGGAGAACCACTTGATCGCTTGCTCAAAATCAGGCCCAAACAGTTTTTTAAAAACCTCCAAACCGCCCCAATATTAAATGTATTGACCCATCAGTTTGTTTTGTTTTCTGAATTTGAGCCAAAAGAAAAGGGTCCCGACGAAAATGCAGATTCCGACTTGCGCGACTACACCCGCGAGCATTTGCTCCAACAGCAGATCTTAACTGAACAAAATGCTGTACCGTACCAGGCTTTTGATGTGGAAGAATTTGCCCACTTTGAACCTGAAATTGATTTGCACATTGAAAACTTAACAGATGGCCATGCAAAGTTGGATAAAAGCATCATCCTGCGGATTCAGTTGGACCATTTCCACCGTTTTTTAGAGAAGGC
This sequence comes from Lewinellaceae bacterium, assembly GCA_020636075.1. Lineage (GTDB taxonomy): Bacteria > Bacteroidota > Bacteroidia > Chitinophagales > Saprospiraceae > M3007. Next base: position 842,892 of record JACJYO010000003.1, on the reverse strand, counting down.
CATTCGCTTGGGTGTGCCCCGGGTTTTCATCGTGCACGGTGTGGGTGAAGGCAAGTTGCGCGAGTCGATTGCGCAGGAGTTGCGTACGCGCCCTGAGGTTGCCAAGTATAAAAATGAATTTCACACCAAATATGGCTATGGTGCAACTGAGGTAATATTCCATTAGTTAAAAAACGACAAAAGGCTGCACCGTATGATAACGGTGCAGCCTCTCGAAAAGAAGCAATCAGCCTCTTTTAATATTGCCAAAGATCGTGTTCGAAGTTGAAAATCTGATTTTTGATTCGATCAGACTCCCAAAGCGCATCTACACCGCGGGCGTAATCTTCAATCCTGCGGTCATATACGTTCGACTCCTTGATAATAAAGCTAGCAAAATAGCGCATCTCAAAGAGGTCTTCCCACGAAATAGTGGCGTTGGTGTTTCCACCCAATGTAAAGACACGGTGCCGGGCGAACAATTCGCGGGCTTGCGGATAGTATACCCAGAACATGGCTTTTTCGTAGCGGAAGTTTCCTTCGCTGTCTTTTACGTCAATCAGCGGTGCAATACCAAGGATACGCACTTGCATGGTTGAAGTTTCTTTGTCGAAGAACCAGATTTCTTTTATACGGAAACGCTTAACATCGGCCCAGTTGATGTCGTTGCGTACAATTTGTACCTTTTCTTCGTACGTTTCCGGGTCAAAGGTTACAATCGTGTCCGTTTTAGACAACATGGATAATACATCATCCGTGCTCAGGCGCTTGGAAAATTTGTCGTCATCAACTGAATAAACTGGCAAATCACCATTAGAAGCGGCATCGGAAAGAATGCGGAAAAACGGCTCTTCCGGATAGGCAAACGGAAGGTTCATTTTTTCGCGTACGTCAATAATACGCCAAACGCGTTTTTCCCAGAAGATATCGCTTTCGCGGATGGGTTGATACGCCAATACACGGCGCTCCATCATCACTTCTTTTTTTACCACATCATCAAGGGGCGCTTCACCGAAATCGTCCGGTTCGCTCACCTCGGTTTTCACTTCAATTTCTTCGGGATCTTGTGCGAGCAGAGCCGTTCCTGTTGTAAAAAACAAGAGGCTAAGGCAAGTCCATTTAATAAAAGTATGCATGGTTCGCAGTGGATTGATTACGTGAATGTTTAGCAATTTCAAAAAGTTCAGCCGGCGGCTTTAAAGAACGCCGGCTGAACTGCATTTATTACCGGATTTTAAATACCAGGTCACCCAAACGACGGGAAGCGATGTCCCCGGGGCATTTTGCCCGAACGTCCAGGAAATAATATACGTCACCAGGAGAAGCCCGTTGGATCAGGTCCCGTACATCGGCATCATAACGTGCGCCAGCGTTAGTCTTTTCAACCACGTCAGCACGTTTTTTCTGGTAGGCCACGGTATACCCGATAACGTCGCACTTCGCATCAAAGTCAAAGTTTTCCAAAACAGCAGCTACACCACCCTGAGCCTTAAACGTACCGTTGGGGATGGAACTGTCAAACTTTTGAGCGCCCAAAAGAGCGACCGGGTCCGGAATACGTTTGACTTTGTATTTGAAGGTTGTTGGAGGCAGGCCACCGCCCGAAAGCGTAATGGTTGCTTCGCCAGGTGTAGTTGCACGCACATTGTAGTGAGACGAGCCGTCTTTGGTCATATTAATACCACTTGAACTCACCCGGAGATCATTAGTCGATACACCTGCAGCCGAAACAGATACTGGGTTATCAACACCGATGTAGAACACGTTCATTTTATCCAACTGTACAGAGCAGGAACGCTGGCCAACTTCATATTGGAATTCTTTGGAATAATTATCCGTTTTTTGAGTCAGTGGGTTTGTTACGTTAATACTGACTTTATAGGATTTGGTTCCTGTAGAACTCGTGCCAACTTCATATTTGGCTACACCTTCCTTCATTGGCAAACTGCGGCCATCCACAGAAATGCTAATGTTATCTGCTTGGGTGCTGTAGGCGCTCAAAAACACATCAGCTTCATACTTATCACCAGCAATAACATAACCTTTAGGTGCGCTGATTGCAGGTTGAAACGCGTCGAACTTAATATCCTCACCTGCAACTTTTTTCAAACAATAGTTCAATACTGCTGCTGATGAGGTTTTGGCATCACTCTGAATTTTGCCCAAAATGGGGAAACAGGCTGCTACCGGCATTTGGCGGAACCGAAAATCAGGCCAACTAGTTTTATCCGAACTCGCTGGTACTGCCTCCAATTGAAGTGGAAGTGCCGCTTCAACATCCTTGTCATTATCAGCTAATGCAAGCAAACGTTCCCTGGTTTCTTTTACTTTTCGTTCAATTTCAAAGCCAAGGCCCTCTTTTCCATTTTCACCCAATACGAACATCCGGGTTGTGATGTCCTTGTTTCGAATATCTTTCGGAATCTTAGGATCTTTCTTAGAAGGTCCTCCAGCTTTTTCGAAAAGTTCTTTGCGAACACCTTCAATGAATTCAGAAAATTCATTGGCTATTTGAATAGCTTCCTTGGCATTCGAACGGTATTTTTCATTTATCTCAGTTTTATACGCATCTGCCTGCTTATTGATGTTTGACATCAGAACATCATTGTTAGTCTCAACGATGCCCCGGCTGTTTTTCAGGCCGTTATCTAGCGAGAAAAACGCATTCATCACCTCGGCAGATACGTTTAGCGCGAGCAGTGCGGTCAACACCAGATACATCAGGTTGATCATTAACTGTCGCGGCTCCTTAGGTATTGACATAAGGCTGTATCTTTTTTTAATGTTTAAAATTAAGTTGACTTCAAATCCGAAATCGGAATTTACTGACGGCCAATGTTAGACATGGCAGCAAGCATATTGCCGTAAACGGTATTGAGTGAGCCGAGGTTTTTGTTCAGGGATGCCAGCTGGTCTTTGTAAGCCCGCACATCTTCGGCGGATTTAGCCATATCAGCCATGGCTTCATTCATTTTCGTGTAGAAGTTGCTCATCGATTTGATTTGCTCTTGGGTACCGGAGAAATCAACTTCCTGAAGTGCTTTGAGAGCGCCCATGCTTTTGGACATGGATTGCAACTCCGTCAACATACCGCCCAGCTGACGTTCAACAACGTCACCGTGCAATGGTGCAACTTCGGGCATGTTGGGGTTCGGACCTGCTGTCAGCGGCTGGATACGGGAATTGTAGTCATCAAGCCCCGGATACAGTTTGTTCCAATAGAAATCGGGCTCCGGGCCAATAAGACCCAGAAAAAGGAAAATACAAGCTTCAACGCTAAGACCAACGATAAGCATTTCAGAGGCAAATTCCCAGCTTTCCAATTTGAAAAGGGCGCCCATAAGCACGATAGAAGCACCGACACCGATGACAAGATTCTTAAAGTACTTGAATGACTTGGTTTTGACGAAACTCATTGTTTTAAACTTTTTAGCAGTTTACAAAAAGGTTGAACTGTGTGTAGTGTTTTGCTTAAAGGGATATAAAAAAGCGACGCAAAGGTAACAATCGAAAAAAAACTTATCCGAAGAAAATTTTGTCCGAATACCGTAATTTACGCTGTTAGATTGTCTGCCATTGGCAAACAGCCCTGAAACAGGTCATCGCTTTTCCAATATTTAGTTGTGGAGTACCCAAATTAATAAAGGACAAAAACAAAGGGCAAAACGCAAGAATTAACGCAAAATTTTATTCGCAGTTAGATTTTCTTGCTTTTTTGCCCTTTGCATCAATTTCGCCCTGTTAATTGATTTAGAAGTCGTTGATTGAACGACCAAGGAAGGTCAGTACGCAACGGAACCCGATATAGCACTTGGTAGTATCCTGATATTCCCAAGAACGTGTTCCGGTTTGCATGAAAAATGCAATATCTTTCCAAGAGCCTCCGCGAATCACCTTACGTTTTGCAGTAGGAACATCCTCCTCCTTTGCATCATAGCGAATATCAGGGTTGAGGTCATGCATAAAGGTGTAGGCATTTTCGTAGTAGGCTGTTTCGGTCCATTCTGCCACATTACCAGCCATGCAGTACAAGCCATAATCGTTCGGATAGTAGCCGTCAGCTTTCACTGTGTACAAACCACCATCTTCCGGATAGTTCCCACGACCAGGCTTAAAATTGGCTAAGAGACAACCTTTGGCATTACGGGTGTAATATGCACCCCAGGGATAGGGAGCACCTTCACGTCCACCACGTGCTGCGTATTCCCATTCATGTTCTGTAGGCAGCCGGAAGTCTTCGGTGTTGATTTGATCTGTGGAATACATATCCCACAATTTGGCACGCCAATAGCAGAATGCCTTAGCCATTTTCCAGTTAACACCCACAACAGGGTAGTCATCAAAAGCCGGATGCCAGAAATAGTTCCGGGTCATAGGCTCGTTGTAAGAATAAGCGTAATCGCGCACCCAGCAAAGTGTATCCGGATAAATGGGAATTTTCTCTTTGTGAATGTGGCTGGTACGGTTGCTAGTCCGATCATGAGCGGCCCGTTGCCAATCGTACCATTGAAATTCAAAGATGAATTTGCTAACATCCAATTCTTTCCGACCGGCAAAACGCTCATTTCCCTGGTAGTACATATCCTCCAGTTCTTCAGCGTCTTCTTCCCAGTCAATATCCATTTCCCAGTCGATCAGGGCCTTGTCAAAGTCGCCACCATCATCTTCCTGAAGATGCTGCAAGGTCTCATGCGCAATTGAATCCTGCACCCAGGTTACAAATTGCCGATATTCATTGTTCGTAATTTCCGTCTCATCCATAAAAAAGCCCTGGATAGAGATCGACTTTGGACGCGAGACCAGTTGCTTACTGAGATCTTCATCGCCAACACCAACGTGCAGAGTACCTGATGGTACGTAAACCATACCATAGGGATTGAGGCCCTTCCATTTAGGGCGATTGAATACTCCAACTAGTTCACCGGTTTCTTTCCGGCCACAAGAAGCGGCAAAGGCCGCCAAAAAGAGTAAAAGCAGAAGCGATTTCTGTAGTTTTTTCATGTTAACACCCGTGTTTTCCTACTTAATTGTTCGGTTTGGAAAAAGTGGTCGTAAAGATAGAGGATTAAATTCGATGCAAAAAAGAATCCCAATTAAAATTGGTTGACCATAAATGTTTGCTTACTGAAACAGCAGCATGCAAACGGTATTTTAACGATACATTGTATAACGGATCGTTTTTTTTTGTTGGATTTGGAGAATAAATTGTTTCAGGAGCGTGATAGTTTTCAAAAGGTAAGGCCAATGACAACTAAACAGATGGCGCATTGCTACTTAAAAAAATCTGGGGTTGTAGATAACTGGAGGCAATTTGCCTGTGCCGATTGGTTTGTTAAGCTCATAGCGTAGAAGCAACTCATGGCTGCCTCGGTTTGCTACTTGTAAGGCTGATAAGGGAATATCAAAAGAATAAGCCAACGTTGTCCGTTCATTTAAGCGCAACCCTCCCAAAATAACAAAAGCATCACGGGCAGAAGCGCTCATGCCCCTAAACGAAGCGCCGGCAAAAATATTCTCTCGCCACCGAATAATTGTAGAAATCTCAGTTTGTGTCTCAATTATGTCAGTTTTGAGCAAAACCGCAGGTTTAATAGTCAGATTTCGCCCCACTTCAAATTGATATGATAAGGCGGCCAGATAATGTCGTACAGACTTCAATCCAAAGGCTCCAGTATTACCTGCATCCAGCACCGGCGCAAATACTGGCTGGGTAGCCATACTGAGTGCCATATCTTTCCACTGAAAATATAGCCCGGCTTCAAATACCGGCGTTCCCGTGGTCAGTTTTCCTTCCGGAAGCAAAGGGTCATTATGCAAAAAAACGCCCGATGGCTCATAACTGCCTTCCGGTGTACGCAGTTTCCCGCCATCTAAGGCATATTGCATATAACCACCGCTCACGCCAATTGACAAAATGCTATTTCTGCCCAGCTCACGCTGAAAAGCATAGGTCAGCACAGCATGCGTAGTGCGATGAGCTCCGATATTATCATTTTCTGCCTTGAACCCAACACCGCTACTGATCATGTATAACGGTAAATGCAAGTTGAGGTGTTGCGTTTCGGGTGCACCTGCAAGGCTGGACCACTGTTGGCGATAGACACCTGTTGCAACCAAGGTATTTTCCATACCCGCATAAGCGGGGTTGTAAGCGTACGGGTTTAAAAGGTATAAACTATATTGGGGGGCTTGCTGGGCTGTAAGCACCGGCGTCCAGAAGAATACCACTGCGAGTTGGAGGAGCGTAAAAAGTTTTCGCATATGGAAAGGTAGGTTTAGTTATTGGCTTGTAGCAATTGATCAAACTCTTTTATTGATTGTACCGGTTTCTTGCAGGCATAATTTTGACATATATATATATAGGCGTCGGAGTTTCCTGGTTTTCCTGCAAGAAGCGGGCTTTCATCGGTTTCTGTTGCACTCGCCACCAGCAAGCCGTTCGATAGGAACCGTCTTAGAATTGTCCGCGTTTTATCAAAGGCATTGTCACCAACAACCACAATTTCCATATAAGGATGCGTTTCATTCAACAAAGCCCCCGCCCAACGTTCGAACGACAATGGATAACGCTCTACTGTCGATTTCATGATCAACAATATATTGATCGCCATTTCACGCCAATCCTGTCGGTCAAGTAAAATTCCGAGACGCTGGAGCACATGCACCATGGTACTGTTGCCCGATGGAGTAGCATTGTCATAAAGGTCTTTTTTCCGGATCACAACGTCAGTCTGGTCTGAAGCTGTGAAAAAAAACAAACCCGAATCTGAATCATGAAAGTAACTTAAAACCTGTTCAGTGTATTTTTCAGCTAAAGTTAAATACGTTGAATTGAATGTAATTTGCCAAATATCCACCAAAGCCATAATCAGGAAGGCATAATCATCCAGCACCGCCTGGTATTGCAACTGTTCATCCTTCCAGGTATGGAATGGTCGCTGGACATCACCCGAAGTCATATTTTCCAATACAAAATTTAATGCGCGTTCTGCCACTTGTAAGTATTCTGCCTTACCTAATGCAGTATACGCATTGGCAAGTGCCGAGCACATCAACGCATTCCAGCCGAGCAATATCTTGTCATCGAGGCCCGGAGAAATACGCTTTTTGCGGACTTGGGCGAGTTTTTCACGCGATACCTGAAGTTTCTGTTTAAGCACATCAACCTCAAGGTCATTTGCAGCAGCAAAGGATTCATAACTTTCAGGACGCCATAAAATATTGGTTTGCTCCCAATTTCCGGATTCTGTCACGCCATAAAAGGCACAGAACAGTTCAGCCTCATCACCCAGTACTGTTTCAATTTCCACTTTGGTCCAAACATAAAATTTCCCTTCAACACCTTCAGAGTCCGCATCCAGGGCTGCATAAAACCCGCCCTTTGCATGCGTCATTTCCTTGATGACAAAATCAAGTGTTTCTTTAATTGTTTCGCAGTATAGCGCCACCCGTGCGGCTTGCCCGGCCGTTTGGGTGGTCGATTGCAACAGCTTATAAGCATCCGATAACACTGAAACCAAAAGTGCATTATCGTACAGCATTTTTTCAAAATGCGGCACCAGCCACTCGCGGTCTGTGGCATACCGGGCAAACCCGCCGCCAAGTTGATCATACATCCCGCCCATGATCATCTTGTCGAGCGAAAGCAGGGCATGTTCCAGCGCTTCGTAATTTCCACTGTACCAATGGTAGTTCAACAAATATTGGATGGCCATAGTCGACGGAAATTTCGGAGCGCCACCAAAACCACCATGGACCCGGTCAAACTGATCCCGCATTTTTTGAAAAATAGCATCAAGCAACTCGGGAGTAAACGGTCCTGCGCCGGAAAGTTCAATTTCCGAATCTTGTTTTTTTAGAAAAACAGAATCATTGCGCTGAATGTACTCCAGCAATTTATCGGCTTGTTCAATGGCTGTTTCGCGTTTCGTTTCCCAAATATTGGCCAAATGCTGTAATACCTGAAGCCAGGAGGGCCGGTTGTATGCCGGACGGGGCGGATAATAGGTGCCAGCAAAAAAGGGTTTACCATCTGGAGTCAGAAAACAATTCAACGGCCAACCGCCGCCGCCCGTCAGTATCTGGCAGGCTTCCATGTATATTGCATCTACATCTGGGCGCTCTTCCCGATCGACCTTAATGTTGATGAAACGTTCATTCATAAAAGCCGCCACGTCCGGGTTTTCAAATGATTCGCGTTCCATCACGTGACACCAATGGCAGGCAGAGTAGCCAATACTCACCAGAATCGGCTTTTGTTCAGCGCGCGCCCGCTCAAATGCTTCAGGTTTCCAGGCGTACCATTCAACCGGATTGCTGGCGTGCTGGCGTAAATAAGGCGATGTTTCGTGTTGGAGTTGGTTCATTTTTTTGGTGTGGCGTTTGGGCCTTTTGAAGGCATTATTGCTGTAGCGTTATAACAGAAAAGCAACCCAAAGGATCACGCCAAGCTAAAAAGACCCTTCGGTATCAACGCTGCAACACCAATTTCTTTGCCTCAGGCATGTCCCGGAAATTCATCCGGCAACTCAGGAATTTTATCGACAAACTTCTCCCGGCCACTAATAATTTTAACCAGCCGGCGAATGGCTGTGCGCCGAATAGCCCGTTCCAAATCTTTATTGGGCTCTTTCAGGATGTACTGGAATTTCATTACAACCCCCATTCGGTTCACTTCAGCAACGCGGAGATAATAACTATTCTCCTTGATGAGATCTTGATATGGCTGGAGCGCTTCGATCAGGATGCGCTCCAGTTCTTCAACCGTTTCGAGGTATTTCAAGTCAATTTCAAAATCCAAGCTGGTACGCTTGATTTCGCGTTTTGTGAAATTGACAATATCCGTTGTCAGGAAAACACTGTTCGGAATGTAAATGACATCGTCGTCATCGTTGATCAGATGGATATTTTGCAGGGTGATGTCAACGATCTTACCCCGGTGTTGCCCAATACGGATATTATCGCCGATACTGAGTTCGCCCGAAAAAGTCATGATCATACCGTTGATCATATTGGAAACATAATCCTTGGTCAATAGCACCAGACCGGCAAAAATGATCGACAAGGAGGTAAGCACCTCACGGATCTGAATTTGGAAAAGCGAAAGCAAACCTACGCCAAGGCCCAAAACAAGCACAATGGAGTAAATCTGACCTATACCAACTACAAAATTATCGTCCCCACGGATGCGATGCCTGCGACGGTAAAAATTAACCACCAACACCTGCACGAAGTCGAGCAAAAGCAAAAAAATCGCAATGCCAGAAACGACATCGATGTAGTACTGTGCCAGTTTGTAGCGCGCCTTCAAACCAGCCAGCAGCGAAATCGGTTCCAGTTCGCCGAGATACAGCAATAACAGCAAAACCAAGGTAATTGCTTTTACCAGCAGGATCAGATATTTCATAAAAAACCGGTTTTCGGCGCGCCGGGCTTGGAACTATGCGTTTGCCAGAACTGAATCCAGACCGCTCATTGGCAATCCAAATGCTTCAGCGACTCCGTTATAAACGACTTTTCCATGTACAACATTGAGTCCAAGCTTCAATTCCGGGTTGTCAAGACATGCTCGTTTCCAGCCTTTATTGGCCAGCTGCATAGCATACGGGAGCGTAGCATTCGTAAGAGCAACCGTCGAGGTAAATGGAACAGCACCCGGCATATTGGCCACGCTGTAGTGCACCACATCTTCGATAATGTACGTTGGGCTTTCGTGTGTAGTCGGTTTCGTAGTTTCGAAACATCCACCCTGGTCCACAGCAACGTCAACTAAAACCGTACCCGGGCGCATCAGCGAAAGCATATCGCGGGTAATCAGGTTTGGCGCCTTGGCACCTGGAATCAGTACAGCGCCAACAATCAAATCGTGGGTTTGCACCAGCCGGCGGATATTATATTCATTGGAATACAGTGTGGTGACATTGGCAGGCATGATGTCATTCAACTGGCGCAAACGGGGCAAACTGATATCCAGGATCGTTACTTGCGCTCCCAAACCGGCAGCCATTTTAGCCGCTTGTGTACCAACAATACCGCCGCCAAGGATCAACACTTTACCCGGTTCAACGCCCGGCACACCGCCGAGTAAAACACCGCGACCTTTTACCGGTTTTTCCAAAAACTTGGCGCCCTCCTGAATAGCCATTCTGCCGGCAACTTCTGACATCGGGATGAGCAGTGGCAACTGACGGTCTTTGGTTTCCACGGTTTCGTAAGCCAGGCAGACCGCACCGCTATCGAGCATGGCTCGTGTAAGTTTTTCACTGGAGGCAAAGTGGAAGTATGTAAAAATCAACTGCTCCGAACGGCAGCGTTCGTATTCTTCTCGGATGGGCTCCTTTACCTTCATGATCATTTCGGCAATAGCCCAAACCTCATCGGCTGTAGACAAAATTTGTGCACCAGCATCAATGTAGTCTTCATCTTCAAACCCACTCCCCACACCTGCGCTGGTTTCAACATATACAGAATGACCAGCCTTTGTCAGTTCCATAGCCCCTGCCGGGGTAAGCGCTACACGGTTTTCATCCGATTTAATTTCTTTAGGTACACCAATAATCATAGGTAAGGTTTTATTTAGTTGAACGTTGGGCCATTCAGGCAAGAACGCGGCAAAGATAGAAAGGAAAGTGAATTGCAAATTAGAGACTTGCTACCGAAGCTACTCCAAAAAATCAGGTGTTTATCAGCAGCTGCAAAACCAGTAGCACAACGATTCGGGCGGGCAAAAAAAAAGCGCGTGACGTTTCACGCGCTCCGAATTTTTTCAATTCTAAACAATACTTACACACGTATTAAGCATTTTCCAAAACTGTGCCAGAAATGATGTTTTTCCTTAATTTATGAAAAAAAATTTATTGTAATTAGGAATAATCTGTTTCTCCAGGGCCAATTGAAACATTTGTTGCACGGTTTCCCGGCCTTTAGCCCCCAGGTCTGCCGTGTAATCGGTAACATACAAATCGATATGTGCTTGCATTACGGCATCTTCCATGGCCTGCGCATGTTGCCGTACGTAGGGCATAACCAATTCCGGATGTGCTTTTGCATAATCCACGCTCCGGCGCAAAACACGATTGATTGTTTGCTTTACATCCTTAGGAAGGTCTTTTCGCACGACAATACCACCCAAAGGAATTGGCATACCGGTTAGCGTTTCCCAGTATTCCCCCAGATCAAGCAGTTTTACAAGCCCCCTTTTTTGATAGGTAAAGCGGTTTTCATGGATTATCAGCCCTGCAACAACCTCTCCACGCTCAACGGCATCTTCAATATCGGAAAACAGGTATTCCGGTTTGTTTCGGGCCTCCGGATAAGCCAGGCTAAGTAAAAAATTTGCTGTCGTCATTTTACCCGGAATGGCAATTGGGCCATCCTGGAGGGTGGCGTCAGTAATTGGTTCCCGCGCAATCAATAATGGACCGCAATTAGTACCCAACGCACTCCCGGCATCCAACAAGTCAAATTTGTCGGTGAGGTAGGCAAACGCATGATAACTGAGTTTGGTAATGTCGGCTTGCCCGGCAAAAGCCCTGCGGTTGAGGGCTTCCACATCATCCAGCACCACGTCAAAAGCAAGTCCTTCAGTATCGACCTTACCGTGGATCATGGCATCAAAAATAAAAGTATCGTTCGGGCATGGTGAAAAGCAGAGATTCAACATAGTTGGCTGATCCGGTTACTTATATGATTTACATTCACATTTTCGTTAAGGGCATATTGGGAGTTTCTTACCAGGCCCAAAACTATTTTAAACAAACTACACGTAGTGCCTTGAATGCGTGGCAAAAGTTGCTTCCTGGAAAAGGCAAAATTCAACCAAGTCTTATTTTCAAACCGTGTCGACCAAACAACAAGCAAATCAACCAACTATCATCTTTGAAGACAACCACCTGTTGGCTTTAAACAAACCCGCTGGGTGGCTGGTTCAGGGCGACCGAACCGGAGATGCGACACTCACCGATTGGGGCAAGGCATACCTGAAAGAAAAATATGCAAAGCCGGGGGCAGTTTTCCTGCACCCCGTACATCGTATCGACCGCCCTGTGAGCGGGGCTGTCTTGTTTGCCCGCACGGACAAGGCACTTGGCAGATTGACCACCAGCTTTCGGGAGCGGGATGTTGAAAAGACCTATCTCGCCATTGTGCTCCAGGCCCCCAAGGCAAAGACCGGTGAATTGCGGCATTTTTTACTAAAAGACGAACAACGCAATCTAACCCAAGCCTTTTCAAGACCTTCGGGACAGGCAAAAGAAGCCTTGCTAAAATACTGGCTAAAAGCGCCCGCAGGTGTAAATTATCTGGTAGAAATACACCCTCTGACCGGACGACCACATCAGATCCGTGTTCAACTCGCAGCCATCGGGTGCCCGATCCTGGGTGACCTGAAATATGGCGCTCCGGAACCCTTACCCGACGCTTCCATTGCCCTGCATAGTCTGCGGATAAATGTGATGCATCCCGTACGCCGCGAGCCATTGGTAATCACAGCGCCACTGCCCGAAACGGATTGGTGGAAACAGGTAATCGTGGAATTGTAGTTTTCAAAAAATCGTACGGGAAAAGGCCTTCCAAGCACAGTACCCACAAAAACAAAAAAGCCTCTCCGATGACTGACACCGGGAGGCTCCGAAAACAATAAACAGCAGGATAATCTTTAGGATATTGGGATATCAGGTGTTTGTAATTCAATGTCAGACATTGCTGATTTTCCGTACCACTTTATAAAGACGCGTGGTTTCATTGACTTCCTCCTCGAAAGGATCGTGATCGAAATAATTCGCAGAGATAAGTTTAAACCGAACCACACGCCCGCGGTTGTTGTAGATTTTCTGGACGTATTTTACCCATACATTGCCATTGCTGCGAATAGCATAAATTTCGTTATCGCGGATATCATTCAGGTTTTCAATCGAGCGACAGACCACAATATCTCCGTGTCTAATCACAGGCTCCATCGAATTACCTTCGATCTGAAAAGCCACCAAACCTGTACCGCCTACACCTGGAATTGAAAAATAGGTGTTGTCTTCCGAACTTTCAGCACCCAGGGTGCTTCCAGCGAAGGCACGAATGGTTGTAAACAGAATATTACCTTCCCCGGAAGAGTAGAATTTGTCGCCGGAGAGCGCCTCACCGGGTGCATCGAACCCAAAAGGATTACCTACCCCGTGTAACAACCAGGCTTCATTTATATCGAACGAGCGACAGAAGGACTGCGCCTGCCCATAATCAATGACCCGCTTGCTCTTCGGATTCAGGAAGGCACGAATAATATGACCATAGGCCTTATTTCCTAAAACTTTTTCCGCTACATCGCCAACACCTTTTCCACTGCGGTCGTTTTTAATTATGGCGCCACGCTCTTCCAACAAGTTGAAGGCTTGGACAAAACGATCATTCAATAGGATGCGATCTTCTTTAATCATAAGGCCTGATATTTTTTGTGATAAGTCGGTTTTCAGGAAAACAACCCATTTGCCGCGGGTTGTCTTGTTGTTGTTTGATGATGCAAACTTAAAACAAAAGGTTTTTAAAAACAAAAAATGTCAAAGTTTTTTTTCAAACATTTTGGGAATCATTATTTGTCTGTCGCCTTTTATCCTGCAAATCAATTGTTTGTAAAAATTGGTTTGTTTTCATTTTCCAAACACAAATCGTCGGCTGTCCGACGCCCCAGCGCCTTTAGGGCTTTTTTGTTTCGCTTTTTATTGTACATTTGTTGCAGGAAAAGCACGATGTGGAGGGCCCGCACCGCGGGAAAACCTTTTTGTTTTATATGGGTATAGTTGTTTCTCTTCTCAACCACAAAGGCGGTGTTGGTAAAACAACCAGCGCCATTAATATCGGCGCCGGCCTTGTCGCCCTTGGTAAAAAAGTGCTGCTGATCGACCTCGATCCACAGGCCAACCTCACTATTTCACTTGGTATCCCCCGGCAAAAATTCTCGATCTACGAAGCAATGCGCGGCGAAGCAGAACTTTTGCCGTATACGCACAAGCCAAATCTGGATGTGATCACTTCTTCGCTCGATTTGTCGGGCGCCGAAATGGAACTGATCAATGAAGCCGGACGGGAGTTCATTTTGCGCGAACTCATTGGCCAGGTAGAGGAAGATTATGATTTCATTCTGATCGACTGCCCGCCATCGTTGGGTTTGCTGACACTGAATGCCCTGACGAGCAGCCGCTTTGTGCTGATCCCCTTGCAAACCGAATTCTTGGCTGTGCAAGGGCTTGCCAAAATCAAGCAGGTTATTGATAAAGTGAAATTCCGCCTGAACAAACAGGTGGATATGATCGGTGTGATCGCCACGATGTACGACAGCCGGCGCGTGTTGAATCGGGATGTCGTGGAGATTATCCACAAATATTTCGGTGAAAAGGTGTTTAACACCTACGTCCGCGACAATATCGCCTTGGCGGAGGCACCAGCCCAACGCAAGGACATTTTTGACTATAATCCGAAATCGCCCGGGGCAGAAGATTATCTGAACCTGTCGCGCGAATTCCTGGCTCGTGTAGAGTCCCTCGCCGTACCCGCTACAAAACAAGAACAAGAAGTCCTGAACCGATGAGTAAAAAGAAATTCGCCGAAGGTCTGGATGAGTTGTTCAACGACCTGCCAGCCGATACGCATACCTGGGGCCACGCCACGGACGCACCTGTACGCGAGCGCAAGACAGGAAGCAAAAACTTCATGGATGACCTCGATGAGCTGTTCCATGATGCCCTTGTCGATAGTCCCGACAACCTGCAGGAATCCGAACAGCCGGCCGCTTCAACCCCGCGCACCAAAAGCAAATCAACAGGCAGTTTTCGCTCTCCCATGAGCGGGCTGGATACGCTTATCCGGCAAACGGTCGATGTACGGGAACTAACCGAAGATGAACAAAGCGGCAAAAAACGCCTGACTGTTGCAATTGACAGGGAGAAACTCCTGAAAATCAAGACTATCGCCCGGCTTGAAAATGCCTACCTCAAGGATCTTATGGTCCAACTCATAGACGAATACATCCGGGAATACACGACCGAAAAAGGGATCGACCTTTAAGGAACAGGTGATGCGCGCGTACCACGATTTCCGTTTGTTTTACAATCAAAACATTTATCCGGAGCTGCTTAACCTGGAACGCCGGCGGCGGCGTTTGGTGCGCCTGCTTAGCCTGTCTGTCTTTTTGCTGGCAAGTGTGCTAATCCTTCAATTGTACATCCAAATCCTGGTTGTTAACCTGCTGCTGCTGATCCCGGTTGGCTTGTGGATTGCCTATCTGGGCTTTCGCATTCAGGTATATTACCAGGAATTCAAGCCGCGCGTGGTGGGGCTTATCCTGGACTTTATCGACAACGACATCAATTTCGGCGCATTTCACTACGAAAGCAAAGGCGGAATTTCCAAAGAGAAATTTTTCGCCAGCAAACTGTTCACCCACGCCGATGAATACATTGCCGAAGATCTGATCACCGGCCAGGTACGCGAATTACCGTTTGAACTGTGCGAACTCCGTGTCCGGGAATTTTCCAGCGTGCGCACCCGGCTCGACTACGTTTTTCAGGGCGTATTCCTCTGGGGCGATTTCAGACGGGTCGATATGCAGGGCGGTGTCCTGCTGCTGCCCGACGCCTACCGCAAGTACCTCAGCCGTAGTGAAAAGGCTTTCCACCTGATGGGCGGCCGACGGGTGCGCGATCATCTGTTGCCCGAATTTGAAGCGTTTTTTGACACCTATGCCACGCCAAATGTTCGCCTGAGCGATGTGCTCTCCAAAGATCTCCAGCGCGCAATCCTGCGCTTTCGCCAACGCTTTCAGGAAGCCAACCGGCAGAAAGAAATGTATTTTTCCATAATTGAGGACAAGATATACATCGCCCTTACGCAGGATAAAGACCTGCTGGAGCCCTCGCTGTTTCAAAACACGATCAGCTTCGAAATTATTCAGGAATTTTTCCAGGATATCAACTTGCTGCTGGAAATATTGCGGGAAGTTGATGTGATGAATTAACAGATCAATGCTGTTGTGGGCCCGGGACATCCATACGGCTGTCCGGCTCAAATCCGCTTGGTGGTTGCGTTGGCGATTCACCCAACTCGCGCTCCAAACGCGCAATGCGCTGAGGCAGTCCCCAGGTCAGGCTAATCATCAGCAACAAGTAAAACAGTCCCAACGGTAATGCGATGTAAAACGCAATGCGCACCCACTGGTATTCCCAGAAGGTTGGGTACAGGATAAGCGCGAGCGTCCAGCGAATGCCCATTCTGATCCACCGTTTGCGCAGGCCAGGTCGCGTAACGGTGTGTATCGTTCTCCAGCGTTGCAGTTTTTGCCGTTGTGATTCGATGTGCGATAGTTCTTTGGTGGTAAACATGACTATGGTTTTGCTGTTACAAACCCGAACATTTTTATAAAAGTTTCATTTGGATCCGAAACAGCCCAACACATGTTTAACCTGTTTAAAAAAGACCCGCTGAAAAACCTGCGAAAACAATATGCGCAGAAACTTGAGGAAGCACGTGATCTGCAGCGGCAGGGAAATATTAAAGGCTTCGCCCAAAAATCAGCTGAGGCAGAAACCATCATGCAGCAAATTGAACAGCTGAGCAAAACGACATAACCATGGAAATTACGGAGGTCTTCTACCCTACCCAACGCGCCGAATGGCGCGGCTGGCTCGAAACGCATCATCAATCCAAAACCGAGGTTTGGCTTCGCCTGTGCAACAAAGCCTCTGGCCTGGCTACCATTAACTACGACGAACTGGTGGAAGAATGCCTCTGTTTTGGCTGGATTGATGGCACTGTAAAAAAATACGATGTACACAGTCGGGTTCAGCGCATTAGCCGCCGCCGGCAAAAAACATTCCTTTCCGAACTCAATCGACAACGTGTATGGAAACTGCAACGCCTTGGATTGATGACTCCCGCCGGTCTTGAGCCCATTCAGGATCAGGTGGGTACTCCGAATGACCCTTTTGAAATCCCTGACTGGGTTGAGGAACAACTGCAGGCCAACCCGCAAGTCTGGACTAATTTCCAGGCATTTCCGCATCTCTACAAGCGATTGAAAATCGGTTGGATCGCAGAAGTCCGCGGCGATAGCCGCCGTGCTGAAGCGCAAAAGCGCCTGGATTATTTGTTAAAAATGACAGCCCAGAGAAAAATGTACGGGACACTGCCCGAAGTGTTCTGAGTGCGGAATTTCGAGTGCGGAGTGGTTCACCTTCTTGAAAATGTTGCCTTCTCAGCCCACCGATTCATCGGTGGGAAAACCGTATTTTAGCCGTCCGAATTTTCCGAAACCTGATTTCCCAACCGATTAAATTGTTTTCACCTTGACAAAACTACTTCTCCCGGTTTGCCTGCTCATGGCACCAATCGCCGGTGCGCAGCAAAGCGCCCTGCCCGTTTTCTGCGGCAACGAAGCTCTGAACTACATCGTTCAAAACAACTACCCCGATCTCCACCAGACATTCCAAACCAGTTTTGAAGAAAACCTGCACCGCCAACCGGCTTCAGACCGATCGCCGGCAACGATCCGCGTCGTGGTACATGTTGTTTGGAAAAACCCGGAGGAAAACCTCGCCGACAGCATTATCCTCAATCAAATCGCCGTCTTGAACGAAGACTACAACCGCGAAAACCCCGATACTGCTAATCTGCGTCCGGCTTTTCAGGCTGTAGCCGGCAACCCGCAAGTCCACTTCGAACTGGTAGAAATTGTGCGCGTGCAAACAAGCGCTACGTTTGAGCTGGACCTCAACAACAACGAAATTTTAACCAACCTCAAAAAAAGCAGCCTGGGCGGGAGTGATGCCTGGGACCCTACGGCTTACCTCAACATTTGGATTTGTAAAATTCAACCGATCACATTCGGCGGGTTGACCATCGGCCAAATTCTCGGGTTTGCCTTCCCGCCAAACAATCTGAACCACTGGCCGGCAAACAGTAGCGCCCCGAGCCTTGACCAGGATGGCGTGGCACTCGACTTCCGCATTATCGGCCGTAACAACCCCAACACGGTTGAAATCCCCGGCGGCACCGGCAACCTCACCGTACGCGGCCGGACAGCCACCCACGAAGTCGGCCATTACCTGGGTTTGCGCCACATCTGGGGCGACGGCGGCTTCCTCGGCCTGCCCAATGATTGCAACCAAAGCGATGGCATGGACGACACGCCTTTTGCCAGTGCGCAGTCGCCTTTTGACTGTGATAAAAACCGCAACTCCTGCACCAAAGTGGAGGCGTTTTATGGCATGGACATGCCTGATCTGATCGAAAATTACATGGACTACTCCAGTGAATCCTGCATGAATATGTTTACCCAGAACCAAGCCGCCATGATCCAAACTGTTTTGGCCGGCCCACGCAACGGGCTATTGCAGGTGAGCGCCGACAAATCACCTGAACTGGCCGATGCCCAGCCACAACTTTTCCCCAATCCTACCCGTGGAGATGTCTGGTTGCGTATTCCAGCCAACTGGAATCCACGCGCCATCGAACTGCTCAGCCTCGACGGTCGTTTGGTGCAGCGTCTGCCCGCTCCAGCAGCCGGCGAATCGCAACTGATCATCAATACGCAAAACCTGGCACCCGGAGGATACGCCGTACGGGTACAAACTGCCGGGCAGGTTTGGATGGAACGTCTGGTAGTGCTGCGGTAGATGGTGGGTTAAAATACTCGTCCTACGACTTGGAGTCGTAGGACGAGTAACCTAAAATCACTGAATCCGCACCGGGAAAGCCACTTCAAAATCCGTATCCCCGGTTTGTGCCGGGTTGGCCGCATTTTTATCGGGCTCGTGTTTCAAAACTATCGTCATACTACCTACCGAAGCAGTCCCCGTTTGCCAGATACCTACCCGATCGTAGGGTTTACCATTCGCATCGGTATCATTTGAAGACACCGTGATATTCACACCGTCGGCTGTATAAACGAAGAGGTGTGCCGTTTTTTCCGCATCAATTTCCACAGTAAGGTCCCGGTCAGGCGTCGTGGAGCGATCATATACCTCAAGGGTGCAGTTGTAAGTCTTGTTGGCAGCCAACAGGATATTGTCGATCGTCGGAGCGTTGCCGCCCGGACCATCCGCATCGTTCCATTCAAAGGTTTGATCTAAACTGCCATCGGCTGCCACCAGGTGAGCAACCACAGTGGTGATCACCTCTTGCTCTGTGGATTCGTCCTTGTTACAGGAGGTAAGCGCACCGGCCAGCATTAATAGGGCCAGCATGCTGAATTTCAATGTGTTTGTTTGCATGATTTTGAAAATTTGAGAAATGAACGGTTATATTTTGAATTAAAAATGCCAACGAGCGCGCAGCCCGATATTCAAGCCGGGCTCGTCGGTGTAATACCGGAAAAAGTTCAGGTATTCCCGGTAACGAATGTTTCCCAGGTTTTGAATCGTTAAGCCAAACTCCAGGGCTTGCGCAGCACCCGAATCGCCTTCCCCCGGGTTTTCAGTAGCAGGATGTGCCAGCGACAACGTATATCCTGCATCCAAGCTCAGCACCGTAAATGCTGCCGGCGCATCCAACAGTAAACCTTCCTCCGGTATCCGGCTTTGCCGAAGTGTCGTGGTAGCCATGAGTTGGACAAAAGTACCGCTGCCATTTGCCGAATGCTGTTTACCGGGTACCGCCCAGCGCAGACCGTATTGGTAACGATCGGCAGGCATGAGCGGTAACCAGTCCCGATGGCGGGTACTCTCCCCCGAATCGCGCGCCAAGCGATAGCCGCGCAGGAGAGAAATGCGCCCTTCCAACGCGAGGCCCCAAGTAAGCGGAACCGTCGCCGACATATCGAGACCTTTCAACACAGCATCATCTTGTGTATAAAAATAGGCGGGAAAGGCCCCCCGGGAGCTCAGCACAAAACTGCGCTGCGGATCGAGGTAAATAAAGTTTTGCACCTGATTCCGGTACAGGCTCAGGCTCAGTGCAAGCGCATCGTGCTGATACTCGAGGGTAAAATTGCTGTTCCAGGCGCTTTCCGGTTTCAGGTCGGACCGGCCCTCCTCATAAGTGGCGGCGCCGTGGTGTACACCCCGGGCGAATAGTTCGTTGACATGGGGTGGACGCCAGGCGAGACCGCTGTTGAGCCGTGCGCTGAATTTTCTGGAGAAATTGTAAATGATACCGCCAGTGCCTGAAACATTGCCAAAATGAACCAAAGTATCCACATTATTCAAACTACCGGAGGTAGTGGCCTGGGTTTGGCGGTAATCATATCGGACCCCGATTTCGTATTCCCAGGGATGCGGATACCGGCGCCAACGCTCCAGGATCCAAACAGATCCACCAAAAGTTTGATAATCCGGGATCAACCCGCCTTTCCCCACGTAATTCAACTGCTGAATACCCTGGATACCAATACCTCCCTCCCAGTGCCGGATGGGGAAATGCTCCAAGGCCAGGTCGAGGCTGTTGGTCCAGAGTTTGAACGACAACTGGGCTTTGTCGGCTGTGCTGCTACTTTGGCGCACCACATCGTACTCGCGCCGGTTGTTAAACTGGAAAGCATACTGACCGGAAAACTTCCATTTCTCCGACAGGCGCAGGATGGATTTATACCGCGCCAGGTAATGCTCCACCTGTTGTTGCGGTCGCTCAATGCCGTAGCGAAACGCATCTTCGTTGTTTAGCGGCACCGGGCTTTCAATGGCCAGCTGCAGGTCGGTGAGGTTGCCGATGTGCGCTGCGCGCAACACGCCGATTTTTTGACTAAAAAAAGAAGCGCCGGCTTCGTGTTTCCAACGGCCGCTTTGCCAGTTAGCCAGTGCCGAAAGGTTGTGCTCGGCGGCACCGGTGTTTTCCATCCAGTAATCCGGCGTGCGCAGGTTGCCACTCCGCTTGATAGTGCCCTGCAACCGAATGGCAAGCGTCCGTTCCGGCAAATGCCAGTCGACAGCACCGGAAGCCACTCCGGACCGTCCATTTGAAAAAGCGCCAAGACTGAGCCAGCCGCCCAGGCCTTCCTTTTCACGCAGGGGCTCCGGTTCCAGCACCACCGCACCGGCCATGGCGCCCACGCCATAGCGCACGCCCGCCGCACCCTTCAGTACTGAAATTTTTTGCGCAGCAAACGGATCAATTTCAGGGGCGTGTTCTGCCCCCCATTGCTGGCTTTGCAGCGCGACGTTGTTGGCGATGATCGCCACACGGTTGGAGTGCAGGCCCTGGATGACCGGTTTTGCAATGGTAGCGCCGGTATTCAGCGTAGTCACACCAGGTAGGCGTTTGAGGGTTTCTCCAAGGCCAATGCCCTGGGCGGCTGCCAATTCGGCGCCGTCTACCGAGGCAGAGGCCTGTACGGCCGTGGGGGCTATTGCTTTTTCCGACACCAGCACTTCGTTCAGTACGTGGTGCGACAGATAAAATTCGAGTTCAACATTTTCCGTCAGGCGTATCACGCGGGTTTCATGGTCGCATTCCACATGGTTGACGGAGATCGTATAAGTGGTCCCTTCGCAAAGATCAGGGATCGTAAATGTGCCATTTTCATCAGACACTGTTCCCCGGTTGGCGCCTTCAACGATAATTGTTGCGTAGGCCAATGGCTCGCGGGTTTCGGCTTCCATGATTTTGCCGCGCAAGGCAATATGACAATCTTGCGCCGGCAGATAAAATGCCGAAAACGTAAGCCAGAAAGCGCCAAGCAGGCGGGCTTTGCCAGCATTCATTTTTTGTACTGTTTACTTGAAAAAATGGTGTGTGTTCAACACTGCTCCGCTTGGCAGCTTGGTCAAACGGTTTGCCTGAAGCAATCAGCAGTGTGCAATCGGACACCATGCAGGCGGGCCCCGCAAATAAATTGCTTTTACCGTAGCACAGGGGTAATGTGCAAATACGCCGGAAGGCTTACGGTCAAAATGAGGATGTGGCGTATAAAATTGCCTGGATAGTGGGGGCAATTCGGGTATTGCAAACAGAAATGCACAGATCGAACAGGTATCCGGGGTATAGCGTTCGTCGTGCAGGTGTGTTACGTGATTATTTTGTTCGGAGGCGCAAACCGGGACATGATGATGTACGTGTTCCAACATCAGCAAATGTCCTGTTTTCAGCATCATGGATGCTAAAAAGAAGAAGCCCAGCAAGGCCGTAGTAAACCGCGTATGTTTTTGCTGAAGTCTCAATTGTACCGGTTAGTGCGCGACAAAGTTAACAGAATTGTACGGGTTCTTGTTCGGAAGATTGAATCGGGCATCACCGGAGCACAAGGCTGTCGCTTTAAAAGGGCCAAAAAAACCCGGCACAGCGGATGGGCTGCCCGGGTAGTAAAAATGGTATGTTCAAAAATTTTAAGCGCTTGGACCTTCGTCCGTCATTTTCTCATTGGTAAAACCATACAGTTTTTCCTTGTACCGTGTCAGTTGGCGCCGGAGTGTTTCTGTGGAAGCATTAATCGCAGACTCAAACGTTTTGCCCGTCTTTTTGTCCATCAACCATCCGCCTGGCACATGCATGCGAATTTCGGCGATTTTATCCTGAAACTTTCCTCCGGTTTCCTGAAGCTTTAGGTGTACTTCCACATCTACAATCCGGTCAAACACCCTGCCTAAACGGCTCAACTTCTTCTCCACGTGGTTCACCAATTTGGTATCGGCGTGGAAATGCACGGATTTCACACTAATGTTCATACGCACTAAAATTTAATGGTGAGTAAATTGGTCATTACTTGGCAATTATTCGGAATATTTCGGGTTACCGTAATATCTTTTTTTGAAATGTCAATTTTACAGTTTATGCCCGGCCTGTGCAAATTTAAACTTCAAATTTTATTAAACGTTCGATAAGCGACTCAGTCTGGTATTTTTTGGCGGGAAACGGACAACATTAACTCCCGAATCAGTAACGTTCGGATAGCGTATATTGTGCAATTCCTGAGGGGGAAAAACTTGTCCGTCCCGGACATTTAACATGAATAAAACACGTTCGTAACCTACATGACATCTAACGGCCAAACGATGACCCCGGTCAATATTTCCGCTGTTTTTAAACGTCAGCAAGTACACCAGTTTACGCTGGCCCGGACGACTGCCCGGATGCGCATCGAAAAATTGCGCCAACTGCATGCTGCGGTATTACGCCACCGCGCTGCAATGCAGGACGCCATGGCCGCCGATTTTAGAAAACCACTGCACGAAGTGGATATCTCGGAGGTGATCACGGTGAACAGTGAGATCCGGTACACCATCCGGCACCTGCAATCCTGGATGCGCCCGCGCCGGGTACAGGTTCGTCTACCCTTGTTGGGTTCCTCCGCCAGGGTAGTTCAGGAGCCCAAAGGAGTTTGCCTGATCATGGGCCCCTGGAATTTCCCCTTTAATTTGAATCTGATCCCGCTGGTGGCGGCCGTAGCAGCCGGCAATTGCGTCATTGTTAAGCCCTCGGAACACGCTCCACATAGTGCGGCTGTGCTTCGAACAATCATTGCCGAATGCTTCCCGGAAGAAGAAGTAGCCGTCATTGAAGGAGACGTGGAGGTCGGCCAGCAGTTGCTGGAATTGCCGTTTAACCATATCTTTTTTACCGGCAGTACCGCCGTTGGCAAAATTGTGATGACAGCAGCAGCCCGGCATCTCACCTCCGTGACGCTGGAATTGGGTGGAAAAAGCCCCGTAGTGGTTGATGAAACTGCCGATTTGGACCGGGCAGCGTCCAGAATTGCCTGGATCAAATGCCTGAACGGCGGACAAACCTGCATTGCTCCCGACTACATTTTGGTGCACGAATCGGTACACGATGCTTTGGTGGAACGACTGGCATTTTGGATTAAAAAATTTTATGGCGAAAGCCCGGAGGCCCGCCAGCAAACGCCCGACCTGAGCAGGGCCATCCACGACCGGCAATTTCAATTTGTCAAGGGGCTGCTCGAAGACGCACTGGAACGCGGCGCCAAACTTGCATTTGGCGGCACTAATGACCGGGAAACGCGGTTTATCGATCCTGCCGTATTAACGGACATCCCGGGAGATGCAGCGATCTGGAAGCACGAAATTTTTGGGTTGCTGCTACCGGTCCGGCGATATCAGAACCTAGAGGAAGCTATTGCATACATCAATTCCGGCGACAAACCGCTGGCATTTTACATATTCAGTCGGCGCGAACAACATATCCGGACGGTTATTCGGGAAACCCGAGGCGGCGGCGTTTGTGTCAATGAATGTGCGCTGCAATTTTTCAATCCGGAATTGCCTTTCGGTGGGCACAATGGCAGCGGGATCGGTAAGTACCACGGCGAAAGTGGTTTTCGCGAATTCAGCAATGCACGTGGTATTGCCCGGCAGCACAGTCCGTACCCAACCACAAATATTTTTCTGCCGCCTTACGGTTCACGATTGATGAATCTGGCGCTGAATTGGATCAGCCGTTGGCTCTAAAGCCAAGATATTTCCCGCCGATAAAAAACAAAAGCCGCTGCATTTCCTATGCAGCGGCTTTTGTTTTAAATACTTAAAAACCGGATCAAATTATTAGAAGAAACGGCTTCTGTGATCTTCCAGTTCAACCTGGGTTCTCCAGGTATTCAGCAGGTTCATCCGAATGCTGGAGGTTGCTGCCGACGTTACCTGACGGCGGAAAAGTGTCAGATCGGGCGGCATATTGAGTTCCGGTTTTCCGGAAGTACGCTGAAGGACATACACGCCAGCCACCCCGGCTACGGGTGCGCTTACAGCACCTTGTTCCAGTGAAAATGCCGTACCAACCACAGCGGGTTCGGCGCCGCCATTCGGTACGTAAGCCTGGAGGATTGAAACTGCTTTGGCGGTGTCAACCTGTGTTTCCCACTGGCTGGCCAGAGCGTTCAGATCTTTGGCATTTTTCAGTTTCTCTTTGATGATCGCCGCCTTTTTGCGGTTTTTCACGGCTTGATCTGCAGTCGGATTGGCTTTGAGTGAAGCAACTGTGGCCGGGCCTTTAGGAACAATACTTTTCAGGGCTGCCACCACATATTTGCTATCGAAGTATCCGCCGCTTGGATCACGGAATGAAAAGACTTCCTGACCCACCGCATCTACTTTGGTGTCTTTGTCAAAAGCCCAACGAACAACTTCGCGGGCATCTTCGCCGGTGCCCAAAGAGCCGAGAGAAAAATCACTCGCTTTTAGTGCAGGACTGGTCTGAACCGGAATATTGAGTTTGCCTGCCTGGTCCTGCAGAGCAGTCAGTGTTTTGGCTTGTTGCACAATCGCCAGCGCTTTATCTTTCACGGTTTGTTGTGTTTCCGTGCTTGGTTCAATACGCTGGCCCAGGTATGCGACACGCGCACCAACTTCATTTTTGATGAATTTCTTACCTGTCACCTGGATCAGGTGCCAGCCAAACTGGGTAGCCACTTTATAGTACTTGCCTTGCTCGGCTTCATAAAAACATACCGCATTAAATTCAGGGACCATAGCGCCTTCACCAAAATAACCAAGATCGCCACCTTTTACTGCGGAGCCCTGGTCTGCGCTGTTTTGAATTGCGAGCGTGTCGAAAGAAACCGTTCCGGCATTGAGGAGTGCCATAAGGCTGTCGATGCGTTGTTCATTCGCCGGACTGGCATCCCGCAACAGGATGTGCCGGGCTTTAACCGAATCCGGAATCACCTTACGACCCATGATTTTGGCAATTTGCCAGGCGCCCTGATCTTCGTACGGACCGACAATTGAGCCGATCGGCAAATTCATCATAGAATCGGCAATAATTGCAGGCAAAGCGTCTTTTTTGCGGAACGCATTATCCACATTGCCGTTGTTGGAAACTACATATGCCGAGTCATTGGGTGCCTCGCGCAATCCTTCCAGCATGCGTCCCACAGCAACCTTCGTGGCTGCACTGTCAGCTGCCGTAGGCAACACATCGAATGTTGCATAGCTGATCAGGCGGGTTTCTTCTTCCTGGTCGTACAGGTGCGGGTTCAATTCAAGATATGCCTCATAATCGGCATCAGTTACCTTGACATCGCTTTCCGGAATTTTATCATACGGGATACGCACGTAGTTGAAGTCGATGCGTTCGTTATTTTCACGGAAGGTCATTTCGGCCTGCCAGGTTGGGGTATAAATCCCCTTGACAACCATATTGGTAATTTTTTCCTGCAAACGGGCTTTCTTCACCTCTTTTTCCTGAACACTCCAGTAAGCCACATTCACCGGGTCGGTAAACGATCCCTGGTCAATAGCAGCTTTAATGCTGGAAAGTGTAGCCCGGTTGGGCTGGCCATCCTGGCCTTTAAAACGCTCGGCGATCACCGGGCTAAGGTTGTTCCCAAACTCGAGGTCGATCAGTTCCTCTTTACTAACGCCGAGGCCCAGTTCTTCCGCCTCATTCTCAACCAGTGCTTTCTCAACGAAATAGTTCCAAATCTGCTGACGGATCTGGTAAGTATTTCCTTGTGTATTGGTGTAGATCAGTTTTTCATAATTATCAAACTCATCGCGTTTGATCTGCTGTCCGTTTACAACACCCATTGAATTTACATCACCTGCCGAATAGCGCTGCGCGTTCGTAACAATGTCCATCAGGATAAAGCCCCCCAACGCCAGTGTCATGGACACGATAAGAATCCAACCGTTTTTACGAATCGTTCCGATTAAAGCCATTGTGCTATAATTGTTTGAATATCAAGTTTTTAAATGCCAATAAAAATCGCTTTGAAAAAAGCAACCGCAAAGGTAATCGTTTGGCTGTGAAAAAAGGAAAAATTTATGGGAATAGGAATTGCGAGCGAATATCCGTTTTCTCAAAAATTAAAAGGTAACCTCCATTTCCTTCGAGCTGCCGCTACGCATTACTTTGACCTTGGTGGTATTTCCCTTTTCGAATTGGGAAAGCGCCTTCATGTAATCCTGCAGGTCATGCACTTCGATGTCGCCCATTTTGACGATCACATCGCCGCGCTGCATGCCCGCTTTTGAGGCCGGCCTGTCGTCAATCACGCCATCTACATGCACGCCTTCGCCATCGTAAGTGTAATCGGGCATAATGCCCAGGGTAACTTTAAACCGCGGGGTATCCTCCTTTTTGGTCTTCGTTTCCTGGAAATTTAGTTTTGGCTCTTTGTCCAGCGCCCCAATCAGTTGTACGGCGTATTCCAGGATGGCACGCTCGCCAGCGAAATTTACTTTTTCAGCGTCGTCGCTGGGTTTGTGGTAATCCGAATGTTGGCCAGTGAAGAAAAACAAAACGGGGATATTTTTCAGGTAAAAGGACGTATGGTCGCTTGGGCCTACACCGGCGCTGTCTTGTTTGATTTTCAGGTCCGTTTTTAAGGAATTGATCAACGGTACAAAATTCGGAGCGGTACCAACACCGCCGACAACCAGCCCTTTGTCATCACTGAGCCGACCGATCATATCCATGTTAAGCATGAAACTAACCTTGGTCAGGTCGATTGTCGGCGATTCGGTAAATTTTTTAGAACCCACCAATCCCAATTCTTCTCCGGAAAAACAGAGGAACAGGAAATTGTGCTGTTCCTTAACGCCGTTTTGGGCAAAATAGCGGGCCAATTCGAGCACGCCGGAAGTGCCCGAGGCATTGTCGTCGGCACCATTGTGGATTTTACCGACCGGGTTGGTATCCAGTGAATTATGATCCTTACCCATACCCAGGTGATCGTAGTGCGCACCAATTACGATGGTGTAAGGCGCCCCATTGTCCAGGTAGGCTGCCACATTCCGGCTTTTGATCGTCGGCGCATCGGGAGCAATATTGCCGTGCGGATCGCTGGATTTTTTAAAACTGAAATTGTGAAAATAGCTCCCATCGGAGCCCATGGGCTTCAGGCCGGCTTTTTTGAATTGTTTGGCCAGATAATTGGCTGCTTTACGTTCGCCTTTGGTGGCAGTACCACGCCCCTGTAGTTTATCAGATGCCAGGTAAGTGACATCAGTTTTCAGGTTAGTTTCCGAAATATTGGATTGGGCAGTTGTATTTTCAGGAAAAAGAAAAAAAGGAAGGAGCAGAAAAAACAGTCCGGTTTGTTTCATAGTCGTTGGCAAAATTTTCGGCAAAAATAACAGCTGCCAACGGTTAGACCGGCCATAATTACGTCAAAATATTACGCAAATGAAATAGCCCAAACAGGCTGATTGTTCAGGGAGCGGCAGTTGGGTCGAGCGGCATCGACAGCCCTTCAGCCGGAAACCAGCACAAACGGTCCAGCATTTCCGGCGTACCCCGGAATATATTCAGGTCCACCTTAGGGGCAATTCCGGACAGGCGGCCTTCATCGGAGTACTGCCAGAAATTCCAGATTGTGCCGTTTTTCAGCATCGGTTCCTGGTCAGAATAACGGGCAATCCAGAGCGGATGGTTATCGAAGACGCCAACCAGGTATTTGTCGTAAAATTCCTGATTTGTGTACAAAATAGGCCGCACGTTGAGACTACGCTCGATAGTTTGCAGCCAGATACGGGCTTCCTCCAACATGATTTCCGGTGGCATATTGTCGGTAGTTTCCAAATCAAGAACAGGTGCGAGGTCACCCGGCGCAAGTTTTACTTTTTCCATAAAATGTAAAGCCTGTTCAAAACCACAGCCATAAGAGCGGAAATAATGGTAAGCGCCGCGCCGGACACCCAACCGCTGCAATTGGTCCCAATTACTGCAAAACAGGCTGTCCTCAAAATCGCTCCCCTCCGTTGCTTTCACAAAGGCAAATTGCAGGTCGTTTTTTTGCACGACGGTCTGCCAGTCAATTTTTTCCTGATAATGGGAAACGTCAATACCCTGCAGGGTAGCCACCGGAGTATCCAGCGAACCAATCATTTTTGTCCCTAAAAGCGGGCTCAGAATAAAAAGCACTAGGCTGAGCAGGCGCATTGCAACGATTGTTTTTCCTGTTAACTTAAACGCAATCGGTTGGTGCTAAATGACCCGGAAAATATTTTTTCCGGAAACTGGCGTATTTCACCCCAAAACACCAGCGAAAATAATGCCTTAATTTGCATTCAGCCCTTTGGGTATCCTGCCTTTGGTCCAAATGTGACAAAATTTTCGAGGGAGGCAGGTCATCAGAACCATCAGGCAAAATAAGAATGCCCCCGGAATCGGATTTCAATATCCAAAACCGGGGGCATCGGTATTTCTGCTTACCAGGGAAGTTAATCCTAGCGATTCATCGAATCCAGAAACTCTTCGTTGCTGGACGTATTCATCATTTGTTTTTTCATAAACTCCATGGCTTCTTCCGGCTTCATATCGGCCAGGTGCTTGCGCAGGATAAACATGCGCTGGAGCGTGTCTTTGTCGAGGAGCAATTCTTCC
Organism: Lewinellaceae bacterium; assembly: GCA_020636075.1. Classification (GTDB taxonomy): domain Bacteria; phylum Bacteroidota; class Bacteroidia; order Chitinophagales; family Saprospiraceae; genus M3007. Next base: position 813,657 of record JACJYO010000003.1, on the reverse strand, counting down.
CGGCGGGTGCTCGACTTGGTCAGGTCGATACTCGGGTAGAGGCGACGGTTGGCCAGGTTGCGATCGAGTTGGAGTTCCATGTTACCGGTACCCTTGAATTCTTCGAAGATCACCTGATCCATTTTGGAGCCCGTATCGATAAGTGCCGTGGCCAGAATAGTGAGTGAGCCGCCGTGTTCGATGGCCCGGGCAGCACCAAAGAATTTTTTGGGTTTTTGCAGCGCCGTTGCCTCCACACCACCGGAAAGCACCTTGCCGGATGCCGGTGCAACCGTGTTGTAGGCACGAGCCATACGGGTGATGGAATCGAGCAAAATAACCACATGGTGCCCGCATTCGACCATACGCTTGGCTTTTTCCAGCACGATGTTGGCCAGGCGTACGTGGTTGTCGGCTGCTTCATCAAAAGTGGAGGCCACGACCTCGGCCTTTACACTCCGGCGCATATCGGTCACCTCTTCCGGGCGCTCATCGATCAGCAAAATGATCACGTAACACTCGGGGTGGTTTTTCGTAATGGCGTTGGCAATATCTTTCAGCAGGAAGGTCTTACCTGTTTTGGGCTGCGCTACAATCAGGCCGCGCTGACCTTTGCCAATGGGCGTGAACAAGTCAATGATCCGGTTCCCAAAATCGCGCCCGATGGGGCTGATCAGCATATTGAGTTTCTCGGTTGGGAACAATGGCGTGAGGTAGTCAAACGGCACGCGGTCGCGCACGTCCTTGGGGTCCATGCCGTTGATTTTGCTCACTTTCAGCAAGGCAAAATACTTTTCACCTTCTTTGGGGGGCCGGATGGCGCCACGTACCGTATCACCTGTGCGAAGGCCGAATAGTTTAACCTGAGAAGGCGAGACGTAGATATCGTCGGGGCTGGTCATGTAGTTGTAGTCCGGAGAACGGAGAAATCCGTAGCCATCCGGCATCATTTCGAGGGTTCCCTCGCCTTCAATGACACCATCAAGTTCAACATCGAATTTTTCAATTCCGGGCATTACCTCCGTGTCATTGTCCGAATTTTGTCGACGGTCGCCGTGGTTTTCAGGCGATTGCCTTCTGCTGCGCTGGGTGTTCATGTCATCTGAATCATCCTGCGCATTGTTTACGATGAGATCGTCATCCTCCGGTGCGTTAAGTTTTGCAGCATCCGGGTCGACCAGACTTGGATTTGCAGAGCGGCCTTGAGGATGCCGGTCGCGGTTATCGCGGCGGTCACGGTCGTCCCGACGATTTGATTGATTACGGTCGCGGTTATCCCGGCGATCACGGTCGTCCCGACGATTTTGCTGGTTGCGATCGCGATCATCGCGGCGGTTTTGCTGGTTGCGATCGCGATTGTCCCGACGATCACGTTCATCTTTTCCACGATTTTGCTGGTTGCGGTCATCGCGGGCAGTTTCGTGTTCGCGGTTGGGTTTTTCTTGTTCCGTTTTAGCACTTGGTGCTGAATCGGGTTTGGTTGTTTTGCGCGCACGCCGGGTGTCTGGCTGATTTTTTCCAGGCGGTTTGGGAGGCGCCGGATCCCGAACGACAATTTTTCGCCCGGGAGCGGGTTCTTCCACAACCGGCACTTTGTCGCCGCCGGATTTCTTCTCGACGAGCGCCTGCTCGTCCAGAATCCGGTAAATAATGTCTTGTTTGGTAAGTTTATGGTACCCTTTAATGCCCAGTTGGCTGGCAATTTCTTTGAGTTCGGGCACCAGCATGTCATTCAGCTGCAAAATATCGTACATGGCAGGTATGGGAGCGAAATTAGATTTGAGTTAAATCTGGCGATAAAAAATATGTTGAAATCAGGCATTGGCATGAGAACACCAACGATTTTAGGAAAGTATAGGTGGAACTATAACGTTGAGTAAGACTTTATAGACTATTTAAAACAGGTATTCTGGCAATCCGCCAATACTAAACGGTGGCGGGAAAGCCGGTGGAACACGAGGTGGCAATTGGTAAAACAGGGAATCAAGTCTTCAGAAAATCCGTGCGCTTCGTAGGCACATTACCAAAAAACAAACCAAAACAGAGGAGAAATGTTGTGCAACGGTGTGCTTATGGAAGAACGGCTGAGACTGCCTGTCAAGAAATGAACGGGGCAAAGATAAGCCTTTTTTGAAATTCCATCTATCTTGCGCCCAAGAAAAATTCTTTCCGTAAAATGCTCCAAGTAAAAGTTATTCGAGACGACAAAAAGCGCATTATCAATGGTTTGCGAAAAAGAAACTGGTCTGCGCAACAATTAAAAGTGCTGGATCAAATTCTGGACACCGACGACAAACGCCGCGCCGCACAAAAAGATTTGGACGACTTGAAGTCCGAAACCAAGCAACTTTCCAATCAGATCGGCCAACTGATGGGTCAGGGTAAAAAATCGGAAGCGGAAGCACTGAAAGCCCGGGTTGGCACGATAAAAGAACAGACCAAAGTACTGGAAGAGCAATTCAACAGTGCCAAAGACGCCCTGGACGAATTGCTGTACACGGTACCCAACTGCCCCCACAAAAGCGTGCCCAAGGGCAAATCATCGGAAGACAACAAAGTTTTCCGAAATTGGAATAAACCCTTCCCAACCTTGCCTTCCGATGCCGTCCCGCACTGGGATCTGGGTAAAAAATACCAGCTGTTCGACTTTGAACTTGGGGTAAAACTCACCGGCGCAGGCTTTCCGGTTTACCGCGGACAAGGCGCCAAACTCCAGCGGGCATTGATCCAGTTTTTCCTTGATCAGGCCATTAAGGCCGGTTTTGAGGAGGTGATTCCGCCTTTACTGGTAAATACCGACACCGCCAGGGGCACCGGCCAACTTCCCGACAAGGAAGCCCAGATGTACACCTGTGAGCGTGACGAACTGTACCTCATCCCGACCGCCGAGGTGCCGGTAACCAATATTTTGCGCAATGAAATTATCCCGGAAAAGAACTTGCCCATAAAAATGACGGCCTACACCCCTTGTTTCCGCCGGGAAGCGGGAGCCTGGGGCGCCGATGTGCGCGGGCTGAATCGGGTACACCAGTTCGACAAGGTAGAAATTGTGCAGGTCGAGCACCCCGACCGCTCCTATAAGACCCTGCAACAAATGCTCGGGCATGTGTCGCGCATTCTGAACAAACTCGAACTGCCCTACCGCATTTTATTGCTTTGTGGCGGCGATACCGGCTTTTCAGCAGCCAAAACGTTCGATTTTGAAGTGTGGGCAGCAGCCCAGCAACGTTGGCTCGAAGTCAGCTCGGTCTCCAATTTTGAAGCCTTCCAGAGCAACCGGATGCAATTGCGTTACCGCGATGCAGATGGCAAAATTAACCTCGCGCACACGCTCAATGGTTCTGCCCTGGCGCTGGCCCGCATTGTGGCGGCCCTTTTGGAAAACAACCAAACGCCGGAGGGTATTCAAATCCCAAAAGCCCTTTGGAAATACACCGGCTTTAAGCAGATCACCTTAAACGGCAAAGGGTAACCGCAGTTGAAACTTTTTTTTCAACTTTTCGTTTTATATTCAATTTTGGCGAATGCCTATTTTTACGACTTCAAAACATTAACCTTAATTCAATTTCAACAATGGGTCTAATTATTATAAGCGTAATATTTACCGTAATCGGGATGATCCTGAGCGGAACATTGCGCAGCAAATTCACAAAGTACAGCCAAATGCCGCTGACCAACGGCATGAGTGGCGCCGAGATCGCAGCAACCATGTTGAAGCATTACGGCATCGGTGACGTGCAGATCACGCAAGTGGAAGGTCAACTCACCGACCACTACAATCCGGCAAATAAAACGGTCAACCTGAGTTACGATGTTTACCACGGTCGCAATGTAGCCGCCGCCGCTGTAGCCGCGCACGAATGCGGGCACGCCGTCCAGCACGCGACTGCCTACAGCATGTTGCAACTGCGTTCGGCGTTGGTACCTTTGGTCAATATTGCAGCATCCATTCAGCAGTATATTTTCATGTTTGCCCTGGTCATGATGTCGATGCTGAACAATCCGGTAGTCATGTTTGTGGTACTGGTGGTTTTCGGAATCACCACGTTGTTCAGCCTGATCACCCTGCCAGTAGAGTTTGACGCCAGCCGGCGTGCACTGGCCTGGCTCGACACCAGTGGCGTGGCGCAAGGCGCGCAGTATGCCGGTGCAAAAGATGCCCTGTTTTGGGCAGCCATGACCTATGTGGCCGCAGCGCTGGCAGCATTGTTGCAGTTTCTGTATCTGCTCATGCGCTTTATGGGCCGCGATTAATTTTTAAAAAACAATATGCGGCAAGAGGCAAGGGGGTTAAGTCCTCTTGCCTCTTTTTTTTAAAAATTCAACTGTCATGAAAACGCCCCTGTTTCACACGTATTCCAAACCCAGAAAACGGCGGTTGGTATGGCTGGTAATCAGCACGCTTTTCCTGACCTGGATCATTTCTATGCAAACCGGATGTTTCGCAATGCGTACACCTGACAGAAAATGGCCTTCCGAACTACAAAAAAAAGGACAGGAACTCGCGCCAACATTCCATGACATTCAGGCTCAGGGCTACCGAACAATTCACGCCGTGGAAATCAACCCTGCCGACACCTTACCCCTGATTGCTTTTCTGCATGGTTCGCCCGGCTCGGCAGATGCGTATTTATCCTACCTGGCAGACACGGCGTTATCGGCAGTGGCGCGGCTGGTATCGATAGACCGGCCGGGGTTTGGCTATACCGAAGGATTTGGCCGGCCGGAAACCACCCTCGAACGGCAGGCATACGCCGTACAGGCAGTGGTACATAAAATAGCGCCGGGGCAAAAAGTGATTTTAGTCGGGCATTCTCTTGGTGGGCCGGTCATTGCACGCTTTGTAATGGACTATCCGCAAAGTGTTGCCGGGCTCATCATTGTTGCCGGTTCCATCGATCCCGATCTGGAGAAACATCCCTGGTGGCAGACCGCCGTTGATGTGCCGCCACTGCGCTGGCTGATCCCGCGCAGTTTCTGGGCCAGCAATCGAGAGATCAAGTTTCTGGAAGGTGAATTGCGAAAAATCCTGCCAAATTGGGCATCCATCCAATGCCCGGTCACGGTAATTCATGCTGAAAATGACCGTCTGGTACCTTTCGGAAATGTGGCATTTGCCCGCCGGATGCTGGTCAATTGCAGCGATTACCGAGAAATCACCTTGCCCAAAGGCGACCATTTCATTCTGTGGAGCCGACAGGATGTGGTCCGGAAGGCTATCCTGGATATGCTTGAGCAACATGGTACCGGCAAGTAGTTAGCCTGCGGTTGCAAGTTTTGCCTGCCTTTGCATAGGCAGTGCCGCAAAACGGAAATCTTTACGGGCAAAATATTCGAGTACCTGGGGCAGCAGCACGCGGAGTTTGTCATTTGTTTTTATACTATCGTGAAAAACAATGATTGAGCCTGCCTGGGCATTGGCGCATACATTTTCCAGGCATTGGGCCGCGGTTTGCCGAAAATCAAAATCGCCGCTCAACACGTCCCACATTACAATCTGAAAGTGTTGTTGCAAAAAAGTGCGTTGCCGGGGCAGCAAACGACCATATGGCGGCCGGAACAGATTGCTTTTCACGACGCGCGCACAGTGGCGCACATTGTTCACGTACGCCCGGTTTTCGGTATACCAACCGTTCAAGTGGTTGTAGGTATGATTGCCCACGGAATGGCCCGCATTGAGTAATTGCTGAAAGATCGCCGGATGCCGCCGCACGTTTTCACCCACGCAAAAAAAGGTGGCTTTGGCGTCGTAGGCTTGCAGCAGTTCCAGTACCCAGGGCGTGACTTCCGGTATGGGGCCATCGTCAAAGGTTAGAAAAAGGACTTTTTCACGGGTGGGAATGCGCCAGAGATACGCCGGCAATAATGCCTGCACCAATTTCGGTGTTTTTACCAGATACATATACAGGATAAGTGTTGTGCAAATAGAGTTCGGATTAGGCAGGAAAAAAGCGCTACTTTTGCCGCTCGCCAGCAAAGTTCGGACATAAACCTGGTAAACGGGCATAATATTGTGCCGAAGCTCCTGTTGTCCCGATCGATTTTGTCCAAGTGGCAGGTTCAAAAAACTGCAAAAAACATGTCAGTACGCGTACGTTTTGCCCCATCACCCACCGGAGCACTTCATATCGGTGGTGTTCGGACGGCCCTCTACAATTATCTGTTTGCCCGCAAAAACAAGGGCACATTTATTCTCCGAATTGAGGATACCGATCAAAACCGCCTGGTGCCGGGCGCGGAAGACTATATTATTGAGGCACTAAAATGGACCGGACTGATTCCCGATGAAGGGGTTGGGTTTGGCGGCGACAACGGCCCTTACCGCCAGAGCGACCGGAAAGATTTCTACAAAAAATATGCGGAGCAACTGGTCGAACTCGGGCACGCCTATTTTGCTTTTGACACCCCCGAAGCCCTGGAAGCCCAACGCCAGGCTGAAGCCAATTTCACCTACAACCACCATACCCGCAACAGCCTCAGCAATAGCCTGAACCTTCCATCCAATGTCGTCCAGGACAAACTCCAGGCAGGTGAACCCCACGTAATTCGTTTGAAAGTTGAACCCGGGCAGGAAATCCACATTCAGGATCTGATCCGCGGCGAAGTTGTTTTTCAAAGTAGCGAGTTGGATGACAAGGTGCTTCTCAAAGCCGACGGTATGCCGACCTATCACCTGGCCAATATCGTGGATGACCACCTCATGGGCATCACACATGTCATTCGGGGTGAGGAATGGCTACCCAGTACGGCACACCACGTATTGCTCTACCGCAGTTTTGGTTGGGCGCAAACCATGCCCCAATTTGCGCACCTGCCGCTGATTCTCAAACCGGTTGGAAATGGCAAGCTGAGCAAACGCGACGGCGCCAAATTCGGCATCCCGGTTTTCCCGATTGCCTGGAAAGGCGATACACCGGAGGACAGTTTTACGGGTTTCCGTGAAGCCGGATTTTTGCCGCAGGCAGTGATCAATTTTATGGCGCTCCTGGGTTGGCATCCCGGAACAGACGACGAAATATTTAGCCTGGACGAACTCGTACAACAGTTCTCCATCGAGCATATCAGTAAAAGCGGCGCCCGGTTTGATTATGAAAAAGCCAAGTGGTTCAATCAGCGCTACATCCAGGCAACTGGCGATGCCGAACTGGCCGGGCATATCCAACCATTGGCTGAGGCTCGCGGCTACCGGACAGATGCCGCCTTTTTGACCTCGGTGGCGGCCCTTATGAAGGAGCGGGTTACTTTTTTGCCCGATTTTGTAGAGCAAGGGTATTTTCTATTCGAACCGGTATCTACTTATGACGATGCCATGGTTCAAAAAAAGTGGAACCCGGCGTTGCAGCCAGCTTTTGAAGCATTAATCGAAATGATCGATCAGGCTCCTGCGTTCGATGCGGCCAGCCTGGAAGCGGCGGTCAAAGAATTTATGCAGGAACACGGCCTGAAGCCGGGTGAAGTTTTTTCGCTGCTGCGTCTTTCGCTGGCCGGCACTATGCAAGGCCCGGCTGTATTTGACATGGCTGCACTGCTTGGAAAAACAGACACCGTTCAGCGGCTGCGCAATGCGTTGACCCATTTTAACCAGGTCTCCGGAGCGGCTACGCACTAATGCGGTCTTTTGTTTTGCTTCACCTGGCATTAACAAAGCCTTTACCACTTCCGGCAACTTCCGAACTTGTTATTTTCCGTACTTTTGAAATGTTTTACCATGAGCAAAAAAGACAAATCAAAATCCGATAAGCCCAAACCTTCCGTACATGATGATTTGAAGCACATGGATATTCGGGTAAACGAAATGGGCGAAATCATCAAGGATTACAACGTGGACGATATCAACGCTTTTCTGGATAAAAACGTGAAAGACAAGAAGTTGAATACCGACCCCGATGAAGAGCAGTAACCGTTTGTCGTGGATTTTGCTGTCCGTTTTTCGCGGTTGAACCCTCCACGACAAATTGCATTTTAATAATCCCGCTCAGGTTTTCACCGGCGTCGCCGTTTTTTTTTTAATCCTTAATCCATGAAGATCTGAATTTTATCCCTTGACACATTGATGCAGCTTACAACTGCACGAATTCGAAACATGTAGGTATGAAAAACCGGTTACGCATGCACTGGCGGGTGGTGCTTGGTTTTTGTGGTTTATTTTTCGGGACGACCTTGCCTGGCCTGTATGCCCAGCAAGGATTTTTCAATTTTAACTATCCCGGGCCAAATACGATTATTGTAAACCCTGCGAATTGCTCCAACACCCTTGCAGGAAACATCGGTACCCCCACGGTTACCTCTCCATTTGGTTACACCATTATCACGTCGGCTTTTTCGCCCGACTCTTCCAATTTTTTACTGACGGACGGTTGGAATTACAACGAAGTTGCCGAAGTATTCTGGTATGTTGAAGACGACCAGGGGCACAGCCACTATTTTTCATTTTTTGTATCCTTCGTCGACACCACCAAGCCGAAAATCATAACCGCGGGCACACCCCCCACTGCCCAGTATGCCTCGATCAGCCAGGTACCTGCACCACCCAACTTGTCGGCAACCGACAGTTGCAGTTCCTCCCTGATGGTTACGTTTTCCCAGTCGACGCCTCCACCGCTTTGCAGCGCCGGCGTGTTTACCCGCACCTGGCTGGCCACGGATGATTCCGGCAACACCGGGGTCTTCACCCAAACCATCACCATCCTGGAAGACAACGCACCGCCGGTCGTCAATTCAGCACCTCAAAACGGATCAGCTTCCTGTACGCAGGTCTCCACGGCATTTCCGGCCTGGGTAGCTGCCCAAATGGCAAATTTCACCGCAACCGACCCCTCCGGTATTGCTACTAAAACGAATAATGCGCCGGGCGCAATTACCGGCGATTGCCCTGCCCCGGTCACTGTAACCTTTACCGTCACCGACAGCTGCGGTTTCTCTTCGACCCGCACGGCCACCTTTACCACCATCGACAATCAAGGGCCCGATATTCTCCGGGCGCCACAAGACAGTCTGGCCGCCTGTTCTCCACCAGCCGACAACCACCTGGCCGTATTTTCCGATTGGATACACCGGCGGGCAGGGCTACTGGTCAAAGACTCCTGTTCCGCCGACAATGCGATCCAATACAGCATGCAAATCAATGGATTCGCCATGGATTCGGCGCAGCTTGTTGCGGCATTTCAGGACTCCCTCACCCTCGGCTGCGGGCCACAAGTGCTTGGAGGTCAGAGTTATCCGAAGGTACGGGGCGTCATTGGGGTGGATTTCTTCACCCAGGATGCCTGCGGAAATACTACCTACGCGGGTCGTGCCCGTTTTGGGGCTATTGACTCCGTCGCGCCCGTCATAACCGGCATGATGATCAGCGAGGAATGTGGTGGCGGCAACGACAGCACGGTCCTCAGCAATTGGATCAATTCCCATGGCAATGCCAGTGTAACTGATGACTGTTCCGGATATACCTGGACGGATTTTTCCTGGGTTAGTTCGACGGCGCAAAGTGGATCGGGGCAGTTTGGCACAGGCCCCTACCCTGCTGTTCCGGCAAACAACTGCGGATGGTTCATCGATGTAACTTTCCGGGCAACCGATGACTGCGGCAACACCGGCAGTGCCACGCTTCGGTTTAAACTTACGGATACCACGAGTCCGGTTTTTTCCGCTTTGCCCACCGATACATTGTATTGCCCGAATACGGTCCCGATGGCGCCCACCGCTTTTGTCAGCGACAATTGCGATTCAAGTTTGACCATCACCTCCAGCTTTCAACAAACCGCGCAAATCTGCCAGGATGCTTACACCCTGCTGTACACCTGGATTGCCACGGATGATTGCGGGAACAGTGCTACGGCCAGCCAGAGCATAATTGTCCGCGACACCACCATGCCGGTTGTTACCCTGGTGCCGGCCGACATCACCATGCGGTGCGATACGTTCAGCTTGCCGCCTGCCCCTGTGCTGGGTCAGGATGTACAGGCTGCGGATATTTGCGGGGCCATCACCAACCTCACCTTTACCGACAACTCCGGCCAAAACCCGGATCCCGGTACCTGCGGGCATTACACCTACGACATCATCCGGGTGTTCACAGTGAGCGACGATTGCGGAAATACCGGCACCGGACAGCAGATCATTCACATCATTGACAATATTCCACCTGTAATTATTGGGTTTTCCGATACCACCATTGTTTGCGAAGTGCAACCGATCACGCCGCCGCCCACGGCCACCGATGTTTGCAGCGGTATTGCCACGGGCCCAATTCTGGAAAGCGATGTCATCACGGGTGGCGATTGTTTTGACTCCTATGTCCGGACATTGAGCTGGTCCAGCACCGATATCTGCGGGAACACCGGGTATTTCAGTCAGGACATCCATGTTGTAGATACGGTAAAACCCACCTTAGCCGGCGTTCCGGGGGATGTATTCGCCGAATGCAACAACGTGCCGCCTCTGCCCACACCCGGCACCATCACCGGCGACGACAACTGCGACGAAGAGGTTGAAATATTATTTTTGGAAACCGAATTGCGCGATCCCAATATGGCCAATTGCGCACACTGGACCAATTACTCCATCCGGCGCGAATGGACCGCGCTCGACAATTGCGGCAACAGCCAAACGTACACGCAAATGATTACCGTGCAAGACAACACCGGGCCGGTGATCGTTGCACTTGATACCGTAAAAGCACCTACTGCGCCCGGCCTTTGCAGCGCCAACACGGTATTACCTTCCCTCGTATCGGTGTATGACGACTGTACCTCGCTACCCGACTCCATTACCCTGCTCGATACCGTAATTCTTACGCCGAGTGGTACTCCAGTCGATCTGGTTCCGGTAGACACCGTTGTGTTTTCCTGGGCTGCACCCAATACACCACCCAATACCCCGGTAGTGGGTAATGCCACTTTGGCAATTGCCCTGGATAATGCCGATTCGGAATTACCCTCAGAAACTTTCCAGATCTATGGTGAAGATGGTTATTTGATCGGCCGTACAAAGCAGACCAACGTATCCTGTGGTTTCAGCGGCGACACAATTTTCACCTTGCCGGCCAGCTTGCTGAATTCCTGGCTGACCGACGGGCAACTGGATATTACGCTGGCACCGAATGGAAGCGGCGCAAATGCCTGCAACGCCTTCTGTGCGGGAGGCCGGGCAAGGGCGCGTTTGAGTTATCAAATTGCGGCGCCTCAGCTCCCGATAACCATAAACTACAGCATTGATAACGGACCGGTAATGCCATATCCGCCTGCAGGCAGTTTTTCCCTGGATGCCGGCGACCACATCGTAGTGTATGAAGCTGCCGATTGTGCAGGCAACAGTACCACCGCCACAACGATCGTCCGAATTGAAGATCTGGAGCCTCCTACCGTAACACCGCCGGCGCCAATTATTGCCTATGTAGGCGCAGCTACGTGCACGGCTTCGGTCATGCTGCCTTTCCCTGCTTTGCAGGAAAACTGTGGTTTCCCTGACGACCTGATAAAATCATCCGGTGTTCAGCCCGTACAATTTGAATCCGACCCGAATGCCGGCCTGGTACCCAAAAATGCTATTTTAAACATACCCGGCGTTTTGGCGAATGCCGTAACCGATGGCATACTGACGATCCGCCACAAAGGCGACAACGGAAATACAGGCGAATTTTTCCGCGTACTCGACGAACAGGGCATGTTCCTCTCCACAACTACGATCGCGCCATCGGGAGAGTGCAGTATTGAACACGAAACCGTGATTCCGGTAACGGCAGCACAAATCAACACCTGGGCAGCCAACGGCGTTGCCAGTTTTCTGCTGGAAGCCAACCGCGACGTGGTGAATTATACCGACTTTATCAGTCCGTGTATGCCGCTGAATGCAGGCAATTTTGATGGAATCAGCACGCTGGAAGCAGTTTTGCAATACAATGTCGCCCAGGTAGATTTTGAAATTCGCAAAGGCGCTCAAATCATACAAGCCGGGCAACTCACGGGCAATCAAACCAGCGTCTCGCTACCGCCGGGCAATTGCACCGGGTTTTACCGGGTTTTCGACAACAGTGGAAATGCCGGCACGGCTACTTTCCCAATTACAATCCTCGACTCCATCCCGCCGGTGGCCAAATGTCAGCCGATCACCATTTTCACCAACCCTTCCGGCACCGTTGATTACACCTTGCAACCGCAAGAAATCAATGGCGGTAGTTTGGATAATTGTTCCGGCGCCAACCTGATGTTGCAGGCTTCGCAAACGACGTTTACCTGCAATATGGCAACCCCGCCGAACAATATTTACACCGTCACGCTCACCGTCACGGATACCTCCGGTAATTCGTCGACCTGTACGGCAGCGGTCCAGGTACAAACCGTTTCGCCAAATCCAACAGTCACTCCTGGTGTTTGTGAAGGCGGCTCGGTACAGTTGTTTGCCAATCCGCCGGCGCCTATCCCCCCAACCGGGTATACCTACATGTGGACGGGACCGAACGGTTTTATTTCAATGAATCCCAACCCGATTATTCCAAACACCACCAACGCCAACGAAGGCACCTACACGGTTAAAGTAACCGGCCCGACAGGCTGCATGTCGACCGGAAATGTCCTGTTGGATTTAACAAACCTGCCCAATCAACCGGCGTTCCAAAATGTACCGTCTTTGATCTGTGAAGGCACAACCCTGACGCTGACGGTGCAGCAATTTGGCGGCACCGTGGTCACGTATTCCTGGTATTCCGGCACACCGGCAAATCCAACTTTGGTGGGAACGACTTCCATACCGATGCTTCAATTGCCTAATCTGATACCCGGGATGTATCAGTTTTATGTAAAAGTGGCCGCCGATGGCTGCATATCGCTGCCTTCGGATGTGATTGGCGTAACCGTCCAGCAGCGCCCGACGGCCACTGTAGACAACGCGGCGGTTTCTGTTTGTACCTGTGAAACGATCACCCTGGGTACGCCTGTGCAGGGCCCCGGCATTACGTATAATTGGAGTGGTCCGGGTAGTTTCGGCAGTACAGCGCAATACCCATTGGTAACCAGCTGTGCGCAACAAAGCACCCATGCCGGTAATTACACGCTGGTTATTTCCGAAAACGGCTGCGCTTCACTGCCGGCAACGGTTCAGGTAACCGTTCGGCCCAAGCCTCCGAAACCGGTAATTACCGGGATCACTTCGGTGTGCCAGGGCGATACCATTCAACTGACCTGTACCAATATTCCCACGGCCAGTGCGTACTATTGGTTTGCCCAGTTTACGCCCAAAGACACCACATCGATCAACACACTCCTGATTCCGAATGCCACATTGGCCGACTCCGGACTCTGGGTTTTGCAAGTGATGCAAAACAACTGTGTTTCCGATTTTTCTGATGGGAAACTCGTGCAAGTGCAGGCATTCCCCAACTTAACAGCAACCTCCAATTCGCCGATCTGCCAGGGAACCACCCTGAACCTGAGCGCCAGTTCTACCGCATCGGGTGTCACGTACGAATGGAGCGGGCCGAATGGTTTCTCCATGATCGGCGCCAATGTGAGCACCAATACCCCTGCCAGCGGGAATTACCTGGTTACGATCAGTACCGGATTCGGCTGCACCAATGTGGCCACCGTACCGGTGAATGTGATCGTCCCGCCGGAAGTTACTTCTGTGACCAATACGGCACCCGATTGTGTGGACTGTGCTACCGACGCCATCCTGCAAGCGACAATTTTCACCCAAAACGGACCGCTGATGTATACCTGGAGCGGGCCCGGAAGTTTTCAATCGACACTGCCTGAACCCGTCATTCCAAAGGTTTGTACCGACGACAACGGCACGTACAACCTTGTCGTCAAAGACTCCAAGGGCTGCGTCTCCAACCAGGGATCGACAACCATAAACGTAAAAACGCAGCCGGAAACCCCATTGATGGGCGGTAACCAGTCGCTGTGCGTCGGTAATCCGCTCAATATTTCGGTGATGAATGCCAATGCCTACGGCAGCAATGTGTTGTTTGAATGGCATACGCCAAACGGTATCATCACGCAGGCACAATCGAAATTGACCATACCAATTACCGGCTTGCAGCACAGCGGCGATTATTTTCTGGTGGTGAAAAACGGTGACTGTGCGTCGGCAGCTTCGGCTACGGTCACGGTCACGGTAAACCCAATTCCACCAGCGCCCGCAACCAGCTCGAATTCTCCGGTATGCGCCGGCGATACGCTGCGGCTATTTGCCAGTCCGTTTCCAGGTGCAACGTATAGCTGGACTGGTCCCTCAGGCTTCACGTCCAGTGTTCGCGACCCATTCATTCCACAAGCCAACAAGGCTACGCACCAGGGTTGCTACACCGTAATTGCCACTGTAAACGGCTGTGTTTCCCCGGCGGGTGAAGGAGTTTGTGTGGAAATCCGCAACCGCCCGCCTGCGCCAACTATTTTGCCGGTAGCGCCGGCCTGCCTCGACCAGGTCGGGCAAAGCCTGACGTTCAAGATCGCACCGGCTACGGCAACTACCGGCGCACAATATACCTGGTACTACCAAACCACCATGGCGCCGCTCGGACCGCCGGGCTTCCCGCTGAATTTTACCCTGACCGACCTCTCCGGCCTGATGCCTGGCATCAACTACTTCTACGTGCGGGCAACGCTCAACGGTTGTGCTTCGCTGGCCTCGGCTCCGGTAGCAGTTACCCTGGACACCATTCCAAATATCACGGCGTATGCCGGCATGGATATGCCCGCCTGCGATGCTTTCCCGTATAGGCTTCAGGCCACGGCGCCCATGCCTGCCGGGCTCGCTACCGGCGTATGGTCGCAACTCAGCGGGCCACCGGTAACGATTGTTAATCCGGCGCAGGACAGCAGCCAGGTAGTCGGCAGTATTGCCGGCAATGTGTACAAATTCGTGTGGTCGCTTTCAAATGGCTCCTGCAAGAACTTTAGCCGAGATACGGTACAGTTTTCGGTCAACATGTTTGAAGATGCCGTCGTTTGCGTAGACCGGATCGTCACTTGTTTTGCCGACAGCGTGGAGTTGTGCGCTCAACAGGGTCAAAATATCTCCGGGTTCTGGCGGCAGCCCCTGGGCCAGACGCTGTTTCAACCGCCGATTGTTTTTGAAGATGCCAATGCCCCGACCACACAGGTGAACAACTTGCCCAGCAATGCCAACACGTTCTTTTTCCACTGGATACTCAAAGTGGCCGGCTGCCCTGCCGACACCGCAACGGTGACGGTGCACACAATCGGTAATATTCCTTTTGCCGGACAAGACCAAAATTTATGCATCACCGACTCCTGCGCTTTGCTGACGGCAACCAGCCTGGAGCCCTTCGAAACCGGCAAGTGGACCTACCTGGATGCCGGCACAAACCCGGATATTGTGATCAACAGCCCGAATCTGCCGACAACTGTTACCTGCGACCTGCAATACGGCGCCAACCGCTTTAAATGGGAAACCAATGGCGGGCTTTGCGGCGACCTTTCGCGCGATACCGTAGTGGTGTTCTACGACCTGGAGCCAACTGCTTTTGAAGACAGTATTGTGGTAGCCTTTGGCCAGCAAATTCAGTACGACGTCCTGCAAAACGACATCGTTCCACCACAATTTACCGTGCGGGTGCTGGAGGCGCCGAAACACGGCACCTGGTCGGAATCGAGCAAGGGCACGTTTACGTACCTGCCCAACCTGACGTTTGCCGGAACGGACAAACTGATCTACGAACTCTGCAACCTCAACCCCGCTTGCCCCTGCAGTATGGCCACCTTGTTTTTCCATGTGGAAGAAGCCGGGGAGTGCCGCATTCCGACCATCATTACGCCCAATGGAGACGGCGCCAACGATATTTTTGTCATCCCGTTCTACTGCCTGAACAATGGCGAAGAAGTTCCGAAAAACGAGGTAACCATTTTCAATCAATGGGGCGATCAGGTTTTTCATGCCCAACCGTACAACAATGATTGGGAAGGCACCTACAACGGGCAGGATTTGCCGGCAGGCACGTATTTCTACGTGGTAAAACTGCCCGCAGAAACGACGCCACGCACCGGCTTTTTATTAATCCAGCGCTAAACCGATTTTGTTTAAATCAACAATTATCCCTTGTCTATGGCAGCTTTTTATACTGACACATATCAACCCCACCCCCAACCCCTCCCCCCGAGGGGAGGGGGGCTTGATTCCGCCCTGACGTTTGTTTTCCAAAACGGAATCAAATATCGAAGCGAGGGCATACCCCCCTCCCCTCGGGGGGAGGGGCTGGGGGTGGGGTTGATTACCCTGCTCATTTTTTGCCTCTTCATCCAAACGGCCCAAGCCCAGCAAGAACCCATGTACACCCAGTTTATGTTCAACAAACTGGCCTACAATCCGGCCTCTGCCGGAAACGCAGTTTCACCCGTGGTGACGGCAATCTACCGCAACCAATGGATGGGCCTCGACGGGGCCCCGAACACCCAAATACTTTCCTTCCACCAACCCCTGCTCAATGAACGCCTGGGCATTGGCGCCAACCTGAACCGATCGAGCATCGGCATTAGCCGGACCGTCACCCTCGATTTGATCTATGCCTACCGCATTCCCATGCGGCTTGGGCACCTTTGCATCGGCCTTCAGCCCAGTGTGCGCAATTTTTGGCAAAACTGGAACGACAGCCGGCTCTACAGCCCTACCCCGGCCGGCACCGATGTGGCGATTCCAACCGAGCCACGCAACAAATGGATCGTCAATTTCGGCGGAGGTATTTACTACACCAATCCCGACAAGGGCTGGTTTGCCGGAGTGGCTGTACCGCGTATTTTTCCGAACAACATCGATTTTTCGGAAAACGGCGGCGTGCTGTCGCGCGAAGTATTTCACCTGAATGCCATGGGTGGGCTGACGTTCGAGCTCAAGGAGGATGCCCTGCAACTGATCCCGCAATTGCTGTTGAAATACGCAAAAAATGCACCCTTCGAGGCCGAGTTGAACACCATGTTTGCGATCCAGCAAAAATTTTATACCGGGCTGAGTTACCGCGCCGGCGGCGACACCAACGGCGCCGGCGAAAGCATAGGCGTGCTCGCAGGTATACAGGTAACCGCCCCCCTGTTTTTTTGTTTGTCGTACGATATTGGCCTCACCCGCCTGCGAAAGTTCAACAATGGTTCGGTGGAGGCTGTAGTGCGCTGGTATATCAATCCGCCCGAAGGAACCGGCGATATCGGGACAGGTGTTCCGGGGCTTTCTTATTAAGGCAATTTTTAATTGGAAAACAGCGTTTTGGCAACGTTCAAACACTAACCGAAGCATGATAAAAAAACTCTTAATCCTTCTCCCCTCCCTCCTGATGTTTCTGCTTGGTCCTGCCGGACTGAGTGCCCAACAATCTTCCAAAAGCAAGTCTAAAGATCGCTATCGCGAAAAAGACATCATACAGCCTCCCCTGATCCGCAATGCTGCAGCGATCAACGGTGCAGGCATGGATTTCAGTCCGATCTACTACGGCGAAGGGATCGTATACCTGTCAAACAGCAGCACACCCGGGCCGGCAGCCAAAAAGCATTTTGAACGCAAATCCTTCGATATGTTTTTTGCCTTGCTCGACGGCAATGAAGAGCCCCTGCCACCCTCGGAATTTTCAGCAGAGCTCAATTCCAATTTGAACGAAGGACAGGCCACGTTCAGCCGCGACAAGAAGTACATCTTTTTTACCCGCAACAACAGCTACAAAGGCGTACAAAAGGCCGATGCCAGCGGCAAGGTAAACATGAAGATCTACCAGGCGCGTTACGGGCGATACGATTGGGACGATATCAAAGAACTGCCTTTTAACGAAGACAGCTATTCCTGCATGCACCCCAGCCTCAGCGTTGACGGTACGAAATTGTATTTCACGTCGGATATGCCGGGCGGCTATGGCGGCTTCGATTTGTACGTCAGCGAGTACGACGGCGCCAACTGGAGTGCACCGGTCAACCTCGGACCGGAGATCAATACCGATAAAAATGAATTGTTCCCGTTCATCACGTTTGGCGGGAAAACGTTGTTGTTCAGCTCTAGCGGGCACCATTCGCTGGGCGGCCTGGACATGTTCTACGTCAATCTCGACAACATCGGCGAAGGCGTCGTCAACCTGAACGAACCCTTCAACTCGCCCAGCGATGACTTGTCCATGATCCTGAACAAAGACGGCACCAAGGGCTTTTTCACCAGTAACCGCGAAGGCGGACACGGCCTTACCGATATTTACAGTTTCACCGTACCAAACGGCATTCAGGGTGTAGAGAAAGCACCCACCCAGCGCGTGGAAATCGTGGTAACCGACGGGCGTTCCGGCCAGCCGATCCCCGGCGCTGCCATCCGGATTTTGGAGCCGACCGACGATGGATTTTTGTCCTCCAAAAATGATTTTTACGAAGTGGACATGGCGCCCACGCCGGAATCGCCCAACTCGCTCAGCTTGCGCCTGATCCGCAAAAACGCCGATGAATTAGGTAACCCCGACGACTACACCAACCAGTCCGGTGTTTCGTATGGCAATTTTTCCATGTTCCGGAGTTACCTCATTTTGGCCAGTTACGACGGCTACCAAACCGCCGAGCGTTTGTACTCCGTTCAACCCGACAAGGGTGGCGCCATTACCCTGGCTTTGTTTGAAGAAGCGATCTGCCACCGCATGACCGGCATTGTAAGTACCGACAAGTTCAACACGCGGATTGCCAACGCTACCCTGGTTTTCACCCACCTCGAAAGCAACCAGCAACTGACCTACCATACCGACATCAACGGCGAATACAACCTCTGCCTGCCCCTGGAAGGCGAATACCTGCTTCAGGTAAAACGCGAAGGCTTCCGGAGCAATTCCATGAAAGTGGAGGCTAAACGCAGCAAGTCGGTCAGCAATTCCATTCGTCTGGAGCCAGTAGAACTGAAGTCCTCCGTGGTTGGCACCGATGAGCAAAAGGAAGAAGCCATGCTGGCTCGTCCACTGCAAGACGGCTACATTATCACCATGGATAAAATCCGTTTTGAGTCGGGCAAGGCTACGCTCAACCAAAGTGCGGTGCGCCACCTCGACGCGATCGTTGAACTTATGCAGCGCTACCCGGAAATGGAGATCGACCTCGTGGTGCATACCGACAGCCGTGGCGACGACAAAGCCAACCAGACCCTTTCCGACGAACGTGCTAAAAATGCCAAAACCTACCTGACTTACAAAGGCATCGAGGGCAAACGGATCAATGCCTTCGGTAAAGGCGAAAAGGAACTGCGCAATCGCTGCGCCGACGGCGTGCAATGCTCCGATGCCGAACACGATCTGAACAACCGCATCGAAGTGAAAGTGCGGAAAGTGGGTTCTGCGGTGCGGACACCGTGATTGGTTATTGGCTGTTGGTTGTTCGGGGTTATGGATGATTTCCGTTTTTTGTTGAATACGATTTTCACTCGCGCTGAACAACCAAAAGCCAATTGCCAATAACCAACGGCAAAAAAAACGGGGCTACTTTACAGCGGCCCCGTTTGTTTTTGTGTCCAATTTTGGTCTCCACAGACACTATTGGCTTTTTTGGTTGTTGGTTTTTGGCTGGCTTGCGCGTACTAGTTGATCAGAGTAACCTTAATGCCCAACAGTTTCCCATCTTGAAGGCAACCAAAAGCCAAAAGCAAATAGCCAACAGCTTGTTCACCAGGCCCAAACGTCCTGTTCGCGGTTAAACAAGGCGTCGTTGATCTTTCCAGCCTCATACAGCGCATCCACCCCGGAGAGATAATGTTCGATGCGCCTGTCGTAGAGGTTGTTTTCTTTGTACACCGTAGAAGCGAAATAGCGCATTTCAAACAGATCTTCCCAGGTAGTGGTAGCAGCCAGGTTATTGCCGTGCGTATAGGCCTTTTGGCGTGCCAGCACTGGCCGCGCGCTGGGGTAATGCACCCAGAATAAGGGGCGCTCGTACAGGAAATCGCCTTGCGAATTGGTCACATTGATCAAGGGCGCTATGCCCAGAATGCGAAAACGGAGTGTACTGGTCTTCGCGTCAAAAAACCAGGCTTCCTTCAGGCGAAATCGCTTGACAGCGTTCCAGTCGGGCGCCTGTTGTACAATTTGAAGTTGTTCCATACCGGTTTCCACGTCGATGGTGATGATCGAGTCGGTGCGAAAAAGTGCCGCTTGCAACTCGGCAGGGCGCATCGGATGCGAAAACTTGTCGTCTACCGGATCGTACACTGTCAGGTTTCCAGAGAGCGCCGCTACGCCCAGGATTTGGGCCAGCGGCGCTTCCGGGAAGGCAAAAGGCAGGTTCATTTTTTCCCGAATATCGATGATGCGCCACATGCGGGTTTCCCACAGAATATCGCTTTCGCGGATAGGCTGGTAGGCCAGCAATGGCCGGTCGGTCACGACATTCCGGGTGGTAAAATCATCGAGGGAAATCCCGAGGGGTTCTTCCGGCACAGGGTCGGAGACTTCGGTTGGTTGTGCTCTGGCCAAATTGGCGAGCAGCAGCAGGGTGCCGGCACAAGCGCACAGACGCCTGGCTGGCATGAAAAGCAGGAGATTCATGTCGGTTGTGTTTAGTAATTCCGTGTAATTAGATTACCGTACGGTCGGATAAAACGTAAAATCGGGATGGGCAGGAAAGCCGGCAACTAGGTTCTGCCGGTGTAGCAAAAAGGATTCAAAAATTTCCGGAAAGTTCAAATTGGCGTAACAAACAGGAAGGAAACGGACCGGGTTGCGGACGTATTTTGAATACTAAAAATTTAACACAAATCAGGACTTAAAATAGTCGCAAAATTAAATTTTTCAGATTCTGTCAAAAAATGCGTTGCCGCAGAACCATTTCCCAGCATGCAACGTTTGGCGAGTGTCCGGCGTCAATAATTTTGCTTAGCGGTTAAACCGGCCTGTTCATTGAAATTTTATTCGCATTCGTCGAAAAAGGACATACACCCAGGAAACGTTTGTTGCGCAAAACGTTTCCAATGTTACCTTTGCAGCATGTTTACAGAACAGCAGGAAAAGTGGCTCAAACGGGTGGAAGACCTGTTTATGCGCTACGGAATTAAAAGCGTCACCATGGATGATGTGGCACGCGAACTGGGTATTTCCAAAAAAACCCTGTACCTGTTTGTCGACAACAAAGACGATCTGGTAAATAAAATGCTGGAGCGCCATATTTCAGAAGAGAAATCAGAGTGCTCACGGCATTTAGTGGCTGCCGGAAATGCCATTGAAGAAATGTTTTTAGTCATGGAGGCAAATTCACAACAACTTCAACAGATGAAAGCCAATGTTGTGTACGACCTTCAAAAATACCACCGCGATGCCTGGGAGAAGATCCAGGGATTTCAGCGCGGATTCTTGTACGATGTGGTGCGGGCTAACCTGGAACGCGGTGTGCGCGAAGGCTTATACCGCAACGACTTTGATGTGGACATCATTGCGAAACTCCACATCGCCCTGTCGTTCCAATTGTTCGACGAAGATATGTTTCCCCAACTCACCTATTCAAAAGAATCGCTTTTCCGCGAATACCTGCTGCACTACCTGTACGGCATTGTTTCGGAAAAAGGGTTACAAATTCTGAAAGCAAAACTATCCTGATATGCACCGTTTACTCATTAACTCCCTAATCCTTTGCGGTACACTGGTCATTTGGCAAACGAACCCGATCGCGGGGCAAACAGCCATGAAATTGTCCGACTGCGTTCAATATGCTTTTGACAAAAATCCGCAAATGCAGATTGCCCAACTTCAAATTTCCGATGCCGACTGGCAGATCAAAGAAAACACCGCCATCGGCTTACCCCAACTTTCCGCAGGCATCAGCTACCAGTATTTTATCCAGCGCCCCGGCGTGCCGGCCAGTGTGTTCCAGTTTGGACCACCCGATCCGGGCGCTGATACCCTGGGTGACGTCAAAATTGCCTTCACCGCAAAACACAACCTGACACCGGCCATTTCCGTCAACCAGCTCCTGTTTAGTCAGAGCTACCTCACCGGACTGAAAGCCGCCCGTTTTTACCGGGAATACGTGCAACATCAGGTGTTGGTAACCAAAAAGACCATCCGCGACCAGGTAACCGACGCTTACCTGCCTGCACTGCTGATCTCGGAAAACCTCCTGATCCTGGATAAAAACATTGCCAACCTCGAAAAACTCCTCCAGGAAACTACTGCCACGCAGGAAGCCGGTTTTGCCGAACAACTCGACGTCGACCGACTCCAACTTTCCTTGTCGAGCCTGCGTACCGAGCACGACAACCTCAGCCGTCAGAAAGACATCGTCATCAATGCCCTGAAAATGGCTATGGGCATGCCTGTCCGGGAGAATATCACCCTCTCAGACGACCTGCAAAAGTTGCTCCCAACCTATGCCGATGCCGATGTCACCTCCGAACTCAACTACATGAACCGCCCCGAATATGTTCAACTGCTCAAGGGCCGCGAGCTGAGCATGCTTCAGGCCGACCTCTACCGCAAGCCCTGGATGCCCACGGTAGCCGGATTTGTACAATACCAGCCCGGTTGGCAGGGCGCTTTTGCGTCCGACACAAAGTGGTTTTTCATACCATCTGCCGTTGCCGGCATTTCGGTAAACATCCCCATCTGGGACGGCGGCGCCACCCGGGCCAAGCGGGAGCGCGCGCTGATCGAGGTCCAAACGATTGATGTCCAAAAACAACAATTGGAAAACGCCATCAATCTCGAACTGGAAAACGCCCGCAAACAATTCCTGAACGCCACTGCACGGGTGAAAAGCCAGCAGAGCAACCTCGAACTCGCCCAACGGATTTACAACACTACACAAACCAAATACAAGGCCGGTGTCGGCTCCAGTTTTGAACTGGTTACCGCCGAACAGCAGTTGTACTCTGCACAACAGGCACTCATGCAGGCACAATACGATCTGCTTACCGCCAAGGTTGCCGTGAAAAAAGCCCTCGGAGGAGAGTGATGAGTGATGAGTATTCGATTACAGTGGTTTAGTTCGAATTCGTCATTCAAAATTTTGCACAGTAAAAATTTATAAAAAAACTATCGCCGGAAATCGCCTGAATGCCTGGCGCCTCCCCTCCCGGGGAAAAGGAGTCAACAGGAAGGCAAATACCCAAGTCCATAATTTTCAAAAAAGCACAACACATGAAACATACCAACCGCACCCCATTAGCACTGCTTGCGCTGGCCATGCTCCTCGCCGCCTGTGGCGGTCAGCCCCAGGACAAAGCGGCCCAACTCAGCGCCCTGAAGGATCAAAAAGCCGATCTGGAAGCGCAGATCGCCCAATTGGAAAAAGAACTCAGCACTACGGAAGGCGCCCCCCGGCGTATCCGCACCGTCGGGCTGACGGAACTTAAGCCGGAAACATTCCGCCACTTCGTCGACCTGCAAGGCAAAGTTGAAGCGGAAGACAACGTACCGGTGACGGCCAAAATGCCGGGCGTGCTCACCCGCGTACTGGTCAAAAACGGCAACTTCGTCAAAAAAGGCCAGTTGCTGGCCCAGTTGGACGACGACGTAATGCTCAAGGGCCTGTCGGAGCTGGAACTCCAACTCAAAACTGCCGAAGACATTTACACCCGGCAAAAAGGACTGTGGGATCAGAAGATCGGTACGGAAATCCAGTTTATTCAAGCCAAAACCAACAAGGAAGCGCTTGAGCAACGGATTGCCACCACCAAAGAGCAACTGCTTCAAACTAAAATATTTGCGCCCATCAGCGGTACCGTCGATATGGTAATGCTGAAAGTCGGGCAGGCTATCGCACCGGGTGTCCCCCTGTGTAACATCATCAACCTTGGCGATCTGAAAATCGCCGGCCAGGTGCCCGAAGCCTATGCCGCCAAAGTGCGCCAGGGCTACCCGGTGCAGGTTTACTTCCCCGACCTCGACAAGTCCGTCAATTCAAAGGTGACCTACGTGAGCAAATCCATTAACCCGGTGAACCGCACCTTCACGGTGGAGTGCAGCCTGCCGGCAAACCAGGAATACCGGGCAAACATGATCGCCGTGATGAAAATTATCGATTACCAAAACCCACAGGCGCTGGTCGTTCCGGTCAACGTCATCCAGACCAGTGGAGCCGGGGAGTTTGTACTCGTTGCCGATAAAACCGGCACGGAAAAACAGGCTACCGTGCGGCGCGTCGACATCGCGCAAGGCAACAACTACAACGGCATGGTGGAAATTACCAAGGGGCTGAAAGCCGGCGACTGGGTAATCTCAACCGGTTTCCAGGATGTGAATCAGGGGGAAACGGTGGCGTTTTGATGAATTAATCCCACCCCCTATAGCCACCATCTTCAGGTATTTGAGCGGGTGCGCACTTTTCAAATTTTTCATTTCAAATTTCAAATTATGTAGATGTACACAAGAGGCCCAATTTGAAATTGGAAAAGAAAAATTTGAAATTAGAAAAGTTGTACACCCCCTCTGGTTCCTAAAGTTTACGACTATGAGGGTGGGGTTGAAACCCCAAAAAAACCAAACTAAAAAATCACCCATTTACGCTTAAGCAATGAAAGAATTCAAACCAACCTCCTGGTCCATAGATAACCGGACGAGCATTTTTATTGTTACCGTGCTCATCACGCTCGCCGGCATCATGTCGTACAACTCCTTGCCGAAGGAGCAATTCCCCGACGTGGTGGTACCAACCATTTTCGTGTCGACGATTTACCCCGGCGCTTCGCCTTCCGACATGGAACAACTGGTTACCAAACCCATTGAAAAAGAACTCAAAGGCATCGCCGGGGTCAAAAAAGTGACATCTTCCTCCATCCAGGATTTTTCGAGCATTATCATCGAATTCAATACGAATCTCGATGTGGTGCTTTGTAAAAACAAGGTCAAAGACGCGGTGGACAAAGCCAAGAGCGACCTGCCCAATGACCTGCTGGATGACCCCGAGGTCACCGAGTTTGACATTTCTGAAATCCCCATCATGAACGTCAATATTTCGGGCGATTTCAGTTTGGACAAACTCAAAGACTACGCTGAAAAACTCAAAGACCGGATTGAGGAAATGCGCGAGATCACGCGCGTCGACATGGTGGGCACCCTCGAAAAAGAGGTGCAGATCAATGTGGACAAATACAAAATGGCTGCGGCACAGCTCAGCTTCCGGGATATCGAAAACGCGATTGCCTTTGAAAACATGACCATCTCGGCGGGCAACGTCGACATCGGCGGCATGACCCGCTCGATCTCCATTCGCGGCGATTTTACCAATATCGAGCAAATCAAAAATATCGTGCTCAGCTCCCAATCGGGCGCCCAACTCTATCTCAAAGATGTAGCCGAGGTAAAAATGGGCTACGAAGAACAGGAAAGTTTTAGCCGCCTGAACGGCAAAAACGTGATTGCGCTCAACGTCATCAAACGTTCGGGTGAAAACCTCATCAACGCCTCCGACAAGATCAAAGAGATCGTGGAGGAAATGAAGGCTACTGATTTCCCACCCAACCTCGACGTGGTGATCACCGGCGACCAAAGCCGCGCCACCCGCGTTACGCTGCACGACCTGATCAACACCATCATCATCGGCTTCATCCTGGTAGCGCTCATCCTCATGTTTTTCATGGGCGGCACCAATGCCATTTTCGTGGCCATGTCGGTACCGCTGTCGATGTGCATCGCCTTCATGGTGCTGCCGGCATTCGGGTTTACCCTCAACATGATCGTGTTGTTTGCCTTTTTGCTTGGATTGGGAATTGTGGTGGATGACGCCATTGTGGTCATTGAAAATACACACCGGATTTACCACGAGGAAAAGCTCGGCATTATTGCCACGGCAAAAAAAGCCGCTGCCGAGGTGTTTCTGCCCGTATTATCGGGTACGGTCACTACCCTGGCGCCCTTTTTCCCGTTGGTATTCTGGGGTGGTATTTTTGGGAAATTCATGCACTTCCTGCCGGTCACGATCATCATCACCCTGACGGCCTCGTTGTTGGTTGCCTACATCATCAACCCGGTGTTTGCGGTGTGGTTTATGCGCCGCGATGGTGATGAAACGATCAAATCCGACCCGGTAAAAACCCGCCGCCGCACCATCCTGGGTTACGTTTTGTACGGCCTGGCACTGGTGTATTTCTACCTGAACGGCAACTTTTTCATGGGCAATTTGCTCGTCACCATTGCCCTGTTCGTTGTACTCTACCGCTATGTGTTGGAGGGCTTAGTCCAGCGTTTCCAGACCAAGTTCTGGCCTGCGTTCCAGCGCCTGTATGCCCGTTTTCTGGAATTTTCCCTGCGCCGCCCCTGGACGATGCTCATCGGCATGTTTGTGCTGCTGATCGGTTCCTGCGGTATTACCGCCAGCCGGCAGGCCAATATCGTGTTGTTCCCAAGCGCTGATCCGAACTTCATCTATGTGTACCTGAACCTCCCGGTGGGTACCGACGTGAATGTCACCGACTCACTCACCCGGGTTATGGAAGGCAAAGTCATGGAAGTACTGGGACCAGACAATCCCATCGTGGAGTCTGTCATCGCCAACGTGGCACTGAATGCATCGGAAGACCAGTTTGACCGCTCCGCCACCTCCAACAAGGGCAAGGTGGGGATCGCCTTCGTCGAATACGGCAAACGCAACGGGGTGAGCACCAAAGCGCTGATGGACGAAATTCGCCAGGCGACCAAAGGAGTTATCCCCGGCGCCGAGATCACTGTCGACCAGGAGAAGGGCGGTCCGCCAACACCCAAGCCGATTTCCGTGGAAATTCGTGGCGACGATTTTGACCAACTCCGCGACGTGTCCATTGCGGTGAAACACTACCTCGATTCGCTGGCAATACCCGGTGTAGAAGAGTTGCGCAGTGACCTGATCGTGTCTAAACCCGAGATCAACATACAGATCGACCGCGACCGCGCCAACCGCGAGGGCATCAGCACCGCGCAAATCGGTGGCGAATTCCGCACAGCCATTCTCGGCAAGGAAGCCAGCAAATACCGCGACGGCGAAGACGAGGTGCCGATCAACATTCGTTTGCAAAAAGACCAGCGCGAGAATATCAATGCCGTGGAAAACCTCAATATCGTGTTCCGCGACATGAACATGGGCGGCGTGCTGCGCTCCGTACCCATGTCGGCACTGGCCGATGTGAAGTACCGCAACACCTTTGCCGGCATTCGCCGGAAAGACCAATCGCGCATGGTCACCCTGGCATCGAACATCACCGCCGAGTACCAGCCCAAGCAAACGCAGGTGGTCAACGCCGTGAAAGCCGCCCTGCTGGCCCTGCCGCAGTACGACGGTGTGACGGTCAACTTTGCCGGTGAAGATGCCGAAATGATGGACGCCATGAGCTTTCTCGGGCGCTCGCTGGTGATCTCGCTGTTTATCATTCTGCTCATTTTGGTGACGCAGTTCAACTCCATCGGCAAAACCATGATCATCCTGACCGAGGTGGTGTTCTCCATTATCGGGGTGCTGCTCGGCATGGCCATTTTCGACATGGACTTTTCCGTGATCATGATGGGTGTGGGTATTGTGGCGCTGGCGGGTATTGTGGTGCGAAACGGGATATTGCTCGTTGAGTTTACCGACGAGTTGCGCGAACGGGGCGAGAATGTACACGACGCTATCGTTGAGGCCAGCCGTATTCGTATGACGCCCGTGCTGCTCACGGCCACGGCGGCTATCCTTGGCCTGATCCCGCTGGCTGTCGGTTTTAACATCGACTTTGAGAGCCTGTTTGCTACCGGCGATCCGAAGATCTATTTCGGTGGCGACTCGGTGGCCTTCTGGGGTCCCTTGTCGTGGACCATCGTGTTTGGGCTTGGCTTTGCCACCTTCATCACGCTGATCATTTTGCCGGTGATGTACCTGAAAGGCTGGCAGGTGAAGCAGTGGTGGGACAAACACGCGTAACGCGAACCTCCGGTTCGCGACTCTAAAGCGGCGCGTACGAACCTCATTGGTTTGTACGCGCCGTTTTTGTATTTTTGTTAAAAAAATAAAACATGAGCACTCCAGTCGCACCACCACTTACCAATGTTCAACTCGAATTGCTAAAACTCTTTGCAATTGGTGTATCAGACGAAGAAGTGCTTGAAATCCGCCGGATTTTAGCGCGCTACTTTATGGAAAAAGCGGTGACCGGCGCTACGGAAATCTGGAAGGAGAAAGGCTACACCACCGAACAACTGTTGAACGAGCCGTCCTGATGCATGCTGTTTGTCCTGGATACCAACATTTTGGTTGCATCGCTGTCGCGCACTTCAACCCATCATTGGGTTATTGAAGCACTGTTGGAGGAGCACTTCGAAATTTGTGTCAGCCATGACATCCTGCTTGAATATGAAGAGGTGCTGCTTCGCAAATACGGCCAACTTACCGCCACCAATTTTCTAAAAGCCCTGCAAGAGCTTCCCAACGTCAACAATGTGGAAGTTTGGTACCATTGGAATTTGTTGGCTGACGAAACTGATAACAAGTTTATAGACGCAGCAGTAGCAGGTGGCGCCGCTTACATCGTCTCCGAAGACCGGCATTTCCGCAAACTGGAAACTGTAGACTTTCCTAAAATTGCGCTGATGCGGCTTGACGATTTCAAACATTGGTACGATAACCGATAAAACCATTTTCACATGTCTGAAAAAGCCCTTGAACGTATTCGAAAAGCAAAAGCCGAAAAGGCTACGACGCTTAATCTTTCCAGTTGTGATCTCGAGAAAATCCCGGAAGAGGTGCGGGATATGATTTGGTTAGAATCATTGGATATTCGGGAAAATCAAGCGCTAACTGATTTATCTCCCATTCTCAAAATCCCAAACTTGAAATCGCTCCGATTTCAGTCAACAAGAATATATGAATTAACCCCTGTTTCCGAACTGCAAAACTTGGAACTACTTTATTGTGAAAACACCCAAATAATTGATTTGGCACCCCTCGCCAAACTTAAAAAATTACAAAGCCTTAATTGCTCCGCAACTAAAGTAGCCGATTTAACACCAATCGCAAACCTTTCAAAATTACACACCCTTCGTTGTGTAAGTACGCGGGTGGTCGATTTGAGTCCAATTGCTAATTTAACAAACCTAGCTAATTTAAATATTGGTGAAACTCAGGTAAAAGATTTAGGCCCGGTTACCAAACTTTTAAATCTAACAGATTTATTGTGCTTCAACACGCATGTATCAGATTTGGAAGCGCTTTCTAACTTACACAAATTGGAAGAGTTACACTGCGATGGCACTCATATTACTGATCTTTCACCAATAAAAGCTCATCTAACTAATTTACATGCTCTTTCCTGTTTTAACACCCTATTGACAGATTTATCACCAATTAAATTATTGATCCAAAAAGGAATTCCTGTTAAATGGCAAGATTTTGAGGAATATATTTCCTCGCAATCCCGTCAAAAAAGTTTTATACTCTTAAAAGGAACACCATTAATCATCCCTCCTGTAGAATTCGCTCAGGAAGGCAATGAAGCAATTCTTGAGTTTTTCGACCAGCTTGGCGACGACCGCACCCCACTTAACGAACTAAAAATCATCTTCCTTGGTGAAGGCGCCGCAGGTAAAACCTCTCTAATCAAACGCATCCGAAAAGAAACCTTCAACCCCAAAGAGAGCCAAACCCATGGCATCCGCATCCGTAAAACGCCTTTTGAGATTGAGGCGACACTATCCATACTCATATCTGGGACTTTGGCGGGCAGGAGGTGATGCACGCTACCCACCAATTTTTCCTCTCCCGCCGCTGTATTTACATACTGGTACTTAACAGCCGAAGTGACGAAAAAGCAGAGTACTGGCTCAAGCATGCCAACAGCTTTGGCGGCAGCTCACCCGTGCTGGTCGTGCTGAACAAGATCGACGAAAACCCGGGCTATGATGTAAACCGCAAGCAGCTCTTGGAGAAATACCCACAAATCACGGGGTTTTACCGCTTGTCCTGTAAAAATGACGAAGGAATTGCAGATTTCGAAAAGGCGCTGCAAGAACAGGTTGCCCGCTCTGATACCCGGCGCACACCTTTTCCAAAGGCCTGGCTGGCCGTGAAGCAGCATTTTTCCGATATGCAAGCCGACTATATTGAATCGGAGGTTTTCCGCCAGGTGTGCGCTGAAAATGGTGTGGACAAAATCTTCAGCCAGGATGTGCTGTTACAATTCCTGCACGACCTCGGCGTCGTCATCAATTTCCGCAACCTCAAAAACTTCGACACCCAAATCCTCAACCCGCTCTGGTTAACCAACGGCGTGTACCGCATCATTAACTCCCCCATCGTGGCCGGCCAGAAAGGCCTGATGCACGAACGTGACTTTGACGCAGTGATCAACGACCCGCATTTCAACACGACAAACACGCAGGAAAAGCCCTTCCGCTACCCCAAAAACAAACTGGAGTACATCGTACGGGTAATGCAGGAATTTGAGCTTTGTTTCCCTTTGGAAAATCACAGCTACGTGGTGCCGCAACTACTGCCGGTGGATGAGCCAGAATTTCGCTTCGAAGGTACTGTGCTGCACTTTGTGCTTCGCTTTCCTGACTTCCTGCCTGACAGCGTGTTCCCGCGGCTCATGGTTAAACTAAACCGATTTATCGACGGCGATTTGCGCTGGCGTACAGGTATGGTACTGCACAAACCCTCCGTATTCAACGCCCGGGCCCGCGTACGCGCCGACCGGGAAGACAAGGAAATCCGCATTGATCTGTGCGGCGAAGAACCGCGCCGGTTTTTAAGTTTTATCCGTGAAACTGTACGTGAGATCGCCGCCGATTTCACCAAATTGGATTATGATGAAATGGTGCCGATCCCGGGCGCCAAAAAAGAGTTCAAACGGTACTCCATGCTGGTAGCCATGGAGAAGGCTGGAAAAAAGGATGTATTCAGCGAAGAACTGGAAAAGGACGTCTCCCTGGCAAGCCTGCTCGACGGTGTGGAAGAACCCGTCATGCGCGACGAAATCGAGCAATTACCGGTCCAGGCTTTTGTTTCCTACTCCCACAAAGACCTGGACTATCTGGAAGAACTACGCGCTGCGCTTGCTCCCCTGATCCGGCTGAACAAACTTAAAATCTGGGACGACAGAGACATCAACGCCGGCGAACAGTGGGAAAAAGAAATTTTCCGCGAACTGGAAGCCGCCGATATTGTACTTTGCCTTGTTAGTTCAGATTTTGTTGCGTCTGATTTTTGTTGGAAAAAAGAGTTTGAAGCGGCACTTAAGGGACACCACAAAGGCACAAAAACGGTAATTCCGATTCGCTTGCGCCAATGCGACTGGGATGATCTGCCCATCGCCAAACTCCAGGCCGCGCCAAGCAGCAATTGGATCAACCAAAGCAACGACCGAGACGCTGCCTGGACGGAAGTCTCGAAGCAACTACGTCCGGCTATGGATAAGGCGAAGCAGCGGAAGAAAAAATTGTTGGAAAAACAGCGTAAACTGCGATAGGATACCTGGATTCCACCTTTCCCTGCTAAATACTCAAGCAGGGCCCTTACCTCCCCACACCTTAAGTTTCATAAACCTCCGGTTCGCGACCCTCAAGCGGCGCGTACGAACCTCATTGGTTTGTACGCGCCGTTTTTGTATTTTTCAAACAATTACCCCACGTCATCCAAAAAAACTAGATTTGCACTACATAATCTGCAAATCCGACACCCGCGCTTGATTCCTCCAAACGACATACTGGGCCGACGAAACGAGATCAAGGACTGTATCGCAGCCGATGCAGTAGCCGATGCCGTGCGCCGGCTCATCGATTTTATGCGCGATTTTCAGCCGTTCATGGAAGACGAGGCTGTTTTGATCAGCATGGATTTTACGGAGTTGGAAAAAGAAACCCGCCAGGAATTAGTCGAACGACAGGAGGCAAAACGGAACAAGCGCCAGATTGCCCACCGGATATTGACCACCCTGAACACAGCCTGTTCAAAACTGAATCGCGCATGATCGAATCTGTTCAACATCGCGCCGATGCTATTCGGCAGGTCATCCGCGAACATCCGGAGCGCGGGGCTGGTTTGTTGGTTGATTTTGCACGGCAATTTGCGGCTTCCCTGGAACGCGAGGATGAAGTAATCCTGCTAAAAATTCAACTCACCGAATCGGAAAGCCAGGGTGAAAAACGGCGCATTATTAAACAACTGGATGCTCTGGCGGCGCAAATCGCGGCAGAGTATGACCCCGCTACGCAGCAAGCTTTTGCAGCAAAGGAAAACGCGCTGGCGCAGGCTGTAAGCCACCAATCAGCGCCCAACGACCTGGTTTTGCGCGCCAAAAATATTGTTAAACGGTATCCTTCCAGCGGATTCACCCTGCAACTGGACAAACTGGAGTTGCACCTGGGGCAAATCACAGGCCTCGTGGGTGAAAATGCCACGGGCAAAACCACACTCTTGCGCATCCTGGCCGGTGAATTGGCCGCCGATTCGGGCACACTCGAATACCCAATGTTTGATCCGGAAGGTCGGTGTTCCTGGCCTCAGCTCCGGCAAAAAATTGCCTATGTACCTCAAGATCTGCCGCGTTGGCATGGCTCGCTGCGCGATAACCTGCATTATGAAGCCGCCCTGCATGGCCTCCGGGGTGCGGCGAACCGAAAAGCGGTAGACTATATTGTGCAACGCATGGGCCTTGGTTTGCACTTGCAAAATGATTGGATGGAGTTGTCCGGCGGATACAAACTGCGCTTTTCACTGGCGAAAGCCCTGGTATGGCAAGCACAGCTGCTTATCATTGACGAGCCGTTGGCCTTTCTGGATGTGAAAACCCAGTTTGTGGTGCTGAACGACTTGCGCAATCTGACAAAATCCCTGCGCCGCCCGATGGCTGTGCTGATCAGTTCCCAGCATCTGCATGAAACCGAGGCTGTGGCCGACCAGATGTTGTTCATGCGGGGCGGTCGGTTGGAGAACCTCGGAGCAACCAGCAGCCTGGGTGTGCATCGCAAACAAAATGTCTATGAACTCGGCTGTTCGCTGCGCTTTACCGAACTGCAACAGGCGCTTGAAAATTTCCCGCATCATCGCGTTTGGAACAATGGCCTGAACTGGATTGTCACTACGCCACTTTCGATTACCGGGCACAGCCTGCTGCAGCATTTGGATGGGCAGGGCATTGCAGTACTCTATTTTCGCGACCTAAGCCATTCTGTTAAAACCAAGTTTTATGAAGACGATCTTTAAATGGTTAGTACCCGGGTTTATACACCGGCTGGATCGGGCTTTATTGGAAAACTATCCGGTTGTCTGGCGCACGCGGGGGCATTATGTGCTGTACTTTTCGGTGCTGCTGATCCCCATTTTATTTTTACTTGGCTTTGTTAATTCGGTAAGCCTGAGTAACCTGACCGTCGACCCGCGCAACCATATCATCTTCTTTTACGACACGTATAACAAAGGCATGCTGGGTATTCTCAGTATCGGTTTGTTATACTGGGCCTATACCCAATATCAAATTGGCTTTCCATCTGCACGCTGGAAGGATATCGCCTTAACCCTGATCATTTACAGTGTCGGTATATTTGTGATGCTCGCCATTGCGGCACCTATGTTTAGGCTGGGAACCATAGTGCGAACTGCCTATTTTTTTATTGATGAAAAGGATTTGGATAGCTGGAGTGCGGAAAATTTCTATAGTTACGGCTTCATTTTTAATGATTCGGACACCTTCAACATAAATCCACATCTTCTGAATCAGTACTTTCAGGAACGGGAAAAGGATGTGGATAATATTCGCAAAATTGAAGAACGTGTGTTGCAGCGGCGGTATGATATCGCCTATATTGACAGTATTAATTTGATCCTGGAAAAAGATCTGAACCACCGGTCAATACAGATGGAATACTCCTATAAAGAGAATCTACAGTATTTGCGACAAAGATCTTATGTACCAAAACCGGAGTTTATCTTCAATTCTTTGGTAAATTTTATTGCTTATTGGTCCTATTTACCAACACTTGAACAAAATCTGTCTGACAATAGGAAAGACTATTATAAAAACTATCCTAACTTCAAGAATTACCGTTCCTACAGGTATAATACTTTATTTCGGGGTATGGGCATTACTCCCAGCCAACGGTTTTATTATCAGGACTGGCGTTTATACAACCAATACTATATCTATTACAAACAGAAAAGTCCAATTCTTTCCAGAAGAATTATTGATAAATATGACATTCCGACTGGCGTAGATACGATTCAAATTGATACCCTGAAATTTTTATTACCCCAATTGCCATACTCCCTTGAAAATGGGTATCGCTCCGTGCAGCATGCCCGTCAATTCATCAAGCAAGGCATTCATTTCTGGCATTACAAAACATTTCTCTATTACCTGCCCTTTATCACGCTGTTGCTCTTTGCTGCACCATTCCTTTCTTTTAGAATGGCTTTAGGCGCTTTGGCATTGGCTGCCATTGGGACAGGGTTAAATATAGGCCTAGATTTTAGTAGTGCTTTTCTAAAATACTGGTACTACTGGCACTCGCTTGTTTATTTGATTCTACCCTGCTCAGGCCTTCTTCTTTTAATTTTTGCAGCCACAGTGCGCAAGCAACTGGCATTTGTATCCTTTGCATTTCATCTGATTGTATTGGGTGTTTTGATCATTTTATTCCTGGCCTTGTACGGCGACAAAGGAATTTTTCATACCACAGCACTCACTATAAACAAACCCGTAGACCTCGCCTTTTACGGTGTCCAGATCATCGGTCTTGCAGGTATGATGCTCATGGCGTATATCCAGGCCTTGCCGCGTCGGTAAAACACCCGCCTCAGCGTTTTATAATTTGATCTGTGCCGGTTGGCTTGATGAGGTGATTTTTTACATCTAAATTAAATGTGGGTGATGTGCATATTGTCGGCGTGACTTTGAGTCACGCCGACAATAGATTTATAAAGGCACAAGCAGTATCATTACCTACCCTGGCCTTTACTTCTATAAAAACAAACCCATCCACCCGCAAAAAAAACAACAGAAAACAAGACGCTCAAAAAACTATCCCACATTCTGCCATCTATAAATTGGTAAACAGCAATCCCTGCTGAAAGCAATCCAAATACCGGTAACAATATCTCTACCTTTTTCATTTTTCTGAATTTAGAGGTGTTGTGTTATTTCAGCGAAAAATAGATTGCCGCAAATGCAGCGAGCACAAACAGGCCAATACCCAACAGGATCAAGGCGGTACGCTGTCCCTTCGCATTCGGTGCTTCAGGCTGTTCGGCGGCGTCTGCATTGTACTTTTTCTCCAAAATATAGCCAACGATCAGACCAACGCTTAAACCGATCAGTGGCCCGACTGCGATATTCCCCAAGACTAATCCAACCGGGATTCCAAGTGGTATTCCCATGGCTATTCCAAGGCTGATGTAGTATCCCTTTTTATGATTTACTTCGCTTTTCATAATTACCATAGTTTAGGTTAAGAAAAAATACAAGCTACCACCAATGAGGTAGAGCATAAATCCCATCCAGACGAGCCTGTTGATCACAACCATTTCCGGGTGATTCGGCTGCTCATATAGACCAGGATAATAGATGATATAGACAGGGATAAGAATTGCCGATAATCTCAAGGCCCATTTAAACAGTATTTTCATAGTATTTCCAGGAGGCTGTTTTTTCATTAAAAAAAGTCAAGGCGCAAAGGATAGAATTTCCTTGTTCATGTAATTAGGAATAGTATAACAAACAAAGCCAGCAGTCCAGCCAGCGCGAGCAGGACGAACAGTATCCGTCGTGCTCTATTTTTCTCCTTAATGCGGATCAGGTCGATTTCGCTGGAGACTTCATCCAGTCCGATATCTATGATTTGTTCCAACTCCTTTAATTCCGCCGTGTAGGTCATTTTGTTCACCACAAACGGCACTACAAAAGCCAAAATCAGGAAGACATAAGTAACCGGATCCTGGAGCAGGAGAACCAAACCGTCTTCCTGGTACTTGAAAAAATAATAAAACTGAAAGCCCACCAACACCATGAAGGAGTGCGTAATGGAGCCAATGGGCAGAAACTCGCGGTAAAACCGTTGGAGGAAACGATACTGCTCTTTCAGGGTGCTGATAAGATCCCGGGGGGTGTCCAGACTTTGGATTGCACTTTTAAGTCGAAAATCCTGCACCATCAGCAGTGCCATTCCTCCGGAGATCAGGATGGTTATGCCTGCTTTGAACAAGCTGATTTCTCCAATAAATAAAAGTACTACCTGGCCAAGCACTACAATTGCCTTGTAGATGATATCGAATACCAGAAGTCTGTGCTTGGGTCGCATTACGCCCGCAGCATAGCGCGTTCGAAATGCACCCAAGGCTTCCCGGGAAAGCCAGTCATTTTCCTTATCGGACACAAGTTGCCTGTTCCAGATCTGTTCAAGTTCCATGTTGCTCCAGGTGTTTGATGACGTTTAGGTAATAGCCTTTCAATTTTTCCTTGATGCGCACCAGCTTCACACTGACGTTCTTTTCGCTGATGCCAATCACTTCGGCAATGTCCCGGTATGTCTCCTGTTCCAGGTATAGCAGGATCAGCGCCTTTTCCAGGGGCTTTAATTGATCAATTGCTTGGTAGAGTGCTTCGATATCGTACTCCGTCTGCCGGGTTTTGGCAGTTGCCAGGTCCAGGGCATTGGCCTCACTCAGACTGACCAGGCCCTTCTTTTTCATTCTGGTCTTGTCAATTGCCTGGTTCAGGCCAATCCGGTATATCCAGGTGGATACTTTGGACTGTTGTTGAAAGGAATCTTTTCCTTTCCAGAGTTTGTACAGGATGTCCTGGAAGAGGTCTTTTTGGTCTTCTTCGTTTCGGAAAAATGTTTTGCAAACCTTCCAGATGAGGCCATGGTGTTCGCGTACCAGCTTATCGAAATCTGCTTCGTTCACCGTGCATTATGATTTATAAACATCCTTTTAACCCGTTAGACGGATAACATGCGGGTTCACTACAGAAACCGGGTAGAAATTTTACGGGGGTGTAACTTTTCCAATTTCAAATCTCAAATTTGACATTTCAAATTAATGAAAGTTCCCAAATCGGGATCATCCATTTGATTTGAAATTGGAAAAGAAAAATTGGAAATTGGAAAGTTGTACAACCCCTCACATCTTCTTCAGCAACAGCTGACCCACCTCCGGCACCGCATACAACTTCATCAAACCCGGCCGCTTCGACTGGGTAAGTTCCTGCGCCATAGCCAAACGCAGATCGTTGGGTAGCAGATCGAGCAGCAGAAAACGCTGAAGATTAGTGAATTCCAGTTCGGAGGGTTCGGAAGGTCGCGCCAGCAGGTAATTGCTCAGGCGGGTGACGATCACGGAAAGCATGTCGAGGCGTTTGGTTTCGCCTTCGTGTATAAGCCGGTGAAGACGGCTGGCGATGTTGTCGAAATCAGGGGTTTCCAGCATTTCTTCCGGCGTCGGCAACAAATCGAGTTTCAGGTTGACGAAAGCCAGAAATGCCTGCGTGGTTTCAGCGTCCAAAGCCGCGTCGCCGAGCAGGCGCACCAGGCCGATGTTGTCGCGCAGATCGTCGAGAGTTTCCAAACTGTTGAAAAACTGGACGAGCGAGCGCGGCGTTGTGCGGCGGCCGTTGACCAGTTCCGGGTAGGCCAGCACGAAGTTGATGCCGCGCGAATCCACGCCGGTACGTTCTGCCCAACGCGCCCAGGCCTGCACATCAAATTCCATGGTCACGTGCAGCATGCGGGTAAGCATGGCCTCGTCGAGTGTAGTCACGGAGTAGTCGCCGCCGTCGGGGTTGGCTGTGCACACGATGAGCCATTGCTGGGGCAGTGTCCAGGACACCAGTTTGTAATTTTGCAACAGTTGCATGATACCGCGCAGGATGCGGTCGTCGGCGCGGTTCACATCGTCGAGCAGCAGAATTCCGGGGCCGGTTTGGCGGGGCACCCATTCGGGCGCTACAAAGCGGGTCACCTCGCCCTTGGCCGGATCGCGACTGATCTGGGGCATACCCAACAGATCGCCCATTTCCTCAAACTGCGCCGGGGCGATGTGCGTAAAGGCACAGCCGCGCATTTGCGCCAGGTCGCGTACCAATTCCGTTTTCCCAATGCCATGCAAGCCCCAAATGCATACCGGCGTGGGGCGTTCAACGCCCAGCGCCAGGCTGTCGAGCGCGTGGTCGAGCAGTTTGGTTACCGACTCGGCGCTCACCCGGGCGCCATAGGTGCTGTACGAATAGGACTGGTTATTTTCGGCCATAGATTGCTGAACACCAAGGTACGGGAAATGTTGCCGGTACACGGTGGAAGATAAATATCCCGCCCATCCCAATTCTCAGCCCACCGATTCATGAACCACAAATTTGCATCGCGAGTTCTCAGCCCACCGATTCATGAACCACAAATTTGCATCGCGAGTTCTCAGCCCACCGATTCATGTACCACAAATTTGCATCGCGAGTTCTCAGCCCACCGATTCATGAACCACAAATTTGCATCGCGAGTTCTCAGCCCACCGATTCATGTACCACAAATTTGCATCGCGAGTTCTCAGCCCACCGATTCATGAACCACAAATTTGCATCGCGAGTTCTCAGCCCACCGATTCATGTACCACAAATTTGCATCGCGAGTTCTCAGCCCACCGATTCATCGGTGGGAAAAGCGGGATTCTGATTAATTTTCAGATTTTTGCCAGGCACATCTCCAACAGCATAAAAAAATGGCCCACCGCAACGCCTACATTAATCCAATCCTCCGCCTGATCTATTTCCTCCTCCGCGTGCTGGTATGGTTTGGACTGTTTGTTTTGTACCGCCGTCGCCTGGTGTTGGGGCGAAAAAACACGCACTTCGACGGGCCGGCCATTGTGATCGTCAACCATCCGAGCACCCTGATGGACGTGTTGAACCCGGCCCTGGAAATTTGGCAGGAGATGTTTTTTCTGGCCAATTACGGCATGTTCAAAAACCCCGTGGCGGGTTGGATCCTGCGCCGTTTTTTCTGCATACCGGTAAAACGCAAGGAGGATGTAGCGGAAGGCGAGGAGCGCGACAACATGCAGGCTTTTGAAAAATCGTTTGAGCATCTGGAAAAAAACGGCGTGCTGTTCATGGCCGTGGAGGGCACCAGTTGGATGAACCGTTTCGTGCGCCCGCTGAAAACCGGCGTGGCCCGCATTTCCCTGGGTACGGAGGCCCGCAACGACTGGGCCCTGGGCGTCAAAATTATCCCGATCGGTCTGTCCTACTCCGCACCCGATAAGTTTCGCAGCGATGTGGTCGTCAACTTCGGCGCGCCGGTTTATGCCCGCGACTGGGCTGAGGCCTGGCAAGAAAACCGCCATCAGGGTGTATCCGAACTCATCAACCATCTTGAAACGCAACTCAAAACCCTGAGCATCCATACCCGCGACGAAGCTGGTGAAAAATTGATCACCCAACTCGAAGAAATTCTTCAAAACGAACAACCGCTGTCGCAAAAAGCCGCATTCGAGCGCTCCCGGCAGTTGGTAAAAACAGCCCTCGACGACCCTGGACTCAGCGCAAAAACAACGGCTTATTTTGAAAACCTGGAGCAAGCCAAACTTGCGGATGCTGTGCTGGCGGTGGAACAAAAACCCGCCTTGCTGCTAAACACGATCTGGCAGGGATTAGGGCTGATAGTCGGCCTCCCGTTTTTCGCCCTTGGCTATGCATTTTGGTTCCTGCCCTGTTTTTTGCCCTGGTTTTTAAACAAAAAAATGAACCTCTACATCGGCTATGCCACCACGGTAAAAATGCTGGCAGGCCTGATCACCTTCCCCCTGGCGCTCTGGGGCGCCTGGAAACTCTGCTGGTGGTACACCCACGATCACGTCATGGCCGGACTGGCCTTGCTAACAGTTATTCTGTTGGGTTATTTTGTAGAGGAGTTTCAAGACCAGTTTCGAAAATTCACCTTCAACCGAAAGGCTGTCAAAGCAGCCACCAGCCAGCCGCATATTCTGGAACCCTTGTTCCGGCAGCGCCGGGAAATTTTGGATCACCTCAACCTGGCGGTTCGCCAGGAGCCTCTGCCACGACCGGAGTAATTATCCATCATTTGCAGTTGTTCGGTTGGATATGGTGCGCTGGATTTCCGGTAAGCGGCCACCAGTTCCTATTGATCAATATCAGTCGGATAGTCAGCCTATATCAGCTGCTGGCAGTTGCATTTACGGCAAGTTTGAAGCGGAGTTTATTTTAAAAACTCCGTCACCGGGCTTATCCGCCGGGATTCTGTTTTTTTTCAAGTATTGGATCAACACGAGAGATAAGCCGCAAAGCAGCCATACCTATGCGAAGAATCAGTATAATACTCGTTGCCAGCTTCCTTTTGGTGCTCAGTGGTTGTACCATACTTGGATTGATCATTGGCGGATCGATTGATAAACGCAAATCCATGACAGTTTCCGGCTGGGAAATCGTCGAACTCCCGATCAAGCAACCAATCGCTATTTACACCAACAACCAGCGTAAGATTACAGGCCGGTACATGGGTGTAACGTATAATATTGAGCATGGAAAAGACACTATAATCAGCGCGGTAAAACTGCTCCGGACGATGGAGGGCGTGGAGCAAATCCCAATGACTGATATTGCCCACATCCAAACCCGGCGCAGTGAAGGAAAGATTCTAGGTACTATAATCGGATTGGCCATTGATGGAGCCATCGTAGTGGCCGCCGTAAGTTCGATGTCGTTTACCATGTTTAACGCAACCACCAGCACCGCTACTTCCTGCCCCCTGATCTACAGTTTTAACGGGACAGAATACCAACTCGATGCCGAGCCTTTTGGTGGTGCTATTTTCCAGGCTGCCGAACGCCCCGACTGGGACAACCTGGACCACCTGAAAGCCACCGACGGCGTATACCGGCTGAAAATGGCCAACGTGAACAACGAAACACAGCATGTCGACTTTGTAACCTTACTAGCTGTTGACCACCCCATTGGCTCCCGGATTTTCCCCTCTTTTGACGGCAAACTTCATACGGTCAGCCATTTGCAGGCACCGCGCACAGCACGCGATTTGCATGGATTCGATGTAAAAAATGCCTTACAGCGGGCCAACGGCGACTTCTGGCTCAGCAACCCTTACGGCCGCAACCTGGATGATCCCGATGCCTTACGCGACGGCATCGTGCT
Source organism: Lewinellaceae bacterium (assembly GCA_020636075.1). Classification (GTDB taxonomy): domain Bacteria; phylum Bacteroidota; class Bacteroidia; order Chitinophagales; family Saprospiraceae; genus M3007. The sequence continues at coordinate 772,647 of JACJYO010000003.1, read as the reverse complement.
GGAATTCGACCGGCCAACCGATGCCCGTGCTGCCGCCCTGGTTTTACAGGTGCAAAACACACCCTGGGCAGCCGGAAGCATGCACGATCTGCTGGCACTGCCCGGCAGCGCATTGCCCGACTGGTATCACGCACTCAACAATTCCTATACAGCGCGCAAACAACTGATGGACTTCCTCATCCAGGAAGGCATGTTGCAGGTATCCATTTGGACGGAAGATGCCTGGCAACCTGCCGGACACGTGTGGGTGGTTGGACCGGCTATAGCCAAGGATATCCTTGTTGAACTGGATGTGCCGGAGTCCAGCGCCAACACTTTCAAAATCAAACTGGAAGCCCCACCTGGTGTTTGGCTGGTACACAGCGCTGAAATTGATTTCAACTACTACAATGTGCCCTCCTTTGCCAAAGCCCTGGAGCCGCAAAAAGCCGTGGACCAGAACGGCCGGAATTTGCTGCCTTTGCTGCAAAAAGCGGATAACCAGTATTACGAAATGGCAGAGCCTACAGATGCAGCCTGGCTGGAATTCCAGGCGCCGCCGAAACAAAAAGGCATGGACCGCAGCTTTATCCTTAACAGTGGCGGGTATTACACGATCCACACGCAAAATGAAGGGGTGCCGCAAATGGAAGTGCTACAACAAATGCTGGAAAAACCCGGCACCTTTACCCGTTTTGAGCTGGAAAAACTATACAAAAAAACGGATGCGCTGCTACGGGTAACGGCGGCAGTGCAGTGAAAGGCAGTGCAATAAGATTTGAAAGTATTCGCAGTGTGTGCATGATGGCTTCAGGCTTAAGGTATTCAAGGGGGTGAGCCCTTTTCAAATTTCAAATTGAACTTTTCAAATTTGACTTTAAATAAACTTCCTAAGCTGGGGATACTCTTGAAGAAGTTAAAAGTTCAATTTGAAAAGTCTAATTTGAAAAGGGCTCACCCCCTTGAATACCTTAAGTTGACAACCTTAGACTAATCCCCCGATACATATGAAACCCCATCAAGGCACAACGTTAAAAACCAGATCGCCCAAAACACGCGGCGCTGAATCGCCGGGACATTTGGCGTGCGGTTCGAGAATATAGATCACCGAACCGACGGGCAGCGCCTCCAATCTGTCCAGTACTGCCTCCGGAATTTTATTATCCCGGATGACGTATTCAACGACGTCGGCATTTTCTTCGCGAATCGCCAGGGTGTATTGCAAAATGGAGCATTGCTCATTGTCGTAGTCAAAATTTTCAATGACAGCCTCTAATTTCTGGCTCATCATACTGCGGATATCTGCCTGGGAAACCGTGTTGCGCTGCGAAAAATCGGCGAGGTACGGCTCCGGATCGGGGATCCATTTAGCCCGAAACGTCTGCACGCCGAGCTGGACCTCTTTTTTGTGTTTACGGGTGAACACCTCCACATTTATTATTCCCGGCTTGCTTACCCGGACAAAATACCGGCAATCCCCAAGTGGATACAATGTTCCGTTTCCACCGGACAACCGCAATTCCAACTCGCCGCAATTATAGCCCGGCACGGCTACCGTGATCGGATTGTTCACCCCCACATAAAATACGTTCATCTTACTGGCAGCAACGGCCACTGTTGGCGATGGAATTTCGGCCGGCAAGGGCTCAAATTCAACCGGAGGGCGCGCAAACTCCGCTGGCGCCGGCGGCGGTGCAACTACTGCCGGGACGTTCGCCTTTGGTGCATTATTATTTTGACCAAAAACCACTGCCGGCTCTGCGGGAATGCGTTTTACCCGGTACATTTTTACGCCCAGTTCTTTCTCCAAACCATTTTTTTTGGAAAACACGGCGATGCCTAATTCGCCCGGCACTGTGGCCACAACGTTGTAACGGCAATCGCCCAAGGCGGTGAGGGTACCAGGTCCGAGCAAACGTACCGAGAGCTCAGCGCAATCGTATCCCGGCGCAGCGACGGTAATCGGATTTTCTACACCGATATAAAACACATTCATGTTGATTGCTTCCACGGCAATCACAGATGGCGAAATGGTGTCTGGCGCAACTACCGGAGTGATCACCGCGGGTTCGTGCAGCCCTTCAACTTCTGCAGGCGCCGTTTCAAGAGTTTTTTTATCTGGTAAAACAAGTGCCAGCGCGGATGGCGCGGGCTGTGGTTTTTGGGTGAAGGAAGACCAGCCGAGCGCAGCAACGCTGAGCAGCACAATACCCAGGATGAAAAGCGCAGGTGAACGTTGCGCCTTTTCGGGTTCGAGGTTGAACAGGCGAAAGATGCGTTGCGCGAAGGCGCTTTTTCCGATAGCATGCATGGCAAATTGATTTAGGGTGTGATGGGCACATTGTAAGTTCGTGAGGGTTTTGGCGTACAACAAGCGGTCCGGGTAATGGCGCAGCACCAGGTCGTCGCAGCAATATTCGCGGTGTCGGTGGGCTTCTTTGGATATTAGCCAAAACAGCGGATGGTAAAAAAAGCACACCTCCAGGACCAGCTGGACCAGGTTCACCAGGTAATCGTAGCGGCGGATGTGTGCCAGTTCGTGCAGCAACAGAGCCTCCACCTCTTCGGGCTGCAACTGAAGCAACAAGCCTGCCGGGAACAGTACCACCGGTTTCCAGAATCCCAGGGTCAAGGGCTGACTTACCCGGGTCGATTCCAGCCAGCGCACCGGGCGTTGGATTCGGAGTGCCGCACTCCAATGCAGCAACTGCTGCTGCCAGTGTTCCGGTACCGGCGTCACCCCAATGCGTCGAAGGCGACGGCTGAGCCAGTAGCCACCCCACAACCGGAGCAGCAGCAGCAATGCGCACAGGCTCCAAAACCAGCCTACCGGGGCGGCCCAGGATTCGTAGGCCCGGATCAACTGCCGGTGCCAGGGGATGGGCACAGCAACGGTGACAACTGCCGGATGAAGCGGCGCTACTTCAGGCGAAGGAGTCGGCAGTACGTTTTCCCCTGCCGATGCGGGGCTCCATTCGCGGCTCCATTGGTAGTTCTCCCAGGCGGAAGCAAAAGTCAAAACCGCCCAAACTGCACTAGCGACCATTCCGAGCAGGGCTGCATGGTAAATGGCTCGCGGATGCTTGCGCCATATCCGGGTAGCCACCCGGAACAGCAGGTAAATGAGTGTAATCTGCCAGATGGAGTGCAAGACCATCCAGCCGAGTGCAGCAGCGAAGAAGTTGAACATGTTGGCAGGTTCCATAGGTCAAAGTTGTTTGTCGAGCCAGTTTTTAATAGCCCGCAGTTCATCCGGCGATACTTTGTCGTTGCCCAGCGCATGCATCATCATGTCGAGCGCTGAGCCGCCAAAGGCCGTGTTCAGCATTTTGTCCACCAGTTTTCCCTTCACGTCGGCTTCCCGGATCGTGCTGGTGAAATAGTGGGTACCATCGGTTATTTGTTTTTCCAGCACGCCTTTTTCCGTGAGGCGCTGGATCTGTTTCAATACTGTGGTATAGCCGACCTCCCGGGTTTTTGAAATACGCTCGTGGACATCGCGTACCGTTACGGGTTCCAGTTCCCAGATCAGGTTCAGGATTTCCAGTTCGGCTTCGCTGGGCTGGTAAGTTTCTCGTGCCATGTGTTGTGTGTTTTTGTATGTAACGACAAATCTATACGACAGTTGTCGTAGATGCAAATATTTTTACGACAATTGTCGTAGCGTGTGTGATTTTAACAATTCCCGTACCTTACTCCATATTCCGCACATTCCATATTTCGCACTCGAAATGTCCAAGGTCAGTCAAAACTTCGCCCAGTATCTTCGATCGCTTCAAATCGTGTTTGGCGCCTTGGTGGCAGGCCAGGTCATTACGTTGACGATATTTTACGTTCTGCCGCAAGCCTCAGGCACAGCCTTGCCCGGTGAAGGCCTGGCTATCCGGATTCCGATCGTGATCCTGCTGCTCCTGCCTGCTGCATTTTTTCTGGGGCGCAACCGGATCGAGGCCGCCCGGAATTTGCCGACCCTGAAAGAAAAAATGATGGCATACCGCACAGCGCTTGTCCTGCGCTGGGCACTTTTGGAAGGTAGTGGATTGCTGGCGGCTGTCTTTTTCTTTCTTTCCCGCAATACGTTGCTGCTCGCCGTGGCCGGCGTGATTATCCTTGTGTTTATGCTTTTTGTGCCTTCCCGCGAACGCACCATTTCCGACCTGGATTTATCCACGACAGAGCAAGCTGCCCTGGACGATCCGAATGAAATCGTTGCGGATATTCAACAGCGGGGATTTTAGCCCTGGGTGTGGTTTCGCCGATTATTTGTGAATGACTTTTCTGCATCCCGAACAATACCTTCCCTTCCTTTGTCCGAAAAAACAAACCGTTGGCCGAGCCGCATACCAGGAAATGCAGGCTTCTTAGCCATATTTGAACAATTGGACCAAAATGATGCAATCACCATGAAAAAAATGCTCCTTCCCGCCATGCTACTGGCGCTCTCCCTGCAACAACTTTTTGCACAAAAAACGACCGATCCACGGCTGGCCGGCCTCGACACCATGATCAACCGCGTACTGACCGAATGGCAGGCCGCAGGCTGCGGTGTGGCCGTTGTGGAAAAAGACAAGGTGCTCTTCGCGGGCGGCTTTGGTTTTGCCGATTACGAAGCAAAAAAACCGGCAACTGCCAACACCATTTTTCAAATCGGCTCGTCTTCCAAAGCGTTTACCTCAGCCTTACTCGGGCTTTTTGCCGAAGAAGGCAAACTCGATTTTGATGAAAAAGTAAACACCTACATCCCCGAACTCCGCCTGTACAACGATGCACTGAACAACTACCTCACCGTACGAGACCTGACCTGCCACCGCAGCGGTCTGCCCCGCCACGATATGGCCTGGTATGTCAACCCCACTACCCGCGACAGTTTTGTGTATCGCATGCGCTTTCTGGAACCCTCTGCCGGCCTTCGCGAGCGCTGGCAGTACAACAACTACGGTTTTATGCTCCAGGGCGTGATCGCTGAAAAATTGAGCGGGAGTTCCTGGGAAGACAATATCCGCCAGCGTTTTTTCAAACCCCTGGGCATGAAAACGGCCATGTTTGACATCTGGAACGCCCCTGCTTCAGCGGACGTGGCCAAAGGCTATTACGAAAAAGACGGCGCCATCCGCCCGATGGATTACTACCGAATCGAAGGCATGGGTCCGGCGGGCAGCATTTGCGCCAGCGCTTCCGAAATGGCCAACTGGCTGCTCACCTGGATCAACGGCGGAATGTTCAAGGGCGACACGATACTGCCGGCAGGTTATGTGCGGCAGGCCACATCGGCTCAAATGAGCATGGGCGGCGGCGCACCTTCGCCCGAGAACCCCGACATCTACTTCAGCAGCTATGGCATGGGCTGGATGCTGTCGTCGTACTACGGCCATTACCGGGTGGAGCACGGCGGCAACATCAACGGCTTTTCGGCCAACGTCTGCTTTTTTCCAAGCGACAGCGTCGGCGTAGTGGTGCTGGTCAACCAAAACGGCTCACAAGTAAATTCCGTCGTCCGGAATTTGATCATGGATAAACTGCTTGACCTCCCCTACCGCGACTGGCAAAGTTTCCTGCTTGAGCGCGCTAAAAAGCAGGAGGCCGCCGAAGAAGAAACCGGCGATGTGGAAGACCTCGCCCGGAAAGCGGGCACCCACCCCTCCCAACCGCTCCAAAATTTCACGGGCACCTTCGAGCACCCCGGCTATGGAAGCCTGACCCTGAAGTTGCACAACGATTCATTGATTGCCCATGCCGGCGCCCTGGATTTTTACCTGGAACACTACCACTACGATATTTTTCGCCCGATGGCTATGATTGCCGGCGTGGATGTGGAGTCGAACAGCCCGATTCGTTTTCAGTTTATTACCGATCTGAAAGGAGATATGGCTGAAATCCGGGCCATCGGTTTGGAGCCAGCCGTCGATGAAATCGTGTTCAGGCGCAAATCTGTCGCCGTTAAAATGGCTGAAAGTGAGCTGGAAAAATACTGTGGCGAATACGAACTGGCCGGCATTACCTGCAAAGTCTACCTCAAAGGCAGCGCACTATTCGTATTTGTGCCCGGCCAACCGGAATACGAAACCATGCCCATCGGAAACAATGAATTCAAACTGACCGCCCTCGACGGCTACAGCGTACGTTTTGAGCTGGACAATCAACAAAAAGCCACTGCCCTGAATTTCATTCAACCCAACGGCACCTTTAAAGCCGCACGTAAATAAAATTTATAAAAAATGCACATGAAGAACCTACCAGGAATTACCCTGATCCTGCTCCTCCACGCAATTGCCTTGCCGGCTCAAACGGACAACAGCTGGCTGGCCACTGAATTTGACGATATCTGCCAGGCCAAATTTCCCGCCGACGGTCCGGGCGGAACCGTGCTGGTGGCTAAAGGCGATCAAATCCTTTACCACAAAGCCTTTGGACTGGATGATGTGGAAAACAAAAAACCACTCCAACCCGGCATGGTGTTTCGCATCGGCTCGGTGACCAAACAATTCACCGCTATTGCAATCCTGCAATTAGTGGAAAAAGGCAAAATCGGGCTTCAAGACGACATCACGAAGTTTATCCCCGATTACCCCACACAGGGCAAAACGATCACCATCGAGCAATTGCTGAACCATACCTCGGGTATAAAAAGTTATACCAGCATGGCAGAATGGACGCCGGAGGTCTGGAAAAAAGATTTTACCCCAGCCGCTTTGGTTGATTTTTTCAAAAACCAACCCATGGATTTTGACCCCGGCACACAATACAGCTACAGCAATTCCGGGTACGTTCTCCTCGGGTACATTGTTGAAAAAGTTTCCGGACAGACATATGCGGAGTATTTGAAAAAAAATGTGTTCAAGCGGGCCGGCCTGACCAACACGTTTTATGAAACCCAAAAACGCCCGATCCCCAACTGGGCTGAAGGCTACCAGCGCGGAACCAGCGGCTACGAACCGGCCATGCCCCTGAGCATGACCCAGCCCTATGCCGCCGGCAGCCTGGCCTCCACGGTGGAAGACCTGTTCCGCTGGACACGCGCCGTGCACAGCGGCAAGATGGTGGCTGCCGGGCTGCTAAAAAAAGCGCACACCCCCAACATCCTGCCCGATGGCATCAATTCCCATTATGGCTTCGGCTGGATCATGGGCAACATTTTCGGCAGCCCCACGATCGAGCACGATGGCGGCATCAACGGTTTTCTGAGCTCGCTCATTTATTTGCCCAAGGAGAAAATTACGGTAGCTATCCTGGCGAATTGCGATTGCAACCCGCCAGGCGAAACAGCCGCCAAATTGGCCGCCCTGGCCGCCGGGCATCCGCTAGTGCTGGAAGAAATGGACGTTCCCGCCAGCAAACTCGCGGAATATGAAGGCATTTACGAAAACGGTATAAAACAACGGCGCATCATCACCGTGGAAAATGGCATCCTCACCTCCAACCGGGTAGGAGGTCTCAAGACGCAGCTCAACCCAATCGGTAAAGACAAATTCCGGATAAAAGATGCCTTGATCAACGTGACCTTTCTGCGCGACGAAAAAAGCGGCCAGGTCACTGCGGTAAGCCTCAACACCCGCTCTGAAACTGACGATCGTTGGGTCAAAACATCGGCCGATATTCCGGAACCGCCAAAGGAAGTCCGGCTCAACGAAGCGCAGCTGGATCGCCTGGTCGGGGAGTACGTGATGGCGCCAACATTTTCCATCACAGTGAGCCGCGAAGGCATGCAGTTGTATGGCCAGGGCACCGGGCAACCGCGATTTGAAATGTATCCCAACTCTGACCTCAAATTTTTCCTGAAAGTTGTGGATGCCAAAATCGAATTTTTCCCGGATGCCGATGGCACCATCGGGAAGATGGTGCTTTTCCAAAACGGGCAGGAACTTCCCGGGAAGCGGAAGTAAGAGCGTAGGGCGCAGGGCAAACATGAGTCATCCCGAATTTTTGCCCTACGCCCCTACGCAGCGTTCGCGCTTGTGTTCGCGTTTGAGTCCACAACTGCAACCCGGCAGGAAATCAGTTCAACGCCGCTATTTTACAAAAACAAAGGCGCCAACCAAGCGTTTCAACAATGTACCTTTGTTGAACTTGCCCAGAGAACGGAGTCTGTTTAATTATGAAAAATACAAGCCTAGTGATACGCCCTATTTTTTTGCTGTTGGTACTCTCCATCTTAAGCAATACTGCTTTTGCCCAGCAAACGGATACCGAAAAAGATAAGAATAACCTGATCCAGTTTTCCGGCTTGGTGATCACCAATATGGACGGCAACATGGTGCCAGTACCGTATGCGAGTATTTTTTTACCAAATAAAAAACGCGGCACCTATGCCGACTACCGCGGCTTTTTTACCATCGTCGTGGAAAAAGGCGACGTGATCCGTTTCAATTGCATTGGTTTCGCGCCGGTCACCAAAACGGTACCGGACACCCTTTCCGAAAGCCGCTACTCCATTGTACAGATCATGGCACAAGACACGCTTACCCTGCCCGAGGCGGTGATCTTTCCCTGGCCTTCCCGTGAGCACTTCAAGATCGAGTTTCTGAAGATGGACGTCACGCCCGAACTCCAGCGGATTGCAGCCAAGAACCTGGCCAATGAGTACCTCGCCGAGGCGCGCCAAAACCCCGATATGGTGCCGTATGGCGGCCGGGAAAGCGCGAATTTTTACCTGCGCCAGCAGGCCCGCGAATATGTGTACATTGGCCAAACACCGCCGATGAACATCTTCAGTCCGCTGGCCTGGGCCCAGTTTTTTAAAGCCTGGAAGGACGGTGATTTTAAAAAAAAGTAACGCGAACAGTTTGTTCGCGTGAAAAAAGTGGTTGGCACGAAGGGCCAAACACCTCAGACGATTTTCATTTCCCAGTCTGCCTTAGCATCGTCCTCCCAAGTTTGAAAGTTCTTGGTTTCAAAATGTAATTTCTGGGCTGTCAATTTTTTTACGCGAACGAGCCGTTCGCGTTACTCTCACTTGGGTCGCCCGGCGCCCCCTACGATTTCATCCAGAAATTCGTTATCGTCCTCGATGGGCGGGCGGGTATACACACCGGTAAATTCCTGGTCGATGGCCGCGGCAATGAGTTGTTTGCGGGCTTCACTGCGCTCAAAGGCCGTCTGCACCTCTTTCTTCCCCTTTTTCATATCGTATTTGTTGAGGTTACCCATGATAGAGTAATACGCATTGAACCAACCTTTTTTTTGCGGCAATGGATCGAAGTTGTCATCCTTGCCTTTGATGCGATTCCAGAGTGTTTGGCCGACGTTGACCTTGATTTTGTAATCAATATCATTGTCAAACGTGTGCGTCCCGGAGAGTGTCAGGTTGAGGGCATTGTTTTGAATGAACATCACCGGCAGGTAGAGCCGGCCCTTGCTGATTTCCAGGTAATTCTGCATACCGGTAAAGCGCACGTCGCGCAAGTCTTCGATATGTACGAAGGAAGAAAAATCTTCCAGCATTTTCAGGTTGAGCAGTTGGCCATTGGTAGCCTGAATGTCGGCATAGGCGCGAAGTTTATCCAGCAGGAAATCATTGCGCTCGTTCCAGAAAGCCCACACCACCACGCGGCCCGAGAGGCGGCCCCGGAGGTTTGCATCGGTGATCACTCCCTGGCCAAAGTTGTTGCACTGCTCCATGCAGGTTTGCAGATCCAGGTATTTGGCGATCACTTTCATTTGCAGGGTTGGGCTAATGGCAAAATGCGCGATGCCGTCCAGATTGACCACGCCGTCCATCGTTCTGGCATCGCCTTTGATCACGAGTTGGTTGTGATCGAAAGCCAGGTGGCCGGCAAAATAATCGACCCTGATTTTTTCATACTCCAGATGCTCGATCGTTGCCTCAAAAGCACCCTTGAGTTTGTCCGTCAGTTGCTGGCGGTCTACATTCCCGGCGGTACGCAGGGAGTCGAGTTCTGGTTGACCGCCGGCCACTTGAGTCTCTTGAACAGAAAAGAGATCGATCAGTTGGGTCAGATCGAGGGTGCGGCTGTATAGTCCGGCATTGAATTCGAGCAGGGCGTCCGCGGTGTTCAAGGAGTCGGCAAACAAGACGGGGAGCAGGTTGCGGGCGCTACCGTGCAAGCTGAAATCACTGTTCCCGGCCTGAATGAGCATGCTGTCGAGTGTGAAAAGGTTGTTTTCGAGGCGCAGATGTCCCGAGCGCACAGTCAGCGGCACATTTTTGTACACAATACCAGCCTCCTCAAACTGCACTTCGCCGCTGGCCTGCACGGCATTGACCCTGCCCATGTCAATCATATCAGCATAGCGCCCCTGCAGGCTGAGGCTGTTGAGCCGCACGACACCGTCGCCTCCCGTGACATCGGGATTGTCGAGCAGACCGAAGCCGGCGGCCAGGGGTAAGGCGCCGTGGCACTGGAAGTCCACCACAGGGTCATCAAGTTGCGTAATTTTCAGAGCAAGGTCGAGGGGCTCCCCCCCGAAACTGCCCTTAAAATCGGCAATTTCAAAAATGCCGGAGCCGCCCGGCGGAGCGCTGTAGGTAGCCTTGAAAGATACATTGCGCAGCGGGCTTTGCAGTTTTTCAGACAAAAGTTGGCCGTTGCGCAACGCGACCTCGGCGCCGATCGTCGGCGTCTGTGTTTTCCCAGCCCGGCCCAGGACGAAGCCGGTAAAATCGTAGGTGCCGCTACTTTGAAAATCGTTGAAATAGCTGTGGTAGGGCTCGGGCAACAAGTCGAAAATGACAGAGATATCGCCCTCCTTGCTGAGAAATTTCAGGTTCAGGTCGGTGTACGCCGGTTTGTCCACGGCGATGCCTTCCACGGCGAAGGTATTGCCGCCCACGGTGAGGTCGACGCGTTGGAAATCGTAGAGGTCTTTGGCGAGGTCGACGTCGATGACGGCGTTGTACTGGATATTTTCGCCGAGCAGGTAGCGGCTTTTATCCATTTGGAGCCGCGACACCGTGAAGTCGGCCTGGCTGGAGAGGTCGAATTTTTCGGAAGAAAAATTGCCGGCAAAGCCGGCGGTGCGCAGGTTGACTTCGGCGATTTGCTTGGTTCGGGCATTTTGGAATGAGATCAGCAGGTTTTTCAACTCGGCATTTTCGAGGGCGATGCGCAGGGCACTGTTTTCATCGGCGCCGGAGTCTTTAAATATCTCGTAATTGGCCAGGCCGCGTTCGGTGATACGAATGCGGATGCCGCCACCGCTGATGCGCATGTCTTTGATCTCGATGCGGTCGCCAAAAAGGCTGGTGAGTTTGAAGCGAAAGGATATTTCACGGGCGGCAAGCAGGTAGTCGCCGAAAGCATCCTTGAGCCGCACGTCGGTGAGGTTGACGGAAGCATTGGGAAAACCTTTGAGCAGGGAGAGTTGGGTATCGCCGACCTGGAGTTCGGTTTTGAGATTTTTACCCAACTCGTTCAGCACCTGCCGGCTGATTTGTTTGTTGAAAAAAGCGGCAACCAGGAAAAGGATAAGAACGAGGAGGCCGATCGTAATGCCGGCGCCGATAAGGAAACGGAGCCAGAAAGGGCGGCGTTTTTTTTGTGTGGGTGTTTGCATGGTGGGTTTTACTATATTTTACCGGAAGTGCTCCGAACAGCGGGTTCGCGAAAGTACAGGCAATCAGGATGGTTTTGCAAATCAGATGTATAAAACCGGGCATCCTTTCGATTTTCTCCCTGATAAGATTTCCTTGGAATCGGGATTCATAGCTTAGCTGGTTACCTTTTTGGGGAAATGACTACCTTTAGTATAGTTAGACTTTACAAACCCAAACCACGATGAAACACTACCTGTCCATTGCCCTCCTGATTTATATTCCTTTCTTTCTTCTGGCGCAAAAAGGCCTTAGCGGAGTAAACGGCCGATACTGAAGTATTTCGCGAAAGCACAAAAAGCATTGCAGGAGAAAACTTCCCCACATTGAAATTGAAAAAACCAAAATAGAAAACTACTGACCGTGGAACTATCAAAAAACAACATACGATCAACTTGGAAGATAATTCGATTGGTCCAGTTGGTCTTGTTATTCCCAATAGTTTTGCCTGCCCAGCAGGCCAGGCTTTCCCGCCAGCTGGTTTTTGAAGAAATGGGGAGACAACGTGCTAATGTCTTTTTGGAGGATAGTTGTGGGTTTATCTGGATCGGGGGTAGCCGGTTACAGCGGTTTGACGGATATAAAATAATGCCGTTTCGGCTGGCGACAAATGACTCATCCAATATATCAATCGGTACTGTCTATGCAATGTTTGAGGATTCTAAAAAAAGGATTTGGGTAGGCGCAAGCAATGGTTTATTTACCTATAATAAAGAAACGAATCAATGCAGGAGACGCTATGCCAAAACTTCAAAAAACAAAGATGACTACGGTGTTTTATCTATACTGGAAGATTCGAGGGGTCGTATTTGGTTTGGCGACGAAGCACATTTGTTTGTTTTGGAAGACCCGGATTCAAGCCCCCCCCGCATTATTCAGGGGATAGATCTGGAACTGAAAGGTCAGTACCAAATTGGTATCACAACCATCCTGGAAAGTAGCGGAATGGTGATTTACGCTGCGACCAGGGACGGACTTTGGCTGGTACAACCGGATTTTACTGCTAAACAATTGTTGCCGGACAAATGGAAAAATTCCAAGATAGAATTTCAAATCCTGCATGCCGTAGCCAATACTGATGGTACGTTTTTGTTAGCCACCTCCGATGGGCTTTGGGTCTTTGATCCGAATGGAAAATCATTTTCAAAAATTGAATTACCAATTACAGTTGATCTTGTCATACTAGCACTTAAAATCGGCAAGGAAAATGACCTTTGGCTCGGCATCGAAAATTATGGATTAGTCCTATGGAAAAATGGCCGTTTAACCCATTATACGAATGACCCTGATAACCCGTATAGTTTAGTTTATAATTCCGTGCGCACACTTTTATTCGACCGGTTTGATAATCTTTGGATCGGAACCCAGCGAGGAATTAGCAAAACTAATATTGGCCAACAAAGCTTCCCGTTCTATCAACTGGATCCGGGTCCTCGCCGGCTTTTAAATTATACACACCGGATATTGCAAGATTCGCAGGGTGGATTTTGGATTCGCGCTTATGATGGAGACCTCATTTACAGTCCCGGGCTCGAAAGCGAATTCCATATCCTGCTCGGGTCAGGGCCCAATTCCATTAGCAAAAAAGTCAAAAACTTTTGCGTGGACCCGGATGGTGCTATTTGGGTAATCACACTGAATAATGGGTTATACAAATTTGAAAAAGGTCAAAAAAAACCTCGCCTCATCAACCTTGGCGATTCTTTGAGATTGGCGTACCCTAGCCTGATCCTTTCAGATCGAATAGACCACCAGTACTTATGGTTTTCCAGTGAATTTGGATTATGCCGGATAAACCGGTTTACTTATACGCGAACGTGGTTCCATCCTAAGGACGACCTCCCTTGGGTAGACGATAATCTCATTGGATCAATGGATCAGTCCGAAGATGGTAATATTTGGTTTACTACGAGAATTCAAGGCACCCGTCATATCGCCTGTTTTGAAAAACACCGTGAAAAATTCACGGCAGAACCAGATCGCCCCGGGCATCCAAGTTCAATAAAATCAACCAAGACCTGGCAATATAAATCTGTGCCGGGCAACAAGATTTGGGTGGGAACCAATAACGGTGTGATCATAATCGATGCGGCAAAAAAAACCGGTAAGCGCCTTACCCGGAAAGAAGGATTCCCCTTAAAAACTGTTTTGAGCATTACCCCTGACTTGAAAGGTAATATCTGGTTCACCGGTGATGGGAAAATTTGCAAATACGATGGTTCAACGTACCAGTGTCAAACCGCGTGGGAGGGTATTGAAAACTTCACCTACTGGAGTGGAACGCTGGGAAAAGATGGCAGGGTAACCTTTGGCGGAACCAATGGTTTCTACTCCTTTTATCCAAACGAAATTGTGTTCCGGAAGGACACCCTTGCTCCGAAAGTTTATCTCACAAACTTTAAGGTATTTAATGAAACCCACGCGCTTGAGCAGGCATATGAACTGGTTAAAACGATATCTATTCCTTTTAAAGAAAATGTAATAGAATTTGAATTTTCAGCACTTCATTTCCTGCACGCCGACCGCATCAAATACCGCCACCGCCTATTGGGTTTTGAAAAAAAATGGGTGGAAACCGGAAGTGATGATCGCCAGGTTACCTACACCAATCTATTGCCCGGTACCTATACCTTTCAAGTCATAGCCGCCAATGCCGATGGCATATGGACACCGGAAAATAAAAGCTTGCAAATTACCCTGAACATCCTTCCGCCCTGGTACCGAACCTGGTGGGCATATATGATTTATCTGCTGGCTATCAGTGGTATCCTCCTAAGCCTCCGCCGGTATGAACTCAGGCGGCAATTGGCCAAAGCTGAAGTCCGGCAACTTAAGGAACTCGATACCGTTAAGACTCGGCTCTACACCAATATTACCCACGAATTCCGTACGCCCCTGACCATTATTCTCGGTATGACTGATCAAATGGAAAACGAACCGAAAGCATGGTTTCTGAAGGGCGTACACATGATACGCCGCAACGGGCAGCACCTGCTACACCTCATCAATCAGATGCTCGACCTGTCCAAAATTGAATCGGGTAATATGCCGCTCCAAATGTTTAACAGCGATGTGGTCCTTTACCTGCGCTACATCGCCGAATCCTTCCATTCCTTCGCGGAAAGCAAGAATGTCGATATTCATTTTTTATCTGCTGAGATTACTTTCGCGATGGATTTTGATCCGGAAAAACTACTCAACATCGTTTCCAACCTACTTTCCAATGCTGTAAAATATACCCCGGAAGGTGGGAATGTTTACATCCAGGTACAGCGAATTGAACATCAGGAAAGCCCCTTCCTTGAGGTAAAGGTCCGTGATACGGGTATTGGCATTCCAGATAAGGACCTCGAGCGGATATTTGATCGTTTCTATCAGGTAGATAGTGCCAGTACACGACGGGTAGAGGGCTCAGGCATCGGCCTTGCCCTCACTAAAGAACTGGTCAAACTTTTGGGTGGCACGATCCGGGTCGAAAGCCAGCGCACTAAAGGCAGTACTTTCACGGTGCTTTTGCCGATCCGGCAGGAAGCTCCCGAATTTGTACAGAAAGAAGTGTTGCCGCTCAAAGCACAGGTTCAGCCATTTGTAGAAGAAGCCTCCCTGGCTGAAGAACTGGAAGCACTGCCTGGAAATGGAAGGCTCCCTTTATTGCTTATAATCGAGGATAACCCGGATGTTGTGCGCTATCTGGTTAGTTGCCTGCACGGAACATATCAACTGATCACAGCCGCAAACGGCCAACTAGGCATTGACAAGGCTATCGAGTTGGTGCCCGACGTTGTTATTAGCGACGTTATGATGCCCCAAAAGGACGGTTTTGAGGTGTGTCAAACCCTAAAAAAGGATGTGCGCACCAGTCATATCCCGATCATCCTTCTGACCGCCAAGGCAGATATGGAATCCAAATTGGAAGGGCTCGAACTTGGTGCCGATGCCTACCTGGCCAAACCGTTTAACCGGGAAGAGCTGACTATCCGGTTGAAAAAACTGATAGAATTGCGGCGCACCTTACAGGATCGTTACAGCAAGTATCCAGGGAGCAGTATTGAAGATGCAGGTCGAAATACCATCGAAGACGAATTTTTGAGCAAAATCCGGCAATTGATTGAGGAGAATATCTCCGATGCCGACTATGGATTAGCCCAGTTGTGCAGAGCCCTGCACATGAGCCGGTCGCAACTCTTCCGCAAGTTAAAAGCCCTGACCGGCCAATCGACCACCATTTTCATCCGCTCCATCCGGCTTTATTATGCCCGGGAGCTCTTGCGTACTACTGATCTCACGATCTCCGAGATTGCTTATGAGGTGGGCTTCACCAGTCCCGCGTATTTCACCCGGGTATTTACAGAAGTGTTTGGGCTTGCCCCGAGTGCCCTGCGTTGATTTTCCAACATGCACCAATAGGTCAAGCATTTGCACCAAGTGTGCAAGGGAGCATTCTACCCTGCCGTCAACTTTGCAATACTGGCAAATCGCAAAACGCCCAAACTATGAAGTATCTGATTTTGTTGGCAACCCTGGTTTTCCTGGTGCCCATTGGCAGCTTAGCGCAAATTGACGACAAAGGCGCCACACCTGTATCAAACAACAGCCAACAGCCGACAGCCAAGGGTACCACCCGCGCCGTGGTTGTCGGCATCTCCGACTACCAGCAAATTCCCGACCTGCAATACGCCGACAAGGATGCCAAGACCTTTGCCGATTGGCTGCGCTCGCCGGCGGGGGGGAGCCTTCCCGAGGATAATATCAAATTATTGCTCAATGAAAATGCGACAAAAGGTAAGGTGGTCATGAGCTTATACTGGCTGACGGAGGAAAGCCAGGAAGGCGACCAGGCGATCATTTTCTTCAGTGGGCATGGTGATATCGAAGTTCAGCTGTTTGACCAGTTGGGTTTTCTGCTTTGCTGGGATGCGCTTCCGTATGGCTATATGGCCGGCGGTACACTTGAATTGAACCATTTGCAGAGTATTCTCAAAACCTTGACAATTACGAAAAAATCCCGCGTATTACTCATTACCGATGCCTGCCGCTCAGGAAAACTCGCCGGCGCGGAGCACAATGGTCCGGGTATCACCACAGCCAACCTGGCACATGCAATGGCCAACACTACGAAATTAATCTCTTGCGAGCAGGATGAAGTCAGCATTGAAGGTCCTGATTGGGGCGGCGGGCACGGTGCTTTCTCCTATCACCTCATTGACGGCCTCTATGGCCTGGCTGATTTGGATACAAATCGGGAAGTGACCGTGCTTGAGGCACGCCGTTACCTGGAAGATCACGTCACACCGCAGGTAGCGCCTATAAAACAGACGCCGCAGGTTATAGGCTCCAATGCGGCCGTGCTGGCTGCTGTCGACCCTGCCGTACTGAAAGCCTGGAAAGATCAAAAAGCCGGCGAACTATCCCAAATCTCTGCCGGCAATATGCGTGGTATAGTGGAAGACATATTGGCTGAAGCAGACAGTGCAATTCAACAAACCTATGCCGATTTTTTGGCCGCTATCGAGCGCAAGGAATTGATGGTGGCAGAAGATAGCAGCAGGCGGACGGCTGATGTCTGTTTTGAATTATTGATCCAGGATACGAGTATCCAAAAGCTACACGGGCATATCAAACGGACTTATGTTGCTGCATTGGTTGATGAAGGGCAGCAGTATGTCAATAAATGGATGTTGTCAGAGATTCCGGAAATTCAACCGACTAATGTAAATGTGCCTGGCTATATGGCTAAAGCTGCTTCTATATTAGGTGAATCGCATTATTTATATAAAGACCTGAAGGCTAAGGAATATTTTTTTAAAGCAGTGCCAATACGGTTCAAACTTGCCCAACAGGGAACAATCACTTCTAAGCAAGATGAGGAGTTTATGAGTTTATTGGATAGTGCATATACCTTTAACAAAAACCTGCCTGTCCTTTATGCATTAGAAGCCGCTCATGCACGCACGACGTTAAAAGATTATCCCCGAGCGGAAAAATTATATCTCAAATCTATTGAACTGGTTCCAACCTGGGCTTTTGAATATGCCTTTTTAGCTCAGTGTTATGCATCTATGGGCAATAAAGAGAATGCTTTTAAATGTTTAGAAAAAGCGCTTAAATATAAACCGAATTATTATACCGTTTATTGGTCTGTAGATGTGATACTCTATAAAGATTTAATTATTCGGTCTTTGCCAACGGATACCCTTGACATAAAGCAGTATATTGAAACCTCAGTCTTTAGTGAAAGAGATTATCGCTTGGGCGCGCAACTTGCTGAATACGCAATTGCATCTGGTTGTGCAGGTTGTTCACGGCATTACCTGCAATATATTTTGAGTAGAGGAGAATATAATAAAGCAGAATTCTTGGTGGAGAAACTCCTGCACAATATTCCGGATTCTATGTTTCTTCAATATTGGGACTTTTGGCCTTGTGCAGAAGTTTATCTTTTGTCATATGAGAAAACGAAGTATCTGGATGTAATGGGTAAGGCCACAAAAAACTTTGTTGATAAGCTTGATAGATCTATAGGAGATATATTCTATTCCGATACTGCGAAATACCTGTCAATAAGTATTTCTCAAAACCTTCTTGCAGGTAATTATAATGCTGCCACACAGTTTTTCAATAAGCTGAAACTATTGCCCAATACCTTTTTTTCTCAAAGTGTTTATAAAGATTTATATAGGGGATCCGTTCATGAGCGTGGCCTCATTTCTTACATCTTGGGAAATTATATGGAAGCTGAACAATTATTCAGCGAGGCAATGGATTTAGATTCCTCAAAGAATTTCCAGGCCTCTTTCGCAACGCTTTATGACGGGCCATTCTTGATAGCCTTCAAAAAGGGCGACTATGAAACGGCAAATTTCTGGTTTAATAAGATGATGGATGCCTGTTTTGATGAAAGGACGCTCTATCACTTCATTAAAAATACACTGGAATTAGCTATTATTCACCAGCTACATGACGAAGCATTATATCTGTTTGAAAGCGCTGCAAAGCGATTCCCCGACAATCCTGCATTAAAGTATCACACAGGTGGGATTCAACACTATCTCCTTAACCGACCTAAGCGCGCTATCCAGAAGTACAAGGAAACCTTGAAAATAAGCGAAGACTTCCATATTGCCTATTATTCTTTAGCTCAGGCTTATTTACAGATCGGCAGGAAATCTAAGGCGTTCAACTGGCTGGAACTGAGCCTGAAGAAAAGGGCTATCAGCAAAAACAAACTGGATACTGACCCCTTGTGGGATCCCGAGCGGAATAAGCCACGCTTTACGCAACTGCTACAACAATATTTCCCGGAATCAGAGTAAGAATAACCCGTCAAATCAGGCCATGCACCAATAGGTCAAGCATTTGCACCATGTGTGCAAGCGCTTCTTAGGCGCTTCCTACAACTTTGATACACATTCAGGATGAGTGCTATACACTCTGGCTGTATAACAAAGGTTAGTTACCCTTGCTATCGGTATGAGGCTACATTCCCCAACAATATTTCTTAATTAAAAAATGCCATATGAAACAATTACTCTGTCTCCTCGCGTTGGCCTGGCTCAGCGCTTTACCTGCCCTGGCGCAACGCGCCATTAGTGGAAAGGTTACCAACACCGACGGCGAAGCACTTGCGGGCGTTACCGTCATCAGCCCCGGGCAAGCCGGCGGTACATCCACTAACGAAGCCGGCATCTACCAGATTTCCGTGCCCGGTGACGCTGGAGTGTTGCGGTTTACCTACACGGGGTATCAGACGATCGAACTGGCTCTGGGCACTTCCAGCGAGTATAACCCGGTATTACAACCAAACACGAACACCTTGCAGGAATTAGTGGTTGTAGGCTACGGCACCCAGCAAAAACGCGACATCACCGGCAACATTGCCACGGTAAATGGCGATGACCTCCCCGACATCCCGGCGCAGAGCTTCGACCAACTCCTGCAAGGCCGGGCCACCGGCGTGAACGTCAGTTTGCCCAATGGCGTATTGAACAACCCGCCGGTATTTCGCATCCGAGGGATCAATTCCATCTCGCTGAGTTCCTACCCCCTCATTGTCATCGACGGAATGCCGAGCTTTACCGGAGATATCTCCTCGCCGCTGCCGGCTTTCAATTTTACTGCCCATAATGTACTCTCCGGCCTGAACCCGGCCGACATCGAAAGCATCGACATCCTGAAAGATGCATCGGCCGCCGCAATTTATGGCTCCCGGGCCAGCTCAGGCGTGGTGCTCATTACCACCAAAAATGGACATGAAGGAAGCGCTCGCGTCAACTACGATGCCTGGGTAGGCTGGAGCCAGCCGGCGCGCCTGCCCAACATGCTGAATGCGCAGCAATACGTAAAAATCAAAAATGAAGGGGCGCATAATGCCGGCCTTCCCGATCAATTTTTCCTGGATAGCATCAACGGGCAATTAATCGACACCCGATGGTTTGACCATATTTACCGAACCGGTTTTTCGCACAACCAAAACCTGAGTTTCTCCGGCGGTGGTGCCCGAACAAAATATTACATATCCCTGGAATACACAGAGCAGGAAGGGATTATCCGTAAAAACAATTTTGAACGGTTGGGTGGGCGTTTCAACCTTAGCCACCGCTTTGGCGAGCGCTTCCGGGTAGGCACAAATATGGCCTACAGCAACATAGAAAATCAGTCGACAGGTACCGGCTCTGTGCCCGGTCAATCCTTTTATTGGTATGGCATGGGACGTCTGGCCATGACCAGTCCGCCAAACGTGGGTCCATATTTAACAAATGGCGATTATAATGGCGGCTGGCCATTGGGTAGTGGCAAAAACCTGCAAAGTTTTATTTACCCCAATGCCGTCGCCCTACTTGACCGGGACCGGTTTGTTAATCAGGCCAGACAATTGCAGGCCTCCGTATTTGCTGAATTGGAACCTTGGAAAGGCCTGTTGCTAAAATCGCAATACAGCCGCATGGATATTGGATCTGACGACGAGTTCTACAATTCACCGCTAAACGATGATTTTGGCTATATTTATAAAAGCCTGTTGAAAAACAGGCGCTGGAACTGGCAAAATACGGCAGGCTATGACTTCAATATCGCAAATCGTCATGCCTTCAATGTATTAGCCGGGAATGAACAACAATACAGCGAAGTCAATTATTTTGGCGCTGATCGGTATGGCGCAGCAGACCCGTTTTTCGCCACTTTTGGCGGTAATTATCTGGGAAACACCGTTTACGGCCAGGATTCCCGCAACTTTCTGTATTCCTGGTTTGGCCGCGTTTCGTATGCCTTTGATCAAAAATACCTCCTGACGGCCAACCTGCGGCAAGACGAATACTCGGCATTTGCACCAGGCCACCGAACGGGTACTTTTTGGGGCATCTCCGGCGGTTGGATTTTATCGGAGGAGGCCTTTTGGGAAGGGGCAGTCGGAGAGTGGGTTAATTATTTCAAACTGCGCGGCAGCTACGGGGAGGTTGGTAACAACAGCGTGGGCGATTATGCCGCTTTGAGTTTGTTCGGCTCCGGAATTTATGGCGACAACGCTACATTTTACTTCAGTCAGGCCGGCAACCCAAACCTGAGTTGGGAAACCAGCAAAAAAACGGATATCGGCTTCCAGTTTGGCCTGCTCAATGACCGGCTCCAAGGCGAATATACCTGGTTCAAAAGCCTGATCGATGGTTTGTTGCTCCAGGCACCACAGCCACCTTCCTTGGGAATTCCCAACAATGCTATCGCTGCCAACATCGGCTCCATGCAAAATACCGGGCACGAATTCGGGCTTTCGGGCGTAATCCTGCAAAAAAGAATGTTTTCCTGGCGCAGTACTGTCAATCTCACATTTATGCGAAATGAGGTTTTGGAACTATCAGCAGGTAATGAGGATATTTTTGGCTATACCGCCGATTTTGAGCTGGCCAATATCACCCGCGTCGGCGAATCTGCCGGCAGCATTTTCGCCATTCCGACCCAGGGTGTTAATCCAGAAAATGGCCGTCGGATATTCGTGAAAGCAGACGGTACTCTGGTACAATACCAACACCTGGATGATGAGCCATGGACGCTGGTATCGAATGGTTTGCCCACATCAGCCCCCAGCATACTTACCGACGGCCGGGTCTATGGCCCGGCGTTGCCGAAATGGTTTGGCGGCTGGAACAACGTGTTTCAATATGGGAATCTCGATCTGAATCTCGAGTTCAACTTTGCTGGCGGCAACTACGTGTACAACGGCTCAAAAGCCGGACTGCGCGACCAGCGTTGGTGGAACAACCACACAGATGTGCTGGATCGTTGGTCGGAAAGCAACACCAGCGGCTCTATCCCCCGGCTCGTATATGGCGACAATGTGTCGAACGGCTCGGCCCTCCCAATCTCGGAAAACGTGGAAAAGGCCGATTTCCTGCGCCTTCGCAATATCATGCTCGGCTACCAGCTGCCAGCTGCTTTGCTCAGTCGTGCCCATATCACAGGTCTTCGAATTTATGTCAACGTGAACAATGCCTGGCTGCTCACCAGCTATTCCGGGACTGACCCCGAAGTGTCGACCAATGGCAACAGCAACCAGGCGCCCAACGTAGACCGGAATACTGCCCCTATGGCGCGCAGTTATACCATCGGGCTGAACCTAAACCTTTAACGTAAAACACCATTTCCAATGAATACCATGCTTTTTTTTCGCAAACAAATGTTCATAGTCAGCGTATTGGCGTTGCTGCTAACACCTGCTTGCCGGCGCGAACTCCTTGATCAAGCCCCCGATGAACAAATATCCGATGCAACCGCTTTCGACACTCCTGACCGGATTGAGAAGCTGCGCTTTGGCCTCTACGATGCCTTGAAGGCCCCTTCCATGTATGGCAGCCGTTTCATGGTATACAGCGATATCCGGGGCGAAGAATTCCTCAATGAAGGTATGCAAACCGGTAATGGATTGCAAGTCTGGAACCATTCGCTCGATGCCTTCTTTCCGGAGGTAACTGAAGTCTGGACGGCAGGGTATGCCATCATCAACGGCTGCAATATTTTTATCGATGGCATCCAGAAAAATAAAGCCGTGCTACACAATGACCAATTGGCCATACAATACGAGGCCGAAGCAAAATTCATTCGCGGACTGACTTATTATTGTTTACTGACTTTATATGCCCGGCCCTACCCGGACGGCAATGGCGCCAAGCCGGGCCTGATCCTGCGGTTATTGCCTGAGCCAGGGTCCAGCAATAAAAATCAGTCACGCACCACCGTCGCAGCAGTGTATGATCAAATTTTAGAGGACCTTGATTTCGCCCGGGACAATCTGCCGCTGAATCGCGGCAATGATTACGGTAACACCACCCTAGCCCACCGCAACACGGCGATTGCCTTGAAAACACGAGTGCTGCTGACCATGGGACGGTATCAGGATCTGATTACAGAAGCCAGCACTATTGTATCCGCCACTGCTCCATTTGTCGCAACTGGTCAGGGTGTGCCAAATGCTTTACAGGATGATATTCTAAGGGTCTTTTCATCACCATACACCACCTTGGAGAACATATTTTCGCTACCCAACACGGCCGCAGATCCATTGTATCTTCAACGTGCAGCAGCCAGCTATTACAACCCACCGCCAAATGGACTTGGCGATTACTCCCTCAACCCCAATGGTATCTTAATGGATGCTGCATTTGCAGCCACCGATGACCGGCGCCAATTTGTATTTGATAATCCTGAGAATAACAAACCGTATCTGATCAAATACCCGACCGGAACTCCGCACACCGACTATGTTCCGGTCATCCGTTATGCCGAAGTCTTGCTCAACTTGTCGGAAGCCCATGCCCGCACCGCCGGTCTCAGCCAACGGGCTGTAGACCTGCTCAATGCCGTGCGCGGCCGTTCCAATCCGGCAGGGGTTTATGCCTTATCGGATTTCGCCAGTGCAGATGCATTAATAGCAGCTATCCTGAAAGAACGCCGGATCGAATTAATGGGCGAGGGATTCCGCTCAAACGATTGCACCCGCCTGCTCCTGCCAATACCGGGAAAAGGCAACATAGCGACTATTCAGCCAAATGATACTCGGTATATCTGGCCGATACCGAGTAATGAATTAGATACGAATGATTTTTGTGAGCAAAACCCGGGATATTAACTATTAGGGGTAAGGATGCAAATGAAAACTTCTATCCCGGCATCTGTATCACCCTACTCTCCCCAGGAGCGCAGTGTCCACGCTGCGCTCCCATTTTTTTTGTAATACACGGGATTTTTATAACCCAATCAAGGAATAACCAGGTTCTGAACGAATGCGGCCCGGCCTTCCAAGGCATTCAAAAACCTCCCTGAATAGATACTTATTTTAGTACCCGGCGCTACCCACCACCAGTTTGACAAAAAAAATATTGCCAAAAACTTGACAAGAATATTATTGTCAACATACCTTTGCCAATAATTTTTTTGTCAAATGACTGAAACTTCTATACTCACCATTGTTGCGATTATCGTTTGTTGCGGTATTCTTGGAGGAATTGCAAACCACTTTTTGCCCACACGCCCTAGGGGCATCTACGGAAATTACGGTCTAAAGCGTTGTGTGTTTTTAGGCATAGTTGCCTCTGGAGTAACCCCTCTTTTTCTCCATATAGTGTCTAGCAATCTTATTAAAGATGCAATTGAAGACCCGATGAAGTTTTTGTTGCTTGGCAGTTATTGTTTACTTTTTTCCACATTTTCAACTCGCGTTCTAAATAAAGTAGCTGATCAACTCCTGAAATTACCCTTAGATTGGCAGAAGAACTCGAGCGAATGACTACCCAAGGCAAACTGGCCAAACTTGGCAAAAGGCTAAAGGGACGCTGGAAAAGTTTCTGGAACGGATAAACAAAGTAAAAATATCAATACTGGAAGTCGATATGAACGCTGCTGTTTCGAAGTCCGGTTATGCCGAAGTCTTCGAAGAACTGCTTCGCGATCTGGAAAGTGATGGTTTAACAATAGTCATCATGGTTGACGAGTTCCCGGTAGCCGTTGAAAATATAGCCAAAGCCAAAAGCAATGAGGCTGCCGCACAGTTTTACACGCCAATCGCGGGATGCGCCAACGGGCAAAGTCGGGCATCCGGTTCATTTATACCGGCTCAATTGGCCTGCCCATCGTAGCCCGGAAACTCGACCCCGCCCCGACAATTAATGATTTGAATATTGTCGAAATACCTCCATTGACCTCCGACGAGGGTTTGGATATGAGTAAAAAATATTCGCAGCATATTCAATTAAGGCAGATGAAGCTGTACTGAAATACATGCTCGAAAAGATTGAATGGCTAATGCCGTTTTTTATCCAACTGGTCATTCAATTGCTGATCGATGAAATGGAAACAGAAAAAGCGACAGATATTTCAACTAAAATGGTGGATGTAGTACTTCAGAAAAGCTGCTAACCACCGAAACAATGTTTACTTCGCCAGTTACCTCGACCGTTTGGCGAAAACCTTACCTGCCGATCAATGTGAAACCGCTAAGGCGATCCTGGAAAAAATTGCCGACGAAGGCTCTGCTGACCGCAATAGTTTCACCCAAGAGAACGCCCAACTTGTACTGGAAACACTTGAATACGACGGCTATATCCATGAACAGGCCGGGCAAATGCGTTTTAACTCGCCCATCCTGAGAATGTGGTGGAAGAAAAATGCCTGACCACAAATTTTAATTGAGAAAATTTCTGACCATGTCTTCTGCAACAGAAAAATTCGAGTTGAAGCCATATACAACCCACAGAACCAATCCAAAACCGAGTTAATCGATGGATTTGTTGTCCGGCAAACTACATTTCAAAACCTGTTTAAGGCCATCAAAGAAGCCAAAATGGAGGTGCCTGAGCAACACTACCTCATCCTTGGGCGGCGCGGTATGGGCAAAACAACCCTGCTCCTGCGTCTGGCCTATGAGATCGAAAACGACCCGGCACTCAACAGCTGGCTTATTCCGATTGTATTCAATGAGGAGGAGTATGGAATACGGCGGCTCTTCAACCTCTGGGAACGAGTGATGGCGCTGTTAGAGCAGCAACACCCGGACTTTCGCTTTGAAGAAAGCGAAATCCAGGAACTTTCCGCACAGCATCCTGAAGACGATGCATTTGAGCGCGCCTTATTTGCACGCTTAGAAAGTGAACTCCAACGCAGCGGCAAAAGCTGATCCTGTTCATGGACAATTTCGGTGATATGGCTCGCAAGCTCAATAACGAAGAGGCGCACCGTTTGCGTAAAATCCTGCAGACTTCACCCAATCTGCGCATCATAGCTGCTTCGTCAGTAGTACTTGAGGCCTTTTACCGCTATGACCACCCATTTTATGAGTTTTTCAAAACCGTTGAACTACGTGGTTTGAACAAAGAGGAAACCCGCGAATTACTGCTAAGTCTTTCCAAGCACTACCAAAAAGAGGCCGTTGCTAATATTGTAAAGCAACACCCTGGCCGCGTGGAAGCTTTGCGTCGGATCACTGGCGGTGTTATCCGCACAGTCGTGCTCTTGTTTGAAATTTTTGCGGATGACGATGATGGCAGCGCATTCAAAGATCTGGAGATTGTATTGGACCGCGTCACTCCGCTCTATAAACACCGTATGGATGACCTCAGCGATCAGCAGCAGGCCATTGTGCAGGTAATTGCCCTGAATTGGGATGGCTTAAGTGTAAAAGAGATTGCTGAAAAAACCCGGCTGGAAAGCAAGGTCATTTCCGCACAACTGCAAAGCCTGGAAAAACGGCATCATTCGCAAAACACCCACTAAAACCAAAAATCACCTGTACATCGTCGAAGAGCGCTTTTCAACGTCTGGTACCTGATGCGCAACGGCCGTCGCAACGATGAGAAACGCGTACGCTGGCTGGTGCGTTTTTGAAGAATGGTGTGACGATGTGATGATGAAGACCCGGGCTGAAGGGCATAGGCAGGCCTTAGCTAAGGGTGGCTTTGACCCGGAAGCGGCGTTTACGTATACGCAGGCAATGGCGATGGCGCTTAAGTCTAAGTCTAGTTTTATTGAACAACATGAATTACTGCGTGATACGCGCAGTTTTCTTGCAGAAACTTCCCTGAACTAGTAAATGATTTGATGTCTTCGAATTTAGACCTGATTTACGAAGCACTTGAACTTTGGTATTCGGGAGAGAGTGATGCTGCAATTAAAAATCTATCAGGCATTTTACATGTTAATTTACAGTCAAATCTAATTAAGGCAGGTAAAGAACCCAAGGATTTAGAAAGAAGCATTTCTAATTTATGCGAATCCTCGGGCCAATTATTTTATCATTTATCAAGCCCCGATATAGAAAAGGCTGAACAATGTTGGCTATGGGTGGCGGCTGAAAATTCAGATGCCGCGTATAATATCGGATTGATCTATTTGAGCGACAAGAGGGATATTGATAAAGCAATTAATTGGCTTAAGAAGTCTTCAGAAATGGAGAATGCTAAGGCAATGTTTGAACTTGGAAAAGCATATCTAGAAAAACAGGAATTTAAGCAGGCAGTAGAATGGATTGAAAAATCTGCGGAAACAGGATATGCAACCGCAATTAACATGTTAATCTATTTCCTTTTCCTTTCAAACCAACAAAACAAAAAGCCCAGGATTGGCTTTTAAAAGTCGAAAAGCAGGAAGATTCCTTTTCTTATTTTACCACCGCCTGCGTTCACGCCTGGAACAATCAACTAGAGAAAAGTCAGGCTTATGCAATTAAATTCATAAAGAAGGTAAGAACCTTTGAAAATGCTCCTGACGAAATCACCACCTACTTCCTCCTAATGCTGGCCAAAAACCAAGCCCCTGGCTCTTAGAACTCTTCACCAGTCCTGAGGGCGAAGCCGCCCAGTTAAAAGACCGCTTCAAACCCGTCTACTACGCCATCCTCAAGACCCTCGACCACCCGGACTTTCTCCGCATGGGTGAAGAACTGGAACAAACAGTGGATGAGATCCTGGCCAAGGCGAAGCAAATGGCGGTAGATTATGCCTGAATGACATTGGGATAAGTGACGGCCTCACTCAGAGTGAGGCCGTCACTATTAGCCCCCTTGGTGCAGACGTACTCGTCCTACGACGTCAAGTCGTAGGACGAGTACCCTCCCCATTCCCAAACGTTTTCCAAATACCCCCACCAAAAAACAACCCAAACCTTGGCCCGCTGTTTACCAGCATCGTACCTTTGCACCAACCGGCCTTCAAATCGTTTTTCCCACACAATGAGTGACCAGATCCAGCACGAATGCGGCATCGCTGTTTTGCGTTTGCGCAAACCGCTTGACTTTTACCTGAAAAAATACGGCACGGCCTTCTACGGCGTCCAAAAACTCCAGCTGCTCCTGCAAAAAATGCGCAACCGCGGCCAAGACGGTGCAGGTATCGCCACCATCAAACTCAACCCCAAACCCGGCGAACGCTACATCAGCCGCAAACGCAGCAACACCCCAAACTCCTACCTCACCGACCTGTTCGACATGGTGTGGGGCCGCCTGAAGGAACTCAGCCCCGAACAACTGCAAGACAGCGCCTGGCTCAAATCCAACGCCCCCTATGCCGGCGAACTGCTCATGGGCCACCTGCGCTACGGCACCCACGGCGACAACAGTATCGAGCAAGTGCATCCCTTTCACCGGCAAAACAACTGGATCAACCGAAACCTTCTGCTCGCCGGCAACTTCAACATGACCAACGTCGATGAACTCTTTCAGGAACTCGTCGACCTCGGCCAGTACCCCAAGGAAAAAAGCGACACGGTGACCGTGCTGGAAAAAATGGGCCACTTCCTCGACGACGAAGTCCAACGCCTGCACACCTGGTACAAACCCGACGGCTACTCCAACCAGGACATCAACAACCTGATCTTTCAAAACCTCGACATCCAGCGCCTGCTCCGCCGCGCCTGCAAAAAATTTGACGGCGGCTACGTGCTCGGCGGCCTCATCGGCCACGGCGACGGCTTTCTGCTCCGCGACCCCAGCGGCATCCGCCCGGCCTACTGGTACGAAGACGAGGAGATCGTGGTGGGCGCCTCCGAACGCGCTGCCATCCAGACGGTGTTCAACGTGCCCTTCACTTCGGTAAAAGAGCTCAAACCCGGCCACGCCCTCATCATCAAATGCCACGGCGCGATTAGCGAAGAGCCCTTCACCGAACCCCGCGAGCACCGGGCCTGCTCCTTCGAGCGCATTTATTTTAGCCGCGGCAACGACCGTGAAATTTACCTGGAGCGCAAAAAACTGGGTGAACTGCTCGCCAAACCCGTACTCGAAGCCGTCGACTACGACATCGACCACACGGTGTTTTCCTATATCCCCAATACTGCCGAAGCGGCTTTTTACGGACTGGCAGAAGGCCTCGAAAAAGAACTGAACAACTGGAAACAGGAGCAAATCCTCAAACTGAAGGCCAGCAAAAAACTCAGTCCGGAAAAACTGCAAGACATCCTCAACCGCCGCCCCCGGGTGGAAAAACTGGTGCACAAGGACGAAAAACAGCGCACCTTCATCGCCGACACGAAAAGCCGCAACAACATGGTGAGCTACGTGTACGATGTGACTTACGGCCTGGTTGAAAACAAAAAAGACAACCTGGTGCTCCTCGACGACTCCATCGTGCGTGGCACCACCTTGCGCGACAGTATCGTGAATATTGCCTCCCGGCTAAAACCCAAACAGATCATCATCCTGTCGAGCGCGCCGCAGATCCGCTACCCCGATTGCTACGGTATCGATATGAGCAAGATGAAAGATTTCATCGCCTTCCAGGCCCTGGTGGAACTGCTGCAGGAAAACGGACAGTCCGAATTGCTCCAGGCGGCCTACAAGCGATGCAAAGCTTCCGAGAACCTGCCCTCCGAAATGATCAAAAACGAGGTGGCAGTGTTGTACGACAACTTTGAGTACTGCGAGATCAGCCAGCGTATTTCCAAACTGGTCACCCCGGAAGGCATTAAAACTTCGGTGCGAGTTATTTACCAAACACTGGACGGCCTGCACCAGGCCTGCCCGAAAAACAAGGGCGACTGGTATTTCTCGGGCCGCTACCCCACCCCCGGCGGCAACCGCGTGGTAAACCGCGCCTTTATGAATTTTATGGAAAACCGGGATGAACGGGCCTATTAAGCGCTCCCCCGCTTTTGACCAGGGTCAGGTCTCCTTTTGATGCGCATCATTTGTTCGAATGAATATTTGAACATCTTTTGTAGTGGTTCTAACTAAACTTTTTAGGTATGAAACAGACCACTATTTTGACAGCGGTGGCGGCCATTGTCGCCATGCTGTTCGCGCTTCAAATACAGGCCCAAAATTTCACGGAACGCGGTAATTTCCTGGTCGGTACAGCCATTGGCTTCTCTTCCAATACCTCTACGATCTCGCAGAGCACTGGAAAAGGCGACGGGCCGGAATCCTTCCAGTGGAACATCGCACCGCACGTAGGTTATTTTCTTTTTGAAAATTTTGCCATCGGCGTTGGTCTGGACTACACGTTCAGCCGTGAACAACAGCCCAACGAAGACAAGAACGACGACACCGACTTGCTCTTTGGGCCCTTCGGCCGGTATTACATTCCCTTTGGCGGCGACAAGGCCGTTTTCCTCGAAGGTAACTTCGGCTTCGGTACCTCCTCCGACGATCTGATCATCAACGGGGAACCGCAAAGCATCAGTACCGACATTATCGCTTTCGGTGCCGGACCGGGTTTCACCATCTTTTCAAACGATGCGATCGGCATAGAAACGCTGTTCAAATACAACTATGCGCGCAGCCGCTTTAACACAACGCAAGACGGCGTGGTGACCGAAACAACCACCAAAACGAACCAGTTTGCCGTATCGCTGGGTATCCAGGTTTATTTTGCCGGATTACGGCGGGCGAAGTGAGGCGTGGGGCGGCCCCAAACTTTTCAAAATTCAAATTTTTCTTTTCAAATTTCAAATTGAAAGGATGTTCCCAATAGTGGCACTTTTTTATTTGAAATGTCAAATTGGAAATTTGAATTTTGAAAAGTTTGATTGTCGATGGGGCAGAAACTACAAATCCTGAAAAAGACCACTTTTCCTAGGATGAACAAGTATAAAATCTGTACTTTTTCGTTTGAAAAACTATGAAACGAGATCGTTCGATTTTATACTCCTTTCCGTGGCGGTTGGTCGTGTTGCATTTGCGCAACCATTTGGTCTTAATCGGTTTATGGATTTTTTTGGCCTTGCTGATGACCGGTGTGAGTGGCAAATTTTTCGGTATCTATTACCTGCTGCTCACACCGGAATATCACGGCGAGGTCAACTTTTGGAGTTTCTTCCTGACCGGGGCTGCCTGCGGCGCATTTTTCCTGATCTGGAACCTGACGACCTACCTGCTCAGCGCCCATCGCTTCCCTTTTCTGGCTACGTTGAACGCGCCGTTCACCAAGTTCGGCCTGAACAACAGCATCATTCCCTTCCTGTTTCTGATCACCTACCTGATCGCTTCGGTGCGCTTTCAGTGGCACGATGAACTCACCGATACCTGGTCGATCGTTCGCAACATCCTCGGGTTTCTGATCGGCCTGAACGCCATGATCATTGCCGTAGCGGCGTACATGCACCTGACCAACAAAGATGCCGCCGCGTTTTTGCGGCCGGGTCAGTTTGTGCCGAAGCCGGGAAGCAAGTTGCTGGCCCCGGGTTACCGCACGCCTACCGTCTGGGAGATTCGCAGCGGCGCCACCCGCTGGCGGGTCGACAGTTACCTGACCGAAAGCCTGCACCTGCGCCCGGTACGCACGGTGGCGCACTACGACCCGGAGATCATCGGCCGCGTTTTTCGCCAAAACCACTGGAATGCCGTGGTGGTACAATTAATGGCCGTTTTGATCCTGATGTTGCTCGGTTTGTTCATGGACCAACCCTGGGCGCGTATTCCTACCGGCGCCACCATTTTCCTGCTGGCAAGCATGGCTATGGCTATTTTCGGGGCCATTGTTTTTTGGTTTCGCCATTGGGGCACCCTGGTGTTCATCGTGCTGATGGTGGCCGTGGACTACACGACCGGGCTCGGCTTTTTCCACTACCGCAATCGCGCCTATGGTTTGGATTACCAAAAAGAAAACCGCGCCGAGTACACCTACAGGGCGCTGGAGAACATCTACCATCCCGACACCCTGGCAAAAGACGAAGCCGACTCCCGGCGTATCCTTGAAAACTGGCTGGCCAAAAACCAGGCTGCCGGTGTGCAACGCCCCAAACTGGTGTTTATCTGCGCCAGCGGCGGCGGTATGCGCTCGTCTTTGTGGACCATGCAAACCCTCCAACGCGCCGACGAAGCCACCAAGGGCCGCCTGCTCCGGCAAACTGCGCTCATCAGTGGGGCCTCGGGTGGCGTACTGGGCGCCGCCTACCTGCGCGAACTGTACCTGCGCCAACAATTGGGCGAGGGATTGTCGGTGCACAACCCCGAGTACACCGGCGACATCGCCCTCGACCTGCTCAACCCGGTGAGCTTTGCCATCATTTCCAACGACTTGTTTTTCCCGGTGCGCTCCTTCCGCTCCGGCGATTACTCCTACCGCCGCGACCGGGGCTATCTCTTCGAGCGCCAGCTCAACGAAAACTGCCGGGGTATGCTCGACAAACGCCTTGCCGACTACCGGCTTCCGGAGGCCGAAGCGCGCATTCCGATGTTGGTCATTTCGCCCTTCATCCTGAACGACGCCCGGCGCCTGCTCATCAGCCCCCAAGGCGTTTCGTACCTCATGCGGGCGCCCGACAACCCGCTGCGCAGCATTCAACCCGAACTCGACGGGGTCGACTTTCGCCGGCTCTTCGCCCGGCAGGAAGCCGACAGCCTGGCCTTCACCACCGCCCTGCGCATGAACTGCACCTACCCGCTCATCCTGCCCCCCACCTGGCTGCCCACCGAACCTTCCGTGGAGGCCATGGATGCCGGGTTCCGCGATAATTACGGCATTATGACGGCAGTGCGCTTTGTGCATACCTTCAAAGACTGGATCCGGGAAAACACCGGAGGCGTCGTGATCGTGCAGGTGCGCTGCTGGGAAAAAATTGATCCCATCCGGGAAAGCGACTCCAAGGGTATTGTTGAAAACCTGTTCGCGCCGTTCGGGGCTGCCGCCCGCATCACTGCCATGCAGGATTTTGAACAGGACAATGCGCTCTCCCTGCTCAATGATGCGCTCGGTGAAAACCAACTTCAGGTGATCCGGTTTATCTACCAGCCCTTGAAAAAGGAAAACGAGGCCTCCATGAGCCTGCACCTGAGCAAACGCGAAAAGGTGGATATTCTGGAGTCGTTTGAGCGGCCGGAAGTGCAGGCGAATTTGTCGTTGTTGAAGGCGGCTTTAGGGGTGAAGTAGGGCCAAAAAAACTGCCGGCGCCACAACCAGTGGTTGCGCGCCGGCATGCTCAAGTATTCGAAAATTCGTCGTTCAACTCACTGTCGCAAAATCTTCCGCACAACTGCCCCTTCCGGTGTTTCCAGGCGTATGAAGTACATACCCGCTTGCACCGAGCCTGTATTCCAACGCAGGCTGTTCATGCCTGGCACCGCCACAATATCCTGTTGCAAAACAAGGCGGCCCGCCACGTCAGTGATCAGCAGGCGGACATCCCGGTGTTGGCCCGAATTGAAAAAGATGGTCGTCGCATCGGTAAATGGATTCGGTTGTACCTCCAGGTAAAGCGCCGCCGTCGGTTCGGTAAGGCCAACGGTTTTGAGCGTGAACGGCACGGGGTCCTGAACTTCGCCCTGGTGCAGGTTGCTCACGAAGTTCATCTCCTCAGCCAACTCGCGCACCTGCCCGTTATCACTGTCGTACAGTTTGAAATGCAGGAGCTCGCCTGAACTGTTGGCATACATCGTCAGGAAGAACAGGTGTGCCTGAAGGGGCGCCACATAGATCGCCTGCGCCGAGCCGCGCACCTCGTTGCCGGCAAAAGCGCCGAGTTCCATAGTGCCGGTCGTGGCATTGCCGCTGGTGTCCGCCAACATGCCGATCAGAGTCATGCTGAATTCATACTGGGCCGGATTTACGGTCCAATACGGCGCCGACGGCGGGTTTTCTCCCCTGGATTCTGCCAGAGCTGGCGTGCCTTTCAAATGCGTATTCACCGGTGGCGGGTACAGCAAAATACTGGCGCTGTCGGCCACGCGGATCTGGTAGCCGTTTGGCGGCGCCATAAATTTCAGGTTGCCCACCCAGCCGGATTGCGCGTCGAGGTATTGCGCAAAACCGGTCTGGCTCTTGATCAGGTCGCCGTATTGCGCATTGACCGTTTTGAGCGCTTCGTTGACCGGCAGGGCGTAATTGGGAATATAACTGATCCAATTCCAACCCTGAACCAGTGGCAATGGCATATCCGCCGGGTCGATCACATGCCCCATCATCGGCAACATTTCATCGGCCAAATTGCCATAAACGTACATCGTCGAGTTGTTCAGATTGGTGAGGGTCCCGAGCCAGGCAAATAAATCATAATCAAAAACAGACAATTCGGTCTGATTGCGGATCACGTAGGGGTTTTGCATCGGCGCCAGCACCACATGCATGCTGTCGTTCGGGAATGCCAGGTTGAACGACAGCCAGTTCCAGCCATAGCCGACCGGAATTTCCCGCAACACCAAACTGGTCGTATGGATCACCTGCGGCGCATCCGGGATGCCGATCACATGGTCGTGCTCGAACAAGAAAATTTCTTCGGCCGGACTGTACCGGAGGCAGGCAGAAGCATCCCAAATGTCGAGCCGGATCGGCTTGCCCGTGTCGTTGGGTTCGCCGTAAACGGTCAGATAAGCCAGCCATTTGTCCACCTGCGGCACGTATTGCACGTAGGAGCGGCCGCGCAGTTCATCGTCGATGTAGGCCGCCACGATGTCTTCCACATCCCTGGAGACGGCGCCTTCGATGTCGAGTTCCAACACCAGGTTCATCGAATTTTGATAAATCCCGGCATACAGCTGCCAGTCCGGCGGGCGGCAGATCACCCGCACACCCAGGGGCAGGCGTTCGTCGCCGCCCATGAAGAAGGGGTTCTGCCCGATCACCGTGTGCAGCGTGATCGAGTCCGTCCAGTGGCCGAATGCCAGCGAGGAATCCACTTCAAAGCGGATATCGCGAATTTCGTTGGCCGCCAGCACGCCGGTGTCGGGCACTACACGCACCCAGTCGGGCAGGTCCTTGATCTTGAACGGCGCCGGGTAACCGCCGCGGTTGTGAATGCGGGCGACCACCGACTGGATGTTGTCCTCGTACTTGGTCATGCCGATGCTGTCGGTAAGCCAGGCCAGTTCGTTGCGATCGACGTAGAACTCCCAGGTGTAGGCGCTGCCTTTGTTCCCGGTCAAATCCTCGATGTCGTGCAGTTCGGCGCGCAGGATTCGATTTTCGTAAACCTTGTTGTCAAAGCTCGGGTCCAGCACGATCTTGTTTTCAAAACAAGTCACCGCAATGTCGATCAGGCTGTCGGTCGTGGCGTCGAACAACCCGACGTTGTTTTTCACCACCGGCGATCCGGCTGCCTTAATTAATTTGTCGCAATTGACGTGCTGATTGAAGGTAAAGGAAATTTCATCCCCTACCTGGTACACCCCGTCGGAGGGTTGCGGTACGCCCACCAGGCTGGGTGGTTCGCGATCGATGCGCCCTTCGATAATCTCCGAAAATCCGGGTTTGTCGGCGGCATCACCGGTGCAAACTGCCCAGGCGTGAATTTCATAGGGGCCGTCGCCCAGACCGGCCGTTTCCCAGAGGAACTGGGTGAAGCCGGGTTCCAGGGTGTCGGTTTGCCCGGAGCCCGACCAGTTGGGGTTGTAGCGCTCCGCACCGTTCGGGCCGGTAATGTTGATCCAGGTACCGTCGCCGTTCGCACGGCGGTATTGCACACGGATCAACTGGAAATCCTTGGAATTGCGGTCGTACCCCGATACGGTGATCCGCCGCTGGGTACCGGGCTGGATCGTGTCGTCGTTGATCACCACCCAGTTTTGCTCCGGCACATTGATGTTTACCTCACTGCAGGGGCGTATAAAATGCGCGCCCAGATACAGCCTCGAAAAATAAACCGAATCAGGCGCCGTGCCGAGCGACAGGTCGGCGTCGTATTCGCATTGCGAATACAGGGCTATTTGTAAACTGTCGTACTCGTATTCCAGCGGCCCGCGCTCGATGGTGAGTGTGATGTGTGTGGACTCCCCATGGGGCAAAAAGTACTGGACCGGGTTGCCGTTCAGTGTTGTGCCGTTTACCTGTATGACCGCGCCATGCGGGTTGCTGCCCGGTACGGCCGAAAGGCTGTAGGTCATGTCCTCGTTTGTGGCGCTGAGGTTGCCCAGTTCCAGTTCGAACACTGCCGGCTCGTGCGCCGGAACGTTCTCAGCTATGTATCCTGTGCCCTGTGCGAGCTGGAGATTGGGCCATTCACGGTGCGCGGTGCCTTCTTCCCAGGGGCAGGAAGACTGCCCGGAAAAAAGTTTGAACACCGGGGTGTTGTACACCGAGTCCATCAGCACATCCAGGCTGAAGGCATCGTTGGCATCGTCGTCGGCCAGTACGTAGCCGGAGGTGACATTAGTGGTGGTACCATCACCGGAACCATGTACCCAAGTGTTGCTTGTTATGAATTTCCCAATGGCAGAAGCACCGACTTTTTGGAATTGAAATCCGAGATGGGTGGTAATCTCACCATCCAGTCCTCCTCCGGTATGGCTCCAGTCTGAACGCTCGGTAGTACTTGTTTCCGAAAACTCGATGCTGGTTGTTGCATCAAAAGAAATATGCCGTTTGAGCGCAGATTTTTCCTTTAATCCTTTGTTATAAGCAATAATGTTTCCCCAGAGTGTGTCCGATTTCATACTCTGTTGTTTGATGGAATCAACCGTCATTGGGTCATTGGCTATGGCACGCAGATAAGGCCGTAAATAATTTTCAATGTAGGCCTGGGAATAAACAAAGGTCGTCGGCTGATTGCCGGGCTCAACATTTATTACAGATGTCACCGCCGCCGTGCATGTATCAAAACTTACACGGTCGGCCAGCCCGAACT
Organism: Lewinellaceae bacterium; assembly: GCA_020636075.1. Classification (GTDB taxonomy): domain Bacteria; phylum Bacteroidota; class Bacteroidia; order Chitinophagales; family Saprospiraceae; genus M3007. The sequence continues at coordinate 736,094 of JACJYO010000003.1, read as the reverse complement.
TGATATCCATTGCCATCCCCATATACAAGTCGGCGTCTTCTCCGACATAATCGCTGCCATCGCTTGTCGCAATATTGGAACTGAACGTCATACAGGTTTGCATGGAATTTCCATCGCCAAATAATGCATAGCCTACGGCTATCGCTTCAAAGTCAACGATCGGCCCGGCATTTTCAATCGTTCCAACGCCAACCGGGGCTGTTACAATCGTAACATCGCCTCCAAGGTGCACCTCGGCTCCTATTCCACCGCCGATTTGGTGGTCTTCCTCATAGGACATAGTTTGACAAATGGTGGAGTCCTTTAACAGGTATGAATAACTCGCATCACCCGGAGGATCGCGCAGAATCAGCATGGGCCTCTCCGGAAGCTTGGTCGTAAACGTACTGCCCTTTTGCAAAATACCTGTCACGATAGCTTGTTTCAACAAACTACCCGTCCGGCCCGCAACGGAGGTGCCTACCACCTGAAGGGTCTTCAGGTAAGGCGGTGACGGATTCGGGCCGCCCACCCGGAACTGGTATATCAGGCTGCCGCCCGACATGGTCGTGTCCTCGTTGATGTCGGCAAAACCGTTCAGAATCTCAAAATTGGCTGTATCCAGGTAGCATACACCGTCGTCGATCACGTTCATGCCGGCACCCAGAATTTCCTCATACTGCTCTTTCAACTTGATCTTCAGCGTTACTGGATCGGATTGGTTCAGCACAATTACAGACGGCGTACAACCGGGAATCGTATCAAGCCCACTGGCGATCTCCACTTCCGGAGGGGCGTAATAGGTAAAGTTGACCACGGTATCCGTTTTGGCCAAATCCAGCGTAGCGCCGCCTTGCGTTTGAAAGGCCGACTTAATATCCGGGTCGGAATGTTCGGTAATCGCCAGGGTTAGTTCTTCCAGCGGCGGCACATCGGCGAAGGTATAGTTGCCCTCCTGGTTGTTCAGCGTGATATGCCGCTCCAGGCAGCCGTCGGTGGAGCGCAGCGTGATGGTACACACGGTGCCCTGCCCCTGTCCGGGGGGCGCTTTGATGATCGATTTTTTGCAATCCCCGCCGGCGATCTGCCCGCTAACGGTCCGGGTAGTAATGTCGTTGAACAAAATACCCACGATCGGGCTGACCACATTGGTCACTTCCCAGAAGGCCGGGATAAACTGATGGTCTTCAAACTTCGGCGTCAGCCGGCCGGTAAACCCGGGGTCGAAGTCGATCTCAAACTTACCCGTGGAATCGGTGAAAATTTTCGGCGAGTACGAGTCGCCGTTGATCAGAATTTCCACTTTTTGGGCAAAACAATCGGTGTTTTTGTACCGCACGTAGCCGGTCACGGGCACCGTAGAGCGGTCTGTAAAGTCCACTTGGTCCACGGAAGTGACGCTGGGATTCAAGGTTACCTGCCGGGTGCTGGGGCTGAATTCGTGTGGGGTGACTTTCTGCCGTACGGCAAAAGAAGACCATTCTGCGCCCTCGTTGGTACCGTCGGATAGCAGCAACGAGCCGGTGTTGTGCAGGAATTTTCCACTGCCTTCATCCAGCGGGAAATAGACGCGCAAACCTTTCTCCTGCGGGTCGCGGGCATTTTGGAAGTGCCCGAGCACGGCTGCCGTACTCAATGTGGTATCGTACACTGCAATCTCGTCGATCAGGCCGTCGAAGTGATCGGCCTGTGTGCCGGGGCCAGAGGGCCGGGCGCCGAGCATCCAGTTCTGGGTGGTGTCGGAAAAATTGCCCGGAAAACCTGCGAAAACCTGCGGACTTCCGAAAGGCACGCCGTTTTTAAATGCGCGCACCGTACTGCTGTCGATCGACAAAGCCAGGTGCTGGTAGCCCATACCCAGGACGCCGAGGTTGTGATCCTGACCATTGAGGTACACAAACACATTGCTTTCCAGGCCGATTTGGCGCAGGAACAGGCGAAATTCATTGTTGCCCCATTTTTTAGCCAGCAGGCATTGGTCGCCGGCCGGGTCGGAATTGTTCACCCAGAGTTCCAGGGTGGATTTTGGCGTCAGGGAAAAATCGGGCAAGGTGGCGTAATCGCCTTCGCCGGGTACAAACTTGAGCGCACGGTGCAGGTAAAAATTCTTCATCGGCTCGGCCAAAAAGGTCGTGCCCGTGCCGTAGCTCGCCGATTCGATGCGGTAAAAGCCCTCCTGGTTGGTTTTGCCCATAGTGCGCACATGCGGCCGGTCGGTGTTGAATTGTGCACCGCAGAAATAGAGTTTGTTTCTTCCAATCACATCGAAAGAGCCGGTGCCAAGTTCTTCGTCCATTTTCCAGTAGTACGCCAGGTTGGGCGTTTGGGAGGAAGCCGTACCCATCATCACCTCGCCCAGGTCGAGCTCGTCGAGCAGATGGTGGTAAATGCGCAACTCGTCGAGGCGGCCTTCCCAGCTGCCGGAAGCGCCGGTGCGGGCCCCAAGCCGCAGTTCCGTTGCGGTAGCCGGCGCCGGCAATTCGGCGATGCCGGCCAGTGTGCCGTCGATAAACAGCCGGCCTTTGCCGCCGGCCTCGACGCTGAGGGTCACGTGGTGCCAAGCGTTTTTGGTGCTGTCGGGAAATTGCGCGCTGAGCAGGGCGGAGCCGCCGGCCGTTTGGGCGACCTCGATGCCTTCGTGCCCGCCGGCACTGGCGAGCGGCCGCACGTAGAGATTACTGTCAAAACTCAACAGCCCGCCGTTGGCCGCCGCACTGGTTGTTTTGATCCAAAATGTAAGCGTCCAGGCGCCGTTGGTTGCCGGGAGCAGGTTTTTGGTGCTGGTGTCGGCTTTGGCAACAGCGCCGGCAGAGGGGCCGAAACCGGCCGAAAAGCCCTGCAGCGGCGTGAGCGCCACGAAGGCATCGGGCACCGGCTTGCCACTGGGCGTCTGCACCCAGCCGGTGACTACGCCGTCGGGCACCTGGAAGCCGATGGCTGCGCCGCGGTTGCCCTCGCCGAATTCATTGATGCCGAGCACTTCGTAGGTATACGGCCGCCCGGCAATGACGTTAAAATCGTTGTAGTTGAAGGTTTTTTTATCCAGCAACGCCAGAAAAACCCCGTCGCGGTAAAGTTTGAACCCTTCTGTGGGCGGAGCGCTCAACGGGTCTACCGTCCAGGACACCTGGATGCGGTCGAGCAGCTCGCCTTGCGTGGCATGCACGATGGGCCGCAAAGGCGGTATCTGGTAGATCGCCCAAAAACCCTGCTGGGAGATGTGGGATTGGGAAATTATGTTGCCCACGACCGTCTGCCCGACAGAGTGGCTGGAGCGGTTGCGGATGGAAAAAGCGTCGGTGACGCCGCCGTAGTCGAAAAATACCTGCCCCTGGGTGATGGGCTGGTCTACGGCATTGCATTGAACGTCCTGCTGTTGTGCCAGCGCGGGTGTGAGCATGGCGCTGCAACAGAGCAGGATGGTGTAAAATATGATATGTTTGAACATGATCAATCGACGTTTAAAGTGTTAAAAAAAACAGGTTGACACTTGCCGTCAATTGATGCGGATATAGATGTAGAGGTTGATGTTTTTGGGACGGGTTTCGGCGGCGCCGGTATCAGTAGTTTCACGAAGAGGGCTACTCCCTAAGAAGGTCATTCCGAAGGCATCACCGGTTCCTCCACCCGTCCAGAGATAGTGATTATTCAAAGTATTATCGTGGCTCCAGCCATTCGCCGGAATAGTATGAGGCTCGGAGCCGATATTGTTAGTATTTACATTAGGGACATATACTGTTTTAACTTGTTCAATGTGTTTATCCGTAATACCTCCATGTTTATGGCTTTGCAAAGTATCCACTTGAGCAACAGCAATTGGCGAATCAGAGGTTCTGTCCGGGTCATTATTGCTGGGGAATGTACCGTGGCTGCCAAATTCCTGTGCCCGCAGGAACATACCGCCTGCATTGGGGATGGAGGAGACGCCGTGTGTCGCCAATTTGGAGGTTGAAATATCCCGGCCGTCCATCGGCACCCAGCAGTTGCCGTTTACTTTGGCAAATTCGGTGGGATCCAGGATGGAATATTTGATATCGCCCACGGCACCGGAGCAAACCACCGTTTGGGCTGCCGCTACCGAAAAGGCATAGGGCGCGTAGGAGAGTTCGGTGCGGGGAACCAGTTCATAGGAGCCTACTTTTACACCCAGGTACAGCGTGCTACCAAAATCGGCCGGATTGAGCGGCGTGGAAGAGCCCAGGTAGTGGCTGTAAATACCGCCGACCACTTCTACGGCGGCGCTTTCCGACCAAAGGGCCGTACCGCCGGTTTGCACGTTGTAGAGGTTGAACGTGACGTCGTAATTGCCGTCGGCCACGGTGACGCCGTTGGCGGTTTTGAGCGTACCCTGCACGCTGATCTTTGGGTCGTTTTGCGCCTGCAAGGGCACTGCAAACAGGCAAGTGCCAAAAGAAGGCCGGTGGAAAGAGAGAAGAGGTGTTGAAATGTCTGATTTTTCATAACGATATTTTATTGATGGTGGTGATAATTCAACCAGGATGATGCAGCCGGAGCCGCAGGTTTTTTAGCGTAAAGAAACCCGGCGCTGTTCCGGCAAATACCGGAGCAGCCTTGCAGGCATATCGATGATTGAGCGGGGGGGGAGGACGTTTCCGGCTAGCCGAAAACGGATGACGTGGAGCGTGTTTGTTTCAATTTAGCTTGGGGATTAAAACGGAGGCGGTGCCTTCGAAAACGACACAGGGCAAAAATGGGGAAGGTCAACGGGCTAAATCCGTCAACTTGGTAGCTGAATCCGTCAAAATGTCCTGAAAAGCGGGGAAAGTGGTGGGGAAAATGTAAAAATCAGTCCTCCGCCAACTCCGAAGGCAGTTTCCCAAAGCGCGCCCGGAAGCTCCGCGAAAAAGCCCGGGCATCGCTGTAACCAACCTTGGAGGCTACCTGTGTCACGGAAGCCATCGCTTGGCTTTCCAACAATCGTCGGGCTTCATCAAGCCGCATTTCCTGCAAATACTGCCCTGGCGTCAGTCCGGTCAGGCGCTTGAGTTGACGCAGCAAGGTAGATTCGCTCATGGTGAATTCCTGCGCCAGCAGCGGAACGGAAAGTATATTGTTGGCAATGTTTTTCCGAACGTAGGCTTCGAAGGTTTCCAGCCAATTCTGGTCGGGTTCAGGCAGGTCTTCTGCCTCCGGGTTTGATTCCGCTGGGACTTCGAGTTGCCGGGACGCCTGGTTTTTCAACAAGTTATCAATGCGCACCAGGAGCTCTTCCTCGTCGAATGGCTTGGTGAGGTAGTCGTCTACACCGATGCGCAGGGCTTTGAGCCGGTCGCGGGCTTCCGCCCGGGCGGTCAGCATGATAACGGGAAGATGGCGGGTAGCATCGTCAGACTTTAATTTTTCGAGCAGCTGATAGCCGTCCATCACAGGCATCATGAGGTCGGAGAGCACCAATTGGCAATTGGCCATTTGCTGCCGGCTTTTGGCTGGCGGCAGTAGGTAATCCAGGGCCGCCTGGCCATGTTCGGCAGTAACTACGTTGTAGTGTTTCGAAAGAATCAGGCTAATGTAATCCTGCAAATCAGGATTATCTTCTACAATCAGGATTACAGGTTTTTCCGTTGTTTGAGCACTTTTGGCGAACGCCACCGGTTCATGGAACACGATTGCAGATTCCGGATCGGGTATCGGTTGCGCCGTTTGATCCAGCAATTCGACCGGGAAAGTAACCCGGAATCTGGTGCCTGTTCCGGCGTTACTTTCCGCATAGATGTTGCCACCCAACAGGCGGGCATATTCCTGGCAAAGGTTTAGGCCGATGCCGGTGCCGCCTTCGGCAGGTTTGTCGGGCCGGTTTGTCTGAAAAAAACGGTCGAATACATAGGGCAGGTCTTCCGGATGTATACCCCTACCGGTATCGGCGACGCGCAAGTCCAGCACACCATTGTTTACCGACAGTTCGACATTGATGCGGCCGCCTTCGGGCGTGAATTTGAAGGCGTTCGACAGCAGGTTGTTCAAAATCTGGCGGCATTTTTCCCGGTCTATATTCCCAACGAACGCTGGTGGCACGCTGGATTCAAAGGAAAAAAGGATCTGCTTGCGCTCGGCCAGCGACTCGAACTGAGCAGTGTAGTTTTGGAAGAAATGGTGCAATGCCGTCGGTTTTAACTTAAGGCTCATTTTACCCATTTCCAGTTTGCGCAAATCGAGGATTTCGTTGATGAGTTGCCCAAGGTGGTCCCCGCTCCGGCGGGCTATTTTCAACAGGTTGCGCTGTTTTTCACTCAGGTTTGTTTCGTTTAGCAGGGTATTTACCGGGCCGAGCAACAGCGTGAGTGGGGTACGGAGTTCATGCGAGATGTTGGCAAAGAACCGGGATTTGGCCATATCAAGATTGACCAGCAGTTCAGCCTGGTGCCGGTTTTTTTCGTTGGCTGTTCGCAATTGGACATAAAAATAAGCCAGAGCGGCTGTCAGCAACAACACGAGGAAAAGCCCACCAACCAACCAATTGCGCCGCTGCCGTTCAGCAATCAGTTGTTGGGCTTGCTCATCCAATTGCTCTTGTTTTTGGGCATTGGCATAACGGGCTTCAATCTCGAGCACCCGGTCGCGCATGTCTTTTTTCTGAAATTCAAGCGCCATGCGGTAGCCTTTATCCAGGTAAAACCAGGCTGAATCCGATTGACCCAGCACTTTGAATACTTGTCCGCGAAACTGGTATAGGCTGGCAATTGTACTATGCTTTTCATGCCCTTTTGCTACGGCCAGATTTGCCATGGTTAGTGCTGAATCGTTGAAGACGAGCGCTTGCCGGAAGTTTTTTGTTTGAAAATACAAACTTGAAATGGCGCCGTACATGTAACTGCAACCTGTATAGTCTTCGAGTTTCTGGTACAACCGGACGCTCGCAATTGCATGTTTAAGTCGCGCATCAACGGCTGATTGGGGCAAAAGCATATTCATCAACATATGGCCGATTGCCGTTTCCAGGTGCAGGTTGAATGTGGGTGCGGTACGCAGCGCTTCCCGGGCAAAATAAATTGCGGAATCCTTATTGCCGTAAATACGTTGCCAGGACGACATCCGGATCGCAAAGTAGGGGTAAATGGAATCCAGGCTATGCTGATCAATATAGGCGTCGGTTTCTCGCAACTGCGCCAGACATTGTTTATCAAGGCCGATTTTTTCATAGATCAGTGCCACCGCAAGGTTGGACCGGGCGCACAGATCCCAAAATTGCAATTGCTTACAGCGGTCCCTGACTTCGTGCAACTTCCGGATCGCCAATTCGCCATCCTGGTCCTGTTCATATGCCATGGCTTCCACCACTTGGACTTGAAGGCCAAAATGATCGTCCAGTTTTCCTTCGGTCTTCAACCTGCGCAATAATGCCGTGGTAATGATTTTTGCGCTATCATTTTTAAAGGATTGCAATAACCGTTCTGCCCGCGCAAGTTCCTGCCCCAATCCGGTATCTGGCACGGTGTTTTTTTGAGCAAACATTGGCTCCCCCACTACCCAAACCAATAGCACGATAAATAAACCAGCCTTAAAAATGGTTGAAATTGGTTTTAAACACATGGGTAATTGTGCTCTACATTAGATTTATGGAGGTATGTAAAGATAAAACGGACTTTAGCCAGACAAAGCTAATTTTAAGATTTCTCCCCGAACGCCAAATCCCCCGCATCGCCCAAACCGGGAACGATGTACGCCTTGCCGGTCAGTTCTTCGTCCAAGGCCCCGAGCCAAAACTGTGCTTCCGGATGCTCGCGCTGTACAGCTTCCAGACCCGCTGTGCTGGCAATTACTGCGGCGATATGGATCGATTTGGGCGCGCCGAAACGCTCGAGATGCTTGAGCGTTAGATTCATGGAAGCCCCGGTGGCCAGCATAGGATCGCAAAGAATGAGCACGGCATCATTCAGATCACAGCAGCTTACATATTCCAGCTGGATATCGAAACTGCCGTCTTTGTGCTGGCGGCGGTAAGCGCTGATGAAGGCATTGTCCGCTTTATCAAAGTAGTTCAGCATACCCTGATGCAATGGAATGCCGGCGCGCAGGATGCTCGCCAGCACCAGGCGGTCGGCGGGCACCGCTACCTGTGATAAACCGAGTGGGGTTTCCACCTCCACCGTTTTGTATTCGAGTGTTTTGGACAGCTCGTATGCCAGAATTTCACCGATGCGTTCCAGATTGCGGCGGAAACGCATGCGGTCCGTTTGGATGACGGCACTGCGCAGTTCGGCAATGAACTGGTTGGCTACGGAATGGCGATCGGTGAGTATGGTATGCATGGTATTTCGCAGCTCATGTTCGTGATAAGTATGCAGCCAAGTTACTGCGAATGAGGCAGATTTGCTGGTTCGCACAATTAAAAACCCGTCCTGCGACTTTGGGTCGTAGGACGGGTATAATTGAAACGTCGGCAGGGTTTGAACGTCGGCAGGGTTTGAAACCCTGCCGACGTTAACACGCGAACCAGCGGTTCGCGTTACCGGCCGTGGCAGTGCTTGTACTTCTTACCACTACCACAGGGGCAGGGTTCGTTTCGGCCCACCACTTTTTCCTTAATGATTGGCTGTGTACGTTGCACAGGTTCGTTGTGGCCCGCCGATTGGGCTGCGCGCTGGGCAGCCTGTTGGGTCTCGGTCATTTGCTGCTGGTTGTTGGTCCGGAGGCGGTTGCGCATGGCGGCCTGCCGAGCCTGCCGGGCGGCTTCTGCTTGTTGAGCGCGCTGGATCTCGCTTTCGTCGGGCAGGTCCAGCGTACCTTTGAGCAAGAACGACGTTACGTTGCTGTTGATATGGCCGATCAGGCTCTCAAACAAGTTGTATGCTTCCATCTTGTAGATCACCAACGGGTCTTTTTGCTCAAACGAAGCACCTTGTACGGCTTCTTTCAGGTCGTCGACATTTCGGAGGTGCTCCTTCCAGGCTTCGTCGATGAGCGCCAGGTTGGCTACTTTCTCCACATCGTGCATGATGCTCTTGCCACCGCTTTTAATGGCATTTTCCATGTCGGCGCTGATGTTCAGCCCCATTTTGCCATCGGTGTAAGGCACCACGATGCGCTTGTAGCGCTGGCCCTCGCGCTCGTACACGTTTTTGATCAGTGGCAGCAAACGGTCGCTCACCTGATGGCGTTTGCGGGTGTAGGTGTCGAAAACCTGCTGCTGGAAGGTCGCCAGTACGGTGTCTTCCGGCGCCGATTTAAACCATTCCGGTTCCATCTCCGGATCGATACCGATCAGGCGCAAGGAATCCATGCGGAAGGTTTCAAAAGTGCCCTGGCCGCGGTGTACGGCTACCAGTTCGGACGTGATGGCGATGAAGGCATTGTTGATATCCACAGAAAGCCGGTCGCCAAACAGCGCATTGCGCCGTTTTTTATAGATCGCCTCCCGCTGGATGTTCATTACGTCATCGTATTCCAACAAGCGTTTACGGATGCCGTAGTTGTTTTCTTCCACTTTTTTCTGGGCACGTTCGATGGATTTGGTCACCATCGAGTGCTGGATAACGTCGCCCTCCTTGTGGCCCATACGGTCCATAAGTCCGGCAATGCGGTCGCTCTGGAACAGGCGCATGAGGTTGTCTTCGAGCGACACGTAAAACTGGGACGAACCTGGGTCACCCTGACGACCGGCCCGGCCGCGCAACTGCCGGTCAACACGGCGGCTTTCGTGGCGTTCGGTACCGATAATGGCCAGACCACCGGCCTCTTTAACGCCCGGGCCGAGTTTGATGTCGGTACCCCGGCCGGCCATGTTGGTTGCAATGGTCACATTGCCCGGCAAACCGGCTTCGGCAACGATCTGGGCTTCCCGTTGGTGCTGCTTGGCGTTGAGCACGTTGTGCGGAATACCGCGGCGCTGCAGCAAGCGGGAGAGCAACTCGGAAATTTCCACCGAGGTGGTACCCACCAGCGTAGGCCGCCCGGCATTTCGCAGTTGCTCGATCTCGTCGATCACTGCATTGTACTTTTCGCGAGCAGTTTTATAAACCAAATCCTCACGGTCGTCGCGGACGATGGGACGGTTGGTCGGGATCACCACCACGTCGAGTTTGTAGATATCCCACAATTCCTTGGCCTCGGTTTCGGCCGTACCGGTCATACCGGCGAGTTTGTGGTACATCCGGAAGTAGTTTTGCAGGGTGACGGTGGCGTAGGTTTGGGTGATCTCGCCCACCTTCACATTTTCCTTGGCCTCGATTGCCTGGTGCAAACCATCGGAATAGCGGCGGCCTTCCATGACACGGCCGGTTTGTTCGTCGACGATCTTGACGTCGTTTTCCGGCGTGACGATGTACTCGTTATCTTTTTCAAACAAGGCGTAGGCTTTCAGCAATTGCTGCACAGCGTGCACACGGCGGCTTTTTACACCATAGTCTTGTGAAAGCAATTCCTTGGCTTCAGATTTTTCGTTGATGTCCAGTTCCTCATCCTGGTCAATCTTGACCAGTTCGGTGCCGATATCGGGCATGATGAAAAAGCCGGGGTCGTTGTTGAAACGGCTGAGGAAGTCGATTCCTTTTTCCGAAAGTTCGACGCTGCGGTTTTTCTCGTCAATCCAGAACAACAACTCGCGGTCTACCTCGGGCATGCGCTTGTTGTTTTCCTGCATGTAAAAGTCCTCCGTTTTTTGCAGCATCACTTTTACCCCTTCTTCGCTGAGGAATTTGATCAGCGGGCGGTATTTGGGCAAAGCCCGGTGTGTGCGCAGCAGCGCCATACCGGCCTGGCCGTCCTCCATGCCGAGTTGACCTTCGCTGTAGAGTTTTTTGGCATCCGCCAAAAATTTTGCGGCGAGTTTGGTTTGCTCTTCGAACAGGCGTTTGACGTTAGGGTTGAGGTCGACATATTCCTGATCTTCAGCGCCCCGGGTCACCGGACCGGAAATGATGAGCGGCGTACGCGCATCATCGATCAACACGGAGTCCACCTCATCCACAATGGCGTAGTGGTGCTTGCGCTGTACCAGTTCGTCGGGCCCGATGACCATGTTGTCGCGCAGGTAATCGAAGCCGAATTCGGCATTGGTACCGAACGTGATGTCGCATTGATAGGCACGGATGCGCTCGGGCGAGTGGGGTTTGTATTTGTCGATGCAATCGACGGTAAGCAGCAGAAATTCATAGATCGGACCGACCCATTCCTGGTCACGACGGGCGAGGTAGTCGTTCACCGTGATGATGTGCACACCTTCGCCGGCCACACCGTTGAGGTATGCGGGCAGCGTAGCCACCAGGGTTTTACCTTCACCGGTTGCCATCTCGGCGATTTTACCATCGTGCAATACCATACCACCGATGAGCTGCACATCATAGTGCAGCATGTTCCAGGTGATATCGCCGCCGGCAGCCTGCCAGCTGTTTTTCCAAATGGCCTTGTCGCCGTTGATGGTGACGTAGGATTTTTTCGGGTCAGCGGCGAGCGCGCGGTCATGCTCGGTGGCGGTTACCGTGATCGTTTCATTTTCCATGAAACGGCGGCTGGTTTCCTTGACAGCGGCAAAGGCTTCGGGCAGGATATCGCGCAGCACTTCTTCGAGGGACTTATCGCGCTGTTTGCGCAGGTCGTCCACCTCTTTGAAGAGGTCTTCTTTTTCATGAAAATCTTCGGAATCGAGGGCTTGCTGGTTAATCGATTCTATTTCGGCGTCGATATCGTACAGGTATTCCGAGATGCGTGCGCGAAATTCCAGGGTTTTGTTGCGCAGTTCGTCAATCGACAAATCCCGGTATGCGGCAAAATACTCATTGATCTCATCCACAATGCCCTGATATTGGCCCATGTCGCGCTCCTGCTTGGTACCGAGTATTTTTTTTAATAATCCTAACATAACTTTTATTTGGGTTGAAGGCTTGGAGGGATTCTGGTTACTGGTTAGAAAGTTAGAAGGTTGTCTACCATTCGGGATGGTGTAAAACCATTTAACTTTCTAACCAGAAACCCTCCAACCTTTATAAGGTGCAAAGATAGGGATTTGGTCAAGGGGGAATGGTTGTGGGTAGCACATTTCATTCCAGCAGCGCAAAAGACTCCTTTTTTGCCAAAATGGCAGAAAGCGGCGCTTTTCGACCTGTAAAGCTGGCAGTGGCATTCAACTATAATGGCTTCTGAAAGGCAGTTTGGGGAACTATACCTTAGATTACGTTACGCGGCCTCGCCCGGAACAATGCAACCAGGAAAAGCACTTGCACCAGCAGGAAAAAGCCGGGAATCACCAGGTAAAAATCGTAAAGCGATTCGTAGTGCTGATAATTTGTTTCAAAAACAGCCCTGGAATTTGCCAGGCGGCGGGCCAATGCCATTTCCATACAAACAAAAAGCAACACGCAAAAAGTCAGGCTGACGCATAAATGCAGCGGTTTGAGCCATTTTGGCGCCAAAAGGAACTGCCGCGAGTCGAGATACTGGTGCGTCAGTCCTGCCAGTCCGAGAAAAAGGGCGCAGCCCAAAACCACCGACCAGCAAGGTGCCGAGAGCGTTACGGTGTCGAACGGGATCCGTATGGTTTCCCGAAAGCCCGTAACGGCAGCGACCAGTAAAACCAAAACAACCAACCAGAGGTACCAGTAACGGGAAAATGCAGACAGGGTGAACATTAGTGCCGGTTTAAAAAAGGGCCCCGAAGATAAGGCTGACCATAGACTAAAAGTACCAGAGGGGGTGTACAACTTTTCAAATTTCAAATTGGGCTTTTCAAATTTGACTTAAAAGAAACTTCCCGAACCAGGATTTTTGCTCAAAAAGTCAAAAGTTCAATTTGAAAAGTGTAAAACTCTTCTTAACCCTTAAGTTGAGGGGGGGCCTCAAACCCCCATTTTCGCCCGAACCTGCGCCAAGATCTCCGCTTCCTGTTTAGCCGCTTCCGCCATCGCCGCATCCGCCTCAGCGATCACCTTTTCGGCGTAAGCCCTGTCGTTGAGGTCTTTGGCATTCACCTTCACGTTGAGGGCGGCGCCAAGCACAGCCGAGCGGGCGCAGAGTGCACCAACTCCGGCATCGGTAATAGAGTTAGGGTTGCCAGTTTGCACCATCTGGCGAATGAGCGGGAAACAGTCGAGCCCCAAGCGCACTACGCGCAGCGGTACTTCAGTGGCGATCACCGTCGCCTGCTCGATAGCGGCAAGGCGGGCGGCTTTTTCTTCGGGCGTGCCTTTCGGCAAGCCGATGGCTGCCATAATGGCATTGAACGCTTCGGTGTCTTCGTCTACAGCGCGTAACAGGGCATCCTTCAGGGCCTGGCCTTTTTCAGCGGCATCGGAAAATTCCTCCCAGCGCTCATCCCATCCGCGTTTGTGCGAACTCAGGTTGGCCACCATGGTTGCCATGGAAACGCCCAGGGCACCCACATAGGCACTCACCGAGCCGCCACCGGGGGCCACACTTTCACTGGCAGCCTCGTCGGCAAAGGCACGGAGATTCATCCGGATCAGTTTTTTCGCTTCTGTCGGGTCGTCTTTGCGAAGGTTGTACTCGATAATCTTTTGCTGCGGGTCAAAGGGCGCCAGTTCGTCGAGGCCCATTGATTTGACCGCAATTTTGATCAGCTCGGTTTCGCTGACGCCCACACTGCGCCGTTGTTTTTTCAAAAAATACTTGCCCGCGTCTAGCAGCACGCTGAGCGGTACCAGACCCACCAGCTCGGAGCCGGTGACCCGCATACCGCGGCGCTCGGCGCTTTTGTGGCACTCCTCGAAAGCGCGGTGCAGCGGTGTCGCCTGGATGTCGGTGATGTTCATGGAAATCTGGGCGATGCCGTATTCCTCAATGTACCAGCCGATACCTTTCACTCCTTTGAGCGTACCGGCCTGCCGCTTGGGCTCGCCATCGGGGCCGATGACCGGTTTGCCGGTAATGCGGTCTGTGATCACGCGACCGATTTCCCGCACATCGAAGGCCACTGAATTGGCGCGCCGGGTGGAGGTTGTGTTCAGGTTGATGTTGTAGGCGATGAGGAAGTCGCGCGCGCCCACGGCAGTAGCGCCGCTGCGGGCGTTGAATTTGGCGGGGCCGAAATCGGGTTTCCACTCGGGTTTGCCGAGTTTGTCCGGAAGGGCTTCGTATTCGCCGGCGCGCACGGTTGCCAGGTTACGGCGTTCGGGGCGGCTTGCGGCCGATTCGTAGAGGTAAATGGGGAGATCCAGTTCGCGGCCGGCGCGTTCGCCCAGGCGACGGGCCCATTCGGCCGTTTCTTCCATGGTTATGTTGCTCACCGGAATCAGCGGGCACACATCGGTGGCGCCCATACGCGGGTGCTCGCCCTGGTGCTTGCGCATGTCAATCAGTTCGCAGGCTTTTTGCATGGCAAGAAAGGCCGCCTCAACCACCGGCTCGGGTTCACCTACGAAGGTGACGACGGTCCGGTTGGTGGCCTTTCCCGGGTCGACATCGAGTAGTTTGACACCTTCCACGCTTTCAATGACGTTGGTGATCTGGGAAATAATATGCTGGTCGCGCCCTTCGGAAAAATTGGGCACGCATTCGATCAATTGTTTCATAGTTAAAAATGGCCGACGTCCACGCCTTCAAAATAACCAGTAGCCCAAAGGACCAGGATGATCAGGCCCACCACAATCCGGTAGTAGCCAAACCATTTAAAGCCGTGGTTGGTTAAGTACTGAATAAAAGCCCGGATGGCAATCAGGGCCACAATAAAAGCGACAATATTACCCACTGTCAACAGCACGATCTCATCCTGGGTAATATGGCCGCCTTCATGCCAAAAATATTCCCAGAGCGATTTACAGGTTGCGCCAAACATGGTGGGTACAGCCAGAAAAAACGAAAATTCTGCAGCCGTTTTGGGTGATAGATTCTGCGTCAGGCCACCGATGATCGTGGCTGCCGAACGGCTGACGCCCGGTACCATGGCAATCACCTGGAACAGACCGATCTTAAAGGCGCGGCCCGTAGTGATATGGCTGATATCCGAATCGAGCTGACTGCGCCGGACAAAGACATCATCGAGAAAAAGAAACAAGATGCCGCCGGCAATAAGGGCCAGGCCGACGACCTCCACATGCTCCAATAACTCATCGACATACGGTTTGAGAAAAAAACCAAAAAAGACAGCCGGAAGAAAGGCAATGAACAGTTTGTAATAAAAGTTCCAGCTTTGAAGAAAGCGGCGCCAGTACAACACCAGCACCGACAATATTGCGCCGAATTGAATGGCTACGGTAAAAACTTTGACAAAAGGATTGGCAGCGATACCCATGGTAGCCGAACCGATAATCATATGCCCGGTTGAAGACACCGGCAAAAACTCCGTCAACCCCTCAATTATTGCCAAAATAATGGCATGGAAAAGACTCATTCAGCAGGTGTATTATCAGGTTGGGCTGTTGCCTCCGTGTTTGTTTTTTTAAAAATACCGTAAATCACCACCACAAAGCCGGCCACCATCAAAATAGGCGCCAGGGTGATGCGGCGAAAACTGTAAATAATATCCGGATCCCAGGTGTTAGGGTCGGGCATGGCGCCCCCGGCCATAGCCAGCAAGCCCAGGCATACCAGCGCAAGGCCGATACCAATCCAGATAAAGTTTTGGCGACCAAAAATAAACTCCTCTTTTCCGGCGCTAAACAGGCTGTCCTGCTTGTCTTTCCGCCGTGTTGGCACTGGCGCCTGCTTGCGCGCAGCCGGCTTGTTTTGAAACTGTTTTTGTGTTTTTTTTGCCATAGTTGAATAATGGATAAAAGGCTCAATGGGCAATGGTGGAGCATCCGGGATTTAATAAAGATCGTCTACGCGCATGCGCAGAAATTTAGTCACGACAACATAGGTGCTCAATCCGGAAAGCAAAACCCCCAGGCCAATCAGACCGGTGAAGATCGCCAGAATTCCGTTCAGGTCTTCCAACGCTTCGAGTTCAGGGATTTGATGTTGCGCCCAATTCAGTATTCCGATGAGCAAAACAATTGCCAACAGGGCACTCCACAAACCGTTGAGCAAGCCGCGCTGGATATACGGCCGGCTGATGAAGGACCAGGAGGCTCCCACCAATTCCTGATTTTTGATCAAAAATCGGTTGGTGTACAAAGCCAGGCGGATCGTATTGTGAATGAGCGTTACGGCCGCAAAGATGAGTAAAAAACCCAGCCCCAATGTTAAGTAACCAATATTTTCAATATTGCGTCCGATGTTGTTGGTATTCGCAGCTTCGACATACAATTCGGAAATCACCGTATCCTGCCGGAGGGCTTCCCGCCATTGGCGCAGGCTGTCTTCCTGAAAAAAGTCGGCTTGCACATTGAACCGGACTACATCGCGCATCAGGTTGGGGATGTCTTCCATCAGGCTTTCATCGCCGAGATCTTCCCGCATAATGGCTGCGGCTTGCTCCCGGGTGATGTAGGTGATCGATTCCGCTTTTACAAAAGGCTGTTGCCGGAGGTCCTGAATGACACGGGCAATTTCTTCCTGCGGTGTATTGGTGCGCACCTCCAGCCATATATCCACTTTTTCCTTAAAGAGCGTTACCAACTTTCGGCCATGCAGGGCAGTGAGGGCAAAAAAACCCACCATAAACAGAACCATCGCCACACTGGCAATAGCATAGATGTACGTTGGCTTGGTGCGTGGCATAATCAGGACAGGCGCTTGGACGTTTTCGGCATAACAGTTTGGTGCCGGATAAATTTGGCTGGCAAAGTTGCCGCTTTTCAGTTAAAAAAAGGCTGTTCGACGGGCGGAAAAGTACCTGTTCGGGAAGGATATTTCCGGAAAACAGGAATTAGCCAATACCTTTGCCTGAAATACTGCCTTCAATCGCTCTTTTGATTTTTTGCCTATGACCACCCCGGGTATTTTACTTTTTGCTTTTATGGCTGCGTTTTGGCAAGGCCCTGCCACACAGACAGGCGATGGAAAAATTTATTTAAAAAACCCCTCTTTCGAGGATGCACCGCGCGCCTCGGCCTGCCCCGATGGCTGGGCCTCGTATACCCGGGGCAGTACACCCGATATTATGCCCGGCGCATGGGGGGTTCAAGTGCCGGCGCAGGATGGCCTTACCTGTGTGGCGCTGGTGACGCGGGAAGACGGTACCCGGGAAGATATTGCACAGCGCTTGTCTGAGCCTTTGCAATCGGGCACCTGTTATACCATCACCATCTACCTCTCACATTCCGCCCAATATGTCGGATATAACCACCCCACCCGCTTGCGCATTTGGGGCAGCACGGGCCAGACAAAACAACAGCTCCTCGCTACCTCTGTGCTTATCGACCATTTGGGGTGGAAAGCGTATAAATTCCAGTTTGTTCCCAACCACAATATGCAGTACATCACCTTCGAAGCATATTTCGCCCCCGGCGCTTTATTCCACTACCGGGGCAATTTGCTGCTCGACAATTGTTCTCCGATCGAACGCTGCGACAGGGCGTAATTCGAGTGCGGAATGCGGAGTGTACAACTTTCAGGAGAAGTGGAAAATCGGGTTTATTTTTTATTGCGTTTCAAATCCGTATTGACAATGATGGCTGCGCAAATAAAAAACAAAGAGCCGATTTTGTCGGTCTCCACAAAATCGTTCATCAGCATGAGCATGGCGATGAGCATAAAACTGAGCAATGCCGCCACCAATACCCGCCGGCGCCTGACATCAGCGGTATGATGGTAAACCTGTTGGCCTTTAAAAATCACCAGCAGGCAAAAAATCACAAAAAACGCCAGTCCGGGTATACCCTGTTCCACCGTGACCATGAGGTAATAATTATGAATACCCGAGCGTTCAGGGTTGTCGCTCACATAGGTTTTGAAACTGGTAACCGTGTAATGCCGGTAATTGAAATAAAAATTACCAGGCCCGAAGCCCAAATAGGGTTTATCCTGGATCATATATGCTGCGGCCACCCAACGGTAAACCCGCTCCATGATGGAAATATCTTCGAGTTTGGTGGTCGCTTCCAGCAGATTTTCAAAGCGGGTGTGTGAAACAGCCCGTTCGTAATCAGGAGCAAATTCCAACCAGTTGTCGCGGCTGGTCACCAACACGATCAACGCCGTAAAAACCAGCGTGAAGGCGAGCATGCTGATTTTGATGAGCTTGCGGCGGATCAGCCCGTAAATCCCCACAGCTGCCAGCAAAGCAACGTATGCGGCCCGGGTGTAGGCAAAATTGATCCCGAAAAGCAGCACTACCACTCCGAATACCAACAACCACCAGATGCCGGAATAGCGGCGATACCAATAGGTGCCATACCAGACAAAAGGCAGAAAAATAGCGAGCAGGCAGGCATACATCACGTGGTTTCGGTAGAACGGCCCCATAACATAATTCACTTCCCTGAACGAAAAACCGTAGGGAGCATGGCGCGCCAAAATGGTTAGCACCGTGAAAAGCAGGGGAATAAAAAACCACCACAAAAACTTTTTATAATCGCGTTCTTCCTGCAACAAATGCGCCGCCAACAGGTAAAATACAATGACATACCAGCCTTTGGCCAAAAGAAACTTGAACGACACCAAAAAGTAGGTTGACCCAAGCATAGCAACAGCCATCCAGATCAAATGCGCCAGCAAGGCCAGCGAAACCGGGTGCCGAACAAAACGGACATCCACCACCCGCCAATTCCGCAAAAACCAACCGATAGATACCAGCGTCAGCAGCCACATCAAAGGCTCGGAAGGAAGGTCGGTTCCCAGGCCGCCCGGCAACTCCATCTCAATGGAGAGCGGAATGCAGGCCAACATCAGGAAAAATACTTTCTTGAAATCAACCACTGCCAGCCATACAACCAAAGCCCCCACCGGAATACCCGCCAACCAATACATTTGCAGGTAAATGGCCGAACAAATGCTGCCCAACAGAAACAAGATCAAAGCACCTACCAGCCACCGCTGCGGATGGTTAGCAGGAAGCGCAAGGAATATGTCAGGTTGGAAACGCATCAGTTCGTTTAGCGGTAAACAGGTTCTCCTTTTTGGGGAACCCTATTATTGCGCCGCCCCCTTAATATCCTTCCAGCGAACATCTTTATAGGAATCGGCGATCAACGCAGCAAGCACGGTAAATAGAAAAGCACCGACAACCGAAGCCAAAACAATAATGCTCCGTTTGGGCCTGCTTTTGATCAATGGGACGTCTGCCGTTTCGACCACAAGGACTGCAGGAATGTCGGTGTTATAGCTTGCCAGGATCTGATTGTAGCGTTCCAGGTCGAAGCTCAGTTGTTTGCGCGACTGAAAATGCAAATCCTGCAATACAGCTACCTGTGGCGACCCCTCATTAAACCGTTTGATGGTCATGTTGTCCTCCCCTTTACCAGACACAGCATTCATGAGTTGCTGGCGTTGTCGTTCGTAGGCCTTCAGGTTGGCCCGGATATAGGCAATGGTATCGCGAGGAATTCGGCTATCGGGTTCCAGTACTTCGAGCTTGGCCCGGTTCCGGACAATTTCCGACTCCGCTTTGGTGAGCTGTTCCGAAAGTAGCTCCCCCTGAGCGGTTGAAGCATAAATTCCATAATAGGCCTGTGCACGGCGCACGCTGTCACTCAAGAGTTCCAGTTCGGCTTTTTTCCGTTTAATGTTGTCTTCAAACGCCTTAAGCAAGGTTCCCTGGCTTTCCTTGATCAACCGTTGGGCAATGTTGTTAATTTTCTGGCGGGCAGCATTGGCCATCACGGCGGCCTGCTTTGGATCGGTATCCTCCATATTCAGCTCGATCGCATCATTTTTGTTTTTCTGCGCATTGTACAGCGCGCGAAAAACCTGACGCACTTTAAATGGGCCTTGTTTACTCGACGAGTCGATGCCATAATGTGCATACAGGTTGAAGTGCTGGACCATGTAGTCTTCCAGTTCCTTGCTTGCTGCGATTTCGGACAAGCGGTCAAGATCGCGGTCAGAGCCATAATAGTCTGCTATCTGGCCGGTATTGCCAAACATCAGTTCCGGGTTGGCCAGACGCGGGCTGGCCGGATAGAAAATAGTCGTAGCCTGGTAGTAATTGTCGAGCAACAAGGAGAATCCTATACTACCGGCCAAGGCCAAAATGCAGACATTTCGGATCGTTTTGCGCCATTGGTAAATGGTTTGCAAGACCCCAAGAAGGTTGTCGCGGTTTTCCATATTTTTTGATCAAGTATGTAATTGGGGCGCAAAAGTAGGAAATACAAATCGCCCGGCGCGAACAACACACCGGGCGATTTGCAGGTTCCGGTTCTGGGCGGAACGTTTAAAAGCAAAAGAATGCTGCCCAGGAACCTGCCAGGCGATCAATTGATCCGGAGCGGGATCCGCAGCAATCTTACGCTGCCTGCCATTCTTCCAACAACCGGGCCGCCTCTGTGGAGCCCATTTTTGCTGCAGCTTGCAAGTCGAAAGCATATTCAGGCTTACCGATGCGATGCATCGCAATAGCGCGTTGCAACAGCCCATCGGCCTCCGGAACCAATTCAATACCCGAAGGATATGACAGCGTTTGGTCAAATGCCTCCAAAGCTGCGGGGGCATCGTTCAGCGCCAGCAAGGCTTTGCCCAACAAATAAGCGGCACGACGGCGCCGCGGGAAGTTGGGATCATCTTCCGGGAAATTGCGCTTCAGGTACAGCCGCAATTCATAGGCTGCTTCTTTGTATTTTTTGGAATGAAAAAGGCACTCGCCCTTTTTCAACCGGGACAACCAATGCAGGGGTTGCAAAGCCAGGGAGGACTTTACGGCCTTTTCAAAGTCCAGAAAAGCGCCTTCCCAGTCGTTTTTCAACATCTTGATTTTACCGCTTCCATAATAAGCCTCAGGGTTGTTCGGGTTAAACCGGATGCTCTTGGCAAAATCGCGTAAGGCATCATTGAAGTTCTGCAATTTATAATTTACATACCCCCGACGCTCATAGGCCAGTGCATGGCGTTCGTATTTTTCAATAGCGCGGCTCAGGGCCTCTGTAGCTTCCAGTTCTTTACCACCCTCTTCGATGAGGGTACGCCCGCGCCGGTACTCCTGTACAGCCACTTTGTCGGAATCGGGCTCAATATTCTGGGTATCCAGCAGGCTGCCATCGTCAATACACCATGCCCAGATATTACCGGCTACAGCAAATTGGGCAATCTCTTCCAACAGTGCGGTTGTACTGCGATAAGATTTTTCAGAATTCATGATCTTCTGTTGCGGCACTGTCAGGGAATAGTCTTCTTCCGAAAACACATCCTCCGCTTTAAACAGAATATCTGTTTTGAAATACGTTTCCAAACGGTTCTGCCAGTGGCGCAGCACCATTTCAAACGTCCGCGGGTTGCCGAACTCAAGCCGACCCTTAAAAATCAATTTTAATAATTGTGTCGTAGTATTCATCCTGCCTGCTGTTTGACTAAGTCCGTTTTCAACTGTGGTTTGCCTGGGAATTGGAGCAAAAAACCAAACGTTTCACGGCGCCTTGAAGGCCGCAAAATAGTGTCGGGACAACCTGGTGTTGCTGCTTTTCATGTCCTTTAGGTTTATAGTAGCCTAAACAAATTCTCAGGACAAAAAACTCAGACAACAAGAAACACGACAACCTAAAAAATGGTTTGTCGTGTAAATAATTTCCACAAAATCATTTTTCGAAGCCCTTTTCGGTAGGATTATCGGTCGAAGCACTTGATTGACCGGACGAAAAGGAACGCTTTCCCAAAAGAGTAACAAATATCCGGCAAAATGGGTTCAAAAACAAATGTTTAAGGAAAGAAAATAAGCTAAATTTTTTGTTTATAATTAATTCACTTAAATTTTATTCTGTTCGACGGCATTGCCCCGGGTAGTTTGCCAAACAAAATGGCGAAACCGCTGTGCTCTCTTCGGCAAAGGTTGCGGTTAGGACGCAAAGATATTTTTGCGCATTTTAGCGCCGTTTTATAGCTGCCCCAAAGCCAAGTACTTAAAAAGCCAAATTGTTTTAAAATTTAAGGTGTTGTGTAATTTCATTGTCTAATGGAGGAAAAAAGGTTATTCGATTATCTCTACGACCAACTGGAATCGTTCCCGCAGGAAAAAGCCTTCGGGCACAAAGTAGATGGACAGTGGCGGTATTATTCTACAGCTGAAATGGTGCGTCTGGTCAACAGGGCTAGCCGCGGACTATTGGAATTGGGCCTGCAACCGGGCGATAAAGTAGCCACAGTAGTGTATCAAACCAGCCCGGACTGGGTAGTCCTGGAATTTGCCATGGGCCAAATTGGTGTGCTCAACGTTCCGATGTACCCTACGATCAGTGCCCGGGAATACCAATACATTTTGCAGGAGTCCGAAGCAAAGTACTGTTTTGTAGGCGATGGCGATCTATACGACAAAGTGCTTGCTGCCAAGGCCAATCTGCCCAATTTAATTGAAATTCTCAGCCTGGTAGAACGTCCTGAAGTACGGGATTGGAAAGTTCTGTTGGGGCCTGAGCCCACAACGCCATCGGCATCACAGCCGACAGATGGCCAGGAATCCCCAGCCAGTTTGTCGTATGAAATTTACCCCGAAGTCGAACGCATCAAAGCCAGCATACGCCCCGATCAGGTAATGACGCTGGTGTATACCTCCGGTACCACCGGCAACCCCAAAGGAGTGATGCTCACGCACACCAATGCCGTTTTCAATATTGAAGCCCTCCGCAAATTCCTGCCCTTTGAACCCGGAGACCGGGTGCTTAGTTTCTTACCGGTCAGCCATATTTTTGAACGGGTGGCTGTTTACGCCTTCACTGCCTTTGGCGGGAGTGTGACTTTTACCGGAACCGACAATCTGGGGGGCGAATCCGGCGACCTGCGGGCCATCCGTCCGCATTATTTCACGACGGTTCCGCGCCTGTTG
Organism: Lewinellaceae bacterium; assembly: GCA_020636075.1. Taxonomy (GTDB): domain Bacteria; phylum Bacteroidota; class Bacteroidia; order Chitinophagales; family Saprospiraceae; genus M3007. The sequence goes on along the minus strand of JACJYO010000003.1, from coordinate 713,356 downwards.
GAAAAAGTTTATGAAAAAATTATTGCCAAAGGACTTGAACTGACCGGCCCAAAGCGCTGGCTGTTTTTCTGGGCCTTGAAACTTACCGACAACTGGTATTTTGATTTTAAGCCATCCGGCCTGACTGCGTTGAAGTGGAAAATCGCAGACTGGCTTATTTTCAGTAAATGGCGGGAAGCCCTTGGCGGATGCGTCAAAACGATCATCACCGGAGCGAGCGCTTGCCCGGTGCGCGTTATGCGCACGTTCAACGCAGCCGGGATTCAGGTTCGGGAAGGATATGGCATGACGGAAGTTGCCCCGGCACTGAGTTTTAACCGGCCAGCACCTGGAGGTGCGTCGCTTGGCACCGTCGGTCCTTTGCTCGATGGCGTGATACTTCACATTGAGCCCAGTCCCGACTACCGGCCCGGAGAAGGTGAGATTTTGGCCAAAAGCCCTGGCGTAATGGTTGGCTATTTCAAACAACCGGAGTTAACCGCCGAAGTTTTTCGAGAGATCGATGGCGAGCGCTGGTTTGCTACCGGCGATGTTGGTACCTGGGTGGAATCGGGAAATGGTTTGAAATACCTCAAAATCACGGATCGCAAAAAAGAATTGCTGAAAACCAGCCATGGAAAATACATTGCCCCGGCCCCTATTGAATCGGCGCTCCGCGAACACTACCTGGTAGAGCAGGCCATGGTGGTTGGCGATGATGTAAAATTCGTATCTGCATTGTTAGTTCCGGCTGAAGATGGCCTCCGCGACTGGTGCCAACGGCATAACATACCCTGGACCAACCTGGCTGAAATGCTCCGGTTGCCACAGGTTCAGCGCCGCTATGAAATGCTGCTTGAGCGGCTCAATGTGCAACTCAGCAAATTCGAACAGGTCAAGAAATTCACATTATTGGCTGCTCCATGGGAGCCCGTCAAAGCCGACGGCTCCGAAGCTGAACTCACACCAACGCTGAAATTGAAGCGTAGGGTTATTTTGAACAAATTCCGGGCGGAAATCGAAGCCATGTACGATTAGCGCGGCTGGTTGCTACTGTCGGGTCCGGAACAATTCTACCGAATCTTCCACCACAATTGGTTGGCTGGTGTCGCCTACATAAAACGTATCCCGTTTGATCCGAAACTCACGCTGCGCTGTATCCAACACGGGAAGTGCACGCAAAGGCAGCTGCCTGATTTGCCGGTAAGTAGCCGTATCCAAATGAATATCCGGCCAATGGAACACGGTGGTTGTCCCGGCGTCTTTCTCCAGCAGGGAAAGGTTCGTATTCAACAACGTGGCGCCACCAAAATCCAGCGTATCGGCTTGCAGTTCGACGAGCCGGGCCTGGTTAAAAAATGCATTGCGAAAACTTACCAAGTGGAGCTGTGCCCGGGTAAAGTTGGTATAATCGAAGGACGAGCCGCTGAAGTCGCAATTGTTGAGGATTGCCTTATGAAAATTGGCAAAATCAAAACTGGCCGGACGAGCCGATCCGCCGGTAGCCAGTACCCGGGCGCCACGCAATTGAGCGCCTTCAAGGTTCGCATTGCGCAAATCCGCTCCGGTGAGCGAAACCGATTCCAGCACTGCATGGGACAAATTTATGTTTCGCAGGTAAGCACCATCCAGGTTCACATGTTGCAGGGTGGTATAGGAAAAATCAGCCAGCAAAAAAATCTGATCGTAGGTGCTTTTACTCAACTTGCTCGCCAGGAGACTGAGTAAAACCTGGCCGCGCTCCGGGCTGCTCATTTCCGCTGTAATGGAATCCCCTTCCAGGAAACGATACGGTTTCAGTGCTTTGGTCAATGCCACGATCCGGCCCACCAGTTGTGGGCTGAGCGCCCGACGCCCGGGGTTCATACGGAGTTCCTCGTCTACCTTGTTCAGCACATTGTCAAACAAAAAAACAAGCGAACTGCGCCGCTCAGCCTCCTGCAGGTACGTTTGTTGCTCGATCCGTTTGTTTTGAATATCCAGTTTCTCGTTCTGCTTTTTCAGGTAATACGTTTGCAAACCTGCCAATACCAGTGGCCCCAAGGCAACCAGTAGCATAACCGCCCCGACCCGGGTTACCCGTCGCAAGGTTGCGTAAAGCACTTTTTTGATGGTCTCGCGCTCCAGGCGGCGTTCTGCAACCTCATCCACCAGTTGGGTTACGCTACTGTAAAGTGACTTCCCGGTGAAGGTGCGAAGCAGTACCAGTACCAGCTTGTTACGGGAAGCCTTCCGCAACAGTAGCTGGGCTTCCAGCAAAGCCAGGCGTTCTCGCAGGCGCCGGTTTTCCTGTTCAAGTTCAGTATGCTTATCCGAGTTTTCCATTGTACAGGCTTTCGCGTTCTGACAAATGTAACGCGAACCGCCGGTTCGCGCCAAAACATTGACAAAGTTGGTTTTGCAGATTAATGAATCACTTTAGACAGGGTACTTTTGTTTTTAAAATTAAATCCCCCTGGCTTTTTAACCCCCGGTAAAAAACTAATTGCATTGTGCTCATTAATTCCCCGGTAGTTGCCAGCCCCGGCTGGCCGCGAACCGGAGGTTCGCGATACATGGTACTTACACACGGTTATTTTCTGCACGAAGACCCAAAAGAGCAGGCGATTATGAAGCCCTATCCACCTTTGGGTATTCTTTACCTGTCGGCTTGGTTGGACCGGCATGGTGTTGAAAATACTGTTTTCGATACGACGTTCTCCACGCGCGAATCGTTGCAAACCTACCTGCTCGAACAGCGCCCCAAAATCGTGGCGTTGTACACCAATCTGATGACCAAACGCAATGTTATTGCGATCATTGAGTTTATCCGAAACCAAAATAGCCTGCAAGATTGCCTCATCGTGCTCGGCGGACCCGACGTTACACACAACACCGATGGATACCTGGGTGCAGGCGCCGATTTGCTGGTTATCGGTGAAGGCGAACAGACTTTGCTTGAAATTGCGAATTGCGGATTGCAGATTGCGGATTTTAAAACTCAGGTAAACCGCGACCCGCTTCGCGTCATCGGCAACCTGAATGGGCTTGCTTGCCGCCTCCCCGACGGTTCCGTTCATCGCACAGCACCTCGGGAAAAAATTCGAGACCTGGACCAGTTGCCGCTTCCAAACAGGCAGAAAATCAACCTCCAAAAGTATCTGAATGCCTGGAAACAGGCACATGGGCATAGTGCAGTCAGTTTGAGCACACAACGTGGGTGCCCGTATACCTGCCGCTGGTGCAGCACAGCCGTGTATGGCCAGAGCTACCGGCGACGGTCCCCAAAAGTCGTCGTTGATGAAATTGAGTGGCTGCAGACGCACTACGAATTTGACCTGATCTGGTTTGTCGATGACGTATTCACCATAAGCCATAAATGGTTGCAGGCATTTCGCGATGAACTGGAGATACGCTCGATCCGGGTACAATTCGAATGCATTACCCGGGCCGACCGACTAAGTGAAGATGTGGTCCAAATGCTGAAAGATTGCGGCTGTTTTCGGGTATGGATCGGTGCGGAAAGTGGCTCACAACGCATAATCGATGCCATGGATCGCCGGGTAGACGTGCAGCAGGTCCGCAGTATGATCCAGGCCTCGCGCCGCGCCGGTATTCAGGCAGGCACATTTATCATGCTCGGTTATCCGGGCGAAACAGAAAGCGATATTCGGGAAACCGTTGAGCACCTCAAAGTTTCCAATCCCGACTTGTTCACCATTACGGTGGCCTATCCGATCAAAGGCACCGGCCTGTATGAAGATGTGCAGACTTCCATCCACAGTGCGCTGCCTTGGGTTGATCGCACCGACCGCGATCTGGATTTTCAGCGCAACTACTCTCGCCGGTATTACGACTATGCTGTCCGCTGGACTGTCAATGCCGTGCATTGGCATAAGGCTAAACTGGCCGGACGCGGTTTTTCATTTCCGGGATTGAAGTTTTTTGGGAAAATGATGCTCGCACGAGGAGGGATGGTTTGGTGGCGAATGGTGGGGTCAAACGAAGCCGGCGAAGTGAACTGTCCGGCTATTTCCAAATAACTACCGGCGCCTGTTGATATTTATACGTCGTATCCGTCAGCTGTAGCAAAGTTTTCATTTGCCAATCCATCCGGTGAATTGCAAATTGGGTTTGTTCCGTATCAAAGGTTTCTAAAAATAACCAACGCCCGTCAGGGCTCCAATCATGCCAGCCTTCATCAATATTATTATCCGTCAGCTTCCATTGGCGGGAACCGTCTGGAGCAACAGCGTACAGACTGTATTTTCCGTTTTGAAAAGATTGGTAACTAATAAAATTTTCCTGTTTGTTCCAGCGCGGCGGGCCGGCATGGTAACTGTGCCATTTGGCCGTAGTATCATTGGCAGGGAAATGTGTGAGCTGATACATTTCGGAACCATCGGCATGCATACCGTACAGTTCTTCAATTTCATTCCGGTCACGGCGATTTTTTTTATAAGCAAAAACAATCTGAGTGCCATCCGGAGAAAAAAGCGGATCCCGGTATAGTGCAACTGTGTCGTTGGTCAATTGCCTGAAGGAACCGGTTTCGCTATCTACCAAAAATAACTGCATGCGCACCTCTTTCCCGATACGGCCGGTAACGACCAGTTCGCGGCCGTTATTACGGCTGCTCATCCAAGAGTCTTCCAATTGCAGTGGAGTAACTTTTCGGGGATTACGGCCGTGGTTATCCATTTCGTATAAAAAATAACAACGCCGGCAAGTATCGCGATCGGAAATGAAAAACAGGCGGTTTTTCCAGGCGTAATAGGTCCAGGCCACATCCGGATGATTTGTAATATTTCGTTTTCCCGAGCCATCGGTATTCATAACGAATACATCGTAATTGTCGTTTGCACTGTCGACTAACACGTTGTAGGCAATTTTCCAGTTGTTCAGGCGGTTTTCACGAGTCATTGTACAAGCTAGCAGGTTTGCAACCAAGAGGCAAAGCAGTAGAAACTTTTTCATAAAAGATGTTTTGAAAAACAAATTGTTGGTGCAAAAGTAACCGCACGGCCTGCTTCCCGATTGGAAAAATTTTACCTTCCTTCTTGTAATCCTGCAATTGGCTCTTTTGAACCAGATACCCAAGACAACTTCAATCGACCGGTAGATAATTCAAATATTTGCCCCGCTTCTCCAGGTAAAACGATGGCGAAAACCCGGAAAAAGATTTGAATTCGTTAATAAAATGGGCTTGATCGTAATATCCACATGAGTAACTGAGCGCACTCCAGTCGGGCGCACCGAAAGTGCTTTCCAATTGCCGCACAGCATGCTGAAACTTCAGTATTCGGCTGAATACTTTGGGTGGCACGCCAAGGTGTTGATGAAACAAGGACACAAAATGTTTGTGGCTATAGCCTGTTTTTTCAACAATAGCGGCTATCCCTGCTGCAGTACTTAGAGTCTGTAAACGATCGATTGCAAAATCAATTACCGGGTTCCCTCCCCCGGCATATTGAATTTTTCGAAAAAAGAATTGCTCCAGCCAGGCAAATTTCTCGGGTGCTGTCGGTCGTTCCAGCAAGCCATTGCGCAAATCCTCAAAAGCCGGCCCCCAGAGCTCGTCCAACAAGACTACCTGCCCGGCAATTTCCTGCGCCGGCATACCCAGTATCTGTAAAATACGACCAGGGCGGAAACGCACAACCAACATGGAAGCGCCCTGCGCTGCTTCAAGGGTAATGTAGTTCCTGTGTACCCCTGATATCCAACCGCGCTGCACATTATGCGCCGTTGTTGGGTCATCGTGTTTATACCAAAAATTTGATTGCTCTCGCAGGTCAATGACGAGTTCGATATGCCCATCGGGCAGCATACGCTCACGCGCGTGCCCGGAAACTAAATTTTGGTAGAGAAAGAAATGCTCTATGTAAAGATCGAGCGGTGGCGCAGGGATAAATAGCCAGGATTGCATGCCTGCGAAAATACGGTGTTTAGCGGTCGCGGTCCAGCAGCGTCGTAATCAATTCCCGAAGTGCAGCTTTGCGTGTTACGGGCACACCTACTTGTTCCAGGTGGTTGAACGCTTCAGTTTGAAATTGTTTTTTTTCAGCATTCGCTAGTTCAGGGATCCTGTTTTGATCAAAAATGGAACGCACGGCTTCGACTTTGCCGGGGGCTTCCGGTCCGGTTTGCAACCAGGTCTCCAATGCAGACCGGTTTTCTGCCGGCATGATTTCGAGCGCCTTTAAAACCAGAAAGGTTTTTTTGTTTTGCAAAATATCGCCTCCGACCTGCTTGCCAAATTTGGCGGGGTCGCCATAGGTGTCGAGCAGGTCATCCTGAATTTGAAAGGCAATGCCTGCCAGGCGCCCGAAATGATACAAGTGCTCCGCATCAGCAGTGGAGGCGCCGGCACAAATAGCGCCCATTTCCATAGCGCCACCGAGCAATACGGCCGTTTTTAATTCGATCATGCGGATATACTCGGGCAGTGTGACGTCGTTCCGGGTTTCAAAATTGATATCGTATTGCTGGCCTTCGCACACTTCGATGGCCACCCGGTTGAAGACTTTAACCAACTCCGCCACGACAGCTGCATCCTGAAAAGAAGCCAGGTGCCGGTAGGCATGAATGAGCATGACATCGCCACTCAAAATGCCGGTAGTGGTATTCCACCGGGTATGCACGGTAGGTTGACCACGGCGCAACGGAGCGGCATCCATGATGTCGTCATGCATCAGGGAAAAATTATGGAACAGTTCGACGGCCCAGGCAGCAGGGAGCGCCCGATCGATCGAATCGGTGAACAATTCGGTGGCCATCAGCAGCAGGGCCGGGCGCAGGCGTTTTCCGCCGAGATTGAGAATGTATGAACAGGGCTCGTAAAGCGCACGCGGCGCCTCCGGGAAGGGGTTGGCGACGCCGTAATTGTCAATTTTTTTTAAAAGAGCCGGGAGGTCGTGCATGGTTTAAATCGCCCGATTCACATCAAATTGCTCCAAATAATCGGCTACCCGCCGGATAAAGGAACCGCCCAGCATACCATCCACTACCCGGTGATCGTACGACATGGACAGGAACATCATTTGCCGGACAGCAATCACATCGCCGTACTCGGTTTCCAGCACAGCCGGTTTTTTGCGGATCGCGCCGGTTGCCATGATGGCGACCTGAGGTTGATTGATGATTGGTGTTCCCATGACGTTACCGAAAGTACCCACGTTGGTCAAGGTGAAGGTGCCACCCTGAATTTCGTCGGGTTTAAGTTGGTTTTGGCGGGCGCGGTTGGCCAGATCGTTCACCTGTTTGGTGAGCCCTATGAGATTGAGGTGGTCAGCATTGCGCACGACTGGCACGATGAGATTACCACTCGGCAACGCGGCTGCCATACCGATGTTGATGTCTTTTTTGACAATGATCTGGGTGCCTTCCACCGATATGTTGATCATAGGGAAATCCCGGATGGCACGCGCTACGGCTTCGATAAAAATCGGGGTGAAGGTGATATTCTCGCCGTATGTTTTTTTGAACTTGTCTTTGATTTTGTTCCGCCAGTTCACCAGGTTGGTCACATCTGCTTCCACAAAGGAAGTCACGTGCGGGCTGGTATGCTTGCTCATAACCATGTGGTCGGCAATGAGCCTGCGCATGCGGTCCATTTCGACAATTTCCACGTTGCCAGATGCCGCTGCAGGGCTGGAAACCGGCTGGGACATTGGAGGTGGTGCTTGCGGGGCTGTCGTTACCGTCGGTGCAGTGCCACGGTTAGCTACGTATGCCAACATGTCTTTTTTGGTCACACGGCCTTCCATGCCGGTACCGGCGATGGTATCCAGTTCGGTTTGTGAGATGCCTTCCTGCTTTGCGATGGTGCGCACCAACGGAGAATAAAACCGGCCGGTCGGACCTGTTTTGGCCGGAGCAGTGGTTAATGCTACAGCCTCCTGTACGCGCGGTGCAGCAGCCACAGGTTCGGGCATTTGTTGCGCGCCATTGCCATTAGAGGCGGATTGGCTGACTGCTGGTGAGGCCTTAGGCTGCGCATCGGATGCTTCAGTTTCAATAATCGCGATGACGGTATTTATCGGGACGACATCGTTTTCTTTAAACAGGATTTCCGTCAGCACACCTTCCGCCGGGGAAGGCACCTCGCTATCCACTTTGTCTGTAGCAATATCCAGCACAGGCTCATCCAATTCAATCCGATCACCCGGTTTCTTTCGCCACGACAAAATCGTGGCTTCCATGATGCTTTCGCCCATTTTGGGCATCACAAGTTCTACGCGCGCCATAATTTGAATAAGGTTCGGCAGTTTGCTGGAAAGGCTTGTTACAAACCGCCTGTTAATTTATTTTATTTGGTTAAAGCCCCGCAAAGGTACGTCAACAACCGGCATTGCACCACAGTTGTCGCAGCGTTTTGAAATTTTATTTTGTGAAAAAATGCACCTTTGCGGCCCCGTAGGGGCGACCCATCGCGGTCGCCCAAATTGCACAACCTCGAGAATATTGGGCACCCACCAGGGTCGCCCCTACCATAACAAAAGAGTCATGCAATCTATTAAGAACATCATTTTTGATTTTGGCAACGTGCTTTTTGATCTGGAACTTGGCGCCATCAGCCGGGAATTGACACAGCTGACCGGCACACAATTTGAATCGATCAAAAACAAACTGGACCGACTGGGGGTGTTCCACCTCTACGAAACCGGCGGTATCACTACCGAAGAATTTGTCGATACCCTGTGCCAGGCTGCGAATCCGCACCTGGAGCCCGCACAAGTGATTGATGCCTGGAATTCCATTTTGGTGGGGATGCCACTGGAACGGTTTGACCAAGTACTTCGGTTGCGGCAGCATTATCAGGTATTTTTACTGAGCAACATCAATGATCTGCACGCACGTTGGATTGACGACTACTTGTGGCGCGAACACAATTTAGACAATTTTCAGACCCGGTATTTTGATGCGGTGTATTATTCCCACCTGATTCGTTTGCGCAAACCGGACCGCGAAATCTACGAATACGTACTTGCCGATGCCGAGTTGGTGCCGGAGGAGAGTGTGTTTATCGACGATCTGGAGGAAAATATTGAAACTGCCCGGCAATTGGGTATTCATACGATCCATAAAACACCCGACCTCGATATCATGCAACTCATGGACCGTTTATTAGCCCAAAAAATGACCCCAACGCCAGGGTAAATTGGAATTTTACAGGCAATCCCAATCGTACAAAACCCGGCTAAAATCCTGTGCGCGCAGGTCCTTTTCCCGGATAAAAAAATGCCCGACGCCCATATCGCCCCACATCAGGTCCATGCCTTCGTCGGAATCGAGTTGAAATAAAAGCAACATCGGGTCTTCAGGCCGGCGGGGATCATCCTGGGTGAAATAGGCATAGCCACCTACCTTGTGACCCTGGCTGTTTACCAGTTTGTTAAATTCGTCCTGCAATTCCCACTCCTGTTCGCCGAATTGGCGGAAAAACCCTGCGCCAAATTGTTGCCAAAACAGGTAATCCGTCGCTGGAGCCACTTCTTCTGCCAGCTCAAACGACAACGGATGCGATACTTCCGGATGATGCGGCAAAAGGTCAAAGCCCGAAGTATCTGGAAACGTCGTTTGCAATGCTGCAACATCATTTGTCGTATCGGGGAAAAAGAGCACCCGGAACGTATCGGGGTTTTCACCGTCATCGAAATCCATGCCGTACAGGTCGTCGTCGTAAATGTAAAACTGCAAAATGCCGCGCTCGGGGAAAGGTTCCAGCCGGGGCATATCGGCGAAGTTTAATTGCGCCAAAAAAAACAGCGGGCGTCCATCAGGAGCCATCGGATAAGCTGTACCGGCAGGCAAATAAGGCAAGCCCCCGACTTTGCTTTCCCACCAGCTTGCAGGCCGTGCGGCCTCTGGTTTAACACGGATAAAGGATTGGCGGGTTGCCAAAAGTTTTTCGCGAAAAGGTTCGAGTACCGTGGGAAGTTTGAGTTGCATGGTTGGTATGATTGTTTTTTTCGTCCGGGCGACGGCAAGGGTCGTCCCTACGCAGCATCCAATTGATCCAGGTAATAATTTTCCTTTGCACGCATCAGGAGTTGCGCCTCAGGAGTTTTATCCGCATAACCGGCCAGATGCAACACGCCGTGCGCGAGTACCCGGCTGAGTTCATGCTGAAAAGATACGCCATGTACTTCAGCGTTCTCTGCAACCCGGTCTGAGCTGATAAAAATATCGCCGTGCACAACGCCTTCGGTGTATTGAAACGTGATGATATCGGTGTAATAATCGTGTTGCAAATGCTCAATATTTACCTGCCGAAGATATTCATCTGAGCAAAAAACGACACTGATCTCACCTGTTTCCTTCTGTTCCTGTCGGGCAATCGACAGCATCCAGGCGATAAGTTGTTCAGGATTGGGAAACGCAAACGTTACGTCTTCGAAAAAAAACGAAACGCCGGGTTCCGGGTTATCGTCGACAGGTAAATTTGGAAACTGCATAGTGCGTACGGCTGACCTTTTCCTTAAAAAACACTTGCCGCCGGGTGCAAAGCATCCGGCGGCAAGTGCAGGGTTTAATTTATTTTATTCACCCAACTTAAAACGCATTTCAACCGTGCTGCCATTGCGGATAAACCGGCAGCTGTCGCTGAGGTTGCGCATGAGAAAAAGGCCGCGACCGCCACATTTTTCCAGTAAGTCCGGGCAAGTGGGATCGGGTACACAACCCGGATCAAAGCCCGGGCCTTCATCGGACACCTGAATGGCAAGAGCGCCTTTTTGGCGGCGCATGGAAATAGAAACATGTTTGGAACAATCACCGCGGTTGCCATGCAACATGGCGTTGGTGACCGCTTCGGTCAGACTGACTAAAATATTACCGTGAAGATCAGGAGAAAGGTTATAGCGCTGTGCTAAATCATGTACGAAAGGTTCAACTTGAGAAACATTATCGGGGTTTGATTGAAGGGTTAGGTTCGTGTGTAAATCGCTCATTCGCAAGATGTAGAGTTAGATTCTGACTGCTCAATGTATGGTACGTAGGGCAAACAGGTTTCCGCTGGAGTAAATCGGTTGGGACGCAAACGGATACTGGGATTAGTAGCGAAAGATTAGAGGGTACTTGCGAAGTTCATGGTAAGACTATGCTTGAAAAAGCACCGCAATTTAAGATTCTCTTAACACACGGCGCAAGGGGCAGGTTTAAATATTTTCCGTTTTTCATCAAAACAAACCGGTTTTTTACGAAAAACGGACTCTTTGGTCACAAATATAACGAAAAAAAATGGCAAAAACGACAGCGCAAGCCATCAGCAACGCTGTCGTTTTTGCCATGCCAGATTACTCGCGCATACCCGGAATACTGAAAATGTTAAGTTGCTCGGCAGCTTTTTTCAGGTCCGCAACAGGAATTCCGTACCCATCCAATTCCGCCACGATGCCTTTTTCGTTGTAGAGTTTCAGGGAGCAAAACTTATCGTCTGTTCGGCATTTCTCGTAGGCTCTAAAATTATTCCAGTTCGACGTGCGCTCGTAACCGTTGTCGTCTTCACGGTCAATTTCCATCGTCGCCCAGGCAGCCATACCCATGGTGGCCATGCCTATCCCGGCGAAATCGATCAGTTTGACGTTCAGGCGTTTATCGCCTTCCTGATACCGTGCTTCTGCTGAGGAGAATTTCATCCCCACAGCACCGGCACTTTCGCCGCTGTGTTTGGTGCGCGGCATATTGAGCATGCGGTCTGGCAGGAGTTCCTTCAATTTTCTGAAGTTAATCGGGGTGACGTTTTTGTTGTCGCCCTGCATACTTTCGACTTGCTTTTGAGCCTGTTTCAGGGCTTCCTGCATGCTGGCAGGTCCGGTAGCATCAGTGCCTGCCGTGGAATTTTCCGTGTTGGATGCAGGATTTTCACTTGACTTGTCGGCACTACTATCTCCTCCACAGCTTACCAGGGCTTGTAAGAGTACGATCAAAAAGAAGGGCAGCAAAAATTTAATTGGTTTCATAAAAAACGTTTAGGAGATGAATTGAATCGGCGGGAGCTATTTTTACAAAGAAACAAAATAGCCGCCAATTCAAAACTCCGCATTACCCGGAAAGCGCGGGAATGCAATCACGTCCCGGATATTATTCATACCCGTAATGAACTGAACCAAACGTTCGAAACCCAGGCCAAATCCAGCGTGCGGGCAACTACCAAACTTTCGAGTATCGAGATACCAGTACAACTCCCTTTCCGGAATATCCATTTCCTGCATTTTCTTGCGCAACACTTCGTAACGCTCTTCGCGTTGCGAACCGCCAACGATCTCGCCAATTCCGGGGAAAAGAATATCCATTGCCGACACCGTGGGCCCGGGAACGCCTTCTTTCGGGTCGTCGAGGCGCATGTAAAAAGCCTTGATGGCAGCCGGGTAGTTGGTCAGGATCACCGGTTTTTTGAAATGCTTTTCCACCAGATAACGCTCGTGCTCACTTTGCAGATCAGCGCCCCAGCCTTCAATCGGGTACTGGAACTTACCTTTTTTGTTCGGGTTGGAGTTTTTCAAAATATCAATCGCCTCGGTGTAAGTAAGCCGGACAAAGTCATTTTCCACCACAAAGCGCAGTTTTTCCGTCAGGCTCATCTCCGAACGCTCATGCTGTGGCTTGGTTTTTTCTTCGTTAAGCAGGCGCTCTTCAAGAATAGCGAGGTCGTCTTTGCAGTGCTCCAGGGCAAAATTGGTCACATATTGGAGCATGGCCTCAGCCAGGTCCATGTTGTCGCCCAAATCGGCGAAGGCGATCTCCGGCTCAATCATCCAGAACTCTGCAAGGTGGCGCGTAGTGTTCGAATTTTCAGCCCGGAAAGTCGGTCCAAAGGTGTACACTTCGCCCAATGCCAGGGCGCCCAGTTCGGCTTCCAATTGGCCCGAAACCGTCAGGTTCGTGGCGCGTTCAAAAAAGTCCTGCGAAAAATCCACAGCACCTTTGTCATCCATCGGCACCTTGTGAAGCGGCAGCGTTGTCACGCTGAACATTTCGCCGGCACCCTCAGCATCGCTGCCGGTGATGATCGGTGTGTGCATGTAGTAAAACCCGCGCTCGTGGAAAAATTTATGAATGGCATATGCCAGAGCATGCCGCACCCGGAACACCGCAGCAAAAGTGCTCGTGCGAAAGCGCAAATGGGCGTGTTCCCGCAAAAACTCCAGGGTTTGCCGTTTGGGTTGCAGGGGAAACTCCTCGGGATTGCAATCGCCGTAAATTGTCAGTTCAGCCGCCTTCACTTCCACGCGCTGGCCTTTTCCCTGGCTTTCAATCAACTGACCGCGAGCGCCAATGGCAGCGCCATATTTCAGACGGTCGATCAGCGCGGGATCGGTGTTCTCAAAATCAACGACTACTTGCAAGTTGGCGGCGCAGGAGCCATCGTTCAGGGCGATAAACTGATTGTTCCGAAAGGCTTTCACCCAGCCTTTTACCACGACCTCGGTGTTGACCGGCTCGGTGCGGAGGATTTCGGCGATTTTTGTTCGTTTCATTGTCTTTTCCAAGCCGCTGTTTGACTTCAAGCCGTAGGGCGGCTAATTTTTGATAATGATAGTCGTCCTACAACTTGAAGTTGTAGGACGACTGAAAAAAGCGGCGCAAAAGTACGGTAAAAAAGTGATTCTGCAGGGGGAGGATTTAAAGATCGAACATTCGAAAACTACCTCCCCCGTAAATTCTGGCGCAGCCAAACCGCACCCAGCAAGAGCACCAGCAAGCCAATAGCCAGACCCACCCGCAACGAGCGGTCTTTTTCTTCCGAGAGCACTTTCGACATGTACAGCGGATTTGGTCCGCCTGCCGAGCCAGGCCCAAGGTGAATAGCCCAATTTTTCGGATCTGAATTGTTCAGGTCCGGCATCAACAGGTCAAGTGTAAAACCGCCTTCGGGTGGATCGATCAGGTAGGACACACTGTCCACAGCACTACCATCGGCAGCGTAAAGCGCGAGGCGCTCGGCGTTTTTATTAAAACCAAAGCGAAAATCACCGGTAATCAAGGGAACACTGGGGTGTTTGCGTCGAAAGGCCGCCGTGTCCTGACACACAACCAGGTAGCCCTTAGGCGGAATCGTCACAACCGGGAACACCCACTCGTGCCGCTGGTCGGCAAGACGCCAGCCTACCATTGGGACAGCTTTGCTGGACGCATTGTACAATTCGACCCAGTCACCTGTTTTGTGGCCCGCAGGATCAATTTCGTTGAACAGCACCTTGTCGGTCAGTTCGTGCACAAAAGGCTCGAAGCGCGCCTTCACCTGGAGCGTATCCCCCGCTTTTAGGTAGGTGAATATGGTGCGGCCATCGCGTTTGATGCCTTCCCAACCGGCAAAGCGATACCCATAAGCCGGCACCGCCACCAGCGTGACCGGCATGTTTTCAAAATAAGTGCCGGTATAGCCGGCCGCTCCCACCGAAATGCATTGATTGACCAGCACTGTTCCGCCTTCCGCAGCAGCGACCTGGAGGCCGGCCGTATTCCCGAGGTCAAAATTCTTAGTCAGGCAGCTGCGTAAAAAATCAGGCCGCTTTGCGGCAAACTCACGGAGTACCGACAGGTTGCGTTCCCAAACTAAGGAAGACAAACGCCAACGCTGCAGGTGCCGCGGCATGTCCGGCCCCATCGTTTTTTCAAACCAGGTAATTTCAGCCAGCACTTTTTGCGCAGCGAAATCGGTATTGAGCCGGTCGCAAAGCCGGTTGACAAAGTCTCGTTTAAAATCTTTGTTGCGCAGCAAATTGCGCAGCAAAAAAGTACTCCACGGCGGATTGGGCCAGCGGGGGCCGTCGGGTTCGGTAAAAAACTGGATAGCATCGTGCTGCCAGGCTTGCGGGTCATACAGGCCGAAACCCCAGTCGGTATCAAACATGATCCAGCGCCAGCGCCCGCCCGCCCGTTTGGGTCGCCAGTAGCGAATATTGCCGCCGGCGTCGGTGTTGTCGCAATAAATTTGTGCAACCTGATAATCAATAAAATTGGACACATCCATCTGGCCTTGCACCCAGATGTAGTGTTTGGGATCGGACAGATCGTTTGCGCGGATGTAGTCGAGCAGACGGCGATAGTGGCGACTGCTGCCGTGCCGGACATTGATCATATGCTCCATCAGGTCGAGCGAGTCGCGGTCGACGTCGGCATGATCCTCCAGGAACCGTGCGTTGATCTTTTCCCGGATATGGTAAATGCCCCAGTATTGCCCGTTGAGGTACACTAGTGCCGGGCGGAAGGCTTGTTTTTCCAAATCCCAACCATCGGTGAGCCGGTTCATCAATTCGTCGCGGAAATGGGCGCCATCGAAATCGCTACCGCCATTGCGCAGTACGAGGTATTTGAATTTTTTGGGTTGGTCCGCGCCGAACAAGCGGTGGCGAAAAAACTTTTTTCCGTAGTTGCTGCGCGCCACCAGCACCATACTTTTTTGCGGATAAATGCGGCTGTAACCGCCAAAAAGGCGAAATCCGGAGCCGCTGTTGTGCACGCATTTTTTGTCTGACTCAAAAATTTCCACATTGCAAGCAAACTCACGGCGCGTCCAGAAATTGGCGCCGGGCTTGTTCATGGTGTTTTGCTTGGCATCCGGGCCATCCATCATAATGCCCCTTTCCGGGTGGAACAAAATCCCGGGATTGATCGCTACGGAAATAACCGGCAGGTTGGTCACCGGTTCATTTACAAAATAGGTGCGTGCGAAGGCTTGCCCCGAAATTTTGCCCCGCCGTGCAATAGCGCGCACAACGGTGGTTTGCTCCAACCGGAGCGGTTGGGTGTAGCGTGTCGAGTGGATGGTGGGCAGGCTGCCGTCGGTCGTGTAATAAATTGTAGCATCGCCGGCACTCAGCGATACTTCCGGTTTCTGATTATAAAAACCGCCCGGCAGCGAGAAGCGCACGATGAGCGGCTGTTCCTCCGGCAGCGGTTTTTGCGCAGCAGAAAAACAGGAAATTGTTAGAAACAGGGCTAAAAGAATGTACAGTTTCGGCACGAGTGAACGGTCGATTTGATTCGAAAGGTATTGATTAACAACCGAATGCCGGTAATCAGCGCGGGAATTTTGGCTAAATCAAGAATGATGCCAGTCCGGTTTCAGAGTGCGGATTGCGGATTACGGAGTGCGGAATGGTTCACCATTTCGTTTAGGGAAGATCGTTGCATTTGTTTTGCCTATCAAAAAGGCCAAACAACTTCAACTATCCATGAAGGTGAATCAATCCGCACTCCGTAATCCGCAATCCGCACTCAATACCGCCTGGGATCGAAGGCCTGAAGGGCCACACTGGTCGGCTTGCCGGAGGCCAGTTCGGACACTACCTTGCCGGTCCCCGCGCCCAGGCTGATGCCCAACATGGCATGGCCGGTAGCGACGATCAGGTTTTTGTTTTTATGGGCATACCCGATGTAAGGCATCCCGTCGGCCGAAACAGGCCGGAAACCGTACCACACTTTTTGGCGTGCTTGTGCTTTTAGTTGTGCCGGATCGGCCAGGGCCTGAAAGGCGGGATCGCGCGCCAGGCCCGGCATAAAACGCGGCACGGCTTCCAGGATACCCTGCACACGGGCGAGCAGGATGCGGTCATTGATCGGCCCGATTTCCATGGTGCTACCGATGCGCAGGCGGTTAGGCCAGGGTGTGAGCGCTACTTTGGCTTCCGCCAAAATGCAGGGGTAATGCAGTTGTTGCACCGTATTGTCGATGGTCATGGAGTAGCCCTTACCGGGCATGAGCGGCAGATGCTCGCCGGCCAGACGTGCTACCTGTGGCGACCAGGAACCGGCAGCAAGCACAACCTGGGCATCTTGCGTGTCCGCCGTAGCCTTGGCAAAGGAGGACGTGTCAGTCTGCCGGTAATGCACGGCGGTGATTTTGCCGCCCTGGCGTTCAAAGCCGGTCACTTCGGCATTCCGGATAATTTTTACGCCGCGCTTTTCGAGCAGGGCCGGGAGTTGTTGCATCAGGATGTTGGGGTTGAGGTGGGCGTCGTCTTTGTACAGCACACCGCCGCGCACATCGGGGCGGGCGTCGGGCTCGATGGTTTGCACCTGCTCACGGCCAAGCACTTCCACCTGCAAGCCCAATTGCTCGGCTTTTTTGGCCGTTTCCAGTTCGCTTTTTTCGTACTTCTCCGTTTGGTAGTACATCAGACAGCCTTTTTCAGTGAGGCCGAATTGCAGGTCGCCGGATGCTGCCCAATCCTGGAACAGAGTTTTTGACAAAAGCAACAAATCGAGCAAGGGGCGGGCACTGCGATCCACATGTTCCGGCGTGGCGGCGCGCAGGAATTTCAAACCCCAGTCGATTAAAGCCAGGCTCGGTACGGGCCGTACGTAGAACGGACTTTTTTTCTGAAATAACCAAAACAGGCCCTGGCTGATAATGCCCGGAGCGGCCAGGGGTACGAAGTGCGAGGGGGAGAGGTAGCCCATGTTGCCGAAAGAGCAATTGTCGCTGAGGTCGCCTTTTTCCAGTACGGTGACCTGCCAGCCGTCTTCCTGGAGGTAGAAGGCCGTGCTCAGGCCGATGATACCGCCGCCGATGATGAGTGCTTGCATTGGGAGTTTTTTTGAGGTCAAACTTCGGAAATTCTTTGAATATGAGCAGGCGGCTTATTTGAAGTAATTTCCATGTCTCCACGGTGAAAAAACTCAATACCCCACCAACTGCTCCAACTGCCCCTTCAGCCGCTGGACCGGAAAAAAGTTTTGCTCCAGCGGAATGGCAAACGGCACCGGCGTATCCAAACTGGCCGCGCGCATCACCGGTGCGTCCAGATGCTCGAAGAGGTGCTCTGAAATCCAGGCCGCCAGTTCGCCGCCGATCCCGCCGAACAGCGTGTCTTCGTGCAGGATGAGCACCCGGTTGGTGCGCCGCACGGAGTCGGCGATGGCCTCATAGTCGAGCGGGAGGAGAGAACGCAAGTCGAGAATATCGGCGTCGAGCCCCATTTCAGCGGCTACGGTTTCTGCCCAGCGCACCCCCAGGCCGTAGGTAAGGATGCTCACCTGGCTACCCCGCCGTACCTGCCGGGCCTTGCCGATCTCCACGGTATAAAACCCTTCGGGAACAGGACCGCTCTCGCTGCGGTAGAGGGCTTTGTGTTCAAAAAACATCACCGGGTTGGGGTCTTCAAAGGCGGCCAGCAGCAAACCCTTGGCATCGGCGGGCGTACTGGGGTACACTACTTTCAGGCCGGGCACGTGGGTAAACCAGGCCTCGTTGGACTGCGAGTGAAACGGCCCTGCGCCCGTGCCGCCACCCGTTGGCATGCGGATAACCACGTCGGCATTTTGCCCCCAGCGATAGTGCAGTTTGGCCAGGTTGTTCACGATCTGGTTGAAACCGCAGGTCACAAAGTCTGCAAACTGCATCTCCATCATGCTCTTCGTGCCTTTCAGGCTGAGGCCCAGCGCAATGCCCACAATAGCGCTCTCGCAAAGCGGCGTGTTGCGCACGCGATCTTTGCCGAAGGCTTCGACGAAGCCTTGCGTAATTTTGAATACCCCGCCGTATTCGGCTATATCCTGCCCCATGAGCACCAGTTCGGGGTGGCGCTGCATGGCTTCGCGGAGGCCGGCAGTGATGGCGTCGATGAAACGTAACGCCGTCGGTTCGACGGCTTGAGCATCCGTTTCAGGCCGTCGGTTCGACGGCGTTACACCCTCCTTCGCCAAGGCTTCGGCGGGTGAAGCATACACATCGCGCAGTTCGGCAGCGGTGTCCGGCTCCGGCTCCGGCATGCTGAACATCACCTCCACAGCATCCTGGATGTCTTTTTTGTACTGCTTGCGCATATCCTGCGCTTGCGATTCTGTTAGCAACCCTTGCTCCAGCAGCCAGTTTTCATAGTTGTGGAGCGGGTCTTTTTGCGCCCAGGCGTCCATGAGTTCCTGCGGTACGTACTTGGTGCCGCTGGCTTCTTCGTGGCCGCGCATGCGGAAGGTCATGCACTCGAGCAGGAAAGGCTCCGGGTTTTCGCGCAGTTCTCCGGCAATCTTTTGAATGGTGGAATAGACTTCCAAAATATTGTTGCCATCGATTTGGGCGCTGCGCATGCCGTAACCCACGGCGCGGTCCACCAGATTTTTGCAAGCGTATTGCTCGTTGGTGGTGGTGCTGAGCCCGTAACCGTTGTTTTCGATGATAAAAATGACGGGCAGTTTCCACACAGCGGCTACATTGAGCGCTTCGTGAAATTCACCCTGGCTGGTGCCACCCTCGCCGGTAAAGGCCAGTGATACGCGTTTTTCCTTGCGCAGTTTATGCGCCAGGGCTACCCCGGCAGCCAGCGATAGCTGCGGTCCCAGGTGGGAGATCATGCCCACGATGTGGTGTTCCATTGTACCGAAGTGAAAGGAGCGTTCCCGCCCTTTGGAGAAACCGTATGGCTTGCCCTGCCACTGGCAAAACAGGCGGTCGAGCGGCACTTCACGGGCGGTGAATACGCCCAGATTGCGGTGCATGGTAAAGATCATCTCGTCGGGGAGCAATGCACTGGCAGCGCCGACCGAGATCGCTTCCTGCCCGATGCCGCTGAACCACTTGCTGATGCGGCCCTGCCGAAGCAGGTTGAGCATTTTTTCTTCAATGAGACGGGGTTTGAGCAATTGGGCGTGGAGCCGAAGCAGGGTATCTTTCGAAAGGCCTTTTTTGGTGTATTTGATCAAGGCTGTGGTCGTAGGCATGGATAAAGCGGTGTATGTGTTTGGGTGGGCAAAAGTCGGTATTTTAAACCAAACATCAGCCCAAATATCCACACCAGGTAATCAGATCTCTCCATCCAGACATCCCAGCCCAAATGGAAAATTCTAAGCCCAGGCTTTCATGCCAAAAGTAAACTTCTCAGCCCAGGCATTTATGCCTGGGAAAAAGAAAAAGCGCGATAAGTTTACCTCATCGCGCTCCGGGTGTGTTAAATGCTCTGCTCAGTTATGTCGTGCTAAAATTTAGGTTTAATGGGGCCTGGTTTAAAATGAAGGTTGCCAAGGTGGTCTTAAAGGGTGGTTTTTAAAGGCTAGTTTTCACATTGGCCAGTTTGATGGTGGTCTTTTTGGGTTCCGGATCTCCGTGGTGAAAATCGGCGGTAACAAAGGACCTTGTGTCCGATGGTTCGCTTTCATCATTGCCACAGATCGTGGTGATACGATAGAAGTAGCGGGTATTTGGTTCGAGCTGATTCACCGTTGTGCGTGTGCCTTCGATGATGGCTTTATAATAAAAAGGCGCAAAATCTTCCGTCGCATCGAATTGACTGGCAACTTCCACCAGATAAGCCACCGATTCGGGCATGTTGTTCCAATGCAAATCCACAGAAACATCAGAAGCATTGCGCGCCTCCGTTTCAACCGGGGCCATGCACCCGCAGCGGTCGCTGGTTGTCGAATCCATCAGTGCGCCTTGCACTTCGGGCAATGCTTCTTTTTTACAGGCTGCCAAGAGAAGCAGAAAACTTGCGGCGGATACGAGGGTGCGGGCTTTCATTGTTGATTCGTTTTGGTGATTGCTTGAGACAAAGGTGCAGGGCCACAAGGCTGGATTCAAGCGGGGTTTTGCCAACGGCGGGATACGGTTTGTAAACGGCAGATTTTTTGTCCCAGGCATAAATGCCTGGGCTGAGAAGCGCGATTGAGATGAAATGCATAGCCGAAACACATAAAATTTAAACCTGTAAGAGCTGGTTTCTCCAGCTGCCTTGAAAACACACACTTCTCTTTTAGAAAGCCCAGGTATTTCTTAGCCCAGGTATTTCTTAGCCCAAGCAGTTCTTAGCCCAAGCAGTTCTTAGCCCAGGCAGTTCTTAGCCCAGGCATTCATGCCTGGGCAAAAAAAAAGCGCGACAAGTTTACCTCGTCGCGCTTGGTGCAAGTTACGTATCCTCCTACTTTTCATTTGGCTTGCCGGATGGGGCCGGCTTGGGTCTTAGGATGCAGCACCATTCCATTTGATGTTCACGGGAACTGCTTGTTTGTGTTTTCTTGTGAAACAAAGGTGTGCCCGCCGATTGCCGGACACAAGCCGGCTTTTGCCTGCGGCAGGATGTAGTTTGCCAACGGCAGAATTTGCATTATAACCTGTCTGGTTCGGTTTTTAGTTAAAAAGACAAGCCGTACAGCAGGCCTTTATTACCAGAAATTTGGACTGACAGGTTACTTTTGACCTCGTGAGCCAACTATTGAAAGCACTGCGTACATGCCGATTATCGATCCTGCTTCGAAAAAGCGGTCTTTGGCTGTGTTGGATGCTTGGCCTGTTGAGTTCCCCTGCCTTAACGGCCCAGCAGGATGCCTACCCCTTCAATTTTACCTACCTAAGCAAAGACAACGGCCTGCCGCACAATTTCTGCCACACAGCACTGCGCGACAAACGCGGGTTCCTGTGGTTTGGCACGCAGGACGGCCTGGCGCGCTATGATGGCGTCCGGTTTAACGTATACCCTTACCTCGACGACAGCACCGGCCTGAGCGCTCCAACTGTTTTCGATCTGGATGAGGATGCACACGGAAACCTCTGGGTAGCCACCGTCGGTGGCGGGCTCAACCGCTTTAACCCCGTAACGGGTGAATTTACCTGGTATCAAAATGACCCCCGCGATTCCACTACCCTCCCCGGAAACGACCTGACCAACCTCCTGATCGATGCCGATGGCAGCATCTGGGTAGGCGGCCTGAGCAGCGGCCTGAGCCGCTTCAACCCCAAAACCGAACGCTTTCAAAACGTTGCGCTGGCGCAAAACCTGACGACCGCCGAAGATCGCCTGAAGCGCAATTCCGTGACCGATATCGCCTCCGATAGCAACGACTCCACGGTGCTGTGGCTGGCAGCCAACGACGGTATTTTCAGGTTTCACAAAAAAAGCGGCCGCCTCGAACACTTCCCCACTGAAATGCCCTGCAACGACGTGCTCGCCGATACGCCCGGCGTGGTGTGGGTTGCTACCGATGGCGGCGGTATCGCCCTGATGGATAAAAAAACAGGTCGCTGGCAATTTTTTCCGCCCCTGCCTGAAGCCTGGGCCCGCCGCAACCTCTCCACCAACCTCATTGCCGATATTTCCCGAAAATCGGCCCACGAATTTTGGGTCGCTTCGCTCGACCTGGGTTTTGGCATTTTTGATCTAAAAACAAAGGCATACCGGTTTTTCAACACCCAATCCAAATTGCTTGCCGGCCAAACCAACCAGTCGGCCAACGGCCTCTACCGCGACCCCACTGGCCTGCTCTGGATTTTTAACCACAAAAACGGCATCAGCCTGTTGGGACCGGCCAGCAATGTGTTCGACTACACCCCGCTCCCGGCCGACGGCTGTCAAAGCCAAACCGTGAATGAACCACAGGACTTTGCCTGGAACAGCAACTGGCAGGAACTTTACGTGGTCACCACGGGCTGCCGGGGCCTGTACGTGTACGAGCCGGTACAGCGCGTGGAGCCGGTGCAATTGTCGGGGCAATCGCCCTACCGGTTGAAATATGCGGTGGGGCTCGAGAATGGCGGTATTGCCCACTTCAACCGGGTGTTGATCGACCGGCGCGGGAGGGTCTGGATCGGCGGGCAACCCCGAGCCGGAACGAGTTTGTTTCAATACAATCCGGGGCAGCACCGCCTCAGTCCGTTCCGGCATCCGGATGCCGCTACCCTGCAAGGCTATACCATCAACGACCTGGCGGAAGACCACGCCGGTAACATTTGGGTAGCTACGACGCAGGGCGGCTTGTTCCGGATCAATTTCCAGAAAAACACTGTCGACCATTTCCTCCGGGGTGATGATTTTGATGGCGCGCGCACCCAAATAGTCGACCTGGTTTGCTTTTCGGCGCCGGCGGAGGTTCCGGCAAAAAACCGGGCAGCGTCCGGGGCTGTTCCACCTGAAGAGCAGGTCTGGTTTTCCACCAAAGAAGCCGGTGTTTTTTGTTTTTATCCGCTGCTAAACAAATTTATCCGCTACGGGCACCAACCGGGAAAAAAGACGGGCCTCGCCGAAGATTACGTGACCGCGATCGAACACGGCGCCGGCAACAGCGTTTGGGTGGGCACGGCAAGCCGGGGACTGCACCGGATTCCGCTGGGTACCCCGGCCAATGCAATGCTGCCCAGTTACACCGTAAAAAACGGCCTGGCCTTCAACAGCATACACAGGCTGGCGCTGGCGCCTGATGGAACGCTCTGGGTAGCCACTGAAAAAGGCATCTCCGTGTTCCGGCCGGAAACCCAAACGTTCAAAACCTACGACGAAAGCGACGGTCTTGCCGATACTTACCTGCGCCGCAAGGGATTTCGTTGGTGCACCAGCGGCGAAATATTTGTGGGCCAAACCAAGGGGTTTTATTCGTTTCACCCCAATGCCATTTACCACAACCACACCCCGCCCGTACTGGCGTTTACCGGGTTTGATCTTTTTGGAAAATCGTACCAAACCGAAAAAGACCTGAACGTACAACCGGAAATCCGCCTGCAGCACGATCAGAATTTTTTCACTATTCATTTTGCTGCGCTCAACTTCAGTCAGGCCAACCGCAACCAGTACTTCTACCAACTCGGCAACATCGACCCGGGCTGGATCGCGGCAGGCAACAAGGCGGAAGTATCGTATACCCGGGTGCCGCCCGGCAAGTATGCGTTTCGGGTGCGCGCACGCAACAACAGCGGGGTGGCTTCCACCGACGAACTGGTGCTGAACATTATCATCGAGCCGGCATTTTACCAAACCTGGTGGTTCAGGCTGCTTGTTTTGCTGGCGCTGATCGCCGGCATTGTTACCTACTTCCGCACCCGGTTGACCAACCTGCTCAAACAGGAAGCCGCCAAAAATGAGCTGAACCGCCTGCGCGCCCTGAAAGCCGAACTGGAAAACAAGGCGCTGCGCTCGCAAATGAATCCCCACTTTATTTTCAATGCCCTCAACACCATTGAGGCACTGATCATTGAGGAAAACCCCGATGCAGCATCCGCCCTGCTGCAAAAATTTTCCAAGCTGGTACGCCTGGTGCTCGAAAATTCCCAGCACCCGAAAATTGCCCTGAAAGCCGAACTGGAAGCCCTCGAACTGTACCTCCAGCTCGAAGTGATCCGGCTCGATGACCGCTTTACCTACCGCATCGACGTCGACCCCGAACTCGAGCAGCACCACTGCTACCTGCCTCCCATGATCCTGCAACCTTTCGCTGAAAATGCCATCCTGCACGGCCTCCGCCATTTACACGACCGAAAGGGCCTGCTGACCGTACGGCTTCGCCCCGAAACTGCCGCCGACGGCAAAAAATACCTGCACTGCGAAATTGAAGACAATGGCATTGGCCGTGCCCAGGCCGCCGAGATCAATGCCCGCACCCGCATCAGCGGCAAAAAACAATCGCTGGGTTCCCGGCTTACTAGCCAGCGAGTCGAATTGCTGAATACACCCGGCAACCAGGATTATACGGTAGAAATTACCGATCTTTCCGGTACGGACAAGACCGGCACCCTGGTAACCATTTTGCTGCCGTTGGAATATACCAATAACCAGGACCGGAATGATATTAATGATGCAACGACAATCCATACATGAAAGCCATCCTTGTTGACGACGAAAAATCGGCACGTACCCTCCTGCGCCACAAAGTGCTTCGCTACGACGACGGCATTACCATTCTTGCCGAGTGCGGATCCGTGGAAGAAGCCCTGACCGCGCTGGAGCAGCACCAGCCCGACGTGCTTTTTCTCGATGTAGAAATGCCCGGCGCCACCGGCTTTGAACTACTGCAACAATTAGGCGCCGATGCGCCCTTTCAGGTGATTTTTACCACGGCCCACTCCGAGTACGCCATCGAAGCCATCCGGGGCGGCGCTTTTGATTACCTGCTCAAACCCGTGCAGGAAACCGAACTGGCCGCGGCACTGGACCGGCTTCGCCAAAAAATGCCGAAAAAACAGGCACAACCCGCCGTTGCACAGGATGGCGTTGCGGCCCTGCTCCGATCACTGCAAAGCCTGCAGGATAAAGAAAAAAAACTGGCTGTCCCCACCTCCGAAGGGGTGTTGTTTATCCCACAAACGGACATCATCCGGGCTGAAGCCGCCGGCAGCTATGCCACTATTTTTCTGACAAACAATCAAAAACTGGTGGCCTCGAAAAATCTCAGCGAATTGGAAAGTATGCTGGACAGCCCCGACTTTTTCAAGGTGCACAAATCGCACTTGGTCAATCTGCGTTTTGTGGCAAAATACGTCCGTGGCGAAGGCGGCATTCTCGTACTCACCGATGGCAGCGAGGTGGATGTGGCACGCCGGAAAAAGGAGGATCTGCTGGCGCGGCTGGCGGTGCGCTGAGCCGGGTTTTGGTTTTATGCCCAGGGGCACTTTTCCAATTTCAAATTTTTCTTTTCCAATTTCAAATTGAATGGAGGTTCCCGGATCGGGTAGTTTCTTTAATTTGAAATGTCAAATTTGAAATTAGAAATTTGAAAAGGGGCATCCCGCTTAGTGTACATTCTTCCCGTCACCTGAATGACGAAAACTGCATTCCAGCGGCAATTGACCTGGCCGACAGCAAATTCTCCCTACTTTTCGGAGCCCGTTTTAGGGACAGTACAAATCATCCGCTTATGAGACCGACGTTTGTTTTACTCCTCATCTTTTCTACCCTTTTTTCCCAAACTTTTGCCCAAACCCGCTGGTATGTTCGCGCCGGCGCTTCCCCGGTTGGAGCCGATGCTTCCAGTTGGGCCACCGCCACGCCCTTTTTGCAGGACGCACTCGACGCTGCACAATTTGGCGACACCGTTTGGGTCAGCCAGGGCACCTACAAACCCGGCTCGGGCACCGATCGCTATGCCGCTTTTGTGCTGCGCAACGGCATCCGGGTTTTTGGCGGCTTTGCCGGCACCGAAACCCAACTCAACCAGCGCGACTGGGTGGCCTACCCCACCGTGCTCAGCGGGAACATCGGGGCACCGAACGATTCCACCGACAACAGTTACAACCTGCTCTACCTGACCAAAACCGGTATGACCACCCGCTTCGATGGCTTCATCCTCGAACGCGCCAATGCCAACAACCCCGACAATGTCAACGTATTCGCGCACGAACGGGGTCACTCCGGCAGCGCCATTTACCTCGACGGCCAGGGTACCGGCAACTTCGCCTACCTGACCATCGCCAACTGCGTCATCCGGAACAACCGCGCCGACCATTTCGGCGCCGTGTACGCCAATGGCCGCGACAACGGCAAAACAGCTGTACGCGTGGAAAACTGCCGTTTCGAAAATAACAGCGCCTTTTTTAAAGGCGGCGCCCTGGTCGTGGAAAACTACGCGCTCCAGCCGGAGGCATTTCAAATGGAAAACGCTGTGTTTTCCGGAAACTTTGGCCGCATTGGCGGCGGCGCACTTTACGTCGAGCACCACCAGGTTATCGAGATCCAGGCTTGCCGTTTTGAAAAAAACAGCGTGTTTGCCGGCAGTGGCGGCGCGATCAGCCTGTTTGGCACCAACCTGAGCCATACGGTCCGTTTCGACGCCTGCACCTTTTCCGAAAACTTCACTACCGGCAACCTCGATGGCGGCGCTGTGGATTATTTTCCCTCCAATTCCGTCACCGGACTCCAGTTTTTCAACTGCTCCTTTTTAAGAAACTCGGCCAGCGAGGGCGGCTGCATCAACATCCTGAATGGCGACTCCTACTGCCCGCTCCGTTTTGAGCAATGCCGGTTTATTCAAAACACCGCCGGGCCGGGGAGTGTGCTGGCTACCACTCTGCTGTCACCGCTGGGCGAACTGCGTTTTCGGCAGTGCCTTTTTTATGAAAACAGCGAATCGGAGTTGTTCCTGGCCGGTAACAGCGCCGATACCTTGTTGCTCCAAAATTCAATTGTGGTAAAAACAGGCGGGAATGCTCCGTTTTTCAACCGAAGCCAACCCCTGCGCATTCAAAGCAGCCTGATCAACCGCCCCGATTGCAGCCATTTCGGGCCGGCCAGTATCTGCGATACCACGGCAATTTTCAACGGAAATCCCTTCTTTGCCGACCCGCCCAATGGCGATTTTCACCTCAATCCCTGCTCGCAGGCCATCAACGCCGGCGACAACGCCCTGGTGGCCGGGTTGGGCTCCGACCTGGACGGGCAGCCCCGTATCCGCGCCGGGCGCGTCGACCTGGGCCCCTACGAGCACGACCTTGGTTTTGTACCCACCAGCATCATCCCGGCCTCCTGCCCCGATTCGCCCGACGGTGCCGTAGTCTTCGGCGGTTCCAACTGTGCTCCGGTGTTCATCGCCTGGTCGATGGGAGGCACCTTTGGTACCCGCACCGATAGCCTGGTGCCCGGCGCCTATGTGTTTTCCTTTATCGATGCGGCCGGCCATGGAGCCATCGATACCGTGATCATTCCATCCCTGCCGCCACTGGTGCTACTGCCCAGCTCGGCTGCGCCAAACTGTGTGGGCGAAAGCACCGGCGTGGCCGGCGTGAGCATCAGCGGTGGCACAGGCCCTGTTCAGATTGCCTGGGAAAACGGCAATAGCGGCAACTTTTTATTCTCGGTTCCCGCAGGCACCTATCCGGTGACGGTAACGGATGCGCTGGGTTGCGCAGCGTCGGCGCTGATCGAAGTGCCCGCAGCGCAGGAAGTGGAGGTGTACTACACCGTCACGCCGGCCACCGGCCCCATGCAGGCCGATGGAGAAATCCGGATCGACAGCGTGCTGACCTGCATGGGCGTATACGCCTGGAACGGTCCCGCCCAAACCAACCTCCTCCCGGGCAATTACGTGACCACGGTGACCGACCCGTGTGGTTGTTTTGCGCTTTTCACCGCTGAAGTGGGTTTTACGGTGGGTACGGCAACTTCAGGGAACGAGGCGCCGGTTTTTTGGCTGGCGCCAAATCCGGTGCATGCCGGGCGGGAATTCAGCTTGCATTGGGTGGGTAACGACGCCCCGGAATCGGTGTGGCTGGTGGATGCGTTGGGGCAGGTGGTGCAGCGGCTTGAAATTGCTCCGGGAAGCGCTCAAGTCGATATGCCGGGACCTCGAACTGCCGGAACCTACCGGGTGTTGGTTTGGGATGGCAATCGTATTTTGCAGGTGTTGATGGTTGTGGTAGTGTAAGGATTTAGTATCGGCTTAACTCAAATCAACTTTAGGAGTACTAGAGTTGATAGGACGCGGATGACACGGATTTTGCCTGCGGCAAAAACGCAGATTTTCACGGATTTTTTTGTGCCGGCTTGGGAAAATCCGCGCCAATCTGTGGTTCGCCGTAGGCGAATCCGCGTTATCCGCGTTCTATTACGCTAAGTTGACGACATCAGACTCGAAGTCACGCCGACATCATGATCCTTTCCCCAAAAAAATTGTTAGTCTTGGACAAAACGCGTCACCCCGGGCAACCCCGGGGCCCGTCTGTGGCGCCAATCCAGCAAATTCACCAAATTGTTTTTTTTGATGATGAAATTCCGGCTTTTACCCCTCCTCCTGTTTGGCGCTACGGCGCTATTTGCGCAATCCACGCATACCATTCAGCAACAATTGACTTGGGAAACCGAACCCTACCGCTACACGCTTTCCAATGGCGAAACCGTGTCGCAGTGGCGGTTTGCCGATGCCAGCTTTAGTGATGAAGCCCCCACCCTGCCGGTGTTTTCCGAGCGCTTTGCCTTGCCCGGCAGCTCGACGCTGAATGCTGAGCTGGTGGCCGTGCAGTACGAACCGATCGACCTCACGGGCAATCCCGATCTGGCGGTATTGGGGCAGGACATGAACCTGCACGTCAGTGTGGAACAGGAGCGCAACCGCTTTTTCGGACGGGTAAAATGCTGGCCAATCCGGAAGGCCGGCAACGGCTACGAGCGTGCGGTAAGTTTCACCATCCGCGTACAGATTTCGGCGCAGCCGGTACCTGTAAAGCCGCGCGGGCCGTTCACCTATACCTCGGCATTGAGCAACGGCACGGTGTACAAATTTGGCGTCAGCAACAGCGGCGTGTACAAGCTGGATTTTAATTTTCTGAAAAACGAACTTGGCATAACAAACCTGGAAACAATTGACCCGCGCACCATCCGCCTGTACGGCAACGGCGGCGCTATGTTGCCCGAGCGCACCGACACGCCCCGCCCCGACGACCTGATCGAAAATTCCATCGTGGTGGTTGGAGAGGCCGACGGTAAATTTGACAACAGCGACTACATCCTGTTTTACGCCGTCGGGCCCGCGCCCTGGACCTACAAGCCCAGCGCTGTCGACCCTGAACTGACCATTCAACAGCATTTGTACGATCGCTATGCCTATTATTTCATCAAAACCAGCGCCGGCCAGGGGCTGCGTGTCAGCGAGCAGGCCAGCGTGCCGGCATCGTTTGTGACCGAGGAATTTGACGATGTGCAGCGCATCGAGGATGAGAAAGTGAACCTGCTGGACTTTTTCAACTCTGCCCAGGGCTCCGGAAAACGCTGGTTTGGCGATTACTTTTTTCAAACCCGCGAGCGCAGCTATACCCTCAACTTCCCCAACCTGGTTGCCGGCGCCGATGCCCGCCTGCGCTCCGAATTTGCCGGCCGCGCTGCCGTGACCACTACCCTGCAAATCCAGGCCGGCAGCGCCAGTTTTACCCGCAATATCAACGGGGTTCCGGTGAGCAACAACGAGGCTGATTTTGCCGCCAACGGCCTGATCAGCGGCACCTTCCAGACGGAAGCCGGCAATTCGATTCCGGTCGCTGTCCGGTATTTGCAAGCATCGCAAAGCAGCGAAGGCTGGCTCGATTACCTCGAAGTGAACGCCCGCCGCCGCCTGCAAATGAGCGGTCAGACGATGGAGTTTCGCGACCTGCAAACCCTCAGCCAGGACGCTACCACTTTCCGCCTGAGCGGCCTGAGCGGTTCGGCGACCGTGTGGGATATCACCAACCCGCAAGCGCCCAAAAAACAGGTAACCCAGAGCTCCACCAATACCCTGGAATTTGGCGTAAGCACCCAGGGTATCCTGCGCAACTTTATTGCTTTTTACGACAATGGCGCACTCCCAAAACCGGAAAAAACCGTCGGAAAAATTGACAACCAAAACCTGCACGGCCTTGAAAACCTCCACATGGTCATTGTTTACCACCCCGACTTTGAAGCTGCGGTGCAAACGCTTGCCGAACACCGGCGCAACTACAGCGGCCTTGATGTAGCCACTGTACGCGTCGACCAGCTGTACAACGAATTTTCCTCGGGCGCCAAAGACCCGACTGCGATCCGCGATTTTGCGCGGATGCTGCTCGAGCGCAACCCCAATAAGTTCGATTACCTGCTCTTGTTCGGCGACGGCTCCTTCGATCCGCGCAACAACACCAACAGTGAGGACAACGTCGACTACATCCCGGTATTCGAAACCTACCAATCGTACAACCCCATTTACTCCTTTCCGTCCGATGATTATTTCGCCCTGCTCAGCGACGGCGAAAGCGGTGCGCTCGACGGCGCACTCGACATCGCCGTGGGTCGCCTGACGCCACGCACGCCCGAGGAGGCCCAAGCGGTCGTCACCAAGATCATGGACTACGACAACAACCCGTCGACGCTTGGCGACTGGCACCTGCGCCTGCTCTACTTTGGCGACGACGAAGATTTCAACGTCCATATCAACCAGGCCGACAAGCTGGCCACGGCGGCGGAGAACACGGAAAAATGGTTTAACACCGAAAAAATCTATTTCGATGCCTACCAGCAGGTGGCCACGTCCAGCGAAAAACGCATCCCCGATGCAAAGGCAGCCATCAACGCCAATATTTTCAAAGGCGGCCTGCTGGCGCAATACATCGGCCACGGTGGACCGCGCGGCTGGGCTCAGGAGCGCGTGATCGACAACAACGACATCGCCGGCTGGGAAAACATCGACCGCTACACGCTCATCATCACTGCCACCTGCTCGTTCGGTGGCTATGACGACTACACCACGCTGACCGGCGGCGAACAGGCACTCCTGAAAGCCAAATCCGGCGCCGTGGGGCTGTTCACGACCGTCCGCGCCGTGTACATCGACGGCAACAACAAACTGACCGACGCTGTCCAGGAGGTCATTTTCCACCGGCAAGCCGACGGCCGCTACCGCACGCTGGGGGATATTTTGAAGGATTCGAAAAACACGCTGACCGGTGGCTCGGAAGACAACGCCCGTCGCTTCACCCTGCTGGGCGACCCGGCCATGTACCTGGCCTTGCCGGAGCACCGCGTGCGCACCACGAAAATCAATGGCAAAGATTTCAATCCGGCACAACCTGACACGCTGAAGGCACTGATGCCAGTTGAACTGGAAGGCGAGCTGACCGACTCGCTCGGCAACTTCCTGCCGTCGTTCAACGGCCGCGTGTTCGTGACGCTGTTTGATAAAAAACAAACCTTGCAAACGCTGGGGCAAGACCCGGGCAGTCCGGTGCGCAGCTTCAATGTGCAACGCAATATTTTGTTCAAAGGCAGCGCTACTGTGACCAACGGCCGCTTCAAGGTCAATTTCGTTGTGCCTAAAGACATCAACTACGCCTACGGCAACGCCAAGATCAGCTACTACGCCGAAGACGGTACACCGATCGATGCTGCCGGCGCCGACACGGAGATCATCGTAGGTGGCACGGCCAATCTGGTGAAAGACGACACGCCGCCGCTCGTGGAGGTTTTCCTCAATACGGATGCTTTTGTTTTTGGCGGGATTACGGATAAAAGTCCCAAGATTCTCGTCAAGTGCTCCGATGACTACGGCATGAACGTCACCGGCACCAGCCTGGGCCACGACCTCACCGCCGTGCTCGACGACAACGTGCTGGAGACCATCGTGCTCAACGATTTCTACGAAAGCGAACAGGATAACGCCCAAAAAGGCAAGGCGCTGTACCCGCTGCGCAACCTCACGCCGGGCCGCCACAAGCTGCGCGTCAAAGGCTGGGACATTGCCAACAACTCCGGCGAAGGCTACACGGAATTTGTCGTGGCGGAAGATGGGAAGGCTGCCCTTGCGCATGTGCTCAACTACCCCAATCCCTTCACGACCAACACGAACTTCCAGTTTGAGCACAACCTGTCGGGCCAGCTGCTCGATGTGCAGATCAGCATTTTCTCCGTATCCGGAAAACTTGTTAAAACGATCCTGCACAGCACCACTGCCGAAGGCTTCCGGGTAACCGACATCGCCTGGGATGGCAAAGACGAATACAACGATACCCTCGCACGCGGGGTGTACCTTTATCGGGTGAAGGTGCGCGGCACAGATATCAGCGGGAATACGGCTACGGCGGAGAGTGATTTTGAGAAGTTGGTGATTTTGAAGTGAGGGGATTAAATCTGGTGATGCCGTCGTAGAGCATGTTATTTACCACGAGACATGGAGCGCACGGAGTAATTCCTTTGTGCGCTCCATGTCTTGTCTCTGGGATGGAAATATTGAAATAAATTACTGGTAAATTGTAATGATACCGCCATGGCAAAACCCCTTTGGGTAGCATAGAAATGTAGATTTTTTCTCAGAAGGGCTTATTTTTGTTAAAACATTGCTGACTATGACGACCATCGAATTAAAAAACGATCTCTTGCGCATGATTTCGGAGACCGATGATCCGGCCAAGCTGGCGCTTCTGCTGGAGTGGTTTGGAATCATCCGTGAGGAAAAAGACTGGTGGCAGGAAATATCTGAAAAAGAGCGCCAGCTCATTTTGGAAGGTCGAAAGCAACTGGCCGATGGCAAAGGCATCTCGCATGAACAGGTTCGGTCAAACGTGAAACAGTTGTTACAGGATTTGCGCAGCGCCCAATAACACTATAATGCCTGAAATTATTTGGTCGCCCAAGGCAGAAGCCGCCTATCTCGCCATTTTAGAAACGACGTACTATTTTTCAACTGCTGCTGCGCTTGAATTGGATGAAAAACTGGAAAAGCTCCTGAAGCGGTTGAAGAAACACAATCATTTGTGCCCGCCAACACCCACGCTTCCAGGCCTGCGACGTTGTGTAATCACCAAAAACGTCTCCCTGGTCTATGCGTTGCAGGATTCAGATATCCATATCGTTCTGGTTATTGATAACCGTATGGAAAATTTGCTTTGATCTTAGCCTTTTTGTTTGCGCAGTTTTTCCTCTAAAGTAGCCAAGTCCCTTTTTGACTCCTCCACATACGGATGCGTATCCGGTAATGTTTTTTCCCAAATGGCTACTGCCTTGCGCATATAATTTACGGCGTTGTTCAAATCACCTAAGTCGTGGTAAGTCCAAGCAAGATTATTGAAGGATAGTGCTAAATCAGGATGCTCCGGCGAAAATGCTTTTTCACGAATGGAAAGAGCTTTTTTATTATAATCTAACCTTTTTTGATGCTCTCCCAAGGCACCGTAGGTTTCGGCTAGGTTATTGTACGATACTGCTAAATCTGGATGGTCCGATGACAATATTTTTTCACGAATAATCAGGGCTTTCTCATTGTACTTCAGGCGGTTATGATGTTCACCTATTGCACCGTAAGCTTCTGCCAGGTTGTTGTACGATCGTGCTAAATCAGGATGTTCTGGCGGCAAAATTTTTTTCCAAATTGCCAGAGATTTTTCATCGTACTCCAAGCGGTCCTGATGTTCGCCAATTGCACCGTAGGTGATGGCAATATTATTGTACAATCGTGCTAAATCAGGATGCTCTGGTGGTAATACTTTCCCCCAAATGCCTAGAGATTTTTCAAGATATTCCGAGACTGTTCATTAAAGTGTGTCTGCTTAACTTAACGCATTATGGCAAAGAAGAAAAAGAAAGAGACACTTGAGGACTTAATCCCGGATGCCAATCTACGCGATCGCATGGTAGAACACTTGTATTCAAAAAAGCCTTTGCTGAGTGAAGGTAGTGTATTTAGTGAGTTACTCCAATCGATGGTGAACAAGATGTTGGATGGTGAGGCTACCGATTTTCTGGATGAAGAACGCGCCTCGGGTCAGGAGAACAAGCGCAACGGCTACACGTCAAAGCAGGTATTGTCTGCTGCGGGACCGCTATCGATCCGGACACCTCAGGACCGCAATGGGGACTTTGAGCCTGAGTTGTTAGAAAAGGGTCAGCGGGAGTTGTCCAGTGGAGTAGACGAGCAAATTATCGCTTTATATGCTCAGGGCAATTCCGTAGAGGATGTACGTCGATTGTTAGCCAAGTTATACGGTATATCGGTTTCTGCGGGCAAGATTTCCGCCATTACGGACAAAGTGCTTCCGGAAATACAGTCCTGGCGCAGCCGTCGTTTGCGCTCGATGTATGCGATCATCTATTTGGATGCGGTGCATTTTAAGGTGCGCTACGAAGGGCAATACACTAGTCGGGCATTCTACACGGTGTACGGGATTGATGCGGAGGGTCAGCGCGACTTGTTGGGCCTGTATATCAATGAAAATGAGGGTGCTAGCCGCTGGGGTCTGGTTTTGGAAGATTTAAAGAACGGGGCGTGGAAGATGTATTGGTCTTCTGTACGGACGATTTGGCCGGCTTTAGCGAAGCCATTTCAGAGGTTTACCCCTGGCAATTATCCAGAAGTGTATCGTGCATAAAGTGCGTAGTTCTACCCGCTTTGTCGACGACAAGGATCTCAAATCGGTACGCAAGGGTTTACGCACCGTTTACACGGCGCTCTCCAGGAAGCAGCCAGAACCGCACTGGAGGCATTTGCGGTAGCCTGGGGTGGCAAATATGGCAGTTTGGTAGACAGTTGGGAAAGGGATTGGGAAGAGTTGATGGCCTTTATGGATTACCCCAAGGATTTGCGTCGAATGATCTATACGACCAACCCTGTCGAGGCATTGCACCGCATTATTCGCAAACTCATTAAGGGCAAAGCAGCATGGGTCTCAGACACCGCACTCATTAAGCAAATCTATCTTTGCTTGATGCACAATGAGAAGTCCTGAAAAGGAATGCTTTAGGATGGAAATCCATCCAAAGAGAACTGATCCAGATGTACGGAGAACGGTATTCCAGGCACCTGGTAGAAAAATAAATGAGCGCGCTTCGCGCCGCTTTCCGCCTACGGCCTCCAAGCGGCGCGAAGCGCCAAGATTGAAATTAATTTTTAACCTCAGACACACTTAATTGAACTATCCCGATATTCCTTGCATTTTTTAAAGTTGCCTAAATAAAAGTAAGTCGCCGCAAGATTATTGTACGATGTAGCCAAATCAACATGATCTGCCGACAACACCTTTTCCCGAATGGCAACCATTTTCATTTTGAAATACAATGCCTTGGCGAACTCACCCAAAGCATCATAAAGGCTCCCAAACGAAGCGCAAGGCTGGCCACCAATTCATCCGCCTCCACAAAATCCCACTCTCCTTCCAAAGTCCACCAAACACCGCCTCCCCAATGGCGCAAAATGCGCGCGGTTGATCATCAGTTCATTCGTGGCCATATCCGGCACCAGCAACTCCGTCACCTTTTCTATCAGCACCGCACAATTCTCCGCATCCGGTAACAAGCTGCACTTTAGCCGTTTCCGCCACCACCGGATGGCAGCGAAATTCCCCGGCCTCCTTCACCAGCCAGTGCAGGCGGGCGAGGCTGCGCAGCGTATTTTGAAAAGCAACCTTATCGGCTTCTTTGCCGAACAGGGTGCAAAGAAAATTTTCAGACATTAATCCGGGCTCCAGCGGCGTATTGGAGGGCGGCAAAAGACACATGTAGCGCATGATCTCCTGCTCGTTTTCGTCGAGTTCGAGCAGGAAGGTTTGCAGCAAGTGCTCCGAAAGCGATTGCATTTTTGGTGCATTGGGCAGGCCCAGGTGCAGGGCATCGAGCTGGAGCAATCCGCGCGCTTCGAGTTCGTTCTGCAGTTCGGAAGGCTGGATATTTTTCTCGCGGGCGTAGGCAGCCAGCAGTTCGATGGTCAGGGTGTGGTAGCCGTAAGCGCGGATGACGGTGTCGATAGCCGGGTCGGTGCTGCGTTCGCCGTAGATGTTGCAGAACAACTGCGCGGCGCGCTGGGGCGGCAGCACATCGAGGCGATAGCAATCCATGTTGTGGATTTCATCGCGGGAGGTCAGCAGGATGCGCCAGTTTTTGAGGCGGCTGAGTTCGGTGGTGAATCGTGCCGCTGCTTCCGGGGCATTGTCGACCACCAGCAGCATGGGGCCTTCCTCGTCAGCCAGCCGGGCGATCACCTTGTCGAAGCGCTCCTTGGCGGTGTCACGGTCTTCAAAAACGACGTTTAGTTTGCTGAGCAGGGTACGGTCTTCGATGAAGGCGCGCAGGAAGTACTCGGCGTTGTCTGATTCGCGGATGCTGGCGCCGCTAAACACGGCACTGGCGCTCAGCCAAACCACCTGCCGGTAGGAACCGCCGAAACGTTGGCAATACAGTTGGGCGAAGGTCGTTTTGCCCAGGCCTCCAATACCGCAAATCACTACCGGTTTGGTACTGTGCCGCAGTTGGCGCCGCAAATCGCGGAGCTCGTAGGGCCGTGGAATGACGCCGCTGGTCAGTTCGGAAGGCGGCGTTGCGAGGTATTTGGGCGCCGGGTGGGGCGCCAAGTCGCGGGCTTTTTCCAGGAGTTCTTCCCGCCACTGAACGATGGCAAGCAGAATGCTGGGAATAGCCGTCCAGGGCTCGATTTCCGCAGGCAACCACGCCGGACGCGGGAATACCTTTGCCCAAATCAGGACGAGGCAGAGGGCGAGCAGCAGGAACAGTATTTTCAGCAGGGTCCGTGGCATGCAATGGTGTTTACGCCCCAATTATACGGATTTGACGGCCAAGCAAAGGGAGATTTTTTCACTACGTCAGCGCCACGACAGGTGTTATTGCCACCGTTTGAACTGTTGCCATGCGCAATTACCATTTGGCACAGCCGCCAACTACTGACACATCGGTCCGGGGTTCAACACCCATTTGTTTATGCGCTTCAGGCTGTTCAGATCAACATACAGGATCAGCCAATCGTCCGATTGTTCCAGCGTGCCGCAGAGTTCCACGCCATCACCTGCGTATTCGAGTATACGCGCATTGATGGACTCACCGTCAGGGCCGGCCAACAGGTAGTATTCCGAAGCACCGGTTGCATTGGCCACCTTCAAAACCGGCGGGATGCCACCGGCAAGGCAGCGCACTGCACAATCGCGGTGGGGTTTGCCCTGGCCGGGTTTCATCACGCCGAGCAGGCATTTGGGATCGGTGACCTCACCGCGCAAACGCACCTTTCCAAGGGTGGCATTTGGCCTGCGGCCTGTGGCTTGAGGCAGCGCAGGGGCAATTGTTTGAAACCCGGAAACTTCCATCGCGGTTTTGCCATCGTGGTAGATCAGGAAGCCCGACGCTTTGACGGTTTCGCCATCCGTAGCGTGCTTCTCCAGCGGGTTTGGCACTTCCGTCTGAAACCCGAATTTACCCGGCCCGACCAGCAGTATTTTTTGAAAAACAGGCCGGCCGGCGGCGTCTGTACCGTTTTGAAGGGTTAAAAAAGGAACGGGCGCTACCGTGTATACACCTTCCAAGGTTGTCTGTTTTCCATATTCAAATACGGCATTGGAAAAGCCGCGTTGAAACACCGTCAGCAGCACAACAAATAGTGGCACCAACACAGCCAACGCGAGGACATACCGGCGCACCGTCCGCGCAATGCCCGGTGGCACTTCGGCCTGCCAGCCGATATAGAATTCTGAATTTTCTTGCATTGTTTTCGTGTTTAACCTGTCTCAAAAATCGCCTGCCCCGGGCGATGCGTAAACAGCCGGGGGGCGCGGCGTACCCTCGGGATACGGCGCCGGGTTCACATACACCCGGGTGCCCTCCACCTGAACATCGTAGGTGCATACTTTTTCGGTGAAAGGCGGTGGCGACTGCCCGTTTTCCGGCAGGTATTGGTAACCGTGCCAGGGGCAGGTGATGCAGCCATCGATGATCTTGCCTTCGCCAAGCGGGCCATTCTGGTGCTTGCACAGGTTGTGCACCGCCGACAACTTGCCGTCGTACTTGAACAGGGCGATATTCTGCCCGTTGAGGATCAGCATTTTTGCCCGGTTTTCCGGAATATCGTCCAACTCGCAGGCATATAAAAAATCGTTGTTTAGCGGTTGTTGGCCGGTCCCGGCTGCCGCCCGGTCGGTGTCGGTGCGCAGTTGCCTGATCGCCGCAGCCAGATGCAGACTAATAATGGTAAACATGCCCAGCCCAATCAAGCCGATCAATACCGGTGATTTTTCCAGCTGGATCACGCCAAGCATGACGTGCAATACCAGCATCGCATAGGCAGCGTACACCAACATGTGCAGGGTCTTCCAAATGGGGGGTGTGAGGTTTTTCAGCCAAAAATCGTGGCTGGTAGCGGCCATCAAAAACAGTATGATCAGGGCAAAAAATCCCGGAGCCTGGAACGGGAAACGCGCCAGCGACCCATACTGCATATTCGAGGTAAACAGCGACACCAATGGGTCCACATTGCCCAGACTATGGAACTGGACCAGGTTGAAAACGCCGTGGACCAGTGCAATCAAAAACATGCTCACGCCCAAATGCCGCCGGTTGTACAACAGGGGTAAAAACCGGGGATTGAGCCGGCACAAGGGCCCGATGCTAAGGATAACATGCAGCATTAAAAAAGCCAGGGTTCCGGTAGCGCGGATGACCAGCGTTTCCGCCGTGATCTGCGGGTGTAGCCACAAATTGAGCACGCTGAACAACAACAGGTACACCAGCACAAAGACCAGGATAAGCCTGTCGTACAGTTTTTTGTGCGGTGTCCAGTGGACAGGTTCGTAGGAGAGCGACATAATCTGGTTCTACATTTTTTTACAAAACAATCCGAAAGGACACTTCCTGTTTGATCCGGTTCTCAACGCGCAAATGCAGATCGCCAACCGGGTTTTCCAAAGCAAAACGCCAAACACCCCGCGTACCCAACTGCCCAAGCACTACTTCGGGATCTGCTTCTAGCACCAGCGTGGCATTGGCCTGCGCCAGCGGTTTCAGGATAAGGATTTCGAGTTGCTGCTGAACACCCGACGCATCTTGCCGGAGGCTGAAACGCATACCTTCGGATTCTTTGCTCCGGACCAGGGTTTCCAAGGCATCTGCCTGCATGGGGCGCACGGGGTCTTGGTAAACGCCTTCGGGGATAACCCAAATGGATGCCACCCAGATTGCCGGAAGTACCAGTGCCAGTGCAAACCAGCTGTAGCGGTGTATTTTTCTAAGTTGAGGTGTCATGCCATGTTGATTTACTGGATTTCCACCTTCGCCAAAGTGCCGGCCAAAGCGCAACAATCCCGGGAAAAAACAGGGCGCGGGTTTTCCAGGAAATGCCGTTTGCCGCGTCATCGACATTGCCAATGCCACGCCAGAGAAACACGCATGCGAAAAGCACTCCGGCCACCAGGTAGGCGTAAAAAAGCAAGATCAATAAACGGGCTGTTTCCATACGTTCAGTTTTTGCTACGATTGTTTTTTCTTCATAAAACGGCGACAGGCACGCCAGGGTAGTCTTTTGTAGTTACCGGTTTCAGGCGTTGTTGTACAATTTCAGTACAGTTTGCCGCAACTTTTCACCAGTTTCACTTAGAAGAAAGGCTATCGAATCGGCCGCTGCTTCGGGTGTGACCCAGTCTGCCGCGTTGGCATCGGGCATGGCCGCGCGGTTTTGCGGGGTATCGAGTATGGATGGGACGAGCACGCCGGCACTGATAATTTTTCCCTTTCCCTGCTCATTTATGATTTCAGCCAGATGAAACACCAGTGCTTTGGACAGGGCATAGGCCACCTGGTTTTTGCCATCTGCGGGATTGATGGCCGGTCGCGCGCCGATAAACACAAACTGTCCGTGCCCTTGTTTTTCAAAAAATTCAAGAAGCGGTCTCGCGATATTGAAAGCTGTGGCAAAATTGAGTTTGAACATTTTGTCCAAATCCTGCATGGTCGTTTCGGCCAAACTACCCGACTGCCAGCCCCCCACCATGCAAACGGCTGCATCGATGGATTGCCCGCGGGCGATGATGCCCTTGATAAAACTTTCCGAAGCCGCGGCATCCATAAGGTCTACCGGCGCCGTAAACAGCTGGCCGGCCCCGGAGGTCGTTTCAAATTGTGGCGCATCGTGTCCATGCCCAAGGGTGGCATGTATCGTATGCCCATCGGTTAAAAAGCGGCTAACCACCGCCCGACCCATATTTCCGGCAGCGCCGGTGACTAGAATTGATTTCATAAAGACGTGATTTAAGCACAGTATAACAAAAGTCGGGGTATCAGTTGGCTTTTGGGGTATTCAGGTCTTATTTTACAAAAAACGGGTACTCTTGGCTCGGTAAAAAACTGTCCGGTTCCAGCACAGCACACTGTCCGGAAACGAACATTCTGAAAAACAGACATTGCCCGAAAGTTCTGGTTTTCAGCGCACTATTCGAATGGCATGGCAATTGAAGTTTTTGGAACTGACCCTGAACCGTATCCAGGTTTTCAAAATCTTCCAATTATGCTGCGCCACCTCTACTTCAGCCTGCGCGCCCTCCGGCGCGACCGAATTTACTCCGGCATTAATCTGCTTGGGCTTGCTACCGGAATGGCGGCGGCCATGCTCGTCCTGCTTTGGGTGCAGGACGAACTGACCTTCGACCGTATGCACCACCAGGGAAAAAACATTGTGCGGGTGCTGACCAACTGGGAATTTGGTGGCAACCGCGAATGGTCGGGCGTCACGGCGGCCGGGCTTGCACCCGCAGCCAAGGCGGAAGCGCCGGAGGTTCAGGAGGCCGTGCGAGTTTGGCGTTTTGGCAATGCCACATTTCAACTGGGCGCCGCCATTCTGGAAGCAGAAAATGCCCTCATCGTCGACAATGCATTTTTCGAAGTATTTGATTTCCCGCTGGTCCGTTCCGACGGCAGTACGCCGCTGCAAACACCGAATGGCATCCTGTTGACCGAATCACAAGCGCGCCGCTTTTTTGCCGACGCCGATCCGCTGGGCAAGTCGCTGCGCTTTGAAAACAAAATCGACCTGGTAGTAACCGGAATTATGAAAGATCCGCCTTCCAACTCGAGCATCCAATTCTCCTGCATCCTGCCCTGGGAACCGGTGGCCAACCAGTACGTTCGAAACCCGGAGCAGGCCTTCCACTGGGGCATGATGAATTATACCACCTGGCTCCTGGTGCGCCCGGAAGCCGACCGCGCCCAACTGGCCCGCACCTTGACCAAGATCGGCGCACGCCACCGCAAAGACCGCGACGACGCAACCTGGTATGCCCTGCAACCCCTGCATCAGGTCTACCTTGATTCGGACATGCTGCCCTGGTGGAGCACCAACAAAGGCGACCGAAAAACCATTGCCCTGTTTGGCCTGATCGGGTTGTTGATCCTGAGCATCGCCTGTATCAACTACGTCAACCTAGCCACCGCCCGCGCCTCCACCCGGGCCAAGGAAGTGGGCGTGCGTAAAACCATCGGCGCCGGACGCGGTGAATTGTTCGCCCAGTTTTTGACCGAATCGGCGCTGCTGATCGCTATTGCCACGTTCCTGGGCATCCTGATCGCGCAGGCCATTTTGCCGCTGTTCAATGAGCTTTCGGGAAAAAACTTCAATTCCGCACAACTGCTGCAAATCAATACCCTGCGCATTATTGGCGGCACAGCAGTACTGGCGCTTTTACTCGCCGGCATTTATCCGGCACTGCTGCTCACCCGCTTCAACCCGGCTGCGGTGTTGAAAGGCCAGATTTTCAGGATCGGGTCGGCGGGGAAAAATTCCGCTACGTTGCTGCGCAAAACTCTGGTAACCGGACAGTTTGTGTTTTCGCTGGCGCTCATCATCGGCGCGCTGGTCATTTCCCGGCAAATGACTTTTTTGCGCGAAGCGAAACTGGGCTACGAACGGGAAAACATTTTTGCGGTGAATTTTTACGGCAGCGATTCCAAGCCCCAGGTGATCAAAACTGCGCTTCAGGGCAAACCCGGTGTGGCGGCGGTCACTATGAGCGACAACAATCTGGTTGAACTCGGCGCTATGAACGGCGGCATTGACTGGGAAGGCCGGCCGGAAGGCAAGGAAATGCCGATCTGGATGTTTGGCGCCGACACGGATGTCCGGGATTTTTTTGGACTCGAACTGAAGGAAGGGCGCTGGTTTCGTGAGGCGTTGAACGGCTGGGATACCACGTCGTTTATCCTGAACGAAAGTGCCACCCGAGCCATGGGCCTAACGGAGGGCGCAGCCGGCAAATGGGTGGACTTCAACGGCACCAAAGGTCTGATCGCGGGTGTGGTTCGCGATTTTCACTTTCGCTCCCTGCACGACGCCATCGAACCGCTGATCATTTACCAGCAACCGGCCTGGAGCAATGTTTTTTACCTGAAAACAAAAGGCCGCGAGACGCCCGAGGCAATCGCATCCGCGAAGGCTGTTTTTGAAAAACTGAGTCCGGGGCAAGTGTTCAAATACGCGTTTCTGGATGAAACGTACGACAACCTGTACAAAACCGAAGCCCGCGTCGGTACGCTGTTCAACTTTTTCGCCGGGTTGGCCGTGCTCATTTCCTGCCTGGGTTTGCTTGGGCTGGCTACGTTTGCGGCACAGCACCGGACCAAGGAAATTGGTATTCGCAAAGTGCTGGGCGCCTCAGTCGCTTCCGTGATCGGCTTGCTGGCGAAGGATTTTTTGAAACTCGTTTTTATCGCTTTTCTGATCGCCGCACCTTTGAGTTGGTGGTTTACAAACCGCTGGCTGGAAGATTTTGCCTACCGCATTGCTATGCCCTGGTGGGTGTTTGTGCTTGCCGGGTTGGCTACCGTGGTATTGGCCTCGCTCACCGTGGGCGCGCAGAGTTTGAAAACGGCGCTGACGAATCCGGCCCAGTCGTTGAAAAACGAGTAGATGATCGCTTCAAAATTTTCGGGATTCGCCGGCAATTGTTCCAAATTGCCCAGGAACTTGTCCAGGTTTTCATGCTCTACGGTTTCACTTGAAAACCCGGACAAGTTCTAAACCAATTACCGCTGGAGTGCAAAACGCACCACCTGTCGTTCGCCATTTCGTGTTTCCACTGCTAAAATATAGAGCCCGGAAGGTAAATCCCGGGATAGTTGAATCTCCTGCGGAGTTGTATCGGCAACGAGGTCCAGTTGCTTTATCAATTGACCACGAGCCTCAAAAACCCGGAGTTTAACTTCCTGTCCTTTGAAATCGGATAAATCAGCAAACAAAGTTCCCGAAGTCGGATTGGGGAAAACCCGCAGTCCCAAGCCGGAAACCGCCGCCGGCTTCGATTCGGGCTGGACCGGGCAGTTGAACGTATTCAGGTATGCTTCAAAAAATTGCTGCGGCGCCAGCCGGGCGGTTACATGGATGTAATCCGGCTCGGATTGCGGTGGCAGGGTATATTCGAAAATATCAGATTCCCCATTGGCAATGCTGTCGCTCAGCGATTTAAAGCGGATGGAGTAAAAGGGCGAAAAGTTGGGGTTGCGCACCTGATAATCCCGCCCGTCCGGTGTGATGTACATCGTATTGTCAGCCGGTTTCACTGCCTTGGTTCCGTCAGGCAATTCAAAGGCGGTGTAGATCATGGGATCCGAACATTTGTTTATTGCCCGGATTCGGTACGTCCGTTCCTTCGCCGCATTTTGTGTGATGCGCAATAATTCCCAGCGCATGCAGCCGATTTCTTTCACATCGCAGGGCAGTGCTTCCCGGACGATGACCGTAAAGCAGCAACTGTCTACCGTGCCACAGCTGTCGCGGGCTTCATAGCAAACTTTGGTTTTAGCCACCGGGAACAGACTG
This sequence comes from Lewinellaceae bacterium, assembly GCA_020636075.1. Lineage (GTDB taxonomy): Bacteria > Bacteroidota > Bacteroidia > Chitinophagales > Saprospiraceae > M3007. Next base: position 669,691 of record JACJYO010000003.1, on the reverse strand, counting down.
CCTGAAGGCAGGCCTTCCGTTAATGTAAGCGACACGCCCGGGCAGGGGCAGGTAGTCGTGGCGATGGGCAGGTCGTAATCGACTGGCACTGCTCCGGTGCCGGCCAGGGTAGCGATATTGATGTCTTCAATACAATCGATGGAAATTGTTGCATTGGGCGTGGTTGCATAGCGCAGCACATATTCCAGCACCAGCGGGCAACCGTTAGGATCGGGAATCGTGTCCAACACAGTCGTTGGTTCTGTGTATAGCTGCCCGCCAACGGTGATGGTTTCGCCGGGACAAAACTCCAGGGTGTCGGAAATGATCGTTAAGGGTAAAATGGTGACGGTAAACGTGTCTTTCAGGATACAACCGTCGGTAGTGCTTGCCAGCAGGGTATATGTGGTAGTGGCGGCGGGTTGGATATTCACCGTTGGGCAATCTGTGCAACTCAGTCCGGCAGGCGGCGCCCAGCTGTAGTTGTCGAACCCTGTGACAGAAAGGGTGTACGTCTGGCCGGCGCAAAGTACGGTATCGGGTAGTTTGACGTCTGCCAGCAGACTGGGGGATATCAATACAGAATCGCGCTGTATAAACCCGCAGGAGTCGGTTGCTTCAACCCAATAGGCGCCAGTCGTCGAAGCGGCGAACGTTTGGGATGGGCTTCCATCCTGCCAGAGGTAGCTGACAAACCCCGGGCCGGCATCTAAGACGACGGTGCTGTCCTGGCAAAGAATAATGATAGGACCAAGATCAAGGGTAGGGCTGGATGGTAATTGGATCAACGTGCTGTCGAAATTATTGGCATAGTTACATTCCTCGATATCGGTTACCGGAAAACTATTCAGCGAAAACGGTGTAGGCAGGGAGCCGTCGTCATTGACCACGGCGTAGAGTGTCATGCCATTGGTTAGTCCGAGCGGTGTGCCGGCATCCAGCAATACCTCAGTCCGGCAACTATCGGCCCCCGAAGTTTGTATATTGATACTTCCCAAATAGGTAGCGGGCCCCTGCGTTGGATCGCCATCATAAAACGCAACTAAAGTAACCGGCGGTAAGCCAGCACTGCCTTGATTACAGATGGTATATTCCAGGTTGATCTGCCCGTTAACACATTGCACGTTTTCAATTCGGGTGATCAGGTCGTACGGCGCCAGCGTTACGGTATAGGTGACCAGGGTGTCGCAGCCCTGCACCCCGGGAATGGTGTCGTACAGGGTTGTCGGCTGGGAGATCTCTTGGCCGTTGATGGTGATCGGGGTATTTGGGCAGAGGGTGAGTTGGGTTTGTTGGGGGATGAAATTTCCAAAATCTGAAAAATATCCAAAACGGCATCCAGTTACATTTCCACCATTTAAAAATCCCATCTGAAAATCACCTAAAGTGTTTTCAACAATAGCTGATTGGCCTGCAGGTATCTGACTATTATTGATTGGGAGAATAGCAGCGACATACTGCCCATTAGAACCAGGAACTGTTTGGAAAATATTGGATGGAATTAAATTACTATTATTATTTAATAGAAATCCATCTTCGTATCCTTGCTTTGTTACAACAAAAAGATAAAACGATTCATCTGTAGTTCGAACAAAACGTATTGATTTTGAACCTGAACAGTCAAGTGCAGGAAGTATTTCACCACCTAATTCACATCCAATCCCAGTCATTTGAAATACATAGATTGGATTATTCGACTCAATAAAATGACTACCGCTTGAAATTGTCAGGGTTAAAACATCGGCACTCCCAAACGTGCCTTGATCTATGCCATTGAAATATATCTGAGTTCCGGGTTCCGTAGCTATTACGAAAACAAATTCGTTTCCATTGAGAAATCCTTTCTGTGCTACGTATTTTGTACCGATTTTTTCTATCGGTACAATTTGACTTCCAATTAAATCTCGACAAAAATTGCCATAGTAAGAGCCGCCATCAACTAAGTCATCTTTTACTGTAATAGCAATAGGCTTGTCAGCAATTACTTCGCTTCCCCCAGGCCGTTCATTAGCAATAGTGCTTGCAGCTTGTCCAGAAAATGATTGCCCTTTATTTAAATTAACGACCTTAGGAGTATTTGCTGTACCGCCAATGATATTTTTTGTGGGGATAATAGTTATCTGGGTGTTGTCCTCTGTTGCGACTATATCGAAAGCTGCATACGGTTGAGGAGAAAATGTTGTTGTATTGTTTAAAACATTTTGAAATGGTATGAAAAATCTTTTGCCTAATGCATTTCGACCTTTCAGGGAAAAAATTTCGGGGTTATTTGGAGGGGTCCCAATGACTTCATAATATACAGTAATGGGGCTTGTTGATTCTATTAAAAATCCTTTATTTAAAATCTGATTTGGAGGTGTGTTTTCTACAAATTCAAAATATGGAGGTAGTTCAAGTTTGCTGGCACTATTAGGGGGCATCGAAATGGTTTGAATAGGGAAGTTCGGATTTGCAGGCTGAGAAATTTTTACTATTCCAGGGAGGTCATAAGTAGAGAATCTAAATGCAACTGGTCTATCATAGTTGATAGAGCCTTGGGATGTTTCTGGTGCAACAAACCAGAATTCAGTGTCTTTTTGGCTAATAACTAAATTTGGATATAATTGGATAAAGATCCAAATGAGTATTATTTGCAGGTTTTTCATAGAATATAACAATTGAATTAAATCAAAATAATTACAGGATAGATTTATACATTATTGTTCTTTTTAGTGATGAAATGATTTTATATTTTTTTTCCTTTAAAAACAAATAAATTTCGGACGAAGTGGGATCCTCCATAGTGAAATTGACGTCTTCAACCAAAAGAAACTCAGGCCTAAACTTAGACCAATCATTTGATTTTAAGACCTCTAAGTCAAGACCTTCGACATCAATTGAAAGGAAGTCAATCTTACTATCACTTGGTAAATAATCGTTTAATACTTGCGCTAATGGCTTAATAGGGACATTTAAGGTTTTGCGGATGGTATAATTTGGATTTTTGCTTCGTAAGTCGGCAACTTGTTGGTCAAATGTATTTAGCGCGGGTTCATTAAAGCAGAAAAAAGTCATTTCTGTTTCCTTATTTCCAATTCCGACTTCAAGATTAATGTCCCTTCTTCTCATGAATTTAAATGGACGCATACTATTCGGAGTTGGGTCGATATTTATGCCTCTCCATCCCTTTTTATAGAATAAAAATGTATTTGAGAACCGTACAGGATGATGGGCACCAACATCTACATAAAAGCCTATGTAGTTTTTTCGTTCTTCGAAAAAAGATAATAGGACAATGTCTTCGCCATCTTGAGAATAAGACTTGTTATATCTAATATAGTTAAGGAGTTTTAATAATGCCTTTTTAAAGTACGATTTCATGCTGATTTAGCTAATTGCTGAGATATAAAGAAGGTAAGTAGTGGCATTTATATTTCGATTAAAAAAATGGGAATAAAATTCATGTTGCCTTAACATTGCTATTAAATGCCTTAATTGCTCTTATATGAAATTAAATCACCCTAACCTGGTTTAGATATTGCAAGGATTAGACTGCAAGAATAACCTATTTTATTGACTCCCAATAGGGTTTTCGCTCAAATAAAGTGAAAGTAGTCTAGGGTAGCCATAACAGTAATTCTACAGAAATGGCAAGGGTTGTAATGTAGCGCTAGATGGCTAGTTAGTTGGGTCAAGTATAAGATTTGATCGTATGTGAATTTGGAGCCCTATTGTCCAAAGGAGTACTGATGATTACATGGTTATTGGAAAAAACAACATAGTTGTGCGAGAAGCATACATACTTACAAGTTAGTATCTACTAAGTCAAAATTTAAGTGCATTTTTGAGGTGTTGCACAGTAGGTGATCGCTTATCCTTGTATATAGCCATTGTTTGAAAATGGAAAATTCTACACTCAAAAGTTATTTCAGGGTTGTTTTTATGATTGGAGTTGCTGTTCTCATTGCGTCGTCAATGATATCCCAAACTTCATCGTATATACATTTTAATGTGAGCAAAGGACTTTCTACGAATCTGATTTATCGAGCATTTCAAGATAGTGATGGTTACATATGGTTTGGTACTGACAAAGGTCTTGTAAAATATGATAGTCATAGATTTCGGAAGTTTACGACAAATGAGGGACTAATTGATCCTGAAGTATTAAACATTTGGGAGGATTCTAAAAGGAACTTATGGATTTCATGTTTTAGAAGGAAACCGTCTTACCGTCGATTTAATAAGTTTATGACTGAAAAAGAAGACGTTATTCTAAAAGACATAGATATATATTTGGGTTTTTGTAATTTTCACGAAGATGATGGTGTTTGGTTTCTGGGGTTTAGCAAGCGAATCTATAATTTAAATCATGAGACTGTAAAGGTTTTAAATTTTACAGATGCAGTCTCGCATCTTGCTAGAATAGATCAGGACTTATATGCATTTGCAACAAAATCGTTTTTTTTAGTAAAGAATGATAAACCAACTTTATTTTATACAATAGGACAGAGCCCTGGTAAATCTAGTGTTATTAAGGGTATTAATTCGAATGGCAACCGGATCCTATATTCGTATGATGATCGAATTATTTTATTTGAATTGAATCAAAAGAGAGTTAAGAAGATAGATTCAATCTATAATGTAAGTGGTGTAATATCAATCGACCGCTCAGGCCGCTTCTGGGTCTGCTCCACCCAACACGGCGCCATCTGTTTCGACAATCAAAACCGCGATCTCTCCAATCCCAAAATATACCTCCCGGGCAAAAAGACCACGTACATGTTCGAAGATACACAGGGGACATTCTGGTTTTGCACCCTGGATGATGGTATCTACGGACTCCCGATTGACGCACCGATAACCTGGCAGGAACAAGATGGATTACCTTCCAATAATCTGGTGTCAGTCTCCCGGGATGCACGAGGCCGCATCCTGTTCGGCGACGACGGTGGCAACCTCAATATACTCGATGGCACTAAACATTCCGTTGAACAATACGGCGCCGTCGACGGGTACAACCGCATCCTGCAAATTCTCCCACAAGGCAAAGACAGCTGCTGGCTAATAACCGACGAAGGCGCTTTTTTGCAACACACCAGCCTCAGAAAAACAGTTCCGATCAACGTGGGCGGTAGCCCCAAAGTGATCCTGCGCGATGGCGCGACAGTCTGGTTCGGTACTTCGGCTCGTTTATCCAGCCTGAATACCCATACCCGGAAACTTTCAGACCATTTGATAAACCAACGGATCACAGCACTGGCTAAAGACTCGGAAGGAATTATTTGGGCCGGCGGAATCGAAGGCATTTACAACACAGCAGATACCTTCCGCACAAACTGGGGTAAACAATTTAAAACCCTGGGTACCCGGATCATTGCCATGCAAGGCGCTGCAAACAACACGCTGTGGATTGCCACACCAGAGTCTGGACTTTTTAAAGCAAGGGTAGAAAACGGAAAGATCATCGAACTGCGCGAAGCCAATGCCTTTCTGTCCACGCCTGTCCAGAATATCCATTCGATGTTTCAGGAGGACAACGGATGGCTTTGGCTGGCTACAAACCAAGGGATTTTTGGGATCGATCCCCATACCTGGCACCAAGTCCATTTTGACCACCACGATGGACTGACCAATGACGACATTCGGGGAGTGTACGTACAAAATGATACGCTTTGGGCTGCTTCAGCTTCAGGCCTCACCCGGGTACTGCTGAAAGGAACTCCGGCTACCGGGCAGTTTGCTTCTTTTGTCACGGCAGTACGGTACCACCAGGAAAATGATGAGATCAAAGAAATTTTCCTCGATGAAGATCCATCATTGCGTAAAGTGACTACCCTCCCACGTACGGCCTCGTTAGTTGAAATCGACTTCGCAGGACTTGACTACAGGAGCCGGGGCAATCTCCTGTTCGACTGCATTATCACGGAAGTGCTGCCGCCGCTGCAATGGCTTACCACCGACAATCTGCTCAATTGGATCGGCAGTGGTTTTCAGGGCAAAGCCGATACCACCCGCCTCTATAAAAACGGCCTGGACTTCGGCATCCGAATGCCGCCCGGGAAATACAAGATCAACGTAACTGCCGTAACCCAGCGGGGCATCCGCAGCTGGCAACCCGGCGAATGGACATTCGTCATGCCCGCGCGCTGGTACAGCACCTTCTGGTTTTCACTATTGATCTGGAGCCTGATCGGGCTGGGCCTTTACCGCATCTACCGGACGCGTTTGCAATTGCGAGAAATGGCCTTCGCCGTCGCACAGTTTCGCCTGATGGCCTTGCAGGCACAAATCAACCCACATTTTATCGGCAATTGCATCAATGCCCTCCAACGGTTTTTCTACCCGCCGCAACCTACACAGGCCAGCATCTATAACGCCACGTTTACCCAATTACTCCGCCAAACGCTCGACTTCTCCGAGTATACCTTTATCCGCTTCGACCAGGAATTGGAATACAACCGCGACTACATGGAACTCGCCCGGCTGCGATATGGCGATGATAAATTCCGCTACAAGATCACCGGCACAGATACCATACCACCCAACCTGCCTTTCCCGGCGCTATTTTTACAACCTATACTTGAAAATGCCACGATCCACGGCGGCGCCGTCGATGAGGTCTCGACTGTGGTGATAGAATACAAACTGGAGAATAACCGCGTGTACTGTTTGATCACTGACAATGGCCCCGGTATTCACGCACGCACAAACCGAACAAAAGACCATCTACGCAAATCCAAAGGCATTCGAATGTTGCACAATAAGGCCGCTACACTCAATCTTTTATTTGACCTGGATTTGGAATTTGTTACCAAAGACCTGTCAGACAATACGCCTCCGGAGCGTGGGACTCAGGCAGTTATTTCTTTTGATACGCATAAGGTCCGCAAAGCACAGCAGCGGCAAATTGTACTGGACAAAAAGACGCAAAAGCTCAAACGTACATCCAAATATCAACCCACCGATGAAGCGGATTAACGCCATTCTCATAGACGATGAACTGACCGCCGTTCAAACCCTGCGGGGTATGCTGGCCGAGTTTTGTCCGATGGTCAACGTTATTCAAACGGCCAATACCATCGACCAGGCCGTGCAGGCCGTGGAGCAATACCGGCCGGAGGTAGTGTTTCTCGACATTGAAATGCCGCCGCATGGCACGGGCTTTGACTTTCTGCACCGAACGGAGCACCTACCCTATGGCGTCATTTTTACCACCGCCTACGCGCATTACGCTATTCAGGCGATCAACGACGTGCAGCCCTGGGCCTATCTCGTCAAACCGTACAAAACCGTCGAACTGATTCAGGCCGTGCACATCGCCACAGTAAAAACCAGTCAACTGGAAGCGCAGGCCAACAGCCGGCACCGCGGTTTTATCATAAACGACATGCGCAAGGGAAATGTCGTGGTGCGCTTTACCGACCTGATCTACTGCCAGGCCGACGGCTCCTGTACCATTTTTTTTGTGATGCAAAATGGCCTGACGGAGCGCTATGCCGTGTACAAAACGCTCAAAGAAGTTGAACTGGAACTGCCCGACTTTATGTTCTGCCGCGTGCACCACAGCTTCCTGGTAAACATGAACTACATTCAGCGTTACGAACGCCTGGGCCGAACCGGCAAAGTGGTGCTACCCGCCGAAACCACGGTGGACGTTTCTGCCCAAAAAATGGATCACTTCATCCGGCATTTCAACCAATTCCTGCAGGGCTTCGAAGGGAAGGGCTTATGAATCGCACTGTTTACCCGAAGGGTTGCCAATGCCAACTTTCCGCTATCTTGCCGTCGAACAAAAACAACACGGAACTATGCAAAAAATTTGGCCTGTTGCGCTGCGCACTGTTATTGTTATGGCAATTTTCGGCGGCTTGCAATTCCTGATTTATTATCCTTTTCTGGTAGGGGGTGGCCTGTTGGCCGGCGGTTTTATGTTTAAAACCAGCGACGACCGGCCTCTAGCCCTGGGCTTACTGATCGGCACAATTCTCTTTGGCCTGTGGGCTTATTTCTACGGAACAGCCTGAGCCTTAAGCGTAACCTTTCGCCTGCAACCGAAACAACTCGGCGTACTTGCCACCTTTCGCCAGCAATTCCTCATGACTGCCCAACTCAAGCAGTCGGCCGTGTTCCAAAAACAGGATGCGGTCGGCCATGCGCACCGTGCTGAACCGGTGGCTGATCAGCACGGCTGCTTTCCCGCGCATCAACTCGGCAAAACGCACAAACACCTCGTGCTCGGCGCGGGCATCGAGCGCAGCCGTCGGCTCGTCGAGAATGACCAGCTGCGCATCGCGCATGTAGGCGCGGGCGAGCGCCACTTTCTGCCATTGGCCACCCGACAGATCGACACCACCCGAAAAGCGCCGGCCCAGCATTTGCTTGTATTTTTTGGGCAGGGTTTCCACGACGGTATCGGCCAGGCTTTTTTGGGCTGCTGTTTCAATACGTTCCGAATCCTCCCATTCACCAACATTCCCGACGGCAATGTTTTCGCCTGCCGTAAACATGAACCGTACATAGTCCTGAAAAATAATCCCGATCTCCCGGCGCAGGTCCTCCGGGTCGAATTCGCGCAAGTCGACCCCGTCGAGCAGGATGCGCCCTTCGGTGGGTTCGTACAGGTTGGCCAGTAGTTTGACGACCGTGGTTTTTCCGGCGCCGTTTTCTCCGACCAGTGCCAGCTTTTCACCGGGTGGTAGGGTGAAGCTCAGGTTGCGCAACGCCCAGTTTTCACTTTCAGGGTATTTAAACCCGACATTTTCAAATCGAAAACCTTCCCGTATCGGGCGCGGCACTTTTCGTTGGCCGGTGCGGGACTGGGAGAGGGGCTGGAGTTCCAGAAAATCAAAAAGATCCTGTAGATAGAGCGCCATTTCCGTAATCCGGGAGAAACGGTTCACCATGCCCTGCAACAAGCCTTGCAAACGGCTGAACGCGCCGGCAAGAAAGGTGAGTGTGCCCAGCGTGATAGCGCCCAGCACGGTTTGCACAACAATGAACACATACGCTGCGTAGTACGACGCCGTGCCCAGGGCCGAAAAAAAGCCACCCCAGGCTGCCCGGCGGAGCGCGAGTTTTTGGTTTGCCTTGAAATACTTGTCCGAAATAATTTTAAATCGGTCGGCAATGAAGCCCTCAAGGCCAAAAATCTTGATCTCCTTGGCTGTTTCGTTGCTGGCGCCCACAAAGCGCAGGTAGTCGAGTTCGCGGCGCTCAGGAGTCCAGGAGCGCGTCAGGGAGTACGATTCCCGGTTGAAGCGGGTTTCCCCGACAAACGAGGGGATCACAGCGATCACCAGGATCACCATCAGCCAGGGGTTGAATGCGATGAGGCCGCCCGACAGGAAAATGACGGTGATGATGTCCTGCGCCTGCGACAGCACCATACTCATCAGGGCTGTGCGTCCGGCCGTTTGCGTGCGCGCGCGTTCGAGTTTGTCGTAAAAAGTAGCGTCTTCAAACTGGTAGAGGTCGAGGGTGGCTGCGTGCCGGATGATGCGTACCGAAGAATCGTTGTTCACCAGATCGCCGAGCAGGCTGTCGGTAAGCGTAATGGCCCGGCCCAGCAGGCTGTTGGCGATGGCCAGCACAAATTCGGCCCCTACCCAAATCCAAACCGGGTGCGCCGGCGAGCTGATCGGCACCGCGCCGGCCGGATGGTCGATGGCCGCCACGATCAGATCGATGATTTCCTTGCCGACGTACAGCATGGCCAGCGGCACCCCCGATTGCACGAGGCGCAGCACGACGTTCCACAGGGTCAGGGCCGGCGATACCTGCCAGATCATGCGGAAAAAACGCGGGACATTTCGAAGGGAGGAGAATTGTTCGGATACCGGGATTTTCTTTTTCGCTTGAGCCATAGTGTTGTGTTATCTTCGTTCGGCCTTGTTTTTTAAATGTGCGGGCAAAAATATATTCTCGAACAAAACCTGTTTACCATGAAAAAGTTTCTTGTTGCAGCCGTTCTGGTGTTGACCGCCCTCGGAATTCAGGCTCAAAGTTTACCTAAAAACAACCTGAGTATTCATGTTGGCAACAATTTGTATTTCCTGCGTCCGGATTTTACTTCAGGATCAAGCTACAAGCCCAAGGCAGGGTACCAACTTGGTATGCAATATTCCCGTCGCCTGAACACCCATTTGGCATTACTGGCCGGATTCAGGTATAATGCGTGGAACGCTGCTTTGCATACCGGCGAGCTGATTTTCGGTTTTGACGCCATGGGAAATCCTATAAGCAGCCCGGGAGTTGTATTGGAAATCACAGACAGAACTATGCAGTATTTTACCGGTGTCCGGTATTTGGGAAAACCCGGCACATTGCGCTGGCTGGTTGAACTGCAAGCGGGTATCACCGACCTGATTGAAGAGCCTGCCGGGAAAACGCCGTTGCGGTTATCGGCACAGTTTGCCTCCGGCGTGGAATGGACACATGGAGGCATCAGTTTGTTTGCCACACCTGCGGTGTCCTATGTTTTTAAGGAACTCAACCGGGAAAGTCCTGTCGGATTTTCTTTTCTGATTTTATCCATTGATTTGGGCGCCCGGTGGCATTTTTAAAAAGTAATTTACAGTGTATTTATCCAAGATTTAATAAAAACATATCCATCCATGTTATCCAAAGCAGTACAAACAAAACTCAACGAACAAATTCAAAAAGAAGCCTATGCCGCCAATGCTTATCTGGCCATGGCCACCTGGGCTGAAGGTGAAAGCCTGCCCAATATTTCGGAATACTTCTACAATAGCGCCCAGGAAGAACGCGACCATATGATGCAGATTTTCCGCTACATCAACGCCAACGGTGGCAAGGCTAAACTGAAAGATGCTTTGGGCAAGGTGCAGGAGTCGTTTAAAAATGCGCTCGAAGCGTTCAAACATGTGTACGAACTGGAGCACAATGTGACCATGGCAATCAACGAACTGGCCAGTTGGTGCCAGAAAAACGGCGAACATGCTACCTACTTTTTCCTCCAGCCCTTCGTGCTCGAACAGCAGGACGCCGAACGAAACGTCGGCGAGATCATTACCATTATTGAGCGTATGGGCTATGAGCCACGGAATTTGTTCTACCTGGACAAGCAGTTCAAAAAGATCAACCAGCAGGAAGCGGGCACGGAATAGCGCGGCGCCCTTTACCCGCACTTTTCAAAAAATTATCCTCCATCCCGGTAAAACACCGCGGATCGCTGTACTTTTGCGGCCCTTTTTATGTCAGACCCAAAAATATCTGTTGACATGGAATTTCCGGCCGAACTCCGGCAACTGGTGCAGTACCCGCAAAATACAGCGATCTTTTCGCACCGCAACCCCGATGGCGATGCGATTGGTAGCGCATTGGCCATGCAACACTACCTGGAACAGCATGGCCACACGGTGCATGTTTTATTCCCTTCGGAATATCCCTATGAGTTCGATTTTTTATCAAAATCCGAGGATATTCTTATCTGGGACATCCATACGGAAGAATGCAAACATGTACTGGATAAGAAAAACCTGTTCATTTTTCTGGACTTCAACGCCTATAGCCGCATTGATAAAATGGGGGAATATGTGCGCGATCTGCCCGGCAAACGCATTTTGATTGACCACCACCTTTTCCCGGACCCCATTGCCGATTTCGAGTTTTCCGAACCCGAAGCCAGCAGTACCTGCGAATTGGTTTACAGGTTTATCACGGGCATGGGCGACCAGCAAAAGATCAACCCAACGGTTGGGAAGTGCCTGTACACCGGCATCGTTACCGATACCGGCTCTTTTCGCCATGCCACCAACAGCCAGGTGTTTCGCATCGTGGCCGATCTGATCGACCGCGGCCTGGACGACACTGCGGTGCAAGACCGGATTTTCAACTCCCAAAAAGTGAAAAACCTGCGCCTGCTCGGGCATTGTCTGGCCAACCGCATGGAATACCTGCCCGAATTCCGCACGGCATTTATCTGGCTCAGCCGCCGCGACTATGAGGAGTTTGAAATCCAGCGTGGCGACACGGAAGGTATCGTGAATTACCTGCTGACGATCCGCGATGTTAAACTGGCTGCCTTTATTCACAATCAGCCGACAATCGTCAAACTCAGCCTGCGCTCAAAGGGCGATTTGGACGTACAGGAAATTTGCCGCACCCATTTCAACGGCGGCGGACACAAAAATGCCGCTGGCGCGCATTCGCATGCCAGTTTGAAAGCGACCATTCAAAAATTCAAAGACTTGCTGCCGCAATACCAGGCAGCTTTGATGAAATAGAGCAATGATCCTGAAACACCCTGCTCAACATTGTCGAATTAAAATTTTCCACAACTTAGAAGATCATCAGCTATGCGTAATTTATTGATTCTTGCCCTGGCTGCAACAGCCTTGTTTTTTACAGCCTGCAAATCCGACGGTATCAAAACCGAGCACGGCTACCGCTTTGTAAACCACACCGACAAAGGCGGTGTAAAACCACAACCAGGTGAAGCCGTTCTGGTGCAGAGTTATGTGTATATCGGCGACTCGCTTATGTCGAGCTCGCAGAAGCGCTTCGGCGGCCCACAGGAGTACACGCTTTATCCCAAAGATCAATTGCCCGAGCGTGTGCCGGCACTCTACGACGCCATGTTGCTCATGGGCGAAGGCGACAGCGCCACTATTTTTGAACCGATCGATTCCTTCCTTCAGCAGTTTATTCCCCCGGGGCTGAAAGATGCCAAAGAAGTGCGCCACGAACTGGTGCTGGTGGATGTGATCACCAAAGATGAAAAAGAAAAAGCCAAAGCAGAGGCCGAGGCTAAATTTCAGGCAGTGCAAAACAAAACCCAATCGCTGGTGCAGGAATATGCTGCCGGCAAACTGGCCGACAAGCTGACCACAACCGAATCGGGCTTGAAACTGCTCATTGAGGAAAAAGGCACCGGCGGCCCCGTCAAGACCGGCGAACAAGTGCGCGTGCATTACTATGGCTGCCTCACTACAGGCCAAATGTTCGACAACTCGTACCAGCGCGGCGAACCCTATCCGTTCCCGGCCGGTGTCGGTCAGATGATCCCGGGTTTTGACGAAGGCGTCATGCAACTGAACCACGGCGGCAGTGCGCACTTTTTCATTCCATCCAAACTCGGCTACGGCGAACAGGCAGCCGGCGGCGGCCAGATTCCGCCAAATTCTGAACTGATTTTTTACGTAGAAGTACTTTAATAGGTTAGAGGGTTTCTGGTTAGAAGGTTTGAAGGTTTTTCAACATCCGAAAGGATGTACAACCTTCTAACCAGAAACCCTCTAACGCTCTAACCTTTTCCCATGCGCCAAATCATTGTTTTTCCGGCACTCATCCTGCTCGGTTTGTTGGCTTCATGCCGCACAGCGATCATCACCCCCCATGGTAATCGTTTTATTAACCATACCAAATCCGGGGGTGTAAAACCGAAGCCGGGAGAGTCCGTATTAGTAAATACCTATGTTTATATTAAGGATTCGTTGCTGATGAGTAGCCGGGCGAATTCAGGTGGCCCGCGCGAGTTTGAACTTGTCACGGAAGACAAACTCCCCAAACGGGTACCGGCAATTTATGATGCGATCTTGCTCATGGGGGAAGGGGATAGTGCAACGATATATGAACCAATTGATACGCTCATTCGGAAGTTTGTACCCGAAGGGTTAGAAGGGGCTAAAAATGTACGCTATGAATTGGTGTTGGTTAAGATAATTTCCCAGGCGGAAAAGGAGAATGAAAAGGCCGCCATAGCCGCTAAACTCGAATTTGTCCAGGAAAATATCCCAACGGTTTTGCAGGAATATCTTGCTGGCAAACTGGCCGATAAACTGATCAAGTTGGATTCAGGCTTGAACATTTTACTGGAAGAAAAAGGCAGTGGTGCGCCGGTTAAGGCAGGTGAAATGGTCCACGCACATTATTGCGGTTGCCTGACTTCAGGTGAGATGTTCGACAATTCCTACCAGCGCGGCGAACCCTTAACCTTTTCTGCAGGGGTCGGCCAAATGATCCAGGGTTTTGACGAAGGTGTTATGCAATTGAACCACGGTGGCAAGGCGTACTTTTTTATACCTTCCAACCTGGGTTATGGCGAAAACGAAACAGGCCCCATCCCCCCGAACTCCGACCTCGTTTTTTATGTTGAAATACTTTAACTTAGGTTAGATGGTTTCTGGTTAGAGAGTTAGAAGGTTGAACACCATTTCGGATGTTGAAAAACCTTTTAACTCTCTAACCAGAAACCCTCAAACCCTCAAAAAAAACAGTTATGACTAGTGATCAGCTCAAGGAGTTGAAGGACAAACTGGCGGTCTTAAGGAGGTATCTTTGACGTGGACAACCGGCTCCGCGAAATTGAAGACCTAACCAGCCAAACCCTCGACCCCAATTTTTGGAACGACCCCAAACGCGCCGAAGGCATCCAGCGCCAGATCGGCATCAGCCAGAATTGGGTGAACGATTACAACACCATCGCCCGAGAAGTAGACGACCTCGAGGGGCTCTTCGAATTTCAGAAAGAAGGCCTGAGCACGGAGGCTGAGGTGGATGCCCAGTATGCACGCACAGCAGAAGTTTTGGCCGATGCCGAATTTCGCAGTACCCTGAACAAGAAGGAAGACGAAATGTCGGCCGTACTCACGATCAATGCCGGCGCCGGTGGTACGGAGGCTTGCGACTGGTCGGCAATGCTGTTGCGTATGTACCGGATGTGGGCCGAACGCGCCGGATTCAAAGTGGTCGAATTATTTGAACAAGCCGGTGAGGAAGCCGGTATCAAATCGGCCAGTATCGAAGTGGTAGGTCCCTATGCCTATGGCTGGATGAAAAGTGAAAACGGTGTGCATCGCCTGGTGCGCATCAGCCCGTTCAACGCCCAGGGCAAACGCCAGACCTCGTTTGCGGCCGTGTTTGTGTATCCATTGGTGGAAGATGATTCCATTCAGATCGATATCCGGCCCGACGATATCGAGATGGATGTTTTCCGGGCCTCCGGGGCAGGCGGTCAGCACGTCAACCGGACAGAGTCGGCGGTGCGCCTGCGCCACCTGCCATCCGGCGTTGTGGTGGAATGCCAGGCTGAACGCAGCCAGCACCAAAACCGCGATCGCGCCATGCAGATGCTGCGCAGCCGCCTCTACGAACTGGAGTTGCGCAAACGCCAGGAGGAAAAAGACAAAATCGAAGCCGGGAAATCGAAGATCGAATGGGGGAGCCAAATCCGCTCCTACGTACTCGACGATCGCTGGGTGAAAGACCTGCGTACCGGCCACAAAGTGCACAACCCCGATGCTGTACTCGACGGTGATCTCGACGGGTTCCTCAAGGCCTTCCTGATGTGGCAGAGCAATCCGGTGCCCGTGGAGGAGTAATTTTTTACCACGGAGGTATTTTACTCGTCCTACGATTTGAATTTACCACGGAGGTATTTTACTCGTCCTACGATTTGAAGTCGTAGGACGAGTACACGGAGGGCACGGAGAAATAACTCCGTGTTCTCCGTGCCTCCGTGGTTATAAAAACCTTATTTCCCGGCTATTGACAGAAAATACAACGTAAACCCTTTCCGCGGGTCGCTGGGCCGTTTGGTCTCGTAAAGTACCCGGATGGTGTTGGTGCCGGGTTTAAGCCACTCGCGTTGCAGTGGCAAAACCGCCTCTTCGATACCGCCCCCCCTGTTTGGCGGCAGCCAAACGGCATTCTGCCCGTTAAACAGCACCAGCGCTTCGCGGTTGGTATCTACCCAGCGGGTGCGCACCGTCAGTTCAATCTGATTTTGTGAGAACAGGCTTTGCGGCAGGTTCATGTGGTACTCCTTCGATTCGATCTTGTCATCGTCGCGGCCCAGTTCCACCACCAGGTTTTGACGCTCGGGTTTGGGCTTGGAGTTATCCCAGCCAAACACCATGACACTGCCATCGGAAGATGCTTCTTCGTAGTAATGCATGTTTTGGTACATCCACAAAAGCGCGCGTTCGTCGGTGAAAATATTGTCCAGGTAATAATCGGCAAGCAGCCAGCCGCGAGGGGTCGACTGTACAGTGCGTACCAGGTCTTCAACGGAAGCAGCGCTGGGCCCACCGGTTGGGTTGGGTTGGTGGAATTTGTACTTCTTTTCGCGGGTATCGTAGTAGGATTGCCGAAACCACAATACCTGCTCATGTTCCAGGTAATAGGACACGGCGGTGGGCACGGTTGCCATCAGCAGGTCGCCGGGTTGGCGTTGCTTATCCACATATTCGCAGGCTTCTTTCCAGTTGGTGAACGACCAATTCGCCACCCGATCATCCACAATATGCCCTTCCAGTTTGCACGCCAGCGCCATATCCATAATGCCCGTCCAATGGGCATTAAAAAACAATAAAAGAATTGGGAGCGCAAGTAACAATTGCTTGCCAAGCCGGGGCATCGCCGGCCACACCCGGGTGTGCAGCCAATTCCAAAGTGCATAAAAAAACACCCCGGCAGCAATAAAAAGATAGGGGTAAATAAAAATCAGGTAGCGCCGCAGGGATGGCTCGCGGAATACAAAACTCAGCAGCAGGAAAGGCACCGCCACGCTGCACAGCAGCCAGAGCCCTGCACGTGGCCGCAGCCAAAATGCCGCGACAAAACCGGCCAGGGCAGGCAGGTACAACCAGTTCAGGTCGTAGCGCACCAGGCTGTGGTACATGTTGAAGGCATCCCAGGGTTTGGCATTCGTCAAACCCGACAGGCGTTTCCAGTTGGGGATTGCCCAGTCGGCGATATTGGAAAGCAGGAAGGGCGACAGTGCCTTTTTCAGGGCTTCACCCAAAGGCGGTACAAATACCACCAATAAAAAAGGCAACGTCAGTGCGCACAACCAGACAAACTTGCGGCGCCCAAGCGGCCACTCCGTTTCCCAAAAACTCCAGGCCAGCCGAAGCAAGCTGTAGACCGCCAGTGTGAAGACCATAAAAAAGGTCAATTGGTGCGACAAAAATGCCAGCACAGCCACTACAGGAAACAGCAACAAATGGTGCCGTGAAAGCCCCAGGCGACCCCAGCGATCCGTTGCTTTTGGATCAGGTTGTACCTCAAATGCCCGGAGAAAAAGCAATCCCAGTAGCGCGTAAAAAACCGCCAGCGGGGCATAGTTGCGGCACACACGCGACCAAAAGATCAGGTACAAGGAAAAGGTGGTTCCGCCTGCGGCAAACAACCCGACGTAACGGTTAAACATCTGTGCGCCCAGACGGTACACGACGTAGATCAGGCCCAACCCAAACAGTACACTGGGAAACCGTGCCCAGAATACCGACGAATCAAACAGGGCAAAACCCGGAAGTAGCGAAAGTGTCAGTAAAATCCCGTTGTTGTCGTCGGTGAGCAGTGGGCCGCCGTCTTCAATGAAGTGCTTGGCACGCATCACGTGCACGTATTCGTCCATCCAAAGGCTGAGCTCGGATAAATTCAACACCCGGATGATCAATCCGGCAGCCAAAAAGAGCAACAACAGGAAAAGTGCCTGCCGGCTGTTGGGAAGCAAACTGTCCAACTGGGAGGTGGGTGGGTGCTGCCCCTTGTCCGGTGATTCAACAGGGGAAACCCGCGCCTCGCTGGAAGCAGGCTGGTTTGAAGGTCTGTATTTTTTCTTGCGCGACATGAGCGTTTAGCGTTCGTCTTGATCTTCTCGGTTTTGGGAAAGAAAACAAAGGCGTTCGCAGGACGGACAGAGCCGGTTGCTGTGCAAGTATCGGAAAAATTTCTGGACAGTTGCCCTACCTTTGCCACGTGAGCAACACCGGCCACCTCCTCGAGCGCTACCGCGAACATCCAGCCGTAGTCCAACTTTCCCAGGCGATCCAACAGCCCCATGTCCGCGTACACATTTCCGGGCTCACCGGTGCGCAAGGCGCATTTGTACTGGCATCCACTGTTTCCGGGTCGGCATCTACCGTCTTGTACATTGCGGAAAGCAAGGAAGAAGCAGCCTACCTGCTGAACGACCTGCAAGGCATTCTGCCGACCGAAATGGTGCTTTTTTTTCCGGACAGTTTCAAACGGCCAGCCGTTTTTGATGTGCTCAACCCTACCCAAACCTTGCAGCGCAGCGAAGTGGTCAACCATTTGACCGGGAGCGGGTCGGTGGCTATCATCACCTACCCGGAGGCCCTGTTTGAAAAAGTCGTTTCTCCGGAGGTGCTGGCGCAAAGCCAGATTGAAATCGCCATCGGCGAAAAACTGGACGTCGATTTTGTGATCCAGGTGCTGGTCGAATACGGATTTGAGCGCACCGATTTTGTTTATGAGCCCGGTCAGTTCAGTATTCGAGGCGGTATCGTGGACCTATTTTCCTTCGGAAATGAGTTGCCTTACCGGATCGAGTTGTTCGACGACGAGGTGGAAAGTATCCGCACCTTTGATCCGCTTACCCAGTTATCCAAACAATCGATCAGCCGGGTACGCATCGTGCCCAACCTGAACACACGTTTCCGCCAGGATCAGAAAGTGTCGCTCTTTCGAATATTACCTGAAAATGCCGTGATCTGGATCAGGGATTTTCAATTTTTACTCGACCGGCTGCAGTATTGTTTTGAAAAAGCAGAGCAGTATGCCGGCAAGATCACCGCTCTGGATGCTGCCGAATTGCGCGAACTCTTTCGCGACCGCGCCTTTGTTTACCCCGCTGATGTGGTAGACGACGTGCGCGACCATACGATTGTTTTCCTGGAAAAACCGGGCCCGGCTATTGAGGCGCTTCTGGACGTTCCGGCAGTGCCGTGAATTTTCTGAAACTTTTTTTTGAAAACCTGATGATGTGCCTCAAACGGCTTTCGTCTAATGCCCGTAAGCGCGAGCACGCTAACCGGTTTGAAAAAAAATCCAAATGGAGCATAAAACCCCAAAAAACATTTTTTAAGCCAGCCTGATCCAAATGAAAGCTGCCTTGGGCATTCGCTTAAAATTGAAGCGTGTTTTGATTAGGCAAGACAAATTTCGCAGCCGTATGTGGGCAATCCGGCGAGAAATTTAACGCAGCATGGAATAAAATTAGCCGTTTGGAGGCCAGTGATGAAATCCTGGACAAGTTCTAAGCCAGCCTGATCCAAATGAAAGCTGCCTCGGGCATTCGCTTAAAATTGAAGCGTGTTTTGATTAAAAATTCGGGATGACTCATGTTGTTTTTTTATTCCACCCGTTGCCAGTACTGCGTGCGGTAAAATGGGCCCATGTAGCCGCGCATTACCAGGCAGTTTGCATTGCCGGGTTGGAGCCAGTATTTGAGTTTATACCATTTGCCTTCTCTGGGAAACAACACGCGGCCACCCTGCCAATGCCCGTCAGCCAGCGCCATGTTTTCAATAATAACCATGTTCAGGATCGGCTTGTTTTTGCGCTCGCCATCGCATTTATCGCACAAATGGTTGAGGTTTTCCCGCATGAGCTTGACGATCTTTCCATACTGCTGCCCATCCTTTTCAAAAATTTGGATATGGCTTTTGACTTCGCCGGTTTCGTCGTCGGTAGTGCGCCAAATGCCGATAGGTGAAGGTGCCGAAGTTGTTTTTTGCGCGTTGAGGGAATAGAGGGGAATAAAAATTAAACAAATCAGAAAGTGCTGAAGCATGCGTGTAATGATTCGGTACGGATTCAGGTTAGGAATGACAGCTGCGGTAGTTTGGATAATAATAACCGCGAAAAACGCAATTTTAGTACATCGGGTGTTATGCCTCAGGTTTTTAAAATTCTACATATAGTGTGTTTTCCAAAAAAACATGAGTCATGCGAATCAGGAGATAAATTGGCAATATCACCATCAAATAAAGCCCGTAGGGCTGACATTGTTGTAGAAAATGGGGGCTCTCCGGTTTTATAAACGCCGTAGGTGTGACATTATAATGCCGCACCTACGGCGCTATCATCTCACGGGTCTTAATTCTACCATAATGACAGCCCTACGGGCTTGGTGGAGAAATTTAGCTCCTGATTCGCATGACCCATGTTCAAAAGGCTTGTGCTGCACTCACTGTTTCAGATCAGCCGGCGCTTTCAAATAGGTGTCCAGAAAATGGAGCACCTGGCCGTAGCCTTTGATCTGGTTTTCCTTTTTTTCAAAACCATGCCCTTCGTCGGGAAACACCACGTATTCCACGGGTACCTTGTTTTCCCGCATGGCGGCCACAATTTCATCGCTTTCCACCTGGAGTACGCGGGGGTCATTGGCGCCTTGCAGCACCATCACCGGATTTTTGATGCGTTCGGCGTGAAACAGCGGGGAAATGTCATGCAGGCGCACTGAATCAGCACTATACGGATCACCCAACTCGGCGTATAGACCTTTGCGTCCGGCCTCCCAATAGGCCGGAATAGAGCGCAGGGTACGGATCCAGTTGGTCACACCAAACAAGTTGACTCCAACATTAAATTCGTCGGGGGTGAATGTCATGGCCGCCATCGTCATATATCCGCCGTAAGAGCCGCCGAGAATGCCGATGCGTTCAGCGTCGATATAGTCGAGTGTTTGCAGGTATTTTTTGCCATAAATACAGTCCTTGAGGTCCTTGTCGCCGTGGTTCAGATCGTCCAGTTTATAAAATGTTTTTCCGTAACCACTGCTACCCCGGTTGTTCACGGCAAGTATTGCGTAGCCATGGTTGACGAGGTATTGGATCAGGGCGGAATACCCTACGCGCGACTGCCCGCCAGGCCCGCCGTGCACCCACACGAGTGCCGGCACTTTGGATTCAGCCGAGGCCGTTAGCGGTTTGTAGTAAATAGCCGGAATTTCGAGGCCGTCAAACGACTTGTACCGCACTACTTCTGCAGAAACCAGGTTGTCGGGGTTAATTTCGGGGTTCAGTGAATTGGTCAGGCATTTGAGTTCGCCACTTTCAAAATTGTACGCATACAGGTCATTGGGCGCTTTGGAACTACCCACGGTGAGGCGCATGTTTTTTTCGCTGGGTGAAATATTCACCCCGGTTACATCACCGTCGGGTATGTCTGGGAATGCAATATCTTTCCCGGCAGCGTCGCGGATGATCACCTTGTTTTTGCCGTCTTCGTTAATGCCGATCACCTGGTATTTGCCGTTCTCGGACTGGTAGCTGTACATGACATCCCAGGTGCTTTCGAAAGCTTTTTCGCGGTTTTGGGCTGCAATATCATATCGCACCAGGTACTGAAACTCCTTGTCGGCGTTGGTGGTATAGAACAACGACTTACCATCGGCACTAAACCCGGAGGACTGGTATGAACCCGATTTGTCCGCCTCGGAAATTTCGTTTAACTGTTTGGTTTTCAAATCAAACAGGAACAACTGGTTTTCGGTGCGCGTGATTACTTTAACCAGGGCCAGGAAATCCCCATCGCGTGAAATTTCCCCCAGGGCGTAGCCGTCGTTGTTTTGGTAAACCAGCGCGGGTTTCCAGATGCCCACTTCCATCCGGTATACATCGAAATACTTCGGGTCACGCACGTTGGATTGGTAGTAAAATGCCTTCTTGTCGGCAGTCCATTCCATAAATCCGGCTTTTTCCTTTTCGCCCGGGGTAAGATCCTGGCTGCTCCCATCAGGTTTGAGCAGGTAAATATGGTCGTTTTCATTGCCGCCTTTATCGGCGGAGTAGAGCACATCGCTGGTTCCCGGCACATAGTCGATCGCGAAATACGATTCGGTAGTCGACTGGGTGAGCGCTTTGGATTTGCCGTCGGCAACGTTGACTTCGTACAGGTTGAAAATACCCGATTCGTTGCTGTGGTACAGCAGGCGGCTTTCGTCTTCCGACCATGTGCCGGAGCCGATGCCTTTGGTTTCGTAAAATTGTTCGATGGAGTACTGTTCAATTGCTTTCGGTGGAGCAGGTTTGTTTTCGCCGCAGGCAAACAGGAAAAACAGGGCAAGGACAGGTAAGAGCAATTGTTTCATGGTTGAGTTTTTAGTGGAAAAAAAACGACAGGGTTCAGCTGGCAAACGACGGCACCCCGTCAAGGAATAGCATGCTTCGGAAGCAATACGAAGGTGCTAAATATTTCGTATTTTTGTTGAGTTCCCAACAGATTCATAGCCAGCCAGAGCCGGTACCGTATGACTGCATCCACAAAATTTCCGCGCACCAACGACGAACTCTTTGAACTTTCGAAAGGGGAAATTCTCCGTTTCCCGGCAACGTTCGAAGAATTCTGGGAAGTCATGGAGGCTGCCGAATACCGGGTTGATTATTTTAACCAGGAAATTATCGCCTCCATGAGCTACGAATCTGAGCAGCACAGCAATCTGACGACGGAATTGTTGCACTTGCTAAAATCGATTTACCCAAAGTCAAACCCCCATTTCAAAGTCCACAACAGCAACCGACCGATCTGCATTCCTGCCTGCGAACATGCTGTATTCAACCCCGACGGCTCGGTAGTGGCACAGCCGGCCAAATTGTTCGAATACCGCCCCGGCATGAACGCCGAACTGACCCCGGTGCTGCTGTTTGAAGTATTGTCAAAAAACACGCGGGTATACGATTTTGGGGACAAATTGCCCTGCTACAAAAAGATCCCGGGCCTGCGCCAGATCCTGTTTCTCGAAACGGACCGCCCGGAAGTGCTCCTGTTCGAACGGCTGGAAGAAACGGACCAATGGCTGGAAACACATTTCAGTGCATTGGATGACCAGTTTATTATTGAAGGAACGGCGATCTGTTTAAGGGATATTTACGGTGCAGTTTAGTCAGCCGATCCAAGGGCCGCACACTTTTCCAATTTTCAATTTTTCTTTTCCAATTTCAAATAAAGACATCCTGTTCTGGTCCGAGGGGTTATTGTCAAAGCGGGCGACCATTCCCCAAGCGGGCGACCGCAAGGGCCGCCCCTACAGCATTCCGGGTAAGGATAGGATTCTTTTTTAAGCGGAAACTTCCCGCCCTCTGTCCTCCGCCCTAAGCCCTTTGCCCTTTGCCCGCCACCACCTACCTTTGCGCCTCAATCGTAAACCGCTCCACATCGTTCGTAGGATGCACGGAGCACCCGCCTGTTGTATGGGCGGGTTAAACCATTTTTTCTAATGATCAATATTACCTTTCCCGACGGCAACGTTCGTCAGTATGCCGACGGAACCACAGCGCTCGATGTCGCCAAATCTATCAGCGAAGGCCTGGCCCGTGTGGTATTGGCTGCCACCGTCAACGGCGAAGTGCGCGACCTGACGCGTCCGATCAACTCCGATGCGACGATTATGTTTCACAAATGGGAGGACAAAGAGGCCAAAAGCACCTTCTGGCACTCTTCCGCCCACCTGCTCGCCGAGGCGCTGGAAGCTTTGTACCCGGGCATCAAATTCGGCATTGGGCCGCCCATCGAAAACGGCTTTTATTACGATGTCGACACGGGCGACAAGCCCATCACCGCTGCGGAGATTCCGGCTATCGAGAAGAAAATGCTCGAACTGGCCCGAAACAAGGCCGAGTACACACGCCGCGAAGTGAGCAAGGCCGACGCCATCAAGTATTTCACCGAAAAAGGCGACGAGTACAAACTCGAGCTGATCGACGGGCTCGAAGACGGGCAGATCACGTTTTACGAGCAAGGCAATTTCGTAGACCTCTGCAAAGGCCCGCACCTGCCCAACACCGAGCCGATCAAAGCCGCCAAAATTCTCAACCTCGCCGGCGCCTACTGGCGGGGCGATGAGAAGCGCAAACAGCTGACGCGGGTGTACGGCATTACGTTCCCCAAACAGAAGGACCTCGACGAGTACATGGTTCTGCTGGAGGAGGCTAAAAAGCGCGACCACCGCAAACTTGGTCAGGAACTCGAACTGTTCATGTTTTCGGAAAAAGTTGGCCAAGGCTTGCCCATGTGGCTGCCTAAAGGCACTGCCCTGCGCAGCCGCCTGGAAGATTTTCTGAAAGCCGAACAGATCAAACGCGGCTACACCCCGGTGATCACGCCGCATATCGGCTCCAAACAATTGTACGTGACTTCGGGGCACTGGGATAAATACGGCGAAGACTCGTTCCAGCCTATCCACACGCCCGCGGAGAATGAGCTCTTTTTGCTCAAACCGATGAACTGTCCGCACCACTGCGAAATTTACGGCCACCGCCCGCGCTCTTACCGCGAGTTGCCGATCCGCATTGCCGAATTTGGCACGGTATATCGCTACGAGCAGTCGGGGGAATTGCACGGCCTTACCCGGGTGCGCGGCTTTACGCAAGACGATGCCCATATTTTCTGCACGGAAGACCAGCTCAAAGCAGAATTTCTTGATGTGCTCGACCTGACCCGCTATGTGCTGGCCAAAATGGGCTTCGATCAATTTACCGCCCAAATCAGCCTGCGCGACCCGGAGAACAAGCAGAAGTACGTGGGTACCGACGAAAACTGGCAAAAAGCCGAGCAGGCTATCATTGATGCCGCTGCGGAAGCCGGTTTGCAAACGGTCACAGAACTTGGTGAAGCGGCCTTCTACGGACCCAAACTCGATTTCATGGTGAAAGATGCCTTGGGCCGTTCCTGGCAATTGGGCACCATTCAGGTGGACTACAACCTGCCGGAGCGCTTTAACCTGACCTACATCGGCGCCGACAATTCCGAGCACCGGCCGGTGATGATCCACCGGGCGCCCTTTGGATCCATGGAGCGCTTTACGGCGGTATTGATTGAGCACTGCGCCGGCAAATTTCCGCTTTGGCTCACGCCGGAGCAGTTTGTGGTGTTGCCTGTTTCCGACAAGTTTTCGGATTACGCTTTTAACGTTAAAAAACAACTCGAAGCAGCAGGCTTGCGCGGTGAAGTCGACGATCGCAACGAAACGATCGGCCGCAAGATCCGCGACAACGAGCTCAAGCGCATTCCGTTTCTGCTTATTGTAGGCGAGAAGGAACAAGAGGCTGGTACAGTTTCCGTGCGCAAGCAGGGCGAAGGTGACCAAGGTGCTGTTTCTATATCGGAATTTGCAGGAATCGTACAGGCGCAACTGTAACGCGATCTGTTAGATCGCGTAAAATTTTAGTGTCGGCGCGACTCCAAGTCGCGCCGACATTTTTCGCTATAGCATGGAACACCTCAACATCGAACTAAAAGCCCGAACCAATCGCCAGCCCGAAATTCGCCGCTGGCTCAGGGAAAACAATGCTGACTTTCGCGGCCTGGATGAACAAACCGATACCTATTTTCAATTGCCGGAGGGGCGTGGGCGCCTCAAACTTCGCCAGGGCACTATCGAAAACAATCTCATCCATTACCACCGAAGCAATGACCCGGCAGCGCGGGCATCGGAAGTGTGTCTTGCGCCGGTGGCCGACCCAGAAGCGTTGTTGAGTTGCCTGACGTTGGCATTGGGCGTCCTGGTTCAGGTGAAAAAACGACGGGAAATTTATTTCGTTGACAATGTCAAAATTCACCTGGATGAACTGGATGGCCTGGGCCAGTTTGTAGAAATTGAGGCGATTGCGCCCGCGCCGGATTTTTCGGAGGCTAAATTGCATGGGCAATGCGCTTATTTTATGGAGTTGTTTCAGATACGGCCGGAGGATATTTTGGCGGAATCTTATAGCGATTTGTTGTCCCAGCGATGAATCGCTGGGCTGAGAAGGGAGCGATGAATCGCTGGGCTAAGAAGGGAGCGATGAATCGCTGGGCTGAGAAGGGAGCGATGAATCGCTGGGCTGAGAAGGGGAGCGATGAATCGCTGGGCTGAGAACCATTATCCGATTAATTCAGTGTTCCCGCCCTTAGCTCTTAGCCCTTCGTTCTTGGCCCTTTGCCCCAGGCTGTCTTACCTTTGCAATCGAAATGAGCCGCATACTTGCCATCGACTACGGGCGGAAACGCACTGGCATTGCCGTAACTGACCCGCTCCGGATCATCGCTTCGGCGCTTACGACCGTACCTACGGGCGAGGTGTTTGCTTTTTTACAAAAATACTGTGCCGAAGAAGCGGTGGAAAGTTTTGTGGTGGGCTTGCCGCTTTATCCGGATGGCAACCCCGCGCAGATCGCCGGTGAGGTGGATGCCTTTGTGAATCGCCTGCGTAAACTTTTTCCGGAAAAAGAAGTTTATCGGCAAGATGAACGCTATACCTCCAACGAGGCTAAACGCATTATTTTGGAAAGTGGCGTGAAAAAACAAAAACGCCGGGACAAGGCGCTGGTGGATAAAGTTGCCGCAGCGTTGATCCTCGAACAATTCATGGAAGAAAATTATTGGTAAAATATGATCCTGCCAATTTACGCATACGGTCAACCGGTGCTGAAAAAAGTCGCCGATCCGATAACACCTGATTACCCGGAGCTTGCCGAATTTATCGCCAACATGTGGGAAACCATGTACGCTGCCGAAGGCGTCGGCCTGGCTGCTCCGCAAGTGGGTCAGGGGATCCGGTTGTTTGTGGTGGATACCCAACAACTGGAAAAGGAAGGCAAGGACGACCCAAAACCAGGCTTCAAAAAGGTATTCATCAATGCTCAAATGGTGGAAGAAACCGGCGAGCTATGGACTTACGAGGAAGGTTGTCTGAGCATTCCGCGCATTAGTGGCGATGTTGAGCGTATGCCAACCATTCGCCTGCGCTATCAGGACGAAAACTTCGAACAATTCGAGGAAACCTTCACCGGGGTAAATGCCCGGGTGATCCAGCACGAATACGACCACATTCAAGGCGTCCTGTTTACGGAGCACCTGAAGCCACTAAAAAAACGCCTCATCCGCCGAAAATTGGAAAATATCCGACTCGGAAACATTGAAACCGACTATAAGATGCGTTTTGTCAAGGCACGTTGACCACAGTGTTTTCGATAAAACTGGCGGCAAAATCCAGCAGCGAAGCAAACCTGTAATCAATCGGCATTGCAGCTAACGCGGCGCTATCTTCAAACTTTCCTTCAATGAGCACCGTGCGCATGCCCAGGCTGTGCCCAAGTTGCATGTCGCCGGCGGAATCACCTACCATCCAGGAATTCTTAAAGTCGATGTCCGGAAAGTCGATTCTGGCTTGCAATGCCATGCCGGTTGCCGGCTTTCGGCAAGCGCAACCAACGTCGGGGTGGTGCGGACAAAAGTAGATGCCGTCGAGGCGCCCACCGGCAGCATGCACCAGCGCTTGCATTTTTCGGTGCACGGCATCGAGGTCGCGTTCGTCCATCATGCCTTTGCCGATACCTGCCTGGTTGGTTACCACTACGATGCGGCTGAAATACGGAGTCAGCTGACCTATGGCCTGCAGAGCACCTTTTGCGGGAATGAAATCTTCGGGATGGCGAACATAACCGCCGGAGATGCGACGGTTAATAACGCCGTCGCGGTCGAGAAATAACGTGGGTTTTTGTTCCATTTCTGGCCGCAAAGAAACGCATTCCTTTGGCGATGGGGTATTTTTTCGCCGTTTTTGCAGAAAACCTTTCTCCCCGGAATATGCGGTATTCCGTTTCAAACCATAACAAACCAATTGGAGCGGATGCAGGAAAGGCCGAACAAGCCCGGGGTAATAACCCATAATCCTTTGCAATGCCTTCGTGAACCTTTCGGCAACGTGTGGGTTCTTAAAGCAAAATTTATTTACGACCCGTTCAGATTTATGCATATTACCATCCTGTCTGCCAGTACTCGTTTGAACCGCCAGTCGCACCGCGTAGCCCTGGCCCTGGAAAAATGGATTAATGAAAACAGTGATCATACAGCCGAAGTGCTGGATCTGGCTGAATATAATTTTCCGGTAATGGAGGAAGTGCTGCACCGGCACCCGAACCCGCCAGCCGGTCTGAAGGATTTTGCGGAGCGCGTCCGCCAGTCCGATGCACATTTATTCGTTTCACCGGAATACAATGGCACGTACACTTCTGCCCTTAAAAACGCTGTGGACTATCTGAAGGAAAAAGAATTTGCCCGCAAAGTTATCGGCGTAGTTACGGCCACGACAGGTATGATGGGTGGCATCCGTGCGGCACTCAGTATGCAGCAACTCGTGCTTGGCATTGCCGGCTATGCCATTCCGCAAATGCTGACGGTGCCGCAGGTCAGCCAGCGCTTCGATGAAGTGGGCAACTTGATCGATCCTGCTTTTGAGGCAAAGTTTGCTGGATTCCTTGGCCATTTTTTCTGGCTGGCTGAAGCGGTGGTTGCGAAGAAAGGTGTGCCCGCTGTAGCTTTGGCAAAAGAATTTTAACACAACCCTGTTTTAAGAAAAACGGAAGTAAGGCAAAGTCCGTGGCAGTATTTGCCCGAAATAGCCTGTTTTATTTATCGAGAAACATGAGTCATCCCGAATTTTCTGGTCAGAAAAATTCGGGATTTTTAATTGCAGAATATTAGGCATGTCGCTGGTAATGAAACTCTTCTGTTCTTTTTGCCTTGATGCAAAAAGAACCAAAAAGATCAAGGCTGTATGCAAATCCTACGATTTTGCCTGAAATCTACGGCGGCGCAAAACCAAACTCGGCCCTCCTGCGTCGGTCCTCAGACATGGTTTTGCTAAAAGCCGCCTCCGATTTCGCAAAATCGGGATTTGCATAAGGCCGGTCTACGCTTTTGTTTATCAATTCGTTAAATAATACATGAGTCATCCCAAAAAATTCAGACTCTATGTTTGCCGCATTGAGGTTCATGGGGTTAATACGCTGAGTTGAAAATTGCTTCGAGTGAAGAGTTAACTTTAGAGTGTCAAAATCATCGTTAACCATTCAACTCGAAGCAAAAATGAAAAGTGAAATTAGGCAACTTGACTTTAGCGACCAAGAAATCTATGTTGGAATAGATGTACACCGAAAGAGTTGGCGCACAACTATTCATTTAGGCGAATTCCAGCAAAAAACGATCAACCTGTCGCCTCCTAGCCCGGAGTCTTTATCCGAGTACTTGAGGCGGCACTATCCTAATGGGAAGTATTTATGTGCTTACGAAGCGGGTTATTGTGGATTTTGGGTACAGGAACAACTGATACAACAAGGCATTGAAACGGTCGTGGTTCATCCGGCAGATATTCCTACTACAGATCATGAGCGTCAGCACAAAGATGATGTTCGAGATAGCCGTAAGATTGCCCGAGCCTTGCGCAACGGTGAGTTGAAGGGAATTTTTATTCCCACGAAAAGACAGCAACAAGATCGAGCCTTAGTTCGACGCCGTTTTTCCATAGCAAGCGACCGGCGCCGAGCGATGACGCGTATTAAAATGTATTTGCATTTTTTAGGACTTTATCCGCCGCAAGGCGTGATGGCAGATTGGACTTGGACCAAAACGTTTATCCAGTGGCTTGAAAGGCAAGCACAACACGACCAGGTTTTGACCTCCTTACTGGATGAGTATGCGGCTGTGCGGCAAAGAGAACGGGTCATTGTGAAGCAACTGCACCAGTTATTTTCAAGCGACTATTATGCGTCGCAGATGAAACTCCTGCGCAGTGTTTCGGGAGTTGGCTTCTATACGGCCATCCAGTTATTGACTGAAATTGGCGATATGAGACGCTTTACAACACTGGATAAACTCTGTGCCTATCTGGGGCTCGTCCCTAAAACACATAGAAGCGGCGACACGGATCAGGCCAAACGGCGAACCAACCGAGGAAATAAACGACTGCGTAGTGCCCTGATCGAATGCTCATGGAAAGCCATCCAACAGGATAGTGAACTAAGTCTTTGTTACTTGAAATTGAGAAAACGCTTCGATGGCCCGCATGCCATCATTAAAATTAGCAGAAAAGTACTCAATCGAATCCGTCGAGTGTGGCTCACAGGCCAACCCTACACCCCAATCCAAAACACCTGAAAACCTACATCACAAGTTGTTCATTAAATGCCATAAATAAAGTCCCGGGAGCAGACCGCTTAGTCATCCCTGCGGCACTTCACCCAAGGTCAAGTCGTCCGCTTAATCTCAGACTCCGGCCTCCCGTTTTAGCAAAATTATCTGGAATCTTGCGGCGTCAGTTAATTGAATGGCCGCTCATAGAAGAGTATTTGGGCATATTTATGGACACGATTCACACACCCCAAAATAAGAGTGAAGGGAACGCACATTGCGCCCCCTTCAAATAGATTTTTTTTGTGCCGCAAATCCTCTAGATGCCTAAAAAATAACCTCAAAGAACAAAAAATGCTCTTCACTCTTGGTTAGCAACATAGAGGGATGACTCATGTTTCGCATTGAAAATCATGTCGTAAGCCAGCACCTCTTTATTATCCGCACTCCCTAAAAATCCGTTCCCAGGGCAATATGCAACACCGGATCCTGCACTACGCGGGTCTCGATACCCCAGCCGTAATCGAGCCGTAAATACATACCAAAAATAGGCGCCCGCACCCCGAAACCATAACCGGCAACAAGCGGGTCGCGGAAGTAGTTGACTTTAACGGCCACGGTTGGCGGATTGTACACGTATACCGTGTTGAGCGGGTTGTCGCCGCGATAGGGGCTGCGGCCTTGCCAGGCTGTACCGACGTCGAAGAAGCCGATGATCTGGAAATTGCGCCAGAAATTGCCCATTACCGGTTTATTGGAAAAATATTTAAACACCGGAATGCGCAGCTCACTGTTAATCAGCGCATAGGAGCTGCCGTTGCGGATATTTTGTTTGAAACCGCGCAGATTGGCAGCCAGAGTTTGGTAAGCGAAATTGCCTTCCTGCGGTACCGGTATGCTGTTGTTAAACGAGGGGAAAAGCCAGTTGTCAACACCGCCCAGGAAGTACAGAATGCGTTCCGATCCGAAGGTGGTGGCAGCTGCCAGACGCACCGCCAAAATAGAGCGGCGATCGAGGCGCTGGTAGTGCCGGGCATCCAAGCCGACGACGGTCATAAAACCGGAGTTGAACTTCAGGCTCCAGTTGGGCTGGGTATTGAATTCAAATCGTTTGACCGCTTCCACAAATACTTTGGCACGGGTGCCGGTGCGCAAATTCAAATCCACCTCCACAGTGTTGTCGTACACTGCGCTAAGACGCACGGCCATGCGTTGCTCGGCATAATCCGGTGTTTCCAGCGAATTTCGGTTTGTGCTCAGCGTGATTGATTTGTCCTGTCGCAGGGTACCCATGGCCCGCAGGCTGAAAAAGGGATCGAGCGGGTAGCGAATTTCATACTGCCCGAGCAGGGTGTTGGTGCGGATCTGGAGTGGCGTGGGGAAGTTGCCGGGTTGGGGGTTGTCGACAGAGTTGACCACTGTTTTGCGGTACAGAGAAATGCGTTTGTCCAGGCGGCGTTTTTTGTTGTCCATCCAGAGGTAATACTCGGCGCCGTTGAAGGTCGTTGGCAAGCGGAATCCGGCTTCGATCACGTAGTCTTCGAGCAGGTCTTTGAAATTGGCGCGCAAGAGTACACCGGGAGGGGGCGTGCTAAAGCCATCGGGCGAACCGACGTAGCTGTCCAGCCCTTCGAACAGCAAGTTGTTATCCATCGTAGTGGAAATAAAGTCGGTGCGAAAGCGGAGCCGGTATGGCACAATGCGCGAAGGTTGGAACCGGATAACACTGTTTTGTTTGCCAAACTCCATAAGCGAGGGCCGTTCGGCAAACCGGGTGCGGGAGGGCACTTCACGGAGGCTGTCTGCGAGTATATTCGGAGCCGGTTCCTGCGGGTTTGAAGCGGCATCATTGGCCGGTGCTGGTGGCGCGATACGCAAATGCTCGGGCACCTGAAACAGCCAACCGGGTTCGATCAACTGGACCGTATCCTGTCGGACACGCCAGGTAGCGCCATTGCTGATCTCGGGTTCTTCGGCTTCATCTTTGGGGAGGCCATCGGGGGCGATTGCCGGTCGTGGCGGCACAGGCATACCGGCAGCCTTGAGACTTAATTCCCGGTACCGGGTAATCCAGGCTGCTGTTGTGGCTTCCGTTTGCACCGGCCGAATAAAAAACAGCGTTTCCTCCTCACGCCGGACGATCTCTGCCAGCTTGCCGGCTCGCGGCGACAGGTGCTGAAAGGCAATATTTCGGTCGTAATTAGTCTGGTTTTGGCTGACCGGACGTTTTTTAAATACCGGATAAGTACGAATGCTGTCGATCATGGTAGAGTCGACATTGAGCAACACCGTGTCGGTAGGCGCAAAAAAGAACAACACGCGTTCATCGGGCCATTCTCCTTTCCGGGTGGTGTTCATGGCCTTGATTTCCACACCATCGTTCAGGTAAATAATATCCTGGTAAAAAGCGGTATACGTTTCAAGGTGGCCTGCTTGCCGGTTGAACACCCCGCTTTCATCGCTGATAAAAGTGAAATGGGTACTGTCGATGCCGTAGGGCGCGCGTTCATCAGCAAGTGGAGTATTGGAAATCCGCACCAGTTCAGGGCTGCGGGTTTCAAGGTCAAAAAAGAAAATGTCGAAGTTCCGGATTGGCAGAATGGTGTCCAACTGTTGGGACGAGAGGGTGTCGCTCAGACGATTGCTGGCAAACAAAATACCGCGGTGGCCATCGAGCACGGTCACGCTGGCATCCAGGTCATCCCAAAAATCCTGTGTCAGGCGCTCGGTGTTCCGGTTGACGGTGTGGTAAATAAACAGGTCGGAATAGCCCTTCACACAGGCAGAAAACACCAGGTCTATGGGGTTGATGTAATCCATGCTGTACACCCGCTGGTATTCCGGAGAAAGCACAGATTCTTCTTTTTTCCCGGTTTCAAGATCGATCAGGGTGAGCATGCCGACATCGCGGCGTTCGTACAGCACCGTCAGGCGCTGGTTGTCGGGGTGCCAGGCCAGCAAAGGGTAATTGTAATCGGTTGCTTGTTGTGCGTTGCGCACCCCACCCTTCAGGATGCATTTGCGCTTGTCGGTTTTGATATCCTGCACCCATACTTTCCATTTGCCAATTTCATTGCTTACCCAGGCTACCCGGTTGCCGTCGGGGCTGATTTTCAACTGCGTCAGCGGGAGGTCGCGCTTGTTTTTAAATTTTAGCTGGCCTTTTACAGGTGGCTTGCGGGTCCCATGGGATTCGTCGCGGTAGCGTTGGTTAAAATAATCCATGAGGGCATCGGTGGTCCGACGGTAGCCACCGCCCAAAACGTACAAAAAACCGGCATCTACACTGCGGTTGATCCGGGTCAGGTAGAGCAGGTTGCTGATCGTCCCTTTTCCAAAGTGCAGCGCGATATAATACCAAAAAACGTGGCCGGCCAGGCGGGGATGCTCCTTGGCCAGTTTGTCGAAGTTGTCATATTCGCCCGAAAGGATCAGGTCGCGCAAGGTATTGTCCAGTTGGGAGTTCCACTCCTCACCGCAGTATGCCGTGAGACCCACGGTGTACCAGCCCGGGAGGTTGAGGAGCACGGCGTTTTGAACGATTTCCTGGAGGTTGGCGCCAAAAAGCATGGAATTGATGAGCACCCCGGCGGCGCCCTCCCGAATCTGTGCGCGCAAATGCCGGTGATCGCCATCAAAATAAACGAACAGTTTGTTCCCTACGACCTTGGTTTCGCCCGATTGTATCCGAAACAAATCGTCCTCGCCAATATTGCTTTGCTTCAGGTCGGTCACATCGCTGAACACCAGCATTTCGATTTTTCCCGACATCTGGTGCTCCAAAAGTTGCTGCACATAGCCAAAATCCAGCTCGGCCATTTGGAGTGCCGATTGAGCAATGTTACGCGCATCGCCATACCAGTAGGTGTCGAAATTGGCGGTTTCGTAATGCATCCACTCATCGAACTGGCGGTGGTATTGCACACGGTTTTTTCCGAAGGAAGTTTGCGATGTGGTTTGTGCATTGGAGGATGGGGGTAAAAGAGATATGCTAATGGCACAAATCAGAACGTGTCGAAGTATGTTGCGCATATGCTGCCGGGTTTTGCTCAAAAATGCTGCGTTTTGTTGGAATAAACAATGCGGCTTATGGCAAAACGTATGAATATCGAAAAAGATTTTCCCAGTGTTGAAATCTGTAGATAAGCCCCAAAATATTGCTTAGGTAAGTGTCGCAAGGGTTGCTCAGGGCTCTTGGAAAGGCTGTTTTGAAGCAGTTATTTGTAAACGAAATTTATTTGCCCCAAGAGTATTTCACCTTTTTTATTCAAAATCAGCTCTTCATACCGGGATTCAATCAACACACGTGCCTGGCCTTGTTGAAATGGTGTTGTGGCTTCAAAAAGACAGGGGATAACAATTTTGCCTTGGTTATCAATCCATCCCCATTTACCGTCCTGGCGGACTCTGATCCAGTTTTCCTCCTCATTTGGATAGCCGAAAGCCTCATAGCGGGCCAAAAACTCAACAGGAAGTGAAAGCCGGGTTGCTGCCTCTTCCGGGCTGAGCACCAACTGGCGGTTCAGGCTGTCCAGATAAAACCGTGTCCCGTTATCTTGTGCCCAAACAAATCCATTGTAAAACCGGTTAATTTGCTCGTATTGACAGGGTATCATTTCCTTCCTGTTACGCCAAATGCCCCATCGTAGGCTATTGTATTTTCGTACACGAGTAAAGCGCGCATAAGGGTATTCAATATCTATGAACTCGGGTGGGAATATCACATTCGCATACTGATCGATATACCCTATTTTTTTATCCACTTTTACTTTGGATAGGTCCTGGTAGAGCGGATCCACCTTGTTGTATTTTTCACCGGGTATTTCCTTGCCTGTGGAGTCGATAAAAACAAAGACAAAACTGCGACCGTCATTGTAGTCTGGCAATTTGGTAACCCGCTCCGTTTTGGTGAACCCACTTGGGTCCGAACTTGTAGTCCGGACAACTGCGGCTTTTTTACCCATGATTAAGTTTTCACCCCAAAAAATGGTTTCCAGGTATTTGGGTTTAATGATTTCTTCTCCCTTGGAATTTAGAAATCCAATTAGGCCGTCCTGTGTCGCGGCTATGATATTCCAATTTTTTAAAGGGGCCAACTTCTGGTAGGGGCGTTGGGTAAGCACCTTGTTTTGCGTGGTGATCAGGTCGTATTTCAGGTCATCTTGCTGCACGATCAACAGGCTGTCATTGACCCAAATAATGGCCTTGTATTCACTAGGGGATAGTTGTTGAAAATCCCGGTTGTAAAGCCCTAGTTTGTTATTGAATTTAAGGACGAGCGTTTGCAAATCGGAGCTTGCGGAAACGAACTGGGCATCATGGTTCTTAAATATAAGTACCGTATCCTTTTCAAAATTTAGAATTGCAGACTGGTTATCCTGACGGATCAAAAAGTAGCGTTCGTCAAAAGGCCTGCAGATCTCATATTTAGCGGGGAATACTTCGTTACCGAAACGATCTAACAGGCCGACCTTATCATCCAGACTGATCCTGTAATAGCCGGGCTCGAAATACCGGAAATCTTTACATTTTGATGGGACAATTATCTTGCCGGTGGTATCCATCAGCCCGATACTTTGGTCTGTTTCACGAAACCGAATTGCCGGGGAACCCATTACCGGGGGGTATAAATTGGCATAGGAGGGAACAATGAATTCTTCTTTATATGGCGACCAGCCGCCGCAGAGCCCGTTTTTCCACACTTTAATGATCGGCCACCGGGCATGTAAATGTTCCACTTTATCGTAAATAGCCGGGCTCACCGATTTCCAGTCACCGCTACCAGTACCGGAAAAACCGTCTTTTTTGAAGAGCCACATATCGGAGGTTGGCCAATATTGCAGCCAATCGTACTCAAAAGGGGCAACAAGTTTCCCCGCCGTGTTCATCAACCCATGTTTTTTATCCTTTGTTACTAAATGCAACTGGTGGATGGGCTTTCCAGAGCAATCTTCATATAGAATAGGAATAGATATGTGGCCTGAGGGATCAACCACTCCAGATTTACCGTCTTTACGAATGCGGCGGTACTCCTGCGCACTGGAATGCGGACCGGGAGGGTCGATATTTACCTGTTGTCCATCGTTGTCCAACCATTGGATATTTTGGTCGGATAGAAAAGCCATAAAAAAACCATCCGTTGCTGGAAGAATCAGGTCAAAAGAATCAGGTAAAAGGCTGCCATCTGCGCGAACCAGGAAATTCGATTGGTTTTTCCGGGCAATCGCAAGTGTTTGCCGAAATGGCATAGGGTTTTGAAAAATATAATCAGTGCATACTATGCCCTTGGGGTTCACTACAGCATAAGCCTCCTGTGTCGGATGGCGTTTCCAGGAAGCAGTAGGTGTTGGCTTTTGAGCATGGATAAAACTGGCAATTCCTGCCAAACAAGCAAGTAAAAACAAACGCACGGTTGTAAAAGGTTAAATTACTTCTTAATAGTAGGTGTTTTTCAATACTCCCCATTTCTTTTTGTATTGCACATACAGGTATTTGTCATCCGGCATGCTGGCGGATTCCAATACCGGAGGAACCAGGATTTTTCCCGAGTTGAGCATATAACCAAACAAATTGCCTTGGCGAACAAGATGGAGGCCATCCTCCGAATCGGTGACATCGTCCATCCAAATCTGTTTTTCAGGTGTTGAATTTGAATGGTAAAACCGAACGACGCCATCTACTTCCTCGATTATCCAGTTGTTTTCAAAAAGGGTGGTTGTCCAACGCTCGAATGCCTGCAATACCCGGCCACTGATATCAAGGTGTTCAGTAGACTCATCCGGGCGTTCTATGAATAGTGTGCCGTTGTCGAACACCCAGAGTTTGACACTATCGGGTTTAAAAACTTCTTTTCCGTCGAGGTTGAGCAGGCCGCGCAATGGGAAATCGCTATGCAATTGTTGGATAACATAAAGATAGGGGCCGGATTTTAAGGCCTTGTCGTATACAGGAGGCGCGAGTACTTTCCCACGGGCATCACAGATACCCTGCAACCCGTTTTTTTCGACCACATAGAAATCATACACCTTATTTGATGTCAGGATCTTATCGTACAAACCCGGCTCAATCAGGATCGCGCCAGTACTTACATCGATAACACCTGACTGGCCGTTCAACTCAACCGGTGCGCTTAACTGGTCATTGATATTTCCAATCCGGTCATAAATAAAATCGACGGTGATGTTGTGATCCTTGGTTATAATTCCCCATTTTTTATTGTCGGTGCTGACCACCGCATAGCCGTTCGGGTGTCCAAAACCTATCGTATAAATAGCAGGGCTAATTGGATTTCCATCCGGGCCCATTATGCCCCGTTTGGTGGTATTTGGGTCTTTATAAAGTGTTACACCGGGCCATATACGATCCATGTTTATGGCTTTCAATACATTAGCCCGCGAGCCGTCCGGGGCAAGAAACGGTCCCAGATTTATCCGTTCGGAGCCGTGCACTAAAATCAAATCTTTTTCGGGCGACTCATCCAGACTGCATTCAATTGGGGTGATAACATTGAGTTTTGAATCAAAAAGACCCCAGCGTCCATTTTTTTGGACCGCATATCGATGGTCGTGCAGCGGAACAACATTTTCGATGTTTTCGCCGAAACTTTTTCCGTTTTTATCAAACCAAAATTCTGTATTTCCTTTTTTAGCAAAAATTACACCTGCCCAATCGGCACTGATTCGGTCATATTCAAAGTTGAGTATTTGTTTGCCTTTGTAGGTCAGCAATCCATAGCGGCTGTCTTTTTTCGCAACGATAAACTGATCGCCACCCCAGCCTGCGCTGAACTCGTCAAAACCTTCGAGTATAGGTTTAACTTCCCAGGGGAGTTCAAATTTTTGGGCAAAAAACAAGGTTGGGATGAGCAACAGGGCCAGAGGTAAAAAACGGGTCATATTCTAGTATTTTGGCTGTTAAGTTATTTTTGCAAATGTGTAAATCCGATTTGAAATAATAATAATAAATTTTGCCTACTGCCGAATTTGGCAAACAACAACAACCGCTCTGGAATGGCATCGTGTTGTGTTTCTCTTATTTTTGGACTAATTTAACGAACAAGAATTTACAAACAATGCTTCGCGACCAACGACCAAAAATCACCATCGAACCCACCCAAACCGACCGCTTGCTGGAGGGTTTGGCGGCTACCGGCTTGCTTTTACTCCTGCTCCTGCCCATTGCATATTATGGCGACTTACCCGACTCCATCCCACAGCATTTTAATGCAGCCGGTGAGGTTGACCAGTATGGTTCAAAGGCAAGCCTGTGGTTGTTGCCGGGCATGGGTGTGTTTTTGTATGTGCTATTGACGGTGCTCAACCGCTGGCCGCATATTTTCAATTATCCGGTAAAAATCACTGCTGAAAATGCGGAAAAACAATACCGCATGGCTACCCGTCTGCTGCGCATTTTAAAAACGGTGATCCTGTTTTTATTCGCCGTGATCACCTGGGGGGTAATCCGGGGGGCTATGGGCGGGGACTCCTCCCTTGGCCCGGCTTTTTTGGTACTGGCGCTGGGGGCCGTGTTCGGCGTTTTGGGCTGGTACATGTGGATGGCGTTCCGGAATAAATAAAAAAGCGCTCCTTCCTTCAGGAGCGCTTTTTTTAATGATTTACCGATACCATTTTAGCGCGCAGCAACCCGGGCCGGACCGGTTTGGAAAAGTGTGGGAAAAGCGTGAAGGGTACAAAAAATATGTGCCCTGGTCGTTCCCGGCGTTCCGGCGCTTTTGTGTTCGGTGATCTATTACCCGGCGTTTAGAAGGCTAGTCTGCCTGATGTCGCCTGCTTACCGGATAGTGGAGGGATTAAATAATTGCGGATTTTCGATTGCGGAGTGCGGATTGGTTCACCATTTGGATTAGGAAAGTTCATTGCTTTTATTCAGTTCATCATAAAAGCCACCCAAATTCAACTACCCCAATGGTGAACCATTCCGCAATCCGTAATCCGCACTCCGTAATATCAAGCCGAGCAAGCTTCGCAGGTTGGATCGTCCAAACTGCAAATCTTGCCTTCGATCTGATCGGGTGTGATGGCCGACATTTGCGGCGTCTCTTTTTCTACTTTAACCACGGCTTCGTTTGTCACTTTATTCGCTACAAACTTTTGCTGGTGTTTGTCGCTCAGCGTAAACTTGATCGGGTCGGTGGCTGCTTTGGAGCGCAGGTAGTACATGCCCGTTTTCAGGCCCTTTTGCCAGGCATAAAAATGCATGGAGGAGAGCTTGGCAAACGTCGGTGCTTCCATGAACACGTTCAGCGACTGGCTCTGGCAGATAAAGGCGCCGCGATCGGCAGCCATGTCCAGAATAACTTTCTGGCTGAGTTCATAAGCCGTTTTGTACATGTTGCGCACTTCAGCCGGAATGGCTTCAATACCCTGGATGGAGCCATTGGCTGCCATGATGGCCTCCCGCATTTCTTCGTCCCAGAGTCCAAGGCGCACCAGATCGTGCATGAGGTATTTGTTCACCACAATGTGCTCGCCGGCCAGGGTACGGCGGGTGTACAGGTTGGCGGTGTAGGGTTCGAAGCACTCATTGTTGCCGAGGATCTGGCTGGTGCTGGCTGTGGGCATCGGCGCCACGAGCAGGCTGTTGCGTACCCCGGTTTTTTGAACACGGGCACGCAGACTGTCCCAATCCCAGCGCTTCGATGGGTTCACGCCCCAGAGGTCGAACTGGAACATGCCTTTGCTGAGCGGAGAACCCTGGAAGGTTTCGTAGGCGCCGTGTTTTTCAGCAAGTTCACAGCTTTCAGTCATGGCTGCGAAGTAGATCGTTTCAAAAATATCTTTGTTCAACCGGCTGGCTTCCGGTGAATCAAAGGCCATACGCATCAGAATGAACGCATCGGCCAGGCCCTGCACGCCCAGCCCAATCGGACGGTGGCGCATATTGGAGCGCTCAGCCTCAGGAATCGGGTAATAGTTAATATCAATAACCTTGTTCAGGTTGCGGGTAACAACTCTGGTGATTTCATAGAGCCGCTCAAAGTCAAAATCTCCGTCCGTTACAAATTTGGGCAGGGCAATGCTGGCCAGGTTGCACACAGCCACCTCATCGGGAGCAGTGTACTCAATGATTTCTGTGCAAAGGTTGGACGACCGGATGGTGCCCAGGTTTTGCTGGTTGCTTTTTTTGTTTGCAGCATCCTTGTACAGGATGTATGGCGTGCCGGTTTCGACCTGGCTTTCCAGGACGGCATTCCAAAGGTCGCGGGCTTTTACTGTTTTGCGGGCGCGGCCTTCTTGTTCGTATTTGTGGTAGAGGGCCTCAAATTCGCCGCCGTACACGTCGTACAAGCCAGGCGCTTCATTGGGGCAAAACAGTGACCACTCGGCGTCGGCTTTCACGCGCTCCATGAACAAGTCGGAGATCCAAAGGGCGTAAAACAGGTCGCGGGCACGCATTTCTTCTTTCCCGTGGTTTTTCTTGAGATCGAGAAACTCAAAAATATCCGCATGCCAGGGCTCCAGGTAAACGGCGAAAGCGCCTTTGCGCTTTCCACCACCCTGGTCGACGTAGCGCGCCGAATCGTTGAACACGCGCAACATGGGAATGATGCCGTTCGAAGTGCCGCCGGTGCCTTTGATGTAGGAGCCTGTCGCACGGATGTTGTGAATGCTCAGGCCAATGCCACCGGCGCTCTGCGAGATCAGTGCGCAGCGCTGGAGGGTTTCGAAAATGCCTTTGATAGAGTCTTCCGTCATACTGAGCAGGAAGCAGGACGATAGCTGCGGCTTTGGTGTGCCGGCGTTGAAGAGCGTCGGTGTGGCGTGGATAAACCAGCGCTCACTCATCAGGTGGTACGTTTCAATAGCCGCCTCGATATCTTCTCCGTGAATACCGACGGCTACGCGCATGAACAGATGCTGCGGGCGTTCGACCACAGCGCCGTCCATCCGCATGAGGTAGGAGCGCTCGAGGGTTTTGAAGCCGAAATAATCGAAGTCGAAATCGCGATCGTAGATGATGGCGCTGTCGAGCTGATCTTTGTATTTCTGAACAATTTCATGCACTTCCTCGCTGATCAGGCCAGCGCGTTCGCCGGTTTTGGGATCGACGTATTTGTACAGGGCCTTTACCACTTTGTGAAAGGATTTTTCGGTCTGCTTGTGCAGGTTGCTTACAGCGATACGGGCAGCCAGTTTGGCGTAATCCGGGTGGATAGTGGCCATGGTGGCTGCGGTTTCGGCAGCGAGGTTATCGAGCTCGATCGTGGAGACTTTGTCGTAAAGCCCTGCAATTACCTTTTTGGATACTTCGATGATGCTGACAAAATCAGTATCCAGTCCGTAACATAGTTTGCGCAGGCGTGCCGTGATTTTGTCAAAAGACACGTTTTCTTTTCGTCCGGAACGTTTGATTACATGCATGATTGGAAGTGTTTTTACTTGTTATTCAGTTCTCGAGTAAGTATGTTTTTGATTTCGGTCACTTGTTGCAGACTTGAGTCTGCCAGAGGAAGTTGGTTAGATTGGGGTATGGAATTGATTAATTAAAACCGCCACCCCGCCCCCACAAACACCGCCCGGTTTTTCAGACCCAGTTCACCCATCGGTTGGCCGTTAGCGTCGGTCAGTTCAACATTGGAAATATTGCTCAGGCCCAATTGAAATGCTGCAAACAGGTAAGCCGGGCCAATATTGCCGGTCAGTTTGGCCGCCAGGCCGAAATCGGTTGAGGCAAACAATTCATCATCCTTTGTACTGGTCCAGTCGATCACATCACCAAGTTTAATTTGTTCGGCCAGTCGGAACGACAAGTATGGGCCCACGGCTATTCCAAGTGCTTTAACGGGCCGGAACTCAAGTTGTGGCTGCACATCAAGGTAGCCCAGGCGGTAATCGACCCGGCCGCGATAGAGTGCGAGTTGGCCATTTTGGATAAAAAAGGCGCCTTCGGTTTCGTACTGAAAACCGCGCTGGGAATATTGCACGGCTATTGGCACCGCCCATTTTTCAGAAAAAGTAAGGCAGAGGTTGGCGCCTGCGAAGAAGCCAACGCGAAACTTGGCGTCAAAAGCATCGCTGGGGTCGGGCTTTACCGTGGAAAAAACCGGGCCGGCTTGCAGGTCAACAGAAAACACCGGCTTCTGTGCCTGAAGCCCGGAAGCAAGCAGCAGTGCTGCGCAACAAAATAGCAGGGATCGGATGGAGTTAATTCGGGCGTGCATAGCCGGTTTTGTTTCGTTTAATATCAAATGGAAAAAGAAGGGGTAAAATAGTGCCGGCACGAACGGCCCCACCGGACGCGCCGACACAAAAAAGGAGATAGTTAAGCAGTGGTTTGGTCATCCACGGACGCGCCGGGAGCATTACGCTTTACCGAGTCGATGCCGTTATCGCGGCCGCGCTCGTCGGCATACATCTGGCTTGAACCGACAACTTGTCCGTTAGATGCTTTGAGATTGAAGTAAAATTTTCCGTTGGCTGCGGTTTGGCGGTCAAAACGGGCGTCATCCTGCGAATTGGTACGGACTGACTCGACGCCGTTCATGCAGGAAGGTTTGCCGGCATAGCCTTGGCTGGTAAGAATTACCTGACCGTTGTCGGCTTGCAGGTTGAATTGAAAATCGCCGTTGGCGCGCTGGGATATTACGAACTTACCCATGGTCTGTATTTTTTGGTTAAAAGAATATTGCAAGTTTAGAGTTAGAGGGTTTCTGGTTTCTGGTTAGAAGGTTGCTCACCATCCGGCGATGTTTAATAACCATCTAACCAGAAACCTTCTAACTTTCAAATATTAAAAATCGGCGTCAGTGGTGAACACCTGTTCGTCGCGGTTGGTCATGACCCCCGCTTTTTGGTAATCACCTACTCGTTTTTCAAAAAAGTTGGTTTTACCCTGAATGGAGATCATGTCCATCCAGGAGAATGGGTTCGCAGTGCCGTACACTTTTTTATTGCCCAACGACACAAGCAGCCGGTCGGCCACAAACTCGATGTATTCCGTCATGAGCGTGGCATTCATGCCGATCAGGGATACCGGCAGTGCATCGGTCACAAATTCTTTTTCAAACTCGACCGCTTCCGTAATGATCGCTTCCACTTCCTTTGGATCGAGCTTTTGCTGGAGCATGGAATAAAGCAGGCAGGCAAAGTCGCAGTGCATGCCTTCATCGCGGCTGATCAGTTCGTTGGAGAAGGAAAGCCCCGGCATGAGGCCGCGCTTTTTCAGCCAGAAAATAGAACAAAACGAACCGGAAAAGAAAATGCCTTCCACAGCAGCAAAGGCAATAAGCCGGTGTGCAAATGAGGGTGCGTTTTCAATCCACTTGAGTGCCCAATTTCCTTTTTTGGATACACAAGGCAGGTTTTGAAGCGCCTTGAACAGGAAGTCTTTTTCTTTATTGTCTTTTATATAGGTATCGATCAGCAGGGAGTACACCTCTGAATGGATATTCTCAATAGCAACCTGAAACCCGTAAAAACAACGCGCCTCGGGAATCTGGATTTCCCGCATGAAGTTGAGCACCAGGTTTTCATTGACGATGCCATCGCTCGCGGCAAAAAATGCAAGTACGTGTTTGATGAAATGGCGCTCATCGTCATTGAGCTTGTTGTCCCAATCTTGCAGATCCTGTACCAGATCAATCTCTTCGGCCGTCCAAAATGACGCTTCGGCTTTTTTGTACCATTCCCAAATTTCCGGGTATTTGATCGGTAACAAGACAAAGCGATCGGGATTCTCCGCCAGGATAGGCTCGACGGTTGCTGTTTCTTTTACCATTATAAAATGTGTGTGTTTGTTTATGATGAAAAAATAGTATCCAACAGACACATCCGCTTCCCTGTCCGGGTACCTGCTCACGCAGGGGGCCGGCGTAGAAAAATGCAAATTGGCCTATCGGCGGTCAGTGCAAATTACCGGGATCGTGAAGGGACGTGGATTGCAAAAAGAGAATGTCCGAAAACTTCAGGGAGGGGTTTTTGAACAGACTCAAAGGCGGAGCCACACTTCCAAGAAGAAGTGCAGACAAAATTAGAGAATTTTTACTTTGCAAGCTTGTAAGTTTTCCACAGCATGTTGATAACTTTCATAAGTTGCTGATATACAATAACCAAAGAAAAAGTCGCCTGTCGTGGATAATGTGGATAACTCCTGTTAGTATTTTTTGGGTATTTTCGGGTTCTTGTAAAAAATGTCAATGTTGCCCATACTTAAGCGCCTGAAAGCGAGTCAGAAATGTACCTTGAGCATCTGGTGCAAATGCAGTTTTTTTATGTGGAAAAAAATCTTCCCCGGCTTCCGGTATTTTTTCAAATACGCAAAAACAGGGATTGTGGAAAGATACCCAATCTGCACCTTTGTATTCCTGTTTTCAAACACCGATTACTATGATCCGTATAATTCAGACATCACTCTTGCTCTTTTATACTCAGGCGCTCCTCGCACAGGCGCCCTACACGCAAAAACAATACGACTGGTCTGTAGAAACCAATCTGGCATACGGCACCGCAATCAATTATCTTGGCATAACCGATACCCTGACACTCGACCTGTACAAACCGCTGAACGCCGACTCGACACGCCCCCTGGTGGTTTTGGTCCATGGCGGCTCCTGGCTTGGCGGCTGTAAGGA
The DNA here is from genome assembly GCA_020636075.1 of Lewinellaceae bacterium. Lineage (GTDB taxonomy): Bacteria > Bacteroidota > Bacteroidia > Chitinophagales > Saprospiraceae > M3007. Next base: position 625,485 of record JACJYO010000003.1, on the reverse strand, counting down.
AGACATGTCCTGGCTATGTGTTGAACTGGCAGCGCGGGGGTATGTGGCTGCTACGGTGAATTACCGCAAAGGCTGGCACAAGGACGATTATGTACCCAACCCGATAAACGCCGGCATATTTGCCGGCGGCAACTGCCTGTACGCTACCGATTCCCTGGAAATTATCCGGGCGATCTACCGCGGCATGCAGGACGTGAAAGGCGCCATCCGATGGCTCAAAGCGCGGGTGTATGCCGATTCGAGCTGCAATCAGGCGGTGCTCGTTGGTGGCGAAAGTGCCGGGGCTTTTCTGGCCTTGGCTACCGGGATACTCGATAGGCCTGAAGAAAAACCTGTTGCCTGTAGCGCCCTACCCGATGCACCGACGCCTGGCGCAAATTTGAATAATTGCTATGCGGTTAATTGCCAATTGCAGAGCCCCCTCTTGCCGCCCGGTACCCTGGCTCGCCCCGATCTCGGCCCCGTCGAAGGCACCCTGAACCTCAACGGATTTGACGCCAATGTGCAAGGGGTGATCAGTTTGTATGGGGGCGTACCATCGGAAGCGCTGGCTTCCAATTGGTTGCAAGGCCCCGACACGCCGGCATTTTATCTTTACCATCAAACCTGCGATGGCATTGTCCCGTTCAACTACGGCAAACCCTTTTTCCCGATCTCGGCCTATTGCAATCTGGGGTTTACCCCCTGGCATTACGAATTCCCGTTTGTTTTCGGGAATGGCGCTATCGCCAGCTACCTGGCATCGCTGGCAAACCCACCGCTGTTTCAAACCGATTTTTTGCCCTGCAACAATTTCGATCCAAACCTGGCCCTGTTCGAATGCTTGCGATACAACGACAACGGCTCCTATCATTACACACACAACCGGCCGGAGCGCGCCGATAAAATCGCAGCGTTTTTCAGTCCGGTCATCACCGCCCGGCTCAACAGTCCTCCCTGCCTGGTTGCAGCAAGTGCACCTTTGCAGTTTCCAGGAATCCGTTTGGCGCCCAACCCCTTTCGGGATCATCCGGTGTTGCTTTGCAGCCGCGCGCCCGAAGAGCCAGTATTGGCCCGGATATCGGATATGCAGGGCCGAATACTCTGGCAAGCCGAACTGCAACTGGTAGCCGGCGCAAACGTGCTGCCCTGGCCGGAAAACACCCCGGCAGGCCAGTATCTGTTGCAACTGACTGCACGGGCGGGTGTTGGAAGTTGGCGGATGCTTTTTTTGCGGTAAAGACAAAGACCCGGGCAAGTTTTTATCCGGCGCGGATAATATTTCGGGCGAACGGGTCAAATCGCCTACCTTTACCAGAAGTTCGCACAAAACCGATCTTCCAGCATGGAAAAGGCGCGTATCAGCATTGTCATCCCGACAAAAAATGAGGGTAAATATATAGGCCCGACTATCGAACAGTTCCGCCCCTATCTTGAATCCTACAAGCTCGAAATCATTGTTTCCGACGCCAACAGTACCGATGGAACGGCCGAATTAGTACGTCAGTACCAGGCCGAATGGGGCGCGCGCGTCAAACTGGTTCAGGCTACCGGCAAGCAAAATATCGCCATCGGCCGAAACCTTGGTGCCGCTGCTGCCACGGGAGACATCCTCTTTCACATGGATGCCGATGTGCACATTCCCAATGCGGTGGTTTTTTTTGAAAAAATTCTGAAGACGTTTGAAAACCCGGCAGTTGTTGCAGCCACGGCGCCCATTTGGGTTTACCCGGAGGAAGCCCTTTGGACCGACAAACTGTATCATGTTTTGATGAACGGCGTTATCCGCCTGTCGTTTTCGCTGGGAGTGTACCTGGCAAAAGGGGAGTGCCAGATCGTTCGGCGCACTTTTTTTGAAAAAATACAGGGCTACAATGAAAAAATTGTTGCCGGGGAAGACTGCAACTTGTTTTTCCGCCTGCACAAAGAAGGCAAAATCGCCTACTTCTATCGCCTCAAGGTGCATCATTCGCCCCGCCGTTTCCGCGAGTACGGCTATATCCGTGTCAGCCTGATTTATATCCGGGAAGGGCTTTCCCTGCTTTTCCTGCGCCGCTCCTATGTGGAAGAGTGGAAACCAATCCGGTGATTCGAGTGCGGAGTGCGGAATTCGGAGTGTTCACCATTTCGTTGTATGAACTATCTTCCACATTGTTTTACCATTTTCAGAAGTGTGTCGTTATACCCGGATGCTTTTTGCAAATCCTCCAGACCCAGATGCATCCGGTAACGCCAGTAATGTTTCGGGTCGGCTGGGATGTTGATCCGCTCGGCCTGCGGGTCTTCGCGCCGAAGGTCACCGTCCATGCCAAGCAGATCCTGCAACTGAAAAATGGCCCACATTGCCGGTGCCTGCAGGTGCTGTTCGAGCAGTTTACGGCAAATCCAGGGTTCGCAGAAATAGGGTGCCGCGCCTTCGTAGCCCAGTAACTCATTGAAAAACCGCTGGATCAGTTCGCGGTCTTCCTCCCACCAGCCCCGCAGAGTGCTCATATCGTGGGTGGAAGGTGTCACGACCGACAAATAAGGTGCATCCGCCGGGTTGAAAAAAGCAATTCCGGTTTGCTTGGGCATACGCTGGATTTCCAGACTCAAAATGCCGAGTTCGCGCATTACATCCGGTACGCAGTGCGGCACCATACCCAGGTCTTCGCCGCACACGAGCATGTTGGTAGCCCGTTTTAAGGCAGGCAATTTTTCCATGGCTTCTGCCTGCCAGAAATCGTCTTGCCGCCGGTAAAAATAATCCAGGTAGAGGGCTTTGATCGTCTCCTTCACCTCGTCCGGTAAATACTGGAAAGAACTGGTTTTTTCCATATTGATCCGGAAGGCGTACTGCTTCTCCGACGCGGCATCCGGCGTTACCTCAATCAGGATAATGTTGGAATGCAGCCGGAGCAATCCCTGTTTTATGGCACTGGCGTGTTCATCAAATTCAAACACCTGCTTTTTCCCTGATTTCGCAGACTTCTTTTTCGCGTTTTGGGAACTTGTGTTAAACCAACTTTCTAATTTTTGTTGGGTATCAAATTCGGGTTTAAAAACATAGGGCGCACCCCCTGACCAATGGCCGGCATCGGGTGTACGATCAAAAAAACGGTCGCGCACTGCCTCCGCCACTCCGCCAAAATAGTCGCCCAGTATTTGATCGTTGATGAAAGGTTTGCACAGCCGGTCATAATTAAACCCGGCGCCTGCCTTGTGAAATTCACGCTCCAGCACCGGAATTGCCGGCACGAAATAGCCCAGAATACCTTCCACCGCATCCAACGGAATGCTCCAGATGCGGAAAAAGCCCAGGATATGATCGATCCGGAAGGCATCGAAATACAGGCTCATTTGCTGAAAACGCTGGCGCCACCAGGCAAAATCATCGGCCTTCATTCGCGCCCAGTTGTAGGTGGGGAAGCCCCAGTTTTGACCGTTCACCGCAAAATCATCCGGGGGCGCGCCAGCCTGCATGTCCATGTTGTAAAGTTCGGGTGCTACCCAGGCATCGCAGCTGTACCGGTAGATACCAATGGGAATATCGCCTTTCAGCACCAACCCCTTGGCGTGGATATAATCGGCAGCGGCTTTCAACTGGCGGTGCAGTTGCCACTGCACGTAGTAGTGGATGGCCACATCGTCGTAATGGGCCGATTTCGGCGAGACAAGTTTTTCAATAGCCTTCCCTTCGTAGGTCCGGTGTTCGGGCCATTGGTTAAAATCCGAAGTGCCGTGTTTATCCCGCAAATAGCAAAAAGCCGCATAGGGCACCAGCCAGTGCTGGTTGTCGGTGAAATAGTGAATGAATGCAGTATCGGTCAGGAAGGCTGTTTTTTGCGCAGCATATAATTTTTTGATAATGGCCCATTTGCTTTGCAAAACGCCCTCGTAGTCTACGGCTGCTGCTGCGTTTAGTTCCTGCTGCGTTTTGGCATAGGGCTTCAACAGCGCAGCCTGTGCTTTCCCGGCTACCTCCGCAACATTCAGGTAGATCGGGTGCAGGGCAAAGGCAGAAATGGCGGCGTAAGGGTATGAATCCGTCCACGTATGCGTCGCCGTGGTATCGTTGATCGGGAGCAGTTGGATCAGTTTGAGTCCTACCGCTTGGGCCCAATCGGCCAGCGCTGGCAGGTCGGTAAATTCGCCGACGCCAAAACTGTTTTTGCTGCGCAAACTAAACACCGGGATTGCAACGCCGGCACCGCGCCAGCGCCTGTTGGGGAACCGGGCAAATCCATCGTGCACAACAACCCGCGTGGAAGCGCCCTTTTTTTCGGCCGGCTTCGGTGCAAACAGCGCCCGGTTGCTGCCGTCTTCGAAGCCTTCAAAACTGTTGGAACGGGTATTCCAAACGCCGTATTTATAAGCCAGCGGGAAATCTTCCGCCGACATATCCAATTGAAGCGACCAGCCGTAGGCGCTCGGTTTGAGCAACAGCGGCGCCTTGCTGTCCCAGTTTCGCAAAGCGTTCCCATGACCCAGCAGGCACACCACTTCGTCGGGTTGCAGCAACGGGGCTTTAGCGTTAAAACTATGGGTGTAGGGCTTGGCCGTTTTTGGGGGTGCAGGCGCGGGCATTTTCGGTTGCAAAACCTGAAATGCTTGCGTTTCAAACGCATTTTCGACGGCGCCGGTGGGGTTCCAGTAGTCAAACAACTCAACCAGGCTACCTGCATCCTTTGGGGGTTCGAGCAGGCGCTGTCCCCACTCGGTTTTATGTTGCCCGGCCTGGTTTTGCCAGCTGTACCAATAGCGAACCGTGGCGCCGGCGGGTACATCCTTCTCGATCAGGCCATGCCAGCGGGTATCGTCGAGGTAGGTCAATGCATGCGTGGTGGTTTGCGCCCCGTTGCCTTGCTGCACTTCAATATTGACCGACAGGTTTTCGCCGTATTGGGTAGAATAGTAAAGGTGGAAATGAATTTTCATGGATATGCCTGTTTACCGAAACCCTGGAATCGGGTGCGAAAAATACGGGGAATGTGGGAAACGCAAAGTGGAAAGGGTTGGGTGGGGGCGCTGTTTCAAGGCGATGGAGGTATCAAAACCGGCTTGCCAGTTTCATCAGTTCATCGCCGAGCATGGCCAGGTATTCGTCGTGGACGAGTTTGGTGATCTTTTTGTTCTGGTATTCCTTTACGGTAAACACCCTGCTCGCGGATAATACTACGAGGTCGTTCTGCAGCTGCTCTCTCTGCTGTTGATAGGCCCGTTGCCGCAGGAGTTGAATGGCCTGTGCCATCTCACCTGTTTTTAATAACTCCCGGCAAGTGTGCTCCAGTGCTGATTCCCGGGCGGTAATTGTTTTTTTCGCTGGATTGCGATAAACAAAAACCAGGATGAAAATAATTAACACGATTTCAAATCCGGGCACCCAGACGGTTTGGCATAACAGGTTAAATAGGCATTCGGATTGATTTGTTTTACCTAAACAATTACTCCTAGATTGATAGCTAATTAAAAACCAGGTAAAGTAAATCAGTACAATATAACTGTAAATCAGGTAGCGGAACACAGGTTTTTCATTGGAGGATACATGGGTATTTGGCCTGTAGTAATCCTTCCAAAGTAATACAAGCCAGACAGGTAAAACCACCACCGCAAAAGCAAGCCAAAGCAGCGCCATGGGAGCGGCGGTATCTTGAATAGTGCGGCTAATTAGGATAATCGCCAATAGGCTGAATGCCATTAGGGGTAAAGAAAATAGAAATTGATGATTTTTCAATTGGTACAAGGTTTATCCATTAACTTGTTTTTCAGACAAATACGCTCCATAAATCCTTTCCCGTCACGGTGTTCCTGAATGTGGTTTCCTTCGGCAGGCTCATACCTACTGGTGCTTTTAAAGTATACCAATATTTGGCAGCAAATACTATTAAACTCAAAACTCTTGGCTTCGGATTCGTAAGATAAACTTCCGGTAGAAGCAGAACTAGTATTTAAATGGGAATTTGGAACAATTTCAATATCACAGTCTTTCCAAAATAGATCACGATTTCACCGCTGTGTTTGTACATATCAAAGAATGTTCCGGAAATAATTACTGCTAAAATATTCAATCTCTCGATCTACTTGCTTTTAGTCAGTTCGAGAATGGCTAAAAACCATTTTCATATTGTTGATACTTTGGCTCAAATTTCAAGTCTTGAAAGATTTTATCAGTTTTCCGTGTAATTCCACATACTGATCGGTTTATCCCCAATTGTTTTGGGGAGTAGTTTGTCACGTTGAGGCGAATCATATCTATAGAGGGCTTCGGAAACTCTCTAGGAAGAAGAGGCAATGTTTTTAGAAATGCAGCATCCAGCCTTGCATAAAACGCCTCCACTTTTGACCATGCCTCCATGTTGAGAGCATCTACGTTTTTATCTTTAATCAGGTCCTGAAACCGCTTCAAATCAGTAGCGAATGCATCATCTATTCTATAAGTTTCGCCATCTGCCGTGGGTATGAACCAGCTATCACTTGAGTAAACGAAATCCAGCAGTCTGATCCTTTTCAATACATATTGTGAAGCTTCATATTTTTGAACAGATATTTTCAGGATTGATGCTAACTCCCGTGCCTTCATGTTTCTTAATTCTTCTAGGGAAAAAATTGTTTGACCTATACTTGGACTGAATGAAATGATGGCGCCATCAGAATTTGGCATTTTATCAGGATTCTGTATTGATTCCGGAACTGCGATGCTGGATTCTGGTACATCCAGTTCTTCAAAATCACCTGTTTCCTAAGGTTGATAGAGTCGATTTTATACTTGGCTAAGGGGAGTTATATGCGGAATCCAGCACAAGTATGGCCAAACCAGCTTCCCCGTTGTATACATTGGTCAACACGTTGAAGTTGGTATTCGATTTTGGGCCACTAATTTTACTGTTCCAAATAGGAGTAGCACCAAGAGCAGCACGGATTTACGCATAACCGGACATTTTCATTTGAAGTTTCAAACAAATGTAAATTAAATGCATCGATTTACGTAAACAGCATTTTGACGGCAATGGCCGGGAACCGGTCACTGAAAAATGTGCTAATTCCGGACAACTGCACCTGGTAACTTTGTCAAAACCAGAAATCAGCAAGGCATCCGTAAACCCTGAACGGGATAAACCACATTCCAACACCCACCGCCGAACTTTGGCCAAAAAACATGAAAAGGATTTATCTGTTACTTTGCCTGCCCTTCATTGCCGCAACTGCCTTTGCGCAAAACGCCGCTTCCGAACTCGATTTTGGGTTGGCGAGTGGAACCTTCGCTGGCAAGATTCCGACAGCACCGAGGCGACCGGCACTAACCACATCGTCCGTGAACTGGACCACAAGGTGATCTGCGAAAATTTCGAAGCCCAAAACGGCGCCTTTGCCGGTTTTATCGGGCGCAGTTGGTCGGTGTACGACACCCGCACGCAAAGCTGGAAACAAACCTGGTGGATAACCAGGGGCTACCTGATTTTACCGGCGGAAAAGACGGCGACACCTTTGTTTTAGCCGCAAAGCTTCCACCCCAAACGGCAAAGAACTTTTGCAAAAATGGTTTTCCACGATATTGAAGCCGACCGCTTTACCTGGGATTGATGAGCAGTATCGATGGCGGTGAAACCTGGAAATTGCTTTGGCGGGTTTATTATTCGCGGCGCTGAACTTCATAACACGAGTTGTGACCAAACCCGGCGGCGGATTTTATCAAAATGCCTCCTATCGACCAGATCATCATTTCGGTTCCGAGCGGTATTCCTAGGAAGAACTGATCGGGAATATGGGACATCGTTTATTTGTGGCATACCAAGGACCCATCGTTGAGAACACCGCTTCCCTAATATCCAGGGCTGGCTGAAAAACTCAAAGATGACAAGCAGTTTATTTTCAAAGTCGTATTGAAGCGCAAAGGCTGTTGATCACTTCGTCGGTGACGCTTTCGGTGATGCGGGGAGGAGTGAACTTTGGGAGCAGGGTAAAACCTGTTCCTTATTTTACGTGGAATACAAAGGGGCAGAACCATCTTGTGGTTCCGCCCCTGAATAAATCGCTCACCTAATTCAAGGTGGGCTTGATAACTTGGAGGAGCAAGAAGGTGGTACTAGACAAGTGGTTGGCGTATTCCGCAAAAGGAATTAATCCGGCCAAATGCGCTTTTTGTACTCCACGAATCTGATTTTAATTGTCAATAACTCGTCTATATAGCCGAGTTCTTCCAAAGTAAATTCTGATTGCTTGCTCTAAGTCTCCTCCCGCAATTAAGCGGCGAACTGCCGCCTCCACCTGAGGCGCGGTAGTCATAACAAGAAATTATGTTCTATCACGCTTGGCAGAAAACCCCAATATCGGAGGCGCGAAAACACTGCAACGGCAACAATGCCGTTGCGAAAAAGAAAATGTGTTTGTTACCATGATACAAATTTATGCCCCACGCTGGTAAGAAACAATAAAACCCTGAAGGAGGATTGATCGCTTGAGGCTTCGCCCCCGGCGGTATCAACCGGTTTACCCTGCTGTGTGAGGTAGTTAGTCTCTATTCTACAAAGCGCGGCACTTTCCTTGGTAGAGGCTTTGTAGTTCCCAGGGTAAAGTAAATACCGGCGTCTCTATCCTTGCCGTTTCAGTGCTTGTGTTGTTTCCGTCCACCGGTTCCTTCCTAGTTTAGGGTAAAATCAACTGTTGTTCCTAACAGGAACCTCGCTCTGGTCAATGGAGCAGGCCTTGATCTGGCGCTTTTCGAGTTGTAAGGATTGATTTTATCGGTGGAAAAGACGGCGACACCTTTATTTTCAGCCGCAAGTTTCCACCCTAAACGGCAAAGAACTTTCGCAAAAATGGTTTTCCACGATATTGAAGCCGACCGCTTTACCTGGATTGGATGAGCAGTATCGATGGCGGTGAAACCTGAAATTGCTTTGGCGGATTTATTATTCGCGGCGCTGAACTGTTTAACGCATGTTAGAATCAAGCCCGGCGGAGTAAAATTTCCCGCAGATGAACTGTGATTACAGAGTGAGTATTTCTTCAACTTTTTGTTAGTTTTTTACAAAGTTAGGATCATAGTTTCTTCCGGATCGAACGACGCCAAAGATTAATCTGGCCAGTTTATGCATGACAGCCGTAAGTGCTACTTTGCCATTTTTGCCTTTTTCTATGAGTCGTTCGTAGAGTGCTTTGCAGTTTGGGTTGTAGCGCATGGCGCTTCTGGCGCAATTGAACAAAAGCGCACGGATTTTGCTACTGCCGTTTTTAGTGATCGATCGTCGGCCTCTGACGGAGGATCCAGAGAGAAACTCGGTGGGTGACAGGCCAACGAATTTAGCGAAACATTTGGCCGTTTTGAAATGCTGGAAATTGCCGAAGAGCGTAACCATAGCTTGGGCCGTTTTTGAACCGACTCCGTTAATAGAACGAATCTGCTCAACAGTTTGTCGGGCTTCGTCTTCGTCTTGTTCCGGGTTGAGTTCTTTTTCCAGTTTTTGAATGGCTTGCTGGACGCTTTGGAGCACTTCTTGGAGGGCTTGTACTGCAACTGGATTCGGCCCTACATGGTAAGAAAAAGCATGTAGTTGGTTTTTGAGTTGCCGTTCTTGCTTTTGAAGCGAAGCCAGGGCAGAAAATGCTTCTTTGCGCTTTTTTTGCATGTCGTTGGGCATTTTGTATGTACTCAGTTCCAGTTTTTCACCCAAAATACTCAAGGTTTGAGCATCCTGATCATCATTCTTGTTGGTTTTCAACAACACCTTAGCCATCGCGCGGCTTTGAGCAGGGTTGACCACCGAGACACTAGCCCCGGCGCCATTCAAAGTATGGATGAGTCGTTGAGAATAAGGTCCGGTTGCTTCCAGGATAAAATGCTTGCCCTGAATGCCAAATTCGTTGAGCCAACTAGTAATGGCAAAAATGGTATTGAGGACTTGAACTTTCCTCCATCGTTTTTGCATCGGGTAGAGGATGACCAACTCATCTTTCGATACGTCAATACCAACATAAATGTGCCTGGGTGCTTGCATGGTTTTACTAATTTTGTGATGATTGTTAATTAGAAGAAACTCATCACTGGCAACCATCATCGTAACACAGGCTTTTAGCCTATTGAACTGTCCAGTTTCGGTGATGAGGGGGGAGCGGGGACTAACATCTGCGCCGGGCTTCAGGGCCCACTTACGCATCAGCCTTTATCCGTTCCCCATCTTCTTTACTCATCAAAACAAGCAACTTTTTGTGGCAAATCAAACGTACGATTTTACGCAGATTAGTTTGCACAGATTTTACACGGAAAATTCTGCGTGAAATCTGTGTGTTTTTCTGTGTAGAATCTGTGCGACATAAAAATGTTCGGTAGTGTGGTACAGCGCACCTGATTTGTCCAAATGTAACCAGCGACGGCAAAACCGAGTGCGTGCCTTGGATTTTCTCGCCGGTTAGACATTAACAACCCCCTTTTGGTTGCTGGTAAAGTGCCTTTGCTGGTATTGTTGGATCCGGTTAGGTTGTGGCCACCGCTAAAACCGCTCCCAACCATAGCCCCGCGCCTCCAGATCGCGGATCAGACCGCCGAGCCACTTGTAAAATTTATCCTTGCGCCCCGGCCCGGCGCCAAGGTGCAGCAGCAAATGAAACCCGTTCAAGCCGTTCGGATCGCGCTGTTCCCGCTCGAGGATGCTGTTGTAAATCACCGCCGAGCTGCGGTAATTTTTCATGTCGGAGGTAGTGTAATCGGCAGCCGACAAGGTGCCTGCGCTCAAATTGGCCGGCTCCAGCCCCGCCTGCAGGCTCCAGGTTACGATGCTGTCGTTGTACCATTCGTAGGGCGGAATGAATATTTGCGCCTCCGCTTTGGGGATACCGGCTTTGCGCAGTTCCTCGAAATTGCCGCGCAAGTCCGCCATAAATTCAGACTGGCTGACCAGCAGGGAGTCCCGGTTTTGCCAGGGGCAGTACAGCAGGTGCCGGTCGGAGTGCGCGCCGACGTAGTGCCCGGCTTTGCGCAGTTTTCGCACGATTTTCGGGTAGCGGCGACAAAAATTGCCGGTCACAAAAAACGAGGCCTGCACACCCGCCCGGCGCAGGGTTTTCAAAATAGTACTAGCGCCTTCCGCATAGGCATCGCCGGTGAAGATCAGGTGGATCGTTTTTCGGGTGGTATCGCTGCGCACCAGGGCGCCCCATTGATCGTATTGGTTGTTGTTTGGCGGCTTTTGCAGGGCAGCCAGCAGGTAACTCAGGCTGGCCGTGCCGTCCATGGTGGGTTCGTTGGAGGAATAGTCGCCGTAGTCGTCGTGATAAACCACCAGGGGCGATTGAAACGCCGCGTACTCGTCGGGTTCATAAAGCCGGATGCCGATGAGTTTGTCCCAGATCGAGCCGTAGATCGGGCCGTCCACCAGGCCGCCATCGATCGGGTAGCTGTGCAGGTGTGTGAAGGCCGAATGCGGGTCGCGGGGCCATACGCCCTGGTTGGGCAGCCCGATCACCATGCTGGTACCCCAGGGATTGCAACCGAACAACCAGTCGCGCAGGGCACATTCCATTTCCTGGTAGCGCGCGTCGGCCGTCAGCGTGTGGTACAGTCGGGCCTGGGTAGCCGCAGCCACCACCAGATTGTTGGAGCACCAGATAAACGGCACGCCAAACAAAAAGGGATTGGTGCGCCCCCGCTGGTAAATACTGTCGATGCCGCGCCGGAGGTATTCCCGGAATTCCCGGGCACGCGCGCTGTCGGCTCCAGCAGCCAGGGTATAATGGCCGAGGTTGATAAAAGGGTACCACTGGTAATGCCGGGCGGTATCGCTGCCCATCCAGGGCGTTATGGGTTCGAGCCGGCCGTAGGCAGCCGCTTCCTGCCCGTATTGCCGGTCGGCGGCGAGCATTTCCAGTTGGGCGGCGGCGTTTTCCATATCGTCCACCCAGTTTTCTTCTTCATAAAAATAGGGGGCGCGGCAGGGCGCCGTTTGGGTGAAACCCGGTTTTTGTTTGCCGAAGGCATAAGCTTGCACCGCCTTGCCGGCCAGATTTTCGGCGTAGCCGGGGTAAAACGGCCGCAACACCGCACTGCCGAGCGCAAAAGCCGCGGCGAATTTGCCGGCAGACGACGCCACGCCTTCCGTGCGGTTTTGGTATTTAAAAAGTCCTTGCGGAGCGCCGGTTATGAAATACACGGGCCGGGCCAGGTTGCCGTCGGGCGCGGCGTAGCTGAAGGTATCCTGCGTGGGCAGGCGCATGCCCCGGTGGTCGCGATCGTCGGCGATCTGGTTGTAATATTCGCCGGGACCCGGGTTCATTTTGAGCAGCCAGTCGAGCCCCCATTTCGCCTCATCCAGGATATCGGGAATGCCGTTGGCGCCCGGGTTTCCGGCAGCGTCGTACCGGTCGGCAAACGCGGCGGGATGCTGCTGGTAGGCAAACAGTAGTTGAAATACGGCATTGGCCGAGGTGGGCAGGTATTGCAGGTAGTCGGAGGCATCGTGCCAGCCGCCGGTGCAGTCGAGCGCAGTCCCGTTAAGTGTAGGGTCAGGATGGTACACCCGGAAGCCGTCGAGGGTATGGCAGGAGTCTTGCAAAAACGGATTGTAGCCGCAGCGCTGCTGGCGCATGTAGCGCAGGATAAAATCGGCAGCGCCGTCATACACCGCATTGTCGATCCGGAACACCGGCGAGCGAATGCCGCCGGCCTCCAGGTAATACGCCCCGGCCTGCTGAAATGTTGAAAAATCGAGGCGGGCGCTCCAGGCAAATGCCGTCCAGGGCCCGTAGGTCCGGATTTGTTTACTTTGGAAAACGAGGTCTCCGGTTAGCGCATCGCACAACTGAAAACTGCCGAGCTCCATGGGCTGCTTGCTGACCAGCACGGCTACTTTCACGTCGGCTTCCAGGTAACCGAGTTGGTTGATGCGAATCCAGGCATCGGCGGGTTGGGCGGCCAGGTTGATGGGCAGGAGCAGGAACGGCAGCAGAAAGCGGAAATATGTTTTCATAGTTAATCTGTTTGTTGTGCCATGTGGATTGACAGCGTGAGTCGCAATCTAATGTCGTCAACTTTAGGCGTACTAGAGTTGATAGAACGCGGATGACACAGATTTTGCCTGCGGCAAAAACGCCGATTTTCGCAGATTTTTTTGTGCCGGCCTGGAAAAATCCGCGCCAATCTGTGGTTCGCCACAGGCGAATCCGCGTTATCCGCGTTCTGCTGCGCTTAGTGGACGACATTAGATTGCGAGTCACGCCGTCAATAACCAGATCACCTTCAATTTTTCGCCCGGCAGCATTTTATCCAGCCATAAAAAACTCTTTCAGGCCGCTCAGGATACTTTGAACGGCATAAGCGGCGAGTATCAGCCCCATGATTTTGCTGATCACCGTGATACCGTATTCTCCGATCCGCTCCTGCACCAGATTGGCGATCAGCAGCAGAAACATGGTCAGCACGATAACTATAAACACCAAAAAGGTGGTTAATGCCTGTTGCTGAATGGTGTACAGATGGTTGTCGGTCAAAAGCACCACCGCCATGATAGCGCCCGGTGATGCGATCGAGGGAATTGCTACCGGGAAAATAGTCACGTGTTTGTAGTCTTTGATCAGGTGTTTTTCCGATTCTGGTTTGCCCTCGCCGAAGATCATTGTCAGGGCGAATAAAAACAGGATGACACCGCCGGAAATTTGAAACGCGTCGAGTGTGACGTTCATGCCTTCCAAAATGATCTGTCCCACCAAAATGAAGAACAGCAAAATCAGAAAGGCGACAATAGAAGCCCGTACGGCAATTTTGGTTTTATGCTTTTTATCAAAATGCTTGGTTGCCTCCAGATAAACAGGAACAGAGCCCAGCGGGTCGATCACTGCAATAAGAAACAGTACTTTGGTTATGATTTCTGTCATTGTTAAAAGTAGCCTTTTTGTTCGGGAAGCCGACTGGCAAAACGCCGAACGGCAGCGGACTGTTTTTGTACCCTGAAGAAAGTGGTTAGCAAAAACTGGAAGCGATTGGTTCATTGACGGCGCGATTGCGAACCTACTGTTGTCAGATTTAGGCGTACTAGAGTTGATAGAACGCGGATGACACAGATTTTGCCTGCGGCAAAAACGCCGATTTTCGCAGATTTTTTTGTGCCGGCCTGGAAAAATCCGCGCCAATCTGTGGTTCGCCGCAGGCGAATCCGCGGTATCCGCGTTCTGTTGCGCTTGGTTGACGACTTTAGACTTCGACAAGCCCCAATGCATCAAAAGGCGCGGCAGATCACAGCGGCATCTGCAAAAAAGACTGTCTTGCGCTGCTTACATTTGTAATTATACACCAAAGAAAAGATTAACCAGTTTCCCAATGCAACAACAAACCATCCTCTTCCTCGCCCTCCTTCTAACCACCACCGCCCAGGCCCAAAACAACTACAGCGAAGCCATCCAGCAAGGCGATGCCGCTCTGCGCCGGGGGCAGTACAAAACCGCCATCAACAAATACTTTGCGGCGGAAGCTTTTGATCCTTCAAAGAAGGCCGTGGTGCAGGGAAAGGTGAATAGGGTGTTTGATAAGATTGAGGCGCTGCGGGCGGAAGCAGACAGGGCGAAAAAACAGGCTGAAGCGGCGTTGGCCAAAGCAAACAAACTTGTTGACGCTTTTTACTTCTATGCCGATCGCTTTGCACTGGCCTTTAAAAAACGTGAATTCTATTTTATTGATAAAAATGGCGATCCGGTAGAAAAACTTGGTCGTTGGGAAAAGGCCGAGCAATTTGGTCTAAACGGATTTGCCAAGGTTAAACGGCGAAATGAGGACCGCCCCCTTCTATTGGATACTTTGGGCAATGTTTATCCGGTCGCATTCGCAGTTGAAGAGTTGAGTATGGATGTAACTGCACTGGATTTGTCCGAAAAAGATTTGCCGCAGATACCTGAAGAGGTCTTTCAGCCTCCGCAATTGAAAGTCCTGTTCCTGAACGGCAATCCATTTCAAAGCATACCGGAGCAAATCGGTCAATTACAAAATTTGACCTACCTGGATCTACGCAGTACCAACTTGAAGATCCTGCCCGAACAAATCGGTGCCTTGACATATTTGACTCAGCTCAATTTGGCTTATAACCAGCTTACGGCGCTACCGGAGCAGTTTGGCAAGTTGCAAAATTTGACTGAGCTGGATCTATCGGACAACCTTTTCTCAACGCTGCCGGTACAGATCAGTGCATTAAAAAACTTAACATCGCTGGACTTGCGCTATACACAAATAAGCAGCCTGCCCGCGCAAATCGGCGCCTTGAAAAATTTGACCTACCTCAATTTGTCCAACACCCCAATAACCAGCCTGCCGGAGCAGATTGGGGAATTAAAAAATTTGACAGCGCTGGACTTGAATAAAACGCAAATAAGCAGTCTGCCCGAACAAATTGGTGCATTAATAAACCTGACCTACCTCGGCTTGTCTTTAACCCCATTGACAACCCTGCCCAAGCAAATCGGCGCCTTGAAAAATTTGACATCGCTGGAATTGATCAATACGCAAATAAGCAGTCTGCCCGCACAAATTGGCGAGTTAAAAAACCTGGCCTACCTGCGTTTGTCTTTTACGCAATTGACAAGCTTGCCCGAGCAAATCGGTGCCTTGAAAAATTTGAAATTGCTGGGTCTGACGGGTAGTCCTATTTCACCCCAGGAGCAGGAAAAAATCAAAAAACTACTCCCCGGCTGCGAAATCCAATTTTAGGCTTCACCCCCCACTTTCCCGGCAAGTTCAAAATTTCGTGCTTTAACGTCCCCGGAGGGGACAAATTCGAATAGCCCCGGATACAATCCGGGGTTTCGGGGCACCCCCATTCCCACCAACCGCAGCGCGGTTGAATATCACCTACAAGCAAGCTGTTCAACTGCTTCGCAGTTGGGGCTTTGCGTAACGGACACCCCGGATTGCATCCGGGGCTATTCAAATTTGACCCTTTCAGGGTCTTCAGTGCCTGGCAAATTACTGCCAGTGCCTGCTTACATTTGTAACCGCACACCAATGACAAATTAAACACCCGTTTCCCAATGAAACAACTTCCCATTCTCCTCCTAGCCCTCTTCCTCGCTACCACCGCCCAGGCCCAAAACAAATATGCCGAAGTCATCCAGCAAGGCGATGCCGCCCTGCGCCGGGGCCAGTATAAAATGGCCATCAACAAATACTTTGCGGCGGAGGCTTTTGACCCCTCGAAGAAGGCTGTGGTACAGGGAAAGGTGAACAGGGTGTTTGATAAGATTGAGGCGCTGCGGATGGAAGCGGACAAGGCTAAAAGGCAGGCGGAAGCGGCGCTGGCAAAAGCAAATAAGCTTATTAATGCTTTTTATTTCTATGGGTACCGTTTTGCACTGGCCTTTAAAGATGAGAAGTTTTATTTTATTGATAAAAACGGTGACCCAGTAGAAAAACTTGGCGAATGGGAAAAAGCGGAGCAGTTTGATTGGGATGGTCTTGCCAAAATCAAAAAGCGCGATGACGCTGCGACCTATTTATTGGATACTTTTGGGATTACCTACCGAGTGGTGCATGCTGTCGAGGACTTGAAGCCTGATGTAGAGGCATTGGATCTGACAAATAGGGGATTCGAGCAAATTCCTGAAGAGGTGTTTCAACATTCGCAATTGAAAATTCTAATATTAAAGGGAAATAACTTGCGAAATCTTCCGAAACAGATTTCCGATTTGAAAAATTTGGTTCACTTAAATTTACGCGGCAACGAAATAAGAATTCTACCCGAGCAAATCGGTGATTTGAAAAATCTGACCTACTTGAATTTATTCAACACCGAATTGGACAGCTTGCCTGGGCAAATTGGTAATTTGAAAAATCTGGCCACACTTCATTTATCTTTCAACAACCTGAAAAGCCTGCCGGAACAAATCGGTGGTTTGAAAAATCTGTGCTCCCTTGATATATATCAAAATGAACTAACAAGTTTGCCTGAACAAATCTGGGAATTAAAGAATTTGACTGCCTTGGATTTGGCTGGAACGGAATTGAGCATTTTACCCGCCAAATTCTGGGAATTTAAAAAATTGACTTCACTGAATTTGTCTTACAATAAACTAACCAGTTTGCCCGAGCAAATTAGTGATTTGAAAAATCTAACAGAACTGCGCTTACCATTTAATAACCTGAAAAGCCTGCCGGAGCAAATCAGCACATTGAAAAATTTAATCCACATAGATTTGACAGGTAATCCTATCCCTGAAGTAGAGCAAGAAAAAATCCAAAAACTACTTCCCGACTGCGAAATATTCTTTTAGCCTAAGGTACTTCTGGAACCGGTTTACCCCTTTCTTTTCATGAAATAACTGCGCACAAAACCCATGCTACAAATGAAACAACTTCCCCTTCTCCTAGCCCTTGCTGGTCGAAGTCTTCAGACTTCGACCGGGTATCCACCGGACTTGGTCCGGTTTAAAATGATGAAAACGCAGACAAAATCCGCTTGATATTTGGACGAGCCTGATAGCTTCACCCAACAGGTAGTGAGGGGGTGACTCGCCAGTCACCCCCTCACTTGGCCCCTCCTCTCGTATTGCCCCGAATCAAAACGCAAAATTCACTCCCAGAATAAACATATCCGTCGTCATGTTGTACGACACCGCGCTGTTCGGGATTTTCCCAAGTGGGTTGCCTTCCGAGATCATCAGCGGGCTCAGCAGCTGGCCGGAAGTGTCGCCGCCGCTTGTCCCGTGGTGGTAGGTGGCGTTGATCGTCACTTTTTCGCTGGCTTCAAAGCCCAGGCCGAACTGGAAGGCGTGTTTGATCACCGCGGTGGCCGGGGTGGAAAAGAAGGCCAGATCTTCGGTGATCGGGTTGGTGCTGTAGGTGTACCCCGCGCGCAGCGGCAGCCGGTCGATCGCTTTTAGTTGCACCCCTGCCGAAACGATGGAAATACTTTCCCAGCCAAAACCGGCTACGGAAGCCGTTGGCGTCCAGCCGCTGGCTTTGAAACCGTGGGTATTGGCATAGTCCACATAGCGGTAGTCCACTGCCAGGTCGATCAGGTCGTTCGAGTAGCCCAGGCCGGCGGAATACATCGCGGGATAGTCCATGTTAAACTTGACGTTGGGCGCTGCAGAACCATCGAGGTAGGTGTTTTCAAAGTCGAAATCCGTGAAAAACTGCGGCGATTTGTAGGAAGCGCCCAGTTTGAAACCGTTATCCCCCTGGAAGAACACCCCGACTTGTGCGCCGTAACCGAATGCGCCGGCCTTGTTGGTCACCGGGTAGCCCAGGGTCATGCTCGGCGATGCCAGCGGGTTGGGGGCCATTTCAAGCGCGGCGTAGTTAAACGTGGGCGCCAGACCGATGCTCAGGTTTTCCGACAGTTCATAAGCGTAAGTCAGCCCGACTTGCAGCAAAAAATAATCGGACTCGATACGGCCAAAGCCACCCAGATTTTGCGGCATGTTGATCGGGTTGGTCATGCTTTCGGGAAAGGTCACCCCGAAACCGCTGATCCCGAAGGCCGACACCCCGAAGGTGTGCTTGCTGTCGGCTTTACCGAATACCATGGCCAGGTTGGGCATCACGGATACCCCGCGATCGTCTTTGGTCACTCCGGAAAACGGGCCTTCCTGTGTTGGCACCGTTGACGACAGTTCAGGCGCCGAGAAGAACAACCCGGCGTTCACCGAGAAGATTTTTTGATCAAAAACAGAAATAGCGGCGGGGTTCCAGTGCAGGGCGCCATTGATATCCAGCGGCATGGCGGTGGCAGCGCCTCCCATCGACATATTGACGGTGCCAATACCTTGCATAATATGGCCGGCCTGTGCAAACAGTGCCGAAGCGAATAGAACAAGCAATAGATTTAGACTATACTTTTTCATAACGATAGTGTTGCAGAGCAGGTCACTATCGCGATATTCTTACCAGGACACAGACCTGCCCCGGGCTAAAAAAAAAATTGATTTTTCAGTCGTCAAAAGTATAGTGGAAAGGCCAGGAAAAAATTGATGGCAGTCAACCGGGCGGACAATGTTTGTCATGGATTATTCGGGGGTTAGGTTGGATTTTTTATGGGGCACTGTTCATCCCCTCCAAATTCAAGTGATTCAGGAACAGCGTCAGGAAAAACACAAAAAAGCCCACACCAAGTGAGTTTTCTATGGTGTGCTCTATCAGAAACGCTGTAAACGAAATAGTGTAAAACGCCAGAAGCAGATCGTTTCTATAGTTTTTTCTATAAAACAAGGGATAGAAAAAAGCATAAAGAAACAGCACCAGCCCAACTACACCGGTACCGGCAGCCACGAACAAAAACTGGTTGTGCGGCATGAGCGCCTGTTCAAATCCGGGATAATGCGCGTCGAATTCCTGCTGTACTTCCCGTTTCAAGTTGCCGGCGCCTGCACCGAATACCGGGTATCGCTCCCAAATATCCCAACCGACCTTCAGAGAAGTAATCCGCCCGGAGTCGGCATAATAGGCGCCTCCATTCGACGAATACATCATCAGATCATAACGCATATAATCCAACTTCGACTGCAACGAGGGGAAAGCGAAATACGCGCCTATCGGCAACAGGAACAGGGCCAACAATACCGCAAGTGCCGGTTTATAATACTGCGTCTTTAAAATATGCCGGATCAGCAGCACCACAATCGCAGCATACAACGTCAGCAGGCCGCTGCGCACCGCCAGGACATGAATGAACACAAATAGAAAAATGGTACAAAACCCGATCAGTTTGCGCTCCCCGGGATACCGCCAGTAAAACCGCTTGCGATACAGCCAGGCTCCGCCGATGATGCCCACAGCCATCAGCAAGCTGAGTCGGATGTGATTCCGGGGTGTCGGCATAGGTTTGCCGGTGAGCATTTGGGCGTTTATCGCATCGGCATGCAGCAGGTAATTGACCCCGATCCCGATACTGGTCAGCGTAAGCATGAGCAGCAGGGCGTAAAACAGGCCGTCGATCTGCCGCGCGGTGAACCGGGGAAGGGCCAAAAAAACCAGCGGAAAAACCAAAAACGGCACTTTAATACGCAGGCGCTCCAGCCAGTACACGGAATCCTCCGTTTGCCAAAAGCTTAAAAAAACCACGAAAAAAAACAGCGTCACTGCTGTAAATACCGGGTAGCGGTAAATGTGGAACATTCGGCTGATCCCTTCCCGGTCAAAGGCCAGCCGGCCATCCTGCACGCAAAACAGGCAAAGCCCCGAAAGCATAAACATACTCACGGAAAGCAAATACGGCGAATAAATAATCGATGCCAGCAGCACACAACAGAAGAAGAAAATAAGTTGCTGCCTGTTCGGATAGCGCATGGGCTCAGTTTTTTTGCTCCTTTCGTTTGAACAACATGGTCAAGCCTACCCAGTTGACAAGGTCGTATCCGGCGCCAACCAAATATTGATACACTTCATCTTGCATAACCGCGTCGAGCGTTTCATCGTGGGTTTCCACAGCAATAAGTTTGGGGGCGTACGTTTCGAAATCCAGTGATTGCAGCACGTTCAGGTCATGCCCCTCCGCATCGACGGTGAGAAAGTCGATCGGGCGGTTCTTGTATTTCGTGCCGGCGAGGATGTTATTCAGCGTATCGGTGCGCACTGTTTTGGCGACATAGCCCGGTTTGCCGGCGGCAAATGCCTCGTCGAGGGTAATCGTCAACGAGTAGAAACCGTTGGACCAATAGGTAATTTCTCCGACTTTGTCGCTCACTGCACAGGTGATATTCACATCTTTCGGACGGCGAACGCGAAATCCGGCGATCTTGATGGAGTCGATATCAATATTTACCCCCCGCCAGCCTTTGCGGTAGAGCCGGTATGTATTGTTGTATTTCACCGGGTGAAAACAGCCAACATCGACGAAAAAACCTTTGTACCGTTTGGGAAACTGCCGGATAATAGACACATCTTCTGCAAACTGGGAATAGTGCCGGAAGCTGTCTTTTATCAGGAAAAGTTTCCGGAACAGGAAAAGCGCCCGGAACAGTTTGTTGCGTTCCAGCCAGGCCGGCAAATGCGAATAATTTAATCCCATGCGTTCGTGCAGTGTTTCGGGCGCAAAAGTAGTAAAATGTATGGGCCTATAGCCAAACGTATCAAATCTGGCAAATGTGCATTCCGCGTGCACACTCCTGGCAAAACCCTTACTTTTGCCCCTCCCCGGAGCGCACCCAAACAAATACCTCCGGTTTGTAAAGCATGAAAAAATACAATTTCTCCGCCGGCCCGGCTATTCTGCCTGCGTCGGTTTTAAAAGAAGCCGCCAAAGGGGTGGTCAATTATCAGGGCAGCGGCCTGGGCCTGATCGAACTGAGCCACCGCGGTTCCGAATTTTCCGCCGTTATCGAAGAAGCCACCGCGCTCATGCGGGAATTGCTCGAACTCCCCGACGGCTACCACGTGCTGTGGATGACCGGTGGCGCCAGCTCTCAGTTTTTCATGATACCCATGAACCTGCTCAATCCCGACGAAACCGCCGTGTACATCGACACGGGCACCTGGGCCAACAAGGCCATCAAAGAAGCCAAGGCCTTCGGAAACATTGAAGTGGCTGCCTCCTCCAAAGCCGACAATTACAACCACATTCCCAAAGGGGTGCGCATTTCGGCCAAGGCCAAATACCTGCATATCACCAGCAACAACACTATTTTCGGCACGCAATACCAGCGTTTCCCAAAATCGCCGATACCGGTAGTGTGTGACATGTCATCGGATATGCTGAGCCGCCCGGTGGATGTGCGGCCCTTTGGCCTGATCTATGCCGGTGCGCAAAAAAACCTGGGACCCGCGGGCGTTACCACCGTGATCGTTCGCGAAGACATGCTCGGCACGGTATCGCGCCACCTGCCTTCCATGCTCGACTACCGGACCTTCAGCACCAACGATTCCATGTACAACACGCCGCCGGTTTTCCCGATCTACGTGACCATGCTGACGCTTCGTTGGCTCAAAAAACTGGGCGGCACCAAGGCGATCCAGCGGCGCAACAAGGCCAAGGCCAAACTGTTGTATCAGGAAATTGATGCCAACCCGATGTTCCTGGGCACCGCAGCCCGGGAAGACCGCTCACTCATGAACGCTTGTTTTGTAATGGCAAAGGGCTATGAAAGCCTGGAGGCGGAGTTTTTGAAAGAAACAAAAGAAAACGGCCTCATCGGTCTGAAAGGGCACCGCTCTGTCGGTGGCTTTCGCGCCTCGATCTACAACGCCATGCCGAAAAAAGGCGTGGAAGCGCTTTGCGAACTCATGCGGGATTTCGCTGTTCGAAAAGGGTAATACGTTACTGGTTTCGGGTTACTGGTTAGAAGGTTGTGCCCCATTTCGGATGTTGAACAACCTTCTAACCAGTAACCTACTAACCTTCTAACTTAAAAAAAGCATGCGCCGGAAAGCAAAAAAATACAGCGCAACCATTACCGTCGACGGCACCGAGTTGCCGGTGGAGGTGGTGTTTGAGTACCGGCGCGGGCACCGTTTCAGCATCACCCGCCAACGCATCATCATGCGCCTGCCGCATGGCCTGGAAGCACCCGAGGTGCAGCAACGCATGGCCGAACTGCAGCAATGGGTCCAAAAGGTATCGGCAAAAAAGAAATCGCTGCTCAACCCCTTCACCCCTAAGGCCTATGCCAGCGGCGATACGCTTACCGTTGGGAAACGGCAGTATATCCTCAACATCGTCGACGAAGAGCGCGGCTCCCATACCGGCAAACTCGTGGGCAATACCATTGCGCTGCGCCTGAGCAACCGTTCGGCGGCGGGCAATCGCATCAAAGCCATCAAAACTTTGCTTTCCCGTATTGTTGCCGCCGATTTTCAGCCGGAAATCGAGCAACGCGTGCACTTTTGGAACAACCGGACCTTCCGAAAACCAATCAAAGGTGTTTTTCTAAAATACAACCATTCCAATTGGGGAAGTTGCTCGGTAAAAAACAACGTGAATTTGTCGACTCGCCTGCTTTTCGCACCGGAGGATGTGCAGGATTACGTCATTTTGCACGAACTGGCGCACCTCGTTGAACTCAACCACTCCGACCGTTTTTGGGCATTAGTCGAACGGTACATGCCGGACTATGCTGAAAAAGAAAAGTGGCTCAGGGACTTTGGCGGGCAATGTGATTTTTAGGACGCCATTTAAAACCGGCATTGAATTATGGCCAAACACGACATCCAGTTCCGCTCCGATATCGAACTGCTCATCAACCGGTTTTACGACCAGGTAAAATCCGACGCGGTGATCGGATACATTTTCAATGATATTGCACAAGTCGACTGGCCCAAACATCTGCCAGTCATGTACGATTTTTGGGAGTTCCTGTTGTTGCAGGGAAAAAATTACCAGGGCAATCCGATTGAGAAACATTTCGAGCTGCACACCCGGCACCCGCTCACGGCAGAGCATTTTGATCGCTGGCTGGCGCTGTTTCAGGAGGCGGTGGACGCTTTATTTGCCGGGCCGGTGGCCGACGATGCAAAATTCCGGGCCATGGTGATCGCCGAAACCTGGAAGCCCAAGTTTACCGGTGGGCATGGTATCGGAATGCCAAAATCATGAACGCCTACCCGGAGCAATGCACGCAAAATTTGGACTGCGGCATCAGCACGATACGTTTCACCGGTATCGTTTTTTTACAATGGGCGCAAAGGCCGAAAGCGGGGTCGTCCAGTTTGCCCAACATTTCCTTGAGCTGGGTTAGTTTTTCTTCGGCCTGCCTGAGGCTGGCTTCAAAAATACTTTTGTTCACGATCGCATCCATACGGGATACCCGCCCAATGGCATTGTCGGGCGACACTGGGGCAGCCATTTCGCGGTAGCCTTCGATTTTGGCGGTCGTTTTTTTAATCTCCGCTTCAATGAGCGTGCGGATCTCGTCAATATTCAGCTTTTCCATATCATTTTATTCTGCCGGGGCACATGTTTGAGGTGGGGCGAGATGAGAATTCTCAGCGTTTGCTCCGAAAAAAAGCCTTTAACAATATCGAACTCTCGTTTTCCAAAACACCCATTTCCAGCTTCGTTTTTGGGTGCAAAAGGTTTTTTCCACCAAAAAGCATGAAGCCGCGCTTTTCATCGGAAGCGCCAAACACCACACGCCCCATTTGCGCCCAGGCTAGGGCGCCGGCGCACATGACGCAGGGTTCCAGCGTGACAAACAGCGTGCATTCCTGAAGGTATTTGCTCCCCAAATGGGTAGAGGCCGCGGTCAGGGCAAGGATCTCCGCATGAGCGGTCACATCGGTAAGTTGCTCAGTTTGGTTGTGCGTCCGGGCGATGATGCGGTTGTCGCAAACGATCACTGCGCCTACGGGTATCTCGCCGGCTTCGTAGGCCTTTTGGGCCTCTTTCAAGGCCTGTTGCATGAAATAACTGTCTGTTTGTACGGAAAGCAATGTAGCTGGGTTGGGTACGTGATGCGATGGGCGAATGTGCAAAAAAAACCGGAGACTGATGATCAAAATGGCTGCTCGAACGAATAGTTTAGCCGGTTTTAAAAAAAATTGAAGCTTATGCCTGTGGAATTTCGGCTGCGATTAAGACCTTTGCGCATGGAATCGAACAATTCGCAGCCGAAATTTATCGGCCAGTCACTGACCTTCGACGACGTTCTGCTCGTCCCCGCATACAGCGAGGTCCTTCCCAGAGAAGTTAACATTTCTTCCCAACTCACCCGCGGCATCCGCCTCAACGTACCCATTGTATCGGCAGCTATGGACACCGTGACGGACAAGCTGTTGGCTATTGCCATTGCCCGGCAGGGTGGCATCGGAATCATTCACAAAAACATGAGTATCGAGGAACAGGCTGACCAGGTACGCTCAGTCAAACGTTCCGAAGCAGGTATGATCATTGATCCGGTGACGCTGCACCCGGAAGCCACCGTGGCAGAAGCACTGCGACTTATGGAGCGCTACAGTATTGGTGGCATTCCGATTACCGATGCCGGCGGCAAACTGGTAGGAATCCTTACCAACCGCGATCTCCGATTTGAAACCGACCACTCGCGCCTGGTCAGCAACCTGATGACCAAAGGACCGCTGGTAACGGCGCCCGAAGGCACCACGCTCCTCCAGGCACAGCAAACCCTTCAAAAGCATAAAATTGAAAAACTGCCGGTGGTCAACGATCAGCACCAACTCATCGGCCTGATCACCTACAAGGATATCATGAAGGGCGTCAATTTCCCGAACGCCTGCAAAGACCCGTTGGGTCGTCTGGTGGTCGGCGCTGCGGTTGGCGTAACGGCCGATATGCACGAACGCGTACAGGCATTGGTGCAAGCCGGCGTGGATGTGGTAACGGTAGACACCGCCCACGGCCATTCACGCGGCGTACTCGACGCCATCCGGACACTGAAAAAAGCATTCCCGGAATTGCAACTGGTCGGCGGCAACGTGGCTACCGGCGAAGGCGCCAAAGCCCTCGTAGATGCCGGTGTCGACGGTGTAAAGGTGGGCGTAGGCCCGGGGAGCATTTGCACCACCCGAATCGTAGCCGGTGTAGGCGTGGCGCAACTATCGGCGATCTACAACGCCGCGCAAGGCATCAAAGGCTCAGGAGTACCCATCATCGGCGACGGCGGCATTCGCTATACCGGTGATATTGTGAAAGCCCTGGCCGCCGGAGCAAGCACCATTATGGCCGGTTCACTGTTTGCCGGCGTGGAGGAAGCGCCCGGTGAAACGATCATTTTTGATGGCCGAAAATTTAAAACGTACCGGGGCATGGGCAGCCTGGGCGCTATGAGCAAGGGCTCCAAAGACCGCTATTTCCAGGATGTTGAAGACGATATCAAAAAACTGGTACCCGAAGGCATCGAAGGTCGCGTACCTTACAAAGGCACCTTGGCTGAAGTAATGACCCAATACATTGGCGGTTTGCGCGCCGGTATGGGCTATTGCGGAGCAGCCACGGTGGAGGTTTTACAGGAAAAAGCCCAACTGGTGCAAATCACCAATGCCGGTATGACCGAGAGCCACCCGCACAATGTGACCATCACGAAGGAGTCGCCGAATTACAGCCGATAGAACGATGGTTCCCGAAGGTGAAAATCATGGATCATGCAAATCAGGAGGTAAACTGGCCATACTACCTTGGAATAAAGCCCGTAGGGCTGTCATTTTAGTAGAAATTTATGACAGTTGAAATAATAGCGCCGTAGGTGCGGCATTATAATGGCACGCCTACGGCGTTTGGAAAACTGCGAGACAACGATTTTCTACAAAATGACAGCCCTACGGGCTTAATTCGAGGTAAATTATCAGGCACGCAGAGTCAATTGGTCACAACCCGTACTTATCCAGCAAATACACCAAAGCGGTCATACTGGCTGCTCCCAACTCCAATTCCCGTTTATTCACAGCATCGAAAACATCCGCTGCGGTATGATGGTAGTCGAAGTAGCGCTGCGAGTCGGGCCGGTAACCACTAAGCAGGCCTTTTTGGCCCTTCAGCGGACCGATATCCGCCCCTGAGCCACCGCGTTTGAGTTCGAGGCCGTAAGGCTCCAGCAGCTCCTGGAATTCGGATACTTTTTCAAAAAATGGATTGATCACGGCGTCATCACCGTCGAAGGAAAAGCCCCGGGGTGTGAACCCGCCGGCATCACTTTCAATGGCACAAAGGTGAAACTCGCCCTTGCGCTCTGCTTCTTCCGCATATTCATGGCCGCCGCGCAAGCCATTTTCTTCATTCATAAACAACACACAGCGTATGGTGTGGCGCGGGCTGTAATTGAGTTGGCGTAAATACCGGAGCACATCCATGCTTTGAGCGCAGCCGGCGCCGTCATCATGAGCACCATGACCAACATCCCAACTGTCCAAATGGCCACCAACGAGGATTACACGGTCGGGAAATTCCGAGCCCCGAATCTCGCCAATCACATTGTAAGACTGCACATCTGGTTGGGTTTGGCAATTGAGTTGAATTGAGGCCGTCACGGGAGTGCTACTGCTGTGGATCAGCCCGCTGAGTTGTTCGGCGCCAAGCGTACTGATTGCCGCTGCCGGTATGAGCGTGTAGGTGGAATCGTAGCGCAGGCTGCCGGTATGGGGAAAATCGTCGAGGCGCAGGCTCATCGAGCGCACCAACACGCCAACGGCGCCATACTTTGCAGCGCGGGAGGCACCGTGTGCCCGTTGATCGACGGCACCGCCGTAGGCCTCAAAGGTGTGAATCTTGGTAGGGTCCATCGGGCGGTTGTAGAACACAATTTTACCCCGAATACCGCGCTCATTTAGTGCATCGAGCGCTTCCCAGGACGTAATCTCAACAATTTCACCGCTAATGGCCTTGCCACCGGTGCCAACAGAACCGCCCAGGGCGAGGGCCTTCAACTGTAAACTTTCGCCTTTTTTCCCGGTGCGCACTGTCACCTGCTCTGCAGCACCACGTACCCAATGTGGAACCATAACAGGTTGCAACCACACAGAATCGAGTCCAAGGGTGTCCAGCACTGCTTCGGACCATTGAACCGCTTTTTCTGCACTTGGGCTACCACTGAGGCGATGGCCAATATTCAAACACAAGTCCTTCAGCCACGGATAACAACGGCCATCTTGAAGCGCCTGGTCATAAACTTTTCGAATAAAAGCAGCATCCGGGGCCTTTTCTGAGTTCTGCCCGGCCAATGGAACAGCACTGTTAAGTGTAGCAAGTACAATAAGAAATGCGATTTTGGGGAGATGGGCGAGAACTGTTTTCCAAGTATTATGCATTTTATTACGGCAATGGTGGATCATGAAAATAGCGCGATATATTTTTGAGTTTTGAAGAAATCTCAGACTTTATGGCTGTTTTTCTGTAAAAATGTAGATCATTTGGGCGTTCGCAAGAGGTGTCGGAAGTGTTTTATGCAGTTTTTTTACCCAAAATGTAAAAAAACTGCATTTTCTTCTTGTACATGTTACACAAAGCCGCTTATCTTTGTTTTACCAAAACATCAGTGAAATAAAGAGTAATTTGGTTTTATTTGGTTAGGGCTGAGGTAGTGCTGTGGTGGCACTGCCTCTTTTTTTTATTCCAACCAACAGATGAAGCGGGCAAACAAAATCTGCTGTACGGGCAAACTTAATTCTACTTTGCCACATTAGCGCGTGTTTGGGAATTTCTTGCCAGGCCCAAAACGGTTTTTTTCCCGTCAGAAATTCCCAAACACGCGCTAAAGAAAATTACCGTTTCTGTTTCACCCTGCTCCTTCCGTACATTTGCCCCACCCCGCACAAAAATTTGATTTTCATGAAAAGAATTACCGTACTGCTGGTGTTGGTGATACTTAGCCTGCCGTTTTCAGGCTTTGCCCAAAAAACAATCACCATGTCCGACGCCATTCTCAAGGAGCGCACTGCCTTTGCGCCGGACAACCTTCGCCAACTGCAATGGATACCGGGTACCACACAATTTGTGCACACCTTGGATAATCAGCTCCTGCGTGTGGATGCCCCCCGGATGACTACGGATACCCTCAACCTGCTTACCGGCATCAACGCAGCACTCGAAAAACAGGGTGTTGAAGCCCTTAAATCTATGCCGGCCACTACCTGGCTGGATGCAAAATCGCTTTGGTTTCAAACCAACACCGGTATTTACACCTACAACTTAGACGGTGAATTAAAAAACCGAAATTCCATCCCTGAGGACATTGCCAACCTGGATATTCACGATAAAACATTCTTCGCGGCTTATACCCGCGACAAAGGGCTATGGGTAAATATTGGGGGTAAAGAACTGGGCGTCGCGCAAAGCGAAAAGGATGGCATCGTGTATGGAGAAGCTGTACACCGCCAGGAGTTCGGGATTGTCAAAGGGACATTCTGGAGTCCCTCAGGGCGTTACCTCGCTTTCTACCGAATGGATGAAAGCATGGTCACTGAATACCCGATCTACGTGCTCGATTCTATGCCGGCACAAGCCCGGATGATCCGCTACCCCTACGCCGGCGCCACCAGCCACCAGGTAACGTTGGGCGTTTTCGATATCCAGACCGGAAAAACCCACTACCTGAAAACCGGCGAACCCGCCGATCAATATCTGACCAACATCAGCTGGACTCCCGACGACAAATCCATCCTCATCGCCGTGCTCAACCGCGGGCAAAACCACCTCTGGTTCAACCAATACGAGGCTGCCACCGGCAATTTTGTAAAAACCCTTTTTGAAGAAACCAGCGATACCTGGGTGGAACCCGAGCACCCGGCCGAGTTTGTACCGGGCCGCAAAGACCAGTTTATCTGGCAAAGCGAACGCGACGGCTTTGATCAACTGTACCTTTACGACCTCTCAGGCCGTTTGATCAGGCAAGTGAGCCGTGGCAAATTTCCGGTGACCAATTTTTACGGATTTTCGCTCAACGGCGAATCCTGTTTTTACCAGACTGCCGACGAAAGCGGCTTGAACCGCCACCTCTGGGCAGCCAATTTAAAAACGGGCAATTTGACGCAACTCAGCACCGAAGACGGCGTACATAACGGCATTATCAACCCAACCGGCGAATGGGCTTTGGATGTATTCAGCAATGCGACCACGCCGCGAAACATTTATGTTTTTTCCACAAAAACACCAGCCAAACGACGTGTAGCATTCAGCGCACAAAACCCGCTGGCTGAATATGCACTTGGGAAAACGCAAATTTTGTCGATCCCTTCGCCGGGCGGCCCAATGCTGAATGCCCGAATGATTCTGCCCCCCGACTTTGATGCAGGAAAAAAATATCCCGTTTTGGTTTACGTGTACAATGGACCGCACGTCCAGTTGGTTAGCAATACCTGGCTTAATGCAGCCAATTTATGGATGCACCATATGGCCGAGCAGGGCTGTATCGTATTTACCCTGGATGGGCGCGGTTCCGCCAACCGCGGCGCTGCATTTGAACACGCTATTTTCAGACAGCTGGGCGATGCCGAGATTGAAGACCAATTAACGGGAGTAGCTTACCTGAAAGCACAACCCTTCGTCGATACGACCCGGATGGGCGTGTTCGGCTGGAGTTATGGCGGCTTTATGAGCACCTCCCTAATGACCCGCCCCGAGGCCGCCGGCACGTTTCGTTGTGCTGTAGCCGGCGGACCGGTGATCGACTGGCGCATGTACGAAATCATGTACACCGAGCGCTACATGGATAGCCCGCAGGAAAATCCCGAAGGCTACGAAAAAAACAGCTTGTTCAACTACATCGACAACCTGAATGGGCGCCTGCTGATGATTCACGGCTCTTCCGACAATGTCGTGCTCTGGCAACACTCCCTGCGCTATATTCGCGACTGCGTCCGCAAAGGCAAACAAATCGATTATTTTGTTTATCCCGAACATGAACACAACGTGCGCGGCAAAGACCGGGTCCATTTGTTTGAGAAAATTGGACAGTTTTTTGAAGAAAATTTAAGGATTCAGGAGGTAAAGCGACCCTGAGTCGTCCGACCGAATGCACCAGAACATGCTTACGCTGGAATTAATCACACAGGAAGACGATGCACGTCCTGTCTTCGTGACAGGTAACTTCAATGGTTGGGTGACCAAAGACGAACGGTACCGGATGGCACGCGTTGCAGATGGTCACTATGCACTCGCATTTCAAATCCCGGCAAAACTGGCTGAACCTTTGGAATACAAATACGTAAAAGGTGGTTGGGAAGGCGAAGAACTGGACGCCGACGGCCTGCCCCGCCTTAACCGCCGCATGGAAGTGCCCAAAGGCAAGGTAACCGATGTCGTTCCGCAATGGAAAAAACACGACGACTGGTACGACCCGACCTACTATCCCGATATCCGTATCCTGTCCAAGCGCTTCCCCATGCCGAAGCTGCGCCGCCGCCGCCGGATTTCGGTGTTATTGCCCTGGGACTACGACAAAACCGATAAACACTATCCCGTACTGTATCTGCAGGATGGCCAAAACCTGTTCGACGAAGATGCACCGTTTGGCACCTGGGGCGTAGACAAACAGCTCGCCGCCCTCGCTGAAAAAGGCAGGGGTGATTTTATTGTGGTGGCAATTGACCACGGCGGCAAGGAACGCATTAATGAATACTCGCCCTATGATTCGCAAAAGTGGGGGGAAGGCTTGGGGCACGATTATGCCGATTTTCTGACCAATACCCTGAAACCCTATGTCGATGCGCAATATCGAACCCGGCCCCAACGCGAGCATACCGGTATCGGGGGTAGCAGCATGGGTGGTCTGATCAGCATCTACGCCGGCATTTTGTTTCCGGAGGCGTATTCCAAATACATGATTTTTTCCCCTTCACTTTGGGTTACGCCCAAGGTGTATACCGAACCATTCCGGTTTTCAGCCTTTCCGCAAACAAAAATTTACCTCTATGCCGGCCACAAAGAGGGCGCCGGGGTAGTTGCGAACGTCGAGCGGTTTAAGCAGGTGATGGAAAAACGCAGTGCAAACCGGGTACAAGTGCGCATGAATATCGACCCCGAAGGCATGCACAACGAAGCCACCTGGGGCAAGGAGTTCCCTAAAGCAGCGGAGTGGTTGTTTTGATTGCTTATATCCAAAGTCTATTTTACAGCACCGATACGGCAACACGACTGTGCAATTGGTCAATAAGGATCGGCAACCGTAAAAAAGTGCGGCTTAGCTCAGCCCGAAGTAAATTTTGCTTTTCCAACTCCAATTCGGAGGCATCTCTCCAAAAACGGGTATCAAGAGTCTCTCGTTCAACATCCGTTTCTGCCATCAAATAAAGTGTAAAAAATGTGCGAAACACAGGATCGTCTGTGAGGCGAGTTACAATGTCTTGAACAATAATATACCGGTTCATGGTCGATCGGTTGATTCGGCGAGTAATTTTTTTATTTCAGATAAGCGTTCCAATGCAGCATTAACATAGTTGTCAAATTCCTGGTCGTCCATCCCAATTTTCTTTCTGTGTTTAATATGATAGTCCAATAGCATAAACAAAATTTGCTGCTCCTCAAGTAATGCTAAACGTTCATCCTTACGCATCCCTTACAAAGTTAATGGTTTATTCTCTCAACCAGATCAACTCTACGCAAACGCTCATGCCACCAATGTACAACGGCATTAATTCACCATTAAAACAAACTTGTAACTATGCAGGATAACCTTGTAACTATGGCAGTTTGACTTATAACTGTGCAATTACAAAAAGTTCTATCTACCCCAAAAACCGCAACCTCCAACGATCCACCACCGCAGCCGGGGCATAGTACAAACTCAGTACCGCCCGCCTGAACTGGCAACGGCCGGTTTGAAAAAACTGCTTAATCTGCGTTAATCCCTGCCGAAGCCGGAAACGCTTGTGCACTAACCGGTGCAAGCGCCGGTAGTAGGCCGGTGAAAAGGTGGCAGGATACAGCATGGCGAGGTCGTCCGAATCCGCCCAGTTTTGTTTTTCGCCGAGCAGGTTTTTTACTTTATCGTAAAATTTGGTGCCGGGCAAAGGATAGCTCACCGAAATTCCAATATCGTGCGGCAACAATTCCTCAACCAAAGCGATGGTTTTTTCAATATCGGCCCGCGTTTCACCCAAATAGCCGAATTGCAGAAAAAAACAAACCTCCACGCCTTTTTGCTTAAGCAGCCGGGTAGCCGCCCGAATTTCCTCAACGGTAGTGCCTTTATCCATGGCATCCAGGATGGCTTGCGAACCACTTTCGGCACCTACCCACACCTGCTTCAGCCCGCTGGCTACCAGCGCATCGATACTGTCTTCCTTGAGTAGCAGGTCAACCCGGCTTTGAATTTTATAGGAAAAATTCAAGCCACGCGCCTGCACCACATCGCGGAAGTCCTGCACCCACCGGGGCTTCAGACCGAAAATATCGTCGGCCATCCAAAAGTGCCGGACGCCGTAGCGCGCTATGAGCATTTCAATTTCGGCAGCCACCCGCTCCGGACTGCGGCTGTTGTAGCGGTTGCCATAAATCGGTTTGGCGCACCAGTTGCATTTGTACGGGCAGCCGCGGGTGGTTGCCAGGTTGAGCGAAAATGTACCGTGCGCAGCCATCCAAACACCGCGGTAGGCCTCCATGTCCACCAAATCCCAGGCAGGGTCGGGCAGACTGTCGAGATCCGTAAGCACAGGGCGTTGTGGAGTGCGGATTGCGGAATGCGGAGTGCGGATTGGTTCATTTTCCGGCAATGATGGATAATCCGTAATCCGTAATCCGCAATCCGCATTCGAATAGGCTATGCCCAAAATATCCGAAAAGTCCGTCTTCCCGGCCTCCAGGGCCAGTATCAGTTCGCGCAGCGCAATTTCCCCTTCGCCCAGGATAACAAAATCAGCACCTTCGTCCAGGTATTCCGCGTAGTGGTCCGTGCTGTCGCTACTGCACACAATGACCGTACAGCCCTGTTTTTTGCCGTATTTCGCCATGGCGAACGCGGCCTCGCGCATGCGCGTGAGGCACATTTTCGTCAGGTAGTTAAAGCCGTCGTCGTAGATAACCAGGTAGCGGGGCGAGCGGGCCTCCAGTACCGGAAGGATTTCATCGGCGCTATGCCGGAGATTTGTATCAAACAGGTCCACCGAAAAACCGCAATCCCGCATTACTGCTGCCGCCATCATCGTGCCATAGGGCGGATAAGGTTGTTGCGCCTTCCACTGCTTGGGATCGAAACGGTAAAAATAGGAGTGTGTAAACAGGATGCGGGACATGGCAGAGAATACGTGGCGTTAACAGTTCGTGCGAAAGTAGCCTTTTCAGCCCTGTTTGTATTTAAGATACAAATCTTCTGCTGAACTAGTCAACAATGCTTCAGTAGGACAGCCCAGAATGGTGGAAATTTTATCGAGGCGGCTAAGTGTTAACTGCGTATGGCCGGATTCGATTTTGCCGTAGGCGCGGCGGGAAATGCCCAATTGGTCGGCGAGGTGTTCCTGGGTCAGGTTTTTGAGTTCACGCAAGCGGCGGATTTTTAAAGGCACATCCCGCATGGGTTGGTGTTTTTGTGAGCAACTGAAGCCGAATTAAAACAAAAATATAACAAATTTATGCCCCCCCCCCCAAAAAAAAAGAAGTATCATGGTCGTTTTTGTGCCATAATGGACACTTTTAGTGCCACCCTGGCACTTTTTTGACCGAGCATTTGGGGTAATTGGGGTACAACTTTGCAGAGCAAATAAAAATCTGCCAAGGTTGTTTGAAGTGGCCAATTTGAATACCCTGGCAGCGTATGCTGATGAGCGTTATCCATCGGTTAACTTTACTAAATCATTATACCCAATGAAGAAGTTATTAATTACTGCCCTTTTTCTAACATTAAACCTGCAACTCCTTTTGTCAATAACTCCTTGTGAATGTGTAAGCTACACCAGTGAAACCGGTAGATTGACATATGGTTGGAATGTCGGCGACAATGAAAATTGTTGTACATCTACACCAGGTCCCATGGGGTCCTTTACGGAGGAGGAGTGGAATCAAGAACTTCAAATATGGGTTGTTAAAGAAGGATATCCAATAGAAGGTAGTGCTGCACAAGCAGCTGCACAAGGCAATCCAAATTGTTGCCCGTTAGGTTAACAACTATTCTGAAACAATTCAATTTTATAAAACATGAAAAACTCAGCCATTTTGCTACTTCTGTTCATTGCCGGCTTGGCGGCTTGTATAAAGGAATCTGATGTAAAGCAAACAACTGCTCAGACTGCTATTCCGAATAAAGTAGATATCGTCACAGAAAGCGGTATAAAAAAATATATGTCGCTTCTGCCCGATACGCCCTGGCAAGACCTCGATGCCTTTTATAAAGAGGGTATAGAAAAATACCACAACCGGCCAGACCTTTTGAGTTTCAAAAATACCGCCATCTTTTATTTGGTAAGATTTTACAATATCCTGGATGACCCAAGTGCCTCCGCAACCGAAAGGATTGCATATTATACGCAAGAAATGGCAAGTTTGAAAAACTGCAATCCGGCGATCTTATACCCTATGCTTATGCGCTTGCAAGGGCATTGGGAGCCATCAAAAATTGCTCAGACAGCCGAGATGGGTTATAAAAACTCCATGCTCTTAACCAAATTGGTAAGTAAAAATAAAAACCAGCCTGCTTATGCAGAAATAAACAAGGGTATGGAAGACCTCAAGTCCCTGTACGAAGCAAAGGATTGAACGCCTGCTCAAATTTTAAAATCTTACTTCTTTGAATCGGTCTGTATTGCTTCCTGGAGCTGCAGGCCGATTTTAAATTTAATAAGAGCGTGTTTGGGATCGAAACGGTAAAAATAGGAGTGTGTAAACAGGATGCGGGACATGGCAAAGGGTACGTGGTGTTGGCAATTCGTGCGAAAGTAGCCTTTTCAGACTGACATGGATATGTTCTCCAAAGCTAAACAACAGGCCCCTTGATCTGTTTACTGCACCAATTGTATTGAGCCGTTGAATCTTGATGCTCTTTTTATGATTGAAGCAATAAAACCCGTTCTGCGTTTTTGGAGGTTATTAAAACTCTACCGAAAAGAAATATACCAAATCTACCTGTATGCCGTATTGAACGGTCTGGTTAATCTGTCGCTCCCGCTGGGCATTCAGGCGATTATCAATTTTATCCAGGGCGCCGAGATCACCTCGTCGTGGATGGTATTGGTAGGCTTTGTGCTGGTTGGCATTGCGGTGACCGGCATTTTGCAAATACTGCAGCTGCGCATCGTTGAGAACATCCAGCAGAACATTTTCGCCCGGTCTTCTTTCGAGTTCGCCAGCCGTATCCCCCGGATCAAACTTTCCGAGTTGGACAACATCCACGCTCCCGAACTGGTTAACCGCTTTTTCGATACCCTGACGATTCAGAAAGGTCTTCCGAAAATCCTGATCGATTTTTCACTGGCTGCCTTTCAGGTCATTTTCGGGCTTTTGCTGCTGGCTTTTTACAGCCCCTACTTTATTATACTTGGACTGTTTCTGTGCTTTCTGCTTTGGCTGATCTTTAAATTTACCGGGCCTGCCGGCCTCGAAACCAGTCTGAAAGAAAGCAAATACAAATACCAACTGGCACACTGGCTGGAGGAGGTCGCCCGGACCAACAAGACCTTCAAGGTCAGTGCAAACAGCAACCTCCCGCTCCAAAAAACAGATGCCATTGCCGCCAACTACCTTCAGGCGCGCGAAAAGCATTTCCGGATTCTGCTCCGGCAATTCCAGTATTTTATCGGGTTTAAAGTGTTCATTGCAGCCGGACTGCTTATCCTCGGCAGCATCCTGGTTTTTCAGCAGCAAATGAACATCGGGCAGTTTGTCGCTTCCGAAATTATCATCATTCTGATCATAAATTCTATCGAAAAACTGATCCGCATTATCGATACGATCTATGATGTACTGACGGCACTTGAAAAGATCGGCTACGTCACAGACCTGACGATGGACGAACGAAAGGAGTCGATGCAGCCGCTCAGCGAAAAGGGGATCGCCATCGAAGCCATCGACCTGGAGTTTGGTTACCCGGATCAAAAAGTAAAATTGCTGAATAATCTTTCTTTCAAAATTCCACCATCCGCCAAAGTGCTGATCTCCGGTGGCGCCGGCGCCGGAAAATCCACGTTGCTGCACCTGATCAGCGGCCTGTACGATTTTGACGACGGCGAAATATTGCTCGATGATATTCCGGTGTACAATTACAATAAAGAAAAACTATACGAAACTATAGGATTCTATTTCCCTTCCAACCAGCTTTTCGAAGGAACAATAGTTGAAAACATCACGCTCGGCCGCCCGATTCCGGAAAAGGATGTGCTGGATACGATAAATTTTCTGGGTTTAAAACAATACATCGCCCTGCAGCACAAGGGCATCCATAGCCTCATCGATCCCGAAGGCAAACGGCTGCCGCGCAGTATCATTCAAAAACTGCTGATTGCACGCGCTATTGTGAACAAACCCCGCCTGCTTATCATGGAAGACCCCTTGCAGTCGGTAAACCAAACGGAAAAGAAAAAAATTATCGATCACATCATGGACCCAAAAAATGAGTGGACGGTCATTGTGGTATCCGATGATCCGTACTGGAAAGCCAAAAGCACCCAAACCATTCAGCTCAAATCAAACTGACCATCATGCTGAACATTTCCGAAAACAGCATCTCCGAAATAGTTCAACCGAACGAATACGCCTCCTTTCGCCTGTTGGAAACAGAGAAAACCCGAAAGTTTCCACTGTACGTTACGCTGGGGCTTACGGGTGTTTTTCTCATCGCCTTGTTTTTGCCCTGGACGCAAAATATCCAGGCCAGCGGTTATGTCACCACACGTATGCCCGACCAAAAACCGCAGGCTATCCAGTCGGTCATTTCCGGAAAACTGGTCAATTGGTTTGTCAAAGAAGGCGATTTTGTGCAGGCCGGCGACACGATCATTTTCATTTCAGAGGTTAAACCCGATTATTTCGACCCGGCTCTCGTGGAACGCACCGCCGAACAGGTCAGCGCAAAATCGCAAAGTATCCGCTCGTACGACGACAAGATGCGCTCGCTCGAACGCCAATACCAGGCCCTTGCCGAAGCCCGCCAATTGAAACTGGCGCAAACCCGGAACAAGATCATCCAGGGGCGTATCAAGCTGGAAAGCGACAGCATGGATCTCGTGGCGCTCCGGATCGACCTCGATATTGCCGAAAAACAATTGATCCGGATACAGGACCTCTACGACAAGGGCATCAAATCGCTGACCGACCTGGAAGCCAAAAAAGTAAAACAACAGGAAGCGAAAGCGAAGGTGACTATCCAGGAAAACAAGCTGCTCGCCCAACGGAATGAATTGCAAAATTTGCAAATCGAACTATCGGCTATCGAAAGCGAGTATGCCGACAAACTGGCCAAATCGCAGTCGGACAAATTTTCCGCGCTCTCCGACAAACTCGACGCCAGCGCCACCACCGCCAAACTCCAAAACCAGCTCAGCAATTACAGCGAGCGGCAGCAGCTCTATTACATCACGGCGCCCCAGTCGGGCTACATTACCAAACTGATAAAAAAGGGCGTTGGCGAGATCATCAAAGAAGGCGCCGATATTGTGACCATCATGCCGGAAAACTATGATCTGGCTATAGAAATCTATGTCAAACCACTCGACCTGCCTCTGCTCAGCAATGGCAACAACGTCCGCATTCAATTCGACGGCTGGCCCGCTATCGTTTTCAGTGGCTGGCCCAATGCTTCGTTTGGCACCTTTTCGGGAAAAGTGGTTGCCATCGACCGCTTTATCAGCGACTCCGGGAAATACCGCCTGATCATTTCGCCCGATGATGCGGCCAAACCCTGGCCCGAACTCATCCGGGTAGGCTCGGGCGCACGGGCGCTTATTCTGCTAAATGACGTGCCGATCTGGTACGAGGTATGGCGGCAACTGAACGGCTTCCCGCCTGATTTTTATAAAAAAAATGCCCCCGCAGATGAAAACCTAAAACTGAAAGCACCAATAAAATCGGTAAAATAACATGCAATTCCACACCCGTAAACTCATACGCCCGGAAGACCTCAACGCCCGCAACACGCTTTTTGGCGGCGCCCTGCTACGCTGGATCGACGAAGAATCCGGCATTTATGCCATGACCAAGCTGAACTCCAAAAGCGTGGTGACCAAGTACATGTCGGAGATCGATTTCGTGAGTTCGGCGGTACAAGGCGACGTGATCGAGATTGGTTTAGCCTTCAAAAGCATCGGGCGTACTTCAATTACCTTTTCCTGTGAAGTGCGCAATGTGTTCACCGGGCAGGTCATCATTTCGATCGAGAACATTGTTTTTGTCAATGTGGATAAACTCGGTCATCCCGAACCACACGGGAAAACGCTTGAAAATCTGCAATTTGACCGGTAAATCGCACCAGAAACGCAGAGCCCGACGAGTACTCGCCGTGATGCTATTCTACCAAGCAAATGGTCAACCATGAAAATAGCCAGCCCAATTCATATAGCCGCCGTATGCTGCCTGCTGTTTTTTACAAAACAGGGCATCGCGCAGCAAGATTCCATCGTGCTGAGTTATGCGGCATTTATTGAAAACATCCTGCAATACCACCCCGTGGCCCGGCAGGCGGCCTTGCAAAATGATTTTGCGGCGGTGGAAAAACTGGCCGCCAAGGGCCGCTTCGACCCCCAACTGGCCGCCGATTGGAACGACAAGTATTTTGACAAAAAACACTATTACCGGATTTTCAACGCCGGTTTCCAAATCCCAACCTGGTACGGACTCACCCTCAATGGCAGTTATGAAAATACCGACGGGGTGTACCTCAACCCGGAAAACACCACCACCAACATGGGGCTCTGGACGCTCGGCGTCGAAGCTAACCTGTTGCAGGGCCTTCTGATCGATGAGCGTCGCGCCGCCGTACAACAAGCCCGGGTGTTCCAACAAGCTGCGGCCAACGAGCAAAAACGCATGCTGAACGAGCTACTTTTCGCCGCTTCCCTGGCATACGTCAACTGGCAGGCCGCATTTAATACCCAGCGCATTATTGAAGAAAGCATGGTCCTGGCCCGCGAATACCTGAGTGCTACCCGCGAATCTTTTTTCAATGGTGACAAACCCGCCATCGATACCCTGGAGGCATTCATGATCGTGCAGGACCGCCAACTGCGCCTGCAGGCCAACGCCATCGATTTGGTTAAAACCCGCCAACACCTTGAGAACTTCCTCTGGTACGAACAACTCCCCATTGAACTTAAACCGGCCACTACGCCCGAGCCCATGCAAACCGGCGCCCTGGGTCCGCCCTTCGTGGCCGTACCCGAGCCGCAACTGGAAAACCACCCCGAAATTTTGGAGAAACAATTCAAAATCACACAATACGAAATTGAACAGCGCCTGAAACGCGACAAGTTCAAACCCAAACTAAAAGTCAAGTACAATCCGCTACTGGCCACCTCCGACAACAGTGTTGCCCCGGAATTTATGCTGTCCAACTACAAATGGGGCCTCGGGTTTGCCATGCCGCTGCTCTTCCGAAGTGAACGGGCAGCTGTTCAAAAAACTTCAGTTGCGATCCGGGAACTCGAACTCGGGATTTCGGACAAGCAAAATAATTTGCGCAACAAGCTCCAGGCTAATCGCGAAATCCAGGCTGTTTTGCGCGAGCAAGTAGGCCTCCAGCAGCAAAATGTGGCAAATGCCGGAACCTTGCTCGAGGCAGAAAACGAAAAATATTCGATCGGGGAAAGTTCCGTTTTCCTTCTGAACAAACGGGCGGAAAAACTCCTGGAAACACGCATCAAACTGGTAGAACTGACCGCCAAGTACCAGGGCAATCAAATGGAATATTTTTACGTAGCCGGTAATTTCGTGGGAGCTGTAGCCGGTACAAATTAGTGTTCATGTGGGAGTCTCATAAGTAAATTCCGGGCCCTGCGCGACAAACTTTTTACCGCGAAGCCGCAAAGACGCAGAGGTTAATTCTCCGCGTCTTTGCGCCTTCGCGGTAAAACAGAATACAATACGGTGGGCAAAATAAGCGGGGTACTTTTGAGGTGCCCTCAGAACGCCTCCAATTGTTCGCAAACCACTTTCGTATGAATGCCGTTCAGCAAGCCAAATCCTGTACCCACTGCACCCAACACCTGCCGCATGGCCCGCGTCCGGTGTTTACCGTACATCCCGATGCCCGCATCCTGATCATTGGCCAGGCGCCCGGTCGCAAGGTGCATGAAAGCGGCATTCCCTGGGACGATGTCAGCGGCAACCGCCTGCGCAACTGGCTCGGTGTGGATGCCCCCACTTTTTACAACCCGGAATGCTTTGCTCTGCTGCCCATGGGGTTTTGTTACCCCGGCACCGGCAAATCCGGTGACTTGCCGCCCCGACCCGAATGCGCCCCCTTGTGGCACCAACCACTCCTCCGGATGATGCCCGGGATAACACTGACGCTCCTGTTCGGGCAGTACGCCCAGGAGCGCTATTTGGGCGCAGCCCAAAAAAACACCCTCACGGAAACGGTGCGCAACTGGCGTGCCTATGTGCCCAACTACCTGCCCCTGCCGCACCCCTCACCGCGCAACCAGATCTGGACGCGCAAAAACCCCTGGTTTGAAGCGGAAGTGTTGCCCTATTTGAAAGAGCAGGTAGCGCTGGCACTGGAATGATGGAGTTTTTGCACCACGGAGGCACGGAGAGCACGGAGGTATCTTACTCGTCCTACGGCTTATATGGTTTCAAATAAATACCTGATAATACATTATCGATTCAGATGTCGACCCCGCCCTGCGGGGGAGACATCTGGAATCGATTATTGTCGGCTTGTAACGTGAACCCGTATAAGTCGCAGGACAAGTACTCGCATGGCCCGACAAACATATGAGCGGCAAAAATACCAGTGCGTTTTATCGCCCAACCACCAGTTTGCGCACCGTGGCTTGTCCGTCGGCTTGTACCCGTACCAGGTAAATGCCGGCAGGCAAGTAGTTCAAATTGAGTTCCGTTGAAAATTGGTCGGTGTGCAACGCTCCGGTTTGCCAGAGGGTACGGCCCGTCAGGTCAAGGAGTTGCACGTTTAAGTCGACCGGACGCGCAAACGCAGCCGATAGTGTGGCGGGTCCATCCGTCGGGTTGGGATACACCCGCAGATTGGTCAGGGCATCGATCGTGCGCACCGGGGTGCTTACCGGGCCGACGTTGATGTTGTCGAGATCGAAATAAAAATCCCCGGCGCCCCAGGTTCCGCGGAAGCGAATATTTATCCCTTGGCCGGCATAGTCACCCAAACCAACCGCAATAGGCTTCAACCCCACGCCGGGGAAGTGGTTGCTGCTGTTGATGGTGTACAGCGTTTGAAATGTATCGCCACAGTCGGTCGACACTTGCACCTCGAATTTTGTCCCGCCGGTTAAAACGGTGGGGGCTGTGCCGCCGCCATTAAAATTGGTGATCCGGTAGTCAAACCGCAAAGAGTCGGTTGGGGCCACAAAGCCCAGCCGCGGCAAATTGGTGGTGGAAGTGGGGTTGAACTCGTACAGATTTACAGCCAACACTTCGGAAATATTGTTGTGGTCGCTGGTGATAAACCCGTTGGTAGCCCAGCCCGGTGGCAGTACGCCACTTTCAAAATTTTCAAACAAAGGCAGTGGCGCCGGCAGGTGGTTTACCGTGTGCAGTGCTGCGCTGTCGTTGGACGGATTTTGATCATTTGCCAGCACCGACCAGGCCTGGATGGCAAAAACGCCGTCGCGGCTA
This sequence comes from Lewinellaceae bacterium, assembly GCA_020636075.1. Lineage (GTDB taxonomy): Bacteria > Bacteroidota > Bacteroidia > Chitinophagales > Saprospiraceae > M3007. Next base: position 583,447 of record JACJYO010000003.1, on the reverse strand, counting down.
TCGAAGGTTTGGTTAAACGTGTAGTCCAGTACCTCGTCGGGATTCAGGGTGAGCGGCCCTACATTTTCAATAACCGGCGCCGTGCCGTTGAGCGAATAGCCTACCTGAAACACCGTTTGCGGTTGTGCGCCAAAATTGGCCATGCGGAAGACCACAACATCGTCGGCCCGGCCGCACTCCTGGTCCTCGGTCAGGGTGGCCACGCCGATGCCCGCCAGATCGTTTGCCACGGGCAGGTAGATCCGGACGTCGTCTATGCCGAGACCTTCGCCCTGCACAAAATCATCGGCGCTGAACACAAAACGCAGATGCACCCGGGCTTCGCCGCCCACCCCGTCGAGCCGGTGGCGGGCAGTTTGCCAACCCAGGCTGTTGCCGGCCCACACCGCGCCCAGGTTGGTGAAGCTGTTGTCGTAGTTGTACCAGTTGAGGCCCTCCCCGATAGCGCCCACTTTCATCCAGTTGGCGCCGTCGTCGAACGACATTTCCAGCCAGCCGCCATCAAACTCGAGCTCGGTGTCGTGGCTCAGAGAAAACTCCAGCACGGGATCTTCCGTCAGGTCGCTGAAGTCAAAACAAGGGGAATACAGGTACGAAAACTCGCTGAGGTTGTAAGCGCCGTCAAGGTTGGTCACCCAGGCATTCAGGCCGCTGGCCGCTGCCGGGATCAAAGTGCCGGTCGGTTGGCCAAATGCCCAGGAAGCATCGGTATCCACCGTATCGGGTTTGCCGGCATACCAGCCGCCCGACCAGGTTTCGAAATTCTGATGGTACGGCACCACCAGCCGGTTGACGACGTAGTAATAAAACGTGTCGTTGGCCGTGTACTCATCCGTGTTCAGTTCTGCCCACACGGCGATCGTGTATTCACCCGGCTGGGAAAAATCGTATTGCGTTTCAAATTCGATGATCTCGGTGCTGTCTTTGCCCAAAATATCGGTGTACAGTCCGTCTTGCGGGAACGGAATTCCGACGGGGATGCCGTTAACACTGTATTTGTAGCGCACCAGCGATTGTGGTTTTGCGCCGAAATTGCTCAAGGCAAAACGCACGGTTTCCACCCCGAGATCGCAACTGTTTTGCGGACTGATCACTGCGGTAACGCCCACGTCGTTCGAACGGTATGTTTCAAAAGTGTAAGGTCCGACGAGGGCGCCCGTATCGCCGTTCAGGCAGTTTTGTTGTACATAAAAATCGTACATGGTTTTTTTCTGCAAACCGGTGATCGTCGCTTTGGGCGTGGTCACGTACAGCGTATCCCCGGCGCCGGCGGTAAACCCGGTAGGGCCGTACACCACCCACCAGCCAATGGGTGTGCTGGTACCGACGCCCTGGCTCCAGCGCACTTTGGTGCGGTCGTCGTACACATTTTCGATTTGCACATTCTGCGGTTTTATGCAAGCCACACAGCCCACCGGCTCGGAATAGTTCACGCCCACAGCCGGTTCCGTAATTTCGAAAAGCACCTCGCCGTCGTTATCGAGCAGGGAGTACGACACCTCATAGTCAAAACTACCGGCTGCCCAACTCAGCGTCAGCGGCAGCCCATCGGTGACGCTGAAAGTGACCGTGCTGTCGGTGCCGTTGCCCAGAACATCGACATCGACCAGGGAAAACTTGTAGGTCGATGTGCCGTTGGTCACGGTGAGCACGCCGCCGTTCCAGCCGTCGCCGAAGTCGTCGTGCATATTTAGCCGGTACGTGCATTGCTGCGCTTGAGTGGCCTGGACTGTTAAAAAACTTAGAAAAAGGAAGGCAAAAAGGCGGAGTATCGTGTTTTTCATATACATGCGGATTGAACTTCCAAAGATAGGCCTGTGGGGGAAAAGATTAATCTGTTGGACCAAATTTGAGGTTTTTGGCGTTCCTGGGTTTCCCCCGGCCTTCCATTTCCCTAGCCCAATTTTCAGCCCGGTTCTCAGCCCGGTTCTCAGCCCAGGCCTTCAGGCCTGGGGCGGCGTTTCATTTTTTCCCAGGCCTGAAGGCCTGGGCTGAGAAGATTGAAGGCCTGGGCTAAGAAGATTGAAGGCCCGGGCTGAGAATCGCGAAATAAAGGCCGGGCTGAGATTTGGGGCAGTGAAAGTTGCGGGGCTATGTGGGAGGACGCCAGACAAGCTGCTAACAATACCCTATCCCCCGCTACCGTTTTTACAACCAAACTAAACGATATGTCCACCCCGCTTCCCCGGTTCTTCAAATACCGAATCTTTTTTGTCTATTGGGCGCTTATCCTCGCCTTGAGCGGCTATTTGGCCTACGATTATTGTACGGATTATTACGCTGAATTGGAACCTGTTTTGAAAAATACGGTGGTGCAGGGTGTAGTTTCGACGGAACGGCTTAATAAATACAGACTTACGGAAATACACAAGGTTGCCGATGCCTACAAGATGGCGCGCAACGAACAGGCCCGAAGAAAGGCGAAAGCAGCAACGGACCAGGTTCAGGTTTGCCGAAACCGACTCGGCACACTCAAACGAACGCCGGAAAGCGTCGGCACAGAGAATATTGAACAATTGGCAGCTTTGCTCCAACAACTCAGCGATTCTCTTTTTTTATTTATCGACCGGAATTCTATGCTGGAAGCCGATTTGCAGAAGTTGGTTTTCCAACCGGCAGCGGCATTGAATACACCGGAAATGCATGCGTTTTTCAGGCATGTGCCGGCTTCCAAGGTGGACTTGTATCTGGAGGATTTGGAGTGGAAATCAGTGTTGGCCTTAAACCTGGTTTTGGATTACCTGCAAACACAAATTACTTCGGAGGAAATGGCGTTCACGACGATTCCCGTTTTTGAACCGACCAATTGCCCCAGGGTTGGCCAAGCCTTTACCGGCAGGATAGACCTTGTTGCCTATGCCAGCAATCCGGATAGTATGGAGCTATTTGTCAATGAAAAAAAATACCCGGTCCGAAATGGCATTGCGGAGTTTCAGCAGATCTATCCACGTCCTGGCAGGCACACCAATAAAGTAAAAATCCTGCTGACGAATCCGCTTACTGGGCAAATAGCAAGTTGTGCATACGAAATTGAACTTAACATCTTGAAGCCATGAGTAATCGCTATCAACTATTCCTGGTCCATGGCTTGCATATTTTGGCAATTGGCATAATTGGCTTCTTTGTTTTGAAAAATATCCGGGAAGATGGTGCGGCGGTTTTATTCAAGGCCTTGAATCAGAGTTTTGAAAAATCGGATAAGCAAATGCGCTATTCTGCACAGTTTTTAAGCGAAGCAATAGAAACCGAAGCACGCGCATATTTTAATGACTACACTGTACAGTCGTATTATCATTCTAAAAGTGCAACACGCCTGGCCGAAACCGTTATGAATAAATTTAAGAGCGGAGACCTTTCACCGGAGGCAGAACAGCGGCTGCTCCTTAACTATTGCGATACACTGGCCATCTATTTTGATAAAGACCCCGACGTCAGCGCGTTCTATAATGCAGTGCTTCAACCTGCTTTGCGGGAGAATCTACTCTGCAACTTGTCCAACACGAATGCTGCACAACGTACCGTTTTACGGAATTGCCTGACCAACAATATATTCGCCAACTATGAAGTGGCGCTGTACTACCTTTTGCAAAAAGTAAGTGCTCCGTATTGTGGTTTTGATGCCTACCGCCCCTACCTGATTCCGATCAGTGGCTGCCTGGCCGCCGGAGAGGCAATCACGTTTATAGCTTTTTTGGGTTCCTATAGCACACATGAGTTTCACTCAAACGATCGGGCCTGGGTTAATCAGCAGGAGGCTACAATCCATAAGGGCAAAGCGATGTTTTCCACTGTTTATAAAACACCTGGCCCACAACCCCTACATATTCGCATTGAAACGCATGATCTGTTAACCGATTCGGTGCGCATTTTTGAAAAAACCTACACGGTAAATGTGCGATAGCGATGCTGCTCTGCGGCTGCTCATTCCCTTTTGTTCCCTGCATCCTTTTCAACTCATGCCTTCACTTCGCATTTCAAGCCCAGGCCTTCATTTCGCGTTTCTCAGCCCAGGCCTTCATTTCGCGTTTCTCAACCCAGGCCTTCATTTCGCGTTTCTCAGCCCAGGCCTTCATTTCGCGTTTCTCAGCCCAGGCCTTCAGGCCTGGGACAGCGTTTCATTTTTTCCCAGGCCTGAAAGCCTGGGCTAAGAAGTTTGATGGCTCGAGCTGTGAAACGAGGGATGAGGGAGGAGCGACCTCTGCATTTCCATCTGCGATACCCACCTCTAATCCCCATTTTTCCCAACATTGTCGGTTTCTCTGACCTTTTCCGGATTTTCGTTGTTTATTCGTGTGCAACAGGAATTAATCGTTTCAGCAGGAATCAGAAAACATGAAAATTGGCATTGTTTGTTACCCGACCTACGGCGGCTCCGGGGTGATTGCCACCGAGTTGGGCCTGGGCCTGGCCCGCAAAGGCCATGAAGTGCACTTCATCACTTACCGCCGCCCCGTACGTCTTGCGCATTTCCACGAAAATGTGTTTTACCACGAAGTCGATAGCGACGACTACCCGCTTTTTGAGTACCCACCCTACGACACGGCGCTCACTTCCACCATTGTGGATGTCGTGCGTTACCAAAACCTTGACTTGCTCCACGTGCACTACGCCATCCCGCATGCGGCAGTGGCCTACATGGCGAAAAAAATCCTGCTCACGCAAGGCCGTTACGTGCCGGTGGTGACCACCCTCCACGGCACCGATATTACCCTGGTGGGCAACAACCGCGCTTTTGCGCCGGTCGTGGAGTTCAGCATCAACAAAAGCGACGGGGTGACCACCGTTTCCCAAAGCCTGAAGGAGGATACCCAGCGATTATTCAACATCGAGCGCAACATCCGGGTGATCTACAATTTCATCGATTTCGAGCGCTTCCGGAAGGTTGACAAGGACCATTTCAAAAAAATTCTGGCCCCCAATGGCGAGCGCATCATTGCCCACACCTCCAATTTTCGCAAGGTGAAACGGGTGGAGGACGTTGTGCATATTTTCAAAAGAGTGCACGATCTGGTGCCCTCCAAACTGCTTATGATCGGTGACGGCCCTGAACGGCAAAATACCGAACGCCTTTGCCGTCAGCTGGGCATATGCGAAGACGTGCGCTTTCTCGGCAAACAGGATGCCATCGAAGAATTGCTGGCCATCTGCGACCTGTTCGTGATCCCCTCCGAAAGTGAAAGTTTCGGCCTGGCGGCCCTGGAAGCCATGGCTTGCGAAGTGCCGGTTATCTCATCCAACAGCGGCGGCTTGCCCGAGGTCAACCTGCACGGTGTGACGGGCTATACCAGCAACCCGGGCGACATTGATGAGATGGCGCGTTATTCCATCGAACTGTTGCAAAACGACACGCTGTTGCAACAATTCCGGGAAAATGCCCTGGCACAGGCCAAACGCTTCGACCTGAACAACATCCTGCCCGACTACGAGGCCTATTATGAAGAGGTGCTGGAACGCAGCGTGACAAAAGTGGAATGAATGCTATGCTAAAAATTGGAATCCCGGACAATGCTCTTGCCCGCTGGCAGGCCGAATTTACCCAGACGGAACTACAGCGCATCGGGGTGGAAAGCGAAATCGCCATTCTCGAAGATGTCAATGCGGCGCTGCTGCGCGGCACGGTTCAGCTGAGCGTTGGGGCTATGGACAAGTTGCCCGTCGTACAACCTGAGGGGCTGGTAATTACCGCTGTTTCCAGCCGCGGCAATCCTGCAGACCTGCTGGTGATCCGGCCTGAAGCAGTGGATAAAACGCAGATCTTTCGTTTGAAAAAAGGCGCGACGGTTAATACATCAAGCGTCCGGCGCAAAACTCAGTTGCTGGATATCCGACCCGATGTCAACGTCCACCCAACACACGGCGAACTTCAACAACTGCGTACCGGTACCACGGACGCCATTTTTCTAGAAGCCGCCACCGTGCAAGCGCTGAGCCTTGATCTGGATGGTCTGGAAGTGCTCGAATTACATCCGCGTGAATTTGTTCCCGCCCCGGCCCAGGGAGTGCTGGCCTGGCTTACCCACCGCGATGATCTGCCTACCCGCCGCCTGCTCAAACAAATACACCACACCGAGGTATCGGCAATGACCAATGTAGAACGCAAGGTGGTACAACTGCTCGATGGCGAAACAGCACTGGGCGTGTATGTGGAACGCGATGCCACCGGAAACTATCACGCATTTGTTGCTGCTGAACTGAACGGAGCATTGCAACGCGCCCGGCTTTCGCAAAGCACCAATGCAGGCCTGGCCGAAAAACTGGTAGCACAGTTGCAAGGGTAGTAGTCTTATTTTTTAAGGGGAATTCTGTCCGTCTCTAAATACCAACATGACATGATCCGCTCCGTAGGCCCATAAGCGCCCGCGGCATTTTTTTTCTAAAAAATTCAAACTGCGCAACAGGCCGGGTCTTCGGCCAAACCAGGGATCGAGGTAGGACGGCGGCAGCCAAAACCCGACAGGCTGCACGGTTTGTAGGGTGAGGTTTGGTAAAAAACTCCTGAACTCCGCAGGCGCATAGTACCAGGTTGGAATATGGCCTCCACCACCCAAAGGTGCATCCACCGGGCCTCCGCGCCAGCGTCGGATTGCCTGCCCAAATTGAATTTTCAGACTGAAATACAGCGATTCCCACCAACAAAAACGCCCCATGATCACGGCCACAAACAAACCCCCAGGTTGGAGCAGGCCGGGAATGGCAGCGCCCAGTTTTTCCAGGTCTTCAGGCGATAAACAGTTCAGGCCGCCAAAATTGGAAAAAACCAGATCGAACCAGGGCAGGTCAGGCGGCAAGTCCCGAAGATCGAGCAGTTGGGTTTGAATGCGGTGTTGCTGATTGATTGCCCGGGCTTTTTCTGCCGTAATGCGCAACATTTCCGCTGAGCTGTCGGTAGCGAGAACCGTGCAACCCTGTTTGGCCAGCCAAAGGGCATCGGCCCCGGTGCCGCAGTTTAGTTCAAGCACCGTGGTACCAGGCCCGACCTTCGCCTGCAAATAATCCTGCACCACCGCCCGTTGCAGACGGCCGACAACTGTATGGGTGAATTGCGCGTCGTATGTGGCGGCGACCGGGTCGAAACTGGAGGATTGCATCTGTTCAGGATTCCCGGAAAGCGGCCAGTTTGTTGATATCCCCATTTTCCAGCACCGGTTTGTCATACCCATGCAACACGGCGTTGATCATCGCTTGCCCGATACGCACCGATGTGGTAAGCGAATTGGGAAAGGTCACTTTTAGTACGGCAATTACAGGGCTGAGCACGATGTACAGAAAATTCACCAGACCCGATTTGGCTTTTACCCCGCGTAAAGGCTGGATGACCCCGGGGCGAAACATGTACGACGCCTTAAATGGCATGGCCCGAATAGCGTTTTCGGTTTTGCCTTTGATGTTGGCCCAGGCCAGGCGGCTTTGTTCATTGCTCGCCGTGCCGGCGCCGCTGACAAAGCAGAATGTCATGTCCGGGTTGAGTTCCAAAAGTGTATTGGCAACATGCAGGGTAAGGGTGTAGGTGATTTTTTCATAGGCCTCATTCGACAACCCCACGGACGAAGTGCCTAGGCAAAAAAAACAGGCGTTGTAGCCCTGCAACTCCTGCCGAATGGCCGACAGGTCGAAAAAATCCCTGTGGATGATTTCACGGAGTTTCGGGTGCTGTATTCCCAGGGGCTGCCGGTTGATGACCAGGACGGATTCAACGGCCGGGCTGTCCAGGCATTCCAGCAGCACGCCTCTGCCGACCATGCCGGTGGCGCCTGTGATAATCGGTTTGAGTTTCATTGCAAAAATCTGTTTTAAGCGGGTGTTCATGCCCACCGGATCGATTCCGGTTTCAAACTTGCGCAAACAGGCCCGCCTTTTTTATCGGTCATTTTGATGTGGGCCGTCAGCGGTTTTTGTTGCTCAACGGCATCGTGGATTTGTTCCCAACTCAGGATGTTCAGTTTAATCTTTGCCCGCCGAAAGCGGTGGACAAGGGGGCCCGCTTTGGCATACCAAACAAGGTAGAGGAATTTATCGCCGGTTTTGCCAAACACATACGGGCCGGTAAAATTTGGCGCGCCGTCTTTCCCGGTCGAGCAGATGACGGGAATTTTAAAAACAGCCTGCACGCTGTTGCCGGGTGTTTCGGATTCAATATTTTCCCCGTTTTGCACGCCGACAAAAACATGCTCCCAAGCCTCAAACTGAGCACCCGGGAAGTCGGTACAGTGCAACTCGATCTGAAGCTCCGTTTTCATGCGCCGCTGCTTTCAGCCATAAATTTAGCCAGACTTTGCCGGGCCGTCCCCTGCACTTTGCCCCGGATCATGCCCGTCCAACCCAACAGCAACCCCGGCAAACCCAATGCCTGCCGTGCCCAACGATAAAAGCTGAACCGATCTGTTTGTTGTACAATTTTCCCGTTTTCAAAGGCAAATTCCGAGCGTATCCGGTTAACCACGTGCCGGCCCGTTGCCGAAAAGGTGTACCGGGCTTCCCATTCGGCGCTTCCCTGCCGGTCGTCGGCCTGAATGTTGGAAAATGTCAGCTCCAGGTCTTTACCCCGGCGGATGAGCATTTCCCACATGGCGCGCACTTCGGCAGTGTTCAGGTTTTGAAAAACCGGGTCGCTGAACGTGGCTGTGTCGGCATAGCAGGCTTGCATGGTTGCGTAGTCTTTGTTTTGAAAGGCCTGGTAGAAGGTTTGGAGCAACTGCGCGTTTGCATGCATGGTGGACAAGTTTTTTTTAAAATTTGACAGGATTAACAAGATTTACAAGTTTATCCTGGTTGCCTAGCCGCCTGTGCTGGCTGAAAAGATCAGAAAAATGTTGATCAGGATATACACCGACGTGATCAGGTAGTACGCGCGCCGGTCGAAGCGGGCCGATTTCTTTTCATTCCCGTTTTTCCAGATGCGCAGCGAGATCACTGAAAACACAATGCACAAAAGCATGGAAACGTAGGTCAGAATGTGGAGTTTGTCGACCAGCGTGAAGGTTGTGGATTGCGGCAAAATAGAGTCGACAATGTACTTGTTCCCTACAGCGGCAAACAAGCCCCCCACGGAAAGTCCGAAGCGCGGGTCTACGTCGATGGGGTCAATAAAAAAGACGAGCGCCGAGATAAAAAAGGCCACGTACATCCCGGTAAACAGCGAAAAGAAGAGACCCCAGCTTTTCCGGGTGATGAAAAGCGTAAGTGCGGCGTGCGGATAGGCGCTGCTATCGGATAGACCGGGATCGCCGTAGGTGGTGGCGTATTTTTTACCACCGGAAGTGATCTCAAAGCGCTCGATCTGCCAGTTGGAAATGATGAGGTGCTCGTCGAGCCGGGTGTTTTGGCTGTCGGCCACGTACACCATGGACTCGATATCCTTATCGCTTTCCTCAAGTTCGATGGTCAGCCGTTGAGCATCGAAGGGGAACCTGCTGATGTCCCAGTCTTTTTTGATCTCGGCAGTCACTTTTTTTCCGGCCCAATAGATGCCGTTTTTTTCTTCTGAAAAGTCGAGGCTGTAATCGACTTCCTTGGCGTTAGGGACTTCAAGGGTTTCTATAGGGTTCAGTGCAGAGTCGCGGTAGTTGAACCATACCCAGAATTGTGCGGAGAAACTTTTCTCTGCCAGGTTGATATCGTACACATCATTGACGAAAGCCCCGATTCTGACGGTATCGGGTTGTGCCGACAAGGGTATGCAAAAGCAAAGGCTCAAAACAGCAATTGACAGCCAGGTAGCAATCCGGTTTTTCATTGTGTAATCGAAGGTGTTTTTAAAAAGTACAGCGGCATAATACAATTTTTATTGGGCTTGCCCGGCGGCGGCCTGTATCGCCTGCAAACGCTGTTGCATTTCGGCTGCTTTCGCGGTATTGCCCTGCGTCATGTACACATCCGACAAGGCCTGCACCACATTGGGGTCCATCGGATAGTTTTGCAGTCCGTATTCCAAAAACGCAATGGCGCCGTTGTAATCCACATATTTTTTGAAATACAGGCCGTATCCGATCCGGTGGCAAAAGGCATTGTACACGTTGGGGTCCCAGCCCTGTTGGAGTGATTTGAGCACATCCAGGACGTATACCAGCAGATCGCTGTTGTATGATTGTTTGAGCAACAGGTTTTCAAACGTACCGAGCAGCCGGTCCAGTTGCCGGTCTTCCCGAAAATGAGCGCCGGCAATGGCAGCTTTCAGCACTGCGGCCTGTTTGTAGGCGGGATAAATTTCAAGCGCATGGTCGACGTGCTGTTCCGCATCTTCGAGCAAGGCTTTTTTCTCCGCTACGGCTTCAGCACTGGTAGAGTCTTGCAGCGCAACATATTTTTCGTAGTACAACATGTTGGCATAGTAGAAATTTGACCGGTAACTGTTGGGCGCTATCCGCATCGCAGATTCAACCAGCCCCTCTCCCTTGCCGCCCCAATCGGGCAAACGCAGTTCGATGATCACTGCAAAAGCTAAGACAATCAAACCCAGCAACACGGCAGGCACTACAGCAGGCCGACCAGCCGGTTTTTGAAGCCACTCCGGTAATTTCTCCACCAACAGCCAGGCCAGCAGCAGGCAAAACCCGATGGACGGCATGTACAGGTAACGCTCGTTCATGAAGGTGCTGGTGTCGACAAACAGGTTGGACACCACGCTGAGCGTCAGCAAAAAATACAAAATGCTGTAGGCAGGCACCCGCACAGGGGAAGATTCGGGCGCCTTCCGGGCTGCCCACAACTGCCGCACGGCCCACACACCCATTACCAGGTAAACGGCCAGCGAGAGGCCGGCACGCCAGTCGCTCCAGTTGACTTTGGGCACGTGGTAGGGGTAATAGTCGTGTGTAAGCGGGTAGGGCACAAACAGCAGTTTCAAATCCCAGCCCAGGGAAAGAAAAATAGTGGCCAGTTTTTCCATAGGGTTCATGCCCGAAAACGGGTTGAAGATCAGATCGTCGGAAGGCTTACCCTGATGCACAAAATACCCCAATGCCATAGCCCGCACCACGAGGAACAGCGCGGTGGCGCCTAACAATGCCGTGAGGCCGGTGGCAACCCGCCCGGCAGGTATTTTGGTAAACAACCAAAGCGTCAGAGGGATGACAGCCAGGTAGGTGACGGCATTTTCTTTCGACAACAAGCCGAGGAACAAGCCCGCCGCCGAAGCCGCCAACCAGCGCCCTTGACCGCTTTCGCCGTATTTGATCATACCGTAAAGTGCGTACAGGCTGAAAAGCAGAGCCAGAATTTCGTCGCGGCCTTTGATGTTGGCTACCACCTCGGTATGCAGCGGATGCAGTAAAAACAGGGCTGCCGCCAAAAACGGAACCGTGAAATACCAGGCGCTGCCGCTGCGCATGGGGAAAAGCCCGGTTAGTATCCGGTAGAGCAAAACCCCGGTTGCGCTGTACAACAGCACATTGACCAGGTGCGCGATCCAGGGATGGTCTTTCCCGAAAAGGCCGACTTCGAGGGCAAACGTCGCTACAGGAATGGGACGGTAACGTCCGCCTTCAATCATTAGTTTGGGATCCTTATAGTAGCCCAGAAGGCTGTCATTGGCGAAAATCTCGCGCAGGCCTGCAAATCCTTTTTGGACAAAAAGATTATCCCAGATGAACAGCTGATCGTCCTGCAGGTAGCCAAAAGCGACCGTCATGCCGTAAGTCACCAGGCCCAGCACAAAAAGCGCAAGGGCCGGGACACGGTGCGTCTGCCAAAACCCGGGTAGCAGCACGACAGCAGGTTGTGCAGAGGCGGTGCGTTTGGCTGGGCCGGCGTGCGCGCCGGAGGATTTCGGCTTGTTCGTTTTCCGTTTCATATGTTAAAAAGGCGGAGTCGGGTGGGATTGATCAAACATCAAAGGTATTGGGAAGGGCGTTCAGTTGGACATTCATTTTTCGAAAATGGCACTCGATTTTCAAATTTCCCCATCTTTGGCGCACACAAAACGACAACAGCATGCCTGAATCATCGAAAATCCGCCTCAAAGAATTCCCCTCGTCCTTCTGGGCCGTCAACACCATGGAAATTTTTGAACGTATGGCCTGGTACGGCTTTTTTGCCGTGTCCTCGTTGTACATCACCGGGCCCGTCAGCGAGGGCGCCCTTGGTTTTTCCGATGAAGACCGCGGCGTGTTGCAAGGCGTTGTCACCTTTTTTCTCTATTTGTTTCCGGTAGTTACCGGCGCCCTGGCCGACCGGTATGGTTATAAGCGGATGTTTTTTGCGGCCTTTCTGGTGCTGGTACCCGCCTATTTTTTGCTCGGCCAGTTCAAAACCTTTCCCACTTTTTTCCTGGCGTTCATGTTGGTGGCGGTGGGCGCCGCGATGTTCAAACCCGTAGTGGTGGGCACCGTTTCCCGCGTGACCAGCGACCGCACAGCCTCCATGGGCTTTGGCATTTTTTACATGATGGTCAACATCGGCGGCTTCCTTGGGCCCATTGTTGCCGGCATTGTGCGGGGTTGGGATTGGAAATATGTGTTCATCGCTTCCTCCTGCTGGATCGCCGTGAATTTTATCATCCTGGGCCTCTTTTTTAAAGAACCGACAGCCGAAAGCCAATCGGCAAATCCGCGCAGCCTGAAAAAAGTACTGTCCGACATGGTTGAGGTGCTCGGCAACGGCCGGTTTTTTCTCTTTGTTTTTGGCCTGCTCGCCTTCCTGGTTCTTGGCTCAAAATATACCTCCGACGGCAGTTTCACCTGGAACCACATCTGGATGATCTCGGGCGCCTGGGTGGTGCTCAATTTTGTGTTTGATTTTATTTTAAAAAGTAATACCAACGCAGACCGGCACTGGCTCCTGCAACCTATGAAACTCGGCGACTGGCGCTTCGGCCTTTTCCTGCTGCTGATGTCGGGCTTCTGGACCTGCTTCAACCAGATTTTTTATACCCTGCCGCTGCATATTCGCGATTTCACCGATACCTCCGACGTCCTGCGGTCAATCAACGGTTTTTTAAACAGTATTGGACTCACTGATTTTGCCGCTTCGCTGAACAGCTCCATGAAAACGGAAGGGCAGATCAATCCCGAGTACATGATCAACTTCAACGCCGGGGCGATCATCGTATTCCAGGTGCTGGTATCGTACCTGGTCACGCGGCTTAAGCCCTTCACCACCATCTTTTGGGGAACGATGATCTCGATCGTCAGTTTCTCAGTGTTGGTATTTGGCACTACCGGCTGGATCGTGCTGGCGGGCATCATCATTTTTTCGTTCGGAGAAATGATGGCCAGCCCGAAATCAAAAGAATACACCGGCCGGATCGCTCCGCCCGATAAGGTGGCCATGTACATGGGCTATTTTTACTGGTGCGTGGCGCTCGGAAATCTGTTTGGTGGTATTCTGTCGGGGCAGCTATACGCCAGGTTCGGCGTAAACGGTAGCCAGCAGCCCGGCACGATGTGGGCCATTTTTGCGATGCTTGCTCTGTTCACCGCCCTGGCGATTCTTGCCTACGACCGGTTGGTGATCAAAAAGGTAAATCCGGAGTAGGTTTTACCTTTGAATTGGCTGTGCCATATTTATGAATCTGTTTCATAAGTAAACTCCCTGCCCTGCGCGACAAACTTTTTACCGCGAAGACGCAAAGACGCGAAGTATAAGCCTCCGCGTCTTTGCGTCTTCGCGGTAAAACAGAATACACTACGGGTGGGCAAAATCAGCGAGGCAGTTTAGAGACACCCTGATAGATTAATCAAGTCAAACAGACTCCTCGTCACCCAAATCCGGGATAGCCACATTGGAAAAACCGTGTTGCATCAGGTATTCCCGCCATTTTTCCTGCCGGTCGATGGTACCGTGCACGAGCCATACTTTTTTCACCGAATCTTTTTGATTGCGGATAAAATCGAGCATTTCCCGCCGGTCGCCGTGAGCGGAAAAGGAATCCATAATTTCCACATCGGCTAACACCTGCAGATTTTGGCCAAACACATACAGGCTTTTGGCCCCGTCGCGCAAGCGGCCGCCAGGTGTTTGCGGCGCGCAGTAACCCACAATCAGGAAGGTATTCCGTTTGTTCTCGATGTTGTTGAACAGGTGGTGGCGGATACGCCCGGCGTTCATCATGCCCGAAGCGGAGATGATGATGCATGGGCCGTGTATGTTGTTCAGTTGCTTGCTGCCCTCGACCGACCGGATATAATTGAGGCCGTTGAAGCCAAAAGGATCTTCGTTTTCCAGCATGTATTTGTGCACCTCGCTGTCGAAGCATTCGGGGTGGTTGACGAAAACTTCCGTGGCATTGACAGCCAGTGGGCTGTCGACGAATACCGGCACCTTGGGCAGCTGCCCGGCATGGTGCAGCTTGTCGAGCATGTACACAATTTCCTGTGTACGCCCGACACTGAAAGCCGGGATGATCAGTTTGCCTTTTTTCTCTTCACAGGTGTGTTGGACCACGCGGACGAGATGTTGCGCTTCACCGGGCGCCGACTCGTGTTCACGGTCGCCGTAGGTGCTTTCGCAAATCAGGTAGTCCACTTCCGGCATCGGGGTGGGGTCTTCGAGGATCGGGCGGTGTGGCCGGCCGATATCACCGGTGAAGCCCAGGCGGATCGTGCGGCCGTTTTCCTGAATTTCCAGGGTCACATTGGCACTACCGAGGATGTGGCCGGCATCGCGGTAAAGCACCCGCACTTTCGGATGTATGGAAAACCACTGGTCGTAGTTGTAGCTCGCAAACTGCCGCATGGCTTGCCGCACATCGTTGGCGACATAAAGCGGCTGCACTTCGGGTTCATTTTTGCGGTGTTTTTTATTTTGGTAGGCGGCGTCGTATTCCTGAATCTGCGCCGAGTCGAGTAGCATAATATTGCACAGATCGCGTGTGGCATGGGTGGCGTAGATGCGCCCGCGGAAGCCGTCGGCCACCAGTTTGGGTACCCGGCCGGTATGGTCGATGTGAGCATGGCTGAGTACCAGGCAATCAATCTTTTTGGGGTCGAAATGCCAGCGCCGGTTGAAGTCCTCCATCCGGTGTCCGGCTTCCTCTTCATCGCCACCCTGATAGAGGCCGCAATCGAGCAAAATCTGGAATCCATCGTCGAGCGTGATCAGGTGGCTGGAGCCGGTCACTTCACGGGCTGCGCCGCAGAATTTTATTTTCATGACTATAGAATTGTTAGCGTTGTTAACTGGTTTAGGCTGTTTAGCGCGTGGCGGAAAAATAGGGGGAATGCGGCGGAAAGTGGGTTAGTTTTTTGCAGAAAATGCAAAAGAGCGGAAATTTTAAAACGGTAGAATTCCGGGATTCAATTGCTGCTGTTAAGAAATAAGATTAGGTTTGCCAAAGCGAATTCAACTTAATAAATCTACGTTTTCTAATAAATCATGGGCTGGATTGACTATATCCCGGAAGATATAAAAACAAATTACGAAGTGCATGATTTTAAGCATGCTGCGGCAATACTTGCAAAGGAGTATCCAAGTGAATTTGCCGAGTTGTGTACTGCGCTTCGGAAATTTCGTTTTACTAAACAGGATATCGTGATAGCCGGTGGAAACGAGAGTCCAATACCCAAGATTTTTTCTAATATTCTACGACCTATGGGTTGGACGGAAAAAAACTTAGAGGCGGAGCTTCGGGTTTTTGAGGTGAAAGGTAAAGGCAGAGAATTGCGGAGCACAACTAATCATGGTTCACATAAAGTTGATTATCTTAAAGGCCGGGTGGCATTTGATCTTGAATGGAATAGTAAAGACCAAACCTTTGACCGGGATTTATATGCCTTTCGAGCTTTTTTCGAATATGATGCGATTAGTGTAGGCGTATTGGTGACGCGAAGTAATGAATTGGATCCTTTGTTTAAAACATTAGAAATACACTCAAAATACGGGGCAAGTACTACACATATGGGAAAGTTAATACCCAGACTTGAAGCCGGGAGAAATGGCGGTTGTCCCGTGCTCGTATTTGGAATAACCACAAAACTTTTGATCAATAATGAATAAAGTCCTATCAGCGGCAGATGATTTTCAGCGGTTTGCCGGCACGAATAAGTTTTCGACCATTTTGGCAGATCCTCCCTGGCAATTTCAAAACCGTACAGGTAAAATGGCGCCTGAGCATAAGCGCCTTTCAAGGTACCCAACGTTGAGCTTGGAAGAAATAAAGAATATCCCAGTTAGTAAAGCGCTAACGGAAACAGCTCATCTATACCTGTGGGTTCCTAATGCACTTCTTTTTGAAGGATTACAGGTTTTGGAAGCATGGGGGTTCACCTACAAAACGAATTTGATTTGGTATAAAGTCAGAAAGGATGGCGGCCCTGACCGAAGAGGTGTAGGGTTTTATTTTAGAAATGTAACTGAAATGATCCTGTTTGGTGTTCGTGGCAAAAACGCGCGTACACTCCAGCCCGGGCGCACCCAGGAGAATATTATTGTTCAACAAAAAAGAGAGCATAGCCGAAAACCGGATGAACAGTATCAGTTAATTGAATCCTGTAGTAAAGGCCCTTATCTTGAAATGTTTGCCCGAGGCGCACGGCCAAATTGGTCTTGTTGGGGGAATCAGGTTGATGACTACTTTCCAGCCTGGGAAACATACAAAAACCACTCACAGAAAAACAAAGAGGGACAGCCCAACATATCCCCGGGGAATTACCCTAATAAAGATGGTATTCAATTAGAGTTATTAGAAAAAGAGAAAAAATATCCTTCGATAGCCTCGAAATAATTTTCACAGGTATTCTCATATGGATACATTCCAGCAATGGTTCCAACAATTGACGCAAGGCGATAGCTCCGGCCTCCTGATCCGGTTGTTGTATTTCCTGTTTTGGTCGTTTTTTGTCCTGTTTCTGGTTTGGCTGGCACGCAAGGGTATCAACCGGCTGGTGCGCGACAATGCCATGCGCTACCGCGCAAAAAAATCGGCCAGCCTGACGGGCTACATCATCATCATGCTGGTAGCCGTTTTCAGCTTTACCGGCAAACTTCAATATCTCGGCATTACCATCGGGCTAGTGAGCGCGGGCATTGCCTTCACCATGCAGGAGGTGTTTCTCAGCCTGGCAGGCTGGATCGCAATCTACAGTTCAAACATGTTCAAACCCGGCGACCGGATCGAACTCAACGGCGTGCGCGGCGATGTGATCGACATCAGTATCACCCGCATTACCCTCATGGAAATCGGCGCCTGGTCGTCCAGCGACAACTACAGCGGCCGCATTGTCCGGCTCAGCAATGCCTTTGTGTTCAAAGGGCCGGTGTACAATTACTCTACGGATTTTCCATTTGTGTGGGATGAAATAAACCTGCCGGTGCACTACGGTTCCGATGTCAAGCAAACCACACAACTTTTGCTGGATGCAGCCATCCAAACCCTGGGCGATTTTCCCGCGCAGGCGCAGCGCCACTGGCAGATCATGGTGCGGAAATACCTGATCGAAAACGCCGTCGTAGAACCTACTGTAGGTATTAAACTTACGGATAACTGGATCGAGTTCAACCTGCGCTATGTCGTTGCCTACGAAAAACGACGCTCTACCCGGACGGCTTTGAACACGCGCATTTTGGAAGCGATTACCGAAACGCAAGGTAAAGTTGCCCTTGCCTCGGCAACCTTCGAAGTCGTGGACATACCGGAAATGAACGTAACTCTTAAAAAATAACCCGAACGTCATGCTTATCCCAACCCTCTCGGAACTCTTCCAGCGCGATCTGCGCCAACTCGCCGACCAGATCGGACAGTACCCCAACGAAGACGCCTTGTGGATCATTAAGGGCGAAATCAGCAACGCTGCCGGTAATTTGAGTTTGCACTTGTGCGGCAATCTCAAACACTTTGTCGGCGCCATACTGGGTCAAACGGGCTACATACGCGATCGTCCTTATGAATTTGCAGCAAAACAAGTGCCCCGGGATAAACTGCTCACTGAAATTGAGGAGACGATTGCCGTCGTTGCCGACACCCTGGCCAAACTGTCAGATACTGATCTGGCCAAAGATTATCCGGTAGAAAAACGCGGAGAAATCGTGTCCACGGCGCATATGCTATTCCATTTGTACGGGCATTTGAGCTATCACCTTGGGCAGGTGAATTATCTACGGCGCTTGCTTTGAATCGCTTTCCCAGCCGTGAACGGCTGGGCGAAGAACGCTGGACATCCTGAGTTCGAAGCAATGTTTGGATAACCGTTCCATCATGTGCTGAAGTTTGTTGGGTCGTTTATTTGCAATGCTTTCCCAGCCGTGAACGGCTGGGCGAAGAATTGCAAATTCTCATGGTCTGGGAAAATTGTTAGCCTTGGAGTCGAAAAACTGCCCGGCAGTTTTATGCTTTTTTTCCGCATCCCTGTTCTCAGCCCAGCCATTCTCAGCCCAGCCGTTCACGGCTGGGAAAACAAATGCGCCGAATTAGCCATTTCCAGACAAGAACTGCAATCCATCAGGCTGCACCCACAACCCTTTTGGAATTTTGTGCGTTTTTATCCCCAACATTTTCCCAAAACTGATTTTTCAATCCAAAAGCAAACACTATGCAAAAACAACAACTTACGCTGCTGCTGGCCCTATTGCTGGCCCTTCCCCTGAGCCTGCGTTCCCAACCCAAGATCGAGTTTGATGTTTTCAACGACGACGTGACCCGTCCGCTCGATATTGCCCATTGCGGCGACAGCCGCCTGTTTATTGTCGGACAACAAGGTTATATCTGGATACTCGACAGCCTTGGCAACCGTTTGCCCAACGCGTTTTTGAATATCGACCCTCGCGTGAATTCCTCAGCCAGCGAGCAGGGCCTGCTTGGATTGGCTTTCCCGCCGGATTATGCCGAAACGGGCTTTTTTTATGTAAACTATACCCGTGGAGCAGATGGCGCTACCCGGGTGTCGCGGTTTTCGGTGCGGCCGGATAATCCTAACGAAGCCGACCCAAACAGTGAGGAAATCCTGCTCACCCAAATCCAGCCCTTTAACAATCACAATGGGGGCTGTCTCAAATTTGGCCCTGACGGGTATTTGTACATTTCCTTTGGCGATGGCGGCGCAGGCGGCGACCCACAAAACAATGGGCAGACCAAGGATACCTTGCTCGGGAAAATCCTGCGCATCGACGTGAGCAAAAAAGACCCGGGGTTGGCCTACGCAATACCGCCCGATAACCCCTTTGTGAATGACCCGTCCTACCGCCCGGAGATCTGGTCGTTGGGCTGGCGCAACCCCTGGCGTTTTTCTTTTGACCGGCTTACCGGCGACATGTGGGTTGGCGATGTGGGCCAGAGCACCCGTGAAGAAATCGATTTTGAACCGGCCAACACGCCGGGCCGAAACTACGGCTGGCGATGCTATGAAGGAACGTTTAGTTACCAAACCAGCGGTTGCCAGCCACAATCTTCCTACGTCGGTCCGGTGTTCGACTACGACAACTCCTCCCTGGGCCGGTCGGTTACCGGAGGGTTTATTTACCGGGGAAGCGTGTACACCGATCTTTATGGGTATTATATTTTTACGGACTATGGCAGCGACCGCTGGTGGGCCACAAAACAACAGCCCGACAACTCGTTTGCGACCAAGCAAATCCGGCCTCCGGGCAATGGTTCTTTTGCCAGTTTGGGTGAAGATTACCGCGGGGAGCTGTACGTGGCAGATGTTGTGGATGGCGTCATTTACAAAATCCGGGAATTGTGCTCCGCATTCCAGCTGGCTGCTTCGGTGCAGGATGCCAGCTGTTACGGCAGTATGGATGGGGCAATTGACTTGGGAATTACCGGCGGTGTAAGCCCCTATTCGCTGAACTGGAGCAACGGGGCTAGCGACACCTTGCTTACCGGTCTCGACCCTGGCATCTACATCGTAGAAGCCCAGGATGGACAGGGTTGTATCCGCATCGACACCTTTGAAGTAAGTGAAGGGGCACAAATCCAGGTGCCTGAAATCAGTACGCTTTCCTGGACGGCGCCTTTGGCTGAGCCGGAGTTAATTTGCCCGGGCTCAGACACCGTTTTGCTGCAAGCGGCACAGGCTCCGGCGGGTTTTGGCTACCAATGGTACGAAAACAATCAGATTATTCCGGGTGCGACCGGGCAACAACTACCCGTCAGCCAGCCCGGGGTGTACCGGGTTGAGTACGATGGCGACCCCTGCAATTCGGCACTCTCGGATGCTTTTGTGGTGCAGGTTGCTGCAGATTTACCGGTTCCGGAAATCCAAACCAACGGCCCAACCGTTTTATGCCCGGGTGAAGAGACCCAAATTCAAGTGCTAAATGTTTTTCCCGCCTTTGCTCTTCAATGGTTTTTCAATAATGAACCTATTCAAGGGGAAACCTCCCCTGAACTAACGGTAACGGAAGCCGGTGTGTACAGTGTCCAGTTTCAGTATGAGGCCTGCGTAATGCCCATGTCGGCCCTGGCGGAAATTACCAGCGAGCCGGAACCTGTTGGGTTGGAATTGCTTTTTGAAAACGATACCCTGAGCATCTCTACCGGCACCTGGTCGGCCTACCAGTGGTTGCTTGATGGGGGAGCAATTCAGGGCGCTACCAATACTACGTACCTACCCACGGAAAATGGTTTTTATGAATGCCAGGTTGTTTCAGCAAACGGCTGTACCTACCAGGTAGGCATGCAAGTGATCGTCACATCCACTGCGCTGCCCAATTCGGTCCGGCAATTTAACCTGGCGCCCAACCCAACGTCGGGCATTGTGCAACTGACCATGAATTTGCGTCGGTCGGAGCGTGTAAATTTGATTTTGCAGGATGGTCAACAGCGCCAATTGTTAACAAAATCGGTGAAGGGGCAGCGAATTGCCACAGAATTCGATCTGAGTCAATTACCAGGCGGCACGTATTACTTGCGTGTTCAATTGGAAAGCGGCAGTATACTTAGGCCGGTTGTTCGGAATTAGGTGGAATACGACGGATGCTGTTTTTCTATAAAATCCTCGTAATTTTACTCGCCCAATGGATATTGGGTCCTTTGTAAATAACCACCATCACAATCTAAACTAACAGTTTTTATGCAAAAAGTACTCTTTTTACTTGCTTTTGTCTGCCTGGCACTGCCGGCGCTGAATGCGCAAAATGCGCGCAAGGTTGAAGCTTTCTTTCAACATAGCCACACGCTTCAGGATTTGAAAAACATCAAAGCCGAACTGGGCGCACAAAAAATCATGGTCGATTACGTCAGCATGGAATTCGACGATGCCGGGCACCTGAAAGCGCTGGAATTTACCGTAGATTGTCAGGACGGATTCAAAGGCTCCGCAAAATCATCGGATGTACCCGACGATCTGACATTCGGTTTTGTACGGGATTACCGGACGGATGCCGAAACGCCGTTTTTTGTGGGGAATGTCGGCAAGGCCGTTAAAGAATAATACAGGTAATTTTAAATGATAGATCCTTAATACCGGGCCGGTACCATGTCGTTGGTACCGGCTTATTTTTTTTGCGGCCGGCTGTTTTTCAGGTTTTGGAGTATGTTCCGACAAAAAAAGACCGGGATGAAAAAAATGGACAGCTGATTAAAAACCTATATTTGAACATCTGTTTACTGTAAAGCCCGTTATGATCCCATGTTCAGATGCCTGCTCGCCTGCCTGCTGCTGGTCATTGCTGCCACGTCTTTTGCCCAAAATTTCTCCATTGCGTACAAAAACCCGGATCAATTAGTCGTCTGTTCAGATGATACACTCAGCGTTACAATCCAGAACAATACTGCCATGCCGGTTGGTGCAGCACAGTTGGAACTGGAACTGCCGCCAGGGTTGACCTATTTGCCCGGTTCAGTGGATGGCGCCGGAGAGCTGGATATTTCAAATTTGGAAAAACCTGTGTTGGTTTTACCGGAATTGCAGCCGGGTATACCCCTTACAATCAGAGTGCAGCTCGCCGCGGGCTGTGGCCTGGTGGAAGCCATCAATTCGGGCCAGCTGTTCCGGGCCTTGATCCGGGTGCGCGACGACGCGGCTTCGGAGGAAGTGCTAACAACCAATTTTCAAATCCAAACCAGCCTTCTCGTCATCACCCAGGTGGATAACGCTGTGATCTCGGGCGAAAAAGGCGAGGTGCTGGAACGCACTATCCATGTGCGCAATACCCGGCTGGGCCCGGTTCGGCATATGTTTTTGCGCGACACCCACCCTGCCGGTATTAGCATTCACGTGGTCGGTGCAGCAACGGAACAGGACCAGCCAACGCTGTACACCGCGTATTTCGACGGGGCGTTTTTCAGTCAGTTTGGCGATGGCGATGCCTTGCTGGAGTTTGGCGAAACCGTGCTGATAAAGCAGGAAATTACCATCACCGATTGTGGTATTCCGGCGTTTACCTGCCGGTCAAATATTCTGACCGACTGGAGTTGTACGCAACTGGACCCACCCTGCCAGGGCGATAGCACCATCGCCGATGTACAGATTTTGCCCTCCACCTTCCAACCCAATCTGACCTTTACCACCGAGTACGCTCTGCCCTGGGATCATTGTGCCCAACGCCCGCACGAAATGCGATTTCGGGTAATCAACGAAGGGTCGGCGCCAGCCAGCAATATTACCCTGCAACTCAATTCAGAAGCAGCACTTGCCCTGGGGATGGATAAAACCAGTTTCAAAATCCGCCGCAAGGGCGTTACCGAAATGCTTACGCCCAACCAGACCACAGACTTCGACATGCCGGTGTGTGGTGTTACACGTTCAGGTTTTGTCACCTTGTTTATCCCGGAAATGCAGCCGCAGGATACGGCTGATATTGCCTTTGACACCTACTACTGTCTGGACTCCTGCAAACAGCTGCTACCAAAAATTCTGCTCAATTACTATTACAACAAACCCTGCCCGCCCGGCGGTTTCGTGGTAGCCGATACCGTGAAATTTGAAGCAACGATACAGGATTATTTGAGTGCCGGAATAACCTACAGTATTGGCGAATGTCTACAGGATGGCGAAACCTACCCCTTCCACTACAAACTCAGCTCGAACCGGCTCGTTTCCGACACGGGCTATATCTGGTTTAAGTTTGACCTGCCCGTCGGCCTCGAATGGTCGACCAACTGCCCGCAAACCCTGGGTGGCAAGGCTCCGGTTCATTTTTCAGTGACCCCAAAGTTTACCGACTTCCCCGTCAACCGGGTATTACTGGCCTACGAATTGCCCTTGCTGGATACTTCCGCCTTCTTTAGCTTTTGCCTGCGCAGCACTTGTCGCAACGATGCTTCGTATGTACCAGCTCGCACCCCGATTCCGGCATCAGGCGACAATTTTTTTGTTTTTGTGCCTGACGATTGCGGCGACTGCGCCTATCGGGTGGGGTCGGCGGCATTGCTCAGTCTGAGCCTCGATACTGCCGATGTGGATTGCGGCGTGCCATCCTGTGATTATTTTGAACTGCAAACAGTATGCAACGATGGCATATGCGAAGTGCCGAGTGCCGGTCTCCCACCCAATCCCTGCAATGACGACCCCGCTTGTTGTATCCTGCGCGAACACCGGGAAGCCTACCGGCTGAATTACGATCTGGCGGACAACGACGACGACCGCATCCCCGACCCGGGAGGGGTGCTCGATATGACCAAAGTGCGGCGCGACAGGTTCCTGCCCGGGGATACGCTACGCAATGTGCTTTCCACAAAAGTTGTGTGCGGCGACAGTATTAGCGTGCTGTTGTACCAGCTGTTTGCAGAAGTTGTGGGAAGCGACATCGGGTATGCCGGAGTGAATGATACGTTCCCGATCGGTCCTTATCAGACCGGGGCGGCCCGGTTTGGATTTACCGACAGCAGCCTGTTGCAACTTGCCGGAGTGCAGCTGACCATTTGGGATTCCAGCGCAAACAACATATACAGTTTTCCATTACCGACAACTGACTCAAAAGACCGGCTCTATGGGCAAATCGCGCTGGT
This sequence comes from Lewinellaceae bacterium, assembly GCA_020636075.1. Classification (GTDB taxonomy): domain Bacteria; phylum Bacteroidota; class Bacteroidia; order Chitinophagales; family Saprospiraceae; genus M3007. The sequence goes on along the minus strand of JACJYO010000003.1, from coordinate 559,626 downwards.
CAATACCAAACCGACAGCCGTCATCGACGAATTGGCCACGATGAACTACCCGTTTAATCCGGTCATGGAAAAACTCAGCGATGCCGGCTTGTTACCCCCCGGTTTTTTATTGGAGAGCGGCGACTCCGTACAACTCCAGGTAGATTTGAAGTTTGACATGAACTATTCGCCCGAGAGCAAACCGACCAAGCCTCCTTTGGTCAATTTTGAAATGGGTTATAATTCCAATAAAATTTACCAATTCTACAATTACCGGACATTCGATACCCTGATGTTTCAATACTCGGGCTACCGGGATTCCCTTACGTCGGCAACGTTCGGCATCCGCCCTTGTGAAACGTCCAACCAGGTAACCCCTTTTGCCTATAATATCCGTATTGCCCGGGAAAACCTGTTTCCGTACGAGGTGCGGCCTATGTCGAAAATCAGCAACTACGATCTGGTGCTGCCGAAAGGCGTAAAAGCGCTGTCGACCGAACTTCAATTTTTAAACCTGCAAACTAATTTGCCCCTGCAACCGAGCCAGCCCCTGCCATTCACTGCCACAACCTTTTTTAAGAATACCGGAATCGATTCGATGCTGCACGTCGATTTTGCTCCGGCTTATGCCATTCCGCCCGACGAGGGTTACGGCTTGCGCACCCGGTTTGTGTTCGAGCCCAGCTGCACCTTCACAATGCCCGATTCGTCTGCACAATGGGTAACGCTCGATTTTCCGGGGTGCATGTCGCGGCCCGATCCGATCACGTTTGTTTTGGAAAACAAACTCGGTTTTTTCAGCAATCATCCCCGCGATACACTGACAACTCCGGAAGTGGCACTCGATTTTACCACGGATCAAGTTTCGGTTAATGTACACCTGCGCAACAAAGCACCCGTCGTGGCGCCAAACTTCTGGATACAACTGGTAAACCCGGGCAACGGCCTCAGCAACCTGACCATTACCGTGCTGGGCACCGGCGCCGTGATCAACCCGTTAAATGGCATTTACCAGCTTGGCTCCCTGCCTATCCTGGGACAAAAAGACCTGCAGATAAACGGCATCAACACCAGCTGCGATCCCCAACGTCTGCTGATTTTGTATGGTTGGCATTGCGGACCGTATCTGGATCCTGCGGATACGGCCTGTGGAGCACCGGATACACTGGAACTGTTGTTTCGACCACGCAACCCCGAGATCGAACTGGAACTGGTCGATTTCCCGGTCAATATTCCGCTTTGTGATACCTCCGATTATTTTTTTCTGGAGCTTTCCAATGCCGATCTGGGCTTTGCTTACCACCCCTTCATCAATCTCGAACTACCCCCGGGCCTGCAACTACTCCCGGGCTCATGCCAGATGGCCTACCCGGCTGGCAGCGCATTTGTGCCCATACCAGACCCTGTACCGGCAGGCAGCAATTTGTTCGAATGGGATATTGCCAATTTGCAGGATTCTATTGCCGCCCGGGGGCTCCCGGGTGTAGATACCGACCCCGATAATGCCCTGCAGATACGATTTAAACTCATCGCCGGTTGTGGTGCGGTGTCGAATGTGCAGCTTGTTTTTGGCGCCCGGGCCGAATGGTATTGCGGCCAGCCAACCAACAGCCTGCGCAAGGCCAGTGACCCAATTTTGGTTGAAGGCCTGGAACCGACTTATGGCGTGCAGGTCGTTTTGTCAGAAACGGGCGGAAGTGGGCTTTCACCCTGCAATTCCGAGCACACCATGGCCGTCAGCATGCAGGTATCAGGGCCCGCATTGCCCGGCGACAGCATTTATGTGTTCCTGCCACCCGGGTTCAACTATGTTTCCGGCTCCTACGCTCCCGGTGTTAATTCTCCGGCCGGACCGCCGCAACTGGCCGGGAATGTTTTGCGCTGGTTAATGCCGGCAGGCCTGCCAGCCAATTCGATCATTCAGTTTTCATTCAAAATAAAAACTCCGATCGAGCCCTCCTGCACGGGTGCGTACCTTCAATTGCAAACCCGCCAGCAGCTCCAGGCTTTTTGCCCTGCGATTAACGGCGATTGTACCGTGTATGTGGCCACCGGAGAAGCCAGCTACTATTTCGCACCGCCAACCAGCGCACTGGTATTGTCGGGCGCAACGATGCACATATCTTCGACCGGAACTGTCAGCTATCAGATCTCCGTTACCAACAACGACAACACTTCAGAACATCCACTAAACTCGATCCAGCTGTTTTTTGATGCCGATCACAACGGCCAGCTTAGCTTCCTCGATTTGTTACTTTACGCCGCACTGAATTTAAATCAATTGGTCCCACCGGGTGGAACGGTACAAATCCCGCTAAATAATTTGCCACGCCCCGACAGCATCTGCCATCTGCTGGTGGTATTGCCAACCGCTGAAAATTGCATTTGCCTGACGGCTCCCATTTCTGTTGAATTAACTACTGTCGATTATGCTGCTCAACTGCTTTGCCAGGGCGACAGTGTTGTGCTCGGTTTTCCCGGTACACCTGGCCATTCATACAGTTGGTCGGGCCCGGGCAACCTGCCATGTTCAAATTGCCCTGCGTTGGATTTTGCGCCAGCAAATATTGGCTCGTATCAATTGGAGCTGCTCGATACCGGGCCCGACTGCACGGTGCTGCATCATTATACCGTAGACGTGGTGGAAGCCCCGGTTTTACAAGCCGGAAATACCACACTGTGCCGGGGAGAGATGCTGACCTTGCAAACCTCCACGGCAACAAGCTGGAACTGGGCGGGCCCGGGTATCGTTGACCCCGCAGCGCCAACGCAAACCCTGCCGGCAATACAAAGCGCCTGGTATATGGTGACAGCCACCAATGCCGCTGGCTGTAGTCTGGTGGACTCTGTTTATGTGACAGTGTTGCTCCCCGATACCGTCGATTTGGGTACGGTGCGCACCTGCGAAGGCACGCCTGTGGATATTTTTGGAATGCTGACGGATGTACCCGGGCTCTATTCGCTTGAATTAATGAATGCAGCGAATTGTGACAGTTTGATTTACCTGACCTTGGAAACGACGCCGAATACAGAAGAAACCCTGGCGCGTTGTGCACCCGATACCGTGCTGGTATTTGGCCAAGCGGTAACGGTAGCCGGATTGTATTGCGAAACGTTCACGTCCAGCCTGGGTTGCGACAGCACGCACTGCATCCAGGTCATGGATTATCCTGTGCCGGAATTACCGGACCCCGATACGTTTTACATTGCGCAAGGGGGCTCGGTGGTATTGCCCGGGCCGGATGGCTACGCGAGCTACCTGTGGATACCCGCTGACTCGCTGAGTTGTACAACCTGTCAAAGTCCGGTCGCATCGCCTACCGATACCATGGAATACAGGCTTTTACTCCGGACGGAAGACGGCTGCTTCGATACTGTAATCTATCGCGTGGTGCCGTTTCCGCCCTGCGACCCGGCGCGCATCCGGATACCGAATGCCTTTACACCAGACGGCGACGGGCACAACGATGTATTTGCCGTGGTACCATATGAAGGTTCGGAAGTGATCTCCAGGCTGGTGATTTACAACCGTTGGGGACAAAAAGTGTACGAGGCTTCCGGCGCCAATGCGGCTTGGGATGGCACTACTTTTGGCAACCCTGCCCCCTCGGATGTTTATGTCTGGCTGCTTGAGGTGCTTTGTGATGGAGAACGGAAATTACGGAAGGGCGATGTGACCGTTTTACGGTAAAACGAACCTCCGGTTCGTTTAAAAGTAAGACAGCGAACCAGAGGTTCGCTAATACGCAAACGCCCCATCAATCGAGATTGAGGAGCGCTTGCAAGGGTAAAAATAGCAGGTTTTTACTGGTGTTATTTCCAACGGTATGGTGATGAACAGCGGTGTTTGTTTTTACCCTTAACTTTTATAATGGTTCAAAGGTCCGGCTACCCGGGGGCTCAAAAAACTACGCTTTTTAATGTTTTTCCAGCGCCTGAAACTCGAATCTCTGCAATGGGTGTTACCCAAACAGAAGGGCCGCATAGTTTCCTATGCAGCCCTTTTCTGCGGTTTTTTAACTTGCTAAGGGAATGGCCTATTCTGTTTTAACTATGGCATGTACCAGGCTTTTATTGGCGGTAACAACCCGGAGGAAGTACTGGCCGGTGGGCAGCCCGGCGCCGTCGATCATCGTTTCATAAGAGCCGGCTGCCTGTTTGGGGTTGTTTTCTACGGTGCGTATCAGCATTCCAACACTGTTGTACAGGGAAATCGAAACGGGGCCGTCTTCCGGAAGGTTGTAAGGTACCGTTATGGATTCCCGGAAGGGGTTTGGGCTGGGTTTCTCCAAACGTTGACTTGAGCTGCGCGAGCGTTTCCAATTGTCCGTCAGTTCGTTAGGGGATCCCTTCTGATCGATATTAAATCCCATACCACCACTGCCATTGTAGTAATTGTTACAAGTTTTAAACTCCCGGATTTCAACATTTGGATTAAAATCGATCGTAGCAATAGCCATAGTGCCGTTGCTATTGGTAATCAATGCCTGGACAATAAAAAGATCGATAATATTATTTTGAGAATTCCGGTATTTGCAGATCGCGGTTTGATCATCACCGACAGGTGTAAACCAAATATTTTGGCTGGAGAAATCCAGTTTATTCAGGTAAAGCTTCGAAAGTCCGCTGTGATACCCCATACCAAAGTGGAATGCATCCCCATCTACTATGAATTGCGCTTCGAAGCAATTATTTAAATTGGGAAGAGGCAAACTTTTTAATGAGGCTAAAACGCCTACCCAAACTCTTCTGTCTGGCGGAATTGTTGTAGGTATAATTGGCGTGCAGCCGTTTAAATAAACAATTTCGTCAATAACGATAGTGAGCGTAGTGGCCAGAGTTTCCGCCATTGCCCCGGGAGGCCCGTCCGGGCAATAGGAGGCACCGATCTGGAATGTATATTCATGACCGGGTGTGAGCCCGGTGAACGTATATTCCATGTTTTGCGTAATAACGGGAGTCAACGAAGTCCCCAGCGTTACATCCGAACCACTAATAAAATAGTATAAATTGGCCATGTTATGGGTCCATTTCAGCTTTATACTGTTCGTGGTAATTTCGGTTGCGTGAAAATCGGAGGGCGGTGGCGCCTCGCAGTTAGATGTGGCACTAAACAGGTTGGTGGCTGGGTGGTTCGCAAACCCGACAGGAAGCCAGAGGCAGGCCCAAAGCACTACCACGGCTGGAGTTAATAATTTCTTCATGTTACTGCTATTTTTAGAAAATTGATTAATGATGCAAAAGTTTGACTTTCCCGACAAACTAAATACTACGTTTTTTTGCGTTTTTCTGAACAACCGGAATATGTTCCAAATCTGAACCGGACTAATGAAGGCCACTGGTTATGCTCAACAGGAAATTGTTTGAAGTACTCAAAGAACTAAACCCTGCACAACACAAACGCTTGCGCTTGTTTTTGTGCTCGCCTTATTTCAACAACGGGGTTTCGGCGGAGAATACCATCCGTTTGTACGATTTGCTGGTACAGCACCATTCTGATGAATCCCACCCTGCCCTGGCCAAAAAAAAGGTACAGGCACTTTTTTTCCCCGATATGGCTTACCTCGAAAAAGCCAAAAGCCCGGTAGATAACCTGGCCTCCAACCTCTTCCAGTTGGTTCGGCAATTTCTGACACAAACCGAACTGGAACGCGATATGGGAAGCGTCTACAATTATCTGGCTTTGGCCCGGTTTTACCGGATGCATGCCCTTGAAGAGCGCTTCTGGCAAATTATGACCGCGGCGCACAAAGATCTTAATTCAGCATCGGTACGCGACGATACCTTTTATTTCCAAAAATTCCTGCTTGAACAGGAAGAAGCAAAGTTTCGCGGCCTGTACAATTCCTCCCAAGACGATAACAACCTCGCCGCCGCCCAGGAAAGCCTCGACCGCTACTACAGCATTATCAAAATGGATTACGCCTGCGTGCTGGCTTACCAGAGGAGTATTGCCCAGTTGGAGGATTCCTCATTGCCCTTGTTTTACAACGAATTGCTGGAAATGACGGCTGAAGGCAACACACTGGATTTGCCCCCAAACCGAATCTACCGCCTGATTATCCAACTCCTTAAAGAAAGCAGTGAAAAAAAACTGCTCCAACTGGATCAATTGCTCAAAGCATACAAGGAGCAGATAAACCCGAACAGTTTTAAAAACCTGAATGCATTTTACCGAATTCTATGGACCAAACATTATTTCAGAGATAGCAAATCTGCACCGCTCCAACGGATCTTTAAAATTTACCGTGAGCACCTGGAAGAAGGGTATTTCTACCTTGACGATATGATTCCAACGACCAGCTTCAATAATCTGGTCATCTATGGATTGCGGGTTGGCGAAACGGCCTGGGTGAAAAAATTACTGGACGATCATCCCCCGGAGCGGATTTGCGGCACGCGCCATCCGCATGAAATTCACAGCCTTTGCATGGCCGAATACCATTTTGTTCTAAAAGAATACGATCAGGCCCACGATTGTCTTCAGTATTGCAATTTCGAAAACCCGAGTTTCACGCTGATGTCCGACCTGATTTTGCTGAAAATTTATTTTGAAACACAAAACGAACTCCTGGAATTCCGCCTGAAAGCAATCGAGCAAAAAATACGGCGCACCAAATTGAGCCGAACGGCTAAAATGCGGTACTTCAATTTCTTGAAGAAACTCGATAAGGTGATCAAATACGGCTGGCAAAAAAACAGTCCCAAGCGGACAAAACTCATTGAGGAAATTAAATCGGTGCCCGAAATCGTTTCGCGGGAGTGGCTTTTGGAAAAGGTTTTGGAGTAACGCGAACCTCTGGTTCGCTTTTGGAGTAACACGAACCTCCGCTTCGCTTTTGGAGTAACGCGAACCTCCGCTTCGCGATGCACATGTCCGAAACACGAACCTCCGCTTCGCTTTTGGAGCACGCGAACCAGCGGTTCGCGTTACAGGACAAACCGCAAAGACATTCGAAACGAAAAATTATCCTGCCACTTCTCCGATCCCAGGCCGCCCCAGCGGTAAAACACAGCCCCACCAAGCCCGATATGCGCCAGGTTTACGTAGTTCAACCGCAACAAATTGTCCAATTGAATACCCGACTCCAACAGTGCCGGTGTCGCTGCGCGAAAACCAACGTCGTGGTGTAAGTCGGAACGTGCAAGATCGCCCCAGGCGGCGTGCTGCAACAGGGTCAGAAACGGAGACGATCGTTTGTGCTGGTACAACACCGGGCCGATCTCCTGGGCGAAATAAAAGTTTGCGAAGCGATTGGCCAGAAACAGCGTATCGGGTAAAGCCTGAAACGTATTGGGGATCACAAACAAGGAAAGGCCGCCGCCGCTCTGGTTCAAGGTAAACAGCTTGGCCAACGGCGCATCTTTCGAAGCGATACCGGCCTCCAGGCGCCACCGGCTGCGCCCCAGACGCCCCAGGAAAAATGAATGGTATACGGCTGCCGTCCAGCGCTCGTAATGCCCACCGCGGCCAGCGTTTGCGGGGTTGTTGTCTGCCCATTCGCCCCGGGTGTACGCCAGTTCGAATACCGGCAAACGCTGGGTTGTACCCACGTCGCTGCCCAGAAACGTACCGCCGCGTTCGCCATTGGCGTAGCGTAAAAAAAGGCTGCCTTCGATAAAACGGAACTGATTGGTCAACACAGCATCCGGGTCGCCGAAACGGTAGGCATAACCCGGTTCGAGCTGCTGGTGCCGGAACGTGCCCGCAAACGAAAAAAAGCGCCCAAGACGGCTGCTCATAGCGGCGGCAAACTCGTCGACCCGGTCCATCCGGCTGGCGTACAGGCCCCGGTTGACCAGTGCCGGGGGCGGCAATTCGTAGCTGGTTCCGGGCTCTAACAGGTCGCGGCGCCAGCTTAGCCGAAGCTGTGGTTGCCCGGCAGGGCTAATCCGCCAAAGTGCATAACCACCGTATTTCCAGCCTTTATCGCGAAAGCCGTAGCCCAGGTTGGCGCCGAGTTCGAGCCGGCGTTGCGGTCGAAGCGGTTTCGCTTGTCCTGTCGTCAGGCCGATACCCAGCCGGGTGCCTTCGTAATCATTGAATTTCAGGAGGTGCCTGAAGTCGAAACTCAGGATAGATCCGCCGATTGGCGCCCGCCCGGTCGTCAGAAGGTCCATTATGCTGGAAAGCCGGTCAAAGTTTTTTGCAGCCCCCAGGCTGTCCAGCCATTGATAGGTACGTTGTTCCTTGGCACTCAGTGGCGCCAGCGTCCGCCAACGCGCCCAGGAGCTGTCGGTCCGGTCGTCGGCATCGGGGTTCATCAGGATGGGTGTTTCCAAATTAAAATCGCGCAGGCGCGGCATGGTATCGAGCTGCACATCCGCGATGTAGCTGCGCCCGGCCGATCGCAGGCCGACAAAGGGTGCGGGGTATTTTTTGAACTCCATTTCGAAATTCAGCTGCGCCGGAAACCACGCTACGGAATCCGGTATGTTGTTTTGTCCGTCATGCACAGGCACCAGTTGGTAGGCTTGCTCGATGGTAAGTTCAAGATTCCCGGGTTGGGCCGGTTGGGCGCGTACGTTTTGAATGGCCCAATGCCGCGAGTGGAGGTGCAACACCCCTTCGAGTCCATCGAAAACTTTGCCGCGACGGGGGTGGAAGGAGATCACCCACACCGTATCGGCGCCGGTGTAGAGGCTGTCTTCAATGTGGAAAAAATACAGATCGGGGCTGCCGGGACTCACCGGGTTGACAAAGTTTTTGTCGATTATCGTCAGGTAGTCGCCATAAAAAGAAAACGGCTGCACCATATTGGCCAGCGCAACGAGCCCCGCGTTGGTGAATCCGCTAACCCGGTTGAGCAGCACCGTTTCCTGCACCTGGTTGGGAAAGCGGAAGGCGCGTTCGGTCACGCTCTCCATCAAAAAGCCGTGGTTATGCTCCATCGATTGTTCCAGGCGGTCAAACTTTTCCCGCGCTTCCCTGACGGTGGTATTGCTGGTATCTCTGCCGGCATATCTTTCTTCGAAAACAGCCCGCCGGGGTACGGCGTCAAACAGGATTTTGTTGTATGTTTTGCAGCGGTAGGCGCTCCGCAGTTCTGGGTTGTTGCGCTTGCGGTTGGCAATGGCCTTGCGAATGAGGATATCAGCCGGGTTTTCCCCGGCGCGTACCGTTGCTTCGGGTAGCGCATAGTCGGCAGGTTGCAGCACCACATGTAATGGCTGGCCGGGTGTTTTTTTCCAAAAATCAGCGCTTAGCACAAGCGGCTCGTAGCCGACATATCGGAACCCCAGTGCCTGGAACCCAATGCCGCCATCTATGCTAAACCGGCCTTCGATATCAGTCAGCACGCCTTTTCCGGGTTCATTGTTCAACAAAACCGTTACGAAAGCGAGCGGGTTGCCCTGCGGGTCGGTCACCGAGCCGCTGAGGCCGGATTGCCCGTTGAGATGAAACCAGGTGGTAACGGTCAGGAGCAGGACGGTAAAAAAACGCATACAGTAATTTTTGATGTATTGTCTCCCGCTTTTGCCCTTCGGTTGCCTGCACAAGCAGATTCCCCAACTTTTTTGGATGATGGAAGACCAATTTGCTTTCCGGTTTTCGGAGCAGGCGCATACGGCCTACTTTTCGCTGTAAAATGTAATCGCCCCGGCCCGGGCTATCCGTTGCCGGGACGCTGTTTCAATCTCATTTTACTCCAGTCCCGTACTTTCGTTAAAAGTTCAGTTACCATGCTAAAACAGTTCCTCTGTATCCTGTTGCTCCCCCTGGCGACCAACCTGGTTGCGCAAAACCTTTGGATCGATTTTCCGGAAAAACAAATCCCGGCCAATTCGGCAACACCCCGCTACATTATTCCCAGCCAATACCGCACCGTGCGGCTAAATCTGGATCAACTAAAGCCCACCCTCGCAGCGGCGCCGCAACGATTTTCAACTGCGGCGGCCGAACAGGCCGTAATACTCGGCTTTCCAATGCCCGACGGGTCCACAAGCCATTTTCAACTCACAGAGTCGCCGGTAATGGCGCCGGCCTTGCAGGCAAAATACCCGGATATCCGCTGCTACACCGGCACCGGTATCGAAGACCCGTCGGCGACCCTGAAATGCGACCTGACCCCGCAGGGCTTCCACGCCATGATCCAGTCGAAGCGGTTCAGCACGGTATTTATCGACCCGTACCGGCAAGGCGATGTGGAACATTGCATCGTGTATTTCAAAAAGGATTTTCAATCCAAAAAACAAAACTTTTCCTGTGAAGTCGACGCGTTTTCCGAAGACCTGAACACCTTGCTTGGTAGCGATCAACCGGAGGCTCAGGGCGATTGCACCCTGCGGCGCTACCGGCTGGCACTGGCGTGCACCGGGGAATACGCCGACTTTCATGGGGGTACCAAACCGCTGGTGCTGGCTGCCATGAATACCACGATGAACCGGGTAAACGGCATTTATGAGCGCGACTTTGCCATCACCATGCAACTGATCGCCAACAACGATACCCTGATCTACCTCAACTCGGCTACCGACGGATATTCCAACGGCAACGGCAGCACCATGCTGGGTCAAAACCAGACGAAGTGCAACACGATCATCGGCTCGGCCAATTACGATATCGGGCATGTGCTCAGTACCGGCGGCGGCGGCGTTGCCGGCCTCGGCGTAGTATGCCGCGTTTCCTCCAAAGCCCAGGGTGTCACCGGCCTGAGCCAGCCTATCGGCGACCCCTTTGATATTGACTATGTTGCCCACGAAATGGGGCACCAGTTTGGCGGTAACCACACCTTCAACAGCAGCTGCAGTGGCAACCGCAACCCCGGCACCGCCTTCGAGCCCGGCAGCGGCACCACGATCATGGCTTACGCCGGCGTTTGTTCGCCGTATAATGTTCAAAACCATAGCGACGACTTTTTTCACGGCATCAGCCTGCAGGAGATCGGGAATTACGTAACCAACGGTTCGGGTGGCCTGTGCCCGGTCGAGTTTGATACCGGCAACGACAAACCCACAGTAGATGGCGGCGGCAATTACACCATCCCAAAATCAACACCCTTTGCACTTACGGCAGTGGGCATGGATGTAAACGGCGATTCGCTAACCTACAGCTGGGAACAGATGAATAACGAGCAAACCACCATGCCGCCGGTAGCCACAAGCAATTCGGGACCTCTGTTCCGCTCGTTCAGCCCGACGCCTTCGCCTACCCGTTACTTCCCCAGACTAGTTGATTTGGTGAACAACATCAGCCCAACCTGGGAGGTACTGCCTGCAGTAGCACGCACCATGAATTTCCGGGTAAACGTGCGCGACAACCACGCACCCGGTGGCTGTACCGGCGAGGCTGAAATCCAGTTGACGGTAAACGGGGCATCCGGGCCTTTCCTTGTCACCCAGCCGAATACGGTCGGAACCTGGTTCGTCGGCGATTCCGAAATGGTTACCTGGGATGTTGCAAACACAGATATGGCGCCGGTGAGCTGCGCGGAAGTGCGTATTCTCCTTTCGACCGACGGCGGGTTCACCTACCCGATTGTGCTGGCCGACGGTGTACCGAATTCCGGTTCGGCTACGGTATTGGTTCCGGATGCCGTATCGGCTACCTGCCGGGTGATGGTACAGGCCGCAGGCAATGTCTTTTTCGATATTTCCGATCAAAATTTTATAATTGAAAATCCGCCCGTACCAACCTTCCTGCTGAACATTTCAGCAGAAAACACCGTCCAGGTTTGCGCCGGTGACAGCCTGGAATTTACCGCGGCTGTTGCGGCGATAGCCGGCTTTGCGGATACTGTCGGACTGAGCATTGGCGGAATGTCTGCGGGCGCAACGCTGAGCATTGCTCCGAATCCGCTCACACCCGGAAATACCGCTCAACTGACCCTGAATAATTTGACAGTACCCGGCGTCTTTCCGCTGACGCTGACGGCAACCAGCGGGGCAATCATCCGCACCCAAATAATCGAACTAACTGTGGTAGACAATGCTCCGGCAGCCCCGGCACCTGCCAACCCTGTGGATGGCGCCACCAACCAAAGCCTGGCGCCGGTGCTGCGTTGGGCGTTGGTAACCAACGCGCTGCAGTACCAGATTCAGGTTGCTACCAACCCCTCCTTCCAGCCCAATACCCTGGTGTTCGATGGAACAGTGGTTGGGGACTCCGTGGCTGTCATGGGGCTTGACACGGCCACGGTTTACTACTGGCGCCTCAATGTCGGGAATGCTTGTGGAGAAAGCAGTTTTAGTTCAATCTTCGCCTTTCAAACCGGCACCTACGACTGCGGGCATACTTTCAGCAGCACGGATGTGCCAACGAACATCTCCAACTCGGGGGTTGTGACGGTACATTCCAGCCTTGAGGTGCCTGTCGACCGGACCATTGCCGATGTGAATGTGGCTATGGAGGTCAGCCATTCTTGGGTGGGTGATTTGATCGGCACCTTGATCGGCCCGGATGCAAAAACAACCCGGTTGTTTGATCAACCCGGTTATCCGGCTACCAGCAGCGGGTGTAATGGCGACAACCTGAGCCTGGTGCTCGATGACCAGGCACTTCAAACAGCGGATCAACTGGAAAACAGTTGTGGTAACAATCCGGCCATTAGCGGCACCTTTCAACCCATTGCACCGCTTGGCAGCTTTAACAACACAACGGCCATGGGTACCTGGCAGTTGGAAATGACAGACAATTTCCCCGAAGATGGCGGTGCGATCACAGCCTGGAGCCTCACCTTTTGTTTTTTGGATACCGTTCCGTCAGCCCAGTTACTGGTAAATAACCCCCTGCTTTTGCCCACCGGTGGCACAGGCACTTTTTCGGAAAACAACCTGGAATTAAGCATTACCAGCGCTGTACCCGACGATGGCATTTTCACGCTGCTTAGCCTGCCCCAACACGGCGAACTCCAGCTGAACGGTTTGCCCCTGGGCATCGGCGATGTGTTTTCACAGGCCGACATCATCATCGGCTCGGTGACGTATGTGCATAATGGCGATGCTGCCGCCACCGATGCGTTTCTGTTCGATGCGGTGGACGCGAGCAGCAACGGCTGGGTGCATGCAGCCACATTTGACATTATTATTTTGCAAAACGATCTCAACGTGGCTGCCGAACTGACGCAGGGTTTGCTTTGCAACAACGACTCCACGGCGCAGATCTCTGTTTCGGTAGCGGGTGGCACTATGCCTTTTGAATACAGCCTGAACGGAGGCCTGGCCCAATCCGGCAACACATTTGACAACCTGCCGGCGGGCAACTACACCGTGGTCATTTCCGACTTTTTCGGTTTTACTGCTGAAACAAATACCATCGTAATTGATAACCCGGCAGCCATTGATGTAACAGCCGGGGTAACTGATGATGATATCACCGTACAAGTGGCTGGCGGCGCTGCTCCACTGGAGTACAGCCTCGACGGACAAACATTTCAACCGGAACCGGTTTTTGAAAATTTGCCAAATGGCAACTACACCATCACGGTACAGGATGCCAACGGCTGCACGGGCACGGCAACCGCGCTGGTGGACGTCCCGCCGCTGACTGCCGAATTGACCATCGAGACACCAATTGGCTGTAATGGCGATTCAGACGGGACACTCGCTGTGACCGTCGCCGGGGGCGTCGGGCCGTACGTGTACAGCCTGGATGGTCAAACGTTTCAATCGGAAAACACCTTTTCCGGCTTGAGTGCCGGAACCTATACCGTGACGGTGCAAGACGACTCGGGAAATACCAGTACGACCAATGCGATTTTGCTAAACGACCCGCCGGTGATTGCCGCCAATGCAACGGCCACCCTGAACAGCATTGCCGTTGCAGCCACTGGCGGCACCGGGGCGTACATGTATAGTCTGGATGGTCAGAATTTTCAGGCCGACAGCATTTTTGAAAATCTGCTAAACGGCAACTACATCATAACCGTACAGGATGCCAACGGCTGTACCGCCACTACTACAGCGACGGTGGATGTGCCGCCATTGGTCATCGCCGATGTAACCATTACCGGCACGATATTGTGCCCCGGAGAAACTGTCTCCCTGCTGATTTCTGCAGATGGCGGCGTTCCGCCCTACCAATTCAGCCTGGATGGCGGGGCTTACCAGTCGGACAGTTTATTTGAAAACGTAGCCGGTGGCATCCATACCGTCACCCTGCTTGATGCGGCAGGTACGATGGTGCAAATTCAAACGGTCAGCATTGTGGAGCCGGATCCACTGTCGGCAGTAGTTACCAGCACCGGCAACGACATTTTTGTGCAAGGGCAGGGTGGTACAGCGCCGTATTTGTATGCGCTGGATAACGGCGTGCCGCAGCCGGATGGCAATTTCCCCGATCTGGCAAACGGCCCCCACGAGCTGGTGATCATCGACGCCAACGGTTGCACGGCTACAAGCACTTTTGTGTTGGACTACACACCGTTGTCTGTGAGTGCAGTTGGTACCGATCCGGGCTGTGCCGGCACTTCGGATGGCGCCATCGACATTGCCGTAAGCGGTGGCACGCCACCTTACGAATGCGACCAAAATGGCCAGCCTTGTTCGTTTTCAGACCTTAGCGCCGGGGTATACACCTATTTGCTAATGGATGGCCTGGGTGATACCCTATCGATTAGTGTTACCCTGACTGATCCCCCGGTCATTACAGCATCGGCCAGTGTATCGAGCGATACGATTACGATCACGGCTTCCGGGGGAACAGGTTCGTTGCAATACAGCCTCGACGGAGTGACCTACCAGTCCGAGCCGGTTTTCCCGGCAGTACCTAACGGCACCTATACGCTCTGGGTACAGGATGCAAACGGTTGCACCTTTACGATCGACGATGTTGTGGTGGATTTTGTCGGTACCGTATCGCCCGAAGCCGCCTGGGGACTGCGCGTGTCGCCTAATCCGGGTAGTGGTTTGTTTCAGATAAACCTGTTGCGCGCACCGGCTGGCACCTTGCGTACCGATGTATTCGATGCCGCCGGACGGTTGATCCTGGCGAAGCAATTTGAACCGGTTGGGAATACCTTATCGGGAAGCCTTGATCTACGGAGTGTACCAGCCGGGGTGTATTGGTTGCGCCTGACCAGTGGTAATGAAGTGGGTGCTGTACGCCTGGTAGTGGCTAGGCGATAAAGGCGTTTCGAGGCTGTATCATATGAGTTTTTATTTACGATTTACGAGTGCCGATTTACGATTATTTTGCTTTGCAGGAAGTGGAAGACCTACACATTCGCGATGTTATTAATCGTAATTCGTAAATCCAAAATCGTAAATCAGTCCTTATGATGCAGCCTCGAAGTTCGTGTCTATCTTTAAGCCGATGAAAATCAGTGTTGAAAAAAATGACCGCAAGTACGCCGTTGATCTAGCGAAACCGATCGACTTGTCCATCGCACTGCAACACGGATTGGACAATCCCAACTGTTTCTGGGCTCCACCGGTGGATTACAGCCCGGTAGTCGCCGGCGATTTCGTGGGCAGTACGGAACGAGGTGGACCGGTTAATTTTTTCAATGTAAAATTCAATCCACATGGCAATGGCACCCACACGGAATGTGTGGGCCATATTGCCCGTGAACGGTATGTGCTGCACGAATGCCTGCAACAGCAGCATTTTTGGGCGAAGCTGGTTAGCCTGTACCCGCGCCCTGCCGATGGCGACCGGGTCTTTTTTCGGGATCAGTTCGAAGAAGTTTTGGAAAAAAACGAGGCTGAAGCACTGCTGCTCCGCAGTTTGCCAAACGATACGCTAAAAAAAACGCGGAACTATTCGGGCACCAACCCGCCCTACCTGCACCACGAAGCTGCCCGCTACCTGGTCGAATGTGGCGTACAGCACCTTTTACTCGATCTGCCTTCCGTCGATCGGGAAGAAGACGATGGGCTCCTCCTGGCGCATCATGCGTTCTGGCAGTATCCGGATGCCGTTCGGAAGCATTGCACGATCACCGAAATGATCTTCGTGCCCGATGTCGTAAAAGACGGTTATTACCTGCTCAATCTGCAAACCGCATCGTTTGACCTGGATGTGAGTCCTTCCAAACCAACCCTTTTTGCCTTGGAGGCTTTTTGAGCGGTTTTTATAAAAACGCTCCGGCAGCGGTGCGATATATCGCTGTAGTCGTCACGCGCCCGACCATATTTAAGGTGCTCCGGTCGATAATGCTCATGTTATCATCGTGCGTATGGTGGTAGCTGCCAAAGGAATGCGGCGGCGGATTCGGCACATTGATGATATCCACGGCAGGAATTCTGGCACGGTTCACATAAATATGGTCATCGGTGATCCTGCCAATTTCTCGATTTGGGAAGGAAGCGCTGTAGCCCAACTCCGCAGCAATATTCCACAATTGATTTTGAATACCGGGCGCATAGGCGGCGGAATAGCTTTCGCGTGGAAAAAGTGCGCCCCGGGCGCCTACCATATCAAAGTGGATGCCGTACTGTGCAGAATAGCCGGGCTTGTGCAGGTTGCGCGACCAGTACTGCGAGCCCAGGCACCATGTCAGTGTTTTAGCTTCGTCATTGCCCTGGTTCATAATGGAGCCACCGGCCTGAGGCTCCCGGTCATCGCCGAGGTCTTCGGCATCGAAACAGATGAAATCAACTCCAAGATCGATCGGGTTGGCTTGCAGCATGCGTGCAATTTCCAGCATCATGGCCACCCCACTGGCGCCGTCGTCAGCGCCCAAAATAGGCTTGTCCTGGTCTTTGGTGTCCTTATCACCGACGTGGCGGCTGTCCCAGTGCGCGCTGAGCAGCACGCGGTTGGGCAGTTCGGGTTTGTACTGGGCGATGATATTGACGGCATCAAGTCCGCCGAAGTAGGTCTGTGCTTTAAATTTTTGTTCAATAACCGTCATGCCCATCCGCTGAAATTCACCGACAATCCATGCTGCACATTTTTTATGCGCAGCCGAGCCGGGCACGCGCGGACCAAAGCTGACCTGTTTTTCAACAAAATAATAGGCGGAGTCGGCGTTGAAGGGCGGTACATTGACCTGAACAGCCGGTTTTTCCGGTGCATTCGAAGTGGTTGAATCAGTTGACGTTGTTTTGCGGGACGGCGTCCAGACCGGCAAGTATGGCAGCACAAAAGCTGCAATCAGGAGTACAACGATCCAGAATCGTTTATTTTTTAAAATACTGTTTGCCATAGTTATTGATCATAAAAAGGAGCACAAAGAACGCAAATTTTCCGGCCAGATTGCCAATGGATCGACGCAGAATCCCATGATCAGTGTTGAACGAACGGTAAGAATCTACAGGCGTAAATAGTTGATTTTTTGAAAAACACGAATCATGGGCTAACCTGGCAATAATACCCCAGAATAAAGCCCGTAGGGTTGACATTATTGTAGAAAATGGTTGCCTCACAGTTTTCCAAACGCCGCAGGCGTGCCATTATAATGCCCCACCTATAGCGCGATTATTTCTAGGGTTATAAATTTCTACTAACATGACAGCCCTACGGGCTTTGGCGGTAGTCAACCGAATACATTTTGCCCATGATTCGCATGAATCGTCTTGACGGCACATTGAGGCAATTATGTTCAATTAAATTTCGATCTTTAACCAGCATGACTTACGGCAAATTTTTATCCTATGATACGAACCTTTCTTCTTTTGTTTATCGCTTCCCTGCTTTGGACTTGCAAATCCAATGGATCACTTCCCACAGATCAGGATTTTCAATTGCTTGAGCTGAACAACAAACCCGTACCGACTTCGGTTAAGGCAAGCCTGACTTTCAAAACAGCCAACAAGAATTTTAGCGGCAGCAATGGGTGTAACAACTATTTCGGCACTTATGAAACGGATGGCGCCATGCTAAAATTCGGACCGGCCGGCGCCACAAAAAAATACTGCGCCGACAGGGCGGCTTTCGAACAGGAATTTATGCAAATGCTGGCTGCTGTCGATAATTACAAGTATTCAGGTGGGCTACTGCAGTTGCAGGCCGGTGAGCAAGTTTTGGCGGTTTTCAAATAGCCCAGACCATGTAATAAAACAGACAGGATCGACAGAAAAAAAACAGGATCAAACGACCTTAAGCCGCTTGATCCTGTAAAATCATGTTGATCCTTTCACCGGTCTTAGCCTTTCGTCCAACTGGAGCCCTCTTTCCCGTCTTTCACGGCAATGCCCACGGCGGCCAGGCCATCGCGAATTTTATCGCTGGTTGGCCAGTCTTTTTGTTCCCGTGCGGCTTTGCGGATATCCAGGATGAGGTCCATCAGGCCATCGACAGTGCCATCGGCATTATTGGAGCCTGCTTCGTCGTGGAGGCCGAAAATGTCGGTGATGAACACCGTGAAAACGGTTTTGAGCCGCTCGATCACCCAGGGCGCCATTTCACTTGCGTCAATTTGTTTGTTCACCAGTTTGTGCACGTAGCTACCCAATTCATTTAGGGAAGCCAGTGCGATGGCCGTGTTGAAATCGTCATCCATACCGGCATAGGCCTCATCGATCAGGGCGAGAATTGCGCGGTCGGTATCACTTTCCGAGCCGTCAAAATCTTGTGCATCGGGTTGCAGCTGCTGGAGCAGTTTGTTGGTCTCCATCAGTTTGCGGTAGCCTTTTTCAGCAGCCATCAGACCGTCATCGGTCAGGTCGAGCGTACTGCGGTAATGCGCCATGAGCATGAAAAACTTCACCACCATGGGTGAATAGGCTTTGCTCATGAGGTTGTTGTCGCCACTGAACAGATCCTGCGGCGTGATAAAGTTGCCGTCGGATTTGCTCATTTTTTTGCTGTTAAGCAGCAGCATATTGGTGTGCAGCCAGTAGTTGGCCGGAGCAGAGCCGCAAGCGCCCATGTTTTGGGCAACTTCATTCTCGTGGTGCGGAAACTTGAGGTCGTTTCCGCCGCCGTGGATGTCGAAGGTTGGGCCCAGGTATTTGGTGCTCATGGCCGAGCACTCCAGATGCCAGCCGGGGAAACCCACCGACCAGGGGCTTTTCCAGACCATGATATCGCCCTGACGGGCTTTCATCCAGATGGCAAAATCGGCCGGATCGTCTTTTTCGTCCTGGCTTTTGAGGTTATCGCGGCTTTCGGCGAGCAGTTCATCCAGCACCCGGCCGGAGAGTTTGCCGTAGGCGCCGGGGTTTTCGCGGTCAAATTTGCGCACATTGAAATAGACGGAACCATTGCGCTCGTAGCCGTAGCCATGTTCCATAATGTCTTGCACCATCTGGATCTGCTCGGGGATATGCCCGGTGGCCCGGGGTTCAATGCTTGGGGGCAGCGTATTGAAAATGCGCATCATTTCGTGGAAGCCCACGGTGTACTTCTGTGCCACTTCCATGGGCTCGAGTTGGGCAACACGAGCGCCCTTGGCCATACGGTCTTCCCCGTCGTCGTTCAGGTGCCCCACATCGGTAATGTTGCGCACGTAGCGCACCTGGTACCCGATGTGCTGCAAATAGCGGTAAATAATATCGAAGCTGACGAAAGTACGGCAATTGCCGAGGTGTACGTCGTAGTACACGGTAGGGCCGCAAACATACATGCCCACATGGCCTTCGTGCAGTGGTTTGAAGACTTCTTTCTGGCCTTTCAGGCTGTTGTACAATTTCAGGTTGTGCTCGGTTGTATTCATGGGCGCAAAGGTATAAAAGCTTCCAGGGAATAATTGGTTCCAATTTCGATGTTTATTCGGGGTTTAACTCCGACGTTCTGTCATGTAGATCCCTGATTGGAATCATGGACAAAATAGCCGGGTCACCCGGATTTTTGCGCCGTATTTACGGCACTGCGGACCGTTAAATACAAAAAACGTTCCACCACTGCCGGCCTCCAACCGGCAGAAAAATGCCCCACCATGCAACCCAATTACAACCGGCTTATTTCATTGGGTGCAGCTGTTGCACTTGCTGGTTTTGTCCTCTCGGGCCCCGCTGCTTTTGTGTTTGTCCAACTAACCCTGCCGCAACCGGCGTGGGTTTCTCCCGCTTTATTTGCCAAACACTATCATCCGGTTCAGGATATCCCGTATTACTTCGGATTGTTACTAATCGGAGGGATGTTGCTGCTGGTGGCGGGGCATTATTTGAATACAGGACGTGAGCACCCAAAATTGCGTTTTGCCACCTTGCTTGCGTTGGCTGCAACCACGGTTTTTGCCGGGCTGATCCTGTTCAATTATATCTGCCAAACCACCTTTGTGCGCCACCTCGCGTTGCATTACCAGCCGGAATACGACCCTGTACTGGTCGCGTTTTCCATGGCAAACCCGATGTCGCTGTGTTGGGCCATCGAAATGTGGGGCTACGGTATTCTGGGTGTGGCAACCTGGTTGCTCAGCGGTTATTACACCGGTAAAAACACAACGATCCGGTGGTTGCTGATTGGCAATGGCCTGATGAGTGTGCTGGGGGTAGTATTTACCGTGATTGATGTTCAGTGGGTTTTAACGGTAGCCGGGCTGGTAGCTTATGCCTTGTGGAACTTGTTGATGATCGTGCTGATGGTCTTGATTTACCGGCATTTTAGAAAATAAGTTCATCTTGAAAACCAGTCGTTATGCGCGCTATTCAAAAATATCTGCCCAAACCCCGGCACACCGAAATTCACCGAATTTATGTTAAAGCCAGTCCTGAACAGGCCTGGGAAATGGCCCGGCATTTTGATGCTGCCGAAATCCCCTGGGTGAAGCTGCTGTTTGATATCCGAACTCTGCCGGAAAAATTTTCCGGAAAAGAACAAGCGCCGGAAGCTGCAGGAGTAAGCGTCGATCAGGTCGTCAGCGACGGCACGGGATTTATGCTGCTCACGGAAGTGCCCGGCCGGGAAGTCGTTGTGGGCTCTGTAGGTCAGTTCTGGCATTTGAACATCCCGTTTGCAAACGTTAGCCCCGACACGTTCCGCGATTTTGAAGCGCCCGGCTGGGGGAAACTTGCCTGGGCTATTTCCGTTGAGCCTTACCGGGATGGCAGCACGGTCAGCCTCGAATTGCGCACAACAGCCACCGACGAGCGGAGCTGGGATAAACTCAGCAAGTATTACCGGATTATCGGGATCGGTTCGCGGATGATCCGAAATTCCGCGATGAAACATTTTGAAGCGGCGCTCGGAAAAATGGAACTCCCCGAATTTGATACGTTGCCGCTGCCCGGCGATGAAATTATCCCCGACACCAACTACACCATCACACACCAGGTGCATATTGAAGCGCCTGCCGAAATCGTCTGGCGATACCTGATGCAATTGGGCTGCGACCGCGCAGGCTGGTACAGCATCGACCTACTTGACCACGGTGGGGTGCCCAGTATTGATTACCTGAAACCCGAATGGACCGACCGTCGACCCGGTGACCGACTGGCTGCGACACCGGCGCAAGACGATTTTTTTGAAGTGTATCAGATTTCCGAGAGCAACTTTTTTGTGATTGGTGGAGAAGCGGAAAAAGCGAAAGCTGTGTTGAAACCGTTTAAGATGACCTGGGCCTTCGTGCTCGAACCCATAGGCGCTGATGCTACCCGGCTGATCGTACGTGCCAAAATGAAATCGGCCCCAAAATGGGCTGAATGGCTTGCAGGCCATGTTTTTTACCCGCCGGTACACAGCCTGATGACGGGGGTGCAGCTCAAAACCATTAAACAAATTGCGGAACGGGATGCGCGGTTGCGGGAAAGTGCAGTGCTACTGGTACCTGCTTAAAACCCCAACTTCGCCACCACAGCATAATGATCCGAAGCGCTGCCGCGCAAAACTTTACAGGAATATGGCTGCAAACGCGGGTCGGCAAGGATGTAATCGATGCGCAGAAAGGGTACTGCGCCGGAGAATGTAGTTCCCAAGCCCAGGCCGGTGTCGCGGAAAGTGTCCTGCATGTTTTCAGCCAACTGGCTGTACACGTAAGAGTTGGGCGTGTCGTTGAAGTCACCGCAAAGGATCACCGGGTGCGGACAGGCTGCGATGAGGTCGCGCAGTTTTTGAGCCTGACCGGCGCGTATGCTGGTAGCGCCGCCAACTTTCCGAAGTACCCGGTTGATATCGCGCCAGGTTTGTTTTTTCTGCAAATCCGAGTCCCGGATTACGCGCTTGGTATCATTGGTCACTTTGTTGGATTGCAGGTGCACGTTGTATACCCGGACTGTTCGCCCTCCGATTTTAAGGTCGGCCCAAATGGAGGTGTTTTCCGGTTGGCCAAACGGCACCTGTCCGCCCCGGATAACCGGGTAGCGGCTAAGAATACTATTCCCGCTTCGGTTGAGGTGGAAGCTGTATTTGTAGCCCATTTTTTCGGCTAAGGTCTGGGAAAATTTGCGGCCGGTTTCCTGGGTGCACAGAATACCCGGGTTGCCATTTTTTTTCAAAAACTGGGTATAATCCACATAAATCTGCTCCCATTCCGCTTCCGACAAGTGAATACCGCGAAAAAAACCGCCCAGGTTATGCGTCGTAACGGTAATGGCATTTTCCGGAGCCAGATCACCGCTGAAATTCAAACCGATGAAACCGGTAACATGCTGCCAGCCAAACAACAGGATGCCTAAATGGTACAAGGCAAAACGGTGTACCCGGCTGGCCCAAACCAACAAGAGTAAAACATTGGCCAACAACAACCAGGGAAAGGCCGTCCCGAAAAAGGCAAACCAGCGGAACGATGCCGGGTTTACAAACGGACACAGGTAGGCCAAAAACGTCATAACAATGACGGCGGCACTCCCGATTTTTATGATTTGTTTTAACAGGCGACTCATTTCTCGGCTGGTGGCTTGGAGCAGGGCGTTCTAAAAGCCGACAGGTTATCTCCTGCTCGCGTCATACAAAAACTCTTTTTCCTCCGGAGTCAGGCTTTCGTAGCCGCTCTGTTTTATTTTATCGAGGATGGCATCAAGCCGTTCCTGGTAGGAGTACGCAGCGTTATCGTCTTGCGGCGCCCGCCCACCCCGGGTAGCGGTGAACGTGCGGGAAAATGCTTTTTGCGGCTTTCGCCTGGGCGCCCGGGGGCCGGGGCTTTTATCCACGGCAAACCAGCCCGTGATCCGATCCAACAGGCGGTTCACCGGTTCTGCCCAATCGTGTCCGTCGCGGAGGCGGTACACAAACAGGCAGCCCATAGCAAAGCCGCCAAGGTGAGCGACGTGTCCGCCGGAGTTATATTTATTGGCAATACCGATCAGGTCGAACAGCAGCAGTACCAGCACGACATACTTCACTTTTATTTCGCCCAGCAAAAAAAGGCGCACCCGATAGTCGGGCGCCAGCACCATGGCAGCACCACCCAGGGCCATGACGGCGCCGGAGGCCCCCAGTGCATAAGCGCCGATATTGGGCATAACCTGGGCCGAAAGCATAAACATAAATCCGCCGAAAAGCCCGCCCAGCAGGTATATGGGCAACACCCGTTTGTCGCCGCCCAGATCGCCGACAATCACCCCGAACAGGTATAAAAAGAAGAGATTGCCCAGGACGTGCATAAAGTTTTCATGCAAAAACATATGGGTAATGGGCGACCAGGGTTGGAGCAACAAGGTTCGGCCGGAAGCCGGAATACAGAGCCATTGGAGACCTTCCCACAAGTTAGCTTCGGCATCAACCCGGCCTTGCTGCAGGGCAAGCACGAGATAAACCAGGTTGACCAAAATGAAAATACCAAAATTCACAAAGACCAGTCGCATCACCATATTTCCAATGCGGAAAGTATGCCGTATATCATCCCATATTGAGCCGAATAATGCCATAGTTGCGTTGTGATATTATAATATTGGGCTATTCCAATGCATCAATTTCTATCTAAATCGGAACCGGTACCAGTACATCAACAAGCCAAAGCCAAAGAGTGCACCGCCAATGTGTGCAAAGTGCGCGATGCCGGTTGAATGGCCCCTGAAACCGTAAAATAATTCAATACCAGCCATTATCAAAACAAAATACTTGGCTTTAAGTGATACCGGTGGAATCAGCAAGCTAATGATCTGATTGGGGTATAAATAGGCAAAAGCAACATAAATACCAAAGATAGCCCCGGAAGCGCCGAGCATGGCCCCGTTGAAAGTACGCGGATCATAACCGGCTTGCTCCAGTTCCCACCATTGGACGCCAATATGCAGTGCGAAGGCGCCCAAGCCGCAAAACAGGTAGTAAAACAGGAACCGCTTGCTGCCAAAAGCCATTTCCACCATGGGGCCAAAAAAATACAACGACAGCATGTTGAACGCCAGGTGCCCCAGGTCGCCGTGCATGAACATGTGCGTGACGATTTGAAACGGCTGAAAATGCTCCGAGCCCGGCATGTAAACGGCCAGCACCAGGCGGCCCAGGTTGATGACCTCGCCGGTTTGCTGGTTCCAGGATTCATTCCCCAGAAGTGCATACGAACCGATAAACATCAAAACGTTCAGGATGAGCAGGTGCCGGACAACGCCGGTTAAAGGCTGATAAAATTGGAAAATGGACATATTCCTTAAATCGCGAAATTAGGGACTGGGAATAAACTGGTGCATGGCAAATCATCAGGAGTTAAACCGTTTCTGAAGTTCGTCTAACTCAAAGGTAATAAAGCAGGTACGGCCATTTGGGCTTTTATACGGTGCAGCGCAGGCGAAAAGATGGTCAATAAGGTCCTGCATTTCAACAACGCTGAGCAACTGGCCGCGCTTGAGCGCAGCACTCCGGGCCATAGAGCGCGCGAGGTTTTCAGAGATGCCGAGTTCGAGCTCCAGGTTGTTTTTGTACTGCGTCAGCAGACGCTCGAGCAGGGCTTCCTCGGTCAACCCCGAACCGATGTCCGACGGTGCACCGTGAACGATAAACGTATTGCCGCCAAATTCGGCAATATCAAAGCCCAGGCGATTGACCTCCGGCAGGATGTCCCGCAACAGGGTCGCATCGGCCGGCGACAAGTCTATATTTTTCGGGAAAAGTGCCTTTTGCGTGTTCACCGGCTGCTGGCGCAAGGCTTCCAGATAGCGCTCGTACAAAATCCGCTCGCTGGCGGCTTGCTGATCGATCAACAAAAAACCGGACTTGATCTGGCTGACGATATACATCCCGTGAACTTGGTAGGGTTCTTTTTGTCCCTTGGAAAAGGAGCCACTATCGTCGTCCATTTCTGTTGGTTCGGCGCCCGGGCGTACATCAAATTTACCCGGTGACACATCCGCCGATGCCCCGGAAGGCAATATCGACGGCGATGTCGAATCCTGGCTATCGGCCAGGTCAAGCCCCTCATACAGGCGCTGCCAGTTCCGCAGGTTTTCATCGGCCAGGCGGTCTTGTTGCCGGCTGGGGTAGTCGCGCACCGACGACTGGCTTCCGCCGGGCGGGTGGAGCGTGGGCTGTTTTACCGAAGTGGCCTGAAAAGCCGGTTCCTGTTCAAAGTCGAGCGTCGGGGTAATGCTGTGGGAGCCCAAAGCATGCCGAACCGTGACTTTCAGGTAATTATAAACCAGTTTTTCGTCGTCAAATTTGATCTGTTGTTTGGTGGGGTGCACGTTGATATCGATGCTGCCCGGGGCGATTTCCAGGAAAAGCACAAACAATGGAAAGGTATCGGTTGGCAGCAGTTGTTCGTAAGCGCTTACAACAGCGTGCTGGAGATAATTGCTTTTGATGAAGCGCTTGTTGACAAAAAACAACTGCTCCCCGCGCGATTTTTTGTAATAATCCGGCTTCCCAACAAAACCACTGATCTTCAACACATCGGTTTCTTCCTGCACCGGCACCAGTTTTTTATTGACGGCTTCGCCAAAAACCTTGACAATGCGCTGCCGCAAATTGCCCGGCGGCAGGTGAAACATTTCCTGATCATTGTGGTGCAGCGAAAAGAAAATATCCGGATTGGCCAATGCGATGCGCTGAAACTCATCCAGAATATGGCGCATTTCCACAGGATCGCTTTTCAGGAAATTTCGGCGCGCCGGGACGTTATAAAACAGGCTTTTGACGGCAATACTCGTTCCGGCAGGAGCCTGGCAGGGTTCGTGTGTTTTTATGGCAGAATCTTCCACCAGTACGCGCGTACCCAACTCGTCTATTGCCCGCCGTGTGCGCAATTCCACTTTCGCAACGGCAGAAATCGATGCCAGCGCTTCCCCGCGGAAGCCCATGGTTTTGATTTCAAATAAATCTTTGGATTCGCGAATTTTCGAAGTGGCATGCCGTTCAAAGCACATGCGGGCGTCGGTTTCCGACATGCCGCAGCCGTCATCGACAACCTGGACCAGGGTTTTGCCGGCATCGCGAACAATGAGTTTTACCTGAGTGGCGCCGGCATCTATGGCGTTTTCCATCAGCTCCTTCACAATAGAGGAAGGCCGTTGGACAACCTCCCCTGCGGCGATCTGATTGGCCACACTTTCAGGCAATAATTGGATTACATTCGTCATAGCTGCTTCCCGGCGCCGGGCAATTGGGCTTGCAAGCCCGGTCAATCTGCATTTGGGTAGAAAGCGCC
The DNA here is from genome assembly GCA_020636075.1 of Lewinellaceae bacterium. GTDB lineage: Bacteria > Bacteroidota > Bacteroidia > Chitinophagales > Saprospiraceae > M3007. The sequence continues at coordinate 533,302 of JACJYO010000003.1, read as the reverse complement.
GGGTGTGCAAAGATACTCGATTTTTACCAAGCCCCGGCATTTGCGGCAAACGCTGTTTTTTTACCGACAAACACCGGCTCAACGCGTTTATAACGATTCCAGATTAGTTCTGTTCAATTGACTTTTTTGCGTGAAAACGCCGTTTTTACCCAACTCCCAAACCGCTGCACTGCACCCGGAGAAATGCCGGAGGTAAAAAAATGCGCCATTAGACAGCTACATCCCCCGCTCTTTTTATTTTTGCCCCACATTTTTCGCACCACAACAACACGAACGACATATGGAGAATATTCCAAACTCCCGGGGCAAAGGATATTGCATCCTCTACATAATCATGGGCCTGTTTTTTGCTACAGCCCTGATTTTGATGCTATACAACCGGAATTTCATCCTGGATTTCCCGAAGTAAACCGCAACGCGGAATCCGCACTCCCGGTCACCAACTATTTAACCGCAAAGACGCAAAGACGCGAAGGCACCATGAACTGCTTGCATGCCTTCGCGTCTTCGCGTCTTTGCGGTTATTTTTTTGCATACCACCAACCCGGTTTGTCACCACAGATAGGCTACACCGCGCAATCCCGTACCTTTGCCGGGCCATCAACCTACCACCAACTATGTTCCGTATTTTTCTTTTCGGTTTTCTTTTGGCAGGCTTTAGCACCCTGGGTGCACAATCCGCAATCCGCAATCCACAATCTGCAATCCTGGACCTTGTCGACCCCTTCATCGGCACCGATGCCCACGGGCATACTTTCCCCGGCGCTACCGCTCCCTTCGGCATGGTACAACTCAGCCCCGACACCCGCCTGGAGGGTTGGGACGGTTGCTCCGGTTATCATTATTCCGATTCGCTGATCTACGGATTCAGCCATACGCACCTGAGTGGTACCGGCGTGCCCGATTATGGCGACATCCTCATCCAACCCTACATGCGCGGGGTGTTTTTCGAGCCGCAGGAATATGCGTTGCCCTTCAATAAGTCTGACGAACACGCCGAGCCCGGCTACTATTCCGTGGTGTTGGACCGCACGCCCGACCAGGTTTTGGTAGAACTCACCGCCACCGAACGCGTTGGTGTGCACCGGTACAACTTTCCGGCCAACCGCGACTTCGGCCACCTCATGATCGACCTGCGCCACCGCGATCAGGTGCTGGGATCCAGTATGACAGTGCTCAACGACCGCGAACTGGTGGGTTACCGCATGTCGAGTGCCTGGGCTAAGGATCAGCGGGTATATTTTGCCATTCGCTTTTCGCGGCCATTCTTCAACTCCCGGATAATCGATCTGACAAAAGAACCGCACTACTCCCAGCTTTCGGTGAACAGCAAGGCCATTGTCGGGCTGCTCGACTTTTACGGCTACAAAGGTCTGCCCATTGTGGCCACAGTAGCCTTGTCGGCGGTCAGTGTGCAAAATGCCCGGCAAAACCTGGACGCCGAATGTCCGGATTTTGATTTTGACAAAATAAAAGCCGAAACACAGGCCAAATGGGCCGCCCAGTTGGGCAAGATTGAACTGGAAGGTGGTTCGGAAGCGCAACAACGCACGTTTTACACGGCACTGTACCACACCATGCTGGCGCCCAATCTCTACTCAGATGTGAACGGCGAGTACCGCGGCCGCGACATGGAAATCCATACCGCCGAAGGTCATGATGTGTACACTGTTTTTTCGCTTTGGGATACCTACCGGGCCTGCAAACCACTGTTTACCATTTTGGAGCCCAAGCGCACGACCGATTTTATTCAAACATTTTTGCGGCAATATGAGCAGGGTGGCCTGCTCCCGATATGGGAACTCAGCGCCTGCGAAACCGACTGTATGATCGGCAATCATGCCATACCCGTCATACTGGATGCCTGGCGTAAGGGCATCCGCGGTTACGACGGTAATCACGCCCTGGAAGCCATGCTCGCCAGTGCCAATCAGGAGCGTTATGGACTGAACTGGTACCGGAAATTGGGCTATATTCCTTCCGATGAAGAGCCGGAGTCGGTTTCCAAAACACTGGAATACGCCTTCGACGACTGGTGTATCGCTAAAATGGCCGAAGACCTTGGCCGCCGCAATGTGGCCGATAGCTTCCTCCGCAGGGCGCAGTTTTACAAAAACGTATTCGACCCGGCTACCGGCTTTTTCCGCGCCAAAAATAATTCCACCTGGCATACGCCTTTCGACCCCTACGAGGTCAATTTTAACTACACCGAAGCCAATGCCTGGCAATACCGGTTTGCCGCGCCGCAAGATGTATCCGGGATGATGCAACTGCTGGGCGGCCCCGAAAAATTTGCTGCGCAGTTGGACAAACTTTTTACGGCAGAAGCCAAAACCACAGGTCGTCAGCAGGCCGACATCACCGGCATGATCGGCCAATACGTGCAGGGCAACGAGCCCAGCCACCACATGGCCTACCTGTACAACTACGCCGGCCAAGCCTGGAAAACCCAGCAACGCGTACGGCAAATTCTCGATGCCCAGTATACCGACCGGCCCGATGGCCTGAGCGGCAACGAAGACTGTGGCCAGATGTCGGCCTGGTATGTCTTTTCCGCGCTGGGCTTCTACCCGGTGGTGCCGGGAAGCACCGAATACGTCATCGGCACGCCGCTTTTTGAAAAAGCAACTATTCGGCTAGACAACGGGAAAACATTCACCATCGAAGCAAAGGGCGCGTCGGCACGCCGCCCGTATATCCAGCATGCCTACCTCAACGGGGAAGCGTTGGCAAAATCCTGGATCACACACGCGGATATCCTTGATGGCGGTACGTTGCGGTTCGATATGAGCGACAAGCCTTCCGAGTGGGGTAAGAAGCCGGAAGAACGCCCGGTGTCGGCAATCGAAGGCCCGCCCATCGTTCCAATTCCATTCGTTGCAGCAGGCACCAGCCGCGTTTTTCAGGACAATCAGAAAATCACACTCGGCTGCGCCGACACGGAAGCCACCATTTATTACTCTGTTGGAGCAGGCGTTGGCGTCCCAGACTCCGGGTACCAGGTCTACCGGGAGCCGATCACTATTCGGGACAATACCTACCTGTTTTTCTACGCCGAACGTCAGGGTCGGAAAAGTGCGGTTGCTGAAGCCGAGTTTTTCAAACTGCGCTCCGATCTGCGCATATTGCGCATCGCACATCCTTACAGTGCGCAATACACCGGTGGCGGCAACCAGGCATTGGTGGATCTGCAGCCCGGCGGTGCAGATTTCCGATCGGGGCGCTGGCAGGGCTATGAAGGCAATGACCTTGATGTGGTCATTGATCTGGGGAGCAAAAAGCCAATCAGCCTGGTGCAAGCCAATTTTTTACAGGATGAAAACGCCTGGATCTTTTTTCCCGTGAGCCTGCGGGTTGAAGTTTCGGACGATGGCAAAAATTTCTACCGGGCCGGTGACAAGGCATTGAACGACGTACCAGTGACTGCTACCGGAGCTTTGCAAAAAAAATTTGAAGTTCAACTCGACAATATCAACGCCCGGTACGTTCGGGTTATCGGGCAGGCGCTGGGCAAATGCCCGGAGGGGCACAAAGGCGCCGGTAATCCATGCTGGCTGTTTGCCGACGAGATTTATGTGGAATAGGGCAAAACATTTAACATTCCCAGTTTTTATATGGTAGCCTCTAAGTCGGCGTTATGAAAGCATTCCAAGATTACGGCCCAATTTTCCAGCGAAGCAGCGAGTTTTTATCAACTTTGTGAGATGCCTCCTTTATTCCGTTCCATGTGCCTGATATTGCCAATGTTCCTTTTTGGGGGCCTGGCTGTTTCACTCCCGGCCCAGAGCCTGGAAGAATTGGAGCATTCCACCATTGAAATTGACGATCTGCTAAGCCGCGCCAGGGCGTCAGTCTCCGAGACCGAAAAATATGCCCTGGCGAGTCAAAGTTTGCGCATTGCGCGCGACTTGCGTTACGATGGCGGTACCGTACGCGCATCTATTTTGCTGGGTCAGATTTGCGCCCGCACAGACCGCACCGAAGAAGCCCTCCAATATTTTTTGGAAGCGGAAGAAAAATTGAATCCGGGCGGCGTTTCCAACCCCCTGGTTTTGGACAAGTCGGCGCTCCTGGAGGTATACCGCGGCCTGGGTGACCTTTTCCTCAAAGAAAAACTATATGAGCAGGCGCGGCGCTATTACCGGAAAGCACTCACCCTCGAACCGGAAGACTATCCCACCATGGAAAAAGCGGCCGACGCCTGTTTATCCAATATGCAATACGACAGCGCCGAGGTGATTTATAAGGACCTGATCCGGTATTATAAAGAGACGAATAATTTTTCCAGCCTGGTCAAAATATACCAGAAGCTGGCCAATTCCTACAGCGACCACGGCAACCCCGGCAAAGGACTGTTTTACTACCTGGCCATTGAAGACATCATTGAATACAATGGCTACCCCGAAGACCGTGCTGTGATGTACAATAACATGGGCAAGCAGTACACCGTGCTGCGCGACTACAAACGCGCGCTGGAGTATTTCCGCAAAGCTGAACTGCAATGCGAATACATCAATTGCGACCATATTCAGGTGGTGTATGCCAACATCGGGATTGCCCTGCATAATCTTGGCGACAGCAAGGCCGGCATTGAATATCTGCTGCGGGCAAGGCGCGAACTGAATAAACAAAATGACTGGCCTTCCATAGCCAGCCTGGAGCATCTGATTGCCGGTGTTTACTTCAGCAACCGCGATGTGTACAATGCCCTGACGCACAACAACGAGGCAATTCAACTGGCTAAGAACACAAAGCAAAGTGAACTATTGGCGCGTTGCTACCGCACATCCGCCGATATTTATTACCAGTTGTACGATTTTGAAAACGCCTTCGATGCGTATCAGCAATATCTGATTCTGAACGATTCCATCCGGCTGCGCGACCAGACCCGACAGCAGCGCATCGACCGCCAACGCGCCCTGCTCAGTGAAGCGGAAGGGCAGATCAAATACCTGATTACCCGGCAAAATTTCAAAGACCTGGAGCTACAGCAGTCCCGCTACGAGCAGGAGCGCCTGAAACTCATGAATGAAAACCTGGAACTGGATCGACAGCGCCGCGAAGACGAAGTGCGCTTGCTTCAGGCCCAGAAGGATGTCGACCAGTCCAAACTTCGGGAGCAAACCCTCCTGGCCTTGCAAGCCAACCAGCAACTCCGGCTGGCTGCCCAACAATTGGATGCGGAGAAACAAGAGCGCCTGATTGCCGGCCTCCGACAACAGGAACAGATTGACCGGGCAAAACGACTAGCCGACAGCGTGAGCGTGGAACAACTGCGCCGCGACCAGGAATACCAGCAAAGTGAACAGGAAAGTTTCCGGCGCTTTGTCTACGGTGTAGGTAGCCTGGGCATGGTCATTCTCGCGTTGTTGGGGCTCGCCTGGTGGTTAGCCCGCCGATCGAGCCGGCGCCTGGCGGCGAAAAACCACAAAATTGAAGCCCAAAAAGAACAGATCGAAGAAGAACGGCAAAAGAGCGACCGCCTGCTCCTCAATATCCTGCCCGATGAGGTGGCGCAGGAACTCCGCAGCCAGGGTTACGCAACCCCCCGGCTCTACGAAGCAGCGACGGTCCTGTTCACCGATTTTCTAAATTTTACCAGCCTGTCTGCATCGCTCACTCCGGAACGGCTCATTGACGAGCTCAACGCCTGCTTTCTGGGCTTCGACGAGATTTGTGAAAAATATGGTCTGGAAAAAATCAAAACCATCGGCGATGCCTACATGTGCGTGGGCGGCCTTCCCGTGCCCAATAACACCCATCCGCTTGATGCCGTAAACGCAGCCCGTGAAATGGTCGAATGGCTGAAAAAACGAAATGCAACAAACCCTGATGCCGTTTTTCGCGAAATGCGTATAGGTGTCCATACCGGCCCGGTGATCGCCGGTGTAGTTGGCAAAAACAAATTTGCTTACGACGTCTGGGGCGATGCCGTCAACCTGGCTGCCCGCCTGGAAGAGCTCGGCGAACCCGGGCGCATCAATATTTCCGGCGCTACCCGCTCGGCCATCGAGCATCAGTATACCTGCACCTACCGGGGTAAAAAGGAGGTGCACAACAAGGGTTTGGTGGATATGTATTTTGTGGAGGATTGAATTCCAGGAGATTGAAGATTGTGGGGTAAAATGCCACCGCTACACCGCAGCCGCCTTCTTGTCGCCGACAAATCCCGATACTTGCATTTTAAAAAATAGTCACCGACTGCTCGTGCTCAAAGGATAAACACATGCACCTGACAAACACCCTCGACTTCGCCCAAAAACAAGACGCACAAGACCCCCTGCGCCATTACCGCGATCAATTCCTTTTCCCCCAACACCAAAACCGGCCTGTGCTTTATTTCTGCGGCAACTCCCTGGGGCTGCAGCCCAAAACCGTGCGCCCCGCTCTGCTGGCCGAACTCGACCAGTGGGCTACCTACGGTGTGGAAGGGCATTTTCGCGGCGCCATGCCCTGGATGTATTACCACAAATTTCTGACGGAGCAAACGGCACGGCTGGTCGGCGCCCAAAACCACGAAGTCGTGGTGATGAATACCCTCACCGTCAACTTGCACCTCATGATGGTTTCGTTTTACCGGCCTACCCGGGAGCGCTACAAAATCATCATGGAAGCCGGAGCATTCCCCAGCGATCAGTATGCCCTCGAAACCCAGGTGCGCTGGCATGGCTTCGACCCTGCCGAGGCAATCGTGGAAGTGGCGCCCCGCCCGGGTGAAGACACGTTGCGCACGGAGGATATTATTTCCATTATTGAAAAAGAAGGCGCCAAAACGGCACTCGTGCTCTTCGGTGGTGTCAACTACTACACTGGCCAGTTTTACGACCTGGCGGCTATCACGCAGGCGGCACACCGTACGGGTGCCTACGCCGGTTTTGATCTGGCGCACGCTGCCGGAAATTTGCCCTTGCGACTGCACGATTGGGGCGCCGACTTTGCCGTGTGGTGTAGCTACAAATACCTGAACTCGGGCCCCGGCGGGCCATCCGGGGCTTTTGTGCACGAACGGCATGCCGACAATCCGGACCTTCCGCGCTTTGCCGGTTGGTGGGGACACGACGAGTCCGAGCGTTTCAAAATGCGCAAGGGCTTCAGACCCATGCGCGGCGCCGAAGGCTGGCAACTCAGCAATGCCCAGATTTTTAGCTTTGCCGCACACAAGGCCAGTCTCGATGTTTTCGATGCCGCCGGCATGGAGGCGCTGCGCGCCAAAAGCCTGCAGCTAACGGCCTACCTGGAATTTATTCTCGATGAAGCCAACCGCAAGCAACAGCGGTTCCGCATCATCACCCCGCGCGATCCCGACACCCGCGGCTGCCAGATTTCCGCCCTCACCGGCGATGATGGCAAGGCGCTCTACGATTTCCTCACCGAAAACGGGGTGATTGCCGACTGGCGCGAGCCCAACGTGATCCGCCTGGCACCCGTGCCGCTGTACAACTCCTTCGAGGATGTGTGGCGGCTGGGAGAATGGCTGACACGCTTCTGAAGGTTTACCGCCAAATGAGCGTGGAGTGGAAGACGCTGCCGTCTGTCCCTTCCCATTGCAACCCGTACACGCCAGATGCCATACCCTGACGATGGATTTCGATTAACGGATTATTTGCCTGTACGGTTAAAACCACCCGTCCCAACAGATCGAACAGCGTGAGCCGCCCCTCCTGTCGGGATTGGTTTTTCAAAAAAACAAAAGCGGCGTCGCGAGCCGGATTGGGGTAAACAGCCAGGCCCGGCAGGTTTTTGTCACCGGGGTTATTTACGCTGACGGTAGGAATAAAATCGCGGCCAACGGTATGAAAAACGGTGTTTGTAAGTACAGGCGCATTGAAGTCAAAATAAATACCCGCGCTGTTTTCAAGCAGCGTGCCATCGGGTAAATCGGGCTGTTGCTCGATCCGGAATTTGACGAAACCGTGTGAAGCCGCTTCGTTGGTCGTACTGTCGGGCAGTAAAATTTTTTCAAATAAAAAATGCAACACGCCATCCCCCGAAAGGCTCCAGCTGTACGGGTGGCTGGCTGCACCGGGGCGTATGCTTTCGGGCCGCAGCCAGGGCGAAAGTGTATCGCGGAGTTCAACAGTGAAAGCAGTGTCGGTACCGGTATTCTGGAATTGGATGAGGTATTCCACCGGCGTATTGGGTTTGATCCAATGCATATCAGCCACGCCAGCCGGAGCGGCCTGTTTGGCATTGGGATCGAAGGAACCAACAATTTCATGGCAATCGCGCTCCCAAAAGGGCGAGCCGTTTTCGTTGGGCCATTGCAGGATAAGCCCTGTCGTGAATCCGCCGTTGCCCGCCATGCAACCTTCCACGGCCACCGAGGGTATCGAAGCGCCCGGCGCGTTGGGCTCCTGCTCGGCCAGCAGCCGCCAGGTGCTGCCATCCGCCGGAAAGGCTTCGGTATGGGATGCCTGGGCAAGCAGGTCGAAGGTGCCCTGTAAGGTCATCACGTGGTCATCGATCACGATAAAATCGAGGGGCTGGCTGGTGGGTGCGTTGCCGGTGTTTTGAATTTCAAAACGCACACTGTCGCCATCGCAGGCAGCCGACACTTCGATGAGCGCGCCCGACCAGCCCGGAATCGTTCCGCACAAGCTGTCGGGGAAAATATGCGCACTCACACACATGGATTGACCGAGCTCCGTGGAATCGCAATCGGGTTTGACAACCAACTGGATGTCGATGCATTCGAAGGGGTTAACGTCGCCGAGTTCGAAGGTCAATTGTTGTCCGTTTTGGGTGAATGGCGCCGAAGCCCCTTGTACCAGCAAATGTGGCGGAAGGTATACTTCAACGTATGCATCGGCTGCGGTTTGATTGCCGTAGTTGCAGCAACGGATAGCGTAGGTATTATTGACGCAATACCGCAGAAAAGGTGCGGCGAGATCGACCGTCATAACCGGGCAGTCGAAAGCAGATTGCACCGGCGCATCAACCGTCAGGGTATAATCGGAGGAATCGGGCGGGATATATCCCGAATAAGGCAACTGGCAACTTTCCCACAGGTAGTTTTGTACGATCGGCGTAAGCGCTTGCTGGCCGGTGTCCACCTGTGCGAAGTAGTAACTGCCATCCGGTTCGGCTACTGCATACTGCGTATTGCCGGTGCCTTCGAGTTTGAGCAGCCAATTGGGGATGCCGGATTCATTGGATTGCACGGCACAGTCCACATCGGCATCGAAAGCAAGGCGGCCGGCGAGGTGGTTTTTGAAGATCACGCCATTGGAGTCCATGCGAATCAGGAAGGGTGGCCCGCCTGCCCAAAGCAAGTCGCCTTCGGCAGTTTCGACGCCGCAATAGGGCCCGACTGTGGTGATCTGGTATAGCTTCGTCCATATGACTTCCCCTGAAGCCGACAATTTTGCCGTAAATAAAGGATAAGGTGGGTCTATAATCCGGCCGGCCACCACCCAATTCCCATCCTGCGTGGCAATGGCGGAATAGGGTTCGGCTGTGGCGGGTAAAGAGCCGATTTTCGATTTTGTGAAAATGATATTCCCAACGGAGTCCAGGCCGGTAATTTTGTCTCCAAAACTTCCAAGTAACAGGGAGGTTTTATCGGGTTTGACCTTAAAATCATAAATTCCACTGGGTGTATATGAATCTGTAAAGTATTGTTGCCAAATTAATTCACCAGATGTATTGATATACAATAAATCGGTACCATACCCTCCCAAGAGCGATTCCGAAGCATACTTCAGAATGCAATCCTGGTCAGGAGTAATGCTGAATTTCACGCTACCTTCCAGGATACCTGTGGACATTTGAGTTGGTGGAAACACCTTAGTCCAAAGCAGCTGACCATCCAATGCCACTTTCACCAAAACCAGGCGCGTGACATCGCCACCTACAGCACCGTTGAACCATACTCCGGCAAGCCAGACATTGCCAGCCGCGTCTCGCTCGGCATGGCTCCACACCATGATGTAATATCCGGACGGCAAAATGAATGGGGTGGACCACAACGTGTCGCCTTGTAAATTGATTTTGCTCAGGGTAAACGCACTGTCGCCCTGCATCCAATCCTGCCTGGGCTGCACGAAGGTCATATCGTTCAACCAGAACGCGAGTTCGCCGGTAAAATTTACCTGCTGGCTGTCAATGATTTCTCCAAGGGTATTGGTGGTGAGCATGATATGGCGAAACGCGCCCGAGCCGTAGAACGTGCCCAGATTGTTGAATACGACCCGGTAGTTGCCGTCGGGGAGTTCTTCGATGTGTTTGCCGAAAAACCCGCTCTGGGCAAAGTCGTATTGCCGAAACAAGCCTTGCCCATATCCCGCATTTGCAGCCAGATAAATAAAAATAGCAGCGACGCAGATCAGCCGGAATGCACGGGTAAGCGAATAGACCTGTTTCATGAGTGTTAGATTTTGAACAAAGGTGCAGCCCCCCGGGCAATTTTTTTGGTACAAAAAAAGCGGGTTATCGGAGTTTTGTTTTTGGATTGAACCTACTCGTCCTACGACTTAAAGTCGTAGGACGAGTAAAATCAAACATAACGGTATTATTTTAGGTGCTTAAAAATTCAAATTATCACCAAAATGCCCAACGATTTTCTCTTTCAACTGCTCCGCGCATTGAGCCCGAACGACCTGCCGCGCCTGCGCAAATTCCTGCAATCGCCCTACTTCAACCGCCGCGAAGACGTATTGCTGTTGTACGATTACCTGCTGGAGTGTCGGCCGACCGATTTTCAACAGTTCAACAAACAAACGGCATACGCCCGTCTGTTTCCGGGCGATGCCTACGACAACCTCCGTCTCAATCACATTTTTAATTACCTGGCCCAATTGGTCGAGCGCTATTTTGCCTTGGAAGAAATTCAGTCAGATGAAGCCCTGCTGCAACTCCGTCAATGCCGGGCACTGCGCCGCCGGGGCATAGCGCAACTGTTCGAGCGACGGCTCCGGCAGGCAACCCGGCAGCACAGTGATAGCCCCTACCGCAACGCCGAATTTTACCTGCACGAATACGGACTGCTTACCGAGCGCTTTGCCTGGGAGGCCATGCGTACCCGCAATGCACATGCACTGGCGCCCGATGCCGGCGCTGCACTGGCTAATTTTTTTATGCTGGAAAACCTGCGCTGGGCTTGCACCGTGGAGTCGGCCCGCGCCGTAAGCGCTGCCGGCGCCAACTACCGGCTGCCGCTCTCAGAAGCCGTCCTGGACGCGGCAGCAGCAATGCCTGAGGCCGAAATGCCAACGCTTGCACTACTGCACCAGAGCCTGCTGGCCTTGCGCGACAATGCCGATGAACAACAATTTTTAAAACTCCACCAACTGCTGCTCCGGAATGTGCAACTGTTGCCGCCGCCAGAAGCCCGCGACGTATTTATGTCGGCCATCAATTTCGCGATCCGCCGCCACAACCGCGGCGAATCCACCTACACGCGCCTGGCCCTGGATCTCTACCGGGCTGCACTGAAACAAGGTGTTTTGGCCGATGAAGGGCGTCTGCCGCGATACACTTTCATCAATATTTTTAACCTGGCCCAACTGGCTGGCGATACAGCCTGGGCCCAGGTTTTCATCGAAGATTACCGGTACCTGCTTCCGGAAGCCGACCGGGAAAATATTCATCGGTATTGCCAAGCCGGGCTTCATTTCCGACAGGGGAATTACTCCAACGTATTGGAATTGTTGCGCGAAGTCGAATTTAGCGAAGTGTTCATCAACCTGGATGTGCGAAAGATGCTGTTGCGCAGCTATTTTGAACTGGAGGAATGGGCCGCGCTGTATTCGCTGCTGGATAGTTTTCGCTCGTATTTGCGGCGACAAAAAGACCTGGGCTACCACCGCGAGGGCTATCTGAGCCTGATCCGGTTTACTAAAAAACTAATGCGAATTAGCAGGCAGGCGTCAGCTGCCAGCACACAATTGGCAACGCAGATACGGGCTGCGCAGTTTGTAGCAGAGCGGGAGTGGCTGCTGCGAAAGCTAGAGGACTGAGTGAGCACTCAAAACTCCAGCCGCCAGCTCAAATTCGGCACCAGGCCCAGTTGCTCTTTCGTTTCCACCTTGCCGGTATAGGCGTCGTAATACCGGTAAGCCACATTTTTCCGGATCGACACATTCTGAAAATCCATGGCAAATATGCTGTTGCGCAGCTTGCCAATGTTGCGCCGCCAGTACACGCGCAGGTCGAGGCGCAGGAAGTCGGGGAGCTGTTCCGTATAACCGTTCGAGAGATCGTACACCGTGGCTTGCGCTGCTGCCGAAGCTGCCTCGTCGACGGGCGCTGCGCGTTGACCACCGGCCCAGGTAATCCGCCCATTGAACCCGAAAGCACGCAGGCGTTCGGGCCACTGGTCGCGCTGCCATTCCTTACCGGCCGTCAGGTTGGCGATGTGGCTCAGGTCCCAGCGGCTGGCGCGCCAAACGCCGTCGCTGCCCTGGTACCGGGAATCGAAAATGGAGGTATTGACCAGTAAAAACCAGCCGCCGCTCAGGTAGCGTTCGGCAGTTAGTTCGAGCCCCTTGTTTTCGCCCAGGCCGGTGTAGGCAAAGCTGGGTGCTGTGAGTGGGCCCTCGCTCACGTTGAGCATCGAAAAGGCATCACGCCCATCGGACGATACCGCCGCTTTGTCAATCCGTTGCCAGTACAACGCCGAGCGGAAACTCCACACTTCTGCGGCGTTCCAGCTGTGCCGAAGGCTGAGTTGCCAGGCTTCGGTCAGGTCGGGTTGCTCCCGAATCCACAGCGAGGCAACCTGGCTGTACTTCACCGCGGCCAGACTTAGCCGGTGGTGTTCATTCAAAATCTGTGTGAGGAGCAGGCGGGGTTCGACGCTGGTGCGGTTTTGCAGGGGAAAAATCAAACTGTGCAGGCCAGCCTGTACTTGCGTTTTTGAACTGCTGCTGCTCCACGAATAGCTCAGCCAGGGCTGGTAGGTCCAGTACGAACGGTCAATCCGCTCCTGCGCTTGGAACTGATAGGTTGCATCGGTTTTGAAAAACTGGCGGTTGATCATGGCGCCGGCCTGCAGCCGGTTTTTAGCGTTGAACTGGTGTGTGGCGAGCACCGAACCTGACCATTTCTCCTCGTTCATTTCATCTTGTTCAAAATGGGTACCATCAGCCCAAAAGCGGGAATCCCGGTCGTTGCTTTGGGCAGAAACAGCAGCGGCAATTTTATACGAGGTTTTCTGGCCAATGGGCGCCCAATGCGAAGCGCCGAAAATGCCTGTTTTCGATTTGTAGTCGATGTCGAGCAGGTCTTTGAACACTTCGACTGCTGTACTGTCCCGGTCCGGTTCGAAGGTGTTTTTGCTAATCCCGCCGACGCCGAATACCGACCAGTGACCACCGTTTTTCCCGGCAAAATCCAGTTTGAGCGAGAAATCCTGAAAACTGATCGTTTCACCACCGAAGGAAACGCCCATTTCGCCGAGCAAACCAACGGTGGAATAGCGGTAGTTGGCCAGGTAGGCGTGGCCTTGTTTTTTACTCAGCGGGCCTTCAGCAGCAATATCGAGGCCGAGCAAGCCGGCCTGGGCTGTGAACTCGTGCCGGCTGTTGTTGCCTTGTCGCCAGCCGATGTCCATAATGCCGCCCAGGGCTTCGCCATAACCCGCCGGGAAGGCGCCGGTAATCAGGGAGGAATTGTCGAGCAACTGGGCGGAGAACAGCAGCACACCACCGCTTGAGGTAGTGGGCCGGTCGCCGAGTGTGCCGGCATTGGGCAGGTGGTTGGGGTTTACGATATCGAGGCCTTCAAGGCGCCAGTGCAGGCTGGCAGGGCTGTTGCCGCGCACGCTCAGGCCATTAGCCTGGTCGTCGGTGTTGGCCACACCGGGGTAGGCCAGCGCCAGCCGGGCAGGGTCGAAAAAGGTAGCGGGGAAGCGCTGCGTTTGTTCGCGGGTCAGTGGAATTTCGCCCAGTGCCTGCAAGGCCCGGCGGTCGGCAGGTGTGGCTTTGATCGTCACATTTGGTAGTTCGGTTGAAGCGGCGCGCAAGGCGACCTCCAATACGGTTTCTTTTCCTGAAGCGATGCGCACTTCCGGGATCAGCAGGGGCTCGTAGCCTTCTCGTGTAAAAAAGCACAGGTAGGTTCCGGGCGGCAGGGCATCGGTAAAAAACTGTCCGGCAGCATCGGTAGTGATAGCCAGGTGGTCGATGTCCGGTGTTTTTCCGATGCTAATACTGACGCCATCCAGCGGGCCACCGGTGTCAGCATCGCGCACCGTACCGCGTATTTCCTGCGCCCGGGTGTTGGCAGAAAAGAGGAGGATGCCGAAGCAGAAACAGATTTTATGAAAATTCATGGTGGAAATTCCGATTTTGTCGGTAAAAATAGGGCTTATGCCGTTGGCATTTGGCGGGGAAAAGAAATGCAGAAAGATTTGCTGCTGAATTTTACGTTACAATGACACCGAATTTTCCACATCCTCTTCTTCGAGTGCGGCGGTCTTATTGTGAAAAATTGACCAGTAGTAATTAACCGGATGCTTCTCCCAAAACACATTTTCAAAACCTAACTCACTTTTTATGGAACTTTTTCTTCCTGTTTTACTTGTTCTTGCCATTGCACTCAGCATTGTGACTGTTGGCCAGGGCACGGTGGCTGTAACCACTATTTTTGGCAAATACAGCCGCACTTTGCGGCCGGGTCTCAACTTCAGAATTCCCGTTTTCGAACGTATTTTCAAACGCATTTCGATTCAAAACCGGGCAGTTGAACTCAATTTCCAGGCTGTTACTGTCGACCAGGCCAATGTGCATTTTACCTCACTGTTGTTATTTTCCGTATTGGATGCCCGCGAGGAAACGATCCAGAATGTGGCGTTTAAATTTGTCAGCGACCGCGATTTTATGGCAACGCTGTCGCGCACCGTTGAAGGCAGTATCCGGGCCTATGTGGCCACCAAACGCCAGGCCGAGATCCTGGGCCTGCGTCGCGAGATCACCGAGGCGGTGAAGATCAACGTGGACCATATGCTGGAAGAATGGGGCTTCCACCTGCTCGACCTGCAGATCAACGACATCACCTTCGACGATGAGGTACTGCGTTCCATGTCGAAGGTAGTGGCTTCCAACAACCTGAAAGCCGCAGCTGAAAACGAGGGCCAGGCCCTGCTTATCACCAAAACCAAAGCGGCAGAAGCCGAAGGGAATTCCATCAAAATATCGGCAGAGGCCGAGCGTGAAGCAGCCCGGATGCGCGGGCAGGCAGTGGCCTTGTTCCGCGAAGAAGTGGCCAAAGGCGTCGGCCATGCCGCCAAAGAAATGCGCGACGCTCAACTCGACGCTTCCTTCATCCTGTTTTCGATGTGGACAGAAGCCATTAAAAACTTTACCGAACATGGCCAGGGCAACATTATTTTCCTGGATGGTTCGGTCGACGGCATGCAAAAAACACTGAAGGAACTGATGGCGATGAACCAGATTAAAGTATTGGATGGAAAGTAAATGGATGTTGGAGGCTCTATAATCCGTGCCCCCGGCAAGTAGTCGAATAAAAAAGTCCGCGTCCCAACTTGTTTGCGACGCGGACTTCATTTTTCAACCGCAACTGTTATTGCACTTTTACCACCATCTTCGTTTGCTGCCTGCTTTCATTTACAAAACGGCAGAAATAAGTGCCTGGCGGCAGATCTGCTGTATTCCAGCTTTCCTGATAAGTGCCTTTGGGTTGCCAGGTATTCACAGGCGTAGCCACAATTTTTCCCGAAGCATCCAGAATTTGCACCACAGCAATACCGCCGGCAGTCTGATACTCCAGTGTCAGGGTATCGCGCACCGGGTTGGGCCAGCAATTGAGCAGGGACATCCCGGCGGTTTGGTTGGCATCGTGTATGGCCGTAGACACACAGGGCACACTGGCCTTGAAGAGATCAATATAGGGCAGGTCGTGCAGTAAAATCCCCGGAATGTCGTCTTGCGGTACGCAAAACCAATCGCGCAACACCGAGGCATACACCGAGCGGAAATCATATTCCATGGGCAGGTTATCAAACACCGTGGGCGACTGCGGGATCTGCGGATTTGAACCGGTCACACCACCCGAAACAGATTTTCCGAAAAGGATCATCGGTGCAGCTTCGCCGTGGTCGGTACCGCCACTGGCATTGCTGGTAATCCGGCGGCCAAACTCGGAAAATGTCATGCCCACCACCCGGTCGGCGGTGCCGAGATAATTCAGGTCATCGGTGAAGGCCTTGATGGCATCGCCGAGTTGTTTCAACAATCCGGCATGGATACCCAGGGTATGATCGTCGGGGTCCACCTGTTCGTCGTGCGTATCAAAACCGCCGATACTGACCACATACATACGCGTTTTCATACCGCCGGCAATCAGCCGGGAAACCACCTTGAGTTTAGCAGCCAGGGGCGTATCCGGATATGTTTTTTGATCTGCAATGGCATTGGAGGCATCAATGATGGCTTGGGCATACACCCTGGATTGCTGGGCGATCAGCCGGATGTAGGCCAGTTGTTCGCCTGCCGGAGTGTTGGGCGCCGGGTCTTGAACGCCGGCGAGGAGGTTGTAAAAATCACCGGTGCTGGGGATCACGAAACCCATGCCTGTTTGCGGACCCATGAGGCTCAGCGACATGGAGTTGCCGATTTCGATGGCCAGCGGGTGCGGCATATTGGTGTTTGGGTAATTGATTGGAAAGTTGGGATATTCATAGGCCAGGTACCGGCCTGCCCAACCGTTGGGGAAATATTCATTGGCATCCGAACCCGACATCCAGATGTCCGTAGCCCGGAAGTGGCTCAGGCTGGGGTTGGGGTAGCCTACGTTTTGTACAATGCGCACCTGACCATCGTTGTACAGGTCGTGCAGGCCGCTGAGTGCAGGGTGCATTCCCAGGGTGAGCGCATTGGTGAGCGGCAGGAGTTTGTTCTCGGGAAGGAGCACATTTTCCCGGCCATTGTACAAATTATCGTACTGGTCGAGCGGCACCAGGGTACCCAGTCCGTCGTTGCCCCCTTCGAGTTGGATGACCACCAGCACATGATCGGTGTCGGTGCTCAGGCCTTCCATAAAGTTTGCGAACGGATTGGTTGCAAATGCCCGCACCCCAAAACCATTTACCAGCGATGGAATTGCCACCCCGGCACTTATATTTTTCAGAAAATTTCGGCGTTTCATGCTTGAATAGTTTTTGAAAAAAATGTGGATTTCAACCGGCGCACCGCGGATCAAATCAGGTGTGTTTCCTCGATTTGAAGCACCCGGTACAAGTAAGCCTGAAGGCGTGTGCGTACAGCCCCGGCGAGCATCTGATCGCCCGGGTTTGCTTCCCAGAGTTCCCAGGCTATCGTCCAGTAGGAATCGTTGGGCAAGCCTGAAAGCAAAATGGGCTTGAACGAGTTCTTCACGGTTTGCGAAACCGGCAGCCCAAACAGCAGGTCGAGCGATTCGTCGATCAGCGTGTTCAGGTCAGCAGGGTCGCTGAGCGTGCTTGCCCAGGCCAACGGGTCGATCACCGCGCGGTTGTTAAAGCCGAAAATTCCGGCAAACACCATGGTGTCGGTAAACCTGCCGCGCTCGGGAAGCGTGGCGGTGTTGATCCACAATTTATCCAAAAACGGTTTTTGATAATACGCCTGCCAGCCTGCCACATTGGGCGGATCGCCGGGCTGTTGCAGCATGTCGGCCATGCGCACGCCCATTTGCAGGCTGATGGCAAAGTTGTCGAGCAAATCGGCATTGCCGGGCAGGGTAACGCCGAAGAGTTTGAATAGCCCGACGACCATATCCACCGGGCTCTTGATCACTGCCCCGCGGTTGAGCACATCAAAAAAATGCTCGCTTTTGAACAGTACATCGAGCACCGGAAGAATGTCGTAGTTGTTGTTGCGGAAAATTTGCGCCAGCGGCTCAATAACATTCTGCTCGGTTTGCGCATCGATTTCGTGGTAGACAAAAAAGCGATACAATTTGCGGCACACATAACGGGCAGCCTCGGGATGATCAAACAGCATGTCGAGAAATTCATCCAGTTCGGCGGCGCCGGCGTTGGGGTCAATCTGGCCCGGGCCTTTGATCAGGCGGTTGCCATAAAAGGCGGAAAACTGCTTGTCGCCGATATCATGTTCCGTAGCAAAAAAATAGGTGGTGAAACCATCGGTACGCCAGCCGGTGAGCAGGCGGGCAGCGGCTTTGACATCGTCTTCGGTGAAATGGTCGGGAAGGTCTTTGCCAATGACGAAAAGTTCCTGGATTTCACGGGCGTAGTTCTCGTCGGGCGCCGATGCTGCATTGAGGTAACCGTTGAGGTAAATCAACATGGCCGGGTCGAGGGTGATCGCCCGCATCATGGTTTTGAAATTTCCCAGGGCTTGCTCGCGGTAAAGTTTGTTATACCGATAAAGCATGCTGCCGAATGGCGCTTCCGTAAACTGGACAGGAATGTGGTTGTACCAGAACAGCGTCATTTTCTCGCGGATGCTACGGCCGCTGTTCAGCATTTGCCGGATCCACCAAGCCCGTACACTTTCGAGGCGATAGAATTCGCCGCCGGGCTCGTAAGGTGCATTCAGGAAACTTTGACCGAAAGGAACAGTGGGATCGGTATAGTTTGGGTTATTGTAGTCGTTAACCGGTTCCGGAGGGGCAACATAAGGCGTATTGAGAATTTCGTCTACGGCGGCTTCCATGGTTTTACCAAGGAAATAATCCACATCGGCCTTGACCGGGCCAAAGAGCGTACGCCGCAGTAGATGGAGCACTTCAGCCTTCGTCCAGGGGCCGGAATAGGGCGCCAAGCCAGAAGTGGGTGGGCTTGCTGCCCGTGCTGCCATTTTGGCTTCCAGGGCAGCGGGGATGGGTACAAGTGTTTGGTCGGTAATGGTTTGGGTAGGGCGGGCGGTTTTTTTACCGAGGGCTAAAAAGGTACGTCTGTCTAAATGACTCATAGGCCTGGTGTGTTTGGTTCAGTGCATTTAACGTGCGGTTAGACCGACAGAATACGTACAAGTAAAATTTATTCTCTTAATTTTCGTTAAGAAAATCCAAAGATGGAAAACGCATTCCGCCATAATGCGCTCTTCGCCCGCTGGTTTAAAGGCGACCTTTCCGATGCCGACCGCCAGGTTGTTGAACGGCATCCTTACTTTCCTGTATTACGGCGTTTGCTGGGTCTCAGGGAACCTCAGAGTTTGTCCGATTCGGAAATACAAGATCTCCTGGGTCGCATTCCTGCCGCAGAAGCTGTTGACAATAACTCCAGATTGCGCATCCTCTGGTGGTTGGTTGGCGGCGCTGCAGTGCTCTCCCTGGTTTTACTGGTTTGGACTGTTTTCCAACCGGCGCCTACCGGTCCTTCCATTTCTGCTACGGCTATTGGCGAACAAAAAACAGTGGAATTACCCGATGGCTCCACGGTGCGCCTGAATGCAGTTTCTTCGGTCGAAATCGTTCCCGGAAACTGGGCCACCGAGCGCCGGGTAAGGCTGCTCGGCGAAGCGTTTTTTCAAGTTAAAAAAGGGCTGGCGCCCTTTGTGGTAGAAACAGTATCCGGCACGGTGAAGGTGCTCGGCACTTCGTTTACAGTGAAATACCGCGGCAGCGGTTTTGATGTGGCCTGTTACACCGGCCTGGTCCAGGCTTCCACCGACAAGGGGATCAAACAGGCGCTGCGCGCCGGACAGCGCTCCAGCGCCCGGGGTGGTTTGTGGGCGCCCCTGGAGGCCATTGTCGACCCCTGGCCATCGTGGATGCAGGGTGAAAGCCGCTTTGCCGACTCGCCGGTGTACGAGGTGTTTGCCGAACTGGAACGCCAGTACAATATTTCCATCAGCGCCTCCGGGATCGAAGGTCGCCGGTTCAGTGGGGTGTTTATTCACCACGATCTACCTTATGCACTGCGGATGATATGCGAGCCGTTGGGCTTGCAGTATGAAGTGGAAGGCCGGAAAGTACTGATCCGGAAAAAGGTGCAGGAAGATTAACGGTTTTGTTTTTCAAAGATTTCTTCAGGCTGGCAACAGCGTGAGTTGTTCCACTGCATTTTCCAGAAAATTTGGGATTATCGTGTCGTAGGTCCGTTGAATTTTCAACGGGCTGGCCAGGTCGTGCATCATGCGAAAATACCGCGCTTCACCATGCTCCTCCACAATAGACTTTTTGCGCTCCGGGTCTCTGAAATATTCCAGCAGACCATCCGGATCCGCCTCCGGGTGAAACTGGGTGCCAAACATCTCCGGGCTAAACCGTACAGCCATCAGGGCGCGTTCGGCATGGACATGCGGCGCTAAAGTTTCCAGGCACAGGATTTTTGCCTCCATGGTATGGAAGCGTTGCCGATTCGGTTTGAGCACCTGAAAGCGCCTGAAATCGGCAATATAAAACGGATCGGGTAAGCCTTCAAAAAATGGCTCTTCCTTACCAAAATGCGTTTTATGTACGGGATAAGTACCAAAAGACATTTTTGCCCGCTGACTCACCGTACCCAAACCAAAATGGTGACAGGCCATCTGGAAAGAATGGCAAATAAAAAAAACATGCTTTTTCTGATCGCTCTCCACTGTTTTTTCGTTCAGTTGCCACAAATCTTCTATCAACCGGAAAAACGGTTTAAACCAGGTACCCTCCTCTTCCAGCGGATCCCCCGGGCCACCGGAAAACAGATAAATATCGTAGGAAAGGTCGGGGAGTTCATTTTTTGCACGTACGTCAAAATGATCAAACCGGAGCACATTGGCATACCGGGCGAGCATCGATTTTAGCATGGGAATACCGCGATTGGATTCGCCGTTGTACATGTCAAGAAGAGCAGCACGAAGCATAAGCAAAATAAAGTTGGCTTTGTACACCGATCAACCGGGCAGCGAAAAAATCGCGTTTATTACCCAAAATGAAGCGTATGCAGTTAAAAACAAATGAGGTCACCATACAGTTGCCGGTATGCTGACAAAAACATGCCAAAATGATTAGGATGGGTAGGGACAAATCGGGCGGGGGTGGTAAAGGTCGGAATACAGTCCCTTTTTTTCGCGTTCAAGTGTATATTTTTGTCGCCCCTTTTCAATTACCCCTGCTGATACATGAAATTTGTTTCTGAAAAAATTATCGACTCGATCATTGATCTCCTGGATTCGCTAAGCGATGAACAAACGGAGCGCCACATGGAAGAGTTTGCTGAAGAGCAACCTGTTTTGATGGCTTATCTGTTCAATGAAGATAACTTCCACCTGCTTAGCGACGACGAGCAGGGGTTTATGCAATACCTCGCTCTAATCGTCTGGTTGGCCAACCGAAAGGTAAACGGACCTGTCGAAACGGTGCCCGAAGAAGTGATCGGGGAGGCCGAAGAGAAAAATTATGAAGTCCTGGAGGCGAGCACGGCTAAAAAATTTCGCGATCGCCTGAACCCGTTTTTTGAAAACACGCCGCAGGAAGATTTGCTGGCTTTTGCCGAAGAAGCCGTGCTGGAAGATGAAGACAATCCCCAGGCGCTGGTCACCAAAGAAGGCCGGGAGCCTATTTTTGTGGCGGTGAAAACGGTGATTGATGTGTTGACACGATGAGTTGAAACGTCGGTTTCGCTTGTCTAATATTGGATGCATTCGTCGACTCAGTGTAATAGCCGGTTCATTTCAGTTTATCGTTTCAATTTTTTCAATGGTTGACACTCGTCAATAAGCAAATCAATCGAGTATGTACTCCACGCACCCATCCGTTGTGTATGCACAGGCCATCTTGCGCAACCTTAAAGCAAAAACCGGGCGCAGCCTGGACGAATGGCTTGCCTTGTTGAAAAAAGAAGGCCCAGCCACTGATCGGGAACGGCGCGACTGGTTGAAGAAAAATCATGCATTGGGTCAAACAACTGCCTCCATGCTTGCCGAACGCTCCGTTGGGAAAGGTTTCGAAAATACTGATGTAGCGGCCTATCTGGAAGCGGCCGCCGGCTATGTAGAGGCCATGTATGCAGGCAAAGAATCGTTGCGACCTGCGCATGATTATTTGATTTCCAAAGCCATAGAACATTTTCCGGAGGTTAAGATTAGCCCTTGTGCTACGATAGTTCCGCTTTACCGGAATCACGTTTTTGCTCAAATTAAACCTGCCACCAAAGGGCGCCTGGAGTTGGGTTTGTGCCTGAAAGGATTTTCAGGGCAGTTGTCCCCCCGGCTTGTAGATACTGGCGGGCTGCAAAAAGGCGACCGCATTACCCACCGCTTTGAACTCGCTCCCGGAGTGCTACCGGATTCTGAAATGTTGGATTGGATGAAAATTGCCTATGACCTGGACGCGTAGCCGGGTAGCGCTGCTATTCAGCATGACCAAAGGCATACGTTCGAATGACGAAAACCCTACCCAGACTACCCTCAGCATCCGTATCTTTGCACCCGTTATGCATCGTATTTACCTGTATCTGAGCCTCTTTGCGGGCTTTTTTATTTTCGCAACAGCCTACCAGCCAGTTGCCAAAGCGCCGATGAGCAGCGAAGACCTGGGGCGTTTGCTGTTTGAAGACCCGATTTTGTCTTCAGACCAAAGTGTCAGCTGCGCCTCCTGCCATATTCCGGCTTTTGCGTTTTCGGACACTACGGCGGTAAGTTTTGGCGTCGACGGGCAAGCCGGCACCCGCAATACCCCGGCAATTACGAACATGAGCGCCCGGTCGGCCTTTTTTTGGGACGGCCGCGCCGGCACCCTGGAGCAGCAAGTAGTACAGCCAATTGAAAATCCGGTGGAAATGAACCTGCCGATGCCGGTTGCACTGGAACGCCTGCGCCAGAGTGCGCGCTACCAGGCTTATTTCAAGGCCATTTACGGGCGCGAACCCGACACCCTGACGCTGGCTGATGCACTGGCATCCTTCGTGCGCACCCTGGAAACAGCCGACACACCCTTCGACCGTTGGATGCAGGGCGATGCAACGGCCATGTCGGCATCGGCAGTACGGGGCCGGCAGGTGCTGATGAACAAAGGCAAGTGCTTCGACTGCCACTTCTCCCCGGATTTTACCGGCGATGAGTTCCGGAATATCGGCCTGTTCGACGGAAAAAAATACAACGACCCGGGGCGATTTGCCATTACAAAAGATTCTGCGGACCTCGGGAAGTTCAAGGTGCCCGGCTTGCGCAATATCGCCGTAACGGGGCCCTACATGCACGACGGTTCCTTCAACACGCTCCGGGAAGTGATCGACTACTACGACCAACCCGACAAGTTTGTCACGCACAGTTTTAACCGGGATACTCTTCTGGCCAAACCGCTTGGCCTGACCGAGCAGGAAAAAGTTGATCTGGAGGCATTTTTGCACGCCCTGACCGACGATCGTTTTCTTGTTGACGGAAAAAAATAGCGGTTCTACAAATCAATTTCCATCCAGACCGGACAGTGGTCGGAGTGCACCACTGTAGTAAGTTGCCGTGCGTCGACGATGTTGGCGGCAAGCCCGTCGGTGACAGATTGGTAGTCGATGCGCCAGCCTTTGTTATTGGCGCGGGCATTGGCCCGAAAACTCCACCAGCTGTATTCCTGCGCTTCCGGGTGTTTGTACCGGAACGCATCTGTGAAACCATTGTCAAACCATTTGGTCATCCAGGCGCGCTCTTCGGGCAGGAAGCCGCTGCTGTTTTTATTGCTTTTAGGGTTGTGAATATCCTGCTCGGTATGCGCAATATTGTAGTCGCCAACAACAATCAGATTGGAGCGCTCCTTTTTCAAGTCCTGAACCCAATGGAAAAAGTCGTCGAGAAACTCCATTTTAAAAGCCTGGCGTTCTTCCCCGGTTGTACCGGAGGGGAAATAGCAGTTAAGCAGCGTCCAGTCGCCAAAATCGGTGCGCAGAATACGCCCTTCCCGGTCGTATTTTTCCATGCCGCAACCCGCTACCACGTTATCCGGTTTTTGCTTGCAAAGCGTTAACAGGCCACTATACCCTTTTTTTTCGGCAGTATGCCAATAGTGATTGTAGCCCATTGCTTCCAGTTCCAGAAGGGGAATATCCTGGGGTAATGCTTTAATTTCCTGCAAGCAAACGATGTCAAATTGCTCTTTACTCAGCCAGTCCATAAAACCTTTGGAAATCGCCGAGCGCAGGCCGTTGATGTTATAGGAGGTAATCGTCATGAAAATGGATTTTCCAGTGTACCCGCGAATATACCGGGTTAAAAAAGCCGCTAGCCTTCCACTAAAGTGCCGACTTCTTCGCCGGTTACAATGCGGCGCAGGTTGTCGGGCGAGTTGATGTCGAACACAATGATGGGCATGTTGTTTTGGCGGCAGAGTGTGAAAGCCGTCATGTCCATCACTTCGAGGCCCAGGCTGATGACTTTGGCAAAGGTTAGCCGTTCAAACTTGATGGCGCCGGGGTCTTTTTCCGGGTCGGCGGTATAGATCCCGTCTACGCGGGTGCCTTTGAGGATCACATCGGCGCTGATCTCATTAGCGCGCAGCGCGGCGGCGCTGTCGGTAGTGAAGTACGGATTGCCGGTACCCGCGGCACAGATGACCACCCGGCCTTTTTCCAGGTGGCGGATGGCGCGGCGGCGGATGTAGGGTTCGGCGATGTTTTCCATTTTCAGGGCGGTCATCAGACGGGTGTACACGCCCAGACTTTCCAGGGCACTTTGGAGTGCGAGGCCATTGATCACTGTGGCCAGCATGCCCATGTAGTCGCCCGTTACGGGCTCGATGCCGGAGCCTTCCGACTGGATACCGCGAAAAATGTTGCCACCGCCAATGACCACGGCGATTTCGACACCCAGGTCGCGCATTTCTTTGATTTGATGGGCATAATGCTGGAGCATATCGGCGGCGATGCCGAACCGCTGTTGCCCCATCAGGCTTTCGCCGGAAAGTTTTAACAAAATGCGTTTGTACTTGCGCGTCATTGGCAAACCTTGTTTGTAGTTAAAAGCAGTTCAATATTGGTGCCGGAGTGTGCATTTTGGGCAAAAAAAATCCTCCAGACGCTGAATACGTGTGGAGGATGCTTTTATTTTTTTTAAAAATGCGCAGTATTTCATTCGTAAAGTTACCGGCCTTGAATTTAATTTCGCCTGCAAAGAAACGGCACTTTGTGCGCAATTGGGGAATGTTGGTAAAAAAAGAATCCGGTTTTATTTTGCAATGTTCAATGCGGATGGAGAACCGGTACTATTGTGCAAATCGCGTGTCGCGTACAAAATCCTCATCAGTCAGTGTTTGTAAAAAAGCAAGCAACTGACTTTTCTCCTGCGCACTTAATGGAATCCCCAGGGTGCCGTCGGCCCGGCGTAACAGCGGATCAAGGGTTGGGCTGTCCTTTACGCCGGTATCGTAATGGTCGAGCACCGATTCCAGTGTTTTAAATTTGCCATTGTGCATATACGGCGAGGTAACGGCCACGTTGCGCAAAGACGGGACACGGAACTTGCCAATGTCATCTGGCAAGGTGCTGACTTCGTGGCGGCCCTGATCCAAGGTAAAATCACTGAGAATGCCGTTGTTTCGGTAAGTCTGATCGGTGAACAGGTCGGTGGCATGGCAGCTCGCACATTTTTGCTGAAAAACAGCCAGCCCCTCCAGCGCCTCGCCCGGCAGGGTACCACCCGGCTCCTTGCGCACATAGTGGTCATAGGGACTATTGGCGCTTACCAGCATGGCCATAAATTGCGACAGTGCCTGTAAAAACGCGGCCGTGGTCACTTTTTCGCTCCCGAAGGCATCCCGGAACAGGGCAGGGTACTCCGGATGTGCCTGTAATTTGGCCAGTACCTGGTCCGGCGATTCATCCATTTCCACAGGATTTTGGATGGCATTCAACGGCACAAAATCGAGATTGGGGACGCCACCGTCCCAGAAAAAACCGGTTTTCCACAACATATTTTGCACCGGCAAAGCATTGCGGCGGCCAAACAGGCCATCGATCCCGTGGCTCGTGGGGTGATCGGGGTGGCTGAACGCTGCATAAGAAATGTGACAATCTGCGCAGGCAATGGTGTTGTCGCGACTCAGGATTGGATCGTAAAACAATTTTTTACCCAGGGTAAAACCGGCTTCTGTCACGGGGTTTTGACTGAGGTCATAGGCAGGCTGGGGGAAGTTGGATGGCAGAAACGGCCCTTCAAAGATAGGTTTGGGGTCGTCCTTTTTGCAACCATTCAGAACCAGCACGGTAAGGAGCAGTGGATAAAACCAGGAAGTACGCATAAGTTCGGGTTCAATGTTTTTCCGTGACATAAAGCATGGTATCAAGTTTGGCCGTGCCATCGAGTGAAATGGTGACAGGCAAATTACCCAAAACATCATAGGGGTAGTGAATGCTGTCGTAACCCAGTGCAACCAACCAGTGGCGCCCTTCCGGCACCGGCGCCAGGCAGCCATGCGCATCCTTTCCGGTTTTGAAAATTACATCGAAGTAAGATGCCGGTTGTTCATACCCCGGAAAACTGTCGGCGTTGTATTTCACATAAATAGTTGCATCAGGAATTGGCCATTTGTGGTGCACCGTAGTTACACAAATTTCTGTTGGCAGGGGTAAGGTTTCCGGTGGCGCAGGCCGGCAGGAAAACAGGAGAAGGGGAAAAGTCAGGAGATATAAAAACTGTTTCATAGATCTGTTTTTGCCCGTCTGAAACCTGTTCTTGAAGTAGTAAAATTGCGCACACCGCACCCGGTTAGGTACGGCGTACGCGCTTTCAGTATAACAGAAATAAGGCTTCAGGGGTTGTGCACATGATCGAGCGTGATCATATCAGCATAATTATCGGCCACCGTTTTTGAATAAGGGCCGGCATGGGAAGTCGGGTTTGTGGCAACGCTCACGTTTGTCGGCGCGGTGAACATTTCCAGCACGTCAACATACAGGTGAAAATGCGGACCACCCGAGCGGCGCACCTTGGCCGGCTCACCCTGATGTGTTTCCAGTGATACCGTTTTCAGATTGTTCAGCGTCGGGCTATCATAGCCACCAAAGAGGCCGGTGTGGTACTGGAAGGTATTCTCGCCGGTGCCTGGGTCGAGTGGTGCCTGCGGCGAGGTGCCTTCTATTTTGACAAAAATATAGCCGGCATTCCAGCTCCAGTACATGCCGCTGGCGCCGGTGGCCGGGTCAAGTACGCCGGTGCGCTCAGTAATTGGACTGACACTTTTCGTACTGTCTACGCCGATCATGAATTTCAGGCCAGTGTAGTCGCCGGCCGGTACGTTTTTCAGCACCACTTCGCGGCTGTCCGGATCATCATGTTTGCAGAGGAAGTAACTGGAATCTTTGGGTACTACGTATTCGCTGCCGTCCGCTTTTACCAGCACGAAGTTGCTCACGAAATAATTGAAGGTGGAAAACGTCAGTTTTTCACCGGCAGCATTGGTGTATTCCGTTCCAAATACCAAGGAGGCATCGCCTGCGCGGTTGTCGAATTCGATTTCCACATCGGCAAAGCCGGAAAGCTCATCGTCTTCGTCGTCTTTACAGGCTACAAAAAATGTAGTTAAAACCAGCAGGGCGAGCAAGCCCATTTTGAATTTTTGCATGATAGGTTTGTGTATTGAATAGGTTAAAAAATATAATTCACTGAAATGGTCCATCGGTTGCGCGGCTGCACTGTACCCCGGCTTTGCCAAAGGGGAGGCTGAAAGCTCAGGCCGGTCGAAAACCTTCCGGCGTAAACATCAAGTCCCACAATGCCATAACCGGTAATACCCGCACTGCCGTCAATTGGGTCGCCGCGGTCGGTATCCGACGCCGCGGCGTCAACAAAAAGGCCGACATGCGGTAGCAGCGAAACTGCACCCGGATTGGACCAGTAGAAAAATTTAATGGAACCGCTCAACCGGTTCCCGAAGCGGTAATGCCGGGCGTTGGCAGTAGTCAGCCGTGCCTGGAGATCTGCTGCGCCGCCCCAGCCATTGCGCCGAATGACATAGGCAAGTGTAGCGAGGATATCGGTGCTTCCCGTGCCCGTTTGCAGGTTTGGGTGTGCGCGTGAGCCGTCGGCTGCTATTTTATCCTGGCGGCCGGTAGGCAATTTCACCCCGCCGCCAATATTGAGTGTGTGGTTCCAGGCGCTTTGGCTGCTTTCGGCACCATCCAGCAATAAGTAACTGGAGTATACCGATATGTCGCCCAAGCCATTGACCTGAGTTGTTCGGCCGCTTTCGGTTTGTCGGCTATTGCGGTAAGGCACTGTTAGCAACAACTGCCAACGGGGCGCCACATACATCCGGGCCCAGATATCCAGGGTGTTGAATTGCTCCATCGAATGTATTTGACCACGACGTAGCGCATCCGGACTCAATGCTGTCCGACTGGATTCCGTGGTCCAACGCAATCCGACAAAATTCCGGTGAAACCCGGGCAGAATACCGAAATAATTTCCCGCAGCCGAACAACCACACACATCGCAGGCGGCCATTTCCGACAAACACGCCAGAAAGGCCACTGCAAGGAACAGTGTTCGCATATTTCAGATTTGAAATGAGAAAATTTGAGAAATTGTTTTATCCTTTTCTCAAAGCTGGTGGGTGGAAAATAGCGAAATCGGGCGATTCTGGTAAGTAAAAAGCATAGGGCGGAAATGCCGGAGCGACACTATGCAGCCTCCTTTTCAGACTAAAATTGCCAAATGCTTCAAAAAACAGCAGTGCTTCTTTTTGAGAAAAGAAACTTTCCGGCAGTTGAGGCGCCCGAGGCCCCTGCTGCGTTGTTGTCAGGCGTTTTTTCAAATAACATTTCCCGTCACAATGCAACTCCGGCCGGTTTTTATTCTCACATGCTCGAAGGTATTCCGCCTTATTCCATTGGTAATGCAATGTCCAGACGGTTCGGACCGAACTCTGGGCAAAAACAATTAATACCAATATCAAACATGCGAGCTGTTTCACAGTTGTAAAGGTAAGCGTAGCCGCCACTTTTTAGCTGTCTGCAAATAGCAGACTTCTGGAAACCTAAGCGATCAGGATCAATCTTCTGCTAATCGCTTTATTTTGCTTTACCCTGGTTCTGTAAAAAAGTTTTAAGCGGGCACCAGCCCAACAGGCCCCGCAAAAAGAGTGGCAAACCAAATACAGCCAGCCAAATTTGCCCGGTGAAAATACCCAGAATGATAACGGCCATCATCATGAAGAAGGAAAGAACACATTCGCCAACCGATAAATTGTACTCAAATTTCATAGGAACTACAGGTTTAGGTTCAGAAATGCTGCAAAGGTCCTGTACCCGCTCAACCTGGCAGCTGAGTTGTGTCATAGCCCCCAATGATTTTTGTCGGGATCAATAAAAAATGGCCGCTCTGGAATTGGCAAAGCGACCAGTCGGTTTAATGCAGGCTTCATAGGCAAGTTGCTTTTTATACGCCTGAATTTGTCAAAAGCTACAGCGTAAAATAAAAATCCCGGATTTTCTGTATAGAAAATCCGGGATTGCATGCCTCGTAAATGGCCGAAACAAATCAGAGCGAAACCAGTTTGAATGCAGAAACAGTCAGGCCTTTGTCCAGACCTTGCAGGTATTGCAATACCGAAACAGCGTTGTCTTTGACATATTTCTGGCTCAGAAGGGTATTTTCCTGGAAGAATTTGTTCAAGCGCCCAAGGGCAATTTTCTCGAGCATATCTTCCGGCTTGCCTTCGTTGCGCGCCAGTTCTTTACCGATCTCAATTTCTTTTTCCACAATTTTCGGGTCTATATCGTCTTTGCTGACTGAAACCGGGTTCATCGCAGCAATTTGCATAGCAACGTTGCGACCGGCATCTTCAAAACCTGCCTTCGTGAGGGCGACAAGTACCGAGCGCTTGTTGTTGGAGTGGTTATAAGTCAACACCTGAGCACCTTCAACATGTTGGTAGCGGCCCAGTTCAATTTTTTCACCGATGATACCGTTTTGCTCACCCACTTTTTCGCGGATGCTGACGCCAGACTCGTAAGGCAGGTCGAGCAGCGCTTCCAGGTTAGCCGGAAAGTTTTCCAGGGCAATGTCAGCAATCTTTTGGGTGATGGCGATAAAGCCGTCATTCCGTGCCACAAAATCGGTTTCGCATTGCAGGGAAACGATAATGCCTTTGGTTTGGTCGTTATTAGTTTGGGCGATCACTACGCCTTCACGGGCTTCGCGATCTTCGCGTTTGGCTGCTTTGGCAATACCTTTTTTACGCAGCGCATCCACAGCGCCCTCAAAATCACCGCCGGCTTCCTCCAGTGCTTTTTTGCAATCCATCATGCCGGCCCCCGTCATTTCACGGAGTTTTTGAATATCTGCAGTAGAAATTTTTACGTCGCTCATTAAAAAGAGATTTGAGTTTTGTGTTTTAAATGGCATCCTGCCGGGTATTGAATTATGCTTTGGTATGCCAACTCAAAACCCAGCTGCAATTATGCGTCGACACCTTCTTTTTCTTCCGTTTTGGAAGCTTTACGCTCCTCCAAACCCTCACGGATTGCTTCCGTGATGTAGTTGGTGATGTAGGCAATTGCCTTTGAAGCGTCGTCATTGCTTGGAATCGCATAGTCGACCAATGTAGGATCGGAATTGGTATCAACCATGCCAATGGTTTTGATGCCCAGTTTGCGCGCTTCTGCAAGTGCCAGGTGCTCGTGGTGGATGTCCACGATGAACACCGTTGCCGGCAAGCGGTTGAGGTTAGCAATACCACCGAGCTGTTTGTTCATCTTGGCGTGTTCCCGGCTGAGGGTCAGACGCTCTTTTTTGGTGATGCTGGTCAGCGTAGTATCGGCCAGCATGCGCTCGATGTTGTGCATCTTTTTAACCGACTTGCGGATGGTCATGAAGTTGGTCATCATACCGCCCAACCAACGGTCGGTCACATACGGCATGCCTACACTTTCAGCAGCGTGTTGCACGATGTCGCGGGCCTGTTTTTTGGTTGCGACAAACATGATCTTTTTGCCACTCCGGGCAATCGCTTTAACCGCTTGAGCGGTGCGCTCCAGGCATTCAGCCGTACGGTTGAGGTCGATAATGTGGATGCCCTTGTGCTCCATAAAGATATAGGGCGTCATTTTCGGGTTCCACTTTTTGCGCAGGTGGCCAAAGTGGCAGCCGGCAGCGAGTAAGTCCTTATATTCTGGCTTTTGCATGTTTCAAAAGCAATTTTTGTGAAATGTTGAAGTGTTGATTTGTTGAAATGTCGATGTGTTGAAGTGTTGATTTGAGCAGATCGGAGTTGCCTTCGCTTTTCGAACCAACAGATCAGGCAATCAGCAAATCAACGTTTAGAGAACTGGAAGCGTTTGCGCGCTTTGGGACGGCCATACTTTTTGCGTTCGACGGCGCGGCTGTCCCGCGTGAGGAACTTCTTGTCCTTAAGCGGCTTTTTGAATTCTTCATTCAATTTCACCAGTGCGCGGCTAAGCCCCATACGGACGGCTTCGGCCTGGCCTTTAAAACCGCCGCCACGTACGTTGATCTTAAGGTCATAAATATTGTCGACCTCAACCACTTTGAACGGATCGGTTACGTTGTGCTGCACATGCATCTGCGGGAAGTATTCGCGGTAATCTTTACCGTTTACGGTAATGTTACCTTCGCCTTTCATCAGATACACCCGGGCAACGGCTGTTTTCCGGCGCCCTATGGCATTTATCATTTCCATATTTCGTGTGTGTGATTTTTAACGTTACAGGTTTCTGGTTACACAGCCAGCGTTTCCGGCTTCTGTGCAGTGTGGGGGTGCTCTGCACCGGCATATACAAACATGCGCTTGTACACCTGGCGGCCCAGTTTAGTTTTGGGGAGCATGCCTTTTACAGCACGCTCAATGATCCGGCGCGAATCTTTTTCCAGCATTACAGAAGCCAGCGTGCTTCTTTGCCCACCGGGATAAAGCGAAAAGTCCAGGTATTCTTTCTGATCCCATTTTTTGCCGGTCAGGCGCACTTTGTCGGCATTGATAACAATGACGAAATCGCCGGTGTCAGAGTGTGGGGTGAAGCTGGGCTTGTTTTTGCCACGCAAGATGGAAGCGATTTTGCTGCTCAGGCGACCAACCACCTGGTTTTCAGCATCGATCACATACCATTTGTGCTCTGCTCTTTCTTTGCTGACGGAATCCGTCCGGTAACTCAGCGTATCCATTTTATAGACTATTAAGCGTTGAAATTTAAGCGTTAAAACGAGGGGCTTTTCAAAAGCGGCGGCAAAGGTAGGATTACCTTGTTGAACTGCAAAGCTATTCCTGAAAATTTATGCGGAGTGAAAACCGTAAATCCTTGATAATGAGGAATATTTTCGCTCAATTATTTTTTTACCAAAAATATGACGTGCGAAATCGGTACTGATTATCAGGTTTTTATGCCAAATACCGCCATTTGGGCTTTTGTTAATGTTTTTTCCGGTAATACCGGCAAACTTCATAAGTTTTCAATGCGGTTATCCGCATACCTGCCAGCCATACTTGGTTGAATTTTGGGTACTATTTCGGGCATTTAAGCAATTATTTGTCGGTCGGGGCAGCAAAATTGCATTGTGGTGCATCTGAAAACCACGTACCTTCGGGAGTGTTCTGCCCCGCGCCTGAAAGCTAAAGAACGAACTAACAATTGCAAGCACCCAGGGTTTTTTGAACGAACAAGATCTCATTCAGGGCTGTCTGCGCGGGTCGGCGCAGCACCAGCGGCACTTGTACGAGCTTTTTGCCGGCAAGATGTATGCGGTGTGCTTGCGCTATGCCCGCTCGTCATCGGATGCGGCAGATATTCTTCAGGAAGGTTTTGTCAAGGTATTTACGAAGCTGGATCAATTCCAGTTTCAGGGCTCTTTTGAAGGATGGGTGCGGCGTATTATGATCAATACAGCCCTGCGTGCATACCAACGACAGCGTTTTGATATGGAGTTGAACGGTTATGAAAGCCTGCCTGAGTCCCCGGTTGCGCCTGATGCCCTGTCTACCTTGTCGGAGGCGGAGATCCTGGCCCTGATCAGCCGTCTCCCGGAAGGATATCGCATGGTGTTCAACCTGGTGGCTATTGAAGGATACTCGCACGCCGAAGCTGCCGATATGCTGGGGATTCAGGAGAGCACTTCGCGCTCCCAATTAACCAAAGCCCGGCGTTGGCTGTGCGATCAACTTGAACAATTGAACCGATATCACCGGGCAGAATTTGACGTCCGAAGTGCCGAATGATTAAAAAAACTTAAGCAATGCCAGTTACCGCAAGGATTGGAATCCTTGAAATGAAATAAAATGGAACAACCCAACAACATCGACCAGCAATTTCGCCAGCGCCTGCAACACGCCGCGGTGCCGCCGCCGGACTTCGTTTGGGCTAACGTGGAGCGCGCCATTCGCCGCCCCCGGCGCAGACGCTTGTTTTTCCTGTGGCTGTTTGCTGCCTGCCTAACCAGTGCCGGGCTTTGGGCTCTGTGGCAGGCTTATATCCCTAACGCTGCTACAGCGCCAGACAAGGCTGATCCGACAGAGGTCCGGCATTCCGCCGCCACCTCTGCTGCTAACCAGCAGGCTGCCTCAAATTCCACTACCGGAGTCGAGCAAAAAACAGCTCCTACATTTGAATCTGTCGAGCTGTCTTCGCCAACGCCCCAACAGCAAACCCAGTCAGCACGATCATCTGCCCGATCAACTATTAACCGGCCCGAATCGCCACAACCTGCTTCACTATCGAAACAAACTTTTACACCTATACCTGACATTACCATTAGCGATTTGCCCGATAAGGCAGATAAACCAATGGCCATAGCAGCCACGAACACGGAGGCAATTAATTCGACGGAGCCCCTATTGCCCGGCTCCGATCCAAACAATTTTGACCTTTCAGAAATCAGCAGACTGAATCAGGGTGCATCCCTGCTGTTGGCCATTCCTGATCGCCGGCCACATCTGGCCCAAATCAAACTGCCACCTATAAAAAAGAAGGCACCTAAAAAATGCTATGACTTCCACTCCAACCGCGAAGCCTGGTTGTTCGATGCTTATGCCGGTCCCTCCTTGATAAACAAGCGACTTGATACCAGTGATCCGGAGTACAAAAGTTACGTACAGGATCGCCTGAGTAGTGAAAAGCACCAATGGGCTTTCAATGCCGGCATACGGGCTTCATACCTGTTTGCAGGCAATTTTGCGCTTCGCACCGGGCTCCATTACGACCAATTTACCGAACAGTTTGAATACATCGATCCTGATTTTATCAAATATACCGTAGTCATCACCCAACAATATGTCAATGGACAATGGTTATCGGTGCCGGATACGGTTGACATCCAGTATGGTGCCAATTATGTTAAAACCTACAACCGTTTTGCCCTGCTGGACATTCCGCTGCAGGCTGCCCTGGAACTGCGCAGCGGTGTTACGGGGATCAGCCTCAACCTGGGTGGTTCGGTAAATGTCTTGTTCCAAAAACGGGGCAGCATTTTGTCGGTAGCCGGTACTCCTGTTGATCTTGAGCAATATCAGGTGTTTCGCCCGAAAGTCGGCTTGAGTTTGTTGGGGAGCATCCAATGGTTTTTCCACCTGACACCGCGCACCCGCGTATTTGCAGAACCATACTATCGCCATATTCTGGAGCCTGTGTCGAAACCCGGCTATCCGGCCGAACAATCGTACGGGATTGGCGGCATTCGTTTTGGCGTAACACAAATATTTGACCGGAAGGGGAAGGGATAACCATCGAATGAAGGCGGTGTTTTTTTGCTTGATCTAAATTGTTAAAATTTAAAAGCAAGGCAGCAAATAGATTTCAGTCGGCATCTCCAAATCAACCTCATGTCTAAAAAATTATTCTAATCTGAAATATATGCTCTTAAACCTAACCCAGACTTTATGTTTTGTTTGAAAAAAATATACTTGTTCGTGTTCCTGTGCGCCTTGGTAACGGTAGCGAGTTGCCACAAGGATGTAGAAGAATTTCGTCCATACGTACCTACCCAGGAAGATCTTGATCCGTTACTCCATCAGGTACCGGATGCGCTTTCCAGCACCGCCTTTTTGTTTGGGGGCTCTATCCCAGATACAACACTGACTACTTCTAACGGTGTGCGGGTTTTCCTGGCAGATACGGAACAGTTGTTTGCAGACGAAACCGGCGCTACGGTACCTTGCAGCACCTGCCCGTCCCTGAAAATTGAAGTGACAACTGTGCTCCGCAAGGGCGATATCATTGCACGCGGAATTTCTACCAGCCGTTATCCGGATGCCCGGATGCTGGAAAGCGCCGGTGTGGTTGAAATCAAAGCCAGTTGCAATGGCAAAGCCTTGCAACTCCTTCCCGGTCGTTATCTGAAGGTTCAGATTCCTGCAGACAATGTGAGTCCGGGTATGGAGATTTTTACCGGTAAAATAGACCCGGTTGATGGTTGGCAGGGTTGGACAGCGATTGGGACGCAGGCCTTTTGGGCCGAATGGCCGCTGGTTAATCCACCCGGCCTGCAGTCGGGCTATGAGTTGATTGTTCCGGCACTGGGTTGGAGTAATTGTGCGCGTCCGGTGATCGAACAAAGCAGCCCTTTTTGCGTTACACTGCCGGACCAGTTTACAGCCCTGAACGCGCGGGTATTTTTAGTTTTCAAAAACACGCGCGCAGTGGCCGAACTTAAGGGCGATGATGCGACCTCAACGTTTTGTTTTCCGGAGGCTCCGCTGGGTTATCCGGTAAATGTGGTGGTGCTTGGAAAAACCGGAGGGCAACTTTGGCTGGTGAGCAACTTCACCGAGATTGGAAGTAATGTGCAGATGCCCCTCACGCCGCAACCACAGGAAGAACAACAAGTGGTTAATTTTTTGAAAAATTTATAAAATCACGTCCAGCCAACCTAAAGCCCCCCAAAACTACCCGTCAAATCTCAATTAAGAGACCCGTGTTTAGTAATTTCGTATTAAGCCGAGCCGGTAATGTCCGGTCTCGGCTTTTTACTATCTAAGCGGATGCACTGACCGTCCGCTTGTTCATCAATTTGAACCAAAGCGGAGGCACCAGGGCTAGTAACAAACTGGTCGGATACCCAAACGGAAGTTGCGGGCTTTCATCGAGATGACGGAGTATTTGATACTGCCGGGTCGCTTTGTAGTGATGATCGCTGTGGCGTGTAAGTTCGTACAGAAATATGCGCCCCAGCTCGTGGTTGCTATTCCAAGAATGCGCCGGCGATACCGGTTCGGCCCGGCCGGAGGGCAATACTTGCCGGCGCAGGCCGTAGTGTTCGATGTAATTGATCGTTTCGAGCAAGAGCACACCAATAAGTGCGATGAGCAATGCTCCGGCAAGGGCTTTCACACCAAGGATAAAATATATCGCCAACAGCCAGCCGGCTTGCCACAGTTGAAAACGCAACATTTCATTGTGCAGGCTCCAGAAATGCTTCCCCGTATGCTGCAGGCGTTCGCGCTCCAACCGCCAGGCACTGCGCCAGCTTCCACTGATGGAACGGAGCCAAAAAGTAAAAACAGGCTCGCCCAAACGGGCAGAGGCCGGATCAAGATCCGTTGCGACATTTTTGTGATGACCGCGGTTGTGTTCAATAAAAAAATGTTGGTAGAGCGCCGTCAGCAGCATCCATTTTGACAGACCTTGCTCAAATGCTCGATGGCGATGGCCGAGTTCGTGGGCAACATTGATACCGATAGCGCCCACCACAATTCCCGTGCTGAGCGTAAGGCCCAGCCATTCGCTT
The DNA here is from genome assembly GCA_020636075.1 of Lewinellaceae bacterium. GTDB lineage: Bacteria > Bacteroidota > Bacteroidia > Chitinophagales > Saprospiraceae > M3007. Next base: position 496,760 of record JACJYO010000003.1, on the reverse strand, counting down.
CCCTGTAATGGCAGGTTTTGCACGGTGTACAAATAGCCGAAAACAATCAGGAAAAGCAAGGGAAAATTCAGGTACAACAATACATCAAAGAAGCGGCGTTTTGTCCGGCTTGCTTCCAATTCCGGGGCAATGTTTTTGGTCGACTGCGGTGCCCACAATTCCAGCAAAGGCAAGATTCCAAAACTTAGCACCACCGTGCTCCAGGCCCACGGGCCCCGCCAGCTCAGTGCCAGCAAGGCACTCAGTGGTAACAGGTAGGCAATCAGGTATTTTAAGTCCCGCATAAACAACTAATAACAGTTCGATTTGTTAGGCTGCCGTACTTTTGCGGTCGCCTGGCCTTTTTATTCAGGTAGAAGGGTACGCAAAAAGTACCTGTTTTTTTAAACGCTTCGCAAAAACCGGAGCGCCTAATTTTGGATACCACATGGATTTTCACACGCTCAAAATTAATAAGATCATCCCGGAAACACCGGATACCGTCAGCATCGAATTTGACATCCCGAACGACCTTCGGGAAACGTTTGCCTACAAGCAAGGTCAGCACATCACCATACGCCACCAAATCGACGGCCATGAACTGCGCCGCTCGTACTCCATGTCGTCCAGCCCCCTCGAATCGCGTTTTTCTGTTACTGTCAAAAAAGTAGCCGGCGGCCAGATGTCAACGTTTTTGCACGACCAGGTAAAAGCCGGAGACACACTGGAAGTAGCCCCACCCGACGGACGGTTCTACATTCCGCTCGACCCGGAAAAACGCCGGACCTACTTCATTTTTGGAGCAGGCAGCGGCATTACCCCCCTGATGTCCATTGCCAAAACCACCTTGGAGGCCGAACCTATGAGCAATGTTGTCCTGTTGTACGGCAGCCGGAACGAAGAAAATATCATCTTTCGAGAAGAACTGGAACGCCTCGCCCAGCGGTACGCCGGCCAACTGGTATTGGAGTTTATGCTTAGCCAACCCCAAAAAGAGGCCAGTGGCAGCTTCCTTGGCATTTTCAAAAAGTATACGACCAGTTGGGCAGGAAAGACAGGCCGGATCGGCGGCAAGGTAGTAAATGAGTTTTTGGAAGAAAACCCACCGCATGTACCGGAATCAGACTGCCAGTATTTCATTTGCGGCCCGGGCAATATGGCCGATACCGTAAAACTGGCGCTGCTGGCCCGCGGCATTGATTCCAAACAGATTCACACCGAACACTTTGTAAACCCTAACCATACGCCGGGCGAATTTAGCGCAGCCCCCGATGGCCAGTCCGTACGCCTCATCGTACACCTTAATGGCAAACGCATCGAAACCACCATGCCTCCTGGTGCTACCATTCTTGACGTCATGGTCAAGGAAAAACACGATGCACCGTACTCCTGCACGGCTGGCGCCTGTTCGACCTGTATGGCCAAAGTGCTCAACGGCAAGGTCAAAATGGATGCCTGCTACGCGCTCGACGATGAGGAGGTGAAAGCCGGATACTGCCTGACCTGCCAGTCGCATCCGGAAACGGATGTGGTAGAGGTTTCGTATGATGTGTAACCCGAACCTCCGGTTCGGGCGAAAGTTGCCTGCCCGAACTAGGGGTTTGGGTTACGCAATATGCCCGAACCAGAGGTTCGGGTTACGCAATATGCCCGAACCAGGGGTTCGGATACGCGACATGCCCGAACCAGAGGTTCGGGTTACGCGAGAAAGGTCCAGGGCCAATCCTCCCACCGCTTCACCAACCCAGCCTTCACCGGGTTTTGTAAAATATACGTTCGGATGCGCTCAAATTCCGTGTCGTTTCGAACTACATGGTCGTAGGTTTCTTCCTGCCAATATTTTCCGTTCCGTCCGATTGCTTTATTGCAGTGCAGTCCGGTGTAGCCTTTGTGGCTTTTCATGATGTCGCGCAGCTGCGGCGCTCCGATGTGGTGTTTAATCAGCAAATGCACATGATTGGACATGATACAATAGGCAAATAACTCGAAATATCGTGCTGCACACCAATGGATAGATTCTGCGACAATCAAGGCATTGGATTTTTCCGCCAGCCAGTACGGGCCGTTGGGGGTATTATGCAATGCTGTGTCGTATTGCCCAAACCAGCGACGCTGAATGGCATACAATTCCCGATCCAGATCGACACCAAATAGCCGGGCATAGGCTGCAGAGGTGCATTGTGCAGCATACTCCCGGATCTGATTTAAAACCGGCATTGGAATAGAGCCCTGCAGCCGGTAAGTAAGAAAAAGCGTTGCTCCGGGTGGCTGCCAGTGGGGCAAATTTCGTTCGTAAAATATTTTCATGTAAACCGAACCTCCGGTTCGGACCAAAAAATCCGAGCCAGCAATAAATAGTGAAATCAAAAAAACCTGTTAACGACATTTCCAGGTAAAACCCGAACTTTTAACTTGAGGAGGCAAAGTCAGAGTAGGTACTTTGTTTCCGAACCAGAGGTTCGGGTTACAAAATTCAGCCCGAAGTCAAGACAATTGCAAGATGCTCTCAACATCAGTAAATCATTCGTCAGGCACAACCAAATAGCGATTAACCGTCTCAATTTCAAGAATTTAAAAAAAATTACTTTTCACATGTAATTTCAAAAAATGTGATCAACGCTCTGCGAATCACTTGTTTCCCACATTGGGCCGGTACTATTTTCGGCAGTAGAATTAACTGCCTTACATGAATCCGCGCCACATCCCTTTCCTTCGTTTGTTCCTGCCTTGGGCACTTGGCATTATTGCCGGCGCCTGGTTAAACCAGCCCATTCCGGGGTTGGGAATTGGGTTGGTCCTAAGTGGATTTGTACTCCTGGCAATGGTGCGCCAAAAATTTGCCTACCGGTTTCGTTGGGTATTTGGCGTGTTGGTAACAACCACCCTGCTGGGTGCAGGTTACTGGCACGTGGTAGTGCACGATGAACGGCAGCAATCCGATCATTTCAGCCGAATATGTCCACAGGCTGAAATGTTCTGCGGCACGGTGTACGACAGCCCCTCGAAGGGTGCCACACTGAAAGTTCCGCTGCGCCTGCATGCAGCAGGCCGGGCTGATGAAACACTCCAGGCTTGCTCCGGCCATGTTCTGCTGTTTGTGGAAATCACACCTAAGTCGGAGCAATTGCACTACGGCGATCGGCTATGGGTACGGGCCCCCATCCGCGCGGTTCAGCCGCTCAAAAATCCGCATGCCTTTGATTACCGGCGTTACCTGCATTTCCAGAACATCCATTTTCAGGCATTTGTAAAAGCCAGTTCATTTGAAGTGCGCGCTACCGGGTTTGGCCAACCGCTTTGGCGGGCGGCCTACCGGTGGCGTGATCAATTGCTGGAAATGCTGCGTACGCATTTTCCGGAACGGGATGCGTATGCTGTTGCTTCGGCGCTTTTGCTCGGGTACAAGGAAGACCTGTCGGATGAATTGCGCGCCAGCTATGCAGATACTGGCTCCATGCATGCACTGGCAGTGTCGGGCATGCATGTCGGGTTGCTCTACGTTGCCTTGTTGTATGTGCTGAACCGGATTCCCGGGCGAGGCCCTGCCCGGCGTTGGGCTGAAACGGGGTTTGTACTACTGGGTATTTGGACCTTCACTTTTGTCACCGGCGCCACGCCTTCCGTGTTGCGTGCCTCCGTCATGTTCACCGCTTTTATCTTGGGCAAAGCCATTCGCCGCCAGGCATCCGTTTGGAATATTTTAGGCGCATCAGCCTTCCTGTTGTTGCTGTTCAATCCATACCTGCTTTTTGAAGCGGGTTTTCAACTTTCGTATTCGGCCGTGGCCGGTATCGTATTTTTTTATCCACAATTCCAAAAGATAACACCGCCCTTGCCCAAGTGGGCAGTTGAGGGATGGAAAATTCTGCTCATTGGTGTGGCGGCTCAGTTGGGAACCCTGCCGCTGTCGTTGTACTATTTCCACCAGTTTCCGGTTTATTTCTGGCTGGCCGGATGGGTGGTTGTGCTGGGCGGGGCGGTGTTTTTGTGGGGTGGTTTTCTACTAATCATACTGCATGCATTGGCGCCCGGGATTTCCGATGGACTGGGTTGGTGCTTGTTTCAGCTAATCCGGTGGATGAACCATACCATTCAGGCAATCCAACAATTGCCGGGAAGCGTTTTGAGCGGCATTTGGCTTGAAGCCTGTGCTGCGATTTTGCTAACACTTTTAATTTGGCTACTCCCCTGGGCTATTACTATAAAAAAACCGAAACCGCTGCTGGCAGCTCTGGGCTTGCTTACATTGTTCAGCGGCACCTATGCGATGCAAAAATTCGGGCAATTGCAGCAAAAAAAATTGATCCTCTACCATACCAGCCGCCATATTCTGTTCGATAGCTTCGCCGGAGAAAAACGTTTTAGCTGGACGGATTCGCTCAACTACCGGCAGGAACAATTTGCCGCCCAAACCCACCGCTGGGCCAGTGGCATCCGGGAGTCGGTTGTTTTAGAGACAGGTTTTAAAAACCCATACCTGTTTTGGCAGCCGCCGTATTTACAATTTTTTGAAAAAAAACTGGCCGTGGTAGGCAGGCAACCCAGGGCAAATGACCGGGCCGGACCGCCGGTTACCGTCGATGTATTAATTCTGCACGGCAATCCGAATATCTATATCGATGAATGCTTACAGCGGTTCCCCTGCACACTTGTTGTATTTGCCGCATCAAACAGCAAACGCCGGGTAGAACGCTGGAAAGCGGATTGCCGGGCACAGAACATCGCCTTTTATGATGTTGGGGAAAAAGGCGCCTGGGAGTTAGTTCTCCCCAATTGACCAAGGGATAACACGCTGTAGCCGGCGGTCGCACGGACATGTTTTTTTATTAAAATCTGATCCCATGCTACAGCAACTGATTCGCCAGTTTCATTTTACAAAAGCCGAACGCCATGGAGCCGTGGCGCTGTTATGCCTGGCCGCACTTGGCTTTCTAGCACCAATGGTATTCCGGCAATTTTACCGCCCCGCGCCTCCCGATCTTTCCGATTTTAAAAAACAGGTTGAACGGTTCAACTCGGCAGCATCCAACGCCGAAATAGCCATGCTACCAACACTGTTTGTATTCGACCCCAATACCGCCTCGGTAGAATTGTTTGTACAACTGGGCTTACAGGAAAAGGTGGCCCAAACTATTGTAAAATACCGAACACGCGGCGGGCGCTTTCGCACACCCGATGACCTGCAAAAAATTTACACCTTGCCCGAAGCCGATTTTGAACGGCTTCGCCCTTACGTCCGGATTGAATCAAATTCCCCAAACAAAACCCCTCGTTGGCAGCCCAAACAAGTTGCACAACTCCAACCCTTCACATTTGACCCAAATACAGCATCTGAAGCCGAATTGCTGCGCCTGGGTTTGCCGCAAGCCCTGGTGACCCGCTTGCTGCGCTACAGGGAAAAGAGTGGTTATTTTTTCGAAAAATCGGATTTCCGGAAACTATACGGCCTGTCCGAATCAGACTACCAACGCCTCGAACCGTACATCGCCATCGCCCGAATGGATAAACCAGTCCGCCCGATGACGTATGCCGGAGGGACCGGCCAAACTACCCCAATCGAAGTGCTCGACATCAACGCCGCCCCCGCAACAGCCTGGCAACAACTTCCGGGCATAGGTGCCTACCGGGCTCAACAAATTGTGCGTTTTCGGGAAAAACTAGGCGGTTTTGTTAGCCCGGCGCAGGTGGCTGAAACCCGGGGACTTCCCGACAGCGTTTTTCAAAAAATACAGGGACAATTGCGCCTGGAAACATCGCTGTTCCGAAAGATAAACCTTAACACAGCCACTGTAGCGGAATTCAATGCACATCCCTATTTCAGTTTCAAACAGGGACAACTCATCGTAGCCTATCGCGAACAGCATGGGGCGTTTGCACGTGTGCAGGATTTGGGAAAAATCGCAGCATTCGCCGATCGCGTGTGGCTGAATCGTGTGGCTGCCTATCTAACGGTAGATTGAACCTGTTTGTCAGGCTTCAACTTTGCCGCCTTTTAGCCGCAAAATTCGGCCGGTGCGTTTAGCCAGTTCCGGATCGTGGGTGACCAGTACAAGTGTGGTGCCGGCAGTACGGTTGAGGTCGAAGATCAGATCGACGATTCCTGCGGCATTTTCCGCGTCGAGGTTGCCGGTCGGCTCATCAGCAAACAGAATTTTGGGCTGGTTGGCAAAGGCCCGGGCAATGCAAACGCGCTGTTGTTCACCGCCGGAAAGTTGGGCCGGATAGTGATCGAGGCGGTCGACCAGCCCCACTTTTTCCAACCACTGCCGTGCCGTTTGCTCCACATTTTTGTCGCCGCGCAGCTCTAGCGGAACCATGACGTTTTCCAGAGCAGTGAGTGTCGGGATGAGCTGGAAATTTTGAAAGACAAATCCTACGTAGCGGTTGCGGACTTCGGCACGCTCGTCTTCCGAGAGTGCATCAAGGCGAATATCGTTGAGTTCCACGGAGCCGCTGCTGGCGCGGTCGAGGCCTGCACACAAGCCCAAAAGGGTGGTTTTCCCACTGCCGGACGGGCCTACGATGGCGAATGTATCGCCCTGTGCGAGCTCGAAGCTCACGTCTTCAAGTACTGTGAGTTGGTTGCCGTTGGCGGTTGGGTATGTCTTCGTAAGATTTGTTGCTGTGAGCATGTTTGTGTTTATTTAAATTCGCCACGAAGGCAGGGAGTAAATCCTCAATAGAATTTGAATTCAAGGGAAAATGACAGCCTCTAAACATTTCATTCCGGTTTTTGTAAACACCAATTCGGTCAAAGCGCGCAAGCGTGCGATGAATAACACGGATAACTATACTAACCCAAATTACTGCACCACTACTTTGGTAATCTTATCGCCCACCTGAAGTTTGTGGACCACGTCCATCCCCTGGGTTACTTTTCCGAAAATCGTGTACCGGCCATCGAGATGTGGCGTTGGGGAGTGCGTGATAAAAAACTGTGTGCCTTCGGTGTCAGGGCCGGCGGAAGCCATACCGAGGTAACCTTCATCATCATACCAGGCCAGGCCAATCTCCGTGCGGATCGAATAGTCGAGCGCACCGTAGCCATCGCCCCGGGGGCACCCGCCTTGGACCACGAAATTAGGCACTACCCTATGGAAGCGTTTCCCGTTATAAAAACCACTTTCCGCAAGATTGAGAAAATTGGCCACCGAGCCGGGCGCCCATACCGGGTAAAGCTGCAACGAGATTTTACCCTTGGGCGTTTGAATCTCCACACGCATAGTCTGGTTTAGCTTGTTCACCTGCTTCCAGTCAATCGGGTGGTTATAGGGGATTTTCGGCGGTGCAGCCGCTTGCTGGTCATTGCTCAGGCAACCGATGGCTTTTTTGAGGGCTAATGCCGCTTCGTAATCACGCGGGATTTGCAGTTTTTGAAGCGCCCGGTTCAAGGTATTCAGATCGCTGGTATCGACGGAGGATTTGTAATTCAGCGTCGGCGCGCAAAAACCATCGGCTGTGGCAGCAATCATGCCCGAGTCGCCGGATTTGACGATCTCCATTAAATACACAAACAACTCGCGGCGGACGCTTCGGCCTTTTTCACCAAAAATGTAGTAAAAATCATCCCGCGTGCAGATTTGCACCAAGGCTTCCGCAGCAGCCGTTTTTACCACCAGGCTGGTGTCTTGCATGCCTTTGTCGTAGATCCATCGAAACTGCCAGGCAAACTCCGTGAGCGCCGAGAGCACCGCCGCGCGCTCATAGGGATTGTTGGATTTCACGAAAAAATCGCGCAGGCGGTAGTTCAGGTATTCTTTTTTTTCAGGCTCGGTACGCCCCGACATCCATTTATACGATGCGCGGTACAGGGCAATTTTGGTAGCCCAGTCCAATTCGGGGTTGTCGCGGGCAATGCGCCAGTAATAGTCGCCATCCTCGCGACGGCCATTTTTTACAAAAAAATTAGCAGCGGTATGCGCTACGTGCGGGTTCACGTCCTGAAAAAAGGGCGATACCAGGGCACGCACTGTATCGGGCTCAAAACCTTCCAGGGCATTGATCAGGTCGCACTTCACACGCCAATCCTGTTCGGTTTTTATTACTTTGGATAAGATCGCAAAGGCAGGGCCGGTTTTCGATTTTCCGAGCGCGCGGGCCAGGGCCATTCGGATGTCCGGATCACCCGATCGCACAAAAGCAGCCGCCAACTGGACAGCCTGCGCGCTGTCGGGTACTACCCCGGGAGCGCGGGCCAGGTAATTTGCCGCCATCAGACGAGCGGAGGCCGGAATATCTTCATTGAACACATAACCCACCATGCGCGCCGTTGCTGAGGGATCAGTGATCTTGCGCAAGCCGAAACGGTAAATCGCCCGGCACTGCCCCTCCAGCAGCAGCGTGTCGGAGGGGTAATAAGTGATCACGGAGGCGATCTGTTTCAGCCGTTCCAGACTGCCGCATTTGCCGACGGCTTCCAAAACAATGGCATTGAAACGCTGGTGCTGGGAAAGCGAATCATCGCGCCGAAAGGCATCGAGTAAGGGTTGCTCTGCCCGCAGTGAGCCGATCTGGCCAAGGGCAAAAGCGGCGGCAATGCGTACTTCCTCCACCGTGTCCTTCAGCAGTGGCACCAGCGGCTCGATGGCGTTGGAATCGCGCACCGAGGCAAAGGCCATGGCTGCCAGGTAGCGCATCGTGGCTGCCTTATGGCTCAGGTAGCTCACCAGGCTGTCGGTGCGGCCCTGGTCCCTGAGGTTGTACAGGTGCTGCACATCCTTGTCGGCCAGATCAAGGTTGACGAGTTGGTTGGCAGGTACCTTTTTTTCCGGCGGAACACAGGCGGCCAGGCCGGTCAGCAGGAGCAGGACGAAGTATAGAGCGAAATTGCTGCGCATGTCGATTGTTTTGTGCAAATGTACGGATGTCGAATGGTTTACAGCATTAGCCAAGCCTACCGCTCCACCGCCGCCCCGCTAATAATTCCACCAAAAAATACCGCATTGGCAAAAAGCCGGTTGGTCCCGTACCAAAATGCCCGGAAGTTGGGGTTGCCGGGAAAACAAATGATCCGCCCGGCGCCACCGCCAGCCACCAAGGCCGCTGCTGCGCCTGGAACCAGATTTTCCTGTTGCCGGTGCAAATACCCGGCGAGCAGCGGATTAGCTGAAAAAACAGCCGGTGTCGCGTAGGGATTTTTAGCTGTTTCCACAAAAATTGTGTCGGCCTGAAAGTAGGGCAGTCGCGGCCGTACATAACCAAAACAAAGCGGGTGAGTCAGGTCGAGTTCCAGTTCGAAAATAGCCCCTGAAAGTTGTAGTGCACGCCGATCCTCTCCAAGACTGCCATAGGGGCGACGGCCCGGTTCAGAGGCATTCGGGGTGTTACGGAAATTCAGGTTCACCAGGCCGGTCGTTTTTAACCAGCGCAGGCTGGCCCCGGTGGCGATGAGCGTGCCGCCGCTGTTCACAAAAGCCCGAAGTTTTTCAATGGACAATTGTCCAAAATTACCGTCGGCTAAAATCACCACATTGTACTTGTTGATGTCGAGTCGGCCAAAACGCTCGGCATCGATCAGCAAGGGCGTCAGGCCGTAGCGGGTGTCGAGCAGGTGCCATACTTCTCCGGTTTCGTACACGCCGGCGCCGCGGCCGGTCACCAGGGCTACCTTCGGCGCTTGCAGCGTGACAAAACTGCTACTACCCAGGTCGGGGCCTTGAGTGGTCAGGCCGTTTTGCAAGATACGGACGACCACATCCTGTGCGCCGCTTTGTTGCATGCAGGCAAAGATGGCTTGGGCATTGAGCGGTTGGCGGTCGATCGCTACAAGCAGGCTACCCGCATTGTATTTGCGGCCTTCGGCTTCGAAAGGCTCGGTGGCCACCTGCACCCGCACCCCTGCGCGATGCAGGGCAGCCAGCAGGCGCGGCACGTCGTACCCCTGGCTTTCGACCACAAAGGCGTAGGGTTCGAGGTCGGCAAACCGCACGGGTGGCATGGCACTCACCAGACTTATCCCGGTTACTCTTTCACCCAGCCAGCGCGATTGAAAGGTTTTCCGGTCGGCGGGCGCCCAAAACAAGCCGAAAGCGTCGGGCAGCGTCCAGGCCGAGATGTCATAGAAAATACTGTCGGTAAACGTAGTTCGCCGTTCGAACATGCCCTTGAGCAAACGATAATTGGCTTGTTCGACGGGGACTACCCAGGCCTTGTTTTTTTCAAAAGAAATACCGCCGACTGTGGCATTTTCAGCCAGTGCATGCACCTGAATGTTGTGGCGCAGGAGCAGTTGCCGGAACTCCCGGTCTTCCCGGGTCGTCTGCGGGTTTCCAAAAACATAACCGCCAGTCGCATCCTGGCGGGATTCGGCGAGCCCTGATTTGAAAAAATCGCGCAAATAACTGTTCAACTCCACCCGCATGGCACCGAGCGCCTGCATGGTCGACAGCGAGGTGAGCACATGATTGCGGATGCTGTAGGGAAAGGTGAGCAGGCCATTGTCGGTTTCCTGCGCACTGCCGCGGCTACTGGCCTGTTCGAACAGAATGCCCACGCAGCCGTTGGCATCGGGGTAGGTAGAGCCTTTGCCGTAGTAAAAATCGTCGTAGTTCTCTTCCGAAAAAAACAGGACGTTTTTGGACGACAACATGCGCGCGTGGTACTGTGCGATCTGTGCCGTCAGTTCCTGGTTGCGAGCCGGGGTGATCGGGTGCACCCGGCTGGGCACGCCCGGCTGAAAAAAGAACGTGGCATTGCTGCCCATCTCGTGGTGGTCGGTGAGCACGTTGGGCAGCCAGTCCTGAAAAATGGCCACGCGGCCGCCCGATTCGGGTTGCTGGGCCACCAGCCAGTCGCGGTTCAGGTCGAACCAGTAGTGGTTGGTGCGGCCGCCGGGCCAGCTTTCGTTGAACTCGTCGTGCGCCGGGTCGGGCATGAGCGATTGGCTGCGGCGGCTGTTCACCCAGCTGGAGAAGCGCTGGAGGCCGTCGGGGTTGAAACTCGGGTCGAGCAGGATGATGGTATTTTTTAAAAACGTTTCCAACTCCGGCGTTTGGCCGGCTGCGAGGTAATAGGCTACCAGCATCGCAGCGTTGCTGCCGCTGGCTTCGTTGCCATGGATGGAATACCCCATGTACGCCACCGCCGGAAAGGCAGCGGGGTCGAGACCGGCACTGCGGGCAGGATCGGCAAGGACCCGGCGCTGTTGGCGGATAGCATCCAGGCGTGCGTGGTTTTCCGGTGCAGTGATCGTCAGGCAGAGCAGGGGCCGGTGCTCGTGGCTGCGGCCGTATTCCTGCATGCTGACGCGGTCGCTGGCCTGGTCGAGCGCACGCATGTAGCCCACCAGTTGATCGTGGCTCACATGCCATTCGCCAACTTCATAGCCCAGGTATTGTGCCGGGGTAGGGATGGCAGGGTTGTAGGCAATTTCGGGGAGATAATATTGCAGGGTGGGTTTTTCCTGTGCAAGCAAATGCAGCGGCAGGAGAAGCAGCAGGCATGTCCGGCGTAGTTTTAACGAAGTTGGGAACAACAAAAGGCGGGAGAAATTGAACATCGGCCAGTTTTTTGGGGGAAAGTACGGCAAATCTGTTATTTTCGATGGGTTCGTACAGGTAGGGCCTAAAGTGTTCGAACACTAAATGGGCCGCCCACTAGGGTGTGACTGAAAAATATCTGCTGAGCAAAGGCTGCACCTAACATTTTTATGAATAAAAGCATTATTGTCAATAACTATCTGGCCATGTACAAAGTTTTCATATTTACATATATAATGTTGATCTTTTTATGTTGCAGCCTTAATAATCGAAAGGCTTCCGAAATAAATGCCCTGGAAAAAACAGAACGCCTAATAAGCATACAATTAGGCACACCTTCTGAGGATTTCGTAGGCATCCCTTTACACACGCAAGATAATGGCACCTTAAATTTCTGCGTACGTGAAATTGACACTATCTATCAAGAATTGAACAGATATAAATTGCATTTTTATAATCATTTAGATACATTATCATTTACATGCGCAAGAGATTCATTTTATGTAAAGGGAAAACTCCTAATACTGAAGGCCCCAAAAATGGAATACCAAAAGGCCTTTGATGCAGAAACATACGAAGCCACTATTTCAACAATCAGATATTATGAACCTATTAGAATTGGCAGGTGGGAATTTAAAAATGGCAGTATTCAATCGGTAAGATATTTTAAGAATAAAGTTCACTATCCGATTAATAGCACAATTTGTAATTAACCCTTTGGTGACTCGATGCATTTGAATGCTTTGGGCCAGCGGTAAAATATTCTAAGTCAATGATTAAATTGATTAGTTTATTCATGCTTTTATTTTCTATTACAAATAACATATACAATCAAATTTCTCTTGATAGTGTATTGTTAAATGCAATAAACCAACATTTCCTAGAAATTAAAGGCGCTGTAGATAACCACTCCGATGGAAAGTTGTATTTTATCAACGATCCAGTATTTTATAAGTATTCCGTTTCTCCTAATTTAGTTTCTTCATTTGAGATTTCTACCATTCCATTTAACGAATTCAAAAATTGGAATAAGAAACAAATTGGCAAATCCAAAATGGTTATTTATTTTGAAAACATCTTATTTCAAGATAACAAAATAAGATTTCTAGTAATTGCTGGGATATTGACTATTGTAAAAAAGAAAACCTATGTTCAGACGATAAGCGAGAATATAGTATCGGTACATTATGATTGCGATGCGATGTCTTGGGTATACAAGCTTTGATAAGAATGTTTTTATAAGTTATGGCCTCACTGGCCAAAAGTGTTCAAATACAAAACAAATTATATTCAACGTAAAGTGGTTTGCGAAAAATTGAAGGCGATCGGTCTATTGTCGGCGTGACTTCGAGTCACGCCGACAATGCGCATGGCATCTTCACTTTCACAAACCACTTGCCTTCAGGTATAACTCTGTTGAAAAGCGTAGCAATGAAACTATCAATTTATACTTGTATTTTTTTATTTTACATTCCAGCCTGTTTAACTAGTTGCAAGCCAAACTATATTTATATCGACAATGGAAATACAATCTGTAAAGACTTGCAAAATGAGTTTATAAAGTCAAAATTTACTTGCTCTAAGGATTTGGATGCTCCGGTTGGATTGATTAGACACTTGTCTAAAACGCTCAAGGAAGACTATACTATTGCCAAATATGGTAAAGAGTATAACAAAACTGACATTCCAGTTTATCCAAATAAAAGAATAATATATAATGGAATAAGAAGTGATTTAAAATTTGGATTCGTTTTATATGAAAAGGGCGGGTTGGCGATAACACGGCATCTAATATTATATAAAAAAACCTGGGTTACCCAATTTTGGCTAAAGGGGGCATATTTGACAATTGAAGATTTAAAGGAGAATTTTAAAAGATAGTATTATATAAAGTAAATAAAAGCCTCGCTCAGCAAAAGCATCCAGGATCTTTTTCTGAAAATATAGTGGGTGATCTAAAGTTCTCCCGCCTGCCGCAATACTGTCTCAAATAGATTACTGTGAATATGGAAGCGGGCTTTTTCTCGCAGGTCTTCCATCAAAGGGCGGACCTCAGCAATAAAACCAGCTGACTTGGCCTGTATGAAAACACCAAGCACACCAATGGTTTTCAATCCCTCCTGCGCCGCGGCTTCTCGGCCTTCCATTTCGTCGATCAGCAGGTAATCAGCATGCAATTCTTTGGCTAAAACGATCGCTTCGGATTCGCCTGCATCCAAAAAGCGCTGAAGGCGAAGTACCGCGGCAGCGTCGCTCGCCGGAACGACATCTAACCAGGACGCTGATTTCAATGCCGATAAATCCCGCCCGAAATCTGTTTCCAGTATGAGCAGTTCCTCCCAAACCTTTTCCGGAACAATGATCTTCCCGAAAATGGCAGGCAACAAAGGCAGTTGATCAATCAAATAGAGGCTGGAAAGCGGCGAGGTATCGCTGACAACAATCATTTCGAGGTAGGCAGGGTATCCAGATTTGTCAGGTCTTCTTCAAACTGCTCAACATCGTAATGTGCCGGAATATTCCGCTCAGCGAGTACCTCCCGGAACCGGTACCAATCCAAGCCTGCCAGACGCCGGGCTTTGCCAAACGATATTTTTTCAGCAGCGTACAACGCTACAGCCAGCTCCAGGAGCAATTCTTGCTCATTCATGTCGAGCGAACTGAGAATTTCGTCTGGTATGGTGAGTAACATGATGCGTTCGATTTACAAACAAAAATACGGGAATTTGGCGGGTTGTTCAACATTGAAAGAAACAGGTCAGCCCCCCTACGACTCCCGCGCCACCCGCTCGGCAAAAGCATCCAGGATTTTTTTCTGAAAATAGAGGGGGTGGTGTTTGGACACATGGCGGCGCGACTTCAAAGCCCGGTCGAAGGTGTCGTTGTCCATGTCCCGGAACTTCCGGCGCCAGTACCAAACAGTAAACCGCATCGACCACAAGTCGAGCCAGTTGCCAGGCGGACTGCTCAGCAAAAATTCCCAGGTTTTTTTCAGGAACGATCGCTGCCCTTCAGGCACCTGCTCCGTCGGGCGTGCCGGTAAGTTGGGAAACTGCGCCCAGGCCCAGGCGTTGGCCTGATAGAAGCGCTCGTACCAGTGCCGGCCGTACAGGGGCAGGAGCGTTACGGTTTCGGTAGCGGTGAACAGGTTTTTATCCTCAATTTCCAGATGCCCAGTATCGACAAAGTAATTGATGCAGAAGTACCTGTGCGAATTGAACAGCACGACTTTTTTAAAAAAAACAAGCAGCGTACGCGCCAACCAGAGCCGCCTGGATGTGGTGATGATAAAAAAGTCCACGTCGCTATCCGGCGCCATGCAATGCTTGGATAAGGACCCGGAAACGAACACAGCCCGTACAAAGGGGAACGCACTGATCAGCCCGGCCATCTTGCGGGCGGTAGGCAGTATCACATCGGCACGCTGGTTGAAGCCTTTCCGACGTTCAACCCAGGCCGGAATATTTTTGGTTTGAAAATATGCCCCAAACTGAAAAACGGCGCCCTCGGCAACGAGTTCCTGTAAGATCTCTTCCAGATCGCCCAGCTCCGATTTCAGACAATTGCTAAACCGTTCTAATTCGGCGGCAGTAAGCGGATGTTGAAATAATTCAAAATACCAGAGCGTGCGCAAAAGCGCGTGCCGTGCCGAACAGGGATGTGATTGTACCGTAGCAGTGTGCATCATGATTAAGGGAACCAAAGTAATGCACTTTGGCGCAAACGGCCAATTGGATTCCCGGTTTGGGCCAGTTTGCAACAAAGGTGTGCCTTACCGAACCACGGTTACATCGCCCTGTAGCCGGTATTCCCGGCCGTCGGTGTAGTGCAATACCGCACGCCAGAGATAGACACCCACCGGGGCCTCATCGGTGCCTTGCACGCCGTCCCAGCCGGCAGAGGCGTCGTTTACAGGGAAGTTGCGGTTTTCGAACCAAAGCCGACCGAAACGATCGAACACCTGAAACAGTGCTACTGTGCGGATACCTGCGCTGCCGTACACCGAAAAGCGCTGGTTCTCGGTATCCTGCGCTGCCGGCGCGAACACATTGGGTACATACACATCGCGGTCGCGGCTTACCTCCACCCGGATGACATCTTCGGCCACACAGCCTTCTGCACTGATCGCGGTAACGTGATAAGTGGTACTAAACGGAGGAAAGAGCAATACCTCGCCCGATGCAGTGACCTGAACGCCAAATCCCGGATTCCAAATCAACGTATCTGCAGGTGGGTCGGAGTAGTAGGGCAGGCGAAGGGTGTCGCCCGTCAGCATGGTGGTGTCGTTACTGAGCTCCAGGGTAAACTCCAAACCGCTGGGCAGGATGACCGCCTCGGTTTGAATACAGCCTACTGCATCTTCGATGTGTACAAAATAATACCCATCGGGGAGGTTGGCCCAACTGGTCTGGCTGCCGGCCGGGTCGTCATTGAGACTGTACAAATAAGGTGGGACGCCTCCGCTTACGTTTTCGATGGTGATCTGGCCTGTATTTTGGTCGAGGCAGGTTTCGCCCAAAGCATCCAGCGTACTACCGATCGGCGTTGGTGCGGCGAGTGCCGTATCGGCGCTGAGGGTGCAACCGTGGTTGTCCGTTACCGTCACAGAAACAGGTCCGACCGAAAGGCTATCGGCCCGACTGCCTTGGTCGCCATTGGTCCAGGCGTAGCTCAGCGGGGGCGTACCGCCGGTCACGTCGAAGAGCACCCGGCCGTCGGCACCATCGGCGCAGGTCACCTGAAAGCCACCGAAGTTGGTCAGCATTACAAGTTTACCTTGCAGCGGAAGGGGGTCACGCACGAGGCGTTGAATGATCGTATCAGTACCATCGGAAGCATTGAAATTGAACTGATACATCCCGGGCATCAGGTTGCTGAGGTTCAACGGCTGATTGAGCAAAGTAAACTGTCCGATGCCGGAAGCACCGGTATTCAGGTTGGCCCATTGAAAACTGATTGGCAGGGCGCCGCTCAGGAGGGTCAGCTCGATCTTGCCATCGTTGTCCCCCGCGCAGGAGATGTCGGTGATCGCCAGTTGAACTTGCGGGGTGCTGTTTTGGGCCGCCAAACACCAAACGGTAAGCCACCAACACAGGACGGTCAGGGTACTTTTCATGTTTTCTCAGTATGTTTCAAAAAGGCGTAGCAGCACTTTTCGGGCTGGCAAAGGTAGTGCTATCAGCAATAATCGGTCCGGAAGTATTCCAGGTGCCTTTCAGGTCCATTCCTGCTTTTTCCGGTAGGCTACTCCTCTGAAAAAGGCCACCGGACTGTCGTCTGCCCGTACGACGCGGATCGCGTAGTTGGACAGGCTGTTGCCGAGGTTTTCTTCCGTGGCGGTGGCCGTGAGCACGTCGCCTTCGCGCACCGGCGCTACATGTTCGATCGAACAATGGATCGACACTGCGTGCCGGCCATGCGAATTGCAGGCAAAGGCGAAGGCGCTGTCGGCCAACGAAAAGGTAATACCACCGTGGGCAACATTGAACCCGTTGAGCATTTCCTTGCGCACGGTCATCCGCAAAGTGCAAGTGCCGGGACCTACCGATACCAGTTCCATCCCCATCCACTGGCTGAACGGGTCGTTGTCGAACATGCGGTGGAAGATTTCTTTTGGTTTAAGCAAAGGTGTAATTTATTAGATTTATGATTATGTGATTGTTTTGTTTTTTTTACCACGGAGGCATGGAGGACACGGAAATACTTTTTTTCAAAAGAAAATCTCCGTGTCCTCCATGCCTCCGTGGTAACTTCTTCAAGACGGTAAACTATTTAACCTTGAAAGTACACACAATACCACGAACTGCACCTACCCAAGTAAATCGTAAATCGTAAATCGTAAATCGTAAATCGTAAATCAATAAAACACTTTCCGCTCTCGTGCCATCACCCGCAACAATCGGCTGCAACGGTACCGGTCTTCGTGGTACTCGGCGTATAGCTGGTCAAGTTGGTCCACCACATTTTGCAGGCCCAATTCATCAGCCCAGGCCAACAATCCTTTAGGGTAGTTGACGCCCTGCGTCATGGCCAGGTCGAGGTCGTCGCGACTGGCGATATTCAAATACAGGGCATCGGCAGCCTCATTGATCAGCATGACCAATATGCGATTGAGCATTTCCCGGCCTTGTTTTTCATCTTTGACCGGCTCAGGAGGAACAGCGCCTTCCCGGTAATCATAGTGGCCGCGCCCGGTTTTCCGACCGAGGAAATGGGCATCGACGAGGCGCTTTTGGGTGAACGCAGGTTTGTAACGCGGATCGCAGTAAAACGCCTGGAAAACACTTTCGGTGACGGCGTAGTTGACGTCGTTTCCAATAAAATCCATCAATTCGAAAGGCCCCATTCGGAAGCCACCTAATTCGCGCATCGCCCAGTCGATAGTTGCTGCATCGGCAATACCTTCCTCCAGAATGCGCAAGGCCTCGCCGTAAAATGGCCGGGCAACACGGTTGACGATAAAGCCCGGGGTGTCTTTGGCCAACACGGTGGTTTTCCCCCAGCTGTCGATCAATTTGCGCGCACGCGCCACGGTTGCCGGCGCGGTTTGCAGGGCAGGAATGATTTCGACCAAGCGCATCAATGGGGCCGGGTTAAAAAAATGAATGCCCAGTACGCGTTCGGGATCCTGCACACTGGCACTGATCAGGGTGACCGATAAAGAGGAGGTATTGCTCGCGAGTAGCGTGTCTGGCCCAACGATAGCTTCTATTTCTCGGAAAATCTGTCGTTTGGGCTCCACCGCCTCCACAATTGCTTCGATTACAACAGAACATTTGCTAAAGTCAGTTAACTGGCTGGTGTACTGTATCCGGCTGGCAAGTGCAGATGCCTCTGTTTTTGTCATTTTGTCTTTTGAGACCAGCTTATCCAGCGTTTTTTCCAGTTTTTGTTCCGCGTTGGATAACGCCGACGTCAGGGCGTCGTACAAGAGCACCCGGTGTCCGTGTGCAGCGGCCACTTGTGCGATGCCACTACCCATTGCGCCAGCGCCGAGTATGCCTATAATTTCCATAGTGAAGTGTTGCTTTTTTTGTGATTATGGGGTCAGAAACACCGCTTAGCTGTGTCAAATCATTGCATTGGAGCAAGTGGGGACAAAGGTAAAAAAAGCGGGACAGGCTGCTTTGCAGGGCTGAAAATATCCGGCTACAGGTTGCGAATTTGGCTGAATACTAAATTGCTGATAAATCGGACTTTATCAACAATGCAAATTTTATATTTTGTACAAAATAGAAATTTCGTGTGATTTTTCAGAAAAATTCTGTGGGCGAGAAATATCTTTGAAAGTGCTTTTTGTAAAAAGAGCCCACATTTAATAACACAATTTTGGTAACTAAATCAACTATCGCATGAAGAAGATTTATCTTTTATTGCCATTGCTAATGCTATTGGGTATTGGCAGTATGTCGGCCCAACGGACAATTTCCGGAAGTGTTACGGATGACGCCGGGCAGGCAATGATCGGCGCAACCGTGCTTGCTAAAGGCACTACCGCCGGTAAAGTTACAGATGTTAATGGCCGGTTTACGCTGGATGTTCCAGCTGGCGCTGATGTTCTGGTAGTTTCCTACACAGGATACCTTACCCAGGAAGTAAGCATTGCCGGTCTTCAAACAATTAACATAGTTCTTCAGGAATCTCCCGAGGTATTGACAGAAATCGTCGTTACCGGTTACTCCGAAATTGAGGCTAAAAAGCTGATTTCTTCGGTAGCCGTTGTTGGCTCCAAGCAGTTGGAAAACATCCCGATGACGGATGTGAACCAGCTGATCCAGGGTCGCGCTGCCGGTGTATACACCACAGCCAACTCTGGCCAACCGGGCGCCGGCCAACCCGTACGTATCCGCGGCACAGGTTCGATCAATGCCGGCCGTGGTCCGCTGTATGTTGTGGACGGGATTATTATGGAACAAGGCAACTTTTCCACCCTGGCTTCCGGCGGCACCTACAATGCACCGGATGTATTGGCGCAGATGAACCCGAACGACATCGAAAGTGTAACGGTTCTGAAAGACGCTTCTGCAACAGCACTTTACGGCTCGCGAGGCTCCAACGGTGTCATCGTTATCACGACCAAGCGCGGTAAAATCGGTAAAACCGATATCAACGTAAAAGCGCAAACGGGTATGACGATTCCGAGCTTCGGCAATTTTGAACTGATGAGCGCCGAACAAGCCTGGAATTATGAGCGGGAAGTTTTGGCTAACAGCGGTCGCACGCAAGCGCAAATCGATGCCAGCCGCCCGGCTTCCATGCTGGACAATACTACCGACTGGGTAGATGAGGCTTTCAACAAAGGCCACACCAGCAACCTGGAACTGCAAGCGCGCGGCGGTAATGAGAAAACCCGCTTTTTTGCTTCTGCCGGGTATTTTCAACAACAAGGTATTCAGTACCTGTCAGACTTCAACCGCTTGTCGCTGCGCAGTAACATCGACCACTACGCTTCCGATAAGTTGAGCTTTGAGCTGAACGTGAACGGATCGTACTCGGAGTCGAACAACGCCGTAGACGGCAACCGCTTCCAGTCGCCCATGGCACTTGCTTTTACCACAACACCGTTGCAGGGTAAAATCAACCCGGCTACGGGTACGCTCTACACCGGTTTGGAAGATGATTGGATTGCCTTCGCCGGCGACAACTTCCTGTACTCGCTGCCGCTCAACCCGGTTGATGTGAACACCTTCCGGTTGATCACCAAATTGGCTGCTACGTACAAGCTGATGGATAATCTGGCCTTTACGCAAAGTGCAAACATTGACTTTCTCAATGTGAATGAATCAGATTACGACGCTGCTTCGACAAATGACGGCAATCCGTATCGCGGCCAGCTGACCAACGCCCTGAACCAAAACCGGGCGCTCACCAGCCAGTCCAAACTGCGGTATTTCACCAATTTTGGCCAGGATCACAGCTTTGATGCATTGGCCGTATTTGAGTATCAGAATATCAATTACGAAGGATATTGGGCTGCCGGTCAGGGTTTTGCCTCTGAAAAGCTGCGCACCCTGCAATCTGCCGCTGAACCGCAGGGCGTCAGTGGCTCCAGGAGTGAGTATGCCTTTGTATCCTGGTTGGGACAGGCAAACTATTCCTTTAAGGACCGGTATATGTTGACAGCCAGCCTTCGTCGTGACGGCTCTTCCCGCTTTGGCGCAAACAACCGCTGGGCCAACTTCTGGTCGGTTGGCGGATCGTGGCGTGTTAGCGAAGAGGCTTTCCTCCGCGACGTTGCATTCCTGAACAACCTGCGCATCCGCGCCAGCTATGGTACATCGGGTAATGCCGATATCGGCAACTTCGACTCGCAGGAATTGTATGGTTTTGGCGCCGCCTATTTGAACGATCCGGGTAGCAGCCCATCGCAAATCGGCAACCCGGATCTGACCTGGGAGCGCTCGAAAAACCTGAACGTAGGCCTCGACTTCTCCATTATTAACAGCCGGATTGGTGGTTCAGTGGAATACTACGATCGCCGCTCTGAAGATCTGCTGTTGAATGTACCGGTTTCTTCGACCAGTGGCTTCACGACAGCAACACAGAACCTGGGTAAAATGAAAAACTCGGGTATTGAAGTAGTGTTGAATCTGGTACCTGTCAAATCGACCCGCCCGGATGGCTTCAACTGGGGAATCGACTTCAACATTTCTTTCAACAACAACGAAGTGCTTGAACTGCCGAACGGCGAAGACATCCTGAATGGTGTACAGATCTACCGCGAAGGTTACCCGATCCGTTCTTTCTACCTGCGCGAATATGCTGGTGTAAACCCGGACGACGGTACGCCGCGTTGGCTGAATGAAGATGGCACCTTTTCCAGCAGCTACAGCCCCTCAGCTCGTTTTATCATAGGTAATGCTGAACCGGATTTCATCGCCGGTCTGACGAACACTTTCTCCTTTAAGGGTATTGCGTTGTCGGCATTTTTCTATACAGCTCAAGGGCAAGAGCTGTACAACCAATCGCGTTCATTTATCGACAGCGACGGCCTGCGCTTTGGCTGGAATCACATGACAGCTGCACTCGATCACTGGACAGCCCCGGGTGACGTATCCGATCGTCCACTGCCGAAAGTCGGTGGCAATAACTCGGCTGCCAGCACATCAACCCGCTATCTGGAAGATGCATCTTTCATCCGCTTGCGGAATGTGCAATTGGCTTATACCCTTCCGGCCAGCTGGATGCGGAGAGCTAAAATTCAGGGTCTGACAATTTATGCCCAGGGCCAAAACCTCTGGACCAAAACAGACTACACCGGTTTCGACCCGGAAGCAAATGAGAACGGTAATGAATTTTTCCGTTATCCGGTTGGTAAGTCGATCACGTTTGGTATTGATCTGACCTTCTGATTTTTGAAATAGTGCATGTATTCATTGAAAACGTATCACTATTTCACTTTTATCCAATTTTTAAAAAACAGAAATATGAAAAATACAAGGATAATTACATTCCTATGCTTCATTTTCCTGATGGCATCCTGCTCGAAGGAATTGGAACTCAACCCGTTCCAGTCCCTGTCTACCGGTGAAGCACTTGCAGATCTGGCTTCTATGCGCACTGCTGTAAACGGTGCTTACGACGCCATGCAGTCGGTAGGCTATTATGGCCGGGAATATCTGGTAATGCCGGAAACGGAAGCCAACCTGGTGTATCTCTCTATCGCCAACTCCAACCGTTTTATTCCCAGCTATACCTATCAATGGACCACTGCCGACGGTGACATCACTGACGTTTGGAACATTGGTTATTCCACCATTCTCCGCGCGAACAACGTGATCAATAATATCGACCCGTTGGAAGGCGATGCTGCAGAGAAAAATCAAATCAAAGGCGAAGCCCTGGCAATCCGCGCAATGGTCCATTTTGACCTGGTGCGCTTTTTTGCCAAGCAATACACCAATGGCAATCCAAGCACCGATTTGGGTGTGCCCATCATTCTCGAATCCGGTATTGGCGAGCCAGCTCGCAATACTGTTGAAGAGGTGTATAACCAGGTTATTGCCGACCTGACGGCTGCCAAAGGCCTGTTGCGCGACGAAGGTATCCACCGCTTTTCGCCGAATGCTGCCGAGGCGTTGCTCGCCCGTGTGTACCTGTACAAAGGCGATTGGGCAAATGCCGCTACAGCTGCTACCAACGTAATTGGCGCTGGCTACACGCTGGCCGACGACGTGGTGGCGATGTTTGCAGGACCCGGTTCCAGCGAGGAGATTTTCACGCTGAAAAACGAATCCTCTGAAAACAGAGGTTCCGACAACCTGGGCAACATCTACATCCCGGCCGGTTATGGCGATATCCGCGTAACGACCGACCTGATGGATCTGTATGAGCCGGGCGACAGCCGTGCCAACTTTATTTTCAAGCACACCAACAATGAATTTTATCAGTCCAAATTCAGCGAACAAGATGGTGTGGTTGGTCTGGCCAGCCCGAAATTGCTCCGTTTGGCAGAGATGTACCTGATTCGTGCTGAAGCGCGCTTCCGCCAAAATGCTGCCGACCCCGGTGTGCTGTCTGACCTGAACGCTATTCGCCTGAAGCGTGGCGCTACCCAAATGATGTCGCTGCCCAACGGTATCGGCGACATTCTCGCAGAGCGCCATCGCGAACTGGCTTTCGAAGGGCACACTGCATTTGATTACTGGCGGACTGGCACCAAAATGGTGCGCCAGCAATGCGACACCGGCCTGGAGGTCAGTGGTGTTTGTGAAATTGAAGCCAACGATTTCCGTACGGTACACCCGATTCCGCAGCGCGAAATCGACGTGAACCAGTCGATGGTTCAAAACGGAGGGTATTAATTTTGAACTGCTGGTTTTTCAGCAGATTTCAAATACGCTTTTAAAAATGCCAAGCGCCGGCCCGGGTTTCCGGGTCGGCGCTTGTTTTTGAGGGCATCCCTATACTTAGTAAATCAATCTTCCTTGTAAGTAATCCAGCGCTCCACTTTACAGCTTCTGTTAAAAATGAGGATTATGCTCTTGTATATCCATATCTGGCCAAGCGGTGTTTCAATCGTCTTAGGCGTACCGTAGGCCAGACGGACTGTTGTCGTATCTGCGCCCACCTTGACTCCCCGGGCAGATTCGCCGCTGTACCCCGGGCCGGTCAGGTGAAATGTGGTGAATTTATTCCCTTTATGGTGAATAAACACTTTGGAATTAGGGTCCATTTTCGCTTTTTGATGAAACTTGATCCTTGGGCTGATCTCCACATCCTTTTCCGGATCATAAGGGAGTTCGTTTGCAATATCATCGATGGTCTTTCCATCGATACTTTCAATTTTTGCGCGCAAGCTACCCCCAAGACTAGACGTTGTGGTTTTTTCTTCTCCCAAAGGCTCCCCGTTTATGATTTTCAAGTTGGTAGACGCCACATCACTCCCTTTTTCGGCTGCGGCCTTCAATATTTTTTTCGCCGCTTCGGTATTACCCGCTCTGGCTTCCAGGATACCGAGCAGAACATCTACATCCGTCGCCGTTTTAGGGTATTGCTGGCCTCTCTTGGAGTCTTGCTTGCTTCTTTCAATCGCTGCCCGCGCTTCTTTTTCAGCATACCAGCGGGCACGCTCGGTATCGTCCAGCAAGGCGTAAGCACAGGCTTTGTTGAGGTAAGCCGGGGCGTAATCGGGGTCCAGGCTGATCGCGGCATCGAAGTGCAGGATCGCCTGCCGGAGCAGGTTGTTGCGTACCGACCCTGCGCCTGACGAGCCTTTGGAAGCACTCGATGTCAGGTCGAGTTCCACCGGGTAGCGGTATTTCAGTTCGCTTTCCTTGAAATATTGCATAGCGTCGAGGATGGCAGTTACCCCCAGGTTGTTGTAAATCTCCCGGCTTTGGTATTGCATCAGCACATAGCGGTAATATTCGTAGGCATCCGAATAATTACCGATAACGGTGAGCAGATTGGCCATATCAAATACCTGGATCAGGCTTTCCAGGTTTTGCGCTGTGCGGGCGCTCAATGCCTGCCGGTCTGCCAGGGATGGATAACCAGTCAACGGGTCTTCTTTGACCATATCGTAGGCCACGTAGAGTTTTTTGATCACCTCGCCGCCTTTGTCGAACAAACCATAGCCCGCAGAGTACGCCAGAAAACCGCCTAAGTAATCCGCTTCGGTTTCATGTGCGATGTCATCAATCAGCATGGTATCCTTTTCAAGATCGAGTTTTTTGCCGATATCCAGGCCCTTGAATTCACTGACAAAACCCGAGCGCCAGGCATGTTTTTCGTAATAATGGGTTAGCTCATGGCCCAGCAGAAATGCAATGGCGGCATCGGCATTATCGCCGAAACTTGCACACACCTCGTAGGCCTTTTTTTCCAAAACAATCTCCAGCTTGCCGTAGTCCATGCTGGCAACCTGCGCCACATCATCCGTCAGTTTGAAGTCGGGTACCGGAAAGCGGTAGTCACCGCGGGCAGCCACCAGACGATTGTAAATGGCCAGCGCTTTTTCATATTCCGGAGTTCCGGTAATCGGGGCGCCTACAATAGCGGCATTGCTTTTTTTAGCCATTGGCAGCGTGCCAAAACTGCGCGACTGGGCAGCGAGGTTTCCTACGAGGAACAAGCAAAAAAGGAGACAATTAAATTTTAATTTCATAAAGCATTCTGGTTTAGTTTAACCCTATGGGCAATTATTTAAAATTTCTACCAGATAAATACGGAAAAAACAATATACTTACCATCTGCAAACCGCTTATCTAAAAAAATCATTTGAAATGACTCGTCTGAATCTATTGATGTCTTTTCTGCTGGCCGGCACCTTGCTTGGCGCTCAGGATCTCCACATTTATTACGATGCTTTTACCGATTCGGTGTTCTACATGCAGAATGGCCAGGTAGTGGATCAACCTAAAGCGCGCAAAGGCAGCAATGTAATGTTACACGTTCAAAACTACAATAATTACCTGTACAACGTCTCCGTCAAAACCCAAGAGGCTACGGTGCAGGTAGGCCAGGCCAACCCCTTCAACCTGGGTGGGCTACTGCCCGGCGGAATGCCAACCGATCTGTTTTTTGGCAACGGCAACGAGCCCGGCAAGTTCACACCTCCGACGATCGGTATTCCACAAATGTCAGGTGCCGGCGCATCTGCGGAGGAGTTGCAGCGAAAAGCACTCCGGGAAGAAATGTCTGCGCTGCAAGAAAAATTCAATGAAGCCTTTCTGGAGCAGAAACAGCTTTTTACAAAAATTGAAACGGCGCAAAACAGCCTCCAATTAGAAGTCGAAGGTCAGCAAGTGCAGGCTTTTGTCGCCTCCGAACTACAAAATTTGCGCTACAACCCAAGCCTGGAACCGCGCCAGATCAAAAAACTCTCGCAGGAATACATGGTCCGCATTTTTGGCGAGGAAGACCCTAAAGCAATTAACCTGACTACGGTGCTGGAGAAAACTGATGCCGCCGGCCAGATCAAAAAATTGCAACAAGAGTATGATACGAATGTGAAGGCTTACAGCGAAACGGTAGGCGTCATGGAAGTCACCAGTGTCTCGATTAGCGATCCGAAATTTGACGATCCTGGGCTGAAACTCGAAAATTTCGGTGCGTTTAAATCCACAGCCAATCAATACACCGCGGTGGCAATTGCAAACCTGGAAACATTCCGGGGCAACCTCAAAGAGATGAATACCAAGCTCACCAACGTCAAAAGCCTCGACGTGCAAACCCTGACCGACCTGCGCCTGACCTATCTCACGGTTATGGAAAACGATTTTTCGAAAACCTACCGGCAAACTGTGGGATCTGAAAATCTGGAGATGAGCTTGCGGTTTACGCCGATCGATTCCACTAACATCAAGGGCGTTTCCACCAAACAATTGGCCCCGATCACGCTGAGCGTTTACGGCGGGCTGCGCATCAACGCGAGTCTGGGCGTCGGTTTCGGCCAGTTTTTTGATCGCCCGCTCGATTATTATGTGCGCGACAGCATTATCGGGAGCACCGAAAAAGATGCCTTCAACCCCTACCTGACTTCCTTCGTGCATTTTTACCGCCAAAGCCGCAGCGATGTTTCCCTGGGCGGTTCCTTCGGCGTCGGCATCCCGCTGGGCGGCGAAAACGGGCTCGACAACGTGGCATTCTTTTTAGGCCCCAGCCTGGTACTGGGTCGCGGCCAGCGCATCGTGCTAAGCGCAGGCCTGCTGGGCGGAAAAGTGAACAAGCTGAACGGCGGCTATGAAGTCGGCGATACCTTTGCGCGCGATTCGAGCGAACTCCAGACGGAGTCGCGCTACGAGTTGGGCTATTTTGTAGGACTGTCGTTTAACTTGGTTGGGGGGTAGTCACTCTCCGGATTATTTCTTTTTGTTTAAATAAATAAAAGCCTGGTCGAGAATCTGCTCCGCCAGGGCATCGAGCCGTGTTGCTGAGCCCGAGAATTTAAACGATGTCAATTCCTTATCCTCGCGGTACAGCCAGGATTCGCCCGATATGGCTTCTCCCACTTGTTCGTAACTGCCGCCAAGGTAGTAATGGTCACCGGGAAACTCCACCAGGTCCCAGTAGGCAAGCGCAGGTTCTTTTTGGCCGGCGAGGAATTCGAGGCGGCTGTTCACCGCCCGGGAGAGCCCAACCAAATCGATGGATTTTTTATTGGTAAAATTAGTGCGCAGGAATACCGGAATGGTTTGGGGTATGGCAAACGGCGGGGCACCCTTGATCATCCCGATATCGAAACTTCCGGCGCCAATCAACTCCGGTGTTTGTGCCCGGCCAATGTCTTTTGCCAGCTTGGGCACCTCTTCCAGTGCTTCCGTAAACAGCTGCCCGACATCGATCAGGGCTTTGTTTTCGGCAGCAACTTTGGGCATGTTGTTCAACAGGCTGTAAGTAAGCAAACCATGCCCGAAGCGGCTGGCTTCAAAACTCGATTTATCCGCAGCCGAGCCGGCCAGCACAAACATGCCGCTTCGGTCTTTCATGCGTTCCAGCGCCCGGCGCTGATCGCTGTTGAGGGCCTTTTCGCCCGGCCCCATAGTTTTGACCACCTGGCCTGAATTGCAGGCATCGAGTATGAGGATGCGTTTGCGGGCAGTTACCTGGTTGATCCACGCTTGCAGGCTGTCCTGCGCGATGGCCTTTTCGTTTCGGACGGCCGGATCTTTAAGGTCATCCGTAACGATATCGGTGGTGAGGTAATAAAACTGACCCTTTTCGCTGTTGGGTGGGTAGGTAATGCCGTGGCCGGAGAGGTACACCAGCAGGATGTCGTTGGGGTCTGCTTTGGCTGCGAAGGCCTGCAGGGCCTGCCGGATTTCGGCCTTGCGCGGCCAGGGTTCGGCATTGGTGCTCAGCAGTTTGACTTCAATGTTTTTCCCAAACAACGGCTCGCCACACAAACGCAGGGCATCGGCGAAAGCCTGCGCATCCTTGTCCGGGTAATTCAATTTGAGGTGCTCCCCGGAATACCGGGAAGTGCCCACAATCAGGGCATACAAGTTGATGGAATCCAGGGGTGCGTCCTTGGTTTTTCGCAACGAATTTGGTTCGGAATTGCCGCGCTCTCTGATAATTTCAGTCGGTCGGTAATTTAACCTGTAGGCCTGGCCGTTGAGCCAGCCCGCGCGGTTGCAGGCCAGCAGCGACAGCCGATTGATCGTATCGGTGGAGAAATAATGCGCATAAGGCTTGAGGTCTGCCTCGAAAGCCGGTTTAAAGCCAGGATTGATGTTGGCATTCAGTTGGATGTTGTCGTTGAGCAGGAGCACAACATCGCCGATGCCACCGTCGCGTTCCTCCAACTGAACCCGGAGGCGATCGTTTTCAATGGAAGCAGCGCGAATTTTGGGGTAAAGTTCCAGATTGCTCATCGCGTCTACGGGGCGCAGGCCGCCCGGAATATTTCCCAAAATTTTGGCCAGCAAGCCGGGTTCGTAGTAGCGTGTTTTAAATTGCTCCAGTTCAATAATTTCAAGGCCAAATACAAAATACATGGAACGCATGGCGCCCGGCGAAGCGTCAAAAAGGCCTGAGGGGGAGGTGACCACCCAATCGGTTGCATTCAAGGGGATAAAGGTGCCGACTTCTTCCCCGCTTTGAATATCCCAGAATTTTATGGTTCCGTCGGCGCTTACCGTATACACATGGCGCCGATTCGGATGAAATCCCAGGGCTGTTATGGGCTCGGTATGCCCCTTTAGCATGTGCAGGAGCCGGCCATCCTGGCTTAGCAAATACCCTACTCCAGGCTGCACGAAATCTTGATACTGCCCAGGCAAATTCAAATTCCCACTGCCCAGCAAAATGTACTGGCCTTCGGCAGAAAAAGCAGCCTGCGCAAAAGGCAATTTTATTTTCAAAACCGGGTCTGGTAAATTCGAAAGTCGGGCCGTGCCTTGTACACCGTTGGCAGTCAAAAAGGCAGCGCCATCCGGCGAAACCGCCACGGCGCTAAAACCAAATTGGTCCGGAAGTATCGAATCCCGCTCCCAACCCAAAACAGTAGTCTCCGTGGCGCCCTTGAGGACAGCCTCATTGAGCCCACCCAGAAGTATGGATGTTCCATCGGGAGCAACGTCAGCATCAAGAATCGGACTGTCGGTTAAATTAAAAGTATGCAGTTTTTGGCCCTCCAAAGTCAATTGAAAGACGTTTTTAGCGCAAACTGCGAGTATTTGCCGTCCGTCCGGCGAAAAGCGTATTTTCTTAATTTTTTCCGCCAAACCAAAAGAACCGATGCCTTGGCCTTCAATATCCCAAAGGCTTATCCGGCCGTCCTCCTCCGCCGTGAGAAACGTGCGTCCATCCGGCGCAACGGCTGTGGAAAGCACATTCGAGTTGATTCCCGTCAGGGGCGTGCGAATATTGGTGGTCAGGTCCCACAAATAGGCGGTTTTACCCATGCTGAACAAGACCGGGTTTCCACCATTTGGCGAAAAACAAATGGTTCGCTTGGAGCCGGATTCTGCAGTTGGCTTTAACCCTGTTTCATCGCTTAAGTCGAATAGTCTTGGGTTCACTGTAGTTTGCCAGATTTCAAATACTGCAGCATCAATTTTCAAGGTGATTTTGCCAATAAATAATGGGTTTGACAGCGGTATTTTCTTTTTATCCCCAAATAATGCCTGGTCCTCCTGAACAAGCACTTCCCCGGCGCTATTCCAAATTTTGCCATTGTAAACGCCCGGTCCGTACACCGTTCCACAAAAGATGTAGTTACCATCCTTGGAAAAGTGAAACTGTTGATCCGAACGAAGCACCCTGCCTATTTCCAGGGATACAATCTGATGACCATTCCCGTCCCAAAGTATGGCCGTATTGTCGAGGCCGTAAGTCAAAAACCTGTCGCCATTGCCGGAAACAGCCACTTTTGTAACGACGCTGGGGTGCTGTAAGGGCGCACCAACCGGCTTGCCCTCCAGATCGCGAAGGGTGGAATTAAACGAATTTCCGGAAGTCAGGAAAAACCGGCCGTCACTGGTAACCGCCATGTCGTTGACCTTGTCCAGCGACACAATTTCGCGACCTTCCAGCGTCCATAACTTGACGGTACCATCCGAACTGCGGGTCAGCACCCGCTGCCCCCCACCGGCAAATGCAACCTCCTCGATTGCCCCGGAATGGCCGCGATATACCACGATTTCATTGCGTGCCCTATCCCATAAACGCGCCGTTTTATCCGCACTGCCAGTCAGGAGATACAGGCTGTCGGGTGAATAATCAAAGGTCGATACCGCCCTGGAATGGCCATTGGGGATGATCAGGTTTAAGGGGCGGGCGGTACTTTTTACCGCAGGCGCAGCCTCTTGCAGCAGGTTTACATTCAGATACCACTCCACAAAACTTTGATCCGATTTGCCGGACAAGGTGATGGTATCATTGACAAAGCCCAGGTCAAAACTTTCACTCGATGGCGACAAATAGATCATCGGCACCTGCAACCTACCGATTTCCTTGCTGACCTCCTGCGTAAGCAGGTAGGTATAGTGAAAGGCTGTATTAATATCAATCAGCTCCACCGGCTTCGACTCGAGCTGACTAATAACGGTGCTCCCGATGAGGGATTTCCCGGAAAGTACCGTGTTGAAACAATAGGTCATCAGGCCGCCGCCAATCGAGTTAGCCTCAAAAGCCAAGCCATTCTGTTGCGCTCCGGTAAGCATATACATGCCCGGGTACGCATTCGTTATTGCAGCATGGTCCGGGATTGTCTTTTTGTAATCGACGATCATTTGCCCGGAACGAGCGCAATCATTGATAATAACTTTTTTGTTGGTACGGATGGCCCCAAGCCATTCGAACAAGTCTGCTGACGAAATCGTGAACGGTGTGTCCGCAGGGCGAATTTCCGGGGCCGTTCCAAGGATGGACATATAGGGAGAATTGGGAAAATCAGGTAACAGAAAATAAAATTGCTTGGTCAGGCTGTCGGCAGTGGCAATGGCATGGCTGGCAAAAAACAGAAAAAAGACATCCTGTGGGCGGATTTTAGCAGCGATATCCCGGAATGCCGCTTGTATATTTTCTTTATTCGGCCAATCCGCCGATAGGCTGTCAGCATCTGTCGAGAGCAGTTTAATGTGCGTATTGGCTTCGAGATATAACGGCGCGACGCAGCCTTGCAAGTTGGCCGCGAGCCGAACGGCGTCTGAGGCGCAAAATTGCAAATCATATTCCTTGCCCGGATAATCGGACACCCCGATGATCAGTCCGTAAAAATGGGGCTGATCGTCCCGGAATGCAGGTTGACCGGCCAGTAAAGCTGCCGTGAGCATAAACAGGAGCGTGAGCGTTGTTTTCATGGTTTATTTTTCATTAAACAAAACTATGCCTACAGGCAAAATAACAAGCGCCTTGCAAGATGCACCTTTTGCCCTGCCGTTTGACGAAAAAAACGCGCGTTGAGATTTCGGGCAAACAACTCGTCTATACCGCTACACCGGTATTTCTTGAAATTTAACAGCGCCTGCTGCTAATGTTTTAAGCAAAGAACGATTAATACTGTGCAATGCCCACCCGCCAAAACGACTTGCGAAAATGTATTTGTTATGAAACGTTCCCTGGTAATTCTACTGGTTATTGCCGGACTGAGTTCTGCTCCGGCCCTGGCATCCTTGTTGTTTTGTTTATGCGATGGTTTGTCCGGCAATATTTTTCCCCACCTTACCCAATCGGGAACGGGTTCACATATTCCCACAACAGACCCCGTGGAGGCGCTGTGGATTTTTCTGCACTCCAACTGGGCGATCGTGCTCCCGGTCGCAGCAATTGGCTTTTTTCTGCTCCTGCGCCAGCTTGCCAAAATACTCCGCCTGGAACTGGATATCCAAAAATCCGGAAAACACGCCGGCGCACAGGAATGAGGCAGTTAAATTAATCCGGGAGTAGATTACTTTTGCCCCATGAAAATTGTTATTGCAGGCGCCGGCGCTGTCGGTTTTCACCTGGCCGCGCTGCTGGCCAATGAAGACCAGGATATCACCCTGATCGATACCGATGAGGATGTATTGAGCCATGCCGCCACCCACCTGGATGTGATGACCATCCGCGGGGATGCTGCATCCACCGACATATTGGAGCAGGCCAACATCGAAAAAGTCAAACTTTTTCTCGCTGTAACCACCTCGGAAAAGACCAACCTGCTGGTCGCTATTCTGGCCAAGCAGATGGGCGCAAAAAAAACCATTGCGCGCGTCAGCAACCCCGAATACCTCGAAGATGCGCAGAAGGAAGTTTTCCAAAAACTGGGCGTGGATATTCTGATCTCCCCGCAAATACTGGCGGCCCAGGAAATCAAACGCCTGCTGCAACGCGGCTCATTTACCGATGTGTTTGAATTTGAAAAAGGGAAAATCTCGGTAGTTGGCTTTAAGGCCGGGACTACCTGCCCGCTGATCAATAAAACCATTGCGGAAATTGACGGACTCAACCCCGATTTTGATTTTAAAAGCATTGCCATCCTGCGCGGCCAGGAAACCATTATCCCGGATAAAAACACGGTGTTGCGCGGCGGCGACTACCTCTACCTCGTGGCGAAAAGCCGCTTTGTGGACGGCGCCATGAACCTCGCCGGCAGCCAGTTCAGGCCCATCAAACGGGTAATGATCATCGGCAGTACGGCCATTGCCCTGCGCACCGCCCAACTCATTGAAAACGACTATGCGGTTACGATTGTCATGGCCGACAAGGAGGCCGGCAAGCAATTTTTGGAAAGCCTGCACAATACCCTGATCGTCATCGGCGACCCCAGCAATGTTGATCTGTTGAAGGAAGAGGGGCTCGACAAAATGGACGCATTCCTGGCGCTTACCCCGAACTCTGAAACGAATATCATCACCAGCCTGATGGCCGATGAAATAGGCGTGTACAAAACGATTGCCATGGTCGACAATGTAAATTACACGCACATTTCCCAGAACATCGGCGTAGATACGATCATCAATAAAAAACTGATCGCTGCCAACGAAATCTTCCGCTATGTGCGCAAAGGCCAGGTGGAAGCCATTGTCAGCTTGCACGGCGTAGACGCCGAAATGATCGAATTTGTCGTGCACAAACGCAACCGCCTGCTCACCCACTCGATCCAGGAGTTGCACATGCCCAAAAAATCAGTCATTGCCGGTGTGGTGCGCGGCGAGCAAGCTTATATCCCCAACGGCGATTTTCAGTTTGAGATCAACGACAAGGTTATCGTCTTCGCCCTGCCGGAGGCTATTCATAAAGTGGAAGAAATATTTAAGTAACCCGAAGTTTTACTTCGGCAACGCCACATCGGAAGCAGGCTTCCGATGTGGCGTTGCTCCAAAATTTGACCTAAAAATCAAAATCACATTAAAACCGTGTAAAAAATCCTGCACCAAACCAGCCGGATTTAGCGCCAGCAAAAACATTTAAATTACGTGCAAAGCAAAACACCCGCCAACAACTTCATGATAAACTTTGGGATCGTATCCAATGTAATCGGCGTAGTCCTGATCGGTATCGGGGTGTTCATGCTGCTAACGCTCCCGGTGTGTTTAATCTACGACAGCGGCGACGCGCTTCCATTATTCTGGTCGGCGCTTTTTACCGTAGTTGCCGGGCGCTTGTTGTACTGGAAAAAAGCCAAGCAAAAAGACAACATTGCCAAACGGGAAGGGTACCTGATCGTTGCGCTGGGTTGGTTTGCAGTTTCATTTGTCTGCGCGATACCCTACCTTCTGAGCGATACCATGCCCGACCTGGCCAACGCATTTTTTGAAAGTGTTTCCGGGCTCACCACCACCGGCGCTTCGGTATTGAACGATATCGAAGCAGTACCCAAGGGAATATTGTTTTGGCGCAGCCTGACCCAATGGATCGGCGGTATGGGGATCATTGTGCTGACGGTGGCCATTTTCCCGCTGTTGGGTATTGGTGGCGTTGAGTTGTTCGTCGCTGAAGCGCCCGGCCCGACCTCCGACAAGATCCACCCCCGGATCAAGGAAACAGCCAAGCGCCTCTGGCTGATCTACGTTGGGCTTACCGTGGCGCTTTGCCTGCTCCTCTACATGTACGGCATGGATTTTTACGATGCCGTAAACCACAGCTTTACCACCATGGCCACAGGCGGCTTTTCTACCAAAAATGCCAGCATTGCCTATTATCAATCGCCTGCCATCCAGTATATCATTACCTTTTTTATGTTCATGGCCGGTGTAAACTATACCGTGATCTATTACGGGCTGACACGCCGGTTCCACAAAGTGTGGCGCAGTGATGAATTTAAAGCCTATTTCCTGCTGGTCATTATTTTGATCGCGCTGGTTACCACTACAGTGTACAACCTGACCGATCTGCCCTTTGAACAAGCCTTTCGCGATTCCGCCTTTCAAATCCTGTCCATTTTAACTACCACGGGATTCGTAACGGCCGACTATACGGCCTGGACACCGGCCCTGACGCTGCTCTTTTTCATTTTGTTATTTGTCGGCGCCTGTGCCGGCTCCACAGCCGGGGGCATAAAAGTTATCCGGCACCTGGTGTTTTTCAAAAACTCCTTTTTGGAGTTCAAACGCCTGCTGCACGCCAAGGCGCTCATCCGGATCAAGATCGACAGGCAACTGGTTGCACCGCGCATTCTGACCCACATCCTTGTTTTTCTGCTGATCTACATGATCCTGTTTTTGATCGGCTCCCTGATCATGACAATCATCTTAGCCGATTTCAAAGACCCGCTGCTCACAGCTATTGGCGCTGTAGCCACTTGCCTGGGCAATGTCGGCCCTGGTATTGGTCAGGTAGGTCCGTTGGACAATTTTTCCAAAATTCCGGATGCCGGCAAGTGGGTATTGTCCGTGCTGATGTTGCTCGGCCGCCTGGAGCTGTTTTCTGTCCTTATCCTGTTCATGCCCTATTTCTGGCGGACGCACTGATCGGGCTCACAGGGTTTTCAAATATTCCAAGACTGCTTTGCGCTCTTCGGGACTCAACTTATCCCCGAACGTATGCCCGCCATTCCCGTAGCCCGGCAGGGTAGTGTCATAGGTTTCACCATCTTTTTGTTTGGACGCTGTGGTATAGTTCCAGCCCAGTTTTTCGGCGTCGTAGTCGCTGTTGTCAAAGGAGCGTTTCCAGAACACCGGTCGCTGTGGGCTGTTGAGCAGGTCGGCTATGGTGGGCACTGAGCCGTTGTGCAGGTAGGGCGCCGTGGCCCACACCCCGTCGAGCGGTGGGGCCACGTAGCCCCAGGTAGGCCGGAGTTCTGCCCCGTGCGGCCCCTGCGCATACCAGCTGCGGTTGTACCACTCCGTGTATTCCGGGTATTGCCGGTAGGCTTGTGCGAGCATGCTGTCGGTACCGACAATGTCGAGTTTGACCACCAGGTTGGGGTAGCTCGCGTCGTCGCCATAATTGCCGTGGCATTTTTTGCAAGTTTTTTCAAAAAGCAGTTTCCCTTGTTCGGCCAGTGCTGCGTCAACCGGGAACGGATAGGCCGGGGGTTCGATCGTTCGTATCCAGGCGATCAGGTCGACCATTTTTTCGTCGATCCGGCGCGCTTCGGCACTGTCGGCCATCACCAGCATGCCGGAGGCTGAGGAAAGCCGGGCAAAGTCGCCGGTGCCCAGGCCGTTGTAGTACAGGGCGTGTTTTTTCTTGAGCAACCACCAGGCCGGCACATCGGTAGGCACCACTTCCACGGGTACTTCGAATTGCGCTTCAGGCAGCCAGCTCAAGTCGTCGGCGTTGCGGTGGGCGGCCAGTGCGGCAAAAATTTTATCCGCAGGGTTAGGGCCGCGCACTTTGGTTTGAATGTAGGGCCCTACGGCTTTGTAGCCGCGGCTGAGCGGGAAATAAGCCTCCCATTCGGGCGACTTTTTACCGAAACGAAGCTGCACGGCGAAATCTGCTGCGCGAAAATTGCCGGCATGGTCGTAGGTATGGTCGCTGGTATTGTTGCCCAGGCCAACGACGAGCGTACCGTTGAGTTTTTCGGCATGGCAATTCAGGCAGGTTGGCGCCACCACCTTAACGCCGCCGGGCGCTTCCACCACGTTAAATTGGAACGGAATGCCCTGGCTGTCGCCGCTGCGGCCCAAATCGTCGGGACTGTCGCCACCCGACACTTGCCGGAATACCGCCAGGGGAATACCGCGCCCTACCATGTCGCCGTACAGCAAATACTCGTAGCCGGCGGCAGGGTCGCCGGCACGTTGTGGGGTTGGCGGGATGGCGATGGTACCGGGTGGTGATGCAGGATTGTCGCTGTTGCCCAGAGCAAGGAGCAGGAACAAGAGTAGAGCGGCAAGTTGTAATTTGGCCATGTTTGTGGAAGATTTACAGATTGCGGTTAGGGTTATGAACAGTTAGGCCCGAGGTTTGGGTTCAAACAAATTTCGGATAATCCGGGTTAATCTTTTTTGTAAAAAACGGATAAACAGGAAACGTTGAATAGGTAGATCTTGTCTGGCAATTATTAAAAAAAATATGCACGCACCCATCATTTTCGGCATTCGCCACCACGGCCCCGGCTCTGCGCTAAGTATGCTGCGGGCTTTGGAAGCTGCGCCGCCCGACCTGATCCTGGTGGAAGGGCCACCGGAAGGGGAAGCGTTGCTCAGTTTGGTGAATGATCCGGATATGCAGCCACCTGTAGCTTTGCTGGTTTACAATCCAAAAAATCTGCATCAAGCTTCCTTTTTCCCTTTCGCGGAATTTTCGCCGGAATGGCAGGCGATCCGCTTCGGGCTTCAGCACAATATTCCGGTACGGTTCATGGACCTCCCAATGGAACTAACCTTTGCCTTACGCCCGGAGGAGGATAGTGCTGTTCAACTGCAGTTGGGATGGGCCGAAAAGACAGCGCCCACTGATCCCTTCACTGAAATTGCCCGCCTTGCCGGTTACGCCGACCCGGAACGCTGGTGGGAGGCCATGTTTGAACGGGGGCCGGCAGGCACAGCGGAAACTTTTGCGGTGGTTTTGGAACTGATGCGTGCCTTGCGGGAGCAGAAAGTACACCGTGGGATTGCCGAAACCCGCGAAACGCTATTGCGCGAAGCGTACATGCGCCAGTGTTTGCGCAACGCGCAAAAAGAAGGTTTTAAAAAAATAGCCATCGTGTGCGGCGCCTGGCACAGTCCGGCGTTGGCTGATACGGAACAGGTCAAAATTGCGGCGGATAAAAACCTGCTGAAAGGCCTGAAAAAAGTTAAAACCCAAACGACCTGGATACCCTGGTCGTTCGACCGGCTGGGTGCACAAAGCGGCTACGGCGCCGGCGTGCTAGCACCGGCCTGGTATCAGATCCTTTGGAACTGTTCAACGCATACTTCCGAAAGCACGAGCCCGCATGTCCTTTGGTTTTCCAAAGCGGCACAGTTGCTTCGAACGAAGGACATGACGGCGGCTTCGTCGCAAGTGATCGAAGCGGTGCGTTTGTCGGAAACCCTTGCCGCCCTGCGCCACACCGCCCTTCCCGGAATTGAGGAATTGCGCGAAGCGGCCATTACGGTGCTTTGCGAAGGGGCTGAAAAACCATACGAACTGATCGAGCAGCAACTGGTAACCGGCGATGTCCTGGGCGCCGTGCCGCCTTCGACGCCGCTGGTGCCACTGCGCGCCGATTTTGAAGCGCAGGTGCGCAGCGCCCGGCTGAAGTTGCAAACGGAATCCCAAAGCCTGCAACTCGATTTGCGCGAAAGCGCCCACACGCAAAAAAGCAGACTCCTGCACCGGCTTCGCCTCCTCAATATTCCATGGGGCAAGCCAGAGGCAGTCGGTGGCCGGAAAGAAGGCGGGTTTCACGAGCATTGGACACTCCAGTGGATGCCCGACTTTGAAATTCAGCTCATCGAAGCCGGGGCATTGGGCAATACGGTTGAAGTTGCAGCAGGTCGCAAGGCCGTATACCGGATGCGGGAAACCAATCGCCTGTCCGAGTTGGTAGACCTGTTCGATACCGTGCTGAAAGCCGATCTGGGGGCGGCCTTGCCCGCACTGGTGAAAAAACTGCGCACGGTGACCGCTTTGGCACAAGACAGCCTCGACCTGGCGCAAACCGTACTCCCCTTGGTGGAAGTGCTGCGCTACGGGCATGCCCGCCAACTTGACCTGGAGGGCATTGAACAACTGTTGGAGCAAATTGTGCCGCGCTTGTGTATCCAACTTCCGGCAGCCTGCCGGGCGGTCAATGAAACCGTGGCCGCAGAAATACTCCGGGATGTGCTGGCTGTCAACCGCGGTATACACTTGTGGCGCCCGGAGGCCTACGCAGCTGCCTGGCAGGCTGCTTTGGTGCAGATTTCAACCCATGGGGCCCCGCTGCTGGCCGGCCTGGGCAGCCGCTTGTTGTTTGAGCAGAAAGCGCAGACAACTGCCGAAACTGCCCTCACCATGCAATTTCGGCTATCCCGGGCCCAGCCCACGCTCGAAGCGGCCCAATGGCTCGACGGATTTTTGAACGGGAGTGGCCTGTTGTTGCTCCACCAACCCACCCTTTGGCAGATACTGGATGATTGGGTGGGTGGTTTGGATGCCGTGATTTTTCCCGAAATGCTGCCGGTGTTGCGGCGCACGTTCAGCCGCTTCAGCAACCCCGAACGGGAAAAAATGCTGGATCTGGCGCGCACTACGCCCAATACGGGGTCCACTGCGGACCTGACGTTGGAAACCTGGGATGCGAAACGGGCAGCGTTGGTGCAACCTTTGTTGGCGCAACTTTTCCAAAGTCCAGGAAAGGTTTCAGAGCGCGAACAATGAGGTTGTCCACCCGAGTCTTTCAGCATAAAAATATGCGAATCATTGGCAAAATGTGTTTAGTCGCCCACCACCTAAGCCCGTAGGGCTGACATTTTTGGTGCGCCCGGCATGGGCGCAGACTTGGCGGTGTAAGTCCGCTATACGCTTGGCAGCGAGGAGTATTAGCCAAAGGCAAGGGTGTCCGTCGCGAGGCGGAATCTGAAGGAAGCCGGTGGCAAAGTCCCGACCTGACGAACAGAAATCGCATATAAGGCCATGATGCGTGGGTGAGTTTGCCAAACAAAACGAAACCCGACCGCTGCCCGGAACGCACTGTGGTAAATGCGGCAGGTACATGGGATGAAGGTCTGCGTTCTTACCCGGGGAGGTCTGCGACAGCCGGAAGCGAGGCGCGCGCGAGTGCCGGAGCATAAGGCGGCAGAAGTCAGCAGAGGCCATAGTATCCCGAATGCCTTCGGGAGAAGGGCCGAACGTTAGAGTGGAATCCGAGATGAGCTCATTAGTACCTGAGAAGAGGCAGCCAATTTCGGGAAACCGGAAACTCACTACCAAAGAATAGGTCGGAAACTGAAGGTACGGTAGGAGTGCTTAACACAGGACTGCATGACCAAGCAGGAAGCGAGCGGAACAAAAAAAGGGTAAATTCGAAATGCCCAAGACCGTTATGCTCTAACGAACCGCCGTGATACGTGACCCGTACGTCCGGTGGTGTGGGGGGACGGAGGGCTAACGCCCTCCTCCTACCCGATTAGTAGAAATTTATGATCGTAGAAATAATAGCGCCGTAGGTGCGACATTATAATGCCACGCCTACGGCGTTTGGAAAGATGAGAGGCATTGTTTTCTTCAAAAATGTCAGCCCTACGGGCTTTATTCGGAGATAATATGGCCAAATTAGATTGTGATTTGCGCGTAAATATTCCCGGCAAAGGCCCAATCTCCCTAAGTATATTACACGCTCACTTTTTCAACCCAATCTCCCGCAAGCGCTCGTCCAGGTACTCCCCGGCGGAAATTGGCTCGTAGTGAAGCGGATTGTCGGCGGTCACACAGGCAGACAGGCAGTCTAAGCGCATACTACTGACCGGGTGCAGGAAAAACGGAATACTCAACCGAGGCAGATGCCATTCTTCCCGGGGCGGATTGACTACACGGTGTGTGGTGCTTTTCAGGTAGTCGTTGGTGAGGCGCTGGAGCATATCGCCCACATTGATCACAATTTCATCGGCCTCCGGCATGATCGGCATCCATTTGTTCTCCGAATTCAGGAGTTCCAGGCCCCCGGCACTGGCGCCCACCAGCAGGGTGATCAGGTTGATATCCTCGTGTTGCTCGGCGCGGATAGCGGAGGCAGGCTCGGTGGTAATGGGCGGGTAGTAAATGGAGCGGAGGATGGAATTGCCCTGTGCAATGTATTGGGCAAAATAATCCGGCGCGAGGTCCAGGTGAATTGCAATGGCCTCCAGCAGTTGACCACCCGCTTTTTCGAATGCCTGGTACAACTCCCGGCCCAACTGGGTAAACTCCGGCGTTTCGGAAACGGAAACATTTTCCGGGTATTCGGCTTTCAAAGGGTGCCCTGCCGGCACCTCCTGCCCGATCTGGAAAAACTCCTTCAGGTCGGCTACTTTGGACTGCTTGGCATGTTCTTTTCCAAAAGACGTAAAGCCCCGTTGCCCGGCCAGTCCGGGTACTTCATATTGGGCCTTGACAGCATCAGGAAGGGCAAAAAATGCTTTGGAAGCATTGTAAAACCCGTCGACCAGTTGTTTGTGAATACCATGATTAACGACCGCTACGAAGCCAACTTCGTGAAAGGCCTTGCCCAGATCATGTACAAATTGTTTTTTGTCTTCAGGAGATCCTTTCACAAATTTGGAGAGGTCTACGGTTGGAATACCTTTTTCGTGCATATCGGGTGTATGGTTAGAAGATTGCTGGTTAGGGGGGCAGGCACTTTTCAAATTAGACTTTTCAAATTGAACTTTTGACTTTTTGAGAGGTAATCCCTGTTTGGAAATTTCTTTGAAGTCAAATTTGAAAAGTTCAATTTGAAATTTGAAAAGTTTTTAGCCCTCTGATTCTTTAAGTTGATGGTCAAAGTGCAAAAGTCCACAATTACCGGCAGCCATGCAACCCTTTGACCCACAACCTTCTAACCAGAAACCTTCCAACCAGAAACTCCAAAAAATGCTTTACCAATCTTTTTTCGGGCGTACCTGATGTTTCCCCGGTTCCTGCTCCCTGTATTTTTTGGCATTACGCCGGTCTTCCGGCGCCACGGCTGTTTCCAAAAGGCGTTTTGCCTGCTCGGGCGTCATACGACCATCTTGCTGTTGTTGTTGTTGAGGTTGCTGGTCGGGTTGCTGGGGTTGTTCATTGGGTTGCTGATTCTGCTGTTGCTGATTCTGCTGGTCGTTATTTTGCTGCTGTTGTTGTTGGTCTTGTTGGTCGTTGTTTTGCTGTTGATTTTGCTGGTTTTGTTGTTGCTGTTCTTGCTGTTGTTGCTGAAGTTTTTTCTTGGCCAGTTGCAGGTTGACTTTGGTTTCGGAGTCACCCGGGCGTTGGCGCAGGCTGTTTTCGTAGGCTTCTACCGCCTCCCGGTATTTCTGCTGTTTCAGGTAAGCATTGCCCAGGTTGTGCAGGGCATCGGCGCGTTTGGCAGGTTCTTTTGCCGATTGGGCTGCCTTTTCAAAAAAAGGCTCGGAAGCAGCGTAGTTGCCCTGCTGGTAAATAGCATTACCGGTGTTGTAAAGCAACGCGGGGTCATTGGCTTTTTTTTCGCTGGCTTTCCGGTAGCCTTGCTCTGCATTCCGATAGTTTGATTTGGAATATTGGCGGTCAGCTTCGCGTTGGAGGGAATGTGCCGACTGCGCAGGCAATGTTTGCGCCAGCAATAGAATTACTATAAAAAAACTATATTTTTCTATGTTTTTCATCACGTGTATTTTGTAAGGTCTCCAGGTGGCTAAACTGGAATCTATGCCAATTTAGAGCCCTAGCCTATACTAATGGACATTTTTCTCGCAGATTTTACACAGATTAGTTTGCACAGATTTAACACAGAAAATTCTGCGTGAAATCTGCGTAATTTTCTGTGTTAAATCTGTGCGACATAAAAATGTCCAGTAGTGTGACCCTCGCCTCCTTTTCAAATTTCAAATTTTTCTTCTCCAATTTCAAATCAAATTTTCAAATAACTACACCAGTCGCTCCGGCGCACGTCGGCTTCGCCAGCCCAGCCAGCCTTCCAAAGCCAGCAACAAAAAAGCCGGTAGCAAAAACCACTGGTAGTACGACTCAAACTCCGAAAACGACCGCAGCTGGAGCGTGCGTTTTTGCAGGCGCCCCACTTCCCGCCGGATTGCCTGAATAGCGGCATCGCCCTGGGTAAGTCGGTAGGCCGCACCGCCGCCACTGGTTGCCAGGCGGTTCAGTGCTGCCTGGTCGAGGCGTGTGCGCACGATCTCACCGGATTCATCCCGCTTGTACTGCCCGCTGCTGCCCGAAAATCCGGCAGGAATAGGCCCGCCGGCTTCCGTGCCGGCGCCAACTGCCAGGATGACCAACCCATCGGCATAGGCCGACGCGGCGCGGTCTACGGCATCGTCCTCGTGGTTTTCGCCATCGGTGATCAGAACAAGCGCCCGGCCGCCTCCGGGGTCGGGGTCGAACGACTCGGTAGCCAGATCGATGGCCCGCGGAATGTCGGTGCCCTGGGCGGTGATCATATCCGTGCTGGCACTCGCCACAAACATATCTGCTGCGGCATAGTCAGTGGAAAGCGGCATTTGCAAAAAGGCGTCTCCGGCAAAGAAAATCAGTCCGATGCGTTCACCCTGCAAGGCAATGATCAGTTTTCGAACAAAGGATTTTGCCAGTTCCAGCCGGCTGGGCGCGACATCTTCCGCCAGCATGCTCTGCGAAATGTCGAGCGCGATAAACACATCGGCGCTTTTCTGGGTCACCGGCTGTTTTTTGGCACCGCGCTGCGGATTTGCCCAGGCAAACGCCA
Source organism: Lewinellaceae bacterium (assembly GCA_020636075.1). Taxonomy (GTDB): domain Bacteria; phylum Bacteroidota; class Bacteroidia; order Chitinophagales; family Saprospiraceae; genus M3007. The sequence continues at coordinate 454,121 of JACJYO010000003.1, read as the reverse complement.
ACAAAACAAGCGCCAGCGCGATCAGACTATTTTTTACAAAAAAACGAACGCCCGACCAGCCCGGCAACACCCGCGCCACCGAGCGGGGCATCCCCACCCGGCTCAGGGCCCGACGGCGCCACCAGCGGTACAGTTGCCAGAGCAGCACAGCCAACGGCAAGGCCCACAGCAGGTGTAAAAAATATGGATGTTCGAATTGCAGCACAGTTATTTATTTAATAGACCTTTATCAAATCGTCACCGAGCGTAAAACGACCCAGCGCATCATCAGTTCAAGCAACAAAATAACTACCGCGGCGCCAACGAGCCAGTGAAAGTATTCGGTGGTCCGCCGGATGGTGGTCACATCAATTTTGGTTTTTTCCAGACGGTCGATTTGATCATAAATGCCCTTCAGCTCATTTTCTGACCAGGCGCGGTAAAATTTTCCGCCGGTTTTTTCCGCCATTTCCACCAGCAGATCCGTGTCGAAGGCCATGTGACGCGGCGCGAAATCGTAGGTGCCATCGGGGTAACGCCGCACAGGCGACATCACGATCCCGTTGGTGCCGATGCCGACGGTGTACACGCGTATGCCGAGCGTTTGCGCCATTTCGGCTGCCGCCATGGGGCTAATGTAGCCTTCATTGTTTTCGCCATCCGTGAGCAGGATAACAACCTTGCTCTTCGATGGGCTGTCTTTCAGCCGGTTGATGGCGGTCGCCAGGCCCATGCCAATTGCGGTACCGTCTTCGAGCCGGCCTACAGTCAGGTCGCGCAAAAATTGCTGTACCACACGGCGGTCGGTCGTCAGCGGACATTGGGTGAAGGCTTCGGCAGAAAATGCCACCAGCCCCAGGCGGTCGTAGGGGCGTTTTTCCACAAATTCTGAGGCTACGCGTTTTGCCACTTGCAGCCGGTCGGGCTCAAAATCGCGGCTCAGCATGCTGGGCGAAATGTCGAGTGCCAGCATGATATCGACCGCTTCGGCTTGTATTTTTTGCTCCTGCCATTGGCGCTGCGGACGGGTCATGGCCAATGCCAACAGCGCCAAAACGACCCAGCGCATACCCGGAACCCAGCGGCGCAGCCAAACCCGCCAGCTTGCCCGGACCGGCAAACCGGGGCGTTGCGGAAGGTACAGCACCAGGCTGCGTTGCCGGTTGCGCCGGTAATGGTGCCGCACCAGCAACGGCAACACCAACAACAATAATAGCCAGAAGGGTTGAGCAAGTGACATGGGCTGTTAATTTGTCAGGGTTGGTTCTGCGGTTTCAGGCTCCTGCGGTTGTGGTTTGGTTTTTTCCACTAACCTGCGAACATTTTCAAAAGCCTGCAGGTGATATGTTTCAGGTGGCGTGCCTTTGGCAAATTTTGCCAGGTCGGCCCAGCGCAGCAACTCCGTCAACGGGGGGAGCCAATATTCCGGCAAGTCCGTTTTTTGCAAGGCCTGCAACATTTCGTCGGAAGGTGATTCGAGTGCCTGCACCCGGTAGCGGCGCTCGAGGTATTCCCGGGCAATGTGGGTCAGCTCGGAATAATAAATTTTCAGCTGGCCTTGTTGCCAATAGCGTTGGCGTTCCAGATCGGCGAGTTTACGCAGGGCCAGCTCGTGCGGCGCCTGCCGGATCAGCCGTTCCCCTTCCAGGCCAGTTTTTTTCTTTCGAAGCAGCAGCCACCAAATAGCCAACGCCAACAGGAGTACACCCGCCGCGATCGGCCAATAGGGCACCAGAAAATCCAGCCAGTTTCGCGGTTCACGGTAGATGTCTTTGATCTCCTGCATTTCGGCGGGGTCGTTCGGGGCCGGGGTGGGCAATACGTTCAGGCTGAGCGTATTGGTTTGCAGATAATCGCCTCCGGCAAAATTCAGACCCAGCGGGGGCAGTTCGAGTTGGGCAGAGTCGAAAGCGAGCAGGGTAAAATGCTTGACCCAGCGGCCGTTGGCCTGTTGCCAGCCGGTCTGGTTGATGATGTTTTGGGATGGCAACAAGGTATCCCAAGGGGAAAAATCAACCTGTTCGGGTTGCCCGTAATCTTGCGGAACGCTGATATGCAGTACAAAAGGATTGCCGGTTTCCACATAACCACTGTCGAAGGCAGCTACCGCATCGTTTTGGGCGTGCAAACCTGCTGCGCCCAAAAGCAGGCCAAGCAGAAAAAAGGTGGATATGTGGTTGCGGTTGATCACGGTATTGTTGTCGTCATTTTTCGATGTAAAACAATTCACTCAATGTTTCATTGCCTGTGCGCGCGCTGTTCAAAGAAACGCAGCAAGGCTTGCGCATATGAATCGGTAGTGGGGATACTGAGAAAATCGGCGCCGGCGCGGCCAAACAAACTCCGGGTCATCTGCGTGCGCTCTTCAAAACGCCGCGTATAGGCTTTTCGGAAGGCTGCATCAGAGGTGTCCACCCAACTGATCGAGCCGGACTCGGCATCGGCCACCCGCACGAGACCGACATCAGGCAGGGTTCGTTCGCGCATATCCCAACTGTGCAGGCCGATACAGTCGTGCCGGCGGGAAAAAATACGCAGCGGCGCCTCGTAATCTGCGGTCAGAAAATCAGACAGGATAAAACAAACGCTGCGTTTGCGCAATACATTGCGGGCGTACTGGAGGGCAGCCCCCAGGTCGGTGCCGCTGCCTACAGGCTCGAGGTTCAGCAGTTCGCGGATAAGGCGCAGGCTGTGCTGGCGGCCTTTTTGCGGCGGGATGAACAATTCGACCCGGTCGGAAAACAGGAGCAGGCCGACCTTGTCGTTGTTGGCAATTGCTGAAAAAGCCAATACCGCGCAAATTTCCGTCATCACTTCTTTTTTCGACTGGCCGGTACTGCCGAAAAACGACGAGGCGCTGATATCCACCATCAGCATGACGGTCAGCTCGCGCTCCTCCTCAAATATTTTCACGTGGGGCTCCCCGGTGCGGGCAGTCACGTTCCAGTCGATCGTGCGCACATCATCACCAGGCTGGTAAATACGCACTTCGCTGAACGACATACCCCGACCCTTGAAGGCGCTGTGGTAGCCCCCGGTGAAGAGGTTCCTGCTCAACCCACGCGTCTTGATCTCGATCTTGCGTACTTTTTTTAACAGCTCGGTGGTGTCCATGTGTTGATATTGGGGTGCGTTGCCTAAGCAGCATTAAAAACGAATTTACGATCTACGAATTACGATTTACGAATTGTTCACCTTACTCGGTTGGGTTGTTATTTTCATTAGTATATATTACAAGTGAGGAATTCCCATTTTCTGAAAAGATGTACAAATCGTAATTCGTAATTCGTAGATCGTAAATTGAATAAGTCCTATTTCACCAGGTCGGCAATTGGGTTATCGCGGCGCATGTAGGGTTTTAGGAGTTGATAGGGGACCGTCAGATTGTACTGGCCATAAATCGGGTGGAACAGTGTACTCAGTTCCAGGCCATCACGGCGAATGGTAAACATTGGGAATCCTTCTTTTTGAAGCCATTCGCGAAATTTCGGGTCCTGGGCAAACTTGGACATCTTGGGTGATTCTTTGCGGGCATAGCTGGCGAACCACTCCTTGGCGTCAAACGTCTTGTTGAACAGGTCGTCAAACACAATCTCCTTGCCCGTGCGGAGGTCAAAGTTGAACGATTGCCCTTTGGTTTTTTCACTCCAGGATTCGGCAAAGGTGAGGTAGCCGCAAAAGATCGTTTCCGTCCAGCAAGTCACTTCATACCAGGCACTCGCCCGTTGGGCATTCCGGTTTTGGGGTGTCTCCGTTTTTTTCTGTGCAGCAATGGTTGTTTTGCATTGACTGACCCATTCGTTTAAACGCTGATCGAGTATCACATTGCAGCCGGCGCATTCCGTCCGCGGATAAATCGCGTCGTAGCTGGAAGTATAGTCGGCATATTCCAGGCAACCCACCTGGTATTTGTAGCGCAGCAGCATCTTAATTGTGCGCTTTTCACCGGAACCTACCCAGAGGCAATCGGTCGACTGCGGGTCTTTTAGGCTTCCTTGCAGTTGAGCGGCCGTTTTTCCATTGGGCAAAACGGCACGGAGTTCGTATTGGTCATCGGGTGAAATCCGCCCCTCAATGGTGTAGGTTTTATCGTCGGCCTCAATCCAGAGGTAGCCATTCAGCAGGCCGTTGTTGACCCGGGCGAGGGTAAAATCGACCCGGGCATTGTTCCAGCGGGCAATGTACCGGCTCACCCATTTGTTGTAGCCGCAGGGTTTGTTCAGGGCATTTTTTGACTTTGCTTCTGCGGCCTCCAAACGACTGCCGAGCGTGTTCACAGCGTTGGTCCACTCAGCATTAATCTGGTCTGCCTGCAAGGTGCCGGTCAGATGGCCGGTGATCATGCCCCGGGGATCACTTTCGTCCAGGATAAGAATGGCGCCGTCCAGTTTACCTGTCAGTTTAAACCGGTCTTTACTTTCGGCATATTCCAGGTATCCGCGGCAATCGCTGCCGTCATAGCCCAGGGAAAGCAGCACTTCGGAAACATCGTCGAGGCGGCCCCGGAAATAACGCACCCACTGGATTTTACTACCGGCGTCGAACAGGTTGGTAATGGAGGTATCCTGCGACGCAGCGGTTGGCGGTGCGACGGGCTTTTTTGCCGAAGGCTTGTTTTGCTGGGCAAAAAACAAGGCAGGGCAAAGCAACAGGGAGAAAAACAGCATTGCCCGGGTAAATCGATGATTAGAACAAATTATCACAGTCAAAATCGGTTTGTTAAAACAATGGTTAGGGCACTTCCACCGTGCTCAGCACTTTTTCGATAATATCCTCCTGAGTAATATTTTCCGCTTCCGCTTCATAAGTAAGTCCAATGCGGTGGCGCAGCACATCGGCGCAAATGGCGCGCACATCATCGGGGATCACATAGCCGCGGCGCTTTAAAAAAGCCATCGCGCGCGCTGCCTGTGCCAGGGAAATGCTGGCCCGGGGGGAGGCGCCGTAACTGATTAATGGCTCCAAGCTATGGAGTTTGTACCGGGCCGGCTCGCGTGTTGCGATGACGATATCGAGGATATACTCCTCGATTTTTTCATCCATGTAAATTTTGTGCAGCACGTCGCGGGCGCTCAACAGTGCATTTTTCGACACTACCGGTTGTATATGCTGCTGCGTTTGCGCAAGGTTGAGTCGAATAATGGCGCGCTCTTCCTCTTTTTCCGGGTAGCCGATTTTCACCTTGAGCAAAAAACGGTCGACCTGCGCTTCTGGCAGTGGGTAGGTGCCCTCTTGCTCGATCGGGTTTTGAGTGGCCAATACCAAAAAAGGTTCTTCCAACTCGAAGGTTTCCTTGCCGATGGTTACCTGCCGCTCCTGCATAGCCTCAAGCAAGGCGCTTTGGACTTTGGCCGGCGCGCGGTTGATTTCGTCGGCCAGAATGAAATTGGCGAAAATCGGACCTTTTTGCACGGTAAATTCCGAGCGCGCCGGATTGTAGATCTGGGTGCCCAGCACATCGGCAGGCAACAAATCAGGTGTAAACTGAATACGGCTGAATTTGGCATCGACCGCCTGGGCCAGGGTTTTTATGGCCAGTGTTTTGGCCAAACCGGGCATGCCTTCCAATAAAATATGGCCGCGCGTGAGCAGTCCAATGAGCAGCCGGTCGAGCATGGTTTGCTGGCCAATGATCAGCTTTCCGGTTTCAGCGGTCAACTTTTCCAGAAAAGCGCTTTCCTGTTGAATCTGGTAGTTCAGCGCTTCGATATCCACGTGGTGTTGCATGAAAAAAATGGATTTTTTAGAAGTTGGCAAAAATAGGGCTACAACGACAGAAAGTCCCTGTTTTTGTTGGAAAGGATGAACGTTGATTGTACGGCTTTCGTGTACCTTTGCGAACTTTTCGGGCCCCGGGGCTCGAAATTGCCTAAACGTTGATTGAATCATTTTGAAAGTGTTGGACTGAATTGTGGCGGTTTAATTGGACTTCCAGTGTTGCCTGGTTCAACCCCACCCCCATCCCCTCCCCCAGCGGGGAGGGGGGCTTGCCCTCAAAAAATGTTCTGCTACCGTTTGTGGAATCAAATAGTTAAGCGGGATCAGGCGCCCCTCCCTAGGGGGGAGGGGATGGGGGTGGGGTTGACTAAATGGAGTGACTTAACTCCAATAAAACCACCACAAGTCAGTCCAACACTTTCAAAATCAACCATCTTTTGGAAAATTAGAAACGAATAGTAGCGGCTAGCCCGCCATATCTATAACAACTAAAAAAATGTACAGAACCCACACCTGCAACGAACTCCGCCTGGCCGATGCCGGCAAAACGGTAACCCTTTCCGGCTGGGCCGCCACCATCCGCGACAAAGGCGGTCTGCTTTGGATTGACCTGCGCGACCGCTACGGCATCACCCAATTGGTTTTTGACGAAAATTATACCGCCCCCGAGCTTTTTGCCATTGCGCGCAGTGTGGGCCGCGAATTTGTATTGCAGGCCAGTGGCACTGTGATCGAACGCGCCGCCAAAACCACGAAGATCCCAACCGGGGAAATTGAAATCAAGGTGGACGAACTCAAAATCCTGAATAAGGCCAAAACACCCCCGTTTACCATCCAGGACGATACCGACGGAGGCGACGAACTCCGCATGAAATACCGCTACCTCGATCTGCGCCGCAACACCGTGCAGCAGAATATCCTGTTTCGTTCCAAATTGGCCATCGAAACTCGGAAGTACCTCTCGGAGCAGGGCTTTGCCGAAATCGAAACCCCCTTTCTGATCAAATCAACGCCGGAAGGCGCCCGCGATTTTGTGGTGCCTTCACGTATGAATCCGGGGCAGTTTTACGCGCTGCCGCAATCGCCGCAAACTTTCAAGCAAATCCTGATGGTGGCGGGTTTCGACCGGTATTTCCAGATCGTCAAATGTTTCCGCGACGAAGATCTGCGCGCCGACCGCCAGCCGGAGTTTACCCAGATCGACTGCGAAATGGCCTTTGTGCACCAGGAGGATATCCTGAACACGTTTGAAGGCCTGACCAAGTATTTGTTCAAATCAGTATTGGGCCTCGATTTGCCGGACTTCCCCCGCATGACCTACGACGAGGCTATGCTCCGTTTTGGCTCCGACAAACCCGATTTGCGCTTTGGCATGGAGTTCAACGACCTGACCAGCGTGGCTCAGGGCAAAGGTTTCCAGGTGTTCGACAGTGCTGAAAGTGTGCTCGGCATTTGTGCGCCGGGCTGCGCCGAATACAGCCGCAAGCAAATCGATGAACTGACCGAGTGGGTCAAACGCCCGCAAATCGGCGCGCGCGGCCTGGTGTATGTGAAATACGAAGCCGATGGGTCGACCAAATCGTCTGTCGACAAATTCTACAGTCCTGAAGACCTGAAACAATGGCTCGAGCAGTGCGACGCCAAACCCGGCGACATGTTGCTACTGCTCTGCGGTGAAACCGAAAAAACGCGCAAGCAACTTTCGGAACTGCGCCTCGAAATGGGCACGCGCCTGAATTTGCGTCAACCCGGGGACTTCAAGCCGCTTTGGGTGCTCGATTTCCCCCTGCTCGAATGGGATGAGGATGCCAACCGCTTTTTCGCCATGCACCACCCGTTCACTTCACCCAAGCAGGCCGACATTCCTAAAATGGAAAGCAACGACCAGGCTACGCTCAAAAGCATGCGCGCCGACGCCTACGACCTGGTGCTCAACGGTGTGGAGATCGGTGGCGGCTCGATCCGGATACACGACCGCGACCTGCAAAGCCGGAATTTCCGCCTGCTTGGCTTCACACCCGAAGAGGCCGAGGCCCAGTTTGGCTTCCTGCTCGGCGCTTTCGAGTACGGCGCGCCGCCGCACGGGGGCATTGCCTTTGGCTTCGACCGCTTAGCTGCAGTAATGAACGGCGCCAACTCGATCCGCGACTTTATCGCTTTCCCGAAAAACAACATGGGGCGCGATATGATGATCGACGCGCCAAGTGCGGTGGATAAGGGGCAGCTGGATGAGCTGGGGATGCAGCTGCGCAGTAGTTAATCCCCGCTGCCGATTCCGCAATATTTACTACCTTCGCACACCTTTTGCGCCAGCGCGCGTTAATCCAAAACTTGCCCGGCCGGGCAGCTTGAAAACACCTTTTTCGCCGAGCTGTGAGGCGTTGATATTTGCCACAGCTTTTTGCCCGTAGCCCCCCGATACCGCTATCACCAGCCGGGTTTGCAAAAACAGGACCGTCACACACCTATGCGAAAGTTTTTTTCGTCCATTTCAGAACACCAATCTGTCCAGGCTATTCGGCGCGGAATTTCCACGCTCACTGCACCTGTGCGTACTGCATGGGCAAAACTACTCGAGGTACTCCGGCCGGTGTTGGATCCGGTGCGCAAAGGCTGGGCTGTGCTCACGGCTCCAATGCGCAATGCCTGGTCGCGTTTTGCAACGCAATACCCGCGGACGGCCATGGTGGGCGCCTGGGTGGGTTTGCTGGTGCGCTGGGGCATTTATTTCGTATTGCTTTTGGTGTTAAGCGTAGGGCTCGGTTTTTTCGGCGAATTGCCCACCCGCTCGGAACTGGAGAGCATCGAAACGGCAAATGCCACGGAAATCTACTCTGTCGACAGTGTTTTGATTGGCCGTTTTTATATTGAAAACCGCACAACGATCGGTCTCGACAAAATATCCCCTTACCTGGTGACGGCCTTGCTGGCAACGGAAGACAAGCGTTTTTTTGAGCACAGCGGTATCGACATTATGAGCTGGTTCCGTGTGGCCTACGGGGTGATTTTAAAAAATGAATCGATGGGTGGCGGCTCCACGCTCAGCCAACAATTGGCCAAAAACCTGTATCCGCGCCGCAAATATCCGATTCCGGGGCTGAGTCTGGTGATCAATAAAATCCGGGAAAACTACATTTCGGTGCGCCTGGAGCGTATTTATACAAAAGCCGAGCTGCTCAGCTTATACTTGAACACCGTGCCTTTTGGCGGCGACCGCTATGGCGTCAGTGTGGCTTCGCGTCATTTTTTCAATAAAAAACCCGTTGATCTGACCGCCGACCAGGCAGCCACATTGATCGGGATGCTCAAAGCCAGTACGTTTTACGACCCGGTACGCAACCCTGAAAATTCGCGCAAACGCCGAAACATCGTGCTCAAGCAAATGGTGCGCAATAGTTCCTTCGAAATTTCGGTACGTGTAAACGAGCCCGGTATGGACCAGGTGCAGGAAATGATCCAGAAAGGCAAAGTCACCCAACCGGAGTATGAAGAACTCATGCAAAAGCCGGTTGGGGCCAAGCGGTATAGCCGCGATGGCAACAACGAGGGCATTGCAACGTACTTCCGGGAGTATTTGCGCACCGAGGTCATGCCCAAATTGCTGAAGCAATACCCCAAAGAAGATGGCACGCCTTACAACCTCTACACCGACGGTTTGAAGGTATACACCACCCTGCACAGCAAAATGCAGCGCTATGCTGAAGAAGCCGCACAGGAGCAAATGCAGTCGCTCCAGAAGCTCTTCGACCAGCACTGGAAAAATTATAAAAACGACAAACCCTGGGGCGACGATAAGTGGATCGAGGACCAGATGCGGCGCAGCGATCGCTGGTACCAGCTCAAAGAGGCCGGCATGTCAAAAGAGCAAATCATTGCAAATTTTGAGGAGCAGGTCCCGATGACCATTTTTTCCTGGAACAAAACGGGGTCGGAGGTGGATACCACTATGAGCCCCATCGATAGTGTGCGCTATTACTTTTGCCTGCTGAATTGCGGTTTTATGGCCATGGACCATTCCAACGGCCAGGTGCGGGCATGGATCGGTGGTACCAACCACAAGTATTTCAAATACGACCACGTGAAAAGTTCGCGGCAGGTAGGCTCTACCTTTAAACCAATCGTTTACGCAGCTGCCTTGCAAGACTCGTTCCGCCCTTGCTCTTACCTGCCCAATGAACTGGTTATGATCAAAGATTGGGAACCACATAATTCCGACGAGGTGTACGGTGGCTGGTGCTCCGTTTTGGGCGGGCTCACCTACTCCGTCAATGTGATTGCCGCACAGTTGATCGAGCGCGTTGGCATTGAGCGCACCATCCAGTTGGCCCGTAGTATGGGCATCACGAGCAATCTTCCCCGTGAGTTCGGGATCAGCCTTGGCGCTGCCGACATTTCGCTGTACGAAATGGTGCAGGTGTACGGCACCCTGGCCAACAAAGGCCAACGGCCCGACCCGGTGTTGGTGCTCAAAGTAACTACCCGAAAAGGTGATGTGATTTACGATTACGGCGAAGAACAAGCAAAAAATCCCACGCCTGTAGTTCAAGCGCTTACCGAGGATCAGGCCGCTACCATGACGCGCATGCTGCAATCGGTGATCAACTCCGGAACAGGCGGGCGCATGCGCTATGGCTTTGGTCTTTACCAGGGTGATTTTGCCGGAAAAACCGGCACGACACAAAATCAGGCCGACGGCTGGTTTATTTGCTACAACCCCAATCTGGTAACCGGCGCCTGGGTGGGCGCCGAAAGCCCGGCCGTTCGGTTCCGCTCCATGCGCCTGGGCCAGGGTTCATCCATGGCACTACCTATCGTAGCCTTGTTTTGGCATAAAATGGCAAACGACAAGGCGTTTGTAAAAATGTACCAGGCGCGTTTCCCGGAACCCAAGCCACAGGTAGCGGCATTATTTGGTTGCCCGATGCGCATCGATGTGTCGCCCGACACCCTTAATATGTTGTTGATGGATTCCACCATTCGCGATTCCCTCGAAGCGAATGGCTACCAATATTTAAAGGAAACTGCTGACCGTTACTTTGACGAAAACGACGATCCGGACAACAATCCGGAAAAGAAACGCGGCTTGTTTGACCGCCTTTTTGGTCGAAAACAGGAAGACAAACAACAACAGCAACAACCGGCAAATCAGAGTCCGCCACCCACGCCGGTAAACCGGCCTAAGGTTCCATTGCAATTGCCGCAACAAAATCCCCCGCCTACTCCGCCCAAACAAAATGGCGGCGGGCAAGACCGGCAAAAATAAATTACAGGTAGAACAATAGCCCGGCCGCTGCAACCCAGCGCAACAGCTCCGACCAACGTGCCCAGCGTTTGTTTTCCAACAAACCTCCCAGGCTCGCCGTCGTCCAGACGATCCAACCTGTGAGCAGCAGGTTGGTTGGATTAATTCCCGGACTTTTACCCGCAGCCTCCAGAAATAAAAATGTGGCGCCGATCAGCAATACAAAGTTGATCAGTACGTAGCCATGCACAGTCGATGAAACCGGCGTGTCAAACTTGTGAAACTTTTCCGGCGAAACGGGCTTGGCTTCAATGGTACCGCCCAAGGCTTCAGGCAGCCAGCCGGGTTTGCGCAGCAACATTTTCCAGCGATCGTTCCAGGTGGGTGCCCGCCACAGTTGTTTAACCAGCCAAACGTAGTAGTCGACCTGCGCCCAAAGCGGGTTCCAACTATTGAGTGGCACCGTTACACCGTAAACCACCGTTTCTTCTTCCTCCTGAAACGTGCCAAACCAGCGGTCGAAAATGATCAGGGTGCCGCCGTGATTTTTGTCGATATATTTTGGATTCACGCCATGATGCACCCGGTGATGCGATGGCGTATTGAAAACGTACTCAAAGGCCGGGTGTAATTTCCCGATCGTTTTGGTGTGTATCCAAAATTGATACAGCGTTTGAAACGTGTTCATCACCAGGAAGGTCACCGGATTGAAGCCCAACAAGGCCAGCGGCAGATAGAATATATTTCCAAAAAAGGCCTGAATGGCAGATTGGCGCAATGCAACACTCAGGTTGTATTCTTCGCTTTGGTGGTGCACAATGTGGGAGCCCCAGAGAAAGCTTACCTCGTGTGTGCTGCGATGAAACCAGTAGTAAAAGAAATCAACTCCGATAAATACCAGCACAAAGGACCACCAGGTATCGGGGATCGTCCAGATACGAAGCTCATAAACACCAAGGTAGCCGGCGAAAAGCAACGTTTTAAATAACACACCGGTTACCTGTTGCTGTACCCCGCAATTGATGTTGGTCACGGCATCGTTAAAACGATATAATTGCGCCTTTTTGAGGCGGGCCATGAGCAATTCAAGACCAATAAGGAGAAAAAAAACGGGTATGGCAAAAAGCATGATCTTCATGGCTCAGCTTCTTTTTTGCAGGTAAATATCCTGCATTCCCACCACAACCGGGGCGAAAATCAGTACCTGCGGGAAATACAGGCACAAAAAAACCTGCGACTAGCGCAGGCTATTGAACGGACGCATTTCCTCTCCAAGCCAGTTGATGTTCCACTCCTCTCGAGGAAGGAATCTTTTTGCTTGGCGAGTGGCCCGGCGACGCAGGTAAGCGAAAGCCAATCGGGGCGAAATACGCCAGATCCGACGAAATTTAGAAATGCGGTCTGACATGATGTAATACAGTTTTGCGCGGATTAGAAAATGTTTATTTGTTCTACTTGCCTAACGACAGGCTTCAGCAAAAAGTTTTCCAAAAATTATTCTAAAACGTTAAATGTGGAACTTTTTTTGCCAGTTATGACAATTTTGAACGAACCCGAATCTTAGACTTACTTTTGCGCCCAGTTTAACTCACCCTGATGACTAACGCTACTATGGCTCAGACCCTTTCCATTGTTATTCCCGCTTACAACGAAGAACGCACCATCCACCGCATCCTGGACAAGGTAAAAGCCGTCGAGTTGATTAATGGTATTCAAAAAGAACTGATCATTACCAATGATTGCTCCAAAGACGATACGGCCGGCGCTATCCGGCGCTACATGGACGCAAATCCTACCTTGAATATTCGTTACCTCGAACACGATGTCAACAAAGGCAAGGGTGCCGCCTTGCACACGGGTATTCAACATGCCAGTGGCGATTTCATTATTATTCAGGATGCCGACCTGGAATATGACCCCGCAGAATACAACATCCTGTTGCGACCTATCCTCGATGGCTATGCCGACGTGGTATATGGCTCCCGTTTTATGGGTGGCAAGCCTCACCGCATCCTCTTTTTCTGGCACAGCATCGGCAACCGCTTTCTGACCTTTATTTCCAACATGTTCACCAACCTCAACCTGACGGACATGGAAACCTGCTACAAGCTATTCAAAGCAGATATTCTGAAGCGCCTCGAACTAAACGAAAGACGTTTTGGCTTCGAGCCGGAAGTGACCGCCAAAATGAGCCGGCTTCCCGGTATCCATATCTACGAGGTCGGTATTTCTTACTATGGTCGCTCGTATGACGAGGGCAAAAAAATTGGTTGGAAAGACGGTGTACGCGCCATCTATTGCATTTTAAAATACAATACCTGGGCGCGTTGAACAGTACGATTATTTTTTTTACTGAGCCAATCAGGTGGTTGCGTTTAGCGCGTATTGCCGGGCAATGAACTGGCAAAAATCTTCCGCCAACAACAGCGCTTTCCCCTGGTAATACTTTTTGGGCCCAAGATGCCGCTGCATAGCGGCCTGGACGCCGGGGTCTTTTTCCAGAAAATTCATCATTATCCGCTGGACCTTGAAATAACGCCCGATGTCGTTTTGCTGCGGAATATCCCGCGCCTGAACATATTGCATGGTTTGCTGGAAAACTTCAAAATCGTAGGGCGCATATTGTTCCGGATAACGGAAGGCCAGGTACAACGCGATCATACGGTAGTCGTCGTGGTAATGATTATTCTCCACTGAGGTAGGGTTTAACTGCTTGAAATCACGCAACAGTGTATCGCAGCCAAACAAAAACCGCCCGATACGGGCTTCCACATCGCGACTCTCGTCGAACAGGTCGTCAAACATCGCCCGCACCATTCCTGGTTCTATCCGCCAAAAACTGATCATCATCCGCAGTGGATACCAATTTTCCGTTTGCCAAAGGCGGCGGGTCTGACTGTTTTGAAAACTCCGTTCAAACATCGCTGCCGGGTCGGCATCCTCAGGGTTCCAGTTTAGCTGGAACACCTGCACCGATTCCCACTTATACACCAAGGGATGGTGTCGTTCGTGTAGCAGCCAGTTTTTGTAGTCGGTTATTGCGGCTTGTATTTTTGAAACAACCATTTTTGAATGCGGATTACGGAGTGCGGATTACGGAGTGATTCACCATTTCGCAATGGTTTTTTTTGCAAACAAAATCAAAAATTGAAAAAGTGCATCAAATTCACTTCCCGAAATAGTGAACTACTCCGCACTCCGTATTCCGCACTCCGTATTCAATTTGCTGGTTCCAAATAAATTTCTTCGGCGAAGATAGGCGTTTCGGTGACTGCCTCAATGTCGATGTTTACGGTGATATCATCCATCCAGTTATCACTGCGAAAAGCAAAATAGTAACTGCCCTGGAGGGGGTTGTAGCGGCGCTGCACGTCTGAACTTACATCGCCTTGCCAAATAAAGGCTTTATACGGCTCGCGTTTTTTAAACAATTCCAGGTTTTCGCCCGTCAGCAAAGCATACTCCACATCTTCACCTGCCTTAGGCACCGTCAGGTCAATTGCCATGCCAAGGGCAAAGGCCGCTAATGCGGTGGGTGGCGCTACGGGCAATATTTTGGCGGCGCCGGAATTCAGCGCGCTGGTCAGCTGATCGGCATCTTTTTGCCGCGATTCCATCAGGGTTTGACCAACCGAAATACGATAAGCCCACTGCACCGTGTATGGCGGCAAGGTGAAAGCATAGGCACTTACCGGATTTTTCAAGCCCAGTTTGCTGGCGCTTACCGTCACTTTGCCGCTAATCGAACTGATGTCGGTTTTTTTACCTACAGGGATCATACGCGTTTTCACCTGAAACTTCGATTGCGCCCGAATGTCCCACGGCACCCGGGTGTCCATGCGGGCGGTGAGGGGGCCCTCCGGTGTACGGTGTAGGGTGAACCGGCATACTTTTTTGCCCATCCCGCTTTCCTGGATACGCAACAGGTAAACGCCTGTTTGCGGAATCAGGATGGTTTTATCAAAGAAGGAATCCAACGAATACGTGCTGAACAACATTTGGCCGTTGTACTCTGTGAATTCGACATTTTTTACCCGCCGGCCAACAAGCAATTCCATGTGTAATGCCACCTGATCGCCCTGCGCAAAGGCGTAGACAAACCAATGCTCGCCGTCCATTTTAAAGGTTTGGTCGGCTACTGCGATTGGTGTTTGGGCTGTCGCCCAAAATGAGAAAAAGAGAAAAACTAAACTGAGGGGGCGCATTGCATTTGGATTTTAAACTTTACAGAAATTCTCTGTGTGTCTCCTTTAACTCTGTGAGCCTCTGTGGAACTAAAAAGTATCACAGAGGCTCACAGAGTTAAAGGAGGTGCACAGCGTTAATAACGCACTACTTTCCAGATTCCGGCCTGGCCGTTTTCAATCACCTGCAACAAATAGCTGCCGGCCGGCAAACTGCTTGTTTCCAGGCGGGTAGTCTCGGTCAGCGCTGACTGCTCGTAGATCAGGCGCCCCTGCATATCGAGCAACCGAAGCCGGGAACTGGAATCCACCGGCCGGTCGAACAATACTTGCAGGAATTCGCCGAAGGGGTTGGGCTGAATGTGCACACCCGCTAGTTTGGGTTCTTTCGTGCCAACGCAAATGTCAACGAAAATACTTACCGATCTGGAGTCAACACAATCCCCATCGTAGTTGTAAGTTACCTCTAGGGTTTGCGCACCGGTAGTCGACCACTGGATCGAGGCAGATGAAGTGCCTTGCCCGGAAACAACAGTTCCGTTCGGGCCGGCATTCCACTGATAATTGGTACCGGCATCCGGAAAGATTACAAAGGTTTCCGGCACATTCATACACACCGTGTCGAAGCCGTTTAGCAATACGTCCGGCGGTGTAGGGCCTTCCGATACCGTTGCTCCGAACTGACTGGTACAGCCATTGGCATCCGTAATGGCCAACGTGTACTGCCCGGCAGATAGCCCTGTCAGGCTCAATTGGTCCGACATAAATCCGTCAGGGCCAGTCCAAAGCGTTTCATACGGTATAGTGCCTCCTACAATTGCGTCTACGGTTATAGACCCCATAAAGCCATTGGAACAGTCGGCATCTACAACAACCGGATTCGTGATATCGATCGCATCCGGCTCCAAAAGCACAATCATTTCCACATCAGTACAGCCCAAAGCATCCGTGACCGTCACCGTATAGGTGCCGGCAGGTAGCCCGCTCATGGGATCGGTCGACCAGTTGTAGCTGTATGGGGGGCCGTTGGCGCCTGTTGCCGCAAGCAAGATTTCCCCGTCAGAAACTCCATTGCAAGAAATATTAGTGACCAAAGCAGTTATTTCCCAAGGGGCAATGTAAGCAACTGCCGTATTCGTATGCACGACCGTACAGCCTTGTGCATCCGTGATCGTCACCGTATACGTACCATCCGGCACACCTTGCAGGTTGGCTGTGGTTGCGCCATTGGACCACAGGTACGTGTAACCGGGTGTCCCGCCAAGGGCTACTAAAGCGATGTCGCCCAAGACCGGTTCTTCGCCCGGACAACTGGTTTGCGCAAATCCGGATTGCACCATCAACCCACCCGGCGGCTGAACGACAATGTTCATATTTTCAATGGTACAGCCATTAGCGTCGGTGATCGTTACCGTGTATAATCCCGGGGCAACATCTTCCAGGTTTTGGGTGGTTGCGCCGGTCGACCAGTCAAACGTGTAGTCTGGGGTGCCGCCATCTACCGTAAGGGTTACTGTACCAACATCCTGCATACATGGCTGTGCATTCCAAACACTGCCGGCGGTGAGCAAGGGTGGCTCAGCAACAGTAGCCTGCGCCGTTTGGCTGCAGCCGGCATTATCGGTTACCGTTACCGTGTAGGTGCCGGCCGGGAGGTTGGAAATGACAGGCGTCGTTTCATTATTGGACCATAAATACGTGTAATCCGGATCGCCGCCGCTGGCAAGCACTTCGGCGCTACCATCGGCCTGGCCAAAGCACGACACGTTGGTCTGGTTGCTTTCCGTAACCAGGGTAGTCACTTGACCAACGGTAGCAGTGGCTGTTTGAGTACAGCCGGCGGCATCGGTGACGGTGACGGTATACGTTCCGGCGGCCACATCGGTCAGATCTTCCGTTGTCGAGCTGGTCGACCATGTAAACGTGTAGCCGGGTGTACCACCGTCTACGCTTAGGTCAATAGCGCCGTTTGTGGCGCCGGCGCAGCCTGCATTCGCAACCGCAGTACTGGTACTAATGGCATCGGGCTCCGTAATAGTTTCGCTTGCGGTTTGCGTACAACCATTCGCATCGGTGATGGTAACGGTGTAGGTTCCGGCGGCCACGTTGGCCAGGTTTTGGTTAGTTGAACCATCCGACCATTCATAGGCATAACCCGGGGCGCCGCCATCTACGGTCAGTTCAAGGCTGCCATCTGCCGAACCGTTGCAGCTAGCATTTTCAGCCAACAATTCCGAAACAATTGCCGTAGGCTCATTTACCTGGACAGTTGCTGTTTCGACGCAACCATTCATATCGATCACCGTTACGGTATACACACCTGCTGCGACATTGGGCAGGTTTTGGCCTGTTGAACCATCCGACCACTCAAAGGCAAAATCCGGGGTTCCGCCGGAAATGCTGATTTGGATGTCGCCCGTTGCGTCACCAAAACACAGTGCGTCAGAAACAGCCGGCGTTATCGCAATAGCCGCAGGCTCCGTTATCGATGCACTTGTTGTCGTACTACAGCCTTGAGCGTCTGTCACTGTTACGGTGTACGTTCCGGACTCCAGGTCTGCAATATTTTGCGTGGTTTCACCATTTGACCATTCAAACGAATAATTCGCGCCGCCGGTTACATCGAGTTCAATGGCACCATTTGCACTGCCGTTGCAGCTGACATTGGTAGCTGTCGCAGTAGCAGTGAGCGCACTTGGGCTGAAATCAATGGATACCGGTACACCGGTACTTTGGTTGTAATAGGAACCTGTCGGTACTATTTCGAGGTGGAAGGCGCGCACCTGGTAATGATTGGTACCGGGGAGCGGCATTGTATCGATAAATGTCGTGGCATTGATCGGGGCGTTGACAATCAGTTCAAAAATGCTGTCAACTGAAGAAGCCCGGTAAACGAGATAGCCTTCGTCGGCATCCGGCGAAGCATCCCAGCTCAGCGTAACATCGTTGCAGGACGCCATTGCGGTGAGATTTTTAGGTGGCAACACGTAATGCGCCCGCAAACTGGGATCGCCCAGCAAGCCGACATGCACCAGGTCATCGGCGCCATTAGGCGGATAAACAGGGTTAGCCAGAAAACTATTGATCCACACCCAAAGTGTACTGGTCAGGATCGGTTCGCCCAAACCCATATGGTGAAAATGCCAGTTGGGTAGTCCGGCCCAGACAGTGGCAAGAGCGCCGCCTTTGGAAGCCAGTACGCTGGGCAAAAGCGGGTTGGTGTCAAAATCCCAATCGCCACATAATGGGCCGAATAGCATCGGAAATACAATGTTAACACTATCGGTCTTAAAATTATCCGAATTGGCCACACCGACGATATTGGTAAAATTTCCATTGCCGCAACCATACCCCAACAAAAAACTCTGGTTTTTGGTATCGGCTAAAAAGTCACCCTGGACAATTGAGCTGGCGCCGGTCAGGGCGTAGCCGTTTCGCCAGCCATTTTGGGCAAAAGCGCCGCCACCGGCAAAACCAAGGTTATCGTCAACCAGGGTTTGCATTTCCGGTTTGTAGGCGCCACTGCGAAACTTGTGGTTTTTATCCAGATAGCGGCGGTAGAGCTCGGTTTGCGAAACATCCCAATCCGTCAAATTGGAAAAATCGACCCTGCTGACAACCATTTCAGGTAATGTCGGTGGGACTGTTGGAATTTGGCTTCGATCAAATTTGCCGTCGCCGGGTACATTGTGATAAGCCATGCGCAGGGCCGTTGTATTGTTCACCGACGTATCGGTCCAGAACTGTTCGCCCAAATCGCTGTAATAATAATCAGTAGGGCGGGCGCCCTGGTAGCCCGGAACCCCTTCCGGATTGATGTCGCCGGAATAAGGCACAGGCATGTCGCCAAAAAGAAGTGCCGTTACGGTGTTATCCGGGTCCTGGTTATATATATCTGCCAATACCGCTTTTATAGACTTGACCGAACTTGTCGCCACGTTCACGTCCCTTCGAATTACCTGCCAGCCATCGCCCCGCAAATCGTCGACCAGTCGGTTCAGTTCCATCGCCAATGGTGTAGATAATTGGTCGTCGACCAGCAAAATCATTTTACCCCGGTAGGTAGGCGCGGGCACCTCAATGCCGGCATATACCAAGCCGACCCGGGTGGTAGGCGCCACACTGGTCTGTTTGATCACAATGTATTCATAACCGATTCCGGACAAAACACTGCTGTCGGCAAAACCGGTGCTGTTTGCCGGTAGCACGATAAAATTCCAACTGACCTGATTTATAAATTTTCGCCCGATCAGTGTGCTGACCGCGTTGGCTGTTGCCGGAAAACTCAGGTTAATTACCGGTGGATTGGAAGACGTTGTGACCGTGACAGGGACCACAATGTCGGATGTGTTTTGCGCGCCAAGCAAGTGCACAACGAGAAGCGCTCCGAATACGGGCAGTAGCAATTTGTTCATACGATTAGATGTGTTGGTGAATGGAAAGGTGTGTTGGACGCAACAGCGTCCAGGTTCGGTTTTCAGATCACTAAAATTAAAAACAATACCTGATTTGCTCGGCATTACAATCCTGAAAATGCTATTGCATGACCTTTTCCCAGGCAGCTTCTGCCAATTGGCGGGTTAGTTTTTCAATGTAAAAACTACCTGCGGCAGGGTCGGCAAACTCACCGAAGCCACTCTCCAGCTTTAGCAAGTGCTGCACGTTTCGGGCAATACGCCGTGCAAAGGCTTGCGGGTATTGCGCCTGTGCTTCCCGCCCGGCATCATACGGCTGTACAGTGAGTCGGTTGGCGCCGCCCAACACCGCCGACATAGCCATGGTTGTGGCTCGAATCATGTTGGTGTACAAGTCGTCGGTGTAGCCCGAAGGCGAAAAACGCACATCCAGCACCGGGTACTCCGGTTGTGCGCCCCATGCCTTCAGCATATTTAGCCAAAGCAATTTGAAAGCGCGCAGTTTGGCAATTTCTACGAAATAACTGGTGCCAACGTGCAGGCAAAACTGTAATTGGCTGGCCACTGCACTTGCGGGTAGCCCATGTGCCGTAAGTTGTTTCAGATAAGTTGAACCGCGCTTCAGCAAGGTGGCCAATTCTTCAACAACCTGTGTCGTACCCTGAAAAGCAGTGCCGCCATCAATGCTCAGACAGCGAACTCCCGGGAATTCGCCGTGTGCATATTGCAGCAGGTCAATGGTATAGCGCCAGTCGGGCACTGCGGCTGTAGCCGGATCGAAAAACAAAGAACCCCGAATAGCCTTTGAATCCAAACCCTGATCTTTTGCAACCGTGCCAAGTGCCGACAGCAAGGCGGCCGGCCCGGCAGATACGCCTTTACCGCTAAAATGCAGGCTAATATAGTCCAAATGCACCCGATTAAGCAGTTCAGGAAGTTCGTCAACCCCATTGATCTGGAAGTGCAGACTTTCAACGCCAAAAGCCAGTGCTTCAAGGGCCTGCCGGTTGGCAGCATCTGTTGGTTCCGGCTTGACGTCCTCGTTAATTTCCCATCCCGGTTCCGCAGAAGCCAGTGGGTAGGGTGGTGAAGCATAGTCCTCTGCATGCGCAAAGGGGTCTATCCGTAAGGCTCCATTTAATTGCCAATGGAGATCCTCCAGCGGTTTACCCTTTAAATCCTTTGTTATCCGGTCCAGCCATTGCTTTTTAGAAACAGCCGGGAATTCTGCAAAAAAATCGGTAGTTTGACTCATAACTCCGGTAAAGTTACTGGTTCCCAAGGCCACATTGATCCTAAGACACTTAAAAACAGTATTCGGGTTCCGAAATGCCGTTCAAAAGAAAAAAGTCCAAACTTTTTTTGTGGCAAGCTGTTATATTTGCGTTCCTGTAATTCACTTAGAATCAATCTAAATACAAATACATCTCTGCATGGAAAAGCGCAGATTAATTTACCTGGATAACAACGCAACCACCCCCTGCGACCCCCGTGTTGTGGAAGCGATGATTCCTTTTTTCTTTGAAAAACATGGCAATGCGGCGAGCCGCAGCCACCAGTTTGGTTGGGAAGCAGAAGAAGCTGTGGACTACGCCCGCGAGCAAATTGCCCAATTGATCGGCGCCGACGAAAAGGAAATTATTTTCACATCGGGTGCTACTGAAGCCAACAACCTGGCGATCAAGGGTGTGTTCGAGATGTATGCCCGCAAAGGCAACCATATCATCACGGCAGAAACCGAACACAAAGCGGTTCTTGATACCTGCAAGCACCTGGAAAAACTCGGCGCAGAGATAACCTATCTGAAAGTCAAGGAAGATGGTCTGATTGATTTGGCTGAATTGGACGCTGCGATTAAGCCGAGCACTATTCTCGTATCCATCATGTGGGCCAACAACGAAACCGGTGTTATCCAGCCCATGCGCGAAATCGCACAAATTTGCGAAAAACACGGCGTACTGTTTCACAGCGATGCCACGCAGGCAGTTGGGAAAATCCCAACCAACCCGCGCGAAACAGGTGTTCACCTGATGTCATTCACCGGCCATAAAATGTACGGCCCAAAAGGCGTGGGTGCGCTTTATGTGAGCCGCAAAAACCCGCGGGTCAAAGTAACCGCACAGATGGATGGTGGTGGCCACGAACGCGGCATGCGCTCCGGTACGCTCAATGTGCCCGGTATCGTGGGCTTTGGCAAGGCCGCTGAAATTGCCCGCCTGGAAATGGCGCAGGATGCTGAACGTGTCAGCCAATTGCGCGACAAACTGGAAAAAGCCCTTACAAAACTGGAAGAAACCAAAGTGAACGGCAACCCGCAAAGCCGCATGCCACATGTATCCAACATTTCGTTCAAACACGTGGAGGGCGAGGGACTTATGATGACGTTCAACCAAAATATTGCCGTTTCATCCGGCTCGGCTTGTACATCAGCATCACTGGAGCCATCCTACGTTCTGGTAGGCATGGGCCTTGGCGACGACCTGGCGCACTCTTCGATTCGCTTTTCTCTTGGTCGTTTTACTACCGAAGAAGATGTGGACTACGCGATCGAGGCCGTCAGCAATGGCGTGAATCACATGCGCGACCTTAGCCCGATCTGGGAAATGTATAAGGACGGTGTAGACCTGACAAAAATTGAATGGTCTGCGCACTAAATACCAATTTGCCATGCCGATCCAAAGTCCGCCCGACCCGTTTACAAAATTGCTTTACCGGATCTACTACTTTGTCCGGGGACTTTTATTCAGCATCAGTGGCAAGAACAAAAAACAATAATCAATCGCAAACAATAACAATTATCTGTCATGGCATACAGCAATAAAGTTTTGGATCATTTTAAAAACCCGCGCAACGTCGGCGTTCTGGATAAAAACAGCAAAAACGTAGGTACCGGTTTAGTCGGCGCCCCGGAATGTGGTGACGTAATGCGCCTGCAAATTGAAGTTGACGACGCTACCGGACTGATCCGTGATGCCAAATTCAAAACGTTTGGTTGTGGCTCCGCTATTGCATCATCTTCACTGGCCACCGAATGGCTGAAAGGCAAATCTGTGGAAGATGCCATGCGCATCGACAACATGGACATTGTGGAAGAACTGGCGTTGCCGCCCGTGAAAATCCACTGTTCTGTGCTGGCTGAAGATGCTATTAAAGCAGCCATCAAAGACTACCAGGAGAAAAATGGTATCGTTCCGACGAATGCGGAAAACACCGCAACCAGTGCCTGAGTACCTTAAATTTTTTTCACACCATGATCTTTGTAGCAGACAGCGCCAAGACTAAAATTACCGAAGTCCGAAACTCGGGCAGTATTGCCGACGACTTTTTCCTTCGGGTCAGTGTCGTATCGGGCGGTTGCTCCGGCTTATCCTACAAACTCGATTTTGACAACGAGTCGAAACCCAACGATCAGGTTTTTGAAGACAACGGGGTAAAAGTTGTCACCGATTTGAAAAGCTTCCTCTACCTGTTCAATACAACGCTGGAATTTTCCGGTGGTCTGAACGGCAAAGGATTTTATTTCAACAATCCGAATGCCACGCGTACCTGTGGTTGCGGGGAAAGCTTCGCCGTGTAACGCCGACTGGTAGTCGGCGTGGAAAACATATATCCCAAAAAAACCGATCGCGGATAAACCGTACTTTTGCCCGCTGACAACAAAACAGCCGGCGTTCCTATGATCCAACGTATCCAATCGATATTTCTACTCCTGGCTGCCGGTGCTCTTGGCGGCCAGTTTGCTTTCCCATACTTGCAAACACCTGCCGACGACCCTGCCCGCTCCCTGGCATCATTGTCCGACGGCGTGCTCAACCCGCTGGACAACCCGGGTTTGCTGGGTCTGACCGGACTTGGCGTTTTAATTTCCCTTGCGGCTATTTTTTTGTTTAAAAACCGCTCCCTGCAAATGCGACTAGCCCTCGTCGGTGCCGGTATTGGCATCATGTTGTTGGTGCTGCTGGGAATTACGGTGAAAAACACGCTGGGTGAAGTGCCCGAAAACGGAACGATCAACATTACCTTTGGCATGAGCTTCCCGATACTCGCGCTCCTGTTCAATTGGCTGGCAGCCCGGGCGATCCGGAAAGACGAGGCTTTGGTGCGTTCGATGGATCGTTTGAGGTAACGCGAACCGCTGGTTCGCGTAAAAAAAAATCGCGGATAGTGCCGGATTTGAGCTAGACCGTAGTGCGTTGCAAATTTATCATTACCCAATCGCGAACTAACAGTTCGCGTTACGCTACACGCAACACTTTTTCCAAAACAGAAAATTCCGCCGGTGTTTCGCCTAAAAACTCGCCATCTGCCTCCACCAGCGTTGGCGTGTCGCCCATATGTTCGACCACCAAACGCTGCGTTTGAAAACCTTCAATCCGGGGATGATCCAAGATGGTCCCATTGTAAAATCGCGGAGTCTGCCACAACACCTCCCATTTGGCCAACCGCCGGGCAAACGTGACAGCAAGCAAGCCATCGTCGGGCACGGCGTGGGGCACCAACCGCATCCCCCCTCCCGAATAGGGGCATATCCCAATATTGATGGTATAAAAAAAATCTTCGATCGCAATGCCTTCATAGCGCAAGCGCGCCGGAAGCAGCCGATATTCAAACAAATATCGCCCCACCATGAGCAGGTACTGCAGGTGCGACACCAATCGGTGCCGATCCAGTTTTTTTACTAAAAACGCATCGTAGGCCATACCGGCCACATTGGCGAAATAGCGCTCATCCACCCGGCCATCAATTTGGTAACGCACCTTCCCAACATCCTGGAGGACTGTTTTTCCCAGTAGTAATTGCTGCAGGCGCGTTTTGGGGTCATGGGGGATCTGGTAAGTCCGCGCCCAGTCGTTACCGGTACCAATAGGCAAAAGCGCATAGTGGATGTCTGTCGACAGCGTATGCGTTTGGGTCATAATGCCGTTGACCAACTCGTGATTGGTTCCGTCGCCACCCAGGCCCAGAATATGCCGGTGCCCTTTCAGCACCGCATCATCGACCAGGCGCATTGCGTGCCCGCGGTGTTGGGTAAACTGGATCGTGTATGAAAATCCCAATTCCTGGAGTAGCTGTTCAATATGTGGCCACAGACGCCCTACGCGCCCGTTTCCGGCTGCCGGGTTGGCAATGATAAACCAAAAGGGTTGCTGCGAGGATGTATTCAAAACAACTTCGATTTAGGCGAAAAAGGCAAAACCTGTTCAAAAGTGGTGTAAAAACTGGATTCAGAGTACCTTTATATCCGACTATTTCCACGGTCCACGACAGTATACCCACCACTGTTCAACATGCGCCTACAGCTCGATTTTCTTCAGTTTGAACCGGCCTTGCAGCTCAGCCAGCGTGCGGGAGCGCGTTTTGTGTTCGACCCTATCCGGCGGAAACATGTCGTGCTCACTCCGGAAGAGTTGTTGCGCCAGTTGGTGTTGCAATACCTGCTGGAAATAAAAGCATACCCGGCCAGCCGCATCCGCTCCGAAATTGGTTTAACCTTGAACAACCGACCCAAGCGTTGCGACATCGCTGTTTTTGATAATACCCTCAACCCCTGGCTGATTGTGGAATGTAAGTCGCCGAAAGTTGCCCTCGGCACTGCGGCCTTCGAACAAGTGGCACGGTACAACCTGCAATTTCGGGCGCCATATTTAGCCGTGACCAATGGACTGGCTACCTATAGCTGCGCGCTCGATTTTGAACAGGAGACGTTTTCTTTTTTGGAAGATTTTCCGGCCTACGAGCAGCGATAAGTTCCCCTTTAAATTTTCTAACCGCCTGTTTTACAGCATACTTACCAAAAAGTATGTAGCGCACTTCGGTGTCAGTCTGTTGCGTGTCCGGGCAGCAGCCCGGTAGTTTTGTCGTGCATTTTTCACAAAAAATAACACGATGAAAAACTACCGCATCTATCTGCTTCTGGCCGCATTGGCTTTTTCAGCTACATCAGGCCAGGCACAAACCAATCAGACTGCAAACAAAAAACTGGAAAAAATGAAGCCCGTAAAAGAAGTACAGCACTACGTACATGCCCACGGCATGCCCTCCAAAGGGAAAATTCTGATGGTCGCCAGCAGCCCCGGCACCTCCAAGCAAACCGGCTGGCCAATCGGCTTTTGGGCTGCCGAACTGACCCACCCGCTTCGAGTGTTTCAGGAAGCCGGTTTTGAGGTGGAACTGGCTTCGACGGAAGGTGGAAAAATCGAAATGGATGCCTACTCCAATCCGGCCGACGCCAGTGGCTATTCGGCGCACGACGTGATTTCGTTGGGCTACATGCAACAAGACTGGTTTAACAACATGCTCGCCAACACTAAAAAATTGAGTGCCGTAGATGCCGGGCAGTACGACGCTATTTTTCTCGTTGGTGGGCAGGGGCCGATGTACAGCTTCCGGGGCAATACCGCGCTCGAAAAACTCTTTGCCCGTTTCTACGAGGCCGGTAAGCCCAGCGCAGCCGTTTGCCACTCCACTACGCTTTTGCTGGAAGCAAAAAAATCGGACGGTGAATTATTGGTCAAAGGCAAAACCTGGACGGGTTTCGCCAACTCGGAAGAAGACTACGCCGACCAGGCCGTAGGCATGAAAATTCAGCCCTACCGGATCGAAGATGAAGCCCGAAAACTAGCCGGAACAACCTTCAAAGTAGCGACCCCTTTTTCAGCCTACGCCATTGCCGATGGCAACCTGATCACCGGGCAGCAGCAAAATTCCGGCGCTGCAGCAGCCGAACTGGTGGTGGAAGCTTTGACGAAGCAATAATCCGGGCAAACAATGACACCTACATTTCTAAAATGGCCATGGTTTTTTCCCCGCAGGCACCTGCGGGGAAAAAACTCCTTCGGTGGAAAACATCTGATTCCCGGCATTTTTCTGCTCTTTCTCTTGCCAAACAATTTGCATGCACAAAGCCTTGAATTTATGGCCGGCCATAAGCGCCTGTTTGCGGATATGCAATGGCTCCGATTTTTGGACAACCAGCACCATTGGTCCGTCTTCTGCCGCTCCCGGGCCACAGTGGATTACAACAACAATACCGACCTTTTCACCGGCGCCTATATCAACTATACCACGAAATCCGGATTAGGCGCCAGTATCGTCGGGAAAATCACCAGTACGGAAGGTGCTATTGATGCCGGCCTGCATATTTTCAAAGTAAAATCCGACTGGATGCTATTCGGCCTGGCCTCCCTGGGGTTAAAATCGGACCTGGAATACAGTTGGTTTTCTATTCTGCGCTATACACCTAAGGTCGGTGCCCGGTGCCGGCTATATACCAGCCTGGAGTTGTTTTTTTTATTTCAAAAAAACAGGCACGTCTACAGCGTACAGCGCCTGCGCGTCGGATTGGACTGGCAGGGTTTACAGTTTGGCTTAGCCAATAATCTTGCAGAATTTGGTACAGCCTGGCAAACCGACAACAACTTTGGCGGCTTTGTGCGAAAGGTGTTTTAAGGCAAATGAATCCTCGCGTTTAATTCCCGCTACCAACCACTCGCGCCCGCCTGAAAAACACAAAGCCATTTTTCTCGCCCAATAATTCCATATCCTTCCGGTCGCGCAACGCCCAGGCGCGGTAATTTTTAGTGGCGATGTACACGTCCTTGTCTACCGGGCCATTTATGAGCCAATCCTGGTTGTAAGCGTTTTCGTTTGCCGAAGGCTGTTTTTTGAAATAAAATAACTGCGCGTAGGATTTGTAAGCGTACGTAGTGCAGTACACATCCTGGCCGGCTTTGCTTTCAAAAAACTCGATGGCTGCCCGCTGGGAGTAGCCTTCAATGCGCTTGATAAAAAAGATCAGCGTAAGCATGATGAATACGGCTGTACCGCCAAACAGCGTGTAAAACCCGCGCTCCCGCTGGCCGCGGCCAAACCAGCGCAGGGTGAGTACCAGCAAGCTGAGTAAAAACAGGGCGGGCAAAATTTCCCAGCCCGTCCAGTGCACTGCTGCGCCCAGCGATGCCAGAGCAAACGCATCCTTGAACAAGGGGGCGAGCACCTCAGCGTTCATCCCAACGAAAGGCAGCGCTGCCGTTGCCAGCACGAAAACACCACCGACGGTCAAAAGCAGGACTTTCATCCAGGTGGAAAAGGCAATGTCGCCACGCAAAATTTTATCCAGCACCACTGCCGCCAGAAAACTCAACGGGAGATAGCACATGGATGAATAGTGCACGATCTTGGACTTCACAATACTGAACAAAATGAGCACTACCCAAAACAGGTACTTCATCCAGCGGCGGAAATCCTGCTGATGGTCCTGCTGTTCGTCGGGCTGGCGAAAAAAGGCGCGCATCGCAAAAATAGATGCCGGGAAACAGCCAAACAACAGCATCACAAAATGGTAACCCGGGAAACCCACGTGCCCGGCATCAGGCGTGGAAAACAGGCGGAACTGGTACTTGTTGAACTCCGTGATAAACCAAGGGCCGTTTTTCCAGGTTTCGAGGCCATACCAGGCCAGCGTAACCAGTGTAGCTGCCAATGTGAAAAACAAAAACTCGGGCACGTTTACATAAAAGCGAAAGCGCTTGTACACCCAGTACACCGCCATGGTCAGGCCTGCAAGCAAGTAGGCCGTTTGGCCCTTGGTGAGTATACCCATGCCAATAAAAAAACCGCCCAGGAAGAGGTACCACCAGCGGTTGCGCGGCAGTTCGATACTTGAAAAGCCTGCCTTTTTCCAATAGGATAAAATAAAAAAATAGAGCCCCAGGAAGATAAACAAGTTGAACATGGGGTCTATGATGCCCGACTTGAAATACAAAAACGGCAAAACGGTGCCCAGGTAAACAGTCGCCCAAATAATCCCAAAACGGGTGTTGTATAATTTCTGCCCTATGTTAAACAGCAACACCAGTGTTATCACCCCGAAAAGCGCATTCGGCAGGCGCGCCGCAAATTCACCCACGCCAAAACCCTGCATGGCCAGCGCTTGCATCCAGAAGAAAAACGGAGGCTTTTCCCAAAACGGCTGAAAGTTGACATAGATCCGCAGGTAATCTTTCAGGATCAACATCTCGCGGCTGATCTCCGCAAAATTGACCTCATCCCAGTCGAACAGGTGCACGCCACCGAGGAAGGGGATGTAGAATATGGCGCCCAAAAAGGCGAAAAGCAGGGAATAGCGGGTGGTATTTGACATGCGTTTTTCAACCCAGTTTGGCCCAGTCCCAACCTCCCAGAGAGGGAAGTTTGCCCTCATTCCAGCCTAAAATTTTCGTGAGGGGAAGCCCCCCTCCCTAGGGGGGAGGGGTTGGGGGTGGGGCCGGGTTATTTTTTCCGGTTAAACAAATTCAGCACCTTGCTCACAAAATCGTCGTTGATGCCGAGCCAGCCTTTGAGCCGGGTGTAAAGCGCCACTGCCTCCGTGTCAAGGCGGATGAGCAGGCTTTTGAAGCCGTCACCGGGGCGCGCGCGGTAGTTGGTGGAGCGCATGCGCGGCATTTCTTTTTCTTCTGTAAAATAGTACAGCGCGATCGATTTCCGGGTCATGCCCTCGGGGCACAGAATGGGATCGGGAAGACCGTGGTAGGAATCTGCGTCCGTATTGAAAATTACACAGCGATTGAACACCGGCAACACGCTTTTGGCACAGGCTTTCATGTCGCGCGTCCAAAGCTCGAGTTCGCCGCGGTACTCGGGCAGCCAGTCTTCGTTGAGGTACACGAGCAGGTTGACGCGCCGGCGCCAATTGCGTTTGTGCGGGTGCACCGTAAAATCGGCATGAATGTTCAGGTAGCCTCCCCGCTGGCTTTGGTGCAAGCCGCCGCCTTCGAGTGAGGGGTCGGCCTTCAGGCCATCGATGCCGGTGAGGCGACTGAGCTGCGCCACAAATTCGTCGGTGTTCAGCTGGCGGATCACCTCCTGCAGATATGGCGGGATAAGGTCCATTTTGTTGAGACCGTGCTTTTTCTCGTTGACATGCACGTAGTGAATCCAGCCGTCGTCTTTTACTTTCGGAAAAGCCTCCATGGCTTTTTGGGCGGCGCCGGGCTCCAGGAAATTTTCAAATTGGCCGTGTGGGTACGGGTGGGCTGATTGGTAGGTGGCAGCGCTTTCGTCGACAGTTTTCTTCCATTTGGAGAGGTCGAGAATGGGTTGGGTATCTTGTAGGACCATGTTGTTATTTTTATGCACCACGGAGGCACGGAGAGCACGGAGTTGTCATTGAGAAAGGTTGAACTCCGTGTTCTCCGTGCCTCCGTGGTGTTTTTTTTGCAAAGATAGGCAGAAGCGGGGGGAGTTCACTCCGCCACCTTCCACTGCGCCCCGTACTGTTCCACCAAAATATTATCGTAGTAATCCGCTTTTTCAAACAGTTCCTGGAGCGACTTCATGCCCGTTTCTTCGTTCAGGTAGCGGTCGTAAATAAGCAGCGAAAGCAAGATGTCCTGTTCGTGCACCGAAAGGGTGCGTTCGCCGCTGTGGTAATTTTCGCGCAGCAGGTATTCGTAGAGCGGTTTGATATTTTGTTGAGGGAGTTGGCAGAGTACGGCGTCGGCCACCATAAGGCCGGTTTTTTCGTGGTACGTGATGCTGATTTTGGCACTGCCTTGTTTGATCTCCCAACAATTAGGACCGCAACGGCTCAGGGTGACGTCGTGTCCGGTACGGGTGATCAGGGTTTCGATGGTGCGGGGTACGCCGGTGGGTTCGTACTCGTCGACAAGTCCGGGCAATTCGACCTTGTTGCCACAAAAGGAGCAGAACCCGTTGTCCACCGTTTTTTCTGAAACAACATTTGCGCAGGCCGTACACCGGCAGGTATTGTCCCCCCCAACGGCCTGATAGGCTTCCAGCGAATCGTGGAGAAATGTCACGGGCAGTGAAAAGCCCATGTTGTCGCCATTGCGGATGATGAACGTGTTTACGCCAACCACATCGCCGTCGTTATCCACCAAGGGGCCGCCGGAGTTACCCGGATTAAGCGCGGCGTCGATGTGGAGGTAAGGAATGTCGTTCATGATTTCCCGGGCGCCGGAAACAATGCCTGTTTTCACCGAAAATTTCAAGCCGAACGGGTGCCCGATAGCCGTCACCGGATCGCGTTCGCGCAACGTTTTGGAAACCCCAAGGTGGATTTCGGGTGGCTCGGCTTCCATGGTAGGCCCCTGGAGAAAAGCCAGATCGTACTTCCGGTCGGCATAGCACACTTTGACTAACTGCTTTTTGAATTTGGCGCCTTCGACAATGACCGATCGGTTGCCCTCCACCACGTGGTGGTTGGTTACGATCAGATTCCGGTCTTTCAAAAAAAAGCCGGTGCCGGTGCTGTATGGCGTCGCAATCTGGATGATTACGTCGCGGTAGATATCGATAAAGTCGGCCATGCGTTTGCGGTCTAAAATTCCCGGTGGTTAATTGTCCGTGCTCAGGTCCAAATTCCGGATCATATCCAGGTAACTTTTCGCGAAAAGCACCCTGGAACTAAAATCCAGATGGTTTACGTCCGGGCGCAGGTGGGGGAAAACGGCCCGATTGTGCTGTGTCACAGCCCGGATTGCCTGTATGATCGGGCGTTTATCGGGGAGCCCGTCGGGGGTGGTATATGTTGGAAAACCCAGTGCACGGAAAAATTCCGGTTCGGTGATTTGATAAAACAGGTGCAGCAGCTCGCGATCGGGTTTAGGCGGAACATTTTGAAAAAGCGCGTTCCCGACGATATACTGCGGTACGGCCAATGCCAGCTCCAGGTAGTTCTGGTTGAGGTGCCATTCCATATTCGGCAATTCCCCTTCAATCAGGGAAACAATGCGCTCGTGGTTGGCCGGTGGGTTGATGCCAAAAGTGCTCCGGGTGCGGTATAGTTCTGCAAACAGCTGTTCTTTTGGGCGGTCCAGTATTTTTTGAAACTCCTTCCGCAGCGCAATGATCTTCAGCTGGTTGGTGCGCTCATTTTTTGCAAAGTAGATCCCGTAGATTTTCTCCAGCGTGTCCATCAGAAAACCTTCCGGACGGAGCAGATAATCGAGGCGAAAGGCCGTGGAAAGCATGAGGTAGGCATAGCCCCCGGGATATTGGTTAGGGTCGGGGACAGCCTTGTCGAGCAGCGCGAATGTGGCCTCAATCTGCTGGCGCAGGTAGTTGTATTTTATTTCCTTTTCAGCTTCGGGGATGGCAGCTTCCTGGCGCGACTCTACCGGGCTGAGCGACCGGAATTCATCGATCAGCAAATCGTCTTGTTTGTCGGCATGAATGGCCAGTTCGCGCAAAGCATGCAGCAACTTGAGCGGAGAGGCATCGGTGCCAAGCGTGTCAAACCGGATGGCCAGATTGTTGTCGGGGTCGAGGGCAAAGCGGCAAAACTTCAGGCTGTAATTGTACTCCATCAAACGGCGCAAAAACCCGACGTTGAGGTCGGTGGTTCGGGCCACCTTACTTTCGGCAGTCACTTTATCCGGTGTTGCGGTGCCGATGATCCGTTGGGAGCCCTGCCAAAATTCAAACTGAATCGTGTCGCCATCCTGTTTCCAATGAACATTATCTACCTGATCATCACGGAGATAGGTAAAAAAAGCGGCATAAGCCTCCAGGCGCTTATCCTCATCGAACAGGGCCAGGGAGCGGTTCCAGGCCGCCATCTGTGCCTCCGTTTTATAGGCATCGGTATAGCGGCCGAACGGAATATCCGGCAGGTTGGTATGGCGTGCGCCAAAGAGTCGCTCAAAAAATCCCATGCGTCGAATTACAGAAGGCTGCTGAAAAAGAGCCGTAAAAGTAGCAAGTTTGCCCAGAAAAACGGGCTGCTATGAAAAGCTTTCGGACAATTGTACCGCCTTACCGGGCGCCTTTCCAGCTGACGCATGCCGACCCGCTGTTGTTGGTAGGCTCTTGTTTTACCGAGCACATAGGCAAACGGCTGGTGGAAGGGAAGTTTCAGACATTGGTAAACCCCAACGGGATTGTGTATAATCCGGTGTCAATTGCCGTAACAACGAACCTCCGGTTCGTTGAAAAATTGGCTGTTCAAAAACGAACCGGAGGTTCGTTTTACCATTGGGACTACCACGGCTCTTTCAGCCATCCTGACGAAGCAACTTTTAGAAAAAACATCGAACGCGCCCGCCAAACGACAGCCGCATTTTTAGAAAAAACCAACTACCTGTTTCTTACACTAGGCACCGCTCAGGTGTTCATGCTCAAAGAGACCGGTCAGATTGTGGCCAACAACCACAAAGCGCCAGCCGATTGGTTTGAAGAACGCCGTCTCAGTGTGGCGGAAACCGTAAACACTCTGGCAAAGGCAATCGAAGCGCTCCGTGCAAAACGCCCTGCCGTGCAGGTTGTGCTCAGTGTAAGTCCGGTACGGCATATGCGCAACGGTTTTGTGGAAAACCAGCGCAGCAAGGCCGTATTGCTGCTGGCTTGTGCAGACCTGTGCGCGCAGTTTGATTTCGTGCATTACTTCCCGGCATACGAAGTCCTGCTCGATGAATTGCGCGATTACCGGTTTTATGCCGACGACATGGTACATCCCAGCGCATCGGCCGTGGAATATATTTGGGAATATTTTGCCGCTGCGTTTCTGGCCCCTGAAACGCGGAACCTGCTTACCCAACTGGATAAGATTCGGGTTGCGACCGAACACAGGCCGCTTCACCCCGATACAACAGAACACCAAACTTTTGCCCGACAACAATTAGCGGCCATTGAACAGCTGAAAAGCAAATACCCATTACTTGATTTTTCAAAGGAAATCGCCTGGTTTGCGCAATTTTGTTCCTAAATTGAGCCATTGCCTGACCTCAAATTATATAAAATGAATATCGAACTTCATGGAAAAAACGCCTTGGTCGGCGGTGCCAGTGCCGGCATTGGCCGGGCAACGGCTATTGAACTGGCCAGGCTTGGCGCACAGGTTACACTCGTGGCGCGTACCGAACGTACGCTGCAGGAAGCAATGGCAGAACTGGACACCAGCCAGGGCCAGCAGCATCGGTATCTGATCGCTGATTTTGACGACAGTCATATCCTGCTGGCAAAAACTGCGGAGTTGTTGCGCGATCAACCCGTCCATATATTGATAAACAATACGGGTGGCCCACCCGGCGGGCCGATCACAGATGCCACCCCGGAAGCATTCCTGCGCGCTTACCACAATCACCTTATTTGCAATCAGTTGTTGGCACAGGCGGTGCTACCTGGCATGCAAGCCGCTGGGTATGGGCGGATCATCAACATTATCAGCACGTCTGTAAAAGAACCCATCGACAATCTGGGCGTATCCAATACCACCCGCTGGGCCGTAGCATCCTGGGCAAAAACCTGGGCCAACGAAGTAGGGCGTTTTGGCATCACGGTCAACAATGTGCTGCCGGGCTATACCAACACTGGCCGGTTGCGTGAAATCATTGATAAACGGGCAGCGACTGGCAAAATAACAGTGGAAGCTGTTCAAGCGCAGTTTCAAAATCTTGTTCCCCTGCGCCGTTTCGCCGAACCTGCAGAGGTAGCGGCTGTGGTGGCATTTTTGGCCAGCCCGGCAGCTGGCTATGTAAACGGGATCAATCTTCCGGTTGATGGTGGGCGCACCCGAAGTTTGTGATACGTTAATTCAACGTCCAGACCTTCTTGATGTACATAAAAAAAGCCATTCCCTTTGGAATGGCCCTATCTGTGTTTTATCGTCTGGGGGGAGACAATTATTTAGTTAGGATGGAACCCGTAACTGGATAAAATTCTTTCCTTAAGTTCTTTGCGGGCAAAAAATATCCGGCTTTTTACTGTTCCGAGCGGAAGCGAAAGTTCATCAGCAATTTCCTGGTACTTGAATCCTTCAAAGTGCATCAGGAAGGGAATACGAATGCTGTCATCCAATGCAGAAACCATTTTATTGAGTTCTTTCAGCATTATTTCACCTTCCGCAGCATTGCCGGTGGCGTGGCTGCCGGAATTCAGGTAATACTGGTTGTCGGTCGTGTCAAGGATCGTATTTGATTTAACTTTCTTCCGGTAGTTATTGATAAAGATGTTCTTCATAATTGTGAACATCCATGCTTTAAAATTGGTACCTGGTTGAAATTTTTCACGATTGGACAATGCCCGAAAAGCAGTCTCCTGGTATAGATCTTTTGCGTCCTCAGAATTCTTGGTCAAATTATAAGCGAAGGAGTGCAAAAGCGCTGTTAACCCACTCAGTTTACTATTAAATTCAAAGTTTGTCATGGCTATCTCCTTATTTGTCATTTTTTGATAGGTCAAAGATATATCCTTGTTTAACTTCCAGCAAGTTTCTGTTAAACATTTAAATGTTAATTTTTTACAAACTTTAGTGTCAAGACATCTATTTGCTTCATATAGGACTATTTATCAATAGTTTACACTATTTAGACTCCCTCTACATTTTTTATAATTTTCAAAAAAGACTGAAAGTTCTAAATGGCCTTTATCTTATAATTTCTAGCGTTTGCCCCTTGAAATCTACCGTTTGCCTGCATTTTCATACATTTAGGCAAAGAATTCCGCTGCCCTAAAAAGCAAGCCTGAAAAGCCGTTCTACCGCTTTCTACCTTGTTTTTTTTACCAAATGTCCTATACATGAAACGCGTACTTAAAATCCTCGGAATTTTAATTGGGCTACTTGCCCTCTGTATCGGTGGCTTTGCTGCCTACATTGCCGTGAAGGGCATCCCAACCTATGACGTGAATATCCCCCCAGACGTTGCCTCCCTGAAGGCCCCGCGCGATAGTGCGTATATCGATCGCGGCGCCAAGATTGCCACCTTACTTTGTAATGAATGCCATCGGGGCTCTGATGGTAAACTGACAGGAAAAATTTTACCGGACATCCCGGAGGAATTCGGGACCATAGCGTCCTATAACATTACACATGATGAGGTGCATGGTATCGGCACCTGGACGGATGGGGAATTGTATTACTTTTTGCGGACCGGTTTGCGGAAAGATGGCACCTATGCGCCACCATACATGCCGAAATTCCCATTGATGGCTGATGAAGACATCTATTCAATTATTGCCTGGCTGCACTCTGATGAGCCGTCTCTGGCACCCGATACCCGGGAAAACCCGCCAAATAAGCCAAACTTCCTCATTAAGTTTCTGTGCAACATGGTTTTCAAGCCGCTTCCCTTGCCGGAAAAAACCATTACCATACCCGACACAACCGATGAAGTCGCTTTTGGCCGGTATGTGGCTGACGCCCTTTGCGCTTGTTATGGCTGCCACTCCGCTGATTTTAAAACAATGAATGAATTAATTCCCGAAAAAAGCGAAGGGTTTTATGGCGGTGGCAATCCATTGATCAATATGGAACGCGTGTTAGTGCCTTCGGCAAACATCACCATGGACAAGGAAACCGGCATCGGTAATTGGACGCAACAGCAGTTTTATGAAGCCGTAAAATTTGGGAAAAACCCCAGGGGTGGGCCTTTATACTATCCAATGTTTCCACACACCACCCTTTCAGATAAAGAGGTAAACGCAATTTGGGCCTACCTGCAAACCGTTCCACCAATCCGGAACGAAGTGGCGCGCTACAAAGCCCGCGAATAACATCAGTTGTTGGGCAGCGGCATCGATATTGCCGCTGCCCAACACACTACGCTACGTTATTCTTCAATACGACGCAGATACGTTGTTTGAAACATATCTTTTTCTGCCAACAATTGTTCGAGGGCCTCATCTGTCGGGTCAATTTCAAAATTATCGGAGTCTACCTCACGGAAAGGTGTGATACGATTAAAGTAATCCAGCCGCATTTTAAACGCTTCCGGGTTTTGCAAATGCGACTGCTTTATGAGCAATTGATCCTTACTAGTCTGTTCCACATATAACAACGACCACTTTTTTGCATTTGCTTCCCAGGTATTGAAATACCAATGTTTCCGGGTTTGGCGAGCCACCAAAGTTGCCTGCTCGCTGCTTATGCTATCTGCCCACGGCAACCAGGGTGAGGACATACTGGCACTGGTTTTCAGATCGAAATTCATTTTATTGCCAGATTTCAGATCAAAAAGCTGAACCGGGGCAATTGTTTGTGTCAGGATATACCAGGGCCCCTTTTTGAGCAGTGCGGTATACTGCTGTTCGGTACTGCCATCTTCGCCGGCGACTGTACATAAAATCATGTTTTCAGACAGCTCATAGTCGAGCAAATCGCCCGACGTCTTTTGTTCGTCCAGCGCATTACGCAGGCGTGGGATATCTTTTTCATGTAACCGGTATTCCGAGGCAACTAATAACCGGGATTCATTCAGGCGCTCCAGGCGAAAACATTGCTGGAAAAGTTGCTCCAATAACGATGGATCCTCTGCCCCGACAGACTGGGCCTGATAAACGCCAGTCCAATCCGCTGGGA
This sequence comes from Lewinellaceae bacterium, assembly GCA_020636075.1. Taxonomy (GTDB): domain Bacteria; phylum Bacteroidota; class Bacteroidia; order Chitinophagales; family Saprospiraceae; genus M3007. The sequence goes on along the minus strand of JACJYO010000003.1, from coordinate 417,266 downwards.
TTAGCTGCATTTCCGCAGCGTTTTGGGGTACTGGCTTTTCAAAATAGACCTGAGTACAGGATGAGGCCAGAAAACCCGTCATTATTACTAGCAGAAGCACTCGAAAACTGAGCATTCGCAATTCATTTTTCATAACAATGGAATTTGTTTGGTTAAACGAATAGGTTAAGTAACGTTAAGATTAACTTAAGATTATGTTAAAATATTTTTTTCATAAAAAAAGATATTTCCTCCTTCTGAAAAGGCAAAAGCAAGAATTTGGGCTCTAAACCCGTAAAGAAAATTTTTTAAGCACCTGATTTTCAAGGCTTTTTACTTTAAAAGACAAGTCTCCAGGAAATTTCATAAAATATATTACATAAAAAAATAGCAGGCTAAACTAGCATCCTTGTATTGCATAATACCTAGAATGACCATATGTTTGTGCCATCAACTAGCCGGCATTACCAAAAACTGCCGGTCCGAGGCAACAACTAAAAAAACAAAAACATGGATTTAGAAAATGCCAAAGCACAAATGCGCAAGGGAGTCCTGGAGATGTGCGTGCTGGCTGTAATTGCCGGTAGGGAGACCTACCCACCGGAAATTATCCGGCAGTTGGAAGGCACCAATGTCCTGGTAAAGGAAGGGACCCTGTATCCCTTGCTAATCCGGTTGAAGAACGACGGATTAGTGGATTACATCTGGCGGGAAGGCGAAAAAGGCCCTCCTCGAAAGTATTTCACCATTACCGATACAGGCAGGCAATTTCTGGAGGAGCTGACCAGCAGTTGGCAAAGTCTGGTACAAGCCGTCGACGAAACAATCGCAACGAATGTAACCTCAGCCAAAGGCAAAAAGAAAAAGAAATCGGGCGGTGACGACTCCGACGCCCCTAAACCCCTCAACATAGAACCGCTTCCTCCGGATGCCTGAACTCAAAATAACCAAATGCGCCCCACATATCCTGTACTACAAACGCAATAACCCAAAACCACCCACATTCTCTCAACCAACTTCAAACAATGAATAAGATACTGAATATCAATCTTGGCGGTTATGCACTCACCATAGATGATGATGCCTTCGAATACTTGCAGGCATACCTGGACAGCATTCGGCGGCGGTTCAGTGAAAGTGAAGGCCGCGACGAGATCATGCACGACATCGAATCCCGGTTGGGCGAGCTGATCAGCACTAATATGGGTAACCGAACCATTGTAATGTTGCCCGACGTAGAAGCTGCCGTTGAAATTATGGGTAAACCCGAAGATTTCGGTGGTGAACCTGTAGAGACCCGCGAATCGCGCAAATCGGGTAAAAAATCCTTCCGCCCGGGCAAACGCCTGTTTCGAGATGAAGAAGACGCCGTTATCGGTGGGGTTTGCTCCGGTTTGACCGCCTACTTTGGCATGGAAAACCTCCTTTGGATGCGTGTCATTTTTATCGCCCTGGCGCTGCTCTCCTTCGGCTTTTGGGTACCAGCCTACATCTTGCTGTGGATTCTGATCCCCCCGGCTCGCACTGCCGCCGAACGCCTCGCTATGCGGGGCGAAACGGCTAATGTGGAAAACATCGCCCGCGAAATCGAGCATGGCGTAGAGCGGCTTTCCAAAAAAGTGAATGATCTGGGCGCCCGCGCAGGCAGCAGCTCTGCGGGGCGTACTACTGCAAACATAGCCAGCGGCTGCCTCACGGTGTTTGGCAAACTGATTCTCGGTTTTATCATTTTTATTGCCGTGATGATGGTAATCGGACTTGCCACGGCCTGGGTAAGCGGTATTGTGGCCTTTTTCACTGCTGCCCCCTACATTTCCTATTTGAGCCCCTTATCCTCAGGCGCAACATACCTTGGATTTTTTAACGGCATTTTCCTGATCGGTATCCCGATCGTAGGCTTGGTTTTATGGCTGGGCCGTACCATTTTTCGCTACAAACCGCCAGCCTGGCTGGGATCCGGCATGAGCATTCTCTGGGTATTGAATTTTATTTCGCTGGTCCTGCTTGGCGGCTGGGCAGCAACCAACTTCCGGCAAAGCGGTACAGTATCCAGCAACCTCGACCTGTCGGATATTCGTACCGACACCTTGCACGTCAATTGGGCAGGCAGCATATCCGGCCACAATGACGACTGGTTCAACGATGACGGCGGACTGTATATCGACAACAACCGATTGAAAATCAATGAAATGGTCCGGATCAACGTGCGGCGCAGCGAAACAAACCGCTTTGAATGTACCCAATCGATCCGGGCACGAGGCACTACCAATGCCGATGCCGTTTCCAATGCGGCAAGCACCATTTTTGACGTCAATTTCGACGGAAAATCCTTGCGCGTACCTACCGGATTTGGAATCCCCGCCGGAAGCAAATGGCGTGTTCAGGAAGTACGGCTCACCATCAGTGTACCGGAAGGCAAGTATATCGTCTTCGACGATGTGATCAATCGCAGGGTTTGGGATATTGATTATGCAGACTCCGATCAGGAGTACTCTGTTTACCGAAACCCCGGCAAAGCGTTTCGTATGACCGATCACGGTCTTGTTTGTGCCGACTGCCCGCAATTCGGCGACCGCAACTACCGCAGCGGGCGCTACTACGAGCGTTTTTTCCTGGAAGGAAATTTTGAAACGGAGATCATCGAAGGCGACGACTTTAGTGTAGAGTTTAACGGGTCGGATAGCGAACGCGATGCCCTTGAAATTATCCGTTCCGGAGACAACCTCACCCTGACCACACGTGAAAAATCGTTGAGCGGCCAGCTCCGCTGTATCATCAAAACACCGGTTTTCACGTCCTTGGTTGCCAATAACACGGGCACTGTAACGATACGAGGTTTTCAAGAAGGCCAATCGACTATAACCGCTAAGGGGAACACGCAAGTGCGGGGCTTTTTCGACTCCCGCGATTTAACGCTTGCCCTCTCCGAAAAAAGTCGTGTGGAACTGATTGGCAATAGCGAACGACTAAATGCCACCCTCTCCGAAGGGGCTGAACTTGAAGCCTCCGGCTGGCGGGTCAGACATGCAGACATCTCTGCCTCCGACGCCTCCACTGCACGGATAAACGTTGAGGAACGCGCTGTAATCAAATCAGATGCCACCAGCAACGTAAAAGTGGATGGTACGGCTGCGATTGAACGCCAATGATCCGAATCTAAAAAATTATTTCTGCTGTTTACTAATTGCTGTTTCCAGGCCGGCCTTTTGCTGAAGGACGGCCTGATTTTTTTGTCGCTCCTGCTCCGTTTGCGGATTGGGAATGGTATCCAGCCGGTTGAGCCATTCGCGCGCCTGATCAAATTTTCCCAAAGCGTACCAGCAAAAGGCCATGTTAAATTTTCCCTCCTCGTAGCGCGGATTAATCTCCAGCGCCTTTTCAAACAGCGCAATAGCCTCAGTGTACTGTTGGGCGCGCACCAGCGATGATCCGTAATTATTAATCACCTGAAAGGCCCAGGGATTCAACCGGTAAGCCTCTTCAAACGCGGCAACAGCCTTTGGAATATTGTTCATTTGGTAAAATGCGATGCCTTCGTACCACTGAAGCGGCAAAGCCACATCGTTGTATTTATAAAACATATTGGAAGCCGCCGCTGCCTCGCGCTGCATAACCGGGTAATTACCCTTGCTCTGGGCTTGCAGAATTTTCACCGTGTGGATCTCGCCCTGTATGCGCTCCCAACCTATCCAACTATTCAAAACCAAGCCCGCTATCAGCAATCCGGCAAACACCATTTGCTGTTTCACAAGAGAGAATTCAGGCCCGCGCGTCCACACCGAACGACTGTGAAAAGCCAGGTAAGCAAACAAAAAACCAAGCAGCGCCTGCATCTCGATCCGCTCCCGCGGAAAATCAAAATACTGGATCACGCAGTACCCCAGTAAACCGGCCATCAGCACCACCAGATCGTGCCGGACAACTGGCGGCGGCCCCTCGCGCAACGCCAGCAGGCCTGCACCGAAAGCTGCGCCGAATAGCAAAATGAACAGTATAGCACCCACGATCCCCATTTCGGAGCGCACCTCCAGGTAATCGTTGTGCACCCGCGTCATCACGATATTTTTTTCCTGAAGGCGATAGCCACCTTCAATGCTCTGCGAAGGGAACAGCAGTTTCCAATTCCCGTTTCCTACGCCCAACCAAAAATGGTTTTTGTTCAGTTCATCGGTTTTGTACCATACGAAACGCCGTTCCAGTGCAGAAGCACTTTCCAGGTAGTTGGCCGGGTTCAGGCGCTCTGCAAGGCTGGTTCCTTGCCCCTTCCAGGCCAAAAGGCCCGCCAAAGCAACTACCGCAACTACCCCAACCGGTAGTATTTTTTTTAAAAAAACAGGTCTGAACGACGGTTCCAAAATCACACGCGACAAAAGATAAAACAGCCCGGCAGCAGCAGTGGCCAGATAAACGGTGCGGGTTTGTAAAACAAGAATGAAGAGCGCCAGCAAGCCCGTAGTGCCCCAATAGAGGCGTTTGTTTTTAAACTCCGGTTGAAACAATACATTCAGAATCAGCAGAAAAAAAACAAAATCGGTGGCCAGGCCTTTGTTTCCAAAAACGCCATCGGCATAGTCGTAAAGCCGCTGATTGTCCAGGCCGTACTCGCTGATAGCCAGACCCAACTGAATCAGCAGCAGTACCGAAACCACCAAGGTGAGTGCCTGCGTGATCAAGGCCATTGTTTTCCGAAACAAAGCCTCACTGTGTAACAATCCTTGCCGCACCAGCCAGTACATGCCGAACAGCAACAGCACTTTTTGAGCATAAAAAATGCCTTCAGACCAACTATACGCCCAAAAAACCGAGGTAATATTCCACCCATACCAAACCAGCAGCAACACATCAAAACCATGCAACTGCCAGGCAGTGGGCTGATCCTTCCAGTATTTGCGAAGACTCCAGACCGCACCGATCAGCAGTACGGACAACAGAAAAAACCGCGGCACCAGATAGCGGTCGAGGCATTGTGGGATAAAAAAAAGCGACCCGGCGAAAAAAGCCAACCAAAGCCATAGCCCATAGGGCCAGGCAGGTTCAACGTTGGATTTGTTTGATTGCTTTCGTTTGACAGTCATTTGCGTAACCTTGGGTATGTCGTGCCAACGAAGGTAAGGCAAGAATCAGAGGCATCATGCAAATCGCCTGGCCCATTGACGCCTATTTTTTACTGCCGCATTGCCTCTTCGATCAACAACCCAAAAAATTCCCCCAACTGCCAGCCATGTGCTACTGCCTGTTGCGGAACGATGCTGGCCGGCGAAATACCCGGAATCGTGTTGGCTTCCAGAAAATGAAACGTATCGCCAACCAGGATGTAATCAAAGCGAACTACGCCACGACAATGCAGTATTTCATACAGCTGGCTGGAGCGCTCCTGGCACTGCCGCGCAAGATCGTCCGGAATTTTTGCCGGGGTGATTTCCTGCGAGCGGCCCTCATATTTTGCCGCAAAATCAAAAAACTCGGTCTCCGGAATAATTTCAGTAACCGGCATGGCCACCACTTCGCCGTTTACGCGCAAAACACCGTTGGAAAACTCACGGCCGTCCATAAAAGCTTCCACCAACGCTTCGCTGTCGTAGGGCCAAACGGCCTCAATGGCAGGAAGCAATTCAGCCGCTGTCTTGACCTTGGTAACCCCAAAACTGGAACCATGGGTATTCGGTTTTACAAAAAGCGGCAAGCCCAGTTCCAGCAAGCGATCCACATCGACCGGCTCGCCGCGGTGCAGGAGCACCGACTTTGCCACCGGCACACCAAATGGCGCCACATACATTTTGGAGTGGTATTTATTCATGGTCAGGCCACTCACATAACCGTTGCAGCAGGTATAGGGCAAACCAAGCATATCGAAATAACCCTGCATTTTACCATCTTCCAAGGGGCTGCCGTGCAAGGCACCAAAAACACAATCGAAGCGAATTCTTCTCCCATCGGGAAGCGGAAGCGTAAAATCGTTTTTGTCAATCTGAGCGCCTGTTTCGCGGTCTTTCCAGTCGGCGCCCTCGATATCAATTTGAAATACGACGTACCGGTCTTTCGGCAAATGGTCGGCAACCACTTGGCTGCTTTGCAGGGAAATGACGCGCTCGGCAGAGTCGCCGCCGGTGAGAATGGCAATATTTTTCATTGGGAGAAAATCTTAAGGCTGCAAAAATACTGGCCCTGACGGAGGAAATTTCAAATTTTCGGGCATTCTCCCATTTTAACTTAAAACAGTAAAGCCGACACTGCGAATCAAAACATTTCCGGGCCAAAACTGCTATGCGTCAAAACTTACCACCACCCTTTTACTTTTCGGGTGCGACTGGCAGGTGAGCACAAACCCCGCTTCTACCTCATCGGGTTCCAGGCCGTAACACAAATCCATGCTGACCTCGCCTTCCAAAATTTTGGCCTTGCAAGTACTGCAAACTCCGCCCTTGCAGGAAAACGGCAGATCGGCGCCTGCCCGCATGGCCGCATCCAGTAGCGTGCTGCCGTCCGACTGGAGTTGAAAATCAAACTGCATCCCATCCTGAATGACTACTACGGAAGCATCGAACGCATCAGGATTGCCGGCTCCAGCCAGCGGATTAATTTTTTTCTTTGGCGTCCCGGGGCTTGTAAACAACTCAAAATGTATGCGTTTTGGGTCGACTTGTTGTTCTTCCAGATTTTGTTTTACCTCAAAAATCATCTCCTCCGGTCCACACAGAAAAAAGGCATCCACTTCTGCCGGGCTGAACAACAACCGGCTGTAAGCCTGGCATTTGGCGCCATTCAGGCGGCCCTGGAACAACTCTGCACCCAATGATTCGCGGCTGAGAATGTGGTGCACGATCAACCGGTCGGGATGCAGATTCTTGAGTTCTTCCAACTGCTCGTGAAAGATGATTTGGTCAAAACCTCGATTACCGTAAAACAGCATGAAGCGGCTTTCGGGCTCTTCATGCAAGGTGCTTTTTAAAATCGATAGGACCGGGGTGATGCCACTCCCGGCAGCAAAAGCCACATACAAATGCTGATTTTCCGGATTGAGTTCGGTAAAAAAATGCCCCTGCGGCGGCATAACCTGCAAGCTATCGCCCACCTGCAACACCGTATTGGCATAGCTGCTGAACACCCCACCGGGCACTTTTTTGATCGCTACGCGCAGGTCGTTTTCATGAGGCGCCGAACAGATGGAATAGGAGCGGCGTTCATCCACGCCATTGATCTCGGCCCGAAGCGTCAGGTATTGTCCCTGGGTAAAGCGGAATAAATCCTGAACATCCGCCGGAACATCAAAAGCTACCGACACCGTATCGGCAGTTTCGCGGCGTATTTCGCGGACGCGAAGTGGGTAAAATTTGGTTGTGGCAGACATCGTACTGGTATCAGGCTGAAAATTAGGCCGGTTAAACCGGCCGCAAACTTATTAAAACTTCCCTGTGGATTTTTGCCACGTTGGGAATTACCTGGCTGCCCGTAGCCAAATGAAGAAGGTGAAGACACGAGCGCTGCTCATATCTTCACCTTCAAAAAGCCAATGGCAAACAGCCGGGCGCCAACGACAGGCTTAAGCCAGGCCGTTAACGAATTTCGTCAGACCGCTTTTCAGGTTGGCGGCTTTGTTCCGGTGAATGCTACCGCGCTTGGCCAATTTGTCGATCATGCTGATCACCTTCGGCAAAAACTCACTTGCCTGTTTCTGGTCTTTCAGATCGCGCAGGTTTTTGATTGCCGTACGAGCCGACTTTTTGTAGTAACGGTTCTGCAAGCGACGCTTCGTATTCTGGCGAATGCGCTTTAGTGCTGAACGGTGGTGTGCCATATTTGTTATAAATCGTTAGTTCGTTAGTTGAAAACGGGCTGCTGTCAACATGCCCTTTTTTAGGGCGGGCAAAGGTAGGTCTTTTCCACGGAAAAATAATAACCGGTAAAAAAATTTTTGAATACCTGTCTTGACCAATGAATCCCTGCAAAAACCCCTAATTTTGCCCGTTTAAACCCCGGGTATCCGTTTTTTATTTAAATTTTATCATGAAAGATATTTCGGCCGTATCAAACGCGCATCCGCAATACATTGAATCACTCTATCGGTCCTGGCTTGCTGACCCGGATTCTGTGGAAACAGATTGGGCATTATTTTTCAAAGGTTTTGATTTTGCGCTCACCGAAGCGTCGGGCAACGGCACTGCGAACGGCACGCCCAAAGCCTCCCAGGCAGATCTGCTCAAGGAGTTTGGCGTGCTGGGCCTCATCCACGGGTACCGCACCCGCGGACACATGCTATCCAGGACCAATCCCATCAAACCGCGCAAAGACCGCCATCCGCGGCTCGATCTGTCCGACTATGGGCTCACGGAAGCTGATCTGGACCACCGTTTTGCTGCAGGCGTCGAAATGGAAATGCCGAACGCCACCCTGCGGGAAATTCTCGATCGCCTGAAAAAAATCTACTGCGGCAATATCGGCTTCGAAACCACCCACATTTACGACAAGGAACGCATGCGCTGGCTGCGCAAAAAAGTGGAAGACCGCAACCTCAGCGGCGACTATGGTTTCCCGCTGGAAAAGAAAAAACGCATCCTGGAAAAACTGAACGGCGCTGTGGTGTTCGAGCAGTTTTTGCACACCAAATTTGTCGGGCAAAAACGCTTCTCCCTGGAAGGCGGCGAGGCCACCATCCCAGCACTCGATGCCATCATCACGGCTGCCAGCGAATCGGAAATCCCGGTGCAGGAAATTGTTATCGGCATGGCCCACCGCGGTCGCCTTAATGTTTTGGCCAATACTTTGGGCAAAACCTACGAACAGATTTTCACCGAATTTGAAAGCAAAACCATCCCCGACCAGAGTTTCGGCGATGGCGATGTCAAGTATCACCTGGGCTTCTCTTCGCAGGTCAAAACCCTGCATGGCAAGGAAGTCTATCTCAAACTCCTGCCAAACCCGTCACACCTGGAGGCTGTCGACCCTGTGGTGCTGGGTTTCGCCCGTGCCAAGGCCGATGCGTTGTACGAATCGGAATACGACCACATCCTGCCTATTCTGATCCATGGCGATGCCGCAATTGCCGGCCAGGGCATTGTGTATGAGATCACCCAAATGAGCCAGTTGCCGGGCTATTACACCGGCGGCACTATTCATTTTGTGATCAACAACCAGATCGGATTTACCACCGGCTGGGATGAAGGGCGCTCGAGCACCTATTGCACTCAGGTTGCCGAAGTGGTACAGGCTCCGGTACTCCACGTCAACGGTGACGACCCCGAAGCCGTGGTTTTTGCTGTCGAACTGGCGACCGAATACCGCCAGCGGTTCAACAACGACGTGTACATCGACATGGTCTGTTACCGCCGTTATGGCCACAACGAAAGCGATGAGCCGCGGTTTACCCAGCCCGATATGTACAAAACCATCAGCGATCACCCCAATCCCCGGGAGGTGTATAATAAAATACTGATCCAGCGCGGCGATGTCGACCTTCAGCTGGCCAAGGAGATGGAAAAAGATTTCCGCGCGCAACTGCAGGACCGCCTCGACAATGCCCGGCAAAACCCGCTGCCGTACGTGTATCAGGAAACGGAACTGGCCTGGAAAGCACTCACGATCGCAACCGATGACCTCGATTTCCAGCATTCGCCAGAAACCGGCCTCCCTCGAAAAACACTGGACAGACTGCTCAAGCATCTGCTCAACCTGCCGAAAGAATTCACCCCGCTACCGCAGATCACCAAATTGCTCGATAACCAGCGCAGCCTGGTAGACAATGGCCAGATCGACTGGGCATTGGGCGAACTGATGGCCTATGGCTCCCTGTTGCTGGAAGGCAAGGATATCCGCATGAGCGGACAGGATGTCAAACGGGGCACCTTCAGCCACCGCCATGCGGCTCCGGTGGATGCCAATACGTACCAGCGGATCAACCGACTTGAAAATCTGGCCAAAAACCAGGGGCGTTTCTTGATCTACAATTCGCTGCTTTCTGAATACGCCGTGCTGGGTTTTGAATACGGTTATGCTTACGCCAATCCGGATGCCCTGGTGATCTGGGAAGCGCAATTTGGCGACTTTGCCAACGGCGCCTCTACCATCATCGACCAGTTTATCCTGGCCGGCGAAACGAAATGGCGGCGTATGAACGGCCTGGTCATGCTGCTCCCCCACGGCTATGAAGGCCAGGGGCCCGAGCACTCTTCAGCCCGCATGGAGCGCTACCTGCAAGGCTGTGCTGGCAATAATGTGACGATTGCCAACATTACCTCCGCAAGCAACTTCTTCCACCTGTTGCGCCGCCAACTGGCCCGTCCTTTCCGCAAGCCGTTGCTGGTCATGTCGCCGAAATCGACGCTGCGGCCGCCTTACAACCTGGGCTTGATCAGCGAAATGGAAGACGGTACCTGTTTCCGGGAATTGCTGGACGACCCGCAAGTCGACGCAAAAAAAGTGAAGCGCCTGCTGGTTTGCAGCGGCAAGGTGTACTACGATTTACTGAAACGCCAGGAAGATGAAAAGCGCACCGATGTGGCCATCGTTCGGCTCGAACAGATCTACCCATTCCCGAAAGAACAGTTTGAAACTTTGCTAAAAAAATACGGCAAAGCACAACTTTTCTGGGTACAGGAAGAACCGGCCAATATGGGCGCCTGGGGGCATATTGTTCTCAACCACAGCGAATATGGCTGGACACGCGTAAGCCGCGCTGCCAGTGCCAGTCCGGCTACCGGCTTCGCCAAAAAACACGAGAAGGAGCAACAGGCACTGGTGGAACAAGCCTTTGGCGCGAAGTAGGATTTTTCATAAAAATAAACAACCATGCAGTACCTCCCTTCCCCAACGCGCTACCAAACGATGACCTACCGGCGCTGCGGCCGCAGTGGGCTCATGCTCCCGGCGGTATCCTTGGGCTTGTGGCATAATTTCGGCCATGTGGATGTGCAGTCGAACTGCCGAAAAATCCTGCACCTCGCTTTCGATTCCGGTATCACGCATTTCGACCTGGCCAACAACTACGGTCCGCCACCAGGCTCGGCAGAGGAGAATTTCGGCCGATTTCTGCGCACCGATTTTCGCAGCCACCGGGATGAACTGATCATTTCCTCCAAAGCCGGCTACCGGATGTGGGACGGTCCCTACGGTGAGTGGGGTTCTAAAAAATACCTCGTTTCCAGTCTCGATCAGAGTCTGCAACGCATGGGCCTCGACTATGTCGACATTTTTTACAGCCATCGCCCCGACCCCGATACGCCATTGGAGGAAACCATGGCCGCGCTCGATCTGATCGTTCGGCAGGGCAAGGCGCTCTACGTCGGCATTTCCAATTATACTGCCGAGCAAACTGCCGAAGCTTGCCGCATTCTGAAACATCTCGGTACGCCCTGCCTGATCCATCAGCCGAAGTACTCCATGTTCGAACGCTGGGTAGAGGACGGGCTGCTCGATGTGCTTGAAACGGAAGGTGTGGGCTGCATCCCATTTTCACCATTGGCCCAGGGTATGCTCACGGACAAGTATCTGCAGGGCATTCCCGAAGATTCCCGCGCTGCCAAGGCGCACGGTTTTTTGAAAAAAGAAACATTGACTCCGCAACGTCTCGGGCAAATTCAAAAACTGAACACCCTGGCTGTGGAACGCGGCCAAACGCTGGCCCAAATGGCGCTCGCCTGGATATTGCGCGATAATCGGGTTACTTCCGTACTTGTTGGCGCCAGCCGGCCCGAGCAGTTGGCTGATTCGTTGAAATGCCTGGAGAACCTGGAATTCAGCCCGGAAGAGCTGCAAAAGATTGAGGGCACGCTGACCTGACAACATGCCTTGAGTGCTGAATACGTTGGTTTTTAAACAAATTTTAACATGGCAGAAAATCTTTAACAGCCATTGCTGAAAACATTAACCGTCCCAAGGAATTGCCACTGCGGCTACAGGAATAAATTTGGTATTGAACCAAATTAACCCTGTATATGCGTATTCGTTTTTTACTCTTCTACCTTTTCTCCCTTATCAGTGCCTGCTCCAGTCCGGAAGATCTCATAAAGGCTGGCCGGTATGATATAGCCATCCGGCGATACTCCCAAAAAAATCTTGACAAACCTGAAAATGTACGCGGGCTGGAGTATGCTTTTAAATCCGCACAAAACCGCGATCTGGAGTTAGCCAGTATTTTGCTTACGGCCAAGCCCGATGTTAACTGGCCGGAGATCCACGGCATTTATCTTCGTATTCAGACCCGACAAAGTAAGATGGCCGAACAGATGCCTGTGCGTGACCGGAACGGGTACACAGCACAGTTTGAATGGCTGGCAAACATCGATTCACTGGAATTTGCAGCACGGGAACATGCCGCCGACCAACTGTATGAAGCAGCACTTGCACAATTGGATTCAGCCCGCTTGGGTGACAGGTATGCTGCCCGTACAGCTTATGATCAATTGTGTCGGTTGGAAAAAAATTATTTCCCGGCCTGGCAGGAAGCCGCTGAATTGAAAAAGGAAGCCAAAAAACTGGGAACCGTTTTTATCCTGGTTAACCTGGATCAGGGCCTTGCCTTCAACAGCCCGTATTTTATGCAGGAACTTAATTTGGGCTGGCATCTCAGTAACCAACACTGGCAGGTGTTCCACACCGCGCAAGATGCCGACACAAACTATGATTATGTTGCGAACCTGGATGTCGAAAGCCTGGATGTCAGTTTTGAAAACCGTTCGGAGTTTATTCGCACGGAAGAAAAGGATATCGAGACCGGCCAAAAACTAACCTATGACTCGACTGGACAGGTTGTAGATCGCACGCCGATTTATGAGAAAGTACAGGCTAGTATTACCGAAATACGGATAACTAAATCGGCCTATGTACGGATTAGGCTGGAATTAATGGATGCTGAAAGCCGGTTGGTTCGCTACTGGGACACGATAACTGCTGACGAAAATTTTGATAAAACATGGGTAACAATTTCCGGAGACCGGCGTGCGCTCAGCAGTCTTCCCATGGAAACATTTGGCATTCCATCTGGCCCCACCGACTGGGACATTGTCCGCCTGCTCGCTGATAATGCCCGGTGGTCGGTATTAAACTGGTTTTACGAAATTGATCTGCGGCGCTAGCATTCCACCAAGCCCAACGTCACCTGCACCGCCAAGCCACCGTCGGCGGTTTCCTTGTATTTGTGGTTCATATCTTCTGCGGTTTCTTTCATGGTTTTGATCACGGCATCGAGGCTGACTTTGGCTTTGGTGGGATCACTTTCCAGGGCAATTTGGGCGGCGGTGATGGCCTTGATGGCGCCCATGGTGTTGCGTTCGATGCAGGGTACTTGCACCAGTCCACCGATGGGGTCGCAGGTCATGCCCAGGTGGTGTTCCATGGCGATTTCAGCGGCCATCATCGCCTGTCCGACCGAGCCACCCAGGCAGGCTGTCAGTGCACCGGCAGCCATGGCCGACGATACGCCGATCTCGGCCTGACAGCCCCCCATGGCTGCGGAGATCGTAGCACCTTTTTTGAATAAACTGCCAAACTCCCCGGCCGTGAGCATAAAGCGAATGATCGATTCATCGCCATCATATTCCGGGCAAAAGCACGCATAGTACATCATCACGGCAGGAATAACCCCCGCCGCCCCGTTGGTTGGCGCAGTGACCACCCGGCCGAATGCTGCATTTTCTTCGTTGACAGCCAGGGCAAAACAGCTCACCCATTTCAGAATAAACTGGAACGAGCAATCGCACTGGCGAATTTGGTCCATCCACTCGTCCACGTTGCTGTAGGGCCGGTCGCCAAGCAATTTGATGTTCATGGCATGCGCCCTGCGGGTAACCTCCAGCCCTCCGGGAAGCACCCCGTCGGTATGGCAGCCTTTGTACACGCAATGGCGCATCACTTCCCAAATGTCGAGCAGGCCTTTATTGATATCCTCCGGGAAACGCCAGGTGCGCTCATTTTGAAAAACAATTTCAGCAATGGTTTTTTGCTCCTGGTTACACCAGCGGGACAAGTCGGCGCCCCGGTCGATGGGGAAGGGCAGGGTGACATTGGCCGCCAGATTTTGTTCGCCTTCTTTTTCTACAAAACCGCCGCCCACAGAGTAGTATGTTTGGCTAAAGCCGGCGCCATTGCGCAAAAAAGCGCGAAAAACCAGGCCATTGGCGTGGTAGGGCAATATGTCGTGGTACAGGAAAATGACGTCCTGTTCCGGGTCGAAAGGAAGTTCCTTTTGGCCACCCAGTTTAATTGTTTTACTGCTGCGGATATGGTCAAGGGTGGATTGCACGTCCTCTACCGGAATGGTCACCGGGTCGTCGCCATTGAGGCCAAGAATGACGGCCAGGTCGGTGCCGTGGCCCGCGCCGGTTTTGGCCAGCGAACCGTAGAGATCGACCTGTACGGATACAACGTGGTCAAAATTGCCGTCGCGGCCCAACTCGCGCAAAAAACGCTGGGCAGCCCGCCAGGGGCCCATAGTGTGCGAACTGCTGGGGCCGATGCCCACCTTGAAAATGTCGAAAACGGAGATGCGTTCCATGGGGTCAAAGGTGCGGAAAAGTGCGGGAATTGAGCGCCGATTTTGAGCTGACCTATACTCAGCTACTTTGCATTTTTTGCTGAAATGTAAGCACGATAAATTCAGCCGGCCGGGTGAGGGCAACTTGCACACTTACCCGCATGATACCATCCAGGATATCCACAGGCGTCATGGTAACACCCAAGCCAATATTGACACTGAAAGCATCCTTGGGTGTAGCGCCTGCCAATGCGCCTATTTTCCAAACATTCGTCAGAAAATTAGTGATCAGTGCCTGGATATTTGCCCATGTAGCAGCTGTATTCGGTGCAAAAACATAGGGCTCTATGGCATATTTGATCGACTGTTCGATAAAAATAACCGTGCGCCGTACGCTTATGTAGCGCCAGTCCTGGCTGTTGCCGTCGAGGGTTCGGGCGCCCCAAACGAGCATACCTTTTCCAGGAAACGTGCGAATGGCGTTGATAGCCTTGCCATGAAGTGGCACGTTGAGATCTTCCTGTTCTTCGTTCGTCACTTGAACAACGAGTGCAGCCACAGATCCGATACTGACATTGGCCGGGGCTTGAAACACGCCAATATTGTTGTCCACCATTGAATACACACCCGCCATGCCGGCGCTTGGTGGCAAGATGTTGATTTCGTGCCGCACGGCATTCATGATTTTCTTGTACAAGGGGCTGATTGCCAGCAAACCCTGATGCAGGGTTCTGGCCGTTTCAGCCTGCTTGCCGGACACAGGGTTATTTGGAGCAATCTGGTTGATCTCGGCGGTAATTGCAGAAGCCTGCTTGTCATCCATCAGGCCCTGCTTTTGTGTCGCGGCAACTTCGTCCAGCAAAAGATCCATCAATACTGCATTTTTCGCCGGGTCTATATTCCGGAACGAGACCTCATCAGAGCCCGTTATCGCAGTGGCCAGATAGGGGTAGTATGCAGCACCCCATTGCAGATTTTCAGTGCCAATATTGTTTCGGAATGTTTCGATAATTTGGTTCGTATCGGGCTGTTTTAGGTCCGCTGCCGACATGGGCACATCCAGGATGGCAAAGCAGCTGCCCATTGTGTAGCAGTGTCTGAGCATCCGTTTTTGAACAGCGCCGCATTCGGATTTAGACAGCAACACTGCATCGGGGATCACCAACAGGGTTGGCTCGCGCTCCTTGCGCAGCGTTCGAATGCCAAGGACTTGCACCGCACCGGTGTCGGCGCCGGTTGCATCTAAAATGGGAGCCTCCCCATCGAAGTCGGATATTTTTACCTCCTGGGAATAATCTCCGATCGATACGATGTAGCAGTCGGAGCCTCCATTGGCGAAAAAGAGCTTTATACTGTAGTAAAGCAAAAATCTCGATTTCGGATTACTGATCTGAAATACCGAACCCGGATCTGTAGCGACCGCATAGGTCGTGTTTGGTGCGCCACCAAAAAAGAGCAGAAATTCACTGAACGAAGACAGGCGGGTAGGCACGTTTTTCAGGCTTTTATTGTTCCGAATTGCCTTTTCAGTGTAACCGACAAAGGCGGGTACAGCCGTGGGCACCGGAACGGCCGAATTAGGGAATTCGCTTTTTTCCTGAATATAAACGCCTGGTGTTTTAGGTATTTCTGCCATAGTTAAAGGGTTTTAATGATGCGCGATACCATTCGATTCCGGCGTGCTATCCACCAATCATAACCGTAGGCGCCCCCAACACAATACTTCCGCCATGAGCAGTGGTGTCGCCCATGCGCGCGGCGGGGCGACCGCCAATCATTACAGTGACCGAGCCCTTGATTATGCTGTCGGGCGGGCCCACACAAACGCACATGTCACCCACGACGGCCGCCGGCATGCCGGCAATAAGTACGGTGGGTACCCCTGGGCCGGTGATCGGCCCGCCAACGTGCGGAATGGGCGGTATCCCGGGGGTTACCATAGGGCAGGTGTGCATATCGGTCAATCGTGCTGCTGGTGGCATGAGTAGCGTTTTCAGTTTGTTCAATTAATCATTACCATAGCGCCTTTTATGGTAGTATTTCCACCCGATTTTAACTCGGCTTGCGCAGTGCCTTGCGCAGAAAAAGCAATATTGGCCTTGGCGGTCACATTCAATCCGTTGAGGCTGACATCGCCGCCGGAAGCGGCAGCCGTGATCCCGGTAGCGGCTTTAAGGTCAATTTTTCCGGAAGCCGTGATCACGACGTCTTTAGCGCTATTCAGGGATATGCCGCTGGTATTGAGTTCCACTTTATTCCCGTTTTGGTCTTTAACGGTTACCGATTTGTCTTTATCGGACAGGACAAATTGATTGCCGGCCGGGGTAGATATGGTCAAGATTTTATCGCCATCGTTAAACTCGATCTTCAGGTCGTTTTTGGTAACGATCGCTTTTATTTTGTTTTCGGCTGCTGCGGTATAGGGCGGCTTGTTACTACTGCTGTAAAGCATGCCAAGAATGACCGGGAACCGGGGGTCATCATTTAAAAAACCAAGCGCCACTTCATCGCCGACTTCCGGCATAAAAAAACTGCCCTTGCCGGAGGTGGCGTAAAAATTGGCCATCCGGGCCCAAATCCCTTCCCCATCGGCGGTTATAGCCGGC
This sequence comes from Lewinellaceae bacterium, assembly GCA_020636075.1. Classification (GTDB taxonomy): domain Bacteria; phylum Bacteroidota; class Bacteroidia; order Chitinophagales; family Saprospiraceae; genus M3007. The sequence goes on along the minus strand of JACJYO010000003.1, from coordinate 400,217 downwards.
ACGTTGACCTGGATGCGGTATTGACCGGCCGGGTCAGCATCGATCTTTTTTACCGTCCCATTTTGCAAGCCGGAAACAGCCGGCAACAGTCCGCCGGCGGGCGGTGCTGACACTGCCGGAAGTGTTTCGCTTCGCCGCTCCGATGGCAGACCAAGGCGCACGGTAGTGGTCCATCGGCCAGCCTTAATCTTGTGGTCGATGCCCGATATCAGGGCGTTGCCGTTGAAGCGGTCGCCAAAACCCTTGAGTTGAATCAGTGTGTTCAATTTGGGTTTGGCATTGCCATAAAAACGGATCGAACCCAGGATATAGTTCATGCGCGCGTGCACCAGTTCGGCGTTCGCCCAGGTTTTTAATTCGGGGTTTTCCAGCGGGGCAGTTGTGGCCAACGTCGCATCGGAAAGGCCGATCCCGGTTCCGGCATCCCTGGCCTTCAGATTTCCCTGCGCATTCAGAGCCGGTTCAGACGATTTCCCTTCAACCATCGCCTGGGTTTTCATGTCCCAAGCCAGGCAGGTCATCGACGGGATTTGATGGCGGGTTTCGATATTCAGGTCGTAGTTAAAAACATCCCGGCCAAATTCTACCTCCAGGACGGCAGATCCACTGGCCTGGAGTTTTTTGAGAAAAATTTTTCCGTCTTCAGCATAGACCATCAAGCCATTGGCTTCTGCCCGGGTCAGGAGAAAATCCCAGTCGGTGGCCTGGTATTTTACGATTTGTGGATGTCCGAAAGATGTCGTCTCAACCTCCTTCTGCAAGCCGTATTCATCAACTATTGCACTTATGATCTCGCTGTCCTTCTGGTTTTGATAACAGGCGCTCTTTCGGCCTTGGGTCATTTTTACGGCCTTATCGCTACAGCGTACGACCATCTCATTTTGTTCGTCACTCCGGCTTCGGATACCCAGGTTGACGATGATTCCCTTGAAAATAGTTTCGGAATTGGGTTCATATCCTGCTTTGATTTCAATCTCCTGCCCGGGAACAAAGTCCTTGGACCCGCTGATGAAAAAGGTGCTATCTTCTTCTGCACTAGCTGGAAGTAAAATAGTGATCTTCGCAGTGGGCATGCTGTTCAGGCCGCGTTCCACGTTGACGGCAGCAACTTGTAACCGTCTGTTGATAGGTTTTCCGCCAAGCAGGATATCAACGCGTATAATTTCACCAGCTGTATTGAATGGAGAGTCAGGCATAGTTTTTATTTTTTTATTGGCGTTTCGCATTTTGAGCATTCGGGTTTATTGCAACACTATAAATTTCATTGCGAATCAAAGGTGCGGAAAAGTGTGGAATAGGGACGACCTCCTTCTCCACAGTCATCAAATTTAGAAACCTAAAGGGAAAAACACCTTTTACTTCCCTGAATAACGTTGAGTGTTTTACTCAGTCCATTGCAATGAACAGGAAAATACCACCTGACATTGGAAACTATTCCATTGTTACCATTTTACCAAAACAGAAAGCCGCTGAATGAACTGGTCATTCAGCGGCTTTTACTTTTCACGCCGTCTGCCAGACGGCGTTACAGGTCAAACTTGATGCCTTGTGCCAGCGGCACAGTGTCTGAATAGTTGATGGTGTTCGTCTGCCGGCGCATGTATGCTTTCCAGGCGTCGGAACCCGACTCGCGGCCGCCGCCGGTTTCTTTTTCACCGCCAAAGGCGCCGCCAATTTCAGCTCCCGAGGTGCCGATATTGACGTTGGCAATACCGCAATCAGAACCACCTGCGGAAAGGAAACGCTCGGCTTCGCGCAGGTTGTTGGTCATAATGGCCGACGACAGACCCTGCGGCACACCGTTTTGAAGGGCAATCGCCTCCTCAATCGTGTTGTATTTCAACAGGTAAAGAATAGGTGCAAAGGTTTCGTGCTGTACAATGGCCCAGTCGTTTTGCGCCTCAGCGATGCAGGGTTTGACGTAGCAGCCGCTTTCGTAACCCTTGCCACTGAGCACACCACCCTCGACAACCATCTTGCCACCGGCTTTTTTGATCTCTTCAATTGCCTTCAGGTAGTTGTTTACCGCATCGGTATCGATCAGGGGGCCTACGTGGTTGTTCGGGTCGAGCGGATCGCCAATGCGAAGTTGTTGATAGGCTTTAGCAAGGGCATTTTTTACATCATTATACAGGCTTTCGTGGATGATCAGGCGGCGCGTGCTGGTACAGCGCTGCCCGCAGGTGCCAACGGCGCCAAACACAGCGCCGGTGAGCACGATCTTCAGGTCGGACGAGGGAGTGATGATGATGGCGTTGTTGCCACCGAGTTCGAGCAGACTGCGGCCCAGGCGTTCGGCTACGGTTTTGCCCACAATTTTACCCATCCGGGTACTGCCTGTAGCGCTGATGAGCGCCACGCGCGGGTCTTTGGTCATAAACTCGCCCACGCGGTAGTCGCCGTTGATGACCGAACAAATGCCTTCGGGCAGGTCGTTGGCCTTCAGTACTTTTTGGAACAGATTCTGACAAGCGATGGCGCAAAGCGGCGTTTTTTCGGAGGCTTTCCAGACCGACACATCGCCACAAACCAGGGCGATCATGGCGTTCCAGGACCAAACGGCCACCGGAAAATTAAAGGCCGAAATAATGCCGACGATGCCCAGTGGGTGCCACTGCTCGTACATGCGGTGCGCCGGGCGCTCGCTGTGCATGCTCAGGCCATAGAGCTGGCGGGAGAGTCCGACAGCAAAATCACAGATGTCGATCATTTCCTGTACTTCGCCCCAACCTTCCTGTAAGCTTTTGCCCATTTCATAGCTGACCAGGCGGCCCAGCGGGTCTTTATACTGGCGCAGTATCTCGCCGTACTGCCGCACGATCTCGCCGCGCTGCGGTGCCGGCATGGTGCGCCAGACCTGGAAGGCTTCCTGGGCGCGGGCGATGACCTGGTCGTACTGGTCGCGGGTGGTGATGGTGACGGAGCCGATGTGCGTGCCGTCGACGGGCGACTGGCTGTGCAGACTGCGGGCGCTGCCGGTGAGGTGGGCGCGGCCCGTCCAGGTTCCGGCGTTTTTGGTTTTGAGGCCGAGTTTGCGGAGAAAATCTTTTTGCATGGTGTTTATTTGGATCAAAGTATCGGCGTGACTCATAGTCACGCCGATACAACATTGAAAAAACGGGCGCAAAGGTAGGGAAAGGTGCTGTGAAAACACCGGATTCAGCACAGGTGCTTTAGTGATTTTACTCTTAAATGGATTACTTTTGATGGCATGCCAATCCATTCAAAAATCGAAATTATCCAGGGCGACATCACTACGATCGGCGTCGATGCCATTGTAAATGCGGCCAATGCCTCCCTTTTGGGCGGTGGGGGCGTCGACGGGGCTATCCACCGTGCCGGCGGGCCTGAAATTTTGGAGGCCTGCCGGAAAATCGTGGCCCGGCAAGGCCCTTGCACGACTGGCGAAGCGGTCATCACTACAGCCGGCAACTTACCGGCAAAATTTGTGATCCACACCGTAGGGCCAATATGGCAGGGCGGGCAAAACGGTGAGCCGGAACTGCTGGCCAACTGCTACCGGAATGCCCTGCAACTGGCTGTTGAAAATGATTGTAAATCCATTGCTTTCCCGAATATCAGCACAGGGGTTTACGGGTATCCTAAAGATCAGGCAGCGGCGGTTGCCGTGGCGGCAGTGCAGGCGTTTTTGAAAAAATCAACGGCACTTGAAAGGGTAGCTTTTATTTGCTTTGACGCGGAGAATTTTTCGCTAATGCAGCGTATATTGCAATCAACCAATTGAGAAATCATAACCTGAAATAGCACCATGGCAAAGAACCACAGTAACCCCGCCGGGCGCATTGCCCTTTTTTCCCTTTGTATTTTTTTGGGAAACAATATTGCCCTGCACGCGCAGGCGAGCCTTTTGGACTCGCTGGAATTCGAGTACCTGGTGGTCGATGTTTTCCCCGACTTTAATCCAACTTCACCCAACGAACTGGTCGGTGTACAAGTTCGCCTTGCCGACCATGGCAACGGCGTGTATGAAGATGAATTCCGCTTTACTTCGGGTGCGCGTATTGCGTTGCCGCCCGGCGAAATCAAGTATATCGACGATTCGACCTTGTACCTGGAATATCTGATCGATGCACAAGATTGGCGCTTCCGTATGCGGCTTACAAAGTACAGCCTGGTGACGGGCGTTCCGGTGCCGGAAGCGCACTATGATCTGGGTGTTGAGGAGTTGGTCACAAAAACACTAGGGTGGCCCGAGCCGATATTCGTAGTAGAAGACGGGTTTTCGGAAGGCGGCGTTTGCCCGGTGGCTGTCGAACTGGTCAACAGCGCGCTCAAGCCAATTACCAAGTTTACACATTTTCTACACGATACCTGCAGCATACTTACCAATGCCTGCTGGGATGGTAGCCGCATAATCGTCCTGGGACAAAACGGGTGGGATATGCGGCGTTTTAAGGCCCATGTTTTTGAAGATTCCGATTTCAGATCGTCCACTACAATTACTGCCAATATTCCCGGTATGGAGGACGATGCTTATGGCCTGTTTTATTTGGATGAGCATCTGCTAGTCTCCGGGTTTCAGCGAAGCGACAGGTCTTTTTATTTGTATTGCTTTGATAAAAACGGCAAGTTGGAATGGAAGATTGACCCGGGCAAAACACTGACTGATCTTTACCTGCTCCCCAACGGGAAAGCGGTCGCTTATGACCAAAAAAACTACACCTACACGGTGGATATGCGTACCGGAAAAATTCAACCGGAGTCGCAGGTGCCGCAGTTCCCCGGGTATCATAAATTCGGAAAAAACAGCCTGATCACGTTCTGGCAGAATAAGGTGAACGTCTACCGGTTGTTTGGGCGGGAATAGATTTTTTCCCGGTTTTAACTGGCAAAAAGCCTGGCCGGAATCCTGATTTTTCGATTAAGTTATATTGCAAGTAACCCGTTTCACTCCAACTTTTACAAAAAAACCTATGTGCAAATCGTACTTTCTCCTACCCGCAATTTTCCTCTGCGTTCTGACCTTATCCGCCCAAAAAAGCTCCAGCACCTGGATTAGCACCGGCACTGTGCGCGCACAACTCACTGCCGAAGGGCCATTGGTTTCAACCTTTGAGGCATTGATCGAGGGCCAAAACCAGGAATTGATCGGCGAAATTTCCCTGTGGATGGGCGCCGTCGATCCGGCCTACAACCTGGAACTCAGTATCCAAAACGCCAACCCTGCGCTGAGCGATTTCCAGGGTGGATTCCGGGATGTGCCCCTTTCAGCGGGCGTCTGGAAAGTGACCAAGGCTGAAATCGAACAACACCTGAATGATTTTCTGGACAACGGCGTGATCGACAATCCCATACCCGCCATCTTCGCCTGGCCGGGCAAGGGGAACCCGTATTCGGAGCAGTACAACGGGTTTGCCGTGGATACGTTTCCCGGGATACTTGCCGCACCGTTTAGTGATTTCGGTTCAAACTGGGATTTTGAATACGACCCGGGCAAAGGCGATTTTCCAACCTTCGGCACACCAATCCTAAATATTCAACGCCCACCGGATGAGATTGTCTACGTTCCCTTCCACACCAAACGCTTTTCGGCCTTGTTTCCCGGTGTTGGGCTGTATACTGTCCCACTGAATTGCAGTGCCGTTTTCTTCACATACTACTGCGACGATGCTGATTTTCTGGACCACTCGGTATCCGGGTATGTAAACCTGGGGCGTTTGCCGGGGGAATATTCAGACTCGCTGTTCGCAAGCTTTAATATTAACGGGAACATCGGCGACCCTTCCGATGACTACTTGGGATATATACCTGAATCAAAAGTCACCTATTTCTACAATGCCGACACAGCGGCAATGCCCAATGGATTGTTTCCACCAGTCGTGGCATTTGATTTACACCAGGGCGTTTTTGACGAATTTGGAGACCTGAAAGGCGTCAATAGCGTCATTACGCTTAACCCGGAAAACGCCAATGTTGAACCGGCACTTCGTTATCCGCAACTTCCACTGGAGTATTACCGCTATAGCACCGGCCATTGGAGGGATGGCCACCCAATGACAATCGGGAATCAGGGTTATTGGGGTACGGTACCCACGAATTATATTTTTCACGGTGCTCCGGGCGAACCCGGAGCCTGGTCGGAATTGCAGGCGCAAAACCCACCCGGCGACCGGCGCGCACTAGTGTCTACCGGTCCGGGGCGCTTACTCGGCGGCGGCTACAACCGGGTTTTCTTTTCCCTGAGCTATGTACCGGGCGATCAGAGTTTGTCCGGCCAATGGCAAACATTGCGGGAATATTCCACCCACAAATCCAACTTTTTTTACGTCGATTATTTCCCGCCGACAGTTGATCCCTACGACACACTGCCCTGTTTCAGGCCGACAACTTCGGTTTTTGATCCGGAAAAAACGGCGGTGAAAATCTTCCCTAACCCGGTCTATGACCTCTTGCAAATTGATGCGGGCACATCCGAAATCCAGTCGGTACAAATCGTCGATCTGTTGGGCAGGCTGGTGTCCGAGCAACAGTTTCCGGTGCCGGGAAGCAGCGTCGTTCAGTTGGAAACAGGTGCGCTCCAACCCGGTATTTATGTTTTAAAAGGAAAATTGCGGGACAACGGGTTGTTTGTGCAAAAACTGGTGAAACGGTAACGCGAGGGTGTATCATAATTCCTCGCATGCGCAGGTAATTCCAATTTTTCACCACGGAGACACGGAGGCCACGGAGTTTAATTCTCTGTGGCCTCCGTGTCTCGTGGTAAACAAAACTACTCTTTCTCGTCTTTCAACGGCGCCACGGCATCTTGCTGCGGCATATCCTGCTGCGTCAGGCGGATTTCCTGCTGTTCCGGCTGCTGAAGCAACGAGCCTTCAGCCTCGATGGTGTGACCACCCAAAATGGGTGCAATAGCCAGACCAACCAAACAGGTCAGTTTGATCAGGATATTCATCGAAGGGCCAGAGGTGTCTTTGAACGGGTCGCCCACAGTGTCGCCGGTAACGGCGGCTTTGTGCGGGTCAGAGCCTTTGTAGTACATCTTGCCGTCGATCTCAACGCCGGATTCGAATGATTTCTTGGCATTGTCCCAGGCGCCACCGGCATTCGATTGGAAGATTGCCCACATCACACCGCTCACGGTTACACCGGCCATGTAGCCACCCAGGGCTTCCGGGCCCATGATGAAACCAACAAGAATCGGCGTAATGATGGTGATCAGGCCGGGAGGCATCATTTCGCGAAGCGCAGCGCGGGTCGAAATTTCCACGCATTTGCCGTATTCCGCTTTACCAGTGCCTTCGAGCAGCCCCGGAATTTCGCGGAACTGGCGGCGCACCTCGTTTACCATATCCATGGCGGCGCGGCCAACACTTTGCATGGCAAAAGCGGAGAATACCACCGGTACCATACCGCCGAGGAAGAGGGCAGCCAGTACATCGGCTTTGAAAATATTGATCCCGGCAATGCCGGTAAAGTCGACGTAAGCGGCAAAGAGGCCCAGGGCCGTCAGTGCTGCGGATGCGATGGCAAAACCTTTACCAATAGCGGCAGTGGTGTTGCCCACCGAGTCGAGAATGTCTGTTTTTTCACGCACTTCCTTTGGCAGCTCGCTCATCTCGGCAATACCGCCGGCGTTGTCGGCAATCGGGCCGAACGCGTCAATGGCAAGTTGCATGGCCGTGGTAGCCATCATGGCCGAAGCGGCAATGGCCACCCCGTAGAAGCCGGCCAGCGAATATGCACCCCAGATGGCGCCGGCGAAGAGCACGATCGGCATCCAGGTCGACATCATGCCCGTAGCAAGGCCCGAGATCACGTTGGTCGCATGGCCGGTGGCCGACTGGCGCACGATGTTGAGGATCGGCTTTTTGCCCAGGCCGGTGTAGTATTCTGTAATAGCCGAAATGGCGGCGCCTACGACGAGGCCCACGCCCACGGCGTAAAACACGTTCATGCTGCTGACCACTTGCGAGCCGTGACCAAAAAAGTTCATGGTCATATTCTCGGGCAACATCCACATGATGGCCGGATAACAGGCGATAGCGGTCAGGATGATGCTCACCCAGTTGCCCAGGTTGAGCGCACCTTGCACGGTGTCGGAGTTCGCTTCTTTTTTGTCGCTCACCCGCACGAGGTTCATACCTACGATAGAGAAAATAATACCCAGACCGGCAATCAGCACCGGCAAGAGGATAGGGCCGATGCCGCCAAAGGCGTCGTCGATACCACCGCTGTCGCGGATGACGGAGTTGCCAAGTACCATGGCAGCCAACATCGTGGCTACGTAAGAGCCGAAGAGGTCGGCGCCCATGCCGGCTACATCGCCCACGTTGTCGCCCACGTTGTCGGCAATAGTGGCCGGGTTGCGCGGGTCATCTTCCGGAATACCGGCTTCTACTTTACCCACCAGGTCGGCGCCCACGTCGGCTGCCTTGGTGTAAATGCCGCCGCCCACACGGGCAAACAGCGCGATGGATTCGGCGCCCAGTGAAAAGCCGGCCAATACCTCCAGTACGCGGGTCATGCCCTCGTGTCCGTCGGCGCCGTATACGCCACCCATGAAGAAATTGAAGAACAAGGCAAACAGCGCGCTCAGGCCCAACACTGCCAGTCCGGCCACACCGAGACCCATAACGGAGCCGCCGTTAAACGACACCTTGAGGGCTTTGGAGAGGCTGCTGCGCGCTGCCTGTGTGGTGCGCACGTTGGCCTTGGTGGCGATACGCATGCCAAACAAACCGGCCAGTACCGAAAAGGTAGCGCCGATCACAAAGGCAACAACGATCAGCGGGTGGCTGGTGGTCACCTGTGTGCTCAGCCAGCCAAGCAGTGCGCCGGCAATAACCACATACACAGCCAGCACACGGTATTCAGCTTTCAAAAAAGCCATGGCGCCGTCGGCGATATGCGCAGCAATGGTGCCCATTTTGTCGTCGCCGGCATCTTGTTTTTTAACCCAGTTTTGCAGAATAAGCATGTACAGCAATCCTGCCACACCGAACAACGGAAGTAAGTAAACTAAAGTACTCATCTTGTTTTGACGTGTTTAAAAAGTTTTAACGGCCGGGGTTCATGCGGCCTGCTTAAACAGGCCTTTGGCCAAAAGAGCCGCAAAAGTAGTGAAATTTCGATTCCCGGTATAGTGTGCGTTTACATCAAAATATGGGCAAATGGCGGGTATCCGATAGGCAATAATTCCTATCTTCCCCCACCCCGGGTTTTGATAACGGCCCACTACAGCTGTAAACCATCCTTAACGGGTTGCCTTTTTTCAAAAAAAATCAACACATAACATACCGGAAATCAACATGGAGATTGTACCCAAAACGGGGCTTAAAGGCTTTATTGAAAACTGGCAAAGTGATCTGTTGGCGGCGGTAAGTGTGTCGCTTGTTGCCTTGCCGCTATCGCTGGGCATTGCTATTGCGTCGGGTTTGTCGCCTGTTTCGGGGATGCTGTCGGCTATAATCGGCGGGATAGTTACCACCTTCATCCGGGGCAGTCACCTCGCCATCAACGGCCCTACGGCAGGGCTGATCGCCGTGGTGCTGGCCTCAATCGCCGCGCTGGATGATGGCTCGGGTCGCGCATTGAATTATGTGTTTGCCGCCATGGTGGTCGCCGGGGGGATTCAGATTTTGCTTGGGTTTTTCAAACTGGGGCGTTTTGCCGATCTGTTTCACTCTACCGTGGTGCACGGCATCTTGGCGGCTATCGGGGTGATTATCCTGGCCAAACAAATTCACATTGCCATGGGCACTACCTCATCATCTGGTCACATTATCGGCACACTGATCGACGCTGTTCGCCAACTGCCCAACAGCAACCCGGTGGTTGCCGGCATTTCCCTGGTTGGGTTGTTGCTGCTGGTTTTTCATTCGCGCATCAGTTATGCTTTTTTCCATTTTTTGCCTGCTCCCATGTGGGTGCTGATTCTTTCAATCCCGTTTGCCTACCTGTTCAATTTTTTCGAGCCGCATACTTTTCACGCCTTTGGGCGCACCTACGAGCTGGGACCCGAACAGCTGATTGCCATACCCGACAATCTCCTCGATGCGTTTGTGTACCCCGATTTTTCCCGAATGCACACGTTCCCGTTTTGGCTCTCCGTGGTGTCCATTGCGATGATTGCGAGCATCGAATCACTGGCCAGCGGAAAGGCTGTTGAAAAGCTCGATCCTTACCGCCGGAAAACCAGTGCCAACAAAGACATGGTCGGTATCGGCCTGAGCACCATGATTTCCGGGGCCCTGGGTGGGCTTCCGGTAATCAACGTGATTGTTCGGAGTACGGTCAATGTGCACAACCACGCCAAAACCAAGTGGTCCAACTTTTTCCACGGTGTATTGCTCTTGCTGTTCATTGTGTTGTTGGCGCCGGTTATTCAAAAAGTGCCGCTTTGCGCGTTGGCCATTTTGCTGGTGTACACGGGTTACAAACTGGCCTCACCCAGCGTTTTCAAACATGTGTACAGCCAGGGCATCGAACAGATGCTGTTCTTTTCCGGTACGTTGATCCTCACGCTGTTCACCAACCTGCTGGTGGGCATTTTCGGGGGACTGCTGCTGGCTCTCATCACCCACATGCTGCTGGCCAAGGTGCCGCCCCGCACGTTCTTTCAATTGGTGTTTAAGTCGGATTCCGAACTCCTGCAGCAAGGCGATGGTGTATACCGGTTGAAAATCAGCGGGATAGCCAATTTTTTAGCTACTATTAAAATTGAAAATTTGCTGCGCAAAATCCCCGCGCAAGCGACGGCAACCATAGACTTGTCGAGTGCACGGCTCGTGGATTTTTCTATTCTGGAGCACCTGTACGACTTTCAGCGCAGCCACGCCTACTCGGGTGGCAAGATTGAAATAGCGGGGCTGGAGCGGCACATTTCTTCTTCCCGGAACAAGCGCGCGCTGAAAATCCTTACCGATCCCATGCACCGGATGAGCACCCGTCAGACCCGCTTGAATGAACTGGCAACGGCCAGCGGATGGGATTTTCACAGCGAGCCGTCGAACGCGATCGACTACTACGAGTCGTTTTATTTTTTCAAATCGCGCCCGGTCGATGAACAGTTCAGCCGTATTTCCGGTGCAGAGGGCGATGGCTGGGAGGTTGCGGACATTGCCTTCGAAGAGGGCGCCTTCATCTCGACCGAGGAATACAAAACGACCCTTGGCCTGATCCGCCTGCCCCACCCGATTCCGAAGTTTGCCATTGAAAAAAAGATTTTCCCACTGCGTTTCCTAAACCTGGCTGCACACAAAGACATCGACTATGTGTTGTATCCCAATTTTTCGGATGACTTCATCGTAAAGGTGGAAGATATTGAGGCCATGCAAACCTTCATGACGGCTGAACTAAGAACCCTGATCGAACAGAGCGAAACCATTCACCACCTGGAAAGTAACGGCGAAGCAATCCTGTTGTTTACCGACAATTTGCAACTGGCCCGGGTACGGGATTATCCACAGATTGTCGAATTTGCCCGGCAAATGCGCGGCCTGATCGTGAGTGGGAGTGTGTAGGCCGGCAAACGCAAAACCATTTTTGCCGGATAGGTGTTTTTTCACCAGCAGTTACCAAATCAAACTATCCGAGGCGTTGAACACTTTTCCAATTTTTCTTTTCAAATTTCCAATTTCAAATAAACGGGTGGTTATAGCGCGGTTTGATTTGAAATTGGAAATTTAAAATTGGAAATTTGAAAAGTACAAGTGCGCGCGATTCTAAACAGTATGAAACCAGACGCAATACCCGATCCGGACCCAACAGCGGTTTCCCGAAAAAAAGACCATATCGAGCTGGCTTTCAAGAGTCAGGTTGAATCGGGCGCCCTCGACCAGCGGTTCAACTACGAACCCGCCCTGGCTGCACATCCCAAGCCGGGAAGTTTACCGCCGTTATCCTTTCTCGGAAAAATACTACGCACACCCGTTTGGGTGTCGTCGATGACAGGTGGCACCGAACTGGCTCGCACCATCAATCAAAATCTGGCCCGCGCCTGCGCCGAATTCGGCATGGGCATGGGGCTCGGCTCTTGCCGCCAGCTGCTGTACAGCGACGAGCATCTGCCCGACTTTGACGTGCGCGACCATATCGGCCCCGACCTGCCCTTGTTTGCCAACCTTGGCGTGGCACAGGTGGAGACCTTGCTCGCCCACAACGAATCGGCGGTGATCAGCCAACTGGTCCGTCGACTGCGCGCCGACGGCCTCATCGTTCACCTCAACCCCCTGCAGGAAGCCATGCAGCCCGAAGGCGACCAATACCAACGGCCTGCGCTCGACACCATCCGCGCCCTGCTCGATACCGCTGATTATCCGGTTATCGTCAAAGAAGTGGGCCAGGGCATGGGACCGGCGACCTTGCGCGCCCTCCTGCAACTACCCTTGGCAGCGCTTGAATTTGCGGCGGCTGGCGGCACCAACTTCGCTAAACTGGAGCTGCTGCGCAGTGATCCTATGAAACAGCAGATCTTCGAAAACTTTGCTCGGGTGGGCCATACTGCCGCTGAAATGACTGAGCAAGCCAATCAGGCAAAAGCCGAATTGGGCAAAAAATGCCGGGTAGACAACCTGATCATTTCGGGCGGCGTACGCGATTTTATGGACGGGTATTACCTGATCCGGAAGTCAGCGATTCCTGCGGTTTACGGCCAGGCATCCGGTTTTCTGAAGCATGCCCAAGGCGATTATGCCCCGTTGCAAGCCTACGTGGCTGCACAGGTGCGGGGCCTTGAACTGGCCTTCGCGTTTTTGCAATTGCGGTAAGTCCGTTTTTTTCGAAAAAAATCAGACAGTGGCTGCGGCTGCTTTTGCTGTAGTGCCGGCTTCCGTTTCACCGAGATTGGTGGCGCCGATAAAGCGGTACCGGTCTGCGGTGTTCAGGTTTTTCCGGCAAACGATCTGGTAAGCCGTGGAGCTTCCCTGCCGGGCGATCAGGACCGACCAGGCCAGGAAAACCGAATAGATACGGAAGATTTTTTCGCCGTATTTCTCCAGCACTTTTTCCCGGTTGCGCATCCAGTTGTCGTACCAGTAGTGGATGGTTTTGCTGTAGTGGATACCGATGTTTTCGACGCTGTGCACCTCAAAACCAACTTTTTCGATGCGTTGCAGGTCCCAGTTGAGCGGCATGCTGGCATCGGCGCCGGAGAAAATGTATTCGTTCATGAAAAGCCCCCAGACGAGGTCTTCCCGGTTTTCTTTTTGAAACAGGTGTCTGCGCTCGCGCAATCCGGCGATTTGCATGTAAAAAAGCCCGTCATCTTCCAGCATATCGTAGATCTGGCGCATAAATTTTTTGAAATACTTGATCCCGACGTGCTCCGCCATTTCGAGGCAGGTGATCTTGTCGTACTTCTTGTTGCGGGGGATGTCGCGGTAGTCCATGCGCCAAATCCGGGCCTGCTCGGGCGATACGCCGTATTCGCCGATTTGGCGGGTGCCCCAGTCGGCGCCGGCCTGTGCGATGGTAACTCCGGTAGCATCCACGCCGTAATATTTAGCCATGTGGGCTACGAGAGTGCCCCAGCCGCAGCCGATATCGAGCAGTGATTCGCCGCGTTTGAGTTGCATTTTCCGGGCGATGAGGTTCATTTTATTGTCCTGGGCTGCTTCGAGCGATTCGTTTTGGTCGTGGAAATAGCAGCTGGTGTAGATCATCCGGGGTCCCAGGAACCAGTTGAACAGGTCGTTTTTGTCGTCGTAGTGGCTGCGCACGATCCGCTCGTCCTGTTCTTTGGAGTGAATCAGCACCTCGGGGATCATCCGGGTGATGAAAAATTTATAGTGGTGTCCGATATATTCGTAGGTGAACAGATCGTCTTTGTGTTCGAGAATTTTCATTAAATCGTCGGTAATGTCTATTCTCCCGTTGATGTAGTCTTCGACAAAGTGACCTATGGATGCTTTCTTTTTTCGGTAATGTGCGCCGGCGCGCGGATTTTTTATTTCAATAATGTCCGATAAGTTCATGGTTGGCTGCTGTTTTGTTTTGATAAAAATTAGTTGGATGATGTCGTGTGTATTGTCGGTGTGACTCGAAGTCACGCCGACAATAAAATTAGACTCCTTCCGGTTCTAAATTTCCTATGCGTTCCATGCGCATATTTTGCGTGCGGAACGATGGGCTGAATAACCCAAGGATATAAACCCGAAATAAATACCAGGCAAAATTGTTTTCATTTAAACGCGGATCAATTTTATCGGCAATTTTATCGTGTTTTTCTCTCAACTTACTCCAGTGCAAGCCGGGTGAAATATGATGCACCGTATGCAATCCATTATTTAACAATAGAAAATTCAGTACACTGCCGGTCATGTTGCGCGAATGATTAAACTCCGATTCTTCGTCGGCATGTATGTGCTGAATATAATTAAATATAAGCACAGTGAACAGCGATAGTTGCTGTGGAATAATTACATACAAAATTGCTTTTTCCCAATCTATAATCAGTGCAATTAAAACCCATGCAACAAGGCTGATTATTTGCAATAAATGAAAAAAGAATTTTCGCCGGTCGGATTTGTATAAATTCAAAAAATAACTACCCACGGCTTTTTGCTGTTTTACCCCGCTGATAGAAGGATAAGACAATAGCGTCAATAAGTTGTTTTTTTCCGAAACCATATAGGTTTTTGTATAGTCCGGCTCTTTATTGATATGGATATGGTGGTTTGAATTGTGGGTAGGTATCCATGCAAACACCGGAAAGCCATAAAAAACGGTCAGGAAGTTATCGGTAAACACATTTAACCATTTCACGGTCCACATAGGCAGGTGTTGGTGGTTGTGCACCATCGTGGAAACAATAACGGCCATGAGCAATTGGAGGGTATAGCAAAGCACCCAGAGCGGGGTGGACAATGTGCTGCCAAAGCGCCACAGGAAGATCAGAGTGCCGGCAGCGATGGCCATAAAGACCAGGGAACGGACATCCGCTTGGTATCGAAGCATAGTCATGAGATTTTAGTAATTGTTTAATAAAAGTCTAATTCGGCGCTGACAGGAATCGGTAAAGGTATCTTTTACGGCGGAGAAAAAAGGCGTATCAGAAAAAAACGCTGTTGTGTCAACCTGCGCTTGAATTTTACGTTTCCGGATATTACTGCGCGGAAGCAGTGCTTAAGCAAAATTCTGGTTTGCGGAAGTTTCCCGAATTTAGCGCCGGCAAAGCGATTAACCGACAACAATAATGGCAAAAACGATATCCGGATTTTCCAAACTCAGCAAGCGCCAGAAGATCGAATGGCTGGCTACCCATTTTTTTGACGACCCGGCAGCCGCTGAGCAGAGCCTGCTGGCCTGGCATCGCTCCGATGCGCAACAGCAAAAAATTATCGACGGCTTCACCGAAAATGCGCTGAGCAACTACACGCTGCCGTTTAGTGTGGCGCCCAATTTTATGATCAACGGCAAGGTGTATGCCGTGCCCATGGTCATTGAGGAGAGCAGCGTGGTGGCTGCGGCTTCCAGCGCAGCCAAGTTCTGGCTCGATCGCGGCGGCTTTCATGCCGAGGTGCTGGGCACCGTAAAACTCGGACAGGTGCATTTCCGCTGGGCCGGCAACCCGGAACTGCTGCGCCAAATTTTTCCGGAATTGAAGGCCCACCTCATCGATACCTGCGCCGACCTCACCGCCAACATGCAACAGCGCGGCGGTGGCCTGCTCGACATCGAATTGCTCGACCTTACCCAACTCGAACCTGACTATTTCCAACTGCGCGCCTCCTTCGACACTTGCGACAGTATGGGGGCCAACTTCATCAACTCCGTGCTCGAACGCTTCGGCGACCAGCTCGAATATTTTATCGAAACCTCCACCGCATTTTCCGATCAGGAGCGCGATGTGGAAGTCGTTATGTGCATCCTGTCGAACTACACACCCAACTGTCTGGTGCGCGCCTGGGTGGAGTGTTCGGAAGCCGAACTGGAAGACCTGGCACGCGACGCCGGCTTGCCCGGCCATGCTGCCGTCGATCGCATCTGCACCGCCGTGCGCATTGCTACCATTGACCCCTATCGGGCCACCACCCACAACAAGGGCATTTTCAACGGTATCGATGCAGTCATCCTGGCTACCGGCAACGATTTTCGGGCGGTGGAAGCCTGTGCGCACACCTATGCCTGTCGCGACGGTCAGTACCGCAGCCTGAGCCGGGCTTGGGTGGAAAACGGCATCTTCCGCTTCGAACTGGAAATTCCGCTGCCCATTGGCACGGTCGGCGGTCTCACTGCCCTGCACCCGTTGGCCAAACAGGCGCTCGAACTGCTCGGCAATCCTTCGGCAAAAGAACTTATGATGATCGTGGCCACCGTGGGGCTGGCGCAAAACTTCGCCGCCGTGCGTTCGCTGGTCACCACCGGTATCCAACAGGGACATATGAAAATGCACCTGACCAACATCCTCAACCACCTCGGCGCTACCGAGGCCGAAGCGGAAGCCGCCCAGGCGCATTTTTGCCGCGAAACGGTGAGTTTCAGCGCGGTGCGGGGTTTTTTGGAAGGGGTGCGGAAGGCGTAGGAAGATCGGCAGGCGCCTTCGACCCCTACCGTTTCACCAACTTTTCAACGCGTCCGCCCAGTTGCACCGCATACACACCCCGGGGCAGGGCGCCGATATGCAGCGGTAGGCCCGTGCTGCCCTGGGGAAGCCATCCCGCAAGCACCGTTTGCCCTGCGGAATTCAGTACCCGTAGCGGCAAGCCGGTTCGCGCCGGAGTGGCTAGATACAGCCAAACGATTTCCGCCGCCGGATTGGGGGATAAACTAAAATTCAAGCCGATACCGGCCTCCTGCACACTGCTGGTTACCCCAACCACGTACGTTTCCACCGCGCTGCAACCGTTGGCGTCGGTGAGGGTGGCCGTGTACATGCCCGGCAGCAGGCTGTCGAGTAGGGGCCCGGTAGCGCCGGTGCTCCACAGCACATCGTAGGGCATGGTGCCGCCTGTGGACATTAGTTGGATGCTGCCATTAGCGACGGCGGAATCGCCGGCATTGACCACCAGGGCTTGAAGTTGCAGGGGAGCGGGCTCCGTCAGCGGCAGCACCCACTGAATGGTGCAGCCCAGGGCATCGGTGAGGGTGCCGGAATAGGAGCCGGGATCGAGCGGGCCGATGGTGGGTCCGGTAGCGCCGGATGCCCAGTTCCACAGGAAAGGGGGCTTGCCGTTGGCGGGCAGCACGGTGAATGCGCCGTCGGCAGCGGCATGGCAGCTGATGGCTTGCGCCTCGATGTCGACACTCAGACTTCCGCTTTTGTTCACCTGCACGGCGCCGGTAGCCGAACAGCCGTTGGCGTCGGTGAGGGTAAGGGGGTAGGAGCCGGCGGGCAGGCCGGTACGCAGGCTGTCGGTGCTGCCGTTGGCCCAATGGAATTGCAGGGGCGGCAGGGCGGGGTTGAGCAGTGCGCTGGCGCTGCCGCCGGTAGTGTCGCCGCAGAGCAGCGCGGTGCCGACGGGTATCAGGCCGGGCGCATCGCCTTCGGGTACGGTAGCCGAAAAGGTAGCCGTCAGGCCCTTGGCATCGGTAACGGTGAACTGGTAAACGCCCGGCGGCAGGCCGCTGAGGGTGGCGCCCGAGTTAGCGCCCGACTGCCAGTTGAACAGCAGCGGCAGGCAAGCGGCCTGCACGTTGGCTTCCACAGCGCCGGAAGCGCCGCCGGGGCAGGAGGGGGTGGTTTGGGGGGCAGCAGCCAGAGAAGGGCCCTGGGCTTCGTAGGCGCCGATGTCCACGGTGCCGCCGCGGATGCGGGGCAGGCCGTCGAGATCGGTGGAGTCGAGCACGTAGGCATTGCTGCCGGCATTGATCAGGGGCGAGCAGGGTTGCAGGCGGTAGTCGCCCGAATCAGGATTGACGAACAGCGGGTCGATGCCGGTGAGGATGCCGGGGCCGCAAGTGATGTTGGAGGGGAGAGCGGCACAGTCGAGGGTGTCGAAGTAGGAGTGGGTGATTTGGGTTTGATCGGATGTGAGGAATTTTGTCAAATCGCAAATGCCGGGGCCTGAGATTATAGAATTATAGAATTGCATACTTTTCACTGGAGATGGCACTGCGGCATTATTGCATATTTGATTATTTATAATTGTGCAATTAGTATACACTTGTGTATTGTATACAGGGATTATACTATGAGTTCTCATATGATTTTTTTTAAATAATGTTTCTTTTAATTCAACATTGAAATATGAGCCGGAAATCAGCGCAAGGGCTTTATTATTATAGAATACACATTTTACTAAAGTAAATAAATCGTTCATTTGAGCATAGTATGAAATTAGTGAATTTTCTATGTTGTTTTCAATAAAATAGTTTTCAAAAATAAATAATTTTCCAAATTCAAAACCAGGCAGTTGTATTAGATAACCTGAGTTGTAGTTTTGAAAAAAATTATTGTTTCCAAGTAATACTAAAGAGTTATTGGCGGGCAAGTAATCGCCATAAATTATGCCTTGGTTAGTGCTTAAATTGTATCCAATATTATTCCAAAAGCTACAATTATAGATATGTAGAGATTTTAAATAATTGAAATTTAATGGGATGGCGGCAATTGCGCTGCCCTGCCACGAATAATTTTTTTGGAATTGATTATTAAATAGATTTGATGTTGCATCGGCTGTTCTACCCAAGACCAATTGCATTCCACCTCCTCCTGACTCAGATTGATTTTCCAAAAACTGGCATCGACCTATATCTAACCGATCAGTGCGCTCCGCATCCTGGTAGTAAAATCCTCCACCCCGTACCACTGCCGAATTTCGCAGAAAAACACAGGAATCAACTTCCACCCCGCGCTCCACCCAGGCGGCGCCCAGGTAGGCCAAGCCCCCGGCATTGCCCAGGGAGCGGTTGGCCTCAAAATGGCAGTTGAAAAACAGCGGGGCTACCGAACCGTCGCCGCCACCGTTTACAATGGCCCCGCCACCGCTGTTCCGCGCAGTGTTGTGCAAAAAACGGCAGTTGCGGATACCGGGATAGGCTTCAGCGTCTTCGCCCATGATGTACAGTCCGCCGCCGCATTTGCGCCGGTCGCGCGAGGTACTCAGGCCGCTGAAATCGGCAGTGCCGTCGCGCAAGGTAAAGCCGTCGAGCAGGGTACTGCTGTCGGGCTCGTGCAGGTACATTACCGTGTAGGCATTATCCGTGCTGTCGCCCGGTTGGCCGATATCGCCGCTCAGGATGGCCGGGTATTGTTCCCAGTCGCGCTCGTCGAGGCTAATTTCTGTTCCGGAGAAGCCGCCGTAAAGTTTTACGCCGCTTTTAGGCTCGAAGGAAATGTTGCGGTCTGTAGTTGTGGTGGGCCAATAGGTTCCTTCGGCTACCCACACTTCGTCGCCGGCTTGTGCCAGTTGCAGGGCGTTTTGCAGGTCAGTGAAGGCGTCGACCCAGGATTGGCCGGTGTTGGCGCCGGTTGCAGCGGCGTGTACGTAGTAGCGGGTGTTTTGGGTTATGGCAGGCGCTGCAAAGCATAGGGAAGCTATGAGGAGTAAAATTGCTTTTTTCATGGGAAAACAGGTTTTTTACTCGTCCTACGACTTGAAGTCGTAGGACGAGTAGCGAACAAAGGTTTACTGCCGGATCAAATGGCCGCTGATCTTTTCACCACCGGCATACACTTTCCAGACATACACGCCGGCGGGCGCCTGGGCCACTTCCGGCGCCGGAATGTCCTGTTCGCCGGCTTGCAAGCTGACTTTTCGCATAAATACCAGTTTACCAAAGGCGTCGAACAAGGCGATACGACCCGGCCCGGCTTCGGATGCGACGATGTGAAACACCGCCTCCGAAGTGGTGGGATTGGGCCGGCAGGAAGCGCGAAGGCGGGGTGAAAGGTTGTCCGCCGCATTCCGGGATTCGGCGGGTAAGGGGTCGCTCTGCAGCTGATATTCCAGGGCATCGGGGCGCCAGGCGAGGCTTTCCAGGATGTTGTGGTCGAGCTGAAGCGGCAGCCCGCTTTCGGGTATGGGGCCGGTGACCTCGAAGCTGAGGTAAAACAGCACGGCGCCGGGCAGTATGTATTGATCGGGCTCCGCACCGTCGGGGAGCCAAAGCATGCGGATTTCGCCCTGCAGGGCTTTGACGAGGCCAAAATTACCCGCCGTAGTAGCCGGCAGATCGCCCTGGGAGGGGCTGATGAGTTGTAACACGGCGGGGTCGAAACGCAATCCCAGCTGAATAGCTTCCAGCGGCTCGGTACCGGTGTACTGCACAGGCACAGTCAGCGTTTTGCTGCCCCTGGAAAATCTTGCCGGCCAAGTTAGGGTGGTAACCGGGCGATCCCCCGGGCGGCTGTGCGTGACAGCATTGCCGTTAACGTCGCCGACCTTAATACCGATGAAATTGATGGTGGAAGGAGGAACAGAGTCCGTTTCGGGAAAATATGTAGAGGGGCCTGCCCAGAATGGGTTTGAAGGATAAGGGAAATTGAAATCTTCTTGGATAAATCGCCAAGAGGTATTATTAGGAAATTCTGTGTCCAGCCCCAGAATTAACCTTCGAAGTGTAATTATGTCAGATGTTTGTAATGCATTGTTTTTAGTCGCATCAGCCGCAATCATCTTGTATGGGCTGTTCAAGAACTCTAATCCTAATATATGTTTATTAATCAGCACCAAATCAAAAGTAGATACCCCGTTCAGCGGGTCATTGTTTTTATAGGGGGTGACAATATAATCGTTACAAACCTCGCAGGTGCAAAATTGAAACTCACCGGCGCTGTTGGTCAACATGGTATCGGGCGGGCAGCTGGTGTTGTTGCAGGTGCCGTCGTTTTCGTATTGGGCCATATAGACGAATACGTCTTTAATTGGAGCGCTTGTTTCGGTTTGGATGCTCCCGGTGGTTTTTTGCTCCAAAACAGCATAGTCGGTCTGCCTGCTAAACTGCCGATTATACTCCGTGGATTCAGGCGGCCACCACCTGATAAAGTATAAGTTGGGAAATAAAAACAGGCTGGGCAGTAGCGAATACCGCAGTAGAAAATTGGCGCTCATGGTACTGTTAAGAATGAAGGTTAGTTAACAAATACCCCAAAAGCACCAGGTATCGAATCAAAAAGAAGGAGATCGGCGAGGCGTGGTGTACGGGGCTGTGGATTAAAGGTTGTCAGGCAAGGCCGGAGAGGGGTCGGCGGAAAAACGTTTGAAAAATAGCGCGATCCGGTGAATAAAGTCTAACGAGACGTGGGGGATTAACAATTCTTGCTCGTGCATTGTAAGATTTCCTGCGGAATAGAAATCCCAGCAACCTTCCAGACTGCACCCCGGTTTCACAAAAAAAATCCGCGTTGCGCCGGAGGGGAGGCGCAACGCGGATATGCACGGATTTACAACTTGTCTGTGACCGGCAATTTTAACTAAGAATTTACTTGTTGACTTTAACCATCTTCCCTCGGGCCCGCAACTTTCCATCCCCTCCCCGCAACTCAAACCAGTACATGCCCCGATCCAAATCAGGCAAATTCAACTCAACCGAACTTCCCTGAAAGGACTGATCGCGCAGCAAGCGTCCCTGGCTGTCGAACAGCAGCAACCGGTATTCCCCGGCCGCCGCATCCGGCAACACCAGGCGCGTGCGCTCCCGGAACGGGTTGGGCTGCACCGATATGTTCAGGCTTTCATCGCCGGGGAGTTTCGTCAGGCTTACCTGATAAAAATCGCGGCCAAGGCGGTGCATGGTGGTGTTGGTGACTACCGGTGCGTTAAAATCGAAATAGA
This sequence comes from Lewinellaceae bacterium, assembly GCA_020636075.1. Lineage (GTDB taxonomy): Bacteria > Bacteroidota > Bacteroidia > Chitinophagales > Saprospiraceae > M3007. Next base: position 378,540 of record JACJYO010000003.1, on the reverse strand, counting down.
TCGATGCGGTGTTCAGCAACACCGTGCCGAGGGGGGCATCGGTCCTTGGCCGGATTTTAAACTGGACAAACCCGTGGGAGGCTGCTTCGTTCACATTGCTGTCGGGCAGCAGGATGTTGTCGAACCGGAACGACAGGGCTCCAGCATCGCGCATGGTCCAGGTAAACGGATGCGATGCCGCGCCAACGCGCAGGGTTGCAGGGTCGAGCCAGGCCGACAGGGTGTCGCGCACTTCCACGTAAAATGCCGTGTCGGTGCCGGTATTTTGAAAGCGGATGAGGTAACTCAGTTCCGTTTCGGGTTCGATCCAGTGTTCGCTTTCATAACCGGTGGGGAAGCCCTGCTTGTCGTTGGGATCCCAACTGCCGATGACCTCCCGGCAATCGATATCCGTGAACGGGTCGGCATCGTCCATGGCAAACTGATTGACCAGGCCCAGGGTATTAAACCCGCCGCAACCTTCCACCACTGCGGAGGGCACGGAGGGATAGGGGTAGCCGGGCTCCTGCTCGGCCTGGATGCGCTGGGTGGAGCCATTGGCCGGGCGCTGGATCAACATCTCCTGCCCGGGGTCCAGATTAAAGCCGCCGTTGTACAACACCACGTGGTCTTCGGTGATGATGTACTCCAACGCATCGGAAGGCGCCGGGCCAATGTTTTTCAAAACAAACTCCACCAGCGTATCGCCAACGCAGTGCCCTGATGCCCGCACCCGGGCGCCTGACCAATTTGCCGGAAAAATGCAGAGCGTGTCAGGCGAAATTCGCGCTTCTACGCACAGCGTTTGTCCGATGATGGTGGAATCACAATTGGCGTTTACCGTAAGATTAAAACTGCCGCATTCGGCAAAGCCAACGGTGCCCAGGTCGAACCAAAGGGTGTCGCCCGTTTGTTGGGCAGGCATCAGGGTAGCGGAAACAAAGTCCAGCTGCGGCGGCAAAACAACCTGGACGAATACATCATAGGCGGCTACTGTTCCCTGGTTACACCAGGAGACCACGTATATGTTGTCGAAACAGCGGCGTAAAACCGGCGTGGCAATGGACACGTCGAGCAGCGAACACAATGCGGAATCTTTGACAAAAAAATCCTGCACCAGCGTATCGGGTTGGCTGCCGATCTGGAGGTTATAACTTTCGGTGCAAGCAGTCCACAGGTCGCCGGGCCTGTGGACTTGCACCAGGTAGTCGCCGGGGGGTAGATTAAATTGATAAAAACCGCTGGTGTCGGTCAGGATGGCCGTTTCAAAGATGTCTCCGGTGGCAGTCACCAGCCAGTTGTTCAGGGCTTGGTCGGTGGCGTTGTAGGCACAGTTGTGGTTTTTATCGAACCAGGCGTTACCCTGGATGAAATTTGGGTAAATATTCCCGACGGCGTCGGTTTTCAGGAGCAGGCCGTGGCGGTTTTGGTTGGGTTCTTCAACATAACCGCCGATCAGCAGGCCGCCATCCGGCGTTGCCCGTACCTGGAAAGCTTCGCCGGTGTAACCGTTGGGTTGGTAAATTTTTGAAAACAACGTGTTCCCATCCAGGTCAACTTTTTTCACAACAACTTTATATGGCCCAAGATCCGAACCGCACAAAGCGATATTGCCGTCTGTGGTCAGGCAACTGGACCAGAGCACCTCGTTGTAGATTTTGGTCCACAACAAATTTCCATTGCTGTCGGTACGGCAGAGTTGGGAATTGATGGCATCTTGGGTGAGATGGACATAGTCGCCGGACGGGAGTTGATTCAGGCTTCCAAAAAAGACTAAATTCTGGCTCTGGTACCCCATTTCCCAACTTTTATCCCCGTTGGCGTCGGCTTTGATCAGCTTAGGCGAGCCGTTGGGAAAGGGCGGGGCCTGCGACGATACCAACATGCAAAAACCGCCGTCGTTGGTGGTGATCAGGTCGGAGAGAAAAACCAGCTTTTCGGTATGCAGCGGTTTGCTCCAAACGGTATTGAGGCCGGCATCGAGCCGATAAACCTGCAGGGTGGAATCGTTAAGCCGGTTGGCGGCGTAAAAGCCGTCGTCTACCGGGTGAAAACGCAGAAAGCCGGAATAATTGCGTTGTGCAATCTGATTTCCCTGGGGGTCGAAAAGCAAAATGGCGGTTGGCGAACTGCTGTTTTCAATATACACCCCGAGCGCGTAGTTGCCGTTGGGCAACACAAACAGATCGGAAACAGGATCATCTGAACTGGGTACCGTAACCGATTTTTCCCAAATGATATCACCGTTCGGGTCGGTTTTGATCAGGCGATCCGGCCGGCCGATAAAAAAGAGGTAGCCGCCATCGGGTGTTTGCGCCGTAGCAATGATCCCGTTGGTTGTAACAAGCGGCGTTGCGTCGTACAGGCGAACAAAGCCCTGTGCCGGTAGTTCCGGTGTGAAACAAACAGCGATCACCAGAATCAGGAGTTGGAATTTCTGCATTTTCATAAGATGTATTTATTAAGCATTCCAGTTGAGGCAACAAAAGTCTAACCCATCTGCATCGGACTCAAACACAAAATTTCTGATTTGTCAAGGTTAAAAACTAGATTACTTGTTTAAATCTTTGAAAACCAATGGCTAGATTTTTGCTTGTCATTATTTCTTGAAAAAACATTCAACCTGAAATGGCGTCTATCATGCAAAAATCACCTTTGGTACAGACTCTGGCAGCCCTGAACCTGCGTGAGCGGCAGGAGTTGGGCCGTTGGGTGCAGTCGCCGGCATTCAACCGGCGCCCCGAAGTGGTGGAACTATACGACTGGCTCTGCGCCCAATCAGGTGGCTCTGCGCCTGAACCGGAATTATCGAACAAACGGGCCCTGCGCCGGCACCTCTCGGTCGACGAACCGGGCTTACGGCACACCATGTCGTACCTTTTCCGCATCGTGAAACAATACCTGGCCTGGCGCGAATGGACGGCTGATTCGCAATCGGAGGGCCGATACCTGTGTCGGGCATTGCGCAAAAAAGGCTTATCGGTCGTGTTCGACAAAGAATTCAAGACCCTGGAAAACGCGCCACAAGATGCGCCGCAAAACGCGGCATTTTACCTGGAACGCTACCAGATCGCCATCGAGCATTGGGAGGCCCAGCACCGCAAGGGGCCTATGGAGGGCAATCAGTTGCGGGCGTCTGATGCGGCTTTTTCAAACTTTGTTGCCATCACGGCATTGCGGCACGGCTGTGCAGCGCTGGATCAGCCGGGGTTGATTGCCAGTCAGGAAATTTCGTGGCTTGCTGAAACCGTCAACGCTGTGGAAGCAGGCCGTTTTGCCGTGGTTCCGGCTGTTCAGGTGTACTACCACTGTTACAAATTGATGCACGAGGGGTCGGTGTTCAATTTTGAGGCATTAAAAAAATTGCTGGCGGGCCAACCGGAGTTGCTGCCATCTCAGGAGTTGCGCGATGTGTACCTGATCGCGATCAACTTTTGCATCAAAAAACTGAATACCGGCGCCCGGAATTTTATCCGGGAAGCGCTGGACCTGTACCGCCTGGGTTTGGAACGGCAGGTTATCCAGGACAGCGGTGTGCTCAGCAAAGCGACTTACCAAAACATCCTGCTGCTGGCACTGGCTTCCGAAGAATGGGATTGGGCCCGCAATTTCCTGGAAACTTACCGCAATGCCTTGCCTTCCGCCGAGCGCCACAACACCTACCATTTCAACCTGGCGCTGTATTTTTTTCGAAAAAAGGACTACGCTGCTGCGCAGGAAATTTTGCGGGATGTGGATTTTCGCGATGTGCATCACAATTTGGACGCGCGGCGCATGCTCGTCCGGATCTATTTTGACACCGGCGCTTTCGACGCACTGGACGCGCTCCTGCACAGTTTCCGGATCTACCTGCAACGCCACCGGAACATAGGCTATCACCGCGAACTGAATGCCAACTTTGTGCGCATAGTCCAGCAATTGCTCAAACTGCCGCCCGGAGCGGAACAGGCCCGGGAAGATTTGCGCCAACGCATTACCAATGAACCGTATTTGGCCGAACGGGAGTGGCTGTTGGAACAGATTGAATTGGCACACCACACATCCTTCGTTCAATCTGTTAATTTTTCGCCCAAAACCAAATAAAACATACGTGCGCACAATGCTCAAAATCATTCCTCCGCATGATTGCCGCGCTCCAAAAATTTTGCCTTTTGATGGCGGGGGATATTTCGGGACAGACGTTGTTTTTTTCAAAATACTTTTAGGATAAACGCTTTGCTATCAAAATAAAATGTCCTTTTTTTGCCACTTCCGGAAAAGGAATGTTATCATGGGCAAACAGATCAGTATTCGGCGCGGCTTCAATATTAAGCTGAAAGGAACAGCCGAAAAAGTCACAACAGAAGTACCAACCTCCGAAATAATCGCCATCAAGCCAACGGATTTCCCGGCGATTACTCCCAAACTTTTAGTAGGACCCGGCGATGAGGTACTGGCCGGTCAGGCACTGTTTTACGATAAAGACCGACCGAACCTCCGCTTTCCTTCACCCGTCAGCGGCGAGGTGGCTGAAGTCGTCCGCGGCGCCAAACGGCGGATCATGGAAATCCGTATTCTGGCCGACCGCAAGGATACCCGCTACAAGGAATTTTCGAAGGCCGATCCGGCAAAACTCGACCGCGCCAAAGTGATCGAGCAGTTGCTCGACAGCGGTTGCTGGCACTACATCCGGCAGCGCCCCTTCTCCACCATTGCCGATTCCGTGGAGGTGCCGAAAGCGATCTTTGTATCCTGTTTTGATTCTGCCCCACTGGCGCCCGATATGGCGTATACCGTCGGGCAGGACAAGGACAACTTCCAGGCCGGGCTTCATGTACTTGAGGTACTGGCAAACGGCAACTTGCAACTGGGTATTTCTGCTGATGGCGGTCTCGGTGCATCCGATATGGGTGGCATTGCTGCCGATCGGATCCACAGTTTCAAAGGACCACACCCTGCCGGTAATGTCGGCATTCAGATACACCATGTCGACCCGATAAAAGCGGGCGAACAGGTCTGGTTTGTGCATCCGCAGGATGTAGTGATTATCGGCCGGTTGTTTCGCGAAGGGCGCTACCGCGCCGACCGTATCGTGGCGCTTACCGGAAGTTGCGTATCGCAGCCCCAGTATTTCCACGCTGTAACCGGTCAGAAGATGGACAGCATCGTCGGTGGCCGCCTGAATAGCGAGCATAGCCGGATTATCCAGGGCAATGTGCTGACCGGGACGACATCGTCGTCCGACGACTTCTTGTCATTTTATACCAACCAGATCACGGTTATCCCGGAAGGCGATCAGCCTGAGTTTCTCGGCTGGCTGCTCCCGGGCTTTAAAAAACTAAGCCTCTCGCGTACGTTCTTTTCCTGGCTGACGCCAAACCGGGTGTACAACCTGGATACCAACACGCATGGGGAAGAGCGCGCTTTTGTGATGACCGGGCAGTACGACAAGGTGCTTCCCATGAACATCATGCCGGTTATGCTGCTCAAAGCCATCCTTGCCCGCGATGTTGAGCGGATGGAACAACTGGGTATTTACGAAGTGGCGGAAGAAGATTTTGCCCTCTGTGAATTTGTTTGCACTTCAAAAATTGATGTGCAAAAGATCATCGCAGAAGGACTCGCATATATGCAAACGGAAGGCTAATCAAGCCTTTGCTGTTTGCACTTGGCTGTTGGCTGTTTCCGGGTCAGGATAGGTGGATTTTTAATTAAACCGGCAAAAACCACATCCCGGCCGCAGCCAAAAGCCCAAAACCAACAACCAACAGCAAAAAAAGTATACGGTGAAATTTTTACAAAATATTATTCATTCCATCAAGCCGCACTTTGAAAAGGGCGGGCGGTTTGAAAAGCTCTATCCGGCTTTTGAAGCGCTGGAGACCTTCCTTTTTGTTCCGGGTGAAACGACGGCACATGGCGTACATATTCGCGACGCCATGGATCTGAAGCGGACCATGATGACCGTGATCATCGCCCTCGTGCCCACGATGCTTTTTGGCATGTGGAACGTTGGATACCAGCACTACCTGGCCTACGGCATGGAAGCCACGTTGATGGAAAATTTCATGTTTGGCTTCTGGAAGGTACTTCCGATCATCGTCGTTTCCTATGCGGCCGGGCTTGGTGTCGAGTTCATCTTCTCCGTTTTACGGGGGCACCCGGTCAGCGAGGGCTACCTCGTTACGGGTTTGCTGATCCCGCTCACCCTGCCGGTTACCTGTCCATTGTGGATGGTTGCCCTGGCGGCGATATTTTGCACGCTGTTGGGTAAGGAAATCTTTGGTGGCACGGGTATGAACTTCATGAATCCTGCCTTGCTGGCGCGCGCTTTTCTGTTCTTTGCTTTTCCGGCATACATGTCGGGCGATATCTGGACGGACCTTAGCCCTGAAGCCGGCCATGCAATTGTAGATGGTTTTTCAGGCGCCACGAATCTGGTAACATTTGATGTAAACTTTCACAATTTGCCCTCCGTTGGCGATATGTTCTGGGGTTTTGAGCAGGGTTCTATCGGTGAAACCAGCGCCGCGGCCTGTCTGATCGGGGCCTTGATCCTGATCATTACCGGTGTGGGCAGTTGGCAGATCATCGTTGCCTCCGTGTTGGGCGTACTGGGGATGGGACTTGTTTTGCAAGGCCTGGCTCCTGCCGACATGCCCAACCACGCCATGCATACGCCGGCGTACTACCATTTGCTGATGGGCGGCTTCGCTTTTGGTGCCGTGTTCATGGCCACCGATCCGGTGAGTGCCGCGCAAACCGAACGGGGCAAATGGATTTACGGGGTGCTTATCGGCGCCTTTACGGTTATCTTGCGGGTATACAACCCGGCCTACCCCGAAGCCGTTATGCTCAGCATTTTGCTGATGAACGTATTTGCTCCTCTGATTGACCATATGGTCGTTGAACAACACATTAAAAAAAGATTGAAACGTGCATAGCAACAGCTACACCCTTTTATACGCAGCCGCCATTTCCGTGGTTACCGCTATTATCCTGGCCGTGACCTCTGAGGGGCTGAAGCCTTTGCAGGAGGCCAATGTCGCGCTCGACACGAAGAAAAATATCCTGCGCTCGGTACGCATTGCTTCCGAAGACCGGGCTACCATCGAACAAACGTACAACGCCAATGTGCAGGAGCTGGTGGTGAACAGCGCCGGCGAGGTGCTTTCGGATGTGTCTGCCAAGTCGATCCGTCTGAAAGATCAGGTGAACAAAGCGCCGGAAGCGCGACAAATGCCGCTTTACGTCTACACCGGTGAAGCCGGAAAAAAATACTACGTGGTGCCTGTTTATGGCGTCGGCCTGTGGGGGCCGATCTGGGGCTACCTGGCCCTGGAAGACGATTTCAACACCGTTTACGGCTCCTTTTTTGATCACAAAGGCGAAACGCCAGGCCTTGGCGCCGAGATTGCTGAAAAGCCTTTCCAGGAGCAATTTCAGGGTAAAAAAATCATGTCGGATCAGGACAAGTTCGTCTCCGTGCGTGTCGTCAAAAAAGCCGACAAGTTCACCCTGGGTGATGAACACCGTGTCGACGGTATTTCCGGTGGCACCATCACTTCCCGTGGCGTGGATGCTATGCTGAGGAACTGTATTGAGCCCTATCTGAGTTATTTTGAAACTGTAAAATCAAGCACCGGCGCCGTTATGCCGGAGTCAAAATAGGTAAACTATGAGCGTAGAATCGACATCCGCTCCTGCAGTGCAGGAAAAGAAAAAAGAGGCGCTGTTTTCGAAAAAGAACGTCCGCACCCTGCGTGACCCGCTGGACGACAATAACCCGATCACCGTGCAGGTGCTGGGGATTTGTTCGGCACTGGCGGTCACTGTACAGGTTAAACCGGCCTTGATTATGGCTGCGGGGGTAATTTTTGTAACAGCATTTTCCAACCTGATCACTTCCATGCTGCGGAACTCTATCCCCAACCGCGTCCGGATCATTGTGCAATTGATCATTGTAGCCACGTTGGTGACCATCGTAGACCAGGTGCTGAAGGCTTACATGTTTGATGTGAGTAAAAAACTGTCCGTGTTTGTCGGGCTGATCATCACCAACTGCATCGTCATGGGCCGCCTTGAGGCGTTTGCGCTCGCGCAAAAACCCTGGCCGTCTTTCCTCGATGGTGTGGGCAATGGTTTGGGGTATGGCATTATCCTGGTGGTTGTCGCCATTTTCCGCGAGCTATTCGGCGCGGGGACCTTGTTGGGCTTTCATGTGATCCCCCAGTGGGCTTACGACCACGGCTATGTGAACAACGGGCTGATGGTGCTCCCGCCGGCGGCCTTGTTTGTTATTGGCATGTATATCTGGGTTCAGCGCAGCTGGAATAAGAAACTGGTTAACGTATCTTGATTATGGAACACTTACTCAATTTGCTTATAAAGTCCATTTTCGTGGAAAACGTCATATTCGCGTTCTTCCTGGGAATGTGTTCATTTCTTGCTGTTTCCAAAAAAATAAAAACAGCCTTTGGTCTTGGCCTTGCGGTCATATTTGTCATGGTGCTTACCACGCCGCTCAACTACCTCATCCTGCGCTATGCCCTGGGTGAAGGTGCCTTGGGCTGGGTGCATCCATCGCTGGCCACGGTAGACCTGACTTTTTTGGCGTTTATCCTGTTCATTTCAACCATTGCCGGTGCTGTGCAACTCGTCGAGATGGTAGTGGAAAAATTTGCTCCGGCACTGTACACTTCGCTGGGCATCTTTCTGCCACTGATCACGGTGAACTGTTCCATTCTCGGAACTTCGCTGTTTATGCAGGAACGGGAATATAATTTCACCGAAACGGCAGTCTTTTCCGTAGGTTCCGGTACCGGTTTTTTCCTGGCTATCGTGCTGCTTTCGGCAATCCGCGAACGGTTGCGGTATTCCAATATTCCCGAACCCCTGCAAGGGCTTGGTATTGCAATGATTATCACCGGGCTCATGGGCATGGCCTTTTTGAGCTTTTCCGGTATACAACTTTAAGGTTACGGGTTAGAAGGTTACTGGTTAGAAGGTTTTACATCATTTCGGATGTTGAACAACCAGAAACCTTCCAACCGGAAACTTTGAAACCTCTAACTGTTTAACCAGTAATTTGTAAAAATATATGCTTCCCGTTCTAGCATCCAGCATAGTAGTTTTTATCCTGGTCATCTTGCTGCTGGCGTACATGATTTTGGTGGCCAAAGACCGTCTGCTGCCACAAGGCGATGTTAAAATCGTTATCAACGGCGACGCTGACCATGCCCTGGTTGTGAAACCGGGAGGGACTTTGTTGTCCACACTTTCCTCGAACAACTTGTTTCTGGCTTCGGCATGTGGCGGTGGCGGTACTTGTGCCATGTGCACCTGCCAGGTTTTTGCCGGCGGCGGCGATGTGCTGCCCACCGAAACCAACCACCTGAATCGCACGCAGGTGCGCGACCATCTGCGCCTTGCCTGTCAGGTGAAGGTGAAGGAAGACATGGAAATCAAGGTGCCCGATGAGGTGTTTGGTGTGAAAAAATGGGAATGCGAAGTTGTTTCAAATGACAACGTATCAACCTATATCAAGGAGTTTGTGGTAAAACTCCCGCCTGGCGAAACCCTAAACTTCCGCTCCGGCGATTATATCCAGATTGATGTGCCGGAAATCGTTATCACATTTGACCGCGACCTGTACAACATCCCGGATAAATTCAAAGACGACTACGACAAATTCAATATCTGGAAACTGAAAACCGTCGTGGAAGAACCGCTCTTTCGCGCCTATTCGATGGCCAACCACCCGGCCGAGGGCAACATTATAATGCTCAACATCCGGATCGCCACACCACCGTGGGATCGTGCCAAAGGCGCCTTTGCCGATGTGCCGCCGGGCTATTGCTCCTCCTACGTGTTTTCGCGCAAGCCGGGCGACAAGGTTACCATCAGCGGCCCCTACGGCGAGTTCCACATTAAAAAAACGGAAAACGAAATGGTCTACATCGGCGGTGGTGCCGGTATGGCTCCCCTGCGTTCGCACATTTTTCACCTGTTCCATACGCTGAAAACCGGACGTAAGGTGTCGTACTGGTACGGTGCACGCAGCTTGCGGGAGATTTTTTACGAAGATCATTTCCGGCAGATCGAAAAAGAATTCCCCAACTTCCGTTTCGAGATTGCACTTTCAGAACCACTGCCCGAGGACAACTGGACGGGCTACAAAGGATTTATTCACCAGGTGGTACTCGACGAATACCTGAGCAAGCACCCGGAACCCGAGGAGATTGAGTACTACCTCTGCGGGCCGCCGCTCATGCTCTCCGCCGTGCAAAACATGCTCGACAATTTGGGCGTGCCGGAGGAAATGGTGGCCTTTGACGATTTCGGGAGCTAAATTTATTTTTTGCACCACGAGACACGGAGGACTCGGAGTTATTGCTCTGTGTCCTCCGTGTGCGTTTGGGAGCAGACCAACTTTAAAACTGCACGTACTTTTCAAATTTTTCTTTTAAAATCTTCAATTTCAAATCAAATAGGTTGTTGACTAGACGCTCTATTTGAAATTTGAAAAGAAAAATTTGAGATTGGAAAAGTATAGATCATCCCGGTTTTTCAACGCAGAAGCACTATGCGATACAATTTTCTATTTTTCCTGTTCCTCTTTTTTGCCTGCCAAAACAAACAACCCGAGTACACCCAACTCGAAGGGCAGGCGCAAGGCACCACCTTCCATATCACCTACTTCGACCCGGCAGGCCGCGATTTTTCGGGACCGGTGGACAGCCTGTTTCGCCTGATCGACCGCAGCATGTCGCTTTGGGACAGCACTTCGATCATCAGCCGGGTGAACCGGAATGAAGCGGGCGTTTTGCTGGACGAACATTTTATCGCCGTTTTTCAGCGGTCGCAAGCCATTGCCGCCGCCACCGGGGGCATGTTCGACATTACGGTCGGCCCCTTGGTGCGCGCCTGGGGTTTTAGTTATAAAAAAGGGCTGCCGCCACCCGATTCTGCTCTGGTGGACAGTTTGCGGCAGCTGATCGGGTTTCAAAAAGTACGGCTTGAAAATGGTGTTTTGCAAAAAGATGACCCGCGTATGGAAGTCGATGTAAACGCGATTGCGCAGGGCTATACGGTCGACGTACTGGCGCAGTATCTGGAAAAGCAGGGCGTTCAAAATTATATGGTGGAAGTGGGCGGCGAAGTACGTACGGCAGGCAAGAACGCACGCGGTGAATTGTGGCGCATCGGGATCGACAAGCCGGTTGCGGATGGCGGTGAGGGCCGGCCACTGCAAACGGTGGTGTCTATGGAAAACCAGGCGCTTGCCACCTCGGGCAGCTATCGCAAGTTTGTCGAGCGCGACGGCAAAAAATACAGCCATGCCATCGATCCCCAAACCGGCTACCCGATCACCCACAACCTGCTCAGCATATCCGTGCTGGCAGACGATTGCACGACCGCCGACGCGTATGCCACGGCTTTTCTGGTATTGGGCTTGGAAAAATCCATGAAAATCGCGCAGGAACAGGGCCTGAAAGTGTACGGAATTTATACCGACGAAAACGGCGCTTTACAGGTGAAAAGCACCTTTGAGATGCATTGATTTTTTTGAAAAAATTTAGTCGAAATTATGCAGAAAATGCACCGGCGAATACGGTGCATACCTACCTTTCGCGTAGAACTTTCCGCATATGGCACTCCTGATCGTAGTGGTGTTCATCCTTGGATACACCCTCATTGCCCTTGAACATCCCCTAAAAATTGACAAAGCCGCCTCTGCCCTCTTGACGGGCGTTTTTTGCTGGACGATCCTTGTTTTTGGCATCGAAACCATGCCGGTTTACGGCACGGAACTTTCCGGCGACCCTCAGGCATTTTTGCACGATTCCCTGTCCGAACACCTAAGCAACGTTTCGGAAATCCTGTTTTTTCTGCTGGGCGCTATGACCATCGTGGAACTGGTAGATGTGCACGACGGTTTTCGGATTATCACCGACCGCATTCAGACTACCAGCCGGGTGAAATTGTTATGGATCATAGCCTGGGTGGCATTTTTCTTGTCGTCGGTCCTCGATAATATGACGACGGCGATCATCATGTGCGCGCTGTTGCGCAAGATGGTCCGGAAGCACGATGACCTGTGGTTTTTTGGCGGTTTTGTCATCATTGCCGCCAATGCCGGTGGCGCCTGGTCGCCAATTGGCGACGTGACCACCATCATGCTCTGGATTGGCGGGCAGGTGACCACGCTGGAGATCATGGGGAACACCATTTTTGTTTCCATGGTTTCCCTGCTGGCGCCTTTGGCAGTGGCTACGGTGGTGCTGCAACGCCGGCACGGCAAGTCGGAACTGGCCAAAGTAGACCTGGCAGAAGGGAACAACAGTTCGCCCTTGGAGCGCAAGTTGCTGTTCATTTTAGGCGTTGCCGCACTGTTATTTGTGCCGGTTTTTAAAACAGTGACCCATATGCCGCCATACATGGGTATTTTGTTTGGCGTGGGCATCCTGTGGTATGTCACCGAATTTTTGCACCGTGGCGATCCGCCGCAACAGCGACACGAGCGCACGGTGGCAGCCATTTTACACCGGATTGACACGCCTGCCATTTTGTTTTTTCTCGGTATCCTGCTGGCGGTAGGCGCGCTGGAATCATCGGGCCACTTGCACCTGCTGTCGGAATCGCTGGACCGGCATTTCGGCAATATTTACCTGATCAACACGCTCATTGGCCTGCTGTCGGCAGTGGTAGACAACGTGCCCCTGGTGGCCGCTTCGATGGGCATGTACAAAATGACGGAGTTTCCGCCCAACCATGACTTTTGGAACCTGTTAGCTTACTGCGCCGGTACTGGCGGTAGCATCCTCATCATCGGTTCGGCAGCCGGGGTGGCCTCTATGGGGATCCTGAAGGTGGATTTTTTATGGTACATGAAGCGTATTACGCCTTATGCGGCTATCGGGTATTTTGCCGGGGTAGTGGTGTATTTCTTGTTGCACTTTTAGGGAAGTTCATTGCAGGTATTTGGAATTAAACAGTTCAATTATTTGAATAAATTTTAGTGGCAGCTTCGCATAGGCCTGATCGATCATGTTCCGTGGAATTTCCCGATAGTACGCCTGCGCAATTCCACCTGCCATACACGCAATGGTATCACTATCGCCTCCAATTGAAATTGCAGTCCGGATAGCATCTTCAAAATCAGTTGATTCCAGAAATACAAGAATAGATTCGGGAACAGAACCCCGACAGCTGACATCAAAAACGTAATGTTCCCGAATACTGTCGAGATTTCGACTCAGGTCATAGTGGAACATCTTTTCAATTTGCTCCTTAATGTCATTTTTTGATTTTCCAGTTCGCGCCAAATAGATTGCAATAGCTATTGCCTGGGCACCAGCAATGCCCTCCGGATGATTATGGGTAATGAAAGCACTTTTTTGGGCTTGTGCCAAAAGCGTTTCTATAGATTCAAAAGCAAAACCCACCGGGCTTACCCGCATTGCCGAACCATTGCCCCAACTGTTATACGGTCCTTTTATGATGCCCAGCATCCATTTTTTGAAAGTCCCGCCATACCCTGCAAACGGATACCTGCGCGCATAGTTTTTTATTGTTTTTTCATAGTCATGATTATTCAAAATTGCATCAGCAACCGCAACTGTAAGCACGGTGTCATCTGTAAACTTTGACCCCCTGGTGAACAGCTCAAATTGCTTGGATTTTATATTGTGCTTTTCAAACCTGGAACCGATAATATCGCCTATGATGGCACCTAACATAATTTAACCTGAGTAGTGAGAAATATAACCCGGATTCCCGCCCAGAAAGCGGATATAAATTACAGCAATAAACATTAAGATTGGCGAACAGATCGCGCAAAATGTACCCATGGCGGACGCACCGGAGGTGCGCCGTTACACGCGCTTCCGATACGTCCAAACTGCCAGCCCATTCACCACAGCCGCATAGCCCAGCACGGTAAAAAAGTTTTGCTGAATATCCGCAAACGTAGCTCCCTTGAGCAGCACCAGCCGCATGAATTCCACGAAATACTTGACAGGATTGATCATGTTGAGCCGTTGCGCCCACTCGGGCATGCTGTCTACCGGGGTGAACAGGCCGCACATGAGAATGAAAATGAGCAGGAAAAACCAGGCAGTGAACATGGCCTGTTGCTGCGACTCGGCAAAATTGGAGATCAAAAAGCCAATGCCCAGCATGCAGGGTGCAAAAACCAGGGTGTAGGCAAACACCAGCCACAGGTTGCCCAACATGGGAATGCGGAAAACCAGCCAGCCAACGCTCAGCCCCACAGTCATCATGACCAGGGAAATCATCCAAAAAGGCATCAATTTGCCCAGGATGAACTGCCATTTTTGAATGGGCGTCACGTTCAGCTGCTCAATGGTACCTACCTCCCGCTCGCGCACGATGTTGAGCGCCGTGAGAAAACAAATGATCAGGGAAATGATTTCCCCGAGAATACCCGGCACCATGAAGGTTTTGTAATCCAGCAGGGGATTGTACCAGTTGCTGTATTCCACCTGAATAGCAGCCGGTGGCCGGTTCACGGCAGCTGTAGTGGCTTCGTTCAGGGAATAGGCCCGGACGATGTTGCTGGCATAACCAATTGCTAACCCCGCCTTTACAGCATTGATGGCATTGGCCGTGATGGCCACCTTGCCGGCGCCTTCGCGGACGTAATCGCGCTCGAAATGGGGCGGAATTTCAAGGATGAGGTCGGTGCGGTCGCGCGCCAGATCGGCATCGGCGATTTTGCTTGAAAAAACGGTGTTGTACACCTTAAAGTACCCTGAAGCACCGAAGGTGGCCACCAATTGGCGCGACATCGGCGAAAGGTCGTGATCGACCACGCCGAGTGAGAGGTTTTTTACCTCGTAATTGGCCGCGAAAGACAGCAAGATTGTCTGCACGACCGGCATGACCAGCAGCATCGGCAACATGAATTTGTTGCGGAAGATCTGCAGGAATTCTTTTTGGACGAGATATAGTACAGTACGCATGATTTTTGTTTTTTTATGCACCACGGAGACATGGAGTACACGGAATTCCGCCTCCGGCGGAATGGGTTTAGACAGGATTTACAAGATCAACAGGATTTTTTCTTGTAAATCCTGTTGATCCTGTCAAGTAAAATAACCGCCGAAGGCGGAAAACTCCATGTTCTCCATGCCTCCGTGGTAAAACACATTTACTCTAGCCGGCTTTTAAAATTCCGGACGCTCACGCCGATAAACACCACCGCCATACCCACCAGCACCAGCGTTTCTTTCCATAAATAACTCAGCCCTACACCCTTGATCATCACGCCTTTGATGATGGGAATAAACCAGGTGGCCGGAAAAGCCGTGCCCACTGCCTGCAAAAACACCGGCATACTTTCGCGCGGAAATAAAAAGCCCGACAAGACGATCGTCGGCATCATCAGGCTGAGCGCCGACACGAACAAGGCGGCCATTTGGGTTTGTGCCCGGGTCGAAATCAGAATGCCCAACGATAGCGCCACGAACATGTATAAAAAACACTCAAAGCCCAGCAACAGAAAACTTCCCCGCATGGGCATGCCGAATACCATCATGCCGATCAGTACAACCAGCGCCGCATTCAGAAAAGACAGGGCCAGGTAGGGCGCTGTTTTTCCCAGCACGATCTGCAAGGGTTTCAGCGGCGACACCAACAGGATCTCCATGGTGCCTAGTTCTTTTTCGCGGGCCAGGGTGATCGAGGTCATCATGGCGGATACCAGCATCAGGATCAGCGTCATCACACCCGGCACGAAGTTGAACACTGCTTTTTCCTCCGGATTATACCGCATGCGCGTTTCCGCGAGGATCAGAGGTGTCTGGGCCTGTTGCACTCCAAGGGAAGATTGGGCATACTCCTGCTGAAAATTTAAAATGATCGCGTTGGCATAATTGATCAGCGTCGTGGCTGTATTGGGGTCGCTGGCGTCACCGATCAGCTGAATTTTGGCGGTGCCTTCATGGTCAAGTGTGTGCCCGAAATCGCTGGGAAAAATCAGGGCCAGCTTAATGCTGCCTTTGCGAAATGCCGGCTCTAACTGCTCGGGTGATTGCAGGTTGGCTGCCACCCGGAAGTAGCCGCTGGATACGAGTTTGTTCGTCAGCCTGATGCTGGCCACATCTTTCGAAGGATCGAGTATAGCGATGTTGGCATCTTTCACCTCATTGGTCAGCACAAAACCGAACAGTAACACCTGCACGACCGGCATGCCGAACAGGATCAGCATCGTACGCGGGTCGCGGTAGATGTGGCGGAATTCTTTCAGGACAAATGCAAAAAAGCGGTTCATATTTTTAATAGGTTTCTGGTTTGAGGGTTAGGAGTTAAAGGTTAGGGGGTTACTGGTTTGCAATGCATTACCCGTCGTAGGGGCGACCCTTGCGGTCGCCCATCTACCGGTTGATGGGCGACCGCAAGGGTCGCCCCTACAGCCTATGCCTGGCGCGCGAGTTTTCGGAATACTTCATCCATATCCGTGGCTGCAAAGGCTTTTTTCATATTCCGGGGTGTGTCGAGTGCCTCGATCTTGCCGTCGACCATAATGCTCACCCGGTTGCAGTATTCGGCTTCATCCATATAGTGGGTGGTTACCATGAGGGTCACGCCGGTATGCGCGGCTTCATAAATCAGGTCCCAAAACTGACGCCGGGTGAGCGGATCGACACCACTGGTCGGCTCATCGAGGAACACGATACGCGGCTCGTGCAACAGGGCTACCGAAAAGGCCAGTTTTTGACGCCAGCCCAGGGGTAAACCAACCACCAGTTGATCCGCGTAGGGTTCGAGCTGCAGTTTTTCCAACAGCGTAGTTGTTTTGGATTTGATGTCGGTGCGTTTAAGCCCGTAAATCCCACCATATAGCCGGATATTTTCGCGCACCGTAAGGTCTTCGTACAGGCTGAATTTTTGGCTCATGTAGCCAATGCGCCGTTTTACGTGCTCAGGTTTGCGGGTTACGTCGATGCCGGCTACCCAGGCCTGCCCGCTGCTGGGTTTGAGCAGGCCGGTAAGCATTTTCAGCGCGGTGGTTTTTCCGGCGCCGTTGGCGCCTAAAAAACCAAATATTTCACCTGGGGCCACCTCGAAGGAAATGGCATTGACAGCGGTGAAGTTGCCGAAGGTTTTGGTGAGATGATCGGTTTGAATGGCGTAGTCCATGATCAGTCGTGCATGAGTTCGATAAAACAGTCCTCGATAGTGGCCGTAGCGTTCAATACTTCAACGTTTTGGTGGCCTTTGCTTTCGAGGTATTGCTGGATTGTTTCCGTACTCGTCCTACGACTCAAAGTCGTAGGACGAGTGGGTGTCGCAGAACGACTAGCGGTGCCAGCCAAAGCCAGGTGCGCATACTCGCCAAAGGCATAGCAATCGGCGCCGGGCTCCAGCGTGCGCAGGTCGGTAATGAGGCGGTACATGTCGTCGGAGCGGGCGGCGAAAAGCGGGCGCTGGTAACTGGCTGTGATACCTTCTGGCGTATCAATAGCCATTATTTCGCCTTTTTGCAGGAGCGCCACGCGGTCGCAGAGTTCGGCTTCATCCATGTACGGGGTGCTGACAAGGATGGTAATGTCGGAATCGCGCAAACGGCGCAGCATTTCCCAAAATTCCTTGCGCGACACCGGGTCGACACCCGTTCCGGGTTCATCCAGAAAGAGTACCCGGGGTTTGTGAATGAGCGCACAACAAAGCGCCAGTTTTTGCTTCATGCCACCCGAAAGTGCACCGGCACGCCGGTGTTTGAAGGGCTCGAGCTGGACATATATATCCCGGATGAGCGCGTAGTTTTTTTCAATGGTTGTACCGAATACATTGGCAAAAAACTGAAGGTTTTCCTGCACCGTCAGATCCTGATACAGGGAAAATCGCCCGGGCATGTAGCCGATCCGCTGGCGCAACAATTTAAAGTCCTGCACCACGTCGAGCCCGTCGACACTGGCCTGACCGGCGTCTGGAAGCAACAGGCTGGTCAGTATGCGAAACAGTGTGGTCTTGCCGGCGCCATCGGGACCGATGAGGCCGAATATTTCGCCTTTCCGGACGTCGAAACTGACGTTTTTCACCGCCTGGACGGTTCCGTAGGCTTTGGACAGGCTGTTTGCTTTTATTGACAGGATTGACATGATTTGCTTTTACATGTAATTAAAATAAATGTGTTGGCAACTGTGGTTTTTGAGGTGTTTTTTGGAGCATTTTGGGATATTGAAGTTCTGATTCACCACGGAGGCACGGAGGACACAGAGAAATACTTTTGTGTATTGATTTTTATGACTAAAAAACTAATTCACAGTTGGTCCTATGAAATTATTGGTTGTGCTATTGAAGTACATCAACACCTTGGCCCAGGTCTTCTAGAATCTGTGTATGAAGCCTGTTTGCAACATGAACTCACATTAGCTGGCTTTGAGGTTCAACGACAAGGAAAAGTTCCAGTCCATTACAAAGGCCTTAAACTTCAGGCGGACTTAAGGTTTGACCTTTTGGTAAATGATACAATCCTTATCGAAAACAAGTCAGTTGAGGTGATAATGCCAATTCATAAAGCGCAGGTGCTTACCTATATGAAATTGCTTCAAAAGCCAAAGGCATTGGGATTTAACTTCAATACAGCGAACCTGAATTCACAAATGTTTTCTTTAGTCAACGAGTTATATTCAACATTGCCAGAAGAATAAATCTCCGTGTTCTCCATGTCTCCGTGGTGAAAAAAGATCAAAGTCGAACCTCGCCCGGCATGCCGATCTTCAACTTGCCCTCCGGGTTTTCCACTTCAATTTTTACCGCATACACCAAATTGACGCGCTCGGATTTCGTCTGAATAATCTTGGGTGTAAACTCCGCTTTCGATGAAATCCAGGTGACTTTGCCCGGGAACTCTTGCATGGCGCCGTCGGGAGCATCGATCGCTACCTTTACCGATTGCCCCAACTGAACATTCCCCAACTGATCGCCGGCTACATAAGCCCGCAGGATCATATGGTCGAGATTGGCCAGTTTGTACAGTGGTTTACCAAAAGTGGCGATCTCACCCGGCTCGGCATAGGTGCTGAGGACGGTCCCTGCCGTGGGATTGACGATATGGCATTTTTCAATCTGATCTTCCAGCTGTGCAATTTGTTTTTGCAAAGGCAGGATCTCAGCCAGCAAACCGCTTTTTTGAGTACTGAGTGTCGCATCGGTGGCGCTGCGCTGTTCGAGGATGACATCCATCTGCCGCTCGGCCAGCACGATCTGATCGTTCAGGTCGTCGAGTTGTTTGGGCGTAGCGGCGTCGCTTTTGAGCAGAGATTCTACCCGCTGTTTTTCGCGCTTCAGGGCGCTGAGTTGCTGTTTGGTGGTGTTGACTTGTTTTTCAAAAACCGCCAATTGTGCACTGATAGCCGGGCTTTTGGCGGCAATGGCCCGAATGGCTGCTTGCAGTTGTTCTTTTTTCAAAACTAACTGCGTAGAGTCGATACGGCCCAGCGTTTGGCCGACGGACAAAACTTGCCCTTCTTCCAAATTGAGTTCAAGGATCCGGCCGCTTGCCTCGGCGCTCACGATCATTTCATCGGTTTCAAAATTGCCATAAGCATCGGCTTGAGGGCCATTGTCTTTACAGGCGGCCAACGACAGGAGCAGGGACAGGGTGATGAGTGGGTATTTCATGTTGAGTTTTTTTTAATTTTTTTTCACCACGGAGGCATGGCGGACATGGAATTTTTCTCCTTCGGCGGTTATTTAACTAGACAGGATTTACATGAAAAACATGTTGATCTTGTTAATCCTGTCTAAACCCATTTCGCCGAAGGCGGAATTCCGTGTGCTCCATGTCTCCGTGGTAAATCATTTTAGTTATCGCCAATTTTTGCGCGCAGCAATTCCTGCGCCTGCAAGGCCTGGATTTCGTGCGTTTTGCGCGTGAGTTTGACTTGGGTGAGCAAATTGAGTTGACTGAGATAGTCGGTATTGGTCATGACGCCGTTTTGCACCTGAGCTTCGGCACGCCGTACAATATCTTCCTGCAACGCAATGATGGCATCGTCTTGTTCGAGCAGTGCCTGTGCCTTGGTTGCATCTGTTTTGTCTTTGGTTGTAGCGGCTTCCAGGCGTTGATCGAAGGCCTGCCGTTGGGCGTCTACCATTTTGGCCTGGAGGGTAAGGGCTTCGCGCTCGCGACTGCGATTGCCCCAGTCAACAGGGGTCCACACTGCCCGCACGCCAATTAGTCCGAAGGGTTCAAAGCCGGTTTCAAAAAAATTAAAAGGATTAGGGCGGCCCAAACCGGCTTGTGCGAACAACTCAACCCGGGGTTGTGCCTGCAAGCGAAGCATATCCTGGCCCAGTTGCAAACTTTGTTGCTGCAACTGAAACAACTGGTATTCGGGCCGTTGCGGCGCAGGGGGCGTAGGGCGTAGGGCGTAGGTTTTTGTTTTTAAATAAAAATCAGTGTCCGGGCGGCCCATCCAGATGGCCAGGATTTCTTTTAGCGCTGTTTGGTCGGTGCGGGCATCGGCGATCTGCTGTTCGGTTTGCAGGATTTGAATCTGCACCTGATCGGCTGCCGTCCGCAGCGCAACACCACCGCTCACGGCAGCGTCGGCCTGGCGTTGCCGGGTTTGCAGGTTTACCAGCGATGCCGTCAGAATCGCCTCCTTTTCCTGGAGCAGCAGCACATTGAAAAACAAGCCGGTAACGGCTTCCCGAACCTGGAATACGTCCACGTCTGTTTGTGCCAGGGTACGCATCCGTTCGAGTTCCTGCTGTTGGCGCAGGTACTTATCGGAATTTCCGTCCCAGATGCGCTGGCTGACATCGACACTGGCTTTGTATTGGTCTTTGGGAACTACAGGTACCTGAAAAACAGGGTTGTCATTCGGGAAGCCGAAAACATCGCTTTGATACGTGGCCTGGCCGGAAAACTGAATGCGCGGAAGGCTGTTGCTGCGAATGTTGCGCAACCGCAGCGCCGCCTGTGTTTCGGCAAATGCTTTTTGTTGCTGCAAGGGGCTGTTTTGTTCTGCCAGAGCGCGCACCTGATCGACACTCAATGTGTCGGCAGCGGGTAGTGCGATGGACCAAAACAGCAGGTTGAACAGGATAATTGTTGTGTATTTCATGAATTCATTATTTTCTGATCAGGTGTGAATACCCGACTTTAAGGTTCTTTTATTTGTTCAGAGATATTCTCCGTTCGGACCCTTTCTCCGCCCAGGCATTACTGGTTCTCCGCCCAGGCATTCATGGTTCTCCGCCCAGGCATTCATGCCTGGGAAAAAAGATTCATTTCTTCCGTCCCAGGCATGAATGCCTGGGCTGAGAAATTGCCTGGGCGGAGAAAATCGGGAGCACAATTCAGGTCTTTATCGCCTGAAAAACAAAGGCTTTAACTTCTTCCTTACGCTGCGCCAGGAAAGCTTTAATTTCCTGTTGATCGAGTCCCAATACTATACGGATCATGGGTTTGGCCACGAAGGGAAAAACGCAAAGTGATACGACGTTGACGAGCAGGTGCTGGGGTTTTACGGGGCGGAGGTTGCCCTTCGCAATTTCTTCTTCCACCTGCCGGAAAAAATTATGCGGCCGGGGCAACTCTTTGGGGAGAATCGCTTCAAAAAAACGGTCGGGATGCTTATTCAATTCGTTGATCACAAAGAGCGGAACAAAGGGGTTGCGGCTGACCATGTCGATATAAAAATCGATGAAGCGGCTGATCTTTTCTTCCAGCGGGTCGTCCGATTCCAGCAGGTTTTGAATGATCGGTAGTGCCCGGCTGATCACGGCTTTGGCCACCATCTCGTATAGTTTTTCCTTGGAGCGGTAGTAGTAGTGGAGCAGGGCTTTATTGATGCCGGCCTTGTCGGCGATCTCCTGCATTTTGGCGCCGTCCAGCCCTTTGAGCACAAATAATTCATGTGCGGCATCAAAGATGCGCTGCTCGGTACTGTCGGGGCTGCCGGGTGTAGTTTCAGGCTGATTTATATTGTCCATCAGGTTTAACTTTTTGGTTAACTCGGGGCAAAAGTAAGGGCGTTATTTTTTCTTGTCAAGCTTTTGACCAATTTTTTTAACCAAAAAGTTAAACCGCCTGGAAAACAGAAGTATCCCGGTGCTTCATTGAGCGCTGCAACCTTGGCCAGGAGGCCAACGTCCTACGGCCCATATCATTCAAAACGGGTATGGCAATAATGGTGGCCCCGTTGCAAGCTGGACTAATTGAAGCAATCCTTTTTTCACTCAACACATTCTTTAAGTACATTATGAAAGCAATCACGTTATCTGTTCGCCCGCTGACTATGCTGGCTGTAGCCGCACTGTTGTTTGCAGGCGCTTGCAAAAAAGACAAATCGGGTACTCAAATCGGCGAAAAAACCAATTACCAGGGCAGCACCCTGAGCACCTACATTACCACCGATGAAGACGGGCACCCGGTTGAAATGGGCTTTACTATTCCGGAAGCGGCCTTCAATAGCTTTGACGCGTTGTCGGCTGATGTGGATTGGAGCCTCGACTTTCCTACAGGCGACAATGAAACTCCGTTTGTGCACATGTGGGCCGGCTATAACCCGCATGGTCACGAACCGCTCGGCATCTACGACAAACCGCACTTCGATTTTCACTTTTACATGACCTCCGAAGCCGAACGCCTGGCTATTACGCCCGCCGATACCGTTGCCGGCGCCAAACCGTTGCCGGCCGGACAAGTACCGGTAACCTACATCAACACCGGCCTTGTACCCACCATGGGTGCGCACTGGATCGATGTGACGGCACCGGAATTAAACGGCCAACCCTTCACGGAGACCTTCATTTTTGGTTCGTTCGATGGCAAAATGACTTTTTATGAGCCGATGATCACGAAAGCATTTATCGAGGAGAAGCACAATTTTGAAAAGGCTATCCCGGCTGTTACAGCCTATCGTTTTCCGGGCAAGTACTATCCGACAAAATTTGGATTCAAACACGACCACGACGCCGACGCGCACAATTTCTACCTGACAGGTTTTGTAAAGCGCTAAAAAAATACATTTAGAACGGTGACCGCCCGTTGCTTCAAATTGAGGCATCGGGCATTTTTATTTCGGCATTTTAAACAGTAGACCTATTCTATTTTAGTTTACCGGTTTTTTGGAAATACAAATTACTACGGGGTTTAACTACATTTGTCGGTACACACATCAAGACCCTCTGTAATGGCATTTTTAAAAAAAATCTGGAACTGGCTTTGCCGCCTGTTTCATTTCAACCCTCCACCCGCTCCTCCCAATCCGCCTGGATTCATCCCGCAATACATCGAGTACCCCAACGAAATTCAGATACCCGTGCCTGGCAATGCCGACCAGACGATGATGTATTGTTTCCCCCTGGAGGGAACCTATGCCAACCTGTTGAATATGTGCAACCAGCGGCTCAACTTCAGCCCCTTGAGCGAACGTCTGCGGTACTACCCGCTCACCACGCACATGATGATGGTGATGTCGTTCATCACACGGGGCTACACCACCGATCCGAACTACAAAAAATACGGCTACGTGGCCGAAACCGGTGTGCAGTTTTTTATGCCTCTGGCCGAATGCACCAAAAATGCGCAGGGCCAGTGGGTTGCTCAGCGCATGGTCTGCTACATTCCCTACATCCTGATCGACAACCCGTTTTCGCTGGTATGCGGCCGCGAGCAAATGGGCTTCGCCAAATCGATGGCCCGTTTTGATTTTCCGGACAACCCCGGTGTGGCCGACAAGTTTGGCGTGGACGCCTACGGTTTTACCAAATTTGACAAGGCCAATCCGCAAACTGCGGCTTTCCAGCCCTGGCTCAATATCAACAAGACTACCGATAAACCGCAACCAGCCGGCGCCTCCTGGAAGTCCCATGGCGAAGCCTGGAAGGCAGTGAAAGATACCTTCGAGCGTATTCCAACCGATGAAAATTTCAAACTGGGGCTGCCGTTTATCATTCACGAACTGGAAGACTTGTTGCACGCCGATATTCCGATGGTGTTTTTGAAACAATACCGGGCGGTCGATAAATCGGAAGTGGCCTGTTTTCAGGGAGTGGTGGCCGCGAACAGTTTTTTGCGAAAATTTATCAGCGGCTGGTGGTTGAGCGGGGAGTACGAAGTTACGTTTCAGGATTTTGCCTCCTACCCGATCATGTCCGACCTGGGCTTGCCGCAGCGTACGGTGGTGAAAAACCCGTTTTGGATAGAGGGCGATCTTACCTTCGTTAATGGCACGGCGCAATGGTGGGCCGCAACGAGCTGACGTTGGGCTTGCACGCGAGAAAACAAACCGAATTAATTCAACTTTTCCCCGATCACACTTATGGAAACACTGTATAATCTGCTGGACCCCTATATCGACTTTCACCTGTACCCGCCGGTTCAGCTCGTTTTTTTGGGTTTTGGATTCATCTTTTGGGTGTTAGCCTACAAAGAAATCCTGCAAGGCGTTCGCAAGTATAAAATTGTGGAAATTCCCATGATCGTGGTTGCACTCGATATTTCCTGGGAATTCAACTGGGCCTTTCTCCTGCAAAACAACCTTGGCAAATTGTTCAGCATCGGCTGCGCAGTCTGGTTTTTCCTGGATGTTTTTATCAACTACAATACCCTCCGCTACGGCCGGAAACTGGTGACCAACGCCTGGATCAAAAAAATGTATGTCTGGATCTATCTGTTCGTACTCGTCGGCGGCTTGTTCATCACCTACTTTATGCGCGAATTAGCCGAAGACAACGGGCTCGGCGTGATTTCCGCCTATTTCATCAACCTGATGATCTCCTCCCTGTATATCTACCAGATCCTGACTTTTCCGCATCTGCGCAACCGCGGATTTTCATACCGGGTGGCCTGGAATAAATTTTTGGGTACGGGGTCGATCACCGTGGTTTGTTTTATGCATTGGGCGCACAACGGCTTTTTGCTGACCATGTGCAGCATGGTGCTGGTTATGGATATTGTCTATATCTGGCTATTTAAAAACTATAAACCTGAGCAAAACTCGGAAATGATCGAATAGAAAGCAGGCAGTTTTAAACTGCATCGTTTTTGTATTCGCGCATCACATATTGTACTATTTAAAAGGCTATGGGAAAGAAAAAAATAACCGTAATCGGTGGCGGCCTCGGCGCAATGACGGCCGTTTGCCAGTTGATGCGGCAGCCAAATGCTGTTGACCTGTACGAAATTGATATTTACCAGATGGGCTGGCGCTTGGGGGGCAAAGGCGCTAGTGGCGTCAACCCCGAAAAAGGGCACCGGGTGGAAGAGCACGGCATTCACTTTTGGTTTGGCTTTTATGAAAATGCCTTCATGCTCATGAAGGAAGTGTACAAAGGCCTGGACCGTCCGCCGCATGCACCGCTGGCTACTTTCGATAAGGCGTTCAAACCCCAACCCTACATGGTGTTTGCCGAGCATGTGGACAGCAACTGGGTCGACTGGAAAATCGATTTTCCAAAACTCCCGGGCAAAGTTGGCGACGGGGTTTTCAATGACCCGGTGGCCGAAATTTTCACCGCGGCCTTCAACTACATTGCCATGGAATTCCGCAAACATTTTTCCGGAAAAAATGGCGGCTGCCTCGGGGGATTCATCGGAAAAATAATTGGGCGGCAAGGCCGGCATACGCTGAAAGGGCCGCTGGAAAAAATCGTGCAGGATATGGAAAAAACCATCGAAAAGGATGTGGTGCACGATATTGAAAAACACCTGCGCGTGACCGGAAAACTGTTGTCCGACCCCAAATATCACGGCCCCGAAAACCTGGAAGCCCATCTTGACAACCTCGACAACCTGGCCAAATGGATCTGGGATGTACTCGGCGAGCTGATCCACGGCGACAACCTGCTCCGCCGCCTGTGGACGACCATCGATTTCACCCTGGCTTTCGTGCGGGGCATGCTGAGCGATGGTGTGGTTTCGGTAAAAAACGGCAAACTGGTACTGGATTTCACCGTTATCAACGACCACGACTACGCCAACTGGCTGGTCCTGAATGGCATGGATGCCGCCTACGCCCGCGAATTCCCGCCTGTGAAAAGTATGTACGACGGCCCTTTCGCCTTTTTCCGGGGCAATGTGCAAGCGCCCAACGTGGAGGCCGGCACAGCGCTCAACATTTTTCTGCGCCTGGCCATAACCTGCAAGGAAGATGTGATGTGGCGCATGCAGGCGGGTATGGGCGACACCATTTTTGCGCCGTTTTACCTTTGGCTGCAAAAACATTTTCCGGAAAATGTGCGCTTCCACTTTTTTCATAAAGCCACACATTTGCAATTAGCAGCAGATAAAAAAACGGTGGAAGCCATCGCGTTTGAAAAACAAGTCCGGTTAAAACCGGGGCTGGATCGGTATGACCCGTTGATCCCCTGCAAAGACGGGCTGTTGTGCTGGCCTTCCAGGCCGGTCTATGAACAGCTCGACCCAACTCAGGCAAAAGCCCTGCAAAAAGATCATATCAACCTGGACAACAACTGGTCGGGCTGGGCCGGCGGTGAACCGGTAGTCAAACGCGCCGGCACTGATTTTGACGAAGTCGTAATCGGCGCATCGCTGGCCTCCTTGCCCGATTTTTGCAGCGAGCTGATCGATCAGAACCCGGCCTGGTCGGTCATGCTGGACAAAGTTGGCACAGTGCAAACTCAGGCCTTTCAGCTTTGGCTGACCAAAACGCCCGAAGAATTGGGTGTTGACCCGCAGAAAATCCTGTCGTGCTATGAAGAGCCCCTCGATACTTTTGCCGAGATGAATCAGGTGTTGGCACGGGAAGAGTGGACACATTTGCCCAAAAAACCGGAATATCTGGCCTACGTTTGCGGAGCTTTTGAGGATGCCGGAAGTATCCCGCCCTACAAAGTGACCAGTTTCCCGGAAAACCAGCAGGAAGAAGTATTCGGGAATATGAAAAACTTTATCGAGCAGCGCTTGCGCCATATTTTGCCCGGGGCTTTCGATGCTTCCGGAAATTTCGACTGGAGTATCCTGGTAGATGCTGACAACGGCATTGGGGAGGCGCGCCTCCGGTACCAGTACTGGCGGGCAAATATCGACCCATCGGAACGCTATGTATTTTCGCTGGCCGGCAGCTCAAAATACCGCCTGCGCACCGATGAAAGCGGCTTTTCCAATGTTTTTCTGACAGGCGACTGGATACAAAACGGCTTTAATATCGGTTTTGTGGAGGGGGCCGTTATTTCAGGAATTCTGACGGCCCGTGCAGTTAGCGGTAATGCTGATATCCCCATTTTTGTACCTTGGTAATCGGTAAAAAATCGGAAGACGATGAATGCTTGGCGTTTAAAATTTTTGTTGTGTACGCTTATCGTAACAGGCCTTTGGGGGCAACCATCCGGCATAGGTCAGGTCCGGGTGGATACGACCTTTGTTTCGCAGGTAGTCGAGGAATTATTTCAGGCTTTACCCGGGCAGGCGTCTGCCCGGCACACCGCCCGCGCATTGTTTGAGCCGCAAGCCGATTCGCTTTTTCAGTCTTTCAAGCCAGTCTTTTTCGAAGGTCACGCCTCCGACAACTGGCTCAAATTAACCATCGACAACGTCACGGATATTCGTGAAAAGCTATACATCGGGACCAGTCGTTTTGAGTACATCGACTGCTGGATAAGAATTGATACCACCGTTACCGGGCCGTTTAAAAGCGGGCAAAAGCTGCCGCTCGATCTGAAGTCGGTGGATATTCCGGGCTTGTCCTTTTTTGAATTTGATCTGCCTGCCGGCAAACAGGCGGCTGTGCTGCTGCACTGCGTAAACCGAGACGCCGTGATCACCCCCCAGCAGGTGGTGCCGTTCACCCTGATGAACGAAAGCACCTACGACCGGTACTACGAAAAACCCTCCGATTACACCTACATGTTCATCGGGGCGGCAATTATTATGGGTTTTTTCAACCTGATGGTATTTTTCATTACCGGAGTACGCGCCTACCTGTTTTACACCGCCTACGTGATTTTTGTCGCCTTGTTTGTGCTGGCGCTGGTGCCGCAGTTTGCTATTTCGCTGTATGGGCATATGGATGTAAACCGCGTGCCCATTTCATTGGCAGGTACCGCCGGGCAGATTTTTTATGTGCTTGTCGGGCGGAATATTTTGGAAACCAAAACCTATTACCCCCGGATAGACAAGCTCCTTAAGTTTACCATTACGGCCCAATGTATTTCTTTGGTGCTCGAATTAATTCCGGTTACGAAAGACCTGACCGTTTTTATCAACTATCCCGCCACGCTGATCAACTACCCATCGCTGATGGTGCTGGGCTTGCTGATGACGTTGCGGCGGCATATTCCCAGCACGTATTTTTTTGTTGGAACTGCGATCTATGGTTCGGCAGTGATCATCATGATCTTCCAATTGCTGCAAATTTTACCACCGGTGTGGCATGGGTTGACCGCCGGGATCATCATGGAAATTGGTGTCGCCGCCGAATTGGCGTTGTTCTCGCTGGGTTTGGGGGCCCGGATCAATATGATGCGGCGGCGGCTCGCCGAGGAAGCCCTGGACAAAGAACGCCTCAAGCGCGAACAGGAAGAAGAGCGCAAACGCGTTTTGGAACAACAAAACCGGCTTTTGGAGGAAAAAGTGCAGGAGCGCACAAAAGAGCTGCAACTCGAACGCGACAAAAGTGAAGAACTGCTGCTCAATATTCTCCCGGCTGAAGTTGCAGCAGAACTCAAATCTACCGGACGCGCCACACCAAAGGGGTTTCAGCAAATCTCGATTGCCTTTATCGACTTTGTCGCCTTTACCAAAGTCACCCGCCAACTTTCACCGGAAGCCCTGGTAGCCCTGGTTGATCACTATTTCGGACACTTCGACACGATTGTGGAGAAATACGACATGGAGAAAATCAA
This sequence comes from Lewinellaceae bacterium, assembly GCA_020636075.1. GTDB lineage: Bacteria > Bacteroidota > Bacteroidia > Chitinophagales > Saprospiraceae > M3007. Next base: position 349,731 of record JACJYO010000003.1, on the reverse strand, counting down.
GACGATCGGCGATGCTTATTTTATGGTGAGCGGCCTTCCGGTAGAGCGCCCCACCCATGCGTTTGAAATGATGCAGGCCTGCCAGGAGATCATGGCATTTTGCGCCCGGGAAAAAGAAGTACGCGACCCCTTGGGGCTACCTTGGTTCGACTGCCGGATCGGTATCCATTCCGGTTCGGTGATTGCCGGGATCGTCGGACATAAAAAATACGCCTACGATGTATGGGGCCGCGATGTGAACATTGCCAGCCGGATCGAATCCAATGGCATTGACGGGCGGATCAACCTCTCCAAGGCGACTTATGATCTACTCAAAGACAGGTTTCCACTCGAACACCATGGGACGTTCCTCGCTAAAAATATCGGCGAACTGGAACTGTATTGCTTAAAAAGCAACTAGTAGTTTTCAATACGAGGCACGGTGGTATCTTACTCGTCCTACGACTTCGAGTCGTAGGACGAGTGCCTGCATAGCCTGAAAAACATACGAAACACGGAGGGCACGGAGTTTAGTTCTCCGTGCCCTCTGTGTTTCCGTGGTGAAAAAAACCTCCTCAGTTCAGAATGTATGTTTCCTGCAGGAAAAAAGCTATTATCCCGGCGAGGTAACCGATCAGCGCGTACCAGCCGACATGGCGTAGGTACCAGAAAAATTCAATTTTCAGAATTCCCATAGAGGCAACACCCGCCGCCGATCCGATGATCAGCATACTACCGCCCGTGCCGGCACAATAGGCCAGCAGCGTCCAGAAATCGTTGTCTGGCGGGAACTCCGTCATTTCATACATGCCCATGGTCGCAGCTACGAGTGGCACGTTATCGACGATAGCAGATAGTACCCCGATCAGTCCGTTGATAATGTATATGCTCCCAAATGTTTCATCCAGCGTTTTGGAAAGCAAGTGCAAATGCCCCGAAGTGTCCAGCGCACCCACCGCCAGCAAAATGCCCAAAAAGAAGAGGATACTAGGCATGTCGATCCGGTGCAACATGGATGCTACCGAAAACTCGTGCCGGATCGTAGAATTCTTGGTACGGTGCAAAAATTCGGTAATAAACCAGATAAAGCCTACCGAAAGCAATACCCCCATAAACGGCGGATAGTGCGTAATCGCTTTAAAAACCGGCACAAACAACAAGCCCAGGCCGCCTATGGCAAACATGGCGTATTGCTCCCAGGGGGAAAAAACGATTTTGTCTTTCATCTCCTCCTCGGCCAGCTTGGGTGTTTCCACCCGGCCGCGCAGGTAATGTGACGCAATGGCCAAAGGCACCAGCAAACTGATCACACTGGGCGCCAGCACCACTTTCATCACATGGAACGTGGTGATCTGCCCACCGATCCACAACATGATGGTGGTCACGTCGCCAATCGGCGACCAGGCGCCACCGGCGTTTGCGGCAATAACCACGAAGCCGCCAAGCAACCATACGTTTTCCTGTTTTTTCACAATACGCCGTATCAGTGCACACATGATAATGGCGGTGGTCAGGTTGTCCAGCAAAGCCGACAGGAAAAAGGCAACCCAGGAAATTACCCACAGTAGCCGGACGCGGTCTTTGGTCGTTATTTTATCGGTGATCACCTTAAACCCGTCGTGCTGGTCGACCAGTTCGACAATGGTCATGGCGCCCATCAGGAAAAAGAGGATCCCCGCAATTTCACCGAGGTGTTCAAACAGTGCCTCGTCAATAAAGGCGTGGATATCCGGAAATGCTGCGCGGTCAATTTCGGCGTAGCCGGGCATGGATTCAATGCCAAATAACAAAACAAGCCAACAAAGTACCCCGGTAACGAGGGCTGCCGCTGCTTTATCGATCTTCAGGGAATGTTCGAGGGCAATCAGTGTATATCCGAGAATAAACACTACCACAATCAGTAAAGCCATAGGGAAATAGGGCTGGGACCAGCGTTTTTGATTTAAAATAGATATGTGGGAAACCGGAACATAGCAGATTAGGTCCCGGAAATGTATTGTTCCAAAAATTTAATATGCGAGCGCTGCTCCACGATAATTGCGTTGACCAGGTCACCGATACTGAGCAAGCCGACAACCTGGTCGCCATCCAAAACCGGCAGGTGGCGCACCCGCCTGGTCGTCATTAAATTCATACACTCGCGAATATCCATTTGCGGTGTGATCGTGATCAAATTCGCGCTCATCACCTCGGTCACGGGGGTGCTTTTCGCTTTGCGCCCCTGAATGATGCCTTTGCGCGCGTAGTCGCGTTCTGAAAAAATTCCGACGAGTTTTGGGCCATCCATGACTAAAACGGCGCCGATATTTTTTTCGGCCATGAATTCCAGGGCCTCAATGACCATATGGTTTGGAGTGATGGACAGAATGGAGTGATCCGCCTTACTTTCCAGTAGTTTAAACACAGGGATCATGATGTGTCGTCTTTTTGTGTTGTAAAAAAAGGGCCAAAAGATGTTTGGATAAATCAATTATGAGGCTGGCTAAGGTATGGCGCACCCGGTAATAAACCAAACAAACAATTTGGCAATTTTAAGCATGCCGGGCATGTGTCGGCCCGCTTGCGATTTTGCCGGATGAACCTTCCTTTTTTCAGACTGTTGGGTATCTTTAGGGTTATTTTTGAGTATGATTTTTTAAAAAAACAAACTATTATGTTGACCGTATTGATCGCTTCTGTGCTTTTTGTTCTGGCTGCTTTTTTCATGTTCAGCCTGCGCCTGGTTTTTGTTAAAGGCGGCGAGTTCAGAGGCACCTGCGCCGGCAACAGCTCGTTTCTCAAAAATGACGACATCGCCTGTGGCGTTTGTGGCCGCAAACCCGGCGAACCCTGCGGGAAAGACGCCTAACCGTGGTAGTGCCCGACGTTTGCATGATTCACCATCCCCTATACCTTGACTAAAATCCTATACGTAGAAGACGAACCCTTTTTGGGCAAAATCGTCCAGGAAAGTCTGGAAAGTCGCGCCTTTGAAGTCCTCATGGTGACCGACGGCGCTCGTGTGCTGCCTGCCCTCGAACACTTTGAACCCGATATTTGCGTGCTCGATGTGATGCTCCCCAACCGCGACGGATTTTCCCTGGCCGAAACCATCCGCCGCGACCATCCGGGCCTCCCCATTCTCTTCCTCAGCGCCAAAGACCAGACTGAAGATGTATTGCGGGGTTTTGCCGTTGGCGGCAACGACTATATGCGAAAACCCTTCAGCATGGAGGAACTCATCGTGCGGGTGCAAAACCTTGTTGCCCTCGCCCGTGGCCGGGCAGCCGCTACCACCCGCGATGCCAACGAAGCGATCGAGGTGGGCAAGTTTGCCTTTTACCCCCAGAAATACGAACTCCGCTTCACACCCGATGGCTCAGCCCGCAAACTGAGCGCCCGGGAAGCCGAACTGCTGGCTATTCTGATCGAGCACCGGAACTTTACCGTCGCCCGGAAAGATATCCTGCTTCGCGTGTGGGGTGACGACTCGTTTTTCAATTCCCGCAACCTCGATGTGTACATCACCAAACTCCGCAACTTCCTTCGCCGCGACCCCGCCATCGAGATCATTACCATCAAGGGGGTGGGTTACCATTTTACCGCAGGCTAACGGCTAAATTGCTGATTTACGATTTTGGATTTACGAATTACGATTTATGGCATCTCGATAGTGCATCTTCCCCTACTTGCATAGACTGAAAATCGTAAATCGTAACTCTTAAATCGTAAATCACGATTTGTGACACAACCTCATCCCATTCTTTAAATTATGGTTAACAGGATAAACAAGTTGTAGCCGGTATTTTTGCAGCATGAAATACGCATTTGATCTGCCGACCCGCTGCTTTCGCAAGGCGCTCCAATTAACAGCACTGGCGTTGCTCCCGTTCTTTTCTCTGGCTCAATCGCCCGCCAACCCCAATAATGAATCCCGGATTTACGACATGGACATCCTTTCCGTCCAGCTTCACCTGGTCGGCGCCCCGCTCACCTTCCCCATGGTGCCGCTGAACGCTGCACCTGGTACACTCGTGCTCCAGTTTGACCACCTGGGTACCGATATCCGAGATTACCTCTACACGCTCGAACACTGCGACGCCAACTGGCAACGCTCTGAACTCGACGACAACGAATACATCAACGGTTTTACGGAAGACCGCATCATCAATTCCTACAATTCGTACAATACCCTCCAGCAGTACGTGCATTTTAGCCTCGGCCTGCCCAATTCCAACATGCGCTGGACCAAATCGGGCAACTACCTGCTCAAAGTGTACGACAATACCTATGAAAAGAAACTGGTGCTGGTGCGCCGTTTTGTGGTGGTGGAAATGGGATGGAGCGTGGCTACCGAATTTGTACGGCCCGTGCAGGTCAGCAAACTCAATACGCACCAGGAAATTGATTTTACGGTGAGCACCAAAGGCACGGTGGTGCAATACCCCCAGAAGGAAGTGCAGGCCTTTGTGCTGCAAAACGGCGACTGGCGCACCACAATCGGCCCGGTCCCGCCTTTTTTCGTTCGCGGTGATCAACTGGTATTCGACTATCAGGACAAAATTGTATTCCCCGCCGGCAAAGAATGGCGCTACTTCGACATGCGTACCTTCGACTACCGCGGCGACTACATCCGCGACATTCGCAACATGCGCGACTATTACCAGGTAACCCTGCAAACGGATGAAAACTGGAGCGGCCGCACTTACCTCGATTATGGCGACATCAATGGCCGCTTCAGCATCGAAAACAACAATGCCAATCAGGGGCTCAACGAGTGCGACTACGCCGAGGTGCTGTTCTCCTTTAAACAAAATCTCCCGCTCGACAACGAAGACATCTACGTGTACGGCGAACTCAGCGACTGGCAACTCAAGCCCGAGTTCAAAATGCGCTACGAGGAAAGCGTCAAAGCATACGTGTGCGAAGCCTACCTGAAACAGGGCTACTACAACTACAAATACCTGGTGGTGAATCAAAAAACCGGTAAAACTGATGAGGAAGGTTTCGAAGGCAACTGGTACGAAACCGGCAACGACTACCAGATCCTGGTCTACTACCGCGCCTTTGGCCAGCGCTATGACCGGCTGATGCTTTCGGCTACGATGGATTCGCGGTTGCGGAATTGAACTACCAACCGAACGTCGGAAGGGTTTCAAACCCTGCCGACGTTTTAATTCCGTTCCTTGGATATCGAGAAACGCACTTGGTTAATCACAGCGACTTTCAAAAAGGTTTCTGGACCAACTTTTCGGTCACTTTTTACCCATAAACTCTTCAATCCCGGGACAGGGGTGCGTTTTGTAAAAATCAGATTCCCGATAATGCTCGTAGTAAAAAACTGCGGATTTGCCTGGGGTATAAGTTTCCATACTATTCCAGCAAAATTGTTCTTTATCGATTTGAGCAAGCATATATGCAGCACGGGCTTGCATTTCGGGATCACTGGAAGTAGCACCGATAACCTTTTTGTAGTAAAAAATAGCCATCTCGACCCGCAGGTAATTGCGCTCAAACCCGGCTCGTGGCATAGCATAATCGGGCAAAACGGCCAAATCAAAAGGCGGTCGGTAAATATTTTTATAACTACTCCAGGAATAATTGAGCATCATCCAGGAGTGGCCGTATCGCGAAAAATTAAACCAGGCATTGCCTAGTTGCAGCCAGGCTTCGGCTGCTTTTTCAGGATCTTCAGTTGCAGTTTTTTTCAGATCCAGTAATTTTTTGGCCATGGTCGCTTTTGTATATACGTCGAACGAAGGCCGGTCGCGCAAGGGTAAGACCCTGTTAAAAGGGTCCTCGTCTAGGAAGTAGATAAAATCGCCGGCAGTTTTCCAAAAACTCTCTGGCACCTGACGGAACCATACGTACGCTTCCTCAACGCGGGTTTCCCGCATCAGCATGGTGCCTAATAAATCGTAGAATGGATACGCGATATCGTAGTGTTCGGTAATTAACTGTTCAAATGCGGTTTTATCGGTTTTTTCAATTAGCCTGATCGCTCTGCGGACATCGTCTGAACTTCCCATACGATCAAATTGACTGATTTGGCTGTAGTAGGTATTGTGGTAATCATTGAAGAAACCTTGCAAATTACCGCGATTGCGCAACAGGAAGGCTTCCGTTTTCATGCCTTTTTTTTCAAAAAAACTGGCACACAGGCTGAGGGCCAATGTAAAGGTGCGCGGTCCTGCAAGAATGCTGCTTTGCCGCTGTTCCAGCCATCTGAGTTGCCTGGTCAGCTGGCCCTGTACGGAGTGGTTAGTGATATCCCGGGTTTGAAGGGTTAGTTGCAATTCGAGTAGATTTTTTTGAAGTTCAAATAAAAACCCATGTGGCTGCACGGTCTTAACAAATGGCATGGCTTTAACCGGTTGACGATCAAGTAAAAACAATTGAGCGATTGCCAGCTTAAAAAAGTCGCGATTGGTTTGGCTGCCGGGAAGCGCATCGATCAATATCCGGCGCAATTGTCGCAAATAATTCAGATCGGTTGTCCGCCATTTTCTAGGCAGGTCATAGTAATCATCATCTGTTTCCCAGGTGTTCTTCCCAACTGTTGAGTAATGCATGGTACCGGCAATGCCCAGTATTTCGGGTGTGAAAAGCCAGTCTTCAATTTTGTTGATTTCACGGCAGATGACCAATTGCAGGTAGTGATCGTCGGGTGCGATTGCCAATAATTGCCGGATACCATCTATTGACTTTCCAGGGTTGTTGAGTTCGCGAAGGGTTAGGATCACCGCTTTTTCATGCGCATTTTTGGCTTTACTCAAAACCTGACTTGTGTAGTAACTTTCAAAAACCTGTTTTATGCGCTGTTTTTTACTATCACAGCGATCGAACACCAAACTGTTCAGGTAATTCCGTTGTAAGGCATCCGGGGTCACCTCAGCAAGGTAATGCAAGGCCCAGGTACGCAAGACGGTTGAATCGGGCAATGGCTCCAGGTATTGGCGGAACAACTCCCGCACCTGGTTAGCCTTTCCGCCTGCATACAACGAAAGTCTCAAAGTGGTAAATGCATATCGGGTTTGTAGAAAGGAGATAGGTCACCAGCTTGCAGCACAGCGTTGAAGTGTTGTAACAGGCTGTCGCGTTCGCGTTCCAACGCCGTAACTTCTGTTCTGGGCAAAGTCCAATCATACCCCAGCGTCGTATGTTTTTCACTGAATTTCAGGTCCAGGAGATAAGACCAAAGGGCCCGGTTTTGGGGCTTTTGCAGTGCAGTTACGAACGAGTTTTTTCCAAAAAAGCGGTCCAGTGCGTCCAGGTGTCCAAACAGGCTATCCGAATTCGTTTGGTATAACAGCCCATAAATATCTTCAAATTTTACAGCAGGATCGGCCAGTTCATGTTGCCATTGTTCCAGTACTGCACGTTCGTCATCGAAAAGATCCGGCTTAAATTTTCCGGCATCCCCGGGCCAGTCGTATGGGTTGTCCCCAAATTTATAAAACCGCGTGTAGTAAAACGGTAACCAGGCCGGCTCCCCACCCAGATCGGGGCGGAACAGAAAAAAGCGCAGTTCATCGAATTCGCCACCATAATATATACAGGCTGAGAGCCGATCAAACTGGTTGCATACCAGTGGCATACTAACGAAAAGCAGCCACCAGGGCCTGAAGGTTCGGAATGTGGTCATAAGAAGTGCGATTAGAGCCTAGGTGAAAAAATGCGAGGTTCATTGGTTGGGCCAGCGTTTGGCGGCGCAGGAGATTGATTGTTTGGAGTAATTCGCGCTGATCCGGCACTTCAAAACGCAACAGGTCGCCTTCGCGTACAAATTGGTCGTTTAGCGTAAAATCGGTTTTTGCTTGGAATAGATTTTCCGTTTTTTGTTCAAAATACTGTTCGTGGTAGGCTTCCCAGTCCTGTTCCGGCACGATGCATTTGAATTTGCCCAAATGGAACAACACCCCCCAGCGAAACGCCGGCAGGGCCACATCCAGCGGCAATGGATAGGCTTGCGCCGGTTCCAGGTATTTTCGCGATTCGGCATAGTTGAAAATGGAGTTAGGCGTATCCGGATCTTTCAGGTCGTCTAAATTGTAGCACATCAACATGCCGCAGTCGACAGGTGGTACCCCGGTTTTTTCTGCGTACTTGAACTGGTGTAGACGGATGGTACAAGAAAGTGTCCATGCCGGTTGAAGGCGTTTCAATTCGGTGAGCAAATAAAAAAACTTGGCTCTGGTACTGACTGTCCAGTCGCAATCTATTTGCCATTCACGTATTCGTGCTAACCATTTTCTACTATTGGCCATATTCTGTTGCATTATCTGCTGCGCTGCATTATAATTAGTATCCATTTCTGTTCTCCCGTCTGGCCAATATTGATTCTCCTGTTCGAATGAAGCCACACGATACAGCAAGGCATCTGCTTTATTGTATATATGCTGAGCCAACTCAGCCACACCGGATGAATCGAGGTGTTGGAGCGTTTCGTTAGTTATAAAATTACCGGCACCGGCTCTATTTTTTCACCCCACATCCAACTGCTCCGGTATGGGCCAGCCGGATACGGATTTTTCTACAGCATCCCAGGCAACATCAAAAGGCGCAATAAATCCGCGACGCACCAAGGCTTTCAAACAAATCGGAATTGGTATAGCCAGGTGAGGTTTCCAGCAATAAAATGCGGGTTGAACGATCAATGGCTCCGGGCAGGGCCACAAGAAAACAGTAAAGCAAAAAATAGAAAAACGGGCAGCAGTTTCATACTTAGGAAAACGCGTATTTTGACAAATCTAACAAAATCAAATCCAGTGGTATGAAACGAAAAAATTTGACCGTCTGGTTCCTGCCTTTAGGCATCTGCGCTCTCCTCGCCACTTGCAAAACGCCCATTCCTCACTCCACCCCTACCCCCGAATCCTGCATTCAGCACCTCATTGCCCTCGACGACTCACTGGGCCACATCCGCAACCACGCCTGCGAAACCATTTCCCTGGCACAAACGATCCGAAATTACACCGACGGGATCAACAAGCACGACTTCCGTAGCTGCCCGCCCGATTTTACCCGGGCGTTCACCCGGCACTTGCAAGCCTGGATCGATATGATCCCGTTTGTGGAAAAACACAATGACCTGCGCGGGGAAATGCACGTGCTTTTTGAGCAGTTGGAAAAAGGCCCGGATGCCGCCACCTTCATCCCGCTCCTGCGCAACGTTTGGGATACCTGGGCGGAGGTGGAAGCCGCCATGAAATAGTTTGTTGGAACGCGGATGACGCGGATGCGCCTTCGGCGCAACACGGATTTTCACAGATTTTGGCTAAATCGGCGTGAATCCGCGTTGCTTGCATCCGCGTCATCCGCGTTCCAACAAACTAAAGTCAATCATGTCCAGCATCTACCGGCTCCAGGCCCTGTAAAATCCCTTTCTCGATTGGCGGCACGCCGCGGTCCATCCAGCGGGGCATAGGCGCATCGAGCAGGTAATGGTCGAGAAACTGTTGCAGGCGGGTCTGGAAATCGATCCGGTTTTGCAGTTTGACCGGCCAGTGCGGCTCGCCGTTGTAGTTGAGCAGCCAGGCAGGTTTGCCCAGGCGCCGCAGACCCGTAAACATTTCGATGCCCTGGTACCAGGGCACGGCGCCGTCTTCATCGTTGTGCAGGATCAACACTGGCGTCTGCACTTTGTCCAGCGAAAACAGGGGCGAATTTTCCAGGTATCGCATCGGGTATTCCCACAATGATCCGCCGATTCGGCTTTGCGTGCGCTCGTACTGAAACTGCCGGCTCATCCCCGAGCCCCAGCGGATACCGCCGTAGGCAGAGGTCATGTTCGACACCGGCGCCCCCGTCTCGGCGCAGGCAAACAAATTGGTACGCGTGATGAGGTAGGCCGCCTGGTAGCCGCCCCAGGAGTGGCCTTGCAGGCCCACATGCTTCGGGTCGACAAAGCCCTTGTCGATCAGCGCCGTTACACCGCTCATGATGGCGTCGTAGGCACTTTCGCCGGGGTAGCCGGTTTTGTACGGGATGTCGGGTGCAAACACCAGGTAACCCCGGCTGGCATACATCGTAAACGTGATGGAGGAACGGTGTACATCGGGTGCGCGGTGCTGGTGGAGGCCGTCGGAGAGTTTTTCGTAAAAATTCACCACCATCGGGTACTGCTTTTTCGGGTCGAAATTGTCGGGCTTGACCAGCAGACCTTCGAGTTGCACTCCGGAGAGGGAGGTCCATTTTACCAGTTCAATAGCGCCCCAGTGGTAGTCGGCTTGTTGCGGGTTGGCGTTTGAAATGCGAAGGGGAGAAGGGGCAGCGCGAGGGGTGGTCTTTGGGATTGTGACAAATTGCAAGTCCGGGAAGACCTGGTAGTTTTCACGGGTGAACACCAGCTTATCCGCTTTTTCAGCCTTGATCGGTCGGCGGGTGTAACTGAAAGTGCCGTCGAGCCAGGGCTGGATCGTCCCTGTTTTCAGATCGAACCAGACATAGCCCTCGGTTTTACTTTGCTCACTAAATGTGTGCAGGAGCAAGGGCGCATTGGGGTCTATGGCCTGTGCTTCCGGGTCGAGCTGGATGTAGCGGTAGCGCAGTTGCTTTTCCCTGCCATTGGTCAGACGCTGCGGTTTGACTTGTGCTGCCGGGTCGAGTTTCCAGATATCGAAGCGGTCGTACACCAGCAAGGCGGCATCATCTTTCAGCCAGCCGGCCATGCCGTGGGAATTCGGAAAATCCGGCGTGTCGCTTTCTTCGTTGAAAAATGTCGTTTGGCGGTTGTCGGTCAGGCGGTGGGTTTGGTTTTGGCGGGCATCCCAGGCGAACCAGGACGAATCGGGGTCGCTCCACCAGGCGACAAACCGGGTTTCGGGCGACAAATACGGCGAGCAACGCAACCCTTCAACCAATTGTGTTTTCGCGCCCGTTTTCAGGTCAACCGCATACACATCGCGGGGGGCTTCGCCTTCCCATTGGCGGTACTGGGCGTAGCGCTCATCGGTGAAGGCCAGTGCCCGCTCGGCATTGCGTTCTTCCTGGAAACGCCAGTCCGGAATTTCCGGCGAACCCAGCGGAATGATGTTGCCCGAATCGAGGCGGCAGAGCACCGGGAAGCTGCGTTTTTTATCGGCAGCCAGGCGGTTTTCCATTTCGGTATAAAGCCGGTTGTTGTTCCATGCCCACACTTCCACCTGTACGATCTCTTCCTCCAACAGGCTGGTGTCTTGCAGGGGCAGTTGAGGCGCCATACCGAAGTAAAGTTTGTTGCCGTCGTCGCTGAATTGCGGGCGGCTGTATTCGCTGATCGTCCAACGCTCTTGTCCCACCCGGAGGAAGGCGCTACCTGTGTCGGCCAGCACTTTGGTTTTGGGCTGGGTTTCAGACCAATAGCAAAGTTGCCAGGGACGCACCTGGGCTTTGCTGGTGTCGGTGTCGGCCAGGAAAGCCAGTTGCCTCCCCGGATCGTCGAGGGCCAGTTGGGCAAACTTCCCTTTTTCGGCCTGCATGATCGGTTGCAACTGGCGCTGCGTACAATCGAACCGGTACACCCCGGCGGGAAAGGTTGAATCGCTTCCCGTGGAGTGCAGCAGCAGGGCCGGACCGCGTTTGGCGAAGCGGTATTCCATTACGAAGGCCACGGTGTCGGTCCAGCCTGTCGTTAAATCGCGCAACACCAAGCGGGAACCGTTTTCTTTGGCGTCCTCCTTTTTTTCCTTTTTTGGTTTTTTTTCTGTTTCCGCGGCAGCGGCAGTTTGCGTGCTGTCGGGTTCGGCTTTTTCTTCCTTTTTTGGTTTTTCCGGCTTGGCCGGTTCCAGTTGGTAGGCCAGCCAGCCCGACCATTTTTCCGGCAGGGCAAACGACCGCACATCCGGAAACTTATCCAGTGCGCCCGTGGCCAGCGTGTAAATCGCCAGACTGTCTTTGGGCAGCTCGTCTTTTTTGACCTTGCGGCGGCGTTGCGCTTTGAGCGTGTCGAGCGACGGTTTTATTTCAAAAACCAGGTAATGGCCGTCGTGCGAAAACCGGGGGTTGGCTGCCCGTTCAAAACGCTGCGTTTTTTGGTTGGCCGCCTGCCAGAGGCAAAGTGTGTTGTCGCCCTCTGTGGTCGGTGTTAGCAGGTAGGCTACCCACTGCCCGTCGGGACTGACCATGGGGCTGGCGATGCGGTTCCAACGATGTACATCGGCGATTTCGAGGCTTTTTTTCTGGGAAAAAAGGAGGGTGGGGAGCAGGAGGAGGAGGAAGAGTGTTTGTTTTTGCATGGTGTTGTTTTATTAAATGCACCACGGAGGCACGGAGGAGATGGAGAAGACCTACCTACTCGTCCTACGACTTCAAGTCGTAGGACGAGTACTCACATGCCTCCGTGGTGAAAAAAATTTTACAAATATATTCTACTCCTCGCGTTTCATTTTCCAGCGTTTGTGGCTCCACAACCAATTGCCGGGTTCATTACGGATGATCGACTCAAGTTTGCTGGCGAAAGCCTGGGTGATGCTGGTTGGTTCGGCTTCGGCGGGCTTGGCGCAGATTTCCGAAAATTCTACTTCGTAAAATCCGCGTTTCAGGCGGCGCACTTCGTAAAACAACACCGGGAAATTGAACTTCCGCGCCAGCACATCCACCCCGGGGAGGGAAGCGGTGTCCTGGCCCAAAAACGACACCCAATGCGCACTTTTCCGGCTCGAGGGCGACTGGTCGGCCAGCAAAATAAATACGGACGGCAAGTGTTCCCGCTCCCGCTGGCGCATCGCGGTAAAAGTGCCCTCCATATCCACCATGACCATGCCCGTGCGCTCCCGGGTGTGGTTTACATAGGCATCCATCAATTTGTTGCTGATCGGCTTGAATGCGGTCACGGCTGTTCCATGAAAAGTGGGCGGCATGCTGATGCCGGTATATTCCCAGTTGTTGTAATGGCATCCGCTGAGAATGATCGACTGCCCCTGATCGAGGTACCGGTTAACCAGTTCCGGATTGCGCACCGGGCACCGGCGGATTATCTCGGGAATCGACATGGTGTACGATTTCATCGCTTCCAGCATAACATCCGTCAGGTTGCGGTACGATTGCCGGACAATCTTCATCAGGGCGTCATCTGTTTTTTCCGGAAAAGAACGCCGCAGGTTGTTCCAAACCACATCCCGCCGGTAGCCCACTACCCGGTACAGAAAAAAGGCCAGTACATCGGACAGGCCGTACAACAGCCAAAACGGAACGAAGCGGAATGCCTCAATTAAAACGCGTGTGAAAAAATAACCGATCCAGTGCATGCGGGCAAAGGTACGCAAGGGCGCAAAACGGACAACCTTCCGGGCACTTCCCTTGTTTTTTCTCTATTTTCGCACACTCGATTCTGCAACTATCCTGCCTGAACATGAAAAACACATTCCACACTACACTGCTCCGTACGTTACTGTTTGCGCTCTGCCTGTTGCCGTTGGCCTTGCTGGCGCAAATGCCTGCCAAACCCTCCGCATCGGAACTCCACCAGGCGATCAAAAAACTGAATGTGCTGGGTTCGGTGCTCTACCTGGCTGCCCACCCCGACGATGAAAACCAACGGCTCATCAGCTACTGCGCCAATGAAAAACTGTACAATGTGAGCTACCTCGCTCTTACCCGCGGCGATGGCGGCCAGAACCTCATCGGCCCCGAATTGCGCGAACTCCTGGGCGTACTGCGCACGGAAGAATTGCTCATGGCCCGTTCCGTCGATGGCGGCAAACAGCGCTTCACGCGTGCCAATGATTTCGGCTATTCCAAAACGCCTGATGAGACCTTGAATATTTGGGATAAAGACGCCGTGCTGTCCGATGTCGTTTGGACGATCCGGCAGGTTCGGCCCGACGTGATCATTAACCGGTTCAGCGACGACAAAAGCCGGCCGAATCACGGCCACCACACGGCTTCGGCGATGCTTTCGGTGGAAGCCTTTGACCTGGCCGGCAAAGTGGATGCTTACCCCGAACAACTCAAGTATACCACCCCCTGGCAGCCCCTGCGCGAGTTTTACAACACCTCCTGGTGGTTTTACGGCGGCCAGGAAGCCTTCGACAAAATGGATAAAAGCCATTTGTTCACACTCGATTTAGGTGTGTATTTGCCCCTGAAAGGAAAAAGCAATACCGAGATCGCTGCAGAAGCCCGCTCCATGCACCGCTGCCAATCGTTTGGCGCCATGGGCACCCGCGGCGAAACGCAGGAGTGGTTTGAATTTATCAAAGGCGACCGCCCAAAAACAAGCGACCCGTTCGATGGCATCAACACTACCTGGACGCGCGTGGAAGGCGGCGCTCCAATTGGAAAAATACTTGCCCGGGTGGAGCAAAATTACCGTCCCGACAATCCCGGCGCTTCCGTACCCGATCTGCTCCAGGCTATGCAGCTGATCAAAGCACTGCCCGACGGCCACTGGAAACGCGTCAAGTTGGATGAGATCAAGGAGGTGATTCGGGGCTGCCTGGGCCTTTACCTCGAAGCAACTGCTGAAGGCACTACGGCCACACCTGGCGAGCCGGTTAACCTCCGCCTGGAGTGCATCTACCGGGCAGCGCTGCCGGGCGGCAAGCCAGTTGTGCTCAGCAGCCTGTCGATATTGCCCGGTATTTTTGATACGATCACCGGATATACCCTGGGCCTGAACCAGGACTGGGAACTCAATAAAACAGTGCGCTTGCCAGAGGATATCCGGTTCACTGCGCCCTACTGGTTGTTGCGGCCATCTCCATCTACCGATGGCATGTACACTGTTGATGATCAACAACTGCGTGGCCTGCCCGAAACGCCGCGTGATTTCCGGGTGCGGTGGTCCATTCTTGTCGACGGCATTCCGGTCGAATTTGAATCGGAGGTGGCCAACAAAGAACGCGAGCCGGATGTCGGGGAGGTTTGGCGGCCGTTTGATATTCTGCCTCCCGTGTTTGTGGAACTGACCGAATCGTTCTACCTGGCTACCGGCGACCACGTGCCGGTGACCGTGCGGGTGAAAGCAAACCGGGACAATGTAAAAGGTGAAATCCGATTGTTTAGTCCGCCCGGTTGGCCGAGCTCTTTTTCTTCGGATAATCCTCCCTATGTTGAATTAAAGAAAAAAGGCGATGTGGCAGAATTTACTTTTGATTTGCAGTCTTACTCTGGCCCCGATCTGATTGACCTGGGCGCCGGTTTTCAAATCGGTAACGTAACGTACTCCAGCCAGCTGCAAACTATCACTTACGAACACATTCCCCGCCAATACGTGCTACAGCCGGCACATGCGCGTGCAGCCCGGGTTGACCTGAAAACCAATGCAAAAACAGTGGGCTATTACATGGGCGCCGGCGACGACGGCCCGGCGGCATTGCGCCACATGGGCTGCACCGTCACCATGCTCGACGATGCCGACCTCACCCTGGACAAACTGCGCCGCTTTGATGCTGTTGTGCTTGGAGTACGCGCATTCAACACGCGCGATGTCCTGGAACAGCAACAAGCTCAGTTGATGGAATATGTGCAACACGGTGGTACCCTGGTGGCACAGTACAACACGAGTTACAACATGGTTACGAAGGATATCGGCCCCTATCCGCTCAAACTGGGCCGCGACCGGGTGACCGATGAAACTGCAGAAATCCGCCTGCTTCGGGCCGATCATCCGGCGCTGAACTCGCCGAACAAGATCACTGCTGCCGATTTTGACCATTGGGTACAGGAACGCGGGCTGTATTTCCCCTCGGAGTGGGATGAACACTACACTGCGCTGCTGTCGAGCAACGACCCCAACGAAAAGCCACTGGACGGTTCACTGCTGGTGGCGCCGTATGGGAACGGGTATTTTGTGTACACCGGCTTGTCCTTCTTCCGGCAATTTCCGGCCGGGGTGCCGGGGGCGTATCGGCTGTTTGCCAACCTGATTTCGCTAAAAATGAGCCCGTAGTAGATTGCCGTGGTAGATTTTTTTAAACACATAGACACAGAGGCCACAGAGAATATTCTCTGTGGCCTCTGTGTCTATGTGTTTTAAAGCCTATTAGTTATCACTTAAAATTCTAATCAATTCATCGCGATCGTAGGCCGGCTATCGTGTGTATATTGAATTTCGACCTTTTCCACAAAGTCGGGGTCGTCAACATGCAGGTTATCCCCCATGATGAAGGTATAGGTGCCGCTTTGCGTAAATACGCGTTGGTTGCTGTACACGCCGTACTCATAGGGGTCTGCCTTAAACGTGCGGGTATCGATGTTCAGATAGTGTACCGAGGCAAAGTGCTCGCTGTCGACCAGGGGCTTCAATTGAGCAACGACAGCATCGGCCGGAAACACGACATAAAAAAAGTGGCCAGTCGGATCGACAACCCCCAGAAACGGCGGGTTGGAACCGGCAAACTGCAGGGTCAGGGTCTCGCCTTTGAACAGGGTAGTTTTCGTAGCCCACATGGCGTACGACTTTTCGACGGGAACACTGGTTTCGATGGTGGCCGGTGTTACTTCGGTTTGCGCAGTTGGTGCGGCCTGTTGGTTAACCTGCATGGTCCAGGCGCCGGCGACGAAGAGCGCAATTGTTGGGATGGTAATACTTACGTATGTCTTCATGGTTGTAAATTTGTGATGCAACCTATAGTCGTGGATTAAAATTTCGTGCCAACTTCTGCTCTAACACGAATTGGGTAGAAAAAAATTTCAAAAAAAGTCCAAAATCGTCGCGAAATTTATTCTTCGGGCGCTTTTTCGGAGAAAACGGAGATGGACGACAAGCAATTTTTTAGAAAAAATCTTTTGGCCTGGCACCGCAACCACCACCGCCCCATGCCCTGGAAAGGCGAACGCGACCCCTACAAAATCTGGCTTTCCGAAATTATTCTGCAGCAAACCAGGGTCGAACAAGGGCTTCCGTATTACGCGAAATTCCTGGCGGCATACCCTACCGTGCACCAACTTGCCGATGCCCCACTCGATGCGGTATTAAAAAACTGGGAAGGGCTCGGCTATTACTCCCGCGCCCGCAACCTGCACGCTGCTGCCCGGCACATTGCCAATGCCCTTGACGGCACATTTCCCGATTCTTACGAGAGTATCCGGGCGCTCAAAGGCGTAGGGGATTACACCGCTGCTGCAATCGCTTCATTCGCCTACGACCTGCCACATGCCGTGCTCGATGGTAATGTGTATCGTGTACTCGCCCGCTTTTTCGGCATCGATACGCCGATCGACAGTACTCCGGCCAAAAAGGAATTTGCGGCCCTGGCCCAATCTCTGCTCGATGAACGAAGTCCGGGCGCTTACAACCAGGCCATCATGGACTTCGGGGCCAGGCATTGTACCCCGCGCCAACCTGCCTGCTCCGGCTGCCCGATGAGTTCGCGTTGTGTGGCATTGCAGTCGGGACGGGTTGCTCAGTTGCCAGTCAAAAAAAAGACAATAACCAAACGCATGCGTTTTTTCGCCTATGCCGTGTTTGAGCACCGGAACACCGTTTGGCTGCGCCGGCGGGATGGCAAGGATATCTGGCAACAGTTGTACGAATTTCCCCTGTTGGAACAGCCCGAAACGCCTGCGGACACCGCCACGGTACCCCCTCTTTTGGTGCAGCATTTTTTCCCGGAGGGGGCGCCGGAAGGATTGGAATTGCAGGCCGTTTCGAAAACATACCGACAAACCTTGTCGCATCAAATCATTCAGGCAGTATTTATCGAATTCAAAATGCCGGATAATTTAGAAGTTGTTGATTTTCAGAAAACTAGGCTCCTCGACTATACGCAAACTGAACAATTTAAATTAAAAAAAATACTTGCTGTACCGCGTATAATTGATTGGTATTGGCAGGAAAAGGCCGTAACTTTAAGGTTAGTTTAAACTTCTAATTATTAAATACTGCAACTATGATTAACAAAGTAACCCTCATCGGTAATCTCGGTGGAGACCCTGAAGTGCGTCACCTGGAAAGCGGTGTGCAGGTCGCCCGATTTTCCGTAGCAACCAATGAATCCTATAAAGATAAAGACGGCAACTTCCAACAGATCACCGAATGGCACAATGTCGTTTGCTGGCGCGAGTTGGCCGAACGCGCCGAGAAAATGCTGAAAAAAGGCATGCTTGTTTATGTTGAGGGCAAAATTTCGTACCGGAAATATACCACCCAGGAGGGGCAGGACCGCTATGTAACCGATATCGTGGCCAACACCTTCCGCCTGCTCGAACGCCGTGAAGGCGGCGGTTTTGACAGCCGTTTCCCCACATCTGAAGAGACGCCCGCCGGCAAGACCAGTGCCAGTGAAATTCCGGTATCTGAACCAGCGAATAATGGTGATGATTCGGCTGGTGATGATTTGCCGTTTTAAGCAGGCAGGTTCATTTTAGAGCCAAAGCAACCCTTCGGAGAAAGGAAGTATTTCGTTTGGGTTTAAACAGGGGCTATCCCGAATTTTTCTGTTTTGAAAAGTTCGGGATTTTTATTTCGTGGTATTGTTGTAACTTATTGATAATAAAACCTCTATGCCCTTTTTTCTTGATAAAAAAGGACCAAAAAATCAAGGCTTTATTCAAATCCAACGATTTTGCCTAAAATCTACGGCGGTGCAAAACCAAACTCGCCCCGATTCGTTCCTCATCGGGACTCAAACATGGTTTTGCTAAAAACCGCCTCCGATTTCGCAAAACCGGGATTTGAATAAGGCCGAGCACGCTACTGTTTAACAATGAGTTGGGCGATAAATTGCGCATCCAAAATTCGAGATGTCCCGTTCTTTTTGCATCAACGATTAAAACCCGTCTGGAGCCGCCAACCCTGTACCTGGCAGGTTGCTCAAAAGCGGTACTTTGCAGTCGTGCTTTTTTAAACAAGGCTACATTACTCCCGTGGACAGTTTATTTCAATTCGACCTTACCCTCGCCGAAACGCTGCTCTTCATAATAGGCGGTATTGCAACGGGTATCATCAACACCCTGGCAGGCAGCGGCTCACTCATTACTTTGCCGATCTTTGTTTTCTTATGCGGGTTGCCGGCGCCAGTAGCCAATGGTACCAATCGCGTTGGGGTGATCTTTCAGACCATGGTTGGCGTACGCGGATTCAGGAAAATGGGGATCACCAGTTTTGCCGGATCAGCCTGGCTGATTGTGCCGTCGGTGGTGGGCGCCATTGTGGGCTCACGCATTGCCGTTGAACTGGATGAAAATTGGATGAATTACACCCTCGGGGCCCTGATGATATTCATGTTTTTTGTGCTGCTGTTGAAACCGGAACGCTGGATCCGCGAATCGGAAGCCGATACCCGCCGAAACCGGCATCCGCTCAGTGTAATCAGCTTTTTCCTGATCGGTGTATATGGCGGTTTTATCCAGGCCGGCGTGGGGATTTTTCTGTTGGCAGCGCTGGTGCTGGTCGGTAATTACAGCCTGAAAGCCGGCAATGGGATCAAACTGTTTATTGTGCTGGTGTTTAGCCTGCCTGCACTGGCGGTATTTTTGTGGTACGGCCAGGTACACCTTGGCTACGGGTTGGCCATGGCGGTTTTTCAGAGCATTGGCGCCTGGTTGGGTGTGCGCTTTGTAGCGCGGATGCCAGATGCCAATGTGTGGATTTACCGGTTGTTGCTCGCCATTGTGGCCGTTTCGGCGATCAAGTTTTTCTTTTAAAAAACGGAAGAGGCGCCCAGTTCCGAAGCGGCTAATTTTGCGGTAATCCGTTCCATCAAGGCAGAGTACTAGGGGTTAAATTGGCAATCGTGTCTTTCAATAATGCCCGTAGGGCTGACATTGTAGTAGAAACACGATGCTAACCAGTTTTCCAAACGCCGTAGGCGTGCCATTATAATGCCGCACCTACGGCGCTATCATCTCGCGTGACTTAATTCTACAAAAATGTCAGCCCTTCGGGCTTTGGAGGCAGGTTTTAGCCCCTGATTCGCATAACTCATCCTGAACAGGCCGCAATCACTTCGCCTGCGCATCCACCACGGCCAGCGCCACCATGTCTACGATTTCCCGCTCGGAAGCGCCCAGTTGAAGTACGTGGATCGGCTTCTGAAGGCCCATGATAATCGGGCCGATAATTTCGATGCCGGCCACAGCGCGCACCAGGTTGTAGGCAATATTGGCAGCCGACAGGTTGGGAAAGATCAGTGTGTTGGCTGCTCCGCCGACCAAACTGCTGAACGGGTGTTTTTCCTGCAACAGTTCCGGGTTGAGGGCCAGGTGTGCCTGCATTTCCCCGTCGACAATCAACTTCGGGTTGCGCTGTTTGAGCATTTCGGTCGCGCGGCGCATTTTCACGGCGGCAGCACCCTCACTTACAGAGCCAAAATTGGAGTAGGTCAGCATCGCCACGCGCGGTTTGATATTGAGCTTTTCCACAGCGCGGGCGGTCAATTCGGCGATTTCCACGATCTCCTCAGCCGTTGGGTCCAGATTGATGGTGGTATCAGCCAGGAACAGCGGGCCGAACCGGCTCATGAGAATGTACATGCCGGCCACCCGCCTGATATCCGGGCGCGGACCGATGACTTGTAAGGCCGGCCGGATGGTGCTGGGGTAATTGCGGGTAAGACCGCTGATCATGGTATCGGCTTCGCCGGTTTCGACCAACAGGATGCCGAAATAATTCCGGTGTGTGACCAGGCGTCGTGATTCGCTAAGGATAAGGCCTTTGCGCTGCCGTTTTTCAAAGAGCAGGTCGCCAAAGCGTTCCAGACGCTTTTTTTCGTCGGCGGTCACCGGGTTGCTGGGATCGATGATCGGTACTTCTTTCAGGTTGATGCTGTGCTCCTTCAGCAGACTTTTGATTTTTTGCACGTTGCCCAGCAAAATGGGCCGGGCAATGTTTTCTTCGACGACCACTTGTACCGCTTTGAGCACATTGATGTTTTCGGCATCGGAAAATACCACGCGTTTGGGGTTCTGGCGCGCCCTGGTCTGGATAGCCCGGGTAAGGTTGTTGTCGATACCCAAACGTTTGGTCAGCTGAATTTCGTAGGCTTCCCAGTCGGAGATCGGGTTTTGGGCTACGCCCGAGTCCATGGCCGCGCGCGCCACAGCCGGCGCAACCGTGGTGAGCAGGCGCGGGTCGACGGGTTTGGGAATGATATAATCGCGGCCATACACAAGGTTGGCGTTGTTGTAGGCCATATTGACGATGTCAGGTACGGGTTTTTTGGCAAGGTCGGCAAGGGCGCGTACGGCGGCGAGTTTCATCGCCTCATTGATGGCTGTTGCACGCACATCAAGAGCGCCCCGGAAGATGTAAGGGAAGCCCAAAACATTGTTTACCTGGTTGGGGAAGTCGGAGCGACCGGTAGCCATGATAATGTCTTTTCGGGCAGTGGTAGCTTCCTCGTAGCCAATCTCCGGATCGGGATTCGCCATGGCAAACACGATACAATTGGGCGCCATGGACCGCACCATGTCCTGATCCAGAATGCCGCCTTTTGACAATCCGACAAATACATCAGCGCCTTTAAGGGCTTCCGGGAGGGTAGTTTTTTCGTGCAGGTTTTCGTTGACAAACTCACTCTTTTTGCCATCGAGATTCGTGCGGGAAGGGTGCAGCAGTCCCTTGCTGTCGAACATGTACACATTTTTATGTTTGGCGCCCAGCGCACAATAGAGGCGCGTGCAGGAGATAGCGGATGCGCCGGCCCCATTAATCACGATTTTAACCTTGGCAATATCCTTTTTTACAATTTCCAGTGCGTTGAGCAGGGCGGCTGCGCTTATGATGGCCGTACCGTGCTGGTCGTCGTGCATTACCGGAATGTTCAGCTCTTTTTTTAGCCGGTCTTCGATTTCAAAACACTCAGGTGCCGAAATGTCTTCCAGATTGACACCACCGAAAGTGGGCTCCAGGATTTTCACCGTCCGGACAAACTCATCCACGTCTTTGGTGTCGAGTTCCAGGTCGAAACAATCGATATCGGCATAAATTTTAAACAACAGCCCCTTGCCTTCCATAACTGGTTTGCCAGCTGCCGGACCGATGTCGCCTAAGCCCAATACGGCTGTTCCGTTGCTGATAACGGCTACCAGGTTTCCTTTTGCCGTGTATTTGTACACATCTTCCGGATGCTCGGCAATGGCGCGGCAGGGTTCGGCCACACCTGGCGAGTATGCCAGCGAAAGGTCGCGTTGGTTAGCAGTTTCCTTGGTTGGGATCACTTCAATTTTACCCGGGCGGCCCTTGGCGTGGTAGTAAAGGGCTTCGTCCTTATGGGTTGTCGTCTTTTTCTTGCTCATAATTTGAAGGCGTTAAATAGTACAACTCGTTCAAGTCTCAAGTCAATCTGAAATCCTGGACAAGTGCATTGCACGCTGCGAAAGTAGGCAGTGTCGGTTGATTTACCCATTTTAGGAGGCCGTATCAAAAGAGGAAACGTTGAAATGCTAATAAATGCGCCACGGAGGTGCAGCGTGCACTGAGTTTAGCGTTCCATGTTCTCCGTATCGCCCGGGTAATAAAATCGTTTTGCCATCGGCAAAGTCAGCGTGTACGCGATGTTACAGCATCCCCGCTACCTTGTCTACAATGGCCTCCACTAGCGCCGGAATTTTGTCTTTCTTGCCACTCAGGGAGAATTCACCCTTGGGCGTTTTTCCCTGAAACAATCGGCCACGCACGTTCACTGTGTTGCCGTCTACGCTGTAGAGCCCTTTGATGGAATAGGCATTTTCGTATTCGTTCACATCCACATAGATCAAATCGGCCTGCGCGCCGCGGGCAGTGATTTCCTGAAAATAGCCGGCCAGTGTGTTGGTCAGCCCCAGCGCATCGTCGAAACTGTTTTCATCCTGAAAAACATTCCGGATAAACACCGGCTTGACTTGGGCCAGCGGGATTTTCACCCCGGCATCCACAACCCCAATGTCGAAGCTGGCGCCACCCTGCGGGAAAGCCAACACGGGGATTTGTACCTGCCGGATACTTTTTGCCAGCTCGGGCACCTGGTCGCGTGCGTATTGGAAAAGCGTCAGCACATCCACGCGTTTATCGGACGTGAGCGCCAAACCGCTCATGCCCTGCAACAGGCTGTAGGTGAGCAGCCCCTGGCCAAATTGGCTGGCTTCAAAACTCACCTTGTCGGCAGCAGCACCGGTAAGGATAAACATGCCGGTGCGGTCTTTCATGCGGTCAAAGGCGCGAATTTGGGATGAGCTCAGCCCTCGCGCGCCGATAGCGGCAAATGCCTCCACAACCTTGCCCGAGTTGCAGGCGTCGAGGATCATCACCTGTTTTTGGGCCGGAATGGCGGTGAGCCATTGCGTCAGGTCATCGGAAGAAACCGTGTAGTTTTTCCGCACGTCGGGATCGTCCAGGTCGGGACTGGCGATGTCTTTTGTCAAATAATAAAACTGGCTTTTTTCAGCATTGCCGTAGTTGATTCCGTGGCCGGAAAAGTAGATCAGCAGGATGTCGGTGGGTTTGGCCTGTTTGGCAAAGTCGGCGAATGTGGCGGCGATATTTTTTTTCGAGGCCATTTCCGCCGGTGCTTTACCGCCTGAGGTCAACAGGCGGAGGTGCACCCGATCGGCAAACAGCGCTTTGCCGGCGGCCTGCAGCGCCTGGGAGATTGCCAGGGCATCGAGGTCTGGGAAGCGCAGGTCGAGTTGGGTACCGCTGTAGTCGGAAGTACCGACGACGATGGCGAATAGTTGCGGTTTGCCGGGCCCGAGCGTTGGTTGTTCGGTGTTGTTGCTTCCGGTACCCTTGCTGGCGGCGGGCGGCGTGTAGGCGAGTTCGTAGGCAGGACTTTTCAGCCAGTTGTCGCTGTTATAAGCGCGCAGGGCAAGGGTGTTGACGCCGGGCAGGTAATATTTTTCGTAGGTTTTCAGGTCGATGGCATAGTCCGTTTTGCTGCCTGTGTTGAGGTTTTCGTCTACTTCCTTGCCATTGATGAACAGGCTGAGTTTGCCCAGTCCGCCGGAGCGGACCTTGAGTTGAATAGTGAGCTGGTCTTCCTTAACCGAAGCAGTAATTTCAGGGTATAGCGGCACTTCTACCTTGTTCATAGCCGACACGTCGCGGATTTGTTCTTTGACCGTACCTAAAATTTTGCCCAGCAGACCGGGTTCGAAATAGCGCTCCTTGAGCTGTTCCAGTTCGATGACTTCCAGGCC
This sequence comes from Lewinellaceae bacterium, assembly GCA_020636075.1. GTDB lineage: Bacteria > Bacteroidota > Bacteroidia > Chitinophagales > Saprospiraceae > M3007. The sequence continues at coordinate 325,734 of JACJYO010000003.1, read as the reverse complement.
GGCAACGAAATACATGAGCCGCATAGCGCCGGGCGAGGCGTCGAACAAGCCGTCGGGTATTATCACTACCCAATCGGTAGCATCGACGGCGACCAGCGTTGCGCGCAAGGCGCCGGTTTGCACATCCCAGAGTTTGGCCGTATTGTCACTGCTGCCGGTAAGCGCCAGCAGCCCACCGTCGGCAGCTACAAAAGCCACTTCATTGATCGCATCGGTATGCCCCTGGAACGTATGGATCAACTGACCGTTCAGGTCCCAGAGTTTGGCCGTATTGTCCCAACTACCGGTCAATACCTGCTGACCGTCCGGCGAAAACGCTACGGAACTAATCGGCAGTTTATGTCCCTTGAACGATTTAAGTTGATGCCCCTGGAGGTCCCAGATTTTGACGGTGTTTTCGTCGCCACCAGAGGCGGAAACAATGCGTTGCCCATCGGGTGAAAAAGCAAGGGCTTTGATCATATCCGAATGCCCTTTAAACGTTTGCATTAACTGCCCATTCAAATCTATCCGATCGAACTCGTAGCCATTACGGTTATTGATCGGCACTACGAAGGACTTACCGTCCGGGGCGGGTACTATATGGCCACCGAGGCCTTTGTATTCGAAGGTTCGAAGTTGGTTGTCCCCGGCATCCCATATCGTGACAACATCGCGCTCCGTGGCGAGTATTTGCGGCCTGCCGTCAACATGTAAAAAGCAGGCTCCCTCAAACCCGAATCGGGCAGGAGGTTTGGACCAGCGTTCCTGCCCGCGATAGTCCGATAATTTGACCGCGCCGTCCCCGGCACCGCTGCTCAGCAGCAATAGTTCCTTGTCCGCGAGGGAGAAGGCTTCGGATATAAGTCCACCGCCAGGTCCTTGCAGGGCAATATTTTCCCGCGCCTCCACATCCCAGAGCCTGGTGGTTTTGTCGTCGCTGCCGAATAAAAAACGCGGACCTTGCGCCGGATTGGCGGGCAAAAAGTCTACGGACAAAACACCTTCCGAATGGCCGCGGATCGTCCGAATATTCCGGCCCTGCAGATCCAGTATTTTGGTTGAGCGATCGCGACCGCCGACCAATATGGTTTTACCATCCGGCGCATAACAGACCGCCTGCACCCATTCGCCGTATTCCAGTGTTTTTATTTCATTGCCCTCCAAATCCCAGAACTTGATCTGGCCGCCTTTGCACCCAACTACGAATTGTTTGCCATCCGGTGAAAAGCAAACGGTTGTGGCGCCTAAATTATGCCCTTCAAACGTGTGCAGTTCTTTGCCCTGGATATCCCACAGTTTGACTGTTTCAAACCAGCTGCTCGTCAGGATATATTTCCCATCCGGCGAAAAGGCTACATCCTCAATTTCCAGGTGCTCCTTAAATGTTTGGAGGAGTTGTCCCTGGAGGCTCCACAGCTTAGCTGTCCCATCATCGGTGGCAGTGAGTATTTGTTTTCCGTTGGGTGAAAAGACCGCAGCCCGTACCGATCGGTTCCCTGTTTTAATCACGCGGATCTGTTTTCCCTGCAAATCCCATAGCCTGGCTGTTTCATCTCCGCCGGTCAGGATATATTTCCCATCGGGTGAAAAGGCTACCGCGCTTATCCCAAACGAATGCCCCCGAAACGTTTGGATTTCGCGGCCCTGCAGGTCCCAGAGTTTTGCCGTTTGGTCTGAGCTGCCGGTGAGCACCTGTTTCCCATTGGGTGAAAAAGCCACAGCACTGACAGCCGATTCATGGCCCCGGAAGACCTGTAATTCATGGCCCAACGTATCCCATAAAACGGCGATGCCCGAAGCGCCGATCATCAAGCCGCCGCTTCCGGTCAGCATGTATTTTCCATCGGGCGAATATGCCACGTCTGTTACGCCCTGCGTATTCCCGATGGGTATTACCAGGTGTGGTTTTTGAGCGGCTATGATGTTTAAGGTCAAAAAAAACAGAAAGAATGCGATGGTATGCTTCATAGTAAAAATGATTAATCGTCAATCTATTACCCCCTCAGTTAATGGCTATGACCCAAGGAGGTGGCAAATTACCGTTTTTCAGAAGGTATTTCGGGCACTTTTACATACTCCGTCACCTCATTAAATATAAATTTAGTCAGCTTATCAAGTTCATCTGCAGTACCGGAAAACGGGAAGTTCACCACTTCATCGTCGTTGTAGTAGAGATAGGCTTCTCCTGTAATTTTCCTGTCGGTCAGGGTATATTTCCCACTCAGATAATAATGATCGCCGTAGTATTCGGCAACATCCGAGAACGCCAGGAGCGGAGTGGTTTTAGCAGATAAGTTATCAAAATACCGGTTGACTTCCCGGGATAAATGCACGACATCTTTGATCTTTTGATTCACAAAATTGGTACGAATAACAACCGGTAAGGCTTGCGGAACCTTATAGGGCGGGGCACCATCAATCCGACCGATGGCAAAACCGCCGTTTCCGATCATCTTGGGTTGTTGTTCCTCCCCAATTTGCCTGGCCAGTTGCTCCACATTATCCAGTGTTTTGTTGAAAAGATGGCTTACATCGATATTCTTTTGATGCTCCGCTGCTACGAGGGGCATGTTATTAAGCAGGCTGTAAGTAAGCAGGCTGTGTCGAAATCGGTCGGATTCGTAACTGAACTGATCGGAGGCACTTCCTGCCAGCACAAACATGCCACTTTTATCCTTTAATTGCTCCAAGGCCCGGCGCTGATCATTGCCCAGATCTTTAGCGCCTATGGCTTTTCCGGAGTTACAGGCATCGAGGATCAGAATGCGTTTTCGGGCAACGATCTGATTGATCCAAAACTCGAGGCTGTCTTGCGCTACAGCCCGGGTGTTAAGCACTACCGGGTCACCCAGGTTGCCGGAGCTTATATCCACCGTGAGGTAATAAAACTGGCCTTTTTCACTATTGGGCGGATAGGCAGTGCCATGACCGGAAAAGTATACCAACAAGACATCATCAGGTTTGGCTTTTCGAGCAAAATCTTCGAGTGCCTGCTGGATCTCAGCCTTTCGGGGCCAGGGTTCGCGGTTGGTGGTCAGGACTTTGATCTCAACATTTCCAAAAAGTTGGGTACTCGTTGTAGACAATGCTTCGGCAAAGGCTTCAGCGTCCTTATCGGCGTACTTGAGCCTGCTTAAACCGTCGTTGGAGTATTCGGAAGTACCCACAACCAGGGCGTAAAAACTGATTGCCTCCAGCGGGGCATCCCTTTGCGCGCGCAGGGATACTGGCTTGGTTGCCGTATCCGTATCCCCGGCATTTTTACTTCCGGTCTTCTCCGGGAAGTATTGAAAATCGTAATTCGGCCCCCTCAGCCAACCATCCTGATTATAGGCCCGCAAGGAGAGGTGATTGGCGGAATCCGGTATAAAATAACGGGCGAATCGCCCAAGATCAAGCGTAAATTCAGTTTTGTTTTCCGGATTTACATTTTTGTCAAGTTCGATATTTCCGTTCAGCAGGAGCACCACAGGGCCGATACCTCCGTTTCGTTCGATGAGTTGTACGTTCCTCTTGGCACCCTGATCGGAAACCTTGCTGATTTTGGGGGGTTGGAGCACCATTTTTTCTAAAGCATCGACTTTGCGAAGACCGCCCGGAGTATAGCCCAGCACTTTGGGCAGTAACCCCGGCTCGTAGTAACGCTCTTTGAGCTGTTCGAGCTCGTAAATTTCAAGATCGAATACATAGTACAAATGGTGCATAGCGCCGGGGGAAGCATCAAAAAGCCCATTGGGTGTAGTGACCACCCAATTATTGGAATCAACGGTGATCAAGGTAGCCAGCAAGGTCCCGGTCGTATCCCAAAGTTTAATCGTTCTATCCAAACTGCTTGTCACCAGGAATTTATTATCGGGTGATGCCGCTACGGATGACAGCCAGAGTGTGTGTCCTTTGAATGTAGTTAACTGGCGCCCGGAAGTATCCCAGCGGATGGCTTCATTTTCGGTAGTTCCTGCCAATATTGTTTTCCCGTCAGGAGAAAAAGCCACACAGGAAGCACCCCTGAACGGGGGCTCCGTGCTGAGGCGGAGGGTACTACCATTGTTATTATTTGTGAAAAGCACCGCTTCTCGTTGGCGCCGTAATGTCATGTTGCGATCGGGTGAAAGGATAACTTCACGAGGCGATCGTGCAACTTGGGATAGCGCGTCTCTTATAAAAGGTGGGCCGAACGGGTGGCCTTGATAATTCATCAGGACACCTTTGTTCAAATCCCAATATTGTTGCCAGTCTTCTGCTTTTCTGGTGCTTCTAATTAATATCTGTTGCCCGTCAGGAGAAAACTCGGCAACGGCAACCGGAACAGCATAGCCCTGAAGGGTCTGAAAAAACCGGCCTGTTGAGTCCTCAATGGTAACCACACTACCGTACAGGGAGTCTTTTAAACCATGTGAACCCTCAAAATATTCCACTTCTGAAATTCCTTTCAGGGTATCCAGGATATTCCCGTACAGGTCCCAGCGTCGGGTTGTCCCATCATATCCACTAGTGATAACAAATTTACCATCAACCGAAAATTTTGCGAATCGCACCGTCCGGCCGTGCCCGACGAATGATTGTAGTTCGCGCCCGGTCTTCAGATTCCAAAGCTTTGCCGTATTATCTTCGCTGGCGGTCAATGCAAATTGACCGTCGGGAGAAAAAGTTACTGAATAAACCTTGTTCGTATGGCCGGTCGGCACAATCAGCTGAAGTGACTGGCCCCACAACGTGAGCGTACTCAGGAGCGACAATGACAAGAAGATTGTTTTCATGGTTAATGGATTCTTATCTTAATGATGAATGATGAATGATGAATAGGTTCACCTTTCCGGGAGGGTGTAAATCCTCATTCATCATTCATCATTATTTAAAGCATCCCCGCCACCTTATCCATAATCGCCTCCACCAGCGCCGGCAGGTCCGTTTTTTTGCCCGTTACTGTAAACACACCTTTCGAACTCTTGCCCTGAAACAACCGCCCACGTACTGTTACGTCATTACCGTTGACCGTGTAGAGCCCCTTTATGGAATAGGCGTTTTCATATTCGTTCACATCCACGTATACCAGGTCAGATTGTGCACCGCGGGCGGTGATTTCCTGAAAATATTCGCCCAGGGCGTTGGTCAGGCCCAGCACATCGTCGAAGGCGTTTTCATCCAGGAAATTATTCCGGACAAACACGGGCTTCACCTGCGGCAGCGGGATGCTCACCTGCTCATTAACCACGCCGATATCAAAACTACCACGAAGCGGCCCCACCATCATCGGTGTCTGCACCCCCCCGATTCCCTTGGCCAACTGTGGAACCACATCCCGCGCATATTCGAACAAGGTGCTCACATCCACCCGCTTGTCGGCGGTAAGCGCCAGGCCGCTCATGCCTTGCAGCAGGCTATAGGTGAGCAAGCCCTGGCCGTATTGCCCGGCCTCGTAGCTCACCTTGTCGGCTGCCGAGCCGGTGAGCACAAACATGCCCGTGCGGTCTTTCATACGGTCGAGGGCGCGGATTTGGGAGGAACTCAACTCCTTTTGGCCTGCGGCCAAATTTTCCACGACCCGGCCCGAATTGCAGGCATCGAGAATGAGCACTTGCTTTTGCGCGGGAATGTCGTTGATCCAATTGGTAAGTTCCGCGCTCGAAACGGAGCGGTTGTCGCGTACGCCGGCATCGCTGAGGTTGTCGCTGCTGATGTCCATGGTGAGGTAGTAAAACAGCGCCTGATCGGCATCGCCATAACTCACACCATGTCCGGAAAAATAAGCGACCAGCACATCTTCGGCTTTGGCCTGCTGTTTAACCTGCTCAAAAGCTGCTTTGATATGACTCTTGGTGGGATAAAGATTGGTATCGCTGGTATCGGTAACCAGTAAATGGATAAACACGCTGTCGAAAAAGAGTTGGCTACTCACCTGCTCTATGGCGGCAGCAATATCCCGGGCATCTTTACTGGAGTATTTGAGGTTGAGTTGGGAACCGGCATATTCCGAAGTGCCCACGATTATGGCATGCAGGGCCGGCTTTCTGGCCAGGCGCCGGAGGGGCGCGGCATTACCGCTCCGGTTATCGTTTTTACCCCGGGAACTTGCAAATGCAGGTTGGTAAACAATGCTTTTGGGCGCACTTTTCAGCCAGCCGGCCTGGTTGTAGGCGCGCACGGAAACGACGTTGAGCGTATCGAACAAAAAGTATTGGGCGTATTTTCCCAACTCAATAATCCCGACGGTGTCGCGTATTTTATCAAGTCCCTCCGGCGGGTTGGCATCTTCAATAATTTCCTTGTCGTTGATAAAAATGCTGACCTTCCCGAGGCCTCCGTTGCGGGGGCTGAGGTGAAACGTCAATTGGTTTGCCAGGGTATCTAATTGAAGCCGAACAAGCGGATATAGCGCAATGGAATTGAAGCCTTCCACGGAGCGCACGGGGTCTTTGGAGAAGCCCAGTAGTTTTTGCAGCAAGCCCGGTTCGTAGTAGCGCTCCTTGAGTTGCTCCAATTCGATGATCTCTGTTCCCAGGCGGAAATACATATTTTCCAGGGCGCCGGGCGAGGCATCAAACAGGCCGGAAGGCGCCGTGACTACCCAGTCTTTTTCCCCCGGAAAGAAGAGGGTAAACCGCTCGGTTCCGTTTTTGTAATCCCAACCCTGTACCGTACCGTCATAGGTCGTGGAAATGACGTAATTATCCTTGGGCAAAAAATGGAGTTGGCTGACCTGCGATGCGGAATGATCTTCAAAAAACGGATCGTCCGAGTTACGGTGCAAGTTGCCGATTTCGAGGGTGGCCTTTCCGGTATTCAGGTTCCAGATCGTTTTGACCCCTTTCCCGACGACTACATAATTCGGATCGGGCGCATAGGTCAGGTATTCCGACGCCGCAACGCCCTCCAATTGCCGCACTTTTTTACCGGTTTGGGTATCCCATTCCGTGAGCACATCGCCCTGGGTTAGGGTACAAATTTTTTGCCCGCCGGGATGAAATGCCACAGCCTTTACCAGGGAATCATGCACATACTGCTGTCTGATCTGTCCGTCGGCAAGGGTCCATTCGGTGACTACTGTTCCAATGGGTGTTGGCCCCTTGGCGGTATTATCCGGGCCAATGGTGGCTGCCCGGGATTCGGGGCCTTCAAATCGGACCGCGTGGAAGGCATTTTTCCCAAAGGGATTTTCCAGGGCCCGGCCTGTTGCCAGGTTCCAGCCCATCAGTTTGTTTTCCAGATAACTGCCGTAGTCATCCAGGTGTTCCATCGCCTTATCCAGCACCTGGGCAATTCCCAGGCGGCCATCGGGTGAAAAGCGCACGGCGGAGATCGGGTGCCAGTTGTGGTTAAAAACGGGAAATACCCGCACAGATTCCCTTTTTTCCAAATCCCAAAGCGAGACATTGAAAAAGTCGGGTGAAAAATCTACGCTGTGTTTCAAAACGGTTTCGGTCCGGGTTTCGGTGTCCGATTTGACTTCACGCGGCACCTGCTCGGAAAAAACCTTCACCTTTCCGTACAGCGTGTCGCCGCGCATATTGATCCCGATGGTATCCTGGAAAGGGCCGAGTACAAAGTTTTGCACCGAATCGCCCGGAATAGGCGGAAATAGTAGTGGCGACATCACGCGCCATTCCTCAGAAGAGCCGATCAGGGCCATTTTACCATCCGGGGAAAAATCGATAGCGGTACCAACCTGGAAGCAATTGTGCCGGTCATTTAATTTGCCGAGGATTTTGAGTGTATCCATTTCCAATAAATCCGGTGAATATCTTCGGCCACTGCGCAACAGCACCTTCCTATCCGGGCTTAGCGCAAATGTTTCGACACCCTTTTCCGGGTGGAAGTACAGATCATCCCGTTGCTCCAGGCCCCAGGTTTTCATCGAACCGTCGAACTTGCTCATGGCAGCAATTCGAAAGTCCGGCGTAAACCGGATGTTGGTCTCCATCACCACATCACGCTGCATCCGGAATAGTTCTTTGCCGTTTTCAACATTCCATAAATACACCCCGCTGTCGTAGCCGCCCGACAGGCACCGGGTTCCGTCGGCAGAAATATCGATGGAAAGAACGCCATCCGTTACCCCCTCTATTCGGTGGATCAACCGGTCATTTTGAACATCCCAAACCAAGAGTGCGCCGCTGCCACCGCGTTTTGCCGGACGGCCTGGAGAAGTCAGGGTAAAAATGGCCGGACCGCCCAGCGCCACCAGCAGCTTGCGTCCATCGGGGGAAAAGGCAAAATCAGTAACCGGCAAATCGAATCGTGGAAGCGTTACCATCAGGCTGTTCTGATAATCAATCAATTGCAGGGTCTCGCGATCACCAGTCAGGAGCGCGATTCTATCATTTTTTACAAACAGCAGGGAGTCGCTTTGCCAAACCTCTTCGAACCGAATGCATTTTCGCTTGCGCCCGGTCATGGAGTCAAAAGTGCCTACCGGCTTCCCGGTGGTTCCTTTTCGGATCGTCACGGTTGCGCCATCTGCAGAAAAATGCAGCATTGGGTAGGTATCCGGCGTTTTAGACCATTTTTTCTGCCAGCGCAGCTGGCCAGTGTCCAGGTTAATACACCAGATTTGGCCTTCAAACAACACGGCAAGTGTCCGCTCATCGGGCGAAACCTGGGTGGTTACCGGTGTTTCCGGAAGTTGCATTTGCCAAACATCGTCCTCCGAAAACAAATCCCAGGAAACCAATTTCCCATCTTCCTGAATGCCAACGACGCCCTGCCCGTTTGAGGTAAAACACAAAACACTTTTTGCGCCCGGTATTTCAACAAACCGGACAAATTTTCCAATGGCCAAATCCCAGAGCGCGGTTTCCGATCCACTTTTGCTCAGGGCCAGTTGTCCATTTGGAGAAAACCGGACGAAATCTACAAAACCCGTATGCCCTTCTTGCCGGCTGACTACTACGGGTCTTTGCGCGTAAAGCAGAGCGGAGCTGAGGAAAAAGAATATTGCGAGGGATATTTTCATGGTTGCTGGATTTTTATTCCAATGATGAATGATGAGCGATGAATGATGAAAGGGTTCACCTTTCCGGGACGGTGTAAAATTCATCATTCATCATTCATCATTCATTATAGCATTTCCGACACCTTCTCCACAATAGCCTCCACCAGTGCCGGGATATTATCCTTTTTTCCCAAAACCTTGAATTCTGCGCCAACCGGGGTTTTCCCTTCGAACAAGTATCCACTGACCACCACATCATTCCCATCGATGGTGTAGCGCCCTTTGATGGAGTAGGCGTTTTCGTATTCGTTCACATCTACGTAGATCAGATTAGCCTGTGCGCCGCGGGCAGTAATTTGTTGGAAGTGTTCAGCCAGGGCTTTGGTCAAGCCCAGCACATCGTCGTACTGCTTTTCCTCCTGAAAACTATTCCGGATAAACACCGGTTTCACCTGCGCCAGCGGAATTTTCACCTTTTCATTGACCACGCCGATGTCAAAACTGCCACGGAGCGGCCCCACCATCATCGGTGTCTGTACACCCCCGATTCCCTTGGCTAACTGCGGCACCACATCGCGGGCATATTCGAACAACGTGCTCACATCCACCCGCTTGTCGGCGGTCAGCGCCAGGCCACTCATGCCCTGGAGCAGGCTGTAGGTGAGCAGGCCCTGCCCGTATTGCCCGGCCTCGTAGCTCACCTTGTCGGCTGCCGAACCCGTGAGCACAAACATGCCCGTGCGATCTTTCATGCGGTCGAGGGCGCGAATTTGGGAGGAATTCAATTCTTTTTGGCCTGCGGCCAAATTTTCAACGACCCGGCCCGAGTTGCAGGCATCGAGGATAAGCACCTGTTTTTGCGCCGGGATGTCGTTGATCCAGCGGGTCAGCTCGGCACTGGAAACCGTCCGGCCGGCGCGCAGGCCGGCGTCGTTGAGGTTTTCATTGGCAATATCCATGGTCAGGTAATAAAACAGCGCCCGATCCGCCTCCCCGTAACTTACGCCGTGGCCGGAAAAATACACCACCAGAATATCCTCCGCTTTGGCGCGGCTTTTCAGCGCATCAAAGGCGGCTTTGATATTGGCTTTTGTGGGTGGCAGCGTTTGCCTGCTGGTATCGGTGGTGAGCAATTGAACGAAAACGCTGTCTGCGCCAAACAATTGGCCGCCGATCTGTTGCAGGGCAGCCGCCATATCGCAGGCATCTTTTCCGGAATATTTCAGGTCGAGTTTCGTGCCGGCATAGTCGGCCGTACCGACCACGATAGCGTGCAGGGCAGGTTTGGACCGCAGTCGGTTTAGGCTAGTGCCCGTAGTTTTGTCAGTACCCCGGGAGTTGGCAAAATTTGGGCGGTACATGACACTTTGCGCCGCGCTTTTCAGCCAGCCCGCTTCATTGTAGGCGCGAACGGAGACGGTGTTGAGGCTGTCGAACAGAAAGTAGCGGGCAAATTTGTCCAGTTCGATGGTCAGGCTGGTGTCGCGTGTTTTTTCAAAACCCCGGGGTGGATTGGCATCTTCAATGATCTCTTTGCCGTTGATAAATACACTGACTTTTCCGGTACCGCCGTTGCGGGGCCTGAGTTGGACGTGGAGCCGGTTTTGTGCCGTATCGAGCCGGAGGGCCACTTTTGGGTAAATTGCGATGGAGTCGAACCCGCTGACCGATCGGAGCGGCTCGGTGGAAAATCCCATGATCTTTGCCAACAAACCGGGTTCGTAGTAGCGCTCTTTGAGTTGTTCGATCTCGATGACTTCAAGGCCAAGGACATAGTACAGCTGCTGCATAGCGCCGGGGGTAGCATCGAACAGGCCGGAGGGGGTGGTAACGACCCAATCGGCAGTATCGATGGCGATCAGGGTGGCTCGTTCGTGGCCGGTTTGCGCATTCCAGAGTTTAGTGGTGTTATCATCACTACTGGTCAAAACGGTGTTCCCGTCAGAAGAAAAAGCCACCGAACTGACTCTGCTAGCATGGCCTTTGAAGGTCTGCAAGGCCCGTCCTTCCAAATTCCAAAGTTTGGCGGTGTTACCGTCACTGTTAGTCAGTATTGTTTCACCATTGGGAGAAAACACCAAACTCAAGCGGCCCGAATATATTTTATTTTTGAAGGTTTGCACTTCGCGCCCAGACCAATCCCAGAGTTGGTAAATTTGACGCGCCCATACGGTCAGTATAGTTTTGCTATCGGGGGAAAAAACCATCGATCCGAAGAGCATGGGGTCAAAATTAAAATCAAAATGGCCATTGAAGGTCCGCACTATGCGCCCTTTCAAATCCCATTGATGGGCTCTGAAGTCCCGGCTGCCGGTCAGTATGGTTTTGCCATCGGGGGAAAAAGCCACCGCACTGACTCCGCCAGAATGGCCTGTAAGGGTCTTCAACATGCGTCCATCATCCAAATCCCAGAGTCTGGCCGTGTTATCGTCACTGCCGGTCAGTATGGATTTGCCATCTGGGGAAAAGGCCACCGAACTGACTCCTTTAGCATGGCCTTTAAAGGTCTGCAACATGCGTCCGTTCAAATCCCAGAGTCTGGCTGTTTGATCATACCCATTGCCGGTCAGTATGGTTTTGCCATCGGGGGAAAAAGCCACCGCGCTGACTCCGTCAGCATGGCTATTGAAGGTCTTCAACATGCGTTCATCTAAATCCCAGAGTTTTGTTGTTTGATCATATCCATTGCTGGTCAGTATAGTTTTGCCATCGGGGGAAAAAGTTACCAAATGGACTCCGTTAGAAGAGCCTTTAAAGGTAAGGGTCTTCAACATGCGTCCATCCAAATCCCAGAGTTTTGCCGATTTATCGGCACTGTCGGTCAGTATTGTTTTGCCATCCGGGGAGAAGGCTACCGACCAGACGCCGTCCGTATGGCCATTTAAGGTCTTCAACATGCGTCCATCCAAATCCCAGAGTTTTGCCGATTTATCGGCACTGCCGGTCAGTATTGTTTTGCCATCCGGGGAAAAAGCCACCGACGTGACCTTATTAACATGGCCTTTAAAGGTCTTCAACATGCGTCCGTCATCCAAATCCCAGAGTCTGGCCGTGTTATCGGCACTGCCGGTCAGTATTGTTTTGCCATCGGGGGAAAAAGCCACCGACGTGACCTCCTTAGCATGACCTTCAAAGGTCTGCAACACTTCCCCCTCCAGATTCCACAATTTGGCCGTGCTATCGGCACTGCCGGTCAGTATTGTTTTGCCATCCAGGGAAAAAGCCACTGACTCGAAGTCGAAGTGATCCCAATGGCCAATGAAGGTTTGCGACATGCTTCCATCCAAATCCCATAATTCTGCCGTGTTATCATCACTGCTTGTTAGAATTGTTTTGCCATCGGGGGAAAAGGCCACTGACAAGACTCCGAAAACATGGCCTTTAAAGGTCTGCAACATGCGCCCATCCAAATCCCAGAGTTTTGCCGTTTTATCGGCACTGCCGGTCAGTATGGTTTTGCCATCGGGGGAAAAGGCCACTGACAAGACTTCGGCGGCATGGCCATTGAATGTTTGCAACATGCGTCCATCCAAATCCCAAAGTTTGGCTGTATGATCATAACTGCCCGTTAGAATTGTTTTGCCATCCGGGGAAAAAGCCATGCTGCTGACCATTTCAGAGTGGCCGATGGGTACGACCAAACGCGGCGTTTGACTGTGTAGCAGGCCTGTTGCCAGGAGAAAAAAAATGATGTGGAATGTTTTCATGGTTGATGGAAATTAAATTAATGATGAGCGATGAGTGATGAGTTTTACACCTTTCCGGGAAGGTGAACGCACTCATCACTCATCACTCATCATTACTTATAGCATCCCCGCCACCTTCTCCACAATTGCCTCCACCAGTGCTTGCAGCGCATCCTTTTTACCACTTACCTCAAATTTACCTTTGTCGGTTCCGCCTTTGAACAAACGCCCGCGCACCGCAACAGCGTCGCCGTTGACTATATAGCGCCCCTTGATCGAATAAGCATCTTCATATTCGCTTACATCCACGAAAATCAAATTTGCCTGTGCGCTGCGTGCTGTGATTTGCTGGAAATATTCATTCAGCGCTTTGGCCAGGCCGAGATCGTCGATATACGTGTCGTTGTCATTCTGAAAGCTATTGCGGATAAACACCGGCTTCTCCTGAGCCACCGGAATTTTCACCCCTGCATCTACAATGCCGATGTCGAAACTGCCGCCATCGGTCGGGAAGGCCAGCACCGGTGTTTGCACCTGCCGGATACCCTTGGCCAGATCGGGCACCTTATCGCGGGCGTACTGGAAAAGCGTCATCACGTCTACCCGTTTGTCGGGTGTGAGGGCCAGGCCGCTCATGCCCTGCAAAAGACTGTACGTGAGCAGACCCTGATTGTACTTGCTGGCCTCATAACTCACCTTGTCGGCCGCCGCGCCGGTGAGGATGAACATGCCGGTCCGGTCTTTCATGCGGTCGAGCGCGCGGATCTGCGAGGAATTCAACTCCCGGGCGCCGATGGAAGACAGCGCCTCCACGACCTTGCCGGAGTTGCAGGCGTCGAGGATCATTACCTGTTTTTTGGCCGGGTTGGCGGTGAGCCACTGCGTCAGGTCTTCGGACGACACCGTGTAGTTTTTCCGTACCTCGTCATCTTTCAAATCCGGGCTGGCAATGTCCTTGGTGAGGTAGTAAAACTGGCTTTTTTCGGCGCTGCCGTAGGTCAGTCCGTGGCCGGAAAAGTAGGTAATTAAAATGTCGGTGGGCTTGGCCTGCGCTGCATATTCGCTGAATGCCGCGGCAATATTTTTTTTGGAAGAAATGGCATCCGGCGTTTGGCCATCGGTGGTGAGTACTTTCACGTGCACGCGGTCATCAAACAGGCGTTTTCCCGATGCCTGCAACGCTTCTGCCATTGCTTTGGCATCCGAATCGGGGAAGCGCAGGTCGAGCTGATCGCCGCTGTAGTTGGAGGTGCCGACGACGATGGCGTACAAATGCGGTTTGTCGTTGCGCAAACTGTTGCTGCCGCCGCTGTTATTGCTGCCGGTCCCCCTGCCGGTGGCCGGCGGTGTGTAGGCCAGTTCATATGCTGCGCTTTTTAGCCAACCCGCGCTGTTGTACGCACGCATAGCGATGGAATTGGTTCCCGGCAGATAGTATTTTTCATAATTTTTCAAGTCAACAGTCAGCGCAGTTTTGCGCTCGGGGTTGAGGTCTTCAACCACTTCTTTTCCATTTATAAAAAAGCTGAGCTTGCCCATGCCGCCGGAGCGGGGAGTGAGTTGGACGTCGATCTGGTCGTCCGTTAACAGGGCCTTTATTTCGGGGTATAGTGCAACCTGCCCAAGGGAAGAAACATCGCGTACGTCGCCTTTACTGAAACCCAGAAGTTTCGGTAATAAACCGGGTTCGTAGTAACGTTCCTTCAGCTGATCAAGCGATACCACTTCAAGTCCGACGACGTAATGCATCATCTTCATGGCGCCGGGGGAGGCGTCGAAAAGCCCCGACGGCGTGGTAACCACCCAGTCCGTAGAATCGATGGCAACCAGGGTGGCGAGTTCCTGCCCTGTTTCCGTATCCCAAATTTTGGAAGTATTGTCCTGGCTGCAACTGGCTATAAATTTCCCGTCAGGTGTGAAGGCCAGGGCTGTGGCATCATGCCCTTGCATGGTTCGCAACAATTTGCCGGTTTCCCGGTCCCAGCGTTTCAGACTATTATCGGCACTGGCAGTAAAAATTGATTTTCCGTCCGGGGAGAACGCCACGACATTGACGGCGCCGGTATGCCCGGAGAGGGTCCGGAGCAGTTGGCCGTTGCGATCCCAGAGTTTGGCCGTATTATCGCCGCTGCCGGTAAGCAACAACTGACCGTCCGGGGAAAAAGCCACATCGTACACATAGTCGGTATGCCCGGATAGAGTATGGAGGATAGCCCCGGTTTCGCGATCCCAGAGGATGCCAGTAGCATTGAGATCGCCGGACAAAATTGTTTTACCCCCATCATTTGGGGAAAATTCTACTGCCGAAATTGCCTCCGGTATTAATTCAAAATCGATCTCTTGTTGAAGGCCAAAAGGATTGGAAGGATCCACGTCATCTTCCGGCTCGACCACAGCAGGTTTGGTCAACGTACGGATAGGTGCCTTCCGGGCACGGTCCCAGAGTTCAATGGTGTTCTGCCTAGTACCGAATGCAAGAAATTTTCCGCCGGCCGGGTCTGCCGCAGTTGGCGGTGAAATGGCTACAGAACTTGCCGAGCCATCCATAAGGTCAAAAATCTCAACATGGCTGCCCGTTTTAAAATCCCGGCGCGTCGCCCAGTAGCTCCCTGTTCGGCCGGTTAGCAGTGTAGGCGCGTTTTCCGTGCCGGCAAAGGTGAACGCACACACCGGTTGCCACAAATGATCGAGGTAATCTTCTGTTTCGGGGAGTGTTTGCAGTTGGCCGCCGGGAATGTCCCAGCGTTTGGAATGCCCGTTATCCGTTCCAAGCAAGAGATTTTTCCCGCCATCAAAGGGGGAAAAGGCAACGGCTGTCAAGGCTTCGGAATGCTGCTCAAAAGTCTGCACCGATTCGCCCTCCAGGGTTATTATTTGGGGTGTAGCACCATCAAGCAGCAAGAACTTCCCGCCGGCCGGTTCGCCGGGTTGCGGTGGAAAAAACTGGGCGCGCGACACGGCTTCGCGCATTGCGAAATCATCAATATGTTGCCGCTCACCGGTTTCCCGATCCCATATTTGAATGGTCATCCCGTCACAACTGGTAATGACCTGTTTCCCATCGGGGGAAAAACCAACCATCGTCACAAACTCATTACAACCACCGGTAAACGTTCGGATCTTTTGCCCGGAGTCGCGGTCCCAGAGTATGGCCGTGACATCGCCAATGCTACCGGTCAGGATGTATTTCCCGTTAGCATCGGGTGAGAAGGCTACCGATCTTACGCTTTCGGCATGCCCTTCAAAACTGCGAATCGCACGGCCGGTTTCCCGGTCCCATAATTTGGCGCTGCCCCGTGCATTTTTTATTGTAAACTCCTCCGCACCCATTACATTCTGAAAATCGGGGTTTGGAATCCGATCGCAGTTCCAACTACCGGTCAGCACGTACTTTCCATCCGGCGAAAAAACGGCCTGTTCAATACCGGAGGAATGCCCTATCAGCTTTTGGTGCACCTTGCCACTTTGCCGGTCCCAGAGCAAGGCAATGCTGTCGGCACTTGCCGCGAGTATCCATTTCCCATCCGGCGAGAAAGCAACGGAATTAATCCCGCGTTCAAGGCCGTCAAAGGTTCGGATTGCCTTGCCATCAGGGGTCCAAAGCCGAACCGTTCCGAAGCCATCACCGGTCAGAATCTGATATTCGCCGGGAGCCGGTGAAAAGGCAACGGCCGTTACGGTGGTGGTATGGCCTTTGAATGTTTGGATCTCCTGGCCTAAGCGTGTCCAGAGTTTGGCTGTTTTGTCATAACTGCCCGTCAGTACAAATTTCCCGTCCGGAGAAATGGCTATGGCTACGACATTCGATGTATGGCCAATGGGAATAACCAGGCGGGGTGCCTGAGCCTGCAAGAATGTGGTAAAACAAAGCAGTACAAGTGCAAAACGCATTTTCATGGTTGGTTGAATTTGTAATTGGATAAAGCTGTTTAACGATAACCTGAGTTCGGACTGAGTTCGGCCTCCCTACCGGCGTGTGTTAATTGGTTATATAGGAGTAAGCCATTTAACTTTTAGCATTTCCCTTTTTCGAGCGAACAGTTTCCTCCCCCGCAAAGCGGGCTCGGAATGACAAGGTCTTGCTGTAAAAAATCTGGGGGGCGAAAAATTGGGACAAAGAACCATTTCGACGCCCCCCAATTTTTAGCCTATCCCTATCCCATTGTAGTCGGGCCAAAGGGGAGGGGCGTCGAAATCTTGCATTACCGTGATTTTCTGCCCCTCCCTTTTTTATTCAAAGCGTATCGTCATGTCGATCCCGCCCTGCGGGGGAGATATCTGGATTTAACGATTATTGATTATACAAATGCCCATGTTTTGCGGGGTAGGAAACTGTTCGCTCGAAAAAGAGAAGGCAAAAACCAGATGAATATAATTAATCACTGATTTAATAGAGCGGATACGCTGGCAATAATAGCTTCTGCCAGGGCCGGTAAGTTATCTTTTTTGCCACTGATCTGAAATTCTTCGCCTTGCGGGCTAAGACCTTTGAACAGGCGGCCACGCAGCTGTACAGCATTCCCGTCAACGGTATAACGCCCTTTGATAGAGTAGGCGCCTTCGTATTCTTTCACATCCACGTAGATGAGATCGGCCTGAGCGCCCTTCACAGTGATCTCCCGGAAATATTTTTCCAATACATCTGTCAGGCCGAGCACATCGGCAAAGGCGGCTTCGTCCTGAAAGTTGTTTCGGATAAAAATCGGCTTCACCTGCGCCAGCGGAATGTGTACCTGCTCGTTTACGATGCCGATGTCAAAACTACCGCCATTCGCAGGAAAAGCCAGCACCGGCGTTTGAATGCCCCCGATATCTTTTGCCATGTTGGGCACTTCATCGCGGGCATATTGGAAGAGGGTCATCACGTCGACCCGTTTGTCGGGCGTCAGTGCCAGCCCGCTCATGCCCTGCAGCAGGCTGTAAGTGAGCAGCCCCTGGCCGTATTTGCTGGCTTCGTAGCTCACCTTATCGGCAGCCGAACCCGTGAGGATAAACATGCCGGTGCGGTCTTTCATGCGGTCGAGGGCGCGAATTTGGGAGGAGTTCAGGTCCTTTTGACCAATCGCCGCCAGCGATTCCACGACTTTTCCGGAGTTGCAGGCGTCGAGGATCATGACCTGTTTTTGGGCAGGTATGGCGGTGAGCCATTCGGTGAGTTCGCTGGAGGATATGGTGTACTTGTTCCGGATTTCAGGGTCGCTCAAATCTTCGCTGCCGATGTCCTTGGTCAGGTAATAAAACTGCCCGGTTTCGGCAGTTCCGTAGCTCAGGCCGTGTCCGGAAAAATAGGCCACCAGCACGTCGCCGGATTTGGCTTTTTTGGCGACATCGGCAAAAGCAGCCCGAATGGCAGTTTTACTGGCCGTTGTAGCGCCATTTTCTCCGGAGGAGGTAAGCGTGTACACCTGCATCCGATCTTCAAACAGGGCCTTGCCGGCACTGCCCAGTGCCTGGGCCATGGCGGTGGCATCGAGGTCGGGAAAGTTCAGGTCGAGCTTGTCGCCGCTGTAGTTGGAGGTGCCGATGGCGATCGCAAACAGATGGGGTTTGCCAGGCCCCAGGGTTGGTGTTTCCGAATCGGAGCCGGTACCTTTTTTCAGCGCAAATTCCGCCTGGTAGGGCATCTCGATGGCAGCGCTTTTGAGCCAGCCATCGCTGTTGTAGGCGCGCAGGGCAATGTTGTTGGCCTGGCCGGGCAGGTAATACTGCACGTATTTTTTCAGGTCAATACTCAACTGAGGCAGGCGCGTAGGGTTGATGTCTTCGACGACTTCCTTGCCATTGATGAAAAAACTGAGTTTGCCCATGCCGCCGGAGCGTTTGCTGAGTTTTACGGCAAGCTGGTCATTTTGAATGGCTACGTCCACAGTAGGATAAAGCGCCAGGCTTTTCAGGGTGGTCACATCGCGGATTTCGTCTTTATTTAGGCCTATGAGTTTTTGTAACAGACCGGGTTCGTAGTAGCGCTCTTTGAGTTGTTCCAATTCGATGATCTCGCGTTCGTACACGTAGTACATCTGCTGCATCATGCCGGGCGTGGCGTCAAAAAGGCCGCTGGGGCTGATGATGGCCCAGTCTTGCGGTCCGAAAAAATACAGGGCAGCCAGTTCCGTACCCTTTTGCAGGTCCCAAAATTTGATTTCGACCTGGTCGTTTGCTACGGATGCGGCAAATTTGTTGTCGGGGGTAATGGCCATATCCAGCAAGTCGGTCGTATGCCCGCGCAGGGTCTGGACGACCTGGCCATCGGAAGTTCGGGCGAGTTGAATGACATTATCCACTTTCCCGACCATGACCAGTGTGTTGTCCGGGGAGAATGCCGCAGCGGAAGTCCAGGAGAACTCACTAATACGAGGAATGAATTGTTTCTGCCCTGTTTTCAGGTTTTCAATTGCCAATCCGGAGCCATCAATCAGGTTCTCGGCGTCATAGACCCGCCAACTTGCTATCCAGTTACCATCCTTGCTCCGGATCGTTTTTGAGCCCGATTTGTTCATTTGCCTCGCCATTTCAGATCTTTCGTACACTTTCTTTTTGTGGGAAAACGCTGCTGATGTGGCCCTGCCAAACCCTGCCGTTGCCAGGTCAAACTGCCAGGCACTCGAATCCGGGGCCAGGAGCTGTAGTTGGTAGTCTGAATCGAAGTTGAGGGAACTGATCTGGCGAATTTCGCCTTGCGAAAAACTCCGGACAAGCGTGCCGGTGCGGCTGTCTTTAAGCTGCAACTGGCCGGTTTGCTCTCCAATGAGCACCGACCGGCCATCGGGACTGAACTGTGCCTTGGCAGTGCCTGCGTAGGAGAAGGTAGAAATTCCAAAATCCAGCGCCCACAAGCGTTCGTGTTTCAGTACATCCCAGACTTCTGTTTTTTCTTCGCTGCGTCGCACCAGGGCGAGCAAGGTACCGTCTGGCGTGAATTGCCACAGGGGCGGTACGGGGTCCTCATCCGGATTGTCGGCAGCCAAGTTGAGCGGGGTTTTCAGCGCTTGCAGCATGGGCTGCTTATTCAAATCGAGGAAAAATTGCTTGTCTTGCTCAAAAAAGATGAAAAATCGATCCCCTGCACCGGAGGCTGCAATACCCATGTTTTCGGTTGTAAACGTTGCTACCGTTTTCCCCCATTTGGCAGTTTTAAAGTTCAGGAGTTGCAGGGTATGTACCGGATTGCCGTTCTGGGAACCCTGCAAATGGACCAGCACTTCCGCATTGTTTTTCATCCAATAAACACCGCGCACGGTGCCCCGAATATCCGGGAATGCAATCTTTTTTCCGGTCTTCAGATCCAGCCAGCGTATGCGGGAAGACTCCTGATCGGCGCCAACACCAGTTTCTACGGTCAGCATGTTGAAATCGTTTACCGGGGAAGGGTACATTTCAGCTGCATCGAATGTTTTAAGCATGACCCGGATACTATCAATATCCCGGTCCCAGGCCTTCAATTCTCTTTCCACACTTTTATAATACCAAAAACGTCCGGTGGCAGAAAACCCGGACAGGTTCTTATCGTCCATGGCAAATACCCGGCTCGATCGCCCGTCCCAATATCCCATTAGTGGCCAATTATAATTTACTTCGACACCGACATGCCGCCCATCCGGCGAGAGGTTTGCTTTTATCACGAATTCATCCACCTGAACAGCACGCAACATTTTACCGGATGCTACATCCCAGAGCCGCAGTCCGGACAGGGAAGCCGACAGGGCGTATTTGCCATTTGCAGAAAAGTCGAGGCTGACATAGCCCTTTGGGTTGTCCAGTGGAAAAATGAGCTCCGGTTTTTGGGCGGAAAGTGTCAGGGAAAAAAGCAATGCGAATAGAGCGGGAAAGCCTTTTTTCATTTGTTTGTCAGGTTTATAAGCACAAAAGAATCTTGGGCCGGCATGGCGTCCGGTTCCAAATGTAAAAAATGTGGCTGTTTTATAAGGGGAAAACTGGGATTGCTTGCCGAAGATTACTTTTTTTCACTACGAGGCAGGGAGCGCAGGGAGACCTAAACGCTGGGTTAAACTTTTTCAGTTTTCTGTGTGTCAACCCCACCCCGGCCCCCATAGCCATCGACTTAAGCAACCAGAGGGGGTGAACAACTTTTCAAATTTCAAATTGGGCTTTTCAAATTTGACTTAAAAGAAACTTTCCAAACCCAAGTTGATGCTCAAAAGTCAAAAGTTTAATTTGAAAAGTTCAATTTGAAAAGTGTTTACCATCTTTTAACTCTTAAGTTGATGAGGGTGAGGTGGACACACGGCAGCCACCGTAGCAGTTTATTTTCAGATATTTGTTTCGACAAAAGCAGTCGGGGATGCTTCCCTGGTAAATTGCGTGTAGCCAATGTTGATTTTCAAAAACAATATCCACCTTTTCACAGCATGTGCACTGCTTTTCCAACTTGCCGGTTGCATCCGGTCCAGCCCTGCGCCCGAGACTGACAACTCAGGCCCAGTTTACATCCTGAAAAATGCTGCCAATTACAAGTTACAGCAGCACCTGCAGATCTTACCCGACTCGGAAAAGGGGTACACCATTGAGGAGATCGCCCAAGCCGGAATGCAGGACGCTTTTGTGCCCTTTCCCGACAAGACGTTCGAGCCGAAGAGCCACCAGGTGTATTGGGGAAAAATCCAATTGGAAAACCGATTGCCCGATGGGGAAATGCACACCGAGTGGGTGTTGAACTTTTCCAGTACGTTTACCCGTGTCACGCTGTTTCGCCTGGCGGAAAACGGGACCTGGACCTCCGAACTCAACGGCACCTTTGTTCCGGCATACCAGAAAAATTTTGTCCCGACCAATTCCGGCACCTGGTTCAGGTTGCCGCTCCCGCCCCGGGAGGTGGTGACCCTGTACTTTCGGGGCGAAAGCGAACGCAGCGCCCTGCCACCCACGTTTCATACCTACGTGCTGCCCCTGGCGGTCTATTACCAAAGATTGGTGGATACAAAAGCCTGGAACGGCCTGTTCGCCGGCCTTTTGCTGATGATGTTGCTCTACAACCTCATCAAGTTTTTCATTGTCAAAGACCGCAGCTATATCTACTATTCCGGCTACCTGCTGATGGTATTGGTTTATACGGGGTACATCTCCAATGATTTGGAAGATCTGATTGGCCGCTTTGTCTTTGCGGAACACCCCGCCTTTTTTAACCTGTTCAAAATGTCTGTTTACCTGGGCATGATGTGCTGGCTGGCCTTCATCCGCAGTTTTTTGGATTTGGAACACTTGCTCCCCAAGTGGGACCGGTATTTCCGCTACGTGATATGGCTTGGTGCGCCGTTGATTTTACTCTTCGTTTTCCTGGCCTTTCGGTACAATTTCAGTTACGTGATCGACGACCGGGCAACGCTGTTCTACATCGCACTGGTCACTATTTCCGGGTTCCTGTTCGTGTATCCCCTGTACAGGACAAAAGACCCAAAAGGCTATTTTATCGCAGCGGGGATTGCCGTCATCTGTCTGGGCTTCCTGCTGACCCTGTTTTCGCGGGTGTACCAAACGGAGTACACGGTCGATTACCTCAAAATTTGCACCCTGATTGAAATCCTGATTTTTTCGATGGGCTTGGCGTATCGGCACAGGAAGCAGGTGGAGGCCAGGCAACAAGCCGATTTTGCACTCATAGAAAGCCAACTGCATCAAAAAATCCAACAACAGGAAAACTTGCGCCTGCGAGAAATCGATGATTTCAAAAGTCGCTTTTTTACCAATATCACCCATGAGTTCCGTACGCCGCTAACGGTAATTCTGGGGATGGGCGAACAACTTTCAAAACTGGAAACCGATCCTGAGAAAAAAAACAAGCTGGGGCTGATTCAACGCAATGGCGAATCCCTCCTCCGGCTGATCAACCAAATTCTCGACCTGGCAAAACTCGAATCCCAATCCCTGACGATAAACTACATCCAGGGGAATATCCTGACCTATCTGAAATACATTGCGGAAAGCCTGCACTCGCTTGCCAATGCCCAAAACGTGATGCTGCGCGTGGAAAGCGACCAGTCCAGCATCGTTATGGACTACGACCCCGAGCGGTTTTTGCAAATCATCCATAACCTCTTGTCCAATGCCATCAAGTTTACCCCTTCTGGCGGGAAAGTAATTTTACGGGCGAATTTGCAAGACAAATGGCTGCACATTGCGGTATCGGATTCGGGCGCAGGGATCCCGGCGGATGAACTGCCGCATTTGTTCGAGCGGTTTTTTCAGGCAAAAAACCAGGAACATGCTTCCCCCTCCCTGTTGGGGAGGGCCGGGGTGGGGTTTGGCGGTGCGGGCATCGGACTTTCCCTGACCCGGGAACTGGTCAGGGCGATGGGCGGCGATATTTCCGTGGAAAGTGTGGTCGGTGTTGGCAGTACATTTTTGGTGAAATTGCCTGTGACAAACACCGGTGCATTCTCCGGTGAAACGCCCGCTAACGCGTTGGAAGACAGCGCATCTGCCAGAATAAACCCACCGGTCAGCATGCCTTCCGGTCTGCAAAACGCCGAGGCCTCTCTGCCGCAAATTCTGCTCATTGAAGACAACCCCGATGTGGTGGAATACCTGGCAGCCTGCCTTCAAAATTCGGGCGATGATGATCCGGGTGATCATAGCACGGGCGACCGCGATTTGGGCGACCGCGAGGGTCGCCCCTACACGGGTGGCCGCGGGGGGCGCCCCTACCAATTGGATTTTGCATACAACGGCATGGCGGGCATCGAACATGCGCTAGACAACATACCCGACCTCATCGTGAGCGATGTGATGATGCCCATCAAAGATGGTTTCGAGGTGCTCGAAACCCTGAAGAACGACGAACGCACGAGCCATATCCCCATCGTTTTGCTCACCGCCAAAGCGGATGTGCAAAACCGGTTGGCAGGGCTGCGGCGGGGCGCCGATGCCTACCTGGCCAAACCGTTCCACCAGGAAGAGCTGTTGGTAACCGTGGCAAACCTGCTCGAACAGCGCCGGAAGTTACAAGCCAAGTATAGTCAATTAGGATCGGTGACGAGCAACCTGGATGCGCCGGCGCCCGGTACAGACCCTGAAGATGTTTTCCTGCAAAAAATCCGCTCTGTGGTGGAAGCCAACCTTGCTGATCCGGAATTTGAGATGCCGCAACTGGAGCGCGCCCTCGCCATGAGCCGCAGCCAGATCTACCGCAAGGTAAAGGCCTTGACGGGCAAATCGCCCAGCCTGTTTATCCGTTCCATACGCCTGCATCACGGCAGGCATTTGTTGCTAACTACCGACCTGACCGTTTCAGAAATTGCCTACGAAGTGGGCTACTCCGGCCTGAATAATTTTTCCGATGCTTTTCTGGAAGAGTTTGGTGAGCGACCGGGGAAGGTGCGGGAATAAACATGACATCTGGGGGGCCGGGTTTAAATCGGCACGAAAGCCCGTAGGGCTGCCATTTTGTAGAATTTAAAGAGGCGAGAAATGATAGCACTGTAGGTGCGGTATTATAATGGCACGCCTACGGCGTTTGGTAAAATGAGCAACAACCATTTTCTACAATAATGGCAGCCCTACGGGCTTTATTCGATGGTAAGTTTAGCCCAATCCTGATTATAGAAACATTCAACCCCTGAGTTGCATAATATACGCTCCCTACCAACCATCTCGCTTCCATTGCAACACATTGACAATTCATTGTCAACGAGTTAGAGGGTTATTATTCCCCATCCCGCAACATAGCAAGTAATAAAAAAAGCCTTCCCGCAACCAGGCAGGTAACCGTTGAACGATAGAAGGTAGTAAATACCTGCTGTCCACTCCCACCTTTGTCTCAAGCCTTCAGGCAGTTGTTTTTAACAATTAAAACACGTCCTGCCAAACAACCGGATTTCATAAAAACAGTGAAAAATGAAAACGATCAATTTCTTCCGTTTAGTCCTGGCATTCGGCCTTTTACCGGCCACCCTCGGAGCGCAATCCAATGCCCGTGATGAAGACCACAACGAACCGGCAAACTATTACGCAGAATTTGCCGAGCTCATGCACTCGGAGGCGGCCGCTAAGTCTGCCCTGGTCACCTCCCCTTCCTTCAACAGCTTTGAAGCTTTCGTGTATTACCGGAAGGTGATGAAGGGCAGGGCAGAGAACTTCATCGCCGATTACGAAGCCATGGCGGTTTCCACCTTTAACCACTTCCGGTGTGGTATTCGCCAATCGGGCAGCCAGCCGCAAGGCTTGCACAACCGGGCTTGTCAAAAAGCGGTAGTGGCTGCTAGCCCGGTACAGTAAAGCACATTTCTTTCACCTGAATCGGCGTGATTTTGATATTGAAAATTTCCCGATTTATTTAAAAACTATAAAGCATGAAAACAGTAGGCATTATCGGCGGCGCCGGGTACATCGGCAGTTACGTCACCAGGCAATTTTTGGAAAACGGGTTCAAGGTCAAAGTATCGGCCCTGGATATTTCCAACAAAGAAAAATACGCCCACCTCTACACGCTGCCCCATGCAGAAAACCTGGAACTGGCCCCTTTGGACGTGCAAAATCTCGACCAATTGAAAGCATTTGCCGAAGGCTGCGACATCCTCGTGCACGGCGGTACGCCCTTTCAGTTGGAGGTGGAAGACGTGCAAAGGGACTTGCTCGACCCCACCATCAAAGGCACGGAGAATTTCCTGCGGGTGGTCAGCGAAACGCCAGCGGTGAAAAAGGTGGTGTTCATCGCTTCAGTAGCGGCGCATAACACGGACTTTCCAATGCCGGCGCAGGGTTTTGCACCGGACCATGTTTATTCGGAAAAAGACATGCCCTACTACAGCCAGGAAAGCATTCCCTACTGCCAGGCGAAATACTACGCCGACCAGGCTGTCCGGAAATTTACGCAGGAAAACCCGGCGCCAGGATTTGACATTGTGACCGTTTCGCCGGTTGGGGTGATGGGCAACCAGCTATCAGGCAGGGAAGATTCCACTTCGATGGGCGTCCAGTTTTTGTTCAAAAACAAGTTAGCGCCCAACGATTTCATCCAGATGTTTTATGATCAGGACGTGTACTGGGCGCTCGTAGATGTAGCCGATGTTGCTGAAGCGGTGTACAAAGCGGCTACCCTCAAAAACCTGCACGGCAAGCACTACCTGCTGACCAGCGAGAGTTGGAGGGTTTCCGATATTTCGTTGATGTTGAACGGGAATGAACCTGCCGGGCAACCGAAAACGGTGTACAGCAATGCGCAGGCCACACGGGATTTGGGTGTGCAGTTCAAATCGGCCCGGATACCCTTGAACCAATATGCAGAAGCCCTGGAACGAGCAGCTATTTAACTCAAGTTGCGACCTAACTGTGATTACTATTCTAAACATGCAAGCAGACTCTCGTTGCATGTTTTCCCGCAGATCACCGCAGAAAAAAACGCAGATCACCGCAGATTTTCCATTGTGTGTCTGCGACAATCTGCGCCCTTTTCTGCGGAAATCTGCGGGAAATTTGCTCCGCCGGGCTTAGTCACAGTACTTAGTTGACGTAGTGTTGCTACCTTTTTCATTCTACGCACCCATTTTTTAAAATGAAATCTATCATGAAAAAAGTCCTTTTTCCAATCACCCTGCTCTTCGCTTTTTTTTCCGGCAACATGCAGGCCCAATCCGCAACGGATGAACGCGACATGCAGGCCTTCGCCCGCAACTTTATGAACGCCTATAACCAGGGTGACCACAAAGCCATCCGCGACATGTACCTGGACGATGCTGTCCGCATCGACCAGGAGGGCAAACAAATCAAAGGCGCGGACAACATTGCCGCCTACTTCGCCGACCAGTTCCTGAAAAACAATGCCACCGTTTTCATCCGCCAACTGAGTATCAATTGGTCGGACTTCGAACACGCCTGGATCGCCAACGGAACCTACGAGGTGAACGGCATAACCAATGTGTACGACATTCCCATCCACGTCTCCGGCAGCTACGCCAACGCGATGCTCAAAAAAGACGGTCAGTGGAAAATCGCCAAATCGGTACTACGGCCTCTGGAGCATGCCGACCCCACCGTGGCCGCCAATATCAAAATGTACACCGAAACCTGGGATGCCATCGTCAACGAAGGCCGATTGGATCTTTTTAACGAAGATCATTTCACCGCCGACGTGATCATGCATGCCGAACCGGAAAACGTGGTGGGCATCGAGGGAATGGCGGGTTATTACAAATCCCTGCTCTCGGCGTTCTCCGACATCAAATTTACCATCAACAACATCTTTGGCGAGGGCGATCAACTGGTGAAGCACTGGACATTCCAGGGAACCAATACAGGTGACTTTTTTGGCATCCCGGCCACGGGCAACAAGGTTGAAATAAGTGGCAGTACGATTGTCCGCATGAGCCCCCACGGCAAGATTGCCGAGGAGACGGATTTCATGGACAACATGGCGTTGCTCGCACAACTGGGCGTCGTGTCGGATCCGAACAACGTGGCCGTTGTGGACGGGCTGTACCAGGCATTTGCCAAAGGCGACGTACCGGCGGCACTCGGTGTTATGGATGCCAATATCGTGTGGAACGAAGCCGAGAGTTTCCCCTATGCAGACAACAATCCATACATCGGTCCGGATGCTGTGTTGAACGGCGTGTTCGGCCGCATCATGGCGGAATGGGAGTACTGGAATCTGACCAACATACAGCTGCATGAAATGTCGAATAACCAGGTGCTCGCCACCCTGCGCTATGAAGCGAAGCACAAGACAACCGGAAAAATGCTTGACGCACAAACGGCCCATTTGTGGACACTGAAGGACGGTAAAATTGTGGCTTTCCAGCAGTTTACCGATACGAAGCAGGCCGTGGCGGCGGCAGCGGTAAGATAGGCGGGGCATTGTCGGCGGGGCGCTTCAAGTGCTCCGCTGACTTTTGCTTATCAAAATTAACGTGTGTTCGGGTAATATTCGACCGCTCTACCGGCGTGCATTGTGTGGTTATAATGGCTGAGCGGTCAGACGACTTTGAGTCGTCAGACCACAATGAGAACCTCGTCTGACGACTCAAAGTCGTCTGACGAGTATAACTTGCCAACGCACGCCGGTAAAGAGGTTGAATACTGCTGACTATCATAGTGTTAGTGCTCAAACTCAAATTAAAACTAACATTTCAAATTACGGGGCACCTGAGGCCTATCAACTGATTGGCAAGTAATGCTCCGATAAACAATAAAAAATGAAACAACCACGCTTTCAAATGCAATGCCGTCAAATGTTCCAATTGGCGATGGTTTTTACCACACTGTTTTTCACGAACAATAACCTTTGGGGCCAAACCCAAAACGACACCTTGCTTATCCGGGAAACGGTATTGAATTATCTGGAAGGACTCGAATACAACGACAGCGTACGGGTAGAAAAAGCAATGCATCCTGATTTGGCAAAAAGGGTTATCCGTGAAGATAAAAGCGGAAATGACAAATTGAGTAACATGACGGCAGCGACCCTTTTGCATTATGCAAAAACCTATGACTACACAAAATTATACAAAGCGGGTGTCGACCCGCAAGAACCCTTGAAGGTAGAGGTGCTACTTTTTGACATATCAAACAACATCGCGACTGTCAAGGCCATCCAGAACAAGTTTGCCTTCTTTGACTACATCCACCTGGGGAAACTCAATGGGGAATGGAAAATCATAAATATTTTATGGGCCTGGACGGAGAGGTGAAGAGTGTTTGAATCTATGCCAATTACGGTAAATCGCACTATCCCCAAAAACTATTTGTCGCCAACAGCGGCTCAAAAAAGGGACAGGGTTTATTATTACCTTACCCTCCGTTTGAACCCTGACTTTTGGGTTTGAAGACACGTCAGGTTAGTTATGAAAAAAATATTTTCACTTCTACCGCTTCTTCTGACTGTATCGCTGCTACAGGCACAATACAATGTGCAATTCATTTTAAAGGAGCAAACAACTATCCGGCACGACAGCATTTTCATCGTCGGGACTTTTAATAACTGGGATTCGCTCAGCAATAAAGCCTACCTGATGAAGCCCCTCGACGGGAACAGGAAAACCATAACCCTGAATTTGGGGAAAGGCCCGATAGGATATAAGTTCCACCGGGGTAGTTGGCTGAAAGTTGAAAAACACTACAACAACTGGGAAGTAGCGGATCGGAAAGTTTTTATAACACAGGATACTGTCCTGGTGGACAGCGTTCGGGCCTGGCGGGATGAAATATTTACGGACAAAAAAGCGGCGCTTGCCAGGCATCCCAATGATTCCCTTGCCATCGAAATACTGGCCACCATCGCCAGAATTTATGCATTCAACCTGGATGAGTACAATGTGGACTCTGCTTTTCATTACGTACAAAAAGCCATTGACCTGCAACAAAATTCAGCGGACGCCAACGCTACAAATTCCCCCGTTTCATTACAACGGTTGTTCTTTCTGAAAGATATCGTCGCTGCCTTGGTCCATTCACTCGGCAATTACCCGAAAGCCCTCGAAATCAGGCTGGAAAATCTCGTACTCGCTGAAAAATCACCGGATAAATTAGCCGTGCCTTACGCCCTTCTCGCGCTCACGGACGAATATGTTGCCATGGGAGATTATGAAAGTTCGATTCTTTATTGTCAACGCGCAGATAAAATGCTCCGGTCAATTGGCGAGGCGAGCCCCCAAAAAGCTGCGTTTACTGAATGGTTAACAAGCAGGATTTCGGAATCCTTTTACAATTTGGGCAAATTGGATTCAGCATTAATCTACGCTACCAAACAGGAACGTCAAATAAAGAAAACAGGCGACCCCATCCGAAAGGCAATCAATGACCGCATGTTAGGCGATATTTACCGGGCAAAGGGTGATTTGGAGGCTGCGTTAGGCCACTACGAAAAAGCTATCGAGAACGTTCCGGGTTGGTCAGGACCCATTATTGCCAAGAGTAAAATAGGGATTGCCAAAATTTACCAGGCTCAAAATCAATTTGGCCCGGCCTTGAAATATGCGTTGGAGGCAATGCATTTTTATCAAAACAATCAAACGCAAATCCAGAGCTGGGGGGAAAACACGGATACCTACATTGCTGAAGTAAGTCCGCTGGTTGCGGAATTGTATATGAAAACCGGCAAGCCAGACAGCGCCTATCATTTCTTACAACTTTCCATTGCACTCAAAGACAGCCTGTACAACAGAGACAGGATACGGCAATTCCAAACGCTCTCCTTCAATGAGTCCCTGCGCAGGCAACAATTGGAACAGCAGAAAAAAGAAGCCCGGCAGCAGTTTGAAAACAGGATGAAAATTTTTGGGTTAATTGCGGTGCTGATCGCCGCGCTGCTTTTTGCAATTTTCCAGATTAGGAACAACAAGCAAAAACAAAGAGCCAATAACCTGTTGGGAGAACAGAAATCAGCACTTGAGCGAACATTACAAGAACTGAAAGCCACCCAATCCCAACTCATCCAGTCCGAAAAACTCGCCTCCCTCGGCGAACTCACCGCAGGAATCGCTCACGAAATCCAGAACCCGCTCAACTTCGTCAACAACTTTTCCGAACTCAGCCTGGACTTGGCAGAGGAACTGAAAGAAGAACTCGAAAAAGACCCGTTGGATAAGGAATTGCTGAAAGAACTCATGGGCGACCTTTTTGCCAACCAGCAAAAAATCAACCATCACGGCAAGCGGGCATCCGGCATCGTCAGCGGCATGCTCCAGCACGCCCGCACGAGTACCGGCAAAAAAGAGCCCACCGACCTCAACGCCCTCGCCGACGAGTACCTGCGGCTGGCCTATCATGGTTTGCGGGCGAAGGATTCCAGTTTTAACGCCAAAATGGAAACTGATTTTGACCCCAGCATTGGTAAAGTGGACGTCATCCCGCAAGACATCGGACGGGTGTTTTTGAACATTATCAATAATGCATTTTATGCCACGCAGCAGCGGGCGAGTGCCAGTGAGGGGGTGACTTCAAGTCACCCCCTCACTACACGCTACGAACCCACCGTTTGTATTTCATCTAAAAAAGAAAACAGCCAGGTTGTATTTAAAATAAAAGACAACGGTGCCGGTATTCCCGACGATGTGAAAGCCAAAATCCTCCAGCCTTTTTTCACTACCAAACCGACCGGGGAAGGTACCGGACTGGGGCTGTCCATTTCTTACGACATCGTGGTGAAAGGGCACGGGGGGGCGCTGGAGGTGGAGACAAGGGAGGGTGAAGGAACTGAATTCAAAATAAGTTTGCCTCATTGACGCAATTTTCTAATGCCTACCAAAATCAAAACTTTATGGACGCCATAAAGAAAAACTTGCTGGAGACAACTTTTGAAAATTTTTTGGAAGCCACCGTTAAAAATGGCCCATTGGAAGACCTGTCCCAATGGGTGGACGATGCGGTCATGGGATACGGGACTACCCTGGATGAGAAAATGTTGTCGTTTGATGAATATCAGGAAAAGACGGTCAGGCAGAAGGAGCAGGCTGCAGGCATGGAGATGGGAGTGGTGGTGAAACCTGTACTCAGAAAAACGTTAAAAGACGAAAGTACCGCACTGTTTGTCGATGAACTTGAGATAACCTTCTTCATTGGTGAGGATAAGCACGAGCTGTTCATCAGGCTTTCCACAGTTTTGGAATATGCCGTTGGTCAATGGAAAGTAGTACACTTTCATGCCTCTAAACCCGACAGTACAGACGGCGAAAAGGATACCTGGTATATGAGGGAATGGGAGCGAAAAAATGCCGAACTGGAAAGGCTTGTCGCTGAGAAAACGGCGGAACTCGTGCAGAAAAACCGGGAACTGGAAATTGAAGCGGCACTCGAGCGGGTGCGGGCCAGGGCGCTGGCGATGCACAAAAGCGATGAACTCGGCGCCACTTCGTTGCTGCTATTTGATGAACTCAAGGCGCTGGGGGAAATCAGCGAACAAATCTCTATTGGCATTTTCGATGAAGAAAACCAGGTGTTGAACCTGTACGCCACACTACATGGTGAACAGTGGAAGGAAGCTACAGCAGTTGACCTCAACGAGCCACTGGTAATGCAAAAGATCTATGGCGGTTGGCAACAACATAAAAAGTCAATCCAGATAGACCTGTCTGGTAAGGAACTCAAAGCCTATAACCACTTCCGAAGTCAATATTCCAATCTGAAATTTCCCGATGAGCGGTGGGTGATCCATTGCGCCTTTTTCTCCAAAGGGGTGCTTTCGTTTTCTACCACTACACCACACGATGCGCAAACGATGCAGTTGCTCGAACGATTTGCACAAGTCTTTGATGGCACCTATACCCGCTTCCTCGACCTGCAAAAAGCGGAAGCACAGGCATGGGAAGCGCAGATCGAGGCCGCCTTGGAACGGGTGCGTTCCCGTGCTATGGCTATGCGCCACAGTGATGAGCTTTCCGAGGCCGCCGAAATTTTATACAACGAATTTTTAAAACTGGGCCTGCGGGTGATGATTTGCAGGCCAAATACGGATGAAGATGAAGGTTGGTTTGCCAATGAAAAGGGGGCTTTCATCCTGTCAATATTCCGCATACCGAGGATCCTACTCATAAAAATGTATGAAGGCTGGGAAAACAAACTCGAACTGTTTTCCGAATTCAAAGAGGGGCAGGAATTGAGAGAACATTACAATTATATGTTTTCGCTACCGGCCATAAATCGCTCTTTGCGGGCATTCCTGCATCGGAGCTATTTTTCCCACTTGGCAGAAATTCCACGCTGCCTATTTTTCGCATGGGTATTTGCTCATCATCACACTGGAGCATTTTGAAGAAGAAAAATATTCACCCGGTTTGCCAGGTTTTGACCAGTCCTACACCCGCTTCCTCGACCTGCAAAAAGCGGAGGCGCAGACTCGGGAGGCCAAAATTGAAGCGGCTTTAGAAAAGGTCAGGAGTCGCACTATGGGCATGCACAAAGCCGACGAATTGCGCGAGGTCGTAACGGTCGTAGTGGAACGGTTAATAGACTTAGGGGTCATCCTGGATGCAAATGGAGCCGTTTATGTACCTATTTTCCAGATTCAAAAGATGTCCTGCACTGGATTGCATCACCGGATTTCAGCTACCGGTAGTTATCTGTTGCCCTATTTTGATCATCCGATTTTCAATGATGCCTGGGAGTCAGACTCCGTGGTGATGAATACTTTTCTAAATCTTTTCAATAGAAGAAAGAACAGTTTTTCGAATACGCTTTTGAACATTCCGACTATAGGCACTTTCCGGACGAGTTCAAGGAATGGGTTTTTCAAAACGACAAGCATTCCTGTCCTTCGCATGGACAGAAAACGCCGCCATCCTGTTGGTCATTTCCCCAGATAGGCTTGCTCCCGAATTGGAGCAAGCCATGGTTCGATTCGCAAATGTTTTCGACATTACCTACAACCGCTTTCTCGACTTGCAAAAAGCAGAAGAACAGGCCTCCAACATAAAACTTGTCAACCAGGAAAACGAACGCCTGCTGCACAGCATCCTCCCTCAACCCATCGCCGAAGAAATCAGGTCAGGGAGGCACAATGTGGTAAAACGCTTCGAAGAGGTCTCCATCCTTTTTGCCGACATCGTGGGCTTTACGGTGCTGTCCGAAAAGTTGAAACCCGGTGAAGTGGTGGATATCCTCAACGGCCTTTTTTCCAAATTCGATGACTTGACCGATCAATATGGCCTGGAAAAAATAAAGACCATCGGCGATGCCTACATGGTCGCCGCCGGGGTGCCTGAAGAAAATGCCGATCACGCCATGACTATGTTCCGGTTTGCGCAGGACATGCTACGGTCATTGGAAGAATACAACCTGGCCAACAACAGCCAGATGAAAATCAGAATCGGCATCAGCTCCGGTCCGGTGGTAGCGGGCGTCATCGGCAAGAAAAAATTTGCCTACGACCTGTGGGGCGACTCCGTGAATACCGCCGCCCGCATGGAAGCCTACGGGCGGGAAGGGAATATCCAGATATCTCCATCGAGTTACGCGTTATTGAAAAATGATTTTGCCTTTGAAAAAATACCAGGAGTAAACATCAAAGGGAAAGGGGTGATGGATGTGTATTTGTGGAAGCCGCAACCCCTTGAGGCTTTCTCTATGAAGTAGACTACCGCTCATTACCCGCGCGACAGATTACTTGCTTATTATCAACAAGTTAGACCCTGCCGCTTTTTTCGCCGCAACATAATAGGTAAAAAAAAGATCCACCCTGCAACCGGACAGGTAGCCGCTGCACGATAGGAGGTAGCCAGAGGTATGGCCTGCCGGCAACTTTGCTACTGAATATTATTTCATGTAAAAAAAACAAAATGAAACAAGCGATCAAATCCCTGCTCCTATTGGCCGTTGCGGCATGTTTTGGCACCGCCCTTTCCGGCCAAACGCAAGTACATGGCCGCATCGTTGAAACAACTGGCGAACCCCTGACTTTCGCGAATTTATTTTTGTACTCCAGTGTCGATAGCAGCGTCGTGACCGGGCAAATGTCCGGGGAAGACGGCCGCTTCACGTTTGCCCACCTTGCGCCGGGCAACTACCGCCTCAAGGTCAACCTGGTGGGCTTTGCCAGCTACCAATCGGCTGTTTTTCAACTCAAGAACCAGCCGGGCGAACTGACGCTCAATGACATTGTATTGGCCGGGAGCGCCGAGCTGGCTGAAGTAGAAATAATTGCCCGAAAAGCCCTGGTTGAGGTGCGTGCCGATATGCTTGTGTTCAACGTGGCGGCCAACCCCAGTGCTTCAGGCATCAACGGGCTGGATTTGCTCCGCAAAGCACCCGGGGTAAAGGTGGACATGGATAACAATATCCTCCTGCTCGGCAAGGCAGGGGTGCAGGTCCACATCAACGGCAGGCCCACCCGATTGTCCGGCGATGATCTGGCTGCGCTATTGCAAAACATGACGTCCGATAACGTCGAAGCCATCGAAATCATTTCCAACCCTTCGGCCAAATACGATGCCGAGGGCAATGCGGGTATCATCAACCTGCGGCTGAAAAAGAACCCCGCACAAGGCTTCAACGGAAACCTGAATTCCTCGTTCACGCAGGGAAATTTCCTGCGGTACAGCAACGGCCTGTCGTTGAATTACGGCAACGAACGCATCCGGACCTCGCTTGAACTTTCCCGCTCGGAAGACGACCGCCCGGATTATTTTTTAGACACCAAAAACCAAAATGGTTTTGTCCTAGATTTTGACTCCGATGAAGTTAAACACCGCAACGGCTATAACCTGGGGGGAGCAGTAGATGTCCAACTGGCCCAAAAACACAGCCTGAGCTTCACAGGGCGGGCCATCCTCAACCAAAACGACGATGTGCTGAAAAGCACAACAGGCATTACCCTGCCCGGCTCGACAGCACAGGACCAATTGCTGGTTTCGCAAACGCTGCTGGACCAATCGTTCCGCAATTACAATTTTAACCTGAACTACAATTGGGACATCGACAAAACCTCCCGTTTTGCCACCGACATCAGCGTTGGGAAAGTCAACACCCGGGGGCAGACGCAGCAGCCCAATACGTTTTTTGCAGCGGATAAAACGACCGTGCTCAGCATTTCCAACAATGCATTTGACGCAAACACCGACATCGACATGTGGTCGGCGAAGGCAGATTATGAAAAAACCTGGGACAAATTCACCTTCTCGGCGGGCGGAAAATTTGCCCACATCGCTACGGTCAACCACTTCGCTTTTTTCAATGTCGATGCCAATGGCCCGGTACCGGATCCTGACCGCAGCAATGATTTCACCTATACCGAACAAGTGGCAGCAGCATATGCCATCCTCAATGCCAAACTGGGGGAGTTTCTGAAACTAAACGCCGGGCTGCGCGTGGAGAACACCACTTCACGGGGTCGCTTGATGAGCATCCAGGAAATAACCGATACGGATGTTTCCAGACACTACACCGACCTGTTCCCCAATGTAGGCCTGTCCTTCGACGACGGCAAAACGCACGCGCTGAATATCAGCATCGGACGCAGGGTTACCCGACCTAATTACCAGAATCTCAACCCCTTTGAAAAGCCTCTGAGTGAGCTGACGGCCTGGAAGGGCAACCCTTTCCTGCGGCCCAATTACATCATGAACTACCAGGTCACCTACGCCTTCAAGCAAAAACTGACCATCACCAATCAGTACAGTGTGACGAAAGACTTTTTTGCATCCATTTTTGAAATCAGGGGCGACGACCGCAACGTTATCATTCCACGCAATATGGGACGGGTTACGCAGTACAGCATTTCGGCCAGCTATCCCCTGGAGGTCTGCAAGTTTTGGGAAATCACCACCTTCCTTGACGGGGGGCGCAATACCTACAAAGGCAACCTCGATGGTACCGAGATTAACCTCAGCCAAACCACCTGGTCGGTCCGGGTGCAGAACAGCCTGAAACTGCCCTGGGGTATCTTCATGGATCTCACGTATGAGCGGTACAGCGACTGGGTTTGGCGGGGCTCCATACCGGTACGGGGCAACCAATACCTGGATATTGGCTTCCGCAAAGATTTCCTGGACAAACGCCTGC
This sequence comes from Lewinellaceae bacterium, assembly GCA_020636075.1. Classification (GTDB taxonomy): domain Bacteria; phylum Bacteroidota; class Bacteroidia; order Chitinophagales; family Saprospiraceae; genus M3007. The sequence continues at coordinate 289,698 of JACJYO010000003.1, read as the reverse complement.
AAGTGCGCCTTACCGGCTCGGATATATTCCGCACGACCAATGATTATTATTACCATGGAAATTACGGCGGCATCGAGATTGACGGGATACGCTCGTTCGACTCGCAACGCTTTGGTGCAAGCGCCACCTGGAAATTTGGCAACCAGAAAATGAAGGCTGCCAAACGCTCCAAAGGCGCAATGGAGGAAGAGCTGCGGCGGCTGAATGGAGGGGACTGAATGGGCTTAACAGAGCCACCGTCTAATGGAGCACTCCAGTCTTACGCAATCTAAAAAAACTTGAATCATGAAACTTCACCTCTTCCTCGCCTGCTGTTTTATCGGCAGCAGCCTCCTTGCCCAGCGCACCATCGTCGGGCGGGTGGTGGACCAAGACAACGAACCATTGCTTGGAACTTGGGTAAGCTACCTGAAAGCGCCCCAAAATCACGAAGTTGTGTGGGTGAAAATCGACGGCAATTACGCGCTGGAGGTGCCCGAAGATTGCCGGAATCTGTATGTTTCCTACGAATGGACTGCTGAAGTGCCGCTGGGCGATTCGGATACGACGAACGTCATTTTTATTGATGGCTACAACGGCAAACTGAAAGAGAATATACCGGCCTCGTCACGGCAATACGCTGTTCAGGTAAGCGGCAAGATAGCGGGTGTTGAAAAAAGCAAAACGGCCACTGTGCAAATCAAAGGCACTGAAACAGTTGTTCAGGCGGACGCTGAAGGGCGATTCTCCTTGCTCGTGCCGCCTGGGCAGGATATATTGGTTTTTGCCGCTGAAAACTATTACAAAACGGAAATTCACCTTGGTGAAATGTCGTCTGTTTACGTGGCCATGCGGCTGTATCTGAAACAAGAGAAAAAGAAAAAGCGGTGGTGGCAAATTTTTAAACGAAAAAATTGACCCCTTTAAAATTCCATTGATTACATGATTTCCGATTACATGATTACATGATTGTAGAAGTAGTTCACCATCGTTAAAAGTGCTTCTTTTCAACAATGATGAGCACACTTCGCTTACTTCTTCAATCATGTATTCATGTAATCTATTAATCGTCAATCAAATCCCTTAAGTTGATAGCTATGCCCCGTCCTGGGCCACGATCTATGCAGCCGTTCATTGCTCGACGGCACGCAGAAGCGGTTCAGCGACTGAATACCCCTACGGCAGTCGCTCCCGGAAATACCCGTACACCCAGGTGCCGGCTATTGCACTGGCAATTGCAACCAGAAAAACCAGGGCGCCGGTACCTACCAGGGCAAACATAGGCCCGGGGCAGGCGCCTGTCATAGCCCAGCCCAATCCGAAAATGGTGCCGCCGATGACCTGGCCTTTGGTGAATTGTTTGGGCGTGAAGTTGATCGCCTCACCGTCTATGGTACGCGCTTTTAATTTTTTGATCAGAAAAACGGAAATCACACCGACCACTACCGCCGTACCGATCACGCCGTACATGTGAAACGATTCGAGGCGGAACATTTCCTGGATACGGTACCAGGATATTACCTCCCCTTTTACCAGCGCAATGCCGAAAACAATGCCGACCAGGCTGAATTTCAGGTTGTGCCACCAGGGATGCTCAATCTCCGATTCGTTCAGACACATGGTGTCAAGCGACCGCACTTCATAGTCGGTGTTTTCAATCGCTTCTTGCTCTATTATTGATGCTTTATTTGTCATTTTAGAATTGTCATTTAAGTCAAAATGTAATCACTCAATCACGCATTGTCAAAGCGCCAGAATATAAGGCAGGATCAAATTGGACATAATAAACCCGCCGACCATGAAAAATATCGTGGCGATCAACGAGGGTAATTGCAAGTTGGACAAGCCCATGATCGCATGCCCGGATGTGCAGCCTCCGGCATAGCGGGTGCCAAAGCCCACCAGAAACCCACCAATGACAATCAGGATGAAACCCCGCAGGCTGAGCAATTCGCTCCAGCTGAACAGCTCGGCCGGCACCAGCCCATCTACCCTTGAAATGCCGTTTTCGGCCAGATCAGCGGTTAGGGAAGGCGCTACCTGGATTGGGTTGGGGTCGGCCAGCACCGTGCTGGCAATTACAGCGCCCACGATAAGGCCCCCGACGAAAAACAGGTTCCAGGCTTCTTTTTTCCAGTTGTATTGAAAAAATTTAATGTTGGCCGGGAAACAGGCGGCACAGGCATGCCGCAGGTTGGCGGAAATGCCGAAGTGCTTGTTTCCCAAAAGTAATAATACCGGGACGGTGAGGCCGGCTAAAATTCCGGCAACCCACCAGGGCCAGGGTTGTGATAGAAATTCCATGTTATAATTGTTGATGCAATGATTGTGTTGATTGGGGTAGCGTTTTCGGCCCCGGGCTGACTGAGCCCGGGGCCGATTCATACTTTTCCAATTTCGAATGGTTATTGCTCCGCTCGGTTGATGCACACTTGCCATTTGAAATTTGAAAAGAAAAATTTAAAATTGGAAAAGTGTAGCAACCCGCAGGCGTTATGTTTTTTTACAGCAGTGTGCTCGGGCAAACGTAGTCGGTCAGCGTAAACTTGCCACTCTCCTTAATCCCTTTAAACCCGCCTTTGATTTCCACGAGATTGTCGTAACCCCGGGCGCGCAGGATGCTGGCAAAGACCATCGAGCGGTAGCCGCTGGCGCAGTGTACATAAGCCGTTTTATCTTTCGGAATGTGCAGCATGGACTCGTTGACGAAATCGAGCGGGGCGTTTTCAGCCTTGTCGACATGCTCGCTATCGAATTCACTTTTTTTGCGCACGTCGAATACCGGCAAATCCGGATTGGCAGCCAGGCGTTTGGCCAATTCGTCGGCATCGATGCTTTCGATGGAGTCGATTTCCATCCCGGCCTTTTTCCAGGCTTCAATGCCACCATCGAGAAAGCCCAGGCAGTAGTCGTAGCCCACGCGGGCAAGGCGGGTGACGACTTCCTCTTCGCGGCCTGCCTCGGTGATGATCAGCAGTTCCTGTTTAACATCGGGGATGAGAGCGCCAACCCAGGGGGCGAAGGAGCCATCGATACCGATGTTGATGGAATTGGGCACAAAACCTTTGGCAAAGGTCTGTGGGTCGCGGGTGTCAAGGATCAGGGCGCCGGTTTCGTTGGCGGCTGTTTCAAACGCACGCGGCGAAAGGGCTTGGGTACCGCGTTTTACCACCTCGTCGATGCTGTCATAGCCTTGTTTGTTCAGTGCTACGTTCAGCGGGAAATATGCCGGAGGCGGCATCAGGCCGGTCGTTACTTCTTTCACAAATTCTGCCTTGGTCATGTTGGCACGCAGGGCGTAGTTGGTTTCTTTTTGGTGACCCAGCGTATCGGATGTTTCTTTCGACATGTTTTTGCCGCAGGCAGAACCAGCGCCGTGGGCCGGGTATACGATCACATCGTCGGACAGGGGCATCACTTTGTTGCGCAGGGAGTCGAACAGCGTTTCAGCCAGTTGCTCCTGGGTCAGGTGGGCTGCTTTTTGCGCCAGATCCGGGCGGCCAACATCACCGATGAACAAGGTGTCGCCGGAAAACAGGGCTTTTTCCTTGCCGTTCTCATCGAGCAGGAGGTAGCAGGTGCTTTCCATGGTGTGCCCGGGGGTATGGAGTACGCGGAAGGTCAGTTTGCCCACTTTGAACGTTTCACCGTCTTTGGCAATGTGCGCATCGAACGTAGGGTTGGCGTTGGGCCCGTACACGATGGGGGCGCCGGTTTTTTTACTCAGGTCCACGTGGCCGCTGACAAAGTCGGCATGGAAGTGCGTTTCAAAAACGTATTTGATTTTAGCATTGTCTTTTTCAGCCCGCTCAAGATAGGAGGCTACTTCGCGAAGCGGGTCGATCACGACTGCTTCGCCTTCACTTTCGATGTAGTATGCGCCTTGCGCCAAACACCCTGTATAAATCTGTTCTATTTTCATGGTTAAGCGTAGATAGTAATTGATTTTTTTGCTGTGCAAAGGTCGGGGGTATGCCAAAGGAATTGCGTGACATTTATCACATAAGGGTTTTCGCTGGCTATTTCAGACATCCAGTACCTCAATTCCGTGCTTTAACAAGCGTATTTTCCCTTTTTCGGATAGTTTTTTCATCAGGCGCGAAATCACTTCGCGGGAGGAGTTGAGTTCCTGGGCGATCTCGGTATGGGTCAGGTTCAGGGTGTTTGTCCCCAGGGTTTTGCAGTGGCGGCGCAGGTAAAATTCCAGGCGCTCATCGAGGTTTTTGAAGGCAATACTGTCTACAGTTTCCAACAACTCTTCGAAGCGTTTGCGGTAAGTGTTGATCACGAAGTTGTACCAGGTCCGGTATTCGCGCATCCAGATTTCTGTGTACTCCAAAGGGACGACAAGCAACAGGGCATCAGAAACGGCCTTTGCAGTGATAACGCTGGTTTGGTGCGAGCGGTCGCAGACCATAGACAGGGCGCAACCATCCCCGGGTTCGAGGTAGTACACGAAAAACTCGTTGCCCTCATCGTCCTGGCGGTACAGTTTGATTACGCCTTCCAACACCAGCATGGTATTGCGGATGTTCTGGCCGGTTTGCAGTAAGGTGGTTCCCGACGCGACCGGCATCAGGCTGCCTTTATCTTGCAATTCCTGGCGGAGCGCTTCCTCCAGCTGGGGGAAAAGTTGGTGTAATTTGTTCATGACAGTGGCTTAGCGTGTGCATTCCGGTACGAAGTTAAACAGGTGTTGGAAGGATTTGGTTTTACCGGGCTAGATACTGCGACAAGATAGTTTGAGATTAAGGTCTAGTTCTAAATAGCTAATTGCCAGAAAACAAAAAAACATCTATATTTGTAGTAATAAGACCTGCCACGCCTCTGCTTGCAAGCGCACCCGGGTGGGTTATTTTTTTGATATGCAATACAGAAAACCTCCACTCACCTTCGCTGACCAGCTCCAACTACTTCGACAGCGTGGACTGAAAATTCCTGATATTCAGAAAGCGGAGCATTACCTTTCTCATATCAGTTATTATAGGCTTCGGGCATATACCTATCCTTTCCAGGATAACACCGATTCAAATCATCCATTTTTACCTGGAGTAGAATTTGAGCAGATACTCGATTTGTATAGATTTGATCGCAAATTGCGTATTATGATTTTTGACGCCATAGAGCGAATTGAAATTGCTTTTCGAACACAAATTATTTACCACTTTGCACTTACACACGGAGCCCATTTCTTCCAAGACGGTCGGTTTTTCCACAACCAGGTGAACTTCAGAAATGACTTAAAAACGCTCGATAAGGAAATCAGACGTTCTTCTGAAACATTCATTAAACATTATCGAAGAAAGTATACTCAACCGAACAGACCAGCCGCATGGATGTCGCTTGAGGTTACGTCAATGGGATTACTCTCCAAAATTTTTGAAAATCTTGCAATTAGTCCAGAAAAGAAGAAAGTTGCCGCACATTTTGGGCTTAATACTTTCGTTTTGGAGAGCTGGATGCACGCATTAAGCCATGTTAGAAATATATGCGCCCATCATAGCCGACTTTGGAACCGGACGCTAACCCAAACGGCTAAATTGCCTAAACGAACCGGTTTCCATTGGATAGCGGATCAACCGACTGCACCTGATCGAATATATTTAATACTCTGTTGTATTCAATATCTGCTAAATATTATTGCCCCGGCTCATTCTTTTTCTAACCGACTTAAGGATTTATTAAACGCTCACCCTACCATACCCCTCCGAAATATGGGGTTCTCCTCCAATTGGGAACAGGATTCCTTTTGGACTTAACCGATCCCAGTTACTATTTGTGCACGCCGGTGCGCACCCAAAAAAAACCTACAACTGCTCATAATGCAACGGCTCCGTCCCCTGCTCAATTTGCGGCAAACGTTCATCCCCCGCACATTCAAAAAAGACGCGGTGCGGACAGGCTTTGCACGTGTCGAGGTCCAGTTTTGAATAAACGGTTCGGAGCGCATCGGTTTTGGACGTGAAGAAGTTTTCCCGCCCGATATCATCCATAAATCCACCGCTTTCCATGACATCCTGCGCGATTATTTTCAAGCGAACGATATACATCCCGCCGCCTTTTTTTCGCCAATACGCTGCCTCCCGTGCCAGCCATTCAGCCCCGTCGAGGTCCACGTAGTTGACCCCGTTCGCCAACAACAGCAGGTGCTTTTCCGGGCCTTTTCGGATCTCCCGAAGTTCAGCAGCAATATGGTCGATAGCGCCGAAATACAGGTGGCCATCGATGCGGATGATCTTCAACTGCGGGCATTGTGGCACCTCCTTGCGGATGATATTGACAAACTGGTGGCGGTAGTGCTCCGAATCGGGGGCCATTACAGCGACATTGGGTCGGGAGGTTTGTTTCAGGAAAAAATAGAGCGACAGCAGCACGCCGAGGTACACAGCAAACTGAAGTTCGGCAAACAGGGTGGCAAAAAATGTGGCGCCCAAAATCAGGTTGTCCTGCTTGCTCGCAATCCGGATTTCACGCATATGCGGAAAATCGATCAGTCCCCAGCCGATGAGCAGGATCAAACCGCTCAAGGCCGGCGTTGGCAGGTATTGGGCATAAGGCGCGAACAACAACACCAGCACGATCAACACCAGTGCCGAAAAAATAGCCGACATCGGAGTGCGGGCGCCTGCCTCGTAGTTGAGTGCCGAGCGGGTGAGCGAACCACAGCCTGCATAGCAGGAAAAAAAACTGCCCACAATGTTGGAAATCCCCTGTCCGGTGAGTTCCTGGTTGCCGTCGATTTGTTGTCCGGAATGTACCGCTATGCTCCGGCCAACAGCGATCGTTTGAATGATGCCAAGAATGGCTATAGCAAAAGCATCGCCCAGCAGGCTGTGAAAATTGCTGGCCGACAAGCCCGGGATGGAAAAAGAAGGCAACTGCGACGGGATTTCCGAGGCAAATGAAATACCCGCAGCCGGGCCGCCCATCATCCAGGCCAGTACCGTACCGCAGGCCAGCCCAACAAGCAAATGGGGCAATTTCGGCGCGTATTTTTTACTCAGTGCCGACATGATCAGCGTATACGCCGCCACGGAAAACACGGCCCAGTTAATTTCCGATATATGCAACACGAGCTGTTCCCAGGTTTCCAAAAACGCCGCCCGCGAAGAAATATGAACCCCCAGCACACCCGTCATCTGGTTTGTAATGGTAAGCACAGCAGCACCTGCGGTAAACCCGACCACCACCGCATGCGAAACAAAACTGACGTAGCGGCCCATACGGCCGAGGCCCATGAGCAGTTGGATCGCCCCCGCGACAAAGGTGAGAAACAAGACCTTCGAAATGAATTCCGGCGAACCGGCCTCGGCCAGCTTACTCACCGCGGCAAATACAACCAATGAAATCGGCGCTGTTGGGCCCGATACGGCGTGGCGCGACGAGCTGAACAAACCCGCCACAATGGGCGTGATCATGGCGGTATACAAACCGTACACCGGCGGAAGCCCGGCGATCATCGCAAAGGCAATACCCTGGGGAAGAACAATAATGGCTCCGATCACCCCCGCCATGAAATCGGCGCGCAGGGTTCCGGGTTTCTTGAGTTCATCTTTCCAGGCCAGAAAAGGAAAAAAAAGCGGAAGGACGTGCTTGCGAAAATCAAAATGGATATCCTCTGGAAGTGTACTTTTTACTTCCTCCACGACATTGTGCCACTGCTTACTCAGGTAGCTCCCCAGGTTCATCTTGAAATCTGTTGCCTACTCGTCCTACGACTTCAAGTCGTAGGACGAGTAGGGGTCACTGTTTAAAAATAAAACGCATCATCGACCGGCCGTAGCGCCCGCTTCATCCACAACGGGCGGCGCAAATTATCCGGCCCCGGTGCAGGGCGGGCCATAGCCAGCCACTTGCGGTAAACTTCCATACTTTTATTCGTATCAACAAAAATATCGCCGTATTGATCGGTTTCGTGCGCTTTTTCTAAACGCACTTTCTGGTGCCAGCAGTGCATTCCCGAAATCGGATCGGGGTGTACGGGAAAGGTGATGTTCTGGTGCACGCCGCCATCGCTCCAGAATATCCGGGCGCTGTCCTTGTCTTTGCTTTTAAACGGCTCGATTCCACGCATGGTTTTCATGGAATAGCCTCCGTTTCCGTCCGACTGAATATTGACGGTAGCCGTAGCCCAGCGGTTCCCTGGAGCATCCTGCGGGCGCCGCCAGCGGCCCAGGTGGTGCGAGCAAGCCAGCACACCTGGTTTCATGCCTTCGGTGACCCACACCTTGTCGACAAAATGCCCGATTTCGGTGTACACCCGAACCAGCGAGCCGGTGTCCACACCCAGGCGCTCAGCGTCGGAGGGGTGCATCCAGATGGGGTTGCGATTGGCAATTTCATACAGCCATTTGGCATTGCCCGAGCGCGAGTGGATCAACACCGGCAAACGGAAGGTCGGCAACAACGGGAATTCGCCCTTTTCGTAGTCGATCTCGTCGGGGTGGATATGGCTTTTCAGGTAAGTTGGAATTTTGTACTCCGGCCATTTCCAGTCGATCATGGTCGGACTGAAAAACTCCTGTTTGCGTGAAGGTGTCGGGAAACCCACGCAGGCTTTGCCCTGTACTTCCACGCCGATAGCTTTACCATTTTTGCTGATCACCCCGGTCTTCGCATCCGTCGTGGCGCCTTCCAGCGCCTTGGTATCGAGCGGGTTTTCATTTTTTAAATACACCGATTTTTCTACGACAAAGGCGCCGTATTTCCGCATGTATTCCAGGGGGCTCAGCCCTTCCTTGGCTGCGGTTTCAGGCAAACCCTTGGTGTGCTCAAAAATGTATTGGTAGTACTCGTCGACTGTCACACATTCGCCGGGGCGGTAAGGCGACTCGAAGTGCTTTTTAATGCCCAGGGAGCCATCGGGGTCAATGCGCCAGGAAAGCTGGATCCAGAATTCGTCTTCTTCCCAAACTTCACCCGGATTAACCTCATAGGTAAACTGCGGGTTCTCGCCCCGACGGCGGGCAACCTCGCGCAACACTGGTTGCCGGAAAGCGATCCAGGTGCCCGCGTGGGTTTCGTAGCTGTTCAGGTCGTGGCGCTCGGAGGCCAGGCCCATCGGCAAAACGTAATCGGCAAAATAAGCCGTTTCGCTCCAGGTAGGCGTGAGGGCAATGTGGCAACCCACGGCTTCCTCGTCGCTGAGCGCTTCCATCCACATGAAACCGTCGGGATACGTCCAAACGGGGTTGAACACTCGGGTAAAGTAGGTGTCCATGCGGCCGCGTTTGTCTTTCAGGAAATGCGGAAGCAGGAACGACATTTCAAAAAATGCGAGGGGATACTCCTTCGGAAAATGCAGCTCGTTCCAGAATTTCTGGGCAGGCGGTTTGTCAAAAAACGTCGGGTGGAATTTATTCCAGTCGTTCGGGCTGGTGCCGCCTTCCGTGCCCACCGACCCGGTAAGCACATTCAGAAAATGCAGGCAACGCGCAACCGCCCAGCCACCGAGGTTGCCCGAGCCGGCTGAGCGCCAGTTGTGCGTGGCAAAGCGGGTGCCGGCCTTGCCAATTTCGAGGGCCACTTCACGGATCACGTCGGCTTTTACGCCGCTTTCTTTTTCGGCAAATTCCGGGGTGTACTCCGTGTAGGCCGCGCGCATTTTTTCAATAAAATTTTCAAACGTAACCGCCTCACCGGGAAATTCCGTTTCCAGCCATTGCTGCCAGTTCACCCAGTTTTCGAGGTAGTCCCGGTTGTACAGGCCTTCGTCGATCAGCACCTGGGCCATAGCCAGCAACACAGCGGCTTCACTGCCCGGATAGGTAGGTAGCCAATGGTCGGCCAAACTGGCCGTGTTGGAAAGACGGGGGTCCATGACCACCAACTTGGCGCCCTTCATTTTTCCTTCGATAATGCGCTGGGCGTGCGGGTTGAAGTAGTGGCCCGACTCCAGGTGCGCCGAGATGAGCAGGATCACCCGCGCATGGGCGTGGTCGGGAGAGGGGCGGTCGTGGCCGTGCCAGATGGCGTAGCCAAAACGGGCGCCGGAGGAGCAAATATTGGTGTGGGAGTTGTGTCCGTCGATGCCCCAGGACTGCAGTACGCGGTCCATGTAGCCCTCGTGTCCGGGCCGCCCCACGTGGTAGGCGATCTCGTTGTGCCGGTTTTCCTGCAGGGCCTTGCGAATGCGTCCGGCGATATCGTCGAGCGCTTCGTCCCAGCTGACACGCGTCCATTTGCCGTCGCCGCGTTTGCCGTCGCGTTTCATTGGGTACAGGATACGGTCGGGATCGGTGATCTGATTAATCGTTGCCGGGCCTTTAGCGCAATTGCGGCCGCGCGAGCCGGGGTGATAGGGGTTGCCTTCGAATTTGCGCACCTGGCCGTTGGCCTTATCCACATACGCCAGCAAACCACAGGCCGACTCGCAGTTGAAGCAGGTTGTCGGTACGATGTCGTACGTTTTCTGCTCGCGGCGCGGCCAGGCTTTGGCTTCGTACTCGGTCCAGTTATCCCACTGTTCCGGCGGCGGGTAGTTGGTGAGGGCGCTGCCGGGTTGAAGGCGGTCGAGGGGCGGCTCGCCTTCGTGGAGTTTGGGGATAAGGCCGATGGATTCGGCTAGTTTTTCGATTAGAGACGGCATATTTAGTTTGGTTCGATATTGATTGTTTGGTATTTGCATCTCGCTCCGCCTGTGTCGGCCCCACCCCCATCCCCTCCCCCCTAGGGAGGGGTGTTTGCCCTCATTTCAGTCTTCAAACAAAGTGAGGGGAAGCCCCCCTCCCTAGGGGGGAGGGGATGGGGGTGGGGCTGAATCGGGCAAAGCGAGAAGTTTTCACAAACACCCTGATTTTAATTTCATAAAATTTAAAAAACTTCATCTGGTTGATTTCAAGGGCTTAAACCTAAGATCACGCCAGCGCCACCTTCTGTGGCGCCTCAATCCAGATCTTCTCCAACCGGTAAATCCCCCAAAGCACCAACACGGATGCCAGTACCTGGGTGATCGTATTCAGCGGATCGAGGTACAGTGCCAGTGCAGGCAGGGCATTGCAAGCCAGCAGCACCATCCAGAACTCCTGGCGGTATTTTCCTTTGGTGATCATTTTCACCACCGCTTTCGCATCGGCTGTCGGGTGGGTAGTGTACAGTTCAATGGCCAGGATGATCAGATTTGCTGCGATAGCGGCGACGAACACGGTGGTCAACCGGTCACCGATATTGACGAAACCTGCGCCGTCCAACAAAATAAACATCGCAGCACCGGCCATCAGACTGTGAATGATCATGTGCAGGGGCAGTACCGGACTTTGCCAGAAATCGCGGCCACGCGCCTGAGCAAACAAAAAGGCCGTGTACACCGCCACCACAAGTGCCAGCAACAGGCCCGGGATCACCAGCCAGGAAACCAGGATTTCCATGCCCAGCACGCCGCCGGCCAGTTGCAGGGTCAACACACCGCCAAACAGGCTGAGCGCGTAACCGCCCCGAACCAACCAGGAGCGCCATTGCGGTCGCAGGATCACATACAGGAAGCGTTTAGGCTGGTCCAGGTCTTTGACCAACAAAGCCGTTGTCAGCAGCAGGAAAACCAGGCTGATGCCTACACCCAGTTGGAAAAACGCATCAGACCAGACCGAGCCATGACTGTTCAATTGCAACCAGGCAGCCAAAAAATAAACACCCGCTGAAATCGCTTTTGTGGTCACATAAGCCGGCACTTCCCAGCCCCACAGCACGCCTTTGCCCGGCGCATTGTACACGCGTTTGGCATTGTTGTGCCCGGTAAGCACTTCGATGCTTTTGGGTGGGCTGAATTCGCCATTAGCCGGCTCTTCAACCGTAGTGGCGGATTTTTCCAATAGTTCTTTTACAATGTCTTCACCCTGCCAGGCCATGCGCTCGGTGTGCTTGGCGTAGTGGCCGACACCGCGTGTTTGCGCGCTCCAGAGCTGGTCGTCGGGTTGTTCGGCCGCCGATGGACTCAATGAGAACGCGTCGCCGTCGATGTAATACAGATTGGGCACGGTCGCTTTTTCCGGCTTGCGCACGGTAGTCTGGTGACGCGAGAGCGTTTGGCTGATCTCTGAGTTGGGATCTTCCATATCGCCGGAAACGATAGCGTGCTCAGGACAAACGACAACGCAGGCCGGCTCCAGGCCTACATCTACCCGGTGGGCGCAGTAGTTGCACTTGGCAGCAGTATGCGTATCGGGATCGATGTAAAGCGCATCGTAGGGGCAGGCCTGCATACAGGATTTGCAACCGATGCAACGGTCTTTGTTGAAATCCACGATGCCGTCGGGACGCGTGTACAGCGCTTCCACGGGGCATATTTCAACGCAAGGCGCATCGGTGCAGTGGTTGCAGCGCAAAACGGAAAATACCCGGCGGGTGTTGGGAAAAGTGCCTTTTTCAACCTGTTTGACCCAGGTTCGGAACACGCCCACAGGTACGTCGTGCTCACTTTTACAGGCGGTGGTGCAGGCATGACAGCCGATACATTTGCGGTTGTCGATTACAAATCCATATTTCATATAAGGACGTGGGGGTGTTTGATTTGGCTATTGGCGTAAATGTACTTTACGCAAGCGGGCAACGCCGTGACAAATGTCACATAAATGGAATTTCGTAGGGAGAATAGTGAAGATGTTTCATCTGTGAGGCACGAGCAGGTGAAATCTCGTAACGACAATCTTCCGCGATGAGGGAACGCCTTCCGTGGCGTATTTCGTGCAGAGTTGCACAGCGTTTTCCCTCATCGGGATGGAAACTCTGCGTTCTTTGCGAATTAACTCAGTGCAACTCTGCGTGAAATACGCTACGGATCTACTTTCTAAATTTTCTTAATGTCCAAACACTGTGGTATTGAATGTCGAATATCGAACGCCCAATGTCCAATTTCGAAGTGTTTTGATTGTGGGCACAGCACTTTTTTCGCATTTTGTTTATACAGTTCATCCCATCTTCGGATCAAACTACTTCGATATTCGACATTGCTTGTTTTTTCGGGTGGGGCAACTTTAAAGTACCAAAGTAGAATTAAGTTGACGACCTTAGACTCACAGTCACGCCAACAATAGTAAACTAAAAAACCCGGAGCAAGTCGTTGCCCCGGGTTCGTCAAAACCAGTTGTATATGCTTACTTCACCTTGATCTCGATGGTATTCATTACCTGCGCCGTGATGGTTGCACCGGCCTCTACGGCGGTACCTTCTCCCGGATAAGTCCCTTTGATGGTTTGCTCGTTGCCGTTCAGGGCGATCATCTGTCCGTCTACGGCTTGCACGTATTGCAATTCGATCGTCACTTCGGCAGGGCTATTGAACGTTGCGGTGTTCAGCGCTTTGACGCGGCCAAGGGCGATGGCGCCGGTCGGAATGGCGATCCAGTTTTCGGCCATGACATCCATGCGTACTTTAAACTGAAGGTTTTTGCCGATGGTCAGTTGGTCGGAGGGAAACGATTCGGCTGTTTCGAGCAGCACCAGCGTACCGGCGGGCAGGGTAACTTTCTTTTTCAAAAAATCCGCCAAGTGAATGTGTTGCGGAACGGGGTCGATGTAAATTTTTCCTGTTGCGGCTTGAGCCGTGGTGAGTTGGGTACAGGCAACTAAGGCGATATAGAGCAGCTTTTTCATGACTGATGTTTTTTCTTGTTTAAAAAATGGAGGTGGAAAAATGGTTTTTTGGGGCTGGGGCCAGGATCAGGCGTTGACTTTTACGTCGTTCAGCACAAAGGCGCGGAGGTTGGTGCCTACGTTGGCCGTAGCCGTGCCGCAGCAACAAGGCGCCTGGATGGTGTGGGGTACGCTGCGCAGGTTGACCGTTTGGCCATCAACAGCCTGGGCGCTTTCCACCGTGATGGTGATCTCGGCACATTTGCCGTCGCAAGCTTTCTTGACACTTTTTACCCAGCCTGTCGCAGTGGCGCCGGCGGCGATGAGCACTTTGCCGTTTACGGTGACATTGCTGCGGACCATAAAGTCGATGCTATTGCCGATGGATACGTCTTCGGCGTTGAACATTTCATTCAGGCTTACAAAAACCTGGGTGCCGGCGAACAGGGTGACCAGTTGATCGACTTGAGCCGGGCTGGCCGGGATACCGGGTGCTGCGGTGAAACTGGCGGCATTGCCGGTCAGGGTAGCGACGAGGAAAAGAGCGGAAAAGAGCGTTTGCTTAAACATGATTTTTAACTTTTACAGGTGAACAGTTTTGAGTTTTTAATCGCGATTTTTGATCGCATACACCTGTTAGGGGAAATCATGTTTTAGCGGTACCCATGTTTTGGAATTTTTTTTGAAAAAAGTTTTTTTACGTTACTCGTTGGTGCCGAAAACGTTGATTGGGCCTTTAACTACAAGGGCGTCATTTAACTCCAAGCGCAGGATGTAATAGTATGTGCCTTGGGGGACTATTTGCTTGCCACCCGCCCTACCGTCCCAAGGTTTGTAAGTATCCTTATTGTAAAAAATGCGTTCGCCCCAGCGGTTGAAAATACTCAGCCGGGCCTGGTTTACCGATACATACTTGCCCTGGTCGATTAATTCCTGCAGGGGATCAAACACGTCGTTTAAGCCATCGCCGTTCGGAGTAATGGTATTGGTAAGGTCTTTTTCATCGACAGTACTAAGGTCGCTGGTTACCAGCACATATACCCAGGCTGTATCACACACCGCTTGCAGGCATTGGCGCAGGCAAACCACATAGCGAAAAGAGTCCTGGCCCGTAAAGCCGCTGTTTTGCAAATTGTACAACAATGCGACAGAATCGGGTGAACCGACCGTACCGGCATAGGCCGGACTGTAAAACGTCAACATCGCCGAAAAACCGGGCGGCAGCAGGTCGTTATCGAGCGGATGCAACATCAGGCTCGTTGCCGGGAGAAACAGGTTGGCCTCGTCGTCTTCGGCGGCAAAACCCTGCGGGTCAAGTACTTCCAGTTGGAGTACCACCGTGCTGTCGCAGCCCAGAAGATTTGTGTAGGTCGCTTCGTACTGCCCGGAGACCTTAAGCGCTTGTCCGTTGAACAGGTAGGTTTCGCCGGCGCAGATCGTCTGAATGATTTCTTCCAGGCTCGCCAGGCAACCAAAATAATCCGGCTGGATAAAGCCCTGCGTGACGGCTTCCTGCCCAGTAAACAGGGTTTCGATAGCCGGCTCGCCGATGGAAAATTCTACCGTCATATCCGGCCCCGACAGTTTACCGCCGCAGGCATTGACCACCTGAACCGATTGGGCCGGCGCGGACCACACACCGCAAAAAAGCAAGCAGAAGAGCAGGATACGCATAGCCTATTTGTTTTCAGCGGTTTTCGTCAGCAATGCTTTCAGGGTGTTGAGCTCTGTGGCAAGCCCGAGCAGTTGGTCCTGCAGGCTTTGCAGTTGTATTTGCTGCGCTTCGATCAGTGCCTGTTGCTCCTGCACGGCTTTTACCAGCGGCACGGTGAATTCGGCGTAGCGCAAGCCGTAGGGGTCTTTTTCATTGTCGGGTGCATCTACGCCGGAGAACGCAAAGCCCAGTTCGCGGGCGACCTGTTCCACTTCCTGGGCGATGAAGCCAGTGTACCGGATGCCGGCGGCTTTGCGCTGAGCGTCCATCTCTTCGGGGGTTATTTCGCGGCCGAGTGCATTCCGGCGCTCCGGAATGCCCAGGAAGTCGTCGATTTTGGCGATGTCGTATTGATAGCTGACCGGGCGCAGGCGGCGGATGAAGGCCAGGCCCTGGATGTCGTTTTGAATGTTTGCTTTGAAGCGGCCGTCGGAAAAGGTGGTCCAGCTTACCTGGCCGCCTATGGAGGTGATGTCAGTGCTGCCAATGCGGGCTGAGTTGGAGGCAGTAGAAAGGGCGGCAGCGCCTATGGCAATAGCGTTTTGAAAAGCGGTATCAGCTAAATTTGAATTATATCCAACGGAGATATTATGGAAACCTGATCTGTTATTAAACCCTGAACCATAGCCAAAAAAAAGTATTAAAAATGGCCTGTTTTTTTGATCTACCAGATTCCCGTTCCAAAGCCTGAAATATTATTCCACAGACCTGAAGTATTTATTGCTCCTGAATTATAGCCAAAAAACATCACTATTAGAATGACCTGTCGTATTTGCCAAGCCTGAACCTGAGCCAAAAAGCTTATTCAAACTGCCTACGGTGTTCATTGTGCCAGCACCATAACCAAAAAATAGCTATTTAACCTACCGGTAGTATTTGAATTGCCAGAGTATGTACCAAAAAAGTATGTTTTCAATGCCTGTAGTGTTTAAACTACCAGAGTATGCTCCAAAAACTGTTCTCAATACCTATTGTGTTTGATTTTCCAGATAAATAGCCAAAAAACAATTTTCAATACCTACAGAATCAAACTTTCCAGCATTATAACCAAAGTAACTATTGAATTTACCTGAAGTATTTTTATTTCCGGTATCTGTACCAAAAAAAACAATTTCCAATACCCGTAATATTATTTTTACCAGACCCAGTGCCAAAAAAACAATTACTAACACCTGTAGTATTATTTTGGCCAGCATTGCATCCAAAAAAGCTATTATCGTAGCCATTTGAATTTGAACTTCCAGAAGAATAGCCAAAAAGCTATTAAAATTGCCGCTATAGTTTGAGAAACCAGAGTAGGCGCCTAAAAAACTATTGCAAGTTCCTGAAAAATTTTTTTACCGACAGACATACCTACGAATGTATTGGAGTTTATTTGCCCGAATAACTCTAATATTCCATTACTATCCAATTGCATTCGCTTTACATCATTGATTTTAAAGACAAGAGGTTGGCTATCAGTAGTGCCAATAAAATTCACTCCGGCGTCCGTCCCATTATTCCCAGTCAAGCCCCAGCCAATACCACTACTCGCTACCGGCTCCCACCGCCCGGCTGCGCTATTAAACCGAAGCAAATCTCCATCCGACGGCGCTGTATTGGCCACTGCTTTTCCTTGTATTTTACTACTGAAGGGTTGGGGTAAGTTCCACTCAAATCGCCGCCTGCAGATGTTGTGTTTGTGATATCATCTCCAGCGTTTGTGTCTCCGGTATTGTTGATAACCGTACCGTTTATACTGATCCCATTTCCAGCCGTATAACTCGCACCCGGCGGCAAGGTCACCGGCACCCATTGGCTGCCGTTCCATTGCAGGATTTGGCCGTTTGCTGCGCCGGCGGTGTTGACATCCGTCAGGTCGTTCAGGGTGCCGCCGCCGCTGCCGGGCAGGGTCACCGCATTGCTGCTGATGCTGAGTTGGTTGCCGTTGAGGCTGAGCGTTTGGCCTTCTTTGGCCGATGCTGCGTACAGGGCATAGGGCACGCTGAGCAATTGCGTGACGCCCTGCAGCGTATTGTCGATATTGACCTTGAGAAATTTGGGCGCACTCGCCCAGTCGATGGTCGCAAACGTACCGCTTTGCGCGGTGCCCAGGCCAATGCCCAGGGTAAACAGGCCAAACTGGTTGGTCGTTAGTTGGTGTGTTTCAACATACACGGCCGGGCCACTAATCGAGCCGTTCAGGATGCTGATCTGGATGCTCACTGTTTTGTTTGCGATGGGCTGCCCTTGCGGGTTCCGGGCGATAGCCTGATAGTTGATGGCTTGCGGCGCCTGGGCAGCGGCCAGCAAGGCGAGCGCGAAGAAGACCAGACAAACGAGAAACTTTTTCATCGGTGTAGATTTGAATTTATTACTTCAGGTTGTAACCATGCTGTGCAAATAGAGGGTCTTATCGTTCGAAAATAAAACACCCAGTGTAGATTATTTTATTCACCACGGAGACACGGAGCGCACGGAGAATCATACTCTGTGTCCTCCGTGTCTCCGTGGTGAAATTTTGTAGTCGCCACGCGTACCAGAATTTATGAACAGCCTCAACAGACAAACAGAATCGCACTGCCTTTAACCTATTACTCCGTCCCAAACACATGCACCGTCCCCCGCACCACAATCTTCTCCCCCACATCCAGCTGCAACACGTAGTAATACGCCCCTTGCGGCACCTTGCGGCCACCATTGCCGGTGCTGCCATCCCAGGGTTCGTAGTTGCCGTTGGTGTGGAAAACGCGTTCGCCCCAGCGGTTGAAGATGCTCAGCGTCGCCTGTTTCACAGGCACGATGTATTGTTGATCCAGATACTCCTGCAAGGGGTCGAACACATCGTTAAAGCCGTCGCCGTTGGGCGTGATGGTGTTGACCAGTGAATCGGCTACATTTTCAATGTCGTCCTGTATCACCACCCAAACCCGGGCGCGGCTGCAAGGTCCCTGGCAGTCGGCATCGCAGAGTTCGTATTCCAGCACATCGATGCCCCGGAACGCTGTATTCAGCAGACGGTAGCGCAGGCGGCGGCCGTCGTCGGTGCTGTCGGCCTGTCCGGCCTGAGGCTGTTGCGTGATGCGGATGCGCCAGGCTGCGCCAAACAGCGAGTCGTTGGCGGCTACATCAAACACGCGCTCCGAAATACCTTGCCCTGGCGGGTAAAACACCGTGTCGCCCACCGCTATGAGCGCCTGCGCCTCCATGACCTCGAGCAGCAGATTTACCGTGCTGTCGCAGCCCGCAACGGAGTTTAAATGCACGGTGTAATCACCTGCCTTGGTAAACGACTGGGCGCCCACCTTGAAAGCACCGCCTTTGCAGATCACCGCTGAAATGTTGATCACCTTGTCCGGCTCCACCTGCACACTGGCCGACGCCGTGGCCGTACAGCCCTGGTTGTCGGTGACGGTGATGTGGTACACCTCGCTGCTTGCGGGACTGAGCTGGATGGAGTTGCCGGCCCCCGGCACGCTCCAGCTGTATTTACAGCCGTTGCAGCCGCTCGATTGCGCCGTCAGGGTCACCGGGTTGCCTGCGCAAATGGTCGTGTCTTTGGAAATAAGCACCTTGGGATCGCGCACCTCCAGGTTCAGCACGATGACGCTGTCGCAACCGTGTATGCTTTGCAAGGGCACGGTGTACATGCCGGTCGAGTCGAAACTCTCCGTCCCAACGGTGTAGGTCTCCCCTTTGCAGATCACCGCCGGCACACTGCTATTGTAGGTTGGGAAAAACCGAACCGGTGTGCCCACCGATACGTCCAGGCAGGGATCGGCGAGGTTCACATTGCCAAAACCGTCGTCTTGCCCGGCTATCGCCGAAATGTAGTAGGTGGCGCCGTACACCATCCCGTTACTGATAAAGCCAAATTCCGGGGTCGTGTTCCAGGCCAGCACATTTTGCAACTGATTGCCGCTGCCCAGGTGCAGGGCAAAACGCAGAGCCGCGCTGGGCGGCAGGGGTTGCCCTGGAGAATGTTGCGCCATTTCAGCATTGTTGCCGCACACTACGAGCGGGGCGCTGTCCATGGAACCGGCATCGGTCACGCAACTGCAGGAATGAACACCGTTGACCACTACCGCCGGACAACCCGCCGCATCGCTGATGCTAAAACTGTAGTTGACGCCGCTGAAAATGGGCTGACTTTCAAACTGGTTGCCCGTGATCGTCCCGGCGCCCGACACCAGCATATACGGGGGCGTTCCGCCACTTATTGGAAAACGAACGACGTAGACGGCATCGCCGCCGCCGCAGTCTTCCTCAACTATGCCGGTGGCCAATGCCGGCGGCCCAGGGACGTTGGTAGTCGTTGTTTGGCTGCAACCCGCCGCATCGGTCACGGACACCGTGTAAGTGCCGGCAGGCACAGCCGTTACGTTTTGCGCGGTAGCGCCGGTATTCCAAAGGAAGGTAAAATTGGGGGTGCCGCCGGATATGCCGATCGCAACGGCGCCGTTGGGCTCACCGCAGGTTGCCGGGGTCACGGTCGAACTGACGGAAGGCCCGGCAACAGCGGCAACAATGGCCGTGGCAGTGGCCGAACAGTTGCCCTGGCCGGTCACGGTAACCGTGTAGGTACCTGCCGAAATGTTGGTCAGGTTTTGACTGCTGCTGCCGGTACTCCACAAAAAGCCGAAGGGACCCGGGCCGCCGACGTTGAGTTGAATGCTGCCGTTGGTCTGATTGCAGTAATCCGGCGTTTGCGTGGTAGTGGGGCTGGGCGCCGGCAAAAAGTTCACTTGCACCTGGTCGGTACCGGTGCAGCCGTTGAGGTCGGTCACTGTGACGGTGTAAGTACCCTGTGCATTTACTGTCAGGGTGGGCCCGCTTTGATTGCCCGTCCAGGCATAGGCCGAGTAGGCGCCGGCGGAAAGCACCGTGCTCGATCCGGTGCAGGGCATGAGGTTGCCGGTGATTTGCGGCGTGGGCGCAGGTCCGCCGGGGGCTATGGTTTGCGTAGCGGTGGCGGTGCAGCCGTTGGCGGCAGTGACGGTGACGGTGTAGAGCCCGGCCGTGTCGGCGGTGATGGTCAGACCAGTGGCGTTGTTGGACCATTGGGGTGGTGTGGGGTAGTTGCCGGAGACGGTCAGGGTAGCGGAGCCGGAGCAGAGGGCGGTGGAGCCGCTGATTTGCGGGTTGGGGGCGGGTCCGCCGGGGTTATGGTTTGCGTAGCGGTGGCGGTGCAGCCGTTGGCGGCGGTGACGGTGACGGTGTACAGGCCCGCGGTGTCGGCGGTGATGGTCAGGCCGGTTTTGTTGTTGGACCACTGCGGCGGCGTGGGGTAGTTGCCGGAGACGGTCAGGGTAGCGGAGCCGGAGCAGAGCACCGGATTACCGGAGATCGTCGGCGCAGGCAGGGGTAGGCCGGTAACTCTGCCGGGGTTTAACTCGGCTGCTAAAACTTTCCCATCCTGAATTTACAAATTCATCCGGATAGTTCGGCAGTGCTTCGAACTGTATTAAGGTAGTATCACAGTTCGGATTGCTGGCATTGAAACAAACCTGAAAAATAGAAGCCCCCGTCCGCTAATACTACACCGGTAAAAGTAGGCTCCAGCCAGGCGAATTTTATTTCACCGGGAATCGTCGTGTTAAAATTTCCAGGTGAAGCATTAGGCAACGTTATGCTCTGGATAGCCTCGAATCCAAACACTACAGGATCATAAACAATCCGGCATTGCATGGAAACAATGCTGTCAAAATTGGCGACCGTCACATCCAGGCAGAACATTTCATCTTTTGCCACGGTGGCATCGCTGATGGATAGGATGAGGGTGTCCGGTGTTAACGATGGGCAATCGCCGTTGTCGTCTTTCACCAATACATCAACCATGCACATAGATAGTATCATCTGAAGGAAACGGCTGCGCAGGCTGATAACCGGTGCTATTCCCCACATCCAGATTATCCAAAATATCCGTGCCGCCCGGACTGGTTCCCAAACTCAGGCGATAGCCCGCCGGACAACCGGCCGCTGCCGCCCAGGCCAGACCGGTATTGATCGAATTGCCGGATGTGCCGGGCGCCGGGGTGCTGAGCGCCGAGCATTCCGGGATGCTGGTGTTGAGGATGGTCAGATCGCCCCAGCATTGGAACTGGGCGACGGTGTCCTGCACGCGATAACAATACGTATTGCCCGCGTGCGCGCTGGTGACAATCGCGGCTACCCAAGGCCCGTTGCAAAGCGGCGGCACCGTATCGATGGTGAGCAGCATGTGGTCGTAACAATAGGGCTGGGCGCCCACAAGGACGTCTTCGGGAAGTATGGTAGCCTGACAGCTGGTGTCCAGGTACACGGTGTATTGTGCATTGCAGGCCAGGCTTTGGCCGCTGACGCAGGTATCTTTGGTTACGAACCAGAATTCGGGGCAGTTGCTGGCTTCGCCCAGGCTGTTGTAGGGGTTATGCGGACGTAGATGGTGTCGCCGGCGGGGAAGGCTTGGGCGGGTTGGTAACTGGTGGAGTTGCCTGCGTCTTCGTGGTTCAGGATGTCGGTGCCGTTGGGGGTGGTGGAGAGGGTTAGGTAGTAGCCGTCTATGCAGGTTGGGGGTGGGGGCCAGGAGGGAAGTGTCTGTGCCAATGTTGGTGCTATTAGGTAAAGGGTAAGAAGGGTTGAGGCGCAATCAGGAATAGTTAAATTACGCAATTTGACTACCCAGATATCTACGCTACCATGGTTTCCAGACACATCGCCATCATTTGAAGTAGTATGGCCAGTCATTATATAGTTGGAATCAGAAGTGATTTTTACTGAAAATGGTGCATCTGTACCTCCGCCACCCATCTGTTTCTGCCATTTGATATTTCCATTGGCATCTAATTTGGTCAACCAAAAGTCATAAAGTGTAAAATGGCCAGCAACAACACACACCCACCATCTGGAGTAGCCTGAACTGAACGGGCATCGTTATCCCCAGGATTGCCCAGCGTTTTTTGCCAAATAATTTCACCGTCCGAATCAATTTTTATTACCCAAATATCTTCTCCTCCATTATTGTTGGTAACATCACCATCATTTGAATCGGTAATGCCAGCAATAAAATATCCGCCATCTAAAGAGGCTACTATGCTCCGCGCTTCGTCAAGGCCACTACCTCCATATGTCTTTTGCCAAATTAAATCTCCAATAGAATTGAGCTTGAGAACCCAAAAGTCGCCCCCGCCATGGTATCCTGTGACATCACCATCATTTGAATTTGTTTTTCCGGCTACTATATAACCTCCATCAGAAGTAGCAATTATACATTGAGCTTCCTCTGGATTACTTCCACCAAATGCTTTTTGCCATAATAAATCTCCAGCAGAACTGGCTTTAAGAACCCAAAAGTCACCCCCGCCATGGTACCCCCTGTGACATCATCACCATCATTCGAACTTGTTTTTCCGGCTACTATATATTCATCGTTTAATGTGCGATCTATAGAGTAGGCTAAATCAGTAGAAGAACCCCGAATGCTTTTTGCCATTCCAAAGTCCCCGTACTATTCGTTTTACCACCCATATATCCCCCCTGCCTTTAGGATTTGATATGTCACCATCATTAGACCTCGTTTCGCCGGCAAGAATAAAACCACCCCCGGTGGTGGTTTCAATAGAATATGGCCAATCGGTATCCGAGCCTCCATAGGTTTTTGCCAGAGTACATTTCCGACAGAATCAAGTTTTACCAGCCAAAAATCTGAGAATCCACCGTGGTATCCAGGGATGTCGCCACCAGAAGAATTTGGGGCCCCAATTACACCAAAAGCCATTATCTGAAGTTGGTATAACATCATCGTTCCAGTCAATACCGGTACCTCCTAAACATACCTGCCACTCAATACAAGGTGGCAAAGTATCTTGACCAGAATTCCCAGTACTGATAATTGTTATCGTAGATGTTCCACTACACCCAGCAGCATCTGACACACCCACCATATACACCCCCGCCTCCGGCGCCAAAAAACTAACTGTCTCCCCATGCCCAAACGGCGCTGTGCTCAGCGTAGCCGACACTCCGGGATTCCCCTGCAAGGTCATCGTTACCGAACTATAATTCGACCCATCCACCTGCGGCAACCCGCCGCTAACCGTAAACGACCCGCTCAAGTCAGTTGTAGTAATATTCCCTATTTGTAATTGCGTAAGTACCAAAACTTCCAACGTATCCTTATACATGCAGGCGCCTGCCACGGCGCTTATTTCAAAGGATGTGGTGGTAGTGATCGCCGGGGAAACGGAGGCGCTGGTGCCTATGGTGGCGCCGGTTGTCAGATTGCGCCATTGGTAGGAATTGGCGCCAGGCACCAGGCAACTGAGCGTCGCGGTCGTTTGGCCGGCACACAAGGCCGGAGGAGTGGCGGTGGCATACGTATCTGCCAGCAGGCGCATCTCGCCGTCGGTCAGCGCGCGGCTGTAAATCCGCACCTCATCGAGGGCACCGTTCATTTTATCAAGTCCGGTGTTCCAGAGTTTAGTGCCAAAATTGACTCCAAAACGGGTTTTTACAGAACCGGCGGGATTGGGAACCACGCCCAGGGAAAAGGGTTGGCCGCCCGGCAAAGCAGCAAAACCGCCGGTACCGGAATTGTACAAATAGCCTTGCGGGAATTGCCCGTCTATGGATACCTTGATGGAAGAACTGGCGCCATCCCAGGACACAGCGATATGGTGCCAACCATTCACCATTTCCGGAAATGGAATATATACTCCATGGTTAATGAAATCGACAACAAGTCCATAGGTCGTGTCCCAGCTCACGCCCGGCAACCCGCCCGGCTGGTAGGTGCCAATGAAATACCCCGACCCGGTGGCGCCGCTGGCATTTCCACCCTGGAATAAAGGCATTTGGGCAGCAGCGCCGGCAAGAAACCAAAAGGATACGCTGCGTTCGGTTATGGGGTTGGTGGTATATAGAGTCATTAAATCCATCAAATCGGAGTGCCTTGTTTGACATTCCTTTTCGGTCCGCACTATAAACCGGCAATCCTCCCATAATACCATCGTTGTTGTTGCTACTAATATCCTTCGCATCCCCATCCAAAGGTAAGTGCAAGAGGAGCCCGGAAGATAAAGAAGATTGAGGAACGCAAGCCGTTGGTGCGCATCCAAGTACAACCGGAAAATAAGTCTTGCACAGCGTGGGGATATCGGTTACAGTCAAAGTATAGGATCCGGTTGCCAGATTGGAGGCTGTAGTTCCTGTTTGGCCATTGCTCCAATGGTAGACATGATTTGGGTCGGGGTTGGCGATGGTAGCGCTGCCGTTTGCTAAAGGGCAGTTTGGTTCTGTTGTTTGAATATTTAAAACTGGAGATTCGTATTCGGGAAGATATACATCTGTTGAGGCAAGGCAGCCAAGGTATTGGACTTCTATTGTATAGTATCCAGGAGTTAATTGCCCGAATGTAAAATTAAATGTGTTAACAAGATCAAATATTGTAGTTGAAATCCCAGTGCTTTGGTTGTATAGGGTCGGCTGAAAGTCCCATAATTCATGTTGCCCAATAGCGGTCTCTGTCCAACTAACAGCAATACTACCGCTTTGATTGTCGCAGGATAAATTGGGTATGGCTGAAGTGATGGTCAGGTCACAACACGGTTGCATATCCCCTATTGGTATATCCCAGCAAGTAGCAAAACAGGGACTAACCAACTCGCCAGAAATGGTGCATACCGGCGGTACCACCCATGCAGGGCAATTGCATCCGTAAAAACGGTTCTGAATCGACTACTTGAAAAGCGCCGCCATTTTGCCGGACCAAATACTCGACCTCCCAAAACCGCCAAGAACCGGGTCAATAGGAAGATTTCCCGGTGTACTAATCCAGAAAAAATAGCCACAATTCATGAATTAAGTGTCAGTGGAGAGTCCCAGGAGAAATACAATGAGCCGGTAGGGGTTGTACCAATTCATACGCACCTGGTGTGAGCCTTCTACCTCATCAAGACGGATCATGGCCAGGGGCGCGTCTCCAGGAATAAATTCACTGTTTAAATCGCATACGTCACCGGCAATACTACTGCACACTACTGTTTCCAAAACATTGTAACCGGTACATTGAGCGTTTGCATTTGAAAAAGAGTGCAGGAGAAAAGCCACAACCAGGAATACATAGTGGTTCACTCGAGTAGATAGTAGTACATGGGGAATTTGCTTCATGAGAATTAATTGGTGTCGGGCTAGGTAGTCCACCGCTATTGTATTGATCATTGAAGTTGCTTGTTAATTCAAGTTAAGAAGGCTTAATAGTATTCTTCAAACTATTCGAGGGCTACCCACTTTTCAAATTTTTCTTTTCCAATTAAAATTTCAAATGCTCAAAAAATAAAGTTTCCGTTAAGATTAATTTGAAATTGAAAATTTGAGATTGGAAATTTGAAAAGTGTGCTCGCGGATAAAGCACGCACTCACATCCCCCGCACCTTCCCATAATACCCATGCCCCACATCCCCCAAAATCCTACTCCGCAACTCCGCCGCCTCCGCCGTATGCTCCCCGGAAGCCATATACGTCAGCAACAACAGGTACTCCGCCTCTTCCCGCTCCGCCGGCTCCCCGCTGCGCACAGCCCCCCGGAATTTCCCGATCGCGCCCTCAAAATCCTTCAAGCGGAAAGAACACTCCCCTTCCAGCAACAGCACCTTCCCCGCCAGCGCCGAATCCTGCACCGCTTGCAGGGCCGCAAGCGCGTCGCGGTAGTTCCCGGCGTCCATGCCGGCGAGCGCGGGCTGGAGCGCAGGCGGTATGTCGGCCCGGCCGCGCACCCGCACGGAGGTGGCGCTTTCGTCGAAGTATTGGCTGGCCAGTTGCTGCTGATCCGGGCCCGTGAACAACCGTTGGGCAAAAAAGCCGATGAGCAGCAGCACGCTGGCCGCCGCAGCAATGCGAAAGATCAAGCGGCGGTTGCTGTTGATGGGCACCACCTTGGTCCCGCCCCCGGATTCCTCCGCCCCGGACTTTTCCGCTTTCCAGTCCTGAAAATTGGCCCGCAACTCCGCTTCGGCCAGCAATTCCATGGCGCGCAACTCCAGGCGTTGTTTGTCCACCTCGGTGGCCAGGGCGGGATTTTGAGCAATTTCCTGTTCGAAGGCCCTGGCCTCCCCCGGGGACAGTTGCCCGAGGAGGTAGGCTTCGATGCGGTCGGTGTTTGTATTATCGTTCATGGTGCGGGTCAGTTGATGAGATGATGCAATGCCGGGTCGCCCTCGATGCGCTGGCGCAATTGCTCCCGGCAGCGGTGCACGGCTTTTTTGGCTTGTTTTTCATTGGCCAGTTCGCGGGCTTCGGCGATCTCCGCCATCGACCGGCGTTCGTAGTAGTACAGGCGCAGGGCATCGCGGCATTTTTCCGTGAGCTGCGCCAGGGCATCGCCCAGGGCCGCGTCGCGGCGACTGCCGGCTTCGCTCAGCTCCTGCAATTCCAGGTGGTCGGCCAGCCCTTCGGCTGAGTCCGGTACCGTTTCGGGCAGCGTTTCTTTCAACACCACGCGCTGCACTTTTTTGACATTGTCGCGGATCATGTTGCGGCAGATGCCCAACAGGAACGTTTCCACTTTGCTTTCGGCCCGGAACCCGCCCTCGCAAACCAACTTGTCGAGCAGGATCAGCGCCTCCTGCAGCACGTCGTCGGGGTCCTGGTTGCGCAGGTTGTACGTGTTGGCCCATTCACGCAGTTTGCCGTTCACCGTCGGACTCAGATACAGCTGTTTAAACGCCTGGTTGCGGCGCGCCGGATCACCGCTGCGGATCGCCTGAGCGAGGTCATGCGCGTCGATGCGAACTGGATTCATATATTGGTGGAGATTTTACCGAAGCGGTACCCATTCGGCGGGATGATTATTGTTGGTTTCTTTTGTTATGTAAATGTAGAAATTTGTACTTAGACCATGTTAAGGAAAGGCTTTGCAACTTTTGTCCTGACTTGCTATTTCCTGCCAATTTGGGGCTGCGCCCAAAATTCAACCCTCGACGCCCAGCTGGCCCAATGGCGCGTTTTGCTCAGCCAGGGCGCCCGGGAGCAGGTGATCGACAGCTGCAATCGCCTGCTTCATCAGGCACCAGGCCTTCCGGCTGCCGAAAAGGCGGCAGTCCTGACGCTCAAAGCCTCTGCCCTGCGTCTTGAAGGCCAACCGGATGCGGCCCTGGCACTCCACCAACAAGCGCTGCGCCTGCGCACACGGGCGCTGGGCGCTGCCCACGAATCGGTCGGAAACAGCTACCTCAACATCGGAAACTGCTACCTCGAAACGGGCCGCAACCCCGAAGCCCTGCAAGCCCTCGACCACAGCCGGCGCATCCTCGAGCGGCGGTTCTCCCGTACCGACACCAACCTCATCGCCGTGTACACCAGCCTGGGCGAAAGCCACCGCCTGCAACGCCGCTACACCCAAGCGGCCTATTTTTGGAACAACGCGGCGCAAATAGCGCACAGCCACTACCCCGGACACGCCGCCCCGGTCATCTCAGCCACCCTGAACTGCGCCGCCCTGCACTCCGAAACCGGCCGCTTCGATTCCGCACTCGTGCTCCTGCAAACCGCCCGGGCCGCCATGCACGCCGCCGCCGACACCCTGCAAACCCGCTACATCCGTGTATTAAATCTTCAGGCTACCGCATACGCCCGGCTGGGCTTCCCCGAACAAGCCATCCCGCTGTGGAAACGGGCGCTTCAATTAGGCGATGCGGCGCCGGATTGCCCCAATTGGCTCCGCGGCGAGATCCGCTACAATCTGGGCCAGGCCCAACTCGACCTTGGCGATCTGTTTGCCGCCGAGCTCAACCTGCAGGCGGCCTTGCCTTTTTTTGCCGGCGAACCGTTCAGTCGCTCTCGTGTGTGGAACGGCCTGGGCCTCGCAGCCCGCTACGGCGGCGACCCCGAACGCGCAGTGGCCTGTTTTACCGAGGCCCTCAACGCGAATTTTGAGTACGGTCCGGAGTACGCCCCCGCCTTCGAAAATGCCGGACTATTCCGCAATCTGGCCGGCTGTTACCTCGATCAAAAGCAATTTCAGGCCGCCGCCTATTATGCCGAAAAAGCGCTGGCGATGCTGCGCAAGCTACCCAATACCGGCGCCGACCAGGCCGCCTGCATGCTCAACCTGGCCCGGGCTGCCCAACAAACCGGCGATTACCCGGCGGCAACGCAGTGGCTAAAACAGGCACAGACCCAAATACCTCCAAACGACGTCGGCTTGCAGTTTGCCCTGCACTACCAAAGCGGCCAACTGGCCATGGCTGCAGGGCACTACTCGCAGGCCCTGGATGCCTGCTGGAATGCCCTGGCGGTGTTGCGCGTTGCCGGGCCGGTGCTGGTCAATCCCTTCCCCTACGAAACGGTGCAGGCCTACGCGGCGATGGCCGATTGTTACCGGCTAATGGCCCGGCAAGACGGCGGGCAGGCGGCCTGGCAGACGGTGCTCGACTGTGTCCGGCAGGCCGTAGCGCAATTGGAAGACCTGAAGGGACATTTTGAGGCGGAGCACTCCCTGCCGGAAGCGCAGCACACCTTCAGCCGTCTGTTCGATCTCGGCGTGGAAGCCAGTCTTGCCCTGTCCGACCCGGTGGAAGCCTGGCGCTGGTCGGAGAGCTTTAAAAGCAATTTCCAACAGCAGTTGGCCTGGCGGGCACTGCACTGGTCGGCGCCGGGCAGCTTGCCGGAACAGGTGGCCGCCGTTCAGCAGGCCCGCCAGCGACTGGCCTATTTCCAGCAATTGCGCTACCGGCATACCTTCCGCGCCGACCCGGGTTTGCCGGGGCTCCTGCATCTACCCGCCGGACTCGACGATTCCATCCGCTATTGGGCGGAGCAATGCCGGCAGTTGGATCGCTCCCAAGCAGGGGATGCCGCCGATGGGCTCCGGGCAATCTTGAAGAACCAGGAGCCGGACCTGACCGCCGTCCGACAAGCCCTGCAACCCGGCCAAACCATGCTGGCCTACCACTGGGGGCAAGACCAACTCGTGCTGTTCGTGCTGCGGCGCGACACCTTTTTGCAGCGCAGCTTGGCGGTGTCCGATAGCCTGGAACGCCAGATCGCTACCTTTTTCAACTTATGCCGGGCCGATCCCAGTTGGCAAACCTCCCGGCAGTTTGCCGAAATGGCTGCGCTGGGCAGCGGGCTCTATCAGGCACTCATCGCTCCGGCACTTCCCTGGCTCCGGGAGGAGTTGATCATTGTGCCCGACGGCGCGCTCTGCTACCTGCCTTTTGAAGCCCTGATCACCCGCGCCGGAGCGCAGGCGCACCGCTTTGGCAGCCACCGGTATTTGCTGCATGCCTATCGCACCGGCTATGCGCACTCGGCGATGGCCTGGCTGACGCTTGCGACGCGAAATTGGCCGGCAGCGAGCGGCTTGCTGGCGGTAGCGCCGCGGTTTGCACCCAACCGCTGGGGCCTGGATGCCCTGCAAAACAACAGCCGCGAAGCCGAAACCGTGCGGGCCATTTGGGATGGGACCTTGCTTTCGGGCGAAGGAGCCGGAGAGGACACCTTTCAGACCATTGCCGGCCAATATGGCCTGATCTTGTTATCGACGCACAGCCAGATGCACCACCGCCGGCCGGAGTATTCGTTTGCGGCCTTCAGCCAGCCGGCCGGCGATTCCACCGGCGCCGACGGCGCCGACAACCTGTTGTTTGTCTCGGAAATCTACAACTTGCACTTGCGAGCCGAATTGGTCGTGCTCAGCGCCTGCGAAAGCGCGTCCGGAAAGTTGTACCGCGGCGAAGGTATCGTGAGCCTGGCCCGCGCCTTTCAGACGGCCGGTGCGCGTACGGTAGTTGCCTCCTTTTGGAACGTGGATGACCAGCAAACCCCGCAGCTCATGGCGGCTTTTTTCCGGAATTTGCGGGCTGGCGCGTCCACCTTTGAAGCGCTGGCCAAAGCCCGGCGCAGCTACCTGGCTGAGGCAGGTGGTTTGAAAGCGCATCCGTTTTATTGGGCGGGTTTCGCGGCTTTTGGCAGCGGTAATCCGGTGGTGGCGCCTGGCGGGCACGGCAGGGCGGGTACAATTTTTTTGGGTGTTGCCGGATTGGCGTTTTTGTTTTTTGTTGGTTGGCGTTTGGTTCGGCGCTATGGGTGAGTCCGTGTAAACGCGGTCATATCATTTTCCCCGTATGGGAGGGTGGGATTTCAAATTTGGACCACGGAGTCAGGGAGGGCACTCTATCTGCGATATTAATCGGGCTAAATTATCTGGTATCTTACCTATTATTGTTCCTGTTGTTATTGTGTTTTTTGATGGTTTGCAACGAAGCTTCCGACACCGACGCGTTTAGTGAGGTTGTTTACAAGGGAGCGTTGTTCACGGTTTATTTTCTTTTCGCGATTTCTTTTATGTATTATTCTAATGTCTGTCATAAAATGGATTTTGAATACCATCAGATTGCGACTAGGTCGAGGAAAATCATTGAAAGAGGCTTTAATTTTTCAAGTTCATTGTATTTAGATTGTAGCAATATTGAAGGAAAATATAGTGTTGCGGCAATTATTGTCGATCTCCCAAACCAAGCACTGAATTCACTATTTGTTCAGTCTCTTATTTCATTTCTGTATCAAATCTCTTGATCAAAATAATATGGTCAATTTTTAACTCCATATACTTCAGGCTTTCCATTCTTTCTACGTTCACTAACTCTTCAATTCTTCCCAATTGTATTTCAAACTTATCATCAGCTACTATAAATCGTGTAAAATCTAAATCCGCCATAACAACTAAATGAATAAACTTTCTCATAGGTGGAATCCGTAATTGAAATTATATCCCACTTTTAAGGGTTTCTTCTTGTTGAAGAAATCAGTATTTTTCAAAGAGCAACTCGATAGGTTATTTTAGATATGGTTATATATAAAAAAAAATGCCGTTAGGTCTAGTTTTGAAATAGATGCCTTGCGAATCTCAGTTATTCTCTCCTTCACAAAATTTTCGTTCTTTTGGTAATTATTCATCAAAATGTAGTCATAAATTTCATTTGAATACAATACTTCCCTGTCTTTCGAGTTTATAATCTTGTTTGAAGACTTATATGTCATCATGTGGAAGCTCTTTTAACAGATTTCTACTCCATCCTTCAATAAAGGAATACATTGTTACTAATCTTTGGGGAAATTACTTAATAGATCTTCAATTTGTTGACTTTGTCTTTGTTGGGTCTAATCCAAAATATTACTCAAACCTCTATTTTTCTGTGTTTTTTTCCAGTGCAAAAATTATTAACCTTGTATTTGCCATTAGCGGTTAATCAACAAGAATCTTTTTTCTCTTCATCTACCAAGTCCTGTTCAATCTTTTGAGCAAACTTTTGTTTACAATTGAATTATTCCAAAGACGCTTTATATCTCCCATTTATCATAATGTGTTTGCTAAAACAGGTACATTTGATCTATATTTTGAATATTTCCGGAATCTGATCATCTTGATTTTATTGGTTTCCATGCCATTTCACCGCAGCATCTTAGATTCAATTTTGTATTATCACAGCGAACCAAGATTCCCATACTGTGCGTCTTTACGGGTTAGGGCTTCGTCGGTTGGCGTTGAGTTCATTGTTGTGGCTTTTAAGTATTTGAATTGATTTTGCTCGAGACCGTCTCAACATTTATAACAATTCGATATTACCCGATTGAAAATTTTCAATTTAGTTGCCAAATCGTTCAGAACTAGTTTTAACGTTCTTTGAATAATGATAGGACACTTGATATCCAATTCATCACGCATAGCATTGGAACAGACAATAGGTATTTTATGTTATCATCTCCAACATAATCACCTTTTTCTCAACGATTATTAATTGTTGTAATTTCACTTTGTATTTCCATTTTTCCCCAAGTATGCGTCATAAACATCCTTTTCTACTACTCTTTTCTTTGTCGTCAGCAAAATCCTTTGCTCTATTCGCTATTTCGAAAGATTTAAATAAATTAAAGCTAAATTTGCTATTTATCGTATCAAGCAAGAAGTACGTATCGTTGGTTATAAGTTCTCGTATCCCATTTGAATGCCTTTGTCACATAAATCGTATGTCTTGGAATTCACGAAAGTTTTCCATTCAGTTTTTGATAGTTAAGACAAAAAATTCATTTATTGGTATTTTGCTATCTATATTCTTTAAGTCTCTCAGTTCGTTCTGATTTTGTTCAACGATATTGATCGGAAAATATAAATAATGCAGTCCGGATTAATTATTGACTGAAGCATTAACAGTCAACAATATTTTCTGCCAGGCATTTTTATTATTTCTGCGTTCTCTGTGGTTAAATTGCTTGAGCAGGCGAACAGCCTTTTCACTCTGGCGGTCAATATATAAGTCCAACTGGATGAATTAATTTTTCCAAATTGTCTAATCTTTTCAATCCAAAATCCCATATTTTGTTTTAGATTCTTTTTTCGTTGAACTTTTGTACACCCAAAACAAAAACCCCAAAACCGAAATCCACCTTTCACCTCGTCATCTTCAGGTATCCCGCCTAAACCCGTACCTTCCACCACGTCCAATAAAACACAAAAATCCCCCTGCACCAGAACCCAAAAAAGTTCAAATGCAGGGGGATTGACAGTTAATTTGGAGCGCTGTGTACCATCCGGGATTTATAATTGGCGAGCCTAAAAATAAACCAACTTACGCAGGTCGCCAAGCCCCACAGCAAAATCTTAGACGACATGGACAGTATCGGACAAAATAAGTACACCGCGCCGGGAAGTCTTCATCCCTAACATGCTCTTACAACAATGCGTGCAAATAATTTGCAGTATCGTCTAACCCGTTTTTTCGCAGGCGATCCAAGACGTCAAATTCATCCAAATTGGGATTCCGCCTGTTGAGTACCAGCTTTCGAAAGGAGTTTACTGCCACATCCGGATTTAAATCGATCGTTTCAGTTAAAAAGGTGTCCGCGTTTTTGGCTGAGAGCCCATAGGTTGCGATATACGCTTCCGGAAAATCCTTTAAGTTGTTCGTAACAATAATATTCGCACTGGTCTTAATGGCTGCTGCCAAAACATGCCGGTCTTTTGGGTCGGGTAGATTCAACCCGTCAAGTAAGACCTCATAATTTTCAACCATGGCATCCGGAAATGCCTGATTTGCCCACCCAATTCGTTTCCTTATTTCTGTTTCAGGCACATTTTTTCTGCGCATTACATCTTCCCATTCATCAAAAATATGCTTGCTCCATTTTGGCGTGTACAAGTCATCATGGGCAAACCAAAAAAGTAAGTCGCGGACTTCAATAGGCAGCATAACATTTGTGTCAAGCACACAGGTGAATCGCACGCTATGTATCATACAATCCGGATTCTTCGTCGGCGTTCATAATTTTTATCAATAATTCCTGCTGCTGTTCTTTCATTCGCTTCTTGTAGGCAAGGACATCTTCAAATTTTACACGCCGGTGCTTTCCTATTTTCACATGGTTAATTTCGCCCGCTTCAAGCAGTTTCACTAAATGCGGGCGGGAACAACCAAGCAAATCAGCAGCAGCTTGTGTGGTCATTTCGGTTGCAATGGGAACAATGGAAATTGGCCTGCCCTGGCTGGTTTCCTTTAAAATTTGGGCAAGCAACTTCAAGAACTTCACCGGGACCCTGATCTTTTCCTTTGTTTCCTCAATTTCAATTTCAGGGTTCTCCGTATGCAGCCTTTCAAGAACCTCCGCAAGCGCTTCGTAAGATTCCATCGCCACCTTCTGTTCCGCTTTGGAGGGTTTTGCTAAATCAATTGTCGAGTCCATGGATGATGCCGTTACGTTTTAAATCGAGTACAAAAATAATCGAAATAAACGAAATAGGCAAAATAAACGAAATTCGGTTGGTATAAGGCTGGAGACTTAGAACTACCTACCCCAGCCCTCCAGAAGGGCAAACCCCATCCCCCATAGCCATCAACTAAATACTACTTTGTTACTTTAAACACTGTGGTATTTAGTTGATGGCTATGCCCTCCATGCCTCCGTGGTGCAAAATCAACCCGAAAATTACAAACCCCAATAAGAAAGCGTCAGTTCAAAAGAATGCCCGATTGCCAGCAGCTTATTCCCGGCAGGAAAACTATAGGCCAGTCCGGCCTGCAGGCGGGTGCCGACATCGTTGGGGTGGTCGTTCCAGCGCACGGTGAAGCCTGTTTCAACCTGGGCATTGTGGTTGGAGCCATAGCCGACGCCCACCCAGAACTGGTTCCGGTAATGCACCCGCAAGTTGGCGTCGAAACTGAAGGGCGCGCCATTGAAGAGCGTGCTGTATTCCACACCTGGCACATACCGCATCCAGAACGACGGCTCAAAGGTGTACAGCAGTTTGTCGCGGTCGGTGGGATCCTCCGGGCCGAAGGGAATATAACCGCCCGTCATCGCAAAATAGTGGCGGCGGATTTCCCTGGCGATGTTCAGGCTGTCCGATTGCCGGGACATGTTCACCTTCAAGGCCGAGGGGATAGACAGGCCGGCATAAAAATATTGGCCGACCCGGTACAGCATGCCCAGTGCTACGTCGCCGTAGAGGTAGTTGGGTTGGGCTTGAATGCCCTGGTACACGGGGTCGTTATTGTCTTTCAGGCGGAGCGCTTCCGCGTCGATATGGTATTGGTTGATCCGGCCACTGAGCCCCAGGTGCAAGACGTGGCCCTGGCTGCGCCCCAGGTGGAAAAAGTAGCCGTAGTTGGCCAAAAAGGAGGTGGTGCTGATGGCGTCGGTCCGGTCGCGGATAAGCGTACCGCCCAGTTTCATGCCGGGCACATATTTGGATTCCTGTTCCGGACACCATTCGACCGAGGCAAAGTACGTGCGCGGGGCGCCGTCCACGCCGATCCATTGCTGGCGAAAAGCAGAGTTGAAGACCAGCGTATTGTGGTGCCGGCTCAGGTAGTACGAGCGGTCTATGGCAGCTGGATTAACCATTTGCCAGTTGGCGCGGTAGAAACTCGCATAGGGCGTTTGCTGGGCCGACCCGGAAGCGGAAAACAGGATGAACAGGAACAGGCAACAGGTAAGGCGGGTTTTCATGATTGGATTCATTTGAGGATGATGAAAGACAGGTTCATTTTTTGCGCGTCCACTTTGATCTCGGGGTGCTGGGTGAAATTCGGGTTGAATTTTTCCTGCACCAGGGCCGGCACACGGGTTTCCAAAAAGGCTTTTAATTCATCGATGGTAATAATATCGTCGGGCTCCGGCGTGTACTGCCCCTCGGTTTTCAACCACGAACCCTGGTCGATGCCGAATGCTTTACCCTCGGTAAACGCTTCCAGCAAAGCCTCGGTAAATGCGCCGTTTTGCCAGCTGCTGTGCTCGTAAGACAGTTCGTTGGAGGAGCAGGAAGTGAAAATTGCCATTCCCTCAGCAGCCGTATTTGCCTGGAACAAGGCCTTGGCCAATTCCTGCTGACCGGGCCCCTTGGAACCGCCTTCCGGGTTGTTCGGATCCTGGCCACGCGCCGCACCACTGTGGCAGGCGTCGACAAAGAGGATTTTGTGCTTGCAATTGATCGGATTCAGGTACCGGGAAATGTAGTACTCATAGTCGAACATCGTCGATTCGTACTTGGGGTTACAGCCCGAAGATTGCAGGTAAAACCGCCCGTCTTTGCCCCTGTCGCCGTGGCTCGACAAAAACACCACGATGAAGTCGTTTGGTTTTATCTGCCCGTTAAACGCCGCGTCGCGCAGCGATTGAAAGGCAATAGACAGGGCGTTGTTGGTGGTTGAATCGTAATTGGCGTACACCTGAACATTGATCCGGTTGAACAGCCCGAGCCCGTTTTGAGCGCTAATGGCTTCCGCAAAATCCCGGGCATCCTTGGTGGTGTATTTCAGGTCATCTGCCGGAACACCGATCGCCAGCACATGGAGGTTGGGCAGTTTGGGCGCAAAATAGACAACGATGGAGTCGGACTGATAGCCGTCAAATTCGATATAAATAACGTTCCGGCCCTCTTCCAGCGGCACCTGCGATTTGAAGTAATACGTAAACCGGCGTTGATCGGCGTGGGCAATCGGGTCGGACAACTGGGGCTGGGCCTTCTGGTCGTTTAGCGGTGTCCGGTTGACAAATATCCGGGCATTGGTCACCCTGGCCTGGCCATTCGAGGTGTTTATGGTGGTTTCCACGGGGTACATTTTGTCGGTCGCTTCAAACTCGCGGACATTGCTACCGCTCTGATTGACCAGGCGGGGGGTGACATAATTGATCGTTACGCCGTCGGGCGCGGGCGTTTTCTGCGTCCGGCAAGGCACTTCGGCGGTGTACGATTTGGGTTCCATGCTGGACGACTCCACGGTGATGCGCAGGGTTGCCGTCCCCTTGTCCAGGTCTTTCTCCCCATAGACCGATACCGCGCATATTTTTTCGCCGCCTGCCGGTAAAAACGGGATGACCTGGTAGGGCCTTTTAACGGTTAACCCGTTTACTTTTTGGATCAATTCTGCGCGGATCACCCCCTCCTGGAGTGGGACGCTCCCGGTGTTTTTCAGCCGAAAGCGCACCGCGCCGTATTCATCTGCTTCCAGTGTTTGGTTGCCGCTGTCGTCGGAAAATTGGATGTCGGACACTTCAATGACCGGCCTGCCGCGCCAGCTGAACGTTTCTTTGTCATAAATGCTGGTTATCCGGATGGCCTCGGATTTCCGGGAAGCATCGAAGCCGGTGCCAACCAGCAGGTAGGTGTTTATTTTCTTTTGAAGCAATTTTACCAGATCAAAGCGGGATTGCCTTGAAATGTCAAAAATGGCGCGTTCCTTCAAATTGCCGCCTTTGTACACCATGACCGATACCCCCTGGGTGCTCGGATTGCTCATCACCACCCATTTGTCTTCCAACGGGGTCAGGTACAGGAAGTTGGCGTAGTCGTTGTAGTCTTCCCCGAAGTAATCCGGTTTTTCCTGCTTTTTTTGCCCGGGAACGTACTCTCCGATCCAGCCGTCGCTATCCCCGGTAATAGAGCCATACACTTCGCCGGCCAAGCGCAGGTGCCCGGAAAAGTCGCCCGAGCCGCCCCGCAGGCGTTTGTAGTAGCGCCCCGAAAGTTTGTCGGTGATCAGCGGCGCTCCCCGGTCGTCTACCTTACATATCCAGACATCGCCTTTTCGGGTTATGTCCGATTTTCGCGCATTGCCGGCCAGCCAAACACCGCTGCTTGCCGGATTTTTTTCCATGACCACCATGTCTTCCACCATGCCATCGCCCAGCGAAGCCATTTCGGTGACGGTATTGCCGTTTACCTGATACAAGGGGAGGTAGCCGGGTGGCGATGCCGCTTTCGTTGCGGCGATCAACCCGCGATTCGAATTGGTCCAGACGATTTTTAAAAACCGGTCGTCACCCTGGCCGCCGAAATAATTTTCCGGCATGGGAATTTCCTCCCCGGCATCATTTAGCCGGACGATCCAGGCCTGATTGCCGAATTCCGGGCCGGCATATACATGTCCGACGAGATAAAACGTACCGTCTTCGGCTTCGGCAGCGCCCCAAAAAACATCGTCGCGCAAGGCCTTTCCGATGTATTTCCGAATCAACACCCGGCCGCTGGTGTCGAGCAGGATAAACAACCCGTCGCGGTTATTTCCAGCGTCGAGCGCAGAACCGACCACCACAATATTCCGGCTGGGGAGTATGATCACATCGTTGACCACTTCCGCGCGGTCGGCATGGTAAATGGAATCCCACAAGACAGCAATGGTCGTGTCGGCAGGCTGGGCAATTCCGCACAACCAGAATCCCCCAAATAGGATGAGCAGCACATGCTTTTTCATAAAGCAAATATAAAAATGAAGTGTTTGGAAGCCGGCTTAAAGCCGGATCAAAACATCGCGTTTGACAAATGCGCGCACTTTGGTTTTAGCCGGTATTTGGACGTCCTTTCCCTTGATCAAAAGGCCGAACCCCAGCGCCGGCAGCGTAAAAGCCGCCGCTACGGGATTTGTTGCCGCCAGGAACACGCCAACAGCAGGCAGGATCAGGCTGCCCGCCCAGGCCAGTGCCCGGCGGTCTTTCCCCGTTTGCGTCAACTCGATACTTTCCAGCGGAATGCTTTGGCCATCCGTCGCTTTGACGCTAACTGCCTGGAGGGTCACCGATCCGGGCCGGCCAAAAATACCGGCCTTGCGCACGCGTACCACTTCGCCTTCGGCGTAAACATTGGGTTTTATCAGCGTCAGATCGCCCACGGTCACCGGCACATACACGCTCAATTCGACGACATTGCCCACTTGCAGGTTATTCGAACTGGCGGGTTCCAGTAATTCCAGGCTGACGGGCGTGCCCCGGGGAAGCAGAATACTGGAGTCGGTATGTATCGGCAGTGGAATTGCCAGACTTGCCTGAATAGTAGCCGGCAAGAGCAGCACCAGGATTTGTACAAAAAGGCGACAATGTATAAGTGTAATTGTTCTCATAAAGCAACCGGCCAGGCGGTTATCTAGGTATTTGTGGAAAAAATAGTGTTTAAGTACCCGGTAAAAAAAACGCATGTTCCTTGAAGGCAAGTGTCGGCGTGACTGCGAGTCACGCCGACACTACCGCGGGAAAAACAATTTATCCTGCCACCAGTGGGTACCGGAGCTATTGTCAATCCACCTACTCATGTCAATTCGCTGTTTTTTCACCTTAAAATTTTTATTGAACATGAAACGTGTCCTGATCATTTGGCTAAATGTACTTTGCCTTGTTGCCATCCGCAACCCGCAGGTTTTTGCAAACACACCAATCCACAACCACCAGCCCCCCAAATGTATCACTTTACCCACCGGTACGCTGGTGCTTTTAGAAACCGCCGAGCGCACCGCGTCCGAACGGGCCACCATTGGGAAACAGGTGCTTTTTCGGGTCCGTGCCAATGTAGTCGTAGATGGTCAGGTTGTTATCAGCACCGGCGCGCTTGCGATTGGGCGCGTTAAAAGCATCCGGAAAAATACCTACAATTTTCCGGAGTCGCTTGCGCTCGAAGTTACTGCCGTGCAAACGATAGACGGACGTTTGGTTGCCTTACACGGAAACGAACAGACGTTTACCGGTCTGTTCCCCGGAGAAAGCATGTACGTCGAGCCGGGGCAAACCATGACGGCATCGCTGATGAACAACGAAACGATTTACCTTCCTTAAAATCCCCGGGTTATGCGCTACTTGTTTTGTCAACTGTTTTTGGCGATCGCCTGCGGGCTTTTTGCTCAACTGCCAAACCATGCTCCGGAAACGGCAAATTTGCTACCCGCAGGCATTTCCCTGCGATTTCAGCTCGATACGCCGGGTGACGAGTCCGCCGGCGTATTGCAGGAAGGTGATCGCTTACACTTTACGGTCGTGGAATCAGTCCGTATCAGCCATGAACTTGGCATTCCCGCCGGTGCAAAAATCGAGGGTTTTGTTTGCGCTGCCGATGTGCCCGATGAGCTGGGCAAGCAAATGGTTTGGTTTCAACTAAGCGGTGTACAATCCACGCATCAACAATGGATCTCCCTGGATTCCAATGCGCGGATGTTCAGCCGAAACCCAAACCGGGTGTGGACCGCACGGCTCCGGGCACCTGTTTTACCGGAAACGGCGACAATCAGCGCCATTAAAGCAAGCCGATAGTTTATTTTCGCGCTGTCCGGTAAACACATTCGCTATGCAACACCACTACGACTACATCATCATCGGTTCCGGCTTCGGCGGCTCGGTCAGCGCCCTGCGCCTGGCAGAAAAAGGGTACAAGGTGCTTGTCATTGAAAAAGGGAAATGGTACCGGGCCGGCGACTTTGCCCGCACCAACTGGCAGTTGTCCAAATGGCTGTGGCTGCCGTTCCTGCGCTGGTTTGGCATTATGAATATCAGCATTTTCCGGCATGTGGCCTTTATTTCCGGTACGGGGGTTGGCGGCGGTTCGCTGGTGTATGCGAACACCTTGCCGGTGCCTAAGCCCGCGTTTTTTAACTCCGGCAGCTGGAAGGGCCTGGCCGACTGGCAGTCCGAACTGGCGCCCCACTACGATACTGCCCGCCGCATGCTCGGCGCCGCACAAAACCCGAAGTTGTTCGACAACGACAGGGCCCTGCAAACGCTTGCCCGGGAGATCGGCCAGGAGGCGCATTTTGCACCGACCAATGTGGCGGTGTACTTCGGCGAACCCGGCGTGACCGTGCCCGACCCGTACTTTGGCGGCAAAGGCCCCGACCGCACAGGCTGCCATTTTTGCGGCAGCTGCATGACCGGTTGCCGGCACAATTCGAAAAACACCCTCGACAAAAACTACCTCCACCTGGCGCAACAACAGGGCGCCGAAATTTTGGCCGAGCATCAGGTTACCGACGTGCGCCCGCTCGACAATGCCGACGGCAGCACGGGCTATGCAGTGACCTTCCGATCGTCTACCGGCTTGTTTGCGCAGCGCAAAACCCTCCACACGAAAGGGGTTGTGTTTTCCGGAGGGGTGCTGGGCACCGTGCGGTTGTTGTTGAAACTCAAAAAAACTTCGTTGCCGCGCTTGTCCGACCGGGTCGGCCAGGATATCCGCACCAACAATGAAAGCCTGATCATGGTCACCCAACTGGACGGGCAAGCCGATATGTCGAAAGGTGTGGCCATCGGTTCCATCTTGCATACCGACCCCGACAGCCACCTCGAAGTTTGTCGTTATGGCCCCGGTTCGGGCGCCTGGCGGCCCACACTGTTGCCTTATGTGGAAGGGCGAAACACGCTGGTTCGCTTGTTAAAAATTATCCGCGAACTGGCCCTGAACCCGCGCAGCTACTGGAAATACCTGTGGGTGAAAGACTGGGCGAAAAGCAGCAGCATCCTGTTGTTCATGCAAACGCTGGACAGCACAGTCACCTTTGTCCGCAGCCGTTGGGGCGGCCTGCGCACGCACATCGTCGGGACGGACAAACCCACAGCCTTCATTCCCCGCGCCACGGAGTTGGCCCGGAAATTTGAAAAAATTGTGCGGGGAAAAGCGACGGCTTTTTTCCTGACTCCGGTGGCAGGCATCCCCGGCACAGCGCATATCCTGGGCGGGGCGGTTATGGGTGCTACGGCGGCAGATGGCGTAATCGACAGCCAAAACCACGTGTTTGGCTACGAAAACATGCTGGTTTGCGACGGCTCTATGATCTCGGCAAACCCCGGGGTAAATCCGGCGCTGACGATCACGTCGATCACGGAACGAGCCATGCAGGCACTGCCGTTGAAACAGGGTGAAACGGAATATTCGGCTGACTAATCTTTTGGGTTTTCAATTCAAAATTGCGTCAAACAGGTTTTCTCTGAATTCAAAAAACAGTTCACGCAAATCGCTTTTTGCATCGGTTCCGTAATTAACAATCAGCGCCACGGTAATGTCCTGAGCCGGGAAATAATACAGATCGGCGGAATAGGCCAGGTCGCGGCCGCGGTGCCCGTACCCAATCCACTGGCGGTTTTTTCCGAAGAATTCCTTCCGCAGTGAAACCCCGTAAAATTCATTTTCGGCCTCGTCGCCGATGTATACCGTTTGCATTTCCTGCAAGGCGGCGGCGGGGAGCAGCGTCTTTTGGCGCAGGAGTGTTTCAATAAAAACCTGCATATCCAACACATTAGAGTACATGCCGCCATAGCCGTTGCCGCTGCCGGTATTAAAACTGCTCATATCGACCAGTGTATTGTTGTGATACAAGTCGAAATAGCCGTGTGCGGTAGAGGGTGGCAGTGGGTCGTGGGGTTGGTAGAAGGTATGGTCCAGTGCCAGAGGGTTGAGAATGCGTTTGTGCAGGAGATCCTGATGCTGGCGGCCGGTGGCTTTTTCAATGATGAGGGCGGCCAGCAACAGGTTTGTGTTGGAATAATCTACCGAATCGCCTGCGGGGCTAAACAGGGGTTCGTCACCGCAAACAAAATCGAGTAATTCTTCTTCCGTCCAGTGTTTGGCCGGGTTGTTGAGCACCTGGAGGTAAAACTGTTGATCGTCGATCACATCGGCAATGCCGCTGCTGTGGTTGAGCAGCATCCGCAGGGTGCTTTCACGGGCATTGGCAATGTCGTTGATGTAGTGGGCGGGCACCCAGCGTGCAATCGGTGCGTCGAGGTCGAGCACGCCTTCTTCCACCAGTTGCATAACCAGCACACCGATAAACAGCTTGGTGACACTGGCAATTTTTGACACGTGGCAGGGTTGCATGGCAATGCCGGCGTCTAAGTCAGCCATGCCTGAAGCGCCCATCCAGCGCCCGTTGGCATCGCGTACCAGCAGGGCAATGCCCGGAAGCCCCCGGTGTGTGTAATTATCGAGCACAGCCTGAAACTGTGGTCCGCGCGGGTGCAGGGAACTGCTGTCGTTGGAGAGGTTGCACTGCACGGTGTCGTTCAGTTCGGATTCCTTACAGCCGTGCGCAACCATCAATGTGGCAAGCAGGCTAACTATAAATAGCAGGCGTTTCATGGCATTCAATGTTTAAAAAAGGGGAAACTAAGTCCCAGGTGCAGGGCTGTATTGGGCACCAGGGGTACATATCCCGGCGAGAAGGGCATTTGAACATAAAACTGGCAAGCGAGTACAATGCGCACTGGCGCCTCCGGCAAACCGGCAATTCGGTAGCCTAATGCAAGTGCCGAGGTAGCCATAAACTGGGGGCGCCCGATCGATCGCTGCCGGGCATATTGCCCCTGGCTGTTCAGTTCGAAAATTTTATTGGCCGGAATCGCGTGCAGGTAACCGATACCCAACCGCAGCCCGCCGTCAAAATGCCGGATTTGCCGGCGGTAGCCAAATTCACTGTACAATTGAATGGCGTGTTGGACGTAGCGATGATAATGGTAGGCGGCGCGGGCCGTTTGATACCACGTGTTTTTCGGGTTGTTGTTATAGCGCCATTCCGTGCCTGCCGAAATACCGGGATGCACCGGGATGCCCACTACCCCCAGCGTTGCACTGCCTGGCAGCAAGGTTGCATTGTCAAAAAGGGTAATTTCCAAAGGCAGGCGCGCCGATTGTGCCCACCCCGCTTCACCCGTAGCAAGCGCAAACACCAACAGACAACATGTAGTGAACGTCCGCATAATCACGCATTTTTATAGAACAAAGTATAGCAGACGCGGGTAAAACAGTTATGATGCGCGATTGTGTATCAGTTGATTTTGGTCAGGTATGCCTTGGAAGATTAGTTTGCGAAAGTGACCATATTGGGTCCATTGGTGCCGTACTAATTTGTCTCAACATACTCTGTGTTCCTCCATGAGCCTTCGTGAAACTTTTTTCATGTCACACAGACTCACAGAGGAACAGAGGAACACAGAGGGTTTTAAGCGCAGAGATATTATTCCGCACCACCGTATATTCAGGCAGCAATTCAATATCCATCGGTATCTTTAATGTTATTCACCTAATTCTCCGTTGATATGCCAAACCGCCTGATTAGCCTACTGGTGCTCCTTGCAACCATGGCTCCCGCTTTATCTGCTCAAACCCCGATCAATTCCTTCCTGTACAATGGCGCTGTCGTTGCATTGTCAGACAATGTGGACAATTATGTTTTTGCCCGTTATCTGGTAACAAACCCGTCGCCTGACAGCTGTGTGCAGTATTCTTTTTCAAATGACCTCAGCGGCCTGATTAAAAATTTCAATTGCAATGAACTGGGGGTCACCCTGATCAACATTCGGTCGCTTAGTACCGGTTCTATGGCTACCTTGAATACCGAATCCTATGTTCTGGTGCAGGATAACCTGGGGGTTTGCCCGGGTTCGCCAGGTGGCCAACTGCCGATCGTTGTTTGCCGGAACGGCCTGGCATTAAGCCTCAATGGCCGTGCCGAGTTGAGCATTTCTCCGGACATGTGGGATATTAGCACAGCAGCCTGCAACAATGATCCGGACATTAAATTGTCGTTCAGCGCCGACACCACCGACACGCAGCGGACGGTTGATTGCACCATGCCGGGTGTCAACCTCATTCAAATCTGGGCGACCAATAGCACCGGGCTACAGAACTATGCCGAGGTGTATTACATCCTGCAGGACAACGGCGGAAATTGCGACGGCTTCGGTGATATTCATGCCCCGCATCCCCAGATGGCTCACGGTTTGGCAGCTGCCCCAGGCTATGCCGGCACAGTGGTTATACACGCCGCCGATACCGATGCCGGCAGCGTGCCGGATAGTACGGACTGCCTGCCCTTGCGCTTTTCTTTTTCCGCCGATACCAATGATATCACCCGCACGTTCACCTGTGATGATCTGGGGACCAATCTTTTCCAACTCTGGGTAACAGATGCCTGCGGAAGGCAGAATTATGCCGAATCATACATTATCATCACCAATGGTGACGGCTGTGATCTCCAGACAATTGCACCGCCGAATGACAACATCGCCGATGCCGCGCCGCTCGACGCCGGCGGCGCCTGTGCAGTGTACTGGTCCAATGTGAACGCAACGGCCGAAGCGAACGAACCGGCCCCTATGCCTTCGGCAAATTGTACCGACCCGAATACCTGGTGCGACGGGCAGGGCGCCGAGCACAGTGTGTGGTTCACCTTTCAGGCGCCCGCTTCGGGTAGCGCGGAATTGCGCACCGCCGGCATGAACACCCAGTTGGCCGTTTGGGAACAAATTAATGG
Organism: Lewinellaceae bacterium; assembly: GCA_020636075.1. Lineage (GTDB taxonomy): Bacteria > Bacteroidota > Bacteroidia > Chitinophagales > Saprospiraceae > M3007. Next base: position 244,927 of record JACJYO010000003.1, on the reverse strand, counting down.
CAACTGGGTACTTGTGGCAGCCAATGACGACCTTCCCGGCGATCCCGATGGCGCATCCGGACTAACGCTGACTTGTCTGGAAGCCGGACAAAACTACTGGGTGCAAATTGATGGCCACAGTGGCGCCATGGGGCAGTTTTCCATTGCGCTCAGCGACCCGAATATCAGTTGTGCGATTTCCGGCCAGTCGAACCAGGCCTTCGCTTGTGGTGAAATACCCGTTACTCCGGTGCAGTCGACCGGTACCGGCGCCTGGGTTTTCCTGATGGATCAGCAGCAGCGCGCTGTAGTGGCTGTAAACGATATGGGCAATGTGTTAGGAACCATCAACGCCGAATTTATGGTCAACGGCGATGCGGTGCGCACCGATGCCGCCGGCAATCCATACCTCGACCGGAACTGGACGATTACGGTGGAAAATCAACCCGTCAGCCCGGTATACGTCAGGCTGTTGTTTGGGAAAAACGAGTGGGAAACACTGGCCAATACGGCAGGCGCGCCAACCGACCCCGGTCAATTACAGGCCACCAAAGTATCCGGCGCCAGCTGCGGCGATTATCAGGAAGGGGGAACCTTGCTGATGAACATGGGGACCTATCCCGTTAATGCATCCGGTGATCTGGCTGGCACGTTTGCGGTGGATGGGTTTTCAGCATTTTACCTGCATGGCGGCGCAGCGTTGACTGCTGTCGGGGCGCCGCACAGCCTTCCGTTAACCGTTTTCCCAAATCCGGCCCGCGACCGCATCCGGATCGATGGCCTGCCAGTGAATTCGAACACCGGGTTTTTAGTTAGAATGACCAACAACATGGGCCAGGAAGTATTTCAAACCCGGTTGATCAATGGAACTACCGATTTGGTATTGCCCCGGCTTGCCACGGGCCTATACCTCCTGCAGGCAACAGACGGGCTGCAAACGTATTCGGGAAAACTTATCCTTTCAGAGTAACAGTACAGATAAACAACACGGGGAATTAGCCCTGAACCAGGGCCGATCCGATTTATCGGATTGGCCCGCTTTTTTGTGTGCCCGGTATGGAAATTTGTTATGATTTCCCTTTTACAGAAAACGCATACCCCAACCCGATGAACATTGGGGTTGTGGTAAATACCGGTACATCCGTATTCAACTGATCGCGCATTTTCGAGCCAGCAGTCAGTCCAAGGGCCACATTCAAATTTCGTTTTTGGCCAAGTCGGAAATACACCAGGGCTTCAGCTCGAAAGGGCCCCTGGAATGGCCGGTCGCGATGGCCGCCGTAATGGTTGAACGTAAACATTTCCTGTCCCCAGTAATGGGCCAGGTTTAGCAGGGTACCCCAACTCCATTTTTCCCGTTTGAATTCGTGGTTCCAGGCCAGGGCCAACTTGTGAAAATCCGCGTAGTAATTATCCGGCATATTGTCGGAATCCGGGCCTCCGGCTGGAAACGAAAGGAAAAGGTCGCATTTACCCTTACCATAAGCAAGGGTAAGCATATCAGCATGGCGAGGCAACACGGTACCCAGCCGTGCTTCGGCATAGCGCACCGGCCCCGGGCCGAAATTCCAGGTGGCGGCGCCTCCAAGCACCAAATGAGAGAAGAACGTGCCTTGCATGTTGACTTGCCCGCCAACATTGTTCCAACCAATGCCGCCATCAAACTGGGTGCGGCTTTCCGGAATAACCAGTTGCGGGATGGTGGTAGTTACACAAGACGACAGGCAGGCTGCGATAATGAGGGTTACGTACAGGTTTTTCATAGTACAATTTCGGTTTTTAAGGTAACGTCCCAAAAGACAAAAATGCTGTCAGGGAGAGGAATGACGTTACCTCACCAGATTGTGGAGCAACCCAACGATAATTTACCCGGAAACAGTTGATCAACCATAATAAAAACTGCGAAGCCGCAGGCACAAAGTCTGAAACTTTGCGCTCTGCGGCTTCGCAGTTACAACTGAAAAAAAGTGGTTTGCGAAAAACTAGAGGTGGGTGTGGTTAGTCTATTGTCGGCGTGACTGCGAGTCACGCCGACAATGCACAAAGTATCACCACTCCTATAAACCACTTTACCTTAATGAATTATTGGCCTAGTGATGCCCACCCGGGCCACCACCGCCATGCGGACCACCAGGGCCGCCACCACCGGGGCCACCACCTGTGTGTCCACCACCGGAATGTCCACCGCCAGGGCCATTGCCCGGGCCACCCGGACAAGTACCAACAAATGTACCGTCGGCTTTAAAGATCAGGACCGTGCCATCGGAGAGTTCCACGGCGAATGCTTTGCCATCGAACTTGCTGACCACCGTCTGGATCGTTTCGTTGGGATAGTTGGCTGCCGCATAATCCACGGCCGCTTGCGGCAAGTCTGCCACCGTAAGGGTATCGCCACCCAGGCAACCGCCATCATGCGGATCATCGCCGGGACCGTTACCCGGGCCACCCGGGCAAGTGCCTACGAACGTACCATCGGCCTTAAAAATCAGAACCGTGCCATCGGAGAGTTCCACGGCGAATGCTTTGCCGTCGAACTTGCTGACCACCGTCTGGATCGTTTCGTTGGGATAGTTGGCTGTTATATAATCCACGGCCGCTTGATCCAGGGCAGCCACAGTGACCGTATCGCCACCCAGGCAACCGCCATCATACGGATGGTCCCCAGGGCCATGATGCGGACCGGAAGACAGTGTGTCGCAGGTTCCAATCAAGGAGCCGTCCGCTTTAAAGATCAGAATAGTGCCGTCGGAAAGTTCCACAGCGTACGCTTTACCGTGGTGTTTTTTGACTACCGTTTGAATCGTTGCATTGGGATAGTCGGTTGCAATCTGGTCAGCCGCAGCCTGCGGTAGTTCACTTACATCGACCGTATCACCGCGCATACACAAATTCGTGGAATCGCCACTACCGCCGCGATCAACAGCCAACAGGCTGGAACTTTGAAAATCGGAAAGCTGACTGTCTTTCTCGCAAGCCGTATACAACGCGACAGCGCAAAGCGCTAAAGCGCCTAAGATGATTTTTTTCATTTTTGAAAAGTGTTTAAAACCAAAAAGATTAATGAAATGGAAGGGATGCATCATTTCCACATGTTGACTTTGGAAGGAAAAACCCGAAAGCCAACTGGTAGGTTACGCAAGCCCGGAAAGGTTGCATCGGCGCGTGTTAAAAATTCAGGCTGAGGCCCAAATTCATTCCGGCGGCTGTCCGGCTCGTGGAAATACGGCTATCCGTTTGACGGGTTGTAAGGCCGCCGATCAGCATTGGCTCCAGTTGCAGGCTGAAGCGGGAGGTTAGGTCAATAGCCACAGCAGCCGAAGCGAGATAACTCAGCGACACCGGTTTAAAGCCGTCGTGCTCAGTCTGCGGTGCGGTATTTTGCTCGATACGCAATCGTGGATTCAAGCACTGTATTTCGGTGATCGTGTTGTCGCGTTTCAACAAAATATCCGCCAGTAAACCGCCCTTGAATTGGAAATGCACGCGTTTTTGCCCCAGGTTGAATTTTGCCAACAGGGGAATACTCAAATATTGCTGAACCTCCTTACGCCGGATATCCAGTTCAACACCCTCCTGATCGGGAATGCTCAAGGTGCTGTCTACTTCCGATACCCGGACGGTTACCTGGATCGGCCCGCTGGAGGTGTTGAGTTGATAGCTGAAATCGTGGTCGTGCGGCTTTGGCGGCCCACCGTGGCCGTGGTGCGGATCGTTGTCGCGATCGCCAAACTGGAGCTTGGCCTGGTGCCCGGCAGTCAGAGAAACGCGCTGATAATCCAGTCCGGTCAGCAGGCTGAAATTCGGGCTGATCCGGCGTTCCAGGCCGAGACCGGCATACACCGCCATACCCTGGCTGGACTGTTCTTCCTGAAAGGATTTTGACCCACCGGGACCAGGCTTGGAGTTCAGCCCGGTTATCCGTTCATGTTGCGCTAAAATGGCGGTATGGGCTTGCACGGCCCACCGGTCATGGTTTTTTACAGGGCGGATAGGCAGCACAGGCTGGTTCATCTTTTGTGGAGTTGTTGGCAAACTGGTCAAGCGGCCTGATGGAATCGGTTCGACTATTTCCAGGGCGGTTTTTACAGCCTGAACCTGTCCGGTGTTCGCAGGATGGTTATCCATTACTACGGACTCTGCAGGCTCCTGTTTCTTCTCAAGATCTGTTTGGTTGGAATGAAGGGGCGATACTGGTTCCTGGGCAGGTTTTGGTTGTGATTGGTCCAGTGCAGTTGCCAGATGGTTTGATAGGCCCGGCTTTTGGATTCCCGCCTTCGATTTTTTTTCTATAGCTGTTCGGTTGGAACCAGCGGCCGATGCAGATATAGGCTGCGGCTGGTTGAGGCCAGTTGCCAGGTGCTTCGAGTGAACGGGGTCGGGAGATTCCGGCGACGCATTTTGTGTTTTCGCGTCTTGTTTTTGGGGTGCCTGCGTTGGAAGAGTAGGAGCAGATGCAGCGTTTGCCGAATCAGCCGGACGAACGACGGTGGGATTTTCCTTCGGGGCAGCGCTGTTGTTTTGGCGGGCTAATTGTTGTTGCAGCGCATCCAGGCGGCCGCGGTAGTAGAAATGCTGGCAAGTGAGTACGCCAAGCAATACTGCAGCCGCCGCCGCTATCCACCAGTATTTTTTTACCAGTACAAAACCGGATGGACGGGCTGCAGGCAGCCCTGCTTCGATACCCTCCCACAGGCTATCCGGTGGATTTTCTTCAAAGGACGACAGATTTTTTTGCAAAAAATCGTCGAGTTCGTCTTTATGTAAATCGTCGTTCATAAGCACGCGAATGGGTTGTTCAAAACAGGATTAGCGGATAAGGTTTTTTTCGAGTAAACTTCGGAGATATGCCTTGGCGCGGTTTAGCTGCGATTTTGAAGTGCCAACCGAAATTCCAAGTTCCTCGGCAATTTGCTGGTGCGAGTAATTTTCCAGCACATAGAGATTGAGCACTGTCCGGAAACCTGCCGGCATTTGTTGCATCAGCCGGACGAGCGCCTGTGCATTATCTTCGGTATCGAAAACCGAAGGCAATTCTTCTTCCTCCGGATGTTGTTCATGGCGAAAGTTGTCTTCCTCCAGAAGGCGGCGTTTCTGCTGTTTGATATTTTGAAGCACTACATTTACGATTACCCGCCGTATCCAGCCTTCCAGACTGCCCAGGCCTTTGTATTGCGGCAAGTCACGGAATACCCGGATAAAACCTTCCTGCAGCCAGTCTTCGGCATCCTGCCGATTGCCGGCATACCGCAGGCATACCCCAAACATCTTCGCCTTGAAATGTTCATAGAGTCGTCGCTGAGCATCGCGGTTTCCTGCCGCTGCACTTCGGGTTTGTTCTAACAGATCCGGTTCTGTCATAAATAATTCGATAGCTCAGGTAATTTCCGATAGGAAATGGTTGCATGAGCCGGCAGAAAAAGTTGGATTGGGTAAAATATTGTACCCCGGGAGGGTTTTCTATTGGTTTTGCATCTGCAGGACGATATCTTCGGAGAAGAAGCTGAGGCGATGTTTTTTATCGCCAACTTTAAGGCAGGACGTCCAGTTTAAGGCAAAAAAAAGAACATGTTGGAATTCATTGCTTTGGCAATAAACCCAACATGTTCTAAACTACAGCAACACGTAGTATTCTATCGTACTATAGTCACCCCTCCCTCCAGCAGTATTTTCTGGCCATTGATCAGCATTACTTCGGCCCACCAGACAAATACGCCGGGGTTGAGTGCATCACGCTGATACGTGCCATCCCAGCCATCGGTCGGGTTGTTGGGCTGGAAGTTCTGCTTTTCCCATATCTGGGTCCCCCAACGGTCGTAAACCTGGAGTTGATTGATCTTATCTATACCCAGCTCACTGGTATACAGGGTGAAATACGCATTCTGTGGATTCTCCGGATCATTAGGCTTGATAACGGTTGGGGCATAAATATCCAGATTGGTTTTTATCCATATCTGCGTACTTGCCGTCGCACTGCAGCCCTCCGCCGTATAGAGCGTGAGTGTATATTTCGTGTATTCCAACGGGCTGGCTGTAGGCGTTAGTTGCGCTTGAATAGACGATCCGGAGAACGTCAGGTTGGTCGTTGGCTCCCAAACCACCGAGTCGATAGAGTTAATTGGGAAGTCCGCGGGAAGTGTTGGCTCCAATACTAAACTTTCACCCAGTTGAATCGTGAATAAAGGCGGCAAATCGACACCCGGCTTCGGAGGCTCCGGAACATTCAGTGGTGCTTCAACTTCACAGCCATTAATGTCTTGAATGACCAGCGTGTAATTGCCCGGCGTCAAATTTTGAAAAGTTTCCAGGGATTGGAAATGCTGCCCGGCATCAACCGAATACATATAGGGGCCAATTCCACCCTGCACCGAACCAAAGTTTACAATACCCCGCGCGCCCAAACAGGTCGGTGGGGTGAGTTCAAAATCAAAACCGGCAGGTATATTTTGTTCTTCCAATACCTGTACATTGCCCGAGTTGGTACATCCATTGCCATTGTCGGTCACCAGCAGCGCATACGTTCCGGGGGCATTTACTACAGGGTTGACTGAAGTGCTGCCGCTCACAATGCTCCCATCCTGGGTGGACCATTGCAGGGACGTACCTGCGGATGGGCTTGCATTCAGTGTGAGTTGGGTGACACTACAGGTCAGCAGGTTCGGGTTGCTTATGCTGACACTCGGCGGCATTATATCCTCCTGAACAGTCACCATGATGGAACTGGTACATCCGTTTGCTGTATTCTCAACCCAAAGCGTATAGACGCCTGCCGAATTTACATTCGGGTTTAACGCAGACTGCCCGGACACAATATTCCCGTTCTGCGTCGTCCACTGATACTGCGGGTTATTCCCGGCATTCGTGGCTGTTGCCTGGAGCGTCACATTGTCCTGAATACAGGTAATTTCATCCGGGTTGGCGGAGGAAAGAACCGGTAATTGCATATCCGAAGTGGTCTGAACATTATCCGAGGCGGTACATCCATTGGCTGTGTTTGTCACCAGTAATTGATAGGTACCCGGCAGCGACACGGTTGGCGTCAACCCGGTAGTACCACTAACAATCTGCCCATTCGTGGTAGTCCACAGATACTGGATACCCGGGCCGGTGCTTGTGCCGTTGGCGTTCAGGCTAAGGCTTGGATTGGCGCAGGTTAGCACAAGGGCAGGCCCGGCTTCGGCTACCGGAAGCATGACATCTTCGAGCACCACGACCGACGCTGTCTCCGTACAACCGTTTGTGGTATTGGTTATGAGCAGTTCATACGTGCCGGGTGCGTCAATGGTGGGTTGCAGCGTATTGGGCTGCCCTGCGAAATTTCCGTCGAGGGTACTCCAAAGAAAAGTAAAGTCAGCCCCCGTACTGGATGCTGTGCCATCCAGCGGGATGCTGGTCAGGGTACAGGTCAGTGTTGGTGCCTGTACAATTTGTGCAATGGGCGTTGCCACATCATTGACAACCGTCAACTGATCCGTAGCCGTACATCCGTTAATGAGATCGGTTACAAGGAGCGTATACGTGCCGGCACTCCCGATAACAGCTGTGTTGGTGCCGGCTCCGGACAGGATATTTCCATCCAGTGTGCTCCAATTGTATTGAAGCATATTGCTGCTGGAACTAACCACATTAGCCTGCAACGGAAGGTCAAGGACAGTGCAAGTGAGGGTGTTGTCTGGTCCGGCGTCGATAACCGGATTTTCAATGTTCTGGTTAATGACCACATTCGAAATGGCACTGCAATTATTATTATTATCAATGACCTCCAGGGTGTAGATACCCGGAGCGCTTACAACCGGATTAATGGTCGTATTTCCGCTAACGATAGTCCCGTTCAACGTCGTCCAGTTATAGCTGATCCCCGCACCGGTGCTTGAGCCCTGGCCGTCCAATTGCAGCTGCGTGGTAGCACAGGTCAGTGTTTGGGGCATTCCTGCGGTGGCAACAGGTACATCCGCGCTTTGCGTGATGGAAACTGTGGCGGTATTGGTACAGCCGTTATCCTGATTGGTAACCAGCAGTTGGTAATCACCTGCGGCATTGATTTCCGGGTTGAGGGAGGTAGCCCCCGAGATAATATTTCCGTTCTGTGTCGTCCATTCAAAAACCAGGTTGGTTCCTTGCCCGGCCATCGCTTGCAGCACATAGCTGGTTTGCTGGCAATCCAGCTGAAAGCCCGGCCCGGCATCGGCAGTTGGTTGGATAAAATCATCGGTGATTATGGCCTCGTCAGTAGCCGTACAACCGTTGTCCGAATTGGTGATCAGCAGGGTATATGTGCCGGCCTGATCAACAGTTGGCGTATTGGTGCCTGCGCCGGAAACAATGTTGCCGTCTATGGTTGTCCACAACAGGGTAAAATTTGCCCCGGAAGGGTTATTGGTGCTTCCGATCGCAATGGAAGGTTCAGTGCAATTGATCAGATCGTCGGGCCCGGCGTCCGGGTCAGGAGGCGTAATGTCCTGGGCGACCTGCACATCCATCGAGTCAACACAGCCATTTTGGGTATTTGTAATTACAAGGATGTAAGTGCCCGGAAGGTTCACTGTGGGCTGCAGGGTGGCGGCCCCGTTCACAATCCCGCCTTGCGGATCTGTCCAGGATAGCTGATATGGCGGGCCCTGGCTTGAACTGCTTCCATCGACGATGATTGAGCTTGTATTGCAATTGAGTTGCGCAGGCGGGGCAATACTAACTACCGGCGCCGCAGCATCTTCCTGCACCGTAGTTGCCGCCGTGGACGTACATCCGTTGTTGGTATTTGTAACCAGCAGTACATAGGTCCCGATTTGGTCGATCGTCGGCATGGTTGTCGTTACTCCCGTAACAATATTTCCATCCGTCGTGGTCCATTGGTAGGTTATGGAAGCACCGGCGCTTGAATTACTACCATCCAGCTGGAGGGTAGGAGCGGTACAGCTCAGGGTTTGGGCGGTGCCTGCGTTTGCGACCGGATTTTGAATGTCCTGAGGCACGGATACATTAAAGGAAGCCGTGCAATTGTTGGAATTATTGACAACGGTCAAAATGTAGTTGCCGGGCTGGTTCACCATAGGAGAAAGCGTCGTTTCTCCGGAAACAATATTTCCATTTATGGTGGTCCAACTGTAGCTGATGTCATTTCCGGCAGTGGAGCCGGTTCCATCCAGTGCAATCTGTGTTGTCAGGCAATTCAGTGTATCGGGCAGTGCGGCGTTGGCCAGCGGGATGTCTGCATCCTGGACCACCGCAACCGAAGTGCTCGCGGTACAACCGTTGCTTTGGTCTGTGACCAGCAGCGCATACGTTCCATCCTGACTGACCGTTGCCATGGAGGTGCCCGAGCCCGACAGGATGTTCCCGTCCAAAGTCGACCAGCTGTATGTCAGGTTGTTGCCCATACTGCTGGAGCCGTCCAGCACGACGGAATTCACCATGCAGGTGATGGAATCCGGAGCAGCAATGAGCGGCGTTGGCGGCGCAATGTCCTGGGCAACCATCACAGTGTCATAGGACAAACAATTATTCGTGATATCCCTTACCTCAATGATATAAGTACCCGGCGCATTGACTGCTGCAGTCCACGAAGATTGACCGGATAGAATATTACCATCAGGCGTAGACCAGGTATAAACCAGCGTTGAATCTCCCGGGTTTGACGCCGGGCCAATGTTGATGGAAGTTATCGTGCAATTCACCAGCCCATTCGGCCCGGCATCCACGGGAGGAGGAGCCTGATTAGAAACTACGGTCACAGTATCGTAGGCAAAACAGGTGGTGATAGAATCGTATAGTTCCAGGATATAATCACCCGGAGTGTTTACAGACAACATTAGGGTGCCCTGGCCGCCAATTATGTTTCCGCCTATAGTTGTCCAGTTTATTCCGATATGTGTACTATCATCGGAATTCGAAGCGTCCAGGACCACCAGATTGTTGGTACAATCCAACAGAGGCGGCGCGGCAATGGTAGCGTTTGGCGGAGCTGAAAATACCAACATCGAGGTGTCTATTGCCGGGCATATGGTATCGCCGGTTACGGTTACCGCGTACGCTCCGGGACTGTTGACGGTTATGGTTTGCGTGGTATCCCCGGTTGACCAATGATACCCCATAAAGGTCCCGCCGGAAACAGAAAGTGTCGCACTTTCACCAGGACAAGCCGTCGGGGCTACCACGTTAATTTGCGGCACCGGTTTGGCGAATATGGGAATATCGGCTGTGCCGGTGCATCCGTAAATATTAGTAACGGTGACGGTGTACGTTCCGGGGGCGTTTACATTGTTGCTCAATCCCGATATGCCATTTGACCAATTGTATCCGATAAACGCGCCATTAAGGGTTAGCTGTGTGGATTCACCCGGGCACAATGCGTCATTGTTGGTTAAAATTTGCAAACCGTCTACGTCCCCGGTTTGAATCCCAGTTACTCCTATGCCCGTGCATCCAAACATATTAGTGACGGTAACTTCATAATAACCGGGGCCATAAACCACCGCCGGGTTCGTCGTCTGACCATCTTCCCATTGATAGGAAGCAAAGGGTGGATTTATTGAAATGAATCCGGTGTCATTTTCCGTACACATAATGTTTGGGCCGGAAAGGATCGGTAAGATGGGGGGTGAAGGTGACACCGTAATAGAGGCAATAGTCGGGCACCCCAGTTCATCGGTTACCTGAAGCGAAAACGTCCCGGGTCCATTGATTGTGACCGGGGTCAGGTCGTCCGAAATGTTGGGCGTCCACATGAAATCCGTAAAAACATAGCCACCAGTGTTTACTGTCAAATCAACGGAAACTTCACCCAGACAGTAGGCGGGGGGACCTGTAATTTCAAGGTTTCCTTCAAAAAAAGCTCCAATACTGGTGGAGTTCTCATGGTGATCGCAGTTGAAGGGGGCGTCAATATAGGAATAGGCTCCCGGAGGGTGTACGATGATGGAGTGCGAATTATCCCCGGTACTCCAATCCACAACCAGCGGAGTTTCGCCGCCACCGATATTATTTCTTAAAAAAGCCCCCAGGGTTACGGTTTTGTCCGTACAATTTATGGTTTCTTTTATGATGCATGCCGCATGGCCCAGTACGCTTGATTCCTGAGACACATCCAGCGGCGCGGGAAGTTGTTGCGCGGAGGCGGGATTAACAAGAAAAAACAGGACGTAAGTTAGGAAGGTAAGAGGTGTAAAAATTTTCTGCATAGGTAGCTTTGATTTAAAAATATTTGGCAAAAGAAAGTATTGATCAGACAACTAGCAGGTAAGATACAATTAAACAAAATTTTGATGCATCGCATGCCTAACCTCGCCAGACAATGGCTTAAAATGGACGGCCCAGTATCCTTTTCCCGAAGTAAAAAAATACGGTTGAGGTAGTTGGTTTCAGCTCAAAATGAGGTGTTTTGCTAACCAAAGGAGCGTTAACACCGCCAATCCGATCTTGGTTAAAATTGCCATATTCGCCCAGGTTTTCAGCCAAATTCAGCCTGCCATGATGCGTATTTTACTGCTTAGTTTATTGCTGGTTTCAGCGGCCCATGCCCTTCAGGCACAATGCCAGCCGTTCGAAACAACTGTTCGTCTGGAAATCGATCCGGATCAATACTGGGAGGAGGTTTCCTGGAAATTTGTCGACCTGAATTCCGGTTTCGTGTTCGCAACAGGGCAGCCCGCCAGTGCCGAGCCACAGGTTTTTGAATACTGCATCACCCAGGGAATTTGTGTGGTATTCACCATTTCAGATGCAAATGGGGATGGCATGGAACCGGACGGCCGCTTCAAACTTTTTCTGGACGATCAATTGTATTTTGAATACGATGGCTACAATTATGGCTTTAGTGAAAATGTGACCTTCGGGTGCCCACCCGGCGGATTTTGTACCAATCCGCTGGAGATCGACACCGGGAACTACAACACGATAAACGGCTTTGATATCTGGTACAGTTTTACGCCGCCCGACACCGGAACCTATAGGATCAGTACCTGCGATGCCCAGTTGAATTGCCCTACCAAAATTTGGGTGTACGACATCTGCCAGGGCATAACCGTCACCAATAATAATATCGGCACTTCTTTTTACGCCGACGGTGGGTGCGCGGCCAATCCGAACGGCGCTCAGGCTGAGTTGTACCTGGCTGCAGGTACCGAATATTTTATCCGGATCGGTTATGCCAATGGTTTTTGCAATGGTAAACCCATCGGCTTTTCACTGAAATATATCGGGCCCGTTATTGGCTGTACCGATTCGCTGGCCTGCAATTACCAGCCCCTGGCAACCGTGACCGACACGTGCATATATCCCGGCGATCCCGATTGTACCGACCTGCCCGATCTCATCGTACTTGAAGATGTATTGCGCAATAGCCTTACACCCGACCAGTTGTTTTCCATTGATCCGTGTCACGTAGCCGAAGGCTGTGTAAATGGTTTTGGCGCACGGTTCATTTTGCGGTTTACCACACATATCAAAAACATCGGGGTTGCCGACTATTACATCGGAACTCCCCCGGCTACTCCGGATATCCCTTCCGATCAATTCGTATGGGACCCCTGTCACCACCACTGGCACTATCGCGGCTATGCCGAGTATATCCTCTTTGACCAGAATGGCGTGTTGCTGCCGATCGGCTTCAAAAACGGGTTTTGCATATTCGATCAGGAATGCGATGGCGGCGGAAACAGTAAATACAGCTGCGGCAACATGGGCATTTCCGCGGGTTGCGGGGACAGTTACGACAACAGCATCGACTGCCAGTGGATAGACCTTACCGGCCTGAATGCCGGATTTTATACGTTCGTCGTGCGCGTCAACTGGGATAAATCGCCCGACAAGACCGGACGCCGGGAGGCCACTTATGACAATAACTGGGCACAAGCCTGTTTCGAGCTGTTTTACGATGTCCATGGAAATCCGGTAATAGAAGAAATGGACGACTGCCCGACGTACACCGACTGTTTCGGCGAAGTATTCGGGGCCGCTCAACCGGACTGCTCCGGTGCATGCGGCGGTGTGTTGTTGCACGGCGACTGGGACCTTGATACCCTGCAGGAAATGACGGATATTGAACAATACCTCAACTACAGTCTTACGGGCTCGGGCTCGGCTACTTCCTGCTTCGATCTGGACGACGACGGCAATCTGGATGTGTACGATGCCGCACTCCTCCAAGAGTGCGTACTGCATGCCGACGATGTGCCATATTGGGGTGTCCGCTATGCCTGCCAGTTTCCCGGGGGTGTCGACAATCCGAACGACATTGTGTACTTGCTGCCGGGCAGCCTCGATACGGTGCATAAAACTTTCGATGTTCGAATAGTCAATCCGTACAACAAACTGTATGGCTTTGAATTTGAAGTGACTGGTCTGGAAATTTCCGCAATTGAAAACCTGGATACGACGTTTGCCGGAACCTGGGAATTTAACAGTCAAAACAAAATACAGGCACTGACTACCACGGAAAAAGGCTTGAAAAAAAACATCCTCCCCGGCGACCTGATCCGCATCCATTATTCCGAACTGACTGCATCGGAAGTCTGCCTGGATTCGATATACAATGTTATCAACGAAAAATACCACCGCTCGAACGCACAGGTTGCCATTCCGGCATGTGTGCAAACGGGGATCACCAAGACGAAAAACCCGGAACGGGAACAACTGGTATTTGTAATACCGAACCCGGCGCAGGATTTCTTCACTGTTTTATTGGGTTGGGAAAATCAACATAATGTCGCGTTCAAATTGAGCAATACAGCCGGCCAACTTGTTTGGGAAAGCTCCCTGAGCGGGGAATCGAGCGTCCGTGTGGAACGTAACGGATTGCCGGCTGGTGTGTACTTTCTGACCATCCAAACTCAATTGGGAATACAGCAAGTGCGGATTGTTTTCAAGTAGATTTTCCAGGTTGTGACTATGCAGTTTCCCGCAGATTTGCACAGAAAAGGGCGCAGATTTTCGCAGACACGGGATGGGAATTCTGCGGCGATCTGCGGAAAACTACGTTACGAGGGCCTTTTACCAAGTTTTGAATGTCTACTAGCAGCAAGAGACAAACGTGCATGAGAAACTTAAATTCATGTTAAGAATTGCCCGCGGAGGTTCCATTGCCACCGGCTTGTACACAAAAGGGAAAATAGTTTTTAACCAAAACCTTTTTCCCATGAAGAAGCACTTTATTCTAACGTCCCTTTTTGCGTTCACAGTTTTTGTCAACGCACAATCCAATACACTGGCACCTGCAAACCTGCAAACACCGGCCATTAGTTTGGAAAAAACCTACACGGATGCCAACGCATTCAACAGTTACGGCCATGACAACCATGGTGGTTGCGACAAATGCAAAAAGTCGAAAAAACACGGCACATGCAACCAACCCGGCAATCACTACGGCAAGCACAAAAAGCACGGTAAGCACCAAAATTCCTGCTGCCAACACAACCAAAACCGCAACTGTGGTGGGAATGACCGTCGGAGCGATAGAAACAGCCGCAATCGTCAGAACGACCGTTGGGGCAACGATAACCAACGCAATCGTCGCGATGACACGCGCTATGGATCAGAACAGCGCGACAGCGACAACCAGTACCGTAGCGGTTCTTCCCGGACTTCGCAGCGCCGGGTAAACGGCAATACCCAGGTAAAAACCAACCGTCCCGGCACGGCGCGGCGGGTAGGCTCGCGGCCGACAAGTTCACTTAAGTAACCGATAATGTGTTGCCGGTTCAGATGTCTCCCCCGCAGGGCGGGGTCGACAAGACAATTCGATTTGAATTAAAAAAGGGAGGGGCGGTAAACCAGGGTAATGCAAGGTTTCGACGCCCCTCCCCTTGAGCCCAACTAAAGTAGGTCCCAAACTGGGGGGCGACACAATAGTTCCGTACTCCAATTTTTCGCCCCCCCAGATTTTTACAATATGACCTTGTCATTCCGATCCTGCTTTGCAGGGGAGGAAACTGGTCGCTCGAATGGGGCAATCTCTTCACCCACTCCCACCGCCGCCGGCTTAACAAAATACATCCCGACATCCCCCTTCCCTTTGGTGCTTATCATACCCCGGTAGACACATTTGAATGCTGTTTTCACTAGTTCGTAGGTGCTGCTCGAAATATTCACCTTGCCCGCTTCGCCGCTGCTTTCCATGCGTTGCGCCGTATTGACGGTATCGCCCCAGATGTCGTAGGCGAATTTTTTTATGCCCACGATGCCGGCTACTACCGGTCCGGTATGCACCCCGATGCGGGCTTCAAAGAAAAACTTACCGGCCAATTTTCGAACCCGTTTGCGGGCCTCCATGAACGCCTGCATCTCCAGTGCAGCATTGATCACACTGGTACCATGGGTAGTGTTTGGACTGGGAAGCCCGCCCGCAGCCAGGTAGGCATCGCCAACGGTCTTGATTTTTTCCACCCCGTGTTTTTGCATGATCAGGTCGAAGGCCGAAAAACACTCGTTGATTTCAGCGACCAAATCCTTCGGGGTCAAGGTTTCCGACAATTGAGTGAAATCCTTGAAATCGGAGAACAGTACGGTGACTTCGTCGATCATTTTGGCCGCTGCCGAGCCCTTTGTTTTCAATTCTTCCGCGATGTCGGCAGGAAGGATGTTCAGCAGCAGGGCATCGCTTCTTTTTTGTTCCTTTTTCACCTTGTTTCGTTGACGCAACATTGCCAGTGAAAACAAGACAACCATGAGCAGGCCAGCCAAAAGCCAACTGCCGATGAGCCGCTGTTTTTTGATTTCACCCAAGGTCAATGCTTCTTTTTTTTCAAAGGCATAGGTGAGTTCCTTTTGGGTCAGCTCCTTTTCTTTTTCTTCATTGAAAAGGGAATCCTGGTAGCTTTTGTACTGCTTGAAGTATTGAAGCGACTTATCTAAAAATTCAGATTTGGGGTTGCTGACTTCCGATTTTGCCCAATCTTCATAGAGTTTTGAACTCGATAGTGCATTTTCCAGCAAAAGTGGTTTGAGATTGAGTTCCCGGATAAGTGTCCTTGCCGTATCGAGATACATTTCCGATTTGGGGAAAACGCCCTTGCGCCGGAATACTTCTCCCAATTGGTTGAGGATATTAGCGCTGAGGTTTCGGTTATGAATGCGCTGAACCAGGTCAAGGCCTTCCTGTAATTTAGCAAGCGCGGCATCCAGTTCGTTTTTGCCGAGGAGCACTCTGGACTCGGAATAAATTACCTCGGCAATGTATTTCTCGTAATTGTTTTTCCTGAAAATAGCCTCTGCCTGCTGCAAAAAATAAAGCGAACTGTCGGGCATATTCAACATGCCGTAAACATCACCCAGGTTGATATAAATTATACCGATTCCATCGTCCAGGTTTATTTTTTGGAAGATTTTCAGGGCATCATAATAATACGGCATGGCCTTTCGAGGCTCTTTCATGGCAACATAATTATTACCAAAATTTATCAGAACACTGCCCTGGAATTTTTCAAGATTTATTGCTTTAAATAAATCCAGCGCTTCCTGGTAATTGCCCAGAGCGGCAACATGGTTGCCATCGTCTTCATAGTTTGTACCCGTACGCCACTTGGCCACACCGGTCATTTTTTTGCAATACAACGCTTGTTCCGCTGTCTTTTTTTTGCACTGCTTAAAATACCGGATGGATTGTTCGTAAGCTTCTATGGCATTGTATTGTTCATCATTGAAATCGTATGCGTCGGCCAGGAAAAACCAGGATTTGGCAGTTTCGAACTGATCTCCGGTTTGTTCGAACAAACGAATTGATTCCTGGAGTTTTTCGATAGCAGGCGGGAGATTGTTTTGCATCCGGTTTAGCCTGCCCGCGAGTTGCAGACTCTTAGCCTTGCCGGGTTTATCGTCAAGTTCAGAAGCAAGCGCCGTGGCTTTTTCCAGATATGGAGATACCGAATCTGCCTGGTTTTGATCCAGAAAATACTCCCCGATGGCACAGAGGGTTTCAACGGTGGCTTCGCCTTTTGTTTGGGTTTTTAGTACCCCCTTCAGCGAATCCTCGGTGTTTTGCGCGAATAGCCCCCTGCCAGCCCCGACGAGCAACAGCAGCACAATAATCATATGAAAGAGTAAAACAGCCTTTTTCATCATAATTGGTTCGGTTGAATTTGGCTCCTGCTATCCTGGAGCGCTTGTTTTAGCTAAATACTGCGGGAAATTTGCTCCGCCTGGCTTGGCCGGGTTTAGCACTTTTAAAGAAATACGGGCAATGCACGCTCATGTTGCAGCCGTTGCCGACCCAACAAAATACATCCCGACCTCGCCTTTCCCTTTGGTGCTGATCATGCCCCGGTACACACATTTGAATTGTGTTTTTACCAGTTCGTAGGTGCTGCTCGAAATGTTGATCTTGCCGGGTTCGCCGCTGCTTTCCATGCGCTGAGCGGTATTGACGGTGTCGCCCCAGATGTCGTAGGCGAATTTTTTTATGCCCACGATGCCAGCCACCACGGGGCCGGTGTGTACGCCGATGCGGGCTTCAAAGAAAAACTTACCGGCGGCTTCCCGTATCTGTTTGCGGGCTTCCATGAACGCCTGCATTTCCAGGGCGGCATTCAGCACGTTTACGGGATGTGTGTCATTGGGGCTGGGCAACCCACCGGCAGCCAGGTAGGCATCGCCGACGGTCTTGATTTTTTCCACCCCGTGTTTTTGCATGATCATGTCGAAGGCAGAAAAACACTCGTTGATTTCGGCAACCAACTCATTGGGCGTCAGCGTTTCCGACAACTGGGTAAAATCCTTGAAATCGGAAAACAACACGGTGACTTCGTCGATCATTTTGGCTGCTGCCGAGCCTTTGGATTTTAGTTCCTCCGCCACTTCGGCGGGCAGGATATTGAGCAGCAGTTCATCGCTGCGTTTTTTGCCTTTTTTAATTTTATTGCGCTGATTGAAAAAGATGCCTGCAAACAACATGACGACTACAAACCCACCCATAAACCCGTTGCGAATGAGTTTTTGTTTTTGCAGTTCCTGGTTTACCTGGGCGTCCTTCTTTTCCTGTGCCACCTTTTCATCCGCCGTTTTTTTATCGAATTCATACTGCATGCGGATTTGCACCATTTTTTTGGTGTTTTCCTTGTTGTACATACTGTCGCGTGTGGCGGTATAGAGTTTTAAATGTTCAAATGCATTTTGCCAGTGGCCGGTGGCGCTGTCCAGTTGCACAAGGCCGTTGTAGTAATAGTTCAGTTCACCGATGCTTTCCATTTTTTCGATCAGGGCAAAGGCCCGGTCAAAATATTGCTTTGCGGCGCCCAATTCCCCGAGTTTGACGTAGCAATCCCCGATTTTCGAATAGAGCCCGGCCAATGATGGGGTATTGGAAACTGCGCGGAAAGATTCGGCTGCAAACAGGTAATTTTTTAGCGCAGCGTTATAATTTTTCTGTTCTGCATGAATATCGCCGATACCGGAATATGCGCTGGCCATGCAGGAATAGTTTTTGATTTTACGGCCTTTTTCATAAGCAACCTGATGCCATTTAAGGGCTTCGGAATAATTTCCCGTTTTGGAATAACAACGCCCCAGGTCATTGTATATCAGGGATTCGTTGATGAAATCATTCGCCGATTTTAATGATTCTATACATTGGCGATAAGTTTTTATAGCCTCTGCATAGTTGCCCTGCTCTTCGAGGCTGTTGGCCAAATTCCCACTTTGAATGGCGAATCCCTGTTTGTCCCCAATGGACTCAAATATTTTTAACGCTGCAAAACCATGTTTCAGCGATTCGGACTGCATGCCGAGATTGCCATAAACCCAGGAAAAAATATTGTGCACAACGCCCTGATTGATTTTGTTGTCGACTGCTTCGTAACCTGCCAAGGAATAAGACAGGTATTTCAGCGCTTCAAAATAATTGCCGTCGTCGGCATAATCCTGCGCAATGAATAAATTGACCGTTGCAATTTTGTCCTGGAGGCCCTGTTTTTTCCAAATGGCAAGCGCTTCAAAATGATATTTTAAGGCCTGGGCAAACTCGCCGTTTTGCCAGTGATTGCGCCCGACCACTTCTTTGACATAGCCGAGGCCTTTTTCCCAATTTATCCTGGATGCGAGCGCCAAAGCCTGGTTGGCGTACTGCTGACTTTCCGCCATATCGATCTGACTGTATTGGTACGCCAGGTTGCTCAGCAATTTGACTTTGGCGGTGTCTTCCGTTGTTTTGGACAATAGGGTTTTCAGCGAATCGATGCGTTGAAAGCTTGACTGCTGCGCAATCGAAGCAGTGGCATGGATCAGCAGGAAGGTAAACACGAGCACAGGGTAATTTTTCATGGCTGGTTCAGTTGACGGTAGTTCGGACAGCAACTCAATACGACAAAGTTGCTTTCGCTACCTCCGGAAAGACTTGTCTTTTCTGAACCAATCCTTACCATTTCTGAACCTGTTTCGGGCAAAACAAGCCGTCAGCGCTTGCCTGTGTTGTTTCGTGGAATGCCACGGCAGATTAGAGCAAAAGCCGTTTATAATGGTTTCCTGGTGTAGTTTGGATAAAAAAAGGGTTGAACTCTTGCGAGTTCAACCCTTTTCTTTTTACGCTGTCTAACAGACGGCGTTACCAGGAAGGATTACCGACCTGAATATCTTTTTCCGTAGATCCGTTACTCACGCGCACGAAATAGCCTTTGGTGTTATCGCGGGCAGCCTCCAGCGTGTACATGTTGCCACCAACATAGTTCAGCGTTGTGCCAACCGTGATGGGCGGATGAGCCATGGATGGCCCGTACAGACCAATCACATCCACAACCGTCCAGTTTTGGAAGGGCGGCGCCGACACCTTGACCGTTACATCGGTGTAACCGGAAGGACTGTTACAGGTACAGTGATCAGGAACATCGACCCGGCAGTTAACCGAACTGGCATTGATTGTCTGAGTAAGCGTGGCATTGCAGGTGCCATTGGTGATAAGGATCTGGTATGCTCCAGCGGGGAATGCCCCGAAAATCAGGTTGGAACCTGTGCCAATGATCGTAGAATCTAAAGTTATACCTCCTCCAGTGGACTGCAATTTGTAGGTAGCGCCCATTTCCGAGCCGTTCAGTCCAATGACCGGGCCGGGATCTTCCTGGCAATATTCCGTGTTGTAAACGATCTCAAACGGAATAGTTTCGATCATGACCGTTTTGGAACAACTCGAGGTACAGCCGTTTTTCGTGACCACCACAGTCAGGGTGTAGGAGCCGGAAGCGCCGGCAGATACTTCGGCCATTTGCCCGTTTTTGGGGCCGGGGATCGAACCGTCTCCGGTGATGCTCCACTGGTAGGCATCCATGCCTGCCTGGGCGCTGTACTGGTTGCCGGTAGAGCTCGGACATACGGCGCCCATACCATCGCTGATGGAGCATTCGGGTACCGGCTTGGTAGATACTACTGCAGAGCCGTTCATCTCCGCCGTACAGCCAGAACTATTGGTAGCCACAACGGTGTAAGTGCCCGGAGTAGTCTGGTTGCCAAAATCCAGCGGAATGCCAATTCCCTGCACCGTAGGGCCAACATTGCTGCCATCCCGTTGTAATCGGTATCCCGTAGAACCTGCCGAACCGCTGAGCGTAACCGGTACGCCCGTTCCGCCGGCACAATATTCACCGCCGCCACCGACATTGAAAACGGTAGGGCGAAGGTGAACGGTTATGGTAACTTCTTCACAATCTCCAGGTGTAACACAGCCACCTTCTCCACGAACAAAATAGGTAGTTGTCATGTTGGGCGACACATTAATTGTCGCACCGGTACCCACCGATGTACCGCCGCACGAACCGGAATACCAGTGCCATTCGGTGGCATTATTCAGCGTACCGGTCACGCTCAGCATGGTTTCATCACCGGAACAGATCGGGTTAGTCGTAGCCTGCACCATGTCGATCACCGGATCGGTGCAGCAACTTACTCCGGCCGAACCGGTAATGCTGACATCGTCGAAGGCGCGGCCGTCCTGGGAGTATGTGGTATTATCTTCCTGACCGAAGCGGACCTGGAATGTTGAGCTCACACTTTGGCCGTTATTTCCCAAAAGCTGATCGATATCAAGACCCGACACCTGGACCCACTGACCATTGGAGCCCTGACTGGAAGTCAGATCGTGAATTTCAAGCCAGCTATCCGAATCGCTTCCCCTGATCCACACCTTGTCATTGCCGTGGCTTTCATCGCCATATTGTGCATGCCAAAATGAAAGTGCAAGATCTGTAGCACAAGAATAATTGCTTAAATCTATGGTAAGGATCAGAAAATTGGTTTGATCATTATTACTATCAAAACTGGTTCTGTCCATCAAAGCGGCCTTGGAGCCGGAATGCGCGGTCACCTGATTGAAGCGCAGGCGTCCGCTGCTTTGGACTTCATCAAAAGCCCACTCACACACGCCATTGATCGACGGTTCATCCGAGGTGAATTCATCCACCGGTCCAGCCGTTTCAAAGTCAGCGGTGTAGGGTAATGTAACCGGTCCGGTTACGCACCAGGTCACAACGACCCGGCCGGCGGCGCCTGTTTGCGAGCTGCCGGCATCATCACCACGACCACCGCCACCACCACCGGGTGCGTCGCCGGGCTGAGCGTTTGGAAAACCATCTTCGTCGCCGCCACGGCCACCATCGCCGGTGCCGTTGCCACCGGATCCACCGGAACTGCTACCACCGTCATTCCCATCCTGGCCGTTTCCAGTGGTAAAAGCGGAGCCGCCGCCGCCGCCGCCGCCGCCGTTGTTGGTGCCGTCGCCGCCGTCGCCGCCGGAATATCTGACGTCGCCGATGCTGTTGCCGGCTGCACCGCCATTGCCGCCGTCTTCATCGTTCCCGCCTCTGCCGCCTTCGGCGACTACCAGGTTGGCGCCAAAAATAGAATTGCCGCCATTGGATTCCAGGCTGCCGCCGGAGCCAACAACCACATTGAACATTTGGCCGGGCGATACGGCAATCACTTTGCGGGCATAAGCACCGCCGCCGCCGCCGCCGCAACGGTCACTCTGGATGCCGGCGCCGCCGCCGCCGCCCCAGGCTTCTACCGTGATGCTGGTTACGTTGGCCGGGACAACAAATGGGCCATTGGAATTGAAGGTTTGCGTTTGAGCATACATGCCAATGGCAAACAACAGTGCCGAAAAAATCAGCCCGATTCGGGAAACACTGTTCTTGGAAAGTACGGGTAAAGACATTTTCATGTTTATTATTTTTATTAAAAAAGCATGTTTTTATACAATACGGCTACAAAAACGACTGATGGTGCAGTCCTTTTTGTTCAAATCCGATTTGCCCCAAAGACCTTAAATCCTTTGGAACAAATACTTGAATCGGTATGTGGAATTTGCCCGCAAAACAGGCAATAAGGTGGGAATCTAAAGAGAAGCAAAACTCCAGAACAGATTCACAAGATTAATACGTGGATTAACGGATTAAAAAATAATTTGCAATGATAAAGTTTTTATCCCGAAAGGCCTGTGATTTAGAATGTTAAGTTCTACGTATAATTAGCATTTTATGCAAAAAAGCCGATTCAGAGGCACTGATCTGAATCGGCCTGTTTTTGTTTATTGATTATTGGACGTAAATAACAACGCTTTGCCAACCGAAACTGGCGGATGGGGGTCATGGAGAGTTCGTACCAGCCAGTCCTATCCGCCACCGTCCAGTTTTGAAAAGACGCCACCGAATCATTGACCGATGTATCGGTGTAGCCGGGGGGCCTGCCCGGCAGTCAGCGGGCCATTTCTTATGGACTACAGCACTGAAAACCATTCGTTTTTTTGCCGGCGCGGCTTACCAATTTTCACCCCTTTCCCGCCTTGGTTTTAACCCATTCCGTGGGGGTGCTTCCAAACTGCTGTTTAAAACTCCGCGTAAAATGAGCGGCCTCCGCAAACCCGACCTGCCATGCAATTTCAGAAACGCTGGCCGCCTGGCGTTCCAGTAAATCCGCCGCCCGTTGCAGGCGCATCGAGCGGATGAGGCTGCCTGCCGGCTGGTCGATCAGCGCGTTCAGTTTGCGGTTGAGATGGGTAACGCTCATATTGACCGCTGCACTTAAAGGCTCCACACCGAAATGTTCGTCGCTTAGGTTGGCTTCAATTGTTTCGATGACTTTTTGCAAAAACTGCTGATCCATGGGGGTTGCGCTCACCTCCGCCGGGCGGATGGTGGTAGCGGTGCTGAAACGCTGGCGCAGTTGGCGCCGTAGCTGAATGAGGTTTTTTACCCGCACGAGCAATTCCCGTTCGCTGAACGGCTTGGTCAGGTAGCCATCCACGCCGGTTTCGAGGCCCTCAATTTTGGCCTCTTCCCCCGCCTTAGCGGTCAGCATGACAATCGGGATGTGGCTGGTGCGCTCGTCGGCGCGGAGGCGGCGGCTGAGTTCGTTGCCATTCATACGGGGCATCATCACGTCGGTGATGATAAGATCGGGCAACTGTTCCTGTGCGTTGGCAAGGCCCTCTTCCCCATTTGCGGCAGCCGTCACGGCATACCCTGCCTCCAGGAGATGATCGCAGAGATAGGCGCGCATGTCCGGATTGTCCTCCACCACAAGCAGGCTGGGAGCACCCTCCGCCTGGGGTATGCCGGTGGTTTGGGCGCCATTGCCAGAGGCTCCGGCGTCTAATTCTTCCGGATGAATGCCGGCGGCAGGTCCGGCTGTTGCCACACCAATTTCCGATTTATGAAAAACCTTGCTTCCCAAGGGTAACTGTACGGTAAAACTGGAGCCCGAGCCTTGCACACTTTCCACCCGCACCGACCCGCGGTGCAATTTCACCAACTCCTTGACCAGCGCCAGCCCGATGCCGGTACCTTCCCATTCCCGGGTATTTGAATCATCTACCTGATAAAACCGATCGAAAATGTAGGGCAGCCGGTCTTCGGGGATGCCAACGCCAGTATCGCTGACAGTGATCTCGGCAGAGCCACCCGGAAACGCCGCATCGGGCCCTTTTTTTGAAATACGCAGGGTAATGGTGCCGGCGCTATCGGGCGGGGTAAATTTGATGGCGTTGGAGAGCAGGTTAAAAAACACCCTGCCCATTTTTTCTTTCTCAAAAAACACTTCCAGGGATTCTACCGTGCTTTCAAACGCCAGGCGGATTTGCTTTTCCTCCGCCAGCAACTCAAACGCGTTGAACGTGTAGCGCAGGAAATGAACCAGGTCTGCGGGCGCTACCTGCAAATGCATTTTGCCGGCTTCCAGTTTCGACAGATCGAGCAATTGGTTGATAAGTTCCAGCAGCCGGCTGCCGTTAGTCGAAGCCATGGATAGTTTTTCCTTCAGGCGCGCATCATTGAGGCGGGATCTGACGCTGTCTATCTGTCCCATTATCAGGGTAAGCGGGGTACGGAGTTCATGCGAAATGTTGGCGAAAAAGCGGGTTTTCATTTCATCCACCCGGCGGAGTTCCTGCGCTTGTTTCCGGATGGTTTTACTGACGGCTTCAATTTGGGCATTCCGCATTTCCACCTCCGTTTTTTGGGCCTCGATGATACGGCGCTGCTGCTCTTTGGTGCGCAGGTTCCGCCAGATAAAGACTACCAGGCCAAGTGCCAGCAAAAGGCAGATGGCGACGGCGAGCAGGATGGTGCGTTGCACTTGTTTTTCCCGGAGGGCAATCGCTTCTTTTTTGTCAAATTCAAACTGCATTTGTTGGCGGATCATGTCCCGCCGGTTGCCGGCATTGAAAACGCTATCCTTCATCGTTACACTCAGCTGGTATAGTTCGAGGGCTTTTTCCGGGTTGCCGCTTTCGGCGTACAGTTGGCTTAGCCAGGCTGCCGATTCCTTGATGTTTAGCGGGATGCCTGCTTGTTGGGACAAGTCAAAACTCTGTCGGGCGTGGTCAAAGGCGGCTTGTTCCTGTTGCTGTCCGTACAATAGTTTGCTAATATAAAAGTGCGACTGCGCCGCCCCTTTGATGTAATTGATACCGACGGCATAATCCAAACCTGATTGGTGCGCCTCCAACGCCTGCTGCTTGTTCCCTTGCTTTTCCAGGCAAATGCCCAAATAGCGGTAGGCCAATGCCAGCAACAGGGAATTGCCCTCCTGGTGGGCTATGGCAAGTGCTTTTTTAAAATAATCCTGCGCCGTTGCGAATGCTTCTTTTTCCGTAAAAATGCCGCCGAGGTGAATCGTTGCAATACATACCTGTTCGTTGGCGCCAATTTTTTCCGAAATTTCCAGCGAACGCCGGCACGACTCTTCGGCCTTGTTCAAGTCGCCCAGCGAGAGGTTGAGTTTCCCGATATCGTCCAGGCAGATTGCGAGGGCATTACCACCAATTTTTTCCAGTAAGTTGAGTGCTTTCTGGTAATAGTCTAGGGCTGTTTTCAAATCGCCCTGGTTCTCGTACACATTTGCCATGTTGTTAAGCGCCAGCGCCAGGCTGCGGGCATCGCCCGATCGTTCAGCCCAGACCAAGGCTTCCTCGTAACTGGCCAGTGCGGCGTTGACATCCCAGCGTTTTCGCTGTTGGTAGTAGCCTTTTTCCCGCAGGCTTATGCTAAGGGCGCTTTGATAAAAACGCTGTCGGTTTTCACCAAGTGGTTGCTTGCCGGAGAGTTGTTGCCGGGAAAAGCGTTCCACCCAGTTATTGTAAAACAAAAACGAGTCGCTGGAAGTAGCGAAATAGTATTGCCCCAGCTGTAGTGCGATGTTCACGGTAGCGGTATCCTGCGGGGTTTGTTTGAATCGTTTTTGTAGTGCCTGGATTTCATTGGCCGGTTGAGCGACAAGGTTGCAGCAACCTAAGACCAGGCATATTGCGCAAAACAAATGGTTGTACTGTCGGGCAGCCATCCGGAATGTTGTAAAGTTGATTTGCGCCATATTGCGAATCAAGTTGTTGCAAAACAATATTGCCTGGGTATTCAAAGGTAGAAAAAAGTAAGGGGCGGGCCGAAGGGCAAACAACTTAAGCGGCAGAGGACTTTACACTTTTCAAATTGAACTTTTCAAATTGAACTTTTGACTTATTGAGCAGCATTTCTGATTCGGGAAGTTCCATTAAAGCCAAAATCTGAAAAGTTCAATTTGAAAATGAGGCTTATATTCCCATCGGGCTGGTAGTGAGGCGGTGACTGATAGTCACCGCCTCACTTGTCCCCCCGCTCAGCCAAACGGGAGCATGAGCCGAAAATGAAAAGTGCATTCCAGCTAAGAGAGGGTGTATGGGGAAGTGCGCGCAATTTTTATTTTTGTAGGATGATTACACGCTCCAAGGCTTGAAAGAAACTATCCAGTTGGAACATTCTATAGCACATGAAAAATATCCCGGTAAGAAATATCGCGTCGGCTATTGCACCTGCCTCAGGGCGGTTTAGTATCCGGCGCGTTCAGGACATACTGAATGGCAACGACCTGCTGCACGACCTGCACCGGCATAACTTTTATTTTGTGCTTGCCCTCGAAAAAGGCGATGGCTGTCACGATATAGACTTTACACCACATAAGGTAGTTGATTGTTCCATTTTTTTATTGCGCCCCGGACAAGTACACCAGCTTCAATTAAAGTCCGGTGCTACGGGCTATTTGATGGAATTTGACAATGCCTTCTATCATCCAAAAGAAAAAGAAGCACAACACCTGCGCAGAGCAAATAACCAGCATGTTTACCTGCTCGATACAAGCAGGTTTAAGCGGGTAATGGCTGTACTATCGAATATCTATGAAGAGTTTACCCAGAAACAGGGTGGCTATCAGGAAATTATTAAAGCCAATTTACAAATCTTCTATATTGAATTGGTCCGGCAAAGCCCGGAATCAAACTCCCCTGCAACAAATGGCACCACTTATATGCAGGAACGTTTTGAGGAGTTTACAGAACTGCTGGAAACAAATATCACCTCCTGCAAACAAGTGTCGCAGTACACGGATTTAATGAGCCTGTCTTCATACCAACTCAATGAAATAACGAAAACAGCGGTTGGCAAAACCGCTTCCGTACTCATTGATGAATACATTATTCTTGAAGCAAAACGGTATTTGCTGGCCACGTCCAACCAGGTAAAAGATATAGCCGACCAATTGGGCTATGAGGATGTTTCTTACTTCATCCGGTTCTTTAAGAAACATACCGGTGCATCGCCTGATGTATTCAGGAAGAATTTTAAATAAGTCCTATTCAAGTGTAAAATCGTCCTACTATCGCCGGCATTGCCCCGTCTACTTTTGTGCATGCAATTAACAGCACGCATAAAAAACTATAGACATGAAGGCAAAAGCAAAACTGGTGGCATCCTTGAAAATCTGGGCGGTGATCTATCCCTCTATCACCCTGTTTCTTTTTCTCTTTGGTCAACATTTGTCGGCACTCCCGCTGTACCAGCGCACATTTATCCTGACGATCGCGCTGGTCCCGTGGATGATGTTCATCGGCGTACCACTGTTGGACTTTCTGATCAAACAACTTTCAGGAAAAGCCGCTTAGGTCATGTTACCACGACGGGATTTCATCAAGCAAACGTGCATGGCACTAACGGGCATGGCGCTGCCTTTACCATTAATCAACAGTTCAGTACAATCCAGTATGAAAGACGACACACAATATGATGTAATCATCATTGGTGGCAGTTATGCCGGCCTGGCTGCTGCGATGGCCCTGGGCAGATCGTTGCGGAAAGTTTTAGTGATCGACGGCGGGGAGCCTTGCAACAGGCAAACGCCGCATTCGCATAATTTTTTGACCAATGACGGGAAGCCACCGGCAGCAATTGCCCGGCTTGCAAAGCAGCAGGTACAACAATATGATTCCGTAAGTTTTCTGGATGGCCGGGCAACAACCGCCATCAAAACGGGCGATGGATTTAAGGTCGCTGTACAGTCGGGCCAAACATTTTTAGCAAAGAAACTGGTCTTCGCAACGGGCATAAAAGATGTGCTTCCCAACATACCGGGCCTGGCGGCCAGCTGGGGTATTAGTGTTCTGCATTGCCCGTATTGCCACGGCTATGAAGTGCGCCAGCAAAAGACAGGTATACTGGCCAACGGCGATAGCGGCTATGAATTTGCTGCGCTCATCGCCAACTGGACGAATGACCTGACCCTGTTTACCAACGGGAAAACTACGCTGTCGCGTCCGCAAACCGCTGCGCTCGAAAAGCACAACATCAACATCGTGGAGCATAAAATCGAGCGATTGGATCATAAAAAAGGGCGCCTCCAACAAATCGTTTTCAACGATGGAAGCACAGCAGCGGTGCAGGCTTTATACGCACGGGTGCCATTTATTCAACACACAGACATCCCAGAATCGATGGGTTGTGCCCTGACCACGGAAGGCTATATCAAAGTCGATGCTGGACAAAAAACCACTGTCCCCGGTGTTTTTGCTTGTGGCGACAATGCCTCTCGGATGCGCACGGTAGTCAATGCAGTGGCCACGGGTACCACAACAGGCATAATGGTTAACAAAGAACTAATTGAAGAAACATTTTAAATAAAAGAAAACTATCATGAACATGCAATCAACAGTGGGGTCCCACAGGGCCAATGCTATCCTTACAGGTATATTTTACATCATTGCCACCAGCACTGCTATTCTTGCACTGCCGTTCTATGAACCTGTATTATTTCAGGCCGATTATCTGACGATGGGCGCCGGGCAGGCACAAAGTGTTGTTTTCGGGGCGCTATGCGAGTTATTTGTAGTGTGCTCCGCTGCGGGTACGGCCATCATGCTTTTTCCTTATGTGCGCCGCTACAACGAAAGTCTGGGCCTTGCCTATCTCTGTTTCCGATGGACAGAAGCCATTCTGATCCTCGTGGGGCTGGTTTCGGTACTTGCCATGGTTACGCTTAGCCAATCCTATTCCAGCGCGGTTTCCCCTGATACGGCCGCATACCAGGTAAGTGGTTCAGCCTTGAAAGCAATCCACGATTGGACATTCATCCTGGGCCCTAATTTTATGTTGGGCATCAATACATTTATCTATAGCACGGTGTTCTATCGCACCAATTTAATTCCAAAAAAGATTGCAGTATTTGGCATAGTTGGCGCCGTGTTAATTTTCATTGCCGCATTGTTGGAAATGTTTGGCGTTATTCAACAGATTTCTATAGAAGGCGCGCTACTTGCCTTTCCGATTTTTTTATACGAAATGATTTTAGCCGGCCGGCTGATTGTCAAAGGTTTTAATACCAAAAGCATGCTGCTGCAACAGACCTGATACAAAGGCGCCAATTCCAACAATAATAAGGTTTTCTGCAATAAAAACGGATACAAACTTCCATAGATGGAGGGTAGGTGGCTATTGCCCAGTATAAACAGAATTAATAAAAAAAACGGTCTCAGAAGAAACCAAAATTCAACTATAAAACACCTTGTCTTAACTATTAAAAATAAAAAACAATGAAACAGTCATTCAAAACAGTACAAAAATCAATAACAGTATTGATTCTATTTATGTCGCTTGCGCAAACGTCCTTTTCGCAAACAAGCAAATTCAGCCTTTCAATTAACTCCCTGAGCACAACCTTCAACTACGGAAAATCAAACAGTGCGATGCGGCCGTATAAAAAAGATTTCAGGGGCCTGCAAATTGGCGCATCCTATCAGGCAGGCATTAGTCCAATGTTCTCTGTGGTGCCGGAGTTCTATTTTGCCCTGAAAGGCGGCATCCTGAAACAAGGCAACGCCCTCACGGAAAACAAGTCGACCTTGCGTTTTTGTACGTTCGAAGCGCCGGTTCTGGCGCGGATGCATATCCAAAAGTTTTATCTGAATGCCGGTCCTTATGCCACCTATGCCTTAGGCGGTCGCATAAAGACCGCAGGTTCGGAGCGCGTGCCTGCAACGTCAACATCAATTTCGTTTGGCAATTCATCCGGAGCGTTTAAACGTTGGGATATGGGAATACAAGCAGGCGCCGGATACAATTTTACATTAAAGAAATCCACGCTGACCCTGGATGTTCGCTACGGCTATGGTCTGGTCAATATTTCCAGTGATATAGAGCGCTATAACAGGATGCTTAACATTAGTTTGCTTTTATCCAGAAATGGCAAAAAAGGCTCCACTGAAAAGCACGGGTAATATCCTTTCACTAACCAATCAATAAACATGAAAATCATCATCGTAGGTGCTTCAGGCACCATGGGCAGTTTTTTGGCAAATACATTTGAGAAGGAGCATGAAATTGTTCGGGCTGATCGCCATAGCCCGGATGTTCAGGTGGAAATAACCTCACCCGAAGCAATAGAAAACATGTACAGGCAAGTAGGTGCCTTTGATGCGCTGATCTGCACTGCCGGCCCTACTTATGTCGGTCCCTGGAAAAACCTTACCGACAAGACGTTTCGCAACGGCGTGGAAGGTAAAATGATGGGACAGATTAACCTCGTACTAATCGGCCAGCATTACATCAATCCAAAGGGTTCGTTTACCCTGATCACCGGTGCATTGACCCATGAACCACAGCGCAACTTTGCCAACGCGTCGGCAGCAAATGCAGCGGTGGAAGGCTTCGTGCGCGCTGCAGCCATTGAATTGGAAAACGGAATCCGTATCAATGCCGTAAGTCCCACAGTGATTGAAAACTCACCACAATATTTTCCATTCTTCCCGGGCGAAATACCGGTTACCATGAAGCAATTGGAATACGGTTTTCGTAGAAGTGTTTTTGGTGCCAACACTGGTCAGGTTATCAAACCGCAATAGGACGCAGTATTAACACTTCAGGTTAATACTCCACCTACAGCATTCCAAGTGATTTGCCGACTATAACGAACAGGCCCTTTTCGAGCAATTGTCTTGAAAAGGACCTGATTTGTTTATTGGAAGTATGTTTAATTATCGCAACAACATATCCCGTAAAACGGCTACCCTCCAGTTTCAAAACGCTGCAAACAACCACCACAATCTCCGTACATTCACCGCCTAAATTCAATGCCCAAATGGATGACACCGAAGCCCGCATCCAGGCCGAAGTTGAGAAACGCCTGGCCGCCGCCGTTGCCGAGCAACAAAAGCAGTTTGCCGCCACCATGGAAATGGTAATGAAAAACGCCGTCGGGGGGGTGGAACAAAGCAATAATGCGCTTGAGATCGAGCGAAAGAAACTCGAAAAAGAACTCGATGCTGCGCGTGCACTCCACACCAAAGCCGAGCGCGAAGGCGAAAAAATGGCGCTCGAAGCCTTTGATAAACACCGGAAACAATACGAAGAAGCTGCCTGCCTGCAACTGCTCCGCAACCTGACACGCATGCACATCGAAGTCGGCAAAACCACCCGCGACATCGCCGTTTGGCTTGATGTGCCACAGGAATTCGTGGAAAACATCCGGCGCATCGTTCATTCCACCGAAAAATACCGCAGCGAAAAACCGCGCAAACGGCTCGAAGGCAACCCGAAAGTGCGGCTCAGCAATCAGGGGCGCGGCGGCACGGTCTATTTTGAAAGCCGCGAAACCCAATTCGACCTCTGGTGGGAAATGGGCCACACCGCGCTGATCATTGTGGAAGTCCCGTCCAGTGAAGATTGGTTTGTCCGAACCGGCCTCCCGCTCGGAAGGCGCAAAGAAACCCTGAATTTTATCGGCGAAGAGCTCGTCTTGCAAGAGGTGGCTTATGGCGGCTCGTTCATTGTTGGCGAAAACGTAATCTCCATTTATTCAAATCAAAACATGCGCTAAAAACAATCGAAAATGGTCCTCCTCGGCAACATCCTCCTCGGCATTGCAGCCCTCCTTTTAGTGGTTTTTACCTTCGAAACCTTCGGCAAGTCTGCCCCCGGCGGCGATGCCGGCGTAGGTTGGGCCTGGGCCATCGTCCTTTACCATTTCGCGACCTTTGTTTGCCTGGCGCTCGTGGCAGCCATTATCGGCTCGCAGGGTGGGTTCGCCTGGGTTTCGGCATCGAGCAGCGGCGTGCGCTTCCTGTGGGTTGCCGGCGGATTACTGGTGGCTCTGCTGGGCGCCATGTTCGCAGGGTTTCGGGAAGGAGGGCCAATGCTTGCCTGGCTGGGTACTTTTGTGCCCGCCACTATTCACCTGTCGTTGATCATCGGCTTCGGCATGTTGCTCAACGGCGGTACGGCTTACCGGTTGCCGCTGTTGCTGGCGGCGGGTTTGGGCGCAGTGCCGTGCGGATTGCTTTTGTCCATGAGTCTGAAAATAAGAGCCGAAAGCTATTTGGCCGCCGCAAAATCGATTGGTAAACCCGATCAAAACGACCTGCGGATGATTGCCCAAATTGAACGCCACGATGTTTCCAAAAACATCAGCAACCTGTTGATCTACACCGACTACAACAAAGAAAAATGGGTGCGCGAACCTGCCCTCACAAAAATCAAATCGCGCCCCGACTGGCAACAGGAACTGGTCAGCGGGTTGCAAGACCGCTGGGCGCCCGAGGTATTCACTTTCCTGGCCGGGAACGAGGTGGACGACAAAAGCCTTTTTGCCGAGCCGCTCCACGCAGGCATTCTGATGCAGGCCGAACTTATCCGCGAAAAAATCGACGCCGCGTACCAGAAACACCATTTGTACGATGGTCAATTTCTTTGGGAAACCGAGCGGGTACTAAAAACCCTGGAACGTTTTGAAGGGAACGGCCAGGACTACCGCCCCGAAATGCTAAAACTCCGCGAAGCATTCGATGCACCCTGCAAGACGCAAAAACCGGATTTCGTCTGTAAAAAGTATTTGGACAAATGGCTGAAAAAGCACTAAAGGTTCAATTCATTTACAGCGGTTTTGGTTGCCATTCGGCACTCAAATTTTGGCGCTATGAGTTTTTTTTACCGCTAAGGCGCTAAGACGCAAAGTGTCATTATGCGTCTTAGCGTCTTAGCGGTGAAAAAATCAGTTTCCGGTAGCATCCGGCACAAAATCGAGTACCACGGAATTCATGCAGTAGCGCTTGCCGGTGGGCGGCGGGCCGTCGTCGAACAAATGCCCCAGGTGGCTTCCGCAGCGCCCGCAATTGACCTCAATCCGTTCCATGCCATAGGAATGATCCTGTTTGTACGTAACACTGGTGGGGCGCATCGTTTCGAAAAAACTGGGCCAGCCGCAGGAGCTGGCAAATTTGCCATCGGAGCGAAAAAGCGCATTGCCGCAGACGGCGCAGTAGTACGTGCCAAGGCCTTCAAAATTCCAGTATTTGCCGGTGAACGGCCTTTCCGTATCGCTTTCCCGGGCCACGACGTACACGCTATCGGGCAGGATCTTTTTCCAGGTGGCGTTCGAGACTTGCAAAACGGTCGTATCGGTGCGGGAGTAATACGGGTTTCCGGCCGGTGCAGTGGTTTTCTTTTCGGGCGTTTGTGCGGTACAACTGCCCAGGAGGGCTAGTAAAACGAACAGGATGGATATGCGCATAATTCAATACAATTTTGTTCTTAAAACAGGACTGATGCGCTTTGGTTGATTTCGGGCCTTTGCTGTGTTCAGGGTAGGTCGTTCATTGGCTGGCCAAATTGCAGCAGGTAGCCGTTGCTGTCATAAATGGCAAACTCCCGCATGCCCCATTCAAAGTCGGCTATTTCATAACAGATTTTGACGTTGTCTTTCAATTTCTCCCAAAGCGCATCGACATTATCCGTATTGAAATAAAAACTTCCGGTGAATACCGGTTTTTCAAAAGGCGTATGCAGGTTGGGTTGGGCCAGCATAATTTCTACCGCATCTTTAAACAGGGAGGCCCAGCCCCAGTCGTCGTTCTTTTCCCCGAGTTCGAAACCCAGGATGTCGACATAAAAGCGAATGGTTGCTTCCAACTCGGTTGTATAGAATATTGGCCTTAGTGCTTGTAGTTTCATTTTTTGTGTTTGGTAATGCTATGCTTGTCTTGTATCTGCCTTGTCCTGAAATGACTTTATACTAAAACGTATAACACCAGGCCTCCCCTTCCAACACCGTTTTCCCATCCTGCCGGCTGACCCTGATCTTCCTTACTTCGAATCAAATCCCTTCGAAATTGGACATTCAGAATTAGGGGCGTTAAGAGAAATTTTCAAGAAGATTTTTTTTGCAAAAACCAGCAGTTTTAGCAACACATAGCGTATTTCTCTTGTAGCGTATTTCGCGCAGAGTAACGCAGAGTTTGTTGCGCAGAGTTGCGCAAAGTGGGATTCGGGCAATGGGAAAAACTCTGTGTACTTTGCGGGCCAACTCTGCGCAACTCTGCGTGAAATGCTCTACGGCTAAAATTTTTAGTAGAAAAATATTTCTCTTAACACCCCTAATTCAGAATTCGATATTCGACATTTTTTTTCGCAGCGCAACAGTAACATCGCAACGCAGCATCAAGGCTTGAGTTCCCTACCGCCATCCTTCCCAAGATAATGGTTAAACCAGCCCAGCGTGCGCTCGGCCACATCCAGGATAAACTTCGGCTCCCGAAAACCGTGCGGCTGCCGGGGGTAGGCGACCATTTGCGTCGGCACGCCAAGACGTTGCAAGGCCCGGTGCAACTGGTAGCCCTGCTCGATCGGCACCCGGTCGTCGGCCATGCCGTGCACGATAAGGGTCGGGGTTTTTGCATTCTTGATGTGATACATGGCCGAATGCTTTGCGTACGCCTCCGGGTCGTCCCAGAATTCGCCGCCAAAATAGCTGGGCAGGAAGCTGGGAATATCGGCTGTGCCGTTGAAACTCATCAGGTTGGTCACCGCCGCGCCGGCCATCACCGCCTTGAAGCGGTCGGTTTTGGTGATGATCATGGAGGTCATGTACCCGCCGTAGCTCCAGCCCGTTTCGACGAGGCTGTCCGGATGCACCAGGCCGTCGGCGATCACCTTGTCCACCCCGCCCATGAGATCGTCGTAGTCGTTGTAGCCCCAATCGCGGTAGTTGGCGCGCCGAAACTCGGTGCCGTAGCCGCTGCTCCCGCGCGGGTTGGCCCGCAAGACAAAATAGCCCTCCTGCGCATACGCCTGGACGGGATACACCGAGCCCTGCCCGGTGAACCCCTGGGAGTATACGCCCGCCGGACCGCCGTGTACATTCAGGAGCATCGGGTATTTCCGGCCCGCGACGTAGTTGTGCGGGTATGTCAGCAAGCCTTCGATGGTGTATTTGCCGTCTTTGGACTTCCAGGAAATGACTTCTGTTTTTGCCACGGTTTTTCCTTCCATGTAACCCGCGTGAATGTCGGTGAGTTTGCGGCCGCGCATGTTTCCGAGGCTGGCCACGTACACATCCGGCGGCGTTTCGGAATTTTGAAACACAAAGCCGATATCGCCTTTTTTATTCATGCTGACGCTGCTAAACACGCCGGTGGTATTGGTGCTTACCTTTTGGATGATACCGCCGTCGACAGGCAGGGTGTACAATTGGGAGGTCGTATGAAAGGGTTCATCAAGCAGCACGCTTTTGCCGTCGGGCGTCCAGCCGATTATGTCGAAACGTTCGTCGGGACTGCTGGCCAGCGTATGCGGTTTGCCTCCCGCAGCGGGAATGATATTGACCCGGAGCTTTTGGGCCCAGTTAATGTCGCCGTTGGCGGATTCGTAGGCGATCCATTTGCCATCGGGCGAGTATCGCGGCGAGCCGTCCAGGCCCGGATTGACCACCAGCGGAACAATCGCGCCGCTGTCGGAAGGCATGGTAGAAATATCCATGCTTGGCCAGGTATCTACCCAGGGCGCGTCCTGGTGCGCGAAAACGATCGTCTTTGAATCGGGCGACCAGTCGTAGCCCATCACGTGAAAATCGGCGTCGGTCAGGCGCTGGATCGGGTAGTCGCCCTTATCGTTTTTCGTCAGGCTGACGGTGAAGAGTTGCGCTTTTTGGTAGTCATCCACTACATCCCAGTCCTGTTTCTGTTTGCGAGCTTTGGCTTCAGCGGCCGGCAGGGTATCGGTCATGGTGAAAGCGATGCGCTTGCTGTCGGGCGCCCACCGGTAGGTGCGCACGCCATTTTCGGCAGTGGTTAGTTGTTCTGCTTCGCCGCCGGCAAGGCGCAGGAGGTAGAGTTGGTTTTTACCATCGTCGCCCCGGGCGGAAGTGAAAGACAGGAATTGTCCGTCGGGCGAGAATTTCGGGTTGGTGCAGGACTTGTCGCCAAAGGTGAATTGGAGATTGGATTTCCCATCGGCCGAAACCACCCAGACCTGGCTCAGGAAGTCGGAGTACTTGTCGTCCATGCGGGCTGTGGAAACGGTGTAAGCGATGCGCTGCCCGTCGGGCGAGATGTCGGCATCACCCACGCGTTGAAAATGCATCATTTCGGCAGGTGTCCATTGCTGGGCTGCAAGGAAGAGGGGAGCGAGTACGATAGCCAAGGCTATCCACAGAATTTTTTTCATAGAAAGATTGCTTGTCAAATGGATGGCTTCGAAGGTAGGGAATTTTAGCATGAAATTGCTCGAAGCTGCACAATGCGGACCGCTCCGGTTCCTACGTTTTTGACCGGACTGAGCAGGGCATCACACTACTGGACATTTTTATGTCGCACAGATTTTACACAGAAGATCGGTACTGGCGTGCAATGGGTGGTTATAATGGATGAGCGGTCAGACGACTTTGAGTCGTCAGACCGCGGGAGAACCTCGTCTGACGACTCAAAGTCGTCTGACGAGCATAACTTGCCAACGCACGCCGGTACCAAAGTCATTTTAAAATCGGGATAACACATGTTTTGAAAGGGTAGTATGGCAGGGCATAAGTCCCGCAAGCCAGCTACTGGTCCTCCATCTTACTACGCAGCTTTTCAGACAGCTGCAACTTGACCTGCTTCCACTCCGGTTCAATAATGCTGAAGTAGGCGGAGTTCCGGTGGGAGCCATCATCGCGGATCAGATCGTGCCGTAAAATCCCTTCGAACCGGGCGCCGATTTTTTCAATCGCCTTCCAGGAGCGGAGGTTATTTTCATCTGTCCGCAATTGGACACGCGTGGCGCCCAGCGTTTCAAAACAAAAAGTCAACAGCAGGAGTTTGCACTCCAGATTGATCGCCGTACCCCAATAGTCGGGATGCAACCAGGTCCAGCCGATTTCCAATTTTCGATGTACTTGTTGTAATTCGAGCAGGCGGGTGCTTCCAATAAGCCGGTTGCTGCTTTTCTCAACAATGACAAATGGAAACTGTGTGCCTTTTTGCCATTCGAGGAGCCCGTCGTTTAAGGCTGAACGAAGGCGCTCGGCCTTGCTCCCGTCGAGGGTGTAATGGGTCCAGATCCGCTTGTCGGCGGCCACTTCCAGCAAGGCATCGAAATGGTCGGTTTTTAATGGCGCAAGCTGCACCAGTGTTCCGTTGAGTTCGGTTGAGTTGTCTATCCAGTTTGGCATACGCGAACAGTCTTGGCAATGTTCAAAGGGGCAGAAAGGTATCCTGTTTTTACCAGAACAATCCTCAACCTTCGATCGGGTGAGGTAAACGCTCCCTGTTTCGGCCTGGCATGTTCTAGTTTATAAAAACAACCAAAGCACGCTACGGGCCAGCTTGGAACCTTTTCTACTCCACGTTGTTTGAATTTCTTAATTTTGTTTCATGGCAACCAAGACAGAACGATCCGTTTCCGAGTTCAACAATGATCTAAAGCTGAAGGGGTTCAATGTTTTTCAAATCGAGCAGGATGAAAATGCTGTCCGAACCTACAGCCGCAAGGATTTTTACAAGATCTGTTTGACTACCGGAAAAAGCAAGATCCACTATGCAGATCGCAGCTTTGAGCATGAGGGAACGGTTTTGTTCTTTGGGAATCCGCACATCCCGTATTCCTGGGAGACCATTTCCCGTACCTATACCGGATACACCTGCCTGTTTTCAGAAGAATTTTTAAAGTTTTCGGAGCGATCCGACAGCATTTTTCAATCGCCTTTATTCAAACTGGGCGGAACACCCGTACTGGCCATAAATGAGCAGCAACGGGAATTTCTAA
Organism: Lewinellaceae bacterium; assembly: GCA_020636075.1. Taxonomy (GTDB): domain Bacteria; phylum Bacteroidota; class Bacteroidia; order Chitinophagales; family Saprospiraceae; genus M3007. The sequence goes on along the minus strand of JACJYO010000003.1, from coordinate 207,179 downwards.
ACAGTATCTTCCGCAAAATGCTGGAAGAGCAGGAAACGGATTATTCCTATAAAGACGATCTGATTCGAAATTATATCCACCTGATCATTCACGAAGCGCTTAAAATGGAGCCTTCGGAAAATTACGATCAACATAAAAATGCTGCCTCACGGCTGGCCTCCGTTTTTCTGGAACTTTTGGAACGGCAATTTCCTATTGAAAGTTCAGACAATCCGTTGACACTCAGAGCCCCGCAGGATTATGCGAACAGTTTGTCCGTGCATGTAAATTACCTGAACCGGTCGGTTAAGGAAGTTACGGGCAAACCGACCTCGGTTCATATTGCTGAACGTATTGTCAGCGAAGCAAAGGCGCTGCTCCAGCACACCAATTGGAACATCAGTGAAATCGCATATGCCCTGGGCTTTGAGTACCCTACCTATTTCAACAACTTCTTCAAAAAAGTTACCGGCACCACGCCTAAAGCGGTTCGATTGTAAGAAGGTTTGAATTTCTTATGTTTTGGTTTGATTGGTATTATCCAGTGCCTTGTAAATGAATGGACCTTTGCAGTAGACAAACAAAAACGTTTACTGCAATGCGATTCAAGACAAGACAACAGTGGCACCGCTTATGGTTTGGGTTTGTGCTGTGTCTGCTGACAATAGCGCGCTGTACCACCGCCAATCAGCAACAAAAGGATGCTTCGGCCAACCAGGCTATTTTCCCTAAAGGCGAAAAAGGCTCCCCCGAATACTTCACCGGAAATGCCTGGAACTACGGCCTGGTGCCGGCAGATTCTGCCTATACCACCTTGGTCGGCAACGTCTATTTCGAACCTGGGGCAAGAAGCAACTGGCACACCCACCCTGCCGGACAAATTCTCATCATTACCGCTGGCATTGGTTACCATCAAATAGAAGGGCAACCTGTCGAAACAATCCGAAAAGGGGATGTGGTTAAATGCCCACCCAAGGTGCGGCATTGGCACGGCGCAAGTCCAAACTCGGGATTGCATCAACTATACATCGTCCCCAATACGGAACAAGGTATCGTGGAGTGGCTGGAGCCAGTATCCGATGCCGTATACTATAAACAATGATCACCAACTATGGAAACGTATAAAAAGCAAAGCAGGCGGGATTTTATTCAGAAAACAACCCTCCTCGGCGCAGGCGTTTTGCTCGCCGGACCAACTCCACTCATTTCAGGTAACACTAAAAACATTAAAAATATCATGGAAAAAGATAAGAATATTCAATCAAGAGGATATGCCGGAGACAACGCGGAGGGGATCATGAAATCCTGGTCGTTTGAAAGAAGGCCCGTTGGCGAATACGATGTGCTGATCGAGATTAAATTTTCAGGCATTTGCCACTCCGATATTCACCAGATCAAAGGGCACTGGGGACCCCAGATGTACCCACAGGTACCGGGCCATGAAATAGCGGGAATTGTGACCGCAGTAGGTTCGAAAGTCACCAAATTTAAAGTGGGCGACAAAGCAGGCGTAGGCTGTATGGTCAACAGCTGTATGGAATGCCCCAGCTGCAAAAATGGGGAAGAACACCACTGCGAAACGACCGGCATGGTCGGAACGTACGGATACCCCGAGGCAACGTCGCCAACAGGTATTACGCAAGGCGGCTACGCCAACAATATTGTGGTAACGGAACATTTTGCCATCAAGATACCCGACAGCATTGAGCTGAAGCATGCCGCTCCCCTGCTTTGTGCCGGCATCACGACATACTCGCCGATGATGCAATATGAAATCAAAAAAGGAGATAAAGTCGGCGTGGTCGGTATTGGCGGTCTCGGTCACATGGCGATAAAACTGGCCGTTTCCAAAGGGGCTGAAGTGTATGCCTTTACAACGTCGGCCGATAAAGCGGAAGATAGCCGTGCCTTTGGCGCCAAGGAGGTGATCGTAGTAGACAGTATTGAAAAACTACAACCCTGGAAAGGCAAAATGGACTACATGATCTCCACCGTGCCCTATGCCTATGAAATGTCTGCCTACATAGACTGCGTCAAACCGTACGGGTATTATACACAGGTCGGCCAGCCGGTTGGCGGCGAATTGACGATCAACAACTTCAACATGATCTTCAACCGGGTAAATTTTAATGGCTCCCTGATTGGCGGCATTCCGGAAACACAGGAAGTGATGGACTACTGCGCAGAACATAAAATCTATCCGCAGATTGAATTGATCAACGCGGATCAGATCAACGAAGCATGGGATAAGGTGGTGAACAAGGAAGCCCGTTATCGCTATGTGATCGATGCGGCGACATTCTAAGCGTAACTTTTTGATCGGTATTTCACACAGATGATTTTACACAGAAGTATTTTAGCACAGATGTCACGCAGAATATAGCACCGGTCATTTTTCTCGCAGATTTTACGCAGATTAGTTTGCACAGATTTTACACGGAAAATTCTGCGTGAAATCTGCGCATATTTTCTGTGTAAAATCTGTGCGAGATTTAAACAGCCTCTATGTTAGATACAATAGCCATCGTACTCAAAGTGGGATCACTGAGTTTTCAGGCAATGCTGTACAACAACCCTACTGCGCAGAGCCTGGCAGATCAAATGCCGTTCACGGTTGAGTTGAAGGATTATGCCGGAATAGAAAAAATTTTCTATCCGAAAACACCATTAAACAAGGATGGAGCACCGGAAGGTGCCGATCCTTCTGTGGGCGATATTATGTACTACGCCCCGTGGGGAGACGTCGCCATTTTTTACAAGGATTTTGGATATGCAAGCGGCTTGATCCCACTTGGGCGACTGGAAAATGTAGCGGGCTTTATGCAAGCATTGGCATCGAAAAGTGCCGTAACTTTTGAAAAAACAAATAAATAATCAAGCAATGGAAATCAAGAAAAATGGAACGCAAGGTTATTTTAAAGGCCCGGAGGACTGGTTTACAGGCACCGTCCGGGTGGAACCTTTGTTCGGAAAAAAAGAAGTAACAAAAGGAGCCGGGTCGCTGGTCACGTTTGAGCCGGGCGCACGAACTGCCTGGCACACACACCCTGCCGGACAAACCTTAATTGTCCAATCAGGTCTGGGTTGGGTGCAACGGGAAGGCGGACCGATTGAGGAAATCCGCCCAGGCGATGTCGTGTATTTTGAACCGAACGAAAAGCACTGGCACGGGGCTTCGTCAAACGCTCCGATGAGCCACATCGCCATCCAGGAAGAGGTAAATGGCGAAGTGGTTACCTGGATGGAGCATGTGAGCGATGATGATTATTCAGGGAAGCAATAAGCTTGAATTCAAACTGATAGAACAGCGTTGTCGAAAACATTAACCGGGAACAATTCAAACTGGATCCGGAACATACATTTTATGCATAAAGAAAATCAACAGGGCCTCCTGGCCATTCTTGGAGCAAACATCATTTTTGGTTTAAACATTCCGGTTACCAAAGCATTGGTCGCGCAATGGATGACTCCAATAGGTTATACAACAATCAGAATGTTTTTTGGAACGCTGGTGTTCTGGGCAGCCAGTTTACTCATGCGATCCGAGAAGGTGCATCGCAACGACCTGGTATTGATGTTCATTGGCGGTTTGATGGGATTTCTGGGTACGCAGTTCCTGTTTTCACTTTCGCTGGAATACACCTCGCCGGTGGTTTTTTCCTTAATTATGGCGCTCACTCCCGCCGTGGTTTTGTTGCTCTCTGCCATGTTTCTAAAAGAGGCGATACCGGCGAGAAAAATAACAGGAATCATCCTTGGCATTTCCGGAGCCGCCCTTATCATCTTGTTGGGCAAATCAAATAGTGAAAATGGGGCACATGGTGCATTGGGGATACTTTTTGCCTTTTTATGCGTGCTCTGCTATTCCGGCTATCTCGTTTTAACCCGGCGAATTTCTGTAAAATACCAGCCCGTTACCGTTGCCAAATGGATGTTTCTTGTTTCGGCTGTGGCAGTGTTTCCTTTTAGCACTACCGTACTGAATGAACAAGCCATGTTTACAGAAAGCACCGCTCTTTTGCCCTATGTTTTATTGGCTTTTGCATTGCTTTTTTCAACTACCCTTGCCTTTTTTCTTATGCCCTTTGCCCTCAAAAGGCTGGAAGCAAGTGTTGTGAGCATATTCATGAATTTACAACCAATAATAGCATCAGTAGTAGCTATGGTTGTCGGGCAGGATTCGCTTACCTGGGATAAACCTTTGGCCGCAATACTAGTGTTGGCTGGTGTATACTTTGTTAGTACCGAACGATTGAGTAAGAGGAAGCCGGTTGTGCTTAATGCCTAGTCAGACGAGGCAGACCAGGGGCTATACCTGCTCCTGCACATTTTTAAATTTTAGCAGATTGGAAATCAAGTCCGGGGATTATGTCTTGCGTTCAAAAAGGGTGGTAGAATTTTAAACTTTTTTCGGTGCAGTTCTTGCAGTTAGGAGTCAACTCGATCTCACACCGCATGCTACGCACCACACTCACCGCACTCTGCCTGTTCTTTTGGCTCGCGCCAACCTGCCTGCCCGGCCAAAACCAACCCTTTTTCTCCCTTCAACCGGCCGACAGCCTGCACAAGCCCCGGCTTTGGGCGGGCGTCGGTACCGCAACGGTGCTCTACGGCAGCGCGCTGGTGATCCTGCACCGGAACTGGGTATCCGACGGCTCCACCAGCAGCTTCCACACTGCCGACGACCTGGGCGACTGGAACCAGATGGACAAAATGGGCCACGGGTTTCTGGCCTACAACGAAAGCCGCTGGCTGTACGCAGGCGCACGCTGGGCGGGCATCCGGCCGAATGCGGCGGCCTGGACGGGCTTCGCCGGTGGCCAGGTCCTCATGGCGACGTTGGAAGTTTTTGACGGGCTTTCCACGCCCGGCGGTTTTTCCTGGAGCGATATGGGCGCCAACCTGCTCGGCTCCGGACTTTTCGTTTCGCAGCAAATCGGCTGGCACGAACAACGCATTTCCCTGAAGCTGAGCGCCTGGCCGAAAGACTACCCTGACGACCGCATTTACCCCGTTTCTCCTGCCGGCAGCGACGGCTCCACCACCTTGCAAGACCGTTCCGACGATATCTACGGGACAGGACTGGTTAGCCTTTTTTTGAAAAACTATAATGCGAATACCGTTTGGGTTTCCGTGAACCCGCGTTCGTTTTTCCCCCAACGCGCCACCTGGCTGCCAAAGTGGCTTAATGTAGCGGTAGGGGTAGGTGCTGAAAACCTGTTCGTAGGGCAGGGGTATGAGTGGAAAAGCAACATTAACTGCGACGGTCCCGACTGCGATGTGTACCGCCTCGACCCGGACCTCTACCCCCGCACCCGGCAATTTTATCTTTCCTTCGACATCGACCTGACGCGGCTACCGCTTCGAAATCGCTTTTTACGCCTGCTGGCCGGCACCCTGAATATTATTAAGATTCCGGCGCCGGCGCTGGAGCTGACAAACCGGGGGGATGTGCGGTTTCATGCGTTGCACTTTTGAAAAAAACAGGAAACGCTGTCAGAAGCCGCAACAAAAAAATTTGGCTGAACCACACAACAGTGCCATGAAACCATGTCGCCATTATGCCATTCAGCCAAACGTGAAAAAATTGGCAAAACAGGATGTATTCGGATGGCTACGGCGCCAAATAATGGACGCCAGCCTGTTTTTTCATGCCGAATCCGCTCCTGCCAGTTAGATCGTAGTGCCAGTTAATTTTTATCGTCGGAACCCGATGCATCCGTAGATGGTGGCGCCGCCGAATCCAGTTCCCGGACAATGTGCCAGCCACTATCGGATTTCCTTACGAGCATGGAAAATGTGCCGTTTATTTCCATGGATTCGCCAGACTCCTTGTCCGTAATGCTAACGCTATACTTTCCAGTTACCTGAGCGGCCGTTGAGGAAATAACCACGATGTCCCCTACCGAAACTTCAATACCGGGCTTGGCGGCATCAAAAGCGTCTTGGTACCACTTCTGAATGGCGTCTCTGCCCTTAACCGAGGTGCCATCCTCGACAGTCATTACGGCATCTTTGGCATAGCTGCTACCCACTGCACCGGCATCCAGGTCATTAAAGCTTTTTTCCATTTGCGTAAAAAAGTCCTGGATTTCTGCTGTTGTCTTGGATGAACGGTCATCCTGGGCATTAACATTGGAAATAAAGCAAGCGGTAAGAAAGGACAGGGTGAGCACGGAGATTTTCAAAAATGTTTTCATTCGAAAAGTTTTTAGAAATAACGTTTTAAAAAAAAGAAATCAGCGTAATTATTTCTTCAAAAGGGGCGTTGCGCAAATATAACTTTCAAAGTTGCATACTGGCAATTATTTTGATCGGCTATTGTTCGAAAGGTTAAAATCATCTCTCGAAGCTGTGGCCTACGTTCTCCGCAATGTATCCGGGAAACACCCAATGGTTATCAGACGGCGATCAAAAGTTTTGTAAAACAAGCCTGCTGCGTAACCCAAGAAGTGATCATGAAAAAGCATGTTGATCCTGTCTGAAAAATAAAAAAATTTGTCTCCGTAATGGTTGGCTACTACTTGGATTACCTACAAAAAACGGCCAAATGCTGCCATTTGGAGGCCGGCAGGCATCAGTTCTCCATTTATTCCCGGTTTCACCACCCCATTGCCGTTTCTTTGTGCCCCGAAAATGCTATTACACAAACAGCCTACGATGATCTCCATTCGATGCTTTCCTTTTATGCTGCTCCTGGCTGCTACCGGCCTGCTCAGGGCGCAACAACCACTACCCATTGCCCGAAACATTCAGACTGCTTTTGAAAAAAACACCCGCAGCCACAGCGGGCAACCCGGCAAAAATTACTGGCAAAACACTGCCGATTATGACCTGAAGATCAATTTCAATCCGGCAACCCGCTTGGTCGGCGGAACGGCCGACATGGTGTACACCAACAATAGCCCCGACACCCTGAGCAGTATCCATTTCAAATTATACCCGAATCTCTACCAAAGCGGTTCGATGCGCTTGGCGGCTTTTAAAGCAGCGGATATCGGCGACGGCGTGACCCTCGAGAAGATCCGGGTCAATGGCACGGAAAAACCGGTGAAGCAGGCCCGCATCCGGGGCACGGAAATGTTTCTGCCGGTGCCGCCGCTATTGCCCAATGGACAAATCCATATCGCCATCGACTTTTCGTATTACCTGAATGAAGGCTCGCACATGCGCACCGGCGCCATTGACCAGGGCGCTTATTTTGTTGCCTACTTTTTTCCCCGTATTGCCGTGTACGACGATGTAGACGGTTGGAACACCAACCCCTACCTCGGCACGCAGGAGTTTTACAACGACTTTTGCAATTTCAAAGCAGCCATCACGGTACCCAAAGATTACCTGGTGTGGGCAACGGGCGATTTGAAAAACTGCCATGATGTGCTGAATCCGGCCTACTGCCAGCGCCTCGCCGCAGCAGAAACTGAGGATGCCCAGGTGAATATCGTCGATAGTTCAGACCTGCGCTTTGGCAAAATTACCCTCGACCGGCCGGTGAACACTTTTGAATTTGAAGCGACTAACGTCACGGACTTCGTTTTTGCCACCAGCAACCACTACATGTGGCAGTCGACCAGCCTGGTGGTAGACAGCACAACCGGCCGGCGCACCCGGGTCGACGCGGTGTTTAACCCGGCGCACAAAGACTATTTCCGGGTACTGAGTGATGCCAGGGCGACGGTGGCGGCCATGAGTTTTCGCTTTCCGAAATGGCCCTTCCCGTACGCGCACGAAACGGTGTTTGACGGACTGGATCAGATGGAATACCCGATGATGGTCAACGACAACCCCGTGGAGGATGTCGCGGAAAGTATCGAACTCACCGACCACGAGATCTTTCACACGATGTTCCCGTTTTACATGGGCACCAATGAAACCAAATACGGCTGGATGGACGAGGGCTGGGCCACCATCGGCGAATGGCTGATCTCTCCCATGATCGATCCATCCATCGTTGATACCTATGGCGTGGGGCCTTACGAAAGATCAGCCGGCACCGAGGGCGATCTGCCCATCACCACGCTGAGCACCCAACTTTCGGGTGTCGGCTTCTTCACCAACTCGTACCCGAAACCGGCGATGGGTTACCTCTACGTCAAAGACCTGCTTGGTGACGATCTTTTCCACAAAGCCCTGCACCATTACATCCGCACCTGGCAGGGCAAACACCCGCTGCCCTGGGACTTTTTCAATTGCATGAATGCGGGCGCCGGGCAAAACCTGAATTGGTTTTGGAAAGCCTGGTTTTTTGACGACGGCATTCCCGACCTGGCCATCCAAACGGTGCAACCGACCGGCCGGAAAAAACGGATATCCGTAGCCCTGAAAGGCAGCAAACCCCTGCCGATAGATTTGACGGTGACCTATGCCGACGGAAGTACGGAAAAAATACACCGGAGCATCGGCGTTTGGGAAAATGGCGCCCAAGTGGCAGACATTCCGGTTTCTTCGAAAAATGACATTGTGAAAGTTGAACTCAGCGACCCGCATGTGCCGGATGTTGACCGGAGCGATAATGTTTGGGTGAAAGGTTGAATGCGGGATTGTGCCGGGAATCTGAGGCTGTCACATAAAAGCTGATGCACAATTTTGGATTTGCGAATTACAGCACCTCCGTGGCCAAACCAGGAATCTCCGCTGCGTCTACTCCATCGTACGCACCATCTTCCGGATCAGGCTGCCGCAGGACGTCAGCAGTTCACAAAATAGCACTCCCGGATCTCCGCTCCGGTCAAACACCTCCTCTTGCCAGCCGGCCGGGTACCAGGCCCGGTGGCTGTACAAAAGACGACCCCGTGCATCCGACACGCGCAATTGAACCTCGCCAGCCTCCGGCAACTCAAACCGAAGGACGGTTTTGTCAACAAATGGATTTGGCCGGTTTTCCAGCGCTAATGCCATGGATGCTTCGCCTGGTTCCGCACCGGCTGACAGCGCTGGAAACCGAAGTGCCACCGTCGATTCAGCATAGGCGCTGTTGTACGCGATTCCGGCCAATCCCGAATCATCCAACCACAATGCCTCACTCAATCGCACACCGCTTTCCAGGGCCTTGAACCGCAGGCGGAATACGGCCGCCGCTTCGCCCGACTGCGCCGGTTTATCCGGTACCCATACGGTACGTATTTCACCTTGGTCAATGTGGTACGTGCCGAAATTATCCAGCAACAACGGCAGTCCCCCCAGTGGCTCAATGCCCTCGAATTGCAACACAGCCATATCAAAACGCAGCGCAAACTGAAAGCCGTTCAGGTCCTGGAAGGGATCGGCGCGAAACTCCGCCTCCAGCACCGCGTCTTTTTGTAGCACTTGCTCTGGCGTTTGCAGCGTCAATCCCGGGGTTTCGGCCCCGAAACCCGCTGGATCAGCATACGTCATCACCACATCACCGATTTTCACCCCGTAGAAATCCAGACCGCTTTGGTTACTGCTCACTCCCGCCAAGTCAATTGTTTCCGGGAAGCCCCAGGGGGGTGTTTCCGGCGTCCAACTCATCGGCGTAAAACGCCAGGACACATTGAAAATGTTGTTCGCGGCCGGGCTGCCCAACAGGCTCTGCTTGATCAGTAAGGCATCGAAAGTAGAGATCGTATTATCACGGTTAACGTCGGCGGCGATTAATTTAAAAGGATTCACAATCGGATTGATCAGCGTTACATGCTGCTGAATGGCCGTGGCATCGGCCACAGTAACCCCATTCAGGTTGTTAATGTTTTTAATTGGTTTTAGCGTAAAATTGCCGCTTGTGGGTGGTATGGCAATCAGGTATTGCCCGTTGTTGTCCGTATGGGCATTTGCGATGCTGCCGCCCGTCAGGTTGACGGTCGCATTGCCCACGCCGCTCGTGCCGTCCTCCTCCCAGTAGATGTTCCCGCTGAATTCCAGGTTGCAGGACGAAACGGACACCGTAAATGAGCACGTAGAACTCCGGCCGGCCTCGTCCGTCGCCATATATGCCACCGTCGTGAGCCCGGTATTGAACACCAGACCACTGGCAAGCCCGTTGCCCGCACCGGTAGTGGCGCCACTCAATTCATACTGCAGCAGCACCCCACCGCAATTGTCGCTGGAAACAGCATCGATACCGGTTACCAGCGCCGAACAGGGGGCGATATACATATGCGGTACTACCTGATTGGCCGGGCAGGCAATAGCTGGCGGTTCATCATCGACAACCTCTACCGTAAAACTACAGGTACTGCTCCGCGTACCGGCATCGTCTGCGACCGTGTAGTGCACAACGGTTTGTCCAATCCCGAAAGCCAGATTTATCGGCACCTGGCCGCTGCCCTGCCCGGTCATTGCGCCTTCCAGTTGGTATGCAATTTGGTTTGTGGCACAATTGGACGGGATGCTCACCGATAGGTCGGTTTCCGGCACGACAATGCAATCGCCGGGCCCGTCATCGCTCGTATGTACGGTAAGAGCCGGTGGACATACGGCGGTCGGCGCCGGACTGTCGGTAATCCGTACCGCGATATCCTGCGTCGAGGTCTTTCCAGACCGGTCCCGTACCCGCACCTGCACCAGGTAGATATTGTTGCCGTCGGCGTCGGCAGGGTTTTCAAAATCCGGAAAAAAATTTTGCCAGGTCAATACCCCTGTCACCGAATCGATGGCAAAAAAAGCGGCGTCGGCGCCGCCTGAAATATCGTATTTCAGGCTATCGCCTTCCACATCAACATCATCGGAAGCCTGCACGTCTGTCACAAAATCCGGGAGGCAGTTCGATTCCGCGTATTCGATTTCCGCCAGGGAAAAAATCAGCGGCCGGGTGCCCAGCTGAAAATGCAGGATGTAGGGGTCGGCAATCGTACCGATCAATTGGTGGTGTAAAAAGACTACGGTATCGGTTGATTCGTAAATGCGTTGTTCCGCACCGATAAACGCCAGAAAATACAGGCTGTCGTTCAGGTAGGTGTTGGAATAAATATTTAGAAAGAAATACACTTGGCCACCGATTTGGACCGGCACAGCATAACCCCGGATCTGATTGTTGAAAAACACCGCGAGGTGGTTGTCCGGTGCAGCACTGATATTGCCACCAAGGTCTATTTGCACCACCATATTCATACTGAACTGGTAATCGGCAGCCTTTACGGCCCAGCCACCGGGCTGTGCCCAACCAGCGGTTGTACAGGCCAGCAACAACAGGAAAACAAGCGGACGGATATTGTTTTTTCTCATTTTAACTATTTTGAAAAAGAGGCCGTCGCACAGGTGTCGACCGGAGTTTAAGGCTGAATTCGGTAAAAACCTGTTCTGAATTACGGGCGTCATGGTGGAGGGTGTAACGTAAAAGCCACACCCTCCTGGTGTTTCGTTATTAAAAACCGGACCTACTCCCGAATTACCTTCCGCACTGCGGCGCCCTCAGCCGTTTGCAGGCGAATGATGTACAGGCCGGCCGGAATTTTCGGCTGCCACAGGTACGTATTCAGACCCTGCCGGGCATCAATCCGCAAACGCTGGATTTCACGCCCCTCCAGATCGTTAACCGTGATTTGTACCTGCTGATCGTGCGCGGCGCCAAACTGAAGCAAGGCTTCCCCACTGAATGGATTCGGCTGTATCTCAAATGATTGTACCGATGCTACCTCCTCCTGACCCGTGATCGTCCGGGTAAACGGAACGGGTGCTTCGATTGACCCCTGGTGCAGGTCGGCTGCGAAGAACATTGTTTCCGACAACGGGCTGATCTGTCCGGTTGCTGCATCATACAGTTTGAACAGCAATTGTTCACCAGAGGTATTGGCGTACATGGTGAGGAAGAACAAATAGCCCTGCAACGGTTCTACGTATAGGGCGGAAGTCGTACCGCGGACTTCGTTTCCGGCAAAAGCGCCGAGTTCGAAATCCGGCATCGTCAGGTTCTGCCCGTTCGACTCCAGCATTCCTACCAGCGTCATCGAGTGCTCAAAGTTGGAAGGATCAACGGTCCAGTAGCCGGTCACGCCGGATTCGCCGCGCGCTTCGGAAGCATCGGGCCGGAATTGCGGGCCGGGCGGATACGTCAGTGAACCCGGGTTGGTGAGGCGCAACTGGTACCCCTGCGGGGCGAACATGTATTTCAGGTTGCCGATCCAGCCGAATCCACCGATATACTGCGAAAACCCGAACTGGCTTTTGATCAAATCGCCGGTTACCGGACTGAGTGAACCCAGTGCCGCATTGACCTCGAGGGCATAGTTGGGTAAGTAACCCAACCAGTTCCAACCGCTGCTCAGCGGAATATTTACCGCCGTCGGGTCGATCACATTGCCCACCATGTGCAGGGTATCGCGTTGGTCGGCCCGGTATTGGTACATGGTGGTATTCGCCAACGAAGTGAGTGAGCCGAACCAACCGCCGCTGTACAAGGAAAAGGTATTCTGCGCTTTGAGCAGGTCGTTATCCGGATGGTTCAGCGAGGCGAGCGCCGGATCGAGCGCCGGGTCGGGGAAGGCCAGGTTGAACGATACCCAGTTCCAGCCGTTGTTGAACGGAATATCCCGCTGGACGTAACTGTTGGTATGGAGCACAACTGGATTAACCGGCGTGCCGAGCACATTGTCGGGTTGGAAGGTGAAACTCTCCTGTACGGAAGCGTAGCGCAAACAGGCAGAGGCATCCCAGATTTGGATCTCGATCGGCGAACTGACCTCAGCGGATTCGCCGTAAATGGTCAGGTGCGCGAGGTATTTGTTTACCGAAGGATAATATTGCAACTTGGCGCGTCCGCGCAGTTCGCCATTGATAAAGGCGGCTACGATATCCTCGGGGTCGGCAGAAGACGTACCCTGAATATTCAGTTCGACCACCATATTCATGGTAACAGGGTAAATGCCGGCGTCCAGCTGCCAATCAGGTGGGCGGCAGACCACCCGGACCCCGATAGGCAGCGATTCATCGCCACCCATAAAGAAGGGATTTTGCCCCGTTTCGGTGTGCAGCGTGATCGTATCAGACCAATGGCCAAAGGCCACCGTCGAATCGACTTCGAAGGAAATGTTCCGGATTTCATTGGGTACCAGTGTGCCCCTGTCGGGCACCACCCGCACCCAGTCGGGTACATTTGTGATGGAAAACGGCACCGGCGACCCACCCCGGTTATGAATAGCGGCTGTAACAGTTTTGATTTCGTCGGCATTTTTGGTCATGCCGATGCTGTCGGTCAACCAGGCCAGTTCGTTCCGGTCTACGTAGAATTCCCAGTTGTACGCGGTCAGTTTGTTTCCGATTTTATCGGGAATGTTGTGTAGTTCGAGCCGCAGGACTTTGTTTTCAAAGTACTGATTTTGGAACGTCGGCACCAGTTCAATCTTGTTATCCAGGCAATACAGGTCGAAGTCGATCAAGGAATTTGTTTCGGTATTGTACAGGCCTACGTTACGCGGATCGGTGAGGTCTGCCTTGAAAATCTTGCTGCAATCCAGGTGCTTGTTAAACGTCACCGAGATTTCGTCGCCCACATTCAGCACACCGTCGGCTGGTTCCGGCACGCCGGATACAGTGGGCGGTAGGCGTTCGATACGGCCTTTGATGACGTGCGAATAACCCGGTTTGTCGGTGGCGTCGCCGCTGGTGCAAATAGCCAGGCCGCGAATCTCGTAGGGCCCGTCGGGCAGACCTGCCGTATTCCAGGTATAGTTGTAAAAAGTGGCGCCCAGGTCGGCTTTGGGAATATCGTCGCCGATGTTTATCCAACTACCGTCGGGACTTCGGTATTGCAGGCGCATGACACCCAGGTCGGGGTCGTCGCGATCATAGTCGGAGAGCCGGATGTTCATCAGGCTGGGATCAGGCCCGGAGTCGGCGCTCAGCACCCAGTCTTGCTCCGGCTTGCTGATTTCCACTTCGCTGCAGGGTTTGATAAAATGCGCGCTGATATAGATAGCCGAATACGTGATGGTGTCGTCATCGGGCAGAATACCGAGGGCATTGGCCCGGGCGTCTTCACATTCGGAGTACAGCACGATTTCCAGCGAGTCATAATCAAATGCTTCCGGCCCGCGCTCTACCGTGACGGTAATCGGGACCGACTCGCCGAACGGAATGGCGTAGTACACCGCATGGTCGAGTACGGCGCCATTCAGTTTAATGACAGCGCCATCCGGATTGCTTTCCGGACCGGCAGTAAACGCGTAGGTAAAGGTTTCGTTGGTAGCGCTGACATTCCCGAGGGTAAATTTGAATACAGCCGGTTCGTTAGCCGGCACATCGGTTGCCACCGGCCCGCTGCCGTCGCGCATGGAAAGCAGCACCCCTTCGCGATGGGCGGTGCCTTGTTCCCAGGGGCACGACGATTGCCCCGTTTTGGTGCGGAACACGGGGGTTTTGTATACCGGGTCTTCCGCCACATCCACGGTGAAAAGGTCGCCCGGATCATTATCCTTCAGCACGAAGCCGGTGGTAACGCCTTTTTCGGTGCCGTACTCCGTGCTCTGCCCTTTGCTGGTGGAATACAGGAAGCCCAACTTGGTCGTGATCCCCACGCCGCCGATTTCAAAGCCAGCTTCGCCGACCAGGCTGCCCTCACTGTTGAGGGCGGTAGTTGTTACACCGGCTAGCACGGTATCGATGGTGGTTGAATATTCGTACACGGCGCCAGCGTCGAACGACAGGTTTTCTTTAAACGGTGCCTGGGCTTTCAGGGAATCATTATACGCCAGTATTTCCTTCCACCGGTTGCTGGATTGCTGATAATACGCAATACTGTCGGGATTTGTGGTGTGCAGGGCGAGCTCATCCAGGTAGCGGATTATGTTGTTCCGGATATTAAACTCCGAATAAACAAAAGTGGTGTGAAAGCCGCCCGGCTCCACGCTCAAGGCCGTTTCCGTCATGGCTTCACAAGTAGCCGGGTTAAAATTGACCACATCAACAAAGCCGAATTTGACATTCATGCCGGAACCCACAAACACATCGCCGCCCTGTGCGCCTCCGACCGCCAGATCGTCCTCGCTGGTGGAAATACGCCTGTTAAAGGAGGTGCAGGTTTGAAACGAGGTGTCGGTGAGTTTCTGGTAGGTGACCTGTGCTTCTGCCGTGATGGTGTTTATGGTTTCTTCCGGAATTGAAACCCCGAACCCGAAACTGGTCACAATCAGAGCAAATTCCGGCGCAAAACTTAATTGCAGACCGGCAACACCGCCCACTTCGTATTCCAGATTCATCGTTACGTTTTGGCAGGTTTTTTCACCTTTTTCCAAGAAGGCATAGCTGCCGTCGCCGGGCGGGTCGCGCAGAATGAGGGAGGGCGTTGCGGGCATGGCCGTAGTAAACGTACTTTCCTTGGAACGCTGGCCGGTCACCACGGCTTGTTCGGTGCGGCTTACCTCATTGCCTGATAGCGTGGTCGCTATAATTTGCAAGGTTTGTAAAAAAGGCGGCGCGGGATTGGGGTCACCTGCCGTGAAAGTATAGACAAGCACCCCGCCGCGCATCACCGTATCCAGGTTTATGCCGGCGAAACCGTTCAGGAGGCGGAAACTGGCGCTGTCGACCGGGCAAAGCTCACCGTAATAATCTTCCGCCAGGCCAATTTCCACGGTGACTTCCTGCCCTTTCTCCAATACAATGCGGGAGCAGGGCGGCAGGGTATCGAGACCGCTGAGGATTTGAATGGCCGGTGGGGCGAAGTAAATAAAGTCAATGATCGTATCGCGCTTGCCCAAATCGAGTGAAGCACCGCCTTTATTCTGAAAATACGTTTCGATATCGGGTTCGCTATGTTCCTCTATGGCTACCGTCATTTCCATCGGTGGCAAATCCGCAAATTCGTATTCGCCGTCAGAGTCGTTGACGGTGAGCGTTTTATCGTAACAGCCGTCTTTTGAGCGGATGTTTACTTTGCAAATGGTGTTGTTGGCCGGGTTTGGCTGGTTGGTCCGGATGATGGATTTTTTGCAGGTACCACCAGCCACTACACCGCTGACGGTGCGGGTGGTCATGTCATTGAACAATACGCCGGCGATGGGGCTGGAAATGTTAGTGATCTCCCAGAACGCCGGAATAAAGCTGTGGTCTTCAAATTTGGGCGACAGGGTAACTGTAGCCCCCGGATCGAGGTCGATGACAAACTGCCCCGTTGAATCGGTATAAACAGCCGGCGAATAGGATGCTCCATTAACCAGAATTTCCACTTTGTTGGCAAAACAATCGGTATTGGCGTAGCGCACAAAGCCGCTAACCGGCACGGTGGAACGATCGGTAAAATCGACCTGGTCCACCGAGGTGACACTGGGATTCAGGGTCACTTGCCGGGTTTTGGGGCTGAATACATGTGGTTCGGTTTCCTGAATTGCGGTAAAAGCCGACCATTCCGTGCCGGAAGTTTGGCCGGCGCCGAGGAGTTTGGCACCCGAATTGTTCAACCGGTTGCCGGCGCCCTCATCCAGGGCGAAATAGACGCGGAGGTGCTTCCCTTTCGGGTCGCGGGCTGCATTCTTATGGTCGAGAATTTCCGTGACCGTCAGCAGGGTATCGTACACCGCTACCTCGTCGATGAGACCGCCGAAGAAATCGGTAGGGGTCGTGCCGTTCAGGCGGGCGCCGAGCACCCAGTTTTGGGTGCTGTCCGACCAGTTGCCGGCAGCCGGCAGGGTAAAGAAACGCGTACCCAGGGTGGCGCCGTTGGCAAAACCGTCGACGCGGAGCGTGGAGCCCGTTTGCTGTAGTTGGAACGCCAGGTGCTGGTAGCCTTGGCCAACGATGCCAAACGATTGCTGTTGGCCACCAACGGTCATATTCAACAGATTACTGGTCAAAACTTGTTCTAATTCCAGCCGGAATTCGTTCGATCCCCATTTTTTGGAAAGCAGGCACTGTGTACCGTCCGGTCCGGCGCTGTTGGCCCAGAGTTCAAGGGTGGCCGTTTGCAGGCTGGCGCTGTCAGTTAGCCCGAAGTCGGGCAGCAGGGCGTAGTCGTTTTCGGCACGCACGAACTTGAGTGCGCGGTGCATGTAGAACAATTTCATTGGCTCGGCCATGAAGGTGGTGCCGGTACCGTAACTAACTGATTCGATGCGGTAAAAACCGTCTTCATTGGTTTTTCCGGCGGTGCGCACAGGCGGGCGGCTGTCATCGAACACCGGGCCGCAGAAGGTGAGCAGGTTGCGCCCGATAATGTCGAACGAACGGGTACCCACTGCTTCATCCATTTTCCAATAGTACTTCAGGCCGGGGGTTAGCGAAGAGGCCGTGCCTTCCATGATTTCGCCGAAATCCAGTTCGTCGAGCTTTTTGTGGTAAATGCGCAGCTCGTCGATACGGCCACTCCATTGCGCATCGTCGCCGCCGAGATTGAGCGTTTTGGTATCGCCCGATACCGCCGGAGCCGTGATGCTGCCCACCAGTTTGCCGTCTATGTAGCCCCTGAACTGTGTGCCGTCATGGCTGACGGCAAAGTGGTGCCATGCGTTTTGGGTGGAATCCGGAAAATCCAACTGAATGCCGGTAGGACTGCCCTGCACGTTGAGGATGACACCTTTTTTCCCGGAATCGGCGCGGGGCGACAGCCACCAGTCAGCGCCTTCGAACTGGAAAAGTTTGGTGTTGAAATCCGTTACCTGATCCACCTGGGCCCATCCGGTCAGGGTCCAGTTATCGGCGTTGAAAAGGAAGCCGGTGCTGTCTTCGGCAAAAGCGCGGTCATTGGGTCCCAGCAACAGGGAAAAGCCCTGCATCGGCATCAGGGTCACCGTGGCGTCTACCACGGGCCGGCCATTCTGCGTTTGAATATAACCGGTCACCACACCATTGGGCACCTGGTATCCGAGCGCCTTGCCGGGGGTGCCTTCACCGTAGGAATTGATCCCGGTAATACTGTAGATATAAGGCCGGCCGGCGATCACGTTGAAGTCGTTGTAGTTGCG
Organism: Lewinellaceae bacterium; assembly: GCA_020636075.1. Taxonomy (GTDB): domain Bacteria; phylum Bacteroidota; class Bacteroidia; order Chitinophagales; family Saprospiraceae; genus M3007. Next base: position 189,348 of record JACJYO010000003.1, on the reverse strand, counting down.
CACTTTGGTGTCGAAACTGGCCAGAAATATCCCCTCCCGGTACAGTTTATAGCCGTTGGAAGCTTGGGCGCCAAAGGTGTTGGGCGCCCAGGAAATCTGGATGCGGTCAAGGAGTTCGCCTTGGGAGGCCGTAATGATCGGTGGGGCCGGTGGCAACAGCAACTCGCCGCCGGAGCCGAAGCCGTTAGTCATCGAGCCATCGTTAGAAATACCGACGACCGCTTGGCCGACCACAACATTGGTGCGGCGGCTGTTGTTGGCCATGTCGATACCGCTGCCGTAGGTGATCATAGCCGGGCCGGGTACAAAATCAGACAGGTTCGTCGGTCGGCAGGCAGGCTCCCCATCCATTGTCAGGGGGACAAAAAAACGGCGGACGGGTCGGACCGCCATCTCAAAGGCGCCAAGGGCGCGGTTGTTTTTGGGCCAGGGTTGTTCCGGAGCCTGGTTGACAAAAAAATTCCGGATCCATGCATTGGCGGCATCCGACTCGGTGGAGGTCCACATCGGGTCGGTGCCGTTGAGCACGCCGGCGCTTGTCCAGGTAGCGATATACGCAGCTTCTGCCCGGGAAGGCAAAAACCAGTCTCCTTTTTTCAGAAAAGCCAGGTTCCGGCACACGGAATCGGCCTCAGCCCAGGTAAAGCCCGCCGGGGTGGTGATTTGGTCTTTGGCCGCCACCAGACCCCAGGTACCGCCGGGTTCAATATAAATGATGACTCCGCCGCCATAGGTCGTCCCCGGAATAAAGGATTGGGCAGCGAGATGCGCCGCAGCAAGCAGGTAGGCGGCTATGATGCATATTGACTTTTTCACGATCATTTTTTTGAAAATGAATGTTTTGTCCGCCGAACGTTCGCCTGTTCGTGCAGACAGATTACAATCCGCCTACTAGCGCGTTCCTTTCAGCGCATCCAAATCAGCGCGCAGACCTTCCAGCAGTTGCCGGAGTTCGTCGTTTTGCGCTTTGAAATCGGCATTTTCCTTTTCAAGAAATTCTACGCGGCGGGCGAGTTCCTGGGTGGCGGAGATGTTGAGGGTAAAGAGATAATCGTAATCCACCGAATGGAAGTCGTTGACCTCGCGGCCATAGACAAATACTTTTTCGGGAGCGGATGCTAACCAGCCACCGACGCTGAATTCGGTAGAGGAAGCCACTGCCGACACCGTGAACTCCGCCTGCCTGTCGCCGGCAATAAGCCGGACCTTGTCGCCCGCTTTCAGGCCATGCGCCTGGTCCATCGACAGGTGCAGCGTCCCCCCCGCGTCAAGCCGGGTATTTTTGGCCAGCGCATAGATATCCGGAATTACGTCTGCACTCAGGCCCACGGCCTCGGGAATGATCTGCTCAATCTCCTGGGCAATGACGCCTTTTTTCGGTACATCCCCTTTGGCAATGACATCCTTGTATTTGTAGTCGGTGATCCGCAAGCGTTGCAACAAGGCGAGGTCGTTCGCGGGATTGGAAAGTACGAAGTCTTTTTTGGCGCGGCGGTCCGACATGGCATGCACGGCGCCTACTTTAATCACGGCATTGGTTTCCATGGAGTAACCGTTCGTGACCGGGAAAGACTGTGTGGTAAGGCCATTTGTCCAGAGTTGATAAATGTTGCCACTGCCGGTATAGGTTTGTGTAAAGGCGTTGGGCAGTTTGAGCATTTTATTGATGGTCACATCCGAATTCGTCACATTCACCACATTTTGCCCACTGGCCCAGATGCTTGCCACGCCATAGCTGTTGGAGCCATAGCCGGTAGTGCCGTCGCCCAGGAACCCGTATCCGTGAAAGGGCCCTGAACCCGAGTTGATCGAACCGGTGGAGGCAAGAATGCCCGTTTGTACCGAAATAAGGCCCGCACTTTCAACACCGCCGCTGCCGGCCTGCACGATGCTCCCGGAAACGCCATTGGTGGCTGTTAATCCGCCGGCCTGGATGGTGCCGGTTACAGTAGCCGAACCACCCACGGTTAAATTGCCGGAAGCCGATATGCCATGCGAAGCCGTCAGTCCGTAGGCCTGGATGTTGCCTGTACTGGGCACGATATTGTCGGCGCCTAACAGCGCCAGGGCATAAGGCGCCGCACTCAGGCGTGGGCGGGGCAGCAATTCCTGGGAGGAGTTGCCGATTTTGACGCTGAGGTAGTATGGCACATCAAAAAGCGCGTCCAGCGCCTTTCCATTGACGCCCAGGACGGCGCTGTACAGGCCGCCGTTGGTTTCCACATTGTTGAGCACCTCGAACCAGACTTCCGTACCGCCGAACTCGGCATCGTACAAGGCAAAGCGCAGGGTGTACACATCGTCGGGCACAGCGCTGCCGTCGCTTTTTTTCAGGATGCCCTGTACGGTAAGGGCGGCAGTTTGGGCTTGGAGAGCAGCGGTGCCGAAACAGCAAAATACAAGCAGTATTTTAGTCAGCGTTTTCATCGTGAAAGGCGAGTTTTTCATCTTTGACATAAGTTAAGTACAAGTGAAGGACGGGCGTATTCATGCCCCTGAACAATAGGCAAAAGTGCCCCTGTCAGGAGTATACAGGCGTATCAGAATGGGTATATGAGCGTATTTAAAGCACTTTTTACGCGGGAGGCTTTCGCCCCCAGGCTACCGGATAAATTCGGAAGGGAGTTTTCCGAAACGCTTTTTAAAATTTTGGGAAAAATGTTTGACTTGCCGGAACCCAACCGAATAAGCCGCCGATTTGACCGAGGAGGACTTCCGCTGTTCGAGCAACCGTCGGGCCTTTTGAAAACGCGCCTCGTCCAGGTATTGCGCCGGGGTCAAACCGGTAAGCCGTTTCAATTGCCGGAAAAACGGGGCGCGGCTCATCGCCATTTCCCCGGCAAGTATATCAGCGGTCAGGTTAAAATCACCGAGCCGTTTTTCCACGATCTGCTCGAAGTTCTCCAGCCAAACCATGTCCTCGGCACTCGCCAGTGGCACTGCCTGGCCGGGGGTATTTGTTCCGGTAAAAACTCCTTCCCGGCCGGCTTTGCGGGGAGCGTTTTGCCGGTTTTGATAGTGGCGCAGCAGATTGTCGACCCGTGCCCGCAGTTCCTCTTCTTCAAAAGGTTTGAGCAGGTAGTCGTCCACCCCGATCCGCAGGGCGCGCAGTTTGTCGCGCAGGTCGGCCCGGGCAGTAAGCATGACCACCGGAATATGCCGCCAGCGCCCGTCACCCCGGAGCGTTTCCAGGAGTTGAAAACCATCCATGACCGGCATCATGACATCTGAAATAATAAGGTCCGGCAAACGGCTCGCAGTGGCCGGTATCGGTTGTGCGGCGGGCAGCGGAGGAACGCCGCCGCTAAAACCGAGCAGAAGATCAAGGGCTATCCGACCATTTTCGGCGGTGACGACCGTATACCGGTCCGACAGGATGGCCTGTACATAATCGCGCAGGCTTTCGTTGTCTTCCACCAGCAGGAGCAGCGGCTGTTGCGGGTCGGGGCCGACAAGCGCCTGTTGTTTCTGATGGGCGATAGCGCTTTGATCATTGGCGTTGAATTGTTCGGCAGTGTCATCTTCCTTCGGACTGCCGTTGGCAACAGGTTCGCCTTTTCCCATACCCAGCACTTCTTTTCTTGGAAATTCAATATAAAAAACGCTGCCTTTCCCGAGCGTGCTCTCCACCCCGATACGCCCCTGCATCAACTCGACGTATTCGTGGCAAAGGGCGAGGCCTATACCTGTACCGCCTTCGACCGGCGCGCCGGGTTGAGCCGTTTGATAAAAACGCTCAAATACCCTCGGCAGATCGTTGGAGTGGATGCCCCGGCCCGTATCCCGGACTTCGATGCGAATATTGCCTGTCGATTCGCCGACGCATACGTGCACGGAGCTGCCGGTATGCGGGGGCGTAAACTTGAGGGCATTGGACAGGAGGTTGTTCAATATCTTTTGCAACTTATCTTCATCGACAAGCACCCGCAACCGGTTCGGGAGACGGTATTCGAACACAAAAAGGATCCCGAGCCGTTCGGCATGGCTTTCAAAAGCACCGGTCAGGCGGCGCAAAAACGGCTGAAGGGATACGGTGGTTTCATGAAGCTGCATTTTCCCGGCTTCCATTTTACTCAGGTCCAGAATTTCATTCACCAAACGCAGCAAGAGCAAGCCGTGCCTGTGTGCGGTTTGCGCATACGCCGCATCTGGCGGATGAAGGCGGTTCCCTTTGAGCAGCGAGCCGAGTGGCCCGAGGATCAGGGTGAGCGGGGTCCTCAATTCGTGGCTGACGTTGGCAAAAAAGCGGCTTTTGGCTTCATCCAGTTTTTTGAGTTCTTCCGTTTGTCGGCGGATGGTAGCTGTTTGCCGGTCGACTTCCGTTTCAAGGCGTTCCTGTTCGAGCCGGTGCACACGGGTGCGCCAAAGGTACCAGGCCCGCACGCCGATAGCCGACAGGAGGAGAACTGACAGCAGAAACCACCAGCGCTGATAGACGGGAGGTAATACCGTCAGTTCGATATTCAGTTCGTTTGCAGCCCAGGTGCCGTCGGCTGCCTGCGCCCGGATGCGCAGGCGCCGGGTGCCGAAGGGCAGGCTCGACAGCCGCAGCACCGGCTCTTTCAGATTTTCCCAATCGCCTTCGCCGGCGTCGAGTTTCCAGGTGTAGGTCACTTTTTCCGAAGCGATATAGTCCAGCAGGGCAAATTCCAGTTGGATGTACCGGTCGCCGGGGTACATGGTAAACCGGTTGGTCCGGATCAGTTCGCGGGTTCGGTTTTCCAGTTGGCCGCTACCTGCGGCCAGTACGTTGAAGTTGGACACCACCAGTGGAATTTTACTTTTTTCAGGGTCCGTATGGGTGTAAAAATCGTCGGGATTAAATGCCGTCACGCCATTGAGGCCGCCAAAGTACAGCGTGCCGTCGGCGCCACGGCAGTGCGAGATCCGGTTGAATTCGTTGTTGGTCAGGCCATCGGCCGTCAGCCAGGTACGACGCACCTGCTTGCTTTTTTTATCAAATTGCACGATGCCGAAGTCGGTAGGCAACCACAGATGCCCGTGCCTGTCTTCGTAAGCGGCATATACTACACCGTTGAGCAGGCCGTTTTTGCGAAAGATCACCTGCGTTTCCCGTCCGGGCGGAGCGCTACGATCCCATCGGATAAGGCCGCTGCCGCCGGTACTGAGCCAGCAAATGCCGTCCGGGTCTTCGTAGACATGGAAAATATTATTGTAAGGCAGGTAGAACGGTCCCTTGCCTTCCGACCAGAACCGCCCAGCGACGCCACCGCCGGGGTTGAGGTGAAACAAGCCTTGTTCGGTGCAGGCCCAAATCCGGCCCTCCCGGTCTTTTTGCAGGCTGTGCACGTTAGCGGTATTGATGGCGGGAAAAGCGTCATCGTACCAGGGTTCGGCAGTTTGTGTTTGCGGGTTGTACACCGTCAGCCCATTGACATGCCCGAGCAATACGCGCTGCGGATTTTCTTCCAGAATGGCATAGATCGGACCGGCGGGCCGGCTTTGCTGAAAACGCTTACCCAGGGGCCGTCCGTCCGGTGCAGTTTTTTGCAAGGAAACAAACCAGTAACCAGCGCCGATCGTATCTATGTCGGTCCAAACATCGCCGGAGGCACTTCGGCCCAACGCAATACCCGCTTCGCCCGCCAGGCGTTTGGTACGGCCGGTTTTCAGATCAATTAAAAACCGGCCCTGATTAAAGGCTTCGGTATTGACCATCAAATGACCGTTGATTTCCAGGAGGCCCCGGCAGGCTTTCCCCCGGCCGCCCTGGGCATTTTCTTCGAACAACAGGCGCCGGAAATAATTCTTGCGCAGTTCGACGACCACCAGGCCGAAAGTGGTCGCCAACCAAATATTGCCGTTTTTATCGCGCAAGTAATCGCGGTATTGAAAGGGGTCGAGTTCGGGAAATTGAATACAGAGGTCAATCAGCACCTTGCCCGACTGGTCCGTTATCTTGGGGAAGGCCACTTCGACCAAGCCGTTTTCCAGGCGTGCGTACTGGTGCACCTTGTTGAAAGGGGTATGCGACAAGGCCGGTTTGAAGTTGCCCTTACCGTCGATTTCCCAAAGAGTCGAGTTGCCGCTGTTTTCGTATTTCAACAAAAAAAAACCGTCCGGATCGCCGGTTTCACCATCCATAGGCAAAAATTCCTGCCTGGATGTGGCCCAAGTCCGGTGCAGGATTTGCCCTTTTGCATCTACTTCTACCAACGAAATACGTCCGTAGTCATCCTTGTGCAAGCCCCATTGCGTTTTTCGGCCGGTGCATTTTATCAGGAAAAAAAAACGGCCTTGCGGAACCGGCCGTTTTTTCCAGCCACTGTTCGGATGAAATTGAAGCACACTGACCGAATCCGGGGCACAAAAGACCAGTGTTCCGTCGGCCAATCGTTGCGGTGGGTCGTACCAGTTTTTCGGAAGCGTTGATAGGGGGTGTTTTTTAAAATATTCCTCCGGCGGAATGAGGGCTCCCGAAAGCGGTTCAATAACATTCAGCCAGCCGCCCGGGCCGATCCGGTAGGCCCAAATGTAGCCATCGGCATCTTCTGCGAGCCAGTCCACAATATCGCCGCTCAACCCGTTTTCCGATTTGTTAAATACCTGAAACCGCCGGCCGTCGAAGCGCACCACACCGCCGTTAGTGGCCGCCCAGATGAAGCCCCGGCGGTCCTGCATCAGGCTGTTGACCTGCCGGTGGGGCAAGCCCTCCTCTACGCCAAACCGCCGCGCATAGGCGCGGTATTCCTGTGCCGGAGCCTCAACTGCGGCAAAAAGAAGGAGCAGGCAGTAGGTAAAGGGCCGAAAAAGGTGCATATATGCCGGGGCAAGAAAAAGCCTGTTTAAAAAAACCTACGGTAAAGATATGGCAGCTGTAGCGTCTCAGAGGCTTTCCGGCACATCGTGTTTTGATTGGATTTGAACGATCAAAACTAAATACACCTGGCATACGCCACCGGACCGAACCGTCCGGCCCAAAAAAATGAATAACAAAACTAAAATTTTGAGGAGTACCCCCGGGCAGCAAGCCGTACCTTGTTTTTTTTGGCGAAGCCAACCTTTCAAGTTGAATAAAACACACTTATACTGCCATGTTACATTCTGTTCATCAGCGCCTCTCATTCATCCTCCTGACTTTCCTGAGCCTGCTCAGCCACCAATCCGCCGCACAGCCTTTCCCCGACAACGCGGCCCTCGTGCAAGCGCTGTATACCGACCTGCCGTTCAACATGCCCAAAGTAGCGGAAGCACAATTCCCCGATTTCCAGGTGAACATTGTGGATTTCGGCGCTGTGGGCGACGGCATGGTCAAAAACACCCAGGCTTTTGCCGATGCCATTGCGGCTGTCGCCAAAAAGGGTGGTGGTACGGTCGTCATCCCGCGCGGCATCTGGCTCACCGGGCCGATTACCCTGCAGAGCAACGTGTGCCTGCACACGGAAGACGGGGCGCTCGTACAGTTCAGCGCCGACAAGGCCGATTACCCCCTGGTTGAAACCAGTTTTGAAGGTCTGGAAACCTACCGCTGCATGTCGCCTATCAATGGCCGAGATCTGGAAAATATCGCCTTCACCGGCAGCGGCATTTTCGACGGTTCAGGCGATGCCTGGCGTCCGGTCAAAAAAAGCAAAATGGCGCCCTCCGCCTGGGATGCGCTGGTTAAAAGCGGGGGTGTGCTGAGCGATGACAAGCGCACCTGGTACCCCTCCGTGCAATACAAACAGGGCGATGCTCCCGGCAATTTCAATGTGCCCAACCTCAGCCGCAAACAACAATTCGAAGCCGTCAAAGACTTCCTCCGGCCTGTGATGGTGAGCCTGGTCAAGTGTAAAAAAGTGTTGCTCGACGGACCGACCTTCCAAAACTCGCCTGCCTGGAATATCCACCCGCTGATGTGCTCCGACGTGATCATCCGCAACCTCACCGTCCGCAACCCCTGGTACGCCCAGAATGGCGACGGCCTGGACCTGGAGTCCTGCAAAAACGTGCTGATCTACCACAACACTTTCGATGTGGGCGACGACGCCATTTGTTTCAAATCGGGTAAAGACAAAGACGGCCGTAAACGCGGCATGGCCACCGAAAATGTGCTGGTTTCGCACAACACGGTGTACCATGGCCACGGCGGGTTTGTGATCGGCAGCGAAATGTCGGGGGGCGTGCGAAACGTGAAAGTGTCCAATTGCTCGTTCATCGGAACCGATGTCGGCCTGCGCTTCAAAAGCACCCGCGGGCGCGGCGGCGTGGTCGAAAACATCTATATTTCAGACATTGACATGATCGGCATCCCGACCGAGGCCATCCGCTTCAACCTTTTCTACGGCGGCAATTCGCCCATCCTGGAAGCCGATCAAAAAGCCGAAGATGAAGCCCGCGACGAGAAGCCTATGCCGGTCACGGAAGAAACGCCGGCCTTCCGGAATATCCACATGAAAAATATTACCGTGGCAGGCTCGAACATCGCCGCCAAATTTCAGGGCCTGCCCGAAATGAACCTCCAAAACGTCACGCTGGAAGACGCAACCTTTGAAACCCGGGAAGGCATTACCCTCATCGATGCCGACGGTATTGCCTTGAAAAACATTGTGCTCCGCCACCGGGAAGGGCCCGGCCTTATTTTTTACAATACGAAAAACACAGCGGTCAAAAACATGAAAATCGGATCGGGTGCTACCGTGCGGGTATTGGGAAGCCAGTGCGCCGGTATTCAGCTGGATGTGCCGGGTTTGGAGCGCTCTGATGTTGAGTTTGGGCAGGGGGCGCTGGAGCGGGCTGTGGGCTTGAAGTGAGTGGGTGCACACTTTTTAAATCTCAAATTTTTCTTTTCAAATTTCAAATGAAGGGATGTTCCTGCTTTGGGGACTTCCGGTAGTTTGGATTTCTCTGATTAGCAAAAGGACCTTAAATCAGGTCAAAATCAGGCGAGCAAAAAACAGCTATGAAAATATACTTACTTCCGGGACTGGGATTTGATTGCAGAATTTTTGACCGATTAGATTTTAAGGGGTTAGATGTTGAATATATCCATTGGATTGAACCGCAGCAGCATGAAAGTATTCGCGAATATTCAAAACGGCTGTTTCATAAATTGCCTGAAACTGAAGCAGGCAGTATTCTCATCGGACATTCCTTTGGCGGAATTGTTGCGCAGGAAATAGCCACCTGGAAACGCGTTGAAAAGGTCATTTTAATTTCCAGCGTAAAGGCAAGAAGTGAAATTCCGGGATACTTCAGAATACTAAAACCCTTGAAATTGTATAAGTTCTTCACAAAGGAACTGAGTATCCGAACAGTGAACTATTGGGGACCTAAACACGATCTTTCAAATGCGGAGGTTTTAGAGCTATTTAAAAGTATGGTGGGCAGACAGTCAAACAATTACCTGCAATGGGCATTAAAGGCACTTTCTGCCTGGCATGCACCCAGCCTGCCCGAATCAACACCGGTTTTCCAGATACATGGAACTGCGGACAAAACCTTTCCGATAAGTTTAATTAAAAACCCCAATGCTGTTGTTGAAGGCGGGACGCATATGATGGTTTATAAGCAACCGGATAGCATAAGTGAGATTATTCGTAAAGAAATTCTAAACGGTTTATAGCAACATACGAATCTGTAATGGCATTAGATTCCTTGTAACGGGGTCTGTGTCGGCATCCTATATTTTCGATTTTTTGAATTTATCTGCCTGTTTGCTTCCAAAGTGCGTTTGGGGCGTGGCCTTCTAGAGTACGGGGTTAGGTTGTTTTGTCAGATTCTGTACGCCGTGCATAAGATTTTGCCGGGCGGCTTGGTAGCCTGCACAAGTTGGTTTATTTTTAGGCTCGCCAATTATAAATCCCGGATGGTAAACAGCGCTCCAAATTAACTGTTAGTCCCCCTGCATTAGAACTTTTTTTGGTTCTGGTGCAGGGGGATTTTTGTGTTTCTTATTGGACGTTTCGGAGTAAGGCGATATACCCGAAAATGACAAAGTAAAGGGCGCTTTGCGTTTTTCTGGGTTTCGTTTTCGGGTGTACAGAAGTTGGCGGTCATCAAAAGAAAAATAAGAAACCGATAAACAAATGAATAATGTCGAACACGAAAAAGATTTATAGAATCGATATCGAAAGCTACAAATTCAAAGAATTTTCTACGAAAAGAGATATTATTCAAATAATAATCAATTCTTGCCTCAAAAAATGGAAAAGCAAGAGAAAAGTAACCGTAGATGAGCTTTCATCATTTGAGAAAGACGGAATAAACTACTATTTATTCCTCCACAATTTTGATGAAAAAAAGTCTGATTGGTCTACCTTCTTACCGCCCGAATTAGTAACTAATTCATTATTTGATGTCAGTAATTTGAGTTTAATACTTTTCATTGATGACGGAATTGATATTTTCATTGCTATTGGAGGAAAAGCGTACCAAGCGGTAACTCCATTTATAGACCACTCATTCGGATTATCAATAATTTCTAAAATTGTGACCCCAAACAAAGATAGCATTGTATCAATTAGTTCACGGTCGATTGCAGGTGTGCGTTCAGGGATTTCCGAGCAATACAGCCAAGAGTTTTTAATTTCTGATTTCGCAAAGTTTGGAAAAGTACCAACAGAAATTCATTTAATTTTAAGTGAAAGTATGTCATCGGAGCATTTCTCATTTTTTCAAAACAAACCGAAGGAGAGAGTTAAAATTTATGCTGGCAAGTCCTTCAAGGTTAAAAAGCACATAAATTTTGAAGAGTTACATTTATTGATTCAAGAATTTGGCTACATGAGAGAAAAGGTAGCTAACCAATATCTGAGTACATACATTGAAATAAAGAATAATCGTAGAATACAAGAAGACTTTAAACCCTTGTTAATAAGGGCACTTTATAATGAGTTAGAATTTATCAGAAGGACACCTACCACCAAAGACAAAAGGTTTAAATTCGATTTATCTTGCCCTGGTAAATTAGTCGAATTTTACGGTGCAGATTTTTACGTTTTGAAAGAAAAGGTGGATGGTGAAGGGAAAAAATATGAGGAATTCGCAAGAACCGAAAATCGAGAGGAAATATATCATTTAGCAATGAACCGAGCTTATGAAGTTGCTGGGGACAATGACTTCTTTGAATTTAGAAGATTTATAAGTGGAGTGCGGTTATTGTCATATTCTGATTCTGTAAGCAAAAGTTCTTCATCAGCGAGTTTTCTCTTTCATTTTACTACAGAGTTTGAATCAGAAGAGGGCAAATCTATTTTCCTTGTGGATAATAAATGGTATGTGCTAAATAACTCATTCATCGAAGATCTTAAATTTGAGTGTGTGCAATGCATTCGAAATCATAAATTAGAGGCAAACATATTTAATTTAGCATGGCCTAACACCATAAAAAGAGAATTTGAGTATAATTCACTATACCTAATTAATGCGGGAAATTATTATTTATTTGACACCTTGACACCTCAGGGAATTGAGTTGTGCGATGTTTTATATACCACCAACGACACCACATATTTAATTCATGTAAAGAATGGATTTGATAATTCCATAAGAGAGTTGTCGAACCAAATATTGCTATCAGCAAGAAGACTGAATGAAGATATTAAATCAGGTTCATTTGAGTACTTAGATAGAGTTTTTGAGAGAGGTAAGGAATACAATGAGAACACATTGAAACCTTACACCAAAGAGTTATTTAGAAGCTGGTTCAAAAAGAAAATTGTTTTCGTCTTTGCTTTTAGGTCGAAACTTTTTCATGATGATTTAGTTAAGGAAAGCATTGATAAATATGCCTCAAACATTGCGAGATATTCAATAGTGCAATGTATGAGAGAAATGATAACCTACAATTATGAATTAAGAATAAGACAAATAAGAAAAGAAGACGGTCGCGAACAAAGTACAAAACGGTAATAGCCATCTTTTGCTGACTATTGAATTTGCACAAGACCGTCGACAATAATGATAATATAGACTGCTTTGAATAAGACTCAAATGTTAATATCGTGCGTCATATTTGCTTTTGGTTGTGCAGTGCATAGCCCAAAAAGGTTGTCATCTAATGAATCTAGTAAATTGGAGAATCTGAGTCAAATTAAAAGTATCTCGGTATATGAAGTTTATTGGTATGTGGACGACGAAGTTTCATCTTTGTGGGCTTCTGATTTATCTATAGAATCTTTCATCCCAATCACGCGCCTAGATAAAAAGCATTATGAACGAAATGTTTTTGGGATAACTTATTCAGAGGAAAAAAAAGATGAAATATTAGATAATCTAAATAGGATTACCCAAGTACCAGATGGAGCAAAATTTATTTGGTCTGACAAAATGGAATTAAATCGACACACTGAAGAGAGTGCGTTTAGATTATATTTGGTGAAAACAAACTTTGGTGAGCCAGCGATTTCATCAATAGAAATGGACTCAGCAAAAATGATCCAGGGATACCAGGGGGACATACAGGTATTAGTTACACTTTCAAGTAGTGGAGCTGAAAAACTATCAACTATAACTACGCGTGCAGCTAATAGTTATAGGCATATTGCTTTTGAAATTAATGGTGAGGTAATCTTTTGCCCCAAGGTGATGAACCCACTTGATGAAGGATTAATCAGTATTGCAGGGTTTAATTCAGAATCTAATGCCCAAATGGTCATCGAGTTTATCAAAAAGAATAGTCGATAACAATACACGTACTTCCATGCTGCCTAAAAAAGTAGTATTACATAACGTGTGTCAAGGTTTGGCTTGATTTGGGTCTGCAAGACTGTTACAAAAGCAGCCCCCCAACAAAAAACAATAAATGCAACCCACCCGCGACAACTGGAACACCCCCGACCCCTACGAACAATTCATGGGTCGCTGGAGCACTCGAATGGCGCCAGTCTTCCTCAACTGGCTGAACCTCCCCGCCGGGCTCCATTGGCTGGACCTGGGCTGCGGCACCGGCGCCCTGAGCGAAGCCATAGCGAAACAGTGCCGGCCCGCCAGCCAGACCGGAGTCGATCCATCGCCTGAATTTCTGGAAAAGGCAAAACAGAAACTTTCCGGAAAAGGCAGTTTTGCGGTGGGCTCCGCTTCAGATATTCCGACGCAAGACCAGGCGTTTGATGTCGTCGTATCCGGCCTGGCCCTGAATTTTTTCCCGGACCTGGACGCCGCCCTCGCTGAAATGCAACGGGTATTAAAACCCGGCGGCACCCTGGCGGCCTATGTTTGGGATTATGCTGACCGCATGGATTTCCTGCGGATCTTTTGGGATACGGCCCTTGAAACCGATCCGGCGTCGAAAGCCCTGGATGAAGGCGCCCGCTTTAAAATTTGCAACCGCATCGAACTGGAAAAAGCCTTTTCCGGCAGCGGCCTGGCCGGGGTGGAAACGGCATTGTTAGACATCGAAACGGTGTTCGCCAACTTCGACAACTATTGGACACCCTTTTTGGGTGGGCAGGGCCCGGCTCCGGGCTACCTGGCTTCCCTGAACCCACCGAAACGGGAAGCCTTCAAACTTGCTATTCAGAAAAAATTGCCGGTCGAAGCGGATGGTTCGATCCGGTTATTGGCACGGGCGATTGGGGTGAAGGGGGTTTGTGGGTAGTGGCCCCATCCCCCATAGCCATCAACTTAAGGAACCAGAGGGCTAAACCCTTTTCAAATTTTTCTTTTCCAATTTCCAATTTCAAATCAAAAGAATGTTCCCAAGGGGCTCTATTTGAAATTTGAAAAGAAAAATTTGAGATTGGAAAAGTTGTTCACCCCCTCTAACCCTTAATACCACAGTGTTTAAAGTAACAAAGTAGTATTAAGTTGATGGCTATGCACCGGGGGGAGGGGTTGGGGCCCAACAGACACCAAAAAAAAATCCCCTTGCCTCCAAATCCAATTCAGAAGCAAGGGGATTGTGTTACAAGAGCAAAGTAGGACTGGCTATTCTTTTGAACCCCGGTCCATCTTCATGACGCCGTCGGGGCCGCCACGGCCTTCACATTCGTCGCTAACGCGCGTCATGGTAAGGCTCTTGCCGTCGGTCTTAAAAGTATACACGCCTTTGGCGGTGCATTCGCTTCCTGCATCGTCCTGTATCATCATTTTGTCCCCGTCGATCGTGTATTTGCCGCTGATATCAACCTTGCCATCAACGCCAAAATCTACAGCATAGGTGCCGCTGTCTGTTATGACAACTTGTACAGGCACATCCTTACCATCCTGATCGGGAATGGTCATTTTCCAGGTGCCGGCGGGCGTTGTTTGAGCCGCCAGGCCCATTGGAAGTACAAAAGCAATAGCAAGCAGTAACCGGGAGAATTTTGTCATCATTTTAAAGTTTATGCGGTGAATAATTAGTGGTACGGGAGTACAGGCCTTGAGCGGAGCTTGCATCAATGAGGATTGCGGGGAAGAAAGGCGAGGCGCTATTTTGATGCGGTAACAAACATAGATAATTTTTCAATGCCGGGTACGTATGCCACTTGCTGGATTTGACTTTTGGATAGATTTTTATGGAGCATTCTGGTCCACCCCCATTTCCCTTAAGAACTTGTACAGGATTTCATGCTGAGCCGAAATCCTGGACAAGTTCTAATTTGAAGACCATGAGAAATGGGGGCGGGGCCGACCCAAGCGAACCAGAGGTTCGCGTTACTGCCGGATCATCATCCGGAAACCACCGCCAGAGCCATTCCACTGCCCGCCGCCCATTTTGTTGAGCGCATAGGTGAACCGCAACGTAGCGAAACGGGCGAGCGACGCCGTCCGTACATCTTCCACGTAGTTCAGGTTGGCGGTACGGTTGATACCAACCCGGCGGTTGAGCAGGTCGCGCACAGCCAGGGTAAGTTCGCCGCGCTTGCCTTTCAGGAAAAACTTGGAAATGCTGACATCCCACACGGGAATAGCGCGGTCGAGCCCGGCGGAAAGGCCGTCGTTTTTCACGAGGTCCAGCGCGCTGTTGAACGCCCAGTCGCGGGGCAGTTTAATGTCCATCGAGGCGGAGTAGCTCTGGCGCAGGTAGTCCTGGTTGAAGGCTTTGTCGATCGAGTAGCGGGTTTGGTTCCAGCCGAGTTCGGCCTGGACGTTCAGGTTGAACCAGTCGGCCGGGTTATAATCCCAGGAAAGCGATTGCCGCACTTGCAAGCCCGTCGTGTAGTTTTCGGTGTCGTTGATCAGGTTGAGTCCCCGGTTAACCGTGCCTTCGGTGCGCAGGTTGATGCGGCTTTTCAGCTTGCGCCAGGGCAGTCCGAAGGACATATTGCCCGACAAACGGTAGTCCGAGGCCACGTTCACCGGTTGGTAGTGGCGCACGAAAAGCGAGTCGATGCGCTGGGCATTCACGATGCGGTCTTGCGTGTAGGTAAAAAACAGCATGCTGAAAAAACTCCGCATGGTCATGGGGCTGAATTGCATGTAGCTGGCATTCATGCTGTGCGTGTATTCCGGCTTCAGGTTCGGGTTGCCCTCAATGATATTCAGCGGGTCGCTGAAATCGGGCACGGGTTGCAACTGCTGCACTGTGGGTGCATTGATGCTGGTGTTGTAGTTCAGGCGGAAGTGTTTGGACGTGGTGAAATCGTAATTGAAATCCATGCGCGGCAGCAGGTGGTGGAAGTCCTGGCGCACGGGTTGCCCCTGGCCGCTGGTCACTTCGCCGTCGAGGGTAGCCAGTTGGGCGTTCAGGCCGAGGCTGCCGTTCCAGGATTTGCGGTTGAGCCGAAAGCCCAGGCCGGCGCGGTGGTAATCGAAGCGGTTGGTGTAGGCGTTCGACAGCAGGTCATTGAAGTTGCGTTCGCCGGCGATCATGTCGAACACATCCTTGTCGGCCTTGCTTTCGTTCAGGCTGTAGTCGTACGACAGTTCGAGGTAGCGCCGTTTGCCCAGGGGTTCGGTGAAGGTGGCGCGGGCGCCGAGGTTGAGCACGTCGTTTTGAAAATCCTGATCCTGGGCGATGGTGTCTGTGCGGATGGGCGTGTTGCCGTCGCCGAAAAATACATTCACCGAGCGGTTGGTGCTTTCCGACTGGCTGTTGTTGAGTCCGGCGGTGAGGTTGGTGGTCAGGTTGCGGCCTTTTTTTGCGAATTTATGGCGGTAGAGCAGCCCGCCGGTCCAGTTGATCCCTGTCACGTCGGACTGGTAGTCGCGGGCGCCAAGGTTTTGCGGCTTGCCATCGGCATCAAACGTTTCGCTGCCGCTTTCGCTCACGCTGCGGTTGTCGCTGTAAGCCAGGGCGGAAGTGAACTGGAGCGAATTGGTGGAGTCGATTTTCTGATCGAGGGTGAGGTTGAGGCGGTGGTTGTCCGACAGGTTGTTTTGCCGGCTGTTTTCCAGTGTTGAAAAATTGCCATTCGGCAAAAAGGATTCGCGGGTGCTGGTGCGGTCGTAGTCGCGGTCCGATTGGTTGTAAAAATAGCTGGTGTTCAGGTCGCCGGTTTGTTTTTTTCCGTATTCCTGGTTGAAGTTGAGGCCGCCTGCCCAGGTTTTGAGGAAGCCGTCGTTTTGGCCGCCGAAGTCGAGCGGGATCGAATTGTCGTCCATGCTGAGTTGCACGCGCATGGCGCCGCCGCTGCCGCCCATCATTTGGCGCATGGCGCCGGAAAAGGCCATGTAGTCGTTGATGGAGAAGCCTGTCTGGTTGATGTTGTTGCCCATACCGAGCAGGGAAATCTGCTGCTTGGGTTTGAAGCGGTTGAGGGTGGCGCGGCCTTCGTAGCGGAAATCATTGGGTTGTTCGTGCAGGTCGCTGCCGCCGCCGCCCATCAGGGTGCCGAACCAGCCGTTTTTCTTGTCGTCCTTGAGTTTCAGGTCGATGGTTTTCTCGCGCTGGCCGTCGTCGATACCGCTGAAAGTGGCTTGTTCGGATTTTTTATCAAACACCTTCACCTTGTCTACGGCATCGGCAGGCAGGTTTTGGGTGGCGATTTTGGGGTCGTTGCCAAAAAATTTCTTGCCGTCCACCGTCACACTGCGCACCTCTTCACCCTGGGCGCGCACGGTGCCGTCGCGTTCGACCTCCACGCCGGGCAGTTTTTTCAGCAGGTCCTCCACCACGGCATTATCCTTGACCTTGAACGAACCGGCATTGAACTCAATCGTATCGCCGCGTATGGCCACGGGGTCGGCCACGCCGGTAACCTCGACCTCGTTGAGCAGGGTGTTTTTTATTTCCATGGGCAAAATGCCAAGGTCGACCACCGGCCCGCCATCAGCCTGCACGGCAACGGGCATTTGCAGGTTTTCGTAGCCGAAATAGTTGGCTCGGAGCAGGTAATCGCCCGCGGCCAGGTTCTTAAAATTAAAAACCCCGTCGGCCTCCGAGCGGGTGAAGAACAACAGGGCGCTGTCTTGCGGATTCAGGAGCATCACCGTGGCAGCGGCCAGCGGCGCCCGGGCGGTATCTTGCAGGGTGCCGCGCAGCTCAAATTTTTGGGAAAAAAGCAGTGTGGGAAGGATCAGGAAAGGGAGCAGGAGTAGTTTTGTTTTCATAGCTTATTTATTTGTTGTGGGCCCTTGGCCGTCAACTTTAATAACCAGAGGGGGGGGTACAACTTTTCCAATCTCAAATTTTTCTTTTCCAATTTCAAATTAAAAAGATGGTCCCCGTTTGGGAGGTTTTATGGATTTGAAATGTCCAATTTGAGATTGGAAATTTGAAAAGTGTACATCCTCTCTGATTACTGCAATTGATAGCTCCGGGCCGATAAAAAAACCCGGTAGCAAAAGTAGCGTACCGGGTTTCCGAATGAGGTTAAGCAGCCTTGAAGGAAGGTTAAAAAAGGTTAATGCGGGGTTTTCACCTTTTCAAATTTCCAATTTTTCTTTTCCAATTTCAAATAAAAAAGATGGTCCTGGTTTGGGAAGTTTCATGAATTTGAAATGTCAAATTTGAGATTGGAAATTGGAAAAGGCAGATCCACGGATAGGGTTGTCGATGCGCTATTTAAACGGGTCCGAAAACCGCTCTTCGGCCAGCAGGCTGTTATCCGTCAGGGTGCTCAGAAATGCGACAATGGCCTGTTTCTGCGCATCGTTGAGGTTGAGGCGCAGCGGTTGACCATTTGGTGTGCGGAGCCGGTTATCCAGGGTCGGGCTGGGCTGGATGCCGCTGTTGTAGTGCTCAACGACCTGCTCGAGTGTTGCAAACCGGCCATCGTGCATGTAGGATCCTGTCACAGCAATGTTTTTCAGCGATGGCGCTTTGAAAATAGTGGTTTCACCGATATCCAGGCCATTGTTCAGACTGTTGGCCGCCAGGGCAAAAGTGGGTGGCTGATGACAACCGGCACAGCCTGCGCCACCGGCATTTGGTGGTGCAGTGAACAGCATTTTACCCTGGTTTTCCTGTTGGGTGAAATTTTGGAAAGGCGCCCCAATACCACCGCCGGGAGCATTCGGATTGTACACCTGCGCATAACCCTGGTCAAACTTGCTGTCGGTCGAAACCATGCTCCGGATAAACTGGGCCAGCGCGCGCTGCATTTTTTCTTCCGAAATTTCCGGGCTGCCGAAGGCCTGCTCAAAGAGGATCGGGTAGTATTCCAGGGCCTGTAGCTTCCGGATCAACGAGTCGATCCCGCCGGCGCTGTCGTCGAATCCCATTTCCGTGTGATCTTTAATGGGTTGGGTCGATTGGTCCTCGATGTCCTGGGCGCGTTTGTCCCAAAACATGCGCTCCCCGGCGTAAAAATTGGCGTTGGCCAGGCGCATGGAATGGGCTCCGGTTTTCCCGCCGTCAAAACCTTCGCTCAGCGTCAGATCATCGGTAAAGCCTTTTGCCTGGCTGTGGCAGGAGGCGCATGCCACGGTGTTGTTGCGGCTGAGGTTTTTGTCGTAAAACAATACCCTGCCCAGCACGGCGCCGGTGTTGGTCACCCGGTTGATACTCGGCGCGTTGTCCATGGCCAGTACGCCAGGGTTGTAATGGACCGGGTAGTTGACCTGTGCGTATTCGGGTAAGGCATCGAGGTTCAGGTTGAGGTATTTTCCGATAATGGTGTTGGCATCGGGCGGGGTTGTTGGTGCGGGTTCATCTTTTTTACAAGCAAAAAGCAGTGTCAGTACAGTCAGCGTGCCTGCTGCAACCAAAGGGTTCCTTTTCATGTGTTTTCTGTTTTAAAATCAGGAAAAATTGAGGCTTAGACCGAATCCCGGGGGAAAGGTTTGACCGGGTATTTGTCACGGGGCGACAAATGTCGGTGATTTTTGGGTGTGGGTAGAATTCAGTCAATGACCATCAAAAAGGAGACAGGATGGACATGGTCAACAGGGGGCATGCCGGCTGCGCCGTGGGGATACTCGTCCTACGACTCGAAGTCGTAGGACGAGTACCCGCATGGCGCGGGCACAGCGCACCCTTGCCGCTCAGGAATTCGTATGCTTTAAACGAGAAATACTGTGGTATGCTCCGCAGAAAGTGGTTTTCGAAAAACCAACCGCGAAGGCCAAGTCATCCGATGACTCGGGTCCCGAAAATTCGCAAACCACTTTCCGGAGCAGAGCAAACTTCCAAAGAATATTTTCATGCGCCGGAATCTAATTTTTCACAAGAGTGTGCGCATACATCTGCTGCCCTGAATACAGCCGCAGGTAATACATGCCGGCCGGGTATGCACTGAGGTTTAGCTGATGTGAATTGTTGCTTGTTTTTTGATCCATAATTTTTGCGCCCTGCGCACTCCACAATTCGAGGCGCTCAACATCCTGCTTGTCAGACCATTCAATGGTGGCCCAGTCGGCAGCAGGATTAGGATAGACGCTGACCCGGGCATCCCGGTCTGCTGAAAATACCGCGGAGGTGCCTTCCACGGTGATCGACATGTTGCTGCGTACATAGCCGCCGATGATTGTTCCCGATGAGTTTAAGAAAACGGAGACCATGGATACATTGTCGATCGTGCCCGGGGGTGGGGGATTGCTGCCCAACTGTAAGTTGAATTGAATAGCATAAATAAATATACCGCCGCCAATTCCTGCGAGTAACACCCGGTCGATTTCGATCTCAAGGAAATCGATAGGGTCATCATTCCCATCCACGAAGCCCAAAACTGTTGCGGCTGGCGCGCCGGTACTACCAGCAAAGGTGCTGTAGTAATACGTCATACCGGGTTCCATCGTAATATTAAAATGGACAGATGTGTCTACGGTTATCGAGGTATAGGTTTGGGCGGTCAGGATAGAATGTTGCAGGCAAAAGAAGGCAAGCAAGGCTGGGAGTAAGAATTGTTTCATAAGTTTTTACTGTTTTTACAAATGATAGAATAGGTAGTTAGATGCCTATTACCCATTGGGCAGTATTTGGTGACCGATGGCCTTCATTTTTTTTATTTTCGTCAACTTTACCCTGCATTTTGTCACCCGACGTGCTTAACCTGTAACTATAAACAGGCAGTCTATGCCTTCTGCACTCCATTCCGATGAAAGCGTAATCCGCTACCTGAATTCGGGGAACCGGCTTCAAATAGATCAGGCTACGCGCCATCTGTTGGAGCAACACCGGAAGCTGGTGGTCAACCTGGTCCGGCGTGTCGGGGGCGATCTGGAACAGGATACGGAAGCCGTACTGGACGACGCCACGGCTGTTTTGATCGGCCATATTCAAAACGGGCAGTATCAGTCGGATTTGGCCAAATTGAGCACCTACTTCCAGGCCATCGCCCGCAATACGTTGCTCAACCGCTTGCGCAAACGCAGCAACTGGAGTGCGGTTTCGTTGGTGGATACGTTTCCGGAAACACTGTTGAGCCTCGATGATGTGGAAACGCGGATGCAATCGAAAGAAATTCAGGACAAGGTTGTTCAGGCAATTCGGCAATTAGATCCCGTTTGCCAGGAGGTACTGACCCGGTTTTGGCTTAAGGATCAACCCATGCAGGAGATCAGTGTGGCCTTGCAAAAATCGATTGAGGTGGTCAAGCAACGCAATCACCGTTGTATGAAAAAATTGCGGGCTCTCCTGGCGCCAACATTTAAAGACTGGTTTCACAAAAAATGAATAACGAAACGACACAGGATGAAATCAGAGATTTTCTGAAAGGGCGCCTTTCAGAAGCAGCGGCTGCGGCCTTTCGACAACGCATGGCCAACGACCCGGCTTTGGAAGACCGGGTGGCTTTTGCGCGCATGCTGCTGGGGGGATTGGAAGCGCTGGAGCGCAAAAAACGTTCGCGGCGCAATTGGTTTATCGGCGGCGGCATCCTGCTGGTAGTATCAGCAGGATTGGCGATTGCCTGGTTCTTGCTGCAAGACCATAGCCCAACGCCACCCCCTGCCCCGCCGCCACCGCGTCCGGCGACCGGCTCCAACCCCGGACAGGCGGCAACTCAAGCCGGCAGCAACTCGGAAAAATTCGAATCGGACCGGGCAATTTCCTTGTGCTGGAACAGCCGGGGGGAGGTGATCGTGGGCGGACAATTTGAAGGCGCGCCGGTTTTTGGCGACATTCGCCTGCCGGGCTTTGGAGGCCAGGATATTTTTATCACAGCCTGCAACCAAAATCTGGAGTTTGCATGGGCGCGCCAATTTGGAAGCCCGCTGGGTAACGATTACCTCTGCGAAATTTGCCTGGACAGCAAGGACAATATTTTGGTTACCGGCGGTTTCTTTGATCAGGCCCGGTTTGACAACCGCATAGTGCGCGCGAAGGGGAAAGCAAATCTCGGCGAAGGTGATTTTTTCATTGCAAAACTCAATCCGAAAGGGAAACTCCTCTGGCTGGATCATTCCGGTGGAAATATGATTCCGGATAAACAAACCGGGAACAACCTCGGCCACACCGTTGTTGCCGATCATGCCGACAATATTATCGCCGCCGGGGCCTACATCGGCACACCCAAAATAGGCGCCTACACCTTGCCTGTCGGCGGTCCGAATGAAGACCTGTATCTCGTTAAATACACGCCGGATGGCCAGATCACCTGGTTAAAAACAATTACATCGGATTTTCAAATGGTGGTCCGAAGCCTGGCCACCGACGACCAGAACAACCTGTACCTGACCGGCCAGTTTGGCCATCATAATTTTGGCGGCAAGGCTTATTTTGACAAAGACACCCTGCAGAGCTTTGGCGGGCAGGATATCTTTCTTGCCAAGTATAACCCGAACGGGCAACTTCAATGGGTTCGACAGGCCGGCTCAACACTGAAAAACGGGCATGAATCCGGCACAAGTGTGCTCGTTGACCATCAGGGGCAGGTGCTGCTGACCGGTTATTTTGAAGACCAGGCCCGATTCGAAAATCAGATCAGGAGCAGTCGCGGGAAGCACGATGTTTTTGTTGCAAAATACAATGCCGCGGGAAAGCTGCTGTGGGTCAATACCTACGGCGGAGAACAACGGGATGTGAGCGGCGGGCTTTCTGTGGATCAAACCGGCAACGTTTACTGTGTCGGGCAATTTACCGGGCAGGCGGTATTCGATCAGCTCAACCGGAACAGCAAGGGTGCAGTGGATATGTTCGTGCTGAAACTCAACCCCGATGGTCAATTGCAATGGGTCCAACAAGCCGGTGGTGATACCAATGCCTGGAATTCCGATGCTGCACTCAGCATTGCTATCGACAAAAGCAACAGGCTGGTAATCACCGGTTTTTTTTCCGGTACCATGCAATTGGGTAATCAAATGCTGAGGAGTGCCGGTCGGGAGGATATGTTTTTATTGTTTTTTGACGCCAATGGCCGGCTGTTGGACGCCCGGCGTACGAATTATGCACTCTGATCATCCCGCCGCAGTTCAACTTTTTCAGGCTGCAATTCCGCAAGATTCAACAACTCCAGTTGCCCCTCTTTTTTCTGGAGCAGCTCAACAAGTTGGCAAAAATGTTCAAAGAAAACATGGGCTTCGTCAGCCTGTAGTGCTTTTCGCGGTTTGTAGGCCAGCAGGTAATAGTTGTTGCCTTCGAGATGAACCGGTGGGCGCTCGATCAAAAATTCCTGCAATTCAGGATTGAACGTTTTGCGCACGAGCGATTCAAATTCACCCGTTAGCCAGAATTTATCGGAAAAGTCCGGACTATCCGGAAAATTGATGTCGCTCTTGTCAAACATGGCCAGCGCCTTGCGCCACCAGGTTTCCGGCTTGAGTTTGAAATTGGGCAGGTACCAGTCTTTGTTGTCCGCAAAACAAACCGTTTGGGTTATGCGCTTGGACGATTTTCCGGTAGACACCACATAGGTGTAATCAAACATAAATACCTGGGTTTTGCCGAATTGACGACGCAATACATTCCGGATTTTACCCTTCCGGCCCAGCCAGCGGCGTTCGCGGCTAAACAGGTCAAAATCTCGCAATTGCGCCAGCAAGCCAAAATTGTCCGCTTCCGAAAATGTCGAATTGAGCCTCCCGGCTAAACCCTCCAACGTTTGCCGGCGTGCCTTATCCAGGGCATGGCGCCGCCATAAAAGCCCCGAAACCAGCGCAACGGTCAAACCGGCAAAAACAAGTGTGGTCATGATTTCCATACATGCAAAGGTAGTTCGTCAAATGGAATCAGCCAGTACCTCCGTCAGCACCGCCAAATCCGCGGCGTCGTTGTACACATTTGGTGAAACCCGCAAGGCGCCGCCCCGCAGCGAAACATAGCAGCGGTGTTCGGCCAGGCGCTGCACCAGGGCGTTGTAGTCGGCGCCATCGGGTAGTTGCAAGCCAAACAGGTGCCCGGCCCGGTACGCAGTTGCTTCCAGTTGGCAGCCCAGGGCCTCCCATTGCGGCACAAACCGCGAACTTAATTCCTGGCAATAAGCCTGGAGTTGCAGGGGCTCCCAGGCAAGCAATTGTTCCAGCGCGGCACCCAGCATAGGCAATTGGCTGAACTGTGAAAACTCGCCGGCATTGTAGCGTTGGGCTTTGGGCCGGTACGCGCGTTGGTATCGGGTGAGTTGACTGAACTGGTCACTGTCAGCCCGGTTCATCCAACTTTCCTCAATGGGCACTCCATCGTCAAAAAAAGGTCCGAAGTAGCCGAGGCCGGTGCCATACGGCCCGAGCAGCCATTTGTACGCGGCGCAGATCACCGCATCGGCTTGTACAGCCTGCTGGTCGAAGGGCATTACCCCAGCCGATTGGGTCGCATCGACCACCAGCATAGCGCCCTGTTCACGGCAGCGCCGCCCCAGGGCTTCCAGGTCGAACACCGTGCCGTAAATCCAGTGCACCCGGGAAGCCACCACCAGGGCTGTCTGATCGGTGACCGATTCGAGCAGCATTTCGTTCCAGCGGGCGCCGCGGTTTTCAGCGGCTTGGGGCCGGTCTACCGTTTTTACTGCCAAGCCATGCGCCTGACAAGTCCGCTCGAAGGCGTACACATTATTTGGAAACTCCTCCCCGATCAGTACGATGTGCTTTTTCTTCGCCAAACCCGGCCAGCGGTACAGGTTTTGTGCTACGATGCCCATACCGTACGACACTGCCGGGATCAGGGCAATGCGGTCGGCGTCGGCTGCATCGATCAGTCTGGAAAACAGGCTGCGCACCCGTTCGCCGGTATCAAAGTGGTCTTGCGGGCGAATGGCATAGGGCGTTTCGGATTTCAGCCGCAACCCGGCCAACCCTTTTTCCACTGAGGCCTGGAGCCCCGGCGAATAGGCAGCGCCGTTGAGGTAATGCACATTGGGGTCGAGGGCAAACAGGTGTTTCTGGCAGGCTAGTAGCATAGGCAGTATTTGTATGACATAGCACTTCAACGTTTTAACCGTCGTCATTATTCCGGAACGGCGAGTGGTCCTGATGATCCCGGACAAGATGGCTACAGTACACCAGGCAGCCGTAAAGTGCCAAGGTACCAACTACGGCCAACCACTGCGACAAATTTTGCATGATCAGCAAGTCGTAACTGCCGTGCAGCAGTATAGCCAGCACCAGCCCGCGCAGCAACAAACGGGATTCGTTGGGCGGGTCAAATTTAGCAAGGCCGGCAAAATACCCCTGGATCACAGCAAATGCCAGATGCGCCGGCACGGCCGTCAGTGCACGCACCAGGGTCGTGTGCAAACCGAAACGGCCCGCATATACCACATTTTCAAGTGTGGCAAAGCCCATGGCAATGAGCACAGCGTAGACGATCCCGTCGAGCGGTTCGTTGAAAAATTTTCGGGGGTAAACGAGGAGCAACAAAAGCAGGAATTTGGCTACTTCCTCCACAATCGCCAGAATGCCAAACGCCAGGATGGCGGTTTGCCCCAGGTGGAAAGGCGGTACGCCGATCCAGCCATAGGCCCAGCGTTCAATTAGGACGACCGGCACCGTGGTTGCTGCTCCCATAAAAAAACAGAGCAGCAAGGGCCCCAGGGGTTCCCGGTCATATTTGTCGGCCCGAA
Organism: Lewinellaceae bacterium; assembly: GCA_020636075.1. Lineage (GTDB taxonomy): Bacteria > Bacteroidota > Bacteroidia > Chitinophagales > Saprospiraceae > M3007. Next base: position 164,107 of record JACJYO010000003.1, on the reverse strand, counting down.
AGATGGCGTAACTGATCAGCAGGCCGGGTACTACAGCCAAAAGCAATAAGGGAAGGTCCACGTTGATGTACAGCAAGCCGGTATTTGCTGCAACAAAAAAAAGGCAAAACCGGGGCATATTGCCTGGTTTTGCCTTTTAAAATTATTTTTTCGACCTGTTACGCGTCTTTGTCGGACTCGTCTTCGGAATCTGCTTCGGCAGGTACTTCTGCTTCCACAACTTCCTCGTCGGCTACCTCCTCGGCAGCAGCTTCTGCGGCCTCAACGGTTTCCGTTGCTTCTGCTACAACGTCCTCAACAGCCTCTTCTGCCGTTTCTTCGGCGGCGGCCACTTCAACATCGGCGGCTTTCTCCGCTGTTTCGGTCAGATGTACCACGTCTTCAATAATCAAGTCGGCAGCGGCGGCGGGAGTGTCGACCACTGTTGCTTCAACAACGGGCGGTTCCTCGGCTGCCGGAGCGGCTTTTGAGCGTTTTGCGGAGCCGGTGTCCGTACGTTCGTCGGTATCATCGTTTTTGTCGCGAACCACATCAAAGTTGACGTTGATAACGACTTCTTCGTGGAATTTGAATTCGGCTTCGTAGGAGCCCAGTTCTTTTACCTCGTCGGGCATACGGATCATCCGCTTTTCCACCTCGAAACCCAGTTCTTCCTGGATAGCATCGATGAGGTGTTGAGCATGGACCGAACCGAACAGACGGCCGCTTTCACCGGCTTTCGCAACGATTTTCAGCGTTTTACCAGCCAGTTTGCTCGCGTAGTCTTTGTAGGTATCGATCTTGGCGGATTCTTTTTTGGCAAATTGTTTTTTCAGGCCATCCAGGCGTGCCATGTTGGACTTGTTGGCCACAATAGCCAGGCCTTTCGGGATAAGGTAGTTGCGGCCGTAGCCGTTTTTTACCTTGACGACTTCATGTTTGTCGCCAACCTTGTCAATATATTCGAGGAGAATGACATCCATCGCTATAAGAATTTGAAAGTTGAAATTTAAGAGTTGGACTACTGACGTGTGTTAACGGCAGTCGGTCAACTCATTTAAGCAAGTCGCCAATAAACGGCAGCATACCCAAATGGCGGGCACGCTTAACGGCAGTAGCCACCCGGCGCTGATATTTCAGGCTATTACCGGTGATACGGCGGGGCAGCAGTTTGCCTTGTTCGTTGATAAACTGGAGCAAAAAGTCCGGGTCCCGGTAATCGATATATTTGATACCGAACTTGCGAAAACGGCAGTATTTTTTGCGTTTCAGTCCAATTTTTGGATTGCTGAGAAACTTTACATCTTCTCTTGAAGCAGCCATATGAAATGTAATGTGTAGATGAGCGAATGTGGTGAAACAGGTTTATGGAGCATACCGCTGACTATTCGTCCTCGTCGTCGTCGAGATCGACAACACCAGGCTTGGGCGCGGCTTCAGTACCGGCAACAGCAACTTTCTCTTCTTTTTTCTTCTTGCCAATGCGGCCGTTGCGCTTGTCGTCGTTGTACTTGATGCCGTACTTGTCGAGTTTGACGGTAAGAAAGCGGAGCAAACGCTCATTGCGTTTCAGGTTCAACTCAAATTTGGCCAACCAATCGGCCGCCTCGCTGCTGAACTCGATGCAGTAGTATACACCGCTGGAACGCCGTTTAATTTCATAGGCCAACTGGCGGAGGCCCATCTCATCCACCGCTACAATAGTGGCTCCAGAGTCTTTCAACTCTTTTTGGATGTGTTCTGCTGTCGATTTGACTTCATCGCCCGACAGCACTGGATCTACGATGAAGGTGACTTCGTAATGTCTCATTTTCAATTACTTGTGAATAAATAAATGAACTTTCGCTGAAAGCGGGTGCAAAAGTAGGGTATCGCGGGCATTAAACCAAGTTCGATTTGTAAAATTCCGAAGGATAAACCGCTGTTTTTTTCTTTAAAAACAGCGACGCATAACCGGTAAAACGGGGCCAAAATCTCGTCGATAAAATTTGCGGGGGGGTATTGAATCCTGTGTGGCGGCCAAGTATTTTTGTCCGCGAAAACAGGCCCCTCGAATGGCCTGCCGTAAACCTGTTTCTATTCACACTTAAACGTTACTGGTACAACATGAACCTGATCCCTACCTCCTTCGATCTGACGGAGGTGAAACGCAGCGCAATCCATGGTTTTGGCGTCTATGCCAAAGCCGACATCAAACAAGGCACCATTTGGTGGAAAGGCGAGATCGACAAGAACGTCCTGCTGTTCAACAAAGACCAATATTTTAACTTCCAGCGCTCGGCAAACAACAAACTCAAGGCCGATTTCTGGAAAATGTTGTCGACCTACTCGTACTATTCCGAACAACTCGACAGTTTGATCATTTGTCTGGACAATGCCCGCTACGTTAACCACGCCGACTTGCCCAACTCCGGCCCGGCTGAAGACCTCAACCCGCTGATCTCTATCGCCCTGCGCGATATTCAAAAAGGGGAGGAAATTCTGGAAGACTACGATGTGTACGACCAGTGCCCCTGGGCTGAGATTTTGAAATTCATGTAATTTTAATGATGAATGATGAGTGATGAATGGGTTCACCTTCCCGGGATGGTGAACCCATTCATCATTCATCATTACTTACAGCATCGCCGCCACCTTATCCACAATGGCCTCCACCAGCGTCGGTACTGCATCGGCCCGGCCGCTCAGCCGGAATTCTTCCCCGACGGTTTTTGTGCCTTTGAACAAGCGCCCGCGCAACTGCACCTGACCGTTTTCCACGGTGTAGCGCCCGCGGATGGAATAGGCATTTTCATACTCGGGTACATCCACAAAAATCAGGTCTGCCTTGGCGCCCTTGACCGTCAGCTCCCGGAAGTGGTTTTCCAGGCCCTTGCCCAGTTGGAGTGCGTCGCCAAAATTTTCATCCTGAAAGTAATTCCGGATAAACACCGGCTTGACCTGCGCCAATGGAATATTCACCTGCTCATTCACGATGCCGATATCAAAACTCCCCTGCAAGGGGCCAACCATCATGGGCGTCTGAATGCCACCGATGCCTTTGGCCAGTTCGGGCACCTGGTCGCGGGCAAATTGGAACAGGGTGCTCACATCGACGCGTTTGTCGGTAGTAAGCGCCAGGCCGCTCATCCCCTGCAACAAGCTGTAGGTCAGCAAGCCTTGCCCGTATTGCCCGGCTTCGTAACTCACCATGTCGGCAGCCGAGCCGGTGAGCACAAACATGCCGGTGCGGTCTTTCATCCGGTCGAGTGCGCGAATTTGGGAGGCGTTCAGTTCTTTTTGGCCCGTGGCCAGATTTTCCACTACGCGTCCGGAATTGCAGGCGTCGAGAATCAGTACCTGCTTTTGTGCCGGAATATCGTTGATCCAATTGGTGAGTTCCTCACTCGATACCGTGCGGTTATCTCGTATGGAAGCATCGCTGAGGTTTTCGCTGGCAATGTCCATGGTGAGGTAATAAAACAGGGCCCGGTCGGCATCGCCATAGGAGACACCGTGGCCGGAAAAGTACACCACCAACACATCCTCGGCTTTGGCCTGTGTTTGGATGCGTTCAAAGGCCGCCTTGATGTTGGCTTTGGTCGGATGAAACCGGGTGTCGCTGGTATCGGTGGTGAGCAATTGCACGGAAACACTATCGTGAAAAAGCTGGGCGCCCGCCTGTTTCAAAACGTTGGCCATATCGCGTGCATCTTTGCCGGAATATTTCAAATCGAGTTTGGTGCCGGCATAATCAGCGGTACCAATTGCCAGAACATGCAGTGCAGGTTTTCGACTCAGGCGCGCTGGAGCCAACCGGGCAACCGGCTGATCGCCACCTTTTGCGTAGGCAAACATGGGGCTGTACGCCATACCTTCCGGCGCACTTTTCAACCAACCTGCCTCGTTGTAGGCCCGTACGGAAACATCGTTGAGCGTGTCGAGCAGAAAATACCGGGAAAACTTGCTGAGGTCGAGGGACACTGCCGTCCTGCGCATTTTTTCAAAACCTTCCGGTGGGTTGGCGTCTTCAATGACCTCCTTGCCGTTGATGAATACGCTGGTTTTGCCCAAACCGCCATTGCGCGCCTGGAGCCGGATGTGCAGTCGGTGTCCCGGCGTATCCAGTTGGAGGGCCACTTTCGGATACAGTGCGACAGTGTCGAAGCCTGCAACGGAGCGTAACGGTTCAGCAGAAAGCCCAGCCACTTTTTGTACCAGTCCGGGTTCGTAGTAGCGTTCTTTGAGCTGCTCAAGGTCGATTATTTCCAGTCCAACGGCATAGTGCATGCGCCGCATGGCGCCGGGCGAGGCATCAAATAAACCAGAGGGTGTCGTTACCACCCAATCGGCAGAGTCCAGGGCGAGCAGGGTGGCCAGCAACGCGCCTGTGTGTTTATCCCAAAGTTTGACGGTATTATCCTGGCTGCCGGTCAGCACCTGTTCGCCATCGGGCGAGAAAGCTACGGCCGTCACCGGCTTGCTGTGCCCCTCGAAGATTTGCAGTACCTGCCCCGATGTGTCCCACAAGCGCGCCACATTGCCCGTATTGACAACGCCGCTTCCGGTGAGAAACTGCTGACCGTCGGGCGAAAATGCCACGGCGTTGACATGCCACATGTCGGGTTTGGCAAAGGTTCGGATTTCCTGGCCCGACAAGTCCCACAACCGCGCTGACCGGTCTTCACTGCCGGTTAATATAGTTTTGCCATCGGGCGAAAAAACGGCACGCACCGCGCGGACAAAGCGCTCCGGATGCGCAAAAGTGGTTATTTCCTGGCCGTTTATGGTTTGAAGCCGGGCATGTGGTGGACCGCTGCGGTTGCTGGTCAATATCTGTTGGCCGTCGGGGGAGAAAGCCACGGATTCTATTTTCTGGTTCAGGCTGTATGTTTTGGCTACCGACCCCGACAGGTCCCACAATTTCGCTGTGCCATCATAACTTCCTGTAAGTACCTGTTTCCCTTCGGGCGAAAATGCTACGGCACGCACTTCCATAGTATGGCCGGCAAACGTCTGGATTACCTTGCCTTTTAAGTCCCAAAGTCGTGCTGTACTGTCGGCGCTGCCCGATAAAATCCGGGCGCCATCGGGCGAAAAGGCTACGGCGTGCACGGCGCCTGTGTGGCCGGAAAAGGGTTGCATTGTCGGCACTGCCAAATCCCACAGCCGGGTAATACCGTCAGTGCTGCCGGTAAGGATTTGCTTGCCGTCGGGTGAAAAGGAAACGGCATTGACGTTGAATGTATAACCTTGCAGGGTGCGCAGTTCCTGCCCGTTCAGGTTCCACAACTTGACCATTTTGTCGGCGCTACCGGTCAAAACAGTGCGGCCATCCGGCGAAAATGCCACTGTTGAAACGTAATCCGAATGACCGCTAAACCGGGCCTGCTCCTTCCCTTCCAAATCCCACAGCCGGGCCGTTTGGTCTTTGCTGCCGGTGAGGATGTGTGCGCCATCGGGCGAAAAAGCAGCCGACATGACCGGCAGTTCATGGGCTGTAAACTGTTGTTTTTCTTTCCCCTTTAAATTCCAGAGCCGGACAGTACCGTCATCGCCTCCTGTGAGGATTTGTTTGCCATCGGGTGAATAAATAGCAGTAAAAACGGGGCCTGTATGCCCTTCCAACAAATGCTCCTCGTTGCCCGACAAACTCCACAACCGCACCGTTCCATCGCCGCCGGCGATCAAAAGATGTTTGCCATTGGGCGAAAAGGAAACTTCCCGGATAGCATTCGTGCCGCTGTATTGGTCCAGCAAAACCTTTCCGCTCCGGTCAAAAAGGCGCACGTTGCCATCGAGGCCACCGCTTGCGATCTGTTTGCCGTCGGGTGAAAATGCCACCGACAACACGGCGTCCAGGTTTCCGTCAAATGATTGTAGTTGCTGCCCTGCCAAGTCCCACAGGCGCACGGTTTGGTCATTGCTTCCGGTCAGGATCTGCTGGCCATCGGGCGAAAAGGCTACGGCCACTACGGAACCCTCGTGTCCGGCATAGGTTACCATTTCTTGTCCGGACTGGTCCCACAATTTTGCCGTGTTATCCCCGCTTCCGGTGAGTATCCACCGGCCGTCGGGCGAAAAGGCCACGGCGTAGATACTCTCAATATGTCCGAGCGGTATTACGAGCTGTGGTTTTTGACCAAATACATTGAAAGTTGACAGGAAAAGGAGTGTGGTATATATGTTGCGCATTGAAAAAATTTTTGATGCGGAAATATAGGGCAGAATGCGCAGCAAGCAGCCGGATTGCTTTTAAATGCGTGTTTTTTTGCCACAACGGCAAAGGCTACCCGAAGTTTTTAGCCCGGGTATGCCATCCGGGCCAGGCTCTTTTTTTAGAAACACTGCGCTTGCTTTTTTAGAACGGCCTGTTCCAATTTTTTTTGAATAGCTCCCGGGGACCCGGCAATTGCCGGATTTCAAAATGCGCAACACTACTTGCGCAAAAATCGTATGCCAATTAATTGAAAATCAATTTTTAAGGCTCATTTTAAATTAAAAAAAATATCAGGAAAAGCACTGTCAATTACTACCTGCGCCATGGTGGCTGACTACCTTCCACCATGTTCCGTTTGCTGTATTTCCTAATCCATATTCAAAACCATGTTAGTCAAAACCTTTGCTGCCGCCGTGCGCGGCGTCGATGCCCAAACCATCACCATTGAAGTGAATACCGGCGGCGCGCTCGGCACCACCGCCGACAAGCCCGGCTACTTCATCGTCGGGCTGCCCGACAGTGCCGTGCGCGAAGGCCAGCAACGCACCGAAGCAGCGCTGAAAAACTCCGGTCTGCGGTTGCCGCGCTTCAAAACCATCATTAACCTGGCACCCGCCGACTTGCGCAAGGAAGGTTCCGCGTTCGATCTGCCGATCACCATCGGGATGCTGGCGGCTACGGGTGTTATCGCCGAAGACAATCTCGACCGTTTTTTCATCATGGGTGAACTTTCGCTCGACGGATCGTTGCGGCCTATCAAGGGCGCATTGCCCATTGCCATACAGGCCCGAAAAGAAAAATTCCGGGGCTTTATTTTACCCAAAATCAATGCTCGGGAAGCGGCCATCGTCGGTGACCTGGAGGTGTACGGCGTGGAAACACTCAACGAAGCCATTGAGGTGCTGGCGGGCAGCGAAACTATTGCACCGATGCAGGTGAACGCCCGCGAGGAGTTTGCTGCCAACCTGGATAATTACAATGTCGATTTTTCCGATGTGCGCGGCCAGGAAAACATCAAACGCGCGCTGGAGCTTGCCGCTGCCGGTGGGCACAATGTTATCCTGATCGGGCCACCCGGCGCCGGCAAAACCATGCTGGCCCGGCGATTGCCCACCATCCTGCCGCCGCTTAGCCTGCACGAAGCGCTGGAGACTACAAAAATCCACTCTGTCGCCGGGGTGCTGGCCGGCAACACGGCCCTGGTGACTACCCGCCCATTTCGGGCGCCACACCACACGATCAGCGATGTAGCCCTGGTGGGCGGCGGCTCCGATCCGATGCCTGGCGAGATCAGCGTAGCGCACAACGGGGTACTTTTTCTCGATGAATTGCCGGAGTTCAAACGCACGGTGCTCGAAGTGATGCGCCAGCCGATGGAAGAGCGTCGGGTGACGATCAGCCGGGCTAAGGTGTCGGTGGATTATCCGGCGAGTTTTATGCTGGTAGCGAGTATGAACCCCTGCCCCTGTGGCTACTACAACCACCCCGACAAAGACTGCGTGTGCGGCCCGGGGGTGGTCAAACGCTACGTGTCCAAAATTTCCGGCCCGCTGCTCGACCGGATTGATCTGCATGTGGAAGTTACGCCGGTATCGTACGATGAGCTTACGGGGCTCGAACGGCCCAAGATCACCAGCGCTGAAATTCGCAAGCGGGTGCTTCAGGCGCGCGCGGTGCAGGCTGAGCGGTTTAAAGACCTGGAGGATGTGTATTGCAATGCGCAAATGCCGAGCCGCATGGTGCGGGAGGTATGTGCGCTGGATCAGGCGGGGGTGTTGCTATTAAAAACGGCGATGGAACGCTTACAGTTGAGTGCACGGGCGTATGACCGGATTTTGAAGGTGGCTCGGACTGCGGCGGACTTGGGGGGGAGTGCGACGATCCGGATTGAAGATTTGTCGGAGGCGATTCATTATAGGAGTTTGGATCGGGAGGGATGGGCGGGGTGACCCAGGAGTTGCAGGCCCGCAAAGCCACTTCGATATTCGACATTCGATATTCTTCTGTTCGAAATTAAAACTTTTAAAATGTCGAATATCGAACAGAAGAATATCGAATGTCGAAGGGGGTGGATAAGGGTACATTTCAAAAATAGCTTACCCAATCAAAGTATAACTATATGGGCAAAAACGAAACAACAAGGTACGACCTGGAACAGCGATTAATTGAGTTCGCAGTCCGAATTATTGATACGGCGGAATCCCTGCCGAAGTCATTTATTTGTAAGCATTTGAGTGGTCAGTTGGTGCGCTCAGGGACTTCTCCTGCCTTGAATTATGCTGAAGCACAGGCTGCTGAGTCCAAGGCTGATTTTATCCATAAAATGAAGATTTGTCTGAAAGAACTTCGCGAAACGATGGTTAACCTTCAGATTATAAAATTAAAACGGTATTTCAAAGAAGATCGGCTCGATCCGCTTTTAAAAGAAAACAATGAATTGATATCAATTTTTGTAAAAAGCATCAGTATTGCGAAAGGTAACGACCCAAAAGGGAAAGGATAATCCACTTCTAAATCCTATCCTTCGAAATTCGGAGTTCCTTGTTCGATATTCGATATTCCACTGAATGTCGAATATCGAACAAGGAATATCGAATGCCGAAGTTTTTAAACAGATGAAGTTAATCTAGATAGTGCTGGGTGAAGAATCCTCTGCTCCGGTATCATACCCATATTACAGCCTGCATCAACTTTGGCAAAACGATAACCATCCTATCGAATTATACATCCCGGACTTTGTCTACCAACGACTGGTATATATCCATCAGAACCCTGTGTGTGCCGGCTGGGTAGAAGCAGCCAAGCATTATCGGTATAGCAGCTCGGTTGATTACACTGGAGGTAAGGGCTTGCTGGATATTTCGGTAATTGATATTGCGCCAACAATTGGTTATGTCCATGTGTGTGATGTGGGCTGAACCAGTTCATAAACAAAGCAAAAGCATCCTCATGACCCAAGCCTACTTCAACAACCTCGCCGATCAACTATGTTTCCAGCTCTCAAAAGCCAAAAACAACATTAGTGCCGCCGTTTGCTGGTTTTCTCATGCCAATATTTTCGATGTCTTGAAAAAGAAGTTCTGAACTGGGGAAAACGTTTACGCCAAATTGCCAGCAGTGCAATTGCGCGATTTACGCTTATTCACCTGCCGCATGAAACCCGGGGATATCGTATTGATGGCCGGGAAGAAAAAGCAATTGCAGGCCATTGGCATCATTCAATCCGAGCCGAAGCGATATGAAAGTGCCTTGTACGCTTCAGCAAGGGATGTTCAGTGGTGGAAAATAGTACCGGTAATTACTCCGGTTTATTTAGAGAAAAAGGGCTATTTACCTGCTGTCGGCCGGTTTCGAGGCTCCGGCTTGCGTTTGTTGCAGGAAATATTCGAAAAGGCTGAATTGGTTTGAAAGGTGTGAGTTTTGTTGAAAACAGCGATGGAGTAGCTGCAACTCAGTGTCCGGGCGTATGGCCGGATTTTGAAGGTGGCGCGCACTGTGACAGACTTGGACGGAAACGGTTGAGCAGACCCGGCATAGCTGTGTAGTCAATTGTTCCAGTGGGTTTTATATGAATCAATACCAATGGTGAAGCAGGGGCTCTGCTTCTGGTAAAAAGTATCCTATAAGGCTTGAAGTATTACAGTTTGAGCGTGGTTTCTGAACGATTTTATTTACCCGATCTATGAGGTTCGTTATCATTGTGCTGTAAATGATCTTAAAACATATGCCCGAATAAATAAGGTATACCAAACCGTGTTCATTCTGAATCAGGTTTATTATTAAACAGTAGCCAAGCCCTTCTTTTATGATACAAAAAGGTTATTTCATAATTACGGATATTTCGGGATATACATCCTACTTATCAAAGTCCGAATTAGACCATGCCCATGAAATATTGAAATCACTATTCGATGCTCAAATTTCATGCATTAAAGCCCCTTTTATTATTTCCAACTTTCAGGGAGATGCAATTTTATCTTATGTGCCGGAAGGATCTGTTTTGCAAAAGCAAACCTTGATAGAGTTAGTAGAGAATCTCTATTACTCCTTTACTCAAAAAAAGGAATTAATGCAATTTAATACTACCTGTACTTGCAACGCTTGCAAGAATCTATCAGGACTAGACTTGAAGATATTTATTCATTACGGCGACTATTTATTATATAAGCTTGGGGAAAAAGAGGAGTTGGTTGGATCTGATATTATTTTAGTACATCGTATGATGAAGAATAGAGTAATAGAGCAAACAGGTGTAAGCGCCTATGCTCTATTTAGTGAGAAAGCAGCATTGGTTTTGGAATTAGATAATTACTGTCATCCGTTAAAAAGTTATCAGGATAACTATGAGCATGTGGGTGAAGTCAATATGTACGTGCATTGTCTTAAAACACAATGGGAAAAGGAAAAAGAGAAAAACAGAAATTGTGTAACTAAAGAAGAAGCGTGGGTAGGAGTAGATTTTGAAATTGAAGCACCACCTGAATTTGTCTGGGAGTTTGTTACCAATGTAGATTTGAAAATTCAGTGGGCAGGCTTTCCTTTGGGTGAGCGAACAGACGACTTAGGCGGTAGAGTTGGAGTAGGTTCAGAATTTCATTGTGCGCATGGAGAACTTGACTTTCGTTATCAGATAATAGACTGGAAGCCTTTTGAATACTATACGAGTCGGGAGACAGGAATGAATGGATTGGTCTACGACACAACCTATTTATTGAAAGCTACAGAAAAGGGAACATTGTTTGGCAATTATGTACGATATCCTATTTCAGGCCAGATTGAAGAAACCAAAGAAATGATGCAGGCTGCCTGGGATCAAGTATTTATTGGTATAAAGGAAATGGTTGAAAAAGCGTATAAAGTATAATAGTCAAGGCATGATCCATTTTTTGGTGATTTCAAACATTATATTTTCTCCCAAATCAGGGCCGGCAGTTCAATTGGAAATTCTCTGATATGCCGTGCCCGGCTAAGGGAAGCATCTCATCAGTATTATTAAATATTCAACCCTACTGGTTTACAATAGGGGGAATCCAATATGGTTAGATCTTGGGAATAACGGAATAAACCCTCCTGTGGTTGCTCCCTGTGTTTGCCGACTATTCTTGAAAGGTTTTTTCCTTACGAAAAACAACCCTTTTTCTATGGCAAATTCAATCTCAAATAAACGGATTATCACATTGCTGGTCAATCGTGGATGCCTTTTTCAGGATCGAATAGTTACAATTAAAAAGAAGTTTCTGAACGAATTTATTTAGCCAATATTCCGATCTGCATACTATTGTGTTATAAATCACTTCAATAACTAAAAACAAGAAATTATGAATTTATTCGAAAATGCTCAAAAATTCTTTCACAATTGTGAGTCACTAAAAGGTTGGGATACTTGTAAAGACCTAGTGGCAGAAAACGCCCCGTTCCAAGGACAATGCGAACCTTTACTTGAGATTAAAACAGTAGAGGAGTATGTAGGCTGGATGCTCGGATTCGGAGCCATTACTTCGGGTTGTTCTTATGAGCTACATTCATCAAGTTTTGATGAAGCCAACAATACAGCGCTGTTTTTTGCCACGTATACGGCTACTCATACTGGAGAAGGTGGCCCAGTGCCTCCAACGAATAAGACTACAAATGCACACTACGTGTATTCCCTTAAAATGAATGACGAGGGGAAAATAGTAAGTATGACTAAAATCTGGAATGCTCCTTGGACCCTTCGTGAGCTAGGTTGGATGGAGTAAGGTTTCGCAACATTATAATAAAAAGGCCGTCTCAAATGCCCGTTATGTCAATGTATTTGTCACATCGAGCCTGTTGAAGTGCTCTTAAGTATAGAAATGTAGACTTAAGATACACAATTAGACTTTGAGATGGCTCTTTTTATTCAATAAGATCAAAAAATGAATCTATATAAACGATGAGTTCTTTACTTGATTTATAATGGAGTAAGATATTTAACCCAAACATTAGACCGACTAACATCTCTACGTATTCTGGTATTTTTCCAGCACGTTTAACAACCCCCATTTTGTGTGATTGATGGAGTGCCGCGCTATATGATCTCCTCATATTTTTTAAAAAGTGATCATAAACAGCGCGTAAACTTTTCACCTCATCTTTTAGCTCCAATGCTATATTCATGAGCATGCAGGTACATGGGGCCTCTTGAAAGTTTGAGTTCGCTACCTCATGATAAACTTCGCGAATGGCTTCAATTCCTTTTTCACTATGTTCAATGAAGTGGAATACAGGATCAATATTTTCAGACAAATAACTATCTATACTATCCAACAAGAGCTGTTCTTTGCCCCATTGATTGTATAAGAAGGAATGACTTATACCCATCCCGTCAGCAAGGTACTGGTACGAAACAGCTCGATAACCATGCTTCCAGAAAATTGGTACGGCCTTTTTAATTAATTGCGTTTGGTCTACTTGCTTTGACATTTGGTGATTAGGTTTATGTTATCCTGAATATATTTTTCGGTTTCTTGCTGAGAAAAGATGATATACATCCCCATGCTGATGCAGTAGAACATGGTTAGCTGTTCTGCAAAAAGCGCTACTTTACTTTTGTTGAAATTTGATTTTATTTGAAGTAATTGAGTGAACTTGTTTTTTAGAATATCAAGATAGGAATTAAAAAAGACTTGCATTACGTCAGTTTCTCTAAGTTCCAGTGCCATGGTCGAGATATAACATCCAATTGGATGTTTGTTATTTTTTGATGGTCTAAAGAAACTTGAGTAAAATTCAAATAGGATTTCTTCTAACGAATCCGGCTTAGCCAGTAACTCCCAAGGTATATGTCGATCAATATATAGCTCAAGGGAAGCAATTAATATTCCATTCTTATTTCCGAATTCGTCATAAAGAGAATATCGGTTAACTTTGGTTGTATCAACGATTTTCTGGATGCCCGTTCCATTGTATCCTTCCTTCCAAAAAAGCACAATACACTTTTCCAACATACCATTTCTGTTAAATTCTTTAGGTCTCATGTTTAAAGTAAACTCTTATAGTTTATTAAGAATGTATGATGGATCAACTTGTTTGCAATTAGTGGTTATACGCACTTTGGCAATGGATGATCATTTCCGTTAATTAGTTGCTGAGCACTTGTCCAGGATTAAATTTATCAGTTTTGGCAAATGGAGTAGGCCTTGATCGCGTTAATCTACGTAACATTATTTCGGGAATGCGCAAAATTCCAAAGGTCAAGCGAGGTGTATTTTTGCAAGGCGCTCAAAAATATGGTTATTCAGAAAAAATGTCAAACTATAACCCATCTCAAAACTACCTATGGCTGGAGGTTTTGTCTAGTAGTTTTGCCCATGCGTTTTTACCTGTGCTGCATCCTTTTCCTCAATTTCCCTATCCTTGCCGGTGAAAAATGTACAGCTGGCACGACATCATTCTGCTTATTGGCTTTGCACAGGGGTTGTTTATCGCCTTTGTCCTGTGGCATAAACCCGCAACCAACTGGCGGGCGCGCAACTATTTGGTTGGTATCGTCGGTGGACTGGCGCTCATAATGTTGATGCGGGCAGGTTTTCAGCCGGAAATGGTTCGCCGCTTTGCCGCGGTGCTGTTGTTGCCGGATGTGATCCTGTTTACGCAGGGGCCACTGTTGTACCTATTCACGAGGGCGCTGCTTAATCGCTCAGAATTATCCCTGCAGGGCAAGTTGCTGCATTTCAGTCCGGCGATCTTGCATGTGCTGGTGCTGAATACCATCATTGGCCAACACCTTGTGGGCAAACTTCATTTTCTGACTAAGCAGCAAATTCTGTATTGTTTTTTCGCCATTGAGTTGGGGGCCATCATCAGCCTGTTTTGTTATTTGATGCTGAGCTACCGGGCTTTTTTGCGCTACCGGCACAACTGGACGATTCAGTATACCACGCCATTTCCGGCGCGTTTTTTTGCCACTTTTTTCCCGGCGGGTTTTGTCGTCTGTTTGATCTGGGCGGTTTCTTTTGGGTTGAATGTAGTACAACCGGAGCCCGATTACGCTTTTTACAATTTGATGTGGCTGATCCTGGCCGGATACGTTTTTGTGTTGGGCTACCAACTGGTCCTGCACCCCGAACTGCTGGAACTTCCCCGTGTTCGAACGGTTTTGCCTAATGAAGAACTAAAGCTCCTAACCCTGGAACGGCATATGCAGGAAGTTAAACCCTTTCTGGATGAACAGCTAAAACTGGCCGATCTGGCTCTGGCGGTGGATCTGTCGCCCCATGAGTTATCGCGTCTGCTCAACCATTCCCGGGAGCAAGGTTTTTTTGAATATGTCAACGCTTATCGCATACGGCACTTTATCGCCTTGCGCAATGACCCGGCCTGTGCTGAACGGAACATTTCCGAACTGGCCTACCAATCCGGATTCAATTCCCGTACAGCCTTCAACCGCGCTTTCCGGAAAGTGACTGGCATGAGTCCCAGCGTATATTTCCGGTAAGCCAACTTTCATTATTACCAAATGGCCCCAAAAAGACGTCCCACTTTATAAAAGTGTACAGCACTTATGCTGCCCCACGCCTGTTTTGCAGCATTCTTCACAAATTCTACTTATTATGAAAAGAATGCTCTTCCTCCTGTCGGCGCTGTTGCCTTGGTTGCTGACTGCCCAAACCGTGACCACGATCAGGGCTAACTCCGGAATTACGGACGATTTGATTTTCGATGCCAACGGTAATCTTCTGGGCGCCGATTACACCGGCTCAGCGGTTTTCCGGGTCGAATTGCCCGGCACTTCTGTAAACACTTTTTCAGACGGCTTTAATACTCCGAACGGGCTGGCACTCGGCTCAGACGGCAATTATTACATGGCCGACAACCAGGGCAACAAGATATACCGCATTGCGCCCGATGGCACTGCCAGTGTATTTGTTGATATGTACAATCCCAGCGGACTGATTTTTCAACAGGGCTCCGATACCTTGATTGCTACCAGTTATCTGGGTGACCGAATTGTAAAGATTAGTCCGGACGGCGTAATTCACGATTGGAGCAAAGGCGGCTTGCTGGCCGGAGGCCCCGTAGGGCTTTGTTACGATGATGCGGGCAGGCTTTATACCGGCAATTTCGACGACCGGCGCATCATCCGGATACTGGCCGATGGTAGCCAGGAGGCCATCGGCCAGGCGCCGACTTCTGGCTGGCTAGGCTTTATTGACTATGCCAACGGCTACCTTTACGGCACCCTGTACAGCACCCACAAGATATTTCGAATGGACCTTCAGGGTAATGCTTCGATTATCCTCGGCTCCACAGCCGGCAATGCCGATGGCGATGCTACACAGGCAAAATTCAACGCACCCAATGGCATACTCGCAAGTTCGACGGGTGATACGCTTTACATATCGGACTACAACAGTTCCAACCTGCGGATGATCACCGGCCTGAACAGCCTGTCGGCTACAAATGAAATGTTTCCCGAAATGAATTTGCAGTTGTACCCCAACCCGGTGCATGATTTTTTACAGGTAAAAGCCCTTGCAAGCGGTAATCTGCCGGTACGGCTGGAAGTGTTCAATGCTGTGGGGCAAAACGTCTATCGCGACAGTATCGAAGCGAACAACGGACCGCTCCAGGTGCAATTGGATTGCAGCCGCTGGCCTGCGGGCTCTTATCAACTCTTGTTGTTTGCCGGAGATGGGCAGGTGCTCAGCCGTTGGTTTGTAAAATCAAGTGGTCATTAAGTGTTTTGGACAAACCCTAAACACCCCTGCGCACCGGCTTCAACTGCTCGTACTCTGCATCGGAAAACAGACGGGATTTGATCACAAAGCGTATCCCCAACGGTATCTCCAGCGAAAAACTGGCGCCGCGGCCCGGCACCACATCCACGGTTAGTTGGGTGTGTTTCCAGTATTCGAACTGGTCCTGCGACATGTAAAAATTGCAGCCCTGGATTTCCCCCAGCCATACATCGGTTTCATTGAGCATGAGTTCCCCATCCGGGAAACACATCGGCGAGGAGCCGTCGCAACAACCGCCGCTTTGGTGGAACATCAGTTCGCCGTGTTGGCTGCGAAGATCATCAATCACCGTTGCGGCCTTTTCCGTTACCTGTACTCTTTGGACCATGGTTTTTGTTTTCTGCAATTTAAAAAAAACACCGGGCCGAAAATGGCCCGGTGCCACGGAATGTTCATGGTTCTCAAAAATACCCGAGGGCATTTTTGTCGTATGAAATGAGCATGTTTTTCGTCTGACGGTAGTGGTTGAGCATCATCTTGTGCGTTTCACGGCCGATGCCCGATTTTTTATAACCTCCGAACGGTGCATGTGCCGGATAGGCGTGGTAACAGTTGACCCACACGCGGCCTGCCTGGATGGCGCGCGATACCTGATAGGCCTGGTGCATGTCGCGCGTCCAGACCCCGGCGCCGAGTCCGTACAAGGTGTCATTGGCAATAGCGATAGCCTCCGCCTCATCTTTGAATGTGGTGACGCAAACCACCGGACCAAAGATCTCCTCCTGGAACACCCGCATTTTGTTGTTGCCCTTGAGGATGGTCGGCTGGATGTAATATCCGCCGGTCAAACCATCGTGCACGGCAGGATTACCGCCCGTGAGCACTTCGCAACCCTCTTCCCTGCCGATCTCGATATAGTTCAGGATCTTTTCGTACTGATCGTTGGAAGCCTGGGCGCCCATCATGGTGTCGGGGTCGAGCGGGTGGCCGAGTTTGATGGCCTTGGTGCGTTCTACAACCCGTTCCATAAAGGCATCGAAAATGCTCTCCTGCACGAGCAGGCGCGACGGGCAGGTGCAAACTTCGCCCTGGTTGAAGGCGAACATCACGGCGCCTTCCAGGCATTTGTCGAAGAACGCGTCGTCGGCATCCATTATGTTCTCAAAGAAGATGTTGGGCGATTTCCCGCCCAGTTCGAGCGTAACCGGTATGATATTTTTGGAGGCATACTGCATGATAAGCTGGCCCGTGGTCGTTTCGCCGGTGAAGGCTACCTTGTTGATGCGCGGACTGGAAGCCAGGGGTTTGCCTGCCTCCAGGCCGAAGCCATTGACGATGTTGAGCACGCCGGCGGGCAGAATGCCTTCGATCATTTCAGCGAGCACCATGATGCCTACAGGCGTCTGCTCGGCGGGCTTGAGTACCACACAGTTGCCGGCAGCCAGGGCGGGCGCGATTTTCCAGGCGGCCATGAGCAGCGGGAAGTTCCAGGGAATGATCTGGCCGACCACGCCCAGCGGTTCGGGCACGTTCATGGATACCGTGGAGGCATCGAGTTCGCTCATGCTGCCCTCTTCGGCGCGGATAACGCCGGCGAAGTAGCGGAAGTGGTCGATGGCCAGCGGCAAGTCGGCGGCTTTGGTTTCGCGGTAGGGTTTGCCGTTGTCCCAGGTTTCCACGCGGGCCAGCACATCGAGGTTGGCCTCCATCGCGTCGGCGATCTTGAGCAGCATATTGCTGCGTGTAGTAGCCGAGGAAGTATTCCACTGCGGGGCAGCGGCCCAGGCGGCGTCGATGGCGAGGTTGACATCCTCTTCTGTGGAACGGGCGATCCGGGTGAAGGCTTTGCCGTCGACGGGAGAGATATTGTCAAAATACTGGCCTTTTACCGGGGCGACCCATCTGCCGCCGATAAAGTTGTCGTAATGGTTCTTGAAAGCCGGTCTTTCGGTGACGGTACCGGCGGTAGTAGCTACGTTGCTCATATTTTCGATTTTAAATAGTTAACAATAGTTTTGCGAATTGCGCATTTGGCAGAAAATGCTTCTTCGAAAACCCGTTTGCAAAACTATTTGCACTGTCAGGCCGAACATTGCCCGATCCTTTCAAAAAAGTGAACAATCCTTGCAATCTTGCCCCGGCCGGGCATTTTTAAGACTCGAAAATTTTCGCGAAGGTCATTTTTCGCCATCTTTGATTCCGGAATTCAGCCGTATTTCCAAAACAAGTTTCAAATGCAACTACCCGAATCCGTTTTAAAAAACAGGCGACTGGAGACGCTGGTGGAGAACCAGACTTCCTACGCATTGAACAATGCGGAGATGCATGTATTTGAAACACACCAGACGGCCGAGCAGGTGCTGCTGAAGTTTCACTACCCTGTGCTGGCGAGCATGCTGGAGGGGAAAAAGGTGATGCACCTGCACAACTCCACGGCTTTCGACTTCCTGCCCGGCGAATCGCTCATCCTGCCACCCGACGAGCTCATGTGCATCGATTTTCCCGAAGCGCAGATGAAGAACCCGACCCGCTGCCTGGCCATGACCATTTCGGAAGACAAGATCACGGAAACGGTGCAGCACCTCAATGAGTCGCGCGCGAAAGCCGACGGTGAGTGGCGCTTTACCGACTACAATTTCCATTTCTCCAACGACCTGGCCATCCAGCAGATCCTCCACCGCCTGCTATTCCTCTTCGCCGAGGACCATACATCCAAGGATATGTTCGTCGACTTCATGCTGCGCGAGCTCATCATCCGCATCCTCCAGGCTGAAACCAAAAAGATCTACACCGAACAGACCCTTCAGCTCGACAGCAACCACCGGCTCGCGTACATTATTCAGTACATCCGGAAAAACCTGGACAAGGACCTCTCCGTAAAAGAACTGAGCAACAAGTTGTACATGAGTGAGTCGAACTTCCATCGCGTGTTCAAAAATGAGCTGAACAGTTCTCCGATCGACTTTATCAACAACGAGCGCATCAAACTCGCTGTCAGCCTGCTGAAAGACCCACGCAAGAAAGTGAAAGAGGTGTATATGGAATGCGGGTTCAACAGCCTCTCCTATTTTATCCGGACGTTCCGGCAGAAGAAGCAGGTGTCGCCGAAAGAGTTTCAGTTGAAGGCGGTGCGGGGTGCGGAGTGAGTGGTATGTTGCTTGCTCGGCGATCTGTTTCCTGTTTTTTTTGTGCTTTAACCACCTTGGCACATGCTTTCAGGGTATGATCTGCTCGCTGTGGTGTGAATTTGGCATATTAAGGCCTTTGCCTTGACCGGCTTTAAAATCATAACGCACCATTGTCCCAATGGAAAGTGGTATTGAATTTGGATTTCAGTGGCTCTTTATATAATATTTATTTCCAACAATAAGGTTTTATCTTTTGTTTATGGATATTGACATTGTTTTGCATTGAATAATTGCAACAAAGTATTCAAGACAAACTATGCGCATTGCCGGTCTATTTTTATTGATTTTCCTTATCCTCTTTCTATTGATTTCGGCGATAAAGGACGTCTTCAAGTATAAGTGAGCCCTTCCCTCCTGAATACCATCAGCATAGAATATTATTTAAACACTATTACCTCAAGGGGGGGAGATGTAGACATGGAAGTGAATTAACGTGCTTTGAACAATACATGTTACCGTCACCCTTCAGAATGTATTTAGGAACAGAGCAGGTCAATCATGCGAATTCCATCTTTATAAAATCTTTATACTTCTGCCTGCAATCTTAATGATTCTCATATTCCTGGCAATCTACATTTGGCCAGTAAAAAATCAAGTAAGTAAATGAGTCTTTTTGCATAAGAAAAGGCAAACAATGGAAGGTCTTAAATTTACTAAGCAGATTTCTGGTACTGTCGTAAAAATTTGTTTCGATACGGTTGAATTTTCCCGATTGTATGAACAAGACAATCCAGAAAGTGCAAAACATCTGTTTCATTGCAATGATGGCATAAATAAAGGGCTAAAATGGTTTATCGATTCTGAAAATGCTCAGGAAATGTACGAGAATATTGGAGCTTATATCAAATCGGTAGATTTAGCATTGGCAGTGTATCTCAACCTCAACCTTCTATTTGAGAATAAGGAGAAACTGATTTCCACACTTAAAAACCTTCATTCCCACCTAATTGAATTGCAAAAACAAATAAGCCTCCCTAAAAAATAAACTATTTTGGCAGAGCACAAGAACGGAATAAACAACAAGGTTACAAGAGGAACACTGTTGGTAGCATTGGGTATTATCTATGGCGATATTGGTACCAGTCCACTTTATGTATTGAAAGCCATTGTAGGAGAAAGGCCCATCACAGAAGAATTGATTTACGGAGGCATTTCCTGTGTATTTTGGACTATAACATTTTTAACTACATTAAAATATATCGTACTTACTTTAAGGGCTGATAATAATGGAGAAGGCGGTATATTTTCATTGTATGCTTTGGTAAAGCGGCACGGGAAATTCCTAATCTTGCCCACTATGATAGGGGCTGCCACCATGCTTGCCGACGGCATGATTACGCCACCCATTTCTGTTTCTTCTGCGGTAGAGGGGGTTAGTAATTTAAGAGGCCTAGAAGATATTCCTACAGTCCCTATTGTAATTACCATTTTATCCGCATTGTTTTTCTTCCAGCGTTTTGGCACAAATAAAGTGGGCGGTACTTTTGGGCCCGCCATGTTAGTGTGGTTCACCATGCTGTCCACTTTGGGAATTACACAAATTTTACAGCACCCACAAATTTTGAAGGCTGTAAACCCAGTTTATGCTTTTAGTTTCTTAACAGACTATCCTGGTGGATTTGCGCTTTTAGGTGGTGTGTTTTTGGCTACTACCGGAGCAGAGGCTTTGTATGCCGATTTGGGGCATTGTGGCATAAAGAACATCCGTATAACCTGGGCAGGTGTAAAAACTGCTTTATTGCTCAATTATATGGGGCAAGCCGCCTGGATAATGAATTTGGGCGAAAATGCCACGCTCAATGGGCGAAATCCATTTTACGAAATTATGCCCCATTGGTTTTTAATCATAGGAATTGTCATTGCAACTATTGCCACCATTATTGCATCACAAGCCA
The DNA here is from genome assembly GCA_020636075.1 of Lewinellaceae bacterium. Lineage (GTDB taxonomy): Bacteria > Bacteroidota > Bacteroidia > Chitinophagales > Saprospiraceae > M3007. The sequence continues at coordinate 143,145 of JACJYO010000003.1, read as the reverse complement.
TGATAAGTGGTAGTTACACCTTAATTAGCGAAGCCATGAGCCTTAATTTTTGGCCTCGTGTGGCAGTTCGTCAACCTTCGGAAATTAAAGGTCAGATTTACATTCCTAGCATCAATCTTCTGCTGTGGGTTGGTTGCATTTTTATGGTAATTCATTTTGATGATTCTTCAAAAATGGAAGCTGCTTATGGGTTGGCCATTACCATTACCATGCTCGTTACCACGTATCTGCTGTCTTTTTATATGCGATTCCGATTGAAGTGGAACAAATTTGCCGTTTATGTCTTGGTTTTGTTTTTCGCTTTAGTTGAAACTACATTTTTCCTTTCAAATGCAAACAAGTTTACGGAAGGCGGTTACATTACTTTAATTATTGCATTAGGTTTTATTTTTATGATGTATTCGGTATTTTACGGTAGGAAAATTAGAAATAAGTTTACTCGATTTGTTGATATTGGTAAATATGCAGCCAAAATTCAGGAGCTTAGCGCAGATGAAAACATACCTAAATACGCTACGCATTTAATATACCTTACAAAAGCTGATTTAAAACATCAGGTAGAGGAAAAAATAATAAAATCTATTTTAGCCAGAAGCCCTAAACGCGCCGATGTGTTTTGGTTTGTCCATTTAAACCGCACAGATGAACCTTATACACTTTCGTATGACGTTTCAGAGTTGGTGGACGATACAATCATCAAGGTTAATATCAATGTTGGTTTTCGTATTCAACCCAAAACTGAGCTTTATTTTAAGAAAATAGTCCAAGATTTAGTAGATAATAAAGAACTAAACTTACACATACGCCGTGACGGGTCTACCAAATACAACAACGAACCTGATTTTAAATTTATAGTAATTGAGAAATTCCTTTCGGTTGAAAACGAATTCGATTTGCACGAGGGTTTGTTGCTTAATTCTTATTTCTTTTTAAAAAGACTCAGTTTAAGTGATGAACGGTATTTTGGACTCGACAAGAGTGATATGAAAGTAGAATATTCTCCACTACTTTATCATCCTGCCGATGAAGTGGCATTAATAAGATGCAAAAAACAACCAAATTAACGAATTTCCAGTTTGCCGGAAATTTATACATTCAATCATCACGATAGTAATTCTTGAACGCTTTCCAAAGGCCGTAAAGGAGCAACCAACTGATAAAGACAAAACCTATCACTACTGCAATTAACAGCTTAATTTCTTGATAGGACAGTGTTGTTAATTTCACCAAATCTGTGTTAATAACAAAGTGGATTGAGGGCCACAATTAGTTTAATCCTACAAAAAAAGATCAATCACTGTAAGCATTTGATAAAATATAAAAGGCAGGCATAAAAATTTTGTAAAGATTACTGGAAACGATAACCCACGCCACTTTCTGTTACGATATGGACTGGGTTATTCGGGTTTTCTTCCAATTTTTTTCGCAATTGTGCTACAAATACGCGCAGGTATTGGGTTTCGGTTTGATAGGCAACGCCCCATATTTCTCTCAGTATATATTGATGGGTGAGCACTTTGCCCTCATTTCTGGCAAAGAGTGCCAATAAATTATATTCAGTAGAAGTGAGTTTAACAATATTATCATCACGCTTTACTACTCTTGCCATGATGTCAATTTGAAGGTTGCCACAAGCGATAACTGTTTCATCCTTTGTTTGATTTTGACTTCTACGAAGTGCTGACCGGATTCGTGCTAATAACTCACCCGTTCGAAAGGGTTTGACTACATAATCGGTTGCACCATTGTCCAATGCGGAAACTATATCGTTTTCACTATCCTGAACAGATAATATGATAATAGGCTTGGAAAACCACTCCCGTAATTCTCGTAGTACGGCATGCCCACTTTTATCAGGCAAACCAATATCTAGCAAAATTAAATCTGGCGAGTGGCTTGCCGCCAAAAGCACTCCATCTTTACCTGCTATCGCTTGGATTGTCTTATAACCATTGCTTTCCAAACTAATTTGCAGTAATTTTCGAATTTGTGGTTCGTCATCAATTATTAGTATTTCTGGTCTATTCATTTTTTAGATTATTGATACTAGAAATCCCAGCTAGAATTTCTAGTGTGAACTTTGCGCCACCCTTAGGGTTGTTTTCTAGTCGAATACTGCCTTTATGTGCCTCGATAAATCCTTTTGCAATTGAGAGCCCAAGGCCAGTACCTCCGGTAGTGGAGTTGGATAAACGGTAGAATTTATCAAACACCGCTCGCAACGCATTGTCTGGGAACCCAGGTCCATTATCGGAAATTGCTATGCAGCAGGCATAAGGTACTTGGTCAACTTCTATTTCGATGACAGTATCCTCAGGCGTGTGTTGTAACGCATTTTGGATTATATTTTGGAGTACCTGTTCAATCAATCCCCGATCTAATCTGAAAAGTGGTAACTTATCATTCGCCTGAAATTTAATTATGTGATGAAGCGCATCATCTTGATTGTTGCGGAGCACAGTATAAACTAATTCGTTTACATCGCACCAATCCAGCTTAGGCTTTAGAATGCCAGCTTCCAGTCGACTGATGTTCAGAAGATTTTCCACCTGTCTGTTTAACCTAAATCCTGCTTTTGCAATTTCTCGGTAGAGTTCTGCTCTATTGTGATCCGATATTTTTCCATTATTCTCTTCTATGGTGTCAATTGCGCCGATTATGGTTGATATCGGTGTTCTTAATTCATGTGATAGCGAATTGAGCAAAGTATCGTAAAGTTTGATCGTCTTTTCACGCTCTTCTTTGTCTCGTACCTTTTTTTCATATTGTCGTATTTTAAAAGTTAATACAGCGTTTATTAGGGCTATTACAAAATACATGGCAAACATCAGGGCATCTTCTGTATTGCCTATGTGAAAATTAAATGTTGGAGGTATAAAAAAGTAATTCCAGGTCAGTGCACTAAGAACAGCTGTTATCAACACTGGAAGAATATCAAACAGCATTGCCAAAATGGAAACGACAAACAGCAATAGTAATGCAACCACTCTGTATCCGATAAAATCAACGGTAAAATAAGAGATGGCAGCAGCCAGTGTTACCAAGGCAAGGCTTATCAGGTATTGATTTGCCGAACCATATTTTTTTAATATTGAAAGTTCCACACTTTTTTAGCGCGAATGTACTTGATAAGGTATAAGGAAATTATAAAAATACATGCCAGAAACCTAAGATGGCTGCCTTCTTTTCAATTGGTATTCCATATACCCGGGATGCTAACTTGAGAACTAGACTTAAGGTTCATGGTCTAATTAAAAAGGCTTAAACGCGCCAAACACGCTCTTATACCCAAGTCTTTGGCCGTGGTGTCCTCTTATATAATTCGATAGGTTCCTGCTGAAAGACCCGCGCAAGAAAGTGAAAGAGGTGTATATGGAATGCGGGTTCAACAGCCTCTCCTATTTTATCCGGACGTTCCGGCAGAAGAAGCAGGTGTCGCCGAAAGAGTTTCAGTTGAAGGCGGTGCGGGGTGCGGAGTGAGTGGTGATTTACTCACCGTAGATTGATTTATTTACCACGGAGGCACGGAGGACACGGAGAACTATGCCCTATGTGGATACTCGTCCTACGGCTTCATATAAATAACCGGTAATAATAGAATCCAGATGTCTCCCCCGCAGGGTGGGGTCGACATGACAGTTGTTTACGCTAAAAACTAAATTTTATAGGATTTCTCGCTGCGCTCGAAATTGCGGCAGGGCGTAGGTAAAATTTCGAGCGCAGCGAGAAATCTGATAAATTGTATGTTTCTCCAAGCAAGTTGTCATGTCGACCGGAGGGAGACATCTGAACTGACAATGAATTAATAGTTATTTATGTGAAATGATACAAGCCGTAGGACGAGTAAGGTTTCTCCGTGTCCTCTGTGTCTCCGTGGTGCAATTTTGGAAGTGGGGATTTATGATGTAGCCCTGCGTTTGACGACTCAACATCGTCTATTACTTATTTTGAAATGATAACCTTTTTAGTCACACTATTCCCTTCAGATTCTAATCTGACGAAATACATACCATCTTGAAAATTACCGATTGGAACATGAAAATTAGCACTATAATTTAGATCACTAACCGAATAAAGTGTTTCTCCTATCGCATTTAATATTTTCAAGGTGACATTTTTCATCAATAGATTTTGAATATCAACGTATAGAAAATCCTTTGCCGGGTTGGGGTAAATACGGAACTGAAAAGCCTCGTGGTTATCGGCAACATCGGAGAGCAATTCGCATGCACCCGAAACCGGGTTTGTATTTTCAATAATACTCCCGCTCATTAAGGTATGCCCGGTAAAGCCGGCAAAATCCGCAGGATAATAGGTGCACCGAAACACTAAATTTTGCGTTGCGGGGCTATTCTGGGAAATAACGCCCATCCCTGAAACGGGGTTTATATATTTCCAAACGGTTTCCCCACTGGTTGTTACTTCGGTGAATATCCCGGATGGCCCGTTGCACAGCAGTACATTGCCATTCGGTAGCGGCTGCGCGCCGGAAATATTTTGCGCATAGTAATTATTGGGGTTTCCGTCATTATAGATCCACGAGGTGGATGCCGGCAAATAAGGCAGCGTGCTGGAATAATTATAGCCATCCACGGGAGGCTCAATAATTTCAACCGTCGTGTAGTTGCCGCCTTGTCGTCCATTGCCATTGTTATACACCATGATCTGGTTTTCAAACGGGAAGCCGCTTTCTATCCAACGGGCGTTATGCTGGCCATGAAACTTTCGGTTTGCAGTTGTCCCAAGATTATAGGCGGCCGGGTTGCCCCAGCGGTACAGGATGTCCCCGCCTTTGCCGGAGTTGCCGCCCGTATGCGAAGCAGCCTCGGCGGTTGTGGTGCTGTGGTCGATTATCCAAATCTCGTTCATGGAATGTGAACTGACGAGGATTTGGTCCAATGCGGCGTTGTAGTCTACGGAATTCAGGTGAATCCAATCGCTTTGGTTGGCACTTGCGCCAAAATTGAGGTTGATCAATTGCGGATTGGTGGCAACTGTTCCAAAATTAGGTTTTGCGGCATCGAAGTCCTGCACCAAATGGTCCCATAGATGCCATTCCCAAACGATATTCCCCCCGTTTGTACCCACAGGCTGAACTTCCAGGATTTGCTCGCTCCAAAGCTGGGTTGGCACCAAAGCCGGATTTCTACCTGCTGCTACCGCTTCCGTATTGGTTTTACTCTCCCAGGCAATGATCAGCACATTTCCATTGGGCAGGGCTTTCACATCGTGGTGTTGGCATTTTGTGGCATCCGAAACCGCGTAGCTCCAAATCACCTTCCCGTCCCAATCAATTTTTTCGATGATGCCGCCTTTGCCGCCGGCATTAAAGGCGTTGTTGTTGGCATTGCCCGGGCGCAGTAAGTTGCCGTCAGGAAGCAGATAGACGGATTGCCCGGGCCTGTAATTACTCGGCCATGTTTTTACCAGCTTGCCACATTTGTCAATCAAATAGCTGGTCGTGCCACCGATCGGGGCAAAGAGGATATAACCATCGTCCAATGATTGTGGGTCGTGCTGGATAAGGCCAACTGTTTGGCTACTTAAATGGAGGCTGAAAACTAAACTAAATGCTATCGCTATGATCTTTTGCATGTACCTGATTTTTAGATGTTGGAGTGCTTGGACGGGTTTGCATTCTGTTTGTTTAAACTATGTTTTGAGTTAATTAAAACAGCAGCGCACCCAAGGACATTTGTTAGAGCATGTTTAAAACTTCCCTCACCGGATCATAAAGGCAACCTTTGGCGGCATATCTAATTCCGCGGCGGTCCCGGAGGTCTCCCACCCTGTGGCGGACGCTGTCTGCCCGGCGGTGGCCCTCCGCCCCTTTGTTCTTTGAACGCCCCTTTCAGACAGCGCCCAACGTAGGGGTATTCCGTCGTCACGAAATAGGCATACTGGCCATTTACCTCCCTGCCATTGCACTCGTCGAGGTCGCCGAGGCCTTTCACATATTCCCAGTCGGATTTGTAGGTGCCGTCTTTTTTTTCTCCATTGATTTTCACGTCCTGGATTCCTCTTGGATTCGCATAGGTGCAGTCTGTTCCTGTACGGGTTTCATCAATCAGGCGGTAGCTCGGTTTGTAAGCGCCGCTTTTTGAATAATAAATAGCAAAGCCATCATGGGCAAAACCGATGTGGACGAGGTCGCCGCCTTTGTCGAAGGCATGCACCACCCCGGTTGGCACGCCATGGTAATGGTAAGCCCCGGTGGGCTGCACGTGTGCGTTGTTGAAGTCGAGGCCAAGGTCAATGAAGTTTTGTTTGGCTTCTACCCTGTAGTTTTCGCCGCTTTCGCAAACGACTACCTCAGCGGTTTCCGGCTCGAACTTCACACCGTTGAGCGCCACGCCTGTTTCTCTTGCCCATCGGGCTTCTCCCGTGAACACCGGATTGAGCGGGATCTCATACCGTTTGTTTTGAGCTGAAATGGTGTTGGGGTTGCCCTTCCTGGGAAAATGGCCCGTCTCGTGGTTGGGCAAGGCATTTGTCACCATGATGCGTTTGTCGCCGTCGATGGTCACGGTGGTTTTGGTGCCGTATTTTTCGTCTACCAGGGTGTAGGCCCCGAAGTAGTTGTTCGGGGTAGCAGCCATGGAGTTTGATTCATGGCTGTGCGTATGGTAGTTGTGGCAGCCTGCCAGGGCAAGCACCAGGACGAGGAAAGCGATGTGTTTTTTCATGTTGTAATGCTGGAATTTCCTGCTTAGACGGCATCCCTTTCAAAAATCCTTCGGGTGGTTGTAAAATTTCTTTTGGGGGTTTGTTTTCTGGATCGAAAACAAAGGGTTTACCGTCTGGCGATAGTAGGGCGGCAAGCAAATCCACCTGAAAGACCCGCGCAAGAAAGTGAAAGCGGTGTATATGGAATGTGGGTTCAACAGCCTCTCGTATTTTATCCGGACGTTTCACACCATGATTCGCAGGGGCATCACCCTCGGGGGGATTGCTTAATCATTCGTTGCGATCATTTTACAGACAGTTGTCCCCCAGGGAGTTGTCAGTTCGCATAGTAGCGTGCCGGATATTGCTCCTTCCAGTTGAACTTGTTCCTGCTGGTAGCCGGCGGTATAGTTTTTCCACTGCCGCCATAATTCCCGCCCACTTTCATCCAGAACACGCAATTGTGCACGGCAGGCTTCAGGCAGGTTGAACCGTACAGTGGTGGTATGCGCAAAGGGATTGGGCCAGTTGTCGAACTGAAGAACTTCTTTTTTCGGGCTGTTTATTGCGCTGATTGGCGTAAAAAAGAGCTGCACGACATTGCTTTCCTGCTGGTTGTTGTACACCAGCCCGGACAGCAACGCTTCGTCCAGCCCGAGCACTGCACTGAGTTTCACCCCTGATTGCAGCACCTTGAAATGCAGGTGAAACACTTCCGAACCATGCGGCAACTCGAAGCCGTCGTGATGTGCCCACACCGCCCGTAATTCGCCCAAGTGTGCTTCAAACAGACCAAAGTGGTCGTCGTCCAGCGGCAACGCCGCCAGTTGTTCGACGTCTTCCAACTCCAGGTACTGCGGATCGAAGCGCAGGCCGAACTGGAAAGCGGCAACATTTTCATGAAAGTCTGCGGTAAAGGTTACCTGGATATCTTGCCCGGCTTCCAGCATGCGGTCTTGCACGCGCCAGACGAGGGGCTCTGCATCGTTGCTGCTGCCGTTGAAATTTGCCGGGTCGGCAAAGACTTCGATCAAGTCTCCGATCTTGACACCGTAAAAATCCTGCTGGGATTGGTTCGCCGTTACACCCGTCAGATTAATTTGTTCGGGGAAACCCCAGGGAGGCAAGGCCAGTTGGTAATCTTTAGGCACAAAGCGCCAGGACGTGTTAAAGTATGTTGCCGATTGCGGATTGTTGAGCAACATTTGTTTGATCAGCAGCGCATCAAAAGTTGAAATGGTATTGTCGCGATCCACATCCATAGCGATCCATACATAAGGATCATCGATTGTAGCGCTGCCGGCGAGGAACTGCTGTATGGCGAGGGCATCGCCAACGGTGATACCGTTGAGCCGATTTGTGTTTTTGCTTGGGCTGATCGTAAGGTTGCCGTTGCCGGCCAGGGTACCGGTGTAATTGCCGGCGGCGGCGGTGCTTGCTGTGCCGTTGAGGTCGCCGCTGAAAGCAACCGTGGCGTTTTGAACGCCAGCAACGCCGTCGCCTTTCCACAAAATTTGCCCCGAAATAGTAACCGTGGGCTGAAAATTGTTTCCAAAAATAGCGAAAGGCGCGAGACTTGTAATTCCCATCCGACTCAGGCTGTAGGGATCGGCACCCGAGGCAGGGCCAACGGGTTGTTGATTCCAGATGCCCGCATCAAAGTTTGCGATATAAGCCATCGAACGGTCGAAGCCGCTCCATTCTTCATCGCCGTTCCATTGCAGCTCCAGGCCCAGGTCCGAACCGCCGGGTATGGCCTCTTCGATAAACCAGGTGCGACCCACGGCATTTGCGGTCAGCGCGCTACCAGAAAAACCGCCGCTCTGTATCGAATCGGTTACCTGGAGGCGGAATTCATCGGGGGTGCCGGCGTTAGTCAATGTGGCGGGGTTGTAGGCCGTGTTGCCGACCGGAAAAACAACCGGTACTGCGCCCACGTCGCGCCGGAGTGTACCGGCTCCCGTGGTGCGCACATACCGCGTTGCAGCATAACCGAGCATGTTTTCAACCCGGAGGTTGTAATCGCCCAGCACGATGTAGTTGTCGGCAGCCTGAAAGGAAAGCGTATTTGAAACGTCCAGATGATCGGCCAGCAAGAGGTCGTTGTCGCTGGTTTTGTTCAGTGTAATATTGTAAAATGTAGCAGCCCCGGAAGTGACCGTGCTGGTTTGTGTACCCTCGAAGTTGACGGTAGAGCTACCGGCGTTAAACACAGCGTCGTTTGTCCAGTTGCCGCCAATATAGTATTGGCCGTCGCCCTGAAGTGTTGCACTGGCGGTATTCTGCAGACTGGCAGGGGTGCTGAGTGTACCGTCGACTGTCAGCTGACCGCCGTTGGCATTGGCAATGCCATTGACAGATAACATCGCAGTGCCACTGGCGATTTTTATAACGGCGCCCCGGTTATGCAGTTGCGCCAACAACGTGTTAGCGGAAAAGGAAAACAGGGCCAAAGCAAATGCGATATGTTTCATTTTCGACGATTCTATAATTTAGTTATGATCAATACACGGTCCTGCGCCTCCCAGGCGTCATCGCCCGTATTGCGTACTTCCAGGGTAAAACTTAAAGGGCCGGAACTGCAATCGTCGAGGGTGATAATATCCAGGTAAGGCATGACCTGCACGTTGTCGTGATCCTGGATGCTTTCGCCGGGCGTATATTGAAAGGTGTTGGAGTAAACAGCGCCACATAGTTCGTAGTCGAGCCGGACCCGCATTTCAAATTGATCCACACCGGTTCCTGCCGTCAAACGCAGCGTAGCCATCCCTTCGATTTTTACGGCATCGCCATTGGTCCAGGGTATACTCACGGAATTCGTGACGCTTTGCCAACTATCGTCGTTGGAGTAGGTCGTCGCCCCGGTAGTTTTGGTGTATTTCGGGCCAGGCAAATTTTGCCAGCTGGCGTTCCCGTCGGCATCCGATGTCAGCACCTTGCCTTCGCCGGGGGAGCCACCCTGGAATCGTACCGAGCCGTTGACATCGAGATTTGCGGTTGGTGTCGTTGTGCCGATACCGACATTCCCGGCATTGGTTACGACCAGGTATTGCGCATCATTTACTTCTACGGTAAAATCGCCAGCTGCATTTTGGCCTATATCCGTAAACAATCCATTTCCGTTGTTCGAAAACCGCACTTGCGAGCCGGCGTTGTTGCCCCGCAGTTCTGTGACAACCTGTGTACCGTTGGAGGTGTCCCAATCGACCACATTTAATGAACCGCCGAATAGTGGGCCAACTACAGTAAACCCGAAGGCTGGCGTCGTGGTACCGATGCCGACGTTGCCACCGCTGGAAATAAAAATGCCCTTGTTTCCACCGTTGCCGGAAAGGTAGTGGCCATTGAGGTTTATGTTTTGTGTGGCAGTGTGATTGCCCAGGTTGTCGCTGCCAAGACTTGGCAGGTTGACCGAATTGCCGTTTTCAATACTGAGGGTAGTACCGCTGAGGCTTAACATTTGGTTGTCGGTGTTGATGCCGGCCAGGTTTACGGAGTTGCCGGCCTCAATGCTTAGGGTGGCGCCGCTGAGGCTGAGCGTTTGGTCATCCGGGATGCCGGTCAGCCCTGTTCCATCGCCGACAAAAGCTGCTGCCGTTACGGTGCCGGTGTTGTCGATGCGCACGGTTTGGGTCGGCGTACCGAAACTCCCAACCGCGGTGACAAAACGCACACCTCCTGTGGCGCGTATGGCGAATTCATTGGCCGCCTCGGAATTGAAGTAATATGGATTCGGAGCGGCGAAAAGAAAAGTGCCACTATGTTCAGACTTTATAAGGCCCCGCTCACCCACGACAAAGCTATTATCGCTGATAGCATAATTGCCCGACCCGCCTATAACTGTCGCACGACTACCGGAGGCAGTGTTTTGGCTGCCGCCTAAAACGACCGCGCCAGAGCCTCCGGCTTCGTTCTGCAGGCCGCCTGCGACAAGTGCTCTGAAACCAGTTGCCCGGTTAGATTCGCCGCCCAGAACAGTGGCGTATTCACCGCTTGCAGTTAGCGTTTTGCCGCCGAGGGTTGACCCAAAATTTGCACTGACAGTGTTTAAAGCAAATCCTGCCCCCCCTCCGCCTACGATGGTAGCGCCATAAATGCCGGGTGAAACTTCGTTTTGAACAGCACCGGAGATGATATTGGGCGGCCCATTCTGGGAATATTCCAGCCGCAGCGCACGCACATTGTTGATCCGAAAATCGAGCGGCATACTGTCTGTTGTGCCGATGAAGTTCGTACCATCCACCGTGCCGGCATTGCCGGTCAGGCTCCAGCCGTTGCCGGGGGGCACATTGGTCAGGCCGGAGCCGTCGCCGACAAAAGCACTTGCGGTCACCGTGCCGCTGTCGTCGATACGGACGGTTTGTGTCGGGTTGCCGGACGAATTAGTGGCGGTAACGAAGCGCACGCCGCCTCGGGCCCGCACGGCAAATTCGTTGGCTGCTAGCGAATTAAACGTAAAACCATCATCAAAGTCCGAAAACAGGGTAGCGCCGGTATGCGCAACGTCGATATACGAGCCCGTGCCTGCAGCAAAGCTGAAATTAGCGCGCGCAGAATTAAAATAGCCGCCGGGAATGGTGGCATATTTTCCCGAAACGGCATTTATGTTTCCGCCGCCGATCGTTCCGTAATGGCCATTTCCAGAAATACCATTCGAAAAACCGGAACCTTCCTCATTACCGCCACCGCCTGAAATTGTCGCGCCGATAATCCCGGCGCCTACGCTGTTGTAAGGGCTGCCGGCTATGATGTTTGGCCCATTGTTTAGAGAATCTCCATCAAATTCCAGCCGTAGCACGCGAGCGTTGTTTACCTTAAAATTTAACGGTACGGTATCAGTAGTGCCGATAAAGTCGGTGTTATCTGTCGTGCCGGCATTGCCGTTCAGACGCCAACCGGCGCGGCCGATTTTTGCCCAGGTGCTGCCTTCGTAGAAATAAAAAGCCGAGTCGGTGGTCACATACACCAGTAGGCCGTTTGCCGGCGCAGCAATGGCATCGCGTTCGGCGGCTGTCATGCGCGGTATAAGTATGCCCTTGTCGATACTTTTGACGTCGAGCATGGCCGAGGGGTCGGGGTTGCTGTTGTCGGTGTTGATGCTTACTTGAGCATTCAGGCAAAAACAGGAAAGGAGTAGGAACAGGGAAAGTGTTGTTTTTTTCATTTTGGGAGTATTCGTTTTTTTATAAACCGTTAAGATTTTTTATCGGATTATCCACTTGTCGTACAGTCAGAATCAACTACGGATAGTCAAAGCTGTTGTCGTCCTCGCCAACTGTTATTTCATGGGATTGGCGATCTACGGATAGTCAATAATTTTTATTCATCGAATTGCCACCTTAATTGCTGATAATAAACTGCTGGGCATCCGTTTCATTACAGTCCCACAATTGAATATTGGTATTGTCTTCAGTACTACTGCCCGATACGTCGATACACTTGGCGCCGTGCACAAAAGAGCGGAAGGAGCGGGTCAGGCCGTCGTACACCCAGCGCTGGGCATCGGTGCCGTTGCAGTCGTACAACTGAATATTGGTGCCGTTGTCGATTTTGGAATTGCTCAGGTCCAGGCATTTGCTTTGGTCGGCGTAGTACCGGATGGTGTTGCCGTCAAAATGCCAGTATTGGGATGGGGCGTGGTGGCAATGGTAGAGTTGAATGTTGCCGCCGTTGACGGGACTGGCTTTTGCAAGGTCGAGGCACTTTTGCGGGTCTTTTACGAAGTGGATGCGGTTGGAAGTGTCGGCCAGGGTAGCCGTTGTTGCGCCGGCGATATACCACTGCTGGCTGCCGGAGTCGTTACAATCCCACAGTTGCACGTTGGTGTCGGTATTGGTTTTGCCGTCGCGCAGGTCGAGGCATTTTGTGAAATTAATGCCCGAGCGGATTTGTCTGGTGGTGCCGTCGAACACCCAGCGTTGGGCATCGCTGTTGTTGCAATCCCACAACCGGATGTTGGTGCCGTTGGTCAAACTGGAATGATCGAGGTCCAGGCATTTTCCGGCGTCTTTGGCAAGCAGGATGCTGCGGTTTTCATAAAAAACCCAGCGTTGTTTGTCTGCATCGACACAGGTATTCAGCTGTACGTTGGTGCCCTGGTTTGTTTCTGCATTATAATCTTCTATACATTTCGTCCTATCCTCATCGAGCTGCATAAAACTGTAGGGATAGGCCGGCGCCCGGAATTCATAACTAGCATAGCCATTTTGCGGGTCGTCGGTATGGCCGCGAGTGAAGGTTAAAATGCCGTTTACGACCATGTGGTCTTCGTTGACATAACTGCTGCCGCCTTCGGCCGGAAGTTGCTGGTCCCGGGTGTAGCGGACGCCATCGCCGGGAAAGCAAAAACTTTCGTCGCATTCTAGTCCCCGCTGGCCGCCGATGTAGCCGCCACCACCGCCGGCATTAAAAGAACTGGCTCTTGACCCGACTCCGCCGGCGCCAAATCCCCAGCCACCGGAGAAATAATACAACTTGCCCTTATCGTGCGCACCACCGCCGGTCGGCTCACCGCTGTCGGGGCCTCCGGCCCAGCCGGCCTGACTGTACAGTCCATAGCCGTCTTTTTGGGAGGCATAAAAAGCGCCGGCGCCGTCGGAGAAATTGGCCCAAATTTCATCGCTGGGCCGGTTCTCATTATCGCTATTGGCGGGCGGTGTTTTCGAATAGGCATAGCCGGGGATGCCTTCGGGCCGGGTGTTCAGCCCCGTCCAGGAGCCGCCGCCACCCCCGCCGGCCACCACGAGTAACGTCCACTTGCCCTGGGGTGAGCGGTAGGCTATGCCGGTACCGCCACCGCCGCCGCCGCCTTTCCCGTCGATGTTGGCCATGTTGGCGTCGCTGTCGCCGCTGCCGCCGACGATGAAGCGCAGGGTGCCGCCAGGCGCCAATTCTCCTTGTCCGGTGCCTACGGTGAAGACAGCCCGTACGAAGGCGCCGCGGCCTCCTTTGTAAACGTTGTCGCGCTCAATCTTGCCGCCGTCGCCGCCAACAGCCGTGAGGATAACATTGGCAGCCGGCGCCGGATTGGGGATCGGGATGTCCCGGTACGTTTGACTGAAGATAATTTTGGTTGATTGGGCCGTCAGGCCGGAACAGCCGCCCAACAGCAGCGCCAATGACGCGATCTGCATATAAAATGAATGGAAGGATTGTTTTTTCATGACAAAATTTAGGCTAATGATTTTACAGGGCAAGGTTGTGAGACCTTGAGCAACTATTGTTTATAGGAAAATATGCTAAAGTTCAGAAGGGCTACTGATAATGCACAGTAGCTGTACAGGAGCTGGTATTACCGCTCGAATCTGTGACAATGAGTTTCCAGGTATTCCCGGATACATTAGCGATGTTCAAGGATGCAACGGAACAGTTGTCGTAACTGCCGTTGTTTATACTGGAAGCCACAGGCGCCGTAAGCCCGGCAAAGGTTGCGTCCCTGCATTTAGCCACGGGTGGCGTAGTATCCATAAGACAGGGCACTGCACCGAGGGTAAATTGCTGTGCGCTTGTTCCATTGCAGTCGAAGAGTTGAAAGTTGGTGCCGTTGACGATCCCGCTTTTGTTCACATCGATGCATTTATTCAGGTTGATAGACGATCGGAATGCCTTGGTGAGTCCGTCGTAAACCCAGTGTTGCGCATTGGTGTTGTTGCAATCGTAAAGTTGGATGTTCGCGCCGTTGTTGGTATTGCTGTTCGACAGGTCGATGCATTTGGCCGGGTTTTTTGCCAGTTTGATCTGCAGGCCGTCGAAGTACCATTGCTGGTTGTAGGTGCCGAGCGTTCCGTCGCAATCCCACAATTGAATGTTTGCGCCGTTGCTGGTATTCCCGTTGTCCAGGTCCAGACATTTGTTTGAGGTAAGTTCAGACCGGATCGTAACCACTTTGGTGCCGGGCGGAATGGTTGCGGCGCCGTCCAGTTGCCATTCTTGTGCCGTACTGCCGGGACTGCAATCATAAATGTAGATGTTGGCGCCCGGGGTGGTCTGGTTTCGGCTTACATGGACACATTTGTTCGGGTTAATTTTAGACCGGATGAGCTTGTTCACACCGTCGTACACCCAGTGTTGGGCGTCGGTATTGCTGCAATCGAACAGTTGAATATTGTTGGCATTGGTTGTATTGCTCTGGGTGAGGTCAAGGCATTTGTTGAGGTATTGGGCCAGGCGTATGTTCAGGCCGTTAAAATCCCAGCGTTGGGCCTCAATCCCCAGTTGAATGTTGGTGCCGTTGTCGATGCTTTCCGCGGCAATATTGAGGCATTTGGTGGTATCGCTGACCAGGCGTATGGTTTCGAATTTTACAAAGCGGTACTCGATATAACCATCGTGGGTATCCGTGGTCCGACCGCCTATTTCGATCAGCCCGGAATAGATGCCCGGATGGTAATAGCTGCCGCCACCGCCGGCACTGCCGCATCCATAATCATCGCAACCATCGGACCCATTCGCACCACCGGAGTAACCGCCGCCGCCGCCCGCGCCCGCGTCACCTGTTTCGGGGTGTGAAAATGTGATATTATCCTTGACATATCCTCCACCCCCTCCTCCGAAGCCATAACCTCCTTTTATGCATTGCGATCCGGCGGACGGATCATTCTGATAACCGCCAAGACCTCCTGTCCAACCGCCTTTTCTTCCCGACGATGACATCGTAGTTTTCTGGTTGGAATAGTAGGCATCGGAAAAAGCGCCGCCGCCGCCGCCGCCATAGTCAATATAGTTAGTTGGTTGATAAGCGCCTTGTCCATCACTTCCCGGCCTCCCTTTATGGTCATTATCTTCCCCATCGGCAGTTCCGCCGGAAGTGCCCGTTTGGGCGCTATTCCCCGGGTCGTTGCGGCAATTATGGAAACCACCGTAGGCTGCCCAGCCGCCGCCGCCGCCACCAGCCACGGCTAAAATGCGGTAGGGATCTGTTTGCCCGGATACCTTGAGCAATACGGCGCTGCCGCCACCACCACCAGCGCCACCGCCCGGGCTGGAGTTCATGTTTTGGCCTCCCTGACCCACGATAAACCGCAGGGTGCTACCCGCCGGCACTTGATTTTCGGTAGTACCGATTTCGAGAATTGCCGTGACGATAGCGCCGGCGCCGCCCACTACCCGGTCACAACCATAGACCTTTGCAGAACCCCCGTCGGCTCCAACCACCCTGAACTGGATAAAAGGATAGGCTGTAGCGCCGGGCATGACTAAGTCTTTGTAAGTTCCGGAGTATTCGATTTTTTGCCAGGCGCCATTGTCGGTGAGCACGGTTTGGGCGATAGCCCCGTAATTCAGGCTTAATGCGTACAGCATGCTGAATGCGATTATTTTCTTAATTGCCATCATTGATTTAACTATTGACTGGTTAAAAATTGATACCATCCTGGTGGTCATATGGATAGCCGTTCATAGGAAGCGGCAGTATGACAAATACCATGATCTGGTAAATTGCGACAAAGGTCAGCCTTGCTTTTCGGTGATGTTTGAACTATTGTTTTAATTCATGAAGCATTGTTTTGCTATCCCCAAACGGCAACTTTTACTAAAGCAAAGGATAGAACCGACAGATCCAAACACCTTTCGTTGAACAGCGTATAATTTCCCCGCCAGGCTTTTATTTTTGCAACACTATGCCGCGCGCCACGATACGCCTAGCAGGGATCTGCCTTTTTATGGCATGTTGCTTTAAACCTGTAAAAGGACAGCAAGTGTCCGGCACGCCCCAATTGTACCCTGCCAACGTTTCGGTATTCGACATTGATGCCGGCCTGCCCATATCCTGTACGTCCGGCGGATTGATTGACCGGGCCGGGCGCTTGTGGATCAACCCCTGTTATATTCAGGAAGAGCATCAGACGGTAAATTTTTACAAGTTCGACGGCGAGCAGTCCACTTTTATCGGGTGGGAAGATTTGCCTGAAAGGCCGAAAGGCCAGGCTGTCTTGTCGGGATTTACGCGATCGGGCGAGTTGTTCGGGTATTTCCGGGGAACTGGCGTCAGCTTTGTATTCGACCCGGATACGCGCAAGACCCACTTTCAGACATTGGACACTGCCGGCGTGCAGATTAACTTTATGGGGTACTCCAATAATCACGGTATAATCTTGCACGCCCTGTCGCCGGCGAATCACCTGGTGTACCGGCTTGGCCGCGACAGTTTTCACTTATTATTGTCCGTACCACGGCTGGATGCCGGCAATCCCTACTACTCATTTGGCGAGACGAGCCCTCCCCTGCTGACACAGCACGAAATCTGGATTTTCGATTATGATAACCAAGCCGAAAATCTGATCGCCGGTTGGGGCTCGCTCATGCGTATTGATTTGGCAACAGGCCGCATGCACAAATACACGTTGCGAGATTTATTTCGCGGGGCGCCACCTCCTGCGGTTCATCTGAATTACCACCGGATAGTAGAACAGGATTATCAAGGCCGGATAATCCTGTATCTGGATGCCTGGAAACAGTACATCCGGCTTGATCCGACAAACGGCGCTACCGAGTTCTTCGATCCATTTTCCGGCATGGACACTGTGCGGCAAACCCGACATCCGCTGCTTGTACATTACAATAATGGGATTGCAAAAGATTCGGCCGGGAATCTGCTGTTCTATGGCCGGTATTTGGAGACTTATCGCGCTGTTTTGCTCGATAAAGCAGGTAAATATCATGAGTATTCGGCTGTTTTGAATGCGGCCAGAGCAGTCTCCCGCTTTTCCAATGGTTTAATCCAGGGCGTGCAAGGCCGGGATTTTCGAAGACAGGCTTACCTGTTTTTAAACAGTGGCCTGGCAGTAGTGGACCTGAAATTATCCGGCTCGATCAGAACCTGCCTGGACGATTTTGGTACCAGGGCCATTGTCGAATTGGCGCCCGGGCACTACCTGGTTAATGTGGATGGTAGAAATCTGATGTATACGAATGTTTCAGCGCATTCGACAACAGCACCGCTTACCCGGGAGTTTTCGGTGCAATGTGCGGATAAGAACACCGGAGAATTCAGTTTGCCAAGTGAAGTGACCATAGCCAAAGATGCCAAAGGCTTTCTTTGGGTTCCCTATAAAAAACAACTGGTGCGGTTCAGCGAAGATGGTTCCTGCACTATTTTCCCGGTGGGTAAGGCCTTTTTTAAGTTTGATTTTGTCGATCCGGAAACAGTTTTACTTGTAGCAGAAAACCATTTATACCAGTATCACCTTCCTTCCCGGAAAATGACTCCGGTGTTGGTCAATGGCCAATCCATACTATTCAGCAGAGTCGTAAATCAAATCTACGTTGACTCAAAGGGTTTGGCATGGATCGCCGCTTTAGACGGACTGCACCGCTTCGACCTGAATTCCGGCGCCTACCGCCTGATCGGGCGTACCGAAGGTTTCCAGGACGAGCGCATGATGTGCATCGAGGAGGATGCTGACGGTCGCTTGTGGATCGGCACTTATGGCGGCGGATTACATATATACAATACCCGTACGGGCGCTGTTTCTATTATTGATCAAAAAAAAGGGTTGTCCAATAATATCGTCATCGGTATGCTGACCGATGATTCGGGGACGCACTGGCTATCTACCTACCAGGGCATTACCCTGGTATCGGCCAAGGGGGAGGTGCTCAGCCGCCTCTACCAGGAAGACGGGCTTTCTGCCAATGAGTATAACCGGTATTCCTATCTGAAAAGCAGTTCCGGCGCGCTGTTGTTTGGGTCGGTGAACGGCGTCAACATCATCGAACCGGCAATGCTCAAATCCCAGTTGGTCGGTGCGGCCCCTATCCGGATATCGCTGTCGGGTTTTTCCTGTTTCGATGCCAAAAGCGACAGCCTGATCCACGTAACGAATTGGGCCTATGGTGTAGAAACCATTAATCTTCCCGCGGCCCACCGTTCGCTCAGTCTTCAATTTACCTTGTCCAACCTGGTACGGCATACCGAAAACAATTTTGCCTACAAATTAGAAGGGACGGATATCGACTATTCCGGAGCATGGATTTATATCGGCGCCAACAACCAGCTTAATTTGCAGGACCTGCCTGCCGGAAAATATGATATTCTGATACGCGGCTGTGATTACCGGGGCAACTGGGTTACCGAACCACTCCGTATTCCGATCGAAGCTGCCGAGTTTTTTTACTTGCAAAGCTGGTTTATCCTCCTTTGCGTAGGCGCCATCATCGCCCTGGTGCTGGCCTGGATGTTCCAACAACGACGCGAACGCAAACGACTCGAAAAAGAATTGGCGGAACGAACCGATGAAATTATGCGTACCCGTAATCAATTGGTCGTGCAGGAAAAACTCGCCTCCTTAGGCCAACTGACCGCGGGCATTGCCCACGAAATCAAAAAACCCTTGAATTTCGTCAACAACTTTGCCCTGGATATTACCCGGCTTTCCGACCAGTTCCTGGGGGAATTGAAACAAGATCGGAATGCATTCGAACCGGAGGTATACCTTGAAATCGAGGAATACATGAACGAAATGAAGCAAAACGCCCTGGATATAAAAAGCAGCGGCAGTACAGCCGACCGCATTGTGCAAAGTATGATGGATCATGCCAGGGAGGCTTCGGCACAAATGCAATGGCTGGATTTAAACCAGTTGATCGACGAAACCGCTCACCTGGCTGTCAGCGGCTTCCGGGCTACGCATTCGGAGTTTGCTGTCACACTGAAGGTGACTTACGACCCCAAGGTGCAACAGGTTTACGGCTCGCCGCTCAATCTTACCCGTGCATTTTTGAATATTTTAAACAACGCTTGTTATGCGCTGTACGAAAAGCAAAAACGCGCCGGGCAGTTCAAACCTGCACTGCGCCTGCAAACGCTGGCGCTCGGAAGCCAGGTGGAAATACGAATCCGGGATAATGGTATGGGCATAGACCCGGCAATTCTAAAGGATATTTTTGCGCCGTTTTATACGACCAAACCTACTGGCCAGGGTAATACCGGCTTGGGCTTGTCCATTTGTTATGATATTGTAGTTGCGGAACATGGCGGCCAATTGGATGTCGTGAGCGAACCGAATGTGTTTACCGAGTTTATACTCCGTATTCCGATAGCGGTTGAAAAAAACAACTAAGAGCCTATCCACAAAGGAGGTTTCCGGACAGGCTCTAAGTGCAGCATATCGGCCTGTTTTCACAGGATATTAATGCATTCCGCGTTCAGGCATGAATTTGCAGTTCCTTACATTTGTTGGCATCATGCGCATCTGCACTTCCTGGAATAGCCTGTGGCTGTTTTTTGTCGTTCCGGTAGCCGGATTATGGGCACAACCGGCGCTCCCTGTTGTGGAGCCTTCCGGCTTGTCTGTATTCGATATCGATGCAGGCTTGCCGATTTCCTGTGTTTTCGACGGGATGATCGACCCTTCCGGCCGCTTGTGGGTCAACCCTTGTTACCGTCAGGATGAGCACCGGACGATTAATTTTTTCAAATTCGACGGCATGCAGTCCGCATTTGTGCAATGGAAGGAAACACCGGCGGAGTTGGTCAGCCAGGCAGTGCTTTCAGGCTTCACACCTTCGGGTAAGCTGTTCGGATATTTTCGGGAAAGCGCAACCTGCTTTATTTTCGATCCGGATACCCAAAAAGCGCGCTACTTCACCCTGGATGTGCCAGGCGCCCGGATCAGTTCCTGCGGTATTACGAAGGCCTACGGTATTATTGCACATGCCCTTTCCCCTACCCATCACCTGGTGTACAGGCTCGATCAGAAGGGCGTGCATAAACTGATGAGCTTGCCGCGTCTGGACGCGACAAGCCCCAGTTTTACCTTGGGCCAACCGGGGCTTACACTACTTACGGAGACCGATTTGTGGATTGCGAATGTTGGAGACGAGGCCGCTATTGAAGCGGGAAACATGGAGACCGGGACGGGCGTGCTGACCCGTTTTGAATTTAAAACCCGACAGACCCGGAACTATACCCTCGAAACCATTTTTCGACAAAAACCACCGCCTCCAATTTCCAACACTAATTACTGGACGATTGCTTCCGATCGCGCGGATACCATTTTGATTTATTTGGGTGCATGGGAAACGCTTTTTAAACTGGCGCCCCGCAGCGGAACGGTGCAGGTATCCGGTATATTAGAAAACACGGCCCTGAACCAAAGACCATCGGCCAAATCGTCCGATTACTATCTTAATATTACCCGCGACCAAAGTGGCAGCATCTTGTATTTCCGGCAATTATCTACCGGGTTTGCCGGTCTTTTGCAGGATAAAAACGGAAGGCTTTACGATTATTCGCCTGTGCTGAATGCCGTTCAGAAAAAATCCCGTTACGCCGGCTCCAATATTTTTACCATTCACGGCAGGGATTTTCTCCAACAAGTCTATGTGTTCACATCCGGCGGCCTGGCAGCCGTCGACCTGAAACTTATCGGGACGATTACCACCTGCCTTGAAGGGATTCCAATCCGGGCTATAACCGAAGCAAGTCCGGGGCAATACCTGACTTATCCGGAAAGTGCGATGCCCATTTCGCTGCTTCAACCCCGCACCGACGTGTCCGCAGAATCGCTTAAACCCTTGTCCATACCCTGCTTAAAGATCGAACAACGGCCCGCCGGGCCTAAACACCTGGTTGACATCGTGAAGGATGCGGGCGGAAGTTTTTGGGTGCCTTATGATAACCAGCTCGTTCGCTTTCGGGAAAACGGCGTGTGTGCCAGTTTTCCCGTGGGCAAAGATTTTATGCGTTTTGCCTTCGCTGATGCTGCTACTGTGGTGCTGGCGGCGGACGACCAGATTTTTTCCTATTCAATTCCCGACAAGCGCTTGAGCGCGTTGCCGGTAAACGGCCCACCGGTGAAATTGAATGGCGTGGTCAATGCAATTTTTGTTGCCCGGGACAGCACCATTTGGGTGGCTGCTTTGGATGGCTTGTACCAGTTTAAGCTGAAAACCGGGGCGTACCACCGGGTCGGGCGGAAGGAAGGTTTTCAGGATGAACGCATGATGTGCATCAATGAAGGCGAAGACGGGCGCTTATGGGTTGGAACCTATGGCGGCGGCTTGCATATCTACGATCCCCGCACCGGGGCGGTCACTGTAATTGATCAAAAAAAAGGCTTGTCGAACAATATCGTAGTGGGCATTTTGGCCGACCAGTCGGGTGTGCGCTGGGTATCTACTTATGAAGGCATTACCCTGGTATCGTCCAAGGGGGAAGTCCTAAGCCGTTTGTACAAGGAAGACGGGCTTTCGACGAACGAGTTCAACCGGTATTCCCACTACAAAAGCCCTTCGGGCGACTTGTTGTTTGGCTCCATCAGCGGGATCAACATTTTCCATCCGGAAGTCCTCAAAGCCCGGATACTTGGACGTGATGCTGTTCGGATATTTCTGACCGGGTTTTCGTACTACGATACAGCAGGCGACAGCCTGGTCAATAAAACAAACTGGCCGTACCGGGTGCAAACCATAGCGCTGCCGGCAACGCACCGCGCGCTCGGCCTTCGGTTTGCACTTTCAAGCCTGGTGCGCGTCGAAGAAAACAACTTTGCCTACAAACTGGAAGGCGCGGATATTAAAGGCCGCAGCGATTGGATTTATGTGGGGACGAACAATGAACTTAACCTGCAAAATTTGCCCGCCGGCGAATACCAGATATTGATACGAGGCTGCGATCATCGGGGGAACTGGACTACAGCGCCGCTCGCTGTCCCGGTGCGGGCCGCCGAAATTTTTTATAAACAAACCTGGTTTATCGCGCTTTGCTTTTGCGCTGCGCTTGGGCTGATACTAGCCTGGGTGTTTCGCCAAAAACAGGAACGACGGCGCCTGGAAAAAGAATTGCAAGCGCGGACAAACGAAATCATGCGTACCCGCGATCAGCTGGTTGTTCAGGAAAAACTCGCTTCCCTGGGCCAGTTAACAGCGGGAATTGCCCATGAGATCAAAAACCCCCTAAACTTTGTCAATAATTTCGCACATGATTCTTCCGGCCTGGCCGACTTGGTATTGAGCGCGCTGCAAAATAATCGCAGCAACATTGACCCCAGTCGCTATCAGCGCCTCTTGCGGTATTTGAATGATTTGAAACAAATAGCGCTCGATATAAAAAGCAAAGGCAGGGCTGCCGACCGGATCGTGCGCAGTATGATGGACCATGCCCGGGGCACTTCGGAGAAAATGCAGTGGTTGGACTTAAATGAGTTGATCGAAGAAACCGTTCACTTGGTTGTCAGCGGGTTCACCGCCCGGCACCCCGATTTCTCGGTAGACCTGGAGGAAATCTACCATCCGGCCGGCCAACGCGTGTACGGTTCTCCGCTCAACCTCGCACGGGCTGTGTTGAATATTTTGAACAATGCCTGTTACGCCTTGCAAACGAAACAGCAACTCCGGAAGGGGGAATTCCAGCCTGCCATTCGAATTCATACAGCCGTGCAGGGAGCGCAGCTTGCTTTACGTATCCGCGACAACGGACCCGGCATCGATCCTGAAGTTATGAAGGACATCTTCATGCCGTTTTTTACGACAAAACCGACGGACGAAGGTAATACCGGGCTGGGTTTGTCCATTTGTTACGATATTATCGTCACCGAGCACGGTGGGCAAATCCAGGTGGAAAGTGAACCGGGAAGCTTTACCGATTTTTTAGTCACAATTCCGATAAACGGGAGTCACCGAAACTGATCTTTGGAACGATTATGAAAGCCACCATTCTGGTCGTAGATGACCAACCCATGTTTGAACGCCTGATCCGAAACTTATTTCGCAATCAGATTAAAAACGGGCTATACACTTTTGTTTTTGCGCTGAACGGTATCGAAGCCCTGGATGCCCTGGAGCAAAACAGCGCCATCGACATGATCCTGAGCGATATTAACATGCCCGAGATGGATGGATTGACTTTCCTGGCAAAGGTGCACGAACGCCAGCCCAACCTCAAAGTCGTGATGGTCTCGGCTTACGGCGATATGGCTAATATCCGGAAAGCTATGAATTTGGGCGCGTACGATTTTGTGCCCAAACCCATAGAACCGGAAGACCTGGAGGCTACGGTTAAAAAAACCCTGAATGAAATGGGCCTCATTCGCCAGGCAGAACAGGCCAAAGATCTGGCAGATCAAAACGAACAACTGCAAAAGCTTGACCAGTTGAAATCCCGTTTTTTTACCAATATTTCCCATGAATTCCGGACACCCCTGACGGTTATTACGGGCATGGCCGATCAGATACTGGAACACGAAAGCAACTGGCACAAAAACGAAGGTCTTACCATCCGCCGCAACAGCAATATTCTGCTTGATCTGGTCAATCAAATCCTGGATTTGCGCAAACTGGAAGCCGGGAAACTGGAACTGGCGCCTGTACAAACCGACGTGATTACCTACCTGCGTGTCATTCTGGATTCCTTTTACTATTACGCCGAGCGCAAAGACATTCAATTGCAATTTCAGTCCGGTATATCCAAACTGATCATGGATTTCGATCCGGAAAAATTGCTGCGCATCCTATCGAACCTACTCGCCAATGCAATTAAATTCACGCCGGAGGGCGGGGAAATATGGGTGCGCGTCCAACACACAGCCGGCCGGCTTTCCATCGTCGTTGAGGATACCGGTATTGGCATTCCCGCCGAATACCTTCCAACAATCTTTGAACAGTATTTTCAATCGCCGGCAAGCAATTCCAGGCAAGCAGCTGCGGGTGGAACCGTAAGCACCGGCATTGGACTGGCTCTGGTGGACCAACTGACTAAACTTATGGGTGGCACGATAATCGCGACCAGCGAAGAAGGCCGCGGGACAAGTTTTACCCTTGAATTGCCAGTACACAACAGCGCTCAAGCACTCGACCCGGACGCCATTTCGAGCGATCCGGTGCATGTGTTGGCGGCCGATGCCGATGCGCCCTTTATCGTTCAGGCGCAAGAAGCCGCAGGCGAGTTGCTACCGAGAATCCTAATCGTGGAAGACAACCCGGACGTAGCGGCTTTTTTAAGCGCCTGCCTGGAAGACCAGTACATTCTGCTGATTGCCCGCGACGGACAGGAGGGGATAGACCTGGCCCTCACTGAAGTGCCCGACCTCATCGTAAGCGATGTGATGATGCCGAATAAAGACGGTTTTGAACTTTGCCGGACCTTAAAGTCGGATGAGCGCAGCAGCCACATTCCCATCGTACTGCTGACAGCACGCGTCGACGATGAATCGCGCCTGACCGGACTCGAACTCGGCGCCGATGCATACCTGGCTAAGCCCTTTAGTAAAAAAGAACTCTTTATTCAGCTCAAAAACCTCCTCCAGATCCGGCGGGACTTGCAGCGGCGCTATAGCCAGCCCGGCGCCCTGCTGCCGGCGCCGGAACCAAAGTTTCGATACGAAGATTTGTTTATGGACAAGATCCGGCAATCTGTGCTGAATAACATCGACGACGAAGATTACGGTATCCCGGAGCTTTGCCGTGATGTCAGGTTGAGCCGTTCCAACCTGCATCTCAAGTTGAAGGCGCTGACCGGCAGGTCTACCTCGCATTTCGTGCGTGCCATCCGGCTCCGGAAAGGGCATGAATTGTTGCATACGACCGACATGACCGTTTCAGAGATTGCTTTTGCAATAGGGTTTAAGGATCCGTCCTATTTTTCCCGCAGCTACCGGGACGAATTCGGGCAAAGTCCCAAATTGGCGCGGGAGTAAAACAACAGGCTTAGAGCGTGTTTGAGAATTTCTCCAATTAATAATACCACGACTCCTGCGAATCAGGGGTTGAAATAAGCCACAATTGGTTCCCCTGCATACGAGTCCGTACCGGTACTGTTTTCTGACACCCCGGGCAGTTCAATGGCCTGGGAATTTACCCGGCCAATGCTTTACAAAGGCGACTAAGGAATGCCCATGTTTTTATAAACCGGGGCAGTGCGGGGGGATTTTGAATATGTATCATGATCCGGATTTTTAAAAATAATATTCAAACAGCTTAATTGCCGATGATAAACTGTTGGCTGTGGTTGCTGAGTTGACAATCCCACAACTGAATATTGGTACCGTCGGCGGTACCGCCGTTTGAGATATCGATGCATTTGGAACTATTTACCCAGGACCGGAAGGAACGGGTGTAGCCATCGTAGGTCCAATTCTGGGCATTGGTGCCGTTACAGTCGTACAATTGGATGTTTGCGCCGTTGTTGGTATTGGACTGTCTCAGGTCGAGGCACTTCGTGCGGTCTTTGTTGAGGCGGATTGTGTTTCCTTCGAGGTAAAAGTACTGGGCCGGGTGATCGTGGCAGTGGTACAGTTGGATATTGGTACCATTGTCGGTATGGGCCCCATACACATCAATACACTTGTCCGGGTATTGCGCCCAATAAATACGGTTGCCGGTTTCGGAGGGCTGGGCCAGGGTAGCCCGTTCGAAATACCATTTCTGATTTGAGTTGTTCGGGTTGCAGGTCCACAACTGGATATTGGTGCCATTGGCAGTGTGGCCATTTACCAGGTCGAAACATTTGTTCATGTCCACGGCAGAGTGAATCTGTTTGGAAATACCGTCGTAATACCATTTTTGAGCATTGGTGCCGTTGCACGACCAGGTATGGATATTGGTGCCGTTAGTAGTATTGGAGTGGTCCAGATCAATACACTGCCCGACATCTTTGACCAGTTGAATATTGGAGCCTTCGTTCAGGTACCAGCGCAGTGCATCGGCATCCACGCAATCGCCGATTTCGACATTATTGCCGTCTTTAGTCCAGCCGGCATAGTCGGTAATACACTTTTCGCGCACGTTGTCGAACTGGATAAAGTCGTAAACACGTGGCGGAACGCGATATTCGTAGGTGGCATAGCCGTTTTGGGGGTCTTGCGCAAACCCGCGTTCGAAGGAGAGCACCTTCAGCACCTGCATGTTTTCTTCATTGACATAGCTGAGCCGCCGTTGGCAGGCATATAGTTGCCGTTGTTGAACCGGTGGTCCGTCGAATACCGGTAGCAGCCTTGGTCATTGCACTTGCCTCCAGCCTCGCCGCCGGTGTAGCCGCCGCCGCCGCCGGTTTCCCGATTGCCGCGCTGGCCGATGCCGCCGGCGCCGAATCCCCAGCCGCCGGAATAATAATAGGCACGACCGCCGTCGTGTCCGCTGCCGCCGGTGGGTTCGCCGCTGTCCGGCCCGCCGGGCCAACCGGCAGCACTAATCATATCAGAGGACCGTCCGGGAAAAGGATAAAAGCGCCGCCGCCGGAGTTATCCGTGTTACCGGTTAAATTGAAACCGCTTGGGCCGCCATCGCCAACAAATTTTTATCGTAAGCCCTGCCGGGGCCGCCCTCAAAAACTTTACTGAGACCTTCCCAGTTTCCGCCGCCACCGCCGCCAGCCACCAGGAGCAGCGTCCATTTGCCTGCCGGTGAGCGGTAGGCAATACCTGTACCGCCGCCACCGCCGGCGCCGACTTCATCGGCATTGCTCATGTCGTGCTCGCTGTCGCCCTGACCTCCGACCATAAAGCGCAGTGTGCCACCGGGCGCCAGTTGGCCCTTTCCGGTGCCGACGTAGAAAATGGCCCGCACCATAGCGCCACAGCCGCCCTTGTAGGTATTATTGCGTTGGATCTTACCGCCGTCGCCGCCGACCGCGGTGAGGATCAGGTAAGGCGCAGGGGCCGGATCGGGGATCAAAACATCCTCGTAATGTCCGCAGTAGCCTGCGGTATTGATTTGTGCCTCAAGGCTGGCGCCGGCAAGCATGGTCAAAACGATGAGCAGCAGCGCGGGTTTAGTGGTGGGGCGGATTTTTTTATATAGCGTGCGCATGATTTTTGCTTAAAAAGTGAACTAAAAGATTGAGTGGTAAAACTTTTTATGCCGGGCAATCTGCATGTCATTGATTGTGCGGTAGTAGTGCAGCGGTGACATCTTTGACGCAGAGAAAGGTGTCGCCTCTGCGCGGAAGATCGTCGTTACGAGATTTCACCTGCTCGTGCCTCGCAGATAAAACCTCTCCACTCGCCTTAAATTGACGACAGTAGACTGCCAGTCACCTCCGCATCCGGCCATTCATGCAGCCTAGTGGGAACACGAGCGAAAATGCTTTACTGCCCGATCAAAAACTGCTGCGCATCCGAGCCGTTACAATCCCACAACTGGATATTGGTGCCGTTGGCGGTGTTGCTGTGATCGACGTCCAGGCATTTGTTGATGTCGATTGCCGAGCGGAAGGCCTTCGAAAAGCCGTCGTAAATCCATTGTTGGGCCTTGGTGCCGTTGCAGTCGTACAGTTGGATGTTGGCGCCATTACCTGTTTGAGACTGGTTCAGGTCAATGCATTTATTCGGCGTCATTTGTATTAATTTGATCGCACGATCTTCGAAGGTGAACTGTTGCGCGGGGGTGCCGTTGCAGTCGTACAACTGGATGTTCGTTCCGTTTAGGATACTGCCCTGGGTAATATCGACGCACTTGTCGGCGTGCTGCGCCAGGCGGATACTATTTTTTGTACCCGTGGGCATAGCCGAAGGGATGCCGGCTTTAAGCCATTTTTGGGAATCGGTATTGTTACAGTCCCAAATTCGAATGTTGGTGCCGTCGGCGGTGTTGCCGTGATCCAGGTCCAGGCATTTGTTGAAGTCCACGCCCGAACGGATGGCCTGATAGGCCACGTCATAAATCCAGACCTGGTTTTTATTGCCTGCTGTACAGTCCCACAACTGGATGTTGGTGCTGTTCGTGGTTGCTCCGCCCGACAGGTCGATACATTTGCTGAGGTCTTTAAATAGTTTGATGCCGGGGCCATCGATTACCCATTGCTGGGCCGGATGTTCGTGGCAGTGGTGGATGGCTGGATGTTTGTGCCATTGCCCGTTTGCGCCGCATAATCGTCGATGCATTTGGTTTTGTCCTTGGCCAGGGTAATGGCATCGAAAGGGAAGCATCCGTAAAGGAATAGCGCACATAACCATCCTTCGGATTATCGGTGGCGCTATAACTTGTCATCTGCGGCAAAATAACCCAGTCGGGGTTGGCATAACTGCCGCCACCGCCGCCACCGCCATTCGTACTGCCTGCGCCGCCACCGGAATAACCGCCGCCGCCGCCACCGGCGAAAAATTGTAACTGTGTCCCAATAACCGTACGATTATAGCCTGCACCGCCACCGCCAAAACCAAAGCCGCCGCCGGAACTCGGGCCATTGCCGTCTTCATGTCCGCCGTCTCCGCCCACGGGCGCTCCGTTTTGCATGCCGGCTTTGCCATCATCATCGCCGCCCCGGAAAAAGCGCCGGCGCCCTCACCGGCGTCATACGACGTATAAATAGCGGCCTTGCCGTTCGTGCCTTTATTGTCGTTGCCGTAACCATTAGCGCCTTGCCCGTTTGTTCCATCGGTTGTATTGGTGCCCGGCCGGCCGGAATAACTGGATCCGGATCCGCCGCCGCCGCCGGCCACCGCCAGCAATTGCCAGCTGTCGGCAGCATTCGGCCCTTTGAAGGCCACCGCCGTACCGCCACCGCCGCTGCCGTAGCCATTTCCTTTGCCAAAATCATTCGTGCTGCCGCCTCTCTGACCAGGGATCAGGCGGTGGGGTAGAACCAGGTGGTACTTCCTTTTGCCCGCTGCCGATAGTCAGCCAGACGGTTACTTTGGCGCCTTCGCCGCCATTGCGTTTGGTGTCTCTGGAATCGCCGCCGTCGGCGCCTTTGAGTTCCAAAAAAATGTAACCGGAAGCCGGGACCGGGATGTTGTAGTAATGCTGCGCATCACCGCTGACGAAGGGCTGGATAGTCCCTTGCGCGGGCAGAAATGTGCCCGACAAACAGACTGTTAAAACACTTAAGAATCCGTTCTTGCAGGCTTGCCCAAAATACTTTTTTTGCTTTTTCATGTGTTCGGTTTTGTATCGTTTTTCTATACCCTTTCGGGTTGTTGAATTATGTGGATACAAAGGTGAAGGAGTTGTATATTGAAATCATGAACTATTGTTTCAATCTCATGAACTATTGTTTTTCTGTAAAAAATGCCCGACCAGGGAGCGTTTCTGGTCGGGCATGATGAAATATAGATTCTAAAAAAAATCGCCGTCTAGTTGCTGATAATAAACTGTACGAAGGCGTCGCGGCCGCCTTTGTAAACGTTGTCGCGCGCGATCTTGCCGCCGCCATCGCCACCGGCAGTGAGGACCACAAAGGCGACCGGCAAGAGTGCCCATATCATTATGGTCAGCTTACCGGTTTTACAGCCGGTTATTAATTTGTGTGTACATGATTGAAACTGTTGGTGTAATTGAAACGCTATAACAGGATCAAGAGGCTGGATTATCTATCAATCTTCTATCACAAACTGCTGGTTTGTATTACCCTCCTGGCAATCCCAAAGTTGAATGTTAGTATTGTCGGTAGTATCGCCTTTTGAGAGGTCGATACATTTGTCCAGGTTGACTCCGGACCGGAACGTCCGGGTTATACCGTCATAAATCCATTGTTGGGCCTTGCTGCCGTTGCAGTCGTAAAGCTGAATATTGGCGCCATTGCTGGTATTCGAATTCGACAGGTCGAGGCATTTGTTTTTATCCGCGTAGTAGCGGATGGCATTACCGTCGAAATGCCAGTACTGCGAGGCGGCTTGGTGGCAATGGTAAATTTGAATGTTCGTACCGTTGGCGGTACTGGCCTTTGCCACATCGATGCATTTGTGCGGGTCGAGCGCGAAGTGGATGCGGTTGAAGGTGTCGGCAGCCGTAGCGGTAGTGGCGTTGGGCAGGATCCAACGTTGTTTTCCGTTGCCGTTGCAATACCACAGGTCGACTTCATTATCATTGCCCGTAGCGCCCTGATAATAATTGAGGCAATAGTCCGGGTTGGCCTGCAGGCGGATAGTTTTGTGTATGCCGTCGTAAATCCATTTTTGGGCATTGGTGCCATTACAATCATATAGCTGAACGGTTGCGCCCTTGCTGATATTGGAATTTTTGAGATCCAGGCACCTCCCCATTCGGGGGGCGTATTTGAATTGCAGACCGTTGCTCACCAGGTTTTGGCTCCATGATTCGGAGCAGTCGTTTAGTTGTGCTTGCGGGCTATCGGTCGAGGCGCCGTCTTTAAAGGACACACATTTGGTGATATCGGTTTCCAGGGTAATAACCGACCGGATATCCTGGGGCAGTACCCGGTCGAGTTTGCCGTCTTTATAGGCCTGTTGCAAACCTGCTAAGTAGTAGGAATCATCGTGAATCGTGAGGGCAAAATCTTCGTTCGATTTGCCACTGGCCGAAACCGGCAGGATTTGCCGGTCCAGTCTGTAATAGTAATCCGTCAGGTAGTTGTCCACCGGGCGGGAAAGCCCCCTGGGATACACTGTGCCACCGCCGCCAACCGTCAGGGTGAAAACCTCCATACTGAAGCCGGGCGCTTCTTTCCAGGTGATAAGGTCATCCAGTGTGGTAGAACCCGGAACCGGGTTCAGGATTGACGGGGCTGGTTTGAAGGTGCCCCGGGTGGTGTAAAATTTTGCGCGGGCCAGATTCGGGATACGCGACCATGCCTGAACAAATTCCTTACTCCCGCTATTCGGCGAACCGAAGGCGACAAGGTGCATGGTTTTAGCCGGCATAACCCAGGCATAGTCAGCCACGAAATATTGCGCCAGCACCCCTCCCTTGGAATGGCCGGTGACGATGATTTTGTCAAATTGGCTTTTGTTGTTTTGCAGCCAGGTCGCAACGCCGCCGTCACGCAGGGTTTGCCATTCTTTGTAAAAATATTCATGGACGTCGGCCTGATTGTTGAAGTTCGTTTTGTTAGGCCACTTGATAAAGCCGCTTTTTTCACCTGTTTTCAGGTTGGCATTGGTCGAAACACCCGGAAAAGCCAGCCAGGCCACCCGGTCGGAACGGCTGAGCAGGGCATAGGTAGTGCCCTTCGAGCCGTCGTATTCCGTCACCGGCAGGGCAATGAGTTGCGCATTGGCCATGAGCTGCGTCCAGGTGTCGGTGGAAGAACAGCGGTTCCACAGGTCCTGCCAGTATTTGACGGGCCCGAGCACATCGCCGTCGTTGGGTGATTTTACGCCCTTTTCCACCATACGGGACAGCAGCAGGGCGTATTCGTCTTCATAGACCGGGGTGGATTGTGCCGGAAGGTAAACCGGGGCAGTAGCGAAAAGGAACAGAAAAAACAGGCCTGCTCCTACCGTGCGGAAAAACACGGTGGAAAGAAGTTGTTGCATAATTGAATTTGTTAGAAACTATTACTGTAAGTCAGTTTGAAAACGCAATCAGGTTTTTCAATTCTCAAGTAAGAATTGCTGCGCCTCTGTGCCGTTGCAGTTGAACAACTGAATATTGGTACCGTCGGCGGTGTTGCTGTGGTCGACATCCAGGCACATATTGGTATTGACTGCAGAGCGGAAAGCCTGGGAGAAACCGTCGTAAGTCCATTCCTGCAAATTGGTTTCATCGCAGCGGAGCAGGATCACATTGGGGGCCGAACCGGCCGCACTGTTTGGATCCGGACTGATACATTTATCCGGCGCCGCCTGCATTTTTATCCTGCGCCCGTCGAAGAGGAAATATTGTGCGTTGCCGGATGTGCAGGTCTTTACCTGAATGTTGGTGCCGTTGGTGGTATGCGCGTCTTTTATGTCCACACACTTGCTGGAATCCAGTGTCAGGTGAATACGATTATTGGCGCCGGCAGGCATAGTGGAAGGTATTTCATCAATGACCCATTTCTGTGCGCCGGTATTGTTGCACTGGTACAATTGGATATTGCTTCCATCGGCCGTATTGCTTTGGGTGAGGTCAAGGCATTTGTTGAAGTTCACCCCGGAGCGGATGGCCTGCGCCGCCACGTCATAAATCCAGGATTGCGCTTTGGTGCCGTTGCAGTCCCACAACTGGATATTGGTGCCATTGGTTGTGTTTGAACTAGCCAGGTCGATGCATTTGTCTGGCGCCACTGCTAAGCGGAAGCTCGAGTTGTCCAAGATCCAGCGCTGGCGTTCCAGGCTGTTTTCGCTACAGGTAGCGATCTGGATGTTGTTTCCATTGCCGGTTTGGCCGGTTTTGTTTTCAATACATTTAATGTTGCCGGCCAATTGAATTGTTTTTGCCAGCCCAAACCGGTACCAGTCGCGATTTTTATAGGCGGGTTCAGTGGTTTGCGGGTTGTATGTATGCCGCTTTACAATCCAGGCTTTCTGGTTTTGCGTGGCCGCGCTGCAATCCCAGACGGTGAGGAAGTTTTCGTTTTCGCCTGCGCCGTCTTTCAGGATCAGACATTTGTTCTGGTCGTCCTGAAGTTTGATCAGGTTGTTGCCAAACGTCCATTGTTGATTGGTTTTTCCGTGGCATTGGTGCAGGTAAACCCGCGCGCCGTTTGTGCTCATTTCGGCCAGATCGAGGCATTTGTTTGGGTCTTTAAACAAGCGAAATGCGCGGGCGAAATCGTCATAATACCAGCGTTCATTATCGGTAGGGTCGTTTGCATTGTAATCCCGAACAAGTATGTCGGCATCAGTGGATGCATCATCCGTCATCCATTCAGCGTGCAGGTCCTTTCCGGAGTAAGCAGAACCTGACGGCACTAATGCCATGCTGATACCGGCGTAGGTGTATTGGTATTCGACAAAACCGTTCAGGGCGAGTTTGCCATCCATGTTAAACTCCAGCATAAGCTGTTCGAGCGCGTAGTCGGGGTTTACATAACTCCCGCCGCCGCCGCCAGCGCCGGTCATACCGCCGCCGCCGCCACCGGAATAGCCGCCGCCGCCGCCGCCGGACTCATCAGCCGCGCCGCCGCCGCCAAAGCCAAAACCACCACCCCGCTGGCCGCTACCGCCTTTGCCGCCCATACTGCCGCCGGCAAAACCCTCTGTACTGCTGCCGCCTTTGCCGTTATCTGTAGCGCCACCGCCACCGCCCGACAGGTCGCCGTCGCCGATACTGCCGCCGCCTTTGCCGCCATCACTGCCGCTGGTTCCGCCGCCATCACCGGAAAGGCTGCCTCTCCCGCTGCCGCCGTTGGTCACTGTACGGCCCATGCCACCCGAATTACCGTCTTTGCAACTGGCCCAGAAGGAACCCTGATATGCACCGCCGCCGCCGCCGGCTACTGCCAGGATAATCCAGTTATTCGACCCTTTTGCTTTGTACAAGACCGCTGTGCCGCCACCGCCGCCGCCGGCAGCCGTGCCGCCGACGATGGTGGCCAAAGTGGCCTTGCCGCCTTTCCCACCGGCTATAAACCGGATGGTAGAACCGGGTTGTAACTGCCCGGCGCCGCTGCCGACCTCAAAAAGCGCTTCCACGATGGCGCCGCCACCGCCGTAAGCAAAACAGGACTTGGTGCCATGGCCGGCACTCGAATCGTCGATCTGCGCCGTGCCGCCATCGCCGCCTTTCAATTTGAAGCGGATGTATTTATTTGGAGATTGTTGTGTCAGCAGGTAATCCTTGTAACTGCCGGAGTAGTCTTCCAGCCCGTATGAAGGCAATGTCGTTTGGCCGAAAGCGGCCGATAATGACAGGAAGAAAAAAAAGGTGATCAATTTCATAGTATTCAGATTGTGCCGTTTGAAAATTCGGGTTTAATGCCGGGTTACGTTGGCAAAAAATTGGCGGCTTTTAGAATTGGCTTTGTCGACTATTGTTTTAATTGTTTGGACTATTGTTTTTCTATAAAAAAATGCTGGCGCTACTACTTATACTCGCCGGAAAGTGGTTAATTTTCAATCTCAAACTGCTGCGCATCCGTCCCGTTACAATCATAGAGTTGAATGTTCGTGCCGTTGGCCGTATTGCTCTGCGTCACGTCGATACATTTTGAATAGTCTATCCAGGAGTGGAAAGATTTAGTTATCCCGTTGTAGGTCCATTTTTGGGCATTGGTGCCGTTGCAGTCGTACAGTTGAATATTGGCGCCGTTGTTCGTTTTGGACTGCGTCAAGTCCAGGCACTTGTTGCGGTCTTTGTTGAACCGGATGGCATTGCCGTCGAAAAACCAGTTTTGCGCGGTGCCGTAATTGCAATCGTAGAGTTGGATGTTGGCGCCGTTGTCCGTGTTTCCCCGATACACATCGACGCATTTTTTCGTATTGGCGGCATACAGGATGCGGTTATAATTGCCGGAGATAGCAGGGGTGGTTGCGCGGTCGACGTCCCAGCGTTGCCTGTCCGGCCGTGTGCAATCCCACAACTGGGCGTTGGAGCCATTGGGGTCATCGGGGATCACCACGTCGAGGCATTTGTTTTGATCCACTACGGAGCGGATCGTTTTCGAAATGCCATCGTATATCCAGCGCTGGCCCTGGGTGCTGCTGCATGTCCACAGCTGGATATTGGTACCGTTAGCGGTTCGGCTGTAATCCAGGTCGATACATTTGTTCAAATCTTTTTCCAGCTTTATCACAAACCCGTCGAAGGCCCAGGCTTGGGAATTCTGGCCATTGCAGCTCCGCACCCGAATGTTGGTGCCCACGGCGGTTCTGCCATCGGCATCGTCAAGGCATTGGCCGGTGTTATGGGTAAAGCGGATGGTGTGATACAAATCGGAGATATCGGTAAACTGGTAGGTAGCAAAGCCATCTTCTGTATCGGTAGTTGTTCCATTCGCTTTTCTGAATTCGCTTCTGGCCAAATCCGGATTGACATAACTGCCGCCGCCACCACCGGCGTGCCGGTCCAAACCGCCGCCACCACCGGAATAGCCGCCACCACCGCCGGCAGTGAAAATAAGGTTGTGGGAATAATGTACGCCGCCACCGCCAAAGCCATATCCATGCCCTGAACCATAGCCTTTTGGTAAGGTGGACGGGGCTGGCACCTTCGGTAAAATAATATCGGATTGGGGATTCCAGCCGTTTCGGTAGCCAAAGCCACCGGTATGAATATCATAGGCATCCCCGTTTCTGCCCTCAGTGCCACCGGGATACGCATCGCCGCCGCCGCCGCCATCTTCACCGGTTTCTGCCTGCCTGCCTTCCCTCTTAACAGTGCAGCAATCCGAATAAGCGCCACCGCCGCCACCGGCAACTACCAACATTTGCCAATCCGGATCATTGGGCTTTCTAAACAAAATACCCGTGCCGCCGCCACCGGCGGAGCCCGTTTGGCCCTGGCCGGTGTAGGTTTCGCCTTGCGAGCCGACAATAAACCGCAGGGTAGCGCCGGGTGGAATCATATTGGCTCCCGTACCGATTTCAAAGATGGCAGAGATCGTAGCGCCGCTGCCGCCGGCTACCCGGAAGCGGGTGGCGCCGTCGATTTCTTTTACGTGCCGTTGGCCGCCGTCGGCGCCTTCTGCCTGCAAAAGCAAGTATTTGAATTTGGAATTGTCCGGAACCCTGAACTCTTCCGGTGCGCCGGAAGATTCGATTTTGTACAGATTTCCGTCGCTATTCAAGGCATGCAGGTAGGAGCCGGAGGCCCAGAGTTTTTGACCGCTGGTATTTTGCAAGATCAGGTTGCGGTCCGACTGCAACTTTAACAGGTTGGCGCTTTGGCCGGAAGGGGACCAAATCACCTTGCCCGATCCATCTTTTATGCACAACTTACCATCGCCCGCGCCGAAAAACAGGGTAGCCCCCATGTTTTCCGTGTTTGACGCCCAAATCGGTTGATCATCGTAATAATACAGTACGAGGTTGCCGTCGCTTTGCCAGTTGAGCGTGACGTGATCGTTCTCCAGGATTGTGCAGGCCTGATTTGTGGTCAGCTGGTCTGTTGCCTGGTTTGTTCCGGGTATTTTCAGTCCGCCTTTATACAGCAGCGCGTTTTGCGCCATGGCGGGATAACTAATTCCGAAGGAAAAAACCAAGAGCAGGAAGATGCCGGCCGGGTAACTTTTGCCAGCGGGCAGACAGGAATCGATTTCATTTTTCATAGGTGCGGTTTGCGTTACTTGCAAATGCCCGGAAAGGGCGTTCGCCTGTTTGACGCAAAGATGCAGGCCTGGACTTTCCGGGTCATGAACTATTGTTTCAATCTCATGAACTATTGTTTTTCTGTAAAAAAATACCGGCTCGACTACCTGGCACACCGGTACGATGAAGCATTTAACGATACCCTGAACCATGCTTACTGTCCGATCAAAAACTGTTGGTTGGTATTCCCGTGCCGACAATCCCACCACGGAATCTTGTTTTTGTCGCTGGTGCCGCCCTTCGACAGGTCGATGCATTTGCGGGATCGATGGCAAAGCGTATGCGGCAGGTAGTTTTGAGATGGGTTCTAAACACCTTTCATTGAACAGCCTATGAATTCCCCGGCAGGCTTTTATTTTTGCAATACTATGCCGCGCGCTACGATACGCCTAGCAGGTATCTGCCTTATTATGGCATTCTGCTTTAAACCTGTAAAGGGACAGCAAGTACCTGGTACGCCCCAATTGTACCCTGCCAACGTTTCGGTATTCGATGTGGATGCCGGGCTGCCAATTTCCTGCGTTTACAGCGGTTTGGTCGATAAGGCAGGGCGTTTGTGGGTCAACCCCTGCTTTAGCCAGGAAGAGCACCGGACTGTTGATTTCTATAAATTTGACGGCACCCATTCCGCTGCTATTGAATGGAAAAATGCTCCTGCCGATCTGAAGGGCCAGGCTGTGCTCTCCGGTTTTACCAAGTCGGGTGAACTATTTGGCTTTTTCAGAAGAACAGGCACCAGTTTTATTTTCAATCCGGATACGCGTATTGCGCGATTTCAAAGCCTGGACGATACCGTAGGAATCAAGATCAATTACATGGGTATTGCCGATGCGCACGGCATCATCATACACGCGTTGTCATCTACACACCACCTGGTCTACAGGCTCGGTCAGGACAAGGTGCAATTGCTGGTGAAAATGCCGCGCCTGGACCCTGGTGATGAGAATTATCCTCTTTGGGAAACCAACAATACGTTGTTGACCCAAAATGATCTTTGGATTTCCGACCTGAAGAATTTTGGAGATCGCTCGAAACAGGATCTGATTGCGAATTTTGGCACACTGATACGGTATAATCTGGCAACCGGTGAAATTCAGAAATATACCCCGAGCGATTTATTCAGCGGAATGCCGCCAACCCCGCTCGCCCGGGATTTAAATAGGGCCATTGTCCAAGGGCCTCAAGGATCAGTGCTGGTATACCTGTTCCCATGGAAGCGCTACTTCAGGCTAGATCCGACAACGGAAACGATCCGGCAGATTGAGCCCTTTAGTCGCATGGATACGGTGTGGCAAACTAAACAGCCGCATTTTATCCATGGTGATGTAAGAATAGAAAATGATCAGGTTGGAAATACGCTGTTCATCGCGCGGTATGGTATGGACTATCAGGGCATTTTGCAGGATAAAAACGGAGATTTTTATGACTACACGCCGGTTTTGAAAGCCGCAAGAGATGCATCCCGGTTTTCCCAGAGCTTGATTCACACCGCGCTGGCACACGATTTTAAGCGGCAGACCTACCTGTTCATGACCAGCGGTCTTGCCGTGGTTGACCTGAAATTATCCGCTTCGATTCAGACTCGCCAGAACCTGGCCGGGGCACGTGCAATTGCAGAGATAGCACCCGGACAATACATCGTAAATACAGATAGCAAACAGCTAATAGATATGGTCCGCCCGGATACATATGATTCCATACAATCTGTAAAGTCCTTGGTGTTGGATTGCCCTGGCCCATTTGCCAAAATGAATGTATTTAGAAATTTGATCAATCTGGTCAAGGATTCGGCAGGTTATATATGGGCCCCTTGCCGGGACGATTTGCTACGCTTTGGAGCAAATGGATCATGCGCTATTTACAGCGTGGGTAAAAAACTGGACAAACTTGCCTTTGTGGATGCAACAACAATCGTCTTTGTTGCAGAGGGCCAGCTCTTTCTATATGATATTCAGGATCAAAAAGTACGCCCCCAGCTGGTAAACGGCATGCCAGTGCACTTTAATGGTACAGTTAATCAAATTTGTATTGCCAAAAATGGCCTTGTTTGGGTAGCTGCCCTCAATGGGCTGCACAGGATTAACCTGGAAGCCGGTACCTATCGCGTGATCGGGCGAAAACAGGGTTTTCAGGACGAACGCATGATGTGCATCGAAGAAGATCCGGAAGGTCAGTTATGGATTGGGACTTACGGTGGTGGCTTGCATATCTACAATCCGGAAACGGGAGCATTGTCTATCGTAGATCAGAAAA
The DNA here is from genome assembly GCA_020636075.1 of Lewinellaceae bacterium. Classification (GTDB taxonomy): domain Bacteria; phylum Bacteroidota; class Bacteroidia; order Chitinophagales; family Saprospiraceae; genus M3007. The sequence continues at coordinate 104,383 of JACJYO010000003.1, read as the reverse complement.
AGGGCTTATCCAACAATATAGTGGCCGGCATACTGACAGATAATGCGGGTGTGCGCTGGATTTCCACGTACCGGGGTATCACCCTGGTTTCTGCTAAAGGGGAGGCACTTTCCCGATTATATGCAGAAGATGGGCTTTCGTCCAATGAGTTCAACCGGATTTCGTATCTCAAAGGCAGCTCGGGCGAACTATTATTCGGCACTATTAATGGTGTCAATATCCTTCAGCCGGAGGCGCTTAAAGACCAATTGCTGGGGATAGAACCCATCCGCATCTTTCTGACCCAGCTGTCCTATTTTGATCCGGAGAGTGATAGCCTGGTGAATAAAATCAATTGGCCCTATGGTGCTGAAACGATAAAATTGCCAGCCGCGCACCGCTCCATCAACCTTCAATTTGCGCTGTCCAACCTGGTCCGGTACGCTGAAAACGGTTTTGCTTATAAACTGGAAGGGCAAGGCATTGAAGCACCGGACAAATGGATTTATATCGGTGCTAACCGCGAACTCAGTTTACAGAACTTACCTGCGGGAAAATACCGCATTTTGATCCGGGGCTGTGATTATCGTGGAAACTGGACCCCCGAGCCACTGGTGATACCCATAGAGGCAGCCGAATTTTTTTATAAACAATACTGGTTCATTGCACTTTGCGTATGCGCGCTGCTGGCGCTGATTCTGGCCTGGATGTACCAACAGCGTATTGAACGCAAACGGCTGGAAAATGAACTACTGGAACGCACCGACGAGATCATGCGTACCCGGGATCAATTGGTGGTACAGGAAAAACTCGCTTCATTGGGACAACTGACTGCAGGAATAGCCCATGAGATCAAGAATCCGTTGAACTTCGTCAACAATTTTGCCATGGATTCTTCCAGGTTGGCTGAACGGTTTTTGAGTGCGTTGGAAAAGGAAAAAAACAGCATTGAACCGGATCAATACGATCGAATCGCACATTACCTGGAAGAAATGAAGCAAAATGCCCTGGACATTAAAAGCAGTGGCAGCACGGCCGACAGGATCGTACGCAGCATGATGGATCATGCCCGGGGAACATCGGAAAAAATGCAGTTGCTGGATTTGAACCACCTGGTTGAGGAAAATGTCCATCTGGCCATTAGTGGTTTCAGGGCCACGCATTCCGATTTTTTTATAGAATTGGACGAATCTTATGATCCTGCGATAAAAAAATTATACGCCTCTCCGCTAAATCTTGCCCGCGCCGTGTTGAATATCCTGAACAATGCGTGTTATGCCTTGCACGAAAAACAACAACAGGAAAATAATTTCAAGCCGGCATTGCAAATACGAACCAGCGCGAAAAAACACCATGTTGAGATCAGTATTCGCGACAATGGCCCGGGCATTGAACCGGAAGTTTTAAAAGATATTTTTACCCCGTTTTTCACCACCAAACCCACAGGGGAAGGTAATACCGGCCTGGGACTCTCCATTTGCTATGATATTATTGTGGTTGAGCATGGCGGTCAGCTTGAGGTGAACAGTGAACCGGGTGTTTTTACCGAATTCAGGCTCAGCTTGCCGGATTCAAAAGGGAATACCTGATGATCCCTTCCGGGAGATAAATCGGCTACAGCCAGCACCTGTGGCTTCTGGTTTCAGGTGTCAAAAAATGCTGTGTAACAGGCATGTATCGGTTGTTTCTTACATTTGTTGGTATAATGTTACGCGCGCTAACTTATTGCTTCGGTACGTGGTTGCTGATTGTTTGCTATACCGCAGGGTTATGGGCGCAATCCGCGTTGCCAAAGTTGCACCCCTCTAACCTGTCAGTATTTGACATCGATAAAGGCTTGCCGATTTCCTGTGCTAATGACGGGGTGATCGATCCGGCAGGGCGCTTGTGGATTAACCCCTGTTCCAACCAGAATGAACACCAAACGGTCAATTTCTACAGGTTCGACGGTGCTCAGTCTGTTTTTATTGAATGGGATGGCTTGCCGGCAGGCATTAAGGGCCAGGCCGCGCTGTCCGGAGTTGCCCGATCGGGTGCATTGTTCGGCTATTTCAGAGGTACAGGTACCTGTTTTCTCTTCAATCCAAACACCCAAAAGGCGCATTTTCACAGTCTGGATACGGCTGGAATAACTATAGTGTTTATCGGAGAAACGGAAGCTTATGGCATCATAATGCATGCGCTTTCCCCGGCAGAACATCAGGTTTATCGCCTCACTGAAGACAGTGTACAATTGCTGATGGCTGCGCCCCGCCTGGATGCTGCAAACCCGGTCTTCCCATTGAAAATATCAGAGTATACCCTGCTGACGGAGACCGATTTATGGGTTTTGAACGTCAAACCAGCGGAAAGGGTGCAACAGGTAGGTCGGGACCATGATTTGGGGGCTCTGATTCAATTTCGACTGAAGGACCGCCGTATCCGAAGCTATTCCGGCGAGGAGTACTTTCAAGGCGCCCCGCCTGTGTTAAACCGGCTAAACGCGTTTCAAATCGCGGCATTTGGCCAGCGCGACTCCATTTTAATCTATTCGAGTGCACAGGATCAGTTTTTCTGCATTGATGCACAGCGTGAAACAGTGCGACCGTTTAACCCGTTTCAGGGGATAGACCCGGCACAATTGATTTCTCCTTACGAGAATCAAACCTTTTACAAACTGGCCAATGACCATGCCAGAAACCTGCTGGTTTACTTCAATCATAGAACAATTTGTCAAGCTGTTTTGCTGGATAAAAAAGGGAAGGCCTTTGACTATACACCAGTGCTGGAGGCAGCAAAAAATAAATCGCGTACTCCCGGCGCTAATATTCATCGCATCCAAAGCCGGGATTTCCTGAAACAAGCCTTTATGTTTATGGCTGGAGGCATTGCAGTGGTCGATCTTGAATTTTCAGGCTCGATCAATATCTGCATGAAGGGAATTCCGGTTCGGGCAATGCAGGAAGTTTCACCCGGGAATTATATGACTTTCCCGGAATCAAAAGATCAATTTTTCCTGTTCAATCCGGGAACCAGCACTACTGCCGAATCCTATGCACCCTTGCCCTTGGATTGCCTGCGGTCTGAAGCCAGGCCTACCGGCCCAAAACATTTGGTTGATATCGTCAAAGTCAACACCGATAATTTTTGGGTTCCCTTCGATAATCAACTTATCCGGTTCCGTACGGATGGCTCTTGCACCCCGTACTTTGTAGGTAAAGACTTTATGAAGTTTGCCTTTTTGGATACATCGACGATTACGCTTGCTGCGGACGACCAGTTGTTTTTATACCATATTCCCAGCCAAAAGCTCAGGCCGCTGTTGATAAACGGTAATCCAATTAAATTCAGCGGGATAGTCAACCAGATCTATCTTGCCAAAGACGGGATTCTTTGGGTCGCCGCTTTGGACGGGCTGCATAAGATTGATCTGGAAAACAATACATACCGCCTGATTGGGCGATCCCAGGGATTTATGGACAACCGTATGATGTGCATCGAACCCGATACGGATGACCGGTTGTGGATTGGCACCTACGGAGGCGGTTTGCATATATATGATTTGCAAACAGAAACTGTTTCCGTTGTGGATCAAAAAAGAGGGCTGTCCAATAACATTGTAGTCGGCATTCTGACAGACCGGGCAGGTGTGCATTGGGTGTCTACCTATGAGGGGCTCAACATGGTATCGGCTGAAGGCGAAGTGCTCTGCCGGTTGTATCAGGAAGATGGGCTTTCGACGAATGAATTTAACCGGTATTCGTATTGTAAGAGCAGCACAGGAGCATTGTTGTTTGGTTCTATTGCCGGGGTAAATTTGATACAACCTGAAGCGCTAAAGGCTCAATTGCTTGAAGCAAACCCTGTCCGGATTTTTCTGACCAACCTTTCTTATTACGACGTTACCAGCGATAACCTGATCAATAAAATTAATTGGTCTTACTCGGTTGCGCCAATTAAACTTTCCGCTGAACATCGCTCCATCAGCCTCCAGTTTGCGCTTTCCAGTCTGGTACGCAGTGAAGAGAACAGTTTTGCCTACAATTTGGAAGGGCCAAACCTTGAAGGCCTGAATACGTGGATTTATATCGGGACGAACAAAGAACTCAACCTGCAAAACCTGCCCGCCGGTGCGTATCGGATTCTGGTCCGGGGTTGTGATTACCGGGGAAATTGGACCACGGATCCCCTGGTTATTCCGATTCAGGCTGGCGAGTTTTTTTATAAAAAAAGCTGGTTTATCGTGCTTTGTGCGCTTTCGCTGGCAGGTCTGATTTTGGCTTGGGTATACCGCATGCAGTTGAAACGCAAACAACTGGAATCGGAACTGAAGGAGCGCACCGCTGAAATTATGCGCAGCAGGGATCAGTTGGTTGTGCAGGAAAAACTAGCCTCCCTGGGCCAGCTCACAGCCGGGATAGCCCATGAGATTAAAAACCCGTTGAATTTTATCAACAACTTTGCCCTGGATTCGTCCAAGTTGGCCGACAAGGTTTCTGCGGAACTGAAAACCCTGGAGGGCATCGTAGAACCGGATACCCATAAAAAGTTTATGCGGTACCTGGAGGATATGAAGCAAAATGCCCTCGATATAAAAAGTAGCGGCAGCACCGCCGACCGGATCGTGCGCAGTATGATGGACCATGCCCGGGGAACATCGGAGAAAATGCAGATGCTGGATCTGAATCACCTGATTGAAGAAACCCTGCACCTGGCTGTCAGCGGCTTCAGAGCCAAACACCCCGATTTTTTGATTGGATTGGAAGAGACCTATGATCCGAATATCCGGCAGTTATACGGCTCTCCGTTGAATCTTTCCAGGGCCATACTGAATATCCTCAATAATGCCTGCTATGCCCTTTATGAAAAACAGCAGGATCAAGCCGGGCATTTTCAACCCAAACTGCATGTAAATACCCAGTCGAGTGGAGCGTATGCTGAAATTCGAATCCGCGACAACGGCCCCGGCATTGATCCTGAAGTGCAAAAGAATATCTTTGTGCCTTTTTTTACCACAAAGCCTACCGGCGAGGGTAATACCGGTTTGGGCTTGTCTATTTGCCACGACATCATCGTAAATGAACATCGCGGTCGATTGGATATTAACAGTGAATGGGGTAAATTCACAGAATTCTTAATTAAAGTTCCGGTAGATTTAGCAACCGTTTCTTGAACATTTTTCTGCCGATGGCCAATACCATCCTTGTTGTTGACGACCAACCCATGTTTGAACGGCTGATCCGGAATCTCTTTCGCGATCAAATCGAAGATGGCCGCTATGATTTTGTTTTTGCACTGAACGGCATCGAGGCCCTCGATGCGCTTTCCAAAAACAACAAGATCGACATGGTGCTCAGCGATATCAATATGCCCCAAATGGACGGGCTGACCTTTCTCGGCAAAGTGCACGAACTCCGCCCAACCCTGAAAGTGATCATGGTGTCTGCTTACGGAGATATGGCCAACATCCGCCGAGCCATGAACTTCGGCGCTTATGACTTTATCCCCAAGCCCATCGAGTTTGAAGACCTGGAAGCCACCATTCAAAAAACCCTCAAGGAAACGGCCTTGCTCAAACAAGCCGAGCAGGCGAAAGAATTAGCAGACCAAAACCAACAACTGCAGGAGATCGATGCCTTGAAGTCGCAGTTCTTCACCAATATTTCCCACGAATTTCGCACGCCGCTGACCGTGATCTCCGGCATGGCCGACCAAATTCTGGAAAACGAAAACAAGTGGCCGAAAAACGAAGGCCTGACCATTCGCAGGAACAGCAATATTTTGCTCGACCTGGTCAATCAGATCCTTGACCTGCGAAAACTGGAATCGGGAACGATAGCCCCGGCACTTATTCAGTCCGATATTATTGCCTATTTGCGTTATCTCGCCGAACCATTTATCTATTTCGCCGAACGCAAGGATATTCGCCTGCATATCCAATCCGACACCGACAAATTAGTCCTGGACTATGATCCGGAAAAACTCCTCCGGATCGTTTCCAACCTGTTGTCCAACGCCATAAAATTTACCCATGCAGGCGGAAATATCTGGCTTCAGGTGCAGCATACTCCGAGCCAGGTCTCCATTGTGGTCAAAGATTCCGGTACGGGTATCCCGGCCGAATTTTTATCAAAAATATTCGACCGGTATTTTCAGGTCATCCCGGCAGAACCGTCCAATCGGATGAGTGTGGAAGGCACAGGTATCGGCCTGGCATTGGTCAAAAGGTTGACTCAATTACTTGACTGGGAAATATCGGTGGAAAGCGAAGAAGGCCATGGCGCAACATTCAAACTGCAATTGCCCGTGCGCAATCAAGCGCCCCTGACGGATCCAGTGGTGACTACCGAAGGTCCGTTGCATGTATTCTCAACGGAGCCTTCCGCCCCACTTGCGATTCAGGCCCAGGAAGCAGCCGGGGAGTCATTGCCGCTGCTGTTGATTGTGGAAGATAACCCGGACGTAACCGCTTACCTCCAGGCCTGCCTCGAAAACCAGTACCAATTGCTGACGGCAACCGATGGCCGGGCAGGCCTCGAAATGGCCTTTGAACAGGTGCCTGAGCTAATCATCAGCGATGTGATGATGCCCAATATGGATGGGTTTGAACTTTGCAAAGCCCTCAAAACGGATGCGCGCACCAGCCACATACCGGTTGTATTGCTGACGGCAAAAGCAGACGATGCATCCCGCCTGACCGGCCTGGAACATGGCGCCGATGCCTACCTGACCAAACCGTTTAATAAAAAGGAACTGTTTGTCAAGATCAAAAACCTGCTCCATATCAGGCAGGAGATGCAGCGGCGGTACAGCAGACCGGGTGCCGAAATATCTACTGAAACGCCTACGTTTAGCCAGGAAGATATTTTTGTGGAAAAGGTCAAACAGGCGGTGCTCGGGAATATCGACGACGAAGATTACGGTATTCCGGAAATCTGCCGGACAATCGGCATGAGCCGTTCCAATCTGCACCTGAAGATCAAAGCCCTTACCGGGCGTTCTACCTCACATTTTGTCCGGGCTATCCGACTCAACGAAGGTCATAAAATGCTCCAGAATACGGACATGACCATATCGCAGGTCGCTTTCGCAGTTGGCTTCAACGATCCGGCTTATTTTTCCCGAACTTATCGGGAAGAATTTGGCCAAAACCCCAAATCTGCACGCGAGTAAAACAATAAGCCTGGTATTTAGACAATAGTACAAGGATGCCGGGTGGTACCCCGGGTACCTTTGTTCCATATAAGAAAGTTGCATAAATTATGATTAGAAGTATGCGCTGGTATGGAATAATACTATTGGTTTTTACGGTAAACGGATTGATCGCGCAAAGCGCCCGAAACCCGGTTATTGACAGTTTGAACGTGGAACTGGCCATGTTGGAAGGGGAGAACAGTGCCATTGACTACCTGAGCAAAAAAGCCCGTATAAGCTTCGGCCTGGGGAAGGCCCACCACGACAATGGCCAGTATGAATTGGCAAAGCAACACCTGCATAAGGCCCGGGCGTTTGCGGTGCAGGCCGGTGACAGCCTTTTGCTGGCCGGCATCCTTAACCAGCTCGCATCTACCCACATGCGGCGCGGGGTTACGGATAGCGCTATTTTATACTACAAAAGCGGATTGTTGGTTGCCTGTTCCATTCAAAGCCACGAGCACATAAAAACGGCCTCGGCTAAGTTATACGCCATCCACAAGGAACAAAATAACCATGCCGAGGCACTGCGCTACCTGGAGCTGTACCAGTCGGCAAAGGATACCCTGGTCAATGGGGAGCATATCCGCATGGTGACCAATATGGCAAAAGATTACAGCGAGCGAGTCGAACGCTACGAAAACACCGCAAAAATCCAGCAACACCGGTTTGTCAGCATATTCGCTCTGGCGGGCCTGAGCATTGCCATCCTTGTCATCTTGTTTCTGATCGTTTTTTACCGCCTGAAACAAGCCAGAGAACGCGAGAAGCGCAAAATCCAGGAACAACTTATGGTCCAGGAACGCATGGCTTCACTTGGCATGCTGACTGCCGGCATTGCGCATGAGATCAAAAACCCGCTCAATTTTATCAACAATTTTGCCGGCATAAACAAACGCCTGATTGCTGAAATCCAGGCGGAAATCGACAAGGACCCGACCAGCTGGAGTCCCCGGACCCTGCCGTTTGTCCAGGGCCGCTTGCACGACCTTGAGCAAAACTCGACGGATATCGAAACCAGCGGTAAGGAGATTAACCGCATAGTGCTCACCATGATGGATCACTCGCGGGGCACTTCCGATTCCTTGCGCAAGATGGATTTGAATGAACTGGTGGAGGATAACGTCAACCTGGTCTATCAGAGTTACCGGGCCACGCACCCCGATCTGCAAATCCACATCGACAGGCAATTCGATCCTGTGCTGCCGAAAGCAGAGATATATCCGCACAATTTTGCCCGGGTGATCATTAATATCCTCAGCAATGCATTCTATGCGCTCAATCAGAAACATGGAGAATTTCCGGATTTCAAACCCTGCCTTACAGTGGTTACCCGGAACCTGCCGGATGCAATTGCGCTATCCATCCGGGATAATGGCCCCGGGGTGCCGGCTGAAGTTATGGGCAAAATTTTCACCCCGTTTTTCACCACCAAGCCGGTAGGTCTTGGCAATACCGGCCTCGGGCTGTCCATCAGTTACAACATCATCGTGCATGAGCATAAGGGGAAACTGGAAGTGGACAGCGAACCGGGGATGTACACGGAGTTTACGATTGTGCTGCCGAGGACTGTGGTGGATGGATAGAGTATGTTTGGGGATTTTGCCTTTGGAGGTGTTTGGTAGATTTTGAACACTTCAGGCCATCAGGTTGAAATTGGGCAGTTGCACCATCAAGGCAAAAAGAATGCCCATTCCATCCATTTCCAAACCCGGAATTCCGGATCTATCGTAAATTCCGGATCACCTGCTTGCGGCAAACTTCACTTTTGCTTTTTCTATTAGTTTTTGGTGAATATGCTCTTGGGTGGATTGCCCCGTTAAACTCTTGAGCATACTGCTCAGGTAATCAGGCGTAAGATTCAAACTTTGAGCGATACCCTGAACGGTTGGCAAGCCATTATCTGCCACATCATCGCCATTGAAATAGTCTTCTAAAAGTTCCTCCAGTTTATCCAGTATTTGATGGTTGGAAATTTTTCGGGTCAAAAACTGTCGCTGATAAAACCGCTCTGCATAGTTGAGTAATAATTCCAGCTGACTGATGATTATTTGCTGGCTGAACTGGTCGAGGTTCGCCTGATATTCATTTTTTATATTTTCCAGTATTCCAGTTATTATATTCTCTTCTTTTCGGATAGAAAAGTGCTTCCCGGACTGAATAATTCAAAAATGGATATTTTTTGATGTTTGTTGCCAGTGCAGTTCCAAATAGAAAATCAGGATGAACCGCTAAAATCCATCCCGTCGGATTGCTTTTTGCATCTTCCTCTGTGATTTGTACAGAAATAACCTGCTCAGGAGAGAAAAAAGTCATTAACCCTTCATCAAAGTCATAAGGTTGTTGCCCATACCGGTATTTGCCGGTTACATTGCGTTTTATGGAAATGGTATAAAAATGCTGCACCCATTTCAATGTATTGTTTTCGGGCGTTGGATTTATTTTGCTGTAATCCATCAAACTAATTAATGGGTGCTCTGGTGGCGCTATGTTGTTAAAGCGATGCAGGTCACTGATTGTTTTTAGCCTTGCCGGTCTTGCGTGCAACATTTTTTATAGATTCTGTAACGAATATAGATTATTTCTCTGAACTGTTTTTCGGAATCGCCAGACACGCTCTTAGAAAGGGAAATTCACACCTGTCGTTTCTTTCGCCCAATCCCATAGTTTGGCATTTAGATTTTCGTCTAAGGCCGCGGCATCAATTTTTGCTAACGCAGGTTTGCCTTTTTGCTCATTATATCCATCGGGCCCCCAATATTGTCCCCCTTTGGCATCGGCACGTAAACAAGCAGCCAGGGTTGGTTGAGCACCTTCTTGGGCAGTCATTAATTCAAGAGAGGCAAGCATATCCTTGTCCATATATTTTTGTAAATCCGTTTCACTAAAACCCGGGTGTGCAGCAAGTGATATGGTTTGGCAACCATTTTTTCTAAGCCTTTTATCAAACTCAAGTGCAAAAATGATATCTGCCAATTTGCTTTGCCCATATTCTCTCCAATTTTTATACGCTTTTTCTAATCGAAAATTATCAAAATCAATGGCGGCGCCTCTATGCGCAATACTGCTTAAGGTGACTACTCTAGAACCTTTTGTAGATTCCAATAAATTAAATAAATGACCGGTAAGCGCAAAATGACCAATGAAATTTACGCCGAACTGAATTTCAAAACCATCTTCTGTTTTTGATGGCGGTGGAATCATAATTCCGGCATTATTAACCAGCAGATCCAATCTTGATTCGGTTTCTATTATTTTTTCTGAAAAAGCTTTTACAGAACTCAGGCTTGCCAAATCTAAATGGCCATAAACAAGTTCGCCGGTTCCCCCTTGAGCCTGCATTCTTTTTATCGCATTTAAGGCTTTTTCTTCATTGCGACAAGCAACAATGACTTTTGCTCCTTTCTGAAATAAATCTAATGCAGTTTCAAATCCTATTCCTGTGTTTGAGCCTGTTACAATAGCTGTTTTCCCTGATAAATTCATGATTTCCCTGTTGAATTAAACAATAGCACAAAAGTGAAGGCTATTGAACAGGGAAATGTATCCTAATCCTTGAATGTTGTAGCTGAAACCTGACTTGATGGTAAATGCCATGGAATGGCTGCTTCCTTGTTATATCACCACGTTTAGCGAGCGGTTAGCGGTGAAGCTGTGTTAGCGGTTGTTTTTCTATTTTTCTACTATATGGGTTTTATAGTATTTATAAATCTCAACTGACGGTTTTGTACCAATATCGGCATGTGTTTTTTCACTCACAATTTCATAGGGAAAAATGTCTTTAATGTATTCTGTTCTGAAAGATTGACTTTGATTGTCGAAGTATTCTCTCCTCCATGAATTGCCTTCAAGTCTAAAAGCCCTCCAATAGTGACGCTTTTTGTAAACTCCGTTTTTGTCAGTTGGATAAATTCTACAGTCGCAAAGGTTGATTGAATCTAAGATGTCCGTGATGAAGTAACCTTTTCTAAAGCACATTACCCTGTAGGAATCATATTGGTCAGGAATGTCAAAAGTGTCTACGTAAAAGTCAGGCAGATAATAAATGACTGTATCTGGCTGAGCAAGCATATCTTGTCCAAGCGAGATAATCTGATATTTTTCCCTCAATAAGTCATTTACTGCTATTAAAAATCTGTCTAGATTTTCAAGGTAGTAGTTCCATAGTTTGACTACTTTTTTCTTCCCGGCATATTCGAATAAGAAGGTGTGGTTTATGCCGTCCATAACAGGACGGGAGTAAGAATCTTTTAAAGTGTCTATTCTTACAGCGTTCAAAACAGAGTCAAGTTGATTTATTTCTCTTTGGTCGAGATTAATTCTTTTTTTCCTTTTACTGTTTTCTGTAACTATCAACTTTTCACCGTCAAATTGATATTTTGAGAAATGTCCACCTGGAAGAGTCACCTGCTCAATTTCAAATGAGGTTAATTTTTGCCCAAAACAGATTTGGGCCAAAATTAACAAGGCCGATATGGTGATGAAGTGTTTCATTCAAATAGCCGCTAACGTTATGCTTCCCGAATGTGTGACGCTTAGGAAGCAATTTTCGGGAGGTGATTGTTCATAGATTGGTTTTTTTCTATAAATCTGAATGTTTTTTTGAAACAATTACAAAGAAGCAACGGCCGCCAAAATTTTATTTTTGACTTGTGGCCATGTTGCCTTTCTTTTCATCAAAACGGGCAGGTCATCTTCTTCTGCATCTTCGAAATAAGTCAAACTTTTTACTATATGAAAAGTTGTGCTTAGTTTGAACTTCTCGCTATGCAGATCGAGCATCTCTTGTAAGCTCATTTTCTCCAAAAGAAAGTAAATGTCATAGAAATCTTTCTTTTTGCCTCTCCCGGCAATAGCGTCTAATTTCATCGGCGCAATATCTTCCGGGGTAAGGAGGCGAAGATGCCCCTCCATCCTCACAGGGCGAATCGATGGGTAATTGAATCTCAAAAAATCTACTTTTATGCCCTGAATACGAGTCAGTAACGTGCCTTTCATTTTGGTTAAAACTTCGATGTGCTGGAAATCCTGCGTTAGGTTTGCTAAAAGTTCATCGCCGTTAAAATCTTTTTCCGAAAATAGATCGAGGTCAATAGATTTCCTATGGCCAATTTGTAGAGACAGCGATGTGCCTCCAACTAAACAGAAAGTTGACAGGTAGGGGCTTTCCATCAATCTTCTTAATAATTCCAGTGTGTCGGGTTCGACTGTCTCATAGTATAGCATCTGAAATCTGATTTGGGCACAAAGAAATACGCACTACAAAAACTCAGTGTCCGGTTGTCTAAATAACGCAGGTTGATGATTATCTCCTTCATGCGATCCTTACCATAATAACCCAGAATACTTTTGAATTCGGTCCATGTGCCATGCGTGATCACGCGTTCCACTATCGTTTTGGCATGTGTATCAAGTTTAATTATTGAAGGATCGGTATCCCAGAATAAGGCCGGGGATAAAGAAAGGTCTTTCCAATTTGTAGCTTTTTTTATCATTGCCATTTTTTCAATTAAATACTTCCTCCGGTTTGGGATTTCTTGTTTTTGTTACTGTGAACGGTCTGGCTAAATGAAGTAGCCGACGAATGTTAGCATTTGTGTTTTTATTTCGGTTTTGAATATTCGATTAATTCTTCCACATATAGAAAATCACCTTGATTTTGAGTGAGTTTTATGAAATTTTTTACAGCAGGAGCATATAACCAAACTTCTGTTTCATTTGCACTATATCCTCTGGAATTGGTGGTTTTACCAGTGTATTTAATTGTGTAGGCCATAAATGTTCCAGCTTCTACTGTTTCTTCCTGGTATGATAGTATTTCGGCGTCTTGACTTTGATTTCCCGTTGTTCCATCTTGACTTGTCCAATTGCTTTCATATCGCCACTTTTTGCCAACTTCCAAAGGCCAGTCATATTTGGGTGTTTCGCTTTTTTCTGGTTTAACAATGTCAGTAACAGGAATTGTATCCTTGCCAATTGTCATACCTAAAACTCCGTCAGTACTGACTATTTCTTTTGTATCTGTCCCATCCGAACGTACTTCTCCTTCCGTAGTTACGCCTTTATATTTCCAAACCCATTTTTCACCAACTTGATAATCAGCTAGAGTTGGTTGTTGGGTGATGCCGGATTTCGTAGGGTCACCACAAGCACTAAGCATTACGAATGCAAAAAATATTACAATTTGACTTTTCATGTTAAAATATAATTTTAATGTGCCTACTTCTCTTTAATGCCTTTTTTTAGCTTGTTCAGGCCGTTTTAATGAATGCTAACGTTTGGCTAAACGGAGTAGGTGAGGAATCGAACCTGCTATCGTTTTAGCTATTGTTAGCAACTGGTTTTTTTACTTCTTTAATTCCCCATGGAACATACCCTATGCACATCAATGCAGATCCAATTGAGCTTATTAATTCAATGTCCGGATTGGCTAATAGTAGCAGACCAACAATTATTAATATACCCTGCCATTTTTGAATAACTCCTTCTTTCATCAGCCCAATGGTTTGTAGGATGCCTCCAATAATTAATGCAAATAATAACCATACAATAAAAAGGAGTCCTTCTTTAGAAACAATTACTTGTAAATAGCGTGTGAAATCTGAAAATTGATCTTCGGGAAGTGTGTCAAAAGCAGACATTGTCAAACATAAAGCACCTTTATCAACTGCCAAAATAAAGGCACCGAACAAAGCAATTACCCCTCCCCAAAATCCATACATTTTTCCTTTTCCCTGCAACAAATTCATGGTACCAATAAAGCAGATCATCATTACAGGTACAGAAAAAGTTACAATAAGATGGCCGATGTGGTACATTGGATTGTTATGAAACCTTCCAACGAGTTGCTCAACAGTATGAAGTGGTTCCATTGCAAGTAAGTTTGGGTGTGTAACAAATCCAATAAACAGCATCAACGGAAAAACTATGATTGAAAGTGCAAACCCTCTTTGTCTAATTGTTTTTATGCTCATAATTCTCTTTTTTTACTTGTTACGAACTACTGTTTGCCGCACATTCGACTACAAAATCGTAGTCAAAAATGCGCGTGTTTTGCCAATGGATGGACAGGCCTTTTTCTACCGAGTATTTGCAAAAAAACGCCCCTGCCAAATCAAAGTACACCGACAAAGAATCCAGACCGTTCCCTACCTCTCAAAGATAAACCAGTTTTAAAGAAATCAGATCTGCCAAAAGGACGGCAATCCCGATGCACCAAGCTCACCCGCCCAAACAAAAAAAACTCCGGCGCCCCACAAAAGAGCGTCCGGAGTCAAAACAGTAAAACCCTAAGCAGAATATTCCGACATCATTCCGGCAGTTCCTCATGCGCCCGCTCGCGGATAAACAGCACGACAACCAGGGAGATAGCCGCGGCCGCCATGATGTACCAGGCGAAAGACAGGTCGCTATGTTCTTTCTGGATCAACCAAACACAGACCATGGGTGTCGTGCCACCGAAAATGGCATACGCCAGGTTATAGCCCACCCCGACGGAGCTCACCCGCACGTTTGCCGGAAACATCTCGGTAAGTGCAGCCGGTATGGGACTGGCATAAGCCGAAATCAAAATAGCCATACCCACCTGACCGATCAGGATCATGGCGGGGTCGGAGTGATGCATCAGCCATACCAGCGGGTAGGTGAATAGCACGGTGCCCAGGGCCGCGATGATCATCAAGGGTCGCCGGCCGAACCGGTCGGAGAGCCAGGCGAAGAAAGGTACCGCAAGCAGAAAAACCAACATGCTGTACGAATTCAGTTGAAAGGCCAGGGTGCGCGGTTCATGCACATACTGCACCAGCCAGGCCACTACGAATACAAAAACAGCGTAGAACGCCACAGCCGTGAGCATATTGAGTCCGGCGACCGTGAGCAGGCTGCGCCAGTTTTTAAAGACCTGCCGGAGCGGGTTGTCTATTTTGACCTCCTCCGAAAGGGATTCGGGCATATGCCTGCGGATCAGGAAACCCGTGCCGGCAACCAATATGCCCAGCAAGAACGGAATGCGCCAACCCCAACTGGCTAATTGCTCCTCCGTGAGGGCCGCAGAAATGGCCGAGCCCATCATCGAGCCTACCATGATGCCGCACACACTCCCCAACGTCGAGGTACAGGTAAACAACCCGCGTTTGCCCTTTGGTGCGCACTCGGCGAGGTACACGATTGAGCTGGTGTATTCACCGCCGACCGAAAGTCCCTGCAACATGCGCATGGCCACCAGAATGATCGACGCGCCAACGCCGATTTGAGCATAGGTCGGCATCAGTCCAATCAGAAAAGTGGGTACGGCCATCATCAGGACCGACAAGTTCAACGCGCGTTTGCGCCCGATGCGGTCGCCGATATGCCCAAACAATGCTCCGCCGATCGGACGCATCAGAAAGCCGGCGGCAAAAGCCCCGAAAGAGGCAATTAATGAGGTCGTCGCATCCGCGGAAGGAAAAAATAAACGGCCCAGTATGGGGGCGAAAAAACCGTAAATGGCAAAGTCGTACCATTCCATCACATTTCCGATGACCCCCGCGAGAATGGTGGTTGTTCGTGTTTTGGTGTTGTGCAAGCTGATCGTATTCATGTATTGATGATTTGTTTGCCACAAAGATCAGCCCCGGACGGGCAGTCAAACCTGCACTATTGTTTCGAATTCTTAGACTATTGTTCAGTGTTCGCCCAAATCAGGCTGGAATTGAACAATAGTCCATGTATTTAGAACAATAGTACAGGTTTCACAAATTGGCGGAGGAGACCTTTGCAACGACAAAAAAATTCTGATCGAAAAATCTATCCTTATGAAATACTCGTCGTTGTTCTTGTTGCTTTTTGCATTCACCGTTGTTGGAACTGCTGTTCAGGCCCAGACGGCAACTGAAGAAAATACCGAAATCAGCCTGCATGTAGCTGGTTTGCCTTCGGCCTGGGTCCGGTTGCAGGGTGTACAGGGAAATGTAAAATCCAAGCTGGATTCAGTCCAACTGGATGCTCAGGGGAACGCCTTATTTAAATACGGTGTGCGGCTCGACCCGGGTTGCTACGAGCTCCTGCTTCCCAACGACGTGGTGCTTCCGGTACTGTTGGATGAAGACCAGACGGTTGCCCTGAGCACACAGGCCACTTGCCCCATCGAGTGTATGCAAGTGCGCGGGAGTTTCGAAAACACCTTGTTGTACAACACCCTGCAGTATGATACAAACCTGGGGGTACGCTTTCAGGCCCAGGTGGAGGAACTGCAAGCCATGGGACAACAACTGGATCAGGCGCAGATCGACCAGTTGCGGCAGCAATACTTTTTCGAACAGAAAAACTACTACACCAGCATCTTTTCGGAGTACCCCAACAGTTTATTTACGAAATACGAAAAAGCCAAACAGGCGCCTGCCATCCTGAACGATATTGTTGCAGATCCGACGCTTGATGTTGCTGCCCGGCAGGAAGGCATGCTCAGTCATTTTTGGGACAACGTAGATTTCTCGGACGAACGGCTACTGCACACGACAGTCGCCTTTGATAAACTGTGGGAGTACATGAACCGCTATGTTCCCAACCAAACAGATATAAAACTTCAGGCTGTCGACATCCTCATGGAAAAGGTGCTGGACCACCCGGCCTATTACAAGTTTTTCGCCAAATGGCTCGCCGATGATTATATGCCGCCGTTCAACGGGCAAATGGACCCGGACGCTTTTTACATCCATATGGTCGACAACTACCTGACGACTGAACGCGCGTTCTGGACTGACTCGCTCCACCTGTATGCCTATCAGTTGCGTGCCGAAGACATGCGCAATAGTCTGGTAGGTATGAAGGGCGAAAGCTTCCAGGCTTGCGACCCGGCAGGTCGGGAATATGCTTTGGACGATATCAAAGCACCCTACATCGCCCTCTTCTTTTACCACAGCGACTGCGAACACTGTATCAAGGAAACACCGGTGATGGTGCAACGATACCGGGAGATGAAAGACCAGGGCCTGGAGGTCGTAGCGGTGGCCATGAGCACGCCGGAAGACGAATGGAACGCCTTTATCGAGAAAAACGAAATGGATTGGATCAACGTCACAGACGCGGACAACAACAGTATTTACAAGAAATACTTTGTGCGCGCCACCCCGGAGATCTACCTGCTCAACCCCGATCGTACGATTATCGGTAAACACCTGTCTCCCGACGATGTCACCCTGGTGATGCAAATGGACCGTATGCAGCGCCTCAAAAACAAGGAAGTGCTGGCAGGTGAACAATAGTCCACCTATTTGAAACAATAGTCCAAGTTTCCCTAGGGAACAGCCCTGAACTTTGCAACATCCTTAGTGCAGAGCCGGATAAACGAAAGAAATAGGAAATCCGGATCAGCTCCATTTTAAACTACAATTCAGTATGCAAATGATCTCATTTAATTGGCTCAATATGTTGGCGATGACTATACTGACTCATTGGTCGGTTCAATCGCAAACACCCATGATTGCCAACGGGCAGGTACAGTTGGTGCAGGCACAGGAAGCGATTTTCCATGACTTCGTGGTGCCTAAGTCCGATTCGTTTAACCTGCTGATTCTGGAAGCGGAAGGTGGCGATGGCGGGTGGATCGAATATACCTATATCGACCGTTTCAATACCCCGCGCATGCAGCGCGTCAGTGCTGGCGAAGGTGCAACTGTAAGCGCCAACTACCGCATCGGAACGGGATTCAACGAAATCCCGCCGGGCACCATCCTCCGCGTAATTGCCGGTAATCGCGGCCAATGGGCCAAGTATGATTTGTTGCCGAATGGCGATTACGGGGCTGGTGGCGGTGGTGGAACCGCAATCCTGATGTCCAGGGATAATGGCAATAAGTGGGAACTGCTGCTGGTAGCCGGCGGTGGCGGTGGCGCCGGTGTTCATAAAAACGAGAACGAGATCAAATATTATCCGGGTCTGCCGGGCACCTCCAATGAAAACGGTGTTGGCGGCGGTCAATTGCGGGAAATGGCAGAAGGCGGTTCTCGCGGCGACGGCGGGCAGTCAAACCAACAGACCGGCGGCGGCGGCGGCGCCTTTACCGACGGCCAACACCAGAATGGTATCCTGAATTACGGCAATGCCGGCTGGAAAGATCACAGTTTGTCCAAACAACCCCTTGGCGGCCTTGGCGGTATTCAGGATGATCTGCACAACGGTGGCTGGGGATTTGGCGGCGGCGGCTCGGGTGCAATCGGCGGCGGCGGCGGCGGCGGTTATTCCGGTGGCGGTGCGGGTATGCCCGGGTTTGGCGGCGGCGGCGGCGGCAGTTTTATCAACACGAACACGGCGCATCCGCTGAACAGCAGTAAACAACAAAACAGTGATACGAATAACCCCGGCGACGGGTATGTGCGCTATCTGTTCACGAAACAATAACGGATACAAGTATGCTGGAATGATCAGCGGGAGCTTTCCCGGATAATCAGAGAATTTACTTTTTCAATGATGCTAACAATGAAAACATGTAAGTTAATTCGCTATGCTCTGATCTGTCTTTTTTTTAGTTACCATGGGGTTTTACTTTGCGCCCAACGCACCGTTCAGGAATACAAAATGAAAAACCTGATATCGGGTGTCGTACTGGAAAAATTTGAACAGATCAACAAAGATGTCGAGATCTTTGAACACAAAGAAGGTAACCGGCTGGTATTGGTAGGGGATTCCCTGCAGATCAGCCAGGCTATTGAGGAGTTGGAAATGCTCGATGTGCCGCAGATGATGGTCACTATTGAGTTTATGTTGGTGGAGTATTTTCACGAACATGATTTCGAATGGGGCATCGATGTCACGCAGGGTACAACAGGCAATTTCAGCGACCTGAATTACACCCCCGGTGCGGCCTCGGGCGACCTGTCGCTGTTGTACAATGCCGTGACGAAGCTGGTGCCCAATTTCCACATGAATATCCGGGCACTGGTCAATGAAAACCACGCCAAAGTGGTGACCAATCCACACCTCGTCGTGTTGAGCGGCGAGCCGGCCAGCCTGAATATTATCGATCGCAGAACCATCGTGTTGGAAACGGCCACCATCAACGGCGTGACTACCTCCTTGCAAAATATTGAAGCCGGTATCCGCCTGAACGTGACACCGGTGCCTACCCACGATTCGCTGATCCACCTGAATGTGCAAGGGCAAGTGTCCGAATTTCTGCCCTTTTCAGAATCCGGCGAATATCGAACGGAAGAGAATAACATTACCACACAGGTAACGGTAAACGACGGTCAGACGCTCATAATCGGCGGACTGATCCAGGAAGAAACCAACACCCTGGAAGGTGGTGTTCCTTTTCTTCGGAAGATTCCCCTGATCGGCTTGTTGTTTAAAAACAAAAAAGAGGTCAAAAACTATGTGGAGCGGGTCATTTATATAACGCCATACCTCCATCCGGTAGAAAACGAGTCGGAATACCAAAACATTCGAAAAATGACGCCCTATGAAAATACGGTAGAAAAAATCATCGAGCAGGACCCGGATTTTCTCCAGTATAACAAAACAAATAAGTCTATGCGCGAGAACAGGAAAGAGGGCAGACGTATAAAACGTCAACAGCGCCGGCAGGAGAAATCCTCAGGTGGTAATTGAGATGGTTAGACTTATCAATCCTTTATTTCTATAAAAACAATACAATGAAATCCATAACTATAGTTTCTATATTCTGCTGCTGTCTGATGACCCAGTTTGGTTGTAAGGATGTGATCCTTATTCCGACAAAAGGAACAATAACAGGTATTGTGACAGACAACAACGGTACGCCGCTGGCAGGAGTGCAGGTGTCGGCTACGTATGATGCGCCAAGTCAGGGGCCAGGGCAGCCGCCATTCCCCACTACGGTAACTACGGTTACGGATAATTATGGCTATTACCGCCTGGCTGATGTTTGGGACGCCGTGACCCTTGCGATAAACCAATCCGGCTTCTTATCGGTGACAACGCTGGTGGACATGAATGACAATAACCGCCCTGTGCTGAATTTGACCCTTTCCGGTAGTCCAACCATCGAAAACGTTACGTTGAATAAAACTACGCTGGTATCGGCTCCCCCCGACACGATTACAATCCGGCTGGAAGTGAAGGATGTTTTTAATGCCAACACTGGCGCAAACTATACCGTCAATTTTTTCCTGAAGGCGCAAACCGGGGCTACCACGGCAATCCTGCCGGCAACCCTTCACGCACAGAGCCTGGACCAGTACCTGTTTGATGCGTTTCTGACATCCGGTGAATATCCGGCGGGAACGTATGGCTTGCAGGCCGAAGTTCAGGACCCCGATGGCAACCGCCAACAAGTTGAACTCGGACAAGAAATAATAGTGGAATAAGATGGTGTATATGCTTGATGTTGCCTTTGCACAATGGAGCGTGCGCTTCAATTTGTCAGAGTAGTATCAAGAATAGCATCATTGATTTTGGCGAGGAGAAGCCTGTCCGCAGGCTTCCTCCTTGCCTTAATGCTCAATGAAATAAAAACATATCTAAAACAACATACAGTGATGCTAACTATTAATTTTTCTAAAGCGATTCGGCGATGTCTGATTTGCCTGCTGCTGTCTGGCCTGGGCATTTCGTTGCCGGGGCAACACAGGGTTCTGGAGTATAAAATCAAGAACCTGATCTCGGATGTAGTACTTCAAAAATTTGAACAGATCAATCGCGATGTGACCGTTTTTGAACATAAGGAAGGGAACCGGCTCATTCTGGTCGGCGATTCCCTGCTTATAGAAGAAGCGCTTGTGCACCTGCGAATGCTGGACATCCCGCAGATGATGATTTCTATAGAATTCATGCTGGTTGAATATTTTCACGAGCATGATTTTAACTGGGGGATCGATATTACGCAGGGGGCGTCCGGAAATTTCAGTAATGTCAACTATACGCCCACTGCCAGTACGGGGCAGCTTTCGCTTGTATACAATGCCATTACCAAACTAACTCCAAATTTTCATCTGAATATCCGGGCCCTGGTCAACGAAGACCGGGCTAAGATCATGACCAACCCGCATGTGGCGGTGTTAAGCGGTGAATCGGCAAACCTGAATATTGTCGATCGCCGGACGATCGTATTGGAAACGGCTACGATCAATGGGATCACTACAACCCTTCAAAATATTGAAGCCGGCATAAATTTGGCAGTTACCCCAATACCTACGCATGACTCACTGATTCACCTGGATATTCAGGGTAAAGTGTCTGAGTTTTTGCCCTTTTCCGCTTCGGGAGAGTTTATGATCGAGGAAAATGACATACAGACACGGGTAACCATAAACGACGGGCAAACACTTATTATCGGTGGATTGATCACAGAAGAAACCAATATCCTGGAAGGGGGCGTGCCATTTTTAAGGAATATCCCCCTGCTCGGTTTCCTGTTTAAAAACAAGCGGAAAGTCAAAAATTATGTAGAACGGGTAATGTATATAACCCCTTATCTGCATCCGATAGAAAACGAAGCGGAATATGAAAATATCCGGAAAATGACACCCTTTGAAAATACAATTGAAAAAATTATAGAACAGGACCCCGAGTTTTTGCAATATAATAAAACTGAAAAATCTGTTCGGGAGAATCGAAAGGTGAGAAGGCGTCTGCAGGGGAATAATTGAGCCTGCTTTATATAACAAACTATCCAAAAAGTATAGAGATGCCTCTCTGACTTGGCAAACGACGACTACCGGTTTAGCCAAGCCCGAAACTCTGGGGCTGATTGTCGACTGACAAACACTTCCTCAGCCAGGTTTGGGTGCAGGGTGATCTTCAACTTCCCGTTGAAATGTTTGTGGATCTGCTTGATAGCCTCCGGTCGGGCAATGACCTGGCGGTTTAGACGGAAAAATATGTCGGGGTCCAATTGGGCTGCAATTTCTTCCATTGTTTCGTCCGCCACAAAGCGCTTGCCATCGGTGCGTACCAACCATGAAATGCCATTATCGATGACAAAGTAGGCGACATCGGCAATTGAGATGGGCACAAATTCTTCACGCCAGTTGACAAGAAATCGCTGCCGATAGGTCGGTTTTTGCGCTGCGACGGATTTCAGTATGGTTGCCAAATCATTGGTGAACGACTCGACGGCGGTGGGTTGGCTTTTGCGGAATTTTTCTATAGCCAGCATTAGTTCCATGCGGTCTATAGGCTTGAGCAAATAGTCTACTGCGTTGATCTTGAAGGCTTTGAGTGCAAATTCATCGTATGCCGTTGTGAAAATAACGGGCGCAGAGACAGTCGTTTTTTCAAAAATCTCGAAACTCAGGCCGTCGGCCAACTGAATGTCCATAAACACGAGGTCAGTGTTTGTTCCGGCGGTTCTGAATAGTTGGACGGCGGATTCCACGGTGTCCGCCTCGCCGGTGATGTTGGCATCTGACGCGATTTCGGTGATAAGCCGTTTGAGGCGCGATGCAGCGGCGGCTTCGTCTTCTATGATGAGGATATTCATGTCAATTGAAAATAAATATTGTTTATTAATCGATTTGGCAATTGAGCAGGCAGCATTGGCACTTTTTTGAAAAAAATCACTTTCGCAGCGGAATATTCACGGTAAAAAAAACGTCGCCGTTTTCAATAACCGGTTCTTGTTGCGTCAGACGCAGTATGCGCTCCGTGATGTTTTTCAGACCGATGCCGGAGGAATAAGGCTTGCTGGATTTGAGTTGCAAATTGTTCTGAACCGACAGCCATTCTCCATCGGTGGAGAGCCGGACGTACAGGGGTTTCGATATTGTTAAAACGTTGTGTTTCACGGCGTTTTCCAACAAAAGTTGTAATGTCATGGGTGGCAAATGTTTTTCCAGATCGGCTTCTTCGATATTTTTTTTCACCTGTAACGCCGCACCGAATCGGGTTTTAATCAAAAACAAATAGGCGTCTGCGAAGTCCAATTCCTCACGCAACGTCACGGATTCGTGCGCTCGGGTTTGCAAAACATAGCGATAGATCTGACCAAAGCTTTTCAAAAAATCCAGCGACTTTGACGAATTGATTTCTACCAATTCGGTCAACGTATTGAGCGAGTTGAACATGAAATGCGGGTCCAGCTGTGCTTTCAGTGCCTCAATTTGGGCTTCCGCGGCTGCGACTTTATACTGCTCGGCTTCAAGGCTTTTGGTTTTCCAGTGGTGAAAAAAACTGAAAGCCAGTTCAATACCTCCGATGATCAATGCTAAGAGAATGGCAAAGGTGCCGGCCCGCAATACCTGATCGACAAGTTTATACTCAAAGGACGCCGGCAAGGGGGCAAATGAAAAAAACGCGACTGTTATAATTGCACTTGCTATCAGATTAGCCAAACACAATACCGCGAGTTGCACGAGGACGCGCTTCAAGGGATGTTGTTCCCAGGGTAATTTGCGGTCGAGCCACTTCGACAAGGCAATATTGACCTCTACATTGAAAAGCGCTCCAATCAGGGCTGTAGAAAAAATGAGCAACGGCATATACCCCGGCGAATCCCGAAGGAATTTCTCGATCCTGCCCTGTGGAGATGTGAGCCTCAATGCTGCATAAAAAGCCGTAGCTATTAGTGGTGCAACAACAAAACGCATCCAATGCGTGGATGTAAATTTGACGCCCGGGAATTTCATATTATCGAGTTAAATCCGAAAAGCATCATTACTGAAGTGGAATTTTTACCCTGAAAAATGCACCGCCATTTTCAATAACCGGTTCCTTCTGGTTCAACCGAAGCACGCGCTCCGTGATATTTTTTAATCCTATGCCGGACGAATAGCCTTTGCTCGATTTGGGTTGCAAATTGTTTTGAACCGTCAGCCATTGCGCATCCGATGTAATCTGAACGAGGAGTGGTTTCGAGGTTGTTAATACATTGTGCTTCACGGCATTTTCCAATAAAAGTTGTAACGTCATCGGCGGCAAGTGTCGGCTCAAATCGCTTTCGGGGATGTTTATTTCCACTTGCAACGCCTCGCCGAAACGGGTTTTCAACAAATACAAATAGGCATCGGCGAAATCTAATTCTTCTTGCAAAGCCACCGATTCGTGTTCACGGGTTTGCAGTACATAGCGATACACCTGCCCGAAGCTCTTCAAAAACTCCAGCGACTTGTTCGAGTTAATCTCTACCAGTTCAGTCAACGTGTTTAATGAGTTGAACATAAAATGCGGGTCCAACTGCGCTTTCAGCGCCTCTATCTGTGCTTCAGCAGCAGCGATTTTATAACGTTCGGCTTCAATTTGGGAGAAATTCCAATGATGAAAAAAGCTGATCGTTACATAAATACCCGCGCCGCCAAGCGCTATAAATGCACTCATTAAAGCGTTTCTGATTACCCCCTCGAAGATTAGCGGCTGAACGAAATCAGGTGCCTGGTAAAGCATAAAATAGATTGCGCTTCCCGTCAGACTTAACAATGCGGTTACGACGGCAACGATCAAAAACTGAACACTGGCCCGTCGCAGCGGTTGTTTGTTCCACTTCAAAAAACGGTCGAGTCGACGGCTCACGGCAATGTTAATCTCGACTACGATCGCCATGCCAACCATACACACGACGAAAGAGAGCACGAAGGGGAACGCCCCGGACTCTTTCACGAGCTTATCAATAATATGCTGCGCCGTAGTCGCCTTGATGGCTTCATTAGTGGCGATGCCCAATAACGGTGACACGAGGTAGCGCATCCATTGCTCTGGCGAAAGTTTGAGTCGAGGGCGTTTCATGCTATAAAAATACTTCAGTGGGAAGAAAAAATGTGCGCTCACTGAAAATACCCTATCGCTTTCAGCGCTTCGTCGTAGGTTTCTATCCCATGCCCAACGTTTTCAAATACAATAACTCTTTTCAGCGAGCCGATTTTTGCTTCGGCATTTTCTATTGATTTTTTATAAGGAAACAATAAGTCCTTATTTCCCACGAACAAAATAGTATCTGCCTTTACCGCTTTCAATTCGTCGCTCATATAGTAAGGCTTTTGCGTGTTGTCTTTGTATCGGGTTAAGGCGAAGATCTCGTAGTCAGAAATCAGTTTTTGATAAACGTCCGGCAATTGGTGGTTCGGTTTGCAAAAAACAGCGTTATCCAAAAATTTGGTCACGTTTTTAGGACTGGGAAAAAGAATCGCCAGCAGGTTGTAATACAGGTTTTTAAACGAAAGCGAAAAGTGCTGCAGACAACCGGGGTTGAGTAAAAAAGCAGCTTTGATGCGCGAAGGAGCAACGATAGCCAACTTCATGCAAATTAGCCCGCCGAAAGAAGCGCCAGCGATGAATGCGCGTTCAACATGCAGCTGATCCAACACTTCTGCCGCCCATTTGCCGTAGTTGAGCGAATGGATATCGGGCGTATCACCATCACTCAGGTTAGGCAACCCGTTGGTTTCCACGAGGTAGATTTTGAAGCGCCCGTTCAGGTTGTCCAGTCCCCTGTTAAAATCCCAGAACAAAGCCGTCGTACGGGCCCCGGGAAAAATGATGAGAGTTTCGATGTGGTCGACCTCTATGTTCAGACCCCAAATGTGGGTTTTACCCAGTGCGGTGTGCACTTCCAGGCGGGTGTACCGCCTGCCGTTAGCCTGTTCCAGTTCGGACACCCAGTTTTCAAACCATTGCTTGTCCGGTATCGGGTTTTTGAAAAACGATTTTCTTTTTATTTCCATGATTTTGAATGTTTTGGTTGAGATAAATTGAGGGAGTTTAGATGGTTTAGAGCATTTAGTTTTTGAAAAATCTCCAAACTTTTCTCAACCATTCTAAACCCTCCTCAACCTACTAATAAAACACCTTTGTTCAATGTTACTTTCCCGCCCTGCTTGGTGAAAACACCACGTGAGGCGGAAAATCATGGCGAATGGGTTTTAAGCGGTTCGTACGCATTTTTCCCAAATTTTAAGGTGGCCTCTGGGTCGTATTTTACATTAATATTGAGCCACATGAGCCTCGATATGCGAAAAATGTAAATAAAATTCAGGGCCAAAAAAGTAATGAGCAGGCCGAAAGAAGCCATTTGGCTCCAGCCTAAGAACCAGTGAAAAAATGCGATAAACAGTAGGCAAAACCACCCCGTCCAGATGTAGGAAATGAACATGGCGCCATAGTAGTAGCCCGGCTCGGGGTAATAATTGAGGTTACACTTGGGGCAGCGCTGGAGCATTTCGACGGGCTTTACCAGCGACCAACTGCTTGTCTCAAAAGTCTCGCCCTTGTGGCAACACGGGCATTTAAGGTAAAAAATGCTGTAGGCCTTAGAGCCTTTTTTTAAAAGTGGCATGGTGTGGTAATGTTATGAAGTTAAGAAACCGTGTTTTCACCAAGCGGCCTCGTGCAGCGTTCGATTGAGAAGGTTGAGATATTGAGGATATTGAGAAGGTTCGAAAACCTTGAATCTTAATACCTCAACAATCTCAACCCCTCAATCGTGAAACACCTTTTTCCAATGTTACTTTCCTAATGCTTTTTCCAATTCAATACCTGCGACCAGGTAGTCGTACATTGCCTGCAATTGATTTGTCTGTGTCTGGTTTAGCGCCAGCTCTGCATCCGACACGTCGGAGAGTTTGGAAAGGCCCGTTTTCCAGCGCGACTTGGTAAGCGAGAGACTACGTTCGCCCGCGGCAATGTTGGCATTTTGGTTTTCCAAGCGCTCGCGAGCATCGCGCAGGTTAATGGTTGCCGATTCGATTTCAGTGACGACCATCCGTTGCAAGTAGTTCTTTTGCAACGACAACTGCCGGCGCGACACCTCTAATTGTTGCAACGCGGGCTTGATGGTTGGCGAGAAAATTGGCACTTTCAGTTTCAAACCTGTAAAAGCCGAGCCGACCCAACTGGCGTTCCAGGCTTCGATATTCGACGACTGTGCATTGTAACCGCCTTGCGAGAAAGCGGTGAGCGTGGGCTGGTAATTTGCCTTTTGCAGTTGTGTTGTCGCGTCGAGCACCGTGGTTTGGGCTGCAATTTGCAGGAACTCTGGCCGTTGGGAATACGCTATTTCAGCCAGCAACACGGCAGATTCCGCGCGTTCGTAATTTTTAAATTCCAACTTGTCGGTCAAAACAAGGTCCGCCGCAGGCAAATCCAGGATAGCCGCAAGTGTCTGTTTGAGCAGCAAGGCTGTCTTTTCACTTCTCGATACGTTGGGCGTCAGGTTTTGCACAGTGACAAAGGCCTTCAGCGTGTCGAGGTCGAGCGCCGCGCCGTTTTTCCAAAGGCCGCGCGTGTCTACCAGCGTTTCTTTGGCACGGTTGAGCGAAGCCAGGGCGAGCCGATGCTGCTCTTCAGCAATCAGAATTTGCAAGTACAACTTTTTGACCTCAAACACTTTATCACTCGTCTCGAATATCAAATCGGCCTCGTTTGCCACTGCTTCGGCGTCTGCCACTGCTGCCGCTGCCTTGATGGAGCGGCTGAACAAAGGCATGCTTGCCGTAAGGTTGGCCGAATAGACATTTTTGTCGTAAGCACGAATGGCGTTGTACTCGTCGCCGGTCGTAAATTCACCTGTCGCCGGGTCAATTTGAAAATTCGGCATAAAGATCACCGGCGACTCGATATTGTGCTGCAACTGTGTTTCCAGCGCAACTGTCGGCAGTTTTTGTGCCTTGATTTCCTTTCCTTTCAAACGCGATTTTTCAATTTCCAAACGGCTGGCGCGGAGCAGGAGGTTGTTGGTTTTCACCAACTCAACGGCTTGTTCCATCGAAAGTTCCTGGCTGTTTTGTGCTGAAACAACACCTGAATTGCTCAGGGTGATTAACCCGATCACTACAGCCGTCGCAACATTTTTAGCCACATTTTTTTCAGCCATGAAATCCTCGGCAGTTAGCGCATCAGAATCATCATAGCGATTGGATTTGAAAATTTTGGAAAACCAGGTTTTGAGTTTTTCAAAATCGTAATAAATCGTCGGTACGAGCACGAGCGTGAGGAACATCGAACTGCTCAGACCGCCGATGAGCGCCCAACCGAGACCGCGTTTGAGTTCGCCGCCGAGACCATGCCCGATAGCGATAGGCAACATGCCAATCACCATGGCGAGGGTCGTCATCAAAATGGGACGCAGACGGGATTTACCCGATTCGATGAGTGCATCGAAGGCATTCACTCCCCGTTTTCGGTTATCATTGGTTCTGTCTACAAGCAAAATGGCATTTTTCGCCACCAACCCCGTCATCATGATGATGCCGAAAATGGAGAAGATATTCATCGTTTCGCCCGAAAGCGCGAGCGCGAGCATGGCGCCGACGAGGGCGACGGGTATAGAAAACAATACAATGAACGGCGACGACCAGGACTCGTAGAGCGCTACCATGACCAGGTACATCAGTACGATCCCTGCCAGCAAAGCCAGCGCCATGGAACCAAAGGATTCTTCCTGATTGGCAAGGTCGCCGAGGTATTGAATTTTGCAACCGTGCAGCGACATACGGGCGATTTTCTCCTTAAACTCTTTGCCGATGTCGCCGCTGGGCCGCCCGACGGCCTGCGCATAGACGGTGGTAGAAACATTGCGCTCCTTGCGTTCGAGCGAAGCCGACGCGAAGCCCTCGCTGATATGCGCTACCTGTTTGAGCGCTACGGGTTTGCCATAGCGATTGGTCAGGGTGAGGCGCTCGATGTCGTCGAGGTTTTGCACGTCGTCTGAGCGCAGGCGGATGCGCAAAGGTATTTCCGAGTCGCCGAGTTTGATTTCCAGATCGTCGTTGCCGGAGAGCGCAACGCGCGTTGCCATGCCGATGTCTTCGGTCGTGAGGCCGTGTTCGGCGAGTTTATCGTGCATCGGCTCGATGCGGATCTCCGGTTTGCATTTTTGAGAAGACAAACGCAGATCCGATGCGCCGGAAATTTGAGACAAAACTTCCGATACGCGTTTGGCAGCGAGGCGAACGGAATCGCGGTTGTCGCCCAGCAAGGCTAGTTGGATCGGCGCGTCGTCGGCTTGTCCGAAGAGGTTGATGGGCGAAGATTTGACGGTTGCACCGGGGATTTTCAAGGCTTTGAATTTTGCTTCCTGCGCCAAATCCGTAATGCTTTTCGTGCGTTCCTCTTTTGGCGAAAACGTGATGTTCAGTTCAAAATTGGTCGTTTGCGCAGGGCCGAAGGTTTCTCCTGCCGAACCAACATACGTGAACATCTTGCGAATCTCCGGCATTGTGGCCTGCAATTCTTTTTCTAAATTCTGAGCGGCGCGATCGGTCTCGGCGAGCGTGACGGCGGCGGGCATTTGCACCGTCAGCGCGATTTCGCCTTTGTCCATCGAAGGCACGAACTCACTGCCGACGAAGCCGTTGCCCGGTAAAGCCATGGCGGCGATGAACAGGGAAATCACACCGAGTTGTACCCAGCGCCTGTGCCGAAGCGAACCTGCAAGCAGCAAACCGTAGGCATTTTCCAATGCTGCAAACTGGCGCTCGAACCAATTTCCGAAACGGCCGGGTTTTTCGTGTTTGGAAAAACGGGCGGCCATCATTGGTGTCAGGGTAAAACAAACGAGCAGCGACAGCAAGGTGGAAACAACGATTACGCCTGCAAATTCGCGCACGATGTCGCCCGAGATGCCTTCCACGAAAACGAGCGGCAGAAACACCACCACGTCTACCATCGTGATTGCCATTGCCGTGAAGCCAATTTCATTGCGGCCATCTGCGGCGGCGCGGAAGGAGCTTTTGCCCATTTCCAGATGGCGATGAATGTTCTCTAAAACTACAATCGCGTCGTCCACCAATATGCCGACCACAAGCGACATTGCCAGGAGGGTCATCATATTGAGCGAGAATCCGAAGGCGTACATGAAAATAAACGTGGATACCAGCGATGCGGGAATGGCGACCAGCACAATGAAGGCGTTGCGCAGGCTGTGCAAAAACACCAGCATCACGAGCGCCACCAGCAAGATCGCCAGCAGCAAATCCATCTGAACGGCTTCGTTGGCAGCTACGGTAAATTCACTGCTGTCTTGCGCGATGTCGAATTGCAAACCTTTGCCGGCAAATTCTTCTTCCAATGCCGCCAGTTCCAGGCGCATTTTTTGGCTGACATCCAAAGAGTTGGCCTCCGTTTGCTTTTTCACGGAAATGCCGACGGCGCTTTTGCCGTCCAAACGGTTGGCTTTTTCTGGCGGCATTTTGTCGTCGCGCAGCGTCGCGACTTCGGCAAGTTTCACCTGGTCGCCCGAAGGCGAGGTAGTTACTACCACTTCGTTCAAGGATTCGATGGCCGGGGCTTTACCCTTTATCGTGACGGCGGTGCTGCCAGAAGGATTATCCATGTTGCCGGCCGGTACGTTGAGGTTAGCCTGACTCAAAGCCTTCACGACTTGCAGGGCCGACACGCCGCGCAGCTCCATGCGTTGTGCGTCGAGTTCCACCTGAATTTCGCGTTCTTCCAGGCCAATGAATTCCACCTCACCTACGCCTTTGATTTGCGTGAGGCGCGTTTTGATCGTTTCGCTGAGCAATTCGCCAAATTCGGTGCCGGTGATATTGGCTGTAGCGGAAATGCGAAGAATTGGCAATTCGTTCGCATTTAATTTCGATAGCACGGGCGTTTTGGCGTTTTCAGGCAAATCGGACAAGATAGCGTTGACCTGACGTTGCGCTTCCTCGAAGGCTTCATCAGCATCCGTGCCCGACTCATATTCGATGAAAATGGTGCTGACGCCTTCCGACGAAGTACCCGTAATGTGCTTGATACCGTCGGTCAGCGCTACCGTTTCTTCGATGGGTTTTGTGAGCGACGTTTCAATCTCCTCCGGCGAAGCGCCAGGGTAAATGGTGGTGATAGTGGTGAAAAAAGTATTGAATTTTGGGAGCAATTCGTATCGCAGTTGCGTGTAGCCGAACAGGCCGAACAGACACAATACGAGAAAACCGACAAGTACTATTACCGGCTTTTTTATGGATAATTCTGTGAGTGACATTACTGAAAGGTGTTTTTAAATTGTTGAATTCGGGTGTTGGGGGTGCGCGGGTTTTTACTGGGATTGTTTCAAAAGTCTTTGCCGAGAATTTCCCGTTGTAGATTATTCTTTTTCACCGCGAAGGCGCAAAGACGCCAAGAATGATTTTCCGCGTCTTTGCGCCTTCGCGGTGAAAAAATTATCGCGTTTTTCGCGAGGAACCCTTTTGAAACAACTCCCGCTACGCTAGAAAAAAATGTGATTTAAAAATTCGGCGAATCGCCATCCTCCAGATTGTCCTGGCCTTTCACTACAAGGCGATCGCCGCTCTGAAGGCCGGCGTGCACTTCAATCAGGTCTCTGCCAACCGAGCTGCCGACTTCAATGGCGCGGAGTTCCGCTTTGCCTTCGGTATTGATAATGAAGACGGAAGGTGTGGCGGCAAGACTGATCAAAGCTGTTTTAGGAATTGTCACGACGTTTTTGCGTGCAGTGCCGCTGAATTGGACACGGGCGCTCATGCCGGAACGAATTTGACCGGAAGTGTTTGACACGGCGACTTCCACATCAAAACGCCCGGCTTCATCGGCAACTACAGCAATGTTGAACACACGACCCGAAGTCGTTTTACCCGGCAATGCGTCGAAAGTGACTTGCACCAATTGGCCGTTTTTGATTTTGGTGATGTCCTGTTCGGGTAGCGGCACGGCAATTTTGAGCTCAGCAACGTTGGTCAATTGCGCGAGCGATTGGCCCGGTTGGATGACCGAGCCTTGCTCCACATTCCGTTTAGTCACTACTCCGCTGATGGGTGCAAGTATTTTGGAATCCTCGATGCGTTCCTTGCAGGTGGCGACGTTGGCACGGGCTTGCTCTACCGTGTAAACGGCGTTTTCCCATTCCGCTTCGGTGACATTGTTTTCGGCTTTCAGTTTTTCGAGACGCGTCAGGGTGCGCTCGGCCTGTCGCAGCGACGATTCGGCGGCTTCGAGCGAAATACGGTGTAGCTGGGCATCCGTTTCAGCCACGATATGGCCGCGCGTAACAGTAGCGCCTTCGCGCATATACAATTCGGTGATGCGCCCCGGGTTTTCAGCGATGATGGCGGCTTCTGCAGATGGCTCGGCTTTGCCTACAGCGTCGAGCGAATAGGCTACGGTGCTGGTTTCCACGGTTATAACTTTTACCGCCGTGGCGACGGTTTTCAAGGCAGCGTCCGCCTCTTGCCGGGCGTGCTCGCGTTTGGCAAAAAGCGTCCAGATGGTTCCTCCGGCGAGCGCTAGGGTGAGTGTAGTAATAAGGGAGATCCTGAAAAAGGTTTTCATTTCCAAAAAGGATTTTCTTGTTGAACAATGGGGCAAAATTGTGGGCAGGGAACCTGAGAGCGCAGAATAAAGGCTGCCAAGCGTAGCATGGCAAGAGTCAAGCGTAGAAAAGTAAGGGCGAAAAGAAAGGGCGATGGACCGTGGTTGAGCCCTTGAATTTTAACCCAAGCTTTTAGTTGCGGCTATTTTGGTGGAGGTTGAAAGGAAATTCGACTCGCCGTCACGCCGACAATAGCCTGGCCGCCGCCAGTTTTTACAAAAAATTTTCTTCCGAATATAAAACCATCTTCGACCCAATACACGATAACAATGTTTCATTACCGGCGTGCGTTGGCAAGTTATACTCGTCGGACGACTTTGAGTCGTCAGACGAGGTTCACTCTGCGGTCTGACGACTCAAAGTCGTCTGACCGCTCATCCATTATAACCACCCAACGCACGCCGGTATAGAAACATGGCCAACCAAAAATCAGTAAATCACCAATTGCCCGGTCGTGTTTGTATAATGCCCAAACGCTTTCCAGGTATATTCAGAACCAGGAAGCGCAATGCCCCAAAACTCGAAGGAAGCAAATTTCCGGTCGCCGGCGGCGTCAAACGCGCAGCGCCCTGTTATCCCGTAATAATTTTGCGCCAGTTGGGTCAAGGTGGAAGTAAACTGCTGTATGTCAGACGGGTCGGCACAGGCGCGGTAGGCCATAACCAGGAGCCATACAGCATCGTAGCTGGTCAGGCTGAATACTTCCGGCTGGCGGCCCAGTTGAATAGCCAGTTGCTGATCAACCGGTTGCCACAAATCGGCAGCCGCAGGATCGGGGGCAAAAGAGGGGCAGCGGAATTTTTGTTGCAGCGCAAAAGCAGCCGCCGGATTGCTCACCGGCAAACTGGCATTGTTCGCGAAGGCTGAACTGCCGTACCAGCGCACTTTGGCGCAATCGGGTGTTTGTGCGGCAGCCTCCAGAATAGCCGATCCTTCTCCAAAACTCAGCATATACACGCCCACTTGCGCGGCCGGTGTTTGCAGTAAAACCGTATTAATGGCTGCAGCAGCCTGTGCAGCCAGGGCACTGGCGTCAAGCGATGAGGGGTCGTAGAAAATGGGATTTACGACGGTTTTGCCTTCCAGGGTGAGTAACTGCGTGACATCGGCAACCAGACCGTCGCCCCACACATCGTTGCGAACTACCGGAATCACGACCTCAATACTGTCGTGATCAAACAGGGCTTCCATGGCGGCAGCCTGATTGCCGTCGCCGGGCACGAGGCGGAACAGATTGTCATCCGGAATAGCGAGGCTGCTCGCCTGGCTGGCGGGGCTCAGCAAAACGATGCCGTTCTGGTTGGCGTAATCCAGCACTGCTGCTGCATTGGCGCTGGCGAAGGGGCCGACAACCAGGCGCACGCCTTCGGTATACAGCGCTTTCAATTGCGCCAGTGCCCGGTCGGGGTTGGTCTCGGTGTCCTTGATGACCAGTTCGGCTTTCAGGGTAGTGCCAGTGGATGCGAGATAATTGTTTACCGCCTGAAGTGCCCGGTTTGCAGCGGCTTCACTGCTTTCACCAACGGATTGGCCGGCACCGGATTTTGGGAGCAAAAGCCCGATCTTCAGGTTAGGGACCGGACTGATGGTTTGGCCGCTGTCGCCACAAGCAGGAGCAAATAGGAGGCTGGCAAACAAGTACAAACACAGCATAGGCCGGCCGATCCAAAAACGCCATGCATGCCAACTACCTGTATCAGATTTTTTTTGCAGAAATAAATTCGAAGCCATAGTTGTATCCTTTTGTATACTTAATGTAACGCAGTTTTCGAAAGTGATGATGCCGTGCGCATTGGCGACACCAGACTTGCAGGCACACCGGCAAAAGATTTAGCGTGTTTGGGAATATCTGCCCCAATGTAGAGATTTGGGATGCATTAGATCAAACGTACAGCTGTTTATAAAACAGGCGTAGCGGAAGATTTTTCCCCGAATGTCTCCTGTTTTTTTTATCAGATCACATTATAAAACAATAGTCCAAGAAACGGAAACAATAGTCCTTACCAGGTTGGGTATATCAGCAAATCTTTGCAGCAATTCATTGCTATCGATCATATTTGCGACTTGACCACAGGAACCATCGCCCAATTAGAAATCTATTGATTATTACATTCAAGGGAAACGAAAGATGAATGAATACACAATTCATGGCGGCCTGAAAGGCATAAACCGGCTGGAAGTGCTGTCGCGCACCGTTGGCCCTTCTACCAACGCGTTTCTCAATGCCAACCAGGATGCACTATTGGGCAGCTGTCTTGATCTGGGCTGCGGACTTGGAACAGTATCGCTCAACATAGCGCAACGCGTTCAGGGGAGGGGGGAGGTGTTGGGCCTGGATAAGGAGGCACTCAATGTAGCATATGCAACAGATATGGCTGCTGCGCAACAAATTGAAAATGTCTCCTTTGTCTGCAAGGATGTGTTCGAATTCAATGAAATATCGAGTTGTAATCTGGTTTACGCCCGATTCCTCTGCTCGCATATGAACAACCCTGAAAAACTGTTGAGGCATGTTTTCAGGAACATTGCTCCGGGCGGACGGGTGCTTATCGAAGACACCGACTTTTCCGGGCATTTCTGTTATCCTGCCTGTGCAGGGTTTGAGTCTTACGTACAACTCTACCAGCGGCTGCTTCATCAAAGAGGGGCGGATGCAAATATTGGTCAACGACTTCCACAATTGCTTAAAGAAGCCGGATTCCAGGATATTACGGTGCAAATTGCGCAACCAGTGCATGCAAAGGGTGAAGGCAAGTTGATGGCCGAACTAACCATGGCCGGGATTTCAAAAGCATTGATCCAGGAGCAAATAACTACGCAGGAGGAGATAGACCGAATCCTGTTTTCATTAAAAAAATTCAGAGAAAATGTAGATTCGCTGATAAGCCTTCCAAGGATTATTCAGGTTTCTGCTTCCAAACCAAAACAATAAATGATGAAATCCAAACCCACTGTCTTTTTGCTCGCTTTGCTTTTCACCGTTGTATCGCTATCGGCCCAGAACCGGGCGCCATCGCTGTATTTGAATTACCAGGATGATGCCCCGGGCGATATCATTATCAATACCCTGCGGGTAGCATCGCCATCCCCTTTATACACCTATTACTGCGGATTGTTGTGGAATAGCGGACAGGATGCCGGAGGGTATTGTGGCATGCAGGAACACCCGGCCGGGAGGAATTTTATCTATTCGCTCTGGGACCCTATTACTTCGAGCGATACCATCACCGCCGATTATGCACATCCCAGTACAGAACTCGCCAATTTCGGAGGTGAAGGTACCGGGTTGCGGTCGCTGAACTTTGGTATCGGCTGGGAGACCGATCAATGGTATTCCCTGGTTTCCAGAGCCTGGAGTACCGACAACAAGTACACGTATTTCGGGTACTGGGTTTTTGACCAGCACAATAAGACCTGGCACCACCTGGTCACGATGAAATACCCGGTTCCGAACCTGAAATTCAACACCCGCACCAGCTCGTTTATCGAAGACTGGCTTGGCAATGGCCAGCAGGCCAGAACCGTCCATCACCAAAACGGGTGGAAGCGAAAAACAGCGGACAACAGTTGGCTCCCCTTCGATGAGAGTTATTTCGACCGGGTGTACCCCGATGCCGGAACGGTAAACTACATCGATAACTACGATGGCGGCGTAATCGACAGTGCGTACTACTTCATGACCAGCGGGGGCACTACCATGCCCGTTACCAATGAGGCCAATGTATTGCTCCACTTGCCTGTAACGGCAACAGAACCGGGTTTCCCAGCCGGGGCAATTGAAAACCTCCTGCTGGAAGCGGATAATGAAAACCTGAAGGTTAGCTGGGATGTAGTGGATTCCCTGTCGCCGCAGTATTCGTATCATCTTCGGATCTATGATAACGTTCAGCTGATCGGAGTTCCGCTCGTTGCGTTTGATCATATCAAACCACATTTCCGGAATGCAACGGTGGATATCAGCAACCTGCCCAACAACCAGGAGTACTTTGTCCGGTTCTATACAAAGGATATTTTTGATCAGGAATCGGCTGCTATTGTTGCTCCTTTTGTAAAAGGAACCTTTGTTGGTGTTAATCGGACGGAATTAGGTGGAGGCATCTCGTTGTTCCCCAATCCCGTGGCGGATACCCTAAACCTCTTGTTTCAGGAACAGATCCAACATGCGGAAATACAAATCTTCGACATGGAAGGCCGGCTAATCAGTCAAAAAAAGATCAAAAACACCAAGGCCGTGACCATTCCTATCAGTGCGCCTGGTGGCTTATATTTTTTAAAAATCCGAAATGGGTCGTCGGAAAAAACCTGGAGGTTTGTTAAGAAATGACCGTTTGAAATAACGGTTGACCTGTGGCTTACTTGGGCTAAACATGAGTCACTCCAAATTTTTGGGGTGACTCATGTTTTATTTAATAGATTGATATACAAAAGCGTAGACCGGCCTTATGCAAATCCTGATTTTGCGAAATCGGAGGCGGTTTTTGACAAAACCTTGTTTGAGCGACGACGCAGGAGGAGCGAGTTTGGTTTTGTGCCGCCGGAGATTTCAGGCAAAATCATGGGATTTGCATACAGCCTTGATTTTTTTGGTTCTTTTTGCATCAAGGCAAAAAGAACGCAATGCGCTGATGTACAATATTTTAAACTGTTTTTAACAATAAAAAATCCCGAATTTTTCAAAACTGAAAGATTCGGGATGGCTCAAGTTTTTTTCGCTCAATTCAATTTCAACAATAATCCAACTATTCAAAACAATGCTCCAAGAACGTCAAGGTTACCCCCTGCACTTTTGTACCAAGAACATTTTCGAACACAAGTAGGAAAAACACCTGAAAGGAAAAAAATAATTAAAATGAAAAAGCTAAAGAATCAGTTCAAAACAGGCAAGTACCTGTTCTTGTATTGCCTGCTGCTCTCGGCTATTGCAGCAATTGGCCAGCCCTCGCTCAATATGGGCAATACGACGTTTACCTATGTGGAATCAGATGCCAACCACTATTATGACTATATCCTCCCGCTGAACGTTACGAGTAAAATACTTTACGCGTATGTCAGGGGGGGAGACGGCGGCGCCGGCAATAATGTGGGAAAAGGCGGCGGCGGTGGCGCCGAGCTCTGGGCACTCATCCCGATTGGGAGTAATCCGGGGGAATTAAAGCCAGGGTCTACTCTGCGTTTCATACCCGGTGGTAACGGACGCAGCCGGGGGCAGTTCGGCAGTGGTGGCGGTGGTTCAGCAATAGCCTGGCGTGGAAAAGATTCTACCAATTGGCATATCCTGATGGTGGCCGGTGGTGGCGGCGGCGCCGGGAAATATCACACCGGTAGTAGCGCCAACACCTGGGAGAACGGTTACGGTTCCGGAGACGATCCGGCGAATGCTGGTAAATACAGCAGCGCTACCTCTGCCGGCGGCACTGACGGCATGGGAGCCATAGACGGCAATACGGATGGTGGCGCCGGAGGCGGCGCTTATGGCTCCGGTCTGCATGCTTACGATAAGGGCGGTTCGAGCCATCCCACAGGTTATGAAAAAAAAGATTCGGACGGGGCTGCAGGGATGAACGCTGCCGGAGCGCCGGTGGGCGGTGCATCCGGTGGTGATAGTGAGTTTTATATTGATGGCGGTTATGGATTTGGCGGAGGCGGATCTGGTTATAATGAGGGGTGGAATCGCGCCGGGGCCGGCGGCGGCGGTGGTGGCTATTCCGGTGGCGGCGGTGGCGGTGAAGGTTACAATGGCGGGGGGGCAGGAAGCTTTATCGACAATACTTACCTTAAGCCTGCCTTTACCCTCCAGTGGATAAATGCTCCAACCATGACACCCAGGACTGGCGAGATCACGGTCTGCGGCGTGAGTTCCCTGGAGCGAGCCATGGAGACCTACCCTTTCCCTTATACCTTACACACGATCCAATTGAACAAGGCGCTGAACAAGTGCATTGACAACCGGGCGGGCGGCCTGCAAAACGGCAACAACATCTTGTTGTGGGACTGTCAGGATAATAATCCCAATCAAGTCTGGATTTTAACCAATTCAGAGATCCACCTGGCCAATCATACGGACAAATGCCTGGATCTGAACAATAGCAACACCGCTAACGGTACTAATATCCAACTCTGGGATTGTAATGGCACCGATGCCCAGAAATGGGTTTATGACGGCCTGACCAAAAACATCCGCTCAAAGGTAAATTCGGAAAAATGCCTGGACCTGGTTAACGGCATCACCAGCAACGGGAACAACATCCAGCTCTGGGATTGCAAAGAGATCGGCGCGCAGCAATGGGCTATCGATGGTGCTACGACGGTGAGCAATGTTTCAAACAAGAAACACATCGTCCCGGTATTAGCGCCCAACTTTGCCGTACACTCCCATACCGGTGAACAATATGGCTCTAATATCCAACTGTGGACCAAAGACGATACCAATACAGCCGAGCAATGGTATTTCAATGGCCTGGTTATCAAGATGCTTGTTAACCATAACCTTTGCATTGACCTCAGCAACAGCAATACCAACAACGGCAACAACATCCAGTTGTGGGGCTGCAACGGCACCAACGCCCAGAAATGGATCTACGACGGTATGACGAAATCGATCCGCTCGGTGATCAACCCGGCCAAGTGTATGCAGATCGAGAAAAACACGGATGGCGTTTACGGCAAACGTTCAAACGTCGATATCCAGGATTGCAATGGATCGACGGCGCAGCAGTTTTTGATCCAGGAGTAAGGAATAAAATTTCGCTTCACCCAACATGAGTCATCCCTCTATGTTGCTAACCAAGAGTGAAGAGCATTATTTGTTCTTTCAGGTTATTTTTAGGCATCTGGAGGATTTTCGGCACAAAAAATCTATTTGAAGGGGCGCGATGTTCGTCGTCCCTTCACGCTTTTGAGGGTTTGTTGATCGTGTCCATAAATATGCCCAAATACTCTTCTATTAGCGGCCCTTCAATAGGCTGATGCCGCAAGATTCCAGATCATTTTGCTAAAACGGGAGGCCGGAGTCTGAGATTAAGCGGACTTTTTCACCTTGGGTGAATAGCCGCAGGGATGACTAAGCGGTCTGCTCCGGGACTTATTTATGGCATTTAATGAGCAACTTGTTGTGTAGGTTTTCAGGTGTTTTGGATTGGGGTGTAGGGTTGGCCTGTGAGCCACACTCGGCGGATTCGATTGAGTACTTTTCTGCTAATTTTAATGATGGCATGCGGGCCATCGAAGCGTTTTCTCAATTTCAGGTAACAAAGGCTTAGTTCAGTATCTTGTTGGATGGCTTTCCACGAGCATTCGATCAGGGCACTACGCAGACGTTTATTTCCTCGGGTGGTTCGCCGATTAGCCTGATCCGTGTCGCCGCTCCTATGTGTTTGAGGCACAAGCCCCAGATAGGCACAGAGTTTATCCAGGGTTTTAAAGCGTCTCATATCGCCAATTTCCGTCAATAACTGGATGGCTGTAAAAAATCCGACTCCCGGAACGCTACGCAGGAGTTTCATCTGCGGCCCGTAATAGTCGTTTGCGAATAACTGATGCAGTTGCTTCACTATAGCCTGTTCTCTTTGCCGCACAGCCGCATACTCGTCCAATAAGGAATTCAAAACCTGGTCGTTCTGTGCTTGCCTTTGTAGCCATTGGATAAACGTTTTGGTCCAAGTCCAATCTGCCATCACGCCTTGTGGGGGATAAAGCCCTATAAAATGCAAATACATTTTAATGCGCGTCATCGCTCGGCGCCGATCACTTGCTACAGCAAAACGGCGTCGTACTAAAGCCCGATCCTGTTGCTGCTTTTGGTGGGAATAAAATGCCTTCAATTCACCATTACGCAAGGCTCGGGCAATCTTACGGCTATCTCGAACATCATCCTTGTGCTGGCGCTCATGATCTGTAGTCGGGACATCTGCCGGATGAACCACGATCGTCTCGATACCTTGTTCTATCAGTTGTTCCTGTACCCAAAATCCACAATAACCCGCTTCGTAAGCACATAAATACTTCCCATTGGGATAGTGCCGCCTCAAGTAATCGGATAAAGACTCTGGGCTGGGAGGCGACAGGTTGATCGTTTTTGCTGGAATTCGCCCAAGTGAATAGTGGTGCGCCAACTCTTTCGGTGTACATCTATTCCAACATAGATTTCTTGGTCGCTAAAGTCAAGTTGCCTAATTTCACTTTTCATTTTTGCTTCGAGTTGAATGGTTAACGATGATTTTGACACTCTAAAGTTAACTCTTCACTCGAAGCAATTTTCAACTCAGCGTATTAACCCCATGAACCTCAATGCGGCAAACATAGAGTCTGAATTTTTCTATTTTAAAAATTCGGGATGGCTCATGCGAATCAGGAGCTAAATTGGCAATATCACCTTCGAATAAATCCCGTAGGGCTGCCATTATTGTAGAAAATGGTTGCTCCGCGGTTTTATAAACGCCGTAGGCGTGTCATTATAATGCCGCACCTACGGCGCTATCATCTCGCGCGTCTTAATTCTACAATAATGACAGCCCTACGGGCTTGGTGGAGAAATTTAGCCCCTGATTCACATGACTCATGTTTTTCTCGATATACCCGCCAGGGCAAGCGTTGAAGTGAATTATGATCATTTGAACCCTTGATTTGCGTAACTCAGATTCGTTCCGGCCACATTCTGAACAATAGTCCAAACATCTAAAACAATAGTCAGGATTTCGCTTCGTCAAAGCCGGCACCTTTGCATTGTATACCACAATACAGTTTCATTTTTCAAACGCAAAATTCCGGACCCATGGAACGTCAAAATGGAAATGCAGTTATGGATAGTCTGATCACAAAAGGGAAGTTCGAACCCTTTGGCATGATCGCCAATCACATCGACGTAAACGGGATCCTTCGCTATGCCCTGATGAGCAATCGCGACTTTGAGGGAGAAGGCTTTCACGTAGCCTGCCACGTGCTCACTAAAGATTACTTTACAAATCCCACGGATTTTGCCGTGCCTCATACCCATGATTTCGATGAGTTCAACATTTTACTTCCGCTCGGATCGGAAATGGAATATGAAATTGAACTTGAAGGGGAGAGGCAAAAAATCAAAGCGCCGGCAACAGTCTTCATTCCTGCCGGCACCGAACACAATGCACGCCCACTGGCCGGCGAAGGGATCTTTATCTGTATTCAACTGGATAATAAAAACCAGATAGAGATGAGTGCATTAAAAAAACAATTTGCCTTTGTTTAAGCGGCAAGCGGATGGCTTCAAAACACCGGTACAAGACCCCGAAATCTATCCCCTGCACTTTTGCAATAGAAAAATTTCCAAGCACGAATAAATAATTTAAAAAGATGAACAATCAGAAAAAGGCTTTCCGCCAGATGTGGAAAGCATTCCTCTTCTTTGCTGTCATCCAATACAGCAGCCCCGTAATGGCCCAAACGGTCACGTATAGTGAAGATGTGTACGCAGCCCTGCTCTCCCGCATGGCCGAGAAAGGCACAAAATCCGATCAAAATGCGGCATTTCTGGAATCGACCCAATACTGGCCGGATCTCTGGGAGAAGTATCACAACTCAGATACCTGGACAAAAATGATGAACAACGCTACCCTGTTCACCCGATCAACCACCGAGTATGACGGGTCTTCCGGAAAAACATACGCCTTGGTCACAATCGCCGATCGGGTGGCCTGGCTGGCATTCCCGGGGGTTTCTACGGATGCCAATTTGGAAAGCGGGGTCCGTGGCGGTTTTATCACCTGGCCCTGGAATGGCAATACGGACCCCAGCAAGGATGTACATAGTTTCTTTTATCAGGAGTGGCTGAATCTGCGTGCGCACGGCCTGGAAACCTGGTTTCAGGATCACAATTCGGCATTCGACAAACTGATCGTGACCGGACACTCAAAAGGCGGCGTACTATCCCAATACTTTATGGCCGATTATGCGCCACTATTGTCCGATAAGATCGTCCACTTTGTGGCCTTCGGCTCTCCCAATGCCGGAAGTGAAGCTTTCATCCAGGAATGGGTAAACAGGCCAAACCTTAAACGGGTAAAGTTTTATACCACTCAGGGCCAGTATGTAAAAGCTTTTGGGAATAAGGTGACCGTAGACGACATGATCACCTACAAAGAATTGACAGTCAATGCTGCATTTTATTATTCCAACGCAGACATTTTACATGAAATAACGGTTTACCCCAGAGGGCTTTCCCGGGCGGCCGACCAGTATGTCACTGATTGTTCCAGTAAATTGCAACGGCAATACCTGCAGGTAGCCGAAGGACAATATAACCTCACGAAGCTTCCTGTCTGGGAAGCGTATGCCAAAAGGATACACGACGACTCTTACTACTTATCCGGCCTGGAATCCGCGTATTCCAAAGGAGATCTGGATCCCGTAAGCCCAACCGATCTTGTATTGCCTTCCATCAGGCTGGCCGCTGCGCAGACTACTGCAAAGTGTATTGACAATGCGGCCGGAGGGCTTTCCAATGGGAATAATATCCTGATCTGGACCTGTGGCGATTACAACCTCAACCAGGGCTGGTTCCTGCGAAACAATAAAATCCGCCTGGCCAGTCATACCGATAAATGCCTCGACCTGAGCGGTGGAAATACCAACAACGGCACCAACATCCAATTGTGGGATTGTCAGGATGGCAATGATAATCAGTTTTGGGTTTACGACGGCCTGACCAGAAACATCCGCTCCAAGGTAAACTCGGGAAAATGCCTGGACCTGGTCAACGCCAATACTACCGACGGCACCAATATCCAGATCTGGGATTGCAAAGATATTAACGCTCAACGGTGGAACATGGTTGGCGCTACGACGGTGACCAGTGTTTCAAATAAGAAACATATCGTCCCGGTATTAGCGCCAAACTTTGCGGTGCACTCGCATACCGGCGCCGAATGGGGCTCCAACATCCAGCTGTGGACCAAGGATAATACCAATACAGCCGAACAATGGTATTTCGACGGCCTGGCCGTCAAAATGCGTGATCACCAGGAATTGTGCATCGACCTCAGCAGCAGCAACACCTCTAACGGCAACAACATCCAGTTGTGGGGTTGTAACGGCACCAACGCGCAGAAATGGATCTACGACGGGATGACGAAAGCGATCCACTCGGTGATCAACCCGGCCAAGTGCATGCAGATCGAGTACAACACCGACGGTGTGTACGGTAAGCGGTCGAATGTAAATATTTACGATTGCAATGGATCGGCTGCGCAGCAGTTCCTGATTCAGGAGTAAAGAATAAAGTATTCGCTCCTGCCTATTGAGCCCCTGATTCATGCGAGTCAGGGGCTCAATAGTACCTTCTTGCCGTATCAACCCCACCCCCATCCCCTCCCACGCCGATGGCGTGGCTCCCGATTACCCACAAGTTGGCTGATTTTACTGTAAAGTATTAAAACTTGAATTGTGGTCTTTGATGGAACAATTTGCTCCGCCTCTGGCAACCCCAAGGGGGAGGGGAGACGCGACATACACCGTAGATTACACTATTGCCTTTGAATTTGGGGTAATAAAAGCGGTCGACGCTACGGCTCCCCGCCCCCTTGGGGAGGGGCCGGGGGTGGGGTTGACCCGGTAGCGCGCAATTTGCCAAAGATGACTTGTCGATTTCGATCCTATTAAAAACATTTCAACCAACTTGTGGGTAATCAGGGCCCCTCCACGCCATTGGCGTGGGAGGGATGGGGGTGGGGTTGATAAGGGCGGAGCAACATGATATACAATTGAGGGTAATCCAGCCACATCCTAAACAATAGTCCTGTAATCCAAAACAATAGTGCAAGAATCAGGAAAATGTGCGCAGCACTTTTGCCGTACAATAATTTTCAAACACGAAATAGTAAAATTTAAATAGATGAAAACGCAAAAGTTCAATTTCAAATCCTTGCTCGTAATGAGCTGTATAGCCGTATTTTTTTTCGGCTTTTATACTCCGGAAACTTCAGCTTCGACGCCAGTTTCCTTACTAAAAGGCCAACTGCCGATTCCCGGTTCCAGCCAAACAACAGGCATACTCCCTACCAGCCTGCACGGCGTGCTGCTGGAAAACCAGAAAGTCAAACTGACCTGGGAAGAGGATGGCAATCTTACCCTTCGCTTTTACGACCGGGAGATCCTGTGGAGCTCGAATACAGGAGGAACCGGAGCCACTTTGTACTTTCAGGAAAGCGATGGCAAATTGTTGATCAAAGACCAGAACAATA
Source organism: Lewinellaceae bacterium (assembly GCA_020636075.1). Taxonomy (GTDB): domain Bacteria; phylum Bacteroidota; class Bacteroidia; order Chitinophagales; family Saprospiraceae; genus M3007. Next base: position 59,809 of record JACJYO010000003.1, on the reverse strand, counting down.
AGGTGGTCTGGAGTGCCGGCACGATTGGCGGAAACAAACTCTGGCTGCAGTCGAACCGCAACCTGGTACTGGTCAGCAGTACTGACCAAACGGTTTGGCAATCCGGCACAACAATCAACTCCCTGGAAACGGACGGGTGGCAGTGGATTGGCGCCACGGGCATGCCGGAAGACTTCCAGGTTCCCTGGAACAGTGGCTACAATTATCTTACCATCTACACGGAAGGTGGTGATGGAGGAAAAAAGGATGTCCCTGGTGGCGTCACCGCGAAGGGAGGTTCAGGAGCAACGATCATAGGCACCTATGAGATCGGAACTGGGGCTAATCAGATCCCTCCAGGTTCCTTCCTCCGGGTTTTTGTCGGTAAAAAGGGTCGCACGCGGACGGGCGGAACTACCTCCGGTTGTAGCGGCGGTGCTGGGACTGGAGTCTTTATGAAGCGGTATAATGAAACCGCGTGGCGCTTACTACAAGTGGCCGGGGGTGGCGGTGGCGCCTTTTCATATTGTTGTAGTGGTGCGGAGGATGGAAGGTCTGCTGAAACGGGCAGGGATGGTGGAAAAGGTGGTGGCAACAATGGCGGCGCTGGTGGGACGAATGGCATGGATGGAGAGGAAAAGTTGGGCGCCTATCCCGGTTCTGGAGTTTTTGATTATAATTGTATGTGGACAGGGGGAGATAGGAATCCAACCATATTGCCGGGTGAACCTGATAACGATTATAGTACTTATGATGTTTTTGAATGGGATTCGCACTATATAACATTTGGGTTAGGTCCAGGCGGTGACGGAGATATTGCCGGCGGTGGCGGTGGTGGCTATTCCGGTGGCGGCAATGGTACCGGCTATCATGGCGGCGGAGGTGGCGGCAGTTACCTGAATACCGAACATATGGCGATCACGAACATCGTGATGATCAAGAACGATCCTACCATGGGTACAGAAGATGGTTTCATCCTGTATAATTTTAGCAATTCTGCTACCTACAAACCAATCAAATTCGCTTATAACACGAATAAGTGTATTGACGACAATGGCAGCGGAACCAGCAACGGCAACAACATCCAGTCGTGGGACTGCAATGGCAGCAACGCGCAAAAGTGGTTCTTTCACCCAACAGATCGCACGATCCACTCCGCATTAGATTTCAATAAATGCCTGGATCTTAGTGGTGGAAATACCAGTAACGGCGCCAACATCCAACTGTGGGATTGTACGAGTGGCAACGATAACCAGCACTGGGTGTACAATGGCCTCTTCAAAACGATCCACTCGTCGGTGAATTCGGGCAAATGCTTTGATGCTACCAACGGCAGCGCGTCGACCAACAATGTCAACCTCCAGTTGTGGGAGTGTAACTATTCCAGTAACAACATGAAGTGGGTAATCGATGGCGCGACGACGGTGAGCAATCCGGCAAACGTCAAGCACATCGTCCCGGTATTGGCGCCGACCTCTGCGGTACACTCCCATACCGGCGCCGAATCCGGTTCCAACATCCAACTGTGGACCAAAGACAATATCAACACGGCCGAACAATGGTACTTCGACGGCTGGGCCATCAAGATGCGGGATCATCAGAACTTGTGCATCGATCTCAGCCAGAGCAACACCACCAACGGCAACAACATCCAGTTGTACAATTGCAACGGCACCAACGCGCAGAAATGGCTCTACGACGGTATGAATCGATCGATCCGCTCGGTGGTCAACCCGGGCAAGTGCATGCAGATCGAACTCAACGCGACGATGTGTACGGCAAACGGTCAAATATAGATATCCAGGATTGCAACGGATCGGAGGCGCAGCAGTTTTTGATCCAGGAGTAAAAAGCATATTGTTCTTCTATCCATTAAAATGCCCCGGCATGGGTTTCAGGCCTGTGTCGGGGCATTTTTTGTACCTGGTACGCTTTCTAAACAATAGTCCAAGAATACAAGACAATAGTCAAATATTGAGCTGGACAAAGCATGCACCTTTGCCTCATCAAGTCATTGAAGAAAGGATTAAAAAATTTGAAAAATGAAAAAGTCAGCAGTAAAAATAAAATTCATTGCAATGCTTGCTTTATTTCTGCTTGCCATTGTCCTGCCAAAAATAAAGGCCCAGACCTACTATAATAATTCGGGTCAACTTTTAGCGGATGGGTATCGATATACCGTTCCGTATCAAAACAAATCCTATCTCGACCTGACCATCCCTCCCTCAGCGGAGGGGCAATACCTATACCTGCGGCTGGAAGGCGCCGATGGAGGCCGTTTTCGCCGCTCAACTTCACATAAGTGGTCCCCGGGCGGAGAAGGAGCTACCGTTGTGCTTGTGGTTGAAATAGGGAGTGGCTCAGGGCAGGTCCCCGTTGGTTCAACTCTCCGGTTTATTGCCGGAGAGAAAGGTGGGGAAAACTCAACAAGTGGGACGGATTATCACGGCGCCGGTAGCGGAGGCGGCACCGGTCTGGCCTTTAAGGGGCCGGGGCAAAATGACAAATGGCAACTCTTAGCGGTGGCAGGAGCAGGTTCCGGGGGCTTGGGTAACTGTTGCACCTGGGAGGTCGCCGGCAAACCCGGCGGGGGTATCGTAGCTACGCAACCGAGCTTGTCAACCGGAGTAGGGGGAAACGTCCTTAATTCATATTGGGCTGCAAAAGTAGATCTGTCAGGAGCCGGCGGCGGCGCTTTTTCGCAAGGTGAAAGCATGACCGCCGGCGCGTGGCCAACAGCGCATGGTGGTTCCCCGGGGTGGCCCGGAGGGCCGGATAATGGGGCGCCAACCGGAGGAATGGCGGCGAGAATAGCGGCTGGGGCTTTGGCGGTGGAGGAAGTACCCCTCAGGCTCTAACTTATCGTACAGGAGGGGGTGGTGGATACAGCGGTGGTGATGTCCCGGATGCATTAGTAGAAAATGGTGGGGAAGTTATCACAGGCAAGGGTGGGGGCAGCTTTTACCATGCTACTTATGCGAAAATTGGTTATGCTGTGGTGCATGGAACAACTACTTCTTCCGGGGATGGCTTTATCAATTATCAGTTCATTGATGGCCCTCTTTTTAAATCAATCCGGTTCGCATACAACACCAACAAGTGTATTGACGACTACGGTAGCCGAACAGCCAACGGAAATAACATCCTATCTTATACTTGTACGGGCAACTCAAACCAACAGTGGTTCTTTAACTCTGAAGATCGTACAATCCGCTCGAAGTTGAATCTTGATAAATGCCTGGACCTGAGTGGTGGAAACACCAGTAACGGCGCCAACATCCAGTTGTGGGATTGTACGAGTGGCAACGATAACCAGCACTGGGTGTACAACGGCCTCTTCAAAACAATCCACTCGTCGGTGAATTCGGGCAAATGCTTTGATGCGGCCAACGGCAGCGCGTCGACCAATAATGTCAACCTCCAATTGTGGGAGTGTAACTATTCCAGTAACAATATGAAGTGGGTAATCGATGGCGCGACGACGGTGAGCAATCCGGCAAACGTGAAGCACATCATCCCGGTATTGGCGCCCAACTTTGCGGTGGCCTCCGCTCTTGGAAATGTATGGGGCTCCAACATCCAGCTCTGGACCAAGGATGCATCCCTGTCCTCCGAAAACTGGTATTTCGACGGCTGGGCCATCAAATTGCGCGATCACCAGGAATTCTGCATTGATCTGCACGACAGCAACACCGACAACGGCAACAACATCCAGTTGTGGGGCTGCAACGGCACCAACGCCCAGAAATGGATCTACGACGGTATGAATCGATCGATCCGCTCGGTCATCAACCCGGGCAAGTGCATGCAGATCGAACTCAACGCAGATCCCGCATACGGCAAACGGTCAAATATAGATATCCAGGATTGTAATGGATCGGCCGCGCAGCAGTTCCTGATTCAGGAGTAAAAAAGGAAGGTTCTTTCCAACTGTTAACATGAGTCATCCCGAATTTTTTTGGGGCGACTCATGTTTTTATTTAACGAATTGATAAACAAAGGTGTAGATCGGCCTTATGCAAATCCGGATTTTGCGAAATCGGAGGCGGTTTTAGCAAAACCTTGTTTGAGCGACGACGAAGGGAGGAGAGTTGAGTTGGGATTTTACACCGCCGGAGATTTCAAGCAAAATCGCGGGATTTACATACAGCCTGATTTTTTTGGTTCTTTTGCACAAGGCAAAAAGAACAGAAAGTTTCATTACCAGCGACTTGCCTAATATTCTGCAATTAAAATCCCGAATTTTTCTGACCAGAAAATTCGGGATGACTCATGTTTTTGCCAGATGTCACACCTAAACAATAGTCCAAGCATTCAAAACAATGGTACAAGAACCTGAAAACTATCCCCTGCACCTTTGTATTAAATAGTTTTCAACGCAATAGAATAACATCATGAAAGATAACAATAGTTTTTTCCAGTTCTATACCAACGTATTGCCCATGTTGGGCTTGCTCTTTTTCGGAAGCGCCGTTCAACTCTCGGCCCAGGTTGTCCCTTTCCATTATGAAGGTCATTACCATGATTATGTCATTCCTCAAACGACCGATCAATACATCGTGTTGACAGCCGTCGGGGGAGATGGTGGAAGTATCCGTTTTAAAAATGCATTTAAAGATTTTACAGTCGGCGGCGGCAGCGGGGCCTTTCTAAAATCATATTTCAAAATTGGAACTGCTTCTAATAACCTGAAACCAGGTTCTACGCTGCGATTTATGGTGGGAGGAGGAGGAGAATCCAGACAAACCGCAGGCAGCACCGGAGCAGGTGGTGGCGGTGGTACTGGTATTGCCTATAAAGAGGTAGGCACACAAACGTGGACGCTGCTTATGGTCGCCGGTGGCGGCAGCGGAGCTGCATTTGATTTGATTGAGGGCAGAACTTATGGCGAACCTGGTCTCGCTTACAGTCAGGGAACGGAAGGTGATGGGAAAGGCGGTTTATCTGACCCTGAACAAGGTGGAGGAGCCGGTGCATTTGGAGATGATGAACAACATACGGCCGGAAGTTCAACGATTAAGTACGGTAACCATGCCAAAGCCGGATGGTCGGGAGGTCCGAATGCAGGAGAGCCAACCGGCGGATATTGTGATGATACCGGCCCACAGGGTGGCTGGGGTTTTGGCGCAGGTGGTGACGGCAATACAGCATCAGGTTACGCTGGCGGCGGCGGTGGCTACACTGGTGGAAACGCAAACGATGGAGATTATTCTAATACCGCAGGAACTTCCTATCTGAATACGTCCAAGGAAACCGCCTTTGTATTGTCCTATGGGCAGGGCACCACCACCAGCGCGCAGCCTGGGTATGCTTCCTTAGAATTGGTCGGTGATTCGCCCGTTAAGAGTATACGCTTCGCCTATAATTCCAACTTATGTATTCAAAACAATGGCAACAGTACCAGCAATGGTTCGAACATAGAGACCCATAACTGGTTAGGCACCAACGCACAAAAGTGGTACTTCAATCCGGAAGATCGCTCGGTCCGCTCGCAATTGAATATTGCTAAATGTGTGGACCTCAGTAATAACAATACATCCAATGGTAACAACATCCAACTATGGGATTGCAATGGCTCCACTGCTCAAAAATGGGTGTACAATGGCATCTTTAAAACGATCCACTCAGGTTCGTGGTCGGACAAATGTTTGGATGCAAAATATGGAATTAATACCCCTAGCTCAGGTGTAAACGTTCAATTGTATGATTGCGAATACACGAATAACAACCAAAAGTGGTTTATCTCCGGCGCTACGACAGTGAGCAATCCGGCAAACGTCAAACATATCGTTCCTGTAATAGCCACCGGCTTTGCGGTGCATTCGCATACCGGCGCTGAATCGGGTTCCAACATCCAGTTGTGGACCAAGGATAATACCAATGAATACGAACAATGGTATTTCGATGGCCTGGCCATCAAAATGCGTAATCACCAAAACCTGTGCATCGACCTCAGCCAGAGCAACACCAACAACGGCAACAACATCCAGTTGTGGGGGTGTAACGGCACCGACGCCCAGAAATGGATCTACGACGGGATGACGAAATCGATCCGCTCGGTGATCAACCCGGATAAGTGCATGCAAATCGAGTACAATACTGATGGTGCATATGGCAAACGCGCCAATGTTGATATCTACGATTGCAACGGCTCGGCTGCGCAGCTGTTTTTGATCCAGGAATAAGGGTAGTAATTCTCACTACTGGACATTTTTATGTTGCACAGATTTTGCACAGAATTTTCTGTGTAAAATCTGTGCAAACTTATCTGCGTAAAATCTGTGAGAAAAATGCCCAGTAATATGGTAGAAATTACCGGCCACTCTATTGATCATGCTCTGGCACAGGATTCAACCCTGTGCCAGAGCATTTTTTTATCTGACAGTATTGTAAAACAATAGTCCTGCAATCCAAAACAATAGTGCAAGAATCAGGAAAATGCATACTGCACTTTTGCAGCACAAAGATTTTCAAACACGAAATAGTAAAAAATTTAAATAGATGAAAACGCAAAAGTTCAATTGCAAATCCCTGCTCCTGATGATCTGCATGGCCCTGCTGTTTTTCGGCTTTTATACTCCTCAAGCACTAGGTTCAATGCGTACCGACGGAAATGGCAAAGCCCTTTTCTATAACAACAGTACCTTATTCCAAGGCAATTCCGGTGATCCGGAGCTGGTTACCGGCAGTTTGCAAACACTGGGATTCAAATCCAGCAGCGATTTGGCTTATGACTTTGTAGTGCCGCAAACAGCTACGAATCAATACCTCTATATTCATGCCGAAGGAGCGGATGGTGGTAAAAGGCAAGTCAAAGAAATTGACGGATCCACGCGCTTTACGGTAAACGGAGGCTCCGGTGCGACCATCGAAGGTGTTTTCGAAATTGGGACAGGCGCCAATCAAATACCGCCAGGGTCAGCTGTGCGAATTATCATAGGTCAGAAAGGGGAAACACGAATCGGGCAAGGCCTGATCGGCTGCACCGGCGGCGGCGGTACCGGCGTGCTATTTAAAAGACCAAATGAGGCCGAATGGCGCCTGCTGATCGTGGCCGGCGGCGGTGGCGGAGCCTATTCCGATTGCTGCCTGGTAAAAGGACCTGGTCGGTCTGCGGAAATCACCGAGAATGGCGGGGATGGTGGCAAAAATGATGGAAGTGGTGGATCTGGTGGTAATAATGGCTTTTTTGACTATTTGGCCGAAAACACATCTACTTCGGCGTACTCCGGACATGGCATCTTATGTGAGCATTGTTGGCAAGGTGAAGATCATGATAACACCAGACTGCCAACCGGTGAGAGTGATGTACAAAATGGCTACACGGGCAACCAAAAAGGCGGTTCCGGATTTTGTCTGGGCGGAATGGGTGATTCCGGCGGTGGCGGTGGCGGTGGCTACTCCGGTGGCGGATATGGCAAACTTGGGTGGGAAGGCGGCGGTGGCGGAAGCTACCTGAACAGCGATATGGCCAAGTACTCGAATAAGATCAGAAATGGCAATACAAGCGATACCCAGGATGGATTTGTCCGGTACGAATTCCTGAATTCTGCTCAGCTCTTCAGACAAATCAAATTCGCCTATAACACGGGTAAGTGTATTGACGACTATGCCAGCCATACCGACAATGGTACGAATATTCAAACGTACAGTTGCCATAGCAATAACAATCAAAAGTGGTTCTTTCACCCAATAGATCGCACGATCCACTCCATGTTGAATTCCGGCAAATGCCTGGACCTAAGCAATAGCAATACGAGCAATGGTACCAATATTCAGCTCTGGGATTGCAACGGTACCGACGCCCAACATTGGGTGTACAATGGCCTCTTCAAAACAATCCATTCTTCGGTGAATTCGGACAAATGCTTTGACGCCGCCAACGGTAGTGCATCGACCTCGAATGTCAACCTCCAGTTGTGGGATTGCCAATATTCAAATAACAACCAGAAGTGGAATGTCGATGGCGCTACAACGGTAAGCAATCCGGCAAACGTCAAACATATCGTTCCGGTAATAGCCACCGGCTTTGCGGTGCACTCACATACCGGCGCCGAATCGGGCTCCAACATTCAGTTGTGGACCAAAGACAACACCAACACAGCCGAACAATGGTACTTCGACGGCCTGGCCATCAAGATGCGCGATCACCAAAACCTGTGTATCGATCTCAGCCAGAGCAATACTTCCAACGGCAACAACATCCAGCTCTACAACTGCAACGGCAGCAACGCGCAAAAATGGATTTACGACGGTATGACCCGATCGATCCGCTCGGTAGTTAACCCGGGCAAGTGCATGCAGATCGAGTACAATACAGACGGTGTGTACGGCAAGCGATCAAATGTACAGATCTACGATTGCAACGGCTCGGCAGCACAGCAGTTCACGATTCAGGAGTAAAAGAGTCAAAATTTTCTCCTTTATCCAAACACGCTCGGAATGCTCCTAAAATCAAATAAAACCTATCAGTTTCAAAAAATTAATTCTGATCATGTTAAGAAATAAAATGATCCTGATCTTGCTGATTGGCATGATGGGATCCCGGACACTGTCTGCACAAACCGATTTCTGGACTGCTGCCCAGCAAGCAGACGGGAAGTGGGCCGTGGACAATGCCAAAGCAGGGTGGTTCCCGCTGCAAATGCTCAACGATGACAAGCAATACATCGTTACGTATACTGGCAAACAAATTAATTTGATTGTGCCTGCACAGCTGAGTTATTCCTATTTATATGTAGAAATCAGAGGTGGAGATGGTGGAGCCCGTGCGAATCATAGTTTAGCCAACCCGCTCTTGGTAGCAGGAGGGGAAGGTGCTACCATGAAGGCTTATTATCGGATTGGAACTGGTGCAAACCAGCTTAAAAATCAGGATAATCTGCGGCTCATCCTTGGCAGTAAAGGCGCCATAGTTGAAAGTGCCGGGACACGCGGCGCAAACGGTGGCGCCGGCACCGGTTTGTTTCTGAATAAAAAAGGAACGGATAGCTGGGTTACGCTCATGGTGGCCGGTGGCGGTGGCGGGGCCTACTCCGATTGTTGCTCGGTTACCTCAGTAGGACGCTCGGCTTCCACAAGTCCAAATGGTAGGGATGGCGGAGGAGACTTCCCCAAAAAAGGCGGGACAAATGGAGGCGATGGTGAAAGCCCAACCTGGGAGTTTCATGCTTATGGCGGCGGCGGTGTAAACAATGCATGGGCTGATGGAGAGCCGGCAGGCTCTACTGACTCGAATGAAGATACCGAGAGTTTTCTGTATGGATGTGGCCACGGAGGGTACGGAAACCTGGGTGGCGGTGGCGGTGGCGGATATTCCGGCGGTGGTGCCGGCAGAAATTATGCCGGTGGCGGCGGTGGCGGAAGTTATTACAATCCGGATAGGGATTTCCTGGGTATGACTGTTACGGCCAATGGACAAACCAACAACCCGCAGAATGGCTATGCGATTTTTCAATTCACAAATGAGCCTCCATTTCCGGCCATCAAATTTGCGTTGAATACCAATAAATGCATTGATGACTATGCCAGCAAAACTGATAACGGGACTAATATTCGAACCTACACTTGTAACGGCAATGACAACCAGATGTGGTTTTTCAACCCGGAAGGTCGTACCGTACAACTGCCAAAGCACCTCAACAAATGCCTGGACCTGAGCTCTGGAAATACCACTAACGGCACCAACATCCAATTATGGGATTGTACAACCAACAATCCCAATCAAAAATGGGTGTACAATGGCGTCTTCAAGACCATACACTCGGGGATTAATTCAGGAAAATGCCTTGATGCTGCAAGCGCCAGCGGTAACCCAAGTGCGAATGTCAATGTCCAGTTATGGGATTGCCTGTATTCCAACAACCAAAAGTGGAATATTGCTGGCGCTACAACGGTGAGCAATCCGGCAACAGTCAAACGCATCATCCCGGTATTGGCGCCCAACTTTGCCGTCCACTCACATACCGGCGCCGAATGGGGCTCCAACATCCAGCTGTGGACCAAGGATGATACCAATGAATACGAGCAATGGTATTTTGACGGACTGGCCATCAAAATGCGCAATCACCAGGAATTGTGCATCGACCTCAACAGCAGCAACACCAACAACGGCAACAACATCCAATTGTGGGGTTGTAACAATACCAACGCACAAAAATGGATCTACGACGGCATGATGCAATCGATCCGATCGGTGATAAACCCGGATAAGTGCATGCAGATTGAGTACAATACCGACGGAGTATATGGCAAACGCGCCAATGTCGACATCCACGATTGCAACGGCTCGGCTGCGCAGCAGTTTCTGATACAGGAATAGCGGAGGACGATATTTTTCATCCTTTTGATAATGCTCCGGTACAGGATTTTAGCCCTGTGCCGGAGCATTTTTTAACCCGGGCTCCTTTTTGGACAATAGTCCAAGAATTCGAAACAATGGTGAAAAATGCAAGCCTCTCCGCCCGGTACTTTTGTATGTAGTAGAACGCATCTCAAAACTGGCGATGGGTTCTAATCACCAAGCAAGATTTAAAAATAAAAAAATCATAAAATGAAAAAGCAAACCTTTAGATCAACCAAAGGCTTCTTGTTCCTTCCCTTAATGATGTTCTTCCTGGGGATGACAGCAATTGAAATGCAAGCCCAGTCATTCACCGTAACAGAAGAAAAAGATATTGTTGTGCCCGCCGACCAAGATAAAATGTATGTCGAACTTCAGGGTGGAGATGGTGGCAGAATCAAATTGGCACAGGGTGGCCGGGGTGCTACGATCAGAGGAATACTTAACATCGGAACTGGTACCGGCATGATCAAGCCCGGTGGAACCCTGCGATTCATTGCCGGGGCTGCAGGGGGAACTGTACCCGATGGCGTTGATAATAGTGGCGGCGGTGGAGGTGCTTCAGGCCTTATTTATAAGGCACCGGGTTCTTCCCAGTGGGACATTATTGCCGTGGCGGCCGCAGGCGGTGGCGCCTCTGTGCATGTAGTCCATGACAATGGGGCCGTGACGAGAAATGCCCATGATGGCGGTCAGGGAAGAGTAAGTCTTGCCGACATGGTTGATGATCCTGTTAACTATGCAGGTCATAAAGGAGGCTCATCGTACTCAGGCGGCGACCAATATTCTTGTGAAGGGAAAGCAGGGATGGTAAATGGCCAACCTGTACGGGCTACCGTATATTCGGGCTGTGGCTCGTACCTCGGTGGGGCAGGCTTTGGTAGTGGTGGATCACACGACAGCTATTCAATCAACAATGATGTTAACGATATCTATTATTACGGTGGTGGTGGCGGCGGCTACTTCGGGGGGTATCACCACAATTATTCATCCTATGATAATGGCGGTGGGAGTTGGACGAACCCTACTTTTTTTAGCACAGCCCAAGTCTCAGCCAATGGCGTGACCGAGTCCCCTCAGGATGGCTATATCCTGTACTCATACGATATGGGGCCGATCAAGTTCACCTATAACACCAATAAGTGTATTGACGACGCCGGTAGCGGAACCAGCAACGGCAATAACATCCTGTCGTTTTCCTGTACCGGTAACCCCAATCAACAATGGGTGATCAATACAAGTGATCGAACGATCCACGCCATGGTGGATTTTGGGAAGTGCCTGGACCTGAGTTCTGGAAATACCACTAACGGTACCAATATCCAACTGTGGGATTGTCAGAAAAACAACGCTAATCAGAAATGGGTGTACAATGGCCTCTACAAAACGATCCACTCGGGCGTAAATTCGGAAAAATGCTTTGACGCTACCAACGGCAGCGCCTACCCGAATTCGAATGTCAATCTCCAGTTGTGGGATTGCAACTACACCAGTAACAATATGAAGTGGACGATCGATGGCGCTAATACGGTAAGTGACCCTGTTCATGCCAAATTTATCATACCGGTATTGGCCCCGAACTTTGCCGTGCACTCCCATACCGGTAATGTATCAGGTTCTAACATCCAGCTCTGGACCAAGGATCCAACCCTTTACGCCGAGTACTGGTATTTTGACGGACTGGCCATTAAAATGCGCGAATATCGCGATCTGTGCATCGATCTCAGCCAGAGCAACACCTCCAACGGCAACAACATCCAGCTCTACAACTGCAACAGCACCAACGCCCAGAAATGGATCTACGACGGGATGACGAAATCGATCCGCTCGGTGATCAACCCGGACAAGTGTATGCAAATAGAGAAGAACACCGACGGCGTGTACGGCAAACGATCGAATGTGGATATCCAGGATTGTAACGGATCGGAGGCTCAGCAGTTTTTGATCCAGGGATAGCGGAGGAAGAGATTCTCGATTCTATTGATAATGCTCCGGTACGGGATTTTAGCCCTGTGCCGGAGCATTTTTTTTCATTGTCTTGTATACAAAACAATAGTCCAAGAATTCAAGACAATAGTCAATATATAGTTTGATCAACGCCGGCAACTTTGTGCCATCAGACAACTTCAATTAACCAGCCTTCAAAAAATGATTCTTGTATTCACCAATCTATTTCTACTTATGCGAAACAACATATCATCATCCGTTCTCTCCGTAGCGTACCTGCTCATTTTTTTTCTGTGCACGCAGTCTGCCTTTGCTCAGGGAAATAAGAGTCTTACCGGAACCTGGGTTACAGAAAAACCGGTGACTTATTTGGTAGAGTATACCGAAGAACATCCTCAAGGGGAGACTGTAGCCAACAATGGAATACAGATTCTGGAGCGGGCTGCTACCCTGGAATGGACCCTGGAGCAGCGACCTGATGGCCTAGTCATAGGGACTAATGACTGGTCCGCTTTCGATGCGTCGGGCAATAAAGTCTTCGAAGGTATGGAAGCGCTTCTAGGATCCTTTGACGGTCAAACCGGGATGCTTAGCGAACCGGCTGATGAAGCCAATAAGACTGCTCAGATCAACTTCGAATTCAAACTCAAAGGACAGAACAAAATCCAGGGATTTGCCTATAGCATCGGGGGACCAAAGTTGTTGGCCATGCGATTTGAACTCGTTCGCAAGTAGGGTTCCGCAGGCATGTCCTGTACCACGAAAATTTAGATGAAATGAAAAAGCAAAAAATTAATGTATCGACACCTCGCCTGGCGGCTACACTGATCGGAATACTGATTTTAACGATCAATTTCGATGCTACGGCACAGACTACCGTTAATACCGAAGCGTCAGTAACCATACCCACGGGCAAGACTTACCTGTATGTCACATTGCAAGGTGGTGATGGCGGCCATGGCAATAGTTCAGGAGGCCAGGGCGCCTGGGTGGAAGGGTACCTGGAGATCGGAACAGGGACCAATCAGCTAAATCCGGGAGGCAGCTTGAAAATCATTGCCGGTGAGGCCGGCAAAAACAACAATCAGGCCTCCGGCGGCGGTGGCGGTTCTGCTGTTGTTTACAAGGCCCCTGGTACTTCAAGTTGGATCGTACTGGCCGTAGCCGGCGGCGGCGGCGCCGCCGGGGGATCGAATGGCGGAGCAGCCTCGGTCGAATTGAAAAATGCCACTGCAGGAAATACTAACGGTTTTAGTTATTTCGGTGGGGGCAGTGCCTTTAACGATAGTAATACAAGTAATTCAGCCAGAGGAAGGGCCGGGATGAATAATAATCAACCCACCCGGGCGGCCGGTGGTTCCGGAGGTAATGCCGATGGCGGCCGTGGGTTTGGCAGTGGCGCGGCAGGTAAATTTATATTAGGGGAAATGGGTTCGAGCACGTATTCCGGCGGCGGTGGCGGCGGATACTACGGTGGGGATGGTATTGACGGTAAAGGCGGCAACGGAGGAGGTAGTTATTACAATTCCAACTATTTCCCCAAAGTGTTTGCCATGGCGAACGGTACCACCAATTCAAGTAAAGACGGTTATGTAAACTATCAGTTTTTGGATCAGGTGCCGGCACTGGGAAAGGCCATCAAGTTTGCTTACAACACCAATAAATGCATCGACGACTATGGTAGCCGCACCGCGAATGGCACGAATATTCAAACGTACAATTGTACCGGCAACGGGAACCAACAGTGGTATATCCAACCGGAAAAACGTTCGATCCGCTCCCTGGTGGATCTCAATAAATGCCTGGACCTGGACAACAGTAATACGAACAATGGCGCCAACATCCAGTTGTATGATTGTAATGGAAGCAGCGCCCAAAAATGGGTGTACAACGGCCTTTACAAAACGATCCACTCGGGCGTGAATTCGGGAAAATGCTTTGACGCCGCCAACGGCAGCTACTATTCGACTTCCAATGTCAATATCCAGTTGTGGGATTGCCAATACACCAACGCCAACCAGAAGTGGGTGATCGATGGAGTCACAACCGTGAACAATCCGGCAAACGTCAAACACATTGTTCCGGTATTGGCGCCAAACTTTGCCGTGCACTCGCATACCGGTGAACAATATGGCTCCAATATCCAGCTGTGGACCAAAGACGATACCAACACGGCCGAACAATGGGATTTCGCCGGCCTGATCATTAAGATGCGCATTAACCATAACCTCTGCATTGACCTCCACAGCAGCAACACCGACAACGGCAACAACATCCAGTTGTGGGGTTGCAACGGCACGAACGCCCAGAAATGGCTCTACGACGGCATGACGAAATCGATCCGTTCGGTAATCAACCCGGACAAGTGCATGCAGATCGAGAAAAACACCGACGGCGTGTACGGCAAGCGCTCCAACGTCGATATCCAGGATTGCAATGGATCGGCTGAGCAGCAATTTTTGATTCAGGAATAATTAGACCTTCATTATTACTCATTTGAAATGCTCCGGCATGGGATTTTACCTCGTGCCGGAGCATTTTTTTTAGATAATATCTATTCAAAACAATAGTCCAAGAATTCAAAACAATAGTCAATATATGTTTTGGTCAACGCCAGCAACTTTGCGTCATCAGACCATTGAAAGAAAATTTAAATCAGTTTTTAAAAAACAGCAAAATGAAACAGTTGAAAAAATATCATGTCCCGTTCATCCTTCTTTGTTATTTGATGAACGCAGGATTATTAACAGCTCAGTTAAATGGTTTTCTGCCCGTTCTGAGTTCCTCCGGTACCATTAATTCAAATGGTACCTACTACCAGGATTATATCATTCCCAGCAGCATGAACGGGAAAATCCTGCACATGACCCTGACGGGGGCGGATGGCGGCAGGGTTCGATCTTCAGAAGCCCAAAAATGGAATGATGCGGGACAAGGAGCAACTGTAGAACTTGAAGCTACAATCGGAAGTGCAGCAAATCAGATTAAGCCCGGTGCAACCGTCCGGTTTATTGTTGGGCTCAAAGGCGTTGATCGGACAGCAGCAACGACTTGGAGCTGGAAATCTGGTGGTGCAGGTGGTGGTACCGGAGTTGCATTCAAAAACCCGGGGGACAAGTGGATCTTGTTGGCGGTAGCTGGTGCGGGAACCGGCGCAAGGGGTAACGCAATTGGATCAGGAACTGACCTTAAGGGTAAAGAAGGACGGGGAATTGAGTATGTTTTGGCAAGTGCAGGCACCGGTAAAGGAGGAGGACCAATTAATACCGATTTATTTGTTTGTGTGGACGTGTATAGTCCGGGCGGCGGCGCTTTTTCCGATGGTGTGGATGCGCATTATAGCGGGTTAGGGTGTAACAGGACAGTGGAAGGAGGAGACGCAGGATGGCCCAATGGCCCGGATAGCGGCGAACCAACCGGCGGCGGTGGCCATTCTGCCGGTAGCTGGGGTTTTGGTGGCGGCGGCGGTTCTCTTGAGCCGGGAGGTGTTACGCATCGTGGCGGCGGCGGCGGCTATGCAGGGGGTAAACAAGATGAAGGAGGGAGCAGTTTCCTGAATGCCGAATACGCTTCCGGGTATGCCACAACTCATGGGTCGAATTCTTACTGTGATGACGGTAATGTAGCCTACAGTTTCAATACTACATCAAACTATAGTCCTAAGGAAATCAAGTTTTCTTATGCTACCGGCAGATGTATAGGTGCAAATATTGCTTCCACCTCTTCGCTGACGGGCACGAATATTAGTACATTGGATTGTGGTACAGATGCTTATAAGGTAAATTGGCAGTTCAAGAACAATGCAATTCAACTTGGAGCTGAACAATCCTATTGTTTAGACCTGTCCAATGGAAATACCAATAACGGCGCCAACATCCAGTTGTGGGAATGTGGGAGTGGCAACGATAATCAGTATTGGGTGTACAATGGCATTTACAAAACCTTCCACTCCAAAAAGAACCTGGATAAATGTATTGATGCCGCAAACGGGCATAACAATACGACCTCGACAGTCAATATTGCATTGTGGGATTGCGGCTATACCAACGACAATCAAAAGTGGGCCGTCGAAGGGGCCGCAACAGCTGGAAATCAAACAGGTGCCAAACACATCGTCCCTGTCTTGGCCACCGGCTTCGCGGTACACTCCCATACCGGCGCCGAATCGGGCTCCAATATCCAGCTATGGACTAAAGACGATACCAATCTGTACGAACAATGGTATTTCGACGGGCTGGCCATCAAAATGCGCAACCAGAATCTGTGCGTCGACCTGAACCAGAGCAATACCTCCAACGGAAACAACATCCAACTGTACAACTGCAACAGCACGAATGCACAAAAATGGATCTACGACGGGATGACCCAATCGATCCGCTCGGTAATCAACCCGGATAAGTGTATGCAAATCGTGAAAAATACAGACGGTAATGTTTACGGCAAGCGGTCAAATGTGCAAATCTGGGATTGTAATGGATCTGATGTGCAGAAGTTTCAGGTGGAAGAAATGCCCTGTGTGGATGACACAACACCTCCGGTAGCGAAATGCAGGGACAGGGTATTGTCCGCATTAACGGTGCCGACGGCCAATACGATTGATAATGGCAGTACGGACAACTGCGGCATCGCTACCAAAACCATTGCAAATGTCTCTGGAAACACCTGGAAACTGACGGTTACGGATGCTGCAGGAAATAGCAGCTCATGCACGGCTGCGGTAACCTATCAATAAATTATTCCATGATTGGGCGCACGCCCGGCGGTTCTTGAAACAGGAACCATGCGAATCATGGGTTGAAATGACAACCTGACCTTTGATATTAATGCCCTGATTGGCTGGAATATCACGCTCCGTTGCGTCAACCCCACCCCCAACCCCTCCCCAAGGGAGAGGGGAGCCGCGACGTACACCGTGAGATTACACCATAGGATAACAAAATGGGTAAAAAGAAGTGGTCAACTCTACGTCTCCCCTCCTCTTTTTTGGGGAGGGGTCGGGGGTGGGGTTGACCAGGCGGAGCGAAATGCTCCATAAATGACCGCAATTCAAGTTATAATACATTGCAAAAAAATCAACCTACTTGTGGGTAATCGGGAGCCACGCCATCGGCGTGGGAGGGGATGGGGGTGGGGTTGACATAGCAGCGTGGTGCTTCATTTCAAACATTTAGCCTAAACAATAATCCAATAATCGCAAACTAAAAATTCAACAAATGAGCTATCCGAACACGCAAAAAAATGGAATCGCCTGCCTGATCGGCTTTCTGCTCTTTCTGACTAGCGGACTTATGGCCCAGGCCGGAATGATCGATTCCACCTTTGGCACTAATGGAGTTGTCGTGGCCGATTTCAATTCGGGCGGATCAGATCGAATTTATTCAGTCATGGTTCAGCCGGATAACAAGGTGGTGGCTGTGGGGAACTCAAAAATGTTTCCCGGCAACTCCAGTGCTGTCTTGCTAAGGCTGCTGGAAGACGGGAGTTATGACCCTGACTTTGGTACAGGCGGAGTCGTGCTTTCCAACTATGGAAACGTCAATTCAGAATTCTATGCAGCAGCGCTGGACGAGAATCAAAGGATCGTCGCGACCGGGTATGGTAACGACGGTGATTTTCTGACCGTCCGCTACCTGCCGGATGGTTCCCTGGACTCATCCTTTGGTACCAATGGAATTGTCTTTACGGATTTTTTCAATGATGAAGACTATGCGAATGCCCTTGCCCTGCAAACCGACGGCAAGATCGTGACCGGGGGAGGTAGTTATAATCCCAATGACCCGGACGATTATGGGTTCGCGCTTGCCCGGTATAACATCGATGGATCCCTGGATACTACTTTCGGAAATCAGGGAAAAGTGCTCACCCAAATTGAGCCGGTCGACGATGAAATTACCAGCCTGGCTGTCCAGGCCGATGGAAAGTTGCTGGCCGGTGGCTACTCCGTGGATGGAGCCGATCACAAACCCTACCTCGTCCGTTATCATCCGGACGGCACATTAGATGCAGGCTTTGGATCAGGCGGAATAGTGGTGGACACGCTTAGTAACATACCCAGGAAGATCCAGTGGACGGGCCTGCAGAACGATGGAAGGATTGTCGTTGTCTTCACCGCGCAGGGGGGGGATCAATATTTCGGAGTAGCCAGGTACCTTTCCAATGGCACACCGGACAGTACTTTTCACGGCACTGGAAAGCTGATTCTCGATCAGGCGATTGGTTGCAGCGAACTGAAATCCGGATTGATCACCCCGGACGGCAAGATCGTGATAGGCGGGAGCACCGGATCACCTTATAAATTTTTGGTGGGAAGAATTAACCCGGACGGGAGCATCGACACTGCGTTTGGGGATAATGGATTTGTAAAGCAGCAGGTTACTGGCACTGAAAATTACATTACTTCAATGGCCACTACACCGGATGGAAATCTCATTTTGGCCGGTTATGGTCGCCCGGGCGGCAATACCCTTGCCGACTTTATACTGGTGAAATATCTCAACGACCTGCAGGTAGGGACCCTGAATTTTGAAAATCCCGCTAAGGAAGTACTGGTTTACCCAAATCCCATTGTCAACAGTGCAGTGCTGCGCTATGCGCTCGAAACGGAACAACAGATCACGATCCGCCTGCTGGATCTTACCGGCAAGCCGGTAAACGTTTTTGTATTTGATCAACGGCAGACCCCCGGCAGCTATCAACAGCCGATCACACTTCCCGGCACACTGCCATCGGGATTATACCTGCTTCAGATTAGTTCTTCACAGGGGCAGGTTTGTATCCAGGTAGTGAAATAAAAAATAGCAGCTCAACATCTACTCAAAATCAAAAATTCAAAACAATGAATCTAGCTCAAAATTCAGGACGATTGATCCTGCCTTTCTTTGCCTTGCTGGCCTCATCCCTTTTTTGGGCTTGTGACAAGGACACAGAGACCAAAACTTATCTCCCGGAGGATGGCCATTTGGTCATTTCCTTCACGCATAAATTTAAGCCGGCCGACTATGAAGAAGGTAAGCGCATTGTTGTTGAGGATTTCAGCGCGGCTATCAAAAACTCCGGCCAGACGCGGCGCACCTATTTTATGAGCAACCCGGATAGCGCAGAAGTGTATGTGATCTCGTTCTTTCAACCAGGTAGCAGCACGACAGAATGGCTCAACAGCGATGAGCGGGATGCGGTGCTGCAGCGACTGTATCCCTTGTACCGCGAACCACTTATCGTGGAAGAGTATACCACCGGCTTGATCCATGATACCCATGCTCTTGCCGATAATACGCCGGACTACCTTCCGGAGCCGGGTGATAAAGTGATGGTTTACAATGGCTTTTTTGCGCCAGGTACCTATGATGCTGCCGTAGATATTGTCACAAATGACTTGTCTGAGATCATTGAAAATTCGGGACAAAAACGGCGTAGCTACCATGTACTGAACCCGGGTTTATACGAAGTGCTGTCTATCAGCTTTTTTCACCCTACCAGTAGCGTTGATGATTGGGGGCAGAACCCGGAGCGCCAGATGCTCGCGGATTCCCTTGGGAAGCTCGCCATCGAACCGCTCACCGAACAGCTATACACACTTGATCTGGCGCATAATTCTAAATGATTTATAAAGATCAATAAACACAAGGTTACTCTACTGCCCTGGCACAGGAATCGTACTGCGCCGGGGCAGCATTGTACTACGACGGAAACAATAGTCCATAAAAACAAAACAATACTCCAACCTTGGTCTGGAAAAACCCGGCACTTTTGTACATACAAATCGTTCACCCAATCTGACTGCTTTTGATGCGAGTACTTACGCTTTTTTTCCTGTTCCTGATTCCGATAACCGGGTACCGGACAATTAACGCTGATCCGGGCCTGAACAGGCATGCCGGAACTCCGGCTAAAGGCCTTGATCTGCCGGAAAAGCACACAAAAAAACTCGCTAATCAGATGAACGAACGCTTGAGTTATATGAAAGATGTTGCGGCCTACAAGTGGGAGCATCAGTTGCCCATTGAAGACCTGGCACGCGAAAAAGTGGTGCTGGAAAGCAGTTTGACCCAAGCCATGCAGTTGGGGCTTGACACGACATCTATCAGAACCTATTTTCAACTACAGATCGATATGGCCAAACAAGTACAACAGTACTGGTTTGCCAGCTGGCAAAAAAATGGAAACCAACCCTATACCTATGCCGACCTGAATTCCGTAATCCGGCCGGCCTTGCTCGGTTTGAGCAACGACATGCTTCAAACGGTTTTACAACTGGAACCCTGGAAATACCAGGATCAAAAATCTAAAAACAGGGCGCGGCGCATTTTCGAAAAAGCAATATCCATAACCGGTATCCGAAAACTGGATAAATGCAAGATGTTCGAAGCCGTTTGGAAAATCAGGCTGGCGCATTAGAAATTGGCAGGCTGCGTTCAGAATCAGCACCCTTTCTATGCAATTTGGCAATTACTTAAAACTGAAACACAGATCATGCAAATATTCCAGTCGCTGTTTGCTTCCATTATTGTTCTGGTCATTATTGCAGTAATTGGCATACTGGCCAGGCGACGTGGTATGCTGGATGAGGCCATGGCCGGAACCCTTTCCAGGGTCATTTTTGATTTTGGCATTCCGGCCATGATCTTTGTCAGTCTTGCCAATATGACCATTGAACTCAACAGATTTGAAGGTCCGGTTATAATGATGGCAGTTGAGTTGTGTGGCATGGCGCTGGCCTGGATTGCAGGCCGCCGGTTCGGGCTGGACCTACCCCAACTCGGTGTAGTTGTCCTTTGCACAGGATTTGGAACTTCTGCAACCTTAGGATATTCTATAATTTCCATAGCTTTTCCAAACAACCCCAATGCCATGGAAGAGGCTGTTTTGGTCTCGGAGATTGGTGTCGGGTTAACCATTTTTACAATCGGGCCACTCCTGGCCATGCACTTCGGATCCGGTGCCATCTCGTTTCAAGACCTTGGACGGTCGCTGATTGCTTTTGCCAAGACCCCCATTTGCATGGCACTTGTATCCGGATTGCTTTGGAGCGTACTGGGTTTGCCGGGCGAACAACATCCGCTGATGCAACCTGTTTTCCGTGCAGGGCACATACTGGCTGGCCTGGTTGTTCCCCTTTCGATCCTTATCATCAGCCTCAAACTTCGAAAACCCAGGATTGACCACATCATCAAACCCTTCGGCATTGTCGTAGCGCTGAAGCTTTTGTTATGTCCATTATTGGCCGGGATTTTAGGGATTGTTTTCGGCTTGCCGGAAATATGGCGCGTCGACCTGGTGATTATGGCCGGTCTGCCCCCGGCAGTATTGAACGTAATTCTCCTTCAGCGCTATGGAGGTGATGCAACACTTGCTTCTGCGGTAACGGCAGGAGCAAGTCTGCTGAGTCTAGGCACCTTATTGTTTGTGGTGGCTATTGCCGGGTAGCGAAGTACACCCCGGTTGGAGTTGCAGATTATGCTTGAATAAATTTGTATATCGCTATAGATGAATATACCCGATTGGATAAACGTGTTCGAATGCAATTATCAGGCAGGTTCTATACTTTCCAGATAAAATAGTCTATAGTTTTTGCGCCAGCAAAATCAAATCCGTAATTATTGAATCGTCTGTGCCAGGGTACGTTACGCGTTGTAAATCGAGTATTAAAAAACCGTTTTCAAGCAGCGCTTTGGATAGATAATCTGCCTGATGATAATAGAGAAATAATTTGTCCGGCCCACCGGAGCTGGGGCCTTGCCATCCCGATTTTTCATAGTCATCTTCCATAGTGCTGATATAGAATACGCCTTTTTTTTTCAATAAAATTGAAGCGTCGGCGATCAACGCAATCGATTCGGACTTTGACAAATAGGGCAAACAGAATCCGCACATGATGCCGTCATACCGGGTTTCAATACGCGCTATATCCCGGCAGTCCATCAATTGAAATTCCGCCTCCGGGTTATTCTGCCGGGCGAGGTTGAGCATGTTGGGCGCGAGGTCGGTTCCCAGGATTTTAAAATCGGGGCGTTTGTTCAATAAAAACCGCGTGACATTACCCGGGCCACAGGCGAGTTCCAGAATATTGGCGCCTTCAGGAGTTATGGCTTCGCAAAAACGGTTGAAGCTATCGCGATACAAATCCACGTTCATGTATTTGTCCTGATAGGTTTTTGCGTGCTTGTCGAATAGCACAATGGCGAGCTTGTTTTTATCCATGGCAGGCAGGATTTTACTCCTTTCGTTTCCAAAGTTCTGCTTTGCCCCGGGGCGATCCGCTTACGATTTGATAGGCCGATTCGAGTTGCCCCATCATTTCCCTGGAATATTGATGGTCATAGAAACGCTGGTCATAGCTGAGCAGGAGCACATAGTCAATTTTATAACCTTCACTTCGCCAGTCGTAGCTCAGGATATCTGCCCGGGGCGGTCGGTTATCGAAGTTGATGCCGTCCTTGTTGGTTTGGCCAAACATGTCCCGTTGCCAGTGCCATATTATAGGAAAATAGGATCGTGTGGCTTCATAATTATCCGACATAATGGCCGCCCGGTATGCGCCTATATAATCGGCGGCATGCATAAAAATAGGGTTTCGGTTGACAATTGGGCGGCCCTCGAAGTCTAACCCGCCAAAATCGTAGTTCATGACCAGGATCACCGATTCTTCATCGATGTACTGGATGCAACTAACGTAGTCTTCCACCAGGGCAGATGCTTTTTGCAAAATTGGAATGCGGACGCTCAGGAAGGCGGCAAGCAGCCCCCCGGCAAGGGCCGGAGCAAGCCGACAAATAATTTCAGGAAATTGCGCCGTGGCTATCCAGCACAGCAAACCCAGCCAGATGAAGGGCTGTATGCGTTCGGGCATCGCCTGTTCCATGGCGTCGGCTCCTGCCTGCCGGAAATATTGCCACAGCACAAAACCAGTGAAGAGGAGGATGAAATCGGCAAATACCCGGGTGCGTCGCCGTTGCCAGATAGCGAAGCAAAGCAGCAACCCGACAAGCGCTCCGGCAAATTTTGCGATGTCGCGTTCAGTAGAATTTAGGGTGATCAGTGTTTTTGCCTGAACCAAATTGGTTGCCAGGCTGGCCATGGTTGAAGTATTGGGGTCGGCCCCCCAGGGCTTTCGCAAAAAATAGGAAGTCAACAATGCCAGCATGGGAAGGGCAGCCAATGCCAGGCGCAATACCGGCCCGCGCAGCTGTACCCAGGCTTGTTGGGCGCCATGTCGTTTCAGCGCCTGTACTGCTTCGGCAACCAGCCCTAACCCAATAAACGCAATGCTGAAAATCAGGCCCATTGGATGGGCGCTGAACAGCAAAACCCACAGGGCGGCCATCACCAGCATCGGACCTGGTTTCCAATCCAGCCGGTGCTGCATCCAATAGCCGCATACCCAGAAAAACAGTCCAATGCTCAACGCATAATTATAAAAACCCGCCTGCAACAAGTAATGCCACGCAAACAGCAGACCGACTGAAGTCAGAAAGCGGTTGGCCGGATTGATCTGACGCAAGAGAAAACGCAGTCCAAAAGCGAACAGCAGCACATAGGCCGAAAGAAATAGTTTTTCGGCTATTTCCGGGGAAAAAACCAGTTGAAGCACAGCCAGGCAAATGTGGCTCAACCAATTGGGCTCAAATCGGGTATTCAGGAAGTAAAACGGGTCGTAAAAGGCGCGGTGTTGCCCCAGCATGAAATCGAGCAACACCCGGGAATTGTAAATGTGGCAGGGGCCGTCGCCCGTTACAAAAAAACGCCCGGAGCACCAGACCGGTGCAAGGGCGAGCAGCAGGGCCATGCCAAACAGCAGGCGCTCCAACATGGAATCAGACAGGCGTTGCATCCGTTTTTAATGCAAAATTAGGCGTTGTTTTCCGGGTTGTGTACGGGTAAGTCTGAAAGTGCAGGTTTTTTTAGCAACTATAAAAAATGGCCTGCCCCCAGCAAGAGGCAGGCCACGATATCCAAGCATAGTTCAGTATCTGATCAGTTTCTTACGCGGATCTTGACCTTGTCATTGCCAATCTCTTTTCTATTGTACTTCCGGTACAGTTCGAGGTATTTGGTATGCAGGGTGTCGGATTGTTTCTTGCCGTTTACGCGCATGTCTTTTTTTGAAATTTCAAAGGTGTAATTGTCCGGATCGTCGATCAGTTTATCCTTGAGCAAAGCTTTTGGAATGACAGAGCCATACGATTCCGTTTGGGTTTGGAATTGCAGGGCACGCACCCTGTCGCGTTGCTCAACGCGGCGAACATCTTCGCGGACTCTTTGCTTATCCCGGAACGCGCGTTCCATTGCTCTTTTTTGGGCAACCTGGGCATCTTCGAGAGCCCGTTGTGCCTCCTGCATGGCGCGGTACTGTTCTTTTTGTTCTTTTTTCTGGTCTTTATCGCTTTGCTGCATTTGCTTTTCCAATTCCCGCATCTGCTTTTCAAGCGCCTTCCGTTCTTTTTCCAGGCCAACGGCTGTTTCAGTTTGAATACGGGCCAGATCGGCCTTGCTTAATTCAGGCATTTCAAATGAAAAGTTTTCCAGGCCATCATGACCTTTAAAAATGAAATGGTCGCCGTTTTGCTTAAATTCGAACAACTGCGGGCCATCCGGAGCCTCCAAGATCAGCCCTTCAGGGCTGCGAAAGTGCAGGCGGTTTCCATCGAGATCGATCTTCATGTTTTTGTCGCCGTCAAACCAAAATGCACGGCCTGGCCATTCCTGCTCCACATCGATATCCATGGTTTCGCCGACTTCAATTTTTTCATCTTCAACCCACACTTCGCCGTCTTTCACCTTGATTTCAAGCGGTTGCCCGTTGCGCTCAACCTTGATAACAGTGTTTCCCTTGTCGTCCGTTTCGGTGCTGATGCGGGAAGACGAACGGTGCGGCGGGAAGGGTGCCCGGGGTGCCCGGGGTTCGGCCCAAACACCAAATGGCTCATTCGGCGGCGATGGGGGGGAAGGGGGCGAAGGAGGTGTCATGTCCTGGCGCAGGCTTTCGGTAAGGCTTTCATACTGGTTGTAGTTTTCAGGAGCGATCTCCTGGCCATCAATTTTGAGCTGGGTGATCTTGCCATTTTCAAGCTGCATTTCCACCTTTTGATCGTCATCTTCCCGTACGATGCGCTGGCGTTTAACCGGGTCGGGCACAGAGTCGCGTGCCGGCGCCTGCAAGCTTGTAGCGATGTGCGGTGTAGGCACCTGAGCAAGCCAGGTCATGGGCTTTTCGGCAATTTCGCGAATGCTTTCTACCAGTGCAGGGGGCGTATTGGCGCGCACGGTCAGCAGTGTGATCAGAGCCACCAGAATGGCCATAGCTATTGTTTTTTCCATAAGAGAAGCGGATTGTTGTGGTTGGTGAAGAATGCGTTTAATACGTTCGAGTAAGAGGGGGCGGCGGCGGAGCAGGTTGGGTGCGCCGTCGATGCCGAGCGTCAGGCTGGGCACTGGCGCCGGCCGGGTGATATCTTGCAAGCGGACCAGTGTTTTGGCATACACGAGCCGGTTGCCGGTGAGCGCTACAGCGGTGTCGTCACAGCAGTTTTCCCGTTCGGCGCGTATGGTGGCGGCGATCCACCAAACTGCGGGGTGGAAGTAAAAAAGTGCTTCGATGATCGCTTGCATGAGGTTGAACAACCAGTCGCGCCGGGCAATATGGGCCAACTCATGGGCGAGAATTGCTTCCACCTCAACCGGGCTGAGTTGGTTGGCCATGCCGATCGGCAATAAAATGAGGGGTTTGAAAAATCCCAGTGCCATAGGGGCTTTTACCAGCGCAGATTCCAGCAGACCTACCGGATGCGACAAGCCGATCCGGCTGGCAAGCGCCTGCAGTTTTTCCTGCCAGAGGGGTTCCAGTGGCTGGTTGTGACTGCGCCGCAGGCGGTAGATGTAGCGCAGGCCGCCGCCAAGTTGGAACAGGAAAAAGACAAAGCCCAGCAGCCAAATACTGACGATCAGCGGGTGATAGGGTTCCAGGTGCTGGGCCAGGTTTTGCCAAAAACTGATTTGCAAAGGCGCTGCTGCAATGCCGCCGTCGGAAAAAAAGGTCGCATCACTTGCCCCCGGTGCCAGTTCGACGAGCGTTTCCCGGGTTGTATACACCCAAACAAAGGAAATGCAGGCAGCCACCAGGACAGTTAGCAAAGCGGCATAAGACGCCCAATACCGATGGTTGGACCGGCTCAGGCGTGGTAAAACCAGCCACAGGATGAGGGCAATGGCGGCGCCTTGCCACAACGAGTGGACCAGCGTCCACCCCAGCGCCTGGATGAGTGCGTCGGATAAAAAGGTTGGACTATGCATCATCGTTCGACTGATTTTGTTCCAGCTGTGCTAGTAGTGTTTTGATCTCATCAATTTCGGCCGGGCTGGCGTCGTGGTTGCCAAGTGCCTGCATGACCAACTTCATGGCGCTGCCCCGGTAGGTAGCATCTACAAATTGTTGTAATAATGCCGATTGGGTGTCCTGCTCACTGACCGCAGCCGTGTAAATGTGCGTGCGGCCATCTTCGTCCCGGCTAACCAGCCCTTTTTCAAACATGATCTGCATGATCTTCAGGGTAGTGGTGTAGCCCACCTCCCGGGGTGTACCGGTGCTGCGCCGGCTGCTGCGCGCAGTGGTCTGCGGGTCGTTCAGATGGTCGTTCACCTGCCGGACGGTGCTCGGCCCTGATTCCCAGAGTATTTGCAGCACCTCCAGTTCGGATTCTGTTGGTTTGGATATTGCCATTTTAAAATGCTGTTAGTTATTGGTTTTTGGGCTTTGGTTGATTTCGGGTCGCAGTTTTGTGTTTGTAGTCCAGGCAGGCCAAAACGCTGCCAAGCGTATAACAGCTACCAGCTGAAATGCCGATGCAAGTTTCTACGAAAAAATTCGTAGTTCCAAATATTTCTACGAAAAAATTCGTAGCACAGTTGAATAACCGTTTCCTGCGCCTAAAAAAGTACCTTTGTTTACATGCAGCACGATCCTGCCTTTGAGCCAACACCCCCCGGTTGTTTTCCTTTGGAAGAATTACAAGCCTTTCAGCGTATTGAAGCCTGCGCCCTGCTCGATGTGAATTATTACCTCTGGCTGAACAACACCGATGCTGACAAGCCGCCCTACCGGTTTTTGTATTGTTTGGAGCTGGTATTTGAACGGCAGGGGGCTCTGTTGTTGAGTTCGGGTGAAGACACTACCGCCATTCGGATCATTTCGGCCGAAACGCTGATAAGGACGGCCCGGGACTTACAACAGTTGCACAACCAGGTGTCGATCCAGCGGGTAAATTGTGCAGCCTTTCCACTGTGGCAACCAGCCGTCGGTTCGCCGCTGCAGGCGGTTCGCCTTTCGCGCAACGAAGATGGGTATTACCTGAATGATGCGCTGGTGCTGGATTTTGGCAGCTGGCGTATTCTGGTTAGTCTGAACCATCAGGGGGATGGGCTGGCGCTGAGCGACTACGCTTCTGCTTCCCACCGATGAATCGGTGGGCGAAGAAGAATCGGTGGGCGAAGAAGAATTGGTGGGCGGAGAAGAATCGGTGGATGGAGATGAATCGGTGGGCGGAGATGAATCGGTGGGCGGAGAATCTCAGTTCTTGCACGTTGCACTGGATAATTCCTCGTATTTTTGCCGGCCCCAATGCGTTTTTAAACACAATACAGCTATGAAAAAAATAATGATTTCCCTGTTGATCGCTGTCGTTGCATGGACTGCGGCAGCACAAGATCCCGAACCCTTTGATTTTAAGGAATACATCACCTTGCCGACTACACCGGTGAAAAGCCAGGATCGCACCGGAACCTGCTGGAGTTTTTCTACAACATCTTTTTTGGAAAGCGAGCTCCTGCGTATGGGCAAAGGCGCGCATGACCTTTCCGAAATGTTCACGGTGCGCAATATTTACCACCAGAAATGTGAAAACTACGTTCGGCGTTTGGGCGCAGCCCAGTTGAGCGAAGGCGGGTTGGCGCATGATAACCTGAATGCCGTGCGGCAATACGGTGTGGTGCCCGAATCCGTTTATCCGGGCCGTAAAGATCCCTCCAAACCGTTCAACCATACCAGACTGATCGAAACCCTGCAGGCAATGTGCAACGAGTTTGTTGCCCAGGCGAAAAAAGGCAAACTCCCGGAAGATTGGCTGAACCAGATCGACGCTGTGCTCGATAATGAATTAGGGCCTGTGCCGGTTACGTTTACCTACAAAAACATCCAGTTTACCCCGACTTCTTTTCGCGACTATCTGGGCCTTCGCCCGGATGATTACGTGAGTATCACCTCGTTTTCACACCATCCGTTCTGGAGCAGTTTTGTGCTTGAAGTACCCGATAACTTTTCCAACGGCCAGTTTTTCAATATGCCCCTGAGTGACCTGATCCGCTGCCTCAACTATTCACTTCAGCAAGGCTATACGGTGGAGTGGGACGCCGATGTGAGCAATCCGGGTTTTTCTGCCCGAAACAATGGCCTGGCCCTGGTGCCGGAAACCGACTGGTCGAACAAAACAAAAGAGCAAATGGCCAATACCTTCACGTATTGGGAACCGGAGAAAGCGGTGGGCCAGCAATATCGTCAGGAAATGTTTGATCGGATGGAAACCCAGGACGATCACCTGATGCACATTGCGGGTATTGTCAATGAGACAAATGGCGGCATTTACTACCGGGTTAAAAACTCATATGGTGAAGCTTCGGGGCGCCAGGGTTTTGTATTGGTCTCGGAAGCCTACATGCGGCTCAATACCCTCTCGCTGACCTTGCACAAAAATGCACTGCCCAAAGATATCAGCCAGCGCATGGGGCTTACCCCGGGTGATGCGACGATTGAACATCCGGCTGCCGACCCCAGCGATCAAAAAGGCGACGCCGGGGGAGAAGCACCGCGTTCCTTAAACACCAAAACGAAACAACCGGCGCGATCGATGATGCGGATTCCCAATGCCGAAACTGCGCCGGCTAAACGCGCCACTTCCAATTCAAAGGATTAACCAACCAAATTATAATGAAGCCAACTCCGCTAACAGAACGACACCTGGCGCTGGGCGCCAAAATGGCCGAATTCGCCGGCTACAATATGCCGATTTCCTACACCAGTATCACCGACGAACACCAGGCTGTGCGCTCAGGGGTCGGGGTATTCGACGTCAGCCACATGGGCGAGTTTATCGTTAAGGGAAAGGAAGCCACGGCGTTCCTGCAAAGTGCAACGAGCAATGACGTTGAAAAACTGGAGCCGGGCCAGGTCCAGTACTCCTGCCTGCCGAATAAAAAAGGCGGTATTGTGGACGACCTGCTCGTTTACCGTCTCGACGATACGCCTGAAATGACGGAGCCCGGGGTGCAAACGTACATGCTGGTCGTGAATGCCTCCAACGAAACCAAAGACTGGCGCTGGCTGCGCCGCCTGGCCCGCGGTTTTGATGTGAAAATGCAAAACATCTCAGCAAAAACCGGCCTTATTGCCGTGCAAGGCCCGAAGGCTGTGGAGGCCTTGCAAAAGCTCACCAAGATCGACCTCGGCAGCATCAAGTACTACAACTTCCAACGGGGCACTTTTGCCGGTTGCAAAAATGTGATCGTATCGGCCACCGGCTACACCGGCTCGGGCGGGTTCGAAATTTATGCCCGCAACCGCGACCTGGTCAAAATATGGGATAAAGTGTTTGCCAACGGCGCCAAGTGGAATATTAAACCCGCTGGTCTCGGCGCCCGCGATACCCTGCGCCTCGAAATGGGCTACTGCCTCTATGGCAATGACATCAACGACAAAACCAGTCCGCTCGAAGCCGGCCTCGGCTGGATCACCAAGTTGAAAAAAGCCGCTGATTTCCCCTCCAAGGAGCGCTTGCTCAAACAACGCGCCGATGGCGTCAAGCGCAAACTGGTCGCTTTTGTCGTGCAGGACCGCCGCGTACCGCGCCACGACTATCCGATCGAAAGTCGCCGGGGCGCCAGTATCGGCACGGTTACTTCAGGCACGCACTCGCCGACGCTCGACCAGCCTATCGGCATGGGCTATGTCAAAGCCAAATATGCTGAAGCAGGCAACAAAATTATGATCGTGGCCGGCAGCAAAAAACTGGAAGCGACCATTGTGAAACTGCCGTTTGTGGACCCGGGCGTTTGAATTACGGAATACGGATTGCGGAATACGGATTGCGGATTAGTTCACCTTCCCTGGGAAAAAAAATTGGGGGCCTGTTCGAATACTTTGAACAGGCCCCCAGTTTTATATTCAACGTAGGAGTGAACTACTCCGCAATCCGCAATCCGTATTCCGTATTGCACACTCCGTACTCAATTAAAGTTGATATAATCGCTGGGGTTTACCGCACGGCCCTTATACCAGAGTTCGAAATGGAGGTGGGGGCCGGAGGTACTTTCGCCGGAGTTGCCGATGATAGCAATAGCCTCGCCGGCTTTTACCGTGCTACCGGCTTTTTTGAGCAGCACGGAGTTGTGCTTGTACATGGTCACCACGTTGTTGGGATGTTGAATGGCAATACTGTAGCCGGTTTCAACGGTATATCCTGCTGAAATCACCACCCCGTCGGCTGCCGCTTTGACTGCTGTATTTTTGGGTGCTGCCACGTCGAGGCCGAAGTGGTTTTTTTGCAGGTCGAAGGGGCTCATGACCTCTCCCGATACGGGCGGCATAAACACATGTTGTTCCAGGGGCTTTTCCCGGGTGATGATTGGATTGAGTACATTGGGAGTCGCCTCGCCGCCGCCTGAAAATGTGCCGTCGGCAACAGCCACCCGCAGGGCTTCATCTTCATCGATGCGCGGAACATTTTTAGGGGTTTTGCTGCTTTCTTTGGTGTCTCCCGGTGCTGCCGGTTGGCTGTTTTTCTTGACGGCGTCTTCCGTCATGTCGGCCATGTCGCCTACCAGAATTTTGCGGAAGTTTTCGTTGTACGCTCGGTGCGCTTTAATTTCTTCTTCCAGCCCCGCAACCTTGCTGGTCAGTTCGGCAATTTCGCTGTCGCGTTGAAGATCGCCATAGCCTGGAATATAGCGTTTTAACGGTGTGTAAACGATAAGCACCGTAATCAGAATAGCGGTACCAACCACCAACGAACTCAGGAAGACGTACACCCGAAGTGGCGTGAGTTTGAGGGATGAAACCTCCTCGAAGGTTTCGTCGTTCATAATAACCAGGCGGTATTGGTCGCGCATTTTTTCCATCAAGCCCCGGCTGTCGTCTTTCCGGGAACGGACCAAATCGCGGATTTTTTGAATAATACCAAAGTACTTTCGCATGCCTGTGTTTTTTTCGCGTTTCGCCGCAAAGTTCGGGTAATTTATGCTTCCGGCACGGAAAATATCCCGCTGGAAGTACGCAATTTTTGTTAAATCAGGGGTTGCAGACAACCGTTTTCATTAAAAAAGCGCCAACCGTACCTATGGCCGCATTGCGCCCATTCCGTTTAATTTTGTTGGAAAATATGAAGAACATCCGGATACTAGTTATGAGTCTGGCAGCGCTGTTCCTGACAGCCGGCTGCGTAACCACGAAAAAGAAAGGTGAAGATGTCGGCTGGTTCAAGAAGGGCTACCACAACCTCACATCCAAGTACAACTACTGGTTTAATGCCAATGAACTCCTGAATTTGACGATCGACGGTCTTGCCGAGCGGCATACCGATAATTATAATCAGATTCTGGACCTGTACCCTTATGCCGCGGTAGACCCGCAACCCAGTCTTGGCGACCTCGACAATGTGATCAAAAAATCATCGATGGCCATAGGCTTGCACCGGGTCAGCGATTTTTCCGATGATTGCTACACCATGATCGGCCAGGCCCAATACCTCAAACGCGACTATGAAACCGCAGAGTCCACGTTCCAATATATCCGGGAAGAATACAATCCCAATAACAAAACCAAAAGCCAGCTGAAAAAAAGCAGCAAGAAAAAGAAGTCCACCAAAAAGAAGAAGAAAAAGCGGGTAAAGCGCAAAAAGAAAAAGAAATCAAGCAAGAAGAAGAAATCAAAATCAGATAAAAAAGAGGACGATAAAAAAGCGGTCGAAGAACCGATTATCCAGCAGCCCAACCCCTATGACTACAGCCTGAAGCGCGATGCCGCCTATCCCTTGGCTATGGTGTGGTATGGCCGCACCCTCATTGAACGGGAAAAATTTGACGAAGCGGATTTCCTGTTCCGCGACTTGGCCCAAGATCCTTTTTTCCCCGCCGATCTGCGGCAAGATCTCGCCATGGCAATGGCCTACCTCTGGCTCAAACAAAAACAATACGACAAAGCCATTCCGCCACTTGAGCAGGCCATCGCCTACACCAGCAAGCGCAAGGAGCGCGCCCGCCTGGCCTATATCCTGTCGCAACTATACGAACGCGCCGGGCAGTATGAGAAAGCCTACGCCACACTCGAAACAGCGCTAAACAGCAATCCAGGGTACGAGATGGAATTTAACGCCCGCCTCCGGCAGGTGCAAACCGGCCTGGCGCATGGCAAAATCACCAGTGCCGAGGCGAACAAAACGCTCGAGCGCCTGGCGAAAGACGGGAAAAACCTGGAGTACCGCGACCAGATCTACTTCGTCATGGCTGATATTGCCATAAAAGACGGACTGAAAACCGATGCGATCGCGTTGCTGCACAAATCGTTGAACTACAGTGTTGGAAACACCAACCAGCGCAGCGAATCCTATCTGCGGCTCGCCGACCTGTATTTTGAACAGGAAAATTTTGTAGCGGCAAAAAGTTACTACGATAGCACGCTCACCGTGCTGCCGGCTGCCGATACCCGCTATCCAACGGTTCAAAGTTATGCCAGCAACCTGACGGATATCGCCCGGTTGATCACAACTATCGCCGATAATGACAGCATCATTGCGGTGTACAACATGAGCGACCAGGAGCGCAAGGAATTGGCAAAGAAGATCAAAAAACAACGGGAGACGGAAGCCGCCCAGGCTGCTGCCCAAAAAGCGGATTCCCCGGCTGCGGCCAATACCCGCTCCTTGCCGATCCCTACGGCGGGCTTGCGGCCTTCGTCCTTCTATTTTTACAATGCAGCCTTTTTGAAAAAGGGGAAAAAAGATTTTTCCAAAACCTGGGGCAATCGCACGCTGGAGGATAACTGGCGACGCAAAAACCGCCCGGTTACCAGTTTGCCGGGCATTGCCGCCGCTGAAGACAGCCTGCAGAACGATGTCATTTCTGAATCGGAACTGACCGATATTTTTCAGGGACTTCCGCGCAGTGAGGCAGAACTTGCGGTTTTGCACCTGTCGACCTACGAAGCCATGTACCACCTGGGTGTCTTGTTCCGCGACCGTTTACAAAACAACCAACGGTGTACAGGCACGCTGGAGGATATGCAGGCGCGGTATCCGGATACGGTCAAGTATGAAAAAGAAGCCTGGTATTATTGCTATCTGGCCTTTAAGGACCTGGGCAATGCCACGCGGGCCCAATACTACCTCGACAAGTTGGTGGGCAAATACCCCACCAGTTCCTTTGCCCGGGCGCTCACCGATCCGGACTTCCTGAATGCCAGTCTGGAACGCGAGCGCGAACTCAACCAGTTTTATGAGCAAACCTACTCGTACTTCAAAAATGGCGATTACAAATCCGCCTACGACCGGTGTTTGGAAGCGCCTAAAAAATACGGAAGTACCAATCCGCTCATGGCCAAATTTGCCCTGCTGAGCGCGCTTTGTACCGGCAACCTGAAAGGAAATGAAGCCTACTGTGAGGCACTTAAGGAAGTGATTGCCCGGCATCCGGAAACCAGCGAAGCGACCCGCGCCAAGGAAATCGCCCGGCTCCTGTCATGCGAAGGCTTCGAGGTGCAGGCCAGCAATACAGCGTCCAACGACAATCTCGACAACAGTTTTTCACTCGAAGATGATAAACTCCACTATTTCCTGGTGGCACTTACCGGGGATGTGCGGCTCGACGATGTCAAAATTGCCGTGTCGGACTACAACCGCCAATACCACCAATTGGAGCGGTTGCGCATTTCCAATATTTTCCTGGGTACCGACACGAATACCCCCATTTTAGTGATCCGGAAATTTGACAACCGGGAGCAGGCGATGCGGTATTACGATGAGGTGAAAGCATTAAATGAGTTTCTGGGCGAAACCAGCAAGATCACCTACAACAAAGAGTTTTTTGCCATTACCCAGGAAAACTATCGCCGGATTCTGCGCAACAAAACCCTCGATGGTTACCGCGAATTTTTTCAGGATAACTACCTGAAATAATCGGCATGAAAAAGTGCGCTGAATATAAAACAGCGAACTTCCTGTATGCTGGCTTTATGCTACAGGCCGTCAAGTTTTAAGCATGTGGAACAGCAACCAGCATGGGGGTTTGACATGGACAGTGCTGTTGCTTTCTGCTGAAATTTTTCCAAGCGTATTGGTATAAAAAGAGCCCCCCGACCTAGCAGCCGGGGGGCTCTTTTTATGGGTTACGAGGGGGGGACTTTTCAAATTGGAAATTTGAAAAGTTGTACACCCCCTCTGGTTGCTTACGTTGGAGGCTAAGGGTTAATCTCCATAGCCATCAACTTAAGGAACCAGAGGGCTAAACCCTTTTCCAATTTTTCTTTTCCAATTTCCAATTTCAAATAAAAAGGATGTTCACAAAGTGCTCTATTTGAAATTTGAAAGGAAAAATTTGAAATTTTAAAAGTTGTACACCCCCTCTTAACCCTTACGTTGGTGGCTAAGGGTTAATCCCTCCGCATTTTAGCGGTTGGCCTGCTTTTGCCCGGCGCCATTCGAGGCGCGCTTTTACCCGCTCAACCCATATTTACTCCTTTCTCGGCGATATAAACTTGGCTGACATTTGGCACTGCGCACACTTTTGAGGTGCACAACAAAATCTCCTTTGGGAGACGGGATTTGGTGCAGCTATCCATTCATCCTAATATTCTTCGCTTATGAAATTTCTTGCCTTACCAACCCTTGCCTCACTGGCCGTTGCTCTCCTCCTGAATCCAAACTTGTATGGTCAATGCCCCACCGGCGATGTAACCCTGACAACACAGGCCCAAGTGAATCAATTTGGCGCCACCTATCCCAATTGCACCACAATTGCAGGCGTGCTGACCATCGGCGGTGGTGCAAATACCAACATCAACAACCTGAACGGCCTGCGCCAACTGGTTACGGTGGAAGACGAACTGGTAATTGCCAACAATCCCTTACTGAACAATTTGAGCGGCCTGAGCAATTTGGCCAACGCGGAAAGTATCGAAATCGTTAACAACGACAAAATTACCAACCTGAATGGCCTCCAAAATATTAGCGCATTGCCTGGCGACTTGATTGTGGACGGAAATGCGCTCCTGAAAAATTTCGCCGGATTAACTGCTTTGCAAACGGTTGGTGGCGGAATGGACATACTCAACAATCCTCAACTCACCGGCCTCAACGGCTTGCAAGCACTCAACAATATTGACGGTGAACTGGTTATTTCAGGAAACGACGTTCTGACCAACAGCTCTGCCCTTGCCGCCCTGACGTATGTTGGCGATGGCATTGAAATTTCCTTCAACCCCTTAATGCTTAACCTTTCGGGCTTAGCCGGCCTAACTACCCTGTCTGGCGACCTGCTCATCATGAGCAACAACAGTCTGACCAATCTGAACGGCCTGAACAATCTAACGTCAATCGGTGGAGAGCTTGCGCTCGAACTCAATCCGAAACTAACCAACCTGAACGCTCTGAGCAACCTCACACATATCGGAATCGGTGGCCTCGGAATTGTCGAAAATGCAACGCTGAAAAACCTGAATGGCTTGCAAAACCTCACAATGCTGGACGGCGACCTCGGCATCGAACTGAATCCCCTGTTGGCTAATATTACAGCGTTGGCCGGCCTGACGGCCATAGGCGGTGGTCTGGAAATCGAACTGAATCCGGTGCTTTCTAACTTCAATGGCCTGAATAACATCGCTGCCATTGGAACAGATCTGGCTATTTCTACCAATACAGCCTTGCTAAATATCAATGCATTGAGCAGTCTGCTGACCATTGGAGGAAGCCTGGAAATTGAATTGAACCCCCTGCTGGCTAATTTGAATGGCTTGAATAACCTGACATCGGTTGGCCTTGATTTTAATGTGTTCAGCAACGATGCACTACCAAATCTCAACGGGCTGAACAACCTGACGACGATCGGTGGAAGCCTGGTGATCGAACTAAACCCGGCGCTTACCGCGATCTCCGGATTCAGGAGCCTGACGGTGGTCGGAGGTGATTTCTTGGTCGGTCTGAACAATGCCCTGGTCACTATGAACGGTTTCGATGCACTCAGCACGATCAATGGAGCTGTCGAAGTTGAACTGAATCCATTGCTCATTAACCTGGCTGGCCTGAACGCTGTGACTTATATTGGAACAGATGTCGATTTGTTCGCCAACAATGCGCTTACGAGCCTGAACGGCCTGAACAGCTTGAACACCGTGGGCGGCGATTTTACCATTGAGCAGAATACGGCGCTTGCCAGTTTGGCCGGTCTGAACAGTCTGACTTCCGTAGGTGGCGATTTTGATATTTCCCTGAATACGGTACTCACCAGCCTCAATGGCTTGAATAGCCTGACCAGCGTCGGTGGTTTTTTCGAAGTTTCGGATAATCCGGCACTTAGCTTATGCGCCACGGCGGGAATTTGCGCATATTTAGACAATGGCGGTATAGCGGATTTTGAAAACAACCAAGTCGGCTGCAATTCCCAGGCCGAAGTGGAAGCTGCCTGTAGCCGTACCTTGCTTATGGTGAAAAACCCAACGGATACCGACGGGTACGTTCAAGCTAAAAGCACAAAAAAAACCTCGATACAAACAACTGACGGGGGTAGTACCGCTGTTACCTCCAACCGCCCGGGCTTCGGTTCCCTATTTCCAAACCCAACCACTGGTGAAATCGCTCTTGTGTTTGACAAAGCCGTTGCCGGGCAAATAACCATCCTCGACCTTACCGGGAGAATGGTAGCGAAGCAGGAGCTTGCCGGTCAAAACTTGCGGCTCGACCTCACCGGGCACACTGCCGGGATGTACTGGCTCCTTGTTCAATTTTCAGATGGTACCACCTGGCGGGAAAAAATTGTCAAGCAGTAATCGCTGGTTATTCCAGTCAATATTGGGTACCTGAAATTCTCAAAATGCTAATGGGGTACATTTCCGCTAGGTGAAATGTACCCCATTAATGTAAAGTGTAACCGAAGTTGTTGCCTTACGGCAGAATCACCCGGTCAATAGCGTGTACCACACCATTCCCGCCCTGAACATCGACCGCGATGATCGACGTTACGCGGTTTTGACCATCTGTAATTTTTGCTCCGTCGCTCAAGTCGATGGTAAAGGTTCCTCCCTGATAGGTTGTCACCTGCTGGCCGTTTGTCAGTTGCGTCGAACGCACATTGGCGCCACTGACCACGTGGTATTGCAACACCGAATTGAGCGTAGCGGCCGGAATGTCGTTCAGACTGTTGGCGCCCAGTTCGGTCAGCAAGGCGGTGAATGCATCATTGGTCGGGGCAAACACGGTGAAGGGCCCGTTGCCGGAGAGCAGGCTGACATAATCCACGCCCAGATCGGCACGTGTCAGGGCAGCCACCAAAATGGAAAAGTTGGGATTGCTCAGTGCGTGTGTTACGACTGTCGGAATCGTAATTACCTGGTCGATGATATGGACCACACCGTTCGTACCAACGACATCGGCTGTGGTCACGGTTGCCGTTCCGTTGAATTTCACTCCGCTGGTCACATCTACGTACAAGCTGATCGGACTGTCGTTCGGGCCTTTGGCCAGGGTGCTGACGTAGCCTGTCGTCAATGCGCCGGAACGGACATCCCCGCTGATCACGTGGTTGAGCAAAATGTTGCGCAACACGTCTACCGGTACATCATTCAGGCTGTTGAAACCAAGATTGGACAGCAGCGTGGTAAATGCTGCATTGGTCGGGGCCAATACGGTAAACGGACCGGGCCCATCCAGTGTCGTTACGAGATCGGCGCGTACAAGCGCGTCCACCAAAATACTTAAATCGGCATTGCTTTGCGCCAGGTCTACGACGGACTGCGGGGTATTGTCATCATCATCATTACAAGCGGTAAAGAGCAAACCCGTGCTCAAAGACAGGAACAGGAGAAGAAATAACTTTTTCATTGTTTAGGAATATTTGTTTAAGTGAGTGTTTGGTTTTGAAAATCACGGGTTCAAACGGTTTGGCTCCTGTTTTGTTTAAGCATGTCCTAAATTAATTTTGACATTATTAAACAAAAGTGCCCTGATCAAGATATTTTCAATCTTTTCAGCAGAAAGAAAAGCGTGCGCCGCATGCTTGTTTTTGGTAAAAAAATGAAAAGCCGGGGGTAGAATTTCCGGAAATCGCCAGTGGACTTTTTACATTTGGCCGACCAACTTTTCAAAACAAAACAAACTTCCCATGTCCAATATCCACGCCGGGCGGCTTTTCAATGCCTCCTGTATTGCTCTGGTAACCACTGCCATGACATTTGCCATACGGGCGGGTATGCTCGATGGCTGGAAAACCGAGTTCGGACTGACCTACCAGGAAGTCGGTGTTATCACCTCCATGGCCTTCTACGGATTCCCGGCTGCAACAATTCTGGGCGGCATGATCCTCGACACCATCGGAATGCGCCGGATGTTGGTCATTGCTTTTGCAACACACCTGCTCGGGTTGTTACTTACGGTGTTTGCCGGCGGCTTTTGGACCCTGCTGATCAGCACCTTCCTCGTTGGTTTTGCCAACGGTTCGGTGGAGGCTGCCTGCAACCCCATGGTAGCCAGCCTGTATCCCGAGCGCAAAACAACTATGCTCAATAAATTTCACGTATGGTTCCCGGGCGGCATCGTGATCGGCGCCATAGCCGGTTATTTGATGGCTTCGGCAGGTTTGGGCTGGCGCGCCCAATGTGCCATTATTTTGATCCCTACCCTGATCTACGGCTATCTGTTTTACAGCGAATCGTTTCCGCGTACCGAACGGGTTGAGCAAGGTGTGAGCGCAGGCGAGATGTTCAAGGCGGTTTTTGCCAACCCCTTGTTCTACTTCATGGCTGCCTGCATGGTGCTTACGGCGAATACCGAACTCAGCACCGGACAATGGATTGACTCCCTATTGAAAAGCGTAGGCGTAGCGCCGTTGCTGGTACTGGCTTTTATCAACGGCATTATGGCCTTCGGGCGTTTTTACGCGGGGCCAGTGGTGCACCGGCTCAATCCAACCGGCATGCTCCTGGGGTCTGCGGTATTTGCTACGTTGGGCTTGTTTGCCCTGAGCCACGCCCAGGGATGGGCAACGTGGGGCGCTGCCGCAGTGTTTGCCGTAGGTGTTTGTTATTTCTGGCCGACCATGCTGGGATTTGTAGCCGAGTATATTCCTAAAAGCGGCGCGCTGGGCCTTTCGGTCATTGGCGGCGTAGGCATGCTGGCTACTGGGATGTTCCAGCCGGTTATCGGGGGCTGGTTTGACGACAACCTCGCCAAGGCCAACCTCGACGGACTTACCGAAGAAGCAGCCAATCTTGCTGCCGGGCAAGCCACTTTATCAAATGTAGGGGTGTTGCCGGTAGTGCTCATTCTGGCTTTCGCAGCCCTGTGGTTCTGGATGCGGCCTTCGGTAAAGGCGGCCAGGGAACTGGAGGATTGATGTTGAGGTGCAATAGACGCCAGCATTAAACGTGTCGTGGAAACGAACGCTTTCTTTTTTATTCTTTGTTGGAAGGTGCTTTTCCTGTTTGAGTTTTGTGTTTAAAAATTATTAGCCGGGGCAGAGTCCCGGGTTACTTAAACACCCGCGCCATTAGTTTTTCAAAGGCAGCAGTTCCGTGCAGGGTACTCAGGTCGGCATCTTCCCGGACATGTTTTTCATCATAATAGCCGTACTTAAAAGCTTGTTCCAGGGATGTTAATGCGAGCTCCGGTCGACCCTGTAATGCATGCAAGCAAGCCAAATTGTAATGCGCGAGGGCGTTTTCGGGGTCCAGTTTCAGCACACGTCGGTACATGTCGGCAGCCGTTGGCAAGTCGCCCATTTTCATGTACACTTCGGCCAAAATTTGATAGGGTTGCGGGTTCCATGAACTCAGGCTTATCGCCTTGATCCCGGCATCTCTGGCTTCGGGCAGTAGGTCCCGGCGAAGCAAGCTCAAGCTCTGGTTGGCCTGCGGGATGCCCCAGGTAGGTGAGCGGTCGAGGGCCAGCTGAAAATAGTTTTCCGCAGCCTCGTATTGTTTCATGATGAAACTGACAACGCCCATCTCATTGTACACAAATGCGGCCTCCGGCTCAATGGCCACAGCCTGCCAGAGTTTGATCATGGCCTGTGCTGGCAACAGCACTGTATCCCCGGTTTGCTGTGCTTCGAGCCGCAAGGCCAGGGCTTCAAAATACAACCGTTTAAGATTTAGCAAGGGCGCCATAAAATTGCCTTCACCCAGAATATCCAGTGCGCGGGCCATATACAATGGATAACGCTGGTAGTGATCCTGGTCTTTACGGCGGCGCACCAGCTCTTGCGCACTGGTTTGCAGGTAGGCATTGATGGCCTGTTGTGATTCATCGAGGTAACCGACTGCCATGCGGCGTTCGAGCTGCCTGCGAACCGGCGTTAACGCTTCAACCTGCAATAAACTGTCGAGCAAGGCCGCTGCGCAGCGATCCGGCGGATCAATGAGTTGTCCGAGCCGGATAGCCAGGATAAAGTCTTCGTACCAGCGTTGTGCGTGCTGGTCGGCATGTTCAGAAATAAACCGGTCGAGCGACTTGACTTCCAGTTGAAGAATCGCAGTGCCCGGGCTCTCAACCCCGCGAATTAATTTATCCCGTGTGTGCGTGCTGCTTTTGCTCAACCACTCCTGGCGGTCTGAAAAGGCAAGCAGGCCATACAGCGGAATTGCTGCCGGTTGTTTTGCCGGAGGCATTCTCAGAAATTCCAATAATTCGGGAGCATGCACTTGCTCGTCGCTGTTTGCATCCGCCATTCCGAGCAGGCCGCGCAACAGGGCATTTCCGAGGGTAATTGAGTTTGCTGCCGAGTCTGCCGAGAATGCCTGAAGGGCTATTTTTTCAGTAAACAGCCCTCCGCGTCGTGCACTGCCGGTCCAGGCTTCCGGCTTAGCGTCGTCCGGATTGCGCAACTGGAGCTCAACGGCGGTAAAGATCCGGGTATTTTGCCGGCTGCCGGCTGTACCCAACAGGCTGAACAGGCGTGACAATTCCAGGTAGCTGGTCTGTGGAGGTTGCGGGGCGGCATCGTAGAAAAGTAACTGTGCATCGTTGTGGCCGGTCAGCAGGCCCTGGAGGCTAAAAAACACAATGATTTTATCGCCCAGGCGACTTTCACTGACCATCCAGTCCAAGGCATCGGTTACCCGTGCCGATGTCGCCTGCTCATTGGTGAGCAGCACAAGATCCGTCCAGGCGACCGTACCACCGGCAGGTGTTTTTAAAAAGGCTGCAAAGGCTTCGGCATCGCGTCGGGCATGCCCCGCGGGGATAGGACTTCCGTGTTGGTATTTATCGATCCCTACAACAAGTGCGCGAATCACACCGATGGGGCCACTGGCCTGCTGGCTAAGTGTCGGTGAAAAGAGCGGATGGTAGTAGCGCACAATTTGTTGTTGCGCTACTACCGTAGTCCAGGACCATGCAAGCAATATAATTGTTGCGCGGAAATGCATAGGAAATCACCTGTTGACAATATTATTCCTTAACAGGTTTTGTAGGCCCTCCACAAGCTTCCTGAAGCCGCATGGTTTTTACCACTTTTCGCCGCGTCGCTTTTTCGGTAACCGTTACAGAGGCTGTTTTTCCACAAACACAATTGACCTGCATTTGCGTACCGGCAGGTTTACCATCCACCTCCCAGGCGAAGCTGTACTTGGAGGTTTCAATATTGCGATCGGGGAAACTGAGCTCAAGACTGACACCTGATTTGATACACGTGGATTGTAACACTTCAAAGGTGAAATCGGGCACACGTTGTTTTTTTTCCAGTTTGTAGGCAATATCCGTCACAGCGCGCTTGCATTTCTGGCTATTGGGCTGGGCAAACAGGGTGATGTACAAATCGGCATCCACTTTGCGGTCGCGGCAGAGTATGCAGTTTGAAACCGTTTTGCAGTTGGATTCGGCTTCTATTTGCATTTGTTCAAGCACTTTGGGCAACAATTCATCGCAGTATGGCGCTATTTGGTCGGCACTTGCGGCGGTCATTGTTTGCGACCGGTCTGGTGGAGCATCCGGAGTCTTTGCGGGGGTGGTTGTTTGTGCGCTAAGAATTTGTGCAAACAGGGCAAGAGCAACTACAGTGCAAAAAAAGGGAATGCGAACATTTTTCATTTGAAATATAGTTTGGAAGTGTGGCGAAAAAGTTGATTTGGTGTAGCAAAACCCGCCCTGCGACCAGACATTGCCGGGCAGGAACGGTGTTAATTTTTGCCGCAAGGCAATAAGGCAACTTGCTTGGTTTGGCTGAGTCCGGTTTGGCTATCCGTGACCGTAAGTTTGGCAACTTTGCCGCAAGCACATTTCAAGTCGGCCGCGTGACCGCCTTTACCACCGTCGATTTCCCACAGGTAACTGTACCGCTCTTTGTTGCACTGCGCTGCATCGCCCGGGATGAAGGGCTTCAGGTCGGCGCCGGAACCGTCTTCGCAACGCTGTAGGAGAATGTCAAAGTTGGGCAATTCCGGCCGGGTATTGGTTGTCGTAGCAACGCCCACCTGTTTTTTTCGATCGGTGATAGCTGCTGCTGCAACATCGCCGTTTGCCGGCGCATTGCATTTTGGCTGGGCAACCAGGGTCACGTAGGCTACAGCGCCCGATTTTTTCTCCGAACAAACTATGCAACGGGTCTCGGTTTTGCAGCTGGCATCGGCTTGTTTTTGCAGATCGCCCTGTGCGGTTGCCATGATTTTATCGCAGGCAGGTGGAGCAGGGAGAGCGCCCTGGGCCGAAAGGTTGACAGTAGTCAGGCAAAACAGCCCGCTGAGAAAGCCAGTAACAATGTGTTGTAATTTCATTTAGTCTAGTTTAGTTAAAACAGAAAATTGCCGGAGTCGGCATGTGCAGGTAAGGTATAAAAATCAAGTGTTTTTGTACGGCATTTTGGCACTAAGAGTATTCAAAGAAACAATTCAATTGATATTCGCCGCCGAAAACAGCCACCCCGGTCAATCCGGGGCGGCTATTGTTTGTTGTGAAAGCAACCTTTTTGTTATCCAGGCATGAAGCGTAAACCGCTTAGTCGTCCTTACAGTTTTGGCCGTATATCGCCATAGCTGTTGGGAAGTTCTTCGGAATGGGGATCGGCAGATACGCCGGTGTTATTGCGTTTAAAGCGTATATCGGCACTGCTGTTGGGAAGTTCATCTGAATAGGGATCGGTCATTACGCCGGAGCCTGTGTTCTTGCTGGTATTCGGTTTGATGCGCTTGTTGGTCGACAACTCATCGGACTGTTCAATGCGCTGAAGCTTCGCAGGCAGCGTGGGTTCTGTCAGGGCTTCTTTTTGGCAGGAAACAGCAAACAAAGCAAGGCAGAAAAGGGCTATGGGCAGGCAAAAACGAGAAGTTGTCATGGCGGTGGGTTTTGTAGTTTCAAAATGACTTGTTGTACACTGTTGAATTGGTTGCAGTGTTGGTAGTTAATGCGGGAATTTGGAGAAGGTTATCAGTTGCCGGAACTGTAGCCGTGTGCCCGGGCGGATGGCCTCGACATCAGCAAACAATGCCCGCCAGCATTTGACTTGCTTCTAGTTTTTATATTGCTCCGGAAAATATTTTTTCATCAAGGCTTCCCAGCGCTCCGTCTGTGCCCGCAGCGGGGGGAGGTCCGTGTCGGTCTGCATGAAATCATAATCGCTATAGCCCTTGTCCAATGCTTGTTCAAGCCATTCGTAAGCTTCTTCAACTTTATGCTGATAACTGGCCAGACAGGCCAAATTGTAGATCGGCATGGTATAGGTCGAATCGAGTTGACTGGCTATTTTGAATTGCTGTTCCGCCTTGGCGAATTGGTCGCTGTTAAAGTAAATCAGACCAAGTCTGTTGAATGACCAGGCGGTCGAATCCAGTTGAATGGCTTTTTTTAATTGTTGTTCCGCTTCGGTATAGCGTCGGGTTTTATCGTAAACAATCGCCAGGTCCTCATAGGTATAAACATAGTTTGAATCGACTTCAATGGCTTTTTTGAACTGCTGCTCTGCTTCGGCATAGCGCCGGGTTCTTAAATAATTCCGCCCCAGATTGAAATACGCCTGGACGTAAGTCGAATCCAGCTGAAGGGCTTTTTTAAGTACCTGTTCTGCCTCTGCATAGCGGCCGGCCTCATTGTAATTTTTGCCCAGGTTATTGTACAGTGTGGAATATTCAGGATCCAGTTGAATGGCTTTTTTGAATATTTTTTCGGCCTCATCAAATTCTCTCTGGTAGTTGAGATAAAGGCCCCATTTAAGCAAGACATCTGTTGAATTGGAATCCAATTGAAGGGCTTGCTCCAAATAGGGTTTTGCCCGGTCGAATAGTTTGAATTTTTGTGA
Organism: Lewinellaceae bacterium; assembly: GCA_020636075.1. Lineage (GTDB taxonomy): Bacteria > Bacteroidota > Bacteroidia > Chitinophagales > Saprospiraceae > M3007. The sequence continues at coordinate 15,015 of JACJYO010000003.1, read as the reverse complement.
AAACAAAAAAACTATACTGGTATAGGGCGACAACCAGGCGGGATACAATTGAATGGCGCGCTGTGTGTAATATTCCGCCGAATCGGGTTGCATGAAATTGTAGCCATATACTTTGCCTATCTGCCAATAAATATGCGGCTGCTCCGGCTGCCAATCGAGCGACTGGCGGAAAAGCGCCAGGGCCCGTTTGCCCAGTTCCTTGTTGGGGTTCCGGTCGGAATTGGCCAGCAGATAGCCTTCGAAAAAGTACTGCCGGGCTTTCAGGGCAGCATACATGTAGTGCCCTTTTCCCAGCAGTTCCGCCGCCCGTTCCAGGCAGCGTGGGTACGACCTGACCTTTTCCGTGAACACCTTAATGGGCAAACGTTGAGTGTTGTTATCTGCTGCAAGGGCAACATCCTGGTTGGTTTGCAGCCACCGGTTCAGGGTCTGTTGGGCATCGTCTTGAAGTGCGGCAGCGTAGTTGCGGGTAATAGTGGAGTGCAGGCGGGCGATTTTGGGCTCCGCCATCAGTCGCTGGAAGTAGGCTTCTGCGCAGGCGGAAGCCGGGTCGCCGGCATTGGGGATGAGCAGCACTTTTTCCTCCAACGCTTTTTCGAACAAACGGTACAGCTCCCGCATGTTGGAGTCTACACCAGCCAGTACATCGTCTTCTATACCCCGGGTCTCGACGGGGGAGAGCAGGAGTTGTTGGTTGATGCGGCCGGAGCGCAGGTCGGCCAGGAGATTGGCATCCACGGTGGCCAGTTGCTCAGTCGGGTTGCCGATAACCTTAGGATTCTGGGGCACCGGAGCTACCTCGGCGCTTACACGGTCTTCGAGGTAGCGGCCCACTTCCTTCAGGGTGACGGAAAGGTCGTTGTTGGCATCAGCCATGCCGTAAAGCGCGTCTACAAGGTTGTAGGAGAACGCTCCCCGGCCACCGCCCCATTGTTCGCCTTCGATGCTGTATTCGTCGGGCTGGCAGGAGAGAATTTTGATTTCGTTCGCGTACTGTCTGGCCAGGTTGGCGCCCGTAATTTGAGTGCCACCCACGCTGCTGCCCGCCAGCTTGCCGGCGCGGCAGGCATCGGTGATAACAACAACCTTCGCTTTGTTCTGCGCGGACAGGGTGGTCACGACATCCTGGAACATTGGCAACGCCAGCGCACCGCCGCCCAGGTAGATGTGGGAGGGGGCATCCCAGCAGAGCAGGTAGCCCGGCTGGGTGATGGTTTTTTTCTCCACATCGCCATGGCCGGAGAAGTAGAGGATCACGAGATCGCCTTCTTTGCTGACCTCCAAAAGCCAGTCTAAAGTGGCAGCGAACTGTCCTAACGTGGCTGCACTGTTGGTCAGCAGCTTGAGGTGGTCTTCATCGAGCGAGCCTCCGGCCGGCGAGCGCAGGAAGTTGGCGAAGGCTTCGGCGTCCTTGTCGGCAAAACGCAGGTCGGGGATGTTGGGGTCCTGGTAGTCGGAGATGCCGATGACCACGGCCCTGGTTGATTGCGGATTGCGGATTACGGATTGCAGATTAGCGACAGGAGCAACGCCTTTGCCCGCCTCCGGCAAGCCTATGGCGGGCGAGCCCGCTGTAGATTTATCGGAGGTGGGGCGTTCCTGGGCAAAGACTATCACAGATATACACAGGGCGATTAAGGTTATCCAGTATTTCATAGGAATCGGGTTTTTAGTCCATTGTTTTTTCGGGGAAACGTTTTTGCACAAAAGCTCCAAACCGCGCCGTTTCCCGCAGGGGCGCCAGTGCGGCATCTCTATTTAGAAGCGGATAACTAAAGGCCCAGGTATCTCCGCCAATCACATCCATAGCGGCGTCCAAATCCCCTTTGGCGATGAGCATGCGGACATAAGCGACCCGGAGCAGGCGGGCGACCCACCAATCTTTAATCTCCCTGGTAATGGTTTGGTAAGCAGCGGTCGCTTCCTCATATTTTTTTGCCCGCATCAAATTCAGGCAGGCACCGACCTGTGCCATATCCGGCCGCTCCGCTTCGAGTGTTTCGAAGGCTTTTCCGGGTTGTGCGGAAGGATCGGAAAGCGCCTGGATCATTGCTTTGATGCCTTTGAGATCAAATTCGTTTGGGAATGCCCGGATGCCTTCTTCCATGGCCTGGATTGCTTTTGCCGCATCGCCGCATGTAAAGTGCAGCCAGCCCAGATCATAATACGGGCCATGGAAGGAAGGGTTGATTTCCAGGGCTGCCATTAAATATCGCTCTGCCAAACCATGTTCACCGTGTTGGTGATAAAACCAGGCAACCTGCTGTGCCCTGTTGCTCCGGCTCACTTTTTGGACATAGGCTGCAAAATGTGCTTCCGCTTTATCTGGCCGGCCTAATTGGTAATACAATTTACCGATAGGCAGGTGTTGCTCCGCATCATCCGGTTCAAATTCTTCGGGGCAAATAGCCTTTGCTTCTTCATACTTGCCCAATTGCAGACAGGCTTTTGCCACGCTCATGGCTAGTTTATTGCTCAGGGTATCCGGTTTTAGGGAAATGGCCCTTTCATAGAGGAATTTCGCCCGCTCATATTCGCCCTGTGTTTCGTAAAATTTGGCGAGCAATACGCAGTTTTCCGGAAAATATTTCCCTTCCGGTTCCGAAGACGGGAATGTATCCAGGTCGTCGAATTTTTCGGGGAAATGCCGGCGTATGATTTTCTGATAGTCCGCTAATTGGCGTAGCGGTTCAAGTTCCGGGTTGGCGGTCACCAATTGAAACGGTATTCCCAATTCAAAGGCTTTGTCCAGGGATTGGAGGGCGGCTTCCGGTTTTTGAAGATGCAGCTGAGTAGCACAGTTTAAATAATTGACCAGTCGATCATTAGGAAACATTTTGATGATTTCAGCTAAAACAACATGCACGGTTGGATAGTCTTTTTCCGCCAGCTTTTTGGAAAAAAAATCAAGCCCTTGATACGCGGGTTCGATCACTTCGGCTGCCTGGGCATATTGCACAAACGCATCAGGTTGGCCAGCCAAATAAGCAAAAAAGCTTTTTCGAGTCATCAAAATGCCCTTCAAACGAGCATTAGGCTGCAGGGCTACGCCTTTGTCGAGCAGGGGCTGTATTTCTTCCTGACGATGGCTTAGTGCATAAAGCATTGCCAGGTTATCATAGTTGTTGCAATACGTTGAATCCATTGAAAAAGCAGCATGCAAATAGGATTCAGCCCATTCAAATTCGCTGTGTTTTATGCAGAAATAGGCAATCTCGTTTGGAGTTAAAGGGTCGGTAGCCAATTCTACTGCCTTATCAAAATATTGTTTTGCTTTGCCGGCTTGTTTATTCTGGTATGCCAGGACGCCGGCGTTGGCATAGACATTCGGGTTCATGGGTTCACGCGACATCATCTCTTGAAGCCATGCGAGCGCTTTTGCATAGCCGCCTGTTTCTTGATACAGGTATAGCAATAAGACTTTAGCTTGGGTATAATCCGGATTCCTTTCGATCGCCTTTTGGCAGAACCATTGGGCATCTTCATATCGGTTCAGCCGGCTAAGTATTTCAGCAGCACCATACATACTCAAGGCGGCATTGGGGGCTAGTTGTATAGCTTTGAGGATATGCCATTCTGCCTGCTGCCAATCACCTTTATCAGCGTATATAAAAGCCGAGTTATAATAAGGGTTTTCGTAACCGGCATGGGATTTCATGGCCATTTTAAAGTACTCCAGTGCGGTATCGGGTTTACCCCATTCATGATATATATTGGCCAACAACAAATAGTTCACCGCGACCATGTAGTTGCTGTCGTGTATTTTTGACAGTTCAATCGCTTTCCATTGCGCTTCAATACCCGGCTCGTATTTATTTGCTATTAAATAGGTCAAACCCATTGCAGCGTAAATCAGGTGGTCCTCCGGCTCCAGTTGAGCGGCCTTTTTCAGCAGGAAAATCGCGCGGTTGAGTTCGGATTCTACCCTGAACCCTCTGTTTTTTTCTTTGTATACAAAGCCGAGGTTGTACAACAGCGTGACATTATTGGAATCAATCAAAACCGCCTTTTCCAACAATTCCACCGATCGTTTATACCGCGCTTCCCGCTGGAAAGCGTCGGCATAATCGTCATAGGCAAAGCGAAAATCGCTGCGCAGTTCCACGCCTTTTCTGTCCCAGTTAGTTTTGTCCAGCCAGCTCCAGTCATTGGCGCAAATCCAGGCCAGGAAATTGTATACCTGGGGATAATCCGGCATACGCACCAGGGCCTTTTCACCATAATCAATGGCTTTCTCGATCTGACCGGTATAAAACAGCCCGACACTGTAATTGATATAGGGTAAGCCCCATTCAGGGGCTAGATCAATGGCCTTTTCGTAGTATTCGAACGCTTTTTTATCCCGCTTTAATCGGGTATGCAGTACGCCCAGCTCATTCAAAATGAAAGGCGCAAATTCCTGGTATTTCAATGCCTCAACTTGTTTGTCGATAGCCTGTTGATAGGTGGCGCTTTTCTGGTTGTTATCAGCATCAAGCCGGATCTGCAGGCCTTCGAAGTAGCGCAGCTTGGCCATTACGTAGGGGTAGTAGAAATTCTGTTCGCCCAGTATCTCCGCCGCTTTCTCCAGGTACCTCGGGTAGCGCCCGTAGTCGGCTTCTTTGGCATACCGGTTTGCCAACTCGGTAGGGTTGGCGGCGAGGTAGGCATTCACGGCCTGCTGGGCATCGTCCTGCAGGGCAGCGGCGAGGTTGCGCTGCATGGTGCCGTGGAGGCGCTGGAGCGCTTCGACCCTGGAAAGTTCGAGGTAAAGATCATAGGCAGAGGACTGGCCCGAGGGCGCATCGAGCAATTGCCCGGCCGCTACAGCAGCCGTAAACTGCCGGTATTTCTGCTGCCAGTTGCTGTCGATGCCGGCCAGCAGCATATCCTCAAAGCCTTTGGGATCGATGGTGGTCAGCACCGGTGTTTCTTTAGACCGCTGTTCCTTCAGCAGCGCGAGTGCCCCGGCGTCCACCTGTGCCAACAGGGTGTTCTTGCTGCCTGCGGTCATGGGGAACTGGCTGTGCGGAGAGGCTTCTTTGGACACCTTGTCTTCGAGGTAGCGGCCGATCTCAAAAAGATTGACCTGCCCGTCGCTGCTGGCGTCGGCCAGTCCGTACAAGCCGTCCACGAGGTGGTAGGAAAACACACCGCGGCCGCCACCCCATTGCTCGCCTTCGATGGAAAACTCATCGGGCTGGCAGGAGAGTATCTTGACCTCGTTGGCAAACTGTTTTGTCAGGTTGGCATTGGTGATCTGCGGCCCCCCAACGGCAGTGCCCGCCAGTTTGCCGGCCCGGCAGGCATCGGTGATAAGGACGACCTGCGCTTTGTTCTGCAGCGCCAGGGTCGACACGATGGCCTGCAGGTAGGACAGGGGGAAAGCGCCTGCCACATAGGTCCGGGCCGGGGAGTCCCAACTGAGCAGGTAGCCCAGCTGAAACATGGTCTTGGTTTCCACATCACCGTGCCCGGAGAAGTAGATGATGGCCTGGTCGCCCTCTTTACTCACTTCCACCAGCCATTCGAGCGCCGCGGCGATCTGGGCGGTGGTGGCCGCTGTATTGGTCAGCAGCTTGAGATTTTCTGAAGGGAGTGAACCGCCGGCAGGTGCTTGCAGGTAGATGGCGAAGGCGGTGGCATCGCGGTCGGCGAAGCGGAGGTCGGGAATTGCGGGGTCCTGGTAGTCGGAGATGCCGATGACCACGGCGTAGGTGGCGCCTTTTTTGGCCTGGGCGACCGTGAGGGCCGCCCCTGCAGGGGTAACGCCTTTTTCCTGAGCGGAGAGGATGCCTGTGCTTAGCAAGAGTACCAGTACCAGAACTTTCGTTTTCATAAATAGTTGGGCGTTTAAATGTACCGCAATCTACCTTTTAACTTTTATCCCGACACTGCGTGTACGGGATTTCCTTCGGTCGCATTTTGCGGTTTTGCATTTCGTTAGTCTTTGAATTGCTCTGAGAAGTACGTTTTCATGAGTGCATTCCATTTTTCCTCCTGTGCCCGCAAGGGAGCGAGGTCCGGATCTTGTTGTATCCAATCGTATGCATTGTAACCGTGCATCAGCGCCTGGTCCAGGTAATCGAAGGCTTTGTCCGGTTGGTTTTGCAGGCTTCGGAGACAGGAAAGGTTATAGTAGGCGATGGCACCACTCGAATCAATCTGGATAGCTTTTTTATACTGTTCTTCTGCAAGGTCAAAGCGGCGGGTCTCTGCATAAACAATGCCCAAATTATTGTAGGCGGAGGTATTCGTCGAATCGAGCTGAATGATTTTTTTGTACAGCTCTTCTGCCAGGTCAAATTGGCGGGTGTCCATATAAACGTTTCCCAAATTGTTGTAGGCATTAGTCAAACTCGAATCGACCTGGATGGCTTTCAGGAATTGCTCTTCCGCTTTATCATACTGTTGGGTGGATCCATAAACATTGCCTAAATTGAGGTATGCCGAGGCAAAAGTGGAATCCATTTCAAGGGCTCTAGAAAAATGATACGCTGCCAAATCAAAGGGACCATTATTATGCAGGTATATTAAGCCAAGTTCGTTGTGTATAAGGGGGAAACAGGCATTTGCATCTAATTTGCTCAGGGCTTTCAACAGCATTTTTTCACGTTCCACTTCGTTGCCTGCATCGCGATAATGCCTTGCCCAGTTGTAATACACAAAGGCAGAAGAATCTATGGCTTCTGCCTTGCGAAGCCAATTGGCGGATTGTTCAAAATTCTTTTCTATTTGTCTGTATTTCGCTGCGACTCTGCAATAAGGTAAAACCCAATTTGGCGCCAACTCCATTGCTTTTTGCGCATAATATTGTACAGAGTCAATATCACGCTGAAATTTGCTGATAAAATGATAAGCATGGGGCATGTCGGGTTGCCATTTCAGGGCTTCTCTGCACAGTGGTATTGATTTGTACCTGCTGTTTAATGCAAAGGCCTCAAAATATAGTTTCCGGGCTTGCAGAACGGGGTACATGTAATGATCTGCCCCTAAGAGCTCAGCCGCTCTGGATAAATAGAGGGGGTAATTTTTATACTTGGGGCGAATGGCTTTTCTGGCAGTTATGTATTCATTCAAACCGGTTTTGATCATTTCATTCAACACCTGCTGGGCATCGTCCTGCAAGGCTGCGGCGTAGTTTCGCCGCATGCCGGAATGCAATTTTTCCAACTGGGGCTCTTCACGCAGTTTTTCATAATAATAGTCCGCACATCGCTCCGCAGAATCGCAAAGGAAATTTTTATCCACAAGGCATTGTTTAAAGGCCAAATACATTGCCACCACATTGGAATCGGCAACAGCCAGTACTTCATCCTCGATGCCTCTTGATTCCGTGGCGTTGAACAGCTGCAACTGCCCTTTTTTACCTTCCGTTATTTGGGCCAGGATGTCGGGGAAAACATCCGCCAATTTTTCCCGGCCATCGCCGACCACCATCGGCAGCTGACTTTCCGGGGCCACTTCTGCGGTAACTTTTTCTTCCATGTATCCCCGGAGTTCCATGAGGTTCACCGCCTTATCGGCATTCCTGTCGGCCAGGCCGTACAGGCCGTCGAGCAGGTGGTAGCTGAATGCCCCGCGGCCACCGCCCCATTGTTCGCCCTCGATGCTGTACTCGTTGGGCTGGCAGGAGAGTACTTTAATTACGTTTTCAAACTGTTTGGCCAGATTCTGACTGGTGATTTGCGTGCCGTTTATATCGCTGCCGGCCAGTTTGCCGGCATGGCAGGCATCGGTGATGAGCAGCACCTTTGCTTTGTTTTGCAACGCGAGTGTGGACACGACATCGTTCAGCGATCGCACATCGAATGCTCCTCCCGACATGTACACCCTGGCGGGTGCATCCCAGCACAGCAGGTATCCCGGGTTGGTGATGCTTTTTCGCTCCACATCCCCATGGCCTGAAAAATAGATGATTGCCCGGTCGTGCTCACCGGCCACTTCCCAGAGCCAGTCTAGGGCGGCGCCGAATTGGCCCTGAGTAGCCTGCTCATTGATCAGAACTTTCAGGTGGTCATTATCGAGCGCGCCGCCGGCGGGTGAGCGCAGGAAGTTGGCGAAGGCTTCCGCGTCGCGGTGGGCGTATTTCAGATCGGGGATGGCGTCATCCTGGTAGTCGGAGATGCCGATGACAATGGCATAGGTAGTGCCGACCGCCTTCGCCGAGGCTTCGGCGGACAAGGGGGAAACGCCGCGTTCCTGGGCAGTAAGGCCAAAGGGGCTATGAATGGAAGCCACCAGAAAGGCCACAGCGAGAAGCCGTTTTCTCATTTGATTTGATGCTTATGCTTAAATTGATTTTTTACACGGGAGGAAACTTGCGCGATCAAAGTTAGTAAAAATATGCCCGGACGATGCGGCTGTTTGGGTTGAGCGTTCCGGCTTGTTTATGCGCCTTTTTGATCGGTTTACGCTTGCTAAACTCCGGTGTTGATGCCTCAATCAGATCAAATATGCACAATATCGAATTCCAAAAGATCAACCCAGGCATCTTCTAAGGGGAAGCCGGTTGATTCAGGCCTGTGCTGAATTGCGCGAAAGCCCATCGCCGGAGCGATAGTTCTGCTAACCTATGGATGCTCAGACTGTGGAGTTGTTATCAGTTGGGCAACTAATCCTTGACTTGCTCCGGGAAGTACTTTTTCAGCAAGGCATCCCAGCGGGCCGTTTGGGCTTTTAGCGGAGCCAGGTCTTCTTCGATATTGACCAGATACATATTTTTAAAGTCAAACCGGAATCCAGTCTGGAAGGCCTTTTCCAGATATTCAAACGCTTTGTCCAGTTGGCCAGAGCGACCGTAAACTTCGGCTCCGATCAACCAAAGGCCTTGATTATTAGATGGGTCAGCCAGTTCCAGTTGTTCTAAGGCTTTTTCAGCATACCCTTGTCTCGCGTAAAGTAGTGCCAGCCGGCCATGCCCAATCAATGAACCAATGTAAGCGGAATCCAGGGCAATGATGGCTTCAAATTGCCGGGCCGCTTCATCCAATTGCCTGGATTTCAGGTAAATCCAGCCTAACATATATTTATATAACGCATTGCCGGGGTTTGTTTTGGCGCCCATTTCAAATACGCGCCGGGCTTTTTCAAATTGACCTGTTTTAAGGTACGTAGAGCCGATGTTTATGTAAGTCATCGACTCATCTGGGTCTGTGTCAATAATTTTTTGATATAAGCTGTCTGCTTGCGTAGAACGATTGGTCGCAGCATATACAGTTGCCAATCCTATCCAGGCAGCCAAATTGACCGGATCCTGCTCAATTGTCCTCTGAAATTGTTGCTCTGCTTCCGACAAACGATTGGAAAGCAGGTAAATTAATCCCAGGTTATTGATCACTGCCCAATTTGTTGAATCAATCGCGATTGCTTTTTTAAAATAGAATTCCGCCTGTTTTAATTGCCCTTTATTGGTATATATTGCTCCCAATCCATTGAAAGCAGTTATCGAAGCAGAGTCCGCTTCGAGCATTTTTTTGAATTGCGCTTCTGCTTTGGCACCCTGGTTAGCATTCCGGTAAAAAAAAGCCCAATTCGCCATGTGAATCGGATTGGACCGGGCTGCAGCGGTATCGATTTGGTCGGCCAGCTCCAGGAAGTGCTGCCCTTTTTGTACCTGAGCCGGATCGCGGGTGCGAGCATAAAGAAACGCTATGTTAGAATAGGGCAATATCCAGGTGGGTGCTAGTTTCATTGCCAAATGGGCGTAGTACTCTGCAGAATCCGGATTCGACAGCTGCAGAAACTGGACATTCATCATGGAGAGGTACACCTGGGGCGACTCGGGCAGCCAATGCAGCGATTCCCGGTATTTAGCCAGTATTTTTTCGCCCAGTTCCCGGTCGGCCCAGAGGTGGTCAATGTGCATCAGGTAGCCCTCGAAATACAACTTGCGAGCTTGCAGGATGGCGTACATGTAATGCTCCGGCCCAAGCAATTCGGCAGCGCGCTCCAGGTATCGCGGGTATCGCCGGTATTTGCTGGCTTGCCGGACTTTGGAAAGGCTCAGCTCGGCCACGTCCATTTTCATCCATTTATTCAGCACCTGCTGGGCGTCGTCTTGCAGGGCGGCCGCGTAGTTGCGGGTCATAGTGTTGTGCAGGCGCGCCAGTTTGGGTTCCTGGATGAGGCGTTGGTAATAGGCATCGGCGCACTTGTCCGCCAAAGCTTCAGCGAATGCGGATTCTGGCTCCAGGAATACCTTGTCCTTCAGCGCTTGCTTGAACAGGCGGTACATCTTGCGCACGCTGGTATCTACGCCGACTAACACCTCGTCTTCGATACCCCGGGATTCCGTAGGGCTGAACAGTTGTAGCTGGCCCAGTTTTCCCGCGCGCACTTGCGCCAGAATTTCCGGTACCACTGCGGTGAGTTGTTCCGTCCGGTTTCCCTCAGTCATCGGCAGCTGTTTTTGCGGGGCCACTTCTGCACTCACATGGTCTTCCAGATAGCGGCCGATCTCCAGCAGGTTGATGGCGCCATTGGCGTCAGCGTCGGCCATACCGTACAGGCCGTCTATGAGGTGGTAACTAAAGGCGCCGCGGCCGCCGCCCCACTGCTCGCCTTCGATGCTGAACTCGTTGGGCTGGCAGGAGAGTATCTTGATCTCGTTGGCCACTTTTTGGGCCAGATTGGCGCCGGTGATCTGCGCTCCGCCTACCTTGCTGCCGGCCAGCTTGCCGGAGCGGCAAGCGTCGGTGATGACGATGACTCTGGCTTTGTTCTGTGTGGAAAGCGTCGAAATGATGTCCTGGAACATCGGCAGTGCCAGGGCGCCGCCGCCGAGGTACACCTGTGCGGGAGCATCCCAGCAAAGCAGGTAGCCGGGCTGGCTGATGGTTTTGCGCTCCACGTCGCCGTGGCCGGAAAAATAGATGATGGCTTCATCGCCTTCCTTGACTTCGTCCAACAACCAGTAGAGTTCCGCGCCGACTTTTCCGGCGGTTGCCTGTGCGTTGACCAGAATTTTCAGGTGGTCATTATCGAGCGCGCCACCGGCGGGAGAACGCAGGAAGTTGGCGAAGGCTTCGGCGTCGCGGTCGGCGAAGCGAAGGTCGGGGATGGCGGGGTCCTGGTAGTCGGAGATGCCGATGGCAATGGCGTAGGTGGCACTGCCTGCCTTCGCCGAGGCTTTGGCGGACAAGGGGGTAACGCCGCGTTCCTGGGCGGAGGCAAGAATAGTCGTGAAAAGCGCCAGTAGGAGAAGCAAGTATTTCATTTGGTTTGAATATTAGTTGGTTGTTTTTTCCGGAAAATATTGCCGCATCAGTGCTTTGAATGTATCCATGTCCCGAATGGGGTCGAGTGCGGTATCGGTTACAAGCAGTTGGTAATTGACAAAATCGCCTTTTCGCAAAATTGCATCGAATAGTTCAAGCGCTTCTGCTGTTTTGCCCTGGCGGATCTTCATTTGCAGGTATTTGTATTTGACAAAATCCATCCACCATACTGCGTACTGTTTTTGTAGCGATTCCCATGCCTGGTCGGCGGATGCGTATTGGTTATTCCGCATCCGCTCCATGCATTCCCAGACCGGGTAGATGTCCGACTGTTCAAACAGTTTTTTTGAAGACATTGGCTCGTCGTAGTAGGCAAGTATACATTTCAGCGTATGTGTTTCTGCGACATTTGGCGCCCGATTGATGGCTTCATCCAAGGCCTGATAAGCGGCCGTCTTTTGCCCGGAGAAGAAATATACGCGCGCAAGACCGCGGCGAAGCCGCATTTGATCGGGAGCGCGTTCAATGGCAGCCTTGAATAATTGTTCGGCCCGCAGGTTTTCTCCATGATTCCTGTAAAATACCCCTGGGAAATTAATGAGTAAACTATTAGGCGACATTGTAATGTACTGCTCAAAATATTGATCTGCCTGTGTCCTTTTCCCAAGCAGGTAAAACAGCCTGGCGGCCGCTAATACTTCGCCGGCATCCTCCGATTCAATACGATCCGGGCAGACCGATTTTGCCTGGTCTTCCTGACCCAGTCTCAGGTATGCTTCCGCCAGGTGGAGTGCCTGTATATTGGTTAAAGGGGTGGGGCGCAGGTTGATAGTTTTCTGGTACAGGAAATTTGCACGCTCGTTTTCCTTTACCTTCTCGTAATACTTTGCCAACTGCAGGCAATTTTCAAAATAATAGTCGGGCTCGGCTTTTTTTGTAGATGGAGCGGGCTTCTTCTCAAATTTTTGTCCGGGAAAATGGTCACTCATCAGCGCTTTAAAAGCCGGCAAGTCGCGAATGCTCTCCAGATCGGGATCGGTATGTAACCAATCAAAATTTTCATATCCCTTTTCTATGGTTTTAGACAACCAATCAATTGCCGCTTCTGATTTGCCCCAAAGTGCATACGCACAACTGATGTTATATTCATTATTAATGTCATCGGGATTGAGCGCTATATTCTTTTGGTAGTAATAAATTGATTTTTCAAAATACTTACCGGTTAAATATTGTCTCGCTAAATCGCGAACCTGACTTTCTTCATCTTTTAATACGGCTTCAACTTTTTTTGAATATTCTCCTGCTTTTTCCAAATCACCCATCTGAAAATACACAATTTCCATATTGGCTAAATTGATGATGTTGTGGGGGGCTTTTTCGAGCCGTTGTTGTTGTAGCGTAAGTACTTTTTCGTATTGTCTGGTGGTTATATAGTTCTGTAGCAAAAGGTTTTGAACTATACTGTATTCCGGATGAATTTCCAAGGCCTTCAACAGCATCCACTCCGCATCTTGAAATCGATTGACGTTTTGATAGTACAAACCAACCCAATAGTAAACACCAACATCGTTAGGGTTAGCTTCCAGGCTTTTCAGAAAATACCACTCAGCTTTATCGTATTCTTTTTTATTATAAAAATAAGTGAAAGCCATGCCGGCATAAAAGTTATACGCAAACCTCGGCAATAGATCCATGGCCTTTTGATATGCCTCCAATGCAAGGTCAGTTTTCTCCCAGTTGCGATACAAAATACCTAACGCATTATAACACCACGCAGCGCTTTCGGGGTCATAGTATTGGGTGAGATTCGCAGCATTTTTTAGGGCCACTTCTCCTTCCTTAAATTGATTTATTTTAAATAAAAATACACCGAGTTTATATTGGGAAATATATTTTGTTGAATCAATGGATACAGACTTTCTTAAGTGATAAGCGGCCTTTTCTATTTCCCCGATTTGATCATAAATAAAACCCAAATTACAATGGGCAGAGGCATACATACTATCCAGCGCAATGGCCTTTTGCAGTAACTGTATTGATCGTTCAAATTTGACTTTATTTTCAGAAGGGGTTTTTGTTTCGTCATAGTCATAAATAAAATCTTCCTTTAGCTCAACACCGCTTCGCTTCCAGTTTCGTTTATCCAGATATTCTACCTCATTGGCATTTACCCAACTCAACAAATTGTACAACTGCGGATAGTCGGGCATGATTGCAATGGCCTTGTCACCTGTTGCTATGGCTTTTTCAATATCATTATTGTAAAACTGTTCGAGGCAGAGGTTGACATAGGGGAGTCCCCACTCCGGCGCCAGTTCGATTGCCTTTTCAAAATTTGCAATGGCTTTTTCGGATTGTTTCATGCGGGTATGAAGCACGCCCAACTCGTTGTAAAAAAAAGCCGCCCGGTTTTCCAGGGCCAGGGCTGCTTCTTGTTTTTCCAGCGCTTCCTGATAAGTGATCAGCTGATTCCCCTGGTCCACCTGCAAGCGAAAATTCAAGCCTTCGAAATACAGCTGTTTTGCAATAAGGTAGTCGTGCATATAATGACTTTCCCCGAGCAGTTCCGCTGCTCTGTGGAGGTATCGGGGGTACTGTGCATAAGTGGTGTCGCCTTTCCAGCGCTTTTCCAGTTCAGTTGGGTTGGTTAACAGGTAGGCATTGATGGCCTGCTGGGCGTCGTCTTGCAGGGCTGTGGCAAACTGACGGGTCATCAGGCGGTGCAGTGCGGCCAGACTTTCTTCCTGCATCAGTTCCCGGTAAAGCGCATCGGCGGAGGGTTGGCCATCTTGTGCATCCAACAGGCGCTTGTGCTCCAGCGCGGCGATAAAGGCTTCATATTTTTTTTGAATAGCCGAATCGGAATTTGCCAATAGCGTTTCTGCAAAACCCTTCGACTCAATTGCGGCCATGGTGGGTAGTTGGCGGGCTTTCAGGTCTTTCAGTTTGGCCAGTATGCCGGCATCCACATCGGCAACTTTGGTGCTCTTGCTGCCAACTGTCATGGGAATCTGTGATTGCGGGTTGGTCTCCGCTGGCACCACGGTTTCGAGGTAGTTTTCTATTTCCAGCAAGTTGATATTGCCGTTGCTGTTCTTATCGGCCAGACCAACCAGCCCTTCGATCAGGTGGTAGGAAAAAGCGCCGCGGCCACCTCCCCATTGCTCGCCTTCCAGCGAAAACTCGTCGGGTTGGCAGGAAAGGATCTTGATCTCATTGGCGTATTGTTTGGCGAGGTTGGCAGCGGTAGCCTGCGTGCCGCCGATCGCACTACCGGCCAGTTTGCCGGCCCGACAGGCATCGGTGATGACGAGGGTCTGCACATTTTTATCGCTCGAAAGGGTCTCGATGATCAGTTGTAAATAAAACAATGGATAGGAGCCTGCGATGTAAATCTTCGACGGCGAGTCGTAGCACAGCAAAAAGCCCGGCTGGCGGGCCGTCTTTGCCTCCACATCGCCGTGGCCGGAGAAATAAATAATGGCCTGGTCGCCTTCCCCGCTCTGTTCAACCAGCCAGTCCAGTGCCTCAGCAACTGCGGCGGTGGTGGCCTTTTTATTGGTGAGCAGCCGGACGTTTGCATCGGGGAGGCTGCCGCCGGCAGACGATTGGAGGTAAAGGGCGAAGGCCTCGGCATCGCGGTCGGCGAATTGGAGGTCGGGAATGTCGGGGGATTGGTAATCGGAGATGCCTACGACTACGGCGTAGGTGACGCCGGGAGAAGTCCCCTCAGGGGATGTCAAAGGCGCAGCGCCTTTCTCAGTTTGGGCGGTGAGGGAAAAGACTGCGAGCAGGATAAGCAATGCCGGTAAGGTTT
>JACJYO010000029.1 GCA_020636075.1 Lewinellaceae bacterium | reverse complement strand
GAGGCCGTCTCATAACATGCGTTATGAGACGGTTTTTTTATAGGCAAACAAAAATCGCTTTTGGCAAAAGGTTTTGGTTCTGAGGTTTTCCAGGTTGGCTGACAGTGGCAAAAAGGGCAAAAAAGGCGGTTTTTAGTCGGTAATCAAGTTTTTGGGCGTTAGCAGGCGGTAAATCGGGTGGTAAGGACACAATACAGGCTTGCTGCAGTTTGACCCACATCTTTTTGAGGTTATGAGCGATGGCTACAATTCCGAACTCACAGGTGACTTTTGAGAGGCCACGTAATAAGAATCGCTTAAACCCGCGGTTCCATTTCACCTGGCCGAATACGGGTTCGGGTTCAATGCACCGTTTTTGACGCAGGCGAATCCCCTGCAGCGACCACAGGTTTTGGCGGGCTATTTCTTTATGGCGTTGGAGGTTTGGATTGATTTTGACGATCCGATCAGTTTGAGCACAATGACAGGCGCCCCGCAAAGGACAGCCCGTACAACGTTGTGCCTGATAAACACGGGCAGAGGACACGTAGCCGTTTTTGCTGACAACTTTGGTGGTGTAGCGATAGGTGAGGTGCTGGCCCATTGGGCAAACCAGGTAGTCCTCCTGGGCATTGTAGTACAGGTTTTCTACCCGAAAGGGGTCGGCTTTTACTTTTTTGAGTTGCTCCTGATAGAAGCCCGGGTATTTCACATAGTTTTCCATACCCTGGGCTTCCATATAGTCATAGTTTTCTTCCGAGCCGTAACCGGCATCAGCACTGAGCCGTTTAGGCATGGATTGGCCAATTGACTTAAGGAGCCTTTCGGTATCCTGCATATGCGGCTTGAGCACCGGCATATCGTTGGTGTTCTGGTGGATGGTGTAGTTGATAATAAATTGATCCTGGGTGCCAATCTGTAAATTATAGCCCGGCTTCAATTGACCATTTTTCATGTGGTCATCCTTCATGCGCATGAACGTGGCATCTTCATCCGTCTTGGAATACGAATTGCGGCCATTCAATTTCTGCTCCTGCATTTCATACTCCCGCAACTTGTCCAAGTGCTTGTCTTGTAAATCGCGCATCTTGCGCCGCAAGGCTTTGTCCTTGGGTAGGCGTGCCTTCAGTTGCTCGTTCAAATCAGCAATCGTTTGGGCCAAACGCTCCGAATCTTCTACCACAGGGCGGTTGCCAGGACCTGCCCCCTTGTCTGTCGGCTCATCTTCGGCTTCAGCCTCGGCACGTTCGTTCTCCGCTTCAATTTGATCCAACAAGGCATTTATCTTAGCCAATAAATTGGCCTTATGGCCCGATACAGACTTCGCCCACACAAACGTGTAACGGTTCGCCGCACTCTCTATCTTCGTCCCATCTATATGGTAATCTTCCAAACGAACCAGGCCTTCCTCTAGCAGAAAAAGCAGTACCGCCGCAAAGACATCTTTGATCGTATCTTTCAGTTGGCCTTTGCGAAAACGGTTGATGGTGTTGTGATCCGGTGTCTGGAGACCCGTTAGCCACATGAAGTTCACATTCTCGCGTGTAGCTTTTTCCAAACGCCGCGAAGAGTACTGCCGATCTATGTAGCCATATACTAATACCTTGAGCAGCATCTTCGGATGGTAGTTGCTCGCTCCGCCTCCTGCATACGCATTCAACAGACTATCCAAATTCATCCCATCTATCGCGCGGCTAACCAGCCGAACAATATGATCACTGGGTATCAACTCCTCAAAACTCGGCATAAACAACCGACCCTGATGCTGCTCATAGGTCTTGAACGTGACGGCACTGTGCCGCTTTTGATTCTTTGTCTTTGCCATATGTCAAAGATAGCTCGATCTCCGACTTTACAAAAAAAAGACCGCCTCATAAGTTGTTCTTATGAGACGGCCT
>JACJYO010000028.1 GCA_020636075.1 Lewinellaceae bacterium | reverse complement strand
GATTGTATGACACGTTTATTTTCAAGTTTATTTTAATCTTTCCAGCTGGCCTTTTCTGGCTACTATATTTTTATAGTCCCACTGTATTTCCCTGGATTTCTTTAGCCAACGTTTAAGGGCATTTATATTGATCTGGTCAACCGCGGTATAGAAAATGGAGGCGTCTTTAAATTTTTTACCTGTCACATTTAATTTATCCTCTTCAAAACTCGCTCCACTCCAAAACATTAAGCGCCAACCAGCCTTCTGTTTGCTATAGCCTACAATCGGATTGCCATCCAAAAACCAAACAGGATGGGCATGCCAAATTTTGCTTTCCGAACCGGTCAATTCGCTGTCAATGGTTGAAGCAAGGAGCTTGCAAATTTCTTTGTCAACCATTGGTTGTTTGTCATTATAGGCTTGAATATCTGTGTTCATACAGTTCGATAATATTGTCTGGTTGTGAAGATGAAGGTATTTTGTCAGGTTGAGCTGTTAACCATTATTGGCCATAAGTTTTACCAATTTTATAGTTTTATATATCTCATTGTTTGTACCCTTAATTGTTAAAAAGTAGATCCCTTTTTTTAATGATGACAAATCAATTTGGTTCATCTCAGCCTTTGTTTCACAAGATTTAGTAAAGATTAAATTGCCGGATAAATCCCAAATTTCAATTTGATAGTCTTTTCTATTTCCTTCAATAATAATAAAATCGGAAAAAGGGTTAGGGTAAACATGAAAAGTGTTCTTGTCAGAAGCGAGGGGAGAGGAGGTCGATGATGAATACTCATAAGCACCGATATCCGGCAGGTCTCCAAAGGGCCTTCCGTTTTCTTCTATATCCATATCGGGTGCATAAACCGGATCTGCCCCATCAATCAGTGTACTTGTTGGGAGAAGATGAAAGTCGAAATTGGTATAGTCAATGAAGTTATTCGCATATTGCTGGTACGTATTCAGGACCACATTATTCGTTAGTGTGCCATCCACATAGAAACTATTGGCAACATTGTTAGCAACCAGGCAACCTGAACTCGGGCTTCCATCCTTATGGTTATTGATTCTGATCCAACTTCCGCCCGGAGTAATATCCGGTGTCAAATCCAAAACCGTATTATTGATTATCTGGCAGTCATTTGCCCCCAGAAAAGTAATGCCATGCCAGTGGTCGACTACGATCAGGTTGTTGACCACTTTCCATCTGTTATAAAATCCATCGAAGCAACCAATTCCTTGCAACGGACCGTTGAGGGGTCTTGAAGGGTCGTCCGTATTAATTATGATGTTTCCGATTACCTGGTTATCGTCGGCTACCACGCCATTTATTTGCGCCCACGACTGAATACCGTCATCGTGATTGTCATTGACTTTATAGCAGTTTTTTATCAGGTTGTATTTGAAAATAATATTTGAGCCTACGATGCGCATACCATCACCAGCAAAATTGATGATCTGGTTATGGTCGGCTTCTATGTAGTTTCCTACCGCCTGCAATCCAAAATTTATATTCCGGATTAAATTGTTTGTCGCAATAACCGAATCGGCTTTGATGTATAGACCGTTGCTCATTTTTGTGTTCCAGTCATCGGCGGTTTGCCAGGGAGTATCCGTGCCGTATATTTCACAGTGATGCACTTCAATATGGGAAGAAGGTCCTTGCCAACTGTGCGATTCTATATAAAACAATACATCATTCAAATAAAGGCCATAAGGTTCGCTACTGACCACTACATTTTCAATGCGCCAATTTTTGCATGCCCGCAAATGCATTTTTTCAATTATCGGGGTTTGCCCTTCCATGCCAATTATTGTAATGGGGACTGTATTGATATAGTTGTTCAAAAACACATTGCCATGCAGGCCATTCAATAAAACCAGCGTATCCCCGGCATGGACATAACCGGATGCGTTTTTGGATATCAATTTACTCGTGGCAGGGTTATAAGGCAAGGGCGAGTATTGGTTGGAAACAATATAATTGGCATTAATAACCGCTTCTAATGTACTCCATGGAGCGTCGATAGTGCCTGCATTGGTCAGATTGCCTGTGGAAGGATCTAAATAAAATTTTTCTGCGTGGGTTGTGCCAAAAAGACTGAATAGAAGGATTATCAATAGTTTGTATTTCATTGAAAATGTTATTTCCGTTTTTGTCAGGAAAATGGATTCTGGGATGAGATGTGTTCGCCTCGCGTGTTGGAGCCGCATTTCCGGCTATAATTTTTTGTTTGTCAAATTAGAGATTATCCCTGTTTCTGAACACTTGTCCACGAAACAAGCACTAATGCAATTAGTTCCGCAATAGTCCGAATGATGTGAAATGACCACCACTTGTCGCGCAACACTGTCCAGTTTTCAGGAAGTGAGGCCGCATTCCAGGTTAGCATTTCTTTTTGAATGGGGAGATTGCCAAACCGGGAAATAAAAATGCAGGAAGCAAAAAATGCCGCGGCAAAAAGCATAGTGATGAAAACCGCCTTGTTTTTTCGTTGCAGAAAAGCAGCGGTCAGCGTCACGATTGTGGCTAAAATAACCAACGAAACCATTAGCGTATTTAGCGATCCGACGAGATTTTGCTGTTGCTCAATGTAAGTGGAAGGCGTGTAGTGCGCAGGGTTAAAACCCATCCAAATTCCAAAGCTCGTTCCCGCAAGCAAAGCGGCCAGGATAATATTGATGAAGCGAATAACGGTTGTAACCATGATGAGCGGGTTTAAAAGTTTAAGTGCCTTGAGTTTTTGGAAGTGCGCTTAGTGGGGCAGTTTGTGTCGCCTTTGCTTTGGCCCAGAAATCTACAGTTAAACTTTCGAATCCTGGTATTTCTTCAGTGGGTTTTCTAGGCTTTTGAGAATAGGTTAAGCCGGACTTGGGAAGGATTCTCAGTTCTCCATGTAAACCCTATGTGGATGCTGACTATACGATCTTGAAGTTTGGTCCCGGCGCAACTATACCTTGCTCAATTACGAACATCCGTTCAAATAGCGATACTTTTGCGGCTGATTTGAAACTTATGAAGCCTTTCCTTTCCGTCGTCATTTGCGTTTACAACGAAGAAGACAATATCCAGCCACTGGTCGAACAGTTGGATGAACATTTGCAACAGCTGGACTACGAGCTGGTTTTTGTAGACGACGGCTCGCGCGACCAAACGCTCAGCCGTTTAAAAGCACTGAAGCATCCCAAACTGCGCATCGTTGAATTTCGCCGCAACTTCGGCCAAAGCGCCGCCCTCGCCGCCGGCATCGAATACGCCAGCGGCGAGTGGATCGCCACTATGGACGGCGACTTGCAGAACGACCCGGTTGATATCCCCCGCATGTTGAACATCGCCCGGGAGCGCGGCCTGGATATGCTCGCCGGCATCCGGCAAAAACGGCAAGACGGCATGCTGCTGCGCAAAGTGCCGAGCAAGATCGCCAACTGGATGATCCGCCGCGCCTCCGGGGTGTACCAGCACGACTACGGTTGCACGCTGCGTGTCTTCCGCGCCGAACTGGCCAAAAGCCTGGGCCTTTACGGCGAACTGCACCGTTTCATCCCTGTGTTGGCCGACCTCGAAGGCGCCCGTATGGACGAAACCCCGGTGCAGCACCATGCCCGGCAACACGGCAAGTCCAAATACGGCATCGGGCGCACCACGCGGGTGATCAGCGATCTGCTGCTTATCCTGTTCCTCAAACGCTTCCGGCACAAACCCATGCACCTCTTCGGTGGTTGGGGCGTGCTCACTACCGCTGCGGGCAGTTTGATTCTCTTATACCTGCTAATCGAAAAAATTTTAGGACACGACATCTGGGGACGCCCGTTGCTCATGCTAGGCGTGGTGCTTGTGGTAGCCGGTATCCAGCTGATCGTTCTGGGTATTTTGGCTGAAATGCAGGTGCGGACGTACTACGAATCGCAGGATAAAAAACCGTACCGCGTCCGGCATATTCACCAACCTGAACTGGAGAAGGCCTGAGTTCCGCTGCCATGAATTGGAAAACCGCACTGAAAGCCGGCATCTCCATCCTTATTCTTTTTCTGGTGGTGCGTGCCATCGATCCGGAATTGCTGTTCCGGGTCATGGGACAGGCGAATCCGGCCTGGCTACTTTGGGCCTTGCTTTGGTTCATTGTTTCAAAACTCATCGGTGCATTCCGATTCAACGACCTGCTGAAAACCGACGGCATTCACCTGGATACCCGGCCTCAACTCCGGCTCTACTGGCTCGGCATGTACTACAACCTGCTGCTTCCTGGAGGCATCAGTGGCGACGGCTATAAGATTAAAATTCTGATGGACCATTTCGGGCGGCCGCTCCGGCAGCTGTTTTCGATCACGCTGTTCGACCGGCTTTCCGGGGTATTGGCATTGGGGCAATTATGCCTGGTGCTGGCTTTCGGGTTGCCGGTTTTGCAACCCTGGTGGTGGCTTTGGGCCTTGGGTTTATTGGTCAGCGTGCCGGTTTCCTGGATTTTATTTCGAAAAATGATCAAATCCACAGTGCCGGTTTGGGTGCGGACTAGCCTGCAATCGCTCGGTGTGCAAGTCGCACAAACCATCGCCACGCTGGGTATTATCTTTGCGCTTGGTCAGTCGGCAAACTGGTTGGGTTATTCCCTGGTGTTTTTGGTTTCCTCCGTTGTGGCCATGTTGCCTATTACCATCGGAGGCGCCGGCGCCCGGGAGCTGACCTTTCTTTGGGGCGCTCAGGTGTTGGCACTCGACCCTGAACGTTCCGTGGCCATCGCTTTTTTGTTTTACCTGATTTCAACCGGCGTGGCGCTTTTTGGGCTTGTTTTCAGCTTTAAACCCGTTTTAAAGAATAGTGCCAAAAGTTGAGCGGCAAATTCAGGTTAAACTGCAGCAGATGAATTGAAAATTCATCATTTATCACTCATCATTAGGGGTGTTAAGAGAAATTTTCAAGAAGG
>JACJYO010000027.1 GCA_020636075.1 Lewinellaceae bacterium | reverse complement strand
TGCTGGGGGTGAAGTAGGGGCTTATCCCGTTGGAAAGTGGTTTGCAAAATTGACGAGGCCATTCATATTATCGGCTAGACTCAGGGTTCTATTCTCGTCAACTTAAGGCAAGTGAAGAGGTTTCATCTGCGAGGCACGAGCAGGTGAAATCTCGTAACGATAATCTTCCGCGATGCGGTGACACCTTCTCCTTCGTCGAAGATGTCACCGCATCGCTAACGCCACCGCTTAATTCTACGCCGGCACTTCAAACACCGTGGTATGGAACATCGAATATTGAACGCCGGCAGCCCCGTCGAACATTGCCCGAACCCAGAATAAAAAAAGGTAAAAACCCTAAAATTTTACTGTCCTGGCGAGCCGAAAGCCCCGATCGCTGGCACGGTCGTCCGGGCTCCCGCTGGCACGGTAGGCGCAGCGTGTAGCAACAGGGATGCATCTCTGCGACCCACCGCGATACACCAGGCTCGAGCCCGAATCCGGCCCGCGGGGGTTAGTTTGCACGCCGGAAGCATAGCTATCGTACCAGTCCCAGCACCATTCCCACACGTTGCCGCTCATGTCGTAGAGCCCGAAACCGTTGGGCTGGTAGCTGGCAACGGGGGCGGTGTATTGGAAGCGGTCGTTCTGTTTCGTTGTTTTCCCGCGGGTTTTGCAGTTTTTATCACAAAAGTTGGCAAAGCGGTACAGTTCGGATTCTTTCGAGGTACCCGACCATTTATCCTTTTTCCCTTTCCCGCCGCTGCGGGCGGCATATTCCCATTCCGCTTCTGTGGGCAGGCGGTAGCCGTCGGCACTCCAGTTGCAACCGACATCGCTGCTCATGATGGTGTAGCAGGGGGTGAGGTTTTCCTGTTTGCTGCGCCAGTTGCAATATTCGACGGCGTCGAGCCAGCTAACGTGGATAACGGGGCGTTTGCCGCGGCCCCAGCCTTCGTCGGCGGGTTTGTTTTTGCCTGCGGCGGTGCAATAGGCGTCATACTCGTCGAATGTGACCTCGGTTTTTCCGATCAAAAAATCGCTAAGCGTCACTTTGTGTACCGGTTCTTCTGCGCTATAGCCTTCGCCGAAAGTATCACCCATCTCGAACGTGCCGCCGGCGACGCGCACCATGTGTTCGGGCACGGAGGGTTGGTTTCCACCGCCGTTGTCGACATCGGGTTCATTCCGCCCGGCGATCTGGAAGGCGCCGAACACGACGATTCGGAACGTGCCGTCGGATTCACCCACGGGGTACACCCAGAGGCGGCGCAGGCGGCGGTAGAGTTCCACTTCGCGGTTGTGGCGCAGTTCGGTCATTTGGAAGTCTTCGACGCGGGTGATTTCCTCGGTTTTTTGCACTTTGCCGTAGTCTTGTTCGAGTTTTCGGCCGAGTTTGACGGCTTCGGCGGCGAAGTCCTTGGCGGGGTCGTCCTGGATGGTGATGCGGGTTTCGGCGTACTGGATTTCCTGTTCTTTGGTTTGGTTCCAGCGGGTTTCGAGGGCTGCGATTTGTTCGCGGAGTTTTTGGGCGGCGGCGGTGGCGCTTTGGTCGGGATTGGTTGGGGAGAAGGGCAGGCTCAGTTCGCGGCAGATCGTTTCGATTTTGCCGGCACGGGTGCGCAGGTCGCGTTCGGCGTCTTCGATGTCGCGGTCGGTGCGCAGCAGTTGGTCCTGGCCGGTGGAGAGGATAATGTCGCGGCGGCGGGCGGCATCATCGTTTTCGCGGCGGGCCAGGTCGAGGTAGGTGGCAGCGCGGTTTCCGATTTCGGCAAGGTGACTGGCAATGACGCCGCGGGCGGAGAGAGCGGTCTGGTAATTTTTGTCCACATCGAGGTTGAACACCGAGGCGTTGACGGGCGGGGCGGCTTGTCCGGCGGGCGAGCTTTTGAGCGGGCGCACACTGACCTTGGCGAAGTACAAGTAATAGTCCTTACCGGCTTCGTAGTTGGTGCGGTCGAAGAGTACCTGGTCGGCCGCGGCTTCGCCCCCGGCGTAGGTGCGCACGATGTCTTTCACGGCTTGCAGGTCGGCAACCTCGGTGCTGCGCTCTACAAACACACCGTTGAGATCGGCGACGGCCCGCGGGGCGAGGGCAGCCTGAGCCTGGGCGCGCAGGCTGGCCGGTGCGGCGTAGATGTTTACTTTTTCGAGCAGCACCACAAACAGGCCGGCTTGTCGGATGGAGCCGAGGTTGCGGTCGAGTTCCTGCAGGGCGCTTTCGCGGTTTTTGCGCAGGGTTTCGATGCGTTCGCGGAGTTTGACAACGTCGCCGTAGCGCAACAGTTCGCTCAGGCGGAGCGAGAGGCTGCTTTTTTCCACTTCCACGGCGTTCAAAGCGTCGGCCGAGGCGGTGTTGCAGCGGTCGATAGCTGCGCGCACGGCTTCGATTTGCGCGACGGTGTAGCGAATCTGGTGCCGGACCAGCAAGTCTTTCAATTGACTTTGTGCCGCATCGAGGTTGGCGGCCTCGGCAGTCACGGGGCTGTCGGGTTCGCAAGTAGAAATCGGCGCTGGTTGGCCGGCGTTGAGGAGGCAGGCTGCGGCGAGCAAAAGGAAGCGGGAGCGGGCGTTTGGTTTCATGCGATACAGGAAGAGGCTTGAATTTATCTGCGAGTATACTAAAACTGTTTTTATTCCGCGAGAAACGCCACAGTTGGCTGCGCCTTATAGCCACTTTTGGTTGGACAAAAGTATATAGATCAGACAATTACAAAAAAATCCCGAATCTTGTTTTTGCTCAAAATTCGGGATAATTCCTATTTACCAATTTGATTCAGAAAAACGCCGACTACTCCCTCCTGACGCAACGGCAATGGTAGGAGTTGTTTTTATACGATTTGCCAAACGTGCCTTGATGCATATTCCAGCTTTTGTTGCTGCTGTATTGGGTAGAACTCCAATAATACTCGTTTGACATACTTCCATTTCCCATATAGCCAAGTTGATCTTCCATTGCTTTTATCTCACCGGCCGAGGGCAGGTACCAGTCGCTGTAGCCAAAGGCTTCCAACTCATCGCAAATTTTGGCGGCATTCCCCGCTGTGGAACCACCCGTTTGGGCAAGAATAGCCTGCGAATTGGCTTCTCCGTTCAGGTCTGCCAGTGCATCTGTTTCGGAGGAAATTTCCGCCAGGCCGGGAACTGAAGTATTGGCACTAGCGGTATTCCACCCGGCCATTATGGAGTTGTCGGTGGGATGCACTATGATTTTGGCCCCTGTCGGTAAGGTGACTTCGGCTAAAGATTCAGGACTAAAGCACGGAGCAGTTTCCTTCCGGACACAGCGGACGTGAGCATCGGTATTTTGGTTGTCATCAAATGGACCAGAGACATTTGGTGCTATCCCTTGTGCCCAATTCATAAATATACGGGTCGCTCTTTGTTTATTATTGGTAACTTCAGTGGAAGACCAGTACATTCTATTGATATCATTTTGTGCCGCGCCACTTTTAAAGTTGGCATAATTACTTTGAATAGCAGCCTGTAATTCATTCTTACTTGGCAAATACCAATCAGTATAGCCGTACGCATCCAGATCTTCACAAACTTCAGCTACATAAAGCGGCTTGGCGCGAAGGTGTTGATTTTCCAGGGCACGCAAACCGGCGACTATTTTTGACGTGTTTTCTTTACCGTTGTCTGCGGAATTGGCATTAAAATATTCCATCGAGGCACTACCCCAGGGAAGTCTTGCTCCGTTTGCATTATCAATCGGATGAATGTAAATCGTTTTCCCATTATGCTGCGCTTGTAACAATTGGCTCAGCTGCCCGGAAGCACCCGTACCGGATGTAGAACTGGCAGCATTCGTATAGTGCGGAGAATCCCCGACGATATTTGAATTTTCGCCTGTTTTTGCAAATCGGGTAGGGAATTCGACCGTACTACTCCCGCTTCCCAAATTGGCCAGAGTTGTCATTCCGGTGTTATCGCCTCCCGGCACGCCTTCATTAAAATTGACGTACAAGACCAGGTTCGGTTCGCTGCCCGTCAGTTCCCGATGGCGCGTCGCTTCAATATCCCCCGGCGTTTTTGCAACAGACCAGACACGCACCTCGTCCAGGCTGCCTTGAAAGCTGTAAATACTGGAATTCCCGACAGTATACGCGCCGATATTTACTTGTTTACCAGTATAGTTTTTACCTGGATCGTAATAAGGAGGGACTCCGGTCTTCCGGGCCACTTCAACGCCGTTTCGGTACAGGATCAGTACGCTGCTGCCATCGTACGTTACGGCATAGTGTTGCCATTGCCCGTAGGCTACCGGGTTGGGGTCAACCACATAATTCCAGTTGCCGGCTCTGCCATCTCCATTATGACCGGCAGCCACTTTTGGGTTACCGCCTGATGGGGGCGCCCAAAAAGCATGTTGTGCAGCACGGGAACCGGAAATAATATTGTTGGTCTTGCCATTTCGGGATGGGATTTTGATCCAGGCTTCTTTGGTGTAGGCGCCGGATGGCATAATCTCACCACAATTGATGTAATCATTTCCTCCATCGAAAGCAAGTGATCCGCATTGTCCGTATGTGCTTTGTGCCGGAAACAAAAGTAAAATGCAGGGAATAAAAAAAAGAAGGTACGGATGCGTTCGAAGGGAATCGATAGAATACTTGTAAAATAGTTTCATTTGTTAAATAATTTTATTAGCCAAATAATTGATTTTCAGCAAACATTGGAGGGGCAAGGCGACTTGTCGGGGTGTCGACCCGCCCTGGTTTTAACAAGACGCAACGCCGAATATGTATTGGGCCATAAATTAGAACCGCTTAATACATGCAGCCAACGCATTATATAGCACTGTTGCAAAAGTAGGGGCCCTCAACAAGCTAATTCCGTCAACATGGTAGCTGAACCCGTCAAAATGTCCTGAAAAGCGGGAAAAATGGTAGGGAAAATGTAAAAATCAGTCCTCCGCCAACTCCGAAGGCAACTTCCCGAAGCGCGT
>JACJYO010000026.1 GCA_020636075.1 Lewinellaceae bacterium | reverse complement strand
ATCCCGCGGCTGGCAGAACTTGCGCTGCGGGCAACTCGAGTTCGAGCATATCCAGGCTTATTTCGACTACACCATCGTCAAACTGAAAATCCGCAACAGCACCCACAATACCCGGAAGAACAACCTGCGCTCGCTTTTTTCAGAACTAGTGCAGCGAAGCTACCTCGAAGAAAATTTTGTAAAACGCATTCAAGACCGACCAGTGGCCGATCCGATGCGGCGGCCCTTCAGTCAGAAAGAGCAGCGCGTTTTGGCTAAGTACCTGATGGAAAATGACCGGCCGCTATGGCTGGTGTACCTTCTGCTGGGCTACCTGGCTATCCGGCCTGGCGAGATCCGGGAATTGCGCATCCGGAATATCGACCTGAAAAAAGGCATTGTGGTCTTTTCCGGAGATCAGTCAAAAAACCGGCGGAACTCGGTGGTGACTATCCCAAAACAAATTATCCCACACCTGGCAGCGTTCAACCTGGATCAGTACCCGGAGAACTACTACGTTTTCGGCAGGGCAAAAGGTCGGCACAACCGGGACTTTTTGCCCGGTCCTGAACGGGTCGGCGTAAACACCCTGTCGAACCGGTTCCGGCAAGTGCTCCTCCGCCTGCACCGGCAAGGCGCCCTACAGCACATCAAAGGCTTGTCGCTGTACTCGCTGAAAGACACGTTGGCGCTTTACCTTCTGGAAAACGGGGTGGATGTGGAAAGCGCCATGCGGCACTTCCGGCATACTAGTTTGGAGATGTTTCAGCGGTATGTTAAGCGGTTGGGGGTGGTTAATGAGCAGATTCGGGAGTTGAAGGTGGAGCTGCCGTAATTAAATAAATTCAAATTCCTTTACTTTTGCAAAAACAACCCAATGGCAAAAGACTACTTTCATATCCATGTTCGTAAAGCCCTGGAAGCCGATGGCTGGACAATTACGCATGACCCTTTCCGGGTGGAATTTGAGGGTGATGAATATGAAATGGACTTGGGCGCCGAACGCCTACTGGCTGCTGAAAAAGGCAAGGAGAAAATTGTAGTTGAAGTAAAAAGTTTTCTTCAAACAAGTATAGTATACCAGTTTCACGATGCGTTAGGTAAATACATGAATTATCTGGTTGGTTTGCAATTGACCGGCGAAACGGAACGAAAACTTTTTATGGCATTGCCCAATCAGGCCTGGCTTAGAATTAGTGAAATGCCATTGCTAATGGCCTCGCTCGAAACCTATCATGTTAGACTTATTGTTTTTGACGCATACAAATCCGAGATTATATCATGGATAACACCATAAAATATCAAAAGATTATCATCCAATATCTTGAATCCGTCATGCCAGAAAAGGCGTCGGATGAAACTGTTGAATATCAGCTGGTGTGCGATACTGAACGCCACCATTATCAAATCCAGAAAGTAGGTTGGCGGGGCGACCATTATATCCACCAAACTTATTTGCATTTTGATATCAAAAGCGGAAAGGTCTGGATTCAGGAAAACCGTACGGAACGGGAAGTCGGAGATGAACTCATTGCGCTGGGTATTCCTAAATCAGATATCGTTATAGGGCTTCAGCCGCCGGCACTGCGCCCGTTGACAGGGTATGCCATGGCGTGATATAAGGAACTAAGCCCAAATCCGTCAAGCATAACAAGAAAACGGCTCAAGGCAACCCCGGTTTTGCAAATCAGCAGAATTTTGAATCAGAAATAAAACGTATCCTCCAAACCCGGCAATTTCACCTCGTTCTCACCGGGCTTAAACTCGTCCATGCCGGGTAATAATTTCAGTTTGTGCGTGAAGGATTTTGAAATCTTGGTAGTTTTCGGTTTTTCCGCACTCTCAGAGCAATCCTCCGTTTTCTTTTCGTAGACGATTTTTCCGGTGGAAAGATTGTAATCGAAGTTCGTCCAATACTCGCAGGGTGCTCCAAAATTGACAGTAGCGCCAATCAATTTCCAGTCGTCATCCTGGAACCGGAAACGATGCATGTTTGTCCATTTCTCACGGCTGCCGCCAAAATGATGCAGCACGATGCAGCCGTTTTCAATGGTAACTTGTTGAAACGGGTCACCCATCATGCCGCCGCTCTGGCTGGGCATCACGGCACCAAGGGATTTGTGCCAAAGTTCCCACTTGCCATCTTTCATTTTGAAAATATGCAGCTCCCGCTCCGTACCCATTTCATCCTTGCTTTCCCGCTGTGAATCGTACACGATGACGGTTTCCGGTCGGCCGTCCTTGTCTAAATCTCCGGTAGCTGTTCCAAGTTTTGTCAAACCTGCGGGGGCGGCAATGGTATCCACGGAAACAGGCGATGGACCAGGAGAAACGCTATCTGAAGTAATGCTGGCGGTGGTTTCTTGTGTATCAGATTTCGATTGAGGGCGTTGGCAAGCGACTAACAACACTACCGGAAATAAAAGCACAAATGTCTTCATGGTAAAAAAGTGTTGATTCATGTTTTGATGAAATGGCCAAAGTTGGGAAGGTTATTTCAAAATCCTGAGCATTGGAGCAGGTTGTGTCTTTGTTGCAGGACAAAACGCGGCTGGAGGTGGTGAAGGAGCAGATTCGGGAGTTGAGGGTGGAGCTGCCGTGAAGGAGACTTTACAGAGTCTTCACTGGCGATCGCTCGCGAAAAGTTCTTATTTTTATATAGATTTCGCGGTCGATAAATTCTGATTGGCTGCGAAAAGCGCCGCTCAAAACATAGCCGCCAGCTGTTTTTCAGAGAACGGAATGTAGTGAAAGCATCTGCCTGAAGCTCATCCCGCAGATCAAAAAAGCGCTTGGCATTTCCGGTGTCTATTCCACCGCCTCATCATTTTTCAAAAAAGGAACGGAGGAGGAAGAAGGCATCCAGTTCGACCTGCTAATCGATCGCAACGACCATGTCATCAATATTTGCGAAATTAAATTCTATGGCGCCGAAGTCACCATAGACAAAGCCATGGCAATGGATTACCGGAATAAAATGGCTGCTTTCAAGGAAGCCTCCAGCACCCGGAAACAGGTCTTCCTGACCATGATTACCACTTTTGGTGTGAAACAAAACCAATACAGCCTCGGTCTGGTGGACGCTTCGTTGACGATGGATGATTTGTTTGTGGGGCTTTGAATGAGACCACCGTATCTTGTGTCTAAGAGCAGCGAATTTTATGGAAAATGACACACTCCTCTCCGAAGGCATTTGCAGTTTCTGCAGCGAAAAGCTAAGCAGCCGCGCACTGGCGCGCCACTTAAAAAAACACTTGTCCGAAAAAGCGACACAGTTGCCAGGGGGCGGCAAAAAAGCTTTTCACCTGCTCGTGACAGGGGAAGGCTGGTTTGTCGCGGGCAAGGTGTATTTCCTGCACCTGCTGGTAGATGGAGAAGCATCCATCTTTGAACTTGATGATTTCTTGCGCGCGATCTGGCTGGAATGTTGCGGCCATCTGAGTTCGTTCCACATCAAGGGCCGCAAATACGAATACGACTGGATGGACGACGAAGCCATCATTGGAGAAGACGTGGAACAACCCGTGGGCAACGTGTTCCAAACCGGGCAAGTGCTGCTTTATGAATACGATTTCGGTTCCACCACCCGGTTGGAGATAAAAGTACTGGGTGAGTACCCGCTCGATTCGAAAGATAACATCGTGCTGATGTCGCGCAACGAAGCGTTGCATATCATATGCGACAACTGCGGGAAAAAACCGGCCGCACAGCTCTGCTCCATCCATTATGGCGACGAACCTCAGTTTTTCTGTACCGCCTGTGGAAAAAAACATGCGAAAACCTTCCCGGATTTCGAAGATTATTCGGCATTTCCAGTAGTGAACTCCCCCCGCATGGGCGTTTGCGGCTACATGGGCAGTGAGAGTATCGATACAGAACGGGATAAGGCATGGAACGGGAAATAACCCAAAACTTTAGTACGCTGAATGCTTTAGGTACTTAATCGTATGGCAAGCGACCGACGGGCAGTTGGGTTTTGGGATTTATCGCGGCTACCCGCCACGAAGGGAAGCACGAGTCTGAATTTTAATCTGACCTCTTCGAGTCGGTTTTACACAAAATTCGATGTTTCATGTTTTGTCAACCTTTCCCAAACTGTTATGTTTATGTGTTTTCCTGAAAATTGCTGGAACCCAATTTCAAACACAAAAACACAGCAACATGCCAATACTCCAGGCCTCCCAACAATCTTCCTCCTAGCACTCACCATCTCCGGCTGTACAACCCTCCGAAATACCCAAAACATCCCCATCGGAGCCGGTAGTTTCATGTTCCAACAAAAGGCCTCAACTACAACCGCCCCATAAACGTACTGACCTACCGCCCGAAAAACTACAATCAAAATCGCCGGTTTTATTCGTGATCCACGGCGCCAGCCGGGCGGCCGAAGGTTATCATGCGGTGTGGAGCCTGATTGCCGAGCAGTACAATGCCCTGCTCGTGGTGCCGTACTTTGCCAAGGATGCCGGCTTCCTTCCAGCGATCAGTTTAACCTGGGGAATGTGTTTCAATTGATTCGCTGGACCAAATTTTGGCCACTAACCCCGAACCCGACTGGTCGTATTCCCTCATAGAGCCGCTGTTCGATGCTGTGTGCAAAAACGGGGAATCGTAGCCAAGAGTATTGCATCTATGGCCATTCGGCCGGCAGCCAGTTCCTGCACCGTTTTTTTATTTTTAAAGAAAAACTGCAAAACGGCCGTTTGCGCCAACGCCGGTTGGTACACCATGCCTGACGATCAGACCTGCTTTCCGTACGGCTTTGCGGTACATTCCTGGGCGATGAACCTGCGGGCTGCATTTGGCAAGCGGGCAACCGTTTTACTGGGCGAGGCAGATACCATAACTACAGGCGGAGCCTGCGGCAATCCCGAGGCTATGCGCCAGGGGCAGCACCGTTTTGAGCGCGGCATGTTTTTGACTATTGCCAACAGCCTTGCCGCTGCGAAAATCTTCCGTTTAACTGGATCTGAAAACGGTGCCCGGTGCAGGACACAGCAACGAACAAATGGCGGAAAAGCCGGGGCTATTTTGTTTTCGAAGGATTAATTAATCTGATATGACTCTAATCAAACGGCGCCAAATCAGGCTCCAAATAAACCTCCCGGGCCAACTCCGATTTGAAAAGATTCATGGAATAGTGGCAATCCAGCAGTTCCTTAAACTGGAATTTTAACCGTGGAAACCCGCAATAAATCCGGCAAAATCCGTGGATGTTGATTTCAACACAATGATACACCGCCCGCACGGCTGCTACGGTCAAGGTCACGTGGTACTTCCCGTCGGCGCCGTTTGCGGTTGCAAATACCTGGATTTGATCACAGACATTTTTGATGGCTTTGTCCACACCGTATTTCGAAATATGGATCCAGGCCAGCCGCAGGTGTGCCTCATGGCTGAAAAGTGCCGGATCAAGGGTACAGTTGGCAAATTGCCGTTCAAATTCTGTGTCGGTGAGGGTGTGATGTTTTTCCATAAATCTGATTTTGCTTTGTACATTAAACGTCAGGTGGTTTACGAAGATGATGATGTCGTGCCTATTGTCGGCGTGACTCGCAGTCACGCCGACAATAGGCCAGCGTCTCCATTTTTTCGCAAAACCACTTTCTTCCAGGTTTAATCGCAAGTGTTATTTCAGTCCCCGGGTCATTTGTCGTTTCCCGGGCGGCCCCTCCAAGTCTTCCACGTCAAACCCGATTTTTTTCAGCGTCCGTTTGAACGCACCTTGCGCGCAATACGTCACCAGCGCACCGTCGGGCTTCAGTACGTTGTACATCAACCCGAGGATGCGCTCCGTCCAAAGTTCCGGCTGTGCCTGCGGGGCAAAGGCATCAAAGTAAACAAGGTCGAACCGCTGGGTGGTACGGAAGGCTTCGAGCCGAATCTGTTTTTTGTGCAAACTGAAATGCTCCGACAGTTTGACACTCCGGTTCCAGGCGCACTGGTGGAGGCGGCTGAAGTCGGTCTGGCGATTGGGCGCGTCCAGTTGGTCGGCATAATTGAGGGCATCGGCTTCAGCGGTGTCGATAGGGTAGGCCTCGATGCCGACGTAGTGCACGTGCAAATTGCGGCGTTCGGCTTCCAGCCAGGTCATAAAGGCGTTCAGGCCTGTGCCAAACCCTACTTCCAGAATGGAAATTTCGGGTTGCACCACAGCCTTAAACCGCAAGCCCGCATTGATGAACACATGCGCCGATTCGGTTACCGCACCGTATTTGGAGTGGTAACTGACACCATATTTTTCGGCAAAAACAGAATGGGAGCCGTCTTGCGTGACGAAAATGGCCATGATCGGTTGGGCTTGTTGGATAGCCAATGTAAGCCGATCCGGGAAATTAGACCGGATTAACAGGCAATAAAAAACAGCGTACCGGATCGTCCGGTACGCTGTTGGTGCGGGAGGAGGGACTCGAACCCTCACGACCGTGAAGTCACTGGTGTTTGAGACCAGCGCGTCTACCATTCCGCCACTCCCGCTTAATGGGCCGCAAACTTAGACAGATTTTCGCGAATGCGCAATAGATACCTTTTTTTCAAAAAATATTCCTGTACAGCCTCTAACCCGGCTCTTGTTCCGGACTCCGGTGTGTATGCTTCGAGTGTAGGCTGGATATCCTGGT
>JACJYO010000025.1 GCA_020636075.1 Lewinellaceae bacterium | reverse complement strand
TATTTGGAACACCAAATCAAACGACCAGTTTCATCTGCTGATAAACTTGCTCGGCAGCATTATCCCAATCAAATAACTTGCGCCGCGCTTGCCCTTTGGTTACCAATTGCGCCCGTAATGCCGCATCGGCAAATAGTTTTTCCAACGCAGTCGATATTTCCAACTCCGAATGCGGATCTACCTGCAATGCCGCGTCTCCGGCTACTTCGGGCAATGCACTCGTATTGGAACAAAGCACCGGCGTGTCGCAATACATTGCCTCCACCAATGGCAAGCCAAACCCTTCGCTGAGGGATACATTCACCAATGCCAATGCACCGGCAGTCAAGCGTGCCAGGTCCTGCTCACTGACATAGCCCAGAAAATGAATATCCTGTTTAAATTCTGCTTGTTGAAAAGCATTTTTAACAGCGCCTGTTTCCCAGGCAAAGCGTCCGGCCAGGAGTAATTTAACCGGAGCACCCGTGCGCTTTTTTAACGCATCAAAAGCCCGGATCAGGCGGGGAATGTTTTTGCGTGGGTGAATGGCCCCGCTATAGAAAAAATAGGGGGCACCTTCGGAAAACGCATCGCAAACCTGTTGTCTGTCAGACTCAGAAAGCGATTGAAAAATGGAACGGCAACCGTTGTACACCGTCGCAATTTTCCCCGGATCAACATCCGGAATTGCTTCCAACACTGCATTCCGGGTATACTGAGAAACTGTAATTACCCGGTCGGCCCGGCGAATATACCGGGGAATAAAATACCGGTAATAATCCCTCGACCACCAGGGCACCTGCTCGGGATGTTGCAAAGGAATCAGGTCATGCACCGTCATCACGGTAGGAACTGACGTAGTTAAACTCAGATAACAATCGGGTGAAAAAAACACATCTGCCTCGCATCGTCGCAAAGCCCGGGGCACGGCCCATTCAAACCAGGCGTACCACAACACCGGATGGCGCGCCGGCGGAAACAAAACAATGGGCGTTACATTTTTCGCATACAGGTAAGCAGGGTCAAACGGCCGGTCGAAAAAAAAGTAAAACTGATCCTCGGGGTGGTTCAAGACCATCCGGCGCAGCAGCGCATGCGTATACCATCCCAGGCCCTCCAGTTTATCGGGCAGCAGAAATCGGGTATTGACGGCGATACGCATGGTACAAGGTTGGAGCGTTTCTGGTTAGCGGGTTACACGCTGGAATTAATTTTCTGATTGTGGAAAACTTTGCGGCTTTTAGTCTGGCGCTCAAAATGCAGCTATGTAATTTTGGCCGGCAAAAGTGCCAAATCTTTCCTGTTCCAGCAACCTTCCAACCAGAAACCCTCTAACCAGAAACCTTCTAACCTACAACAGTTCATAATTATGCTCGATTTCGCTTCCGCAAACCTCCGTCGCCTGGCCATTACCTGGGTTGGCAACAAAAACCGATACGAAGGGGTCAGTATTCCCAAACAAACGCTGGTGCCGGTGCACGATCTGGCACACGAACTCCTGATCGGATCGTTTCTGAAGCCGTTTGAAAAATCGGCCGAGTTTTTTTATTTCTTCCACGAGGAGGATGTCAGCAATCACCAGGTTTATCAGTGTTGCATGAACGTTTTCAACGACCCGGAAACATTACCGGAAATGGCCGGTGAACTGGCGGGTTTGTTGTACGAGCATTGCGACAATGCGCGGGTGCAGGGCGGTGAGTTTTTTGTAAGCTATTTCGATGATCTTCTTTTGGCAGGCGAACCCGCAAGTGCTATCGGCTTGTGGAAAATTCAAACCAAAGATCCTTACCTCAAGGTAGAGCGCACCGCTGAGTCCTTTACGCTCAATGTATTGGAGGGCATACCCACGGGCAAACTGGAGACCGCTGCCCTAATTTTCAATCTGGATGAGGCGGAAGGTTACCGCGTTTGCGCCGTCGACACGGTTTCAAAAAAAGGCGAGCGCTCTTTCTGGAAAGACGCTTTTCTGCGTTTGCGCCCAATCGAAGACAATTACTTCAACACCCGGCATTACATCAGCCTCTCCGGCGAGTTTATACACGACCGCCTGCCGCACAAGTTTGGCCTGGACCGCGCCGACCAGTTGGATGCACTCTACCGCTCCGGGCTTTATTTCAAGGAAAACGAAGAGTTTGAACTCGACAACTTCGCTGAAACGCTATTTCCGGAGGAGGAACAACAAGCGGCTTTCCGCGAATTTCGCGACGAGTATGCCAAAGCCTACGCTGTGCCGTTGGAAGACAAATTCGATATCAGCCCGCCCGCCGTGCGCAAAGAATTCAAGGTGCTAAAATCTGTGATCAAACTGGACAAGAATTTCCACATTTACGTACACGGCCGCCGCGACCTCATCGAACGGGGCTATGACGATGAGAAAGGCAAAAAGTACTACAAAGTTTATTTTGAAGACGAAGAGTAATGTGAATCAGGGGTTAACAAGTCCATCATACTTTCAAAATCAAGCCCGTAGGGCTGCCATTTTTGTAGTAGAATTAAGACGGGCGAGATGATAGCGCCGTAGGTGCGGCATTATAATGACACGCCTACGGCGTTTAGATAAATGGGGAGGAAATTTTCTAATCGGGTAGGAGGAGGGCGTTAGCCCTCCGTCCCCCCACACCACCGGACGTACGGGTCACGTATCACGGCGGTTCGTTAGAGCATAACGGTCTTGGGCATTTCGAATTTACCCTTTTTTTGTTCCGCTCGCTTCCTGCTTGGTCATGCAGTCCTGTGTTAAGCACTCCTACCGTACCTTCAGTTTCCGACCTATTCTTTGGTAGTGAGTTTCCGGTTTCCCGAAATTGGCTGCCTCTTCTCAGGTACTAATGAGCTCATCTCGGATTCCACTCTAACGTTCGGCCCTTCTCCCGAAGGCATTCGGGATACTATGGCCTCTGCTGACTTCTGCCGCCTTATGCTCCGGCACTCGCGCGCGCCTCGCTTCCGGCTGTCGCAGACCTCCCCGGGTAAGAACGCAGACCTTCATCCCATGTACCTGCCGCATTTACCACAGTGCGTTCCGGGCAGCGGTCGGGTTTCGTTT
The DNA here is from genome assembly GCA_020636075.1 of Lewinellaceae bacterium. Classification (GTDB taxonomy): domain Bacteria; phylum Bacteroidota; class Bacteroidia; order Chitinophagales; family Saprospiraceae; genus M3007. Next base: position 3,958 of record JACJYO010000025.1, on the reverse strand, counting down.
TGTTTGGCAAACTCACCCACGCATCATGGCCTTATATGCGATTTCTGTTCGTCAGGTCGGGACTTTGCCACCGGCTTCCTTCAGATTCCGCCTCGCGACGGACACCCTTGCCTTTGGCTAATACTCCTCGCTGCCAAGCGTATAGCGGACTTACACCGCCAAGTCTGCGCCCATGCCGGGCGCACCAAAAATGACAGCCCTACGGGCTTTATTGGTGGAAAACTTTAACTCCTGGTATTCATGTGTAGTCTCCTTACAGGTCCATAGCGATAACATGCCAAATTTCCCCGGCCGCTGCATCGGGATAAATTTCAACCGTTTCAAAGCCAACGCGCTCATGCGCGCGTAAGGAACGCGCGTTGCGTGCAGCGACCTGAGTAACCACAAAATCAAAATCCGCCCGGCAGTGCTCCTTTAGTTTGGCATACATCCCGTCGAAAACACCTTGACCCCGGTATCCCAACGCCACGCAGACCTGCCCCATGACAAACCAGCGGCTTTCGCGCAGCAATTTTCCGTTCCAGGTCAGACTTTCCAGCCGGTTGAACATCGGTACAAGGACCGGCACCGCCTCTGCAAACTGTCGGAGCATTACCAGGCAGTAGCCGGCCAACTGTGCGCCATCTACAGCAATCACGGAGGGGTACAGTGCATTCATCTGGCGCAAGACATTGGGTTCATGCCGGACGGTTACAAAACCCTCCTTTTGCATGGCCGTATCCGACAAGGCTATCGGATGATTCAGGGCTTGCAAGGCCAGGATTTGTTGAATTTCCTGCTCCTGTTGCACGGTGGTGTACTGCATGCTCATGACTTGGGTTGGCTAAGTTCAAGCACCTCTTCCGAACTCAATCCGTACAACGGCGGCGTAGCCACACCGAGTTGGTTGAGGTACAAATAAATCTGTCCGCGGTGGTGAATTTCGTGTTCCGGCAACAGGCGCAACCATTTCCAGCAGGTGATCGGGTACCCGGCCGGCGTGCTCACTTTGGCTTCGAGTTGCTCAGGTGTCAATTGTTGAAACAGCGCTACCGACTCGGCATGCATGGCATCAAAATAATCGAGTACTGCTGCTTTTCCCGAAGCCAGCTCAGGTCCGCAACCCTGGTAGGCGGCAGGTCGCCCGAAAACCGTTTCGGCATACAACCAGCGTTCGATGGCAGCAATATGGCGCACCAGATCACCCAGTGTAAATTTTCCGGGTTGATAGGTCCATTCGAGTTGGGTATCCGGGATAAGCAGTGCGACCCGTCGGGTTCGGGCGCGCACCTTGCTGTAGTATTCCAGAAAATCGTTTACGTTTTCAATTTTCATAGCACGTTTTTTAACAAATTTCCGAATTCTTTCTTCAATCTTTGCTCAAATACCCGGCAAACCTTCCTGTTCAAAATTTCAAATTTTATTCCATGCCCTTAGTTACGCCGCTCGCACCGGACCACAATGTTGAAGTAGCCAAACTGGCCGAATTTTTCAATGAAACCCTGGGATTTTGCCCAAATAGCGTACTCACCATGCAACGGCGGCCGGCCATTGCCACGGCATTTATCCAACTGAACAAGGCCGTGATGGCCAATGAAGGCCGCGTAACCAGTGCCCTGAAACGGCTCATTGGATATTTGGCCAGCATGACGGCCGGTTGCCGGTATTGTCAGGCGCATACCATCCGCGCTGCCGAACGCTATGGCGCTGAAGCGGAGCAACTGGAAAACATCTGGGCGTTTCGAACACATCCGGCGTTTTCGGAGGCCGAACGCGCGGCACTGGAATTTGCCATTGCAGCGTCAACTATCCCCAATAGCGTCGATGAGGCCGTTTCCCAAAACCTGCACCAGTATTGGGATGAAGGGGAAATTGTGGAAATGCTGGGGGTAATTGCCCTCTTTGGCTACCTCAACCGCTGGAACGACAGCATGGGTACCACGCTTGAAGGTGCCGCGGAAGAAAGCGGCAAGCAATTTCTCGGCAAAAAAGGCTGGAACAGAGGTAAACACGTTTGAAAAACAGCCCTACGCCCTTTGCCCTGCAACCTGTGGCTTTCGGGCAGTCAGCATCCAGTTGCCGCCGGTATCTATTTTCCAGCCATCGGGAAATGCTTTAAGAAACACCTCCTCAAAGAATCGACTGGTCTTCCGGATATTCAGGGGGGAGTTGTACAACCGGTTATACATCAAAAGGCCGCCGGGGCTAAGCCGGGTGGCGCAGGTTTGTAAAAAATCAACAGTTTCAAACTGCACGGGAGTCTGATCGTCTTCGAAAATATCCACCGCGATCAGATCAAACTGTTGCCGGGTAACGTCCAAAAAAACACCGGCATCCGCCGACACAATTTCAATAGGACTGTTCAGACGCGGCAAGGTGTATTTTGAAGCCAATGCCGCCACCGTTTCGTCCCATTCCACACCGGTATAATGGTAAGCGCGGTCAAATATTTTTTCCAAAATAAAGGGCACACTGCCCAAGCCAAAGCCCAGCACCAGCACATTTTCAATTGATTCCTCATCCAGATCGATGGTTCCGAAGGCAATTGAAAAATTGTGGTAGAGGTCATCCCAGGAATAAATGGCATTGCCGCTCAGCAACTGGAGGCGGCCGCGGTCAAGTACAACAGCCAGTTCGGGGTTTTGGTCCGAACTGGCTGTTTCCAGTGTCAGCGGGTATACCTGTGAAATCCACTTTTTCCAGAATGGAATATGCATATGGGCAGCAGGAGCAATGGTAATAGCAGGGACCATTTTTTTAAACACTGACCCGAGGGTCCCTGCCACTACCCGTTGAACTTAGTTGTTCTTTTTCTTTTTAAGCGGATTCCATTCTTCCAGTTTCTTCTTCACATCTTCCGTGGTCTTGTTTTGGTTCAGCACTTCGTCCACCTTTTTACCGGCTTCATCACCGACCTTTTTAGTAACCTCTTCATTAACCACTTTTCCGGCCTCCTGAACGGCTTTATCCTTTAACTCATCCACTTTTTGTGTGGCAACGGTTTTGGCAGAGTCCAGCGCCTTATCGGCTACGGCAGTCGCTTTTTCTTTGGCTTTTTCCAATTCTTTCGACGCAACCGCACGCAGCGAATCCTTGGCCTGATTCAATGTAGCCTTGGCCACATCCGATGCTTCCTCCTGAATGGTGCTTTCGCCATCGCTGGGCAAAATTTTGAAGCCCAGTTTCGGGTTTTTGATATTGCCGGTCAGATCGAAGCGGACATTGATAAATTCGCCTTGCGCTACGTTCACGCCAAATTTAGACGCTTCACCCGATAGCCATTTCAAACCGCTGTTTGCCGCGCTGCCCACGGCATTTTTCTCCAGGGCCTTGCGCGGCACTTTGGTCAGAATTTGGTAGTTCATGTCCTGGTTCAAACCGTGCGAACCGCCGATCTTCATCGCTACATCCTTCATTTGAACATCGAAAGGTTTAACGATAACATTGCCGTCTTTTACTTCAAACCAGTTCCGGGTGTTTTGTAATTCCAGGCCGCTCAGATAGCTGACATTGAGTTTGCTTCCAATTTCGCTCAGTGGTTTAAAATTCCGCACCATGGCATTAAGGGTTTCCAGAAAACCGGCCGCCGACAAGGTGGTAAAATCGGGAATCATGTCTTTGCCCAACAAGCCGCTCATGGAGAGCGTTGTATTGAACTTGCCATCGATATACTGTGCGATGGGGGCAAGTGTTTGCACGGTCATGAAGTTTTCAAAAGCCGATTTGAAGCCCATGTCCATCATTGCCAGATTCACATCGAACATTGGTTTTGCCGGATTCTGGGTATTGTATTGTCCAGCAATTGCAACCTGGCCGCCAAGTACATTTGCGGTAAAATCATTGAGCCGCGCGGCAGCGTCCTTCACCACAATCTGGCCATCCAGATTCGTCAGGTCCATGTTGGTGTACCGGACTTTTGCGAAGTCGGCATTGATGGTCATGTCGATGTTTTCAGGGACAAGCATCACCGATTCAACAG
>JACJYO010000024.1 GCA_020636075.1 Lewinellaceae bacterium | reverse complement strand
GCATTTATAATATTTGTATTTACCCAATTGTCAAATTGAGATTTTTGAATAGAGTTGCTTAAATCAAAAACCATTTTGGTGAGCGCCACATCGTCACTCTTTTTTTTCTCGAATACACAACCTGGAACTACAATTAATAGCAAAGCATAAAGTATTATTGATTTTCTCTTCATTTTTTGGATTCCTTTAGTTTCTATCAACAGTCGTATTTACTCCGCTCTTCCGAGTCTTCGGACTCGGAAGTTATGTCATTTGGACTTTGTCCACACACCGAAATCAGAAATGCGGACAAAGTCCGCTTGATATTTGGACGAGTCTGAAGACTTCGCCCAGCAGGGGGTACAAAAAATCACTGGCGGTTCATGCCGTTCAGATCATTTGTATATTTCCAGACAGTCGTGTGTATTATCGGCGAGGAACTCTTGGATCACATTAGTATTTTCCAAAAGTATTTGTGCCAACACTGTAGTAGAACAATTGCCGGTACGCAGCCAAATTATTTTCGGCGGAGTGCCATGTTCCAGTTGTATCAGAGAAAAATCCTCGTCCAGGGTAATAATTGCATCAATGCCTTCCCGGCGGGCGTACATAAATATTTGATAATCGCTATGGTTTGTCAGGCCCAGGAGTCGAATATGGGTCGTGTCAGGAAACGCATCGCCAAGCCGGTTCAACAACCGAAAGGAAATATTCTGATCAAGTAGAATAGTCATAGTGAACAGATCAGGACCCAATCGCCGTTAGCACGCGGTGCTGGCGCTCCGCTGAAAATTCGAGTGCCGTCAGGATGTCTTCGCGGGTGAGCTCCGGGAAGTCAACCAGGATTTCAGGAATGGACATGTCCGAGGCCAGCCATCGCAGGATGTCTTCCACGGTGATACGCATATGGCGGATGCAGGGCTTGCCGCCGCGTTTGCCTGGTTCGATAGTGATTATGTCTTTGTATATGACCATTAGTAAGTCCGTTTGTATTGCAAAAATAACAGAATTCGATGCCCGTGCAAATGGTTGAACCGCTTTGGGCCCAGCAATTCCCCTTGTACAATCCTTTAGGTATACATCGCTACACCGTGGACTTGACGACGGCATGTGTCGCGTTGCAGCCGCTCAAAGCGCATTGTGGTTTGGTTATAAGTTCGAACACTTTGGGGTAGTGGGGGACTTGATGACGGCATGTGTCGCGTCGCAAACGCTCACAAGCGTATTGTGGTTTGGTTAAAGGTTTAGAAAGAACACTTTGGGCCAGCGGGGGTTTCTATTTAGTGAGTCCTAATCTTGTTGCTAGTTTTTTACAATACTCATTAGTTGGATCTATATCCAACCCTGTTTTAGTGACTTCTATCGCTTTTTCAGTATTATTTAGCCATAAATATAACCATGCTAATCTTGAATAATCGGTTGGAGTTGCTTCTTCTGACGCCTTTGCTTCAATGAGATCTATCATTTTTAAAATCAGTTTTTGTTTTGCATCAGTATCAATATTTATTAATGTGCTTTGATAATAACTATTTATGACATTAGAAACTTCACTCATTGAAGTGAAAGAGGAATTCGGTAAGGAGCACATTTCAACTAAAGCATTTACTTCTGCAAACCATTCTTTTTGTGAACGATAAGAGTCAGCCAATTTTTTCCAAATTTTTTGTTTGTCAATTTCAGGCGAATCCGATTTTAAAAACTCTCTATAAGATTCCTGAGCCTTTTGTATATTATTGTTCTCCTCATGAATGTTCGCTAAATATATCCATGCATATGGATACTTACTCGCAATATATTCTAATGTAGGCAAATGAGTTTCTAAATTTTCCTTACCTTGACTAATCCTATTGGCGATATTATGAAACTTTCTGATGATGCGAGGTGTAACTCCATGTATTATGTCGGATTGCTGGGCAGCTCCAAAATCTTGTAGTAAGTCTCTGTCAGCAAGTATGGCGAATTTTTCAGAGCTGACTTCTAACTCGTTTTTTCCAAAAATTGAAGCTGCTAATGGCACTGAAATAAAATATTCTCCATCTTTTTCCGAATTTACTACTTCAATAAAAGAACTTTTCCTTAATTCCTCAATAGCATCATCTACGTTAAATCTCTCATTTTCAGCTCTAAGTAGCACAGCCTCTAATGCAATTTGAGGAATTACAGACCGCCAGCTACACAATGTAAGAAAAACTCGTTTCGCAGCTGGCGATAGCCAAGAATAAGTTCTCCTAAAGAGTGCTGTAAGAATATCATCTTTTCCTGCAACAATTCTTTTAATGTCTTCTACCTTTTTATTCTTTGTTGTTTCGCCAAGAAAAATTCTAATCACATATGGATGTCCGTTAGATTCCTGAATGATTTTTTCTTTGTCTTTGGCAGATAATAAGTCCGTTATGCCAAATTCAGTTGCTGTTTTGTTTATTAATATTTCGCACTCTTCGGCATTCATGCCAGATACCTCAATAGGGTAATCTGCTTTAAAACTCTTACTGGTTCTTGATGTGATTAATATTTTGTTTGGATGTCTAACATATGTGTCAATCCAAGCAAATAACTCAACTGGATTCTTTACTGTTTCAAAATTATCAAAAACGAAAAGCATTGGCCCATAGGTGCTTTTTGACATCTCATTTGCTAAAAAATCAATTTTTTCATTCTTCTTTAAGCCTCTGACATCTAAAAGTTCGACGAATTCATTCGCAACATCTTCTTCATTTAATATTTTATTTTTGACGTGCTTTGCTCCTTCGGTAGTTAAATCAATGTCTCTTGAACTAAACCAAAGGACAACATCATACCTATCTGTATTAGAAATGTTATGTAAGACAGATAATGCAAGTGAGGTTTTGCCAATCCCGCCAATCCCTTTCAAAGTTACAATTGGATACCTATCTGTATCTAATAAAACTTTGTATAGTTCTTCTTCAAGACCTTTTCTTTTAACGTAGCCACTATAAATCGGAGGCAAATTTGAAAAGTAATTCCCAATAACATCTAATATACCTAATCCTTCAGTATCACTCGAAGGCAACTCACTAGCAGGAACCAAATATTTGGAGCTATCACCGTCTTTCCTGTTGTCTGATATGTACGAAATTAGCTCATAAGATTTTTCTTTAAAATTCCCATTGGGAAAATAGAAATCATCTAGCTCAGGCGTTGACAACACCAGGCCAACCTTTGTAATATTTTCAAAAAACACATACAAACCATCTTCGTACTTTGATTGAAATGAGTTGTCATATTTTAAATTGTTGAATTGATTCGTAGTGATATTTAAATTACTAACTCGATATCTTCCAGATATATTCTGATAAAGAAAAGCCCATTCTCTTTTGAATATAAATAAATTATCAATTAGTAATTTAATGGAATTTTCTAATGGCAAACATGCTTTGCTACAATTGCTAGGTAATGTTGCACCATGGCCCCTTGTACCATTTCTTAATGTTGCAAAATTGGAAAACCAAGATTTAGCCTGGATTTTTTTGGGCATCTCTTTTGGCGTTGAAAGTCCAACCTCACTCATAGCATCATATAGATGCTTTACACATTTATATTGCCAAGCATCAACTTCAGTTTTTTGGTTAAGTTCCAATTGTTCGTTTGAACTAATGTCGGCAAATAGATAGTGGGAGGCAACGCCAGTAAGTATTTCATCAAGGACTGCACTCCATTCTCCTATGCCGTCTGCTCTAACAATTCTATGTTGTAATCTATATCTATTTCTATCTTTCTCATCTATTATTCCAGAAATAAGCCCAAGTACAACGGTTTTAGTAAGCATCTCACCTAGATACAACAAATCGTAAAAATAGGCTGAATCTGATTCTTCTTTGGAGTTCCTTAGCCGTTCAGACATTTTTACAAACGGGATGAATTTGGTTTCAATCATATTCTTTTATTGGTTTGTCAAGAACTATTGTTTATCTGCACCTCAAGTGCCAAATAAGTAGAATTCGAAAGTATACACGCACTTAGGTACGTATATACCTATAATAACCACACTGCCCTTCCCCCGGCAAACACCAGAGCAAGGGCAGCATTCAAAGTATTATATGGCAGGGGAAATCTGGTCAAAAGTGATTTATATTATGCCGACAAACTTAACCCGAATTTATTGTGGGGTCAAGATGGGGTGACAAAAAAAACCAATGACTGGCCGACATATTCCCTCCTTTTCTGTAGAGTTTAAATAGATGCACCGCGTCGCACACGCTCCTAACTCCGTCCGCCGTGGTGCAATCATCATTTTGAAAATAACCGCACCACTTCCTCAACACCCAACTCATAATCCGGATGAAAATCATCAGAATCCATATAGTCAACCATAGATTGATACAATTGGATAGCCTCCGGCTTATCCAGTATCCGGTTGAGTTGCGCCATAAAGACGAGTAGTTTCCCTTTGCCCAGCTTGAATTCAAAGATCAAACCCAGTTTGTGGTTTCGTTCCAGGTTGTCAATAACCTGCACGATGGGTAGATACGCTTTGGGCGTATTATCCAGGATCAGTGCATTGCTGGCCTTGATGATGGAAAACCATTGCCAGTTGGTATGGAAGTCCGTTGGGAAGCTCTTGAAGATGGGATGTTTGGGGTTGGTCAAAAGGCCTAGTGTTCCGGGCGAAACCGGTTTCTTTCCCCGCTCGCTGATACCTTTGAACATGCCGTAGTTCCAAAAATCCGGTGGGAAAAGCCCCGGTACACTTTTTCCCTGTGCATCCTCCGTTTGCGGAAAGAGCAGGACCCTGGCGCCGGATTGTAACTGGCTGAGCAACGCGCTGGTTAATTGCTCCGCAACAATGATTCCGTCTGGTATTTCCACCGTTTTAAGATCGGGATACACCCAAATTGGCCAGGCATTTTGATAGGCCGTGCCCGGTATGGAAACTATGATTGTCAGTTTTTCAGCATTGCCGATTGACGAAAGGTCGACGCTTATCGCTCCGGCCGTGGTGATGCCTCCGTTGGGGATATTCAGGCCCGGGAAAGTGCCCTGCTGCACCAGGCTGCCTTCCCGGTTTCTGACCGCCCATTTCAAATCGCTGTGGATCGTTTTATTGGAATAATTGGCAATTCGCGCTGTTGCTTGAAAGCGTTCGTTGTTCGTCCAGCAGTATTTGGAGAATTCCAGCAGGAGTACCACGTCGTTACTCGATTGCCGCCATGCCTCGGGACTGATCACCTGTTTGCTATCCATAAAGGCGTCGAGTATGCCCACCAGGGCCGTGCCTTGTCCGGGAAAATCCTGCAAATCGAGTAACTGAAATCCGGCGAATCCTTTGGTACGCAGTGCCGCCTCCATTTCGGCTTTGTAGCAAATCGCCGACCAGGCCCCCGATGCTTTGTGAAAGGCGCTGTCCAAGTGCGCCATGCCGGCTTTTTCCAGCCTGCTGCGAAATACTTCCAGGTTGCGTGCACGCAACACCCCGGTGTATTTTTCGATCTCCCGGTAATCGGGGTAGATCTGGTATTGCCCTGTTTCGTGGCTGATGAGGGGGATCGGCATGTGGGCAACCGCATAGTCGAAATTGACCTCCGTGGAGGGTGTTTGCGTATTTAAGATCCCGCCTTGCCAGGCATCGGCAAAGGCATGGGTCAGCCGGGTGCTGCCGATGGTGGTGTCGCCGCGGTCGGGAATGCGGGCGCCGATAAAATAGTCCGCGTACGCCTTCGGCGCCATATAGCCGATGTTGTTGTTGGACCCCATGGTATAGAGCGGCCTGTTGTCGTATGCTTTCAAAGCCAGCATATTTGCTTCCACCTTTTCATGGCCGCCCCAGATTTCATTGCCGGCTGAAAACAGCACGAAGGAGGGGTGATTGGCGTAAGCGTTTAACATGCCGAAACCCTCTTCTTTTAAGCTGTTGGCCACCGAATCGGCCTCCAGACCGCCCCAGAACGGTAGTTCCGGCTGCAGGAATATGCCCTCCTGATCGGCTGCCGTAAACGCCGCCTCGGGCGGGCAATACGAGTGAAAGCGGTAGTGATTGATGCCGTATGTTTTGGCAATTTTGAACACCCGCACCCAACCCTCGACATCCATAGGTGGAAACCCGGTGCGCGGAAATACGGCGGCATCCTGCTTTCCTCTTAAAAACACCGTTCGGCCGTTCAGGGTAAACTGCGTCCCACGGACTGAAAACTTCCGCATGCCGAAGGGGACCCTTTTTGAATCATGGACATTTTTATTGGTGATAACGGCCGTCAAGTGGTACACCGCGGGTTGGTATTCGTCCCACAAGGCGCATTGTTCGCCCAGCACGTACTGCAGCTGAATTTCCCGCCGGCAGGCCGTGTGTATTTTTTGCGTTTTTAGTGGAGTGGTTTTGCCGTTTATGGTTTTTTCAACGTGCAGTTCAACATCGAGACTGTCGAGGTTCAGCTGATTGTCGATCTCCATCTTGATATCGATTTTTTGTTGACCGATACCCGGATATACCTGGAGGTTGGCGATGTATGTTTTGGCTGAAGCTTCTAAAAACAAGTTGCCGATAATGCCATTCCAGTTGGTTTGTGTATCGTCGGAATAGATATGCACATTTCCGTAGGGCGTCAGGTTTAAACTGTTATCAATCCGGATGGTGATGAAATGGATGCCCGGGCTCAGGTGATCGGTCACATCGAATTGTTGGGGCGATTGCAGGATTTTTGAGCTGCCGACCAAGGTGCTGTCTATCCAAATTTGGGATGGTTTGCTGCGCTCCAGCACCAGTTGAATGTGTTTCCCGGCAAAAGCCGCAGGTATCACAACTTGCTTCCGGTACCAGGCTGCACCTTCATAGCGGTAGACCCTGTTCAGGTGCATGGTTGTCGTGTCCATATTCAGAAAACCTTTCCGGGATAAGTCGGTCGTGCCCGGTAGGTGGATAGAGTCGGTCAGATCGGAACGATACCAGCGCTGTTGCATGCCGGTGCCGGCAGTGTCGAGGGCGAATTGCCACTGTCCTGCCAGATCGAGGCGTGGCCTGAATAGTTCTTTTGGGGTTTTGCAGGCTAAAATTGATAGGGACAATAGAAAGCAGACGGCTATTGCCTGGTATGAACGCATACACATTGTTACTTGCCTTTGATTACATCCAAAAAATAATTTTCAGTAAGGTATTTATCAGGTTGTGCGATAAAACAGCGATAAGAATGCTGCCGCTTTTGATAGTCAACCAACCTAAAAACAACCCAACTAAAAACATATTGATAAACTCAAACCAATTTTGGTGAAAGCCCCAGTGGTGGTCAATACTGAAGGAATGCACTAATCCAAACATAATTGAAGTAATGATCAATGCCGGATTCCCCAGGCTTTTCGAAGCAACATAAATTTTCGGTTTCAGTACAGTTGATAATAGTCCTAACATTATACCCCGGTAGGCTAATTCCTCATCAATTCCAGGTATGATAAATTGAAACCACAACTGTTCCGTTCTTTTGTCAGAATGTTTTATGCAAAAAATAGCCAACCCGATCGTGATAAGGTAAAGAAAAACGACCCCTAAAAGTGCTGACCTGTATTTATTGTTTCTTTGTTTGAACGTGATGTGGTTATGCTGCTTGGCAATTTCATTTCTAAAAAGGGCATAAAAAAACAAGGAGCCTGCTATTGCATAGGTTTTTCCTGACCAATTCCAGTCTGTATTTATAAATTTAAATTCCGGGAAATAAAGCGGCGTAAAAAGCAGGCATGCATAAATAAGATAGTACCCTGCAAATAGCAAAAGGCTTTTCTGTTTTTGATCAGACTTGTTCAGTGCGATTACAATAATCGGGCTAATGATTACCAGTGTAATTACCTGTGCAGTTATAAATTGTACCATTTATTAGTTTTTTCGAATTTGCGAATGGCAGCTGTTTGCGCGCGCCTGATGTGGCTGGATTTTACAAAATCACACTGCCCTTCCCCCGGCAAACACCGGAGCAA
>JACJYO010000023.1 GCA_020636075.1 Lewinellaceae bacterium | reverse complement strand
CAAAGGACTTTAATTTCAACATATATAAATACAACGGCAAATCAATGAACATGTTCAATAAAAATACAATTGAATCTGAAATGTTTATAAGAAAAATAAACTTAGAAAAATTAAATAAAATCAGTTTATTATTTGAACAATTTAAAAAAAATCGCGTTTTAATTACAGGTCTGCTTATAGACAAAATTTATTGATATTTTATTTTGAATACCTATATTTTAATCATGGTAAAAGAAAAAACAAAGGAGCTATACGATAAGGCGCTCAAGTGGATATACCGGAAAAAGTTTTACGGTGTAAAAGCCAAGATCGAACCCTTTGAGGCTCCGAAAACATTTCAGCGCAAACAGGATGATTCCACGATTGCCCCAGACATTACCGCGCTGCGCAATGAGCGCAAATCGTTCTTCGATATTGTGCTGAAAAAAGAAGCCCGGCGCCGGCTGGCCGGTAAGTGGCGGCTCATGCAGGAACTGGCCTCTCGCAGTGGCGGTAAACTCTACCTGTTCACTCCAAAAGGCCATCACGCCTTTGCTGAACGGGTAGTAGAAAAATATGGTCTTGAAGCCAACATTATCCGCCTTTTTTGAGTTTAATATAAGTGCCGCGGAGCTACCCAAACCGACTCTGTCACTTCCCTTTTGGGCTCCTTAACATACCCGGTACCTACCCTCCAGACAGTACTCCAATTTTTTAATCTTTAAAACAATTAGCATTATGAAAAACAGTTCAAAAGTTCTACTCGCTATGGGCGCCAGCGCCCTTGTCGGCGGGCTCGCAGGATATTACCTCAACTCAGATAACGGCCGTAAAGCCCGCAAGAGAGCGGTAAAAAATATCAAGAAAACAGCTAACGAGGCTACCGACAAAATCAACGACATGGCTGAAACCGCAAAAACAGCTATAGGTGACTTTGCCGGACAGGCCAAAGCCTACATGAATTCGATCACCGAAGCTGCAGGCGACACCCTTATGGCAGCTGAAGAAAAACTGGAAAAAGGGAAAGAAGCCGCCAAGGCCAAAGTCCAGTCCGTTAAAAAAGCCATTATGACCAACAGTGTGGAATCCTGATTCCCGCTCCATTCAACCTAAAAAAAACAGGCAATCCTCCCCGGATTGCCTGTTTTTTTTATTCGATTAGATTCCTTTCATCGAAAGCGATACCCGCCGTCGCTGCATATCCACCTCCAACACCCGCACCGTCACCTGCTGATTTAGTTTGACCACAGTAGCCGGATCTTTGACAAACTTATCAGCCAATTGAGACACATGCACCAGGCCAGTGTCCTTAATGCCGATGTCTACAAAAGCGCCGAAGTTGGTAATGTTGGTCACTATGCCCGGCAGCACCATACCCGGGCTCAGGTCTTCGATGCTGTGCACATTGCCAAACTCAAACGCCTGAGCGGTACCGCGTGGATCGAGGCCTGGCTTTTCCAATTCTTTCAGGATGTCCTTCAGGGTGGGTAGTCCTACGTCGCCTTTGACATAGCGTTGCAGATCCAGTTTTTGCCGGAGGCTGCGGTCAGCGATCAGATCGGCCACCGTGCAACCCAGGTCGCGGGCCATTTGCTCCACCAGGGTGTAACGCTCCGGGTGTACCGCCGTATTGTCGAGCGGATTATCCGCATTGCGAATGCGCAAAAAGCCGGCGCTTTGCTCGAAGGCTTTGTCACCAAGACGTGGCACCTTCTTCAATTCCGCCCGGTGGCGGAAAGCGCCGTTTTCAGCGCGATAGTTGACAATATTCTGCGCCAACACCGGCCCCAGTCCCGACACATAGGTGAGCAGGTGTTTGGAGGCCGTATTGAGATTGATGCCCACACTGTTTACGCAGGATTCTACCGTGCGGTCGAGGCTTTCCTTCAGTTGCGTTTGATTAACGTCATGCTGGTACTGCCCTACCCCAATGCTTTTGGGGTCGATCTTGACCAGTTCCGCAAGCGGGTCCATGAGCCGGCGACCGATACTGACGGCGCCGCGCACCGTGACGTCTTCTTTTGGAAATTCCTCGCGTGCTGCTTCCGAGGCCGAATAGATAGACGCCCCGGCTTCGTTTACCTGAAAGACTTCAACCGGCTGCTGAAATTTGATTTTCCCCAAAAAATCCATCGTCTCGCGACCAGCAGTGCCGTTGCCCACGGCAATAGCATCCACCTGAAAATCGTCGACCAATTGCTCGATCGTCGACTGGCTTTCAAATACCTGGCGCTGCGGCTCGTGTGGATAAATGGCGGTGTTTTTCAGCAAATTTCCGCTGGCATCGAGCACCACGATTTTGCAACCCGTACGGAAACCGGGATCAACCCCCAGGATGCGTTTCTCACCCAATGGCGCGGCCAACAGCAGCTGGCGCAGGTTTTCGGCAAAAACGCGGATAGCTTCCAAGTCGGCCTTTTCCTTGCTTGTAGATCGAAACTCTGTTTCGATACCAGGTTGAAGCAGGCGTTTATAGCCATCCTTCACCGCCAAACGCACCTGTTCAGCCGCTTCGCCATAGCCGCGCACGTACATTTTGTCGAGATCCGATACCGCCCATTCTTCCTCCGGCGCGATGTTGACGCGAAGGAAACCTTCGTCCTCTCCGCGGCGCATCGCCAGCAGGCGGTGTGAAGGGCAGGCACTGAGTTTTTCACTCCATTCAAAGTAGTCGCGGTATTTGGCGGCTTCCGTTTCTTTTCCTTTAACCACTTTGGAAGCAATGACTGCGCCTTTTTCAAAATGCCGCCGCACACGGTCGCGGGCCTGTTTGTCTTCGTTCAGCCACTCGGCAATAATGTCGCGGGCGCCCTGCAGGGCATCTTCCACCGTAGGCACATCGTCGGTAATGAACTGCGCAGCAAGGGTTTCCACCTCTTTATCGCGTTGCTCGAAAATGCGTTTGGCCAGTGGCTCCAGCCCGCGCTCGATAGCCACCGAGGCGCGGGTTTTGCGCTTGGGCCGGTAAGGCAAATACAGGTCCTCCAGTTCGGTCATGGTGGACGCCCCTAAAATGGCCGCTTTCAGTTCGGGCGTCAGCTTGCCCTGCTCCTCAATGCTGGCCAGGATGGTTTCGCGGCGTTTGTCCAGTTCCTGGAGTTTTTTCCACAAATCCTGAATATCCGCCACTTGCACCTCGTCGAGCGAGCCGGTGGCCTCTTTGCGGTAGCGGGCAATGAAGGGAATGGTAGCGCCGGATTCAAGCAGTTCGAGCACGGCTTTGACGCGGTGGGGCTGGATGGAGAGGGACTGGGCTATTTGCGCGGTGTACATGGTCGGTCGGTATGTTTGGATGGCTGTTTGATTTAGGGGGAGGCAAAAATGGGATAAGTTTTCGCAAATGTGGTAGTTTGACACGCCCGCTTTTTTGAGCGATAGTTTCTCGCCGGTGTTGGAGTATTGGCAGTCCCGGGCTTGGTAACACGCCCAAAATAAAATTCATACTAGAAACGCAGGGTGGAACGAATATTCCACCCTGCAATCAACCCGCTTTCCACCCCATTATGTATGGAAAACGGAACATGTCAGCAGTAATTTCGCATAGCGTATCATCTAAATTGAAAATGACATGAACACAAAAAAATCAACCTCGGGATTTCTGTTCGGCTTGGCAATATTCACCGGACTCCTACCATTGGCTTTTTCTTTTTCACAAACTGGAATCCAACTACTATTAGAAACCAAATTCAGGGGTGTAATTTGGTGCGGGCAAGCCATCACTTTACTTATTCTGCTCCTGTCAAAAGGAAACATTGGTAAGCATCAACTTGTCGGGTTATCGATTTTATTTGTGCTTGTTCCGCTAACCTTTACTTTTAATGAAAAAGGCGCTTACTTTTTGATTTTAAATAAATACACAAGTGCTATACTTTCGTGGGCTATTGCAGGTGTATTGCTTCGCAAACTGCTTTTATTGGAGCATAGAGAACAAGTTCTTAATTCCTGAAAACGATATGACAGCAAAACGCAAACAAGAACTACTACTGGCAATGAGCATTTTTTTAGCATTATGCTCGATCGGGTTTTCGTTTGATGGAAAGACATTCTTTTGGTTTTGGCAGAAGCACCCGATTATTCCAATATTATTGTTATTGTTCGCATTTTTTGCCGTTAGATACTGGCTAAAACTTGAAATAGAAAAGCACCGTCAGCAAATCCAAGCAGAATATTTAAAGAAAAAAGTACACCAAGATCAAAATGATTTTAAAAAATTACTGTCACCCAGAGAAATTGAAGTGTTGGAGTTGATAAACGAAGGTTTGAGCAACAAGGACATTGCCGGGAAGCTCTATGTGTCCTTATCCACTGTAAAAACACATATCAACAACATTTACAAGATCCTGGAAGTAAAAACCCGACGAGAAGCAATCGAAAAGGCAAATGAAAAATAGAGGCCCAAAACCACTAATTCGAATTGTATTTTTCAACTACCGGGGCATACAAAACACATGAAATATATTACAGAGGAATTATTACAAAGAATAACACAGTCAACAACTTCGGAAGGATATTCATTCGCCGAAATTCAAAAAGCCGAAGCAGAGTTTGGCATCCAATTTCCACAGGCATACCGGGAATTTCTGCAAGTTATGGGTAAGCGGGTAAACTTCTTTCAGGGAATTGATTATTCCATGTATGATTTAAAACTTTATAAAGAAGATGCAGTAAAATATCTGTATTCACTTTTTGGAGACATTGGGATGGATTTCTTAAAAGAGGATGATATTGTTTTTGTAAGTGGTCAGGGTTGTAATCATTATTATATGTCTACCTCAGAAGGAGAAAATCCTTCCGTAAACTTTATCCATGAAGGAATGCGAAAATTAGAACCTGTCGAAACCTACGAATCCTTCACAGAATTTATAAAACAAATGGGGAATTTGTAAAAACTCATAATGAACCGTAAAAATATACAGACGAAAAAGGCATAATTTATAGTTCAAAAGTGGAATTGAAACTGGAAATCCAAAAAGCTTATAATGAATGGGCAATAGAGGAATCCAAATGGATAACACTTATAAATAAAGAATAAGCCAACCGAAATAACCTCTCAAACGCTACCAAAACCTGGCGAGTTAGAATATCCTGGACTGTTGAGCGTACAATAAGATAGCGCACTCTAAAAACGTCTACCAAAAAATCTAAGTGACGAGTAATAATATAACTCACGATTGTGGCAAAATTATTAACTGGAATAAATTAATGCGACTAATATTTCTCATTTGTACCTTTTTTATTTCATATTCCGTGGCAGGTCAGCAACGTGAATTTACTAAACTGGACAAAGTTCTGAGTAACTTCGAAAAGCGAAATCAAGTAATGGGGAGCATCGCTTTTTCCGAAAGTGGAGTCCCTGTTTACAGTCGCGCTTTGGGATTTTCGCAAATCAGTACGCAAACAAAAGCAGACACACTTACCAAATATCGTATCGGCTCGGTTTCCAAAATGCTCACAGCGACTATGATACTTCAACTTGTGGCGGAGGGCAAACTTGCTTTGAGCGATAAACTTTCGCGCTTTTTCCCGAATTGGCCAAATGCCAGCAAAATCGCGATTGAACACCTGCTGCGCCATGAATCGGGCATATTTAACTTTGGAAAAAGTAATGAAAAAAAATATCAAAATATTAATCCACAAAGCAGAGCAGAGATTATAGCCGTTTTTGAAAATGCGCCTATTGCTTTTGCCCCCGGCAAAAAGGTAGATTATAATAATGCCAACTACGTTGTACTTAGCCTGGTTGTTGAAGAAATTGACAAAACCAGTTATGCCGAATCATTACATGCACGCATCAACAAGCCATTATCACTTAAAAATACACATGCAGGCGGGTTGATAGATGCCTCCCAAAATGAAGCCAACTCCTATTTCTGGAAAAAAAAGTGGCTTAAAAACAATGATCTCTATTCGCCCAGTCTTTTAGGCGCAGGCGCTTTGGTGAGTACACCAAACGATTTGAATGTGTTTATTAACGCACTGTTTAATCACAAAATACTCCCGGAAGCGCAGTTGCAGGAAATGTTGAATTTAAAAGACGGGATGGGACTTGGGATTTACATTTTCCCCTTTTATGATAAAACTGCATATGGCCATTCTGGAAACATTGATTCTTTCGAGAGTTTATCTGCTTACTTCCCCGAAGAAAATATTGCTTTCACTATTTGCCTGAATGGCAATCGAAAAGATTTTAATGAGGTGCTTATTGCGTGTATGCGCGCTTATCTTGAGATTTAGAGCGTATTGGGGTGTCTTGTCCTGAAATGACTTTACACAAAAACGAAGTGTAAAGTGATGAACAGGATTAAAAAAGTGAAAAACTACAATCGGTATCCCAATGACTTCAAGCGCAAAGTTGCCTTGGAGTATTTATCCGGTAGATTCAGTTACGCTGTAGCGGCTGAAGAGTATGGATTAAAAGACAAGGGCGTGGTCAAAGAGTTTGTCAAATGGTATCGTCGGAATAGCGAACTTAGCCAAACAACCGACACCGTACCAATGGCAAAACCAAAAGCGAAGTCGCCTACTTCCAAAGAGCGGGAACTACAAAAACGGATTAAAGACCTGGAGTTAAAAGTGGAAGCCCTGGAGACGATGATTGACATCGCCGAGGAACAACTCCACATTGATATTCGAAAAAAGTCTGGTTCCCAACAGTCGAAAAAATGAAGGCATTTTATCACGATACGGGGTTAGGCAAGTTATGCGGGCTGTTGGGAAAAAGTCGACAAGCCTTCTATGGCCATCTGTGGCGCGCCGATCGGCAGGCCTTGCAGGAAGGTCTGATCGTGGACTTGGTGCGCCAACAGCGTCGGCTCACGCCCGGCGCCGGTGGTCGCAAACTCCTGCACCTGCTTTCAGGGCAATGGCAACAGCATGGCATTCAACTGGGGCGCGACCAATTTTTTGGCTTGTTGCGTCGGCACGATTTACTCATCCGGCGCCGCAAAAAGTACGTTACAACCACCCAGAGCAGGCATTGGCTAAAAAAATACCCTAACCTGGCGGCTGGATTTACGCCCGAGCAAGCCGAACGGTTGTGGGTAAGCGATATCACCTACATCGCTGTAGGTGGACGTTTTTGCTATCTCATCCTGATTACCGACGCTTATTCCCGAAAGATCGTTGGCTATCAGTTGAGCGAATCCCTGAGCGCAGCTTTTTGTGTCAATGCTTTAGAACAAGCCCTGGCACAACGACAATTCTCCGAACGCCAACTGATGCATCATTCCGACCGCGGTATTCAATATTGCTCGCAGGCTTATGTCAAGGTGCTCAACGGAAGTTCTTGTCAAATCAGCATGACTCAAAATGGCGATCCATACGAAAATGCACTGGCTGAACGAGTCAATGGAATTCTCAAACAAGAATGGAATCTGGACCAAACCTTCGGCACGTTCGAACAAGCACAAGCCGCCATTGACAATGCTGTTTACCACTACAACCATTCCAGACCTCATGCCAGTTGTGATTACCTCACGCCAAGTCAAGCACACAGCCAAAACGGCATTTTAGCCAAACGTTGGAAACCTATGTCAAAGAACTATAAAACCAAGACCTGCATAAACATCAACACCGTTCCAAGGCTTTTTGGGCTTACCTTTGAAAGCCCCCACAGGATTATGTTTTTTCCCGTAAAGCCCTCGCAGGACTATCTCTTAACCTGTAAAGTTATTTTAGGACGAGACAGGGATAGAATCCCGGGTAGAAGCGACCGACTACTGACCTAAGAAAACAAAACAAATGGCCTGGCATAATACAATTGAAGCAATTGATTCATTAGATAAAGGAATAGAAGTACTTCATGCATCTGGTCGAAAGATTGGGAGTTTAAACTTTCTCAAAAAATTCACCCGACTTAAAGAATTATACCTGCATTCATTTAAGGTAGGTACCCTTGATGATCTGAGCGAATTGAAGAATCTGGAAATTTTAGCCTTGGAAAATGTGGGCAATGGCGCGAATCTTGGCCCGCTTTCAAAGCTGCAAAATCTCCGGGAATTGATATTGCAAACACCGCCCGGTTGGGATGGAAGTGGAAAGAAAATTATTTATAAATCGCTAAAACCTTTGAAAGAACTACAAAAATTGGAGCGATTAACAACCTTTGATGTATATTTTGAAGAAGATGGACTTCAACCTTTGTTCAGGCTTCCTTCCTTAATTGAATTCAACACTAAAAATTCGTTTACCACCCAAGAGTTTGCAAAACTTGCTGCACATCGCCCGGACATAACCTGTGTTTATGCCCATCCTTATAAAAATTGGGATGGCTTTGAACACATGAAAT
>JACJYO010000022.1 GCA_020636075.1 Lewinellaceae bacterium | reverse complement strand
GGCAAGGCACACCCGGCCGACAAGGGTGGTCAGGAATACATTCAGTTTATCTACAACACCACCACCAATCCGGACTTCAAGGGCAAAGTTATTTTCCTGGAAAATTACGGTATGGAAATGGCCAAATTGCTCACTCAAGGTGTCGATATCTGGCTCAACAACCCCACCCGGCCCAAGGAAGCCAGCGGCACCAGCGGCATGAAAGCGGTCATGAACGGAGTCATGAATTTTTCGGTGCTCGACGGCTGGTGGTGCGAAGGATACAAACCCGGCGCAGGTTGGGCATTGCCTGAAGAAGAAACCTACCCCGACCCGGCACTGCAAAATGAGCTGGATGCCGAAACGATTTACAACATCCTCGAAAGCGATATTATCCCCAGCTTTTACGAACGCGACGCCGAAGGTGTCAGCGAACGCTGGGTGAGCCATATCAAAAATACCATTGCGGATATCGCGCCCGATTTTGTGATGAGTCGCATGCTCAACGACTACCAGGAGCGCTTTTACAGCAAACTCTGGACACGCAGCCGGCAACTCAAGAAAAACAATTTCAAAGCCTTGCAGGATCTGGTGGCCTGGAAAAGCAAGGTCAGAGCAGCCTGGGATCACATCGAAGTGACGGCCCTTCAGGCACCTGACACGTTCAATCATGCCCTTCCATTGGGTGAGCAGTTTGAGGCCACAGTATCGCTCAACCTGCATGCGCTCAAAGCTGCCGACATCGGTGTCGAAGTGGTGTTTTTCCGCCGCATTTCAGAGACGCAGATGGAATTCATCAGCCGGCATGAGTTGGAGGCCTTGCCGCAAAATGGTGGCAGCACTACAGCGACCTACCATTGCGCCATTACTTTGCAAACCGCCGGCGTATTTGAATTTGGCTTCCGGATGTTCCCCAAACATCCGATGCTGGCGCACCGGCAGGATTTTAATTTGGTGAAGTGGTTGTAGGGGTTTTGCACTTTTCAAACTTCAAATTTTTCTTTTCCAATTTCAAATTCAGGGAACTACCCAAACTCGGGAACATCCTTTTATTTGAAATTGGAAATTTGAAATAAACAATTTGAAAAGTGCGGAACCCCGCAGGTAAGTTTAGCGATTGGGCTAGCCCGCCACAGGCCGGCCGACACTTTCGTAGTGGAATCCCTTTGAGGCGATCAACTCCAGATCGTACAAATTGCGGCCATCGAAGATAACCGGGGTCTTCAGCAATTCGCGTATCCGTTGAAATTCCGGGGCACGAAACTCGCTCCATTCCGTCATTATCGCCAGGCAATCGGCGCCGGCAAGGGCTTCGTACATGTTGTTCATAAACTGTACCCGGTCGCCATAGATCGCTTGCGTGTTCGGAATGGCTTCGGGGTCGAAGGCCTGAACCTTAGCACCGGCAGCGAGCAATTCATCGATGATGACCAGTGCCGGAGCTTCCCGGATATCGTCCGTGTTCGGCTTGAATGCAAGCCCCCACACTGCGATGGTGCGCCCTTGCAGGTCGTTGTTGAAATACGCCTGTATTTTTTGCGTAAGCACCTGTTTTTGGAGTGTGTTAACCTCCATAACTGATTTCAGAATTTTGAAATCGTAGTCGTATTCGCCTGCGGTTTTGGCCAGGGCCTGCACGTCTTTCGGGAAACAGGAGCCACCGTAACCGATACCGGGAAACAGGAAACGCTTGCCAATACGGCTGTCGCTACCCATGCCGATGCGCACTTCATCGACGTTGGCGCCGACCTTTTCACACAGGTTGGCGATTTCGTTCATAAACGAAATACGCGCCGCCAGGTACGAATTGGCCGCATATTTTGTCATTTCAGCCGAGCGCTCATCCATGAAATAAATTGGATTGCCCTGACGGACAAAAGGCTCATAGAGCTGTTTCATCACTTTTTGGGCGCGTTCGCTTTGGGTGCCTACCACTACCCGGTCGGGCTTGAGGAAATCCTCAACGGCCACCCCTTCACGCAAAAATTCGGGGTTCGACACCACGTCAAACAGATCTTTTGGCAGTTTTTCCGCCAAAATCGCTGCTACACGCTCTGCGGTACCTACCGGCACGGTGCTTTTGTCCACAATAACCTTGTACTCGGTAATCATGTCGGCCAGTTCCGCCGCTACGCCCATGATAAACGAAAGATCGGCGCTTCCGTCGCCGCCCGGAGGCGTGGGAAGTGCCAAAAAGATGATCTGACTTTGATCGACTGCCTGGCGCAATTCGGTGGTGAAACGCAGGCGCCCTTCTTTGGTATTTCGGTCAAACAGAACGTCGAGGCCCGGCTCGTAAATCGGGACCTCGCCATTTTTCAGGCGCTCTACTTTTTGGGCGTTATTATCAACACATATGACGGTATTTCCGGTTTCGGCAAAACAGGTACCGGTAACCAAACCTACATAACCGGTTCCAACGACGGCAATTTTCATGTATTCCAGAATTTTATTGGTTTAAAACCATCACGTTGACTCAAAAAACAGCTGAAGTCTGCAGTGCGATGGTTTCTGGTTAAAATTGGCGCGCAAAGATAGTGCGCCAAATCCTGTTTTTTGAGCGGGGGAATTAATCGCCGGGAAATGAAATTATATTTGGCCCAAAGCCGATACTTTTGAAAAATCAAATTAAACCCTCCACATTATGCCCTTGCTGCTCCGGTCTTTACGTCATTTATTTTGCCTGTTCAGTTTCGCGCTGGCATCCCAAGCCAATTTGCTGCACGCTCAAATGGTGCATGACGGCGACAATATTGTCCCAAATCCGGGCTTTGAGCGTTTCGTGAGTCCACCGGTCGGCTGGTCGTACAAGGGCGCATTTTTTGCCCAGGTGGTCAAGTACTGGTTCAGCGCCACAACGGCAAGCCCCGATATTTACGGGCCGGGGGTAAAAGTGCCCAGCGATTGGGCCGACAAAGGCTTTGGCGAACAGAAACCGCACAGTGGAAATTGTTTGGCTGGCCTGACGCTCTACGGCTGCACCAATGGCAAACCGCACTGCCGCGAATATGTGGAAATCCAACTGGCCGAACCCTTGGTCCCCGGTCAGCGGTATCAGGTTGAGTTTTGGGTGAGCCATCTGAAACGGTCATTGCAGATCAACAACCTGGGGGCTTTTTTTTCGGAAAAACGCGTTCAGCGGCAATCAGACGAAATCCTGCTGTACAAACCTCAGTTTTTTGCAGCAAAAAAAGTAGAAGCACCCGGCGGAAAATGGGTAAAGCTAAGCGGCTATTTCGAAGCAACGGATGAGTCCGAATACCTCATCATCGGGAATTTCTCCACCGATGAAAGCACCGAAACGGCAGCCTATCGCGACGATTGCTTCAACTATGCCTACTACTACATTGACGATGTGCTGGTAAAAAAAGTCCCGCCGTTTATCCGCGTTCCGGTAAAGCCCGACGACCTCACCCGCCAGCCTCTGGAGGAGGGTAAAGCTATACAACTGAAACATATTTATTTTGAATTCGACAAATACGAACTGATGCCCCGCTCTTATGTCGAACTCAATAAACTGCTGCTAATCCTGCGCGAAAACCCGGGCATGCAAATTCAGATCGTAGGGCACACAGATAATATCGGCAAGGAGAATTACAACAAATACCTGTCGCGAAAACGGGCCAAAGCGGTGGTACAATTTTTAATGGAAAACGATATTTCAGCCGGTCGCTTGCGTTATTATGGCGAAGGAGAATCCAAACCCATTGCCTCCAATGCAACCGAAGAAGGCCGGTTTCAGAACCGAAGAGTGGAATTTTTTGTGTTAAAACGATAACATAACAGCTATGAAAACAAAACAACTTTTTGCTGCGCTGCTGTTGGGGACAACAGTAGTAGCAGCGGCCCAGCAGTTGCCGGACACGGCATTCACCTACCAAAATCCAATACCACGCTTCGCCCCTGGGAAAGGGCCCAAGGTGTGGCTGGATGAGGCCCATTTCAACTTTCACACCCTGGATGGGCGCTATGCTTCCTTTGGGAACGTGGTACAGGCCGACGGTTATCAAATTGCGCCAAATCAGCTCGAGTTCACCCCGGCCGGCCTGGCACAATGCGATATTCTTGTCATCGCCAATGCGCTCGACAGTGCCAGCAACACCCGCTGGGTACTGCCCAATCGCTCGGCGTTCAGCCCTGTGGAAATTGCGGCGGTACAAAATTGGGTTCGGCAAGGTGGAAGTCTGTTTCTGATTGCCGATCACATGCCTTTTGCCGGTTCGGCGGCCGATCTGGCTGCGGCGTTTGGCGTCCGCATGCTCAATTGTTTTGCCATGGACAATCGACGGCGCGTTCCTGAAAAATTTTTCCGGGCAGAAAAAACCTTGTTCGATAGCCCATTTACTGCGGGTATTGATACCGTTGTGACATTTACCGGAAGTGCGTTTCAACTCCCCGAAAACGGGAAAGCAGTGCTTACGCTGAAAAATTATACGCTCCTGATGCCTGAGGTCGCTTGGCGATTTGATGAAACCACACCCTACCAGGATAGCCAGGGGTGGCACCAATTGGGCTACCTGCAATATGGGAAGGGTAAAGTGGTGATTTCGGGAGAAGCGGCCATGTTTTCGGCGCAATTAGCCGGCCCGAATCAAGCGCCTGTAGGTATGAATCAGCCTGAAGCGCGGCAGAACCCGCAACTTCTTTTACAAATCATGGCTTGGCTAAGTGAGCCATAAGTCACTGTTTTTCAATTATATATTTTCATACAACGTATTTTTACGTTAAAAAACGCAAACAATAGTTGTTTCGCTAAAAAATGCGTTGCATCTTTGTCCCATACTTCTACACAAGAATCCGAATTATGCAAAAATTGACTAAAGCAGAGGAAGACGTCATGCAATTGTTATGGGAGATTGGACGGGGCACGGTAAGTGATTTACTGGAAAAAATGGAAGACCCCAAGCCCCCGCACAGCACCGTTTCGAGCGTGGTGCGCATTCTGGAGCGCAAAGGCTACGTGGATCACAAAGCGTATGGAAAAACCCACGAGTATTTTCCCGTCATTGCCAAAGAGGACTATGGTAGCCGTTCGTTGCGGGAAGTATTGCGCAATTATTTTGACGGTTCGGTTTCTCGTCTGGTTTCGCATTTGGTGGAAGACAAAAAACTGAGCGAGCGCGATGTGGCTGAAATCATGAAAAAATTGGACGAAAACAGCTGATCATGTTTACCTACCTGCTTCAAGTAAGTCTGTTTTGGGGGCTGTTTGCACTGCTTTACAACCTCTTGCTTCGTCGGGAAACGTTTTTCCGGGCCAACCGGTTTTACCTGTTGGGTACATTGGCTGCGGGACTCCTGATGCCGTTGACATACGGACTGGCACCTGCAATTGGGCTAGGCCCCGATGCCTTTCCGGCGTACCTCCCGGAGTTCACCATCGTCTTGCAGCAAGTTGGACATAGTGCCGACAACTGGGGTGGAATTCAATATCTCGCCTGGATTTACGGCATAGGGAGTGCATTTACTGCAATGCGGATGCTGTGGGGCGTGTTTCGCATCGGCAGGCTGATCCGCCAGTCACCGGCCGAGCAACTCCCCGTTGGTGGTGTGCTGCTCCGAACTCCGGCGGCGGTGGTTCCGTTTTCTTTTTTCCATTGGATTTTTGTGCCAACAGATTTTGATAATCGGCCAGATGATAAAAATATGCTGCTGCATGAATTGGCACATGTCCGGGCCTGGCACAGTGTGGATGTCCTGTTGCTGGAAATTCTATGCATTGTATTTTGGTTTCACCCGCTGGCTCATTGGTATCGCCGTTCGCTGCGCACCGTACACGAATACCAGGCAGATGCTGCAGCGTCGGATCAAACGACCCGGAAACAGTACAGCTTATTGCTGCTTCGGCAGACGCAGCCGCAGTTGGCATTGAGTTTTGCAAATCATTTTTTCCAATCGCCCCTCAAGCAACGGCTGTTGATGTTGAACAGGAAACACTCCCCGCTTACCCGAAGATGGAAATTTGGCCTGGTGCTCCCGGTGGCTTTGGTTTTTTGGGGAATTAGCCAACAACCATTTTCGGTTGGTCCCCTGACTTCGAGCCCGGCCCCGGATAAGAGGCCAGCCAACACCGCGGCACAATTCCCGGGTGGTATGGCGGCATTAGCAACCTACCTGACGCAGGCAATCAAGTACCCTGAAGCAGCCAAACGCGAAAACGCCGAAGGCAGGGTTACCTTGAAAATTGAACTGGATAAAACAGGCGCCGTAGCAAACGTAGAGGCTGTTCAACCCGTTCCCCGAACAGATATGGCAGACGAAGCGGTTCGTGTAGTGCGCCAAATGCCTAACTGGCAACCTGCCCTACAGGAAGGCAAACCTGTGCAGAGTAAATTCCAACTTCCGATCCAGTTTAAGCTAAACTGATTCTACCTGTAATTCAACATTAACACCGCCTTTTTACAGAAAGCAACATCTGTAAAAACAGGGCGACGTATGAATACACAATACTTAATTTTTCACATCTAAATCATTTAAGCTATGCAAACAAAGCACAACGTACACGCAACCTGGCTGCTATGCGCTGCCTTCTCGCTACTATTTACCCTGCCCCTCAGTGCACAAAAGACGGCAGCCAAACCCGAAAATCAACCCGAGTATCCGGGCGGCATGCCGGCACTGATCGATTACATGGTCCAAAACATCAAGTACCCGGAAGCCGCTAAAAAAGAACAGGCTACCGGCATGGTATTGGTTCGTTTTACTGTGGAAAAGGATGGCCATATTTCCGGTATAAAAACGATCACAGAAGGAAGTCAGAATCCACGGGAAGATTTTGTTCGGGAATCTGTACGGGTGATCAAAGGCATGCCCAATTGGACCCCGGCCAAAACGGATGGCAAGATTGTAAGCGCAGAAGTCACCTTACCCATCAAGTTTGCGCTTGACGGGAAAAAACCGTGATTCGTATTATTCAATCAAAATTGGAGTACAAAAAAGCCGTTCCTGAATCAGAATCAGGAACGGCTTTCATTTGATTTGGCAGAGCGTTTTTTATCGCAGGATCACCTTTGCCGAAGACCAGGCAGAATGGTCGGTACGCACTCGAACAGCATAAAATCCGGCAGGCAAATCGCTTGTCTGGATCGATTCACCCGGGGTGATCTGTACATCCCGTTGCAAAGAGCCATCTGCACCAAGAATTTGTACGTAAAGATTTTCTGCATCCTCAAAACCTGCCACCCGGATCCATTCGGTAGCCGGATTGGGATAAATTTCGAGTGCCGGTTCGGTGTCGGAGGCTGGCTCACCAGTTGCTGTTACCGATCCGACAAAAAGCCATTTGTAAGCATCTGGAAATTCTCGGCGCCAAAACCATTCGGAGTGCTGGCCGTCTACCGGCACATTAAAGGAGAGTTCGTCCTCTTCAAAACCAACATCGAGCATGGCGTCTGCAACTTCCTGCATATCCTGGACTACGTAAGTGGGTTCCTGGCCGCCGGCTAAAAAGTAAACTTTAAGATTGTTGCGTTTTCCCATGCCCAAAACCTGGCTGGCTACATTATCGCCGGCAAACCAGAATGCCGGAGAAAAAACGCCGGCTTTGGAATAAATATGTTGGTATTCCATAATGGCGTACATCGTTACAAGCCCGCCCATGCTGCTACCCATAATACCCGTATGCTCACGATCGGGTAGTGTGCGGAATTTGGAATCGATGTATGGTTTTAATGTATTGACCATAAAACTGATGTACTCGTCGCCTTGGCCACCACCGTACAGCTGATTTATCCATGGAGAATATTCATTCAGGCGATTGACCCCGCCATTGTCTACACCTACGACTATACAACCGTAATCGCCCTGCGTGCACATTTCATCCAGGGACTCATCGACTTCCCATTCACCGGAAAAGCTGGTTGACGCGTTGAACAGATTTTGTCCATCGTGCATGTACAAAACCGGATATTTCTTGGTTGTGGTTTCATAATCAGGGGGTAGGTAGATCCACACCCGACGGGTACGATTGAGCTGAGGGATATAAAAATTATTGTCCAGAATCGTAACTCCGCGGTTCGGAATAGCATGCGCCAAGTCTTCCCACGAAAGGATGGAAAACTCCACCGTTTGCGGGAGCCCTGTGTATGTAACTACATGATCCTGAATAAAATCGCCATTGGAATTACCTTCAACACTTGTCCAACCGCCACGTGTAAATTTGAACCGCACAGGCCCGATAGCCGGATTTAAGGTAATCGTATAACGCCCGTTGGATGTAGGCGTCAAAATTGAATTTGCATCACCGGGATTCCAGTTGTTAAACGTGCCGGTAACATAAATTTTTGCGCTAGCGGGAGTATTTGCCGGCACCGATGTAACAGTGACAGTTAGTTGCGCTGAAAGCAGACTGGGAAGTAGCGCTAAAACCCAGAAAAGAGCACGTAGAGGGTACGTGTTGAGCATAAGCCAGGTGGTTTTCGTTATCTCATTAGTATGGGCAAAACATCAAATTGATGTTGTCGCTTTAGTGTGTGGGTTTTTCGGTATTCGAAGCAAATTGGTTGCTACCTGCGGGTTCTGAATTTTAATCCGGCTTAAAAAGTGGCCCGATTTTCGTAGTATATAAATTATTGTTCATATTACTACGGTAAAATTTAGTACCCAGCGATCAAGTAGTTAACCTGAAAAATGGTTAAACGATCAGAACATATTAGCGACAAAAATACCTGTCATGCATTCCAGCTCTAAAAAAGCGGGATTTTGAAGGAAATTATGACGCAATATGCTGGCAGGATAAACCTGCTTCATGGTTATGTTTAAGAGAGGGTGAATGCGGGAGGCAACGGGGAGTTGATTACACGGGCTTCATAAAGAAGCAACTTGGGGAAGAATGGAGCCTGATTAAGTGGCTCGCATTGTCATGCTAATGTCAAGCTTTTCGCGAAAAATCGCAAACTTTTCGACAAAAGTACCTTTATGGACACTGAATTCCAAAACAAAGACCTCCAAATGACCGACGATCCATGGACCACTTTGGACGTCTGTCAGGTATATGACAATCCTTGGATTCAGGTAAGCCATAGAGCAGTACTTAATCCAGCCGGTGGCAATGGCATTTACGGAATCGTTCATTTTAAAAATACAGCGCTTGGCATAGTCCCACTTGACCATACCGGAAATACTTGGCTGGTAGGTCAATACCGCTATGCGCTGGGATGCTACAGTTGGGAAATCCCGGAGGGAGGAGGCCCCCTTGGTACAAGCTTGCTTGATTCCGCTAAACGCGAACTATTGGAAGAAACCGGAATTGTGGCCAAGCATTGGACAAAACTCCTGGAATTACATCTTTCCAATTCTGTCACCGATGAATATGGCGTCGCTTATGTAGCTCAAGGGTTACATTTTTTGGAAGCACAGCCTGAAGAATCCGAACAACTTCAAGTCCGTCAATTGCCATTCAACCAGGCCATACAAATGGTGCTGAATGGTGAAATTACCGATGCATTATCTGTCGCAGCGCTTTTCAAGACAAATGAATGGCTGCGAACAGGGCTTTTGACATTTTAAAAAACATCTCCATTAAATAAACATAACCAACTCAAAAACAATGAATTATCTTAAAAATGTCGAGTGTTAACAGATTGCTAAACCCTATGTAAAACCGGGCAACTGTCAGAAAATCCCGCATAAATTTGCATACTTTTTAAAGCATCGGGTCTGGCCGCATTGATATCAGCGCAGTTTTAGGAAAATCGCCCAACTCAAAATTTTTAAATAATCGGGCAGTGCGCGGCATAACACCCACCCTTCTTTATGGTAAACAAGCTCTCATTATACATCTGCCTGTTGCTTTCTCCATTTGTTTTAACACTGGATTGTAGCAACACATCAGTTTCTCCCGGAACAAAATCTGCAGCAAACACTCTGGCGAGCTCCAAACTTTCGGCTGGCCTGGCTGCTATTGCCCCTCCCATCCGGACGAAACCACTTATTCTGAAACGTCAGGTACGCCCTACAGTGCTGCACCATGCAGTTCCAGATACTCTTCCCTATTTAACTTTCGATGCTCCCTTACTGGAAGCAATGTATGAGCAGGCCAGCTATTTGCGTCGCAAGGACGTGAAGGAATATCCGGTATATGGTATTAGCAAGGCCGAAATGTTGAAAACCGTTGAGTTGCTGCAGGATTGCCAAATCCTGCAACCGGAAGCGTTACTTGACCGTTTTGATTTTTATAAAGTCAAAACAGACTTAAAAAAAGACAGAACCCGGATTACGGGTTACTATACGCCGATGATCGAAGCCAGCCGGGTACCTACTTCAGAATTTTCAGTGCCCATTTTGCGCCGGCCCGATGACGTTGTTCCCAACCCTGCAGCCATCGCCGCAGGCGCACTGGACGGCAAAGGGCTTGAGCTGGCCTGGATACGCTCCAAGCGCCAACTGGCCAACGCGCAATTGCAGGGCTCCTGCTGGGTTGAGTATCCCGATGGCAAACGCGAGCATTTTGGATTTGGCGGTTCTGTTAAGGGGAAAGGCGGCGTTTATGTGTTTTTTATGAAAATGAGCGATGAAGACGTAATTGGGGCAGGCTACTTCCCTCTTACTGCCGGTTATTCTGTTGCGGTCGATCCTCGCTATATTCCGATTGGCGCTACGTTGTTGGCAGAGTTACCCGATATGGATGCTGCCGGTAACCTTAAAGGCTACACCTATCGCATTCTTTTCGCACAAGACCGCGGTGGCGCTATTCTTACAACCAAACGACTTGACTTGTACTGCGGAGTTGGCAAACAAGGACTGAATGAAGCCCGCAAAATCAACGGCCTCGGCCGGTTGTGGGTGTTGTTACCCAAACAATAATTGAAAAAGTAAATAATACCTAAAAAAGCGGGCCTGATGTTGAAGCATCCGGCCCGCTTTTTTGCTGGGTAAAACAATGCAATTATTTAACGAACCACAGTTACACTGCCTTCATAGGTAACCGAAAGTTGATCTACAAAACGCACGGTGGCATAATAGGTAAAAACACCCGTCATTAATTCGTCTTTATAGGTCCCATTCCAGCCCAGGTTCGGCTCGCCAAGCGGAATATCCTGTGTTTCAAAAATAAGATTTCCCCAACGATCATAAATCCGCATCAGTTCAATTTGCACCGCCGCAGGTCCGCCAAACAAGGTAAAATGGTCATTCGGAAAGGGCCGATCCGGCGCAAATACATTGGGCGCATAGATCGGTCGATCCCGGTTTATCCGAACTCGTATGGAATCAAAGGCCATACAACCATCGTCGTCTGTAATTTTAATCACGTAATACCCGTCGCTGATCGCTGTCACCGTAGGCTCTGCACAATCAACACAATTGAGGCCCATAACAGGAGTCCATTCATAAGTAACCGGACGCCCCGCCGGAAGCGTAAAGGTTTGTACCCGGAATGAATAGCCCAAGTCGATGGTTGTATCGGCCGGATCGGCCACAACAACCAATGCAGGTGGCTGATCAATAGTTGCAAAAACAGAGTCGATACAGCCCGCCGCATCCCGCACTTTTACCCAATAATCACCGGCAGGCAGCCCGGTGAGCATAGGTGAAGTACCAAAATTAATTCCATCTGCGCTGAAGGTAAACGGTGGCCGTCCGCCAACGCCTTCCACATCAATTGCCCCTTCCGGCACTCCATTGCACAGCAAATCAGTTACCCGCAACAAATTAATGGCAACATCGGGTGGCTCAATAATGAACACCTCCCCTACGATCGTGCAACCATTGCCATCGCTCACCGTTACCGTAAATTGCCCGGGCCCAAGTCCACTGGCCTCCTCGTTGGTTTGCGCATCGCTCCACATGTAGGTAAAATTGCCAACGCCGCCATCCGGAATGGCAATACCGACCCCATCATTTGCCGAAAAACAAGAAATATCGACTGTGTCCATTTCAAGTGTCAGCGGTGGATTGTCGGCAACTTCTACCGTAAACGTACCCTTACACAATTCGGCATCCAAACCCTCAATGGTGTACACACCTGCCGCGAAGCCCCCCTGAGTGTTACTGGGGATAAAGCCGCTACCCCAGTCGAATTGATAAGGCCCAACACCGTTGGTTACATTGAGCGTAATTACCCCGTTCGCATCGCCGGTACACAATGGCTTCATGACGTCCGGATCAACGGTAAGCTCTAATTCCCGTACTTCTATGTCGAGATCCGTTTCACAATTATTGGCGTCGCGGATCACAAGGTTATAAGTGCCTACCGTCAGGCCAGAAAGCGAATTATTACTGCCAAAAGGCCCTCCTTCCCAACTGTACAAATACGGCGGTGTGCCCATACTGATATTGGAAATTGTAATCACACCATTATCACCACCATTGCATTCGGGCGCTGAAATAAGCGTATCAACCTCCACATCCGGGTAAATCAACACCTCCTGGATAGCCGTAACCCGGCAGCCTAGGTCCGTTTCAACCTGAAGCACAACCGGATGCGGACCAGGCGTATTGAACGTAACGGTATGCGGCCCTTGCCCAGTTGCAACGCCCGGATCCGAATCGGCGCCGAAACTCCAGTTCCAGTTCGTAATACTCCCCAAAACAAAGGTGGAAGCGTCCTGTACTTCTACCGGCGTCCCAAGGCAAACGGCAGCCGGCACTGTGGTAAACTTTGCCTCCGGCCCCAAAAAAGTGCCGGTTCCGCCAAACTGCACCGAAAAGCCATTGCCGCTGGTGGTAAAATTATTGACGCAGAGTGCATAAGCCTCACCGGCCACCATGTCGAAAGGCGCCAGCCAGGCATTATCGCCGGCATCCGAACATCCGGCGTCCTCGCTGACATCAGGGTCTCCAGCGCGTAAGCCGGTTGGCCCCATGCATGGACTTTGGTAAAACGACTCGCCCGATGCCATGCACCGCACAATTTCTTTCCCCTGGCAATTGCCCACGCCATTCGGCAGCCGGTACAATACAAAATCCAGGTCATCGACAATGCTCAACGGCGACAACGTAAACTCCAACGAACCCGAGCTCCCACAAATCCAGGTAAACCAGGTCGAATTGGATTCATAGTTACCCGGAGCGCCGTTATTAAAACAAAAGGCATCATTCAGTTCGGTGATATCGCTGCCGGCGCCTGTCACACTTTGCACCACAAAAGGCGATTTATCACACAGCACCGACGCCGAGGGACAATCCGAAGTGGGATCGACAGGCGGGTTGTAATTATTCAGGCAAAGCTGAAATGTACCTGTCCCGTTGTTAAAGCCCTGCACGCGGATCAAATAGGTAGAACCTACCAACAACCCGCTTTCACTGGCTTCGACGATATGACTGTTATTGGTCGAACTTTGGCATTGCACCTCATTGACAGTCCCCCCGCAAACACCATAATAAATGGCAACCTGCGGGTTTTTAAGCGTACCGCCGGGCGCCTGCGCCGTTGCGCCGCGAATGATAACCGTCACATCGGTAAACTGCGGAACAAAGGAAAACCAGACATCATTGCCGGCCGTACCAAAGCAGTTCGCCGGGCCGTAGCCGGAAGGTGTGGCGTCTACACTGGTAAACGCATTCACAGCACTGCAATAATTGGTAACATCGGTAATCGGGATCGGATTGGTGCAATTATCATTCGAAGGTTGAGCAACGGCAAGCACGGCACCGAGCAGTAGACCTTGGGTGACAAGTATGCATTTTCTCATGTTATGCGGTTTTATCTGGAAATAAAAAATGCGCCAATTGGGAAAGCGGGTATTATCTCATAAGACGCTGGAAACCCGGATTTTGTTGGCTGGAAAACTGGTAAATATTTCTTAAAAACGGCCTACCGCAAATTTTAGACAAGTCGGCAAAACAGCTACATCCGCGGCGAGGCATGGAACACTGCTAAAAAAATCAGCGCCATTTTCATGGGCTGCGAAACGGTATCATCCAGGCCATCTTCAATCGCCCAATCCCGCGGATCACCCTCTACCAGCGTGTACATGTAAAAATTGCCATTGGTTTTTTCCTGAACCAACCACTCATCCAATTGACTCGTCCAGCGCGATTTAAGCGTCAGCGAAATGGAATTATCGGTTACCCGCCATTCGCTGAAATCGCCCCGCCAAGCCGTGCGCATGCTGATCACATCGCCGCTGTAAGTGCGGAGTTCCCATTGAGCCGGATCGTCCTTCCATTTCATCCGGATCGTACCACGCTCTTCGCCGATGGTGTATTCCCATTCCGTCCAGTCCTCCCGCACATTCAGCCAACGGAGCTGTAACGTTCCCACCGCAACTTCCTCAGGCGCATCGTCATCTTCACCGTCTTCAGACAGCTGCACAGAATCAGGCGCAAAGGCATAAAGATCCCATTCCACAAATGAATCACTCCAACGCGAACTGATGCCCGACAGGTGTTGCGCAACAGCCGGGGTTCCAATGCCAATGCATACCAGGAGAAGCGCCAGTTTATTCATAAGCGGAAACCGGTTTTTTGTACAAAGCAAGCAGCAAAATGGGCCGGATCGAACAGATTTTGGTACTTGTATTCAATCCGACCTATGCTTTGCAACTGGTTAAAACGGAAGATCGTCCGTACTGGGTGGTGGTGGCGTATTGGAATAATCCGGGAACGGATCAGCCGGAAAATTTTCATCCGGTGCTGCCGTCGTAGTATTGCCACTGCCGCTGGCCTGTTCAACACGCCAGGCGTTAAGATTGGTCAGGTACTTGCCATTCCACTCGCGTCCGCGCAAGTCGAACGAAACCTTTACCTGGTCACCTTCATTGTAGTTGTCCAGCAGGCCGCAGCGCTCCTGCACGGCCTGAAATTTTATTAATTGTGGATAGTTGCCGTCCGGAACTTCCAGCACAAACTCGCGGGCCTGAAAACTGGCCGTTTTTTGTTCAGTGGGAAAAATACGATGGAGCTTACCTTCTACTTCAAATGCCATTTTTTATACGATAGTTAAAACCTGAAAAGTTATGTTGGACTGTGTGAAAGCCTTTGCAGTTATTCTTTAATCAATTTAAAATATTGCTCGTAATAACCCGGGCGATTGGCCGATAGGACAAAATCAAATCGCCGGTTGGCTACCATTCGTTGCTGTGGCGCATACAAGTAAATTTCGGGCAATTCCTCATGGATCAAATGCTGCGCCTTGATATAAAGCACATTGCGCTTGGCATCATCGGGCTCGGTGCGGATTGCTTCAATGAGTTGATCCATTTCCGGATTGGAAAAACCGTAGCGGTTGCCGGCGCCGATGCTGTTCGTGTGAAATGTCTGGTACATTTCCAGCAAGCCCGGAAACAGTGTGGCTCCGGAAATTGCCAGATCGTATTCCCCGTTGCGCGTTTTTTGGGAAATCACCCGAATGTCTTCTTCCTGAACCGTTATGGCAATGCCTGCGTTCCGGGCAGTCGTTTGAATGCTCCGGGCCGCCTGGCTTGAAATGGGCGAAGAACCCGAACCCATCAGCGTCAGTTCCAATTCAGTTTGAACGCCGTTAATTTTTTTATCGACAATGCCGTTGCCGTTGGAATCCTTCCAGCCCGCCGCCGCAAGCAAATCCTTGGCTTTCTGAATATTATAGTCATATGGCACAATATCCCGCGCATAAAACGGCTTGGCCGGGTTGGCCTGGCTCACACAGCGTTCTGCCATGCCCTGCCACACCGTATTGATCATGTAGTTGTAGTCGATCACATGGGCCAAAGCTTGCCGGACATTGCGATCGGCCAGCCGAGGGTTGCGCATATTGACCATTATCCGTCCGTAGGAATTTGCGCCAACCAACTCGAAACTGTAGCGCAAATTCAGGCAGGTATCCTTTTTCAGTTCCAGGAATTTGGCCGGAGACAGGTTGGGGATAACGTCCAGATCCCCGCTGCGGATCAGACTTTCTGTTGGAGCTTCGTCTTTCACAAAACGGTACACAATTTTGTCGGGCGCCGCGAGGAGGTATGGATTGTCCGACACGAGTTTGTCGCCCCACCAGTTTTGTTTTTTTATAAAAACAGCCCCCTGATCGACGTCAAAACTCTCAAGGCGGTAAGCTGCACTCCCGGAAATGGCGGTTTTATCGTTGGCAAAACGCGGCGATTGGAAGGCTTCAGCCCAGGCGCTCAGCGCCGGTTTGGCGGCAACCACCTGTTGCGCGCGTATGGGGTCCTGCAAATCGGAAAGCGGCACACTCGACAACACATTTTCAGGGTCGTAATTATAGGCCGGGTAAATGGGAAACTGGCAAAGGGTTTCCAAAGCCAGAATGTAATACTGGGTAAAATAGGCGGTGAATTTCTTAGGATTTGCGGGGTCTACTTCCACCGCTTTGAGGTATTCGAAATAGCCGAGCCATTCGCCCAGCGGCAGGGATGGATGGTAAATAATTTTCAGGGAAAAAAGGAAATCATTCGCCGTGACAGGCGACCCATTGTCCCAAACGGCTTCTTTATAAATTTCAAAATCATAGGCCAGCATACCCGCATATGGCCCTTCCTGCACTTCATATACATCCGGCACTTTTTTGATCAGCAAAGGCACCATTTCAAGCGTTTTGGGCTCTACTGTCGCCAGGGTTTGAAAGACATTGGCCGCTGCATAGCGGTTGTAGCCAGGCCCAGGCAAAATAGGGTTGAGCGAGGTAGCTGCCGCTTCCATACGCA
The DNA here is from genome assembly GCA_020636075.1 of Lewinellaceae bacterium. Lineage (GTDB taxonomy): Bacteria > Bacteroidota > Bacteroidia > Chitinophagales > Saprospiraceae > M3007. The sequence continues at coordinate 754 of JACJYO010000022.1, read as the reverse complement.
CCGTTACGGTATTTTCTTTCCTAAACTCAATTTTCCCGCAGGGGCCGGGTTTGTCAGAAGTACAGCCAGTCATAAGCCCGAAAACGAGCCCAAAAACCAGCAACATCATTGCGCCTTGATGTAATTGTTGTTTCATGGTCAAAATCTTGGTGTTAACTTAGTTGGTGTAAAAGTAAGAGCAATTTTGTAGAAATGGCAGCGGCACTGAAGCGTTGTGCGAGATTATAAAAACCGCTCGGACCATTCCGGCCGGGGTAGCCAGCATTCCTGCTTTTGGCCAAACCACCGGTAGCGGTTGCGGGCAATCCAGTTGTATACCGCATCGCGGATCGGACGTGGGATCCAAATCAAGACGCTGAATATCGACCACGGGATGCCCAGCCGGCGCAAAATCTCCAGCGCAGCCCCGGAACGGGTATAAACCCGGGATCCAACCACCAACACTACCGTATCAAAATTTTCGCCATCCAGATTGAAGCGCGCCAACTGCTGCTGGCCGGTATCCGATTGCAGGGATGCAAACCGGAATATGCCCGCCTTATCGTGCAGCAAGACCCATTGCACCGAGGCCTGGCACAAGTTGCAAACGCCGTCGAACAACAAAATGGGAACATCTGATTCCATGGGAATTTTCTTTTTTTGCAAAAAAATGTAGCCTTACTTTGACCGCTTCAGTAGACAAAAACAGTGGAGCGTACGTTAATGTTTGTCAATGACTAATTTTCTGAAGTTGAATTTCTTGCGCGTTGCCAGC
>JACJYO010000021.1 GCA_020636075.1 Lewinellaceae bacterium | reverse complement strand
ACCGAGTTGGCATTGTTCCATGAAATCAACAGGGCGTCCCTGCGTAACTTGTTGAGGGGCATCGCGCAGGAGGCGGATGCCGGCAATTTTGAACACCATCTGGATCAGGCCGGAAGCGTCGATGCCGAAAGGGGAGCGGCCGCCCCAGAGGTAGGGCGCGTGCAGGTAGCGCCGGGCGATTTTGATCACCCAATCGCCGGTTTGCGGAGCCTGGTTGGGTGTAACTACCGGGCCGGAAAACTGAAACGACTGGTCGCCCAACTGGCAACGCAGGCCATCGTATTCCGGCAGGGCGGCGCCGAGCGTGAGTGGGATGAAATGATCGGCTGCCATCAGGCCTTCCACGAGGGAGAGGTTCAGTGCCGAGTGTTCCTGGTAAGTGTCGTATTCAGAGGGTGTAAGCTGCTTGAGCTGTTTCTGGTCTACCCAGCCGGAAAATCCATCCCAGGCGCAAACCACTTGTTGCCATTGATCCTTGGTGCCCGTTATTTCGACGGTTTCTCCAAACAACAATTGGGAAACCATTTCACTCTTGTCGGAGGGCTGGGAACGCAAAGGTGCAATACTGACTTGGCAGGCGGCGTACATGAAAGATGGAGTCCTGTTGAAAACTGTTTACCAAGCAAAGAAAGAAAAAATATTGTACATCGTTTGCCTGGGGCGTACAACATCCGCCTACAATTTGTTGAAGTAGCGGAAATCGTGGCTTGTATTGATTTTTTTCAACAGTTCATAAATCAGCCGGATGAGGTTGTTCACATCGTCTTTGTGCGCCATTTCCACCGTGGTGTGCATGTAGCGCAGGGGGAGCGAGATCAGTGCGGAGGGGATGCCGCCACCGGAGTACGCGAAAGCATCAGTATCGGTGCCGGTATAGCGGGAGGCTGCTTCCCGTTGAAACGGAATACTTTTTTCCTCGGCGGTTTCGATGATCATGTCGAGCAATTGGTTGTGCACCGCGGGCGCGTACGTGACCGACGGGCCGTTTCCGGCGCGCACATCGCCGTGTTTTTTCATATTGATCATCGGGGTGTGGGTATCGTGCGTAACATCGGTGACGATCGCCACGTTTGGCTTGATAGTTTCTGCCACCATTTCGGCGCCGCGAAGCCCTACTTCTTCCTGCACGGAGTTGACGACATACAGCGTAAAAGGGAGTTCGTCTTTATTTTCTTTGAGCAAGCGCGCCACCTCGGCCACACAAAAACCGCCGATCCGGTTGTCTAACGCACGGCCGCAATAATAGCGGTTGTTTACCACGGTAAACGTATCCTGGAACGTAACGACACAGCCCACATGGACCCCCATTTTCAGCACTTCTTCCCGGTCCTTGGCGCCGAGGTCGATCGTGATGTTGTCGAGTGCGGGCATGCTGTTGGTATCCTTTTCGCTGCGTGTGTGGATGGCCGGCCAGCCGAAAACCCCCTCAACGGTACCGCCCTTTCGCAAGTGCACATGTACCCGCATCGATGGGGCGATCATGTGGTCGCTGCCGCCATTGCGGATGACGTGGATGAAGCCGTCGTCGGTGATGTAATTTACAAACCAGGAAATCTCATCGGCATGACCTTCGATGACCACTTTGTAGTCTTTTCCGGGATTAATAATCCCGTAGGCGGTTCCGTAGGTGTCGATTTTCCATTCGTCGATGTAGGGTTGGAGATATTTCAACCACAGTTGCTGCCCGGAAGCCTCGAAGCCGGTTGGGCTGGCGTTGTTCAGATATTGCTGAAGAAATTTTTCCGATTCGGGTGTAATTACATGCATCCGATTATACATTTTGGGTTAACGTGGTTGAAACAATCAGGCAAATAATGCACCCCAACCCTCGGGATTTTCACGCCATTGTTCCAATATTTTCTGGTCAGTTTCATTAATGTAGCCCGCTTTGATGGCTTCCTGGACAAGCATGTTGTACCCGGTAATCGTTTTAAAGGGCAATTGTTTGGCCTCAAAAGCATGGCGCGCTTTGGCAAATTCATATTGGAAAATTGCCAGCACACCGACTACCGAACAGCCTGCTTCTTCCAGGGCTTCGGCAGCGGCCAGACAACTACCGCCGGTGCTGATCAGGTCTTCAACGACCAGGACGCGCTGCCCGGATTTTACTTCGCCTTCGATCAGGTTCCGGCGGCCGTGCCCTTTTGCGCTGCTGCGTACATAAACAAAGGGCATATCCAGTTTGTCGGCAACCAGGGCTCCGTGTGCAATTCCGGCCGTCGCCACGCCGGCGACAACATCGAACGGGCCAAACGATTGCGCCGTTTCTGCCAGACAATTTTTCAGAAATGTACGCACAGCCGGGTAGGACAACGCAATCCGGTTGTCGCAATAGATCGGGGAAAGCATACCGGAAGCCCAAGTAAAGGGCTCTTGCGGTTTTAGTTGAACCGCTTTGATTTCTAACAAATAGCGGGCAACTTCAGCGGCGTGGTTCATTCAATACGGCGTTTGAGATGTTGGGATCGGGTACTTGGCGAAATAATAATTTGATTTAAATTTTTGGGTCAACAAAGCGGAAGTTCGTTTTTTGGGCCGGGAAAATAAAACTTGTTCCGATGCAGCAAATGTACAAAGTCTATGTAAACACTGTCCCGGTTTTTCTGGGTACCCCCGAAACTATCGGTGCATTGGGTCTGCTGCCAGGGAAGGAAATTTACACGGCTCCTTACCTCGGCAAGAAAAAACAACTCAAACAATACCTGGATTTGCTCGACAAAAACAACGCTGTGAAAACAGTCGCGTTCTATGCTGAAAATGCTGAAGCACTTTGGGCAGATTTTCAAGCCTGTTTTACGCAGTTGGATGCTGCCGGGGGATACGTTACCAACCAACGCGGACAACTGTTGGTGTTTTACCGGAGGGGATCATGGGACTTGCCAAAGGGGAAAATTGACCCGGGTGAAACACCGGAGCAGGCAGCTGTACGTGAAGTACAGGAAGAAACCGGGCTGAAAAACATTGCTTTAGGTCCTTTTCTGGCGCATACCTGGCATTCTTACCGTGAAAAAGAAACGCGTATCCTTAAATGTACCTGGTGGTATAGGATGACAACGACCGACACTGAAGTCGTCCCACAAGTCGAAGAAGACATCGAAGAAATTCGCTGGGTAGATCCCGCCGCCTGGCTCGCCTCGGGCCCGGAAGTGTACGGAAATATTCGCGAACTGATCCAACTTGCCGAACATGAATAAAGACTTAGTCCGGTACTACGCCGAACGCGCTGCAGAATACGAAAAAGTCTATGACAAGCCCGAGCGGCAACTGGACCATCAGCGTCTGGTGTCCATTTTGCAGGATATTTTTCACAACAAAAACCTGCTTGAAATTGCCTGCGGAACGGGCTGGTTTACCCAGCGCCTTGCCCCAACAGCGGCATCAATTTTTGCGACCGATATCAATGAAACCGTGCTTGAAATTGCTCGGGCTAAAAATTACCCCCGCGAAAATGTTCAATTTCAATGCGACGATATTTTCCAAACAAAAATTAACCGCCGGTTCGCCGGGCTGTTTGCGGGTTTTATCTGGTCGCATATTTTGCTTGATAAACTTGATGTTTTTTTAACGCAGTGCCTGCGCTGGGTCGAGCCGGGAGGCACATTGGTCTTTGTCGATAATTTATTCATCCCCGGAAGCAGCACACCCTTACACCACGCAGACGAACAGGGAAATTCTTACCAACTTCGCCGGCTGGCTGATGGCACGGAACATTTGGTGTTGAAAAACTTCCCGGAGCCTGCATTTTTGCGCCAGGTATTGGAGAAACACGGGTTGGAAGTTGAAGTTGCGGAATTGGGACATTACTGGATGGCGGTCTGCCGGTGTGGTGGTTCTGGAAAGTAAGACCGGATTTGTTCAACAATATTAAGCCGTTTAAGGACCTCCGTTAAGGGTTAAGCAATATTATTTTTTTTAGAACTGCAGCCTTGTTTTCACCCAAAATCAATAAATTGTACGTGCCGGATGGTAGTAATTGGCAGCTCATCTGCCAGGGTTGATTACCTTGAAATTGGGTAGCGAAAACTTCCCTGCCGTCCATGCTAAATAACCGGGCTTGGTAGTGTTGGCTGGAATTCAGGCCAGTGCATTGGATGGTTTGGCCAGACAAATATGGGTTGGGGACTAGACACGTTGGATTGGGCGGCGTTTGCTCCGGTGGTAAAGCGGAGGTCTGAGGCTTTGAATACCACTTTTCCTGGAGTTTGTTTTCTACCCATTCATTCAAATACAATTCCTCTTTACGGTATTTGTAATAGTAGCGGTCTCCGGGCAATTCCTCAAAGGTGAACGTTTCGCGGTCTGCGATTTTAAATTTTTGCAAACTTTCATCCCACTCGAAAAGTGTCGTTGAGTCAGGTATGCCTGGCGTTGTTGGCGTGAAGTGCCAGAGGCGTTTGCTGCGTAGCTGCCATTCGCTTAAATTACCACTATAATGGAGTTGGATTTCAGGATTTCCCTGATTGTCGTACAGCGTTGTTGTTTGGTCACGTGGTTGCCAGAGCCCGGGAATGGATGTTGTAAAATCCCGAAAAGTATCAACCAGGCCGAGGGGATTATAAGTCCAGTTGTACTTAAACCGTAGTCGAAATTCATAAACGATACGCCTGCTTTCGAGTTGTTCAGTCTTGCGCCCCTGGTTGTCGTATTGAATGGAGTTTTCTAATCGCACCATCCAGTTCAAGCTGTCAGTATCCCATTCACTTTCCTGATTAAATACTTCCTGATCCATGTTGTTATACTGACGGATCAATCGCCGGTTATTCACCCAGATCATGGCTTGCGGGTCCCAGTTTTCCTGCAAGCGTACCGCAACTTTTCCAGCAGAATTGTAGGAAAACAGGTAGCGCGAAACAGGGTTTAAAATGTTGTGCGAATTGACAGACTCGTGCAGTATGTCATTCGGTTCGTTATCTGTGTTGTGGTTTATGGTTGTACGTGCGTTCAAATCCCAATTTTTCAGATCGTAGGAGCGTTCTTCCACAACTACGGTTTGCTGCGGAAAGTAGCTGTGGAAATATCGGAAGCGTTCTTCCCAATGTTTTGCGCTTTCGGGTAAATCGCTAGCGAAAAAGTAGCTTCGGCGTTGTACAATGCTATCCAGATTGTTGTAATCAAAGGCTGTGGCATCGTGCAGGTATATGAAACCGATGAATGCAGCCTGCCAGATGCGCTGGTAGCTGCTGTCGACACGAAGGTTGTCGGGCGACTGAGCACTTAGTTGTAGGGCAGTGAACCAAACAGTCAATGTGAGCAGCCGGTTTTTCATAGATATAATTTTGAAATGCTATTTCTACAAAGCTACGTTTTCCAGGGTACAAAGTTCCAATAACTGTGTAAACACGGCCCTATTTACCGACTTTCTGTACCTTCCGCCTTTTAAATTGATATTCTATGATTCGGCAACTTACCTGCGTTTTTAAAAACCGACAACTTCATTTTTTTACGCTTTTATTTGGAACGGTCCTTACGATAGGGCATGCACTGAACGCCCAAAAACCCACACCCGCCGATATGCGTTTCGAGGGCTTTGAACAACATAAACTGTTGCAACAGAACACCCTGCTCAAACCGCTTAAACCGGAAAATATTGGCCCTTCGGTGTTCTCTGGTCGTGTGGTTGATGTGGATGTGGACCCGGCAGATCCGTCACGGATGTACGTGGCTTATGCTTCCGGCGGATTGTGGTACAGCGAAAATAATGGCACTACATTCAAGCCGGTGTTCGACCAGGAAGCATCTTTGACCATCGGCGATATCGCTGTTGATTGGCGGCGCGGAGTGCTTTGGGTAGGCACCGGAGAGTGCAACAGCAGCCGGTCTTCCTACGCTGGTACCGGTGTGTACCGGAGTGCCGATGGCGGCAAAACCTGGGAATGGCGTGGCCTGCCCGAGAGCCATCATATCAGCCGGATCGTGTTGCACCCAACCGACCCGGAAGTGCTGTGGGTGGCGGTGCTGGGGCATTTGTACACACCAAATGCCGAGCGCGGGGTATACCGCAGCACCAATGGCGGTTTGAGTTGGACGCGCACGCTGTTTGTCGACAATCAGTCGGGCGCCATCGACCTTTGCCTCGACCCGGCTTCGCCAAACACCGTGTATGCCGCTACCTGGCAGCGTGAGCGTAAGGCCTGGAACTTTAACGGCGCAGGTGCCGGCTCGGCTATCTGGAAAAGCACCGATGGTGGCGGAACCTGGGGCCGCATCAGCACGCCGGAAAGCGGTTTTCCAACCGGCGAAAATATCGGGCGGATCGGTTTGTGCGCCGGAGCAAAAGATGGGAATACGGTGCTGTACGCCTGCGTGGACAACCAGAACCCCAAACCCAAAAAAGACGAACCGGAGGAGGATGTGTTGACCAAGGACCAGTTACGCGAAATTTCGGCAGACGCCTTTATGAAAATTTCCGATGACCAACTGGCTGCTTTTTTGAAGTCAAACGATTTTCCAGAAAAATACACCGCCAAAAAGGTGAAGAGCCAGGTGGAAAAAGGCAAGATCACACCGCAAACCCTGGTTGAATACCTGGAAGACGCCAACGCCAAGTTGTTTGATGTCGACTATATCGGCGCGGAAGTGTATCGCAGCGAAGACGGCGGGCAAACCTGGCAGCGCAGCCACCTGGATCCGCTGGATCGCATGCACTTCACCTATGGCTATTATTTTTCTAACATCCGCTGTCTGCCCGATAATCCGGACAAAGTATATCTCCTGGGTTTTCTCATAATTTCCAGTGATGACGGCGGGCAAACCTGGAAAAATATCAACGGCGATAATGTGCATGTCGACCACCACGCGCTCTGGCTCAACCCCAACCGGCCCGGCTATCTGGTCAATGGAAACGATGGCGGCCTGAATATCTCTTGGGATGACGGCGAATCGTGGCTCAAGTGCAATAACCCGCCGGTCGGACAATTCTACGCCATCGCTGTGGATGAAGACAAACCCTACAACGTGTACGGCGGCACGCAGGATAACGGCGTTTGGGTAGGGCCTTCAAATTACGAAGCATCCAGTCGCTGGCAGGCTTCCGGTCAATATCCGTACAAAATGCTGCTCGGCGGCGATGGCATGCAAGTGGCAGTTGATACCCGGAATAACAACACCGTGTATGCCGGTTTTCAGTTTGGTTTTTATTTCCGCATTGATAAAAGTTCCGGTCGCAATAAGCCGATTACCCCCAAACACGATTTGGGTGAGCGCCCCCCGCGCTTCAACTGGCAAACGCCGATCCATCTGAGCAACCATCAGCAGGATGTACTTTACCTGGGGGCGCACCGCTTGTACCGCTCGTTTAATCGCGGCGACGACTGGGAGGCCATCTCCGACGATCTTACCCGCGGCGGCCGGCCCGGCAACGTACCCTACGGTACGCTGACCACCATCGATGAAAGCCCGCTGAAGTTCGGTTTGTTGTACACCGGCTCCGACGACGGCCTGATCCACGTCAGCCGCGACGGGGGCGAAACCTGGAAACGGATTTCCGACTCGCTGCCGCAAAACATGTGGGTATCCCGTGTGATAGCTTCATCGCATGAAAAAAGCCGGGTGTATGCCAGTTTGAACGGCTATCGCTGGGATGATTTTAAGCCCTATTTGTATGTATCGGAGGACTACGGCGCCACCTGGAACCCCCTGGATTCCGATCTGCCTGTAGCACCGGTGAATGTGGTGCGTGAAGACCCGACAAACCCGGATGTACTTTATGTCGGTACGGATTTGGGGTTGTATGTATCGTTGGACCGCGGCCGGCATTTTCAAGCTGTTGCTTCCGAATTTCCCAATGTGGCGGTGCACGATCTTGTGGTGCAGGCGCAGGCAAAAGAACTGCTTGTCGGCACACACGGGCGATCAATTTACAAGGTGAATATTGCCAATGTGCAAGCGTTGACATCCGAAGTGCTTACGTCGACTATTCACCTGTTTGATTTACCCAAGACCAGGTTTTCCAAAAATTGGGGCATCAAAAGGGCCTACACCGAATTGAAGGACCCCGAACTGCCCGTGGCTTTTTATACCGCCGATGCCGGAACAGTGGCCTGGACCGTCAAAACAAAAGATGGGCTTTTACTCAATAATGGACAGGCGGATTGTGTTAAAGGCCTGAACTCATTTACCTTCGCGTTGGATTTTCAGGAAGCGGCTTTGAAGAAATATCAAAAAATTGTTCAGGATGCTCAAAAGGACAAAAACAAACCGTTAAAACTGAAAAAAGCCGATACCGGAAAATACTACCTGCAAAAAGGCACCTATGTGCTGGAGTTGCAAAAAGACGGTACCACAACAAGTACAGAATTTGTCCTGGAATAATTTTTACACGCTGTAACCTTTCATCACTCAATGATTTTGAACTCAATGAAAAATGCAAAAAAACTTTTCCTGGCGGTACTCACTATTGGAACAATTACCCTTAGTGGCTGCCTGCATATTTTAGAGGAAGTAACTGTGAAAAACAATGGCTCCGGCACGTATAAAATGACGCTCGATATGAGCGAAATGAAAAGCATGATGGACATGTTTAAAGGCATGTCGGAAGACAGCCTGGCAGAGGAATCAACCGATGCCGCTGTAACGGAAGATAGCGGTATGGGAGAAATGGGGTCTCAACTGAGTGCCGTGGCGGCTTCGCTCAAAGGCATCACTGGCCTGACAAACGTGACGGAAATCAACGATACCGCGGCCTTCAAATTTGGCTACGCCTTCGATTTTGCCGATGTCGCTGCCCTAAATAAGGCGATGCGGATCATCAATAAAGAAAAATACGATAGCAACGTAGACGAAGTCTTCCGCTACAGCGGTAAAAACTTTGAACGCCTTTCTTCCGGCGATCTTGGCGAAGAGATCAAAAAGGCCCTGGCAGAAGGTGAAGCACAGGATGAAGAAGGCAGCATGGACATGGTGAAGACCTTCTTTTCAGACATGACCTACAAGCAGATCTACCATTTCCCGGACTATCGTGTGAAAAAGTCCAGCAACGACTTGTCCGAAATATCCAACGACGGCCATACGCTCACCATTACGCTCAAACCCTTCGATGAGGAGCAACAGAGCAAGAAAATGAGCGTAGGCACAAAAATTAAGTTGAAGTAACCGACTGCATTACCCGGTTATTTTTTTCCGATTAGTTTGTCCCATTGTCGAACCGTAACACGCTGCTGGGGCGTCCATGCTCCGGTTTGCCAGTTCATGGCTTCCAGGTTGTGGAAGTTGAGTTTGTAATCAAATTGGGACGGCACATCGTAGCAATAACCGTGGTAATAGTAGGTTTTGCCCAGTTCCCGGGCGCGTAAAATTTCCAGCAGCATGGTAAATGTGCCCAGGCTGCGCCTGTCGTGTTCAGGATCAAAAAAACAATACGTGCCAGATACGGATTTGTTTCCAAGGTGAAAAAAACTGCAAGCCAGTAATTTTCCGTGCTCAAAGACGGAGTATTCCCAGCCTTCAGTTGGAATGGTTGCGGCGAACGGATGTAAAAAGGAATAAACCGTGAGTGGTTGCTGGTCACGAAATCGTTGCGTGTGTTTCTGAAATAATGCCTCTTTTTCAGGGGTTAGCCGGATGGGGGCACACCGGACTTCCAGATCGGCATTTCGCCGAAGGATTTGTCGCTGGCTTTTTGAAAAATTCAGCGGCAAATCCAATCGGATGCGTAGGGGAATAGTCCGGCAAATGCGTCCCCGGCAAACGGCAAAATTGTGGCGAATAAGGGAATAGCCAAGCAAACGCCAGCCCTGCTGCAGTATGTGGTCCATGTCAGCGGGGTCGATTGCCAGTAATTCGGCACTTTCATCGATGATATCCTCCAGAAATGAGCGGTGCGTTTGCATGATGAAGTCAGAAACACAGACAGGGGGCTAATTAGTTCCGGGCAATTTTACGGAAATTTTGCGGTTCCTTACGCAGTTGGTATTTCATAACCATTAACCTGAGACAGTGTAAAATATGCAATTCGACTCGCCAGTTGCCTTACCGTATCACACCTACAACAGCCTGTTTCTGAGCCTGCCTTTTCGGGGTATTGAAGAAACCGGAACACACCTTGCCTTGTTTGCCCGTGCTTGTGCAGACGGCTTCGATGCCGGCAAGTCGCCAACGGCAATCGTTGAGGGATTCTGGAGTGAATACGCAGATAAATTTACCGAATCTGAGCGGATCGGATTGTTATTCCATTTTGTGCAATATTTGGAGCGGCAGGTGGTGTTGTTCGATTCGGTTGAAGATGCGCTGTTTGAAAAAACGCATGAATTGAACGGTGTTGGTTCGCTGAACCATCTGTTATTGCGCTTGTCTCAAAATACAGACCGGCAAAAATTACTTGAAAAGCTGGCAGGTTTTCAACTGCGCCTGGTGCTGACCGCGCACCCAACCCAATTTTATCCCGGGAAAGTTCTGGGTATTATCAACGATCTGGGGCAGGTGATTCGGGAAAACGACCTGTCGCAAATCCGCCTGTTGCTCATGCAATTGGGAAAAACCACCTTCCTGAACAAGGAAAAACCTACGCCATATGATGAAGCGATCAGCCTGGGCTGGTATCTGGAAAATGTGTTTTACAATACCCTTCCGGAGATACTGTTTCACTTGTTGAAAAACCTGGATCAGGATGTTACCCTATTTGAAAACCCGCGGCTGCTGGCGTTGGGTTTTTGGCCGGGTGGTGATCGTGACGGCAATCCGTATGTAACTGCCGAAATTACCCGGGCGGTGGCTTCCCGGCTGCGGGGTGCTATTTTGCGACGCTATCATTACGACTTGCGAAGCCTGCGGCGCAGGCTTACATTCCGCGGTACGGAAGACTGGATCATTGCTGCAGAGCAAAAAATTAATAATACGCTGTATCATCCGGATCAGGACTCCTACAGCAGTTGCCAACAGTTGCTGGACGATCTGATGCAAGCCCGCGCGGTGCTGATCAATGATCACGATGGCCTGTTTCTGGACGATCTCGATCTGCTGATCCTGAAAATCCGCGTGTTCGGGTTTTATTTTGCCAGCATGGATATCCGACAGGATAGCCGGAAGCACACGGCTGTTTGGGAAGCCATACTCCGGAATTGGAGCGAAAAAAATCCCGGCTTTAATTTCCGGGGATTTCAAAAATCTGATGAAAAAAAACGGATAAACCTGCTGCTGACAACGCCTTTCCGGGTAGATGAAAACGATTATGCCGATTCCTTTGTGAAGGAAACAATCCGTTCATTCCGGGCTATTGCAACCATACAAGCTCAAAATGGTGAGTTGGGATGCCACCGCTATATCATTAGCAATTGCCAGTCGGCGATTGATGTTGCGGCCGTGTTGGCACTTGCCCGGCTAACCATTGCAAACCCGCCTTCCAGAGATGTCGATTCGCAATCGTCCGGCAGCACTATTTCTTCCGAAAGTGCCGACCGCGCTCTGGAGCAGGCAAGGGTAAATCTGGATATTGTTCCCTTGTTTGAAACGGTAGAAGACCTGGCGACTGCAGGGTCAGTCATGGAACAATTGTATGCCAACCCGATTTATGGGCGGCACTTAAGTGCCCGGGGAAACCGGCAGACCATCATGCTTGGCTTTTCCGACGGGACGAAAGACGGCGGTTATCTCCGGGCCAACTGGAGTATTTACCAGGCTAAGGAGGCCCTCACACAAGTGAGCCGGAAATATGGTATTACAGTCATCTTTTTTGATGGCCGGGGTGGCCCTCCGGGTCGGGGTGGTGGAAATAATGCGGATTATTATGCCGCGCAAGGAGCCGATATTGAAAACCATGAAATCCAGGTAACCATCCAGGGGCAAACGATCAGCAGTACATACGGCACCATCCCGTCGGCACGGTTTAATATTGAGCGTTTACTGAGTTCCGGCCTGGAGAACTTCCTTTTTGAAACCCATGCGCAGGAGCTATCCGATTCGGATAAGGCGATGCTCGACGAACTGGCTGAAGTGTCCTATCAGGCCTATTTGAAACTAAAAAACCATCCGGATTTTGTGCCCTACCTGGAACAGATCACACCGCTGAAATGGTATGGGGATACGAATATTGCCAGCCGGCCTACCAAACGGGGTTCGGCTGCGGCATTGAAATTTGAAGATCTGCGGGCAATTCCATTCGTAGGCGCCTGGGCGCAAATGAAACAAAATGTGCCGGGGTATTTCGGTTTTGGCGCAGCCATAGCCGAAATGCGGCAGGCAGGCCGATTGGAAGCGTTGCAGGACCTGTATCAACGTTCCCTGTTTTTTCAAACACTGGTTGAAAACTCCATGCAGTCGTTGTGCAAGTCAAACTTTAACGTAACCCGCTATTTATCGGAACACCCGAAGTTTAAAGATTTTTGGCAGCTGTTGTTTAATGAATATGAAACGGCTGTAAAGGGTTTGTTGGATTTATCCGGTCAACCGGAACTACTGGCAGATAACCCGGCTTCCAAGAGCAGCATTACCCTGCGAGAGGCAATCATCCAGCCATTGATCGCCATACAACAATATGCCCTGCAACAATTACACCGGGCGAACCTGGCACCCGAGCAGGAAACGGTATATCGAAAAATGGTCCTTCGGGCCATGTTCGGAATTATTAATGCTGCGCGGAATGCGGCATAGAATTGCAGCGTATTTGGGAAATTTTAAACGTGTTGTTACCAAGGACGTTGGATAACGGACAAAAAAAATCCCGGATTTCCATGGTTGAAAAATCCGGGATTTTCTTGTTGTTTGAAGGAACAGTTTACTCGCCAGCCTTCAGTTCGCGTTCGATTTCCTCCATTTTCACATAATCAACGGCTTCGCTGATTGTTGGTGTCATGGCGAGGATCGTATCCAGCCGGGAGATTTCAATTAATTTGGTGACCATAGGCTGCAATTCACCGGCAATGACAAAAGACCCCTGGTCTTTCCAAAGGCGGTGTGCTGTCAAAATGGCACTAAGACCACTGGAGTCGACAAACCGGACTTGGGATAAATCAAGGATGAGGTTGCGGGTGCCTTCCTGATTTAATATAATAAAATCGCTTTTCAGCTGCGGAGCAATGACGGAGTTGAGGTTTTCCTCTTCCAGGGTAAGCACCGCATATTGATCTTGCTTATCGATGTTGTATTTCATAGATGGCTGATTTTCAGAAAAATAACTGAGCAGTTAGCAACCTTTGCGAATTTGGGAGTGTCAAAAGTGCAGGCAAATTTAGGTAATGCCTGGCGTATTTCGATACTATTGGTCGGCGCTTTTTTCCCCAAAGCCTGATACCTGACAGAGCGGCAGGAAAAGCAGCATGGCACTATTTTTTCAGAATGTTCTGACTTGCGGCGTTGTTTTTGGTTTTGCATGTGGCAACCACTAAAAAAACCATGAGGCTATTTTTTTGTTAAATGTGCACCCGGTTCGGGTAGAAAAAATCGAAATTTACCCATCAATAAGGTTAAACTTGTCGCATCTTTGAAAATACGGATGAACCTTCATTCGGGTTACATGTGTTTTACAATATAACTTACGCTATTATACATGAATAAGAAGTTTTCACCTGTAGTAAAACAGATCATCCACCAGAGCGGCCAGGAAGCCCGGCGGCTGGGGCATGATTATATCGGGGCAGAACACTTGTTACTGGGGATCATTGCAGAACGGGACAGCTTACCCATCCGGGTTTTGGATGCCTTGCTCGTTGATGTACATGATCTGAAAAAACGCCTGGAGCGCTCTATTCCCCGGTACAGTGCGTACCCGCCTGCTGAAAATTTATTTGTCGGTGAATTCCAGGTGACAACCCAGGTGCAACGCGTCCTGAAAGTGACGTTTCTCGAAGCTAAGCTGATGAAAAGCGAAGAGATTTATCCCGAACACCTGATGCTTTCACTGCTCAAACATACCGACACATTTGCGACTAAACTTTTAAACGAATACGACGTGGACTACGATAACTTCAAAAAAGAGCTGGAGTATGTTCGGTCTGAACAGGATCTGGCACATCCCAACTTGTTTTCGCAAGCATCCAGTGAAGGATCGGGCGAATACGAGGAGGATGACGAACGCAACTATCGCTCTGGCCAAAAAGGCCAGCAAAAAAGCCGTACTCCGGTACTGGATAATTTTGGCCGCGACATAACCAAGCTTGCCGAAGACGGCAAACTTGATCCGATTATTGGCCGTGAAACTGAAATCGAACGGGTGAGCCAGATTCTCAGCCGCCGCAAAAAGAACAATCCTATCCTCATCGGTGAGCCCGGTGTGGGTAAAACAGCAATCGTGGAGGGCCTGGCGCTGCGCATCATGCAGAAGAAAGTCAGCCGGACGCTGTTTAACAAGCGCATCGTAATGCTCGACCTGGCAGCCCTGGTTGCCGGCACCAAATACCGGGGCCAATTTGAGGAACGCATCAAAGCGATCATGAACGAATTAGAGAAAAGCCGCGATGTGATCTTGTTTATCGATGAGATTCACACGATTGTTGGTGCAGGTGGTGCTACAGGTTCGCTGGATGCCTCCAATATTTTCAAACCAGCCCTGGCGCGCGGCGAATTGCAGTGCATCGGTGCCAGCACGCTGGATGAATACCGGCAATACATCGAAAAAGATGGCGCGCTCGACCGCCGTTTCCAGAAAGTAATGGTCGATCCGCCCAGTCAGGAAGATACTATCAACATTCTTCAGAATATCCAACCCAAGTACGAAGAGTTTCACAATGTGGAATACTCTGATGAAGCCATCAAAGCCTGCGTGCGGCTCAGCGACCGGTATATTACCGATCGATTTTTGCCGGACAAGGCTATTGACGTGCTCGATGAAGTTGGGGCCCGCGTGCATTTGAAAAACATTGTGGTGCCCAAACACATTGAAGAACTGGAGCAAAAAATTGAAGACCTGAAGGAGTTGAAAAATCAGGCCGTCAAGAACCAGCAGTACGAAGAGGCCGCCAACCTGCGCGATCAGGAAAGCAAACTGGTACGCCAACTGGAGTTTGCAAAAGTGGAATGGGAAGAAGAAAGCAAAACCAAACGCTATCCTGTCGATGAAGATAACATCGCCGAAGTAGTAGCCATGATGACCGGAATCCCGGTGAACAAGGTGGCTACCAGCGAAAGCAACAAACTTGTGCACATGGCCGACGACCTTCGGAAAATGGTCATTGGGCAGGATGAAGCAATCATCAAAATTGCCAAAGCCATCCAGCGCAACCGCGTCGGACTCAAGGATCCAAAGAAACCAATCGGTTCATTCATCTTCCTGGGACCCACCGGTGTCGGTAAAACTGAACTTGCTCGCGCCCTGTCGCGCTATCTGTTCGACAGCGAGGATTCCCTGGTGCGGATCGACATGTCGGAATACATGGAGAAATTCTCCGTTAGCCGCCTGATTGGTGCGCCTCCGGGTTATGTCGGTTATGAAGAAGGTGGTCAGTTGACCGAGCGCGTGCGCCGCAAGCCCTATTCGGTGGTATTGCTTGATGAAATCGAAAAAGCACACCCCGATGTGTACAACATCCTGCTTCAGGTGCTCGACGATGGTCAATTGACCGATGGCCTGGGTCGCAAGGTGGACTTCAAAAATACCCTGATCATCATGACGTCCAACATTGGCGTGCGCCAGTTGAAGGACTTTGGCCAGGGCGTAGGTTTTGCCACCAAAGCGCGCATGGAGTCTGCCAAGGAGAATACCAACTCGGTGATCCAAAATGCGTTGAAACGTACGTTCTCGCCGGAATTTCTCAACCGGATCGATGATGTAATGGTGTTCAATGCCCTGGGTCGGGATGAGATTTTCAAAATTATCGACAATGCCCTCGCAGGTTTGATGAAACGGCTGAATACCATGAAGTTCAACCTGACCCTGACACCCGAAGCGAAGGAATTCGTTGCTGAAAAAGGCTACGATCCGCAATTTGGCGCCCGGCCATTGCATCGCGCCATTCAGAAATACATCGAGGATCCCCTTGCTGAGTTTATCCTGAACGAAAGCCCGGCCGAAGGCGCATCGATGTTGGCTTCAATGAATAAGGAGAAAGACGGCTTGGTTATAGCTTTTGCCGAAGGCAAAAAAGCTACTAAATCCAAGTCAAAGGGCAAAGAAGGAGAAGATATCGAGAGTAAAGAGAGCGATTCGTTGAGCAACTAATTGCCGTCGAATCGGAGTGATAACAACTATGTCCCGCAGATTTTCCCGGAAAGGGGTAAAGTCTGCGGGATTTTTTATTGCACAACCAATCGCCGTACCCCCGGCACATACCTGCCTTTTTCGTCCAGCAGACGAACAAAATAAACACCCGGAGCCAATTCAGCTGTCGGGATACCGGAAGTGCCTGATAAAGTGTTTTTAACGCGAATGACTTCCTTACCCTCCAGGCTGTACACCACTGCTGAAATTGTGCCTCGAACAGGTTCCGGGAGTTGGATAGATACCTGCTGCTGGCCTTTTATTACTGGATTGGGGTAAATCAACCATTTCGGATTGGAAGGCATATCTCCGGGTTGTTTAATACTGACAAGCACGGGCAGGCTGTCGGCATAGCAAGTCAGGTACTCCAGCAGGGTCGTGGTTTGCGTCCAAAAGTTGCCCAATTGGGCTGCGAACTGCGCTTGGTCATAAATGTCGGTATGGCCTCCACCCGGCACGGTTTCCAGGTAACTCCAGTTGCCCACCGAAAGTGCCTGCGGGTGCAGTACGCCACTGCCTTCAAGATAGGCAAGATTGGCAGCCAGGCCGGATTCGTAGGGCACTGTGGCATCGGCAGTACCATGTATGCTGCTCATTGGAACTTCTTCGCTGTTAATCCAGGCCCGGCGGTAAAGCCCACCCGACATATTAATTACAGCAC
This sequence comes from Lewinellaceae bacterium, assembly GCA_020636075.1. Taxonomy (GTDB): domain Bacteria; phylum Bacteroidota; class Bacteroidia; order Chitinophagales; family Saprospiraceae; genus M3007. Next base: position 5,701 of record JACJYO010000021.1, on the reverse strand, counting down.
TGATTGCGGAGGAATGGCTTTGGTTGGCGGCATTGCCGGAATTTCCGTTCAACCCTCCATTGGCTGTTAGTATAGATTGCAAAAAAGCCGGCAAAACATCCGCATCGTCCAAAAACGCAGCATGCAAGGCGGCCACGGCACCGGCTGAATACCCGCCGATGAAAATATGCGTCGTGTCGGCACGAAACATATTATCCGTTGTGGCATCTTCCCGGAAAAACCGGACGGCAGCTTTCATGTCGCCTACAGCTTTCATGGCAGTATCCATGATGTCGGTGGAGTCGGGAAAGCCCAACTGGAAAATGGGATACAGGCGATACTGAATGGAGGCAGCCACGTAGCCTTTTCGAGCCAGCAGCTGGCACCATTTAGCCATGTCGCTTTTGTTTCCAAAAATAAAACTCCCGCCATGCTCCATTACGATTACCGGGCGTTGGCTGCAGGTGTCGCCATCCGGCTCGTACACATCCATGGACAAGGTTATGGACTGCCCGGTATGGCTGATGGCGGTGGCGTAGGGCAGGGTGGTTTTTTTTACGGTTTGGAACTGATCCTGTTTGTACCGGAAACCATCGCAACCCGGATTTTGATTTTGAGCGAAAAGAAATCCAGGAACTAGTCCGAAGCAGAACAGGAGGAGACGAGGTGTAGACATGAATGGTTGTTTAGTAGCCATTAGGAATTGACAAAAATAACAATGGCGCAACGAGTAAAGCCGTTGCGCCATTGATTTAACTAGATTAGATATTTCTGGCAATGTACCTGTTGGAACATCCAGATTACTTCATTTTTGCTTTCCAGGCAGTGATGGATTTTTCGTTCATGCGCGGGTAGTCGGCATTGCCGTCGGCTTTGGCCAGTTCCGTGCTCTTTTGAGCGGTAGCGATGGCGTCTTTGTACATGCCCAATTCGGCCTGAATATTCGCTTTGAGGCGCAGGATCCAGAATTTGTCGCCGCCCATTTCCAGGCATTTGTTCACCCATTCGAGCGCTTGTTTTTGATCCTGACCTTGTTCGTGATAGTAACGGGCTGCAGCGAAATAGTCGCCCGATTTGGGGCCGGCCATAGTTGATTTGATCGCGGCCATAACTTTGGAGTCAGTGTCCACTTTGATCGGAATACCTACGTAGGTGCTTTCCCAAAGCAAATAAAGCTCGGCGCCGTCGTTTTTAAGGTTATCCATCCCGATGGTGAATGTCTCCACGGACACATTCTCCATTTTATAGGCGGGTACAGTAAAGCGAGCAGCAACTTCTTCTTCTTTGAAGTCCTTCTCTTCCGGCGTGCCCCAGTACGAAGTGTTGGAGTAGAAAATGATCGTCCACTCTTTTTGTCCCGGGATGGTATACAGCGCGTAAGTGCCTTTGTCCAGGTCTTTGCCACCTACTGTGACTTTATCACTGAAGGTAACCTTGGTGGAAGCATTGGCGCCTGTACGCCACATATCGCCATAGGGAACGAGGTCGCCAAAAATGACGCGACCTTTTTTGCTGGGACGGGAGTATTCCACGTCCACTTTGATCAGCCCAACGTCCTGGGTGAATTTTGCGCCGGGACTTGGCGCGGGCGTTTGAATTTGTGAAAGACCCAACGTGCAGGTCGCAAGAAGCAATAAAACGGTTAATACGTACGATTTCATCATGGTAATACTTGTTTAACAAAAAGTAACAACGGTTTAAGCGAATGGTTTGCAAAGGTAAAATTAGCAATGCAGGATTCTTACCTGAAAAAACAATTTTACCCCTGTTTTCAGACCAAACTGACCTTTTCGAATGGAACCAGTACTTTTGATTCAATAAAAATCCCGGTCATGCTACAGTTCTCTTGCCTGCCATTTTCAAGCCTGACGTTGCAGGAATTATATGCCATTATGGCTTTTCGCCAGGAGGTGTTTGTTGTGGAACAAAACTGCCCATTCCTGGATGCAGACGGGGTTGATCTGGAAGCCTGGCACCTTTTTGGCCGCGACAGTTCCGGCGAAATTGTAGCATACACCCGCCTGGTACCGACGGATGTTTCTTTTCCCGGTTACTGTTCTATCGGACGAGTATTGAGCGCAGCAAAGGTCCGTGGTACCGGGGCTGGCCGGACGGTAATGCAGCGCAGTATCGCCATGTGCCGCCATCTTTTTGGCGACACGCCAATCAAAATCGGCGCGCAAACCTACCTGCTTCGTTTTTACGAAAGTCTGGGATTCGTCAGCACCGGCGAGGAATATCTGGAAGACGGGATTCCGCATACCAAAATGGTGATGCAATAATTCAAAGGAGAATTTTCACTTCACCGGCTACTTCCAGTCCGGCAGTTCGCGCCGTACCTTCAAAGATCCGCTGGCCATTTTCCAACAGTTCAGCCTGAATAGTTGCTTGCAAACTTTCATTGATCTTGCCGGTCATCTCACCGGAAATAGGCGATTGCAATGCGGTGCCAGGCGCTTGTTTAGCCAGTATGCACAACTCGGTTTTAGGATTTTTAAAAATAAGGGAAACGCTGTCGCCGGATAGTTCAAGCCGTTGTTTAGCGCCGGTATAGGTCGCAAAACGAAAAAGCCGCCCGTCCAGCCAAAACCCGCTGATAAACCCAATGAAATAACTGCCAAGCCAGGGAATATGCGCCACGGAAGCCAGAAGGGAAGCCTGGTCACTGGAATCAAAATGATTCGATTGCATCCAGACGTAGGCGCGCGGGAACGAACGCCCCCAATCTTTTTCGCTGTAGCCTCTGCCGCCGGTAAAATCCAGCGTTTCCCCACTAAGGTTCAATTGGCCAATCAATTTATGTTGCATACTGACAACCCCGTGGAAACATTCCATAAACGGCACGAATGAATACCAGCCCATGATACCGGGCGCGCCCAGCATTTTGGGCCATGGAGTGGGATTTTCGAAGCAGATTTCGCCGGAGAGTCCAGGTAGATCGAGCGTGATTTTTTCTTTGGAAAAAAAATTAGATCCCAGGCTGAGTGCAAACTTTCGCGGATTTGGTCGGAACAGGTCTGCTTCAAACCTATGGTAGGTTGCTGTGCAAGCCTTGCCATCCATAACCTGGATAAAGGCGTGCTTTTCGCCATTTTCAGCCATGGAGATACCCGGAATCACTGCAAGCGCCGCTTGTTCATCGGCGCTGACGAGTTTGAAATACCAGCCTTCAAAATACCGGCGCTGTTGCCCCCAGCCATGGTACATGTCGGGATTCCAAAGGGCACGCCAGCGGTTCAGGAAATGCATAGCTTGGATATTTTTCTCAGCCCAGGCCTTCAGGCCTGGGAAAAAAATTAAATCTGCGCAGTCTTCCAACGCAAATAATGATCTGCCAGCACCAAAGCAGCCATTGCCTCAACGATTGGAACAGCCCGGGGCAATACGCAAGGGTCGTGCCGGCCTTTCCCTTTGATTACCACTGGATTCCCCGTCGCATCCACCGTTTTCTGGTCTTGCATGATGGTAGCAATGGGTTTGAAGGCAATTCGAAAATAGATGTCCATGCCGTTGGAGATGCCGCCCTGGATACCTCCGGAATGGTTTGTCGATGTTCGAATAGTCCTGCTTTCCGTGGATTCAAAACGGTCATTGTGGGCCGATCCCAACATGGTAGTACCGGCAAACCCGGAGCCATATTCAAAACCTTTGGCGGCATTGATGCTGAGCATGGCTTTGCCCAGGTCGGCGTGGAGTTTGTCAAATACAGGCTCGCCAAGTCCGGGCGGACAGCCCTGAATAACGGCAGTGATCGTACCGCCGAGCGTATCGCCGGCCTTTCGGGTATCGCGGATCAGTTGGATCATTTTCGCTGCCACTTCGGGATCGGGGCAGCGCACATCGTTGGTTTCGGTTTGGCTAAGGTCCAGTGCCGTGTAGGGTTGTTCGACGGTTATCGTTCCGACCTGACTGACATATGCCTGGATGGAAATACCGGCCTGGCGCAGCAATAATTTGGCGACAGCGCCGCCAGCAACGCGAGCAGCAGTTTCGCGGGCGCTGCTCCGGCCACCACCGCGGTAATCGCGGTGCCCGTGTTTGGCCTGCCAGGTGTAATCGGCGTGGCTGGGGCGAAAAGCGGTGGCCAGATGGTCGTAGTCGCCGGAACGTTGATTCTCATTGGGAATGAGCAGGGCAATGGGCGTGCCCGTGGTTTTGCCTTCAAAGACGCCGCTGAGCACTTGTACCGTGTCGCTTTCCTTGCGTTGCGTTACGATGGCACTTTGCCCCGGGCGTCGGCGGTCGAGTTCCTGCTGGATGAAGTCGAGGTCAAACACCAAACCGGCTGGGCAACCGTCGATGATGCAGCCGATTGCCGGACCGTGCGACTCGCCGAAAGTGGTGAGGCGAAAGAGCGTGCCAAAGGAATTTCCTGCCAAGGTTTTGCTTGTGAGTGATCAATAAGGTTGCCGGCAAATAAACGGATTTTTTGAGGGCCTGGTTTATAAAACAAAACAGGCAGCAGTGTGAGACTGCTGCCTGTGGTGGCTGAATGCCGGTGTATTTTAATCCTGGTTGTTCGAAAATTTACGCTCGTATGTTTCCCAGGGCGTTGTTTTGTGGCTGTCGGTGCCGAAGTAATTGAGGATAGTTTCCAGTTTATTTGCTTCGAGATAGCCCGGGATAGGTTGGATCACTTTCATGGCTTCATCCAAAAAAACTACCGTTGGGAAGCTCAGGCGGTTGTTCAGCAGTTCGGCCGCAAGTTCGTGGTAGCCGCGGGCGCCATTCTTTTTGAAATGGTAGGTTTTGTTGTTGAAGATAATGTCCTCCTGCTGTTCGGCGTTGAGTTTCACGGCGTAGTAATTTTCATTGAGGTACTGCGCTACTGCCGGGTCGACAAAAGTAGATTGGTCCATACGTTTGCACCAGCCGCACCAATCGGTAAACACGTCGATAAAGATTTTTCGCTTATCGGTTTTGCATTTTTCCATAGCCTCTTCCAGGGTCAGCCATTCCACTTCGACGAGGGGTTCTTTTTCGTCGAGTTTGGGTGCATCGGGCATTTTTGCCGGCACTGTTTTGGGCGTTGTGGTTGGGCGGGCAGTGGTTGCAGTGCTGCGGTTTTCGGTGGCATTGGCTTCTGCTCCAGAGCGTGCAGCGCTGGATGGTTGCAAGCCGGCTTTCGGGGTAAGCGTGGTTCGCGGTTTTGCAGGTGTTGTTTTCGAGGAGTTGGCCGGCTGGGCCTTGGCGCCGCTGCGCGGGGTCGTTTGAGCGACCAGTATGTGTGCCAGGGAGGCAAGGAGACACAATATTATGATTTTGCGCATGACGATATAATTTAGATTCAAAATGTGTTCAACAAAAGTACTGCCGATATAACCGAAAAACCAAAAGGCTGCTTTTTGTGGGGTGTTACTTTAAAGAAAGTTTAACCAATTGGGAGGCTTTGTACGTCCTTGCGCGATTTGTGCCGCTTGTTCGGCGGATTTTGCCGTTCTTTACGGCTTAGCGCCGCTTAGTCCGGCCTCGCAGCAGGGTTTAGTCTGTACCAATTTCTGTACTCATTTTTAGTATGCGACAACCCAGCATTGCCATCGTCCAGCGGGGTAGGGCCGACCGCTTCGGTATGCAGAAACTCTACCTGCGCTACGCCTGGAACTACCACACCAATTACATCGCCCTGCCCTGGAAACTGCTGCCCAAAGATTGGGACGCCCGGGCGCAAATCGTGAAGCCCCGCGCCACCCTGGGCGGTGAAAGCGCCGTAGTGGTGAACACC
>JACJYO010000020.1 GCA_020636075.1 Lewinellaceae bacterium | reverse complement strand
CGCCCAAACCAACCCAGCCGGAGGGTCAGGTTAACGACTGGAGCATTCAGGTCTTTTTTGCCGTAAGGCCCCCAACCCGCAAATCCGTTGACAAAACGGTAGCCCACTGTGCCACTCAGGCGCATCCAGCGCGCTACATTGAGTTCCAGGCCTGCCTCCGGTATCACTACGAATGTAGCGTCGTGCAGGTCCGGATCGAAATCCCAGTCGTGTTCAAAATCGGTGGTGCCAACACTTCCGCCGGCAATTTTCAGAGAGGTGTACAAGTGCAGGAGTTTGTGGGAGGGCGTGGTATACCCCAGCCAAAGGCCACCGTATCCGTGCACGAGTTGGTTCGTGCCGACCTTGGGCCGCTCAAAAGTCTCGCCCATGCCGAAAAAACCGACAAAGAAATCATCGAAAACTACCCCCAGGCCGCCGCCAGCCCCCAGGCCGGTTTTGTTATTGGCATGGCTCCAGGAAAACATCGGGCTGACAAAGCCACCGCTAATACGAGAATTGCGGAGTAAGGTTTGTTGTTCTTGTTGGGCAACCAACGTGGTGCCGGAAAACAGCAGGGCGACTATTAACATCTTTTGAATCATAGTAATGTGCATTTAGTTGTGTGTTTTATGCTGAGACACAGAACTGCCCATATACCCTGATTCGCTGCCTGTTTTTTTTCGCTTTTGTTGGCGTCCCCGCCAAATACGGCCCAATAATTAACTCAAGTTGTGAACTGTTGGCATTAGACGTTTTAAGCCAGGGGAAATGCTTTCGCAGCGTATTTTCTCGCAGATTTCCGCAGAAAAAAACGCCGGTAGCGATGAGGTGACATCTTTGACAAAGGAAAAGGTGTTATCTCATCGCGGAAGATCGTCGTTACGAGATTTCACCTGCTCGTACCTCGCAGATGAAACCTCTTCACTCGCCTTAACTCTACTTTGGCACTTTAAACACTGTGGTGTTTGGTGGCTAATCGTGAACAATGTTGGACATTAAGAAAATTTAGAAAGTAGATCCGTAGCGTATTTCATGCAGCGTTAAACAGAGTTTTCCTTCATCGGGATGGAAACTCTGTGTTCTCTGCGAACTAACTCAGTGCAACTCTGCGTGAAATACGCTACGGTTGGCGTTCCCTGCGGCAGACACTCACTCCCGAATAAACCCCAACATTTGCTCCGCCACCAAGGTATTCCCTGCCTTGTTCAAATGCACGCCATCCGTCGTCAGTACACCTTTTTCCAGGTTGCCGGTATTGTATTTTAAGTTGTAGTCTAAAAAAACTTTGCGCAAATCACACAGCCCGCAGCCGTGCACCGCGGCCAGTTCGCGGATAATTTGAGCGTACAGATTCAGATCTCCGTCCAGCGGGTTGGTGTAATCCGTTTTTTCGCCGATGCAGGCAGGTGTGCAAAGCACCAGGCGAATATTCCGGGCTTGCATTTTCTGGATCAACGCCGTGTAAAAACGCCGAAACTTGTCGGCATCGGTGCCGGTGCCCAGCAGGCGTTTGTGCCACACGTCATTTACCCCTACGAAAATGAAAACCTGATCGGGTTGTTTGGCCAAAACATCGTCTTCCAGCCGCAGATAGAGGTCGTACACTTTGTTGCCGCTGATGCCGGCGCCCAGGAGTTCGTATTCGGCAGCCGGGAGTGAGTCGCGGAGTTGGCTAATGTAGCCACCGGGTTTGACGCCAACTTCGGTGATGCTGTCGCCGAAAAAAACTAGGCGCGTGCGTTTTTGCCGCCAGGCGGAAAAACAGAGGAAGCAGCCAAGGACAAGCAGGAGTAGTGTGTATTTCATGGTCAAAACTTGGATAAACTAGTTAACAGGCAAGATTACTTAAAAATTCAGGCTCAGCGATTGGGATGCATTGCAAACTGATAAACGTCACCGCTAATCGCAGGGCGCCTCAACGTTTTTTTGAAAAAAACAAGCTAGCTTTGAAACTTCGGTATTCCAACCAAACTTGAAGATTTCGAGTGCAAACAACAAAATCTTTATGCCATGAAACACCAGTTCTTTTTTACCATCCTGCTTTTTATAACCACGTTTCTCAAAGCTCAAACACCGGTAGAACTGCCCCTCGACATCGGAAAAGCTATCCAGGAAGGTAGCATAACCGTAACACACAGTCCACTCGATATCGGCATCCTGGGCAATGTGTTTGATGGCGACCCGGCTACGCTGGCCCGTTCGGCAGCCGTTAACCCCTTGGTGATCACACTGGAAACCAACAATCCCGTGCAAGTGGCCAGCACAGCCATTCTGACCACGCACGGTTCGGATGGCTGGTGGACGCTCGAAGCCGCCGACAACATGGCCGATCTCAACAGTCAAAGCGGCACGTACCAGTTGCTCGTAGCGCAAGCCACGCAAGTCAGCGATGTGTGGGCAAATTTCAATACGGTGTTCACGGCCCGGATTATTCGGCTCAGTGTCAAACGTACCCAAGGCGACGATTACGTCCACCTCAACGAATGGTCGCTCACCGCCACGCAAACCATTCAGGCCGCCGGCCTTTGCTTTCGCCCCAACGGGTTGCGACTCATACCTGGCGCTTCGTTTGCCATGCAGGCGGTACTCACGGATACCGCGGGGCTTGCGTACGCCTTACCCGATGCACCCGACTGGTTGAGTTCCGATCCCGGTCTGTTCAGCGTTTCCGACGTGGGCCTGGTGGAAGCGGGTTTGGAAACGGGTACGGCGATGTTAAGTGTTGCCTGGAAGGGTCTTTCAACAGCCATTCCGGTGAAGGTGGTCAACGATTTTGATTTACCCACTGCCGAAACGCGCGTGGTGAAGGTAGCATTGGTCATTATTGACCCGCCAATTGCGGCTGCCGGCGGACAGCGTTTTTCCGAATACTTCTGGTCCTTTGTGGGTGGCCCGGTTTATCTGGCGCAGGCTATGGCCGACTCGCTTACGGCTTTCAGCAGCGGCGCCGTGCAGTACCAGATCGCACAGACTTACGATTCCGACAGCCTGTTTTGCAACTTTGGCGCTGTGCGGCTTTCTGTCGACTCGATTTTCCAGCTGTTTTTGGAGCCCGGCTGGACGACCCTGCATTTCGTGGCTGAACAACTCGGTCAATCCCGGTTCGACTACAACGCCATGCTGGGCTACTACGATTTTTGCGCTCAAAGCGATGCCAAACTGATCGACGAAGTGTGGGTGTATAGCATGCCGTTCATTGGTACCTGGGAAAGTACCCTGACCGGGGAAGGTGCTTTTTGGTACAACTCCCCGCCGCTCAGCGGCAATACTTGCGTAGACCAACTGCCGATCATGGGCTTAAACTACGAACGCGGCCGGGCAGAGGCTTTGCATGCTTACGGACACCGGACCGAGTCGGCCATGGCACAAGTATTCAGCCGCTGGAATTATGCCACGCCACCGCTGAATAGTTGGGAAACTTTTGCGCAATACGCCCAGCTGAACACCGGACAGGCGCACCTGGGAAACATCCACTTTCCACCTAATGGCACCTCCGACTATGATTACGGTAATCCTGCGGAAGTACTCAGCTTTGCACCCAACTGGAAGCGCTATCCCTTTCTTTTTCAGGAAACCGAAATCGTTTCTTGTGAAACCTGGAATTGCGAACACCTGGATTACCTCGCCTGGTGGTTTCGCCATGTCCCGCATTTCAGGTGTAAAGACCAGTACAACCACCTGAACAACTGGTGGACCTACATCGTCGACTACAATGAAGGCAAACTCCTGGAAAACCTTGCGCCAGGTTGCGCTTGCGACCTGTTAGGCGATAGCGCAGTTTTTGTGCATGAGCCTATCCAAACTTTTGTTGCTCAGGCATTTCCAAATCCGGTTGTTAATCGGCTACAGGTTGCAATCTCTTCCCCGGAGCCGCTGATTTTGAATGCCCGGCTCTTTGACATTTGGGGGACGCTGCTGGAGGAGGCGCACTGGACAGCCGGCCCGGAAACACAGTTTTTTGAATTACCGGTTTCGCAGTTTCCCGCGGGTAGTTATGTGCTCCAGCTTACGGCGCCGGAAGTAAGGGGCCAGGTGTTGCGCGTGGTGAAAATGCATCCTTGAGGGCGATTTTTTTAAAAAAAATAGGCCGCCAAAAAACTGGCGACCTATTAAAAACACTGCAAATCTGTAAGCCGGATTCTGTCACGCGCTGCTTCCCGAAGGTTGCAACACGCCTCTGCCATTTATCTGGGCCACGCCTCACGGCGGGGCTCTGCGCTGCCTACCCCCCTTGCCGGTCCGAAGACTGATGTGCGAGCAACACACAACCACGCCTGAGGCGTGGAAGCAAGGTGTACGTGGCATTTCAACCCGTAAGGTTTATCCGCTTCCCGACTTGCGTCGGAACGCCGTGCGCTCTTACCGCACATTTTCACCCTTATCCCGGCGATATGCCGGGACGGTAATTTTCTGTGACACTCTCTGTTCCCGCAACGCCATTGGCGTAACGGAACCCACCCGTTAGGTGGTACGGTGCTCTGCGTTGTCCGGACTTTCCTCCCGAACCCACGCCTGTGGCGTGGGAAAAAGGCGGCAGAGCAATTTACAGTATTTATCTTTGGCCCCGATTTGGCAACAAAAGTTGCTTCCGGGAAAACACCTACAATGAAAATAGTCAGGCAGCTGGCACGATTTTTTTACCTTAGTCCCTTGTATTGGCGTAAACTTTGTTCTTATACATTTGCACAGCCATTAATACTGTGTATGTAATCCCTCTATTAACTGGCACAAGTTCCGGGGTATTCCGGAAACTGGATTTATTTCTCCACGTATTATGATAAAACGCCTGCTCCTGTACATATTGGCTGGAGCCATTTTGCTGGCGGTGGCAGCAAGTGCTGACCGTGGCTACAAAGATACGGCACTGCTCGAACAGTACGCTGCTGAAATTGCGGCGTATCTGGATACCCAGGAAGAACAGGGACTTGAGTGGGTGCAAGAGCATAAAAACACACTTGAAAAGGTAGTGGCGGGTCGAGGCGTATCTGATCAGGAGGCTTGGATAAATTCGCTTACAGCGCAAGCAGATGTTCCCTACACATTATTGATTCATCAAAAGGATTCGTTGCTCTTTGCCTCCAACAACAAAATCCTTCCCTTGCCGGAGCAGTTTAATACCATACTTAAGGGAAAAAGGCGCTCTGTGCAGCAGTTGGCGTTGGGGTATTATTATGTTTCATATAGCCCTTTTGATTCCACGAAGACACAGACGCTCCTTGTTCCTGTCCGGTTTACATTAGAGGAAACAAGTCATCAGCAAGACGGCGTACTTTTTCCGGCCAACGAAGCGATTTCTGAAAAAGTTGAGCTGAATTTAGCTTCTGGCGACCATGTCATTCGGTTGAAAGGCCAGGATTTATGCTGGTTACGTGCATCAGGGACGGTGCAGGCTGGCTGGGTACAATGGGTTAAGTTAGGAGCCTACGGCTTGATTTTGGTTTTGGTTTTGGCGTTGGCTTTTCAGGCAGCAATGTATTTTACCCGGCGTGGCTGGGCTTTGGCGGGTGCAGGGCTGCTTTTGGCTTTGGTTGCCGGGATATTCTGGCTAAATCGTACTACTGGATTTACAGCACATGCATTTAACCAGTTACCCTTTTTTACACAACGCTTCGAAACGACAAGTCTAATTGGCGGGTCCTTGGGCGATTGGTTGATCCACCTTGCCCTGCTGCTTTGGTTGATGGTTTTCTTTCACAGGGCATTTCGTTTGGAAGACTTGGAAAATCTCCCTCCGTTACCTGTACGGATTGCCCTGAGTATGGTTTGTTACCTGCTCGTGATGCTCAGTGTACTTGTGGGTGTGGAAGTATATCGCCAACTGGTATTTCATTCAACAATCAATTTTGACTTTGATAATCTCCTGAACTTCGACAGCTTCAGCGTGCTTGCCTTCGTTGGTATTTTGATGCTTTTGCTGGCGTTTTTCCTGTTTGGGCACCGGCTAATTTTAACTGCCTTGCAGTTAGAACTACCGACATCTTTTAGAATTGCAGAGATTACAGCTTCGGCCCTATTGGTATATTTGGTTGCATTTGGTTACCAAGACAGTTTTCAGATCAATGCGTTGTACATTGCTGTATTTGCATTGGTATATGTAGCTGCATTTGATTTTTTTCTGGTTTTAGAAACTCCAGGGCTGGGGGGCATAGTGTTGTGGCTGATGTTATTTTCGCTTTCCTCGGCACTTTTGCTTTACCGATATAATTATTTGAAAGACAAATCGGTGCGCCTCTCTTATGTGAAAGCGCTTGCGACCGATCGGGACAGCTTGCTTGCTGAGCCCCAACTGAAAAAAATACTACCTCGCATCCAGCAGGATACCCAACTTAACCGCCTGCTCAAGCCCTGGCCGTTTAAACCTCAAAGTGCAGAATTGCGGAAACGCCTGAATGAGCTAGTGTTTTCCCAGCCTTACTTGTTTCAGCATTACCGTTTGATTGTATATGCATTTGATAAGGACGGGCAAATCTTGCCTCAGGATCAGGCAAAAGGCCGGGATTTCGTCTTGACACAGAACTGGCGGCGTGCTAAACCGCTGCCGAATGAACCTGCCATCCGTTACCACCGGGGGCCTGATGGTATTTTCCGCTACATGATCAAAGTGCCGGCTCTGCGCATGAACGATCCCACTCAACCAGTGGAACTGTATTGCTTTTTTGATCATCAATATCCGCAACCGACCCGGGTGTATTCGGAACTTTTCTTTCAACTTCCGTATAAAAACCTGAACCGGTTGATGGATTATGACTTTGCCATTTTGAAAAATGGTCGTTTGGTTGTGGATCAGGGGCAAGGTAACCAGGCTGTTTTTCAAAATGCACCGGCAAACGGCCAGGTCCAGGAACAATTTACCGAACAACCCCGGCGAGTAGATGCCGTTTATAAAAGTGCAGATGGCAAAACAATTGCATCCGTAGGGCGCCCGTTGGGTGGCTGGTATAAGCAGCTTTATTTGTTTGCATTTATTTTTGCGCTTACCTCGTTGTTCATTTTTCTGCTGGCCTTGTTGAATACTTATTTGCGGTTTTTACCCAAATATTACCATTTCAATTTCTCTACGAAAGGCTCGCTGGCAAAGCGCATCCACTACGGCAACTTTGCCTTGATTGGTATTGCCTTCCTTGGGCTTGGTTATCTGACCTATCAGCACTTCAGCACATCTGCCCAGGAAACCAAGCGCGCGAACCTGGATAACCGGGCAGAGGCAGTTCGGACCCACCTGCGGAATCAGATTGGTGATTTGAGTGCGACTTCCGACAGTTTGAAACGTGCACTCCCTCAAACCCTGGCCTCGTTGGCGGCAAGCCTTTCAACTGATGTGAACTTCTTTGGCCCGGATGGCACTTTGTTGTTTTCATCGCAAAACGACCTTGCCCAACTCGGCATTTTGCCAAACCATATGAGTCCACAAGCACAGGCTATGCTCACGACAGGAGCGCAACGCGAAGCGGTGGTGGCAGAACAATTGGCTGGTATTGGATTTTCCAACCGCTATTTGCCCCTCAACAATAATCAAAACGAGTTACTCGGCTTTTTGGGGGTGCCTTATTACTTGTCTGACAGGAATATCGGGCCCGAAGTTTCGGACTTTATCGGCATGCTCGCCAGTGTCTATGTTTTTCTGATGTTGATTGCATACTCGGTATCTTTTTTCCTTTCCCGGTCTATTCTGCGCCCTGTAAATTTGATTTCAGACAAAATCAAACAACTGCAATTAGCCGATAAAAATGAGCCCCTCGTTTATCCAGGCGATACTCAGGATGAACTAAGCGCGCTCATTGATGAATACAACCGAATGGTAGAGAAATTGGAAGAATCAAAAGGGCAACTCATTCGGCTGGAACGTGAAAGTGCCTGGCGCGAAATGGCGCGGCAGGTTGCGCATGATATTAAAAACCCGCTTACCACAATGAAGTTGTCGATGCAACAACTGGAGCGGGTTTCGTCTGATCCCGTTCAGGCTGCGGCGTATCTGAAAAAAGCAATTACCCGTCTGATTGAGCAAATTGATTCGCTGGCACAAATTGCCTCTGAATTTTCAATGTTCGCCAACCTCGATATTCGCCAGAAGCAGGATCTGGTGCTGAACGATGTGGTGGAAAGTGTCTACGACTTGTTTAGCGAGCAAAAGGAAGTTAAACTTGTTTTGGATATTCCGGAGGATCGCTACCACATCAAGGGCGATAAAAACCATCTTATTCGAGTGTTTAATAACCTGATCATCAATGCTATTCAGGCTATTCCTTCCGACCGGCAAGGCGCGATTCAGGTTTCGTTATTTCGTCAAAACGATCATGCCATTGTCCAAATTAATGACAATGGTGGTGGAATTCCGCCCGAAATTCAAAAACGGGTTTTTGAACCGAATTTTACCACCAAAACTTCCGGGAGTGGGCTTGGACTTGCAATTTGTCGCAAGATTATTGAAGCACTCGACGGCGTAATCAGTTTTGAAACCCGGGAAAATGATGGTACCGACTTTTACGTGAAACTCCCCATTTCAACCCCGGAAACGGCCGGGCAGGTAGAACTTTCCGAAGCCGGATAATAGCAGGAGGTGCTCGAGACGGATAGGTATCTGAAACCAGGAGACCCTCTTTAAATGCATGGAATTTGCTAGGTGGTTAACAGCCATAAGTCCAGTTTAACACCTTGGCGGCCAGGAAATTCAATATTATCTTCGTTATTCTTGCCTCTGGCGCCAAATTGTAATTTGTGGATTTGTGTTTTTAGGGAAAAATAAAATAGGTATGGCAGCTGCAAGTTTTTCAGTTTTTCTATCTTTAGCTTCCTAAATAAATGCCACTATGTGCATTAATAATTAACTGTCTTTGCAAAAAGACTTTTTTTGAAAGATTTGTGCAATCGATTGCGAAAAAAATATCCTTTTGCTAATACCGCCTTATTTACCTGGGTGGAACAGTGAAAATGCATGTGTGCCACCAACATCAATTTTTATCCGGTTTGTCTGATAACGCGTCGCTTTCGAGACCTTATCAATTCCAGCCATCATGTGAATTGACTTCATACATTTTTACCATACAGGAGCGATGTGCCGGTCGTTTCGTTTTCCAATTAAAGATTGTCAAGTGGAATATGAAACGGCCGGTATGTCCTTTTATCGGGTTGCATAATTATTAGGAAACTATGGGTAAAAAACTCCGCAGCGAATCGTGGTTTGGCAGTCAGGATAAGATGGGATTCGTTCACCGTTCATGGCTACGAAACCAAGGTTATCCAAATGACGCTTTTGAAGGGCGCCCGGTCATCGGTATTTGCAACACCTGGTCTGAGCTAACTCCTTGCAATGGACATCTGCGTGAGTTGGCTGAATTTGTCAAAAAAGGGGTATTAGAAGCAGGTGGTGTTCCGCTGGAATTTCCGGTAATGTCACTTGGGGAAACCATAATGCGTCCGACGACAATGCTATTTCGCAATCTCGTTAGTATGGATGTGGAAGAATCTATTCGCGCTAATCCGCTAGATGGAGTTGTTCTAATGACTGGATGCGATAAAACTACCCCATCTACGCTGATGGGGGCATGTAGCGTAGATTTGCCGACCATTGTGGTGCCTGGCGGCCCGATGCTCAATGGCAGGTATCGCGGTAGTGAAATTGGTTCTGGTTCTTTCAATTGGATTATTAAGGAAAAACAAAACTCCGGACGATTTACCGGTGAAGATTTGACGGAGATGGAGATATGTGCTGCCCGGAGTATCGGGCATTGCAACACCATGGGTACGGCTTCTACAATGGCAGCTATGGTAGAAGCACTCGGTCTTACCCTGCCCGGTGCGTCATCCATACCAGCGGCAGACTCCCGAAAAAAAGTAATGGCTCAATTGGCCGGAAGACGTGCTGTCGACATGGTCCGGGAAAACCTGGTATTATCCAGCGTACTTACCCGGGAGGCCTTTGAAAACGCAATCGTCGTGAATGCGGCTGTTGGTGGGTCAACCAACCAGGTTATTCACCTGTTGGCCATCGCCGGGCGCATCGGTGTGCCCCTCGAACTGGATGATTTTGACCGGATCGGTAGCAAAATTCCGCTGCTGGTCAATCTGTTGCCTTCCGGAAAATTCCTGATGGAGGACTTTTTCTATGCAGGTGGATTACCGGTTGTTTTACGTGAATTGGGCCCACTTCTACATGAAAATATTATCACTGTAAACGGCTCAACAATTGGCGCAAACAATGCAACGGCCGAGTGTTTCAACCCGGAGGTTATTGCGCCTTTGTCGAAGCCTTTTCAACCGGAAGCAGGCATTGCTGTCTTACGTGGCAATCTGTGCGAAAATGGCGCTGTTATCAAACCTGCCGCTGCTACACCAGCCCTGATGAAGCACCGTGGCCGGGCGGTAGTTTTTGAAAATATGGAAGATTATCATGCGCGAATTGATTTGCCGGAACTGGATATAGACGAATACTGTGTCATCGTGTTGAAGGGCGTTGGCCCCAAAGGCTATCCGGGAATGCCGGAAGTGGGCAATGTAGATCTCCCGAAAAAACTGCTAAATCGCGAAGTGAAGGACATGGTGCGCATTTCGGACGGACGGATGAGTGGTACGGCATATGGCACTGTTGTTTTGCATATTTCACCCGAATCGACTGTTGGGGGCACGTTAGCCTTGGTTCAGGATGGCGATATGATTGAATTAGATGTTGAAAACCGGCGCCTGCATCTTGATGTATCTGATGCCGAATTGCAGCGGCGGCGTGCTGCCTGGCAGGCTCCGGAACCACTTGCTGCTCGCGGCTATGTAAAGATTTATCTCGACCATGTGGAGCAGGCCGATAAAGGTGCTGACTTGGACATTTTAGTTGGGAATTCTGGTTCAACGGTCAGCAGAGATCTGCATTGAAAAATTGATTTTGACGCATGATTGTATTTTACCTTCTATGCAGTGTGGCGCTTTTAATAGTACTCACCGTCCGGTGGAATGTCCATCCGTTCCTGGCGCTGTTACTGGTTGCCATTATGTACGGATTTGGTGCAGGCATGTCCCCTGCAGAAATCATTCTTGCCGTAAACACCGGATTTGGTGAAACACTGGGTAAAATTGGTCTGGTAATCGTGCTGGGTGTGCTTATTGGTGCTTTTCTGGAAAATACTGGTGCAGCCTATACGCTGGCGGAGAAAATCCTCCAAATTATTGGTCGTAAACGTGTACCTGTGGCAATGAATCTTATCGGATATATTGTTGCTATTCCGGTTTTTGGTGACAGTGGTTTTTTATTGCTTGCTCCGCTAAACAAAAGTTTAGTCAAAAAAGCAGGCCTAACGCTGGCGGGATCTGCCATTGCCCTGGCAATGGGGCTGATTGCGTCGCATACCATGGTTCCTCCCACCCCTGGTCCCATAGCGGCAGCTGGAGTACTAGGCGCTGACTTGGGCTTGGTGCTTGCTGTAGGCATTCCGGTAAGTATCCTGGCCGCTTTAGCGGGGTTGATCTTTGCCCGGTTTTATGCCAGCCGAACCTGGCTTGACCCGGGCCCGGATGGTGAAGACCAGGAATTGGTACTGCGGCTTAAGCGGGCACCGAGTGTTTACAAATCAGGTTTGCCCATTGTTGTACCGATTATCCTGATTGTATTAAAATCAGTTGTTTCTATTTCTGGAATGGAACAACAGGGGCTGGGCCTTTGCCTTTCCTTTGTTGGTGAACCGGTAATTGCCTTGTTAATTGGTTTATTCCTGGCCTTGTTTTTACCTGAAAAATTTGATTCGAAAATGTTGTCGGCTAGCGGTTGGACCGGAGTCGCATTGCAAAGCGCAGCAGGTATTATCCTCATTACCGGGGCTGGTGGTGTATTTGGGAAAATTCTTCAAAATTCAGGTATTGCCGACTTTTTGGGTGAAAGCCTGTCGGGGACCAACTTAGGATTGTGGCTGCCTTTTTTGCTGGCAACGGCAATCAAAACAGCACAGGGCTCTTCTACAGTTGCTTTGATCACGACCGCTTCGATTGTTTTGCCGCTCATGCCTGTCCTCGGTTTGGACAGCAGTATGGGGAAGGCAGTGGCTGTTGTTGCCATTGGCGCCGGATCGGCTATGGTTTGTCATGCAAACGATAGTTTCTTTTGGGTGGTTACACAAATGACTGGAATGGATGTGCGTACTGGTTACCGTTTGCTCAGCCTGGGTACAATTTGTGTCGGTGTGGCTGCAATGTGTTTTTTATACCTGGGCTATTTAATTTTTTCTTGAAAAAAAATTCCTGGTCAATAATTTCAATCACCATGGCTTTTAAAGTTTATAAAACAGCAACAGGCATTTTGGTCGAGGGTAAGCGAGGTAGTTTTCGATTGGAGAATATGGATTGGGATGCATTTATTAATGATGACGCACTTTTCACAAAGCTGACTGAATTAGCTGAAAGGACAGTAACGGATGCTGCACGGTCAGCACCCCAAGCGTGGTTAAAACCAATGGATAAGCAGGAAATATGGGCAAGCGGCGTAACGTATTTTAACAGCAAACTCGCCCGGCAGGAAGAATCAGCAGAGGCAGGTGGTGGCGACTTTTATGCTCGTGTTTATACCGCCGAACGCCCTGAGTTATTTTTTAAATCTTCGGCAGCCCGTTGTGCAGGTCCCGGCGAAGCCGTTCGAATTCGCCCTGACTCAACCTGGAATGTACCTGAACCGGAGTTAACCTTGTTTGTCAGTTCGTCGGGTAAGATCGTCGGGTTTACAATTGGGAATGATATGAGCTCGCGAAGTATTGAGGGCGAAAATCCATTGTATTTGCCCCAGGCCAAAACATACGACGGGTGTGCTGCAATTGGCCCATGCCTTTATATCCCGGAAAAACCTGTTCTGGATGACGCAGAAATCCAATTGATTATCCACCGCGATGGCGGAGTTGTTTTTGAGGGTAAAACTTCGCTTGCACAAATGAAACGTGGGCTGGAAGAACTGGTATCCTGGTTATTCCGTGAATTAACTTTTCCCTATGGTTGCTTTTTGATGACTGGAACGGGTATTATTCCACCAAAAGAATTCAGCCTGCAACAAGGCGATGAAATACGAATTACAATCGAACCAATAGGCACCCTGATAAACTATGTTCGTTGAAAATTTTGAAACGCCATCAGGTCTTCCGAAGTGACGATGCGCGCGCAATCACTGCTGTATTGAGCATGATGGTTTGCGGCACCAATTTGCCTTCCGCACTTTTAATTTGCAGGATTTGCTGGACGGCAATTCGACCCATGTCGGCAGCAGGATGGCCAACGGAGGAGAGCGGTGGATCGATGATCATGCAGAGCGGGTCGTTGTTAAATCCAATAATCGCCAGGTCTTCCGGGATACGCACACCAGCCGATTTAGCAAATTGGATGGCACTCACAGCGGCTGTATCATTGGCAGAGAAGATACTATCGGGCGGATTGGGAAGGCCGAGGAGAAATTCTGTCATTTTTTGGCCTTCATCGGCGCTGAGTAAATCACCGTGCAGAATGATGGTATCGTCGAGTGGAAGGTTATTGGCTTGAAGGGCGTCTTTGTACCCCCGAAGCCGCTCCCGGTAGATGGCTTGATGGAGCGCGCCTCCGAAATGTGCAATACGCTTGCAACCTTGATCAATCAGGTGCTGCGTAGCTTTAAAAGCAGCTGCGTGGTTGTCAATTATTACTTTCTGTACATCCAAATGATCGGGAATGCGGTCTACAAAAACTACCGGTGTACCATTTTCCAAAAAGCGGTTGAAATGTTCAAAATCCTGAGTTTCCATAGCGAGCGATACCACCAAACCACATACCCGGCTTTCAAAAAAGGCTTTGACATTATCTTTTTCATTATCTAAACTGTCATGCGATTGCGAAATCAACACATTAAATCCTGCCGCTCTGGCTGCTTCCTCAGCTCCACTAATCAACGAGGAAATAAAAGGGCGGTTGATCCAGGAAACAAGCACGCCAATATTGTTGGTTTGTTGCTTGCGTAAACTGGCCGCAATACTATTGAGCCGGTAACCGCGCTTGACAGCAAGTTCTTTAACCGCTTTTATCGTGGCTTTACCAATGCTTGGATGGTTTTGAAGGGCTCGGGAAACCGTAGAAGGGGAGACATTCAGCTCGGTCGCCAAGTCGTAAATCGTAACACCTGTTTTCTGTTTCATATACAAACTTCAGTTCCAATAATCAAAGTTCGGGTTAATATGCCAGCTTGTATTCCGGGATTTTGGATTAAACCCGATTCTTTTTAAAAACAACTTGCGCAATCGATTGTTGCATTCAGATTTTTTATAGTTTCGCTTCTGTTTTTGTCAGACTCACCGCTTTCTGAAAGTTTTACTACGGTGAAATATCAGCCATTAATTTGGATTGCTACGGTGAAGAACTTGAACACTATCCGCAATTTATGATTCGTCTTGGTTTAATTATTTGGGTATGCATGTTCACCTCCATTTTTGCAAATGCCGAGGACGGGTACCAACTTTGGTTGCGGTATAACCGTATTCAAAATGCGAATCTGCTTCAAAGATATACAAATTCCATAGCCACCTGGGCCGTATTTGGTAATTCTCAAGTGGTCGAATCTGCTCGAAATGAACTTCGCCTGGGCCTCCAAGGGCTTCTGAACAAGCAAATTCCAGAGTCGACAGAATTATCACCCACAGGGTCATTGGCCGTCGGTACACCGCACGATTCACCACTGATCCGGAGTTTAGGTGCAGCCCAACAGCTGGATCAGGTGGACGCAGAAGGCTATGCCATTTATACAACGTCTTCGGGCAATTTCCCGGTTACGGTAATCACCGGCAATTCCGACATAGGCGTTTTGTACGGCGTTTTCCATTTCCTGCGCCTGCTACAGACTCAGCAACCCATTGAAAACCTGTCAATTGTAAGCAACCCCAAAATAAAACGCCGCCTGCTCAACCATTGGGATAATCTCGATCGAACTGTTGAGCGGGGATATGCCGGATGCTCCATTTGGGATTGGCATCGCTTGCCGGATTTTATCTCACCACGGTATACCGACTACGCCCGTGCAAATGCTTCAATCGGAATTAACGGAACCGTCCTGACCAATGTCAATGCCAACGCCCTGATCTTCCGCGCCGATTATCTGGATAAAATCAAGGCGTTGGCAGATGTGTTTCGACCTTACGGGATCAAAGTTTACCTGACAGCCCGCTTTAGTGCGCCAATTGAACTGGATGGTTTGCCAACCGCCGATCCGCTTGACCCGCGTGTGCAATCCTGGTGGCAAGAAAAAGTGGCAGAAATTTACAAGTTGATCCCTGATTTCGGGGGATTTCTGGTCAAAGCCAATTCCGAAGGCCAACCCGGGCCGCAAAATTACAACCGCACGCACGCTGACGGTGCAAATATGTTGGCCGATGCCCTGGCGCCCTACAATGGCGTCGTCATGTGGCGGGCTTTTGTCTACAGCAATGCAGCAAATGAAGACAGGGCCAAGCTGGCATACAATGAATTTGTTCCGTTGGATGGCAGTTTCCGGAAAAATGTGTTGGTGCAGGTAAAAAACGGCCCTATCGATTTTCAGCCGCGGGAACCCGTGCATCCGATGTTTGGCGCGATGCCCAAAACGCCGCTGATGATGGAATTCCAAATTACCCAGGAATACCTGGGCCAGGGCACGCATTTGGTATACCTCGCGCCGATGTACACTGAAGCCCTGAAGTTTGACACCTATGCAAAAGGCCCCGGCTCCGAAGTCGCCAAAATCATTGATGGCCAACTGGATAACCATGCGCTCAGCGGTATGGCCGGCGTCTCCAATATCGGTAACGATCGCAACTGGACCGGGCATCTTTTCGGACAATCCAACTGGTTTGCCTATGGCAGGCTTGCCTGGGACCCTGACATGGATGCGGCGGAAATTGCCGACGAATGGATTCGCATGACCTTCTCGAATGAACCGGATGTTATTCGTGCAGTGTCCGCTCTGATGCTGATGTCTCATGAAATTTGTGTGCAATACATGACGCCCTTAGGTCTTCACCATCTCTTTGATACCGGCCATCACTATGGCCCCGGCCCTTGGGTGAATGATCTTTCGCAGCGCGAATGGAACCCGACATATTATCATCAGGCAGATCGTCAAGGCATCGGTTTTGACCGTACAGCAACCGGTAGCAACGCAACCAGCCAGTATTTCGAACCCTGGCATTCCCGCTTTGAATCGCCAACGGAATGTCCGGAAAAATACCTGCTCTGGTTTCACCGGGTTAGGTGGACCGACACACTTGATTCGGGACAAAGCCTATGGGAGGCGCTGTGCCGCCAATACGATGCCGGCTGTGACGGGGTAGTGCGCATGCATGCCATTTGGAATTCGGTTGTTGGTAAAATTGATTCCGAGCGCTACAACGAAGTAGACATGATGCTCCATATTCAGGAGAAGGAGGCTCGCTGGTGGCGGGATGCTTGCCTGTCGTATTTTCAATCTATTTCAGGATTGCCATTTCCGGCCGGCTTCGACCCTCCCCAAAAAACATTGGAATACTTTAAAAGCCGCTCGTTCCCTTACGCGCCAGGTACTAAACCCAGGTGGTAAGGAAAGAAATATGATTTTTAACACCCACATCTACGGGATGACTACAAGAAAAATTGCCATAGTAACCGGAGGCAGCTCAGGTATAGGTTTCGCGATCGCTCAAAAATTTATCGAACACGAATATCTCACGTATATCATTGGACGCAACGCCGACAAACTTCTAAAGGCGCAACACGCATTGGGTGAAAACTGCCAAACAGCCCAACTTGATTTGGAACAGCTGGATCAAATTCCACCATTTATTCAGGCACTAATTGAAAAACACGGGCAAATCGATGTCCTGGTGAATAATGCCGGAATAAACCTGAAAAAACCTTTTCTCGAAGTCAGTAATGCCGAGTTTATGCTCGTCTTGCAAACGAATCTGGCTGCTGCATTCGTGCTTTCGCGGGAAGTGGCCACAGCGATGGTCCCCCGGAAAAATGGCTCCATTATCCATATCAGTTCGATGGCTGCCTGGTACGGTATTCCGCAGGTTGTTGCCTACGCCGCCGCAAAAGCCGGTCTGGAAGGCATGACCCGCGCCATGGCTGTCGAATTATCCCCCATGGGCTTACGGGTCAACTGTGTGGCGCCGGGTTATATCACAACAGCCATGACCGAAAAAGCCTTTAATGGCGACCCCGAACGAAAACGAAAAGTACTCTCCCGAACACCAATGGGAAAAATGGGAGACCCGACCGATATTGCAAATGCAGTTTATTTCCTTTGCTCAGAATCTGCCGGATTTATTACAGGTGAAACCCTGAAAGTGGATGGCGGAAATGCAATTGGCTACTAATTTCTCAGATATGATTTGGATGGAACAATCCATGCGCTGGTTTGGCCCCAACGACCCGGTAAGTCTGGCCGATATCCGGCAAGCGGGCTGCTCTTCGGTAGTCACGGCACTGCACCATATTCCTTACGGAGCTGTATGGCCAGTGGAGGAAATTGAAGCGCGCCTGAAAATGATCGAAGCTGCCGGGTTGCGCTGGACGGTTATAGAAAGCATGCCGGTCCATGAGCATATCAAACGGCAGACAGGCGACTGGAAACAACTTATCGACAATTACAAGCAAAGCCTGCACAATGTAGCCGCCTGTGGCTTGAAAGTAGTCACCTACAATTTCATGCCCATTCTCGACTGGCTTCGCACCGACCATGCCTACACCTTGCCCGATGGCGCCCGGGCACTCCGTTTTGAAAAACTGGCCTTTATCGCTTTCGACCTGTTTTTACTAAAACGCCCCGGCGCCGAAAACGATTACACCGATGCTGAGATCCGGGCAGCTGAAAAACGGCTTGCCGGTATGTCGGACGCCGAAAAGCAAACCCTGTTTCGAAATATCCTCCTCGGGCTTCCGGGTAGCGACGAGGCATTTACGCCGGCCCAAGTGCTGGAGGCGCTTCAGGGCTACGCCCAAATTAGCCCAGCACTGCTAAAAAAACACCTGTTCGAATTTTTGCAGGAAGTGGTCCCGGTGGCGGAAGCATCGGGTTTGAAAATGGCTATTCATCCGGATGATCCACCTTATCCGGTGTTGGGACTTCCTCGCGTGGTCAGCACGGAGGAAGACGTTGAACAATTACTGGCTGCAGCGCCGTCGACGGCGAATGGGCTGTGTTTTTGTACCGGCTCTTTCGGCGCGCGCGCCGACAACGATATCCGCCGGATGTTCAATCGCTTTGGCGAGCGCGTACATTTTCTGCACCTGCGCAATACCAAACGCGACGAACAGGGCAATTTTTTTGAAGCTCCCCATCTCGAAGGCGATACGGATTTGCCGGCCCTGGTGGCTGATATTCTCGAACTCATGCAACGTACCGGTCAGCCTATCCCGATGCGCCCCGACCACGGCCATCAAATGCTGGACGATTTACATAAAAAAACATATCCCGGTTATTCTGCCATAGGGCGCCTGCGCGGCCTGGCTGAGCTACGTGGTCTTGAACGTGGCCTGGCTGCACGCATGCTCCATTGATCACCTTAAACGATTTTACTTATGCACTTTCAACGGCTTATTCGACTTTCTCTGTTGCTTTTGTTTTGCTTGTCTTGCTATTCCGGAATCCGGGCGCAAGCAATGGATTACCCCTTTCAGAATCCCAAATTATCGGTGGAGCAACGGGTTGATGATCTGATCGGGCGTTTGACTTTGGAAGAAAAAATTGATCAATTGTCCTACAATGCGCCTGCCGTTGAACGGCTGAGTATCCCGGCATACAACTGGTGGAATGAATGCTTGCACGGGGTAGCCCGAAATGGCCGGGCAACGGTATTCCCGCAAGCCATCGGAATCGCTGCCACCTTCGATACCGATCTGGTGCACCGGATCGGAAGCGCCATTGCCAATGAAGCCAGGGCAAAATACAACCTGTCGGCAGCCCGGGGCTACCGCGAACGCTACCAGGGCTTGACTTTCTGGACGCCCAACATCAATATCTTTCGCGACCCCCGATGGGGACGCGGGCAGGAAACCTACGGCGAAGACCCGTATTTAACCTCCCGGATCGGTTTGGCTTTGGTGAAAGGCCTGCAAGGCGATAACCCGAATTATGTAAAAGCCGCCGCCCTGGCCAAGCACTATGCCGTGCACAGCGGCCCGGAGGCGCTGCGGCATGAGTTCGATGCACGCGTCAGCATGAAAGACCTTTGGGAAACATACTTGCCGGCGTTCGAAGCACTGGTGAAAGAGGGCAGAGTGGAAGGCGTGATGGGCGCCTACAACCGTACCAACGGAGACCCCTGTTGTGCCCACCCTTACCTGATGCAGGAAGTGCTGCGCAAAAAATGGGGATTCAAGGGATATTTCGTTTCCGATTGCTGGGCAATCCGCGACTTTTTTGACGGACACAACGTGGTGGCAACGGCTCCGGAAGCCGCCGCTTTAGCCCTGAACCTCGGCTGCAACCTCAACTGCGGCAGTACCTACCCGGAAATTCGGGAAGCCATCAAGCAGGGACTGACCTCCGAAGCCGAAGTCGACAAAAACCTGCGGGAACTTTTCCCGACCCGTTTTCGACTGGGCTTGTTCGATCAACCCGGTACCGGGCCCTACGACAACATCGGCGCTGAAGCCATTCGCAGCCCGGAGAATATCGCACTGGCCCGCGAAGCCGCTGTTAAATCCGTGGTTTTGTTGAAAAACAAAGACAATACCCTGCCGGTTAGCAAAGACGTTGCGAGCATTTTTGTTTGCGGGCCGCTGGCAGCGCACGTCCAGGCGCTGTTAGCCAATTACTATGGCCTGAGCGAAGATTTAACGACAATTCTGGAGGGGATTGTCGGAAAAGCAAGCCCGGCTACCTCCGTGAAATACCGCCAGGGCGCCTTGCTGGATGAACCCAACCGGAATCCGCAGGACTGGTTTTCCAGTGTAGCTGCCGAATCGGAGGTTACCATTGCCTGCCTCGGTATTTCACAGCTGATCGAAGGGGAGGAAGGCGAATCGATCGCTTCCCGCCATCTGGGCGATCGCGTAGATATCGGCTTGCCCCAAAATCAAATTGATTTTTTAAAAACGATCCGATCCAAGGCAAAAAAACTCGTGGTGGTGCTCACCGGCGGCAGTGCGGTTGCTTGTCCGGAAGTGTATGAAATGGCAGATGCGCTGCTGTTTGTCTGGTATCCCGGCGAGCAAGGTGGCAACGGTGTAGCCGACGTGCTTTTCGGCGATGCGGTTCCCTCCGGGCGGCTGCCGGTCACTGTTCCAATGTCGGCGGATGACTTGCCACCCTACGATGACTACGCCATGGCCGGGCGTACGTACCGGTACATGGAAAAAGAGCCCTTGTTTCCATTTGGATTCGGATTGAGCTATACGTCCTTTCAGTACAGCCAGTTAAAAACAAACAAACAGGCGGTGAAACCCGGCGAACCAATCGATGTCGAGTTTCAGGTGACCAACACCGGAAAGTATCGCGCTGACGAGGTGGTGCAACTTTACCTAAGCGATTTGGAAGCCTCCGTGGCAGTGCCCCAATACGCACTCAAAGCCTTCCAGCGGGTCAATCTGGCTCCGGGTGCCTCGCAAAAAGTAACCATGCGCATTACTCCGGAAATGATGATGCTGGTTGATGAAAACGGTGAACGGCGCATCGAGCCCGGTAAATTCAAAGTGATGGCCGGCGGGGCGGTGCCGTCTTCGCGCAGCCGGGCACTTGGTGCCGCACCTTGGACAGAGGCCGTTTTTGAGGTTAAATAATTGAACGTTTTAATACCACCGCCGGAAAAACAAATTGACATGTCTGTTAAAAAAAATCTCGCGCTGACCTTGCTTTGGCTATGCTGTTTTCAGCTGTTCGGAGCAGTTCGTTTGCCTAAGCTGGTCAGCGATGGTATGGTGTTGCAGCGCGATGCAGCAGTCAAGATTTGGGGCTGGGCAGATGCCGGTGAGGCCGTATCGGTCACTTTTCGCGACACGGTATTTGAAACAACAACAGGCGACTCCGGCATATGGGCGATCCATCTTTCACCACTTAAAGCAGGCGGTCCTTATTCGATGACCATCGCCGGTACGAATTCCATTACCATCCGGGATATTCTCGTGGGCGACGTTTGGCTTTGTTCCGGCCAATCCAATATGGAACTCAACCTGGCCCGGGCAAGCCCATTGTATCCGGAGGAAATTGCCAAGTCGGAAAACCCGTTTATCCGCTATTTTGAAGTTCCCAAGCGCTATGATTTTAACACGCCGCAACAGGAAATTCCGGGCGGCCAATGGATTTCCATAAACCCGCAGACTATCCTGAAATGCTCTGCGATTGCCTATTTTTTTGCACTGGATTTATACGAAAAATACCAGATCCCGATAGGTCTGATCAATGCAAGTCTGGGCGGCTCCCCGGTAGAAGCCTGGATCAGTGAAGGGCCCTTGAAAGCTTTTCCGGAATATTACAATGAAGCGCTTCGTTTCAGGGATCCACAACTTATTCGTTCGATTGAAACGCAAAATCGGGAACGGTCGAAACAGTGGTACAGTACCCTTTGGAGCCTGGATGAAGGTTATCGCAATCCTGACACTCCCTGGTTTTCGCAGAAATTGCAGGTGGAACACTGGTCAGAAATGGATATCCCCGGTTATTGGGCAAACGAGGCACTGGGGCCGGTGCATGGCGCAGTGTGGTTCAGAAAGGAAATTACTCTAGGGGTGGATGCTTCCGGCGCGCCGGCCAAACTGTTGCTTGGACGAATTGTCGATGCCGATTCTGTTTTTGTCAATGGTGTGTTGGTAGGAACAACCAGCTACCAGTATCCACCCAGACGTTATGAAATCCCGGCCGGGCTGTTGAAAGCGGGCGCCAACACACTGGTAGTTCGCGTAATCAATTCCGGTGGCAAAGGCGGGTTTGTACCCGACAAACCGTATTCCCTCACCGTGGCGGGAAAAACTATTGACCTGAAGGGCCCCTGGAAATATAAACTGGGCGCTGAAATGCCGGCGCTGGAGCCTGAAGTTTTTATACGCTGGAAGCCGCTGGGTTTGTTCAATGCCATGATTGCTCCGGTGGTAAACTACCGGATAAAAGGCGTGATCTGGTACCAGGGCGAATCCAATGCTGAACGACCGAATGATTACCTGGCACTTTTTTCTGCTATGATCACAGATTGGCGCGCGCACTGGCGGCAACCCGACTTGCCTTTTTTGTACGTGCAATTGGCCAATTTTTTAGAGGCGCGCGCCCAGCCCGTTCAAAGCAATTGGGCGCTATTGCGCGAAGCGCAACTTAAAGCCCTGGTCTTGCCCCATACCGGAATGGCAGTAACCATCGATATCGGCGAGTGGAATGACATACACCCGCTCAACAAAAAGGCTGTGGGCCATCGACTTTCACTAGTGGCGCAAAAAGTCGCATACGGAAATGAACAAGTCGTCAGTTCCGGGCCATTGTACCAGTCTATGAAGATTCAGGGGGATACCATTGAACTTTCCTTTAAAAACACTGGAAGCGGACTTGTTTCGCGCGATGGACAGCCGCTTGCTCAATTTGCAATTGCCGGTTCAGATGGTGTATTTGTTTGGGCGAACGCCCGCATTTTGGAAAACAAAGTCCTCGTTTGGAGCAACTTGGTTTCCCAACCGCGAGCTGTTCGCTATGCCTGGGCCGACAACCCGGAAGGGGCCAACCTGTATAACCAGGAAGGCTTGCCGGCATCACCTTTCCGAAC
>JACJYO010000002.1 GCA_020636075.1 Lewinellaceae bacterium | reverse complement strand
GATACCGGGTTCAAACCTCGACAAATCTTCGTCGGTACATCTGTAACATTTTTTAAATGCGGACGTCTCTCACCCGACACCACCACAACAAAAATTTTACGCTATGAAACAAGCCTACTTTTTCCTTGCCGCAATGTTCCTTCTGGCAAGTATTGCCTCAGCCCAGCAAGCACCCCTCAACAATTTTATTGAAAAATACAAACGCGATCAGGGATTCACCTTCGTGTACCTCAGCAAAGACCTGCTTGAAGTCGTTGCCGAATCCAAGGTGGAAATGAAGGACTGGCAGAAGTTGCATAATGTCGTTAAAAACATCGGCAGCCTCCGCATCCTGGCCTCCAGCGACAACACGAAGGCGCCGGCGCTGTACAAGGAAGCGCTGAATCTTATCCCAACCGACGAAATGGATATTCTCGTAACGGTTCGCGACGGGCAAGACCGGGTATATGTCTGGTCAAAAGATGATGGTAAGGCGGTAACTGACCTGATCCTGTTGGTCGGTACGACCGACGATTTCGTCCTGGTTTGTTTTGCCGGTGCGCTCGAACTGGGCAATGTGTCCGAACTGGCGCGCATGTTCAACACCCAGGCAGTGGAACAACTGGCACAAGCCACCGAAGCCGTCTCGGTTGAGTTTGGAATAAGTCCCAACCCAAGCCAGGGCGCCATTACCCTCAACTATGCCGATACCGACGATCTTCCGGCCCAGCTTACGGTCGTCGACCAAAACGGCCGGCTCGTGGCTTCGCAAAAACTGGCCCCCACGACAACCCAACAACTGCAATTTCCGGCATTACCCG
Source organism: Lewinellaceae bacterium (assembly GCA_020636075.1). Lineage (GTDB taxonomy): Bacteria > Bacteroidota > Bacteroidia > Chitinophagales > Saprospiraceae > M3007. The sequence goes on along the minus strand of JACJYO010000002.1, from coordinate 1,032,800 downwards.
CAGGACTGTACTGGGTGCAACTTCGAACTGAAAAAGGAAAAATCGGGGTGAAACAAATTCAATTGGTTCCCTGACCGCAATTAGAGCAGTATTTATTCACCACGGAGGCACGGAGAACACGGAGAATCGAGTTCCGTGTTCTCCGTGCCTCCGTGGTGAATAAATTTATCTACGGCGAGCGCTTCAATTTAGCCCCAAGAGTTTACCCCATTTTTCCAATTCAACCCGAAGCACGACCTTTACCCCATCAAACGCTCGACGCATGAAACGCAATCTCCCGCTTACCGTTCCCTCTCCACCAGCCTGGATCGACGCCATCATGGCCGATTTTGATGCCTTCCTGCAGGACCATGCCGACTGCGAACGCAAAGCCAGCGGGTTTGCGATGAGCATGGTTGCCAAATATCCCGACCGCACCGCTATCATTCCCGGGCTCATTGAAACAGCGCTGGAAGAAATGGAACACTTCAAACTGGTGTACGAGCTGATGGCCGAGCGGGGCGTTCAATTGGCGCATGTCATTCCCAAAGATCATTATATGGAGCGCTTAATCGCGCTTCGCCGTACCGGCCGCGAGCAACATTTTCTCGACCGTCTGTGCATTGGATCCGTGGTAGAATCGCGCGGCGCCGAGCGCTTTCGGTTGGTCGAACAAGCGCTGACCGAGCCGGAACTTAAGCGTTTTTACAAAATGCTCTGGACCTCGGAAGCCAAACACGGCAACCTGTATGTCGATATGGCGCTCGAGTATTTTCCCGAAGATGAAGTGTACGAACGGCTGCACTGGTTCAACGATCGGGAAGGGGAAATCATCCTGGATCTGGAGATACGCTCCGCCTTGCATTGAGGATTCCAAATAACTTAACGTGAGTTTTGGATAGTTAAAGAATATTCGACCTCTCTACCAGCGTGCATTGGCAAGTTATACTCGTCAGACGACTTTTAGGGGTTCACATAGAAAACAGATAGTATTGGTCAGACGACTTCGAGTCGTCAGACCAATGCGCGCGGTCTGACGACTCGAAGTCGTCTGACCGCTAATCCATTATAACCACCCAACACACGCCGGTTCCGGCCGTTTAATCCTGTAAAATCCTGTCGATGCTGTCCAAAAAATAAAAAAATCTGTCTCCAGAACAGTTGGGCACAACTTGAGTTAAATAATTGGGTTATCGGTTTTTGTCCGCCTGCCGGAACAACAACAGCCAATCCTTTGAACTTGAAGGCTTTTGAAAATTTTTCGATGGCAAGGCCCACTGTGCAATCTGCATGCCGTGTTCCGTATTCCAAACTTCCTCCACCGGCACATTTGGATAAAAATGGTCCCGTGCATGATGGACGTATTTCATTGCCAGAAACGGATCGAACCAACGGAAAAACCGTTTACGAAAGGCTTCCGGGCTAGCCGTGTTGGCGCGAATTTCCCGGAGTTTTTCCACAAAATGCTCATTTTTCAAAAAAGTGGAAATGCTTGCAGGGAGGTCTGTCATAGTGTCGGCCTGACTTTGAGCCAGGCCGACACTGCGCCATGCATCCAATTTTTCTAAAAACAGTTTCAAATCGTTGAACGTGCTCGGGGCATAGGTTAAAAATGTGTTGCCGGCCAAAATGTCGCCCACGGCTTTCCCGGTGCCGAACGGTACGCGGTGCGATGTCCTCGGCGAGGGGATAACGGTAGTGGTGTTGATTTCCGCAAAACCCGCCAACGGCGTGAATTTGTGCAGGAAGTAAAAATCTTCACCCGCTTGTCGTCGGTTCATGCCACCCTGAGCCTGGTAGGCATCTGCCCGGACGGCCATGGCAGAGCCAACGGTTTGCGTGGCTGTCGGTAGCCCGGCCCACCGCAGTGCATGTACGTAGTATCGCAGGTGCAATTCATAGTCGGTGATCGCAGCATAAACCGCTGGTGCGAATGTTTCTCCTTCCAGGGGGTGTTCGTAATAAATGCCCGCCGCCGGGCAGTTCGGGTGGCTCTGAAAAAATTGCAAAAGCGCTTGCAGGTAATTGGACGCCACGCGGCTGTCGGCATCGAGGCAGGCGATGACACCCTGTGGATTCCTGGCGTGCAGGAGGCGGCGCGCAGCCTCGTCCATGGCGATTTTCCGGGCCAAACCAACGCCGGCGTGTTTAGGCGGCAGTTCGGGAAAATGCAAAAAGTGAAACTGCAGGTTGGGCGTAACATGCGCATTCACCCAGGATTTCGCTACTTCCAGCGATTCGGCATTACGTTTTTTTACAGCATCATCGGCGTTTTCAGCGCTGTTTATCAAAACAAGTATTTCCACGGGTTTTTGTGGCATTGCACAGGCTGCCAGCGAGGCCAATGTACCGGGTAAGTCCGGTTCGTCATGGCATGGTATGGTTACCACGAGTGTCAAATCCGGATCAGGCGCATGCTGGATCAGTGGTGGGAATAGCGCGTGTTTTTCAAAATATTTCATTGGAAAATCCCTGTGGCAGCAAGGTCGACATTCCAGCAGGGAACTGGGTAAACGAATTTCAAAAAAACATGCACCTGTGTGATGATTATCACTGATTTCCTGCTCGTTGGAATTGAACCTTGAAGTCTGAAACAGAAGTGTTTCAAAGACTCACAAAATTGTTCAATTATGAAAAATTTCATTGTAAAGCCGCTCTTTTTGCTTGCGTTACTCGTAGGAGCAAGCATGGCTGTCGCTTCTTGTGATAAGGATAACAATTTTACACGCAGGAATATCCTGCAAGTGGATGAATCCTATGGTTATACCAATATCAACCTTCAGGACTGCCAGTACAATCTGGACAACATGCCGGTTGAAGCACTCAGCCCGGCAGAGCAAAACAGCATTCTTTTCATGCGCGAAGAGGAAAAAGTAGCGCGTGACATTTACCTGAAATTTCAGGAAAAATGGAACTTGAACGCGTTCAGCAATATTTCGGCCAGTGAACAAACGCACATGGACGCCATGTTGAAACTGATTACCCGGTACAATCTGACCGATCCGGTAGGCTCAAATGGTGTAGGTGTTTTTGCAAACAATGACTTGCAGACGCTCTACGATGCGCTTTTGCTGCAAGGCGACGCCAGCCTGATCGAGGCACTCAAAGTAGCCGCTTTGGTGGAAGAGGTGGACATCGTTGATCTGCAAACGGCACTGAGCACTGTAGTGGACAATCAGGATGTTGAAATGGTATATGAAAACCTGCTTGCAGCCTCACGGAATCACCTTCGGGCCTTTGTAAAAAATCTGCAAAACCAGGGGGTAACCTATGTGCCGCAGCGCCTTACTCAGGCCGAATATGATGCCATCATCAATACAGGCTGGGAACACGGTCAGCATGGAGGATAAGATTCCTGCTTTCTGAACACTACCAGATTCAGTCGTCGCAGATGATTAAATCATAAGAATTTACCCCAATGCTTGTCCTGTCGTAGCGCAGCGGAGACATCTACAAAAGTTCAATAATTTGTAGTGCTTCAAAAATTGCTCATAGTCCCAACATTTTTTGGCAAATCACGCAAATTCTACTTGTGCAGGTGTCTCCGCTGCGCTACGACAGGACAAGCTTAAGTGTGGCGCTGTGATAAATTTTACCCAAATTGTGTTGCGGAAACCACAAGCTTCCTGTTTTCAATTTCTGATTCGCATGACGATTCTTGTTGTCATTTTTCAAAGCCATTTTTCAACAGCCTGGTATTCATAGGCTTCCATTTTCTGCAACAATCCAGGCACGTTGTCGGCATCGAGGCAGAGGCTGCGGTTTTTCGGTTTCAAAAAACCAAAATCCACCATTTGGTCGAGCATCGCCAGCATTGGGTCGTAATACCCCCGCACGTTGAGCAGGCCAATGGGCTTGCGGTATTGGTGCAGTTGCGCCAGAGTGAGTGCCTCAAAGTGTTCGTCCATGGAGCCGAAACCGCCAGGCAGTGTGATCACACCGTCGGTACCTTTAATTAGCAGGGTGCGGCGCTCGGCCATGGATTCCACGACGATCATATCGGTGACCCCGATGTGCCCCAGTTCGAGTTCGGAAAGCTGATCGGTGATAACTCCTGTTATCGGCCCGCCTGCTGCCAGCACGGCATCAGCCAGAATGCCCATCAGTCCGACGCTGCCGCCGCCGAAAAGGACGCGAATGTTACGGGCAGCCAGTGTGGCGCCCAGTTGTGCGGCTGCTTCTGCAAACCAGGGTTGGTTGCCGGGATTGGCGCCGCAAAATACTGCTACAGATTTCACAATATGTATCGCCCACAACTTGTGGGATTTGCCCACCATACTTCGGATAGGGTGGGAGGTGAACAATGATTTGGATCAATAATTGGGCGAAAAAACAGTATTTTCACGACGCTAATGCATTTTTAAGGAATTAATTAAGTGCTTGGCGCTAATTTTGCTGCTGCTTATTTTTCCCAATTTGATCCACCAGGCTGCATGGCAATTCGACTTTACCAGTTTATTTTACTTCTTCTTTTCTTGGCGGTTGGTTGCCAAAAAAACGACGGGCCGGAAATTCCGGAAACGGCCGTTTTTAGCATTAATGTGCACAATGAAGTTGATATTCTTCATGCGCAGTATGCAGTTTTTCTTTCGGATAAAAATGGACAGACCAAGGCATTCCGGTGGATCCCGGGGAGCGACACAGCCCGCGTGATGGTGCCGGGTTCTGAACCGACCGACCGCTTTGATTGCACGGTGGTCAAAATTGAACCGTTTCTTGCGCCGGGTACCGGTGTACGCGATACCACCGTCAGCCTGACGACCTATACCAACCTTTACAACGGCGCCAATATTCACCTGCACGAAACCAACTATTTAAAAAGCACCGATCTGTCCCTGAAATTTACCGGGGTCAGTTCGGTCGACTCGATCGTTGTGCCGCAGGGACTCACGTTTGCCTTTCCGCAGGCCGGCAATAATTTTGAAGGGCAGTACCGTGTATTACATACCGGCCGCATCTGGTTCCGGGTGCGGGTGAATGGTGAAAGCACCTGGCGCTATGCCTTTTTTGAAAATATCAACGATGCCAGTTATTCGGCAACAGTCGATTTGACTGATTTGCAGCCGCTGCCTCCCAATCCTGCCCTGGTCTCCCTGCCCTTGCTCACCGATTGGAATTTCGAATTGGACCGGGTGATTGATCTGGACAAAAAAGAATTCCTGTCGCTTGGAGGAAATCAGCGTATTCCTGGCGGTCCGATCCCTGTTTTTGACCAATTAAATGTGTACGAACCGCCTAGCTTGCCGCAAAATGGCTACCGGCTCCGTATTTCGGGTTTCGATACGAACCCCGGCGGCTATGGCTACGTATGCGACAAGTTTTTTCAGGACTTGCCCACCGGACTGCAAAGCCCCAATTTTGATATTCTCACAGCATCTGTAGCCGACGGGCGCTGGGTATCAATTCAGTGCAGCGGCTTCATCGACCTGCTGGCGTTTACCCGCCGCTACACGGGCGGGACGTTGGCTATCAGCTGGGAGGCGCTAGTTGCATCAAGCAATTCCGGCGCCGTTAATTACCGGCTTCCCAATGTGCCGGCCGAGTTGGGGGACTTGTATGCTGTCTTGAAAAACTACGCCTTTAACCCGGGCGTAGAAGTGCGCGCGGAGGGGTACGACAAACTCAACGCTTACCCGGAGGTAGTGGCCCGGATGATGCTCAAAGACAACCCTTTGTGGCAGATGGACGCGGGCTATTTTGGCAAGATCCGGAAGTTTTAACCGACCATTTCCAGCAGCCATTCTTTTTCAGTCAATACCGTTTCTGTTTCAATTTGCTGACGCAAGGTCTGCCGGGCCGTGCGGCTGTTGGGGTTGAGTTGCATGAGCCGCCGGGCGTACCGCACAATATTTTTATAGTTGGTTTTGTGATACCCGATCACTTCCTGGCGCCGGATGAAGGTTTGCATGCTTTGCAAGTGCGCATCCAGCGCGTCGAACTCGCCGCTTTCAAAATAGATTTTTAATTGAAGCGTCTTGGCGATCAGGTTGTTGATCAGGTCCTTGTAATCGGCTTGCTGAAGGTGCAAAAGGGCAGGTTTGAGCTGCCGGCGACTGTAGGCGATCCGGGCCAGATTGAGGTGAAAGGTGGCGTCGCGGTGTTTTTTTTCCAAAAATGCGGCTTGCTCCCGGATAAATGTTTCGGCCCATTCGACATCGCCTGTTTTGATGGCAATAGCGACAATATTGTTGAAGGCAAAATGCGATAGTTGCCCGTTTTCGAGCAGGAGCCCGGCTTTCAGGGCAGACTGGTACAGATCCAGGGCCTCCCGGAAATAATCCTGGTTCAATTGATTGATTTTCCGAATGCAGAAATTTAGCGCAAGCAAGTGCAAATTGCGTTGTTCCTCGACCGGCAGTTGATCCACCCGGGCCAGCAATTGCTGTTTAAACTGATCGAAATAGGCTTCGCCTTCCGGCTCTGTCAGAAACAAATAACAGAAGTAGTACAGGCCGATAGCTGGAATTTGTTTCAATGTTTCCGATTGCTCCACGTGTTCCAACACGGCATCCAGCAAGCCAAAGCGGTATTCGGTGTTGTACACCGTTTGGTGGCTGAGCGCAAAGCACGCCTGGCGTAGTTTCCGGGCGATGAAGGCGGTGTCCGTTTGATCGGAAAGTTCCTGGAGGTTGAGGGCTTCCGTGCGGCGTCCGGCGCTAAGTTGGTGGTACAACTCGTATTCGATGGAGGCCTGCGCATCAAAATACTCTGCATGGCGAAATGGCTGGCGCGCCCAAGTGCTGCGCGCGGCGCGCAGACTTTGCCGGAAGTGTTTTTCCAGACCGCGTTTGCGGTATGCCGCTGCCAGCCGGATATGATAGTCGACGTTGTCGGAAAATTGTTCGCGGTACACCAGAAAATGCTCGAGTTGGGCTTGTAAGTCACTCATTGCCTGGCGCAATACCTGGGCCTGGTGGGGCTTTTTTTGGCCAAAAACGGCATTCCAGGCATCCTCTTGTTCCGGTAACCGGTTTGATGCCCAGCAATCCTGGATATAGTCGAATAAAGCGGGCGGTTGCGGGCGCCGGCAAAAAAAAGCCGATTGCAGCCATTGCCCAAAATGTTTTTTCTCCAAAGGGCTCAGGGAACTCAGGCTTTCCCACAGGCGGGTGCGTTCCATGGGCATTCCGCGATTTTTGTCTTTATTTTTCAAAATGTTGCTTCCGGTTTGTAATGTATTTTAACTTTTACAAAATTCTTTAAATCAAAAGGTTATTAAAATATTTTTATTAAAAAAATCAATTAATGGCAAAAAATGTATTTTTTATTCTAACATGAATACCAAACTTTTGTACCATCGAAATCGTATTCACCTTTGTAACCGTCGACGAACTATGTTGCGATTTAACTTTCAACTTTTCATGCACTCCCAAACGAGATATCCTATGTACACGAAAAAAATCTGCTTTTTACTGCTGGCCTTCTGGGCACTGCTGGCCCAAAACGCCCAGGCTCAGTGCAACGGCACACCACCCATTGTGCAAATTGACCCGCCGGGTCAGATCACGTGCCAAAGCCCCACGGTTCAACTCACTGCCACAGTTACTCCACCTACTGGTGATTATTCCTACAGTTGGTCGGGAACTGTTTCAAACCCGGGCAATCTGACTGCAACGGCTAATGGGCCTGGCGTGTATGCACTTTTTGTATTGGATTCGGCCACTGGCTGCTGGGGCGGCGATACAGTGATTGTTACACAGGACGGATCGTTTCCGCAGGTGACCATTCAGGTGGAGCCACAGGGTTGCAATGATCCCACCAACTTGGTTGTCCAGGTTGCGGGGGGCACCGGCCCGTTTGCATATGCTTGGTCTACCGGCGAGAATACGCAAACCATCCAGGCCATGCTATCGCCTTCTGGTGTGACAACTTACTGTGTCACGGTGACCGATATGACTACAGGATGTACCAGTGATGAATGTGCGGTGGTTACGGACTTTGGGCCCTTATCCGCAGAGATCATCTATTTCGACAGCCAGTTTTGCGATGATTCGATCGGTATGTGGGTGAATGTGTCCGGTGGGGCGCCGCCATTTACCTATTCTTGGAACAATGGAAATACCTCAGTCTTTATTGATAATCCTGCCGTTGGCACCTATGTGGTTACCGTTACCGGTTCTAATGGCTGTTCGGTTGTATCGACCTATGTCGTTGAAGACGATCCCAATGAATGCGCTGAATTACAGGGTTATGTATGGGCAGATTGGAATACCAACTGTACGGTGGAGACCTCCGACGACGGCTTGGCCAATATCCCCATCCAAATTTCCAACGCCGCCGGGCTTGTGTTTTATGCGGTCACTGACGCCAACGGATTTTACAGCACAGAGATCTACCCCGGCACTTACGACGTAACGGTGCTTCCGCCCAACAACTTGTGGACGCCTTGCCAGGCTACCTATTCGATTTCGTTGACACCATCCCAGACTGTTGACCAGGACTTCCTGCTCCAACCGGAAGCCGTTTGCCCGGCTATGAGTGTCGATATCAGTACGAACAACCTGCGCCGTTGTTTTTTGAGCACATATTATGTGAACTACTGCAACCAAGGGACGGTGACAGCAAATGGCGCATATGTTGAAATACAGTTCGACCCCTTCCTTTCTGTAAACAATTCGAGCATCCCGGGTACAGACCTGGGTAACAATCTGTATCGATTTGATTTGGGTGATGTGCCTTTCAATACTTGTGGCTCATTCTGGGTTAAAGTACTAGTGAGCTGTGATGCAACCCTGGGTCAAACGCATTGCACTGAGGCCGTCATTTACCCAACAGGCAGCTGCGAAGCCGCCAATCCGCAGTGGTCCGGCGCGAGCCTGGAACTTACGGTGGATTGCAACGGCGATTCGCTGGATTTTGTGGTGCGAAATACCGGTGTTGGCACCATGAGCGCGCCGCTGGAATATGTGATCATCGAGGACGCGGTCATGCTGATGCAAGCGCCTCCACCGGCTATTTACCTGGCGCCCGCACAAGAACACCACATCAAAGTGCCGGCCAATGGCGCTACCTGGCGTGTTGAAGTAGCGCAGGAGGAATTCCACCCGGGCAACTCCCAGCCTGCGGCATGGGCGGAAGGTTGTACCGCTACCGGTCAGTTCAGTACCGGCTTTGTTAACCAGTTTCCGGCAGGCGACAATGATCCCTGGGTGGATATTGATTGCAGGCAGAATACAGGTTCATACGACCCGAACGACAAACAAGGGTTTCCGGTGGGTTATTCTACCGAGCGCTATATTGAAAAAGGAACAGACATCGAATACCTGATCCGTTTTCAAAATACCGGTACCGACACTGCATTTACGGTGGTGATCCGCGACCAACTGTCACCCTGGCTCGACCCGGGTTCTGTACGCCCAGGCGCCAGCAGCCACCCGTACAAATTTGAATACTACGGCGACCGTGATATTAAATTCACCTTCGAGAATATCCTGTTGCCCGACAGCAGCACCAACCTGGAAGGTTCGCAGGGCTTCGTTTCATTCCGCATTGCGCAAAATGCCGATGTGCAACTGGAAACAGAAATTTTGAACAATGCCGGCATCTATTTTGACTTCAACGAGCCGGTCATCACAAACACCACCAAACACCGCGTCGGTACACGTTTTATCACCGTCAGCAGCTGGCAGCCGTTCCGTTCCGGACTCGATTTGCGGGTAATGCCCAACCCAATTGCCCAACAGGCTGTGTTGGAACTGCGCGGAGCGACAGGCCTCTCCGACTGGCAGATCGATCTTCGCGATGCTACCGGCCGGCCGGTACGAAGCGCCACTGTTAGCGGAAGCCAATGGCATTTTGAGCGCGGTGATCTGCCTGCCGGGATTTACCTGATTCAGGTACGTGCAGGCGGTGCGGTGCTGGGCGCTGGAAAACTGATGCTGAAGTAGTTTTTTTTAGAATAAAGCAAGTAGTATGGAAAGGGGCAAGTCGGCATAACGCCGGCTTGCCCCTACCACTTAGTCAAGGATAAATTACGGTGCTTTGCTGACTTCCAACTGCACGAGGTATGCCGATTGCGGAATAACGACATTCGACTTCGGGTCGGGTTTTACCTGGAGCACTTTTACAGTGTATTCACCAAAAGTTGCCGAATCAGAATAATCCGAGCCGGTTGGGTCGCCAAGCAAAAGAATAGCGCTCTCGGTGGAACCCGCTTGGGTAAACGTAATTTCAAATTCCACACGGCCGGCCCATACACAAATGGCATCTATTGGGCAGCGGCTGTCATCCAAAACCTTGTTGAACTGGATTTTGACGTTGTCCGGATCACTTTCCAGACTGGCTTGTTCCAAATATCCCATGGTAAATGGGGTGTCTAGTTTAAAGTAGATCTGCCCGTCTTTTTTCGAACAGGCAAAAACGGCTAAAAAGCCGATTGCGAGTACTCCCAGAAAATACTTTTTCATAGCTTAAAGTTGTCTTTGAATCTGTTGTTACAGATAAAGACAGGGGGCTATGGGAAGATGGTTGGCCGGCTTATTCAGTTTTTTTAATTTCCAATTCCACCGAGTAATCGTTCGGCTGGATTTTTTGCTCCGCAACAGGGTGGGGGTTTACCTGGTTCAGTGTTACGGTAAAGTCGCCAAACGTCGCTGTATTGGAGTAATTGGTGCCGGCTGGATCACCCAAAACAAGGGCGCCGTTTTGCATTTCACCATTTTGAGAAAAGGTAATGCCTGCAACCGCCCGCCCGGCCCAAACGCACTGAACACCTTTGGGGCAGCGGCTGTCGTCGAGAATAGAGTCGAACCGGATTTGGATCGTTTCGTCGGCGGTCCATTGGGCTGTTTCACCATAGTGTAGTGTAAATGCCTTGTCCATTTCAAAAGCTTGGTTTTGGGGGGCGTTGCAACTTGTAGTGCCGGCGGAAACGATTGAAAACAAGCCTGCAATAAGCCAAAAGAGCGAGAAGTTTTTCATAGGTGGTGTTTTTAAATGGTTGGTAGAGGCGGAATAATTACTGGAAATATCCGCGGTTTACGTGTCGGCCCCTCTTTGGAAAAATGCATTGGAATGCAGGTGGAAAATACCACTTGGGCTTGCAACAAATTTAACAACAAGTTTGTCTATCTGCGAGCCATGGAGAAAAAAGGCCTGCGAAATGGAATTGCGCGCTACTTTTGCCTCCGCTAAAAAACTACCGCTACCTGGCGGGCACTGCTATCTTACTTAAACACTGGATTTAATTACATGCAATTTTTAGGTTATTTCATTAAAACAGGTATCCGCCTGGGCGCTACCCGCCCTGAACCCTGGCGATCGCCGGTTGCACAACAACAAAAAACGCTAAAGCGATTGCTGAACGAAGCTGCCGACACGGCTTTTGGCCAGCAATACAATTTTCAAAAAATACTTTCCGCATCCGACCTTGTCCGTGCCTTTCAGGAACGGGTACCCATGCATAATTACGATGCCATGTATGACAAGTGGTGGTCCAGGGCCCAGCAAGACGAGCCGGATGTGTGCTGGCCCGGACTAGTGCCCTGGTTTGCGGTGAGCAGCGGCACCTCCAATGCTGCGACGAAATACATTCCGGTTACCCCCGACATCATTCGTTCGATGAAAAAAGTGTCGCGCCGGCTGTTTTGCGATATGGCGCATTTCAACCTGCCGGCCGACTTGTTTACCAAACAAATGCTGATGGTTGGCAGCTGTACCAACCTGAACCCGGAAGGCAACCATTGGGTAGGCGATATGTCGGGCATAATCGGCCTGAACCGGCCGTTTTGGTTGAAGAAATACTACAAACCCGACCGGGAGATCACGACGATCCCCGAATGGAGCGACCGAATCGAGCGCATTGCTGAAGAAGCTCCCGGCTGGGATATCGGCTTTATCGTTGGAAACGTGGCCTGGGTGCAGTTGATCTTTGAACGTATTTTGGAGAAATACCAACTCAAGCATATACATGAGATCTGGCCCAATTTCAGCTTGCTGGTGCATGGAGGGATCTTTTTCGAGCCTTACCGCCAGACGTTTGAACAACTCCTTGGGCAGCCCGTCCATTATGTCGATAGTTACATGGCCTCGGAAGGTTTTATTGCCTATCAGCCCGGGCCACAATCGCGGCTGTTGCGTCTGATCACGGATGCCGGTATTTTTTATGAATTCGTACCGTTCAACGAACAACATTTTGACGAAAACGGGGAGTTGTACCCCGATGCCAAGGCCGTATCGCTCAAGGATGTTATACCCGGCCAGCAATATGCGCTCCTGATGAGTACCGACGCAGGGGCCTGGCGTTATTTATTGGGCGATACCATTCAATTTGAAGATGTTAATCAAGCCACCTTCAAAGTGACGGGCCGGGTGAAGCATTACCTCAGTGTGGTTGGCGAACACTTGTCGGTCGACAATATGAATGTTGCCATTCAACGCACCGACCAAAAACTCCAGGCCGGGGTCAAAGAATTTGCCGTGGCTGCGGTGCAAAACGGAAGCCATTGGGCCCACCAATGGTATGTCAGCACAGATAACCCGAATTTAAAGGCCGATGAATTTGCCGCAGAGCTGGATGCCCAACTAATGGAAATCAATGATGACTACCGTGTGGAGCGTCGGTATGCGCTGCGCGAAATCCGGGTGCAATTGCTACCGCACGGCACTTTTTACAGTTGGATGGAGTCTCAAGGCAAGTTGAACGGACAAGCGAAGGTGCCCAGGGTACTGAAAGGTGCAGTACAAACCAGTTGGGAACAATTTCTCAACTCGGCGGTGAAGCATTCAACATCGTGATTGAAGCAATTATCAAAGGGGTACTTGCCGGCCTGGCGTACGGGTTGCTGTTGGGTCCGCTTTTTTTCCTTGGGATTCAGGTGACGCTCAAGCGCGGATTGCGCGACGGTCTTGCTTTGGCCGGGGGCGCCTTTGCCAGCGATGCCATTTTAGCTGCGGGAAGCTGGTGGTCTTCGGCGAGACTGCTGGTGCTTGTCCGCCAGGAATTTTTCCAGTCGGCTATGGGTACGGTCGGTGCTTTGCTCATCATCGGGTTTGGTATTTCGGCGCTGTGGCCGCAAAAAGAAAAGGCTACGGATATTTTGCTGGCTACGGCTGGCAAGCGGCGGTATTCTTTTTTGAAAGGCTTTGCGCTGAATATGGCAAATCCATCCAACTGGCTATTCTGGCTGGGCCTGGCCACAGCAGCCCGTGCAGAAGCACCTGCAAACGTCAATCATTACACACTGGTGTTCCTGGCTTGTGCGTTGGTAATGGTGCTGGCTACCGATGTTTCAAAAGTCGTACTCGCCGGTAAGATCGGAATGCGGTTACAGCCGGGCATCATGAAAAAGGTAGTCCGGGTGGCAGGTGGCATTCTGGTACTTGTCGGGTTGTGGTTATTAGGTAAAAGCCTGAATTTGATTCCTTGAAAAACCATAACGCCAAGTCTTAGCACGTGGAAGCCTTACGCGAACAGTGGTTAATTCTAATCAGTACGCCGATATACGTTTTTGTAATTGGCCTGGAACTCCTGACCAGCCATTGGCGGCAGGCAAAGTCGTACACCTGGCGCGATACGTTGACCAATCTTTATTTGATGTTGCTGAACAGCGGCATAGACCTGCTGTTTCGCGGGGCCTATGTGCTGATCTTTGAGTGGTGCTTTCAGCGCCGGTTTTTGGATTGGGGATCGCCCTGGGCCTACTGGCTGGTGTTGGTGGTTAGTATGGATTTTCTCTTCTACTGGCTGCACCGGGTGGACCATCATTGCCGGTTTTTTTGGGCCGTGCACGTTACGCACCACTCTTCAGAGCAGTTCAACCTGACGGTCGGCTTTCGATCTTCCGTATTTCAGCCTTTGTACCGCTTTATTTATTTTTTGCCCCTGGCGTTTGCGGGTTTCAAGCCGTTTGACATTGTTTTTGTTTTTTCAGTGACGCAAATCTGGGGCATTATGGTGCATACCGAGCATGTGGGCAAGCTGGGTTGGCTGGAATATGTGCTCGTGACGCCATCCCACCACCGGGTGCATCATGCGAGCAACCCCTTGTACCTCGACCGAAACCTGGGTATGCTGCTCATTATCTGGGATAAGTGGTTTGGCACTTTTCAGCCGGAACTGGCGCCCGCGGAATACCAGCCTATTCGGTTTGGACTGACAACTCCGACCCGGCTGGCAAGTCCCGTGCTGGTGGTGTTGCACGAATGGCGGGCCATCTTTAAAGATTGGCAGCAACATAAGCCATGGCCGGCAAGGTGGTCCTACCTGTTTGGGCCGCCGGGCTGGAGTATCGACGGGCGTACAAAAACCAGTGCGGAATTGCGTCAGGCGGAATTTGAAGAACAAAATAAATTGAGTTGATAGACCAGGTAAATACGTTGATCGAAACCATTTTACCGGCCGGCTGGTACTTCCGACATTCGCAACCGGTAATTTCCCTGCCGAAGATTTTTGTTGCAATTTAAACTTAACCGTCATGCGCCAAATTCTACGCATCCTTTATGAAGGCGCCGCCCAGGCCTGGCAGCAGCTTATGGCCAATAAACTGCGGTCTTTTTTGTCTTTGCTTGGGGTGACCATCGGTATCTTTTGTATCATCGGGGTCAAAAGTGCCGTCAATTCTCTCGAAGACAATATTCGCGGCAGCATGGCCAAGTTGGGCAATGATGTGATTTATATTGAAAAGTTTTCCTGGGGGGAAGATCCCGGTCAGAATTTCTGGAAATGGATGCGGAGGCCGAATTTTTCCTTCGTTGAATACGAGCAACTGGAAGAACGCCTCAACAATGCTGCTAAAATAGGCTTCTGGCAATATCTGGGTTCGAAAACCATCAAATGGAAGTCATCGAGTACGGAAAACGTTTTTTTTCTCGGCATCACGGAAGATTGCAGCGACTTGTTCCACCTCGAATTTCAGGGTGAAGGGCGCTATTTTACCCCGACGGAATACCAGACCGGCAGCGATGTCTGCCTGATGGGGGCTAAGGTGGCCGAAGGTTTGTTCGGAGAGGGCATCGACCCGACCTTCAAAGTGATCAATGTCGGAGGCCGTAAACTGCGCGTGATCGGTGTATTGAACGAATCTGGTAACGACCTTCTAAAGCCCTTCAATTTTGACAACGGCATTCTGGTCAGCTACACCCTGGCCCGTCGGGGCTTTAATATTCGCCGCAACGGCCAGTGGGAACGCACCAGTCTGATGGTGCAGGCCAAACCCGGGGTGGAACTTGATGCGATGAAGGATGAAATAACCGGTGTATTGCGTTCGGTGCGCCGCTTGAAACCCCGGGAGGAAAACAATTTTGCCCTGAACACCCTGTCGATTCTCAGCGGTCTGTTTGACAACTTGTTTAGCGTGATCAACCTTGCCGGTTTTGTGATCGGGATTTTTGCACTGATCGTTGGCATGTTCTCCGTCGCCAATATCATGTTCGTTTCGGTGCGCGAACGCACCAACATCATTGGCATCAAAATGGCACTTGGCGCCAAACGTTGGTTTATTTTATTGGAAATTCTGTTTGAAGCGGTAGTACTGTGTATTGTGGGTGGAGCTTTGGGCCTGATGTTCATTTGGGGCGTCACGAAAGCAATTTCCTCTGCAATTGACTTCGATATTCACCTCTCACTGGCCAATACGCTGGTTGGCGTACTTACATCAGTTATCGTTGGCGTGCTTTCCGGATTGATCCCGGCGATTCAGGCCAGTGGCATGGACCCTGTTGAGGCGATCCGCAAGTAACGCCTTCTGTTAGAAGGCGTAGAAAGGAAATAAAAGCAAGAAGTTTCGGATATGCCTGGATCTCAAAAGACGTTGCTCCAAATATAATTAAACCTAAAGGTTTAATCTTTCCACGCCTTCTAGCAGAAGGCGTTACATGCGTAGATCTTCGACATGCACACCCGGGTAATCGCTCGACTTCAACTGGAAAAACCCTGCCGGATACGTTTTGTTGGGCGTCAGTTTCGTGATCTGAAAAGTATATCGCGACGCATCTTTAGCAATTGCCTTGATGGACTCAATCGTACCGGCCTTTTCATTGATGCTTACACGAATCTTGGCGTATTCTGAAGATTTTGACTTGGGTTTAAACTCAATCTGAGTGAGCACCCGGCCTTTTTCCGAAACCTTGTCGATAATAGCGTACAGGAAATCGCCCTTCTGATATCGGCTCAGCAGGTCTTTGGGTGTCAGGAAACCATTTTCGTCATTTGGATCAGTATCGGTGATCTGAATTTCGTTGTTTTTTTTCAGATAAACCCAGGTTGTTTTACCGTCGCTGGCAATTACCTGCTGATCCATATCCAGGCGAAATTTATCGCCATCCTGGTTGACGATTCCCTTTTGAACTTCTTTTGGCTGGTCCGCAATTTCAATGGTGAGCGTAAACGCGGCTTCCACTGATTTATACCCCTCGTACTTTTTCCGGATACGGTCGAGCACCTTTTTCGCCTCGGGATCAGACTTCTCAGCCGGTGCTGGTTTTTGTGCTTGCAGGCTCAGGGTAAATGATAGAAACAGGGTAAAAAAAAGTGTGTATTTTAACATAGATGGCTGAATATTTACTGGAAAACGAAATAATACAGGAACAGTTGTTTCTCAGATGGTTAAGGATTCGCAAATGTATAGCCTGGCAACTTTTTCTGCGCGATCCGTGTTTAATACCTTGAAAACGACTAAACCAATACCTTATTAGTAACCCATAATTTATGACCAAAAAGAAAAGTAAAGGCGGCAAAAAGTTGACCGCCAAGAGCTTGCAAATAGAATTGCTCAAGTTTTTACTCTCCCAACCCAAAAAACAATTTGCCCCCCGGCAGTTAAATACCCTCCTGAATATTGAGAATAACAAAGACTCCGTTGAGTATGCGCTCAACCAGTTGGTTATTGCCGGTTCTGTAAAATCGTACAAGGACGGCCGATACGGCGTAGCGCTGGAACGATTAACTATTGACGAGCGCACAACCGATAAATTGCCAAAAGTGTCCGCTAAAAAAGCCGATAAAAAAGCGTTGACAAAGCAGAAACCCACTGCCAAATCTGAAAAAATAATTGAAGGTCGGGTCGATATGACCCGCAGCGGCGCCGCATATATCGTGACCGACAGCATGGACAGCGATGTGTACGTGGCTCCGCGCTACCTCAACAGTGCCTTGAACAGCGATATCGTTCGGGTACTCCTGTTTCCGACTACCTACCGCGGGCGCAAACAAAAAGAGCGCAAACCCGAAGGTGAAGTACTGCAAGTGCTGAAGCGCGCCAATGAATTTTTTATTGGTACGCTGCGCAAAAGCCGCAAATACGCCCTGTTGTTGCCGGACAATCCCAATATGCCTGTGGATATTTACATTCCACTCGAAGGCTGTGCCGACGCCAAGGATGGCGAGAAAGTGGTGGTGCGGGTTACCGACTGGCAGGAGGGCAAAGGCCGGGTGCCGATCGGTAACGTCACACAAACGCTTGGGGCAGTTGGCGGCAACGATTTTGAGATGAAGAAAATTCTCATCAACGCCGGTTTCGAACTAATCCATTCGGAGGAGGCACTGGAGGAAGCAAACGCCATTCCTGAACGCATTCCTGAACAAGAAATCGCCCGCCGCCGCGACTTTCGCGATATCCTGACTGTAACAATTGACCCGGAAGATGCCAAGGATTTTGATGATGCGCTCAGTATCCGTAAACTGGATGATGGGCGGCTTGAAGTCGGGGTTCATATCGCCGATGTTACCCATTACCTAAAACCCGACACTACCCTCGACCAGGAGGCGTACCGGCGCAGTACCTCGGTTTACCTTGTCGACCGGGTTAACCCTATGTTGCCGGAAAAGCTGTCAAATAACCTCTGCTCGCTGGTGCCGTACCAGGATCGGTTGACCTTTTCGGCAGTGTTTGTTTTTGATGGAAAAGAAAAAGTGGTTTCCCGCTGGTTTGGCAAAACGGTAATTCATTCTGCCAAACGGTTTACCTACGATGAAGCGCAGTCGATACTCGATGGCAACCCCGGTGAAGGCATTCAGCAACTGCGGATTTATCCACACTTGGATTGGGCGGTCAAAACATTGAACCGCCTGGCAAAAAAAATGCGCAACGAACGGTTTCAGGATGGCGCTATCGGTTTTGAATCGGAAGAGGTTCGGTTTCGCCTCGCGGAAGATGGCACCCCAATCGAAGCGTATGTCAAAGAGCGCAAGGATGCCCACCTGCTGATTGAAGATTTCATGTTGCTAGCCAATAAGGAAGTGGCGCTATACATCGACCGGCAAGCTGCGGCGGAACGGGAAATTCCATTTGTATACCGGGTGCACGACCTACCAGATATGGAAAAGGTGGCCGAGTTTGCGCGTTTCGCCGCCGAAATGGGATACCACATGAAAGTAAACACTCCGAAACAGATCGCCCGTTCGTACAACGACCTGATGTCAGCATCCAAAAAAGACCCTCGCCTCAAATTGTTGGAGCCGTTAGCTATCCGAACCATGGCCAAAGCAGTGTATACCACAAACAACATCGGGCATTATGGCCTGGGGTTCTCGCATTATGCGCATTTCACTTCACCAATCCGCCGCTATGCCGATGTGCTGGTGCACCGGCTACTCGAACGCAACCTGGACGGGCGGGTGTTTCGTATGGATAAAACAAAGTTGGAAGAACAATGTAAGCACATCAGTACGCAGGAGAAAAAGGCCGCAGATGCGGAACGGGAAAGCATCAAGTACAAACAGGCTGAATTGTTGCGCCGCCACCTCGGAGAG
Source organism: Lewinellaceae bacterium (assembly GCA_020636075.1). Lineage (GTDB taxonomy): Bacteria > Bacteroidota > Bacteroidia > Chitinophagales > Saprospiraceae > M3007. Next base: position 1,014,133 of record JACJYO010000002.1, on the reverse strand, counting down.
GAGTTTGAGGGTTATGTTAGTGGCATGATTGACCGAGGCTTTTTTGTTGAATTGCCGGGCTCGCTTGCTGAAGGCCTGGTTGAATTCCGTTACCTCGACGATACGTATACTTTGGAAGAAGGAAACCTGCGCGCTCGCGGACGTCGCTATGGGAAAACCATAAAAATGGGTGACCGTGTACAAATCCGGGTGACAGCCGTGGATTTAGCGAAGCGCCAAATTGAAATGGAACTGGTGGAGGACTAAGAGCGTATTTGGGAATTCCTTGCCGGGCCCAAAACGGTTCTTTTTTCGCCATTCTCCGCCTTTTTTCAGGCGCGTAGCCCCACTATGCACCTTCAAAAACGCAAAAACTGACGGAAAAAGCACTCGTTTTTGCCTCCAGCAGGAATTCCCAAATACGCTCTAAAGAAAAATCCCCACACCCGATTGAAACGGATGCGGGGACAGAGGGAAAGAGGGGTGTGTTATCTTGGAAAGTTGATTAGCCGCGTGATTTATTGTCCTGTTTTTGCTCAGTGCCAGGGGTTGGCTTGTCTCCGGTTTGGCGCTGTTTGCGGGCCGGAATTTCCTTCTTTGTAGCGGGCGCTTTTTGTGATGTGCCACCCGGGCGTTGTTCCTGGTCGGAACCGGAAGGCGCTTTATCCTCAGTGCCTTCAGATTTTTTAACATCTTTTCCTTTGACCTTGTTCTTATTCTTATTCTTATTCTTATTCTTATTGCCTTTCTTCTTCCCTTTCGCTTTATCTTTTTTCGCTTTATCGGCCATGTTTTTCTCGCCACCTTTGCCTTTTCCACTATAAGCAGCACCATTGGAACGCTCTTCAGCATGCTCAACTTTAGCGACTTTATCTTTTTTCTGAGCCTTTTCTACCTTTTCCGACTTATTGGCCGGAGAGGTTCTTGTTGAAGGAGCAGGATCGGTTTGCGCAAGTGCGACGACTGTTGCCAGGAAGGCTACGAGGGCGGTTAATACAATTCGCTTTGTCATAAATAGGATGGATTTGTTAGCAATTGTACTTAATACGCTCGAATCGTTTAAAAGATACTTCTGGCCCGGTCCGTTAACAGAATTTTAAAGATAAAAAAGCCTAATGTGCCCGATTCGGGTTTACTTTGGCCTAAAACACCTGACCATGACTAACCGCCGCAGTTTTATCCGTCAAACGGCAGCCTTGTTTGGTAGCCTCGCCTTACACCAGAGCGCCCAAGCTGCATTTTTGCCAGGCCTGCCTAAGCCTGTCATGCCGCAAATTGACCCTGTGTCCGAAGACGATTTTTGGCGCCAGATCCGCATGGCTTATGCTTGTAGCCCGGCAATTATCAACCTGAATAATGGAGGGGTCAGTCCTTCCCCCCGGGCTACTATGGATGCACTGGATTATTACAACCGCCTGTGCAATGAGGCCCCATCGCACTACATGTGGCGCATTCTTGATCAGGATCGGGAGCCCCTGCGGTATAACCTGGCTCAACTTGCCGGCGTCGATCCGGATGAAATTGCCCTGAATCGCAATGCCACCGAATCGCTCAACACCGTAATATTTGGACTAAACCTGAAAGCAGGCGACGAAGTCGTCCTTAGCAAATACGACTACCCGAATATGATCCATGCCTGGAGCCAGCGTGAAAAGCGCGATGGGATTAAGCTGGTTTGGGTCGACCTGGACTTACCCAGCACGGATAAATCTGCAATTCTGGAGGCCTATATGTCCAAATGCACGGCAAAAACCCGGATAGTACACCTTACGCATATCATCAATTGGTGTGGACAAATCCTGCCGGTGCGGGCGATTGCCGATGCGGCACATGCCAGGGGCATAGAGGTGCTGGTAGATGGTGCGCATTCCTTTGCGTTGCTTGATTTTAAAATTCCCGACCTGGGCGCCGATTATTTTGGCACCAGCTTGCATAAATGGCTTTGCGCACCGTTTGGCAATGGCATGCTTTGGATAAAAAAAGATAAAATAGCCGGTGTATGGGCCTTGCTTTCCGCCGGTTCGCCCGATGGCGATGAAATTCGAAAATTTGAAAACCTGGGCACCCGGAACTTTCCGGTAGAGATGGCCACCGGGTATTCTTTGGACTTGCATAACCTGATTGGTAGTGCACGCAAACAACGCCGCCTGCATTATCTGAAAAACTACTGGATGGAACAGGTGAAAGACCTGCCAGGAATCCGGTTTTTTACGCCACTGGAGTATGAATGGGGCTGTGCAATCGGAACTTTTGGTTTTAAAGGGATGTCATCGACGGAAATCTCCAGGCTTTTGTTCGAACGCTGGAAGATTCACACTACTAATATTATTTGGGAAAAAATTGACGGAACGCGGGTAACCCCTCATGTTTATTCGACGATTGAAGAACTGGATAAACTGGTATTGGCAATTAAAACCATTGCATCTGAGCGGTAAATCGGGTAAATTCTAATCTGTGCTCGTTTGGACGGCTCTGAGCTGTTTATCTTTGCAGACCGTTTACAAAACAACACACACAAACATGCCCGACCATATTATCTTTTCCATAGAAAATAATGTTGCTCAGATTGTACTGAACCGTCCACAGGTGTTCAATTCCATGCACCATGCCATGCGGCAGGAAATTTTGCAAGCCCTGGAAACTTGCCGAACCGATCAATCCATCCGGGCGGTATACCTTACTGGAAGCGGAAAGGCCTTTTGTGCCGGTGAAGACTTGCAGGAAGTTACCGACCCTAATGGCCCTTCACTTAATGAGATCATTTCAACCGGGTATAACCCCATGGTATCGGCGATCCGGGCCCTGGAAAAGCCGGTTGTTTGTGCCGTGAATGGTGTGGCTGCCGGTGCTGGCGCTAATATTGCCCTTGCTTGCGACATAACAGTGGCTGCAGAATCAGCATCCTTTACACAGGCTTTTTCCAAAATCGGCCTCATCCCGGATAGTGGCGGCACCTGGACGCTGCCCCGTCTGGTTGGGCTGCAACGTGCCACGGCACTGATGATGCTGTCCGATAAAATCAGTGCTGTTGAGGCGGCAGCCATGGGCATGATCTGGAAGGTTTTTCCGGATGATCAGTTTGCTGCCGAAAGTTTGAAATTGGCCGAAAAACTGGCTCAAATGCCGACTAAAGGCTTAGGCTTGACCAAACGAGCTTTGAACCAGGCGTTTAGCCATGATTTTAATGCGCAACTCGCAGTCGAGGATGCCTTACAAACAAAAGCCGGTGAAACGCATGATTACCAGGAAGGAGTAGCCGCATTTTTAGAAAAACGTAAACCGCAATTCAAGGGCGCGTAACGCCCTGAGCGCCAAGGGATGCCTGGATTTCCAAAATACAATAGGCGGAAAAAACGCAGCCTGAAGGATGCCGTGCCTGCGTTGCTGGTGCTTTTTGTGATTGTAGTGCTCATCAGCCCCGAGTTTCGGTATCAACTGTTTCGTTTGGTTGACTATCCATTCCATTACAAGGAATACAAGCACTTCGGCATACGCATCCCCACGCGGTATGCTGTGCACGGCATCGATGTGAGCCGTTATCAGGACCGGGTGGACTGGGAGCGCGTAGCCGGTATGCGGGTCGATGATTTGCGCATACAATTTGCCTTTATAAAAGCTACGGAAGGGACCTGGATGATTGATCCGCAATTTCAGGATAACTGGTACGGCGCCCGTAAAGCCGGGATCGTGCGGGGGGCTTACCACTATTTTTTGCCTGACTTGAGCCCCAAAGCTCAGGCGCGCCATTTTTTTAAAGCGGTAAAGTTGCGCTCCGGCGACCTACCGCCTGTAGTTGATATTGAAGAAACCCGGGGTATGAGTCGCGAACAGGTGCGCAAGTACACGAAGGATTTCCTAACCCTGCTGCAATCGTATTTTGGCGCCAAGCCGATCATTTACACCAACCGCGATTTTTACAAAAACCATTTTGCCAACGAGCCGGAATTCAAGCCCTATTGCTTTTGGATTGCCCATTATCATGTGCCGGATCTCACGATGCCCGATGACAGTAAGTGGCATTTTTGGCAACACAGCGACCGGGGAACGGTAAACGGCATCAATGAGCCGGTAGATTTTAATGTGTTTTACGGGGATAGTAGTACGTTGCAGAAGTTGTGTTTGCCGTAGGTTTTGGATGATCCGGCCGGCCAAGCACAACTTGTTTGCTTCAGTGTTTGTCTAAAATTTCATCACCGGTCTCCAAGCGATTAACCCAGGTATAAAATATCAGCCATGAACAAAGAAGCCCGTTTTTATGATATCATTCAAAAAGGTGTGTCCTTATTGGCGAGCACACAAATTTACACGCAGCGCAATTTGTTGAACAAACTGGAAACCCTGGGCCAGGCTGTTTCGGCATCATCGCTAAGCAACATTGTGAACGGTAACCGGGCAGGCTTGCCTGTGCTCAAAACTGCAGCACTGGGTATTCAAGAAATTATCAGGCAGGAACTAGATATGGAATACGCCGTTGAGCAAGCCGCATACGTCAAATTGCATACGCAGGGCTGGCAGCCATACAACATTCCGGAAGAGCCGCATGTTGCTCGGGATCAAGGGTTTGCATTGCACGTCGACGGGCGGGTATCTATTCAGCAAAAAACGGATTTCATGGCAGCTGCGCAACGCGAGGTGATCGAAGTGGGCATACGCTTAAAAACTTTTGCTGGTTATTTTGATTCGAGGCGGGATTCGGAATATAAAGATCATATAACTGCTCTTTTGAAACGGGGTGTGCACGTCAAGGTTTACCTGCTCGATCCCAACTCCAACCTGGCTTTGATGTATTTCGCCGATCGGGCTGTCGTGCAGGTCGTGGAACATGATGCCATCGCGGAATCAAAAAAATCGCTAGCCCGGCTGGAACAGTTGGAGCAGAATTTGGCCCTGAACAGCTATCCCGGCACGTTTAAAGTTTTTCTGTACCGGCATGTTCCATACAATCAATTCCTGGCAGTAGACCCTGATCTGGAAGGGGGCAAGATGATGGTTGCACACTATATGTTTGGCATTCGACGGGCTGAATGCCCGGTGCTGGAATTTACCCGGGCCAAACAACCGGTTTTGTTTCACAAGTACAGGGAATCGCTCCGGGCTTTTGTTAAAGACGCACGGCCATTATTCTGAAGCGACGTGCGCTGAATTTTCAAAAATTTACAAAAATTTTCATAAACTACTATAAACCAATATTGTAAAGCATCGAACTGCTTTGCCCGTATACCTTTGTGTTGTCAACTCGGATGGCCATCCCAATTTTTCATTCAAAAGAATTTTTATGAAAAACACAAGTAAAGCGGGCTTACGGCTCGCGCTGGCTGCCGTATTGCTACTGGTCGTATCCATGTCGATGCAAGCCGGTCATCAAAATCCACCGGCAGTTGCGGCTATTGAATGTTTGTCGCCCAACCCTGGCGTAACGGTACAATCCACCAATTCAATTTCATTCAGCTGGGATGCGGTGAGTGGTGCATCGGGCTATAAAGTTTGGTACTACCGGGCCGGAGACAATTACACCCATCCGGAAAGTACCACGGGAAGCACCGGCATAACATTTTCCGGGTTGCCACCGGGCAATTATCAGTTTTACTTTGCCACGGTTTGTTCCGGTGGACTTTCGGATTACATTATCATTGATATTTTAATGTAGAAAATCCTCAACCTGCCCATCAACTGGCTGTTCGCGGGTTTTTCCTGCGAACGGCCAGTTTTGCTTCGTAATGTTGGAGTTTTTCATTTAACCAGCTGCGGAAATATAGTAACTCCGTCTGGTCAATTTGAACGCGGATTTTAGCTTTCGCCGCCCGCTGCCCGACCAGCATTTTGTAAATCCGGACAAAATTGTGCGTCCCCTGCACTGCCTTTTGCAGTTCATTTCGGTGGCGGCGCAGGTAAAGTTCGAAGTTGGCGCACAAATCGAAAATCTTTTCTGTGTCAATTCCAAGTTCAAAGTAACTGAGCAAAAGCAGTGCCTTGGAACGAATGTAAAGGTGGATGTCTTTCATATCCACGTTCTCCAGCGATTTCACGACCGCGCTAAAGTTGCCGGTTTCGTTATTTACAATGGCTTTTGCCACCAATACGGTATGCTTTCGGGAGTCGGCCGGCAATCGACTCCTGAATTTTTGGATGAAATTTTCAGCCCAGGAAAATTCGCGCGCTCTGCTTGCTGCGTTCACGATATTCAGCAATTGAGCGCCGGGCAGTACCCCTTTTTGCAAAAAAACGCCGTGTTTGATGGCCAGCAAATTCAATTGGTGGATGCGTTTCCAGTCCTCCGGACTTTCGCCGACCCGGACCTTTGCCGAGGCGTAATTAAACAAATACAACAATATTTCATCCAGTTCTGCGGGGTCGATCTGCGCGGCATGAGCAGCCAGGGCGGCTTCCATCCGGATAAAATCATCGGCATTGTCCGATTCAATTAGTTTGGCAAGCAGTCGGTAAAGTTGGAGCAGCGGTTGATCATGCGCCGGTGCCGGTGTGCCGGTGATACGTGCCAGCGCAGGGCTCCATATTCCGGAATCAGTGGGCTGCATTTTATGAAAGTGCATCGACAAACAACCCAGCCTGAGCCGGACAGCCTGGTTGTAATACTCCAGTTCCTGCAAATTTTTTTGAACTGCGGCTGGTTCGGGTAACTCCTGCATCTGACTTAAACCATAAAAAGCATAATGATGGACAGTCATGCTTTGCAGGTAATCGAGCATGCTTTTTCGGGGCGCTGCATTTGCTTCCTGCACCAGCGCGCGGGCATTCTTTGAAAATTCGGTATGTAGTTTTTTTTGCTTCAGCACGGAAAGCCACAGCAGTCGGCTCTCCGGAGACTTATCAGTTGCCTTGGTGTGCAGCAAAAAGGTTTTGAGCCACTGATACAGATCGGAAAGCGTGTTGAGCAGGTTTTTGCGTGTAGCAGCGGACCGGTTCCGGTAAAGTTTGTGGCAAAGTGCCGGAACCTCCAGGTTGGCGGCGCCCGGGTGTTTCCGGATAAACTCGAAGACTTCCAGTGCGACGGTATTGTTGCTATGCATGCGCTTGAGGTACCGGCGAAAAGCCCGGGTCTCGTTGGAGTCCAGGGTTCGAAAAAGTGTTAAAAAACTGAGATTGGGCATAAAAAAAATGAAATAAACGTGGGGAAAAAATGGGAAAACCTACTGCAACTTTTTTCAAGTATTTCTAAAAATAATAAGCCGGATTTTTTTCAATAAAAATTGAATATACGAACCAATATTACAAATTTTTTCCTGAATACACTTTGTTTTTCAGTACATCCCGATTCGGTACTGCAATCAATTTTCAATAAATAAATGTATAAAAAACCCCGGGGAAAGCGGGGAATTTTGCCGTTGCGTCTATTCCTGATATGTCGGAGTATTGTTTGTGAAAACAGCCAGCAAAACCAATAGCCAGCGGCGGTGAACCCTGAATGGAAGTGTGCAAAACCGGAAACCCCGGCGGTCGCGGGTTGCTTGCCTTTGAAGCATAAAGCATCACAGATCGCCGGGCACACTTCGCCCGTAGCTCCGCCTTAACTATCCACCACCCAAAAAAGCGATACAGATGGAATCCTTTCGGTTTAAAAAACACATCCTCGATCGTTTCCAGGAACACCTGCAACAGGATTATGAAGACTACTGCCTGCGGCACGGAATCGACAGTTCGGCCGGGTCCGGGCTGCTTACGTTTTTGATCGACCAGGAATTGATCCCGCCAGTCCAGATCCAACGCTATACGGTGCGGCGGGAATTCCGGCAGGCCTATCCCAAACAAGACTTTCATAAAACTCAAACCGTACACACGCTGGCCGACCGGTTTCAAATTTCCGAGCGCACCGTTTGGAGCATTTTGAGAGGCGTGGCAGAAGAAAAAATTTAAATCCTCTGGTTCCATTCCCATGAAAATATTGATAATAACACCCTTGCCAGTCGAATTTGATGCCGTGTGCAGCCAGCTTCAAGCAGCCCGGAAAACCCGCTTTGTCGGTCAGGAGGGTTATGAAGAAAGCACATTTGACGGGCTGTACCACAGCTATACTATTCTGTTGCGCGAGCCGGGAATGAAAAATGTGGAAATGGCGCTGGCGACCGAAAAAGCGATTCAGCATTTTAAACCCGACCTGGTTTTCCTGATTGGCATCGCCGGCGGCGTGAAAGATGTTGCAATCGGCGATATCCTGGTGGCCCGCAAGGTGTACGGGTATGAATCCGGCAAAGAAGATGCCGATGGCTTCAAGGCACGCCCTGCAGTAGAGTCTTTCAGTGGTGAATTGTTGGCGCGTGCACAGGCCTTGAGCCGGCGTTCCGACTGGAAAAAACGCACCGGCGACGGCGCTGAAGGCGCCCGGGTATTTCTCGGTCCTATTGCTGCCGGCGACAAGGTGGTTGCTGGCGTGGATAATCCCAGCTACCAGCGTATAAAAACCCACTACAACGATACCCTTGCGCTGGAAATGGAAGCCATTGGCTTCGCCACAGCGCTTCAGGGCCACCGGGCGATCCACGGCCTGGTGATTCGCGGCATTTCCGACCTGTGTGCCGGAAAGTCTATCACCGATCAACAAAACTGGCAGGCAGTTGCGGCGCAACGGGCCGCAGCCTTTGCATTTGAACTGCTGTTTCAACTAGATGCTTCATCTTTTATCGCACCAACTATGGATACGAAAACTTTAGCCCGGGAAATCATCGGACTGCTTTTTCCGGTACCAGAATCTATCCAGGAAATCGGAAATGATTTTGCCAATGCTGCAAACAACGACATCCGCGCTATCTGGAAAAAAATCAAACCCCTGTTTATCGAAGAACTGAATGATCTGGCCAACAATCCGGACGACCCCGCTGCCAAAGGCGCCCTGGAGATGAAATTGCGCAAGGCAGTGGAACGCGACTCAACGCTTCAAACGGATTTGAGTGCGCTGTGGAAACAATCCGTTGGAACCGACAAGGCTGGTATGGTCATTAATCAAAAAAATGTGGTAATGAATAGTACCATAAATGCCGGTGGCGATGTCCGCCTGGGCGATGACACCAAGCCCTGACCGGCGAAAAACTAATTGAATTTTATAACTAAACAATCCATACCTTATGAAACATTTACATCTGTGTTTCCTGTTCTTATTACCTGCGTGCCTGCTGTCTTCCTGCCTGATCAGCAAATATTCGGCGCCGCCATTTACCGATTTGGAGAAGATACTTCAGCTCAAACCCGGCCAGACTGTTTCGGAAGTAAGTTCCATGCTGAAAATCAGGCCTTATGATGTGGTATACTCCCATGAAGCAGGCAGAATGATCCTGATCTATAATTACCGGGTAAAGGATAGAAGGATGACCTTGCCCCAAAAAGCCGCACAGCAAGTAATCCACGGTGAAGATTCGCAGCGTGCCGGCGACCTTTGGTATAATGACAATTACAGGGAACTGTTTGTTTTATTCCAAAATGAAAAACTCAAAAGTGTATATGGGGAAGAAGTACTTGCCGTTGCAGCGGATATTGAATTGATGGATAACCATCTTTACCATGCGGCAAACCGGGAATTGTCTGAAGACGACCGCGCGGCACGCGAAGACATCCGCTTTGTGGCCACAACCTATCAGCAGCGTTATAAAAGGCGGCAAACCGAATTGAGTGATGATAAAGCAAACAAAACCAAGCAGCGCATTGCACTCGTCGGCGGCGCCTTAATATTATCTGTTATTATCGGCTTGTTTTCAAAATAATATAAATTCGTACAAGGTGGCGATAGAAACCTGGCCACCTTGTATGTCTATTCAACTAAAATAAATATCATGAAATATTTTTTCCCAAGGGTATTTTTTATGTCCCTTTTCGTACTGCAAATCACCACATCTTTTTCACAAAAACTGGAATCCACTTCCCAGCTGGCAGTAGTGCCGTTCAGGGAAGATTATTTGAATTCCGATGAAACGGATTATTCCAAAGTGCTGGCCGAACGGGTGCTTTCCGCTGTACAGCAATCCAACCGCTTTGTCGTAATTGACCGCATTGACTTTGATAAGATTTTGGCGGAAGTGGCGCTTTGGGAGGGCGAACACAAGGATGATTTTGAAAAAATAGACAACAGCGCCAGGGCAAAGTCCAGGGTGTCGGATGAACAAAAAAAGGACTTTAAAAAATGGGATGTTGGCGATTTGTCCTGGTATGGCCAACGGCTGCGCGCCAACTTCCTGCTTACCGGGTCGCTGTCCAAACCCGAAACCGGAATAATGGTCACTACCGGCAGTTATAAAGCGACTATAGGATTTACGATAAAAGTAATAAATGTCGCTACGAATAAAATTTACATTTCAGAGTCTTTCCAGGTTAAGGCAGGTTCGATAACGGCGATTTACAGCACTTCGGGCGAAGCGATTATTGCTGCATTGACCAATATTGAGGAGCCGGTGAAACAGTTTGTCGATAAATATTTCCCGGTACACGCGAAGTATCTTCGCACAGAGCGTTTGGTGAAAAGTACGATGAAAGAAGCCTTGATAAATGCCGGAATTGACAAAGGACTACGAACCGGACAACGGCTTGATGCGATAATTATCGATACGGTTAACGCAGGGAATTTACCCCCGGAAGTTGTGGGTCTGGCAGAGGTAATTGATGTTCAACCGGATCATGCCCGGGTGAAAATATTGAAAGCGAAAATTAATTTGGAGGCAATTGAAAACAAGTCCAATATTTTATATTTCCGAAGCAAGGCTGATGATTAAAACCCGGTATAAACCGGAAGTGCCGGCGTAACTGCCGGAAACGCCGGCATTTTTCTATTAGTCTCTATTGTTGGTCAATTAGAATATTTAGCCAGAAACATTTTTTAATGAAAAAATCTGATAACCGGGAACCAACGCATAAAAACATTCTTTCCGGCAATGAAATCAATGCCGGGAAAAACGTTCACATTGGTGATATCTATTACAATTCCCCTAAAAAATCCTGGTTATCAAAAAACAGTACAACGCTGTTGTCGTTCCTGGCAATCGGAATAATTTCAAGCGGGATTGTTTTTTTTATTTTCTATAAAAATCCCCGGCAAAATGAGGCTGCCAAGGCACAGGAGAAAGGCGATAGATACCCGGATACCGTTTCCCATTTTTCAAATACTCCGGTTTATCTGAAAACCCGGGGCGCAATGAATAATACGAAAGAAAGCGCTAATGCGGAAGTGATCCGGGAAGAAGGCGTCAACATCCCTCCTCCCAATAAACCATTTGACCTGAAAGCATTCCTGAAGGGCGAAACGGTTTTGGTTCCGGGAAACGGGCAGGCAACCGCATTTCGCATGAACAAATACGAAGTAACCGTCGGCCAGTATTTTGCTTTTTGCCAGGCCACAAACCGGTTTTTTCCCCATGAACAGGTGGATACCGCCCAGCGCGATCTCCCAATGCACAGTGTATCCTGGCATGATGCCAATGCCTATTGCGAGTATGCCGGGGGGCGCCTGCCTTCGAAAGACGAATGGATCCAAGCGGCTTTACTTTCAACCGGAAACGATTCGCTTCCGGATAATGCCGAAAAAAACAGGATCAGCTGGAACCGGGGAAACAGCAATGGGCGTTTACATCCGGTAGGTAGCAGCGGGCGCGGATCTTCGGTTGAACTATTTGATTTGTTTGGCAATGTTGAAGAATGGTGCGCCGACGGGCCGGTTGAAGGGTTGCGTTTTACTGCCGGCGGCTCGTATCGCACCCCGCCCGAATACCTGAATATTCAATATGATGGGCACCCGGTTCGGAAGAATTCCACCAACAAGGTAGTTGGGTTCAGGACCGTGTTCGATTGAATGCACAATCTCATTTATCCACACCCCTACCAAAAAATGAAAAAATCATTTTCCCTCCCGTTTTTCCTGCTTGCAGGCTTGTTGCCGCTCCATTCCCAGGCGCCGGCATTTTCCCAGTTTTACGCCAACCCAAACACCTTGAACCCCGCTTATGTGTCTACCGTACGCGGTCTGGATGCGGCATTCGGCTATCGCAAACAATGGGGCCAGGTGCAGGACGGTTTCACGACAAAGTCGGCATCGTTGGCCCTGCGTACCTGCCGGGCGCCGGTTGCTTTCGGCTTCTATGCCAATGATATCAGCGAGTCGTTTTTTGGGTATCGCTGGCAGGAAGCCGGATTGCTTCTGAGCACTTTTTGGGCGGCCCCAAAGGATAAGTTTTCCGTGCATGGCGGCTTGCAAGCCGGGCTGGGCCAGCATCGGGTCGACTACGCCCGGCTGCTGTTCAGCGGCCAGCTCGATCCGCTGTTTGGCGTACAAGGCAGTCCTTCGCCGCTCTTTCTTACCGATGGCAGCAGTCTGCAAACGTTCGACGTGGCCGCCGGCCTGCTGGCACGTGGGAATATCGAATGGAGCGCCGGCGATATGCCCGCCAGTCTGGGTGTGGCTGTGCACCACCTGGGCGGCAGCCGCGACGTGTCGTTTCTGGGGCTCGACTCCCGCCAGGCACGCTACTGGGTTTTGCATGGCTCCGTGACTACGCCAATAGGTTCCGGTCGCCAGGAGGCGCCCTTGTACCTAAACTGGCTGGCGCGCCTCGAACTGGAAAGCAGCCTGCGCCGCAGCGCCACGGGCTTGATCGCACAGTACGATGTAGCGCACCTTGGGCTGATCTACCAATGGAACCGCAACCCGGTGGCGGCAGGCAACACACATGCGCTCACCGTTGTGACAGGTTTGCACTTCAAAATCGGGTCGAAACTCGCCTGCTCCCTTCAATATGCGTTCGATGGCGCCCTTTCCGGCCTGGGCCAAAATGCCAGCGGGGGCGCGCACGAGCTGATCCTTCAGTTTTCATTTCCCGAGGCTTGTGTTTTTGGCGGAAAAACCAAAAAAGGCCGCACCGATTGCTTCCATTTTATCGGAAAAGGGTACAAACCGTTTCTCAACTAATCTTGGCTAAATCATCAAAAACCATGAAATACGCGCTGATATTTTTTATTTTGATTGGGTTTGCACAGCTATCGTACGCTCAGTGTGGCGTGTCGAATTGGGCAAACTCTATTTCGAATGATTGTGGTGATTTACAACCTTCCGGCGGACTTGCAGCGGGAAGCCCTACCATTTTTTGCGAAGGCGAAACGGTCACGGTCGAAAATAACTCCACACCGGCAAATGAAATTCAAACGACGTACATCAGCTGGGGTGACGGGGTATGCCAAACTTTTTCGGGTTTTCAAAACATAATGACGCATGCTTACGACTTCCCCAACGACACTTGCATTAAATCCAGCCCGAACGGTACCATCATTTTCCCTGTGCTTTTAGGTGTGGAAAAAACGTGTGCCCCTAATTTTAAGAGTTTTAATTACGTTCAGTTCAATGTAGTTGTACGTTTTAAACCAATTGCCGAATTCACCGCTTCACCGCAGATTCTTTGTGTCAATGAGCCGGTGTCGTTCAACAACACCAGTTGCCCAAACTCGAGCAATCCGGGATACCTTTGGAACTTTGGCGACGGCACCACATCGACACTCGCGAATCCCCCTTCACACACGTACGCGACCCCGGGAACCTATACCGTATCCCTCCAGGTAACCAATAGCTGCGGTTCCGATACCTACACGCGCACCATCACCGTAACGCCTCCCGCCACGGCTGCCGCCACGCCTGCCGATACGCTGATCTGTGCGGGCGGCTCCATTGCGTTCATCAACCAATCAACCAATGCCGTCGGGTACAGCTGGACGGTCACGCCTTTTTCCGGTATTACTTTTATCAACGGTACCGGCTCAACCGACAAGAATCCCGTCATTCGCTTTGCCAATCCGGGCACCTACACCATTCGGCTCCGCGTATTCGGCTGCGGCGACCCGGAATGGACCACCACGGTCACCGTACTGGCGCCGGCATCGGTGGCGATCGCTCCAATCCCCGACGCCTGCGCGGCCCTTGGCTCTGTGACCATCATGCCAACAGCCACGGTGGGCGGCTCATCGCCAACAGTCAGCTGGCAATTTCCCGGAGGCAATCCGGCCAGTTCTTCGAACAACCCGCCCGGCCCCGTCAGTTACGCCGCGCCGGGTATGTACATCGTGACGGCTACGGCAAGCAACACTTGCGGTGACGCCGTAAGCCGGGATACATTTTTAATCGCCCCGCCTGCGACAGCCGATTTCACCCCGTCCTCGAATACTATTTGCGGACCCGACGAGTTGCTGACCTTAACCAACACCTCAACTAACGCCGGCGGCTACACCTGGAGTTTAAGCCCGAATTCAGGATTTATGTTTGTCAACGGCACCAATGCCAACAGTCCCAACCCCGAGCTGAAATTTTCGATGGAAGGCAGTTTTCTAGTAAAACTAGTAGTCGACGGCTGTGGCACTCCAGAAAAAGAAATTACTGTAAACGTGCGGCTGACACCGACCGTAAGTTTGACGAATACCGAAGATCAATGCGACCCAACGGTTACGCTTAGCCCTGCAAGCCTGGTCACCTATGGCGGTGGTTCGGCCGACTCCATCCAGTGGACCTTCCTGAACGGCAGTATTCCATCCTTCAACGGCAGCACTCCACCCAACGTCACATTTTCGGGCGTTGGTACGTATGCGTTATCGGTACGCGTCGTTAATGGATGCGGCGCACAAACGGTAGTCGATTCTTTCCGGATTTTGCCTCAGGCTACCGCGCAAGCCATGCTATCCGACGACACCCTGTGTGCGCCGGGCGAACTGCTTCTGATCAGTAACAGCTCGACCAACGCCTTCAGTAACAATCCGTACACCTGGACGCTCACGCCGGGCGCCGGTTTTAATTTTGTCAACGGCACATCGGCGGCAAGCGCCGAGCCGCAAATTGAATTCTTCCAGGAAGGCCTGTACACAGTGCGCCTTCAGGTAAACGGCTGCGGCAACCCGGTGTGGACCGGCACCGTGCTGGTGGTCCTCTCCCCCGGTGTGCAGATGGCTCAACTCCAGGAAGGTTGTGTGGACATCACCCTCAACCCGCTCAATTTTACCCAGTTTACACAAGGCACTCCCGCGACCATCAGCTGGACATTTGGCGGCGGCAACCCGGCCACGGCGAGCGGCCCGTCGCCGGGCCCCGTTGCTTTTACCGGCTACGGTCTGCATTTTATTGCTGTCACTGTTTCGAACAGCTGTGGAACGGCCGCGGCAGCCGACAGTTTTTATATCACCGAGCCGGCCCAGCTGTCGATCGATCCGGCCGGCCCGTTTTGCAATACGGACCCTCCTGTTCAACTGCAGGCGCTTCCTGCCGGCGGCTTGTGGAGCGGCGCCGGCGTTTCATCGACGGGAGTATTCACACCGGCTGACGCACCGCTGAATACTCCCGTTACACTAAATTACGTGTACGATATTGGCGATCCCAGCTGCAAAGTATCGGGCAGTATCGACGTACTGGTGCAGGGAACAGCGTTGCAGCTTACCCCGGTAAATCCCGTGTGCGCAAACGCAGGGCTGCTGAACCTTTCGGCTTCACCTTCCGGTGGGGATTGGACGGGTACAGGCGTTACCCCGGCCGGTGTGTTTGACCCTGCATTGGCGGGTCCAGGTGCACACACGTTGACCTACACTTTTGATGATATGAGCACCGGTTGTGTGAACGTGGCGATGCTCCCAATTACGGTATTGGGCGTGCCGGCAGCCGGGTTAGACAGCATCGGACGCGTTTGTGTGGATGAGCCGCTGGACCTGGGCCCATTTACCGGCGGCAGCGGTGTCAGCGCTTGTCATTGGGATTTTGGCGACGGCACTACAGCCGATATTTGCAACCCGGTACATACCTACACAGATTTTGGCACCTATACGGTGGTGCTTTATGTTCAAAATACGGCAAACTGCAAAGACACGGCTACCGCCGAAATACAGGTGGTGACGCCACCCGATGCCAGTTTCGCCATAGATACCACGGAAGGTTGTGCCGACTTGCCCGTAACGATTGCCAATGCCAGCGCGATCAACGATTACACGTTGTACATCTGGGACTACGGAAACGGCCAAACGGACACCCTGCCACAACCGGGCACCATCGTGTATACCCAGGGAGAAACCGACACGACCTACCTGATCACCCTTCGGGCGGTCAATGGTTGTGGCGAGGCTTCCGCCGAGGCGCCGGTGACGGTGTATCCCCGGCCACAGGTGCGTTTTGGCACCGATGTCAGCAGTGGCTGCACTCCTTTACATGTACGGCTCAACAATGTGAGTGTAGGGGAGCCCGACTTTTTCCAATGGTATGTCAATGGCCAGTTGGTTGATACCGTTTTTGAATTGCCTGAGCAGGTTTTTCTGACCACCGATCACGACAGCATCTACCACATTGCCCTGGTGGCGGTAAATGAATGTGGCGCCGACACGGTGGTGCATACCGTTTTGGTGAAACCGAATCCGGTTGAAGCGTTTTTCAACACAGACACCCTGGTGGGATGTGCGCCTTTTGCCGTGCGCCTGATCGACTACAGCACGCAGGGGCTTTTTATTAGCTGGGATTTGGGTGATGGTACGACCGCTACCGGCGACACTGTGCTGCATACCTATGCCAATGCCGGTCAGTACCTGGTGCGGGAATTTGTTAACAACGGCTGTGGGTACGATACTGCGCAGGTGATGATCACCGTTTTGCCGGCGCCCCAGGTCAGTTTCAGTCATCAGCCTTATGTTTGCCAGGGCGACACCATTTTTTTCAATAATACTGCGCCGGCAATTATCGGAAGTTACTGGGCATTTGGCGATGGAACAACAGACTCGACCCTGACGTCAACTTTTCACGTGTATGCCGCTCCGGGTGTCTACACCGTCGAAATGACCGGCCTTTCGGTCACCAACGGATGCCCGGCCACTGCAAGCAGCATGTTGGAGGTGAAGCCCTTGCCGGAGCCAATGTTGGCCGTGCCGGACAGTTCGGGTTGCCAACCATTTGATTTCCAGCCAATCAACAATACGATCGGCGCCGGCAATACGTATGTGTGGGATTTTGGCGATGGCACAACAGCTATCGGGCCGGGCGGGCAGCATCGTTATGCCGATGCAGGGTCGTTTACCGTCGGGCTGGTCGTAACCGATTTTTTCAACTGCAAAAACGACTGGACATTTGCATCTATCCAGGTGCATCCGAAGCCAAAAGCAGCCTTTGAAGTGAGCCAAACGGCCTTGTGTAAAACGCCCACTACCTTGTTGTTTAACAATCAGTCCGTTGATGCCGATGCTTACCTCTGGACTTTTGGCACATCAGGCAGTTCCATGCAGGTGAATCCGAGTTTGACGGTTAATCAGGCGGGCGCTTTGCCGGTCTGGTTGGAAGCGATCAGCCAGTATTCCTGCCGCGACACGTTGATATACAATTTGACAATTTATGCCCGGCCGGAGGTTGACTTTATGGTTGCCGACCAAACCGGTTGCGCGCCATTTGATGTATTGTTCGAACCGATAACGCAGGGCGTAAACCAGTATTCCTGGCATTTTGGCGACGGGCAAATCTCCAACCATTCCACCCCATTGCACCGCTATGCCCAGTCGGGCACGTATACGGTGACTTTATACGCGTCGGCCGATTCTCTCTGCTTCGATTCCATGACGTACACGAATTACATCAGCGTTTTACCTTCCCCGGAGGCTGCTTTCACTTTTGCAGCATTGACCGACACCAGCATTGTGCCTAATGGAATTTATCGTTTTTTCGACATGTCTCTGAACGCTAACCGCTGGCATTGGGACTTTGGTGACGGCGACACATCTGCTCTCCGGAATCCGGTACATCGGTATTATGTGAACGGTAGTTTCCCTGTGACGCTAATTGTGTACAACAGCCTGGGCTGCAGCGATACACTGATTCTGCTGTTAACGCCGGAAATATTTACCGGGCTTTACATCCCCAATGCGTTGGCTCCTGAATCGGGATTGCCAGGTGAACGGGAGTTTAAGGCGATAGGTCTGGGTTTGCAGGAGTTTGAAATTGCTGTTTATGCAGGCAACGGCCAGCGCGTTTGGCACTCCACTGCTCTGGTCGACGGACAACCTTCCGAAGCCTGGAATGGGCGGCTAAACAATAGTGGCGAGCTATTGGTACAAGGCATTTACTACTGGAAAGCCCGTGCCCGGTTTGAAAACGGACAGATTTGGGAGGGTATGCAGTTTGGCGCCGACGCCCCGGTGTTGGAAGGGAAGGTGCTGCTGTTGCGTTGAGCCGTGTTGATTGAGGGTTGTTTGCGTTAAGCGGACGTTAATCCAACCACACCAAACAGGATATACCCTATTTTTGCACCGTCCTAATCGTATTTCTCAACCTTAAATTTTACAATGAAAAAATTACTGCTCGTTTTCGCAGCCTGTTTCTTTGCCTTTGGCCTCGCTGCCCAGGATGGCACAAAAGCATTGCCTTCGGCAAATCTTAAAACACTGGAAGGTCAGGTGCTCAATGCCCAGGATCTCGCAAAATCAGGTAAAATCACCGTGCTCAGCTTTTGGGCAACCTGGTGCTCGCCTTGTAAAAAAGAATTGGATGCCATCATGGATTACTACGAAGAATGGCAGGAAACATATGACATGGAATTGGTTGCCATCAGCGTGGACGATCCGCGTACGGCGGCAAAAGTGCCGGCTATGGTGGCGCAAAAAGGCTGGGCATACCGAGTCCTTCTCGACTACAACAAGGAGTTTCAACAAGCCGCTAACGTATCATCTGTGCCATATACTATTTTGCTTGACCAGTCCGGAAATATTGTTTTTGAACATACCGGCTATGCCCCGGGTGATGAACTGGAACTGGAAGAGCACATGAAGGAGTTGAAAAAGTTCTAAATCAACTGCATTAAAACAAAAAGGCCCGTCGCTAGTGTGACGGGCCTTTTTGTTTTAAACCCAGTAGATTAATATTTTACATAAAACAAGGGCTTGTCAAACTGAAAAAGCCCACCGGCTGCATTGATCGTAGCCATAGGTGCTACCGCAACAACTTCGCAACCAAGGAGCAAGTGTTGCTCATCAAAGTACCAGTTTTGTACAAAACGGATTTTCTCAACGGTCTCCAGGGCATTGTTTTGAACGATGCGATCGATTACAGACTGCCCCTGGTCGTTCAGGGTAGTGAGCGTATCTGCGGTGTAGACGAGTGCTTTCAGCGAAGCCCCGTTGAGCGGCTGGAACCCATCAACAGTGAGGGCTTTGTGGGAAGGTTTTTGTACCTCGGCTGTCGCCCATTCCTGGATATTTAATGCACCCTTGGTCGTGCGCATTTGATCGGCCATTGGGCTGTTTTCCTGGGTACGGGTTTGCAGTACGTAGTTGGCGCTTTTGGGTAACTGCCGGGTTTGTTTTTTGCTGAGTTCAGGCAGTTTTATCCAAAGCAACGGCGGATGTTCAATCAAATAGCCCTCAGCGTCAGAGGTCCAGGGAATAGGTGCAAGAGCTAAGATCCGCACATGGAATTGCCGTTTTGCGCTGTTGTAAAAAAATACCTGACGCACCCGGAAGGTGACAAAAGCTTCCGTACTGTATTCATTTTCAGCAATAAATCCATCTGAAGAAGTGCTGTCTTTCCAGGAAAAACGGGATAAAACCTGCTCCTGCGTGAGCTGCTCCTGCAAGTTTGCATCGGTGTAGCATTGGAAGGCGGCAGCTTTTAGCCCGGCATAAATTTTTTGGCTGAAATAATAGGGGATATTGACATCCGAGTCCGGGAACAGCCCGTTCTTTCCTTGCGTATTGACCAGCCGTTGGAGTTCCAGCAAATTGGCTTCTGTTTCGAGTTTGGTGTTATAGGCCGGGTTCAATTCATAATCCGTGGTGTATTCGGCCACCCAGCTGATTTTGTTGTTTTGAAGGATATCGGAGTATTGGGCGTGGAGGGGTAAATGAAGTGTAAAGCAAACCAAAAAGATTATTTTTTGTGTTATAATCACTGGTCCACCAAGGGTATTTTCAATAAATTGTTTGTTATTTTGCATTTATATGTTGAACCGTTTGGCTGATATAAAAGAACTAGTTTATCAATGAAATATACATATTCTAGAGAACAGCTCGAAGATGCCGTATTAATATCTACCTCAATCAGACAAGTTCTAACAAAACTTGAATTAAAAGAAGCTGGGGGCAATTATCAAACAATAAAACGAAGAATTTCTGAATGGAAAATTAATACATCTCATTTCACTGGGAAAGGCTGGAATCAAGCACTTTTCTTCAAACCAAATCCTAAAAAACCAATACAAGAGTATCTCGTTAAAAATTCAAATTACCAATCACATAAATTAAGGGTTCGACTAATTCGCGAAGGCTATTTTCAAGAAAAATGCTATCGGTGTAACCGTAGGCAATGGATGGGGGAAAAAATTCCTTTAGAGTTAGAACATAAAGATGGAGATCGGATGAATAACGAACTGAGCAACCTGACATTACTTTGTCCAAATTGTCATGCATTGACAAAAACTTGGCGTCGCAGAAAAAAATAAGAGGCTGTATTTAAAGAAAAATTACTTCGAAAAGCCATTATTCTTTTAATACAACCTCATTGAAAAGTGCCCGGGACGGGACTCGAACCCGTACGACCTCAACGGTCACAGGATTTTCGTACGCACTTCGGTTTTCACCGCTCCCGGTATTGCTACCGGAATTTGTGGTCTGGACTTTCTCTTCACCATATTCCGTCATTAAACGTTGGAACTTAGGCGCCGCCTGTCAAGTCTCTACACCTTTCCTTTATTTAAGGACTTGGCTCGGGATTGCCATTCAACTAGTTGAGAAGGTTTCCCCGAATTTAAGCGGTTTTACATCCCGAATTTCTCCAGGAGTACTCAAATTTTGCATTAAGTCCTGCGTGTCTACCATTCCACCACCCGGGCTGTTCGAATGCCGACAAAAGTAGGCCATAAAAACGAAAAAACCCACGCACTGCGTGGGCTTCTTTGAGCGGAAAACGAGATTCGAACTCGCGACCTCAACCTTGGCAAGGTTGCGCTCTACCAGCTGAGCTATTTCCGCATTTTAACTTTCAGGGACCGTTGTTCCTGATTGCGGGTGCAAAGATAAGTGCGTGCTTTGTAAACCGGCAAACGTTTAGCACAATTTTTTTTCTGTTTTACACTTTTTCCGGCTCCGGAAGGTATTCCATTTTCCGTTTGAAATAGAAATAGGTTTCAATTTGGGAACGCACGGGAATGTCGCTGTTGCTGCGTCGGTAAGTATTTCGGTTTTCAGGGTCAATGATGCGCGCCTTAACATTGTCTTCGAGCTGAAGTTTTACTAATTCGCGGACCTCGTTTTTCAAATCTTCATCGTACACCGGAAATGCCGTTTCAATTCGGAAACTCAAATTGCGTTGCATCAGATCGGCGCTGGAAAACAGGATGCGATCCTCTCCACCGTGGTGAAACATAAAAATCCGGGTATGTTCCAGGTACCGGTCTACAATACTGAATGCCTCAATATTTTCACTTACACCTTTGAGCCCTGGCACCAGACAGCAAATGCCTCGAATGATGAGCGTGATTTTCACTCCTGCGCTGGATGCTTCGTACAATTTCCGGATGATTTCCTTGTCCTCCAGGCTATTAGTCTTGAGCAGGATATGTGCCGGTTTTTTAGCCTTGGCTGCCGCAATCTCATAGTCAATCAGGGCGTACAAGGAGGGGCGAAGGTTGAATTTTCCAACCAACAGGTGTTCAAAGTCTTTTTTTGGCGGCTTAATGTTTTCCAGGAAGGTAAACACATTGCTTACTTCAATAGTCAGCCGAGGATCGGCGGTGAAAATGCCAAAATCAGAGTAAACCTGTGCGGTTTCTTCGTGAAAGTTGCCTGTGCCCAGATAAGCGTAAAGGCGTGGTTTGCCTTCTTCAATACGCCGTATCAAAGCCAGTTTGGAGTGCACCTTTACCCCAGGGAAGGAGTAATGTACCCGCACACCGGCCCGATCGAGCTTTTCGCCCCATTCCAGGTTCGCGGCTTCGTCGAATCGGGCTTTTATTTCGACAAAGGCCGAAACCTGCTTGCCGTGCCGGACGGCATTCATCAACGCTTCCAGAATTTTACTTTGCTTCGCTACCCGGTACTGAATTACTTTGATATGCGTCACTTTAGGGTCGTTGGCCGCATGTTCAAAAAAATTGACCACCGATTGATACGACTGATAGGGTACGTGCAACAATTGATCTTTTTCCCGAATTATCTGAAAGGGAACGTCCGTATCCTGTAAAACAGGGTGGGGGAGTGGCGGCAAGGGTTTGTTTTTCAGGTGATACAGTCCGAAATCCGGGAATTTGAAAAAATCAAAATTATTGTGGTATCGCCCTTCCGGCAACATGTCGTATTTGCCAAGGTCGAAGGTGTCTTTCAGGTAATCCAGCAGGTGGCCCGGCATCTCCCGATCGTAAACAAATCGACTGGCGGGACCTACCTGCCGTTTGGCCAGACTCGATTTGATCTTTTGAACCAGATCGCCCGAAAACTCGTCGTCGATGTACAACTCGGCATCGCGGGTCAGTTTGATCGAGTAGGTATCCTGAATTTCATAACCCGGAAACAACAGCGAAACAGAGTGCCGCACGATGTCGTCCAGCATGATAATATTGATCCGGCCATTTTGTGAAGGCAGCGTAATAAATCGCGGCAATTGATCCGAGGGGATTTTCACCAGGGCATACTCGCTACCGGCGTCCGGGTTTTTGCGCTGGATCAAATGCACTGCCAGGTACAAATGCGCATTGGCCAGGAAAGGGCGTATCCGGCCTTTTACCAACAAAACCGGCATTACGAAAGGCAGCAGGTTATTGTTGAAATAACCCTCGACAAACTGCTTCTGCTCATCATTCAGATCAAGCCGCCGAAGCATGTAAATATTATGCTTGCGCAACTCCGGAACAATCTGCTGCTCAAAAATATCCGAAAACTCGGTTTGTTGCTGATTGACAATCCGGTGTACTTCCTTCAATAAATCACGGGGAACAAAATCAAGTGCTGCCTGCGTTTTTTTACCCACTTTTTTCAGGTTGCGGATATTGGCCACCCGAATCCGGAAATATTCATCCAGATTGGAGGAGTAAATGGCCAAAAATTTAAGCCGTTCCAACAGGGGAACTGCAGGGTCCATAGCCTCCTGCAAAACCCGGTAGTTGAACGAAAGCCAGGATATATCGCGGTGTATGTAGGGTAAGGAATTCATTTTTGTCGATGCAAACTCTGGGAGATTTTGGGCATTTGCCTTAAGGATTAAACCAAGGTTAACTGTTTAACCAATCACAAAGCAAAAGTGCAATAATGCGTACAGAATTGGGTAACAGCGCGATTTTTTTACTGAAATTTAAAATAAAGTACCCTGTTTCGGCGGCGGAGGATATGCTTCAGGCCCTCTGAGTACGGCAGTAGGCATTGCCTTTTGAAATGTTGCGGCAGCAAAAACAGTTAGATCCGGCGCCAGTAAATTATCGGGTTCGTGACAAAAAAAATAGACCTCGCGAAGTCCGGACACAAACCAATCCCGCAACCTTTCTGCCCAGGCTTCCACACGCAGGTGATCCGTCGGGTGCAGGCTGTTTCCAACAAAGCGTATCAGCACCTTGTCGGTTGTCAGGCGCATGTGGCACACATCGCGGCGCCCAGCAACATCGGTAATTACTGTGGCAACACCCTGGTCTGCGAGTAAATTGAAATAATCCTGGGCAGCTGTATTTTTTTGGAAAAACGACTCATGGCGTACCTCCACGGCCAACGGCGTTCTGTCGCATGGAAACTGTTCCAAAAAGCGGGCTAAAACCGGCACATCCTGAACACTGAAATACGGCGGCAATTGCATAAAACAACAGCCCATTTTTTCATCCAGTCCATCAATCGCTTCGCAAAATAGTTGGATTTCAGGTCCATGAAGCCCCAGGTTACGTGCATGGCTGATGGTCTGTGGAATTTTCGGGCAATAGCGGAAGTCCGTGGGAACCTCGTCGCGCCATCGAGCAACTGTTGCCGAGTCGGGGATGCGGTAGTGGGTGGTATTGTGTTCAATGGTATTGAACTGCCGGCCATATTCCACCAGATAGTCTTTGGATTTAGTTCCGGCCGGATACCATTGCCCTACCCAGGCTTTCATGTTGTAGCCGGTAGCGCCGAGGTAAATCCGGGGTGTCGTCGTGATGCCTGCGCGCGTTTGAAGCACAGTCGCGTTTTCCGATGGATCATCCTGAAAACTAAAATCCACCTGCTCAACCGAAGGAAGTTTTCCAAATTCCATGGCTGCAAGATACCGGTGTTCAATAAAACGGGCCACCCGAAGGCAGCCCGTTTTATTGAAAATTGAATGCCGGTCATTGGAATCGGCATTGCAGGGGGGGATTACTTTTTCTTTTTCTTCCCGCCACCGAAAATCTTCCAGTCGCGGATCCGTTTTTTCTCGCGTTTGGCAAAAATATACCGGACCGAAAGCGAGGCGCCATTCCAATTGAACGGCTGGCTGGATTCGCTGAAATGCAATTCAGGTTTCCAGTCGAGTGCCAGGTTGATGCGGCCGAGGGAAACTTCGGCGCCACCGATCATCGAAAGACCGTAAACGTGGTTTTTGACTGTTGTTTCGGTTTGTGTCGGGTCGTTTTGGGCGTAGTAGTGGCCACCGGCGCCATAGTACAAATTCAGGCCGCGAAACAGAATTTTCTGGTGTTTTTCGGCCAGCAGGGTAAGGCCGAGATTGTCGGAGCCCACCGAAGTGTGGACGATTCCTTCAGCGGTCCAGTTATTCACGATATGTTGTTGAACGGTGATATTGAAGCCTTTATCAACGCGGATACCGGCAGCGGTTTTGTACGATTGAGCCTGTGCGTTGTTGGCAAAAAGCAACAAACCGAGGGCGACTGAGCAGAAGCAGATGCGTGTCATATTGGTAGTGTTTTGTTTGAAAATGACAGGCTAAAAACGGGCTGTCGTGGGGGCTATGTTCCGGCTGGTTTGGTTTAAATTTTTCTTAACCACGAAACCCCGGAGATTTAACATTTTGGCTGTTAGCGATAGAAAGCGTCGTATTTTCACCGCCCTGATTTTTTAACAACGAATACGCTGTTTTGCAAAAACACGGATATCCAATCCGGCAGTTTCTGGCTTTTTACAAAGCTGCCGACACCAAGTTCCGGGTCCATTCACCGTTTGTATTTGAACTGGTGAACGCTGTTTTGGAAGATCAACGCTGGTATTATGCATTTCGCGACGTGGAGGCTATTCGAAGAAAAATGCAACAAAGTAATCTGGTGATCGACGTCGCAGATTATGGCGCGGCACCTCCGGGAGGAGACGCCGCCCATCGGCGGGCGCCAATCCGGCAAATTGTCCAACGCGCGGCCAGCAGCAGCCGGCAAGGCCAATGGCTGTTCCGCCTGGCGCAATGGCTAAAACCGCAGCATGTACTGGAGTTGGGTACTTCGCTTGGCGTTGGCACCATGTATCTGGCTGCCGCCGTACGCTCGGCCACGATCATTTCAATGGAGGGCAGCCCGGATTGTGCACATATCGCCAAAGCAAACCTGGAAATATTGGGGCTTCATAAAAATGTGCAGGTGCAGACCGGACCTTTTCAGGAAAATTTGCCGGCAGGCCTGAAATCCTTGAAAACGGTTGATTTCGTATTTTTTGACGGGCACCACCGGGCAGATGCCACGTTACAGTATTTTGAGCAGTGCTTGCCGCATGTGCATGCGCAAACAGTGCTGGTATTTGACGATATCTATTGGTCGACAGAAATGACGGCTGCCTGGAAAGCAATCCAACAACACCCGCAAGTGACATTGACCGTAGATCTTTTTGATCTCAGCCTTGCGTTTTTCAATCCGGATTTTAAAAACAAACAACACTTTAAACTCCTCCCAAGCCGCTGCAAACCCTGGCATTTTTAAACTTCACTCAATCACTCAATCAGGCATTGATCCTCTGGCTAAAAAAATGGACTGTTTGGGAGTATCTCCCCTGGTGGCTGGCTAATGTGCCGGTGTACACTTTTTACAGCTGGTTTGCACTGCGGGCCCGGCATTTGTTTTTCTTTAGTAATGTCAATCCGGCTATCCCACTGGGTGGTGCGGTCGGTGAGTCCAAGCATGACATCCTGAAACTGGTGCCGGATTTGATCAAGCCAAAAACAGTGCTTGTTTTGCCGGACATGACCTTCGAAAACGTCCGGGCTGCCATGCAGGCCATTGGCCTTGATTTTCCGGTTGTCGCCAAACCGGATGTAGGCGAACGCGGGTTTTTGGTGCAAAAATTCACAGCGGAGGGACCGCTCAGGCAACATTTGGAACGCTATCCTGTGCCGTTTTTAATCCAGGAGTTTTTAACGCATCCGTTGGAATTGAGTGTTTTGTTTCACCGATTTCCGGATAACGGACGCTTTGGCGTTAGCTCCATTTGCATCAAGGAATTTTTAAGCGTCACTGGTGATGGCCGGTCCAGTATTCGGCAGCTCATGGCGGTTCGCCCGCGTGCAGCATTCCAACTGGAGCGTTTCGAACAAGAGAATCCCGGGTTGTTGGATCGTATTCCCGAGTCAGGCGAAGCAGTGTTGCTGGAGCCTATTGGCAACCATATCCGGGGGACCAAATTTTTGAATGGGAATCATTTGATCGAGCCCGCATTGGAAGCGGTATTCGAGCAGGTTTGCCGGCAGATCGACGGGGTGTTGTATGGGCGCTTCGATCTGAAATGCGCCTCCCTGGAAGACTTGCTGAAAGGGTCATTTCAAGTCATGGAGCTGAATGGCATCTTGGCCGAGCCGGCACACGTGTACGACCCTCAATATGGGGTCCTGCGTGCATACCGCGATTTTTACCGCCATTGGCAAATCTTGTTCGACCTGCATAAGGCCCAACGTAACCGCGGCATTCGGCCGACTTCACACCGCGCCGCCTGGCAATTCGTTCAGGGCTACTTCCGTTATAAAAAAGACCTGGAGTCCCGATAGATTTGGAAAAAGGGCTACCTTTGTCCATCATTATTCTCACCACTATTGCAAATCCAAAAAATGGTTATAGAAGAAAAAAAAGTAGTGCTGGTGCACTACACGTTGACCGAAGGCAATGCCGAAGGCGAAAAAATCGAATCTACTGAAGGCCGCGAACCCCTGGGATTTATTTACGGGGTTGGCATGATGATCCCCGATTTTGAATCCAATATTAAAGGCCTGAAAACCGGCGATAAATTTGCTTTTGGCATTAAGGCTGCCGATGCATACGGCGAATACGACGAAAAAGCATTGGTGGAAGTGCCTAAATCGATGTTTGAAATGGATGGGAAAATTCCGGATGGCTTGCTCGAAGTTGGCCGCTCCATCCCGCTGACAGATCAGGAAGGCAACCGCTTTCAGGGCACTGTGGCCTGGGTTGGGTTGGAAAAAGTAAAATTGGACTTTAACCACCCCATGGCTGGTGTCGATTTGTATTTTACCGGTCACGTGGAACTGGTGCGCGATGCTGATCCGGCCGAGTTGGAGCATGGCCACGTGCACGGTGCTGGCGGGCACCATCATTAATTAATTTGCGAGCTACGATTTACGAGTTACGATTGGTTCATCTTGCCGGGTTGGTTGGTTTGTCGCTTCATTCGGATTTTTTCAAATGCGCGAGGACGCTCACACACAGAAAGTTGGACCAATCGAAACTCGTAAATCGCAGATCGTAATTCATAAAACTCCCTAAACATGAACAAAGGAACGGTCAAGTTTTTCAACAAAAGCAAAGGCTACGGCTTTATCGTAGACGAATCCACCAATCAGGAGTTTTTCGTGCACGTCACCGGCTTGCTCGACAACATCCGAGATGGCGATACGGTCACCTTTGAAACCAAGCGCGATACCCGCGGTACCACTGCCGTAAACGTCAAGCGTCAGTAGGGGGTGGGGAAGAGGCGCAGCACTCCGCTCAGTGCCTCATCCGGTGAAGGTGAATGTGTAATTCGCCCAGAAGTTCCAAACCGTCACTCCGGCGGTGGCTACAATTTTTGCCAGATAAAAATTAAGGCGGTACCGCTCATTGAGCAGGTAAATAATGCCGTTGTTGAGGCCCAGGCCGACCAACGATGCAATCAGGAATTTGGAAAACTGCATCATGACGGAAGGGTCATGGCTTTCGAAGGTCCAGATGCGGTTGAAAAAATAGTTGCTGACAACGGCGCACATAAAACCGGTACTGTTCGCCAGGTATTGGTTCAGCCGCAGTTTTTCCCGGCACAGCCAGGTGATTCCAAAGTCAACAAATACGCCGGAGAAGCCGACGACGCCAAATTTCAGGAATTTCCAGAGCAGGTCGTTATTCATGAGAGGTCAAAGGTAGCTGTTGCTTTGGTTGCTGCAAAAGCCGAATGCTAATTAAGAACCAAATTAATATACAGGGCACGGCTTTCAGGACGTAAGGTTGCACAATCTGATTGCGAATTTCACGCGGGAAAACATCAGTTGGCGACAGGGAAGCCAGCGCAAAAGCGGTCCAAAGCAGCACCTTGACCCACCATGCCGGCTTTTCAAAACTCATATACCAAAGAGCCACCCCGATCAGGGCAATCACAAATGTGGGCGACTCGGCTTTATGATTGAAAATGACCACCCAGATCAGCAGCGACGCCCAGAGCAATTGCCTGCTGAGTACCGGAGGCATCCCTTCGGCATCCCGTTGGCGGTATACGGCAAGGGTTGAAAATCCCAGCACCAGCAGACCAAACAGCGTAACGCCCAGTTTTGGTGCCTCCCAGCCAAACCAGGTCTCCAGCCAGCCCAATACCGATAAACCGACCGATGCAGTGTGATCCTCTTGCAATAATTCGAACCACCACTGGTATACCTGCCACAGTTGGCCCGGTGATACCACTACCAATGGAACCAGCACCAGCAAAACCGACCAAAACGCTAGGGCAGGAACAAAAGCCCGGCGTTGTGGGTACACCATGGCCGGCACGGCTGCGAACACACCGAATATCTTGAGAAAGCCCCCGGCTGATGCCCACCAGGCGCTCCACACCGGTTTGTTGTTTTCCAACGCCACCCAGCACCAGATGATCAGCGCCGCGGTCAGGCCGTTGCTTTGGCTGTTTTGAATGGAAATGACCAACTCAGGCAGGATAAACCAGGCGAGAAATCGGCGCTGCTTGGGCGTCAATACCGGAATACTCATAATGCCCCACAACAATGGTATTGCGTTCAGCAAATTCCACAACTGCAGGCCCAGCCAATCCGGCAACGCGGCAAAAGGCGCCATGGCCAGGGCAAATGCCGGACTGTATTTGTACAGATCCCACTGCTCCACCACATAAATTCCATAGGGGTTCAGGCCCTGTGCGAGGTGCGTAAAGGAATTTTTGAAAATGATGTAGTTCTCGTAAATCGTGTACCCGTATTCGTTGGCGCCCAAGGATAACCACTGCAAGCTCACCACCAATGCAGCCAGAAGGTAGGCCAAATAGATTGCAGAATGCGGAATGCGGAGTGCGGAGTGGTTCACCGTTTAGTTTGGATTGAAATACCGGTCTGTGATTTATATGTCATTAAATTTTAAACACGCTCTTGGTTATTTTTCAACGAAATGGTGAACCACTCCGCACTCCGCATTCGATACTCCGGACTATATCTACTCCCTGTCCTCTGCCATTTGATTGGCCTGCACCTCCAGCACCCCTTCCGAATCTTTAAACAGGCGAATAGCCGCTTTCTCGTCCAATTGTTGTGAATCGTAGGCAACGATCCACATGTTTTCCGCAGAAATGCGGCGGACCAGTAGCAACTTAAACTCAGAAAACTGTGCGATCCAGTTGCCGGCATTGACCTCGGGCTTGAGTTTGACGATCACCTCCTGCCGGCTAGCTTTTGCAGGTTCCTTGGGGTTGACGCCCTGGGTGACCTGAAAATTGTGGGCTTCCGCCATATTCTTGATCATGCTTTCCAGTTCGAGCAAAGGAGCCGGCCGGTCGATAGAGCCCAGCACACTTTTCTTTTGGCCATCCTGAAAAACCGTAAGCGTGGCATACGGGGCATCCACCACTTCCGATTTTATCCGGTCGGGATATTGCCAGAGATTTACAGCAGTGACCTTTTCCCGCAATTGCCGCAGCTCTTCCGGGGCGAGTTGGAACGAATCGAGCCCCTGGCGTTCGGCAAACTGTTTGCCTTCGTAAACGACCATGCCGTTGTTGCGGACCATCAGCCGAATAACCGGGCAGAAGCCAAAACAGGCTCCGGTTTGAAGTTCAACCATCGGGCTGCGGTTGCGCAGGGCTTTTTGTCCGGTTTTGCAAAATGTGAGGGTGGCGAGAGCAAGCAATAGGATAAGTCGGATCATGGCTGCCGTTTTTTGATGTTTGCAAATGTATAACCTGTCGGGTGGAAATTGAAAAAACCGGCTGCGTGGCGCAACCGGTTTTTTCAATTTATACCCGATTAGTTGGAGGGATTCACCCCGTCTGCCAGACGGGGTTACTGGACTATCAACTTCCCGGTGCCCAGCAAAACACCGTCTTGTTCAATTTGGAACAGGTATATGCCTGCCGGCAAATCGTTTTTGCGCAGCAAAAATTTTGGCTCGGCGGATTCCTGGTGGTGCATGGGCTTTCCCAGAAGATCTAAAATCCGGAGTTGATAGTTTTTTAACGGCCGACTAACAGTCGGCGTTACGGAAATCCAGCTCGCATCCCGTAGGGGGTGTGGCGTTACCTGCACCTGGAGCAGCGGCTGCACAGGTTGCCACAAGCCCACACTTACAAAGTTTTCGCCAATGCGGTGCAACGTGGTGTTGGTGATCACCGGGTCGTTGAAGTCGAAGTAAATGGCCGCATTATTCAGGATGTCTGTTTCCATCGGTACGTTGGCGCGCGGGCTGATGCGGAATTTTACAAAACCATTCGAGAGCGGCTCGTTTACATTGCTGTCGGGTAGCATAATATTTTGAAAGTCAAAGATCAATACACCTTCCCCGGCCAGTTGGAACCGGTATGGGTGACTGCTTCCGCCGGCACGCACGGTAAGCGGGTCGAGCCATTGTGCAAGGGTGTCGCGGATCACTACATTGAAGGCCGTGTCGGTGCCGGTATTCTGAAAGCGGATCAGGTACTCCAGTTCGGTTCCGGGGCGAATGTAGTGGTCGGCGCCATAGCCGAGCGGGAAACCCTGTTTGTCATTGGGGTCCCAGGAGCCGATGTTCGGGGTGCAATCCACATCAACCCAGGGGCCCGCATTGGCCACCGGAAACTGGTTGACAAAGCCCGTGGAAAAGGAGCCTGTGTTACTGCAACCTTCCACCGAAAGCCGGGCCTGGCCGGGTAGGGGGGAGAACGGCTCTTGCTCGACTTCGATGCGCCAGGTAGCGCCGTTGGCCGGTACGGTCACCACCATTTCGGCGCCGGCGGGGAGCGGATCAATGGTTCCCTGCCAACTCATGATGCCATCTTCAATCACGATATAATCCAGCGCCTGGGTCGTGCTTCCCGCGCCGATATTTTTAATGATAAATCGCAGGGAATCGCCCGTGCATACCGACCGTGTTGCCAGTTGTGCGCCCGACCATTGCGGGTTTACCGGCGCACAGGCGGTGTCGGGGTAAATATGAGCCTCGGAGCAGTGGGCTTGCCCAATTACAGCATTACAGGAAATGGTTACCTGCACCCAAATGTCATCGCAGAAGTTGGGCGGCACAGTGCCCAGATCGAAACGGTACAGGTTGTTTCCCAGATCGGTATAGGGGAGTTCTGAAAGATTAATGCTCATGAAGGGGTCAAGTTCCAGCGTGATGTAGACGTCCGTAGCCTCAATCACGCTGTTGTTGCAGTATTGCAGGTAGTAAATATTATTGCCAAAACAGCGCCGCAAACGCGGGGTGCTCAGATCGATCGACATGGCCGGGCAGTCGGGATTGGCGAGTTGAACCAGGAAATCCACCTGCGTGGAGTCGCCCGCCTGGGCGAGGGTAACGGGGAGGTAATTCTGACAGGTAGTGGCCTGTGGGTCTTGCAGGATCAGGGAAAGGGTGTAATCGCCGGGTTCGAGGGTGATCGTGTAATGGCCATCCATGCCACTTAAGCCGTAAAAAGTGCCATTAGGACCATCGGCCTGGAGAAACCAGTTGCTGAGCCCGGGTTCACCCGGGTCGTTTTGACAAAAAATGTCATCATCTAAAATTACCTGGCCGGTAATGCGCGTACAGGGGATCGTATTTGGGCTGACGGCGAATTGGGCGGTACCGGTGCAGCCAACATCATCAGAGACAACTAAA
This sequence comes from Lewinellaceae bacterium, assembly GCA_020636075.1. Taxonomy (GTDB): domain Bacteria; phylum Bacteroidota; class Bacteroidia; order Chitinophagales; family Saprospiraceae; genus M3007. Next base: position 981,983 of record JACJYO010000002.1, on the reverse strand, counting down.
AAATAATTGCCGGCAGGCAGGTTTGTTGGGTTAGGCCCTGTGGCTACCACCTGCCCTGCAGGACCTCCAAGTCGCCAATCGTACACATAGGGCTGCGTACCGCCGGTGGCCATGGCAAAGGCCATGTTTTCACATTGAACGGGGATATCAACCTGTATTTCAGTGGGTTGATTGACAAGGTAATTATATACCCTGGTGCAACCCTTACTGTCAGATATGGTTACGGTGTATTGGCCGGCTACGAGGTCGGTGATCTCCTGTCCAAATGCAATTGGAATGCCGGGGCCTACCCATTGGAAATTATAGGGCGGGATACCGCCAACAGGGTTACCCAACGTGATTTGCCCGTCATCGAACCCGAAACAATTTACATCATGAATGTTCGGGGTGGCCGAAATACCTGCCGGCTGACTGATTTGATAAAGCGCTACGGCGGTACATCCAGCATTGTCGGATACCGTGAGTGAATAGATTCCGGCCACTAGGTTGTTCACGGAAGCAGTCGTGACACCATTGCTCCACCAATAGGTGTACGGTGGCACACCGCCACTCACCTGAATATCGACACCCCCATCGGATATGCCGAAACAACTGACCGGGGTAGGTACGCCTGAAATATTCGGCACACTCCCATCCTGCGTCACAGTAGCCACTGCCGTTGAGGTGCAACCATTGAATGGGCTGGTCACGACCAGGGTATAAGCGCCTGGCATAGTTACGAGCGGGTTTTGCTGGGTACTAAAAAAGTTGGCCGGCCCGCTCCAGAAATAAACTGCCCCCTGAGTAGACGAATTGCCCACCAGGGTAACCGAAGGGTTGCTACAGGAAATCGTGCCGCCCGTGGCGGAGATGTTGGGCAATGTCGTGTTTTGAAAAACAGGAGTAGTTGCAGTGCTGCTACATCCATTGTCGATATACGTAACGGTTACGGTGTAATCGCCCGGCTCTATCACAGTTGGTATTTCTTCCGTGCTTGTAAAACCGTTCGGGCCTGACCAGATAAAAGTGGCAGGATTAAGGGGCGTTAAAGCCACATTAATCAGGACTGTTGTCTGTGCACAAGTCAACGAACCATTTGCATTTAACCCAACACTTGGTGGCACCGTATTGAGTAAGACTGTCGTGGTCGCTGTAGCGGTGCAACCATCATCTGGATTTGTTATCGTCAGGGTGTATTCTCCGGGGTCACTGGTAAACGGATTTTGCTCCGTAGAGGCAAAGCCCAGTGGCCCACTCCAGGCATAGGTGGCTCCGCCAATATTGGAAGAACCTTGCAGTTGGACTTGCGTGGTTGAACAGGTAAGTGTTTGATTTGGGCCCGCATCGGCAGTGCATTGGCTAAATGCGGCGTGCAGACCAGTGAGCAGTACAATCAGGGTAAAAATGTATTTTTTCATACGTAGGACTTTTCACGTTTTGTAGACGCAACAAAGGTGCAACACGCGCACCTGGCCTGCAAAGACAAAATTTTTTGATTGTAGCAGGTGTTTTTAATTTTAGGTTTTTAAAATGCTTGTTTTCAGTTTTTTATAAAAATTATTGTAGCAATGACTTGACATGGCAGTAGATTTGAATGAATTATTTAAGTTGAATAGAAACATGCTGTAGTGTCATCCTCTCGTCCAAAAGCCACCAACATAAAGAACCAGAAGGGGTGTACTACTTTTCAAATTTCCAATTTCAAATCTGACATTTCAAATTCAGAAAACTCCACGAAACGGGATCATTCATTCAATTTGAAATTTGAAAAGAAAAATTTGAAATTGGAAAAATGTGCACCTCCTCTAAGTGTTTGATTTAGTGGTTATGGGGCACATTGTAACCGCAAAACTCATGGAAAAAACACGTCTCTGGGAAGCCTTTGCCGCCCTTACCAAGTCCGAATTGCGCGCCTTCGACAAGTTCGTGCGCTCGCCGTTTTTTAATCAAAAAACTCAACTTGAGGGCCTGTTCACCTACCTGCGGACCTGCTGTGAAACGGGCCTCACCCCGACGGAGCCGGAAGCCTTCGCTGCCGCTTACCCCGGCATTCGCTACGACAACCAGAAACTGCGCCTGGCCAATTCTGATTTGCTCAAACTGCTGGAGCACTACTGGATGTACCGCGAAAAATTCACCGACCCGGAACGGAACAAGATCCGCCTGGCCGGCGCCTACCGCAAGCGCAGCCTGCCCAAACACGGTCAGGCGGCCTTGCGCAAAGCCCGTGAAAGTCGCGAACAACAAGCCTGGCGACATGCCGAATATTTTGACGATCTGCACCGGATCGAGCTGGAGGCATTCCAATCGGCTTCGGCAGCACGGCGTTACGACGCCTTCAACCTTCAGGAAATCTCCGACCTGCTCGACACGACCTACATTGCCCGAAAATTGCGGCATGTGTGTTTTGCCCGCTCACACCAGGCTGTCGTAGAAACCGAATATCGCTTTGGACTGCTCGATGCCATTTTTCAACATGTTGAATCGGAAGGCTTGCTCGAACTGCCGGCTATTGCCTTGTACTACCACGGCTGCCAGTTTTTGACGGACTCCGGTGCCGAGCGCCATTTTTTTCGTTTTCGCGACATGATAAGTCAACACGCCGATGTGTTCCCACCGGATGAGTTGCGGGCGCTGTATTTGTTGGCGATCAATTTTGGTGTAAAAAAAAGCAATGAGTCGGCCGATCTGAGCTGGTACCGCGCTACGTTCAATCTGTACCGGGAAGCGCTCGACCGGGAACTGCTGTTGGAAAACGGCGTGTTTTCGCGGTTTGCCTACCACAATATCGTAGGTGTTGCTATCCGCTTGCAAGAGATCGCCTGGGCCGAAATTTTTATTCAAAAATACAAGCCCGCCCTGGAACGCCGCTACCGGGAAGCAGCCTTCAGTTTAAACATGGCTCGGCTGGAATACACCCGCAAGGACTATCGGGCTGCGCTGCTTTACTTGCAGCGCGCCGATTACAAAGATTTTATCAACAGCCTGAATGCCAAGACGCTTCAATTGAAAATTTACTATGAAACCCGGGAACTCGACCTCCTGGAAAGCCATCTCGACAGTATGCAAAACTACATCCGCCGCCAACAGGCAGTCGGCTATCACCGCAACAATTATCTGAATATCGTGCGCTACGCCCGTGCACTGATGCGACTCAATATGGCCGATCAAAAGTCGGTAGACGAACTGCGAAATCAAATCGATGCGGAGCAGGTGCTGACGGAAAAAGAGTGGCTGCTGAGCTGGCTCCCGGAGTAGATTAGTTCCCGGTGAACTTTTCCAATTTAAAATCCTTAGGATGTGTCCTGTAAATCAGGGGCAATACAAGGGACTACAACTTCGTAGTAAAGCCCGTAGGGCTGCTATGGTAGTAGAAAATGCCTCCCGTCCGGTTATTTGAACGCCGTAGGCGTGCCATTATAATGCCGCACCTACGGTGCTGTCATTTCTTGTGACTAATAATTCTACAATAATGACAGCCCTACGGGCTTAACAGGTTTTTTTTACTCCTGACACGCTTCCGCCATGCAGTTGTATTTAATTAGTACATCAAATCCCACAAACCAATTCCGCTTCTTCAATAATTCGTGCTATACGCCCTGAAGCGATCCGCATAGATTTGAGCAATTGCCGATTTGTCAGCAATTCGCGCACCAGCACGACTTCTGCTTCCAACAACAGGTCTTTTTCGCGCCGGGTTAATGTCGTCAGGCAAGTGATCGGATGCAACCCGGTCCGGTCTACCCATTCGCGCAAACTGCCATTTGGGGGTGTGTTCCAACTGATCAGGTGCATGCCGGCACATTGGCCATATTGGCTGGCATCGCCGGTGTAGCGGGTATTCGTAAAAATCCAGGATTCGAAAGCATAACCGTCCCAGGCCGGTGTGCTCAAAAAACCGGCTTTCAGATCGCGAAACCGGGAGTGGATGTACAGGGGTACTTTTATATCGCAAACCAGATTTTGCCGGTTGTGAAATTTGCACTCGCCCACGATCAAGCGGCCGTCCATTTGCGCCAGCACATCTATTTCGTGCATGATGCAACGGCCCTGCCGCAGCAAGCCGTTCTCGACCGAATAGCCATCGGCCTTCAACAGGCGGGCGATGTAGTGCTCAAACGGAAAGCCGGAGGGCCCAAAGGCAAGCAGTGCACGTTTTAGTGAATAACGGGCAGCGGTATGGCTTGCTTGCTTGCGCAACATCCGCTTGGCCATCCGGTAAATTTGATGGGTAGTCATACCTTCCATGAGCTGTGCTTCGATTGCCCTGGTGATCGTTTCCGCCTGTTGGTGTGTGGCGCCGGCCCGGCGAAGCGATTGTTCCAGTTTTGCGGGCTCGAAGTCGGCCGTTTCGCCGGAGGCTTTAGTGATCTGAATTTCTTTCATACTTAAAAATTGAAGGTGCTTCCGCTATTTATTTTGCCCAGCCATAAATATCCGGCAGGCGGGTAGTATCACCTACCGGATCGATCAGCAAGAGGTCGTAGCGTATGACCACCTTGGTGCCCTCAGGGGCATGGTAATACAGGCGCCAGGCTTCTCCTTCGGTGCAACCAATACAGCCATTCGAATAAGCCTTGCCGAGGGTTTCGGGGTTGGTGGTCGGGTGGATCATTTGGCCCATGCGGATCCCGTTGATCTCCGGTTCCATCCATGGGATGAGGGGCATGCGTGTGGTGCGGCCATCATCGCGTTTGGTGTAGATAAATCTGCGGCCGGTATGCGGATCATAAAATAGCGACGGCGCGCGGTTGATCCGCACAATTGTCCCGATGCCGGGGCGGGTACGCAGGTCGTCGACCCGGCCAAGTACCTCCTGATACCGTTTTTTGTTTTGGCCTACGCGGATGGTCATGCACTGCACGGTATCCTGGCCTTCAACGACCCGTAGGGTAAATTCCGGGATGTTGACATCGATCCAGGTGGCGGCCATACGATCCAGCAACGCCCGGGCACTTGTGGAATCCGGGATGTACAACGTGTCGCCCTGATGCAGCACCGGGAGCTGGCGTTGATCATAAACAAACTCACCGCGTGCCATCCGGCAGTAATAATCGGTGTCTTCCAGGGTGTCGATGATGCGCGGGTTACTGCGGACCAACAAGTGCTCGGTGAGCTGGTACGGTACCAGGCTGTCGTAGTGGCGCACCAGGCTATCCATGAATGGGAAATAGTCTTTTACCCGGATGGTACGAGGAACGATATAGGAAAATAATGGTGGCGCTGCTGTGCTGGATGTTACGCTTGTGGAGTCAGGCGTAGGAAATTGCTGCGTAGCAGTCTTATCGTCAGGCGACTGGCAAGTAGCCAGTATAAAACTGGCCATAATCAGGGGAATGACTGTTTTTGAATTCATAATTTGAGAACTAAAGCCGTGGGTTTGGCCACTTTTTAATGTAAACCTGTCTGCCGGCGTGCATTGGGTGGTTACAATGGATGAGCGGTCAGATGACTTTGAGTCGTCAGACCGCGGCGAGAACCTCATCTGACGACTTAAAGTCGTCCGACGAGTATAACTTGCCAACGCACGCCGGTACCCAGGTTTTTAACAAATCTGCACCAGTTTAGTCAGGGAATGATTGATCAAAAAATCAACTGCCGATGATCTAAATCAGATGGAGCACCATATTGCCACCGATGAAAAACATTTTGTGTTTTATTTGGCTTTTATTTATTTTTGTCTGCAATTAATGAAAACAAAAAATTTTATTTAAAAAATTCTTCATGACTACTACTGAAATTGCACAGCGCATGGTCGACCTGTGCCGGCAGGGGAAATACACTGAGGCTTACAGTGAACTTTTTGCACCTGATTTTAAAAGTGTCGAGCCGGTGGGTTCGGAAATGCCGGAAGTAACAGGTGTTGAGGGTATTCAACAACGAGCCGCATTGTTTCACAATAAGATCAGTGTAGTGCATAGCGGCTATTATAACGATCCTCAGGTGGCAGGCCGCTTTTTCTCCCTGGCACTCGGCTTTGCAGCAACCTTCACCGATGGCGAGCGGCGCCATTTTGATGAAATCGGTGTTTATGAAGTCCGGGATGGAAAAATTGTGCGGGAGCAGTTTTTCTTTTAGGGAAATATGAATTTTGAAGTAAAGCCCCCACTATGATAATATTATGCACAACGGGTGCCATGTTTACGGTGGATATGTAACCTTGAAGTTGTTACATTTGAATTCCCCATCCCCGCATCTTTTGTTTTCACGACTCTTATCGTTCCGATTTCAGCCATGCGCACTGCACTGACTTTACTTTTATTCGTTACCGTCCTTTCCGCTGCTTTTTCCCAAAATGTAAATGTTACCCATAATGCCACCATGACCTTCAACGGGCAAACGTTGGCCAACATCTGGGGCTATGCCGCCGGGGGTAACGAATACGCCCTGGTTGGCGCCCATAACGGGCTGATTATTGTGAATGTGACTGATCCGAACAACCCCCAGCAAATTGTACAGATCCCCGGCGTAGGCAGCGATTGGCGGGAAATAAAAACCTACTCACACTACGCCTACGTTGTTTCGGAAGGGTTTGGCAGCAAAATTCAGATTGTGGATCTCGATGGTTTGCCGGGCTCCAATCTTACATATCATACCGTAGACGGCGGGAGTGCGATTCAGCGTGGCCATGCCCTGCATATTGATGAAGTCAAAGGTTACCTGTATGTGTACGGCAGCAACCTTAATGGTGGCAGACCTCAGGTGTACAACCTCAATTCGGACCCATACAACCCTACTTATGTTGGGTTCGTCAATTTTATCGGCTACGTACACGACGGCTATGTCGACAACGACAGGCTGTACTCGGCGCATATCTATGCCGGACAAGTGGCCATCGTAAACATGACCAGCAAAACCAATCCTGTGCTGCTGGCTACATTCAACACGACGAGTAACTTTACACACAACACCTGGTTGTCGGGCAATACGCTTTTCACCACCGACGAAGTCAGCAATTCTTATCTGACGGCATACGATATTTCCAACCTGGGGAATATTACCGTACTCGACAAAATTCAAATTACGCCGGGGTCGGGTTCCATCGTCCACAACACCCACATAATCAACGACTACGCCGTCACGTCCTGGTACAAAGACGGGTTTGCAATTATCGATGTTGCCCGCCCGGCCAATATGGTGGAAGTCGGGCGCTACGACACCTATCCGGGCGGCTCGGGCAACGGATTTGAAGGTTGTTGGGGGGTGTATCCCTATCTGCCTTCCGGCACCATCGTAGCATCAAATATCGAGGCGCAAAACACGAGTAATGGGGAACTTTGGGTGCTCACCCCCAATTACGTCCGGGGCTGCTACCTCGAAGGGACTGTTACAGACGCCATTACCGGGTTCCCGTTGAATGCCGTTGACATACAAGTTTTATCCGCGACTACTTCTGGTCGGACGGATGCACTGGGGCTTTACAAAATCGGGCAATTGCAAAATGGCGCCTTCACCGTCCGCATCAGTAAAACCGGTTATATCACCCAGGAGCACCTGGTTTCGCTGGATAATGGTGTGCTGACGTTGCTCGATGTCGCCTTGCTGCCTCAGGGATCGCTTCCGGTTGAACTTACCCGGTTTGAGGCGCGATTGGATGGCAACGATGCCGTATTGACCTGGGAAACAGCCTCCGAAATCAATAATGCCGGTTTTGAGTTGCAGCAAAGCAGCAATGCCGGCAACGACTGGCAGGTGCGCGGCTTCGTGTTGCCGCAAGGCGATGGAACGATGCCGGCACATTATACCTATCGCATTCCGGACCTGAAGCCGGGGACACATTTTTTCCGCCTCCGGCAAAAAGACCGCGATGGCAAGAGCAGTTTTTCACCGATACGCTCGCTGGTCGTTTACAGCGAGCGGCTGCAGGCGGCGCTTTGGCCCAATCCTGCTGCCGGGCAGAGTACCTTGCATGTTGTGGCCGGCCGTTCTGAACGTGTGCATGTCGAAATTTGGAACGCCAACCAGCAACCAACCGGAATCTCCTTGTCGGTGGAAGTCGACCCCGATGCACAAGTGCCGCTTGATTTAGCTGCGCTGCCCGCCGGCATTTATACCGTACGGGTTTGGGACGCCACAGAGCAGACGCAACTGCGTCTGGTTAAACAATAACTAGCACCATTTTCTAAAAACTCCGAATATGAAAACACTATCCCTTTTGTTGATTGCAACTGCCATAATGTTATCAGCCTGTACAACAAGGTATTACATCGTGCGCCATGCCGAACGGCTGAACAATTCGGCCGATTCTCCACTCTCCACAACAGGTGAAACCCGGGCGAACATTCTGCGCGATTCCCTGTCGGACAAAGGCATCAGTACCGTTTTTGCATCCACCTATCAGCGCACCCAACAAACTGCACAGCCACTGGCCACAGCGTTAAGTTTAAGTTTAATCCTCTACAAACCGGATACTACGGCAGGCCTGATCGCCCGGCTAGATAAAATGCGGGGCAAAAACGTCCTGGTTGTCGGGCATTCCAATACCGTGCCCGAACTGGTATACGGCCTTTCCCAGCAAGCCGTCTCGCCGATCCCGGAGACCGATTATGACAATTTATACATCGTTAAGGTTTCGAGGGGCTGGGGCCGTACCCGTCGTACACTCGTGCACACCACCTATGGGCCACCTTCACCCTGAGCACAAAAAAGGCCGGCACGTCTCGCGTACCGGCCGCACATTTGATTTTATGGAGGGCATTTGGTGGGGGCATTAGCCGTTGGATGTCGTTAACAGGGGCCGGGGTTTTTTCATTGGTAAACTACCTTGGTGTTTAAAACATAAGCGTCTTAAAAGAAGTGCACTGCAAAATTCCTGTAACCCGGTTTTATAAAAAATATAACATTCGTTACAAAGAGGCATTGGTGAACCCCGCGTGGTTTTTTGGGGTTTCAGATGCACGACTCCAGTTTAGATGAATAAAATTCCGCTTATGACCATCCAACCCACTACCCTGCAGTTTTTGAAAGACCTAGGCGAAAACAACAACCGGGAATGGTTTCAGGACAACAAAAACCGCTACGAAGCGGCTTTGGGGAACATGAAGCAATTTGTCGCTTCCGTTGAACAAGCCTTGGGTGAAACCGACCACCTGGAAGGCTCCACATTGTTTCGCATCTACCGGGATGTACGTTTTTCCAAGGATAAATCGCCCTATAAAAATCATTTCGGTACGGGCTTTAAACGCGCAACCAAACGCCTGCGGGGCGGCTATTACCTGCACATCGAACCGGGGGCTTCCTTTGTTGGCGGCGGTTTTTGGCAACCCAATGCACAGGACCTGAAGCGGATTCGCGACGAATTTGCCGCTGACGACCAGCCCATTCGAAAAATCATGGCCGATGCCACCTTCAAAAAATACTTCGGAACCCTGCAAGGCGACGAAGTGAAAACTGCGCCGCGGGGCTTTGATAGCAGCAACCCGGCCATCGACCTGATTCGCAAAAAAAGTTTTACCGTGCACCGTAGTTTTACCGACAAGGAGGTTACAAGCAAAAATTTCCTGCAAGAGGTGAAACTGACTTTCGAAGCCATGCGCCCCTATTTCAATTATATGAGCGAGGTGCTGACTACGGATTTGAATGGGGTGTCGTTGGTGGATTGAAGGGCAGGCACTGGGCTTAGCACAAAACATGAGTCATCCTGAATTTTGAGTGTTTTCAAGGTTCGGGAAGTTTTTTTATACTACCCTCATCCACAGACTTTTATCCGGCCTTATTCAAATCCCGGTTTTGCGAAAACGGAGGCGGAAGAAGCAAAACCTTGTTTGAGTCCCGATGAGGAACGAATCGGGACGAGTTTGGTTTTGCGCCGCCGTAGTTTTCAAGCAAAACCGCAGGATTTGAATACAGCCTTGACTTTTTTGGTTCTTTTTGTGTCAAGCTCACGTTTCGCGCAAAAGCATACTAGTTCTTTGAAAGTTAGTTTATTGCGGCATGCGAGTAGAACAAGTTTCCGACCTTCCCCTACTAGCCGATCATCTAAAGCGTTGTGATCTATCTAGCCTGCTGGATGAATATTTTCCCGATCATGGATTATGGAAAGGGATAAGTGGCGGACAAGTTGGAATTGGCTGGCTTCTATACATTCTGAGCCAAGGCGATCACCGACTTAGCCATGTAGAAGATTGGGCAGATTTACATATCCGGACTCTAAAAGCATTACTTGGGGTACCGAAACTAAGAAGCATAGATTTTTGTGACGACCGTTTAGGACGATTGCTTGATCGATACAGTAGTGAAGATCGCTGGTATGCTTTTGAGCAAGCATTAGGCGAAAGATTGCTTCAAATCTACCCGCTTCAAACACCAGTTCAAGGTAGGGAATCTGGCATTGAAGTAGTAAGGACAGATTCCTTCAACGCTCCTCAGTTTCGACCCAAAGGAGAGCTGTTTACACACGGTTATAGTAAACAACGTCGGTCAGATCAACCCTTTTGTAAGGTAATGGTATCCTCTTTAGATCCATTGTCTATGCCTTTAGCTGTTGAAATCGTCAAGGGAAGCGGTCCTGATGCAAATCACTACGTACCCATCATTAACAGGGTTCGATCAACGCTAAAAACATCTGGCAACTTATATGTGGGCGATTCCCAGCTGGGGAGTTTAGCAAACCGCATGGAAATTGCTAGGAACTCAGATTATTACCTGTGCCCACTAAACCGAAAACAATGTTCTGCAGAACAACTAAATAGCTACTTGGGTCAAGTGCCTTGGCCAGTGGAAGAACTACCAAGTTTGTTTACCGAGGAGGAGGCTACAAGAAAACCCGCTTATTTCTACGAAATAAGCGAAGTGACAAAAATGCAAGGGCCGAAACAAGAATGGGAGGAACGCCGCTTGTTGGTCTACTCTCCAGAATACGCAAAAGGATTAGTAACATCCTTCAATAATCGTATTGGTGAGGCTGAAGTATCTATCCGAAATCTGGTCATTTCCAAAACAGGGCGTCGCAACCCTAAAACATTAAAAGCATTACATGGTCGCATCGCAAGTATCCTGGCAAAGTATAGAGTGGCTGAATACTTTGAAATACACTGTTCGCAAACCAGTCAATACCATGCTGTTCAAAAACATAAAGACCGAGCCGCTGAACAACGTGAAACGATTACGCTGCATTTAAATATTAAACGAAATGAAGCAGAAATAAAGCAAAAACAACAACGGCTCGGTTGGCAGATTTATGCAACCAACGCACCTGCACAACTTATTGGTGCTACTGAATTAGTTAAAAACTATCGAAATGAATACAGGATCGAGCATTTATTCGACTACTTTATTAACAGAGATGTAGGATTACTGCCCATTTACCTCAAGAAAACAAGCCGGGTAAAGGGGCTAATTCGGCTATTATCAATAGCAATGCGGTTTTATACCCTAATCCAGCATCAAGCAAGAACAAAACTTGCATCAAATAAAGTTCAAATCAAAGGGGTCTATCCAGGAAATAAAAATCGCAAAACTACTAACCCCACCAGCCCCATGATATTACGGGCATTTAGAGGGATAGCTGTGGTTTGGATTAAAAGCCAAGACGGGGAAAAAGTGCAAATGACTGAACTAAACCCGAATCAACAAAAAATCCTAAGCCTCGTAGCGGAGCAGAACGTCTATCAACAATTTTTGGACCTTTTACAAACCGGAACTCATTTACGCGAAACGTGAGGTCAAGACAAAAAGAACGAATGATGTTCATTTCCAGAAAGTTACACAAAAATATGAAATAAGAAATCCCGAATTCTTCAACTCTGAAAAATTCGGGATGACTCATGTATTCGGAAAGTTAATTCAGCCCAATACGCTATTTTATCTAACAGGGATCAAGCGTGTAATCCACTTCTTTGCCGCCTATAATGTTGTTCCGGGTGCCACAATCCTTGATGCGTACATCGCGGTATTTTAGCGATTTGACCAGGTTGTTTTTTGAGGGCGGGAACGTCAGGTGGAAATAGTCGGGCAAGTCTCCGGTGAGGTTAATATCGTAGGTGCCATTGTCGAAACTGTTGTTATCGATCAGCACATTGGCGTTGGCGCCGTCGATGACCAGAATGCCGTCTTCGAAGTTATTGTGTGTGATATTGTCGGAAACTTTCCAGGCATGCGCGGAGTATTCCGCCTGCACGCGTTCGCCACCGGGCAATTCAAAAAACTCTTTTGGAAAGGTGCAAAGGATGATGCCGGTGGCATTGTCGTGTAAATCATTTTTTTGCATAAACCCATTTTTCCCGCTACCGAATATGCCCGCGCCGTGCCCCGACGCTTCGTTCCGAAGCAGGAAGTTGTGATTGCCGCTGACCATGTTTATCCCGTAGGCTACGGTGAAATCGCCATCCAGCCAGGCGGTACTACCCAAAACCTTGCAGTTTTCGATACGCCCGTTACTTGAACGAACCACGACCATGCCGGTTTGGTGGTTTTCGATTTGGCAGTTTTGAATGCGAAACTGATCGCTGTTTTCAATCAAAATGCCGGTGTTGCCCGGGGCAGTGTCCGGCGTTTTGATCGTCAGTCCTTCAAGCAGCAGGCCGGAAGCATTTTTAAAATGAAGAACGGGTTCGACTACCTGGGGCTCAAGCGCCCAGTTGTTGGTGGAAGGGGTTGTCGCCATGCGCAAAACAGCGCCGGGTTCGCCGGTCAGTGCCAGGGTGTAAGGAATAGTAATCGTGCCCGATTCGGTGTGTTCGCCCGCTTTAAGAATAACAGTGCCACCCGAACCTGCTGCTGCCACTGCTGCGGCCAGGGCATTCACGGAACCGGCTGGAACAGTGATGGTACTGCGGTTGGTAGCAGAAAGGTTCGAAACGGTTTGCTCGGAAACTTGTGCTTCTTTTTGGCAGCCAAGCATGCAGCTAAAAAGCACGATTGCGATAGAAATTTTTAACGAATTCATCATGGTTTGGATTTTAGAAGTATGAAAAAGAGGAAATTGTTTATAGCCAAATCCGGCTCAATGTGCCTGGATCGCATTGTTTTTTAGCCCGGATCATAAAGGATGGTTTTTTGGACGAACTTTCTTTGTGCATATCGTGCAAGTGCTTGTGCATATCGTGCAAAGCGGCTGCTTCCCGCGCCATTAGGTTCGGGAGCGTACTGAAATATGTCTTTTTGATGAAAAAATACTGCCCGGATACTTCCAAAGGCTGAATCAAAGGCTATTCCATCGCCTGCGCCAAATCCGCCATGATATCCTCCACATGCTCTATCCCTACCGACACCCGGATCATTCCATCAGTGATGCCGTTTGCCTCGCGAACCTCCTTCGCTACATTCAGGTGCGACGATGAAGCCGGATGCAAAATCAGCGTGTCCACATCGCCCAAAGTGGGCGCCAGCGTGCAAAACCGGATGCGGTTCATGCAGCGCAAGCCCGCCTCCATGCCACCTTGCAGTTCAAAACTCAACATGCCGCCGAAGCCTCCGGGCATTTGCCGTTTAGCCAGCGCATGGTCGGGGTGGGAAGGCAGGCCCGGGTAATTCACCCGTGCCACAGCGGGGTGTTTTTCCAGAAATTCGGCTAGTGCAAGTGCGTTTGCGCAGTGGCGCTCCATGCGCAGGGCTAAGGTTTTGAGGCCGTTGTGGGTGAGCCAGGCCTCGAAGGGCGAGCAGTTGGTGCCGGCGAGTTTCATGGCGCGCCAGACTTGTTTGCGCAGCAAATCCCGGTCGCGGCCAACGATGACCCCGGCAATGCTGTTGCCGTGGCCGTTCAGGTATTTGGTGGTGGAGTGCACGATGAAGTCAACGCCATGCGCGAAGGGTTGCTGGAGCAGTGGGGTGGAGAAGGTGTTGTCAATAGCCGACCAGGCTTGATAGCGGTGCGCCAGATCGGTCAGTGCTGCAATATCCACGCAGGCAAGTGTTGGGTTGGCAGGTGTTTCACAGTACAGCATTTTTATGGCCGGATCAGCTTTTAAAATGGCCTCCACGCCATGCAGGTCGCGCAAGTCGGTGAACACCGGTTCGATCCCGAAGGGCTGCAACACCGAAGCCAGCAGTTCAGTGGTGCCGCCGTATAGATTTCCCTGACTCAGCACCTTGTCGCCCGACTTCAGCAGTCCCATGAACAGCGTGGAAATGGCCGACATGCCGGAGGAGGTCATGATGGCTTCGGCCTGCATGTCGAGCCCGAGAGTCTCCAGATCGGCAATTTTGCGTGCCACGGTGTCCACAGTGGGATTGGCGTATCGACTGTACACGTGACCGCTTTCGATGTTTTTAAAAATCTCAACGCCCTGGTCGATGTTTTCAAAAACAAAGGACGAAGTGGCGTAAATCGGCAGCACGTGTGGAGCAGTGGTGCGGTTGTCGGGAGTTTCTCGGACTACGAAAGAATCTTTGTGCATAGCGTAACGCGAACTTTTAGTTCGCTTTTTTTAAAAATTAAACAGATCGCTGCTTTTTAAACAGAAAAAACACAACCACACCAATTATCAAAAGCCCCAACCCCGGCAGCGCCTGTGCAGGTCGTTCAAGCAGCACATTTACGGCAAATGCCGCGGAAATCAATACGAAAACCAGCGGAACGAAAGGGTAGCCCCAGGCTCTTACGGGCCGGTCGGCATCGGGCTGTTTTTTGCGCAGCATAAACACCGCAGCACCGGCCAGACCCATAAATGCAATGTCCATAAACGTGACAAAAGTGATAATCTGGTCAAACAATCCCCGGAAAAACAACAGTACGGCAATTGCCCAAAAGGCCTGTACCAGCATGGCCGTCACCGGGGTGTGCCAGCGCGGATGCACGGCAGCCAGTTGTTTGAAAAAAATACCATCAGAGGCCATGGCAAAATAGATGCGCGGCGCCGACATGGTGTAAATGCTGATCGTTCCGAATATTGACACCGCAATAGCCACTGCCACGGCCTTGCCACCCCAGGGCGCCAACGTCGCCATGGCCTCCCCGGCCACGCGCGGTGTTTTGGCGATAGTTTCCAGCGGCAACAAAAACATATACGCCAGGTTGACGAGCAGGTACATAACCAGTACGATCAGCACACCCAAAAACATGGCCCGGGGTACTGTGCGCGGCGCATCGATGGCTTCCCCGGCGAGGTAGGATGCGTGGTGCCAGCCGCCTACGGAAAACAACACGCCGATGAGCCCGGTCAGCATGGCCGTTGTGAGGTTGTCAGGGATATTTTCCCGCAGGGAAAAATCGGGATTTACATTGGCCGAATCAAAAAATAGAAATCCGGCAAGGATTATCCCCCCAATAGCCAGCAATTTTAAACCGGTGAATACGTTGGCAAGTCCCTGGCTAACATTAACGCCGAGCATATTGATCACGGTGAGCGCCAGGACCGTGCACGCGGCGATAGCCGTTTTAGCGTTTTCGCTCATATCCGGTGCAAACAATTTCAGGTATTCCGCAAAGGCAACACAAAGCCCTGCCAGAGCGCCGGTATTAACCACCAGCAGAATGATCCAGCCGTAGAGGAAGCCGGTTAAATCCCCATAAGCCTCCTTCAGGTACACATACACACCGCCCGACTTTGGAAACATGCCGCCCAATTCGCTGAACGTAAGTGCCCCGGTAAGCGCAATGATGCCGCCCAATGCCCATACTGCCAGTACCAGGGTAGCGTTGGGTACGGCGTTGACGATTTGCGCCGGGGTGACAAAAATGCCGGAACCAATACAAGAACCGACGGCGATCATGGTGAGGCCGTAGAGGGTGAGTTTTTTCTTTAGGTCGGACATGCGTACGGATTTGTGGTGAATACCGGGCGCAAGATATCAATCCAGAGGCGGCCAGTATTCACAAACTTTGCGCAGTAATTCCCCGTCGCGGGCTTTTGACGTCAGGAAAAGGGATATCCGCATGCCCATTTCCTCCGGCATATCTTCAATAATGGCATCGGGTCGGGCATCGCCGTCGATGTCGCCGAACCACCGCAGCCGCACGTTGTGGTTTACGCCAGGCGTTGTTCGAAACCAGGGGCTGAGGTCCTGGCGGATGGTGGGCAGGCCGTCCTGGGGCGCCAGCACAGTCAGTTTGTAATTTTCCAACGCCATAGTTAAATCCTCCTTCAGCCTGGCACAGCCGGAAGCAGCCAGGTAATAGGATGGCGTGGGCGTGTCGTCAGACTTGGCTCCGGGGGAAAGCGCCAGCATAGCACCAGGTGCCAAGGCATTGTTGAAGTAAAATTCGGCAGGTTCAAAAATGCCCAGGTCGCCTGCCGGGCCGGGCTGGAGCCGGATAGTTGTTCCAATGATAAATTTGGCTTTGCCCGACTGGTTGGTGCGCAAAACCTGGGTGTCCTCTTCCCGAAAACTGTTGTACTCGGTGGCCAGTTGGACCTTGATGGCCCGCAGTTCGTCACTGAAAGAGTCGCGGGCGTACACCCCGTACCAATGTTGTTCGGGCAGTTGATCGAATATCGTTTCCCCTTCCAGGTACAGGTTGTACAAACCAGTAACAAAGGAACTGAATACAAATCCGGTTTTGCCGGTTCCGGATTGCACTTTGAGCCAGGCGCCGTAGTTGTCGTCCAGGGTTTCAAATGCCCCGTCGTTGGCCGTTGCCAGATACTTCAGGGAGCTACCGCGGGCGAGTTTTTCCAGCACTTTTCCCGATTTATTGGGTTGGTCGCGCAGGTTGAGTGCAGAAGCGGAAACGACCAGATTGTCGGGGAAAAAGCCGGTTTGGGCCGATAGGGTAATGGCAGAAACTGATAGCAGTGATAAAATGAAAATTGGCAGGAGCGTTCGCATGATTTTTTTGGGAATAAAGATAGAAGGCGGCGGCAGTCGTGGTAATTTTGACCACGAGGTTTGTTTTAATGTGTACCCGCAACGTCGGCAGGGTTTCTGCCTTCAACGTCGGCAGGGTTTGGAACCCTGCCGACGTTATAATTGCCCGGCCAACCCTACATTTATATTGTAAAAAAACGCGCTTTGTTCTATGTTTGACCCGCCGTTTTTTGCCTAATCCCAACCACACCAAACCGTATTCCCGCCGTAGTCTCTGGTTTTAAACAATACGTTAATCGTTTTGCCGGGTAAACCGAAACGCGCCTGTCGCCCGTTACCAGCCCGACCAGAACCAATCACTTATCCCATACCATGGTAAAACACATGTACCCAAACCGGGGCTTATGCACCCAGTCCATTTTTACGGGCCTGTCCGCGCTTTTTTTTCTGTTCATTCCTGTTTTTCTGGCTGCGCAAACTGTCGAAGATTGCTCCAACGGTATCGACGACGACGGCGACGGCCTGATCGACTGTTACGACCAGGACTGCACCTGTACCGGACAGTGCGATAATTTTTACTACACGACCTGCAATGCCGATTGTTTCTTTATACCCTCCTGCGATACGATCAATTTGGGTATCCAATGGGTTGCTCAGGCTGAAACCGGCACCTATTCGCCGCTGGTAGCGGGCGATATGGATGGCGACGGCATTCCGGAGATCGTGACCTACCGGGTGGAGAGCACTGAAATTTTTATTATTGACGGCGCTACGGGCGCGACTAAGGTGCAGATTGCCAGCCCGACAGGGCTTCCCGGTGGTACCTGCCCGGCCATGGCAGATTTGGACAATGACGGTTTCGGTGAATTTGTAATTGTCGGCGGTGACCGGTTGTTGCGCTGCTACAGCCACACGGGTGCACTGAAATTTACAAGCACCGTGCAAGTGGGCTATGGAAACCGATATGCTTTTTCTTCCCCCAATATTGCTGATTTCGACCACGATGGCTGGCCGGAAATTAACATCGGCAACCAGGTGTTCAGCGGTCAAACGGGCGCCCTGCTGGCTTCAGGTGGCGATCTGCTTTCTGCCGGGGAGCATCCGGCCCGGGCGGCAAACGGCTTTTCGTTCAATTCACCCATCGCGATCGATGCGCTGCCGGATAATTTTTGCGCCGACTGTGCCGGTCTGGAGATCGTAGCCGGCAACCAGGTCTTGTCAGTCAACTTGGCTACTGGAGTAGTGGCTGCTGTCGTTACAGCGCCGGCGCCGTTTACCGATGGTTTTACCAGTATTGCTGATTTTGACCGCGACGGTGATCTCGACGCCATCGTCCAGGGCCGCAAGGGCGGCCAAAACACGGTGTATTGTTGGGATATTCAAACCCCGGTGATCATGCGCGAATTTCAATTGCCCACCAACTGGCACGAAGGTGCTTCGAGGGTCAATATTGCCGATTTGAACGGCGATGGCCAACTCGAGGTGAGTTTTGTGGAATTCCCGCAGTTGTTTGCATTAAAAAATGATTTTTCGATACTCTGGACGGTCAACACGATCGATCCATCTTCCGTAACCTGCTCCAGTGTGTACGATTTTTGCGGCGATGGTTCTGCGGATGTGATTTATCGGGGGCAGTCGTTTTTGCAGGTGATCGAAGGTGCGACGGGCTTGGTCAAATGGCAGGATCAATGCTTGTCGGCCACGCATATTGAAAACCCGTTGGTACTCGATGTGGACGGCGATGGGCAAACGGAGATTGTAATCGAATGCGGTAGCAACGGCACACAGGATCAGGGCACAGTGGTAGCATACGAAGCTGTAGGGCTTCCGGGAATTTCCTCGCGCCGGGTGTGGAACCAGCATGCGTATTTCAACACCAATATCAATGAAGATCTCAGCGTGCCGCGCATTCAGCAAAACCCGCACATTGTGGGCGATAGTTTGCGGATGAACAGTTTTCTCAATCAGTTTTTTAACCCCACCTTCCCGGCGCCGGATGGCGTGCTTGATGCGCTGAGCCTGATTTGCGTCGGCGATTCGATCGAGATCAGCCTCAGTGTGTGCAATGACGGGGATAATGTGTTGCCGCTGCAAACCCCGGTTTCGGCCTACCTGGGCAATCCGCAAACTTCGGCTGCAATTTGGCTTGGACTACGACCCCTGGGCTTTGATCTGCCTCCCGACAGTTGCCGCACCTTCATGGCACGCTTGCCGCGCATTGCCAACGATTCAATTTTTTTGGTGCTCAACGATAACAACTCCCTGGGCACGCCCTTCAGTCTGGCACAGGATTTCCCCTCGACAGCGATTGGTGAGTGTAATTTCGAGGACAACATTGCCGCCCTGTATTTTTCATACAATCCGGCAGTACTGGAGCTCGGGCCCGATACACTGATTTGCGACAACGGCACCTTGCTTCTGAATGCTGCCGGAACCGACCTGGTGAGCTGGTCCTGGCAGGATGGCTCCTCAGTTGCCTCGTATACCGCCACGGATGCCGGGCTTTACGCCGTGACAGTCACGGACGTATGCGGCCTTACGCAAACGGATAGCCGGACGATCGGGATTGACAGTAGCACCGTGTTGCAATTGGGCCCCGATCAAGTGATCTGCCAGGGCGAAACAGTCGTGTTAGGCCAAGCCGGTTTTGACAATTACAACTGGCAACCCGCAGTGGCGGTGGATTGTGCCACTTGCCCGGATGTGCAGGCTGGCCCTGCAGCCTCCGGACTTGTTACGCTCACGGCAAGTTTTGCCAATGGCTGTTACAGCATCGACTCGGTTTATTTCGCTGTAAACGATACATTTAATTACAGCATCGACACCACGATCTGCTACGGTCGCATGGTGGATTGGTTTGGCACAATAATTCCGCCCGATGAAAGCCGGACATTTGCATTGCAAACATTCGCCGGTTGCGATTCAGTGGTTCAGGTGCGCGTGCACGGTACCACGGTGGGTACCTATCAGATTTCGGTGGATACCGCTGTATGCCTGGGTAGTGTGCTGAATTACAACGGAAAAGATTTGATGCCCGGTGATGAACACACCTTTCAGTTGTCGGCATTGACGGGCTGCGATTCAACGGTGTTTGTCCGCGCATTTCCAAAAGATACATTTGCCACCAGCGAGGCGCTGGTGATTTGCGGTGGCGAAACCGTCCCGATTTTTGGCCAACCGCAGGGTGTGTCGGGCGTTTACCGGCAAACATTTGCGGCAGGCAATGGCTGCGATTCTACCCATACCGTGCAGCTGACGGTGTTGCCTGTGCTCGACGTGGCTCTGGATGCTACGCCCGCCTGCATCGACGACTCCAATGGTTTGCTGGAGGCGCTGGTTAATGGCGGTACCCCGCCCTACACTTACGGGTGGAGTCCACCGGGTGCCGCTAATAAGCCCCAGTTGCCGGATATTCCGGCCGGTAGTTATAGCCTGACGGTGACCGATGCAGCGGATTGCACGGAAGCAGCAACTGCCCAGGTCGGGAATTTTCCGCCGATTGTATTTGATCTGGAAGCCGATTCTGTGCAGTGCTTTGGCGAGCAAAACGGCGCCATTCGGGTGGAAAGCGCCGACGGTACCCTGTTGTATAGCCTGGACGGTGGGCCCTATGCGCAAACCACATTTTTTGAAAACCTGCCCGCAGGGCAATACAGCATTGCTGCTGAAGATGTCAATGGTTGTGTGCTGCAGCAGGTTATCCAGGTCGCAGAACCTCCGGCGGTAGTGGTGAGCCTTCCTGACGACGCCACCGTGTTGCTCGGTGATTCTATTTTAATAAATATTTTTCTGCCCAATGCCGGGCTGGTGACCTATGCCTGGAAAGATCCCTCCTATCTCAGTTGCATTGATTGCCCGAATCCGATAGCCAGGCCCCTGGATAATATCCAGTATGTGCTGACGGTGACCAATGCCTCCGGTTGCTCGGCCACCGACGATATGTTTATTCAGGTAGACAAGCAATTGTTGACCTATGTCCCCAATGCTATGATCCCTGGCGCTCAATCGGATTTGAACGGGCGTTTTACCATGAGCTTTGGGCCTTCGGTGCAGCGTGTCAAGCGGTTGCAAATTTTTGACCGTTGGGGAGGCCTGATGTATGAACGATTAAATGCGCTACCCAACGACGATACTTCAGCCTGGGATGGCCGTTGGAATGGTAAAGCTGTGCAACCCGGCGTATACACCTGGCTGCTCGAATTGGATCTGGTTGACGGGCAAACCGAGGTGCTGGGCGGTTCTGTGACGGTTTTGCGGTAGGGCTTGATACACTTCAAATCGGTATGTACGCATTCCAGTGGGGCTTTCATGCACCTGGTAGGTAAAAGTTTATTTTTATCACCAGGCAGGTTCAACTTTGCAATACGTAATATTCATTAGTTGATCCACTCTATGAATACTGTTCGTGTTGTGTTGACAGAACCTTTTATGAAATACCCTGCGGGAACTGTTTTTGAATTGGATGCACTTCAGGGCGTATCCGGCTGGGATCCGGACGAGCGCGTGCGGGAACGGCTGAGTTTTAGTGATAAAAGAAATTATAACCTCCCGGATACGGGTAGGGGAGTGCCGACGACATTGCCGGCATCGGCTACGACACCTTGTCCGCCAGAGGTTTTCCAAAACACAGATATTACAACAGGGCCTTGCCGAGTTACTGCTGTTGGAGCAGGTGCTCTCCTGCGCGAACAGGATGTATCGCTTGTTTCCCAAAATGGACGTAATGCACAGGGGCTGCAAATTGCCTTGCCGGCTGCCGCACCCCGGCCTGATCGTTATGAATTGTGGGATGTGCTGCGCGATGTGCGATCCGATGCGCAGTATATTACTTCGGCCCAGTCCTCGCTGGATCTGGATTTTTCAGCCCTCGTGCCGGGATTCTATCGGCTTGATGTTTATGCTTCCAAGGGCATAGAGTTTTCTATTCGATTTATAAAATCTTTTCCACTGCTGGTGACTATTAGTCAGCACGGCAGGTATACTGTCCAAACGACATTGTACTAAAATAGGCACCTCCAGCAGTTGAGGTCTTCATCTTCTGTCTGCATTACAAACTAAGTTTATGGTATCGCGAATCATGCATTTGCTCCCTGGTCCCGAGATATTTTGGGCTGTTATTTATTTGGTGGTTATGTTGCTGGCGCAACGGAATACACCACCAACTAAATCCATGGATGATTTTTTGGAAAACCTGTTCCTCTATGTTCCGTTAGTAACGGCGTTGTTGTTTGGGCTTTGGTATATCCAGGCAATAGAAAAAACGGGGCTGTTGCTTCGGGTATGGGTAGCGGGCATTTTCGGTGGCCATTTTGTGCTGGATAAGGGCCTTGGGGCGCACAGCCAACAAGGGCCTGGTATTGGCACGGCTTATATTATTGGTATGTTGCTGGTCTTTTTTGTACTTATTTGCGGCAGCATATTTGTGAAAATCAGGTTCTGAAGCGGTAAACAGTTTTTGCCCCCCAGGGAAGGTGTATCATAAGTCCTCGTGCGCGTAGGCGATTCCAAATTTTCACCACAAATACACGGAGGCCACGGAGAATAACACTCCGTGGCCTCCGTGTCTTTGTGGTGAAAAAAAATCTACGGCGGGCATTTCAGATTTCTCTCCATTGATACAGCCTCGTTAGGGGGGGGCAGGCTTGGGTTTCCACTTTCTCCCACCAATAGCCCTGATTAGACCCTTTGTTTGAAGGCGAATACTCTCCTTAGTCTGCTTTTTTGCCGGTTGGGACGTGATAAATACCGAAATAACCGTCGTTTACTTGACAATTTCTAAAAATGTTCAAATTACTCCCACATTTAGACACTGATTTAAACTATTGAAAAACAGTTATTTATGTTTTTTTATAAAAAATTTCTTAAAAAAAAGTCCAAAGTTGGTGTTGAAGGGTGGTAAAATGTGGTAAAAGCAAGTACATTTGTGGTGTAAGCTATGGGCAAATACAGCTCATACTTCATATTTTGTTCAAACAGTCCCTCTCAGCATGAAACTTATCGGTGAATATCCGGTAGCCATTGACAATAAAGGCAGGTTGCGTTTGCCAAGCGCCCTGTTGCGTCAACTCGGAGAAAAAGCCTCCGAATCGAATGGTTATGAATTTGTGCTGAACCGCGGCTTCGAGAAATGCCTCACCTTATATCCGAAGCCTGTCTGGGACGAAATCAGTGAAAAACTCAGTCGTCTCAACCGTTTCAACGACCGCAACCGTATGTTTTTCCGCTCCTTCTATCTCGGCGCCGCACCGGTGTCGACCGATAGCGCTGACCGTATCCTGCTGCAAAAGCCGCTGATGGATTACGCCAGTTTGGAGTCGGAAGCCATTCTTATTGCCATGGATGATCGTATTGAAATCTGGTCGCCCGGGCATTACGAGGCAATGCTCAGCATCGATCCGAATCAATTCGCAGACCTGGCTAACGATGTTATGGGCGGCGGCGCCGAAGGGGTGGGGGACATTGATGAAGACTAGAAGATTGCCGGTTCGAGAACTTAACCATTCAGTTTGCTCACACTTGTGTTCTTCTAACCCTTAACCTTCTAACCAGAAACGAAAAAATGTACCATGCGCCTGTACTCCTTCCCGAATCGCTTGATGGCCTGCATATTCGCCCCGATGGTGTTTATGTTGATGTCACGTTTGGCGGAGGCGGACATGCGGCGCCGATATTAAACCAGCTGGGTGACAAAGGTCGCCTCTTTGCTTTTGACCAGGATGAAGATGCGCAGGCGAATGCCGGCAATCCGGTTTTTTCGGAGCATCCCGGCTTCCACTTCGTTCATTCGAATTTTCGGTATTTGAAACGGCAGTTGCGCGCTGCCGGCGTTCGGCCGGGTACGGTGGATGGGATACTCGCCGATCTGGGTGTAAGCAGCCATCAGCTGGATACGCCGGATCGCGGGTTTAGTTACCGCTTCGATGCCCCCTTGGATATGCGCATGAACGCCGGTGACGAAAAAAGTGCCGCTGATGTACTGAATACTTATCCCGCGGAAGATTTGCAACGGTTGTTCAGCGCTTACGGGGAAGTCAGAAATGCGCGCACCCTGGCACTGGCCTGTATCGCTTTCCGGGAAAAAAGCCGCTTTCAGTCGACAGCCGACTTGTTGGGTGTTTGCGAAGCGCATCTGATTGGCGATCGTTGGCGCTACTTGTCGCAGGTGTTTCAGGCATTGCGCATCGAAGTAAATGATGAGATGGGCGCTTTGACGGACTTTCTGAGCGATGCAACTGAAATGCTGCGCAAGGGAGGCCGCCTGGTGATCATCACCTACCATTCACTGGAGGATCGCCCGGTTAAAAACTGGTTTAAAACAGGAAATATTGAAGGCGAGGTGCAGCAGGATTTTTTTGGAAATATAGAACGGCCATTCAAATTGATCAATAAAAAACCAATAGAAGCAGGCCGAGATGAAGTGCAACAAAACCCGCGGGCACGCAGCGCAAAACTGCGGATTGCGGAGAAACAAATTTGACAAACAACATTAAAACTGAAATACCGTGGCAAAAAAACTGCTCAGCGCATTGAATGTCAGTCACCAGTCAACCGAGTGGGTGTTTAAGAATTTCTCCTTCCTGCTCTTCCTCGGATTTTTGGCGCTGGTCTATATCGCGAATGCGCATTTTGCAGAAAAAAAAGTCCGGGAAATTCAAATGCTCCAAAAAGAGATCAAAGAACTGAAATGGCACTACACCTCTATAAAAAGTGAAACGATGTATAAATCCATTCAATCCCAAATCGACGAAAGTTTAGAGCCGGTAGGTCTTGATCTGGCTAACAAAGGCCCTAAAGTCATAGAAATAAAATAGAGGAAATAGAAAAACCATACAAATAAACCGATCCACCAAATTTCAAAATCGCTATGTTGAACATTAAAAATGAAGTGCTTGTACGGGTCTATCTGCTGGCTGGAGTTGTGCTTCTGGTCGCTTTTGTGATCACGGGGCGGCTGTATCAGCTGTCGGTCGTGCAGGCGCCGAAATGGGAGGCAAAGGCAGACAGCCTGTTTTTGAAATTTGTGGACGTGGAAGCTGACCGCGGAAATGTGTTGGCCACCGATGGCAGTCTTTTGGCAACCTCCCTGCCGTTTTTTGATGCACATTTTGATGTGAAGGCCGAAGGCTTGACAGACGAAGCGTTTAATTCGAATCTGGACAGCCTTGCATGGATGCTTTCCACCTATATCGACCAGCAATACACCCCAGGAGCATACAAAGAATGGTTGATCGCCCTGCGAGAAGCTGATCCGAGTACCCGTGGTATCCGCTATGTGCCCATTGCCAAAAACCTGTCGTACTATAAAATGCAGATGATCAAGGACTTTCCTTTGTTTCGATTAGGTCGGTACAAAGGCGGGTTGATCGTCGAGCAACGCTCCGAACGCGAGCGCCCCTTCAAACTATTGGCGCAGCGGACGATCGGGTACGTGCGCGATGGTGCACTGCCAGTTGGCCTCGAAGGTAGTTTTGACAAAGTTTTGGGTGGTTCCAAAGGAAAACAACTGATGTTGCGCGTGCCGGGCGATGTATACATTCCAGTGAGCGATCTGGCTGAAATAGAGCCCAATGCAGGCGACGATATTGTGACTACGCTGGACATAAATATTCAGGATGTGGCCGAAAATGCCCTGCTCCGCGCGTGCAAGACCCATGAAGCCGATCACGGCTGTGCTATCGTCATGGAGGTGAAAACTGGCGCCATTCGGGCAATTGCCAATATCGGCCGTACCGAAAACGGGAACTGGTGGGAGACGTATAATTACGCAGTCGGCGAACGCGTAGAACCGGGATCCATGTTTAAGCTCGCGTCGTTTATGGCCATGATTGAGGATGGCTACCTGAAGGATTTTGATGAAAAAATTCCGGTATATGGCGGCAAGGTAAAATTCTACGAAGAAGATATGGTGGATGCGTACATGCACGGACAAGATTCGATGTCGATTCGCGAGGTGTTTGCCAAATCCTCCAACGTCGGTACCGCCACCATGATCCAGCATTACTACGGAGATACCCAACGACCCGGGGCATTTGTCAAACAATTGCGCCGTTTTGGCCTCGACCGCGCCACGGAAATTGAAATCGGGGGTGAAGAATTGCCGATTTTGAAAGACCCGAACGATGCCAAATCCGACTGGTCCGGCACCACGCTGCCCTGGATGAGCATCGGTTACGAAATGCTCATGACGCCCCTGCAACTGTTGACATTTTACAACGCTGTTGCCAATAACGGCCGTATGATGAAGCCGTTTCTGGTTGATCGTATCGAGCATTATGGTGAAACCGTCAAAGAATTCCGGCCGGTTACGGTAAAACGAAACATTGCCAGCCGCGAAACCATTAAAAAAGCCAAAGAATTGCTTGTTGGGGTGGTGGAAGGCGGTACGGCCAGCAATATCCGGAGTAGCCTGTACACCATAGCCGGCAAAACCGGTACGGCGCAATTGAACTACCACAAGTTCAAATCGCGCGCGGGTATTCGCCACCAGGCCGGTTTTTGTGGGTTTTTTCCGGCTGAAAATCCGGTGTATTCCTGTATCGTGGTGATGAGTGAGCCCAAGCGTGGCGGTTATCATGGTTCGGAAGCAGCTGCTCCGGTGTTCAAAGAGATTGCCGATAAGTGTTTTGCCCTTAAAGCAGATGTACATCCGCCGGTAAATGCGGTGCCGCGGCCGGTGCTGGCTTCCGCCCAATTGCCAACTATCGATGCCGGACAGGTGGAGGATATCAAACTGGTGATGGATTGGTTGAATATGACTTGTTATGCGGAATCGGATATGCCCGACTGGGGTGTGTTGCGTCCCACCAATGATTCCTTGTATTTGTTGCCCCGGATTGTGCAGGATAAACGCATTCCGTCGGTAGTGGGGATGGGCCTTAAAGACGCTATTTATTTGCTGGAAAACCGCGGTTGTCGCGTGCGGGTAAGGGGAATTGGCAAGGTTGCTCGCCAAAGCCTCGCCCCTGGTACGCAGGTGAGTGGCCGGCCGTCGGTTATATTGTATTTAAACTGATGAAAACACTCGCCGAACTTCTCCGTGCCGTTCCGGATGTACTTGAAATTCAGGGCGATGCCGGAGTTGGAATAGAAAAATTGTGCTTCGATAGCCGCCTGGTTGAGCCCGGCGATTGCTTCGTCGCCATCCGGGGAGTACAGGCAGACGGACACCAGTTCATTGACAAGGCTGTAGAAAAAGGTGCAGTGGCAATTGTTTGCGAAACCAATGCCACAGAGAAGCCAGAAAGCGTACAAGCGTTGGTGCGCGTTGCTAACAGCGCTGAGGCTTTGGGACACATGGCGGCTGCGCAGGCTGATTTTCCTTCGGCAAAAATGCAAGTGGTCGGGATCACCGGTACGAATGGTAAAACCACCACGAGTACCCTGTTGCACGATCTGTTCAGCGCCATGAATCAAAAAGTTGGTATGATCGGCACGGTGGAAAATCGCATCGGACCCGAACGAGTACCCAGCACCCATACCACTCCCGATGCTGTTGGCTTGCAGCAACTGCTGCGCCAGATGGCTGATGCAGGTTGTACCCACGTATTTATGGAAACCAGCAGCCATGCAATTGATCAGCGCCGTATTGCCGGGGTGACATTTGCCGGTGCTGTGTTCACAAACCTGACCCACGATCACCTCGATTATCACCAGACCTTCGCTGCCTACCGGGATGCCAAAAAACGTTTGTTTGACTCCCTTCCCAACTCGGCTTTTGCACTGATCAATGTGGATGATAAAAACGGCATGTTCATGGTGCAGAATTGTAAGGCGAAAACGCATACCTACGGGCTGAAACGGCCGGCTGATTTCAAGGCAAAAATCCTCGAAAATGGCCTGTCTGGCTTGCATCTGGAACTGGATGGCGCGGCATTGCATGCCCGGATGATCGGCGAATTCAATGCGTACAACCTAACCGCGGTTTACGGCGTGGCTCGTTTGCTCGGCACCGAAAAAATGCAAACCCTGACACTCCTCAGTGCCTTGCGTGGCGCCGAAGGGCGTTTCGAAGCCATTGCCCATCCGACCAAACCCGAATGTATTGCCATTGTCGATTATGCACACACACCGGATGCCCTGGAGCAGGTTTTGGAAACCATTTTGAAACTAAAAAAACGTCAATCAAAAGTGATCACCGTAGTCGGTTGTGGCGGCGATCGCGATAAGACCAAGCGTCCCCTGATGGCCCGGGAGGCGGCACGCCGAAGTGACCAACTTATCCTGACCAGCGATAACCCCAGAACAGAAGATCCTGCCGCCATTTTGCGCGATATGGAATCGGGCCTCGATAATACAGATCTAACTAAAACCCTGATCATTGAAAACCGGGAACAAGCAATAAAAACCGCCTGCCGGTTCGCCGGTCCGGGCGACGTGATCCTGGTGGCTGGAAAAGGTCACGAAAAATACCAGGAGATCAACGGGGTGAAGTACCCGTTTGACGACAAAGCAATATTGAAAATGTATTTCGCCGAATAGCGCGAAATCTAAAAATATAATAGTGGAGGGACTATTATTTTGAACAGTCGCTGAGGGGCGATGCAAAATCGCCCCCAGCTTTTTTTCCTTAAAAAACCGAAAACAACGAAAACGATAAATCATGCTCTATCACCTTTTTAAATGGCTTGCAACTCAGGATTTTCCGGGAGCGGGATTGTTCCAATACACCTCCTTCCGTGCGGGCGCCGCCGTAATCCTTTCGCTGTTGATTTCCCTGGTCATCGGCAAATGGATCATCAACGGACTCCGGCGTTTGCAGATTGGCGAAAGTGTGCGCGAACTGGGTTTGCAAGGCGAAAACCTGAAAGCCGGCACACCGACAATGGGCGGCGTGATCATCATAGCAGCCACCCTGATTCCTTGCTTGTTGCTGGCGCGTTTGGACAATGTGTACATCCTGCTCATGCTGTTTGCCACGATCTGGATGGCCTCCATCGGGTTTATCGACGATTACATCAAGGTGTTTAAAAAGGATAAAAAAGGGCTAAAAGGAATATTCAAAGTGTTGGGGCAGGTCGGACTGGGTTTGATTGTCGGCCTGACCATGCTCATGAGCGATGAAGTGGTGGTGCGGATGGAACCGGAAGTCGCTAACCAATATGGCTACGAAGTAATGAACAGCATTTTTGTGAAGGAAGGCGAAAATTCATACAAGGAACTCGTACACGTTAAAGCCCCGATTACCAATGTGCCGTTCTTTAAAAATAATGAGTTGGACTATTCCCGTGTCCTGTGGTTTATGGGTGACAATGCCGCGCACCTGGTTTGGATCGTCTTTTTGATGATGACCATTTTTGTTATCACGGCGGTCAGCAATGGCGCGAATCTGACGGATGGTTTGGATGGTTTGGCGGCTGGGGTTTCGGCAATCGTGATTGCAGCGTTGGGTGTTATGGCTTACCTCAGCGGGAACTCGCTGGCTGCGGATTACCTGAACATCCTGTTCATCCCCTATGCGAACGAGCTGGTAATTTTTTCGGCCTGTTTGCTGGGCGGTTGTATCGGATTTCTATGGTACAATGTTTATCCGGCTAAAGTTTTCATGGGCGACACGGGGAGTTTGACATTGGGCGGGATTATCGCCGCATTGGCAATCCTGCTTCGAAAAGAATTATTAATACCCTTGCTGTGTGGTATATTTTTAATTGAAAATGTATCGGTGATGCTGCAAGTCTGGTATTTCAAGCACACCAAGAAAAAATACGGGGAGGGGCGTCGGATATTTAAAATGGCGCCGCTGCACCACCATTATCAAAAGGAAGGTTACCATGAGGTAACTATTGCTGTGCGGTTCTGGATTATACAAATTCTATTGGCAGTGTTGACGGTGATTACCTTGAAAATTCGATAGTTGTTTTTGGAACGCGGATGAGGCGGATTTCGCCTGCGGCGAAAACGCGGATTTACGCGGATTTTTTATCTGGCATATGGAACTTTTACATAAAGACTTAGTCGATCTGATTTTAAAGGCCTTTTATGATGTGTACAATGAGTTGGGATACGGGTTTCTAGAAAAAGTGTACCAAAATGCCATGTATTGGGAATTGAGATCAAGAGGATTTTCAGTTGAAGCGCAAAAGCAAATAAAAGTATTTTATAAAAATGTTGAAGTGGGCGAATACTACCCAGATCTGATTGTGGATGACTTGATAATTCTGGAATTAAAAGCTCAGGAAATATTATTGAATGAACATGAAATACAATTGATCAATTATTTGCGGAGTACGGATAAAGAAGTTGGTCTTCTTTTAAATTTTGGAAAAAAACCGGAATTCCGCCGAAAAGTATTTTCAAATCAAAGAAAAAATCTACCCTGAATACAAGTGAAAATCCGCGGAAATCCGCGTTTCCGCCGCAGGCGGAATCCGTCTCATCCGCGTTCAAAAAAAAATCGCGTTCAAATCTAAAACATGAAACAAATAAAATCCATAGCAATTCTCGGCGCCGGCGAATCCGGTACAGGCGCCGCCTTACTGGCCAACTGGCTGGGCTATGCGGTTTTTGTTTCAGATAAAAACGCTATCAAACCGGAATTCCAGGCAGAGTTGGAAGCGGCGGGAATTGAATTCGAGTCGGGGGAGCATACCATAGAGCAAATTTTAAAAGCGGATACCATTATTAAAAGCCCAGGCATACCAGAAAAAGCCCCCGTAATGCAGGCCATCCGTGCAAAAGGTATTCCGGTGCTCGGTGAAATAGAATTTGCCTGGCAGCACCGCCCACGCGCCAGCAAAGTGGTGGCTATAACCGGCAGCAATGGCAAAACCACAACTACCGGACTTACACATCACTTGTTGGAAACTGCCGGTTTGCCGGCTGTGGTGGGCGGGAATATTGGTCACGCCTTTGCACGGCTTGTATTGCTGGATTTACAAAATCCGGCACCGGAGCGCATATATGTGGTGGAGGTCAGTAGCTTTCAACTGGAAGACATTCTGCAATTCCGCCCGGAGATTGGTGTGCTGTTGAATATTACCCCGGACCATTTGGACCGCTATGATTACAAACTGGAGAACTACGCGCGGGCAAAGTTTCAAATAACTATAAACCAGCGTCAAAGCGATATTTTTATATACAACGGCGACGATCCAGAAATCCTGAAGTTCATGCCGGAACAGGTAAACGCCGGTAAAAAAATAGCGCTGAAGGCCGCAGACTATAAAAACGGCGTGCTTCACATTGGACAGGAACTCCAGTTCAATATGGCCTCCACAAAACTGCGCGGACCGCACAATCATTTTAATGCGCTTTGTGCCGTGCATGCCGCGTTAGTCTTGGGTGCTGACCCTGCCAAAATTCAGGCGGGTCTGGAAAGTTTCAATCCACCGGCGCACCGCATGGAAGTGGTGGCAACCGTGAACGGAGTGACCTGGATCAACGACAGTAAAGCCACCAATGTCGACGCCGTTTTCTATGCCTTGAAAGCTATGGATCAACCAACGGTCTGGATCGTTGGCGGACAAGATAAAGGCAACGATTATACGCCCTTGCAGGCGCTGGTACAGCAAAAAGTGAAAGCCATTGTTTGCATGGGCTTGGATAACCAACCTATTCTGACTGCTTTTAAAGATGCTGGAAAAGCCATAGTTGAAACGCGCAGTGCAGTTGAGGCAGTTCAAACTTCAAACCGACTGGCGGCTCAAGGTGAAACGGTGTTGCTCAGTCCGGCTTGCGCCAGTTTCGACTTATTTAAAAACTATGAAGACCGTGGCGATCAGTTTCGTCAGGCTGTTTTATCACTAACCGTCAATATCCCAATAACCTAATATCTCAATATCCAAATTTTCAAAAACATGTCACTCGGCAATCGAATAGCAGCAAACTTACGCGGAGACCGCACCATCTGGATGATCGTAGCGGTGCTGAGTATTATCAGTGTACTGGCCGTCTATTCGGCAGCCGGCTCTCTGGCCTGGCAGGCGCGTGGCGGGAACACCACCATTTACCTGATGCGGCATTCGATCATGCTGGCGTTTGGTTTGTTCCTGATCTATCTCTGCCATTTGATGCACTACCGGCGCTATCAACAAATGGCGCCATTCCTGTTGCTTATTTCGGTGCCGTTGTTGGCGCTGACGCTGTTGTTTGGCCAGAGCATCAATCAGGCGTCACGCTGGATTGAAATCCCGATTCTCTCCTTCAGTTTTCAGCCCTCGGATTTTGCCAAATTGGCGTTGATACTGTACATCGCCCGGGCGTTAACGCAAAAGCAGGAGTACATCACCAGTTTTAAAGATGCCTTTTTGCCGATTATAGTCCCGGTACTGATCGTTTGTGGCCTGATTGCCCCGGCAAACCTGTCAACGGCATTGGTGCTTTTTGGCACTTGTATCGCTCTGATGTTTGTCGGCCGGGTAAGTCCACGCTATATTTTTCTGCTTGGGCTGCTTGGGGTGGTCGTATTTGCCGGACTAATCGTACTTGGTGATATCTATCCAGACCTGGTGCGTTCAGAAACCTGGATATCGCGTATGCAGGATTACCTGCATAATCCCGATGGCGGTTACCAGGTGCAGCAGGCTAAAATTGCCATAGCGCGTGGTGGGATTTTTGGTGCAGGCCCGGGCAACTCAGTGGCGCGCAATTTTTTACCCTATTCGCATGCCGATTTTATCTACGCCATCATTTGTGAAGAATATGGCCTGATGGGTGGTGTATTAGTGCTCGGCTTGTATGTGATGCTGTTTTTCCGTGCAGTCAAACTGGTGACCAAAAGTCCAAAAGCTTTCGGCGCCTTTCTGGCTATCGGGCTTAGTCTGATGCTGACGATCCAGGCTTTGGCAAACATCGCGGTGTCGGTGCATTTGGTGCCATCCACCGGGCTTACGCTGCCTATGATTTCTATGGGCGGCACGAGTATGGTCTTTACTTCTATAGCAATCGGGATGGTTCTAAGCGTTAGTAAATTCATTGAAAAAATAGAAAACACCTAAAATATTCATCATTCATCATTCATCATTCATCATTCATCATTCATTACTCATCACTAATTAAATGGCTCGACAACTGCGCATATTAATTACCGGTGGCGGAACAGGCGGACACGTCTTTCCGGCCATTGCTATTGCCGATGCTATTAAAGCCCTGCGTCCTGATGCAGAATTTCTATTCGTAGGTGCTTTGGGTAAAATGGAGATGGAGCGGGTGCCACAGGCTGGTTATGCTATTGAAGGGCTGAACATTGCCGGTTTTCAACGCGGTTTCTCGCTGAACAGCATTTTGCGCAACCTGAGTTTTCCCTTCAAGTTGTTCAGCAGTACTCAAAAAGCCAAGCGTATCATACGGCAGTTTAAACCCGATGTGGTTGTAGGGACAGGTGGCTATGCCTCCGGCCCGGTGATGCGCGCTGCCCAACAAAAAAATATCCCGACGGTCATTCAGGAGCAGAACTCCTACGCTGGTGTGACCAATCGACTGCTGGCAAAAAATGCCAGTCGGATTTGTGTAGCCTATGATGGGATGGAAGCCTATTTTCCTGCCGACCGTCTGGTGTTTACCGGAAACCCGGTACGGCAGGATATACTCGACCTTGATAAAAAAAGAAAAGAGGGTTTGGCCTATTACAATTTGTCCGAAAAACTGAAAACGGTGGTGGTGATTGGTGGCAGCCTCGGCGCCCGTACGCTGAACCGGTCTTTGGCCGAGCATACGGAAACTTTGGCCGGCCATACGGAGATTCAGGTGCTTTGGCAGTGTGGCCGTTTTTATGAAAATGAATATTCCGCCTGTGCAACGGCACAATTGCCAAACGTACAACTGCGGGCCTTTATCGACCGGATGGATTTGTTGTATGCTGCGGCTGATCTGATCGTATCGCGCGCAGGCGCACTTTCGATCAGTGAGCTCTGTCTGGTGGGCAAACCTGTTATACTGGTACCCTCGCCAAATGTGGCAGAGGATCACCAAACAAAAAACGCTATGGCGCTGGTGGAGAAAAATGCAGCCCGGCTGGTGCGCGATGCGGAAGCGGTTGAAACCTTGCTGCCCGAAGTTTTTAAAGTGTTGGAAAACGAAGCCCTTCAATTTAGTCTGGGTGAAAATATCCGCCACCTGGGAAAGCCTAAGGCTGCAAGCCTGATTGCTGAAACAGTGCTTGAACTTGCAGGTGGCTCGGCTAATCCTGTTAAAACTGAAAATTGATATTTGATGAAAAAGCAAACGTACATATATGCAATTGCCCTGCTCATGCTGGCCAGCACCGCCTGCAAACGGGAAAACGATAACAATCCCGCGTTGCACGGCAAATGGCAGGGTGTCGAGTGGCTCGCCTCCGGCAAATCCCTGGGCCAGGATGCTTCGCAGGTTCAGTTTGAATTTCAGACCGACGGCAATTACTCAGCAGGTTTCGGTGCACAGCAGGAAAGCGGC
This sequence comes from Lewinellaceae bacterium, assembly GCA_020636075.1. Lineage (GTDB taxonomy): Bacteria > Bacteroidota > Bacteroidia > Chitinophagales > Saprospiraceae > M3007. The sequence continues at coordinate 947,951 of JACJYO010000002.1, read as the reverse complement.
ACCTGGCGTACGGTAAAGGAAAAATTGTACACCAAAGCAACCGGCAAGCAGGAAATCGTGGTGCGGATACTTCAACTGGATGACAATACGCTCAAGTTTGAAATGAACCGGGGCGGGCGTCAGGAAACTATAGAATTAAAGAAAATACAATAGAAAAAAGCAGTACCCACAGTATGCAATTGAACGATATTCATACCATCTATTTTATAGGCATTGGCGGCATTGGTATGTCGGCGCTGGCTCGGTATTTCCGGGGGCATGGTGCCCGGGTTTACGGCTATGACCGTACCGAGACTGCGCTGACGAAAGCAATGGTTGCCGAGGGTATGCAGGTGCATTACGACGATGATGTGCGCCATATCCCTGAAAATGTCGACCTGGTGGTATGGACGCCGGCAGTGCCACAAGAACATTCGGAACTGGCTTGGTTCCGTGCGCATAATATCCCGGTGAAAAAACGGGCCGAGGTATTGGGGCTGATCAGTAAAGACAAACGCTGCATTGCTGTGGCCGGTACGCATGGAAAAACCACCACGAGCACTATCGCCGCGTATTTGCTGCGGAGTTGTGGTGTGGATGCCACAGCATTTTTGGGCGGTATTTCGGCTAACCTAGGTTCCAACTTTGTCGAAGGTAAAAGCGAATGGGTGGTGGTGGAAGCCGATGAGTACGACCGTTCTTTCCTGCAGCTGCACCCTGAAATTGCAATCCTCAATTCACTCGATCCCGATCACCTCGACATTTACGGCTCGCCGGAAGCGGTAGTGGAAACCTATAAGCAGTTTATCCGCCAGATCAAACCGGGCGGCATACTCATTTACCGGCACGATTTGCCAATTGGTGATGTGGTGGATGAATTACGAAAAAGCGGCCGTCATGCGCTAAGTTTCGGGATCGATGCAGGTGACTACGAAGCAACGAATCTGCGGATCGAAGATGGCCAAATGGTTTTTGGCATTCGCTCCAGCATAATCAACTGGGGTGACCTGCACTTCAACTACCCGGGCCGTCACAATGTGGAAAATGCCACGGCAGCCTGGGCGGCAGTAAACGCTGCCGGTGCCTTCATGCCGGGTATGCCCAAAGCGCTGGCACACTTTCGGGGCGTCAAGCGGCGCTTTGAGTTTATTGTTCGCCGCCCCGAATGCGTGTACATCGACGACTATGCGCACCATCCGACGGAATTGCAGGCGGCTATTTCCGCAGCACGTATGTTATTCCCTGATCGCCGGATCACCGGGGTGTTTCAGCCGCACCTGTATTCACGAACCCGCGATTTTGCCGATGGCTTTGCCGAAGCACTTGACCTGTTGGATGAATGTCTGTTATTACCCATCTATCCGGCACGCGAAAAACCGATAGAAGGCGTGCACTCGGAAATGATTTTGGATAAAATGAATTTATCGAATAAAAAAATAGTTACGAAGGAGCAGGTAATAGAAACACTGCAAAAATCAAATCCGGAAATCCTGCTTACAATGGGTGCCGGCGATATAGATACCCTGATAGAACCAATTAGATTATTGATAGAAAAAAAATACCCGTCCAATAAACCCGCCTGAACCACACAATAAAAAAAATGTCCTATGCTGTCTGATTTGCTCACTGCACATATCCCCCGGCTCCGGTACAACAGGATCATTTGGATCATGTTCCTGCTAATCATTGGCCTTATCCTTATTTCGGCTGTAAGCCGCAAGAAGAACAGCTTTGCCAATACCACAGAGGTGGAGATTATCCCTCTGAAAAGTGGCGAAAAAATGCTCAGCGACCGGGACGTCCGGCAAAACCTGCTGCTGGCTTTTGGCAATACGCTGGAAGGTACTGAACTGGCCGATCTGGAAGTGGAACGCATCGAGCGCGTTTTGGAGGAAGACCCATTTGTAGAGGATGCCGAAGCCTATGTTGGGCAGCACAATACCCTCCATATCCGGATCAAACAGCGGGAACCCATTGTGCGTATTCTGGATAAGAACGGCGGCAACTATTACCTGGATAAATCCGGAGCTAAAATTCCGCATTCCAGTTTGTATACCGCACGGGTATTAGTTGGGACCGGGAACATCGCTCCTTATTCCACTGATTTTCAATCCAAGAAAAAAAATACCCTGAATGAATTGTACCAACTAACACAGGTTTTGCTGGACGATGAAGTGCTGTCGGCTTTTATCCAGCAAATTCATGTGACGAATACCGGTGAGTTTATGCTGGTGCCGGTTGTTGGCGATCAAAAAATTGTACTCGGGAGTCTGCGTAACCTGGATGATAAATTGCGGCGCCTGAAAGTATTTTATACCGAAGGGATGCCTTATGCAGGCTGGCGCACGTACCGGACAATTAATTTGAAGTTCAACGGGCAGGTGGTCTGCCAGAAATAAAGCTAAGTGTTTTAAACAAAAAACCTACATAAAAATTTTGAAGCTAAAAGCTTATAAATTATCTTTGTACCCGGAAAAGTTAAGTAAGAAGGGTGCAAAGAGCCATTAAGGCAATAAACAGCAACGTTAACCTTAATCTTTGCACATCATGACCGAATTAGTCCCGCAATCCCCGGATGTCGTAGTAGCACTGGATATTGGCACCACGAAGGTGTGCTGTCTGGCCGGTCGCTTAAACACACATGGGAAACTTGAAATCCTGGGCGTAGGTAAGGTGGAAAGTGTCGGCGTCCTGCGCGGCGTCGTCAGCAACATTGAAAAAACAGTCAATGCCATCCGTGAAGCGGTGGATAGCTGCGAGCGTCAGGCTCGTATGAAATTCAGCGTTGTGAATGTCGGCATTGCCGGCCAACACATCAAAAGCCTGCAGCACCGGGGAATTCTCACCCGCGAAAGTGATCACAATGAAATTGCCCAGCGCGACATTGAGCGCCTGGTGAACGATATGTTCAAACTGGTACTCCCGCCGGGCGATAAGATCATTCACGTTTTTCCACAAGAATTTACTGTCGACAACGAACAAGGCATTACTGATCCGATCGGTATGTGCGGTGTCCGGCTGGAGGCGAACTTTCACATCATCACCGGCCAGATCACAGCAGTAAACAACATTTTCCGCTGTGTTGAAAAGGCCGGCCTGAAAGTCGCCGAACTCAGCCTGGAGCCGCTTGCCAGTGCTGATGCCGTACTCTTCGAAGAGGAGAAGCAGGCCGGCGTTGCCCTTGTTGATATCGGCGGTGGCACCACGGATATCACGATCTTCCAGGAAGGTATCATCCGCCACACCGCGGTGATTCCATTTGGAGGCAATGTGATCACTTCCGACATTAAAGAGGGCTGCACGGTGATGCAGCCACAGGCAGAAAAACTAAAGGTCCGCTTTGGTTCTGCATTGGCCTCTGAAGTGTACGACAACCGGATCATTACTATCCCCGGTCTGAAAGGTCGCGATCACAAAGAGATCAGTGAGAAAAACCTCGCCCGCATTATCCAGGCGCGCATGGAAGAACTGCTCGACTATGTGCTCTGGGAGATTCGCCGCAGCGGCTACGAACGCAAGCTCATCGGCGGTATTGTTGTGACCGGCGGCGGGGCTCTGCTCAACCACCTCGACAAGCTTGCCGAATTTCACACAGGCATGTCTTGCCGTGTCGGCTTGCCGGTTGAAAATCTGGCACATGGTTACCGTGAAAGCGTCAATAGCCCGATCTACAGCACCGCTATTGGTCTGTTGATCAAAGGGCTGCATGATGTGGAAGCCGGCCGTGTTCAGGTGCCGCTGGAAGCCGATGGTTCCGCGAAATCGGACAAAGAACCGTCCAATGTTTCCGAGGAGAAATCGGCCGGTTGGCTGGATAATGTTTTCCGCAAAACAAAAGAATGGTTTGAGGCGGAACCGGATATGGATCTGAAGTAACGCGATCTGGCAGATCGCGTGTACGCAATCCAATCCGGAGGATTGGATTGCGTAACAACTAACGGTTTGAGCATTTTATGCGATCTGACAATCGTGTTATATGGTAATAAGCAGTTTAAAATTTTACGCGATCTAACGATCGCTTTGCGTGACAATAAACAGTTTGAAAATTTTACGCGATCTAACAGATCGCGTTACGTGACAATAAACAGTTTGAAAATCTTACGCGATCTAACAGATCGCGTTACAAAACTTTGGCTATGTTATTCGATCTCCCGAAGGATGAGCCTTCAATCATCAAAATTATCGGTGTGGGCGGCGGTGGCAGCAACGCCGTAACCCATATGTATAAGCAAGGTATCATTGGCGTCGACTATGCCATTTGTAATACCGATGCACAGGCTATGCACCTCAGCCCGGTGCCAACTAAAATTCCACTCGGGGCCAATCTCACGGAAGGTCGCGGGGCAGGTAGCAAGCCCGACGTGGGCAAACGCGCTTGCATGGAAAGCCTCGAAGAGATTACCCGATTTCTCGACGATGGCACCAAAATGACCTTCATCACAGCTGGCATGGGCGGCGGCACCGGTACCGGGGCTGCTCCGATCATTGCAAAGGCGGCCCAGGAACTGGGCATCCTTACGGTCGGCATTGTAACCCTGCCCTTCTTGTTTGAAGGTCGTATGCGGGTAGCAAATGGCTTTGACGGCCTGGAAGAATTGCGGCAAAATGTCGACTGTCTGGTGGTGATCAGCAACGACAAACTGCGGCAGATCCACGGCAACCTGAGCATTTCGCAAGCCTTCTCCCAAGCAGATGATATTCTCTGCACCGCCGCTAAAGGCATCGCCGAGATCATCACCGTGCCTGGGTATGTGAACGTCGACTTCGAAGACGTAAACACCGTTATGCGTGGCTCGGGTGTAGCCATCATGGGTACTGCCGAGGTTGAAGGCGATGGTCGCGCACGTCGTGCGGTCGATGAGGCGTTGAACTCGCCCTTGTTGGAAGACAACAACATTAACGGAGCCAAAAATATTCTGGTCAATATCACCTCCGGCACAAAAGAAGCCACGATGGACGAGATCTTCGAGATCACGGAATTTGTGCAACAGGAAGCCGGCGAAGGCGCCAACCTCATCTGGGGTAACTGTTTCGACGAGCGTCTGGGTGAAAAACTGAGCGTGACCATCATTGCTACCGGTTTTGAAGCGAGCCGCAAAGGACCGCGGATTCCAGGCGCCCGCAGCCAGTCGGCGCCGGCTGAACGCCAGGTTGTTCATCTCGACGAGGAAGAGCCGAAGCCACAACCTTCGATCACAAGCATTACCTCTGAAGAGCCGGATCCGGTTGAAGAAAAAACCGCCAATTCGGTTGAGTTTGATTTTAACAACGTGCGGGAAACAATGGAAAAACTCCGGGCCGGGAAGGGCGATCCCAATGATCCCTTTGTGCGTTCGGACCAGGACGATGCGGACGTGAGTCCGGAAGAGCGCCGCCGCCGCCTCGAGCAGGCGCAGCGCCGCCGGGAGGAAGTGCGCAACCGGCCGATCAATGTGGTCAAACTCAATTCGCCGCAAACCATCATCGACCTGGAAAACCAACCGGCTTACCTGCGCAAAGGCATCAGCCTGGATAACCTTCCGGCTGCCGATGAAGCCGGTATGTCAACATGGACAATTTCGATTGAAGACGAGCCGGAGATCAGAATGAACGGCAATTCGTTTTTGCACGATAATGTTGATTGATTTACGATTTAAGATTTACGAATTACGATTGGTTCATTATTCCCAGTGTTGAATAATTGCACTTTTGAAATGTTGCTATTGGAATAGTATTGGCCCTTTTAGACAAGGTGAACCAATCGTAATTCGTAAATCTTAAATCGTAATTCGCTATAGACTAATTCGGATTTACTATACCATTTCTATGCGGTACGGTGTGTGGGACACCGTGCCGCTTTTGTTTTGTAAAGCCGCTAATAACAACGGTTTTTCAAACAGTCTGATAATAATCCTTACTTTTGGGATTAATCGATAAAAGTCCGGTTCCTACTCCTGCTGCTTGTTTCCCCAATTCATTTTAAAAGCGCCAAGCATGAAAACACTCCCGCTCCTTTTGTGCTATTGCTTAGTTGCAATCAATTTGCACAGTCAAGATCAAAAAGGTGTTACGCCTGTTTCCCCCAATGCTAACAAAACCAATGGAACGACCAGAGCGGTCGTCATCGGTATTTCGAATTACCTGGATCCCGGCATTCCGAACTTAAAATACGCCCACCGCGATGCTGAAGCGTATGCCGATTACTTAAAATCCAGTGCAGGGGGAGCCTTGTCAGAGGATCAGGTTGCCCTGCTTACCAATGAAAACGCAACGATCGGCAATATGGTCGCTGCCATTGACGGCTTGATTGATGCCAGCCTGGCTGGTGATCGCGCAATTATTTATTTCTCCGGCCACGGCGATGTGGAAACCAAAACAAAAGACGGGTTTCTGTTGCCGTATGACTCGCCAGCCAAATCGTACATGGCTGGTGCTTACCCGTTGTATTACCTCCAATCCGTCATTTCAACCTTATCTGATAACAATGTTCAGGTAATCGTAATAACGGATGCATGCCACGCCGGTGCACTGGCGGGCAGTAAGATCAGCGGTACCCAAAAAACGCTGGCAGCCATGCAACAACAATTCAGTAACGAGATTAAAGTGCTTTCCTGTCAGCCGGACGAGTATTCTCTGGAAGGGGAGCAATGGGGCGGCGGCCGAGGGGTGTTTTCCTATTACCTTATAAATGGTTTGATGGGATTGGCAGACGGCAACAGGGACTTGGCTGTCAATTTGCTGGAGCTCGGCCGGTACCTGGAAGAAAAGGTGCCTGCCGAAACCGATCCGGAAATTCAGATACCGATGACGGTAGGTAATAGAACCACCAATCTGGCTTATGTGGACAAGGACGTATTGGCCCGGCTTGAATCGGATAACAGCAGCACAGAACCAACACTTAACAGCATAGGATCCAAGGGATTGGAAGAGGATGTGCTGGCAGCCGCATCGCCGGAGGTTCGGGAGCAATACCTGGCGTTTAAGGCGGCCCTTGCCAACGAAACCCTTTTGGTGCCTTCCGATTCGTCGGCAAATGCGCTGTATATTTTGCTTGCCGGAGAGCAGGAATTAGCACCCTTGCATGGTTTAATGCGCCGCAATCTTGCCGCGGCCTTACTAAATGAATCGCAGCAGGTGGTCATTAAAGTGTTGAATAATGATCCGTCCGAATTGGCAAAAGTATTCGGACGGGGCTTGTACCGGCACATTCCCGGTTACTTGGATCGTGCGGGCGAATTACTGGGCCCACAACATTACATGTACAACAGGGTAAAAGGTTTGCAGCATTTGTTTGAAGCCTATAATTTGTTGACCAATACGCCTTATCCGGAATTAGTGATCCTGCAGAACAAAGCGGCAATACCGCTGGCAATTCAAGCCCTGGAATTGATGGGTGCGGGTGCTTTTGTATATGATTTTTTAGGATCGTTATACGCCCCGATAAATGCCGATTCCGCGGCCTATTATTTTAAAAAAGCATCGCAGCTTTCACCTGCCTATGCTTCACCATACAACAATATCGGGGTGATGTATTCCTGGACCAGGAACCCTTTTTTGGAAAAAAAATATTATAAAAAGGCGATAAAAACCGACCCGCGTTATTTCCCGGCCTACATAAATATCGGAACTGATTTTAACCAAAAAGGAAAATTTGCGCATGCAGTAACCTGGTTCAACAAATCCATCAAAGTTTTTCCAAACGCCTTGGCCTTTGCCAACCTGGGCAATACTTATTACGAACAAGGGCGCTATGCCGAGGCGGAAAAAGCATGTCTGAACGGTATTGAACTACAACCCACCTATTTCAAATCATATCTGGTTCTCGCCAATGTGTACAAAGCAACCAACCAGAATAGCCAATTATCCGCATTATTGCTGAAAATGGAAGCCCTGGCAGAAGCACGTCATGGCGATTACGCCGAAGTGGCCCTGGGGTATTTATACCTGAATGATGTTGACCGTTTTCAGAGCAATTACTACAAGGCGAATGCGAGCCTCGAACCTTTACAACCCGATTTTTTTTATACCGTGTGCCGGACATACGCATTGCAGGGGCAAAAAGAAACTGCTTTAAACTGGTTGGATCTGGCATTTAACAGGGGATTTGAGGATCGCAAAAAACTGCGGCAAGACAAGGCTCTTGATGCCATCCGGAAAGAACCGCGTTTTCGGGCTATGAAACGGGAATACCTGAATGCATTCAAAATTACCTGTAAAGAGTGCGTGTTTTCCAACTTTAAAAAATAAGTATAGCGCAAGTAGATATCCCGTGTCCACACAATACCAGACACTAGATCCCATCGGCTTTAAGGCGACTATCTACCCTTTATTTTATTCAAAATATTGCCAATGAAGACTGTAATATTGATTCCATTCAAATGGCTGCTCCTGCTTGTTTCCTGTTTGTTTTTCTCGAATTTGCAAGCGCAAACAACCGTCGCCGGATTCGTACGTGATATCCAAACGGGTGAACCACTGATTGGGGCCAGTGTTCAGATCAACGGCACAAACATTGGCGCTGCCACCGGGGAGCATGGAGGCTTCCGATTTTCAACGTCTGAGCCTTTGCCGTTCACCCTGGAGGTTTCTTACCTCGGCTATACGCCGAAGAAAATTGTTGTTGCCGGGCGTTCGGAATACCTTGCTGTTTACCTGGAAGGCGTTGGCTTTACCAGTGAAGAAATCGTGGTTACAGCCTCTCGCTGGAAAGAAAAGATATACGAATCACCCGCTTCGCTTACGGTGGTTCCAACGGCTATTTTGGAAGCGCAGGCAGTTCCCAATCCAATGCTGGTGCTCAAATACACGCCTGGTGTGCAGATTAATGTACAGGGGACCGAACGGTTAAATATTGGCTTACGGGAAGGCCGGCAGGTTTTCATCACACGCACGCAAATTCTGTTGGACAACCGGACGCTGTCGTCTTCCGGACTTCAGTTTTTCGATGCCTCTAACTCAGCACTCAGCTTGCTGGATATGGATCGGGTTGAAGTTGTACGGGGCGCTGCGACATCCATTTACGGGCCTGGCGCCACACGCGGTATCATCCATTTCCTGTCAAAAGATCCGTTCAAGTACCCCGGAACTTCCGTTGAGGTAACGGGCGGCGAACGGGCAACCCTTCAGACTTCCATGCGCCATGCCTGGCATAGCAACAATAACAAGTTTGGGTACAAGATCAACGCCAATTTCAGGCGCTCCAACGACTGGCAACTGGACCCAACGGATTCCTTGGATCAGATCGTGTTGGCAGCCATCCAGAATGAAATTATTGACCCGAGAACCGGTGAGGTCGTATATCGAACCAATGGAAAATTGCAGGAAGAAAATATGGGGTATGGCGCCAATGCAACCCTGGAGTTTCGTCCTGCCGACGATCTGTCTTTTTCATTCAACGGTGGTTTCAGCCATTATGATGGAGTGTACCGCCAGCCTGTCGGCGAGCAATTGAGCCAACTCAATGAATATTTCTGGATGCTGAAAGCCAAATTCGGCAGCTTGTTTGCGCAAATTTCATTGAATCAAACCGGGAAATTCAATAACGAGCATCCGACGTTTGCCTACCGTTCGGGGGAAATTGCGCCGCTCGGTCGCACGCAGTGGGAAGGGCAATTGCAATATGGATTTAATATCAGGCCACTTTATACCCGGCTCATTTTGGGTGGCGATTTTACCCATTTCAAAGCCAATACGGAAGGACTGATTTTCGGCAGGTATGAGGATAGCGATAATTACGATTATGCGGGTACCTATTTACAAACCAAAACAGCCTTGCTCGACCAGTTGGACCTGTTTTTGGCCGGGCGTTTGGACTATTACAAAACCTTCAGTGAGTTCGCCTTTTCTTACGGCATATCCTTGCTTTATAAAATTACCGAAAACAACACTTTGCGGATAAACTTTAACCACGCTGATGTACCGCTCAGCATGTACGCCCTTTTTACCGATGCGCCGGTGGCAAAAACCCCCGCTTTCGATATCTGGTATTTGGGTGGAAAAGATGCCCAGACGTTTGCGGCAAATCCCAGCACAGTAAGTTTTATCCCGGGTATTGGCGAAAACCCCGGCATCGGGATGCCCTTGCAGGCCGGTTATTCGGTTGTGGTCGCTAATTTGGCGCAATTTGTTGGGCCCGAAATGACGGCTTACCTCCAATCCCAAATTCCCAATATCAATGGATTCTCTCAAGGTACGACGAGTATTCCTTTGCAAAACGTCGATCCCATTGGTTTGTACCAGCGGAACACTTTTGAAGTAGGCTTTAACGGCCGCATTTCCGACAGACTTAAGTTCCTCGCCGAGTTTTATTTTGAAAAACAAATCAATGGATACAGCCAGGCACAGCAGATAAGTCCGCTCGTGTATTTGCCCACTTTGGGGAATGACCTGGCTGCTGTGGTGCTGAATTCTCTGGATTCTGCTGCTTTGGCCGGCTTCGGGTGGACCCTTCAGGGGTTGGCCGGCATATTTCAACTGGCAGGTAACACTATCTCGATGCCCAATGGCGAACTATCGCCCACCGGCCTGATTGAAACGGAGCAAATGCCTGCAGACGGGCCCCCGCACCTGGCTTTTGGAAGCCGGAAACTGAACGGCGATTTTTTGCATTCCGGCATTGACGTCGGGCTGCAATATTCCATCATGGAAACGCTGATGTTTCATGCCACCTACTCTCATGAGTTTAAATATGTGTTTGAACCTGCCGCAGCCGAAGTGACAAAATTGCCTCCGGAATTCCCCCAGGATAAATTCAGACTGGGTTTTTACTATTGGCAGTTACCATCCTCCGGTTTTCGGGCAAACGTTAATGTTCAGTACGATGCCGAGTTTCAGGTCAATGACAGTTTTTATTCCGGTGTCATCCCTGGGCATACGGTTGTAGATGCCAGTATTGGTTACCAGTGGTTGAACGGGCTATCGGTAGACGTCACAGCGACCAATGTCCTGAACAAAAAATACGGCTGGCCCAGCCTGCCAAAAATCGGCCGGCAGGTGCTGGCGCGGGCAGTTTATACTTTTGGGAAAAAGTGAATTGCTAATTGAATGGCTCAAAACAATCGTAATTCCGTTGCCGGATAATTTTGCCGTCCTTGAATTCAAAAAACTGTGCAAAATGGGCCTTCATCTGTCCACCCACAGGGATGTTCCCAAGTGGAATAGCCAGGGTCCCCGTCCATAGTGCTTCCAAAATAACGGTATTGCCGATGGTGTAGGAATTCAAAATCTGGTATTCCTCTTTCTGCAATACCTGTTTCCCTTTTTCAGCAGCCAGTTTCAAATCGTTCAGCTTCCGAATGGTTGTATTTTTAGTCAGGGTATTCGGATATTCAATTTGTTCAATATCCGGGTGGTAAAACGACATCAACTCCTCCGCCGACTTCCGGTTTTGAAGTGTTTGGATAAATGCCGCTGCAATTTGTTTCAAATCCGTTGCCATGGTTTCTGTTGTTGAATATTGTTACAGCATGGATAGCAAATTGAACCCTTTGGGTTTTAAACGCAGCACCTAATCATCATCCGTAATCTTTCTGTTCAGGCGTTGCAATTTATTTCCGTATGCGAGTCGTGTGATCACTACGTATAAAACCGGCACTACGAAAATGGCCAGGGTAGTAGCCGCCAACATGCCGCCGAATACCGTCCAGCCAATCGTTTTGCGCGATTCTGCCGCAGCGCCGGTGGCAAAAGCCAATGGTAAAACACCCAATATAAACGCCAGCGAGGTCATAACGATCGGGCGCAAACGCAAATCCACGGCCTGCAAGGTCGCAGTCACAATATCAATGCCGCGGTCCACCCGTTCTTTGGCAAATTCTACAATCAGGATGGCGTTTTTCGCAGCCAGACCAATCAGGGTGATCAAACCGATTTGGGCATAAATATTATTGCTGAGGCTGGGGATCAACGTCAGGGTCAGGATAGACCCGAATGCTCCGATCGGTACGGCAAACAATACCGAAAACGGCACCGACCAGCTTTCATACAAGGCCGCCAGAAATAAAAATACAAACACCACGGAAATCCCGAAGATCATCAGCGAGCTGCTGCCCGCCTGCACTTCTTCGCGGCTCAAACCGGAAAACTCATAACTATAACCTTCCGGCAGGGTCTGCGCCGCTACTTCCTTCAACGCCTGAATAGCCTGGCCGCTACTATAACCCTCTTTCGGCACACCGTTGATCTCGATAGACCGGTAAATATTGTAGTGCGAAATCAAGGATGGGCTTTCAATGACTTTGCTGGTTACCAGCGACCCAAGCGGCACCATGCCGCCCTGGCTGTTGCGCACATAGTACTTGTTTAATTCATCAATGGATGACCGGAAACTACTGTCGGCCTGTACTACGACCCGGAAATTCCGACCGTATAGATTAATATCATTAACGTAGCTACTGCCCAGCAAAGTGGACATGGTGCTGTAAACGTCGGCCACGGATACCCCAAGTTTTTTAGCTTTTTCTTTGTCAACATCAACCTGATAACTCGGCGTGCGAGCATTAAAAAACGTAAAGGCCCGGCCAATTTCAGGGCGTTGCGACAGGGCTGCCAGGAAGTTTTTGGAAACAGTTTCAAACTGTTTGATATCGTCGGTACTGGTAGTTTGCTGCAACTCAAACGTGAAACCGGCAGTAGCGCCCAGGCCCGGGATGGCAGGCGGGCTATTAACCAGGATGCGCGCCTCCTTGATGTCGGCGGTCCTTTTTTGAATTTCCTTCGCAATGTTTTTTGCCTGCAAGGCTTCGCTTGCCCGGTCATCCCAGGGTTTCAGCAAGACGAAAATGGTACCGGCATTTGATTTGTTGGAGAAGCTGATGATATTCAAACCTGCCAGTCCACCTACCATTTTAACGCCGGGAATACTGCGTACCCTTTCCTGGATTTTCACCAGCATGTCTTTGCTTCGGGTGGTAGAAGCGCCCTCCTGCATTTCGTAGGTGACATACAGGCGGCCTTCGTCTTCCGATGGAATAAATCCGGTTGGTTTGTTTTGGAACATGTAATACAACCCTGCAAACAAACACACCAGCAGGACTAATACGACCTTCGTACCCCGGATCCATTTCCCCACACCCATGGTATACCGGCGGTTCAGTCGACCAAATCCACCGTTGAACCAGGCGAAGAATTTTTCTAAAAAGTTCTTTTTGGCCGTTTCGCTCTTGGCAGGTTTGAGCAGGATGGAACACAAGGCCGGGGTAAGCGACAAGGCCACAAATGCCGATATGATCACCGAAACCGCGATGGTAAGGGCAAACTGTTGGTACAGCCGGCCAACGATCCCCGGAATAAAGCCAACCGGCACGAACACAGCCGCCAGGATCAGGGCAATGGCAATGACCGGGCCCGATATGTCCGACATCGCTTTTCGGGTAGCCTCTTTGGCCGATATTTTTTCATGGTCGATGTAATGCTGTACGGCTTCCACGACCACAATCGCATCATCCACGACAATACCGATCGCCAAAACGAAGGCAAACAAGGTGAGTGTGTTGATGGTAAATTCAAATGGAATAAAGAAAATGAAGGTGCCGATCAGGGAAACCGGAATAGCAAGAATTGGTATAAGAGTTGCCCGCCAACTTTGCAAAAACAAAAACACCACCAGTATGACCAGCAGCAAAGCCAGAAACAAGGTGTGCAGTACTTCATTCATAGACGCTTTGACCACAGTGACGGTTTCCAGTGGCATGAGGTAGTCGATGTCTTTGGGGAAATTCTTTTTGAGCTCTGTCAGGGCTTTGTTTATTCCTTCAAAAGTGGATAGTGCGTTGGCGCCGGGCGCCTGATAGATCAGTACAAAAGCGGCGGGTTTTCCATTTACGAAAGCATTTGAGCCATAATCAAATTTACCCAGTTCCACACGGCCTACATCTTTGAGGTAAACCACTGTTCCGGTAGCCGGTACGGTGCGGACGATAATGTTTTCAAATTGTTCCGTGGTATTGATCCGGCTGTTCGTCAGCACGCTGTATTCAAACGTCTGAGCCACAGGTTGCGGATTCCCGCCAACGGTGCCGGCTGCTACCTGCAGGTTTTGCTCCTGCAAGGCTGCCAGAATATCGGTGGTTGCCAGTCCCAGACTTGCCAGTTTTGCCGGATCCAGCCAGATCCGCATGCCGAAATCATCGGCCCGGGATACAATGTCGCCCACGCCTTTTACGCGTTGGAGGGCATCTTTTACGAAGATGTTGACATAGTTGCCGATAAAATTGACGTCATGCGTGCCGTTGGGCGAATAGAAAGCCAGGGCAACCATGATACTCGGGTTCCGCTTGCGCACCGTAAGGCCAAGCCGTTTCACGGCATCCGGCAGACTGGGCTCCGCCACACTTACGCGATTCTGCACTTCCACCGCGGCGATGTTGACATCCGTCCCGATCTCGAAATTTACATTGATCGAGCTCTGTCCGCTGGCCGTACTGTTGCTCGACATGTAGGTCATGCCCGGCGTCCCGTTTACCTGGGTTTCGATAGCGGTTGTGGTGGTCTGCTCCACAGTTTGTGCATCAGCCCCGATAAAATTGCCTGAAATAGTAACTGTTGGCGGCGTGATGGCAGGGTATTGTGCGATCGGGAGTGTAGACAGGGCTATTCCCCCAACCAGCACGATGACGATGGAAATGACAATGGCTGTGACAGGCCTTTTTATAAAAGTTTCTGCGATCATTGCGGATGTGCGATAGAGTTGATGGAAACAGGGTTATTGTTTGGGAGGTGTTTCACTGCCCGGTGCAGCAGCTATTCTGATGGTTGCGCCTTCCCGGAGATTTTGCACGCCTTCCACCACAATTTTATCCCCTTCCGATAAGCCTTCCTTCACGATGATGTCCTGACCCAATGCTTTTCCCAAGGCTATTTTTCGTTGGGAAACGCGGCTGCTATCGTCGGGCATGTATACAAAGAATTCACCCAGTTGTTCCGTAACTGCTTTGAAGGGGATCAGGATAGAATTTTTCGAGTCGTTATTCCTGACGCGAACAGTGCCGTTCATACCCGCAATTAATATGTTTTTGGGGTTTGGAAACACCAGCCTGGCCTTAATCGTCCCGGTTTGCGGATTTACTGCCCGATCAAGCAAGGCGAGTTTTCCCGGATAGGGATATACATCCTCGCTGAAGGCGAGGGTAAAGGTGGAATCCTTCGGCCGTTGTTTGCCATTCAGTAGCGTCATAAACCGGTAAATCTCCTTTTGATCTACGTTGAAATCTACGGCAAGCTCGCGATCGGAAGAAATGGTATTAAGTACCGATTGCCCCGCAGTAACTGCAGTGCCAACCTTAACAGCGGAGATACCGATCACCCCATTGAAGGGTGCATATACTTTGGTGTATTTCACATTTGTTTGAACGGCCTGGAGATTGGCTTTGGCTGCTTCCACTTGTTTTTGGGCAACCTCCAGCGCAGCATCGGCATTGTCGACCAGTTGTTTGGCAATGGCATCCTGCTTGTCGAGCTCATGGTACCGGTTGGCATCTTTTTGTGCCTTGTTGAGGTTGGCTTGTTGTACCTGCAGATTTGCTGTAGCCTGCTGATAGTTGGCAGCGTAGAGTTGATCATCAATCGTATACAGCAGCTGGCCTTTTCGGACGCGGTCACCATCTTTAAAATGGACGCCAGTAATAAACCCGCTCACTTGCGGCCGAAGTTCAACCTGGTCGAGGGCAGTTAGGGTAGCAGGGTATTCGTCGAAATAGGCAGCTTTGGTAAACTTGACCATTTCTACGGTTACCTGCGGAATCGGCAGGGCAGGCGGGGGGCCGGATGGCTTTTCTCCACATGCGGAAAGCAAGACAACTATAGCAAAACCAAAAAAGGAAATTGTTTTTCTGACGGACATGGCTATGATTTAAAAAGGTATTCCGGTGTGATTTGATTCTTAGTATTTGATTTGACCCAGCGTCTTTTGCACATCAATTTTGCTGGCAAGCAATTGGTAAAGTGCATTGTAATAATTGATTTGCGCGGTTCTCAAATCCGTTTCTGCGGTGATCACCTCCAGGTATGTTTTTATGCCGGAGCGGTACTGCAGTTGAATGACATCGTAAACTTCTTTGGCCAATTCCACATTTTCCCGCAGGGTAAGGTAATTGGTCAGGTTGCTTTTGTAAACAGCTAAGGCCTGGGAATAGGCTGCGTCTACAGCAATTTTGAGGTTCGAATAATCCAGTTCGTTCCGTTTTAGTTCCAGTTCCGCCGCAGCGATATTGGCTTTCCGTTTTCCACCCTCATAGATCGGTACTCCCAGTGTAAGTCCCACGTAGGCATTGGGGAAATTTCGGTTGTAGAGTTCGGCGAGCTGGTTATTCTGAAAATTCAGGTTGTAGGCGGCATTGGCAGTTACAGATGGCAGGAAACTCCACCGGTTGTAGTCCAGGGAGGCAGTCAGCAGTTTTCGTTGAGTTTCGAGTTGTTGGTATTCAATTCTGGATCTGAAATCGGGAACTACCATTGTGTCGAGCAGCGCTTCCCGTTCCATTTGCAAACTGTCGTAAGAAATATTCAGCGGCGCATTTTCAGGGTAATTCATCAATGCCTTCAGCCGGTCTACTTTGGCGACGAGCAGATCTTCATTGCTTTTTTTAGACGCTTTGGTGTTGTTCAGCGCTATGGTCGCCCGCTTGTAATCAATTTTGTCTACCAGGCCCGCCTGGTATTGGTTGAGGGCGTCGTTTAAACTCCGTTCAATTCGGGTGATATTCGATTCTGCCACCTTAATCTGTTGCATGGTAACCAGGATATCATAAAACGCCTTGGACACATCGGAAGCCAGGTCGATCTTGTAGCTACTGGTCGCTTGCTGAGCCTGCAACAGGACATCCTGTTTGCTGCGTTTTGCCAGTAAAACATCCCGGTTGAAAATCGTTTGACTGGCCGTAAACTGGCCGTTGGAAGTATTGTCCACACCAAGTTTTACGGCATTACCTCCAATGATGGCGGTCTGCACGATGAAATTGTGTTGGAGGTTGTAGTTGAATCGCACTTGAGGGTACCAATCCGCCAGTTTGCTCCGGATCTGGGAGTCTGTGATCTGTTCGTCTAAGAGCGCTTGTTGGATCACCGGTTGCCTTTTGAGGGCGTACTCGATCGCATCGGGGAGTGTAATGGGTGAAAGCAAGCTGTCTGCTCCAGGCAATTGCGAGAATAAGGTATACGGGCTAAAAATTGCAAATGCTGCTAAAATGGCCGTTGCAAGGGTGCTCTTTTTGTTTTGCATCATGTGGAATACATAATCGGTATCCGCAGCCTTCTGCTGCAGGGGTTTTCCTGAATAAACTAGTCGTGGTGGTTTGGCTAGGACAGATACGTAGCGGCAGGCGATGCGAGGTAATATCAGAGTGCCACAGACATGTAGAAACTACTTTCAGCGAAAAAGGTTGAGGAAGTTTGGGTTTCTTTTTACGCTGTTTTTTAGGTAGGCGATAGGGTAGGGCACTAACTCGAATTATGCTTGATCATCCTTCAGGAAGTCATCCGCGAAATGGCCTTTTTGTTTTGGCCTGGAAAACTTCTCCGCATTGAATGTCTCGGATTGCCCTTTGGGAATCGTCAACGATGTCCAGCCTGCTTCAGCCAGCATTTTACCCAGGTAAACGATCTGGCCAATATGATAGGCGTAGTGGGCAATTTGCCGGCTGATGGCGTCTATCACTGTGTGCTCCTGGTTTCGGATATAGATGATCTTATCCAGGTCGTTTGTTGTTAGAGGTTCAAGCGCCTGAAAAACGCAGGCCCATCCTTCTTCCCATTTTTCCAAAAGTTCCTCGCGGCTGGCGATGTCGTTTTCAAATTCAGCATCCCGGTCGCGCCACGTTTTTTCACCGTCGGAGGTCAGAAAATCCGTCCACCGGGAAAGCATGTTTCCCCAAATGTGTTTGACAATGGTGGCGATGCTGTTGCTGTCGTCGTTGTATTGCCAAAACAGCTTGTCGTCAGTCAACTGGGCAAAGGTTTTATCACCAAGTAATTTGTAGTACTTGAATTGTTTTGTTACGCTTTCGAGATAGTCGTTTGTCATGGTGATGATAAGCTCAGTTCAAATTTTGGAACCTTTGGATTAGTTGAGAGGCTTATTCTAAAAAAAACTGTTCTTCAATCACTTGCTTTCCCTGGATTTCAAAATAGATTGTATAGCATCCAATATCTAATTGGTCGTAGGATTTCTTTCCCCAAGAACCTGCAACCCAAGGATTTGACCATCCCTGCGTAAAGCGAAATTCCGTGGAATATTTCGGTGTAGTCTCACCACTTGGTAAATCAATATACCATTTCACATAATTATTTAGGTCTACTTTTAATCGCGGGGAATTAATTAATAATTCCCAACCTATATGCTTGGTGGTTTTATGATCAAAACTTTTGCTATAAATCCTGTTCTCTCGGAGCGTTAGATTTTCCATTGTTGTCTCAAAAAAACGCACCTCTTTGTATTTCAATTCATTGTGTAAGAATTTTGTCGTGATTTCATTCAGAAGCTCAATTATAGAAATAATTACCTTGTTATAAATCAGCTGCTCCTGCCTTTCATCAATAATTCCTAGCTTTTTCTCCTGCTTCCACTTATTGTAGTTTGCGGCAATGACAATGCTATCAATTTCAAAGGTGGTTGATTTCGTGCCTTCACAAAGTTCGGTTAATGCCAAGTCAATTTTTCCGTTGATTACATGGCTTTTTATAAGATCAATATCAATAAGCATCTCTCAGGTTGTATTTTCAGTCGTTGATCCAAATTGTTGTAAAATTAGAATAAGCTATATGAGCACATTTCCTTTGGGTAAATGTTCGGAAAAGTATGCACCATCAAAGATGTGGTTGTGTTAGCTTTTTGTGAAAATAGAAACAGGTGTTTTCAGGCCGCCGCGTTAGCGAGCAATTGACAGGGAAGAGGAAGTGCACTGAAAATTATTTGTTTTCATAAAGTGCTACTTCCGGGATAAAATCGAAATCCTTCAAATTGTAGGTATAAAGTGGAATTTGGTACACGATAGATGTGGCTGCAATAATTGCATCAGGGATTTGAAGACCATGACTCAGTCGATAAGATTCGATTAGGTCAATTGCTTTGGTTGATATAGCGCTATCAATCTGGACAATGTCATAGAATTTGATACGCTTTTTCATTTGGGCCAGTTCATTTTTATTGCCCATTCCTTGGAGGAGTTCCATTACTGTAATTGCAGATAAAGCAATTTGGTCCAAGCCAATCTGGTTTAACTGATCAATTGTGTTTTGCCGACCGTTGAAAGCGCCTATAAAGATATTTGTGTCACACAGAATCATAGGTCAAGCATTCCAATCGCGTTTCCAATTTGTGCCTCGTATCGCCTCAAGACTCCGTGGAGCATCTTTCCAAATTCCGAAAAGCACACGAGGATCGATCTTCTTATCCCCTTTTGTAATCGAAGGGGTTTGCCCAGAGGGCCCTGGGATTACCTCAATATTTTTGATATTAAGGCTTTTGAGAAGGTTTAGGATTTTTTCAACCTCGTGAATATCAAATGCTTCAATTGTTACACGCATGTTATTTTGATGTTTGTCTTTCAAAAGTAAGGGTTTTTACTTGATTTCAGTTGTAGAAGTTTTCTCGTTGTGACAAAAGGGGGGCACGGGCTCTGGTGTACGAAATCTAAGATAAATCTCCCGACTGCTCCGCTTATGGCACCCTATCTTTACAAAATTCAGCTGTACTGCTACATAGATAGAATTGGCTGTAAACCAATGCCAACAAGCACTGATACCATGAAATTCAAAACGTTTTTATTCCTGCTGCCCGCCCTTCTTTATGAATGCTTTGCATTTTCACAAACAGCGCCCATCGAAATCACCAAAACCGGCCAGCTGATCTTTCACCAAACAGAAAAAGGCGACCGGGTACCCGACTTTTCATATTGCGGGTACCGGGCTTCCGAGCTGCCCATACCCAATATTCCGGTAAAAGTGATCGTGCCACATCAAGCCGGCGACGCAACGGCAAACATTCAGCAGGCACTGGATTTTGTCGGGGAATTGCCGGCAGACCAGGATGGTTTCCGGGGCGCCGTTTTGTTGGAAAAAGGCAATTTCCAGGTAACCGGGCAGTTGCTGATGCGCCGCTCAGGCGTGGTGTTGCGGGGCAGTGGAAATCGGGAAACGACGCTGACCGCCACCGGCCTGGACCGCGAAACATTGATCCGCATTGCCGGACAAGGCCGGCGCCGCATTGTGGATTCTATGGCACTTTCCAACAGGTATTTCCCGGTGAACAGCACAGTTTTCACTTTCGATTCCCCGCATCCGTTCCAAGTTGGCGATCAGGTGCTCGTCCATCGGCCATCCACGGCAGATTGGATTTCAGCGCTGGGGACGGACAAGATCGGTCTTCAGGTGGATTACCAACTGACGCATTGGCAACCCGGCGACTTCGACCTGAATTGGGACCGGACCGTTGCAGCAGTTACCGCCAATTCAATTACCGTCGATGCGCCAATAACGACCGCTATCGACCCGGAATTTGGCGGCGGCCAGGTGCTGAAATACCACTGGCCGGAGCGCATTGAAAATATCGGCGTTGAAAACCTGAATCTCGTTTCTACCTACAACCCGGCCAACCTGAAAGATGAAAACCACCGCTGGATGGCCATCACCGTGGACAATGCCACGGACGTCTGGGTGCGCCGGGTACGCGCCCGGAATTTTGTAAGCTCGGCAGTTGCCGTATGGGAAACCGCGCGGCGGGTGACGGTAGAGGATTGCAAATCGCTGGAACCTATCGGCGAAACGGGCAATTTCCGGCGGTACGCTTTTCATTCCCTCGGCCAGCAGGTGTTGTTCCAGCGCTGCTACTCGGAGTATGCCTACCATGCTTTTTCCACCGGGTTTACAGCGCCCGGACCAACTGCTTTTGTTCAATGTTATGCGTATTTGCCCATTCAGTTCAGCGGGGCGATCGGCGGTTGGAGCAGTGGCGTGTTGTTTGACAAAGCCACTGTGGTTGGCGGAAATCTGAGTTTTGGCTACCGCGACGTAGATGCCCAAGGCGCCGGATGGGCTGCGGCTAACTCCTTGTTGTGGCAGTGCCGGGCCGCAAAAATTTACCTCGACAAACCACCCACCGCCCAAAACTGGGCCTACGGGAGCTGGGCGCAAGGCTATGGCAGCGGCGATCATCAATTGGCTACGGAGTTTCTGAAGCCGGAAAGCATTTTTTATGCGCAATTGGAGCAACGCCTGGGTCGGCCTTCGATAGAGGAGGATAAAATTTGGGTATACACAACCAGCAGAACCTCTGCTCCGCAACCCGAATATGCCGTCGAAATGGGGCAGCACGCCTTGTCGTCGGATCTGACCATGGACAACTGGATCGATTCAATGATCGCAAAATACCCGCTGGAAAACCGGATAGCACAAGCCCGCCGACTGCCGGATTTGAAACTAAAAAAAACGACACCGACACCGCCGATTTCCCGCCCAATTGCCCTTCAAAACGGTTTGTTGACTTGTCAAAGCCACCTGATCACCGGAAGGTTGAACCGGACCTCGCTGTGGCGCGGATCGACACGGCCCAGTTATGTGAACAATCCGCCACCGAATATCGTACGCTATGTGCCCGGTCGTGTTGGCCGTGGCCTGACGGATGATCTGGATACCCTGGTTGCGGATATGGCTGCAAACCACGTGTTCGGCATGATGCAGTTTCCGGGTTTGTGGTACGAACGCCGCCGCGATGATCATGCCCGGACCATGCGCGCGGATGCGGATGTGTGGACGCCTTTTCTGGAACAGCCTTTCAGCCGAAGCGGGCAAGGGGAAGCCTATGACCGGCTGAGTAAATACGACCTGAACCAATGGAATTACTGGTATTGGAACCGCCTGAAAACCTTTGCCGACCTGGCCGACCAGTGTGGATTGCTGCTGGTGCAGGAGCATTACCTGCAACACAACATCATTGAAGAAGGCGCGCACTGGGCAGATTATCCCTGGCGCTCGGCCAACAATATCAACGATTTGGGCTTTGCCGAACCGACTGCTTATGCCGGCGACAAGCGGGTGTACATGGCCGAAGCGTTTTACGATGTTGAAAATGCAGTACGGCGGGCGTACCACCGGAAGTATATCCGGAAGAACCTGGACAATTTCAGTACCAATGCAAACATCATCCATCACCTTGGATTGGAGTACACCGGCCCGCTACATTTTGCGCAATTCTGGCTGGACGTAATTTCGGAATGGGAACAGGAAAACCACCGGGATGTGCTGGTTATGCTGCCGGGTACCCGGGATGTGCAGGAGGCCATACTCGCCGATCCGAAACGGGCCGCGGTGGTGGATATCATCGATGTGCTCCAATGGCAATACCGCTCGGATAGTTCGCTGTATGCGCCACCGGGCGGCGTAAACCTGGCAGCCCGCCAGTATGCCCGGATTATGGAGCCCGGCCAAAGCAGCCCGGAGCAGGTGTACCGGGCTGTGCGGGAACTGCGCACGCGCTATCCGGACAAGGCCGTTGTGTATTCTCGCCGCAGTGGGCCTGGCGGCAGTTGGGCGGAATTTATGGCCGGGGGCTCATTTGCAGGCATTCCTCCGGTTGCGGATGCTGCCTTTTTGGAGCAAGCTGCTCTAATGAAACCAATCGACCTGGACGATCCGACTGCGAAGCAGTGGACATTGGGCAAAAAAGGACTTGGGTATATTGCTTATGCCGAAGGCGGCAGCGTTTCTTTTGATTTAAGCGGAGAGACAGGCTCCTTTTTTGTGAAACGGATTGATCCGGCGACCGGAGCTATTATCGTTGATCCGCAGAAAGTTGAGGGCGGGAAATTGGTTTTGTTGGAAAATTCAGGGAGTGGGGTAGGGGTCGTTTGGCTGACGCGGTGAGTAAATTAATTCATTTCTATCGTAATTCCATCCGGGGCATCCACTTTAGTTTCAACCTCCCCATTTTCCAGTCGGGTATGTTTAACCCGAACAACGCCCAGCGGGGTAGGGAAACTACCCTCCACCCATTCCAGCGAACCGAGATGCGGTTCGATTTTTAATGTTTTACAACCGGGTTCCAGAATTTTTATCCCCAGGACATTTTCGGTCAGCCAGGCTGTTGCGCCGGACGACCAGCCGTGGCACAAACTGTGCCGGTAACTCGGATAGCAATATGCGCCAAACGACCCGTGGATATCGTTCATTCCGGCCGGTGTGAATTCATCGAGACGGGCCGAGTTTTCCATCCATTCAATATTGAAGTCCTCCCAAAAAGTGGTAGCGCCCATATCCAGCATGCCGCCCCAGTAGGCCAGGATGATGTCGATTGCCTCATCGTGCATATCCGCCATAGCCAGCGCGTCGAGCATGTACAAACCGTAAAACGTGGAAAAACGCGCGGCGCCATCAATCGCAACCACCTCCTTGCAGGCTTTCACAGGGTCCAGCAAGCCGGCGACAGCCATCAGTGCTGCGGCCTGTTTCAGGTTGTTGTGATCCATTACATTTTGGTTCAAGCGGGCTATGGCGGCAGTGCAGGTCGCCATGGCCTCCTTTTCATCGAGCACTTCGCACAATTTTCGGGCATCGGTTAAGGCCCACACCAGCAATGCCCGAAACCCTGCTTCAACCCCGGCTTTGTTCGGGCTGGATGGCCAATCGAGGAAGCGGAATTTACCCATCTCCTCTGCGCCATCCGCATCAATTTTCGACGCGATCAGATCGATCAGCCCGACGATATACGCCCGGTGTTTTTCAAGAAAATCCAAATCGCCGTTTTGCATATACCAGTCGTACTGAATGATCAGGTACCAAAAGGAATAGGACGACATGTTGTTCATCCAGTTGGGAAGCGGATACTGCGCGCAGGCAAGATCCAGGCTGCGCGGTACCACTTCGTTGTAGCCGAATACTTTCGTGATCGTTTTTAGCTCAGGGTGAAAGTCGCCCAGCCAAACCAGGCGGTCGCGTTTGATGCCATCCCACAGGTATTCCTGCATGTTCAGGTGGGTGGTGTAGGCCCCGGTGAGCCAGATGGAGTCCAGCCTGGGGTTGCTGCTTTTGAAGGAGCCCAGGTAGGGGATATTTCGGTAGCGCAAGATGGCCCTTGCCTCCTTCAGGTTAATGAGGGTATTCGGTTGAAGCAGGTCGATCCGGACAAAGCGAAAACCGGTATTTCCGATCTCAAAGATTCCGGAACGCGGGATTTCCACGATGATATCGCGTTTGGCGTGATCGTCGGTGGAAAAGCCCATCAGCCAGTTGGAGTTATAGGTCTGGCTGTTTGCTTCGCCGACAGATTCGCCAAAGCGAATGCGTACCAGCGACGGCTCCCGGCGCGACGAGCCACCCATGACCAGTTGCAGCCCGCCGTGCAATTCCTTGCCGTAATCGAGCAAAATGGAGGCCGTGTCGGTGTCGGTACTTTTTATGGAGCAAAACTGCGTTTGCCGGTCCATGGTCGACTGACTGTTTCCCGGTTTTAGCAGCACCTCGGTATTTTTGATTACCCCCCCAGTTGTATCAGACGTCCACATAACCCGAAGCGGCGAAATGTAGGTGCGGGTCAGCTCGTCCTGTTGGGTAATGGCGGTGTATTCGGGGCCGAAAACCGGGGGGAGTTGAGCGTAGCAGGCGATTCCAGCCAGCAGAAATAAAGTGCACGTAAAAAATTCTCTCATGACACTGTACAAGTTGATGAGTAGTTGTGGCAGACACGCAGGTGCCGGTATTATGGCAATTGATTTTACAGGAGAATAGTCATGGGTGTATATCAGCAAGGTCTCTGAGTTAATGCAGGTTTTGACATACAAAAGGGAGCAGCAAGCAAGATAATGGAATTCACGAATCTGGGTGCTCTGCAGTCATCGGGGCATGTTGTGCCGCGATACCGGATGTTTGTTTTGAAAAATTGTATGCTGGTACATTGAGCGCTGTCTCGTATCAGATTTTGGCTAAGTTTGTCGCCGCATAAAACCTGCAGCTGGCCTGCACGCGCTTATGCAGATATGCATCTTATGGATTAACAACCTTATTAGTATTAGCATAGGCTAACTACAGCGATGAAGTTTTATATAGTTTTAATAATAATTTTTATAACAGCGTTCAATGTATTTTCCCAGGAAAATGATACGACAACCTTAAAGTTGAACGAAGTTGTGATCAGTGGGTACAAAGAAGAAAAACCTGCGTTTTCCCCCCTGAATATTATTGAAATTAAATTAGACAGCCTGAAGGCCAGCAGCCAGTTTAACCTTTGTGACATTTTAAAACAAACGGAGGGCGTTTCGGTACTTTCCACCGGAAACGGTATTGCCAAGCCTGTGATCCGGGGGCTGTATGGCAACCGGGTGCTGGTATTGTTGAATGGTCTGCGTTTCGACAATCAGCAATGGCAGGAAGAACATGGGCTGGGTTTGACATCCTTTGGCCTTTCCAAAGTTGAATTAATAAAAGGACCTATCGGCATTTTATACGGAGCAGAGGCAATAGGTGGTGTTATAAATTTAATTGAAGAACAAAAACCGCTGCCTGAAAGCCGGCAACTGGACATCGGTTTGAATGTTAACAGCAACACCCTGGGAGGCATGTTGCAAGCGGGATATAAAAAATCCCATAAAAACAAATGGTGGAGCATCCGGATCGGCGTCGATAACAATGCGGATTACAGCGATGGGAAATCCCAACGGGTGTTGAACAGCCGTTTCGATGGCTACTATCTGAAATCTACTTTTGGATTTGAAAAGAAAAACTGGGTTTCCACCAACAATTTCTCTGCTTCCTTCAACCGTTTCGGATTTATTTTTAACGATATCTACAATTTTGTTTTTCCCGATAACCGGTGGAGCAGGGCGCTGGATGAAAACCCCGCGCATCTTGTATTGCTCAATGTTTTATCCTCAGAAAATAAATTCCGGATAAACGAGAAAGTAAAACTGAATGTGAATATCGGTGTGCAATCCAATAGACGGATGGAGAATGAAGGCGGCGGGGCCATTAGTTTGAATATGCATTTATTGACGATTCAAAGTTTGGCAAAACTGGAATACAGGTTAAATGAAAAAAACAAGCTGATCTTTTCAAACCTGAATGCATTTGAAGACAATACTAATTACGGGGCCAGAAAAATAGTGCCCGATGCCAGCATGCAGGAGAGCAATTTGTCTGTAAATCACGAACATACGATCAACAATAAATGGACGATTGAAAATGGTTTTGGCGTTGGGGAAAAATGGATAAAAACATTTTTCACGCCTTCGGTGAACGGGCCGGAGCAGGAAGTGCGTCCCTTTGAAAAATTTTCGCCGTATTATAATTTTTTAAGCGGTCTGAGTTATTACCCTTCAAAACAAATCAATCTGAAAGCGAACATCGCTACGGGTGTGCGCATTGGTAATTTGGCCGAGCTATCCTCAAATGGCTTGCACGAAGGCATTTTTACTTACGAAATCGGTAATCCCGATCTCAAAAATGAACAGATATTTTCCTTTAATTTCCTGGCAGCCTGGAACACCAACGTAATTGAAATTTGGTGCAGCCCCTTTTTCAATTATTTCAAAAACTATATCTATTTGACGCCGGTGCAAGAAAGCTGGTTTGGCTTTCCGGTATACCAATACAAACAACAGGATGCGCATCAATATGGCAGCGAGTGTTCTGCAACCCTGAAACCATATAAAAATGTGCAATTGAAATTAGGGTATTCTGGAATGATCAGTAAAACAGCAGATGGCAGTTTCACACCCTTCCTGCCTGCACAAAAAATAGAGTCGAAAATTACCTGGCAAACATATATCCACGAAAAAACCGGAATTCGGGTTTTTACTAATTTGGAACACTATAGTGCGCAAAATAACACAGCGCCGAACGAGACCAGTACGCCCGAATATTCAATTTGGAATGCCGGTGTTTCATTAAATTTAAAAACAGGAAAAAACGAGATCGAAGGGTTTTTAAACATACATAACCTATTAAATACAGCCTATTATGACCACTTGTCCCGATTTAAAAATTTAGGCTTATTGAATATGGGGCGGAATTTTTCGCTTGGAATAAAACTACTTTTTAACTGATTTAAACATTCATAAATTTAGTTTACAATGAAAATTAAAAACGCGTTTCTATTAATTTTTACCTCGACACTGCTTTTCGCTCTTTCCTCTTGTGAGAAAGACGAAGGCCTCCTGCCGGATATCAGTTTTAAAACAGGTGGGAGCTATATCAGCACGGATGTAACACTTGCTGCCGGCACCTCCATTACCATGGGCATCAATGCTTCCAAAACGGAAGACAAGGATGTGTTGAAACAGTTTGACATTTCGAAATCAGTCAATGGCGGAACACCCACAAGCGTTTTTAACAAGACGCTTTCCGGGTCGGAGGGCGACAATTACAACTACGACTATACGACTACGGTTGACCCCACCTCCGGCCAACAAACAACATACACCTTTACTGTTACGAACAGAGACGGGCTTTTTAACCAGGTTTCTGTGACGGTAACGACGCAGTAGCGCCGCTTCCTGTGTCTGTTTAGGGCTTTTCCCATTACTGCCAGAAATCGGGCGGTAATGGGAATTTTTTTGGGCGCAGCAGACCAGATTGGCGAAGCAGAAAATAGTAAGTGCCTAGTTCGGTTGGAAAGGCTGAAATAGAAAGTGCATTGGCCATAGCAGTGGTTTGCTTCAGGCTTCTGCATATCAAAGAAAGTGGGGCGCGAAATATTGGAGGTGGTTATGCTATTGAGAGTGTCTCACAAGTCCTCACACGCGCAAGCAGTTCCTAGTTTTCAACACGGAGACACGGAGAACACGGAGTTTAATTCTCCGTGTTCTCCGTGGTAAATAAAATATTCTACGGCGGGCATTTCAGATTTCTCTCTTTTGAGATACCCTCAATGCACACGGCATCATCAGTTTCGCGATGAAATATAGACTTCCTCAAAAAAGATCGATGCTCTGTCAAATTTAATGCAGCGGTGGAATGTGCAGGCATTTGCCCGGGGGGGGGGCAGCACGGTATCCTATCAATCCCGGCGGATATTCAACAGACTAACCACACAGCTTTCCATGTTCCCAACGGTCAGCACAAAATCCTGCTTTACGGAGATGCCGTTGGAATAGCCTGCGGGTTTCCAGGAGGGCATGTTGCGAATAGCTTCGGCCATTAAAGCATCTATTTTTTCATCCTTCGAGGATTCAAAGACATGCACATTAGATACATCCCCTGTTTCGCTAATGGTAAACTTTACGGCAGCAAGACTGTAGCCTGTGAAACTGCTACCGGGAATTTTATCTATGGCGTTTTCCTGCAGATACTGATCCAGTTGCTCTTGTCCACCGGGGAATTGTGCGTCGCTGTCCGGATCGATGGTAAACATGAAATCGATTTCCTTTGGGTCATTGTGTTTCAAGGTATTCTCCGGCATGTACCGGACCTTGATCGAAATGGATTTATTTACATCGGCCATCAGCAGGAGGTCTTTCTGTTGCTGCGTGAGGAATTCACTTTTGCTTGTTGCCTGTTCAATCGTGCCCTCATGGCTTACCGAGAGTTCGACGGAAAGGTACTCCCTGATCCAGGATGGCTTGTAATGCGGGTTGAGATCCATCAGAGTATTGGCAACCTTCAGTTTGCCGGTTGTAAGGGAAATGTAAGGGTAGGTTTTGTGCACGGCAAAGGGCAGTTCACCGGTGAAACTGTCTTGCGAAGTGCCGAGGAAAGGGATGGCCAGGGCGATGCATAGGATTGCGATGGATTTGTGCTGGATGTTGTTCATGGTACAGGTGTAGTATTAAGAAATAATAATTTATGCGAATAACTTTACTTCGATAGCAGCCAGATAACCCGGTCGTAAGATGCCAGGTAATGCAGCAGCACAATTATAGCGATAATCAGGCTGGCTTTGGTAAAGCCTGAATCGTACAGGGCCCATATTGCCAGGGCAAACATTCCCAGTTCAATGGCCAGGCGAATGAGCCCGGGTGTGGGAATTGGCGCCGAGCCGGAGCGGCTTGGGTCATCCTGCACGTTGAAGGTACCCCAAATGGTGGCCAAAATTAGTGGAATGCCGATGGCAAGCACGTAGCGAAGCCATCCGTCATTTTGCTTCCACCCCCACATGCCGACGGAAACAAGTGCCGTGATTTCGAGCAGGAACCGGATAATCAGATTAATTGGATGTGAGCCCATACCGTAGGTACGCTCAGTTTTATTTTATTTTAAAGCTGGTTAAAATGCCTTCTCCGGTTTTCTGGAATTTGTCGGGTTGCGTTTGCCCCCAGGCAAGGGTGTTTACTGCGAAAATCAAGATAAGGGCGCTGAGTACTTTGGGTAGACTGGTCATTTTTCTTATACTGGTTTTGAATGATGTTGCGAGTGCGTGGTCGTATGGAATTTTGCCGCAATTTATGGCAGGTGTCGCGTTGGAGGAGCTTTTAAGCAGATTGTCCATATCAGTAAATTTTTGTCAGCTCAAATTTTTTCAAAGTATTGTCTATTAAATATGCTATGCTTGAAAAATTATTCGCAAGTTTTACAATTTTATTTTCAAGTTCCGCACTTTCAAAATGTTCCCAGCCTTCAATTAATGTTAATGGTCCAAATTCCACGCTTACATTCTCCCAATTCTGCTTGAATCTTATAAAATCTTCTCTGAAACAGTCGGCAAACGCACGACTTTTTATGGCATATCCCTTCAACCCTCGAAGTTTTAAGGCATGAATATTATAAAGTACTTTTTTTTGTTTTAAAGTTTCGTCATTTACCCAAATCGCAAAAAAGATTCTTGTCTTTGAATTTATTGGGTCAGTTTTGTCATTCACCCATTCAGTTTTATATAATTTCAGAACGACAGCGTTCAGTGTAATGCCAACATGAATTTCAAGATGCTTTTCGCTTAGCATTTTTTTGTCAATTCGGTCAGCCGATTTTCTGAATTTTTCTAAATAATATTTATAGTCCATTGTTTTAAATATTTATGCTCATTGACGTTCTAAATATGCACCATGCAATGGTGCTTTTCATGGCGCATTTGTTTTATGTGCCCCGCCGCCCAATAACTTCTAAGGGCCAGCAGTTCGAATCAGGATTCATATTGATGGTTTCCATTCAACAAACTTAAAACTCCTTTTTTCATTTTCAAATTCATTATTTGATAGTATATCAAATACTTCTCTATACTCCCACTTCAATCCCTTATCAAAAATAACTTCCAATTTGTTTTCAGAAATAGAATATTCACCTGGCTTGCTCAGGTTAAATTCCTCCTTACTAAAGTCTTCAATGACGTTTTGACTTGATTTACTACAACGTATCACAACTCCATCTCCTAAAAACCAATATCCGAAATGCATATAGCCTTTAAATTCATAACCTGATACAGCATCATGAAAAGGTTTAGGAGGTACTGAATAATAGCCATTTGTTAGAACCATATTGCACTTTTTTGCGCTTAACTCGAATGCCTTTTATGACAGCAATTTAACTCAAAAAAAATACTCCTGAAGGAAACTGCAAAACCCAAGTATAGCCTATCTCCCCAAATCCAGTTTATCTTTACTAAAATGATGAAACTCACCTTCCTCCTCGCCGCCATCCTCCTGCTTAAACAAGCCACAGCCCAGCAACCTGCCGACTACAAATCCCTCGATCCATCCGACCCCATCCAGTTCCTGGGCCACAGCATCATCTACCAAAAACACACCATCCCCCTGGGCCCCAAGGCCTTCTTCATAGACGGCCAGCTTACCGACGCCCAGGCCGCCCAATATCCCTATGTGTTCAACTCCGTGCAAAGCGCCGCAGCCCAACTGACCGACGGCACCGAAGCCCAACCCATGACCCTCTACCTGGCGCCCTGGGTGTACTGGATCGACGACCCCGACGATCCGGCCATCCGGGAGCCCGAAGACGGTGAACGGGCGCCTTACGGTATGAAAATCCGTTGTGCCTGGCTCCGCATTTACGGCCTGAACCTACGCCCCGAAAATGTCGTGTTAGCCTGCAACCGCGGACAAACCCTCGGGGCAAAGGGCAATTTCACCATGTTCCGTTTTTACGGCGACGGTACCAGCGCTGAAAACATCACCTTCGGCAACTACTGCAATGTCGATCTGGAATTCCCGCTGAAACCTGTGCTGAACCGCAGCAAACGGGCCTCGGCCATCGTGCAGGCTCAGCTGATCCACTGCGACGGCGACAAGATCGTCGCGCGCAACACCCGCTTCATCAGCCGTCTCAACCTCTGCCCATTTGTGGGTGGCAAGCGCGTGCTGTTCGACCGCTGCCATTTTGAATCCACCGACGATGCGCTTTGCAGCACCGGACTGTACCTGAACAGTACCTTCGATTTTTACAGTTCCAAACCGTTTTATATCACCCGCGGCACCGGCGCGGTGCTGCTGAATTGCGATATCCACGCCATCACGCGCAACGAACAGTATTTCGTCAAAGCCGGTGGCCAGCTGGCCGTATTGGACTGCCGCTTTCAGGCCGATGACGACAACCTGTACATCGGCTGGAAAGATCTGCCGCTGCCGGATGCCCGCAACTACCAGTTTGGCAACAGCATCAACATGCGGCCGCTGTCTATCGGAACCAACGACCCGGCCTGCACGGTAGATATGGCCGGGAAATCTATCCTGGATGCCTACCGTATCGCCGAAAGCGGCAGCGTGCTGTACAACACCTACAACCTGCTCAAAGGCTCCGACGACTGGGACCCCATGCACATCAAAGCCCGCGTGCTGCGCGCCGAACAGGCACAAGGCAAACGCTACACCGGGCTGCCGACCCAACTGCTGTTGCGCAGTACCGGGAACAGTCTGGAAACCGGGAAAGACACGGCCACGCTGTCGGTACAACTGCTCTGCTTCGGGAATGTGGAGATACAGCCTGAAACCATTCATTGGGCGTTCCGCACTCGTCCTGCGACTTCAAGTCGCAGGACGAGTGCGGAAGAGGACATCGCCAAACTGAATATCCTGGACGGCGGCCTGCGCTGCCAGGTGATACCAGCCAATACCGGTCTGGATGCCCAAGAGGTGATTGTTGTCGCGTCCACGCCGTCCGGCCTGGAAGCCGCTACAGTGCTGACGATCGGCCCTGAAATCCTGCCGGCGCCGATGGTCCGGGAGTCGCCGCGCATTTCCCTTTCCAATGATGGCACTGCCAGCCTGACGTACCGGCTGGACACAGATTTTGAAGACCAATCGAACATCACCTGGTACCGCTGCACCGACCATTCGGGCAGCAATGCGATCCCGGTGGCGGTCACCCGCTTCGACAAGCCGCTGAAGCATTACCAGCTGAGCGCCGGTGATGCCGGGTATTATCTGAAGGCAACTATTGCGCCCAGGCATATCCGCAGTCTGCCGGGTAAGGTGGTGGAGGTCGTTCTGCCGGAACCGATCCAGGCGAAAGCCGGCACTATGGGTGAACGGACCT
The DNA here is from genome assembly GCA_020636075.1 of Lewinellaceae bacterium. GTDB lineage: Bacteria > Bacteroidota > Bacteroidia > Chitinophagales > Saprospiraceae > M3007. The sequence continues at coordinate 915,596 of JACJYO010000002.1, read as the reverse complement.
TGCATCCCGATTTTTCCATTCTGTCCACCGCCAACCAACCTGAGGTGCTACCTGGCTTCTGGACCTGGCGACGTGTCGAAGACCCCGACCGGCCACAGGCGGCAGGCGATGCCTGGAATTACGGCGATGGCCGGGATGGCGCCCAGGGCATCAGCGGTCTGATGCAGGGACGTACCGGCTTTATGTGTTACACACCGGTTGGCAACAACTACGGGGATATGGACCTGACACTCCTGGTGGCGCCCTTCAAATCGGCCGGGCAGGGCTTTTCGGTCGCCCCGCTCTACATGGATGTGCTGCTGAAATTCGACGCCGAAACGATGAGCGGCTACGGCCTGCGCATCGAGCGCACCACCAAATACGGCAACTCGGTGGATTTTGTTTTTGTCCGGTACCAAAATGGCGAAGTGACCCGGATTGGCGAGCCGGTGTCGACCTCTTGCTACCGAACGAATTGCACGATACGGTTCTCTATGAAATCGGGTAAACTCCTGGCGCAGGCTTCCACGGATTCGGACTATGATGCATCGGGCTATCCGGCCGCGGTGCTGCCTGCTGTGGAAATGGAGCTGGCTGTGCCCGGAAACAGTGCCGGCGGGTTGGGGATATTGTACAACGGCGGTGCGCCTACGGTGGTGCGGGATTTGCTGGTGGATTGGAGGTAGGGTGGGGGGCTTGGCGTTGATTGTTTTTCGCCACCGAGACACGGAGAACACGGAGTTATTTTCTCAGTGTTCTCCGTGTCTCGGTGGTGAAATAAAATCAATCAACGCCAGGCTGCCACAATCCCGCCCATGATGGCCAGGCAAACGATCCAGTAACCGACGTTCACCGCTACATATTTAAAACTCTTGCGCTCGAACAGGGCATTGGTGGCCATAACCGGCAGCGCGAGGAAAATCCCGAACAACATCCCATGGAACGACCCATGCGCGAAGGTGTGGTTTGAGGCGGCCAGGTTGTTTTGGTAGTATTCGACCCACTGGGCCAGTTCTGAACCTGCCTCGGGCTGCATGGTCCGGTTGGTGGCATAGTAAGTCGCACCGTAAATAAAGGCATCGTGAATAGCGACGGAATTCATCTCCATGGCGAGCATGATGCTGAACAGGAAGGACAAACCGAAGATCAGGGCCATGTTGCCACTTTTTATCTTTTCTTCCGTCATGCCGGCGGCGTTCATCCAGACTGTTCCAAATACCTTGCTGTGGTACCAGATAAAGCCGAGCGCCATAGGTACGAGTGCGGCTACGATAATTGCGATTAAGTTGATTTCCATAGTTAAGACGTTGTTTTATAGATGAATAATGGAATGAAAGGTAAGTAGTGTCCCACAAAATGCGATGGGATAACCGCTGTTTTGTTTATTTTCATCTTGCGCAATGGGCTATTGGCGGGATTTAATGCTTGTGCAACACAATGGAGGAGGGATTATCCATTCATTCACGTAGTAAAACTTTTGATTCAATGAAAACGCGCTCAATTTGTACCAACCTGCTCAATGCTGCGGCAATAGCAATTGCCATTTTCATTACGGCCTGCCAGGCGCCGGCTGAAATAATGACCGCCGAACAACTCAGGGTGTTTAACGATAAAATTGTCCAAATGTGGAACAATACCAACCCGGCTCTAGCCGACGAACTTTGTAACGCCGACTATAAAAGAAGCAGCCCGGCAGGTACGACGAATAACCTGGGTGAATTCAAACAGCATTTGGCCGGGGTAAGATCGGTGTGGTCAAACATAAACCTTACGATCAACGAAGCGTATCTGAATGGCGATAAACTGATTACGCAGTGGACCTGGACGGCAACCAACACCGGCCTGCTGGCCGAAGGGATGCTCCCGGCAACCGGAAAATTTGTATCCATAAACGGAATCAGCATTACTAGGATAAAAGACGGTAAAATGTCGGACGAATTGGCTGTTTGGGATAACCTCGACTCCAATCAGCAACTCGGATTTACCCTGGCGCCCCCGGCAGCGGAAACGACCAATGAAGGCGATGTAGAATGAGGAAGGGCTGAATGTTGGTTTCGACGCATCAACTCATCCTCATAGCCATCAAGTTAAGACTAATTGTCAATCTAATACTCTTAAGTTGGAGGTGGAGTAAAATGCTATTAACTCTACTAATCACTAAATTTACCAAATGATAAAATACATTTTGCTCGCCCTCGGCCTGTGGCTCCCCCTTCCAGGAACCGCCCAAACAGCGGATTCGCTGCCGGACCCCGAGGCGTTTTTCACAGCAATTATTGTCCGGGATATTGATTCATCCATTGCCTGGTATACGGAAAACTTAGGTTTCACCTTGATCGACCGCGCTGAAAATGCAGCGATCGGCTTCCAGCAGGCCAACCTGAAGCGTGGGGCAGTACTGCTCGAATTGCTGGAACTCCAGGCTGCGATTTATCCTGAAGATATCCTGGCCGAGGCGCCGCCGAAAACCCGGATCGCGGGTCTTTTCAAATTCGGGTTCCGGATGGCGGAATTCGACCGCTGGCTTGCCTTTTTGGAACAATCCGGCGTGGATTTTTTAGGAACGGTAGTAGCCGACCCCGTAAGCGGGCGACGTATGGTGTTGATCAAAGACCCCGATGGAAACCGGATTCAGCTGTTCGAACCGTAGGACGGGTTTTTAAGCATAAACTACGGATAGTTTTTATTGAAAAAATCTATCGGAGGGCGGGCAAAACATATTTTTCAAGAATTTTAAGTTCCTTCACTTTTGACATGTAGTTGGCGCCGGTAAATACAATGACCATGTTTAATTCCGGGAAGACCATGATCTTTTGTCCGCCCCAGCCATTGGCCCAATACATCTTGATTTTCCGACCTGAATTGGAAAACTCCTTGGTCCACCATGTATAGGAATAACCTACCCGGCCAAAGTCTTCGCCGGGAACTTTGATGCCCGAAATTCCGGCAAAGGATTGCCCGCTTTTTTCTACCCAATTTTCCGAAATAATACGCACGCCGTTCCAAATGCCTTTGTTTAGCATTACCGTGCCGATTTTCACCATTTCCCTCGGTGTCTGGTTCAAACCGGAGGCCGCCATTATTTCTCCGGTCCTGAAGCGCAACGACCAATACGAAGAATCTGCATGCAGCGGCTCGAATAGATATTTTTGAGAAAAACTGTCGAACGGCATCCGGGTGGCATTTTCCAGGATCGCGCGCAACAATTGGATATTCCCGCCGGAATAGTTGAAGTGTGTGCCAGGTGTAAAAACCAAGGGCCGGTCTAAAATAAAATTGACAGGATCCGTATCTGCAAAGTAAATCCCAACTTGGTCGTTTTCCACGCTGCTCAGTGGTGCATTCCACTCCGCCCATTGTAACCCGGATGTCATGGTCAGCAGGTGCTCAATGGTAATGGCTTGTTTCCCTTCCGTATTGAACTGCTGATGATCAGGCAAATAGTCGAAAATGGATTGATCTACACTTTTTATAAAACCTGTGTCGAGGGCAATCCCGATACAGAGCGACGTGATGCTTTTACTCACCGAATGGACAGTGTGCGGCATCGTTGCATTCCAGGGTACCCATGCTCCATAATGGTCGGGAGCACCCCACTGGTATTTGTGCCCCTGAAAATACGCATCCAACACCAACTTCCCGTCTCTGTAGATCAGCATGGAATGGACTTCGCCAAACCGCCCATCCTGGATGTTCCGGACGCCCAGTTCGATCAGGCTGGAATCCAGGTTTACGGCTGCGAGCGAGCCAACGGCAATGCCGTCTTGCAATTGTTCCGGCTGGCGGTAGGTGTATTGACTGACCGGCTCATATTTGCAGCCAAAAAATAGAAATACAATAGTGGAAATTATAAAAACTACTTTTTTTATAACAGGCGTTTTTTGCACCGAGTGCAGGACCTTTCAATCTTTTGTCATGGCATCCGAATTAAAGCCTTTGATGATCAACCAAATCCCCAGTACGATTTCATTCAGAATGATCGGAAGTGCCAGGATCATTCCAATAGCCACACTGACTTGAAACCATGGCCAGCAGGAACAATACCCCGGCTATGCGTGCAAGTTTTTTGTTTGTTTTCATGATCCCAGCGGGTCTGATAAAGCGATAAGGCTTAGAGCCGTTTGCGGGAAAGTAATTCCAAGGAGGATTCAGGGGCAAGGATGAAGATCATGCTTTCCTGCTTTGGAGATCATTGTTGGCAGGCCCCCCGTGGCTGGGTTATGATTTTCACACGGTAATAATTATTGGGCACTCCTTATCTTTTCAATGTCATTGCTCGTGAGCCGTTGAACATGCTTTGTGATTTTTTCAATAGGCCAATCCCACCAACGGATTTCAAGTAATTCCTTTATTATTTGTTCCGGAAATCGTGGTCTAATAGTTTTAGCCGGATTTCCACCCACTATGGAATATGGTTCTACATCTTTTGTAACAACTGACTTCGTAGCAATTATGGCACCATCTCCAATTTTTACACCAGCCATTATAGTTGCCCCATACCCGATCCACACGTCATTTCCAATTATCGTATCACCCTTGTACGGATAAGTTTTTCCTTTCATTGCATTCGCCCAATCGTGGCCGAATATGGCAAACGGATAGGTGGAAATTGATTCACTTAAATGATTGGCGCCATTCATAATAAATGTCACATCGGAGGCGATCATGCAAAATTTTCCAATGATCAATTTATCGCCGGTAAAGTCGAATAGATATTTTACATTTTTTTCAAAGTTTTCTACGTTTTCGAAGTCGTCGTAGTATGTATAGTCGCCTACAATGATGTTCGGGTTTTTGACAATGTTTTTTAGAAAACAGAGTCTGTCATAGTTTGGCAGGGGAAACTTTTCATTTTTATCAGGTATATTCATTTTGTTTCTTTTTAGTGAAGTGGAATCATTGCATGATCAAAACAGTATAACCTAAAGTTCGCAATTGATTTTTTCGAATTTGGTAACTTCCTTGTACTTGTTAAAGCCTAAAAACACTGCCCTTTCCGAGAACTTCCAGGGAAAGGGCAGTGCAGGCAATATGGTCAGAGAAGCCAGTCAAATTTGATTTAAATTAGGCAAACAAACTTAATTCAAATTCCGTCTGACTCAGATATCTTAATTTTAAAAACCTGCTGTGTTAGAAGTTATTCGGCAACCCTGAAATCACTCTGTTTTTTCCAGCAACCGCTCCAAAAAAGCCCGTTCCTTATCCACCTTCTCAATCCTATCATCAATGGAATACGTAATGGTATGATCCGGCATCAGCCCCCGGTTCGAGGTTTTTTGTTTGCCAGACGGCGGGAAATCCGTCAGGTAGCGCGGGATGCCGATCCGCACCTTCAGGTTGGGCAGGTCAATGCCCTGACTGGATCCCGCAACAAAACCCTCATACCGGCTGCCGGTTTCCGAGCCGATCAGCACAGCATCGGCATATTCGCGCAGGTAACGGGCCAGCGAAGCACCACTGGAAAATGTGCCGGCATTGACCAATACATAGATTTTACCCTGAAAGGCATATTTACTCATCGACGGGATTTTGAATGGTTTTTGTTTGCCTCTCCAGGAGATGCTGGTTTTATAAATGCCCTTGCTGTTCGATTTTAAAATAAATGGCAGCATCTCGTCAGCGAACTCGTTTCTGCCACCGTTGTTGTCGCGTAAATCGATTACCAGCGTTTTTACCGCTCTTTCGTTTAATTCCTTGAAAATTGAGGTGTACAGTTTTTTGGCGTCTACCTTGAATTTTTCCACCAGTTGCCAATTAAAACTTTTCAGGTTGAGCCAGCCCGTTCCGTCCGTTATTTCATACGTATAGTAATCGTCGATTACAGGCCCTGGAGGTGGTTCGGAAGTTACATTGCCGACATTCTTTTTATAGTTTTCTGATTGCTGATATTGAGTCAGCGCTTCTATGCTGACCGTTTTTTGCTGCGTTTCACGATACGGCGTATACACGATTTCAAAAGCCTCAGGCTGCCCGATGTACAAATAGTACAGCCAGCTGAAGCCAGCGGTAAGCCTTTGGTACAGTCGGGTAGGGATGTGCCCGTCGACCGGCAGGTAGTGTTTGAAGCGGTCAAGTATTGCTTTTACGGACAGCCCGTTTATCGAATGGATCTCATCACCGGTTTGCAACGCATTTTCATTGCTCACATCGGTTTTTACATAGATATGGCCATCCAGCACATATACTGATAGCGGCATGTAACGGTACGCATTATCGAGAAAACCGACGTGTACCGAATCGTTCCATTGGCCTACGTTGTAATGCCCTTCGTTGCCCAGGGCAACCAGTTGTGAAACCAACTTAAAACTTTCCAGGCGCGACATATTATCGTGCACCAGTTTCAGCACGCTGTCCGCTTTTGTATTGAAATCAGGATTGTACAATTGGATTTTTGGATGGAAAATTTCCATCCTGCTTCTTAAGTACGTTAAATCGTCGGTGACCTGTTGCCGGGTGAAGGTTTGGGAATACGCTTGCGCAATGAAAATGAGCAGAAATCCTGTGATGAGCAGTGATTTAAATGGAGACGTCATGTTTCAGTTATGTGTTTTTGTTTCTGTGAAATTTGTTTCCGGTTAGAGTGTTGGTTACGGATCAAAGCCCCGCTGCATTTTCCATTTGATCGGTATACCGGGGGCCAACGATTTGAATTTGTGCAGAAGCCGTTTCAAATTCCTGGAGCTCATCGGCGGTAAGTATGATGGAGGCTGCTGCATTGTTTTCAGTCAGGCGATGCAGCTTGGTTGTGCCTGGAATGGGTACGATCCAGGGTTTCTGTGCCAACACCCAGGCAAGGGCAATTTGGGCTGGTGTTGCCTGTTTGCTTGCTGCGAACTTGCGAATCAAATCAACCAGTGGCTGATTAGCTTTGCGCGCTTCCTGTGTAAAGCGGGGGAGGTTATTGCGGAAATCACCTTCGGCTAACGGGGTATTTTCATCCAGTTTGCCGGTCAGGAAGCCCCGACCGAGCGGACTGAAAGCAACCAGGCCTATTCCCAGTTCTTCGATGGCGGGAATGATTTCTTTTTCGTGTTGCCTTGTCCAGAGCGAATACTCACTTTGAAGCGCCGAAACCGGCTGGACGGCATGTGCCTTGCGGATTGTGTTGGCGCCTGCTTCAGAAAGCCCGAAGTGCCGCACTTTCCCGGCCCGAATCAGGTCCTGAACTGTGCCGGCAACATCTTCGATCGGCACATTCGGGTCGACACGATGCTGATAAAACAGGTCGATGACATCCGTTTTTAGCCGTTTCAGGGATTCGTCGGCCACCCGTTTGATATTTTCCGGGCGACTATCGACACCTGTCTGCTTCATTTGGTTCAGATCTATCCGGAATCCGAATTTGGTGGCAATTACAACTTCGTTTCTGAACGGTGCCAGTGCTTCGCCAACGAGTTCTTCGTTGATAAAAGGGCCATAAATCTCTGCGGTATCGAACAACGTTACCCCTTGTTCCACGGCAGCATGAATCACTTTTATCATTTCCTTTTTATCGCCTGCCGGCCCGTAACCATGGCTCATGCTCATGCAACCGAGTCCGATTGCCGATACTTCTAAATTGCTGTTTCCTAGTTTACGTTTTTGCATTGTTGTTTTTTTTGGACCAAAAGAATACTAACAATAGGCTTTACTCATTTTGCTTGATTAGTGCTTTAATAAAATTTATTTCGGTATCAATCTGTTGTAGTTTATCAGGGATATTCCCGTGTACAATATAATCTGGGATCAATCCGCTACCATTATTTTGATTGGTGCTGGTCATTACAAACTGCTTAGTAGGAATCTCAACATATATTTTTGTATTTGGAAGTTCAAAGTCTTTTGCATACCCTGCCAGAATATTCGGGTTCCCACCTGTTTCAGTGCCAATAAATATTGCTCTGTTATTTGTTTTCAGGCAAGCGGCGACTATTACAGAATTTGAAAAGCTGCCACCATTCATAAGTACATACAACTTCCCGTTAAAATGCTTTTTACTGGGCTTGTGTTTTCCCATTGAGGGGCCTTTGCATTTTGCTAACTGTTTTGATTTTAAGCAGTTATACTGATTGACTACTTTGAAAGGTTTGTCCAATAAGTGGGAAAGCAGCAAAACGCCATTTTCGACATCGCCTCCCTGGTTGTTTCGCAAATCAAGTATCAAATTTTCAATTCCAGATGCAATGATTTCATCAAAATAAGTTGAAATGGTTTTTTTGAAATTCTGTTTGTATTCGCGTTTTAATACTTCATTGTGAAAGTCCTTAATGGTTAATATGGCAAAATTTGAAATTGAATCAATTTGAAGTATTAACCCGGAGTTGACCGTGTTTTCAAAACTATAGGATGGATAGTTTTGAGTTCTGTAATAATAAATGCTGTCTTTAGGTAATGCATTTACATTTACGTGCTTTGTTTGATTGTTGTCCGAATAAACAATTTCATAAGATTGCGGATGCCCGTACGAAAAGCTATAATATTCTCTAAAATATCTGTCAATTATCCAGTAAGGATAAGATAAGTTGTTGCCATCTCTGACTTGCCTTTCAATAAGTTGTTGTGTTATTTTCTCACCCGAGACTCCGTTTATACTGATAATTAATGCACCGTCAGGAATCTTGTATTCGTTTGTGCAGTTCATTTTTACATAAAGATTATTGCCGGAAATCCCAATTTGGTAAGGCAAAAACCGATTTTTTGTATTGTGGTATTCAGTAGTAGCGAAACTAGGTAGAATCAGCGTATGCCCATCCTTGACCACCTTGCTCGTAAGTGTAATGATCCGGTAGAATTCCAGTTCACTTAAAGGCGATTTTATTGTTGCGCTTAAACTATCAAAATAACTGTCAACACTGTTTTTTGATGTGTATAAATACAGGTTGGGGTGATATTGCTCTAATTTATTCTTGTAAAACGCCAAATCAAACTTCATCTGATCTATTGAGAATAACGGTTGCGCAACACCGGCGCCCAGCAGCAACGTCATGAAAACGGCAAGTGTGACTACACCTTTAACCATTGTGCGTTTTTTAAGGGAACATTTCGGTAGCATGATCGAAAATACGTAATCTGTTATGCATGTTTGTGAAGCAGTCTGAAATTGCATTTTTGGGTTATTGGATTGGCTTGTTCAGGCTACTCTACAATTGCACTTACCCTTTTTCCGATGGCCTGACCATCTTTTTAAGCAAAGAAACTTGCCCCAAATGATAATAGCTGTGTTCGATCACGCCTTCAATATTTCGCCGGTAATTTCCATATTTCTCATCCACGAAAACAGCTTCCAATTTTCCGTCCGGCATTTCCTCCACATAGGCAGCAAATTTTTCAGCATTATCCCACATCGTGCGCAACTGCTTTTCCCAGGTTTCCTGTGATTTTATTTCCGGAAGGTCAAAGCTATATTTATCGCGAATATCCAGCGGGCCTCCTGCAAAAACCTGCAAAATTCCACCGATATAATAATTGATATGGTAGGCCAATGCAGCAATGGTGTTTAAGGATCCGATTTTTGTAGTTGCCTCTTTCCAGGTTATATCGGACAGCTGATCCTTGAAATTTGTGTTGGCAATCCATTTGCCTGATAACAGCACTTCTCTGAAACGATTCGCCAGTTGATTTGAATTTTCCATTTGTTTATTCTATGATTATGCTTGTTTGTTTTTAAGTTTTAGAATCATATCCAATTGAATAGTCGCATCGTAAGGCAATTGGGCTGCTCCGGTGGCGGTGCGGGCATGCCTGCCTGCTTCGCCAAATAGTTCAATTAATAATTCCGATGCGCCATCCAGGACTTGCGGCAGCCGGTTAAATTTTTTTGATGCCCGGATAAACCCCTGAACCTTCACGACACCTTCGATCTGGTCCAGGTCCTGTATGTCGTTTTTTACAATTGAAAGGATTAAAACGACGGTATCCCTGGCCGCCGCCTTTGCTTGTTCTTCCGAAACCTCTTTTCCAACCTTACCGGTGAGTTCACTTTTTCTGCCGGAAACAAACAACAAATCGCCAATTCGTTTAGAGCCCAGGTAGTTTGCAACAGGTGGTTTGGGGGGCGCCAGGAATATGCCCAGCTTTTTTAATTTTTCTTCAATAAATCCCATAGTGATTTGGTCTGCGTAGCAACTTGTCCCGGCGTTTCAGCAATCGGGAAACCCGGAGCCGGTTAATACAAAGGTAGCCGCTTTAATAAATCGGTGGTAAACTGGTTTCATCGACCGCTATGCTGTAGCCATGGGACCCCTGATTAGGGGCGGTGGCGATCGGTTCCATAGGTGTTCCTCGGTGGCAAACCGATCCGACCGAATTTTTTAATTGGTCCTTGAACCTTTTGGCGTTTTTACCCTTATGTTAGCAAAAAAATTATTAATCGCATTATGGATAACCAAAATAACAATTTAACCACCCCAACGGGTGCTAAAAGCTACGATGTTAACAGCCAAAGCAAGTGCCCGTTTACTGGTGGCGTTCTAAAAACTACTGCCGGTGGCGGCGTGTCTAACCGGGATTGGTGGCCCAATCAATTGAAATTGAACATCCTCCGCCAGCAATCTTCCCTGACCGATCCAATGGACCCGGGTTTCAACTACGCGGAGGCCTTCAAAAGCCTCGAACTGGATGCCGTAAAAAAGGACATTTTCGAGCTAATGACGACGTCGCAGGACTGGTGGCCTGCCGATTATGGCCATTACGGACCGTTTTTTATCCGAATGGCATGGCACAGCGCTGGTACCTACCGGATTTCGGACGGTCGCGGCGGTGCGGGTTCCGGCACCCAGCGTTTTGCCCCGCTCAACAGTTGGCCTGATAACGCCAACCTCGACAAGGCGCGCCTGTTGCTTTGGCCGGTCAAGCAGAAATACGGCAAGAAAATTTCCTGGGCCGACCTCATGATCCTCGCCGGCAACTGCGCCCTTGAGTCGATGGGTTTTAAAACCTTTGGTTTTGCCGGTGGCCGCGAAGATGTTTGGGAGCCCGAGCAGGATATTTACTGGGGTTCTGAAGCCGAGTGGCTTGGCGACAAACGCTACACCGGCGACCGGGAACTTGAAAATCCCCTTGCCGCCGTGCAAATGGGTTTGATTTATGTGAATCCGGAAGGCCCTAACGGAAACCCGGATCCGCTGGCAGCAGCCCGGGATATTCGCGAGACTTTCGGCCGTATGGCAATGAACGACGAAGAAACGGTGGCACTGATTGCCGGTGGCCACACCTTCGGAAAAACACACGGTGCTGCTGACCCTGGCAAATATGTCGGCCGCGAACCTGCCGCTGCGGGCATTGAGGAACAAAGCATGGGCTGGAAAAATACGTTTGGAAGCGGCAACGCAGGCGACACCATCACCAGTGGTCTTGAAGGCGCCTGGACGACAACACCCACGAAATGGAGCAACAACTTTTTTGAAAACCTTTTTGGTTACGAATGGGAGCTGAGCAAGAGTCCTGCCGGCGCTCATCAGTGGAAACCCAAAGCGGGCGCCGGTGCCGGTTTAGTGCCGGATGCCCACGATCCGGCGAAGAAACATGCGCCGTTTATGCTTACCACGGACCTTGCTTTGCGGTTTGACCCAATTTATGAGCCTATTTCCAGATATTTTTATGAACATCCGGATGCTTTTGCAGATGCATTCGCACGGGCTTGGTACAAACTGACACACCGCGATATGGGGCCGCGTGCCCGCTATCTCGGCCCGGAAGTACCTGCTGAAGAACTGATCTGGCAAGACCCGGTGCCGGCGGTTACGCACAATCTGATCGATGCGCAGGACATCGCTGCACTGAAGCAGCAGATTTTGGCCTCGGGGCTTTCGGTATCCCAGTTGGTATCGACCGCTTGGGCATCCGCTTCGACGTTCCGTGGTTCGGACAAACGCGGCGGTGCAAACGGCGCCCGCATTCGCCTTGCTCCGCAAAAAGATTGGAAGGTGAACAATCCGGCGCAACTGGCGAAAGTCCTGGAAAAACTGGAGGGCATCCAAAAAGCGTTCAACAGTACCCAATCGGGTGGAAAGCAGGTTTCGCTTGCCGATCTGATCGTTCTGGGTGGTTGTGCCGGCATTGAACAGGCGGCTAAAAATGCCGGTCATTCCGTGACGGTGCCGTTCACACCGGGCCGGGCCGATGCGTCGCAGGACCAAACGGATGTGGATTCATTCGCCGTGCTCGAACCGAAGGGCGATGGATTCCGCAACTACAAGAACGACGAATACGCCGTATCGGCCGAAGAGCTGCTGGTAGACAAGGCGCAACTGCTGACGCTGACTGCCCCCGAGATGACAGTGCTGGTTGGTGGCATGCGGGTGCTGAACACCAACTTTGATCATTCAAAGCATGGTGTGTTCACCAATCGGCCGGAAGCACTTACTAACGACTTTTTCGTGAACCTGCTCGATCTTGGCACCACCTGGAAGGCAACTTCAGATGCTCAGGACTTGTTCGAAGGACGCGATCGCGCTACCGGTACAGCCAAGTGGACCGGCACCCGTGTCGATCTCATCTTCGGCTCGAACTCGGAACTCCGGGCACTCGCTGAAGTGTATGCCTGCGCCGATGCCAAGGAGAAGTTCGTCAAGGACTTTGTGGCTGCCTGGGATAAGGTGATGAACCTGGACCGTTTTGAATAGTGCCTGGCTGAGGGCGGTCTGACTGAAACAAGTTCTATAAATTGTAACATGAGTCATCCTCAATTTTTTGGGGCGACTCATGTTTTTATTTAACGAATTGATAAACAAAGGTGTAGATCGGCCTTATGCAAATCCCGATTTTGCGAAATCGGAGGCGGTTTTTAGCAAAACCTTGTTTGAGCGACGACGAAGGAGGAGCGAGTTGGGTTTTGCACCGCCGGAGATTTCAAGCAAAATCGCGGGATTTGCATACAGCCTTGATTTTTTTGGTTCTTTTTGCATCAAGGCAAAAAGAACGTAATGCACTGATGTTCAATATTTTAAATTATTTTTTACAATAAAAAATCCCGAATTTTCAATATGGAAAAATTCGGGATGACTCATGTTTTAGTGGGCTGTTTCCTACCAAGTCCCCAAAACGCTCTTAATCGTTCAAACGCTTAACCAGCCGCGAAACCCTCGGGCGGCATAATAGGACTCGGCGCCATTGTGATACAAAAAGACAGTATCGTAACGGCGATCGCAAAAAACTGCCCCGCCGAGTTTTCTGATCTCTGGCGGTGTTTTTACCCAACTCGATGTTTTTGTATCGAACGTCCCAAGTTTTTGTAGCGTCCGGTATTGGTCCTCCGTCAGGATGTCGATGCCCATGGATGTTGCCATTTCCATGGCGCTGTCTGCCGGTTTATGCTCCTTTCTTGCGTCCAGTGCTTCCCGGTCATAACACACACTTCTGCGGCCTTTCGGGCTTTCCGGCGAACAATCATAGAAAATGTATTCACCCGTCTTTTTGTCGTAGATGACAACGTCTGGCTCGCCACCTGTTTCTTCCATTACATGTAGCGACCATAGTTTTTCCGGATTTGCTTCCAGCTTTGCTGCCACATCTGTCCATCTCAGATCGTTATGGCGATTCATATTTTTCTCAAAACGGGTTTTTAGCGTGGTGAGCAGTGCAGCTGTTTGTTCAGGTGATAGATTTTGTGCCATATGCGTTATTTAGTACTTGGTTTTGCCTTGGTTCAAACACACTCTAGTGCAACGGTGGCCCAACAATTTCAATGTTATATTCTGTCGATTTTTTAGCAAGGGCAGTTTTGAATTCATCACTTGGCGGTCCAAGTGGCTCCGGAAGTGTATCACTTGCAGCGAGCCTGGATGTAGCTTTTACGAAGTTTTCAAAATCATGATTGGTTGTAATGGTAAGCCACCGGCCACCACGTTGCGATTCAACCCGGTAGGCATGGGGGATTCCTTTGGGAGCCAGGATGGTTTCACCGGCCTTCAACCGATGTTCGTTTGGCCCGATCACAAAACGAAACTCCCCTTCCAATACAACGAATACCTCATCTTCGGTGTGGTGAATATGCAAAGGGGGCGAGTCGCCGTGATAGGCGTGGTGTTCCAACACAGAAATATGGTCGGCATTATCGTCTCCCGAAGTACGAATTTTCACATGCGTATTCAAAAACCAGAAACCATTCATTTTTTTCGTTTCCATTATAGCGTTATTTAAAAGTTTTTAAAAAACCGTAGAGTTGCTCAACCGCATCGCCGGAAAGCGCGAAACTAGAATATCCGGACAAACGATTCCCCATCGAACTTGCATACGCTACCATCTGCCATGGCAAACCATAACTCACCTGATTTGCTCCTGTATATTTGCCAAATATGGGTAGTTGTAAGCCCGTCTTTTGTAGTGTAGTTTCGCATAGACTTGCCATCATATCTCCAGGCTCCGGTATCCCGGTCTCCAAACCACATGTTGCCTATGGAGTCCTCGCCAATTGAAAATACATGTTCAAGACTACCAGCCGGAGACTTGTATCCTCCGCTGAGTAAACTATTTTCGGAAATTAATCCTTGCAGCCTTGAAAAGTTAATAGTCGTATCGCCATTGTACATCCAAACACCGATCCCGTTGTTGCCAATCCAAAGGTTTCCTTTACTGTCCTCGAAGATGTTTCGGACATGGAGATGGCCTGTTGCATCATTAAGTTTGAGGCTTGTGTCATCAATTATGGTAAAGGATGTGCCATTATATCCAATCACAGCGCCGTAAGTTCCAAACCAGTACATGCCGTTTTTTCCTTTAAGGAACGGGGTGGAAACTGAATAGTGGAAACCCTCGTCTCCTTTTGGCATTAAAGGAAATACATGGTAGGTGAGTGTATTCCCATCATATCGGTAAACCCCCGGAAGTTGCTCCAATTTATTGTTTCCGTTAGTTTCGTCACCCTTGAACCAAAGGTCGTTTTCTCCAATTTGCCATTCATTACTAGCCTGGTAATTTCTTTCAGTAGGCGTGATAATTATTCCTCCGACATAACTGCTTATGCCTTTGCCGCCTTCGAACCATACCACTCCATTTGAATCTTCAAAGATTGACCGGATCTGGTTGTTGCACAATCCATCTTTTTCGGTAAAGTAGGTGAGATTTTTCCCATCGAACCGGCAGAGACCTTCCTGATGGCTTCCAAACCAAATATTGCCCCTGCTGTCCTCTAAAATTGACCGAATCCCGGATGTGAATTTCAGGCGCAATGTAGTGTCAACAGGAGTGCTATTGACTTGAGGTGGGGCACTAACCTGTATTGCATGAGTCTCAGGATTAGAATAGCTTTGATTAGCACAAGAAATATTTGCAGCAATTAAAATTGTAAGGAATCCTGTTGATTTTAAAATATGCTTCATTAGGCTTCTACATTATGATTAATGCTATCAACGAGTAGACCGTTGACCAAAATTTAGTACATGGTGTGGGACTTGTGGATGTTGCGGTTTTTTTACTTTTCAATTTCTGTCAACTCAATTCTCCTTCCATCAAAATCTTTTACAACAGCTGTATAACCCCATTCTTTCATTTTTGGTTTGCTTACTATTTCTATCCCCTTATTTTCCAATATCTGGACTCTTTCATTGAGGTTTTCTACCTTAAACCCTAATCGAGTTGTATCGTCGGCCTTTAGGGCTTTATCCGGTAAAGGGTAAATTTCAAATACAATCCTGCCAATTTCAACTGTGTAATGTGTTGGCCCATTACCATGTTTGTGTTTTTCAAAACTTAGTCCCAAACTGGAATAAAATTCTGCAAGACCATGCACGTCTTGGGTCTTCAATACGATTAATGTTAGATCCATTTTTGATAGTCTTTCAATAGTTTTACCGTATTCTCGTGACCATTTCCCTTTGCAAAGTCAAGTGCCGTTTTCCCGTGTTGGGCTTTTAAATTATCATTCGGCTTTTTGGTCAATAAAAACTTCAATATTTCATTATGTCCATACTCGGCAGCATACATTAGTAAATTCATTCCTTTTTGGTCCTGATAATCCACATCAATCTCGGAGGTCCAATATGCCTTAACTGTTTCAATGTCTCCAAATTTAACTGCATCAAATATATCTGGATCTACACTCATATTATAAATGGCTGATTGATCAAAGAATGGATTTAAGCAAACTACCGGGCTTTTTTCACACTAGAAAATATGTGTCAACGAAAAATGCCCTGTAGTCTGAAATAAGGTTACTGCTTATCTGCTGCTGTATTGTCGGACATCCCTGAATTGTCCACAATCATCCTGACTTCCTGCCGTATCAAATCGCAGGCAGCGTTTGTTTCGGCGAACAATTTTTCAGGGTCTTTACCTTCGTGTACTTTTTGGAAGTATGGGATAGGGTTGCCCTGAGCGAGGAATTGTTCCCAATCAGCGTACAAATCCACCGTGGCATCAAAGTAGGTGTTGGCAGAGCCGGATGGCAGCTTTTTGCCGAGGAGTACCCAGCCTGTCATTTTGCCGTCCTTGATGCGGGCTTCATGGACGGGCTTCCAGATTTCCTTTTCCACCCGGAAATGTTCGCTCCGGCCCCCTGTTTCCGGGAAATCAAAATAATTGAACACCACAATTTTTTCCTTGTCAATGTTGTCACCACCCACAAAATCTTCGTGTGTCCAAATCTCCGATTTTACCCGTGTCCTGATATCCGAGGTGCGTTCCACCAGGGCCCGTTCTTCCGGAGTGAGGATGGTGCTCAGATCGGGAAGTTGCCAGTTTTGGAGGTATTCGGCCAGCTGTTTTGCTCCATTGAAGTTGATACGTGTTACGTAGTTGTATTCCGCATTGTCACCGGAAGGGTAGGCCACTTCGGTTAATTCCCAAAAATTGTATTTGCCCGCTTTGATGTTTGCCTGGTGGATTTTTTTCCATGCCTTTTCGAGCTTCAGGTACTCGGCATGTCCACCGGGTTTAACCTTCATGTAATCGAAAGAATAATAGCCCTGTGATTCCTGAGCGGTGAGAAAATTGCTGGAGAGGCAGCAAAGGACTGCCAAAACGACGGTTCTGATCACTGTTTTCATCGGTTGAAAATACTTTAATGGTGTATATAATCTGGTTTCTATTTCATCCATTCAAGCAAAGAATTTTGTTCTACTATGCTCCAGGAATGGGGGTGGATATCGCCATTTGCCCTTATGCCTTTGTTTTCTGTTTTAATTAACTCGCAGGATTTACTTCCATGTTGAATAAGCGCTTCGTAAAATCGTTCATTCATCCAGCTATTGGTATGCTGATATTCCCGGCCTCTGTGCTTTTGATGCCATTCGGGCGCCGGTTCGGTGTATAGCCTTATTTTATACTTGTTGTGGTTTAGGAGGTTGTCAAGGAAATCCTGCGACAATAGAAACGGTGAATATTTTTTATATGAATTGGTTTTTGCAGCCGGGTCTCCAACTTCGCGTTCCAACAAATTTACTAGAAATTCACCTTCGCTTTTTGCGCCTTCGTTTACGTTAAGGGCAATATCATTTTTGGCATTATAATACAATTGTTCCAGGTCTACAGGCGCGTCAACGGAGAATACCCCATTTATATTGAGCTTGGTGTTATGGCTTTTTATATAATCGGCAATAAGCAAGGCGATATTGCCGCCACTTGAAAAACCACCTAAAAAAACATTATTACTCTTGATCTGATTTATCGCAAAGATATCCTGTAATGCTTTACTTAAATTTATCTTTTCTGTTTCTGTGAGGAATAATTTTCTGTTGTAATTTAATAGAATTGTTGTAATGCCCTGATCCCCTATTCCTTTAAGAAAATTTGCTTCGCGCTTGGTATGTTCCATGTCGCAAGGGTAGCATGGGAATAAGATCAGAACACTTGTTTGGTTTTTTGCAATGTTAATTTCATAAGCTTCATTTTGGATCAGCCTTTCACGATTGCCAGTTCGACATGCGAGTAGGGATAAGAGCAAAATTGTTATTAATAAAATTACTGTATTGGTATTCATTTTTTGGAAATCTAAGCATGTACTCTGTGCTGCGTGGCAAGTGTAGGCTGGAATCGGGTCGGCGTTTGCTCAATGTAAACAGTGGCTTCGTGTCACGATTGCGCTTCAAATCCGTATCGAATTGCCGCATCAAGTATTTCAATATTTATATCTTTTGCCGCTTTGAATCGGATGCAATACCCTATTATTTTTTTGTTGCCAATTCGTATTCGATTTCGTCATTTCCTAAATCTGCAACTTTGACAAATTGGAGCCGGTTTAGTAATTTAATTGCATTGATGTTCCCTTTTGTGGTTATGGCCCAAATTCGATTAAGTCCAATGTCGTTTAACCCAAACCTGATTGCCAATTGCATTGCACTAGTCATAAACCCTTGCCCGCGAAACTCTGGCAGTAAAATACAACCAAGCTCGCCAGCACTTTTTTCAAATCCACGGTAGTAGCCGCAAGTTCCAACAAGCCGATTTGTCACTTTATCAGCAATACCCCAATGAATTGAATTGCCGTCACGAAAGTTTTGGTTGATTTTTTCCTGCATAACGGACGCTTCTTCAGTTGTAGTTGCTTGGACGGAATCGTAATACGAAATCTCAACAATATTCTTAATATCTGATGGTAAAACCTGACGTAACAGAATCTTGTCTCCAGAGATAATGGGAAAAGTATCGTATGGTGGAAGTTTCATTTTAATTGTTTTTAGTGCTTGTCATGCCTGTTTCAAATGCCGCTTATGAGGCCATCCCTGGCGTGTCAGCCTGCGTAGGGGCGGCGACACGTCAGGTTTTTTTCGACACAGCATTCTTTTCTATTTCATACGTTAGTTCTACCATTCCGTCTTTGTACGCTTTCACATCCTTAAGATGCAGACCTTGTTCAACTCCTACAAAGTCAAAAAATAATAGTCCATTGCCTAAAATGACAGGCATGATAGAAATTACAATCTCGTCAGCCAGCCCCAAACGGATAAACTCTTTGGCCGTTTCTGCCCCGCCAACAATCCATATATTTCCATATTTAGGTATTAGTTCATTGTTGATAAGACGGTCCAGGTTTCCTGAATAGAATTTCACAGTCTTTTTATCTGTTTTTAGATTTCTGTTTGTCAATACAATAACCGGAGTATCGCCGTATGGCCAACCCAATTTTAATGCATGCTCATAAGTTTTGGATCCCATGACGTAGCAATCTATACTTTTCAGGAATTCAACGATCTCGGCTTCCGTTAATTCGACCCCGTTTTTATAATTATCGCCAGATTGCATCCAGGAAATGTCTCCATCCGCTTTGCTTATAAAACCGTCGAGGCTTGAAACCATGTGTATTGTTGTTTTCGAGGCAGTATCGGTCATTTGTCAAATTTGATTTGTAATTCCAACTTGTATGGATCTCGTTCTGGCCAAATTAGCGAATGCTCAGTAAAGCAACTGCACCGCTGCACGACGTTGACTTAAGTTGTCCAAGAGTTTGTGGTGAAATAAGGTTCTTTTCAGGCATTATTTGGATACATCAAATATCGGAATCGCCTGACGGACTTTCTGTTTTGTTCCAAGGTTTTTTGGTGCTGTGTGCATAAATTTCGGCAGTAGAATTCCTGCCATGTACCTGTAGTTCCTGGAATTACTGTGGATCTTCGCCCCGATTTCCAAAGCGAAAGGGAATGCCAAACACCACACCAGCCAAACACAAATCATGCGAACCATACTAGCCCTGCTGCTGTACATCACTTGCTGCCAGACTGCTCAAAGCCAGCCCTACCGCGATGCCAGCATACCGGTGGAGGCCCGCGTGCAGGACCTGCTTGAGCGTATGACGCCGGAAGAGAAATTCTGGCAATTATTCATGCTGCCCGGTGACCTTGGAGCAGACAGCCTGCGCTACCGCGCCGGACTTTTTGGCTTTCAGGTTAGCGCAGCGGCCCAAACAGATCACGCTGCCGGCCAAATGTTGCGTTACGACCAAGGTGCGCCGGCCTTCGAAGCAGCCGTGCAGATCAACGCTTTGCAGCGCTTTTTTCGCGAAGAAACCCGTCTTGGTATTCCGATTATTCCTTTTGATGAAGCCTTGCATGGATTGGTGCGCCCGGGCGCCACTGCATTCCCGCAGGCTATCGGCCTGGCCGCTACCTGGAACACCGCGCTGGTGCACGAGGTGGCCGATGCCATGGCCGCGGAATGCCGCAGCCGGGGTATCCGGCAGATACTGTCGCCGGTAGTTAATGTCGCCACCGATGTGCGTTGGGGTCGTACCGAGGAGACTTATGGCGAAGATCCTTTTCTCGTCTCCGAAATGGGGGTTGCCTTCGTCTCTGCCTTCGAACGGGAAGGCGTGGTGACAACGCCCAAGCACTTTGTAGCCAACGTGGGTGATGGTGGACGCGACAGTTATCCCATCCATCTGAACGAGCGCGGCCTGCGCGAAATCCACCTGCCGCCCTTCGAGGCTTGCATCCGGCGCGGTGGCGCCCGGTCGCTGATGACAGCCTACAACTCCTACGACGGCAGGCCATGCACTGCCAACGAATGGCTGTTGCGCCGCCTGCTCAAGGCCGAATGGGGCTTCCGGGGCTTTGTCATTTCCGACGCCGGCGCTACGGGCGGCGCCAACGTGCTGCATTTTACCGCCCGTGATTACGCCGACGCCACCGCACAGTCCATCACTGCCGGGCTGGACGTTGTTTTTCAAACCGACTATAACCACCACAATCTGTTTGATCCACCGTTTTACGACGGGAGTATTGACCAACAGGCTATCGACGAAGCCGTGGCGCGGGTGTTACGCGTGAAGTTCGAACTCGGTTTGTTTGAAAATCCCTATGTCGACCCGGAACAGGCTGCCGCCCTGAACGGTCAGCCTGCACACCGGGCCCTGGCGAAAAAAGCGGCGCTGGAATCCATTGTACTGCTGCAAAACGATCGCCAGGTGCTGCCCATTGCATCCACAGTGCGTACGATCGCTGTTATTGGGCCTGATGCCGCCGAAGCACGGCTGGGCGGGTACAGCGGCCCCGGCAATACACCGGTGAGCATCTTGAAGGGTATCCGGGAGCGTGCTGGCGATAGGGTAGCGGTGGAGTATGCCGAGGGTTGCCTGCGCCAGGAGCAATACTATGTTACCGTGCCGGATAGTGCCCTGTCGTGCATGCTGGACGGGCGCGTCCAATCAGGTCTGCTGGGCGCCTATTTCAACAATGTCACCTGGGCGGGCGACCCGGTACTGGTGCGCCGTGATCCGAGGATACAGTTTCAATGGACGTTGTTCTCGCCCGATCCGGAACGTATAACCTACGACTTTTACGCCGTCCGGTGGACGGGCCAAATCACAGCCACCGAATCCGGCCGTTTTCAGATCGGGATCGATGGCAACGATGGCTACCGCCTGTACCTCGACGGCAAATTGCTGATCGACAACATGGTAAAACGAACCCGGCAAACCAAACTCGCTGATTTTCAGTTTGAAAAAGGCCGGGCGTATGACTTGCAGATCGAATTTTATGAACCTTCGGGTAACGCCTGGTTTCGCCTGGTTTGGAACGTTGGCGTGGAAAACAGGCAACGCGAAACGATTCGGCAAGCCGCCCAACTGGCCTCCCGCTGTGATGTAGCTGTGGTAGTGGTTGGTATCGAAGAGGGCGAGTTTCTGGACCGGGCCGATTTGCGACTGCCGGGGCGGCAAGAAGAACTCATCGAGCAGGTGGCTGCCACAGGCACGCCGGTGGTGGTAGTGTTGGTGGGCGGCAGTGCCGTCGATATGCGGCGGTGGATCGGTCGCGTGCCGGGTATTCTGGCTGTTTGGTATCCCGGCGAGGCGGGCGGGCAGGCTGTGGCGGAAGTGTTGTTTGGCGGCTACAGTCCGGCAGGGCGTTTGCCCATCACTTTTCCGGTGTCCGCCGGGCAGTTGCCCCTGGTATACAACCACAAGCCGACCGGCCGGGGCGATGACTACCTGAACCATACCGGCAAGCCGCAATTTCCCTTTGGCTTCGGGTTGAGCTACACCCGTTTTGAGTACACCGCAATCCGGCTGGAGGCCGACACTATTGCGCCCGGCGATACGGCATTCGTTTCTGTTCGGATAACTAATTCGGGGAAAGTTGCCGGCGACGAGGTGGTGCAGCTCTACCTGCGCGATGAACTGGCCTCCGTGGCCCGGCCGGTGATGGAACTCAAGGGTTTTGGGCGTCTGCACCTCCAGCCGGGCGAATCCCGTGACATCCGCTTTGTAATCGATCCCGGCATGCTTGCCTTCCTTGGCGAGGATCTGCACCCGGTGATCGAACCTGGAGCCTTCCGGATCATGATTGGTGCCTCGTCGCAGGATATCCGGCAACGGGCGGTGCTGGTGGTGCGCTGACCGGCCTACCGTATTCCCATTTTATTTTGTTACTTCAATGACAACATTTCCTTTTTTTCGTCCGGTACCAACATATTCGTGCGCAGCGACGATCTCTGCAAGCGGAAAGCATTTGTCGATATAGGGTTTGATTTTTTCCGTTTCAGCAAGTTCTTTTATTTTATTCAGATGCTCCTGGTTAAGGTTGGTAAGGGAGGCTATTGAAACAAAATTGCCTCCTTGTTTCAATATTTTCCTGGCATCCGATTTTGCTGTTTTTCCAACGGCATCAAAAACTATATCGAATTTAGTATCAATCAACGTATAGTCCTCTTTCTTGTAGTCAAGAACACGATCTGCGCCAAGTGATTTGACCATATCGAAATTAGAACTACTGCATACAGCCACAACAGTTGCCTCCTGTGCTTTAGCAATTTGGATGGCATAACTTCCCACACTGCCAGAGGCGCCATAGATTAATACCTGTTGACCTTTGCCGAGCTTTGCTTTATTAAGTAGAAACAATGCGGTCATTCCCCCTACAGGCAAGGCCGCGGCTTCCTTAAAGCCAAGATTTTTGGGCTTTAACCCGAGCACGCCTTTTTCCCTTTCTTGTGGTATGCAGATATACTCGGTATAGGCGCCGGTATCGAGCAGTGTAGGTGTGGCAAAAACTTCATCACCAATTTTAAATTTGGTCACAGCATTGCCGACCGCTTCCACGACCCCCGACAATTCATGTCCTAATATTTCCTTTTTGGGTTTAAATAAGCCAAACATCAGTCTGACAGGAAGCCAAACCAGCGCTGGAAAATCAAAGCCGCGCAATCGCACATCACCGGATGTGACAGTCGTTGCATAAATTTTGACAAGGATCTCATCCTCCTTTGGTTGTGGCTTTTCAATTGCTACTATTTTCAGGACATTGGGCGGGCCATATTTTGTATAAATTACTGCCTTCATGTTTTTCTATCTTTGAATGGCGTCGGCTATAATTGTATCTGCTTTTTTGCCGCTTCAATATTTTTACAATACGGTTATATTCGATTTCTGACAAATTCCAGTTATAACCTTCAAAATTAGTGGGGCTCGTAAACTGGACCACAACTGCGTCTATACCTTTGTGGTAATTGGCAATGCTCTGATAGCCGGGAACCAAGCCCGTATGGTTATACTTATAGATTTCAGAATAGATTTTCTGTTCTCCGGCATCGAACAATGACCCGTCGTTTAGCGCTCTCAGGAATATTCCCACATCTTCAGCGGAAGCCAACATTCCCTGTTTATCCGTTTTTAAATCCAGGGGGTAGCCAACATGATAGCCGCTCATCACATTATCTATATTTACCTGGCTGAGTCCACCAAATGTATTTTTCAACTTAAGCCGGTTCAGGATTTTTTCCTGGATAAATTGAAAATGGGGATAGCCCAGCACCTTGTCCATGATTTCAGCCAACAGCAAATAATTCGTATTGCTGTATTCATAGTCTTTTCCGGGTTCAAAACGGGCCGGCAAACCGAGCACCAGTTCGAGATTTTCTTTGTTGCTTTCTTTTGGGGCTGCCCAATAATTGTACGTGTCCGTGTAGTTGGGAATCCCACTCCGGTGCTGAACCATCAACCGCAAGGTGATTTTTTCCGCATGTTCAATGCGTCCTTTCAGCTCAGGAAAATAGTCGGCGAGTGTTTTGTCCAGAGACAGACGTCCGTCTGCCACTAATTTGGCGACAGCAACGGCAGTATAAAGTTTACTAATGCTGGCAATTTTGAATAAGGCTTTTGGGTTTGCAGGTATTTTGTTTTTGGGATCGTGCCAGCCGGCAGCATAAAATCCAGGGGGCTTCCCGGCCTCGTCCACATAGACAATGATGCCGTCAAATCCAAGGTCGATGGCTTGATCTAACTGACCTTGAACCGTATCGGGGAGTGGCAAAATCCAGGCTTTTACTAAAATCCAGGGGACGAAATACAGGGAGACTACAGTTCCAACAAGCAGGGCTATTCTGATAATACGTTTAGTCTGTTTTTTCTTCATGCGATTTCGTAAAGGTACCAAATATAATAGCGAACGACAGGCGCGTATATGTGGCAACTCCCTTTTGGTTGGTAATCAACGCTGTACACCGTGTTGGCGATTCGAGGTTATTGCTGGTCCACGATGTAATTCAGCTCCGTTACGCCGCAACTAAATTGTTGGGTAGTCAATAATTTTAGGTTTACCCTGCCTTTAAAATTTGCAAACAATGGAATCCCTTGACCCAGGATAATTGGATTGACAAATAGCCAGTAGCCGTCAATCAGGTTCTGTTGCATGAGTGCATGCGTTGCTGTGGGGCTGCCAAAAAGCAGGATTTCTTTATGCCTGCCATTACGGGATTGTTTGATTTCATTAATGTTGTCCGAAAGATTATTGCTAATAATTTTTGTATTCGTGAATTCCGCTTCATTCAATGTTTTTGATAAAACAACCTTCTGCGCATTCTTATACCACCTTGAATGTTCGATGTCGTGCTTTGTCGCATTCGGCTTGTCTCCTGCAGTGGGCCAGTAGTTTTCCATCATTTGAAACGTTATGCGTCCATACAGTGCCGTATCGCCTTCGTTAATGCGCTTGCCGACATGATCAAATATTTCTTGATCAACTTTTATCCAGTTCATTTTTCCGTTCGGACCTGCAACGAAGCCATCAAGGGATATGTGCATAAAGGAGATTATTTTTCGCATGTGGAGTGTGTTTGTGGTTATTTCTGCTAACGGTGGAGGCTGCCTGCTGTGCCGATGTTTAGGAGGCATGGACATCAGAGCCGGCTGGTTCAAATTACTTAATGGGGGCAGGTGCGTTGCTAAATTTCTTATATTTCCCTAGAAGTTTTCCAAGAAAATAAGTGAATGGAATAATTACTTTTTTGACTAATAACGGCACTTCGGACATGCCATATTCGTTCTTGTATCTCATCAAAATAAATGCACCATCAAAAGTTTCAGGCTTTCCACCTTTCCCTCTTTGCATTGCATCATATAAAGCACTCAGGCAAAAAATCACATTATCAACGGGTTTTACCCAGCCAGATATTTCAAGCTCATCCTCCCCTGCATTCCAAAAACAGTGCGGTGTGTTTCTTGTAAAGATGATTGTCTCTCCAACCTTGCAATAAACGGGTTCTTTGTTTAAGATTCGGTAACCCAATTTTCCTTTTACTACAGTAAATCCTTCATCTTGCAGATAATGTACATGCATAGCAGGACCTGCTTTGGGTTGACAGTAACCTGATACCAAAACTTTATCTCCATCGGGTTCCGTAATAATTTCTTTGAAAATTACCTTTTCGCCATGACCGTTTTCAATCGTGTGGGGTAAATTGTATTTCATGTGCGATATTATTTAGAGTGCAATGCATTAGACTACTTTCATTCTCAGGTTATGTCTGCCGGTAGACGGTCATGATGATACCTAATGTTGTGCTTTCATTTTTGATTTGGTGGAAGTGGTAGTTTGGACATCCCTACATTTACTAAGTAGGTATAAAGCGATGCAATATTTTCATGTAATTCCCTCTCCATATAAAGGTAGTTTTCTAATACTATGCGCTGTTTTCTATCATTTAAAACAAATTGAAACGCTTCATAACCTTCCTTGAGTGATTCAACCGATTGCTCAATGTTGAAGTATTTATATTCAATTATCCCTTCATTGTACAAATTATTTCTTGTCGTAAGAAATGTACTTAATAGTGTGCCGATAAGGGTGCCAAAATGCTCATACTTGCCATAAAGAACTGAAATTTTTTCTTTTAATACTTGATCCTCTATTTGACTGAAGTTTCCAGAGTTTATCATCTCATCATACACCGTTCTATTCGGTTCAACTTCTCTAAAATTCATAGTAATATCTTGAAATTCAACAATGAATATCTGATATTCTTCGAAGGTCATGTTTGTTTTCAATGAGGGAATTAATTGATCAATTCTCTTAATTATCTGCCTGCTGTTCTCTATGTTTCTTGAAAAAGCTATACTATCCTGGTAAATCACATTTCTTAGTTTATTTATTTTAGTATCCCTGTCAATTTTTTGAGAAGTATATTGATTTTTGTTATTCAAAGAAATGGCAATCAATATCCCTATTACAACAAGAACGATTTCACCTAATGCATAAAGCAGATACTTACTGAATTTATTTTCAGAAAGTAGATTTTCTCTGATTTTCCTAAGAAGTTTTAGCATTGGCTGTTTTTTTAATGAAGCACTAACGTGAGCGCGACAATCAAACTGCCGCGTTAGCGAGCGGTTGACAGGGAAGCCGTGTTCGCTGTTTTATTTATTCAGTGTTAAAATTAATCATATCACATGGCATGCAAATTGAACACTTGCGACATTATTCGGCAACGCGTAGAGTTAGGCAACAGCATATTTGACTTTTACTGCACAGTCTGCAAAAAGCCAATAGGAGTTGCAATTCCAAAAGACCTATGCGAACTTTATCCCCCTCCACCCAAACTTATTTCTTCTGATCGTCTTTCTTTGGCGGCGGAGGCGGAGGATTTTGATAAGTCGGAATCTTGATGTTTTCATTCAGTTTTTCCGACCCCTTATCTGGCGGATAGTTTCTTTTTTCTGGCTCTTTTGGGGTTTGCGGTTTTTTATCTTTGTTGTCAGCCATTTTTTAAGATATTTATATGGTCATCAGTTAACTCTTTTGCTTTTGAATTCAATGGTTCTTTTCGGTCGAGCATTTCATGCTTATTTATTTTCATCATAACACGTTCATCGTCTTTCAAAGCATCCAACTGTTTTTCAGCCTCATCATCGTCAATTTTTTCTTTTTTTACCTCTCGCCATAGTTTTTCAAGTTTGCGTGTATGGTCAATGTAAAACTCCAAAGATGATTTTAGTGCAGATAATTCTGAATCTGATACCATGAACTTAGATTTTATCAACCTAAAACCATTTATGAAAAGCAGTATCCACCCAAACAATATCGAACATTCAACGTACTTAAAAATGCCGCCAATACTTGCAAACGAAGCCAAAAGGAGTCCGTTTTCAATCCATTTGTTTTGAGTCTCAATTTCTTTTATTTGAACGAGCAGATAAAACTTCTGAAAGAGTTTCCCTACAAGTTCATACCAGAGCCTTTCGTACATATTATTTTATTGTATTGTTACAGCGAACGGGAGCGCCCCCCGACGTAGCCGCGTTTAGCGGCTATGACCGGGGGCGCAAAGTTGGGCGATTGCTATTTTTCAAAACCAAGACGAATGGAGACTCCAAGTTTGGCGAATTTCTGAAGGGATGCTCCATAGTATGTTGTATAATTGTTGTACACCTTGTATGTTCCATGCCCGATTACTCCGCCAAATGAGTAATTGGCTACCAGGCCCAGCCCGATAAAAACAGGCTTACGAAGCGTAAAAATCAGCTCGGGGTTGTATTCAATACCGACTACAATATTCTCGCGCCCATTTGCATAATCCATCCAACCTTCTAAAATTGCATCCTCGAAAGGTATTGGCTGAATACTATTGGCAAGTAATGGTACCCCAAGGTAAACGTATTCATTTTCCAACGGCAATACGGCTGATGCGGTTAATGTGTGTGATAACATCCAGCCTTTGATTGCATGCCTGCGCGACAACCCAGCATTTACAATTCCATAATTACCAATATCTACAGACTGTTCAAAATGTATGGGTTGGCCATGCGAAGGGAAGTCTCCATCAGATTTAAAAACTAATGTTCCGGCCCGTTTGCCTAACCCCAAACCAAAAACAGCGCTCCAAAGATGATTTTTTTTAAAGGGTATTTCGGCAATTAAACCAATCTGTGGAAGCATGATCGGCCTGCTGCTTATGGTAAAACTATCAACCTGAGGGATATGGTAAATGGTGTTTGGCACTTTGAATAATTGCCCGTTCAATGAAATTCTGAATTTTTGCTTTCTTTCAGCGTGCGCTAAAATAACATTTTCTACAGAGGCAACATTAGTTCGTTTTTTATACCCATTCTTGTTTAAAGATGTAAAAAGTTTAACGCCGAATTCGGAATTGTTAACGCGGTACCGCCCCTTTTTATATGTTCCAATCTCCCGATCAAGAATGTATTGTGTCCCTTTGGTAATGTATTGAAAGCTGAAATTAGTGTAAATCTGAAACCGCCCCGGAATCGTCCGAAAAAATCTAACATCTCTACTGTAGCCTAAATTGAATCTCGGAAAGAAAGGAGAAACGGCATCATTAATTGGATGATTAGATAAACTGAAATCGTAAGAATAAATACTATCTAAATCTTGCGTAATCAGAAACAATAATTCCCCCCCGATACTGAATCTATTTTTTGAATTGCCAAAAAGCCATGTGCGACCCGCTCCTGCAAGTATGCTTGGGAAACCGGTATGTTGATTGACAAAATCGCTCCAGATTGTACTTGAATCCCCAATATAACTGACTTGATAATAACGTAGTCCTTGTAGTGTAAGTCCGGCTTCAACATACCAGGCCCCGTTTTTCTTTACGCCCCATTCCTTCTTATAGGTAAAAGACCCGCCAATGCCTACTTGAGGTTTCGCCCGTACATATGGAGTATTGGTGAAATCAAACACCACCGGTGGTGTTAGGTGTAAGCCTATACCTAAATAATCTTGCGAGAAAAGAACGGACGTATAACAGCAGATTATCGTTAGCGTAAGGGTTGTTTTTAACACTCTGGGAAGGGTGCAATTGCACCCTTCCTTTCCTTGCCAAATCTTTCTCATCGCGACATCCTATTTGGCTAAATATAGTCTAAACTGATAATCGTCACTATCAATATAGAAGTATAATCCACTTCTTCTTGTCCACCATCTTTCATCGTCTTTACAAACGATTGCTTCTCTCCATAACTGCCATATGCGAGATTTAACTCTCCTTGTTTTTCTTTTTTTGTAGCCTTTCCATGCAAACCAATTCTGTGGCATCTCAATACAATCTCCGTTAAATGGAATTCCTTGTACTCCGAGCCGAATATCAGCTCTTCTTTTTTTATACTTCCCGCCTACCTTTCTGTAATGTTTGACTTTTCCCTTAAGAGTAGACTTAATAAGACCTGACCTTACAGAAACTTTTGCCCTTACCTGCCTGTTTGCCAATTTAGTGGGGTGATCATTTGCATCAAACGTATATTTTGAGGAACGCCGGAAGGCGCAGCAATCCCAAATAGATTCAGCCGCGTCTGCCCAGTCTTGTTTTGAAACTACGTCATTTCCAATTTTTACATATCCATCCAAATTGAAAAGCGTTCTGGTCTCCTCATCAATTATTGGGCATAGTTCGTCAGGATCGTTATCAAAATTTATACTCTCACCAGTCTGACTATCCAACCACTGATTGCTTTGTTGTTCAACTATTGAACGAAGAGAAATAAAGGACTTGGATGCCTCAAAATCTGCCAATGGTTGCCATTCATTGAAGTTATTGATGCTATCCAAAACATCCAGTTGTTCTGCCGTTGCCGTTGGATATTGGCTTTCGTATGCATCGTTGTAAGCCTCAAGTTCCTGTTCAAGACATTCAATGCAGTCGTAAAAATGCTGCTCGTCCGTAAAAACCAGCATCCCTTCCGACTTGTACACTGCATTTTTAATCTGAGTACAGTTCAGGCCATCTCTCGCAGTGGTTTGCTGTTCAAGCAAGGCATTGGAATTGCTAGCCGGAGAATTGTCTTTTTGACAACCTTTCCAAAAAAAGGCCGCCAGAACAACTAACAATACCGCTCCGGTTGATTTAATAAAGTTTAGCATAATAAATTTTGCCTACTCGTAACGCTTTTCGGCTTACCGCGTTGGCTACTTCTTTGCAAACTGCAGGGGTTTCGCCGTTTGCCCCCGTTGGACAAATTAGAACCGAGTGAGATCAGTTCTTTTTTCGCCCAACGGTTTGCACTGACGACGGGCGACCAGTAGGGAGCCTGTTCGTCCAGTGCCTTGTTATCTCTCGGCTATTTTAATTTAGAGAGTTTATTCATTTTTATTTCCTTAATTCTAAATGTAACACTTCTTTTATCTTCAAAGTTTCTGTAAAGATTCATTTGTAGTAGTTTAGTTGAATCTGTCCCTGATTTCAAAAGTGTTGCATAAGATAGTGTGTCCATATATCCAACATTATTTTTTAGTTCAAAATATATTGAATCATTTGATAATTTATAGGTTCCAAAATGAAAGTCAATTCCAAAACAACTTTTACTGTATTTGAATATGTTATTTTCTCTAAGTTTTATTATTACCCGACAATTTGCTGTTCCTTCCATCTCTGCTACCATTAGATTTTCTCCTTCAAACTTTTCCCAATCAATTAGTCCCTTTGGCTTAGCAAGTGATATTAAGTTTATAAGAAAGATTAAACCTATATAATTTAAACGTTGGTAATGCTTTGGATTCTCTATGGTTAAAATTATAAATTGATATAATAAAATACAAAAAAGTACAAACCACAAAAACAATCCAATTAGCATCACTCCAATAGTGTGTGCCCCTTCGATATAACAGAGGAAATATTGAAAAAACCAAATTCCGGAGAATATCAGTAATAGAGTTATAATAAATTTCTTTCCTTTCAATTTCTATTGTTGTCCTGCTGGGAGATAAGTCTCGTGTATGAGCAGTAGCGGATTTTATATGACTACTTTTCTGGCTACAATATACTCTAATAAAAAGAAAAAACGGTTCAAGTTTACACTCAAACCGCTATTGCTTATACACAATGTTCTCTGCTGGCTTTTTTAATATTTTATCGGGTTCTCTTAACTGATAACTTCTGCCTTGAAGCCCTTGCTTTGAACAATTTTTATCACTTCATCTTCGGATATTCCTTTGGAACTCACGGTAAGGATTTTGTCGCTGTTGTCCGTATCAACATCCCAATGACAAACCCCTGCGGCATTGTCAAAGTCTGATTGTACTTTGGATACGCAACCTCCACAATTGAGGTTTGTTTTGAATTTCAGTTCTTTATTTTCCATTGTTTTAAAAATTTTATTTGTTATTTAATAATGCAAATTTTGTTACTATTCCATTCTTTATTGTTGTACAATTTTGGAAATGATTTGTAAGATTTACTATATTACTTTTTTCCATTTCAATCGCAAACTATTACTTACAACACTTACGCTACTCATTGCCATAGCTGCTCCTGCAATCATTGGATTGAGTAAAAAACCATTAATTGGGTATAAAATTCCTGCTGCAATCGGAATACCAATCAGGTTATAAATAAATGCCCAAAACAAGTTTTGCTTAATGGTAGCGACCGTTTGTTTGGATAGTTTGATGGCTTGTGGTATTTTGGTTAAGTCTGATGAAATGATGGTCATTTTAGCTACATCCATAGCAATGTCAGAGCCTTTGCCCATTGCAATACTAACATCTGCGGTTGCCAATGCGGTGCTGTCGTTTATTCCATCTCCAACCATTGCTACGGTTTTGCCCTGTTTTTGAAGTTCTTTTACAAAATCAGCTTTGTGCTTTGGCAATACTTCTGCTTTGTAATGTTGGATGCCTGTTTGCTCGGCAATGGCTTTAGCGGTAGCTTCGTTGTCGCCTGTGAGCATATATAAATCAATGCCCATTTCCTGCATTTCTTTAATTGCTTGAGCAGAGGTTTCTTTTATTTTATCGGAAATAGCCACTACGGAAAGAGCTTGTTTACTGTCTGAAAACCAAATAACGGTTTTAGATAATTTGCTCCATTCCTCCGCTCGTTGTTGCAATTCTTCGGGAATAGCGATGCTATTTTCAAACAATAACTTTTTGTTTCCTACAAAATAGGTTTCGTTATTATAGTCGGCCTTTGCTCCTTTTCCTGTAATGCTGTCAAAATTGGAAAGTGTTGTTGGAGTGACCTCTCCCAAATATTTTACAACCGCTTCTGCCAATGGGTGTTCAGATTGTTTTTCAATACTCAAAAGAATATCTTTAGTGCTGTCGTCATTGTTCAACCAATGGATGTCTGTAACCTGTGGACGACCTTCAGTAATGGTTCCTGTTTTGTCCAAAATGATAGCATCTACTTTTTTGGCTAACTCCAAACTTTCGGCATCTTTAATTAAAATGCCTTGCTCGGCACCTTTGCCAACGCCTACCATAATCGCTGTTGGTGTTGCCAATCCCAAAGCACAGGGACAAGCGATAACCAACACCGTTACTGCTGCTAATAATCCTTGAACTATAGCATTTTCACCACCAAAAATCATCCAAACTATAAAAGTTAAAAGTGCGATTCCCATAACTACAGGCACAAAAATCCCTGCTATTTTATCCACCAATTTCTGTACAGGTGCTTTGCTCCCTTGTGCATCCTGAACCATTTTGATAATTTGGGCAAGCATTGTTTCCTTGCCGACTTTAACGGCTTTAAATTGAAAACTACCTTTTTGGTTTATCGTTCCCGCAAATACTTTTTCGTTTTTATTTTTCAATACAGGAACAGGCTCACCACTCAACATACTTTCATCTACATACGAACTGCCCGAAATGACCATTCCATCCACTGCAATTTTTTCGCCCGGTTTTACCAAAATCACATTTCCTTCAATAACTTCTTCAATAGGCGTTTGCTTTTCTTTGCCATCTGCTTGAATTACGATAACCGTTTTGGGTTGTAAGCCCATTAGTTTTTTAATAGCAGATGAAGTATTTCCTTTGGCTTTTTCTTCTAATAATTTTCCTAACAATATGAAAGCGATAATGACGGCTGCGGCTTCAAAATAGACGTGGGCGTGTAATCCTCTTTGATGCCAAAAATCTGCAAATAACATATTGAACACGCTAAACACATAGGCAATACCTGTGCTTAATGCTACCAAGGTATCCATATTGGCTTTACGGTGTTTGGCTTGTTTCCACGCATTTACAAAAAAATCTCTACCCAACCACAAAACAACAGGTGTTGAAAATGCCCACATAATTTCATTGGCATAAGGCATTTCCATAAAAAACATTCCTATTATAACCACTGGCAAAGAAAGAATGACAGCCCAAATGGTTTTATTTTTGAGTTCTTTAAACTTCTTTTCGTGAATGGCTTCAAGGGATTCCTGCTGTTTGGATTCGTCTTCAATTAATAAATCATATCCTACCCCTTGAACCGCTTTTCGTAGGTTTTCGGCATTGGTTACGTTGGATAGAAATTCAACGGTCAGATTCCCTGTAGCATAATTTACCGAAGCATTTACCACTCCCTCCTGATGTGTTACAATACTTTCTGCACTACTTGCACAAGAAGCACAAGTCATTCCCAAAACAGGGAAAGTTTGCGTAACTGTATTTTGATTTGTTGTTGCCATATCTCGATTGTTTTAATTACAATGCAAAGTTGGCAACAATGGGTAGTTTTTTTGTTGTGTAATTTTGGAAATGAGTTGTAAGATTTACTTATACCTCATCCAAAGGTTTTCTTCTGTCTTCACGTATTTTTTTAAAATGACTGGGCGAAAGCCCTGTTACTTTTTTAAATTGATTACTCAAATAAGCAACACTTGAATAATTGAGTCGAAAAGCAATTTCACTTAATGATAATTCGTCATAAACCAATAGTTCCTTTACCTTTTCTATCTTTTGAGCAATAAAATATTTTTCTATGGTCGTGCCTTCTACTTCCGAAAACAGGTTGGACAGGTAGCTGTAATCGTGATGGAGTTTTTCACTTAACAACTCCGAAAGGTTGGTTTTTATATCGTTGTCCTGATGATGAACCAAGTCGATAATGATGTTCTTTATCTGTTCAATGATACGGCTTTTTTTGTCGTCAATCATTTCAAAGCCTAATGACACCAACGCTTTACTAAATTTTTCTTTTTCTTGTCCTGTGAGTTCTCTTTCAAATGTTACTTCTCCCAATTGTACATCATTCGGCTCAATTCCTAATTTATCCAATTCGCTTTTTACCGCCATAATACAGCGGTTGCAAACCATATTCTTTATAAAGAGTGTTGTCATATTTTTTCAGAATACTTCAAGTTTATCACAGGTGTTTTTTTAGCTTGCAGAGAACGTTTTGCGTGTATGTGCAGTAGCGGATTAGAAGCACTTTCCTTTCCGTTTAGCACAAAGTTTCTTAGAAGCACAGACCTTCGATTTACCACTTCACCCGCTATTGCCACATACACGCTGTTACCTGCTGTGTTTTAATCTACATCATTAAAAATAGGCTCATCATCTTCTTCAATTACATCTACTATTGGTTCTTGGTAATGTTTATCAATACCCCAGTTTTTAATGACCCAATTTGTTAATTCCTCTCTTCTCTTTTTACAAGTATCAGGAGTCCAATCGTCATATTCCGCAATTTTTCTTTCTTGTCTTATATCTGAATTTGAATATGAAAAACCAGAACCAGCTATACCCTTTTTTCTATCAAATTCAAAGTTACTATATCGTGAATTATCTTTGGTAAGAACTAAATTGGAAATGTCGTGCAAATATTTTTTTCGCTCTTCATCAGTCCATTTAATCAGCCAATTAGAATTACTATCTGGATTTTGAGGTAAAATATGTTCAATTGTTGAGTCAGTTAAATCTTCCCAGTTTAATTTTGGTTTATTTTTTCCTTTTAAGAGGAAAAGTTCATACTCAAATAAAGTGTATTTCAGTAGTCTTCTGTAATGATACCAACCAAAAAAGTCTTCAGTAAGGGATTTCCTAAAGCCATTTTCAGGTGAATACCAGTTTATTGTTCCATAAATCCAATCGGTAACAGATTTCAATGAGTGTTTTGAACTAAATACATCATCAGCCCAACGATAGAATTTTGATAAACCTGCATTACTTCTTTTTCCTTCCCACAGAAACACTCTGTACGAAAAGATTTCAAGTGATTTCAACAAATCAAAATAATCATCTTTAGTTACTTCGTTTGTTTCTTTTTTAATTCTTGATGCAACCATTAAGGGAAGGTAATTAGCAATATTACCAGCATTTCTAATTTTAGTAAGCAGATTTAACTCGTTTTCGTCAAAAGAATTGTTATTGGGTTTGATGATTGCTGAATAATGTTTTGAAATTAGAGCAAGTCCGTCCACAAATTTTAATAAAAACTCTTTTACATCTTCTTTACTCTTTGAGTTGAAATTTCTCAATGGAATTACTTCATCAGATTTAAAACCACTGTATCCATTCCAGTTTTTTGGTGTATAATTCACAAATAATGTCCAAGCTATCCGTAAACATTGGCTTTCACTTCCATTACATTTGGCAATATTTACATAAACTTCTTTCCAAGTCTTATTAATTTTGCTCGTAAAATCTTCCTTTTCTGAATTATCAAGGATATTCCTGTAAACCCAATACATCAGATAGTTTTTGAGTAATTCCATAGAGGATAGATTTTTTCCTCTTGAATTCATTAACTCAAAGGTCATTCCTATTTCACTTTCTACTTCAATTGGATAAAAAGAAAAATTAAGTTTTCGAATTATAGCATCAAATAAATCTCTTAAATAATCTTCGCCTTTATCAACTCTTTTTGTCAATTGTTCTTCAATATGTTTTTTCAAAAAGCAGTATGCATCATAAATTCTTTTTTGATGAACAGAGTTTGCCTCTATATTACTAACACCTTTGGAAATTAAATCTAAATAAAAGTCCGCAGTGTCGTTGTTTAGTCTTAACTTGCTCTTACTTCCAGAATAAAGATATATGGGGATTTCAGCATTAAAATCTTCTTGACTGATTTTTATAAGTTCTTTAATTATGATTGATAAGTAAAGACTACAAGTTGTTAGTCTCTGTTGTCCGTCAACAACATCTACAATTTCAAGTCTTTTTGTTCCGTAATTTTCCGTTGGCTTTTTGCTTGGTTGGTAAATTACAATAGTCCCCGTGTAATGGCTGATAATTTTATCATCTATCAGTGCATCAATATCTTGTACAAAATCTTTCCATTGTTTTTCTTCCCAAGCATAACCTCTTTGGTAGTCTGGTATTTGAAAGATTTTCCCTTCCAAAATGTTCGATAATGTTTTCTTTTCCATAAAAAATTCCTTAAGTTATTAAATTATTGATTACAAATTTATTATTTCATTTCCGCAAAGTTAAAATGCCATTACGTCAAAATGTGTCGTTGTTATTTTGCACAGTCGTTTTTCTAACATAGCAGGTAACTATTGTATACCCGAAAACGACAAACCAAAAACCCGCAATGCGCCTTTTACTTTGTCGTTTTCGGGTATATCGCCAGTCGGCGAAGTTTTAAGTGAAAAAGTAACCCCGCATTGCGGGTTTACTTTGTGGAATAATCGATCGAATGACCGTTCGGTTTTCAAATATAATTCCATAGGCTAAATATCCAGGTCGTCCAACGGGCTTTTTATTTTGTCCCAGCCCTTTTTGGTAATGTGTGTATAAATCTCCGTGGTCTTGCTGCTTTCATGCCCCAGCAGTTCCTGGATGTACCGCAAGTCAACCCCCTTCTCCAGCAGATGGGTCGCAAAACTGTGGCGCAGGGTATGCACTGTGGCAGACGGGTTAATTTTTGATTTAGCTTTTGCCTGACTAAAGATGGCCTGCACACTGCGTTCGCCGTATTTCCCGCCGTTTACGCCTTCAAACAGCCACTCGATAGGCCGGTACACATCAAGGTACTCGTGCACAAGCGCCCAGGCTTTATCCGACAGAATGGTGCACCGGTCCTTCTTCCCTTTCGCTTCGCGGACAAATATGCGGTTGTGCTCCGGCTGCACATCAGTCATTTTTAAATGCAGCACTTCGCCCAGCCGTAATCCGGCAGAGTAGATCATCATCAGTATGCAGCGGTGTTTCAGGTTATCCACCGCTTTTAACAAACGGCTCACCTCATCCTCCGTAAGCACATGCGGCAATTTTTCCGGCCGTTTTGGGCGCAGCAAACCCTGCACTTTATGCTCTTGTGGAATCACTTCTGCATAAAACATCCTGATGGCACTCAAAATCTGGTTCTGATACGACTCGCTTATGTTTTTCTCCCGGATGAGGCCCGCCACATAATCGTCAATTTGTCTGCGCGTGATCTGGCTGGGTTTGATCTCATTGTAATGCCGGATAAATTGCCGGAAGCAATTCTTATACGCCTTCACCGTCCGCCAACTGTACCGCTTGAGCATGAGGCACTGCTCCAGGGCGGTCACGGCCTCCTCGTATTTTGCGGGTGTTTCAGTCGCTTTGGCAGGGTATGAGTGTATTGGCAATTCCGGTAGCCGCTCCGGAATATCTGCCGATGGTTCAAATGTCCAGTCCAGCAGGCCCGGAAAATACTTTTCCAAAAAACGCAACGTCAGTTTCGTGTACGGCACCTTCCAAACGTTCATTTCCGCATCCCAGCGGCGCCCATGGATGTTTTTCACAGTGGCCAAATGCGCAGGTACCAGCCCGGCAGGCAAGTGCAGGCCCATAAAATCGGTGGTGTCCGGTAGCAGCAATAAACTGATCTTGTTGGCGACAAAACGCCCGGCAATTGGTGATGGCGCTTGTTTGGGCAAGGGCGCCAACCGGGGAGCGGCAGGCGTCTCCGGTTGGGGAGCCGCTATTTGGATATCCGGAAAGAGGCGCTGCAGTTTTTGCCAGGCCTCCGCTGTTTTCGGCACATGCCAACAGCGGTGCAGCGCGCTCCATCGGGCGCCGTTTACCGTCCGGATCTTTTGGATCAGCACAGTGTCGTAAGGAATGTCTACGCGTATGCGTTCCTGGTTTTCGTGCAGCATGGGGCTGGCGGTAATGGTGTTTACAGGCATGCTATCAATTTTGGTGTTTCCTTCGTGTGGCCACCGAAACAACCGCGACTGATAATTTTGGCCCTTAAATCTACGGCAAATTACCGAAATCTCCGATTTGATAACGGCAATCACTCTACCGCCCGCGCCTGCCGTACTTCGATGGGCAGCCAAACGATCATGTAATCTTTTCCCCGGTTCGCCCAGGCGTAATAGGGAATGGCTTTCAGCCGCATGGATTTCAGTTCGGCATCCATCGGACTGGTTTTTCGCTCCACCAGTCCGCCCTCCAGCGAAAGGGTCTGCACGCCGCCAAGCAACTCCGGCTCAAATTGGGTGCCGATCTCCTGGTCGGTGCTGACCAGCAGGTTCAACACCCGCTCGTCGGGCTGATCCTTACCCTCCAGGCAATACACCAAGGGCCCGCGTTGCAGGGCGATCCGGCCCGCATCAGCCTCCACCAGTTGGTTGGCATTGATCTGGTGGACCGACATGGGAAAAACCAGTTCGACCACATCGCCCGGCATCCACTTCCGCTCAATCTCGGCGTAGCCGTTCCGGATGGCCGTTGGAAACGCCTTGCCGTTGAGTCGAATACTGACACTTCCTGCCTCCCTGAAGGCAAACGAATACAAATCGCCGGGAAAGGCATCGCCACGGGCCCAGCCGGGAATGCGAATGTTCAGTTGAAACGTGTTCGGTTTTTCCGGCGTCACGTGGATGGTCACGATGCCTTCCCAGGGAAAGTTGGCGTTTTGGCTGATCGTTACCGGCACCGTTTGCCCGATCGAGTTGACGTTTTTGACGGTGGTTTCGCTGGTCGCAAACAGGTTGACATACACGGTGTTTTCCCGTTTGGCATAAATATACCCGGGCAGGGAGGTGAAAAATCGCGCCATATTCGGCGGACAGCAGGCGCAACTAAACCAGGGCGTGCGCTCCATATTTTTTCGCGACTCCAGCGGATTGGGATAAAAAAAATGATCGCCTTTCAGCGCCAAACCGGCGTTCAGGGCATTGTACAACGTGCGCTCCAATACGTCGATGTATTGAGCGTCGCCCGTGAGTTGGAACATACGCTGGTTCCAGAGCGCAAAAGCAATGGAGGAACAGGTTTCGCAGTAGGCGCTGAAATTGGGCAGGTCGTAGGCTTCGGTGAATCCTTCGTTGCTGCCCGCCGAACCGATGCCCCCGGTGATGTACACCTTTCCGGCAATAACTTCATTCCACAGGTTTTTCAGCGCCGAAACGTAGCTGTCGGCGCCGGTCAGCGCAGCCACATCGGCCATGGCGGAATACATGTAGCAGGCGCGCACGGCATGGCCGACTACTTCGTTTTGCTCCGTCACTTTTTTGTGGTTCTGGCTGTACTCGTCGCCGTAGCCGCGCACATCGAGGAAAAATTTGGCGAGGTCGAGGTAGCGTTTTTCGCCGGTCAACTGGTAGAGTTTGACCAGGCCGAGTTCAATTTCCTGGTGGCCTGGTGCTTTTTCGAGTTTTCCCCAGCCGAAGGTTTTGTCCACCAGGTCGGCACTTTTGATCGCAATGTCCAGCAGGTTGCGTTTGCCGGTGGCCAGGTGGTGCGCCACGGCGGCTTCGTACAGGTGGCCGAGGTTGTACAACTCGTGGCTCAGGCCGTCGGTTTTCAGCCAGCGTTCCGTTCCCGCCCAGTTGAGCCCCCGGTCTTTGGAGGCGTCTTTCGCCCGGGTGGCCTCATCGCTTTTGTTATAAATCGTGCGCCAGGAATAGAGGTAGCCGTCCGGCTCCTGCGCCGCCGCAATTTTTGCGATCAGTGCATCCAGCTTCGCCATGAGCGCCATATCTTTTTTTACCTGGAGGGCATAGGAGGCCGCCTCAATGGTTTTGTACACGTCGGAATCGTCGAAGGGAAAGGCCGAGCAAAATCCGCCTTCCGCAGTGCCGGCGGCGTTTTCAAAATTCCGGATACGGCCGGTGGCTTCGCACTGTTGCAGGATGTGCGGAATGGTCACCTGCTGCACCGTGGCGATACGGGGTTTCCAAAAGGCATCGCCGAGCCGGACGTCGGTGAACGGCACGGGGTTTATGCTGTAGTTTTTTATTGCATTTGTATTGGGGGCTTGGCTCCAAATCGGGTTGGAAAGCAGGATTAAGCAGAAAATCACCGCATGTTTCATAGCAAAAGGTTGAAGTGCTTTAAAAATTAAAATTTGCAAATGGCGCTAAACCAATTTTCATTATACTTGTTTTATGCCAAAAGTGGCGCTTTAAATTCCGAATAAAATCCAATTTTCAAAATCTGAAAATTATCGCTTGCGGAAGATCAGCTCTCCAAATTACCGCTTCCGACCAAATGTGCTGACTGAAATGTTAGCCCCGGCGCCTTCTCAATCACCGTCTTTGTACTAAAACGTATCCAGCCATGAAACAGATCGCATTGCGCTATGGAGGCCTGATGTTCCTGGGCTTCCTCGCCTTTTTCCTGCTCATGCATTTTTTCAACTTGAGCGACAAGTATTACCTCCGCATTTTTAACGCAATAATCCACATGTCCGGCTTGTGGCTTGCCATCCGGGCCTGGCTGCACGAACACCCGGACGCCCTGAATGAATACCCCTCCGCAGTGGCCTTGGGACTGTTGACCACGCTGGCAGCTGTCATTCCGTTTACTGTTTTTATGGCAATTTTCCTGGCGTACAACCCGGCGTTTATGGCCAGCATCAAAAGTGCGGCTGCACTCGGGAACTATTTCACCCCGGTGATGGCCAGTGTGATAATCTTGATGGAAGGTATTGCCGCAGGTTTGATCGGCTCGTACATCATTATTCGCGTGCAAGAAGCGATGCGCCGGCCGGTTTGAAATTTGCGGATAGTGAGGGGGTGACTGGCAGTCACTCCCTCACTTGGCCACAGACCTCAGCGCAACACCGTCAAATCCCCCTTCAATATCTCCTCCGCACCATTCTCCCAGACGATCTTGGCCGTCCAAACGAACACACCCGGCTCAACCAGTTTCCCGCGAAACGTACCGTCCCAACCCGCAGCAGGATCATTGGGTTGGAAATGGCGGTTTTCAAAAACAGCATTTCCCCAGCGGTCAAAAATTTGCAAGGAGGCAATCTCCACCACCCCGGCTCCGGCGAACAGCAGGAAAGTGTGATTCTGTCCGTTCGGGTTGGCCGGGTAAATTGCATTGGGTGCGTACAGCGGTACGTCGTCGCTTACCTGCACCAGCCAGATGTCGGACACCGCGCAGCCGGTTTCATTGGATACCGTAACCTCGAAAAGGGTGTTTTGAAGCAGTGGGACCGATTGTAAAAATTGATTTTGGGGTAGGGGAGTGCCGCTTGCTGTCCAGTTGATTTGTGCCGGAGTAAACCCTGCCGGTTGCACCAGGGCAACTACCTGGGCATTCACGCCGCGCAACACCAGCGTGTCGCCGCTCAGGGCGACACTGAAATCGGCAGGCTGAAACACCTCGATTTCGTTGGAAAAAATACAGTCGTTGGCATCCCGAACAAACACGGGGTAAATCCCTGCCGGCAGATTGGCAAATTCGGATTCCGGCTGAAAATTTTGATTATCCAGCGCATACACAAACGGCGGCTTGCCGCCAACGACCCCGATCACCCGAATGGCGCCGTTTTCTTCCCCGAAACAACGCACCGAGTCGGTAACGATTTCCGCTGAAATTGCTTCGGCTTCCGTCACTTGCAAGCCTGCCCCGGCGCTGCAGCCGTTTCCTTCATCCATTATTTCCAGGTAATATGCTCCGGGACTGCCAACTTCAACCAGGAGCGATTGCGCGCCATTCAAAATCGTACCGCCGGCACTGGCGGTCCATTGCACCGAAAAGCCGGGTCCGCCCGACGATCCCGCCGCCGCAACCGAAACACTGCTTTGCCCGCAGGGTATTTCAACCTGGCTGGCCGGTAGCTGCACCACAGGCGCTACGGAATCGACGGCAACTACAACGAAGCCTGTCGCCGTGCAACTGCTCGAAGGCGCCGTCGCCGTCACCGAGTACATGCCGCCGACCGAAACTGCCGGCGTAGCATTGGTGAATACTGCGCCATCCGGACCCGTCCAGGAAAACAGGGCAAGCGGAATATCGCTCGCTGCGGAAA
This sequence comes from Lewinellaceae bacterium, assembly GCA_020636075.1. Taxonomy (GTDB): domain Bacteria; phylum Bacteroidota; class Bacteroidia; order Chitinophagales; family Saprospiraceae; genus M3007. The sequence continues at coordinate 873,578 of JACJYO010000002.1, read as the reverse complement.
TCAGGACCTGGGGCGTTCTGCAGGTGATCGTATCGGTTGTCAGCGTCAACACGGGAGCGGTTCCAAGCACGGCAACATCGACGCTTTCTGATGTTGTACAGCCATTGCTGTCGGTGACTGTGACCCTGTAGTTGCCTGCCGTTGTTACTTTGATGCTTGTCGTTGTCGCGCCGGTAGTCCAGGAGAACGCCAAAAGTCCTGTCCCGCCGATTGCTGACAGGTCAACCGAAACGGTGTCGCCCGTACAGGGTAAATCCGTTTTTGCCAAATTCAGTTGAATAGCCGGTGGATCGTTGAGGGTTTCGGATAGGGTTGCCGAGCAGCCGTTGGCGTCGGTGACAATCAGTGTGTAATCACCGGCTGCGATGTTGGCAAGGTCCTCCGTGGCGGTGCTGTTGGACCACAAAAACTCCAATGCCCCGGTACCGCCGGTTGCTGTCAGGCCAATAGCGCCGGTTGACTCGCCGGCGCAAAGCGGGTCCGTTTTTTCCACACTCAGTTGAATGGTCGGAGGGTCAGCCAGGGTTTCGGAAGTCGTGGCCGAGCAGCCGTTGGCGTCGTTAACGACGAGGGTGTACACACCGGCGGCAATGTTGGCGAGGTCCTCCGTGGCGGCACTGTTTGACCATAAAAATTGCAAGGCGCCGGTGCCGCCGGTCGCCGTCAGGTCAATGGCACCGCTTGCCTCGCCGGCGCAGCGCGGGTTTGTTTTTTGGAAATTCAGTTGAATCGCGGGCGGATCATCGAGGGTTTCAGTGCCGGTGGCCGAGCAGCCGTTGGCGTCGGTGACCAAAAGGGTGTAGTCGCCGGCGGGAATGCCGGTCAGGTCCTCCAATGCGGCATTGTTTGACCAGAGAAACTGCAAGGTGCCGGTGCCGCCGGTCGCCGTCAGGTCAATGGCGCCGCTTGCTTCGCCGGCGCATTGTGGGTCCGTTTTTTCCAAACTCAGTGCAATAGCCGGTGGTTCGATGAGGGTTTCAGCGCTGGTTGCCGAACATCCGTTGGCGTCGGTAACCACGAGGGTGTAAGTGCCGGCAGAGATAGTCGTCAGGTCCTCCACAGTGGCGTTGTTCGACCACAAAAACTGTAAAATTCCGGTGCCGCCGGTCGCCGTCAGGTCAATGGCGCCGCTTGCCTCGCCGGCACAGCGCGGGTTTGTTTTTTGAAAATTCAATTGAATAGCCGCCGGATCGTCGAGGGTTTCCGTGCTGGTTGCCGAGCAGCCGTTGGCGTCGGTGACCACGAGGGTGTAATTGCCGGCAGGAATACCGGTCAAGTCCTCCGTGGCGGCGCTGTTGGACCAGAGAAATTGCAAGGTCCCGGTGCCGCCGGCTGCCGTCAGGTCGATAGCGCCGGTAGCCTCGCCAGTGCACAGCGGGTTTGTTTTTTGAAAATCAAGTTGAATCGCAGGCGGATCGTCAAGGGTTTCAATGCTGGTTGCCGAACAGCCGTTGGCATCGGTCGCCACGAGGGTGTAGTTGCCGGCAGGAATGCCAGTCAGGTCCTCCGTGGCAGCGTTGTTGGACCAGAGAAACTGCAAGATGCCGGTGCCGCCGGCCGCCGTCAGATCGATGGCGCCGCTTGCTTCGCCGGCGCATTGAGGGTTTGTTTTTTGAAAATTAAGTTGAATCGCGGGCGGATCGTCGAGGGTTTCATTGATCGTGGCCAAGCAGCCGCTAGCATCGGTCACGACGAGCGTGTAGTCGCCGGCGCCAATAGCCGTGAGGTCTTCCGAGGTGGCAGTATTTGACCATAAAAATTTAAAAGGCGGCAACCCTCCGCTAATGCTCACATCGATTGTGCCGGTGGCAGCGCCGGCACAATCCGGCATCGTCGACTGAAACGCGATTTTCATGGGCGGCAAAAAGTCGACAAACATGGAATCTGCTGTCTGGCAACCTTGTTTGTCGGTGATTACGACGGCATAAATGCCTGCCTGGGCCACGGTCAACAACGAATCCGTGCTGAGGTCCGACCAGGCAAACTGAAACGGCCCGTCGCCGATTGCGCTGGCCAAGACACTTGCGACGGTATCGCAGGGTTCGGTTTGCACCAGCAATTGCAGCGCCGGTTTGTGGCCAATGTTCACCCGTACCGAATCCGAAACAATACAATCGCCGGTAGCCGCACTCAGGTGCAGGGTGATGGAGTTTTTCGCCAAAACATCCACGACGGCACAGTCGGCACAACTCACCGAGTCGCTTGGAAACCAGTTGTATTTTGAAAAACCATCGACGGCCAATTGGATCGTTTCACCGTCGCAAATCGCCAGCACGTCGGGCAGGTTTAGGGTATCGAGGGCATTCAGGGTAATTTGCACGGTATCCGATTGCAAAAAACCGCAGGCGTCATAGGCGTCCACCCAGTATTTTCCGGGGCCAAAGGCCGTGTATTTGGCTTCAGTGAAACCATCCTGCCATCGATAGCGCTGAAACCCCGGGCTTGCCGACAGCTCAACGACCGAATTTTTGCACAACGAAATATCCGGGCCAAGATCAAGTGCCGGCATTTGATGCCCAATGAAAAAGGAGGCGATGTTGTTTTCGTAATGACATTCCGGTTGACTGGTGGCCGGAAAATCATTGCTCAGGTCGAAAGGGGTGGGCAGTGTTCCGTCGTCGTTTGCGACAGCAAAAATGGTTTGATTGTAGGTGGCGGGAATTGTTTTTTTCAAAAAAATACAGGCGCCTGGTTCCAACTTTTCATCTAAAATGATCGACGGGAAAAGCAGGGGCGCTGCACTTGTTGTCGGGTTGCCGAGGTAAAAAGCAATTGGCGTGCCGCCGGGCAACAGGGCGCTTCCGGCATTGCAGAGGGTCAGGTACAAGTCGAAACTATCCGTCCGGCATTGGGTGGAGTCCAGCGTTAGCGTCAGGTCCGGCACTTTGAGTCTGTTCGTCCCGTTGGGATTGAGTGCGCCGATTTGCGCCAGGTGCCTGTTAAACGGCCGGTTTCCGGAGCCGATACCGCCCATTTCAAGCCAGTGCGGCTGTTGGGTTTGCGGTACCGTCAGGTCGTCATTGATGTTGACGCCGAAATAGCTGTACTGGTTCCAAACGGGTCGCGCCGCAGGCCAGGGCAGATCGGCCGATTCCAGTACCCGTAAACGCCCATTGTTCTGGCTCAGGTTGTTCGGGTTCCAGGTCGTTATGATTTCTGCAGACTGGTCGCCGTCTATGTCGGCCACAATAGGCCCTTCAAAGCCGGTACCTGCATTGCCCGGGATTTCATACCAAATCCGGTTATTCGGATCGACGCCCGGTGGAAACGGCGCTGCGCCACCGTAGTAGACCCGCGTAAAGGTGTCGCCTTTGGAAACCAGTTCATCCAAGCCATCGTAATTGAAATCGAAAGCGGAAACAAAGCAAATCTTGGAAGCATCGTCCGTCGGCGCCGTCCACCAGTACGGCTGGTCGGCATTCAGCGACCGGGCATTGAGGTTATAGGCAACAAGGTGGGCCGGATTGGCTCGTTTCCCAATGATTTCCGGAAAGTCTTGCGCAAAACCGGCAGTTCGGTCGTCAAAAACATTGGCAATGGTGAGTTTTCCTTGCGGGATGGAAAATGCTGGTACACTCTGAAAAAAGGCGACCAGGCCGTTTTTGTCCCAGACATAAAACCCATTGTTATTGGCGTTGGGGCCATTGCCTTGTCCATTGACTACGATGTCCGGGGTGCCGTCGAGATTGATGTCGGCAACCTGGGTAAAACCATCGGAAAAGTTATGGCCGGGAGCCAGTGCATTGAGGCTGCGCTTTATTTTGATCTGGTAGCCGTCGCCGTCGTTCGGATCAAGGTCAATAGAATAAATATGCGTGCCTGCGACCAGTTCCAGTCCGTCGCAATCCGGATCCCCGTTGCAATCCGCCCGGGACAACAAGTCGGCCGCTGCCGATACATCCCGGAAACCAGTGGCCAGGGGGGGCATCGCGCCTGCATTCCCTGTACCTTTTAAGCGCGGCGTAAGCGTTGGCGCCGCCGGATTCGTAAAATCAAAGGCGAAAATCTGGTTGCCCGCGAAGATTTCCGGAATACCGTCCTGGTCAAAATCGGCGGTGCTGAGCATACTCAGCACACCCGGTACGGTGGGTGCGCTTTCGAGCCAGAGGGTAAACGGCGGGGTTTGATTTTCCTGGTAATTGGTGTATACCTGAATGGTTCCGGTCGCTCCGGACAATACGAGTTCCGGAATCCCGTCGGCATTGATGTCGGCAATCAGCGGTGAGGCAACAGTGAAGTTGTTAATCAATGCCGGATTAAAAGCTACCGGGTTGGCCTTGTTGGAGCCGTCGCCTTTGAATATGTACAATTCGCCGGTCGTTCTTCCCTGAAGAATAATCTCCGGAATGCTGTCTACCTGCGGATTGAGGTTTCCAACAACAGCGGGCGCTTCCGGGTCGATCACATCCACGCCGCTTTCCCAGGCAATTTTTGCAGAAAACGGCTGCACGGGTGGCGTAATCGAACATGCCAAATCGGGATCGAAACAAGGGCAATCGGTGTCGAAACAATCCACGTAACCGTCGCCATCGTCATCCAGTTGGTTGTCGCAGATTTCCGGGCAGGGCAAAATGGCGGCGCACACCTCCGTCCGGGTCAGTACATCGCCGGCCAAAACAAGAGGTGCATCAGCCAGTGTGAGCGTTCGTGCATTGGGGAAAACCATGGTAGGGTAAACAGAAACAAATAGTGATTCGTCGGTCTCATTATCCGGCGTAAGCGGCGCGCAGGTCTGTGGCAGGTCCGAATCGTGCAGGGTCAATAGTTCCATGGCAAAATTAAAATCGCTGGCATGTACCGCCCGGAGCCGCCCCGATTGGTAAACCGGCACGGTAACCCACAAGTCGTTCGCCGCGGTATTTCCAAGCCGCCTGGTCCTGACAATATTGCCATCGGCATCCAGCCGGATCAGGAAGTCGCCCAGCGGTTGCCCGGCGGCGTCGGTGCGGGAATCCACCACCAGCCAGCCTTTTTCATCCGGAATCGGGCGGATATCGCTCGCTCTTCGCCGGATGCCACTGGTCAGGTCGAACCGTTTGGCCCATTTGACCGATCCGTCCGACTTGCACCGGATCAAGTATTTTTGGGTGTTTGGGGTACCCGGGCTGATGTTTTCGGTAAAAAAGATGGAGTAGCCGCCGTCGGCGTGTACGTTCAGGTCAAAATGGGGGAAGATGGTCAGGTTTTCTGAAGGAAGTTGATATGCTATGATATTCAGCAGTTGTCCGGCCTGGTTTACCCGCAAAACGCTGATGGTGAAAGAAACAGTGTTGAATGAGCCATAGGCCATAAACAGGAAATCGCCCGACCCATCGGTAGCCTGCCGCAATGCGCCGGGAGTAGCAACCTGGAAAAAGTTTTTAGTCCAAAGGATATCGCCGGTTGCGGAGATTTTTGACAAATACCGTTTTTGCCCGACCGGGTCATTGAACAGGATGCCAAATGATCCGTCGGGGTTGATGGCTGCCGGCCCCGTCAGGTCGGCGTTCCAGTAACTTCCGGCTGTGTTTTCTAGTGTTTTTGACCAAAAAAAATCACCGTCGTCAGTCATTTTAGCCAGCAGCAATTTGCCACTGGATTGTCCTGCGAGCAAAAAATTCCCGTCGGGCAACTGTTGGATCTGGTTAAAAGCGCCGTTGTCGGTGGTTACTTTATGCCAAAGCAGATTGCCGGCTTCATCCCATTTGGTCACCATTGGCCTGTTGAAGTGGGAACCGCATTGCAGCACAAAACCGCCGGGCAAGGCCAGGACGTCGCGTGGTCGAAACAGTTTTTTATCCGAAGTGTAGGAAACCTGTACGGGTTCGGGAATTTGACCGCAGGCTGTGGTGATATTGACAACAACTTTGAATTCGGCGCTGCAATATGGCCCGGTGACTTTCAGCAAAATAGTGTAGTAGCCTGCATTGACAAAGGTGAAATTCAGGTCAGTGACGGTCGAAATGGACTGGCCATTGATGAACCATTCAAAATTCAGCGCAGTGTTGCCGGTCGAGGTATTGGTAAAAACAAGCGTGGAGCCGACTATCGCCTCGGTAGTGCTGGGTACGAATCCGGCTGTAACCGGGCAGGTCACATCAATTGCAACCTGGCCATGTTCGACGCAATTGGGGTCGTTGTTTTCGCTGGTCAGTAAAATCGTATGCTGGCCGACCGTTGTGAAAATCGTCGACGTATTTTGATTTTGAGAAAAAACAACCCCGTTTTCCGACCAGGAATATGTCGTGGCGCCGGTGGAAGTATTGGTTAAAAACACGGGCTCGCCAGCTAATGCGGGATTTGGCGCAGCCAAAAAAGTTGCGGTAAGCGGTTGCGTGCAGGGATCGAGACAACCATTGGAAATCAGCAGACTGGCCCTGTCCATTTCCAGTGCGCCTTGCATACGCACTGCCTGTCCGGCTGTGAAAAAATAGTAACAGTCAAAAGGCGAGTAATCCATAAAATCGCCCGTGAAATCATCGACATCCGTTAAAAACGGGCTGCCCGGAGCCACATCCGTGGAACAGGAATTGTACGAGCAGCCGGTATGGACCGCCTGGTCGGGTGGGGTGTCGCATACGCGGTCGCCGTCTTCCGTGCAGTCGTCGTTCAAGCATCCTCCCTGGAAGGTGTGGTATAGGCCGAAATAGTGCCCCATTTCGTGGATCAGCACGGCGTCTTCGGCAGGGTTTTTTCCAAAAAAATTGGCCTCGCAGACCATGCCGTCCTCCGGCATCCCGTGTGCGCTGGGGAAAAACGCATAACCTGCAACACCAGGGCCCGAATATATGCTCAGGATTTCGCGCACCACCCAAATGTTCACGTAGGCGGTAGGATCCCAACGGCTCAGGTCTTTTGTCGTGATGTCGTCGGTTTCCATGGTCATGGTGGTTAACGATGACTGGGTGCGGGTGATACCGGTGGTTGCCTTGCCGTCGGGGTCGCGTTTGGCCAGGCAAAATTGGATTTGGGTGTTGACAGTAGCCCCTTGCTGCGCAAAATAGCCTTGCGCGGCAAAACCGTCATTCAGGTGGTCGATGGCGGCCTGCACCTGTGCGTCGGAGATGTTTTCCGCGCCGCCATTATGGATAATGTGTACGACCACCGGAATGGTGTAGACCTGCGCCGACAGATTTTCCGCTTGCTCCCCGGAGGCTTTTTTTTGCAAAAAAAATTGGCGCAACCGTTGTTCAAACTGCTCAATTTCGAATTGGCGGGCGGGGAGTGAATTGTCGAAGCCACAGGAAAATTCCGGGCCTCCCTGGGCAAGGGAAAGTGAACTGCCAAACAAAAGTGAAAGGAGTAGCAGTGGCAGATTTCGGAGCAACATACGAGGAATGGTTTGGTGTTACAGACTTCTTTCTAGATCGGGTAGGGGGTGCATCCGCTGCTTGGCATTGCTGAATTGGGCAACATGAATTTAAACCTTTCATTAAAGCCCGTAGGGCTGCCATTATTGGTGCGCCCGGCATGGGCGCAGACTTGGCGGTGTAAGTCCGCTATACGCTTGGCAGCGAGGAGTATTAGCCAAAGGCAAGGGTGTCCGTCGCGAGGCGGAATCTGAAGGAAGCCGGTGGCAAAGTCCCGACCTGACGAACAGAAATCGCATATAAGGCCATGATGCGTGGGTGAGTTTGCCAAACAAAACGAAACCCGACCGCTGCCCGGAACGCACTGTGGTAAATGCGGCAGGTACATGGGATGAAGGTCTGCGTTCTTACCCGGGGAGGTCTGCGACAGCCGGAAGCGAGGCGCGCGCGAGTGCCGGAGCATAAGGCGGCAGAAGTCAGCAGAGGCCATAGTATCCCGAATGCCTTCGGGAGAAGGGCCGAACGTTAGAGTGGAATCCGAGATGAGCTCATTAGTACCTGAGAAGAGGCAGCCAATTTCGGGAAACCGGAAACTCACTACCAAAGAATAGGTCGGAAACTGAAGGTACGGTAGGAGTGCTTAACACAGGACTGCATGACCAAGCAGGAAGCGAGCGGAACAAAAAAAGGGTAAATTCGAAATGCCCAAGACCGTTATGCTCTAACGAACCGCCGTGATACGTGACCCGTACGTCCGGTGGTGTGGGGGGACGGAGGGCTAACGCCCTCCTCCTACCCGATTAGAAAATGGTTGCCTCGCAGTTTTCCAAACGCCGTAGGCGTGCCATTATAATGCCGCACCTACGGCGCTATTATTTCTACGGCATATATTTCTACTAAAATGACAGCCCTACGGGCTTTGGTGGAGGATTTCAACCCCTGATTCGCATCAGTTATGCCACCCAGAATGATTGGCATTGGACATCCCGTGCGTTCAATCCAATCTGCTCAAAATCGTTTCGGCTGCTTCCCGGCCACTTTGTGCTGCGCCGTTCATAAACCCGGCATAATTCCCGCCACAATGCTCCCCTGCAAACAGGATATTCCCGACGGGCATTTGTTCGGCCCCGCCGATACTCGTATACTGACCCCGGGTATAACAAATATAACTGCCCAGATTGTACGGATAAGACGGCCAATGCATGCGGGCGACCTTCCCGTTGAAGTGTTCGGTTGCGCCGGGGAAAATGCGTTCCCATAAGGGGAGATATTTGTTCTTCTGTGCATCGGGAGTGCCCTCGCCGAGTTTTACACCGCAAGGCCCGCCGAAAAGGATAGACAGCCCGGCCGCTTCATGGTCTGCGTTCTGGAGTTGGGCGTTGTCCCAACCATTGGGGATGCCAATGTCGCTGTACACCAGACCGCCGTAGCCCTGTTTCCGCCAGAAATGCGATTGCATGCCGAGCATCAGCTTGGAATTGGTGCCGTAGCCGAGGGTATCGATATTTTTACGTTTGACCGGTGGCATTTCGACCTGCATATCCACCGACCGCAATTTGGTGAAAGGAAGGGCAAGGATCACATAGTCTGCCGTTACTGCCTCGCGCATGCCGCCGAAATGCAAGTTGTAACTGTTGCCGGCCTGGCGGAGCGACTCGAGTGGACGGTTCCTCTGGATATTGTCGGGATATTTCTGGGCCAGGGCGTCGACGAAACTTTGGTTGCCGCCGCGGGCTTTGTAGCGTTCATCGCTGTCGCCAAAAAAGGCGAGCGATCCGTCGCTGGTATCTGGTGAAATGAGCAGGGTCAGGTTTAGGCTCGATTGCACTTTTGGGGAAAGGCCATATTCGGATTCGTAGGAAACTTCAATTAATCGTTTTATCCAGCCCCTTGCCCCGATACTTTTGAGGTATTTACTCAGCGACATTTTATCCAGTTTTTGGATAAAGGGGTCAGTTGTTAAATAGGAAATATCGCCGTCGAGTTTGTCCATGTCAGCTTTCAGTCGCGGGGCAAATGTTCGGAACGCAGTTACTACATCTTCCATGCTGTAATGTTTGCCTTCGAAAAAGAAGGTTTCTGCTTCCAGACTAGTTTCACTGGCCTGCTGGTAGTCGATCAGTTCGATATTGAATTCCTTTGCCAGGGCCCACATGTCGGCATGGTCGGTGTCGATGAATTCCCCGCCAAATTCAGCCCATGTGCCCTTGCCCATCGCTTCCTGCACCGTAAACATGCGCCCGCCTGTACGTCCCGTGGCCTCGTACAAGGTAGCCTCCAGCTTGTTCTTTTTCAAAACGTGTAATGCGTTGAGGCCTGCGATGCCACCGCCGACTATGACGATTCGAGGGGCTACACCACCTGTAAAGGGTCGGAGCAATAATTGCTGTGGGCGGAGCAGCAGGCCGGGGGCAAGCGTGCCTCCGAGTATGATCTTGCCGGTGTTTTCCAGGAATTTCCGGCGACTGGTAGCCAATTGTTGTGCTTGCCCGATGATTTCAGCGGCATTGGTTTGTTGTTTTTCAGCCTGGAGAGCAAGTTTAAAGGCTTTGCGAATGGTCGCAAAAAACTGGGTGCGTGCAGTGTTTTTCAAATTGTTTCTTTGTTAAGAATACGGAAGAAAATTGTTGTAACGTCTACCCGGAAACGGTTGTCAGCATTCTTTCAAATTAGGGCTTTTTGTTGGCGCGACGGCCTTCTCGGGTAACACAAATGTACGTCGGGAGGGATAATATTTAACTCCTGCAAGGTGGGATGGCGGGACTGGATTTCTCTTTGTTTTTTAAGCGGCCATTCAGTCCGGATTTTTAGTCTGGTAAGGCTGCTTTTAGTTATAGGCAAACCCAATTTTTTTGTTAGTACGCCAAAACATCAATCGGGATACGGGTCAATTCGACATCCTCCTTGTTGGTTGCATAGCCGATGTAGAGAAAATCGCCCCAAAGCACACTTTTGGGATAGCTGTAGCCGGCGCGTTTGTATTTCCCGGGGAACCGTTGTGGTTGAAGGTCTTTCCCGCCGCTACGCACTAAAAAGGCTCTGTCAAAAACAAATCCATCTTTGCTCAGGGTAATTACCAATGGAATCCGGGCTTTATTTCCGGAGGGGTTATTGACCATAAATGCGGTACCGTTGGGAAGATTTCCGGCGCTTTGCTTGGCCCTGGAATCCGGGGTGTTTACCAGCACCGGCGTAGTCCATGTAGCCCCTTGGTCGCGACTAATGGAAGCCAGTTTTTTAAATGTGCTGTGCTGGTCGCGGAAAATCATGACGATGGCACTGTCTTGCCGGTAGAACCAGCTGGGTTCGATCTCCCTGCTCATAGACCCGTCGCTGGGCAGATTTTGCAGGGCACCGGCCACCCAGCCGGATGTTCCCAATGGATTATCGGTAAAAAAAGGCGTGGCTATTAAACCGGGTTGCCGGTGAAAGGCGGTCAGGAGCCTGCCACCGGGCAGGGCGCGAAGGTCCTGTTCGATAACACCGGGAACAGGTTGGCCGGTCCGGTCTGTTACCGGTTTGGGCGGCTCCCAATGCATGCCATCTGTTGACAACAGAAAAGTGGTATAACCTGATTTGATGCCATCGCTTTGGTTTGGCCAGTTATTGATGTAGGCTACCAGCGTATCGCTATTACTCCACCAGCCACCACTTGTAGTTATGCATTGGTCACCTATTTCCGTTAATGCAGTTGGCTCGCTCCATTCGTTCCCGTTTGGACTTCGGCTGTAAAATACCTGTGTATCAGCACCGTCTTCATCGATTGAAGAACTTTGCCATTGGGCGTACAACATACCCTTGAATGGGAATAGTACTACACCATGGTTGTATTTGTTTTCGTCGTCGTCGGGTCTGAAAATGGAAATTGTTTCCAATCTGTCTGGTACAGGTAAACCCAGTGTTTTCGATTGGACAAGGTCAAATAGTGGCAACACTTTAAAAGGAACATCCTGTGCCTGGGCAGGTAAGTCTGCCGGTAGGCATAGGAGAAATCCAAATCCTAATATCGGCTGCTTTAAATTCATCATGATCAGGAATATTTTGGCCGTTGAACAAAGGCGCAATCACTTTTGAAATGGTCAAAAAGGTATCAGGGGTTTTGATTTGATCTGGAATCGAACTTCAGCACTAACATGCGCAAAAGCCGGTAATTTCCATGCAACAATGACTTACACAATCGATTGTGCATAATTTTACCATAAATTCACGGCCCATTTGAGTTGAACACTACCAGGATCAAATTGCACTGCAATCTATACATGCAAATTGAGCCTTGTTGCTCGACAAATTCCATATGAGCGGTAAATGTTCATCGCTTTATTAGCCGGGTTGCTCCATATTTAACCAATAGGGTCAACTGCGCCAGGTATTTATCAATACGTAATATCAGCATTGAAATGACACCAACTTTCACAAAAATCGCCCTGTTTCTGTCCATTTTGGTAATCTCGGGTCCTGCATTCGGTCAGGCTGGGCCTCGCATACGGGAAAATTTTGATTTTGACTGGATGTTCCTTTTAAACGACTCGATTGAAGGCATGGCTAAAACGTATGATGCTTCAAAGTGGACGGCCGTTCAACTTCCGCACGACTGGAGTATTCATTTGCCGTTGGCGGAAAAAAACGGCGGAAGTATGGGTTTTATGCCTGGCGGAATGGGCTGGTACAGAAAAGCCTTTCGTTGCCCTGCTTCATTCAAGGGGAAACGGATTTCCATTCAATTTGACGGCGTTTACCACCAAAGTGATGTGTACATAAACGGAACGCATCTGGGGTTTCATCCATATGGCTATACGGGTTTTGAATATGACCTAACACCTTATTTGCGGTACGACGCCGAAAATATTATACTGGTAAAAGTTGATCACAGCATCAGCCCCTCTTCGCGCTGGTATTCGGGGTCGGGCATCTACCGGCATGTATGGCTAAATGTGGTTGACCCGGTCCATGTGTCGACCTGGGGGACTTATATCACGACACCTGTGATCTCCGATGCCATGGCAATTGTTGATGTAAAATCCAGGATCAACAACTCCTCCGTCAAAAAACGGAATGTGCTGGTTGTAAACAATATTTTGGATTCCGATGGTCGTAGGGTGGCCACTGCCAGAACGGCCCTGGTGTTGAAGATAGGGGAATCGACTGTAGTTGGCCAGAATATTCAACTTCGAAATCCTGCGCTTTGGGACATAGAACGGCCCTATCTGTACACTATGGAGACAATGTTGGAAGCAGAGGGGAAGGTTCTGGACAGATACACGACATCATTTGGGGTGCGTTCCATCCGATTCGATGCAGACAATGGTTTTTTCTTAAATGGGAAGTCTGTAAAACTTAAGGGCATGAATCTGCATGCTGATGCGGGCATCCTTGGCACGGCTGTACCCGATCAATCTTATTTGAGAAAACTGCAAATTTTGAAAGAATACGGGTGTAATGCCATACGCTGCGCCCACAATCCACCGAGCCCGGAGTTTCTGGATATGTGCGATAGCCTTGGATTTGTAGTAATCGATGAAATCTTCGATAAATGGAAAACGACAGGTTGGTTCTTCGGCTATTACACCAAATATTTCGATGCCTGGTGGCAAAATGACCTCGATGCCATGCTGTTACGCGACCGGAACCACCCATCCATCGTGCTTTGGAGCGTGGGTAACGAAACCAGTGAACAAGGCGATACCACAGGAACCGGAGTTGCTATCGCCAAAATGCTTCGGGATCATGTGCAAAAAACAGATCCAACGCGGCCTGTGACTGTTGTCATTGCTCCGGGCGATTTGAGTAACAGGGCCTATCACCGGAACGGATTCGCTGAAGTTTTTGATGTTGTGGGTTATAATTATTCCGAGCCTATGTTGGCAGAGTATAAAAAACGCAACCCGAAAGCGATCATGTTTGTGGCGGAAGCCTTTCCGTATTACAATGGCAGAAGGAATTTTGTACGCGACTATGCACCTTCAAACCCCTGGTATGTTGTCGCCCAAAATCCTTTTTTGTTCGGCCAGTTTGTTTGGAGCGGGGTGGATTATCTGGGTGAAAGTTCGGGTTTTCCCAGCACAGGCTGGCCTACCGGATTGTTTGACGTTTGCATGTTTGAAAAACCGCGGGCTGCATTCCACCGCGCCGTGTGGAACGATGCGCCAATGGTTAGAATTGCCGTAGCAGACCAATCCTTGGATATCGACCCGGGCAAGGACCACTGGAGTTGGCCGCATTTAGCGGCACATTGGAATTTTCCACAATACAATGGGCATATCATTGAGGTACAAACCACAACCAACTGCGATAGTGTGAGTCTTTGGGTAAATGAAAAATGGATGGGAAAACGCCGTACCGCCGATTATACCAATAATACCATCGTTTGGCATGTGCCATACGCAGCTGGAAAAATAAAGGCAATCGGTTATAACGGACTGACAGAATCGGCTCACTTTGAATTGAATACTTCGGGTAAACCGTCTCAAATATTTTTGAACGCCGACAGAAAACATATTCGGTCGGATGGTCAGGACCTTTCACATATTACCGTTCAAATGGTCGATGAAAACGGGATTCCTGTGCCCGATGCTGATCAAATGCTGCGCTTTGAAATTAGTGGAAATGGGAAAATTATCGGATTGGACAACGGGGACCTTCGCAGGGTTGATCCCCCTAAGGTTGATGCCGTTAAAACCTATTTTGGGAAGGCCCTGGCGGTCGTTCAATCCGGGAAAGAACAAGGCGACATTATGGTGAAAGTTTCGGGAGACGGGTTGCAAACAGCAATTATCCAGATTTCAACCCGGCTGTTGAAAGAGTGATGCAAACAGCAGAATTTATCAATCCCTCGATTGCATTACTGCACCTTTTTTATTGCAAGAGTAACCCCGTTATCTTGCCATAATTTTTTATTTCAACCCAAGGTCATTGGCCTGAATCCTTTAGCGAACTGGTCGCAGGAAATCCCGTATTGTATGGCACCAGGGAGGGTTTGCCCCAACTTTCTACGTTCCTTTCCGGAGTAAAAAGCGATCGTACAAGTCGATTCTAAATCTTCAAATAAAATTTTACGCAATCGGTTGCGTAACAAAAAGATATTTCTACCTTTGTCCATATTGACCAACAAAAGCGCAGGATCGACAAAAAGTATTTTTTAGCATACCTGAAACTTTTAACTTTTAAATCATTCGGCATGGAACTTTGTCATTTACATTCTTACATGAGACGAAAAGGGCGGTTGCAAGTGGCTTTTGCCATGATCTTTTTCAGTAGTTTTTTCAGCCTTTCATTTGGCCAAAATGTGACCGTGACCGGTACCGTAAAGGACAATGATGGTGGTGAGCCATTAGTTGGGGTAACGATCTCTGTTAAAGGCACCAGACAAGGAACGGTTACAGGAGCTGATGGAACCTTTTCCATCAGTGTCGTTGTCGACGCCTCCCTGACCTTCAATTACACGGGTTATGTTTCCCAGACAATTCCTGTTGGCGGCCAGACGAAATTGGATGTATTACTAAGCCCAAGTTCGGAAACGCTGAACGAGTTGGTCGTGATTGGATATGGTACTCAAAAAAAGGTCGACGTAACGGGAGCGGTTGCAAGCCTAAATATTGAGGAAGTTGAAGGATTACCCAATACCAACATTGCGCAATTCCTGCAGGGAACATTGCCGGGTTTAAATGTTGGTGTGGCAACTACAGCCGGGGGGACGCCTCCAATTTCTATCAGGGGGCGTGTATCGCTCAACGGTAACCAAAATGTATTGGTTATCCTCGATGGCATTCAATATAATGGCTCGTTATCGGCAATTAACCCGGATGACGTTGCGACCATTGATGTATTAAAGGATGCGAGTTCTTGTGCTGTTTACGGCGCTCAGGCAGCCAATGGTGTAATGCTTATCACATCCAGAAAGGGGCTGCCGGGTGAAAAGCCAAGAATTTCACTCAACTCCTCCTATACGACACAAACGCCAACTGTAGGGGACTTCAAGCCGCATAACAGAGAAGAATATTTAGCTGCTTTAACGGAGGCATTTTATGACCAGGCATATACGCCGGAGTCTGGCTATACAGCACGAAATCCAAATTTCAACCTGGCCGATGTGATAGACGGTTCCATGCGCGATGCCAACGGCAATCTGTTACCAAATGATTTTAACTGGTGGGATGCCGGTACAAACAGAGGTTCGATCATGGAAACAAACCTCAGCGTTTCAGGCGGCAGTGATCGGGTTAGTTACCTGTTTTCTGGGGGAATCGTGGATCAAAAGGGTTTTATTATTAATGATAAGTTTGGACGGAAAACCCTTCGGGCAAACCTTGATCTACAACCCTTGAACTGGTGGAAAGTGGGCCTGGTTTCGTTGGGTTCATTTGTAAATACAGATGGCGCAGAACCGGCATTGGCTACGATACAGCGTGCCTCTCCGCTGCATGTACCGTATGATGCCAATGGCAATCTTATTGTTTCTCCGACGAATACCATCGAGCTTAATGCTTTTACGACATATGAAGTAGACGATTACGAAAGAAGCAATAATTTCTTTGCTAATATCTATAACGAATTGAGCCTGCCCTTTTTGCCAGGATTAACCTACAGGTTGAATTTTGGTAACAACGCAGGCGCGTACAAACACTATTATTCAAGTATTTTTGATGCAGGTCAAACAGGCCGGGCCTATAAAGATGACCGCACCTACTATGACTATACCCTGGATAATATTCTTTCTTATAACAACACATTTGGAAAGCACGATGTCGGCGTAACGCTCTTGTATGGTTCTATCAAAAGATCATATAACAGCACCTTTACGGAAGGAACCGGCTTTTCAAGGCTGACGCTCAGCTACAATGATCTTGCATTGGCAGCCTCTCAATTTGCCAATTCGGATGGCTGGAAAGAGGCGCTATTGTATCAAATGGGAAGGGTTACCTACAAATTCAATAACAAGTATTTGTTAACCGGTACCATTCGCAGAGACGGATTTTCAGGATTTGCAAAAAACAATAAATACGGTGTTTTCCCGACCGTGGCTGTTGGCTGGATCCTTTCCGAAGAAAGCTTTTTGCAGGGTATTGACGCCATTGATAATTTAAAACTCAGAATTGGCTACGGCGTAAATGGTAACCAAACCGCCAGATACAGTTCTATCGCTTCGCTAACTACCAGTGCCGCATATGTATTTGGCGACGGCGGTTCTACCGCTTTTGGCCAGCAGGTAAATACACTAGGCAATGACAACCTGAAATGGGAGCGTACAAAAGGCTTGAATATAGGCGTGGACTTTGACCTGTCTCAAGGCAGAACAACCGGTTCCCTTGATTTTTATAACAACAACACCTACGACTTATTATTTAGCGTAGCCATCCCAACGATAACCGGATTTAGCAATATTACCACCAACCTGGGGCAAATCAACAACAAGGGCTTTGAAGCAAGAATCACGCATCATATCGTGAGTAAATCAAACTTTGATTGGTCTGCAAGCCTTGTCTTTGCTACTAACAAAAACAAAATTGTTACGCTCACCGGTCAGGATGCCGATAATGACGGCGTCGAAGACGATCTGGTTTCCAGCGGCCTTTTTATCGGAAAATCGATCAGCGCCATTTATGACTATCAGGCTAATGGCGTTTATGATCTGGACGATCCAAGATTGCCCGGTTTTCCGATCGGTTCTATGAGTGTCGTCGACCAAAATGGAGATGGCGATATTACGGCCGCCGACAGAGCTTTCCTGGGAAGGCAGGAGCCTGCTTACAGAATAAGTTTGGGGAATACGATATCCTTCAAAGGGTTCAGACTGAACTTCCTGCTCAATTCTGTTCAAGGTGGTAAAGACGGTTACCTTGGTGTAAACCGCCCGTTTGCCAACAACATTCCACAGTATTACCGGGAAGACAATACGATCCGCTGGAACGACTTTAATGGTATTGACTATTGGTCTCCAAACAATCCCAATGGAAAATATCCGCGTAATATTTCCGGATCCAGAGCCAAAGTTGAACCCAGTATGTATGAAAAACGCAGCTTCGTACGCTTACAGGATATTTCCTTGTCTTATAATCTCGCCTCTGGCGTACTCAAAAAAATAGGCGCACAGAATATCAACATTTTTGTAAGTGGTAAAAACCTGATTACCTGGACAAACTGGGAAGGTTGGGATCCGGAAACAGGCGAAGGTATTGTTGCCGGTGGCAGACCCGTCTTGAGAGCTTTTACCGTTGGTGCGAGTATTATTTACTAATAACACACAATTGCTAAATAATAATTTATGAAAAAGATATATAAATATTTATGCATCATCGCATTGATTTCTATAAATAACGCCTGTGAAAAGGATTTTCTAAAAGAAGAACCTATCGATTTCCTCAGTACTGAAAATGCTTTCTTGACAGAAAACGATTTCAATGCTTCTATTAATAATCTCTATGGGTTATTAAGGACTGAATTTTATACAGTCAATGACTTTAACCCCATGGAATATCTGTACCGGACAGATGTTGCTTTTCAGATAACAACACAAACGCCCAATATGGATGCTGATTTTAGCCCTAATTCAGGCATTATCAGTAACCACTGGACGCGGTTATACAAAATTGTTGCTGAGGCCAATACCATCATCAGCCGATTGCCCAATTCGCAGCTTTCAGATGCGAAGAAGCCGCTTTTTGAAGCGAAAGCAAAATTCTTCAGAGCGTTTGCCTATAGAAGTCTGGCATATCTCTACGGTGGTGTACCCTTGGTTCTGGAAGAAGTTGCCTCCGAAAAAGTAGATTTTGTAAGAGCCACAAGAAAAGAAGTCTATACCCAGGTTATAAACGACTTGACTTTTGCAGTCGCCAATTTGCCGGGAATCACCGCAGTAAAAGATGGTGAAGTATCCAGCCTTGCCGCGCAACACCTGCTCGCTGAAGTTTATTTGGCAGATGGCCAGTTTCAGAATGCAGTGAATGCTGCAACTGCCGTAATTGATGATCCAAACACAGGTTTAATGACGGCCCGATTTGGATCCAGAAGCATGGAAACTCCGGGTGATGTATACTGGGACCTTTTCCGCCGAAACAATCAAAACAGGGCTTCTGCGGGTAATAAGGAAGCTATATGGGTTATCCAGATTGAAACCGATGTGTTGGGCGGGTCAGCCGTATCGTCTGCACAGGCTGGTTCTTATTTGCTTGAAAGGGTGCACCCTCCGCTTATCCGGGATGTTCGGATTGACGGTGTGGCGCCTTTCTTGTGGCCAGCAGGTGATTATACCGGTGGCCGCGGTGTCGGATTTTTAGCGCCTTCTGATTATTTTACCTATACCCTTTATCAGAGTGATTTTGATAATGATATCAGAAATGCGAACCACAATTTCGTCCGCGCCTATCAATCCAATAATCCGGCAAGCCCATACTTTGGCCAAATGATCTCTATTCACAATGTACCGCCAAATACAACCGGTACAGGTGGAAGTGTGATCACGTCCAGCAAACCCGACCGGGCGTTTTATCCCTATCAGACCAAATGCACCACGCCGTTTAACCATCCCGGCGCATTGTACATCTCGCCTGCACCTTATCCCTTTGCCTTGAAGCCTTCGGCTGGCGGTACTTATACGGACCAGTACATGTTCCGGCTTGCTGAAACATACCTGATTCGGGCAGAGGCTTACCTTGGCCTCAATAATACCACTATGGCTGCCGAGGATATCAATGTAGTGCGCAGACGCGCAAATGCAACGGATGTAATGCCGGGCAATGTCGATATCGACTACATTCTTGACGAAAGGATGCGGGAATTGGGTGTTGAGGAAAAACGTATGCTGACCCTGATGCGTCTGGGTAAACTGGTAGACCGGGTTAAAAAATGCAACCCGTTCTATGCACCCGGCATGAAAGATCATTTCAATCTCTGGCCAATACCACAGGCTGAAATTGAAAGAAACCGGGGAGCCGTTTTGGAGCAAAACCCTGGCTACAACTAGGCGTTATCTCAGCCCGATACCATGAACTAGTGAACGTTTTTTAGTACAATACCCTTTGAAGGGGGCGGCTTCCGTCCCCTTCAATTTTTTGGGCCCGAACCCTTGTTATACCCGAATCTCAACCTTTTTTTGCTGTCTACGTTTCTTAACCATATGAAAAATTTAAATGAAATCTCAGTCCTCATCACAGGTGGCAGCAAAGGCATCGGCTACGGCATTGCAGCCAGTTTGCTGGAACAGGGCGCACAGGTGGCCATCACCGGCAGGCATCAGGAAACTTTGGATGCTGCGGTAAAGGCGCTTGCCAAAATTGGCTCCGGAAAGGTTATTGGCGTCGTTGCTGATGTACGTGATTTTGCTTCACAACAAAAAGCAGTGGCCAAAACGCTCGATGCTTTCGGCCGTCTGGATGTGCTTGTTGCCAATGCCGGTGTCGGCCATTTCGCGCCCATCACCGAAATGACCCTGGAGCAATGGAATGAAACTATCGACACCAACCTCACCGGAGTGTTTTACAGCATTAAGGCTTCTGTTGATGCATTGATAAAAGCCGAGGGTTATTTTATTACAATTGCCAGCCTGGCAGGAACCAACTTTTTCCCGAAAGCCTCGGCATATAATGCCAGTAAGTTTGGCCTGGTGGGTTTTACCCAGGCGGTCATGCTCGATCTCAGGGATGCAGGCGTCCGTTGTACCACCATTATGCCGGGCTCCGTGACGTCCAACTTCAACAACCACGAACCGAATCCTTCCGATGCCTGGAAAATACAGCCTGAAGACCTCGGTCAAATGGTTGTGGACCTCCTCAGAATGAATCCACGTACCTTGCCCAGCAAAATTGAGGTGCGGCCAAGCCAGCCACCGAGTAAATAGTTGGAGAAAAAGTTTCTATTGGATAGAGTGCAGGTTTGGTTTTCCAAAATTATAGTGCACGCACCCAAATATTCCGGTAACTCACCGTATTGTGATGGTCTTGCAATAACAAAGGCTCTTTGTCTGCGTGCTTTTCGTATTTCGGCACACCGATAAATTGCATAGAACCCCATAGTTCAACATTGTTTTGTATCAGCACGCCATTTTGAAGAACGGTCATTCTGGCCGGCGATTTCAGGAAACCCTCCGCATTAAATTGTGGCGCTGTGAAAATAATATCATAGCACTGCCATTCTCCCGGCGGGCGGCACACATTCACCAGGGGCATGTGCTGTTTGTAAATGCTGCCGGCCTGGCCGTTGGAATAGGTGCTGTTGTTGTAGGAATCCAGCACCTGCAATTCATACCGGCCCATCAAAAAAATACCGCTGTTGCCCCGGCCCTGGCCGTTTCCGGTAACCTCGGCCGGCGTTTGCCATTCGATGTGTAACTGACAATCGCCAAAAGCTTGTTTGGTGTGCAGATCGCCGGCATACGGAACTACGGTGAAAAATCCATCTTCCGGTTTCCAGGTAAAAGCCTGGTCGTTTTTGCCCACCCAGTTGACCGTATCTGCCCAATTTCCATACAGCACAATGGCATCGGAAGGCGGGTCGGCGGCCGATTGGCCGGGTGCAACTGTCTTGGGTACAGGTGCCCATATTTCCGTCAATTCCGGCGCGCTTTTGCTTTCCTGCGACTGTGCACCCAAACTGAAGCAAATACAGAAAAAAAGGATTGATGTTTGTTTCATAACCGGATTCTTAAAGTTCCCTGATTTTGATATTTCGATAGAAAATCTCCGCGTATTCGGATTGCAGCAAAATTCTTCCCGCCTGTACACTCGCATTTTCACCAACATTCACCACAACGCCATTTACAATATGCACACACTTGCCGTTGTACGAAATGATTTCCACGGTATTCCATTCGCCATACGGTTTTTCAGCATCCTTTTTTTTGATCATTCGGGTGTGGTTGGCCGGTACATTTTGTGTTCCGTCAACCGTGATAGTGCTAAAACCCAGTAGCCAAAAATCGCCAACATCACCTTCCTGGATCTGGCATTCGATCGATTGCGGCCAGATGGAGTCGGGCTCATGCATTGGAATATTATAACACACCCCTGCATCGCGTTTGGCATCCGCTCTCGGAGGCCATTTTTTCTCGCCCCATTTGAAATCCACTTTTAAATGGTAATTTTTATATCCTTTTTCTGTAATGGCATACCCGAGATCTTTGCCGATTACATGCAGCATTTCCTCTTCCACCCTGAAATTGTTATTGGGGTCCGCATCGCTACCGATACCTCTTAAAAATGTGTGCCACCCACTTAGATTTTGCCCGTTGAATAGCGGGATAAACTTGTCGTTGGTAACCGGAGTTATATTAGTCACCAGAAAAACATAGTCGTTGTAATCACCATTTTGAGCCTCCTCAAAACACACCAGATAGGCATCTAGAATAGGATATCCCATGGAGTTTCGGAGCGGATAAATTCTTGTTGCGTGCACGGCGTTTTCCGGAAATTGGAGCATGTTCCAGGCATCTTCCGACCAGGCAGTATGCGTAGGGCCGGCAACAAAAAATCCAAATTGCTGATTGCCCGGATCGAATGTTTTGCTGCCTTCAGAAAGTGCCGGAAACAAAACCTGGTGTTCCGGAAAATCTCCGGCTTTCGCCAAAACACCCACCTGATGTTTAACCGGCATCTCCGTGCTGTTGAAATAGTATCCGAATGGAAGTTCATAATCCGGAGAAAAACGTGCTGCCGGAATCATTTTTATTGCCCCGCCGGGGTCAGCCTTCCGAAAAAGTGCGGACGGTATTTCTTCCCCCAGTGCTACCGGCAAACAATGATTGGACAAACTGGTCCAGCCCACATCCACCTGATAACCCAGGGCCTCTGCGATAAGCGCCAGTGGGGGCTCGTTTTTGCCTTCAAGCCCTTCGGTGCTCAATCCAGTACAATAGATGATGCCGATGGTTTGCCCGACAGCATCGTTCAGGGTCAGGGTTGCACGGGTAATGCCGGTGAAATCCGGCGCCGGAGAAAAAGTAATGACCAGTCTTGACTTGTCATTTTTTAGTGCGCGAAAAGCGGCTTTATTCCCATCCGCCCATTTTAACGATGTTACTTCAATGGGCACGAGTACCGATTCGGGCTTGCTTGTTGTTCCATTTACTGCAGAAAATTCAAAATGCAGATTTTCGATGTAGGCTGCATCCTGTGCTTTCCCCAAGGCCATGCCACTCAGGAAAATAACCCAGCCCAATGTGATATTCCGTATGTTTTTCATTTGTATGCTCATTTTAAATGCTGCGTAATTTCATTTTTAATATAAGGCATTGAAATCAATAGTTTGTACCGCTTCCTTGATGGCCATAAAATCGGCTTTTTTAAGAAAGTCGTGGGTCGCGAGAACCGAACTTTCCCAAACTGTTATCAACTGCGCTCTGAATTTATCCGAATAGGGAATGATTAAAATATTTGTGGACATGTTTTATCGAATACGTACAAGATCGAATTGATCAATGTATTTTTACCTTCACCGAATTGATTTTAATAGATATGTATAGAAAATTATAAATCCAGTATACTCAATCAAGCGTCTTGTACCAGAAATACAGCGGTTTTGCGGTTTCGTGCGCCTCATTGACGTCTTTCCATCTCATGTGACAAATGACGCCTTCCGTTTTTTGAAAACCTCTTTTTTCCCAAAAATTATCCAGCGGAATGTAATGCTCCGGCCGCAGCGGGTGGTCGTCTGGCCGGATAACGCCGCAAAACGTCGCTATATCGAACCGCTTCAACTTTTTGACCCAGCGCTCCCGGTGCTCAAAAAACTGTACGCCGATGCCCATACCCCGGTATGCTTTGTCCAGCACCGATTCGCCGAAGTAGAATATTTTTTGCACATCGTATCCCCGTTCCTGCCAGGGAGCTTTAATATTTTCAGTTTCCGCAGCCATGGGGATGCCGGTTGAAGCGCCTATAACCTTGTCGTCATCAAATGCAATTGCGATTATACTGTCAGTCGATGCGCTATACGTTTTAAGATAATCGAGTTCATAGTCCATAGAGCCGTCATAGAGATAGGGATAATCCTGGAAAACCTCTATTCGCAAGCGGGCCAATTCATGCATGTGGTTTTCGGCTATCGTACCAGTAAATGATTGTACAGTGATCATAGTTCTAAAACTAGTTTTTACAGGAAAATGCCGGCCTATCCTATTTATGGTCCCAACTTGAGTTATACTACCTGAAATCCAAATGCATACGGATCATCCGCATCGTCAATAACAATGGTATTATACCCCGTCACCCGCGCCCACCCTTCGATACTCGGTACAATCGCGGCAAACGGCCCGCAAGTTGTAGCGGCCTCCACGCGGCCGGTAAATCGACTCCCGATAATGCTCTCGTGGTAAAACGGGTCTCCGACCCGTAAAAGTCCTTTCGCTGCCCACTGCGCCATCCGTGCGGAAGTGCCGGTACCGCAGGGAGATCGATCGATCGCCTTGTCGCCATAAAAAACGGCATTGCGCGCGGTGGAGTCGCTGTGCAAGGGTTTCCCAGTCCACAGCAAGTGACTCAGGCCGTGTATGTTGGCATCCAGCGGATGCTGAAATTGATGTGCTGCATTCAGCCGTTGGCGCAGCACCGGGCTCCAGCGGATCAGGTCGCCAGCGGTGTAGTGTTCCAGACCGGGAAAGTTTTCCTGCGGGTCGACAATAGCGTAAAAATTGCCGCCATAGGCTACATCAACGCGGAGCAAGCCCAGGTCGGGGCACTCTACCTCCAGATTTTCTTTATACAAAAAGGAGGGAATGTTGGTCAGTTTGACGGATTTCACTTTGTTGCCTTCCTGCTGGTAATCTACCAGTACCAGGCCTGCCGGTGTTTCCAGCCGCAGGCGCCCGGGCGTTTTGGGAAGCAGCAGTCCTTCTTCAATGGCTATCGTGACCGTGCCGATAGTTCCGTGCCCGCACATCGGCAGGCAACCGCTGGTTTCGATGAACAGCACACCGATATCATTTTCAGGATCAGCAGGTGGGTAGAGTATGCTACCCGACATCATGTCGTGGCCGCGGGGCTCAA
This sequence comes from Lewinellaceae bacterium, assembly GCA_020636075.1. Taxonomy (GTDB): domain Bacteria; phylum Bacteroidota; class Bacteroidia; order Chitinophagales; family Saprospiraceae; genus M3007. The sequence continues at coordinate 849,319 of JACJYO010000002.1, read as the reverse complement.
ACATAAGTCCACGGCGAATCCAGTCAAATTCGCGCAGAAAATGCAGGCGGCGTTCGGCCATAGATGCGCCGTCGAGCAGCGGACCGCCACCGGCTACAAGGCGTACAGGATTGCCGCAGGTATGGGCGTCGATGCAGAAAAAGGTTTTGCGCATGAGGCGGTTGTAATTGGTGTTTGCCCTTTGATATTTTTCCAATTTTTCTTTTCCAATTTCAAATTAGGGGTGTTAAGAGAAATATTTTTCTACTAAAAATTTTAGCCGTAGAGCATTTCACGCAGAGTTGCGCAGAGTTGGCCCGCAAAGTACACAGAGTTTTTCCCATTGCCCGAATCCCACTTTGCGCAACGCTGCGCAACAAACTCTGCGTTACTCTGCGCGAAATACGCTACAAGGGAAATACGCTATGTGTTGCTAAAACTGCTGGTTTTTGCAAAAAAAATCTTCTTGAAACTTTCTCTTAACACCCCTAATTTCAAATAACTGAAACTACACTGGGACTGGAACTTCCTTGAATTTGAAATTTGAAGTTGGAAAAGAAAAATTGGAAAAGTAACGGCAGGGGATTGGTATCAGCTCAATTTTGGCCGCGTATCCAACCCCCGTTGAATGATTTGACGGACCCGTTCGCGTTCTGCACCGGCGAGTTTCCTGCGCGGTGGCCGTACATGCTCGGTGCCCATGCCGGTCATTAATTCGGCGAGTTTAATGTTTTGTACAAGCTGCGGACTGATATCCAGTTCCAGAATGGGCAAAAACCAGCGGAAAATAGCCCGTGCATCCTCGACGCGACCTGCTTTTGCCAGGGTATAAATCGCTACGGTTTCGCGCGGAAAGGCATCCACCAGGCCGGCTACCCAGCCATGGGCGCCCATTAATAGTTCCTCCAAAGCCAGCGTATCCACGCCGCACAAGATTTTCAGGCGTTCGCCAAATCGATTATACAGCCGGGTAACATTTGAGGTGTCGCGGGTACTTTCCTTGACCGCCTGGATATTTTCCAACTGCAACAATTCCTCAAACATATCGGGCGTAACCTCCACCTTATAGTCCACGGGATTATTGTAGATGAGAATGGGCAGGTCGGTGCTTTGCGCTACGGTGCGGAAATAAGCAACGGTTTCGGCATCGGTGGGTCTGTACATCATCGGGGGCAGCACCATCAGGCCGTCGGCGCCGTTGTCCTGGGCGCGCCGGGCAAGCATGATCGCCTGTTGGGTGGAGCCTTCGGCAATGTTGAGCAATACCGGGATTTTGCCAGAAGCCACTTCCTTGGCTTGTGATAGCAAAATTACACGCTCATCGTGGGTCAGTGTGCTGGATTCACCCAACGAGCCGCCAATGATGAATCCGTGTACGCCGGCTTCCAGTTGCGCCTTCAGGTTGTGTTTGAAAGCGGGGAGATCCAGCTCGCCATTTTCTTTAAATTGTGTTGTGACGGCCGGGTAGACGCCGTTCCAGGTTGGTTGCATAGTTTTTGATTTTAGGCAAAAGTAGAAAAGTGGGGGTCAATTCGTCCATTACGAATAACTCCGGAACATGGCCGCTGATTCAAGTTGGCCGGCCAGCCTGTATAACATGTCTTCCTCATTCATACGCGCAGTGAACATAATGCCAATAGGCAAATTTTCCTCCGTCCAATGAAATGGCATCGACATGGAAGGCTGCCCGGTCAGGTTGGCCAGGGCGGTCCAGGGCATGTAACCATAGATTTTTTCCGCCAGTTGATTGATGGTGGCTTTGACGGCGCTGCCAAGGCCCAGCGCATTGATAACGGCCAGAATGCGATCTTCGGTTGGGGTGGGCTGCAAGGCGCCAATTCGAATGGGCCGTTGCGCCAGGGTAGGGGTAACCAACAGGTCGTACTTCTCGTGAAAAGCGGCGATTCGGCGCGTGATCTCTCCCCATTTATGTTTTGCGAAAGCGTAATCACCAGCGGTGAAGGCGCGGCCCAGGAGGTTCAGCGCGTATGTACCGGGCTCCACATCCGAAGGGCGCACCTTGCGGCCCAGATACGCGCCCATGAGATCAAGAGCAGCTGCCGTCTCACCGGCAACCACCACCAGGAAAGCCTCTGTAAGGTCTTCTTTGCGGTAGGGGAGTGCCACTTCTTCGACGGTATGGCCGGCACTTCGCAAGGCTTCCACGGCGTTCACCAGGCCCTTCTGGCACGCTCCGTCGACGGGTAAACCGAGTGTGTGCGCGCCAGACCAGCCAATCCGCAGTTTACCGGGAGCGGCGCCCATTTCTTCCAGATACGGGCGTTTGGGCGGTGCGATTATGTATGGATCGCCAGGAGCAGCGCCTTGAATGACATCGAGATAAGCTGCCGAATCGCGCACCGTGCGGCTCACGCAGTTTTCAATGGCGGCTCCGGACCACAACTCCCCCTCAAGCGCCGACCAGGACACCCGTCCCCGGGTAGGCTTTAATCCAAACAAACCACAACACGACGCCGGCATCCGGATACTGCCACCGCCGTCGTTTGCTGTTGCCAAGGGCACCATGCCCGAAGCGACTGCTGCTGCCGAGCCTCCACTCGAACCGCCGGGGGAATGCGCGTGATTCCAGGGGTTTTTGGTGGGGCCAAACAGTTTGGGCTCGGTAAACGGGGTAAGACCCAATTCTGGCGTATTTGTTTTCCCAAGAATAAGCAAACCGGCGCGTTTCATTTTTTGAACGGCAAAACTGTCCTGTTCCGATATGTAATCCCGGTAACCCTTACTTCCAACACACATCGGCATACCCTGGATTTCCATGCCGAGGTCTTTTACCAGAAATGGTACGCCGGCAAAGGGGGCGTTGCGGTCGGCTGTTTTGGCCTCTTCGCGTGCCTGGTCGTAGCGGAAGTGGATCACAGCATTGAGGTCCGGGTTTATCGCCTCGATGCGCTGGATTGCCAGGTCGAGCAGCTCCATAGGGGTGATTTGGCCTTTTCGGACCAGTTCAGCAAGTCCGAGGGCGTCGTGTTGCCGGTATTCGTCAATTGTCATGGTCGGTAGTTGTTTAGCGGATTCCTGCTGCCTGAAAAGCGCTATTGCCCCGGCCCTGCACAGAAACCAAGGCAAATGTTGTGAAAAACGAGGAAGAAACAAAAGAACCAGAAAGGACCACCTTATGCCATAAAAACGATAGTGTAATTACCGGTCAACACGAGTCGTCCTGCGAATCAGGGGTAGAATTAAGCCACTTTTTGTTCCCTATAATAGAATTTGGATAGAATTTATATAGCAGCCAAACTTGAACTTGTCCTGTCGCAGCCCCGATTTTCTTCGGGGCTATGAAATGAAAGGCAAGGGAATCATCGCGCCCATTATTTAGATCCTGATTTGCATAAGCCATCTTAAAAAAACAGCGGTCCTGCAACGTTCAATAGTTGCAGGACCGCGAGTATAATATTTGATGTGCAAAATATTAAGTGACGGATTCGATCTAAGCCGTTGTGGTGATTCGAATATTCATCACTCATCACTCATCACTCATCATTACTACATATTCCGGATGATCTCGTCGCCAAATTCCGAACATTTCAACTTGGTAGCGCCTTTCATCAAACGCTCGAAGTCATAGGTTACATGCTTTTTGCGGATAGCCCGCTCCAGGCCGCGAACGATCATTTTTGCCGTGCGTGTCCAACCCATGTATTCAAACATCATCACACCGGAAAGGATGACCGAAGAAGGATTCACCTTGTCCTGGCCCGCGTATTTGGGTGCAGTGCCGTGCGTTGCTTCGAAAATAGCGTGGCCGCTCACATAATTGATGTTGGCGCCGGGAGCAATACCGATGCCACCTACCTGAGCAGCCAGGGCATCGGAGAGGTAATCACCGTTGAGGTTCAGCGTTGCCACGACATCGTACTCGGAAGGACGCAGCAGGATTTGCTGCAAAAAGGCGTCGGCAATCACGTCCTTGATCAGGAGTTTGCCGGACGACAGGGCCTCATCCTGGGCTTTGTTGGCAGCTGCCTCGCCTTTTTCCGCTTTGATACGGTCGTATTGTGCCCAGGTGAACACCTGGTTGCCGTATTCACGTTCGGCCAGCGCATAACCCCAGTCTTTGAATTTGCCTTCCGTGAATTTCATAATGTTGCCCTTGTGCACCAGGGTCACCGATTGGCGCTTGTATTTCAGGGCGTATTCGATGGCCGACCGCACCAGCCGCTCCGTACCTTCAATTGACACCGGTTTGATCCCGATTGAAGAAGTGTTCGGGAAGCGGATATTTTTAGTGCCCATTTCCTGTTGAAGGAAGCGGACCATTTTATCGCATTCCGGGGTGCCAGCCATAAATTCGATACCGGCATAGATATCTTCGGTGTTTTCGCGGAAGATCACCATATCGACCAGGCCGGGTTGTTTGACCGGACTCGGCACACCGCGAAACCACCGCACCGGACGCACGCAGGCGTACAGGTCGAGTTGCTGGCGCAGCGCCACATTGAGCGAGCGTATGCCGCCACCGACGGGCGTGGTCAGGGGCCCTTTGATAGCTACTTTGTATTCTTTGATTATGTCGAGGGTTTCCTGTGGGAGCCAGCTTTTGGTCTTATTAAAGGCTTTTTCACCGGCGAGTACCTCGCGCCACACAATTTTCTTTTTGCCTTTGAACGATTTTTCAACGGCGGCGTCGAATACGCGCACCGAGGCTGCCCAGATATCCGGGCCAATGCCGTCGCCTTCAATGAAGGGGATGATGGGATCGTTGGGGACTTTCAGCTTGCCCTTTTTGATGGTAATCGTGGATCCTTGCATGGATTGTATTATAATTTAACTATTAGGGAAGAATTGTTGTAAAAAGCGCCGCGAAGGTAGGAAAACTGCTCGTAAAATAGGCGGGCTTGTTAAAAATGGAACTTCTCCAGATACTGTAATACCGTATTCGTTGCGCCGCGGTTTTCTTCTAAAAATGCTTTTACTGCCCGGGAGGCTTCGGTGTAAACTTCAGGGTCCTGAAGTTTGCGCAGGGTACCAGCCAATTCCACTGCGTTGTGCACCGGGAATGCTCCGCCGCGTGCTACAAACTGCCGGGCCTCTTCAAACTTTTCATACTTCGGGCCAAAAAGGATGGGCAAACCAAATGCAGCAGGCTCCAGGGTGTTGTGTATGCCCTTGCCAAAACCACCGCCGATGTAGGCTACCCGGCCGTAAGCATACAAGTTGTTCAGCAAACCAACATTGTCGATCAACAACACGCGCATACTGCCAGGAATTGCTTCTCCGTTGGCGCAGGCGGAATACCGCAGGTAAGGCTGTGTCAGCTGGGCAGTCAGTTGGGCCAGGTGCTTCTCGGAAGGTTCGTGCGGGGCAATAATTATGTGCAGTGCGGCAAACGCCGGGTCGTTCAACAACGGCAGCAGCAGTGCCTCGTCTGCCGGCCAGGTGCTGCCGGCAATCAGTGTCATGGATTCGGCCGAGACTGCGGGAGGCTGGGTTGTAGCGCCTGAATCTTCCAAAAAACGTTCTGCAACGGCATTTTTCTGTACTTGTTCAGCCAGTCGCAATACCCGGTCGATCCGTGTGTCGCCGGCTACGGTGATGTTGTCAAAGCCGGTTTGGCGGAGTAGCCTCGCAGCGTATTCGTTTTGAGCAAAAATATGTTCGAAGCAGCGGAGTATTTGCCGCCAAAATCCACCGTACCATTTAAAAAAAGGCTGCCCGGGCCGGAAGAGTGCCGACACCAGGAGGGTAGGGGTGGCACGGCGTTTCAATTCGAACAGAATATTTGCCCAAAACTCATATTTGACAAAAATGACCAAATCGGGTTGGATAATGTTCAGGAAGTCGCGCGCATTGCGGGGTGTATCGGCAGGGAGGTAACAGACAAAATCGGCGTGTGGGTAATTTTTGCGGACAGCAAAACCGGACGGGGAAAAAAAGGACAGCACGATTTGCCAGTCCGGATGCCTTTCCCGGAACGCTTCGATAATCGGACGGCCTTGTTCAAATTCGCCGAGTGAAGCGACATGTACCCAGAGCACTTTCCCCGATTTTCGAAATGCAGCCTTGTAGTGTGTCCGCCAGTTTCGGCGCCCGGCTACCCAGGCGCGTGCTTTGGGGTGAAAAACAGCGGCCAGCCGGAGTGCAAGGCGCATCAACCGGATTGCCAGGTCGTACAAAACGTGTGTGAACATCACAATTGGACTATATCGCGGGGCCTCAATTAATAGTAAATATTTTCGGCGCCGCTCATATAAAACGGCAGTGTCCAGGTCAAACGAATGCCGAATCGCAGGTCGGTGCGCTTTTCGTCCAGTTTGCGCATTTCTGTAAAATCCCAGCTGCGCAAACTTTCTGTGAAACCCTGCCCGAGTTCGAGCCCAATCATCCAGTTGGAGCGGCGGTTGGCGCTCAGGTGTTGCCAACCAACAAACTGCTGCAACATCAGGCCTCCGGTAAGCCGGTCGTAGCCTTTGGCGTAATCGCCGGAGAGTTGGGGGACACTGCTGGAATTGTCCTGCAAGCGAATCCAATGGCGCAGCATGCCTGCGCCCAGGCTTACCCTGATGCCGGAACGTTGGGCGCCCATTGGGAAGAGTTTGCCGATGAGGCCGCCGATGTAGTACCCGCGTTCGCGCAAGGCTACCTCGGCCACCAATTGGTTGCCGCCGATAATATCGCCCTCCGGGGTGCGCAAAATAGCGAGCGGGTCTTCTTTTACCTTGTTGCCGAAAATGTAATGGCCTTCAAGCCCAAAGATGAAATTGCCCGGGCTGATCCACTCGGCGCCGCCGCCAAAATTGCCATTCAAGCCGAAACGGTCGGCCATGTCGCCGGCGGGCATTTGCAGCCCAACGGAAAAGTGGGTCAATATAGCCGGCCCGGTATTCGGGCGCGCCGGTTCAGGATGCTCCGGAAACTTTTGAGCAGTAGCCTGAAATGCCAGCGACAGAAACAGGAGGAGGGGCAGGATATTGTTTTTGGACATAAGTAGCAGCTGTGTGTGATTCGGGTATGACATTCAAATGCGTTGGGGCCCAAAAGTAAGACCTTCGGTGGAGTTCAATGCCGAAAGGTGGTCGCATTACTTATTTATCCGGAACGATTTTGTAATTCTCCAGGCTGCCTGTAGTTATCCACTTGGTGCTTTTAAGGCAAATTTGGCAGTTGGGCGCTCGCAAAAACAGCCGGAATCCCTTCCTTTTTGGGTGATCAATAACAGTTTTTAAAATGCCCGGGGTCATTTGGAGACTTCCTGTGCATCCAAGACCGGCCCTAAGGTGCATGACAAGTCCTCGAAGCTGACGAAGATCAAACGTTGACATAAGCCAGATCACCATTTGCTCTTTGATGGCACCGATAGATTTGCATAAAAATTAGAAAAATGAAAGTTCAAATCCTGTTTCTGTTCGTCCTGTCGCTGAACGTAGTTTATGCCCAAGACAATTTCCAAGTGGCCTCCTTTTCCCTGACTATTAATGGTTCTTCCAACCTGCACGACTGGCAATCAAACGCCAAGGAACTCCGTGCCACAGGAGCTTTTGCAGTGGAATCCGGTGAACTTCAGGCGATCAACTCCCTTAGTGTGGAAATCCCGGTAAAGTCGATCAAGAGCGAGAAGGGTTCTATCATGGACAATAAAACCTACAAAGCGCTCGACGCCAACAAGTACCCAACCATCAAGTACAAACTCGACAAAGCCACCATCACTAAGAAAGGCGACAAATACGATGTCAATGCCAGCGGATCACTCACGATTGCCGGCGCCACCAAAAAAGTCAGCTTTTATGTTGCCGGTAAAACCGGCAGTGATGGCTCGCTAACCTTTAACGGATCGTACAAGCTGAAAATGACGGATTACAAAATTGATCCGCCTACAGCCTTGTTGGGTACCATGACGGTTGGTGACGAAGTGGAAGTAGTGTTCCGGGTAACCCTGAAGTCCAAATAACCTGCGCCATTCTATCAATAGCAAAAAATACTTTTAAGACTTAAATCAACTTGTTATCATGAAAAACAGCTTTTTTGTTTCCGTTCTGATAGTGCTTTTTAGTGCATCTTATGCCCTTGCACAACAAGCCAACATTCAGTATTATCGCCCTTGGGATAAAGATGGTATAAATGTATTTGAACCTTCCAAGAAGGCCGAACAACCTGAGTATACCGGTTTTAAAATTCGTATCGGTGGCTCGTTTACCCAGGATTTTCAAAGCCTGAATCACGAAAACACAGACACCAGCGCAGCCAATGTGAACAAACTTTGGGCACTTGGTTCCGGGTTCAACCTGGCGATGGCCAACCTGAACCTCGACATGCAAATTGACGACGGTATCCGGGTTGCATTGGAAAACTACATGTCTGCACGGCACCACAATGAATTTTGGGTAAAAGGCGGTTACATCCAGTTTGACAAATTGCCGATGTTCAACAGCCCGCAATGGTTCACCGATTATGTCCGCGTAAAAATCGGGCACTTCCAACCCAACTTTGGCGACATGCAATTCCGCCGTTCGGATGGTGGTAACACGATGTTCAACCCGTTCGTGGAAAACCTGATCTTCGACGCGTTTACCACAGAGATTGGTGGTGAGGTTTATGTTTTCCCGGCTGACGGTTTCATGGGTATGGTAGGTATGTCCTCCGGTTTTATCAACGGTAACGTCCAGGAATACACCGATGCTCCTGCACCGGTAGAACCAAACGAGAAAAAGCCGTCGATCTTCTTCAAACTGGCTTACGACAAAACCTTCAATGATGTCCGGTTCCGTCTCTCCGGTTCGTTGTACACCAACCCGAGCAACCAGCGCAACACCTTGTATGCCGGTGACCGTACGGGTTCGCACTACTTCATGGTACTGGAGCCTGCAAGTGGCACGTACAAAGACAACAAAGACTCCGGCCGGTTCACCAAACTGGATGTTGCCAACGAAGTAATGGCTATCAGCATCAACCCATTCGTGAAATACAAAGGTCTTGAGCTTTTCGGGGACTACCAGATGATCAAAGGCCGTACAAATGCCGAGCGGAATGGCAGCGAACGCGATTTCAACCAAATCGCAGTCGAAGGTCTGTATCGTTTCTTCAAAAACGAATCGGCTTACCTGGGTGTCCGTTACATCATGGCTTCTGGTACGCCGCGTGGATATGACAACGAGATTAAGATTGACCGGGTTGCTGTTGCTGCCGGTTGGTTCCCAACTCGTAACCTCCTGCTCAAAGGCGAATATGTTGTGCAGAATTACAAAGATTTCCCTGGCGACAGCATCTTCTATGAAGGTAAGTTCGACGGGTTCATGATCGAAGCGGTAATTGGTTTCTAAGCATTTGCAAGTAATTGATCGGAAAATCTTAAAAGCCGTTTCAAGTACTGCGTCTCGTAACAAAGCAAGTTCCAATTAACAAAACGGCCCTATGGTCTTCTATGGCCATAGGGCTTTTTCGAAAATACACCATTTCGTTATGTCAGCCCTAGTTATCCGATTGCTGGTGTTAAATATCCTTTTGGTTACGGCGCCGGCAACACTGTTCCCCCAGGAAGACCAGGTTGTGCAAAAACGGTACACAATCCAGCGATCCAGCAAACTTTTTTTGAAGGGCACGTCGAATGTGAATGCGTTCACCTGCAACTGCGAAGACCGGTTTCCGGCACAAACCTTCAAAGTGGAAAACGGCGGGCAACATGCGCTTTTCAGCAATGTCCGGTTGCGGATGCGAACCCGGAAGTTTAACTGCCAAAACGGCAAAATCGACCGGGACATGTATAAAGCCCTCAAAGCCGATGAGTTTGCATTTATTTCAATCGAACTCCTCGAAACCTGGTACAATCCCGAACAGCTTAAAAAAGCAGGCACCAATCAGTGGTTTGCGGTGAAGGCAAAGGTAAAACTGACGATTACCGGTGTGACGAAAGAACAATTTATCGAAGCGGAAGCGAAAAAAACAGCGGACAATCAGTTTAGCCTGCGTGGGGAAAAATCATTATTAATGACCGATTACGGTATCGATCCGCCCGGTGCTCTGTTTGGCCTGATCAAGGTAAATGACCTGATTACATTTCACTTCAACCTGGATATCAGTCTGGAAGATGTTTCGGAAGAACAATAACAACACCAACTGTACTTAACTATGAAAAAATTATTGATCAAAGGCATTGTAGCAGGAGCCATCCTGCTCCTCTTTAGTTATGTAGCCCTGTATTTGGTTGTAGCCTTCCTGCCCGGTCTGGCAGAGGAATATTACAACCCGATCTTCGACCTGGAAGGCGAAAAAACCTACTTGTATTTCCTGCACCCGTTTATCCTGAGCTTTGCCCTGGCCTGGTTCTGGAAACGTTTTAAATCGCTGTTCCACGGCCCGTTCTGGTGGCGCGGCATGGAAATGGGGCTGGTGTATGGTCTGATCGCAACCCTCCCGTCCATGTGGATCACCTTCAGCTCGCTGGCAGTTTCGCTGCCCATCGTGCTGACCTGGCTTGCCTACGGCCTGTTCCAGGCCATCGTTGTCGGGATTGTTTATGCGAAAATCAGCCCGTAAACGAATGATGAATTATGAATGATGAATGGTTCACTATCCCGGGATGGTGAACCATTCATAATTCATCATTATCGTACCAGGGTTACATCACCCCGGTATTGTTCCGTAGCGCCGTCTTTGAATTCTATTTCTGCAAAATAAACGAAAACGGCGGGCGTAGCCTTGTCGCCATTGATATTGCCATCCCACCCCAGCAAGGGATCATTCGGACTCAGGTCATTCAACTCCACAATGGCGCGTCCCCAGCGGCTGTATATCCGGAAGGTGCGCACCATGGCTACATCCTCCCCGCAGAATATCCTGAACACAGCATTTTCAAAGGGCGAATCCGGCGCAAATACATTGGGGATGTATACCCGCCGGTTTTTATCCACCACAATCTCGCGGTCATCGGTAGCCCGGCAGCCGTTCGAGTCCAGCACGGTCACCTCATACCGGAACGAGTTGATCGGAGCATACATGCAGGTATCGCAAAGCATGTCGGCGGTAAAGGGCGTGCTCACCAGCAGCTGATCCAGGCGGCTAGGATCGCTCAGCGCATCATCGCGCCAAAGGCCGATCCGTTGGCCAAGCAGGATCGTAGTGTCCGGGTCCAGGGTAAGCACCAGGTCGTCGGGTTCCAAAACCGTGAAGGTGGTGTCGTACTCGCACCCGTCGATCGCCTGAATCAGCAAGGTATGTTCGCCGGGAGGCAGGCGCCTGAATTCCGGCGACACCATAAACGGCTCGCCATCCACCGAAAATACATACGGCGGGGTACCGTCGGTCACTGAGCCGATGTTTAGCACGCCGTCATTTTTTCCAAAACAGGAAATGTGCCGGATGTCCAATTCGGCTGCCGACGGCAGTTCCGGTTCACCGACCCGGATCGTCGTGCTGGACGAACAGCCATTGACTTTGTTGGTGACCAACAGGGTGTAATTTCCGGTTTGCGTCACCTGCACCTGCTGGGAATTGGCGCCTCCGGCAATTTGGCCCGTGCTGTCGGCAGTCCATTGCAAATTGTAATCTGCCGCGGGATTGATTTTGACCAGCAAACGAGCCGGCGACTCCGTACAGCTTAAATGCCCCACCGAATCGGCAATCAGTTCCGGGCGATAAGAATCATCCAAAATATTGATAAACAACGAACTGGCACAAGGCGGGTTGGCTTCGCAGGAGTTCACCGCCTGCACGCACAAATTGCCGCTTTGATCACCCAGTGTCACTTCCACGGAGTTGCCCCCGGAACCAAGGATGGTTGCGGGTACCGGCATACTGTCTACCAATGTTCCCGGCGGGCCATCCCACACGTATGCTGCTGCGCCAAACACTGGCGGCACAGCATAGGTGAATGTTGCACCCGGGCAGCCCTCGGTTTTTCCCTGAATGGCCTGCACCATGCCAAGCGGTGGTTCGTATACGGCTTCCTTGGGCGACACATCCACGGAGAAATCGCACTGGTCGCCGGCATAACCGTCGATCAGCAAAAAATAGTTGTGTCCGGGTGTCAGGTCTACGGTGATCGAAACGGGCGTCAGGCCGCCGTCTTCCTTGCCCTTGTCGCAGGCAATCGGTGGTAGTGTGCAATCGCCATACAAGGCGATCTGTACCCCGTTACCATCATTGCAATCAGAAGGCGTGACGGTGAAGGTTGCTTTAGCGGTTCCGGCGATAAAACCCATCCACTGGGCATTTTCCACCGTTCCGCAAAATGCCGTGGCCGGGCCGGACGGATAGCCCTGGGTAGAGCCCACATACCCGTCGAAATTGCAGGAAATACAGGCTTGTTCACAGATAATAGCCGAACCGGTGCCATTGCAGGCAGCCGGCAACTGGGCGTATAAACTGGTTGTGTGTAATAAACCTAAAAAGGCAAGAAGATTGATTAAGCGGTTCATGAAATCGGTATTTGAAATGGAGGAGGATCGTGTAAGGGATGTAGACAGGATTATTTTGATTTACGATTTACGATTTACGATTTACGATTTACGATTTACGATTTACGATTTACGATTTACGATTTACGATTTACGATTGGTTCACCTTACCAGTTAAGGAATTGGAAGCCTGCTAAAGAAATTTCAAGCAAATACAATCTTCCCCTCCCGAACAGGTGAACTAATCGTAAATCGTCACTCGTAAATCGTAAATTTCCTAGCGTAGTACGTTGAGCTTCACCACTTCCGCTTTGCCGTTCAGTTTGTTTTCCAGTCGCACGAAATACGGCCCGGAAGGCAGATTGGACACATCGAAGTGGTAAATGTTCGCACCGGGTTCGATACGCACCTGTTGCATGGAAACAACGGCACCACCCAGACTGTGCAGCGACAACCGGCCTTCGAAAGACCCGCCGCTCTGAAAAGCCACCTGTGCCCGGTAGGTCGCCGGGTTGGGGAAGGCATTGAGCGCCCGTTGTTCCGGTTGCGGATCAAACACGCTGGTGGCGATGTAGCATTCCGGCTGCACTTTGTAGGTGCTGCTCACAATGGGCATTTTGACATACCCTTCAAACATGGTTTGCTCCAAAACATAGTTGCTCGCGCCAAGCCAATCCTGTAACAGCGTGGTGAATACCTGCCGGTAATCGAATTGCTGGCCTTGCAGCTGGTTATCGTTAGCCAGGTTGGTCAAATCGACATTCGTGCCGTGGATACCGCCAGCCAGCGCTTTTCCAAAAATGAGCATAGGCGCCAGTGTGCCGTGGTCGGTGCCGGCCGAGCCGTTTTCACGGGCACAACGGCCAAATTCGGAAAAGGTGCAGGCAACAACCTTGTCGGCCAGGTCGAGCCCATCGAGGTCGTCGTAGAACGCCTTGATCGAGTCCGACAGACTCCGCAACAGGTCGGCGTGGCGGCCTTTGGTGATATCGCCCTCCGGTGGAATTTGCGACCCGTGCGTATCAAAACCGCCCATGGAGCAGAGGTACATCTTGGTTTTGCAGCCACCTTTCATCAGGCGGGCGATGGTTTTCAGCTGATCGGCCAAACCCGTTTGCGGGTAGGTGGTCAGTGCGTTACTGCCGGCCATAAAGGCCTGGGTGATGTATTGCGAATACTGGTCCACGCTTTGTTCCACACCCATAATGTAGGCCAGTTCGTCGCCATAGTCGGAGTCGGGAATGTTTAACAAAGGCGCTCCACCGATCGTTTGCACCAGGGAGTAAAACCCGTCGGGGTCTTGTCCGTACAGGTTGATCGAATTCTGGTGTTCGGTTTCGGTATGGAAGCCCAGGGAAGGGTAGGGGTCGCCGATCTGGATGCCCAGCGGGTACAGCATATCCGGGATCGGGGTGCCCATCACATCGGGGTACATGGCATTGAGTGCACGGCCCATCCAGCCCGATTTGATGTTCGAATTGTCGGGCGTGCCATCGCCACCGGAAAGCCACAGGTCGGTGCTTTTGAAATGCGACTGGTTCAGGTTTTCGTACCCGACAGCCTGCACTACGTTTGCCCAGCCTTTGTCGTACAGGGCTTTAAAACTCGTCATGGCAGGGTGCAATCCAACCTGATCGACACCGGGCACCGTATTGTCCAGCTTGATGAACTGCTCGGGTCCGGAGTCCGGAATTTTAATGACCGGCCGCAAGTTGGCGTATTCGTCGTATTGAGCGATCGGGACAATGGTGTTGACCCCGTCATTGCCGCCTTTGAGTTGAATCAACACCAGCACGCGGTCTTCCACATCTTCGCAATCGGCCATCACGCGGGCTATTTTACTATTGGAAAAAGGGCGCATCGCGTGGCCGTTTACCACGAAGGAGGAAGCGCCGGCTATTTTTAGGAAGTTTCTTCTTTTCATTATTGATAATTATTAATTGAGTGAGAGGTTCAACCCCACCCCCAGCCCCTCCCCCCTAGGGAGGGGTGTCTGCCCTCATTCCAATCAAAATTTTGTTCGAGGGGAAGCCCCCCTCCCTAGGGGGGAGGGGCTGGGGGTGGGGTTTGAAACCCTAAAAAACCTGATACTCCGGCGCATACAACATGGCGTTAAACAAGCGCGCCAGCGGTAATTGCACTTCCGAATCGTCGCCCGTGGACAAGAAATTTTGCCATTCATACGTCCAGTCGGCCGGAGGTAGGCCGTCGTTGAAAATGGTTGTATGAAAATAGTTGAAACGGTCGTTGTCGGGTTCTTCCGGGAACAGATAGCGCAGGAGTTCCTGAACCAGCACGTAGGAATCAGAGGGATCCGGAATGACGCCACTGTCGCGCAGCCAGGTTGCAAAGTCAAACTTCGTACCCAGGTCCTGAGCGCTGCCCGGGCCCCACGCATGGGTACCCGTGAGCAGCATCTCAGGCCATTTGTAGCGTGCAATGATTGTCGCAGAATTAAAAAACTGACGGTTATAATCCGGGTCCTGGTAGTACCCCGGATAGCCCGCCACATCGGGTGGGTAAAACATGAACATGCCGGCCCAATCCATCAGCCGCCCCATGATTCCTTTATCATAAAGCGTGACGTAATGCGCTGTGGTGTCCGCTACCGGATCGGGTATCGGCACGTCAAAAAATGCCATTGTCGGCAAGGCCAGGTCAAGCGGTGATTTGATCAGTGCGCCCAGGTTCTCGTCGGTGCTCAGGGTGTCATCGGCGTCGAAAAAGTGCTCGCTTTGAAACAACTGTTCCACTACGGGCTTGATCTCAAAGCTGTTGGTGATGAACGTCTGTGCCAGCGGACCGATAATATCGGTTTCAACTTCGTTGTCGATGTACCGGCGGATAAAAAAGCGGTAGAGCCTTCGGCAAAAATTGCGGGCGGTTTCTTCTTGTGCAAACACCATGTCTACGAACGCGTCGAGTTCGGCATTCATGCCTGCCAGGTCGTTGGATGGCGGTTGAATGGTCGCGCCGTTAAACCGGGCGCTGAAGGTTTTTATGCCAAAATCGTGGCTTTGCGGGTAGCCATGCCCGGCAGGCAGGCCGGTTTCGGCATCCTGGTACTCGTCGCGGTCGGCGTGGTTGAAGCCGGTGAGTACGCGCGCTGCTTCGACGATATCGTCTTCGGTGTAGTTGGTATAGTCGCCGGGCCCTGCAGTGGGACCGCGACCAATGGTGTGTAGTTCAAAAAACTCGCGGGCGTAGTTTTCATTGGGGTTGTTCACAAAATTCTGGTCGTTGTCGATGTACTCGAGCATGCAATTGTCGACCACCATTTTGGTGACCAGCTTTTTGAAGTTGCCCAAACAACCCCAGCGCAGCAGCATGAGGTAGTCGTAAAACTCCATGCTGCTTCCGTAATCGGGCGTAACCGCTAAAAATTGGTGAAAAAACAGGGAGAGGCGGTGGGCTGCCCCGGGATCGTACAGGGCTTCGTTGAGCCACCAGCCCATGACAAAGCGCCGGAGTTCATTCTCATCGCCCGGCATTTGGGCGTTTGGGGGTTTGGGCGGGTTGATCCAGGTTTCGGGGGTGGCGCCGGGACTGTCGGCATACACGGGCTGGTCGAGTTGAAGCGGATTCAGTTGCAACAGCTCGCTGAGCGCTTGAGCGGCCGTTTGAGCAGCCATTGCATCGACCCTGGCACGTGTATAGCGGAAGCTCAGACGGCGCAGCAAATGGGCAGCACGCCGTTGCCCCAGGGCGCCCTGAAGCGGATTTAAAGATGCCATGTAGGAAAAATGTTTATGAGATAAATCGGTTTGTTACGCAGTATTAAAATTGGGCAGGCTTTCCGGAGGCGGGATAGATGTCGTCTGACTAGCGTCAGCGAGAACTGCGTACACGGATTAAAAAAAACTTGTAGGTAGACCGAAGGATTAAACAGGAGTATTAACGAAGCATTTGGGATTTTATTCAGTGCCCGAATGTTAAATTTATTCATGCACGGCCACACGGTTTAATTGATGCAAATCAACAGCGTCAGCAAGGGCCATCATTTCATTTTTATGGAAAAAAGGCAAAGATTTTCGGGCAATTCAGATCATTCACAATTAAAAATCAACGATATGTTACACATAAAGAAGATTTTGGTCCTTTTCACGCTGATTATACTGGCCGTGTCTATGACATTTGGCCAGGTTCGTTTCGGCGTACAGAGTGGTATCGGCCTCTCCAATTTGATTTACAAGGTCCCACTCGATGACCCATTTGAACCCATAATGGTCTTCCACGGTGGCGTAATTCTTGAATTTGGCGCCATGGAAGGCCTGGCATTTGGAACCGGCCTTTTGTTGACCGGGAAAGGTGGGCAGCAAACAATGAACTTTGACTTGTACAACGAAAATTTCAAGTATCAATCCTATTATCTCGAAATGCCAGCTAAAATTATCCTGCATGGCAGAGGCGTTTACGGAGCTGCCGGGCCTTATGCAGCTTACGGTTTTTTTGGGAAGGAACGGTATCAGCTAAACCCATCAACCGATGAAATGGATATGGTGGAGAAGAGCCGTAAGTTGAAGTTCGGCAACGACTACACAGACGATTTTACCCCATTTGAGTATGGCATGTTGTTAGAATTCGGATATGAGTCGCCAACGGGCATTCGAATTCTGCTACAATACCAAAACGGCTTTTCCGATATGCTGCCAAGCAAATTCAGGCACGACGTGGGTATTTCCAAAGTACACAACTATACGCTTGGACTGTCGGTAGGCTATCTGTTCAATTATGCAAAACTTTAACCCGGTATGAAGTTCAAAATACCGGGCTAAACCGCTTTTTTCGAACAGTTCAAGCAGGAAATTATGACAACGCTCACGAGAAAAGAATTCGAAGTACTGGCAAAGGTGGAGGACAGCCGTTGCGTTTCCATTTTTTTGCCGACACACCGGAACGGTCGGGAAGTGCTCAATCATCAGGATCAATTGGTATTCAAAAATCTGTTGAAACAAATCGGCGCAGACCTTGAAAAACGCGGCTATTCCGCATTGGAAACCGCGGCGTTTTTAAGTCCGGCACAGCAACTGCTGGGAGATAGCGGGTTTTGGCGCAATCAGTCTGAGGGACTGGCTGTGTTTATAGCCACTGACTTTTTGCGCTTTTACGCACTACCCATAACTTTTGAACCGGAATACCAGATTCTGCATGAATTTTATCTGAAACCGCTGCTGCCCGTTTGCATGGACAACCCGGAATTTTACCTGCTGACGCTCAATTTTCACGCAGTTAACTTTTACCGGGGTACCAAGGCAGGAATCCGCGAAATTTTTCCTGAAAACGCCTTGCCACAACGGATTGAGGAGGTGGTCGGGTTTGACTACCGGCAAAAATTTCTCGGATTTCATGCACAGCGCGGGGGCACCCCGCAAACTGTGTTTCATGGCCGCGGCGATGGAAAGGATGATAAAAAGGTGGAAGTTCTGGCATTTTTAAGAGCCATCGACAAAACGATTACGGATTATCTCGGTGCTGAAACTGAACCACTGCTGGTGGCCAGCCTGGATTACCTATTCCCGCTCTATGAAAAAGCTAACTCCTATCCTTACCTCTTTCCAAAACACATATCCGGAAATCCAGCCTATGAACAGCCTGATGTTTTGCATAAACAGGCTCTGGATCTGCTGGCTACGGAGTTTGAGCAGGAGAAAGTGCTGAAGAAGGATCAGTTTCTTCAATTTCACGATACACCGCGTACATCTACCGACATCCAGCAGATCATTCCGGCTGCAATCGGCGGCCAGGTCGAGACGCTGTTTCTGGCAAAAGATTTCGAAACCTGGGGGATTTATGACAACAGGGATGCCTCTGTACATCTGCAGGAAACGCAAAACCTTTCCAATACACTGTTGGCAAATCTTGCCGCAGTTGCTGTGCTCCAAAATGGCGGTTCTGTGTATGTGGAAGCGCGTGAAGGGCTTCCGCTGCCGGTTTCGGGCATTAATGCTTTGTATCGGTATGGTGGATAGTGCTTTCTGAATTGACCCCGATTGAAACCAAATTTTGTTCACCACGGAGGCACGGAGAACACGGAGTTGAGATCTCCGTGTTCTCCGTGCCTCCGTGGTGAAAAATCCCACGTTGCAGAGCAAAAGAGGGCCTTTGAGCCAGTCTTGTTTTACTGTTTATCCGTTTGTATTGACGGCCTGCTCTACATGATCAGACTCATACGTATGGGTTCTACAAGTCATTTGATTTCGCCGCATTGGCCTACAGCTTGCGCGCGAAATCGTTGATCATGATTTGGTTCCTTATTGCATTGTTCGTCTTGTTGGGGCTGCTCTTCTGGCTGCCGATCGAGGTGATAGTGGATACAGAAAACGATGTGTACCGGGTGCAATGGCGGGGGATTTTTGGCCTGCGCGCATTGCCTGAAAGTACCCGCTGGCGGTTCTATTTCAAGGTTTTTTTTATCGAAAAAGAATGGCGACGGGATACTGAGGCAGATGTGGCAAAGCCGAAAAAACCATCTCCTAAAAAAGCAGGCCGGAAAAAACGCAAATCGACCATGTCGCTCAAGCAGGTCTGGCAACTGGTGAAAAACATGCTGCGCAGCGTGGAGGTACGGCGTTGTTACATCGCTTTAGACACCGATGATTATACGCGCAATGCCTTTCTGTTTCCGGTGTTTTTTCTGCTCAGCAATAGCCGGCGTCAACTGATCATCAATTTCAATGGAATGCAAGTCATTCAACTCCATCTGCAAACACGCCTCTACCGCGTGGCAGGGGCGTTTTTGCGGACATTCATTCACCCTAAAATTGCATAGTTATGAAAGAAAAGGTCGAAGAAGTCCTCAGTAAAGTCACGGACTTTTTAAAAACAGAAGCAAAAACCGAAACCGTCATCGGTAAAGAATTCAAGCTCGGTGAGTTTACCTGCGTACCGGTAATCCGCATGGGCCTGGGATTTGGATATGGCGGTGGCGAAGGTGGCGACACGAAGCAGGGTCATGGCGAAGGCAGTGGCGCCGGGGCAGGGATCGGCATTGAACCATTGGGTTTTCTGGTAACGCGGGGCGCCGAAATTTCCTTCGTACCGGCTAAGAACAGTAAAGGCCTGTCGGCGGCATTCGAGAAAATGCCGGATGTTTTGGAAAAATTCATCGAGAGCCGGGAAAAAGCACCTGCCGCCAATTGATCGATAATTAACTCAAGTTGTGACTAACTGTTCTGGAGACAGGTTTTTTGTTTTTTGGACAGGATCGACATGATTTTACAGGAGGGTGTCTCATTAGTCCTCACACGCGCAGGTAGTTCCTGATTTTCACCACGGAAACACGGAGAACACGGAGTTTAATTCTCCGTGTTCTCCGTGTCTCGTGGTAAATAAAATATTCTACGGCGGGCATTTCAGATTTCTCTCTTTTGAGACACCCACCTGTTTTTTTCCTGTTAATCTTGTCTATTCCATTTCATGGTCACAACTTGAGTTAATTCATTGGAATTGAGGCATAAAAATGCGAGAGGGGCCGTCTCAAAAGGACTTATTTAAGATTTTGGAATCACGAATTACGATTAATAGCATCCCGTTAGTGTGGATCTTCCACTTCTTACAAAACAAAATAATCGTAAATCGTCACTCGTAAATCGTAAATATTGCCTTTTGTGATGGCCCCTCTCGCGTAGATTAAAACACTGTCTGCGCTGTCATAGCACGATATGCTCAATGGGGGGAACCTGTTGTACACTCAAAGCTGAAGGTCTGTTTTTTCGGGAAATGCCATTACGACCGAGTTCATGCTGCCAAATGGCGAGGGAACGTAATTGTCGGCTTCGGCATCGTTTTCCCAAACCTTGTTGTCAATCAGATAGCGAAACTGATATTCCTTACCTGTGTCCAATTCCACCGTAGCCTGAAATTCGCCGTTTTTTACTTTCATGGGAATGCCTTTGGCGGACTCCCAGTTATTAAAATCACCGAAAACTTTAACTTCTTTGGCTTCCTTGAAGGCTTCTTCCGGTAAGCAAAATGTAACCTTCACGGTATGCTTAGCATCGAAGAATTGTTTTTTCAAACTCATGGCTGTTGTATTTTATGTGATACAATGCCGCAAAGGAACCGGGAATTTTAGTCGGGGGAAACGATTTGGGGGGATGTGGGTCGGTGATTCTCGTCAAAGGGGGGATTCCGAGTCACTTCGTTTTATCAACCCCACCCCCATCCCCTCCCCCCACGGGGAGGGGGGCTTGCTCTCACGTTGACCTAAAATTGAAATGAGGGCAAACACCCCTCCCCGTGGGGGCTCCCGATTACCCACAAGTTGAATGATTTTATGGTGATACATTAAACTTGAATTGTAGTTTTTGATGGAACAAATCGCTCCGCCCTTGTCAACCCCACCCCCAACCCCTCCCCAAGGGGGATGGGAGGCGCGACGTACACCGTAGATTACACTATACCTTTGAATTTGGGGTAAAAAAAAGCGGTCGACGCTACGGCTCCCCTCACCCTTGGGGAGGGGTTGGGGGTGGGGTTGACACGGCGGAGTGAAATTTGTCTGCATCTGCTCGTCGATTTCGATCCTATTAAAAACATTTCAGCCAACTTGTGGGTAATCGGGAGCCCGTGGGGAGGGGATGGGGGTGGGGTTGACGAAGCAGATTTGAAAAGTTCGCTCCCTGCGCTACGACCCTTCCCGGGTATCCGGCCCCAAAAACACCGCCAGCGGCCGCAGGGCTTCCACCCGGTCGGCGAGAATTTTCAGAATAGCGGCAAACGGCACAAACAACACAATACCGGCCCCGCCCCAAATAATGCCGCCCAGCAAAATGACGATCAGCGTAGCCAGTGGATTCAGTTTCAGCTGATGCCCCACCGCCAGCGGGAAAATTACATTGGCTTCCAGGTACTGCACAAAGCCGAGAATGGCCACCACCGCCAGCGGATGCCAGACCGTATTGAACGTGGCCCAGGCGACCACCACCGCCGCCGAACCGCCGATGAAGATGCCGATGTACGGGAAAAACGTAAGCAGCGAGGCCAGCACCCCGAAATAAACGGCGTTGGGCAGTCCCAGCAGCAGAAAACCCAGGGAGTTGAGCGAGCCCACGATCAGGTACACGATGCCCATGCCTTTGGCAAAATGGAAATAGGTGCTGGTGATTTCTTTGAACATGGATTTAAAACTGTCCACCTGCTCCTCCGGCACGATCATCAGCGTAAACCGCACCAGCAGCTCCCGGTAGTACAGGATGAGCGAGACAAAAATGGGGATGATCAGCACCATGGCCAGCGTGCCGGCCGACAGTGTAATGGCCTGCCGGATGAACGGGATGGTCTCGTGCAGCAGGTTTTCGTACAGCTGTTGCACGGTACTTTTCTGCTGGGCCGGGTCGATGGCAAACAGCCCGTCGAGGTACGAGCCCGCCCAGGTGCTCAGGGCAAGAATGCGGTCTTTCGAACCGGCAAGTTTTTCCTGCAACAGCGAAATACTGCCCGCCAGCAGGTAAAACAACAACACCCCAAAGGCCAGCAGCAGCAGCAGGCATACGGCAATGGACACTGCGCGTCCCGCCCTTTTTTCCACCCACAAACCAATGGGATAGTACATAAAACTGATCAGCAGGGCAAAACTGAGCGGGATCAGCAGCAGGCGCGCTTCGTACAACACCACGGACAGCAGCACCAGAAAAAGCAGCACCAGGGTGTAGAAGGAGAAGTATTTGTGGGAGTTGACCAGCATAGGGCGCTATTTTTTTGGTAAAAATAGGCCTGCGTGACCGGAAATGCACTGCCGGATTTTACTTGCCGGAACTGACCGGGATCATTGCCGGTGCGGGTAAGGTGCCCTGTAAAACGTACTCGTCCTACGACTTCAAGTCGTAGGACGAGTTTTGAGCCTCTTTTGTCTGGATAGGGTCTGAAAGCCAACGTACGTTTATACCTATGATTTCTTCTAAGCGTTTCAATCCTCTTTTGTCTGGATAGGGTCTGAAAGGCAATATACAAGACGGGAGAATTGCCCCGCAAGGTTTCAATCCTCTTTTGTCTGGATAGGGTCTGAAAGCATCTTGCGTTTCCTCGCTTGCAGAAAGGGAAAGGGGTTTCAATCCTCTTTTGTCTGGATAGGGTCTGAAAGCGAAACAAATAATGAAAAAACATTCAAGATTATCGGTTTCAATCCTCTTTTGTCTGGATAGGGTCTGAAAGACAGTTTAACTCAATTTTGTACGTACATGAAACTCAAAGTTTCAATCCTCTTTTGTCTGGATAGGGTCTGAAAGATGTTCATTATCTTAGAGAATAAGAATAAACATGCGGGTTTCAATCCTCTTTTGTCTGGATAGGGTCTGAAAGGAAGATATTCCATTGCATTTAGTGTGGGGTATTCAGGTTTCAATCCTCTTTTGTCTGGATAGGGTCTGAAAGATGAAAAGAATCAACTATAGAGTCACACATGAAGTTTCAATCCTCTTTTGTCTGGATAGGGTCTGAAAGCCTCTGCCTACATCAAGATACATCTTGGTTGGGTTTCAATCCTCTTTTGTCTGGATAGGGTCTGAAAGAGCCAAAATTGGCTTAATGTTTTGGTTTTCAGGGAATAAAGTCGAAAAAAACCCCGCGTCGCGGGCTGGAAAACGGTGGTAAAATAGCCGTTTTTTTAGTGAAAACAGTGTATGCACGAAGATATGGCATTTTTTTTCATGGATTTTCCGCGTCCTATCGTTTTCAGGTTCAGGGGCTTAGGCGTTTTTTCGGGGGCTGGTGTTGGAAAAGGGGCTTGCATCGGGGGTGTTTTTGCGAGTTACGTATTGAATTTTAACTAAAGTGAGGCATTTTCCCCGCGTCCCGGGAAAAAAATCGGGCGTTTTCCGACCCTCTAAAGATACGCTGAACGGGTGGAGTTTTTCAAGTTTTGGCGGCTGGAATATTGGCAAGGCATTTATTTTTAAGCACTTATAAAAGCGCATTTCGCCGTTGCTTTCCAAATCTGTCACCCGGCGCACCGGGCAATTTCCCCGCGTCCGCGAAAATTGCGCCGCCGCCCTGTTTCGCCGCATGCTTCCGCCCCGTATTTTTGTGGTATCGAAACAAACAAAGCTGACCATCCAACTCTGAATTCGCCCCCTGATGCGACCTGCTAATCCTTTGGTTTCGTTTCGGCGCTCCCGCTGAATATCCTGCCTTAAGGGAGTGCTGCTTAGTCCGAAAGCGCAAGCTAAATCAATGTAACAACCGTTACACGGTACCGCATTCCTGCGGCCCGGGCCCTGGTATTTCAACCGGTTCCGGGCGGCATGGTGCATGCCGGTTTTACCTGATTGATCGAAACCATTTTTTCATCAAATTTCTCGTTTCATTATGGAATTACACATTACGCGGTTCGGCGCGAAAGTTTCGGTAAAGGACGGGCTCTTCGAGCTCAGTTGGTTCGATGAGAATCAACTCCTCCAAAAGGAGTCGCACTCCCCATTAAAGGTCAAAAGCCTGTGGATTCAGGATGGCGGCATCCTGACGGTTTCGGCGCATTTGCTGGCGCTGGAACACGGTATCGACCTGGTGCTCATGGACATACACGGTATGCCCAAAGCACGGCTCAGCGGATTTGAACTGAATACCACGCCCTCGGTCCAAAAAGCCCAGGTGATCGTGAGCGTCAGCGGGCATGCGGTGGCCTTTGTCAAAAACTGGGTGGCGGCCAAATTGTACAACCAGGCTGCTTTTTTGGAAAAACTCAAGTCGCGGCGTGACCGCAACAAGCAAAAACTGCTCGATACCCAAGCCGCTGAAATTCGCAAACTGCGCAAACGGGTGCTGGCCCTCGACGGCAAAACCATGCAGGACATTGCCGAGGGAATCCGTGGGCTGGAAGGCGCCGCCGGGCAGTTGTATTTTCAAACGCTCAGCGATGTGCTGCCCGAGGAGTACCGCTTCGGCGCGCGCTCTCGGCAACCTGCGCTCGACCCCTTCAATGCCTTCCTGAACTACGGCTACGCTATTTTGTACAGCAAAACCGAACAGTCCCTGCTGCTCGCCGGTGTCAATCCCTACATCGGTTTTTTACATCGCGACGGTTACCGGCTGAAAAGCATGGTGTTCGACTACATCGAGCCCTACCGCAGTTGGGTCGACCGGGTCGTGTTCCGCCTGTTTTCCAGGAAAATGGTGACGGCCAACCATACCGCCGCATACGACGGCGGCCTGCACCTCAACCAAGCTGGAAAAAAGCTGCTTTCCGATGCCCTGCGCGACTATTTCAGTGAGAAAAAAGAAGAACTCGACGGCTGCCTGGTCAGCCGTGACCATTTTCTGCGCCAGACTGCCGGGCGTTTTGCCACCCGCCTGCTGCACTGCGCCAAACTGGAGGCCGGCGATGTACCCGCCGCCTGAACATTTTTTAGCCTTTTATTCAGATTTTCAATAACCCTGATCGGCCGGCCGCCACCGGGCATTCCACTTTTTTAACCTGACTTTTGCTGCAATCTAACAATATGTACACCTGGGTGATCTACGATATTCGGAAAAACAAAACCCGGACGCGGGTAGCCAAACGCTGCAAGTTTTACGGGCTGGAGCGCGTCCAGAAATCCGTTTTCCTGGGCAAAATAAAAGGCCGCTGGTTGCGGGCCCTGAACCAGGAACTGATCCAGATCATTAACCACCGAACCGACCGTATCTTCATTGTGCCGCTCGATCGCGAGCAGCTCAAACGCATACAACAAGCCGGCACGGCGCCGCCGCTTCCGCAACTGGTAGATGGAAGTAAAAGCCGCTTTATTTAAGTTGACGTGAGTTCGGGCATTACTCGACCGCTCTACCGGCGTGTGCTGTTTGGTTTTAATGAATGAGCGGTCAGACGACTTTGAGTCGTCGGACCGCGCGCATTGGTCTGGCGACTCGAAGTCGTCTGACCAATACTATCTGGTTTCTATTTGAACCCGTAAAAATCGTCTGACGAGTATAACTTGTCAACGCACGCCAATAGAGCAGCCGAATATTGCTGACGATCAAGTTGCTGTTTCCCTGATTGATCGTGCCAAAAGTTGAGTGACAAACTCAGCCTAAACCCAGTGAAGATGAATCGAATATTCATCATTTATCACTCATCATTCATCATTACCATAACGTTTCGCTATGCTATATTTTCGCCAACCCTCCAAAAAACTGACCACACAGGAACTTTTGACCAAGGGTCAGTTTTTACTCAAAGCCCGCACACTAAAAGCCATCGGCGCCCTGCTCATGTGCGACGACTCGTGGATACGCGAGCAGGCGGCCAGCCCGCAGTATTATTCTTTTCAGGCGCCCAAATCCAGCGGCGCTTTCCGCCTGATCGAAAACCCGCACCCCAAACTGAAAGAATGCCAGCGGCTGTTGGCCGACCTGCTCCAGGGGGTGTATTACGGCATCCGGCCGCGGTCGGCCTATGCTTTTGTGCCGACGACGGCCGACGAGTCGTCGCCCTGCAACATTTACACCAACGCGCTGCGGCATTGTCGCAGTAAATGGGTTTTGCAACTCGATTTGAAGGATTTTTTTCACAGTATTTCGGCGCACCGGATCAAGACCATGTTTTGCGCACTGCCCTTCAACTATCCGGAGGACATTGCGCAGGTACTGGCCAAACTGCTCACCTCCAAAAACCGGCTGCCGATCGGGGCGCCCACCTCGCCAGTGGTCAGCAACCTCGTGTGCATCGAACTGGACCACCAGCTCGACAAACTGGCCCGCGACTACGGCTGGACTTATACGCGCTATGCCGACGACATTACCTTTTCCGGGGAAAAACGCTTTAAAAATGAAACCGTGGAGCACGTGCGGCAGCATATCGAGAGCAACGGTTTTGTGCTCAATTTTGAAAAAACGGCGATCTCGCGTACGCAAGACGAGCCTGAAATCTGCGGCCTGGCTATCCGGCCCGAGGGCAAACCCGACCTGAGCAGCCGCTTCATCAAAGATTTGAAAATGGATATCCGGATTTACAAAACCCTGAGTTCAGACAAGATGATCGCGCAAGACCTGTTTCCGGCCGAGGCGATCAACCGTTTCCGGCAGCATATCGAAGGCGAGCTGTCGTTTGTGCGGTTTATCAAAGGCCCCAACCACGGGTTGTACCTCAAACTGCGGTATATGCTGGCGGATGGCCTGCCATCGGCGGAGTAACGCGAACCGCCGGTTCGCCGTAAAAAAACTCCAGGGTGATAAGTCCCAAACGATCTGGTAAAAGCGGCCCTGCAACATCGCGTTGCAGGGCCGCTGGTAGTTTCAGGCCGGCATGGGGCCTGACGCACACTCGTCCCTACGACTTCAAGTCGTAGGACGAGTTTTGAGCCTCTTTGTCTGGATAGGGTCTGTAATAACCTGGGACACGGAGCAGGCAACAGCCACCGAAATGTTTCAATCCTCTTAAGTCTGGATAGGGTCTGAAAGGCAAACTTTGACGCTGTTATGCTCAACATTGACAAGTTGAATTCAATCCTCTTCTGTCTGGATAGGGTCTGAAAGTGTACGGCGGAACGAAATCGCTCACTGACAACAAGTTTCAATCCTCTTTTGTATGGATAGGGTCTGAAAGTGTACGGCGGAACGAAATCGCTCACTGACAACAAGTTTCAATCCTTTTGTATGGATAGGGTCTGAAAGCTTTACACCTCCTTAATCACTTTACAAGGCACAGGATTGTTTCAATCCTCTTTTGTCTGGATAGGGTCTGAAAGATGTTCTATTCCTATGGGGATACCCTGGGAAATAGGTTTCAATCCTCTTCTGTGTGGATATGGTCTGAAAGTTGAACGCAAGTTCGAGTCCTTGTGGGCCAACCGTAGGAGGTTTCAATCCTCTTCTGTGTGGATATGGTCTGAAAGTCGCTTATGTTTTGGAAAAAGAAGCCTTATTCTATGGCGTTTCAATCCTCTTTTGTCTGGATAGGGTCTGAAAGTTGGTGCATTTACGCTGCTAAGTGGACATCTTGCGCGTAGCGCTCATTCGCCGGTTGAGTTTCAATCCTCTTTGTCTGGATAGGGTCTGAAAGCAACCAGTTAAACGTACGTTACTATGAAACCCAACGGTTTCAATCCTCTTTGTCTGGATAGGGTCTGAAAGCCTTTAATTCAAAATCATTTTCTGCAGAAATGAAAAGTTTCAATCCTCTCTTTTGTCTGGATAGGGTCTGAAAGATTTTTTTTTTGTTCTTAAAATTTTATATCATGTCAGAGTTTCAATCCTCTTTTGTCTGGATAGTGTCTGAAAGTAGTAACAATGAAAAAATCATTTTTGAATCTTCGTCTGTTTCAATCCTCTTGGTCTGGATAGTGTCTGAAAGAAAGTAGTTGACTATGAAATATAATACCCATAAATGTTTCAATCCTCTTCTGTCTGGATAGTGTCTGAAAGCGCCGATGCACCTATTACGGAGATGCCGCGCGAGGTGTTTCAATCCTCTTTTGTCTGGATAGGGTCTGAAAGATATTGACTCCATTCTGCTGATTTCGCGGGATGACTCGTTTCAATCCTCTTTGTCTGGATAGGGTCTGAGAGCGGCCCGATGCCATTGTCACGACTGACAATTTCAAGTTTCAATCCTCTTATGTGTGGATAAGGTCTGAAAGATGAAAAAGCGCGTCTTGGTGTTCCCCTGCGGGTCGTTTCAATCCTCATATGTTTTGGTTTTCAGGAATGTGGATCGGGTCTGAAAGAGCCAAAAGTGGTAACAGTGTATTTTTTTTAATCAGGGGCTTAGGCGTTTTTTCGGGGGCTGGTGTCGGAAAAGGGGCTTGCATCGGGGGTGTTTTTGCGAGTTACGTATTAGATTTTAACTAAAGTGAGGGTTTTTGGGGCGGCGTTTGATAGTGGTTTATAAAGTCGATCAGTTCGCGGATACGGGCGAAGAGCGAGAATTTGGAGTTGGCGGATGGGCAGCGCTCGCGGTCAAGGTCATGCAATAGTTCTCCGTAATAGACGATGTACCGGACAGGCTTTGTCAGGTACGTGCGGAACAGGTCGAGGTGTTTTTGATCGTCGGGGCTAAGGACAGTGTTTTCGAAAATCCGCGGCAGGCTGCTGGCATCGAAGAGTGCGAAGTCGTAGTCGTCTGTGGGTACGAGTTCGTCGACCACGAAGTCCCGGGCAGTCAGGTTAAAGGGCATGCGGGACATGAAGGTTTTTAGTTTGTCGCTATCCGGTTTTGATTGGGAGATAACGAGTATGCGGACGGTTTCAAGTTTTAGCATAGGTGCTGGAATTTTAAAACGATTTAAGTTCAACCCATCCCATTGGTATCCCCTGGTGGGTGAGGGCGCGGGTAACAGGGAAAAAAGCGTCGCGGCGTCTGATTTTGTGAAAAGCGGCGCGGAAACTGTGCCAGGCATCGCTGGTTTCGAGGCCGTTGAGCAAGGCGAGGATCAGGCTGTTGTCGCTGACGGTTTTCCCAAAACCCAGGCGCAGGAATACATGCCCGGCATCAACTTTTTCCAATAGCCCGCGGTAAAATTCGAGTAGTTGGTTGACCTCGCGCTCAAAAGCGAGGGGTTCAGCACTGTCGAGCGCATCTTCCAATTCGAAAATTTCATTTTCAATACAGGCTTTGCTAAACGTATTCAGGTTTTTAAACACCGTTTCAAACGAGCCGGTCAGCCAATAATGCAGCGCCTGGTGCCGGAATCCTTCCAGTGCCGATACTTCAAACTCGAACGATGTTCCGGGCGGGATGGCTTCGAGTACCTGGGGGATGCTGCTTTTCCCCTGGCCGGGTACAATCCGGATACGCCGTAAGGCATGCACTTCCCAAGGCTGCCTCAGCGCTGCGGTGTCGCTCACCCGGATAAACCGGGCGTCGGGGCCCTCTCGCAAACCGCCAAACAGTTTTTCTTCATCAAAAATAGAGCGTTCGGAAGAGCGGGCTTTCTGTTCGAGTTCCCGGATCTGGCGTTTGACATACTGTTCATAGCGATCCGGCCCTTTTTTTAGTTTAAAAATCTGCTCCCGGATATCCAGACAGGTTTCTGTTTGCTTAGCGCTTTCTTTTAAATTTTCCAGGCCGTCGGCAGTATTTACCAGCCAGTCGTACAGCATGGCAGTTCGCAGGGCGCCCTTGATCGAACTGCCGGGAATGAACAACTGACCGGCATTTTTGACCATCGGGCTCACCGGTACGCGCTGACCGGCCTGCATGCCGTGCTGCTCTACGGTTTGCAGAACGAGGTCGGGCAAGTTGCCTTTGAGCCTGCCGGTCAAAAATTGTTTCAGATCGAAGGCAGAGCGGTTATTGTCCATGCTTTCGCGGATACCGGCGATGTAATCGTCCAAAGCACCGGCTTGCATCACCGCGGCCTCTACGGCCGGTTGGCGCAGGTAGAGGAGTTGTCTGCTGTTGTCGCTGAACACATAATCAGCATACGGCGAGAGCGAATCGCCCTTGTCGGAACCGATAGAGACCGGCGTGACGGTTTGGAGTTTTATCCGGTAGGTGAATTGTTTTACCGCACTCATAATGTGTGTGTTAGTGGGTTTGTTTTTTTAAACGGGATGTGTTTCCAGGCAAAAAGCCTTGCCATAACGCCAGACATCGTGCCCTTTGTTTTTCCCGATTTTAACCACATGGCCATCAACTTTTCCGGTTGCATAGGCGCCTTCTGCCATCATCCGGATGAAGCTAAACCGCTTTTCATCGCTGCCATAGCGCCTGCCGCCGCGGGTCGTTACCTGGTAGCACTCCAGGCGCTTGAGCTCTGCCGGGTTAGCCGGTACCGTAAGTGCAACCGAACAATAGTGGCCGGTTCCGGTATTGGGCGGAGTAAACGCCTGAAACTCGGCAGTTTCGTACAGGCCGCAACCGGCAGAGCGCTCGCCGCCGACGCCACGGTCGGGTAGCATGCGAATGGCTGCCTGGATCAACTGGAATTCCGGACTTGCCTCAAATCCCGGCTGCACTTCCAGCAAAAAATACATGTGCACGCTGCTTTTCGGCAGAAACAGGCTGTTGTCGGCAATGCTCGTCGACGTGACGGAATAATACCGGTTGAGCCGTTCCTGGGTATGGTTTTTTACATGCGGAAAATCTTCTTCCTGAAAGAGGGCCAGTTGTGCGGCGGCCTTTGTTAAGTCAGTTTCTGATTTCCCTTCAAAAAATGCAGCCGGGAGTTCGTCCCGGTCAACCACTGCGGCGCCGTTCTGCAGGAAGAGGCATTGCTTTTCCCAATCTTCGTAAAGCAAGCCTTTTTCCCAAACTGTTTTGGAGATCAACTTTACCCGGTTATAGGCTTTGAATTCGTCTTCCACCCGTAGCCCGTATTGAGCGGGTTTGGGCAGAAAGAAGATGGTTTTTTCTCCGGTCTCCAGGGCATAAAAACCACTTGAAATGGAGACTTTCCGGGTGAAAAAGCAGTCCAGCAAACCGTCCATTTCCTTTGGCGCAATGTCGGCCAGGATATTGGCCAGTGCCGAAAACAGGGTATCGGAAGGCAACCAGGCGCCCGCGGTGTTCAGCGAAGTATTGCTGTCTGGAGCGAGTTTCCCGAAGTGAAACCGGGCCAGCGGTCTGCAACGCAATAAAACTGCCTGCATAGTTTAAAATTTAAAATTGTAGGATTGGGCAGGGTTGTCGTCGGAATTGTAGTCGGCCAGTTGCTTCATAGTGAACTGCACATTTTCAAAACGGATTTTTCCGTATCCCCTGGAGCCTTGGCCACCCAGGTAATCCCCTTCGAGGAGGCGCATGGCTGTCCGGATTTGGCTCAGGTGTTGTTCTTCCTTTTTGTCGTTGTATACATCATACACCATTTCAAACCGGAAACTGGCGCCGGCCGGCACGCGTTCCAACTGCCGGGGATGTTGTGCGGTACCGGTTTTCCGGTTGATGGTGTTTTCCCATTTCACATCCGAGAATTCCAGTTCCATGCTGCCTTCTTCAAATTGTTGTTTGAAATGGTCGACGTTGAGGTTGGCATCGCGCACGATCAGGCGGGTGATGTAGCCTTTTTCGTCATCATCGGCCGGCAGGCCAAATATTTCGCAAATGATGGGAAAATCTTCATCCGATTTTTCCCCCTGATCCACTTCGCGGCGGTTAATAGCCATCGAGCCGTTGATTCGTGCCAGCATGGAGCGGAGTTTGCCTTTGAGCGAACTGCCCGGAATAAAGGGAATGCCACCTGGCGTTTTGATGACGTTCAGGTCCACACCTCCAATGTCGAGGGATGATTTGGAGCCGCCGATGTGGAGGCCCGTCATGGCGACGATATCGCCGGTAATAAATATTTTACCTGTTAGTTGCATAGGTCAGCGTGCTTTTTATCCGTGATGAAATTTGCGATAGGCGACGATTGCCTCGAAGAAGGCGATAAAATCGTCTACTTGTTTGTCCTCCTTTACATTGGAAATTACGGCCTCCAGGAAATCCACGATGCTCCGGGCTTCAGCAGTATTTTGCCGGGCGGCAATGTAGGCCAGTTGCGGGCGGATGAGTTGGAGACTTTGTTTGGTGCGCAGCGGTTTTACACGGGCAAAAATGTTGCGCAATTGCGAGGTTGAAATGCTCTTCCCTTTATCCTTTACGTATTGTTTCAAGTTGTCCAGCAGTGTTTCCAGTGCGGGCGTTTGCTTGAAATCCAGGATGGCGGGAATGTTTGCTTTCAGATAAACTTCGGCCGCATTGTCGCGATCGCGGTGCTGGCCGTGTTTTCTTTGGTGACCATTCATAGTTTTTACATGTTAACGCGTTAAAAGTTCGGCCCAACGGGCAGCTACCGGGAATAGGGCAGCAGCATTGGTTTGTTTATTTGCGAGTAGCGCATCGAGCAAAGCGCGTTCGTACTGCTCGATAATTTTTTCCATACGTTGCAGATTCCTGGAGTTTCGGATGAAATAAAACAGTTTCCAAATCGACGGATTATGTACTTCACCTTTTTGCAGTGCGCGCTGTTGCAGGCGATCAAAACCGACATGGCTGAGTTGTACCCGGTGCAAAATTCCACGGGGTTCGTCAAAATGTTTGATCAGAACATCCAACTCCGAAGCCAGTTTTTGCGCATGCTCGAACTCACGCCAGGTCAGGACTTTTCCAAACACGGAAATACAGTTCTTTTCATCGTAGGTATGTTTGGCTGCATGCAGCGCTTCTTCAGCAAGGATGCCCATGCGCACTACCGGGAATTTACTGTCGAGCACGGTAATGGAAGCCGACAGAGTCGGGGTATTCGGGATACCGGGATTATGTTTTTTTAGATAGGCATCAAATGTGGTGCGTACCCTGTGTGCAAAAGCAAAAACGGCATCCCAGCCACCGATGACCAGACAATCATCCCCACCGGCGAATACCACGTAAATATTGTCCTTGAAACTGGCTTCATCGGTTGTTCCGGAAGTGCTGCCCCAGGGAATAAATGGGAATGAACTTGTCCAGATATTGAAGAGTTCAAAATCAAAAAAACGTTTCAGAGTGTCGGATACTTTTTTGGTAATAGCCGGGTCATTGATCTTACGGAACAGATCGCCAAGATTGTCCACATCCATTTTGAGGACGGCAATTTTATCCGTTCCGGTACGCAAACCGGCAAAGTAACCCAGGGTAGAAAACTCCAGGATATCGCCTTCATCCACAGTGTCCTGAGAATCGTCGGAAGCCAGATTTCGCTCATTTAGTTTTCCGACGTAGTCTTCGTGCATATTCAACAATTCGGCCGACCAAACCGGCAACTTGTTTTTTATGCTGTTCTCAAAATTATGCTCCGGGTTGATCTGGTCACCTTGCTTTTTTTGAAGCGCCAAACTTTGTTTGAAGGCGCCAAAGCCATTGCGATGAATCCCGGGCAGTGCCGGTTGCGGTTGAATCGCATACCAGGCGGCTTTAGTCAGGTTTTTTACAAACCCCTTCCAGTCTTCGGGATTTTCCTTTCGCACCGAAACGGAAAATGCATCCGGGAATTGGGCGAATTTCCGGAGTTTATCCCGGTTAGCCTCCCGGTGCAGGTTTTCCCAGGACGAAGCGAATTGCCCCAACGTATTGGGACCGGAGCTCAGGTTCAGATAGATTTCTGAGTCCGTGAGTTCTGCTTCCACCTGCTTACGGATATTGTTCAGTTGTGCGGCTTCCAGTGTTTTACAAAACACGTAGAAATTCCCGCCGCCGTTGTAAAACAGACTACAGTTGTCTGTCCCTAATTCGGCCTCAATGAGTTCCAGGCACAGATCGCTCAATGCCTGCACGTAAAATGAGCGGCCTTTGAGTCCTTTCGCGGCGCCTTCCGATTTGATGTTGAAGATGTATTCCTGGATGCCGGAAAGATCACCCATTAACAGGGTAGGGTATTCGGCCAGATTTGTTTCAGGTGCGTATTGATGCATATTTTTCGTTTTTTTAAGTTTTACCGCAGCCCCTTCACCACCCCCCATCCGCTACTACACCCTTTCCCGATCCCCAAATAATCCGGCAGCGTCACGTTGCAGGAAAATTCCAGCGAGAAGGCCAGCATTTTGACGCCTTTGTAGCTCACCCAGCGTTCGTCTTTTTTGTGCAGGAGTTTGACCTCGACCGCTTCTTCGGGCGAGTAGCCGATTTGGTGGAGCAGGCCGACGATCTGGTTTTTCAGTATTTTTTCAAGGAGGTAAAGCCGTTCCACCATACCGTCGAGGCGGGTATAGGTGGCGTAGTTGTCTTCGTTGAGGGCAATCCAGTTTCGGATGTGGTAGCGGGAGGGCTGGTCGCGCAGGCTTAGGTCGAACTGTTTGACATCGAGGCGTTGGATGCGCACGGGCGTGCTGCGGCCGTTGATGTCCAGCGTCCAGTCGGGCTGGGAGAAAAAATGGTGCAGTTCTTCGATGCCTTCATTCAGGCAAACGAGCATCGGGCAGCCGTGCTCCTGTTTGTACTGGATCAGCGGCAGGCGGTAGTGGAAGCCGCCGGTGTCGTTATTGTGGTTGTGGAAAAGTTCGTGTTCCCAGCCGGCCTTGCGCGCCACGGCGCTGCGGAAGGCGCGCAATTCCCAGGGTTTTATGGCCGTATCGAAGGCGACGGACAAAATTCGGAGCTTGCTCATTGGATTCAGGGCAAGGGTTTAGGTGTTTACAGTTCCCGGGCAAGACAGGCTGCTTGCCGGATGATCAGGAAGACAAGGGTCGCATGAGATAAGGGAGGATTTTCAAATGTATATCCTTTTCCCTGAAATAAAAAACGGCCGGGTGCACCCCGGGCGACACTCACTCCATCACATACTCCAGCGCCACCTGCTTCCCTTTAAACTTCGCTTTCAACAATCGCTCCAATTGTCCCTGATGATCCCTATTTGGCGCCTGCGCTTTGCAAAAAACAAGTACCGTTACCAGACTGTCGGGGGCATTTTTTCGGTAGTGCATGGCGGGTATGCCGAAGGCCGTGATGTTGGTGTCCACCGCAGCAAGCTCAGGGAGCAGGCTTGCTTCCCAGCGGCGGCGATCGGCGAGTTGATCCAGTGTGCGTTGCAGGGCATACGCCGAATCGCGCCACTGGAGCAGTTGTTGTTCGGCTTCAGTGCGGTACTGGCGCTCTTTATCGACGATGTATTCGCGTGCCGACTTGAAACTGAGTCTTGTATTGTCCAGTTGATAAAAACGCCGGCGGTCCAGCAGTTTCTGCTTTGTCAGGCTGTCGGGTTCGCCCAGCGAGAAAATTTCAATGCTGTTGTCCTGAAAGGAGACATTCGTTTTGAGGATGGGGATTTGCATTGCTTCCACCTCTATTTTTAAAAAATCGTCGGCCCGTTGGTCAAATTCATTTTTTTGGACGAGGTTGTAGGCCATCCAGATGCTGGGCAGTACCGTCCCGGCCATGACCAGGCTAATGATCCAGGTTACCCGTTTTTTGGTTTCCGGGTCTTCGTATTTCCGCCGTCCGCTGCGCAGTACAATTTTGGTAACTGCAAAAGTGGCAAAGGCGATCATCACCGAATTGATGATGAACAGATAAATGGCGCCGGCAAAATACTTGATGTCGCTCGGGTTGGCCAGCCCGTAGCCTGCTGTGCACAGTGGCGGCATCAGGGCTGTTGCGATGGCTACCCCCGGAATGATATTGCCAACCGTTTCTTTCCGGGTATACGCCACAATACCGGCCACACCGCCAAAAAAGCCAATCAGCACATCGTAAATGGTAGGGTAGGTGCGCGCCTCCATTTCCGGTGTCGGATTGTCGAACGGGGAAAGGAAAAAGAAAATAGCCGATGTGGCCAGGCTGATCACCACGAAGGTCAGAAAGTTGCGGCCGGCAGTTTTCAGCAATTCAAAATCAAAAGTTGCCAGTGCATAACCTGTGCCCACAATGGGCCCCATGAGTGGCGAGATCAACATGGCGCCGATGATCACGGCCGTGGAATTGATGTTCAGGCCAACGGATGCGATCAAAATGGCGGCAACCAGCGCCCAAAGGTTCGTGCCTTTAAATTCGCAGCCCGAGCGGATGTCCCCGGCAATATCAGCTGTTCTGGCCTGGTCGGCTCGGAGGTCGAAATACTCTTTCAGGATGTTTTTCATGATATTGAACTGAGGTTTCAGGTTTCGGGTTAGAAGGTTTCTGGTTAAATAACCCGGGGGGGGTGTAAACCAGAAACTTCCTAACCAGAAACCAGAAACAAGTAACTCATTTATTTGGACATGTGAACTACCCGCTGCGGGAACGGAATTTCTACATCCTGATCGCGGAAAGCCTGGCAGATGGCAAAGCGCATATCGCTTTTTGTATTCTCCACGCCGAATACCTCATGGGTCCAGAAAAGTAATTCAAAATTGATCGACGAATCAGCAAAGTCGAGCAGACGGGCTCTTGGCTCGCGGTCCTGGGAAACCATTGGATGCGCTTTAGCCACGTCGACCAGGATTTGCCGCACTTTTTCCACATCGGAACTGTAGGCAACGCCAACCGTAATGTCAAAGCGGGACAAATCCAGGTTGTGCGTCCAGTTGATCAGTTTGCCACCGGTAAGCACAGAATTGGGCAGGATGATGTATTTTTCATCGCGGGTTTTCACCAGGGAGGTCCGCAGCTGTATGGCTTGAACGCGTGCCACCATACCATCTACTTCAATGACGTCGTCGACCTCTACAGAGCCATCAGCCAGAATGATAATACCCGACACAAAGTCGTTGAACAAGCCTTGCAGCCCCAGGCCGATGCCGACCAGCAAGGCTGCCGAACCGGCCAGCAACACATTCATGGTGACGCCGATACTTTCCAGGGCAATGATTACGGCCAGTATGGACAGGAAATACCGGATAATCTGGTAAAGTGCGTATTGCCGCCCTGGGTCAATCCGTTTCGACCGGTAAATGGTGGCTTTAACAGCTAGCAAGGTGATCCAGGTAATCAGAAAAACGGCGGCTATGAATACGAGATGATAAACCGAAAGGGAATACTTTCCGAAATGGAACAATTGGTAATTGAGAAATTCTTCCATGATATAAGGTTAATGATCCAAGCTGGTGATTCCACAAAGAAAAAGGGTTACTCCGGAACCCGGAGCAACCCCTTAATAAAAACACGGAGAATTTTAATTTTTCGTCAGCTTGTACGTGTATACTGCGCCACTCAAAATCAGGTCAACGGTATAATTGCCGGCCTCCGCTACAGTGATATCAGCGCCACCGTATTCCAGCGAGCCGTTGGCATCATCGTCACCCAGGTTTACCGGCCAGTCGTCGTTAGCGCGGAATTTGATTTTCCCAACCACAAGATCCATGGTGATGGAAAGTTTGTTTTCTGCGGCATCAAAAACCATATCGGTATCCGAATCCCAGCCGGTCGGCGTGGCATCGCCAATAATGCCCCAACTAATTTTGGCATTGGTATGGGTGAGCGCATTGAAGTTGACGTTCAGCCGGTACATCCCGGGATCTGCTACCTTGATATTGGCAGCGCCACCCGCTGATTCCAGTGTGCCGTCTGCGCCGTCATCGCCAAACCAATCCGTGCCGTCATTGTACTTGTATTCGGTATTGGGATCAGCGAAATAGATATACCCCTCAAACTTACCATCGCTTTTAGCCGAATAAATCACCGTCTTTTCGTCGGCCGGATTCCAGCCCTGATAGCTTCCGGGGACAAACAGTTTTGGATAAATAATGATAACAGTATACGGGGTTACCTTCATGGTAATTGGTTGCGAATAAACCAGGTCGACATCAGCACTGACTTTAGCTACCAGCCGCATTTCGATATCCCAGGCCACTTCACCTTGCAGGCCAAGTGTTGTAAACAAAGCCGTATTGAGTTTGCTAACCGTTGTGTTGAGCTGGAGACCGGTAGATGTGCCTAAAACTACAGCATTGGCAAAGTTGCTGCCGGCCCGGTCCACTTCCACCGTATAGGTTGTTGCTGCCCGGAAACCGTATTCAGCGGCGGTCCAGGTTACCGTAAGCGGGTTGCTCGCCTGATCTTCCGTCAGTACCAGTACGTCCTGATCAGCCGGACTGGTGATCACCGGGGCATCTCCGAGATACAGGGTCGGACCCGGGAGGAATTCGCCTTTGCCACAGCCTACAGCAAACAGTACGATTGCAGCAAACGTCAGATTTATATATTTTTTCATTGTTGTTTGTTTTTAAAATTATTGATCTTAAGACAAATGAGCCAGCTGTAAAAGATGCTGATCGACGAAAAATATTCGCATTCGCTCATTTATTCAAGGATTAATAGCCCGGGTTCTGCACCAGATTCGGATTGGCTCCAATATCAGATGAAGGGATCGGAAAAACATCGTAAAATTTCGGACGCGATTCACCGCTTGGCGTGTTGCCTTTGTAGGGCCACAGGTAATCAGTTTCACTGAAACGGCCAAAGCGAATCAGGTCAGTCCGCCGGTGGCATTCCCAGTACAATTCGCGCGCGCGTTCATCAATGATGAAATCCAGCGTCAAATCATTGCCGGTTATATTGCCTGCCGTACCTGCGTAAGCACGTCCACGGATCATGTTGATGTAATTGATCGCAGCATTGACGTCGCCACCGGTGCCTCCGCGCAGAATCGCTTCAGCATACATCAGGTAGGCATCTTCAATGCGGAACATCGGAAAGTCCGTATCCACCCAGGTTGGGTTGGAACCTGGTGTGCCGTCAGAGCGCATGTTGCTAAATTTAGTAACGGCATAGCCTTCCGTGAACTGGCTGATATCGCTGATTTCCAGGTTTTGTCCGTCGGACCAGAACATCGCGCGGCGGTCGAAGAGCGGGCGTTCAATGGAATAAGTGTAATCGGGCTTATCCAGGTACAGCTTGATCAGGTACGTGCCGGCAGATGGAATATCAATATCCTTGCCGTCCAGTGCCAGCAGGGCGTCGCCGTTCGGATCACCGTAGTTGACGGGCCAGTCGTCGTTGGCGCGGAACTTGATTTTGCCGGCTACCAGGTTGAGTTGGATCTTCCATGCCCCTTCAGTGGGGTCGTAGGTCATATTCTGATCACTGGCCCAGCCACCGGGCGTCGCGTCGCCAATGAGTCCCCATTCTGTTTTCAGCAGGGTGTAGGTGTTTGTATTAAAGTCGACGTTGATTTTGTAAAAGCCGGGATTGGCAACTATAATGTTATCGCCACCGGGCTCCAAGGTGCCGTCTCCGCCCGTATCCCCAAAGTCACCACTAGGCCAGCTTGGGCCGAGTGTGAATTTGAACTCAGTATTGCCATCGGTAAAATTGATATACCCTTCATAGGTATTGTCGTTGTTGCGCGAGGCCAGTTGATTGGAAGAGGCCGGATCCCATCCCTGGTAAGAGCCCGGTACATAAATAACCGGGTACGTACTACCTGCGTTGGGGCTGACCAACACATTGCCGCCGGTAGCCGGGAATTTATCCACTAAGGCCTTGGTTACCCGGGTGCCGCCCCAGCCGCCGTCGAGGCCGAAGGCAGCGGCGCTCATGCTGCCACCTACTGCTGCGTGGCATACGAAAGTCATCCCGCCCCAGGTACGTGTTTTGTTTCCATCAAAACGGACGGCAAAAATGATCCCGTCGGCATTGTCATTGTCCGCCATGAACATATGGGCATAATTCGATTCCATGGGATACCCGGCATCAATCACTTTTTTGGTGTAGGCGATGCAATCGGTGTAGCGGTCACGGTTGATGTACACTTGTGCGTTCAGGTACAATTTTGCCAAAACCATCCAGGCAGCAGCCTGGTCGGCGCGGCCATATTCGTTTTGCCGGGGCGCCACCAGTTCCGATTCGATGGCTTTTAATTCACTTTCAACAAAATTGAACAACTCTTCAGCAGAAGCCTGGCGGGGCAGAAAGGAGCCTACTGCATCCGCTTCTGTAACAAACGGCACCTGACGGAACATATCCAATGCATGCCAGTAGCTCAGCGCGCGCAGAAAACGGGCTTCGGCGCGGAACTTGACGATGTCGGCACGAAGGCTGGCATCCACACCCCGGCTGTCCAGTTTGGCATCTGTTGTTTCCCGGATGTATTCGTTGCACAGGGAAATCTGGTAAAATATCCGGTTGTACATTGCCCGGATAAATTCATTGTTGGCATCCCAGTCTTGCTGCTCGTAGTCGTGAATGTTGCCATCGTTCCAGGCAATTACGGCCTCGTCGGTCGAAAGT
Source organism: Lewinellaceae bacterium (assembly GCA_020636075.1). Classification (GTDB taxonomy): domain Bacteria; phylum Bacteroidota; class Bacteroidia; order Chitinophagales; family Saprospiraceae; genus M3007. The sequence continues at coordinate 809,479 of JACJYO010000002.1, read as the reverse complement.
TCCTGGGCTTTCCAGTATTGACGGATATAGGTAGAAAAACCTTCGTCGATGCCGCTAATGTCAGGCTGTCCGTCGGGGCCTTGCTGGCCACTGACGGCCAGACCGGCATACAGTTTGGCAAGGACTTGCCGGTAGGCTGCCGGATCATTGTATACGGTGGCCGACGTGGTTTCGTTTTCATTCAGGGGAATCGTATCCAGATCCTTGAAACAGGATACGGCAAAAAGAGCTACTCCGAGAAACAAGAGGGCTCCGATTTTGTATGTTCTAAATTTCATTGTTCTTGTGTTTTAAGTTTAGAAACTTGCATTTAAACCCAACAGGAAAATCCGGGAACGGGGGTAAACATTATCGTCAATACCGTCAAACTCTTCGGGGTCTATACCCTGGTAGTCTGTGATCACAAACGGGTTTTGAACAGTTCCGTACACCCGGAGGTTGCGTAAAGCACCCAAATTTGCAAAATTGTAGCCAAGTGTTATGTGGTCAAAACGGAGGAAGGAGGCATCCTGAACAAAATGGTCACTGAAGAGCCTCGGGTTTTCAAAATCGATCTGCTTGTAAATTGCCTGTAGGTTCCCCAGGTAGTTGGTGGGTGCATACAAGCGATTGTAACTGGTCTGTTCAGACTGGCCATTGTTATACAGGTAGTTCCCGAAGCTGGCGCGGCCGCCCGTCGACAGGTCAAATTTACCGAAGGTAAAGTTCGTATAGAAGCCAACCAATAAATCGGCTGCCCGGTTTTCAAAACGGTACTTATCGGCAGGGGTGATTTGGCCGTCGTTGTTGCGATCGACATACAAACCTTCGATCGGAACTCCCAGAGCGTCATAAACCTGTTCGTAAACGTAGAAAGACCAGGCCGGGTAGCCCACGCTGTTGATCTGGATGTTGTTCCCTACACCGCCCTGAATCGTGCCGGTTTCCACCCCGAGATAATTGGGGTCGTCTGTCAGCGTAAGTTTGGTGATTTCATTTCTGTTTATGGTAAAGTTGGCGCCGAGTGTCCAGGAAAAATTAGAACGCTGCACCGGAATCGTATTGACCGAAACTTCAACGCCACGGTTTTCCAGGTCGCCGACGTTTGTAAAAATTTCATTGGTCAGGTTGGTGCCTGCCGGAACCGAAATTTTATTGATCAGGTCGCTGGTTTTGCGCAAATACACCTCTGCCGAACCATATACGCGGCCATTGGCCAACTCGTAGTCGATACCTGCATTGTAAGTCGCGGTTTCTTCCCATTTAATATTCCGATCGTAACCGTTTGGACGAAGTGTCGTAATATACTCGTTGCCAAACGGATAATCTGCTGTAGGCAGGCTGCCCTGGTAGCGGGCGAGGTACGGATAGTAGTCTGTGCTGATGTCTTGCTGACCGGTGATACCGTAGCCCAGGCGCAGTTTAAGCCCATTGAGCACACCGGAGCGGCCGTCGATAACTTTCCAGGCAAAAGCCGCGGAGGGGAACATGCCCCAGCGGTTTTCTTCGGCAAAACGCGAGGTGCCGTCGCGGCGTAAGGTGAAGGTAAACAGGTATTTATCGTTGATGCTGAAGTTCAAACGCCCAAACAACGAGAGCAGGTAATATTCGCGCTCGTTCGGCACCACAGCGCCGTCCGGGTTGGCCGTATTGAATGTGGTGGTGACATCGTCAAAGTGGAAGTGCTGCCAGGAATAGCCGCCCATGAGATCCAGGGTGGTAGACCCGAAGTCTTTCACATAATTCATGTAATATTCAATCAGTTTGTTGGTCTTCTCCTGGGTATAGCGCTTGTCGAGGCCGCTCGTGTTGAATGCTGCGGAATATTCGGCGGGTTCCAGCACACTGCCCTCGCTGTTTGAGTTGTCGTAGCCGACATTCAGGTTGGCGCGCAATTCCGGCAGGAAATGAAAACGATAATCCACCTGAACGTTCCCGATCAGGCGCTTTACATCCGATTTGTCGTCATGCAGCATCAGTTGGGCTACCGGATTGGCGGAGGCAAGTGTATTGGGTGTTCCGTCGTTGTTGGTCCAGGTAAAATACCCACCGTATGGACTGCTCGGGTCGAGCACCGGTTTGGTTGGGTCGAAAAAGATGGATGCACCTACGGCTCCGCGGTTGGCAAAGACGTTTTTGCTTTTCGACACTTTCAGGTTTACATTGAATTGCAGGCGGTTGTCCATGAAGCCCGGCGACAAGTTGAGCGCGCCTGACAGTCGGTTGAAATTGTCTGTTTTCAGGATACCGTCGCGGTCGGTGTAACCGAGCGAAACGCGGTACGGCACGACACCAATACCACCGGAAACGGCGAGGTTATGATCCATGCCAAACGCTTGCTGGTAAATTTCATCCTGCCAGTCGGTGTTGGCAGTGCCCAGCAGGTTCCGGGCTGCAGAGCCGTCGGGGTAGCGTTCGTTGATCAGCGCGCGGAAGGCATTTCCGTCCAAAACTTCTAAGCTATTGGCGCGGCTGCTAAGTGAAAAGTTAGCATTGTAATCAATGCCGATTTTCCGTTTGAGCGACCCTTTTTTTGTGGTGATAAGGATAACTCCGTTTGATGCGCGTGATCCGTAAATGGCTGTGGCTGAGGCATCTTTAAGTACAGTGAACGTTTCAATGTCATTGGGGTTGACGATGTTTAGCGGGCTGCGGCCTCCCGCTACTGTTTCATTATCCACGGGTATTCCGTCAATCACAATGAGCGGATCATTAGAAGCGCCCAACGAAGAACCACCGCGTATGCGGATGGTAGCTCCGCCGCCCGGTTCGGCGTTGGTGGTGACCGTCACACCTGCAATTTTACCGACGATAAGCTCCTGCGGGGAGTTCATCGCACCCTTGTTGAAGTCCTTGGGACCGACAGTTAAAATAGCACCGGTCACGTCTGTTTTTTTCACCGTGCCGTAACCAATAATCGTCGTCTCTTCCAGGGTAATACCCGAGGACATGGAAAAATCCAGGGTAGTGGCTGCACCAATGTCCAGCGTTTGGGTCGTGTACCCTGTGTAAGACACTTCAAGTTGGGTAGCGCCTTCCGGGAGCGGAAAGGCGTAGCGACCCTCAAAATCGGTGATAGCGCCGGAGGTAGTCCCGATAGCGCGGACACTCGCACCGATCAGCGGCTCGCCATTGTCGGCATCGGTTACGACACCGCTGATTTGCCGCTGCGCAAAGGCAACACTCCCACTCAGGAGGACCAGGCAAACCAGTGCAATGATTTGTTTAAGTTTAAAATACTTCATACAAGTTAAATTAAGTTGGTGATTTTCAAACAACGATAGTAGTCGCACGCCAATCGCGCCCAATCAAATAATTTGATGCCTTGGGGAGGCAATTAAAAAAGGCAAATCAACAGGGAAGAGGTGTTTGCAAAAAAAATACAGCAACTAATTTGGCGGTAATAGGTGAGGACAGAACAATCGTGTGAAATCGTGGTGGCGGTTGTTCCGGGGGCGAATATCCGCAGAAATTTATAAAATGAGAATTTATGCCGCACTTTGTGCTAACTTTTTGCATGTTTTGATCAGAATTGTACATACCCCGTACTTGGCGGCCCAAAACCATTTTTTCGATACGGCATTTTAAAAGAAAAAAGTTTTGCTATGTCTTATTATGTACTCTTACTCATTGTCCTTTCTGGAATATGCGGCTATGTTATCGGCGTTTTGCACGGTGTGCTTTTTATGCCGAAAGAAACCATCAAACGGATACGGGAATTTCTGAAATAATTCACTTGCCGGGTTTCCTGCTGTGGTTTTGGAAGGCCATCCATGCGGCAGCAGCCAGGAAAAAGCACCCGATGGCAAGATTTAGCAATTGCCGGTAGCCGGCAAAAAACTCGGTAAGTTGTGCTCCTCCCGCTATGTAAAGCCCCAGCGCAACCACAGTGCCAAAGGCGCAACCCACAGCATATGCATTGAAGTGTGCGGGTGTCGGCGGCAACAATTCCCGCGCCATCAGACCGGCATTGACGCCGAGCCAGTAGGGGACCATGGAAGGGTTGAGCAGCCGAAATAAAATGCCCAGCAAAAAACCGTTGCCGGCGGTGTTCGAACTGAATGTGCTACTGCTTTGCACGTCTCGGAAGGCCGCAAAAAAACTTATCGCGGCTAATACCACAAACAAAATCAGGATCAGGCGTTCCAATATCCGCCGGATGTTCGCATGCAACAGCAACCTGCGGAGCCCACCCAGGGAAGCCCGGATAAAGATGAATTCCGTAAGGATCATACCGAGGACAAACCATCCGGCTTGTTGAATACCCGCTTCCACACTGACCTGCATAACCGTCAGGTTGATGGCACTCGGGCCTATCGATCCTGCGAAAGATATTCCTGCGCCAATGCAAAGGGACCGCAGGAAAACGAGCATATGTTTTTGAAATGTTGGCATAAAGCAGCAACAAGAATAAGTGGAAATTGTCGGTTCCGGGGCCAAGCTGCGTTGAAAGCTGACCACAATTATTTCCCGTGCTAACCTACATCCTCATCGAACCGTATCGATTGCCCTAGTCTTGTGCCGCACTCAAACAGCACTTTTCGACTATGGCAACAACATACCACCGATCCTGGGCAGAACCCTACAAAATGAAAATGGTGGAATTGCTCCGCATGACCACCCGGGCACAACGCTTGAAAGCGATCCGGGATGCCGGGTTCAACACCTTCCTGCTCCCTTCCAAAGATGTTTATATCGATCTCTTGACAGACAGCGGTACTTCGGCCATGAGCGACCGGCAATGGGCAGGTATGATGCAAGGCGATGAATCTTATGCCGGCAGCCAGAATTTTTACCATCTGGAAAAAGCCGTGCATGCGTATTACGGCTACAAATACCTCGTGCCGACACACCAGGGCAGAGGCGCCGAAAACCTGCTGTCCAAAATTCTGATCAAACCCGGCGATATTATTCCCGGCAACATGTACTTCACGACCACCCGGTTGCACCAGGAACTTGCCGGCGGCACCTTTGCCGATATCATCATAGACGAAGCCCACGACCCCCAAAACGAACACCCGTTTAAAGGCAATGTCGACCTGAATAAACTGGAAAAACTGGTGAAAAAACATGGCCCGGAAAAGATTCCCTACGTCTGCATTGCCACTAATGTAAATATGGCCGGCGGCCAGCCGATCAGCCTGGCCAACTTGCGCGAGCTGTGGAACTATACCCGCCAACATGGGATCCGGATCATCCACGACATGACCCGCGTTGCCGAAAACGCTTATTTTATTCAACAACGCGAACCCGGCTACGCCAAAATGAGTATCCAACGTATTGTTAAAGCCATTTGTTCCTATACCGATGGCGCCACGATGAGTGCAAAAAAAGACGCGCTGGTTAATATTGGCGGCTTTTTAGCGACCAATGAATGGGAAGTGTACGAAGAAGCCCGCAACCTCGTAGTGGTGTATGAAGGCCTGCATACCTACGGCGGCATGGCCGGACGCGACATGGAGGCAATGGCCATCGGGATCGAGGAAAGCCTGAACGACAACCACATTCACGCTCGTGTCGGGCAGGTGGAATACCTGGGGCATCGCATGGAAGAGTTTGATATTCCGCTGGTTCGGCCCATTGGCGGACACGGTGTGTTTGTCGATGCCCGACGCTTCCTGCCCCACATTCCACAGGATAAATTCCCGGCACAGGCCCTGGCTGCCGAAATTTACCTCGACTCCGGGGTGCGCACCATGGAGCGCGGGATTGTATCGGCGGGCCGAAAACCCAATGGCGAGCAGTATTTCCCCAAACTGGAGCTGGTGCGCTTTACCATCCCGCGCCGGGTGTACACGCAGGCACATATGGATGTTGTGGCCGAATCGGCCAATGCCGTGCTGCACCGCCGCAACCGGATAAAGGGACTGAATATGGTTTACGAACCAAAGTATCTGCGCTTTTTTCAGGCGCGGTTTGAGCGACTGTGACCAGGCAATACAATTGACAAGATTAACAGGAAAAAACAGAGGGTGTCTTCTAAGTAAATTCCAGGCCCTGTGCGACAAACTTTTTACCGCGAAGGCGCAAAGACGCAGAGGTTAATCCTTCGCGTCTTTGCGCCTTCGCAGTAAATCAAAATACGCAACGGCAGACAAAATTGGTGGAGCGCCTGTCCAAAAAATAGAAAAAAATCTGTCTCAATAAACGTTGTCCTATTTGTACCGTTTTCCGCCTTTCATCACCAGGCGGACATTGCGTAAAGCGCGGATATCTTCCGCCGGGTTTCCGGTTACCGCTATCAGGTCGGCCAAGAGGCCGGGTGCAATTCGCCCGACTTGTTGATCAAGGTGAAATACGCTTGCGTTTACAGCAGTGGCTGCCTGCAATACCTGTAAAGGAGCCATGCCGTATTCGACCATCAATTCCAGTTCCAGGGCATTGTTTCCATGGGAAAAAACGCCGACATCGCCACCGGCGCAAATTCGCACCCCGGATTCCAGCGCCTGTCTGAACGTTTGTTTTTTCAGGCGGACACGTTCGGGCTCGGGGTCAACGCCTTTTTTCCAGCCGCGGTACTGCAAGATCGATTCGGCTGCTGCCAGGGTTGGGCACCAGGCTGTTTGTTTTTCTTTCAACAAGGCAAAAAGTGCCGGGTCGGCGCCGTCACCATGTTCGATCGTTTCCACACCCGCCAAAGTAGCCCGCCGGATGCCTTCCCGGGTTGCGGCATGGGCAACCACCGGGCGGCCGCTGCTTTTCGCGGGTTCCACCACGGCTTTCAATTCTTCAACTGAAAATGTCGGCATGGCCTCGCCGTTTGGTCCCCAGCGATAGTCGGCGTACACTTTTACAATGTCGGCGCCGTGGCCGATCTGGTCGCGCACCACTTTTTGCAGTTGTTCCACACCATCGGCTTCTTCGGCGCCTTTGGGTACTTGCACGTGCGGAGCAAAACCTTTGGGGCCGTAACTTCCAGTAGCCACAATTGCTCTGCCGGCAACCAGCAGGCGCGGTCCGGGAATCAGCCCTTTTTCCACGGCGGTTCTCAACCCTACATCGGCATAACCGGCGCCTTCCGATCCCAGGTCGCGCAAGGTGGTAAATCCCGCATCCAGGGTGGCCTTCAAATGCTGCACCGCGCGCACAACCCGCTCGGCCTCCGATTCGAGGAGTACCTGGTCGTTCCAGGAGGTTTCATTGTACGGGTGCAACAAAATGTGGCCATGACCTTCAATCAGCCCGGGCAGAAGTGTTGTCCCCGGCAGATCGATACGCCTGGTGTTCGCCGGAATTGCTAAATCCTTCACTGGACCAACAGCCCGGATGAATTGCCCTTGCACAAGTACGACCCAGCCTTCATGGATTTCAGTACCATCGAATACGCGGTCGGGCCGGAGCAACCAGGTGGAGTCGGCGGGTTGGGCCACGAGGAACAACCACTGAAAGCAAAGCAGGAGCACAAGCAGTTGTCTGTTCATAGAGTTTTGGTATTGTCCTTAGTTTAGCGCCAGCGCTTTGGCATGGTGCCAAAGGTAATTGTTCAAATCAGCTTGGTTTTATGTATCGTTCAACCCTCCTTTTTGCCTGTTTATTTTTATTGCCTGTTATTCAACTTCAAAGCCAGCATATCGCTCCCAGAACACATTCCAATTTTGACACCAACTGGAAGTTCAGTTTTGGGCATGCCCAAAATCCGGAAAAGGATTTCAACTTTAGCCTGGCCACCGTTTTTTCAAAATCAGGTGGCGCGGCTGGCACGGCGATCGACCCGAAGTTCAACGATAGTTTGTGGCGTTCGCTCAATTTGCCCCACGACTGGGCCGTTGAGCTGCCGTTTGTGTACGATCCGGCATTTAATGTGATGGCGCACGGCTACAAACCGGTGGGTGGAAACTACCCGGAAACCAGCATCGGCTGGTACCGGAAACATTTCAAAGTGGAGGCGACTGATTTGGGTAAACGATTTGAGATTCAGTTCGATGGGGTTTTTCGCGATGCCGAATTTTGGGTCAACGGTTTTTACCTTGGAAATAACAAAAGCGGCTACGTAGGTGCGGCCTACGACATCACGGATTTCCTGAATTATGGTGGCCAAAACGTGCTCGTCGTTCGGGTGGATGCCACCCAGTATGAAGGTTGGTTTTACGAAGGCGCGGGTATCTACCGGCACGTTTGGCTTAATGTTTTTAACCCGATACATATCGCGCACGATGGCATTTTTGCTCATGCAGTTCTTCAGGGATCAAATGCCGAATTGACCGTTGAAACTACGGTGGAAAACCACGGTGACGTCCCGGCTGATCGTACCGTCGAGGTGTACCTGACAGACCGCAACGGGAAAATTGTCGCCCGTGCCAAACCGCAATCACTTGCAATGGAGGTAAATGCCTCAAAAACAGCCGTTTCCACCCTGTCAGTTGATAAACCCAGACTGTGGAACCTGGACGATCCGTACCTCTACCGCATCCACGTGGAAGTCCGTGCAGGTGGGATTATAATGGACAAACAACTGTTGCGCTTTGGTTTTCGGACCATAGAAATCAAAACAAACGGTGTATTTCTCAATGGAAAACATGTGAAACTATACGGCGTCAACTGCCACCAGGACCACGCCGGTGTCGGCAGCGCCCTGCCGGATTACCTGCAATTTTACCGCATCCGTTTGCTCAAAAACCTGGGTGTAAATGCCTACCGAACCAGCCACAATGCCCCGACACCCGAATTGCTCGACGCCTGCGACAGCCTCGGCATGCTGGTTATGGACGAGCAGCGCCTGCTCAACAGCGGCGCCGAATATATGGACCAATTTGAACGCCTCCTCCGGCGCGACCGGAGCCGGACCTCGGTGTTCATGTGGAGCATTGGCAATGAAGAAGGCTGGATTCACACCACGCCTGTCGGCAAACGCATAGCCCAAACATTTATCAAAAAACAACACGAATTCGATCCTACCCGCACCTGCACCTACGCAGCCGATGTAGCCAATGTGTACAATGGGGTGAATGAGGTCATCCCGGTGCGGAGTTTCAATTACCGGCAATTTGGTGTAGCCGACTACCACCGCGACCACCCCGACCAGCCGATCATCGGCACTGAAATGGGGAGTACGGTGACCTCCAGGGGCATGTACGAAAAAGACAGTATTCGCGGTTATGTGCCCGATCAGGATATCACGGCGCCCTGGTGGGCCAGTACTGCTGAAACCTGGTGGACGCTGGCGGCTGAAAACGACTTCTGGCTCGGCGGCTTTGTCTGGACAGGGCTGGACTACCGGGGCGAACCCACACCCTTTGAATGGCCGAACATCAATTCGCATTTCGGGATCATGGACATGTGCGGTTTTCCCAAAAACCTGTACTACTACTACCAATCCTGGTGGACGGACAAGGATGTGCTGCATATTTCGCCGCACTGGAACTGGCTGGGTAAAAGGAATGAGCCTATCGATGTATGGGTAAATTCCAATGCCGACAAGGTGGAATTGTTTCTGAATGACAAGAGTTTGGGTGAAAAGCCAATGCCGCGCAACAGCCACCTGAAGTGGACGGTCGATTACCAACCTGGCACATTAAAAGCCGTTGCCACCAAAAACGGGCGGCAATTTGAAACCAAGGTGGAAACGACCGGCACACCGACAGAAATTTCCCTGACACCCTATAAAACCACCTTGCTGGCGGATGGCAGTGATGTGTCGGTAGTCAACGTGACCGTGTTTGACCGGGAGGGCAGGGTAGTGCCGAATGCCAATAATTTGGTGACCTTTCACCTTGAAGGACCCGGGAAAATCATCGGGGTGGGCAACGGCGATCCGTCTTGCCACGAGCCGGACATTTGCGCCGAAGGCGCCTGGCAGCGCAGCCTGTTCAACGGGCATTGCCAGGTGCTGATCCAGGCCGGAACAGTACCCGGGATGATAAAATTTGAAGCCCGGTCGCCCAATTTATGGGCCGGTACCACGGACATCATAACTGTCGGCCCAGGCAGTGTTGCTTCCGTGAACATCGACGATACCTACCGGCTGAAAGGCGAGACTGCCAAAGACCGGCCGGTGGATAAAATGATCGGGGCGGATATTTCTTTTTTGCCCCAACTGGAGGCGCGCGGCATCAAGTTCAAGGAGGACGGCGTGGAAAAAGACGCCATCGAGCTCCTGAAACAACACGGGTTTAACTACGTCCGCCTGCGCCTGTTTCACAACCCTTCCCTGGAAAATGGCTACTCTCCCAAAGATGGTTTTTGCGATCTGGAACACACCTTGGCTATGGCCAAACGCGTGAAAGCGGCGGGCATGAAACTACTGCTCGATTTTCATTACAGCGATTATTGGGCCGACCCTGGCAAGCAATACAAACCCAAAGCCTGGGAAGGGCTTGCATTTCCGGAACTGAAAAAAGCGCTCTACGACTACACCTACGATGTGATCAAACAGCTCAAGGCGCAGGGCACAACGCCCGACATGGTGCAAATCGGCAACGAGATCAACCACGGTATTGTTTGGCCGGAAGGGAATGTGCAACACCTCGACAGTCTGGCGCAATTGCTCAATGCCGGAACCGCTGCCGTTAAAGCCGTTGATCCGGCTATTCAAATGATGCTGCATGTGGCCCTGGGGGGGCAACACGACGAATCGGTATTTTTTATTGATAATATGCTCCGGCGCGGAGTACATTTCGATGTAATTGGCGAATCATATTACCCGAAATGGCACGGCACATTGGATGACTTGCGCGATAATTTGAATGACCTGGTACGGCGCTACGATAAAGATGTGATCGTGGTCGAGTATTCTGCCCGCAAGGAGGCCGTGCACAAAATTGTGTTCGATATTCCCGGTGGCCGGGGCAAGGGCACCTGTATTTGGGAGCCGCTGAGCACCTGGGAATCCTTTTTTGACCGGGAGGGGAATGCGAATGATTATTTGAAGTTGTATGATAGGTTTAAGGCGAAATACTTGCAGAGGTAGGTTGCCAGGTTTGAGAGGGGCAAAAGTTTCTGGAGGAAATTCCCTGTTGCAGATTGTTCTTTTTTCACCGCTAAGGTGCAAAGACGCGGAGAACGACTCTTTGCGTCTTTGCGCCTTAGCGGTGAAAAATTTGTTGCAATTTTTGCGAGATGCCCTTGCTTTACAAGGTTATTTCCACCGCGCCATCTTCCAAACCATCTGTTTTTTCTTGGAAAGAAAGGTCCAGGCAAGGATGCGGCTCGTTTTATTGCCCTGTCCCATGGGAATAACTCGTACAGCCAATGCGCCCGCTTTTTCCAGCGCAGCCTGAGCGCGTTTGAGGTTGGATTGTTTGGAAACCAACGAGGAAAACCAAAAACAGGATGTGGCAAATTGCTGGCTTTCGGCAATCATGTTTTCAAGAAAACCGGCTTCACCACCTTCGCACCACAGTTCACCTTGTTTGCCGCCAAAGTTCCGGATCGGGCTCTTGATTTTTTTGCCGGTTAAATTTTTCACCTTGCGCAAACTGCCTTCCTGCGCCGCCTCGGGTGAAGCGTGAAAAGGCGGGTTGCATAGGGTCAGGTCAAAGACCTCCTCCGGTTGGATAATGCCTTCGAAAATAGCTTTTGGGTTTGTTTGCAAGCGGCACTCCACCGCTTCCGGCAAACCGGGATTTGCTGCGATGATCTTGTTCGCCGATTCGATGGCTACCGGGTCAATATCGGAGCCGATGAAGGACCAGCCGTAAATTTTGTTTCCCAGAATGGGATAAATGCAGTTGGCGCCAACGCCGATGTCGAGGCATCTGAGTTGGTTTCCAGGCGGTATTTTTCCATAGTTGGAGGCGGCTAACAGGTCCGCGATGTGGTGCATGTAATCGGCCCGGCCGGGAATCGGAGGGCACAGATAACCTGCAGGAATATCCCAAAATTCGACGCCGTAATACTGCAGGAGCAAGGCCCGGTTCAGCAATTTCACCGCTTGCGGGTTGGCAAAATCGATCGTTTCAGCCTGGTGGATATTCAGCGTAACAAAGGGCGCCAGTTCCGGACAAACCTCCAGCAATTGTTTGAAATCGTAGCGTTCGCGGTGTTTGTTTTGCGGGTGCAGCCGTGCTTTTTCGTCTGGCGAAGTTTTTTTCAAAGGAAGCATGTGGGCAAAGGTCGGGGTTAAATCCCGGACGCGATTGAAATTGTTTGGAAGCAAATGAAATTCAAGGCGTATTGTCGGCGTGACTCAAACGGATTCACTTTATAAACCGATAATAATCGAATCCAGATGTCTCCCTCCGGTCGACATGACAAATTGAAATGACAAGATTAATTCCAATCAGATTTCTCACTACGCTCGAAATTTTACCTGCGCCCTGCCGCAATTTCGAGCGTAGCGAGAAATCTGGTAAAATTTAGTTTTAAAAATAAACGACTGTCATGTCGACCGAAGGGAGACATCTGAACTAACAACACGTTATCGGGTACATATGTAAAACCATAGAAATCACGTCGACATTCGTGTACCTGTAGTTAAAACTACATCATCGCAAACGGGCGTCATCGCCCTTGAAACCCAACGAGGAATCGTTTGTCGATAAAACTATTTTCAACTACACCGCGGGGCTATTTATGCAGTCATTTTAAGCTAACAGAACAAAGACTACCCAATCATGCGGAGCATAACTACCCTGCTACTCCTATCCCTATCCTATACCCTTTTTTCCCAAATGGCTGTGTTACGCGGCGTCTTGCAAGACCCCGACGGCGCTGCTGTGGAATTTGCCAATGTCGCCCTGTTCAATGCCGCCGACAGCAGCCTGTACAAAGTAGAAACAACAGACGAGGCCGGTGTTTTTAAATTCAAGGACCTGCGCGCCGGCACATTTTTCCTGAAGGCGACCTATTTGGGCTTGAATGATCTTTACCGTCCAGATATTCAGTTGGAATCGGGAAACCCGGTGGATTTGGGCATTTTAACCTTTGCCTCCGGCGCCACTGAACTGGCCGAGGTAACAGTCACCGCCACGCGTGCGTTGGTAGAAGTACGGCCCGACCGCATGGTGTTCAATGTAGCCGGTACAATCAACAGTGTGGGTTCAGACGCCATCTCCCTGCTGCGCAAAGCACCCAGTGTCACGGTGGATAACAACAACAATATCACGGTGTTGGGGCGCTCCGGTGTTTTACTTTATGTCGATGGCAAACGCCTGCCGCTTACCGGTGACGACCTGTCCAATTATTTGGAAAACCTGCCGGCTGATCAAATCGACCGGATCGAAATTATTACCAACCCCGGAGCACGCTACGAGGCGGAAGGCAATGCCGGTATTCTCGATATACGCCTCAAAAAGGATAAAAGCATAGGTGCGAACGGATCGGTGAGCACTACGTATAGCCAGGGTCGCTACCACCGGGCCAATGTCAGCAGCACCGGCAACTACCGAAACCGGCGCCTGAATGCCTTTGGAACTTTAGGCGGCAATTATAACAAAGGCTATATGGATATGGACTTTTTGAGCTACCAGAACGGCCTGGTCCTGGATGAAATTAACAACAATCGTTTCAACGGGAAAAATTACAACTACCGGCTTGGCACCGATTTCTTTTTGAGTAAAAAACATACGATCGGCTTTTTGGTATCCGGCGGGCAGCACAACGGCAAGCCCAATTCCTACAACCGCATTGCCCTGTCGGATCAAAATGCGCCTGAAAACATTGATAGCATTCTGGTTGCCACAAGCTCCGTCAAACTAATGCGCCGGCAACAGACGTATAATGTCAACTATCGCTTCGACAGCGGCAAAGGAAGAACCCTGAACTTTGATCTGGATTACGGCAAGTTTCAAAACGAAACCGAACGCTACCAGCCTAACCGCTATTACGATGCCACAGAAACGGAGGTGCTGACCGAGGTGATCAACAGCTTTGACACGCCAACGGACATTGATATTTACTCTGCCAAGCTGGATTTTGAAGACAAATTGCTCGGCGGCATATTCGGTGCAGGCGCCAAACTGACCCAGGTAGTATCGGATAACACCTTTTTATTTTACGATGAACTAAGCAACGGCCCGGTGCGCAATGATTTTCGCTCCAACCTGTTCGACTACGACGAAAGGGTGTATGCCGGCTATGTGAATTTTGTGCGCGAATTGGGCAAAGCCTGGAACATGTCGGTCGGCCTGCGCGCCGAACATACGGATGCCACAGGAATGTTGGAAGCCTTTCGCCCGGAACTGCAGGAACCACCGGTTGAGTTCAATTACCTGAGCTGGTTTCCTAGCGGTGGCCTCACCTGGAAACTGGCCCCAAAGCATACGCTCGCCCTTAACTACGGCCGGCGTATAAATCGCCCCGATTACGACGTGCTCAACCCTTTCAATGACCAGATCAGCCAGCTTTCCTATCGGAAAGGGAATCCCTTTTTGCGGCCAGAAATCGTAAATAATTTGGAACTGGGCTATACTCTGGCCTTCCGCTACAACTTCAAGCTGGCCTATAGCCGTACCACCGACCAAATCACCCGGCTCATCGCGCCAGACGATGATGACCCGCGTGCAGGCTTTGTCACCTGGGCTAACCTGGCCGATCAAACGATTATCAGCTTCAACGCCAGCATACCGGTCCAGATCGCCAAAAAATGGAATGCCTATTTCAATGTCAGTGCGTCTCATCTCGACAATCAGGCCGATTACGGCGATGGAGCAATCGTGGATGTACAGGCTTTCACCTACAATATTTACCAGCAGCATACCTTCGATCTGCCGGCTGGATTTAAAGGCGAAATTTCCGGCTACTATTCCGGCCCCGGTGTCTGGGGCGGTGTGTTTTTGTACGAATCCAGCTGGAGCCTTGATCTTGGTTTGCAACGCAAATTTTTGCAAGATCGCCTCAACGTCCGCCTGGGTGTCAGCGACCTGTTTTTTGAAAGCGGTTGGGACGGGTACTCCGAGTTTAACGGCTTGTTGGCGTATGGCAGCGGGAATTGGGATAGCCGCCGGGTCAGCTTGAGTTTGAGTTATCAGTTTGGCAACCAGAATATTAAATCGCGCAGACGCCAGACCGGGATCGAAGCGGAAGCCGGAAGGATTTCGGAATAAATGCGTAAGTGATCCGAAATGCCGTAACTTGGTATTTATTTTAAAAATACCTGTGCGTTATGCGCATTTTGTTTGTCTTACCCTTATTGATTCTTATTAACCAGCTGTCGGCCCAGGAATTTCTCGACCTCGACCTCAGCCGGCACTGCAACTTCGGCGGCACGGAGTTGGATGAAGAACTGTACACCTTTACCTCCGGATCACCGGTGATGGAAAATCTGGTGGCCGATGTTTTGAAACTCGGCGGTGACCTGGAGCAAAATTTTACGCTCATCCAAACCAACGTGGAGAGCATCAGTGCCGTGGTCGCCGATGGTAAACGCTACCTGCTTTGGAGTCAGGATTTTCTGGAGCGCGCCACCGACTTGCAGGCATACTCCGGTGTAGCGCACGAAATCGGCCATCATGTGAACAACCATAGTTTGCAGGCTGAATTTCAGGCTGGAGAAGAGGACGAAGCCAACCTGTTCATGGGATATGTGCTCTCGCGCAAAGGATTTCAAAATACCGCGTTGCCCTTTATTTTTGGAAGAGATGGTCACCAGTTCAGCCATGTCTGGAGCAACAACTGGCTGGAATCTGCGCAAAAAGGGTTAAAAAAACACGAAGACGCCTTGCAGGTTGAAGGGCTCCTGTTTGAGGACGATGCCTCGATGCGGCGCTTTATGGACGCTGCCTTTCCCTTCCCGCCGCCGCCCTGTTATCAGCAATTGGAACTGGCGCCCCGCAATTTCAATGGTTGTTCCACCTTAGGACAAGTGGCGCAAAAACTGGTGCAGCCGCTAAGTGCCAAACAATATCCACGCCGGTACATGTCTGTTCCCGATGGTTTTGCCATTATCACCCAGATCGAGCAATACCAATCGGACGGCGCTGCACTTCCGGACAAGGACCGCTGGAAGGAACTTCCGGTGCAGGAAAATTTCGGATTGACACTTAGTTACCTGAAATCGCTGGTTTTCCCGCGCAAGGCGCATTTGCGTATTTTTGTTTTTATCGTCACCAACCAGAATTTCAATGCCAAAGGCGAACAAATCAGCAAAGAAGCCGCAAAAGACTGGTTCAACCAGGCCGTGAACCGCCTGCCCAAATCGGTGGCCAATGCACCCTATACGCCAGATCATACCGTGGAAATGTTGGTGTATGAATTTGAAGTACCCGAGGCCAACCAGCGACCGACGCAAAACTGTCCTTGCCACTTGTCGGCAGGGGAGCATTTGAAGAAAAGTGGTCTGGAAACCTGGTTAAAACAATAGACAATGCTCCTTCTGCTTTCTGAAATCCGTAAAAAATTGCTCTGGGCCTGGCTCGTTTTGGCAACGCCAACTTTACTGTTACTTACCATACAGGAACTCAACGGGGTGTTTGTCGGAGCCGGCGGAACACCCTGGCTTTGGGCAGTTCTCAACCTGCTGCCGGGATTTGGCTTCTTGCTCCTGGCAGCCATACTAAATCTCAACCCCGGCAAACACATCTTCAAGCCGGTATTTCGCATTATTTTGGTCATTACGGCGGCATATCTGCTTTGGGTGCTGCTCACCGCGCTGGGTATGCGGGCGCGCCCTGAGACCCAGTCGCTGGTGGATTATTTCCGGCAGGCCGGATTTCGTCCGGCGGCGTTCCAACTGGTATTGCTCAGTATATTCGGACTGTTGTTTTTGCGCCGGGAAACCACTTTTGTACCCAATGAAAAAATAATGGGCGATCATGCTGCCAAGGCGCTTGCCAAGGCAAAAGCCATACAAAACCTGCCGCGTGCGGAAGCGCTGGAGCTATTCGTGCTGGCTAAATTTCCGGAATTGTTTGCCAACCTAAACCAGTGGTTTGCCGGCAAAAACCCGGGCGTGCTCAATGACCTGGCCCTTTTGCAAAACCAGTTCAACCAAAATCGCGAACAACTTGCACTCGGGGTCGCTGATCCCAAAGCTGCCCAGCGGGAATACAACCGCATCGCGTTGGCACTGTTGGGGGTTATTGAAAAAATGTGAGATTCGTTTTTTCCATGCTACAGATTAAAAACCCACTCACCATGAAATATGCAATTTTATTCTTAGCGTTTTGCTTTTCCACAACCCTCCCCGCCCAAACCCTAATCTCTATCGAGCACTCCTGCTCCTTCGACGGGGAAGAAGAGCAAACAGATTTTTACACCTTCGACGCTTCCAAAGAAGCCGACCGTATTGTGGGTGAAATTCTGAACTCGGTAAACCTGGCTAAAAATTTCGTGGTCAAATCGGCCGATTGCAAAAATGCCCTGGCCACCACAGAAGGCCGCCAGCGATACATTTTGTACAACACCACGTTTTTGGAAAAATTCAAAGAAACCGGAAAGGTCCGCTGGGGCGCCTATTGTGTGCTGGCGCATGAAATCGGGCACCACCTGAACAATGACGATTTTACTATTTCCGACTCAAAAAAACGCAAGGTGCTGGAACTCCAGGCCGACAAGTTTGCCGGAGGCGTCCTCTACAACCTCGGCGCATCGCTCGAAGAAGCACAAGCCGGCATCGAACTGCTTCAATCCACCGGCGAAAGCAATACACATCCACCAGCCCGCGCCCGCGCGGAGGCCATGGCCAGCGGGTGGAAAAATGCCCAGGAAGTGCACCGGCACCGCGCCGAACGGGACGGAGATCGAACTGAGGACACCACACCACCCAAAAACACAAACCAACCGACTAAGTCCGAACCACAGGGGAAAGACTCCGGGGCCAAACTTCCGGAAATTGAAAAGAAACCACCAACCCAACCCCAGGTTGATCAGACCGCCGTATCCGACCAGTTGTTCCGGAATGCCCTGGTTGGCCAATGGGAAGCGACGTACTCCGACGGATACTCCAACATAAACAACATTGTTACGCTGAACGCAAATGGCACTGGCGTGGGTTACCTGTATATGAATGGTATCCTTGCCAATACGGTGTATGTCAGCTGGCAAGTACAGCGGGGGTATTACATGGAACAGTATGCCGGTACGCAGTACTACTCTACGCTGGCGATTGCGTTCAACGGTAACAATTACATGAGCCTCACCATGGCCGAAACGAATATGCCAAACGGGCTTCCGGTAGGCA
This sequence comes from Lewinellaceae bacterium, assembly GCA_020636075.1. Classification (GTDB taxonomy): domain Bacteria; phylum Bacteroidota; class Bacteroidia; order Chitinophagales; family Saprospiraceae; genus M3007. The sequence continues at coordinate 791,445 of JACJYO010000002.1, read as the reverse complement.
CGGTCCTTTATTATACCCGCCGATACTGATAGCGCTCAGAGCCGCACGACTTTTTCCTGAAAACGCCGGTTCCCGGAATCATCCAGACCGGTCACCAGGTAAACTCCCGGAGCCAGGGCATCCAGGTTCAGGATTGCCTGGTGATTTACAAATTCCAAATCCGTGGTCATAGCCAGGCGACCGTCGATGTGGTGCACCTGAACGGGGATGCTTCCCTCGATCGTATCCTCAATTTGAACAACACAGGTCGTTGGATTTGGGAAAATCCGAAATTCCGAGGCCTCGTAAGGCAGCGTTGTTTTAGTAAAATACTGCTCGGCAAAGGCCAGTGCCTCCAACCCGATCGTAATCCCGATATGGCGGCCGGGAATGTCGTCTACCGGGGGGTGAATGCCGCCGTAAATGCGCGACAGGCTGCACTGATCCGAGGCGTCCCGGTAGGTTGCCCATTGCAGCGTAACATCGACGCTGGGCCCGTCTTCAAAAACCAGAAACTCATATTGCGGGCAAAAATACTCACCCAGACCGCCCGGAAAATAGGGATCACCGGTGAGTGCTGTGAGTAATTCCGCCGCAGCCCGGCTGTAGGTCGAGTGGCCGGAGATATAGCCTGCGAATGGCGGTGTGACGAACGACGGGCGCTGGTAAGGCCACCACTCGGCAGCTCTGATCCAGCCAACGCCGGCTACATCGTTTTTAGGGTTGGTGATAAACGCCGGACCTTTCCATGCAAGCAATTTTATTTCACCAATATACTGACCATCAACACCTTCCAACGGGTCACCGGCCTTGATTGTCTCGATATATCCGGGTTTAAGGGTTAAGCCACCCGGGTGGTAGTTGGGCAAATTGGGGTCGGAGCTTTGACCGAGTTCCGCCATGCCACGGATCGCGGAAACCGGTCGGGCACTATCATACCAGCCTTTGATCCCCCAGGCAGTTATGGCTACATCGTGCATGGCGCCGCCAAGGGCGAAGTAGGCCTTCACGTCCCACTCCAGATTGTCGCATAAAGGCCCTTCGCCGCGAATTTTTTTGACCAGACCGGGCTGATCGTTTACATAATTCAGGATTTTAAACCAATGACCCGGCGGGGTGACAGAACTTGGCCCGTCGGCCCAAAATTCAGCGATAGATCGCGTGAAATCGCCGCGGGGAACGATCTGTGGGGTGTATGGCAAACCGGTTTTGGGATTGAGCGGGCGCCCCGGGCTGTCGTCGCCACCGTCTTCCACATTGTAAAAATCGCGCAGGCCGGGAATGTCGGTAGGGTAGGAGCTGTTGTTTCCCATCGAGGCTGGTGAAATGTCAATGAGCACCCCATCGGCTGGATCAAGCAAGGAGCTCCAGATCGCTACCAACTCATGCCCCCATTTGTATTCTTCCGACAGGCCGCCGACAGTTGTGGTGTCCAGGTAGGGCGGTGGACCCGGGTCGTGATACACGATGTAGGTATGCCCGTCGCGCATGTGTTCCGTTGCGTCCTGCGGTTGCAGGGAAAATGGCGCGACATTGCCCCATTCCGGACTCAAAAACGGTGTAATAATACTACCCAGCGGGTTGCCGCTCTGGTCGACAAACTGGGTAAACTGCAGCGGTTGCCAGCGGTTAAGATCGATGATGTTCGGGTTGCCGGGGTCGGTCATGCGCATGGGCGGATTCACCGGCTTGTAGTATTCGTTAGCGTATCCATTGGCTTCATTGGAGCCGTCCTGCAGGCCGTATTCCAAAATAAACCGGGCAATGTAATTGCCCATTTCAGCGGGGCCGCATTTGTAATTGGTCGAGGTAATTGCCGTGCTGTACCCGAGCGAATCCATTAAATCGTCCATCTCGGCAAAGATTGTCTCCTTGCCGGGCGATTCTGCAAAACGATGCTTCATGACCCGGTAAACGGCATAACTGATCGCTTTCTCCTGGGCAGCGCGCACATCGGCCGGCGGTGGCGTGGGATGATACGGGCAGGTGAATCCATGCACGGTTTTTCCCAGTAGGTAGGTGTCGGCATTTGGGTTGTACACGGCCCAGGCATCGTACATGGCTACCGAAACGTGGAACAGATTTCGGGCGTGCACGGTTGGCCGGGCGAGGTCGGTGCTGATGGCGTGGAGCAGTTCTTCGTTCCAGCGGCGGGCGATGGAGTGCTGGGCGGATACAGCCTGGCCAACCAGCAAAAGGACGGCGATCAGAAGTAGTGTGTTTTTCATAATTGAACAGGAAATCGGTGTTGGGAGATTTACCGGCAAAGTTAAGCGCTTTGCGGGTGGCCTTGTCGGGTGCATACTGTTTTAACGCTGGTACTTGCAGTCGTTTTCAGTAAAACATAACAGTACGCCTACCCTGGCATTTCTGCCAAGGATTGATCGAAATACCCCCGTATTCCAGTTAAAATCTCCCCCTATCGTTCGCCAAAACTGCGCTTACATTTGCCCGGACGGGCGCCAGCCCAAATAAAACGCGTCGATCTATGAAGTTAACCGTACTTGATATCAGTATTATCGTTTTATACCTCGCCGCTACGGTGGTGATCGGGCTCGTGTTAAAAAAGCGGGCAGAGCAAAGTAAAAAGGATTACATGCTGGGCGGCAACCGCTTGCCCTGGTATTTGCTGGGTCTGTCCAATGCCTCAGGCATGTTTGATATTTCGGGCACGATGTGGCTGGTTACGCTGCTATTTGTGTATGGTTTGAAAAGTGCCTGGATCCCCTGGCTTTGGCCGGTGTTCAACCAGATTTTCCTCATGGTTTTCCTGTCGGTCTGGCTGCGCCGGTCCAACGTAACTACCGGCGCCGAATGGCTGAATACGCGTTTTAGCGGCCGTGGCGCCAATTTATCACACGGCGTAATTGTGGTGTTTGCCATTATCCTCGGGCTGGGGTACCTGGCCTACGGCTTTATCGGTATTGGCAAATTCGTGGAGATATTCGTGCCCTGGGAAACTGTATCTGCCTGGGTACCGTTCGACATTCCGCCGGAATACGTGGCGCATTTTTACGGCATTTGCATTACGGCCTTCGCCGTGTTTTACACCCTGTTGGGCGGTATGATGAGTATTGTTTGGGCCGATGTGATCCAGTACGTCCTGATGACCATTTCGGGCATTGTGATCGGCGTCATTGCGATGCATGCGGTTTCCGAACACGGGCTGGTGGTGCCGGATGGCTGGAGTTCACCGTTTTTGGGCAAAAACTCAATTTGGATTGGAGTACCATTATCCCGGAAGTCAATCAAAAATTGAAAGCGACGGCTACAGCCTGTTTTCGATTTTCTTTACCATGATGCTGCTCAAAGGGCGCTGGTTTCGCTGGCCGGTCCGGCGCCAACCTACGATATGCAGAAAATCCTGTCGGCGCGTTCGCCGCGTGAAGCCGCCATGATGAGCGGCTCGGTAAGTCTGATTTTGATGCCTATCCGTTATTTTATGATCGCCGGGTTCGGGGTGTTGGGCCTTTTTTTTACGACAGGCTCGACCTGATCGTTGGCGGCAATATCGACTTTGAACAGGTACTCCCCTCGGCGATCAATGAATTTGTACCAGTCGGGTTTCTGGGGTTGATCCTGGCCGGTTTGCTGGCGGCATTCACCTCCACGTTTTCCGGCACGTTGAACGCCACGCAGGCCTACATCGTAAACGACATTTACCTCAAATACATCAACCCGGAGGCTACAAACACCAAGATCAAATACATGAACTGGGGCGCCGGGATCGTCATGGTGGTCATCAGTATTTTTATGGGCCTGTTTGCGCGCGATGTGAACGACCTGTTGCAGTGGATCGTTTCCGGATTATACGGCGCCTACGTGGCCTCAATGTGCTGAAGTGGTACTGGTGGCGCTTCAACGGCAACGGCTTTTTCTGGGGCATGGTGGGGGGTTTGTTGCCGGCGCTTTCGTTCCGCTTTTGTTTCCGGGCACGCTCGATCTGTACACGTTTCCTCTGATGTTGTTGCTTTCAGTTTGGGGGCAATAATCGGTACCTACACGGCACCACCGACCGACGAAGCAACCCTGAAATCATTTTACAAAACCGTGCGCCCCTGGGGTTTCTGGAAACCTATCCATGAAAAAGTCCTGGCCGAGACCCCAACTTTGTTGGAAACAAGGATTTTCGGCGCGATATGTTCAATGTCGGCATCGGTATCATCTGGCAAACGGCGTTGGTGATTTTCCCAATTTACCTGGTGCTACTGGACACCGTGCCTTTGCACTTGCACTTGGCGTGGCCATTGTTTGCACGCTGATTTTGAAAAAAACCTGGTTTGACAAACTGCCGCAGGATTGATGAAAAACGATTTCCGGAAAAATTTATCTGGGGGCGCTACCTCGGCATATCAAATTGAAGGCGCCTGGAACAGCGACGGCAAGGGCCCGTCCATCTGGGATGTGTTTTGCATGATTCCCGGTAAAGTTCACAACGGCGATACCGGCGCCATAGCCTGTGATCACTACCATCGAATGGCAGACGATGTGGCGCTGATGCAGCAAATCGGCCTTCAGGCGTACCGGTTTTCTATCTCCTGGCCACGCATCCTGCCTGCCGGGCGCGGCGCGATTAATAAGCAAGGAATAGAATTTTATAACAAATTGATAGATAAACTGCTCGAAGCAGGCATTGAGCCCTGGGTGACCCTGTACCACTGGGATCTACCGGCAGCACTTGAATTCGAGCACGGCGGCTGGCTCGGCGAAGCCACTTCCGATGCATTCGCCGACTACGCCGACGTTTGTTTTAATCATTTTGGCGACCGGGTAAAAAACTGGATCACGATCAATGAGGCCTGGGTGGTGGCGATTCTGGGTTATGGACTTGGGGTATTTGCACCCGGCCGCGTTTCCAATTCCGCGCCTTATCTGGCCGGACATAACCTGCTCAAAGCGCATGGGAAAGCAGTGCGCCGGTATCGTGAAAAATATCAATCAACGCAAAAAGGGCAGATCGGCATAACCAACAATTGTGATTGGCGCGAGCCATTGACAGACTCCGATGCGGATAAGCAGGCCGCAACGCGCGCACTGGAGTTTTTCCTGGCCTGGTTTGTCGACCCGATTTATAAGGGCGACTATCCGGAATCTATGAAATCCCGCCTGGGCGCGCGCTTGCCTTCAATTTCGGCCGGCGACCGGGAACTGATCCTGGGTTCTTCTAATTTTTTCGGTCTGAACCACTACACGGCCATGTTTGCGGCCGATGCTTCCGGTGGCGCTGTTCCGGGCAATGTATACGGAAATGGCGGCCTGTCGGAAGATCAGGATGTCAGCCTGAGTGTTTCCCCCGATTGGAAACTAACCGATATGCAATGGGCTATTGTGCCCTGGGGTTGCCGGAAATTGCTGGAGTGGATCGCTGCGCGGTATGGGAATCCGCCGTTGTACATCACGGAAAATGGTTGCGCGTTCGATGATCCCGTTGTCAATGGAACAGTACAGGATACTGCCCGCATTGCCTTTTTCGACAGTTATTTGAGCGAAATGCACCGGGCGATTCAAAACGGTGTGGACCTGCGCGGGTACTTCATTTGGTCGTTGCTCGACAACTTCGAGTGGGCGTCGGGGTATAGCAAAAAATTTGGCATCACGGCGGTGGAACCGGGAACATTGCGTAGGATTCCTAAGGATTCAGCCTGGTGGTACCGCAAGGTGATTCAGAAAAATGGTTTGATGTGATCCGGCGCTTTTGCATTGGATAAAGTTTTAAAATGCATTCAAATGGATATTTTTATGAAAAACTACTACATACTAAAACTCAGTTTTTTTTTACCCACCTTTTGCTGCCTGCTGAATGCTACTGCCCAAACACCCCAGACACTACCCCGCATCAGTGTCCAGGGCAACTGTTTCGTGTCGGCAGCCGGCGACACCCTGGTTTTTCGGGGCCTCAACACCAGCGACCCCGACAAACTGGAGCAAGACGGCCATTGGAATCAGGCCTATTTTGAAGAAATAAAAAACTGGGGCGCCAACATCGTTCGTTTCCCGGTGCACCCGACTGCCTGGAATCGGCGCGGCCAGGATGCCTACCTGAAACTGCTTGACCAGGGGGTCCAATGGGCAAAAGAGCGGAGCATGTACGTCATTATCGACTGGCACAGCATCGGGAACCTGCGCTCGCAGTTGTACCAACATCCCATGTACGAAACCAGCCTGAAGGAGACTTTTGAGTTCTGGCGCACTATGGCTAAACATTACAAGGCTGAACCCACTGTTGCGTTTTTTGAACTCTTCAACGAACCGACGACCTATCACGGCCAGTTGGGTGTTTGTAGCTGGGCGCAATGGAAGGAAATTGTGGAGGAGATGATCACGATTGTCCGGGCGCACGACTGCCCGGCCATTCCGTTGGTCGCCGGATTCAACTGGGCTTATGATCTTACGGAGGTCGCCGCTAATCCCATCGAAGCTGCCGGCATTGCCTATGTCAGCCATCCGTATCCGCAAAAACGGGACAAACCCTGGGAGGCGCAATGGACTGCCGATTGGGGTTTTGTGGCGGAGAAATACCCGGTCATTTTGACCGAAATCGGGTTTTGTGGTCCGGACGACCGTGGCGCGCATATTCCGGTGATAAGTGATGAATCGTACGGCGACGCGATCACGGCCTACACGGCTGAAAAGGGCATTTCCTGGGTGGTTTGGGTGTTTGACCCGCAATGGGCGCCGCAGTTGTTTTCCGATTGGGACTTTACACCTTCGCGGCAAGGGCGTTATTTCAAAAAAGCCTTGCAGGCTGCCAATGGCTCCGGACAGTGAATGAATTTGGGGAGCAAAGATTTCCACCAACAAAGCCCGTAGGGCTGACATTTTAGTAGCGGTTGAGCCAGGAAATATAATAGCGCCGTAGGTGCGACATTATAATGGCACGCCTACGGCGTTTGGAAAATTGCGAGGCAACTTTTTCTACAATATTGACAGCCCTACGGGCTTTATTCGAAGGTGAAATATTACCAGATTGTCTTGTGATTTGCGTGAATCATTAGCGTAAAAACAGCATTGCCCGTCCGTTGTGGTACGGGCATTTCCAAAATCCGGCCTTATCCTCTTCCGGATAGTTTTCACCATCCCGGGAAACCCGCCAAAACCACTCGCCACCCGCTGAATCGCGCAGCGTATCTCGGGTGAATTGCCAGCAATGCAGGGCTGCCTCGTGAAAACGTTCATCGCCGGTAAGCTGCCAGGCGTTCCAAAAACCGACAATGGCTTCAGCCTGTACCCACCAGATGCGATCAGTATCGAGCCTGCCGTCGGCGTTATGGCGTTCGTTGATCACTGAACCATCGGGTTCTACAGCTTCCCGGAGTGTTGCTTCGGCGATGCGGAAGCATACCGGCTTTACGGTTTCGAGCAGTTTGGGGCCGCTAATTGTTTGCACGGCATCCCAAAGCAACCAACTGGCCTCAATGTCATGTCCAAAGGAAACAATGTCGGATTTCAAGTTCCAGTTTTCATCAAAAAACAAATGAATGTGCGCTGTTCCCGGGTCGATGAATTTTTCTAAAAATAGGCGGACCAGGTTTTCCAAACTCATTGAAACCCGTTCCGCGTTAGCGGTATGACCTGGACTTGCCTGCAACGCACGCAACAAATTCGTGTAGGCTTCCAGCAAATGCAGGTGGGTGTTTTGTGTTTTTGCTTCATTGGCATCTTTGTCGGAAAGACGCAAGTCATCGAGTAGGCGCCATTCGCGGGAGTAGGCTTCGAAGTAGCCGTTTCGCTGCCGGTCGAGGGCCTTGTTTTCAAGTAATTCAAAAATCGCCAGGGCCGTTTCAAGACTGGCCGGGTCGCCACTAAGCCGGTAGTATTCGCTCAAACCATAGATGGCGAAGGCCTGGGCATACACTTGTTTTTTGGTGTGCAGCGGTTTGCCGAGGTACTCGAGTGCCCAAAACACACCGCCGTTTTTTGTATCTAAAAAATGCGTGGTGAGGTAGTGATATGCCCGGTTGGCCATTTCCCGATATATCGGTCGATGGGTTTTTCGTGCAGCAGCGCTGAAGGTCCACAGAATTCGGGCATTCAATACTGCACCTTTTTCTGCTTCGGGGTGCAGTTGTCCGTAACCATCCATGCGACCATAGAACCCGCCGCTCCGGTGGTCTGTCATGCGGTCGATCCACCATTGCAGCAGGAGGTGGAGTTCTGCATTGGTTTCTGAAAAAAAATCGGAATCGGTCATTGCATGGTTTTCAAAAAGGCCAGGTTTTGTTCGATCAAAGCCACCCTTGCCTGCACACTTGCTGCCGAGCGCAAGCCGTCTTCCGGCGTGTTGCAGCAATAATCCACCAGTTTTTCGAGGGAAGTTGTGGCTACATGCATGCGGGTATCCGAAGAGGCATAGTAGATGAACAGCTGTTTTTTTTCATTCAAAAGCCAGCCACAGGAAAACACCACATTGGAAACATCGCCCACACGTTCTTTCCCTTGCGGAGCCAGAAAATGCCCGGCAGGGGCGTGCGTGATGCGCCAGGGTTCATCGAGGGCCGTCATGAACATGTACAACACATATCGGAGCCCGGCGGCAGTATTGCGTACCCCATGTGCCAGATGCAGCCAACCTTCCGGCGTGCGCAACGGTGCAGGCCCCTGACCGTTCTTTACCTCCTTGACGGTGTGGTACACGCGCTGGTCGATGATTTTTTCGGATTTCACGACAGCCGGTTCCATTTTTTTCGATAATCCCCAGCCAATACCGCCACCACCGCCAACGTCGATGAAACCGTCTTGCGGCCGGGTATAAAACGCGTATTGGCCATCGACAAATTCGGGGTGCAACACCACATTGCGTTGCTGGCTGGCCGGTGTTTTCAGGTCGGGCAGGCGCTCCCAGGTTTTAAAATCGCGGGTGCGCACCAGGCCGCCCTGCGCAGCGGCTTGCGAAGTGTCGCCCGGAGGCGCGGCGTGGTCTCTGCGTTCGGTGCAAAACTGTCCGTAGATCCATCCGTCTTCGTGCTGCACCAGGCGCATGTCGTACACATTGATATCTGGGTCCTCGGTTTCGGGCAACACCACCGGGTAGTTCCAAAAGCGAAAGTTGTCTACGCCGTTTGGGCTTTCGGCCATGGCAAAAAATGACTTTCGGTCGACACCCTCCACGCGCACGCAAAGCAGGTATCGGCCTTCGTGGTAGATTGCACCGGAGTTGAATGCCGCGTTTATTCCCTGCCGTTCCAGCAGGAGCGGATTGGTGGCCGGATTGAGGTCGTACCGCCAGATTATAGGCGCATGTGCAGCAGTTAGTACGGGATTTTCCCAACGGGTGTAGATCCCGTTGCCGTTGGTGCAAGGCTGATTCGGTTGGGAGAGCAGGGTTTCCTGTTCGGCGAGCAGTTTTCGGATTTTTTCAACATGAATGGTAGGCATAGCTGGTGTATGTTTTTTTAGCATACTACCGGACATTCTTCTCGCAGATTATACACAGATTAGCTTGCACAGATTTTACACAGAAAATTCTGCGTGAAATCTGTGTGATTTTCTGTGTAAAATCTGTGCGGCATAAAAATATCAGGTAATGTGGTTTTTAGTCATCAAAGTGAACCCTTTCCGTCTTGCATTTCCAGTTGTCCGAACGAAACGGGGCGATCGGAAAACCATCGGCAGTGTACAAGTTGACATCGAAGGGATCGTCGGCCCAGGCATAGCGCACTGCTACCGGGTGTGACACGGCTTCTGCGTGCACGAACAGCGTGTTCCCTTTTATTTCCGCCTTGGCGTAATGAAAAACCTGATCTTCCCCGGCCAGTTCGAAACCATGCACGTAGCCGTATTTGTTGCGTACCACAAGTGGGGCATTGACGCCATTAAACGTGATTTCTACTGAATTTTTCAAAAAATGGTAAACCGGCTTGGTCGGGCTTCCTTGCCGGCTTGGTTCACCGTAAGCAATGCGCCGGGCTTCGTGCGCCAAACGTTTGCCCACATCGTGTTTGTTTTTGGGGTGAATGTCTTTGGAATCCCCGATGTCGACGGCAACGGCCATTCCGGTCCTGGGCAATTCCAGGGTAAGCATTTGTGCTTCGCGCAATTCCGCCCAATCGCTGCCGGTATTGGAGTTTCCGTTTCCGGCTTCCCAATTTGCCAACTGGACAAAAATGAAGGGCAATTCGGCACCCCAGGCACGCCGCCAATCGCGAATAAGCAAGGGAAATGCCTGCCGGTATTCATAGGCCCGAATAGCATTGGTTTCGCCCTGGTACCAAATGACGCCTTTGAGCGGGAAACGGATGATCGGGTGGATCATGGCATTGTAAATTGCGGTACCGAGGTTGTTGCTGGAGTGCACGAAAAAATACGGGCCATTGAATCCGGGCATACCCCGCCAACCGTTCACCAGCGACTGCCGGCCGGTTGTGGTTTCCAGCCAAAAATCGACCTCCTTGCCGCGCATGCCCATTTCCACCCAATCGGTTGCCTTGCCCAGTTTTTGTAAAAACAGCAGGCGGTTTTTGCCCGGTTTTAACACGCCGGCAGGTACTGGATAATCCCCGTTGCCAGCGTTTTCCCCCGACCAGATCTTTGTACCGTTCAGCAGCAGTTCGGCCGGTCCGTTAAAGATTCCAAGGTGCAGCGTGGCAGCATTGGCGGCGGCTTTTTCGGAAACCTCAACATCTGTCGCCATGTAGCCGTCTCCCCGGAATGCCCAGATGCCCTGCCAGTCCCAGGCAAACGTGGGGTTTATGGATCTCCAGGCTGAAATATCAAAATCGGGTTGCTGATAGGCCGATTCCTGCCCGGAATCGGGGCTGGATTGGTCGGCGCCGAGAATGGTTGTTTTCAATTTGGTCAACGCTATGGCATCAGCCTCAGCCCAGGTTTTTGGAAACCGGGCCATGTAGTTTTTAAATAAATCAGATTGGGCCATGCTGGCACCGCTGATCCAACTTTCCACCTGCGAACCGCCCCAGGAGCTGTGCACCAGGCCGATTGGAATGCCGTATCGCTCGGCCAGGTCGCGGGCAAAAAAATAGCCGACAGCGGTGAATTGCTGCACGGTTTCATCAGAACATACCTGCCAATCGCCAACATCTTGCAGGCTGGTTTCCGGTTGCAGACTGACGGCGTGATTTATTTTAAGGTGGCGGATATGCGGGTATGCAGCAGCCTGGGTTTGCTCCGGCGTGTAGCCGCTTTCCTCTACCCGGTATTCCATATTCGACTGACCGGAACAGAGCCAGACATCGCCAATGAGAACATCGGTAAGCGAAGTTTTTTCGGTGCCGGCGGTAATTTCGATTTCCCGCGGTGTCAAACTGCCGGTTGGTGTCGGCAAGGTCACCGACCAGGCCCCTTGGGCATCAGCGTTTCCGTTGAATACCTGTCCTGGCGCCCAGGAACACCGGATTTGAACCAAACTGCCGGCCGGCGCCCAGCCCCAGACCGGAACCGGACTGCTTTGCTGTAAAACCATGTGATTGCCGAAGATTTTTGCCAGGCGCAGTTGCGAAAAAACTGCAGAAGCCGGGAGTGTCAGGGCTATGAGCAGGCAAAATAGATGTCGCATAAATTTCAGATATGATTCCAATGAATTAGCCTGATAAAAAAACAGGGCGCTCACAAAGAAACCAGCTACAATGCAATTTTACCAGTGGTAGTTGTGTCGGAAAGCGGGGGCATATTGAACAGCCTTGGCAATTCTTTCCAAAACCGGTGTTTATTTATTGCGGTTTCACCGGGTCATCTATTTTTGCCCTTATGATGCGGAAGCTGCTTCTTTTGCAAATTTTCTTGTGGCCGTCGCTGCTTTTGGCGCAGCCTAAATATCGTTTTGAGCAATTACCTGCCGACATCGGGCTGCCGCACAGCGCGGTCAACTGCATGGTGCAGGACAGCCGGGGTGTGTTGTGGGTAGGTACCTGGTCGGGGCTGATGCGCTACGACGGCTACCGCGTCAAAATTTACCATCAGGAACCAGGGAATGCGCACGGCTTGCAGAGCGATCAGGTGACGGCGCTGATTGAAGATCGGGAGCATCGCCTGTGGGTAGGCACTGTAAATGCCGGGTTCCATTGTTTTGATCGGGCCACTGAACAATTCCGGAATTACCGCTTCAACGCCGATGATGCCAACTCCCTGTCGGATAACGATGTTTGGGGGCTTTTTGAAGACAGCAAGGGCTACATCTGGGTTGGTACCAAAAATGGCCTCAACCGTTTCGACCCGAAAACCGGCAATTTTCTGCGCATATTTTCCACCGTTTCCGGAAAAAATAAATACTCGGCCGATTATATCTACTCCATCTGTGAAACCTCGGACGGGTCGATCTGGTCGGCAACTACCCGGGGGCTAAACCGTATCCAATTCACTTCCAGGGACCAATACTCCCTGCAACATTATGAACTTGACCCCTCGGCGCCGGACACCGAATTGGGCAATTTTATTTACCGGATTCGCCCGGCACGGCAGGAAGCGAACACCTTGTGGGTGGCGTCCAAAGCAGGGTTGTGGAAAGTAAAATTCAGCGACAGCGATCGCAATTACCTGAAAATTGCTGCAGCACACCGAACCGATCCGGCCAATCGGGCCAGCCTGAGCCACAATATTGTCTCCGATTTTTTTGAAGATAAAAATGGCGCGCTCTGGGTGGCAACGTACCACGGGTTGAACCTGCTGGACCCGAAAACCGGGCAGTTCCGGCGCTTCCTGGCCCAACCCAACGAGCCATTTAGCCTGAATAACGACTTTGTGCGTTGCCTGTACCGGGACCGGACGGGCATCCTTTGGATCGGTACGGATAAAGGACTGAACAAATTGAACCTGCGCAGCAAACCGTTTCACAGTGTGCGGTTGGACAAGTTCGGCAGCGCAGCGGGGAGTGTGGTTACCGGAATATCCAACGGCACAACGCCAGGCGTGCTTTGGGTAAGCACTATTGGTGGCTTGCACCGCTTCGATGCACGCCAGCAACAGCCGACGCCGATCCACTTTACCCTTCAGCCACCGCAATTGGCTGATTTTGCCAATTTTACAACCAATGTTTGGCGCGATGCAGCCGGTTGGTTGTGGATTACCACGCAGGGCGCAGGTTTGTTGCGCATTCACGAAAATGCATTGCCACCGGGTGGTGGACGAGTTTCAGGCCTGGAGCAGTGGGTCAACGACGGCGGCAAATCGTTTTTGAACGACAACTATGTCATGCAGGTTTACGACTCCGGCGAGGAGCGCCTGTGGTTTGGGCTTTGGGATGGCGGCCTGGAATTGTACAACCGCAATACGCGCACTATCCGGCATTTTCAGGCAATCGGCGAACTCAACCTGATGGCATTTCCTAATGTTGCACTGGCCGAAACCCGGGAGGGAAACCGCAACTTTCTCTGGGTCGGTACGCGGGGTAACGGCCTGCTCAAACTGGCCATTGATCCGGCCGACAATTCCCTGCGCTTTGAGCAACATTTTCATTTTATACCCGGACAAAAAGGCTGCCTGAGCAACGACAAGGTGAATATGTTGCTGGTCGACAGCAAAGGCTGGTTGTGGGTTTGCACCAGTGCCGGCCTGGATGTCCTTGAGCCGGGCAGTGCGCAATTCCGCACGTTCAGCCAAAGCGATGGCTTGCCGAATCTGGTCATTCAGGGTGTGGCTGAAGATGCGAGCGGGCAGTTTTGGGTGAGTACCCAAACAGGTATTGCACACCTCGTTTGGACGCGCGATACTTCCAAAGCAAAAATCCGCACCTTCGATCTGTTTGACGGTTTGCAGGATAATTTTTTCTCTTCCAACTGTGCCCTGCACCTGCCCGATAACCGGCTGGCTTTTGGCGGAGCAGAAGGGCTGAGTTTGTTTGCACCCGGTGAAATCCGGACAGACAGTGTACCGCCACTTACCATAGTCTCCGATTTTTTGCTATTCAACAAACCGGTACCTATTGGGAAAATGGAAAATGGCCGGGAAGTGCTCACGCAAAGCATTACCGAAACCAACGAAATACAACTCAAATACTGGGAAAATGTGCTGTCGTTTGAATTTGCCGCGCTGCATTTTGCCGAACCTAAAAAGAACCGGTTTGCCTACAAACTGGAAGGCTTCGACCAGGATTGGGTCTACACCTCGGCCGAAAAGCGTTTTGCACACTACACCAATCTGCCGTACCGCGACTTCATTTTTTGGGTAAAATCGGCTAATGGCGATGATGTATGGGGAGAACCGACCGCCATCAAAGTCTGCGTGGCGCCGCCGTTTTGGCTGACCTGGTGGGCTTATTGCATTTACGGGATCTTGTTCGTCGTGCTGATTTACGGCGTTTGGCGTATTACCCACCTGCGGGCTGAGTTTCGCAACCGGCTTGCCCTGGAACGCGTGGAACGTGAAAAACTGGAAGAGGTCAATCAGCTCAAACTTCAGTTTTTCACCAATATCAGCCACGAATTGCGCACCCCGATGACCCTGATCGTAACCCCGCTGGAGCAAATGCTGCGCGAAAGTTCAGCCAACCGGGCTTTGCAAAAAACACTTTCCCTGATGCATCAGAATGCGGGCAAGATGCTGACGATGATTAGTCAGTTGCTTGACTTTCGGAAAAGTGAAGCCGGGCTTATGCAGGTGCGGGCGGAAAAAATCGATCTGGTTGGTTTTATGCGCGAAATCGCCCTTTCGTTTAAACCCCTGGCGCAGGAACATGCTGTCGATTTGAAATTTGAACCGGAAAACGAATCGATCGTGTTATGGTTTGATCCGGATCAAATGGAAAAAGTTTTTTTTAACCTGTTTTCCAACGCCCTGAAATTTACACCTGATGGCGGCGTGGTGCGAGTAGTGCTTGCGGAAATTCCGGATAAAAATTCCGTAGAGATCAGTGTTTCGGATACGGGCCCTGGCATTGCACCGCAAGAACTGGAGCGCATTTTTGACCCATTTCATCAAGGCACGCAACAGCCCGGCCGGCCGATTTTTGGCGGAACCGGCATTGGCCTTTCCCTGGCCAAAGCCATTGTCGAGCAACACAGTGGCAGCATCCGGGCCGCAAATATCGAATCGGGTGGTGCGGCTTTTATCATCAATCTACCATTGGGCGACGCCCATTTTTCTCCGGAACAACGCGTCGAACCGGGTCTGGAACATACCCGAAATCAGGCTTTCCTGAGTGCTGATACCGATGTGCATTCAGGCACGGCTCCTGCAACCACTGCCAAACCGACGAAGCGGCGGCATATCCTGTTAGTTGAAGACAATGCCGATATCCGCAGCTATTTGCGCGAGCATCTTGAGCACGAATACAAGATCAGTGAAGCGTCCAACGGCGTGGAGGCACTCACTGTGGCCCTGGAGCATGCACCCGATCTTGTGCTCACGGATATTTCCATGCCGGAAATGGATGGCATCGATTTGTGCCGGCGCTTGAAAACCGATGTGCATACCAGTCACATTCCGGTGGTGCTGCTCACCGCGCGCACGTCGCTTATTCACAAAATGGACGGCCTCGAAACCGGCGCCGATGATTACCTGACCAAGCCGTTCAACCTGCATTTGCTGATGTTGCGCATTCGTAACCTGATTGAAATTCGGGAAAAACTGCGCGATAAGTTCAGCAAGTCCTTCGACCTGAGTCCCTCGGGGGTTACCGTGACTTCCCTGGATGAGGAGTTTTTGCAGCGCCTCATCCAGGTCGTGGAAGCCCACATGGATGAGAATGAATTTTCAATCGATGATCTTGCCCGTGAAATTGCCATGAGCCGGATTCAATTGTACCGGAAATTGAAGGCACTGACCGGTACGACGCCCAACAATTTTATTCGAAGTATTCGTCTGAAACGGGCTGCTCAACTGCTTAGCACGGGCCAGTTCAATGTGTCGGAGGTGGCTTACAAAGTCGGATTTACCGATCTGAAATATTTCCGTGAACGGTTCCGCGAGCATTTTGGTATAGTGCCGAGTGAGTATGGAGAATAAACATGACTCATTCGAATCAGGGTTTAAAATGGCAATCATGACTTTCATTAAAGCCCGTAGGGCTGACATTATAGTAGAAACAGGTTGCCGTTTCCCAAACGCCGTAGGCGTGTCATTATATTGCCGCACCTACGGCGCTTATATTCTTCTTGTCGTAATCGCTATCTCCTACATTCGGGATACTATGTCAGCTGACTTCCTGCCTTATGCTCCGGCACGGGCTTTCCGGCTGTCGCAGACCTCCCCGGTGGAGGAGGATTTTGCCCCTTATTTGCATGACTTAGGTTGAATTTACAACCCGACCACGACCATAGTAGCACCCACCCGGTTGCCCGTGGTCACGCTCAGCCAATATACTCCGCCGGGTAGGCCTGCCGGCAATACGGTTTGAATGGCTTGGTCGCCAACGGCGCGTTGGCTGGAAAACAAACCTGCCAATTGCCGGCCCGTTTGGTCGAACAGTTCAATTGTTACCGTTCCCGGTTTTTCCAGTTGAAATGTTACCGTCAATGGCCCGGATGTGGCCGGATTTGGATAAACGCCTACAGGCAGCGCATGTGCAATTTCATGAGTACCCACAACATCCTGTTCCGCCAAGAATGCCACATCCCAACCCATGTCGGGCAGGGGTAATACCAGTGTGCCACCTGAGGCGGAGGCCGTTTCCGTGGACAAAGGTGTTCCGGTCAGGCAGTTGAAATACCGCACGGTGTACGATCCGTTTTGAATACCCGGTACCAGCAGGCTTGCGCCAGTTGCCGTAGGGGGAACGCCGTTTGTTTTGATGTAATCATGGTTGTACCGGTTGTTCAGACTCCAGCCGGCCACCCGGTCGTTTGTTTCGGATTTGAGTACGTAGGCATCGACTGCGGAGCCCAGATTGGAAAGGATATACCCTGCAATTAAAATCCAGTCCGTGCCGGTATTATCCACCCGGATAGTGTGCTGGCCAGCGGGCACATTGATGGCGTAGGTTTGATTGGTTTGAGCATTTTGTTCTAAAACCTTCACGCCATCGAGCCAGATGGCAATTTTGGGGTTTTGCCCTGCGTCGCCGGCTGTTTTTATCAGAAACTGGCCACTTTGCGGGTAATCAACCTTGAAAACGGGGGGGCGGCGGTACTGCGTATTCCATTGCGCGCCGTATAAAAAACTGCTCAATGCTGCATCGGCGGGGCTGACCGAGCCGTCGGTGCCAATGTTGAACAACGTATCGGCCAGCGCGCCCCAACTTTGCAGGGTAGGGGTGAGGTGGAGGTCTGCAGGCACCCCCGCAACGGTCGCCGCGGTGGGTTTGAGGTTTGCAGCGTTGAATGGAATGACATCTGCCACCGCTGAAACGGGAGCGAAATGGTAATACAAATTTTTGGGTTCAATGTAATTGTCCCACCACCAGGAGAGCCCTGCGCCGGCGCCACCGCCAAATAGCGAAGCCCAAAGCGAATTGTGCAGGTGAATGCCATCGGGGTCGGCAACGGACAAGTTTGTCCCGCTGGTGTTCAGGCCAAACTCGCCGGTTAGGGTGGGCTTGTCAAAATCATTCAGATACTTGCGCAGGCCATTAGCCAGTACGCGCTCCATGTTTGAGGTGTTGATGTAGTAGTGCGTTTGGGTGAGATCGATATAGGGTTGTTGCCAGGTTTGCGGATCGTAAAAATCCTGTGCAAAACTGGTGGTCACCAAATGCTGGTACGGGTCGTTGTTTTTCAAAAAAGCCGACATTTCGCTGTGCCAGGCAGCAACGGCATCTTTTCGCTGGGCAAACTCGTCCGTCCAGTCCACCTCATTGAAAAGTTCCCAGGCCATGATGCTGCGCGCGTATCCCCAACGCGCCAGCACGTACCGCAACCGGTTTTTTGTATGGTTTTGCGCAGCAGGATGGGTGAAAAAATCCCAGGTGTTTGCGCAAGGGCCGCCATTAGCTGTATTGTACGGACTTTCTCCCCAGTTTGGATTTACCTGCGAAGACACCTGCCCGTGGTGGTGCAGGCAAAGCATGACGTAGAGCCCGCGTTGGGCGCAATAGTCGAACAGCCAGTCCAGGTAAAACGCGTTGCTTTGTTTGTAGCGGCGCAATCCACTGTAGCCATTATCGCCATTACGCCATTCGATGCCCAGGCCCCAGCTGCACTGCCAGAGGCGAAAAAAGTTGCCGCCGTTGTTTGCCAGCTTGTCCGCCCATTTTTTGTAGTCGAGGTAGGGATTGCCGTTTTGCCATCCTATGTTTTCACCTACCGGGATGAATTGGTTGCCATCGTCGAATTGCAGGTAGTTCGTTTGGGTATTGTGTATAAAACCATGACTGGTCGGGGCGGTGACGGTGAAGGATTGTTCGGGGAAAGTCCCGGTTCCGGAGGGGTTGGTACAGCTGAGCGTGTATTTCCATGTCCCGGTTTGGTCCGGTGAAAAGCGCACGAAGAAGCTGCCGGTTCCGATAGGCGACAACCCGCCGGTTTGGGTGTTCAGGTTGTATTCCTGCATGAAAAAACCATCTACTTGCTGCGTTTGCCCCGAAGGGGCTGTAAACAGGGCGGAGACCCGGATTTCATCGTAGTCATACGGATTCGACCAGGTGGCAGTCACTGAGAGTTTTAGCTCAAATTTTCCCCATTGTTCAATTGTGGTAGCGTTGGGTAGCGCTGTGGTGATGGCGGGCGCTTGTGCTGTCAGTTGTCCAATGGAAATCAAAATTGAAATAGCGGGCAGGTAAAATTTATACATGGAAGCGAATTATGGATGAAATGAACCGGCAGTCAAAAACGTGTTCTGGGATGCCGGCAAGTACTGGCATGCACAAAAGAACGAATTCCCTATTCAGCCATGGGGGGCTTTTCCGTCAAACAAGAGGGGTTATTTTTAAAAACCGCCTAAAAAATCGGTAAAAAGAACTGTTTGTAAAATTTGTCCCTTCGAATTGAGCAGTTTGCCCCCCTTAAATTGGGATTGGTGAATCATCTTTGGCGATGCTGCTCAGGCAGTCCTTTCACTAAAACACTATTCTTCGTATGATGCAAAACCTTACTTTCCGAACGGGGCGAGCACTGTTGGCGATACTGTCGTTGCTGTGTTTTTCCACCGTGCTTTCTGCGCAAACCGTGCGTGGAATGGTTACCGATGAAACAGGCGCCCCACTGCCCGGGGTTACTGTACGGGTGCTGAATGCAAATGATCGGGGCACTTCGACCGATCTTCAGGGGGGATATTCCCTCCAGGCTTCCGTGGGTGAACGCCTGCAATTTTCCTACACCGGCTATATAAACGAGGTGGTCACCGTACCTGCCGACGGATCGCCGGTCAACGTAATGATCAAGCCCAGCGATAACGTGCTCAGCGAAACGGTGGTGGTGGGTTATGGTACTCAAAAGCGAAGTGATCTCACCGGATCGGTTGCCTCTGTTACCGGCGATCAAATCCGGAGCAGTATCACAACCAACCTGGATCAGGCACTGCAAGGCCGTGTGGCCGGAGTTCAAGTGACACAAAACTCCGGGCAACCCGGTGGCGCTACCTCGATCCGCATTCGGGGCTCCAACTCGATCACCGGTTCAAACGAACCATTGTATGTTATCGACGGTATTCCTTTTCAGGGCGACGGCACTTCGGTGCAGGGTTTTGATTGGGCCGGAGGTTCCAATGGCCAAAGCAGGGTAAACCCGCTGGCAGCCATCAATCCGCAGGATATTGTCAGTATTGAGGTGTTGAAAGATGCCTCCGCGACGGCCATTTACGGTGCGCGTGCCGCCAACGGCGTAGTGCTGGTAACAACCAAACGCGGCAGACAAGGTGAATCCAAAATTTCCTACAACGGCTACTACGGCAGCCAGATGGTGCCCAAAACGCTGGATATGATGAACCTGCAACAGTTCGCCGACTACCAGCTGCAAATTTCCAACGACCTGGGACTTATTCCCAATCAGCGTTACCTGGATCCCAGTTTGCTTGGCACCGGAACAGATTGGCAAGACGAGATCTACCGCACTGCCGGCATGCACAGCCACCAGTTGACGGTAAGCGGCGGAAACGATAAAACCCAATATGCCATTTCCGGTGGCTATTTTCAGCAGGACGGGATTATCCTCGGGTCGAATTTCGACCGGATCACCACCCGGATCAATCTCGACAACCAGGTGAAAGACTGGTTTAAGATTGGCGGCTCTTTTGCCTACGCTAAAACCGACGAAAAAATCACTGTTTCGGACGGTGGCGACGGCATAATTTCACAGGCACTGATGATGCAGCCGGATGTGCCGGTGCGCGACATCGATGGCAACTATGCCGGCCCGGAAGCCAACTTCAGCGCGGCCACCTACAACCCGGTTGCTACAGCGCTCCTGCGCAACAACACGCTGGATCGCCAGCGGCTCATGGGCAATGTTTTTGGCGATCTGACTTTGTTTAAAAACCTGACGTTCCGCTCGGAAATCGGCTTTGACGACAACCACTCGCTCAATAAGGCCTTCCACCCGACCTACAAATGGGGGGTGTTGGTGAACAACGAAAGCCGCCTGCTGCAGCGCGAGGAAAATTCGTTTTTCTGGATTTGGAAAAACTACCTGACCTGGACCGCGCTGAACAACGGCACCAATAAACTCACTGCCATGGTCGGTCAGGAAGCCCAAAAAGCATCCTGGAATGGCTCTTCGGTGACAAAACGGAAACTGCCCAGCAACGATATTCAGGATATCAGCCAGGGCGAAACAGCTGTGCCGCCAACAGGCTGGCGCGATGCAGCCAGTATCGCTTCGTACTTCACGCGCCTGAACTACAGCCTGTTCGACCGCTATTTGTTCACCTTCACGCTGCGTGCCGACGGGTCATCCAAATTTGGTCCTGAAAATCGCTGGGGCTATTTCCCCTCCGGTTCGTTTGCCTGGCGTATTGGCGAAGAAGGGTTTATGCACGGTCTGAACTCCAACCTGAAACTGCGCGTCGGGTATGGCGAAACCGGCAACCAGGCCATACCCAACTACCTGTACGGCTCCTCCATCCTGACCATCAACTCGCCCTTTGGCATTGCCTACCGGCAGGAGAAAATCTCCAACCCTAAATTGAAATGGGAGTCGACTAAACAGGTCAATGTCGGTCTGGATTTTTCCATCCTCAACGGACGGATCGATCTGGCTGCCGATTGGTACAAGAAAAAAACGTCGGACATGCTCCTTCAGATCAACATCCCGAGCTATCTCGGCGGTTCCGACTGGTTGGACATTCAGGCACCCTATGCCAATGTGGGTAGCCTGGAAAACAAGGGGATCGACCTGGCCATTACGACGCACAACTTTGCCGGCCAGGGTTTTAAGTGGAATACCAACCTGACCTTTACCCGCAACCGGAACAAGGTGCTGGAACTGGATAAGCCCGGTGCCTTTTTTGACCGCAACCTCTACTGGTACAGCGAATTCCAATCGGCTACCCGTACGGTGGTGGGTGAACCGGTGGGACAGTTTTACGGCTATATCACAGAAGGCATTTTTACGAGCGAAGCCGATATCAAAGGGCATGCATTGCAGTCGCCAACAGCTGATTCCGATGGGAAGAATCTGGTGGATAAACGCACCGGCATCTGGATTGGCGACATAAAATTTAAAGACCTGAACAACGACGGCGTTATCAATGAAGACGACCAGACTTTCATTGGCAATCCGAACCCGAATTTCACCTTCGGCATCAACAACGAATTTCTATTCAAGAACTTTGATCTCACGGTGTTTATCACCGGTACGCAGGGTGTAGACATCCTCAACTACTCCCGGGTACTTACCGAAGGAATGACCAGTGTGTACAGCAACCAGGCGGCTGCCGTGTTCAACCGGGCAAAATACAGCCTGATCGATCCCAACGGCTCGGATTCCGATCCGGCCAATGTGGTGCTCGCCAATCCGGGCACGGATATTCCCCGCCCGACGACCACCGACAACAACCGCAATAACCGCATGAGCGACCGGTTTATCGAAGATGGATCGTATGTGCGTATCCAGAATATCCGGCTCGGCTATGTATTGCCAAGTCATCTGACCAAGCGGGCCAAAGTGGAAAAACTGCGGTTCTACGTCAATGCGCAAAACGTGCATACGTTCACGAATTACTCCGGGCTCGACCCTGAAATCGGCGCATTTAACCAGGATCCGCTGTTGCAGAATGTCGATATGGGCCGCTACCCATCGCCACGGATCTGGACGTTTGGCGTGGATGTAGATTTTTAGTGGATGGCACGCACGCCACATTTACCGGCGTCCTCACCGGAAGAAATAATGAAAAATACGTCGTTGCCGGAGGACAGCAACGGCGACAAAAACAAGAAAAATGAACTTTAAACATAGCCTTTCAGTACTCCTGCTGCTTTTTCTGAGTTCGTGCAGCAAAGAGTTCCTTGAAATCCCGCCTGTTGACCGGCTCACGGCGGATAATTTCTACCGCAATGCATCCGACGTACGGGCCGCTACCGCCGCATTGTACGGGGTGCCCTGGTTTGATTTTAACGACAAATTTTTCTGGCTTTCCGGCGATTGCATGTCCGGCAACATGTACTACACCTATGACCAGGAGGGGCAGTTTTTTTACTTTTCCTTTACACCTGGCAACGCACACTTGTCGGCTGGCTGGCGGGGCGTGTACCGGGTGGTTTCGTACGCCAATTCCATTATCAACGATATGCCGCGGATTGCCTCAGGCAACGGCATCTCACAGGATGTTATCGATGCGGCAATTGCTGAAGCGCGGTTTATGCGGGGTACGGCTTACTACCTGATTGCCGAATATTGGGGCGAAGCCCCGATCGTGGAAAACGCCGGTGAACTGGTAGCAGCCAATAATTTGATCCTGCCGAAAAACACCAAAGCCAACCTGTATGAATTTGCCCGCCGCGATCTGGCATATGCTTCCGAAACGTTGCCCGCCAGCGACAATCCCGGACGCGTAACCAAATGGTCGGCCATGGGAATGCTGGCCAAGTTGCACCTGACCATGGCGCAGAACCTGAGCGACGGCAATTCAGCGGCTAATTTTACCAAAGCCAAAGACTACGCCGGGGAAGTTATCGAAACCAGCGGCCTTTCGCTGATGACGAACTATGCAGACCTGTTTAAAATTGAAAACAACAACAACCCCGAATCACTTTTTGCCTTGCAATGGATGGAGGGTTCCTATGCCTTTGGAAACAGCCGCCAGGCCAACTGGGCACGGAGCAGTCTTGTTACGGGGAATACCGAGTGTTGGGGTGGCGCCAAGTGCGCATCCTATGATTTCGTACAGGAAGTTGAACCCAATGACAAGCGCCAACCGGCCATTTTTATGGCTCCCGGCAATTATTACCCGGAAATCAACAAGGCAGCCGGCGGCTATACCTATAATATCGTAACCCGCGACCCTGTAAAGCCCGATGTGGTGGTGGAAGGCGCGGCACCTTTGCTGAATAACATCAAAAAGTACATCGTTGGCAGCGCTAATGATACCGGCGACAAGGTGTCTACCGGACAGGCAACGGCGATCAACCAGTACATGCTTCGGTTGGCTGATGTGTATTTGGTCTATGCGGAAGCCGTGCTGGGCGCCGGTAACTCCACCAGCGACTCCAAAGCCCTGCAGTATTTCAATGCAGTGCGTACCCGTGGCGGCCTTACGGCAAAATCGGCTATTTCGTTTACCGATATTTTGCACGAACGCCGGGTGGAATTTTGCATGGA
Source organism: Lewinellaceae bacterium (assembly GCA_020636075.1). Taxonomy (GTDB): domain Bacteria; phylum Bacteroidota; class Bacteroidia; order Chitinophagales; family Saprospiraceae; genus M3007. The sequence goes on along the minus strand of JACJYO010000002.1, from coordinate 767,890 downwards.
GAGCTTGTTTTGGTTTGATCTGAAACGCTATTTCTACCGCGATACGAACGGTGCACTGGCTTTCCTTAACGGACAAGAACGCGAAAACACCTACTACCGCGATCAGTCGCCAAATGCGGCAGACGAAAACACCGTAGCCGGTTATATCCTGCAAACCCAACCGCCGCTAACGATCACGGCTGCGCAAATGACGCTGCCCATTCCGGCTGCCGAAGTGGTGGCCAATCCGAAACTCGCCCCGGGTGTTCCGGCGGAGGAGTATCCGTTTAACTAAGTCAACCATAAAATTGAACAAGCAATGAAATCTCTTACCATATACGGAATCTTGCTCGCCTTGCTGGCAAGCCTGGCCGGCGGCATCAGTGCCTGTAAAAAGGACGATACAACCCTCAGCGAGGGGCTTCCTGTGGTGCACTATGTCCGCTCGACTGACCCCGGCAAATCGGACTCCCTGCTTGTCGGCAGTTTCATGGGTAGCCTGATCGCCATTGTCGGTGAAAACCTGAAAAGCACCCGTGCACTGTGGTTCAATGATCAGCAGGCCGTCCTAAACCCGGCATACATTACCAATACCACCATTTTAGTGAATGTACCGAGCACGGTACCCAGTGAAGTGACCGACAAAATGCGTTTTGTCACGGCCGACGGCTCGGAGTATTTATATGACTTTAAAGTCAATGTGCCGGCGCCGGAAATAACGAGTACCAAGTGTGAATACGTACCGGATGGTGGAACGATGATCTTGTACGGCGACTTCTTTTTTGACCCGAAAGTGATTTTTCCCGGTGATCTGGAGGGTGAAATTACGTTGGCAGAAAAAACGAAGATCGAGGTTACGGTACCTGCAGGCGCAGGTGTCGGTCCCATCACCGTGCAAACCAATTTTGGCAAAGCCAAATCCAGGTTTTACTTCCGCGACGACCGGAACATTATTCTGGATTACGACGTGAAAATTCATGAAACCTGGACGGCGCCCATCGAAAGCGCCAACCCCAGTGGCTGCTCCGGAAAATTCGCCCATTTTAAAAACAGTGCGAACGGCGCCTGGCAATGGGCGAATGAATTGACCATGCAATACTGGGCGCCCCGCGGTCGCGGAAATGTACCCGTTGCTGTTGGTTCAAAGGACGACCTGGTATTCAAATTTGAGTGCAATGTGCCTTCTGAATGGCGCGATGTACGCATGGAAATTTTCTTCGGACCTTATGCGGAAGATCACGGACGCGATCTGCCCGGAACAGCGATCGCCCGCTGGCAACCCTGGAAAAGCGGTCCCTATAAAACGGACGGCTGGATCACGGTGTCCATCCCGCTCAGTGAATTCAAATATGGAAAAGACGACCCGGCTGATGACCCGAATGGTACCAAATCGCTCGGCAATCTGGCAACCCTTACCAATGTCACTATGATGCTGTTTGGCCCTGCCGAAGGGACCAATCCGGTAGACATTGCCTTTGATAATGTGCGGATTGTGCCGAAGGACTAAGTGATTTTAAACGGTGAGTGGAAGCCTTTCAAGATGAAAACACCTAACGGAAGGCTCCATTCCACCATATGCCATTTGCAAACCGTATTAAAAATTTAAAATCATGTACATTCCATTTAAAATAAAGTTGCTACTGAGCCTTTTTTGCGTTGTGCTCGTGTTCAACTATTGCAAAAAAGATGACGGGCCCAGCGACGAAATTGAACTCAACAGTTTCGGGCCCTCACCGGTCCTGCGTGGCGGCGATTTGCGTTTTATTGGTCAAAACCTGGATAAGGTCACAGCAATAATCCTGTCCAATAATGTGGAGGTTACGGCCTTCAAAAGCAAAACCGCTTCGGAGATTGTACTCGTCGTGCCCGATGCTACGGTAAACGGCTACGTCACCCTTAAAACGCCGCAGGGCGACATCACGACCAAAACGCAGCTGACCATTTCAGAACCAATTGCGTTGACCTCGTTCAGCCCTGCCAAAGCGCGCCCGGGTGCAACAGTCACATTAGAAGGAACTTATCTCAACCTCATTGAGGAAGTAATTTTTGCCAATAAGAAAACAGTGCCGAGTTCGGAGTTTGTGAGTCAAACCCAAACTAAAATTGAAGTGAAGGTGCCGGATGACGCGCAAACCGGCCTGATTGTCGTTTCCAATGGGCTTTCCGATCCAATTCTGGTGGAGTCGGCCACAGCACTGGAAGTGACCTTGCCGACGGTCAGCCAGATTTCGCCGACACCGGTAAAAGCGGGAGCAATACTTACCATCGAAGGCGCCGACCTGGATCTTACCCGGGAAATTACCTTTAGCGGAGGGAGCAAAGTTTCCAGTTTTGTCAGCCAGGCAGCCGGCAAAATTGAAGTGGCTGTGCCAGCAGATGCCAAAGACGGCAGCCTCCGCCTGGCCGTAGCTTCCCTGGTAGAGGTGACTACGACACAAACGGTGGAAATGAAAGTGCCCACCATTTCAGGCATCGCGCCAAATCCGGTAAAGAACGGAGCCGACATTACCGTAAACGGCACTGATCTGGACCTGGTGACCGGAGCAACTTTTGGCGGTGGAAAAAGTGGCAGCGTGCAGCCGGGATCGGCAACTCAAATCACGATTTCAGTCCCGGACGATGCGAGTTCCGGACCGGTCACGCTGCATACTGCAGCCGACAAATCTGTCAGTTCCGCTTCCAACCTTAATATGGTCATGCCGACAATTTCAGGCATGACTCCATTGGACATTCAGTTTACCAAAGAACTGACCATCTCGGGCAACGACCTGGACTTGGTCGTCAAGGTAAAATTCAGTGGCGGCACGGAAGCTGCACCTTCCAGCGCTACTCTGAACGAATTGAAGGTGAACGTGCCGGTAGGCACCAGCTCCGGTTCGATTACCCTGGTTGCCAAAAACGGCGATGAGGTGAGTTCGGCGCAAATGCTGAACATTTTGCCGTCCACTTCGGCGACCATCACTTCGATGCCGTCGCAGGCAAAACCGGGTGAGATGATCAGTATTGAAGGGGAAAACCTGGACGAGGTCACCGAAATCGTCTTTCCCGTCAATGTTTCCGCAACGATGTATGGCCAAAAAACAGCCACGTTGATCCAGGTAGTTATTCCGATGAACGTCAAAAAAGGTCTCGGCACGCTCACCCTGATCACGGCCAACAACGAGCAAATTATTTCGCCAGAAATCAACATCCAGGGTGTTGACCCGATTGCCGACCCGAGCCTGGTATTTTTCAACTTTGACGATCTGGGGCTTTGGTGGGGCGATACCGGTGGTCCGGAAAATGATCCTGCCCTGTCACTGGATGGTACCAATTATTTCCGGGCCAACAAGGATTGCAATGGCTGGACGGGCTTCTTCTGGCGCAACGGCGGCAATAATTTTCCCGGTGGCACCATCGGCACCAATGTGGCCAATTACAACCTGAAATTCGACGTGAACATACTCGAACCGATCACCGGTGGCGAGTTTGCCTGGCGGTTAAAAGGTTCGTCAGGCGATTTCTGGTACAGTTGGAAACCCTGGGCTGCAACCGGATCTTACAAAACAGACGGCTGGATCACAGTGACCATTCCGCTCACGGGCTTTATGGATGGGGGAAACCCCATTGCTGATTTGAGTACAATTTCGGAAGATTTTGGCGTAGCCTTTAACGCCGGTGCCTCCCTGGTGAATGTTTGCATTGATAATGTTCGATTCGAGCTTAAGTAAGTTAAGTTGGTTAATTCTGGAACCCCCTGGTTGGACGATCAAACCGTTGAAATAATACGTCGGAAACCGTATTGTTTTCATGGATTTTGATCCCCTTCCAGGGAAACCAGGATCTACCGGTTTTTCCCTTCAATTTTAGTTTCGACTATAAAATTCTAATTCGTCTATGTTCTCAATAAAAGCGCAGCGGCTTTTATTCGTGTCGGTCGTATGCGTATGCTGTTGGTTGCCGGGGACTGTAGTTGCGCAGAAATTGCCAACTGTCTCTGATATGGAGGCTACCCGGAAAACCAGTGCCCTGTTTGCCAATTTGTACAACCTGGCCGGGCAAAAAATTCTGTTTGGCCACCAGGATGACCTGGCCTACGGGGTGTATTGGCAGCGCGAAAACGGCCGTTCCGATGTGCAGGAAACCTGCGGGATGTACCCTGCAGTTTTCGGCTGGGACCTGGGAAGCCGCTTTGGCCCCGGGAAAATGACCAATATCGATTCCGTCCGTTTTCGCGATATGAAACGCCTCATGCGCGAAGCTTATGAAATGGGTGCGGTAAATACGCTGAGCTGGCATTTGGATAACCTGGTCAGTGGTGGCGACTCCTGGGATACTACCGCTGCCGTGCGCGATCTATTGCCAGGCGGCAAATACCACTACCGTCTTACGGAACAACTGGATGTTTTGGCCGAATTGTTCAAAAGTTTAAAAACCAGAGGCTTGATCAAACGCCCGATTCCGGTAATTTTCCGACCCTGGCACGAACACACCGGGCATTGGTTTTGGTGGGGAGCCATGAGTTGCACTCCCGAGGAATACAAAACGCTGTACCGGTTTACCGTGGATTATCTGCGAAACGAAAAAGATGTGCACAACGTGCTTTACGCCTATTCTCCCGATGTGTTCAGGGATAAAGATCATTACATGCGGAATTACCCCGGCGATGCCTACGTGGATATTTTCGGGCTCGATTACTACTACCGGCCGGAAAACATGGACAGTATTCAATTCGACCTTCCGTTAAAATTGTCGATGGTTGCAGACCTGGCCGCAGCGCACGGCAAGATCCCGGCATTTACGGAAACCGGATTTGAAGCGATTCCGCATAAAAACTGGTGGACACAAGTGTTGCTTGCCCAGGTACAATCGGCCCGGATCGCTTACCTGCTTGTTTGGCGCAACGCCACAAACCGGTCGAAGCCCGGCCATTACTTTGCACCGTACCCCGGTCATATCAGTGCTTCCGATTTTGTGGATTTTAGCCGCAGCGAACGGATGCTGTTCCAGGAAAACCTGCCGAAATTGTACAAAAAACCAAAGGCAACTAAGACAAAAGTGGGCGCAGCAACGCTGACCCGAACTGACAAATAGATTAATTTTAGTCACTGGATTTACACCAGACATTATGCAAAAAAAACTCGGCGTACTGCTATTCCTCCTGGGCACAATAATTTCGGTTTCTGCCCAAAAATTTGAAAACCTGGCTCTGACGCCACCCATGGGCTGGAATAGCTGGAATACGTTCGGAACAGATATAAACGAAGCGCTCGTAATGGGTATCGCCGATGCCATGGTGCACGATGGCTACCGCGATGCCGGCTATAGTTATCTGGTGCTCGACGATGGTTGGATGGCCCGCGAACGCGACAGCCTGGGTAATCTCGTGCCCGATCCGGCAAAGTTTCCCAACGGCCTGAAACACCTGATTGATTATGTGCATTCAAAAGGACTGAAATTTGGCCTGTACAATTGCGCTGGTTCTAAAACCTGTGCAGGCTATCCGGGCAGCCGCGGGCATGAATACCAGGATGCCCGCTTGTACGCGTCGCTCGGCGTCGACTACCTGAAATACGATTGGTGCAATACCGGCAAGATCAATGCCGAAGAGGCTTACATTACCATGCGCGATGCACTTTTTGCTGCGCAACATCCGGTGGTTTTCAGCATTTGCGAATGGGGTGATAACCAACCCTGGAACTGGGCAAAAGACGTTGGGCATCTCTGGCGTACGACCGGCGACATTGCGCCTTGCTGGAATTGCGAAGAAAATCACGGCTCCTGGTCGTCATGGGGGGTGTTGCGCATTGTCGACATGCGCAAAGGCATTCGCAAGGTGGCCGGGCCGGGCCACTGGAACGACCCCGACATGATGGAAATCGGCAACGGGATGTCAACGAGTGAAGACCGCGCGCACTTTTCCCTTTGGGCCATGATGGCTGCGCCGTTGATTTTAGGCAACGATATCCGCAGCGCAACTACAGCCACCAAAGAAATTTTGACCAACCGGGAAGTGATCGCCGTGGACCAGGATGCCCTGGGCGTTCAGGGTAATCCGTTTTGGCGTCAGGAAGACCTGGAAATCTGGGCCAAACCGTTGCAAGGTGGCGATTGGGCCATTTGTTTTCTAAATCGTGGCGATACAGATTTGCATCTCAAGCACGATTGGCAGGCACATCCGATCTCCGATGATATTTCCAAAAACTGGGAAAATTTTAAAAGTGCCGTGTTTCAGATTCGAGACCTTTGGAAACAGCAAACCATAGGGAGCACTTCTGTCGTTTTAGAAGCTGTCGTTCCGCCGCACGATGTTCTGATGTTGCGGCTGATCAAATCAAAGTAAACCTGGTTTATGAAAAACAAACCCGCCATCCTGCTTGCGCTTTTTCTTCCAATCCTGGCCTTTTCCCAATCTACCGGTTCCGCATTTATCCACCTCGATCAGTTTGGCTACCTTCCTGAAAGCCGTAAAGTTGCCGTGATCGCCGACCCTATGCAAGGGTTTAACGCCGCACAAAGTTTCACCCCCGGCGCCACTTATGAAGTTCGCCGCCTTTCCGACGCCCAGCCTGTTTTTTCCGGGAGTCCGGTGTCCTGGAAAAATGGCGCTACCCACAGTCAATCGGGTGACCGCGGCTGGTGGTTTGATTTTTCAGCGGTGACCATTCCGGGAGATTATTACCTGCATGATGTTGCCAAAAATGTTTCCTCCCATCCGTTCCGCATCGATGCCGCGGTATATCGGGATGTACTGAAACAAGCGGTGCGCATTTACTTTTACCAGCGACTAAATTTTGCCAAACAAACGCCATTTGCCGGTCCAAAATGGACAGACGCAGCGGCATTTGAAGGCGCCAACCAGGACAAGGCAGCCCGCAGCCGTTGGGCAAAAAACGACCCGGCTACTGCGCGCGATGTGCGCGGCGGCTGGATGGACGCCGGCGATGTGAACAAGTACACCACCTTTGCCGAAGGCGCCGTGTTGCAACTTCTGGAGGCGTACCGTCGCAACCCGGCGGTGTTTACCGACGATTTCAATATACCCGAAAGCGGCAATGGCATTCCCGATCTGCTGGATGAATTAATATGGGAACTGGATTTCCTGAAACGCATGCAGGATGCGACGGGCACTGGTGGTTTTTTGCTCAAAGTCGGCGTGGATAATTACAATGACGTGTCGCCGCCAAGCACTGACAACCGCCCCCGGTACTACTTGCCGGAATGCACATCGGCTACACTGGCGGGCTGTGCCATGTTTGCCCTGGCGGCAAATGTTTTAAAGGAAACAGGTATATCTGCCCTGCAAAACTATGCCGCCGATCTGGCAACCCGGGCGCAAGCGGCCTGGCAGCGGGCTGCCGTAACAACTTCGAATTTTACCCAGTTTGAATCGGCCTGCGACGATGGGGATATCAAAGCCGGCGATGCTGACCGCGATGCGGCCACACAGGTGGAAAGCGCGATTACCGCTGCGGTTTACTTGTTTGAATGGACGGGCGATGCCCAGTACCGGCAATTTGTGGATGCTAAATTTGGCCAAACCGGCCTGGTTTCCAGCACCTGGTGGGGCCCATATCAAACGCCTATGCAGACCGCACTTTTGCGCTACACCCAATTACCGGGAGCATCGCAAGCCAATGCGGGCCTGCTTCGCAACCAAAAGTCCAATATGAATTATGCTTTTTCCATCGATGCGTACACGGCACAAACGGATCTTTACCGGGCGTTTAAGGATGATTGGGCGTTCCATTGGGGCAGCAACCTGACCCACGCCAACTGCGGTAACCTGAATATGGATTTTGTGGAATTTGGGATTAATGCCAGCCAGCACGATAAATACCGCGAAGTGGCAGCCCAATACCTGCATTGGTTGCACGGCGTCAATCCGCTCGGCATGGTTATGTTGTCAAATATGTATGCCTTCGGAGGCGATAAATGCGCGAATGAAATTTACCACACCTGGTTTGGCAACAACACGGTTTACGACAACGCCCTGAATTCACCAAACGGTCCGGCGCCCGGCTACCTCGTCGGTGGTCCGAACAAAGATTTCTCCTATACCCAACTCTCGCCGCCAGCCGGCCAGCCGCCCCAAAAGGCTTACCTGGACTTCAATGACGGCTGGCCGGAAAGCTCCTGGGAAATTACCGAACCCGCGATTTATTACAATGCTGGGTATATTTTGTTGTTATCCAATTTCGTGCAACCTGCTGTGGTGCCGGTCAATGAAGTTGCGCCGCCGGCTGCTGATTTTGGGGTGTATCCCAATCCAGCGCAGGATGCCGTCACGGTAAAATTTCCGGATGCCCGGGAGCGTACGGTTCAGTTGGTGGATGCCGGAGGGGCAGTGGTGTTGAGTCGGGAAACTGCCGGGGAAAATTTGGTTTTGGATTTAAGCCGGCTCCCGGCCGGGAGTTATCGGGTTGGGGTTTCTGGGGTTTGGAAGGTGGTGGTAAAAATGTAACAAAGGGGTTAGCTATCTCAATGCTTGTTATGCGAATTAGGAGTTAAAATAAACCACCAAAGCCCGTAGGGCTGACATTATAGTAGAATCAGGTTGCCACGCAGTTTCCAAACGCCGTAGGCGTGCCATTATAATGCCGCACCTACGGCGCTTTTATTTTACTTGTCGTAATTTCTACAAAAATGTCAGCCCTACGGGCTTTGATACTGAATCTTCTCGCAGTTCACGAAAAGTTTACCGCGCCACCGCCCGCCCAATAGCCAGCACCGATCCCGATGCATCCCGCAGATGCAGCAAAAGCATTCCGGCCGGCAGTGCACCGCGCTCCAGCCGGATTCGCTGATTTTCAAAGTTTGTTTTCAAAAATAAACGCCCGGTTAAGTCGGAAACCTCCAAGGTGAGCGGTCGCCGCACGCCGCTTGCGAATTCAGGTATTTCCACCCAAAACCAATCTGCAAATGGGTTCGGAGAAACCCGGAGTTGCATCAGGTTTTCATCGTTTGCAGAAAAAACACCCGACACAATCGGTAACCCCACGGTATGCCAGGTTTCATTGGTCATCACCGGCAGGTTGAAATCAAAATAAATGCCTGCCCGGTTGTGGATCACGGCGCCGTAGGGATTGTCCGCTTTTTGCCGGATCGAATATTTCACGAATCCATGCGAGGCGACTTCATTGATGTTGCTGTCGGGCAGCAGGATGTTTTCAAAGGTGAACACCAGTTCATGTTCACCCCGCACGTTCAGTTGAACAGGATGGCTGGCTGCACCCAATTGTAGCGTTTCGATGTCGAGGCAAGGGCGAAAGGGTATCACGAATGGCGACTGTGAAGGCCGTATCGGTACCCGTATTTTGAAAACGGATCAGGTATTCGAGCGGCTCCGTTTTTTCAATGTGGTGGCCTGCGCCGATGCCCTCGGGGAATCCCATTTTATCGTTTGGGTCGAAGGAGCCGATGTTGCGCAGGCAAAACTGTGACCGGCTGGGTTCATAGGCCTGATATTCAAAACTATACGGCGTTTGGCCGTTTCCGTTGCAATGCTGGAGCACCGTTTGGGCAAAGCCCGATCCGAAGGGATAACCCGCTTCCTGCGGGACCTTAAGAAACAGCAACTCGTCGGCAGGGCCGGTGGCTATTTTTTCAGTAAAAATTTCACCCGCACCGAGCAGGAAATTCCCTTCCGCAACCAGCGTCGAGTCAAAGTTAGCCCAGATGCCTCGCCAAACCTGCCATTTTTGCTGTGCGGTCATGGCCGCTGCGCCGGTGTTTTGAATTTCGAGTAAAACCGAATCACCAAGGCATTGCATGGATGTGCGCAATACAGCTCCCTGCCAGCCGGAGCAAATCGTGTCGGGGAAAATCCGGGCCGAAGTGCAGTGCATTTGCCCAAGCGCGGCATCGCAGGAAACTTTCAGATTTAGGAAAAATGAGCCCTTTTCGTTGGCCTTCACTTCCCCGAGTTCAAAAAACAGAGTATCGCCCGACTGTCCGCTGATCGGAAAAGACGCATCGAGTAGTTCCAGCATTGGATCGAGTACCAGTTCAACCCGGGCATTGGCGGCGGCCAGGGTACCGGTGTTTTGATACGATACAGCCATCCGGGTTTCAAAGCAACGGCGCAACAAGGGGGCCGCTACGTCCACCTCCATTCGTGGGCAAAGCGCTGCCGGTTTTATGGCCAGGTTTTTTCCATTGACCAGGCCCGAAGTGATGTTGGCCGGTACTGTAACGTCCAGGCTGCATGGCGCCCAAAGTGCATTCGGCGCCAGGGCGCTCACCTGGTAGTTGCCCGACTGGGTAAGTATCTGGTAGTCGCCGTCGGCGTTGCTCATGCCGTAGCGTGTTTGGCCATTGCTGCCGGTAGATTTTACCATAAACCCGGGTAATGCAGGTTCGGCGAAATCGGACTGGCAATCATCGTCCAGATCATTCCGGAGTTTACCGCCCAGGGTCAAAAAATCGGTACTCGGTTCCGTGCTGCGCCAAACGCCGTCGCCGCTGGCAAACCATACGCGTTGGTCGGGCGTTTGAAACAGGAAATCGCTGGCCCAAAGCGAATGGGGATCGGTCACGAATTGCCAGTTATGGCCGTCATCGACGGATAGGAGAAACTGGTCGGAGCCAAATTGCTCACCCACGACGAACAAGTGCCCGGCAGAGTTGCTGAAAACGGCATCCACGTTGTTCATGTACGATTGATTCGTTGTGGTCCAGCTGCTGCCGCCGTTGACACTGCGGTGGATTTTGCCGCTGCCCAGCAAGAGTATGGCGCCGTTGGACAGCGGGAAAATGCGTGCCGGGCCATTCAGCGTGGGTGTGGTAACATTGTTCCAGGTCAAACCCCGGTCGGTAGATTTTTGGAGCGTGGGGCCGTAGTTGAAGGCCCAGAACGTACCGTCGGCACTCCGTTCAGGTTGGTTGAGTTGAACGGCACCGAGGTCCTGCCAGTTTTGGCCGCCGTCGTCACTACGCAGGGCAATTGGATTTGAGCCGTCAAAAAGAAAAAACAGCACGCCGTCTACCTGTCGGATCGAGCCAAAATAGCTGCCGGCTTGAAAGGCGTCGGGAGTAACATCCGACCAGGAGGCGCCGCGGTCGGTGCTACGCTGGAGTTTTTCTTTGACAAAACAAAAAACAGTGCCGTCGGGAAGCACCGCGGAGGTGAGGGCGGGTGTAAAATCATTGGAAATGCTAAGCGGGTCCAGCGGGGAAAAACGCTGTTCCCAGTCCGTTGCACCGTTTTGACTATAAAAAACGCCCTGTTCCGTGATGGCCAGTGCGGCTTTGTCCGGGTAAAAATGCATTTGCAAACGCCGGATGTGGTGCGCCATGCCGTAGGCGGAATATTGCCAGCTGTCGCCGTTGTCGATGCTGCGGTACATTCCGTTGAAGTCGTATTCGGCGAAAATGGTGCCGTCGGGCAACACGGAGAATTTGCGCAGCAGGTTGACCGGACCATCTTGCCAGCTGTCGCCGTTGTCGTCGGAATAGCGGGTGACAAAGGTGAAGAGCCCGTCTTTGTCTTCGGCGAGGAGGCGACCGGTCGGTGTGGCGGCGATATCGCCGGCGCGGAGGCTGAGCTCGGTCCAGGTGGCGCCGTCGTCGGTGGAGCGTAGGAGAAATTGGTCCGTTGCCAAAAACACGTTGCCGTTGGGGGCGAAAACCATGCGATTAATGGTGCGCCCGGTGGTCAGCAGATCATTTTGCCAGTCGTTCCAGGTGAGGCCGTCGTCGGTGCTTCGATAAATTTTATTGATCTGGCCTGCTGTCGGGCTGGTTTTCCAGGCAAACAAGTGGCCGTTGTTCGGGTTTTGCGCCAGGGCATTCAGTCCGCCTGCAAGTGGAAAAACGGTGGTGAGCGTTTTTCCCAAATCAGCGCTGCGCAGGATACCGGTGCTGTTTGCTCCGATCATCGTGGTGTCGGCGTCCAGCAAGATGGTGGCTAAAAAAGCATTTTCGATCCATTGTGATCCTGAATTATAGGGCAGTATTTCCACCCAGTTGCGCCCGTTATCGGATGATTGCAGCACTTGCTGTCGGTCGAAAAACCACAACCGGCCGGTATTGCCAAAATACAAGGCAGCCTCGGTGTGGATGCTGGTTGGCAAGGCGTTCCAGCGCCAGTTTTGGCCACCGTCAGATGATTCGTGGACGCCGATACTGGAACTACGCAACAGCAATTTGCCGCCCGTTCCGGGCGAAACGGAACCAAAACCTCCCGGTGGGCCGGGCATGCGCTGCCAGCTGAGTTGGGCCAGGTTTTGATTTTGAAAAAGAAAAATGCAGCAAAGGGCGAGCAGTAGCGTTTGGGGTGTTTTTGGAAAATGCATGATTGGGTTGTTTTATGGAAAAATTGGAGTATTGGTTTGAAGAACAATCGTTTAACGTGACTATTGAATAGGGTTTACAAAAAATCAAAATGTGCGACCTCTCTACCGGCGTGCGTTGGCAAGTTATACTCGTCAGACGACTTTGAGTCGTCTGACGAGGTTCTCGCCGCGGTCAGACGACTCAAAGTCGTCTGACCGCTCATCCATTATAACCACCCAACGCACGCCGATACCGAAGTCGAGCACTTGACCTTGGAGAGGTCAAATATTTGAAGCGGGTTGATTGGTAAATAATTGGGCGACTTCGGAGAGTTCGAATATTTTTATATCCATCAATAACACACCAACGTAGAGTTCTTCCCAGACCTTAACGGGCCACACCCCGTCCACAGGCCAGCACGGCCCCGGAACTATCCCGCAGCCAGAACAGGAGCAATCCGGCGGGCAGCCTGTCGCGATTCAACATGAAACGGCTGCCGGCTACATTTTGCCGCAGCAGTATTCGGCCGGTCAGGTCGGCGATTTCAAGTATCATCGGTTGCTTGGGATGTGGTTCGATGCCTGGTATTTCAATCCAAAAGTGGTCGGAAAACGGGTTAGGCAGGATGCGCAGGGCCAAGGGGGCAGGGGACTGCACAATTGGGGCCGGTACCATTTCTGTCACCCGGCTTACGGCATAATTCGTCAGCACAACGGGGTTGAAATCGAAGTAAATTCCGGCGCGGTTTCGGATGGAATCTCCGACGTTCAGGCCCGGGTAACTGCGGATTCGGAATTGCACAAAACCGTGGCTTTGCGGTTCGTTCGATGCCGAATCGGGCAGGTTTATGTTTTCAAAACGCCAGTTTAAAACACCGTTTTCCGGGAAGGAAAGTTTGTACCGGTGGCTTGCCGTCAGCGGTTGGAAGGTGTTGAAATCCAGTTCGGCAGGCAGCGTGTCGCGCAGTTCGACAATTTCAGCGGCGGCAGTTCCGGTGTTTTGAAAACGAACGAGGTAGCGCAGCCATTCGCCTTCCGAGGCAACCGGGTGGGAGAGTTGTTCGCGGTCCACCCATTTGTCGTTGGGATCGAAACTGCCCACGACAGTTTGCGGGAGTGTCATTTCGTTGTCTGACCAGTCGATGTCGTCGCCATTTGCCGGTACGATACGCACGCGCGGTTGCAGGATTGCGCCAAGCGGCGTGGTGGCGTCCAGTTTTACCCGAACCTCAAATTTGGCCGTCGTGCTAAAAATCGGGAAGTTGACGAGGTTCCATTGCAACTGGTTCGTACCGGTGCTGGTGCCGCCGTTTGCGCTGGTTATGGTCAGGAAATCCGGGTGGACATCGTCGAGGAAATCCAGCCTGAGCGCGGCACTTCCGGGTTGGGCACTGCGGTTTTGGTATTGAATAACATAGCGGTTTTCAAAGCCGGGCCGCGGTAGGCCAATGGGTGAAATACTTACACGCCAATTGTTAAACAAGCTGTCGGGGCAGAGGGCGAAATCCTGGCCGCTGAATAATTTCAGGGTGTCGTTTGTTGAAATCGATATGCTGTCTGGTTGGGGTGAAAAACCGGGCATGGCATCTGCCCGGAAATTAAACTGTTGGCTACCTGTCAAAAAGCGCTGGTAGCGCCCGTTGGCATCTGTAAACGCAAAGGGGCGTCCATCGGTGGTCCGGAGCATCTGGTACGGTAAAAACCGGTCCTGAATGCCGGCAACGCCGTCGCATTCCGGATCGAGGAAAACCTGCCCGCCGAGGCTGTTGAAGGAAAAATTGCAGGTGGCCAGTATTTCTGCGGGGGTGTTGCAGCCGGTCTGGTTGTTTTCGAGCGTGGGGAAAGCGTTCAGTGCCAGCGCATTGCAGACGGGCAGTGTGGAACAGCCTGAAAGCAGGGGGTTGTCTTTTATCAGTATCGACTGGGTACCCAGCATTGCGCCCAGGCCCTCCAGGGTGGTGAGGGAATCGTTTCGCAGGATATACAAAACACCGGTTTGGAAGCTTTCCAGGCTTTCGAGGCCGTGCAGGTTTTTGAGTCGCAAATGATCGTTGACGCGCAATTGGCGGGCAGCACGTAGGCTGGACAGGCCGCTGAGGTCGGTTAATGCATCGTTGTTTTCGAGGACCAGCACAGTTACGGTTTCCAGCTGCTGGAGCCCGGCGAGGTCGCGGAGCTGCGGATTGCCCTTGATGGAAACGTTATACGGGTGCTGCACCTTGGCAAGCCCTTCCAGCGTCAGCAGCGTTTCGTTGTCTTCGATGGTGACCCCATTTTGAACATGGAGATTTTCGAGGCCGCGCAAGGACGTCAGGTTGGGGTTTCGGGTGATGTTGAGCACACCAATCACATTGGGCAGGGCGGCACTGTCGGCAAGTGTTTGCAGGCTTTCATTTTCGCTGATCTCCAACTGTGCTACGTGGTTCATTTGTTCCAGCCCCTGCAGCCCGGCAAATTTTGGGTTTCCGGTGATTTGCAGCGATTGCACACTGTCGAGTGCCGCCATCCCGGTCAGGTTCAGCAGTTCCGGGTTTTCAAACAAGTAGAGGTAGGTTGAAATGATTTGCAGGTTTTCCAGGCCGGTCAGGTCGGCAATCCCGGTTTTTTTAATACTCATCGCTCCAACGCGGTTCAGGCTGTGTAGGCCGTTGAGGCTCTCCAACTGGGGGATATTTTCAAGGAAAAAATATTCCGCTGTTTCCAACTTGGGGAATACGCCTTCGAGGTTGCTGATTTGCGACGCGGGGTTGTTCAAATGGATGTTCTTGCCGGTTTGGAGGCTGGGGAATGTGCCGAAATCCTGCAGTAGGGGAGACCCGGAAATGCTGAAACCGCTGTGTTGCAAACTGTCGAACTGCGTGGTTGTCAGCATCATCGCATTGTTTGCCACCGTAAAACTGGAGCCCGTTAACTTCAGGTTTTCCAGGCCGTGCAGGTTGGTCAGTGCCGTGCCGCCGATGTGCAAAAAGCCGTCCACTCGGGTAAGTCCTGTGAGGCCGCTGATATCGGCGAGGTTTGGTGATTCAATCTGAAGTTTGTTGCCGATGCTGCGCAGTTGGCGCAGGGAGTCGAGGTTGGTTATGTCAGTGCCGACCACCAGTACCGGGCCGATCATGTTTTTGCAGGTCGGGTAGGTTGCCGGGAAGGCATCTACTTCGGCTTGCGAGTCGAACCACAGGTCGGGCGGGCATTGGGCCGTGAGAAAATCGGGTGTGGAAAGCAGGAGGAGACCGACTAAAAAGGCGAAAAACTGAGCCGGGCTGGTTTGCAGCCGAATTGATCCGGGGGCTGTGCGCATAAGTGGTGTTGATTTGAGAAAGGTGGCAAATGTAACGCAGATTCTCTTTTAGGAATAACAAATCGGAGGCATGTTGTTAGGCGGAGTTACTTATTCCTTGATGTTGAGTTTCATAACCTCAGCGCCGGCACACAGAAAAGCGCCTGTTCCGTACACTTCCCAGAGGTCTTTTGTTACCTGGAGCGAGGGGGCGGCGCCGATGGGTTGCACAAATCCGATCATGCCGTCGGGTTGTTGATTTTTGAGCAGCGCTTTCCAGCCTTTTTTAATTACGGGTAAATATTCTGCTTCAGGCAATATGCCCTTGCGCACACCATAGGCCATGCCGAAGACATAAAATCCGGTTCCGCTGGATTCGCCAAACGCGTGGCCTTCCGGGTACAGCAAACTGCTCCGCCAGGCGCCGTCTTCAGGCTGGATTGCTTTGAGTTTGGCGGCCATTTCTTTAAAAACCGTTTCATAAAAAGGGCGGTTCGGATAATCTGCTGGCATATCCTCGAGCAATAGCGCCAAACCGCCAAATACCCAACCGTTGCCACGCGACCAAAATATCTTTTTCCCGTTGGCTTCCAGCTTGCCGGTGCCTGGTTCTTTTACAACATAATTCAGATCGCGGGCCCAGAGTGATTCTTCTTTGTTATACAGTTGGTCGTAACATTCTTTGTACCATTTGTCAGCTGCTTTCAGGTAAATATCATTGCCGGTGATGGCGGCGAATTTCACCAATACGGGCGGTCCCATAAATAAGGCATCACACCACCACCAGGTGATATTCTGAATGTTCGGGTTTTCCCAGGGGTATTTGTCGGCGTATAGAATGGCCTGATCCAAAGTAGCCTTGGTTGGTTGCAGGTCTGCTGTTTTTTTAGATTTTTTATAGGCCTCCATAAAACTCCAACAAATAATAATATCATCGGCGTGGTACCAGCGTTTGCCGGGTTTCCAGCTGATTTTTTGGCCCATTTCTATCAAGCCATTTAAATAGGTTTTATTTCCGGTTGCTTTCCAGGCTTGTGAAACACCTGCGTAGAAGGCGCCGTTGGTCCAGTCGTTCAGCTCGTGTTTGGGGTGCTGTTGTTGCCAGGAATATGCCGCCAGCATCGCCTGTTCGATAGATTTCTTTGAAAAAACCTGCTCCTGTGCCTGAATGGCGGTTATTGCAAGGAGCAAACCCAGCGCTATGGAATATTTTAGTTGAATCATTTTTCTGAAATTATTTTACTCCTCGATGTAATACCGAATATTCGATTTGAAATTGAGGTAATGAATGTATTGTACATTTTGCATCCAACATACGACATCTTTATCGCCCTTTTTATAATTCCGGGGCACATAAGGACGCACATTGTCGAATATTGATTTTTGGGTGATTGGATAGATTTTCCAGCTGGCGCCATTATCCTGCGTAACGCGTTTTTCTATTTCAAAAACACCGTTGATAGAGCGGGATAGATAAACGGTGTTGGATTTTGTGGGGTGCAGGGCAAGTCCGCCGCTGTAATTGGGTTCAGGTTCCTTTTTGCCGGCCGGCGTTTTGGGAAACCACTTTCCGGAAGCGCAAATTTCGTGGTCGACCCAGGTTTTGCCATCGAAAACGGCATAGTGGTAGCGATGATCCTGGTCGGTTGGGTACCGGGTATACGCGATCACGGGATTTCCGGATTCGGTTGCGGCTATATCAAAAACCCAGGCTTTGCCGAGTTTTTCAGTGGCTTGATACACGACAGAGGCCTGCCCGGGCACAAAAGGCAATGCATCGATGGCACAAATTTTCGTGCCGTCGGCTTTATAAAAATTGCCGTTTTCATAGTAGGCGTAATAGACCGAATTGGTTGGCTCATTGCGTGGATGGCCATCGGTGAAAACAATGTGGATCCGGGACTGGCCGTCGGAAAAATACTTCACGTACGGGCGGTTGTCGGGGTTGAAAGGCCCGGGATTTGTGATCATCACCTTTGCCGTGCTCCAGTTTTTCCCGTTATCGTTGGACCACATAATGTTGGGTTTGTAGCCCGTCCAACGGCCGAAACTATAGAGCCGGTTGTGTTCCGCCGCCAAACGTACCGGGTTGCCGTAGGTGATTGTTTTCTTCGGGTAGCGTGTGTACTCTGCCGGGTCGATCATATCGATCGTATCGGTTGGGGAAAAGGACTTCACCTGTCCGGCTGTATTTGTTTTATTTTGGTAGTATTTCCCGGTGCCGTGCTTGGTATAGTGGGCGAGGATGCTGCCGTCTGCCAGTTGTACAAAGGCTGGGTTGTCGTGGTCGTCTTTTTCCAGGGTATCCTGAAGGGTTGCCGTTTGTACGGTTCGGGATGCCAGGTTGAGGGCGCCGGCTTCTATGGTGCCATCTGCTTTGACCCAACCGGATATCACTTGCGTGCCGGAGGCGGTGTGGTAATAAATTGCCCGGGGATCGGAAAACCAGCACCAGGCGCCGTCATCGGTGAATTGCGGTTGCCGGCTGCCGGGTAGGGCGGGAGTTTTATAGTGCAGGCAGGAAAAGGGGGAGGTTGCGATCAGGAGGAATATCGATAGTCTTTGAAGACTCCGCATGGGATAGTGTTTAGGTGGTTGATTTGATTTTTGGGGAGTGAATTTATGGAAGATAGTGGGTATTGGGAATGGAGCTGCATCAGAAATGAGGCCTGAAAAAATCTAAGTCCTCCAGGAATCGTTGAATCCCGCGCTTTTTAATTTTTCGTTCCAAGGCTAGTGCTTCGATTTTGGAAAGTGGGCCGTTCGTCCAAATTCTGATCCAGGGGGTACCGTTTCGGGTTTATTTATTAAGCCCCAGGTTGTGTGCATTTAGCTGTTTTCCAGATCGGCGGTCATGCCAGCGTAGAAGCGGAGGTGTTTTTGGCTTTGGAGAATGTAGACGTGGTAAGTATCCATAAAAAAAGCAGCTTGGTGTCTTATTCCAGCTGCTTAATTGTTGATGTCGGGATGACAGGATTTGAACCTGCGACCACTCGCCCCCCAGACGAGTACTCTACCGGACTGAGCTACATCCCGTAGCAAACAGATTAAATTTGAAATTTTAATGTCGGAACAACTGGATTCGAACCAGTGACCTTGCGCGTGTGAGGCGCACGCTCTAAACCAGCTGAGCTATGCTCCGGTAAAAAAACGGGTCGGACCAACGGGATTCGAACCTGTGACCTCCACGATGTCAACGTGGCGCTCTAACCAACTGAGCTATGGCCCGTTTTTACATACCAGCCCGCAAATTTATAACTACATGACCGGTATCGGTTTTTGAGGGCTGCAAAGGTATGACCAAGATTGTCAAAAAAACAAACCCGCATTAAAAAAAACGGCAGCGTGCCGGCTTTTCAAATTTGTACCGAACTACAGGCTTTTTCTACCTTTAAGCTTTTCCATTTGCTGACCAGTAATCGAACAAGTTTACCATGTTGCCATACCGCCTTTTTACACCTTTTGCCTTTCTCGCCATTTTGCTTGCCGCCTCTTCGCTGTCTGCGCAGGATACGATCCGGGTGCAAACCTTTGACTGGAATTCCACCGGCCGTTCCCAAATATTCCAGTTCCCGGACAATCCCGGTGAACAGTACCGGAAAATCTGGATGAAATACAACATGCGCTGCCACGACGCTGCGGTCGGTAGCGGAAATGTCGGCTGCTACGAGTGGGACTATTCCTGCAATACGTTCATTACCGATTCTTCGCGGGTCGATTCGACGAAAACACTGCACCCCTCGCACCGGTTTTCCAATTTTTCCGAATCGGTACTACTGTTCACCACGCAACCCGTTTTTTACCTGGTTCAGTACCAACAACACAATCCGGCATTAACAGTGAGCAACCCGGTAACCGGAACCCTCGGCGCCGGAACCTCCGACCTGGCATTATCCACGGCCCAACAACCAACCGCCAAGGCGCAATTTTTGTACTCCGCAGCCGAAATGCAGTCGGCCGGTTTGTCGGCGGGCGCCCTTCGCGCACTTGAATTGGTGCCGACACAGTCCGCGCAAGTCGGCTTTTTGCGGATAAAAATTAAGGCTACCGCCAAAACAACGCTGGATACCGGAACGCCCGATCTCGACGGGTTTACCGAAGTATATTTTCAAAACACCAACTTGCAGGCCGGGGCCGCCCAACGCTTTAATTTTTATCAGCCTTTCTCCTGGGATGGCACCTCCAATTTGCTGCTCGAAATCAGTTATACCCGTGAACCCGGCGGGCAAGCCCCGACACTCCGGGCATCCGACGTCGGTGCGGGCAATGCCCTGCTCAGCAGCGAAGCCGGGCACAACCTGTATTTTGAAGGCGGCGGCGCGATCGATATACCCGCATCGAACTTTTCTACGGTTAACTCGGAAATTACCATTGCGCTGTGGGCCAAGGGCCTGCCGCATGTGTTGCCTGTCAACAGCACCCTGTTTGAAGGGGTAGACGCCAACGGCAACCGCCAACTCAACGTGCACCTCCCCTGGGGCAACAGCCAGGTGTACTGGGACTGCGGCGCGACAGGCGGCACTTACGATCGGATCAACAAGGCGGCCAATGAAGCCGATTTTGAAGGCCAATGGAACCACTGGGCTTTCACCAAAAATGCCGTTACCGGCGAGATGAAAATTTACCTCAACGGCGCCCTCTGGCATTCCGGAACCGGCATGTTCCGGCCGATTGATGTGCAAAAATTTACCCTGGCATCAGCCAGCAGCGGCAGTCCGGCCTATTTTGGCAATATCGACGAGTTTACCGTTTGGAATAAAGCGCTGGATGAAAGCACCATCCAGGACTGGATGCACAAAACCATCACGCCGGCGCATCCCAACTATAGCAACCTGGTGGCCTATTACCCGATGAATGCGGGCACGGGCGATAAACTGACGAATGCCGTGTCCAACAACGCCGATGCTTCCATATTTTTCCCGCTTTGGAAAACGGTCCGCGGTCAGGAGCATTTTCACAACTTCACCGCCTCCAATCTGCGCCCAAATGCGTCATTCATTCAGGGAAATGCGGTGCTTTCCGACGATGTAATTCAGGTTGTAGATACCCTGCCCGCCACACCGACCGCCGTAATTACCTATGCCGTAAACGGCTCCGAAATTATCGCCGTCGATACGCAGTTGTACAACCGCGCCGGGTATGGGTACATTTTTTCCGAAACCGACATGGTGCTCGACTCCTTCTGGATCGACCCGGAGGACGCACTGGAAATCACCGACCTGGTTTATTTCCCGACACAACCTGCGAAGTATGAAATATTGTCGTTGGTTACTCCTTACGGAAACGGACTTGACCTGGGCATTGCAGGTAAAACGTTCACCTTTGACGTCACGGATTATGCTCCGATTTTAAAAGGGCAAAAACGCATGTCGATTGAATTGGGCGGCCAAAACCAGGAGGAACTCGATATCGAATTTATTTTCATAAAAGGCACACCACCGCGCGAGGTCCAGAATATCCAGCATATCTGGCCGTTCCGGCGGGGGAATTATGCGGATATTCAGAACGACCGGCATTTTGAACCGCGCATGGTGAGTTTGTCGCCAGACGGTCGCCATTTCAAATTGCGCTCGGCAATCACCGGGCATGGACAAAATGGCGAGTTCGAGCCCCGCACGCACTACCTCAATCTCAATGGCGGCAACCAGGATTTCACCTATCCGATTTGGAAAGAATGCGCCGACAACCCGATCTACCCGCAAGGCGGCACCTGGATTTTCGACCGGGCGGGCTGGTGCCCGGGCGCCGCAACGGATGTGCACGAGTTTGACATCACTAATCTGGTTACACCGGGCGGGCAGGTAGAGGTCGATTATGGCGTAAACGGCGCGTTTATGACGGAGGCCAACTATCTGGTGTCCAATCAATTGGTTACCTACGGCCCGTACAATTTCAGCCGCGATGCCGCACTGGAACGAGTTGCGCGCCCGAATGGCGAGGATGTCGAATTTGAGCGCATTAATCCGGCATGCAACAGCCCGATGATCCTGGTGCGCAACACCGGTGAAACGACAATTTCCAGTCTGGAAATCGACTATTTTGTGCATGGAAATCCGGCGGTGAAAACCTACACCTGGTCGGGCACGATTATGCCGGATGCTCTGGAAGAAATTCCCTTGCCGCTGACCGATCTGACTTTTTGGAACACGAATGCACCCGACAATATTTTTGAAGCCCAAATCAAAAAAGTGAACGGCGCAGCCGACGAGAATCCGGCAAATGATGTTGCCAAAACCAGCTTTACGCGGCCAGATGTTTACACTGATGACCAGGATTATCTGCTTTCGGTCAAAACAAATAACAATGCCGGCCAAAACAGCTACCGGGTGAAAAGTGCCGACGGCACCGTGCTGTTGCAGCGGACCAATATGGTGAGCAATACCATTTTCGAGGACGATCTGGACTTTCCGCCGGGCTGCTACACTATGGAGTTTTTTGACTCCGGCAACGATGGGCTTTCCTTTTGGTTTTATCCGAACAATGGCACGGGATACCTGCGGTTGAGTCGTCGGGTGAGTTCAGTTTCAATACCGGTGAAGATATTTAACCCGGATTTTGGCGCGGGTGTGCAGTACGATTTTATAATTGCGGGAATCGTAAGCACGGAGGAGGAGCAAGCATTCCGCGCAGTCAGCACTTATCCTAATCCGACCTCCAATGCCCTGAACGTTGAACTGCGCGGATTTGATGGGGAGACCGTCGAACTGGAACTGACCGACGCGCAGGGGCGGCAACTGCTCCAACGCCCGTTAGAGCGGGTACCTTCCGAAAATTGGCAGACTGCCCTGGATTTGGCCAGATTTCCATCGGGGATGTATTTTTTACGGATAAAAAGCCCGTCGAAAGTTTGGGTGCAGCAAATTGTTCGGCAGTAAGTTGTTGGCGCAGTTTTGGTTTTGAAAAAAATAAACGGCAATTGCTACCTTTGGCCGTTGAGTTTTTAAATCTATAAACGCCTAGTTTCCAATGCTTGAACAAATCCAACAATTGATTGCCGACGGAAGTACCGAAGAAGCGCTGGCATTGCTGGCGCAACAGTCCAGTGATGCCCTGCTGTTGCAAGCCCGCTATAATGCCGGGAAAAAGCAGTACAACATGGGTCTGATCGAATTCAGTGAGTGGCAGCGCACGCAGGCACAGATCAACTATGCGGCGTTGGAGTTGGCGAAGTCGGTTGGAAGAAGTTCGGGGAGCAATACAGGTCAAGCCGGGGCTGGAGTGCCGGCCATAGGTAGTTCGGGCTCAAGCGCCATTGTAGCGGCTCCGCAAGCCCAGCCTGAGGTGTTTATTTCCTACAACCATGAGGACAGTTTTGCTATGCGGTCGGTAGACTTTTTAAAGGAGCTGGATGTTACAGATTGATGTGGAAAATGGAGGTGGAGTCATTGCCGATTTTATAAAAATAACATCAAGTCAAAATGGTTTTATAGTTTCGTTGTTTCAGAAAATAGCCTTCAAAGGGTTGGGTTGGAATGGAGAGACAGCCTCTTTATTTTAGCGAGTTGATTGGCGGACAAGCATTTTATACCTATTGCTTTGGATGATAATTGGAGCAACAATGAATTCTATATTAAAGCGCTGAGAAAAATAAACGAAACCGTCGAACAGAAAGAAAAAGAAAGCGCCGAAGCAAAACAACTTGGCGGTAGAACTACGCATATCGAGTCACAAATTGGCAGGCTTCTGGACTTGAAAGCCAACCTGAGTCAAATTTTGGAGAAATTGCAAAATGTACTCACTCTGAGTATCGTGGGAGATGATTTTGAGCCAAATATGACAAGTGTGGTGGCGCGTATAATGCGGGATTAACACAAAGTCAACAAGGGAGATTTCCCCTCAGCGCCCCAACCGCTCCATCACATATTCCTTATGACTCCGTCCAATCGGAATGGTGCGCCCGGCAATTTCCACCTCGGCGGCGGAAAACGATTCAATTTTATCCATGGCCACTAAAAAAGACCGGTGGATGCGCAGGAAATTATCCGAGCGCATGAGTTCCTCCAGTTCTCCCAATTGGTAGTGGGTTTGGTAGGATTTACTCGGCGTGTGAATGGACACTGAATCTTTCAAACTTTCGATAAACAGGATTTCATCCAGGTAAATCTTCACCGAGCGTTTGCTCACCGTGAAAAAATAATAGGGGCGGGCAGAGGTCGGCGGTTTGTTTCCGGGAGCCGCTTGCACGTCGGAAAGCCGCTGCGGCAGCAATAATTTATTAGCCGCCTTGGTGAAACGGCTGAATTCGATGGGTTTTAGCAGGTAATCGGTTACCTGAAGGTCAAAACCTTCCACTGCAAATTCATGGTAAGCAGAAGTCACGATCACCCGCGGGGGTTGGCGCAGTGTTTTGATGAATTCAAGTCCATTCAATTTGGGGAGATTGATGTCCAGAAAAATAACGTCCACCGGGTGCGTATGTACGACGTCAAGTGCCTTAATGGCATCGGCACAAGTATGCGTCAGCGTCAGAAAGGGCGTCATTTCAATATATTCTGCGAGAATTTCCGCAGCCAGGGGTTCGTCTTCAACAATGATGCAACGCAGTGGTGATGTCATAATTTTATTGCTGTTTTGCCTCGATGGGGGCTGGTTTTAACAGATGAAATTAGCGGTTTTGCTATCCAAGGTGTGGACAAAAATGACAGCTTAGGCTGCTTCTTGTTGCCTGATTTTAATTCCATTGGATTAACAGCCGGCATTTTCACACAAACAACACATTCCAACTTACAGATTTTCCCCGAACCCTCCAATCAAATTACCCCAAGTGCTTTTCCAACCTTCGTAAACGCCGCCACAGCCTTTTCCAGGTGTTCGGGCTCATGCGCTGCCGACAATTGTACCCGGATGCGGGCTTTGCCTTTCGGGACCACCGGAAAGAAAAAGCCAATGACGTAAATACCCTCGTCCAGCAGTTTTTTTGCAAACTGCTGCGCCAACGGCGCATCGTACAGCATGATCGGGACAATCGGGTGGTCGCCCGGGATAATGTCGAAACCCGCTTCCGTCATGGCCTTTCGGAACCATTGCGTGTTGCGTTCCAGGTTGTCGCGCAGCGCTGTGCTGCCGCTCAACAAATCCATGACTTTGATGGAGGCGCCGACAATGGCCGGTGCGACGGTGTTCGAAAACAGGTATGGGCGCGAGCGTTGCCGCAACAGTTCAACAATTTCTTTACGGGCTGCCGTAAAGCCGCCGGATGCGCCGCCCAAGGCTTTGCCAAGTGTGCCGGTGATAATGTCGATACGGTCCATCACATGACGATATTCATGGGTGCCGCGTCCGGTTTTTCCCAGAAAACCAGTAGCATGGCACTCGTCAATGCCGACCATGGCGTCGTATTTGTCCGCCAGATCACAAATTTTGTCCAACTGAGCAATGGTGCCATCCATGGAGAAAGCCCCGTCGGTGAATATCAGTCGACGGCCTGCCCCGGAAGCTTCCTTCAGGCAATCTTCGAGGGCGTTCATATCGTTGTGCTTGTACCGGAAACGCTGGGCCTTGCACAAGCGAATACCGTCGATGATGGAGGCGTGGTTGAGTTCATCACTGATTATGGCATCTTCAGGACCCAAAAGCGGTTCGAACAAACCCCCATTGGCGTCGAATGCTGCAGCGTAAAGGATGGCATCCTCCTGCCCAAGAAACTCGGCAATTCGGGATTCCAGTTCTTTATGAATGTCCTGCGTGCCACAAATGAAGCGCACAGAGGAAAGGCCAAATCCATGGCTGCGTACGGCATCAATTGCGGCCTCAATCACATCGGGGTGGCTACTGAGCCCGAGGTAGTTGTTAGCGCAAAAATTAAGCACTTGAGGCTGTGCTGTTGTGTCAATCACCGGCCCTTGCCTGGAGGTGATGATCCGTTCTTCTTTGTACAAGCCCGCATCGCGGATGCCCTGCAATTCCTGTTCCAGGGCCGGTTTTACATTTTTATACATAGTTGACAATTTGTAAAGATCAATGACCGGAGTACCGCAAATAAAACAAAATGGCTCCACCCAAACCTAAAAGTAACAAGAGTGGAAGCACCCAGCTCATTCCCGTTGCTTCCTCAGGTACAGCTTCTGCTTGTGTAGCATCCATGTCGCGCAATTGCAATATGGCGGCGAGGCCGCCCGGAAGTGCCGAAAGGATGCCTTCCCGGTTTCGGAGCAGGAGGTTGGACAAGCCGGAATGGCTTAGGTTGCCGGCCTGAACGCGCTGGCCTAAAATGCTTAGAATAACCGGTCCTGCCACACCAAGTAAATAGGATGCATGCGCAGGACTGGTGCCCGAAAATGTAGCGACACCTTCAATGAGGTTTTCTGTTTTTGGTCCGAATAGTTGGCCTAACAGCCGACCGGAAACATCCTTCGGATCGTTTTCAGCCAGATTCCCGCTACGGAGGAGCGCCTTGGCATTGTCTGTCAGGTTGGGCGGGAAGTGGTCCAGGCCGTCAAAAATTTGGCCCATGGCTTTATCGTGCCCCACCCAATTGAGCAGACCTGCCAAAATCGTTGCGCACCAGGCGAACAAGGCTTTGGAAATTGGTTCTTCGCCTTCCCCCAACTGTTCGCTAGCTTCCGTGATGAAGCCGGGGTGCAGGTATTCTTTTACGGAATCAAGTAAGTTGGCCATTTTATTGTTTTGTTTTTAAACACATGCCTAAAACGGATAGCCCACCGCCAGGTTGAAGTTGGAGATATCTTTCCAGGATGCTCCGGTCCAATCGACCCAATATCCGGTTGTCGGAGTACGGTATGGGCGGCGCACTTTCATGCCCCAGTCGAACCGAAACACAAAATAATCAAAATCAAAGCGCAAACCGAAGCCTGTACCAATTGCAATATTTTTAAACGAGTTCCAACTCAGCTGAGCGCCCGGACGTTGCGGGTCTGCCCGCAATGTCCAAACGTTGCCGCCATCTACAAAAACAGCGCCTTTGACCCACCAGAATAGCGGGAAACGGAATTCCCCGTTAAACTCAAATCGAAAGTCGGCAGCCTGAAAAAATGGCTGCTGGGGCTGCACAGGGTCGCCAGTGTCGGGGTCAACTTCAATATAGCCGCCCGGGCCCAGTTCCCGGATCCGCCAGGCCCGAATACTCGATGGGCCGCCGACAAAAAATTGCTTCACGTAGGGCACTTCCCGGGTGTCACCGAAAGGCGTTGCAATGCCAGCCCCCAGGCGGACGATGCCCGTGAGGTCGCTGGTAAAGTCGCGCGTGTAGCTGCCATTCACGTCCAAGCGGATATATTGGGAAAACGTAAGATCGGAGATTGTCCAGCGTTGTTCGCCAAAAGGAATAGCCCAAAGCCGGTTGAGTGCAAATTCTTCAAAACCGGAAAAATCGGTGTTCAACCGGAAAAACCATCGTTCGCCGAACCGGTTCGCCCGGCTGGCGTAGGTATAGGTGAAAGACCGCAGGAAGAAACCGGTGAACAGTTGATTGCCAAAACTCAGTTTGAGAAATTCGTTTTCACCAAAAATGGAATCAAAGCGCGGGCGGAGTTGGGGACGAAGAATATCAATACCGATGTTGTCGAAATTATACTGGTGCTCGTTCGTGTTGGAGCGGACAGTATAGCCAAACGTGGCATTGAACAGATTATAATCGTAAAAGCCCCGCAGATCCAGGTAATTATAATTCAGCCCGATCCGCACTCTTCCGTCGTTTTGCAGGCGGTTGTAAAAACTGTTTTTAAGCAGTTTCCAGCGGTTTAAGCGCCGCCAAAGTCCGAAATAATCAAAATAACGTGGAAAGGTCAGTTCATTCTGAAATTTGAATTCCTGGGAAAAAATCAGGCTGCTCCGGTCCCGGCTCAGGTCAAATTCCAAACTGTAAGCCAAATCGGTCCGGATGTTTTCTGCGCCACGCAGCAGGTTGCGGTTTAAGGCGGATGCACTGGCTGAAACACCAAGCAAACGGCCACTTACAGTACTTCCGGAATTCGTGGAGGAGTTCAGGTCGAGATCGCCGCCGATGGACAGGCGTTTGTTCAGGGAAAACGATATGGAAACGTCAATAATGTCCGGATTGATCGTGTCCTGCAATGGACGGATCGTTACAAAACGAAAAATACCCAGTGCATTCAGATCATGCGCCGTTTGATCGAAGTCAGCCTGCTTGTACAAAGTGCCGGGCCGGATGGCGATCGCTTTGGACAATCGGGACGGACGCACCTCAAAGCGGGGTTCCGAAGTGGCAAAGTATACACCGTTGATTGTGGTATCCTTTCGGATAGAGCTCAGGTCGGGCACCAAATCCGAAAAAACCGCCACATTGCCGATGGTGTATGTTTGGTGCAAAATTGAATCGCCCGGGGGTAATACTTCCACGGTTACATTTGCCTTTGAGCCGGTACTGTCGCCAAAAAACTCTACAAAATTCGGAATGAAGTAGGCATAGCCCCTGTTCTTCATGGCATCGGTTATGCGCAACTTTTCTGCTTCAAAACTCCGGCTGTCGAGAACGCCTCCTTTTTTCAATTTCGACTTGCCGGCTATTTCATGCAATATTTTTCGGGCATTGCTGTCGCGACTGATAAAATGCACGGAATCAATGAAGTATTGCGGGCCAAGTTGAAGGGTATACGTGACTAACGCATTGGAATGTGCACTCAGCGAATCTTTTGCCGGATTGAAGTACAAATCGTCTCCATAAAAAAAACGGTGGTCGCGAAATTCAACGGAATACGTGCTCGTAGCATCAAAATAACCGCGTTGTGCCATGAAATTTTTGAAATTGTTGGCTGTGCGGACCGATAGTGATTCATCAAAAAAAGCCGGCGGTTCGGCAATTTTTTTCATTACCCACTTCGCCGATTTGGACGGCTTATCCCGAAACTTGTAGTAAAACCACAGGCGGGCAGGCGTACGAAATGCCAACAGGCTCAGTTCATTTGGTTTTTGCCGGTACAAACTGCCGAGTTCGTATTGAAGTGCCGTGCGCACATCGAGCGGCAAGGATTTGGTGCTTTTGATCTCCAGGCTGTTTTTCTGAAGCAGGGGCGGATCTTTGTCCTTGTCCAGATGCTTCGTAACATTGCATGCCGTAACAGTCCACAGCGCCAGCAACCAAAGCAAAAAGAGACCCTGCTGGTGGGAGGTCGTCCGGACTCGTTTTATGAAAGTTTTATTCCGCACAAAAAGTAGCATACAATCTGCTGAAAAACTGAAAGCCGGGCGGGGATCACCCGTACAGGTTTTTATAAACTCCTGTTTATGTTATCTGCCAGCCAACAAAAATTTCTGACTGCTCTCCAGGTAAAAAAGTACCGGCAAAAGTATCGAAATTTCACAGTGGAAGGCAGTAAATTAGTTACTGAACTCTTGATGCAAAAACGGATTTCGGTGGTATCTGTTTTTGGTTTGGAACGTTGGGCCACCGAAAATGCAGCCTCTTTGGCTCCCTTTTACCAATTATTTAACGCGGTAAGCGAAGCAGATCTGAAAAAGGTCTCTGCACTTAAAAACCCGCCGCCGGTTTTGGCCGTCGCTGAACTTCCGGAGCCAGCCCAGCCCGCACTGGATAGTGGTGTTGCTTTCTATCTCGATGGCATCCGGGACCCGGGTAACCTGGGCACGATCATCCGGGTTGCCGATTGGTTCGGTATGCCGGCTGTCTATTGTTCACCTGATTGTGTAGATGCATTTGGTCCGAAAGTCGTACAAGCGAGCATGGGCGCCGTGCTCCGGATACCTTTGCCCGAAATGGAATTAACTGAAATTTTACACCTCGAACCACAACTTCCGGTAGCGGGCGCCGTACTCGATGGCGACAATGTTTTTACTACCCAAATGCCTGATCACGGACTTTTAGTTATTGGCAATGAAGGCAGCGGAATCCGCCCGAATGTGGAAGCCTTGCTCACCCGGCGGCTTACCATCCCCCGGGCGCCTGGCAGCGCAGCTGAATCGCTGAACGCATCGGTGGCTGCCGGAATTCTGGCCGCTTTTGTTGCAGCTGTCAGCCCGCCCCGTTGAACCGAAAAAACAGGGTGCGTGTTCAAATGCTTTCAGAACCAAAAACTAACTTCGCCTTGTTCAACTATTTAAAGATTTACACATTCAAAACATTATGATGGACATTCGAAAATTTCTGCCGCTGATCCTGCTCGGTGTATTTCTACTGCTCGTTTTCAATATGTGCGGTTCTTACAATACCGCTGTCGGTAAAGACGAAAAGGTGAAACAAGCCTGGTCTCAGGTGGAAAACCAGTATCAACGGCGGGCAGACCTCATTCCAAACCTGGTGAACACGGTAAAAGGCTACGCCGACTTTGAACAGCAAACCCTGCAGTCAGTTGTGGAGGCCCGTGCCAATGCCACCAAAGTGACGTTTACGGCTGAACAGTTAACCCCGGAAAATATCCAGCGCTTCGAACAGGCTCAGTCAGCACTCAGCGGTGCACTGAGTCGCTTGTTGGCTACGGTTGAAAATTATCCCAACCTGAAAGCCAATGAAAATTTCCTGGACCTTCAAAAACAACTGGAAGGCACGGAAAACCGGATTTCAGTGGAGCGCCGGAATTTCAACACTGCCGTCAACGACTACAACGCCTACGTGCGCCGCTTCCCAACCAACCTGTTTGCCGGAATGTTCGGCTTCTCCCCCAAAGGCTATTTTTCGGCCTCGCCGGGTGCAGATCAGGCGCCTAAGGTGCAGTTTTAAAAATTGGGGGTTGTGTAAAAAGGAATGCGCTGAAATTACCTTTTTGCTAATGCCAGATTCATTTTTGCACAACCCCAACCAAACTCAGGTAAATGCTTTTTACAAAAGAAGAAGAGGCGCGTATTCTGGATGCAATTCGTTCGGCAGAACGAATAACCAGTGGTGAAATTCGCCTCTATATCGAAGACTTTTGCGACCGGGAACATCCGGTGGAACGCGCTGCCGAATTATTTCACCTGTTGGATATTCACAAGACCAAACAACGCAATGGCGTATTGATTTATGTCGCCGAGAAATCCCGGTTGTTCGCCATTTGGGGCGATACCGGAATTCACGAGCGTGTCGGTTTTCAGTTTTGGGATGCCGAAAAACAACTGCTGCGCGATTACCTCCTAAAAGAACAGGCTTGCGAAGGCATTTGCCTGGTGATCAATCAGATCGGCGAACAACTCCAACAGCACTTTCCGGCAGATCCGCACGATAACGAAAATGAACTTCCCGATGAGATTATTTATGGTTAACGGTCGATATGAGGCGCTGGGCAGGGCACCGCTGCGCTGGCTTGGGATGGTGCTTTTCGTATTGCTGGTCTGGCTACCGGCAGGTTTGGCGCAATCGGACGAGGATATTTTTCCACCCAAACCCGACCCCGCGGTATACGTGCACGACTATTCCGGTTGGTTGTCGGCGCAGGAAAAAAGCATTTTAGAGCAAAAACTGCGGGCATACACCGATTCTACCTCCACGCAAATCGTTGTGATGATCCGGCCGGACCTTGGCGATTACGACCGTTCATCCTATGCTTTTGAATTGGGAAACCGATGGGGTATTGGCCGTAAAAGCAAAGACAACGGCGTCGTGGTGCTCATCAAAACCGAGGCACCCGACCGGGGTGTGTTCATCGCAACCGGCTATGGCGTGGAAGGCGCTATTCCGGATATTACCGCCGGAAGGATTATCCGGAATACCATGATCCCGTATTTCCGTGGAGAACAGTATTTTGATGGCATCAATGCCGGGCTGGACGATATAATTTCCGCACTTTCCGGTGAATTCAAGGCCGAACCCGGACCACGCAAAGCAACTAAGAAGGTGGCTTTGTTCATTTTGCTTGTTTTTGTCGTCATTATTTTTTTGGCTGTTTTCTTTATTGTGCGTGCGGCTCGCCGTGGGACTGTTTACACCAGTGCGGGCCGGCGCAGAGCACGCCGGCGTCATGATGATTGGTGGGGTGGTGGCGGTGGCTTTGGTGGCTGGGGTGGCGGCGGCGGTTTTGGCGGCGGCGGCGGCTTCGGCGGTGGTGGATTTGGTGGTGGTGGTTTTGGCGGCGGTTCATTTGGCGGTGGCGGCGCCGGTGGCGGCTGGTAAGGTGCCTAATTACTCAAACACTCAATCACTCCAGGTAAAATGAGTCTTCAAAATGCAGCCATCTATTTTGCGCCTTCCGATGTACACGGCATGGGTGTATTTGCTGCTGAACCCATAGCAGCAGAGGGCGTTATTGAAATTTGCCCGGTGCTGTTGTTTCCCAAGGCACAACTGGCCGCTATGCGGCAAACCATGCTCGACGACTATTATTTTGATTGGGGCGACGATGAGGAATGGTTTGCCATTGCGTTGGGTTATGGCTCGTTGTACAACCATGCCTACGAACCGAATGCAGATTACGGAATGGACTTTGAAAACAACACCATCGATATTTACGCCCTTCGGGACATCAGCCCGGGTGAAGAGATTTTTGTAAACTACAACGGCTCGCCGGAGAACCGCAGCAAGGTTTGGTTTGAACTATGAAAAAGGAAAAGGAACCGATGACATATGAATCGGCATACGCCGAATTGCAACAGATCGTAGCAGACCTGCAAAGCGAAGCAATTAGCATTGATGCTTTGGCGGAAAAAATTGCCCGGGCGCAGGAATTGATCGGGTTTTGCCGGAATAAGTTGCGTGAAACTGAGGACGCTACCGGAAAATTGATTTAGGCTACATGACAAATTTGTAGCCGACCCCCCGGATGGCATGGAAGAACTGCGGTTCTTTTGGGTTTTCTTCAAAATATTTCCGGAAAGCCAGAATAAAATTGTCAATCGTTCGCGTACTGGGAAAAACATCATAGCCCCAAACGGCTTGCAGAATCTGGTTCCGGCTTACCACTTCGTTTTTCCGTTCCACCAGCAATTTCAGCAGCATGGCTTCTTTTTTGGTTAGCGTGATGGCTTCGCCTCGCCAGGTGGTGGCTTCAAAGGTGTCGAAGTTGACCTGGTTTTTTCCAAATTCAAAAAGTTCCAACGCTTCACCTTTTACCCGTTGACTGCGACGTAGCAGTTTGCTGATGCGCAGCAGCAGCTCTTCCAGGTTGAAGGGCTTGGTGAGGTAATCGTCGGCGCCTTTTTTCAGGCCGGTCACCCGATCCTGTGGCAGGTCTTTAGCAGTAAGGATGAGGATGGGTACTTCGCTGTTGGTCAGACGAACCTGTTCTGTTATGCTGAAACCATTTACCTCCGGGAGCATCACATCGAGGAGAAGGAGGTCGAAGTGCTGGCTGCCAATCAATTCGAGTGCCTGCCTGCCATTGCCGGTCACGACGACTTCATAACCTTCCAACTCCAGGTTGAGCCGGATAGCATCGCGTATGGATTCTTCGTCTTCTACGAGTAGGATGCGCATTGTTTTAAGGTTACTGGTTAGAAGGTTTCCGGTTTCTGGTTAGAGGTTAGAGGTTAGAGGTTAGAGGTTAGAAGGTTACTGGTTACTGGTTAGAGGGTCGCCCTATTCATAAAGGTGAACTAACCAGAAACCCTCTAACCAGTAACCAGTAACCTTCTAACCCAAATTAATCCATTCCCAGATCAATATCCACTTTTTCATGCCAGGGTAGGCCGTCCTGCTTGAGTCTGTCGAGGAAAGGATCGGGATTTAATTCTTCCACATTGAACACACCCGTGCCGTTCCACTTGCCTTCCAGGATCATCCGGGCGCCGATCATCGCAGGCACTCCGGTGGTGTAACTTACGCCTTGCGTGCCGGTTTCCTGGTATGCAGCCTGGTGGGAACAGTTGTTCCAAATGTAATAGGTGCGTTCTTTTCCGTCTTTGACACCTTTGATCCGGCAGCCGATACTGGTGAAGCCGGTGTAGTTCTCGCCGAGCTCTTCTGGAGCCGGTAATACCGCTTTCAAAAACTGCAAGGGCACGATGTCGATGCCTTTATACCGAACAGGCTCAATGCCGGCCATTCCGATATTCTGAATAACCCGGAGGTGTGTGAGATATTCTTCACTAAAGGTCATCCAAAAGCGGGCGCGTTTGAGCGTTGGAAAGTTTTTTACCAGGCTTTCCAGTTCCTCATGGTAAATCAGATAAGAGCGCTTAGGCCCAATTTCGGGGTAGTCGATGTCTTTCCAGATTTCATGCGGTTCGGTTTCCACCCAGCGGCCATTTTCCCAGTATTTTCCCTTTTGAGTCACTTCCCGGATGTTGATTTCCGGGTTGAAATTGGTCGCGAAAGCCTTGCCATGGCTGCCTGCGTTGGCATCCACAATGTCGAGATAATGGATTTCGTCGAAATAGTATTTTTTGGCGTATGCCGTAAAAACACTGGTTACACCCGGGTCAAAACCGCAGCCCAGGAGGGCCATAATACCTTTCTTTTTGAAACGCTCCTGGTAGGCCCACTGCCAGGAGTATTCGAACTTGGCAACATCCTTGGGTTCATAGTTGGCGGTATCCATGTAATTGACGCCGGTTTCCAGGCAAGCATCCATAATGGGAAGGTCCTGATAGGGTAGGGCGACATTAATTACGAGCTCGGGTTGGAACTTTCGGATAAGCGCGACGGTTTGTTCAACATCGTCGGCATCCAGTTTGGCCGTTTTAATTTTCGGGCCGCCGTACGCCTTGTAGATTGCATCAGCGATTACATCACACTTTTTTTTGGTACGGCTTGCCAGCAAAATATCGCTGAAAACACTGCGGTGCTGTGCACATTTGTAGGCTACAACACGACCGACGCCACCGGCGCCAATAATCAGAACTTTGGACATTTACGTTGAGTTTCAATGAAGCAATGGCTGGCAAAAATAGGCACAATATCAGGTTCGTAGAAAAAGAAATCCCTGGAGCACCTTACTTTCGCAATAATAAATCCGGAAATCAAACACAGTTCAGGCTTTGCATTCTAAATCACTAGCGGTATTCCGGGATATTTCTTTCAACCCGAATCACATCGAGGAGTACATCCCGATGGAGCCTTTGCATCCAATGGTCTTCGACCAGTTTTGTGAGGATGGCTGGTGCTATTGGTCGGATCTGATTTTTCGCCGAAATCATTGGGAATGGCGGGGCGAACCTTGCCGCGTCGTGCTGCTGCGCATCCGGCTCGACGGGTTTCAGCTCAGTAAGAGCCAGCGCCGTTGCTTGCGGCGCAATGCCGATTTGCGCATTTTGCGGCGCCCGTTGCGCATTTTGCGCCGGCATGAACTGTTGTTTGAACGGCATGCAGCGCGTTTCCATCACAATCGCCCTTCTTCTATTTACGGGTTTTTCAGTTCCTGGAGCCACATGATGCCCTGCTTGGGTATTGAGTTTGATGTATTCAATAGCGAGCGGCATATTGCGACCAGTTTTTTCCATATGGGGCAGCGCAGCATGGCTGGCAACTACTGTATTCACGACCCGGAAGAAGCAGCACGCAGTTTAGGCACGTTTACCATGTTGCTCGAAATTGAGTACGCTCGACAATTGGGGAAAGAATTTTACTATCCCGGTTTTGTCTACGATCTGCCCAGTGAGTTTGACTACAAACTCAATTTTCATAACCTGGAATACTTCGACTGGTGGGGCAACTGGTACCCGTTGAAACGCATGCCTGTGCGCGACTGGCGCGAAGCCTGGAGCAAATAACCGCTGCTAGCCCGAAACTTTAATGTTGGGCGGGCAAGTCGGACAACCACAGGAAGGGCTCAGGTTCACCGTAGTAGCCTCCGATGGCACCGTAAAATTGCACACATCAAACAAGCCGGTATTGCCCGTGTCATCCGGCAAAAGCAGTTTCAGTTCAACATACTGATCGCGGTCCAGTTTCCGTACCGGGAACATGAGCGGTTGGCCGGCCGGCGGCAAGGCAATATCAGTTAATTGCCCGTCGACATAAATGCGGAGTTTGTTGCGGTATCGGTCCAGTCCGGGATCGAGTTGAACATAAATCTGAATATCCCGGCATTGGCAAAAGCCCCGCAGTTCCAGTACCGGGTTGACGGCCTTGCCGGTAGCCTGGCACTCGCAATTCGTGTCTCCAATACGCACATTCACGGGTTGGCCGTTTTGTTTAACCCAAAAAGTTACTTCGTTGCGAGCCGCATTGAGTGTGAAATTGGTGATGCGTTTTTCATTCAGATATACCCAGGGCGCCTGCATGCTCCGGGGCATGGAAAAGATCACTTTGGTCACCGCACTCTTCGTACCCTGGTCGGTACTGTATTGCGCCGGTCTGAGGTTGCGATTTGATGATCCACTTCCTGTGTTTTGTTGTGGGGTGGGATTTATGAGTGCCATATCGTACATGGCCGGGCTCTGACCATAGCGGATCGTATCGCCCGAGGCATCGATTTTATACCAAAATCCACGGGTGGTGCCGGTGCTACCCGGCCCTGTCAGGGAAAAGGTTTGCGGGCGGATGCCCTTCATCGCCAGGGATGAATTCGGGTATCCGAGCACCTGAAATTCGTGTTGCCGTGTCGTCTCGCAAAAATTGATGGCGTAGAGGTTGGGGCCAACTTTTTTCCCGGGCAAGATGTGTTTGCCATCGATCAGCACCAAAATGCTATCGGTACCTGTAGCCACTTCGATGTAGGTTTTACAATCAGTTACAGGCGAGGTGGGCCTTCCGGGGCGGGCATTGTGTATTTGATAAAGTTGAAGCGGGATAAATGTCTGGTCCTTTTTTACAAAACCCAGGAAATCCAGTTCTCCATCTTCTACCAAAAGATATTTGGGCGTGTTAAGATCTTGTGGCGGCACATATACCTTGAGCAAGCGCTTGTCGCGCGGTGTGATTTCATAACGCAAGTCTTTCCCGCCGTAAAAAACAATAGGGTTTTCAAAGGCATGGTTAATGGCAAAGGCATATTTGATCTCGTCTGATGCGCCCCGCGAATTGAAGTACCAAAAGGCGGCAATGGCCAGCAAGGCTGCGATAATAATTCCGACGAGAATTCGGGAGGGTCTTGAGGGTTCCGGCTGGGAATAAACTGGTGTTTCCATAGTTGAATTTGGTATTAAACGGAAAAAAGAACTAGGTAAAGGTAATTATTGGAAAATGGAATTCGGTAATTATTACAAAAATCGGGCCTTGTAACCCAACGTTTTATGAAATTAGAGAAGTCTATACGATTAAAAAATACAAAAACGTATGGCTAAGCAAATCACGTATGTAATCGCATTTTCAATAGCAATTCTTCTGATACACAGTTGTAAAAAAGAATGCCCCGCCGGTCCTGTTTCTGCAGGAAACCCGATCCAATTCGATCAAATGGCTGTTGGGCAAACCAGTCGCTACCTCGGTTTACTGGGTGAGAAGTATTATCAATCCTCCACCGACGATTTTGTGTACACCGACGATACTCTGGTGCTTACGATTGTTGGCAAGGATGCAAAGGGATTTCAAGTTGCGGAAGAAGTTCGCTACAACGGCGATGTAGATGGCTGGCTGGCGCCGGAAAAAGACAGCGTTTACCACTACTACCTGGACATCAAAGATGATACCCTGAAAATCTATCCGGATGGAACCTCCTACCTGAAATCGCGGCTTTTCCATTATGCCGCCGGTTCGACGGGCTTATCACTTGCCCCGGTTGCTAATCCCAAAATTCAAATTGCCGGCTGGAAAACGGATTTATCGTATTGCGAATGTTTCCGGAACGGGTATGCACAGGATTATTCGCTTTTTGGCCAGGACTATGACCGCCTGAATGTTGTAGTTGACAACCGCAGCATGGCTTTTGACGGAAACGGTGAAACCTATGTTTACGCAGGGAAATACGGCATCGTTCGGGCATCTACCTACAGCTGGTGGACATCTTCGGGCTATGGTTGGGATTTGTTGCCCGCTGCTGAATAGGTTTTCAGGATTTCGATGGCCCGGTTTATCATTTCAGCACTGACATCCAGGTGCGTCACAAAACGGATTGTTTGCGGGCCAAAGGCAGAAGCCGAGACTCCGTTTGATTTCAGATATTCTAAAAAATGGGGTGGCACGGCGGGTTTCACCAAATCAAAAATGACAATGTTGGTTTGTACAGGCCGGATGTTCGCCGTGTAGGCTAGTTGCCCAAGTGCCGTCGCAAGTTTCCGGGCATGGGCATGATCCACTTTTAGCCGTTCGACATGATGATCAAGTGCATAAATGCCCGCTGCCGCAAGGTAACCGGCCTGACGCATGCCACCGCCCATTACCTTGCGCACCCGCCGGGCTTCGGCAATAAAATTGCGGTTGCCGGTCAAGACCGAACCTACCGGAGCGCCCAATCCCTTCGACAGGCAAATGCTAATGCTGTCGACTTGCGCACCGAAATCGGCGGGATGGTCGCCGCTTTCCACCAGGGCGTTAAACAAACGGGCGCCGTCGAGGTGCAAGGCCAGTCCGTTGCTTTTGCAGACTTCCCGAATACCTTTGATCGTATCGAGTGTGTAGGTACTTCCCCCGCCTTTGTTACAGGTGTTTTCAACCACCACGAGGCTGCTTTTCGGCAGCCAGTCAAAGCGCGGCTTTACGGCGGCCTGCACCAGGTCGGCATTGAGAATGCCATTTTCGGTCCGGATGAGGTTCACCCCAATCCCGCTGTTGTAGGCGTATCCGCCAACTTCATATTGGTAAATGTGGCTCATTTCATCACAAATAACCTCATCCAACGGGCGCGTGTGCACCTTCAGGGCAATCTGGTTGGTCATAGTGCCGCTGGGGCAAAACAGCGCGGCTTCGTGACCGACCAGTGCTGCACATTTTTCTTCCAGAGCGTTTACCGTTGGGTCTTCACGAAAAACATCGTCGCCAACTTCAGCGGCCATCATGGCCTTGAGCATTTCGGGTGTTGGTTTCGTGCCAGTATCGGAAAGCAGGTTTATAATTTGCATGATTTCAATTCAGGTTTGAAAGTGGAAAGGTAAAACCGCATGAGACGAAAATAAGCAACAATGGGTTGGATTCTCAGATTATACCGTTTCTCAAAATCCTGCTCAGTAAATAAAAAAGCGGGGATGCAATGACAGTTGCATCCCCGCTTTTAAAATTATTACGTCATTACTTTTTCTTCTTAGCTTTCTCCGCCTGTACGCGTTGTTGTTCCTTCATGGCTGCTTCGAAACGATCGCGCCAGCCGCCTGTTTTCTTTGGTCGGTTTTTATTCGCTTCCAACTGCGCTTTGATCTTATCGTGGTCGATCAAAAACTGCTTGGTGCCCACCATTTGCCCGATATTCAGCAGGTTGCTGAAACAGAGATACAGGGTAAGTCCGGAGGCAAAATTGTTGAAGAAAAACATGAACATGACCGGCATACCGAACTGCATGTATTTCATGATCTTCATTTGATCATTGGCTGCCATGGCCGAACTGTCCATCTGCTTCATGGAGTACCAGGTGTACCATAATGTTGTGACCACCCAAATAAGCGTGAAGGCGCTCAGGTGATTGCCAAAGCCCCACACATAGGTCGGCAGGTGGAACGCTACATCATAACTCGACAAGTCCGTGGCCCAGAGGAAACTCGCCTGCCGAAATTCAATAGCTGAGGGGAAAAACCGGTACAACGCAAACCAGATCGGCATTTGCAGGAATATCGGGAAACAGCCACCCAGCGGGTTTACCTTGAATTCGCTGTACAGCTTCATGGTTTCAACCGACATCGCTTGCTGGTCGCCACCGAATTTTTTCCGCAATTCGTCAATTTTGGGTTTCAACGCCGCCATCTTTGACTGGCTGTGTACCATTTTGTAGGTTAACGGATACAGCAGGAATTTGACTAAAAACGTAAGTGCCAAAATGGCCAGGCCGGCATTGCTGATAAAACGCGAAAGAATTTCAAACAGCGGATGGACCACCCAGCGGTTGATGGCGCCGAAAATAGACGAGCCGAAGGGAATAATGTCCTGCAATTCAATATTGTAGGCCCTGAGCCGGTCAAATTCATTGGGGCCGCTGTAGATCGTCATTTTAGCACTGCCATTGTCCAACGGAACTACTGCGGTAGACCGCAAGGTTTTCAGGTCTTTTTCCGCGTCGGTGTGCATTTCCGTTTGGCCGACAAATTTCCGGAAGGAAAAGTTGTTGGCCATCAGTGAGGTATTGAAAAACTGGTTTGAGTGCGCAATCCATTTGATTGGCTGGTCGCCCAGGTCGTCGGAGTCGTTGCCCCGGCAATCGCAGTAGTCCGGATCATCGTCGTTGGGTTTGTAATAAACCGTCGACATGTTGCGCTCGTACTGCTGGTTGCGTTCCAGTTTGCCAAGGTGGTTTACCCAATTGAGGCGGAGGGTGTTTTGCCCAGGCGCCAGTGCTGCCTGCAGGCCCTGCCCGCCTACTTCGTAATCAATCTGATAGTTGTCGGGTTGCAGGGTGTACCGCTGTTCCAGGTAGCCACCGTTGGTTGTAGGTGCGCGAAATACGACCTGATTGCCCGATTTGATGGTTTCAAAATACAAATCCGCCGTGCTTACCCCATTGGTGGTGTTCGCTGCCGGGATCAGGTATTCGAACTGGTTTTTAGAATCTTCCAGTAGCCGAACGGGTGAAACGATGTCGTTGCCGGCAGTGTCGGTATTGATCTTGTCGTATTTTTTTAGAAAAACCTCCTTGATCCGGCCGCCCTTATTGGTAAAGGTTATCCGCATAAGTTCGTTTTCCAGCGTCACAGTTTGCTCTGTGCCTTGCGCTGCAGGAGCAAAAGTGCCGAAGCGAGCAGCCTGTGCGAGTTGCTGAACGGAATCCGGAAGCGCCGGTGCGGCCGTAGGTTCCGCAGTGGTGCTTGAGTTTGTCGGCTCGGCTTGTTTTTCCGTAGTTTGTGGGGTTTGCTTCTTTTCTTGCTCGGATTTGGGCGGTGTTGCATATTGCATCCACAAAAACACCAGCAAGAAAATCAGCCCCATGCCGATAATCGTATTGAGATTATTTTGTTTGTCTTCCATCTATTGAGTGTGAATTATCCAATGAGTGGTTGCGAATTTTGGGTAAACCCATTGAAAGCGCCGCAAAAGTATGTCAAAACCCGTAGCCGTACTAAAAAGGCTGGAAGATTCTCCAAGAACACTCGACCGACGGCTGGTGGCAGCCTACCTACGGTCGATTTATCGCATCCTGGACCCGCCCTTCGATATTCGAATAGGCGCCTCCCCGCCTTTGGACCTGAAACAGTGGCTACTTGAGCGTAGTTTTCAATCATTTGCCTTTTTAACGGCGGAAAATCCGGCGTCCAGGATTTTATCCAAGTCGGAGAATGCCTTGCGGCAGGAAGTACTGCGTACAAATTTGTTGCCCTTTTTACCAAATGACCCGTATCCGGCAATTCATCTTTCTGAAAATAGCGACTGGCCGGCAGAAAAAAGCTGGTGGGCGCCAGGATTGCCGGCGGAACAGGCGGTGGATTTAGGTCGGCGTTTCGAACAAAATGCGCTAGTGTTTTGGCGGCAGGGTGGGGAAGTGGAACTTTGGTGGCTGAAGGAGTAGGAGCGGTAATGATGGTTTCAGGCTAGGCTCTTAGTAAAACTCCCACATTTTCCGTCTTTTTGTGCCTTATTGCCAACCTTTACACAAAAACAGAACTATGGAAATTGCCAAAATACCCTCACCCAGTTTTGTGCTCGACGAAAACCTGCTGCGCAAAAAC
Organism: Lewinellaceae bacterium; assembly: GCA_020636075.1. Lineage (GTDB taxonomy): Bacteria > Bacteroidota > Bacteroidia > Chitinophagales > Saprospiraceae > M3007. The sequence goes on along the minus strand of JACJYO010000002.1, from coordinate 726,853 downwards.
CTGGAATTGATCGACCGGGTGCAGCAGGAGGCTGGTGTGCAGATCATCCTGGCTTTCAAAGGATTTGCCATGTGGAGCGCCTTCCCAATCGTACGGGAATACCTCAGCGGCGCCACGGCATCTTCCCTGAGCGAAGCCCGGTTGTGTTTTGAAGAAATGCAAGTCAAAGCGCACACTTACTCCGTAGCTTACCTGCCGCGGGAATTTGGGAAAATCATGCAGTATTCCAGCCACATCACCTTCAATTCACTGACGCAGTACAAGCGCTTTCGGCGCAGACTGGAAAAAGCACCCGAAAAAATCAGCGCCGGTATCCGGGTAAATCCCGAGTGGTCGCCGGTGGGCACGGCTTTGTACAACCCGGCCTCCCCGGGAAGCCGTTTGGGTGAAGTCGTGGAAAATTTCAAAGGGAAGCTGCCCGAAGGCATCGAAGGCCTGCATTTTCACACACTTTGCGAAAGCACGAGTTTTGATCTTGAAAAAACACTGGAATATTTTGAAGCGCGTTTTGGCCTGTTTTTGCCCCAGTTGAAATGGGTAAACTTTGGCGGGGGGCATCTGATGACCCGGCAGGGCTACGACGTGGCGCACCTGATCCGTGTACTGCAGGCTTTCCGGGCTCGGTACCCCCACTTACATGTAATCCTCGAACCGGGCAGCGCGATTGCCTGGAACACGGGTGTACTGGTTTCGACGGTATTGGATATTGTGAAAAATAAAGGTGTGAAAACAGCAATTCTGGATGTATCATTCACCGCACACATGCCCGATACGCTGGAAATGCCCTACCGGCCTGCAGTGCGCTTTGCAAATTCAGAACCGAAGCCGGGCGATAAACACCAATACCGTTTGGGAGGCGTTAGTTGCCTGAGCGGCGATTTTATGGAAGAATACAGTTTTGAAAAGCCGTTGAAGGTGGGTCAAAAGATCATATTTGAGGATATGATCCATTACACCATGGTGAAAACCACAACGTTTAACGGTGTGACGCATCCGGCTATCGCAATTTGGCGGGCCGCCGGCCACTTGGATGTGGTGAAACGGTTTTCATACCGGGATTATAAAAACCGGTTGTCCTGAATTATTAGCGCAGAGACGCTAAGACGCAGAGCATCAAGACTCTCCACTCCGCGTCTTAGCGTCTTGGCGGTTTAGAAAAACTACCGGGCAAAAATGAAGTACAGTAAAAGCATTAACACTGCCGAAGAGATGGCTACAATAGTGAGGAATTTGCGCATTTCCTGACGATCACGGGCGCTTTGCCGTTGCTTGGTAATCCGTTGTTTGCGTGCCATAATTGATTATCCGTTCTGTTATTTTTCGAATATGGTTGATTAGATACGCTTGTTGCAAATTTAAAAAACCGGGCGCAAAAAAAAGTGCGCTGCCGGTCAGTTTATCCATACTTGCTAGGTTAAACCTTGCTCCCGAAAAATGCGGTTCAACCACCGCAACATCAAAAATAATGCTGCCGCAGCAACTGCCAGCAGGATGAAGTTTACCCAGAAAAAATTCGCTTTATTGTCATAGCTATCCCACATGGTAGCAAGCACCCCGCTGAGTTTGTTGCCGATGGAAGTGGCAAGCATCCAGCCACCCATCATCAGTCCTGCAATGCGCGGAGGCGCCATCTTGGAAACGGTGGATAGCCCCATCGGACTGATGCATAATTCGCCCAGGGTAATTACGCCGTACGCGCCGATCAACCAACCCACAGAGGCTTTTTCGGTGCCGTTGTGGCAGGCATAGACCGCGAAAATGGTAACCACGGTCGATAGAGCCGTGATGACCAGACCCCAACCGATTTTACCAGGAGTAGTTGGTTCCTTTTTTCGCTGTCGCAAAAACCCAAAAAACCAGACGAGCAAGGGGGTAAGCACAATGACAAAAAATGGATTGATCGACTGATATATTTCCGTGGAAACAACTTTGATCGACTGCCCTGGCGCAGGCCATTCATCCCGGGGCAGGTTTTTCAGGTAAGGTGGCAGGATGTCCGGCGCAGTGGCGATCTTTTTTGTCACGGGATCCTTCGTCGTGCGAAACTGCTCGTCGTAAATGGGGAAGGTATCGGGGATGTTGGCGATTTCCTGATCGGAGCCCATAAACTTGGCTGGCCCCTCAAGCCAGGCCGGCATGGAGCGGTCGGTGTAAAACTCCGCCCAGGTGGTCAGTGCCGTGCCATTTTGTTTGAAAACAGCCCAGAAAACGATCACAACGGCATAAATAGACAGCAACGCTTTGATCCGTGGCTTTTCCGTCGGCGCCGCTTTCCAGAGTATCCACAGGAAAAAGGCAACGACCGGTATGGATCCGAAAATAAAGGCGTCGGTGGAGTCGGTGCCGAATATATTGCCCGGTATGTTCCAGGCCAAAAAACCGGTGATGATGGCCGGCAACAGCACCGACGACAACAGTGTGGCTACACCAGCTTCGGCGGGATTGGCTTCTTTGCGGACATCGGCATGGGCGATGTGGCGGTTGGCGGTCAGGAAAATACCGACCCCAATAAACATCCCGATACCGGCTGCTGCGAAGGCATAACCCCAGCCATAATTGTTGCGCAGGTAGGCTGCTACGAAGTTGCAGATCAGGGCGCCAATGTTGATGCCCATGTAAAAGATGTTGTAACCGTCGTCTTTACGGGCTTTGTATTGATCTTCGTTGTAGAGGTTGCCGAGCAGTGTGGAGATATTGGGTTTGAAAAAACCGTTGCCGAAGATCATCAGCGCCAGTGCCAGGTAAAACGTGGTCTGGTTGTTGGGTACCGCCAGCAGTAAATAGCCTGCTCCCATGAGAATCCCGCCAATAATGATACTGCGTCGAAAGCCAAGTACACGGTCAGCAAGCAGACCGCCGATAAACGGTGTCACATAGATCAGGGCAATGAAGGTGCCGTAAATATCGGATGCTTTGGTTCGGTCGAAGCCCATGCCGCCGTTGGCGGTGATATCCGTCATGTACAACAAAAAAATGCCGATCATGAGGTAAAAGCCGAAGCGTTCCCACATTTCGGTGAAAAACAGATAGGGCAATCCTGCTGGGTGTTTGCGCATGGTTTTATCGTTTTAGCTTGCGTGTTGGTCCCGGCAAAATTAGATGCAAAAAGAAGTTTTACAAGATTTGCCGAAAAAGAATTGATTTTGGTAAAAATCCGGCAAAGGGGCTTCTGCCTGCCCTGAATTGAAAGTGCCCGGCTATTTCTGCGTAAAAAAATGCCGCACCGAACGCTGTATATTTGACCCTACTTTTTTGACAATACAGCAGCAATAACTTTGGTACTATGCAGAAAAAAATACAACAGCTTTTTGTCCTTCTTTTCCTGGCCTTGTTGCCCGGCATGTTAACCGCTCAGGAACCGGCTGAGGTACCCAGTTCTCCCGGCCCATCCTTTGAACCGCAACCGATAGCCCTGGAAGACAGCGTGATGGTCACGCTCATCCTTAAACACCAACAGGATAAAAATTTGCAGGAAATCCGCCGGGTTTTGGAAGCCCAGGGCTTTTGGGATATGTTCCCGCCGGAGGACGCCCGCATCATTTCCTGGACGATCGCCATGGGCCTGGGGCACGTGATCGTATTGCAGGTGCCGGCAAATGCCATTCGCCGGCTCAATCTGGCAATTGAAAACGGCGCATGGGGCGCCTACGACTCCGAGTTTTATTTGTCGTATGACTACAAAGAAATCTGGGAGGACTACATCGAAAAACGGGAAGAAGCACGCGCGGATCGGCAGGATTGACATCTCCGGTCATTGAAATAATAACCTCCATACATGAAAACGCCAATTTTCCTTTTCCTGCTGTTTTCAGCTTATACTCAATGCACCACCCTGCGCATGGGCTCCATGGGCTTGTCCGCCAAATGGGATGAGTCATTTGAAAAACCGATTTACCTGATTTACATCAAGGTCGATGCCGGACTTGTTTCCGAAGAATCTGAAAAAATATACGATGCTGTGATCAGGGGATTTAAAACCGAATTGAAAGCCCAGGGCGTCGAAGTTTTGGAGGATTTCACCGGAACCACAACCGGCGCTCCGGTTGGACAAGCCCGGCCGGATGCCCATCTTGTACTTGGCCGCTTGTTTCAGGATGAATGGGCAAATAGCCCTGATCGCAAGGCAGGCCTCCCCCATAATGTTGAACGGCAACGAATTGCTGTGCAGTTGTACGATCCGGATACAAATCAGGCGGTGTGGATCGGAGAAGTTTTATTCAAGCGCAAACATGCAGACCTGGTTGGCAAAAAGATTGTCAGCCACTGGAAGACCATTGGTTATTGAAGCATCGGAGGATTTGAGCAGGAGAGACTGATTTTGGGGTTAGAAAAAATTTTAGGGCCAGCAAATAGGGCAATCAGTCCGCTGCTTTCACAAACCGGATCGACAACGAATTCACACAATGCCGGGTGTTCTTCGGCGTCATGCGCTCTCCTTCAAAAACATGGCCCAAGTGGCCACCGCAATTGGCGCAGATAATCTCCGTGCGGCGCATGCCCAGTGAATTGTCCGTTTCCCGGATGACTGCGCCAGGGATTTCATCATCAAACGATGGCCAGCCGCAGCCGCTGTCAAACTTATCCGTCGAGCGATACAGCGGTGCATTGCAGCGGCGGCAGATGAACATGCCGTCGCCTTTATGATCCCAGTATTCGCCGGTGAAAGCGCGTTCGGTGCCTTTTTGGGCAATCACATACTCCTCTTCCTTGGTGAGTTTGTTCCAATTGCTTGAATCTTTTTCCATCTGTGTTGTTATTTTGTCGGATTGGCGGCATTGGGATTTTGAAAAAACAATTTACACCGGGAAAAGATGTCCTGATGTGTTAATTTGCCAAAAAATTCCCGCAATCGATGTTTCAAAAAATACTCCTGCCCGTTTTTTTACTCCTCTCTTCAACACTAGCCGCGACCCAGGCGCCCGATTTCAACGTGACCGATTCCGACGGCAATACCCATAATTTGTATGCCGATTATGTAAACCAGGATAAGGTGGTTGTGCTGGAGATTTTTTTTACAACATGTCCGCCTTGCGCAACACATGCCCCGTATTGGAAAACGTTGTACGAAAATGTGCAAATGCAATATCCCGGGCAGGTAGAATTTTTCATGCTCAGCGATAAAAGCGCGGATGTCAACACACTTGTTTCGCAGTATAAAATCGATAAAAATCTGGCGATGCCCGGTGTCGGCTCACAGGGCGGTAGCCTGGAAGCTGTTCAACCGTACAAAAGCGGGCAATTCGGTCCGTTTTACGGTACACCAACATTCGTAATCATCACTCCAGGCACCGGTGAGGTGATTTACGATGTGCGCGGCGGCGGGGCCTCCTCAACCATGGGTTTGATCCAGCAGGAGATTGATCAGCTATTGGCGGTACCGCAATGCCATATTCTGACGACTCAGGGCGATACGCTGAAACAGTATGGCCTGCAGGTTAACATTCCAGGTGGAAACCCGGTGTTTTCACAGGTGCAAGACGGCGTTTTTTCATTGGAAAATTTTTCGGGGCTGCCCAGCCTGCCATTTTATGAAATGATCCCGTCAAAAACCGACGACCCGCTCAATGGCGTAAGCACTTTTGATTTGGTGCAGATAAACAAGCAAATTTTGGGCATTGCCCCTTTCACTGCGCCCTGGCAGTTTGTTGCCGGCGATGCCAATAACTCCGGAACCATCACCACTTTTGATATTGTTGAAATTCGCAAACTCATCCTGGGTGTTTATGATAGTCTGCCGAATGCAACTTCCTGGGTTTTCTCGCCACCGCTGGATTCGATTTTTCCCCAGGAATGCCCCGAATTTTTAGCCATAAAAAAAGGCGATGTCAACGGGAATGCAATTCCCGACAGTTTGCAGGCTGCGCTGGACCGGGGCGCCTACGGGCTGCATTTTGAATTAGATAACCCGGATGTGACTGCCAATGAACGGTTTGCAGTTAACATTCGTCCGGAAGCAACTGTTGAGGTGTTGGGCCTGCAAGCGGCATTCCGCTTTGATCCGGAAGCTCTGGAGATTTTGAGCGTTCGGTCAGGCAACCTGCCCGGTTTCGACGAGACTTGCTGGCACCAGCAAGATGGCCGTGTGGCCGTCAGTTGGTCTTCCGGCTACCCGGAGACGGCCAGGGCATTTGAGCCTGTAATCACGCTGGAGTTGCGCGCCTCGCGGAATACGACCTTGTCAGAAGTTTTAATGCCGGAATCCAGCCGATTGCCTGCGGAGGTTTATGACCACGAGGGTATTGTGCACCCGATGATCTGGTCGGCGCCAGCGCGGGTTGTTGGGCCAGCCGTCTTGACTCCCAATCCTGCCCGCGGATTTTTTGTGCTGTCACTCGAGCATGCAAATCCGGAAAAAACGGAGGTGCGACTGCTTGGAACCGACGGGCGTATCATGTGGGCACAACACTTGGATCTGGTTGCCGGGCCAAACCGGCTGGAGTTGCGCCCGGAATCGTTGCCGGCCGGTTTGTATGCCGTGCATGTTGGTGGCTGCACGGTGGGAAAGTTGCTTTGGTTGGGCAACTGATGCTTTGGCTTAGTTATTCAGACCACATTCGGGTCATTTCCAAATCAAATTCTTTTCGAATGCCGTTATAGTCCGGCAATACCAAATTACCTTTGCCCCGATGCAGGTTTTGGCACAAATCATCTTTTGGGGTAGTCTGGTAGCATTGCTGCACAGTTATGTGTTTTACCCCTTCCTGATGCGGGTGTTTGCCCGTGGCAAGCGGGTCAATGCCATTGTCTTTGAGCCGAATGACGCGGACCTGCCGGTAGTATCGGTTTTGATGTCGGTGCACAACGAAGAGCGGATTATTGTCAAAAAACTGGACAATTTGCTCGGGATCAACTACCCTGCGGAAAAAGTGCAGGTTTACGTTGGTTCGGATTGCTCGGACGACAATACCCACGAACTTATCGCGGGTTGGATTGCCCGAAACCCCACCGCCAATATTCACTTTGTTCCTTTCCCGGAACGCCGTGGAAAACCGCCGGTGATCAATGACCTCGCTCAATTGGCGCTGACTGATTTTAAAAAACAATTTCCTGCAACTGCACAACACCTGTTCCTGCTCACGGATGCCAGCGTCATGCTGGAGCCGGAAACTTTGTTTCAACTGGTGCGGCATTTCAAAAATCAGAAAATCGGCGTGGTCGATGCGCACATGCGCAGTGAAGGCCTGCGCCAGGAGGGCATCAGCCGAAGCGAGGAGCGTTATCTGAGCGGCGAAGTGCAGTTGAAACACTGGGAAAGCCTGGCCTGGGGGATGATGATCGGGCCATTTGGCGGTTGTTATGCCTTGCGCGCCGACTTGTTCGAACCGATCCCGCCCAGGTCGCTGGTCGACGATTTTTGGTTGGTTTTCCGGGTATTGGAAAAAGGCTATGCAGCGATCAATGACCTGGATGCACAGTGTTTTGAAGGGGCCACGCACCGGGTAACCGACGAGTATCGCCGCAAAAAACGGATTGCCGCGGGGAGTTTTCAAAACCTGGCCCGGTTCCGGCGTTGGATATTGCCGCCAATAACACGCCTGGGTTTTGCCTTCTTTTCGCACAAAGTACTGCGTTGGTTTGGCGGCTTTTTTCTGCTGCTATTGTTTTTATCGGTGGGGGTACTGGCCTTGCAAAACCAATTCTTCAACCGCTTGTTCTGGCTAATGACGCTCGGTACAGTTGCAGTGCTGGGACTTAATTTTTTTCAAAATAAATTTCAACGTAAGCCTTGGGGTCTTATAAAAAACCTGGCTTATTTCCTGGCCATGAATCTGGCACTTATCGATGGTTTTTTCAAATGGTTGCGGGGGATTCGTGAAGGTACCTGGCAACGCACGTCTCGAGGATAATTTTTAAAATAAATGTGGATCACCACCAATTAAAATATGTTAGCTCAAACCAGTATTGACCAACCGACCTACGAAACCAACCACCTTCCCGATGCTATGAATCAACTGAATACCATTGAAGAAGCACTTATAGATATCCGTGCCGGAAAAATTGTCATTGTGGTCGACGATGAAAACCGGGAAAATGAGGGTGACTTTATCTGCGCTGCCGAAAAGATCACCCCGGAAATGATCAACTTCATGTCGACGCATGGGCGGGGGTTGATCTGCACGCCAATCGAAGAAAAACGCGCTGAAGAGCTGGATTTGCAGTTGATGGTAAATGCCAATACTGCCCTGCACGAAACAGCATTCACCGTTTCCATCGACCTGATCGGGCAAGGCTGTTCGACGGGCATCAGCGCCTATGATCGGGCCACAGGCATCCGGCATCTGACCGATACCAATGCGAAGCCAAGCGATTTTGCACGCCCAGGCCATATCTTTCCACTTCGGGCAAAAAACGGTGGCGTCCTGCGCCGTACCGGCCATACGGAAGCGGCCGTTGATCTGGCGCGCATGGCCGGTTTTTACCCGGCCGGTGTGCTGGTCGAAATTTTGAACCCGGATGGTACCATGGCCCGGTTGCCCCAATTGGTGGAAGTGGCCCGCCAATTTGACCTGAAAATTATTTCCATCGACGATCTGGTTGCCTACCGCATGCGCACCGAACGGCTGATCCGTCGCGAAATGGAAACTACGATGAAAACTGTGTACGGCGATTTTCAGACAGTGGCGTATACGGACATTTCTACCGGAGATATGCATTTGGTACTTAAAAAAGGCGACTGGAATGAAGACGAACCTGTGTTGGTGCGGGTGCATTCCTGGTCGGAGACCGGCGGTATTCTGGGTAACCTACTGGCCGATTATGGCGAGCAGATCCAGTTTTCGCTGAAAACCATCGCCGAAGCAGGCAAGGGTGCCTTTGTTTATTTGCGGCAGGGCGATAAATCTGATTTGCTGAGCCGGCTCAAAATTTACAAGCAGTTTATGGAAGACGGCGAGCCGGAGAAATTTGAATTACACACCAGCATGGGCAAAAAAGACTTTGGCGTTGGCGCTCAAATTCTTCGCGACCTGAATATCAGTAAGATCCGGCTATTGACAAACAACCCCAAACCACGCACCGGGTTTATTGGCTACGGTTTGGAGATTGTTGAGAATATTCAATTGGGTTGAAATTGGTTAGAAGGTTTTGGGTTAGAAAGTTTCTGGTTGTACAACTCCCCGAAAAGGTGAATAACTAGTAACCTTCTAACTCGAAACCTTCTAACCTTCAAAACAACCCATTTCCTTACTTTTGCGTCATTATTTACGTGTATGAAAGAGAAACCAATTGTCACCCCTTACCAAAGTGCGGCGGAAAGTAAAAAAGTGCAGGTCGAGCGGATGTTTGACAAAATTGCACCGCGGTATGACCTGCTGAACAGGGTACTTTCGTTGGGCATTGATGTGTGGTGGCGTCGACATGCGCTTGGTTATCTACGGGCAAAAGCGCCTGCTGAGATGCTGGATGTGGCAACCGGAACGGCGGATGTGGCGATTATGGCGGCCAAAATGCTGAAACCAAGACGGGTGGTTGGCATTGATATTGCAAACCAAATGCTCGACATCGGGCGGGTTAAAATTGCAAAAGAAGGTTTAGGTTCAGTAATTGAACTGGAAACGGGGGACAGTGAAAACTTGCGGTTTTCGGATAAAACTTTCGATGCGGTTACAGTTGCCTTTGGTGTGCGCAATTTTGAAAACCTGGAAGCAGGCCTCGCTGAAATGCTGCGCGTGCTGCGTCCGGGGGGGCAAGCTGTAATCCTGGAATTTTCCCGGCCCCGTCTTTTTCCGTTCAAACAGTTATACAATGCCTACTTCAAATACGTTTTACCCCTGATTGGACGTTTAACCAGCCGTGACATTCGGGCATACACCTACCTTTTTGAAAGTGTGCAGGCTTTTCCCGAAGGCGATGATTTTCTAAAAATTTTATCCAAAACCGGTTATCAAAACTCACGATGCGAACGACTTACACTCGGAATATGTTCGATTTATTTTGCCGAAAAGGCGGCCTAACTGCCAGGTGTTTTACTACAAGCCTGTCTGTCCTTACCCTATGCCTGGTTTTCGGCTTGGGCCTGTTTCCATCAAACCAGATGGTGGCGCAGCGTGCGCAAGGGCATAATTTCAACTACAAAGATTTTCAGGCCAAATCCTATTACTTCGGGATCACACTTGGCATGAACCAGAGTGATTTTCGGATTTTCCACTCCAAAGATTTTATCCGGAACGATTCGTTCAGTCAGGCCCAATCGGTTACAGGTCCGGGCTTTAACCTCGGGATTGTTTCGAACCTGAAAATTGGTGAGTTTTTTGATGTGCGGTTTTTGCCGACGCTTTCCTTCGTGGAACGGAACATTAAATATGCACCGCCAGGGGAAACTACGCTTTCCGTTACCCGTCGTGTGGAGTCTGTTTTTGTGGAAATGCCGTTTCAGGTACGGTACAAATCGGCGCCTTACCACGATTTTCGCTTGTTTCTCATCGCTGGTGTGAAATACGTTTTCGATGTGGCCAGTGATTCGCGTACGCGTCAGGCTGCCGGGCTGGTGAAAATCGCCCCTACGGATTTCCAGTTTGAATACGGAGCCGGGATCCAGTTTTTTTTCCCGTATTTCATTTTCTCGCCGGAGTTTAAAGTCTCCCAGGGCATTAATAACGTCTTGATTTACAACGATAACCTGGAGCAAAGCACAATTCTGGAAAAGGTGCTTTCACGCACGTTTACCATTTCCCTGCACTTCGAAGGCTAGTTTAGTTTTTTTTTACCACGGAGGCACGGAGTACACGGAGATTTTTCTTTTTGGAAAATTCAAACTCCGTGTACTCCGTGCCTCCGTGGTAAATAATTCAATCTTGGGAAAGGTGCTCCACAGATCAATTAAAACGCCCAAATTCCTTATTTTTGAAGCATGATTCCAGCCCAAACGGTCCGGGAAATTATCGACGCCGTTCGTATCGAGGAAGTGATCGAGGATTTTGTAAGCCTGCGCAAACGGGGGGTAAACCGCATTGGCCTTTGTCCTTTTCACAATGAAAAAACACCCTCGTTCAATGTAAATCCAACGCGCAATATTTTCAAGTGTTTTGGTTGCGGCAAAGGCGGAGATGCGATCACCTTCCTGATGGAACACGAAAGTTTCACCTACCCGGAGGCATTGCGTTGGCTGGCTCGGAAATACAATATCGAAATTCAGGAAGTTGAACAGAGCCCCGAACAGCGCGCTGAGCAACAACTGGCTGATTCGCTCTACATTGTCAATGATTTTGCCCTGGAGCATTTTCAAACGCAACTTTTTGATACCGACGAGGGCAAATCCGTGGCGCTGGCTTATTTCAAACAACGCGGTATCCGGGAGGATACGATACGGAGTTTCGGGTTGGGCTATGCTCCGAATTTGCCCGATTTGCTGTTGCAGCGCGCCAAGGTGGTAGGGCACAGTCCGGAATTATTGCGAAAAGTAGGCCTGAGCAGCCAGGACGGCAACCGCGATTTTTTCCGTGGCAGGGTCATGTTTCCTATCCACAACCTTTCGGGAAAAGTGGCGGCCTTTGCCGGCCGGACCATGTCGTCGGACAAAAAAATACCCAAGTACATCAATAGCCCCGAAACGGAGATTTATGTAAAAAACAAAACCCTCTACGGCGCATTTCAATCCAAAAAGGCAATTCGCCAAAAGGACGAATGCATTTTGGTGGAAGGCTATACCGATGTCATTTCCCTGCACCAGGCCGGTATTGAAAATGTGGTCGCCAGTAGTGGCACCTCGCTTACCGAAGGGCAATTGCAGTTGATTAAGCGCAATACCAACAATCTCAAGATTTTATACGACGGCGACCCTGCAGGTGTCAAGGCTGCACTGCGGGGATTGGATTTGGCGCTTGAGCAGGATTTGAATGTGAAAATTGTTTTGCTGCCGGAAGGGGAGGATCCGGATAGTTTTGTGCAACAGATTGGTTCGGAAGCCTTCGGCGAGTATATTTCAAAAGAAGCCAAAGATTTTATCCTTTTTAAAACCCAGCTGTTGCTGGAAGAAACTGAAGGTGATCCCATCCGGAAAGCGGGTTTGATCAAAGATATAATGGGCAGTATAGCCCTGATTCCGGACCCGATTAAGCGCGGCTTGTACCTGAAGGAATGCTCTTCGTTGATGGATGTTTCGGAGCAGGTACTGCATGAGGAAACGAATAAACTGATCAATGTTGCTTTGCGCAAAAAAGCGGATCGGGACGCGCGCCAGCCCGGGGCCGCCACAGATGCACCAAGCCGGACGGACAACCGGCCGGATGTTCCGGAACAGGAGTTTGTTCGATTCAGCACATAAAGAACCTCAGAGTAAGAATACAAGCCTTAAAGAAAGTGAAATAATTGGACTCTTAATTCAGTTCGGAGGTCACCACTTGCCAAATGAGAATACCACAGTAGCGGCTTATATACTTTCTGATATCGAAGATTCACTTAATAATTTTGAAAACCCATTTTCGGTAGAATAGCGCAAGAGTGTTATCAAATGCTATTAGAAGGCAAAATAATAACGGATCAATATTTTTTTTGCATCACCAATTAGAAGCAGTTAGGGTGTTAGCGGTTGAAGTTCTATCTGAAAATAGTGAGCACAATTACTCACCACGTTGGGAAGAAAAGGTTTGCCTTTACAAAGCCAGCCAAAACCAGAATTGAATTTTTCTGCCGACTCGCATAAGGCGCTCAATATGTTCAAACTCCAGAAGTTGAATAAAATCCTGGAAATCAACAAGGAGCGGATAAAAGCGGTTGACCAATCCGGCGATTTGGAAGAGCTGGTGCGCCTGCAAAAAGTGCACATCAAACTACAGGAGGTTGTTCGGGAAATCAGCCGGCGCACGGGTACGATTGTGCTTCGATAAATGTTGAATTGCTTTCACCACGGAGGCACGGAGGATACGGAGTTCAATTTCTTTGAATTGAAAAACTCCGTGTCCTACGTGCCTCCGTGGTGCATAAAAACAACCATATGCAAGTTACCATCCTCGGCACCAGTTCAGGTGGGCCGTTTCATGGCCGGAATTACACGGCGCAGGTTTTACAGGTTGAAAACCACTATTTCCTGATTGATTGTGGCGAGGGCACGCAGCAGCAGTTGTACAACTGCCGTGTGCCCTATGATCGATTTCAGCAAATTTTCATCAGCCACTTGCATGGGGATCATGTATTTGGGTTGATCGGGCTATTGACTTCCTATTGCCTGAAAAAACGCACAAAGAAACTGGAGCTGTACGCACCTCCGGGCTTGCAGGAGTTGATTGAACAAACCGCCAGATTGTCGGGTGTTTTATTTCCTTACGAGCTTGTTTTTCATGAAGTGGATGCCAGTGTTTCAAAGTTGGTTTTTGAAAACAAGCAGGTGGAAGTTTACACGATCCCGCTGATGCATCGATGCAATTGCTCTGGCTGGTTATTCCGGGAAAAACAAAAGCCGAGAAATATTCGCAAGGAAAAAATTGACGAGTATGGAATCGCAATCCCGGATATTAAAAAAATCAAAAATGGTGAAGACTTGCTCCTTGCTGATGGCCGGGTCATTCCAAATTCGGAACTTACATTGCCGCCAACTGCACCGCGTGCCTATGCGTTTTGCAGCGATACGGCGCCTTCTAATACGGTAGCGAAAGCCGTGCAAGGTGTGGATTTACTGTATCATGAAGCTACGTTTACAGATGAACATGTGGAGGAAGCCCGATTGTCTTACCATTCGACGGCTCGTCAGGCAGCTGAAATTGCCCGGAAGGCCGGTGTGAAAAAACTGTTGCTTGGGCATTTTTCGGGGCGGTATACGGATTTGGAGCGGCATTTGGCAGAGGCTTGCAGCGTTTTTCCGGAAACAGAAATTGCGACGGAGTGTAGAATCTATAGCGTTTGATCTGATTGCAAAAAACGAAAGGCCTCCTGAGTGTTCAGGAAGCCTTCGAAACATCAAACTTGCAGCGATTTATTTGTTTGGGTACTGGAAAAATTCAATTCCAAAATATACGATAGGATGGGCCAGGCTATTCAAGCCAGTTTTTCAATGTCGCGGATTAAAATGCTGTTTCGGTTGAAGTAAATGAGATTGGACTTTCGCAAGTCATTAAGTACCGAAGTAACGGTCTGGCGACTGGTGCCAGTGAGGTTGGCAATGTCTTGTTGGGTGAGATGGTGTTTTACCAGGGTTTCGTAACCTACTCTTCGGCCCTCCTTGCCAGCTGTTTCGATCAGAAATTCAATTATGCGTTCACGTGCGTCTTTTAAAACCAATTTGGCCAGGCGTTCTTCTACCCGTTGCAGGCGTTGGCTTAAATGGCGCAGGCAAGCAAATACCAAGCGTTGATTTTGCTGCATCAATTTTTGAAATTCAACTACAGGAATGGCGAAATATTCAGCTTCATCATGAAGTGCCTGAGCGAATTCACTGCGTGTAGTTTCGCCTGCGAGTGCCAGGTCGCCGAAAGCGCTGGTGGGCTGAAGGATTTCTTTGATAACTTCCCGGCCTTCAACAGAGAATGTTCCGGTTTTTAACCGTCCTTTCACTAAGAAATAAAGATGGTCCGCTGCTTCATCCGGCATGAAAATGAATTGAAATTTTGGTGTGCATCGATATTGAGCAATATCGGCCAGGTGCTCTAATTCGACCGGACTTAAGGCGTCAAAAAGAGGCAGATTACTGAAAAATTGAATCTTGTTGCTCGTGTTCATAGTTTGCATAGTTGAATTTGCCAGGTATTAAAAAGGTTTCCGAGCAAGGGTTCCAATTTTCATCGGGCAGCAAGGGGGGAACATAAAATGAATATTTATGCAGATTAATTGAGCAATTAAATATTCGGACTTACACATTTATTGCAATACAAAAGTAAGTGATGTGCCCAACGCTAAAAAGAACAATATTTGTGATTTGTCGGAATTTATTTAGGTTGATTGGTTTTTCAAATTCCTGATTTTCAGCCATTTGTTGCAGTGGTGTTTTGGAATAAAAACGGGAGCCAGTTCATTTAAATGAACTGGCTCCCGGATCCATATCGAGTTATTGGGTTACCCGACGATTTCAGGCTTACCCCTACTGAATGTCAGTTGTTAGTATTCATCTTCGTTGAAAAAAAAGTCATCGTGGCGTGGATAATCTGGCCAGATATCTTCAATGCCTTCATACATCTCGCCATCATCTTCCAATTCACTGAGGTTGTCGATAACCTCGCCCGGTGAGCCGGAACGGATGGCATAATCAATCAGCTCATCTTTTGTGGCAGGCCAGGGAGCTTCTTCCAAATGCGAAGCCAATTCAAGGGTCCAGTACATAGGAGATCCGGTTAATTTGTTAGTTGTTTGGTAATGGTAATTTACAAAATCAGCATGGCATCACCATAGCTGAAAAAGCGATATTTTTCTTTAACTGCTTCGTGGTAGGCATCCAGGATTAACTCCATTCCGCCAAATGCACAGATCATGATCATGAGGCTGGATTTGGGCAAGTGGAAATTAGTCACCATGCAGTTTGCAATATGAAAATCGTAGGGTGGATAAATAAACTTATTTGTCCAGCCCTCAACAGGCTTAAGCAATTCTTCTGCAGAAACAGCGGTTTCGATGGAGCGCATAACTGTCGTTCCAATGGCGCATACCCTTTTGTTTGCGATTTTGCTGGCATTTACTTTGTCTACTGCATCCGGGCTGATACGGAAATATTCTGCTTCCATTTTGTGTTTGGAAAGATCTTCCACATCAATGGTACGAAAAGTTCCAAGGCCGATATGCAATGTAAGTTCTGCGAAACTAAGGCCCTTTAATTCAAGGCGTTTTAGCAGTTCGCGGCTGAAATGGAGCCCGGCAGTGGGTGCAGCAACAGCGCCAAGTTCTTTAGCATAAATTGTCTGATAGCGTTCCCGGTCAATTGGTTCAGGTTCCCGGTCTATGTATTTGGGAAGTGGAGTGTTGCCGAGTTTTGACAATTCGTGTTGGAATTCCTCCTCGGCTCCATCAAACAGGAAACGAATTGTACGGCCGCGTGAAGTCGTGTTGTCCACTACTTCAGCCACTAAGGCGTCTTCTCCGTTCTCGTCTTCAAAATATAGTTTATTCCCTACGCGTATTTTTCTTGCCGGGTCAACCAAAACATCCCAAAGCCGTGCATCGTGATTCAATTCCCGCAACAAAAACACTTCAATTTTTGCTCCTGTCTTTTCTTTTTGACCATACAAACGGGCTGGAAAAACTTTGGTGTTGTTGAATATCATAACATCACCTTCGTCAAAATATTCCAGAATATCCTTAAATACCTTGTGTTCAATTTTACCGGTATCGCGATGTACTACCATCAATCTGCTCTGGTCACGTTCGGGAGCAGGATATTGGGCGATGAGTTCGTCGGGGAGGTCAAAATAGAAGCTGCTTAGTTTTGTCCGCATAATTTGATAATGTGTTGGGTTTGCCAAGACTACCAGATGGCCAGAATATTTAAACTGTTGCTTTTAGCAGCACTTGGGGGCCACACAATAAATAATTTAATTTTGTTCGTTGGGCGTTTTGCCGGTTTTCCTGCAAAAAAGTGCGCAATTTCGTGAAATTTAAAACCGAAGCGGATTCGAATTCTCAAAATTGTTGCGCTTTCAGTGTCGGAAAATGCCTGCAAAAATAGAATTTCTCCTCAAACGTAAAAATTGAGAAATAGTTTTTGTTGCATAAAACGTGAACTTGGTAATGGTTTCATGCATCCGAAGCGAGCGGGTAGACAAAAGGTAGGCTAATTGGAACTAAGCCATTGCCACTTCTTTTTGTGCTTTTTTACGGTCGTGGTCTTTCAAGTATATTTTACGCAAACGAATACTTTTCGGCGTAACTTCTACATACTCATCTTCCTGGATGTATTCCAGTGCTTCTTCCAATGAAAACTGACGGGGTGGAGCTATTGAAGCCTTGTCGTCCGATCCGGAGGCCCGCATATTCGTCAACTTTTTGGTTTTAGTTACATTGACGACCAGATCGCCCGTTCGGTTGTTTTCACCGATAACCTGGCCTTCATATACGTCCTCGCCGGGTTTAATGAAAAATATGCCACGATCCTGCAAGTTGTCCAGAGAGTAGGGGATAGCCATACCTGTTTCCATAGCGATAAGCGAGCCGTTTTGGCGACCCGGCAATTCACCCTTCCAAGGTTCATAAGCGATAAAGCGATGGGTCATAATTGCCTCGCCTTGGGTAGCAGTTAGAATATTGGAACGCAAGCCAATAATACCACGAGAGGGGATTTCAAATCGAAGAATAAATCGATCGTTCCGGGGTTCCATGCTTTTCATTACCCCTTTCCGGCGCGTAACCAATTCGATGCATTTGCCGCTAACCGGTTCTGGCACATCTATGGTCAGTTCTTCAACCGGTTCATGTTTTACCCCGTCAATTTCACGGACAATTACCTTGGGTTGACCAATTTGCAATTCGTAGCCTTCCCGGCGCATGGTTTCAATGAGAATACTGAGGTGTAACACACCACGGCCAAATACCATGAATGCATCTGCGCTGTTGGTCGATTCCATTCGCATAGCGAGGTTTTTCTCCAATTCCTTAACCAAGCGGTCGCGCACGTGGCGACTGGTCACGAATTTGCCTTCCTGGCCAAAAAAGGGCGAGTCGTTGATGGTGAACAACATGCTCATTGTTGGTTCATCAATAGCAATGCGCTCCAGTGATTCCGGATTTTCCTGGTCAGCGATGGTGTCACCTATCTCAAAACCTTCCATGCCAACTACGGCACAGATGTCACCAGCTTCTACCCGTTCGGTTTCTTTTTTTGCAAGACCATCAAATACAAACAATTGTTTGATCTTATGCTTCTGAACAGCGCCGTCTTTTTTGATCAACGCAACCGTTTGGTTTGCAACCAAAGTGCCACGGCGAAGACGGCCTACCGCAATACGACCTACATAATTGGAATAATCCAGTGAGGTGATCAGCATTTGCGTTGTGCCTTCCTGCACTACAGGCTCGGGAATATACTTTACGATATCTTCCAAAAGGGTGGTGATATCCTCTGCTGGTTTTTTCCAATCATGTCCCATCCATCCCTGTTTAGCAGAGCCAAAAAGTACCGGAAAATCGAGTTGGTCTTCCGTGGCATCGAGTGCACACATCAAATCGAAAACTTGCTCATGAGCCCAATCGGGGTTGCAGTTGGGTTTGTCAACTTTGTTTATTACAACAATGGCTTTTTTCCCAAGTTGAAGGGCTTTTTGCAGGACAAATCGCGTTTGCGGCATCGGACCTTCAAAGGCATCAACCAAAAGCAATACGCCGTCTGCCATATTTAAGACGCGTTCGACCTCCCCTCCAAAGTCAGCGTGACCAGGGGTGTCGATAACATTGATTTTTACATCTTTATAGTTGATCGCCACATTTTTGGCCAGGATGGTTATTCCACGCTCCCGCTCCAGGTCATTGTTGTCCATTATAAGATCCCCGGTGACTTCGTGGTCTTTAAAGACTTTGGCTGCGTGGATCATTTTATCGACCAGGGTTGTTTTCCCGTGGTCTACGTGGGCAATAATGGCGATGTTTCGTATATTTTTCATGTCAGTCAAAATAAGCCGCAAAAGTAAGGGAATTCTTAATGGCGAACAGATTGTTTTGATAATAAATTTGTTAATAATTCCCGAAGCATAGATTATCATTTCGCAGGGTGGTGGTCTTTTGTCAAGAAACAAAATATAATTCCATAGTAACGGTTTGCGTGAAATAGCCGGTAGATTGGCTATTTTTTGGATTTTTCACCTTTTTCAATGGGGTAAATGCGCACCCTATCAAAGGCTGTGAACAACTGCCCCAGAAAAGATTTCGTCGGGAACCTGACAAAGGCGCAAGGCAGAGGATGACCAGAAGTTTGTGGGTACGTCAGAATTCTAAAAGGCGATCAAAAAGGATCAGTCCTCCCACGGGTATTTACGCAGTTTTTTTCGTGCAGAAACATTGCCTTTGAGGTAGAGGATGCTGCGCTTGTTCGGGAAGGAATTGTCATAGATGATGATGGCTGGCATCACCGGGCCAAGTTTGCCGCTACTATCGAATTCGAGTCGCAAAACGGCAGTTTCGCCAGGCATAATGAGGTACTTGGGTGCTTGCAAGATGGTGCAATCACAAATAGCTTTGGTGCGGTGTATCATGTAGGGGGTATCACCCGTATTGGTAACCAGGATTGAATCGATGAGTGACGAACCTTCGACAAGATCGTCAAAGAAAAGTGTATCACGATTCCAACTAATATGTGCAGGGGGGATTTGACTTGGATCCTTCTTTAAAATATCGACGTAACGAATGGCCTTTTGTTGATTAGCTGGTGAAATTTGTTGGTAGGCACTTTGGATTTCGTTTTCCAAATCAATACCCAAATGACGAAGGTATTCCTGCACCTGAAGTTTCTGGGTTTGCGTGAGGCTTTTCAACATGGGTCGGATATCGGGAGGCGTTTGTTGTGCCGCTATCCAAAATGGCTGGGCGAGAAACAGTGCAAAGCAGCAAATGATTTGGGTTAGTATACGCATCATATTTCAGTATAGTCTTTTAATTTGACAAAGATATGGCATGTGCAGGAGTCAAATTACCCAAGTGGGTGTATGAGGATTTGTCAATAAGTTCTAAATGTTTACAGTTTAATCATTTTTGGCACATTATTGGGCCGTTATTTGGAGGGATTTTTAATACCTTGGCCCTGGCCATTCTTCTTTTAATTCTTTTGTCTCCCCTGCCTTTCGGCGATATTTTTGGTGCAAGTTGCAAACTTCCTACACATTGCAGCTGTGAAGAGGCTGGCACAATCTTCTCATCCCATTTCCTGCCCCGGTTTTTCGTGATCTCGTAAAAGCATCCGGCTTTTAGCCTGTTGCGCTTATCCACCCCTTTTCAGGACGTACCCCGCACAGTACTTCGAGAAGAAAATGGGCTCTAACCAGCCCGAATTACCATACTACTGATCAGCTTTTTTGAAAACATTTCAAGTGTATGACGCGCTTTAACATTACAAATAATACAAACCAAAACTCCTAACCAAACTGATTTATGCTAAGCAGAAGTCTATTCCGTACTAATTTTTTCGCTTCAAGCTCTTCCAGGCCGAGTCGGCTACTTTTTCTTGCAGGACTTGCTTTTTTGCTTTCCGGGGCCATTAGCAAAACGTTGTTCGCCCAAACCTGTGAGTTCAACAGTTTCATCCGGGCCTCCGACAATCCATTTGGCAGTTGTCCGGTTGGCACCAACACTATTATCATCAAGGATTCTTTTGCAGTAGATATTAACTATGAACCAATTATTGGCGGTATTCCTTTTCAGGGTACACTAATTGTTGATGGGGGTGTGATTTCATGGACCTCCAATGTCTGGTTAAAATTGGGCCCAGCTGCAAAAGTTATTCTTATTAATGGTGGCCTGTTCCGCCCAATATCCAGTGTGGCTTCGGATTGTAACGGGTTTCGTTCGCTCTATTTCGAAAACGAAAAAGTGGTAGATTGTAACGGCTCTACGGCTCCGCACGCCTTTTCAGATGTGAATAATGCAGGTTGTGTCACTGTTGTGGGGATTTGCTGTAATGCATTTATTGCCGAAACGGACAGTTCCGGGAATTACAATGATTTTACATTGTGCCAGCCAGGCGATACTGCGCATTTATCTGTCATTGCGAGCGGGAATTTGAATTACTCCTTTTTGTGGTCTCCGAGTATTGGTGTTGGCCCGGGCCCTTATCCGGTTGCGCCAACCAATACCACCACCTATTCAGTCAATATGTCGGCTATTTTCGACCCCTATGGGCCAGCGCCGCCTTATTTACTTTCTTGCGGTGGGTCGGGCACGATTACAGTAAACTCACCAATTACGGCCAATGCCACCACCACTTCCGTTCCCTGTGCAGGTGTTCCAAGCGGAGCAATCAGCCTTTCCGTAAGTGGCGGAACCCCGGGGTATACATATTTGTGGTCAAATAGTGCCACTACCAAGAATATTTCAAATATAGTAGCGGGCACCTACACCGTGACCATCACGGATTCCAAGGGGTGCGCTTCAATCCATTCCTTTATTGTTGAGGTAGAGGACAATACCCCTCCTACGCTCAGTTGCCCAGGAAATGCGGCGGGGGTGGCTGATCCGGGAAGTTGCACAACACTAATACCGGGTATTGATGCCGTATTTAGTGACAATTGCCCAACGGTAGGTGTTTCTTATGAACTGACTGGGGCAACAACGACATCCGGATCGGGACAACTTTCCAATGCCGTGCCCTTTTCAAGTGGTGTTACCACAGCCACCTATATTGTGGATGATGGTGCCAACGAAGTGACTTGTGCTTTTACTGTTACCGTAAACGACACACAGGCACCTACGGCATCCAATCCCCAGCCCTTGAGCGGAATTTCGTGCCAGGCCGAAGTGCCTGCACCTAACCCAAGTGTTGTTACCGACGAAGCGGATAATTGTGGTCCTCCGCAGGTAACGTTTGTCAATGATGTAGTTGCCAGTGGTAGTGGCTGCCCGTCAGATCCAATGATCATAAACCGCACCTATCGGGTATCTGACGCTGCAGGAAACAGCATTCAGGTCACTCAAACAATTCAGGTTGCTGATAATGTTCCTCCGGTGTTTTCTTTTGTTCCGGCTAATGTATTGGTAAACTGCCAGTCCATTCCGGCAGTGGGTACGCCTTCTGCAACTGACAATTGTGGCGCAGGAGTTAATATCGCCTACAATGGAGAAACCCGCGTTGACGGAGCATGCCCTGATAGTTATTCCTTGTTCCGCCGTTGGACGGCTACCGATAATTGTGGAAATACCGTTACAGCGGAACAGGAAATTACAGTTCAGGATGTTACGCCACCGGTGTTTACAACTGTGCCAGCAAGTACAACGGTGAGTTGCGACGCAATTCCTGCTGTTGGTTCACCCGCTGCCACTGATAATTGTGATGCAGGTGTAATGATTACCTACAATGGCGAAACCCGTACAAATGGCGCCTGTCCGGATTCGTATTCCCTGCGCCGGCTGTGGACAGCCACCGATAATTGCGGAAATACCGCAACGGCAGAGCAGGTTATAACCGTCGAGGATTTCACAAAGCCTGCGTTTACTTTCGTACCGGCCAATGTGACGGTAAACTGTGATGCGATTCCATCTGTGGGTACACCAGCAGCAACGGATAACTGTGATGCAGGCGTAACGATAACTTATGATGGTGAAACGCGGCAAAATGGTGCCTGTCCGGATACGTATACCCTGCAGCGCCGTTGGACGGCTACTGATAATTGTGGAAATACCACCGCAGCTGAGCAGCTTATTTCAGTACAAGATGTAACGCCGCCGGTTTTCGCGTCGTTTCCGGCGGATGGGACTTTTGAATGTGATGCCATTCCAACACTTGCCAACCCAACGGCTTCCGATAATTGTTCGGCAAATGTGACGGTTAGTTTTTTAGATGAAATTCGAGTCAACGGTTCTTGTCCCAATTCCTACCAATTGCAACGCCGGTGGATGGCCACTGATGCCTGTGGAAACACTGCCGTGCGTACGCAGACTTTGGCTATTGAGGATACGACTGATCCAATATTCACTTTTGTTCCCGAAAATGTTACACTTTCCTGCGATGCAATTCCACCAGTTGGAATACCGGTCGCCTTTGACAATTGCGCCGAATCTGTAGTGATCACCTATGACGGACAAGTTCGCGTTGACGGCCCTTGCCTGGATAATTACAATTTGGTGCGTCGATGGACGGTTGCCGATAATTGCGGCAATACTGCTTCAGCAGAACAGATCATAACCATTCAGGATGTATCCGCGCCAACATTTACAACAGTCCCAGCCAATATGACCGTGAGTTGCGATGCTATTCCGGCTGTCGGTACTCCGGCTGCCACCGATAATTGCGACGCCGCTGTCTCAATCGCTTATGATGGTGAAACCCGTGTTGATGGTGCTTGCACAGACAGTTATACCTTGAAACGCCAATGGACGGCGTCGGATAATTGCGGGAATACCAGCACAGCCGAGCAAAGTATTTTTGTTCAGGATTTGACTGCCCCGGTATTCACATTTATTCCACCGGATGCTACGGTGGATTGCGAGGCAATTCCGTCATTGGGTACGCCCACGGCTACGGATAACTGTGATGCCGATGTTACTATAATTTTTAATGGCGTTACCCAGACAAGTGGCGATTGCGCCAGCGGCGGTACCGTAACCCGGAGTTGGATTGCCATGGATAATTGCGGGAATACGGCGATGGCTGAACAAATGCTGACGGTTCAGGATACCACGCGCCCTGAATTTACCCTGGTGCCGGCAAATGTAACCGTGAGTTGTGAAGCGATTCCTTTGCCCGGCATGCCTGAAGCAATCGACAATTGTACTTCAACAGTTGATATTACCTACGATGGTGAGATTCGTACTGATGGCCCCTGTGCAGACAGTTACACACTTTTGCGCCGCTGGACCGCAACTGACGTATGTGGAAATACCGACCTGGCACAACAACTGATTACTGTGACGGATGATGTTGCTCCGGTATTCACCTTTGTTCCGGCCAATGTTACAGTCAACTGCGATGCAGTCCCTGATCCTGGTAACCCGGAGGCTACCGATAATTGTGCATCTGTAGTTGCCATTACCTATGATGGAGAAGTCCGAACCGATGGCGCCTGCCCGGGTTCCTATAGTTTATTGCGCAAATGGACAGCCACCGACAACTGTGGCAATTCAACGACAGCAACACAGCAACTTGTTGTTCAAGATATTACCAAACCGGTTTTCACCTATGTGCCGGCAGATGTGACCGTGAGCTGTGAAGCAGTTCCGGCTGTTGAAGACCCTACCGCTACGGACAACTGCACGGTTGATGTAATTGTCTCGTTTAATGGTGAAGTTCGCCAGGATGGCCCTTGTGCCGATACGTATGTTTTGCTTCGTCGCTGGACATCGGCTGATAACTGTGGAAATACTGCGATGGTTGTCCAAACGATTACCGTGCAGGATTTAACAAAGCCGGTGTTTACCTATG
The DNA here is from genome assembly GCA_020636075.1 of Lewinellaceae bacterium. GTDB lineage: Bacteria > Bacteroidota > Bacteroidia > Chitinophagales > Saprospiraceae > M3007. The sequence goes on along the minus strand of JACJYO010000002.1, from coordinate 702,882 downwards.
TTCCGGCTGATGTCACAGTAAATTGTGAAGCAATTCCCGCCTTGGAAACACCGACAGCCGCTGATAATTGCACGATTGATGTGTTGATAATTTACGATGGTGAAACACGCACAGATGGCCCCTGTCTGGATACTTATGTTTTGACACGTCAGTGGACCATACAGGATCGTTGTGGAAATACAGATTCCGCAGTTCAAACTATTACTGTGCAGGATGTTACGCCTCCGGTATTCACTTTCGTTCCACAGGACCAAGTTGTTGACTGTGAAAGTGTGCCAGCCCTCGGCATTCCCACGGCAACTGATAACTGTGCCTCGAATGCACTTATCAGTTATGACGGTGAAACACGAACGGATGGCCCATGCCCGGATTCATACACTTTGCGCCGGCAATGGACTGCTGTGGATAATTGTGGGAATGCAACAACTGTCGAGCAAGTGCTTACAGTTCAAGATATTAAACGGCCGGTTTTCACGTTTGTGCCAGCTGATGTGACGGTAGATTGCTCCGATGTGCCCGCATTGGGAACACCGGTTGCGACGGATAATTGCACGAGTGCGGTTTCCATAAATTATGATGGCGAAACCCGTGAAGATGGCGCTTGCCCGGACACTTACCTTTTGATACGCCGCTGGACCGCAACAGATAATTGCGGCAATACTGACCTGGCAGAACAACGGATAACGGTGCAAGATCTGATTGCACCGGTGTATTCCTTCGTTCCGGCTGATATAACCGTTGAATGCGATGCAGTTCCTGCGGTGGGTGTACCTACGGCTACCGACAATTGCGCTGCTGATGTAACCATTAATTTTGAAGGCGAAGTGCGCACCGATGGCTTGTGCCCGGATACGTATACCCTGGTTCGCACATGGACTGCGACGGATAACTGCGGAAACGTTGCAACTACTGAACAAATATTGACCGTTCAGGATATTACAAAACCGGAATTCACATTTGTACCGGCCGACGTAACAGTTTCCTGTGAGGCTGTTCCGGCTGTTGGCAACCCGGAAGCAACGGATAATTGCACTGTCGACGTAAATATCTCGTTTGACGGCGAGCAACGCCAGGATGGTTTGTGCCCCGACACTTATGTTTTGGTACGCCAATGGACGGCTTCTGATGCCTGCGGTAATAGTGCGGTCGTTGAGCAAAAAATCACGGTGCAGGATATTACTACACCTGAATTCACTTTTGTGCCGGCCAATGTGACCGTTGATTGCGATGCAGTCCCGACTGTTGAAACACCAACTGCGACGGATAATTGTACGGCAGTGGTAACCATTGTTTACCAAGGGGAAACACGAACAAATGGTTCTTGTACTGATAACTACCAATTGAGCCGCCGCTGGACGGCTACGGACAATTGCGGGAATGTCATTTCTGCCGAACAGATCATTACCGTACAGGATACGACCAAACCTGTTTTTGTTTTTATTCCGGCAGATGCTACTGTCAATTGCGAGGCCATCCCAAGTATGTCTACACCGATCGTTACGGATAACTGTGACGCCAATGTAACAATAACGGCAACCACTGAACTTCTGACGAATGGCGACTGCTCCAGTGGCGGTGTGTTGATTCGCCGGTGGACTGCTGCCGATAATTGTGGAAATACCGTATTGGCGGCGCAGTACCTGACTGTACAGGATACCACCAAGCCGTTTTTCACATTTATCCCTGATAATTTGACGGTGAATTGTGACGCCGTTCCGGCAGTAGAAAATCCGACTGCCGAGGATAATTGTACACTAAATGTTACGGTTACCTACGAAGGTGAAGAGCGTATTGACGGCCCTTGTCCTGACACGTATACCTTGCGGCGGCGTTGGACTGCTACGGATGTTTGCGGCAATGCCGAACTCGCCGAACAGATAATCACCGTTCAGGACCTTACGGCTCCGGTTTTCAGTTTTGTGCCGGCAGATGTAGCGGTATCCTGTGACGCCGTCCCGGCAGTTGGCAATCCGATTGCATCGGATGATTGCGACAGCAATGTTGAAATTGTGTTCAATGGCGAAACGCGGACCGATGGTGCTTGCCCGGACAGTTATGTTTTACACCGCCAGTGGACGGCAATGGATAATTGCGGGAATGCAGTTACGGCCGTTCAGGTAGTTACAGTCAATGACCTCACACCTCCGGTATTTACGTTCGTTCCGGCCTCTGTTACCAGTAGTTGTGCTGCTGTACCGGCTATCGTTTCACCAACAGCCACTGATAATTGCGATGCTGATGTTTTGATCGTATTTGACGGCGAAGTCCGCACCGACGGTAATTGCCCGGGCAACTACACCTTGCGGCGCCAGTGGACCGTTACCGACAATTGCGGAAATGCGGTTACAACCGAGCAAATTATTACGGTTCAGGATATTACGCCACCCAGTTTCACTTTTGTTCCTGCCAATGCAACAGTAAATTGTGATGCTGTTCCAGCTGTTGCCATGCCAACCGCAGAGGATAACTGCACACCAACGGTCACGATCAGTTATGAAGGCGAAACGCGTACTGATGGCGCCTGCCCGGATTCCTATACTTTGTTGCGCACCTGGATTGCGGTGGATAATTGTGGAAATACAAAATCCGCAACCCAATTGCTGACCGTGCAGGATATCACGGCACCTGTCTTCACCTTTGCACCTGCAGATACCGTTGTGGGTTGTGATGTTGTTCCGTTACCGGCAACGCCGATTGCTACGGATAACTGCGACGGCGCAGTCGAAATCATTTATGAAGGCGAAACTGTGGTGAGCAGTACCAGCCCAAGCACATATATCCTTGAAAGAAAATGGACAGCATGGGATAATTGTGGAAACAGTGTGCAAACCGTTCAAATGCTTTCCGTGCGCGACACCGTAGCTCCTGAAATTCAATGTCCGCCAAACGTACAAATTGATGGTAATGCCGATCAATGCTCGGCAGTGGTCACGTATGAGGCGCCGTTTACTTCAGACAATTGTACGCTGGCGCCTGAAGTGTCCTATTCTATACCAACCGGCAGTGTTTTTCCGGTAGGAAAAACCATTGTGGTGCTGGAGGCCAAGGATGAAAGCGGCAATACGGCAACCTGTAGCCTCGAAATTATTGTGGCGGATACAACAGCGCCTGTATTGCACAATTGTCCAACAGATTTTACAGTGACGACTTCCGATACGGGTTGTGAAGCCATGGTTAACTGGGCGGCTCCAACTGTGACGGATGTTTGCGATTCGTACGCAATTCCGGCAATTGCTGATTACCAGTCGGGTACCATGTTCCAAACCGGTTTTACAACCGTTACCTATGCTGCGCAAGATACCTCGGGCAATATGGCTACCTGTAGTTTTGTCGTTACGGTCGATGAAACCATACCGCCTGTTTTGGCGAATTGCCCGGCAAATATTGACTTGCAAACGGATACCTGTACGGCCCTGGCAAATTGGACTCCACCCATAGCTACGGACAATTGTAAACTGGATACGTTGATGTCCAATTTTCAACCCGGAACAGTTTTTCCAGAAACTAAAACCACGGTAACCTATACTGCAGTGGACGTTTGGGGGAACTCAACCAGTTGCAGTTTTGAGGTAACCGTTGTAGACGTTGTCGCGCCGCAGTTTAGTGGTTGCCCTGCGGATATCGTGGTGAATTCGGGGACCGATTGTGAAATAACCGTGGATTGGATCATGCCTACGGCTACCGATAATTGCGTTCCGGACCCCGTGGTGACGGCGTCGCCGATGCCTGGCGATAAATACCCGGTTGGTTACACCAATGTGCTCGTTTTGGTGGAAGATCCAAGTGGCAATACCGACACTTGTACGTTTAAAGTCACTGTGATTGGCCCGCCGCTTGGTTTTGCAAACACCCCTGCTGATCAGTCATTTATCGGTTGTTCTGCTATTGCAACCTGGGCCGCACCTAATCCTACGGGTGTTTGTGCACCGGCAACGGTTACGTCAAATTACATGCCCGGCGACACCTTCCCGGTGGGGACTACGGCGGTTGTTTATACCGTTACCGATACCCTGGGTTATACTGCAACAACCAGCTTTAATATTACCGTTACGGAAAGCATTGCTCCACAATTTGATTGCCCGGCATCTCCGGTTTTGGTAGATATAAGTGGCGCAGTATTGGTTGACGGTGGAAAATTTATCCAAAAAACAGATACTGTATTGAGCTGTGATGGTATTGAACTCGAATTTGACTTGCCATCCGCTACCGACAATTGCGGACCACCCGCAGTGGAGCAGATTACGGGCTTAGCCACAGGCGATTTTTTTGAAATCGGTACACATCTGCTGGAGTTTCAAACGACAGACGATGCCGGGAATTCAGCCTTGTGTTCGGTGCAGTTGGAAGTGCTACCACTCAATCCGCTAGACCCGCAAATCAGTGACAAAATAGGCTGCGAAGGCGATGATATTACGTTGTCGACTCCGGTTATTCCGGGCGCCACATATATCTGGAATGGACCGTTTGCGCCATATCCCGATCAAAATAATCTGCTTATTCAGAATTTGAGCCCGGCGCTGACAGGTATTTATACCGTACAGGCACGCGTAAACGGTTGTTTGACGCCGCTGGACTCTGCACTGGTGCGGCAGGCTGTTCAACCGGACGCCGTAGATGATCTTCAATTTGAAGTGGAAACAGGTGCTATCCTGGATTCAATAGATGTGGTGCTGAATGATTACTTCGAGTATGACGACTTTAAAGTAACCCTGCTTAGCGATCTTGCGGGGCTTACGGAAGTAGGTAATGGCTTGTTTTCTTACCAGGCAGGATTTGATAACGGGTATGTCAGTTTTATCTATCAATTATGCTCGGAAGCCTGTCCGGATCTTTGTGACCAGGCTGTCGTGACTATCAATGTTCGCGAGACATTCTGCACATATATCCCGAATGTGATCACGCCAAACGACGACGGAATCAATGATTACCTGGAGGTTCCTTGCCTGGGGAGTGACTTGTATCCGCAAAATTCCATGGTGATTTATAATCAATGGGGCGACAAGGTCTATGAGGCGTCGCCATACGACAATAGCCCGGATAAAGCCTGGCGTGGCACCTTGGATGGTAAGCCCGGCCAGCCACTTCCAGATGGCACTTATTTTTATTATTTCAAACCTGATCCGAATAAGGCTGCTTTGAGTGGTTTTATTGAAGTATTTCGCTAAACTGTCAACCAATTTGCCATATGTATAAATTTTATTTCTTGTTATTGATCGTCTTCTTGCCGTTGTCAATTTTTGCGCAGCAGCAGCACCAGTACACCCAATTTATGTACAATAAACTCTCCTATAACCCGGCGTATGCCGGTATTCGAGGGGTGCCAACGATGACCGCTGTTTATCGCAATCAATGGTATAAATTAGATGGCGCGCCACGTTCGGCCATGCTAAGTATGCATGCACCCGTATTTACACAACGTGTTGGTGTTGGTGGGGTTTTATCGCACAATAGCATTGGCTTGCATGATGATGTACAACTCACGGCCACCTATTCCTACAATGTTATAGCAGCTGAAAATTTTAATTTGCGGGTCGGCGTTTCCGGGACACTAAGGGTGCTTAGCCTGGATTTTTCTGAGGCGAATCCACTAACGGCTTACGACCCTTCGCTGGACAACAAGCGCATGAATGATGCGTATGCAAACTTTGGAGCGGGTATTTACGGCACCTTTCAGGAGCGACTTTACATCGGCTTTTCTGTGCCGCGCATTGTGCAGAATAATATTGGTTTGAATACGGATCCGGATGTTCAAACAGCTCGTGAAGCCCGACACTATTATGGTACAACGGGTGGGATAATTCCGCTGGGTAAAGATTTTAACCTGCTTCCAGCCGTGCTGGTAAAGTATGTTCATCATGCACCCATTGATGTAGACGTGACACTCAACCTTGAAATCAAGGAAAAAGTGACAACGGGATTAGCCTATCGGGCCGGTGGTGATGGTAAAGGGGAATCGCTGGATCTTTTGGCTTATTGGCAAATCAACCCGCGTATTGGAGTTGGCGCCTCCTATGACCTGACATTGACCAACCTTCGGTCTTATACCGGTGGCACCTTTGAGTTGCTGGTATATGCTGATCTGGTCAAGCGGAAAAAAGGGATGTCGAACCCGAGGTTTTTTATGTAACCGATTTTCCGGGAGGCTAAGATTTTTGAAAAAGTATGGATATCCGCAGAATATTGTACATTTACGGCCTTATTAACTCATCTTACACATTATTGTTATGAGCAAAATCTTTGAAACCATCAAGCAAACATTAGCTGAAGTAGAATCAGACGTTGAGAAATTTTATGCCGGTAATAACGCTGCTGGCGGTCGCGTGCGCAAAGCCATGCAGGATTTGAAAAATCTGGCTCAAGATCTCCGCAAAGACGTTCTGGAAACCAAAAATTCGAGAAGCAAAAAGTAAATCCTGCAAATCAATTTTTGTTGGCCTGCAAAGCACAGTTTTCAAACTGTATTTTGCAGGCCTTTTTTGTTGTCATAATCCTGGCTCTGCGGGCTTTAACTTGGTGCTTTTAAAATGGAGTGTAGTTCAAGTAGTGTTAACCCATCTGCGTTGCCGGATTCATTAAAATTCAAAGGGTTGTGGACTTTTCTATCCACAACCCTTTGAATTTTAGCTCTAGGGAGCCTTACGATATACATTTATGGAATCCTTAAAAAGGAGTCTGTTGCCAGTTTCATTTCCGTAGGTCAAAAACAAATTGCATTCGTTGTATACGGAAATCCGGAAAAGTCAGAAAAAATGGCAAATACATAAACCTTACCACGAAGGATTTCCCACCATTATATCAAAATCCGTAAACCCATTCGTCATCCGTACCCAGTAACCATTATTTGCGCGAGCGCCAAATAGCTGGTACATGTTGTTTCCTATATAGGTCATAGACGTACCGATAGGCATTGGCAGGTTAGGCTGCTGCTGTTCGTACAGTCCAATTCGATCCTTAACCGTCCAGTTCATGCCCGGAGGGGCACTGATTTTGATCGTCACCGGAGTGAATCCCGTTGGTGAATTACAATCGCAGAAATCAGGTATGTCGATTCGACAGTTTGTTGGTGTCGCCTGAGTTGTTGCTGTTGTATTGCCAGTGCACTGTGCGCTTGTAGCAACTACGCGGTAAAAGCCATTCGGATATGCACCGAAATAAATAGCACTACCAGTGCCGGCTACCGGGGCGCCGAGATTAGCGCCATCGGCGTCCTTCAACTGGTACTGGAATCCAACAAACGAAGGATCTACCCCAATAACTGGGCCCGGTTCCCCAGCGCAATAGGTATTGTTCGAAATGATATTGATTGGTACCCCGTTGTCTACAGTTATTACGAAGGTACAATGGGCTAAACAGCCATTGATATCCAAGGCCGAAAAGGTGATTACGTGGTCGCCCAGTCCGGCTGCTCCGGGATTGAACATGTTGTTGCTCACTCCCGGACCGCTGAAAAACCCGCCAGCCGGCATGCCGCCGGTAAGAGTAAAGGCTGGCTGGTCGTAGCAAACCATCAGGTGTGGTGGGCATGTCGGTGCTATGGGCTCGCCGATAAATATCTTGACGGTGTCTACACCGATTGGACAGGGGCCTGCCGGGTCGTTGGTCATGGCCCCGAAGCTGATAAACGGCTGCGCCTTACCAGTGGCGTTCAGTAGGAATTTTGCATTTGGGTCTGTATCTGGGCCGACGAAATTCCCATAAGCGGCATTGAGTTGCCAAACCATGCTGGTGGCCGTGCCAGAGAGTGTCGCGTGCAATTTGATGGTGTCGTTCGGACAGACCGTTTGGTCAGGGCCGGCATCGATAATGGCGGCCTCGATAAAGGTTGTGAGCACATCATCGGAGCAGTTTGAAGTAGTCCAGCGCAAGGTATATGTGCCAAGTCCGCCTTCTGGGGTGAAGACTGCATTTGGCGCATTGGTGCTGCTGAACTGGCTGTTAGCAGTCGATGGACCACTGAACACACTCCAAGTGCCGCTGCCACCAGCTCCTAATTGGGCATGTTCATCGCACAGCGTTTGATCCGAACCGGCCGAGTTGATAAATATTGTAACGGTATCTACACCACCACCGGAGCATGGCCCACCCGGGTCATTGGACATGGCGCCGAAGCGAATGAATGGCTGTGCCTGTCCGTTGGAATTCAAGACAAACTTGGCATTCGGGTCGGTATCCGGACCTACAAAAGTCCCAAACGCCACATTCTTTTCCCAAACCATGCTGGTGGCAACACCGGAGAGTGTGGCATGCAGGAAAATGGTGTCGTTAGGGCAAACCGTCTGATCGGGGCCGGCATCAATGATTGAAGCCTGGTTGAAGGTGATCAGCACATCATCGGAGCAGTTCGCTGTTGTCCAGCGCAGTGTGTACGCGCCGAATCCGCCCGCCGGGGTAAAGACTGCATTTGGATCGGTCGTGCTACTGAATTGGCTGCTGGCAGTTGATGGGCCGCTTACTACATTCCACGAGCCACTACCACCGGCTCCCAACTGTGCCGATCCGTCGCTAATACACAGCGTTTGATCAGGGCCGGCGGAGTTGATAAAAATTGTAACGGTATCTACACCACCACCGAAGCATGGCGCACCCGGGTCATTGGACATGGCGCCGAAGCGAATGAATGGTTGTGCCTTTCCGTTGGCATTCAAGACAAATTTGGCATTCGGATCAGTATCCGAATCTACAAAAGTCCCAAACGCCACATTCTTTTCCCAAACCATGCTGATGGCAACACCGGAGAGTGTGGCCTGCAGGAAAATGGTGTCGTTCGGGCAAATCGTCTGATCGGGGCCGGCATCAATGATTGAAGCCTGGTTGAAGGTGATCACGACGTCATCGGAGCAGTTCACAGTTGTCCAACGCAAAGTGTACGTGCCGAACCCTCCTGTGGGTGTAAAGGTTGCGTTCGGGTTGGTGGTACTACTGAACTGGCTACTGGCAGTAGACGGTCCGCTCACGACATTCCACGAGCCACTACCACCGGCTCCTAACTGTGCCGATCCGTCGGAAATACACAGGGTTTGATCCGGGCCTGCGGAGTTGATAAAAATGGTGACAGTATCCACGCCACCTGGGCAAGGCCCTGTCGGGTCGTTGGACATGGCGCCAAACCGAATGAAAGGTTGTGCCTTCCCGTTGGCATTCAGCAGGAATTTTGCGTTCGGGTCGGTATTCGGACCAACATAGCTGCCGTAGGCGGCATTGAGTTGCCAGACCATGCTGGTCGCTGCACCTGAAAGCACGGCGTACAGCTTGATGGTGTCGTTTGGACAGACAGTCTGATCGATGCCGGCATCAATGGTTGAAGCCTGGTTAAAGGTGATGATCACGTCATCGGATGCCGAATTCATGCCGTCGGTGACGGTGAAGCGCAATGTGTACGCACCCGGCCCACCGGCCGGTGTGAATATCGCTTGTGGGTCGGAGGTGTTACTAAACTGGCTGCTGGAGGTAGAAGGGCCGCTCACTACGCTCCAACTTGGTGTTCCGGCCATATACGTCGCATTCAATTGGGCAGGAGTGGTCTCGCACAGCGTTTGGTCGGGGCCCGCATTCGGTGGCGGGATGGATGTCATTTTGTACTGAACATTCGTTACCGTGTTTTGCGCCGTATTGAGTGTGCATATGGCGATGGCTTCCTTGGATACATCGTTCAGAAAATGAAAGGTTGTTATAGTATCCGTCCCCAAAGGGAGAAGGGGTTGACCGCCGATGGTGGATATATCTATCCAACCCAAAGGCGCCACCTTTACATCCACAGCAGTTGACCTGTACTCCGTTTGTTTTTTCCGCAGCACATCAAAGGTGCCACCGGGGATGGCCAGCGTACCAAAGGCATCGATGCTGCTAATCCGCTGTTGTGTAATCCGTATACGGAAAGAGTCGGCTGTCGGCACCAGGTTCAGCAAAATGGGCGGCGCTATCGGTGCGTCGAAAGCTGTTAAAACATTGGAAGAACTTTGATGGGGCATAAATGCAAAGAAATCCATCGGCGCCCAGGATTGCTCCAAGTCTGGTATCCTGTCAAACAATAAGGTCAAGCCCAAGCCTATTGGGTCCAGGCCATAATAGCCCATGTCAAGTACCTGGCTACCGGTGACTTGCAAATAAACCTGGTCATTGGAACTTAGCGGATTGAACACGATGGATGCTCCCGGGAAGGAGCCGGAAGCAGAACCCGTTGCCGGATTTTTCATGATCTGGTTCCAGGATTGGCTTGGCTGCAAGCCGCTTAGGTCCCATGCCTGGGGTCCACCGGGCGGGGTGAAAATCTGGTTAATAGCCCCGGCTTGGTTACCGAAAATATAATGAAGCGTATCGCCCACCACAGGAAAGACTGGATTGTTGATGACGATCTGGGCGCTTGCAGGATGGTAAAAATTCAGGGAAAGAAGGTAACAAATGGCCAGTCGCCTTACAGACATTCGGTGGAGCCGGATTATGGGGCAATTCAAAGAATACCTGAGTAGCAAAGTTCTCATTGCGGAAATTACTTTTCATGAAGAGGGCCGGTAGCATATATCTGGTGCTGGCCGGGGATTAAAAGAATGACTAGCAGATGAATAGGGGAGGGATGGTAATTAGTGGCTGAGAATTTCTAACCAAAGGTATTACTATTTCTGTCGCGAAGTTTATTTGTTATGAGTTAAGTTATTTGGGGGAGCAACTCGCAAGAATTTGCAAGCAAATCGCACGTAAAGTCCCCAAATCCAGCCAAAGCCAAAAGAAAAAGGGTCCATGCTGTTACACATAAACCCTTGATTTTGAGTGTGCGGGAAGCGAGACTCGAACTCGCATGCCCGTGAAGGCGCACGCCCCTGAAACGTGTGCGTCTACCAATTCCGCCATTCCCGCATAAAATGCTGTTTTCAGAAGCGGCTGCAAAGATATAGCCTGACTGAATTTCCCCAAATTTTTTTCGTACTTCCTATCATTTTTTTTGTAGGTCTTTGTTTAAGAGTGGGCTGCCTGCTTCTAATGTTTGAATCTGCCTTCTTATCCCTAACTTAGCTGGAACCAAATCATTTTCCATCACTATGAGAACTAAGTTTATTAAGGTTGTTTTTTTTATTAGTAGTGTGTTATTCAGTTATTCTGCTTTTGGGCAAGATAGCATTGAAATTCGATCCGTATTCGATTACCTTACGCAGAAAGAGGGCGCTAAAATATTATTGGAGTTGGATCTTGATAGTTTGATGGATAATCGAAAAAATGCGGAATATATCCCGGCAACGCTCACGGATGAAGCTGGTAAATCCTTCACACTTGAAGTCCGCACACGAGGTAAATTTCGTCGTAAACGATGTGAAATACCACCAATAAAATTGAAATTTCCTAAGGATAGTCTGCAGGAAAATCAGTTCAATGCCATGAACGAAATAAAATTGGTATTGCCCTGCGCGGATCGTTCAGAGAATGATCAACTAATCGTTAGGGAGTATGTTGCCTATCGGATGTATGAAAGTTTGAACCCAGATTACAGCACTCGGGCGCGGTTGGTTCGGTTGCATTTGAAGGACCATAATAAAAAACGTCCCAAAAAAATGTTTGGTCTTTTGGTCGAACATGAGGAACAAGTGTCCACACGTACGCATTGCACCATTGTACAAGATTGGGGGACGACACCTGAGCAACTAGATGCCGATTATGCTGCATTAATGGCACTTCATCAATACTTCATCGGGAATACGGATTGGGAAATAGTTTCTTGCCGGAATATTATGCTCCTGCAGCCTCCTGACAGCGCTAAAATAATACCTGTACCTTATGATTTTGATTTTTCCGGGTTGGTTAGTGCGCCGTATGCATCACCTAGCGCTGAAAGCGGGGTGTTAACAGTTCGTGATCGCTTTTTGATGGCGCAGGGCATTAATGAACAATCTATTCGTAAAGCGCGGAATAAATTTCTGGCGGAGAAACCTACCTTATACGCCTGGTGCCGAAATTCGAATCTGTCCAGTGAATCGTCAGCACAAATGACCGCTTTCCTTGATGCATTTTTTCAAGCTGTTGAAGCGGATGAATCCGTTCCGCTCAAGTTGAACTACACAAAAAAAGAATAATGCTGGGACCTCCACCTGCCAGTGGGAAATGACTGCAATGAAATTTTTGATTATTCAGACCGCCTTTACTGGTGACGTGGTATTGGCTACCCCTATTGTGGAAAAACTTCGTGCCTTTTACCCCAATGCACGAATCGACTTTTTGCTGCGCAAAGGCAATGAAGGCCTGTTGAAGAATCATCCACATATCCATCATTGTTGGATTTGGGATAAAAAGAAATCCAAATATCGAGGGCTTATAAAAATTGCAAGACAATTGCGCCTGGAACGATATGATTGGATTATCAATTGTCAACGCTTTGCCGCAGCAGGGTTACTCACAATATGTTCAAATGCCCGGAATACGGTCGGCTTTTCCAAAAATCCATTTGCACGTTTTTTTACCCTTCAAGTCCCTCATGTTTTTGGTTCAGATCAAGTTTTGATACACGAAATTGATCGAAATCTTGGGCTTATCCGACACCTCAGCGATGACTCCGTTTTTCCGCCGCGCTTGTTTCCTTCCGAAAACGATTATGCTACAATCCGAAAAATTGTTCCACAGGATAAGAAATACGTTTGTCTTGCACCGACTTCAGTTTGGTTTACCAAACAATTCCCACAGCACAAATGGATAGAATTGATCAACCAATTACCTGAAAAGTATTTGATTTTTTTGCTCGGTGGACCGTCAGATGCAGGCGCCTGTGATCAAATTGCCACTACAGTTAAACATTCGAGGGTCGTGAATTTGGCTGGTAAACTTAATTTTCTGGAATCGGCAGCACTCATGGAAGGAGCCATGATGAATTACGTAAATGATTCAGCCCCGATGCATTTTGCTTCGGCTGTAGATGCACCGGTTACAGCAATTTTTTGTTCAACGGTTCCTCGGTTTGGGTTCACACCACTTTCCCAAATCCATCACATTGTTGAAACACAACAACCGCTGTCCTGCCGCCCTTGTGGTCTTCATGGGCGGAGACAATGTCCGGAAGGTCATTTTGCGTGTGCTGAATCTATTCAATGGTCACAGTTCCCTTTTCCTGCCTAAAACGTGACGTTTTTTGCATGTGCTCGTCCTAAATGTGATTTTTTTTCTTGCTTTGAATTTTTTCCAGGTTTGGCAGGGTTTTCTTAAAAATGTAAAAAAAACGTAAAGTGTTTTCCTCGGAATTTGCATTTTATTTAATCAGAATCTCCTGCTCTTGATAAAATAAAAATGAGGGAATGGCGTTTTTTTTGAGAAAGCGGTAGAAAAATACTTGCAAGTGGAAAAATTACTATATATTTGCATTCATATTCGACGGTCAGGAATTTGGTAGAGATGCACTTAGTTTGAAGATAACCCTGACAAGTAAAGTAAAACCCGGCATTCATTGCCGTTAAGAATAAACCGAAGGCGGGGGCCCTCCGGCCCTTTCAAATGAGAAAGGGCGGAGGGCTGTTTTTTAAACTCTCCTTGAACTTAAAAGATTCTAATTTACCGACATACTGTTAGAAAGCAACTACCGGCCATGCGTCATATGCATGGTCGGTTTTTTTATGCCTGTATGAAACCGTGAATTACTTTTTCAGCACTTTTTTAATTGCCATATCCCCACTAGCAAAACGAATCTCGATGAAGTAAATGCTGGCTGGCAAGTCGTGTAGCCGCACTTTATAGGTTTCGTCAGTGGTGGACCAGGTATATTCAGATAAAATATGTCCTGAAAGGTTTAATAGCCTGATATATCGACCTTGGTTGGTCTTAGGCAGACTTATGGTGAGTAAATCATCTACAGGATTAGGGTAAATATGCACATCGTGATTTGTCGATGCACTTGCCGCGTTAGTTGAACCTGTAAATTTGAGTAGTTGCAAACCATTCTGCATGTCACCGGCAATGATCGTCCCGGATGGCAGCCAAGGATAATTACCCCAACATCCGCGGTAGGTGTTATACTGCGTGTTCTGCGGGTGCGTGTCATAATAGCCAATCAGGTTGGGCGATAAGGGGTTGCTAATATCGTAGATCAGCAGCCCGTCCTCGTATTGTGAATCAAACAACAGGTTATCCTTAACATAAACATTATGGGGAATGGCATTGTATTGCCCGGCAGTCATGAGTGGATCTATGAACGATGCGGCGACTTCAAGATTGGCATTTTCAATATCCTGAAGATCAATGACTAAAATGGGCCTTCCCGACGGAATCTCTTCAGTTGCAAAAGCATAATGGCCATCCTGGCTTAACCAGTTGTTGTGATGATATCCGCCTGTAGCAGGCAAGCTGGCCAATGTTTTGGGATTGCCTGGGTCAGTGTAATCGTAAACATAAAAACCAGTATATCCCGACGAAGCGTAAACCGTATCATTGCGCACGTATGAATCGTGGATATAACCGCCAGGCAAGCCATATGAGGCAAGTAACTTGGGTTTATCCGGATCTTGGCTAATGTCAAGTACCAACAGGCCATTGTTGGCAGCATCCGAACCATTCAAGTATATCCGGCCAGAACTGGTATCTAAGGTAATAGTATGCGCACTGTTAAAAAGGGTATTGCTGTAGTATGTCCGGATTATGGTATCCGGTGCATTATTAAAATCAAAGATCATTAAGCCCTCTGTTGTTGCATCAGATACACCGTAAACTCTGTTTTTATACGACTTAAACTCCCGCCAAACAGTATTTGTTTGACCTTCAAACTTAGCAACCAATTCTGGTTTAGTAGGCAGAGTTATATCAAAAACCAGTATATCCCTTGCGCCGCCCAATATGGCAAATTCATGCTCATTTACGGCCAGCCCCCAGCAGCCACTATATTGCACCCGCAAATTATTAGGCGACGCGATCGGCAGCGAATCGTCGTCCCAACGAGCAAGCAGGGTCATATTCAGGGAATCTTGTGCCTGAAGATTAAATAGGCAAATGGAATTCAGAAAAATAGCTAGGAAGATGCGCATTATCAAATCTTACGGAATAAGTTATGGATGGTTGCCTTTCAATATTTTTGCCCAAAGGAAGGCAACCGATACCAAGAGATGGGCGTCACTATTCAACCGACGCAAGCCTGTTCTAAACTAACAAACCATGCACCGGCTAATGTAGGACAATATGAAAAGAGCCACTTTGTTCATCGTTTATTTGCTAGTATTAAACATTGCCTGCCTTTCAAGGGTCGCGGCCCAAAAGTACAGCAACGAATTTCTGGCAATTGGAGTTGGTGCTCAGGCACATGGCATGGGAGGAGCACAAACTGCACACATTGGAGATATTACGGCCGCTTATTGGAATCCGGCAGGTTTGTCAGAGATCAATGCTCCCTTTCAAGTAGCAGCAATGCATGCCGAATGGTTTGTTGGCGTTTCGCAATATGACTACCTGAGTTTTGGCAAAGCGCTCAACCGGGACCAACGATCATTTCTGGCATTTTCTCTAATCAGACTTGGTATTGATAATATCCCATACACAATTAATCTGGTTAACCCGGATGGTACGGTCAATTACGATAATGTGACAGCATTCTCTGCTGCCGACTATGCCCTTATGGGAAGTTATGCCCGAAAATTGCGCAATCCGGCGCTTGCTGTCGGAGGCTCAGTGAAAATCATCCGCCGGGTTATTGGATCCTTTGGAGGCGCCTGGGGCTTTGGTGCTGATCTGGGGGCGCAATACCGGAAAGGAAAGTGGATGTTCGGCATTCAGGGGCGCGATCTGACTACGACATTCAATGCCTGGTCATTTAATTTGACAGAGCGGGAAAAAGAGGTGTTCACGCAAACAAATAACGAAATACCAACCAGCAGTACCGAAATCACTCGCCCGCGATTTATCCTTGGCGCCGCGTATCGAACAAAAATCGGGGCAAAAACAACCTTGTTGCCAGCTATTGATCTTGAGTGGACTACCGATGGCCAGCGCAATGTGCTTATCAGTTCAAAATCGTTCAATATTGACCCACGCATTGGTATCGAAGCCGACTACAATGGATACGTACAATTACGTGCCGGAGTAAGTAATTTCCAAAAGGTCAAAGACGATTTTGACCCCAACAAGGAAAATCTCACGCTACAACCCAACTTTGGTATCGGATTGCGGCTCGGTCGGGTTCAATTGGATTATGCTCTTACCGACATCGGAAACGTTTCACAAGTTTTATACTCTCATATCTTTTCCGTACGCATCGACTTTAAAGAGCGGAACCAATCCACAGGTTCCGGTTCAAACTTGTAAGATCTGCAGGGGCAAACACGCCTGCATTTAGTTCTAAAAACTATGCTGAAAGGTGGTAACTGCCACTTTCAGCATTTTTTTTGGGCTTTTCGTTGGGTTAATTGAACCCTGCCGTATATTTGTCGCGTCTACTACAGACTTTTTTTCTTCCTAATCCGTGATTTATTTTTCCCAGGCTCTCCCAACCGCCATCTCCGATTTTAAAGTATGCTTAGCTTTTAATCCGTACCACGACCCGTAATTGGCTACACATGACTGCCAGGTGAATGTGTCCACCTAACGGACACAGCGTTTACCTACGGCTGTTATTGTACCATTATAATCTCATGGTTGCCCCTCCGGTTAGGCTCGCGGTGAGGGGCTTTTTTTATTTCTAAAAACAAGGTGGGCATTTTGTAAGTCCTGGTGAGGTATCCAGGCCAAATATCCTATATTGGCTGCCAATCCGTTACTGATAGGCTAAAATAGCAGCAGGCCATGTTTTTATCTTTTCCGAAAAACTTTTTCTGGGGCACATCAACCGCCGCTGCCCAGGTTGAAACGGCTGGCGATCACCCTTGGCGTGGTCTTGTCACTGCAGACGGGAATACTTTTGAACGCACAACAGACCATGAGCTGCATCGGAAAAAAGATGCTGGTTATATTGCCCGATTCGGTTCTGTTTATCGTTGTGGGGTCGACTGGTCGAGGTTACAAACCAAACCAATGGCCAAATTTGACCCGGCCGTAGTGGACGAATACTGCACATTTTTCGAGTATTTAAAGGGCAAAGGCATTTCATTGATGTTTGTGCTGCATCACTTTTGTCATCCCAACTGGTTTGAGCAAAAAGGCGGCTGGACGAAAGAAGAAAACATTGACTTTTTCGTGAATTACACCCAGCAGTGTATCAAACATTTTGGCAAATACGCCTCCTGGTGGAATACATTTAATGAACCCAATGTATATGCCTACAATGCCTACTTTTCCGGGCACTTTCCACCTTTCAAAAAGGGCCGTTATTTCACAGCAAACCGCGCATTGGATAATATGGGGCGTGCACACGAAATTGTACGGGTGCTTATTCGCGAGAAAAGTAAAAATACCCCGGTCGGCATTTCGCTCAACACAGCTTATTTCAAAGCATCAAATTTTTTAGGTCAAATCCCGGCCTTATTTGCGCGTTGGTGGTTCCTGAACCGTGCCGCGCGACCATTCCAAAAATGCGATTTTTGGGGACTGAGTTATTATGCTTACCTGCTTTTCGATCCCTTTCCGGTGGACATGGTTAACCGACCTGAAGTCGTGCAACGCCTTGGCTTGCCACATGATAAAATGTGGCTATACAAACCGGAGGGCCTCGGCTGGGTGTTGCGCCGGTTTTGGAAAAAATATAAAAAACCGATCGTTATCACCGAAAATGGCATATGCTCGGATGACAACCAAGAGCGCATTCAGGCAATACGCGACTACCTGCGGGTATGTCATGAAGCAATTGAGGCCGGAGTTGACCTGCGCGGCTATATCCATTGGAGCACCTGGGATAATTTTGAATGGCACCTCGGCCCAACATTTCGTTTCGGGTTGGTTCGGGTAAATTTCAACACCATGGAACGCAGTATGACACCGGCCGGAGCGTTTTATGAAAAAGTTACGCAGCAGAACGGTGTCGAGGTTTGATCTGCACTCAGCTTTGTACCTTCGCTCAAACGTTGATTATGCGCAGTCTCTATTTTCTTTTTCTTCTGTTGCCTTTACCGGCATTCACACAGGCTTTTATGCGTTCAGTGGATAATGCAGCCGCTCTGGCACTCGGCGGAGCTGTGGTAGCATATCCTGGGACTGGAACTGGCCTGGAAAATGATGCTGTACCGGGTTTTGCGAATAGAGCCGCTGTGTACGCGGGTGCTGCTATGCCATTTGGTATAAGCAGTTGGCAAACAGCGCGATTCCAGGGTTTTGCCCGGGTGAGTGCCAGGGATGGCTTTGGACTTGATATAGCACATTCGGCCATCGAGGTGTACAGCGAACAACAATTCCGGCTGTTGTACGGCCGTCGCTTGGGTGAAAAAATTCTGCTTGGGGGCAGCGTCTCCATATTGCATATTTCAGCACAGGAGTACGGCAGCACTACAGGCGCCACATTCAGTTTGAGTATGCTGGCAAATCCATTGAAAGGATTATGGCTGGGCGCCAAAATTCAAAACCCGGTTGATCTGGAGTTGGGAGGTGCAACATTGCCGGCAGTTTTACGAATTGGCGCTGCCTGGCAACCGGCTTCAACACTGACCCTGCTCCTGGAAACGGAAAAAGATCTGGAGCGCCCGGCTCAACTCAAAGCAGGAATTGAATACCAGCCGGTCGATCAACTCGTTTTGCGATCGGGCCTCCGCACTGACCCCGCCCGGCTCGGCTTTGGCGCAGGCTATCGTTTGAAAAATGGCCTGGAAATTGGTTCCGGTGCAGAATGGCACCCAACGCTTGGATTTACTCCCTCGGCCATGATCATTTGGCGAAAAGACTAAAAAAATATTCAGGAAAAACCCGTTTATCCCATTTTTGAATTTACACTCAACCATATGGAATTGATACAAACGCTGCAAGGGTTGAAAGAACTGATCCGCAAAAGCGAAACAGAAGAGGCATTAGCCGAATTGGCTAGTTTTATTGAAAATATTGATGCCGATTTGTTAGATGAAGTCTACGCCCTGCAACAACAAATGAGCCTCTGCCAACAAAATATCCGGCTCAATCTCATCGATCACAAAGAGTACTCGATAACCTTCAGCAACATCAGTTTTTCCACACTTCGACTAATCACTGTTGCCAACAAAAAACTGCAAAATCAACAGCAATCATCAGTGCCTTCCGCTGGTTTTTCAGTTGATGACCATCCGGCTCCAACATCTGCCGGTCAGGCACCTGCCGGGCCAGATGCCGAATTATTGCAGGCAGGATATCAGAAAATGCAGCAGGAGGATTACACCGGAGCATTAAATGATTTCACTGCTTTTCATGAAAAAAATCCGGAATCCTGGGAGGTGAAACAGCACTTTGCAACGCTGTATGAGCAACTTGGGCTCTGGGAAGAAGCCATGCATTGGTACTCGGAAACCATCCGGCAAAATCCGAAACAGGCGCTGGCGTTTAACAATCGGGGTAACATTTACCTGGAGCAACTGGAGGATTATGGAAAAGCCTACAAAGATTTTAATGCCGCAGTGGTCGCTGATCCCAATTTGACGGCTGCCCAATTCAATCGCGCCCTGGCTGCTATGCACCTGGGTGAATATCCCCAAGCAATTGCTGACCTGACAGTTTGCATTGATAGCAATTTTGAACGGGCCATGGCTACTGGCTTACGCGGGATTTGCCGGGTACAAACAGCGAATTATTCCGACGCCGAAACGGATCTGAAAGTGGCTCTCTCGGCCGACCCTTCGAATGCCTCGTATTGGGGGAGCCATGGCTTGTGCCGATACCACCTGGGCGCTTACCCGGAAGCGGTCGAGTTGATGACGAAAGCCCTGGAACTCGACCCAAGTCAATTGGAAATACAAACCGTGCGCGGTATCGCCTATTATTTTTTGGAAAACTACGATGCTGCGGAGGCAGATTTTGAATGGGTGGTCCAGCAAAATCCGGATTACGGCTATGCCTGGTTTTACCTGGGTCTGGTGCATAAAGTGCGTGGTGCATACGAACCCGCTGTTGATTGCCTGGTCAAGTCCTACACCCTGGAACCCGACCTGGCCGATGCCTATGCCATCATGGGCGTTATCGCTTTTGAACAAGAACAGTACGTTGAAGCGATCCAGTTCTGTGAGCGGGCGCTCCAAAGTGAACCGGAGAATGAAACTGCCCGGGAATTTCTTGAAAAAGCACACGCTGCAAAGAATAATAGCGGTGGCTTGTTTGGCAAACTGTTTGGCGGCTGAGCACGCTAAATTGAGGCGCCCTATGATGCACACCTAGGTGCCATTCAATTTTCTACCTTTGCCGCGCCCTTCAAATTGGGCCATCCCTGAATTTTATTAAACAAATATGCGCATGCAAAAAATTTCAGTTATAGGCGGCGGCACCATGGGAAATGGTATTGCCCACGTATTTGCTCAAAATGGTTTCAACGTAACCCTGGTGGATATTGCTTCGGATGTACTTGACAAAGCGCTGGCATCCATTACCAAAAATCTTGACCGCCAAATCAACAAAGGCACGTTGACCGAAGCCGATAAACAGGCAACGTTGAAACGGATACATCCGATGACCGACATGAAAGAAGGCGTTGCAAATGCCGATTTGGTGGTGGAAGCAGCTACTGAAAATGTGGGCCTGAAGCTGAAAATTTTTACAGACCTCGATCAATTTGCTCCGAAAAATGCCGTATTGGCTACTAACACGAGCAGTATAAGCATCACTAAAATTGCTGCTGCTACCAAACGCCCTGATAAGGTGATCGGCATGCACTTTATGAACCCGGTTCCAGTTATGAAACTGGTTGAAGTAATTCGGGGTTACGCAACGACTGATGAGGTAACAAGTAGTATTATGGAACTTTCCCGCCAACTGGGAAAAGTACCGGTGGAAGTGAACGATTACCCCGGCTTTGTTGCAAACCGCATCCTGATGCCCATGATCAATGAGGCCATTTACAGCCTCTACGAAGGCGTGAGCGGTGTAGAAGAAATTGACACGGTTATGAAACTGGGGATGGCCCATCCGATGGGCCCATTGCAGTTGGCCGATTTTATCGGTCTCGATGTTTGTTTGGCCATTCTACGTGTACTGCAAGACGGATTCGGTAACCCCAAATATGCACCCTGCCCATTGCTGGTCAATATGGTTACGGCCGGGAAATTAGGTGTCAAAGGTGGCGAAGGGTTTTACACCTATACACCCGGGAGCAAAGATTTGGTCGTGTCGCCATCCTTCCGTTAAGTTTTATTTGGGGATAAGGTTTTAGTGAAAAAACGCAAAGCCAATGCCAAATGACCACCAAATTTTCCGGTGATAGTTCCATTGATTACCCACCTCACTGGCATAGTCTTTTCCAAACATTAACCCCAGACTGTATTTGTCCAGTTCGAGGATTATACCTGTGCTCCAAGTTAGCCCTGGAACTACTTCCGCTTCTTGCAAAGCGAGATCCAGAGAGGTGTTGCCGTCGTTGATATTTATGAAGGTGAGCCCGGCAGCCAGTGGCACGATCAACCGGTATTCGTTTTTAGTGGATAGCCGTTTGGTCAGGCCAACAAATGCACCTACCGTAACGTCAGTCGTCAACCGGAACGAATTGGTTTCGGCTTTGGGCCGTATCTTAAATGGTAACGTGAGTTGCCCTCCGGTCAATTGTGTGTCTTTCCAGAGTTTTGACTTTCCCCGGTGCGTACGTTTGGCCGGCGGCTTGGAATCTTCGGCTTCCAATTCAACCATAGCAGAACCCTGTTCCGCTCCGACCTGATTGCAGGGAATTTCCTGGCTATAGGCCGGCTGGCTGACGCCAAGCATCAGTCCAAATGTGATTTGAATGATATTTTGTAAATTCATAAAACAGCACAGGAATATGTTGTGCTAACGCTTGGTTAACAAAATATAGTGGATTAAAATTCAATTTATTT
Organism: Lewinellaceae bacterium; assembly: GCA_020636075.1. Classification (GTDB taxonomy): domain Bacteria; phylum Bacteroidota; class Bacteroidia; order Chitinophagales; family Saprospiraceae; genus M3007. The sequence continues at coordinate 681,031 of JACJYO010000002.1, read as the reverse complement.
GAAAGACTGTTTGAGCGCCTTGTTTTGGTGTGTGAAGCCGGTAAAAATTTTTGTAGAAGAATAATGCCTGAACCCTGCTGTCAAAAGCCGATACCTCCCAGTATCTTCGCCGTACGATGAGTTTTGAGGAAATTATACGCCAGGTTAGCGCCGGCACATTTAAGCCGATTTACCTCCTGCACGGGGAGGAGCCCTTCTTTATCGACCGGGTGGAAGCGGCTATTGAGACACACTGCCTGTCGGAAGCGGAAAAGGGTTTTAACCAAACGGTGCTTTATGGAAAAGATGTTGACGCAGTGGCGATGCTCGACCATCTCCGCCGTTTCCCCATGATGAGCACGCGGCAACTCGTGATTTTGCGGGAAGCGCAGGAAATGAAAGGGCTGAATGACCTTGCCAGCTACGCGGAAAAACCGATGGAAAGCACGGTGTTTGTCATTTGTTACAAACACAAAAAACTCGACATGCGCAACCGGCTGGGCAAAACCCTGAAGGCGAGCGCCGTGGTGCTGGAAAGCAAAAAACTCTACGATAACCAGGTGCCCGACTGGATTATCAGCTATTGCAAAGCCCAAAAGCTGAGTATCGAAATTCCGGCAGCTGTGCTGATTGCCGAATACCTGGGCGCCGACCTGGCCAAGATCTCCAATGAACTGGATAAACTTGCGCTCAATATCCCGGCCGAGAGCACCATAACCACCAAGCATGTTGAAACGTATATCGGGATCAGCAAAGACTATAACGTGTTCGAACTGCAGCGCGCCTTTGCCAACCGCGACCTGCCGAAAATTGCCCGAATACAGCAGTATTTCAACGCAAACATTCGGAAAAACCCCTTGATCGTTACCATCTCCAGCCTGTACGCCTACTTTTCAAAAGTGTACATGCTGCATTTTTTACATGGAAAAAATGATGCGGAAATGGTCAAGGCGCTGGACTTACGTTCCGACTGGTTTCTGAAAGAGTACAAGCTTGCTGCGCGCAACTATTCACTACCGCAAACGGAGCATATCCTGCACCTGCTCCGACAATACGACTTGCGATCCAAAGGCGTGGATAACAACACCAGCACGACCGGTGATGCCGAGTTGATGAAAGAACTTTTCTGGAAACTATTGCATGGGTGATTGCCCACGGGGTTTTATTCCGTCATTTTTACTACCTGCGTAGGGCTCAGCATCTCGTTGCGGATAGCCACCTGTCGCAAGGTGTTTTCTGCTACATGAAGGAAGGCTTCGGCCATGATGCCCCCGTTTTCCTGTTGGACTGCGGGTTTGCCGGTGTCGCCGCCCTCACGGATGCCCTGCACCAGCGGCACCTGGCCCAGCACAACCGATTGGCTGGCAAGTGCCAGTTTTTTCCCACCGCCCTGGCCAAAAATATAATACTTGTTGTCCGGCAATTCTTCCGGAGTGAACCAGGCCATGTTTTCCACCACACCCAGAATGGGCACATTAATTTGCGGCAGCAAAAACATGTTCATAGCCTTCAGCGCATCGGCAACAGCAACTTCTTGCGGGGTAGTTACCAGCACTACTCCGGTCACCGGAACCGTCTGCACAAGCGTTAACTGTACGTCGCCGGTGCCCGGGGGCAGATCGACGATCAGGAAATCGAGTTCGTCCCAGAGCACATCGTTAAAAAACTGCTTGATTATCGCAGCGAGGCGTGGGCCGCGCAATACCACTGCCTGTTCCGGCTCGATAATATTCCCGATGCTGATGGTCGGCATCCCATAAGCCATTAGCGGAACCATTTTCATTTGGCCAGTGATATCCTGCACCTTTGGCCGTTGCCCAACCAGGCCCATCATGGTTGGAATACTTGGACCATAAACATCGGCATCCATCAAACCCACCCTGGCACCCAGCTTTTGCAGGCCCAGTGCCAGATTGACGGCTACTGTGCTTTTCCCAACGCCACCTTTTCCGGATGCTACCGCGATAATGTTTTTGATATGCGGAACAGAACTACTGCTTTTTTGGCTGTCGGCAGTCCGCGCCATGAAATGGACGTTGACGTTTGCTTTTGGGTATTGATCGACAATGGCCCCAATGCAGGCAAAATTCAGTTCGGCTTTACCCTGCATTTGCAGCGAAGGAACGGCCAGCGTGAAATTGACATTATCACCGGCAATTTCCAGATTTTCCACCATGCCTGCAGCCACAATATCGCGGCCTGTTTGCGGGTCCTTAACCGTAGCGAGTAGTTTTAAGATTGCTTCTTTGTCCATTGTGACGCGAACTTTTTATGCGCTTATTTATTTTTGAAAACACTGCACGCAGGGCAGTTTTTATTTTTAAAAACTTCAATGTTGCATCGCAAACGCCACCGTACGCAACCGTTTAGTCTGGCTTCCATCAGGTAACAATTCTTCCAGGATCATGTTTTGCGCTGCGGGTAGTTCAAAAACCGCAGGCATATCGCGGATTTGCGCTGCAGGTACTTGGTGTGTTTTCAACAGGTGGAGCCAGGTGTTCAAATCCTTTTTTGAAAAAACAGCCTGAAGCGCTGAATTGAGTTTCGCGCGGTTCAAAAGCCGCGCCTGGTTTGTTTGGAAGTCCGGATTTTCCAGCAAGTCATTCCGGTTCAGGCAGGTGCAAAGTTGCCTAAATTGACGTTCTGTACCAACCGCCAGCAGAATTTGTTTGCCATCGGCACAGCCATACGAATCGCCATAAGGCGCAATATTGGGGTGCTGGAGCCCCATGCGTTGGGGAACGTGCCCGGCCATGAGCCAGTTGGTGGCCTGGTTGGCCAGGGATGCCAGAGCGCTTTCCAGGAGCGAAACATTTATCGAGGCGCCTTTGCCCTCCCGTTCGCGTTGCAGCAGGGCAATCAAAATTGCCTCTTTCATTTGATGCGCAGCCAGCAGATCGATCAGGGCCACCGGCATTTTAACGGGCGGGCAGCCAGCCTCTCCGGTCATGTACAAAAAGCCGGCTTCGGCCTGCAGTACCACATCAAAAGCGGGAGTTTCGTCTTCCGGATCAGCAAAGGCATTGAGTTGGGCATAAATCAGCCTTGGGTGTTCGCGCCGCAGAGTTTCGGCATCGAGGCCCAGCCTTCGGGCTGAGGATGGTCTGAAATTGGAAATTACGATATCGGCTTCGCCGGCAAACTTCAGGGCTTCTTGTAGGTCATCCGGTTCGCCCAGGTCAAGCAGGAGGTGGGTTTTTCCCCAATTGACGCTGCAAAAGTAGGCTGATACCGGGCTGTCCGGATTTTCTGTCGGGAGTTTCCAGCCGCGTGTCATATCGCCGCCAGTGGTTTTGTTCTCGATTTTGATAACTTCGGCCCCGAGTTCGGCAAAAAACATACCGACGGCCGGCCCGGCGAGCACGGAAGCAAACTCGACTACTTTTAGGCCTTTGAAAAGCGAATCCTGGATCATTAATTATGAAGGTTTTTCTGACGGAACAAATACGCAACTGGGATGCTTACACCATCGAGCGTGAGCCGATCGCGTCGGTGGACCTGATGAACCGCGCAGCCCGGGTTTTTACGGAATGGTTTGCCGGTTTGTATGCCGATACCGAACAGCCGGTTTATATTCTGGCAGGTACCGGTAACAATGGCGGCGATGGCGTTGCGGTTGCGCGCATGCTGCACGAGCGATTTTATCCGGTAAAGGTATTCGTTTGCGATTTTACGGGAAAACACAGTGCCGACTTTGATGAGCAAGTAGACGCATTGCCGCCCAACAAGGTGGTGGACCTGGCGTGGTTAAAGTCGGCTGCCGATTTTCCTGAGGTTCCGACAAATGCCTTACTGATAGATGCGCTGTTTGGGTCGGGGCTAACACGCCCACTCGAAGGCGCCTGGGCGGATGTCATTGACCGGATAAATGCATTGCCCAATGAGAAGATTGCCATTGATTTGCCCAGTGGCTTGTTTGCCGACCGCTTTAGCCCGGGGCCGTGCGTGCACGCTGCGCGCACGTTTAGCTTCGAACGTCCCAAATTGGCCTTCTTTTTTTCAGAAAATAACGAACGGGTAGGGGAGTGGGCGTTCAGAAGTATCGGGCTTCATTCTGAATTTTCGGATAAAACCCAAACGCCATTTTTTTTTCTGACCAATGCGCTGGTTAAAAATTTATTTAAACCGCGTCCGCGCTTTTCGCACAAAGGCACCTTTGGCCATGCGCTTCTGTGCAATGGCAGCCTGGGAAAAATTGGTGCGGCTGTGCTGGCTGCGGAGGCTTGCTTGCGTTCTGGCCTTGGCCTTTTGACGCTGCATACGCCGCATTGCGGATATGAAATTTTACAAGCTCGGTTGCCCGAGGCGATGTGCAGCATTGACCCTTCCGGAACCTGTTGGACCAATTTGCCCAACCTGGCGCCTTTCTCAGCCATTGGCGCCGGCTGTGGAATTGGCCAGGATGCGAAAACAGCCCAGGTGCTCAAACGGTTAATTCAAACGGTGCAGGTGCCACTTGTGCTGGATGCGGATGCGTTGAATCTGCTGGCCAAACATCCGGCATGGCTTCAGTTTTTGCCGGAGGGCACCATACTGACGCCGCATCCAAAGGAATTTGAACGACTATTTGGCACCAGCGCTAACATGTTCGAACGCAATACCTTGCAACGGGCTAAGGCGCAGCAGTTAAAAGTATATATCATTTTAAAAGGCGCTTATACTGCCATCGCTTGCCCAGACGGCAGCTGTTGGTTCAACTCAACTGGCAATCCGGGTATGGCTACAGGCGGCAGTGGCGATGTGCTTTTGGGCTTGTTAACAGGCTTGTTAGCACAGGGATACACACCGCGCAGTGCCAGTTTACTCGGTGTCTGGCTGCATGGCCGGGCGGGCGATCTGGCTGCTGCTGACAAAAGCCAGGCGGGAATGACGGCGGGCGATATTGCTTCAAAACTGGGGACGGCCTGGCAACAACTGGAACTGAATTTGTAAAAACGTATTTGGGAAAAAAGAAAACGGCGTTTAGTTTTAAAACTAAACGCCGTTTTTTACTTTACCTAATTTTATTAAGTCAGCTGCGCGAGGATTTTATCCTGAAGCACCTTCTTGGACTGTGCACCGACGATTTTCTCTTTCAGCTCACCGTTTTTGAAGAGCAGAAAAGTTGGAATACCCCGAACATTGTATTGCATGGGTGTTTCCGGGTTATCGTCTACATTAAGTTTGCCAACTACCGCGCGGTCTTTGAACTCATCGGCTAATTCTTCTACAACTGGACCCATCAGGCGGCAGGGGCCACACCATTCTGCCCAAAGGTCAATAAAGGTAACCTTGTCGGTTTGAAGGACTTCTTGTTGAAAATTACCATCCGTGAATTCGAATGCCATTGCTGCTAAAAGTTTTATGAAAAGATAAAATAGGCGTTTTGCTTATTTTGATGTTGAAACATCATTTGGACTGATTTGGTTGCAAAGGTAACGCACTTTGACAGGGTTGGGGTGCCAAAAGAATCAAAAATGTCCTGGCTAAAACATTTTAAAACGACAGTCAGGAAACCCACTCGGCCAACTGGGCGAAAAAACTGAGCAGCAATGCCGGCTTAAGCACCAGGAGAAACAGCAAACCGAAAATGGCGCCGTATAAGTGGGCCACATGGTCGATACCATCGCCACCACGTTGGGCAGCCCGCGAGGAATACCAGATGTAAAAGATCCCAAATACAATTCCCGGAATCGGAATCGGGATAAACATGAGATACAGGCTATTGGTTGGGTAGATCAAAATGGAAGCAAACAACACCGCCGACACTGCTCCGGAAGCACCGATGCTCGCAAAACTGGGCGAATCCTTATACCGGTAATAGGTAGCCAGTGAAGCAGCGACAATAGCGATCAGGTAGAAAAATAAATACACCAATTGCCCAACCCCCGGAAACATGATGGTAAACCATTGCTCTACGAATCCTCCGAAAAAGTACAGGGTGAGCATATTGAACAACAAGTGCATATAGTCGCCGTGTAAAAATCCGGCAGTTAACCAGCGGTAATATTCTTTGTCGCGTTGTTCGGCGTAAGGCCAGTGTTTACACTTGACGATGACATCCGGGTTGTTGAACGCCCAAAGCGAAAAGGCTACGGTAAAACCAATAAGGAGATAGGTGATAAACATAGTTGAATTTGGATTTGCTGGTTAAAATACGCCTCCTGGCTGTTTTATGGATTATGGTAAGGCTCGTTGCGCAGGATGGTCATGGCGCGGTAGAGTTGTTCCAAAAAGAACACCCGGACCATTTGATGCGAAAAGGTAAGGCGACTAAGGGAAATTTGGGCATTAGCCCGGTCATATAAATCCTGTGAAAAACCGAATGCGCCACCGATCAAAAAGATCAACCGCCGGTGGGAGCTGTGCAGTCGTTGTTCCAGCCATTGCGCCAATTCGACCGAACTGAACTCCTTGCCGCGTTCGTCCAGGAGTACCAGAAAGTCGTCTGGTTTGAGTTTCTCCAGCACCAGCCTGCTTTCTTCCTGCCGGAGCAGAGCGCCATCGGTGGTCTTGCTTTTGGCATTGGGCAAAACCGTCCAGGTGAATGGCAAATAATGTTTTAGCCGTTTGGCGAACAACTCAATGCCTGTTTCCAGATAGGCCTCACTGGTTTTACCGATCACCCAAACTTCAACTTTCATAAAACGGGCAAATTAGGAATAGTGGTTATCAGGTGGTGGGTGGAATGGCGAAGCGCCCTTTGGATTTTGGGAAAAGTTCGGCGAGTTCTTCCGGCAAGGATTGGCGATCCGGGAAACGTGCTATCAGTGCCACAATGATTTCATTGACCAACTGCAGTTGATTGATCCGAAGCAGGCTTGCCAGGTTTTGACGAACTTGTCCGGCGGCCTGTCGGCCGAAGTGCTCGGTCAAATATGCAGACAGGTTATTGATATAAAAATTGCGCACAAAAGCCTGATGTGTGGGCAGCAGGGCTGCCTCATATTCCTGCAATAGGGCAAGATTGCCTTGTTGTTTGATCACCGTGGTGAGTGTATCCCAGTCACCATCGGCGGCCAGCAAGGGGGCCAGAATGGCAATGTTGCCGGCCAACTGGAATTTTCCCAGCAGGCTTGCCCGCTCTTTCGGCCAGCCGGAACCGCTCAGCGTTTTTAGGCGTAAATAAATCGCTTCGGAACCGTTGCGCTGAAACATCCGGCGCAACACGGTTTTGTACCGGCTTTTTGTGCCGGTATTTTCAGCAGCTGCTAAGATCTTGTTCTCGAGCTCGCGAACCTGCAGGGTATTCAATCCGTTGCGTTCCAGCAAATAATCACCAACGGTCAGCACAGCATCCCAACAATGCAATTGATACAGGCAGTCGAGCGCTTTAATGGTGTGGCCGGTATGTTGTTCGTAGTCCTGCAATACTCTGACAATGGCTTCTGGCAAGTTGCGTTGGGCGAGCGCTGCTGAAAAGAGATTCAGGATGCGCTGTGGGGCCGGGAATGTCGTGCGGTCAAACAATTGGCGGATCTGTTCGAACCAATTTGCTTCGGTTGCATCGGAGTAGAGGAAGGCAACCACAGGCGCCTCCAGTTCGGCAGGGTAGTCGTTTCGCTCCAGCAATTCAAGTAGAAAACCGCGCCGGTTTTCACGTAGCTCCGGCGAAAGGTTATCCGATTGCAAATCTATCAGGTGGGTGACAGCATTTTGGCAAAACTCCAAAAGTTGGCGCCGTTTTGGGCTGTCCAGATTTGGCAAGATCGGGATGGTCTTTTGTAAAAGCGCTGTTGTGATCTGAAAGACCGCCAATACATTCGATTCTTCTCTTGCGGAAGCTAGTTGTGTGTTCAGGTTGAGTAGTGTTTTACGCAAACGCCGTAATTCAGCATCCTTTAATCCACGGGCGCCGGCGTTCCTTGGGAGTGCAGTATCGAATACTAAAGCAAACGGGTTTTCAACGCCGGTAAATTGGCTGGCAAACCAGGTTTTCAGTGCCAGGGAAAATTCACGGTCTTGTCGGGCATATTCGCGTACAAAAGCTGCCAGGTCTGTCCCGGAGGCGTTTTTTAGCACGTTTGACACGCTTAGCCGACCATCTTCTGCAGCTGGTTTGTTGGCGGAACGCGCCTGGCGCGCTTCACTTTTTTGTTCGAGAAACTGCCGGATTTTAACCAATGCAGCAGCAATGTGTGCGCACATTAACCGCCTGCCTGCCGGCCAGCATTCACAGGTAAACGCTTTGATCCGGTGCGGTGTGATCATGATTTCCACTTCAAAATTCTGGCTTTCGGCATCAGTGATCTGTGCAACCCAAAAATGCTTTTCTATTTCCTGAAGATTGCGCACGGCGCCAATTTGCACCAGGTCCTGTGCGGTATTCCAGGTACTTGGATTGATATGAAACTCGAAGTTTTTCAGCCAGAGCTTTTGCACTGCACGAATAAGGTTGATCAGAAAGGTATGGTAGACAAAAACTTCAAAATTACGTCCGATCGTTGAAAGGGTCAACTTTTAAACCCGGGAAATCCCGCAAGGGGACATTTCTAAATTGCACGTACCTTTGATTAAACACAATTTATTGTTATGCGAAATCTTTTTCTTGTTCGGCATGCTAAGTCCAGTTGGGATACCCCGGGTTTGCGGGATTTTGACCGGCCGTTGAATAAGCGCGGGCTGAAAGATGCACCCGAAATGGCTGATTTGTTGCGTAGTATGCAGGTCAAACCCGATTTGATGATCAGCAGCCCGGCTAACCGGGCGCTCACGACCGCTCGGTTTTTTGCCAAAGGTCTTGGCTTTGGTGAAGCGGCAATTATCCAGAATAAAGATATCTATGAAGCTTACCCCGCAGTGATTTTGCGGATTATCAGCGCATTGCCGGATCCAGCGCAAACCGTATTCTTATTTGGCCATAACCCGACATTCACTGATGTGGCTAATAATTTTACGGATGCTTATATCGACAATGTACCTACCTGCGGCGTTATCCATATTGAAACATCTGCTACCAATTGGGCTTTAATGGATGAGGATAATGCCCGTGTCAAAGCCTGTTATTTTCCAAAAGAAGTGTTGTGAAATCAATAACCCGTTTTTTTCTCCTGCACCTGATTTTGATGGCATCGGTTACGGCCTGCCAGAATTCTGCTGAACAACCTTTGTTTTCAGAGGAAAAAACTGCCCGGATTATGGCCGACCTTTATCTTGCTGAGGCAGCCACCAGCGGTTTTACCGGCTATGCAAAGGATAGCCTGACGCATGTCTATTACGATCAGGTGCTCAAAATACACGGTGTGACTGCTCCGGAATATGAACAGAATCTGCAAATTCTGGCGCAAGATGAACAACGGATTGAACGGGTCGTAAATCAGGCGCTTAAGTTGATAGACCCCAAAGCCGAATCGGAGGAAGGCAAAGTTGATGATGAATGATGAATGTGCGATTTATCTGCAGCGGTTTAAATTGAATCTGTCATTCAACGTTTTGTACTATCCGAAGCAGCAAATACTGAATTACACCTTCAAGACCTTAGCTACCAGGTCTGCTGCTTCCTGAAATTCTACAGCACCCATTACTTCCAAGCCCGATTCATCAATAATTTTTTTAGCAAGATCCGCATTGGTGCCCTGCAGCCGGACAATCACCGGAACCGGGATGTTGCCTATGGATTTGTACGCATCAACTACGCCTTGTGCTACGCGGTCGCAGCGCACAATGCCACCAAAAATATTAATGAGAATGGCTTTTACATTCGTGTCTTTCAGGATGATGCGCATGGCGTTTTCCACGCGTTCGGCGTCGGCGGTGCCACCCACGTCAAGGAAGTTGGCGGGTTCGCCACCGGACAGTTTGATCAGGTCCATGGTAGCCATTGCCAGTCCGGCGCCATTTACCATGCAACCGACATTGCCGTCGAGTTTGACGTAGTTCAGATCAAATTCTTTTGCTTCAACATCGGAGGGGTCTTCCTCATCGGTATCCCGGAGCGCTTCCAAATTTGGGTGCCGGAAAAGGCCGTTGTCGTCAAGCACAACCTTGGAGTCCACGGCGATGATGTGATCATCGGAAGTCTTTAAGCAGGGGTTGATTTCAAACAAATTGGCGTCGCTGCCAACAAAGGCAGCATATAGTTTTTGAACGAAAGCCACCATTTCTTTATAGGCCTGCCCGTTGAGCCCCAGATTAAATGCCACTTTGGATGCCTGAAACGGACGCAGCCCAAGTAACGGATCGACAAATTCAGTAAATACGCGATCCGGCGTTTCTGCGGCTACTTTTTCAATATCCATCCCGCCGTCCGGCGAGTAAATGATCACATTGCCTCCACGGCCCCGGTCCGTTAAAATGCTGATATAGAATTCTTTTGGCTCTCCCGGGCCAGGATAAAAAACATCTTGAGCAACCAATACCTTGCGTACCAGTTTTCCTTCCGGCGGCGTTTGTGGCGTTTTTAACATCATTCCAAGGATGTTTCCGGCTATTGTGCCGGCTTCCTCCGGGCTTTTGGCCAGTTTTACACCACCGCCTTTACCCCTGCCACCGGCATGAATCTGGGCTTTAACCACACACCAGTCTGAGTTAAACTCCGCTTTAAGTTTTTTTGCAGCCGCAACAGCCTCTTCCGCTGAATGTGCCAGGATACCTTCCTGGATGTTTACACCGTATGATTTAAGTAGTTCCTTACCCTGATATTCGTGAAGATTCATTGTGAATTTATAAGCTTGTGTGATTTCCTGAATTAGATGCGCGCGCAAAGGTAAGGCAAGCAATGTTAATGCAATGCATCAGGCTATATTTCAAGCGAATTTTAGTGTGTTGCCTAGTCTGAATGCCCAGCCGAGAATTGGGCAAGCTTCTCCAGCGTTTGATCTTTGTATTGTCCGCCAATTGGCAGCGTCCGGTTGCCGGCGGTGATTTCGCTGGATGAATAAGCCTCCACATGGGCAAGAGAAATAAGGAAAGAGCGATGGATCCGCCACAGGCCGAGCAGGATTTCCATTTCGCTGATCTGCCCTTTGGTAACTACAGCGCGCCCATCAGTCAGGTGCAAGCGCACATATTCTTTCAAACTTTCCACGAACACCACCTCATCAAGCCAAACACGCACCATTTTTTTGTTGACATTGAAAAAATGAAATGTACGTGCATTCGGGTTGTTCCGGCTATCAGCTTCCGGCCGGCGCAATTTGTGGATGGCCTTTAAAAAGCGTTCAAAATCTATAGGTTTGAGCAAATAGTCAATTACTCCTAAATTAAATCCTTCCACGGCATAGTCCTGATAGGCCGTTGTCAGGATAGTTTGCGGCCGGTGTGCCAGCGATTGTAAAAAATCAAGTCCTTTTTGGCCGGGAAGATGAATATCCAGAAACAGGACATCCATTGGTTCTTGCTGCAAGGCCTCAAATGCCTGTACGGCATCAGAGCAACGTCCGGCAAACCGCAACCAGGGTACTTGGCGAATGTAATCTTCCAAAATAGTTGCCGCCAGGGGTTCATCTTCTACGATCAAACAGTTCAAAATGTATTGCTTTAATGGATTTGCGGAGGGTATTGCGTGTCTGGTGTTTTTAGGCCTATAAACTCACTGTGAGCATAACCCTAAAACTGGCAGGCATATTTTCAGTTTCGGGCCTAATTTCTGCGACCAAAGTACTATGGCTTGGGTAACGGAGCTCTAATTGCCTGCGAATATTGGCCAATCCGATTCCACGATGATTTTCTTTGGGCGCTAATTCCTGAAGGGAGTTTTCGATGTGGGCGGTTAGTTTTTTTGCTTTCAACTGAACGTCGATCCGGACCCAGGCATCACTGCGATCTTCGCTTACACCATGTTTGAAGGCGTTTTCCACCAAGGGTAATAGCAACAGCGGGGTAATTGGTTGGGCTGGGTTGTCCAGGTCAAACTTGGTATCAACGGTAAGTCGTTCGCTATCAAAGCGCAATTCTTCCAGGGCGATATAGTCTTTCAGGATTTTTACTTCCTGTTCAATTGGAATAGTTGCTTTCCCTGTTTCATACAAAACAAAACGCAATAGGTTAGCGAGTTGCAGTGCGACCGGGGCAGTTTTATCCGACTTGATACGCGCCAGAGCGTATAAATTATTGATCGTATTAAACAAAAAATGTGGCTGTAATTGGTTTTTGAGTGCCAACAGTTCAGCTTCTGTTTTTTCGCGTTGCAACTGTGCTTCCCTGCGCAGGCTTGCCTGGTGCCTGAAATATAACCGGGCTGAAATAGCAACAGCCGTAGCCAAAACACAGTCGAAAATATCGACAGCCATCCGGTTCAAATCCCAGAAATGGATCGTAGCATCCGGGAAATATTCCGGAACGACATACCAGAATTTGAGGAAGCGATTGAAGATGCCTCCAAGAATGACCATCATCGCAACACCCGAAAGCGCCCACCAACTGTGCTTGCTCCAGCGATCGAGCACCCAAAAGCTAATGTAGGTTGCAAGCATGCGGGCCGGCATCTGCAAACCTTCTGTAAGCAGATATTTGGGCAAATTTCCATCATACCGGCTGTAGGTGTAGGCGTAAACGAGCCAGTAGGCAAGCCAGAAAATCAGATGCAAGAGTAATTTAGGCATACGGCGTCGGCAAAGATCGGTAAAGCAATGTTGCCGAAGGCTGAATTTCGACCTGCGGTTACTTGAATTTCAACCGGAAATCGGCTTGAGGTATGGCAATCGGCATTTTTAAAAATGGCATAAATACGACCTATTGCCAGTTAATTGGCTGAAGTGTCGCCACTTGTCCAATAATAATTTGTGCATTTAGGCATTTTGCCCAAAATTGCATGGATTGTTTGTTCGCCAGTTCCATGGCGTTGAAAAGTATTGTATTCGATGATTGATAAATTTCAAGTAGACCGCCATTTCTTGTTTCTGCATGGTCAAAGTCTGACGGTTTTTGCCGAGCGCATTTTGCGAAAATCCCTGAAAAGCACCTACATACCGAACCATGAAAGTCTTTGGGATGCATTAAATGAAAGTGTCCAAGCGCTACACGAGGTGCTGGATAATCCCCAACTTAAACGAAAAGAACGTACTGACGCGGTGCGCGAAAAAGAAGCTCCGGTGCTGCTTGCCTTGGGAAAACTGGCAGAATATGTTGAAAAAACGGCGAGTTGCAAGTCGGATGTTTTCACCACCGGTTTCCGGCCGCATACCGAACATCGCAAGTTAAGGGAACGCGGAGTGCAAACCCGGCGCCGTCAGCGGGTATCTGCCAAACTTGCAGAATTGCAGGAACAGTAAACGATTTTGAAAGTGGTGATTGGGTGCTTATTTGATTTCCACCCCTTCGTCGTCAATCAGTTTGCCTTGCCGGATGCGAATAATTCGTGCAGGAAAGTTTTCCAATATCCGATAATCATGTGTTGCGCAAAGCACAGCGGTGTCATGCTCTTTAGCGAGATTGCGCATCAGCACCAACACATCGTCGCTCGTTTCAGGGTCGAGATTTCCTGTGGGCTCGTCGGCAATAAGTAGTTCGGGCCGGTTGAGCAGCGCTCGTGCAATGACTACGCGTTGTTGTTCGCCACCGGAAAGTTCAAAAGGCATAGCCTCTTTTTTGTCGGGCATACCAACGCCATCCAAAACCTCCTGTATCCGTTCGTCCATTTCCTCGGCATTCGTCCAACCTGTGGCTCGTAAGACGAAGCGCAAATTCTCGGCTACATTCCGGTCAGTGAGCAGGTTAAAGTCCTGAAATACAATACCCAGTTTCCTGCGGAGCAAGTGCACATTGTTGCGATCGATGGTTCGAAGATCAAAGCCGACCACTTCGCCAGTGCCTTTGGAAAGAGGAAGTGCAGCGTACAGCGTTTTGAGCAGGCTTGACTTACCGCTACCTGTTTTTCCGATCAGGTAAGTGAATTCTCCGGGACCAATGGTCAGGCTAATGTTTTCCAGCACGAGACTTTGGTCTTGCTGACAGATATCGGTGTTATTTAGGCGAACAACTGGTTGCACGGATGGTAATTGTTTTTTTTGGATTGGCACTGCTTTGGAGCAACGGTGGTTTGCAAAGTTGACAGTTTCCCTGGGTTACGCGAATTTATTGGGCAAAATTTCTTGCCGGTGTTCAATAATTGCTATTCAGTAGAAAGCGGATGTTGTTGTTTTCGTAAAATACCAGCAATTTATTACAGCCCAAGCACGTCTTCCATGCTGAACACCCCCGTTTTCCCTACTAACCATTGGGCTGCCAATAGTGCACCACTGGCAAACCCGGTTCTGGAGAATGCTTTATGTTCAATTGTGATTTCGTCGATCGGGCTTTGCCAGCAAATCCGGTGGGTTCCGGGCACCTCATTTTCGCGGATAGCCGTCACAGGGATTTCATCCGTTGCCGGTGGGGTGGGGTGTAATCGCCAGTTTTTCTTTCTGTCAAGTTGTTGGAGGATGTCGTTGGTAAGGGTCACGGCAGTACCGCTGGGTGCATCGAGTTTATGGATGTGGTGTGTTTCGGTTATTGCCGGATTGTATTCCGGGCGGGTGTTCATGAGCCGGGCGAGGTAGCGGTTGAGTGCAAAAAACAGGTTGACACCGACACTGAAATTGGATGCCCACAGCAATGCTCCCTGGTGTTTCCGACACCAGTTTTCTGCGTCAGCCAATTGCTCCAACCAGCCGGTGGTGCCGCTCACCACAGGAACCCCTGCTTCCAAACAGGTCATTACATTTTTAAATGCTGCTTCCGGTCGGGTGAATTCTATGACAACATCTGCATTGCGTAGCAAATCCGGGCTGAGTTGATGGTGATTGGCCCGTGTGATTTTCCAGGCAATATCTACCCCTTGTGGTTTGGCCAGTGCCTCAATGGCTTTGCCCATTTTACCGTAACCTAAAAGTCCGATTTGCATATGCAGCTTTTTAAATTCTTGTCAATATGGGTTCATTTGGTGCAAATATGCATATGCTGCACACAATCCGGTAATTATCGGGCTTTGACTACTTTTTTAAGCACAGGTGAGGTCCCATCACCCAAGTCCAGTTGAATCAAATAAACCCCGGCCGGCCAGTCGGCACCTAGTCGAATCACATCATCATTGGGTTGATCTCTCAGATCCAGTATTTGTTTTCCAAAACTGTTAAAAACCCGTAACCGGTAGGTGGAATACGCCGGGGCAATTCCGATTTGGATTTCCTCCGAAAACGGGTTGGGCCAACTACTAATCAGGTTGTTGGGCGTTTGACCCGGCCCCTGGAAAGACTTGGACTTGGGTGCAATTTGCAGGGTCAGCGTTTGATCCTGCGTGATTTGTACTTTGTAATTGACGGATTTCCCAAATCCGGGAGCACCCGCAACAATATCGTACAACCCAGCAGGCAGGCCCTGCATATCAAATGCCCCGAGCGCATCGGTTGTTGTTTCCCAAGTGCCGCTCCAACTGGAAAAGATGACCGAGGCGTTGGGTATTGCACTGCCATCATAAGCGCTTTCGACTTTACCGGTAATG
The DNA here is from genome assembly GCA_020636075.1 of Lewinellaceae bacterium. Lineage (GTDB taxonomy): Bacteria > Bacteroidota > Bacteroidia > Chitinophagales > Saprospiraceae > M3007. Next base: position 665,655 of record JACJYO010000002.1, on the reverse strand, counting down.
TTTAACCCACCAGTTGGGTATAGGGCGGTATTCAGTTTCCGCACGACGCCGCGTTGAAAATAAACCGTAAACTCCTGGCTCTGATAGCCCGGCTTACTGATGCGAACGGTATAATGCCCTTCTTTTTCCTGCCCCATTTTGAAGACGCCATTTGCTACAGTCAGTTCTGTCTGGCTGCCTACTACATCAATTAAAACATCGTTGAGCGGCGTGCCGGTTAAACCATTGGTTATAAGGCCTTCCAGGTAGCATGCGCGGACATAGTTTGGGCTGAGTACCCAAATTTCACCATTGTTGTCTTCAGTGGCTCGTATGGTTGACGCAATGATGTTTCCGGAGGGAAAATACGGATATACGCCCCAACAGCCATCATAGCCACTGCCAGATCGGTTTGGGTAGGTATCGTAATTGCCAACCTGAACGAGGTTGTCCGGCCGGGTAATATCCACAATTGTAAAACCGTCTTTGTACCAGGCCGTGACGGCAAAGTTTCCTAAAATATGGGTGTTGTGCACCGCGGAATTGGAGCCGGGATTGCTTTGGATTTTGTCGATCAAGGTAATGTTATCCAGGTCGGAAATATCAAAAGCGGCCAGGTACGAGTTGCTGGTTTCGTCGGTGGTGAACAGCGTTTTCCGGTCGTTGGAGGGCCAGGTGTTGTGTGTAAAATTTTTCGGTGTGTTTTGCGTGACGATCAGGTTCGGGTTGTTTTTGTCGTGCATATCAACTACCGAAAACAAGCCCTGGTAAATATGCGCCGCATAAAGGGTGTCGTTGTCGACAAAGCCGTCGTGGATATAGCCTAGTTGGTCAAACTTGCCGGCATAAACAGGGTTGTACGGGTCGCCGTTTAAATTCAGGATTTTTGCGCCTCCACTGAATAAATTTCCGCCGTAGGCGTATAAAAATCCGCTTGCTACATCGATATGCAGGGCGTGTATTTTCCCCAGTTGACCCTGAATCGGGCCGTCGCCGGTGTAATAGTGATTTGGCAAATTGGGAGACGGCAAATTTGACATATCGACAACCTGCACTCCCTGGCCGCCTTCTGAAACGATGTAGGCGTATTGCCGGAAGGTTTTAATTTCTTTCCATAAATTATTCGGGCCTGGAATCTGGACGATTTGCTGCGGAGCATCCGGGTTGGTGATATCCACAATGATCAGGCCCAGCGATGCGCCGACCAAAGCGTATTCCCGGCCATTGGCCGTATAGCCCCAAACGTTGGCAACGGATTGCCCGGGAAAACTCATTTTTGACCGGAAAGTAACATTGGTATTTTGCGAAAAAAGCGGCGAACAGCCCAGCAGGGTCAGCAGCAGGAGTGTGATTTTTTTCATAGCTCGGTAAATATGATTAATGCTAAGTTACCCGGTAAGTCAAGCGGAGTTGGGAAATTCTACCAGAAGGCAATAAACCTGGAGGTATATTTTTAAACAGGGCAATCAACAGGCCTTTTAAAAAAAGGCATCTTCCACGTGACGGATGTTTTTCAATTGACCCTTGGCTAACAGTACTGAAATGATATCGAAACGCAATTCGCCCTCATGCCCGATTTGTTCCATGAATGAACCCGCTGTACGGGCTATGATATCCTGTTTCTTCCGGTCTACAGCTTCCTCCGGTCCTCCAAACCCGTCGAGCGCCCTGGTTTTCACTTCGACAAAAACCAGGCAGCCTTCCGGGGTTTGGGCGATCAGATCGATTTCGCCCTTACCTGCGCGAAAGTTTTGCCGGAGAATCTGATAGCCTTTGTTCTGCAGGTATTCCGCTGCGAGGTTTTCACCGAGTTTGCCAATTTCAAGGTGCGACATCATAGCAGCGCGATGTTCTACTCGACGATAGCCAGGCGTTTAATGGAAGTACCTTTTGCATTCTGCATCAGGACGGTGTAAAGCCCGGGCCCAAGATTGGCAGTGGGAATTTCCAGATTATTCTGGCCTGTGTACAAACGATGCTTTTGTTGGTAGCAAATGCGCCCGGCAGCATCGCTCAGGCTGACTGACAAGTCCATGGCTTCTACAGATTCAATATTCAAGGTAGCAGGCAATCCGGCCATGACAGGGTTGGGGGCTAATTGAATGATGGCAGCACGTTCCAATTCGTTGGTGGCCGATAAATTCTGGGTGCGGAATGTGCCAATTTGTGCATTGTCATACGGCTGGCAAACATCCCAGGAATTGTATGCGCGGACCCGCCAGTACAAGTTCCGGTTATTGGGAATGCCGCTGGTAATGACAACACTGGTTGCATTTTCCAGGGTCTCGTTGTAGAACTTGACGGTGAACGATTTAACCAGGCTCACTTCAACCGTGTAGAACTTGGCGTTGGGCACCGGGTTCCACGTCAACTCAATATGGTTGTATTGCACGGTTTCGTTCGTATCAATCGGGCTGATGAGTTCTACCTGTGCCTGGTCATCAATTTCTTCAATCGGAGCACTGATCTGTAGATATTGTTTGTGCTCATCCCTTAGATTGGCCCGCATGGCAGCGATTTGTTCTTCCGTGAACCGGGAGGCACAATGGTCACTGGCATAGCCCATGTATAGGGTCGCATCGGAGCGAAAGGCAACGCTGTCCGGATCGTGCTGAACGATTGTACTTTTGAACTGATTATTGCAAGACCAGCGATCGCTCAGGTAATCGGGATCGGTGTCGCAGAATCGGTCGCCACCAATGTAACAGTTTGAGCCATCTGTTTTTTCAACATCCCGGTTGTTTACTTTGAGTGGTGCTGGTTCGTCGTAATCCCAATCGAAATCCTCCCATCCTCTGAAAGGGTGGGGCAGCGAAAAATGGTGTCCGGCTTCGTGCGCCCAGGTAGAATTACCGGAGTTTGAACAACCTTTTTTCAACACGATGGCATCTTTCCAGGAGTATCCGCAATTGCCAGCCGGATCGGAGACGATAAAAGCATTCAGCCGGTTTCGTATACCGGGAAGTACGCTATTGATCATTTGTTCACCGCCGTCCCAATCGTGATTATACCAATCGGAATTATCGTGGTAGCGCACCTCATCTCCCGGCATTAAGTAAAAGCGAATATAGGCAGGGGCGTATTGGTCATTCATTTCACAAATCGCCCGGATCGCCTGGTCAAAATTGAAATACCCGCTACCGGTGTTGGTGCCAACGATGTGCACCGTTACCGGCACGTATAGCCAGCTGGTATCCGCACCGTTTTCCGTTTGAAAAATCCCTGTATTACGCTGGTACCAATCGAGCCAGGCTGAATTGCCGGTATACCCGCAAAATTTTTCGGAGGCCTGTTGGGCATTAGCGCCCGCAAAAACTAAAAGCAGAAAAAAGAACAACGTGATCTTTTTGGAAAACATACACAGCAGTTTGAATAGTAGGTCCGGCAAAGGTCGCAAATTCAGAGCAATTACAGCATTGCTGCAACACATGCGCTAACGGGCGACAAAATCTCAATATCTCAATATCCCAATATCGAAAGACTCTGCCGAACAATTCCCGGCTGGCCGGTACAAACCAGGTAATAAATTCCAGGTGCCCAGCTTTGGCTGGGAAGATCCAACGTTTCTTTTTTGCTGGCAAACTGCCGCTCCCCTTGCCACATCAGCTGCCCGGCGGCGCTAAATACTTGGCAGTTTAACGGTGCATTTACCCACTTCTCCGGCAGTACTACCATCAGACTTTGACCGGCAGGAAGCAGGGTTGGATAGACCATCCAACCAGCGTCGCTGGCATCAGCAACACTACTGACTACTGGGGTGAATTTTACGTTAGGGGTAAAACTGGTACAAGCAAAACTGGAGTTAAAGGGCCGTACCCGCCAATAGTAGGAAATATTGGGTAAAAGATTTGCCGTGTAGGCAAATGTGTCGGTGACTACCAGATCAAGTTCTTTGATGGCAAACGTACTGAGCCGTGAAACCTGTACCACATAGTGTGTGGCGCCGGGGGAAGCGGTCCATTGCAAAATGGTTCCGGAAGCAGGAACACTATCGCCGGATCCGGGATATACCAACTCCGTTTGGCTGGTGAACGGACCGCCCTGGGCTTCAGTGGCCAGCCAGTTTGATTTGTCCGTTTGCAGTTTCAACCGCATGATCTGGATCTGATCGGGTGAAAACCGGTTTTGGCAGGCATCGTTTGCATAGGACATAAATAAAGTGCCATCCGAAAAAAACGTGGCGCCGGTTGGGTCTTTCTGCTGGGTGGTACTCATCCCCAGGCCATTGCAATTCCAGCGGTAACTGAGATAATCCGGTTTTGTATCACAAATCCGGTCGGCCGCAATGCCACAATTGCTGCCATCGAGATACTCTACCAGAGCCGTGTCAAGTGGTGCGGGAACAATGGTATCGGGGGTACTGTGATAATGGGTATAGTCATAGGTCAGTGTATCCGGGGTCGGGTCACTAAATTTGTACACTTTCCCTTCCCAGCCAATAAAAGGATGTGGAAGCCCCAGCGCATGCCCCACTTCATGGGCCCAGGTATGGTCGTTTGGTCCCGAACAACCATGCCCCATGGCAACGCCGGCGTACGGGATGTTATAGCCGCAATTTCCAGCCGGATTGCTCACAAAATAGGCGTTGAGTGCATCCGGAACATTATTTTGAAACATCATTTGAATACCCTGTACTGTGGAGTCGTGATTGTACCAGGCATTGTTGTTGATCAGATTCCAGTCATTTTTGAAATAAAAACGGATGCCAGTTGCAGCATAATCTTCATTCAGGCGGCAAAATGCATCCAGCAAGCGGTCATTGGCAAAACGGCCCGAGCCGGAGTTAGTCCCCACCAAATGGATTTGCACTCCCACATACAACGTATCGTCCGAATCTTCCGGGAAGTCCATTGGATTGGCCTGGTATTTTACCAGCCAGGGATCAATTTTGGGAGCCGTGCCACAGGGAGATAAATCGGCTTTTTGTGGCTCTTGCGCCTGAAGGCAAAATTGCGACAGTAAAAGCAGGAAAAATGTGTAGTGTTTGAGTTGCATAGTCATAATCTTTTCAATGAATACGGGTATGATCCGAATGGGACAAACCGGGGCTAATAACCCAGGGTCCGGTAAATCTGTTTTTGGTGCCGGTTAAAGTGATCTTGAAAAAAACGGAGCATGCCCAACCAGCCGAACCGACCGGCAAAAGGATGCTTGTAAACCGATTTGTCCAATAATTCGTTTGGCATTTGTTCAAAAAAATCTGTCCAACCCTGCCTGATTTTCAACCAGCGCGCCCGGGTATCCGCCAGTGACGTGAAGCCCGGTAAACTTGAGTCGCCAACAGCATCGGGGGCTTTAAACTTTATCGGTAAACGGAGGTAAAAAGCGAGCAGGTTCGACCGGACCCAGGAATCGGGGCCGGGTACTTCCAGTTTAGGCTGAAAACTCAGCTTTTTTTGAACATACTTCAGGGAGAGTTCTTCGGTCAGAATCAAATGATGGGCCGTTTGGATAGCCGACCAGCCGCCGTCCATAGCCGACATGTTCAGCACCGAGTCATCTGAACCAGCCAATTGTTCCAGCAAGGCCTCTACTTGCTTCTGATATGCAGCATTCCGGCGGAGTATTTTTGATTTCATTATGTCTGACAGGTCCGGGAGTTACTGGCCCGATTATTTTAAAAAAGGCCTTAAAAGTCCGTCCTTTGTAACAAACAAAAAACTTTTTTACCCAAATTTGCCCTAATGTGTATGCTCGAAAGAAGAAAATCAGCCAAATTCTTCCGTGGTGTGGGCTTGCTTTTGGTACTGGCTTTGTCGGTTTCCCAATTGCCTGCGCAAAAAAAACTGGCAGCAAGACTACCTGATGTATCGTCGGGTTCACCCTCAGCCAGTTATTTGGAGGTAGAAGCGCAAAGCGGCGACAATGTGCCCACTTTGCTGGAGCGCTACAGCCTGGATGGTTATGATTGCAACATCACCGCTTTTTTTGATATCAATAAATTGGAAGAAGACTACCGCCTGAAGGCCAATGCTAGGTATAAAATTCCGGTCTTGGTGGTGCAATACAATGGCAAAACCATACGATCGACGCTCGGACTCGACGATTGGGGCACGGCTATCCGTATTGATCAGTACAACAAAAACCTGCAGGCAGCCGGGCTGCGCAGCCGGAGTTTCATTGACGATAAGGAATTGTGGGTGCCACTGCATGAGTTGAATTGCCCCGCAGAAGGTGAACTCGCCGAAGCTGTTAAGGCAACCAGCAAAGCCCGGGCTTCCGGACAGCAGATTCCGGATGAGTCGTCCGCCTCGAAGGGCAACCGCGTTTTTCCAATTTTTGGAAAAAAATATGAAAAAACACCCTTGGTGAGTCAGAAATTCAAAGGCAAGGTGTTTTATATCATCAGCGGTCATGGCGGTCCTGATGTGGGGGCTTCAGGTACACGGGGTGGCCATACGCTGTGTGAAGATGAGTACGCCTATGATGTATCCTTGCGCCTGGTGCGGCTGCTGGTCAGCCACGGCGCTACGGCCTACATGATCGTTCGCGACGAAAATGATGGCATTCGCGACGAGATGTACCTGGAATGCGATAAGGATGAAACGGTGTGGGGCGATCAGACGATCCCGCTGGATCAAAAAGAGCGCCTGGCACAACGCACCGAATTGATCAATCAACTTACCGAACGCTACCTGAAGGCCGGAGTTCAAGATCAAACGGTGATCGAGATTCATGTTGATTCAAGGCACCGCAAACAGGAAATCGACGTATTTTTTTATTATCGACCAGAGAGTGAAGCCAGCAAAGAATTGGCTTTACAAATGCATAAAACTTTCCTGCAGAAATATGCCCGGTTACGTTCACAGAAAAATTACAACGGCACGGTATCGTCGCGCGGACTATTCACTTTGCGTGAAACCACTACGCCCGTAGCCGTTTATGTCGAATTGGGAAATATCCGGAATAGTTGGGACCAGCAGCGCGTGGTGATTGCCAACAACCGGCAGGCCTTGGCTAATTGGCTGTTTGAGGCGCTGAAATAACTAGCTTCCCTTGGGAACGATTTCGGTTTTTTCACCGAAATAATGGGCAAACTTGGCCATTTCCTCCGCCAAATCCTTGTTTTGAGTCGCGCGCAAATAAGTCTGGCTCAGCGAACGAAGTGTTTGGTAGAAAAAACGATCCATCTCCTGCACCTGCATTTCTTTGGTCCAAAGGTCAATTCGCAACGTATCGCGATGCGTTTTGTCAAACAGGGCGACAGCCATAGCCTTACATTCTTCCATTTGGCCATCCGGGTGCATATCACTGGCCGCCCACTCAATTTTTACCGGCACCCGGTCTTTGTCCAAACCGACTTTGATCGTAATTGCACTCGTATTGGCAACTTCATTCGCTTCCATATTTCAAAATAATTGTTTCAAAAATTGACCCGCAAAAGTAATCCAAAAACCCTGAAGCGCCTATTTTTACACCCATGCCTACACTGCATGTCGGACTTGATTTTGACAACCTCGTTTACACGCCACGCGATGCCGACCTCACCGGTGCCTTGTACGCAGGGCCAAAGAAGTTATTGCATTGGCTGGAATCCCAACTCGGATTGAGCGGGGCTCCGGAAAATACCGAATATCTCCGCATCGAATTGTACCGCCAGGCCTTGCTCCAATGGGCAGAATCGGCCAGCGCGCCTTGCTTTTTTGAGGAATCTTTCCAGGCTGATCGTTTTGCCACCGCTGCTGCGCTGTTGAACTGGCGTGACGACCTGGTTTTGGCTGGTTGGGATTTCAGACCGGGAAGCGATTGTCCGACCCGACTTGCCGACTTTGCCGGCCTAGAGTCTGTTTTTTTGAAAAAAATAAACAATCCGGAGTTAGGCGCTTCCGCGTACGGGTTTGCCGACCGCTGCGCCCGTGTTTTCGACTGGCTTCCGCTGCGGCAATTGCCTGTTGAAAAAATTATTTTATACGAACCGCTGGAATTACAACCGCCGTTTGTTCGAAGATTAATTTCCCATTTTCGAGCGCAACAAATCCCGCTCGAAACGGTGGCGCATCAGGGGGGGGCTACCAACCCGAATTCCGACCTCGCTTGGCTGCAAGGGCACTTTAGCGGTCGCCATTCAGGCAAAAAAACGGCTTCTAACGATGGCTCACTGCTGGTGTTGACTGCCCGCAGGGATAGCGACGCTGCGGTTTTCCTGGCTCAATGGCTCGCAAAAAAGCCGGACCGGCAGCCGGTATTTTTGATTCCCGAACTCAACCGCGTACTCGAGCAGGCACTTATTCAGGAAGGATTTCCCGCCATAGGTGTACTGTCGGCATCGCTGGCCCGGCCTTCGCTTCAGGTGCTGAAACTTGCGCCGGCATTTTTGTGGGAACCGGTGGATGTGTTCAAGATCATGGAGTTTGTCACCTTACCCCTGAAGCCGCTCGACGATGGATTGGCCCTGGAAATTGCCCGGGTGCTGGCCCAAAAACCGGGCTTATTCAGTGATAACTGGTTTGCCGCTGTACTGGGCTACCTCGACCGGGAGCAAACGGCCGAATCGGTGCGCGAGCAATACGAGTTTTGGTTTTCCCGGCGTCGCTACCGCGCAGATGCCCTGGCGCCTAAACGCGATGTGATCGACCTTTACGCATACCTGCATCGGTGGGCCCTGGAGTTGTTCAATGAAACAGAAAATACCAGTCTTTTGGTACTGGCAGAGCAAGCGCGGCGCATTCGGGAACTACTGGAGGCCTTGCCTGAAGAACGATTGGGTTTTCTTGAACTGGAGCGCATCGTTCGAACAATTTACGAACCCGCACCCGTTCAGTTAATGCCGGCAGAAACCGGCCATTTCGAATACGTCCATCAACCCGGGGCTCTGGCTGCACCTGCCGATATGCTCGTCTGGTGGAATTGCCTGTTCGATGGCGCTGTGGCGGCTCCCGACCGTTGGCATCAAACGGAACGCGATTGGCTGGCTGCTCATGGTGTGCATCCGGATGACCCGCAGTTGGAGGGCAGCCGCAAGTTGCTGCTTGCGCAACGGCCGGTTTTGCAGGCGGCAGAACGCCTGGTACTGGTTGTGCCCGAACAAGCGGGTGGCGCCGCGGTCTTGCCCAGTTTGTTGCTGAGCGATATTGAAGCTGTTTTTGAAAACCACCACAGTTTCTGCTATTGTATTGATGAAGCAGAAGCTTTGAGCCGCCTGGAGCAAGTTCCCGAACCTGTTTTCCTGGAGTGTCATCCAACAGTGCGCCCGCGCCCCCAATTGAACATACCTGCTTCGGAACGTTTGCCGGAAAGTGCTTACGAAACGCCAACCAATCTGGACCGTTTGTTTTACTACCCGCACCGTTGGTTTTTCCGGCAAAAGTTGCGCTTTTTCCCGATCAGCTTGCTGGAGGTCACCCGCGATCAGACGTTGCTGGGTAATCTGGCGCACCGTTTTTTCGAATTGTTTTTACAAGAAAAAGATTGCCTGGAATGGGATAAAAACCACTTGTTTGCCTGGCTGGATCAGAAAGCCGGGGCTTTGCTGGAGCGGGAAGGTGCGACCTTGCTTTTGTACGGCCGCGAGCCGGAACGCAACCAGTTCTTAAACCGGGTGAAACAGGCCGCCTGGAGTTTGCTCACCTTAATTCGCTCCAACGGCTGGTCGGTTTTTGGCACTGAAATGGTTTTGGAAGGTGAAATCGGCGGATGCCTGGTGAAAGGGAAAGCCGATCTGGTGTTGCACCGAAATGGAGACGAACGCGCCATCATCGATCTGAAATGGAGCGGCGCCCGCCGCCGAAAAGAAATGATCCAAAACGGCGAAGACCTGCAACTCATCCTGTACGCCAAACTCTTGGACCCACCCGATCAATGGGCGCATACTGCCTATTTCATTCTGGATGACGGGAAAATGATAGCCCGGAACAAAGATGCATTTACCGATGCCGTAGCGGCGCAAGGGATCTGGGACAATCACGTGAATGCCTGTGAAGCGATATTCGCCCGCATGGAACGCACTTTTTCCTGGCGCATGGAACAAGTCCAAAAAGGTTTGGTTGAAATCCGGACCGCCCGAACGGCGCCCGAACTTGAGGCATTGTACGGCCCTGAACTACTCGAACTGCTTGAAATGAAAACGGAAGATGCCTGGTGGGATGAATACAAAACTTTGCTTGGGATCTAAAATTGCGCCATTATTCCGCGTCCGGCGCCAACCGAGCCACCAGTCCATCCAGTGCATCTGCCAGTCTGATCTGACAACCCAACCGGCTGTTCTCCTGCACAAAAAAGGCCTGGTCGAGCATATCCAGTTCTGCATCCGACTGCTCCGGTAATTCGTGGTCGGATTCAACATACACATGGCACGACGCGCACAAAGCCATACCGCCGCAGGTGCCTTTGACCGGTAAGTCGTAACTTTTACACAATTCCATCAGATTCAGCGCCATGTCTGTTGGCGCTTCGCACTGGTGTGCCTGGTTATTGCGGTCTATAATTGTTAAGGAGATCATGCAGGGTAAACTTGAAACGAAATAGTCTTCAGAAATCAGGAAACCGGCGTGCCCATGCCTTCAATGCCGGTTACGGTGGTGTATTTGAAGGACAATTTTTTGCCGGGATTGACTAAATTGAACGCGGCCTGGCAGGCCAGGGTTGCTTCGTGAAAACCGCAAAGGATCAATTTTAGTTTGCCTTGGTACGTGTTAATATCACCGATGGCAAAAATTCCGGGTACGTTGGTGCTGTAGTCGAGTGTGTTCACGGTTATCGCCCCACTGTCCATACCGAGGCCCCATTCTGCGATTGGGCCGAGTTTGGGCGTAAGCCCAAAAAGGGGTAAAAAGTAATCGGCTTCCAATTGAATTTTCCCTTCGGAATCGTGTTCAACAACAACACCGGAGAGTCGCTGGTCACCTTCGAGTCCGACGACCTGTGCGTTGGTGATCAGCCTGATTTTGCCGTTTTGGGCGAGGTGTTGTACTTTTTCGACGGAGTCGAGTGCTCCGCGAAACTGCGAGCGGCGATGGATCAAGGTCAGTTCGCGCACTTCATTGGCGAGGTAGATGGTCCAGTCCAGTGCCGAATCGCCACCACCGGCGATCACGATGCGTTGATTTCTGAAGTCTTCCGGGTTGCGGATGAAGTATTCCACGCCTTTGCCTTCAAAACGGTCAATGTGGTCGATCGGTGGCTTACGCGGTTCGAAACAACCCAGGCCACCGGCAATAAAAATAACGGGTGCAACATGCACCCGGCCTTTATCGGTCGTGACTTTCCAGTGGCCGTCTTGTTGTTTTTCAACCGAGTCGGCGCGCTCTCCGAGGGTAAAGCCGGGCTGGAACGGTTCAATCTGCTGGAGCAGGTTTTTCACCAGATCGGAGGCGAGAATGCTCGGGCAACCGGGAATATCGTAGATCGGTTTTTTCGGATAAATTTCAGTGAGCTGGCCGCCGGGTTGCGACAGCACATCAATCAGGTGGCAACGCATTTTAAGCAGACCCGCTTCAAAAACGGCAAACAACCCAACCGGGCCGGCGCCGATGATCAGGATGTCCGTTTCAATGAATTTCTGATCCATGGAATGTTGAAAGGAAGAAATCATGTTGTGCTAAACAAAAAAGTACGGGCGTGGTTGGCCGGCTGATTTGTTTAAAATTTTGGAAATAGCCGGGCAAAGTTCAACAGACAAATAAAAATTCGGACGGAAAGAAATTCTGCTACCCAATGATCTTAATCATCGGCCTTTAAAATCCGCTTTGCGCTTTTCAACAAAGGCGGCAGCGCCTTCGCGAAAATCGTCGGTAGCGCAACAATCGCCAAAAGCATCAATTTCTTTGGCAAACCCATCGGTATCGGGTTCAAAAAAGGCGTTAACGCATTCAATAACTTTAGCCACAGCGACCGGAGCTTTCGTGGCAATTTTTTCAAGAAATTCAATGGCTTTTGCCACTTCTTCACCGGCGGGAACCACTGCGTTCACGAGGCCGAGTTGAAGCGCCTCCGCAGCACCGATCATATCCGCGGTCATGAGCAATTCGAGTGCCTTGCCTTTCCCGATGTACTGGATCATGCGCTGGGTACCGCCGTATCCTGGAATCAGGCCCAGATTAACTTCCGGTTGGCCAAACCGCGCTTTTTCACCGGCAACACGAAGATGACAGGCCATAGCCAATTCGCAACCTCCCCCGAGCGCAAAACCATTAACCGCTGCGACTACCGGCCGGTGGAAGCGCTCGATCCGGAAAAAGACATTCTGACCGCGTTGGGCAAATGCTTTGCCCTGTTCGGCATCCAGTTGGCTGAACTCGGTAATGTCTGCACCGGCAACAAAGGCTTTTTCGCCGGCGCCGGTCAGGACAACACCTTTCAGCCCTTCGATTTTCAAACCGGCATCACTGAAAAAATGGTGCAATTCCGACATCGTGGCGGTATTGAGCGCATTGAGGGCTTTTTCCCGGTTGATGGTGATTACGGCAATGCCGTTTTTCAGGTCGATATTTAAAATTTCGTAGTTCATTAATCTACTTTTAAAACTTCAATTTCTTCTGATTTCCAATGAACGGCTTTGTCAAGGCCATAGTTTTTAAGTCGGTTGCGATAGAAGTACAGCACCCTGAAGTTCGAAGACACAATGCCGTTGTCTTTGGTAAAACCGAGTGGTTTTTCGGCGTGAAAAACACCGAGTTTGCGCACCCCGTGCTGCACAACTTCCGTCGCCGGGCGGTGAATGGCAGGCGATAGTTTTATGCGCCCTGCCTGTTCCCATTCATATAATTTGGCTTGTAGTTGTTCGACGACTTCAACCACGGCATTGTACGGGAAAAGATAATCATCCGGTGGCAGACGCATGATTCCGTACAGGTCCAGTTTTGGGTTTTCATGGACTAACATTTCAAAAACAGCAAAGGCAACCAGGTGGCTGGAGAGCACGACATTTTCAACGGAATACCGTTCAACAATCCGCTCCGCCAACAATTTTGTGTATTCGCTTTCCCGCTGATGGTCTTCGTTAAAAACATTATCGGTCATGAAATATTCCCGGATATCGATTTCGGTGCCGAATTTGTCAAAGCTGCGCCCCTGCGCATCTACAAAGTTGCCCATGACATCCATTGGACGCCCGACGCTAAGCGAGATATCGCTGGTTGTGGAGAAAAAACGCCAGATAAAACGCAACCAGGAGCGCACACTCTGGCTGTCGTCGCGCAAGCGCAAATAGTGCTCTTTGCCGGTGTAACGCAGGTATTGCTCGATCAGAAAAGGCGCTTCCAGCACAAAGTGGTATCCGATTACCATCGGAACGATAAACACTTTTTTGCCTTCATTGTGCTGACACATGGTCCGCTGTGCCTCTACGGTAGTACCGAGAAGGCCAAGCTTCAGGTCTCGATCCAACTCACCCGATCGGGAGCGGGTACCACCGGGGAAGAACAGGCTGTTCACACCGCGTTCTATACTGAGTTTGCTCATGGTTTTGAGGGTCTCGAGGTAGATCGGGTTCTTTTTTCGGCGGTCTACGCGGTAGGCCCCCAGGCGATTCATGAAATATGCAGCCGGGCCGAAATTGTACAGATTCAAGCCGGCGCCATATGAAAAGGAGGGCAGGCCCATGATCTGATCCATGGCATACCCAACCAGGATGGAGTCCAGATTGCTGGAGTGCGTAGGAACCACGACAACCGTACCGTAGCGAAACAAATGGCGAACCGTTTCGACGTCGCCGACAACATTCAGCCGCTCATACAATTGCCGGCGCCCGCGCCACAGACTGGCCAGACTTTTATCGACAGCCGCGTTGAGCAGGCGGTTGAACAAAACGGTCAGGAAACGTTGGGCGAAGCGGAAAGTCGATACTTTGAAGGTGCCAACGATCTCCTCGGCATACCGGTGAATGATCTTTTTCAACATATCCTCCGCTTCGGCCTGGGCTTCCGGATCGTTGCGGTCGAGTGATTTCTTTATCAATCGCTTGCTCACTTTATTCCAAAAGGAGCGCTCGTTTGGCGGGTCCACTTTCCAGGGCGACTCCTTGATCCGGATTCGTTCCTGATAAATCGTCTTGACCAACATATCCATTTTCGCCTGCCAGCTGTTGGTGTTCAGGCGTTGGAAGGTGGATGCTTCAATATCCTGGATAAAATTTGCCCGGTCTTCACTCAGGCGGTATATCGGCCAGTCTTCCGTATTTTCAATGATCCGCGGATATGTGGTGACGTCTTTTTTCACGGTGCAGTTGCGGTTAGGATGGTAGCGTTTTCAGGATTTGGGCGATATAATCCAGTACTTCCGTTTTACCGGTACTGTATACGGAGGAGGTGCGAAAATAGGGTGGTAGTGTTTCCCAGGTTTCTTTTAATGCCTCCAGAAAATCCTCAATATTTTGGTCGAGGTTCCCCTTTTTTACACGGTCCGTTTTTGTAAAAAGAATGGCAAACGGCACGTTGTACTCACCGAGTTGGTTGATAAACTCCAGGTCTGTTTGGGTTGGCGGGATATTGGAGTCGATTAACACGAAGGCCGACACTAACGCTGCTCGTCGGATCAGGTACCCCTCGATCATTTTAGCCAGCGTACGCTGTTGCGATTTTGAAACCTTTGCATACCCATAACCGGGGAGGTCAACCAGATACCAGCTGTCGTTGATATTGAAATAATTGAGCAGCTGTGTTTTCCCGGGTGTTCCGGATACCTTGGCCAGACCCTTGCGGCCGGTGAGCATGTTGATCAACGACGACTTGCCGACATTCGAACGGCCAATAAAGGCAAATTCCGGCCGGCCGTCTTTCGGGCACATGCTTTCGCGGGTATAACTACTGACAAACTCGGCTTTTTTTACGTCCATGCAGCACGGTGTTTTTGGCGGGCTGCAAAAGTACGGATTCTTTGGGCTAATCCGGTGTGCAGGTTCTCAGGTAACCTCTGTTAAGGAACTTTTACATTTTTTTAAAATGCCGCTTTAATTAATGGTTAAAGCAACGCATGCCGGCGCCGGAATTGTACCATCGGGCCAATAACGGCGTTTTTCAGACAACAAAATCGAACACGTATGAAATACTTACAAGTTGCTATCCTGATGATTTTTTGCGCCGCTACCGCCCAGGCGCAATTTGCCTTTGGCTTGAAGGGCGGTTTGCAAACGCAATTGAAAAACCCGAATGATTTGACGATCGGCGGTTCCGATACTACCTTCAATTTTGGAGTGAACGATCTGAAATTTGGTACACAGTTTGGCGCCTGGTTTCGCATTGGCGACGGCGTTTTTTTGCAACCTGAAATAGTTTTCAATTCCAACCGGACCGATTTTAAGGTTGGTGAAACGAATGCTGCCGATATTATTCTCTCTGAAAAATACCAAAACCTCGATATCCCGATTTTGGTCGGATTTAAAGCCGGCCCTATTCGTCTGCATGGAGGTCCGGTAGGGCACTATTTTCTGAACAGCAAATCGGAACTGACGGACATTAGCGGATATGCCGCCCGCTGGAAGCAATTTACCTGGGGATGGCAGGCTGGCCTGACCTTAGGCACCGGCCGCTTTTCGGCTGATATCCGTTACGAAGGCAATTTCAATAAATATGGCGATCATATTACCTTCTTCGGTGATCAATACCATTTTTCCAACAACCCGGCTCGTTTAATCCTTGCATTAAATATCGCCTTGGTGAAGTAGGCATTTGTTGAAGTTTTCCCTTTTGCGTAGCGGAGGCATGTTCATGTCGCCGCTACGCTTTTTTAGTCTAAAACGAAGCTTGCACTCCGCAGTCCTGATATCGGGGAAACACTATTTTTGGCGCACAAAACTGATTTCATGCGCTTTACCCTGTTTCTGCTCCTAACAAGTCTGATGTCGTTCTACACGCTGCACGCTCAACCGGGCTGCACCGATCCGCTGGCTTTGAATTTCGATGGCAATGCCACGACAAACGATGGCTCCTGCCAGTACCCGTCGACAAATTTGCCTCCGGTTTTTAAAACCAATTTGTCCAATACACTGGATGAAAATTCCGGTCTGATTTGGGTTGATGGTTCCCTTTGGACGCACAACGACGGTGGCTCTGAGGCTAAAATTTACAGGATCGATACTTTGACCAATGCCATTCTGCAAACGGTGACTCTTGAAGGAGCGACCAACACGGATTGGGAAGATATCGCCTTTGACGGCACTAATTTTTACATCGGCGATTTTGGAAACAACGCCAACGGTAACCGGACCGATTTAAGAATTTACAAATTTCCGCTTGCCGCTATACCAGTGGGATCTGATGTGACAGTGCCGGCTGCTCAAATCGGCGTGATCAATTTTGTTTACGAAGACCAAACTAATTTTGATCCTGCCGGCAGCAACAACACCCGCTTTGATTGTGAAGCCATGTTTTTCAGAAACAATCAGTTGCACCTGTTCACTAAAAACTGGATAGATAAAACTACAACCCATTACACGCTGCCTGCGAATGCAGGAACATTCAGTGCTCAAAAATTGGAAACCTTCGATGTTGATGGTTTGATCACAGCCGCTGATTATGCTGCATCCGGCGTGATTCTGCTTTTGGGGTACAATTTGCAGACCGCCAGCGCCTTTTTTTGGCAGGTTTGGGATTATTCGAGTGATTTATTTTTTAATGGAAACAAACGCAGGGTTGAATTAGGTGGTGTTTTGGCAACCGGACAAGTGGAAGGCCTGTGTTTTCGCACCGACCGTTATGGCTATTTTTCCAATGAAAAAACAGCGGGGATCATTCCGGCTCGTTTATACAGTTTTGAACTGGGTTTGAGTTTGCTGACACCGGTTAGGGATCTGAACCGTAATTCAGGTTCAACCTGGTGTGCAGACCTGCCTAATCCGTTGACTGCTGTGCAATTGCGGGAATTTGCCGGTAAAATTGAACCGGAGAATGTTGTTGAAATTTGGAACAGCCAGGGGCAGTTGGTTTGGGGGAGCGCCGCATTACCAACTGGCCAGAAGGCAGTAACACTGCCTTCTGGTGTTTATTTTTTGCAAGTCCGGAGTGATTCAAGGGAGACGGGTTGCCGGCGGACGATTTTTTTGAAATAGATGTTTTTCGCCGACTAACAGTCGGCGTTACAGGTGGATCACTTCGCCGTAAGCCGCAGCTGTTGCCTCCATGACGGCTTCGCTCATTGTGGGGTGCGGGTGTACGGCTTTCAGGATCTCATGTCCGGTAGTTTCCAGTTTACGCGCAACAACGGCTTCGGCAATCATTTCGGTGACATTGGCGCCGATCATGTGCGCGCCCAGCCATTCGCCGTACTTTTTATCAAAAATCACTTTGACAAATCCTTCGGCAGCACCGGCGGCTTTTGCTTTTCCGGAAGCGGTGAAGGGGAATTTTCCCACCAAAACCTCATAGCCGGCCTCTTTGGCTGCTGCCTCGGTATAACCCACGGAGGCGATCTCCGGAGAGCAGTAGGTGCAGCCCGGAATATTGTTATAATCGATCGGCTCAACCTCCATACCGGCGATATGCTCCACACAGTGGATACCTTCCGCGCTGGCCACGTGTGCCAGGGCCTGCGTCGCCAATACGTCACCGATAGCATACACTCCCGGAACATTGGTCCGGTAGTGCGCATCAACCTGGATGAAGCCCCGGTCGGTGGCGATACCTAAATCTTCAAGACCGATATTCTCTGTGTTTGGAGTGACGCCAGCGGCGCTTAGCACAACATCGCAAGTGAGGGTTTCTTCCTTGCCATCCTTGCGGTTTTTCATGTGCACTTTGACCTCTTTGCCGGAAGTGTCCACTTTTTCGACCGCCCAGCCGCCATACACTTTCATGCCTTTTCGGGTGTACAGTTTGTTTAATTCTTTGGAAATATCGGCGTCTTCGCGGGGCACCAGACCTTGTTCGAGGAATTCCACAATGCTCACTTCAGAACCAATGGCGTGGTAGAAATAGCCAAACTCAACACCGATAGCGCCGGCGCCAACCACAACGAGGCGCTTGGGCTGTTTTTCAAGCGACATGGCTTTGCGGTATTCAATTACTTTTTTACCGTCGATCGGCAGATTGGGCAGTTCCTTCGCCCGGCCGCCGGTGGCGATGATGATATGTTTAGCGGAATATTCGGTGACTTTGTTGTCGGCATCGGTAACAGCAACTTTAGGGCCTTTCACCAGTTTACCCGTGCCATTGATGACCGTAATTTTATTTTTTTTCATCAAAAACTGCACGCCCTTGCTCATGCCGTCGGCCACGCCTCGGCTGCGCTTGATCATTGCGCCAAAATTAGCTTGCGACTTACCGCCGATTTCAATGCCGTAATCGGCTGCATGGTTCAGGTACTCAAACACTTGAGCACTTTTCAACAGGGCTTTGGTAGGGATGCAGCCCCAGTTGAGGCATATGCCGCCCAGACTCTCGCGTTCAATGATGGCGGTATTCAAACCAAGTTGAGAAGCACGGATGGCAGCTACATAGCCGCCCGGGCCGCTGCCGATTACGATGACGTCAAAATTCATACGGTATAGATCGTTGATGGTTTTTGATAAAATTCTGTTGCCAGGTTTAATCCTTGCAACATCTGAAACAAAATTTGGTTTGATCGGGGCAAAGATAGAACGGTGCTATCAATTTTCGGTAGATCAAACGGTTTCCATGTAATTCAAATCTTCATCGAAGGTTTCCTTCATCCCGATAAGTGCAGCAAACGCAACCATCAGACATACGGCGCCGATAATTGCCGCAGCCGGCAGAATTCCGCCGGCAACGCTGGGGTCTTTCAACCATTTAAATGAAGCGCCAATGGGGATCAGCATACCTCGTGCGACATTGGGTACGGAGGTTGCCACCGTAGCGCGCAGGTTCGTGCCAAACTGTTCGGCTCCAATGGTCACAAAAATGACCCAAAAACCAACGGATATACCGAGCAGGAAGTGGGCAAAATAGAAGCTCGCCGGGGATGAAAATCCACCGGCCAGGTAATACGCTACAGCAAGAGTGTCCATCACCAGGAAAATCCACATCACTTTCAAGCGACTTCGGAGGAATTGGCTAAGCAAGCCCGAACCGATATCCCCGAGAATAATGCCGGTATAACAAGCCGCAATTGCATTTCCGCCCGTGATTCCGCTTAGGCCTTGGGCTGCGCCAAATTCCGGAGCCAGCGTAATCAACACCCCAACCACAAACCAGGTTGGCGAACCGATAAACAGGCAACGGTTAAATCGAACAAAGCGGTTCCAGTTGGTAAACAATGCAAAAAAGTTGCCGCGACTAACCGACGTGTCTGTTTCCATTTTTCGAAACATACCTGATTCACTCACACCAATCCGCAACAGGAGCAACAGCAAACCAAGACTTCCTCCTACGAAAAAACAGATACGCCAGGGAAAGTACAGATTGATCACCCAGGCAAGCAGTGCGCCGGTCAGGCCAACCGAGGCGACGATCATAGTGCCGTAACCACGTTTTTCCTTTGGCATGATCTCCGAAACCAGGGTAATTCCTGCCCCTAATTCACCAGCCAGCCCGACTCCAGCCAAAAACCGTAAGATTGCATAGTCCGTATCCGACGAGACAAAACCATTCAGGATGTTCGCCACGGAATACAGAAAAATAGAGAAGTAAAGCACCCGCACCCGGCCTTTTTTGTCGCCCAACACACCCCAAAGGATACCGCCAAGTAACATACCGGCCATTTGCCAGTTGAGCAGCGAAATGCCGGTGTCGGTGAGCGCTTGTCCGGAATACCCAAGATCTTGCAGACTTTTTACTCGCACAAATCCAAACAGGAGCAGGTCATAGATATCCACAAAATAGCCCAGTGCGGCTACGATCACGGCGGCATTGAGGAGTTTTACTGGCTTATCCGCTTGCATAAAATTCAGGTTGCAAATGTTCTGGATTCAGGTGGGCAAAGTACGGGAAAATCGGGCGACTTTTGGCCCGAAGCGATGCAGTGTAAATTTGATATTGAAAATGAACACAGAACACGATCCAAAACCATGGCAGGTTGAATCCCGCCGATATGTGTACAATCGCGCCCCCTATATGATCATGCGGGAAGACACGGTGCGCCTTCCAAACGGGGCTCAAATTCCGGATTATTTTGTTTTTGAATATCCGGATTGGGTTACGGTTTTAGCAGTTACAGAAACGGGCCAACTGGTGCTGATTTGCCAATACCGGCATGGCATTGGCGATGTGCATTTCGAGTTGCCCGCAGGTGTTGCCGATCCCGGGGAAGCCTTGTTGGATAGCGCAAAACGGGAACTTTTGGAAGAAACAGGTTTTGGCGGTGGCGAATGGCGTTATTTCATGAAAGTTTGCGCCAATCCGGGGACGCACAACAATTGGTGCCATATTTTTTTAGCCATTGGTGTTGAATACCAGGAAAGCCAGCAACTGGATCATACGGAAGACATACAAGTACGGGTGATTTCCCAATCGGAAACCCTCGAAGTACTTCGGTCGGGTGGGGTAGCGCAGGCCATGCATGCAGCGCCTTTGTGGCGGTTTTTTGCGGAAAGCAACGACTAACTAACCTGTTTCTCTTCAACTTTCTTGTCCTGCCGGTCAAACCACCATTTCAAGCTAAATGCCAGGCCAATGCCAACCAGCACGCAACCCGGGAAAAAGAAAAAAGATCGGGTCCATTCCCAATTCAGATCCTGGAAGATCCATTTAAATAGAATAACAACACAGAATAATAACATTCCTGTGCTAATGCCCATAGGCATAGGTCCCTTTTGAATTAATTCTTTAGTTGACATTTTTTTGGGTTTCTTTTTTTTCAATCCAATTCATGAGCCATGCGCGGGAATAGCCAAAAAACAGCCCGCCGAAAGTCCAGATCAAGAATTGAGTCAGCAGGCGCTCTTTAATGAGTTCCCCGTTCCAGTAGTCGATGAAATTCAGGATGGCGACAAACTCCAGCCCCAGATGAGCCCCAAGAGCCAGGGCATACTTTGGTAAGGATTTTTCTTAGTCATATTTGTTTTTTTGCGGTTATATAATCATCGGTGTATTACTTCGCTAATTTATAGCGATTGTCTGAATCAATAAAGCCCAATTTTGGCTAAATAACATCGATTTTGTTCTTTTGGGCAGCGGCAGGCCCCGCTTGCCCCATCTTTGGATTTATGAAAAGAATTTTCCTCTTTATTCTGCTTAGCCTTCTTTTCCAGAAAACCGTTACAGCGACCCATATTGTGGGCGGTGAGATTACGTATACCTGTCTTGGTAATGATCTTTACGAAGTTAAATTGACGGTTTACCGTGATTGTGCTACTGGTGTTCCTTGGTTTGATGACCCAGCCTCTATCGGTATTTTTGACGTTAACTGGAAACTCCTTCAAAATCTCCAACTGGATTGGGACCCAAGCACACACGATACCCTTCCGATCGTTTTGGAAGACCCTTGTCTCGTGGTACCGCCTAATGTTTGCGTACACCGCAGTACCTACGTCGATACGGTTTTCCTGCCGTTTCGGGCAGGTGGATATACCATAGTTTATCAACGATGCTGCCGCAACCAGTTGATCCGCAACATTGTAGGGCCGCTCAGAACGGGCATTACCATTTTGACGCATGTTTCGGAAAAAACCATGCGCGAGTGCAACAGTGCCGCTGTTTTTAACAAATGGCCGCCCGTAGCGATTTGCGTCCACCAGCCAATCAATTTCGACCACTCGGCAACCGACCCGGATGGCGACTCGCTGGTTTACCGGGTTTGTACACCGTTGCATGGCGCCGATTCGGTGGCTCCACAGCCGAATCCACCCAAAACAGGGCCTTACCAAGAGGTGACCTGGAATCCGCCTTATGATTTATCCAATATCCTCGGGGGTGATCCGCTGACGATAAACCCCATTACCGGTTACATCACAGGTATTCCAAACACAATCGGGAATTTTGTGGTGGGTGTTTGTGTGGACGAGTATCGGGACGATACGCTGATCTCTACAACGCGGCGTGATTTTCAATACAATGTTGCCGATTGCGGGGTACCTACTGCGGCGTTTTTTGTACCTCCGGGAGGTTGCCAAAACGAACCATTGCGTTTTATCAATCAAAGCAATGTGCAAAGTACCCAGTGGTATTTCGATTGGCCCAATGACTTGTCGCTAACTACAACGGAGCGCTCGCCAACCTTTCAGTACCCCGATACCGGAACATACACTGTGGCCTTGATTACGGTACCCGGCGAATCCTGTTCAGATACCTTGTTTCAGGAAATAAAAATCGGAGCATTCCATATCGACGCCGGTTTGAAATATGAACTGCCGTTATGCGACAACAATGGCCTGCTGATCCAGGCATTTGATCTTAGCCAGGATTCGGTGTATGGCATTGATTCCTGGAGTTGGCGACTTACCGGGCCAAGCGGATTTTCTGCCCAATCCATGCTTCAAAACCCCGCTTTTTTAGTGTCAAAACCGGGGAGTTATCAACTGCGATTGATCGTCATGTCGGCTGGCGGCTGCCGGGATACGTTGATCAAGCAATTTAACGCCCCCATTCCCCGGATAGACAGTCTCATTGGCGACTTGTCAATTTGCCCTGGCGATACGGTTCGGTTGAATTCAGGTGGAATAATCGGTTACTTGTACGAATGGACCCCGGCGGCGACACTTTCCGATTCAACTGCGGCCGATCCTCTGGCATTTCCGCTGAATACTACGGATTATCTGGTGACCATTTCAAATGCAAATTGCACTTATGAAGGCATGGTCACGGTGTTTGTTTACGACACAACCTCACTTAGTGTGAGTGCAACGCCGCCCACAATTTACCTGGGTGGCAGTTCGCAGTTGGAGGCTGTTTTTCCGCCAAATGCTACGGTGAGTTGGACTCCTGCGGCCTCTCTTTCGAACGCAAACTCTGCCACGCCGGTGGCCAGTCCGAATACCACCACCACCTATACTGCCAGCATTTTCCTTGGAAGTGGGTGTGTGCTTGAGCGGGAAGTGACGGTTACGGTCCTTTTTCCCAGCTGTGAAGAGCCTTTTGTCTTTTTCCCGACGGGATTTTCGCCCAATGGTGACGGAGAAAATGATATTCTAAAACTGGAAAGTCAGTTTGCGGAGGAGGTTTATTGGGCTGTTTACAATCGCTGGGGCCAAATGGTATTTGAAACGAACGACCTGGATGGCTTCTGGGATGGAACGTTTAAAGGTGAGCCTCAACCTGTGGAAACCTATGGGTACTATCTCCGTGTCCGCTGCTTAGGCGGTTCCGAAACTGTACGAAAAGGGAATGTAACCCTGTTGCGTTGATCAACGCAACAGGGTAGCATAGCCCTTGTATTCGTGCTTATCTCCCCGTGGTCCGGTGAAGGTGACCACGTAAACGTAAACGCCAGGGGGCGATAATTGTCCGGTATTTTGTTTCCGACCATTCCAGTCCTCATCCGGATTGTTGGTTTCAAAAACCATTTCGCCCCAACGATTCCAGATATTCATCTGAAAATCGGCTACGCCTTCGAGGTATCCTTTTCCAAGAAAGCCGTCGTTTTGGCCATCGCCATTGGGCGTGAAGGCATTGGGCATGTGCCAGTAAATAACCGGAGAGATATCAAGGTATTTTGTCAGCGAATCTTTGCAGCCTTCCGGGTGCGTGGCGATCAGGGTGATTTTCATCAACCCGGTGTCCAGAAATGTAAAACTAGGATTTTGAGCGGTCGATGTGCCGTATTCATCAAACTGCCAGTTCCAGCGGTTGGCGCCAACCGATAAATCTGTGAATTGCACCGTATTGTTAAACCTGCTAAGCAGCGAATCCGGGAAATACGTGAAATCGGCGATCGGAGAGGGCTCTACCCGGATCAGGTTGAAAAATTCGTCGGAAGTATAACAACCGATTGGTGAAGTTATTTCTACCCGGACGTTAAAAACACCCGGCTCCTCATAAATGTGGGTGGGACTGATTACGCCACTGGTCGTTTTTCCATCGCCAAAATCCCATCGGATATCGTAGGTGCTATCGATTGGTGTTGATAAATTATTGAAAAATATCTCTGCCGGCGTACAGCCGATGAAGCGATTGGGCTCCAGGATGATCAATGGTGGAACCGGGAACCAGTTTACCACTTTAGTGACATTATCCGTGCATCTGTTTTTATCGTATACACGCAGGTTTACCGGGTGATTGCCGGGTATGGGGTACAGGTAACTGGGGTTTTGCACGGTGGAACTTGCACCCGAAACGCCGAAATTCCAACTCCACCGATTTATGCCTCCATCGCCCGTAGACAGATCGGTAAAATCAACCGGTCCGGCCACGCAAGTATCATAGTCAAAGGAAAAGTCGGCATTGATCTCCGGGAAAATATTCACAGCAATGTAGGCCGTATCGGCACAGGGAGAACCCGGATTCAGGTACAGTGTTCCGGTATATGAACCCGTATCGGGGAACGTGACGGTACTATTCCAATTATCCTTATCGATAAAGGTGGATGTCTTCAGGTTAAAGCGCCATTCGAATTCAAAAATATTAGACTGCTGAACACTTAAATTTTGGAAGGTTACAGTGTTTTCACCGCAGGATTTCAGTACGAAACTCCGTGGTCCGGCAACACTATCGCTTTGAATATTCGCCAGAACTGTAGGTGTACATTCAGCCACATTAAACTGGAAATCGCGCCGTACCGTGGAGAGCAAGGTGGCGCCCCGAAACTCCTGGATACAAACCCCAACGACAAATTGCCCAAGCGAATTGGGCGTGCCTGTGATCATGCCAGTGGTAGAGTTAATGTTGATCTGCGGGTTTCCGCCCATAGGATTGCTGGCATTAAAATTGGGTACCACAAAAGGAATATTGGCAAATGGAGGGCCGCAGGGTGGCGTGGGGATGGCGCCAAAACAATCATACAAACCAGGTGGATTCAGAATCGGTCCGCCGCCGTCGAGCGGATTACAAAAACTGTAGAAAATCTGATCGCCTTCCGGGTCTGTCGCTGAGTGATCATAATTCAGCGGAATATTATTGCAAATAATGATAGGCGGAAAATCATTGAAGGTCGGGCTGCTGTTTTGCAATTGCTGCGCAGCCGCCGTTAATTCGATCATATAGGTTGCACCGTGATCGCCGGGTTGCACCACATTTTTGATGGTTTGGTTACGGCAACAACGCTGGTAAACAATAAAATAACTGTCATTTAGCAATACTGGCAAGGTGCGCTCAAAGACGTATATACCTTCCTCCACACAAACAGTGGGAAGTTGGGTAATACAAGGGGGCGGCACTGGGGTGATCCTGGTTATAGATTGGGCACGGACTTCAAAGGAGGAGTACAAATTATTGATGTTATAATTCCCCTGGTAAATCGCCAACTGAGCCGGATCATCAAACCCGGCGCCACCACCGAGGCAATCCCGGTATATTTTCATGGTAAATCGATACCTGTTTTGCCCATCTGGAGTCACATTCAAAAACTTATAAGTGATTTCTCCGCCGATAATATGTCGGGCCTGAAGCAAAACCGGAAATAGAAATAGGCAAATTAGCAATGGGGCAGTAAAAAAGCGTTGGAAATTGGCGCGCATCTGTGTCAGTTCAAAAATGTTTGGGTTAAAAGTCGGACTTTTGTCCTTTCAAATGTAAACGAAGAACGGTAAATAACCTCCAATTGTTGAGTATGTTCCTGCTACGTGACGACATTTCAGAAATTGCACGGCTCCTAGAGGGCGGCGGATTGATTTGCTATCCCACTGATACAGTATGGGGTGTTGGGTGTGATGCTACAAACGAGGCGTCGATTGAGCGCCTGTCCCGGCTCAAAGGATATGGCGAAAAGGTTAAACACGGCTATGTTTTATTGGTCGATGGACTTCCAATGCTCCAGCGCTATGTTCCAGAGATACACCCCCGGGTACAAACACTGCTTGCCTACCATACGCGGCCACTAACCATTATTTATAAACAGGCTATGGGATTGCCTGATTCCGTAAAAGCAGCGGATGGTTCGGTAGCCATTCGTATTGCCAAAGATGCGTTTTGCCTTGAACTGATTAAAACGCTGGACAAGCCAATTGTAAGCACTATTGCGGCCAAGGCAAATGAACCTTACCCTCCAACTTACGGTGCAATTTCAAGCGAAATTCTGGGCGGGGTCGATTATGTAGTTAAATATCGACAAGATGATAAAGAACCCCACGAACCCTCCTCAATTGCTTATCTGGACGGTTCGCGGGAACTTGAGTTTTTGCGGGACTGATTTTGCAACTGTAAACCTGCCTGCTATTATTCCAGGGTGAATACATAAAACCGTTCGACAAACGTGCCGTGGTTATCAATGGCATAAAACCGGAATTCAAACGAGTCCCCGGGTTGTAGCCCTCCGGAAAATGGCAGGGGTAAGTTTTTAATGCTGATTGTGCCAGTAAAATTGAGCGTGTTGCTGCGCAAGCCGGCATCGGATTGTAATACCCCGACAAAGGTGCCATTTACACGATAACTTAACTCCCACTCGGTGATGTATTGGTCATTGGCATCGGGATCAGTTGTGTTGGCGATAATGTCAAAATCCAATTCGTCGTTTGGCGTACGGGTGCCCGACTGGTCGACATCAGCCCAGAATATGTCATACCGTTCCAGCTCGATGGGAAACGGATCGTCGTCGCAGCCGACAGCAAAAAGCAGGCTTAGTCCTAATGGAAGCAGAATGGTCTTTTTCATAGATTTTTTTTACAGCAAACTAAAGGCCGGAGCCCGGCTCGTGCAAGTTGTACCGAAGGCTTTAGGATAGGTTTAACCAGTTCTTTAAATGTTAAAATCCTATTTTAACATTTGCTCTGCTTATCTGGGTAATTGCATTTTCCTTTTGGCAATTCGATTGGAGAAATAAGCGAACAAGCAAGCTGTCCAAAACGAGTAAAGGGAGTAAACCAAAGCCGGTTTAACCATTTCCTGATTACCGAGCAAATTGCTGGCGATAAGGAAAGCCAGGGTTGTGTTTTGAACGCCGCTTTCCATGGCAGCGGTTAATCGGGAAGGGTGCGGCGCGCCTACCCGGTACAGGAAAAAATAACCAAAAAACAGACAGGCAGCGTTTTGGATCAGTGCAAATGGGGTGATCTGAATGAAATCACTGAGGTCAAGCCCGGCGCCGCCATAGTTTTTCCCGGCAAACATTTTAATCAGGAAAACAATAGCCAACAGCACCAACATCACATATTTAGCGGGTATACTTATCCGCTCGGCAAATGCCGGATAACGATGCCGGATCAATACGCCAATGGAGGCTGGAATTACGGTTATAAAAAAAATATGTTGAACCGTATCCCAAAATGGCAGGTGCAAATCGGTTTCCCAACCCATGAAAAGCCGTAGCCCCAGGTTTACCACAATGGGGATTGAAAACAGCGTCAAAAAACTGTTCACCGAAGTGATCGATAGTGATAAGGCGACGTTGCCGCGCCAGAGGTAAGTCAGAAAACCGGCAGTGGCTCCACCCGGGCTTGCAGATAAAATAATAAACCCTACTTTAAGAGCAGCCGGCAGTGGGGATACCAGGTTGATCAACAATGCAATTATCGGCAACCCAATCATTTGGGCACTCAAGGCTGCAAAAAAAGCCTTTGGCCTGCGGATAATACGCCCGAAATCGTTGACCGTCAGGGACAACCCAATTCCAAACATAATCAATGCCAGGACGGCACTAACCGCCAGGTCAACAATCTGCGTAGGGGCCAATGTTAAGATGGTCATTATTTTGCTTCAAATGTAGGGCGAATTTGCAACTCGTTCCGGTTTTAACGCCGCGCAAATTCGCCCGTCAGCACGCTACGGAATAAACACCAATTCGCCCGGTGCAATTCCCACCGGAAACGCGCCAATACGTTGTCCGGCAGGACTGTAAACAACCACTTCACCGGAAGAGTTGAAATCTTTGGCGTCGGCGCAATACAAGTTGCCGGAAACAGGATCACAACCCAAACCATAGGCACGTTGATCAATCAAGGCACTGAGCCCTCCGGAATCCACCCGGTATATTTTATCTGCTGCCGCGAAATACAGGCTCTGCCCGTCCGGAGCGGACACTAAATCGTTGCCAAATGCCGGGATATCATACCCAATGCCGGCAGCCGATGCCGAAGCTCCGACCCAACCAATGGGGCTGGCGTCGAGGTAAGATCCCTGGCAAAGCACAAAAGTATAGGGCCCAAACAGCCCCGTGGCAAACTGGGCTACTGCTGCTGTTCCCGGATTTTTTCCTGGCAATGCAATTCGCGCAATTTCCGACGAAGCGCCAAGTCCCAAAATAGAAACTGTGGAATCGACACCAAACCCACCCGAATTAGGGATCAGGATTGTGCCGTCAGGTTGGTACAACATCTTTTCCGGCCCCTTCCCGGTTGGGATTGATTGGACAACTTGCCGGGTACGCAAATCTACTTTGGCAATACTGCCGCTAAGGCCGTCTGCACCCCATTGACTGATCAGGGCGATATCTTCGCTTATCGGAAGCAAAAATCGAGGTAAGGCAAGTCCCCCAATGGTATCGATAAATTTGAAGGTCAGCGCATCAACAATATACACCTTGTTGGCGCCATTTACGACAATGTACCCTTTGTTGCCCTGTAAGGTGAGCGATTGAACAAACTCTCCGAGTACAGCCCCGTTATTGGCTTTGCTGAATACATCCTGAACCGTTTCGCCGGTTTCCGGATTATACCAGCTGATACTACCGGTGCCGCCGAAAGTGCCTTCATTAACAACAAATACCCCGGAAGTGTAATTGCCGGCGCCAGCAGCAGGTGCGTCGTCTTTTTTACAGGATTGCAGGCCTAACAGGCCCAGTGCGAGGAGAAGAAAAATCTGTTTGACTTTCATTTTAGAAAAATTAAAACAGTGAAAATGAAAGGCAAACGGGGAAAAAAGGAAAGCGTCGGCTTGCCCGGAAGGGGAAATGGAATAACCAACAAGCGCCTGCCAACCGGCTTTCACCCGAAGCCTGGTGCGAATAGTGGTTGTTGGCAGGTCTTCTGGCTTGTTTCCCAAACCGGCGCCTTCCCTTCCCAATTGGAGAAAGTGGCTTAGTGCCGGTGTAGCGTTGTCGAACGGAATAATACAATAATGAAATTGCTCTAATCCGACAACCTGAAACTTACAGCAGCGGGGACTGCCCCGGATTTGCACCGGTGTTCCCTTTTACTCAACCTGTTTGGCAGGTTGAACCAAAAACCAGGGCAAAGATAGCGTATCCCAACTTAGGATTTTTCCAACAAGGATTGCGCCTGTTGCAGATGGCGGCGATTGTGTTTGATCAGAAATTCCAACAGATTACCCAGGGAATACCTGCCAAACCAGGAACCTACCTTGTCGACTGTGGAGCGGTTGATATCCACTTCTTTGGCAGATTCCAGAATCCGGAGCAATTGTTCATACTTGATAATGAGCGACTTGATCACTTCGGGTTCCACAGGCTGGTGGGTAAAGTTGTAGCGCTTGCTGGTCTTGTAGGTTTTGCCATTGGCTGGATCAGCCCGGCGTACCAGGCGCCGGCCACGGGCAGTGTAGAGTACCATGTCGCCAGGCATCCAGCAACGTGCTTTGGCACGATGGATGGCGCGGTTGATTCCGGGAATGTAGTCGTCAGCATACCGGTTGAGGTGTGCCATACATTCGAGGATATTCCAAACTTCGGGGGCAGGCCGGTGCCGGAGCACATTGGGATCAAGCGTGGCAAACCGGGTACGGATTTCGGCCAATGCGGCGCGAAGTTCAGATTCTAACTGGGCAATCAAATCTTGTTGCGACATGGAGTACAGGTGCATTGCGGGGCGCAAAAATAGAGGAATCCGTAAAATCCGCGGGATTTGCCCGACCTTTGTGCTGTTAAAGTTTTGGTGTCGAATTATTTCTATGAAAACGAAGACCTTACGAAAAGATAAAATAAATGTAATTACCCTGGGTTGCTCCAAAAATCTGGTTGACAGTGAAAACCTGATCACCCAACTGCGCGGCAACGATTATGAAGTCTCGCACGAACAGGAGAACACAAAAGCCAACATTGTCGTCATCAATACCTGTGGCTTTATCGATCTGGCCAAGCAGGAAAGTATCGATGCGATTGTGGAGCATGCCGGCTTGAAAAAAAAGGGTGCGATCGATAAACTTTACGTCACCGGTTGCCTCTCCCAGCGGTACAAAGATGATTTAGAACAGGCCATTCCTGAAGTCGATGCCTACTTCGGAACCCTAGAGATGCCGGCATTATTGGCCCGCCTGGACGCCGATTATAAACACGAATTGCTGGGTGAACGCCAGATCACCACACTGCCGCATTACGCCTATTTGAAGATTTCGGAAGGGTGTAACCGCACCTGTTCCTTTTGCGCTATTCCGCTTATGCGGGGTACGCACATCAGTCGGCCGGTCGAAGAATTGGTGCTGGAAGCCCGCAACCTGGCCCGGCGCGGTGTCAAGGAATTGATGCTGATTGCCCAGGAACTGACCTACTACGGTCTGGATATTTACAAAAAACGCGAATTGCCGCGGCTGCTACATGCCCTGGCCGATGTGGAAGGCATTGAATGGATTCGCCTGCATTACGCCTATCCCAGCAAATTCCCGTTGGAAATATTGGATGTGATGGCCACCCGTCCGGAAATTTGCAATTATCTGGATATGCCCCTCCAGCACGCCAGCGATCCGGTGCTCGAAGCGATGCGCCGGCAAATTACCCGGGATGAAACCCGCCGATTGCTCGACCAGATCCGGGCCAAAGTACCGGATATTGCTTTGCGCACCACATTCCTCGTCGGCTACCCCGGTGAAACGGATGCCGATTTCGAAACATTACTCGATTTTGTGCAGGAGCAGCAGTTCGAACGGGTTGGCGTATTCCAATATTCCCATGAGGAAAGTACGCGCGCCTACGAAGTAGCGGATGACGTTCCAGCTGAAATCAAGGAGGAGCGTGCTCAGGCACTCATGGAAGCCCAGCAGGATATTTCTTTTCAAAAGAATCAGGCTAAAATCGGTCAGGTTTTCAAAACATTGTTCGACCGGAAGGAAGGCGCCTATTTTATCGGCCGCACGGAAGCGGATTCACCGGAGGTGGACAATGAAGTGCTTGTCGACGCCAAGTCCAACTATGTCCGTATCGGTGATTTTGCCAACATCCGGATTACGGATGCGGAAGATTTTGATCTTTTTGGCCAGGTCAGTTAGCCTCCAATTCTTAAATGCTTTTTTGTTGAGCCTGTCGTTCGGCATACCAATGCATCCCAATTTGGATGATCGCAACTAATTCAACCAGAATGGCCAGCCATAGCAAACGCCCCTGGTATCTGGAGACCACTGTAGAAAAGGTACTGCAAACAAAGGCATTGATTAAGAGTGCAATTCCACAAAAAATCAGCATGTGAGGCAGGGGGCGAGCCATGTGGCGGCGCAATCTGGGGTGCCATACTCCTGCCAACAACAATATAAAACCGAAAAACAGATATTGTTGCCTGGTATTAAGCCCGCTGAAGTCTAAAAAATGATTTCTGTGATGTTGATGTGCAAGTTTGTAACTGACCAATTCACGTGGGAAATATTTTTTGACCGCTTCATAAGGTGGTGTTTCTTCCCGCATTGGTCCGGTATCTTCAATCCGGAAATAGGCCAGCTGCATCAGTGTTCCATTGACGGCGAAAATGGCAAAATTTTTCAGGTCACGTGGTGTTGTCAGAATATTCCAAATGATGTCCTGGTATTCTGATTTGTGGGCAACCCAACCGCCATCTTTTCTTGACGGACTATCCTGCCCCCATAAAAAATCGTCTGGAATTTGATCCTTGTACTTACAAATCGGATAGTTTTTTCCATCGGCGCAGGCTTTTTCAAGATGGGGTTTAAGCAAGCCAATTTCATTTAAACGTCCAAGAAAAAACGCGGGACCGGCTTGCTGAACTGCAAACGGAGCCTTAAACGCGACATGAATCGACATGACGGAAAGCCATCCAACCAGCGTAAGCGCTCCGACCAGGAGAGTTTTTTTGAATGGAATCACAGCCCGAAAACGCCCCGATAAACTGGCAACAACCAACAATATTGTAAACACAACGGCGGCAACGAGTGTAGAACTGTGCATTATCAGGGCAAACCAGCCCAGAAAAGTCACGACAATCAGGTTGCGCAACGATAAATTGCCGAAAAGCAACACTGCCAGGGAGGCCCAAAAAATTGGGGTGAACAAATCCGGGGTCAAAAAAGAGGTGTAAAATGAAATGGAGGTACAAGCCGATAATACTAACAACAGCCCTATAAATCCAAATGGTGTGATCGCGTTATAAATCTGCCGGAGTAGAAAATAAATGACCAAACTGGTTAAAAATCCCTGCGCGTACATCACCCAAAAAAGACTTTCAGCCATACTACTATGCCGGATGAAAAGCCCATAGGTTATAGGCCGGTCGATAGGTACCTCACCTTGAAACCCCGAAAAAACATAAGAACCAGTGTCGGGATAAACAAATGGGTAACCATTATATAAACCAAGAAAGGAAAGAAGAAAACTGCCGGCCACAATGGCGCCTGCCCATTTAAGGTTTTGCAAGGTCATGATGAGCTATAGTATCAGGCTTTCGAAATTAGTGTAAGTAATTCGGGCTCTAATATACACCCCAAATCGCACGCACCAACAAAACTGCTAATAACAACCCGATCAAAATAGCCAGAATCGTGAGCACCCGATTGTCAGTGACTTCATACGCCGACTCCTGGGTATCAATGGCTGCTTCGGCCAGCAGTATGCGGGCGCGTTCGGCATCGGCAGGGCGAACGTGCAGCCGAACCAGCAACTGCAGATGCGGGAGCACCGACTGTGAGGCGGCGTTGGCAATAAAACACGGAATACCCTCCGCGCGTAAACGGGCCGCAGCTACATCCGCTTCCAGCGCCGAATAAAATTTAGCAACTACCTCCCCTGAATTTTCTTCAAAATAAGGGCTGTCATCGAAATCAAAATCGTCCAGTATGTTGTCGTTCGACATAGTGCAAATTTAAAAAGTCCGGCAACCTGATCTGCGCAGGCTTAAGATTTTTACGGTCTGCGGCGGAAATCTAAACTGCTTTTTTTGGCAGTTCGGGTACATTTTTAACGTCGTTGGTACCAGTCCAGATATTTTGGCGTTCTCAATTCCCTTTACATCGTACACCAAATCATGTCCTTTATGAAATTACCCATTGCATTCCTCACTGCATTAACGCTGCTGCTCAGTTTAGGTTGGGCAAGTTGTGAAAAAGAAAGCAAGCGCGATTACCTGGCAGAGGCCGATTGTTCGAACATTGATCCTATTGCCAATACCTACACGTTTGCTGTGAAAAATATTCTGGACAACACCTGTGCACTCAGTGGTTGCCATGATGCAGCAACAAAATCCAACGGAAACGACTTTTCCACCTATGCAACAGCTAAAGTTGCCTTTCAAACGCAGGATGTCTTGTGCGCTATTAACCACGGCGAAGGCTGTGAACCTATGCCGAAGGGTGGCACAAAACTTCCGACCCTTACACTAAATGTACTGGCCTGTTGGGCTAAAAACGGCTACCCGGAATAAAATAGCCCGAAATCTATCGGAAGCCATAGTCGCAAAAGTTCGCCACTATGGCTTTTTTGTTTTCTGAAAATCAGGTTCAATACCTTTCTTCCATGCTAAACTGTAAGTTTGCCGCATAAAATTTAAAGTTGAGCCATGCGCAACTACAAAACCTGGTTTTCTACCGCAATCATTTTCCAATTTATTACTGCAGCGGTCCATTCGTTAAGTTTTCTCAATACTCCTGTTCCGCAAAATGCGCAGGAACGTGTGCTGTTCGATCTAATGCGCAACTACCGGCGCGATCTTGCCGGCATGCATGTTTCCACCGAGGAACTGATGCTGGCCCTGAGTGCCTGCTTTACCTTGTTGTATTTATTCGGCGGCCTGCTCAACAACTTTTTGCTTCGGCGGTCTCAGGATACCAACTTGCACCGGGGCGTGCTCTGGATCAACGTGCTTGTATTTGGAATCTGCTTTGTTTTGATGGCACTTTTCACCTTTTGGCCGCCAATTATTCTAACCGGTCTGGTCTGGCTGTTTTTGTGCCTGGCTTTGATCACGATTCAACGATAATTTTTAATTAGCAGGGGTTTGCTTCCCGGCGCCTGTTCCGTTTTCTATGAAAAAAATTACGCTTTGCTGTTGGCTGTTAATGCTGGCCACCATTGTTTCTGCCCAAAATGATAAGAAGAAATGGGATGTTTCCAACCCGGATGGTATACCGTATTCCGATGTGGAATTTACCGTCACTGAAGGCACCTGGATGAACCTCGATGTTAGCCCCGACGGCCGGACCATTGCTTTCGACCTGCTCGGCGACATTTACACCATGCCAATTTCGGGTGGTGATGCCACCTGTATCCGTTCCGGTATCGCCTGGGAGGTACAGCCGCGGTTCTCGCCCGATGGGAGCCAGATTTTGTTCACCAGCGATGCCGGCGGCGGCGACAATATTTGGGTGATGCAAGCCGATGGCAGCGAGGCCCGGCAGATTACCAAAGAAAATTTTCGCCTGCTGAACAACCCCTGCTGGATGCCCGATGGAAATTATTTCGTGGCCCGCAAGCACTTCACCAGCACGCGCTCGCTCGGCGCCGGAGAACTTTGGATGTACCATATTTCCGGCGGTGAAGGTCTCCAACTGACCAAGCGCAAAAATGACCAGCAAGACGCTGCCAACGAACCCTCGGTAAGCCCCGATGGTCGGTACATTTACTTCAGCGAAGACATGTATCCGGGCGGGATGTTCAACTACAATAAAGATCCACTCAAACAGATTTTTGCCATCCGTCGCTACGACCGCACCGAAGGAAAGGTGGAAGATGTAACCGGCGGCTCCGGTGGCGCCTGCCGGCCGCAAATCAGCCCCGACGGCAGATGGCTGGCCTATGTTCGCCGTGTGGATACCAAAACGGTGTTGTTTCTACGAAATTTGCACTACGGCTGGGAATATCCGATTTACGAAAACCTGGATAAAGATCAGCAAGAGGCCTGGACGATTTTTGGTTGCTATCCTGGATTCTCTTGGCGGACCGTTAAAAACGGGGATGCCATGGAATATGAAATTGTGATCTGGGCAGGTGGCACCTTTAAAAAATTGAAGGTGTTGAATAAACAAACCTGGACCAACGACCCGGAAAGCGAAACCGGGATTCGGCCTGTTCCGGTCGAAGAAATTCCGTTTTCCTGCAAGGTCAAAACCAAGGTGGCAGAAACCCTCCATTTTGATAACAAGGTTTTTGAAAACGAATTTGACGTAAAAGCTGTCCGCCAGGCGGTCACCAGCTCCGACGGGAAAACGCTGGTTTTCAACGCCGCCGGTAAACTTTATAAAAAGCAACTACCAGATGGCACTCCGGAGCGGCTGGTTACGGACTACAGCAAATTCAAATCAAACCGGTTTGAACCGGAAGATCAGCTGGAATTTGAGCCGTCCTTTTCACCCGATGGCAAAACGGTTGTCTACGTGAGTTGGGTGGATATTGCCCGGGGGAAAATCTGGACCGTTGATCTGGCTTCAGGCGAAGCCACGCCCGTAACGTCCCCGGATGAGGCAATTTACCGTACGCCCTGTTTTGCGCCCGACGGCAAGCAGATCGTTTTTCAAGTGCAAAATGGAAATGATGAACAAGGCCCGGCCAGGGGCCTGAAACCAGGAATTTACAAACTGGATTTATCGGATTTGAAATATGGCGGGTTCTTGGAGGTATCCGAAGAAAATTTCATTACCGGTGAAGGTGAAAATCCACATTTTAGCCCCGATGGCAAACGCATCCTGGTCAATACCGGCGGCTACCTGTTCGGCGGGCTGGATAAAAAACTGGTTTCCTTTGACTTGAATGGTCAGGATCGGCGGGAGTTGTTTAAAAGCAAATACGTCAACCAATGGGCCCTGTCGCCCGACGGTAATTGGCTGGCGTTCACCGAACTGCACAAAGCCTACGTATGCGCCATGCCGGCGCCCGGCCAAACTATCGATCTGAGCGCCGACACCAAGGCGATTCCGGTCAGCCAAATTGCCAAAGACGCCGGATACAACCTCCATTGGTCGTCCGACAGCAAAAAAGTACACTACACCTTGGGTGGCGAATACTTTACGCTTGACCTGGCGGATCGATTCACTTTTCTGCCGGGTGCTCCCGACAGTCTGCCATCCTTGCCCGAATCCGGGCTGAAAATCGGGCTGCGTCTGAAAACAGATGTGCCGGATGGCAGTATCGTTTTTGAAAATGCGCGGATCATCACGATGGAGGGTGACCAAGTAATCGAAAACGGGATGTTGGCCGTCAGGCAAAATAAAATTGTTTTTGTCGGTTCGGCTTCTGACTACCGCCGGTTTTCCCGGGAAAATTCATTTGGCAATGCCAAACGGATCGATTGCAAGGGAAAAACCATCATGCCCGGCATTGTGGATGTGCATGCGCATTCGGGCAATTTCCGCTTCGGGCTCAACCCGCAAAAGCAATGGGAATACTACGCCAATCTTGCTTTTGGAGTGACCACGATGCATGACCCGTCGGTCAACTCCGAAATGGCGTTTTCTAATGCAGAAATGTTGCGTGCCGGCCGCATGACCGGGCCGCGCCTCTACAGCACCGGCACCATTTTGTACGGCGCCGACGGCGATTTCAAAGCCCCGATCAACAGCCTCGATGATGCGCGAAGTACGCTGCGCCGGACGAAAGCCTGGGGCGCTTTTTCCGTGAAAAGTTACAACCAGCCGCGTCGGGAGCAGCGCCAGCAGGTGATCGCCGCTGCGAGAGAATTGGAAATGGAAGTAGTGCCGGAGGGCGGCTCCTTTTTCTATCACAACCTCAATCAGGTGGTCGACGGGCACACCGGCATTGAACACAACCTTCCGGTTGCCACCATCTACGACGATGTGTTGAAACTCTGGGGTAAAACAAAAGCCCACAATACCCCCACCCTGATCGTGTGCTATGGCGCCATGACTGGCGAATATTATTTTTATCAAAAAAGCGAGGTTTGGAAACATGAGCGCTTACTGAAATTCACGCCCCGGCACATCCTTGACAGTCGGGCCCGCCATCGCGAAATGATCCCTGACGAGGAGTATGAAAACGGCCACATTCTGGTGAGCAAACAGCTGAAAAAAATGCAGGATGCCGGTATCAACATCAACCTGGGTTCGCACGGGCAGTTACAGGGCCTGGGCGCACATTGGGAACTTTGGATGCTGGCGCAGGGCGGTATGTCGAACCACCAGGCATTGAAATGTGCGACGATCAATGGCGCCCGCTATTTGGGTATGGACAAGGAGATCGGTTCGCTGGCTGCAGGCAAACTGGCCGACTTGTTGGTACTGGATGCCAACCCGCTTGCCAATATCCGCAACAGTGAAAAACTCCGCTACGTGATGGTAAACGGCCGCCTGTATGATGCCGACAACTTGAACGAAATTGGCAACTACGACCATAAGTGCGGAAAATTCTGGTTCGAATTGCCAGGCAGCCAATACAATGGTGCAGGCATGACGCACACTTGTCAGGAGGCAAAATGTGTTTGCGGGCATTGAGGTGGGATGTTGGGATATTAGGATATTGGGATATTAAAATTGGGATTGATGAAAACAGTCATTTATCATAACAACCGTTGCGGGAAAAGCCGCTGTGCCTTGCAGGTTTTGGAAGAAAGCGGCAAGCCCTTTGAACTGATCGAATACCTGAAGACGCCACTGACGGCCACTGAAATCCGGGATTTGTTAAAAAAACTGGGTAAGAAACCCTTGGAGATCATTCGAACCAAGGAGGCCGTTTTTAGGGAAAATTATCAGGGAAAAAACCTGACTGACGAAGGCTGGATTACAGCGCTGGTGGAGCACCCGATCCTGATCGAACGGCCGATCATCGTCCGGGGTGATAAGGCGTGGATTGCGCGTGATGAAGCCGGGTTGGAGAAGATTTAGCACACTTCTCCCTAAATATCAAAACGAACAGGAATCATGCGAATCAGGGGTTCAAATAAGCTGCCAAAGCCCGTAGGGCTGCCATTATTGGTGTGCCGGGCATGCCACGTCTCACATAGGTGCGAAGGTATTGAACCTTTTAGTCTTCTGGGAGCCGTTATGACCGGAATCTCATAGTCGAAGGCAAGGGTGTCACCCGCGAGGGCGGATCCGAAGGAAGCCGTAGACAAATACCTGTTCTGACGAACAGAAACCGGATATAAGGCCTGTTTGAGTGGGTAACCGAGCCATGAATCGGGAAGCCCAATAGTCATACGGAACTCAAAGGGGTAAATCCGGCAGGACTGGTAGAATGAGACGTGGCTTACCCCGGGAGGTCTGCACAGGCGCAAGCAGTCGGAGGTACGCGCGAGTGCCAAAGATGCCCGTGAGTGCAGAAGTCAGCAGAGGGCATAGTATCCCGAATTTTTTTTTTTTTTTGAGAAGGCCTGAATTCGTCAGAAAGAGAGAAGCCTAATCAATGCGTAAAAAGAACAAAAGGAAGCAAGACAAAGAATTGTTGGGCCAGGGCGACCTATTCAGCAGTGGGAGTCAAGTGCCCCAAGGAGACGGCGACGGCGGAACCGCCAAAGTCCGGGAAGGGTTATCCGAGTTACTTTCGCGATTGAGTAGTCAACTTGCCTCAACGGAACATTTACTGGAAGAGATTGTAAGCGAGAACAACATCGGGAGAGCGTATCAACAGGTAAAGGCCAACGACGGCACAAGCGGCGTTGACGGCCAGGACATCGAACAGACAGGGGCATGGCTGACAAGGCATCTAAAGGAATTTCAAGAACAGTTGTTGAACGAGCAGTACGAAGTGAGTGCGGTAAAGAAAGTGGAAATACCCAAGCCCAACGGCGGGGTGAGGACACTTGGCATACCGACGGTAAAAGACCGGGTACTGCAACAGGCGATACACCAAGTGCTAAGCCGGTACTACGAGCCGCACTTCAGCGACTACAGTTACGGATTTCGGCCCGGACGGGGAGCGCACGACGCGATAAGCCAAGCGGCGCGCTACGTCGAAGCGGGTTACGAATGGGTAGTGGATATAGACTTGGAGAAGTTCTTCGACAAGATAAACCACGACCGCCTGATGAGCCGCCTGAAGAAAGGGGTAGGAGACAAACGGCTGCTACGCCTGATAAACAACTACTTGAAAGCGGGCCTGATGTCGGAAGGCTTGAAGGAACAACGCAGAGCAGGCACCCCACAAGGCGGGCCACTATCGCCGCTGCTATCGAACATCGTATTGGACGAACTGGACCGGGAGTTGGAAAATCGGGGCCACAAATTTTGCCGCTACGCAGACGACTGCAATATCTACGTCAGAAGCGAAGAAGCCGGTAAACGCGTGTTAGCCTCCCTGACCAACTTCATAGAAAAGAAGTTGAAACTACGGGTAAACCGCGACAAAAGCGGGGTACGGCATTGCACAAAAGTGAAATTTCTGGGCTACACCCTACTAGCAGGAGGTGGGATACGAGTAGCGGATAAATCCAACGAAAGTTTAAAGGACAAAATCCGCCAGATATGCAAACGCAATCGGGGGGTAAAGTTCGAGCAACTCATCGAGGAACTAAACCAGATCATCGTGGGCTGGACGGCGTATTTCCGCAAAGCCAACAGTTGGTTAAGCGACTACCGCCAAATAGACGGATGGCTGCGTCGCAAACTCCGATGCTACCGACTGAAACAGAGCGGCAGGAGATACGGTAGGTATAAACTGCTGAGAAGTTTGGGCGTGACGAACCAGGAAAGTTGGAACGTTGTAATGTACACCCAGGGCTGGTGGGCCATGTCAAATAAACAAGCCGTCAGCAAAGGCATGTCGAACGAGTGGTTCATCCGTCAGGGCTTACGATCAATCTACGCAGAAATGACCCGGAAGAAATACTGACGGAAACCGCCGTGGTACGAAGAGTATGCCCGGTGGTGTGGGGGGACGGCGGCGTAAGCCGCCTCCTACCCGATTAGTATAGTAGAGATTAGGACAAGAAAAATAAAAGCGCCGTAGGTGCGGCATTATAATGGCACGCCTACGGCGTTTGGAAAACTATGAGGTAATCATTTTCTACTATAATGTCAGCCCTACGGGCTTTGGTAGAAGTTAACCGAATACATTTTGCTCTTGACTCTTGTCTTTTTTTATTTAAAAAGAACGCTACACTCAAATTACCGAAGAATTCAAGGGAGCATCTGCATATTTCCAGGCTTCGTCGTAGCGTTTTTTTACGGATTGCGCTTCGGTAGTTTTGCCCTGTTTTACCAAACTCTGATAAAGTCCCATGAGTGCCCAGCCATTGTTTTTCCATTCTTTCAAGTCTTCGCGGTAAACCATCTCGGCTTCTGCATATTTCCCTGCCTGTAGTAGTACATGTCCCAATGGATGCCGTACAGAGAAAAACCAATCCGGTGGTTCGTTGTAATTCAACAGGTCTTCCTGGGCAACTGCTTTTGTGTACAGTTCGATAGCCCGCGCTGTATTTCCCTGTTTAAAGGCAATTTCGGCTTCCAGTACGTTTTGCGCAATGTGCACGAGGTCAATTGCATTATTGATTTCCCAGATCGTCATGGTTTGCAGCGATGGGGTAGATTCCAATATTCGAATCGCATCGAGTTCTTTTTGGGCGGTGTCCACCTTGTTTTTTCCACAATAAGCCATCCCACGGGCGTAGTGCCAAATGATGCGTGGATAAACAAGCGCCGGGTCGGGCTCCTTTTCGGATAAAATGGCATTCCAACGGGAAAATTTGACCATGATATACCAGGGAATCGAGTAATAATGTTGCAGTGTTGTCATCGAGGGGTCACGCATGATCTCCTGATCCACGGTGTAATCGGCCATATACTTGCTGGCCTTCAGGGCGCGGTCGCCACGTCCCTCCAGGGCTGCGCAGGCGGCCAGGAAGTGCCAATTGTGCGGGTAGTAGGCCAGCGGATAAACGCCGGCAACATGGCAACTTTCGATGTAAGCCGAATCGATTTTTACGGCGCGTTCGTTAGCCAATGCGCCCTCATGGAAATCGCCGGTATTGATGTACAGGTGTGAGGGCATGTGCGTCAGGTGGCCCGAGCCGGGCACGAGGAAGCGCAGGATATTTGCATAGGGCAGGGCTTTTTCCGGGGTTGGGCTGGCCTCCATAATGTGCATCATCAGGTGCAGGCCTTGCGGGTGGTTGGGGTGCAGTGCTAATACTTTTTCACCAATGGCAACAATTTCCGGTGTCCAGGGTTTGGGCTGTCCGGCTTTCTCCCATAAGTCCCAGGGATGCAAATCCATCAGCGCTTCTCCGGTGAAGGCTGCAATGTCGGCATCGTCGGGGTACTTGTTCATCACTTGCCGAATTGCAGTTGCAAAGGCTTCGTAGTATGGGGCAGGATCAGTTTCGGCATTTGACGGATATCGTTTTTCCAAGGCGAGAATGAGGTCTTTTTCTTTCTGCGAAACCTTGTGTAGGTGCAGTTTGGCCTGTGCCAGGGCATCCAGGGCGCGCGGAAGGATATCTTTTTCCATCCCCCCGTTATAATTCGGGCCAAGCACCCAGGCTAAACCCCAGTATGCCATCGCGCAGTCGGGGTCTTGCCGGGCAGCTTCCTGAAAAGAGCGTGCCGCTTCGGCATGGTTGAATCCATAGGCAAGCATGAGTCCCTGGTTGAAATAGCGCTGCGCCATTTTGGAACTTGTGCTGACGGGATATTTTATGTTATCGAGTCCGGCAAATAAAGGGACGAGGGTGCCGTTCGTGCCGGGTGGCGCATCGAGCGCCAGGCTGGGTGAACCGCAAAAACCAAGGACGTTTTCAGGGGTTGGCGGTGGCGCCTGCACCAGGCTGGAAGTAGCCTTACGTGTTTGACAGGCCCAGAGTGCAATCAGGACAGAAACGGTACAAATCAGTAGTAATCGCATGTGATATGAATTTGGTTTTTGAAAGTGAGCGGGCTTCCCTTAGGGTTATTCTTTCAGGTAACGTTGGAAAAACCCGTTACATTTCATTGGGTGTTACAGGCAGCATTTTTTGCCTTTTGCGTTGGTGGAAGCCTGGCTGCTGCCTTTTTACCGGAGGCCTGCGACAGTCAAGCAGGCACCTATTGAACAAGGTTATGTCAATTCGACGTCAGACCACCTTGATTTGTTTTTGGTTGCAGCATCTCCTGCTTGTAGTAATATGGCCTATGCATTGCATGCTAGTTTTTGAAAGCGGATTTAATTCAAAAATAGCATTCAACACCACTTTCTAGCGGTAGGCCGGAATGACGCCGACCACATTTAAGCAACGTTACCTGTATGGCAAAAAACAACATGAGTCATCCCGAATTTTTCCATATTGAAAATTCGGGATTTTTTATTGTAAAAAATAATTTAAAATATTGAACATCGCTTATGCATTTTTATTCAAATCACCGTTACAGGCTGAGTAAAAAACCAATGGTAAAATTGGCATCCCAGTCAAAGACAAACTGCTGGCAGCCGGTAGCGTCGGCAATCGCTTTATAAATGTTTACACCGGATTTTT
This sequence comes from Lewinellaceae bacterium, assembly GCA_020636075.1. Classification (GTDB taxonomy): domain Bacteria; phylum Bacteroidota; class Bacteroidia; order Chitinophagales; family Saprospiraceae; genus M3007. Next base: position 623,264 of record JACJYO010000002.1, on the reverse strand, counting down.
GCTTATCGCCTTCGGGGGAGTAATCGCCCGGGGCTTTCAAAACGGTGTAGCGTTCTTTGCCCTGGCGTACTTCCTTGGCCAGTTCAAAAGGAACCCCGCCAATGATGAAGCAAGTGCCGCGTTTGTCGGCGGGCACTTGTTTGGCTTTGGCGCTCACCTCTTTATATACGGCATCATCCGTTAGGTCATTTTGGTAATATTTTGCACCCGGGAGCTCAATGCCGGTAGGTGCACTGCCACTCATCCAGGAAATTTTGGTGTTGCCGGAACCGATGTCGACCACAAAAGCGCGGTTTTCATAGCTGGCCGGCAGGCAGGATTTGAGCGCCAGTTTGGCTTCCTGTTGCGGAGTTACCTCGTTTACATAATAGCCCATGCCTTTCAGCAGGGAGGCGATTTTGGTGGTTACCGGTACTTTTTTTGCCCCTGAGCTGATCACAAAGTGAATATTTTTAGGGCCAACACCGTAGGCCAGCATATCGGCGATGTAGCTTTTCAAGCCTTTCTGGATGTCTTCATCGGTTGCCAGGTTTTCGTATACGAGGCTGGCGCCGTATTCTGCTTTTTCCAGTTTCCAGTTATTGCGAGAGTCGGCGTTGATAATGAAGGAGTTAAAACCCGTGGCGCCTAATTCCACCACGCCCTTTAGCGTGCCGTTTACCGGAACGGGTGCAGTGTAATTAAACGCTGAAACAGTCTTTCCCCAGGTACTGGAAGATGATGTCGAATTGTTGGGTTCCTGCGACTCGGTTGTGCCAGAGTTTTCAGTTGTTGCTTCGGTTTGTTCGGCGCCAGAGCCCATGCTCTTTATTTGTGGCCAAAAGGTCCGTACAGCAAAATAAACGCCGGCCACAATGACCAGAGTAATGAGGAGTCGAGAGAACGAGGTCAGTCGAGCCATAGTATTGAATGTGGTGTTTGGTAAATGAATGTTTTGATTTTGGACCGGAACAGGGTCGACACAAAGTTGCTACAAATTGCCCTGTATTGGCCATTTCCGGCGCCATTTATTGTTACCGGCGGGCAATTTCTGTCCGGAAAGCCTGCACTGCCGGTTATTTCGATAAAGCGATAAAAATAATCTATGGATCTATTCATGTAAGCCATGCAACTTGTGGCGGAAGGATTGGTAAATCTGCTGAATCTTCTCCATTCCCTATTTGTACCTTTGCCGCCTGATTTGCAAAAAAAATAATGTACCATCTTACATGACAAGCATACAATCCGTACTCTCCGAACGTGTTTTAAATCTGGCCGAATCCGAAACGCTCAAAATGGCACGAATGGCCCGCGAGTTGCGAGCCCTGGGGCACGACGTAATCAGCCTTAGCCTTGGCGAACCCGATTTTGATACGCCCGAACACATTAAAACAGCAGCTTACGAGGCGCTGAAAGCGGGTTATACGAAATACACCCCCGTATCAGGCTTGCCCGAACTGACGCAGGCTATCAGCGAAAAATTCAGGCGCGACAACAATCTGGACTATAAGCCCGAACAAATTGTAGTTAGCAATGGCGCCAAACAATCCCTGTACAATATTTGCCAGGCGCTGCTCGACCCGGGCGACGAGGTAGTCATTTTTGCACCGTATTGGGTGTCGTATTGGGAAATTGTAAAACTATCCGGTGGAACGCCCGTGGCTTTGTATGCCGGCGTGGATAAGGATTTTAAACCCGATCCGGAGCAATTGGAGGCTGCCATTACTCCACACACAAAGTTTGTGCTCTTCTCTTCACCCTGCAACCCAACGGGCACCGTATTCGACCGCGCGGAGCTCAAGGCATACGCCGACGTACTGGCCAGGCACGACCATGTGTTTGTGGTGAGCGACGAGATTTACGAATATATCAATTTTACCCATGAACATGTCAGTATCGGCAGTTTCCCGCAAGTAAAGGACCGCACGATCACGATCAATGGTTTTGCCAAGGGTTTTGCCATGACCGGCTGGCGGCTTGGCTATATCGGAGCGCCGAAATTTATTGCCGACGCCTGCGCTAAAATTCAAGGCCAGGTAACCAGCGGGGCATCGGCTTTTGGCCAAAAAGCTGGTGCCGTGGCCTTGCTAAGCGACCTGGGACCAACGGAAGCTATGCGGGAAGCATTCCGCGAACGCCGGGACATTATCCTGTCTATGTTAGAGGAAATTCCGGGCATTAAGGCCAATCACCCGGAAGGCGCATTTTATGTGTTCCCGGACATCAGTTGGTATTTTGGTAAATCCGACGGGCAGGTTGTAATAAACAATGCCGATGATTTTTGCGATTTCATCATGTCTTCCGCGTATGTGGGGCTTGTCTCCGGGTCTGCATTTGGCGATCCAAATTGTTTCCGTTTGAGCTACGCAGCGTCAGAGGAGCAATTGCGGGAAGCAATCCGCCGCATGAAGGACGTTTTAGGGCGGTTGAAATAGTGTGGGAATTACTTTAAAATTTTTCAGATCATGAAGCCGATGTACCTTCTCCTTTCCATCTTGCTGGCTGCGTTTTCATTGCAATGCAATAGCGATTCAACTGAAGATCCGGTACCCTCCGGTGCTTTTTACCTGGGGGCAGATTTGTCGTATGTGAATGAGATGCAGGATTGTGGGGTCGTTTATAAGGAGAATGGCCAGGCTAAAGATCCCTTTCAATTGTTTTCCGACAATGGCTGCCAACTGGTTCGTTTGCGCCTTTGGCATAGCCCTTCCTGGTATGATACTCTGAACCTGGGAAAGCGCTATGGCGATTTTGCCGATGTCCGTAAAAGCATCCAGCGCGCAAAATCGGCCGGGATGCCGGTGTTGCTGGATTTTCATTTGTCCGATTTTTGGGCGGATCCGGGGCGGCAACTTGTGCCTGCGGCCTGGTTGCCGGTAGTGGGCAATTTGCCGGTTTTAAGGGATTCATTATATAATTATGTCTATCAAACACTTAGCTTGTTAAATGCCGATGGACTATTGCCCGAAATGGTACAGATCGGCAATGAAACCAACCGGATGATCCTGCTTTCACCTCAGGATAATGCAGCTGGTGTGCCCATTAATTGGACCCGGAATGCGGCATTGTTTAATTCAGGTATTGCTGCCGTGCGCGCGGTTGAAAAAGATTCGGGTAAAAAGATCCAGGTTATGATCCATCTGGCGAACCCGGTTGAGGCACGCTTGCTGATGCCGGGCTTTTGGGCGAATGGCGTCCGGGATTTTGACCTCATTGGATTGTCGTACTACTGGGCCTGGCATAAACCGGTTACAATTGCGCAGACAGGTGCTATAGTTGCAGAGCTTCAGAATAGTTATCCGGGTAAATCTGTGATGATCGTTGAAACGGCCTGCATCTGGACCACTGATGGCAACGATAATGCGAACAACATTATCAATGAAGTTCATCCGGATTACGCCCCGGCAAGTCCGGAAAATCAACGCAAATGGCTGGTTGATTTGAGTAGGGAAGTCAAACGCCAGGGTGGGGCAGGCGTGGTTTACTGGGAACCTGCCTGGGTATCTTCACCCTGTTGGACCCCCTGGGGTCAAGGATCACATCAGGAACATGCTGCTTTTTTTGACTTTGATACCAATGTGCTGGTAAATGGCGGTATGGGCTGGTTTGAAACCAAGTTTTAATTTTGAGGATGCTCGTAACATTGACAACGTTTGAATAGAAAATCTCCACACCATTTCTCCCTAAACTGTAGCGGGCGGTTACTCGACCTTTCCACACCCGTGGTAATGGGCATCCTGAACATTACACCGGATTCCTTTTATGATGGCGGACGCCTGAATGAACTGGATGCCGTATTGCGTCAGGCTGAAAGTATGTTGACTGCTGGTGCTGTTCTACTGGATATTGGTGGCGCTTCTTCCCGACCGGGTGCTGATGCGGTACCTGAAAGCAAGGAACTCCAGCGCATATTGCCGGTAGTTGAAGCGATTGCCAGACGGTTTCCCGAAGCCTTTATTTCTATTGATACCTGGCGGGCTGAAGTGGCGGTTGCCGCCCTCGGAGCCGGAGCCGTATTGGTTAATGATATTTCTGCGGGCAAACTGGACTTGGCCTTGTATCCGGCTGTAGCGCAAGCAGATTGTCCGTATGTACTGATGCACATGCAGGGCACACCGGAAACAATGCAGACTGCCCCGGAATATGATGATGTCGTGCAGGAGGTACTTGATTTTTTTATTGAAGAAACCGATAAACTGCGGGCACTTGGCATTAAAGATATCGTCTTGGATCCCGGCTTTGGATTCGGAAAATCAGTGCGGCACAATTATCAGCTGCTTCAAAATCTGGAAGTTTTTTCCAGTACGCTGGATTTGCCGGTATTGGCAGGTTTGTCTCGCAAGTCTATGATTTGCAAAGTATTACATGTAAATCCCGACAGGGCGCTGAACGGTACAACTGCCTTGCATATGGTTGCATTACAGCGCGGAGCCAATATTTTAAGGGTACATGATGTGCGGGAAGCGGTGGAGGTAATTCAGCTGTGGCAACAGCTATAAAAGACAAAGGCCATCCCGAAATGATTAACATTCGGAATGGCCCTTGTTTAAAGTAGGTTGAATAAACTAGTCTTCTTTCTCGATACGTTCAATATCGTCCCCGCTCTCATGATGGATGGGTTCAAGCATCGGTAGGTCTAACCATTGATACTCGACAGCACTTACAGCGCCGATCCGGAGGAATCCACCGGATGCCTTGGCTGTTTCTTTGGCCAGTACCAAAAAACTTTTGTACAGTGTAGCGGCCAATTCAGTATCCAGTTTGGCTAAAATCGGGTTAAGCGATTCAATCCGTTGGGTCAGAATAGCACTGCGTGGCTCTACCTCCTTGGGTAGTGCTGCCATAGCCTTGTCCAGTTTGGCAAGGAAGTCTTCAGATGCTACCCGATAATATTCCTGAATCAGGTGCGGTTGGGAATAGGTGCGTGCCCGCATCAGGTGCTCGGACCAGTTGCGCTCTTCGCGATCAATTTCGCCATCGGCGCCACCGATAAGTGCAGTGATATTCACGGGTGCTGCGACCAGCGTGTCAATTTCTTCAGAACTTAAGTGTTGAAAACCTTCAAGCATCGTCCACATGGTAAAATAAAGAGTTGTATTCTGTGATTTTGGGCCAAAGGTAGCGCAAATCTTTTTCAGTCTACAATCGTAATATCTCCTTTCAGCTGAATCTGTTCACCACTGGTCAGTTCAATATCTGCCCACCAGGTAAATACGCCGGGTGCCAGGACTTTACCCTTATATCGGCCATCCCATCCGCCGGCCCTGTCGTCATTGGGCTGAAAATGATCACGTCCGAATACCATATTTCCCCAGCGGTCGAATATTTGCATCTGGTTGACCTGGTTGATCACATTATCCCGGGCATATAACATGAACATATGGTTCAACCCGTCCGGGGCATTGGGCCGGATGGCATTGGGTGCGTAGATATCCGGTTTGCCAACCCGGACCAAAATGGTGGCTTCATCTTTACATCCATCTTTTGAAATTGCCGTAACGGTATATAATGTGGGTTTGAAAGGCCGAATTTCAATTACAGATGGCTGCGCTGTAGGGATAAACCCGCCACTCGGCGACCAGAATAAGGAATCCAACTGGCTAAGCGGAAGATTGAGCGAAGCAATGAGTGTAGTGCTTTCTCCGAAATTTAAACTGATTTCAGGTTCGACTATGATTTCAGGTTCCAGGGGTGCGAGCAGTTCAAGATTTTGTTCAAACTCGCAGCCGTTAATATCCTGAACTACCAGCGAATATTGTCCGGGCGTCAGGTCATAAAATGCACTTTGTGTCAGGAAGGTGTTGCCGCCGTCGAGCGAAAACACAAAGGGACTTTCTCCGCCTACCACGTCATAAATCCGAATATTTCCAGGGGCATTTTCACAGCCTGGCTGTGTGACCAGCAGATCAAAACCTGTTGGATAATTGGTGTTTTCCAAAACAGTCGCTTGTGCTGTTGCTGTACAGCCATTGGAGGTGTTGGTAATCTGAAGCGTGTACATTCCGGGTGCGTCCACCATGGCGGTTGGTACCTCCATACTGGTGATAAAATGCCCGTTTTGGGTGCTCCAGGAATAAATAAAATCTGACCCGGTTGAAGAACCTGTGCTCATCAGGTGTACCTCCGGAGTATTGCATGTGATTTCGTCATCGGCATTAGCGATAACTGTTGGTGGTGTCATGTTTTGTAAAATAACGGCTTCAGCGATTGCAGTACATTGGTTGGCGTCTGTGACCGTAACCGTATACATACCGCCACTGTTAAAATCGGCAAGGCCCTGGATAGCGCCATTGCTCCAATGGAATTGGTAAGTTCCCGTCCCCCCCTGTGCGGTGGCTTGTCCACTGACAAGGGGTTGATAACAATTAATTGTCGGAATACTGCCTATAGCTGCTGTCAGCTGTTCCGGTGCGACCAGTGTCGCACTGGCAACTTCGGTGCAACCGTGTGTAGAGGTAACGGTAATGGTATAAATCCCGGGCTGGAGGCTGGGTTGGTTGGCAACACTTGCCCCATTACTCCAGGAATACGTATACGGCTGGAAACTGGGGTTAACTAAAGTCTGGATACTCCCGGGATCTCCAAAGCACAGCGGATTCGTTTCGGTCAGATTGAGGTTGATGTCTATTTCAGTTGCCGTAGCTGTGCCACCGGCAAGTCCCGGGCAACCTGCCTGGGAGTTTACAGTGGTCAGGGTATAGTTTCCGCCTTGAGTTACTTCCAGTACAGAAGGGTTGCTGGAAAATGTCTGCGTGCCGGGAGTGCCATTAGCGGTATACGTTACGGTCCATGGGCCAAACCCGGTGAATGCTATGGGTAATTGGGCGCTGCTTCCGGGGCAAAAACTGGCAGATCCGGAAAGCACAGCTGTTGGTGTTTGGTCTACCGTCGCCGAGGCAGAAATTGAAGCGCTCAAACCACAAACATCCGTCACGGTAACCGTGTAAATAGTGCTTCCCACAGCAGTTGAGGTCAGACTAGTCCCTGATGTTCCGTCGCTCCAAACGTAGATCAAAGGAGGCAGCCCCCCGCTTAGGAGCGTCGGTGTGAGCGTAGCAGATCCTGCACAACCCGTTTTATCTGCCATATTCAGATCCAGAGGAACTTGATCTTCGATGACAAACGTAATTTCTTGTTGTTCGCAGCTACAGGAGTTGTCTACAAAAAGGGTGAAAAACTCTTGCCCTTCCGCAATTTGATCATTTATAACATTGATTGGGATAAGTACATCCGTTTGACCCGCAGGAATAACGACCGATGCTGGAAGCGGGTCAAAATCAATACCCGGTTTTGCAGTACTGGCCGGATCAAGCGTGTAATTTACCGTCAGTGGCAAATTGATGTCGCCGGTGCCCCGGTAAAACCGGATATATCCATTCTTGCATCCCTCTCTGGTAAAGGGTTCGGTTGATGGGTAAATTGCGTCAACCAGTGTTTTCCCACCGGCATCAAAGGAGTTCGCGCGTAAAAAAACAGCGGAGGTATAGTTGGCATCGCCTACGTCGGCAATAGCGAGTTTGATGTGATAGGTTTGGCAGGGAATAACATTTGCCGTGGCGGTTAACACTGTAGTAAAGCCATCGAGCTCTATATCAGACATGTTGGTAACCGGCTGATTGAAGCAAGTGCCAAACGTATTATTATTGCGGTAGTATGCCTTATTCTTTAAGTGGTTTACCTCATTGATTGCCACAGGAGTATTTGTGCCGGGAAGTACAGCCAGGTTCTTGGTCCCGAAAATGCCGGGCCCGCTGATGAAAAAGCCAAATACGTCGTTATAAATGGTATTAACGTATTCGCAATACTCTTCAGAACCAAATACAAAGTCGAACTGCACCATGTTTGCCGTAGGCTTAAAGTCGAATTCAATGATCGACACATCAAACTGGTTGATACCGCCGGTAAGTGTGGATAAATGCGGGTCATCCGCAGTATTTACTCCAAAGCCACCGCTGGAATTTTGGTAAAGATTAGGACCGGATAGTGTATCCACCGGCCCGGTAGCCAGAACGATGCCTTGTGAAATATTAATGCTGCTGTACCCATTGTCAAATGTGCCTCGGGAATCCGGATGGCCCTTTGCTGTGATCTTGGATACATCAAAGCAGTCGCCGCCGATTAACACATTGGTGACTAGGTCCTTAGCGTCGTCACCTTGGGTGAGCAGCAAGCCTGCCGCCTCAGCAATTTCCTGGACCAAATGATCTTTCCGAATGGCAGTGGTTTTGCAATCCAGGCAGCCAACTGAAATATAGCTGGGTACAGCAGCATTGGTAGGTGCTTGTGTGGCCACGTAAAGGTCAACACAGGAACCTGTTGCTTTGAATCGCCGTACTTGTGGCCGGTCTGGGCTGGATTGCAAACGGGCTTGCGATTCTTGTTGGGGGTCGACCAATGCAAGGCCAAAGGTTGCGGTTATACCGGGGAATGCAGGCGCAACAACGATTTGATAGGTGTTCCCCGGGTTCAGACCACAGATTTGCAGACTGGTTGGTCCAGGTAGCAGATTCACGGGTTCTCGTAATGGCATTAGAGATGCCTGAATAGAAATTGCCGGATTTTGGGCATAAAATGTAGCGGAAGCAAGAAGGAGCAATACCGTCAGCAGTAGGGTTTCCCTTTGAAACATAATTTACAAGTTTGGGTAAAGGAATAGGATTGGCCAGTCAACCGAATGACGAGATTGGATTAGGAGCGTTGGACTGGCTCGGTCCAGAGACTCCAGGAAACCTAAACCTTTAAAAGAGAATTACGACGGGAATCAAGGCGGGAAATCGAGGTATTAAAGGGTATTATTATTGCTCTTCTTTTGGCATGGGGCGGGTGGCTCAAACCCGTCTGCGAATGTAGAAAGATTTTGTAATAATAGTCCTCCGGCAATATTTATTTAACAGCCTGTTCAAATTTTAGCCGGATAAACGTTTGGGGCAAGATTCATCCAGAATCTTTTTTTGAATCAAAACAGGGCATCCGGATCTTTCCCGAATGCCCCGTGACAATTTCAAAAAAACAAAAGCGATTTACTGTTTAATTACCCGTTTATGTACAATTCCTGCAGGTGTTTCCATAGCAAGAAAGTACATCCCGGGTGTCAGGTCGTTCATGTCAAGTTCGTAGCTCCCTTCAAACCCGGGCATGTCGCGTACCTGCAGGCCGCTTGTCGTAAACAAACGCAGGGAACTTACTGCCTCCGATGAACGGATTTGCAAGGTATTCCGAACCGGATTCGGGAATACCAACAAGCCATCCTGGATCCCTTCATTGGCGAGCAATCCCATTGCCTGGTCCATGCCTGGCACCGCAAGTGGTCGAATATCTGCCATGTCTGGACCGGCTAAAAAGGTGTTGGCGCCGGTTACCGTAACGGCATCTATGTAAACCAGGTCGTTGTTTGCGCTGGCATCGCATTGAAAGCGGAATTGCGCATTGTTCGGAAAGGTATGATTCGCACTGCTGAGCACGACTGTAGCTACCCAAAAGGAATTATTGGTAAAACTCGTACCGGCTGCATAAGTGGCCACTGTTTGCCAGGAACTGCCATCGTAGTAGCGTACCCACAGGTCTTCGCCATTTTCCATGCTGTACGCGTAAAAATAAAACTCAATCGTAAGCTGATTGTAGCTGCTTACATTGTATGCAGACGAGGTCATAGCAGAAGCCGTACCGGAGTTGTCGCGCAGCTGAATGGAATAATTACCTTCCCAGGATCTGTTCCCAAAATACCGTGCACAATCTGAGCCGCCATCGGCCCATCCATCCCAGCCAGATTCAAAATAATGTGCCAGGATGGTATTGCCGCCACCGCCGCCGCCGGGCAATGTGGTTGCACTGGTTGACGCCGGATTCGACTCATTGCCTGCGGCATCATAGGCTGCGACATCAAATTGATAACTGGTATTGGCCGTTAAACCGTTTGCCGTGTAGGAAAGTCCGGTAGTAGTCCCGTCTTCTATCCCATCCACATACACGCGGTACCCGGCAACGCCGACATTATCGGAAGAAGCCGTCCAGGAAAGCCCCACAGAAGTCTGCGAGATATTATTGGTACTCAGGCTGCCGGGTGAGGTGGGCGGTTCGGTGTCGCCGGTACCGTCGAAGCAAAAATCAGTTGATGCAAACGACCCAAAGGCGCCTCCGCTTGCAATGGTGGTACTGCCACTGGTCAGGCTGTAAGAACCTTGACCCCAACTGCAGCAAATACCGTCGCCATAAGAATCATTAATAGTAAAGGTATAATCCCCGGGTGTCAGGTTAAATGCCTGATAAACACTCGATCCTGCGCCCGAATAAGGACCTCCGGAGGCGGTGGTAGTGCCACTTCCATTCTTCAGGTTCCAGGTAGTTTCACCCGGATAGTTATCCAGCGTAATATTCAGTTCCACCTGTTCGGTTACACAAGGAGGCGGTGGGCCATAGGCATTCCCTACCCCTACGGCATACCAGGCATCCGTGGTTGCAATTTCCTCCGGAGAGTCTGGTCCAAAAAGGTCACGCGCCGCCTGAATGGCGCCGGCGCGCGCAGCAGCATAGTTTGAATTAGAGGACAGATAAACAGACAGATTGCGATAGGCAATCCGTGCAGCATTGGTTATGCCGATCCCGGATACCGCGTAGAATTCTCCCTGGTCATTTGAACCGGATTCACCAGCGGAAAGAATGTAAAACCACTTGTTTTGCACCCCGGAGTTGGTATGCACTCCGCCATTATCCCCAGAGCCGGTATACCAATTGCTGCCCTGATAGGTGTCTGGGTCGCCATAGGCTTTCGGGTTACTCATGGAGCGAATGGCGCCTCCACTGCCACCTGCGCCGATCTGGTCGCCCATCAGCCAGTCGTTGGACCCCGTTGCGTAATGCTCAATGGCTTCGCCAAAAATATCGGAGAAGGATTCATTAAGTGCGCCTGATTCGTAGGAATAGACCAGGTTGGCGGTGTATTCTGTTACACCATGAGAAATCTCGTGCCCGCAAATGTCCAGTGAAACCAGCGGACCGTAATTGACACCGTCGCCATCGCCGTAAGTCATCCGGGAGCCGTCCCAAAATGCATTGACATAGTTGTTCGAATAGTGCACATAGGATCTGAGCACACCGCCGTTACCGTTATAGGAATTGCGGCCGTGTTCATTCAAATAATACGCATGCACCTGTTCCGCACCCCAATGCGCCTGCACGCCTACGCCATCGCTGGTAAAATTGGACGAAGAACTGGTGAAGTCGGAGGCATTGTTATAGTTGGTACTGTGGTTCAGATTATACGTTTGTACGCCGCCGCCACTTGACGTTTGGCGCAGCCGGTAGTTACTCCCTGTGAAATCGGCTGTAAATGAAACAGGCCCGTTGTAAATGGCAGTCCCGGTTGCTGGCGTATTTGAATCGTGAATACGAAGGTTTTCACGAATAAACGTACCGTCATGTGCATCGATGAATACATAGGCCCGGTAAATTGGATCGGCAGCATAAATATCAAATTTGTAGGCCAACCGGGCCGGGTTGCGCCGCTGCAAGTCGGAAACGACAACCAATTCGCCCCGGGGTTTTTCATATTCCGGGAATCCGGCTTTGACGGCAGGTTCCCAGGCATATTGTTTGGCGCCCACATGGGCCAATGCTTGGTCAAATGCCGCAGTTTCGGAAAGGGAAGGTTCGGTATTCAGTTCATCGACCGTGAAGAAATCGCCGGTCAGGAGGGAAATGACTCCATTTTTGGAATGGACGGTGTAGGTGCCGCCCTCAACTTTTACCCCTTTGTAAAACTGTTGAAATTTCTCATGTGTCATTCCAAGTTCATCCGTGCTGATCCGTAGCGATTTCAGTGCGTCTGTTTCCGTCAGTTGTAGTTTTTCCTTCAATACATCCTGTTGTTGTCCGGTAGTCCTTTTCTCCAGTAGCCTGATTTGGTTAGGCGTTTTTTTGCCATAAGCAGGTTTAGCATTTTGAGCGTAGCTCAGCGAAACAGCGAGCAAAGGCAAAAGCAGTGCGATTAAAAGTTTTTTCATTGAAACACATTTTAAGCGTATTAAAAAAATTGGTTGATTTTGCTGCTTTCGGCTTCAATGTATTTACTATTCTGAAAAAAACGGATATGGCCAATATAATTTTTGAACTTTTTGTGAAAATCAATTTAATAAATGTCTGATATCCGACCTATGATAAACACAACCGGCCCTGCCGATGAATTCTCTCAATTCATCGGCAGGGCCGGTTGTGGTGGCAGCATTTCGCCTTATTTTACAATGGTTACGTCGCCTTTTAAATTGAGGATTTGCCCGTCGGCAAGTTCAATTTCGGCCCACCAGACGAATACTGCCGGATTCATGGGCTTCCCACGGAAAATACCGTCCCAACCCTGTTTTTCATCGTTGGGCTGAAAATTTTGATTTTGAAAAACAAGATTTCCCCAACGATCAAAAATTTGCAGGGTGTTGATTTTCCGAACCGCATTTTTTCCGGAAAATATCAGGAACACGTCATTAAAGCCGTCTTCCCGGTTTGGGCTGATCGCATTGGGCGCCCAAATGTCGGGTTGGTTTACAAGTATCCGGATACTGGCTTCCGCTGTACAGCCGTCCTCATTTTGGACGAAAACTTTGTATTCCGTTGTAACAAATGGTTTTGCATAAACCACTGCCGGGTTGCCGGTAAAAGTCAGCCCTGCTTGTGGGCTCCAGATTATAGTGTCGATGGTGTACGGGGGAATGTTAAACAAGGCGGTCAATTTTACCGAATCGCCAAATTCCAACGCGATATCAGCGCCAAGGCCAACGACCGGAATAACCGGAGGCGGCAGATTAACAGCGTCACTGTACTCGCAGCCGTTCATGTCCTGCACCGTCAAGTGGTACAGTCCGGGTGATAATCCTTCAAATGTTTGAACCGTCAGAAAAGTTTTTCCACCGTCAATTGAATACAAATACGGCCCGGTACCGCCGGTTACAGTATCAATCCGAATAGTTCCCGTGTTGCCCTTGCAGCCCGGCGGCGCGGTTGAAATGTCAATTCCGCTGGGATAATTGGTGTTTTCCTGCACGACTACGGCATCGGATGCCGTACAGCCGTTTTGCTGGTTGGTCACCAGGAGCGTATAACTTCCGGCAGCGTTGACACTGGGCATTGCCGAGTTTGCTCCGGAAGTAATATTTCCGGTTGTCGTTGACCAGGCATAGGAGAACAACGGCCCGGCAGAAGAACCCGTTGCGCTCAGTAAACCTTCCTCAACCGTGCAATTCAATTCAAAACCATTCCCCGCCTCTGCAATGGGAGGCTGAATATCCTCAACAACGAGGATAGAAGCCGAGGCTGTGCAGCCTGTTACACTATTGGTTATACTGATTTGGTAAATGCCGGGCAAGTTGACCACAGGGGTTAGTCCGGTGTCCCCACTGACTACCCCCGGACCGCTCCAGGAATAGCTGAACATAGGTCCTTGTGCCGACCCTGTGGCATCCAGCAGCACATCGCGTTGGCTGCAGGTCAGCGAATCCGGGGCGGCAATGGCAATCGACGGCGGCAGGGTGTCCACCGGCACAACCACCTGATCGGTACTGGAGCACCCGTTAAACAAATCGTACACCGCCAGGGTGTATATTCCACCTGAATTTATAGCCGGGGCAGCAGTATTGGAACCAGATAGGATGGACCCATTCGTAGTCGACCAGGAATACCCAATGCCAAGGTTCCCTCCCGAACCCGTACCGTTCAGACTGAGCAAAGTATCCGTGCAAGTGATTGTTCCGGCGATGCCGGCATCTACGGCGGGTGCTACTGTGTCTTGTTGCACCACCGTGGTGGTGGTTGTGGTGCAACCGGTGAGGCTATCCGTTACCTGCAACGTGTAGCTGCCCGGGGCGCTAACTGTTGGCTGAAGGCTGTTTGCGCCACTCTGAATCATGCCACCGATGGTATTCCATTGATAGCCGATTCCCGGCCCACTGCTGCTGCCCAAACCGTTCAGTACAAGCATAGTGACATTGCAGGTGAGAATTACAGGTGGTTCAATGACGCTGAAGAGCACATTCGTACTTTGAAAAATCTGGACACTGGATGTTCCCGTGCAGCCATTCAACTGGTTGGTAACTTGAAGCGTGTACAAGCCCGGTGCATCCACCAGCGGAAAAAGCGAATTGGCCCCGAAAGTAATATTACCGTCCAACGTGCTCCATAAATAGGTGGTGGAGGGGCCGGTGCTGCTGCCGCCTCCATTCAACTGTAGCGCCTGTTCGACACAGGTAAGTGTGTCGGTACTTCCGGCAGTTGCTGAAGGCGGTGTAATATCCTGCATAACAAGTGTAGATACCGTGTCGCTGCAGCTATTTGTGGTGTCCATCAGGATGAGCGTATAGGTACCGGGCTGATCCGCGGTTGGCGCCGGGCTGCCTGCACCGGAAAGAATATTGCCATCTGTTGTCGACCAGTTGTACCCATATTGTGTGCCGGTGCTGCTGCCGGCAGTGTTCAATGTGATTTGGTTGAGTATGCAACCCAGTGTGGGTGGTGACTCAATTATGGCGACCGGAGCTTCAATGTTCTGCATTACTTGAACTGTAGCAGTTGCTGTACAGCCATTCACCGTGTCTGTTGCCAAAAGCGCATACGTTCCGGGCGCATTCACCGTTGGGTTTAATGTTCCCTGCCCGGCAGAAATATGGCCATCAACTGTTGTCCACAGGTATTCAACCTGTGCCCCATTGCTGCCGGAGCCGTTGAGTACGATATTTTGAATTGCACAGGTAAGCATTCCGGACAATCCTGCATTCGCTACCGGCAAAACAGTATTCTGAGTAATTTCTACCTGATCCGTGGCAGTACAACCATTGGCATTATTCGTCACCGTCAACGTGTAAATCCCCGGTTGATCCACCTGTGGTGTGAGGGTGGTTGCCCCGGATAAAATACCGCTTCCGGTGTTGCTGCTCCAGGAGTAACTGAGCAGTGCACCATTGCCGGAAGCATTTCCGGAAAGGGCGAGCATCGTGTCGATACAGGTTATAAGATCATCAGGGCCTGCCATAACCAGCGGAACTGTACGGTCTTCCAGTATCGTCACGCCGGAGCTGGCCGTGCAACCGTTTGCAGTGTCGGTGATTAACAGGACATAGGTGCCGGGCAGGTTGATGACCGGCGTGAGGGTAGTGTCGCCAGAGACAATGCCCGGCCCCGACCAGATGTAACTGTATTGCCCGCCCTGGCTGGATGCAGTCCCATTGAGGGTGCTTTCTGAAGCCAGGCAATTGAGTGTGTCGGCAGGCCCGGCATTGGCAATTGGCAGGCTTGCATCGGCGGTAATTTGCACATCTGCACTTGCGGTGCAGCCATTCAGCGTATCAGTGACCAACAATGAATATACCCCGACCGCATTTACGGTGGGATTGAGTGTGCCTTGGCCCGAAACAATGTTTCCGGAACTACTACTCCACAGATAAATAAAGGCGTTTCCGGTACTGGAGCCCGAACCGTCCAAAACCAAACTCGATTGCAAACAACTCAGCGTACCTCCGGGCGCCGTAGTAGCCACCGGGACGCTAATGTTTTCACCGACGGACACTGAAGATTCAGCCGTACAGCCGGTTTCCGAATTGGTGACCAACAAGGTGTAGGTTCCGGCAGCATCGACAAGCGGGTTCAGGGAATTTGCACCGGTAAGGATATTGCCATCGGTAGTGGTCCACTGATAACTGTATGGCGCCCCCTGTGCAGAATTGCTGCCATTCAGGCTAACCTCTGGAACCGCACAAGTTAGCGTTTGTGCAGCACCGGCATCGGCAGCCGGCAATTGTTGGTCACTGCTGACCTGAACTGCCGCCTGCGTCGTACAGCCATTTTCCAGGTTAAAAACAGTCAGCGTATACCCACCGGGTTGGTCAACGACCGGGTTCAGTGTCTGCTGGCCACTGATGATGTTCCCGCCGGCTGTCGTCCAGTTGTATTCAATGTTGGGCCCTGATGATGAGCCCTGTCCGTTCAGGCTGATTTGTGTTTCCAGGCAAGTCAGGACTGCCGTTGAATCTGCCGCGGCAATGGGCGGCGTAATATTTTCAAAAACCTCCACCGTTGCGGAATCCACACAACCGTTTTCTGTATTTTGTAAAACCAATACATAGGTGCCGGGCTGATCCACTTGCGGAAAAGGAGTGCCGTTACCGCCGGTAATATTTCCATTGGGACTGCTCCAGGAAAAATTGATGGTAATGCCTTGTGAGGAGGCGCCTGCATCGAGTTGAACGGTGGAATTGCTGCAATTAATTTCAGTTGGCGGGGCAATGGCGGCCGTTGGATAAACAATATTATTTCCAACGGCAACTTCAGCTGAGGCTGTACAGCCATTGGCGGCGTTGGTGACTACCAGCGTATAGAATCCATCGGCATCCACCAGCGGGGTAAGGCTGGTTGCACCCGAAACGATGTTTCCCGGATTGGCCGTCCATTGGTAACTGATGCCGACTCCGGCGGTCGAGCCCGTGCCGTTGAGTTGGATGTTTGGGTTAAAACAATCGAGCACAGCATCATTCCCGGCAAATGCCAGCGGTACGTTTTGGTCGGCAGCAATAGTAACCGTGCTTTCCGCGGTGCAGCCGTTGGTGGTGTCGGTTACGATGAGGGTATAGGTTCCCGCAGCGTCGATTTCCGGGCTGAGGGTGTTTGCTCCGCTCACAATATTTCCATCCGCGGTTAGCCATGAATAGAAAAAATCTGGTCCGGAGGATCCACTGCCGTTCAGGTTGATCTGCGGTGTCGAGCAACGCAAGGTGTCGCCGGGCCCGGCATCGGCTGTGGGTATGGAAAGATCATGCAGTACGGTGACCATGGCCGAGTCGACGCAGCTGCTAAGGCTGTTGGTCAATACTAAAATATACTGTCCGGGTGCATCCACCGTTGGGTTTGGTGTTGCGCCTCCGCTTACGATATTTCCGTTTGGCGTATTCCAGGTAAAAACAATTCCATTGCCTTGCGTGGAGTTGCTGGCATCCAGTTCAATTTCCGGATTGGCGCAGTTGATGACTGATGGCATGGCAATCGATGCAACCGGGGTGTCAAAATTGGCGCTGATATTCACGACATCTTCGCTGCTGCAACCATTTGCCGTATCGGTAACTACCAGGGTATAGGTACCCGCGGCGTTAACAGTGGGTGTAAACGTATCGTCTCCACTGAGAATAAAACCCGGGTTTGCCGTCCATTGGATCGTGAAATTGGGCCCAACGCTGCCGCTGCCCTCCAATTGCACCTGGGCCTGCGTGCAATTCAACTGTAGCGTCGGTCCGGCATTGGCGATGGGTTGATCCTGGTTGCCGGCCACGGTTATGCTGGCTGTGTCGGTGCAGCTATTGGCGGTGTTTGTGACCAACAATGTGTACGTGCCGCCCTGGTTGACAACGGGATTGAGTCCGGTTTCGCCACTGACCAGGTTGCCGTCTTGAGTAGTCCAGAGATAGGTAATAGCCAGCCCGGTACTCGAACCGTTTCCATCCAGGTTTATGGAAGGCGATTGGCAGGTAAGCGTTCCGTTGGCTGTGGCCATGGCATCAGGTGGAACAAGGTCTGCGATTACGTGCACCGTGGCTGTGTCCATGCAATTGTTTTCCGAATTCAGAACAACAAGGCTATAATCGCCACCCTGATCCACAACCGCCGTTGGGGTACTTTGGCCAGAAAGAATATTACCACCGTTTATAGCAGTCCATTGATATGAAATGGAACTGCCGGTGGTGGAGCCGGAGCCGTCCAGTTGCAGGGTGAGGTTGCCACAATCAATTTGCCCCGCCGGGGCAATGACCGCTTCGGGAGGGGTGCTGTTTCCGCTTATAGTAACGCTTGCCGTGGCGCTACATCCGGTGTTGGTATTGGTGATTTGGAGGGCATAGGTGCCTGCAAGATCAACTTGCGGTTGGAGTGTATTTGTGCAACAGGCGAAGTGCCCGTCGGCGGTGTTCCAGGAAAACGTGTACTCCGGGCCGCTGGCCGAGCCGCTCGCGTCGAGGGGCAGTTCCGGCAGGTCGCAGCTGATCATTTGCGGCGGACTGATCACAACCAAAGGCGGCGCATTATCCTCAACAACCAGCACAGAAACGGTATTGGTGCAGCCATTATCCGAATTGGTGACGGTTAGGGTATATGTTCCCGGAGCGTCGACCCGGGGCGCCAGCGTGTTGGCGCAGCAAATAATTCCGGGTCCATCCCAGCTGTAACTAAATGCCGGCCCTTGCGCCGAAGTACCGGCGTCAATGGTCACCTCCAGCGAATCGCAGGTGAGCGGATTCGGCAAGGCCGCTACCGCAGTTGGCGCCACAGTATCCTGTGCAATGGAAACAGTAGCGGTTGCCGAACATCCATTGGCGTCAGAAACAGTCACGGTATACGTGCCACCTGAATCGAAAACGGGGTCCTCCACAGTGTCGCTGTTGCTCCAGTTGAACATGAAGCCGGGCGTACCGCCACCTACCGACAGGTCGGCACTACCAGTCGGGTTGTTGCAATTAATTCCAGTTGAATCCACAATCTCAGCGGTAAGTTGGGGCGGCTCACCCAAACTGGTCGATGCGCTTGCGCTGCACCCTTCGCTGTTCGTGGCGGTAACGGTAAACATGCCGGGGCCTAAACCGGTAATAGTTGAACTGTCGGCGCCGGTATTCCAGACAAATAAAAAGGGCCCCGTTCCGCCGCTGGGTGTTGCTGTGATACTTCCATTGGCTGCGCCAAAACACAAGGGATCGGTGGGGGTTAGCGCCAAATCAACGGTTATCTCGTTGATACTCACCATGCCTGAAACGGTTCCCGGACATCCGGCAGCTGTGACTACGCTGGTGAGCGCATACATACCCGGATCGGAGATGCTGATGGTACCCGGGCTGCTGCTGAATTGACGGGTTACCGCTGTTCCATTACTGTCCAAACCAACTGTCCAGGGCCCCGGACCGCTCATGGAAATGCTTAGCACAACGAAATCGGGCATGCCTGCACAAAGCGACCCGCTGCCACTCAATACGGCAACCGGGGCAGGCTCGAGAGTGACCATTGCGCTGGCAGTATCCGTTTCGCCGCAGGCGTCCGTCACCGTCAGACTGTAGGAAGTTGTGCCGAGCGTGGAGATGGTCAGGGTCGCGGTTGTATCGCCGGTGTTCCACAAATAATGCAGGGGGGCAACGCCGGACGCTGAAAATGCAGGGCTTAGCACCGTACTGGTGTCGCCGCAAATGTTCAAATCAGCCATTTCAATATCCAGTGGTGGCTTGTCATCAATGGTAAAGGTCAGGGCGGTTGTTTGGCAGGAGCAGGCATTGTCGAGCGTAAGCACGATAAATTCTTGCCCTTCCGCAATCAAGTCGTTGAAAACCGTAATTGGAAGCAGGAATATGGAATCTCCGGCCGGGATGATCACCGAATCCGGCAGCACAGCGTAATCATCGCCCGGGGTAGCTGTACCGCCAATGCTGTAATGCACTGTAAGCGGCGTGTTCAGATCGCCACTGCTGCGGACAAAGCGGATCACGCCGTTTTCACAGCCTTCAATAGACACCGGCTGCCCGTTCGGATACACTGTACTGGCACTGATACTTCCCCCGGCGTCGAACGAGTTTGCCTTGAGAAAGACGGCAGAAAACAACAAGCCGTCGGTGATGTCGGCAATGGCCAGTTTGATGTGATAGGTTGCACAAGGGGTGAGATTGGTAAGCGTTGCCGTTAACGGTGTGGTCCAGCCGTCCAGCGAACAATCATTGGTACAACAGGGTATTCCGGTCTGACAGATTACATCTGTCGTGTTGTTTACATAGTAGGCGGTATTGTTGACGTGGTTGACGTTGTTAATAGTAACCGGGGTGGTAGTACTGGGCAATAAGGCCAGATTTTGTGTGCCTGCAATGCCCGGACCGCTAATGAAAAACCCAAAAACATCGTTGTAGGTCGAATTGGCAAACTCGCAATATTCCTCCGATCCGAACACATATTCAAACTGCACCGCATTTGCCGTAGGCGTAAAATCAAACTCAATGGTGCTCAGATCCCATTGATTTCCATCGGTGAGCGTGGCGAGATCGGGGTCATCCGGGTTGGTGTTTAAGTTGAATCCGGCGCCATTGGCCGAAGTCGAATTGGATGTATTGGGCCCCGGCAGGTTGATCACCGACCCGGTGCAAAGCACAATGCCGTTTTCAATGCCGATGGAGGCGCTGCCATTGCTGAAAGTTCCCCGCGAATAGGCTGGTCCGGTTGCGCTGACATTTGCCACATCGAAGCAATCGCCGCCAATGAGGGTGTTCCGGATCAGGGTGTTCGCCGGTATGCCACCGCTTACGGAGAGGTTTGCCATGCCCAGGCTTTCCAACTCCCTGGAGAATTTTTCCAAAAAAACAGTGGCCTCGGCGCAATCGGTACATCCGACCGACAGGAGTACAGGCAGTTTGGATGTTTGATTTTTAGTTTCGACAAAAACCAACAGATCAATACAACCCTCGTTTGCCACAAACATCCGGTGCTGCGGCCGGTCGGGACGCGATTGCTGTTTGGCTGCCGCTTCCAGTGCCGGGTCTGCGAGTTGCATCTGAAGGGGGATATCCTGATCGGGCGCTGTTTTCGCCGCAACGGCAGCATAGGTAGTGCCGGGCTGAAGGCCACACACCCGGATACGGTTTAAGCCGGCATTTACGTCAATGGGTATGCGCTGGCGTTGGTTCGTCAGCGCTACCTGGATTTGGTTTTGGGTAAAACCGGTCTGAACGCAAAAACAAGAACAGAGCAAAAAGCAGAGTGTGTATCGATTCGGGTACCCCATAGTTGGGAAGCGTGTTGGGTGAAAACAGTTAGCGGATTAAAAAACGAAACATGGCGAGCAGTAGTTTTTCAAAAATAGCAGGTTTGCAAGGATTTCATGGAAAAGCGGTCCGGCGAATGTAAAATGTTTTTCCGCGTGCGCATGGCAGGTCTTGTTTGAAAAATGCACGTACCGGTGAAATCTGCCTGCTGAAATTTCCCGAAATGTAATACGCTCCTGAATTGGGCTGCAAGCACCGAATACCTATTTTTGCCAACCCGCGAGCACCACCTAATTGCTCCGGAAACGGACCATGGCCCAAACCGGCAAAAAGAAAAAATCAGATAAGACGCCTGGCACTACGCCCTTAATGACGCAGTACAACCAGGCGAAGGCACAATACCCGGATGCGATCCTGCTCTTCCGGGTCGGTGACTTTTATGAAACCTTTGGCGAAGATGCCGTGAAAGCCGCGCAGGCGCTGGGAATTACCCTCACCAGCCGAAACAATGGCGGCTCCGATATTGAACTCGCCGGGTTTCCGCACCATGCTATGGACACCTACTTGCCCCGCCTGGTACGCGCCGGTTTTCGGGTGGCAATTTGTGAACAAATGGAAAAGCCGGTGCCCGGTAAAGTCGTCAGGCGTTCGGTGACCGAGGTGGTAACCCCGGGTGTTACCACCGACGATGCGCTGCTGGAACACAACCGGAATAATTTTCTGGCAACACTGGCATTTGGGAAAAGCGACCGTTTCGGAGCGGCTTTTTTGGATGTCAGCACGGGCGAGTTTTTTGTGACCGAAGGCGACATGGCTGCAATGGACAAATTGTTCCAGAGTTTTTTGCCTGCTGAGGTCATTTTGCCGAAAAGCCGTGCCAAGGAGTTTGCGGCGTATTTCGGCGATAAATTTTACACCTATACGCTTGAAGACTGGATTTTTACTTTTGATTTCGGCCGTGAAAAGCTGATCCAGCATTTTCAAACGGCGGGGTTGAAAGGCTTTGGCGTGGATGAACTTGAACTTGCTCAAGCTGCAGCCGGCGCCGCGCTCCATTACCTGGCTTCTACCGAAAATACCCGCCTGGCACATATCAGCAGTCTTAGCCGCCTGCATACGGAAAAATACGTTTGGCTCGATCGCTTCACGATTCGCAACCTGGAACTGATCAACTCCAACCACGAGACCGGTACTTCCCTGCTCGATGTGCTCGATCAAACGGTTAGTCCTATGGGCGCCCGCCTGCTTAAAAAGTGGGTTTTATTGCCGCTGACCAGTTTGCAACAAATTCAGGATCGCCATGAAGCCGTCGGGTTTTTCCTTGAAAACCAGGACTTTGCCAAAGCCCTGGAACCTCATGTTCGCCATATTGGCGACCTGGAACGCCTGATGAGCAAGACGGCAGTAGGAAAAATTAATCCCCGCGAAGTCATGCAATTGCGCCGGGCGCTGATGGCAATTGCTGACATAAAAAAATTACTCAGCGGTCCCAGCCCTGAAGGGCTGGGCTCAGAAGGGGAAGCGGGTACTACGGAGAAGGGGGATGGCCATTCTAAGCATATCCCTTCTAAGCATATCCCATCTCAGCCTGGCCGTTCTCAGCCCAGCCCTTCAGGGCTGGGACGAATTGGAGAATCCCTGAACCCCTGCCACAGCCTGCGCGATCGGATTGAAGCCGTCATCGCACCCGATCCGCCCACCGACGTGCGTAAAGGCGGCGCCATTGCCGACGGTGCAAATCCGGAACTGGATGAGCTGCGCACGATCATGCGCGACAGCAAAAAAATCCTGGCAGAGTTGGGTCAGCGTGAAATCGAGCGCACCGGCATCCAAAGCCTGAAGGTTGGGTTTAACAATGTGTTCGGATATTACCTGGAAGTTACCAGCAAATGGAAAGACAAGGTGCCGGACGAATGGACCCGGAAGCAAACCCTGGCCAATGCCGAGCGATTTATCACCCAGGATCTCAAGGATTTGGAGCAAAAAATTCTGGGCGCCCAGGAAAAAATACAGGAGATCGAGGAACGCATTTTCACAGAACTGGTGGATGAGGTAGCGGCCTATATTGCCCCGGTGCAGCACGATGCCCAGTTGATTGCCCGCCTCGATTGCCTGTTATCGATGGCCAAGGTGGCTGCCAAACGAAATTATACCTGTCCGGTGCTGGACGATACCTTGTCGATTGAAATTAAAGACGGCCGCCATCCGGTGATTGAAACCCAACTTCCAGTAGGGGAGGCTTACATTCCCAACGATGTGTACCTCGATACCGACGAGCAGCAGATCATTATGATTACCGGACCAAACATGTCGGGTAAATCCGCTTTGCTCCGCCAAACGGCCCTGATTGCGCTCATGGCCCAGATGGGCAGTTTCGTGCCGGCTTCCGCAGCGCGGATCGGCCTGATCGACAAGCTGTTCACCAGGGTAGGGGCCAGCGACAATATCAGCGGCGGCGAGAGTACGTTCATGGTGGAAATGAACGAAACTGCGCTGATCATGAACAACATCAGCGACCGCTCGCTCATCCTGCTCGATGAGATCGGGCGCGGCACGAGCACCTACGACGGGATTTCCATTGCCTGGAGCCTGGCCGAATTCCTGCACGACAACGAGCGGGCACGCCCGAAAACGCTGTTCGCCACCCACTACCATGAGCTCAACGAACTTGCCGAGTTGCATGACCGTATCCACAATTACCATGTCAGCACCCGGGAGGTAGGCCACAAAGTGATTTTTTTACGCAAACTCACCCCGGGTGGTAGCAACCACTCTTTCGGCATCCACGTTGCCCGCATGGCCGGCATGCCGCCCAGTGTGGTAGACCGTGCCACCGAAATTTTGCACACGCTTGAAGCCGACGGCGGCCGCCTGACGGTAGATGGCGGAAAGGTGCCTGTGGACGGAAAAAAAGCAGGGCCGGAAGCTTTGGAAAAGCCCGATCAGATGCGCAAAAAAGTGAAGCAGATCATGCCGAAAATGCAACTGCAAATTTTTGATGCCGACGAGTATACGCGAAAAATCCGGGAGGAGTTGTTGGGCCTTGATTTGAATACGATGACGCCGATGGACGCGCTTTGGAAGTTGAATGAGTTGCGGAAGATTGCGGAGAAGAAGTAAGGGCCTGAGTGGCTGCTGGTCAACGGTTCAGGCTGACTGGCAATGTGCGTGTCAATTTGTGTTCGTGCGTTCATGAAAGTTTGCTGCAGGTCTTGTTTTTCTGTTTGCAAGTTCAGTTGGTGTCAGCCCGAATTGTTTCTTGAAAGCGAAAGAGAAATGCGATAAGTTTTCAAAGCCTGTTTCTAAGTACACTTCAACGGGTTTTCTGTTTTTTTCGGCAATTTGATAATGTGCTAATTCCAGGCGTTTTTGTGTCAGCCAGCGTTGTGGCGTTTGGTTGTAAAGTTTATAAAAATCACGTTTAAACGTTGTCAAACTACGCCCTGTCAGGTAGCCGAATTTTTCCAAAGGCATATTAAACATGTAGTTTCTTTCCATAAAACTTGCCAGGTCAATTTTATACGGTTCTTCAAAGTTCGCCAAAATGTTGTCTATGCTTTTGTCGATTGTTCTTAGGATAGAAATGGCTTCTGTAATTTTTAGTGAAGCAATATTTTCGGGGAATTTGTCCCGTACGTCAAAATAAGGGATCAGCGAAGCAAGGCAACTTTCCAACAACGGGTGTTTGCCTAAACTTAGAATTTTCTGTGTTGCCCCAGCTTTTGTTTTGATGTTCTGATTGGCATAGAATGCTCTAAGTCGGTCGATAGACAAGTGCATCACTACCGACTTATGCGGCAATCCGTCTTTGGGGTAATTGATGATTGTCGCGAGTTGATTTCTTGGAATAAGGAAAATGTCGCCTGCCTTAAACAAATAGTCTTTGTCTGCCTGGATGATTTTTGTTTCGCCTGAAATGAACCACACAAGCATATGGTGATCAAACACGACTTCTGCTTTAAACAACTTGTCTTCATAACAAGAAAGTTTGATGTCGGCGGTTATATATCTTGTTTGAAACTCCATATTGCTTGTATGGTATAAAGATGAAATATCAATCAACATTGAATGTTGTGGTAGCCAAATTTTCACTTAGCTCCCAAAGACGTTTTGCATTAGTTTCGTCCAGGGAGTACGGCATTACACCGCTTTGAGTAGAAGTAAGGACCGTTAATGTTGCGATGTTTACATCCTCGCAATATACACCACCGATCTCGTTAAGCAATGGACTTGTAGCGCACCAAACAGTGGTGGCTGCGCCTTGCGGAATGGTTTTCAATGCTGCTGCAACTTCGGGCAATATATTTCCATTCTCATCGCAAAAACCCATTTGTATAAACAATTCCAACGGTGCCTCCCTTGCTAATTCCGTTGAGCCAACAGAACCAGGGTGTAGGGAATATGCTCTTACACCGAAAGCCTTTGCGCGGTTGTCCAATTCGAGCGAAAACAAATTGACAGCAGTTTTTGATTGCCCGTAACCTTGCAAGGTTTCGTATTCACGATATTCAAAATTCGGATCGTCAAAGTTGAAAGGTGCAAAATGATGTCCGTGAGAAGAAACGTTTACAACTCTTGCTCCATTGGCTTTTTTAAGGGCCGTCCACAACCTTGCCGTAAGTTGAAATTGAGCCAGATAATTTACTGCAAATTGCGACTCAATCCCGCGATTGTCCCTGCGTAGCGGAACCCACATAATTCCTGCATTATTGATGAGCAGATGCAAAGGTCTGCACGAAGCCAAGAATTTTAGAGCAAATGTGTCAATTGAAGTCGGATTTATTAAATCCATTTCTTCTATTTCTACATTGGCAATACCTAACAGGTTTTTCATTGCCTTTTCTTTGTCCCTGGCAGGGACGATTACCGTAGCACCTGCATTGGAAAGTGCCTTTACGGTTTCCAATCCAATGCCTGTGGTGCCGCCTGTTACAATGGCAATTTTTCCTGTAAGATCAATGCCATTGATTACTTCTGTTGAAGTTGACTTTGCGTTGAAGCCCGAACCTATCGGTTTTTGCAGTGCTCCGTTGTTGTTACTTTGTCCCATTATTTTAAAATTTTGTTAGGGACAAAACTAGAGGGCTTCTTATCGGACAGCTTTGCTTAAACGTCCGAATTTGCTTTGTTCAAAAGGCCAAGTTTTTAAATGTAAAACGAGGCTAAGCAGCTTTCCGATAATTAAAATTATAGGATAAGGATTTTCCGTCTGTAACAAAAAAGGGTACCATGAAGCCGCTTGTGCCACTGCCACCAGCCCACCTCATCTAATCTGCCCTAACAACCATTCTCGCTCAGCCAAAGCAACCGTTTGACCGATCTTCTGCCGTAGCGCCGCATGGCCTGTTTTATCATTTGCATTCAGTCGCAATAATTTTTTAGTGAACCGGATGAGGTTGAGGTAGTTTTCCCGCTGATAGCCAATGTCTTTGATGCGTCTCAGGTATGTTTGAAAACTGTCTAGGTGTGATTCCAGGGCCTCTCGGTAGCCCCGCTCGAAGTATATCCGGAGCAGGATGGAGCGCGCGTCCAGGTTAGTAAGGGCATCCGTGAAATCGGTTTCCCGGAGCAGGGTCATGGCTTGGTCGTAGTCTGGTTGCCAGAAATACCATACGGCAAGATTGTAGCAATAGGCGCTATGCCGTTCGCGGGGGTGCAGATAAGTGCGGTATTCTTCAATAAACTGACGTACCCAGGCATGCTCGCCAAGATTGAGGCCGGCTGTGATCGTATTTTTGTAGGTAAACCGCGAGAGATGTCCCTGTTCAAATAACGAACGGTTGTCGAGGCCCGAGCGGTACAGGTCAAAAGCTTCGCGCAAAAAATCGCGTTGCCCGCTGTTGATTTTCCGGATGCAAAAATTGAGCGCCAGCAAGTAAAGGTCGCGGCGTTCATTGCCGCGAAAAAGCTGCCAGCTGGATTCGAGTAACTGTTTCGCTTTAAAAAAGGCTTCTTCCTGGCTTTGGTCACGCAGGGATTTCTGCAGGTTTTCATAGAGATGGATGGTCGTCTCTGCCAAGGATACTGCCTGTTCAGCTGACGGTTCGGCGACGCTGCGGGCGACGGAGCGGGCAACTTCAGCACTGCATTCAAAACGCAGCTTGTTGAGTCGGTAGGCAATGTCGGCATGTACGGCTATTTCAGAAAGTGGAAAATCATTGGCCCGGCGCTTGATCGAGGCCAATTCATAGCGTTCCCGCTGGAGCAAGTGGCTGAGCTGATGGTAGTGCTCGTCGCGGTAGGGTAGTGCTTCGAGTGCTGCCTGGGCCAGTTTCCATTCTTTTTCAAAGGCGTCATCGAGGTCCATTTTACGTAGGGCGCGGCAGCTGAACAGGCGCACCTGCGCTTTATCGGACTGCCATTCACGCCAGGCAAGATAGTCGCGCAGGGTAGCCAGCAGCCACGACATGAGGTGATTCATCTGCTTTTCGTCGAAGGGTTTGCCCGGGTAACAAGCGGCATAAGCGGCCGGTTTGTTCAGCTGATCCGGTGCTTTGGCCAGGCTGCGTGTGAGGTGTTCGAATAAGTCGGCGACATCGCGGCGCTGATTATGCACCGGAGAGGCAAGCCATTTGCGGGCTTCCCGCAGGTCTTTTTTATCAAACTTTTCCAGTAATTGGACTAAAATTGCATTACGCACGGCGTTTATACTTTTTGAGATAAAACTACTATAAAATACTTGTAACCAGTTGTTTAAAAATAGCTTCAGTTTGATAAAACCGATTAATTGTTTTTGCCTAAACCTGAACAGTGCCGCACCTTTGCTCCCTGATCAAACTATAACCCATTTTATTGAACCTGTAGCATTGCTCAACCAATCGGTTTCTCATGCGTACCCTACTTTTACTCTGCTGTATTTGCACCGCACAAATCCTGTACGCTCAACAGGATTATTTCATCAAATTCCCGGACGACTTGATTCAGGTAAACTGCACAGCGCCAATCTTTGATTACGGGCAGCCGCTGGTGTCCAATTCCAACGGCGGCGCAGTCAGTATCAGTTACACGGACCAGATGATCACGGTGGTGCCCGACGGCTGTTTCATTGTTATGCGCGATTGGTATGTTTTCAGCAATCCCTACGATCCGCAGCAAGGCTGCATTAACGTACCCAACCCCTCGCCTTCGGCAGTGGCGAACCACCCGAGCAACCTTCCCGGTCCTATCGTTGCGCCTGCCGGCACAGCGGCGCCCTGGGCGCCAACGGTAGTAAAGGTGACGCCATCGGACCCTGCACCTACGGATTACAGCATCTTCTGGTCGGCTTCGGCCAACTGTTACCGCTATACCCAACGCATAAAGATTATTGATACAGAGAATCCTGTATTTGTGAATTGCCCGGCCAGCCCGGTTACGATAGACGATGCAACGCCAAATGACCCCGAACTATGGAATGAATCGTATTGGGCTGACCCTTTTTCCGGCAACCCAGACCGCAGCGAAGCGCCTGCTGGGCTCCAGCTGACGGTTACGGACTTTTGTTGTGGCGACAACGTTTCTGCCAAATACGAGTTGTTTCTCGACCTGAACGGCGACGGTTTTTGGGAAACGGTGATCCGTAGCGACTTTCCGCCAGCCGCGGGAACAGTGAACTACAACAATATCAATAACCCGAATTACAACGGTGGAACGCCGCGCGATTTTGACGAAAGGCCAGTGTCGCCTGGAGAAAAATATCGTTTCGGCCTGTACAGTGCGGCCGACAGCCTGTTTCAACGGCACTTCTACGTAGGTTGGCATACTGATCAGGCGCCAACCGTATGGATGCCGGCTCAACTGCCGCCCGGCACGCACAGGATCAAGTGGGTTGTTTCGGATATCTGCGGTAATGAAAGTGTGTGCGATTACAGTTTCACCGTGCTGCCATCGAGCGTACTGGTTCATGCTTTGCTGGGTAAGGTAGTGATCGATGCCGATGACAATTGCCAGGCCGACAGCAACGAAACCGGCCTTAAGGGCTGGCTGGCCAGACTGGAGCGTTTGGACTCCATTGGAATACCCTCCGCGGAACAATACCGGACGGCCAATACTTATGGCGGCTACCAGTTTTTTGTCGATACGGGCGACTACCACCTGACTTTACAACCGCCGAACGCCTATTGGAATAGTTGCCCGCCAGATGCCGACTTCGATATACACAGCGTGGGCGACAGCACTAACACGGATTTTGCCTTGCAGCCGCAGGTGCTTTGTCCTTTTTTAGAAACCGACATCGGGACTTGGGGACTGCGGCGTTGTTTCGACAATACCTACACCGTCAGTTATTGTAATACCGGTACCGCGCCTGCCGATAGTGCCTACCTGCGGGTTACAATCGATCCGTTTCTGGAATTTGTGAGTGCCGGAATTCCTGGCATTGATGAAGGGAATCATACCTGGCGTTTTGATCTGGGTGCCATTCCTATTGGCGAATGCGGGAGTTTCCCGCTTGTCCTGCATCTTTCCTGCGACGGCACGGTGATTGGGCAATCCCATTGTGTGGAAGCGCATATCTACCCTGATTCGTTTTGCCTGCTGCCCGGCTGGATGGGGGCCACTGTAGAAGTAGAAGGGGGCTGCGCCGCCGATTCAGTCAGGTTCCTGATCCGAAACACGGGGACCGGACCGAGTTCGGTGCTGGATTATATCGTCATAGAAGACAACATCATTAATTTTCAGGGTATGTTTCAACTGCCAGCCGGCGATTCGCTGCTGATTGCCGTTCCGGCAAACGGTAGTACCTGGCGCATGGAAGCAGAGCAGGAGCCCGGCAGCCCCGGCGAACCAATCCCGTCGGCTACTGTTGAAGCTTGCGGGCAAAATGGCTCGGGCGGTTTCAGTATTAACTATCTGCCACAGTTCGGCGAGGCCGACGGCAATCCGTACGTGAGTATCGATTGCCAACAAAGCCGCGGTTCGTTTGATCCCAATGATAAGCTGGCCAGCCCGCAAGGGTATGGTCCGGAGCATCTAATCCGTCCCGACCAACCGTTGGAGTACCACATCCGCTTTCAAAATACGGGCACCGATACGGCATTCCGTGTCATGGTTTTGGATACCCTGGCACCCTGGCTTGACCCGGCGACGGTGGTTCCCGGAACGAGCAGCCATCCCTACCGTTTCGAGCTGTCGGGCAACAGTATTTTAAACTTCACATTTGACAACATTCTATTACCCGATTCCAATGTAAACGAAGCGGCCTCGCACGGCTTTGTAAAGTTCCGTGTCCGGCAACGGCCGTTCACGCCTTTTGGGACGGTTATTCGCAACCAAGCCGCGATCTATTTTGATTTTAATGAACCGGTGTACACCGCTGAAGTATTCCATACGGTTGGGATTCGGTACCTCCCGACTGCTGTTGCAGAAAAACCGGGCGCAGTTCCGGTCATCCGGGTATTACCCAACCCGGTTTCGCGCTCCGGCATCCTTCAATTTGAAAACTTACAGGTTACAGGTGGGTGTTTTACCTTATTCGACGCGCAGGGACGGATGCGGCTTCAACGGAGCTTTACGGGAATAAACGTTGCATTGAACGCTGCGGAATTATCGCCCGGACTGTATTATTTCCAAATATTCGAGGGAATGGAAATGACGGGTGTTGGGAAGGTAGTTCTGTATTGACGGATTCGTGCGTCCTGTTTTGATTATCCAAGTTCGAACAATTTTGTTATCAATCTTCTATTGCTTCTATACCTTGTTCTTTAAAACTGGCCAATCCATCTTTCATTGCCTTAACCTGCTCCGGTGTGTGTCCTTGCCAAATAGTGATCTCTCCAACGACCTTAAATGGATATTTTGAGCGATAAGACATTGTGGGATTACCCGGGAATTTTTTGTCAGTTAAATTGGGGTCATTCTCAATTGGGCCTGTCGGCTCTACTACATAAATTCTTTCACGTCCATCGCCTAAAGCAAGCTCAGCGCCCCAAATAGCGGCATCCAAAGTGGCTGTCAGATAAATATATTTTGCCTTATTATTTTGTCCAAAGTTTGAATTGCGGCCAATTTCAATTAAGTCACCTGGCTTCAGATCAACCTTAGTGCCATGGAAATACGTTTGGGAAAAAGGGGTAGGGCTGTGCGCATTCGATTTGTATCCGGCTTTATTTTTTTCCATTGTCGTAATTTTTATAAAGTTGAATTCAACTCACGATTCCGATAGCCATCGAAAATAGCACCGCCTTGAGTTGGTAGCGGTAATTCTTTTATCGTGTGGTTGACCAATTTATTTACGCAACGCGTAAAATCTTCTCCATCTTCCGGCCTTTCGCCAGTTCATCCACCAACTTGTCCAAATACCGGACCTGTTGGGTTAATGGATTTTCAATTTCTTCAATCCGATAGCCACAGATCACGCCAGTAATTAGCTGTGCATTAGGGTTTAATGAAGCACGCAGAAAAAACAATTCAAACGTTGCTTTCTCATCAATGAGTGCTTGTAACTTTTTTTTCATCGAAACCGGTAAGCCACTCGATTACCTGGTGCAATTCTTCTTTCGTTCTCCTTTTCTTTTCAACTTTCGCCAGATAATGGGGATATACCAAGGCAAATATCATTTTTTTGCTATGCGCTCATCGTGATTGTTGGTATTATTCATAGTATGACGTGTTAATTTTCAAGTTTATTTTAATCTTTCCAGCTGGCCTTTTCTGGCTACTATATTTTTATAGTCCCACTGTATTTCCCTGGATTTCTTTAGCCAACGTTTAAGGGCATTTATATTGATCTGGTCAACCGCGGTATAGAAAATGGAGGCGTCTTTAAATTTTTTACCTGTCACATTTAATTTATCCTCTTCAAAACTCGCTCCACTCCAAAACATTAAGCGCCAACCAGCCTTCTGTTTGCTATAGCCTACAATCGGATTGCCATCCAAAAACCAAACAGGATGGGCATGCCAAATTTTGCTTTCCGAACCGGTCAATTCGCTGTCAATGGTTGAAGCAAGGAGCTTGCAAATTTCTTTGTCAACCATTGGTTGTTTGTCATTATAGGCTTGAATATCTGTGTTCATACAGTTCGATAATATTGTCTGGTTGTGAAGATGAAGGTATTTTGTCAGGTTGAGCTGTTAACCATTATTGGCCATAAGTTTTACCAATTTTATAGTTTTATATATCTCATTGTTTGTACCCTTAATTGTTAAAAAGTAGATCCCTTTTTTTAATGATGACAAATCAATTTGGTTCATCTCAGCCTTTGTTTCACAAGATTTAGTAAAGATTAAATTGCCGGATAAATCCCAAATTTCAATTTGATAGTCTTTTCTATTTCCTTCAATAATAATAAAATCTGAAAAAGGGTTAGGGTAAACATGAAATCCATCGCGGTTAGAACTAAGGAAAGTAGACGTCGTTACGGAAAACTCATAGGCTCCAATGTCAGGCAAATCTCCAAATGGTCTTCCATTTTCTTCGATATCTATATTTGGTGCATAAACCGGATCTGCCCCATCAATCAGTGTACTTGTTGGGAGAAGATG
The DNA here is from genome assembly GCA_020636075.1 of Lewinellaceae bacterium. GTDB lineage: Bacteria > Bacteroidota > Bacteroidia > Chitinophagales > Saprospiraceae > M3007. The sequence goes on along the minus strand of JACJYO010000002.1, from coordinate 591,076 downwards.
AAAGTCGAAATTGGTATAGTCAATGAAGTTATTCGCATATTGCTGGTACGTATTCAGGACCACATTATTCGTTAGTGTGCCATCCACATAGAAACTATTGGCAACATTGTTAGCAACCAGGCAACCTGAACTCGGGCTTCCATCCTTATGGTTATTGATTCTGATCCAACTTCCGCCCGGAGTAATATCCGGTGTCAAATCCAAAACCGTATTATTGATTATCTGGCAGTCATTTGCCCCCAGGAAAGTAATGCCATGCCAGTGGTCGACTACGATCAGGTTGTTGACCACTTTCCATCTGTTATAAAATCCATCGAAGCAACCAATTCCTTGCAACGGACCGTTGAGGGGTCTTGAAGGGTCGTCCGTATTGATTATGATGTTTCCGATTACCTGATTATCGTCTGCTATCACGCCATTTATTTGCGCCCACGACTGAATACCGTCATCGTGATTTTCATTGACCTTATAGCAGTTTTTTATCAGGTTGTATTTGAAAATAATATTTGAGCCTACGATGCGCATACCATCACCAGCAAAATTGATGATCTGGTTATGGTCGGCTTCTATGTAGTTTCCTACCGCCTGCAATCCAAAATTTATATTCCGGATTAAATTGTTTGTCGCAATAACCGAATCGGCTTTAATGTATAGCCCGTTGCTCATTTTTGTGTTCCAGTCATCGGCGGTTTGCCAGGGAGTATCCGTGCTGTATATTTCACAGTGATGCACTTCAATATGGGAAGAAGGTCCTTGCCAACTGTGCGATTCTATATAAAACAATACATCATTCAAATAAAGGCCATAAGGTTCGCTACTGACCACTACATTTTCAATGCGCCAATTTTTGCATGCCCGCAAATGCATTTTTTCAATTATCGGGGTTTGCCCTTCCATGCCAATTATTGTAATGGGGACTGTATTGATATAGTTGTTCAAAAACACATTGCCATGCAGGCCATTCATTAAAACCAGCGTATCCCCGGCATGGACATAACCGGATGCGTTTTTGGATATCAATTTACTCGTGGCAGGGTTATAAGGCAAGGGCGAGTATTGGTTGGAAACAATATAATTGGCATTAATAACCGCTTCTAATGTACTCCATGGAGCGTCGATAGTGCCTGCATTGGCCAGATGGCCTGTGGAAGGATCTAAATAAAATTTTTCTGCGTGGGTTGTGCCAAAAAGACTGAATAGAAGGATTATCAATAGGTTGTATTTCATTGAAAATGTTATTTCCGTTTTTGTCAGGAAAATGGATTCTGGGATGAGATGTGTTCGCCTCGCGGGTTGGAGCCGCATTTCCGGCTATAATTTTTTGTTTGTCAAATTAGAGATTATCCCTGTTTCTGAACACTTGTCCACGAAACAAGCACTAATGCAATTAGTTCCGCAATAGTCCGAATGATGTGAAATGACCACCACTTGTCGCGCAACACTGTCCAGTTTTCAGGAAGTGAGGCCGCATTCCAGGTTAGCATTTCTTTTTGAATGGGGAGATTGCCAAACCGGGAAATAAAAATGCAGGAAGCAAAAAATGCCGCGGCAAAAAGCATAGTGATGAAAACCGCCTTGTTTTTTCGTTGCAGAAAAGCAGCGGTCAGCGTCACGATTGTGGCTAAAATAACCAACGAAACCATTAGCGTATTTAGCGATCCGACGAGATTTTGCTGTTGCTCAATGTAAGTGGAAGGCGTGTAGTGCGCAGGGTTAAAACCCATCCAAATCCCGAAACTTGTTCCTGCGAGCAAGGCGGCCAGGATAATATTGATGAAGCGAATAACGGTTGTAACCATGATGAGCGGGTTTAAAAGTTTAAGTGCCTTGAGTTTTTGGAAGTGCGCTTAGTGGGGCAGTTTGTGTCGCCTTTGCTTTGGCCCAGAAATCTACAGTTAATCTTTCGAATACCGGTATTTCTTCAGTGGGTTTTCTAGCCTTTTAGAAATGGCAAAAGTCAGACTCAGGAAGCGATATCGGCCCCTCATATGAACCCTATCCAGCCGTCGATAGAACAGCCTGGATATAATTGTATGAGGAAGTTAAATGTGTAAAAGAAAAATGCGGAGAAGAAGTGAACAGTTGCCGCCTATTCCACTTTCACAAAACGTATCGTTTCAGTTGCATAACCCGCATGGGTCAATTGAAGGAAATAAATGCCGCGTGCCAGATCGGAAACCGGCATTGAAAACTGGTTCGCGGCCTGCCAGTTTCCGGCTTTATGCAACTTTCCGTCCGCACTGAGCAGTTGCCATTCGCCATTTCCGGCCTCCGGGATTGTGACCCAAAGTTGATCGGTTGCCGGATTTGGAAATACCGATGCGGTGGCGGAAAAAGCGCCGGCATTTCGGTTTTGCGCCTCATACTCTACCGGACAATTGAATACGTTTAGGTGCGCTTCGTACGAAGGACCAGGCGTCATACGGGCGAATACATTGATATAGACGGGTTGCGCCTGACCAATGATGGTGTATTCAAAACATCCGATTCGCCTTGCGCGAGGCCCTGACCTTGCGCTTTAAAACGGATAGAGTAAAACGGGCTGCTGTTCGGGTTGCGCACGGTGTACGCCCGCCCGCTCTCCGCGATGTAGGTTTCGCCATCGGCAGGGCCAACGGCATAGGTTCCATTGGGCACCAGAATAGCCAGGTAATTCAGATTTTGGCCGGCACAGTTGTTGATGAAGCGGACGCGGTAGCGCCGGTTTCCGGCTGCATCTACGACAATTCGCAGCAGCCTCAAATGTTACGCAGGTATTGGTTTTATATCGCAAAACTTCTTCATTATTGCATACTTGCTCGCAAATTGTTTTAAAAGTTAAGGTATTCGAACTGGCCGTTTCCGCGATAGGTAAAGGTGCTGCTACTTCATTATCAATATTTGTAAATGTCAATGTCGGAGTTTCACTGACCGCATCAGCAATCGTAAAGGTTTCTACCGGTGTATCGATAATATATGCGCAGGAATCATTTACTAAACCTTCAGAATTAAAGCTTTGGCCAGCAATAAATCAGTTCCACCTGCTGCATCTTCAGAAAAGGCGGTAAAGTAAAAGTATCCGTCCAATTCAATAAATTCCCGATCACGAATAGCGGTAAACACATAGTCATTATTGCTGTAATGATAGAAACGCGCCCAAAGAACATTCCCATCAAAATCTGTTTTCATAAAAAACAAACCGCTTGGCGTGGAAGAAAATGCTCTCGATTGACCAAAAATCACGTAACCATCGCTAACCAGAATAATCTCTGTTGCCCTTTCCTCCGTAAATGCTAAAAGGTCATATTTTTTAAGCCACTTTCTTTCGCCGTCAAGTGTTGTTTTTGCAAAAAATGAAACTTGGAGAAACGGTGTTTGCCTGGTCGTTTCCGCTGTAAACTGTGATCAAAGCATTGCCATCAATAATGCCAGATTCTCCTGAAAGGTTAGCAGATTTACCTAACGGAATATGATTCATCTGAGACCATTTCGCTTGGCCATCCGAGGTGTCTATACAGACTAATGACTGTCTTCGTGTAACTGAAGCAGTAGCACTAAAGCCCGTTAAAATTAGGTAGGGGCCATGCAGTATAAATGAAGGAGAAAAGTTTGAATTCCCCAATCATATCGCCAGGTAGAACCCGGTATTTCCTGGCCTGTTTGGCGGTTGATTTCCATTATAACTGCCCCCCGCCCACAACGGCTTGAAAACTTACATAATAATTTCCGCCGGCGTGTTTTTCTTTAATCCCTCCAACAATACCTGCATTTATGGTGAAAAATTCAGGTTGAAATATCCAGATATATGCATCATTCAGAGGATTGTATTTGAAGAAGAACGAATTTTTATGCCATTAAAATTGGTATTTGAATTTCCACAACCAAGGAGCATCCCGTCTGAATCTATACTCAAATACGTAATCCTATCAAACCCTGGAAAAAATCAAAATAACGAGTCCATATTATTTTTCCAGTAGGGTCTATTTTAGAATTACGGCACTATCTTGAGTGGTGCCGGTTACATATAAATTTCCATCTTCTGAGGGGCACAATGTGATTCCAAGTTCATAACTGCCTGGTTCACCCCATAATTTTAGCCATGTTTGATTACAAGAGTCTATTTGCGATTCACTTTGTGCAAAAACATTTATGCAACCTAAAAGGTAGGCAATGAGAATTGTTTGTACGGATTTCATATTAACTATAATGATTCTAAGAAAATAAAAAAATGGTGCATTGAAGATTGGGGGGCAATGCACCAAATACAACTCAACACCTTAAATTAATTCCGGAATGAATCTAATAAAACGATAAACCGCCACATCCGCACAGTGTCCAACAATGGCTGTTGCAGTCATTACAAGTTTAAATTATTAAAACAGGGAATCCAACATTATAACTTAGGGATATTCTGTAATGTCAGGATGTGACATTCCTGTTTGCATCAGGTAAGTTTATGCGCTCGTCCCTCCCCTTGCCTGCCCTGCGCTTTTTCGTACCTTCGCCGCCTATTCAAAAACTATGAAGCCTTTCCTTTCCGTCGTTATTTGCGTTTACAACGAAGAAGACAATATCCAGCCACTGGTCGAACAGTTGGATGAACATTTGCAACAGCTGGACTACGAGCTGGTTTTTGTAGACGACGGCTCGCGCGACCAAACGCTCAGCCGTTTGAAAGCACTGAAGCATCCCAAACTGCGCATCGTTGAATTCCGCCGCAACTTCGGCCAAAGCGCCGCACTTGCCGCCGGTATCGAATACGCCAGCGGCGAGTGGATCGCCACTATGGACGGCGACTTGCAGAACGACCCGGTTGATATCCCCCGCATGTTGAACATCGCCCGGGAGCGCGGCCTGGATATGCTCGCCGGTGTCCGGCAAAAACGGCAAGACGGCATGCTGCTGCGCAAAGTGCCGAGCAAGATCGCCAACTGGATGATCCGCCGCGCCTCCGGGGTGTACCAGCACGACTACGGTTGCACGCTGCGTGTCTTCCGCGCCGAACTGGCCAAAAGCCTGGGCCTTTACGGCGAACTGCACCGTTTCATCCCTGTGTTGGCCGACCTCGAAGGCGCCCGTATGGACGAAACCCCGGTGCAGCACCATGCCCGGCAACACGGCAAGTCCAAATACGGCATCGGGCGCACCACGCGGGTGATCAGCGATCTGCTGCTTATCCTGTTCCTCAAACGCTTCCGGCACAAACCCATGCACCTCTTCGGTGGTTGGGGCGTGCTCACTACCGCTGCGGGCAGTTTGATTCTCTTATACCTGCTAATCGAAAAAATTTTAGGACACGACATCTGGGGACGCCCGTTGCTCATGCTAGGCGTGGTGCTTGTGGTAGCCGGTATCCAACTGATCGTTCTGGGTATTCTGGCTGAAATGCAGGTGCGGACGTACTACGAATCGCAGGATAAAAAACCGTACCGCGTCCGGCACATTCACCAACCTGAACTGGAGAAGGCCTGAGTTCCGCTGCCATGAATTGGAAAACCGCACTGAAAGCCGGCATCTCCATCCTTATTCTTTTTCTGGTGGTGCGTGCCATCGATCCGGAATTGCTGTTCCGGGTCATGGGACAGGCGAATCCGGCCTGGCTACTTTGGGCCTTGCTTTGGTTCATTGTTTCAAAACTCATCGGTGCATTCCGATTCAACGACCTGCTGAAAACCGACGGCATTCACCTGGATACCCGGCCTCAACTCCGGCTCTACTGGCTCGGCATGTACTACAACCTGCTGCTTCCTGGAGGCATCAGTGGCGACGGCTATAAGATTAAAATTCTGATGGACCATTTCGGGCGGCCGCTCCGGCAGCTGTTTTCGATCACGCTGTTCGACCGGCTTTCCGGGGTATTGGCATTGGGGCAATTGTGCCTGGTGCTGGCTTTCGGGTTGCCGGTTTTGCAACCCTGGTGGTGGCTTTGGGCCTTGGGTTTATTGGTCAGCGTGCCGGTTTCCTGGATTTTATTTCGAAAAATGATCAAATCCACAGTGCCGGTTTGGGTGCGGACTAGCCTGCAATCGCTCGGTGTGCAAGTCGCACAAACCATCGCCACGCTGGGTATTATCTTTGCGCTTGGTCAGTCGGCAAACTGGTTGGGCTATTCCCTGGTGTTCCTGATTTCCTCCGTTGTGGCCATGTTGCCGATTACCATCGGAGGCGCCGGCGCCCGGGAGCTGACCTTTCTTTGGAGCGCTCAGGTGTTGGCACTCGACCCCGAACGTTCCGTGGCCATCGCTTTTTTGTTTTACCTGATTTCAACCGGCGTGGCGCTTTTTGGGCTTGTTTTCAGCTTTAAACCCGTTTTAAATAACGTGCGTACGGACAATGATTAATTTCAATACTGCCGATTTTTTCAGGTTGTGCATAGCGCCGCCTGCACGTCAACCCCACCCCGATCCTCCCCAAGGGGAGGGAGACGCGGCAAATTAGTTTTGTGCTTAAAATCAACCACTTAGGCCTCCTCTACGGCTCCCTCCCTCTTGGGGAGGGGCGGGGTGGGGTTGGCTCACGAGCGGCAGCTGTTAGATAGGCCAAGCCAAAATTGAGCGGCAAATTCAGGTTAAACCGCAGGAGATGAATCAAAAATTCATCATTTATCACGCATCATTAGGGGTGTTAAGAGAAATTTTCAAGAAGGTTTTTTTTGCAAAAACCAGCAGTTTTAGCAACACATAGCGTATTTCCCTTGTAGCGTATTTCGCGCAGAGTAACGCAGAGCTTGTTACGCAGAGTTGCGCAAAGTGGGATTCGGGCAATGGGAAAAACTCTGTGTACTTTGCGGACCAACTCTGCGCAACTCTGCGTGAAATGCTCTACGGCTAAAATTTTTAGTAGAAAAATATTTCTCTTAACACCCCTAACGCATCATTCATCATTACCAATGACAATACTCATAACTGGCGGCGCTGGATTTATCGGATCGCACTTGGGCGAAGCACTGCTACGCGACGGGCATTCGGTAGTTGCACTGGATAATTTTGATCCGTTTTACGATCCGGCGATCAAGCGGGCCAATCTTGCCTTATTGGAACAATGGCCTGCCTTTCAATTCGTCGAAGGTGATATTCGCGATCAAGCCATTTTTCAACATATTTTTTCAAAAAACAAGGTTGACGCTGTCGTGCATCTTGCCGCCAAGGCGGGGGTGCGCCCTTCTATTTTGCAACCTGCTGAATACAACGACGTAAATGTCAACGGTACCCTGCAATTGCTCGAAGCAATGGTACAGGCCAAGGTGCCGCGTTTGTTGTTTGCCTCGTCCTCGTCGGTGTATGGCAACCAGGAAAAAACGCCGTTTTCCGAAACCGACGATGTGAGCCACCCCATTTCGCCTTATGCAGCAACGAAACGCGCCGGTGAACTGCTGGCCTACACGTACCACCATTTGTACGGACTAGATATCGCCTGTCTGCGCCTGTTCACTGTGTATGGCCCCCGGCAGCGCCCTGATCTGGCTATTCACAAGTTTGCCCACCTGGCACTTGAGAATAAACCCATTCCGCTGTACGGCGACGGCCAAACCCGGCGCGATTACACCTATGTGACTGATACCGTTGCGGGTATTCGACAGGTGTTGGATTTGCCTGGCGTAGGTTATGATATTTTTAACCTGGGTGGTGGTGCACCGGTTACCCTCCTGGAAATGGTGGAGGCTCTCGAAACGGCGTTGGGGCGCAAACTGGAAAAGCAGTTTTTGGAAAAACAACCGGGCGACGTGGATCAAACCTTCGCCGATGTGTCCAAGGCAAAAGCCCATTTTGGCTACCAACCGCAAGTATCCCTGCATGCAGGGGTGAAATATTTTGCGGATTGGTTCTACTCGTCCTACGACTCCAAGTCGTAGGACGAGTAAGGTATTTCCGTGGCCTCCGTGTCTCGTGGTGAATTTTTACTTTGAAGTCAAGTAAAGCAGAAGCTTAATCTCCGTGTAATCCGTCTGAAACGTATCCACCGGTGGCCCGCCAAAAATCAGGTCGCCGTCCGGTTCATGGTCCGGATTCACTACGTAAATGGCGTTCTTATGGCTGGTGTCGGTGGTGTTTTGCACGATATACCCCAGTTTTTGAGTCATGTAAAAAGAGGCCGGTTCGCGCAATATGCTGCGTCCGTAGGTGTACCAGGTTTGGTCGTGGTATTTATCCACGAGTGCACGGATATTGGTGCGGGCACGCGAGGTGATATTTTCATGGTGCCGTGTAGGCAAAATGATCAGGTCGAAAGCAATCCGTGCGACCAAAAGCGAGATGATGGTCCAGTACACATATCGTTTGCGATCGGCAAAAAAACCAACTGCCGGTGCCAGCAGCACCAGGCCGAATGCGATGCTGAGTGGCCAGATATTTTCCAAAAAATTTACCTCCGGAACGAACGGCATGGCCGCAAAAGCCACCGGAAGCAAGATGCCAAGCACACCCAGAATGCCGTAGTATATTTTGAACCTCCAGGAGTTAGTCTCCTGGTCTTGCTGCATCAGGTAAAAGCTAAAGGTGGTAAACAGGGGGATGAACATCAGCAGGTAGCGCGCGTACACTTGCACTGAACTCCAATAGATCGGAAGATTCGCCGCCAGAATCACAAAATTGAACCAGGCAAAGCGATTTGCCCGGAGGCGCTGCCAAAACCGGCGGTCAAACCAGGCCAGCACCAGCAGGGAAAAGGGTAAAAAGTGATAAACCGATTCAAATGGGAATTTGAAAAAATGCACTACGGTGTTCCACCAACCGAACACAACGCCTGTGCGTTTCACCGATTCGTGCAGCAAGTTTGGCAATAAAATATCCAGCGGCCGGTATTGCGCATAAATAGCCAGATAGCCCGCTAAAACAGCCAGCGACAACAAACCGGCGCCCACATGTTGCCAGGAAAACAAGCGCCGCAGTTGGCCAAAAAACCACAATCCGGCCAATAGCGACAAGCCCTGGAACACAATAGCCGGAAGCCCTTTGAGCAGGAAACCCACCGTCATCAACCCGTAACTGACAAGAAAAAGCCGCTGCCATTGCCCGCGCGATCCGAAGTAATACATGCTCATGAACAGGCTGTAGATCACCACGGAGAAGGTCGTGTCGATCAGCCCAAGCATAGAATCGTAAATCAGGAAACGCCCGCTCAGGATGGTCATCATTGCGCACAGAAATGCGAAAGCATTCCCAAACTCTTTCCGGGTAAAGCGATACACGACGAAGCCGTAAACCGCCAGAAAAAACACGGTGACCACGCGTGCTGGAAATTCACCGAAATAGCCGAACAACTTGAAGGAAACCAGTAACATCCAATTAAACAGGGGCGGTTTGTTGATATAGGGCGCCCCGTGCATGGTGGTGGCAATATAGTTGCCCGACATTTTCATTTCGAGGGCAACCAGGCTGCGAATGGCTTCATCGCCGTTAAAAGCGGCAACGCCGAGGTTGATCAAATGGGCGGGAAGAAAAAGGGCAAGGATAAATACGACGAGGTAGCCGGTCGGAATGGCACGAATGCCATGGATGAAGTTGGACATGAATCGTTGTTGCTTCCGTATTGTATTTGGACAGGATTGACATGATTTAACAGGAAAAAAACATGGTGGGTTATCCTGTTCATCTAGTCAATCCTGTCTAAAAAAAATCATTTCCTGTCAGCCATCAGCCGCCGCCACATGCTCAGCCCCAATCCAAACAGCATCATAATGGAGCCCAGCCAAACCAGGTTGATCCCCGGAAAAATGATGGCTTCCAGCACGATGTAGTCCGACCGGGGCGCGTTTTCGGCAATTTCCAAAGGAATTTGTTGCTGCGTATCCGTGGCTTTTGCAACCGCAATGGTCAGGGTTTCGGTTTTTGGGTCGATGTTCTCCAGGCGGAAGTAGAGGCCCAGTTCGGGCAGTTCGTCTTTCAGGCTGAACGGTTGACTGTTCCGGATCAGGTAGACGGGACTTGCCGAGTATTGCTGCCCGTCAGGGGCCGTGATTTGCAGGTCAGCCGCCACGGCAATATCTTCCGGTAGTGGGGCATATCCCGGATGCTTGATTTCACGGCTTGCTTTTGTAAATTGAATTTTATAGCCCTGGAAGTCAATGGTTTCACCGGCTTTCATCGGGAACTGTTGAAAGTCAAGCGATTCTTCCATGGAAAGCCAGCGCCCCATGGATGCTTCCGTCAAGCGAACCCGCATCTGCAATTGGCCAACATTGGCCGGAAGGGTAAAGCCGCCTTCACCGGGCCGGATGTAAAGCATGGGGTTTGCCAAATATCCGAGGGTGTCATCAAGGGCATAGGCGCGGAGTTTCAGGCCAAAAGCCAGGTCGCCTTGTTGCGCCTTGTACTCGGGGTGCTCGGGCGCCTTGGTATAGCCTTCCACCACGAGGTAGTGTTTTTTGGTAAAAATTGTATCGCCAATAAGTGCCTCATAGGGCTCAAAGCGCAAACTATCTTCTTGTTCGCGGGCAAAATCCTGATCGAGTTCGGCCTTGGGCAGTGAAGAAACGTGGGTAAAAATATCGTGGGTCAGGTAGTGCTTGGTGGAAGGGTTGGAGGCCACCACTTTGGTGAACTGCCGGTCGTACATCACATTGGGATGCAGCACAAATTCCTCGCCGGTGAAATTTCCCTGTTCATCCTGTTTTTTAAACCGGACGGAGAAGGTTCGGGTTTGCCGAGAGACAGTGTCTTCGAGGTAGGTCGCCTCAAAGTTGCCGCGCATGGGCATTGGCGCTTCCTTGAGCAACAGAATATTTTTATTCATTTCCTCATTGCCCATGCCTTCGATAAGGCCGTCCATGGCAAACACATTGGATGAAATCCACTCTTTGTTGAGTCCGGTACCTAAAATGCCCAGCAATAACAGGCCCAGGCCAATGTGCGACAGGGCCGAGCCTGCCTGCTTGAGATTTCCTTTGACAAAGGAAATAATATAATCCAGGTTTGAAACTACTGTGAACATGGCGGCGAACAACATGGCAAAATACTGCCAGGCATGAATGTTCAACCACAGGGTGTTCAGCGCAGTGAGCACCGCAGCGCCGGCAACCGCAATAACGAAATGCCGGACGAACGTTTTGGCCCACACTTTTTCATTGCGTTCATTGTACCGCAGCCACTGTGCAGCGCCGGTAAGCAGGCCCAGAAAAACGGCAATCCAAAGTTGGTAGCGGTTGTGGTGCGCGACAGGGTCTTTCAGCGCAGCGCCCACATAATCGGGGTTGAACAATTGCACGATTTTGTTCCATACCGGCAACGACGTTGCTCCGGTAATCAATATAGCAGAGAAAAACAGAACGAGCGCACCAATAAACATCCAAAACTCCCGCGAGGCGCCGGCTTCTTCTTTTTCTTTGGTCGGTACCTGCCGGAACCTGGAGGCCCACAACCAGCCCCCTAACACCGAAAACAGGCCGATAAACAGGATAAGTTGAAACCCAAGTCCCATCTCGGTAAACGCATGCGCCGAGGTGTCGCCCAAGATCCCGCTGCGCGTCAAATACGTCGAATACAAAACCAGAATAAAGGTGATCAGGTAGAAACCGTAGGTGCTCCGTATCGAGTAACCGGTATTCCGGGCGACCAGATTGGTATGAATACCGGCAACCAGGGTAATCCAGGGAACCAGGGAAGTGTTCTCGACCGGGTCCCAAGCCCAGTAGCCGCCAAACGAAAGCGCCTCATACGCCCAGGCGCCGCCCATCAGGATGCCCGTGCCCAAAATGGCGCCAGAAAACAAGGCCCACGACAGTGCCGGCTTCAGCCATTCCTTGTGCTCGCGCAGCCAAAGGCCGGCCATGGCATACGAAAACGGAACGATGGTAGAGGCAAAACCCAGGAACAGGGTAGGGGGGTGGATGGTCATCCAGTAATTCTGGAGCAGCGGGTTGAGGCCATTGCCTTTTATTTGGGACAGGTAATCGGCCTGGGCAAAAATTGGTGCATCCATGGTTTGCCGCAGCAAATCAAACGGGCTGGCGCCCAAACGGAAATCGCCAAAATACAAGCCCAGGATCATAGAGGCAATAATCGCTTCAGCCAGTGCCACCACAGCCAGTACCGGCGTTTCCCATTTGCCTGCCCGCAACATGAGCACCAGGCCGAGCACGATATGCCAAAAACTCCACAGCAGGAAACTGCCCTGTTGTTCTTTCCAAAAAGCGGAAAAGGTGTATTGAAACGGCAGGTCGTCCGATACATTGGCCCAGGCATACTGGTATTCGTAGTATTTCTGGGTAAGGATAAAAAACAGGGTGCCGATAATGCCTATCGTGGCCAAGCCATGCACCAGGTAGGAAAAACGCCCCAAGTTCCGCCAGCCCTCGAAGGCCGCTGTTTCGCGTCGCTGGGTGGCCAGAAAATAGGTTACACTAGCCAGCAAGGCTGCGACGAAGGATAGTACTGCCAAAAAATGCCCCAGTTGGCCGGGAAAAAGATGCTCATCAATATACTCCATGTGTTTGCTTGGCTTAGAACTGCAAAATTAACCCGATTGCAGGGAAGAAGTTTGGAATGCGCTGAATAGGATTGAAGACAATTTCAGGATTTCCACTTTGACGCCAGGGTAGGGTTGGAATCTACCAGATGTTTGAAGGCCGCAAATTGATCGGTGGAAAACGCCCGTTTGGGGAGCATAACAGCGTTGGTTTTGGAATTGTAAACCAGAACCAGATTTTTGGTTTCAACAAGGTACAACACACCGGCCCATTTGAATTCGGACAAGAATGTTTGCCCGCGCACGGTAATATTATCGGAATCGATAACACAATTGCGTTGCTCCGACATTTCAGGTGTCATCTGAAATGCCCGGCGGCCTGAAAAGCGCAAAACTGCCCACCAAAGCACGAGAATCAACGTTACCGGGACCAATGTAGAAATCCAGAAACTCAACGAAGCGGTGTCACCCCGCTGCGTGATTACCAGCGCAACCAGAGCCAGCACACCAAGTGTGAGGTAGAGCCGGCTGCGGTTTTTCCAGAAATAATGGCGCAAAAACTCCTGGTAATCCGCTTCAGTATATTGGAAGGAGAGTTCGATTGGACTCATTTGGATGCTTGTTCAGTCTTTTCAGAGCGGACATATATTTCCTGGTCTTTGTACTTGGACGGGCATTTCAGCAGCATATCAGCCGCTTCAAAAACTTCGCCCTTCATTGCACCGGTCAGTACAATCTGCTCTGAGCGTTCAAAATCCTGCGGTTTTCCGGCGCGTAAAACGACCTGGCGCACCGCACCAGCGTCATCGCGCAGATAAAAGGCGAGAAAATTTGGGTCCTTTTCCGGGTTGTATTCGATCGGGCGGTCCTTTTCAAGCTGGCCGACCAGTTTGACCCGGTCACCGCTTTGGGCTGCCTGGGCAAAATTGGCATAAGTGGTTACATCCTGGCTGGCAGAGATCAGTATTCCGATGGCAACGGCAACAATACCAATAGCGATAATATGCGAACGTTTCATAAATTCAGATTTGCGGCAAAATTAGAGCTACTTACAAGTTTCTGGGTACGATTATTGTTAAACGTTAACAGAATGGATTAGTTCTTTGACGGATAGTTCGATTGATCACATCCGGGTATAAATATCAGGGCGGCTAATTTCCATGATGCGTTCCGGTCGGGCCAGGGCTTTAAACCCGAATTGCTCATATAAACCATGCGCATCTGCCGTTGCCAGCATCCATCGACGCAATCCCTGCAATTTGGGATGCTCGACGATGAACGCCATTAAGGCCTTGGAAAGACCGAGCCCGCGAAACTCCGGGGTGATAAAAACATCGGCCAAATAGGCAAATGTGGCATAATCACTAATAATACGCGCAAAGCCCAGCTGGCGTCCACCCCAATAAACGCCAAAACAAAGCGAGCCCTCAATAGCCCGTCGAACCGTTTCCTCCGGAATACCGGCCGCCCAATAGGAATGCCGGCACAAATAATCGTGAATAAAGTATATATCTAATAAAGATATATCCGTAGATATTTGATAGTCCAAAAGTTGCTGTTTCATTTTTAAGTGTTAAAGTGCATAAAAGCGCCGTATTGCAGTTGTTCGCCCTGGCCTGATGGCATACTTTTGTTCAATATACCACAAACCGGTCCAACATGTTTCGTCCTGCTTGTTATTGCTTGCTTCTAGCTATGGCGCCAGTCTGTTTGGCGGCTCAACAGCACGAAGACTCATTGCGGTACAGATTGACCTTGCTTACCGAATTGGTGCAGGCGGGAAATTATGAAGAAGCACAATTGGAAGCCGATATGTTCCGCAATTACTTGCAACGTAATCAGGTGCTTTGTCCTGCGGCTGCTGTTCCAACCTTATCCCACATTTATTTTCATAACAAAGACAAAAAAAGTGCTTTTGCATTTTTTGAAGATGCTTCCGATGATGCCCGGCACGATCCCGATCCCGGAACTCAGGCATTACTCCTTCAAGCCTTGGTTGAAGCATTTGACGATTGGGGTGAATACAAAGCTGCATTGGCAATTCAGGAGTTGTTGATCCAGGTCAGGGATACGTTGGCCACACAAAGGCATATGGCGCTGCAAGAGGTGCTAACCAGGCGTATTGATTCCCTGGCCCAAATTCGCCTGGAAGCGGAACAGGGCCAGGCAAAGTATTTACAAATAAACCGCAACCTCCTGGCCTATCTGTCTATTGGGCTGGGTATGTTGATCCTGAGTTTGATTCTGTTGAATTGGCGGAATGCTGTGCGTTGGCGCAAACGGCTTGACCGGAAAATCCTGGAAAATGATTTTCTCCGTTCAGAGCGGTTTACCTCTACCTTTGCTGCCGAGCCTGCCCTGGTCCCTGTACCTGAGGATAGCCCACAGGCTTTTGAGCCTCTGGAAACCCATTCGTCGGAGCACCACAGACCTGAAAAAACGGCCTTGCTCATTGAGCCCAACCGTCAGGTGGTGCTATACCTCAAATCGCTTTTGACCGACCGGTTCGAGGTGGAAACGGCGTCGACACCGACCGAAGGCCTGCAGTTGGCTTCCAACCATCTTCCCGACCTGATTGTGTGCGATGCGGTGCTCAATGGCCAGACAGGGATCGATGTGGTGCGCCAAATCAAACTCGCCGAGCGAACCAATCACATTCCGGTAATTCTTTTGACCGACAAGCCGGGTAACGACGGGAAACTCGACGCCCTGCGCGCAGGAGCCGACGCCTGGTTCAGCCGCCCGGTGCTCCATCAGGTGTTCGACAGCCAGATCACCCGGCTGTTGGATGCGCAAAAAATACAGCAAGAGGCATTTGCGCGTTTTATGCATTTGTATTTCTCCGAAAACCGCACCGCGCTCAGCGATCCCTTTTTAACGAAAGCGATTCAAATTGTTGATCAGAACCTGTCTGACCCGGATTTTCTTGCCGACGACCTGGCCCGGAAAATGCAGCTGCACAAACAGCATTTTGTAAAAAAATTAATCGTGCTTACCGGCAAGGAACCTGCGCAACTTATTCGAGAGATGCGTTTGGAAAAAGCCAAGGCACTACTCGAAAAACGGGCGGGCACGCCGCAAGCAATTGCCGAATTGGTGGGCTTTGCCAGCACGGGATCTTTCGCGCTCGCATTTAAGGAATATTTCGGCGAAAACACCGCCTTGCTGCGGATGCCGGATAGGTAGCAATTAGTACCGCCGTACAGACTCAATAATGTACAAGGGCCGGTTCTTGATCTCGCTGTAGATATTCGACAGGTAAATCGACATGATGTACAGATTCAGGCAGGTGATCGCAAAAAACACGGACATCACCACCACGAGGTACGCCCACCCGGACACGGTTTGATGATAGGTGCCAAAAATGTCGACGTTGGTCATTTTCACTTTCACAGCATTGAAAATTGCAGTGCCTGCCACCAGGCAGGACAACAAGAAGATCCACAAGAGTAAACTCCGCAAAAAAGTAGTGAAGGAGGTAATGGCCACCAGGGAGGTTCGAAACTGGTCGCCAAAGGAGGCTCCGGGCTCCGGCAGTAAAGCCCGATCCACATCAATAGCAGTGGTGTTGTACCCAACCAAAGCGTAAATGGCTTTCAGATACCGGCTGTTTTCCCGCAACCTGAGCATGGAATTGAGTGCCCGCCGGCTGATGATCCGCGTATGGTGCGCCTGCGGATCAATATGGAGGTTGGAGTACCGCCGGAGAATGCTGTAAAATATGGCGTAGAGTTGCCGGTAAATCCAGGGTAATTTTCGTTCGCTGGCCCGCAGGTAGACAATGTCAAATCCGGACTGACTTTTTTGCCAGAGCGCGCTGACCAATTGGGGCGATTCTGCAAAATCGAATTCAAAAATTACCGCATAATCGCCATTGGCTCGGTCCAGACCGGCCAATAGTGCATTGTCGCGACTGACCGGGGCACTGAGTTGGAGCAAAAAAATATGCTTGCGCAAATTTTCGGGCAATGGCCGTATCGCCGCATCAATTTGGTCCAGATCGCAGTGGTTATTGACCAGGATAAATTCAAAATCACTAAAATGCGCTTCCAGTTCGGAATACAAGCCGTTAAGCCAATGGCTCAAGTCGCGCAGTTGGCTGTTCGTTTGGATAACGCCTATGATGGATAAAAAGGAGTGGTGCAAAATGAAGTTCTGAATTAAAATTTGCCGGAAAAAATACTTGCTGGCACAAAAATGAAGAATCCCGCGTAAGCTTTTGTACCTGATACCGGATTCCTGCCGGCTTTAATGATCCAGCCATTGGAAATCGTCTGATTTTGGCGCAGCCTCAAACATGGTCCGAACAATTTCGGGCGCGGCGGTCAGTTTGCGTTTTTGGGTATCGATCCAGGCGCCGTCGACATTGATTATTGCGCAAAGCGTGCCGTCTTCCCGTTTGATTTCGTGCCGGAATGAAAACCGCGATCCATCGCGCCGGAGTTTTGGTACTAGCAAATTGATGTACAACTTATCTCCATACCGGATCTCCTTTCGAAAAATAGCCTCTTCGCGGAACAGCACCGGGCCAAAGTGCATTTCCTCCATCAGTGGAAACGTGACACCGTGTATGGCAAGGAATTCAATCCGGATCGATGCCCCCAAATCGTAATAAACAGAGTGCCGCATATGCGCATTGGCGTCCAGATCGGCCCAGCGCACTTGAACGGCCTGGCGAAATTCTTTTTGCATACCTCGTTAACAATTAGAAGTTTTAAAAGATAAAATCGAGTCTAATGGAGAATATTAAAGAAGTTGAATAAGCCCTGTAAAATGCACAAACCTACTCTGCGAGACGGTCGCATAAAATCCTCGCACAGGCTGGTAATTTCAAAATTTAACTACGGAGGACACGGAGAATCATTCTCCGTGTCCTCCGTGTCTCCGTGTTGAAAAAAATCTACGGCGAGCATGTCAAATGCTCCTTTTTTGATACAAACTGGATATATCAGGGTTGCTCTTTGGCCAGGTCAATCATGGCACTCAATTCCTCGACCAGTGCATCGCTGCTTCCTGCAAAACCGATGCTTTTGAACCGGATTTTGCCGTTTTTATCCAGGATGAATTTTGTCGGAATACCGGTTACGCCAAAAGACCCGATCACCTGATCGTCGGTGTCCATCAGCACGTTAAAGGTGTACCCTTTTCCATGGATAAAATCAGCAGCATTTTTCAGTTTGTCGTCACCACGCTCCCACGAATCAATGAATACAAAAGCCACATTGGGGTCTTTCTCGTAGTTGTTCAAGGTCTGCTGCATGCCCGGAAAAGAGGCTTTGCAGGGACCGCACCAGGTCGCCCAAAAGTCAACCACAACAACTTTTCCTTTCAGGCTGGCAAGACTTACATCGTTGCCCTCCAGGTTTTTTAATTGGAAACTCGGTGCCGGTTGATCCAACATTTTGGAAGCAATCTCTTTTTTCATGTTGGCCTTGGCAATCTTTTCCAAACCGGCAAGATAGGCTTCGGTACCGGCAGTCGATTTGTCTTCGGCAGCATACAGTTTTTTGAACTGGTCCTTCATTTTGGAAGTAGCCTGGCCTTTAACGATAAAGCCTTCGAGTTGATAGCGGAGATCCGGCGCCTTGATTTTTTCGAGAAACCCGGTGTAGCGTTCGTTCATTTCAGCTTCTTCGCCCTTGGTAATTTCTACGGCCTGGGCCTGGAATATGGCAGCATTTTCCGGATCGTTTCGCTTGTCCAAAATGACAGCGTAGGTATCGGCATATTGCGCGAAGGTGAACCTGCGGTTCTCATCCCAACTTTTCACTGTCAGGTAGCCCGGTTTTGGAGTTTGGGGATACAACATTTCTTGTTTGGCCCATTCGGTAGCCTCAGCAGCCATTTGCCCTGCCAAATCCAGATTCTCATCGTTTTCAGCAAAGCTCCAGGCCGTATTGTTGTACAGGCTGGCGCGGTTGGCGGCGTTCATTTTGCCGGCGGCTTTTTTGACAAGGTCCCAGTTTTTGGCTTCAACGGCCTTGCTACCCAATAGAAAATAGAGTTCGCTGACTTCATCCTTCAATTCTGAAACTCCGGCAAATTCTTCCTGGTATTTTTCAATCGCTTTCTCCAGATCGGCCAGTTCGCGGATGACGCGCATATCGCGGCGTTGCTTTTGGCGGGCGTAAACCCCCGAAGGCGATGTTTTGAGCATGGATTCCCGCAAAAGGTTGGCTTTTTCGCCAGCGCCAAGCCGGTCGAGTAAGCCGGCGATATTGATTTGGTCTTTCTCCGAAAGGTTGGGTGTTTTTACCACTTTATCCAGCACTGCAAGGGCTTCCGTTTTGCCTTCGTCGCCGCGTTTGTATGAAAGGATACAATTGACGTAAGGTCCGCAAAATTCAGGCAGAATGGCCGGGTTTTGAGCAAATGCCTCGCTGTACATGTTGTAAGCGACATTGGATTTGCGATCGAGGCTGAACAAACTGCCCCAGTCGCGGTACACCACAGCCTGTGCCGCCTGGCTTTGCGGCAGCACTTTCCCGGACCCGTTGTGCATTGGAATGAAATACCCTTGCCCGCCATTGTTATCCCAGCGTTCACCGGCTTTAAAAACGATCATGCCAACTTTGGCATCAGCTCCAAGCGTAAACTGGCCGGAAATTTTGCTGCCGGAATAGTTCACCATTGCCTCCACGGTTTGGGGTTGGTCCTGGGTATATTCCATTGCGACAACCTCAATGGCATCGTGGGCTTTATTTAATGGACTATTGACAACATCGTATTCAAAATGGACTGTTTCACCCGGCTTTGCCAGTTGCGGGGTAATACTCAGGTAGGCTTGTTGAGCACTTAGAATTTGGCTAAAAAGCAACAATATGGTTATCGGCGTAAGTACATTTTTCATAAATGTGTTTTTCAATTTAGTTGGAAAAAAAATTAGAAAATCACCCTTAAAATCTCGGACATACAACTTTTGAGCGCCGTTCGGCGGGGTGAAAATACGTTAATGACAGTTCAAATGCACCGCGGGAATTGTTGGCACGTGTAAGCGAGGATACCGTTATGTCGTAGCTAACGCCCAGCATCCAGCGTTCCAGTTCCAACATAGCCACCATGGCAATAGCGTCCATTTGCAGGCCGCTGTCGAGCTGATTACCCAGACGAGCCCAGGCGCCCAGGCGCAGTGCGAGTTCGTTCCGATCGTTGTTGGAATAGCGCAAGTTGAGCCCGAAATCGGTTTCAAAAGCGGGGCCCTGTTTCATGACCAGCACACCCGGAACCAGGCTAAAGTTTTCATTCATCGGAAGTTGCCCTCCGGCATGCGCCGACCAGCGGGAATACAGGCGTTCCTGGCTATCGCCGGTGAGTGAAATAACGGGTTTGTTGATATGGTGCAGGGCGCCGCCGGCATAAAAGAAACCGTTGTCATGAAAAAGCATGTACCAAAGCACCCCCGCATTAAAATCGAAGTAGATGTTGGTGTTTGCATCGGCGTTTGGCTCTCCATTGGCGGCATTCGGGTCGGGGATCTCCAGCGTGGGGTCAAACTGGCGGCTGAACCAAAGCTTGCTCCAGTCGATATTATTTTGCCCGAATCCCAGTTGTGCGCCTGCGCTCAGAAAATGATCGGCGCGACGTGGTCCTCCGCTGAGTTGTTTCAGAAATGCGGCGCCCAGTTGGCCTTTGTTCTGGACATAGCGCGCTGTGCCGGCTTCGTCGTGCATGAGCCCCAGGCCGAATGCCACATAATCGTCGCGGGAAACGCCCAGGCGCATATCGGCAGCAGCGGCGTATGTCCGGAATGGCACAGGGGCAAGGAAACTGCTCCATTGATCGCGGTAATTGGCTGTGACCCGCCAGCGTCCTTCAAATGCACCGGTCATAGCCGGGTTGAGGTTCCAGGGCGATGCGAAGTATTGTGAAAAGCGGGGGTCCTGTGCATGCGCATCGGGTAATGTGCATCCCAAAACGATCAGGAGAAATGGTAAAACGAGCAGTCTGGATTGATTCATAGTGTTGTCTTCCGCAATATTTTTCAAAAGTAGGGCTTTATCGGATAAGGGCAGTATTGCCTCGAAGTACTTGCTCAAAACCGTCCAAATATTCCACTTCGGCATACCAGACATACACGCCTGCCTGCGCGTCTTGTCCGCGGAATACGCCATTCCAGCCCCGTTGTTCATCATTGACGGCAAAATCAGCATCTTCATAAACCAACTCGCCCCAACGATCAAAAACCCGGAAGGTTTTCACCCGTTTTATTTGCTGGCTTTTACCGTAGACGACAAGCAGTTCGTTGTTCCCGTCGCCGTTTGGACTGAACCCCGTGGGTACGTAAACGCCACGCGGTTTCAGCACTTCTACATAAATTTTTGTTTCACCCTGACAGCCATTTTCGTCCGTTACGGTAAGCCGGTAGGTATTGTTGTACACCGGAAAGACCCACACGGAGGCACAGTCTGCCGTATCGACACAGCGGATGCTGTCGACCAGTGCTCCCCGCCAATCGTATTGGACCATACCCACGGTATTGAAAACCGCTCCGGTGAGTAAAACACTGTCGCCAAGGTTGACCAGCAAATCGGGGCCCAGGTCTACCGTGACCGGTGGGGGTTCATCGAGTGCAAACTCAACCGTTGTGATACATCCCGAGCCATCCTGAACGGCGACAGAATAGGCGCCGGCTTTTAAACCCAGGAATACACCGGAACCCACAAACGGATTTCCGTTAAAACTGAACCGGTATGGAACGGTCCCCCCGGTCACCACAACGCGTACGAGGCCGTCGCTGCGGCCGAAACAGCTGGGTTCAATTCGTTCGAGTTCGATCGTTGGTGGGTTGGGTTGGCTTAAAAGAGTACTGTCAGAGACTGTGCATCCACGGTCATCAACAACTGTGAGCGCATAATTTCCAGGTCCAAGATCGCTTAAGCCCGGATTAATGGAACCCGTATTCCAAAAATAGCGGTACGGTGACGTACCCCCGGAAACGATACCCTGGATGGCGCCATTGTTGTCGTCATTGCACAGCAGGGGCTGAATATCCAATTGAAGTTGGAGCAAAGGCGGTTCATGCACCGCGATGGTTGCCGAACCTGTACAGCCTTTGGTATCCGTAGCCACAACCGTATAATTACCGGCAGGTAAGGCAGTTACCTGTTGACCAGTTGTCGAATTGCTCCAAGCATATTGGGCGATGGGCCGGGGCGCCTGAACGCTGGCTACACGTACCGCACCGTCCGACAAGCCAAAACAACTGACACTGTCCGCTTGCAAGGTGAGTATGATAGCAGGCGGAGCGGCCATGAAGAAGTTGAATCCGGCAGAGCAACCTACATTGTCAGTTACCGTGAGGCCGTAGGTTTGACCGCCACCCAAACCATTTAAGTAAATGGTGTCAGGAGAACCCGGCACGCTCCATTGAAAGGAGTAGTTTGCTACATTGCCGTTTCCGGCGCCACCGCTTACGAGGTTTACCGCGGCCTGCCCGTCACTCAAACCCGGGCAGGATGGTAAAACGAGGGCTACATTCACATGGATACTGTCCCATTCGGCAATCGTTACACTTTGTGTGCCGGAGCAGCCTTTTGCATCGGTAGCCGTCACGGTGTAAGTGCCTTTTGTGAAGTTTGTTGGGTTTGGGCCGGTAGCGCCATTGCTCCAACTAAAGGTGTAGGGCGGCCCGTTACTCCCGTTGGCAACAGCCACTGCCTCGCCGTCATTGGCGCTAAAACAGGCCTGGCGGATTTGATTGGCGGTGACCAAGAGCGGTGTCGCCGGTTCAAGAATATCTGTGGAAACAATACTGAATGGACAACCCTTGGCGTCTACCACGGTCAGGGAGTAGGTGCCGGCACTCAGGTTGGTAATAATTGGCGTTGTTTGTCCATTCGACCAGGAATACAAATACGGTGGCACACCGCCGGAGGCCGTTGCAGTGGCTTTCCCGTTGTCCCCGCCAAAGCAATCTACATCGACCGAAACAATGGATGCCGTAAGTGGCGGCGGTTGGGTTACGGTTGCGGAAGCAGTTTGGCTGCAGTTGTTCGCATCCGATACCGTGACGGTGTATGTTCCCGGCGGCAGGTTTACGGCGTTGGAGACAATTTGCTGGTTGGGATCACTCCAGATATAATTTAGTGTGCCGGTGCCGCCATGTGCAAAAACAGCAATGCTGCCATTGGCTTCACTAAAACAGCGGACCGGAATGGTACGCACACTGTCGATTACCAGCGGTAGTGCGCAGGGCAAGGTGTCGGTAGCTGTTTGTGTGCAGTTTTTGGCATCGGTAACGGTAACTGTAAATATCCCACAGCCCAGGTTTTGGAGCGTATTTCCGTTCTGGTTCGTATTCCATAAATATTGATAGGGCCCGGTACCACCCGTTGCGGTGGCACTGATCGTGCCGTTTTGGCTTCCGGCACAAGTCGGCGCAGTGACAGTAAATTGAATTACCATTGAGGCAGCAGCGGGTACTGTTGCAGTTTGGGTCTGGGTACAGCCTTTCGAATCCGAAACCGTCACCTGGTAATCGCCCGGACAAAGATTCTGGGGCATAATTGTTCCAGGCGGAATTGCAGGGTCGCTCCAGGAAATCGTCAGTGGCGGGGTGCCGCCTGCAACATCCAGCGTCAATTGTCCATCGCATGCGCCGGCACAACTTTCTGCCTGAACAGTTGAGATTTGAACCGTCAAAGCTGGTGGCGAACTGAGTTGGGTTGAACTGACTGCTGTACATCCTTTAAAGTCAGTCAGGGTAACGGTATAGGTCCCCGGGCCTAAATTGGGCAGTTGAACCCCGGTTTGCATGGTATTCCATAAATAAGCATATGGTTTCACCCCTCCGCGTGCAAACACCTGCGCAGCGCCGTTGTTTGCACCAAAACAGCTGATCGGGCTAATGCTGATACTGTCGATCAGGAGCGCCACAGGCTGCAAAATTTGGACCAGCGTAACCGCCTGGCAACCGACGTTGTCGGTTATAGTTACCGAGTGAAACCCGGCCTTCAGGCTGTCGGCAGTTTGGGTTTTATCCCCGTTGTCCCAGACATAAGTGTATGGCGGCATCGCTCCGGTGACAAAGACGGTGCCCCGGCCATCCATTCCTCCGAAACAATGGACAGAGTCCTGCTGGGTGGAAAAATGAAACATTTCCGGTTCGTCGATCGTGTCTTGCGCAACGGCTGTACACCCCCGGTTATCCGTCACCGTGACGGCATAACAACCGGCAAACAGATCAAATGCCGTTGCGCCGGGCATAGCCAAGCCGCCCTGGCAGCTGCGCCAGACGTAGGTGTAGGGCCCTGTTCCACCACTGGCCATAGCCTGGATGATCCCGCTATTGTCGCCAAAGCATTCAGCATCGGTTACGGTAATGGCAATTGCAATGGGGGGTGGTTCTGTGATGTTGAACATGACGGTGTCGCGACAACCGGCGGTGTCCTGAACAATTACCTGATGTGCACCCGCGGTAAAAACGCTATTGAAATTACCGTTGGGGAAAGGCGCCGGATTGGCATCGACAAAAAACTGCACAGGGCCCATTGCCCCGGTGGTGGTGATCGTCGCGGATCCCGTGGCCGTTCCCGGGCAAACGGCACCGGTTGTCATACCGACAGAGGCGTCCAGGGTACAGGCAACATAGGTTTTGTTTACGGTAATACTTTCCACCGAGCAACCGGGGTTTGCCGGTATCGGCCGGATCTCCAAAACAACAAGATTGCCCGGTATTAATCCGCTGATTGTATGGGATTGCGCACCGTTAGCCGGAACCCAGCCTCCGCCATTAAGGCTAATTTCATAACCATTGCTGCCGGGCACAGCGTCCCATATCCATGTCATGTTGCCATTCGTCATGCCGGCCAGCTGAACATTGGTTGGGGCAGGTACCACACATGGTGCGGCACAGGAAATAGTTGCGGACCAGCCCGCTGCCGTACCGGTTGCATTGGAAATAAACGTGACGGTCAGGCAACCGCTCATGTTGCCGGCGCTGGCTTGGATTTCAAACGGCTGACCAGCCGGGAAATCAGTTGCGCAGGCCAATAATGGAGCCAGGACATCAGCGCCATTGTGAAAACAAAGTTGATCACCTGCAGCCAGCACGGTGCTGTCGAACTGCAACAGCATATGACTGCCGCCGGCGCCGTCGGGGCAAATTGTCGAGTTCAGGTTTTGATTATTGCTGTAATTGTTGGCGCTGCCGCCACTATCGAAAAAAGTGCCACTACAGGAGGCTATCGGCGCGCCGTTCATTAAAAATGTTTGGCCGATGGCCGGCGTGGAAAAGAAAAGTAATGCCCAAAGAAGCGGTTTGTTCATCATGTGCGGGGGACTGTAAAATAGGTTTTTAGCCAGTTGCAGGCTTACTAACCTGTGTGTGGCAAGTTGTTTGCACTTTATAAAATTATCAGATGTTGCCGCTTGCAAAAATGGCTATTATGCCGGATTCCAGGAAGACGCTTTACGCTGCTTTTGGGAATTTAACGATTATGGCATGAATGAACTGCGGCTTTTACTGCTGCTGTTCAGTGTTCTCCGAGGTATTTTCCAGGGGTTGTTCCACTGGTTTTTTTACGGTGGGGCGGTGTTCCGGTTTAGGTATGCTAACGGCTGAACTGTCATACCGGCTGTTTAACGCTGCTTGTTCGGGAGCTGGTAACGCCGCAAAGGTGGCCGACATGCGGGCATATTTTGCAGAATATTCGTTGAAGCGTAAAGCTAGTGCATCACGGTCGCGTTCGAACTCCGACATAGTTTTTTCAAAATTGTTCATGCCTTCCACAAGGACCTTTTTTTTAATTTGGCCATCAACATAATTGCCCATAAGGCCATCCAGTTTTGTGTACAAGGCATTGTATTTTTCCTGTAATTTCCGGTAATCAGCATTCAAGGATTCAATATCTGAAGCCAATTGCTCGAAGCCAAATTCCGGACTTCTCCGCAGCCCAATGGGGGCTTTTTGGATTTGCTCGATAAGGTGTGTCGTGTTGCGCAAGGCGTCCTCCAATTCCGGACGGGATTCCTGTATTCTGCCCAGCCTGGTTTGCACCGCATCAATTAGCTCGGGGTCAAGATGGTTGCACGCTCCGAACAAAGCGAAGCCGGTTACAAGTAAAATTTTTATAGTCAATGTTTGGCGCATAAGGAGGCTAATGTCTCGACCCGGTAGGGTAGGTCAAAGTTAGAATTTTGCCGGTTTATATAACACATAATCTGGCGGGGTCGTATGTTGAAATAAAAAGAACTGTGAAAGCCGCAGGCAGATTACATACCTTTGCGCGCCATTCTGACCATTAGTTTACCAGAAATTTTCCCGCATCATGCAGCCCGTTACTTCCAAAAAGTACATCAATGTTTATCTCGGCCTGGGGAGCAACCTGGGCGACCGGATGGCAAACCTCCGGACGGCCTACAGCACCATCCACAAGACCGTTGGAAAAGTCATCAAGCATAGCCACGTGTACGAAACGGAGCCTTGGGGTAACAAGGAGCAGGAGCCTTTCCTGAACCAGGTGATCATGATCAATACCTACCTGGCTCCCCGCGAACTGCTCGATGCCCTGAATAAAATCGAGCGTGAGATGGGCCGCAAGCGCACCGAAAAATGGGGCCCGCGTTTGATCGATATCGATATTCTGTTTTACGGCAAGCGGATCATTCGCGACAAAGGCCTGGAAATTCCGCACCCCGAACTGCATCTGCGTGCCTTTGTGCTGGCGCCCCTGCTCGAACTCGCGCCCGACCTTGAACACCCCGTGCTCAAAAAGCAGATCGACGAATTGTACATGGATTGTACGGATCCCTCCGACGTGGTGATGTTGTAACACGCACCTCTGGTGCGTAAGAAAAACACTTCATCTCCCCAAACGGCCCCAAAACCTAAAAACAAACCCAGCCAGAACATCAAGCAACAAAACAAGCAATAATCATCGTGCTCCCGACCTACCGTTTCATCGCTGTGGAAGGCAATATTGGCGCCGGAAAAACCACCCTGTGCGAGCGCATGGCGGAGCGCTTTGGCTGCTCGCTAATTCTGGAGCAATTTACCGACAACCCGTTCCTGCCTTTTTTTTACGAACACCCGGAGCGCTATGCCTTTCCGGTCGAATTGTTTTTTATGACCGAGCGGCACAAGCAGTTGCTCGAACATTTTGCCGAGCCGGACCTGTTTCGCTCCCTAACCGTAGCCGATTATTTTTTTGTCAAAACCCTGCTCTTCGCAAAAAACAACCTGAGTGGCGAGGAATTTCGCCTGTTCCGCCGCCTCTTTCGGGTGCTCAACGCCACGTTTCCCAAACCGGATTTGTTGCTCTACCTGCACCGGCCGGTTTCGGTGCTTCAACACCAGATCAAACACCGTGCGCGCGACATGGAACAACGCATCCCCGACGACTACCTCGAGGGTTTGCAACGCGTATATCTTGACCATTTTAAAAAGGAAGCGGAGATACCGGTAGTGGTGCTTGAGCTGGAAGACGCGGATTTTGTGCGGGAGCCGGCGGTTTTTGAGGCGATTCTGGCGCTGCTGGACCGGCCGTTTGCGCCCGGGGTGCAGTATTTGGGTTTGGGGGAGGTTTTGGGGGCGAAGGGTAGGCTTTGAGGCGGGCAGACTGGGAAAGAACAGTCCGTCAAACCAACCAGCAAAAAAGCCCAGCGCCCGCAAAAACAAACAACACCAGCAAAGCCAGCATCTTCAAGCCGCAACCCGAACCGGAATTGCCGTTGCCGGAGGCACTTGTCAACTCGCTTGGAAAACTCATCAGGATATTGAATTCAAGGAAGTCTTCCTCCTGGGGGTCGAAGATGATTTTGGTTTCGATTACAGTAGCCGTAACACGGGCCAGCAAGGCTGGGTTGGAAGATTGTTGGGTTACCCTGGCGTCGATTTCATCCTGCACTTGCGCATTCAATTGCTTTTCGATCGACTGCCGGGCATCCTCATTGATCTTTTGCTGCATAAAAAATGCGACAAAACCCACCACCGGGTTTGCAAAAAATATTTCGATAGGTTCCACGGCTTCGGCCCGGAGCATTTGCCCTGGATGATGGATCGGGTTGCCGGGGAGGATGCGGAGTTTATAAGTAAAGTCGTAATCAGAAGAGCCGATATTTATCCCGCCGGCCCCTTCAAAAATATCCCTGCGGCCGTAGTATCCTTTTCCGTTGAAGCGGAGGTGGTCCGATTTGATGTTGATCTTCAATTCGGTGATCGCGGAAATGATCTCATGGGGTTCGCCGGCATTTGTTTCATTGTCCATCGACTGAACCATCGGCAATTCAATGGCATCTTCAAGGAAACTTTCTGAAAATGTGGTGCCGCTTTTATCAACCGGGAACAGGCCGTAGGAAAGCAGTTGGTCATTGCCTGCCAGGGTGACCGGACCGGAGCGCCAATGGTAATTATCGCTGGCTTCGATCCAGAAACGGGCATCACCCGGCTCCAGTTCGGTGAAAACGGCCACCTCCATATACCCTGTAGAACTTTCCGGATCGATGCTTACCGTCGCCGTTTCCTCCCGCACCGTAACGATATGATTGTCTTGAACGACAACGTTTTGCCCGACCATTGTCATTTGGTTGAAGGTGTTTTCACCCAGGAGCACGGAAGAGATTCGGACGCGGACTTGCATTTTGCTGGAATGTTGGTTTGTGCTACAATGTAGTATTTTATTGCAAATTGTTGAAATTGCGAATGCCTGTTGCCATATGTTGGGGAATTATCTGAGTATTCTTGCTGTTTTTTCTACAAACCTATTTACCGCATATGGAATTTGAGACACTACAAACCGACCGATTGTTTTTAAAAAAAATCACCCCGGAAGTGCTTTCGCATTTATTTCAAAATTATAAGGACGAAGAAATTATGACTGTGCTCGGCCTGAGCAATTACGATGAATTTATCAAAGAAAGAGATAAGAGCCGCGGCGGCTACACGACTTATGACAGAACAATTTTATCCTTTTTACTGGTATTAAAATCAACAAATGAAACAATTGGAAGGTGCGGTTTTCATAATTGGTACGCACAGCATCATAGAGCAGAAATAGGTTACGCGCTCGCGAAGGAGGAATTCAAAAGAAAGGGGTACATGCGTGAAGCCGTTCATGCCGTGCTTAAATATGGATTTGAAGTCATGCATTTAAACAGAGTAGAAGCATATATAGGCCCGGGTAATATTGCCTCGTTGCGTATTGTTGCTAAATACGGATTTACACAGGAAGGCGTCTTAAGACAACACTATGCTGTTGGTGGAGAATTTCAGGATTCCATTATCTTTTCTTTACTCAAAAATGAGTTTGCTGGAAAGGAATGAAGAAAGACGATTAGATGGTGCCGGTGGAATGGAAAACTACTTTCCTTGCCTGCCTGATTGTTAGAGAAATCGCCTTCAATGTGCTTGTGCACATTTTCAACGCGAAATCTTCTTGTTCCATTCGGCCCGCAATCTTGTTTTTTCAGAAAATCACAATTTGGCGTAGGGGATTTCAAACTACTGATAGCCAGTTGTTTGAGTCAATATTATTTGATTTCCTACCATGGAGCCACGGTGAAACGGCGTTTTTCGCTTTGAATTTCAGCCAAATGTGTAGTTGAAAGCAATTGGGGAGCCAATCATCTTTGTATCGCTTTCTTATTAACGTGCACTTTAAGGGAAAACAACCAACAGTATCCGGGACTATCGCGCCTGGGTGTGCAGTATTCTTATTGCAGCAATTTTAAATAACAAGGTGTTAGCCGAAAAACCTATGCAATAGAGTAGGCATTAATTTAAAAAATAACTTCCATTATGAAAACCATGATTAATACCAAAGCATGGATGATTGTTCTATTTGCCCTTTTGACCGCCAGTACAACCGGATTCGGATTTTCCGGAAGGGGATTCCCGGCGCCCACTGCTGAAAATACTCTAGTCGGTCATGAAATGTTTTCCCCGGAAGGGGAATGTTTTGAGGTAATTTCCGCGACCTGTTCACTTGCTGTAAGTCCAAGTAATCCCCCTGCGGTTGGTGTTGGAGGTGGTCAAATTGTGTTTACGGTAACGGCAAACGATACCTGGTACGTTGACTTGACATCCTCGTGGACAAATGTTTCAAACTGGGTTGGTTACGGGAATGGTACATTCACGGTTACGGTGGACCCGAATTGCGGCCCGGCCCGCTATACAGACATTACCATAACGGCAGAATGCTCTACAAGCAAAATAGTCCGGATAAATCAAACGGGTTATTCCTTGGCGGCATCTCCCGCTATGCGGAATGTATCAGGATTAGCCGGAACCACAACATTCAGTGTCACTTCAAATGCTTCCTGGACAGCAACCTCTGATGTACCCTGGATCACGATAACCGGCCCCGCCGGAGGTGCGGGCACGGGCAATGGAACCGTAAGTATTTCGTATACTTTCAATGAAACCGGCGAGCCACGTACCGGTACAATTCGCATTAGTGGCTGTTCGGAAGTACGGGTGCTTACGGTGATTCAGGATTGCTATGTGTGCCTTTCCGTTCAGGGTTATGTGGGGTATCTGTGTACACCCGAGGAATTGACCATTACTTCCAATTCCGATTGGACCGCTACAGAAAATTTACCCTGGATGTCTGTATATCCTGCGAGCGGTTCAAACAATGGTACTATTACTGTAGCCGCAACACCAAATGAAGGCTGCACCGGCCGGCTTGGCGCTATCAGTTTTATAGCTTCGCGAGATGGTTATTCAATTTCAAAAACGGTCCAAATAAACCAATCCCCTATTTGCCTCGTAGTTGCGCCAACGAACCAAAATGTTGGAAGTTCAGCCGGTATGACCAGCTTTAATATCAGTACCGACGGAGTAGCCTGGACGGCAAGTACCGCAGCCTCATGGATTACCTTAAGCCCGACGTACGGACCGCCTAGTGGAATTTTTCCGGGTACGAATGCTACCTATGCTGCCAATAACTCCAATTCTACCCGTGTGGGCTATATTTATATTACCAGTTGCGGCGCCACGCAAGTAGTAACTGTTACCCAGGCTGGAGTGCCCGAACTGTGCTCCAATGATTTTGAGCCGGCGAATAATTCCCGGGGCACTGCCCCCGCCTTGATTATCCCTTCTACCAAATATTCCCAAATCGGCTACAGCTCAGACAACGATTTCTGGAAATTCACGGTGGGCAGTATCGGAAATATTATCGGGCTGACGCTGACAAACCTGCCTGCTAATTATGATTTGTATGTGACAGATAGCCGGGGTAAAATCCTTGACAGCTCCACCAATCTGGGTATCGCGGATGAATACATCAATGTGACGCTTGAGCCGGGAACCTATTTTGCCTATGTGAAAGGATTTGAAGGCGCCTACAGCACTACCCAATGCTATACCTTGAGTTTGTTCCTGGATGCTTTCCAGGGAGGCGCGGTTGACAGGGATTTTCAAAAAATAACCCCGATTGATGATCTATCCTCTGAAAATCTGGATTTTGAATTGTACCCGAATCCGGCTTCCGGATTGACCCAGGTGGTATTACAAAACGACGAACCGGTAGAACTCCAGGTTCTGAACCAACTTGGCCAGGTAGTTTTCACCACCACGGGCAGTGCACGCCTGGAATGGGATGCTTCCGGTTTGCCGAACGGTTTGTATTCTGTTCGCGTGCAAACGGAGCATCGTAGTGTGGTGAAGCAATTGTTGGTTAATCATTAAGCAGGCATAGAAATTACTAAAAAACCGTCCCGAAGTTTTCAGGTTTAAAACTTCGGGACGGTTCATTTTTTGTGCAATTTGCCTTATGACGAGGCCGCCGCAACCTCCCCTCTAGCCCAGTTCATTGACATACAACACCACATCTACGGCTCCGCCCGCATAGGCATAGCCCTGCCGGATGTTAAACTCTATCCCGAGGTACCCGAAAACCCCTATATTGCAGATAGCGTTTTATACACCCTGCCGGAAGGCTGGAAACGTGGAGCCTGTCCCGACGCAGGTCGGGAAACTGACCAACCACCTGGGCAACGTACTGGCCGTAATCACCGACCGAAAACGCGGCCTGGCCGCCTCCGGCAAGGACATCCAGTGGTACGAAGCCGATGTGATGGCCACGCAGCAGTACTACCCCTTCGGTATGCTGATGCCGACGAGTACCGATAGTTCTTTGAGACGCCAATACAGTTTGAATGAATACGACTACCGCTATGGCTTCAATGGCAAAGAAGGCGACGACGAAATAAAAGGCGATGATAACCAGCAGGACTACGGCATGCGGATTTATGACCCGCGGGTGGGACGGTTTTTGAGTGTGGATCCGATTGCGCGGGAGTATCCTTGGTATACGCCGTATCAGTTTGCGGGAAACAAACCAATCTGGGCATTTGATTTAGATGGATTGGAAGATGTTAAATGGGAATACTCAAAATCTGACCAATTTATAGGTGGTCAAGGGATGAGTAAAGAAGACAAAGCTGTTTATCAGGAGGCATTCGATGAAATTATTGATGATATATTCATTTCAGTAGCAAGTGAACTTGTTGGAGCCGGGGCTTTTTCCTTAGTAGGCAAGGGTTATAAAGCGTTTGCAAAAACTGCAAAAGTAGCAACGAAGTCAGCAAGCCAGACCCCAAAGTCTATTGCAAAGGACCTTTCAACTACGGAACAAACAATTACCAAATCGAAGCAAGTAGTTAAGAATGCTGAAAATGGTGCCAATGCTGCTAAGGGGGGGCTTACCAGTTTTGATGATGTTGCACGCTATGTGTCAAAATCAGGGAAACTGCCATCAAACTACATCACAAAGGCTCAAGCCAAGAATCTTGGATGGAATCCTAAACTTGGGAATTTAGATGTCGTAGCGCCAGGAAAAAGTATTGGAGGTGACATATTCAAAAATTCTGAAGGTTTATTGCCAAAAGCAAATGGTAGGACTTGGATTGAGGCAGATATAAACTATTCTAGTGGTTTTAGAGGTAGCGAACGCCTGATATACTCAAATGATGGATTGATATATAAAACAACAGACCACTATAAAACATTTACTCAAATAAAATAATGCAAAAATGAAAGTAATATTAGAAGGAAACAAAATAAAAACCATTGAAGAGTTCCACAAAGAAATTGGTAAACAATTAGAGTTTCCTATCTATTATGGAAACAATCTTGATGCTCTTTGGGATTGCTTAACTAGTTGGGTTGACCCACCAGTTAACATTGAATGGAACGATTTTGAACTTAGCAAAGAATACTTGGGCGAGTTTGCAATTAAAGCAAGACTTATTTTTGAAGATGCGGAAAAAGAAATTGAGGGATTTAAGATAGAATACCACTAACGGGGGACAGGGATTTCAAGAACTCGTTGGCTCATAGTCTCCCCGCTGGCCCAGCGTGTTATAAACCACAATCTGCTCGCGAGCATTTGCGATGCAACGCGCGACGTAAACAAGTCTCAGACTATCGAAAAAAATAACAAAAAACAAATTCCAGTAATAACCAACACAGAATAAATTTTATTTCCCAAGCCTATTTTCCCAACTATGCCATGATCAAATCCCTTTCCTTCCTACTCATTTTTCTTCCGGTGGTTTGTTTGGCGCAGCCGGAATACACAACCAGCCCAACTGTTGAAACAGAAAGCAAGGGCATCATAAATGTGCTTGGCTTGCTTCGCACTGGCGAAAACAATAACGTGCTTGCAGTTTACCGTTCGTCGGAGCGCGGCGAATGGATGAAAATGCGCTATTTAAAATGGGCTGCCGATGTGTTCGATTCGGATATGGAAAAGGTCAATGGCAATGTGTTGAAGGAAATTAAATTGCCTAACAAGAAAGACCCCAATGCGGATGTAGCTATCAACTTTGGCGGCAAACCCTGGCTCATCCTCCTGCAATTTCAAAAAAGGCCCAAAAGGATAGTACTGTACCGGTGCCCGATCGATCCGGATGGCGCTATCGGTACGCCGGAGGAGTTTGGTAGTTGTCCAATTGAAAAAGAAGGGTATCGTATGCAGGAATATGGATTGCTTGTTGCCCCGGATGCTTCTAAATTGCTTTTCGTGTACTATCCTAGTCCTGATAGCTTCAAAGACCCGATCTCCTTCGCGGTTTTTGACAATAATTGGAATCAACAGCAATCAGGCTTCTTCAACCTGCCCAAGTTGGGCTCCGACCTGCGGGTTGACCATGCCTTTTTTGCCCCGAATGGTACGATATATATGCCGGCTTGGACAGCCTTGGGACAAAATCGCGGTATTTTGCAAGAACTATGGGTATGGCAGGATCCCACTTCAGAGCCAAAGCGTATCGATGTAAAACTCGATCCGGATAAATTGATCACCAATATGAAAATCAGCCATGGGCCAGACGGCAACCTGTATGTTGGCGGAGTATGGTCGCAGGCATCGAAATATAATCTCCGGATGGTGCCTGTTGAAGCAATGCAGGATGTTCAGGGCCATTTCTTTCTGAAAATTGACCCAACTACCTATACAATTCTATCGAAAAATACCGCCACATTTTCGGATGCAATATTCAGTTTTTGGAAGATCAGCCCGTCAGAGGTAACAGAGAAAGGGCGAGGGGTTAAACGTTTGTATATTGAAGAAACCAGAGCCTTGCCAGACGGGAGTTTCTGGTTCACTATGGAGCAATTTTCATCTCAACCTCTGGGATTAAGTGATAAACCCGACCATTTGGATTTCCCAAACCCCGTCAGCGGACCAGTCATAATCATAAAATACGGGCCAGATGGGGCGCTGCAAGTGGAAACACTGGTGAAAAGGCAGATAATGTCTGTCAAGGGGAGTGGAAACGGCCATCTGCTGTTTCCGTATGCCGACAATGCCCTGCTCTTATACAATGTCCATAAGGACGATATTTCGGATGAACCAGAAAATTATGGGCTACTCCGTTATTGCCGGGTGGCCGATATAGAAGGAATTCCCAAGTGGCAACAAGAGGCAAACTCTGCTGTATTTAATTTAACTAGTCGAAATAGCGGTACGACAAAAGCCCTGTTTAATTTTGAGGAAAAGGAATACTGGTTTGATCCGTCTGCATGGCTTCAGGTTTCACCGACCAGCCTGCTCGTCGGTTGCGATGGCCGGAACGGCAACTACGGCCTCATCCGGGTGGATTGGCCGGAATGAAGACCAATTTTATTAAACAAAACATCTTCAAACATGAAATACATTGCCACACTCTTAATTTTCGTTTTTCCTTTGTTCAATGGCAGTGCATGGAGTCAACAATGGGAGCGGATTTACATGCCCGACAATCCGTCTGCTACGTTTCTAAAAATGGCGGTTGTTCAGGGAACACCCTTTGCTGTATTCTACGATGGCCTGTACCGTGGCAATGACGGAGGAGCACAGTGGGAAAAAATTCGACATGCTGATATTCTCTCTACAGGATATTATTTTTTCGAGGCTAATTTTGAAAACGGTCATATCTACTTCAATAGTTCAATAGATTCATCGGGCCTCTTCCCCATCTATGAAAGTCCGGATTTAGGAAAAACATGGACCAAACTGAACCTGTTTCCGACCTTGAGTAATGGGTTCGGCGATTTGGCCTTTATCGGCGACACGTTGTATACTATCCAAAGTTATAGTATTTACAAAATATTCGGCGCCGGCCAGATTCCCGTGATCATGCCCAATTGGCCATCAGATACAGCCGGGCTAATTTATGATATTGCCGCGTATGCGAATGACTTATGGGTCGTTGCCCAAAAAGGGCTCTACCATTCGCCGGATGCGGGCTACACCTGGCGACATTGTGTAAAAAGGAATGTAGCCCATGGTGTGCCTTACCCGCCTTATGTTTTTCCTTTGAAGGAAAAAGTATTTTTCTATGATAAAAACATTAACCCTGTTTTCTATTCTCCTGACCGGGGCGATACCTGGGTAGAAATCCCCTGGACAAACAGCACAATATTCTCTACCGGGGAGCAGCTGTACACTATTGATGCCGGCCAGAAGGAATATCTGTTGCGAATTGACGACGATCCATTCAATGGGGATACCATCCCAATCGACGCGCTACAGTACCTTTCCATCAAGGGAGTAGGTGAGTTTGACAAAACGATATGGATTGGATCAGCAAAGTTTGGTATAGCGAAAAAATCTGAAGATGACAACTCCTGGCAGTTCAGAAACAAAGGCCTCATTCCCGGTACGAGTGCCATGAGTTATAATTCCGGATATCTGTTTTCCGGCTCTGTTCCAATAGCATTTTCAGCAGATAATGGCGATACCTGGTCACAAAGATTTGACGAGCGTTATGTGCATTACCCTAGTCGAAAAGACAATTCCTATATTGGCCTATTTCAAGGGTCATCATATGCTCAAGTGCTGCATTGCCCGGCTAACAATCGCTTTGAATGGGAATTTCTTTACCATCTCCCAAAATCATCTATTGCTACTTTTTCAACCAGCATTACCGGCGATTCTGTAGTTATTTCTACTAACCCTACCAGCTACGAAGTTTATCGATCGCTTGACCGGGGACAAACCTGGGAAAACATCAGCGATAAAATCAAGGGCCCTGTTCATTTCCATCAAGGCCGTTTGTATGGAATGAAAGATTATGATTGTGTATTTTCGGATGATGCCGGCACTACTTGGACTCCATTGTTCAAGTTTCCTGTGTGGATGCATCCTTCGCGATTCAAGTTTCATTTATACGGTGATACTTTTTTAGTTACTTACCCAAACCTAAACCGGCTGTATTATTCTGCAAACGGTGGCCTGAGCTTTGACACACTTCCCATTCCAGGGGGGTCCACAAGTAAAATTTTGGATATACAAGTTATCGGCAAGCACTTGTTCCTGTCTAATGACAACAATGAGATTTACATATCGGAAGATGGTGGTCAGACCTGGCCTGTTTTACCCCGCACCGAGCCAGGCAAACCGTTTGTTAAAGGCCATCTTGGTCGTTTTTTAACGGGCAGCGAAGACATCTTGTTTGTCCCTGGCTATCGCCTGCGTCTTGACCAGTTCCGGCAAGTAAGTGGCACCGTTTTTCTTGACTCAAACAACAGCGGACAACAGGAATACCCGGAAGCAGGATTGAACGGGCAAATGGTGCAATCAGCTCAAACCGGGGCTTTAAGTGCAACGTATAAAGACGGCCATTTCTACATGCTGCTGAGCAAAGCAACTGCCGACACTATCCGGATTACCAACGTCCCGAAATACTACAGCGCATCGCCGGTATTCAAATTGGTACCGGCCGGGCAAACTGCTCAGCCGGTTCAGTTCGCCCTCCGGCCACAGGGGCAGATCAACGACGCGGCGGTCTCGGTTGTTCCAACATCGGTTTTCCGGGGCGGTTATACCAATTCCCTGCAAGTGCAGGTGGAAAATCAGGGTACTATTCCACTTTCCGGCCAGCTAAAACTGGTGCTGGATCCGCAGCTGGAGCAACTTTCCTTTGAGCCAATGGCAGATGCCCAAATCGGTGATACCCTTGTTTGGGAATATTCGAACCTGAAGCCCTTGCAAACGCGCAAGTTCCGGGCAGATGTCCGCACTGCCGTGGTTCCGCCAGGCACGCCCGTTCAGGTTTTTGCCCAAACCCAAAACGGTCCGGATGTAGACGAATCCAACAATGCATTTTTGCTTGATGCCAAGGTGCAGTCGTCTTACGACCCCAACGACAAAGCCGTATCGCATGAAACTGTACCGGTAGCGCAACTTTCCGAAAGTGAATTGCTGTACACTATTCGTTTTCAGAATCTGGGTAATATTGCCACGGACTTTATCACCATCCGCGACACCTTGTCCGCCGCCATTGATCCGTCGAGTATCCGGGTGCTTCGAAGCAGTCACAAGTACAGTTGGAGTATGGAGGACGGGCATATTCTGGTGTTTAGTTTCAATCCCATTGCGCTTGCCCCGGCTGGTGTGGATAGTTTGCGCAGCCAGGGGTTCGTACAGTTTGCCGCCCGCTTACGCGATGATCTCCAGGCAGGCGCCGACATTGCCAACACCGCGCACATCTACTTCGATTTCAACCCGGCCGTGGTGACCAATACGGTGCATACGGTGATCCAAACGGTGGCTACCCTGGAGCCGGCAAAGGAGGCTTTGCGGCTGGAGGTATTTCCCAATCCGGCTAGAGAACAGGTGACCCTCCGATTGCCGGAAGGATTCGATAAGGTTGCCGGGCGAATAGAAATTTTCGATACGAATGGGAAACTGCGGCTGTTCCGGCAGACACAAAGCAACATGGAAACCATCAATGCAAGCGATCTGTCTTCAGGTAGTTATTGGTGCCGCTGGCAACAAGGCCAGCGGAGTTTTTGGGGCAAGTTGATCGTTGTTCGTTAACGCATTTAAGTAACTGTTTAGACCCGCTGATCCATGGTGCTGTATCGCTGTCCGATCGTATCCGGGGGCAAGGTTTCAATTCACACTGCCACGACCCTTATCGCCTCTGCCCCCCGCAACATACACCACAAGCTCCCCAGCAAAACCACATGTCCCACATCAAAATAGGTAAACCAAACATGCGGCGACCATTTGACCAAATGCGGGATCACCGCCAGTACCGCCAACGGTAGCGACCACAACAACAGGCGGCTGCCCGGGTCATTTCGTTTTTTAAAAACGCGATACTCCAGCGGCGCCAAAAAACCGAGCAGGGCCAGCGCGCTGTGCGCCTCCACCCAGTGAAAATTCTTTTGAATACCGGAAATGCCCAGGGCCACTGCAACGGCCAACCAGTTGGCCAGGGTCAGGTTGCGAAAAGTACCTGGGGAAAGCAGTGCGCGATTGTGTTCGATGGCTGCCTGCGCCAGCGCACCCAAACTCAAAATACTGAAGACCCAGCAGACGTATTTCCCCGGAAACCCCGCCCAATAGTAAAACAGGTGACCAAACAACGGCCCAAACATTGAAGAAATAGCCATCAGGCCAAAAAAGCGCCGCATCCAGATTTGCGGCAGGTTGGGCGTTGTCAGTCGCATCAACCGCCACCAGGCATAACCGCACAGCGCGGCAATGAACAGTCCGGTGAGCGCAATACCCGGCTCGGCCAGGCGCAGGTTTCCAATGTAGATATCCGGTTGCATGACGGCAAATAAACAGAAATTAGAGGGATTGTTTTGTTTTCAAAACAAAAAATTTGAAATTTGGGCCGTTCAAAACCACCTGACTTGAGTAAGGAATTTGCCAACGAGCCCGCCACCGGCGAAGAGAAACAGATTGAAAAAGCGCTGCGCCCGAAACTGCTGGAAGAATTCAGTGGGCAAAAGAAAATTGTGGATAACCTCGAAGTGTTCATCGAGGCGGCCAAACAGCGTGGCGATGCGCTCGATCATGTGCTCCTGCACGGTCCGCCGGGTCTTGGCAAAACCACACTTTCCCATATCATCGCCAATGAACTGGGGGCCTCGCTGAAAATGACATCCGGCCCGGTATTGGAAAAACCGGGCGACCTGGCCGGCATCCTGACCAACCTCGAACCCGGCGACGTGCTGTTCATCGACGAGATCCACCGGCTCAATACCGTTATCGAAGAATACCTCTACTCGGCTATGGAGGATTACCGGATCGATATCATGATCGATTCCGGCCCCAATGCCCGCAGTATCCAGATCAACCTCAACCCCTTTACCCTGGTGGGCGCCACTACGCGTATGGGCCTGCTTACCTCGCCGTTGCGCGCCCGGTTTGGCATCAATTGCCTGCTCGATTATTACGATGTGGCGGTGATCGAAAAGATAATTTTCCGCTCGGCAGCCATTTTGAATATTCCCGTCACCCCCGAAGGCGCCCGGGAGATCGCCCGCCGCAGCCGTGGTACGCCGCGTATTGCCAATGCCCTGCTCCGGCGGGTGCGCGATTTTGCCCAGATCAAAGGCAACGGCACTGTGGACCGGGAAATCGCCGAATACGGCCTCTCCGCACTGGATGTGGACACCCACGGCCTCGACGAAATGGACAACCGCATCCTGTCGGCCATTATCCATAAATTCAAGGGCGGACCGGTAGGGCTGACCACGGTAGCCACCGCAGTAGGGGAGGAGCCCGGCACGATCGAGGAAGTACACGAGCCGTTTTTGATCATGGAAGGGTATCTCCAACGTACGCCGCGCGGCCGACTGGCCACTGAAAAAGCTTACCGACACATCGGCGTTGTGCCACCTTCACAAGCCGGCACGCTGTTCGAGTAGGCGGTATTTCAGCGAAAACCATTCATTGGACCAGGCCAGTGCAAGGTGCACCAGCACTGCCACCCAAATTGTCTCCGTTTGTAGTGTTATGTAACAAAACAATGCCCCCAAAGGGATGGCGCCAATGCTTTCCTTCGGGCCTTTGGGCAAATGCACCAGCGCGTAAATAGCCGTATTGATCACAATGGCAGACATTTCACCATAGGCCCGAACACAGGAAAAAAGCAGGAAGCCGCGGAAGAGCATTTCGTAAGCTACCAGATAACCGGCCCAAGTCAATGCGCTCCAAATCAAGGTGCTCCGGCTCCAGGGCAACTTGCGGATTTCCGGATATTGGGCCAGGTTGTCGGGCTGCCGGGCAGTGCGGGAAGTCATGAAAGTGATGACTGCTCCGAGGCCAATTGTCCAGTAGAACAGTGCCGGGGGAAATTTGGCCGCCACGCCGTAATCGGCCCAGGTACCGGTGAAAAATTCCGGCAGCGTTTTTATATAAAAATCCTGCGTCATCAGCACTAATGCAGGAATGACTCCAAAGCACAGCATGCCGACAACCCGTTTCAGGTAAATGAACCTTTCCTGGCCTTTTTCAGCGCCGTACCGCTCCACGAATTTTGCCAGAATCCGTTCGGATTTTCCGGTAAACCAAAAGATGAAAAAACCAACGGTAGTCAGGGCAATGGCATAGTCTGCCTCCAAATTTGTTCGAACTAGTGGCATGGTAATTAGCTGGTTTTAGTCTTGCAATATCCCGTCAGTTTTATCCACGGCATCCAAAAAAAACTTCGCCCCCCAATTCGGGTATCGCCACCGCAGATAAGGCCCCCAAAACGGCGCCGAGCCGGGCAATGCTCCAAAGGTATTTCGGTTCGACCCAAGTTTTTGAAAACAGGCGGCTTCGCCTAAAAACAGCTTAGCCGCAGTTTTAAACGTTTGCTCGCCGGTGGTTTCCCCAATGCGTGAAAACAATATACTCAATTGTGCATTGCCTGTCGGACAACTGAACGAATAATCGCCGCGCCAATTGGGCCCATAACGGCCGGCTAACCGACCATGGCGGTGGTGCTCCTGCAAAATCCGGTCGGCGGCATACAGCGTTTTTTCCAAAATTTCTTTTTCATCAAGCAATAGCGCGCTTTCCCAAAAACCTTGCAAGGTGTAGGCAATGGTGTGCGTGAACGCCACCGGCCCGGGGCGTAAGCCCCAATCGGAAACCGTACCCTCGGGCTGAAACCGCTGCGCGTAAAACTGCAAGGCCCGGCGCATGGCGCCCGGAATTTCCGGCCACAATCCATCAAGGTTGGCTTCCAAAACTGCCCAAACGGCATAGCTGTAGTACGAGGGTACAAAGCCAGGCACATAAGCCGCTTGCCGCCAGGCGCCATCGGGTTCGAGCAGGCCAAGCAGCCAGAAAACGGCGCGTTCAAGCGATCGCCGGATATTCTCCAACTCAGCCAAAGTTTTCTCAACTGGATTTCGTAAACCAAACAAAATCATAGCGGTATTGAAGGCGCTGGGAGCGACATTGCCGGCCAGGCCGCCCGGGAAAGCCCCACTAGGTAATTGTTTGGAAATCAGCCATTTTTGACAGGTTCCGGCCAGTGTTCGCAGCGATGCATCCTGCCTTATTTCCGCATACCGCAGCAGGGTAGGGAGGAGGTAGCCCGTAGTTTCGGGGTATGCTCCGGCCCAGCCCCACAACGGGGAATAGCTGTGTGCGGAGCCCTTACCGCCGGTTACTTCAATGCTTCGGCGGATCCAGGCAAGTGCGGCATCGGCGCGATACGACCAGGATGGGTTGGACATTTTACGAATTACGAATTACGATTTACGATTTACGAATTACGATTTACGATTGGTCCACCATTCAGGTTTAAGGTAATTGCGTGCCTTTTTTAAAACTTAATAAGGCTGCAACCATGCCTGTTTCGAAAAGGTGTACTAATCGTAAATCGTAATTCGTAAATCGTAAATTATTCCCCCCACAAAGATTCACTAGTTTTGCACAAGGTCCATTTTACCACCGGATACTCATGCGCCTTACCTTAATTTTCAATTTCCTGTTCGCAGCAATTTCCGCCACCGCCCAAATGTGGAATGGCGCCGATACCCTCTACGGCAATGAGTGGATCGATTTTTCAAAAACCTATTTCAAAATCCGGGTGGCAGACGACGGCGTTTACCGCTTGTCGGGCCAAACAATGGCTGATGCGGGTTTTCCGGTAGCAACGGTTTCTGCCAGCCAGTTCAGGTTGTACCGCTACGGAGTACAGGAACCGGTTTTTACGACAACGGACGGGTTGTTTGCTCCGCAGGATTATCTCGAATTTTTTGGCGAAAAAAACCGCGACGCGCTCGACCGGCATTTATTCGAAAATCCGGATGCCGACAACCTTAACCCCTGGTTCAGTCTGTTTAACGATACAGCGACCTATTACCTGACTTGGGAAACCAGCGGGCAAGCCCTGCGTTACACGGCGGCGCCAAACGACCTCAGCAATCTGCCACCGAAGGAGCCATTTTGCTGGTCAGAAACCGGGTTTGCCTACAGCAATGCGCGCTTCAAAAGACAGATCAGTAATGAAATTCAATATTCCTGGTTCGATGGAGAAGGCTATGGCAGTCATGCGGCAAGCGATTTCACGGCCAATATTGCTCCAAAGCAAATTTTTTCAAACGGCCCTCCGGCACAACTGAGCCTGCGCTATGCTTGCGGAACAGATCAGCACCAACAACGCCTTACATTTAACGACAGCCTGCTGACGGAAGATCAATTTTTCAACTGGCGGGTATTTCAGCACCAATTTGATATCCCGGCAGCAAGTTTGCTTGCCACCAACAAAGTCCGCCTGCAATCCAGC
This sequence comes from Lewinellaceae bacterium, assembly GCA_020636075.1. Taxonomy (GTDB): domain Bacteria; phylum Bacteroidota; class Bacteroidia; order Chitinophagales; family Saprospiraceae; genus M3007. The sequence continues at coordinate 548,740 of JACJYO010000002.1, read as the reverse complement.
CTTGGGAGCAACGACCGGCATTCCATCGCCGGAATTTTCCTGCGCTATCCCCGGCTTTTTAATTTTGAAAACGGCACTACGGCGGAATTCTGGCTCGACAGTGGCTCGGACGCCCGCTATCTAGAAATTCAAGCCTTCAATGTTTCCGGTGGCGCCCCGCTTTTGTTGGACCGGACCAACCTGCTGCGCCTGGAAGCAACAGTGGAAGCCGGGTTGGTGAAGGTTTTATTGCCTCCGGCCACTGGTACACGCCGCTTGTGGCTGGCAAATCCAGTTTCTGGAATTCGCCAGGTGACCACTTTGCAAGCGCTGCAATTCCGGGATTACCGGACGGAGGCGGCCGACTACATCATTTTGTCAAATCCTGCCTTGTTTTCCGATCCAACTAATGGCGGTGCGGATCATGTGGCCGCCTATGCAGATTACCGGCGCAGCCCGCAAGGTGGAGGATACAACGTAGCTGTGGTCGATATCAATGAATTGTATGAGCAGTTTGCCTACGGGGTGCGTTACCACCCCATGGCCGTGCGCAATTTTGTGCAGTTTGTGCATAAAAACTGGCCATCGCCGCGCTTCCTGTTGCTCATCGGCAAGGGGTTGGATTACGACCGCTTCCGACGTCCCGATGTGCAAAGCCAGCTGGCAGACTCCCTGTTTTTTGTGCCAACCTACGGCAGCCCTGGCGCCGATCAGTTGCTGACCATGCGCGATAAAAAACTGTCGGAGCCGCTGTTCCCGGTTGGCCGTCTGGCAGTGACCAGAGCCTCGGACATCCGGGTGTACCTCGACAAAGTGATTGAGCACGAGCAGCAGTTCTCCAACGCCCCGCAAACCCTCACCGGCAAAGCCTGGATGAAACGGGTGATCCACAACAGCGGCGGCCTGGCGGGTGAAACAGCCGGCATCCGGGCATACACGCAGAGCATGGCCGACGAACTGGCAACCAACCGGGTGGGCGCCGATGTGCACAATTTTTACAAAACCTCGAATGATCCCATTCAACTTTCCAGCTACGAACAAATGCTGGACCTGCTCAATGGCGGCGTATCGATCTGGATGATCTTTGGCCACTCTTCTTCGAGCGCTGTCGATTTTGATATAGGTGCGCCGGCGGCATACGACAACAAAGGCCGCTATCCGCTCATGATGATCATGGGCTGCTTTTCAGGCCAATGTTCGAATCTGCAGCAGGGCATCGGCGAGCAATTTGTACTGGCGCCGGAGCGCGGGGCTATTGCCTATTTCGCTTCTGTCAATTTCAGTTTTTCCGATGCGTTGCATGCTTTTGGAAAAAAATATTACGAGCGCCTGGGTGGCGCGGACTACGGCGCCACCATCGGCGAAGTTTTAGTGAACACCGTGCGCGATCTGTCAGGGTCGGGCTATCCGGCGCAAATCGCTCAGTTGCATCAAAATTTGCTGCAGGGCGACCCGGCTTTGCGGCTGCATTTTTACCCGGGCCCCGATTATGTGGTGGACGGGCAGTCTGTGAGCATTTCTCCGAATCCGGTCAGTTTGGAACAGCCGAAATTGCAAATGCAATTTGACGTGGTAAACATTGGTGAAAACACAGGTGGCGACTTACCCTTGCAACTGGACCAGCGCCGACCTGATGATGTTTTGCTTTCCCGCTTGCAGGATACCATACCGGCGCCGGCTTTCCGACGCAGTTTGACGTATGACCTTTCAACATCTGGTAGTCAGTTGGGTTTCAACCGGTTTCTGGTCACACTCGACCCGGAAAATGTGCTGGCTGAACAACCCGCAGCCGCCGAATTCAACAACGAATTGATCGATGGTAGCGGCCAAGCCGGTGTGCCGGTTTATTTTTTTGCTGAAGATGTAGCGCCGGTTTTTCCGGAAAACTACGGTATCGTGCAAGCGGCAACACCGGTGTTGCGGGCTTCCACGTTGAACACCAATGCTACTGCCCAACGGTATTTGTTTGAACTCGATACGTTGGAGACATTTAACAGTCCATTTAAAAAATCGGGAGAATTATTTCAGAAAGGCGGTTTGCTGGAGTGGCAACCCAATGCAGCGTTGAACGGCGGTACGGTGTACTACTGGCGGGTGGCGCGCGATAGCCTGGTGAACGGGCAAGTGCCCTGGCGGCAGCGCTCGTTTGTGTACTTGCCGGGCAGCGCGCCGGGTTGGAACCAGTCGCATTTTGGCCAGTTTGCCGAAGGCGATTTTATAAACCTCGAAGCGGTGGACAGTACCCGGCACCTGGAATTTGTAAACAGCGCGGGGTTCATCAGCATCAACGTAGCCTATCGAAACCGCGACCGTTACCCCGGTATGCAAAATGTGTATTACGAAGGATTTTTTGGCGATGCCGGGTTCAATAGTCAAGGACTTACGCGCGGTGTTGCAGTCATGGTGCAAGACCCCAATACCGGCCATATCGTGCCCAACCCGCCCAACAGTAAATACAATTCGCACCCGACAAAGACCAAAGCCCTGTTTTCATTCAATACCCAGGATTCGCTGGAGCGCATCGCCCTGATGGAATTTTTGGAACAGGATATTCCGGCGGGTTCCATCGTTGGCTTGCTGGCCCTGCATCCCTGGAACGACACCCTTGGCTATGCGCCGCGCCGTTGGGCACTTGACTCGGTTTCCTTTGGGAGAAATTTATTTCAAGTTCTTGAAAACCAAGGCGCAACGCAAGTGCGCACATTGGTTGACTATACCCAGGGGCCGCATCCCTACGGTTTGATTTTTCAAAAAGACAATCCCGCGTATGGCGCAACAGACACGGTGGTTTATCACATCGACTCGGTGCTGAATATTCGCCGCAATTTTCAGGCAAAATGGTCGGTCGGGCAATTTGAAACACCGCCTATCGGGCCGGTTAAATCCTGGCAACGCCTGGTTTGGCAGCCCGGGTTTTCGGACGACCCTTCCGACCAGGTTAGCCTGGCGGTTTTGGGGGTCCGCGAAGGGCTTTCAGACACTTTGCTGTTCAGCACATCGACGGCGACAGACACAAGCATTGCGCAAGTACAGGCAGGGTTGTTTCCGCATTTGCGCCTGCGGTACGAATCCAGCGATACGGCCGCGCGCACTGCCACGCAACCTGCATTTCTCCGGGTTTTGTACGAACCCTTGCCGGAGGGGGCTTTGAATCCACGGTTACATGCCGGTTTTTACACCGATACCCTCCAACAGGGTGAGCCAGGCAGTGTGTCGTTTGCGTTTTCCAATATTTCAGCGGCGCCTTTCGACAGCCTGCTGGTGCGTTTTAGAATTGAAAATGAAACCAATGCGGGACAGGATTATTTCCGGCGTTTCCGAAACCTACCGGTAGGGGATAGTTTGCACACTGCTTTTCAGTTTGAAACAAAAAACCTGATCGGGAACCATCGGCTTATCGTAGATGTGAACCCCGCAAATGACCAGGCAGAATTGCACCATTTTAATAATACGGCCCTGCAGGCATTTTATGTGGCCCGGGACATTCGCAACCCTCTGCTCGATGTAACGTTTGATGGCTTGCATATCCTGGACGGCGATCTTGTGTCACCGCAGCCGGTGGTCATTATGACCCTGACGGATGAGAATCGGTTTTTGGCGGTTCAGGATACTTCGGCATTTGCGTTGCGGCTTCAGTATCCCGATGGAACGATACGGTCTGTTGCCCATAGCGATCCCACCGTGCTATTCGTACCGGCTGATCCGGCCAAGCTCCCGGAGAAAAACCGCGCGCGGCTGGAATGGCGGCCGGTGTTTACCGACGACGGGTTGTACCGGCTGCTGGTTAACGGGCGTGATGCCACCGGCAATATTTCGGGGAGCATTGACTATGCCGTCAATTTTCAGGTGATCACCCGCTCTTCGATTTCCAACTTGCTGAATTACCCCAATCCGTTTTCTACCTCCACCTGTTTTGTATACACGCTTACCGGGGCTGAAACGCCGACGCATTTTCGCTTGCAGATCATGACTGTCAGCGGGCGAGTGGTGCGTGAAATCACAGAGGCGGAGTTTGGCCCGATGCAAGCCGGCACGCATACCAGTTCATTTTGTTGGGACGGTCGCGATCAGTTTGGCGATCAGTTGGCCAATGGCGTGTACCTGTACCGTGCGTTGGCCAAAAAAGCCGACGGTTCGGATTTTGAGTTTTTTGCAAACGAGGCCACAGACGGGTATTTCAAGGGCGGTTTTGGGAAAATGGTGTTGATGAGGTGAATTGGGTTACCATAGCCATCAACTTGAACTACCAGAGTGGGTGACAAACTTTTCTAATTTTTTCTTTTCCAATTTCAAATTGGGACTCTTGAAAACATCCTATTAATTTGAAATTGGAGATTTGAAAAGAAAAATTTGAAAAGGCTCTAGATCTCAAATTTCTTAAGTTGATGGCTGTGTCCTCCATGCCTCCATGGTAAAAAAAACAGATCAATACAATCGAAGCACAAGATCAACAATACCGTCGCGGCGTCCGCCATTCCTTCCTGGGCTCCATAGGCGTCGCGGCCTTGCAGTTTTTGCAGATGCTGGTGTTTGCGCGGTGGGCAGGCCCGACTGCGGCCGGTGATTTCGCCCTTGCTGCCACGTTTATGGGCTTTTTGGCGCCTTTGTCGGAAGCAGGGATCAGTCAGGCGGTTATTCAGGCGAAAAACCTGCGGCAAGAGCAACTTGCTGCGTTGGCCTGGGTAAGTTTTGCCCTTGGGGCTCTAATCCTGTTTTTGCTTGGCGTTGCGGCAAACCCCATAGCGCGGTGGTATAGCCGGCCTGACCTGGAAGGGCTACTGCCATTGCTGGGCTTGAGTATGCTGGTAACGCCGTTTGGCGCGGTGCAAGGCGGTTTGATCATACGTGATTTCAGGTTTCGTTTGGTTGCGCAAATAGAAGTCGGCGTTTACCTGGCCAGTTTTTTACTGCTGATGGTTTTGCTGGCCCTGGGTTGGGGTGTTTGGGCAATGGCCTGGAGTTATGTGCTGCGCAACAGCCTGGCCGCGCTTGTCTGCTGGAGGGTTACCTGGCGGGATTACCCGGTGTCGTGGTTGCGGGCTGGTTCGTTGCGCGATATCTGGCCGTTGCTTCGTTTTGGTACCTTTGATTTGTCGGCGCGATGGGCTGATTTTTTTGCGAATTATCTTGATAAACTGATCATTGGAAAGTGGCTTGGCGCCACAGCACTTGGCTATTACCACCTGGCATTCAGCCTGTTTGTGTTGCCAACGGCGCGCCTGGGCTATGTGATTACCCGGGTGAGTTATCCAGTGTTTGCGAAGGTGCGGAACGATGCCACACAGTTGCAAACTTACTTCCAACAAGCGGCCCGGGATGTGGTTTTGATCCTGTTCCCGGTATACCTGGGGATGGCTTTGTTTGCTGATGAATTGATCCTGTTGTTGTACGGACCGGAATGGCTGGCTGCGGCGCCGTTGTTGGTGGCTTTTTCTGTTGCCGGCTTGGTGCGCACGCTGAATGCTGTGTTTCCGCAGCTGACCAAGGGTATTGGCAAACCACAGCTGACGACGCTTTGGATGGTGCTTTGGACCCTTGCTCTAACCGGCTTTTTGGTGTTTTTTTTATACCGGGTTCCAACAGCGGAATCAGCAGCCTGGAGCCGGGTAGCAGCGAAAGTTACCGTAGAACTGGGTTTGCTTTTTGTGCTCGGACGCTGGTGCGGGGTTCGGTTTCGGCCTGTTTTTGAATATGCGGGCTGGTTTTTACTGAGCTGTATTCCGGTAGCGTTTTCAGTGTATTTGGTCGGTCAGTTGCCATTTGGATTTTGGCATGTGCTGATTTTGAAAACGATCGTTTTTTTGGCTGGCCTGGCATTCTTGATCGTATGGAGCCCCTGGCAGACGGACTTTATGCGCATTCTGATGATTTTTTCAGGAAAAAATTATAATCTGGATACGAAAGAGAAACCTCCTGCGTAAATATGATCTGCCCCTTCGCTCGTCGAATTTAAGGCGCCGATGCAGCACATTCCATTTATTTTGCACCATTAGTTATTACCCATGAACGTCACTGAAATTCAGTCCAAACTAAAAGAGCGGGTGGCCAAAGGCCTCAACTTCGGGATAGAGGCCGTGGAAGAAGTAATTGACCCGGCTTCCGATTTGTACAACGAGTTCATACTGCTAAAAAGTCAGTACAACGACCTGATGTACATATCCACGATCAATACCTTGCCTTATGAACAAATTGAGATTGGAATGAACCGCCTGCGCAGCAATGTTCTGGGGATAATCGATAAGATAGAAAGTCCGGGTTTGAAAAAAACAGTAGTGGAATCCGATTTGAAAATTCAAGCCTTGCCAACCCGGCGTGATAATTTTTTCAAGTTGCTGGACATTCATTTTAAAAACCTCGAAGCTATACGTTATGTGAGTGTTTCAGGCGACGACGAAGAGCTGACTTCCGGCCGTGCAGCCGTTTACAATTTTTATCAAATGCACAAACTCCAATTCCGCAATCAAACCAACAAAACCAGTTTGAAAGCCCTGCAGGAGGTTCAGGAATATTTCCGGAATTATTTTGAGCATGAATCCGGGGCATTTGAAGTGTATTTCAAGAATATCCAACACCTGATCGGGTATACCCTGGAAAGCGAAGTGGAACAGCAGTTCTTCCTGAACACCGTGCGCTCGTTGTTCTCCCGGTTTGAACAGGGGCATATTTTTTACTATGCGGTAAGCGGGCTTAACCCGGAATTTGCCGATCGCGTCCGGAAAGCGAACTTGATTGAACCCGATATTCAGGAAATACTGATTTCTGAAAACCATTATCGCGCGTTTACGAATCCGGATGTCGGATGATGTCAAAACCGGATGCAACCTTCTCCCAACGAAGGCTTCTCTATTCAACTACGTAATACAAAAACTATAAACCTGTCTCATGCGAAAAATTAACCTCCTTCTTGCCAGTCTGCTCTTGTGTGGCTGTGTGCAGTTGTATGCACAAACTCCCAATCGCGTTACAATTAAAGGTTCAATTCAGGATACTGTTGGCGCCGAAATTCCCTTTGCCACGGTAATGCTCCTGAACCCGGAAGATTCTACCCTGGTCAACTTTTCGCGCAGCGATGAAAAAGGTGCTTTTGCCTTTAAAAATGTGCGGAATGCTCCTTATATCTTTAAAATTTCCTACATCGGGTTCATCCCGTTTCAATTGCATCTCCAGCCGTCGGAAACGAACGAAAATGACCTGGGTCTAATAGCGATCAAACCGATCAACCAGCAACTCATGGAAGTCGTTATCAAAACGGCGAAAGCGCCTTTGCGCATCCGTGGCGATACGATAGAGTACGATGCAACCACCTTTAAAGTGCCGCCCGGCTCCACGGTGGAAGATCTGTTGCGCAGGCTGCCGGGCATCGAGGTGGATGGCGACGGGAATATCCGGGCTCAGGGCCAGGACGTCCGGCGTGTGTATGTTGACGGGAAAACATTTTTTGGCGACGACCCTAAAAGTGCCACCAAAAACCTGGGCGCCGAAACCATTTCAAAAGTACAGGTGTACGACGACAAATCGGAACAAGCGAAACTTACGGGTATTGAAGACGGGAAAAAGGAAAAAACCATGAACCTGGAGCTCAAGGATCAGTATAAAAAGGGCTCATTTGGGAAAATTACCGGGGCTGTAGGTACGGAAGATCGTTGGGCAGGCCGCGGAAATTACAACCGGTTCAATGACAAGCAGCAGTTGTCGTTCATCGGCTATGGAAATAATATCAATGAGACCGGCGTAAACTGGGAAGACTACGGCGAATTTAAAGGCCAGAACTCCTTCAACAACTACGATAACGGCGATTTCGGTTTTGGCGGCGGCGGCGGCCGGATGTACTATTTCGGGAACGACGAAATTCTGAATAATTTTGATGGCCGGGGTTTTACCAAGAATTTTGGGGGCGGAGTGAACTATAATTTTGACAACAAAAAAACAAAGTACAACGGGAGCTATTTTTACAATGAAACCACGCTGGACCTTGACCAAACTTCCCTGCGCGAATCATTTTTGCAAAACGGCTCTTTTTTTACCACCGACACAACCAGTCGCAACGAGTTTCGGGGCAACCACAGTCTGGCTACCCGTTTTGAACACGAATTTGATACGCTCGATGTGCTGATCTTGAAAGCGAATCTGCGTTTTTCCAAATCTGACAACAGCAATCGCCAATCGCAATATTTTACCGATGATTCGGGCGAACCAACCAATGATTTGCGTTCGGACAATAATGGCGATCTGGACTCCTGGCAGCTAACCAGCGCGGCTATTTTCCGGCACCGGTTCAAGAAAAAGGGGCGCTCTTTCGCTTTCAGTGGCGGGTATAACAACAATCAATCGGACGCTAACGAGAACTTGTTTATTTCCAACGAGTTTTACAATGCAACCAATTTTACGAACCAGATCCGACAACTCAACCGGAATGACAATTCCACAGAGCAGGTTAAGTCCAGCATATTGTATACCGAGCCCCTGCACAAGCGCTGGTATTGGGAAACATTTTTCAATTTCAGCCACACTGAAAATGCCGTGAACCGGCAGGTACTGAACCCTGAGCTCAACAACGAGCGGATCGACAACCTGAGCGTTTTTTACGACTACCGCGTCCTGTACAACCGGCTCGGAACCGATATCCGGTATTCACATGAAGGACTTAATGCCTCACTCGGATTGGCTGGACAGCAATTGAAATTAAGTGGAGAATACGCAATTGACCAGGATATGCCCTTGCTCACCGATCCAATAAAAAGCACCTACAATAACCTGGTTCCTTACCTGGAATTGAGTTACGAATTTCCGAACAACTGGTGGCTGAACACCGATTACAGTTACGGTATTTCTGAACCTCGAATTAACGATTTGCAACCTGTGCCCATCGTGACCAATCCGGCTTTTCAGACGGAGGGCAACCCCAACCTGGTGCCGGAGCGCTCGCACGATGTTTCGTTAAACCTCAACCACTGGAATCCGGCTACTTTTGGCAACCTCGGCGTGGGTGCTAATTTCAGCAAGTATGAAAATCAGATCGTTTACAACCAAACGATCGATTACATTGACAGCGTGGGTATTCGCACCATAACACGGCCGGATAACGTGTCGGGCGGTTACCAGTTTAACACCTACTTGTGGTCCAATTTTCCAATCATAAAAACCAAACTATCGTTGAACGTTGGCGGTAATATCAATTCGAGCCAGGCCCCGGCATTTGTAAACGGCATTGAAAATGAAACTCGCAATACGGGTTTCGGTATCCGAACGGGACTGACGCTTACACCAAACAAAACGTTGATCCTCAATGTAAACGGGAACCTGGGTTTCAACAAGATTGACTATTCCATTCAGGAGGCGCAAAACCAGGATATTATCAACCATAGGCTTGGCGCCGATGCGAAATGGCAGTTTTTGTCGAAAACATTTCTGGAGACCAATTTCAGTTATATGTTTTACCGGAACGACCGCTTTGGGTTTAATCAGGAAGTGCCAATTTGGAATGCCTCCATACGGCGATTGCTGGGGGCTTCAAACCGCATGGAGCTGCGTCTGGCCGCTTTTGACCTGCTGAATCGCCGGGTGAGCATTACCCAGCGTGGAACGCAGAACTATGTAACCCGAAATACGGCTTCCACCCTGGCCCGCTATTTTATGCTGAGTTTGAGCTACAATGTGCGGGGGTATGAAGACAAAGTGAAAAAGAACGGCTGGTGGTAAATTTGAACAACCTGTATTTGATCAGAATAAAGCACAATCAAAATGACCGCAAAATTTCTTCAAAAGACACTGCTTACAATTGTTATCCTGTTCAACGCATTAGTTGTGATTTCCGCCCAAGAAATGGAGGGGGAAATTCGCTACCTCCTGGTACACAACTGGACGAAGAAAATGATGACGCTCGACTATTTGAGCCAACAGCAGCGCGACCGAATGGCCTATATGTGGGGCAACGACTCCGAATGGAAAACCTATGCTAATTTGTATTTCAATAGCACCGAATCAAAATACGAAGACTCGGAGGAAAGTGCCGAACATGAAGATGACGGCTATTCCTGGCGGCGGGATGCCTATGCCATCCGGCGAAATTTCGAAAAGAACACGGTGTTTGATATCGTTACGGTATTGAGCAAAACCTATGTGATTGAAGATACGCTGAAGGCCCAGGATTGGAAGATTTTGAACGATATGAAAGAAGTTGCCGGCCATGTATGCATGAATGCTTTTTGGGAAGACACCATCAAGCAGCAGAAAATTACCGCCTGGTTTGCCCTGGATATGCCGGCACAGTTGGGTCCTGAACGCTTGTGTGGCTTGCCGGGCATTATCCTGGAAGCTGATATAAACGATGGCGCCTTATTGATCACTGCAGACCGGATTCAACTGAAAAAACTGACCAACGAACTGGACAAGCCCAAAAAAGTAAAAGGCAAGCACATCACTGAAGCGGAATACCGCGAAAAAACGGATGAACTCATCAAGGAAAAACGCAAGGCGGAAGAAGCCTGGTTTTGGGCGTTGCGGTATTAAAATGGAATTTTATCAACCCGGTTTTTTTATACGCCAGACGGCCTGCTTTTGCATGCCCTTGCCTTCATTGGCCACTAGCAAATGTTTGCTGTCCCACCAGCTGATTGATTCGAACTGGCGGGCGATCAAGCGTTTGGGCAATCTTTTTGCATGCCGGGTGCCATGTAAAAATGCACTGCCAGTGAAACCCGTAAAAAAATATGCCGTTGCCCTGGTGGATGGAAAAATCCCCCATTTCTTTCGGATGATATAACTGGTGACCGCAAACGTTTTTCCATCAGGGCTCAAACAGGCGCCAGTGACAACGCGGTTTTTCAGGTGCAGGCTATCCCGTAGAATGGCTAGGTGCTTTCCTGGTTTTGCCGGTACGACATAGTGCTTGGTAATGCCGTTTCCAATAAATACATTTTTTGAAAACAGGTGCAGGCTATCCTGAAAAAAGACCATCGCTTCGCAGTTGAAATTCCAGTCTTTTTGGTCAGCCGGTGGGAAGGCAGTTTGGTCGGGATATTGAAACTGGATAGAGTCCAATATGCCGGTTTCCAGGTGATAGCGGAAAACGCAAAGGTCGCGACGGGTATTTTTGTTATTTCCAAAATCGCCGATGTAGAGGTATCCCGCAGCGTCCAGGGTAATATCCTCCCAATCGCGGTTAGGAACAGGCAGGCGCTTGGTTTCCAATAGTTTACCGTGAATGGGATCTACCAAAAACAGCTCAGGTGGATTCCTGCTGTCGTTGACCAGCCAGATATTCCCGTCTGCGGTCCGTACCATTCCGGAAACTTCGCGAATAGCCGATGGCAATACAGTACGCCGGGGCGGCAGTTTTTGAGCAAGAACAGCTGTTGAAAATGAAATCGAAATCAGGATGATTGCCGGTATGGTGTGCAAACAGGAACGCATGGATTAAGGCTGGTTTTGTGCGAAATGGCACAGGCAAAAGTCGTACCGGAAAAAACCTGTTTTCATGTGTTAATACCGCGGAGGCATGGAGTACACGGAGGCTCCTTTTTCAAAAAATGCAATCTCCGTGGCCTCCATGCCTCGTGGTGAAATCATCGCAGCCTACAACTTCACAAAGCGTGTCGTCCAGGCGGCGCCATCTTTTTCAAAACGAATGAAATAGACGCCTTGGGCGAAATCCCGAATGGGGAGCTCCAGCTGAAGGCCTGGCTGCCGGATCACTTGTTTCAGCTGGCCGGTAGCGGTGAAAATGCGCAGTGCATCAAAAGATATGTTCGTCTGCAAGCGCAGCATTTCCGATGCCGGATTGGGCGCTATCTGCACGTTTGCGCTAAAATCAGCCTCGCGAATTCCAACGAGCGTGCTGACATCCAGAATATACCGGGGTGCGATTTGATACCCATCCGTATAGGGATCACTGGTGTCAAATTGCCCGCCGATTCCGATAAGATCGAAGGGAGCAGGTGGCGCCGGTTGGTTGAAGAGGTTGACATCGTTGTCGATGCGCACCTGGATGGTATCCAGCGGGTGATCATCGGAAACCATATACACGCTGAAACCGGTGCCGACACCGGTTGCCCACTGCGCCTGATCCACATAGCGCAGGTTATTGATCCGGATGAGTTTGGATTCCGTGTTTTCGCCATGCACCTGTACAACCAGGGGCGTTACCAGCGGGTTGCCGGCGGATACTTTCCAAAGGGTGTCCGGAAAAATTTGCAGCAAACCATTGAACTGGTTGATGACGCCGCGCACCGTGATCTTGTCGCCTTCGGTGACTGCATACCCAAAATTGCCGGTAAAGTTCAGGACCGTTATGCCGTTGTTGTCGTCGTCGATCATGGTGAATTGAAGCCCACCGGGTCTCAGATTGACGCCGTAGGTAGTGGCAGTAAGTTCGCAATTGGTGCCGGAAGAATCCGCTACGCCATTAGCATTCACATTGTTGATTTGATCGATGGTGTATTGTGGATAACACTGAACAGTAATGCTCACCATTGCTTCATCACAGTCGCTGTTTTCACAAACCTGGTAGGTCAGCATATCACTGCCGCAGTAGCCGTTGTTGGAGGTATAGCTGATCGTGTTATCCGGATTTACCATTGCATTGCCGTTAGCCGGGTTGCCGGTGATGGTGACTACCGGAGCGTTTGCGCCGGGCAGGTTGTCGTTTTGCAGCACATTGATGGTGATGGTTTCACCGGATTGAACGACGACTCCATCGTTGATCGCCGTTACGCCGGTGGGGCAGTTGGAGGCAGCGCCTGGGTTGGCGAATACCTGTTTGTTGTTGATGGTTACTCCGGTGGGCGTAAGAGCGTCCTGCCAACTGCCAGGGAGCGAGTTATCGGCGTTTGGATCGCAGAGCACGAGCGAGTATCCTTGTCCATCGGCACCGGTAGGCCAGGGAGCGGTATCGCTGTAAGGGACTTTGTCAATGGTATCCCCGACAGCGTTGAGCAATGCAATCAATTCTCCGCTATTGTTCAACGCGCCGCCCGCCCATGCGAGTGCCGTTTTGCCAAACTGATTTTGAATGGCAGCCGGGTTTATGGCTGTCAGAACATATTCATTTGGAGCAAGAGACATGGCAGGAAAAGTGAAGGTTACCCCTACGATAGTCCAGTTTTCCATGTCGACCGTCGTATTGCCGGCATTATAAAATTCGAGATACTCCAGCGAGTCCGTACCGTCTTCGGGTGGGTTGTACATAATTTCCGTAATGACGATTTGGGAAAAACCGGCTCCGACAAAAAAGAGGGAAAGGAGCAGTAGTAGTGTTAATTTCTTCATGTGTTGGAAATGGGTTTGCTGGTTTTGTAAAAAAATGAACACCCAAAAGTAACGAAAAGGCGCAAGCTAGCTGTGCCTTTGGTGTTGGGAGGTCGCCTGCCTTTATGGAATGCTATTTGGCGAAATGAATACGATCCGGAATATTCTGTCTGACGGAATTAATGAATCGCAATTTGAGCCAGTTTGCAAGGCAATATTGCAGGAATATCTATATGTCAATTAAGCGCAGAACTTAACTGGAATTTAACACGGGCTGATTAAATTCGCCCTTGAATTTCCTTCTTTTTTTACTAAATCCGTTTAATGTATGATCGCTTTTTCTATTAACAACCGGTTTGCCACGATTTCAGGCAAGTTGCTTCTCTTGGCAGCTTTTCTGTTTTGTGGTTTAACCACATTTGCACAGGTGACCACTTCTTCTCTTTCCGGTTCGGTTACCGACGCGAATGGCGAAGGGTTAATTGGTGCAACAGTTGTTGCAACACACGTACCATCTGGTACCCGTTATGGCACCGCTACGAACGAAGCTGGCCGGTATACCCTGCCTGCTGTTCGTGTTGGTGGTCCATTCACGGTGGTTGCCAGTTACACGGGGTTTGAGCCACAAACCCAGCAAAATGTATACACCAGCCTTGGAACTGCTACCAACCTCCGGTTTGTGTTGCAGGAGTCTTCCACGCTGGTGAATGAAGTTACCGTTGTTGGGTTGCGGAACGATATTTTTAGTTCGGATCGCACTGGTGCTGCCGTTACGTATGGCGCCGACGCTATTGCAAACGTTCCGGTTATCGGCAGCCGCTCCATCAGCGAGGTTACCAAATTTACACCATTTGGCAATGGTCGTTCCTTTGGTGGTCAGGACTCCCGCCTGAACAACTTCACCATTGACGGCTCTGTGTTTAACAACAGTTTCGGTTTGGGCACAGATGCAGCAGCTGGTGGGCGTACCAACTCCACGGCGATTTCGCTGGATGCCATTCAGGAGGTTCAGGTCAATATTGCTCCGTTTGACGTGCGCCAGTCCGGCTTTGTAGGCTCCGGCCTCAATGCTGTAACGCGCAGCGGTACCAACGAATATTCCGGCTCGGTATACACCTTTTTCCGGAACAACAGTACAACGTTCAACGGAAGTTCGGTCAATGGCAACGATATCACACTGGGGGAATTTAAAGAGAATATCTATGGGGCACGTATCGGCGGTCCGTTGATCAAGGACAAATTGTTCTTCTTTGCCAACTACGAACAGGTGACCCGGAAGGAACCCGCCCAGACCTGGTTTGCCAACGGTTCGCCAAATGCTGCAGCCGGTGACCAAATCACACGGGTGGCTTATCAGGATATGGTGGATCTCAGCAACTTCATGCGTACCAACTTCAACTATGAAACCGGCCCGTTTGAAAGTTATGACGACGAGACTACCAGTAAAAAATTTCTGGTCCGCTTAGATTACAACCTGAACGACCGGAACAAACTGACGTTGCGCTATACGCACCACGATTCCGAAGATTACAATCTGATTTCAAACTCCACTTCTGCAGGTTTTGGTAACCGCCGGACCAGCGCGGATGCTATGTCGTTCCAAAATTCAGGCTACCTGATCCAGGATAATACCCGTTCGATTGTTGGTGAATGGAACTGGACGATTAACAACCAGTTGCACAACAACTTTATCATTGGCCTGGATAAACAAAATGAAGACCGTGCATACGCCGGTGCTTTCTTCCCGCTGGTGGATATTCTGGAGGACAGCCGGACCTACATTTCCGTAGGTATGGACCCGTTTACACCGGATAACAAGCTCAACTATTACACCTTCCACGCGACGAACAACCTGAGCTACTACACCGGTCGCCATACCATTACCGGTGGTGTAAACTACGAGTATTACAAATCGAACAACCTGTTTTTCCCGGCTTCCAATGGCGTTTATGTATATGAGTCACTTGCTGACTTTTATGCGGCTGCAAACGACTATCTGGACAATCCGACCAACACCGTTTCCCCGGTTGAATACGACCGCTTTCAGTTTCGTTATTCAGCCCTTGAAGGCGCTGCGTCTCCGATTCAGGTGCTGAAAACACACCGTGTGGACATTTATGGTCAGGATAACTTCCAGGTGAACGACAACTTCAAAGTGTTGTTTGGTGTGCGCCTTGGAACGTTCTTCTATGAAAATACCGCCTTGGAAAATACGGTAATTTCCGGTTTGGATTTCATCGATGTGGATGAAAGCCGTGGCTACAAGATCAATACCGGCAAAATGCCGAAAACGCAAATTCTTTGGGAACCGCGTTTAGGCTTTAACTGGGATGTAACGGGCAACAAAAGCACACAAGTGCGCGGGGGAACCGGCATCTTCACCGGCCGCCCGCCCTATGTTTACCTCTCGAACCAGATTGGCAACAATGGCGTGTTGACCGGATTTATTGATGAGCGCGACATGAATACGGTGAATTACCCATTCCGCCCGGATGCCAGTGTTTTCATTCCGGCCACACCGACGCTGCCGTCTACATTTGATATTGCCGTTACCGACGAAAGCTACAAGTTTCCGCAAGTTTGGAAAACAAACCTGGCACTCGATCAGAAATTGCCGGGCGGCTTGATCGCAACTGTTGAGTTTTTGTACAACAAAGATGTGAACGGTTTGCTCTACTTTGACGCAAACCTGGAGCCATCTACTGGTACTACATTGAGTGGCCCGGATAACCGCCCGCGCTTCCAGGGTTCGGGCAATGCCAGCCGGATCAACAACAACGTATCCCGTGCAGCTGTGCTTTCCAACACCAATGAAGGCTACTATTTTGGTTCTACAATTAAACTGGAATACCCGGCCAAATCGGGCCTTTATGGGATGGCTGCCTACACCTACAGTGTAGCTAAAGATATGATGTCTGCCAGCTCGATTGCATCGGGTTCCTGGACAAGCGCCCGTTCGATAAACGGCAACAACAACCTCGAACTTGCTTATGCCGACAATGCTGTTCCGCACCGCATAACTGGTATCGTTGGATACCGGTTTACTTACGGCAACGACTTTTTCGGTACTACCGGCATTTCACTTGGTTATGTTGGCGATCGTTTTGGCCGTGTTTCTTTTGCTGTTGCCGGCGACTTGAACCAGGACGGTGTGTCAAACAACGACTTGATCTACGTGCCCAATGATGCCAGTGAATTGATTTTCCAGGAATTTTCTTCAGGGGGCAAAACCTTCACTGTTGCCGACCAGGTTGCTGCTTTCAATGCCTATATCGATCAGGATGAATACCTGAGCGAGCGCCGTGGTATGTATGCCGAACGGAATGGCCGGGTTTTCCCGTGGTTGCACCGCCTGGATTTGTCGGTAACACAGGACTTCGGTTTGGTCATCAGTGGCAAACGCCATTCCATCCAGTTCCGTGCTGATATTCTGAACTTTGGTAACCTGATCAACGATGGTTGGGGCGTAGGTAATACCCTGGTAACCGACCGTCCGCTGACCTACCGCACGATTAATGCCAACGGCGTACCGGAATACCGTTTCGCTACGCAGGTGATCGATGGCGAAACGCAAATGTTGCGCAATACCTTCATCCCGAGTACGTCGCCCAGCAATGTTTGGACGGCTCAGTTTGGCTTGCGCTACACTTTTAATTAAGACTTAAGTTTAGCGAACGCTAGTTCATAATATTTGCGTCAGCCGCATCGGATTTTATTCGGTGCGGCTGTTTTATTTAAACCTATACATGCAAGGATATGCCAGAGGGTTATTTAGTTTTAGATCTGCAACAGATTTTATAAATGGACCTATTGACCTGATTATGACTCCCAAACAATTCCTTGCCCTTACACTTTCCCTTTTTATCGGTTTATCCGGAGATGTTTTTGCCAACATAAAGAGCACGATTTCAACTACTGGTTTGCCAATCGAAGGTGCTTTCCGGCAATATTCTGGGGTCAACCGGATAAAACCGGTGCATTTGACCAAAGAAAAACGCCAACACCACGGTTGGTTTGGCAAAAAGAAACCGCCCAAGCCTGGCAAGCAGAAATTTTCCATCCTTGCACTTGTGGGATTTGCTTTCTCGGTAACCGGTCTGTTTGTTGTGGGGTATCTGTTGGGGCCGGTCGGTGCTATCATGTGTATTGCCGCCATCAATAAAATTAAAAAAAGGGAAGACCAGACCGGTACCTGGCTGGCAATACTTGGTTTGGTGATCGGTGTTCTAGCCTTTTTTGGCTGGATTATTTATTTGAATATCCTCAGATCCCAGTGATCATTATCTTTTACCACTACGAATGGGCAGTTGGCAGGAATGTACCAACCGGCCCTTTTTATTTTTTTTACATTCGCGGCAATTAATAAACAATGTTATGAAACGATTTCTCCTACTCTTATTCCTGCTTCCCAATCTGCTTGTTGCCCAGGGCGGCATGTGGCTCCCGCTCCACCTGGAAAAACAAAATGAAAAGGAAATGAAGGCCCTCGGTTGCAAGCTGGAGGCCGACGACTTATACAACCTGAACAAACCCTCGGTTAAAGATGCCATTTGCCAATTCAGCGGCGGATGTACCGGCGAAATGATCTCAGGTGAAGGACTGTTACTCTCCAACCACCACTGCGGATTTAGCGCTATTCAAAGTCATTCAACCCTGGATCATAATTATGTTGAAAATGGCTTTTGGGCCATGTCTCGCGCTGAAGAACTGCCTTGCCCGGGTGAAACAGCCATGTTTATTGTACGCATGGAGGATGTGACTGCGCTGGCCCTGCAAAATGTCACTTCCATGATGAACGAGCGCGATCGACAGGCTCAAATCGACAAAAATCTGGCGCAAATCCGGGCAAATACCAAAAAAGAAAAGTGGGAGGACATCCTCATCCGGCCGTTTTACGACGGTAACCAATATTTCTTGTTTGTGACCGTGACGTTTACCGACGTGCGTCTGGTGGGTGCGCCGCCAAGCAGCATTGGCAAATTTGGCGCGGATACGGACAACTGGGTTTGGCCCCGCCATACCTGCGATTTTTCCATGTTCCGGGTGTATGCCGACAAAGACAACCGCCCTGCCGACTACTCGCCCGATAATGTGCCGTATAAGCCCCGGCATTTTCTCCCGATCTCACTGGGCGGGATCAAGCCGGGCGACTTCACGATGGTGTATGGATTCCCGGGCCGCACGGATGAATATTTGACCGCCGCTGCAATTGCGCAAATCGCAGATGTGCTCGATCCTGCGAAGGTGACGATCCGGGATAAGGCGTTGAAAGTTATGGACGGATTTATGCGCCAGGATCCCGATATTAAAATTGCCTACATCGCCCGCTTTGCAAGTATTGCCAATGCCTGGAAAAAATGGCAGGGTGAAATGCAGGGTCTCAAAACGTACAAGGCCATCGAACGCAAGCAGGCCATTGAAGCGGAGTTTGCCCGTAGGGTCAACCAAAATGCCGGTTTGAAAATTAATTACGGCAACTTGCTGCCCCGGCTCAATCAGAGCTACCAGGAAATGGAACCTTATGCTTTCGCCCGCGACAACTATCAGGAAACATTTTTGCGCAATATTCAACTCATGGGCTTAGCGGCCAGTTTGAATAGTTGGATCGGTAATTACGAATCCGGAAACCTGCCTGCGTTTTCCGGGGCTATAGCGTCCAGAAACCAGCGTATGGCCGGGTTTTACAAAGATTACAGGCCTGTGGTCGATAAAGCCGTATTCGCCGTATTGGCCGAGCATTATGCGCAAAAAATGCCTGCGTCGTGGGGAGGGGCTTATGTCAAGGATGCAGCAGTAAAACATGGTGGATTCACCGGGCTCGCCAACTACATTTTCGATAACAGTATTTTGACGAACCCGGAAAAATACACGAACGCATCCACTGGTGATCCAAAGGCCTTTGGCGAACTGTTGAAAAATGATCCCGCCGTAGTTTTCTGGCGTGCGGTTTCGGAACCTTACCAGGACTTGGTTTCACCAAAACTTCAGGAATTACAAACCAATATAAACCTGTTGCAACGCCAGTATATGGCTGCGCAAATGGAAGTTTTTCCGGAAAAACGCTTTTTCCCGGATGCCAACGGAACCATGCGCCTCACCTATGGCAAGGTCGACGGGTACAGCCCGCGCGACGCAGTGATTTACGACTACCAAACCGACCTGGATGGTGTGATGGAAAAATACATTCCGGGCGATTATGAATTTGATGTGCCTCAAAAACTGATCGACCTCTGGAAAGCCAAGGATTATGGCCGTTATGCAAACAGCGCGGGCCAACTACCGGTTGGGTTCATTGGAACAAACCACACCACCGGCGGCAACTCGGGCAGTCCGGCGCTCGATGCCCGGGGCAACATGATTGGCCTCAACTTCGACCGGGTGTGGGAAGGCACCATGAGCGATTTGAATTACGATCCGGCAATTTGCCGTAACATCATGGTGGATATCCGGTATGTCTTGTTCATCATTGACAAGTTTGCCGGCGCCAGGCACCTGATTGATGAAATGAAAATTGTCAAACGCTGAAACTGAACCATGTCACTTGACGAAATTTTAATTCACCTGGGCGAAGAGCGCGACCAGTATTTTCAGGCTGTCTCGCCGCCGGTCGTTCAATCCAGCAATTTTGTTTTCCCGGATTTGGCAGCATTTCGGGCGGCATTTTCGGATGAACTCACGCACCATGTGTACACCCGGGGGAATAACCCTACCGTGGCTATTTTAAGAAAAAAGCTGGCGGCACTGGAAGGTACGGAAGACTGCCTGGTTTTTTCCAGTGGCGCCGGTGCGGTTGCTGCTGCCGTAATCGGAAATGTGCAGGCCGGCGATCACATCATTTGCCAACAGGCGCCGTATTCCTGGACGAACAATCTGCTACGCAAATTATTGCCACGATTCCAGGTGGAACATACGTTTGTCGATGGGACCAATGTCGACAATATTCGGGCTGCCATTCGGCCCAACACGAAGCTATTGTACCTGGAAAGTCCCAACACGCTCACCTTTGATTGTCAGGATTTGGAAGCCTGTGCGGCAGTGGCAAAAGAACACGGCTTGGTTTCCATCATTGATAATTCTTACGCTTCTCCGATTTTTCAAAATCCGGCTGCTTTCGGGATCGACATTGTAGTGCACTCCGGCACGAAATACATTAATGGCCACTCTGATGTTGTTGTAGGCGTGCTATGTGCCAGCAAAGCGATGGTGAAAAAATTGTTCGAGTCGGAATTGATGACGCTGGGGGGTATTTTAGGGCCACATGATGCTGCATTGGTCATTCGGGGTTTGCGAACCCTGTCGCTGCGTGTTCAACGAAGCAATGCCAGTGCACAATACCTGATCGCAAAGCTGGACGCGCATCCGAAAGTGGAGAAGATCTGGTATCCGTTCCATGCCGGTTTTCCCCAATTGGCACTGGCGAAAAAACAAATGCGCGGCTGTGGCGGGTTGTTTTCTGTGCTGTTTAAAACGGATTCGAAGGAAAAAATGGAACGTTTTGTGCACCGCATCGAGCGCTTTCTGATGGCTGTTTCCTGGGGGGGGCATGAGTCATTGATGCTTCCAACCATTGGTTTTTACAGCATTCCGGGAAAAGAGCCGCCTGAAATTCCCTGGCAATTTTGCCGTTTTTATATTGGCCTGGAGGATCCGGAATGGCTTTGGGAGGATATGGAACGGGCCATGCAGGAGTTGTGAGTTTTATGGCTTATTTAAATCCAGTTTGTGACCAACGCCAATTGACTTGGTTATAAACTGGAATAATGCAGGATAAATCGGGCAATAGTCGAATGCTGGCAACTATTTCTGGCTCAACCTGTTTTCCTTTGTCATAGCATAAAAGCCCACTCAAATTGATCTTATGCCTACAAAGTATCCTACTTCTACACAAAACGTTGCTATATCGCGTTCAGGAACTTTCCACTTCAGTTATTACCGGTCTATTGAGTCTGCCAGTAAGGATTGGGATGTTGCCGCTCCCAAAGACAATATCTTTCTTCAACGCGATTATCTCGCCGTTTTGGAGAATTACCCTCCGAAAGGCATGCGGTTTGGTTACCTGGTTTTCTATCGCGGCGACTTGCCAATCGGCGTAGCGTTATGTCAAATTAAATTCTTTAAGGGGGATGATAACATCAGTGAAGAAGCACACCAAACCAAGGACCCTTGCTTTTTTGCCGGTTTAGCAAAATGGATGAAGCGTTGGGTAGCGGGTAAGTTGGCTGCGGACATCCTGATTTGTGGCAATATGTTGCTTACGGGAGAGTATGGCTATTGGTTTGATTATGAGCAAATACCACAGGATAAAGCCGTGGCCTTATTGGAGGAAGCGCTGAATTTTGTGTTGCACAGTGCCGATCGATCTCCGGAGAAGATGCCTGTGATTTTGGTTAAAGACATAGAGCCTCGCCATCGACAACATGGAGAGTATCTGATGACTAAAAATTACGTTGAGTTCGAAATCCAGCCCAACATGGTTTTGCCCCTTCCATTTCAGGATTTTGATGCCTACCTGGCGGCTATGTCTACAAAATACCGGACCCGTGCCAAACGGGCATTCAAAAAGGCCACTGGTATTCAAAAGAAAGAGCTTTCCCTCAGTGATATTCAACAGGAATTGCCACGGATGTATGCGCTCTACCGCGAAATTGCCAATAATGCAGGGTTTAATATGGTTGACCTGAACGAGCATTACCTGTTGGCACTAAAACGCGATATGCCTGGCGTATTTCGCATTTTCGGGTATTACCGGGATGGGCAATTGCTCGCATTTTTTACAACGATCCAGAACGGCACAGAGTTGGAGGCGCATTTCCTCGGATATGATAAGGAGCACAACCATGAGCTACAGTTGTACCTCAATATTTTATACGATATAGTCCGAATCGGAATTGAAAGCAACAGCCAACGAATCGTTTTTGCCCGTACGGCCTTGGAAATCAAGAGCTCAATTGGGGCTGTCCCGGAAGACCTGTACTGTTATTTGCGGCACCGGAATCAACTTGTAAATAAATTTACAGGCACCGTGCTAGACTATATCAAGCCTGTCGAAGAGTGGCAACAACGGCATCCTTTTAAGGGAGACCTCGACCTGGAAGAGGAATGAAATTTTGAAATACAGGGGGTTAGCGGATAATCGCAAATTCCTGTACTTGTAGCCGCTTTTTTGCCTTTACCCAGAGCAGGTAAACTCCAGGCGCCGGACGTTCGAGCCATACTTGCGTGCCAGCCGCAGCAAGATCTTTGGCATGTCCGTCCCAAATAATTTTACCACCCATATCCGTTATCCACCATTCTGCTGGCGGTATGTCTTGTTGTGGCGGTACAGGAACAGTAGTACGGACTTCGAAGTTGCCATAGTTAGGGTTGGGCACAATGCGATAGACAATATCCCTGTTTGGGTCATTGGGGTCCGGGGAATTGTCAATCCAGATGATGGCGTCATTTGTGCAAACAGTACTGATTTGATTGAAGGTGGCACATGCCCGGTTCAGGATTGTTTGGCCGGGGGTGAGGAACGATTTGGGTTTTATGCTAAACAATACAAATCCGACGGAATTATTCCCGCCGCTCGCACTGTCCGGAAGAAAAATATCATCAAAATACCAACGGAGAATATTACTGTTCCCGTCTTCAATCAATTGATACGGGTGGCTGGCGCCAAGGATGGTTAGGGAGGTTATCTCAAATCGAGGGTCCAACGTATCGCGTAAAATTACCTGGTAAGCAGTATCAGGGCCGATATTCTGAAATCGTATAAGATAACTCACAGCCGCGCCTTCTGCTAATTCTGCCGGGGTGAATACAGCATCGCCGAGCACTTGAATATCATTTTGCGCAGCAAGTGGTTCGGAATAGCAGAGCACCGCCAGGGGCAAGATAAATTGACGGAGGCAGTTCATGAATAGTATGTATTAATTTGGCAAATTGGCTAGGGCGCCAATTTTACAAAGGTCTAAGGTAGTAAAATTATCTTTGTCGCTTTTACATTAACAACCTAAACAAGTCGCTTGGTTGGCCGGGATTCCAATTTTTGTATGACCGGCTGTGTTTTTGCCATTTGGTTTTCCTAAACGCATACATAACCGGCAATTTCTGATCCAAAAGAAAAAACATCCTTTCAACAGGTTCCGCGAACCAATCCCGGTGTGGCATTTGATGGCACTTAATCCGCGTAATGTCAGATGAGAGTCTTGGTTTTTTTTACCACTGGGTCTTTGTATTCGCATAGGCCACATTACCTTTCCGGTCAATACCTGAAATTAATTACAAACACACATTTTAAGAAATTTCAACATGAAATCAAGAAGGGCATTTCTCCAAAATTCCTTTTTCGGTGCATTGGCAGCAGGATCTGCCGATTTTTGGACACGTATTAGTGAAATGCAGGGGCCCTTTCGTAAGGGCAATTTTCCGGTTGTAATTGCGACCTGGCACAATAAAGATGCAACAAAAGCTGCCTGGGATATCTTATCTGGCGGTGGCAGGGCGCTTGATGCTGTGGAGGCCGGCGCACGTGTTCCGGAAGGAAATCCTAAAGATTCCAGTGTTGGATACGGTGGCTTCCCGGACCGCGACGGCGATGTAACACTGGATGCTTGCATCATGGATGAATTTGGGAATGCCGGCTGTGTCACTTGCTTACAACATATAAAACATCCGGTTAGTGTCGCACGCCTTGTTATGGAAAAGACACCACATGTAATTCTTACTGCTGAAGGCGCACTGGAATTTGCACTCAGCCAGGGTTTTAAGAAAGAAAACCTGCTCACTGAAACCGCCCGTGAGGCTTGGGAAGCATGGAAGGTGAAATCTGAATATAAACCGGTGATCAACTTTGAACGGCACGATACGATCGGGATTGTGGCAATTGATGCGCAAGGCCGTGCTTCCGGTGCCTGTACAACGAGTGGACTGGCATTTAAAATGAAGGGAAGGGTAGGGGATAGCCCGGTTATTGGCGCAGGATTGTTTGTGGATGCCGAAGTAGGCGCAGCCGCGGCAACGGGATTGGGTGAAATGGTTTTAAAAACATTGGGTTCTTATTTCATCGTGGAGGAAATGCGCCGGGGTAAACACCCGCAGAAAGCTGCTGAACTGGCCATTCGCCGATTGGCGCACAAATATCCGGAGCAGGCAAAGGAGAATCAGGTTGGTTTTGTCGCCCTGGATGTAAAAGGGCGTCATGGTGGCTTTGGGTTACAACCTGGTTTTAGTTATACGCTTTTCATGCATGGCGAAAATGTAACCTACGAGCCGGGCAGCTATTTCTCAAAATAGCCAAGCCCTTTGTGCGACCGATGCGTTTTTCAATTGAAAAACAAGTCGCACAAATGGGCAAGGGCCGCTTTCATAGCTGTTTTATTGTTTCAGGAGCACTTTGGTGCTCGCCGTATGGTCTTCAAAAAACACCCGGATAAAATAGCAACCCGGCACGAGTGTTTTGTCGAACTGTATTTGCCAGGCGGATTGGTTTTTTGCATTGGCCGTCAATGAAACCAATCGCCCGTTTGAATCGAACATCTGAATTGCTGAGATCGACGCATTTTCGTTTGATGCTTCAATCAGGCAAACCTGTTCACTTACAGGGTTGGGGTAAACTGAAATCAGCGCGCCGTTTACAGGAGTGCGAACATCCGTAAGCACATTTATCCCCTGGCCTTCGATAATTTTATAAAAACTATTTACTGCCAGCCCGGTAAACACTTCAACGAGTCCGGAGGGCCAGCGCACCTCCAGGGAGTCAATGGAGGTAGCATCTGCCAAACCGAAATGTTGCCTTAGGTCATTTTGACTTTGGAAGGAATTATGTGCTTGTACATGCCGGATTTGCCAGGTTTCTTGCCCATTCAATCGTGCTTTCAAACGGACAATGGCGCCGATAGCCGAGCGATTACTCTGAACCCCCAAAAGTTTGAACGCTGCCCAATTTTTGCCGGAAGCAAGGTCGTCGTTGCGGAATAATGCACGCCCGGCATTGGCCCCGTTTGTGTAAAAATCGAGGTCGCCATCGTTGTCGTAATCTGCCAACGCTATGCCGCATATATTTCCCGTGCTGCTGCCGGCATCAACACCAGCACTGAAGGTTCCGTTGCCGTTGTTCCGATACAACCTGACGGTAGCAGCTGCATCCGAGGTAATTAGCACATCCAGATCACCATCGTTGTCTATGTCTCCCCAAACATTGGCGAGATGCCCGCTCTTATTGGTAAAAGGCGTGCTCGTGCTGGTATAACTGCCACTGTTGTTTCGCCAAAACCGGTTGTTTGCCCCATTATAGTTGGTTAGGCAAATATCCAGATCACCGTCGTTGTCA
Source organism: Lewinellaceae bacterium (assembly GCA_020636075.1). Lineage (GTDB taxonomy): Bacteria > Bacteroidota > Bacteroidia > Chitinophagales > Saprospiraceae > M3007. Next base: position 523,203 of record JACJYO010000002.1, on the reverse strand, counting down.
AAATCGATGAAATTATAGGTCTGCCCATCCTGAAAGGCATTGAAGGGAGCGGCAGTCAACCGTTGCAAGCTAAATGCCCCGTTCTCCTTGAGCATGTTTTTATAACAAAAATCCGGCCCCAGACTGCCTGCTGGCCCGGCCCCGATGAAAAGGTCCATATCCCCATCGAGGTCGTAATCAGCCCATACGGGAATGGTATACGGCGCCAGCTGATCGGTAAATTCGTAGCCCGTAACCGGGTTAAAGGCTCCGTCACTTTGTTGCAAATACATCCGGCAGGGGAATGGCCCGGCACTGTGAAAACCTTTTGCATGGACGAAAAGCGGATCGAGCCGCCCGTTGTTGTCTACGTCAGCCAGCGCACAATCCCAGGCTGGGTAATTCAACAGGCCGGGTAGTTTATTGCTTTCGAGCGTGAAGGTTTGATCCCCCTTGTTCCAGTGCATTCCGGAGACCAGGTTGGCAGTGATGCAATCTGGGAAACCATCATTGTCGATATCGCCCCAACTGGCCCCGGAAGCGCCTTGACCGCCGTTTGAGCCGTTCAGGTCGGGTAGTTGTGCAAACTGGCCATCGCCTAAATTCCGGAATAGGGATTTTGGGCAGACATACAGATCGGGCAGGTTGTCATCGTCCAGATCGATCCAGGCCACACCCTTGTAGGGTGCTGCGTTATTGGTAAAAGTGGTCGCGGGATTTGTTGCATCACTTACTTTGGTGAAAACCGACTGGCTGCTTAGGCTCAGTGGAACAAACAAGGTAAAAATCCAGAATTGTTTCATGTGTTTTGTGTTTGGTGTGTGTTGCCTTCAAATTTCCACAGCAAGCGACCGAAAAAGGTCAACTCCGATAATATTTACCATTTTCTTCCGGCTGCCAACTGCTCCAGAATCGGATACGAGGCTACATTTGGGCTATGCCCGATGCATCATTTTCCGCCTGGACCATTGTGTTTTTAATTGCTGCCGTGCAAGGTGGCTTTGTAGCCTTAGCCTTGTTAATGCGAAAGCGCGGTCAGCGACTGGCCAACCGGCTTTTGGCTGTGCTGCTCCTGATGTTCAGTTTCACGCTTTTCGAATATGTGATGTACTGGACCAACTATATTTTCAGGTTTATGCACCTGGCCAACCTGAGCGCACAATTACCTTATTTATTTGGCCCGCTGGTTTATTTGTACCTGCGCACGATTTACGAACAACGCCCTTTGAGCAGGCGGGATTTATGGCATCTGTTGCCCTTTGTCATCGCCGTAATGCTTTATCTGCCCTGGCTGATGCTTGATGCAGCAACCAAGGCGGCAATAACGACAGGTAAGGCTGGATTTCCAATCAGCAGGATAATCCTCCAGTTGTTGCTATGGGCACGGGTGGCGCATTTGTTTGGCTATGCCGTTTGGAACGCCTGGTATTTGCATCAACAACCCCGTGTCGGAAAAACGGCCCGCTGGGCGCGTTTGATCAACGGTTTTTACCTGGGCTTTTTGCTGGCCTATACGTCATACTTCGTGTTGATCCGTTTCCCGTTTTTTTCACTTGCCTGGGACTATCATATTTCAGCAACGATGACTGCCTTCATCTACCTGATCGCATATGCCGGCTACGTACAACCCGCAGTTTTTGACGGTTTTGATTTCACAGACCCCGGCGCTCCGGTGAAGTACAAAAACAGCAGCCTGACCGAAGAAGCCGGCCGTTCGCTACTTAAAAAGCTTACCGAACTGATGGTGCAGGAACAGCTGTATAGAAATCCGGAATTGAACCTGGATGCCCTGGCGAATAGCCTGGATGCGAGCAAACACCATGTTTCCCAGATCATCAATGAACATATCGGACTAAGTTTTTTCGAATACATAAACCAACTACGAATTGAGGATGCCAAGCAATTGTTGGCAGAAACCAGCCGTAGTGATTTACATGTTATCGAGGTGGCTTATGCCGTAGGCTTTAACAATAAGGTTTCGTTTAACAATGCGTTCAAGCGCCTGACCGGTATGACACCCACGGCTTTTCGGAAAAGTCATGCCCGGACCGACGATAGCTCCTCCGGTCAGCCTGGTGCCGTTGGCGCACAATGAGCATGCCATAGCATGCCGGTTTTTCCCTATTTTGCCTGCAAATAAAACCTGCAGGATGCCGATAAATTTCAATGGAACGGTAATAGACCAGATGCCTCCAGAACTGGTACAGGTCCATCGTGCAGTAAACTACGGCGATGGTTTGTTCGAAACGATTAGAGTATTTAACGGCCAAATCCCATTGTTTGAACGCCATTGGCAGCGACTGTCAAAGAATTGCCAAATACTGGGTCTGCTGTTCCCTGCGGATTGGAACGCACGATTTTTCTTAGATGCAATTTTGAAAATTGCCGCTGCAAATGCCCGCGTCCGATTGTCCGTGTGGCGGGCGCCGGGAGGATTGTATAGACCCGCCGAAGACCGTGCAAACTTTCTAATTGAAGCGGCGCTCTTGGAGCAAACCTGTTTTGAATGGCATCCGAAAGGTATTACAGTTGGTATCGCGAATGGCTTGCGGTTGCCAATGGATTCCGTGGCAAATTGCAAAACCATGAATGCGCTACGCTACGTCCTGGCTGCCCGGCAGGCCGGCGAGCAGGGCTGGGATGATGCGCTGCTTTTAAATTCTTCGGAACGCATTTGTGAAGCAAGTTCGAGTAATGTTTTTTGGTGGAAAGATTCCGTGTTACACACCATACCGCTTGCAGAAGGATGCGTGGCAGGGGTAATGCGGCAATTTTTGCTTGATTTAGCGGCATCAGTCGGTTATGTTGTTCAGGAGAAACCCGCTACTTTCGCTATCCTGGAACAGTCAGATGAAATTTTTCTTACCAATGCTATTCGTGGAATTGTCCCGATTCGCAATTTTGCCAAAAAATTAAAAGGCTCTGCCAAAACACATATTCTATTTCAAGAACTTGTCCGGCAAATTTGTGGAGTCCGGTAAATTCAATAACCCGCATAAATACAATTCATGAAGAAAATACTGGTAGCCAATCGAGGTGAAATAGCCTTGCGCGTCATGCGCACTGCCCGCCGTATGGGTATTCAAACTGTTGCCGTCTATTCTGAGGCGGATCGGAATTCGCCCCATGTTCGGTTTGCCGACGAAGCGGTGTGTATTGGTCCTGCGCCCTCCGCGCAGAGTTATTTGCTTGCCGATAAAATTTTGGAAACAGCAAAAAGGACAGGCGCTGAGGGCATTCATCCGGGCTACGGCTTTTTGAGTGAAAATGCAGATTTCGCCAGAAAAGTGCAGGCTGCGGGTATTGTGTTTATCGGCCCAAATCCCAAAAGTATTGAGATGATGGGCAGCAAACTGGCAGCCAAAGAAGCGGCCAAAAAGTTCAATGTGCCCATGGTTCCCGGCATTGAAGAAGCCATTACCGATATTGAAATGGCAAAAGCCATTGGGAAAAAAGTGGGATACCCGATCCTTATCAAAGCCAGTGCCGGTGGCGGTGGTAAGGGCATGCGCGTTGTTGAGCGCGAATCGGAGCTGCAGTCGCAGATGGAACGTGCCGTATCGGAAGCGGTTTCCGCCTTTGGCGATGGCGCCGTGTTTATCGAAAAATTTGTAACAGCGCCCCGGCACGTTGAAATTCAGGTGCTTGGCGATACGCAAGGCAAGGTGCTGTATCTTTTTGAACGGGAGTGCTCCATCCAGCGGCGACACCAAAAAGTTGTTGAAGAGGCCCCTTCGGCAATTGTTTCACCAGCCATGCGCCAGGCTATGGGCGAAGCTGCTGTACGGGTCGCGCAGGCCTGTGATTACGTGGGTGCGGGTACTGTTGAGTTTTTGGTTGACGCAGATTTGAATTTTTATTTTCTGGAAATGAACACCCGTCTGCAGGTGGAGCATCCGGTCACGGAATTTATTACCGGGCTTGATCTGGTCGAATGGCAAATTAGAATTGCGCGGGGCGAACCGTTGAGCCTGGAGCAGTCGGATCTGCATATCAACGGGCACGCCATCGAACTGCGGGTGAGTGCTGAAGATCCAATGAACGACTTTCTTCCATCGGTAGGCCGGCTCGATCGGTATCGTACCCCAAGCGGCGCAGGTATTCGGGTCGACGATGGTTATTCCGAAGGCATGGAGGTGCCGATTTTTTACGATCCCTTATTGGCCAAACTGGTGGTCCACGGTGCTACGCGAGCGGAAGCAATTCAAAAAATGAAAGCAGCCATTGCTGATTACGAAGTGGAAGGTGTTTCTACGACCTTGCCATTCGGACGTTTTGTGATGGACCATCCGGCTTTCAATACCGCCGACTTTGATACGAACTTCATCAAATTATATTACACTCCGGAGCGGATGTTGGACAACCAGCAGGCCGGCGCGGAAGTAGCGGCAAAACTGGCCCTGCATTTGCATTTATCGCAAAAGCGAAAATTGCGTGTAGCCGAACAAGTTGCAAGCAGATGGCAAACTCGTACCAAATAACAAGGTGTATGAAACAAAGCCGGATTTTACTTGTCGAAGATGAACCAAAGGTTGCCTCGTCGGTGTGTGCATGGTTACAAGAGCAGAACTATCTGGTTGACATTGCGCCAGATGGTGCGGTAGGCAGGCACATGGGGCTTACGCAGGCCTATGATCTTATTTTGCTCGATTTGAATTTGCCTTTTGTAGATGGTTACGAGGTTTGCAAAAGTATCCGGGAGCGCCATCCTAAGGTGCCGATCATTATCCTTTCGGCACGCGGAACGGTGGAGCAAAAATTAACCGGATTTGACCTCGGAGCCGACGATTACCTGGTTAAGCCAGTCGACTTGCGCGAACTGTTGGTGCGTATCCGCGCACAATTGAAGCGGCAGGCTCCGAACTGGGATAGTGCAGAGGAGGAATTGCTTAAAGTTGCCGACCTTGAAATCAATACGGCTTTTAAAACCGTGACCCGGTCGGGCCAGGAAATTGAACTTACAGCTAAGGAATATGCTTTGCTGGAGTATTTGGTGCGTCGAAATGGCCGGGTGAGTTCGCGTAGCGAAATTGCCGAAAAGGTTTGGGATATCAATTTCGATACAGGCACGAATGTGGTCGATGTGTACATTAATTTTCTACGCCGAAAGGTTGACCGCAATTTTGAACCCAAGCTGATCCATACCAAACAGGGCATGGGATATTATTTAAAAGTCCTTTGAACCGGCCCCGGGGTATATCTACTGCACACTATCATGAATATTCGGGCAAAACTTACCCTCCAGTTTTCCATTATTGTGGCCAGCATACTGTTGCTGTTTTCACTGTCTGTCTACCTGTTGTCCGATAATTACCGCCGTGAGGAATTTTACAGCCGTTTGGTCAGCCGGGCGATCACAACCGTGCGACTGCTCGTGACGGTTAAGGAGGTTGATTACGATTTGTTGCGCATCATTGACCAAAATTCCATTCACCAGATTTTTGAAGAAAAAGTACTTGTCTTTAATGACTCTAATGAATTGATATACACCAGTCTGGATGATTTTCCGCTGCTCTATTCCGATTCATTAATCGCTCATGTCCGACAGCAAAAAAAGGTGGAGTATACCGTGAATGACAGGGAGGCGGTGGGCATAGTGTATTCGGCAGCCGGAGAACAATTCGTCGTGATTGCATCGGCATATGACCGATATGGCCGGAGTAAATTGCGAAACCTGGGACAGGTTCTGATTGCCGGACTCGTTCTGGGTATTGGGATCATTTTTTTAGCCGGAAGAATTTTTGCGCAGCAGGCACTACGCCCTTTGGTGATTATGAACGCGGAAGTAGCCAGTATTACCGCAGGCAACCTCAACCAACGCATACCCGGGGGCGACCAGCGGGATGAGATTGGGCAACTGGCGCAAAATTTCAACCGGATGCTGGAACGGCTGGAGGCTGCTTTTGCCATTCAGCAGCAGTTTGTTTCAAATGCTTCGCATGAGTTGCGAACCCCTTTGGCTGCCATTTCAAGTCAATTGCAGGCCACCCTGAGCAAAGAACGCAGTGGAGCAGCTTACAGAAAAGTACTTCAATCGCTGGTTGAGGATGCCCGCACGTTGACCGAATTGACCAACGGGTTGTTGGTTTTGGCACAGTCGGGCATCGACAAGCAGCGGGAGTTTTTCAAACCCGTCCGGGTTGATGAAATTATTTTTTCTGCCCAAACTGAGCTGCTGAAATCCAACCCCAAGTACCAGTTTCAGATCGAATATGCCCAGTTCCCGAAGGATGACAGTGACCTGCAAATCCTGGGGAATGAACAGTTGCTCAAGACGGCGTTTTTGAATTTTATGGATAATGCCTGCAAATTTTCAGCCGATCATTCGGTGCATGTAATTGTTGGTTTTCCGAAGGAGGGCGCCATTGAAATTTGTTTTGCCGATAAAGGCCCCGGTATTCACCCGGAGGAGCAAATGAAAATTTTTGACCCGTTTTACCGGGCATCTGAAACATCTTCCAGAGTTCGCGGGCATGGCATTGGCCTTTCCTTATGCCACAGGATCGTTCAACTGCATAAGGGAAATATCCGCCTGGAATCGAAAGTCGGGGAAGGCACACAATTTTATGTCACGTTTCAAACTGAGGGATAATGATGCAAACTAGTATGGCTATCGCGCCGGTATTAGTTCCAACTCGGTCTCTTTTGCTTCAATAAACTGCTCCTGTAAAATTTGAAGTCCCAAAATATGGTTGAGCAATGCGTCTTTCCGGACCAGGGATACGGGATCGTTGTCCTGCTCGTAATCAATTAAAAATTGCTTGAGCCGCTGGGTATCAAAAATGCCCGCACTTTCGATTTTTCGAGTGTTTAAAAACCGGTTTATCAATAATTGCACGGCTTGCTGCTTCGCTTCCGAGGTGTGCGCGGGCGGTGCCATGAAGGCAAATTTTTCCCGCTCGTACAGCACTTTCGGAAGTATGTGCCGCATGGCTTCGCGCAGTACCCATTTTTCTGTGTTTCCCTTTATCCGAAGTTTGGGCGGGATCACTTTCGCCACATCGGCAACATAATGATCAAGAAAAGCCGGGCGACTTTCCATGGAATTCGCCATATCGACCCGGTCGCCGCCCCAGTTCAAAATCTGGCATTCCAGCATCGTTTTGATCCAGGTATATTGCGCTACATCAAGCACATGACGGCCTTCCATTTGTGATTTGTCAAAAGAGTCAGCAATGGCCTCAATTGGGTCGTAGTGCTTCAACTCGGCCAATAAATCGTCATTCAAGAGCGGACGGGCCAAGGCAAGGGTTTGTAACCAGGACTGAATCCACGATGGCGTAAATCCGCAGGCAGCATCCAGTGCCGGATGCGAAACCGGCGACTCGGCCAAAATGGCGCCTTTAAAAATGGCGTTCGATGCTTCCATTTGTTTCAAATGCCCGGGATCGTCCGCGTGTGCATGCTGTAGAAAGTCCCGCTTGAATGCCGGATAACCGCCGAACAATTCATCCGAACCTTCACCGGTTACCACTACGCGATAGCCGCAGGCATTTACCCGTTTGCTCATGCACCATTTGGCGACGCCAAGGGTGTTGTAAAAAGTGCGCTCGGCGTGGTACAGCGTTTTGATATAATTCTGGCCGTATAATTCATTTGCTGACAGGCAGATTTCTTCCTGATCGGCTTCAGTTGCTTTTGCCATTTCCCGGGCAATGGCCGATTCATCATAAGCAGCATGATCGAAGCTGATGGTGAATGCCTTGACCGGCGCTTGCTGCATAGACGAAGCCAGCCCTAACATCGAACAACTATCGATGCCTCCGGAGAGGTAGCAACCGACCGGGACGTCAGCTTCGAGGCGGAAGGCCACTGCCTCCAGCAGTCGTTCTTTTACTTGGTCAATATGAAACTTATCGGGCTTCGTGTCATCACGGTCTGCATCTCTGGGGAAATCCATATCCCAGTATTGCTTTTCCTGAATTTCGAAGCCATTTTTTTGCTTTTGAATGATCAGCATGTACCCGGGCTTCAACGCGTGAATTCCTTCAAAAGCACTGGTTCCTGGCACCATTGTGTGCATTAATTGGTGAAGGATGCCTTCCTTTGAAAATCGCCGTGGAACCTGGGGATGGGCAAATAGCGCCTTGATCTCTGAAGCATAAAAAATACCCTCCCGGCCTACGTGGTAAAAAAGCGGCTTGATTCCAAATCGGTCCCGTGCAAGGATGAGCCGCATATTCTTTTTGTCGAACAGGGCGAAGGCAAATTCGCCGCGCAAATGCGCAATAAAATCGAGGCCGTGTTTTTCAAAAAGTGGTAGTGCAATCTCGCTGTCCGATTTTGTTTTGAACTTAAAACCTTCCAACCGAAGGTTGGTTCGGATGCGTTTATAGTCGTAAAACTCACCATTGGCGGTGAGTACGCTTTGATTATTCATGCTGTAAAGCGGCTGGTCGCCGGTTTCCAGATCGATGATGGATAGCCGGGCATGCCCCATTGCCAATCCAGTTTCATTGTCCAGATGATAACCAAAGCCATCGGGGCCCCGATGTTTCAGACGATGGCTCATTTGAGTGATATGTAGCGCAGCCTGCTGTTGTAATGGCTTGCGCATCCAGAATCCAGTAATTCCACACATACAATTGTTCGAATTTTAGTTGCTGATAGGGATTTGTTTTCGCGGAAGGCGGTCAAAGCGGTTCAATATGGCAATCAGCAGGGCTTGCCGTACAAACACTGCTCCGTGTGCCTGTGTAAAATAGAGGTTGTGATGGGTACCATCGAGTGTCGGGTCGAGTTCATCGAGGCGGGCCAGCGGGTGCAGGACAACGGCATCTTCCTTCAGGTTGCTATCCCGGTCCAGTTTGAACCGCGAATCCAATGTTTTATAACTGTCACCGAGAAAGGCAATCGAGTTCATATAGATCACATCGAGGTCGGAAAGGGCATCGTTGATGTCGTTTGAAATCGAGAATGAAATGCCGGAATGTTCCAGCAATTGTGCCAGATCAGGCCCCAAAGGATCGGCCATTTCCGAAACGATCGAAATTTTCCGGATTCCGGATTTGAACAGGAGGGACATGCGCAAAAAGCTGTTAACTGCGCGCATACTCCCTGGCGTGCCCAGAATGCCCAGGTGAATTTTATGCTTCGGGTCAACCTCTGCTTCTTTCAGTTTAGGTTTCCATTTCAAAATGGCAAACCAATCGGCCAGCGCTTGCGTCGGATGCTCACCAGAACCATTTCCGGCGTTAATGAGTGGCAAGCGCAGGTTTTTCGTGATTTCATCTACAGCGTCTGTTTCTGTGTGCCGCATAACGACCAGGTCGCCGTAGGCGTTGAACATTTCTCCGATATCGGAAAGCGACTCGCCTTTGGCCACACCAGTGACCATGCCGGTTGGTATGCTGATGATTTTCCCGTCGAGCCGTAATACGGCACTTTCAAAACAAAGGCGGGTACGGGTGCTGGCTTCGAAAAAAGCCGTAATGATAATTTTTCCATCGAGCGGATGGCTGGCGGCAATTTCAGTGGTTTCCAGCAGCGCAGCAAACTTGCAAAGTTCCAATACGGTTTTCTTGTCAAACTGGTCAACCGAAAGAATTGACTGACCCACCAGTTTTTTGAGAATGTCCAGTTCGATATAATCTTCACCGAGCAATTTTTCCGGGTCCGGATACAGGCCTTCGGAATCCAGCGGATTTTCATCGAACTTTTTCGCGGCAGGGTTTATCTTTTCTGTTACCATAATTTATTCGCTTTTATGTCGTGAAGGAGCATGCCTATCAGGCTTAGTGCACCGATACTCATCAGGATGAGTGCTGTCAGAATCAGAAATTTGAAAAGTGGTTGTGGAAAAAGCATGCGGTTGTTTTATAGCAGAAAATCAAATATTGATTTTTGATTCATCCAGGGTTTCCCAGTCGAAATTATCGGGTTGAAATTTGGCAAAAAGGGTAGTGACTACCATTGAAACCGCAGCGCCGATAAGTGATGCGGTATACCATCCAAGTTGAAAATACGCGGCAAGGCCCGTTGCTGTACCAAGCACCATGGCCCACAGAGCCCCCTTCGCGGTAGCTGATTTCCAGTAAAGTCCCATAACGATGGGGTAAATCGTGCTGGCTACCATAGGCCCTGCAAAAAACAAGACCGAGGCCAGGGTGCCGATTCGCGGCAGACAGACCAGCCAGGCCAACAAGCCTAAACCGGAAATGACCATTATGGAAACCCGGCGTATTTGTTTTTCGGTTGCACCCGGCTTGATCATTCTTTTGTAAATATCCTCGATGATCAGATCGGAGGTAGCAGCCAAAAGGCTGTCGATGCTCGACGCAAGGGAACAGAAAAACACCACGAAAACGATAATGGCGCCAACCCCACCTAAAATACGACCGGCCATCAATGGGCCTACCATATCGGGGCTGGTAATATTAACACCCAACGAGCCTCCGGTGAGCGCAATAAATCCTGCGGCTATGGGCACCGGCAACCAGAACAAACCAGCCAGGGTAAACGCTTTTTGTCCCACGCCTTTTCGCATGGCAAACGCCCGGCTCCACCAGACGTTGCTGTGAAAAACCTCGCCAATACCAAAAAGCAGGTTGTTGAATATCGCCATAATTGCAGCCGGCAACAACATGTCGATTAGCATGGGTTTGTCTGTCTGTAGATCGGCGTATACCTGCTCCAAATCGATAGCATATAAAACGGCGCCGCCGACAACGACAATGCCAATTATTATGATCAGCGATTGAATGTAGTCCGTTCCGATAACGGCATACAGGCCACCGAAAATCGTGTACAGGATACATACGAATAGAATTACGCTCATGCCGATTTTATAGGGTATCCCTGCCAAAGCATTCATGAGTATTCCACCGGCCATACCCATGCTGATGAGCCAGGTGAAGCCATAGAATATGGAGATCAGGAGGAAAATATGCCAGGTTTTGGCCCCGTAGCGCAGGCGGATAAAATCGCCGCTGGTATATCCTTTTGGCATTATCTGCTTGATGCGTTTGGCAAGCGGCGCAAACAGGAACAGCCCGAATGCTGCGGTTGAATAGGCGATCATACCCCACAAACCGAGTTGCAAGGCAAACTGGGGCGCCAGCATCGTTGTATTGGAGGTGATCCAGGTTGCCATAGCGGTGGCTGTGCCAAAAGCAAGCCCAACGTTGCGTCCCGCAAGCATGAAACCGTCCATGTTTTTAGCCTTACGTCCCCAATAAATGCCGAGAAAAATCCATAATCCACTTAAAACGGCCATTAGGAGCCAGCCGGTTGCTGGCGAAAGAATTTCTGACTGGTGTTCCATACTACATGCTAACTTTTGGGGGCGGCAACGCGACGGCTTCCGCGCAATACGATTCCAACTGTAAGTAGAAAAACTACGGCGCCTAAGCCAAATAAAGCCAGGGCCAGACGGAGCGAATGATGTTTTACCTGTATCATCAGCGGTGTTGACCAATCCCCGGGGGTGTTATCGGGCAGAGAAACTACACGCACCCGGAAGAAATAGGACCCATTTTTATATCCCGAGCAAAATGTTGCTAAATCGGGGCCGGAATACAGGGTTTTGACCTGTTCGAAAGTACCACTACCGGATTGCTGCACTTCGTAAGCATATGTGCCGCTTTGTAGTTCAGCAGGGGAAATTGTCCACTGTAGTTTAAAATATCCGGATTTGGTCTGTTGCCCCTGCGGGTTCTCAAAAGATGCTGTGGGTACAGCCCCTGCTAAATGCACCGTGCTTAGGAATAAAACAAATACAAATAGGGTAGGAACCCCTGATTTTACAGGGTGTCGCTTAGTGCGAAAAATGCGTTTTTGAATAATTTGATTTCTGTAGAAAATAACTTGCTTGAGTTGGTTTAAACGTGGACATGTCGCTATATTTCCAGGTATTTGGAAAACAGGTTTAGATATACCACTAAAAAAGCAAAGTTAAAAAAATATACTTTCTATAGAAACTAAGAGTAGAGACAGTTGTCGAACTAGATTTTAGTTGCCGAGTTCCTGAATGGTAATCACGGGCGATGCCTCCAGTTCCTGCGCTTCCAAAATTTGAACCAGAAGGTCAATGTTTTTATTCAATTCCTGGATTTGTGCATCCGTTAAACTCGCCAAATGTTTGGATAATTTTTCCTGTAAGGTTACTGGCGAGTGCTTTAATATATCGGCGCCTTGAGCAGTTAAAATGATATCACTTACGCGCCTGTCCTCGGGGTTTGCCAACCGGGCAGTCAAACCTTTGGCTTCCAGTCTGGCAAGGATTCCGGAAATTGTACTTGCGTTTAGTTTAATAAAATCTTTCAGCTGACTGGCCGTAGCCCGGTAGCCCGGCTGTTCGGATAAATATTTCAGGCATAGCAACTGCGGAATACTAATGCCGTATTGTTTTTCAATACGCTTGCTTTCGAGGTTGATGGAACGGATGATTTTGCGCAGTTTAACTAATATTTCAATGTAGTCCATAGCGATGAAATTGCCGGGTATTTTACAGGCCAAAATATGCCTCCTCAAGGTATTTAAGCCGGGCAGAATACCACCATTTTCCTTTTAATTTTCTTTTAATTTCCCTTTAATGCGGCTTTAAAAGGCACGCCTGCACATTTGTCCCGGCTTACAGAGCAATGAAACTTCATTCCATTTTTTCTGTAGTCCAAAATCTAGTGTGCAGTCTTGAAATAACGGGTGTATAACTAGAAAACAGGCTTTAATTAACGCTTATTACCCAAGACTATGGCCTTTTCTACACCTGTACTTTTTCTTGTTTTCAACCGGCCTGAGCATACCAATCAGGTGTTCCAACAAATCCGGCGCATCCGACCAACTCAGTTGTTTGTCAGTGCCGATGGTCCGCGTAAAACGGTTGCCGGCGAGGCAGAAAAATGCGCAGCAGTTCGGGCTGTTATCGATCAGGTAGATTGGGACTGCACAGTTCATACTAATTTCCTACCAGAGAATCACGGTTGCCGGAAAGCAGTCACTACCGGCATATCCTGGTTTTTTCAGCATGTGGAAGAAGGGATTATACTGGAAGACGATTGTTTACCGGATGAATCCTTTTTCACGTACTGCGCCAGCTTACTGGAAAAATACCGCGATGACGAAGATGTATGGCATATTTCCGGGTCAAATCCCTGTGCCTGGCAGATGCAGCGAATGGCATCGAGTTATGTTTTTTCCCGTTTCCCTTTTATTTGGGGATGGGCTACCTGGCGGCGGTCCTGGCTTCAGTATGACCCCTTCTTTTCAGGTTTGGATGAATCCTGGCTTGATGCTGGCAGTGGTTTTTCCGCTATCTCAGCCAGTACGACGGCCCGGTTGTACCTGTACGACAAATTTGCCAGTACCCGGAATGGTGAAATCGATACCTGGGATTACGCCTGGTTTTATACCATTTTAAAAAATAAAGGCGCTTGCCTGAACCCAACCTCCAATCTGGTTCGGAACATTGGCTTCGACCAGGAGGCTACCCACACCCGTAAGCGATTTTTGGGCCCTGTACCTCAAAGCAAGACAGGTACAATGATGGCGTCCATGACAGACCCTGCAGGGCGCCAACCAAATTATGCACTGGAACGCACCTTCTTTCAACGGTCACAAAAAGGCGACTTAGGATTGGTGCTCCGATATCTGGCTCCCCATTTTTTCTTTAAGCATATGCCCCCACCCAAACCTTGGATCAACCTGTTTGGGATGAAAACATTCTTCACATCGTGAGTTAGTGCGAAAATTCTGGAACACATTATTTAGAGCCCAAAGGGGCTCCCAAAATTGTGGAGTAGTAGATAGCGTTCTACTGCTCCCAATTTTTTTTGTGTCAATCCGGACAGGGCTCAGGTACTTCATCTCCAAGTATTATCTTCGCCAAAATGCTACTGGCTGACGTATGTTGCAGAAAACGCCCTTGATGCTCAATCCCGATTTCAGGTATGTATTAGATGCGCTTGAAAAAGGATCGAACAGTATGTTTATAACCGGGCGGGCAGGTACAGGGAAAAGCACCTTGCTTCAACTTTTCAGAAATACTACCCGAAAAAAAACTGCGGTATTGGCGCCAACAGGCGTTGCGGCATTGAATGTTTTGGGTCAAACGATCCATTCCTTTTTTGGATTTCCGCCGCGAATAATTACCCCACAAGAAGCTGCCAAACGGATTTTGCGCAAGGATAAATTGCGGCTCTATCGCAATCTTGAGGTGCTGATTATCGATGAGATATCCATGGTCCGTGCCGATGTTTTGGATGCAATCAACCTGTTTTTGCAGGTAAACCGGGAAAATCTCAGGCCATTTGGCGGCGTACAGCTTGTACTGTTTGGCGACCCTTTCCAACTTCCTCCGGTTGTAACGAATGACCCGGTGGAGAGCGCATATTTCCACGACTATTACCGTACCCCCTATTTTTTTTCAGCCAAAGTATTCCAGGAACCGGCATTTCAAATTGAAATGCTTGAACTAAGCAAAGTTTATCGCCAGGAGTCGCGCCACTTTTTGCGCCTGCTTGAAGCGATCCGTGTAAATCAGCTGGATTACGATGATTTGGCAGATCTGAATGAACGTTGGATACCCGACTTTGAGGAAACAGAAGGCTACATCACGCTAAGCGCCCGTAATGCCACAGCGGACCGGATTAACAGGGCCGCTCTGGAGCGTCTTTCCGGCTCGGAACAGGTGTATACGGCGGAGGTTAAAGGGCAGTTTGATCCCTCGCTTTATCCTACAGAAGCTGCGTTAAAGTTGCGGGTCGGCGCGCAGGTAATGTTTGTGAAAAATGACCCGGAAAAGAATTTTGTGAATGGAACCATTGGCCGTGTTATCGAATTAAAAGCCAATCAATTAACCGTGGAGGTAGAAAACTCCATCGGGAAAAAACAGACGCTGGTGGTGACGCCAATGGATTGGGAAATTATTCGATATACTTCTGGTGCTACAGGTGATATTGAAACCGAGTCGATAGGTTCGTTCCGCCAATTTCCACTGAAGCTGGCCTGGGCAATTACTATTCACAAAAGTCAGGGCAAAACCTTTAACCGGGTCTTGATCGACTTAGGCGCCGGAGCCTTTGAACACGGGCAACTATACGTGGCGCTAAGTCGCTGCCGTACGCTCGAGGGCATTGTGTTGCGCAAGCCGATCCGCCCACAAGATGTTATTACTGATGAGCGGGTTGTCGATTTCTTTTCTCAAAATTTTCAGTGACCGATTAAAATGCTTGCGTATTAAGGTCGTTATTGATTCAATTCTATAATCCATTGTAGCTTTTAACCTGATAGACTTAATTTTGCAGAAAATACATTTTAAAAACTCAAACACCATTATTCAATTATGACTGTTAAAGACAAATACCAAAGTGTACTCGCGCTCGGCGAAAAAATGAATGTGCAAGGAGGAAAAGTTGAAGAAGAAAACGGCGTTCTTAAAGTTTTCGGTACCGTAGATTGTCAGTATGAAAAGAACCAGATTTGGGATGCGATCAAAGCTATAGGCGGCGAAAAACCCACCGACATCAAGGCAGACATCCGGGTGGCTAATACCGGCTATTATGCAAAACACACAGTTGTCAAAGGTGAAAGCCTCAGCAAGATTGCCCAGCATTACTACGAGGATATGATGAAATACAAAGTTATTTTTAACGCCAATCGGGATATTCTGGACAACCCGGATATTATACACCCGGGCCAGGTGCTTACCATTCCGAATGTTTAAATTTCACAACTACATAAAAAAACGGTTTCCAGGGACTCTCTGGAAACCGTTTTTTTATGTAGTTGCTTCACCGCGGCTCAGGCACGTCGTATGCCCACGGCAGTACGGTATAGCGCTTCGGTTTCAGATGAGGGCCGCATATTCAGTTTTTCTTTCAAAATTCGCTCGCATTCGTGAAATTGCCGCACTGCTTTTTCCTTTTTGCCGAGCGCCAAGTAGCAGGCCATGATTTTATTATGGACAAATTCCAGGCAATCGTCTTTGTATAACATATTTCGCAAGGTTTCAAGCGCCGCGTCAAATTGTCGGTTCTCCAACTGGTAGGTGCTCAATACATCCAGCGCATGGAAATACTTTTCCGTGAACTCTTCGCGTGGCCAAACAGTCCAATCCTCCTGTTGAAATTCTTCCAAAAATTCGGAGCCTAGCCGCGCAGCCATTTGGTACCATTGAGCTGCTTTCCCGGCTTTGTCATGGCGTTCACATTCTTTTCCCTGGTAAAATGCCTGTAAAAAAGCATTTGTGTCGTTGTACAACACCAAATCCGGGTTGATAAAAAAATAATCGTTGCGAAAGCAAATGACCTCTTTGCCCATATGTTTTTCCAGGAATTTGCGCAGATTGCAAATGGCAACGTTCAGGTTGTTTTTTGCACATTCGGGATCATGATCTGGCCAGAACCACCTAATGATCTTATCTCGGTGGATGTTGGATGCCGCATGAAAAAACAAATAGGCCAGTAGAGAACGTTGCCGGGCGCCACCAGGCAAATCGATGCGCTTGCCTTTTTTGAAAAGCCGGAAAGTGCCCAGGAAGCAGGTAGAAATATCCGCATCCATTTCAATAGCGGAAGGCTTCCAGCCCAATAAAGCGGCATTGGGTAAAAAACACAGAGCATGGTTCTGCGAATTAGGTTGATCTGGTTTTACATAAGCAGATGCCATTAAGCCAAATTGCTCCGCTGAAAGCGGTAGCAACAGACAGTCTGTGAGCCCATTGCGATAGGCTTGCACCAGGTACGACGGATTGGGATTGTTTGCCATCAGTACAATTGGGAGAAAGCTGTATAACCGGCGTAACACACGGATGCGTTCTAAAGTTGCCTCAGACCCAGAGGCAGTGTCCAGAATTACCATGTGAAATGGAGCCAGATAATCGAGGCGCTCTGTCGGGTATTTTTCGGGGACAGTCGTAAATTCAATATGCTGGAGTTCCGGAAATTGCACAGGGTCAAAATGGAAATTTGTTTTTCCAATAATGACAATTCGGGGGGCAGTCATGCTTAGGACGGTGTTTGGTTAATTGGATATCAACTGCTTAGCTAATCTGCAGTTGCCCTTGGTATAAGCCAGAATAAATTCTTGGCGTGTGGTACGACTTGATTACTGTGATAGTCGGCTACGTTGGTTTGAACTCAACACTTTAAAGCAGAAATTTTGCCTTTAGGCAGACTTTTTGTTCTAAAACAACGAATTTTGAGTAGATATCGAGGCCATTAACACACACACTTATGCTATTAAATTTTGATGCAGCATCCGAAACTCCCCGCCATGTATGTACATCGAAACGCCAGGGGAACTGGATCATCTATTCATGCCCCCTCTGCCCGGGTTATGAACGGCGAATGAATTTGCAGACCGGGGTAGTCTCTGTTCGGGAAGGCGAAGATCCCTACATCTTGCACGAAGGCTCCTTTGTGCCAGCCGGATTGGAAAACACCCATTCCTTGGCAAATTAACAATCCCGAAATTTATAACAGCTGCAGCCAGCCGGTTCCATGAATACAATGTCTGGCTTTTCCCGTTCCCTGTCTGAGCCAAACATTGGCGTTGAGGTAATAGGTACCGGTCGCCAGTGTTTTTATTTCTGCCTGGAGTTTGATTTGACCATCTGCCTGGAGTGTTCCCGGCAGGTTGGAGAACATTGTTTGCTCGCCAGAGTCGATTCGCTGTGCAAAAACCACACTGCTTTCCAGGGCGATTTTTGAACCTGCTGGTAGTGGTAATTCTGTTTGTAGCATCAGATCAATTGTGGTACCGGTTTGGTTTCTGCTAACGACTGAAGAGGCTGAAGGTCCGGGCGTAATCTGTGCGGTCAAGGTGTCAAATTCCGGTTCAGGCTGGTTGGAAGCAATTTTGTCTGGTGTGGTTTTCTGTATGAGCTGTGTTTGCAGGAACCCTAAGATTGCGTTGGCATCCAGGCCTTCGAAACTGGCGCACGCTGAGGGGTTATTGATATTTTCAATTCTGCCCCGGTAACCTTCCTTTTTTTCTGAAGGGTAAAAAAACAACCTGAAGGCATACCGGAAGGGCTTGTCTGATGGTTGTTCATTAATCCTGGGCACTTCAGGTTGGGCCGCCGGTGTAGGTTTCGAATCAATTACCGGGCTCGCGGCAGATGCTACATTCAAGAAATATTGTAACAATTTTGTGGCAGGTTCCTTTTCTGAATAATTGCGACTGCGGGCCAGCTCCTGGTGGTTACCGGATTGAATGACAATCTGGAAGCCGTCGGGCGATTCAAGTACCCGGCTGCGCTTCTTTTTTAAGAGGCGGATGGTCGTTTGCAACCCGCGTTGCGCCGATTCCGCCGTTGCATACGGTTGGCTAAACAAAGCTGCCTGCCCTTCAACATCATTACCATAGAAACGCCAACACTTATGCCGGGTATCCTCAAAAACCTCAAAACCCGGCTGCTCCGACGGTGACTTTAGGGAAAAATCGTAGGATGCGTAGGATGCTTTTTTCTGCGCTTTCATTGGATTTGATTTTTTGGTACGTTTAAACAAAATGGCTACAGAGGCCCCTTGTTGGGGCTTCTGTAGCGTTGAAATGCTTTGCAGGGCCGATTAGTTTGCAAATACCTGGAGGAAACCCAGATCGGCAAATCCGGCAACCGGAATCGGATTGTTTGTCGGGCCGACCATATTCAGGCTGAATACGACACGGTAAACACCCTCCTGAAGACCTGCCGGAATGGTGATGTACGGCGAATAGGCTGTTGGACCAACGACCGGGATGTGGTTCACCACAGTGGTGTAAACACCCGGGCTGGCTTCATTCTGTCCCATTTGCTCCAGAAAAATACGGCAAACGTACTTGCAGCCACCCATGAGCGTAGCGAGCGGGCCTTGGGTGGTCCAACTCACATTGACTCGAAGACTTTGGTCGGTAGAGAGGATACGGTTGGTTGGTGTGTCACCGGCAAACGTCCAGATCGGCGTGCCGTCGGCGCTTTCGGCACCCAGGGTTACATTCTCATTCAAAATTTGAAAGCCTGCACTAAGTTCGATTTCTGCATTAAAGGCTGGCATAATTGAATTGGTTTTAACAAGTCGGACCCGGAGCGGGACTCAGCAACCGTTTTCGGGTTTGCGCTTGTGGGTTTAACATGGTTTGTATTGGAGCCAATGGAACTGCTTCATATGGCTGCGCTGAATCGCAGTACAAGTATCGGCGGGCCTGCTTAAGTCTGAATAAGTTGGAGGCTAAAAATCCCTTAAAAGGGGATTATTTAGTACTTAATTTCCTAATCCATCCCGGTTTGGCAGCGAATTGGCCCGTCTTTTATCGATTTCCTGCAAAATACGGTGGGCAAGCCGCAGGGCTTCAAAACCATCCTTTAAGGAAACAGCGGGTGTCTTATTGGTTCGAATACACTCGGCAAATGTTTCCAATTCCACCTGAATTGCATTAATGGGCAGGGTATCGGGCATTTCCAGATGTAGCCATTTTTTGCCGGCGTTAGGCGTTTCAAATTCCATCAGATTGTCCAAAGAAGGAAGGTTGGGGTCCTCTTGATCAAACAGGCGTACAATCTGCGTGCTTTTATCCAGGAAATCGAGGCTGATGTAAGCATCCTGCTGGAAGAGCCGCATTTTCCGCATTTGCTTTAAAGAAATCCGGCTGGCTGTTAAGTTGGCCACACAACCATTGGCAAATTCAACCCGGGCATTTGCAATATCGGGTGTTTGGCTGAGAACAGCTACACCACTGGCACTCACGCGTTTTACCGGCGACTGAACCAGGTGTAGCACCAGATCGAGATCGTGGATCATCAAATCGAGGATAACGGAAACTTCAGTGCCTCGGGGCTGAAAAGCGGCCAGGCGGTGGCTCTCGATAAACATTGGATTTAATGGAATATCCCGGAGGGCAAGATAGGCCGGATTAAAGCGCTCGACATGCCCAACCTGTACCGTTACGCCAAATTGGGCAGCCAGTTGAAGCAATTTTTTACCCTGCCGGATCGTATCGGTAACCGGTTTTTCGATAAAAACATGTTTGCCAGCCCGTATGGCTTTGGAAGCCAGTTTGAAATGTTCCGGAGTCGGGGTGACAATGTCTACGGCATCAACTTTTTTTAAAAGACTGTTGACAGATTTGAACCGGCGAACGCCAAACTGCGCTACAGCCGCTTCGGCATTTTTATCGTTGGGATCGTAAAAACCGACGAGTTCCCAGTCTTCAGTAGCCAAAATACATTTGAGGTGAATTTTGCCGAGATGCCCGGCGCCAAATAAGCCTATCTTCCGTTTTGTCATAATCTATCTGAAGTACATCAGCACCGCTCCAAACGCTGTGATCAACGCAATCAATACAGATGCCATTTGAATGGAATACCGCATATGCCGGATGAAGGTTTCGATCTCATTTTTAAACTGCGGGTACTTCGTGAGCACCTCCGCTTCGAGCTTCTGCCGGTTAAAAATATGTGCAGCGCCAAATTGCACTCTGTTGCGCACCAGGACTCCATATACTTTAAGCACCTTGGCCCGGAAGTACAGGTTGACAAACAACATGGCAATAAACAGCCCTATGATGATCGAGATGAGCAGGATGTACATAGCGCAAAGGTAATACGGAGTGCGGAGTTTCGAGTACGGAGTTGCGAGTGCGGGGGGCATCTTCCCGGTACAGCCTTTTGTTGGAGATGGAAATGTGGCAAATTTTTATTCAACGAGATGAGGGACACTCCGCACTCGCAACGCTGCACTCCGTATTTGAATTATTTCCGCTTGTGCTTTTTATAATTCTGCAGGACGAACGAGCCGAGACCTTGAAGGGAGGAATAAAATGCTTTACCATTGTTGGCTTGTGTGAATGCTTCCACAAACCGGACCAGATACGGGTCGCGGGCAATCATGAAGGTGGTGATGGGTACATCCAGTTTTTTACACTGAAGTGCCAGATTGAGGCAGCGATTGACAATTTTACGGTCGAGCCCAAAGGCGTTTTTGTAGTACCGCTTACCCAACTTAATGCAAGTCGGTTTGCCGTCGGTAATCATAAAGATTTGCTTGTTAGGGTTACGCCGGCGTTTCAAAATATCCATGGCGAGTTCCAGGCCGGCCACGGTGTTGGTATGGTAAGGCCCCACTTGCAGGTAGGGTATATCTTTCAACTCGATTGGCCAGGCGTCGTCTCCAAAAACCAGGATGTCCAGGGTGTCTTTTGGAAATCGGGTCTGGATAAACTCCGCCAGGGCAAGCGCCACTTTTTTGGCCGGTGTGATCCGGTCTTCACCGTACAGGATCATGGAGTGCGAAATGTCGATCATCAGCACCGATGACATCTGACTTTGGTAATAGGTTTCATACACCTCAAGGTCATCCTGCGTCAGGTGAAATTCATCAATTCCGTGGTTGATGTAAGCATTGCGCAGGGAATTCGTGATGGCCAGGTTTTCCAGGCTGTCGCCAAACTCGTAAGGTTTTACATCAGAAGTAAACTCATCGCCCTGACCGATAAAGCCGGTGCTGTGTTTACCGCTTTTGGCTTTTTTTAAGTCGCCGAAAATATCATCCAAACTTTTTTGCCGCAGGCTGATCTCCAGTTTTGATGTAGGGCCAAGACCTCCTTCTCCATTTCCATCCCGCCGGATATAACCCTGTTCTTCCAGGTCGCGGATAAAGTCTCCGATACCGTAGTCAGGGGTAGTCAAATTGTATTCCTTATCCAACTCAGTAAGCCAGGACAACGCTTCCTCCACATTTCCGGAGGTATAGAGCATTAACTCCTGGAAAATTTTAAACAACCGGTCGAAAATCGACTGGTTGGGATCGGGTGTGTATTCTGAAAAACGAAAACCAAGCATGGAACAAGTTAGGATGAGCCGGCAATTGCCAGGATACATTTTTCCGAACAACAATTATCCACACAAAGTTTAATCCGTGATGATTTTGATACTTTGCTGCTTTTTGCGCTCGGCAACCAGGTCGATTTCCTGCTCGCGGGTTCCGTCAAAAATCAGGACGCGCGCGGTATTGGGTTCCGATTTGCCAAAATCATCGGCATATACGGTCAGGTAGTGTTCCCTTCCCGGAGGAAGTTGGATTTCAAACTCTTGCGGTTTGGAACGGAGGTACAGGTGATCGATGACTTTTTCGTCGTTCAGGTATACCGAGATGATATCGCCATCTTCTACCTGACTGTCCCAAATTCGAAGTTTGATAGTCCGTGCTTTCACCTTCACGGTTTCATTTACTTCGACGCTGCGGCCACCAATTGTTTCTGGTTTTACCTGTTTTTGTACCACGGGTTCCGGCTTGGGTTTTTCCACAGGTTTAGGCTGAGTGGGCTTTGCTGCTACAGGTTTGGGAGGATCCTCGTCGCAGGGAAGCTTGGCGGATCCGCCAAAGCGAATGCTAAAACCCGGACCTCTGGAGGATACATTGCTCACCAGGATGACATATTTTTCGCCTTTTACCACGCGCAAAGGCGCCAGCCAGGCATTGTCGCCGGGGTCGGAACAGCCGGCGTCTTCGCTGGCATCGCGTTCACCATCGCGCAAGCCGGTTTCACCCATGCAAGGGCTGGAGAGCGCATTTTCACGGCGATCACCGGAAGCCATGCAACGTACGATCTGTTTTTGTGCACAATCGCCATTTGCCGGGAGTTTGAACACCACAAAATCGATGTCGTCATCAATACGGTGCGGGGTAATGGCGAAAGTCAGGCTGCCGGTTTTTTCAATTTCAAATTTTATCCAGGCCGAATTCTCCTCCGCCTGACCAAAATTTTCGCCGTTCATAAAACAGGCGATAAAATCGGCCTCATGGTTATCCTTGCCTTCGCCACCCAACTTATCAAAATGGTAGGCTTGCTTTTTACAAATGTCAAATGCCGTAGCGCAATCGGCATTGGCTTGTGCAATCAAATATTGCTGCGCTATGAAGAAAAGGGAAATAAACAGGAATAAACGTTGCATTTCAGGAAGTTTGCGGTGCATGCACGGTCTTGAAACGACCGAACCGGGTAAATATGTTTACTACTCCCCGCAAATTTCGATCAATTACCGGAAAAACAAGGCAGTTGACAAGGGCAGTTGTACAATTAACTTGTACTTCTGCCCTTGTCTGAAATGCCAAACGACTAATTTTATACTCAACCGTTACCGGGTCACGCTTAGTTTGACCACGTTGGCCATTCCATTGACCACATTTTCCAGTCGGACAAAATAAACGCCCTGTGGCAGCGTGTTCACATCGACATAAAACCGATTATCACCAGCGAAAACCTGTACCGTGTTGTTGGAAACAACTGATCCGCCAAGGCTGTGTACACTCAAACGCGCCTGGAAAGACTCGGTTGTGTTGAACGTTATTTCAGCGGATGCAGAAGCCGGGTTTGGGAAAATATTTAACTGCTGCAATTTCCCGGGCCGTGGATCGATGATGGTAGTGGAGCCACCATAGTAGCATTGCGGATCAACGATATGTCCGGCGCCAACAAGTGGCAGTTTTTGGAAATCCTGGAACAGGGTTTCTTCCATGACCCAATCATTTGCGCCAAGCCAATCCTGTAGCAGGGTGGCAAATACTTGCCTGTAGTCATGCTGAATACCCTGCAATTGGTTCCCATTGGTCAGGTTGCCCAAGTCAACATTGGTTCCCGATATGCCGGGATTTGCTGTTTTTCCGAAAATGTACATCGGCGCCAACGTACCGTGGTCGGTACCAAAGGAACCATTTTCTACCGGCGAACGCCCAAACTCGGAAAAGGTACAAGCCAAAGCCTTATCTGCAATCCCCATAGATTCCAGATCATCCAGAAATGCCTTAACCGCTTCGGATAGGTTTTGAAGGAGCTCGGCATGCGTGCCCATGGAAGTGTCGCCTGAATCAACCTGCGCGCTGTGCGTATCGAAGCCGCCAAGGGAACACAGGTAGATTTTGGTTTTGCAACCGCCCCGGATGAGCCGGGCCACTGTTTTCAACTGATTTGCCAGTCCGGTTGCAGGATAACTGCCACTATTGGAACCGGCATTGAAAACATCGGTAATCCGCTGGGCGTATTTGTTTACACTTTGTTCGACCGACATGATGTAGGCAAGTTCTTCGCCGTGGTCGCTGTCGGGGATGTTGAGAATAGGTGCGCCTCCAATGGTCTGCACCAGCGAGTAAAAACCCGCGGGATCCTGACCGGTCAGATTGATCGCATTTTGGTGTTCGGTTTCGGTGTGAAAACCGAGTGAGGGGTTCGAATCGCCAACCTGAATACCTAATGGGTCGGGCATGTCGGGCGTTGGCGCACCTTCAACATCGGGGAAGAGCGCCTGCATGGATCGGCCCATCCAGCCTGATTGCAGGTTGAAATTGTCCGGCGTGCCATCACCACCGGTCAGCCACAAATCGGTGCTTTTGAAGTGCGATTGATTCGGGAGTTGATAGCCTACACCCTGAAGCACGTTTACCCAACCCCGGTCGTAGAGTTCTTTGATGGCAGTCATAGCGGGGTGCAACCCCACCCGTTTATTATCCTTAACGGTAGTATCCAAATCGATGTAGGCCGTATCCAGGATACGCGTGGTAGGACGCAGGTTGGCATAGGTATCGTATTGGGCTATGGGAATGAGGTTGTTCACGCCGTCGTTGCCGCCTTTAAGTTGGATAAGCACGAGCGCGCGTTCCTGGAGGCCATCACAATCGGCAATGATTTTTGCGATTTTGCTGTTTGCAAACGGTTTCATGTTAAAACCGTTTACTACAAAAGAAGAGACTCCGGCTGTCGGTAGTATTTTTAGAAAGTTGCGACGTTTCATTGTATTGAGCGATTGAATGATTTAGGAATTGAGTGCATAAACCGGTGCGGTGTGGTGTCACTCAATAGGTTTGAAACTCGGGTGAATACATGATTGCATTGAGCAATTTTTCAAGCGGAATCCGCACTTCTGTATCGTCACCTTTATCCAGGTAATTCTGCCACTCATAAGTCCAGTCGGCGGGCGGCAGGTGATCCAAAAACACGTCGATGTAAAAATAATTAAAACGATCGTTATCAATTTGCTCGGGCAGCAGGTAGCTCAGCAGGTCTTGCACCAGCGCATACGGATCGAGCGGATCACTAAACACATTGCTGTTTTTGACGAAGGGAACGATGTCGAGCCGGAAAAACAACTGTGCATTTGGAGACGCGCCATAACTCATGCGCCCGGTTGTCAGTTGTTTCGGAAACTTATAGCGCGCAATAATAGTACTGGAGTTGAACCATTGGCGGCTGTATTCAGGCTCCTGGTAATAACCGGGGTAACCGGCAACGTCATTCGGGTAAAATAAGGGTAAACCTGCCGGTAACAGAACCCGCTGAATGATCCCAGTGGAATACAGGCGTTGGTAATGCTGTGTGGGATCGCCGGTAGGACTTGGAATGGGAACATTGAAAAACGAAAGCATCTGAAGCGTGATCTCCAACGGGGATTTGATCAATCCGCCAATGATTTCATCCGTATTGTCCGAATCGTCGGCATCATAAAAGTGCTGACTTTGCAATAGCTGCTTGAGTACGGGTTTAATTTCATAATTGCTGATCCGGAAGGTGGTTGCCAATGGTTCGATAATATCGTTTTCTATTTCCGGGGTGATTTTCCGGCTGACAAACCAGCGGTATAGCCGGCGGCAAAAGGTGCGGGCAGTTGCTTCCTGGTTGAACACCATGTTAACAAAATCATCCAGTTCTGTCCACATGGCATTGGCGGTCTGAGCGCCGGAAATCGTTGTTTTATTGAATTTATCGCTAAATTCCTTGTTATTCTTGTCATGCTGATTGATCACCACATTGCCTCGCGGGATATTGGTTTCCGGGTCGAGCATATCGCGTTGATTGCGGACCCTGAAACCGGTAAACACCCGGGCAGCCTGGGCAATATCGTACTCAGTATAATTGGTGTAATCGTCGGGTGCAATTTGTGGGCCCTTGCCAATGGTAAATAATTCCAAAAACTCGCGGGCAAAATTCTCGTTGGGGTTGTTTGCCGTGTTTTGCTGATTGTTCAGGTAAACCAACATGGAATTGTCGGTTACCATTTTTGTTGCCAGTTTTTTGAAATTGCCCATGGCGCCCCAGTGCAACAGACGGAGGTAGTCGAAAAACTGTGCATTGCCGGAAGCATTGGCCGTAACTATCATGTGCTGGTGCATGAACAACACCATTTTCTGGGTCACACCGGGGTCGTGGAGGGCTTCATTGACCCACCAGGCCATCACATAGCGCCGGAGGGTGTTGTTGTCGGATGGCAGATCCAGGCCGGAAGGAATCAGCCAGGTGGTGTTTTCCACCGGGTCGGAATTGGGGTTGTCGTACACGGGCTGGTCCATCTGAAGTGGCGGGCTGATCAGCAAATTTGCTGCCGCCTGGCTGGCAGTCATCCCGGCCAGTTCGTCAACTTTTGCTTTAGTAAATCGGAAACTGGCGCGGCGGAGCAAATGGGCTGCACGCCGTTGCCCTAAGGCGCCTGATAAGGGTGTAAGGGAAGCCATGAAGTCGGGTGTCTGTTAGAGTGAAGAAATAGTGGGCAAACAGGCTATTGGGCGATTTTCCGGCTTTGACGTATTAGCCTTATAAAGGTTTAAATAAAAAGTTAACGGACCAAGTTTTTAATTGAACCGTATAGCCCGAATTGGGATTGCATTTCAAAGTAGCCGGTTGAAAAAAAATAGGCTGACGGTAAATTTTTAACGTAAAAAAGTACTTTTGCCACCGTGCGGCAGTCCTGTCGCAGTTTAAATTTGTAATTCCCACCTACACTAAGCCAGATTCAGTAAACTTTTTACCGAATATGCCCAAGGAAAGACCTCGGTATACTCCGAAGCCTGATAGAGTATTATTACCGATGATCATTTTCTAATTTTTTAAATCCTCTTGTGTTATGAAAAGAAACCTTACGTTTCTGCTTGGGCTGTTATGCACTGTTGGTTTTCAGGTAACAGCTGTTCAAACCTCCAATGCGCAGGGAACTACTGACAACGGTTTTGTTATGGAAATCGTTTCCCCGCCAAGTATTGCTCAACTCTTGCAAAATACCTTTACCGAATGCGGCTGGATCGAAGCTTCGTTTGGCGGTGCAATCACCGAAGAACTTTGCGGAGAAGTTGTGTGGGCTAGCCCCGACTCGTTGGGCTGCACTGCCTTAACCCCCGGGAGCCTTACCGATAAAATTGCCTTGATTCGTCGCGGCGATTGTGATTTTAGTCAGAAGGTCTTTAATGCCCAAAAAGCCGGCGCCAAGGCCGTGATTGTTACGAACCACTATTCTAACAGTTTGGACCAACCTTGTGCTGCTTTTTTTGATGCTACAACCTATTTTGGTGGTATGTCGGGAAATACGAACGCAGACTCCGTTACTATCCCTGCAGTATTTATTCAACGCCAAACCGGAGAGGAAATCTCCGGGATATTGGATGCCGGTGGAACGGTGGAAGTTTGTTTTGGTTTCCCCACCATGATTTTCCCAACTGCCGCCTACCATTACGCCACGCCGGTTTCTCAGGTGGATACGCTTGATCATATTGGGGTGGTATTTATTAACCGGGAACCAACGACTATTTATGATGTGGGTTTAAAGGCCGTTGTAGAAGAGCCGGATGGGAATATGGTTACTTTGGATCGTATTGTTGATTCTGCCGAATCGGGTGTTGATAATCTCATCTACTTTTTTCCATCTTATGTGCCACCAGCCGTTCCGGGTAAGTTTAAGATTACCTATTCCAACGATGTATATTCCGGTGGACAAAGAGATTCTACGGTCGCTTACTTTGAACAAACAGATTACACCTTTGCGCATGACAATCTGATGGTTCAACCCGGAGGAGCTTCCAGGGACGATCTTTTTGCAAATGCCGGTTTATTCACGCAATACGGAACGCTCATTTTATCTAATGAATCCGGAGGTCTGGCTAAATACGTAACCTTCGGCCTGAGCAATGCTGCTGAATTATACACTCCAAATGCCTCACAAGGTGAAAATGACCTTTTTGTCTATCTCTATGATGCCGATGTAGATGATGATGGGGTATGGGAATTCACACCCAATTCCGGCACCTTTGATGATTTGGCGGCCGGCCTTGTAGGGCTTACCGTTTATCAGATCAAAGGCACGGAAGGCGCCGACAGTTTGTTTTCGGTGCCTTTGGCCAGTTTGAATGATCCCACTCTTTTTTCGGTTGATTTAAAACCCAACCACCCTTATTACGTCTCGTTATCGTATGATGGTGTCGCGGCAGGCAAGGGCATCATGCCCAGCTATAGCGTAAGCCCCAATACCGGGCAGAACTATGTGAACTTCCCCACAATCCGCTTACTTATTGGTACAATGAGCCCGGGTTGGAATGGCGTCATTCATGCGCTTCGCCTTCAACTGGATGGCTTTGATCCGGGCAATTCCACTAAAACAACGGTTGCCAAGCTGGATGTAAACATCGAAATGCTGCCCAATCCGGCCGTGGATGTGTTGCGGGTAAACCTGGATTTTGGCAAACCGACCAATACGGCTGTGGTATCCCTGATGAACGGCCTTGGCCAGGTGCAACTGTCTGAACACCTGACTAATTTTGAATCCGGATAGGTACGCTTTAACGTCGGCAATCTGGCCTCCGGAACGTACCTGCTTTCCGTGCGGACACCCGAAGGGATTGCTGTTGAGAAAGTCTTGATTTGTCACTAACCCGTTAGATACGGGAGATTTCCCCGACCTGCTAACAACAGAAGAGCCATTCCAAATCCGGGATGGCTCTTTTTTTGGCTTAACTTCCTGGAATTGAATCGATCAGGCTTTGGACATAGGGCGATTGCGGGTGCTCAAACAAGGTCTCCGGGTGTCCAATGGCTTCCACTTTTCCCCGGTTCATCACCATCACCCGGTCGCACATTTGCCGGACTACGCTAAGATCGTGGGAAATAAAAATCAGGGTAAGCCCGAATTTTTCCTGCAAATCCAGCAGCAAATTCAAAATGGTAGCCTGTATGGAAACATCCAGGGCGGAAACAATTTCATCACAAACCAGCAACTTGGGTTGCAAGGCAAGCGCCCGGGCCAGGCAAATGCGTTGGCGCTGCCCGCCGGAAAAAGCCCGGGGAAAGCGTTTGGCGTGGTCAGCTTCGAGCCCTACGGTTTCCAGTAGTTCGACCACCTTGTCGGCCCGTTGCCGGCGGGAGGCGCCCAGTTTGTAGGCTGTCATTGGTTCGAGCACAGCGTCGCCTACGGTCATTCGCGGGTTTAGCGAAGCGTAGGGGTCTTGAAAGACCATCTGGATTTCGCGGCGTACCGTACGAAAACCATCATCGGGTAATTCGTTTAAGTTTAGTTTTCGAAACCAAATAGACCCTTCCTGGGCCGATAGCAGGCGGCTGATCACTTTTCCCAATGTCGTTTTCCCGCAGCCTGATTCACCGGCCAGTCCGAATATTTCACCAGGATATACTTCCAGGCTGATCTTGTCGAGTGCCTGGTGCCAACGACTCGGACTACCCCAAAAATGCCGTTGGATCGGGTACCGAACGCTCAAATCCTTTGTTTCCAAAATCGGTGAATGGCCGTAAATGTTTTTCCGGCGCCGGCTAATCTCGGCATTGGTAACTGGAATGGTTTTGAACTCCGGCTGTTGTAGAAAATCATCAATAGTGGCAAGTCGTCGCACCTTTTGCTTCAACGAGGGTCTGCATGCAACCAGGCCCTTAGTGTAGGGGTGCTGCGGATTTTTTAATACCTGATTTACCAAACCGGTCTCGACTAATTCCCCTTCCGACATCACACCGACCCGGTTGGCAATTTCAGCGATGACTCCCAGGTCGTGGCTGATGAACAGCATGGATAAGTTTTCCGTTGCTTTCAACTCAATCAAAAGGTCGAGGATAGACCGTTGAACGGTAACATCAAGTGCTGTGGTCGGTTCATCGGCAAGCAATAAATCGGGCTTGCAGGACAGGGCCATGGCGATCATTACCCGTTGCTTCTGGCCGCCGCTCAGCTGGCTCGGATAGGCTTGAAAGATGCGGTTTGGATCCGCAAGTTTGACTTTTTCAAAGAGCGCGTACGTTTGGTCGCGCGCCTCAGATGCGGCAATTTTTTGATGCAGTTGAATGGTTTCGGTGATTTGATAACCACAGCGAAAAACCGGATTAAGTGCACTCATGGGCTCCTGAAAGATCATTGCGATGCGGGAACCCCGTATATTTCGAAGCTTTCCCGGAGATAGTTTCAACAAATCAACGGGAGCTTCGCCAACCTTGGAGAATGCTTCAATACTGGAGTTTTTATTTTCAGAAGAAAAAAGAATTTCACCGGAAATTTTAGCCGTTTGGGGCAGCAACTGCATAATGGAAAGTGCCGTTACGGATTTTCCCGAACCGGATTCCCCAACCAGGCCAAGTGTTTCCCCGGGCTTTATTTGCAGATTTAACCCTTTGACCGCCTGCGAAACAGAATGAGGCGTTTCAAATTGAATATTCAGATTTTTGATTTCCAGCAACATGACCAGTACGCTTAGTCCATGGTGAGCCAACAACCGTTGTCTTGCCAGTCCACGTTGACATTACTTTTTTTCAAAAGCCAGTTAACCAGATTTTTCCCGAGGAGCTGAGCCCGCCAGCCGCTAAGCAAGGAAGTATCGAAATCGCCGCCGGACTTGAGTTTGTTAAATTCTCCCTTTGGCAAGAGGAGTGCTGCACTGATCTCGTGTTGCAAACATTGGTGTTTGACGAAGTGGTAAACCAGTTCCATAGACCAAGCTAGATCTGGATCATCTGGTACTGCGGCGGGCAAGGCATTTAACCAATCTATTTCAGCCTGGAGTGGTTTGGTTTCCCAAAGTTGTTTCCACTCCGGCAGGTATTTCCGCCAGATGCCCTCCGGCATGGTCCGGTTGGCGCGAAACGCCTGGTGGCCGTCTTTGATTGCCCTTAAAACGGTGTTGATATGCCGTGATTGCAAAACGGCTTCTTTCGGAATGTTCAGCGTTGCCGCTTTTTCGCGCCGCCAGCTGAAAATCCGGAGCAGAAATACTTTTCGTTTGAAATCCAGTTGATAAATGTAATCGTTGGCCAATACTTCCTTGTACGGATCGACGAAGTAACAATCTGCCGTTTCCCATTTTCTGTTTTCCTCGCGGGCCCATGCTTCGCGCTCCAGTTTGCGCAATTTGCCTGTAAGTTTTGTGTGGAGCGCAGGTAGGTACTTTACATCCTCAATGGCGTATTCCAGGGCCTTGGGATCGAGTGGGCGATCTTCCCAGTTGGCAACGGTATGGCTTTTGGCGAGGGTAATGCGCAATTCGCGCTCCACGATTTTTCCAAATCCGGCGGGGTAGTTGTACCCGACAAAACCCGCCGCAATTTGCGTGTCAAAGGTGTTTTGCGGGACAGTTTCGTACAACGTGTTCAATAACCGGTAGTCATTGTCGCCGGCATGGGTGATTTTCAGTATATTCGGATCACTGAGCAAGGCCAGGAAAGGGTCCAGGTCCGGTATGCTGAGCGTATCAATCAGGTAAATATCCTTTTCGGTAACCACCTGAATCAGGCACAAGATCGGAACGTACGTTTTTTCGCCTACAAACTCCGTATCAAAGCCAATCCAGCCGCTTTGGGCTACTGATTCCATCGCTTTATTAAAGTCTGCCTGTTTATCTAAAAAATGTATCTGATAATTCATGCGTCAAAAGTAGGAATCAAACGTTTATGTAAAAGAAAACAAGACTGCATCTTTGCAGCAGTTATTTTTGATTTTCTTTGACTCAACCTTTTTGAATCCATATACCATGAAAAAAATTCTCGCTGGAATTGCCGTTGTACTCGTCCTTTTTGTGGGTGCCATGGCTGCATTACCTTATTTTTTTAAAGACGAAATTATTGCCCAGGTTAAGCAAACTGCCAATGAAAGCCTGACGGCAACGCTCGATTTTCAGGATGTGAGCCTTTCCATTTTTCGTCATTTTCCACAGTTGGCAATTGGCCTGCAAGGCCTTGAAATAACCGGAACCGGTCCGTTTGAAGATGTAAAACTGATCCAGTGCAAACAAATGGACGTGGCCATTGACCTGTGGTCTGCCATTTTTGGCGATCAGATTACGATTAAGGGTTTTTACCTGACCGAGCCCGTAATTAAAGTGTACGTGCTCGAAGACGGAAGCGCCAACTATGACATTACCAAGCCCGAACCTGAAGCGGCACCTGCCGAACCCGCCGCTGGCGGAAAAATGCTGCTGGAGCGCTATGCCATCACAAACGGATCGGTATTGTACGACGATCGTACGCTCAACATGCGCGCCGAACTGACCGGCCTCAACCACGAAGGTTCCGGCGAATTCGACGCCGATATTTATGACCTGGTGACTAAAACCGACGTGGAAAAACTTTCGGTGAACTACGAGGGCATGCAGTATTTGCGCAATGCAAAGGCCAACTGGAACGCGACCATCAATGCCGATATGGGCGCCATGAAATTTACCCTGAAAGAAAACGATCTGCAGGTTAATGCGCTGAAAATGATGGTGGACGGCTGGTTTCAAATGCCCAACGATGTGGATTACCTGATGGACCTGAAGTTTGGCACGCCGCAAAACACTTTCAAAAGCTTTCTGTCGATCATTCCGGGCGCTTACACCCAGGATTTTGATGGGGTGAAAGCCGACGGTACGGTGCAATTTGCCGGTATGGTGAAAGGCAAGTACAATGAAACGACTTACCCGGCATTCAAAATAGATTTGAAAATTGCCAATGGCAATGTCAAATACCCCAGTTTGCCGCTGGGTATCAGCAATATCAATGTGGATGCCTCGGTGAATAGTCCGTCCAGTTCCTTGAATGCCATGACAGTCAATATTCCCAGCTTTGCCCTGCGGATCGGCTCAAACCCTATTGAGGGTTATTTCAATTTGAAAACACCGGAAACCAACCCGACGGTCGACACAAAAATTAAAGGTACCCTCAACATGGGTGAACTCTCCAAGGCTTTTCCCATGGAAGGCGTACAGGAACTATCGGGTCTGATCAAAGCAGATGTTGTGGCAAAAGCTTCCATGAATCAGATCGATGCCGGGCAATACGAACAGGTGAACATGGCTGGCAATTTTGATATTCAAAACATGAATTACCGGGCTACAGGCATGCCAACCGTCAAAATCAACGCCCTGAGCGCGAGTCTTTCACCCAAATTCGTCGAGTTGCAAAACTTCGATGCGCGTTTGGGCAAAAGCGATATCCGTGCGTCGGGCCGTATCGATAACATTCTCGCCTACTTTTCCACAAAAAATACCATGAAGGGCAGCCTGCAAATGCGCTCGGCTTATTTTGATGCCAACGAATGGATGACGGAAGAACCGGCCGCTGACAACGGCAAGGTGCCGACGGCAAGTGCCGAAGCAACTGAGCAGGTTTTTGACCGCTGGGATTTCACGGTCGACGGCGAAATCGGGAAAATGGTGTACGAAGACTACAACATGAAAGACCTGCGCCTCAAGGGCAATTTTACACCAAACAAAATGGCGCTCGATGATTTTGGAATGACCATCGATGAAAGTGATATCCGCGGAAACGGCCGTATTCTCAATGCCTGGGATTACCTCTTCGACAACCGAACGCTCTCCGGCGTAGTTAACCTGAAATCCAACTACTTTGACCTCAACCCGTTTATGACCGAATCCGCCCCTGCCACGGAAGAGGCCCCGGTTGAATCAGTGATGCTTGTCCCTGAAAACATCGACATGACCATCAATGCCGACTTCGCAAAAGTCCGGTACACCAACATGGACCTGACGAATCTGGATGGCCAGATTGTGGTGAAGGACGCTGCCGCGCGGCTCAATGATTTTACCGCAAATGTACTTGGCGGCGAGGTTGCAATTGCTGGACAATACAATACCCAGAATCCGGCAAAACCAATGTTCGATGTGAATCTGGCAATGATGGACATGGGCTTCAAATCGGCTTTTGAAAACTTCATGACCGTGCAAACACTTGCCCCCATCGCACAGTATATCGATGGCAAGTTCAATACAACGCTCTCCATGAGCGGCTTGTTGGGCAAAGACATGATTCCCGATTTTACCACCTTGTCGGCGGCCGGTTTTCTGGAAACCCTTAATGCCATGGTGCGGAATTTTAAACCACTGAGCGAAATTGGAAGCAAACTCAATGTCAGCTATCTGAGCGGCCTGGAATTACAAAACACCCGGAACTGGTTTGAAGTAAAAGACGGCAATGTTATCGTTAAACCTTTCGATGTTCAAATGAAGGATGTAGCGATGAAGATCGGCGGTTCGCACGGTTTGAACCAGGACATGAACTACCAAATTCTGACCAAAGTGCCGCGCAAGGCCCTGGAGAAAAATGCCGTGGGCAGCGCGGCAAACAGCGGTTTGAAATGGCTATCGGGTGAAGCGTCTAAATTTGGCGTGAACGTAGCGCAAGGCGAATTTATCAATGTCCGCTTCGATCTGACCGGCAATATCAAAAACCCGAAACTGGGCTTCAAAATTTTGCCCAGCGATGGCGAAAGCACCATTCAGGAGGAAGCATCGGATGTGGCCAAGGCTACATTGAATCAGGCCAAGGATTCGCTGCGTGCGGTTGCGTCGAAAGAATTGGAAAAAGCCAAAGAAAAAGCGACTGCCGTAGCCGATAAGGCGCTGGACTCTGCCAAAACCGTTGCCACACAAAAAGTGGATGAGTTAAAGGATAAAGCCGTTCAGGAGGCCGGAAAAGTGGTTAATGAAGAGGTTACTAAAAAGGTCGGTGATGAAGCCGGTAAAAAGGTGGACGAAGTGCTGAACCAAAACAAGACCACGGAAGATGTGAAGAAGAAACTGGAAGAATGGAATCCGCTTAAAAAGAAAAAGAATAGCAATTAAATTCAATGGGTTAGGGCGGCAACTGTTGACCGGCATGTGGTGAAAGCAGTTCCTGCCACGACCATCGCTGCTGTCGTCCTATGCATATTCCATTCTGGAAAAAGTGGATTTCACAGGTATACCCGCTGACACTGGAAACAGCCAGTTCGGACCAAAACCCCGAACTGGCTGTTGTACTTGACCGCGGCCGCCTCCAGTTGCTGAGCGGCAATGCCATTTATTCCTGGGATGACCTCTACCACAATTTTTCAATTGCCTTCGGAACCATCGATCTGGATGAGGAATCAATTGAAAATGTGCTGGTGCTGGGCTTTGGCTTGGGCAGTGTGCCCTTTATTTTGGAAAAAATATTTGACCGCGCTTACCATTATACCGGTGTGGAATGGGACGAAACGGTGGCGGCATTGGCTTCAAAATACACCTTGCCGCGTCTGAACAGTCCTATTGAAATTGTGTCGGCGGATGCCGGTGTTTTTTTGGACGTTACCCGGCAACAGTTTGATCTGATCGCGGTGGATATTTTCGAAGACGATCAGACTCCCGTGCAGTTTGAAACTGTTGATTTTTTACAAACCTGCGCCACCCGGCTTAGCCCCGGCGGCCTTTTGATGTATAACCGGTTGTACAACTCCCCCCTGAATATCCGGAAGACCAGTCGATTCTTTGAGGAGGTGTTTCTTAAAGCATTTCCCGATGGCTGGAAAATAGATACCGGCGGCAACTGGATGCTGACTGCCCGAAAGCCACAGGTTGCAGGGCAAAGGGCGTAGGGCTGTTTTTCAAACGTGTTTACCTCTGTTCCAGCCTTTTTTGCCGAGAAATTGCTTGCCGCTTTCTTCCGCGGCACCTTCAAGCGTGGTACCCATGCTGTCGTTCCAGCGGTTGAGGTAGCCAAAGAGGGCAATTACCCCCAGCATTTCCACAATTTCCCCTTCATCCCAATACTGGTGCAGGTTTTGGGAAACGGCCTCATCGACGCTATTGGGGATAGTTGACGCTGCAATGGCAAATTCCAGTGCCGCGCGTTCGGCCTCCGAAAACGCCGGATGTGTTCGAAACGCCCAGATGTTTTCCAGTTGCTCCGCTTCAGCGCCATAGCGTTCGGCAGCGCGGATGGTATGCGCCTGACAATACCGGCAACCGGCCGTCATGCTGGCCAAATATCCAATGAGCCGTTTCAGGGCACTGGTTACGCGGCCTTCATTGGCCATCACGGCCTTGTTCAGTTGGATAAATGCCGTGGCAATGGCCGGCCGCCGTTGCATGGTGAGTACGCTATTTGGGCAAAATCCCAGGGTTTCATTGAAAAATTCGGCCAGTTTGGCTACTTCAACATTGTGGTCCGGTGCGAGCGGCGTAACTAAGGGCATGGAATAAAATTTGAAATTTTGAACAGGAAGGTTTGCCGGGTATTTGAGCAAAGATTGAAGAAAGAATTCGGAAATTTGTTAAAAAACGTGCTATGAAAATTGAAAACGTAAACGATTTTCTGGAATACTACAGCAAGGTGCGCGCCCGAACCCGACGGGTCGCACTGCTTATCCCGGATACCCAACTCGAATGGACCTATCAACCCGGAAAATTTACACTGGGTGATCTGGTGCGCCATATTGCTGCCATCGAACGCTGGTTGTATGCCGAAACGGTTTTCGGGCGACCTGCCGCCTACCAGGGTTGCGGACCTGAGCTGGCTTCGGGAAAAGCAGCAGTACTCGATTATTTTGATGCCATGCATGCCGAGTCGGTAGCGCTGTTTCAACAATTGACACCTGAGCAACTCGAAGCCAAAGTGAGCACGCCGGCCGGGTACCCGATCACCTGCTGGAAATGGTTGCGCCTGTTGCCGGAACACGAAATTCACCACCGCGGACAGATTTATTTGTACCTCAACCAACTCGGTGTGGCTACGCCGCCGTTGTACGGATTGAGTTCGGAAGAGGTGCTTGAACTTAGCCAACCCAAGTCATGAGCATGCAGTACACCACCGTGCAACAGGAGCAGGAAATTCAACAAATCCTGGCCTTGCAAGCCCTGAATCATCCGATAGCCTTGTCGGATACGGCCATGCAAAAGGAGGGTTTTGTAACCGTCCGGCATGAACCCAATGTCTTGCGCCAGATGAATGCACTGTACCCCTCCGTGATTGCTGTAGATGGCGCACAGTTGGCCGGCTACTGCCTGGTAATGCTCCGACAGTTTGCAGAGGCGGTGCCGGTCCTTGTACCGATGTTCAACCGGCTGGAAAGTCTGACCTGGAACGGAAAATTGCTGCGCGAAAGCCGCTGGTTTGTCATGGGGCAGGTCTGCGTGGCGTTGGGATACCGGGGTCAAGGTGTTTTCGACGGGATGTATGCCAAACTAAAGGAGCACTGCCGGGCGGATTTTGATTTTGTGGTTACTCAGGTCGCTGCACGCAACGCGCGTTCCTTACGCGCGCATGAGCGCGTTGGCTTTGAAACGGTTGAAATTTATCCCGATGCAGCGGCCGGGGAAATTTGGCATGTTATCGCTATGGACCTGTAAACCAGGCTACTCTTCGTCTTCAAAATAAACTTTGTAGTACTTTTTGCCTTTCTCATCGTCATAGCCCCGTTCGATGAGGTCGCGGCGGCCGTGTACGTAAATGTGGAAATTCTTGTCCAGTTTGATCACAGATTTTAGCACCTTGAATTCTTTGCGCACGGCGGGCGGGCTGATATCGAATTTGTCTTCCAACGGCACAGCGTAGGCTTTGGCATACTCGTCGCGGAATTCGCGGAAAGCCGCTTGTTGTTCTTCTTCCGGAAACAGTGTTTCGGCGAAGTTGTCGAGTTCAAACTCTTCGTTTTCTTTGAAATAAAGCCCGGAGCGGTAGAGTGCATCCAACTGGTCGGCGCGGTCGAGGCCAAACTTGTGCGGCAGGCGGTCGTGTATAAACTCGCCGGAGAGGCTGATGTAATGCCGGGTGTTGAAGTAATTGTCTTCGATTGGGCGCAAACGCAGAAAAGCGTCTTTCCAGAAGGAGCGCTCGCCTTTTTGAAACCGTATCGACGGCGCAAACGCGGTAACCTTCCGCCTCATCCAGATTGAAAATTAGGGCAGCGGTCTCCAGTTTGCCCGTGGGTATGCCCTCCAATACATTGAGCGTAAAGGACTCAGCGGTGCGCTCTACCTTGAGGTAAGGATCTTTGGTTTGAATTTTCCACAAGCCGATAGCACTTGCGGGTTCGCCTGCCAAAAGAAGATCATCGAAATAGCTTACAAAAAACTCACCGCCCTGCACCCGCGCATTGTCGCAATGCTCGTACAACAAACCCGCCAGTTCACCGGCCATTTCCGGTAATGTTTCCGGGTCGTTGAAAACGTTCATGCAACACTGATAAACCTGGTGATTGCTGACATCCTCCTCGTGGAAGAAATAAAAAAACTCGGCCGATTTTTCAAACGGCTTCAGAAACGATCCGATCAGGAGTTCGTGTGCCAGATCGTGCACCGGCACCAGCGTTTGTTTGGGAATACTGACCCCTTCGTATCGGTTTTTGTTACCAACCCAGGTAATGGCCAGGCGACGGAGGTTTGCGGAAGCGAAATCGAGCATAATTATGAACTGTTGTAGGTTAGAAGGTTTCTGGTTAGAGGGTTTCTGGTTGGAAGGTTGCTGGAACAGGAAAGATTTGGCACTTTTGCCGGCCAAAATTACACTGCCGCCCCATGGGCTCAGGACTTAAAACAGCAAAGTTTTCACATTCCGGAAATTTTAATTCAGCCCGCTGGCCAATGGTTCGTGAATATTTGCAGTTGGCGCGGACGCCAACTGCGGCATCTCGTTAAAAATCAAGCCTGGACGCCTTTGTTGGTCCGCGCCAATTATTTGACACTCATTTCAGGGCTTTCCATAAAATGTTTGTTCACGAAATTATTACCAGAAACTGTAACCTTCCATGCGTATCGCCGTCAATACCCGATTTCTGCTGCCCGATAAACTGGAGGGCCTGGGATGGTATACGCATGCGCTGCTGCGCCGGATGGTCTTGAACCACCCCGAGGATCAGTTTTACTTTTTTTTCGACCGGCCGTTTGACCCTGCTTACCTGTATGCGAAAAATGTAACGCCCATTGTTTTGTTTCCGCCGGCGCGCCATCCGGTGTTGTGGTACGCCTGGTTTGAATGGGCCGTGCCCCGGGCTTTGCGACGATGCGAGGCAGATGTGTTTTTTTCACCCGATTGTTATCTGAGTTTAACTACGTCAGTTCCTACCGTGATGACGGTGCATGACCTGATTCCTTTGCAACATCCCGAGCAGGTGCCCTGGTGGTCGAGGGATTATTACCGGTATTTTATTCCCCGGTATATTCGCCGGGCCGACCGGGTAATTACAGTTTCTCAGTATACCCGGAATGCAGTGTTGGAAGCAATTCCGGATGTTGATCCGGGGAAAATTGCGACGGTGTACAACGGTTGCCGTTCCATTTTTCAATCGCTTTCTGAGTCTGACAGACAACAGGTTTGCGATGCGTTTTCCGAAGGTGCCCCCTATTTTTTCTATAGCGGGGCCATTCACCCACGCAAAAACATTCCCCGCCTGATCCGGGCTTTTGATGCGTTAAAAAAGCGCACGGGTGCTCCGGTTAAATTACTCCTGGCCGGACGCTTTGCCTGGGAAACAGGCGCTGTTAAAAATGCTTTTCAACAAGCAGAATTTAAACAGGATATTCATTTTCTGGGCTATGTCAGTGAGCAGGACCTGGCACGCTTGACTGCCGGTGCATTGGCATTGGTGAATGTATCCCTCAGCGAAGGGTTTGGCTTGCCATTGGTGGAGGCAATGTATTGCGACACGCCGGTGCTTTGTTCCAATACGAGTGCATTGCCCGAAGTAGCCGGTGATAACTGCGCCGCTGGCAGACCCGCATTCAGAGCCAGCAATATCGGCGGCGTTAGAGAACTTTTTTTCCAATGGCAGGCGCTGCGGAGGCTAAGCCTAGCCAAAGGACGGGAACGGCGCGAGGTATTTAGTTGGGAAAATGCTGCTGAACAGGTTTATCAGCAGTTCAGATTTCTCTGACCTCGTCTTTATAGTGGTAGTGAAAAATCAGGCGCTATTTCGTTTGACTGTCATACGACGCACAAACTTCCACACTTCAAACCATCCAACACTAACCCCTGCAGTCAGTGTGCACAAGCCAATTTCTGACCAGGAAAGTGGTTCCATTTGGAAAAGGTTATTGATCCAGGGAATAAAAAGTACAGCGCTCAGGATTAGTGCCGCAATACCGAGAATCAGAGGAATTGCCCGGTTTTTGTAAGCGATCGTTTTTACAATAGTTTGTTCAAACGAACGATTTGCCAACGTGAGAAAAACATTGGAGAGCATCAATGTGGCAAAAACAAAGGCCCGGGTTTTTTCCTCGCTGGCTCCTTGGCCGATGGCATAGTGATACAATCCGAGAATCCCCGCCGTAATTACCAGCCCCTGGAAGATGCTCAACCAAAGTTCTTGACCCGTAAACAACGGTGCATTGGCAGCCCTTGGCGCTTTTTTTAAGAGGCCTGGCTCGGATGGCTCGTTTTCATATGCAACTGCACAGGTGGGGTCCATGATCAACTCCATGAAAATTACGTGGATAGGTGCAAGCATGTGCAGGTAGGTCCAGCCAAAAACCAGCGGGAGTACAACGATCAGCACGATCGGTACATGGATGCTGATGACATACCGAATGGCTTTGCGCAAATTATTGTAAATCTTTCGCCCGAGTTCGATGGCTGTGACCATGCGATCCAGGTTATCATCGAGCAAGACCATAGATGCGGCGCCTTTTGCCACTTCGGTGCCGCGTTTGCCCATGGCTACACCAATTTGGGCGGCTTTGAGTGCAGGGCCGTCATTGACGCCGTCGCCACTCATGGCCACTACCTCGCCATTCGCTTTCAGTGCTTCCACTACCCGGAGTTTTGCGCCGGGAAACATTCGCGCAAAAACAGCGGTCGTTTGGACTGCAGTGCGAAGTGTTTCAAAATCCATTTGCATGACCCGCTCGCCGGTAAGTACGTTTTCCCGGTGCTGCAAGCCACTTTGGCGGGCAATGTTGAGCGCTGTTTCAGGGTAGTCGCCGGTGATCATTTTTACCTGAATTCCCGCTTCGTAAAAATGGTTAAACACGACCTGAATATTTTTCTTGGGGGGGTCAAAGAGTGCAATCAGACCTTCAAACTGCCAGGGGAATTCATCCTGATGATCGGGGAATTTATTGGCTGCCCAGGTAGCACTGGCCACACCCAATATCCGGTAACCTTTGGATGCGAGATCATGCGTTTTTTTGAAAATCCGGGTTTTTGTCTCGTCATCGAGGTTGCGGCATACCAGCACTATACGCTCGACGGCGCCTTTGGTAGCTACAATTTGATGGTCCACAGCATCCCGGTAAATATGCGTCATCATGGGTGGT
This sequence comes from Lewinellaceae bacterium, assembly GCA_020636075.1. GTDB lineage: Bacteria > Bacteroidota > Bacteroidia > Chitinophagales > Saprospiraceae > M3007. The sequence goes on along the minus strand of JACJYO010000002.1, from coordinate 482,017 downwards.
ACACCCTCCAGGGGATATTCATGCACCATGGTAAACGCCGGACGGCGGTCTGCTTTATTGGCTTTGGCGTATGCGTCATGAATGGCCTTTTCCATGGCGTCGAACGGCTCCGGCTCGCTGGCCCACATGGCATATTCGAGGCAACTGTCGCGACTGCCCATATCGAACACTTCAGCAACTGACATCCGGTTTTCGGTGATCGTTCCGGTTTTGTCCAGGCAGATTACGGTGGCTGAGCCCAGACTTTCCACGGTTTTGGGTTGTTTGACCAGAATATTTTGTTTGGTCATGCGGTAGGCGCCTAGTGCCATGAAAGAGGTAAATGCGACTGGGATCTCTTCCGGGATCAGGGCAAGGGCAAAGGCGAGGGAGAAGAGCAGCGCAGCCACAAAAGTGCCGACGTAGTAAAAATTTATACCAAATACGATCAGGAAAGCGATCAGGCCGGCAAGCATCATCTGGCGCACAAACCGGTCGATCTGTCGTTGGAGGGGCGTGGGCTCCGTTTCAATCGATTCGATCGACTGGCCAAGTTTGCCAAACTCTGTTTTAGCGCCGACAGCGCTTACCCGCGCTTTTCCCATGCCGGATGCCACAATGGTTCCCTGAAAGAGCAGGTTCGATCCGGCCGCGGTTGTTTTATTTACCGGCAGGGATTCTCCGGTCAGGATGGCTTCGTCGACACCGAGGTCGTGCTGTTCCAGAACAATGGCATCGGCAGCGAGTCGTTCGCCTTCAGCAAAAAGCAGAATGTCGTTTACCACCAGTTCTTCATTGGATATGGATACCTCCTTGCCATTGCGGACAACAGTTACTTTGGGTGCTGCGTATTGCCGAAGGGCTTCCAGCGCTTTTTCGCCCCGGTATTCCTGTATGATTTCAATTGCGATTACAAAACAGATCGAAACCACCATGAGCCAGGCTTCCGTGTCGTCGCCAATGGCAAAATAAAGCAGGCAACCCAGTACCAGCAGTAAAAAGATCGGCTCGCGGATAACTTCGAAGAGAATATTCCAGAACTGCCGTTTGGGCCGGAGGTACAGGGTGTTGGCGCCATGCCGTGCACGGCTGTCTTGCACCTGGGCGTCCGTAAGTCCGTGGAGTGATGATGAGTCTGGCAAAGCAGAATGCGGGTTTTATGTTAAATCCATTTGACAACGCTGCCTTCCGGTTGGTAGCTCACTTCAAGCAGACTGGGAAAATAGTCTTTTTGACTGTCAATATGGGATACAATATAAATTTGTCGGAACTGCTCCTGTAAGTAGTAAAGTGCCAACATCATTTCGTGCCGGCGCTCTTCGTCCTGGCTTCCAAAAATTTCATCAAAAGCGAGAAATTCCACACCCTGGGAATTGCCACTTAAGTCCATGATGGCCTTTGTAATTGCAATGCGCAGGCAAAAATTTGCCAGGTCAATTTCGCCACCCGAAAACCGCTCGATAGGGTAGAGGATGCCGCCGTCGGCAATGGCAAAATCAAAGTTTTCATCCACCTGGATGCGTTCGTATTTGCCTTTGGTGATGCGGCTGAACAATTCGCTGGCTTCGCGGGAAATGCCCGGGCTAACCTTTTCCAGAATTTCAGTTTTGAACTGAATCAGCAACTCGCTTAGTTTTTTCAATAACTCCACATCCTCCAGTTTTGTGCTGATTTGCGCCCGGATCTGTTCGTCGGCTTCCAGTTTGCCACGCGCACGTTCGATATTGTTGTGGTGTTCGATACAGTTTTTTTCCAACTGGCTCACCTGGCCGGATTGGGCAGAATAGGCCTCCCCGTATTGCGTGAGCGTATTTTTAGCGGTTTCGTAGCGTGCAGGCTGGTAATCTGTTTTAGCCAATGCAGCCTGTTGGGTACCTATGGATTGTTCTGTTTTGACTATGTCAGCCTCAGCCTGTTGCAGCGCATTTTTTGCTTGCGGCAGTTCTCGTAGCACATACGCTTGCTCGTTGGTGAATTTCAAGTATTGCGGCTCTGTGGCTTCTACCTGGCTTTTTAATGCATTGTATTGGCTTTCGTCAAAATGCACGACGCCAATTTCCTGAAGTATGGCCTGGATTTTAGTGACTTGTGCTTCGTATTTTTTCAAAATACCCGCTTCATAGGTTTTTTGCTTCGCAAACTCCTGCAACCGGGTTTGCTGCGCAAGTAAATCCTGAAGTGTTTTCGCAATTTCGCCATGCTGCTGACGCAATTGAAGCCCCTCCTTCCGAACCGTTTCCTGCTGCTGCTGAAGCGTTTGCAGTTCCTTGCCTTGCAGTGCTTCGATTTCGAGGTTCAGTTTTTCAAGCACCTGCTCATAGGCGTTTAAAACCGGTTGAAAGCAGGTCGGGCAGGTGCCTTCCTTGCCAATTTGTTGCAAGTCTTTGATCTTGCTGCGGCGCTCATCCACCCGAACGGCCAGCGCATCAATCTGGCTTTTTACCTGGCTGAAAGCCTCGCGTTTTTGTTCGATAGTGCTTTCCAGCGTTTCGATTTGCGTTTTTTGCTTTAGGACATCCTGACCGATCTGTTCAGCGTTGGCCAGAAGCCCCGACAATTCGGCTAACCGTTCGCGACTCTGTTGGAGGGAAGGCTCCAGTTCAGTCAGTTGCTCCAGGTTTGTTTTTTGGTTGAGGTGCTTCTGCCGGTCGAGCGCGAGCTGTTGCAGGTTTTTTTTATCGCGTTCGTACGATTCAAAGGTTGGTTTTTGCGCCTGCAAATCTTTTTGCTGCGTTTCCAATGCTGCAATTTTTTCCTTCAAATTTTCGCGTTGATTCCGAAACCCATCCAGGCGCTCCTGCAAGCGGCTTAACTCTTGCTGTACTGCCTGGAATTGCTGTTGTTTTTGGGCTTCCACCTCAAATTTTTGGCGAGCGGTCTGGTAATCCGCCTCAACGGCAATCAGTTTTTTCTGTTCATTTTTTAGCTGTTTTGTCGCTTTGTCGAGCAATTTGGTTTGCTCTGCAATGTCGGTTTCCAGCAGGGCAGACACCTTCGGGTCGAGCAGGTTTTGTTGCTGGCCGGCAATTTGATTGATCAGATCGCGGGTGTTGATGTTCATGCGGGACTGCACATCATCGAGGGTATCGAGGCCGATCATTTTGCGCACCATGCGTTTGCGCGCTTCGCCGCTGGTGTCTGAAAGTTCGGATAATTCCTTCTGTCCGGAAAACACGGAGCGTTTGAAGGCATCCCGCTCCATGTTCAAAATTTTGATGATCTCCTCGTTCACCGGGGCGACGCCTTTGGCCACCATTTCATTGTTTTTAAACAACTCGGCGTTCACGGCCATGGCTTTGCCGCGAAAGCTGCGATCTACCCGATATTCTGTCGGTCCAATGGCAAACTGCAATTGCAGAACCACGGTGGCTTTCGGGTCGGCAAAAGCCGAGCGGATCAGGTTTTTATTGCTTTCATCTTTGCCGTACAGGCAGTAGAGGATCGCTTCGAACAGCGTTGACTTACCGGCTCCGTTCCGGCCGATAATACCCACCAGCCCCTCCCGGAATTCCAGGTCGAGTGTCCCGTATTGCTTGTAATTTTCAAGATGCAGCGTGCGGAGAATCATGTTTGTAGTTGTGTGCGGAGGTTTTTGCGCGCGCAATTATTTTAATTCGTGAAAAAACTGCCCGGCTTTTTGGACCATTTTCTGCGCCAGTTCGGTGTTGTCGGCATACTTTTCCCGAATGTAATCGGCAAAGATCTGGTCGAGCCGGTCAAACTGGTCGACTTCCAGGTTGCGCACAAAACTCCTGTCGGAAAACGAACGCCGTTTAGGTAAAAGTTGAAAACATTCCGGAAACTGGTTTCGCAGGTAAATATTCGAAAGTTCGAGCGACTGTTCGATTTTTATATCATTGAACAAGACAGAGAGAATGGCGCCAGCGGTGTCGTTTTTTTGCTGGAACTGATCAATTTCAGCCTGAATGTCGGCTACGGTTTTTTCCTGGCATTTTTGAATGTCCAGTTTTAGCCAGGGACGTGCCGGCACCGTTTCGAATATCGTGGAACAGCTGCCATCCGCGGCAATATCCAGCAGCATGAAGCCTTTTTCGGAATCAATTTCAGTATCGCTGAGCCGTTCCAGGGAGCCACAATACCAGGCATTTGGGTGCAGGTCAATTTTTTGGAAATTGTGCCAGTGGCCAAGTGCCAGGTACTGAAAACCGTTTAGTTTTTCCTGAAATGCCTCGGGGAAAATTTGCTCGCCGTATTCTTCCATCAGAAAGCGCTTCCCCAGCGAAGTGTGCAGCATCAGGATGTTGAATTTGCCGGGTTGAGGTTCCAGGCGCTCCAACTGTTCCTGCAAGATCCGGGCATCGTTGATATGTGGCAGACCGTGAATGACAACGCCATCCAGTTCGGCAGATTCCCAAGTTTCGCCGAAAAACGGTCGTACGCAGGGCAGGCTTTTGAACGCGCGCAAAATCGGGCTGGTGTACACTGTTTTGGGCGTTTCGTGGTTGCCTGCGATAATGAAAACCGGAATACCGGCATCGCAAATACGGCGGAGTTGTTCCAGGCCGAACGTTAGCGCACGGTTGGACGGGCTGGGGCGGTGAAAAAAATCGCCGGAATGAATAACAGCGTCGGGTTTGATCTCCAGAATCCGGTTCACCGTATGTTCAAAAACGGCGTACATATCCTGCTCGCGGGCGTTAATTCCTTTTTCATTGACCACATCGAAAGCCTGGAAGCCAAGGTGCGTGTCGGAAACATGGAGTATGCGCATTTTGGGTTTGTTTTTTGCAAAAATCCAAAAATACGGCGAATCGGGGAAGGATTTAGGATTGGGAATCCGGGCTGAGAAGATGCCTTATTCCCGGTTTCGCACGTAGGTCGTGAAGTCTGTCGAGGGCGGGTCAGTCAGGCCCAGGCCGCGAGCCATCGTGACAATCTGGCCACGGTGATACGTGCTGTGCTGAATGCAATGCTGAATCACCTCCGCGTTTGCCGTTGTGAATTCCTGCCCTTTGGTGTTTGTGTAGTGAATTTGTTGTTGGAAAAAGGCATCGGGGGCATCCTGAAGGAAAGCGCTAAATGCTTCGGAGTTGGCTAACAGGCCGTTTTTCAAATCTATCAGTGTACCCGTAAAATTATGGCTGGGAAACGACGTAGCATCCAGGCCTTGCAGGCGGCGCATCCAGATTTTTTCGGCATCCCAAATATGCAAAAGTGTAAGCCGGAGGCTGGGGAAACTGGAGGGAACTTCCTTTTCAAGCAATTCCAACGGCTTGGCATACAGCCAGTTCAGGATGTTGTGGTTTGCCCAGGCATTGTATTGGCCGTAATCTTTCAGCAAGATGGAGATAGTCATCGGGTAAATATTTTAACTTTTTTCAGCTGGATTGATGCGTTCGAGGAGCGCCATGTAAAACCCGTCGAAGCCCTCGTCTTGCGGCAAAATTTTGCGTTCAGCAATGAACCGGAAGTTTTTCCCGGCGTCCGACGCCAAAAATGCCTGCATCTGGCCTTCGTTTTCCGAAGGTAAAATGCTGCAGGTTGCATATACCATGCGGCCACCCGGTTTTACGATCTGGCAATAACCCTGGAGGATTTCCTGTTGCGTGGTTCGAAGATTTTCGATGTGTTCCGGACTGAGTTTCCATTTGCTGTCGGGATTGCGGCGCAAGACGCCGAGCCCGCTGCAAGGCACATCGAGCAGGAGCCGGTCGGCGCTGTTGTACAGCCGCTTGACTACTTTCCGGTTTTCGATTGGCCGTGTGTCGATGTTGGCAATGCCAGCCCGGCGGGCGCGTAGGCGGAGTTCGTCAAGTTTCCAGGCTTGGGTATCGAGGGCGATCAGACGGCCTTTGTTCTCCATCAGGGCGGCCAGGTGCAGTGATTTTCCACCGCCGCCTGCACAGGCATCCACGACCCGCATGCCGGGCTCGGGGGCCAAAAAAGAGGCTACCAGTTGGCTGCTGTAATCCTGCAATTCAAACAGCCCGTTTTTGAAGGCTTTTGTGCGAAAAACATTTTGCCTGCGCTCCAACACCAGGGCATCTGTGTCGCCAACAGGTTGGGTTTCAACCCCTTCCTTGGCCAACGCTTGCTGTAAGGCTTCCCGGGTGGTTTTCAGGCGGTTGGTGCGGAGTACGACTGGCGCCGGCCGGTTGAGCCAGGTGAGCGTGTCGTTCCAGCGATCCCCCAGTTCCCTGGCGCCCAGGGTGTCCAGCCAGTCGGGTATGCTCTCCCGAATTGCGCGTTTGGATTCCAGGGATTTGGCTTTTTTCCGGATTTCCTGTGGGTTCAAACCTTCAAATTCGGTCCAATCGGGGAAAACCAGTTGCGCATCGGAATCGTCTTCGGCAGTTTCATTTTTTAATTCGGCAAGTTTCTGATGCAGGTCCTTTTGGGCACTGCCGGTCTGAGGTTCCTGGGTAGGGGCGGGTTCAAAATTCAGGCTAAGATAAATGCCGATGATTTTCCAAAAGTCGGCCTCCGTTTGTGGTTGCTTGCCCAAAATTTCGCTGTAGAGCCGGTAGTTTCGGACGATTTCGTAAGTAGTTTCGGCAATGAATGCGCGGTCGCGACTGCCGGCTTTAGGGTTTTGCCGGAGCGTCTGTTCGATCACTTTGTCGGCATAGCGCTGATCGATAAAAATAGCGACCAGTGTTTGCGCAACAGCGCGCACTAAAATTGGGTGTAATTTTTTTGCAACTTCAGCCAAAGTTGTTCCGTTTTTAAAGTTTCCGGTAAAGGTAGGCCATCGCGGCTGATTCAGGCACCCGGAATCCCCAACATCCTCTAACTTGCAACCCGAATCAGTCACGACGCTTTCATGAAATTTCAAAATGCCATCGTGCGAATTAAAAGCCATCAGGGTGAAAAGCAGTACCTGTTGGTGCCGGGCCAGGCTAATTCTTTTGAGGAATTGCATGTTGATTTTCAACGCGTTGAAGATGGCGCAGGTTGGCGTTACACCATTTTTTTACATCCAAAAACTGACCTGACGGTGCTGGATCTGGCCGTGGAATTGGCTTGCCCCCAGGTGGATTTATTTTTTGCCAACGGCTTTCAATCTTGGAGCGAAAGCCAGTTGCTGCCCGTTGCTGCTGAAATTCCGCGATTGCGCAAAATTGCCCATCCGTTTCTGGGATTTTACGGCGATGCGCACATCGACGGTATCCCGCATAGTGCAGGCCATTTGCATGCCTGGTCGTATACCTACGTCATTGGTCCGGATGGTAAAACGACTTACCTGGGCTCACAGGCTGAAAGCACCGGATTTACCCTGTTTTTATTCGATCAGGCAAACAAAACCATTACGGTGCGCAAGGATTTGCGGGGCTTGCAGCTTGTCCACTCATTTCCCGGACTTGATTTTTGGATAGGGCAGGAGGCGCAGCGACTTTTTTCGGAAATTGATTCAAACCGGATAAACCCGGCACCGGTGGTCGGATGGACCAGTTGGTATCGCCATTTCACGAATATTTCCGAAAGCATTATTTTGAAAAATGCCGAGGCAATAGCTGAAAGTGGTCTGCCATTCCGGTATGTCCAGATTGACGATGGCTGGCAAACAGCCGTGGGCGATTGGCGATCGGTAAAGCCGGCTTTCCCGAATGGCATGGAATCGGTTGCATCCGCCATTCGGGCGAAAGGCTTGACGCCAGGCTTGTGGCTTGCGCCTTTCGTTGCATCGGCCAAGTCGGAACTGGCAAAACGGCATCCGGAATGGCTGTTAAAAAATGCACGCGGGCGTGCTATTCGCGCAGGTTGGAACCCGTATTGGGGCGGCTGGTTTTATGCTTTGGATTTTTACCACCCGGAGGTGCAGGATTATCTCAGCGGAGTTTTCCATGTGCTCTTGGAGCGCTGGGGTTTCGAGTTGTTTAAGTTGGATTTCCTTTTTGCCGTTTGCCTTCAACCGCCGCCGGAAAAAACACGCGGACAGGTGATGCATGACGCCATGGAATTTTTGCGCCGGCAATTGGGCCACCGAGCCATGCTGGCTTGTGGAGTTCCGTTGAGTGCCGCTGCCGGCAATGCTGATTTTTGCCGTGTTGGCGGCGATGTGCACGTGCATTGGGAACACGGCTTACTGACTTTTTTACGGCACCGGGAACGTGTGAGCACCCTGGCGGCATTGCGCTCGGTGCTGGGCCGTTGGCACTTGCATGGGAAGGCCTTCAGCAGCGATCCGGATGTGTTTGTGTTGCGCGATGATCACCAGCGCCTGACACCGGTTCAGCAAAATACCTTGTTGATCATCAATGCATTGCTTGGCGGGTTATTGTTTACTTCCGATGATGTCGGTGCATACACCCCGGAGCAGCGCAGCGAGCTGGAAGAGGCCTTGGCCTGGTCGGACAGTGCGGTGCAGGCCGTTACCCGTCTGGATGCCGATGTGTATTGTATCCGGATTGAAAAATCAGGTGAACCATTTGCGGTATATTGCAATCTGACGGCAAAACCATTTGAGGTAACGACAACGAAAAACGGCCGGATTACTCTCCAGCCGTTTGAAACAATGATTTTAAGTTTTTAGAAGCCTTCAGTTCCAACTCATGTCTTCCGGCATGTCGGAAATGATCTCAAAAAGATCGCCCTTAGTGTACATGACATGGCGCCACAGATGATTGGGTTTAAATTTGAAGATATAATTGGCATTCATATCGCCGGGGACCCAGGAGCCAAACTTTAATTCTTCCTTCAGTTGACCGGATGACCAGCCGGAATAGCCTACAAAAAACCGGATGTTCGCCGGTTGGATGAGTTGTTGGGAAATCAGGAATTTGAGCTGTTCAAAATCGCCGCCCCACCATACGCCTTCCGCAATTTTAACGCTGTCTTCCAGCATTTCTCCCAGATCATGGACGTAGTGAAGCGTGTCCGTTTGGACCGGGCCACCATAAAATATTTCAGCTTCAAATTTTGGGAAATCTGCCATCAGGTCATTGATTCCCATATCAATATTCTTGTTCAGGATAAATCCAATGGTACCTTCCTCGTGGTGTTCACAGAGCAGCACTACAGATCTGCGGAAATACGGGTCAAGCATAAATGGCTCGGCAATTAGCACTTGCCCACTTCGAATCATCGTGTTTGTTGCCATATCAAGCGTTGCGTTTCGTTCGCCAACCAATGTATGGAAGAAATTATTTTAAAAGCAAGCCACGCCGGAGGATTTGTTGCCGGATAACTGCGAAATAACAGTTTTAAAATTGAGCCGGCTCTTGTTGTTTTTACAAAACATCCGTACCCACATCCGGGGTGATCTTTCGGATCATTCCACGGAGCACCGGAGCCCCGCCGCCTACCTCAACAAACGTTGAAATGCCGCTACGGACCATGTTTTCAATGGTTTGCGTCCAACGGACTGGAGCCGTAAGTTGTGCGATAAGGTTTTGACGAATCTCTTCAGGATCCGTAACGGGCCGGGCATGCACATTTTGATAAACCGGGCAAACAGGCTTAAGAAACGGTGTGTTTCGAATGGCATCGGCCAGTTCGTCCTGTGCAGGTTGCATAAGCGGTGAGTGGAAGGCGCCGCCAACAGCAAGTACGATTACGCGTTTGGCGCCAGCTTCCTGGAGTTTGGCTGCAGCGAGCTCGATGCCTTTTTTTGACCCGGAAATAACCAGTTGGCCGGGCGAGTTGTAATTTGCCGGAACAACCACTTCGCCGCTGATGGTAGCACAGATTTCTTCCACTTGTGCGTCCTCCATGCCCAGCACAGCCGCCATGGTGCTTTCAGTTAGCTCACAGGCTTTTTGCATGGCAAATGCCCGTTTACTCACCAATTGCAGGGCATCTTCAAACGACAATGCGCCGGAAGCCGCTAAGGCAGTGATTTCCCCGAGGGAATGACCTGCAACAGCATCCGGACGAAATGCATCGCCGGCGATATTGGCCCTGACGATACTTTCCAGAAAAACAGCAGGTTGTGTAACTTTCGTTTGGGTGAGGTCCTCCTTGGAGCCGGTAAACATCAAGTCGGTAATGCGCCAACCCAGAATTGAATTAGCTTGTTCGAAAAGTTGCCGGGCACTGCCATTGGATTCATACAGTTCCTTGCCCATGCCTTCAAATTGGGAGCCCTGCCCCGGGAATACGTATGCTTTCATGCGCTACATGGATATAGCTGCTTCGGAGCAACCCGAAGCAGTTTATTATTAATTGTTTATTTATTCAAAAACATTTGTTGCAGGGCTTGCCAGAGTTTCCGTTTCCGTGCAGTATCCGGCTCAAGTACCGAAACCTTGTCGGCAAAAAGAAGGCGCAAACCATAAAAATCTACAGGTTGGTACAGGGGGCATTCGATGTTCAGGCTCAGTTGTTTTGGCGTAAAACCAAAAACCAAAATACTTTCGGCTTGTTTAGTTTTTGCCAAAGGCAAAAAAGGCAGCTGCATGCCAGCCTCAAAAGTCCCAAGGAGCGTATCCTGTTCCAGATTCAGCCCGGCAGCTAACAATACCTTACTCAAAAAAATCGTATATTCCGGGCCTTCCGTTTCTTTTAAAACGATCAGCGCAACGCGGTTTGCGAAGCCTCCGTTCATTTGGCTCAAAATGGAGTTTTCCGGAATTATATACAGCGAATCGGTAGAAGAAAACATAGCGTTATTTGACCAAATTGAACGACGACAGGATTTTGCCGCTTTTTTAAGAAAAAGTATATTCGCGCTAATTATTGCCAACGGCTTGCCAATAATTTGGAAAACCCCAGAAAAGTCAATTTGATTTGAAATATAATTTTAACTTGCTACAAAGTTACGTAACTTTGCAAGACCAAACCAATTGTAATATTTGTCCTAACAAATTAAGACTATGCCAATGCAATACACAATTCCTGTGACCCGGACAACCGAATCCCGGCGCTCGAGTGTTGATTTCCAAAACCTTCCATTTGGGAAGGTTATTTCTGACCATATGTTCATTGTGGAATTCGATGGCGAGAACTGGATTGACCCCAGGATTGAACCTTTTCATAAACTTGAAATTTCGCCTGCTAACCTGGCACTTCATTACGGGCAGAGTATCTTCGAAGGTATGAAAGCCTCCAAATGCAAGGGTGAGCCGGCACTTTTTCGCGCCGAAATGCACGCTCGCCGCTTGAATATTTCTGCCGAACGGATGTGCATGCCGAAAATTCCCAATGAACTTTTTTTACAAGGTTTACGCATGCTGATCGACCTGGATCGCGATTGGATTCCGGAGCAGGAAGGTTATTCCCTGTATATCCGGCCAATCATGTTTGCCACAGATGAATACTTCGGCGTGCATGCTTCGAAAACGTACAAATTTTTGATTTTCACAGGTCCGGTTGGCCCATATTATCCCAAACCGGTAAAACTGTGGGTTGAAGAAGTGTTCACCCGCGCTGCATTGGGTGGCGCCGGTGAAGCAAAATGTGCCGGCAACTACGGCGCATCGCTGCTCCCAACCCAACGCGCCAACAAAGCAGGCTATGATCAGGTGATGTGGATGGACTCCATGGAAAAGAAATATGTGCAGGAAGTTGGAACGATGAACCTCTTTTTTGTAATGGATGGCAAGGTAATTACACCGGCTACAACCGGAACGATCCTGCGGGGTATTACCCGGGATACTTTCCTGCGCCTTCTGAAAGATTGGGGCTATAATGTCGAAGAACGCTTGCTGAGCATCGCAGAAATTGTAGACGCCTACTGGCGCGGCTCCCTGCAGGAATGCTTTGGCTCGGGTACCGCAGCCGTGGTAAGCCATGTGAGTGAAATCACCTGGCGCGACCGCAAACTTGAATTGCCGCCTGTAGACGAAGAACACCGTCCGGTTGGCACACGGCTTAAAAACTATATCAACCAACTTCGAATGGGTCGCATACCGGATGAGTATGGCTGGGTTGAATCCTGCGATAATGCACTCAATGAGGCTGAGATGCCAGTACCTGTGTTGGAAGAGGCTGCTGTTTAGCAGTGCGGAATAGAGATACAACGAAAAGGGCGTCAGATAAATAATCTTACGCCCTTTTTTTGTAGTGAAAAAGTTAGTTGGAAACCAGACATTTTACAACCATTCTTACCATGATTGCCAATACACCTGAACCGCCCTATTATGCTGTCGTTTTCACATCTGTTCGGACAGATGCAGATGCAGCAGGATATGCAAAAATGGCACAACGTATGCTAGAACTTGCTGCTGAACAACCTGGTTTTTTAGGTGCAGAATCGGCACGCAATGAAATTGGGATTACAATTTCATATTGGCAAAATTTGGATGCTATTCGCCAATGGAAGGCCAATTCGGAACATTTGCTTGCGCAAGCCCTTGGCCGATCTACCTGGTACCGGGATTTTAAAGCACGTATCTGCTTGGTTGAGCGCGATTATGGGTTTAGCCAGCCAACGAAAACGGATTTACAATAGATAAAGGCCGAACCGGAACAGCCAGATTCCGGCAAGCACAGCGGTAGCAATAACTACGCCACGCATAGCCAAGTCCCAGCGGCGGCGGCGGTAAATATTTAGTGGAATCAGGTTGAGTGCAATAGCGACAATTGCCAGTGTACGTTCCCGGAAGTTTGCAGAAAATCCTTCTCCGCTTGCTGCGCCTTGCATTTCCAAAAATCCAAAAAGGTTGTACAAAATCAGAAACCCAAAAAATGGCAGCAACACCCCGAATATAAGGCCTGCCCAAATTTCATTGCGATTTAACATATGTTAGTTGCTTAATTATTCATCACTTGGAAACGCCATCCATCTGTTCTAACTTCCGCATATGTTCCATGCCGGAATAGTCGGTCAAGTCGTGCATGGAAGGCACAACAGAAATGTACCCATTTTCCAGGGCCCAGACGTCGGTATCATTATTACTATCCTCGTTTACAAACTTGCCGGTCAGCCAGTAATAGGGTTGGTTGTTGGGGTCACGGCCTTCCATAAATTCCTCTACCCAACGTGCATCAGCCTGCCTGCATATCCGGATACCACGGAGCGCATCGGCAGGTAGTTTGGGAATGTTTACATTCAGGAGTTTGCCAGCCGGGAAGCGTTGATTCAGGGCATAGTCTATAATCTGTTTTATCCACGGTTTGCCAGGTTCAAAGTTTGCTTCAAAGCTGTAATCGAGGAGGGAAAATCCTATGCTGTGAATGCCTTCGAGGGAGGCTTCCATTGCAGCGGACAAGGTGCCGGAATAGAGAATGTTTATGGAGGCATTACTCCCATGGTTGATTCCCGAAACACAAAGGTCAATTTGCCGGTTTTTCAATACTACGTGCTTAGCAAGTTTGACACAATCCACCGGAGTGCCGGAACATTCCCAGGCTTCAATGCCCGGGAAAACCTGAACATGTTTGAGCCGTAAAGGGTCGTGTATTGTAATAGCATGTCCCTTTCCACTTTGCGGGGAATCGGGTGCTACTACGACCACTTCTCCGAATTGTCTGGCTACTTCGACCAATGCACGGATGCCGGGAGCCACAATTCCGTCGTCGTTGGTTACTAATATTAATGGTTTTGCCATACGCGCAAAGGTACTATCTGTCAGATACTCCGTGGGTGGTGAATGCGGCAGTTTTGTCCGTTAACAAAATTGTGTTCCAACATATTTCAATACAATTTGCGTTACTAAATTGTTGGAATTGCACTGTTAATTCGTTGTTTTGCAGCATTTCGAGAATGTTCTCCGGTTAGTAGCCGGGAATTATGGATATTTTACCTTAATCTTGCAGATAGTTCGGATACATTTCAAACAAAAAAAACAAAATTTCCAACTAACCCGATTCTTCAATAAACAGCCAGTTATGAAACAAACCTATTTCATCCTTCTGAGCCTATGCCTGGCCGGAACGCTTACGGCTCAACCGTTGTACCTGATGTACAATTCCTCCTGTATGGACCAATTGGAATACAGGTATGTTTACTCCGGCACTTCTGTGGTGGCCTACTCGGTAAATCCCACTGCAAATGAGCAATATATTCTAACGACTGGCTCCGGAGGAATTAATGCACCTTCGCTACCAACCAACACGGTTAGTTGCCAGGACTTTAAGTTCACCGATCAGTTTTTGAATGACGTAAATAATGTAACCAAGCAGGTATACATCGTGCTACAGCAGACTCGTGGGTATTTATTGGTGCCGGTTATTTCTGCTACTCAGGTCATTCGCAGTGGTACTTATTATCTTTATCGTGCGCCAAATTATTCCTTTGCCATTGATACTTCAAATCTGGTGTATGAGAGCAATATTGCCACAGGTAGTTCCACATGGTATATCTACTTCAACGGACTAAAAATCAGGGGGTGTTATTATGAATATGGCTTCAAGCGTGAGCCGACTAAGGTAAGCCAGGAGCGTTCGGAATTTGATTTTATTCCAGGCATCGGTATTACCAGCGAACGTACCGGAATGACGGCGGTGGAAGCGGAGAATAATCAATATCGGCTTGTTAAGGTGAATAATGTTGCGCTTGAAGATTATATCAGCTCCAAATGCCAGGGCAAAACTGCGAGTACAACTACGCCTCCGCTATCTACGTATACTCCACAAGTGACATATGGAACTAGTACCGATAAAGAAATGTCGTCTATGCCCGATTATGGTCCACCACCACCTAACACAGGCGCTGGCACGGCGCTTCCTTCTTTGGTCAGCTGTCCGGAACTACCCGGTGAAGGTTACCATATAGTCCAGCCAGGCCAGACATTAAACAGTATTTCCAGAGCTTATGAGATTTCGGTAAAATCATTGATCTCCTGGAATAAAATTAAAGACCCGGATATAATCCTGGTTTGTCAAAAGATCTGGTTGCGCAAACCGCCTGCAACTACTACAGAAGTGGTGTATAAAGGTGGGGAACTGGCTTCTAAAACACAAGATGGCCCGGTGGCTCAACGCCAGGATATGTATTGGAATTCAACCGCATCCACCTATGCTCCTGCCCCGGCACCGTATTCACTTACCCAACCGCCAGCCACGACACCGTATACTCCACCTGCTCAGCCTCTGGTACACACAGTGCAGAAAGGTGAAACACTCTATGGGATTGCTCAGCGGTATAATATTTCGGAAGCAGAAATTCGCAGGTTGAATAATTATCCAACCACTGGGACAGTTTTGCTCCAACCAGGTATGCAATTGTTTGTAACAGATTGTTGCCCCAGCCAAACAACCACTACTACAATTCAGCCAGTGGCGCCAGTTAATACATCGTCTTATCCCAACCTAAACTCCAAACCGGCTGCGTATAATCATCCATATTACCAGCCTCAACAACCTGCCGCAACTACAACAAATCCTAACTCAGGGGTTCTTCCAGATTTGTATAATACCCCGACAACTACGCAGCCCATTGCTCCGGCGACCTATAGCCAGCCAACGACTACCGGTGCCCAGCCCCAGCAACCATCAACGGTTAAAAAACCGACCTATTTCCAGGAATATATTGTTCGACAAGGCGATACCATAAATTCTATTGCAATAAAATTTGGAGTAAATGCACAGGAATTGGCTCTCGTCAATAATAAAGAGCCAAATGAAACCCTGATTGCTGGACAGCGTTTGCTGATCCCCCGAAATTGAGACGATGCATATGATTTAACTCGAGCGGGCCCGGCATTCATAATGCCGGGCCCGCTTTCTTAATTAAAACGTCAGGCGAAGCGTTCCCGACAAGTTTCGTCCTGCCTGTGGAAAAAAGCCAGCCTGGTGATATATGCCATTTTCCTCCAATCGAACGTAGGGATTATCAGGCCGGGCATCATAACCGTTGGAGTAATAACGGTATACCCAGCCATTCGATTCGTATTGTGCATTCAACACATTGTTACAAGCAAAAATGAAGCGCAGTTGATTTCCCAAAACCTCGTTCAAATCGTAGTTGAACCGGATGTCTGAAAAGAAATAAGCGGGTAGGGTTGTACTTGCATTTCCGGTATTATCGAGGTATTGTTTGCCGACATATTTACCTGCAATTGATACTGCCAAATGCTGCTTAGTGTCATCAGGAAGGATATCCCATTGAATCTCACCGCGCGCAACAATTGATGGAGAAAACGCCAGGTCTGTGTTTTGGTGTTGAATACGCTCTTGCCCTCCTGAATCCCAGTTGTCAAGGTATTCCCCGAAATCCGAAACTTTGTTTTGACTAAATGCAATATTACCCAGGAAACGTAACACCGGAATGGGTTGGATACTTGTTTCAACTTCAACACCGGCACGGTAACTCGACGCAACATTGGTACGGATATAGGCACCTACATCATTTATCCGGCCGTCAAGCACCAATTGGTTGCGGTATTTCATGTAAAATAAATTAACGCTGGTTTGCAACCAATCCTGCTTGAATTTCAAACCAGCTTCCCAATCGAATAAGGTTTCCGGCGACGGGCGGGAATCCGGAGTGGATTGCGTGTAATCATCCCGGTTCGGTTCGCGACGTCCAATGCCCCAAAAAACGTAGGTTGTGTATCGTGGGGCGAAAGCCCAGTTCAGGCCGAATTTTGGGTTGAAAAAATGCAAACTAGCCGATTGTGTTACCGCATCCTGAAATTGGTCGTACCCCAAAAAAGAATAGCGAACGGCTCGATACTGAAGATCGGCAAATGTTGAAAGCCCATGTTTGAAGTGCAGCTCAATTTTCCCAAAAATATTCCCGTCATATTTGTTCGCGGTATTATCGTAGTACCGTGCATCTTTCGGAATGCCATGATCTGCCCATATTACTTCACCATAGTGTTGGCCATCATACCGGCTAAATGCTCCGCCTAAAATAAATTCCGGGCCAGCCTGAAGGGCAGGCGGGTTTAGCATAGGTGTCCACTTAAGGGCAAACGTACCACCGTAAAAATGATTATCAAGCCACCGGCGTCGGACCAGATCCGTTCGCTCAAGCAGGCTATCTTTAAGTTGAAGTGGCGCAAAGCCATAGTCCTCAAAAAATTGATCCGCTCTATACTGTTCATAAAAACCAAACCCGCGGGTATAATGCCCATTAAGCTGCAGCTGCAAACTGTTGGCAAGCAGCCTTTTGTAATGCATCAAATAATGCCGTTGCGTGTAATCGTCTACCTCATCCTGATAAGGCTCGCCAGGTTTTTCCATGCCGGCGGAGTTGAAGGTCCGCAAGGCTGCGTTATCAAGATATTGTGCAGGCAATCCATTCCAGGCTTGGTATGTTACTTCATGCCCGGAAAGCGTATGCAAAAGAATGGACTGCCGGTCGTCGATATATGCTCCGGACAAGTGGTATGCTTTGAGATTTGCTTTTGCCCGGTCGACATACCCATCGGAGTTGATTTGGGACAACCGCCCAGAAAAGGCCCAGTGCCCTTTTATTAAGCCGGTCCCAAACTGGACGGCATGTTTTCGCGTAGCAAAGGATCCAAGCGTGTTTGTAATTGTAGCATTTGGTAGGGGGTCAATTTTTGACAAGTCAATGTTAACCGTAGCGCCAAATGCCCCGGCGCCGTTCGAACTGGTGCCAACTCCCCGCTGAACCTGAATCTCAGCTGCAGATGCAGCCAAATCAGGAAGGTCAACCCAGAAAACGCCCTGGCTTTCGGCATCGTTTAGGGGAACGCCGTTGATGGTAACATTGATACGGGTTGGATCACTACCCCGGATCCGCATACCTGTGTAGCCAATTCCTGTTCCTGCATCTGAACTTTCCACTAATGACGGGACACTAGTCAAAAGCATCGGGATATCCTGAGCCTGGTATACGGTTTCCAGTTTTTCTTTTGAAAAATTGGAGTGCGGAACCGGCGAATTCTCTCCTGTTCGGGTAGCCTGGATCACCACCGTTTTCAAGACGGTGGAATCGGGAATTTGATTATTTTTTTGTGAAAACAAGCAAGTAGGGGCCAAAACTACAGCCAGGGAGAGTGCTGTTGTTCGCAGGGATAAAAGAAAAAAATGCATGAAAATTCAGGTTTTCGTAAACATCCGTTTCCGAAGGGGTTTCGGAAACGTAGTGATGCCACTACCCGTCTCAATTCCCTTCCCGGCATGACCCGGACAGGTTCGATGGGTATAATCTCAGCCCCGAATGCAATTGCGGGCATTTTCTGACCGCTTTGGCATTGGTGCACCCCAATGAGTGAAACTCAGCGCAAAGGTGTAAAAAGTTTTGTGACTTGTGAAATAGCCTGTTCGAGTCGCTTATCGTGGGGGCCACGTAACACCGTGTAACCGCCACTGCGTTCATTGAGGATATCTTCATACCAATCGAATAGGATTTCACGCTGATAGGGATTTTCTCGGAGGGGGTCTGCTTGCCAGGGAAAATCAGGCGCACACAGGAAATACCAATTGGCAGGCTGCGGATGGGCATAGCCAGTAGCCCACACCCAGTTTCCGTTTTCCGGTAATCCAAATCGAAAGTGTTCCCAGACTTGAAGTACGGTCCAATCAGTGTCACAGAAATAGAGGTCGTTTCCTTGCCGCGCATACCATTGTTCCCAACTCTGCTGCCCTTTTGCAATGCCAGCAAGATCGATTCGGGTATAGGGTCGCCCAAGGTGATTGAGGTAGGAACGGGCAAATTCCGGAGCCCAGGAAGTTTTGAAATGCTGGGCAAGCGCTTCGGCCATAATGGATTTTCCAGACGATTCCGGACCGGTAGTTACAATTTTAAAAGTATATTGTTGAGAGACTTGCATGTTTTGATTTTAGTCTGGGGCCAGTATTTTTGCCCTATAAATAATTAATATGCACGATATAGAACCGCATTTTCGGTGGCGCGATATTTATGTTGCTTCGAATGATAAACGCTCTCCTTTTTACAGGCGGAGCTATAGCGAATTTTACGATACCAATAAACTCTACAATTTTTATCTCCATCCGCAATGGGATGAGTTCGGTTCTTCGACATTGTATGCTAAAATTCTTTTTGCCGATTACGACCAGGGGTATGCACTCATTGAATTAATCGGCGAATGGAACGATGCGCTGCACAACGATATCATGTTTTTAAAGCGTGAAGTTGCCGATATTTTGTATAAAGAGGGTATTTACAAATTTGTATTCTTCTGTGAAAACGTACTCAATTTCCATGGTTATGAAGATGACTATTACGCAGAATGGGCCGAGGAGGTTCGAGAGGAAAACGGTTGGATCGTTCTGGTGAATACCCGCGAGCATGTTGAACAGGAACTCCAGGATTCACATCTTCAACAATTTATCAACTTCGGTTCGGCATTCAACGGTATTCAGTGGCAAACTCAAAAACCGCAGGTTGTCTTTCTTTTGATTGAAGCCATGGTAAATGGGGAGGTAAAGCGCCTGGTTGGATAATACTCCTTATTGAGAATTAACGACCTTTGTCTCCGCTTTTAACCTTTGACAAATGGCCAGCGATTCAGAAATACTCAAGACAAAGGAGGGGGAATCTCAATTCCGGTCCGGATTTATCAACATAATTGGCCGTCCCAATGCGGGAAAGTCGACGTTGATGAATGCACTGGTGGGCGAACGCATGAGCATCATCACCCCCAAACCGCAAACAACCAGGCATCGGATCATTGGTATCCTTACCGGGCAACAGTTTCAGCTTGTTTTTTCAGATACTCCGGGATATGTACGCGATCCTGCTTACAAAATGCACAAAGCAATGAACCGCTTTGTTGAGGGCACTTTTGAAGATGCTGATTTGTTGCTGCTAGTGTTTGATCTAACGGAAGAATTAGATGAGGCCAATCCATTATTGGCAATGGTGTCAAAGGCTGAAATCCCTGTCTTACTGGTGCTTAATAAGATGGACCTGGTGAAGGAGCAACGAATCCAGGATGTTCAAAAGTGGTGGGAAAAACGCACAACGACTGTGGATGCAATTGCCATTTCTGCGTTAGGTTCAGCAAATACGGATAAACTTTTAGAATGTATCCTTAAATACGTGCCGGAGGGCCCGCCATATTATCCTATTGATCAGTTAACAGATCGACCGGAGCGTTTCTTTGTGTCAGAAATTATTCGTGAAAAGATATTTCTGTTATACGACGATGAGGTGCCTTATTCCTGTGAGGTGGGTATTGAATCTTTTCAGGAATCCACGACCAACGCAGGCGAACCCATAGCCAGGATACGGGCAATCATTTACGTATTGCGGGAAACACAAAAAGGAATACTTCTAGGGAAGCAGGGACGATCAATTAAGAAGTTGGGAACCACCTCAAGGTTGGCTATTGAGTCGTTTTTGCAAACTAAAGTTTTCCTGGAACTAACTGTAAAAGTCAGAAGTAATTGGCGAGATGATGAGCGGGCGTTAGAACAGTTCGGCTACAAATAAAAAAGACGGCAGGATGTTAACACCCTACCGTCAGAAATATAACCCCAAAAAACCTAAGTCAAAGATAAAACCCTTCACAAGTTCTGTGCAAGTATTTTGGTGAAAAAATTTGAAGCAGGCACAAATTTTATCGAAAACCGCTGCTGCAACCCCAAAAACAAGGTTTTTCCATAAAAAAAGTCCCTCCCCATTCATCAACGGAGAAGGACGTCATCAAAACACGCTTCATTTTAAACCTATAGGGCGTAATCGCTTATATTAATTGCGATCTTTTCGTTGTTTACACTCGCTGAACTACAATCACTAAAGGATAAATAATGCGACAAAATTA
The DNA here is from genome assembly GCA_020636075.1 of Lewinellaceae bacterium. Taxonomy (GTDB): domain Bacteria; phylum Bacteroidota; class Bacteroidia; order Chitinophagales; family Saprospiraceae; genus M3007. Next base: position 461,492 of record JACJYO010000002.1, on the reverse strand, counting down.
GTCGCTATGTTTTTTTAAAACAAGAAAAGTACAAAAAAACACGCAAGGCAGGATTATGCAACTACGCCTCCATGTTGATCATTTTAGCCTTTAAAAAAAGAAAATACTATTTAGTCAATCTGCTATATGCAATCAATCCTAATACGTAATGCGCGCTTAGTCAACCGAGGCGTTATCCGGGAGACCGATATTTTAATTCGAAATGGTAAAATCGAACGGCTTGAAACCTACAGCGGGAATCCGGCTGATATCGAATTGGATGCTGAAGGTCATTTTGTCATCCCGGGGATTATCGATGATCAGGTACATTTCCGAGAGCCCGGACTTACCCACAAAGCTACTATTGCCACGGAAAGCCGGGCTGCTGTAGCGGGCGGGGTTACTTCTTTCATGGAAATGCCGAATGTAAATCCACCCGCTACAACCCAGCAACTGCTTGAGGAAAAATACACTATTGGCGCAAAAACTTCACTCGCAAACTACTCCTTTTACATGGGGACGACGAACGACAATTACGATGAAGTCATGCGTACCGATCCTAGGTTAGTATGTGGGATTAAGATTTTTATGGGTAGCAGCACAGGCAATATGCTGGTAGACGCTCCAAATACTTTGGAACGCCTTTTCGCAAATGCGCCAATGTTGATTGCCACACACTGCGAAGATGAATCAACCATACGGGACAATATGGCAAAATTCCGGCTGCTATATGGAGATAAACTGGAGGCATCTATGCACCCTGAAATCCGCAATGTGGAGGCCTGCCTGAAATCTTCAATGCTGGCTGTTGAACTGGCTAAACGTTACGGCACACGATTGCATATTTTACATATTTCTACCCGGGATGAGCTGGCGTTGTTTGATAATACGACTCCGTTATCGGAAAAAAAGATAACCGCTGAAGTTTGTGTGCATCATTTAAAATTTCATGCCGGCGATTATGCCCAACTAGGTAATTTGATCAAATGCAATCCTGCGATTAAGGCTCAGCCGCACCGCGATGCCTTGTTGCCGGCTCTTCTGGATGATCGCCTTGATGTGGTGGCAACTGACCATGCTCCGCACACACTGGAAGAAAAATCCAGGCCATATGCGGAAGCACCTTCCGGAATTCCGCTGGTTCAGCATTCCTTAAATGTAATGCTGGATTTTTACCATGCGGGCCTGATCTCCATGGAAAAGATTGTTGAAAAAATGTGTCACGCACCGGCACAGGCATTTCAGATCCATCAGCGGGGCTTTCTGGATGAAGGATATTGGGCTGACCTGGCTATTGTAGACGTGAACCAGGAATGGACTGTGGCTCCTGCGAACATATTATATAAGTGTGGGTGGTCTCCCTTTACTGGCACGACGTTTCGGGGCAAAGTGCTAACCACAATAGTCAGTGGGCATCTTGCCTGGCATCAAGATCAGATTCTCGCAGGAAAAATGGGTGAACGCTTATCCTTTGATCGTTAATTCCCCGCGTTTTAGCCATTTTTGAGTAAAACTTGGTTTCAGGGTCATCTGATTTCCCGAATAAACAGTGAACTTTGCGCGCTTTAATTTAAAATCTTGCCCAAAGTGGCCATGCTTTCGGGCTCAACCCTACCAATGTTTTTATGAAAGAAGTAAAAAAATACCTGGATGCCAACCAAAAGCGCTTCCTGGAGGAGCTGCTTGACCTGCTCCGGATCCCGTCCATCAGTGCCGACCCGGCTTACAAAAACGATGTAGCCAAAATGGCCGAAGCCACAGCAAAACATTTGCGTCAGGCAGGCCTTGAAAAAGTGGAAGTGCTAGCCACAGCTGGCCATCCGATTGTGTACGGCGAGAAAATGGTTGATCCAAATGCACCCACCGTCCTGGTTTACGGGCACTATGATGTACAACCACCTGATCCACTGGAGTTGTGGAAAAACCCACCTTTTGAACCAGTGGTTAAAAAAACCAAACTACATCCAAAAGGTGCAATTTTCGCACGGGGCTCCTGCGACGACAAAGGCCAGTTTTTCATGCATGTCAAAGCGTTGGAAGCCATGGTGGCCAAAAATGCCTTGCCTTGCAATGTGAAAGTCATGATTGAAGGTGAGGAAGAGGTTGGTTCCAAACACCTGGAACAATTTTGCAAAGCAAACAAGAAAAAACTGGCTTGCGATGTAGTCCTGATTTCCGATACCAGCATCATTGCGAACGATACCCCTAGTCTTACAGTCGGTTTGCGTGGGCTTGCGTACATGCAGGTGGAAGTTACCGGCCCAAACAAAGATTTGCACTCCGGCGTTTACGGCGGCGCCGTTGCCAACCCGATCAACGTGCTGTGTGATATGGTCGCTTCCCTGCACGACAAGAAAAAGCGGGTAACGGTCAAAGGATTTTACGATGATGTTGAGAGCTTAAGCAAAAAGGAACGTAAGCGCCTCAATGAGGCTCCCTTTGATGAAAAAACGTACAAAAAAGATCTTGGCGTGAATGGCCTGATGGGAGAAGACGGTTATACCACCATTGAACGGACCGGTATCCGCCCGACACTCGACCTGAATGGCATTTGGGGCGGGTATATTGGTGAAGGCGCCAAAACGGTTTTACCGTCAAAGGCCTATGCTAAAATTTCTATGCGCCTGGTGGCACATCAGGACCCGAAAAAAATTGAGAAGCAATTTCAAAAACATTTTGAATCGCTGGCGCCTAAATCTGTTACCGTCAAAGTAACTGCGCTGCATGGCGGCCACCCGGTGGTTATTCCAACCAATTCGGTAGAGTATAAGGCAGCAGAAAAAGCCATGGAAAACGCCTTTGGTAAAAAACCGCTTCCACAGCGGGGAGGAGGCAGTATTCCGATTGTTGCCATGTTTGACCAGGTACTTGATGCCCGTTCTGTGCTGATGGGTTTTGGGCTTGATTCCGATGACATTCACTCGCCAAATGAACATTACGGCCTGTTCAATTTTTACAAAGGCATCGAAACAATTCCATATTTCTACCAATACTATGCAGAAATGAAAAAAAGCAAAAAGGCCTGATGCCTGGCTTTTGCTGCATAACTTTTAAACACATTTATCTAACAATCAATATTTAAGATTGACATGAAAAAAACGATTTTGTTTTTAGTGGCTGTATCGATCAGCCTTGGTCTGCAAGCCCAAACAAAACTGGAAACCATGCAGGACAGTGCCAGCTATGCTTTTGGTGTATTGGTGGGCAAAAACCTCCAACGCCAATTACCTGAAGGGCTAAATGTTGACGTCATTATGGCGGCCATGACTGCTGCATTGAAAAATGAGGATTTGGCACTAGACCAGCAGGCTGCAACGCAATGTTTCACCTCATTTAATACGGCAGCACAGGCAAAAGCCGAGGAGAAAAATAAGGCACAAGCAGAACAGAATAAGGTTGCCGGCGATAAGTTTTTGGCAGAAAACAAAAAACGCAAAGAGATCATGACTACTGCCAGCGGGTTGCAATACGAGGTGCTCAGCAAAGGTACTGGCACCGAGTCGCCTAAAGCAACCGACCGGGTACGGGTACATTACCATGGTACTACCATCGATGGCGGGGTGTTTGACAGCAGCGTTGAACGGGGCGAACCAATCACTTTTGGCCTCAACCAGGTAATTAAAGGCTGGACAGAAGGCTTACAGCTGATGAAGGTCGGTGACAAATTCAAATTTTACATTCCGGCTGATCTGGCATATGGCGACAACAGCCCGTCACCGAAAATCCCACCAGGATCGGTGTTGGTCTTTGAAGTGGAACTTTTTGATATTAACCCGGAAGAGTAAAAATTTTGGCAGGAGGGTCCAGTTCACCTGGAGCCTCCTGTACTTTAATTTCTACCTGCCTGCTCCACTTTCCTATGCGAAACCTGCACTATCGCGTTTTAGCATTCCTTTTGGTTTATGGCATGCTCAAATTTTTCGGCGGCTCCTTTGGCCATTTGGTGCTGTACCCCGTTACGCTATTGGTTACGTTCCTGCATGAATTTGGGCATGCTCTGGGTGCGCTGATCACTGGCGGCAGTGTAGTCAGCTTGCAAATTAATGCCGACGGAAGCGGGTACACGGTTACTCGTGGAGGAAGCCAGGCTGTGGTTTTAATGGGAGGCTATCTGGGAAGTGCTGTTCTAGGTAATTTGCTTTTCCGCATTGGCGCACGACACCGCCAACTCACCCACCATACTTTACTGGTTTTGGGTGGAATAATGTGCCTGTCAGCCTTGTTCTGGTTTGAATCACTGAGCAGTACGGCGCTGTTGTTGGGCTTCGGGTTTTTACTCGGTTTTATTGCCTTGCGAACAACCTGGGACCAGGATGTCCTGATGTTCTTGGGCTTGGCGGCAGTGCTTTACATAATTCAGGATTTTGATGTGGGGCCCACCAGCGATCTGGCAATGTACGAACAGGTGGTTGGTATATTCCCCTCCCAAATTTGGATGTACATCTGGTTAGGCCTGGCCGGGTTGTTGTTTTTTTGGAATTTAAAAGCAGTGTTCAAACGATGAGCGCTGTCGGAGTAAGCCACGACAACTTATGTTGATCAATAAAATTTCACTTCGGGGCCTTACCACGGTTGTACTGGTGTACATGGTATTTGCCTTTGGCTGGTGGGCTGTTCAACTATGGCGGGAGAACGATCGGGTATTTAAGCTGTCTGAAGAACTGTTGGAACGAAAATACGGCGGCCCAAACCGTGGAATAAACCTCACAGAGTTAAGGGCAACTGCGGAGTACAAAGAGTTGATCGACCGCCAGGAAAAACATCAGCGGATGATCTTTGCCGAAGGTGTTTTTTTTACGCTTTGCCTGGGTTTTGGCTTGTATGTTATTAATCGCGCAGCAAAACGCGAAGTCGTGCTCGCCCGGCAACGCCGCAATTTCCTGCTGAGCATTACCCATGAACTGAAGTCGCCAATCGCATCGCTCCGGCTAACCATGGAAACGCTCAGCCGCCGCACCTTAAACCGCGATCAAATGGAAACGCTTTGCAATAACGGTTTGCGCGATGCCACCCGGCTGCAAAATCTGGTGGAAGACCTCCTGCTCGCAGCACGCCTTGAGGACAATTGGAGCCCGCATCCCGAACCGGTCGATCTGCTGCAAATTGCACAGGATTGTGTGATAAATCTGAAAACACGGTTTCCAAAAACCAATATCAACATCGATATACCAGACGCGTTTTCAACTATTCTGGCGGATAAATCCGGAATGACGGCAGTGGTACAAAATCTTCTTGAAAATGCTGTTAAATATTCCCCATCGGGGACCCCAGTGCAACTTAGTGTGCGGCAGATACAGGGTAAAACACAGCTGGTGGTTTCAGATGAAGGTGTCGGGATTCCGAATAGCGAAAAGCTGGCGATCTTTGATAAATTTTACCGGATCGGCAATGAAGAAACCCGGCAAACTACGGGTACCGGCCTGGGTCTTTACATCGTCAAACAGGTCGTGGAAGCACATCATGGCAAGATAACCGTGACCGATAACCGGCCCGCCGGATCCATCTTTACCGTTGAGATTTAAAAAAATGAAGCCAACACCCGTTGGGAATGCATACGAGCAATTGATTGCCGAACTCACACCGCGTTACGGTGCAGGTGAAGCGCGTAGTATTGCCCGTATAGTTTTTGAGGATGTTTTTGAAACGCGAAATCCGACTAAAATGGAACTGAATGCAGACCAGGAAAAACGCTTTCTGGATATCCGGGATCGTTTGATTTCAGGTGAACCGCTGCAATACATTCTCGGCCAGGCGGATTTTTTTGGCTTGAAATTCAACGTCACCCCGGCTGTCCTGATCCCACGCCAGGAGACCGAAGAACTCGTTGCCTGGGCATTGGACTGGCTGAAAAAAAACGGGATGCAATCGCCAAAAGCCCTCGATGTAGGGTTGGGAAGTGGTTGTATCGGGATCACACTCCAGGCAAAATTTCGTGCACTGCAATTATTTGGCATTGAAAAAAGCCCAGAAGCCTTGGCAATAGCCACAGAAAATGCCGAAAGCCTGCTCGGCGAAAAGCCCTGGCACTTTGTTTGCGCCGACATTACCGATCCGGCTGCTTGGCATAATTTCCCTGGCCTGGACCTGATCATCAGCAATCCGCCGTATATCCCTATTTCAGAGAAAAAACTGATACCGGAACACGTTCTGGAGCACGAACCAACCTTGGCGTTGTTTGTTGATGATGCCGATCCGCTCTTGTTTTACCGGGTCGTCGCCCAATTTGCCTTGCAAAAACTCAACCCAGGCGGGGCGCTCTTTTTTGAATGCAATGAATTTAATGCAACAGATGTAGTCGCATTACTTGGCCAAATGGGCTTTGCAGTTGAACTTCGCCCTGATTTGTCCGGCGCCGACCGTATGGTAACGGCCCGGATATTGAACGGGCAACGGCCCAATTGATACTCTAGATTTATGTTTGATCCAACCAAAAAAATTGGCATACTCGGCGGCGGCCAATTGGGCAAAATGCTTTGCCTGGCGGCCGCACCATGGGATTTCAAAATGTGTGTGCTGGATGCCGCGCCGGATTTCCCGGCCGGTCCCTTTTGTGCCGAATTTACCAGTGGTGATTTTAATAATTACGACGATGTTTTGGCTTTTGGTAAGGATAAAGACGTGCTGACTATTGAAATTGAGCACGTGAATACCGAGGCCCTGCATAAGCTGGAACAAGATGGCAAAACCATTCACCCGACCCCGTCAGTGCTGGATATTATCAAAGACAAGGGGCTGCAGAAGGAGTTTTACCAAAAGCATGCTATTCCAACAACGGATTTCCGGTTGTTTAAAGATGAAATAGCACTCGTTAAAGCCATTGAAAAAAATGAAATTACATTGCCACTAGTGCAAAAAACGCGCACTGCAGGCTATGATGGGCGCGGAGTGGCGGTTTTGCGTACCGAGGCTGATTTACAAACCAAACTCCTGAAAGGGCCATGTCTGGCAGAGGCGCTTGCTCCAATTCAAACGGAACTGGCAGTAATTGCTGCCCGAAATGCATCGGATGAGGTGCGTGTTTTCCCCGCTGTTGAAATGGATGTGCATCCGGAAGCAAACCTTGTTGAATTTTTGCTTTGCCCGGCACGTGTCGCACCGCTGGCAGCCGCACAAGCCGAGGCGCTTGCCGAACGCGTTATCCGGGCCTTCGATATTTGCGGATTATTGGCGGTAGAACTTTTTTTGACTACCACAGGCGAGTTGCTCGTCAATGAAGTTGCGCCCCGACCGCACAATAGCGGACACCATACGATCGACAGTGCCGATACCAGCCAGTTTGAACAACATCTGCGCGCTATCTGTAATCTGCCTTTGGGAACAACCGAGCAAAATGTTCCGGCAGTTATGGTCAATTTGCTTGGCGAACCCGGGCATAAGGGGCCTGTGCAGTATGATGGCGTAGCGGAATGCCTGGCCATGTCCGGCGTTCATGTGCATTTGTATGGTAAAGCCTTAACTTCACCATTCCGGAAAATGGGCCATGTGACTGTGACTGCCCCTACGCTGGAAGAAGCCGTCGCCACGGCGAAAAAAGTCAAAGAAACGCTGAAAGTCGTTTCCTCCACCTAAGTCAATTTTAAAATCAAAACTCCTGATGGTTGCAATTATCATGGGCTCTGACTCTGACCTGCCAGTCATGCAAAAAGCCGCAGATATCCTGACTGAACTAAAGGTGCCCTTTGAAATGACCATTGTGTCGGCGCACCGAACCCCCGAACGGATGTTTCATTTTGCAAAAACCGCCCGTGAGAATGGTTTTCGGGCAATTATTGCAGGAGCCGGCGGGGCGGCACATTTGCCCGGTATGGTAGCCGCCATTACGCCCTTGCCCGTGATCGGTGTGCCGGTAAAATCATCTAATTCCATTGATGGGTGGGACAGTATTTTGTCCATACTTCAAATGCCCGAAGGGGTGCCTGTTGCCACCGTGGCGCTCAATGCAGCGCGTAATGCGGGGATATTGGCTGCCCAAATAATGGGATCGAGCGATCCTTCCATTTTGGATAGGGTAGCAGCTTACAAGAAAAAGCTGGAGGAGCAAGTGCTGGAAAAGGCGCGAAAGCTCGAAGGGTAAGGCTATTTCCACAAAACTCAAAATCTGAGACACGCTGCAAGAGCTAAATATTCAGGCTTTAGGAACCAGTTTTTTGATTTCCGTTACGATATCTGCATAGGCCGCATCTGTATTCGGGAAATCTGAAACGGTGCGATTCATTGTTGGTAATGCCCGGAGTTTTTCCAGTCCGGTTCCGTCAATGTCCAGTCTTTCAATAAAAATCGGAATAATGCGCTTACCATTTTCCTTGGCTTCCAGGATTAGGTTAAACCAGGTTTCGGTATTGAACAAATTCGGGGTGATCAAGACCAGCACATAGTCGGCTTCAGTGATTTTTGTTTTTGCCTGACCGGCAATGTCCTCACCAACCTGGGCTTCATGTACATTGTACAGTTCAATTTTTTTAGTGGCCTTCAGGATAAATAAATGCCGCTTGAGTGTTTCACAATGCGGCGTATCCTGGGCGTCATACACGACGACAAATTTTGGGATAGCATTGCCGGCAGTTGCCGCAGGAGTAGCTGCCACAGGTGTTTGCGTTGGAACGGGAGTGGCTTCTGTCGGTTTGGCTGATTCATTGTCAGCGGAAGGGGTATTAATCGCTGCCGTTGGTGTTGCCGTGCCGCTGTTTTTCAACACTTGAAAAATCTGTTCAAAAAGCACCCCGCGATTGGCGCCGCGCCTGTCACCGCGATCATTAATTTGCAAGCCGCCTTCGGCATCTGTTTTGCCCGCGTGGTGAATGGCGACGACTTTCCAATCTTTGTTGAAAACCGGCGAGCCGCTGCTGCCGGGTTCGGTATCGGTTGTGTAATACACGTGTTGTTTCCAAACGCTGAGCACCTCGTTGGCATTCAGGGCAATTTGCTTGTCCTGACCTTTCGGATGCTGGATTATTGTCACTGCCTCTCCTACGGTAGGGATCGCGCTGGGGTCAAATTCCACGTAACCCCACTGGCTCAACGGTGCTTCCGGATTGTCGATAATTTTGATCCGGCTAAAGTCGTACAGGTCGGGTGTGCTGGTAGCAAAATCACTGGAATCCAGTCTGTATGCATTCCGGGTTTTGGTGGCGCCGTTTGCGTCGATTTCGTAGTTGAATTCAATGCGGGCATCCCGGGCAACTTCTACAGATGGGATAACGTGGTTGTTGGTAAACAGGTACCCCTCCTTCGTCAGAAATCCGGTACCCAATTCGCCATCCGAGCATACAACCCGGCAGACAGCCTTGGAAGCTTGCAGTGCTTTTTCGAGCCAATTGATTCTAAGCAGGTTGTTTTGTGGCCCAATGATTTTTTCGAGGCGCGCTTCATCGGGCACCTGGAACTGGTAGGTGTTCAGGCTTCGGATCTTGGCGTCGCGCTGGATACGTTTGGGTACTTCTTTCATCAGTTCCAGCAGGCCGAATCGCGTTCGCGCGGAAATGCGGGAAAACTCTTCAAAACTGATCATGCCCCGCTGAAACATCTTGTTTGCCTCCTTGAAATTGCCGGATTGCATGATAATATCCTGCCGGATGCCGGCCTGGGTTTGTTTATCCAGGTCCAACAGCGCGTCGAGGGCTTTGTCCACTTCGTTTTCTTCCAGCAGTCCCTCAATTGTTTGCAGGTAAATTATTTGGGCATTTTGCATAGGACACTCGGTATTCTTGATGAGCAGTTTGGATTAAAAAGGGGATGGGTCAGACCAGGCGCTTGTGCCAGCTCTCCGAAAACGGTACGAGCCAGTTTTTTTCTAAATCGCGTTTAGTCGATACCAGCGTGTTCACAACAAGCGTATCCGCCTGAATGGCGGAATTTTGAACGGCTACACTGAATTCGGTGCGGTTGGCAAACTGTAAATGGCCATCTTGCACCCAGGCAAAGCGCATGCGTTCAAACAGATCTACAGCCAGTTGGGCGCCCAAAGCCTCCAAAAAATGGACCGATTTATCGATTGAGCAACCACTGGCGCCTGCCTGTGCTTCATCAACCATCAAAAGGACAAACTGATTTTGAAAAACTTCAGCCATGGCTTTTAATGCGGCATTATGTGCGGTCCACTGCCGCACGAAACCGTCGAGGGCCTGTTGGGCGGCCTGCGCTTCGGCATCATTGAGCGGACGGTTTGCTGTATACACCCAAACCCGGGAATCAGGCGAAAAGCCAACTGCATTTACAAGTTTGGGTGTCAGTGATTGAGTGGTTTTTAACGTTGTAGTATCCATAGCAACTTGGAAAAATTACTTCATGTTATTCAAAATGAGCTCCGACAAATCATAAACCAGCACTTGCTCATTTTGTTCCTTTGCTTTCAAGCCATCCTGAAGCATGGTGATGCAAAACGGGCAATTTGCGGCAACAACTTCGGGGGCAGTGCCCAGGGCCTCTTCCACACGTTCAAGGTTAATGCGTTTGTTGCCGGGTTCATCTTCCTTCCACATTTGCGCTCCGCCTGCGCCACAGCAGAGGCCGTTTTTACGCGACCGTTTCATTTCCACCAGATCGACATCGAGTGCTTCGAGTAGTGTGCGCGGAGCTTCATACACCTCGTTGGCACGGCCCAGGTAGCAGGAATCGTGGTAGGTTATTCGTTTGCCTTTGAAATCGCCACCTTCTTTGAGTTTCAACCGGCCGGATTGAATTAACTCCTGCAGGAGTTGCGTGTGGTGTACCACCTCGTAGTTGCCGCCAAGTTCGGGATATTCATTTTTTAAAATATTGAAGCAGTGGGGACAGGCGGTCACGATTTTTTGCACCTGATACATATTGAGCGTTTCAATATTCATCAGCGCCGTCATTTGAAATAAAAATTCATTTCCGGCTCTGCGGGCGGGGTCACCTGTACAACGCTCCTCACTGCCAAGGATGGCAAACTCCACACCCACCTGGTTGAGTATTTCGCACAGGGCTTTCGTCACTTTTTGAGCGCGCGCGTCAAAAGAACCGGCACAACCCACCCAGAAAAGGATCTCCGGTGTACGGCCTTCTGACTGATATTCAGCGTATGTTTTCGCAAGCATATGGAATTTCTTTTCTTATTCGTTGCGCCAGGCATCCCGGGGTTCCGACATCGCCCAGGCAGCACCGTTGTTTTCAATAGCATTGAACATCGGCAGCCAATCGCTCGGGCCTGCCGAAAGGGTAAGGATTTCATACCGGCGTAGCTGCAAAATGATTTCCAGCGGATTGATCAGTACCGGGCAGGCTTCCACACAGGCATTGCATGTGGTGCAGGCATGCAGCTCTTCCGGACTGATCCGGTCGAACAGGCTTTTCCCGTCGTCATAGTTTTCGCGGGTATTTTTACCAGAGGTAAGGTTTTGCCCCACCTCCTCTGCCCGGTCCCGCACATCCATCATGATTTTCCGGGGCGAAAGTTTTTTTCCGGTGATATTGGCAGGGCAGGCAGCCGTACAGCGGCCGCATTCTGTGCAGGAATAGGCTTGCAGGATATTTTGACGGCTTAAGGAAAATACATCGTTTGCGCCAAATTCGGGCAGGTCTGCAGCGGCATTCGGGTCCGGCTGGTCCAGTCCCATCATGATGCGTACTTCCTTTTGAATTTCCGGCATGTTCGTCATTTCCCCCTTAGGCGTCAGGCGGGCAAACCAGGTATTCGGAAAGGCCAGCAGGATGTGCAAATGCTTGGAATACGGCAGGTAGCACAAAAAACCGAACACCGTTGTCAAGTGCAGCCACCATCCGAACCGCTCGATAGCCACAACAGCGCTATCGTTCCAGTTACCAAAAAGCAGGGGGCCAAGCCAAGTGCTTACCGCAAAATTGCCGGTAGCAGGGTAGTGTTCCATGCCGCGCGCCTGCAACACCTTATCGCCGCCATTCATGCAAAAAATGCCAATGATCAGGATGACTTCGCCGAAAAGAATAAGGTTGGCATCGCGGAGAGGCCAGCCTTTCATTTCAGGTTTGTGAAAACGCGGCACCCGAAGCAGATTACGACGAGCCAGAAAAATGATGGTGGCCACAAATGCCAGTACGGAGAGGACTTCGATAAAACTGATAACGAAGGTGTAAAAGCCGCCAAGGTATGGAGCAAAAAAGCGGTGCGAGCCACTCACGCCGTCTACAAAAATTTCAATGAGCTCAATTTGGGTAATCAAAAAGGCGACATAAATAAACAGGTGCAGCACGGCCGGGAGTGGGTTCTTGAACATTTTCTGCTGTCCAAATGCGACCAGCAAAACATTGCGCAAGCGCTCACCATACCGCCCTTCCTGTTGCCCGGCTTTACCCAGGTGGATATTTCGCCAGACCCGGTTGTAGCCCTTCCAGGCAAACCAGCCCGTTGTTGCCAAAACTCCCAGAAAAAGTATCGACTGAAGCATAAAAAAACGTTTTGCAGGCGAAAAGTACTGCATTGATGTACCTTAGCACAATTATAAGACGAGAAATATGAAAATACTGGATGACCGGCAAATTCGGCAAAAAATCAAGCGTCTCGCGATTGAAATTTTGGAACGTCATTTTGGCGAATCCGAGATTATTTTGGCCGGCCTGAATAGTAATGGCGTCGAATTTGCAACGTTGCTAATGAAGGAGTTGACCCCGATTCTTCCGGAGGATATGCGTGTAACACTTACCCGGATCCGCCTCAACCCGGCGAATCCGCTGGAGTATGCGCCGACAATTGATATGGAAGACAAATTACTTCGAAACAAACCGATCATCATTGTTGATGATGTGGCAAATACCGGCCGGACTATTTTTTATGCTATTCAACCTTTGCTGGAATTGCTGCCCAAACAAGTTGAAGTAGCCGTGCTTGTAGATCGCAAGCACAAATCCTTTCCCATTAAAGCGGACTATGTGGGGATGTCGCTTTACACGACGATGCGGGATGATATCGATGTACAGATTCGGGGTGGGGGAGAAATGGTGGTGTATTTGAAGTAACACTGGCTTCTGGCCGGTGCTTTTCGCCAACCGCCAGATTTTTCGCCAACTAACAGTTGGCGTTACATGGCCAGCCGCGCTTTTCTTGCCCGTTTTTGGTCGGCGTTGCTTTCGTACAGGCAATACTGATCGTATTTGGTCCGGTCGCGTTCGACCCAAATGTCTTTCCCAATATCACACAGCACGATCAGCTCATCGTAAATTTTGTTGCCCTGATCAACCCTGCGCTCCACAGCGATATCCCGGTCGTGCAATTTATCCTGTTGGATATTCATCGATTTTTCGAATTCGGTGCAGGCGTCCAGGATGCGCTTAATAATGTTTTCATTCACGCCAACATCAGCCAGGAAATCGATTTGCACACGGGCTACCCGGGCTACCCGGCGCCCGCAAAACAGGAGCTGGGGGTCGCTCATGTCACCAAGTTTGGCCGTGCCGAATTTTCGGTAGCGCCCCGTCCGGTCGTGAAATTTCATAGCAACCCGGGTCATGAGGGAGCGGATTGCCGTGCGCAATTTATCTGCTGCCTGGTTTTTCTTTTCCGTGCAGATCATTTGATCGCCAACCATTTCGTCGTCATCCGGCAGGTTGTGGAACTGGGTACACATGGTTTTAAATGCTTTCAGCCGCTCAATACCAAAACCGTATTGTTCAAAAAACTCAATATCACGGTGAGCATTGCGAATGGCTTGCACGCAGGTGACATATAGTTCGGGGTCGGAAACGTTGTGTTTGCGGTTACCGGCTTGTTTTTTCATATTCGACGGGCAGTCGCAGCATTTGATTGTTGCGACCTAGGTTTGTTGATTACGAATCAGCTAAATTTTTTGTTTAATCAATTTCACGCGGCAAACCGATTGGTATTTATTGTTAATCAAAGCTTTAACGCCGCTGTGAATCTGAACAAAAATAATTCGTTTTAAAATAGCACACAAGATTTTGACACAAAAAATTATTTCATTTTACTATTCCAAAATTTTCTTTACTGGTTTTCAACAAAAAGTAGAAAAAAATTAAAAGCAATTGCTACTATTGTTACCCATGAAAGTTTGAATAAAATTCAACCGTATGCGCAGAAAATTCAGTATTCAGATCTTCCTTTTTGTATTCCTAATCGCAGGGGCATGTTTGGGGCAAAATCCTGCTCCGGCAACCAGTTCGGTGAATACCGATTTCCTGTTTTCGGAATTTTCAGTTGCCCGGCTTCAACATGGATATGCCAAAGGGTACTATTCGATTCGGCAGGTGGTAGAAGCATATTTGGACCAAATTGCGGCTGTTGATGATTCGGGCCCGATGCTAAATGCCGTGATCCAGGTGAACCCGGATGCGCTTGAAATTGCTGATAAACTGGATGCCGAATTGAAGGCCGGAAAAAGTCGCGGACCCATGCACGGCGTGCCGGTTTTGCTGAAAGACAATATTGACACTCATGACCGGATGGAAACCACGGCTGGTTCCCGGGCCTTGATGGGTTCCCATCCGTTGCAGGACAGCTGGGTGGCAAAAAAACTTCGCGAGGCAGGCGCTGTGATTTTAGGAAAAACGAACCTGAGCGAATGGGCCAATTTTCGCAGCGATATGTCATCCAGCGGCTGGAGTGGGGTAGGCGGACAAACTAAAAACCCCTACGTGCTGGACCGAAATCCTTGCGGCTCGAGTTCGGGCTCCGGTGCTGCCGTTTCCGCAAACTTGTGCATGATCGCCATTGGGACTGAGACAAATGGCTCAATCGTTTGTCCGGCAAATGCCAATGGCGTTGTGGGGATCAAACCGACAGTGGGTTTGATTAGTCGTACCGGTATTATCCCAATTTCCTATACGCAAGATACACCTGGCCCCATGGCACGCACGGTAACAGATGCCGCAATTTGCCTGGGGGCACTGGTGGGCGTCGATGCGAAAGATCCAAAAACAAAATTGAGCGCAGGAATTTCATTCACCGACTACACACAATTTTTGAAAAAAGATGGCCTGAAAGGCAAACGAATCGGTTTGTTTACGCAGCCGCTTGGGCAACACCGAAAGGTGGATAGCCTGATGGTGCAGGCCGTGGAACTGCTCAAAATGCAGGGGGCTGAAGTGGTAGAACTTGAAACTATTTCTGAGGCCAACGTTGGCGCCGCTTCGTTTGAGGTATTGCTTTATGAGTTTAAAGACGGCCTAAATCGTTATTTCGAAGGTCTTGGTGATTCAGCCCCCATCCACAATTTGGAAGCGTTGATTGCCTTCAATAAGGTCGACTCGGTGGAAAGTATGTTCGACCAGGAATTGCTGATCAAGGCGCAGGCGAAAGGCAACCTGGATACGCCGGAATACCTGGAGGCATTGGAAAAAATGTTGACGGCTTCACAAAAAGACGGACTGGACCGGGTTATGACAGAATACCGCCTGGATGCCATCGTTTCGCCATCCGGGGCGCCAGCCTGGAAAACAGATTGGGTCGATGGGGATCATTTTATCCTTGGCAGTTCCTCGCCGGCAGCCCGGGCAGGTTACCCCAATATTAGCGTCCCAATGGGTTTTGTGGACGGTCTGCCTGTGGGTTTGTCCTTTTTCGGCAGGGCCTGGTCAGAGCCGGTTTTGTTGGAAATTGCATTTGCCTACGAACAAAACTCCCTGCATCGGAAACCGCCACTTTTTCTGGAGCATTAAACCAACCATTTGAATCACTTTTCCTGCTTCAACGCCTCAATGGTGCTGGCCGGTAAATCGCGCAAATCCAAAATCATTAACCCATCCAGGCAGTCGGAAAAATTCGGATCGACGTTGAAGGAAATGAATTTGGCATTTTGCTTCAGATACTGCCGGAAGAGCACCGGCACCTTGAAGTGGGCCGGCTCGATGGCTTCCACAAAACTTTCCAGGGCATCAAATTCGCCATGCAGCATCTCTGCGAGCAAACGGGTGTTCACCGATTTAGTTTTTACCCGAAACGGCTTGCGCGGGCGGACGAGCTTGGCCAATTTGCCATCAAAACAAAACCGCTTGACGAACTCAACAATGACACTTTTCGATACATCCGAAAACTCCTTGCTGATGCTTACAGGGCCGTACAAATAGCGGTAATTCGGATTGGCGAGCAAAAAGTTGAGAATGCCTTTCCACAACAAAAACAGCGGAAGCCGGTGTTTCTGATAATCTGTAACCACATAGGAACGGCCCAGTTCGACAGCCTGTTGAAGGATTGGGAAAAAGCCGGGTTTCATTTTGAATAAGCTGTGGGTATAGAATCCGTTTACCCCAAATCGCTTGAAGATGAGGTCGCCCTGGCCCAGGCGATAACCACCGGCAATGCGTTTTTCTTCCCGGTCCCAAATGATCAATTGGAGGTAATACATGTCGTACTCATCCAGGTCGCGTGGTTGTCCGGTACCTTCACCGGCTTCCCGAAAGGTTTGTTCGCGGAGCCGTGCTATTTCAAAGATGGTATGCGGCAGGGCTGAAAACGGGGCCACATATACATCGAATTGCCCGCGTGTCGCAATTTTATGTTCAGGCTTCAATCCTTCAATTTCAGCAGTTACTAATTCGGGATCGACGGGGTATGCCAAGGGCTGTAGTTGTGTAGGCTTGTCGGCCGTAAATTGCTCGGGTTGAATGTCGAATGGGGAACCGAGTGAAAAGATTTTAGCCTGCAGAAATTTACCCCAGGTCCGGGTGCTGTCAAACAATGCGATGTCCTTAGGGCTGATCGGATTCCCGACCCGCACACTCACCCGGATCGTTTCCTCGAATCGGGTGAAGGTTTGCCGGGTCAATAGTTTCCGGAAAATATTGCTATTCACATTTTCTGCACTCAGGTGGATGGGCACAATAGGTTGGCCGACTTGCCGGAGTTGCTTGAGTACTTGGGCGCGCAAAAGATTTTTTCCCATGTTCGCCAGGGGATTATCTGAGAAATCGAGTGCCAGACCGATCGGTATGTTTTTTTGTAAATACTTGGCGGCTTTCTTCGCAAAGTTGAGTCGAAGAAAACGATCTTCCAGTTTTCCGCGCTGGGGCAGAATCGACAATGGCCGCAAGGTAAATGCCGGTGTAGTAGGGTAGGGATGGAGCAATTTTACCGTATCCACCTGGGGAGCGAGCAAGCTCAACAATATCCACTCGTCCAGGCCGGGCAATAATCGGTTGCTGACAAAAATTGCCACAGGTGTTTTTGTCAGCAACTTCTGATCGTACGGTTCCAGTTCCAGTTGTACGTTGGCTTCGGCAAGTTTAGATTGGGCCAGGGCGTAAATCTTTTCTGCACGCATAGAGGTTGATTTCGGACAAAAGTCTGAAACTACATTGAAATTGTCATGTAAGCGTCTCAATCTGATTCACTTTGTGATAACTTTTATGGGCTTTCCATATTTTCGCCACAGCTTTACGCGTTTTAGTTCCAATTTTGACGCCCCAAAAAGACTCAACGCTTCCGATCCGGTTTCAACCAACAGAAACATCACCCGGACGAGCTGTCCTTCAAAATCGAAATACCTAACATTATGATCCTTCGGAAAGGCATTTCCTTTTTTTTCCTGCTACTAACACCATTTTTGCTGCTTGCACAGCAATCCACTGTTTTCACCGAGGCAAACCTGGCTTACAAACGCGGGCTTGATTTTTACAATCAGCATTTGTATGGTCTTGCGCAAAAAGAGTTCAAAGAGGCCATCGAATTGGTTCGACCCGCGAATGAACCGGAATGGCGTTCTTTGAAAACCAGCGCAGAGCTTTATCACGGTAAATGTGCCGTGCGCCTCGAACAACCGGAAGCGGAAAAGCAAGTTTTCGATTTCCTGCGCAACCAGGCACCTTCCCCGCAAGCGAGCCAGGCAGCCCTCGAAATTGGCGACTATTATTTTGACAAGAAAAAATACGACCAGGCACTGGAGTATTATGACATGGCGCCTACGGATGCCGCATCCGGTGCATTGCGCGACGAAATCCGATTTAAACAGGGGTATAGTTATTTCGTTACCAAGCGCTTCTCGCTGGCAAAGGCTGCTTTGGCCGGCATCAAAGAAAATACGAGCAGTGAGTGGTACTATCCCGCAAACTATTACTTCGGTTGCGCGGCATTTTTTGAAGGGTACTACGATGATGCAGCAAAGGCATTTGTGCGTTGCGAAAATTCGGACCAATACAGCCGTTACGTGCCGTATTACATTACCCAGATTTATTTTGCTAAAAAACAATACGATCTGGTGATCTCGTACGGCGGGGTGAAAGCCAAGGATGAGCGCCTCCGCAACCGGGCTGAATTGAGTCAGCTGGTAGGCCAGGCTTACTTTGAACGTGGCGATTTTAAAAATGCCATGCCCTATCTCGAATTTGCAGCCACCAATGGCGCCCGCCTCCGTGCTTCCGATTACTACCAATTGGGTTATGCTCAATATCAGAATGGCTATTACAAACAAGCCATTGAAAATCTGGAACAACTGAGCAAGCAAGACAGCCTGCTGGGCCAAAACGGCATGTATCACCTGGGCGATTGTTACCTCCGCACCGACAACAAGTTTGCCGCACGCAATGCTTTTGGCAAAGCCGCAAACATGAATTTTGACAAGTCCCTGAAGGAGGATGCCTTGTTCAATTATGCCAAACTGAGCTACGAATTGAAATATGATCGCGACGCATTGATCGCATTGCAAGGCATTCCGGCCAATTCGCGGTACTATGAAGACGCTCAGGCGCTGATGAGCCAGGTTTTCCTCAATACCCGCGACTATGACCGGGCAATCGCAACCCTTGAAGCGGTTCCGAACCGGACACCCCGGTTGAACGAAACCTACCAGCAGGTGACTTACTTGCGCGGTTTGCAGTTGTACCAAAACAATCAGAAAGACGAAGCACGCCGGTTTTTCAATAAATCGCTGGAAAACCCGATCAATCCGCGTACCGCTGCTTTGAGTTCCTTTTGGTTGGGCTCCATTTCAAATGAAACGGAAGAATTTACATTTAGCCGGAATCACATGAGCTCCTTCCTGGCGCAGGCGAAAAGTTACAGAGACCTGCCTGAGGAAAGCAGTTTGATGATGGGGCAGTATATTCAGGGTTATAACTACCTGAAATTAAACGATTTCAATAATGCACTGACTAATTTCAAGGCTAGCATTGACGGGATAAAACGGGACATTAATAGTATCCAATCTCCTCAGATAAAATCCGGCGTTTTGGGTGATGCTATTCTGCGTGCCGGCGATTGCCATTTTAAACGGAATGAATATCGCAACGCGCTGACCTATTACGACGAGGCTATTGCCAAAAAATATGACGGTTTCGAATATGCACTTTATCAGAAAGCCATGATCAAGGGGCTTCAGGGCAACTCTTTGGATAAAGTTATTCTGCTGGAGGAATTGGTTACAAAATACCCGAACAGCCGCTATACAGACGATGCGCTTTTCCAGATGGGCGATACGTATACGGAAATGGGGCAGTTAAATCAGGCTGTCACGCCGCTAAAACGCCTGATTTCGGACTTTCGCGGGCGTTCCAATTTGATTAATCAGGCACTGCTGAAACTCGGTCTGATTTCCTATAACCAGGGCAATACCAATGCTGCGCTGAATTATTACAAGCAGGTATTTTCCAATAACCCGGAGAACTCGGAGGCGAAAGACGCCCTGGCTGCAATTGAAGAAATCTATGTACGCGATTTGAACCGGCCTGACGAGTACTTTGCCTTTCTGGAAACTGTGCCCGGTTATAATATAAATACGGCTGCCAAAGACAGCGTAACATTTTATTCTGCTGAGGTTCAGTTTCAGAATGGTCGGTACGTACAAGCCATCGATGGTCTGACGAACTACCTGGCCCGCTATCCAAACGGACGCTATTCCCTGGATGCATATTACCTGCGTGGAGAAAGCTATTCCAGCCAGTTGATCAGCCGGTTTGATATGGCACAGAAAGATTATGCCACGGTTGTCGAACGCGGACCAAGTAAGTATTACCCCAAAGCCAGTGAAAAGGCGGCATTGCTGGCCTATAGCTACAACAAAGATTATCCATCTGCCTTGTTATATGCCCGAAAATGGGAAGAATCGGCAACTACCGAATCATCTCGTTTTGAGGCACAGGTGCTTGTCATGCGGGCGGCTTATGCCACAAAAAACTCTGCTGTACTGACAGAATATGCTCAAAAAGTCGCCTCTTCGCGTATGGCATCGCCGGAACAAGTTGCGACAGCCAACTTCTATCTCGGAAAACTGGCCTATGATAGTGGCGACTTCGCCCGCGCTTTGCCATACCTGCAACGCGTAACGCAAAGTTCTACCACAGAGATTATGGCAGAGGCCTATCACCTCCAGGCACAAATCCTGTATCGCCAGCGCAGCTATGCTCAGGCAGAGGACCTTATCGGAACGGCCAATCAGGCCAGTGCGGGCTACGACGATTGGATCGCCCGAAACCTGATCCTGCTGTCTGATGTCTATGCCGACCAGGGGGATAAAAACAGTGCCTCCGCTGCCTTGGAGGCTGTGTTGGAAAACTACAAAGGCGATCCCAAAATCATCTCCGAGGCCCGGGATAAATACAATCGCCTGAATGGTATTAACCCCAACCAACCGGTCAGCCCCAGTGGCACCAAGGGCATTGATTTGCTTGATATGGATGAAGGGAATTAATTGATTCCTTTTGCCGCACCATCGGCACACCTTTTAACCTGTATTCAGAATCAAAATAGAATGAAAAAAATAGCGCTCTTCGTTTTTATCCTTTCGGCCATGGCCGCAACATTGGTCGCTCAAAATGATCTGCCGACCGAGAGTGTAAACATTGTGAAAGACTTCGATGCCCGGTTGCTGGAGTCGAACAAGATCAATGTTCCTCCGACCTTGCCCCCGTTGGATACCACCACCAAACGCCAGGATTATTTGGTGCCCCCCAAACCCTTAACCATCACCTATGATGCACCCACGTTGCGTCCGATCGGCATGAAGTCGGGTAAGCGGGAGAAAGAATACAACGGTTATGTAAAAGCAGGTGGAGGGGTTCCATCGTCTATTTACGGCGAACTGGGCTACGCTTTTCACTCTGGTGAAAAATTTGACGGCAAAGCCTGGATCCGCCATCACGGCGCCAATAAAAAGTCGTATGAAAACCAGCGCTTTTCCAATACGGATGCCTTGCTCAATGGCAATATTTATCTCGACAACAACCTGGCCATTGAAGGTAATGTTGGGTATACCTATGACCGGGTTTATTTTTATGGGTACGACCACGATTCACTCCAGTATGAGGCTGACCAGGTCCGGCAGGATTTGAAAGTATTGCGATTGGGTGGCCGGGTTTATAATGCTGAGCGTACGGATATGGACCTCAACTTTGCCGTTGCGCCCAAGTTTTACCACCTGTCCGATTATTATTCCAATACAGAAACAGGTTTTGACCTGGACTTGAATGCCACAAAGTGGTTTGCCGAAAAGCACCCCTTGAGTATCTCTATCCGGACGGACTTTACATCGTACAACGATACCGCCAAACAATCTCTGAATAATATTTATCTGCATCCGACATTCACCTTTCATGCCGATTTTCTCAACCTGAAAGTGGGTGGCTTGTTTGCAAGCAATCGAGATGAGTTTACGATTTTCCCGGATGTGGAACTTAACCTGCGTTTATGGGGGGATGGCCTGCAGCTCTTTGCGGGTGCCGACGGTGATCTGCGTAAAAACAACTACTTAAGCCTTAGTAACTACAACCCATTCATTCAAATGCGTGGGGTAGACCTGCGCAATACCGAATGGCGCCAGTACTATGGTGGCGTGCGCGGCAACCTGGGCTGGTTGGAATACCAGGGACGGGTGCGCTATGGCAAAGCCTACGATCTGGCTTTGATCCAGACAAATTTCGACACCTCCGGGCGCCCTGGTGTGACTCGTTTCGGGGTGGTGTATGATTCAACCAATGTTTTTGGGATCCAGGGAACTGTAAAACTCACCCTCCTGAAAAGCCTTGTTTTATCCGGATCTGTCAGCCAACTGGTGTATGATTTGTATAACGAAGATGAGCCTTGGGGGCTTCCGAGCATTGAAGTGAATGCCAGTGCAGTTTACACGCTGTTGGATGGTAAGGCTACGCTGAAAGGGGAATTATATCTGGCAGACGGTATTGCTTTTCTGGATCGTGAAAACCTGCCGTACTACACCGGAGGTTTGTTCGACCTGAGTTTCGGGGGCTCCTACCGGTTTACCGATAATATTGGCGTGTTTCTCGATATAAACAACGTATTGAACAACACCCGGCAGCGGTGGCTCGACTATCCCATGTTTGGGATCAATATTTTAGGTGGGATAACTGCACGATTCTAAGTGATTAATTCCCTCTAAAAAAAACCGCGGCACGAAGGGACATCCTCTGTGCCGCGGTTTTTTATTTCTAAAAATTGTTATCCGCTTCGGGTGCATCGGGCAAAGAAATTACACCAATTGCACCAGGAACTTGTTTTTCTTCCCGTTTTCCACCATTAGGTACCTTCCGTGAAGCAAATCAGCCGGAGCAAGGCTGACATCCAGATCTGTAATTTTTTCCTTATTGATGGAAATGGCGTTATTCTGGATCGCTTTTTTCGCCTCACTACGACTGCTAAGAATGCCGGTATGTTCGCTCAGGAAATCCAGGATGTTGCAATTGTTTTGGACAATGCTCATGGATAATTCAGGTGCAGGAATTTCCTCAGCCACTTGTGAAAGCGTTCGTGCATCTAGGCTGCGCAAAGTTTCAGGGCCTGCTTTTGGGTTGAAAAGAAGTTGTGAAACAGCCTGCACAGCAGCGAATTCCGCTTCGCCGTGAACTCGGGTCGTTATTTCTTCAGCAAACGTTCGTTTGATCAGCTGCATATCGCCGGTGGCCTCCAGGGCTTCAATTTCAGCGCGATCTTTCAATGAAAAATAACGCAGAAATTTGGGAAGATCGCGGTCATCCGCATTTATCCAAAACTGGTAAAAACGGTAAGGGCTGGTGAGCTCGGGATCGAGCCAGATGTTTCCGGAAGTACTTTTTCCAAATTTGGTACCGTCTGCTTTGGTGAGCAGCGGGGTAACAACAGCGAAGAGTTTGGTTTCTGCGATCTTGCGGGCCAATTCGATGCCGGCAGTAATATTGCCGTATTGATCGCTGCCGCCCATTTGGAGCGTGATGCCGTGTTTTTGGTTGAGCAGGACAAAGTCGTACCCTTGCAACAATTGGTAGCTGAACTCTGTAAATGAAATGCCGGATTCCAGCCGTCGCTGCACGCTTTCTTTGGATAGCATGTAATTCACCGTGAGATATTTCCCTACATCGCGGAGGAAATCCATCACGTTCATGTCGGCATAGAAATCCAAATTGTTGAGGATCAATGCACGGTTAGGCGCATCGGAGTGCGTATTTAGCAGTCGTTCAATTTGTTTTTGTTGAAAGGCTGTATTGCGGTCAAGTTCCTCGTAGCTTTTTAATTCACGCTCCGAATCGCGTCCGCTGGGGTCGCCAATGCGCCCGGTTGCCCCGCCCATTAGCGCTACGGGTTGATGCCCTGCCCGTTGCAAAAAAGTCAGGAGCATAATTTGCACGTAGTTGCCGATGGTGAGGGATGGGGCTGTGGGGTCAAAGCCGATATACCCGCGGATTACGCCACTTTTCAGGTGCTCTTCAACGCCGGGTGTTAGTTCATGTATCAATCCGCGCCAGCGGAGTTCTTCAAGAAAATCCATAGTGGCGGCAAAATTAGATTTGATTTGCAAGAAATTGCCTGCTGCGATGCAATTCCTTTAGAAAATCTTTCTCCGGATTCCCGACCTTCGCGTGCAACTATGAATTTCCCTTTTTTCCTGGCGCGCCGGATTGCCTTTTCCGGGAAACAGAATTTTTCCCGTTTTATCATTCGTATCGCGATTGTAGCGGTTGCGCTTAGCGTCGCAGTGATGATTGCTGCCTCGGCTTTTATCGCGGGATTTAAAACCGAAATCAGTCGCAAGATTTTTGAGTTTTGGGGGCACATCCATATTTCAGATACAGCCTATTCGTTGTCCTTCGAACCGCAACCGATCGAGCGCGATCAGGCTTTTTACCCATCGCTGGATACGATAAGGGAAATTGAATTTTCTGAACCTGAAACAATATTGGGTATTGAAACCGGACGAACTGTCACTGGCCGCTCGCATGGTGGTATCCGGCATATTCAGGCATTTGCCCACAAACCAGGTATTATTCGGACCAAGTCGGCCATGGAAGGCATCCTGCTCAAAGGTATCGGCCCCGACTTCGACTGGAGCCATTTGGATCCATATCTGCTTGAAGGCAAGCCGTTTACGTTTGACGATTCGACGGCCTCCCGGGGTATTATCATTAGCCGGCAAACAGCCGATCGCCTGCAAGTTGGTGTTGGGGATCGCTTTATCGTTCATTTTGTAAAGGAAAACGAACAGTTGCGGAGGCGTTTTGATGTGGCGGGAATTTATAAGACGGGCCTGGAAGAGTACGACCGGAAATTTGCACTTTGCGATATCCGGATGGTACAGGACCTGATGGGCTGGAATGCCAATCAGGTTGCCGGATTTGAGGTTTGGCTGGAAGATATTCGCGATCTCGAATTGTACAATACCTACATCTATGATGAAGTCCTGCCTCCAGATCTGCTATGTGTCAGTATTCGGGAGAAATTCCCCGCCATTTTTGAATGGCTTGATTTGCAGGACTATAACGAAGTGGTTATTCTTGCCTTGATGCTAGCTGTAGCTATTGTAAATATGATCACGGCACTTTTGGTGTTGGTCCTTGAACGTTCGACAATGATTGGTGTGTTAAAAGCCCTGGGAGAGACAAATGGCCGGATACGCCAGGTGTTTTTATATCATGCCGCCGTGATTACGGTTACCGGTATGTTCTGGGGCAACATGCTGGGTATCGGCTTTTGTATGCTTCAGGACAAGTTCCATTTTATCAGTTTGAACGAGGCAGATTATTACTTGTCCTATGCGCCGGTTGCCCTAAACTGGCTTCCATTGCTGCTGATCAATTTGGGGACGCTGTTCATCACACTGATATTTTTACTTCTGCCATCGTTTGCTGTGGCAAATGTATCGCCTGTCCGGGCTATACAATTCAAATGATGGATACCGGATGGCATTTATTGCCGGTGAATTTTGACCCAGAATTCTGTTTCCTTCCCTTCTTCACTGTGAAATCCAATTTCACCGTTCATCAGTTCAACATAGCGTTTTACGATATATAAGCCGAGCCCGGTCCCCTGGATGTTCGTGGCGTTAGTCGCCCGAAAAAACCGGCTGAACAAATGTTTTTGATCGGCTTTCGGGATGCCCATTCCCTGGTTGAAAACCTGAAGCGAAATTTCAGTGGGGGTTACCTTGGTATCAACACGGATGATTGTGTTCTCCGGAGAATATTTTGTGGCGTTGGAAAATAAATTGAGCAACACATGTTTAAACAGCCCGGAATCAAGCATGGCGAGTTCTTCCCCTTGGTGTTGATGCTCAAGGGTTTGCCCCTCCTTGAACAAGGGTTTTATTTCACTGTGCACTTCTGCTACAATTTCGGGCAGGGATGTTTCCTGAAGGTTGGTTTCTGTTTTTCCTTCTTCCAATTTGCCCAGCGACAGAAATTCCGTTAGGATTGTGTTGAGGTTGTTTACTGCCTTTTTTATTCGGGAGCCATGTTTTTTTACATTTTCGAAATCCAGACGATCGGCATAGGTTTCAATGAGTGACGCAGAAGACAATACAGTACTCAGAGGCGTGCGAAATTCGTGGGAAGCCATGGATACGAAGCGGGATTTGAGCTCGCCCAGTTCCCGTTCGGTTTCAAGGGCCACAGCCAGTTCATTTTTAGCTTTTTCCAAATCCCGGGTGCGTTTTTGCACTTTCTCTTCAAGTTCCTCATTCAGGCTTTGGAGTGCAGCAGCCAGTTTTTCGAGTTCCGTGTTTTGTCGGATAACCCGCTGTTCGTACTCTTTGCGCAAGGTATTGTCAACCACAAAAGCCATAATAAACTCACCGGCTTCGGTGCGGAATGGGCTCAGGCTGACCTCAACCGGAAATTCAGATCCGTCCTTGTGCATGGCGTACAAGTCCAAACCGGTTCCCATCGCTCGCGGATGCGGATTTGCACGGTAAGCCGTACGATGGTTTTGGTGTATGCGTGCCAGGTTGGTGGGGATCAGGATTTCTACTGGTTGACCCAGAAGTTCATCCGATAAATAACCAAATAATTTCTCCGCTGCGGGATTGACCCGGACGATCGTTCCATTGAAATTCGTAACCAATATCCCATTGGTCGCATATTGAAAAAGTGCTTGAAATTGTTCTTCCTGAACGGATTCGTCTTTCCGCATCGATAAAATGGTCATCACAAGGTAAACGCCCGTCCAAATGCCGGCGATACTGATTATCCGGGCAAACAACAGGTGTTCAAAAGGTGCTTGTGAGCCGTTTTCAAAGTGAATAAATACTGCCAGGATCGTTAAAACAGTTGAAACAATACCCAACAGGAGCACATCGTTCCGTTCACTGAAAAACAGCCCAAGGATGATCACCAGTAAATAGGTAAATGAAATATTGCTATCTTGAATAAACCAGGCATCAAGGATAAAAATGCCCGCTGCGAATAAGCCGATGAGCAACACCGGTGGAACACCGAAACCCAATTTTATAGCCATTTGAATTTCCGTTTTGCTCAAAAGTAGCAAGAATCGCTATCTGTCTACACGACCGGCAATTGTTTGACCAAAAAATAAGCCATGCGCAAATCGCAGCATGGCTTATTTATAGTGTGGTGCTGATTGGTTTTTCCCGCTGTTAATGGGCTAGTTCATATGTCAGACAGCCTGGCGTACAGGAAGACCTTCCTTTTCCCATTCAGTAAGGCCGCCTTCTACAATTGTTACGTCGGAATACCCCTGGTTTAATAAAAACCGGGCAGCTTCATCACTGCTGTTGCCAACTCGGGAGACGAGAACGATCGGGCGATTGGTCGGTAATTCAGAAAATCGTTGATTTAATTCGCTAATCGGCATCGTAATTAAATGGCCGATGTCAATGGTTTTTTGCGCGGCATTTGCCGGCTCGCGAACATCAACTAATAAATGTCCGCGAACATAAGCGGCATATGCTTCACGGGGTGAAATGCGGCGAAGTCTCTCCATGGTAAATATTGTTGTTAAAGTGATATAATTTGCAAAAAGCGACCATAAATATACGAAATGTTTTGCGATTGGGCAATGGGGGCGTTTTTATTATTTTTAATGTTTTCAAATTCCGTATAAAATATTTTCAGGTAGGGATTGCCGGAAAATTTTGCTACCTATCAAAGGCTGTTCTGCCGAATTTGGTTCTGAATTGGGAAAGGCAAAATGCACTACCTTTGCCCCCGAATTCACAAACCATACAAACAAATATTCATGAAAGAGGTATTTATAGTTGCGGCTGTGCGAACACCAATTGGCAGTTTCGGCGGGGTGTTGTCTTCAATAAGTGCAACCCAATTGGGTGCGAACGCCATTAAAGGCGCGCTGGAAAGATCGGGAGTGCAGGTAGACTGGGTGAATGAGGTGTTGATGGGCAATGTTGTCAGTGCCAATCTCGGTCAGGCGCCTGCCCGTCAGGCTGCAGTTTATGCCGGTTTGCCGGTCAATGTACCTTGTACCACGATCAATAAAGTGTGTGCCTCGGGCATGAAAGCCATAACTTTTGGCGCGCAAAGCATCATGCTGGGGATCAATGAAATAGTTGTGGCAGGCGGTATGGAAAACATGTCACAGATCCCATATTATGTTCCTAATGCCCGTTGGGGCTACAAATACGGCAATGCTGAATTGGTCGATGGACTGGCCAAAGACGGTCTGGTTGACGTGTACAATCAAAAAGCCATGGGCGTTTGCGCAGATGCCACAGCCACCAGGTACAAGATCAGCCGGGAAGCGCAGGATGCCTTTGCAATAGACTCCTACAAACGGGCGGCAGCTGCTACTGATGGCGGTTTTATGAGCGCCGAAATTGTGCCTGTGGCAATTCCGCAACGCAAAGGTGACCCGGTTCTGGTCAGTACAGATGAGGAGTACAAAAAAGTGCAGTTTGAAAAAATCCCGGCCCTGCGTCCGGCTTTTACACCGGATGGCACAGTTACGGCCGCCAATGCCAGCACGATCAACGATGGCGCGTCCGCATTGATCCTGGCCAGCGCGGAAGCCGTAAAAAAATACGGACTGAAACCAGTCGCTAAAATTCGCGGTTTCGCTGATGCGGAACAGGAGCCCGAATGGTTTACCACAACACCGACAATTGCCGCGCCGAAAGCCTTGGAAATGGCCGGTGTTCAACAATCTGACATTGACTTTTTCGAGGTGAATGAAGCGTTCTCCGTGGTAACCATGGCCTTCGAACAAGTGCTCAATGTGCCGCACGACAAAACAAATGTTTTCGGAGGAGCAGTATCGCTGGGGCATCCCCTAGGCGCTTCCGGCGCGCGGATCGTGACGACGCTGAACAACGTCTTACATCAAAAAGACGGTAGCCTTGGACTTGCCGCCATTTGCAATGGTGGCGGTGGGGCAACGGCCATCGTTATTGAACGGGTGTAAAGATTTATTTTGCGGTATTAGGCAAATGTTTCCTGCCTAAATTTGCCAGCATATGAATTTCCGCCTCAGCCCTCAACCACTATCCGGCTTTCGCCAAACCACACTTCTTGGAACGGCTGTCTACATGATCCTACTCGTGTTGGCAGCCGTTTTTTATTTGGAACGAATGGCAGTGCTGGATATGGCTTTTCAAACGTTCCAAATTTTGCGTACAGGGAGCCTTCAAATCCAAAGTGGTCGATTTGGTGCTGCCGGCACACAATTTTTTGCCTGGGCTGCCCAAGCGATCAACTTGCCTTTAAAGGCAGTTTTGTACAGTTATTCCCTGGGGCACGTTTTGTATTATTTTTTGATTTTCCTGATCATCACTCTTGGGCTCCGGCAGTGGAAATGGGCTTTGGTTCTTGTGTTGCTTTCCACGTTGATGACGACACACACGTTTTATTGGCTCTCCGAAATGCCACAGGGTTTGGCCTTTTTGATCCTGATTTTGGCCTGGCTGGATTTTAAAGGGGAAATAAAGGCCCTCCGGTGGTGGGAGTATCCGGTGTGCATTGTGGCGCTGATTGCGGCTTTTTACTTTCACCCGATGGTGCTGTATGCCATGCTGTTTTGCGCCATGTTTTTCTTTTTTGAGAAACAACGCAGCAAGGGGAACCGAACACTTTTTTTATGCGCCGCCCTGATTTTTTTGATAACTGCATTGGTAAAATATAAAGTTCTGAAACTCGACTGGTACGATGCGATGTCGTTGGAACGGGCCAAGGCTTACGGCGCGTTATGGCCCCATTGGTTTGCTATCAAAAGCAACCGGGATTTTCTGCAATGGTGCCTTTTTGATTATTACCTGGTTCCTATATTGACCGCAGTGAATACAGGTTTTTATATCTGGAAAAAACAGTGGTTGAAGGCGGTATTGGCCACTTTTGCGCCGATCGGTTTTGTTTTGCTGGTAAATGTGCCCTTTCACCAGGGCGACAACCAGTTTTACCTGGAAAACCTGTACCTGCCGCTTGCTATTTTCACCGCAGTGCCGTTGATCTTTGACGTGTTGCCGGGTACCCTGCCGGAAAAACGGATTTGGCTTGCAATTGCAGGGATATCGGCTTTGGGACTTTTACGGATCACGTTGGCACACCGCAATTGGTCGGCCCGCGTAAATTGGGAGCAAGGGATTTTGGAAAAAACAGCAAGTCTACCGAACCGGAAACTAATCCTGACGGAAGAACAGGCGCCCATGGACACCTTGATACTTTCCTGGGGATCGGCATATGAGTTTCTTTTGTTGTCGGCACTGGAACACCCCGATAGTGCCCGCTGCCTGATCATCGACGAAGCAGCGTGGCGGTTTGACAGCCTGCGCAACGAGCCGGATTTGTTCCTGGGTGAATTCAAAAATTACCCTTTCGAAGCGTTACCCAAACGCTATTTCAATTGTCAAGACCGTTCCGGTTATACCCCGTATTCGCCCAACTGATCAATTCCAGACTACTTTTTCCCTAAAAGCCGAAACATGTTTTTCTTATACGCTTCCACGCCGGGTTGATCGAAAGGATTTACCCCAAGCAAGTAACCGCTTACAGCACAGGCTTTTTCAAAAAAATAGAACAATTGACCCAGGTAGTAAGGGGTTGCTTCCGGAATGGTGATTTTCAGGTTGGGGACGCCACCGGCTACGTGGGCTTCCAATGTGCCTTCAGCGGCTTTTTTGTTGACATAGTCCAAGGTCTTTCCTGCGAGGTAATTCAAGCCATCCAGGTCATCATCTTCCGCTTCCAGCACGATATCGGATTCCGGATTTTGAATTTCAAGCAGGGTTTCAAACAAGTGCCTGCGGCCGTCCTGAATATATTGGCCGAGTGAATGCAAGTCGCTGGTGAAATCAGCGCTGGCAGGGAAAATCCCTTTCCCGTCTTTGCCTTCACTTTCTCCGTAAAGTTGTTTCCACCATTCGGCAAGAAAGTGCAGCCGCGGCTCATAGTTAATCAACATCTCAATGGCCTTGCCTTTGCGATGCAGGATATTTCGCGCGGCGACATATTGCAAAACTGTGTTTTGTGCAAAGTCAGTATTTTGAAAATGCACACGGGCATCGGCCGCGCCGCGCATCAATTGATCAACATCTATTCCGGCGGCCGCAAGCGGCAATAAACCGACAGCGGTAAGCACAGAAAAGCGACCGCCCACATCATCGGGCACCACAAATGTTTCGTAATCTTCGCGATCGGCCAGGGTTTTCAAGGCGCCTTTAGACCGGTCAGTTGTGGCATATATGCGCGCGCGTGCGCCGTCCTTCCCGTACTTTTTTTCAAGCAGTTTTTTTAAAAGCCGAAAAGCAATAGCCGGTTCTGTCGTTGTGCCGGATTTGGAAATGACGTTCACCGAAAAATCCCTGTCCTTCAATCCGTCCAGCAGTTGGTTCAAATAAGGCGCACTCAAATTGGTGCCGGCAAAACAGATATCAACCGTGCCAGCATTTCCAGGCTTCGCCAATGCCGGTGTTGGTTGGCAAAATTCCAGGGCTGCTTTAGCGCCCAGATAGGAGCCTCCAATACCGATCACAACAAGCACGGTACTCTGTTCCCGGATGCGTTGGGCTGCCTGCAGGATACGTGTGAATTCTGCCTTGTCATAGTTTACAGGAAGGTCAAGCCAGCCCAGAAATTCATTGCCCGGACCAGTACGCTTGTCCAGCACAGCCGCTGCAGCCTGCAAGAGCGGCTTCAGGGCTTCAAATTCAGCGGGTTGAATAAAATCGTTGGTATGGGTAAGGTCGAGTGAAATAGGTGCCATGGTAGACTGAATGTTTACACTTTTGCGAGTTCGGATTTCAAAAAATCAATCACTTTGATCTCCACCGGATCAACGCCGCGGGCTTGGGCGAGGAAGAAGGAAGTCCAGTCGCCCAGATGGACCAGATACATAATTTGCTCTGGCAGCGATTTGCCTTTGGAGTACAGCTCGATTGAAGTATGCGTAAAGTGCTCGATAATTTCTTTGTTGATGTTCATGCGTACTGCAGTGCGTGCGTTGTCGTTGCGATTGCGCAACCATACCACGGCAAGATCCGGCCGGTTGAGTCGCCAGCCCACTAATTCGTTGTGGTTCATTTCCGGGATAACGTGGTGCCAGCACAGCATTTTTGCATTTTCATTGATTTGCTGGCGCCAGCGAACGGCTACGGCTTCGATGTGGTCGGCGCAATATAAAACCGGCGTTTTTTCTGCCAGGAAACCAGCGAGTTTCTGCGCACGCTTTTGAATATCGGCTTGATCTTTAATCAGCAATTTTCGTGCGGCTTCAATTTGCCGGAAAATCTTCCCTTTGATCAATTTTGCACCGCGCAACACTGCCAGTTGGGCCACTATGGAATAGCCAAGGCAGGCGCGCGGGCTGCTCCAGCCACCGGGAACCTGGATATAGTCGAACCCATGTTTTTTGGCGCGCTCAAGCAGTTGGCCACCCGATGTCACACAAACAATTTTAGCACCTGTAGTTACCAACTGATCAAAAACCTGTAGCGTTTCTTCCGTATTGCCGCTGTACGAGGAACAAATGGCAAGCGTATGTTTGTTCGCCCAATGCGGGGCCAGGTAACCTTTGTTTACGATTATCGGCACTTTGCATTCGGCGCCGGTTAAGTCCTGAACAAAGTTGCCGCCGATACCACTGCCGCCCAACCCACAGATCAAAACGGTGCGAATTGCGGCATTGTGTTTCGTGAAACTTGCATTTTCAGCCAACTGGAGCGCTTCTTCCAATTGTTCGGGAAATCGGGAAATCATTTTATCCATAAAGGGAAAGTGAATTTGTTTTTGTCAAATTGCATCGTACATAAAAATCAGACAAGCCAAGTCGTAGTCTGGGTGTAAAACTAAGGTGAAATACCTAATACACTCATTCTCCGGTGCGCCGATTAAGATGCAGGTTGTTTTTTTCCGGCGACTCAAACATGGCTTGCCGTGCTTCAAGCGCCAATTGGTCACGTGCAGTCAGACAAGTGAGTTTAGCTTTTCGGATTTGCCCGAGTTCCGTCAGTATTTTTTCCTGAGGCTGCCAATAGCTGCGATCTTTATCGAGGATATCGTCCAGAATCCAATTTTTCAGCGCCATTAATTCCGGCGCGAAAAGCTTCCCTTTTTGCAGGGTCTGGTCAATGGCACGCAATATGTTGAAGTGCATTCCAGCGCCAAGATTACTGCAGCTTTCCTCCAAACTCAGGGGAAATACCCAGGCGGGCAAGGTGGATCCAATGCTGTCGAGCGGGAAGGTTAAGAAACCGATTTGTGCAAACCTGTCATCCTCTTCGCCGCTTGTTTGAGTTGCTTGTTTGCCTACCGCTTTATAATCAAGGAACAGGCTATAACTGTTTTGGTTGGGGATTTGCTGGATTATAAAATAAGGCGATGAGTCGCCAAGCCAGTACATATCTGGTGGTGTTTGACCAGGATCGCGTGTAGCTAAGGTTGCCATCAATTGATTGAGCGTATCCTGCAGTGCCATTCCCTCACGCAACACCTGTGCAAAGGCAGAGTCGGTAGTTATTAAATCCTTGCGCGATGTCCAGGCTTTCCAACGTTGGGACAATTGCAGGCCAAATAATGCCTGAAACCGTTTCTCCAAAACCCAGTTGAGTTGTTGATCCGTATTTGTGCCTTCCGGCAAAACTGCTCCGGCAAATACCCAACCTTGCCGGCCCGAACTCGTTTCCACCCAAAGCCAGGGCTCCTGCCGCAGGCGCCCATCCAGATAAATGCTGGCCAAAAAACGACTGGTCCGGTTCAAATCGGCCAGTTCATCGCCACTTTCCAGCTGTTCAATTTCAGCGCTTTTTTCATCGGCTTGTTCGCGCAGCGACACCGGGTAACTAACGATCAGGATCGGATGCCCGGAGTTTTTTGCCTGATTCTTACACCCAAACAAGCCCAACAGGCTGGTAAAACTTAATGCGCCCATGAGCAAAAGACCCGAAATGGAACTGCCAATAATTCCGGACAACCGTACCTTGGGCTGGCCAAAAAATAACTTATGCACCGTTCGATCGTTTTTCTGATTCATATTCTTGTTTTTTGTTCTAACGCCAATTCCGGACTGTTTGCACAAATTGCCGACGATTTTTCTGATGGAAATTTCACGAATAATCCGGCATGGCAGGGAAACCTGGGTGCATTCATCGTGAATCCTGCCGGCGAGTTGCAACTCAATGCCCCGGATGCGGGGACCTCAACGTTGGCTGTCGAAGGCAACATACCTGACAGTGCTGTTTGGCATCTGGATGTACGGCTTGAATTTGCCCCCTCGGCGTCCAATTTGTTGCGAATTTATCTCCTGGCCGATCAGGCTAATTTGTTACAGGCAAATGGATATTACCTGGAAATAGGTGAAAATGGCACAGCCGACGCGCTGCGTTTTTTCCGGCAGGACGGCGCCTCTGGAAGTACGCTTTTGGCCACCGGTGTTCCCGGATTCGTTGCCAACGATCCGGTTTCGATCCAATTGCGGGTGATGCGCACCACCCAAGGCAACTGGCAGCTGGAAGCAGCCGCAAACGGCGGCGCCTACGCACTACAGGGAACTGCCCAGGATGCACAATATGGCGGTGGCCCATCCCGGTATTTTGGTTTTTATTGCCTGTATACCGCTACGCGAAAAGACAAGTTTTTCTTCGATAATATTTCCATTCAACCGCGGATTCCTGATACGGACCCGCCGGTGCTCCTAGGTGCTCAGGCGAATGCCGCCACCGAACTCTTAGTCAATTTCAATGAAGACCTGGACTCGGCTTCAGCGCTTAATCCTGGAAACTATACCATTGTCGGGTTGGGCAATCCGCAGGCAGCGGCGTTTTCGGGCGGCGGGCGTCAACAGGTTCGTTTGCAACTTGCCGGGGCATTAAATACGGGAAATTATGTCCTGGAAACCAACCAGGTTGCGGATACGCTGGGAAATGTCAGCGGTGTGCAAAGCGTAAACTTTCAGTATGTGCTGGTGAGTACTGCGGCTGAATTCGACTTGTTGATCAATGAAATTATGGCAGACCCTTCGCCTTCCGCCGGCTTGCCGGAAGTAGAATGGCTGGAGTTATATAATCGCAGTTCAAAAACAATTGATTTAAAAACGCTGCTGTTGTCGGATGGCGGTACTCCACAGAGCCTGCCGGCGTTTATCCTGCATCCGGATTCTTTTGTTGTTTTGACCACCCCGGCCAACGCTCCAGCTATGCAAGCGGTGACTAGCCGAACCGTAGCCATGGCAGGTTTCCCGTCGTTGAACAATGATGGCGATGTGTTGGTACTGACAAATCAGCAGGGGGCGGTGATCGACCAGGTTGCGTATGCGGTGGACTGGCATGCTGATGCCAACAAGCGCAACGGTGGTTGGAGCCTCGAACGGATCAATCCGGAATTGCCCTGCCTGGGCGCTGAAAACTGGCAATCCTGCACCGTTTTACCAGGCGGTACTCCGGGAATTCAAAATGCATCGCTTCAGGTGACCGACGACCTGGAGCCACCCCGATTGTTGGCTGTTTTCCCTGAAAACTCTACCACGCTGCGGGCGACGTTTTCTGAAGGGTTGGACCAGTTCGCAGCCATGAATACAGCCGCCTACCGGATTGATCCCTCCCGCACTATCCTTTCGGCGACCCTTTCAAACACTGATCGGCAGGAAGTGGTAATCACACTGGGGGAACCGCTGGAAACGGGTGTAGTTTACGCGTTTACGGCTACGGCTGTTTTGCAGGATTGCAGTGGGAACAGTGCGTCCGATGCTGATACGTTGCGGATTGGATTGCCGGAAAAACCGGAGCCGTTGGATGTGGTGATCAACGAAGTGTTGTTTAATCCGGCTACCGGCGGTGTGGATTTTGTTGAATTATATAACCGCAGCGATAAATTAATTGACTGGCAAAATTGCTTTTTGGCTAATTTTTCCAATGGCGCCGATGTTGAGCCGATCGCCCTTCAACGACTCTTTTTGCCTGGCATGTACGTCGTTTTTTCGCCTGAACCAGCAGACATTCAGGCCCGGTTTGCACAGGTACGTTCGGAGCTGATTTTTCCGCTGAATTTGCCGTCTCTACCGGATGATGCCGGAAACGTAACCCTGTTTTGGGCAAAAGACGGCATATCAGTTACGCTGGATTCGTTCGACTACTTCGAGGATTATCACAATGCGCTGTATAGCAGTTCCGAGCGCAATGGCGTTTCCCTGGAACGGATCAGAATTGACGGGCCAACCAATGATCCTGCCAATTGGACCTCCGCAGCACGGACGGCTTTTGGCTCTGGCACGCCAACCCGCCCCAACTCACAACAGATCGCCGGTACGATTAGCGAAGACCTGATAAAACTCGATCCGCCCCGCCTGTCTCCGGATGGCGATGGGTTTGAAGATTTTTTGAATATTTTGTACCAGGCGCCGGCTCCCGGATATGCTGCTACCATAACGATTTTTGATGCGCAAGGGATCCCTGTCAAACGCCTGGCCCGGCAAGAGTTGCTTGGCACTTCAGGCGCTCTGCGTTGGGATGGTGATCTGGAAGACGGCACCCTGGCGCGCCCGGGGATTTATATTTTATTCCTGGAAATTTATGCCCCGCAAGGCGATGTTCGGCAGGAGAAAAAAACCTTTGCTGTGGTTCGACAGTTTTGAGCTGGCAATTTGTGGCGGGATAGGTTAAAATAAATGCTCCGACTTGATGAGCCGGAGCATTTTCATTAACAAAAAACCAAAAACTATCACTCTTAAGTCATAAAGCACTGCCTGAGCTTTTTTGTCAATCAATCGGGTATTGTTCCCCGACGAATACCCGTTCGAGTACTTTCATCAGGTCGTAGGTCGTGATTAACCCGACAAGGTGCTGGTATTCGTCCACTACGGGAAGGGAGTGGAATTGATTGGCTTTAAAAATCCGGAGCGCATCCTCAACGGTGTCATTTTTTGACAGGCAAAGTAAATCTGTTGTCATTACCTCTCTGACGATGGTTGCATGTAGTACTTGTTCGTTACTGCGCACTTCCTGGTTGTTGTCGAATACGGAGCGCACCAGACGGAGGTAGTCAGTGTAGCTGACCAGACCAACCAGTTTTTCGCCTTCCACTACCGGCACATGGTGAAATCCGCGTTTTTCGAATACTTGACGGACTTCTTCCATGGTTTCGTTTGGCGAAACCGTTTCGGGCTGCTTTGTCATTATTTTGAAAATCGGAGTTGATGCTTGCATGACCAGGGTATTAAAAGGTGATTGTTTACTGCAAATATGCCTGAAAGAAATACTTGCGGGAATGACCAGGATCAAGCCCGTTGGCGACTTTCATCGCTGCTTTAAGTGGTGGCGTCATGCAGCGTAAGCATTGGTAGTCGGATTCTGTGGGCGAAACGTCGGGTTATACTTTCGTAAAACAGCCGGTGAAACAAACTGTGCTCGTGTGCAATCGCGACAAGCAAGCCGGCATCGCGGGCTTCCAGAAAATTGGAAACCGCCTGAATAATATCGCGATCGTGCAAATAGTGAAAATCGTGCGGAATCTTGCCCAGTTTTTGGCCGATTGCTTTTTCACGGGCAGGGTCGGGTGCAAGCCCCGGTTTATCCAGGATATGCACGATATGCAACATGCTTTTTTTCAGCGCGAGCAATTCAGTCAGCATGCTCAGCGATGTCGAATCCAGTTTGAGCCGAAAATCGGTTGCAAATACTGCGTTGTATTCATCGCGCAGTGTTGCTTGTTTGGGGATCGACAGCACCGGGATTTGCGTGTTAGACATGACACCGGCGGCAATACTGCCGAGGAAGGTGCCGCGGAGCCCGGTTGCACCGGTGGTACCCATTACGATCAGGTCGGCCTGGATGTCTTC
This sequence comes from Lewinellaceae bacterium, assembly GCA_020636075.1. Lineage (GTDB taxonomy): Bacteria > Bacteroidota > Bacteroidia > Chitinophagales > Saprospiraceae > M3007. Next base: position 424,144 of record JACJYO010000002.1, on the reverse strand, counting down.
CGCAATATCACAAATGGTAGGTACCGGAAAACCGATGCGGCAATCGGCATGCACGCGAATGCCCTGGTTCCCTTTTTGTCGCTGGAATCGACGCGCCCAATGCTTTAGTCCTTTGGTTCGTTCAGCCATATATTCATCGGACCAAAAAACATTGTACATGTTGTTGTCCACTCCTTCATTCGGGAAAACTACATGCAACAGGGTCAGCTCCGCACCAGTGTCGCGGGCAAGTGCCATGGCATGTGTCATCGCGTTGGCGGCGCATTTGGAGAAATCGGTAGGCATCAAAATGGCCTTCATGGTCGATTGATTTAGTAACGAAAAACGGTTTGATTATTCCTGCTCCCGGTAATCAATGGGTTCTTCCGGCATAAAGTGCACATGCTCGCTGGCCTGCCCTTTGGCGTTTTGTTTGGCCAGGCTCAATTTGTCGGTAACACTCGTTACCAACCAGGTTTCCCCCGATTTGCGCAGCACCTGTACGTGCAGGCCAAATTTTTCTTCAAAAAGGTTTTCTGCCTGGTAGGTGAGCATTTCCGGCGTAATCTCCAGCTCGCCGGATTTTGGCGCGAGCAGCACGTCATGCAGTTTTTGGTTCATATCCTGAATTAAAAATTTAGCATGACTTCCCTTAAATGCCCGGTGTGATTTTGTGAAAAATTCAATCTTCAGGTAGGGGAATGCTTCCTGGAATGCTCCCTGAATTTCTGACAGGGTTGTATTCGGCCCAATTCTGATTTTCATGACAGTACATTTTTGGTTAATAATCCCGAAAGGGAATATACAAAACTGCCTGTTTGTAATCCACATTAGAATGACCCGGATCAGGTTGGGTTATGACCTTTGTGAAACCCCTAATTTGAACTTTTTGGGCTAAATGCCAAACCCAGTTGCATGGCTTTCCATTGGCTCATGCCAAATCCAAAGAGCAGAATGGTTACGGAACTGAGTGGCATCAAAACCGCCGCTATTACAGGTGAAAGTGTACCGGTAACTGCATAGCTCAATCCAACAATATTGTAACATGCCGCCAGCAGGTAGGCTGCGTTAACCGTTGTCATGCCCCAATGGGCAAGCTGGAAAAACTGCGGTAGCCGGTCAAATTCTTCGGCGTGCAAAATGGCGTCGCAAGCAGGGGTGAAATTGTTGGTGTTTTCGGCTACGACAATACCCACATCGCTTTGCTGCAAGGCGCCTGCGTCGTTCAGACCATCGCCCATCATGAGGACATTTTGTCCGCGCTGTTGCAAACTTTTGACAAAGTCCAGTTTGTCCTGGGGGCTTTGCTTAAAACGCAAGGCGGCTGCATCCGGGAAAAAAGTTTTGAGGGCGGCGGCTTCCCGGTCGTGATCGCCGGAAATCAACCAGGTGGCTATATGGCGCTGTTTGAAATGTTGGAGCAAGGGAGCAAGGCCTTGCCGGTAATGACTTTTTAATTGAAAATGCCCACGGATCTGGCCATTTATTTCAAGAAAAACGCCTGATTTAGACCCGGTTTGGCTGCCGATAAATTCGGCTGAACCCAGCCGGATTACACGATTGTTTTCGATGCCCTGAATACCCCGACCAGGAAATTCCCGGAACTCACTTAACGTACCCAGCGGAACATCGGCGAACGCGGCGGCTATCTGGCGGCTGAGGGGGTGGTTGCTTTGATGGGTCAGGGTGCGTACGGCGATTTTATCCGTTGTGCTCAGTTGGGCTGGCGCATTGGGTGAGTACGGCATAAAATGTACGGCATGCTGCCCGGTATTGGTTATGGTGCCGGTTTTATCAAAAATAACCGACTTCACTGCTGAAAAGGATTCCAGCACATTGGTGTTTTTTACATAAAACCGGTTGCGCGCCAGAATACGCAAGATATTTCCCATCGTAAATGGAATGGATAAGGCCACCGCACACGGACAAGCAATGATCAATACCGCCGTGAAAGCATTGATAGCGGTGGGCAGGCTTTGTGGCACCCAATATAAAAAGGCGAGACTGGCCACTCCAAGGATTACGGCTGTGAAATACCGGCCGGCACGGTCGGCCAGTGCACTGGCATGGCCTTTTGCCTGGCTTTTAAAGGCTTCGTTATTCCACAATTGGGTCAGATAGCTGGTGTTTACCTGTCGGGTTAAACTGATTTCCAGCGTTTCGCCCAACTGCTTTCCACCTGCGTACATATAAGCGCCGCTTTCAAGTTTGATCGGGTCGGCTTCGCCTGTTACGAAGGCGTAATCAATGTGGGCCTTGCCTTTCAGGAGGATGCCGTCTGCCGGGATGAGTTCACCATTCCGGACCAGAATGATATCCCCCGGATTCAGTTTGTTTAGTGGAGTAGCGGCTTCAGAACCGTCGGTGTTTTTTCGCGATGCAGCAACCGGGAAGTACGATTTGTAGTCGCGTTCAAAAGAAAGTTGATGGTATGTTTTCTGCTGAAACCATCGGCCGACAAGCAGAAAAAATACCAGTCCGGCAAAAGAATCCAGGTACCCGGCGCCGCTTTGGGTAAGGATTTCCCAGGCCGAACGGCCAAACAACATCGTCATACCCAGGGCCAGCGGCACATCAATGTTCAAGTGGCGGTGGCGCAGGCCGGTGTAAGCCGAGATGAAGTAGTCGCGCGCGCTGAACAACAACACCGGAAGTGACAACAGCAGGTTTACATAGCCGAATGCCGAGAAAAAGTGGCTTTCCAGTTCTTTTTGAAGTCCCAGGTATTCCGGGAAACTCAACAACATAATGTTGCCGAAAGCAAAACCTGCTACTCCTATTTTATACAGTAGACTGCGATCCACAGCTTTGGGTTTTCCGTTGGCGCTTACATCGCCCAGGTTAATTTCGGGCGTATAGCCGATGCTGGTGAGCATGGAGGCTAATTTGCGCAGGGAGGTGTTTTTTTCCTCAAAATGAATAGTGACCTGCTTTTTCAAAAAATTGACTTTTGAGTGTACTACACCGCTATCCAGTTTGTACAAATGTTCAAGGAGCCAAATGCAGGAAGCGCAGTGCATGGCTGGCAGGTAAAAAGTAACAATGGCGGTGTTGCCGTCGGTAAATTCCAGGAGTTGCAGGCGCACCTCTTCGTCGTCGAGCCAGGCAAAAGAGCGGGCATCCCGACGTGATTTTTGAGATATTCCGGGGTTCTCGTCCAGGTCATAGAACTGGCAAAGTTGGTGGGTGTTCAGGATTTCGTAGACCATCTGACAGCCGCTGCAACAAAAATACTTGTCTTCAATATGTAACCGATCGTCCGGGCATTCGTCCTGACAGTGGTAACAATAGAGTTGTACATTGGGAGCAGGCTTGGCGGTAGACAGCGCGGCAGGTTTTGCCATGAAAAGGTGTTTTTATTTTTGCAGCACAAAATTCGGGCAATGCCCCGGGCAGGCAAGATGATCGCGGTCATATAACTTGGTGAGCATTGTCAATTGCGGAGCGTTTTTTGCGGTTTCACTAAAAAATCCAAGAAAGAACCTTTTCTGTGCAAACGAACATAGTGACAGACGTTGCACCTTTGCAACGAATTAAAGCCGGAAGGCTAACAAAAACATATTTTTCTTCAATCCGTAATTTATATATGACTTTCACTGAATTAGTAAACGCTGACAAACCTGTACTCGTTGATTTTTCGGCCGAGTGGTGTGGCCCCTGTAAAATGTTGGCCCCGATTCTCGAAGATGTAAAAAAACGCGTGGGTGACCGGGCTTCCATTTTTAAGCTCGACGTTGATCGCAATCCGGTAATTGCTGCTGAATTTAATGTACGCTCCGTTCCAACCATGATTCTTTTTCAGGCTGGCAAACCAGTTTGGCGTCGTTCCGGCGTACTTTCCGCCGTTGAAATCGTAAAAACCCTTGAATCATTTTACCAAGCAGCGGATGCGACAGAATAAACCTGTTCTGCCGTTTAGAAACTACCTATGACTAAAAAAGGATCAAAAGCCTACAGCATTTTTGCCCTGAAATGCCCGCGTTGCCACGAAGGCGAAACTTTTGAAACGGGGAGTTGGTCATTTTCTAAAAAATCATTTGATATGCACCAGCGGTGCCCCAAATGCGACCTGAACTACTTCCCGGAGCCGGGTTATTACTACGGCGCAATGTTTATTTCATATATCTGGACTGCCTGGTTCTGCCTGCTTTTTGTTGCCTTGTTCCATTGGGTACTCAACTGGGGAATCAATGTTGCATTCGGATTATTGCTCTTGTTTCTCGCAATAAACTTTGTCTATATTTTTAGAATTTCACGATTAATGTGGATCAATATCAATGTCCGCTATGATCCTGATGCTCTGAAAAAAACAGTGGGAAAACAGGTCTGAAACGGCATCGTTGATTAATGCAATTAATGCCATAAGTCATCCAAAACAGTTTTGAAATTGGCCGGGTACCTTTGTTGGGAATCAAAGTAAAATCTACCCGATGAAGAATCATTTTCAAATACTGATCGTGGGTGGTGGGAATGCAGGCATTTCCCTGGCTGCCCAACTTTTCCGGAAAGATGCCAAACTCGACATCGCCATCATTGATCCGTCTGACAAGCACTACTACCAACCGGCCTGGACGCTGGTAGGTGGGGGTGTTTTTAATCAGGCGGATACCGTGCGTACTGAAGCTTCGGTTATGCCTAAAAAGGCCACCTGGCTGAAAGAAGCTGCTGCGCAATTTGACCCGGAGCAAAATGCTGTTACTACGGTAGAAGGCAACCGCTATACTTACGATTACCTGGTCGTTTGCCCGGGCATTCAGTTGGATTTTGGTAAAATTAAAGGCCTTGAAGGCAATTTGGGCAAGCACGGAATTACGTCGAACTACTTGTTCAATATGGCGCCGTACACCTATGAATGCCTGAAAAATACCCGTAAGGGTAAGGCGCTGTTTACCAGCCCGAATACCCCGGTTAAATGTGGTGGGGCACCGCAAAAAATCATGTATCTCGCCGCCGACTTTTGGCGCAAACATGGCTTGTCAGGCGATGTTGAGGTCCATTTTTACTCTGGCGGAACTACCATCTTTGGTGTCGAAAAATACAAGAAGACTCTGGACAAGGTTGTTGCCCGGTATGGTATTAAAACACACTTCATGCACAACCTTGTTGAGGTGAAAGCAGAAAGCAAAGAAGCGATTTTTGATGTGTACAAAGATGGCAAGGTGGTCGATCAGGTAACGGAGCAGTTTGAAATGATCCACATTACGCCACCGCAAAGTGCACCCGATTTTGTCAAAAACAGTCCGCTTGCAATGCCCGATAATCCATACGGCTGGGTCGATGTGGACAAGTACACCTTTCAGCATAACCGTTTCCAGAATGTGTACTCCATCGGCGACGTATCCAGCACACCGAATGCCAAAACCGGAGCTGCTGTTCGCAAGCAAGTTCCTGTGCTCGTTGAACAATTAATGAGCCAAATCCGGACAGGCAAACCAGCGGAGGCACATTACACTGGCTATGGCTCCTGCCCATTGGTGACCGGTTATGGCAAACTGGTTTTGGCCGAATTTGATTATGAAAACAAGCCGATGGAAACTTTCCCCTTTGATCAGAGCAAGGAGCGTTGGTCCATGTATCAAATGAAGCGCCACGTCTTGCCCTGGTTGTACTGGAATAAGATATTGAACGGGACAGCTTGAACAAATGCCGTAACTTGCCGGTTGAACTGGATAACTAGTTTCAACCGACGTGAAAAACATTCCTACGTTTAGTATTTGCAACCTGATTGGAACCGACCAGTGTGTTACAGAGTTCCTGGTCGCACGAATTAGCGCATTCAGGGAAAAACATACCAACCTGCGCGCTCCGCATCGACATGACTTTTTTCAAATTGCACTGTTTACTACAGGTGGTGGTGAACATTCCATTGATTTTGAAAAATTTCCGATAGTCGAACATCAGGTTTATGCACTGGGTCCCGGACAAATTCACAGCTGGGATTTCGATGCTCAAACGGACGGGTTAGTGGTGAATTTTAATGAAAGCTTTTTTACTGCGATTTGCCACAACCCGAACTTTGTGCAGGAGTTTCCTTTATTTAACTCGCTGAGTGAAAGTCCGGCCAATATTCTGGATGCCGAATGTTGCGGCGAGGTGCATGGTCTGATGGAGAAAATGTTGAAGGAGTTTCAAGGTGATGGCGATTTTAAGCAGGAAATATTGCGTGGGATGTTGCTCCAATTACTGGTTTTATTGTCCCGGCAATTGCCGAGAGTATCCCAGCCGGGGATTTCCAGCCATCAATTGGGTGTGCTGCGGAATTTTGAACGACTCATAGAGATCCATTTCCGGGAAAAACGCTTGCCGCGCGACTACGCGAGCATGCTTTACATTACGCCAAACCATTTGAATGCCCTGGTGAATGCCGTGGTAAATAAACCGGCCGGTGAGTTGATTCGCGATAGGGTAGTGCTGGAGGCCAAGCGCTTATTGGTCAATTCGGATGCGAATGTTTCGCAGATCGCCAACGATTTGAACTTCGAGGATAACGCCTATTTTACCCGTTTTTTCAAAAAATACACCGGCATGGCGCCGGAAGTTTTCCGACAGGCTTATGCCAACAATGCTGCGGTGGAAATCACCTAGTGTAACTTCTCGTTTTACGTTTTTTTTCGGGCTTCCCAGATGATTTCAGCGGCGCCAGCCTCTTTGCCTAAGTACCGTGCCAACATGAAAAAATAATCAGACAGGCGGTTCATGAACTGTAGAATTACTGCATCAACAGGGGTTTCCTGATGCAATGCGACGATCAACCGCTCCGCCCTCCTGCAAACTGTTCGGCATACATGGCAGAGTGAAACAGTCGGATAACCACCTGGCAGTATGAAGTTTTTTAATTCAGGCAGCTGGCTGTCCATCATATCCATGGAATCCTCTAAAATCTTGAGGTCTTGCGATTCCAGATCAGCATTAACTGGATTGGTGTTCGGATCGGATGCCAGGTAGGCGCCTATGGAAAACAGGCGGTGTTGCACTTGCCCCAACAACTGCCGGATAGATTCTTGTTCAAGGGAGTCATGCAATAAACCGATGAACGAATTTAACTCGTCTACCGTACCGTAGGCATCTACCCTTAAATGACTTTTGGGTACCCGTTTGCCGCCAAAAAGCGCCGTTTCACCGGCGTCGCCGGATTTTGTATAAATCGGAAAGGACATTGTATAGAGTTTCTCAACTAGGTTTTTGGGGTGGCACTACAGGACATTAGAATGCGGTAGGAATTTTTTAAACTTTATTGACCGCCTTTTTTGGTTTTTGCTGGCTGGTTGACACTAGGGGAATTGTTATTCGCAGCCGGTTTGTCGTTGGTTGAAGGACCATCATTTGCTTTCGGTGAGGCTTTAACTTCAGTGGCATTGTTGCTTGGTGCGATATCCCGATCCTGCACGTTGTCCACTTCAGGATTTTCAAAAATCAGGGGCCGGTTATTTAGTGTTTCCCAGGCATAAGGGGCCCAATCTTTCATGGGCTTTTTAAGCGCTTCGACAGCCGTTTTCTTTTGAGCGTTTTGCATGCGGTCGAGGGTCACTTTTTTTAATTTCGGATTCATGTTTTGGATTGCTAAGGCAAAGGTTTTGTCGGAAGCAACCGGGATGAGTTCCAGCATGGTTCTGGCATGCTCGATAGCCTCTGCCCCGTCCAGAACCCGGCTGAATTCCATCAGTTTGACAATGGCTTCCGCATCTTTGCCAGCCGCTTTTTTCACGGTATTTTTATATGCGAAATCAATTTGGTCTGCCGTGCTGACAACGGCATCAGACATGTAAACCTTTTTTTGTGCAAATGCTGTTGTTGCTGGAATAATTAATAATGCAGTAAACAGGCCCAAAAGGAAGATTTTCATAGATTGTACGGTTATTAATTATCAGGAAAGGCAAAGATGCGGGTTTCAAGGCACACTTTTCCCGAATAACATTGGGAATCCGCCTTTTTTCTTGTTTTGAATTTGCCTACTTTTGCGGGCTTTTTTTGACCAACCATCAATTCAATTATGGGACGCGCGTTTGAATTCCGAAAAGAACGAAAATTTAAACGTTGGGCCGGTATGGCCAAAACGTTTACCCGGATAGGCCGGGAAATTGCTATTGCTGTCAAATCTGGGGGCTCCAACCCGGACTATAACCCGCGTTTGCGCATGGCCATTCAAAATGCCCGTGCAGCAAATATGCCCAAGACCAATGTCGAAAATGCTATTAAAAAAGCAGAAGGCAAGGATGCGGAAAACTTCCAGGAGGTAATATATGAGGGCTATGGCCCATTCGGCATTGCAGTGCTGGTAGAAACTGCCACAGACAATCCAACGCGTACCGTGGCTAATGTGCGCATGTACTTTGACCGTGCAGGTGGTTCATTAGGTGTTTCGGGTAGTGTCAGCTATCTGTTCAGCCATAAAGCGGTTTTTAAAGTAAAATCGGAAGGCCAGGATTGGGAAATGCTGGAATTGGATCTGATTGATCATGGCCTGGAAGAAATCAAGTTTGAGGATGAAGAAGCTGTCTTGTATGCCGACTTCAATGATTTTGGCACCATGCAAAAAGCGCTTGAGGAACGTCAGATTGAACCTTCGAGTGCCCAGGCAGAATGGATTCCGACTTTGGCAAAAAAATTAAAGGACGAGGAAGTGGAACAAATGATCAAGCTGATTGATCGGCTTGAAGAGGATGATGATGTGCTGAACGTATTCCACACCATGGATATGTCGGAATAATTGCCGGCCTACTTATTTTTTGGAACTTCTCCGGATGGAACATTATCCGGGATTTCAAGCACAACATCTGGATCCCAGGTCCAAAGTCCATCTTCATATTCCTGTCGCATGCGGGCAATATTATCCTCGTGATATTTGAGCTGAAGGAGCGGAAAATGGTATCGACTCCACAAGGAATTGGCATCAAATGGAATATCCGTTGCAATGCTTTCGCGTAGGGCATAAATATATGCCAGGCTTTCCGTGCGTCTTTTCAACCAATCGGCAATGGTCAGGGCCGGATCTCCGTGGCCGGGTATCAATCGAGTGAACCAATTGCGATCATGAATGCGGGGCAGCTTTTCCAGAGTTTGTTCGTAGGCGACACTATTGTGGTCGATGAACGGGAATTCGATGTTGGACAAATAATCGCCCGCAAGGCATAGCCCCAATTGCCAAACAACCAACATCATGCTGTCTTCTGTATGGCCAGGAGTGAGGTAAAATGCCATTTTGGTGCTTTGGTGCCGGTATTGAACGCCATCCCGATACACTTTGAAATCTGCTTCCGGGTACTCTAAAGGGTAAGGCCTTTTTATGTAGTGCCGTTGATCAAACTCCCGCATCTGTTCAACAACCGCCTCCTTATTGGGATTGTCGGCCATGGCTTCACTCATAAAAACCTTATCGACATTATGGAAGGCACGGTATCCGATTACATGGTCATAGTCTGAATGCGTAAAAATTAAAAAAACGGCTCGATCTTCTTTTATTGAATCGACGTACTCGCGTATGCGGATAACTTCTTCAGGCAACCACGCTGGATCAACAACAAGCACAACATCATCCGTTCGGATGACCGTAGAATTGGTCTGGAACAAAGCACTTTGGAAGATGGTGACATTCGGATCGCGAAAAAGGATCTTGCTCATGCGGCTCTTTGAATTGGTGCTGGCGGGGAAATAAGGAACTGGCGGGAAAACTCTACCTTTGAGGCAGATATTATAAACACAAAAGTACGCAAACCATTAACCCCACCCAAACTGCTACACAAAAATGGGAAATATCGTTGCAATAGTTGGTCGACCGAATGTAGGCAAGTCGACCTTATATAACCGTATGGTCGGTTCAAGGGATGCAATTACCGACGATTTTTCCGGCGTGACCCGCGATCGTAAGTATGGGTTTTGCGAATGGAACGGCAAACGCTTTACGGTAGTGGATACCGGCGGTTTTGTGCAAAGTTCTCAGGATGTTTTTGAGTCTGCCATCCGCGACCAGGCACGTATTGCTATTCAGGAAGCAGCCGTAATTCTATTCATGGTAGATGCCCAAACCGGCATAACGGATCTGGATGAGGAACTGGCCAAACTTTTGCGCCGCTCAAACAAACCTGTTTTTTTAGTGGTAAACAAGGTTGACAATCACCGCAGTTTGATGGAAGCTAATGAGTTTTGGAGCTTGGGCTTCGAGGAAACTCATTTTATTGCATCGATCAGTGGCAGCGGAACGGGGGACTTGCTCGATGTAGTAGTTGAGCATATTCAGGATGAACCCAAATTGGAGACCGAATTGCCCAAGTTTGCCATTGTTGGCCGACCGAATGTTGGAAAGTCCTCTTTGGTAAATGCTTTGCTGGGCGAAGCGCGCAATATCGTGACCCCAATTGCCGGTACCACACGTGATCCGATTCACTCGACCTATAAAAAGTTTGACAAGGAGTTTTTATTGATCGATACTGCAGGCATCCGGAAAAAAGCGAAGGTTGAAGAAGATTTGGAGTTCTATTCTGTCATGCGTGCAATACGGGCCGTAGAAGATTCAGATGTTTGCTTGTTGGTTCTGGATGCAACTCTTGGCCTGGAAGCACAGGACTTGAATATTCTCAGCCTGGCCCAAAAACGCCACAAAGGCATCGTTATTTTGGTAAACAAATGGGACCTTGTTGAAAAAGAAACCAACACGGCTCGCGACTACGAGGCGGCCATAAAAAAACGGATCGCTCCTTTCAGCGACGTGCCGGTTTTGTTTATTTCAGCAATAGAAAAACAGCGCATTTTTCAGGCAATCGAGGTCGCACTCCAGGTTTATGAAAATCGAACACGGAAAATTCAAACTGCAAAATTGAATGAACTGATGTTGGAAATAATTGAAACTACTCCGCCACCTTCCGTTAAAGGGCGGTATCCCAAATTCAAATACATCACCCAAATTCCAACGTATTACCCCTCGTTTGCCTTTTTTGTCAATAACCCAAACTGGGTGCGTGATTCTTACAAGCAGTTTTTGGAAAACCAATTGCGCATGCATTACGATTTTACTGGTGTACCAATTGAATTGTACATGCGCTCGAAATAGTATCCTGAAAGTCTTAACCAACACAAGTAAACATGAAGCAATATCTGCTTTGGCTGGCAGTGGTGCTGTTGATCGGCTCCTGCAAAAATGAAGAAGAGGCACTGCCGGCTTATTTGAAAATTGAACCGTTCACCGTTGATGCCCTGGGCGGTGCTGGCTGGCAAAAAATAACGGATGGCTGGCTTTATGTAAATGACAAATTTTTAGGCGGGTATTCACTGCCTGCTACTGTGCCCGTTCTTGTTGATGGTAATGTAACTATTGAATTATATCCTGGTGTAAAAGAGAACGGCATTGTTCAAACCCCAGGTTTGTACCCATTTCTGGAGCCGTATAAAGCCACATTGACTTTAAATCCTGCGCAAACAACTACTATTCAACCGAATACCAAATATTTTCAGGATGCCATTTTCCCCTGGTCGGTTGAGCGCGCGTCGTTCAATGCAACCAGTCTCGTGCTGGAAAACCGGGATGGCGATACGGCCACCACTTTTATTATTACACCGGATGGCGCATTTGAAGGTCGTTCGGTTTATTTGGGCGTGGATACCGCACATTCGGTTATTGAAATTGCCACAGAAACCGTTGAAAACCTGCCTTCTACTGGTGGTCGTCCGGTATGGCTGGAGATGCACTATCGCAATGATATTTCTTTCGAATTGTGGCTGTTGGGTGATGATGGTAATGGCTCGAATGAACTTGCCCAACCAGTTTACCAGTTTCTTCCTACTGAAGACTGGAACAAAATTTATTTTAACCTTACAGAATTCCTGGTCAGCCTGCAGCAGGTTAATTACCGCTTGTTTTTCAGGGTGACCTTGCCGAACGGGACCTCCGGAACGCCGGATCAGACCAGCGGCAATGTATATCTGGATAATATTCGCCTGGTTCACTTTTAACATCTGCTTTCACTTAACCAACGAATCCAACTTTGTCCCGCGCTCAACGTCAACGCGATACCTTTTACTACGGTGTGGCCGATTTTGTGATGGCCATGCTGGCCTGGGTCCTGTTCTTTTTGTACCGAAAAAAAATGGAGGGCGCTCCATTGGGTTGGGATATCCTGAGTGATCCAAACCTTTTTTTGGGCGCCTTGATCGTACCTACCGGATGGATTTTACTTTATGCCATTTTTGACCACTACGTAGACATTTACAGGCTTTCCAGACTTGCCACGCTCAGCCGCACATTTTTTCTTTCCTTTCTCGGTATCCTGTTTTTGTTTTTTACGCTGATCCTCGACGATGTTGTTCGGGATTACCGGACCTACTACCAGTCCTTTTGCACCTTGTTTGCACTGCACTTTTTGGGGACAGCCACTGTCCGCATGATTTTGCTAACACGGGCAAGTCGCAGGCTTAAAGCCGGTAAGGTTGCTTTTAACACATTGCTGGTTGGGGGCAATCAAAATGCCCTGGATTTATATCTGGACATCAGTGGAAGAAAAAAAAGCCTGGGCAACAAGTTTGTTGGGTATATCGATACAAACAAATCCAAACAATTGTTGGATAGCCATTTAACGCGCCTGGGTAACCTCCAAAATATTCCGGAGATCATCGTATCGCATGAGGTGGAAGAAGTTATAATAGCTATTGAAACTTCGGAGCATAATCTGCTTCGGGATATCCTGAATACGCTGTTTGATTTTGGCGATGCCGTGCTGATCAAGATCATCCCGGACATGTACGATATCCTGTTGGGGACTGTGAAAATGAACCATGTTTATGGGGCCGTACTCATTGAAATTCGCCAGGAATTGATGCCGAAATGGCAGCGGGTTATCAAGCGGGTGATTGATGTATCTGTAAGTCTGGTGGTCTTGCTCCTCTTGTCGCCGCTGCTGGTCTATATTGCCATCCGGGTGCGTTTGTCTTCGCCGGGCCCGATATTTTTTCAACAGGAACGCCTTGGTTTGCAAGGGCGCCCGTTTACCATTTTCAAATTCCGTTCAATGTATACCGATGCCGAAAAGGCCGGTCCGCAACTCTCACAGGAAAATGACCCGCGTTGTACGCCTTGGGGTGGCATTATGCGCAAATGGCGCCTGGATGAAATCCCGAATTTCTGGAATGTATTGCTCGGCGATATGTCACTTGTTGGGCCACGCCCGGAGCGCCGGCATTTTATCGATCAAATTGTTGCCCAAAATCCGCATTACCGGCATCTGCTAAAAGTTCGCCCGGGAATTACGTCGTGGGGACAGGTGAAATATGGCTATGCATCTACCGTATCGGAAATGCTGCAGCGCTTGAAATTCGACCTGCTTTACATTGAAAATATGTCGCTGGCACTTGACTTTAAAATCATGTTTTACACCGCCCTGGTGCTATTGCAAGGCCGGGGCAAGTAGTCATTCCGACACAGGATTTTACCGCAACAAACTGGTGCTGCCCCGGTAAATTTCGTGCATACCATCACTGTATTCCACTTCCAGTACCCAAACATACACGCCTGCGTTCATCGGTTGCCCCCGGAATGTTCCATCCCAACCTGTATTTGGATCGTTCAGTTGAAACCCTCCTGCTTCGTATAATAATTCACCCCAGCGATCGAAAACCTGAAAGTTGACAACCCGTGTTGTTTGCTGTCCGTGCGCCAAAAGCAGGTCATTGGTGCCATCGCCGTTTGGCGAAAATCCCGTTGGTACAAACACTTTCCGCAATTTTTCTACGGTTACCAATATGCGGCTTGTTGCGCTGCATCCCATGGAATCTACAACCTGAACCTCAAACCATTGGGCAAACTCCAGGTTATCTACGAATGGATCCGGGCAATCCAGACAACTCAGCCAAAGGCTATCGGCAGCATTCCAGATATATTGGATGGGAGGAATTGCGTTTGTCACTGTTGCCAACAGTTGTGTGCTTTCTCCAAAAACAATGGTAACTGGAGTGCCAAGGTCAACCTGCAGTGGGTCAAGCTGTACGATCTCAACCTGTGGTAATTCAATAATGCAACCATTTTTGTCCTGAATGCGCGGGATGTAGAAGCCGGCTTGCAACCCAAGTTGTTTGGGAGAGCCATTCCAATTCCCGGCATTAAGCGCATAGCGGTAGGGTGGTGCGCCACCGCTTCCTGATAGCAAAATCTCTCCAGTGAGATCATTTCGACATCCAATATCCGCTTTATTGGAAGTGCCACTCAGCGGTTCTGGTTGCCCAATACTGACTGAATCAACTATAGTACAACCATGCCCATCGGTGAGAGTGAGTAGATAGGTTCCCGCAGGCAGATTCTGGATAGATTTAACCTGGGCGCCGGTTATCCATGAATATTGGTAAGGCGGACTACCGCCCGAAGGAACGGCTTGTGCCTGCCCGGTGCTATCTCCATGGCAAAGGGGCATTATGGATTGGAAATCGACCTCTAGAGCGGTGGGCTGACTCAAAGAAACACTAACCGTGCCGGTACACCCATTGGTATCGGTTATGGTAACCTGGTAGGTCCCGGCCTGCAGATTGAAGGCTAATGAATCCACGGCATTGACTACAGCAGTTTCCCAGGTATAGCTGTATGGCTTTACGCCTCCGGTGCCAAGGACGATCGCGCTGCCATCGGACCCATCAAAACACTTCGGCTGTATTGCGCTGGAAATCGATACACTAATGGATTCTGGAATACCAATAGTGGCGGTCTGCGTGGCGCTACAGCCCAATTGGTCCGTTACTGTAACGGTGTAGGTTTGCCCGGCCAGAAGTCCGGTTGCTTGTTGCCCTGTTTGGACGGGGTTGGTGTTCCATTGCCAGGTGAATTGACTCAAGTTAGCCGGTATGGTTCCGTAGGAAACGGTGATGACTTGTGCTGTACCACTGTTTGGCCCGAAACAATCGGCAGTGCCACCTTGCGCAACTACAACCAGAGGCGCCTTTTGCGGTATAAAAACAGAATCAATGGCGATACAATTTTTTGCATCCGTGACGGTAACCTGGTACGATCCTGCGGCCAGGCTTGTCGCAGTAACAGTAGTCTGGTTGTTACTATTCCACAGGTACGTATAGGGCGCTGTTCCACCGGAGGGCATTGCAGTCGCCATCCCATTATTTGCGCCAAAACAAATAGTATCGCCCTGTGCCGGCAGGTTGACTGTTAGCGCGCTGGCTGGCGCAGTTATTAAAACGGTTTGCACTGCAGAACACCCAGCGGCGTCAGTAATGGTAACAGCGTAGTTCCCATCGGCCACATTGGTTATTTCTGGCCCGTTCGCAACAAAACCGCCGGGGCCATTCCACAAAACAGTGTAGGCGCCGGTTCCTCCATTGATCTCCAATTTTGCAGATCCCGTGGCCGCTCCAAAACAGTCTACATTTTGTGAAACGACATCAACGGTTAGAACATCCGGAGCGGTAATCGTTGAGGACGACACAGCCGTACAGCCGTTGGCATCAGTTACCGTTACGGTATAAACTCCGGCTGCCTTGTCAGAAATACTGGCTGCTGTTTCACTGGAGTTCCAGAGGTAATTCATGGGTGCTGTGCCGCCCTGGATCTGCGTAGCAACTCCACCATCGGCACGTCCAAAGCAGGTTACCGGCATAGGGACAGTGAATAAACTGAGCGCTTCTGGCTGCGCAATCAACACCGTGTTTTCGGCAGAACAACCATTTTCATCAGTTGCAGTCACGGTATAGGTTCCGGCATTTAAGTTTTGAGCCATCGTACCCGTTTGACCAGACAGATCGCTCCATTGTAAACTAATATTTCCTGTACCTCCGGATACTGCCGCTGAAGCACTCCCTGTAGCCGTTCCGGAACAGAGGGCATCGGTATGATCCACGGTGAGTACAATAGCCGGTGGCGCTAAAATTGTTGTTGCCAGGCTCAGTTGACACCCGTTTTGGTCGGAGATGGTCACAGTATAATTGCCAGCTGCAAGATTAGAAGCAGTTGCTGTCGTTTGCGTACTCGGGTCACTCCATTGGTAGGTTAATGTTCCTGAACCTCCTTGTGCACCTACACTTGCGATGCCATTAGCCCAATCGGCACAGGTCGCTGCAGTGCTGTCAATTGTTGCAGAAAGCGCCGGGGGAGACCCAATCAGCGCAAACGAAGTTTTGGCGCAGCCAGCATTGTCGGTGACAGTTACGGTGTAATTGCCAGCGGCAAGATTGATTGCGAGTGCACCGGATTGCCCATTGCTCCAGGCATAATTGTATGGCGAGATGCCGCCATTTACTCCAATGGCAGCTTGCCCTGTCGAATCACCGGCGCACTCGGTCAGCCAGGAGGTAACAAAAAGTTGCATATCGGGTGGCTGGCTGAGGGTTGTACTTGCCGTGGTCGAACAACCATTCTGGTCGCTTACCGTCACGGTGTAAGTCCCCGCAGTTAAATTCACCGCATTAGCCTGACTTTGAGTGGCCGGGTCATTCCATTGGTAGCTAAGTACGCCCGTTCCGCCATTACCCTGGGCTGTTGCCGCGCCTTCGTCGCCACCGAAACAGGTGACATTGGTGGCTGCAATTTGAACTTCAAGTTTTGGCGGTTCATTGATCGAAACCGGAAGTACGGCATAGCAACCGGAATTGTCGGTGACGGTGGCGGAATAGTTTCCTGCAGCCAGGTTATTAAACACCCCGGTACTGTTTTGCTGGCTCCCCAGGTCAAAAGTGTAAGGTGGATTCAAATTATCGGTACTGAGCACAATACTGCCGTTTGCCAGGCCATTGCAGGTTACTCCTGTCACCTGACTAGCAAGTTGTGGCTGGTCGCAGTTGACGCACAGTGCTGTGCCAATGGGGCCTGCGCAATTTAAGTCCGGATTATTGATGGCCTGTACTTCGATTGTAACCGGCGTGCCGGGCCCCAAACCTCCAACCACATGATCGTTGATACCTGAAGGTGCTGTCCATCCCGTTCCATTGACATTTACTTGATAACCTGTTGCACCCGCTACATCAGGCCAGGAAAACGTGATGGAAGTATTGGTATAATCCGTGCAAGACACTTCCGGGGCTTCAAGGGGTTCGAGTACATTCACCTGAACAGAGTCCTCCAATGTACACCCATAGGAGTCTACGGCAAACAGGTGATAGGTTGTCGGAACATCCGGCGTTGCTTCCGGTACCGGGCAGTCTGCACAAGAAAGTCCGGTCGTTGGCGACCATTGGTATTTGATTTCATATAACGGCTCAAAGGTTATCGTCCAGTCATTCAAGGTGCCTACGAATCCATTGCCATCGTCTTTCAATTGTAGTTTCCAGGTACCGTTTACCGGGTAGGCGCCGCCGCCCCACAGGTCAGACCAGGGGCCTTCAGGCTTCCAGTCGCCGGTGAAGGGAGCGTCCTGTTTGGTGCTTTGGTTAATGGGATTCGTTGCTGCCAGTGTAAAACAGGTATTGGTGAAATTTTTACCATCGGCGCCGCAATCGGTCATTAATTCGAGAAACTGCCCACCCGGAGATACCAGGTAGATGTCGAGGTCATCCACCCAATTGTGGGTGATGTTCAGGCAAACCGAGCGGATCATGCCCGGTTGCAGTATTGGGGGCAGTACGCCGAAAACATTGATTGGGGAGGTTATGGTCGTATTCACAGGATTTATGGTGTAATCCTGCGTATTGCTAAAACTGGGGGGCTGCGGCTGTGGAACGGGTAATGTGCCATTCAACATTAACGCTTGATTGCCAATGCAGTAGCTGGTATCAACGAGCATGTCCGGCGGCTTCATGCTGTTGTCACGAATTATAATCTGGATGGTGTCGCGATTGCATGGGTCTCGACGCACATCGATGGCCAGAAATTCGCCAGTCTCCGATATTCCGTCTTCAAAGGCTATGATCGGGATGACGATTTCCTGTTGGCCGGCCGGAATAATGAGGTTGGGCGGAATGGTTTGGTAATCAACACCATTAGTCGCGGTTCCAAGAATATTGAAGTCGATAGGGTAGTCCTCCGTTGCAGGAGCAGGTAGTCGGAAGGTGAGCGAGCCGGCGGAGCAGCCTTCTGTAATGGTACCGTCGAGGCTAGGGGTGTTCAATGCGGTGCGCAAAGCCCCGGTGCCAAAACTTTTTGCTTCAAGAAAAACGCCGGAATCGTAATAGGGATCACCTACATCCGTGAGGGCTAACTTTATTGTGTAGGTATCGCAGGGCACAACAATTGCTTCCGCTGTAAACACTTTGGTAAATCCGTCGTAAGTAGGTTGTTTGTTCGAGCCGTTGTTGTCAATAAAGTACTGCTCGTTTTTAGGCGGGCAATTGCTCGAAGGTAGTGGGTTTAGCGGGTGAATATTGTTGATCGATACTGGCAGATTAGTACCAGGGATCAGGGCAATGTTCGTTGGGACCGGATAGTTGGTGCCCTGGATAAAGAATCCAAAAATATCGTTGAATTGGCTACAGCCAAACTCTGGATATTCTTCAGATGCAAACACATAGCGAAAACGCAAGGTGTCGGAAGTGGGTATGAAGGTTATCGTATACCAGGTAATGTCATAAAGTTGTCCGGAACTAAGCATTTCCAATTCGGGATCTGCGCCCGGGAAAAAACCATTTACATTGTTGCTGGCAAAGTCGCTTCCGTTTGCATGGCTTCCAACTTCGGAGGCCGGTAAATTACCAGTTTCACTTCGGCCAGTGGTCATCACAATTCCACGTTCCAACCCAATAGCCTGAGTGCCATTGGTAAAATACCCAACGGAAATATCATGTCCGTTGAAGGTGATATTGGTCACTTCAACGCCATCACCTAAAAAAACGTTGGATATTAAATTTTCCGGTGTGAACGGAGCTGTACTGGCATTCGTAACCTGTAGTTGTTGCGCAGGCAGTATGCTTGCTGTGAAGATGAACAGTACGATTAGGGCAAATGGGTTGCATATACATGCAGTGCGCTTTTGTAACATAGAGGGTGTGTTTACCTGATACGCAAAAATCTTTTTTTTAATTAAAATAGTAGTAGTGAACCACTATAAAAGCCATTCACGGGCCAAATTTGGTTTTTCACCAAACCGTTTTCACCCGTATTCCATCAATCAATTTTTGACATTGATCTAATTTTCAAAACAATCGCTGCCCAGCGACATTCCTTTGTGTGAATTAGAAATTAGCGCAATTATTCAACTGCCGGCTATTATCACCGGCGCCACACCAAGTTTTATGAGTCAGTTCCTCAAATTTATCTTCGCTTCCTGCCTGGGCACGTTTTTAGCCTTGGTTTTATTGTTCTTTTTCGGCATTTGGACAATTACCGGCTTTGCCGAAAAAGCCATGGAAAAGGAGAAAGTTTCGCTAAAAGCCAACTCCGTTTTGGAACTCAAGTTTGAGATGCCTATCCCGGAAAAAACCAACAACCTGCCTTTGGATCCTTTTGATATGGACCGGGATGACGTGCTCGGGCTGACCGACATGGTCAAAGCCATTGCGCAGGCCAAAGAAGACCCCGATATAAAAGGCATTTATATCAATGCGATGTATTTGACGGCCGGGAAGGCTACCGCGTCAGTATTGCGCAATGCCCTGCTCGATTTTAAAACCTCGGGGAAGTTTATCGTTGCATACGCCAATTTTTATACTCAAAACGCCTACTACGTTGCCTCGGTAGCCGATGAAGTGTTGATCAATCCTATCGGTGCGGTAGATTTTCGGGGGCTTTCCGGGATGATTATGTTTTACAAGGGCATGCTGGATAAACTGGATATCCAAATGCGGATTTTCTATGCGGGTAAATTCAAAGGGGCAACGGAACCTTACCGTTTGGACAAAATGAGCCCGGAAAACCGCCTGCAAATCCGGGAATATATTTCGGCCCTGTATGATGAAATGGTTTCGGATATCAGTAAGAGCCGCAATATTTCACAGGCAGACCTGCGGGCAGTAGCCGACAATTTTGACGGGAAAAGCGCCAAAGGAGCGGTTGAAAACAAACTGGTCGACCGGATCGCTTACGAAGACGAGGCGTTTGACCTTCTGCGTTCCAAAATAGGGCTCGATGAAAAAGAAAAACTCAACCGGGTCAGCGTTGAAAGTTATTTCTCTTCCCGGGTGAAAAAATTCGACCTTTCTTCCAAGGACAAGATTGCCGTGCTGTTTGCTGAGGGCACTATTGTTGATGGTGACAAGGCTGATCCCGGGGATATTTGTGATGGGAAATATGTGAAGATGCTCCGCCAAATTCGCAAAGACGATAATGTAAAGGCAATTGTACTGCGTATCAACTCGCCGGGTGGCAGTGTACTGGCCAGTGAAAATATTTTGCGCGAAGTCCAATTATGCCAGCAGGCCGGCAAACCGGTTGTTGTGAGCATGGGTGATGTGGCCGCTTCCGGAGGTTATTACATCGCCTGCCAGGCCGATAGCATCTTTGCAGAGCCGACTACCATCACGGGATCCATTGGCGTTTTTGGGATAATCCCCATTTTGCAAAAAACGATGAAAGATAACCTGGGTATTACGATGGATACTGTTCGCACCGGGAAATACTCTGCTTTCGGTACGCCGTTCTACGATTTTTCACCGGAGGAAAGCGCAATGATACAGAGTCGTGTGGAGTGGATATACCAGGATTTTCTGGAAAAAGTAGCTAAAGGCCGGAACATGACACCCGAAGCGGTACATGAAATTGCGCAGGGCCGTGTTTGGGCAGGGGAGAAAGCAAAATCTGTCGGACTGGTAGATGACATGGGGGGGCTTGATCGTGCACTCTCGGCTGCTGCGAAGCTGGCCGGTTTGGAAAAGTACCGCACTACCGAATTCCCCCGGACCAAAACGGGCCTGGAGCAACTGCTGGAAAAATTTGATAAAAGCAAAGACTCCGATGAGGTTATCCGGGCCTGGATGCTTCGTTCCGAATTGGGTGAAATGTATCCTGTGTATAAAACCTTGCAGGATATGCGTAAAAACCAGGGAATTCAGGCGCGTTTGCCGTTTGAGTTGGTCATCAATTAAAAGCCAATTTGGCTTGAACAGCGGCGGCTCCCGGTAAAATATCGGGAGCCGCCGCTGTTTTTATACCCGCTTCAGCCAGCCCGCAATGCTCATTCTGGCACGGTTACCTGCCTTGACCTCATGCTCTATTTCGTCTGATTTGAAAAAAACAGCGCGCCCACCAGTGGGAAAGATTTCCACGGGGTTTGCTTCGGAAAATAAGAGCAACTGACCTGCATCCTTCGGCTCCCAGTTTTCATTCAAATAGGTCACCAGTGAATATTTTCGACCCTGATCACTTTTGAATTGATCCAAATGCCGTTTATAAAAACTGCCGGCTTCATAGCGGGCGAAGTGAAATTCGTAGGCATTAATGCCTGTGTAGCAGGTGCGGTTCAGGTGGTCGATAAATGCCTCAATATGTTCCAGGAATGCTTTTTCAGCAGCACTGTGTTCTTTTTCGAGCCAGTAAATTAGGTCGCCACGGATTTTGAGGTTTTTTTCATAGCTAAAGTGTTGGCCAATTCCGGCAGGTTTCATGATACCTGCTTCATACACCGATTCCAATTGTTGGCGCAAGGAGGCGGTAAGTTCGGGACCGATGAAAGTGTCTGCATTTCCGTATTGATGCTCGAGCAGCCCTTCAATCAGGACTTCAAATTTATCTTCCATTTATTGCTTTTTTTTGAATGACCAGGTTATCCAGACACGTGCGGCTTCGGTTCCATCGGGCAGATACCCAATCGATTCCATCCGAATCGTTTGGGCAACATCGCCTTTCAGCGCATTTTGCACCACCGATTCAACCTTGGCACCGTCCAGGCAAATAAACCGCAGTGTTGTTGCCGCTTTTTTTAAAAAAGCCGCCTCCACGTTTAGCACCAACATGGAAACCGGAGGCTTTCCCTGGAGCGCAGCCAACCCGAGCAACCCGGTAGACAATTCACCTGCAGCACATTGGGCAGCAAAATAGATGGAGCGAAAAGGGTTTTGGGAGCGCCAGCCGTAGGGTAATTGGACGGTTGCTTGTTCTTCGCTGCACTGCAATACACGGATACCCATAAAAGCAGCAGCCGGCAATTTACCCCACAAGTAAAGGCGCATCTTCCATGGGGTATTGATCAATTGGAGAAAAGAGTCTTTTCGCATATTTTTCAGGAACTATTTTAGACAAATGTATTGTTTAAAGGTGCATTCGATTTCCGACTACGGCGGAAGTATTTTATACTTGCGTACGCAAATTTTGTATCCCGGAAATCTGCCAATTCACCCTTCAATTATGAAAGGCTATGCACTGGAGACGATTAAACGGACAAAAAATTGAAGAACCCCTGCTCTCCGCCGTTGAGTCGACAATTCAACGCGAAATCCAGGATGGAAACCGGTTAAAGGTATGCATCGGAACCGATTCGCAAGTTATTGGCGATGATGTACATTTTGCCACGGTGATTGTGTTCCTTCGGGAAAAGCGCGGTGGGTTTATGTTTATTTCAAATCACAAAACCGAGCGGAAAATGACCCTGCGCGAGCGGATGATCCTGGAAGTAGGCCGCTCGGTGGAGGTAGCTTATGCACTTTGTGCATTGCTGGATCTGTATGATATCGAGTTGGAAGTGCATGCCGACATAAATACTGACCCCAGCTTTGAAAGTAACACTGCCCTGAAAGAGGCGATGGGCTATATCCTGAGCATGGGTTTTGTGTTCAAAGCCAAGCCGGATGCATTTGCTTCGTCCTCTTGCGCCGATAAATTTGTGTAATCCGGACCTCTGGTCCGGAAAAAAACGAACACATACACACCCCCGACATCCCCTAAAGCGTCTCCTGTTCACACTGCAGGAGGCGCTTTCTCATTTAAAAACACCGGCTCAAGTTGCTCAACGCGACTTCATTCCTCCACTTTTGCCGATTCAACCCAAACGTTTATCGAATCCGAACGTTTATACCATCAAATCTTCGCAATTTCGCGCGCCATTTATCCTCAGCAATTCACCTTAAATTTTGATTATGAAAGGAATTATTCCGTTTATTCTAGCATTCATTTTTAGCCTGACAACTGCGTTTGGGCAAAATATCAAATTCGTGGAGTATGAACTCTCCAACGGTTTGAAAGTACTCCTGCATGAAGACCATACCACGCCCAATGTGGTCGTTTCCGTAATGTATCATGTAGGCTCCAAAAATGAAAAGCCCGATCGTACGGGTTTTGCACACTTTTTTGAACACCTGCTTTTCGAAGGCTCCGACAATATTGGTCGGGGTGAATTCGACGACTACATCAGCGAAGCAGGTGGCTCCAACAATGCCAACACCTGGTATGACCGGACATTTTACTATGAATTGTTGCCCAGTAATCAGCTCGGTCTTGGTCTATGGCTCGAAAGTGAGCGCATGTTGCACGCTAAAGTTGAAGAAGTGGGTATCGAAACGCAACGCGAGGTCGTCAAAGAAGAGCGCCGCCTTCGTGTAGATAACCAACCCTACGGCCGCGTCCTTGAGGAATCTATGAAACGTTTGTATACCAAGCACCCGTACCAACATTCTACCATTGGCTCAATGGACCATCTGGATGCCGCTGAAGAGAAAGATTACGTGCAGTTTTACAAAGATTTTTATCGGCCCGACAATGCCATTCTTTCAATCGCCGGCGATATCGACATCGAGCAAACAAAAACTGGTGGATGTCTATTTCAAAGATATTCCGCGTGGTAAAGGCGAGATTTTCCGCCCGAAAATTGTAGAACCTGACCGCACCACTGAAGTACGCGATACAGTGTACGACAATGTTCAATTGCCGGCAGTGATATTTAATTACAAAGTCCCGGCGTTGGGAACCCCGGATTTTTATGCAGTAAAATGTTGTCGATGTTGCTCAGCCAGGGCGAGAGCAGCCGTATGCAAAAAAGCATCGTTGACGAACAGCAAAAGGCGGTGGCAGCAGGTTCATTCCCGATCGAACTCGAAGATCCGGGTGCCAACATCATGTTCGGTTTCGCCAATATGGGGGTCAATCCCGGTGATCTGGAAAAAGCCATGAATGAAGTGATTGCCGATGTTCAAAAATCTGATTTCAGAGCAGGAATACCAAAAGATCCAAAATCAGGTAGAGGCTGATTTTGTAACAGCCAATAACACGGTTGAAGGTATTGCCGAAAGTCTGGCTAACTATGAAATGTACTACGGCGATGCTAATCTGATCAACACAGAGTTAGAGCGTTATCGCAAAGTGACACGGGAAGATATCAAACGGGTAGCGAATAAGTATTTTCCGATAAATCCCGCGTTGTGCTGTATTGGCTGCCAAAGGGAAGTCAACCCTAATATTTTGCATCGAAACCGTGTTGCATTAAACGCTTAAAAATTCAATAAAAATATGAAAAAATTATTCAGCATAATAGTCATCGGCGCTGTGCTTCTGACGCAATTTTCAACGACTTCAATTGCGCAAACAACCAAGAGCGGGGCTCCTGTAATTCCAATTCCGGGTGGCGATGTGCGGTCCAATTCTCCGAAAGCCGGCTCGGCTCCGAAAATTCAAATTGGCAAAGCCGAAACCAGCAGTTTAAAAATGGCCTGACTGTAATTTTGGTTGAAAACCATAAACTCCCAAGTGTCTCCTTCCGTATTACTGCAGATTATGACCCGGTACTCGAAAAAGATGCCATTGGTTATGTCGACATGATGGGCGAACTGCTTAGCAAAGGCACAAAAACGCGGACTAAGGCACAACTGGATGAGGAAATTGATTTTATTGGTGCATCATTATCCTCAAATTCCAACGGGGTTTCCGGGCTTGCCTGAGCAAGCACACCGACAAGTTGCTTGAACTGATGGCAGACGTACTGCTCAACCCGACTTTCCCTGAAGAAGAACTTGCGAAAGCAAAAACAAGGACTGAAAGTGCGCTTGCTTCAAACAAAGATGATGCGAATGCCATTGCCGGTGATGTCGCATCGGTATTGCGCTATGGCAAGGATCATCCGTACGGAGAAGTTATGACCGAAGCCACTTTGGGGAAAATTACTCTGGAACAAATCAAAAACCATTACCAGACCTACCTGAAGCCCAATATTTCTTACCTCGTAATTGTTGGCGACATTTCGAAAGCCGATGCCATGGCGAAAGCGGAGAAGTATTTTGGCAAATGGGCTGCAGGCGATGTGCCGAAACACCAATACGCAACACCTAAGGCACCGGAAAAACGCAAGTGGATTTTGTTCATAAACCCGGAGCAGTACAGTCGGTCATTAATATTACTTATCCGGTTATGTTGCAACCGCAAAGTTCGGATGCTATTCCGGGCAGCCTGATGAACACTATTCTTGGAGGGGTGGTTTAATCAATAGCCGTCTTAATCTTAATTTGCGTGAAGATAAAGCCTATACCTATGGCGCCAATTCATCACTTTCAACCAACAAACTCATTGGTAGTTTCAATGCGGGAGCCAGTGTTCGTAATGCAGTGACCGATAGCGCAATTATTGAATTTCTGAAAGAATTCAGAACTATCCGTACCGAAAGTGTCTCCGCAGAGAACTTGCAACTTATTAAAAATGTAATGATTGGCCAGTTTTCCAGAAGTCTGGAGCAGCCTGGTACTATTGCAAATTTTGCACTCAATACAGTTCGGTACAAATTGGCACCGGATTACTACGAGAACTATTTGGCGACCCTGCAGAATGTCACCCCGAGAATGTAATGGCAATGGCCAACAAGTACATCCTTCCGGATAACGCTCATATTTTGGTAGTGGGCAACAAGGACGATGTAGCCGATCGGATCAAACAATTTTCCGCAAGTGGTAAGGTCAATTTTTTATGACACTTATGGCAATCCCATTCAAGATGCTAATGTGGTAATACCTGCAGGTGTTACTGCTGAAACGATCATTGCCGACTATGTAAACGCTATCGGCGGCACAAAAAAACTGGCCACCTTTGAAAGATGTTCAGTATGAAATGGCGCTGGTTACTCCTATGGGTAATCTGGGTATGAAAATGAGCCAAAAAGGTGGCACAAAAGTAGCGCAGGCTATTTCTATGCAGGGCAACGTGGTATCCAACCGGGTGTATAATGGCGAAAAAGCAGTTGAATCCGGTATGGGCGGCCAACGCGAGATGGAAGGCGAAGAACTGGACGACATGAAAGAACAGGCTTTGTTTTGCAAGGAAGCCGCATACGTATCCTCAGGGATGAAATTAACGCTCAAAGGCGTTGAGGTGGTCGAAGGCAAAAAGCTATATGTCGTGAGAAGTGGAACGCCCCGATGGCAAAAAAGCCACGGAGTACTATGACATGGAATCCAGCCTGAAAATTCGCGAAATAAGCAGTTCTGAAGGCCCTGACGGTTCACCGGCAACCGTGATCAATGACTTTGCTGATTACAAGGATGTTAAGGGTGTGCTATTTCCGCATAGCGTAACCATATCCGGTGTATTCCCAGTTCCGATGAAAGGGACGATTACAACAATCAAAGTTAACGAAGGCATTGAGGACACTACTTTCGATGTGAATTAAGGTTCACGTCTGGTTCTGCTTTTTACCGTTTGTAAAACTTACTTTTGCACATCCCGGTATCGCATGATGCCGGGATGTTTTTCTTAATAAACTGAAACCCACATCATGTTGCAATTTATTCTTTTGCAGGCCGGGGAAGGCGGTAGTCCGCTCATGGGCCTTTTGTTCCCCACTTCTTATCATTGTTGTTTTTATTTCTTTTGATCCGGCCACAGGTTAAGCGCCAAAAGGACCAACAAAGTTTTGTAGACAACTTGCGTGAAGGTATGGAAGTTGTTACCAGCGCAGGGATTGTAGGGAAAGTCACTAAAATTGATGGAAATATCGTTCGATTACTGATTGATGAAAAAACCTACATGCGCGTCCTGAAACAAACTGTGACAGGTGAGTATAAAGTTTGATTTTATTTAAAACATTGTTCGTACGCAATTGGGGACCATATTATCCCGGGGTATAAAACCTTTTTGGGCCAACAGTGCTGATAGCGAACTGATCCGGGGAGTTTCGGAGCGAACTGTCCAGTTTTATGGCGAATTGGGTTTGAACAGCCCTACCAGGGCTATTCTAAATGGGACTAAAAGACCGCTTGCCAATACAGGCCATTTGCCGAATAGTTTGGGACTCTTGTCGGGAAATCTGGCCATGGATAGTCCCATTTCGATGAAATTTGCAGGCAAACAATTCGTTTGGAACTCAAATCCTGCCTTGAAGCAGGTTTAAAAATCAAAATAGATCATGCGTAGAGATCACGAAATTGATTATACCATTCACGGCGAAGAAATGCAGTGTGTGGAAATAGAACTTGACCCTCAGGAAACCGTAATTGCTGAATCTGGCAGCTTTATGTTTATGGATGATGGCATCGAAATGGCCACTGTTTTTGGTGACGGCAGCGGCCGGGCACAGGGGTTCCTGGGTAAAATGATGTCGGCAGGTAAACGTCTGCTCACCGGGGAAAGCCTGTTTATGACAACCTTCACGAATACCGTTCCAGGAAAGCAACGGGTCACCTTTGCTGCGCCGTATGCCGGTAAAATCGTTGCCCTGGATTTAATGGAAATGGGCGGAAAAGTGATTTGCCAAAAGGACGCCTTTTATGCGCAGCCAAAGGTGTTGAAGTTGGTATTGAATTCCAACGCCGTTTGGGCACCGGCCTTTTTGGGGGTGAGGGTTTTATCATGCAAAAACTGGAAGGCGATGGCATGGCATTCCTGCATGCCGGTGGCTATATTCTTGAACGCGAACTCGGAATAGGAGAGACGTTGCGTGTGGATACGGGGCTGCATTGTCGGTTTCACTCAACGCGTCGATTATGACATTCAATTTGTCAAAGGTATCCGGAATATGGTTTTGGTGGTGAAGGATTGTTTTTGCCGTTTTACGCGGACCTGGGAAAGTATGGCTCCAGTCGTTGCCGGTTAGCCGGTTAGCCGGTCGAATTTTGCAATACGGCACACACCGCGGTAAGGAAGAAGGCAGTATTCTCGGTGGCCTGGGCAGGGTGCTGGATGGCGATGGATTATAGCGAGGTTCTCCTTTAGGGCAAAGGCGCGAAGTTGGTTGGCTTAGAAGCTTCGCGCCTTTGTCATTTCTACGGACGTTCCATACTCCTCTGACAACACATTTTGCATGAATTAGCACGCCAGATGGCGAACCTCTTGCAGGAAATTGCGTTTTCCCATCAAACTTTTACCAACGATGTCAAAACCAATTGCCATTTTTTGGTTTCGCCGCGATTTGCGCCTGAATGATAATGCTGGTTTGTATCATGCATTGAAAAGTGGCCATCCGGTTTTGCCACTTTTATTTTTGATACCAATATTCTGGATGACTTACCGACGCGTAGCGATGCGCGCGTGGAGTTCATTCAACAGGCAATTGCTGATTTAGCAACTGCGCTTAAAGAATTAGGTAGTGCTATTCATATTGCTCGGGGAGCACCGGTTGATGTTTGGCGGCAATTGTTAGAGAAATATAGTATTGCAGCAGTATACACTAACCGCGATTATGAGCCGTATGCGTTGGAGCGGGATGCCGCGGTTGCCAGTCTGTTGAAGGAGCGCGAGATTCCGTTTTTAGATTTTAAAGACCATGTCATTTTAATCGCGATGAAGTTTTAAAAGATGACGGCACGCCCTACACAGTGTTTACGCCGTATAGTCGCAAATGGAAGACAAAATTAGGCTCCCGTCAAAATGATGCTTCGGAAACATTGGACCAGTCGTTTTATTTCCAAAGTTACCCTTGTGCTGCGTACAACGGCCATTTTTTGAAAACCCAACCAATGCAGGTTCCTTTGCTTGAAAATCTTGGCTTTTTGCCTGCCGGCATACCCTTTCCTCTAAGAACTGTTACGCAGGGGCTGATTCGCAAATATGATCAGACCCGAAACTTTCCGGCAATCGACGGGACATCCCGTCTGGGCGTGCATTTTCGATTCGGCACGATCAGTATTCGCGAAAAGGCACGATTGGCAAGTACATTGAATGATACCTACCTTAGCGAATTGATCTGGCGGGATTTTTACAGCCAGATTCTGACGCATTTCCCTAATGTTGTGGATCGGCCTTTTAAACCCCAGTACGACCAAATTTCCTGGCGGGAAGCACCAGATGAGTTTGAGCGCTGGTGTAACGGCCTAACCGGTTATCCGATTGTGGATGCCGGCATGCGCGAACTGAATAACACAGGCTATATGCACAACCGGGTGCGGATGATCACAGCCAGTTTTCTGACCAAGCATCTGTTGATTGATTGGCGCCGTGGCGAAGCTTACTTTGCAGAAAAACTGCTCGACTTTGATTTAGCCAGCAACAATGGCGGTTGGCAGTGGGCAGCCGGTTGCGGTACCGATGCAGCGCCTTATTTCCGAATATTTAACCCGGAATCACAAACCAAAAAATTTGACCCGGAATTTAAATACATTCGAAAATGGGTGCCGGAATTTGGTACTCCCAAGTACCCAAAACCAATTGTGGAGCACAGTTTTGCCCGTCAGCGTTGTTTGGATACTTATAAGCGTGCTCTTCAGGAATAAAGCACCTACTTCAGTGCCTGCCGACCGAATAATGTATAGCCAACGGCAACAAAAAATTGATTCCCTTCCATGGAGGGGTTCCCCTTATCCAAGTCGAGCCAGCGGTGCCCCATGCGTACTCGCACACCGTGGTAGGATGTGGCGACATTAGGCGCCCCCAGGTTGAACTTAATGTCCGCTTGAATTGCAACACTAAGGTGCCAGCCGTTGAACCTGAAGTTGTCGTAGTAGTCAGGATTGGGATCGTCCTCGTTTTGAGGGGGATGGATGGTGCTAAAACCGCCGCCAACACTTGGGAAAATTCGAAGCCTGGACTTGTTGATCACATCAAACCCGGTTTCAAGTTCAATTGCAAGAAAGTTAGCCTTTTCCCCGGCTGTCCAGTAAAAGCTGTTTTGCTCAACATCACGGTCGAGTTTCTGTCCTCCGGCAGCCATCCGGGCGGCCAGGTTCCAGCCTTTTCGCCAATAGCAAAGTCCAAGATCAACGCCAAAAAGCGGGCGCAGTGTGCGTTCCAAACCACCTGACCAATTACTTTGAAGAAACAACACATCCAGATTGATAGACCAGGGGCCGGGTTGTTTCGTGTTGTACATCCGTTCAATGATGAAGGACCTGAATTTCGATTTCGGGAATGTTTTTAAAAAGCCGTTGAGTTGGGCGTCAAATTCAGATGCTGCGGGTTCTTCGAGGCTCAGACGCAGCAGGTAATTGAGTAATAGCGAAGCAAACGCCCGTTCTTCAGTGGAGAGCCAGGCCTGCCGGATTTGATCAAACAGGTAGGCCTGATTTTCAAACAATTTCAAATCAAGCCTATTGAAAAGACTGTCGGGCGGTGGCGGGATTTTATTCCAGGTCTCGGTTTCCTGGATGATAGCAAACCAAGTCACTTCCTGGAATAATGGGCTATAATTATCCAGCCAGAAGTACAAAAGCCAACGCTCATCCCATTGCAGAGCAGTGTATTCGGCATTGCCGAGTCGTACAAGTGAATCGAGCCAAAACTGCGTATTCAGGCGATCGTCGGACTCAAACGCCTGCAATAAATTTTGCCGGCACGTATAAATTAGATCATTCTGGGAAGGAAGAGAATCCGTCTGCGCAGATACGCTGAAAGGGATTGCCAAAATGAATACCAGTGGGATGCACACTACTTTCACAGCGGAGAACGTTGATTTAACTATCATTTCAGGGTGAAAATGCAAAAGATTTTTTCGCCAAAGTGTTAAGAAGCGTTAAGGGGCACGATTTTTATGCGCACTTTCCTGTTGATTCAGGATTTTGCATAAAAATTAAGCATCTTGGGGATAAAATACGGTTATCGATTATCCCATTTATAGTGGAAATATACCTACTTGTCCATGAAAAAGTTTGTTCAGCTGTTTGTTGTTGCCTTTTTGAGCGCGTTTCTATCTGTACTGCTCTATCGCCATTTTGATGGTCCACGGCAAGTTTTTTGGAATGAACCGGAAGGTGGAGAAGCACGGTATGCCGGGGTCGTAGATAAACTATTTGACGCGAGGCTCAACAGTGCCTTTTCTTCGTCGGCGCCTACTAATTTTATTGCTGCTGCAGAAATTGCCACACCCGCAGTGGTCAATATTCGGGCATTGCTTGAATCGGGTGGTGGAATCTGGGGCGGGTCAACCTTGACGGGTTCATCGGGTTCCGGGGTGATCATGTCGCCGGATGGATATATTGTTACCAACCATCACGTGGTGGAACACAGCCGGGACATCAAGGTCACACTCGCGGATAAACGGGAATATAAGGCCGAACTCGTTGGTTCGGACCCATCCACAGATATAGCTTTGCTTAGGATTCAGGAATACGACCTGCCATTCATGTTGTTTGGAAACAGCGATTCAGTCCGCGTAGGCGAATGGGTGTTGGCTGTCGGTAATCCGTTCAATCTTGAAAGCACAGTTACAGCAGGCATCATAAGTGCCAAAGGCCGCAACATTAATATTCTGGGCGGTGTCACCAGTATCGAGTCGTTTATTCAAACAGATGCCGCCGTGAATCCTGGGAATAGTGGCGGCGCACTGGTTAACTCTGCCGGCGAACTGGTTGGGATCAATACCGCTATTATTACTGAATCGGGCAGTTATGAAGGGTACTCATTTGCAGTGCCTTCTAATTTAGTTCAGAAAGTCATTCGGGATTTACGCGAATTTGGCGATGTTCAACGGGCATTTTTAGGGGTGAATATCGAAGATTTGAACAGTGAGATGGCGCGTGAGATGGGTCTGCCCAATGCTGATGGCGTCCGGGTAACCCGGATCAATCTTAACAGTGCCGCTGCAGATGCAGGGCTTAAATCGGGTGATGTGATCCTGGGTTTGAATAATATTCAGATCCGGCGCTCACCGGAGTTGCAGGAGTATATCGGGCGCTTTCGTCCCGGCAATCAAATTACCGTTGAATATTGGCGCGATGGGCGGCGAAATGTTACCAGTGTCTTGTTGAAAGACAAAAACAATTCAACCGGGCAAGCAATCAAAGTAAAAGGCGATGAATTGGAAAAAGATCTGGGTATTGCGTTTCGGGAGCTCACTCGCGACGAAAGGCGCCGCATGCGCGTGCAAGGGGCATTGATCACCAGCGTTCGCAGAGGGAGTCCGGTATTTGAAACCAATATGCAGCCAGGATTTATTGTTACCAGTGTAAACGGCAACCGAATTTCAACAATGGCTGAAACCGTTGATTGCATTCGGAATGCG
Source organism: Lewinellaceae bacterium (assembly GCA_020636075.1). GTDB lineage: Bacteria > Bacteroidota > Bacteroidia > Chitinophagales > Saprospiraceae > M3007. The sequence goes on along the minus strand of JACJYO010000002.1, from coordinate 391,982 downwards.
TATAACCATGTAATTCTGGATGGCTATTACGAAGGCGAACCTGATCTGTATTCCTATCGGTTTCGCAAAAAGAAATAAGCGCGGCTCGAATTAGTTGTTTCCTGCGGCTTTTTTCTTCTTTTCAATTTCTTCTTGTAGCCGCGTAAGTTCTGCTTTTGCATTTTGTATATCCGTTTGCAAGGAATTCAACTCTTGTTGCTTTTGGGTATACTGCTGTTGGGCCTGCGCAATTTTTTGCTGCTCTTCCTTTATTTTTTGTCCGGCATCTTCTTTGGCACGTTTGATTTCTTCGGCAGACTCAGTCCGGATAGCTGCAATGCGCTTGGCTTCATCATCTTTGGTTTGTGCAATTATTGCCGCAGCATCCTGTTTGGCTTTATAGATATTCTCAGAGGCATCTTTTTGTGCTTTTTCTACCTCTTCGGCTGATTTGTTTCTAGCCAATTCTGTTTCTGCAGCGTATTGCTGGCGCTTTTGTTCGGCTTCTTTACGTGCATTAGATACTTCGGCGGCTACCTGAGCCCGGACATCTTCCATTTCTTTCCGAGCGCGTTCCTGTGCATCGCTTACCTCTTTTGCATACGCTGCTTTTTTATTGTCCGATTCAGTTTTGGCAAGCGCAATGGCTTCCAATGCCTGTTTTTTAGCAGCAGCCACCTCACGCGCGGCGCTTTCTTTGGTGCTTGCAATCTCGACTGCTGCCTCTTCCTTTGCCTGGGCTATACTTTCCGCGCTTTCCTGGCGTGCACGCGCTGCATTTTCCTTAGCCATCTTAATATCTTCAGCGGCTTCCTGGTTCGTGTTTGCTACTTCCTGTGCAGCGCGTTCGCGTGCGTTAGCCAATTCCGAGGCAAGGCGCTGCCGTTCGCGCGCAGCATTTTCCCGGGAAATACGAATACTATCGGCCTCTTGAGTTTTTACGGCGGCGATAGCTTGCGCACTTTGTTTGCGTGCTTCCGAAACGGCATTTGCGGATTCCTGTTGGGCGCGTACTTGTGCTTCTTTAGCGGCTGCAACCTCCTTGGCGGCACGTTCCCGCGCTGCGTTTATTTCTGCTGCGGCTTTTTCGCGGCTTGAAACAACATCCTGCGCTGTGGCATTCAAGGTTTCCTGTTGTTTCTTATTTGCTTCTGCAATAGCGGCAGCGGCCTCTTGTTGGATTTGAACGATGCGTTGATCTGCAGTTTGTTTTGCACTAGCTACTTCTTCGGCATACTGTTTTTGTGCCTGATCAGCGTTGGCATTGGCTGCAACGACCTTGGTCTTAGCTTCTTCCTGAGCTTTTGCGATTTCTTGCTGGCTGCGGTCGCGGGCTTGCAGGACCTGGTCAGCACTTTCCTGTCTGATTTTGGCTTCCTTTTCCTTGGCAGCGGCTACGGATTGGGCAAGTTCTTCCTGGATTTTTTGGATTTCATCTTCTGCCCGTTTTCTGGCAGCTACCACGGAGGCGGTTATGGAATCGCGTTGTGCCTGCGCACGAGCCTGGGACGCTGCAATAGCCTTGGCAGCTTCCTCCTGGATTTGCTGTACATTCTGGGCAGCCTTTTGCTTGCTTTCGGCTACCTCTTTCGCAATATCAAGTTTTTCATTCTCTGCCTTTTCGCGGTAGGCTAAAACATCGTGTTGGGCCTTTTCAATTTCGTTTGCTGCCCGCTTTTTTGCCTCTGCTACTTCAAGTGCGCTGGCTTCCTTTTGTTTGGCTACATTTTCACGGATTTCAGCGAGTTCTGCTGAACTATTTTGTTCCAATAAGGCACGCTCCTCAGCAGCTTTTCGACGCGATTCGGCCAATTCAGTAGCCAATCGTTGTTTTTCCAATACGGCATTTTCCCTTGATTTTGCCACTTCATTTGCAGACTCTTCCCGGATACGCAGGATTTCTTCTGCCGCGGTTTTTTTGGTCCCTATGACATCTTCAGTTGTTTTCTCTTTTTCCTCTTTGGCTTTTTCCCGTGCATCGGCGATAGATTTTGCATTTTCATCCCGAATCCGCTGTAACTCATCTTCAGAGTTTTCACGAGCGCTGGAAACTTCGTCAGCATACTCCAACTTGGCTTGATCCAGTCGCTCCTTGATATTCAACAGTTCTTTTGCAGCATTGTCGCGCGCTTTTTGCACTTCCTCTGCCGATGCGAGTCTTGCCTTTTGAATGTCCTCACCTGCCTTGCGGCGTTCAGTTTCCACATTCATAGCGAGCCTGGAAACGGCTGAATCTGCCTTTATTTTGCTGTCGGTAATGATAGATTGGGCTTCCGCTTTACTTTTTTCAATTTCAGCAAGACTGGCTTTGCGGGCTTCCAATACTTCGTTGGCATATTCCAGCTTTTTCTGGTTGGCTGCCTCGCGTGCTGTGGCAACTTCCTGCTGGAGTTGAGCTTTTATGGCATCACCACGTTCGCGCTCGGCTTTTATTTCGTTTCGGATTTGCTCTTTTGTTTTTTCCAGGTCTGACCGCAAGCTGGTAACTTCTTCATCGCTTACTGGAGCGGAGGAACTTTTGGACTTTGGCTTGGTGGATTGTGTCGAGGAACTAGCGGAAGATTCAGATGCAGACGGGCGGTTGGCCCGCACAATCTCCGCACCTGGCGTGTCCTTAACTGATGCCACTTCAAGGGAATTGAAAAAGCAAATGGACAAGTTCCGAAACTCACTCTGGCGGTTGGGGTTTATGGTAAACTTGTATTTCTGCCTGTTAACGAAATTGACCAGGTTTACCCCGGTGATGGTTGTATTGGACAACCATTTGATTGCATCCAGGTCCAATTGGAGGTTGTTTCGGTGGGTTGGGACATTTCCGGGTACAACCTCTCCAAGTGAAATAAATTTATAAATGCGCTCTTTACCAGTGAAATCAACAAAAACCACCTGATCGTCCTGATTGAATTCGATCCCACCAACCGAAGTCATACGGGCATAAATCCCCTTTTCATCGGTAAAAAACTCAAGGCCGTAATTGTACCCGCCGCGCACAACAATTGTAACCAGATCGGTGCGAACTATTTGAATGCCGGATATTTTTTTGTTTTCCTTAATCGTACTGGAACAATCCTGCGCAGGCAGGGTAAAAACAAAGAGGAAGGCTGAAAGGAGTACAGGAAACGTGCGAAGGTTGAATAACATGTGCGGTTTGGGCAATAGGTTGGAAATACGGTTGAACGATGAGGCGGCAATTTAGATTTTTTCTTGCCATGAAAAAAAAGATACTTTGCATTCTTCGCGCATTTCCCAAACGTTTCTTTGTTTTCGGAGGCGACTCCCGAATTATACGTTTGCAGAACCGCGCTTGAGTAACAATTAGTACTTTTTCATAATGCCTCGTGAGCCGAAAATTGGGTATAAAATCGGGATTTTTGGCGATAAAGTTTTGTTAAAAAAATAAAAAAAGGAATCACGAAGCACTAGGTATGCAGATTGATTCTTGTTCCAGTAAGCAGTTTGGATCGATTATTTATGTATTCTGTCGCCTATAACTTTACCCGCTTTTTATACAACACCATCCAAATGCCGCCCTGTGCACTTTGTTTTACAGGTACCCATGTCTGTTCAAGCCGTTGAAAATCTGCGGCGGATATATCGTTAAAAATATTGGATACCAACATGTAGTCATTTTTTTGCCAGTCCATTTCTGGGAATGCCCTTGTGTCGCCGTTTAGGAGCAAAGTTTCCCCGGAATTATTATTTGGAAAGGCGCTTCCAATACATTCAAACGGTATTTTTTGCCTATCGATATAGGCCACCATGGACGCTCTGAGTTTGTGGTAGGGTAAGTGGGCCAGGGTAGCATCCCAGCCCATCGAAATACCGCTAGGATAAACCCAGCAATTCCCCGTTGCCAGGCCCAGAACTAGTGCACTACAAATCAGGATCTTTTTATAAAATGTAAAATTTGCATGGGCTAACCAATGGAATGTGATGAGATGGAGGCCCAGAAAGCCGGGTAAAAAATACCGATGGGCCGACAGGTTGTTATAGATCAAAGCAGAAGGTGTCAGGAAGACCAAGAGACAGCCAAGCAAAATTAACAAGGAGGTAAAATAGGCTGATCGGGCTTTCATACCAGTGATCGGTACTTTGATCACCAGAACTATCAATAAAAACCATTCAAATACCCGCCCAAAATCCAACCATCGCCAGCCTGCAACCAAAATATTTTTAAACAACCCAGCGCCGGAGGCGTTTTCAAAAGCCGGCGCCCAGGGCGAGTCCGGATGATGGCCTATCCAACCGGCCGCCCCAAAATGCCAGATAAGAAAAGCAGCTGCAAGCATAAAACCTGGAGCAAAAAGTACGCTCTGAGCAGCCAATGGCCTTAATTTTATTCTGTCAAACGGCCGGAGGAGAATCAATTGCCAGACAAACAATGCACCCGCAGTCATCATTCCGCGCATACTAATCATGCAAAGGCCTGTGAGTCCCAATACGGCCCAGAATTTTTTTTCATTCAGCAGCCCGTGTAAGGCAAGCATGAAAAAACAAACCAACACCAAATCCGGGCCCACGAGTGCGCTTTGGCCTGCAATTACAGGATCCAGAAAAATGATGGGCACCAGCCAGCAGGCCAATTTTTTCGGACCTAATTTTTTCCCAAGTTGTAATGTTGCCCAGCCCAGCCCAGCCAGAAACGGGAACATAGCCCAATGGCTGGCTGGCAGCGATTTTCCGAATAAGGTCCAGATGATGGCAAGATAATATCCAAAAACCGGCGGGTGACCACTGTCGATGGATGCCGGTAAAAGCGCCCAATGCAAACCATTTTCATAAAAAAAATGTGCGTGTTTGCTGCCCAGTTGGACGCTATCCCAAAAGAACGGATCGTATTGCACTGAAGCAATCCAGGCAAAAAAGATCACCAAAAGGGAAAAATATGAGATGCTAGGGCGCAAGTTGAATTTTTGCCAAAGGTCGGGTTTTAATGCAAGTGAGAGCTCACCAGGCGTAAAAACTCGCTTCTGGTTTCCGCATTGCGAAATTCTCCTGTGAAGGCTGAAGTTGTAGTGATGCTGTTCTGTTTTTGAACACCCCGCATCATCATGCACATATGTTGCGCTTCGATAATCACGGCTACACCAAGCGGTTTTAAGGTATCCTGAATTATATCGCGGATATCGAGTGTAAGTCGTTCCTGGACCTGTAGGCGCCGGGCAAAAACATCGACAACCCGCGGGATCTTGCTTAGGCCAACGATGTAACCATTAGGGATATAGGCTACATGCGCTTTGCCAAAAAAAGGCAGCATGTGGTGTTCACAAAGAGAATACACCTCAATATCCTTTACCAGGACCATTTCACTGTAATCTTCCCGGAACATGGCCGATCGCAGGATCGCTTCCGGATCTTGCTGGTATCCCTGTGTTAAAAATTGTATGGCTTTTGCTGCGCGCTCAGGCGTTTTAACCAAGCCATCCCGGTCTGCCCGCTCTCCAATCAAGTTCAAAACATTGTGAAAGTTTTGGGAGAGTTGGTTGAACTGGGCGGTTTTATCACCGTCTTTATTTTTGTTGGCCATGGTAAGTCGCAAGTCAGCGGAAGGTGTTTACTCGCCATAATATTCCGCATAAATAGTTTCGGTTTCCCATAATTTAATGGCGTGCAACCGGCAGGGATAGTCCCGGAGTGCTTCTTCCAGGCGCTGCCAGATCAGGATAACAAGGTTTTCGGTGGTTGGTTGCATGCCTTTGGGGATAAATTCGACATCAAGATTCAGGTTGCTATGATCCAAATGATCAACGGCTGCATCCTTGATAATCAGGCTGAGTTTTTTTACATCGATGATAAAACCCGTAACCGGATCGGGCGTTCCCTTGACTGTCACATGTAACGTGTAGTTATGCCCATGCCAGTTTTTATTGGCACATTTTCCAAAAACGGCCTGGTTTTTTTCATCTGTCCAATCGGCAACCCAGAGTTTGTGTGCCGCATTAAAGCGTTCAATTCGTGTGATATAGACCATAAATAAATCAAAAAGCGGGCGCAAAGGTACGGGTAAAAGAAATTCCGCTGCATAGTCGGATGATTCTTTTGGGAGACGGAATCCATGCTTGATCTTGCAGCATTCCCGGTTTATCTAAAATTTATTACCCCCTGCCCGGCGTTCCGTTCCTTAGCTGCGCAAAATGTGTTTCACATTCCATGAAGTCCCAGCGTTTTATTGATCGAGCATATGACTTGCTGACCTTACGGCCGGTTTACCATGCCTTGTTTTGGTTGGTTATGTATGCCGTGAAAGTTTACTCCGGATTTGTTGAAAACCCGGAAGTTGACCTTTGGTTCCTGCTGGGGAATGAATTTGTCAGCCTGCTGTTTTTTGCCGTTCTGGTATATTTTAATCTTTTATACCTGATTCCGAATTATTTAGCGCGGAACGTGCTGCTTTACCTGAGTTTGGTAGTGGTAGCCTGTGCAGTGGTAACACCAATAAAAATTTTTGTATTGTACCTGAAGTTTTCGGGTATGGCAAAAGCCCAGGAAAACCTTGTAATGGCTCAGGGGAGTTTATACCTCGCCAGTTTGTTTGTCACGCTGCTCTCCACAATATTACGTGTCATCACAGACTGGTGGCGTTATCAGCGTGAAAAACAAACCCTGCAAACCCAAACGATCCAGTCGGAGCTGCGCTTTTTGAAAAGCCAGATCAACCCCCATTTTTTGTTCAATACATTGAATAACTTATACGCACTTACACTCAAAAAAAGTGATAAGGCGCCTGAAATTGTTTTAAAACTTTCCGAAATCATGCGCTACATGTTGTACGAATGCAACGAAAAGCGCGTATTGCTGACAAAGGAAATCCAGTACATCAATAATTATCTCGACCTGGAACGGCTACGGCAGGCCGGTGTCGTGGAGATCAGTTTTACCACAGAAGGCCAAATCAGTGAACAATTGGTTGCGCCCCTGTTATTTGTGCCGTTTTTGGAAAATAGCTTCAAACATGGCCTGAATCACCATATGCGCGGCGGTGGGTTTGTGCGTTTGCATCTGAAAGTACAAGGAGACGAACTGGAGTTTAATATTGAAAACAGCAAGGCTGAACAGCTGCCAAGGCAAGAGCATCCGCGGAGTGGCGGTATTGGTCTGGTGAATGTGAATCAGCGATTAAAAATTCTATATCCCGGTAAATACACACTTCATGTTCAGGATCAACCCCATCAATATTCCGTCAAACTGATTTTGCAGTTAAATTAAGTTGGAGGCCTTTCAATTGAGGTTCCAGAATCATAACCCGGATTATTTTGGGATTCTGTACAGACCGATTACCTTAGAGATTCAATTTTTTTCCACCTAAAGTCCTAATACGTTGCTGTATGCTGAATGTAATTATCGTTGATGACGAGCCCCTCGCACTGGATGTGCTGGAGACATATATTGCGCAAATGCCGGAGTTGAATCTGGTGCAGCGTTGTACGAATGCGCTGGAGGCCAATGAAGCGTTAAAAAATCAGGAAGTGGACCTGATCTTTTTGGATATTCAAATGCCGCAACTCACGGGCATCGATTTTGTAAAGGCGCTCACGCGCCCTCCGATGATTGTATTCACCACGGCGTACCCGAACTATGCTATCCAGGGCTTCGATCTGAATGCACTGGATTACCTGCTTAAACCAATATCCCTGGAGCGGTTTATGAAGGCTGTGAATAAAGCGATGGACCAGGCCGAACTTCAAAAACGGGAGAATAATACCGCGAGTTTGGAAGGCATGGAGTTCTTCTTTGTGAAAGCCGATAAGAAACTGGTCAAGGTTAATTTTGATGATATTATTTATATCGAAGGCTTGAAGGACTATGTGATCATTCGCCTCAATCAGGGTCGTGTGATCACCTTGCAAACCATGAAAAGCCTCGAGGAAAAACTACCATTTGGCCGCTTTAAGCGCATTCACCGCTCGTATATCGTTGCCATGGATAAGATCACGGCAATTGAAGGCAACATGGTGGAAGTGATTGAAAAAGACAAGCCTAAACTCTTGCCGATTGGTAAGAATTACCGGGATGAACTCCTGGTTCTGATTGATAAAAATCGCCTGTAACGCCGTCTGTTAGACGGCGTGAAAAATCGCCTGTAACGCCGTCTGTTAGACGGCGTGCATAGAATATGAAAACCCGCTCCAGTTGTTATAGACCAGAGCGGGTTTTCGTATTTGTAGAGTTAGATTGGATCACGCCGTCTAACAGACGGCGTTACAGGCGCAACAATGCTTCCGCAGTTGGTAAATGCCGCCAATGGTACTTGGCGATTATCTTCCCGTCTTTCCAGACAATCAGCCCCGGATTGGACCGAATGATCGTTTTTAGCAACTTATCATCACCGTGGTAAAACGGATAGGGTGCACCGATGTTTTCGCGGAACATTTCGGCAAGCTCCTGGTCTTGGAATGTATTCACGGCAAAAACCTTCCAACCCGCTTTGGTGGCTTCCGCAGCCAACGGATTTATTTTTGAACGAAACAAATCGCCGTAATGCGCCTCTGCAACAAAAACTTCCTGCTCCACTTTTTTTGGCGCTATGTGATCAATGCGGGCCTGGATTTGAAAGGGATCGGCGTTCACCCGTAAGGTATCGTAAGCCCAGATAGTATCCTGAACAACAATGGTTTGTGTGGTTTTTTCGCCATAGAATTTGTAGGCCATGATCATTAGGCTGTAGCCTTCTTCGCCAAGGATATCTTCTGTGACCGGCCCATTTTCACTATCGATGGAAAATTCACTCACTTTGGTTTCACTCACCGGAACACGTTTGCCGTCTTTTTCAATAAACATCTCCGTTTTTATCTGATCCTTCACGGTCCAACCGGCATCTTTAGGACATTGGGCCAATACTTCACTGTACCGTTCTAAGGGGACCATTACTTTTTTCACTTCGCCTGTTTTAGTATTTTCCATCAACCAGCCGATGATTTCGATATTTCCGCGGGCTTCCTCTTCGAGTGCCTTGCGCTCGCGGATATTTGCGCCTTCATAAAACGGGCGAAAGTCTACCACAGGAAGGTCGCGGTAGGTGTTTTGCAGGCAGAAAATCAGCGATACAAGCGCGGTAGCACCCGTTAAGATATTCCGTCCTTTGGGGGTGAACAACTGGTGCATGTTTTTACTCCGGAACAGGAAAATAAATGCCGGGATCAACAGGCCCAGGTCTTTAAAAAAAGAAATCTTGGGATCAAGTTTAATAAAATCTCCAAAGCAGCCACAGTCGGTGACGCGCATTTGAGTGGCAACATACGGCCCCCATTTTGCAAAATCAAAAAAGTTGGCCTGTGTGGGCACAAATCCGGTCAGGTAGGTAAACCCGGTAAGGAGTGTAAAAAACAGCACAATCAGTGTGAACAGCCAGGCTGTCGTGCGCCGGGTATAACCCAGCATAAGCATCACACCCAGCGTGATTTCCAGCACAATCATCACGATTGAAAAGCCTGCGCTGTAATTAGCCAACGCGGGAAACATAGGTGCAAGGCCGGAAAAGCTGTTTTGCAACCCGGCAAACGTGTTTTCAAAAGCGGCAAAATAGTCTTCCATTTTGTAAGCCGTTCCGATTGGATCGATTGCTTTAACAACCCCGGAAAAGACAAACCACACCCCGCAAAAATGCTGCAGGAAACTTAAAAACGTATTTTTTGTCTTTTTCGCCAACCGGGTAAGCACGGTGAAGACCAGGCCAACAATGGCAAATGAAATAAGCAGGGTAGGTAGTGACGTCATGATTGAGAGCGTATAAATTCCGGTATATTGTTATCGACCGGCCAAGTTGATTGAGTTTAAGAAGCCTCCTTTAATCGAATCAGGGCGAAGACAGCATAATTAATTATATCGCGGTAATTGCCTTCCAAGCCTTCGGAAACAAGGGTTGCTCCAGCATTATCTTCAATTTGTTTAATGCGCAGTAGTTTTTGCAATATAAGATCGGTCATACTGCTGATGCGCATTAGCCGCCAAGCCTCGTCGTAATCGTGATTTTTAGCCTGTAAAAGTCGGATATTTTCAGCGACCTGTTCATCAAACATCCGCTCCACTTGCTCAACACTGAATTCCATCGGTGCACCAGAAGGCAAATTTATCTGGATCATTGCCAGGATGCTGTAATTCACAAGGCCGATAAACTCCGATTCTATGGGGTCCGTTACTTCCTGTTTCCCTTTTTCTTCAATGCTTCGAATCCGAAGCGCCTTGATGTACAACTGATCTGTGATGCTGGCTGGCCGGAGGATACGCCATGCCGTCCCGTAGTCGGCGGTTTTTTTTAGAAAAAGATCGCGACAATGCGCCAGGATCTCTTGAAATTGCTGGACTGTTTTCTCCATAGTTTGCAGGGCAAAAATAGGAAAGTTGGAATAGGGTGGGCCGGCTTTGAAAAATGTTAACGCCAGATGCTTGTGAAATAAAATGTTTTAAAAGAGCAAACTGTTTTTATCTTTACCCTATTCAAATTAACTAACCATATACTTCATTATGAAACGTGTAACTGGACTGGGCGGTGTTTTTTTTAAATGCCGTGACCGGGAGAAAACCCTTTCCTGGTACGAAAAACACCTCGGAATACCAATGGAGCCTTGGGGTGCCCAATTTTTCTGGGAGGTACCGAACGCTTCAGATTCAAAGCCATACTCAGTTTTGGGTATGTTCAAAGAACAAACAGATTATTTTGAACCATCATCTCAGCCCTTCATGATAAATTTCCGGGTGGACGATCTCGATGCTTTGGTAGCGCAATTGCGCAAGGAAGGTGTCACTGTGATTGGTGAGCCGTTGGAGGAAGAGTTCGGCAAATTTGCCTGGATCATGGACCCGGAGGGAAATAAAATTGAACTCTGGGAGCAAACAAAGTAAAAAATGAAGAGCCCGGAACGTATCAATTAACGACTCCGGGCGCTTCATTTTTTTTTATCAGGCGCCTCCTTTAAATTCATTTACAAGCGCCTGTAAGCTTGCTTTGGCATCGCCGAAGAGCATGCGGGTATTGTTCCGGAAAAACAAGGGGTTTTCTACACCGGCAAAACCTTTACCCATGGAGCGTTTCATGACAATTACCGTGCGGGCCCGGTGCGATTCGATGATCGGCATTCCCCAAAGCGGACTGGCTTTATCCTCTTGGGCTGCAGGGTTCACAACGTCGTTTGCACCAATGATCATACAAACATCCACCGTTTCCATCGTTGGGTTGACGGCGTCCATTTCCACCATTGCATCGTAGGAAATGTTTGCTTCAGCCAGCAAAACGTTCATGTGTCCTGGCATACGCCCTGCCACAGGGTGAATGGCAAAACGCACCTCGGTACCATTTTTCTCCATCGCCTCCATCAGTTCCCGTACCGCGTGCTGTGCCTGGGAGACGGCCAAACCGTAACCTGGTACAATCACCACGCTGTTGGCGGCTTCAAGCATCAAATAAGCCTCATCGGCTTTAACAGGTTTGATCTCACCGACGACTTCCATGCCACTGGCCTGCACACCGGAGCCAAATCCACCAAGGAATACGTTGGCTACCGAACGGTTCATAGCCTTGCACATGATCAGTGTAAGGATGATACCACTGGCGCCAACAATTGCGCCAGCTACGATGAGTAGGTTGTTTTGTACAATAAAGCCGGATGCACAAGCTGCCATACCGGAATAACTGTTCAGGAGACAAATAACCACGGGCATATCAGCTCCGCCAATCGGAATAACCAGCAAAATACCCAGGATGAGCGCAAGTGCTGTGATAACACCTAAATAGGGTGTTGCTTCCGGGGCCGCAGTATTCATTGCGAACAAAGCGCCTAGCCCTGCAATTCCAAGGAGAACTGCCATGGTGACATAGCGTTGGCCGGTGTACATAATCGGCTTACCTGAAATGAATTTCTCTTCAAGTTTGGCCCAAGCTACCATGGATCCGGAAAAAGTGACGGCGCCGATGATCGCGGTCAGCCACAAAATAGCGCCGCCGAAATAGGTTTGATGCGGGTGCGCCATAAATTCTGCCCATGCAACCAGCAAACTGGCCGTGCCGCCAAATCCATTGAGCAAACCGACCATTTGCGGCATTCCGGTCATTGGTGTCCGATAGGCAAACAATAAGCCGATGGCGCTACCGGAAATCATACCGATTACGATATATTGATAACGGACAACCTCCGGAAATAAAAAAGTAGCGATTATGGCAGCCCCCATGCCTATAGCAGAAATAATGTTGCCACGGCGGGCTGAAACCGGGCTGCTCATCAACTTAAATCCAAGGATAAAGGTGATGGCAGACAGGATATAAACGATGTTGAGTAGTGATTCGAGGCCCATCCTTATTTGTCTTTTTTCTTGAACATATTAAGCATACGATCGGTAACAAAGTAGCCACCCATTACATTGATCATGGCAAAGCCTACGGCTGCTCCTCCGAGCATGGCTGCCAGATCATTTCCCTCGCCTAATCCTGCGGCAATCATTGCGCCTACCACCGTAATGCCAGAAATCGCATTCGAGCCCGACATGAGTGGAGTGTGCAGCAAAGACGGCACTTTGGAAATTACTTCGAAGCCAAGGAAAATGGAGAGCACCAGGATGAAAAGTAAAAAAACTAGAACTTCCATAACAGATATTGTGTGTTGTCAAATTGTTGTGTCCAGTCAATGGGGTTCTTATCGTCCACAGAATTAAAACTCCCTTGTGACTTTGCCGTCATGGGTGATCAGGCAACTTTGGATAATATCATCGTCCAGATTTAATGGAAGTGTTTTGGCTTCCTTATCCCAAAACTCATCAATCAGATTGTACAAGTTTGCCGAGTACATCTGGCTGGCATCTACGGGCACGCGCCCAGCCATATTTTCAAAGCCCAGAATTCGCACGCCGTTTACGTCCACTTCTTTACCCAGTTCAGCTCCCGCTACGTTGCCACCGGTTTCAACCGCCAGGTCAACTATAATACTACCCGGGCGCATGCCAGCAACCATTTCTTTGGTAATAATGAGTGGCGCTTTCCGGCCGAATACTTGTGCAGTAGTGATGACCACATCGCTTATGGAGCATTGCTTGGCCATTGCATCCCGTTGGATTTTTAGTTGATCCTCGGTAAGTGCTTTGGCATAGCCGTCTTTGGTCTGGCCGGTTTCGCCCAGGTCGATTTCAAAAAATCGAGCACCCAAAGAACGAACTTGCTCTGCAACAGCCGGGCGTGTATCAAATGCATCCACACGGGCACCCAGGCGCTTAGCCGTTGCAATGGCTTGCAAACCAGCCACACCGGCACCCACAATAAACACCCGGCACGGATTGATGGTGCCGGCAGGTGTGGTCATCATCGGAAGTGTTTTGTCCAAATATTCAGCTGCCAGTACAACAGCAGTATAACCAGCCAAACTGGCTTGTGAACTCAGGGAGTCCATTTTTTGGGCACGGGTACTGCGCGGAATAAGCTCCATGGAAATCGCGCTTACGCCCTGCTTTGCCAGTAGTTCCAGTAATTCGCGCTCATTGAATGGATCGAGATAGCTGATGTGGATACAACCTTTGCGCAATAGCTTGACCTCGGAAGGATCGGGTTTGCGTAACCGTAGAACAATATCGCTTCCACCAAGGATGGCGGCGCGGTCTTTGCTTACGGTTGCTCCGGCTTTTTCATATTCCGCATCAGAGGCGCGAATGCCATCTCCCAGGCCAGATTCAATAGTAACGGATGCACCTAGTTTGATGAGTCGGGCGACATCTTGCGGTATGACAACGGTGCGTTTTTCTCCGGGGTATGTTTCTTTTGGAATGCCTATCTGCATGAGTTTGAGAGCTAATTGATTATCAGGTGATAAGTCTTTTTTGGTCTGAATGATTGTTTTTTATTTCATCCGGGGCATCTTGCGTTTGCCACCGCCGCCACGGAAGCCACCTTTGCCCACCATGCCCAGCATGCTGGGATTCATGGACTGGCGCATTTGCTTAAATTGCTTCTCCATATCCTTTACCTGCTCTTTGAGCATGGCTTCGGTGATATTCAGTTTTTTGATTTCCGCCATGTATTTTTGAGCAACCTGCGGATTGTTTTTGGATGCATTGATCATCGCGAGTTGAAGCAGCGCCGCTCCCCGTTCATTATCGGACGGCAAACCAGCGTCCAATGCTTTTTTCAGAAACGTTTCTCCGGTGGTCAAATCTTTTTTCTGCATGGCAATCGCACCATGTGTCATGTAAAAAACGCCTTTGTACCCGACAAGCAGGATTCCCGGGAAAAAAGTAAGCTTCAGCCGGTCCTCGGCCTCCTGAAAACGGGATTGGCTCATGAGCAGGTTCGTCGACATAATGGTTCCAAGCATCAGATAACCAATTAGTAAAAAAATGCCGATTAACAGAAATGGAAATCCGTACCAGAAGCCATAGCCTATCCACAGACCGATTCCACTGAGAATACCCACCACTATGAGGGCCAACCGCAGATAAATGTTTATGGTAAACATAAATGCTAAGAATTGTGAATGGGCGCAAATGTAGTCAAATCCCCTGCTGCGCGTAAAAAGCTTTAAATTTTTTTACGGGATTATTGGCATTCCAGACAATGAACGACGCTCATGCCATAGTTGTACTTTATACCCTGCTCAATGGTGATTTTGGGATAATTGTTCTCAACTTGTAATTCAAGACTGAATTCAATGTCTTGTTGATTGTTATAACGCATTTGTGCACTCCCACCAGCGGGGCTGAGGTAGGATGGCCGCGAAAGGCATGTCGGAAAGTTTGCGCCAGTAAAGACTTCCACATTGCCATTTGACAATGGCTTGAGGAACAGGGTAGCCGCGAGAGTAGGGTAGCCTACCGAGAGCATGGTTATCCCCTGAGGTAAATAAAAATAGCGGCGATTGGTGTTTACCCGCTCTGCATTGATCAATACATTTTCGCCTCCCTGAATCCGGCACCAGTCGCTTTGCGGTGTGCTTGGCGGTGGGGCTGGGCTAAGTTGAAAAATTGGTATTGAAGGTTTGGCTTCCGATTGCTTCTCTTCGGGTTGTTTTTCTGTAGATTGGCCGGATCCGGAAGATTGCGAACAACGCATCTGTCCAAACAAGGCCGAGGCTATGATCAGGATTACAGCAATTCTTTTTTTCAAAATAAAGATTTTTTACCAAACCAGTGCATGACGCGGGTAAAGGCATAATACCCGCGTCATGTTGCTAATCGAATGATTACATCTTCCAGTCAAATCGCAAGGTATAACTTCTGGGACCTTCAAGTAGTGCCGGCCGGACCGAGTAAACTGCGTTTAACAGGTTACCGCATAATGCACTGACTTTTAGGTGTGTACCGAATTTTCTTGACATTCGCAGGTCAACTACGGTGAATCCATTATCGTGTTGACTCCTGAAACTTTGTACTCCCGGAATCAGCTCGAAAATTTTATCAATGGCTTCCATTTGGCTGTTATATTGGACCGAGGTGCCGAAACTGAATGCACCAATGGCATATTCTGCATCCCACTTAAACATATTTCGGTAACGGTACTTGAGTACGTTGGTACTGTCGGAGGATCCATAACCGACAATCGGAGTTGGGTCAAAAACCTCACCGGGCTTTAGCTTGTATTTCGGCTCAATAACGGTATAGCCTGTAAGCAAATACAGTGTGCCCTTGCCGAGTTCGCCTTGACCAGTTATCGATGCTTCAAATCCTCGGATTCGGGTATCGCCGACATTGGTTGACTTGAACACGATAGGGATGATTTTAGTCAGCGAAAACTCCATCATTTGGCTGTATTCCTGCAGGAATGTTGTCAAATCAATAAATCCTTGCCATTTGCCCAATGCAAATCCCTGCTTGACGCCCAATTCCGCTGTCCAGCCAGTTTCTGAAACGAGCCTGGGGTTAGGCGCCACCCTTCCGATTCCGAAGCCGGTGTCGATAAACCGCTCGGCAATCGTCGGGTACCGGTAGCCTTGACCATAAGAAACGCGGAAAAACGTAGCCCGGCCGGCTTGATAATTGGCACCGATCCGGTATACGGGCTTGCCCTCTTTGGTAATGCCATTGTCGAGGGTGTCGAATTCCATAGGCCCGGTTTGAATGATTTCAGGGCTATGCTGAATATTGCGTTCATAGCGCACGCCACCGGAGAGATTGAGTCGGTTAAAGGCTTTATAATCCAGTTGAAGATAGCCGGCATAATTCTGCGAATTAAAATCGCCGTTATACAATTCAGCCTTCACCGAACTGCGAATGGCAACAATGCCGGCAGTTGCTACGAGGCCAATACTGTTCATTGGACGCTGGTATTGGTATTCGCCGTACAGCATCCGGCTATCGTTGCTTTGATTGTCGCTGTTATTATTGTGCACGTAGAAGTACCGGCCAAGGAACTTGTGCCGGTTGCCGCCGTTATCGAAGTATTGAACGGATGGGTCGATCATAAACCGCAGACGCCCTTTCGTATAGGTCGCCGAGCCGTTTCCCGGGCGATAGATGCCCGTGCTGTCGTCGGCCCAGGTAAAAAAGGAACCACTGCGTCCAAAGTTGAAATTGGTATTAAGGCCAAGCGATAGCCGTTCATTTACCCGGTAGCGCAAATTGGGGGTAACGCGCATGTACCGGTTGTAGGTATCTTTATTATAACTGTCGCGGTACAACCCATAGGATCCCAACACGATATCCCATTTGCCCTCCTTACGCCGGTGTGCAAAGCTAAATCCGGTTTCTATGGGCAAACGGATTCCACCGGTGTCCGGATCTCCCCACCATTTGGCTTCTTCATTTTTGGGGTTACCCCAAACTTCACTGAAAACAGCCACATTCGTCTCCGGCTTATCCTTAGCAAAACCAGTACGAATATTAATAATCCCGTTCATCGCTGATGAACCATAGAGCGCGGAGGCCGCACCTTTCAGCACCTCAATCTGGCTAATATTTTCCACCGGATAATCGCTCCAGTTGGGATAGCCGGCATCAACCTGCAGGGCAGGAATATCGTCCACTAACATCAAGACCCGGGTGCCGGCGCCATAGGAAAATCCGGCGCCTCCGCGAATACTGGCCTGACCGTCTAAAATGCTGACACCCGGGATTTTAACCAGGGATTCATCTACCTGGGAAGAGTTGACATTTTCCAGCAACCGCGGGCGAAGTACATCCAGTGAAACAGTTACTTCACCCAGTGGTTTTTCATGCTTGCCGGCAGTAACTGTTGCCTGCTGGAGCAGGTTGTTGGCGTCGCCAAGCTGAACATCCAGTGTAGTCGTTTTCCCCGCTTGCAGTCGCGCGGCAAGTCCCCGGTCTTCGTAGCCGGTATAGTTGAAGGTCACTTCATAGTTCCCGGCAGGGAGCTCCAGTTGGTATTGGCCTAACGCGTCAGTAGCAGTGCCACGACCTCCGGCGCGGACAGTTACGCCAGCCAGGGTTTCTCCACTTGATATGTCTGTGACAGTACCTTGAAGGGTTGCATTTTGGCTAAATAAATAAACAGGCAGGGAAAACAGAAACAGGGTAATAAGTGGACGCATACGATCGGTATTGTTTAAGTGAATACAACTCCGAAGCGGGGATTCAAAAAAACACCTCCGAAGAAGTGCGGCGTAAATGTAGTGATTTTTGTTGCGCCGCAGATAATCGTAATATGTCAACTTAACTTGCTTCCGGACCGGGGCCTTTCCCGGCTCAGTTTCTAAGCCGTAATACCATCTTGGTTTCTTCCCGGTAGATATTCGCAGTGTGGTTATAGCGGATTTCCAAACTGATCTTTTCAGGAGGAATGCCACCCGCAACAAGTTGTTTTTTCAGCGCCATCAATTTCAGCACTGCGAGTACCTCCAAACTTATCGGGTTGCCGGCCAGTATGTTGAGTACCTGGTTGCTGGTTTCACCGTTTTCGTTATTTACCAAACTGTAGTTTACGGGCCCGTTCCCCAACTCTCCACGGTAATTACTGCTCAGGCGATACCCAAGGGTATATTGATCTTCCTGCAATTCAGTACTCAGGGCAATGCGGTCCAGCGCGGTGCCCTGCTTTTCCAATTGGCGAATACGTGCAATGAGGTGATTGGCCAGTGCCGCCTGACCGGGAGGAAGCTGGTACGATTCTGCATCGTCCGGAAAATGATACGTAATGGCAGCGGCACCAGGCACAACAAAGGTGCGAATGGGATAAAGGTCTGCCGGTTTATCCGGAACAGCATTTAAAGCATCTGTAAATAAATCACTTATGCAGTTTACATCGCCATCGCGGATGCAACTGTACTCATCAACCGGGGGGCGTAATGCTTCGCATTGTTGTACCAATCGATTTTGCGCATTACTTAAAGTTTCCAATGCACTATTTACCGCTGCGCTTTGGGCTTTGATAGCTTGCAGACTGGCCAACGAGGCGGCAGAAACACTGGCTCCCTCGTTGGTAACATTTCTTACCTGTTGTTCTGCTTGCAGGCGTTTTACATCTATGGAGGATGCTGTCTGCCGCAGCATTTCCAGGCTTTGACTTGCCCGGCTTAGTTGGTTGGTACAGCTATCGGAGGCAATTTCTTTCGAATTGCGGTCTGTCGATCCGGCCCCGGCGGTTATGGTAGCAGTTCCTGCATTTTGATCTGTTCGAAGTATAGCTGCTTGTTTATCAAACTGATTTGCCAATTCCTGAACGTCTTGTTCCAGTTTTTCAAGAAGATTGATCGAGTTCGATGGATCAAATTTTGGCGCCTCAACCTGTGGCGTTTTGGCTGGTTTATTAAAGATATAACTTGCTCCAAATTCATAGGAAGTGCCAAGGCTGCTGTGTAATTCAGCCGATGCAATGAGCCGTAAATAAGTTGTTGGTGAAATGCCAAGTTGGAAGTGATATCCCGCCTGATCCGTGCGTAATCCACCACCGACCATAAGCTTGTTTTCTTTTAAAAAATAGGCATTGAGATTCAGGTCGAAAATGCCACGCTTAAGTGGGCGTGCGCCGGAAAGTGCCCGAAATGCGATATTCGGTTCCACGGCAAAGCCATCGCCAATGTATCGAAAGCGCAAATTAGCCAGGGTGTGGGGGATCATGTCATACAAGCCGCCCTTTTGTGCGGCATTTGCCCCCTCAATTGAAATATCGCTGCTGAAAAGTTGCGTTGCAGCAATATCCAGTGCCAAATAGGAGCCTTGTGGAATCCGGTATTCAAACGCAAGCCCTGGCCCACCATCAAACTGGGTCGTTTGTGCTTGGCCGTAAAAAACGGACAGGTCGAGAATGTCGCTTAGTCGCAATCCTTCAAAATCAAAATTTTGATTTAAAACACCTGCCGCAGCGCCCAGCGACAACCGGATACGTTCGTTATGAATCAAATGGTATCCAAAAAAGCCACTAAATTGAAAGCGACTGAGAATGTGCGCCTTGTCGCCGATAACCTGCGCTGCCAGGCCAATGCGGTCGTTGAACCAGGGCGACAAATCCGCATGAAATAGATACGTGTTCGGGCGGTCGGCAGCTTCGAGATTTTGAAATTGACTGCGATAGACGGCAGTTATTTCGCCATCTTGATTGAACCCCTGCGCCGCAGGATTAAACAAGCGCGGGTTCCAGGTATAATAATTCAAAAAAGGAGTTTGCTGCGCCTGTAAACTGCTCAGACCAAACAACAGGAGTACTAAAATCGGTAAGTATTGGAATGCACGCATGGTGGATTATTTTGAAAAATAAGTTTAACGCCGCCGGATGATAGTTACTGCACCCCGGAGCGTCTCGCCGCCCGGGGTAGTTATTATGTAGTAGTATGCCCCATCAGGATAAGGTGTTGCATCGAAATTATTCGCTAGCGTATCCTCGTAAACCAGCGCGCCATTCCGGTTAAACAACCGGACAGCGTAGGCCTCCGGGTTGGTTACGGTTTCCGGTAGGAGGATTTCCCAGGTATCGTTCAAACCGTCGCCGTTGGGAGTGATAAGCTCCGGAATAAAAATGCCTTCAGTCGTTACAGGAAGCACCGTAACTAAGGCTTCCATAGGTAAACTGGTGCATCCTGCATTGACGCCATAAAATGCGTAGGCTACTTTTCCTGGAGTTTGGATGTTATCCAATTGAAAAATCTGGTTCAGCACCGGGCCATTGCCGGCAGCGGCGATATTTCGAACATTGGTGGAGGAGGCTACCCAGGTAAGCCGATCGCCGGAGGTTGTGCAATTTAAACTGCCCTGCTCTCCATTGATAACGGATAAAGTGGTCTCCTGACAAAAAACCTGCGGTTCATCAACTTGTACAATTCCCTTCTCGGCGCTATTGGTGCAGCCATTATCGACCGCTGTAACTGTTATGCCATATTTGTTGACGCCATTCATCAGAGGGGCTGCTGTGTTGGTGCTGCTGGTTGAATTGTCGTACCATAAATAAAGCACCGGTTCCTGGGTAATCGCAGTCAGAACGACACTTTCATTGTCGCAAATGGTGTCGCGGGGACTCATAATGGCAATTGAAGGTTTGCTGATATCCTGCGTGATCAGAAGCCCGGCTGCGCCCTGGCATCCACTGTTTGTTGCTGTTGCAGTTACGGAATAGATCCCTGGCGCGTCAACAGTGATATCGGACCCACTGCTGCCGTCAGACCAGGAGAATGTAAAAGGCGAACTGCCAGGTGCCTGGCTGGCAGTTGCCTGCAATTTTATTTTTGTCAACCGGCAGTCTAGCCGGCCTGTTGCAGGTTCGCGGGTTATTTGGGTGCTGATCACCGGGATATTGCCGGCGACCAATGTGGCCGTAGCGGTTGCCAAACAACCATTGTCTTTGCGTGTAATAGTCACAGTATAAGTTCCGGGTGCACCAATGAGCGGACTACTGGTTGTATCACCTTCGATGATTATACCGCTGGAATTAGTAGTCCAGCCAAACATAATATTATCAGTGCCACCGGTGTTTTGCATAGAAACACCGATAATTTTTTGTTTACAGGCATTTAAAATTTGCGTGTCCGGTTGAAGGGCAACTTCCGGCAATAGCGGCGGGCTTACGCCAATAATATTACTGCCGGAACAGCTCATCGGACCAGTGAGTGTATACCGGAAGGTGCCGGGTTGGCTTGTTGAATACGTAGGAGCGGTTGCCCCTGGTATATCCTGAAATTGTCCGCTTACCAGACGTGCCCATTGTGGCTTGATGGCAGGTGATGGCGGCTGCGAGCCGTTAAGGATCACGGCATCCCCAGGGAAGCAGGAGAGCACAGGAGGATTCGGGACAGGCTCAATATCAACGAAAAGCAGCGCATTGGTGTATTGAACATAAAAGACATAATTCAACACACAATTCGTGCATGCAGCATTATATGCCGAACAATCTTTAGCCGTAACATTTAAGGTATACAATCCATCTTGCAAGTTCATTTGACTATTAGGCAAATGCAAGGTGTTTGAGTTCTGATCATAAGTTAGAATAAAGGTTGAACTCTTATAAGTTAACGTTGCCGTTAATGTTGTGCTATCCTCGAAATACTTTTCTGTATTTCCTTTAAACGCAAGCACAATGTCAACATCGGTGACCGTGCGGGTGCAAAGGATGGTTACGGTATCCTGGTTATTAGCCAGCTTTGGATGTGGTGCCTGGTTCAAAATCACCCTCGACATTGCCGTATTTACACTGATACAATCCTGAGCAATTGCTGAATCAATAGTTATACCTGGAAGAATGAGTATTGCTATTGTAAATGCGGCTTTTTTTAAAAACGGACTCACAGTAGTTTGCTTTTTTTTCATTAAAACAGAGACCTTCAATTAGGCGATCACAATGCATCTTTTTTTTCCCATTCTTCTATATCACGTAATTGCTTTTCGTAAACATATCGCCTCCAGGCGCGTCGTGCCGGATTGAATAAGAAGTATATAGCCAGTATAATGCCAACCGCGATTAATCCAATTTGAAAATAGCTTAGCCGGCTAATATGAATTGCTTTGTTGGCATGAAGTAACAAGGTGCTAAAATCGCTGTTATACACTTCCAGCGTATGCGGACCGTCTTTGCACAATCGGCAAGTAGCTTTAGGTATTGCCATTAGCGTATCGGTCTGCTCAATAATATAGCGCGCTTTAGGTATTTTGTTTTGAGACAAAAACACAATAAATGGCGGGCTTCCTCCTAAAAATCGCAAGTAAAAGGCATCGCTGTCTTCTCCTTCAAGTGCAACCTGGATGGTATCAAACGGGCTGAAATCCCTGGGTCGGTTGTACGGTGCGTTTTTCCCAAGGTCAGCAATACGAAAGGAGTGCACAGTGTCTCCCAGGTCATTCAAAATGAGTTGGTAACGGCCAAAATCAGATTCAGAAAGTGTCCAGTGCCATCCTTTAACGCTGCTGGTATCAATAACCGGGTTGATGGCGTAATTCAGCGTATACGAAAACGTTTTTCCACCTTTTTTAGCGGGCAGGCTGGCAGCCAATGGGACATTTTTTATAGCTTCTGCCACAAGCGGGGAAGATGGTTTTTCCGGGGAAAATTTGTCAACAAAGCTCATCAATGCCTTAATCTTCTGCGTAGACTCTACCTCGTTGACTGCCTGATTGAAGGCCTCGGTTTCTTCATCGGTTACTGCCGAATTGTCTGCTATTTCTGTCTCCTGCGACTGCTGCTGGCGGTTTTTTGTACTATCTTTTAAAATTGGGGTATTTGATGCCAGGCTATTTTCGCTAATCGCAAAATTTAGTTTGAAAGGCTGCGCCAGGGCGACAACTTCAAATTGATTTGACCTGGTTTTTTGCCACACCTTGGGGCTGATCAACAGGCTTGCATTTCCGGTATTGGTTAGTCGAAACCGCTGAAAAAGTTTTACACTCCGAGATCGCTTTTCATTTCGCCCCGGCGACAGCATTCCGCCTTCATGGCTAAAGGTGAACCCCCAAACTAAATTTTGATCATCGGGAATTGCGTCGCCACGAAATTTGAATAACACCATCAGGTCTATTGTACCATCCTGGCTGCGATTGAAGGCATGCGATGTGCGGCCCGGGTAATCGGTGCCATTGTGTTTAACAACCCAATTAATATCTGCCTGGTAAGTAAATCCGTCTACGTTGAACGATATAGTTTGCTGGGCTTTGCCCCAATTGGGCGCGCCAAAACACAAAATCAGCAACACTGCCGGTAGCGTTATGCGAGCGCTAACTATAGCCGGCAGCCCCAAACAATCAAGGCTCTTCAGTGATTGTAACAATCGTTGCATACAGTTTTTGAGATTCCCGAATTGAAGTTCCGGGATGTTAGCATGTTGTTATTGGCGAGATGACTTTGGATTAAAACACGCGATTACCTTTACTTCAGCCAAGTTAATGTCTTTACCATAATCTGGCCAAATCCATCTAAAACAAAAATTATACCCAAATCGCGGTAGAGATGTCTGCCTGTTTTGTTCTTGGGTGTATCTTGCTGAAGTACTTAAGCAATCAACACATTACATGATTATAGCCGTTACCGGGGCAACAGGGCTTTTAGGCGCCGCACTTTGCCGTCATCTGGTTCGCGATGGATATCAGGTGCGGTGCCTGGTCCGCCAAAATGACCGCAGCCTTTTGGGACTACCGCTCGAATGCATTCAGGGGAACCTGCAGGACCCGGCAAGCCTGGACCGCTTATGTTCCGGTGCAGAAGTCGTATTTCATGTTGCAGGTCTGATCAGTATTGGCCAAATGCCGGAATCAGATCTCTGGCAAACGAACGTTGTGGGCACCGAACATGTAGTTGCAGCCAGTCAAAAAGCCAGCGTTCGTCGCATGGTGTTTTTTAGTTCGGTGCATGCTTTCGAAGCGGTTCCCCCTGATCGCGTTTTTGACGAAACGGCCTCCCCGGCAACCAGGTTCCCCTATGAACGGAGCAAGGCAGCAGCGCAAGCACTGGTGCTGAAGGCAAATGGAATTGGCGGTCTGGAAACCATTAGCCTGAATCCAACCAGCGTATTGGGGCCCTGGGATTTTAAGCCTTCCCTGCAAGGACAAATGCTGCTCGATTTTCTGGCAGGCCGTATTCCAGTGCTCACCCCTGGTGGTTTTGATTGGGTGGACAGCCGGGATGTAGCTGCAGCTGCTGTAGCGGCCATGACACATGGCCATCCGGGGGAGGCCTACCTGATATCCGGGCGATTTGCGACCTTGCGCGAACTGGCGCAATTAATTGGCAAAGTATCACAGCGGCCGATGCCTTCCCGTACACTGCCGTTTTGGTTTTTAAAAACAATTACACCTGTTCTGGAAGGCTGGAGCCGCTTATCGGGCCGCCAGGCGTTGTTCACCCGTGAAGCGCTATCGCATGTAGAATCCGGGCATCCAGCTGTCTCGCACGCAAAGGCGTCGAGGGATTTTGGATACAAACCACGTCCACTGGAAGAAACTGTGCAGGATATGTATTCTTGGTTTTTGGACCATTATTTGAAATGATTCTGAAAAAGAATTTGACATAAACTAATGACCTGGCAACTCTACCAATACATCTGCCTGATCTGGATGGCATTCGGATTAGCCACATTTTTTTACCTGCTCCGCGTGCAAGCGCCATTCGGGAGGCATGTCCGCTCCGGATGGGGGCCCACCATTAGCAACCGGTTGGGCTGGGTGGTAATGGAACTCACTGTGCTCATTGTGTTAGGCTTGGTATTTTTCAATTGCCGGCAAGACGGAACGATATCTATGCCGATGGCCGTGACCCTGGGCTTGTTTATGGCCCATTATGTGCACCGCAGCCTGATTTTTCCGCAGTTTCTTCGCACCAGAGGCAAACGTATGCCCCTGGTCATTGCACTTTCCGCGATGGGATTTAATTGCATGAACGGTTTTTTGTTCGGCTACTATTTCGGGCATTTTGCGAATTATCCGGCTGACTGGCTTTCCGATGTTCGATTTCAAAGTGGTTTGGTATTATTCATTTTTGGTGCGGCAATTAATGTGTACACCGACTATAAATTAATCAGCCTCCGCAAACCCGGCGAAACGGGCTATAAAATTCCCCAGGGTGGAATATTCAATTACCTGAGTTGCCCCAATCATTTCGGTGAAATCCTGGAGTGGGTCGGCTATGCCGTGCTGAGCTGGAGCCTGCCGGGACTGGTATTTGCATTTTGGACGTTTGCAAATTTGGCCCCACGCGCACTGGCGCACCACCGCTGGTATCAGGAACAGTTCCCAAATTACCCGGTAGCGCGAAAAGCACTTTTGCCATTTTTCTGGTAATCAGCGTTCCCAAACGTTATTTTCCCGGATCGTGTCGGAGACATGCGGGTCATCAAGCGCTACTTTTATTACAGTTTTTCCTGTAGCAAACGGTATGGTTATACTCAAATTGCCAGACTTCCAGACTTCGGCAGTTCGCAGGAACCGCTCCGTTGTTCCGTCGGAAAACTCGATGATACCGCTGACCGTCATGGGCATGGTACCCCGGTTTTCAATGACGATCCCATCCGTATCAACCCTGCCCACTGCTAGATCGGGGAAACCCCATTCAAAAAACCAGGGCTTCCAAAACCAGTTGAGGTTTTCGCCGGATGCATCGTTCCAGGTGTAAAAAAAGTCGTGTGGCTGCGGGTGCTTGCCTTTCCAGCGGTTCATATATTCCACCATGCAACGATGAAACCGCTCGTACCCCAGCATTTGGTACAAGTTCAGGTAGGCTGCCTGAGGCCGGTTGTAGGATGCAACGCGGTAGCCGGTAGTCAGCTGCCGCGAAGGTGTTACCGGGGGCATGTCCATATCAGTACCTGCATGGTCCCAGTAATTCCGCAAACGGCCCAGTGACTCGCCTGCAACTGTGTCGCTCACCATCACATCGAAAAAAGCAGCCCAGCCTTCATCCATCCAGGCGTAGTACTGCTCATTGATCCCCATCATAAATGGGAAATACGTATGCGACATCTCATGCACGGTCAGCGTGACCGGACTGCGCGGGTATATGCTGACATCATTGCACATCATGGGGAACTCCATCCCATCGTCGCCATTGAAAACAGTCATGCGCGGATAAGGATAAGGATAGCCTGGCAGGAAGGTGGACATGGTTTCAAGGCCCTTGGCAGCGACCTGGCACACCTCGTAGTAGTCTTTTGAATCGGGGTTGTAGGCGGCACTAGCCAACGCTGTTCGGCCGGTTGCCGGATTAACCAACGCCGACCGGGCATCCCAGAGGTAGTGGTCGCTAAAGCCAAAGGCAAAATCCGGCACTCCTTCCGCCTTGTAAACGAAGGTGTGTTTTTCCTGATTTTTAAAAAATGCCGCACGGCGGGCATAATCTTCCGGGGCAAAAATTTTGACCACGTCTTTCGCAGCGAGCGCTTTTTTGTAACGGTTTAAATATTCGGGGGTCAACATAGCCTCCGGGTTTTGCCAAATGCCGGTTGCCCAAACCATGACATTCCCGGGCACAGTGATCCGGACGTCGTAGTCGGAAAAATCATTGTACATCTCCTGCATACCGTTGTAGGGCATGTCGGCCCAACCATGCAGGTCGTCGTATACGGCAACCTGTGGATACCAATACGCTGCAAACCAGGTTGTTGAATCGCAAACGCATTCCCGGGGCGTGCCGGGCGCAGCCGGCGCTGTGTGCGTCCAGTCGATCTCCAGGTCAATCGACTGCCCCGGCGGCAGTGCCTGCTCCAGGGGGATATCCAAAAATGTATTGGCTTGATTGAATTTATCCACAGCCGCATTGCGCACACGAACGGCCCGGACGTTCACGCCCTCATTAATATCGCGGGCTGCCAGTTCGTAGGCACGTTGGCTGTTTTTCCGCCACAGGTCATGCGCCAGTTTCAGGCGAACCATTTTCAGGGTGTCGGGGCTATCGTTAAAATAACGAATTGCAGCGCTTCCCCGCACCTCCCGTGTTGGCAAGTCTATTTCAACATCGATGGAATACGTTGCATGATTTTGCCAGTATCCTGGCCCGGGCCTGCCATCGTAGGCACGTGTACCCTTGTCATAGGCTTTGCGGATATTCCGAAACATATACAAGTCTTGACTGTGGAGCAAGGCAGGGGTCAGGAGGCAAGCCAGGGCAAATACAAACGGTAGATTTTTACGTGACATACGGCGGTGGTATTTTCCGATTTTTTACAAAAAAGCAAAAATACGTTTCATCCCCAGGAACAAGCTTGTGTCCTTGGACAAACTCCCGATGCAACGGTTAAAACAGCCGGGTGAATCGTATTTACCAGAAAAAACTAAAGTGCGCTGAAAGATTGAAGGGCGTACCCGGTGTAAAATGAATTTCGGAAACAGGCGCCGACTCGTTAGCCAGACGGCTTTCCGTATCAAACTGGGCTTCATTCCAGGTCCGGTTAAGCACATTTTGAATGGTCAATCCAAATTCAAATTTTTTCCTGGTGTAATTCAAAACGGCATCTGTGAGGAAATACCCCCGGGCTACAATCGAATTGTCTTCATTGGCCGGCCGGTCGCCAAGGTAACGGTAGCGCAGGCTACCGTTCAGGCCATTTTTACAATTCCAGGAAAGGCCGCCGATGCTCGTCCAGGCCGCTGCTAACGGAATGAAATTTTCACCCTCCGGCGTTTGGTCGAGCCGGGCCAAGGTGTAGTTCAAATCAACGTCGGCAAACAACCAGGCATTCAACTGCCAGCGCGCGGCGAGGTCAACACCCTGGCGTGTTGTTTTGCCGCTGGGCTCCACAACGGCCTCATCGCCAACATACACAAATTCTTGTTCCAGGTCCAGACGCCATAGGCTTGCGGTTAGCAACAGACTAGGGAAAAGTTTGACGGTGGCGCCGGATTCAATACCCAGTGCGCGTGGTAGTATCTGATGTCCACGCTGCGCAACGACTACCCGAGTATCGTTGGAGTGAAACCCGTAGCCGGAGAGCAGAAACAATTGCAGTCGATCGTTCGGGGTGAAATACAGGTTCAATTTTGGGCTTGCCAATGCGGCAGATTCAATTTTCCGGTAGTAAGCCGGCTGCAACAGATCGACATACATAAACTGAAACTGATCGAACCGCAACCCTGGGTTTACCATGAACCTGCTGCTCAACTCAATTTTTTCATCCAGGTAAAGCCCGAAATTGTACTCGTTTATATCACCTAAAGCCCTGTTTTCCACTACTGTTTTCCGACCTGCCGTATGCGAGAGCTCAATATCCTGAACAGCATCATACCGGAACTGTATGCCGGCCTCAGTGCGCCATTTTGTGCCGCCCAACTGGTCTTGCCGTTGGTACGCGCTGCGATAGCCGAGGAGATTACGCTGCTCTTTCTGTCTGATCTGATCGCCATTTGCAGGGTCGTTTAGAAAAAAAGTAAAATTCGAGTAAAGTTCGAAGGCGTACCGGGAAAAGTAGAACTGGTTTTTTAGCAAACTTCCATCGCTGAGCAAACTGCTCAATCGCAGATTCAAATTACTGCGACTGGTCTGACCGCCTTCGGTATCATCGATGGCGCCGAAGCGGCCGATCGTTCCATCGGCCACGGCGCGCTCGGGTATTTGACCCGATGCATCCCAGCGGCTGGTGAACGTACCAAAGGATAGGTTCAGGTAATTATTGGGATTCACGGCCGTGTTGTAATTTAAAAATCCACTGAAACGATTGTAAGCCTGCGGGCTGTCGAAATAACCGTCCGAGTAGGCGTATTCTGTGGCAGCATACACTTGTTCCGGCCGGTTGGCATCGGCCCGGTCCAACAGTTTGAAGGCGCCTGTCGCGCGAAAGCTGTTGAACTGCCCTGCCGACAGCTTCAACATATTTCGGTCAAGCCGGTTTTTGGTTTGAAAATCGACATGCCCGGCTGTGGCCAAATTACCATAGGGTGCGTAGTATGGCCCCTTGGCAAACTGGATATTGTCTACAATTTCAGGGATCAAAAAATGCAAATCCGCATAACCTTGCCCATGTGCATGGGAGACCATATTGACCGGAATGCCATCGACATTCAGAGCAATATCGGTGCCGTGGTCAATATCAAATCCGCGGAGAAATATCTGTTCGGCCTTGCCACCACCGGCATGCTGGGCGATAAACAGCCCGGGTATTAGCCGCAACGCATCCTGGGAAGTGGTAAGCGGACGCAGATTTATGTCGAGAGTGGAAACTACCTGCCGCCCCAGATCAGGATCCGCATGTACTTCCACATTTTTTATCTCAATAGGCGCTTGGGTCAAAAAAATCTTAACTGTTGACGTCTCACTGTCGTGTACCAGCACATTTTCCGTCAGGGATTGAAAACCCAGGTAGCGAATATGCAAGGTGTAACTGCCGGCTGACAGGTTGTTGAACTGGAAAACCCCCAATTCGTCCGTATAGGTACGGTTCGAATCGGGCCCCTTCAGTAGGATCGATACCCCGGCAAGTGGGCTTTTTGCCGATTCATCGAAAACGGAGCCACGGATGCTGCCGTTGTGACCGTGCAGGGACAGGGTTGCGCTGATTAGAACGAAGAAAGCCAAAGAAAAGAATCGCATAAGTAAAGACAGCTTTTTGTTTGTCCTAACATACGGCAATTCGTTGACGGTGGTTTTTAAAAAAAGAATTTTTGATCCCATATTCCTGTTTGGCCGCGGAGGGACCAAGGGAGCGGGTAACTGCCAGCCAGAAACCGGAATCAGATTTAAACCGCTATATCGCTCCGCACAAAACCATCCTCGATATGTACAATACGGGTGCCGTATTGTGCATTTTTCTCCGAATGGGTAACCTGCAAAATGGTCATTCCGTCGTTGTGCAGTTGTTTGAACAGGTCCATAATTTGTTCACCCTGGGAAGAGTGCAGGTTACCGGTTGGTTCGTCGGCGAGCAGGAGTTTGGGTTTGCCGATAATGGCGCGCGCCACACCGACCAGTTGTTGCTGGCCACCGGAGAGTTGGGCAGGAAACAGGTCTTTTTTTGCCACCATGTTGAATCGGTCGAGTATGTCGGCCACCATGGCTTTCCGCTCGCCACTTTTAATGTTCCGGTAGAGCAGGGGCGTTTCAATGTTTTCGTAAACCGTCAGCTCGTCGATGAGGTGGTATGCCTGAAAAACAAAGCCCAGGTAGTGCTTGTGCAGATCGGTGCGTTTGCGTTCGTTGAACTGGTGCACAGGTTCATCAAAAAAGAAATATTCGCCGCTGTTGGGCTCATCGAGCATGCCGATCAGGTTCAGGAGGGTCGATTTTCCGGCGCCGCTGGGGCCCATAATGGTCAGGAATTCACCTTCCTTGATGTCCAGGTTAATATCGCGCAGGACCCAGGTTTTTTGCGGGCCATTCCGATGAAAGCGCTCGATGTTGCGAAGTTTGATCATAGTTATGGTTCAATTGCTTTCCAGGACTGCTTGTAAAATTTTATACTCCTGGAGGGTGAATAATTTTTCGACATTTCCACGCACTGGAAATTTACAGAGTGCCAATGCTTGCGTCGGACCGGCTTTTTGGATGTATGCAATTTTTTTTCCTTTGGGATCTATGCGGCCGTAAAAACTGGCCACACCGTTCAAAATCACTTTGCCACTGCCGTCTGCCTGCATGATCCGGAGTGTTTCGTCGTTGGAGGCATGGATAATCCGGTTCTCTGGCGCCCAGCCCGGGTAGTAATTATGCAGGGTATCCCGACTCAGGTTTTGATGAAAACTGCCGTTGCTGTCGGTCAGATAGATCTGGTCGCGGTGGTCGCCTTTTTCGAGATAATAGCAAATCCGGTCGCTGTTGGGCGACCAGCATGGATTAAAGCACTTATGGGGTGCAGCTTTTGAAATTTGTTTCAAACCGGAGCCGTCGCTATTGATGACAAACAATTCCCGTTGTTCGCCTTTGCCGCCGAAAAATACCAGATGCCGCCCGTCTGGCGACCAGGAAGGGCCACTTTCGCGGGTGGTAGAATCGGTAGTGAGCGGGTGCGCGAGGCCGGTATGCAGGTCTTGAATTTCGATGTCCCAGTTTCCTTCGCCCCGGTACTTGCTGTAGGCGAGGGCATGTCCGTCGGGCGAAAATGCTGCAAACACAGCGCCGCTGGCCACAAGTTGCGTTTTTTTCGTTTTGAGGGTATACACGAGCAATTGCCAGTTTTCAGGCTTGAAATCAGACCAGTCTGCCTTTCCGTAGAGCACTGAAAAAGCCAGTTTTTTTCCGTCCGGCGACCAGCAAACGTCCTGGATGGCCAGCCGGTCGGGAACCGGGCTTTGCGATTGGAGCAGGCTGTTGTTCCAACAGGTGGAAATCAAAGCGGTAAGGAGCAAACGAGTGGTAAGTTGCATGGTTGTGTACATAAAAGTCAAAGGATATGCCAAAACTACTAAAATATTGGAAATCAATACGCTGCAATTGTTTTCCCGGCGATTTTGGCGTCTGGATTGTGCTGAAACCGAACAGGCACTGTTCGGAAATGGACAGTCCTGGTTTTGATGAATATCAGGCGTTCTGCTGACCGGATTCATTGACAAAAAATGCTCAATTAACGAGTTTTGTTGGCGAGTTCAAAAACAATTTTCTAATCATAAATACCAACACCATGGCACAATTACTTGCAAAAAACGGACGTAGAACACTCCCTGCAATGTTGTCCAACTTTTTTGAAACCGAACGGTTTTTTCCGGAAAGTTTGCTCAACTGGGATACGGGTGTTTTCCCGTGGCTGGGAGTGGAAAAAGTTCCCTCGGTGAATATCACGGAACGGGATAAAGATTTCCTGATTGAGGTGGCTGCACCGGGTCTGGATAAAAAGGACTTTAAAGTTGAAATCGAAAATGATATCCTGACCATCAGTGCCGAGAAGGAGGAAATGAAAGAGGAGAAAATGGATGGCATGACCCGCAAAGAATTTGCATTCAACAAATTCTGCCGCTCTTTCCGCTTACCCGAAAACAGCAAAGCCGAAAAGATCGACGCTACCTACAAGGACGGTATTTTGAAAATTGAAATCCCAAAAATGGAGGTGAAACCGGTGAAACCATCGAAAGCTGTTGCAGTGCATTAAGCGACCTTTCGACGATCCGGGACGCATCTCCTGAACAGGTTCCGGTTGGTCAAGCCAACTATGCGACGTGTTTAATCCTATCCCAAATTGAATCGGCACCGCTTGCATACTGCCGGGCAGTATGATGGGCGGTGCCGGTTTAATGCTGGATATGGAAAGATCAGAAAATCCTTAATTGGCGTTCAGGTTGCATGATTTATAAAAAGTGGCGTTATGCGCTGTCGAATTTAAAAGAAAATACGCATGCCAACGCCGCCGCCTGGTTGAAAATCTGTGGATGGGGTAAGTTCCAGTCTCGGGGTAAACTGTCCGAACAGTTCAATCCGGGAAATAACAAGGCTCAGGCCAAAATTGCCACTGACACCGGCAGCGACATCATCATTCGGGTATTCGGGCCCGCGATCGCGAATGCCGATAAATCCCCCCGGGCCATAGTAAAAGTGCAGGTGCCCGCCGTTATCCAAATGAGTATTCCACAAGCCATGGACATTCAGGAAAAAGAAGTCGTGGAGATCATAGGCAACCAGGATGTCTGTGGTCATGCCCCTGTCTTTATAAAATTGCAGGGAAAGCCCGGTGGGATTACCGGCTTGAAAACCTATCCCAAAACTGGGCGACGGTCTTTGTGCGAGCAAATTTCCAGCGCATAGACAATTGATTAAAACAATAAAAAAAATACTATTAAAATGCGTTGCTCCGAAATAACTACGTGAGTTTTTCATAGAATTCAGTTTTGTGAATGATTAAATCTGATTTCATAGAAAAAGTATAGAAATCATATAGTTAAAACGGATTTTTAATAATATTGATTATAGGGGTTTTCCCCCGAATTGTATTCGGTGTTTTCCGTAATTTAAAACTAATTTCCCTGAAAATCGGGGAATTATGAGGGAATTGTATAGGTGAGGATAATCAATCCGCTGGAATAGGTTTTTGCGTCCAGCAGGTTCAACTTCATGCGATCGGGGATGCTGCTAAAAAGCGGCTTGCCAGACCCAAGGACAATCGGGTGCACGGCCAGGCTGAGTTCGTCTACCAAACCGGCGTGCAGCAAATTCGCTGTGAGCACTGCACCGCCAAACAGCCAGATATCCTTTCCGGGCCGGCCTTTAATCTCCCGAACCTGC
Organism: Lewinellaceae bacterium; assembly: GCA_020636075.1. Taxonomy (GTDB): domain Bacteria; phylum Bacteroidota; class Bacteroidia; order Chitinophagales; family Saprospiraceae; genus M3007. The sequence continues at coordinate 359,038 of JACJYO010000002.1, read as the reverse complement.
TCGTCCACATTGCCCCGGACAAGCGTCCAACCAGGCGCACCTTCCTGGAGTGATTTTGAAAAAACGTATTGCTCCATTTTCGGGAAATCACCCATACCGTTTTCCAGGCTGAGCATCAGGTCGTAGGATTTTCGACCCATAAAAACAGCGTCAATCCGGTTGAAAAAGGCTTTCATACCGTAGTCCTGGTCGGTAAAGCACCAGTCGTATTCACCATTGGGACCTTCAATCAGGCCGTCGAGGCTGACGGCAACGTTCAGGATAAGTTTTCGCATGGAACAAATTTACGCCTGCCCTTCTTTCACATTCAAGATAAAGCCGACTTTAAACACATTTTCAATGCTCACGTTTGGGTCTGCCTTCAGCAATTTGCGCAAGCGGGAAATGAATACGTCAAAACTTCGGCCCAGAAAGTAGTCGTATTTCCCATAAATTTTCTCTACCGCTTCGTCGCGGCGGAGGATGCGGTTTTGGTGCTGGCTGAGCAGGCGCAGCACGGCATTTTCTTTCTCCGTGAGCCGGATCGTCCGCGCATCGATACGCAGTTCCTGGCGCGCCGGGTTGAAGGTAAATCGACCAATTTGTATCGTTTTTTCAGCAGGAGCCGCCGTTTCAGCAGTACGACGCAGGATCACCCGGATCTTGCACAACAGTTCTTCTTCATCAAATGGCTTGGTGAGGTAATCCTCGGCGCCAAGCGCGTAACCCTTCAAGCGGTCTTCCTTGAGCATGCGGGCTGTCAGAAACAGGAATGGGAGCTTTGGGTATTGGCTACGGAGATTTTTTGCCAGACTAAAACCGTCCATGCCGGCCATCATGACATCAAGAATGCAAAGATCGAAGGGCTGGCGTTTTACCTGCTGCAGCCCGCTGAGTGCGTCGCGTCGCCAGGTGACTTGCAGGCCTTCCGATTCAAGATAGTCCATCAGCAACAGGCCGAGGTTCAAGTCGTCTTCGACAAGGAGGATGCGTTGGTCGTTGTGCATGTATTTGATTTTTTACCACGGAAGCATGGTTGACGCAGATGATTTTTTCTAATTGATTCAAGTTGTGTCCAACTGTTCTGGAGACAGATTTTTTTATTTTTTGGACAGGATCTACATGATTTTGCAGGATTAAACGGCCATAGTCCGTTTAATCCTGTTTTTTTCCTGTTAATCTTGTCTATTCAATTTCATGGTCACAACTTGAGATAAATAAAAATTCCGTGTCCTTCGTGTCTCCGTGGTGCATAAACTAATTCCCCTTCGGAAAAAACAATTCAAAGCGCGCACCATGCCCATCCGGGCTGCTAACTGCAATTTCACCCTGGTGCATGTCCACTATTTTTTTGACATAAGCCAAACCCAGACCAAAGCCTTTTTTTCCGGAGCACAACGCCGACTCACAGCGGTGGAATTTTTCAAAAATCTTGCGCCGATCCTTTGCGGACAAGCCGATGCCGTTGTCGGTGAAACTTACCCGGGTTCCGGTGGCCTCCGCCTCGAAACCGATTTTTATAGCCGGCGCGGCGCCACTGTATTTTAGTGCATTATCGAGTATGTTTCGAAAGGCATTGCTGAGATGAAAGGCGTCACCTTGGATGGTGTAGTCGGCGCCATTTCGATCTACTTCCACTTGTGCAGCGCTTTCCTGGATTTGCAGGTCGAGGCCGGCCAAAACCTCATCGGTAAGCGAGCACAAATCGACTGGCCCTTTTTGCAACTGATAGCCGGCTTTTTCCAGTCCTCCGAGTTGAAGCACATTTTCTACTTGATGGACCAGTTGACCGCATTCCCGGCGGATAATGTTTAAATATTGGTTGCCATCCAGGCTTTTGTCTTTCCGGGCCATGAGGTTGGCCGCCAGCCGGATATTGGTCAGTGGTGTGCGGAATTCATGGGTCATGTGGTTAAAGTAATCGCGGTTGCGCTCCGCCATGCGTTTTTGCCGAACAAGGTGCCAGGTGGCCAAGCCGAAAATAATGCAAATGAAGAGCAGAATAACCACCGAGGCCAGCACCATCAGGCCCATGCGCTCCGACACATAGGCGTCTTTGCCCTGGAAGTTGAGTTGCAGATAGTGGGTATCGTTTTCCAGTACCGGACCCAACGAACAGGAGTAGGGTGGGGCGCCTTTAGCCGCACTATCCTTGGGCGTGATCTGCACCGTATAGGGCAAGTCGATCTGGTAAAATTGCAGCCATTGGTTGAGCGCGGCCTGCATGGTGGGTTCTTTGGACCGGGGTAGAAAATTAGGCGCGCAGGATGCAACATCCGGGGCTTTGCAACAGGCGCGGATTTCCTCCGCGTGGTCGGGGTCGGAGGCCAGGTTTTCCACGGTGGAGCAGAGCGCCATATTGACCCGGTTGGTGAACTGTTCCTCCAGCAGCTCCCGGGATTGCTGCATCCAGCGGACCTGGATGCCGATAAGTGCGAGGATGGCCAACGCCGCTGCGGCAATCAGCCAACTAATGTAGTTTTTCTTCATTGCAGGTGCAAAAAAGCGGCTTTTTCGCCATGCTGAATATGTTTTTAACAGCTGCTTAACAGCTGGCTAACGCCTGCAAAACAGCCACCCTTGGTCTGCTGCCGCACCTTTGCAACGGTGATTTTGAAAAACACAGGAAATCGCACCGCTAGCCCGGCGGATTCGGGCCAACCCATAATTTTTTACACATGAAAAATGTCTTCGTCCTTTCAACCCTGGTTTTCCTCGGCTGGTGCCTGAGTACCTCCCTAACTGCCCAAAACTGCCAACCTAGCCCGGCTTGCAAAGCCATCTGTGGCAGTGCGAAAGCGGATGTCGGTGCGGCTAAAGCAGATGTTGCTCCGGCGCCTGTAGCGCAAAAAGTAACGTATAAAAAATCCTGCGCAGGTGCAATGGCTAGCACCGATGCTACAGGTGTACAGGCTATCCCGGCCGGGCTGTTCGACCCTGGAACGCAGTCGAATACGAAAAATGGTATTTGCAATCCGGCAAACTGTGATCCAAGCAAATGCGATCCTTCGAAGTGTGACCCGTCAAAAAAATGTGACGTGTCGAAATGTGTGCCGGCAAATTGCGCAGGTGGAAAAGCAAAGGCTGCCGCTGTACGGCTTTAATTGCGATTAAATAATATACCACGGAGACACAGAGGACACGGAGATTTTCTTTTAGAGAAATTCAAACTCCGTGTCCTCTGTGTCTCCGTGGTTAATAAAAATCACTTAGACACAAAAACACTATCCAGTGCAGCGCCGTCGAAATTGCCGGTCGGCTGGCCGGTCACGTGGTGGTAAACCGCTGCCACAAATACCGTCCGGGCTGCTGAAATAATGATTGTGATCAGCAGGATCAGGGTGACGGCAACAGCCAGGCCCAGCGCCCAGTGGATCGATCCCAAGGCAAATCCGATCAATGCGGCCAGGAGAATGCCAATAAAATTGAGCACGCCAAAACTGACATTGGCGGCCAGGGACTCCCCCCATTTTTCTTTCATCAATCGGCCGGATTCTTTTACCGAGTCGAAAACTCCCCGGTCTTCATAAACCAATACAGGAACAACGAAAAAGGTCATGATCGACCAGGCTACACCGATGATGGAGGCAACGATCTGCCCGATCTTGCCGGTCTCCTGCAGTGCCTGCAGCAGCGTACCCACCGTAGCCGACAATACTGCCCAGCCCAGGATTTTGTCGATGCGCGAAAAGGCGAAATTGATACCATCGCCCAGGCTCACTTCTTCCCCGTTCAGGGCTTTCATGGCGCAGTGGATCAGTGCAGCATTGAAAAAGACAATGATGCTGAAGTTGATCAGGTAGTACAGAAAAATGAGCCCGTAGCCCAGAATTTGTCCGTACTGCTCGTCGTTCATCAGCGCTTCGATATCGTCGCCGACAAAAAAGAAGGTGCCGCCGAAAAAAGTGAGCAGCACCAGTACGAGTGATACGCTGGACAATACCGGAAACAACAGCAGCGTGCGGTTTTCATTAATGGTTTGAAAACTTTGTTTGGCAAGTTCCCAGCCGTTGGAGAGTCGTGTAAAGAAAGACATGGTTTGGTTTGTTAAATTTTAATTTGCTTTCCAAAGATAGACCAAATTGCCAATTTCCGATTTGCTGTATATAAAAACAATGAAGTGTAGCCAAGGCTACTTCCCGCCAACATGCTGCGTCAAAAACACCATTATTTTGGTTGCGGCATCCAAAACCGGGCCGGCCATCGGGTCCTGGAAAAATACATTCACGGGGCCTTGTCCAAAAAAGAGTTGACCGGACACCAAAAAACTCAACCGGACAGTATTCAATCCGGGCGGTTCGAGCCGGGGTTTATCCCAGGGACCGATACGGTTAACAACATTGATGCTGTGGTGCCACAGATTATCGACAAGGGGGTTCGTATCCGCATTTGGTGCATCAAAAACGATTGCACGTTCGGCCTGGTTGATATAGCGGGCAGTCCCGTCGCCAAATACCGCGAGCACATCCAACCCCTGTTCCAGGCCAATCTCGATGATAACCCCAAGGAGTTCAGGCTTGGGCGACTCACCGCCTAATTCCAGTAGCTGGTGGGCAGCTAATGCTCGCACACGGCTTTCCATACTGTTGTCATTTGCAAGTTGAAGCAAGGCATTTGCATCGAGCGAACTGGCAAATAGCACGTTCCAGGGATAGACAGCGACAGTTTCGCCGGATGGTTTGAACAAGGCCGGGTTATCGCAAAACAAAAGGTTGTACAGTTGATTCAAACTTTCATTCTGATAAGGTTGGAAGGCAACTACGGTGGCGTCTTTCATTCAAATTTAAAGTTTGGGTTTGAAATTGGTTGATAATCTGATTTTGGACAGGAAAGTCGAATGGGCATTCTATTTACCAAACAGGATAAACAGCAGCGCCAACCCGCCCCAAATCAAGATGCCCCCAAGCATTGGCAGGGCCGGTATCCAGACCAGGATATTTGCCGCAAGCATTTTCCCCATCGTTTTCAACCAGAAAGCAATTCCAATCAATGCCAGGATCGCCAACGGCATGGCCAGCATCATAAGCCGGGCAGAAATTTTCACTCCTTGGAGTGAATTGGTGATCATGTAAAGGTTGGAAGCCGTAAGCAGCAGGATAAACAAATCGATGCTCATGCCGAAGTAAAACCAATGGATGCTTTTCATATGGACAATGCCGTTTTGACTTGCCAATATTGCATGCAGGAACAGGACAGGATCAAATATTCCTAGCTAACACGGCTTGATTTTAAATTGAGGCGTGTGAAATAGCATTTGGAAAGGTTTCTCAATCAATCTTTCGCTTCAAATACCCCGAGTAGTCTTTAACCTTTACCGTATATGCCTGATTGATCAGTGGCGATGAGATGACGAAATCCGCTGTTGATCGATTGGATGCAATGGGTATGTTGTACACCACAGCGATCCGCAGCAGGGCTTTGACATCCACATCGTGTGGCTGAGGCTCCATAGGATCCCAGAAAAAGACAAGCACATCAATTTCACCCTGTGTGATCATGGCGCCCAGTTGCTGGTCGCCACCCAACGGACCCGATTTAAGTTTGGTAATTGACTTTGCCGGCTCCCCGGTGCCTTCCTTAATTAGTTTTTCCTGCATTGTTTTTTCAATCATCAGCCCGGTAGTGCCGGTGCAAATCAGGCTGTGCCGGAGTAAGGTCTGGTAATTCCATTCAACCCATTCGACGAGGTCTTTTTTGCGATTATCATGGGCTACGAGTGCTATTTTTTTTATTTCTTTCATGGGAGGTTAATGTGTTTCGAGAAATACAAGTTTGATAGGAGTAACGCTGCAATTTTGATAAACACCTGCCAAAGTCTTCTTTTTTACCACGAGGGGCACGGAAATTTGCTGCTTTCGGCAGCGTACAATATCAGACTGAATTTGCAGCATACAACAAGATTAAACATGCAGGGCCTGTAAAATCATGTAAATCCTGTCAAAAAAAACATCGCCGAAGGCGATCTCTCCGTGTCCTCCGTGCCTCCGTGGTAAAAAAGATTCAAGTCAAAATTTTCTCCAGGATAACAAATTCCAAAGGCTGCACCGGCACACCAAATTTCTCCGGCGACTCAAAAGGTTCAGTCTCTCCAGTGTTTTGGTAACCGTGTCGCACATACCAGTCAATTAGTTCCACGCGAAGTGAAATTACCCGCATAAATACAGCCTGACAACCAGTTTGCCGGGCATGCAATTCCGCACCTTGCAGGAGTAACTTTCCAATTCCATGCCCCTGCAATTGTGGTGGGACAGATAACATGCCCAGGTACAAGCGCGCACCGCGTTTTTCCAAAAAAACACAGCCCCCAATCACACCTGCCGCATCCCTGGCAATGAGAAATACGGCGCCGGGGAGTGCCATCAATCGCGCCAGATCGTCAGCATCGGTGCGCAGGTCTCCGGCAATAAAATCGGCCTCGGTAGTCCAGCCTTGCCGTGAGACCTCACCGCGGTAGGCGCTGTTGATGATCGGCAGGAGTTCCGGAATATCCGAAGGGCTGGCAATAGTTGTGTTGTACATCGTCGGGTGTCGTTTTTCCTGAAAATTTTATGTCGGTTTTTACCGCAAAGGCGCGAAGACGCGGATTTTATCACTTTGCGCCATTGCGCTTTCGCGGTAAAAAGGAAACTTGTATCCTGTGACAGACAAACCAAACAACCAAAACAGACTTTCATTGTTACGCAGTCCATAAAAAACGTCCTGAGCAATGGCTGTTTCCGGGGAGGGTCAAACCTTGGTAACGGCTTGCTCAACCACAACTCTTCAGCCGGAAATGCGTGAGCAAGTTATTGAAGTTCAACATCTGACAAAAAAATTTGGCACTTTTGAAGCCCTGAAAGACGTCAGTTTTACGGTAAACAAAGGCGATGTATTTGGCTTTCTGGGGCCCAATGGCGCAGGCAAAAGCACGACTATCCGCTGTATGCTTTCGCTTATTCGACCCGACAGCGGCAGCATCCGGATTTTCGGTAAATCACTCGCCGGCAACCGCAGTGCTATTCTCGCCCGCACCGGCAGCATTATTGAAAAACCTGATTTTTACAAGTACTTGTCGGCATTCAAAAACCTGGAAATCTTTTCCCGTATTTCCGGAGCGCCGGCTACCAAAAGGGAAATTTACACGATGCTCGATTTTGTCGGGCTTAACGGCCGGGAAAAAGACCGGGTCGCCGGGTTTTCGCACGGGATGAAACAACGCCTGGGCATTGCGCAAACACTGCTGCACAATCCCGATCTGATCGTTCTCGATGAGCCGACTACCGGCCTTGATCCGCAAGGGATCATTGACATGCGCAACCTCATCCTGCGACTGCGCAATGAACACAACAAAACGGTACTGCTGTCTTCCCACAACCTTTCAGAAATTGAACTGATTGCCAACCGAATGGTGATCATCAACAAGGGGCGTTCCGTGATTGAAGGCGCCGTCGGAGAACTGTTGAACAGTGAGGAACTGGTGGCGCAAATTGAAGTTGACTACCCGGAACAGGCGCGGAATTTTCTTGAAAAAACATTTCCCGGCGTGTTGCTTGCATCATCCGGCGCTGATGGCCAATTGCAGTTGGCAACGACAAAAAAACAGGTTGCAGCCATCAATTCCGCACTGGTTCAAAACGGCATCGCCGTCTATTCCCTCGAAGCCAAACGCAAACTCGAAGATTATTTTATCAAAATTGTCAACAACGGCCATGTTGTTTCTGAGCACCTATAACGAGTTTATAAAAATAGCAGCCAAGCCGCGCAGTTACCTGGGTTTGGGCGCCATAACGGTATTGGTTGGGGTGATCCTGCTTGCATTGAAAGCAGACGGCATGTCCTTCATCTCCTTTGTGACGGCTTCGTTTGAACAAACCCTTTCGTTTCAGGGAAACATTCTCAACGGCAACCTGGTCGCCTTCATCATCCTCCAGATGTTGATCATTCACATCCCGCTGCTGGTGGCGTTGGTTACGGGTGATCTTGTTTCCGGCGAAGCAGCCTCGGGCACTATCCGCATGCTGCTCACCAAGCCGATCTCACGGACGCATTTATTGCTGTCCAAATTTATTGCTGGCGGTGTGTACACGCTTTGCATCATCGTTTGGCTGGGTTTTATGTCGGTAGTCCTGGGGAAAGTCATGTTCGGCTCCGGGGATTTGATGGTGCTCAACAGCGATGGCCTGATCATTCTGCAAAAACCGGATGTCAATTGGCGCTACATCGGAGGATTTACCGTGGCCTTTTTGGCATTGCTCACGGTAAGTTCGCTGTCAATTTGCCTGTCTTGCTTTACCAGTAATTCGATTGGGCCAATTGTGACCACGATGGCCATCATTATTTTGTTCACCATTATTGGAACCCTGGATGTGCGAATCTTCGATCATGTGCGGCCATATCTTTTCACTACCCACATGGCGGCCTGGCGCAGTTTTTTTGAAGAGCCTTTTCCCAAAGCAGACATACTAAAATCCGTCGGAATCCTATTAGTACACAATGTGGCTCTGATCGGGATTTCACTTTACTCCTTTAACAAAAAAGATATCACTGCATGAATAAGCTGTTGTTGATCTTGTCCGTATGTTTTTTTTCGCCTGCGTTTTTTTCTGCACAGGATGCCACCAAAACCATCCGTGCACTCACAGACAAAATGGATCGGGTAAAGGATTATTCGGTGAATGCGAAAATCAAGTCGGACATACCATTGATCAAATCGATGCCGGTAAAAGCAGTTATCTATTTCAAGCAAAAAGATAAATTTCGCATTGTGGCCGACGGCATTGCCATTTTACCCAAACAGGACTTTAACGACATTTCCCAATTGCTGCGCAAAAAGGAAAGTTACAACGCCCTTTCCACGGGCAACGCCACAATTCAAAATATGAAAACGGAGGAGCTGACTATTTTACCCAAGAGCGATACTGCCGATTTGATCCTGGCCAAACTCTGGGTGGATACGGACAATGCGGTCATCCTGAAATCACAGGTCACTTCACGCAGCAACGGCACTGTAACGACCGAATATACCTATGGCGCCCATAAAAAATACGGCCTGCCCGATGCCATGGTATTCACCGTAGATGTGAAGAAATTTAAGATTCCTAAAGGTGTGGCAACGGACATTAACCGGAATACATCGAAAGCAGCGAACAAACCGGTGCCTAAAACCGGGCAAATTGATGTCCGCTTGTCCAATTACAAAATCAATAAGGGGATAGACGATGCCGTCTTCACCAAATGAGCCATTTCAAATGCAGTCGCCAACGCGCTATTTCACAAAATAAAATCAGTAAATGCTGAAATCTGATAGCGCCGGATCAAAAACAAGATCTGCAACAAATTGGAGCGAATGATTGGAAATTGCGTTGGGTAATTTTCAGGTTTTAAAAAGCGGTTTACGATTTCAGCGGTCCCTGCCAAAGCACATGCACGATTTTCCACACGCCATCGTATTTACCCAGCAAAATATAGTCCGTACCCCAGTAAGCGGTCACTTTTCCGGATGCCGTTTGGTCTTGCACCTCAAAAACCTCCACAACTTTTGGTGCATCCGGTTTGGCGAACCGTTTTTTCTCTTGCACACGTATGGCAAAATCCAGCGCCTCGCGGTACGTCATGGCACTGCCGCTGTATGCTCCGGATTTATCGTCTTTCCAGTAACCAAACTTGTTCATTTCCGGTAAAAATGCGGCGATAAGTTTAGTGGTGTCGCCTTCATAAAACCCTTCCACGTAATTGAGCAGGGTGCGTTCTACGGCTTTGGAATCGGAGTCTGTTGTTTGGGCAGTTAACGGCAATATACCGGCTGCGGCCAACATGAAAAGGAGCGTCGTGTTTTTGAATGTCATTGTTTTATAACTTAAAATTTGAATTGCTTGTGGATTCACCACGGAGGCATGGAGTACACGGAGAATCTTATTCAGAGGAAATCAATCTCCGTGTACTCCATGTCTCCGTGGTGAAAAAACTCACTCCGAACGCAATGCCTCCAATGGATTGGACAATGCTGCCCGCATACTTTGCACACTTACCGTGGCAAAGGCCACCATCACCGCCAAAAGACCGGCTACAGCAAAAATCCACCATTCGATATCAACCCGGTAGGCAAAGCCGGCCAGCCATTTCGACATGGCCCACCAGGCAATCGGCGATGCAATCAGGATAGCCAGGACTACCAACAATAAAAAGTCGCTCGATAACAACCGGACCAAGCCTCCGGTGGAAGCACCGAGTACTTTACGAATGCCAATTTCCTTGGTGCGCTGAACGATCTGATAACTTGCCAGGCCCAACAGACCCAGGCAGGCAACGATGATAGCCAGCATGGCGAACAGGCTGAAAACACGCCCGAATTGTACATCGGCCTGATATTGTTGATTGAAAAAATCGTCGAGGAAAAAATACTCAAAGGGGTCATCCGGGAAACTGGATGACCAAAGTTGTTGCACAGCGGCTACGGTATTTTGCGGGTTTTCCGCATTGATCTTCAACGAGTAATAATTGCGCCGGTCCGGGTAAAACAGAAAAGCCACAGGATTAATAGCCTTCTGCAAACCCTGGTGGTGAAAATCGCTTGTAATACCCACGATCGTGAGCGTATCCCGCCCGCGGCGGATGCGGTGGTTTAGCGCGTCGACCGGTTTGGCAAAGCCAATGGATCGCGCAGCGGTTTCATTGATCAACAGCGACTTGTGTTCCTTATCAATGCCGAATTCGTTTGAAAAAGTCCGCCCAGCCACAAGTTTCAAACTATACGCATCCATAAAATGCGCATCAACACCAATATTGAAGAGGGTGTACATCGGCGCTTGCTCCCCCTGGCCGACTACGCGGACGCCATTGGTCCAGTATATTTCGTCGCCGGGCACGCTGGAAGATGCGGTGAAATTTTGCACCCCGGGTATTGCCAGCGCCTGGTTTCGGAACGGCTCAAAACGGTCTTCATACAGACTGTCGACGATGGTTTGCGCGCCGTGTACTACCAGAGTTTGTTCAATGTTCAAACCGAGATCCTGGCTGCGCATAAACTGGATTTGCCGGAAAACAATCAGTGTTCCGGTTATAAGGGCAATAGTAGCTGTGAACTGGAAAATGATCAGGCCTTTGCGCAAGGAAATCCCCCCTGTCGTATGTTTCAATGCACCTTTTAAAACCGAAACAGGTCGAAATGCGGCCAATACAAATGCCGGGTACAATCCGGAGAAGATTGAGCCAAGTGTCAGTACGCCCAAGGCCAGCAACCAGAATTGCGGTTGATATAAAAAGTCACTGGGAATGGCTTTTCCCGTAAACTTCTGAAAGAAGGGTAGCGCCAGGTTGGCTGCTACGAGGGCCAGTACAAATGCAATGCCGTTGAGCAGCAAACTTTCCACCAAAAACTGGCGGAGCAGTTGGCCCCACCGGGCGCCCAGAACTTTGCGAACGCCTACTTCACGTCCGCGTTCAATCGAGCGGGCCGTTGACAGATTGACATAATTAATCCAGGCTATCGCCAAAATAAAAAAGGCAACCAGCAAAAGCACCGACACGGCCCGTCCGTCGCCGTTCACTTCAGCTTCCTGATTCACGTTGGAATACAAGTGGATGTCCTTCAGCGGAATGATGTCAATATCGTTGCGCGCATTGATCTTTCGTTCGATGTACGTTGCATTGGGGTACTTGTCTACGAATGCCGGAAATTTCTGTTTAAAGGCTTCAACATCGGTGCCCTCTTGTAATTGCAGGAAGGTGTAGAAATCGTACCATCCCCAAGCCGTTTCGGTAGCGTTGGTGGTGTCGCCCCAAATTTGTGCAACAATTTTAGCCAGGGTTCCATAGGATACCAGATAGTCAATAGCCAAATGTGAGTTTGCCGGATAATTTTTAAAAACCCCGGCAACTTCATACGTCTGCGTGAAATTCGGGTCTTTGATTAGCAACTGTTCGCCCAGTACATCAGTGCGCCCGAAGTAGCGCCGCGCAGTATTTTCCGAAAGCAGAATTTTATCAGGTCCGGTCAATGCCGTTTCCGGATTACCGGAAAGCAGGGCTACTGCAAACATTTTCAAAAAAGCCGGGTCGGCATAGTAGCCCTTTGTTTCGGCAAACTTGATATTGTTGGCCGGATTGGTCATAACAAATTCCACATCATGCAAGCGGCAGGCTTCCACAACTTCCGGAAGCTCGCGCTTCATCGTAGGTGCAAATGCCGGATAAGAGGTCGCCGACTGCCAGGCCAGGCGCCCTTCCTGATACGCGTCCAACCGGAGGCGGTAAATATCCTTTCCAAATGGATGAAACGTATCGTAGCTGCGTTCAAAAGCCACATATTGCAGGATCAGCAAGCAGGCGCACATGCCGAGTGCAAGGCCGAAAATATTCAGCAGACTGAAGCCCCGGCGTTTTTGCAAATTTCGCAGAGCGATGGTTAGGTAGTTTCGCCACATAACTTAGAATGGGTTTGGAGCGTATTGAAGTTGATTGTCTGCAACGGTAGGCCCATTGTAAAAAGAACCTTACTCCGAGCGCAAACTTTTCACCGGATTGGTCAACGCCGCTTTCAGACTTTGCCCGCTCACGGTAACAAACGTGACGAGTATCGCCACGACGCCGGCAAGGGCAAAGGCCCACCAGGGCATATTCACATGATAGTGAAACTCCTGCAGCCAACTACGCATGAAATACCAGGCAATTGGTGTAGCAATTAACATGGCGAAAAGCACCAGCAGAATGAAATCTTTCGACAACAGGGATACAATATTGCCGATCGAGGCGCCAAGGACTTTGCGCACGCCGATTTCCTTGGTCCGGCTTTCTGCCGCAAACGCCGCCAGGCCGAACAGCCCCAGACAGGAAATAAACAATGCCAGGATGGTGAATGCTGTGATCAGGCCGGAGGTTCGTTGGTCCGCCAGGTAGGCCTGCTGTAGTTTTTCATCCAAAAAATAATACTCAAAAGGTTCTCCGGGATTGACCCGTTTCCAGGATGCCTCTAAGGAGCCAATCAGCGGGCGCAGGTTTTCTGTTGAAATACCGGCCACCAGGTAAGTGAACTCCTCGCCACTTGTGCAGAAAAAGGTGTGTGCATCCATGGCATCGCGCAGGGAAGCTGCATGAAAATCGCCTATAACACCGACAATATTTTGGGTATGCACCGTACCATCCCAATTCCAGAAAAACTTGTGTCCAACGGCATTTTCAAGTGTATAGCCCAGTCCGCGCATCAGCGATTCGGAAATAACCGCTGCATCTACCGAATCGGTTGGGTGCCCTTCGTCAAACAGCCGTCCGGCCAGCAGTCTGAACTGCATCGTTTTCAGATAACCGGGATCTACGTAATGTACATACGAATGGGTGTTTTCTTCGGCAGATTTTCCTTCGCCATAAAACAGCATATCCTGAATGTTTGGCCCGCCGGGGATGGCTGTGGAGCCACCTGCGGTTAGCACACCGGATTGTTTGACAAACTCTTGTCGTAATGCAGGGTATTTTTCCACGGCACCGGAAGTATTCAACTGCACCACCAGTCGAGCGTCTTTTTCAAAACCCAGGTCCTTGCTCTGAATAAAATTGAGTTGTTGTTGAATGACCAGGATTCCCTGGATTAGGCCAATAGACACCACAAACTGCAAGACGACCAACGCGCGCCGTACCTGCCGGGCAGAGAATTTGTCGCCCAATTTGCCCCGGAAAATACTCACAGGACTGAACCGGGAAAGATACAAAGCCGGATAACTTCCCGCCAGCAAAGCAGTAAACAGGGCGATTCCGACGATCCAGGCAAGTAACACCGGATCTTCAAACAGTGCCAGGTGGAGTTGCTTGCCAGCCAGTTCATTGAACCAGGGGAGCAGCAGTTTGGCGCCGGCAATTGCCAGTAAAACCGCGGCCACCGAAAAAACCAGGGACTCACTTAAAAATTGCTGGATCAGCATTTGACGGCTAGCGCCAACGACCTTGCGCACCCCAACTTCCCGGGCACGGATGGTGGCTTTTGCCGTTGCCAGGTTCATGAAATTGATACAGGCGATGATCAGGATAAACAGCGCAATTGCGCTGAAAATATAAATCATCGAAATGTTGCCGGTGGGGCCAACCGGGTACGAAAGTTTGGAATGCAGGTAGATATCACTGACCGGCTCCAAAAAATGGCTTTTTTTAAAACCCAGATCGCGCAGGCGTTCTCCGGCTTTTGCTTCCACCAGGGCTGGCAATTTTGCCTCCAGGGCTTTTGGGTCAGCGCCTTCACGCAGACGAATGTAAGTGTAATACAGATTGTTCCCGGCCCACTCCTGGAGGTCGTAAAACCGCTGGCCGGAAGCGGTGCTCCGGCTGTTGAGATAAAAATTTCCGTCAATATGCGAACGGTAGGTATTCGGGTCGATCACACCGGTGACTTTGAAATCATAGGCGCCGAATGGGTCACTAAGTTGTATGGTTTGGTGCATGGGATCTGCCGAACCGAATATTTTTCGCGCCAATGGGGTCGTGAGTACCACGGTATTGGGTTCATCCAACGCGTGTTGGGGAGAGCCCTGCACAAAATCAAATTTCAGCAAACGGAAAAATGTGCTGTCAACGAGATGCCCCTTTTGTTCGAAATAAGATTTCCCCTCAAACTTGATCAGGTACTTATCTACCATTGGCGCGTTAAACAGGCGCGCAGCAGCTTCTACTTCAGGATAATCCTGTACCAGCGTGCGGGCTAGGGGAGAAGGGCTCACTGCGCCTTCCGTAGTTTCGTCGCCGACGGAAAATTTGGTCCCTACGCGATACAGGTCACCCAACCGGGGGTGTTGTTGGTCGCAGCGCAATTCATCCCGCAAATGTTGGACGATCAACAAACAGGCAGCAATACCCACGGCTAACCCCAGGATATTCAACACAGAATAGCCTTTGAACCGCAGAAAGTTGCGCAGAGCAAGTTTCAGGTAATTCTTAAACATAAAGCCGCAAATTCAGCAATTAGGAAAACGGTGATTTTCAACTACAACACCAGGCCGCCGGCAACTAAAACCATCCGGCCGCCCGGTGGCGAAACACGGGCGCCAAACCGATCTTGCTCGGCATTTTCCCGGATGCTGGTATTCTCCTTGGTTTTATTGAGCGACTGGATGAAAATATCCGTACAACCGGAGGGGTGTGGCGATTTTCGCGCTACTTCCAGGATCGCTTGCTGGACCAGGGCTTTTTGTTCGGTATCCTCCAGCCGGATGAACGTTTCGGCCAATTGTGCCGTCCAGTTGTTCAAAAATGGAAAGGCGTGTATGCCGTTATCTTCAAGTGTAGAAGCCCAGGAGGCTATCACATCAAATTGAATAGCAACATGGCTGGCCGGATGCTCCACTACTGCAGCCACCGTGTAGGTTTTTCCACCTAATCCCATCAAAGTTTTCCCAACAGGATTTACTGAGCCAAACAATTTTTTGGCATAGCGGTCCGTCAGCACCAACTGCCCCGGTTTATTCAAGGCGGTTTTCACGTTTCCGTATACGGCCTTCAGATTAAACAATTGCATGATGGCCGGGTCGGCAAAAGCCCATTTTTCAGTAGGCGCCAGTTGTTCGTAATTCGTTACAGCAACTTCCTCCGGCCAGTTCATAAAGCGTGCAATATGCGCTATGGTGCCCGGCAGTTGGCGGTTTAGCTCGGGGGCCAGCAAACCCGCTGTTTTTACGGATTGCTCCCTGGTGCCATCGGGTGCAGTGATCCACTTGCATACCCGGAAAACGTCTTCCGGTTGTTTTGTTGCAGCTTCATCCTTTTGCATGAATGCAGAGGCAATGAAAACGAAGGCAAGGCCCAATAACAGGCTGCTGAAAGCAAGTACGGCTTGTTGATATTGCCGGAGAAAAGATTGTTGGATCGGTGTCGAATTGCGGCGGTTCATAGCGTAATTTTTGGCCCGTTTGCTGCCGGACGGTTAATTGTTTAGTTGTTGCCTGTTTAATACCAAGGACTATGCCATCGACATAAGTTGCTTTTTTACAACATTTTACGAAAAAATGAACACGAAAAAACTGTTCGAAAACGAACACCCTGTGTTCGAAAATGAGGCAATTCGCATTATCCACTTGTATCCGATAATTTTTTACAAACTCCCGTATTTTTCGCTGTATGAAACAATATGATTTTCTGGTTGTGGGCGCCGGGATCTTTGGTATTACCGCTGCCGTTGAGTTGCAAAAGCGCGGTTATCAGGTTGGCGTACTGAACCCCGACAGTATTCCGCATCCCATGGCTGCATCGACCGACATCAGCAAGGTGATACGCATGGAATATGGCGCCGACCTGGAGTATATGGCGATGGCAGATGCAGCTATCGATGGCTGGCATGGCTGGAATGATTTTTTTCAAGACAAACTGTACCACGAAACCGGCTTTTTGATGCTTTGCAAACAAAATGCCTCCAATGATCCGGAATCTTTTGAAGGCGCCAGTTCCTCAAACCTGATTCGCCGCGGTCATCAACCGGAACGACTTTCCAAAAAAGACCTGGAGCTCCGCTTTCCGGCATTTGCTTCTGGCCCCTATACCGATGCCATTTTCAATTCGCGTGCAGGATTCGCCGAGTCGGGTAGGGTAGTGCAACGACTGGCTGCGTATGCAGTACAATTAGGTGTCGAAATATGGCAGTACCAATCCGTCTTGCTTTTTGAAAAAAACAAAGGTCGCGTGGTGGCAGTGCAGACCCGGGAAGGGCAGCGTTTTGCCGCAGGCGAAATACTCCTGTGCGCCGGTGCTTATACCCCGAACTTGTTGCCGGAACTAAAGCCGATCTTGCGCGCTACCGGGCATCCTGTTTTCCATTTGCGACCAAGCCGACCGGAATTGTTCCAATTCCCTCAATTTTCGGTATTCACGTCGGATATTTCCCATACCGGCTGGTACGGATTTCCATTGCACCCAACCGAAAATGTGGTAAAAATTGCCAACCACGGCATCGGCATTGAACTGGATCCGGAACGCGACGAACGCGTTGTCACTGCTGGCGATATCGCCAACTTGCGGGCATTTCTGGAGGAGCATATCCCAACCCTGGCAAATGACCCGGTCGTTTTCACCCGGCGTTGCCTGTACAGTGATACCCGCGACGGGCATTTCTGGATCGACCGGCATCCGGAACTGAAGAACCTGGTGGTGGCGGCAGGCGGCAGTGGGCACGGCTTCAAAATGGCGCCTGTTTTGGGCGCTATGATTGCCGATGTGGCTACCGGTGGCAAGCACAAATGGTCGGACCGCTACCGGTGGCGGCAGTTCGATGCAAATACCCGGCAACTGGAAGAGGCCCGTTTTAAGGCGGAGTGAGTCGCGCTATTCAGGGCTGCTGCACCAACCGGCGTTGCTCAGTCCATTCCTTCTTTTTTACAAAAATGATCGGAATAAACTCATCGGTCGGCTCTCCGATGAAATACAACATCCAGTCCTGATCGTAACCTGTCAGGATACTGCGAACACATTCCACACGGCTGACCGTTGGGATGTTGCAATCAGACCAGTAAAACAATTCCACGCGGTAGTGGATTTGCTGCTGCTTGCCGTTGATTTTCATGTCAATTTCAATCTCCTGTTTACCAGGGCCGGAAGGGATCGGAATGGCGATGTGTGGCATGATGACTACTGATTTTAGATTTACGAATCCCTGTTTTCTGCCAGATTAAATCAGCGGTGTAAAGCGCAATTCGTAAATCGAAATTTGCAAAGCAAATTCCAACACACAAGTTGTGCCGAACTTTCTTTGTGCTGATTTACAGTGACTTAGGGCGGTTCTATGCGCGGCGCTCTGTCCGCATCCGAACAGCATTGTACGAATCCGAACGACGAGGTTTTTACCGGAAAAGTTCCAGTGAGGTCAGCAAGGTGCGCAGGATCCCCCATAGCAGCGGGATGCCGACAAAGGCCCAGGAAAGCCAAAGGCGCAAGCCTCCTTGTTCAGTTTTTTTCATGGTAGTGGTATTTTTCCGGTACAGGGCGGATGCTGATGTTACACAAAAAACCGATCAGGAGCAGCCCGGCCATGATGTACATTGTTGTGGAATAGGCATTGGCTGCCGGCATATGCATTGTTTCAATCTGGTAGGCACGCAGGTTGTTGACCAATTGAGGCCCCAACAAAGCCGCTATAGACCAGGCCAACAGCAATCGCCCATGGATGGCACCCACTTCCATAGTGCCGAACATGTCGCGCAAATACGCCGGAATTGTTGCAAAACCACCGCCGTACATGCTCATAATCACACAAAATGCAGCAACAAATGCGACGATATTTCCCAATTGCCCGGTGAGCGGAACCAAAAAATAGAGGGCTGCGCCCAACAGAAAAAAGACGGAATAGGTATGCTTGCGGCCAATCTTGTCCGATAAGGAAGACCAGAAAAATCGCCCAAGCATATTGAATAAACTCAACAGGCCTACAAAACCGCCGGCTGCCGCCACGGAAACGGCCCGGCCGGCGCCTACCACTTTTTCGGAAAACA
This sequence comes from Lewinellaceae bacterium, assembly GCA_020636075.1. Classification (GTDB taxonomy): domain Bacteria; phylum Bacteroidota; class Bacteroidia; order Chitinophagales; family Saprospiraceae; genus M3007. The sequence continues at coordinate 340,628 of JACJYO010000002.1, read as the reverse complement.
TTTCCTGGATCATCACAGAGGCCTGCCCCAAAACCCCAATGCCTGCGGTAACGTTCAGCATAAGTACAGCAAACAGCAAGTAAAACTGTGGGGTGCGCACAGCCGTATTGGCATTCACATCGGCACCTGCGGGCTTTCGATTTTGGACCAAACCTGCATTTCCCGGCGACCAGCCCTGAGGCGGAATTCGAACGGTGAGCACGCCAAAAAGCATAAACAGGAAATACAGACCACCCATTACCAGAAATGTCTCGGCAACGCCCGTCGAATTAGCTGTTTTAAAACCATTCATCAGCGCGATGGACAGGGGCGCCGCTACCATTGCTCCACCGCCAAATCCCATGATTGCCAAACCGGTTGCCATGCCCGGCCGGTCGGGAAACCATTTGATCAGGGTAGAAACCGGAGAAATATAGCCCAGCCCCAGACCAATACCACCCAGTACGCCGTGCCCCAGGTACAACAGCCAAATCTGATGCGTCCACACGCCGAGCGCCGACACAAAAAAGCCGCCGGCAAAACACAAGGCCGAGGTAAACATGGCGCGTCTTGGCCCAACGCGTTCCAGCCATTTGCCGAACAGCGCTGCCGATGCGCCCAGGCAAAACAACGCAATGGAAAAAATATGACCGATCTCTACCAGCGACCAGTCTCCGGGGGCCGATTGCGCAATGCCGAGCACTTGGGTCAGCGGCTTGTTGAATACACTATAGGCGTAGATCTGACCAATGCACAGGTGAATTGCTAACGCAGCCGGCGGAACCAGCCAGCGGTTAAATCCCGGCGGTGCAATGGTTTTCGATTTATCAAGAAATGCAGCAAAAGACATGACAGGCAAGGTGTAGTTTCTGCCGTCAATGTACTGAGAAATACAAACTCGGGGACTCCTGAACCTGCTTTACTCTGACCGGAGGCTATCCACCGGATTCGTCAGTGCCGCTTTGATGCTTTGCAAACTCAGCGTTATAAAGGCCACCACTACCACTGATAAACCCGCCGCCACGAATACCCACCAGGGCATGTCTATCCGGTAAATAAATTCGTCGAGCCAGCTATCCATGTAATACCAGGTCAGGGGTGTTGCTACCAGCATGGCCAACAGGATCAACTTCAGATAATCCCGGGAAACCAGGCTCACAATGCCGGCAATGGTTGCGCCCAGCACCTTGCGAATACCGATTTCTTTGGCGCGTTGATGAATGGTAAAACTAATCAGACCAAATAACCCGAAGCAGGACAGGAATATGGCAATAGCCGAAAAATAGCCGGTCAGGTTTGCCAAACGCTGTTCATTCTGGTAGGCACTTTGCAGATTTTCATCCAGAAAAGCATATTCAAAAGCTTTTTCCGGGAAATAATTTTTCCAGATACTTTCGATGAATTTCAGTGTTTCCGGGATGCCTTCAGCGGTTAAACGAATACCGAATGTGGTGAATGCGCCAACGCCAATATCGAGCACCAGCGGGTCCAGTGCCGTTTGTAAACTGGCTGTGTGAAAATCATTGACCACGCCGACAATCTTCCCGGCTTTTCCGCCCTTGCTAATTTTTTGTCCCAATGCATCTTGCGGACTATCCCAGCCCAGGGTTTTTACCGCCGTTTCATTGATCATGTACCCATCGATATGGTCGGTGCCGTATTGCTTACCGAAATCCCGTCCGGCGATAATTTTCAACCCGAAGGTGGACGCAAAGTCGTAGTCAACAGCCATGCAAGGAAGCACGACATTATCTTCCAGACTGATTTTGTCCGTGACAATCGGATGCCGGGTAGCGCCACTGCCGGGCATGTTTGAAGCAAGCGTGACGCTTTGGATGGCCGGATTTTGCAACAGCCGTTCTTCAAATGAATTGGTGCGCTCCCGCATTTGCGCATCACCGGGCGTGAAAGCGGAATTGATGTTGGCACTAAAAAGCGGCACGGTGAGCACATGCTTTTGATTAAATCCCAGCGGCCTGTTTTGCCAGTAATTCAATTGTGAGACTATAATCAAAGCACCACTCAATAAGGCAATACCAACAATAAACTGTACGGTGATCAGCGATTTGCGCAGCCAGTATCTGCCACCTGTATGGCCGGTGTGTTTCTGAAAAATTTGCACCGGTTGGAACCGACTGGCCAAAAATGCCGGGTAAACTCCGGCCAGCAGCCCTGCTACCAGGAATAGCCCCGCAAACCCTACAGTCAATGGCCAATCCGCCAGGGTTCGATAACGGAGTTCCCGGTCGGTAAGTGAATCCAAATATGGGAGTACCAGGTGCACGGTGAGAAGTGCCAGGATAAATGCCAAACCACATAACAGCATAGTTTCGCCAACAAACTGGCCAACCAATCCCCGTTTCCCGGCGCCGAGCACCTTGCGCACCGCCACCTCCTTCATGCGTTCCAGGTAAATGGCATTCGACAGGTTGATGAAATTAATGCAGGCGATCAGCAAGATCAAAATCCCGACAATGGCGAACATGCGCAGATACACCGGGTTGGCTGCCGATTCCGGTTCGTTGACTGCCTCGGAGCGCATGTGAATATCACGCACCGGAAAGAGAAAGAAGCCCTGTTTGCTGATAAAATCCTTATGCCCGTACCGTTTCAGGAATGCCGGAATCCCTGCATTTACTTCAGTATAGGAGGCGCCTGGCTTCAAGCGGACATACGTATAGGTGTATGAAGCGAGCCAGTTATTGGTTTGGGCGTTCAGTATGACCTCTCTGGCGGAAGGCGGTTCCAGGTCAACAATGTTGGAAAACGGGGCAAGAAAATCAAAATGCAGGTGTGCGGTTTCCGGAAAGTCGCGAACAACGCCGGCCACCGTGAATGGTGTATTTTGTCCGGCCAGAAGAAATGATTTCCCAAGGGCAGGTGTATCGCCAAAAAATTGCTGAGCGGTCTCGATGGTCAAAATGATCGAATAGGGTTGCTTTAGTGCGTTTTTGGGACTACCCTCCACAAACTCAAAGTCAAAAACCTGCATCACCGTGCTATCGGCAAAAATCCCTTGCGGCATTTCAATTACCCGGTCGCTCTTGACATCTCGTACGCTGATGCTGCGCCGAAACAGCCGCGCTACGGCTTCAATTTGTGGAAAATCTTGAGCCAGTTGCGGACCAAACGGCGCGGGCACTTGCGTGAGTTCGAACGTGCTGCCGGAAAATTTTGCCTGATAATTAATCCGGAACAGCCGGCCGACATCCCGATGAAACTGGTCATAACTGCGTTCATGGCGAATGTAGATCAGTATGAGGAAGCAACAGGCCAGCCCAACGGTCATGCCAAGCAAATTGATGGCTGAATAGCCCTTTTGCTTCCAAAAATTGCGGAATCCGATCGTAAAAAATGTTTTTAGCATGCCGTTTAAAATATGATCAGTTCAAGTGGATTTTGCAAATTTCAAAGTTGCCATATCGATAGGCAGTGATCAATAGTTGACAGTCATCCGGGCTCCAGGCGGGCAGGGTGTCACCATCAGCGTTTTGCGTAATTTGCCTGTTAACCTTGCCGTCTTGCTTTATGATGAAAATCTCCGGTCGGGAGTTTTCCATTGACTTCACGTAGGCGATCTGCTTACCATTGTTCGACCAGACTGGGCAAAAACTGTGGCTATCGTTTTGAGTCAACCGCGTCCAACGCCTGTATTTCAGGTGAAACTTGTAGATGACATCGGTTTGATTTCCGGTTTCATGGCGTGCATGCAGCACCAGGTTTTTCCCATTCGGCGACCAGTTAGCACAAGCAAACCTATAATTGCCAGTTGTCAGCTGCTGAATCGTTTTTCTATCAAAATGGTATAAGCACTGGTGCATTACCGTATCATTGAGTTGTAAGGTAAAAACCAGCTGTTTCCCGTCGGGTGAAATTCGACCGAATTGGGGAGTGCCCTCTGGAATGGCGCCTTCTATTGCGGGCTTTATAGAGCTTGCCTGGAAAGAATACCTGTAGAGAGCGATTTCTCCATTTCGGTTGGATTCAAAGAGAATTGACTTGCCGTCGGGATACCATACCGGACGCCGGTTGTCGGCACTGTCAACAATTACGGCGCGTTGGTTTTTGCCGTCAGAGTCCATGAGGTAGATGCCCCAACTGCCCATCCTGTCCGATTCGAACAAGATACGGCTACCATCCGGTGAATAGCTGGCATAGCGGTCGTTGGACGGGTGGGTAGTCAGGTTGGTCTCGGAGTAATTGGGTTGCTGCGCAAACGCAGTATTGGCACCTGACAAAAAAAGCAGGAAGCAAATCCATTTATTCATTCCGCAAACTACGCACCGGGTTAGCCCTGGCGGCTTTCAGGCATTGAATGCTAACTGTTAAAAAAGCGACACCTAGCGCCAGCAACCCGGCAAAAACAAACGACCACCAGCCAATTGATATTCGGTAAGCAAAGTTTTCAAGCCATCGATCCATAAGAATCCAGGCGACCGGTGTGGCAATGGCCAAAGCCAACAACACGAGCCGGAGAAAATCGCGGCTCAATGCCCCCACCAACCCGGCAACCGAAGCGCCCAAAACCTTCCGGATACCGATCTCTTTGGTGCGCCGTTGGGTTGCCAATACTGCCTGACCAAACAGCCCCATGCAGGCGATCAATACGGCACACAAAGCTGCCAGTGAAAAGATCCGGCTCTGCCGAATATCCCTCGAATAAAATTGAGCGATCTGGTCGTCAAGAAAATGGTATTCGAACAAGTGGCTGGGGTCCGTTTTTTGAATGATCTGTTCCATTGCGGCCAGCGTTCCGGTGATGTCATTCCCGGAAATTCGTGCCGTAAAATAGTCAATGCTGTGAATGGGGTTTGAGAAATAGCCGACCACGACCGGCTGAATTGTCTCGTGCAACGACTGAAAATGAAAGTCTTGGATAATTCCAATGACCTGACCTTCAAATGGCACCGGCAGGTTTTCTGCCGATCCGTCAAAAAGCACTTGCGGAATTTGCACCTGTTGGCCATTAGCCTGACTAATCCCGAGCAGATCGGCAGCCCGCTGATTGATCAGCAACGCTGCGGTATCGGCCAGGCGTTCGGGATCAAAATTTCTTCCATGGAGCAGTTTTACTTCGAAGGTGCGCAGAAAGTCCGCATCGCCGCTGAAATAGTACATCTCGGCCGATTCATCCTTGGCTTCCAGTTGTTGTACACGTACTTGCGGGATTATCTTCCATTCGCCCGGCACCCGATTGGACACGGTAACACTGTGCACTTCCGGCAACTGGGCGTAACCAGCCTTAATTTGGGCAAAACCCCTGCGCACTGCGCCACTATTGATATCTGCTACCACCAAATGATCCTGGTTGAAGCCGAGATTTTTTGATCGGACAAATTCCATTTGGCGGTAAGTGACCAAAGTGGCTACAATCATGATGATCCCCAACATAAACTGGAATACCACCAACCCACGACGTAATTGCCCGGCATTCAATTGTTGTTTTTGACTGATGCCGACCAAACCTTTCAGGGCGTTTGCCGGTGCAAACCGGGACAGGAACACGGCGGGATAACTCCCGGCAAACAACCCAACGATCCCGACCAATGCCAAAAAGAACGGTAGCAGCCAAAGGTGCTCTACAACATCGATGCTCAGATTCTTTCCGGTGAACTCGTTAAACGCCGGAAGCAGCACCCAGGTCATGCCTATCGCAAGCACCAGGGCGCCGGTTGTGAGCAGAATGTTTTCCAGAAAAAAACGGCCGAACAAGTTGCTGCGCGAGGCGCCGACTACCTTGCGAATGCCTACTTCCCGACCATAAGTTTCGGTTCGGGCGGTGGAAAGATTCATATAGTTGATGCAGGCGATCAAGAGAATGAAAAGCCCGATAAATGCCAGCACCAGGCTTTGTTGCCGTGAACCGGCATTGGTCTGCAGGTCATTTTGAAAGTCGGCGGAGTTGAAGTGAATATCGGGAAGTGCCTGAAGGGCAAACCGGCTTTGGAATTGCTGCTCTTCCGGGTAATTGGTTTTTACCAATGCCGTAATCTTTTCAGCCAGTTCCTGGGTATTGGTACCCGCTTTTATTTTGAAATACGTGGTGAAGAAATTTGAACTCCAGTCGCTAGTGACCATGCGATCGTACCAGGGGGCATTTTTAAAAGAACAAAAGGAAATAACGGCAGGGAACTGCAAATGGGAATTGACAGGGAGATCTTCCAGTATTCCGGTTACCTGAAACGCAATGCCGCGGTCAGTATCTATGGTTTTACCCAAAGCGTCCTGGTCGCCGAATAGCCGGTTGGCAAACTCCTGCGTCAGCACAACGCTGTTCGGTTGATTTAGCGCAGTTGCCGGATTGCCCTGAAGCATGTTGAAATTGAAGAGTTGGAAAAACGCGCTATCGGCACTTAAAAACGGCTCATAAAAAGCGCGTGCATTGGCTTTGTTTTGGTAGGACATTCGTCCCATTTGGGTCAGTATACTGCTGCGTTCAATTTCCGGGAAGGCAGAGATTGCCGCCGAAGACACCTTGAAGGCAACTGCGGCGAGATGCTCGGAGCCTTTTTGTGGCAGCGTTTTTTGCTCAACCACCCGGTAAATTTGATTGGCATTTTTATGAAAACGGTCGAAGGTCCATTCATCGATCACATACAAACCCAACAGCGTAAAACACAACATGCCAAAAGCAAGACCAAAGAGATTGATCGCAGTGTAGAGCCTGTTTTTTTGAAGGCTGCGCAGGGCTATCAGTAAATTGTTTTTGAGCATAGCAAATTGATTTAGTGTTGATTAAAATCATGCCTCGATTTATTCTGCCTTCAACGCCTCCGCCAGATTCATTCTCCAAATTTGCCAGACTTTGACACCCGCTGTGAGCATCAGCACCAACAGCATGCACAGCGCCGAATAACTGATAACAAGTAAAGGTGCACCGGCATGGATTTTATAAATACTATTCATAAGTGCCAGCGCAAAAATGCGCCCCAGGACACCTCCGGCGATCACTGAAAAAAACAAGACGATGAGGAAATTCCGGTTTAGTTGGAAAGAAATGTGGCCGACTTTTGCACCCAATACCCGTCGAATGGCCAAAGCGCGAAACATTTTTAAGGCATTCAGCGAAACAATGGCAAACAAGCCGCTAATGGTAAGTAGTAGAACGGCCAAAGAAAAAACCAACATCGTATTGGCGATATTCTCCGACACCTCCAGCGCATCAGCAATCACTTCGCTTTGATAGAACCCGTTGAACGGCTTGTAGGGCAATATTTTTTTCCAAATTTCTTCCAGGTTTGCGTACACAGCGTGGAGGTCTTCAGGTTTGGTTTTGACAATACAAAAGCGAAACTGCTCCTCCGGTACCTGATGCATGATCACGGGCGTAACAGGATCAAAAGGCGAGTCGATCATGAAATCCTTTACAACACCGGCAATCCGGTACCGGGTAGAATCAAAGGTGAAAACCTGTCCAACAGGCTCCTGGCTTTGAAGAATTTCTTTTGCAAAGGTTTCATTGACAAGCACTTCCTCGTTGGAGGCAGTTTCTGAAATCGGCGAAAATCCCGGGCCTTTGATCACTTTAGTTTCTACCAGTGGCAGGTAATCCTTCCCGGCTTCCAGCCACATGCTTTCTTCCGTGGCGCTTTTATATTCCAGGTTTATCCGCCTGAAACTGAATCCAATATGATGCCGGGTACCTGCAACGGCTTCTACTTTTGGGTTTTGCTGAATGGCATCGCGAAACTCGCGAAAGGCATCCACATTGGGCAATTCCACCCCGACCAGACTTTGCCGGTTATAGCCCGCATCGGCCGTGCGCTGCACTTCGGCATTGTTGGCAAAACTAAAGCCGACCACCAGGGCCATCAGTGAAATCGCAACTTGCATACCCATCATGATGCGGGTAAACAAACTGGCGCCCCCAAACCGCAACGTACCACGGAATATGCTCGATGGATTGAATGCACTAATATAAAACGCAGGATATGCGCCGGCCAACAGGGTGGTTCCGACGATGGTAATCCCCAAAAACAGCAGTAATTGAGGATTATCCAGGTAGCTGATATGCAAATCGAGATGCTTCCAGGTAGCATTGTACCAGTCGGCGGTGGGCGTAGCCAGGATCATACCCAATGCAAGCGCTATCAGACAGATGAGAAACGTTTCGGCCAATAACTGCCGCATCAGTTGGCCTTGTGTGCCGCCCATGACTTTCCGGACACCCATTTCCCGCAACCGGCGATTCCCAATGGCGATGGTCGTATTGGCAAAATTTAAACAGGCCGTTAGCAAGAGCATGATCGCGACGACAATGTTACCCCAAACAGACGACGGCGGTGTTCCGTTTCGAAGGTTGTTCCAACGGATATCGCGGGCGTGCAAGGCCATTTCAGCGATGGGCTCCAGCCGGTAGCGCTCCACTGGCCAGTCGAGGTTGGCCTGGTTTTGCGGCGCCCGGTAAACTTGCAGCGCCTGTTCTACTTTTTTTACATCGGAAGGATGACGCAGGCGCAGAAATGCGGCATCGACAAACCATTTCCAGGAGTCGTAAACTACCGGGCCATCTGCTTGAAGTTGGTTTCCGAGGTGGGTCAAAAAATTAAAATAGATACTGGAATTTTTTGGCGCATCTTTTAATACACCGCTGATTGTCAGCACCATTGGCGTAGGCTCATCGGCATATAGGGTGAGTTGCTGACCGACCGGGTTTTGGTCACCAAAAAATTTCACGGCCATGCTTTCCGTGATGAGCAAGGCGTTGCGGTCATTCAACCGGGCTTGTCCTCGGGCCAGGGGAAAGTCAAAAACATCGAGGAAATTTTCATCGACGAAATGCACCTGTTCGTTGAACACGTTTTCGCCTTGTTTAACCGTCAACCCGCGCGAGTCGATCCGTGTGGCGGCTTCCACGCCGGGAATATCAGCCGGCGCCACTTCAGTCAGCGTAGCCGGGCAGGTGCCATGCAGGATGTGATTGCCGGCTTTGTCAAATTCCACCCGGAAAATACGGTCCGTGTCCTTATGCCATTGATCATAGCTGTGCGCAAATCGATAATTGGTAAATGAAAGAATGCAAAAAGCAAGCGCCAGGCCCAGACCCAGCACATTGATCAACATATACCGTCCGTTGCGGCGCAGGTGGCGCAGGGCAATTTTGAGATAGTTTCTAAGCATGGCTAGTCTTTTTAGACAATCGGGAACAACCAATTTTCGATGGCAGGCCCGAATGCCTGACGGAAAAAACAATGCCTGGATTCAACCAATTTTCCAAAGACCGCAGCTGATTGCCCAAGCAATAACAGGGTGGTTCCGGTATTTATTCGCTGCGCAAATTATTTGCGGGGTTTCCAAAAGCAGCCCGTACCGTTTGAGAGCCAATAGTCAACATGCCCAGGAAAAACAATATGGCAATGCCTGGTAAAAAGATCAACACATTCATGGGGATGCGGAAAGCAAAACTTTCCAGCATTTGACTACCCAATAAATAACTGATCGGCAGGGCAACTACTGCGGCAATTGCCAGCAACACCAGGTAACCCTTCGAAAGCAAGCGGATCAGGTCGCGTGGCGCGGCGCCGATTACTTTGCGGATGCTGATCTCCTTGGCCTTCGTTTCCACGGAATAGATTGCCATACCGAGCAGGCCCATACAGGCAATCAGGATACCCATGCCGGCAAAGTAGGCGATGATCCACATGATGTCGTACAGGTTTGCAAAGTTCTCCCGGACGGTTTCATCATAAAACTGGTACGAAAGCGCTTCGGATTTGTCTACTTTTTTCCAGGATCGCTCCAATGAGGTGATCGCGGCAGGCATGTCGGTGGTCTGAAGCCGCAGGTTGAGGATGCGCCATTGTGCAGGGTCATAGCGCAGCAGGAGTGGTTCCAGGGCATAGCTCAGCGGTTTGTACAGAAAATCTTCCACAACCCCGCGAATGGTCAGCACGGTGCTGTCACCAACGATGATCGTTTGGCCTAACACCTCGGCAGGGCTGCCTAATTTGTAATGCTCTAAAAATTTTTCGTTGACGAGCGCAAATAATTCCGTGGATTGGGCAGGATTGTCCGGGAAGTTTTGCCCGGCGACCAGTTTTACCCCCAGGTTGCTCAGGTATTGGTCGTCGATAAAATAATCGCGAACACCTTCCGGCTCGCCACCGGGTTTTACACGCACATCAATTTTGCTGTCTTGCCAGGTCCCCATCAGGTGCGAAACTGCTGAGGTTTGCACCACATTCGGGTTTTGCTGAAATTCCGCCAGCACGCGGTTGTAGTCTTGCCCCTGCAGGTTTACGTTTACAATCGTGTTGGCATTAAAACCAAAATTTCCCTGCATGGCAAAGTTGACCTGTTTCCAACTTACCGTCAGCAGGATCAAAAAAACCAGCGAAACGGCAAACTGCGACACCAGCAATACTTTCCGCAGTCCTACCCGGCGGAACAGGCGGGTGTTTTGCAACTTTTGAATGATTGCCAACGGTTGAAAACGCGACAAAACCAGCGCAGGCAAGGCGCCGGCAATCAGTCCAACCGTCATACTAAAGAATAAAAACCAGGCTGCTGTAGTCCAATCCAGCTCCAGAGTAACATCCGTAAATTCTAAAAATTGCAATTGGCTGAACAGGGGAATCGTAGCCTGCAACATCAAAAAAGCCATAATCAGCGCCAGGCCCGAAACAACCATGGCTTCCGTGATAAATTGGCGGAACAGTTGCCAACGCGTAGCCCCCATAATCTTGCGAACGCCAACTTCCTTGGCACGTGTCAGCGCCCTGGCGATCGTCAGGTTTGTATAATTGAAGCAGGCTGAAAAAATAACGATAGCACTCAATGCAGTCAAAAACCAAATCAGCATTTCCGGCATGCCACTGCCCATACTGTTGGAAAGTATAGGGCCCGGGGTGATTTCGCTCAAGGGCTGGAGTCGAAAACGATAACCGGCGTCACGGCTTTCAAGGTCCAGATCGGCGTAGGCTTCTTTTGAAATCTGGGCCAATGCCTGTTCGGCAGTTTCCCGGGAAACGCCTTTCCGGAGCCGGACAAAATTGTAGGTGCCGTAATAATTGTTCCAGTTGTTTTGGAGGACACCCCAGTCCTGCACCCGTTGCTCGATGCCATCCAGGCTGCTCAAGGAACCCAATGCATCAAATTCCAGGTGCGTTTTTCCGGGGAAGGGCGCCAGCACGCCGGTCACTTTAAAACTGCCCAGGGTATTGTTTTCAAGTACTTGCCCAACCGGATTTTGGTTTTTGAAAAACCGTTCAGCGCTCTCCCGGGTGAGTACGATGGAGTTCGGGGAATTCAACGCTGTGGCCGGGTCGCCTTCTTCCAGTTCGAATCCAAAGACGTTGAAAAAGTTGGCATCGGTAAGCAGGCCTTCCACATCCAGTTGTTTGTCTCCTGTGGTGAATCGGGCATTTAGGCGCCGCACCAAGGGCGCCCAAGCTTCCACGTAGGAATAATCTTCGGTGAGCGTTTTTCCAAGAGGGAATGGTGTTGTGGCATAACTTTCCTCGCCCCCGCCTTTGCGCTGCGCATCCGTCAGCACCCGGTAAACCCTGCTGCTATCCGGATGGAAGGTGTCGAATTGGTAAGCATCATGCACCAGCATGATCACCAGCAGGCAAACGCTCATGCTGACGGCGAGGCCGAAAATATTGATGAACGAGAAGGATTTGTGGTTAAACAAATTCCGGGTTGCGACCTTAAAATAATTTTGCCACATAGTGTTTTTGTTTTAGCATGCACTTATTCGCTTCGCAAAGAATCCACAGGGTTGGTCAGGGCTGTTTTTATACTTTGAAAACTGACCGTCAAAAAAGCAATTACAATGGCGAGAACACCGGCAATGGCGAACACCCACCATTGAATTTCCGTGCGGTAGGCAAAGTTTTCAAGCCAATTATTCATGAAATACCAGGCAAGTGGCGTGGCAACCAGGAGTGCTAAGACCACCAGTTTTAAAAAGTCTTTGGACAACAGGCCAACAATGCCTGCGGTAGTCGCTCCAAGAACCCGACGGATGCCAATTTCCTTGGTCCGGCGTTCGGCAGTGTACGTAGCCAACCCAAACAAACCCAGGCAGGAAACCAACACCGCGAGCAGGCCAAAAATTCCGGCGATTTTGCCAATGCGCTGTTCTGTGGCGTACACCTGGGCAAAAGACTCATCCATGAATGAATAGCGGAACGGCTGGCCGGGTGCCGTTTTTTTCCAACGATCTTCCAAATCGGCAATTAATTGCTTCGTGTCTGTGGCTTGGTAACGTATTGACATCAGGCCCGTGGAACGGCCAAGGTGCATAGACAAGGCTCCGATGTTGTCGCGCAGACTGTTAAAATGAAAATCCTTGACCACGCCGATTACCGTCAGCTCGATAAAGTCCTCCGGCCTGGATTGGCCTTCCACCTGCCCGATATGGGAGTATACCTTGCCGCCGACTGCCTTTTCGCCAAAGCCGAACAGCCGGGCTGCCGTTTCATTTAAAACGATGGCCGTACTGTCGCTTACAAACTTTTCCGGGTCAAAAAAACGCCCTTCTTTCAGTTCCAGGCCAATGGTTTTCAGGTAATCTTTATCTACCCGCCAGTTTTGCATGTTGACTGACTGGTCTTCCCGGAAATCCCGGATCTTCGAATAGGTCTGGTCGCTACGGCTTGAGGGCACAGGCAGATAAGCCGAGTAGGTTGCCGACTCTACTGCCGGGAGTTTTTGCACTTCGTTTTTAAAAGCCTGGGTTGCATCCCCCAAGGCATAGGCATCCTCCAGGATCAGTACTTGCTCTTTATGAAATCCGAGTTTTTTCTGTTGAATAAAATTCAATTGTTTGTAAACCAGGCCGGTAGCAATGATGAGCGCAATAGCAGTTGAAAACTGAAAAACGACCAGCGCACTGCGCAACCGGCCGCCACCGGCCTGCTTTCCTTGTTCACCTTTCAGGGTTTTTATCGGCTCAAATGCAGAGAGGAAAAATGCGGGGTAAATACCGGCCAGCAAACCAACCATGCCAATGCCCCCAGCAATAGATATCCAGAAAAGCGGATTGCTCCAGGGCATGTGGATCGGCCGGTTCGTCAAATCCGCAAACCATGGCATGGCTAAAGCAGCGATGATGACGGCTAAACCTACAGCCATACCGGATAAGATCAGCGATTCGCCGAGGAACTGGCGGATAAGCGAACTGCGCGGGCTACCCAATACTTTGCGTACACCGATCTCGCGCGAGCGGTGGGCTGAGCGGGCAGTTGTCAGGTTCATGAAATTGATACAGGCAATCAGTAGCACGAATAAGGCGATGGCGCTAAAAATCCAAACGTGTTGAATGCTGCCATTGGCCTGGAATTCCGCTATACGGTCGGAGTACAAGTGGATCGACGAAAGCGGTTGAAGGAAATAACGCACATATTGACCGGTCGATTCGACCTGGCTTATGTCCTGACCGAAGATCCGTTGGGCAGTTTCATTAACCTTCTTTCGGGAATATGCCGCAAATTTCGATTCAAAATCTGCCCGGTCGGTACCCGGTCGCAATAGCAGATACGTCAAAAAATTATTGCTCGAGGCCCAAAGCGGCGAATCATTCTGCACCTCCCTGTTGCCGTTCATAGCCAGCAGCATATTGATATTGAAGTGGGTATTTTCCGGTATATCTTCAAACACACCGGTAACCTGCCAGCGCTCTTCATTTTCCAAAACCAACGTACTGCCCATGGCCAGTTGTGGAGAGCCGAAATATTTTTCTGCACGGCTTTTTGAAATGACCATTGAATTGGGTTGGGTCAGGCAGCTCCGCGGGTCACCCTCCAATAAATCAACCGGAAAAACCTCAAAGAAACTACTGTCGACGGTTGCCACATTATCTTCCCGGATGTTTTGTTGCCCATTGCCATCGCGTTTTACAAGGTATGAGCCATACTGGCGAAAGCGGCAATTCGCCTGGACTTCCGGAAAATCGCGTTGCATGTCCGGTCCGACAACACTGCCAACAACCGCAAGGTGCATGTGGGCACCACCAAACTTGATTTCCACAACCGGCCGGACAATCCTGTCGGCGCGCGTATTCCACCGATCATAACTCAACTCATAGATGACAAACAACATGATCAGCAGGCAACAAGCCACACCAATTGCCAGGCCGGCAATGTTGATAAAGGTGTACGCCGGGTGTTTGCGCAGGTTGCGGAGGGTGATTTTTAAATAATTGTAAAACATGGTGTTATGCGATAGAGAATGGACAGTAGACAATTATTCCGAGCGGAGGCTGTTGGCCGGGTTCGATCGGGCTGCTTTTAAACTTTGGGCGCCAACGGTCAACAAGGCGACTAAACAGGTTGCGCCAATTGTCGCCAGAAAAACGCCTGCACCAAGCGGAATCCGGTATGGATAGTCCTGCAGCCAGGCCGACATGGCCAGCCAGCCAAGCGGCGCCGCCAGCACGAAGGCGATCAGGATGAGGCGGAAAAATTCTTTACCGAAGAGCTGCAATATTTGGGCTACGGTAGCACCCAGCACTTTCCGAACACCGATTTCCTTGCGTTTTCGGGCTGTCATAAAGGACACCAGGCCAAACAAGCCGAGGCATCCGATAAACAAGGCAATGGCACAGAAGCCCTTGGTCATGCTGAGCAAGGCATGTTCAATTTCATAAAACCGGGCGATCTTATCATCCAGGAAGGCATAGCTGTAAAAGGCGTCCGGGTATACGTCGTTCCAAATCCGGTCTACCGCGGCCAGGATATGCGGTGTGTTGGACAAATCAATTTTTACCCCGCAGGCGGCGTACCGCTCGCGACTGGTCATCAGCACGGTCGGTTCCACCGTTTCGCGGAGGGAACGGTTGTGGAAATTTCGGATCACACCAACGATTGGTGCTTCTTTGCCCCAAATGGCAAATGATTTACCCAGTGCTTCCTCTGGTGATTTCAAGCCAAGTTTTTCGACAGCAGCTTCATTGATCAGGTACTCCCGGATGGTGTCGCCAGGTTGGAGATTTCGGCCGGCAACCAGTTCGATGCCGAATGTTGACAGAAACGCTTCGTCGCAGGGTCGGGTATTAATGTACCAGGGCTCGTCCTCTTGCCGAGTATCAAAACGACAGTTGGCCGAATTTTGTGAGTCGCCCGCAGGTGCATCGCAGGCGAAACTCAATTGTTGCACCCCGGGCACCCGGAGCAACTGTTGTCGAAGCGCCTCCATGTTGCTTTTTTCCGGGTTGGGTACCGGTAACATGACGATTGCATCTTTATTAAAACCCAGGCTTGCATTTTTCAGGTAATCCATCTGACCGGAGATCACAATGGCAGCAATGATCATGATCTGGCAAATAACAAACTGCGTAACTACCAGCCCTCGTCGCAGTGAATAGCCTCCTAGTGTTTGTGTGTTTATTTTCCCTTTAATTGCCTGTACAGGCTTGAATCCAGCCAAAATAAATGCAGGGTAGGCGCCGGCCAACAGAGTGACGCCGAACAACATGACAAGCAAAAAGAGTAGCAAGCCGGCATCGGAATACAGGTTGACGGTCAGTTCGGAGTGGGTCAGATCGTTTACGAAGGGCAGGGCCCAACTGACCAGCAGGATTGATACGACCAGAGCTGCCAGGGTGATCAACCCGGTTTCCAGAAGGAATTGGTTGAACAGTTGCCACCGACTGCTCCCGAGCACTTTGCGTACCCCAACTTCACGGGAGCGATTGAGGGCCTGCGCGGTGGCCAGGTTAATAAAATTGATACAGGCTGTGCCGATCAAAAACAGCCCCACAATGGCCAATGCGAACAACATGGTTTTGGGCACATCGCCACCATAATCGGGGTTAAAGTGCATATCCTTCAGCGGCTGTAACTTGTAGCTCCACTCATCGGATTTCTCGTGGTACTTTTTTTCAAACGCTGGAAAACCTTGCTCAATTTGTTTGGGTTGGAGTCCCTCCGGTAGTACGACAAAACACTGGTGGTTTCCGCTGATGCTACCCCATTCGGCCATGATATCGGGGTTATTGATAGCCAGGTAGGACGCATAGGACAAAAACAGTGCGGTTTTGTGGAATTCCGAATTCGCTGCCGGTTTGGCCAATACGCCGGAAATGCGGAAATCGTGTTGATTTTCAAGGCGTATGGTTTTGCCAATTGGGTCTGCCGTTCCGAAAAACTTTTCTGCCAGTGGCGCAGTGATCACTGCCTCAAAGGGCGCTTTTAAGGCGGAAGGTTTTCCTTTTAACCAGGTATAGTCAAACGTTTGGAAAAATTCGGGCTCAACGAAAGCCATTTCGCGCTCGAGCATAAATTTTTTCCGGGGCTGATCGGCCGCATCCGGTATGGTGGTGATCAGGTTGTTCGACTCAAAACGCGTGAGGGCAACCGATTGAATCTCCGGAAAATCCAATCGCAGCGCCTTTCCGAAGGGGTAGGGGACTCCCCCCATATTTATGTTGTCGTCCCCGATATGCAAGTCGGTCACTACGCGGTAAATCCGCTTGGCTTGTGCGTGGTAGGTATCCACGCTCAGGTGAAAGCGGATTAACAGAAAAATAAGCAGACCACAGGTAATACCCAGCGCCAAGCCGGCAATGTTGATCAATGTATAACTGCGATAGTGCCGTAAATTCCGAACTGCAATAGTGATAAAGTTGCGAAGCATAGACATCAGTTGTGTTTGTTGCGTTAGCAATTGCCTGAGGCCAAAGGCCCCCGAGCGATCCGGAATCAATGAACGGGCGAGCGGTGTTTTGTTTTAGCTTAAATTTAGTTGCTGCCCAATATCCTAATATCCTAATATCCCAATATCCCAATATCCCAATATCCCAATATCCCAATATCCCAATATCCCAACCTACAAGTACTGTTTCACCAGGTTCTCCGTGACGACCTGTCCGTCGAGCATCCGGATGATCCGGTTGCCAAATTCGGCGCAATACTGCGAGTGCGTCACCATGAGAATTGTGGTTCCTTCCGAGTTGAGTTGGGAAAGGATTTTCATGACTTCATCACCGTTCGCGCTGTCGAGGTTACCTGTCGGTTCGTCAGCAAGGATCAATTTGGGCCGGTTAACGATGGCGCGGGCAACGGCTACCCGTTGTTGCTGCCCCCCGGAGAGTTGTTGGGGGAAGTGGTTGCGCCGGTGCATGATGTTCATGCCTTCCAGCAGTTCCTCCACGCGTTGTTTACGCTCGGCCGCAGGCACCTTGGTGTAAAGCATGGGCAGTTCCACATTTTCATACACCGTGAGTTCGTCAATCAGGTTAAAACTTTGGAAAACAAAACCCAGGTTGTGTTTGCGAACATTGGAACGCTTGCGTTCGCTGAGCCGGCCAACTTCCTCGCCCATGAAATGGTAGTCGCCGCCACTGGGGCTGTCGATCATGCCGAGTACATTGAGCAGCGTGGATTTGCCACATCCCGAAGGGCCCATGACTGATACGAATTCGCCTTCCTTGATTTCAAGGTCAACTTCGTTGAGTGCAGTGGTTTCCACCTCTTCAGTGCGATACACTTTTGACAGATTGGTTGTTTTTATCATTGCTTAGGTGTGTTTTTGCGAAGCAAATTTTTAAAAATGTAGAGTAAAAGTTTTTTGGAGCGCGAACCAGCGGTTCGCGTTACTTTAAAACCAGTTCGTCTTTGTCGCCAAAATTTTCATATCCGGATACGATAACCACATCGCCGGTTTGTAAACCTTCCAACACCTCGTAGTAGTTGGGATTTTGCCGACCCAGGCGCACGTTACGCTTGCGGGCATTGCCGCTGGACGGGTCGACAACGTAGACCCAATTCCCGCCGGTGGTTTGATAAAACCCGCCGCGCTGGAGCAGGGTGGCTTGCTCTTCGGCGCTCAGTTCGAGGCGTACAGAAACCGACTGGCCGCGTTTGATGCCTTCCGGCGCCTTGCCCACAAAAACCATATCGGCTTCGAATGCGCCGTTGGCTACCTGTGGGTATATTTTTTTGATCTTCAGTGCATACGATTTGCCCGCGAACTCGAAACTGCCTTCCTGATCATTAAAAACCCGGGAAATATAAAACTCATCGATGCGTACGCGCACTTTGAAATTGCTCAGGTCATCGATTTGGCCGATGTTTTCGCTGCGGGCTACACTTTCACCAAGTTCTTTGTTCAATCCGGAAAGTTGGCCGGCAATGGGCGCGCGCACGGTGAGCTGTTCCAGACTCTGGCGGGTGATGGCAAGGTTGCGTTCCATCAAATCCAGCGAGGAGCTCATTTGTTGCTGCTGCAGGGACTGATAGGCACTATCTTTTTTAATGGTCGCCTCCAGGAGATTTTTGCGGTTTTTCAGGTTTTTATACAGCGCCTCCATTTCCTGTACATCCACCGGGGCGATCACCTTATCTTTCAGCAACGAGCGGTTGCGCTCCAGGCGGCCGTGGTTTAATTCCAGCTGATATTCCACATCCACTGCCTGTTCCCGCAAATTGAGGCTTTGCTGTTCCATAAGAATGGATGTGTTCCGGATTTGATTGATCTGGGAAATGATATTGGCCTCCTGATTTAAATAATTGACCATCAGATCGGGGTTTGACAGGCGGAGGATAGGCTGATTCGGCTTTACGAATGCACCGTCTTCTACAAATTTTTCTTCCACTTTCCCGCCTTCCACGGCATCAATGATCACAGTGCGCAGCGGCTCAACCACCCCGGTCACCGGGATAAACTCCTGAAAGGTCCCTTGTCCAACGGTGTCTACCATCAACCGCTCACTCTGCACATTCAGGCGGGAAGTACCGGCGTTTTTCCAAATAGAGGCGATCAGAAAACCCACTATGGCCAAACCGACTGCTGCAAGGAGCAGCCGCTGCCAGGTAAATCGCTTCTTCGTAATTTTTCTATCCATGGTTATGTTTCAATGCGCTTTTTGTCCACCTGCATTCTTCAAGGCTTATGCCAATTTCTATAATCGTTTGACCACTAAGTTTTTACAGATTTTTTGCACCTGGATTGCCATATGGAACTGTTCATTATTGAACACCGGAATGTTCGTTATCGGGCAAAAAAGACCTATCAAAAAAACAGGTGTAAGCAGCCTTTTACGGCAAAAACTGTCCATTATCGGACACTTTTTCCCAACTTCGCAACCAGAATCAAACTGCACATGAAACAACGGGGTACAGTTCTTATCGTCGATGACGAAGAGGATATATTGATTTCCCTCAAAATGTTTTTAAAACAACATTTTGACCGGGTATTTACCGAACAAAACCCACAACACCTTCCTCGGCAACTCAAGCAAGTAGAGCCGGACGTGGTTCTGCTGGACATGAATTTCAGAAAAGGCGATACCAGCGGCGAAGAAGGGTTACAATGGCTGCAAAAGACATTGGAGTTAAAACCCGGCGTGCAGGTAATAATGATTACAGCCTATGGCGAGGTGGAAAAAGCCGTGCGGGCGCTGAAAACCGGCGCTGCCGATTTTGTCGAAAAACCCTGGCGCAATGAAAAACTGCTCGCTACCGTACAGTCTACCTTCAAACTGAGTCAAAGTCAACAGGAAGTCCAGCAACTTCAAACCCGGCAACGGGCGCTAACCGAACAACTGGACGCCAGTGGCGGCACCATCGTCGGACAATCTGCCGCCATGCAGGAAGTCTTTAAGACTATTGAAAAAGTAGCGGAAACGGATGCGAATGTGCTGATCCTTGGCGAGAACGGCACAGGCAAGGAACTTGTCGCCCGGGCTATCCACCGCGCATCGCTGCGCCATGATCGGGCTTTTGTAAATGTTGACCTTGGCGCTATTCCGGAGTCGCTTTTTGAAAGTGAGTTGTTTGGCCACAAAAAAGGCGCGTTCACCGATGCCCGGGAAGACCGCGCCGGCCGCTTTGAGGCAGCGCAGGACGGGACACTTTTCCTGGATGAAATCGGCAACCTCTCGTTGCCCATGCAAGCCAAGCTGCTGGCATCGCTCCAAAACCGGGAGATTGTACGCGTGGGCACCAACCAACCCATTTCCGTTGACATCCGCCTCATCTGCGCTACCAACATGCCGCTGTATGACATGGTGCGCGAAAAAACCTTCCGCCAGGATTTACTATACCGGATCAACACCGTGGAGGTTCAATTGCCTGCCTTGCGGGCCCGGAATGGCGACATCGTCCTGCTTAGTGAGCATTTCCTGAAACAATACGCGAAAAAATACCAAAAGCCCGACCTCGAACTGCACCCGGCAGCCCGGCAAAAACTGGAACAATACCCCTGGCCGGGCAATATCCGCGAATTGCGACACGCCATCGAACGGGCGGTAATTCTGTGTGAAAAAAATATTCTGACACCAGGCGATTTCCTGTTGCACCCTGACTTCCACCAGTCGCCCGATTTCTTCCAGGGCGACGATACGCTAAACCTGGAGGAAATGGAGAAAAAGTTGATTCAACGGGCAATGAACAAACACCAGGGCAATATTTCAAAAGCCGCAGATGAACTTGGTCTCACCCGCGCGGCGTTGTATCGTCGATTGGAAAAACACGGGATCTAATCATGCTCAGACAATTCAAAACAAAAATCCTGATCCATGTGCTGCTGATCGCAGGTTTCCTGATGGGCAGCGTGTATAGTTGGTATAACACAGATTCTGTTGGATTAGCAGTACTTTCCGGATTGGGCGCCGTTGCGGCGATTACCAGTTTGTTTTACCTGGTTGAAAAAACAAACTCGGAGATTGCGAATTTCTTGCTCAACATCAAATACGACGATTACACGGCTACCTATACGACACAGGAGCCCGACCAGAGTTTTAAAAAGTTATATGGCGCTTTTAATGTCATCACGGATAAATTCCGCGACATCCGGCAGGAAAAAGAAGCCCAGTTCCAATATTTGCAGGCCATTGTGGAGCATGTGGATACCGGGCTCATTTGTTTTGACAAAGAGGGACAAACACTGTTGATGAATCGCTCCTTGCAGCGTTTGTTGCACAAATCCTACTTCCCCGACTTGCGTTCCGTGGAACGGTTTAACCAGGCGCTTTTTGATGCCATGGAAGATTTGCAACCTGGCGAGCGCCAATTAGTGAAACTGGTTGTAAACAACCAAATGCTGCAACTGGCGGTGCGCACGACCATTTTAAAACTAAAAAATGGCGAGTACCACCTGTACTCCATCCAAAATATCAGTGCCGAGTTGGAGGAACAGGAAGTGCATTCCTGGCAAAAACTTATCCGTATCCTTACCCATGAAATTATGAACTCGGTGACGCCGGTAACCTCCCTGGCTGCCACAGCGAGTGATATGGTCAGCAAATTCTCCACCTTCGATGTCGATGCTGCCGATGATATCCGGACGGCAGTAAATGCCATCAAAAAACGGAGCGAAGGCCTGCTGCATTTTACCGAAACCTACAGGCAACTGACCCGTATTCCGGAGCCGAAATTTCAGGCGGTGAACCCGGAAGATTTGCTGGATGGTGTGTGCACCTTGTACAAACCAACGTTTGCGGAAAAGGGTATTACCGTTGAGAAAAAATACGCGCCAACGCAGTTAAGTATCCAGGCAGACCCGGAACTGTTGGAGCAGGTGTTGATCAATCTGGTCAAAAACGCCATTGAAGCAGTGGAAGGTCTAGAAAACCCTGTAATTACACTTGGCGTTGCCAAAGATTCAGAAGGCGTTGTCGTGATTCAGGTTGCCGACAATGGCGCTGGAGTACCGGAGGATCTGCAGGAGCAAATCTTCATGCCATTTTTCACCACAAAAAATGATGGAACGGGAATTGGTTTGAGTTTGTGCAGGCAAATCGTGCAATTGCACAAAGGCAGTTTGTCTGTCGTTTCTGCCGCTAATGCAGGCGCCGTTTTTTTGATCCGCCTGTAAGAATCGCCTATTTCATTTCTTGTTGAATGACCCGAACCCTGGGGTTATTGGTCATATACTCGGGCAAGCCCTGGTTGGTATGGCTTTGAAACGCAGCAATTTTATGCCCATTCGCCAACAGAGAATCTAACTGGGGCTCCGTTGGATACCAGTGGTAGGCGTTGTTTTTTTGATAAAACATGAGCTCGGTGTCTTCAAAGCTTTTGCAATTAAACACCACGACGTCTGCCGCTATTGTTTGATCCAGATTTTTGAAAATCTGAGTATTGTGAATCTTCGCCTGGCGTGCAGGATTTGCACGGCTGTGGTTCGATCGCAATTGCGCAGGCTGCAAACTGGCCAATGCTACTAAAACTAAAAGCACAGCCCGGATCGCAAGTTGTAAATTGGGTTTGCAGGATTCGACAACCAATCGGATACAGGGCTCCAAACCCGCAGCTATCAAAACCAAAATCACCGCCGCTACCGGATAGGTAAATGCCGGCATTTGGGTTTCTACGACCAAAGAAAAAAACAGGTAGAATACGCCTGCCATCCCGAGCATGGGCAGGTTGTAGCGCCGTTCATACTTTTTGGAAAGCAAAACAAGCAGCATTCCAAATACTAAAAACGGCAGGAGCAATATTCCGAAATGCTCATTCAGATACTTCAAATAGTACAACGGATCACCCGCTGTAAATGCTCCCAGGCGTTCGGTGATGTGTTTGAAATTATAGGTGTACTCCCAGGCACTTTCTTTAGGAAACGACTGCAAAATGTACAACTGCCAGGGCGCCATAATGACCAGTGCAAGAGCAAAAGCCGAAAGCCAATGTTTGTAAAAGCGCCAATTATTCCATTGGTCGCGCTGGCTAAGCAGGTATAATCCTGCACCGCCAAAAATCACCAAAGCAGTTAGCCATTTTACAAGAATGGCAAGTCCGGTGCATATGCCGGCAACCAAGGCCCAACGCATTCCCGGTTTTTGGGTGTATTCGGCAAAAGCCCAAATGCCAGCGGTCACATAGGTGGTGAAAACCAAATCGTTATGGTCGAGGCTCAGGTAGCCGGCTGTCAGTTCGAGTTGGTAATACGAGAATGTGCTCAGCAAGGCTGCCAAAAAGGCTGTTGCCTGATCCTTTGTCCAGATCAGGGCGATGCGATAGGTCCAATAGGTCATCAGAGAACTGAGGATAACACTTGGCAGACGCAATGCCCATTCGTTGACGCCAAACACCTTCATCGACAGCGCCATTTGCCAAAGGAACAGCGGCTGCTTGTGTACCCAAATATGGTTGCAGCACCAAGCCGTGAAGTCATAGGGCAAAATAGGATTTACCCGAAGCATGGGCCGAAAGGGTTCAACAATCATGTTTTTGGCAACCAACGCATGAAACCGTTCATCCCAATCGTGCAAAAAGGGGTCGACCAATGCCATGTAAAGTCGCAGAAGAAATGCCGCCAAACACAAGGCCCATACACCGGCGCTGTACTGTTTTTTTGAAAAAAACAGCCATAAACTCCAAAGGAAACAGAGTGTGCTGGATGCGAGTAAAAGGCCTGGATGCATGAATTTGTGTTATGGACGTTCCGGTTTACGATTGACTTAATCCTGCAATTTTGCCAGAAAATCGTCAATTTTTTTACTCCGGGACCATTCGTTTTCCTGGCAAAGCATAACCATCTGGTTGACCAGGCGCTCCATTTCAGTGCCAGCGAGGTCATTTTGAACATAGGTCCATGCCAGACGAAAATCCATATTTACCTGATGGTTCTCGGGATTAAATAGCGGTTTTTTATCGGTGCCCCGGAGCACGGCATTCCGAAACCAGCGCTCCGAAATTTGCGTCTCTTCAGATTTCAAAAATTTTGGATACTCCCGATTGAATTTTTCCCAAAAAACTGCCAGGTCAGCAAAATTGGATAACGGGACCCTAAGATTCCCGTCCATGAGCAACGGCACGCGCTGTTCGGATGTGCGTTGGTTCAGGTATCGTTGCATGGGGGGGGACACACGCGGACTGAAATAATCCTGAAATCTGCGCAAATCGGGTACCGCAAAGATCATCTCGTCGGCAGCGGCCATTCTGAAGCCATTCGCAGTAAGTGCTTTTGCAAATGGATTGCTTTCCGCATCAAAGTTGCTCATGAATATCGCCTCAATCTCTTCGGGACTAAATCGTCCCGGGACTGCTAAATTCGCCAGGTCACTTTTTCGTTCGACCCGATGCATGTACGCCTCCAATGTCACAAAAATGGCATCCGCCAGTGCGCCGGTTGCTTCGCTGAGGTTTTCTTCAACATAGGTCCAGGCTTTACCACCGCTTTTGAAATCGGTCGGGTTGAGATTGCTTAAGTAAGTTGCAAAAGAAGAAATCTGACCAACATCGGGTTTCTCCTCCGCCGTCCCCCGGTACACAGCGGTCAATGCTCCGCCCAATGCCCAACCTTTGACGCCGGACGCATCGCTTACTTCGTAAAACGGCGTCTCGTAGGAAACGCCATCCAGTTCGGCCTGAATGGATTTGCTGGATTTGACGCCTTCGCTAAAAAGAATTGTGCCTTGAGGCACTGTGCTGACAACTTCGGCGGAAAGCGAGGCTTCCTTGCGCAGTTGGAGTTGACCTGTATTTACGAGGTATAGAAAAAATTCCGGCTCAGCGTTTGAATCGTTTGCTACATTGGCCTCTTCCTGATTCGGTTTCCCCTGACCACATGCCATGAAAACACTGAGTGCGATGAGCACAAGCAAACGGTTAATCGTAATCAAAAATTTCATTCTATTAAATCAGGTTATACACCGATGAGGGCATGAGCGTTAACAAGGCAATCAATATCAGGCCTGCGGCCAAAGTCAGCCGGATACTCCAGGGTATTTTAACTTCATAGGCGTTTTCCTCCGGACTGAAGTACATGGCAATTATCACTTTGAAATAATAATAAATAGAAACCGCAGCATTTATAACTGCCAATACCACCAACCAGGGATACCGCTCGAAGGCAACGGTGAACAGGAAATATTTTCCAAAAAATCCGGCTGTGGGCGGAATGCCGGCAAGTGTGAGCATGGCCACGGCCATTGTTGCAGCGATTAACGGTTGTTTTTTGCTTAGCCCATTGAAGGCTGTAAATGTTTCATCAAGGTTTTGCTCAGAAACCAGCAAAAAGCAGGCAAAAGCACACACCGTAGCAATGGAATACACCAGCGTATAATACAAAAGCGCCCCACCGGCTCCCGGCTGCCCGGCAGCCAGAATGGCCAGCATGAGGTACCCGGCGTGCGAGATAGATGAATAAGCCATCATGCGCTTGAAGTTAACCTGAAAAATAGCTGTGGTATTGGCCAGCACCAGGGTGAGGCCGGCAACCATCGCCACGGCAACTTCCCAAAAATCACCGGCGCCGGTAAACGCTGTACTGAACAGACGGTAAAAAGCGGCAAAACCGGCAGTTTTTACCACCGTGGCCATAAACGCAGTGATCATCGTCGGGCTGCCCGTGTACACATCCGGCGCCCACATGTGAAACGGAACGGCGGAAACTTTGAAACTCAGGCCAATCAGGATAAGTAAAATCCCGGCACTGAGCATATTGGGCGAGTGCCCGTTGGCTGTGATCACTGCATGAATCTGGTGGAGATCAAAACTGGCTGTTGAACCATAAACCAGGGCGATTCCAAACAATAAAATGCCCGTAGCGAAAGCGCCCATGAGGAAGTACTTCAGCGCGGCTTCGTTGGATTTTAGGTCATCGCGGCGGCTACCGGCTAGCACATACAGCGGTATACTCAGGATTTCAATACCCAGAAACAACATGACCATGTTGGTGAACGAAAACATGCACAAGGCGCCACACAAACTGAACAGAAATAGCGCATAATTATCGCCGAGGGTATCCGATAACTCGCGAAACCCCCAGCGGCTCAAACCAAATATCAATGCCGTTGCCAGCAAAGCCACAACAGTAAATGCAAGCGCATAGGTGTCAAATTGGAGCATCGAAGCATACCGCTCATTGAAGGCAGAGCTGGTGTTGATGTCGACCAGTGCAATGCCAAATGCCACACCGGTGCCTGCCAGCGCCAGGGGTTGCAACCATTGGCGTTTTTTGAACAAGCCGGCAAAAAGGGCTATAACCGCGGTAAAGAATAGTACAAGTAGGGATGTCATTGGTTAAAATTGAACAGCACCTAAAATTTTATTGACGCTGCCGTCAGTTAGGTTCAGGATAAGTTGAGGGAAAAAGCCAAAAATCAGGACAAATCCTGCCAGCGAACCCAATACGATCCATTCTCGCAGGCCGATGTCGGCAAATTCGCTGGTATGCCTGTTGGTTTCGCCGAACATAGCCAGGCCATAGGCGCGGAGCATGTACACCGCGCCAAGGATGATGGTCAAACCTGCCGCAGCCCCCAATGTGGAATTGTAATTCCACACGCCATTGAGCAACAGGAATTCGCCGACAAATCCATTCGTTAAGGGCACTGCTATCGAGCCCAGCAGTACCAACATAAACAGCGTGGCAAACTTTGGCGCCGAGCGGGCTATCCCCCCCATGTCGAACAAGGAGCGCGAACCGATCCGGCGTTCGAGCAAATCCACCACAAAAAACAATCCGACGACATTAATTCCATGGTTGAGCATCTGGATCATGCCGCCCTGCATACCTGCCTTGTTCCAGGCCAGCACCCCGGCAGCAATCAGGCCGACGTGTGCAATAGATGAATAGGCGATCAGGCGTTTCAGGTCGCTTTGTTTAAAAGCAATCAGGCTGGCGTATACGATCCCGATAACCGCCAGACCCAAAAATACCGGCGCCCAGCCGTGCAGGGCTTCCGGCGCCAGCGGGACCATCCAGCGCACCACCCCATAGACGCCCATTTTCAGCATGATCCCGGAAAGCAACATTGTGCCTCCTGTGGGTGCAGTTGTGTAGGTGTCGGGCTGCCAGGTGTGAAAAGGGAAAATCGGCATCTTGACCGCAAAGGCCAGAAAAAAGCCAAGCATAACCCACCACGCTGTCGTCGGATCCAATTGTACCGCTACCAGGTCTTCCCAGGCAAACGAGTGCACCGCTTCCGGAAGGCCATTCTCTAATGCAATTGCCGGAGTCTTCAGGTATACCGCCAGCAATGCCACCAGCATGAACAGTGAGCCGACAAAGGTGTATATGAAAAATTTGAGGGTGATCTGAATGCGATTGGCACCGCCCCAAATGGCACAAATGAAATAAATAGGAATCAGCGCCAGCTCATAAAAAATGTAAAACAACAAGCCGTCCAGCGCCATGAATACACCGTTCAATGCGCCGATCATCAATAACACTAGGCCGAAATAGCGGTTTTCCAGATTGTATTGCTGGTTGAAACTGCTGAGTACAATCAATGGCGCCAACAGGTTGGTTAGCAGCACCATTAGCATGCTGATACCATCCAGGCCCAACCGGAAACTGATACCGGCACTGGCTACCCAGGGGAAATTGACCTCGTAATTGAACGAGCCGTCCCCATTGAACGTGCTCAAAGCTGCGATGGTCACGACGAGATTTGCCAACGTTGCCGTTAAGGCAATCGGGCGCGCAGGTAAATGCCGGGTAGCCAGCAAGGCTATCGCTGCGATAAAGGGAAGTATGAAGAGAAGAATGGACATTTTGCTTATGATATTTTTTCAAAACCTGCCGTTTCCATTCTCAGCCCAGCCATTAATGGCTGGGCTGAGAATGGAAAAATTTTACAGGTGCAGCGTCAAAAACAATAAAACAGCCCCGGCCACCATAGCCAACAGGTAGTATTCAATATTGCCGTTTTGGATTTTCCGGAATTGGGCGCCCAGCCCCCGGACACCTTTGCCGACACCGTTCACCAGCCCGTCGATTGCCTGAATATCGGCGTAGTAGTACAGCAACTGGGAAAGTTTTTCCGCCGGCTTCACAATTAAAAAATCATAGATCTCATCCACATAAAACTTGTTGGACAAAATTGTAGCAAAGCGCCCTTGCGCCTCGTTAGCCACCGGCACACTGCGTTTGACCACATAGAAATAGTAACAAACAAGTATAACGGCTACAGCCAGGCTGGTACTTATAGACATCAGTGTCCATTCTGTACTTGCTGCCAGGTGGTGTGCTTCACCGCCATGGTGCAGATTAACGTTGCCAACTACAGGTTCCAGGAATCCCGCCATCCATTGCGGCGGACCAATGTGCAGGATATGCGGTGCATTCAGAAAACCACCAATGACGGATAAAACCGCGAGGATCATCAGCGGCACCGTCATCACCACCGGACTTTCATGAAGATGCTTTGCCTGGGCCTCCGTACCGCGGAATTGCCCGAAAAAGGTGACAAACAGCAGGCGGGACATGTAAACCGCAGTCAACAACCCACCCACAGCTGCAAAAGCCCACCACCAGTTGCCACCGGCAGCGAAGGTGTTGGCAAAAATTTCGTCTTTGGAGAAAAAACCGGCTAACAGCGGGAAGCCACTGATGGAAAAAGAGCCAATCAGAAATACCCAAAAAGTAATTGGTAATGCTTTTCGCAGGCCACCCATTTTTCGAATATCCTGTTCGCCGCCCATAGCATGAATAACAGAACCGGCACCCAAAAATAACAGCGCCTTAAAAAAGGCATGCGTGGTTACGTGAAACATGGCCGTCACATAAGCGCCCATGCCTAAGGCCACGAACATTAACCCTAACTGGGAAACCGTTGAATAGGCCAGTACTTTCTTGATATCGTTTTGCCGCAATCCGATCAGCGCGGCAAAAATTGAGGTGGTCAAACCAATAAATGCCACCACATTCAAAGCGTCGGGCGACAAACTATACAGCGGATGGCACCGTGCGACCAGGTAAATACCTGCCGTGACCATGGTAGCTGCGTGGATCAGCGCGGATACGGGAGTTGGGCCGGCCATCGCATCGGGCAACCAGGTGTACAGCGGGATTTGGGCGCTTTTGCCCATGGCGCCTATGAATAGCAACAGACAAATTGCAGTGATGGTCCCGGTGTCCGGATTTACCGTTGCTAGGCGGCTGAATATTTCAGCATAGGTGAGTGTTCCAAAGGTTTTGAAGATCAGGAAGATACCCAACAGCAAGCCCAAATCGCCGATGCGGTTCATGATAAATGCTTTCCGGGCGGCCTTCGTGAAGTCCGTATTGGTGTACCAAAATCCAATCAGCAGGTACGAACATAGCCCGACGCCTTCCCAGCCAAAAACAACATGATGAGGTTGTCGCCCATTACGAGCAACAGCATACTGAAAATGAACAGGTTCAGGTAGGCGAAAAATTTCCAGAACCCAGGGTCATCATGCATATAACCGATGGAGTACACATGGATCAGAAAACCGACTCCGGTCACGATCAGCATCATCCAGACCGATAGTTGATCGACCAGGAATGAAAAATCCACGTGGAGGCTATCTACGGTGATAAAGTTGTACAAGGTGTGCTGGATTGGCCCGGCAGATGCCACTTCGTTAAAATAAGTTACACTGAGCAGGAAGGAAACCAGCAAGGTACCCGAACCGATAATGGCGACCAGATTTTTGGACAACTTTCGCCCAAACAGCCCGTTTACGGCGAAGCCGATAAATGGGAGAAATGGTATGAGTGGTAAAAGTGTTTTCATGCTTGCCTGCGCTAAAATTTCAGCTTATCCAGTTTATAAATATCTGTGGTTTTGGTGTTCCGGAAAACCATAACCAGAATGCCCAAACCCACTGCGGCTTCTGCCGCCGCTACTACCATGATGAAAAAAACCATGATTTGCCCCTGTTCATCCGACAAGTAGGTCGAAAAGGCCGCGAGCATCAGGTTCACAGCATTTAGCATCAACTCGACGCACATCAGCACGACAATGGCATTCCGGCGGATCAGCACGCCAAACACCCCAATGCAGAACAGCAGCGAACTGAGATATACATAGTATTCGATGGGAATAGTTTTAATTACATCCAGCATAACTTCGTGCTTATATTTTTACGTCCCTTTTAGCCAACAACACTGCTCCAACCATAGCGGCCAGAAACAAAATGCCGGCAATTTCAAACGGAACGACAAAATCGGTGAACAGGCTTTTGCCCAAATTCTGGGCGAGGCCGACATAGGGGTTGCTTTCTTCCGGCATGTTCAATTTAATGCCGCCTTTCAGCGCGCCAACCAGGGTAACCAGCAACATGCCCGCCGCAATGGCGGCTCCAAGCTTCCAGCGACTGGATTGTCGGGGCTCGGCATCGGTGTTGAGATTCAGCAGCATCAACACGAACAGGAACAAGACCATGATGGCGCCGGCATAGACGATAATATGAACGACCGCCAAAAACTGCGCATTCAGCAAGACATACTGGCCCGCAATGGAGAAAAAGGTCAGGATCAGGAAAATGACGCTGTGCACCGGATTTTTGGTAAAAACCATGAGCAGCGAGAAAATCACGGACGCCAATCCCAATATCAAAAATACAGTCAGACTCATGTGTGTTGGTAGTTCGTTTCTCGATTTACAGGATTTTGATTACAGCCACTGTTTTTCCACGATATGTTTCTGGCGTTTGGTCACATCGATCCTTTTTTCAGGTGTAGTGCCTTCCACCAGAAGGTCTTTTCCAAAAATAAAATTCTGGCGCACATAGTCGGAAGGCACGATTCGGTCGGTCAGGAAAATGGCCTCCTTTGGACAGGCTTCTTCGCACAAGCCGCAGAATATGCAGCGCAACATATTGATCTCGTAGACGGCCGCATATTTCTCCTCGCGGTACAGGCTTTCTTCTCCTTTTTCGCGCTCGGCTGCCGTCATCGTGATGGCTTCAGCCGGGCAGGCAACCGCGCACAAGCCGCAAGCTGTACAGCGTTCACGGCCCTGATCGTCGCGTTTCAGCACGTGCCAGCCACGCCATACCGGGGCAACGGGGCGTTTTTCTTCCGGGTAGTTTACCGTATTCTTTTTCTTGAAAAAATGCTTCAGGGTGATCCACATGCCCTTCAAAATGGCGGGCAGGTAAATGCGCTCCCAGAAGGACATTTTTTTATTGACAACGAGTTTGGATCGATTCGTAAGTGGTTGCATGTTTTTTATCTGTTCCTGATTCACAGGTTTTTAGGCACCGGAACCATTTTTTCTTTTACCCAATCTGTAAATATTTCTTTGGTCATTGATCCTGAGGCTACTTGGAGGATTACGGATTCTTGTTCGTCAACCGGCGCGTTGATTTCAAAGCCGTTAAGCAGCAAAAACGTTTCCATCGCTGCATGGCCAATTCTTTTATTGCCATCCAGAAAAGGATGATTGGCGATCAGTAAAAAACCTAAAACGCTTGCTTTTTCGGCTAGTGTTAGGGTACAAATCCTGACCAAAAATTATCATTTGGGGTTGTGATATGGCCGATTCCAATGCTCCCATGTCCCGTACTCCTTTAAGCCCACCTGTTTGCTGGAGAACAGATTCATGGAGGAGGAGCACTTCATTCAAGTCAAGAAACACCATCAGGCCAAGCGCTTATACAGTTCTTTGTTTTTTTTCAGAACATATTGCATAGCAGACTCAAAATTGATCTCATGTGTTTCTATAAGTCTATCTGCCATTTTTATAAGCAGCTCTTCCACAGAGGAAAACTTCAATTCCTTTGCTTTTGCCTGAAGTTGTGAAAGCTGCTTTTCTTCAAAATTTAAAATTATTGAGCCCATTTCTTTTTATTTTAAAAGTATGTATCAACCCCAAATAACCCTAATTAAATATAGTTCAGTTCCCAAACAACAGCACCCCCGCTCCGGTCAACAACATATTCAAAATAGAAAGCGGAATAAGTGCTTTCCAGCCCAAATGCATCAACTGGTCGTAGCGGAATCGCGGTAACGTCCAGCGGATCCACATGAATACGAAAATGAAAAAGAAGGTCTTGGCAAACATCACAATCGGGCCCATCAAGCCGCCCAGCCAACCCGGATCGACACCAGGGAAATTATAACCGCCGAAATACACGGTTGCAATGACAGCGCAGGCAATGAACATGTTGATGTATTCTGCAAAAAGGAAAAAGCCCAATTTCATGGAACTATACTCTGTGTGGTACCCCCCGATCAGCTCGGTTTCGCATTCCGCCATATCAAACGGTGCCCGGTTACATTCAGCCAGGGCGCAGGTGAAAAAAAGGATAAACCCCAGCGGCTGGTACCAGATGTTCCAGTTGATACCGGCTTGTTGGATGGCCATTTCCTTCAAACTCAACGTGCCCGTAAGCATCACCACCGCAATGAGCGATAGCCCCATCGCCAGTTCGTAGGAGATCATTTGCGAGGAGGCGCGGATGGCGCCATACAGCGAATATTTATTGTTCGAAGACCACCCGCCGATCATGATTCCATACACCCCGAGGGATGTAAACCCGAGAATATACAAAATGCCGACGTTCAGGTCAGTCACCTGAAGTTGGACATTCAGGCCAAACAGCGTCAGCTCGGTTCCCCAGGGGATTACGGCACTGGTCATGCACGCCACAAACATAAAGGCGCCCGGGGCCAGAATATACAGCCAACGCTCGGCTGCATTGGGCATAAAGTCTTCCTTCGTGAAAAACTTTACGCCATCGGCCAGGGGTTGTAACAACCCAAGCGGTCCGGCCCGGTTTGGCCCAACGCGATCCTGGATAAATGCTGCGACCTTCCGTTCACCAAAGGTGGCGTATGCTGCCACCGTGAGTGTAATGGCGAACAACACGAGCACCAGGATGGATTTTTCCAGGATGAAGGAGATATCGTATAGCAATACTATGCTCATCAGGTTGTATTTATTTTACCGTAACGGTTTTGTTTTCGTAGTGATTTTGCGAGATCACAGAGTGCCGGTCAATGTCGCGCGGTCCTTCGATCGTCCAGTCTTCCAGTGCTTTTTTCTCAAAACGGCAGGTATTGCAAATAAAATCGTGCACCTCGCCATATTGATCTTTGCGGCCGGTCACGCGGAAAATTTCATTGCCGTACATCCAGGCAACAGCCTTGCCACTGCATTTTTCACAGTTGCGGTGGGCATCCATCGGTTTTAAAAACCAGACCCGGCTCTTGAATCGGAATGTCCGATCGGTGAGTGCACCTACCGGGCAAACGTCGATCACATTGCCTGAAAAATCGTTGTCGATGGCCTTTTCGATAAAAGTGCTGATTTCAGCATGATCGCCCCGGCCAATCACGCCGTGCACGCGCTCCGGAGTCAGTTGCTGCGCCGTGTACACACAGCGATAGCAAAGAATGCATCGCGTCATGTGCAGTTTGATATACGGGCCGATGTCGATTTTTTCGAAGGTGCGGCGCTCAAACTCATAGCGAGTGTCGGCCAAGCCATGTTCAAAAGAAAGGTCTTGCAAATGGCATTCGCCGGCCTGATCGCAAATCGGGCAATCGAGCGGGTGATTGATCAACAGGAATTCAACGACTCCCCGGCGTGCGTTCAGCACTTCATCGCTGCTGATATTTGCCACTTCCATGCCGTCGAGTACCTGGGTTTGGCAAGATGCTACCAGCTTGGGAAGCGGGCGGGCGTCATTGGCAGAACCTTTCGTGACTTTAACCAGGCAGGTGCGGCATTTGCCTCCTGAGCCTTTGAGGCTGGAATAATAGCACATAGCCGGCGGCACGATATCGCCACCGATCTGGCGCGCCGCATTCAGTATGGTGGTACCCTCGGGGACTTCCACTTCGAAACCGTCTATTTTTACTTTGGGCATATCGTTTCGATCAGATTTTACCTTCAAATTCAATTAATGTACTTCGAAATATCTCGTTCAGGCGCTCGGTATCAACCTGTTTCTGTCCCTTAAAATGCTTGAGGTATTCCGTATAATATTCAATCTTTTCTCCTAAAAAGTTGTTTAGGGGCTCAATTCTGGGTTCTTCCCCTAACTCTGTTCCACTCATTTTGCGCGCCAGCAATTTTTGAATCTCGACCTTAAGATTTTCACCTAATTCCGCCGCTTCAAATAATTTATGAAACTCTGTCGGCGCCATGGTATTTGTTTGTTCGATCCACATACAAGCAAGTATTGGGCGCAGCACATAAAAGTATTTTTTTGTTTTAACCAGATCCCGTGTCAAGTACTCCTTAAAATTGCTTGTTGCCATACTCAGGTAATGGTACAAACAGGATTTTGGATTAAAGTAATCCACTGCAGCTTTCCGCAGTTGATTAACGGCAAATGGTTCTTCAAGATAAACTATCGGGCTATTGAGCCATTCCATAAATGGCGGATTAGATTTCCGAAACAGATTCAGCGCTTTTCGCAATTCCCATCCGCTCAAGTCGAGATCGTCTGGCAGCATTACTTCAATGCTATCCTTTTTGTCATCTATCGAGAGGTACCAGTCTTTCTGATGAACATAAATAAACCGCACATCCCAGTCGCTGTTTGTCGATGCAAATCCCCATGCTCTGCTGCCGCTTTCCACAGCGTATAAAATTTTGATTGCTTCTCGTTGTTCGAGGTTTGAAAGTGCTGTCAGTATCTGCTCTTGCATCATAATCTTAAGCCAACTCCGCTTTTTCTTTCACCAAACCATAATTCCGCTGCATACAAGCCTCCGGTTCCCGCACATGCCACTCAAATTCCTCCCGAAAATGCCGGATTGCAGAAGCCACCGGCCAGGCTGCAGCATCGCCAAGCGGGCAAATGGTGTTTCCTTCAATCTTTTTAGCCACTTCAACCAGCAAGTCCATGTCGGACAGTTTGCCTTTCCCGTTTTCGAGCCGCTCCAACACTTTTTCCATCCAGCCGGTTCCTTCGCGGCAGGGCGAACACTGTCCGCAGGATTCGTGGTGGTAAAAGCGAGTGAAATTCCAGGTGTTCCGCACCACGCATTGGTCTTCGTCATACACGATAAAACCACCCGAGCCCAGCATGGAGCCTGATTCAAAACCACCGTCGGCCAAACTTTCATAGCTGAGCAACCGGTCTTCACCGGCAGCCGTTTTCGTTACCAGGTAGTGGGGGAGGATGGGCACGGATGAACCACCGGGCACACAGGCTTTCAGGCGTTTGCCGTTTTTAATGCCGCCGCACCATTCGTCCGAGAAAATAAATTCTTCCATCGACAGGCCCAATTCAACTTCGTAGACTCCGGGTTTGTTTATGTTGCCGCCGGCAGAGATTAATTTGGTGCCTGTGCTGCGACCTACCCCAATACGGGCATAGGCTTCACCACCTTCGTTAACGATAGGCACCACAGCCGCCAGTGTCTCCACGTTGTTTACCACTGTTGGGCATTGCCACAGACCTTTTACCGCCGGGAATGGAGGCTTGATGCGCGGGTTGCCGCGTTTTCCTTCCAGACTTTCGATCAACGCTGTCTCTTCGCCACAGATATAGGCGCCAGCGCCCGGATTGACGTAGAGGTCGCAATCGAAGCCAGAGCCCAAAATATTTTTACCCAACCAGCCTTTGGCATAGGCCTCAGAAATCGCTTTTTCCAGAATAAAAACAATCCAGGAATATTCACCGCGGATATAGATATACGAGGTATTGGCACCCAGTGCATAGGCCGAAAGGATCATGCCTTCGACAAGCAGGTGAGGGATTTTTTCCATCAAATACCGGTCTTTGAAGGTGCCGGGTTCCGATTCATCGGCATTACAAAGCAGGTAACGCGGCACGCCTTCGGGCTTGGCCAGGAACGACCACTTCATTCCGGTTGGGAAACCGGCGCCACCGCGACCACGCAACCCTGATTTTTTCACTTCCTCCAACACATCGGCGGGCGCCATGCTTTTCAGCGCTTTTTCAACGGCACGGTACCCTCCGTGTTTGCGGTAGGTTTCATATCCGTTTATTCCATCGATGTGGGCATGTTCCAGGAGCAGTTTTCGACTCATGAATTAATTATCTTCCTCTTTTTGAAATTCGTGTTCAAAGTCCGACTTCAGCCTTTCGGGGGGCATGACAGCACATTGGAAATCGGGGGTAGGAAATACGGCGACTTTCATGTTTTCCTGTTCAAAATCGTCCAGCCATTCCATAAATTCCATCAGATCCAGCGGTTCCACGGTAAACTCTTCGAAGGCACCTTTTTCCCTGAAAATGGCTGCGAACTCCGGGTTGGGAAAAACTGCCAGCACCTCGGTATCGTCTTCCTCCACCTCCAATAGCAACCAGCC
Source organism: Lewinellaceae bacterium (assembly GCA_020636075.1). Classification (GTDB taxonomy): domain Bacteria; phylum Bacteroidota; class Bacteroidia; order Chitinophagales; family Saprospiraceae; genus M3007. Next base: position 304,768 of record JACJYO010000002.1, on the reverse strand, counting down.
CTCCTCGTCTGCAAGACCCCAAACTTCCTCTTCAGCAACTGCCGTCCGGATGAAATATTTGTAGCGGCTTTCCGGCTTGCGCGCCAGGATTTCGCTGATTTGTTTTTGATTCAGTTGCATAGTTGAGTAGGTAGTAGTGTCGGCCTGACTCTAAGTCAAGCCGACACCGACTTGGATCAGTGCATTTTCCAGCTGCCTTTGTCAATGTTTCCGGCCCGGCAATCTTCCAGAAAACGGTCAATTTTTTCTTCCGTCAAATGCTCGTGGTAATAAATTCCCACTTGCATCATGGGCGCATAACCGCAAGCACCTAAACATTCCACTTCTTTTAGGGTAAACATGCCATCGGGTGTAGTTTGGCCTGTTTCGATACCCAACTTTTGCCTGACATAATCGAGTAGCCGTTCGGCGCCTTCAATGGCGCAAGGGCCAGTATGACAAAACTCGAGTACATATTTTCCAACCGGTTCCAAGTTGAACATGGTGTAAAACGTGGCTACTTCATACACTTCGATGGGCGTGATTCGCAGGGTTTCGGCCACGTGATCCAATGCAGCGATGCTGAGCCAACCTCCGTTCTCCTCTTGTGCAATATGGAGCGCCCGGATCAGCGCGCTTTTATGCCGGCCTTCCGGATACTTCACCATCAAACCCTGCACTTCTGTCAATGCTTCCGGCGAGAAATTGAATGGTTTACCGTTATGTGATGCTACTTGCATATTCTCTAAAAAATTACACGTCTAATTTTAATATCCCAATATCCCAATATCTAAATATCCCAATTTCCCAACCTCAGGCGTCCAGTTCTCCGGCGATTACATTCATGCTCGACATCGTCAAAATGGCATCGGAGAGCATGGAGCCTTTAATCATTTCGGGGTAGGCCTGATAATAAATGAAACAGGGGCGACGGAAATGCAGCCGATAGGGTTGGCGACCGCCGTCGCTGATCAGGTAAAAACCCAGTTCTCCGTTTCCGCCTTCAACAGCATGGTAAACTTCTCCTTTTGGGATTGGCACTTCACCCATAACAATTTTGAAATGGTAGATCAGCGCCTCCATTTTGGTGTAAACATCATCTTTCGGGGGTAGGTAGTAATCTGGAACATCGGCGTGATACTCACCTTCCGGCAGATTTTCACAGGCCTGGTTGATGATACGCAGGCTTTGGCGGATTTCTTCCTGGCGCACCATAAACCGGTCGTATGTGTCGCCCTGAGTACCGACCGGGATGATAAAATCGAAGTCTTCGTAGGAAGAATACGGTTGCATCACGCGTACATCGTAGTCGACGCCACAGGCCCGAAGATTAGGCCCGGTGAATCCATAGGCCATCGCGCGTTCGGCATCGATAGGGCCGGCACCGATGGTGCGATCCATAAATATGCGATTGCGTTCCAGCAGGCTGTTGAACTCTTCAAATTTGGCTGGGAATGTTTTGAGAAAATCCTGCAGTTTTTTGTGAAACGCCGGGCTGAAGTCGCGCTCCATACCTCCAATGCGACCTACGTTTGTCGTCAGGCGAGTGCCACAAACCTCCTCGTACATATCGTAAATGCGTTCGCGTTCCTGAAACATGTAAGTGAATCCGGTCAATGCTCCGGTGTCCACGCCAATGACGGAATTGCAAACCAGGTGGTCGGCCAGCCGGGCGAGTTCCATCATGATCACCCGCATGTATTGGGCGCGTTTGGGAATCTCGATTTTAGCCAGTTTTTCCACCGTCATGTGCCAGCCGATATTATTAATCGGCGAGGAGCAGTAATTCAACCGGTCGGTGATCGGTGTAATTTGATTGAACGGGCGGTGCTCAGCAAGTTTTTCAAAAGCCCGGTGGATGTATCCTATCGTGGGCTCGGCGCTGACAATTTTTTCGCCGTTCATTTTCAGAACATTCTGGAAAATGCCGTGGGTAGCCGGGTGGGTAGGGCCGAGATTCAGGGTGGCTAATTCGCCATCGAGGCTGTCAAGTTGCGAAAAATAGGATTGGACTTGCATATGGGCAGTTTCCCATGGAAATGGGATAGTGAACTCAATTATTTTTTAGTCAAACGAACGTCCGGTATTGCCATCGCGTCCGAAAAAGCGGTCATCCTTATCGGTGCGGGTGCCGTCTTCGAGTTTGTATTCTTTGCGCAGCGGAAAAACATCTAAATCTTCAACATTCAGAATACGGGTCAGATTGGGATGGCCGTCAAACAGGATACCATAAAAATCATAAGTTTCGCGCTCCATCCAGTTGGCGGCGGGCCACAAGGCTGTTGCGCTGGGAATGTGCGGGTCGGCTACCGGAATAAATACCTTGACGCGAATCCGGATATTTTTTTGCCAGTTGTGCAGTTGATACATCACTGTTAACTCACGGCCTGTGTTTTCCGGATCGTGAATACCGCAGAGCGTGGTCAGAAAATGAAACTGCAATTCGTCATCGCTGCGCAAAAAATCCAGCAATTCAAGAATGCGATCCCGGGTTGTTTCCACCGTCAGCATGCCGTCATAGGCTATTTCGTGTGCGGTGAGCAAGCCGGGATGTTGTTGATCTATGCGTGCGCGGACCAGTTCGTGTGTCATCTAAGCAATCTGATATTTTTCCAGGAGGTGCTGGTATTCAGCGGAATAGCGTCTGCGCAGCGGCTCGTTTTTCACCAGCTCCTGAATTTTCATTATTCCGTCAATAATTTGTTCGGGGCGGGGCGGGCAGCCCGGCACGTATACGTCGACCGGGATTACTTTGTCAATGCCCTGCAAAACGGAGTAGGTGTCGAATATACCTCCGGAGCTGGCGCATGCACCCACAGCGATCACCCATTTGGGTTCAGCCATTTGAGTATACACCTGTTTAAGAATTGGCCCCATTTTTTTGGCAATGGTACCCATGACCATTAACAGATCGGATTGGCGGGGTGAAAAGGAAAGCCGTTCCATTCCGAATCGCGACAGGTCGTAGTTTGTGCCCATGGTCGCCATAAATTCGATACCGCAGCAGGAGGTGGCAAAAGGCAGTGGCCAAATGGAATTGGCACGTGCCAAACCAACTGCTTTTGACAAGGAGGTTGCGAAAAAACCTTCGCCACCATATCCTTCCGGCATTTCAGCAATTTTGGTCATACATTGTTTTTTTAATCAGGTTTTGCAGGTGCACATCTATTTTTCCCAATCCAATGCCCCTTTGCGCAATACGTAGAAAAAACCGAGCAAAAAGATGGAAACAAAAAGCAAAACAGCCAGGAAGCCATCCATGCCCATTTCTCTGAAATTGACAGCATATGGATAGAAGAAGATGACCTCGACATCGAACAGCACAAACAAAATAGCCGTCATGAAGTACTTAATGGAAACCGGTATGCGCGCATTTCCCTCAGATTCGATCCCGCATTCAAAATTTTCATCCTTTACCCCGCCCCGGCGCCGTGGACCGAGCAAGGGCACGACAATAAGTACGATAGCAACAAAACCCAGAGCAACAAGTGACTGGAGCACAATAGGCATATATCCGGATGGATCCATAATTTTCGGTTTAATTTTTGTTCTTCGAAACAGTTGAAATGTTCAACGGTTTTGTCCAATATTGAAAAAATTACACTTCAGATTTGAAGGGCTTTTTTACGCCGCAAAGGTACCATAATTCAAGCCAAATCCTTCTAACTTCAAATTGTACATTCAGCACTACATATTCAAAGTTTAGAATAAATCCACTTAAGAACTTTACGCAAATGCTTTGCACATGCCATGTTTATGGCAAAAAAGTCGAACATTTGCCGAAACAACACAAAGACCATGACACCACTGCGTATTAGCCTCCTTGCCGCTACCTTGCTTTCATGTTTTGCCTGCCAGAACCCAAATGCGCCAAATTCTTCGAATTCAACTACCGAAGGATCCGGCAAACCCGTGTTTACGGCAGTATATGGCACTCCGATTCTGGATGGCAGTGCCGCTGACGACGTCTGGGAGCAAGCCGAGTGGTACCCGATGGATCAGGTGTGGATAGGAGACCCGCCAGATCCGAATGACTTTACCGGTCAATACAAACTGGCTTGGGATGAAAACAATCTTTACATCCTGGCGATAATCACGGACGATTCTCTGGTTGATACGCATCCAGATGGCTTGGATGCATTTTGGGACGATGATTGCCTGGAAATATTTCTCGACGAAGATTCTTCCGGCGGCAATCACCAGTACAATTTCAACGCCTTTGCATACCATATCGCCCTTGACGGAAAAGTGGTGGATATCGTAACAGATAGCACTTGTCGCTTTTTCGATGACCATTGCCTTACCCGCCGGATTACCCGTGACCATGTCAGCACCTGGGAAGTTGCTGTGCGTATTTACGATGGGAACCAATTTGCCCTCGACAAAGAAAATATCCCAAAATTGCTTTCTGAGGGAAAAACAATGGGTTTTGCTCTGGCTTATTGCGACAATGACAAGTCGCCGGAGCGCGAGAATTTTATGGGCAGCGTATTCATCCCCGGGGAAGATAAAAATGTCGGATGGATCAATGCAGACGTGTTTGGCCGGCTAATCTTGAAATAACAATTCAAATAATTTAAAAAAAATATGCAGTTACTCGACGGCAAGCTACTTTCAGAAAATATTAAAGCCGAACTCGCGGCGGAGGTAGACCAGATCAAACTCAAAGGCGGAAAAATTCCACATTTGGCAGCGGTGCTTATCGGAGAAAATCCAGCCAGCCAGGTTTATGTGAACAGTAAAATAAAATCCTGTGAGCAAATTGGCTTCACCAGTACATTGGTGCGGCGACCGAGTGATGTATCGGAGGAGGAAGTTTTGAAAATCGTGGCCGACTTAAACAACGATCCGGATGTAGATGGCTTTATCGTACAACTTCCGCTTCCCAAACATATCGATGAAGAAAAAATAATGCTGGCCATTGATTACCGGAAAGATGTGGATGGCTTCCACCCGGTCAATTTTGGCCGGATGGCGCAAGGCATGTCCGCTTTTTTACCCGCTACACCATTCGGTATCCTGGAAATGTTGCGCCGCTACAATATTGAAACTTCCGGCAAACACTGTGTTGTTTTGGGCCGGAGCAATATCGTGGGAACTCCAATCAGCATTCTACTTTCGCGGAAAGGCTACCCGGGCGATTGCACCGTGACCTTAACCCACTCCCGAACCAAAGACCTGCCAGCAGAAGTACGCCGGGCCGATATCGTGGTCGCGGCTATCGGGATACCGCAGTTTGTCAAAGGCGACTGGGTGAAAGAAGGTGCAGTAGTTATTGATGTAGGTATCAACAGGATCCCGGATGCGAGCCGCAAATCAGGCTCACGGCTGGTCGGTGATGTTGATTTTGATTCTGTAGCACCTAAATGTAGCCATATAACGCCTGTGCCGGGCGGGGTAGGGTTAATGACAGTTACCGCTTTGCTAATGAATACGTTGAAGGCTTGCCGGAACGAAATTTATGAGTTTGCCCGCTAACCAAGAATAGCCTTTTCTACGGCGAGTTTGTACATCCGGCCAACCGGTATGGTCACTTGTTGAACCTCCAGCCCATCGGTGGAAAGGGCTGTTACTTTCTTCGTTGCAACGATAAACGAACGGTGTGTCCGTAGAAACTGCCCAGTAGGCAGTGTTTCATCAAAATGGGTAATCGTTTCTTTGGTCAGTACTGCGCCTTGCGTGGTGACAATTTTGACGTAATCCTTCAGACTTTCCAGGTAAAGAATATCCTCCAGCAGGATTTTCACATTTTTTCGGTCTGCCCGCACAAAAAAATGCGCAGGCGTTTCATCCGTCTGTTGTTTGTGCTGTTTTTCGGGCAAAAGGACAGATGGTGTCCGGGAGTAAAATTTGTCAATTGCTTTTAAAAAGCGGTCAAAGGAAATTGGCTTAAGCAGGTAATCCAGCACATCAAATTCGAATCCTTCAAGCGCAAACTCACGGTACGCTGTGGTCAGGATTACGGCGGGTTTATATCGCAGCGATTGCAACAGCTCGAGCCCGGTAAGTTCCGGCATTTGAATATCCAGGAAAAGCAGGTCCACCGGATTCTTCTGTAATGCTTGAAACGCTTTTATAGGATTGGTAAACCGACCAATCAATTTCACATTGTCCAGGCGCTGCAAATAGGTTTGCAAAATATCCATGGCAATGGGCTCATCGTCAATCAGCAAGCAAGTGTGGCTTTTCATAAATTCAGCTTCAGAGAAATTAAAAACGTACTGGCTGTATTGGATTTATGCATAAAATATTGACCGGGATAAAGCAGCTTCAGGCGTTTTTCAATATTTAGCAGACCTATACCTTTTGAACCATTCCCAGCCTCCTGCTTGTCTTCCGGCTTGCTGTTTTCCACTTGAAAATAAAGGTTTTGATCCTGAACACGCAGGTCTATTTTTATAAAAACAGCATCATTCGCAGCACGGGCGCCATGTTTGAATGCATTTTCAACTAAAGGCAACAGCAAGAGCGGAGCGATTAATGCATTGAGGCCCTCATCTTCAACACTAAACTGAAGTTGGAGCCGATCGCCAATGCGCAGTTTTTCAAGTTCAATATAATCCAGGATCAATTGAATTTCTTTTTTCAAAGGAATGCGGTCTGTATTGCATTCGTACAAAATAAAATCCAGCAAACCGCTGAGCCGGAGGATACTATCCGGCGTATGAGGGGATTGTTGCAAGGCCAGGCCGTACAAATTATTCAAGGTGTTAAATAAGAAATGCGGGTGGATTTGCGCCCGTAAAAACTGAAGTTCAGCATCGCGTTTTTCGGTTTGGAGTTGATTGGTGAGCCGGTCTTTTTTATCCCAGTCCCGAATGATTTTCAGGGCCACAGCAAAACCGATCACGGCATAATCCCGAATCAAATTTTTAGTCACTTTAGACAAGGAGGCAGTCACGGTTTTACCCGTCATCAGGGTCCAGTACCAACTTGTCCAGTGGAGGCGAATGAAAAGCACGAATGCCAGAATCAGCAAGCAGCAAATCCAGAAATATGTCTTGTGCCCACGCCAAAGGAGTTTCGGCACCAGGTAGTATGCCACCACATAGAATGGTAGCGCAACTACCGGAATAAAAAACAGTGTCTGCCGAAGCAAATCGCCCCGGTCAACGGTATGCGGAATGTTTGCCAGGAATTCCACGGCTGCATATAAAGCCCAAAGCGCAAGATGTATCGCCAGTCTTTTCATCGAAATTCAAAGATAAAAAGCCCTTACGGGTAATTCCCTGCCAGTCGCTAAAGGCGCGTTTTGGGCGACAAAAAGTCAGGTTTGGTCGTCCAGCGGTTTCAATAGGCGTCCACCTGTTGTGCGAGCCCCGTTGCCATCAACCAGCCGAAAATTCAGCCCGGTTTTAATGTTGGTTTTCATATTTGAATCGAAATGATAACGTACCGATCCTCCGCCAATATTTCCGCACCAGGATATTCCATTTACTAAAAGAAAAAGTTATGAAAACAAAAAGGCTCTTGCCACTTCTATTGGGGCTCCTGCTTGTATTGCAGGCATTTCCAATTGATCAAAATTTACCAAAGGATAATCCATTCGAATCCCTCAACCAGACGCTTGATCCACCTGATGATATTTCCAATCTACTGCAAAACGCCTGTTATGATTGCCATTCATATCAGACGCAGTACCCTTGGTATACCCGGATACAACCGATAGGGTGGTGGATTCAGCACCACGTGCGTGAAGGGCGTGAGGGGCTAAATTTTTCGACATTCAGCCAGTGGAACGCAGTGATCCAGGCTGATATCCTTCGGCATTGCGCTAAAATGTTGAAAAATGAAAAAATGCCGCTTCAAAGTTATTTGCGCATGCACCCGGAAGCACAGCTAGATGCCCGGCAACAGACCCGCTTGCTGGAATGGCTGAACAAACAAGCAGAATTTCTGGAATCCGGAGCCGTTAATTTGGCTGCACCGCACCAGCAAATTTTGCCTTCCGATACCTGCGACAACAAGAATGCCAGTCTGAGATGTTGTTTTGTACAGATTCCGGAGGATTTGAATTCAGTTTTGGTAATTGCACCACCGGACGAGCCCGGCCAACGGATCAAAATTACCGGCCACTTTTATGCGCGGGATGGGAAAACGCCCTATGCGAATGTTTTGATATACGCCTATCAGACCGATACAAGCGGTCGTTACACCCAAAGAGGCGATGAAACAGGGTTGCTGCGTTGGCATGGCCGGCTACATGCCTGGGCACGAACGGATAAAACCGGCCGCTATGAAATTCAAACCATACGGCCCGCAGCCTACCCGGGCCGAAAAAACGCTGCACACATCCACATGGTGGTTTGGGAGCCAGGCTCCGGTGCGGAGCCATATTACATTCAGGATTTTCTCTTTGCCGATGACCCGTTGCTTTCTGCCAAGGAGCAGCAGGATGTCCGAAATAACACCGGACGTTCACCGGTGCTAACCATGAAAGCTGACGGCCAAGGCCTGTCGGTTGGTCGCAGGGATATTATTTTGAAGTAATTCGGGATATAAAAAAAGCGACCGCGCAAGTGCGCGGTCGCCCGTCTGTTGCCTTAGCAATGTGACCCTCAATTTGTTGTTTTACTTCAGATTAAATGAACCGGTACCAACGAGGTACCCTTTATTGAAGATTTTTACTTCGTATTTGCCTTTCACAAAGTTTTGGCCAGGCTGCCATGCGCCGCAAACATTGGATTCGCCGTTGGCGTAGTTGCAGGTGGCAACTGTGGTATAGCGGAAATCTTGTTCGTTGCGCTTGTCTTGAGCGATACCCGAGCCAAGGCTTTCAACTGCCAGCGTAGCGCCGGTCGGATCGACAACCGTGATGTAGAACGTCTCCTCACCGGAAGGCACTACTTCGTTGGGCTCAGTTACAAAGCAAATGTTGAGTTTGTCAACTTTGCTGGCGCGAGTTTTGCTTTTCTCCTTGCCGCTGCTGCGTACGTCAACAGCCTTAACTGTGATATTTTTAACCCGGATCGCAGAGGCAATGTCAACTTTTTTACTCAATGCAGCGCGTTCGGTTTCCAACTGCGTCTTTTCGGAAATCAGGGCTGCCTTAGCGGTGCTTTCCTGCGAAAGCATGGTTTGTGTCTCGGAAAGCGAGGTGTTTAGGTTTTCATTCTCGGTCGACAATTCGGTATTTTTTTCCGTCAGGATACCGATTTCTTCTTTCAACTTGTCGATTTCAGCCAGGTATTGTTTTTTCTGGCTCTCCAACCGGCCAATCGCAGCACGGTAGTCACGCTTTTCGCGGATCATTTGCTCGATCTGGGTCTTGTTTTGCTCCAGTTGCTGCAGTTGCTGGTTAATTTTTTCATCCAGTTGTGCATTCAAACCTTTTTGTTGCTCCAACTGCGCTACGGCGTCGTTGTATTTTGTATCGAGTTCAGCAAAGGCTTGCTTTTGCTCGTTCAGTTCCAATGAAGTAGCCTCCAGTTGCTGCGACGACTTGTACTTGCTGATCATCAGAAAAATGCTCAGACCAAGAAGTACTGCTATGGCAATACCGGCGATCGTCAGCATACGCTTGGAATTGTCGTTCGGTTGATTGTCGTAGTTCGAACCTGGGGTGGGCTGATTGAAATTCGTGGGTGTGCTCATAATTTAAAGATAAAAATTAGGTTTAACGTTAGTGAAACAGATGTGGCAGATTTAAGTATTTGAAAGGATGCTACCACCTCTTTTTGATCTTTGTTTTTAACACCGTTTCTGACGATGTGTGCTGCAAAAGTCTCGCAATAAACCCCGGGTGTCAAGGCTTTATTGCCTAAAAATTCGGATAAAACATGAAATTGGTGGGAAATCCCAGCACCCGTTTCAGGGAATACCCCGAAAGGCCTTTTAGGGAATTACGGAAGTTTGTACATCACCCTTATTGAACAATGCTACCGGGAAATTTTACCTTTGCTCCCGGCTGATAATTCGGAAAACCATTTTGACCATGTCTTTTTTTGACGCAGACTTATTCAACATCTTATTCCTAGATATCGAAACCGTACCGGTAGTTTCAAATTATGATGAGCTGTCGGACGAAATGCAGGAACTATGGGCAGGCAAAGCCCGGTCGATCCTGCGTAAATACGATGAAGAACTGGAATATGATGAAATTGCCGAAGCCTTTCAAACCAGGGCCGGCATCTATTCCGAATTTGGAAAAATTGTTTGCATTTCAGTCGGCTTTCTCACCCGCCAACCCGACGGGGCAGACCCGCTGTTGCGCCTGAAATCATTTACAAACCATATGGAGTCCGCGCTTTTGGAAGACTTCTGTGAATTATTGCAAAAGCACTTTAATAATCCGGACAAGTTTGCCCTCTGCGGGCATAATATCCGGGAATTCGACATCCCATACATTTGCCGCCGTATCCTGGTCAACCAGTTGCCCTTTCCGCGCATGCTCGACATTGCTGGCCGGAAGCCCTGGGAGACCAAACACCTGCTGGATACCATGGAAATGTGGAAGTTTGGCGATTACAAAAATTACACTTCCCTTCGGTTGCTTGCTGCATTATTCGGATTTCCTTCTCCCAAAGATGATATGGACGGCAGTGAGGTCGCCGGTGTCTATTGGGAAGAACAGGATCTGGACCGGATTGCGGCATATTGTGAAAAGGACGTGCTTGCTACCGTCCAATTATTTCTTAAAATGCGCCGCCAGGACCTGCTTCGCGAAGATCAGGTAGTTATTGTGCGCTAAACCGAAATTGCTGTGAAAAAACATCTTGTTGCTCCGTCTGTGCTGGCCGCCGACTTTACGCGCCTGCCGGAAGAACTGGAAATGGTCAACCAAAGTGAAGCCGATTGGTTTCACCTGGACGTGATGGATGGTCGGTTTGTCCCAAATATCACCTTCGGCATGTTTATCATCGAGGCCATAAACCGGCTGGCCCGCAAACCGCTGGATGTGCACCTAATGATTGTGGAACCCGAAAAATACATCGAACAATTCCGGGAGGCCGGCGCTGATATTATTACGGTGCATTACGAAGCATGCCCGCATTTGCATCGAACCGTGCACCAGATCAAAGAAGCCGGCGCTAAGGCAGGCGTTGCGTTGAATCCGCATACGCCTGTGCAATTGTTGGAAGACCTGATCGAAGATATTGACCTGGTGTGCGTAATGTCTGTAAACCCGGGTTTTGGTGGACAAAAATTCATCTACCAAACCTTACCCAAGGTGCGTAAACTCCGGGAAATGATCACTACTTCAAATTCCGAAGCCTTAATTGAAATCGACGGCGGTGTGGGTTTACAAAATGCGGAAACGCTCCTGCAGGCAGGCGCCGATGTGCTGGTAGCCGGCAGCAGTGTGTTCAAAGCAAAAGACCCAAAGGCAACGATCGCCGACCTGAAAGCGTTTAAAGCGGTATTCGAGTATTAAAGCAATCAGGCAACCTGCCGCTTTATGAAAAAGATTGACAAACTCCTGTTGAGCAGTTTTATCGGCCCGTTCATTGTGTCGTTCGGCATAGCGCTTTTTGTGCTGGTCATGCAGTTTTTGTGGTTGTACATCGACGAAATAGCCGGCAAAGGGGTAAGTGTTTTCATACTGATTGAACTGATCGCCTATTTGTCAATTGCCACCTTCCCGATGGCGCTCCCTATCGCCGTGTTGATTGCCGGCGTAATGGTTCTGGGCAACCTCGCTGAACGGTACGAACTGTCCAGCATGAAATCAGCCGGGGTTTCGCTCATTCGCATTATGCGTTCCATGATCATTATGGCTGCCGGTATTGCCTTTTTTTCCTACATCTGTTCAGATTTTCTTATCCCGATTGCCAATTTGAAATTCAAATCCCGCTTGTACGATATTCGCAAACAAAAACCCGCACTCACACTTGAGAAGGGCGTTTTTAATGAAGATTTCCGGCAGTTTGTAATCCGTATTGGCGACAAAGCGGCGGACGGCGAAACGATAAAAGACATCCTGATTGAAGACCAATCCAACGCCGGGAAACTCCAGTTCAATCAAATTCTGGCCGATAGCGGGCAAATGTTCACTACCCGCGACAAGCGGTATTTTGTCATGAACCTGTTCGACGGCGCGCAGTATCAGGAGCCCTCTGCGCAGGGGAAGGCCAGCAACGAAAAATACCCCTTCATCCGAACGAATTTTAAATCCTGGACTAAAGTTTGGGATCTCGGCGAATTCGAAATGAACCGGACTGATGAGGATCGATTTAAGACGCAGCGATCCATGTTGAGCATGAGCCAACTTCGAAAAAATGTTGATTCGCTCAACATAGAAGTGGTTGAGGCGCGCCAAGGCATTGCCGACGACCTGCTCCTGAGTTTTCGGCGCAAGCCGCACAAACCAACTGTAACGGCCGTTCCTAAACCCAGTACTGATTCTGCTCGATTGGCACAAACACAACGGGACGCCTTGCGCCAATTGGCACGGGCCCAACGCAAGGAAGAACAGATAAAACAGGATACCTTAAAAAAAGGCATGTTCAAACAGCAGTTGGATAAACCCTTAAGCCAATACAAATCCTTTGAAGAAACCTTTCCGGAAAAAGACCGCGCGAAGCTGCTCGAACAAGCGATCGGATACTCAAGGTCGGGCCGCATCGTGCTTGATCGACGGTTGAGCCAGATCACCAACCGCCGCAAAGAGGCGATAAAAACCGGATACGAATTGTACACCAAATACAGTTTCGCCCTCGTCTGCTTCGTGTTTTTATTTATAGGCGCGCCGATGGGAGCGATTATCCGGAAAGGCGGCTTTGGTTACCCTATCCTGGTTTCAATCATATTTTTTGTCACCTTTATCATGCTGACCATCATGTGCCGCAAACTGGCTGAGGCGTATATTTTGACTTCCTTTTGGGCGGCTATGGCCCCATGTCTGGCATTGGTACCAATTGGTGCATTCCTGACCCGCAGGGCCATGAATGATTCTCAGATGTTTAGCACCGATCGCCTGGACCGCTTCATGTTGAAATTGCGCCGACGTTTTCAAAAAGAGGGGACTCCGGCATGAAAAACGGTTTTTGGTCAGTTCCCTGGTTCAGTATTCCAGTCCTCTTGTTTTTTATTCTGGGTTTGTTCTTCCAATTATTTATTCCTGCCGGAAACGAAATTTTATCCCTGAATCCCTGGCGGACCGATCCCTTGAATTTCTTTTTCCGGAATTGGACCCAAATGGGTGAGGCGCCGGTTTTTGTCCTGCTTGGCGTAGTGTCGATGGCCTGGCGATACCGTTTTGCCCTGTTGATTCTCCTGACCGGGCTTATCGTAATACCCACGTCCTATTTCATGAAAGAAAGTATTCGGAAAGACCGACCGATTACTTTTTTTGAAAAAAATGGCCTGCGCGACGCTGTACAGGCGGATCCGGCGGTTTACCTGAACCGGGGCAAAACAAGTTTCCCTTCCGGGCACTCCATGGCCGCATTTGCTATGTACGGCCTGATGGCCTTCTTTTTCAATAAAAAAAGAAAATGGCTGGAGCTGGCCTGTGCAATCGCCGCCATCCTGGTTGCCTTTTCACGGATTTACCTCGTCCAACATTTTCTTGCAGATATTCTGGGCGGAGCCTTCATTGGCTTGCTGATCGCAAACCTGGTCTGGTGGTTCAACGCCAGGTACTTACAGCAAATGACGGTATTGGATAAAGGCCTGGTCCCCGGGCTCAAGCAGGTCTGAGTTTTTTATTACAAAAATCTAGGATGCCGGGCAGGTCTGCCGGATGAAAAACCGTCCAACTGCCGTGCTTTCGAAACCAGGTGGCCTGCCGTTTGGCATAGTTTCGACTGTGTTGTTTGATTTTTTCAATGGCGGTGTCCCGATCAGTTTTACCATCAAAAAAGTCAAACCACTCGGTATAACCAACGGTATTGAGAGCAGGTAACTGCCGGTATGGATACAATTGACGGGCCTCCTGCTCCAGGCCTGCATCAATCATCTGATCAACGCGGGCATCGATTCGGGCATATAGCTCATTTCTGGGAAGTTCCAACAAAATAAATACCGGCTCGAACGGCCGTTTAATTTTGGGCCTGGCAAGAAATGCTGAGTACGGCTGCCCACTTTCACGGCACACCTCCAATGCGCGGCGCAAGCGAGCGGGGTTTTGCTGGTCTACCTGCTCAAAATATACAGGGTCCTGGGCTTCCAACTGGTCCTGAAGCCAATGAATTCCACCTGTTGCTTCACCCGTTTGAACCCAGGTTTTTGTTTGCTCCGAAATGTCGGGAAATGCATCCAGGCCGTTGTACACCGCTTTGAGAAACAACCCGGAGCCGCCAACCAGAATGGCGGCATTATTTTTTTTGAAAAGTTGGGCCAACAAGGCCAATGCATCCCGCTCGAAATCTCCAACGCTGTACGGTTCTTCCACACTCAGAAAATCAACGAAATGATGCGGCGCGGCAGCGCGCTCATCCGCCGTTGGTTTTGCAGTACCAATTTCCATTTCGCGATAAAACTGCCGGCTGTCGGCCGACAGGATTTCCAGCCCAAGCTGCCGCGCAAGATGGCTGGCAACTCCGGTTTTGCCAACTGCTGTGGCGCCACCGATAATGACAAGAATTTTGGATGCCTCCGGATCTATCGTAGTCATTGATTTCTGACTGGTTCAAGCTGTAAAATTAATTCGGATTGCCGGAATGAATAAAACGCGTTTTGAACAACAAGAATAACTGAATCCGGGAATGTTAAAAATGCCGCTATTTTCGCCACCATGAAATTAAGTCTTCGCCATCAAAGCACCGGGATCGTTTATCCGTATTTGGCCCTTGCCGCAAACCTCATGGTGCGCGGATTTTTTCGAAAAATCTATATTTCAAATCGGGAAGCATTACCCACGGACAAGCCCGTTTTGCTCGCAGCCAACCATCCAACTGCCTTTGCTGATCCTTGCCTGCTCGGTATTTTTTTGAATCCCCCGCTTTACAATATGACCCGTGGCGATGTGTTTCGAAAACCCTTCTTCCGGAAATTGATGGAAAGCATCAATATGTTTCCGGTTTTCCGCGCACGGGATGGCTTTCGGGGCCGCGACCGGAACCAGGAAGTGTTTGAGTTTTGCGAAAAAAAATTGCTGGAAAAGCGGGTGGTTACTATTTATGTTGAAGGTGAACACCATTTGGAAAAACATGTCAGGCCAATTCAAAAAGGCATACTCCGAATCGCATTTGATACCTACGAAAAACACCAACTGGAGGATCTGCAAATCCTGCCAGCAGGGTGCAGTTATGTTTGGGGCGACCGGCCCCGAGACGAGGCGATGGTTCGAATTGGCGAACCGATTTGGGTCCGGGATTACTGGGCGGATTACCAGGCCAATCCATCCGGCGCAATGATGCAATTGGCCGGCGACATTGAAACCGCCTTAAAAAAGGTTTGCCTGCACACTGAGGATACCAGCGATGCTGAACTGCTTGAAAAATTACTGACACTCAAGCGAAGTGAACATATTGAGCATTTTGTCCCGATCGTATCATTCAGTGGCAATCGCTTTGAACGGGAAAAGGCAGTGTGCGACGCCTTGAATGAATTGGATGCGTCTGCCAAATCCAGCTTGCAATCCACTACTTCCACCTATTTCAAGGCTATTGAAAAGGCAGGGCTTACCGATGAAGGGCTCCGGCAACCCAAATTCGCAGCCTGGCATTGGCTGTTGATTTTCCTGGTGGGGCTTGCGCCGTTTATAATTGGGTATTTGAGCAGCCGTCCGGTGGTCTGGTTCGCTAAAGCAGTTGCCACAAAAAAGGTGAAAAAGCGTGAATTTTATTCAAGTGTGTATATGGGCACCGGCTTCTTCGGCGGCATTTTGTACTATTTGGCTTGGTTTGTTGGCTGCCTGATCACGTTAAACCCATGGTGGATCACTTTCGCATTGCTACTGCCGGTATTGGGTTGGTTTTCCATGATTTACCGGGAATATTGGACGCGTTGGACAGGCGCCAGATGGGCGCTTTCACATCCAGATCGGCAGGCTCTTCTTGATTTGTGTGAAAAAATTCCGGTACCCTGGTAAGTTGAGATTAGAGATCTTCCAACAGCACAAAGCCGGGTTCCAGCGGATCTAAATGCTCTATCAGCTGGTCAAAAAACTGCGGACCATATTTTAAATAATACGGAATGAAGTTGTCCGAACGCTCTTGCAAACCGGCGCCAGGGAAAAGTTTTTCTTTCAAATTTCGAAGTTGGTTGAGGGCAACTTCGTGCTTCTGTTTTTCTGCCCGCACCAGCCGGCTTTCCCATTGTTGCAAATGGCCGGTGGTTTTTACTTCATCGGCACGCACGGCTTTTTCAAGCGTCGGGTCAATGGCTTGTGCTTTCCGTGCCAGGTTATCATAAATCTGGCGGAGCGATTCAATTTCGCCAAGGAGGTTTACATCCGCATCAGCCTGCGCCTCTACATACGATCGGATCAAGGCGTCCGTATCTTCAAAATACCGGTTTGGCGGAAAGCCGAATTTGAGCGACCGTTTTATGGAATCTTTATCAAACCACAAAACGGAGTTCCGGCGAACCAAAATGGGGTAGGGGATCTTGAAATGAGCAAACTGGGACTTTCGCTCCAGCCAATAGGCAAGTTCTCCGCCGCCGCCAACATACGCCAGGTTAGGGAGTATTAATTCCTGAAAAAGCGGGCGCAGGACAACATTTGGACTGAAACGCTCGGGATGCGCTTCCAATTCTTCCAGGATTTCCTCCCGGGTGAATTTCAAGTCCGTGTTTAACACCCTAAAAATGTCATTTTCAAAAACAATGCGCTCCCGCTGCCCCGGCTGCAAATAAAACAGATTGATTTCCCTTGGGGAGGCTTGGGCTTTAAATCCCAGGGTGTTCAGTTGGTCAATGGTTTCATTTACCAATGTATTGGAAGTCTGTTCAAGCAATTCATCGCGCATGACCGGGATAAACCGGCGTTTCAAATCAGCGTGGCTCATGGTAAAAACAATCAATCCAAACCGGCCAAGAAAAGCATGCAGCAGCGCCTGGGTCGCTTCGGCAAAAGACTCCGCCTGAGAATAGCTTTGCTCAATTTTTTGCCAGAGTATCTGGTCGTTTTCATTGTTGCCCAATAATTCCTTCAAGGCTTCCAGCACAGGGGCAACTGTAGATGGCGGCATAAACCCAACCGGCCCGCTTAATCCCGGCTCCCAACGCAATTCTTTGTTAAACAAGCGAATATGGTTGAGCTCATCCAGATCATGGTCTTCACTTCCGAGTACAAACACAGGGATAATCTTTTTCCCGGTTGCTTTCTGAACAGCAGCTGCCAAGCGAATGGTGGAAATCGCCTTGTACACAAAATACAATGGGCCAAACAGCAGGGTGGGTTGGTGCGCCGTCGTGACGGTGAAGGTGTTTTCGTCCAACAAGGCATTGATTTGTGCCAGGCAATGTTCGTTGTCGGGAAGTGCAGTGTATTGCCCCTTCAACACGCGCACCAATGTGGCCCGGTCAACCGGATAACTTGCCCGGTCTGCAATAACTTTTTCAAAATTTTCCAGAACAGGAGCATAGCGGTAAAAAGGCTTCAATGTGGGGTCGAGTGTTGCA
The DNA here is from genome assembly GCA_020636075.1 of Lewinellaceae bacterium. Lineage (GTDB taxonomy): Bacteria > Bacteroidota > Bacteroidia > Chitinophagales > Saprospiraceae > M3007. Next base: position 287,278 of record JACJYO010000002.1, on the reverse strand, counting down.
TAAGCCAGGTCCGTTTTGGCAAGTTGGGGGATATCGAAAAAGGGGATCAGTGTTTTACGCATGTGAAACAAACTTGTCTGTCTGGAAATGAAAGGCAAGTTTAACAAGAAAGTCCAGAGAAGGTTGGAGATGGCTGAAGTAATCTGGAAGAAATCGCCGGGCTGGGCTTTTAACTCAGTTCTTTTTCCCGACATTTGCGCGCCCAAACCGCATTTTCATTTGCAATACTTCTGAACAATGTCCGAAAAGATCATTTTTTCCATGTCGGGTGTAAATAAAGTATATCCACCCAACAAACAAGTCCTGAAGAACATCTGGCTCTCTTTTTTCTACGGCGCCAAGATTGGCGTGCTGGGCCTGAATGGTTCCGGCAAGTCCACTCTGCTAAAAATTATAGCCGGGTTGGACCAAAACTATGAAGGCAAAATTGAATTTGAAAAGCAATTTAAGATCGGATATCTCGCCCAGGAACCCGAATTGGATGAATCGAAAACCGTTCGCCAGATCGTGGCGGAATCGGTGCAGCACATAACATCGCTTTTGGATGAAAATGAAGAAATCGGGGTTAAGCTTGGCGAAGTTACCGATGATGATGAAATGATGAAACTCATCGAACGCCAGGGTGAGGTTTTGGAACAGATCGAGCACTTGGGTGGATGGGAATTAGATCATCGAATTGGGCTTTTCGCCGATGCCTTGCGGTGCCCACCCGACGACACACCGATTAAGGTGTGTTCGGGCGGTGAACGGCGCCGGGTAGCCTTGGCTCGTCTGCTGCTTAGTCAACCCGATATTCTACTATTGGACGAACCGACCAACCACCTTGATGCCGAGTCGGTGGGCTGGCTGGAACAATACCTGCAAAACTTCCCGGGCACGGTCATTGCCGTCACGCACGACCGTTATTTTCTCGACAATGTTGCCGGTTGGATACTCGAACTCGATCGCGGTGAAGGCATTCCCTGGCAAGGCAACTACTCCTCCTGGTTAGAGCAAAAAGCCAAGCGATTGGCCCTCGAGGAAAAACAAGAAGACAAGCGCCGTAAAACGCTCGAGCGTGAGTTGGATTGGGTACGCATGTCGCCAAAAGCCCGCCAATCCAAAGGGAAAGCGCGTTTGAATGCTTATGAAAAAATGGCTGGAGAAGGCACCAAAGAAAAAGAAGCCAAACTGGAACTTTGGATACCAACCGCGCAGCGCTTGGGCGACAAAGTGATCGAGGTGCGTGGCCTGACCAAGGCATTTGACGACCGGGTACTGTTTGAAAACCTCAGTTTTGAAATTCCGAAAAACGCCATTGTAGGTATAATCGGGCCCAATGGTGTTGGAAAAAGTACGCTGTTTAAAATTTTGACCGGCCGGGAAAAACCAGATTCCGGCACGGTAACCATAGGTGATACGGTAAAAATCAGCTACGTCGATCAGAGCCATGAAGCCTTGCTGCCTGAAAAATCAATTTATGAGATCATCTCCGAAGGCAATGAAATGTTGGCGGTGGGCAACACCTCAGTGAACGCACGCGCGTACATTTCCAGATTCAATTTCACCGGCTCCGACCAGCAAAAAAAACTCGGTGTTTGTTCCGGTGGTGAACGAAATCGCGTGCATCTGGCCATGACACTGAAGGATGGCGGCAATGTGCTGCTGCTCGATGAACCGACCAACGACATTGATGTGAATACACTCCGGGCGCTTGAAGATGCCCTGGATGATTTTGCCGGCTGCGTACTCCTCATTAGCCACGACCGGTGGTTTATCGATCGCTTGGCTACGCATATTTTATCCTTTGAAGATGATGCCGAAGTGGTGTTTTTTGAGGGCAATTTCACAGACTACGAGGAGGCCAAAAAAGCGCGTATTGGAGATATTACGCCCCATCGGCCTAAGGTTAAACACATTTTGAAGTAAGGATAAACGAAAACATCCCGGCATTGAACTGTTCAATGAATCAGTCAAAGCCGGGATGTTTAATAGTTATTTCGTCTCGATTGTTTATTGGCTAATTGAACTGGCCAAAAAAGCGTACATCGCTATATTGGCTAACAGGCCAATAATTATACTGGCAATAATCATTATGCCATACCAGCGGAAGAGGTTGCGAAACTGCAACCAGGCTTCTTCCAAAGCGGTTTGATCGGTTTGCATTACAGCAATCTTCAGGTTTTTGGCAAACCGATATTGAAATAGTACGATCATAAATTGAACCGCCAGGCCTATTAATACGACAACAGCAAGCCAACCGCCCATCGATCCAAGTAGTTCGAGCGCAGGGTTACTGCCCCCCATTGCCGACATCATATTAATCACGGTCGACAAACTAAATGCTGCAAGTAGGCCAAACCCAATAAAAACAAATCCAATAATTGCCAGAAAATTTCCCCAGCGCGCGGTAATCCGCCAGTTTTCACGAATTTCACGAGTGGGTTGTAATTGGGAAGCGGATGATTGAAAATCCTGATCTAAGTATTCCATTTTTCTGTTGGTTTTAGATGGTTAAAATTTACATGCCGCCTCTGCCGGCCATGAATGTGAGCATAAAAAGAAACATTATGGCGTAGAAGGCCAGAATAACGATCATTAAGATTCCGGCAAACTGATATAACCGCCGGAGGCTTGTGAAACTCAACCCGAGGGCTTCTATGCTTTCCGTTTCCAGACCTTTTTTCAGGTTTTGGGAAAACTGGAAGATCAACCAGACGGGTACGAAAATTAGCCCGCCGGCAATCAACAGCATAAACACCCCGGCAAAAATGCCGCCATTACCCATGCTGCTTATTCCCAAAACTGAAAGTAACAGAAAGCCGAGATAGATAAATCCGAGTACGGCAAAAAACAGCCCCCATTTCCTGGACTCGGTCCAGTATTGCCGGATGTTCTCGGTAATGATTAGTTCCTGAGGGTTTTCTCCTGCCGGATCCATATCCGCATCAAGAGGTTGGTTTTGATTGTCCATTTTGATGTTAGGTTTAAAAAATTAAATTGGGTGATTCCGCCATAAATATATGAGTTTGATTGAAATCCCATACCTTTGAGCGGGTTTGTTGGCATGATTTTAGCCTCAACCTGATTAACTTTTGCTTTCTCACCAACAGTTTTAATCGCTTTTCTTTTAATCCAAAAACCAATTCGTTGCACCAAAGACGGTGCTCCTTTGAAGAAGGTTCTTCAAATAAAGTATGCGGGCAAGCTCATGAAGCTTGCCCGCATTTTTTTTGGCCAAAATGTTGTCAGTGTGGCGGTTGATCTAATTGGGCATGTTGCGCAACTTATCTGGCTTGGACACCGAAATGAACCCGTCGCGAATATCGATCAGACCTTCCGATTTGAAATCGGTGAGTGTGCGGATCACGGTTTCTTTGGCCGTGCCTGCCAAGGCAGCAAGGTCTTCCCGCAGGAGGTTTATTTCCCGATACCCCTGGTCAAACAGGTGAATGATTGATGTGGCTACCCGTTTTCGCACAGAATTGTAGGCCAGGTCGATCAACTGTTGTTCCTGTTCGGCTACATGGCCGGCAAGCAGTTTGATGAAACGGGCATTGACATCCCGGTGGCCATAAACCAGGGAGAAAAAATCGTCTTTCGGGATCAGTCGAATGCTGGAGTCCTCCAAAGCAGAGGCGCTTTCCGGGTAACGATCATCTTGCAATAACGCAAGATAGCCCAGGAACTCCCCGGGGCCGGCTACCCGAAGGATCAATTCACGTCCATCCTCATTACTTTTGAAAATCTTCACACTGCCTTTTTCTATGTAAAAAAGCCAACGCGGCACCTCTCCTTCCTGAAAAATCGGATCTTTTTTTCGGTATTGCCGGTTTTCCCGATTTTCAGAAAGCCGCTGGATGGCCTCCATCGCTTTTGCTTCATTGATGAAATGTTCCAGCCCGCCACCGCTTTGTTTGGCAGATGCTTCACGTAGCCGCTCATTTTTCTTTAAGCGCGTTTCGATGGTTTGCAACAGCGTCGTGTCATCAAATGGTTTGACGATATAATCATCGGCGCCCAGCGACATACCCTTACGGAAGTCATCCTTCTCGGCTTTTGCGGTTAGAAATATGAATGGAATATCGGAAGTCTTAACCTGCTTGCTTAGAATATGCAAAACACCGAAACCATCCAATTCCGGCATCATCACATCACACAGTACCAAATCGGGTATTTCCGCAATCGCTTTTTCAACGCCAACTTTTCCATCTTCAGCGGTTATAGTTTGATAACCACTAAGCGAAAGAATCTCGGATAAATTCTCCCGAACCTCCAAATTATCTTCAATAATCAGAATTTTCTTCATGCGCATGCTTGTTTCCTGAGGTCCAAAAATACAATATCAGTGGTTTATACCCTAACTGACTGAAATCATTTTCTGCACTGAGTTCAGTCATGCGTGCTGCCTGTCAAGAACGGCCATTTTTGCAATAGACAATTAATCTGTTTTATCCTTAACTCTTTCATTATCATTAAAAAGCAAAAACATGAACGCCTACGCACCGATTTCGACAATCATGGAGACCGATCTTGTGACGGTCAACCCCGAAGAAACTTTACTTGCCGTAAAAAAGATTTTTGAGCAGCATAGTTTTCACCATTTACCGGTTGTGCGCTTCAAAAAAATCGTTGGGATAATTTCCAAAACTGATTTCCAGCATTTTACCGGGGGTTTAAACCATGCCAGCGAGCAAGAAGTTTCCAATCTTTTGGCAGATAAAAAGGCTGAAGACATAATGACCAAAGGCCTGGGAAAACTGGAGCCGGATGACCGGATCAACGTTGCATTGGAAATTTTTAGCAAAAACTGGTTCCACGCCCTGCCGGTAGTGAAAAATGATGAGCTGATTGGCATCGTAACCACGCAGGATGTCATTAAAGCCATCATCAATGAAAAGCCGAAAGAGCCGCATATGGTTTATGAAAACCTGGACTAGTGGATTCCTGAAATAGTTTTTTTACAATACCCGATTTGCTTATCGCCACAAGCGCATCTACATACATGACAACGATTCAGATATTTGGAACAGGCGACGCTAAAATGCATGCCTTGCGGAAGAACCTCTCCCTGGCGCTGGCTCAATATCCCATTCAGGGGAAGGTGGAGGAGATTTCCGAGTACAACCAAATTTATGCGAGTGGGGTAACCGATCCCCCTGCGCTGATGCTTGATGGTGAAATTGTGTCGGAGGGCACTGTCCCAAGTGTGGATGAAATTGAAAGTTTGCTGCGCAACCGCAATTTGTTGCGCAGTAAACTTTATCGTTTGCGGCGAATCATGGTGCCTGTCGACCTGAGTCCAGCCTCTGAAAATGCATTGTTATATGCCTGCCAGTTGGCGCATCTGTTTGATGCAAACATGGAAGTGATTTATGTGATGGACAGTATTTTCGAAGGCGCAAAGCCATCAACATCCGGTTTTTTATCCTCTTACCGCAAAACCATGCAGGACGAAGTGGATGCGTTTGTGCGCAAAGCCACGAAAGACAGCGATGTCACCTGTCCTGGCAGTATGTCCATGCAACGCGATGGCGAGATTGAACCCGGCACTAACCGACCCTGGTTACGCACTAATATTGCTTTTGGCTTCCCGGAAGAAGTTTTGCAGGCGATGTCGCAAAAGGCTGATCTGCTTGTCATGGGCACAACCGGGCGGGGGAATATTACCCGCAAGTTATTTGGTTCGGTCAGTATCGCCGTTTCAAAAACGGCCAATTGTCCGGTTTTACTCGTTCCCCCTCAGGCGCAATACAAGGGGTTTCACAATATCCTGTATGCCAGCAATTTCGAATCGCTTGATCCGCTGACGATCAAGCAAACTGTAGCATTTGCCCGAAGGTTTAACGGACAACTGCATTTTGTTCATGTTGGGCAGGCTGCTGAAACCGGAACTGAACTGGAAAAACGGCTATTTGAAATAAATTATGTGTACGCCGATGCGAACATGCCGTTTCTCTTCAAAAAGATCGTGGGTGATGACATTGTAGAATGTTTACATGAATACGCCTTTGAGCAACGTATTGGTTTATTTGTTTTTGTAACCCATCAGCGCTCCTTTTGGGAGGATTTACTGCATCACAGTATTTCAAAGGACATGCTTCTGCACACCAGCACACCGGTATTGATCATTCATTCTGAATCTGATGTCGGGTGACTCTGTTAGTTTTTCCAAACTTTTTAGCCGGTTCAATGTTTGCATTGCAAAGTTTCGCAATGTCAGAGAAAACAAATCCGGATAATCAGGAGCCAGCACTAGTCCAAGGGCGTGATTTTTACTTGGAAAAAGGCTATTGCGTATTTACGGAGTATTACCTGCTTCAGCGGGGAAAATGCTGTGGGAGTGGTTGCCGACATTGCCCATATCGGAAACGAAAAGAAAAAAACGCGCATTGATTTTTCCGCACACCAAAGTTTCCATCTCTTCAGTTTTTTGCAAAAATCACCCTGCCCATTTTTCAAAATGCCTGGTTGCAACCGGGTAATTCCCAAGATTATAAGACTTCTTCTCTTGCGGACTGATCAGATCGGGCCGATGGATAGCGTCGGCAGGGACTTTTTTGAATTCCGGACACCATAAGCGGATATAATCGCCCTGGGGATCATAGTTACGCGCCTGGCTGAGGATATTGAAATACCGGTCTTCCCGTGGGTCACTGCCGATTCCGGCCACATAATTCCAGTTGCCCCAGTTACTGCAAGGGTCATAATCGAGCAGCAGCGACTCGAAATATTCCGCACCCATTTGCCAGTTCACTTTCAGGTCTTTCACCAAAAAGGAGGCTACATTTTGTCGCCCGCGGTTGCTCATCCAACCTGTAGCATTCAGTTCGCGCATATTGGCATCAATGAAGGGGACTCCGGTACGGCCTTCTGCCCAGGCAGTGAATTTTTCGCGGTTGTTTTTTAAATGCGCATTGATTTTACTTTGGGTGCCGCCCCGCATAAAAATCCGGTTGCCGTATTTTTTACCCATTAACCGGAAAAAATCCCGCCAGAGCAGTTCAAAGAACATCCAGTATGTACTTTGATTCCCAATGCGTTCGCGTTCGTACCGTTTTATTTCATGAAAAATGAATTTGGGCGACAAGCATCCGGAAGCCAGCCAGGGTGAGAATTTGGAGGAATAGTCACTGCCTATCAGCCCATTACGGGTTTCTTTATACGTAGCAATCGCATTGGATTCCCACAAATAATGCCGAAGCCGAAGCAGGCCCTCTGACTCGCCGCCTTTGAATGGCAGCGCAATGCGGGGATCCATTTCAAAAGGCGTATGGCCAAAATCCTGAATGGTCGGCAATTGCCCCAAGTCAAGTCCGGCAGTAAACGTTGGCAGGGCTGTAGGGGAGGGGATTGGGGCCCGAACCGGCGTGATATGCTCGTTCTCTTTCCGGAATTGGGTGAATGTGTCGGGAGTGTGTTGTACGGGCACCGGAAGGTCCTGGGTGTGGTAAAGCATTTTCCCGCGGGAATAAAGCAACTCAACCCCGATACTCCAAAGTTTTTGCTCCAAAGCATCCTGAACCAACACTTCTTCCTGCGTGCGTTCCCGGTTGCAAAGCACCCAGGTGGCTTTTATCTGGTGTGCCAATTCGGCGATAATCGCTTCGGGCTTTCCAATCCGAATAAACAGGTCGGAGCCGATTTCACGCAGGTTCTGCTGCAAGTTTTCCACACTTTCGAGAATGAACCGGGCTCTGAATTTTCCGGTTTTGGGAAAGCCAAAACGGGTTTTACCACTAAAAACGCGTTCGTCAAAAACATAGACCGGGATAACTTCATCGGCCATACGCAGCGCGGTACTGAGGGCCTCATTGTCGTGTAATCGCAAGTCTTGGCGAAACCAAACAATAGCACGGTTTTTCATAAATAGGACAACTTGAAAGCATTACAGGGGAATTCAACAATAAAACCTTTATTACGGGCATTTGTTTGCCCAAATACCCGTTTTGTCGGTGTATGAAGATTTCGAGCAAATGTCTCCTTTTGAAGCCGTAATCACGATAAATAAATCAGCACAAACATGGTACGAATTCCACGCAGAATATTTGGCAACCAGGTAGAGCATGAGTTGGGTTTTGGAAAAAATGTAACTACAGATGGCCGGATGATGAACCCGGACGGCACTTTCAATGTGGAGCGCCAGTATCTCAGCCGGTGGGACAATACTTATTTTCATCTGGTCACTATGCCCTGGTCCATGTTTTTTCTATTGGTTTTCGGGAGTTACATCGTACTCAACCTGGTGTTCACCGGTCTGTTTATGTTAGTTGGGACAGATCAATTAATGGGAATGCCTGGTGGTACAGGTTGGGATGATTTTGCCCATGTATATTTTTTCAGTACCCAAACGCTGACGACAACGGGTTATGGCCATATCAGCCCGGTTGGCTTTACAGCCAATGTGATTGCTTCACTGGAGTCGTTTATGGGGCTGTTGACCTTTGCATTGATTTCCGGGTTGTTATACGGGCGGTTTTCGCGGCCCACGGCCCGGATTGTTTTCAGTGAAAATGTGCTTATGGCACCCTATCGCGATGGCAGAGGCTTGATGTTTCGGATGGGAAATGCCCGGAAAAGCGAGTTGCTTGAAACCGAAGTGCAGGTGATTCTTGCCATGAATCAACGCGACGACGACGGCGCTATCGTCCGGAAGTTCTACGGCCTGCCGCTTGAGATTTCTAAAATCTCCTTTTTTTCCCTGTCGTGGACAGTTGTGCACGAAATAAATGACCAGAGTTCGCTTTGGGGCTTTACCAGAGAAGATTTGCTCGAGGCCAATGCGGAAATATTGGTTCTGGTTAAAGGAACCGATGAGGCCAATCAGCAGCTGGTACATGCCCGCCGCTCCTATGTTGCCAGCGATTTTATTTGGAATGCGCGTTTCAGACCGGTAATTACCCGAAACCCCAAAGGCTTGCCCCATGTGCTGGTGCGGCAATTGGGTACTTATGAAGAACTAGTATCCTAAACTTGCGAGGTCTTCCGGTGTGTCGATTCCCGTTGTTTCCAGAGTCGTAACGCCTACGGCAATTTGAATGCCGTGGTCCAGCCAACGTAACTGTTCCAGCGATTCGGCCTGTTCCAATGGGGAGGGCAGGAGCCCGGCTATCTCCATAAGCGCTTCCCGTCGAAATGCGTATAAGCCGATATGTTTGAAATATGGTGTATGGTCGAGCCAGTTTTCGGGTTGCTGGCCTCTGCAATACGGAATTGGATGGCGACTAAAATAAATGGCAGCATTTTTTTGAGAAAAGACCACTTTCACAATATTTGGATTGAGCAATGCTGACGCCTGGTGAATTGATTTTGCCAAAGTGGCTATCCCAAATCCTGTGGATTGAAGCAGCGTATTCGCCAGCAGGTCTATTTGCTCGGGCTGGATAAACGGCTCGTCGCCCTGAATATTCAAAATCACTTCAGCGTCCGGGAAGAGTTGTGCTACCTCTGCGCAGCGGTCCGTTCCGCTGAGGTGGTCAGATCGGGTAAGCATCGCCTGGCCGCCAAAACCAAGAACATGTTCCAAAATTCGTTCATCATCTGTGGCTACGACCAATTTTTGGATCATTTTGGCTTGCAAACTTTGCAGGTAAACCCGCTGTATCATACTAATTCCATTGATCAGTGCCAGCGGTTTTCCGGGAAATCGAGTGGAGGCGAACCGGGCAGGAATAACTCCAAGAATCATACAATTATGCTTATTTTATCCGTTTTACCTGTGTTGTAATGTACTTTTGCAGCACATCTTTGAGAAACATTATGCGCACATTCCTGCCCCTATTACTCGCATTTGCGATCGGCGCCCCGATTAGCGCCGTCGGCCAAACTGAACCCAAATCAAATCTTTTAACGGCAAATGACAGCTTGTTACTTACGGTTGAGTCGGGGGTGAAATTGATTCATCATCTGGTAAAACCCAAGGAAACGTTGTTCTCCGTTGCCCGGTATTACGGACTTAGTCTCGAGGAATTGTACGAGCTGCATCCGGAGTATCAGACTGATCCTGTGCTTAAAATCGGAGTGTTGATCAGCGTTCCAATTCCTAACCGGGCGATTACCCGTTACAAAGGTAAAAATTTCAAAATAGCCCAATTCGTGCCGATCTATTACGTCGTGCAAGCGGGTGACAATTTGTTTCAAATTTGCAAACGGTATTTCAATATGCCCATTGATACCATTTTGCAACGCAACCAGCTCAAGTCTGAAAGCATTTATCCCGGTCAACTCCTCCACATGGGCTGGATGGGTATCGAAGGTATCCGGGCTGAATGGCGCTCATCCATGGCGCCTACATCAGGCGGCGAACACCGGCAGCGTTATGAGACCGAAAAGCGAAGCCGGAAAGAAGTTGTTTCGCAGGGTGTGTGTTTTTGGCAGCGCAACAGCAATGAAAAAGGCGACTTGTATGCGTTACATCGGGAAGCTGTTATTGGCACAGTCATGGCAGTTACCAATCCAATGAGCCGGAAAACCGTGTATGCCAAAGTAATCGGGCGCATTCCTTCCGGGTATGAAAGCAATATTGAAGTGGTGCTCTCCTCTGCTGCGGCACGGCAAATTGGCGCGCGCGACCCGCGTTTTTTTGTCAAAGTGCGCTTCTTACGTTAAGGAGTTTTTTAAGCCAAAGCCGGATGCTATTTTTGCGCCCCGCAACTGTATGCGGTAGATAAAATTTTTGACGAAACATGAAAAATACTCTTTTGCTTGGCTGTATTCTGGCCATGCTTTTTGCAGCGTGCAAACAGGATTCTAAAGGTGCAGGTGACCAGAACGAACCTGAAAACAATTTTGCCAGTCCGCGGATACTGGCCGGCCATTGGGTGGCTATCGACTTTTGCAGCCGCGCCGATCAATATGGTTCGGTATTGAGCGCGATGAACAATGCACACCTTCCATATGCCTTTGCCATTTCTTTTGATCCCAATAAGCCGGACAGTGCTATTTGCCACAATGGAATTGAATCATGGGCCTTACCCGTGCAGTTTAACGACGATACGCTGGAACTGAAAAATGCAAGTCAGGGCAAATCCGTTTATCTGGTGTACAATTCCCAGGGCCAAAAAGATATCACCATGTTTGATGCTACGAAAGGCCGCGCTCAACTGGACCGGTTCATTAAATCGGCTTCAAATACGGCGGATGGAACTTCGGCATTTGTTACAGCACTTAACCACAATCTACTGAACGGGGCGTTTGCTACAACAGGCAAAGGCGCCGGCGAGAATATTCAATTTACACCGGGCGGTTTTATCCTGAACTGGCCGCTTTTCGACCGTTACAAAGTTTGCTATGCCGGCGACTGCTTTGTTGCCGGAAGTGAAATCGATATCATCACGCTTTCCAGATCGGACAAGGAAAATTCCGAACAAACCTTTGGGTTCCGCTATGATGGCACCAACGATAACCTCACTTTTTACCGCTTGGCACCTGTCGGGGGCGGCACGGCAGCATATTCCGTTAAAGAACCAGTTTACAAGTTTTCGCGCAAACGCGGTTGAAATTGAACGACTATGGCAAGTTCATCTAAAAACTTATCCGAGTACAATGAAAGCAATATTCCGGCAGCCGATTCTATGCATTTTGGAATTGTGGTAGCAGAGTGGAATGCCAAAATTACACACGCCTTGTATGCGGGTTGCTTTGAAACCTTGCTCAAGCACGGGGCTAAACCGGAAAATATTCACACGATCCAGGTGCCCGGGTCATTTGAATTGCCTGCCGGCGCGCGCATTTTGAATGGACAGAAAAAACTGGATGCGGTTATTTGCCTGGGCTGTGTCATCAAAGGGGAAACGAACCACAACGAGTATATTAATCAAGCTGTTGCTTCCGGGCTGACCAACTTGAGCATTGCCACAGGCAAACCGTTTATTTTTGGCGTCCTTACACCTAATGATGAGCAGCAGGCACTCGACCGGTCAGGCGGCAAGTATGGAAATAAAGGCGTTGAGGCTGCAGTTACGGCGATCCGAATGGCTGCACTCAAACAATCGACTACCGAGGGTACCAAGAAAATTGGTTTTTAACCACTTAAATGAAAATCACCACAATTCATACAGGCTATTTAAAACTTGACGGAGGCGCAATGTTCGGCATCGTGCCCCGGAGGTTGTGGGAAAAAATGAACCCACCGGATCTACACAATATGTGTACCTGGTCGATGCGGGCACTTCTGGTGGAAATTGGCGACCGGAAAGTGCTCGTCGATACTGGCATTGGAAATAAACAGGATGCCAAATTCAGGGCGCATTTTGAGCCGCACGGTACCGAAAATCTTTTCGATTCGCTAAGGCAAGCCGGAGTCCAACGCGAGGACATCACCGATGTTTTTCTGACGCACCTGCACTTTGATCACTGTGGTGGCGCCCTGTGGCTCAATGAAAAAACAGGGCGCGTGGAACTCAGTTTCCCCAATGCCCGCTACTGGACCAACGAAGTGCATTATCGTTGGGCAACGAACCCGAATCCGCGCGAACAGGCTTCATTTTTGCCAGAAAACATCAAACCGCTTCAGGAACTAGGTTGCCTTAATTTTTTGGATGTGGAGCAGAATATTGAATTTTTACCCGGCTTTCGGGTGCGGTTTTTCTACGGACATACGGAGGCAATGATGGTACCGGTGCTCGACACCGACCTTGGGACATTGATTTACTGTGCCGACACCATTCCTTCCCAATGGCATCTGGGCATGCCGTACATTATGGCCTATGATGTGCGACCACTCGAAACACTGAGAGAAAAAGCCGAAATATTGGATGAAGCGATACAGGAAAACCAGCTGTTGTTTTTTGAACACGACCCACTGGTGGAAGTGGGAAGGCTGGAACGCGATGCACGCGGACGTGTTGTGGCCGGGCAACTTGGATCGTTGGATAGTTTCTTGCGTCAGGATTGACGTTTGAAAAATAAAACCTGCCTGTTCCCGGATTTTTTCATCTCAATTTTGAGTGTATCCGAAGACAAATACAGCACTTTTACCGTTCTTTCTTTTTTAGGCACAACAGTTGTGTCTTCCAAAAACAGGTAGGATGCCGCAACGCGGTAACTCCCTGCTTCCTGGTAATAGCCCTGGCTCTTGAACGCATACCCCGCATTATTGGTCAAATACAAACGGACGGAATCCAGCGGCGCCGAAACGGTCTTCCCGTTTTCAAAAAAAGCAACAGCTTGCCAGGTCCCTGTCAATTTGTTGGGGTCAACCGTGCAGCCCGGATGCATCAAGCAGTTTGCCAGCAAAAAACAGATGAAAAAACCAGTTTCAGTATATCGTGTCATAGCCCGCAAAATTCGCAAAGCGCCACAACCCATGCAAATTCAATCTTTCCAAGTTCGCAACCTAAACATGAATCATCGTATGCATCAATTACCGTACCTGCCCGTTTTTGGGTTGCTGTTATTTTTTACCTCCTGTGTATCCTCCAAAGTCTATCGCGCAGAGCTTTCGGCCCGGGAACAATGTGAAGCGCGAGAAAAAGTACTGGTTCAGGAAGTGCTGGATCGCCGGGGCGAAACCAATCGCCTGATCGAGCAGGTGGGCAGCCTGAACCGCTCGCTGGGAAACCAGGATGCCGAATTAAGAGACCTCAAGATCGAACTGACCAATCGTACCCAGCAAATGGGGGAGTCTTCCACAAAATTGCTTTCCGAAAAAACAAACCTGGAAAAAGACCTGGCCGGGAAAACAGCATTGCTCCAACAACGGGAAGCCACCCTGGAAAGCATAAGCACGGCCCAAAAAAGCCGGCAAAAGATTTTAGACGATCTGAAAAATACGCTGCTGCGAAATTACCCTGGCAATTCCGATAACACGTTGGAAGTACGCAACGATGCCGTGTTACTTACACTAGCCGATGAGCAACTTTTTGATAAAAATGGTATTGCAGTAAGTGTCGACGGGCAAAAACTGTTACAACCCCTGGCGGTATTTTTAACCAACCGACCTGAAGTCGATGTGCAGGTTTTAGCCTATACCGACAACCAACTCCCCAAAGGGGCTAAAGGCCTGAGCGATACCTGGGACTGGAGTTTGGCAAGGGCTGTAAATGTTGTTCGGCTGCTGATTCGGGAATTTAATGTGAATGCCAATCAGTTGACACCGATTGCCAAGGGCGAATTCTATCCGCTAACGTCCAACGAGTCATCCGCCGGCCGGCAAAAAAACCGCCGAACGGTTATTGCGATTTATCCTTCGCTCCCTGCAGTGCCGAAGCTGTAGCGGGTTGAGGCTGATCTGGAAATATCCAAACCGGTTGAAACAGTACATTTGCGGTAAAATATTCAGAATTGAAACGAAAGGAACGACTTGATCTGCTAGCCGAATTAGGCCATTACCTCCGGGAGGAGCCGGATGTCGATTTGCAACAAACCATTCAACGCGCACACGTCGATAACCCGTGGTTTACAGAGGAAAGCATCCGGCATGCACTGGATGCGATTGCCAATGCTTTTCTGGACAGGGAAAAACTGGAATCCTGGATTTCGGGGTATGCATTTCCGGACATTCCACACCCGGAAAAGGTGGTTGGCCTGGTCATGGCGGGCAATTTGCCGCTGGTTGGTTTCCAGGATTGGCTTGGCGTGTTTGTTTCCGGCCAGCGCGCGCAAGTCAAACTTTCTGAAAAAGACAGACATCTGTTGCCTTTTTTGGTCAAACAACTCGGTGATTGGAATTTTGAATCCTGGGAGTACACCGAATTTTTAGCCAGCTCGGATACGCTGAAAAACTTCGATGCTGTCATTGCCACTGGCAGCAACAATACAGCCCGGTATTTCGAAACCTATTTTGCTAAATATCAGCACATTATCCGGCGAAATCGAAATGGTGTAGCGGTCTTAAACGGGCATGAATCCGAAGATGAGTTGCATGCACTGGGGCGAGATATCTTTACATATTTTGGCCTGGGCTGCCGGAACGTGAGTAAACTATACCTGCCGCCAGGCTATGACTTTGAACGCCTGCTGGAAGCCTTGCATGCTTACCGGGATATTATAAACCACAATAAATACAAGAACAACTTCGACTACAACCTCACCTTGCTCATCCTGAACAATACGCCATATAAAAACAATGGTTGCTTGTTATTGAAAGAAGATTCGTCGTTGCAAGCCCGGATTGCTTCTGTGCATTACGAATTTTATAACGGCTCCGATCAACTTAATGCCGAACTAAACCGCCGCCGTGATGAAATCCAATGCGTCGTTGGAAACATGGAACTAGCCGACTGGCGTATACTTCCCTTCGGTCAATCACAGGAGCCTGGCCTGACGGATTACCCGGACGGTGTCGATATTATGGCCTTTTTGCAACAAATAGCCCGCTAAATTATGCGTTTTGACCTGGTAACCGTTTTGCCCGAATTGCTCGAAAGTCCACTGAATCATTCCATAATGCAGCGGGCAAAAGACCGCGGTCTCCTGGAGGTGCATTTGCACAATCTGCGCGATTACGGTGCGGGCAAACACAAACAGGTGGATGATTATGCCTTCGGAGGTGGTGCCGGCATGGTGATGAAACCCGAACCAATCGCCGCCTGCCTGGAGCAACTGCTTGGAGAGCGCCAATATGATGAAGTCATTTACACTACACCCGATGGTGTTGTGTTAAATCAGGGCTTGTGTAACCAGATGTCCCTCAAGGAAAATATTCTGGTGCTTTGTGGCCATTACAAAGGCATCGACGAGCGAATCCGGGAGACATTTATCACCCTGGAAATTAGTATTGGCGACTATGTCTTGTCAGGTGGTGAATTGGCTGCGGCAGTCCTAGTTGATACGGTTGGGCGGTTGATACCTGGTGTGCTCAATGACGAAACTTCAGCGCTGTTTGACAGCTTTCAGGACGATTTACTGGCACCGCCAGTGTACACCCGCCCGGCAGTTTGGCGCAATTTACCCGTTCCGGAGGTCCTGCTTTCCGGAAACGATAAAATGATCCAGGATTGGCGGCATGAAAAAAGCCTGGAACGCACTCGGGAGCGGCGCCCGGATTTGTACGGTAAATTCATGGGAGAATAAATTTTATAGAAACTTTATGTTTTGAATAAAAAACAAAAAGTTGTAAATTTGTCGGCTAAACACTCACTTTGTTTTAGCCAATTCACACATGAATCGCTGTCCTAATTGTGCTGCAGAACTGATCCCCGGAGCAAAATTTTGCCATCGCTGCGGCGATATGGTGATTGAACGAACCAAAGATTGTCCTGCCTGCGACGAAGCCAATCCACTGGCATCGGTATTTTGTCATCATTGTGGTTTTCATTTTGAAGGCCGCAAAGGCGTCACTAAAATTTACGAGCCCCGCTATTTCCTAAATTTTGATTCCGACAATATTACCGAGCAGGTTAAAGCCTTGTTTTTCCGCAGTTTACGGGGTAGGGTAGAGGAGGAACTTAACCCGGCTTTTTACAGTGATTATGTGGAGCGGTTCTACCAATCCAAGTTTCATGATATTTATACCATCCGCGCAGAACAAATTGCCGAAGAGGTTTCGGTGTGCTGGGAGCGTTTTGGTACTGAAGCACTGCCGGATATCGATCAGCGCATTGGAAATGCCTTTGAAGGACTGCTCGATTATTTTATCATTCAGTTTTGTCCGGATCTTAACGGCGTATTGCTACCCAGCGCCATTTTGAAATACGAACATGCCCGGCCCGACAAAACGGATCGTTGGGAAATGATCCGCGATTTTCTGGATTTTGACCACGAAGACGAGGTTTTTTACTTCGATTTTATTGCCATGCCAGAACCCGTGATAACCACAGCATGCAAGCAGTTTCTAAAAGCCGAACGCCACGAGCGGGTATTTTTTATCTGTGATTTGTCGCTCAAAGGCAACTGCCGGGAAGGCTTTGCAATGACGAACAAAGGCATTTACTGGCGTGCACCGTTTGACCGCGCGAAGCACATTGCCTATACCGAATTGCGCCAGGTAGAAAAAGGAAAAGACTGGCTGACGCTGAACGGACATTTTTTCACTGCCAACCCGTCTCTGAATCTCAAATTGTACAAATTGCTGAAAAAACTCCGGAGTTGGCAGCCTGCAAAGGCTGAGGTACCGGCCTGAACAATATTTTGAGAATTTTCTCACTTTTAATTCTTGAAAAATTACGTTTGAGGCATGTATCTTTGCGGCCTTGAATACGGAGGATGTAGCTCAGTTGGTTAGAGCGCAAGTTTGTGGCACTTGAGGTCGTGGGTTCGATTCCCATCATTCTCCCTCCAACAAAACGGCCGCCTGGCAATTCTGCCAGGCGGCCGTTTTTCTACCTGTTAGGGGATAATCTATTTGGGATTAACTTTCCCCGTCAAATCCACCGTATTGACATTGGGATAGGTGTTTGCCGTTACGGAGATCGTTTTTTTCTGATCGTGCATTTTTCCGGTTGTATTGAATTTTGCCAGAATTACTCCGCTGCCACCCGGCGGAACCGGGTCCTTGGGCCATTCGGGGATGGTGCATCCGCAACTCGAACTTGCATTGAGAATGATGAGTGGCACTTTGCCGGTATTTTTAAAGGCAAACTTGTGCTCTACAATTTCCCCTTCATCAACTTCTCCAAAATTAAATGACGGCTCGGAAAATACAATGCGGGCAAGTTGATTGGTGTCTGTTGGCATATCGGCCGAAGCCGGATTCCGGACCATGGTGCTATTGGGGCCATCGGAATCCCGGATTTCAGTGACGGCATCCTTGCTGTCATTTTTACAAGCCAGCCAGCACAAGGCAAGAACGAAAAGTAGCAATGTGTTTTTCATGTGTAAATTCTTATTTTTAAACAGGGTTGCAAAGTTGTAGTTTCTTTGCCATTAAAGTTGATTAAATGATGCACACCGTGCAAAAAACTTGTTTTTTACTAGGTTTTATGGGAAGCGGCAAGAGCTTTTACGGGAAGCAACTGGCCACACTTGTGGGGATGCCATTTGTGGATTTAGACGCTTTGATTGAACAAGCCGAAGGGATTTCAATTGCGCAATTATTTGAAATGCATGGAGAGCACGGGTTTCGCCAGATTGAACAGCGCTATCTGGTGGAAACGGGCACTTACCCACCTTGTATCGTTGCAACCGGAGGTGGCACCCCCTGTTTTTTTAGCAATATCGATTGGATGAACAGGCAAGGCGTAACTGTTTTCTTGAATACACCCGAACATGTGCTCGTTGCCAGACTGATCAAACAGCGCAAAACACGGCCATTACTTGCAGGCGTTCCGGATAAGGATCTGGAGACTGTTGTTCGTAAAATGTTACTTGAACGGTCCTCATGCTATTCAAAAGCTCAAATTACGCTTGAGCCAGGTGAAAACACCACATTGTTTTTAGAAAATCTGATCGCAAAAATTAAAGCGTACCCCGGGTAAATTATTGGCTTGAAATATGAAGCAGGCCATCTTCATTTTCTACCAACTTACCCTCATCAATCAGGTACCCAATGACCCTGGCCACCTCTTCTTGCCGGCGCCCTGAAAAGGCTTTCAGAACTTCCGAGGCCGGTAGGGCTTCTTTTTTTAGCACGACGCGGATTTTTCGTTCCAATGAAACGAACAAATCCTCCGGAACATCCGATTGGTTTCTTCCGGTGCAAACATCGCAAATGCCACATGCTTCGGCATCCGGTTCGCCAAAATACGCCAGCAGTTGCCGGCTTCGACAATGCAGCGTTTCGGCATATTGGATTGCCTGGTCTATGCGGGCTTCCGCTCTTTTTTTTCGAAATTTCAACCGTGTAAAATCTATTTCCAGATTTTCAGCAGCAACACGGTCTTTCAGAAATGTAACGTAGGGCTCCTGCCGCGCCGCCTGAAATACAATTATTCCCTCCTGGTGCGCGGCTTCAAGCGTTTTATGTACGACGTCCGGTGTCAACTGAGTATATCGCGCAACGGTACCAATACTGATCTCCATAAACTCCTGTTGGATACCAGGATGGGCCCGTAACAGAAATTTGGTGATCACATCTGCCTGTTTATTTCGCAATTGGTAGTCATAAAGCGTTTCCCGGGTGGCAGTAATAAAGACACGTGGCATTGACCCTTCCGGGTCAGACAGTGCGAGCAAGCCATCTTGTTCAAGCAAACGGAGCGCGGCATGTGCAGGGCCTTGTTCAAATTGGTAAGTTTGACAAAAAAGCGGGAAATCCAATGGGAAACTAGCCCCGGCTCCGGCTCCGGTTGCCAATTGTGTGTAGCTTCCTAATGCCTGATATATTTTGCGAATCAGATCAATTTCCGGGTAGTTCCGTTTCAGGTTATAACGCAGGTTGTCAGCGTCTCCGGCGGTATACAACAACACAGCATACGATTTTTTTCCATCCCGCCCTGCTCGTCCTGCTTCCTGGAAGTACGCCTCCAGGCTATCCGGCAAGGCAAGATGCACGACCAATCGCACATCGGGCTTATCGATTCCCATTCCGAACGCATTGGTGCACGCCATGATGCGTGTTTTGCCAAGCATCCAATCCGATTGCTTTTGCGTCCGTGCTTCCATACTCAGTCCGGCATGGTAGAAATCGGCACGAATACCTTTTTTTCGCAGAAAATCTGCTGTCTTTTTTGTCTCCCCGCGGCTACTCAGATAAATCAGGCCACTTCCCGGGACACTTTTCAGAATATCCAGCAATTTCTCTTGCTTGTTATTTTCGTATAAAACCGAATACGACAAATTAGGCCGTGCAAAACTTTGCTGATGAATTTTAGGTGTTTGAAAGCCCAGTTTATCCTGAATATCCCTGGTAACTTCCGGCGTAGCTGTAGCAGTTAATGCAAGCACAGGTACGCCTGGCAATTGTTGCCGGAAAGCCGCAATTTCCAGGTATGGTGGCCTGAAATCATAGCCCCATTGACTGACACAGTGGGCCTCATCTACCGCGAGCAAGCTGACTTGCATGCGTTTGATCCGCTCGCGCGCAAGGTCAGTTTGCAGCCGTTCCGGACTCATATACAATAACTTATACGCACCGTTACAAGCATTTTCAAAAATAATGTCCACCTCCCGGCGGCTCATGCCGGCATAAATTGCCGCTGCCGGAATATTGCGTTGCCGGAGTTGGCTCACCTGGTCTTTCATCAATGCGATCAAGGGGGATATTACCAGGCAAAGGCCTTCCTGGCAAAGTGCCGGCACCTGGTAACAAATCGATTTGCCGCCCCCCGTTGGCAACAAGGCAAGGCAATCCTCGCCTTGGAGTGCCGATTGGATAATCGTTTCCTGAAGCGGGCGAAATGCGGAGTACCCCCAGTATTGAGTTAATATAGTGCGTGGATCAGGCAATACGCAATTGACTGTTAAGCGTTGACAAAAAATCCCAAAAACAGGCGCGAGGTTCGCTTGCAATCCAAATCAGAACCGAACAAACCGGGCATGAATGCGTCGACTACCTTCAGCATCAATTAAATTCAAAACATACATGCCGCCTGGCAAATTACTCAGATTCAGGTCGGCATGGTTGTTTGTAAAATCCATCATAGATGTTTGAACAAGACGCCCGTCCATGGTTCTGATATGCGCGGTCAATTGGCCGGAATACGAATACTGAACGGTCAAAATTTCCCTCGCCGGATTTGGGTACAACCTCCATTGCAGCGCGTTTTGCGCATTTGTTGCAGACACCCCGTCGTCAATCAGCCCATTGCAGTCATTATCCAAACCATCAAACACCTCAATCGCATTTGGATTTATATCCGGGTTGGTATCGTCACAATCGAAGTTGTTATTCGCATACCCTGCCGGTGTATCTGTCGAGCAGATTGCTAATGTCAGAATATCGGTCCCAAAAGAGTCGCCATCCAAATCCAAATAATAAGTGTACAACTGGAGGCCGTCATCTGCTGCGCCATTGCAATCATTGTCGATGTCATCACAAACTTCCATTGCGCCAGGATGGATATCCGGGTTGCTGTCGTCACAATCCAGGCTGTTCGTTGAATAGCCGTCGGGAATGTCCGTTGCGCAGGTATCAAAAGTGGTGGCAGCGGTGCCATATGAATCGCCGTCCTGATCGAGGTAGTAGGTGTACAATTGGATATTATCATCGATCATCCCGTTGCAATCATTGTCGATTTGATCGCAAATTTCGGCTGCGCCGGGGTGGATATTCGGGTCATTGTCATCACAATCTAGGCTGTTATTGGCAAAGCCACCAGGTGCCAAAGCAGCGCAGGTATCGAAAGTAATTGCGGCCGATCCGTAGGAGTCGCCATCCTGATCGATGTAATACGTGTACAGAAATATGCCTTCGTCGACCTGACCGTCGCAATTGTTGTCAATTTGATCACAAAGTTCAGGCGCACCGGGATAAACCGTAGGGTTATTGTCATCGCAATCATCGACGCTGACAAATCCGTCGCCGTCCTGATCTTTATAGAAATATTTGAGTGCGTAGTCAAATGCCTCGTGCCCGATTTCAATACCTATCAGGCGGCCGGGCATATCATCTGCCGGAGGGTGAATGCCTCCCCAGATTCGGGAAAGGCTGCATTGGTCGGAAGCATCCCGGTATGTTGCCCATTGAAGTACCAGATCAGTGCTGGGGCCTTCCTCAAAAACCAAAAATTCATTTTTCGGAGCATCGAATTCGCCCATTCCGCCCGGGAAGAAAGGGTCACCGGTGAGTTGCGTTAGCAGTTCGGCTGCCGCCCGGGAATAGGTGGAGTGCCCCGAAATGTAGCCTGCAAATGGCGGGGTAACAAATGATGGACGTTGATATGGCCACCAGTTTTCAGCCAAAATCCATCCACAATGGGCAATGTCAGTGTCCGGGTTCTGAATATAATCCGGGCCTCTCCAGGCAAACAATTTGATTTTGCCAACATTTTCAAAACTCGGGCCGGCTAATGAATCATTTTCATCAACCAGTTCAATATGGCCGGGGATCAGCGGGATCCCTCCGGGATGGTATGAGGGCAAATCCGGGTCAGAACTTTGCCCAAAATCTGCCATTTTTCGAATTGCGGAAACCGGGCGTAAATAATCGTACCAGCCTTTGATGCCCCATGCTGTAACAGCCACATCGTGCATGGCTCCGCCTAGCATGAAATACGATTTGATATCCCATTCCAGATCATCCAACACAGGTCCTTTCCCCTGAAATTTCTTTACTAATAGCGGGTGATCATTGATATAATTCAAAATTGTAAACCAGTGTCCTGGCGGCGTTTCAGAATTTGGCCCATCGGCCCAAAATTCTGCCAGTACACGTGCATAATCGCCCCGCCGAACAATTTGCGGGTCATAGGGCTGGCCAGTCCGTGGATTGAGTGGGTACCCGGTGCCGGGATCACCGCCTTCCAGCAAATTGTGGAAATTTCGAAGCCCTGGAAAATTTGTAGGGTAATCATGGTTATTACCAATCGAAGCCGGGGAAATATCCCACATGGTGGTGTCATTGGGGTCTAGTTGGCCCGACCACACGGCAACGAGCGAAAACCCCCATTTGTATTCCTCCGAAATGCCGCCAACCGTTGCTGTGTCCAGATAGGGTGGAGGGCCCGGATCGTGATAAACCCAATAGTCATGTCCACCGCGTTGGTATACTGTCAGATCAGTTGGTTTTAGGGAAAAAGGCACCACTTTGCCCCATTCGGGGCTAAGGAACGGAGGTGTATTGAATGGTATGACGTTGCCGCTTTGGTCAATAAAAACATCAAGCGTCAGGGGTTGCCATCGGTTCGGATCGATGATTGACGGATTGCCCGGAAATTTCATGACCAATGGCGGATTGACCGGCTGATAAAATTGGTTGGCATATCCGTTTATTTCGTTGGAACCGTCCTGCAAGCCAAAACTGATAACACATTGAGCGATATAGTTTCCCAGAGCCGCAGGCGATCCGGAAGCATAATTTGTCGAAGTGAATGCAGTGCTGTACCCAAGTTGAGCCATGAGAGCGTCAAATTGCGCCAGAGTGGTTGGGGCATTTGGTGAATTTTGAAAACGGTATTTTAACAACCGGTAGGCCGCATATGAAATCGCTTCTTCACGAGCCGCCTGGATATCTGAAGGCTTTGGAATGCCATTAAAGCCGCAGGAAAAATTGCCGACGGCTTTTCCCAACAAAAACGGTTCGGCAATGGAGTCATACGCCGCCCAGGCATCATACATTGCCATGGAAACGTGAAACAGGTTGCGGGCATGTGCAGTCGGCCGAGCGAGGTCTTTTCGAATAGCGCTAAGCAAGGCCTCGTTCCATTCGCGGGCAACAGAATGCTGGGCAAGCGCCTGACTGCCAATAGCCAATAGGAAGATGCCGGCTAAAATCGACTTGTAAGTGTACTTCATAAAACGGGTATAAAGCGTGAGTAGAATAGCCAACAAAGGTAAGAAAGCGTGGATGCCTTTGAATAATAAAAAAAATCCCGGGTTTTTCGTGCACGAAAAACCCGGGATAAAAAAATCCGCCTTTGCTAAAGCTACGGCGGATGCAGCGGAGGAGGAGGGATTCGAACCCCCGGTACCCTTTCGGGCACGCCGGTTTTCAAGACCGGTGCAATCAACCAGCTCTGCCACTCCTCCGAAGTGGGCGCAAAGGTAAAAAAATACAAATGTGCGCCCAGTCTATTTTCACAAAGTTTGTTTTTTCTGCTCGCAGCGGATTATCGGGTCCATTCAAAGCTTTTCCGAACAGGAACATCAAAATTCTTATCAATACTGTCGAAGAAGGTATCCAGGTACTTTTTCAGGTCGTTGGATGTGCTCCTGGCCAGATACTTCGAGTGACAAATGTTGTACAGGTCATCTTTTGCACTTGTCAACGTTTGGGCGGCGCGCCGCAGGTCTGCTCTTGGAATGCCATTTGCCATCAGAAAGCGATCCAATACACTCTCCAAACCACTTTCCGATGCCGGACTGGCATATGGCGCGCCCACCAATCCTGAAAAATCAAAATCGTATGGCATGACCAATACACCTTCCCCCTGTCTGGGCCGGATCAATCGAACATTTCGAAGCATGGCGATGTCCCAATCGGTGTTCCCGATCATGTACTGGAACATCGCTACCAAGGCAACCTGGTTCAGTTGCAGGCTGTCTACTGGCATGCCGTATTGTTCCACCTCCACACCGTTCAATCGGGCTGCCGTTTCTTCGTTGTCTTCAACCAAAATCCCCAGCATTGATTTTCGGGTTTTTCCCACATGACTGTCGCGCAACTCAACCTGGATCAGTCGCGCTTTCACACAGTTTGAGGTCAAATGCTCAAACATTTTGTAAATCAGGTACTCCTTTGCCAAAAGTTCGTCGCCATCCCTGGAGTCAAAACATGGTAAAATCAGCTTTAACTCATTCAGGGTGTCCAGGCCATCTGCGCGAAGTGTTTTTTTGGGAAATTTGATTTTGAGTGGGGGAACCTCCGCCTTTTGACGCCGGAATTTTCCTTTTGGAAGAATATTTACCGTATACGATTTTCCGTTCGGAGCCGTCAGGATTGCCGGGGTATACTCGTCTTTTCTTCTGTTTTCGGTAATGCTGATCAGGTCAGTCTGCAAAGTGAATTTTCCACCTTCTTCTTTGGTTAGTAGTTCAAAAATAGTTTGGGGGTAACTCCGCTCCTGCGCTGTAGTGAATTGCGAAATAAACAGAAACAGTATGGAGATGCAAAAACAGGCGTGGGTTCTCTTATTTGTAGCCATAGCAACAGAATTTAATTCTGTAAATTTGAATTGGAAATTTGGGTGAGTAATGCACATAAATTGGAATTGCTCAGCAAAATTAAATGAAATAATGTTCGGTATCGTTACTTGTAAATTAAGTTTGACAAAATTATCGGCAACATAACGCGGACATTCAGGAGATTGTTTCTTTTTGGGTGCTTTTTTTATTTCAAATCCATAACCCCATTTTGAAGGCTGTAGTTCCGTTTGTTTTCAGTTTGAAGAAAGAAATGTCCGTTCCGGACAAGCCATGAAATGTACGGTTCCTTAACTTTGCGTCACCATTCGTGTTTATTAGACGAATTCAAATCTAGCTTTCTAAAAGGTATGAAAAAATTTATGTTATTGCTCGCAGTTGGCTATGCTTTTGCCACCGGAGTATATGCCCAGCAATCGCGGGGTGTTTGCGGGAACAGCACAGAAGACCAACTTATGTACGAACACCGCACAATAGCTAATGTAGAAACAGCAAATGCTGGTGGGGCAACAGATCGCGGTGCCGTCCAGTACGTTCCGGTATATTTTCATCTCGTAGGTGATGCAAACGGGGCTGGAAAAGTTAAGGAACGCCTGGTGCTCGATCAGTTATGCGCACTAAATGAAGCGTTTTCAACAGCAGATATCCGCTTCTACCTGAGCGTGCACCCCACACAAAACACCATTTTCAATTATTCCATCAACGCAACGAACGTTTACAGTAATCAGGATGGCTGGTTTACGATGCAGACAAATCGCCACCCTAATGCGCTGAATGTTTATATCGTTGATGAAGCAGTGTCGGGGAACAACAACCCGGGGATAACCCAGGCGTATTATTCTAATCCGCGCGATTGGGTCGTAAGCCGCAGAGACCAGATCAGCGGCGCTACGAACAACGCTGTCTTGCCCCACGAAATCGGCCACTTTTTTAGCCTGGATCACACCTTTTTTGGCTGGGAAAGTAATCCCTTCGATTCGAGCGATCCCACCTGGCCAATTGCTCCTTCGGTCTCCCCGGGCAACGTTCCTACCGAACGCATGAGTGGGTCTAATTGCAATACTGCAGCGGATAAAATTTGCGACACGCCACCCGATTATAATTTTGGGCTTTATGCCAGTAGCTGTAGTTATAATGGTGGTGCAAAAGATCCAGGCAATGTAGATGTGGTACCTATGGCAAACAACATGATGGGCTATTTTAATGATTGCAGCAACTACGTGTTCACCAATCAGCAGAAAAGTGTCATGATGGCAGACCTCAACTCTTCGGCGCGCAATTATCTGGACAATAATTATACGCCACCGTCGGAGGAAATCAATACACCGACTGATTTACTTGTTTCGCCTGGTTCAGGCGCCACGGTGCCTTATTATGATGAAGTGTTAGTTGAATGGCAAGATTTGCCGGAAGCTACCTGGTATTTGCTGGAGTTTGATTTTGTAAGCACTTATGCTACTCCCTATGCCCAGAGTTTCATGGTAAATTCCAATTCTAAATTGGTTACTACGCTGCTGCCAAACAGAACATATTATTGGCGTGTTCGCCCGATCAACGAGTATGTCACATGTGCCGCAGTCCGCCAACGCACGTTGAAAACGCCGGGAACTTCCGCAGTTCGGGATATTGAAGGATTGACCGCCTGGCAAATAGCACCCAATCCGGTTCGAAATGGTGGAAATGCTAACCTTTTCGTGCAGGCGGAGCAATCATTTGATGCCAATATCCGGGTATTTACAACTACCGGTCAGGAGGTTCTGAATCTTCCAAAGGTGCATTTTGAAAATGGCGACAACAAAATTGAAGTCCCGCTATCTAAGCTGGGCAACGGTTTGTACATGGTCATGTTGCAAACCCGGGAAGGACAGGCTGTTCGCAAACTTTCCGTCTTAAAGTAAGCAAAACCGAGAAACGTTATAATTGGGAAGGCCGGTCTGCAGACTTGCCTTCCCAATTTATTTTCAAACCGATTCGGTCTGAAACCGTTTGGCGGCAAGGAGCAACGTTATCCAGCCCCCAATAAAACAGAGCCCTCCCAATGGAGTGACCGGCCCTGCCCATGCTACCGACACTGAAATCAAATCACGGCATGCCAACAAATACAGCGAGCCGGAGAACAAAAAAATGCCGGCAATAAAAAACCTTGCACTCCAGCGCAGCAGGTTGTTGGTCACCTGCTGACTCAAGAGTAATGCCGTTCCGAATAAGGCCAGCGTATGTACAAATTGGTATTGTACGCCTTTTTCAAAAATTTCCAATTGATAGGGGGATAAGTGCGGTTTTAGCCCATGTGCGCCGAAAGCGCCAATAATTACAGCCGTTGCGCCCAAGGCAGCTGTCCACTGAAAAAGATTTGTTTGCATGCGTTGATGATTCATATTTTATCGACTAGATCTGCAAAAGGCTTGGTTTTATACAGCGGCGAAGTATTTTGGCATTGCATTTTAAACCCATTAACCTTCGTGTTTTTGTCTGGAAGGAACTCCGAAAACGATTCGGTATCCAACAGGCGGCAAATTCTGCATAAACGCCCTTTTCCCGAATACTCCGATGAATAAATTTTCCAGGTATAAAAAATGGCACATTCCGACAATAGCGATCGGCTTGTTAATTGTTCTTTTTAGCTGGGTAATCTGGTTGCGCAGGCCTTACCATATTTTAGAAGCCGTGCCTTCGCAAACGGCACTTGTCTTGACGGCCCAAAATCCCGGGGCATTCAAATCAGACGCCGACTTGCCGGACTGGGTTACGCAACTCATGGTTATTCAAATTTTGCGCCGCGATATTTCCCTTGCAGAACAGGTTTTCCAGCAGAAAAAACTACCCCTTGTTGAATCGGAAGCCCCTGCCTTAGCTGCTGCATTCAGTTTGCAGGCGGTCGACAGTTTGCATCCGCTTTTGCTTGTTGATTTGGGGCAGGAAATTGATCTGGATAAACTGATAGCCGATTTTGATCCGGCTAACAATATTTCTGTTTCAAAATTTAAAGGCCACGCAGTATGCTCCGTCCAATTTTCAGACTCCCGAAGATTGGTTTTGGCAACCCAGCGCAATCTCCTGCTGCTTTCGCGGTTTTCGTATCTTGTTGAAGACGCCCTGATCCAGTTGGATGACCGTGATACCTGGTGGCTGAAAAATGCCAGATTTCCGGAAGCCAACCTGCAAGTCAGCTTGCGCCCCAGTGTACTTGCCGAACGCAGCAGTTCCATTTTCAAATCCGTTTGGCACGATCTGCCCAGCCGACTCTCAGCACCATTTAATTGCCTGACAATCTATCGGCATGGGCAAAAGTGGAATTTGAGCGGAACCTTAAATCAGCCATTGGCAGGATTAGCAAATGATCGATGGAATTCGGAAGGTCTGTCTGCAATCCTTCCGGACAATACGGCCTTGGCATTATGGGCAACTTTTAAGGACAATTCGACATTCGGGCAATACTTTTCGAACGAAGGCCCTGCGACCGATTTTCAAAAATATATTTTGCCGTGGGCTGGAAATGAATTTGCTTACGTAGTTGGAGAGCCGTTTTCGCCGGATTTGAAGGACGATCAATTCCTCGTGTTCTCCGTTCGGGATGTTGGCCTTGCCAATCGGTATCTGGATGCTTACGGCGCCCAGACAGGGGCACTGAAAAAGTATGACTACCAAACGTATGAAATCCGGCAATTTCTGAGCCAGTCGATTTTGGGGCCATTGGTCGGGACACAACAGGAGAAATTTGCGAATCCGGTTTGTGCACAAATTCACAACTACATGGTTTTTGCCGCCAGTCCGTCAGCCTTAGAATTAGTGATTGACAAATATATTGTCAGCCAGACATTGAACAACGCGCCGGATTTTTTACTGTTAAACCAGCAATTAGCCGGCAAGGGAAATGGGTTTTGCTACTTCAATGCAGCGTACTTGCCACAGCTGATCCGACAATTTTTTCACCCGGAATGGATAACCGAAAATCAGCACGATCTGACAAACCTGGCAGCAAGCGGCATGCATGCCCTGGACATTGGGTTCAAAAACGACAACTTGTTTGTCAGCGACATTGCCACGGTCGTTCCCAGCAAAACGCCTACTCACGTTGGTATTTTATGGAAAACCCCATTAGCAGCAGATGCTATCACGGCGCCTTTTTTCGTAGCAGATGCGGCAGAAGAGAACGCACCGGCAATTTTGATTCAAGACAATCAGCTGCAATTATATCGACTGAATACGAATGGCAATATCCTATGGCGGAAGCAGCTTGATTGGCCTATTCAGTCTGCCATCCTTGGCATTGATTATTATAAAAATGGCAGGAATTGTTATCTGTTCAACACGGCTGATGCCATTTGGATATTGGATGATGAGGGGCAACCACTGACCGGGTATCCATTGCGACTTCAATCGCCTGCGATCAATGGTTTAACACTCATTGATTTTGATGGCGATCAGAATTACGCCTTTTTCATTGCTTGCCAAAACGGCAATCTTTATGGTTTTGATCAATTTGGGCGGCCGCTACCGGGGTGGAACCCCAAATCGGGAGCGGGGCGAATAAAGCACCCTCTGATCCATTTCAAACACGGCACGAAAGACTATCTGGCTGTATTAAGCCTGAGCGGCCAGCTATCGGTTTTCAATCGAAATGGAACGGAACATTTTGCATCGTTGCAGTTCGAGGGTAATTTTTCAATAACGCCGCCCCAGTTTGATGCGGAATCAGAAACCCCTCGAATCGTCTGTACTAGCGCCAGTGGACGCGCATACGTCTGCAACCTCACCGGAAAGACTTTTGTGTTAAACCTTGGAACTGGAAAAGAGGCGAATTCCTCCTGCATGGTATTGGAACAGATTTTCGGCGATCCACGGAAAGATTATGCTACGCTGTTTGGCGACCAGCTAATTATTGAAGGCTATGAGGATCAACACTTTGAGCAAAAAAACATCTTGAAATTGCCTGTGCCCGCAGATACTCTATTCTACTCGGGCTGTTGTGGCAAACTGGGTGCGATAAATCTGGAAAAACGACAATTATATTTAATCGATGGTGAAAAAGGGACAATTTATCCGGGGTTTCCATTAGCGGGTACTACACCATTTTGCCTAAGCCTGATTCCGGACGGTACACGGCAGCTGTTTTTGTTAATTGCGGGAAATAGAAATACTGTTTGCGCTTATAAAATAGAATAGTTTTGAGAAGGGATTCAGCAAATTTTCGCTGCTTCAGCAAATTATTTACTTATTGCGCCAGGATTTTGGGAATATTAGCCTGCCAGACTGCTGACAATACAGTAATTAATTTGCCTGGATGGGTCTTGCATCTGTTAAAACTCCTATATTTCCGCTCCTAATTATGTGCACCTAAATTATTTGCTAACTTATGAGAAGAATCCTACTACTTTTTGCCTTCTGTTGGGTAGGGCATTTCGCTGCATTTGCCCAAATCCCGAATGGTAGCACAGCACCCAATTTTACAGTTACCGATATAAACGGTAACGTAATCTCCTTGTACAGTTTGCTTGATCAGGGCAAGACTGTATATCTGGATGTTTTTGCTACCTGGTGTGTTCCATGTTGGAACTATCACAATTCACACGCCTTGAGAGATATATGGGAACAATATGGCCCGCCGGGCACTGATGAAGCCTATGTTATCAGCATTGAAGGCGATGCCACGACCTCAATTCCGTGTATTTGGGATGATCCCGGATGTACCGGTGGAACGGTTGGCGATTGGACCGACGGCACACCGTATCCTATCGCTGACTATCCCAGTATTATGGGACTTTATCAAGTCACTTATTATCCGACAATATTTATGATTTGCCCTGCGGATAAAAAAGTGTACGAAGTGGGCCAACAACCCGCATCGGGTCTTTGGGCATCACGTTCAAACCTTTGTCCACCATTGGAAGTAACAGCCTCAATTGATGGTGTTACCAACACCAAATGCTTTGGCAGTAGTACAGGGGCAATCAACATTTCAGTATCGGGAGGTACTGCGCCTTACACCTATTCATGGTCGAACGGGGCCACTACCCAAGATTTAAATAACATTCCTTCCGGAATGTATTCCTGTACGATTACAAATGCCCAGGGGTGGCTTGGAGAAACTGGTCCTATTATGGTTGAGGACGCACCGGCTCCCCTGGATCTCACGCTGGCGGGAACTACGCCCGTAGGGTGTAGCGGGATTTACGGCAGTATTATTGTTGAGGGCTCCGGTGGTTGGTCTAATCTTAGTTATCATTGGAATAATGGCATGATTGGCGAAGAAGCCTCGCCGCTTTTGCAAGGAACATATATTTGTACCGTTACGGATGGAAGTGGTTGCTCGAAAACACTAACGACCACCCTTGCTCCACCTGTTTACCCATCAGTCACGATTGACCCGCCTGGTGCAATCAGCTGTACTTCGCCAACAATTCAATTAGAAGCCTCGGCTACTGGAGGCTACAGCGGGTACTATGATTTTGAATGGTTTGCATCAAATGGTGGCAACATTGTGTCTGGAGGAACGACCAATATGCCAACCGTAAACGCTGCTGGTAGTTATACCGCGCAAGTGACGGACGTTGATACTTATTGTTCCGGCTTTGCTACGATAATTGTGTCCAGCACAATTGACCCCCCAAGCGCAGAAGCCGGACCAACCATGGAGATTACTTGTGCTCAATCTACTGCTGTACTTGACGGCAGTGGTGCTACAGGAACCAATATCAGTATTGCGTGGCAGGCGATCAATGGTGGCAGTATTGTTTCCGGAGGTGACACGTATACGCCAACGGTCGAGGGCACTGGCGATTACGTGCTGGTGGTTACAAATTCGACTAACGGTTGCGTGAAAATGGATACGACATCTGTTGCCGGTAATACGGTGCCGCCATCTACTTCCGCAACAGGCGGTGCATTGACTTGTGTAACAACGCAGGTCGAATTGGAAGCTACAACGGACGCCGGCAACCCCGGGTTTTCATGGTCTGGCCCCAATGGCTACAGCTCTTCAATGCAAAACCCAACAGTTGAAGAATCGGGAGAATACACCTTGATTGTTACGGATTCAACCACTGGTTGTACAAATTCAGCTACAGCCGAAGTCGCTACGAATACATCCCTTCCCGGCGCTACTGCCTCCGGAGGAACGTTAACTTGTACTACTACTTCGATAGAATTAAATGGAGCCTCGGCTTTACCGACAGCTGAATTTGCGTGGACTGGGCCTAATGGTTTTTCAAGTGACATTGCGACTCCGAACGTTGCCGAGACAGGCACTTATGATTTAGTTGTTACGGATCCGGCCAACGGTTGTACGAGCACAGCTTCTACTGCGGTAGACCAAAATACGACACCGCCAGCGGCAAGTGCTGAAACACCCGGAAACTTGAACTGTAATACAACACAAGTAGTTTTGGACGGTTCTGCGTCAGCACAGGGATCTGCGATCACTTATTTGTGGACAACCATTGATGGCAACATTGTATCCGGAGCAGAAACCACATCCCCAACCGTTGATGCTATCGGTGACTATGCGCTGTTAGTAACAGATACGGAGAACGGATGTACTTCAACTGCCTCAACAGCTGTTGCACAAAGCACAGCAGTGACGGCAGAAATTGACAACAGCACCAATGTTTCCTGTAATGGCCTTGCCAATGGTACTGCGACTGCTGCCGGTGGAGGTGGCAATGCATCGTATACCTACGAATGGAATAATGGTGAAACGACAGCCCAGGTCACCAGTTTGGCCGCCGGCACTTACACCGTGATTATCACAGATGGTGAAAGCTGTTCTGCAACAGTTAGTGTAGTGATTACAGAACCTGCTGTTTTGGCACCTAATGTGACTGCAACAGCGGAAACTGCTCAAGGCGCTAACGACGGAACTGCAACTGCAGGACCAAATGGCGGTACTGCCGGATATACCTATTTGTGGAATACAGGTGAAATAGAGCAAACTATTTCAAACTTAGCTCCAGGTACGTACACTGCGACTATCACAGACGCTAATGGTTGTACTGCAGTGCAATCTGCTGTGGTTAATGCGTTCAACTGTACCATTTCGGCTACTGTTTCGAATACAAACGTAACCTGTAATGGCGCCAATGATGGAACTGCAACCGTATCACTAACCGGAGCAAATGATCCGGTAACCTATACCTGGAATAACGGAGAAGCCACTGCCGAAGTCATTAACCTCACTCCGGGTACGTATACTGTCGAAGTGGTCGACAATACGAACTGCGCTGCAATTATGGAAGTTACGATCACCCAACCTGAACTTCTTGAAGCAAATGCCGTGGCAACTGGTGAAACTTCTGCCGGTGCGAACGATGGCACTGCCGTCGCCAACCCAATGGGTGGTTCGATGGGCTATACCTATGCATGGAGTACTGGTGAAACAACGCAGAACATTGAAAATTTGGCTCCGGGAGCCTACACAGTTATTGTAACGGATGCCAATGGCTGTTCAGACGAACAAACAGTTGTTGTAAATGCGTTTAACTGTGCAATCAGCGCAGAACCTACAATTGTTAATGCTAGCTGCCCGGGGAGCGCGGATGGATCAATTATGCTTGCCTTGAGTAATGGCACTGAGCCATACACTTATGCATGGAACAATGGTGGTAACGCCGAGCTTATTGAAAACCTTGCTGCTGGAACATATACAGCTTCCGTTACCGATGCTAATGGTTGTGTATTCACGGAGACATATGAGGTTATTGATGTGGATAACGTAGCGCCGCAAATCGAGGCACAAAATACCAGCCTTGCATTGAATGCAAGTGGCTCCGCTACCGCTACCATGCAATCTTTGAATGCTACCGTTTCGGACAATTGCACATCTGCCATAGTAGAAATTTCGCCGAATGCGTTTGATTGTTCCGACCTCGGCGAACAGGTCATTACCATTACAGCAACAGATGAAGCTGGAAATACATCCAGCACAACAGTGGTAGTCACCATTGAAGACAACCTGCCGCCAACAGTTGATTGTCCATCGGATATCGTTGCTTGTTGGAATGAAAACACCGTTTCCTACGATGCGCCAGTTGCGCAGGACAATTGCCTTATCAATGGCGGAACCTGGAATCTTGAAGAAGGCTTACCCAGCGGCTCAACGTTCCCTGTTGGTGAAACAAAACAGGTATACACCTTCACCGACGCCAATGGAAATGTTGGTTCCTGCAACTTTATTGTAGGAATAACAGAGCCAATTGTTTTAAACGGCACTACGGTTCAGCCCGATGTTAATAACCAGGGAGTTGGTTCCATTCACCTCGACATCTCAGGCGGCAACCAACCACTCACATTTATCTGGACCAATGCAGAAGGAGTAATTATTAGTGATTCAAAAGATTTGGAAGGCTTGGTTGCGGGTATTTATTTCGTGGAAATTGTGGATGCTTCTGGTTGTAAATTGACTGATGTTGAAGGTATAGTTGTTGGAAACACCAGCGGTACAAATGAACCCGCCTGGTTAAGTGGCGTATCAATTCGACCAAACCCAACAAGTGGCGTAGCGCAAATATTTTTTGCAAATATGCCTGACGTATCTTTTGAAATCAGTGTGGTCGATATTACAGGTCGCGTACTTTCCACGCAAAATGTAGATCGTCAATATGTTGTTCGCTTGGATTGTGCTGACCTACCCGATGGGGTATATCTGGTTCGCTTCCACTCCGGCTCCGAGTTTGGCGTTCGTAAATTGATGATTGGACGCTAATTCTAAAGCCTAATCATTTGAATAATTTAAGCGCCGGCAGGTTATTGAACCTGCCGGCGCTTTTTGCTTCTGCCTTTCCGTCAAATTTGCAATAACTTCGCAGCTGGATTATGGAATTTATCTATGGAAATAATGCATCCGTTCAAAGCCTGCATATTTAATCTGGATGGCGTCATTGTCGATACCAGAAAATATCATTATCAAGCATGGCGCCGGCTTGCTAATCAAATGGGTTTTGATTTTCCGGAAACAAAGAGCATGCAGCTAAAGGATATCGGACGATTGGCAAGTTTGGAAAAGGTTCTGGAATGGGGCAACATATATATCCCTGAGGCAGAAAAATTGCATTGGGCTGATGTGAAAAATAACTGGTATCAAGATTTGATCTCCACCATGAAACCCGGAGAAGTACTACCTGGCGTACTCTTCTTTTTGCGCCAGTTAAAAGAAATTGGAATTAAAACCGCCCTGTCATCACTGTCCAGAAATGCAAGGGTAGTACTTCAATCAACCAACATTGACTCCTTTTTTGACGTTGTTCTGGATGGTAATGCCATAAAAAAGCCTAAACCCGATCCACAATGTTATTTGCTTGCTGCGGCTACATTACATTTGAAACCAGAGAATTGCCTGGTTTTCGAGGATAGCATTCGCGGGATTGATGCTGCATTGCATGGTGGATTTACTGTGGTCGGCGTTGGGAAGCCAGCCTTGCTAACAAAGGCCCATCTGACAATAACGGGTTTTGAAAATCTGAATTTTAATACATTACTGACGCAACTAAATTTGCGTGAGGTATCCTGATTATTATGAAACTGAACATTTTACTTGCCATTTTTGTCGCGATCCTGGGTTGGGCAACTTGTAAAAACTTACAAAAAACTGAAGACTCGGAACCTGTTATCACAGATCAGCCAAGTACGAATGAAGGCCCTTCTGGCTGGAACGCATCGCGGGTAATTCATGATTACCATCCCGATTCTGCGGGTATTTACCAAGTAAAGGAGCCACCACGCATGGTTGATGTTCCCGTGGATGATCTTCCCCCTGCTACTGCCAGTCATAGAGCCTACCTTAGCACGGGGTACTGGCATCTCAATATGGCCTACCAGCCTAGCGACACAACCGTGCACGAAAATTATCAAAAGAAGTGGTTGAAATTCAGGGAAGATCAAACGTTTGATATTTTGATTGACGGCAAACCTGTGGACACAGGCCGATGGAATTGGGATGCGAAAAAAAATGAGATCTACCTGTCTTGCAAGGATCCTTACATCAATAATACCTGGGCCGTTACCGACAAAGGATTTGTAATGATTTGGAAAGGCAATACCAGTCTGAATGTAACGGGTATTCAGGTCCGTGTTGTTGGAGGCGGCTCCTTGCCAACTGGTCAATAGCACACTGTACTCCCCAACCTCCCTTCTAGCCGATTAGCCCTTTTTAGGCCTGATCCTCAGATGCTTGTTGAAAAAATTATGCAAATACCGGTGAATAAAATATACCTGCTTTTTTTGCTTTGCCTCCTCCTTGGGAGCTGCCAAAACGAATCTAATTCTTCAGTGTCAACAACAAGCAACCCTCCTGTAAAATCGGCAAATGGTAACTTTGCCGAACCTGAATGGGCAACCCAAGGCGTTCTGTATGAATGCAATGTCCGACAGTTTTCGAAAGAAGGAAATTTTGCCGGGGTTGAAGCACAGCTACCCCGGCTCAAAGAGTTGGGCATCGATATTCTTTGGCTAATGCCTATTCATCCAATTGGCAAGGACCGGCGAAAAGGAAGTTTGGGGAGCCCTTATTCGGTGCGTGATTATTACGCTGTAAATCCCGATTATGGGACTACTACATCCTTTAAAAACCTGGTGGCAGCAGCCCATAGTCTGGATATCAAAGTGATTTTAGACTGGGTGCCCAACCATACTTCATGGGATGCCGTTTGGAAAAATAAATTCCCGGAGTATTACACTAAATACAATGGCGACTTTACTGTTCCCCTTAATGAAAAAGGTGAACCTATTGAGGATTGGAGCGATGTGTGCGACCTTGATTATGGTAACCCCGATCTTCGAAAAGCCATGATCGACGCGATGCAATACTGGATTCGGGAGTGCGATATTGACGGATATCGGGTAGACATGGCCGGCTTGGTACCTACTGAGTTTTGGGCAGAAGCACGTCCGGCACTCGATTCGGTGAAACCGGTGTTCATGCTTGCAGAATGGGAAGAAGAACCCGGGCAATTTAAAGCCTGCTTCAATGCCAATTACGGTTGGAAATGGAAAGACATTACAAAAGAGATCGCTGCCGGAAATCAAACGGCTAAATCATTGGATACGCTTTTGGCATACTTAAATAAAAAGTACCCACCAGGTTACTTTCAATTGTATTTTACTCAAAATCATGATGAAAATACCTGGAATGGCACCGAAACCGAACTTTACGGCCCTGCGGCTGACGCCTTTAACGTTCTGGCATTTACCTGGCAAGGTATTCCCATGCTGTATAACGGCCAGGAAGATGGGCTCTCCCAGCGCCTCGATTTTTTTGAAAAATCGCCCATCCGCTGGAAAGGGATGTCAAAGCAAAATTTCTTTTCCAGGCTCTGTACGCTGCATCATTTCAATCAAGCCTTATGGGCAGGCAAGTCGGGTGGAAGACTTCAAAAAATCGATACAGATGCCGATGATAAAGTATACGCCTTTACCCGCGAAAAAAACGGGGATAGGGTAGTGGTCATATTGAATTTGAGCAAAGATCGCACTACGGTAACTTTACGCCCGGGATCCGATGCTATAGGGCCCTACGCAAACGTTTTTGGCCGAAGCACCCTGCAACTTACGCGGGAAATCACACTCAACCTGAAGCCATGGGAATACATGGTATTTTCCAATAAATAGCCCCCAGAATGGGTTATTAAAAAAGGGTTTCAGGCTGAAACGTTCGTTTATTATGAAAATCCTGCTCCTTCGCTTCAGCTCCATAGGTGATATTGTTTTAACTTCCCCTGTCATCCGGTGCCTGAAGCAACAACTGGATGCAGAATTACATTTTCTTACCAAGGCACAATATGCCCAAGTCCTCACGGCAAATCCATACCTGACTCGTATACACACCGTCGACAAGCGCCTTGCGCAGGTATTGCCGGAACTTCGAAAGGAAAAATTTGACTGGATTATTGACCTGCACCACAACTTGCGCAGCGCCCGGGTCAAATGGACGTTGCGCCGACCATCCCGGTCTTTCAACAAGCTGAATTTTGAAAAATGGCTACTTGTCCAACTGGGTATAAACCTTCTTCCAAAAATCCATATTGTTGACCGATACATGCAAACCGTCCAACATCTTGGGGTCCGATACGACGGTAAAGGTTTGGATTATTTTATTCCCGGGCTGGAAGAGGTGTCGCCAGGCGATCTCGACCCCAGGCTCAAACCTGACCGGTACATTGCGTTTAATATTGGCGCCAATCATGCTACAAAGCGCCTTCCTGTGGAAAAGATTGCGGCCGTTTGCCAGAACGAAGAATTGCCGGTCGTTTTACTGGGTGGGAAAGATGAGCAAATAGCAGGCGCGCAAATTGTAGCACTTTCGGGGGGGCTGGTATTCAATTTTTGCGGAAAATTATCTTTGCAACAATCCGCATCCGTAGTTCGGCAAGCGTATAAAGTGGTTACGCACGATTCAGGACTCATGCATATTGCAGCCGCATTCCGCAAGGAAATTGTTTCCATTTGGGGCAATACTGTACCTGATTTTGGTATGTATCCATTTTATCCGGAAGGTCAAAAACAAAATACCAGCATGGAAGTCCCGGGATTAAAATGCAGACCTTGTTCTAAAATCGGCTATACTTCTTGCCCGAAAGGTCACTTTCGTTGTATGCAAGATCAAGACGTTGACGAGATTTGCCAGGCTCTGAAATGACCTTGACTTTCCAAAAAGCCTTTTTTAACAAAATGAACAGGGCCGTGTTGGAAGCGTTTGCCAATTTTACTCTATTTTTCGCGGCAGTTGAATAACCTTAATCCGGTTTTACCAAAACGATAATTTATGCGCAGCAAAAAACTACTCTTCCTTTTATTCATCTTGTTCCTTGGAAGCGCTCTGTGGGCACAGGATATTCACTTTACCCAATATTAC
The DNA here is from genome assembly GCA_020636075.1 of Lewinellaceae bacterium. Lineage (GTDB taxonomy): Bacteria > Bacteroidota > Bacteroidia > Chitinophagales > Saprospiraceae > M3007. Next base: position 248,838 of record JACJYO010000002.1, on the reverse strand, counting down.
ATGTCGCCAATGACACTCAATCCTGCTATGACTGGCAAGTTTGAGGGTACAGCTCGTATCGGTGGAATATACCGTAGTCAGTGGTCAAGCGTAATCAGTAACCCGTTTCGCACGCCAAGTGCATGGATAGACGCGCCTATTATTCAAGGCTTTCGGAAACGCGACTGGGTCGGGGTTGGCTTTATGGTTTATCAGGACAAAACAGGCACAGCCGGCTTGACGCATAGCGCCGGCAAATTGGGCGCAGTGTACCATCTTGGGCTGGATAAAAAGGGCAATGCAGTACTTTCCATCGGTGGCCATTACGGTGGTGAACAGCGAAAAATAGATGAAAATGCGCTTAAGTTTGGCGATGGCTTCAATAGCGATGGCTCCTACACGCAGAGCAACAGTGCCGATTTCAATCGTATTCTGGGCAATGCTAAGTATACAGATATTGACCTTGGCGTTGTATTATCCTCCCGCCTGAACAAGACGATGGATTTCAATATTGGATTTTCCATGTACCATATGTTCAAACCCAATTACTCGCTGGTAAGCACCGGCGGTACAGGCGGTACGGGTACGGCACAGCAGGGTGTTTCCAAAATCCCGCGCCGCGCCATTGCGCATGGTCAGTTCAATATGGAGCTGACTGACAAATGGAGCCTTAGTCCAAGTTTTATTTTCCAAACAATGGAGGGTAATGACGAAATTATGGTACAAGGCCTGGCTGGATATCTGTTTAATGCAGAAAAAGGGATTACCCTGAATATGGGCTTGGGGTATCGGCTAAGTGACGCTATTAATGTATTAGCCGGCATAAAAGTAAAAAGCCTGACTGTCGGCATTGCATACGACATCAATACGTCCAGTTTGCGCACTGCAAGCAATTATCGCGGTGGATTTGAGATCGCGGCAAACTATATCATCAAGATTTATAAACCTGCCGTGGTTAAGCCAAAAGTGCTTTGCCCACGTTTTTAAGCTAGATTCAAGAACCTATAGCGGTGCGAGGCAAGAATTCTGTTCTGACTGCGCCCCGCTTCAATTTTATAAATATGAAAACCTGTATCAAAATTTTACTGGGGATATTGTTGGTTTCCGGGGCAGATTTGATTGCACAACCGCTAAACCGATCAACGCCGGATGCTATGCTAAAATCGGCAAAAGAAGCGGAAGAGACCGGCAACCCCTATGCGGCATTAGAGTATTACGAAGATCTATATAAGGAAACCAAAGATCGCGCGCATAATGTCAAAATTGCATTGCTTAACTATGAACTACGCGATTATAACCGAGCAGAACGTCTTTTGAGCCGCATGGTGCTTCGCGACCGCAAAAACGAGTACACCGAGCTGAAATATTGGTATGCAATGGCCCTTAAACACAACGGGAATTATGCCGATGCTGAGGATATGTTTAATTTGTACATAACTGAAGGCACTGATCCGGCAAAGGTCGCAGCGAGTAAAAACGAAATTGAGGGGTGCAAACTCGGCAGAAAGGCAAAACAACCCGAAAATCTTCTTGTCAATAACCTCGGCAAAAAAACCAATAGCCCACAAACAGAAGCATCGCCATCCTATAGTGGCGGCGAACTCTATTTTTCTTCGCTGGCGTCAAAAGCAGTAATTGTTCTGGATGGTAAAGAAGGCGATTGGTATTCCAAAATCTACACAGCGGCACCAGCCGGTGGTCAATCGGCAGAGTTTGGCGAACCGGTTCTGCTGGGCACCCAAATTAACCGGGAAGATTGGCACCAGGGCAATGTGAGTATTACTCCGGATGGCACAACGATGTATTTTACGCGGGTGCAAATGGAGAATAATTATGTAAAAGAAAGCAAAATATTCTTTGCCCAGAAGGGAACGGATGGATGGGGAGCTGCTAATGAAGTCGCAGGAGTAAATGGCGATTATATTGCCAAACACCCCTGCGAAGGAGAACTTTTTGGAGAAAAGGTTTTGTTCTTTGTAGCAAACCTGCCCGGTGGCCAAGGCGGATTTGATATTTATTACGCTCCTAAAAAATCTGACGGTGTATTTGGCCTGCCGGTAAATCTTGGCGAGGTGATCAACACCCCCGGGGAAGAAGCCAGTCCGTTTTATCAAGACGGCAAACTGTATTTCAGTAGTAATGGCCACCCATCTATTGGTGGGCTGGATGTTTTCCAAAGCCAATGGAATGGCTCCGTTTGGAGCAAACCACAGCCGCTCCCTGCAGGTATCAACACCAGCCTTGATGATCAATATTACACGCGGAGTGCTGATGGCATGTCTGGATTTTTGGTTAGTAACCGGCCTGGCCCGAACAACCTGAAGAGCAAAACCTGTTGCGATGATATTTACAGCTGGGAGCTTGAACGCATTAAGGTTGAATTGTTGGCCACGACGTTCCGGCTGCGTCGCAAAGGCGAAAAAACCAACCCGCCGCTTACCGGTTGCACCGTCCAAATTATTGATGTCACCGACCGGGATCCGATGAATATCGATACAAAAACGAACTCATCGGCCAATGATTTTGGCTTTACGCTGCTACCCGATAAGTCCTATATGCTTATTGCCGAACGGGAAGGATATCAACCCGATACGCTGACTTTCAATACAACAGGTGTTAAAAAATCAACTTCCGTTGAAAAGAAAATGACGTTGCGCCTGAAGCGTCCGCCCAAACCAAGGGTCGTTAAACGCGATGAACCAATCCGCTTAAGCAACATTTATTATGATTTTGATAAAGCAGATATCCTTCCGGATGCAGAGAAAGACCTGCAGTTCCTGGTTGATCTGATGAATCAGTATCCGGATATGAAAATTGAACTGTCTTCACATACGGATGCCCAGGGCCGGGACGATTACAACGAAAAACTTTCTCAACGACGTGCCGATAGTGCTAAATCCTGGATGGTGGCCCAAGGCATTGCAGCCGACCGAATCGTAGCAGTGGGTCAAGGGGAAAAGTTCATTCTCAACCGTTGTAAAAATGGCGTTGATTGTCCCGATGAAGAACACCGGTTTAACCGCAGGACAGAATTTAAAATCATTGCCGGACCAACAAGTATCACTATTGAAGAGGAGGTTCAGCCAGACGATGGCAATGATTAACAAAGCAGAATAAGGTTCGAATTTTTTTAAAAAAAACCAGCTGTTGAAAAACAGCTGGCCTTTTTTTGTTCTCTGGCAGTTATCACAGGAGTGTAAATGAACCGGAAAAAACCTCGCTGGTTCCATCAGACCAGATCGCTTCCGCCCAAAAAATATAAACGCCGGGTGGAGCTTGTTTCCCCCTCCAGATGCCATCCCAACCAAGGTCAGGGTTGTCTGGTATTACGTTCACTTGTTGAAAAACCAGCTCACCCCAACGATTGGCTATTTGAAAAGTCTTGAATGCTGTAATCCCGCCTTTTGCGCTAATAAAAAAACGGTTGTTCGGATAGCCGGCTTGCGGGCTAAAAACTGTGGGCGCATAAATTGGCGATGCTTTGACTACTGTAACTGTAAGGTTGTCAGTTAGTTCGCAACCACTCGAATCAATTGCTGTCAGCTCCAGGTTGATGTTGGAATTGAACGGCTGGCAAACCGGGAAGCAATCGGGTTGCAGACAGGGTAGGGGGGATGACCAAGCCAGGGTTATTGGCTCAAAATTTAGTTCCGGGGCTATACAGACGGTATCTCCGGATTCGATAGTTAAATCCTCACCTAAATCCAAAGTATGATTCGAAATGCTTAGGTCAACGTGTACAACCGAGTCGCACCCCAGGGCCGTAACCCCGGGAAATATTTCAAAACCAGAAGGGTTGTCTTGATCATATCGCGTGCCATTTACGAGAATATATTCACCTGGACAAAGTGTATCCAAAATTTCAACTTTGGGTGCAATGCCGGCAGTCAATTGGACCTGAATGATACTATCGCATCCATTTGCAGCTCCGGCCTCAATAACCTCCTGCCCAATGGTGAACCCGGCATGGTATGGGACATTATTTACCCAAAGGGTGTCGTCGCCACACAGCGTTTGTTCCAAAAGAAGCACAGATGGCTGAAAGAAAACCAAACGGACCTCGATGACACTGTCGGCGCCATTTGATGCAGCCCCCGGCAAGATTTCCGTGCCTGACGGATTATCTATACTGTACAAATGGCTATTAACAATCAGGATTTGATTGGAACAAAAAGTATCCCGCAAAAAATAAACTTGCCCGAAAGATTGGCTTAAGCCAACAACGAGCAGCACGAAAAAAGTTAGAAAAAAATGAGCGAGAATTGGGCGCATTCCAGATCGTCAAGTGTTAGAATAAATGATCGTTTCAAAAAGTAAAGCCACAGGTGCTGTTTTAAATTGGCACCTGTGGCATATACTTTTCTTCGATATACTATTTTTCCGCCCTGGCGCTGGCTTGTTCAATACTTTGAACACGGGCCTCCAAGGCATTTAACCGGCTCAGCATGGCAGCGTTTTTACCTTCAAGCGCCTCAATTTGCTTTTGTTGTTCCTGAATCGCCTTTATTGCCAAGACACTAAATCCGGCGTAATTCAATGCGAGATACTGAATACCATCATCTCCGGTACTGGTACCGACTAATTCCGGAAAAACTTCCTCAACATCCTGAGCAATAAAGCCCAAAGACGTTTTGCTATCGGCAGATTCCGGATTGTAATGGTACCGAACTGGTTCGAGTTTGATGATTTTTTCCAGGACGGATGAAAGTCCGGCTACATCCTTTTTTAAACGACGATCGGAAGGGGTGTAAACCCCGTTAGCAGCAAAAAAACCAGCCGGAACAGGTCCCAAAGTATTATTGAACAGGATTAAGCCACCTGTCGCAGCATTTGCCCGGAATTCCCAGAAACCACCGGCGGCATCCTCAAGCACAATTCCACCGGACAAAGCAGATTGAGTAACTTTAAATTTAGCATTACCGTCGTTCGAATCGCCTATGCCTACATTGCCTGAAACACCATTTACCACAAGTGCTTTGTTGTTTCCAGTAGACAAAACAATTGCTGAAGAATCCAGGCTTTGCATTGCATAACTGCCTGGGGAATGGTTCAAAACAGCCAGGGGTGTGCCACCTTTGGTAAAACTTAGTGTTGCTTCTGGCCCATCCAGGAAAAGTGCATCCTGGTTACCCTTAACATGCAGTTTCGCCAGTGGCGTATCTAAACCAATTCCGACGTTTCCTGTATTCCCATTATGAATGTTATTGCCAATTCCTTTCCATAAACCCAAGCCGGCAGATATGATAATTGTATCAAAGTCCACTTTGGTAGTTGTCCCCGAAAGCGACAAAATCGTGCCATTCAAGGCGAGGTCTTGTAATTCATTTGTCGGGTCGGCATCGGCATCGCCCGTATTTTCGATAGTAAAGTTTGGAGCTGTGCCAGTAATAGCAATTCCTGTTCCTGCAGCATAATCATTTGCCATAGGTATTATGACCGAACCACCGCCATTTGACAACGTCAGCTCATCGCCGTTCAGATCAATGGTTTGCAATTCATTTGTCGGGTCGGCATCGGCATCCCCTGTATTTTCGATAGTAAAGTTTGGTGCTGTGCCAGTAATACCAATGCCGGTTCCGGCGGAATATATGTTGGACGGGGGCAAGGTGACTGTGCCACCGCCATTTGACAATGACAACTCGTCTCCGGATAGTGAAATTGTCTGCAGCTCATTCGTGTTATCCAGATCACCGGTATTTTCAATGGTGAAGTTTGGCGCCGAACCGGTAATGTCAATCCCTGTACCTGCGGCATAGGAATTGATATCAGACAAATCATTAGCGGGAGCCCAAGTAGTACCGTTCCACTTTAGTACCTGATCCAAACCGGCACCTTGTTGTGCAATGCTCAACGGGTCACCGGCAGTGCCATTCCCTTCGAGTGTCCCATTCGTTATGGCAACTTGTGTGCCCCAGTTGTCTGAAGGGCCTGTGCCTGTCAAGTCATCCATAGGTGTCCATGTAGAACCGTTGTATTTCAACACTTGCCCGACCAATGCGCTTTGGTCTGCCAACCCCAATGCATTCCCTGTCGAGCCATCGCCTTTTAGGGTAGCATCTGTTACGGCCGTCTGTGCACCCCAGTCATCCCCACCGGTGTCATCACCAGGCAACCAAAGGGTACCATCGAATTTCAATACCTGCCCGACAGTTGCACTGTTATCAGCCAGGCGGAGCGGATTGCCGGCGGTACCATCACCATCCAACTCCAGGGAGGTTGCAGCGGCTTGCGCACCCCAGTCATCCCCGCCGGAATCGTTGTCTGCGGCTGGCGCCCAGGTGCTGCCGTTCCACTTGAGCACCTGGTCAACAAGTGCGCCTTGTTGGGCAATACCGAGTTCATTGCCCGTAGTGCCGTCGCCTGTAAGGGTAGCGTTGACCAATGCCGATTGTGTACCCCAGTCATCCCCGCCGGTGTCGTTGTCTGCAGCAGGCGCCCATGTGGTGCCATTCCACTTCAGCACTTGACCACTGGCAGCACTTTGCTGTGCAATAGTCAATGGGTTTGCAAGAGTTCCATTACCCGAGATCGTCGGCAAGACAGATACGGTTTGACTACCCCAGTTGTCTCCGGCATTATCGATTGCCGGCGCCCATGTAGTGCCATTCCATTTGAGTACATGCCCACTTAAGGCATTCATTTGAGCAATTTTACCTCCCGTAACTGCCTCATCCTGAATTTTTATCGTCGATACTGAATTGGTTGCCAATTCAAAGTTGGTCACGACCGATTGTTTGATTTGAAGGTTGTCAAACGTGCCGCTTATGTCGCCACCTGCTGTGCTGTTAACCGTGATGTCGTCAAAGGGATTGATATCACCATTATTAGCAATGGTGTAGTTGTTGCCAGCAGCGATCACGTCGATCCCAACGCCACCAGTAATAGTAACTGTACCCAGGTTGTCGGGCGCAGGTGCCCAGGTAGAGCCGTTCCATTTTAGCACTTGCCCATTTGCAGCATTCATTTGCGCAATTTTTTCACCTGTCACAGCTTCAGGAGCAATTTTGACCGTGGCTACGGCATTACTTGCCAACTCCGTTGTTCCGACTACATCGGGTTTGATTTGCAAGTTTGAAAATGGTCCGGAGATATCCCCATTTGCCACACTTATGTTTGTAATATCGTCGCTCGGATCAGTGTCGCCAGTATTGGTAATTGTGAAGTTGTTGGCGCTGCCGGCAACATTAATTCCGGTGCCACCAGTAATTGTTGTGACCCCGAGGGCATCAGCTGCCGGCGCCCAGGTAGTACCGGTCCACTTTAGCACCTGCCCACTTACTGCACCCATGCTATTAATTTTAGGAGCAGTTACGGCGCCATCAGCCAGCTCCGAAGTATTGATTGCATTGTCGGCAACTTCCGGGCTCCCAACAGCATTGGCTTTAATTTGCAAATTCGAAAACGGTCCGGACACATCTCCGTCAGCTTGTGTACTGGTGGTAATGTCATCAGATGCGTCCGTATCTCCGGTATTTGTAATGGTAAAATTGAGCCCGTTTTGAGCGACGCTGATGCCTGCGGCACCGGTGATGCCCACAGAGGCAGGCTGTGGCGTAACCGTGAATACATCTGTCACACGGCCGTATTCATCAACCGTTATAACAGGTATTTGGGTTGAACTACCGTAAAGACCCGGCGCAACAGCGGTGTTTTGCAAACTGATTGTACCACTGGTTGTGATAGGCCCGCCAGTCAGACCGGTACCGGTGATAATTTCAGTGACACCGGCTTCGTCATTTTTAGGTATCCAGTTTGTACCATCCCATTTGAGAATTTGGCCAACAGATGCACCCTGTTGAGCTAGTGTAAGTGGATCACCTGCAGTACCATCGCCTTGCAGGATTGGAGACGTTTGCACGCTTTGGGTCCCCCAATCGTCACCACTGTTGGCAGTATTTTGTGCGTAAAGTGCATAAGGCACGCTCATTAATTGTGTGGTTCCCAATTCATCAAATACGTTTGGGGCAGTTTCTACAGAAACAGTCAGGTACTTGGCACTGCCGCCCCAATTGATATTGACAAAAGATCCTTGCAATGGCGTTCCCTGCCCAATGAAAAGATTGACCAGTCCATATGCATTGGTAGATGTAGTTTGCATCTCCGAATAGGCTACAGGGCCATTTGGCGCTCCGCTGCGGATGGTAAACAACAAGCTAACAGTTTGATTATTCAGGGAGGCGCCGCTGTTGTCGCGCACGATGCATTGATAACTAAATCCTTGCGGTGTGAACTGCGCCTCGGCGCGCCAGGCTAACATCAAGGTCAGCAGGCCAGTAAGTAGTAAATGACGCTTAATCATACACTTATCGGTTTTGAAATGTGTTTGCTTTTAAAAATAAATCTGGGAAGTCGGGTATTATTCGCGGATTACAAGCGAATGATTCGGACTGTTGAACTTCCTCGCCCAACAGGGTCCTGTAGTATTAGAAAATAAACACCTGGCTGCCAACTACGACAATCAAGCGTTGAGCCATCAGGATCGGAAAGTGGCTGATTTTGCAGGATCGCTTTGCCAACCAAGTCAACTACAGTTGCGGTGAGCGAAGTGCCTCTGTCGGCTGAAAACCGAATGGTGAGCACCTCTGAAACCGGATTGGGAAAAACCTGTATGTCCCAATTGGCAAAATCCGGATCTCCGACAGAAACTATTCGGGTGTGCTCAGGTTGATGAAACCCTTGGGTAAGTGTTCGGCTATCCGATCCAACCGTGACAATAACGGCTTCGCCAACCGTATAGGCATAGGTGAGCCCTTGTTGAACACCAATATGTCCGGTAGATCCAATAACCTGGTTGAAGAGTGTGGCATCTTGAGCCGTGCCAGCATAAAGCACGTAAAGCCACAGGAGTGTGGTAAGTATAAATCGGTTCATGGTAATACGGATTGAAAAAAATAATGTAACAATAATTATTCCACAAAGTAAACACAAAATGACCGACCAATATTGGGTAAATCACAATGGATTAACGACAAATGATGGTTTTTAGATCGAACTGGTCGTAGATTTGACGGCACAAACAACGGTTAAAAATGTTGAAATACACCCTTTTTTTGGTACTTGCCCTGAGCATATCGGGCTCCTGCATTGCACAAATTAAGACCGGAAGTACAATTCTGGATACTGAACAACGCCGGTTTACTGCCATGGTTGAAAAAGATACTGAACTACTCAGTACTATGCTTGACAACGAGCTGCAATACCTGCATTCAAACGGTTTATACGAGACCAAGCAACAACACCTCACGGCTATTGCATCCGGCAAAATTGATTACCAGGCCATGGCACGCCAACCTAACCCGATTGTTCGCCGTTACGGCAAAATCGCGTTGGTAAACGGATTGGTTAATGTGAATGGACTGATCAATGGTCAATCTTTTTCATTGCCATTGCGCTACACGGCTGTTTATCGAAAGAAAAAAGGGAAGTGGTTGTTGGTGAATTGGCAATCGACCCGGGCGGATAGCAAATAAGCCACTACCTTTGCGGCATTCCGATAACAAAAATCACAGCCCGTTGAGTACTACTGTAAAAACACCCCGAAACAAGCAATCTTCCCACGCCAGATCAACTTCAAAAATTTCTGCTCAAATTTTGGAGCGCGCTTTCCGCCTGATGGCGACCGCAAAAGCGATGACTGAAATTTACGAAGCAAATACAAAGTTTGTTTCCAAATACGTACATGCCACTTCCAGGGGGCATGAAGCCATTCAACTGGCGGTTGCATTGCAATTATTACCGCAGGATTACATTTTCCCATATTACCGGGATGACAGCATACTGCTGGGAATCGGGCTGCAGCCTTTTGATTGCATGTTGCAACTCATGGCAAAACGGGACGACCCATTTTCAGGCGGGCGATCTTATTATTGTCACCCCTCCCTTCGAGACGCAGACAAACCCAAAATACCACATCAAAGTAGTGCGACCGGGATGCAGGCCATTCCGGCAACTGGTACGGCAATGGGTTTTTGGTACAAAGAGCAAATGGGGATGCAAACGAAGGCAGAACAAAAAAATCCGCCCGTAGTGGTTTGTTCCCTTGGTGACGCATCCGTGACTGAAGGTGAGGTGAGCGAAGCATTTCAAATGGCAGTGTTGAAAAAACTGCCCATTTTATATTTGGTGCAAGACAATGGCTGGGACATTTCGGCAAATGCAGAAGAAACCCGGGTAGCAAATGCTGCTGAATATGCCAAAGGTTTCCCGGGGCTTGAAGCCGTTAGTATCGCGGGCAATGATTTTGTGACTTGTTGGCAAACAGTACAGAGTGTATTGGATAAAATACGTACCGAGCGGCGGCCATTTTTAATTCATGCAAAAGTGCCATTGCTCAACCATCACACATCCGGTGTACGCATGGAATGGTATCGTGACGATCTAAAAGAGCACCAGAAGCGCGACCCATTTCCAATTCTTCGAAAAACAATGTTGGAAAACGGCTTCACGGAAAAGCAGATTCTTAAAATTGAATCGGAAGCCCAAACAACAGTTGCCGCAGATTTTGAAAGAAGCAAAAACGCTCCGGACCCAACCCCTGAAGACCTGTACACGCACGACTTTGCACCAACACCAGTTACGGAAGAGCGCGGCAACCGTGCTCCAAAAGGTCGGGAGGCCAAGGTTATGGTAGACTGTGCCCTGTTTGCTGTAAAAGAATTGATGGAAAAACACCCGGAATGCCTGCTGTATGGGCAGGATGTAGGCCGCCGGCTTGGTGGTGTTTTTCGCGAAGCGGCTACGCTTGCCGAAACTTTTGGCGATCACCGGGTCTTCAACACGCCCATTCAGGAGGCCTTTATTATCGGCAGCACTGTTGGCATGAGCGCAGCTGGCCTGAAACCGATCGTGGAAGTACAATTTGCCGATTACATTTGGCCGGCACTGAACCAATTGTTCACCGAAGTGAGTCGCTCCTGCTACCTGACCAATGGCAAATGGCCGGTAAGTTGTATCCTTCGTGTGCCCATTGGCGCCTATGGCAGCGGCGGACCATACCACAGTAGCAGTGTGGAAAGTGTGGTAGCCAACATCCGGGGTATCAAGATCGCTTACCCCAGCACCGGCGCAGACTTAAAGGGGCTTTTCAAAGCGGCTTATCTCGATCCAAATCCTGTAGTTATTTTTGAGCACAAAGGCTTGTACTGGTCCAAATTGCCCGGTACGGAAGGTGCACGCACCGTAGAGCCTGATGCTGATTATGTCATTCCCTTCGGAAAAGCCCGCATCGCGCTGGAGGCCGATCCCAAGCTGCTGGAAAACGGCGAAACATTGGGTGTCGTTACCTACGGTATGGGGGTATACTGGGCGACCAATGCCGCTAAAAAGTACAATGGCAAGGTTGAGGTAGTTGACCTGCGCACCCTTTATCCTCTGGACGAGGTGGCCATGTACGATCTGGCAAAGCGGCATGGGCGCGTGCTGGTAGTCACCGAAGAGCCGGTGAACAACACATTCGCTCAGAGCCTGGCAGCCCGCATCGCTGAAAACTGCTTTGAATTTTTGGACGCACCGGTGCGCACCCTTGGCGCTGAAAATATGCCAGCCGTGCCGCTCAATGCAACACTTGAGCAAGAGATGATCCCTTCCATTGAAAAAGTGGAAACAGCAATTGGCGAGTTGCTCAAATGGTAAGCTGCATCTTCAGGGTTCTCGACGGAATGGCCTCCGCATTTGCGCAAAAAAACCGTGCGGGTATTCGTCTACGCCCGGAAATCCAAGTTTGATATCCCGCCCGTCTTTGGGTATCCAGGCGGTGTTGAAGAGGTAGTCCCAAAGACTTAGCGTGAGGCCGTAGTTGACACCATAGCTGCCTTCCGGCATTTCTTTTGAATGGTGCCAAATATGCATTTGCGGGTTATTGAAAATATATTTCAAAGGCCCTAGCGGCAGGTAAATATTGGCATGATTCAGGTGCCCGATACCAAGCGTAAACAGATGCACCAGAATGAAATCCTGAATGCCAAAACCGATCATGGCCAGCGGTACGTATTCAATCGTCCGGTACACAATGGTTTCCATAAAATGGAAACGCAAATGTGCCGCAAAACCCATCTGTCGAACCGAATGATGGACTTTGTGGAACTTCCAAAGCCAGGGAACCCGGTGCAACAAGCGATGCACATTCCATTGGATAAAATCACGTAAGACGAACAAAATCAACAGTTGCGCCCAATGAGGCGCTGTAGCGACATTGATAGCGACCAGATTCTGAATCCCAAAAGCCCAGGCGAGAAAATCATTGAATGCGCGCACGGCAACGTTCGAAATAGCTGCATACCCGACCAAGCCAAAAAGAAAAAAGTTGAAAAACATGTAAAAAAAATCCAACCAAAAGTCTTCCCGAATTCGCGGCTGATTCTTTCGCCAGGGGAAAGCCAGTTCCATGGCGTAGACAACCAGCGAAATACCAATTAACCAATAGAAATAGTTATTCCAATCGGGGTTAAACACTTCGTGGTAAACGTAATTGGCATAACCACGGAAAGCGTTTTGAAAAAGGTGCCAATAGGCCTCAAACATAACCTAGGTTTTGAGGGCTTCGGCTAACCTGCTCCAACCACCGCCATTGTAGGCTTCAACACCGGCTCGGCGTAACATACGCACCGCCATGCCGCTTCGGGCGCCAGAACGGCAAACGGCAATCACCGGCAAATTTTTCGCTTTAAGGCGGGAGGCTTCCTGCTGAACGACCGGCAGCGGAATATTGACAGATTCAGGGATGTGCCCGGTAGCGTATTCTTCCGGTGATCGCACGTCTATAAGCAGCGCTCCGGATTCCAGCAGTGCTTTAAAATCGGCTTTGGGGCCAAATAGATTTTTCAAAAAATTGAACATTAGCGAACACTATTATTCGATTAACAATCTCTTATTCAACTGTTTTTTTGCCAGATGCACGCCAGGCTTTTATTCCACCGTCAAGGTCATATATTTTTTTAAAGCCCATCTCACCGAGCAACACGGCTGTTTTGCCGCTGCGGTTGCCGGAGGCGCAATATACCAGCACAGGTCGTTTTTTGTCCAACTGCTCCAGTTCTTGTGAGAAGCCTTCTTCGTAAAAGTCGATCAACTTTGCACCTTCAAGGTGCCCCGCCGCATATTCTTCAGGGGTTCTCACGTCGACAAGTTGCAATGCATCACCCTTGGTCAGTAAGGCTTCAAAATCATCGACGCTTGTTTTAGTCTGGGCCTGAACGCCGCCTTGCGAACAGGAAAAGCCAGTAAGTGTTAAAAAGCTAAATAAAAGGAGTCGCATACCGTATAAATTTGGTAGCCAAACAAAAAAATCGAATGGCCGCATTGGTTAACGAAACGTAATTTGAACAAAAAAATAATCGACTTCATCGACACGCCGTCCGCCAAAACGATACTGAAAAACCTTGCCCAGATAAAAGTCCGGATTTTCACTAGCGGGTTTGCCGGAATGGCGGCTCAAAATGCGTTTTCGAAGGGCGGTGTAGTGGGTTTCATTTAAGGTCATAAATGTAATTGAATTCGCAGTCTGGTTCCACCAAACAAGCTGTTCAAACACGGATTTACCCTGAAAGTTTGAATTCCAGCATTTGGAATAACTGCGAATGGATTCACCGCGTTGGGTAAATGAACTTCGCAGGTCAAATCCAAGTGTTGTAATGGTGTAATCCTTTTGATCGACAGCGGCACGCTGAAGATCATGCAGTTCAGTGATTTGAAATTCCGGGCATTGGGCAATTGTAAAAGCGGGTAAAAAGGCAAGCGCCAGATGGATTAATTTTACGTACATGACTTGTTTTTTAATGATAAACGCATGGTGAATTTCTGCAATTTTTGAAAAAGCATCTCAAAGAAACGAAAGCCGGTGCCCTTGCGTGTGTAGTTGCGAAATTTCCAGCCATTTCTTAATTTTACAAGAAAAAAAATCATGAAAATACGATGCGAACAAAACAGCATCCGCGTGCGACTCCGTAAGTCCGAGATCGTCCAATTGCGTGTCGAAAATTGGTTGGAGGCGGCTATTCATTTTCCTGACGGACAAGTATTTGCCTGGGAATTACTGCTTGAAGAAAGTCTGCAAGACATTGCCGCACATTTTGAAAATGGTAGGCTTTGTGTAAAATTACCCGCTTCATTGGCCCAAAACTGGATGGATACAGAAGAAGTTTCGATGGAGTGCTTTATTCCGGTAGGCGAGGGGCACGCACTACACGTTTTGATAGAAAAGGATTTCCCTTGCAAGGATAGACCGGACGAGGACAAAACAGATTTTTTCACTGAACTCGCTGCGGACGCTCCGCTGAATTGCTGACCCCTTACGGAAACTATGGATGCGCTGCCACCCAAATCGCACCATCCTCGAAAACTTCTTTCTTCCAAATTGGAACCGTCTGTTTAAGTGTGTCGATACAAAACTGACATGCTGCAAATGCTGCTTGCCGGTGTTTAGCTGAAACCGTTATAACTACAGGTATCTCACCTATTGCCAACACACCAACCCTGTGGTGGATAGAAATCTTGAGCACATCAAATTGGCGAATCGCCTGTTCTGCAATTTTGCGCATTTCGGCAATGGCCATTGGCTCATAGGCTTCAAATTCAAGCCGGAGCACCAGTTTCCCCTGGGTCTGGTTGCGAACGGTGCCCGAAAACATAACAATGGCGCCCGCTTGGTTATCGGCAACAAACTGCCTGCAGGCAGCTTCCGATAGGGTAGTCGTTTGAAGTTGAATATCCGTCATTTCAGCCTCCGCTTACAGGTGGAATAAGTGCAAGTTCATCCAGTTCAGCGAGTTGGGCCTCCGACGTGGCATACTCGGCGTTAACTGCGAACATCAATGAAGCAAGTTTCTCTATTGGTGGAAAACGCTCTGTCAAATGCGTACGCACATCGGCTACGGTACTGCCAGCGGGCAAATCCAGAAAGAGGACATCCTCCCCAATTATATCGCGGGTCACTCCAAACGTTAAAACTTTTATTTTCATAGGTATCGCCAAAGAATATTGAACCCTGCATATAACACCAACAGGGCCGTCAGGTTACGCACTAAAACTTGTGAAAATCGACTTGCTGTTGCACGGACACCGATCTGACCGCCAAGCCAAACAGCGATCAGCAATGGAAAAACAAGATTCCATTCAATTTTGGCTCCTTGCGCCAACTGTCCGCTGATTCCAGCAATCGATTGGCAAAAAATAAAAAAACTGGCAGCTGCGGCGATTACTTTAGGTTTATCCCATCGAATCAGGTGCAAGACTGGCGACAGGAATATGCCGCCTCCTATGCCTGTTAGCCCGGCCAAAAGTCCCAGACTACCACCAATGCTCAAATTGGCCGCTACGGGAAGTGTTTTAGTTTGATTGGATTGTTGGCTTAGTGGACGGGACTGTATCCACATAGCAAAGGCCGCAGCAATCAGACTAATGCCCAATAGAATAAAAAAAGTTTGTTCACTAAGCCTCCAATAACCACCGGCAAACGCCATAGGAATACCTGCTAAGGCCAATGGCGCGGTCTTTTTTAAATTCAGGTGGCCATTTTGCCAAAATATCCAAAGGTTCCCGGAAACGACGACAATATTGCATAAAAGCGCTACAGGGCGCAGCGTCAGCATGGATAATCCAAACAACGCCATGATGGCCAGGTAACTGGAGCCACCACCAAACCCGGCGGTAGCATAAAGTAGCGCCACCCCAAAGAAAAGCAGGACTAATTCGATTTCCATCTGTGTTACAACCTCGTCGAATGAATATTTAAACTAAAGTACAAAGGTCGTGTTTTCAGCAATACATTTGTGTCACTATGCCCAGCCTGATTGACAATCACGGTCGCCCGATCAATTACGTGCGCCTGGCCATCACTGATCGCTGCAATTTGCGATGCACATATTGCATGCCGGAACAAGGCATTGATTTTGGTCCCCGATCTACGTTGTTGCAATATGAAGAAATGCTTCGCCTGATGCGCATTCTGGCTGATATGGGCATCAATAAAGTGCGTATTACCGGAGGCGAGCCTTTTGTTCGGCGCGATGTGATGGACCTTTTTCAAGGATTGGCAGCCATTGATGGCATTACCAAAATTGCACTTACCACAAACGGAACGCTCACACAAACACATTTACCAGCACTTTGGGACTTGGGTGTACGGCAGATTAATTTAAGCCTGGACACCCTCGATCGCAGCCGTTTTTTCCAAATTACCCGGCGTGATGAATTTGATACCGTTTGGGCAACTTTTATGGCCATGCTGGAGCAGCAGTTTGAGGTCAAAATAAATGTGGTTTTGCTGCAGGGCCAAAATGACATGGATATCATCCCATTTGTCAAGCTAACGCAAGACTTACCAGTTAGTGTACGGTTTATTGAAGAAATGCCCTTTAATGGGGGAGATGCGGCTCAAGGTAAGTTGTATTGGGATTGGAAACGAATTGAATCTGTAATTCAGAGTGAATTCCCGCAGATCAATAAAATTCCCGATCCGCCATATTCGACTGCATTAAACTACAGTATTCCCGATTTTGCCGGTAGTGTTGGCATTATCCCGGCGTATTCCCGCACGTTTTGCGGAACATGCAATCGCTTGCGTGTTACACCCCAGGGTTTGTTGAAAACCTGTTTGTATGATCAGGGGGTATTCAATATTCGGGATCTGATGCGCGCCGGTGCAACGGATGCTGAAATTCAAACCGCACTCCTGGAAGCAATCGGCAGTAGAGCCAAAGATGGTTATGAAGCCGAAAACAGGCGCCTTTCTGGTTTCCCTGCCAGGGAGAGCATGACTACCATTGGTGGATAGTTATTTTCGATAACGTATCAAGCGAAAGGGCTCCTCTGTGCTATAAAAATCGCGTCCACGTGGTAACTCCAGGAACCCATCGGCAGCTTCTAAGTTTGCCAAGTCACCACTTCCGTGTCCAGGCTTGGGAAAAGCCCGCAGCACACCCAACTGATTTTCAATACGTACTGGTACAAACCAGGTTAGATCGGGCTTGAATTCCAGGGATTCTTGTAAAAACGCCCATTCCTGCAACTGGCGCTCAAGGCCTAGCGATTTCTCGATCCAGGGAATCAAGTATTTACACGTACACATAAAGGCTGACACAGGGTTTCCGGGGAGGGCAAAAACAGCAGCGCCGCTTGGGACTTGACCGAACAACAATGGCTTCCCCGGTCGCTGTGTGACTTTGTGAAACAGAATTTCCACACCACTGGTCTGCAGCACTTCAGGTATGAAATCTCGTTTGCCGGCAGAGACGCCGCCACTTAATATTAGCACATCATACTCCTCCAAAATTTTCTTTACCAGATTTTTTATCACATTAAAATCATCCAGACAGTGAAAGGTGTCGACGTCTACAGGATGCGTTTCCAGCAGACTTTTCAAAGCGTAGGCATTCGACATGCGAATCTGCCAGGGTAGGGGAGTGGCTTCAATATTTACCAGTTCGTCACCTGTGGCAACAAAGGCAATGCGCAGAGACCTGCTTACCGACACTGAAGTCTTGCCAACGGTCGCCAGTATGGCTAATTCGGCCGGCCCAAGTAATCTTCCCGGCTCCAGGAGGGCAGTGCCATTTTTTTGATCAGATCCCCGGTGGTGAATGTTTTGCCGGAAGCCCACCGATTCGATTTTTATTTCGGCAATCCCGGCTTCAATTTGAATCTGTTCATATGGCACTACGGTATCAGTGCCTTCAGGAAGGACAGCACCTGTAGCCACCTCCAGACAGCCTTGTCGATGCTGCAATGCAATTGGCTGCTTACCTGCGGGGACTTGTCCTTCAATGCTAAACAGCCGTAGTCCCTCCTGAAAAGCTGAAAATTGGATCGCTATACCATCCATTGCCACGCGATCGAAAGGTGGAAAATCCCGATCTGCGTAAATCCCCTCCCGGAGCACACGTCCACAAATGCGATCAATCGCGCAATCTTCCTGGGAAATTAGGTGTGCATGCGTTCCGACTATTTCGGAGGCTTCCTCAACACGGATCATTTCAAAATCTTCTTTTTAATTAAACCTGACTAATTTTGACCGGAAAAGTAAGCATATGCCTGAATTTACACACCTTGACGCCACTGGAAACCCAACGATGGTTGATGTTGGAAACAAGCCAATCACCCGACGGAAGGCTCTTGCGCAGGCAGTGGTTCAATTACCTGAAGTCATTTTAGCGCATTTGACCGAAGGTGAAATCAAAGTGCCCAAAGGAGCTGTATTCCAAACCGCCATACTTGCCGGTATCCAAGCCGCTAAAAAGACCGGCGATTTGATTCCACTCTGCCACCCTTTAGGCTTGGATAATTGTCAGGTTAAAATTAGTTTGGATGCCCAAAAACGCGTTCTTATTGAGTGCGAAGCCACGTTTACAGGCAAAACTGGTGTTGAAATGGAAGCGCTCACCGGAGCTTCCATTGCCGCATTAACGATCTATGATATGTGCAAGGCATTTTCCCCGGAAATTGTAATTCAAGAAATCCGGCTGCTGGAAAAAACAGGCGGAAAAAAAGATTTTAAGCGCGTATGATAAAGTCCAATATTCCACCGATGCTCAAGGCCCTGGTATTAGCAGGGGGCCGCTCGACCCGCATGGGGCAAGACAAAGGGCTGATTCAGTGGCATGGAAAACCACAGCGGGAATACTTAGCCGATTTGCTTGAGGAGATGAAACTAGACACTTACATTTCTTGTCGCCCTGATCAGGCCCAGGAGTTGTCCGGTTATAAATTAATTATTGATCAAATTTCGGATCAAGGCCCGCTTGGTGCGATATATTCCGCGTTTCATGATCACCCTAATGCCGCCTGGCTTGTTATCGCCTGCGATATGCCATTATTAGATCGCCAGACCATTGAATATTTGATAAAAAATCGAGAATCTGCAATGCCTGCCACCGCTTACCGAGCACCGGCATTTGATGATGATTCCCCGGATCCTTTGTTGGCTATATGGGAGCCGCGAATGCGAAATATTGTTGTACAGCGGATTCATGAAAAAAAACGCTGCGCACGTAAAACGCTGGCTATTTCCGGCGTGCATTTATTGAAACCTCCTAAACCTGAAATCCTTTCCAATGTAAATACTCCGGAAGAATTAGCGGCTGTCAGTAAATAATTGTGTTTGCGGATCAGTTGTATATTGGATGTGATTTATTGAGTTCTGGTCAGGCAGTTGACATAATACAATGCGCTGCCAGACGTTTTCGGACAACAAAACATTTGCCAACTTTTAAAACGTACACTATGAATGAAAATCCAAATGCACGCGTTTATGCGATCATTGTAACCATTTTGCTGCTGCTTTCTGCCGCGCTAGGCTGGTTTTTTTGGCAAAAATCAAAATCAATGATGTCCGAAAGTCGGGACCGACAAATTGTAATGGACTCCTTGATCCAAGTGAAAGCAAATATTGAACAAGCATTGGACAGTTTATCACTTGCCTATACGGACCTCCGTACTGAAAATGAAAATCTCCAAGGAAAGGTTACGAATACAGCCGCTATTATTGAGCAAAAAGAAATATCGATCAAACAGTTAAAGGCGACCTCCTATAAAAATCTTAAAGAATTACAGGATCAGATTACCGACCTTGAAAAATTAAAAACTGAATACGAAACGGTAATCACTGTGCTGCGCCAGGAAAACCAGCAACTTCGGGAAGAAAATGAACGCCTTACAGATGAAAACACACAGTTAAAAGGCGACAAAGAACAGTTGAGCGGCCAGGTAACCGATTTGGCGAAACAGCTTGAAGATCAAATTCGGAAAACCCAGTCGGCCACATTTAAGGCGACATCTTTTCGTGTTGAAGTAGAGCGCCGGAACGATAAAGTGACGGCAAAAGCCCGACGTGCCCGTGAACTATTAATTAGTTTTGATTTGGCTGATGTGCCAGATTCATATCAGGGTCCACAGAAACTTTATTTAGCAATTACGGATGACAAAGGCAACCCTGTAACTTCTAAAAACCCCATTAAAGCGACGGTATATGCGCCGACCGGGCCGGTGGAGATCATCGCCCAACAAGTAAAACAGGTGGTTTTAGAACCCACCCAAAGATTGTCGTTTGCGCATAAACTGGAAGACAAATTAAAAGCCGGCAATTATGTAGCTGCTATTTATTGCGACAAGGGACTTCTTGGAGCCTCTAGCTTCCGCTTACGATAATGTTAAATGGAATAGATTGTATTTCAAAGTAACAGCGCATTCAAAAAAGTGTGGAAGCAACCGGATTCCACACTTTTTTGTTTGATTACCTAGACCATGAAAAAACGCAACACGCCACACCAACCAACCGACTCCAAAAGTTTTTGGGGCAGGTGGTCTGTACCGCTCCAACGAAGCTGGAGGCGCGTGGAGAATGTTTTGTTCGGTGTAGTCATAGTCTTGGTTTTTCTTTATTTCGTGCTTCAATCTTCGCTTGTTCAAAATTGGTTGATCAACAGGGTTACCAATTATCTGGAGTCAGAACTTCAAACAACGGTAAGCATTCAGCACATAGACGTTTCCTTCTTTGATAATTTATTATTGGAGGGTTTCTATATCGAAGATTTAAACGGCGATACCTTGCTATATGCCCAACAACTTAAAGCAGGGCTCAATTCAAATATCTTTTCCTTATTAAATAACAATCTGGAGTTTAATGAAATCAGCCTCTCTCGTGCCCGGTTTAATATTCGCAGGCTAGAAAATGAATCGTCCAATAACCTCCAGTTTTTACTCGATTTCTTTGCCAGTTCAGATAATGAACCCAAACCTCCACCCAAACCCTTTCGGGTTCGCATTCAAAATTTGCGATTGAAGGATGTCCAATTTTTATCGGAGGACAAAGTGAATGGCAAGGAAATGCGCGCAGTTGTTTCAAGTGGCTTTATTCGCGTGAACAATTTAGACCTTCCATCAAAAATCATTGATATCCAATCGGTTAACTTGGATGGTGCGGAATTTTCCATAGCCGAGTATCCTGCGACCAATAGAACATCTCCAATATCTCCGACTTCTCAAAAAGTATCAAAATCGGTGCCTATTGATACTGTTATGGGGCCCGAAACACTTCTGCGAGCAACAATTGCCCGACTGGTATTAACTGACAGCCGGTTTTCAATGAATCGTTTTGATCTGTCGCCTAACAAGCAGACCCCCCCGAGTGTAATTGACTATAATCATATGGCTGTCAGGCAAATTGCTTTAGAAGCGGAAGATGTATATGCAGACGAGAATTTGTTTTTTACAGGAATATTGAAGCATTTGGAGGCACGAGAGCAATCTGGCGTTGAAATCAAACATTTAGGGGCCCAGAAAGTACAGGTATCTGATACGTTAACGGCACTCTATGGGATGCGCCTTGAAACTAATGGAAGTATATTGGGAGACACGCTGATGATGCGCTACAACACCTATCGTGACTTCAACAAGTTTACAGATAAAGTCAGGCTGGAAGGGCGTTTTAATACAGCGACAAAAGTTCGCTTTGGGGATATTATGTTTTTTAGCCCGGAAGTAGAAAGCATACCTTTTTTTATAAGAAACAGAGATAACGTAGTCGACCTAGAGGGTAGGGTAGACGGCAGGATTAACCGATTGAATGGCCGCGACTTAAAAATACGTTTTGGCGACGACACCTTTATTCAAGGGAACTTTGATGGCGACGACATTACCGAAGGAAGTGGACAGATGCGTTTTTTCTTTGATTTTGATCGTATTCGAACGAGTGTGGCCACCATCCAGCGCGTTATACCCGGTTTTAAAGCCCCTGCACAGTTTGAGGCTTTGGGTCATATCAATTTTAAAGGCACGTATCAGATCCTTTTCGGTACAAACCACATTTTTAATGGCAATCTTGCCAGTGATGTTGGATTTGGGAAAGTCGATATGAAACTGGACCTGGCAGGCGGCCCGGAAAAGGCCACTTATTCGGGATATCTGAACATGAATGAATTCGACCTGGCTAAGTGGACCGGAAATAATGATTTTGGTAAGTCTACATTTCGAGTAAATATTGTCAATGGGGCCGGCTTAACATTGAAAACAATCAAAACGCAGTTAACCGGGGTATTGGATTCTTTCTATTTCAGGGGTTATAACTATCAAAATGTTCAGCTCAACGGCCGATTTGAGAAATCCGTGTTTATGGGTAAAATGGATTTGAAAGATCCAAATATTGATTTCACATTCGATGGCACAGTGAATCTGAAAGATTCCATTCCAGAGTATGATTTCCAGGCAGACCTTCGTCGCCTGGATTTAGGTGCTTTAAATCTTGTTGAAAAAGATTGGGTGCTGTCTGGCAATGTGCAAAAAATAAAATTATTTGCCCGGAATTGGAATGACCTCCGCGGCTCTATTGTGCTTCGCAATTTTATTCTTGTCGAGAATAAGGAGCAGACACACAAGATAGATTCGCTCACTTTTGCCGCATCCAATTTGCCGAACGGAAACCGCTATTTTATTCTATTATCTGATATTGCTGCAGGTGTAATGGAGGGGCGGTTTACCATTGATAAAATGGCTGAAAATGCGATTCGTTTTTACGAAAAATATTTTCCGGCATTAGTTCAGCAAGCGCGCGGCGGTCCATTTCCGGAGTTTGTTGCTATTAATGATAATTACAAGATTAATCTCCTGATTAAAGATACCAGAAGTTGGACCAGATTAATTGACCCCAAACTCGATACCATCCGAAATTTAAACCTCCGGGCGACAATAAATTCAGAACAGGGAGCTTCCGATGTACATATCCAAATGCCTGGAATCGCATACGATGGGATACAATTGCAGGATGTTGATTTCCGATGGACAAATCGACTTGACGAAGGGAACTTCGCGCTTCAAGTACCTGAAGCGCTGCTTGCTGAAGGTCAAAAGTTGGCGCATGTAACGCTGTCTGGGACTGCCCAGGATGATAAATTGAATTTTTCCTTACAGACCGAAGATACTAGCGCTATTGTCAAAAAAATATATTTGGAAGGTGTATTGTCTACGGTTGATTCTTTGTGGCAAGTCCATTTCAACACATCCGATATCACCTTGTTTGATGACCACTGGTATATGGGTGATGACAATTATTTGCGCTTCTCCAGCACACAATTTGAGGCGCGCGATTTTGATTTAATGAATGGAAACCAACGGATAATAGTTGAAAGTTTTAATGCTGGCAAAGGGGCTCGGTTTTCTTTAGCAAATTTTGATATTAATTTCCTCGAGCGTTTTTATAAGATCGACAACATCTCCTATCGGGCCCAAATCTATAATCTCGATTTTGAAGTGTATGATTTATTCGCCATGGAAAACGTGCAAGGTTATATTACAACGGATACGGTTTTTCTAAATGAGAAACCGTATGGCCAATTGATTGGCAACCTGGAGATAGCAAATGCAAAGAGCCCTATATGGTGGAAACTATTTCTCAAAGACCAGGATAATTATCAAATGCGGGTATTGGGCACAAAGGTGCCCATGGGCCATCCAAAATTACAAACTGATGAACTGGGGGAAATTCTTCCTGGTGAGTTTCAGACATTGGTTACAGCCAACAATTTTCCAATGGAAATTTTGGAGCTATTTATACCTGATATCTCAAAAACCAACGGAACAATTAACACAGAAGTGCAACTTGGCGGACCTTCAGATCGTCTGGGCATGCGTGGGAATGCAAAGGTTGATGGTCATTTCCAATTGGATTACCTAAAAGCAATGTTCTATATACCAAACCAAACGATTACGTTTTCAAATTATCAGTTATGGGCAGATGGCGATACAATATTGGATGGTAGCCGAAAAAACATGGCAATTATTTCCGGAGGTTTACGTCACGATCATTTTAAAGATTGGCGGTTGGATTGTGAAATCAAATCAATTGGTTCCAACTTCTTGGTTATGAACACTCTGCCTCACGATAATTCTTTATACTATGGACAGGGCATTGGAAGCTTCAATGCCCGATTTACTGGTTCGTTTTCAAAAACAAATATCTATATCGATGCCGCTACCGGTAGAGACACTCGCTTATTTATCCCATTGGGAGCGGGCTCATCGGATATCCAAGATGTAAACTTTATTACGTTTCGGAATACAAATTTGAAGGACACCCTGAAATCCACGAATAAAAAACAATTTGTGTTGGGCGATTTGCGCGGACTAAATATGGAAATGAATTTATCGATCACTGACGATGCAGAAGTTCAACTGATCTTTGACGAACAGGCGGGAGACATTATCAAGGGTAGGGGAGAGGGTAATATTCGACTGACGATCAATAGGGAAGGGGAATTCAAAATGTATGGTGATTATCAAATTAGACGCGGAGAATACTTATTTACATTATTAAACTGGGTAAATAAACCTTTTACAGTTGTCGATGGCGGAACAATCAACTGGTATGGGGATCCCTATGCGGCACAAATCAGCCTCGATGCTACGTATACAGAAAACACGTCTTTGTATAACTTGCTCAGAGATGAATTAGCAGTAACAGGCTCACTTAGTTCCGAAGCAACCAAATCGACCAAGGTGGTCGTTACAATGCACCTTAAAGGTGATTTATTTAAACCAAATATTAGTTTTGATCTTAGTTTTCCTAACGTTACTGGGCAAATCAAATCACTGGTAGACAGTAAGTTATCATTGCTTAGGCAAGACCAAAATGAGCTGACACGGCAGGTTTTCGGATTGGTGGTTGTTGGTTCTTTTCTTCCACCTTCGGGTGGTTCCAGTACCATTCAAAGCAGTGATTATATAGCTTCGGCATTTAACACGTTGACACAGGTATTGAGTAATCAGTTTTCAAATTACCTGACAACTTTATTCTCTGAGTGGTTTGGGGGAGCTGTATCCAGTATCGATTTCAACGTCGCCTACAACGAATATCGAAATCAGACGGACCAAGCAGACCCAAGTCAAAATAACTTAGCCCAAATTGGGAGAGAACTGCAATTTCGCTTAACGAGTGGCTTTGTGAATGATAGGATAACTGTACAGGTTGGTTCACAATTTGGGTTGGGTCAACCAGGCACATCAACTGTCGATGGTTTTTTAGGCGAGGACGTAACAGTTGAAATACAATTGACAGAGAATCGCCAATGGCGCCTGAAGGTATACCAGAGAACAGAACCAGACATAGCTGGTGGCGCATTAAGATCACGGTATGGCTTTGGTATTAGCTTTCGAAAAGAGTATGATTCATTTAATGAACTGCTAAATGGCCTCACCGGCTGGGTTAGGCGCAAGAAATGATTTCCGTAGAAATGATTAAATTGGCCCCATAATTTATATTATGTTAAATAACAGATTTTGTATAATCCCTGAATCTACCGGCATTCAAATAATTTTCTGTTGTAGCAGTAGGCTCATGGTCGGCAAAAGCCCATAACTTTGATCTTTCTTCATTTTCACGTCGTGTTCTACCAGTTATTTCAAACGAGCTGGTTTTTCAATGAAAAACACATACTACGATTTAGTCGCACAAACATTTGATTTTCCGCAAGATGGATTTAGCCTTAAAGAAAATCGGTTACATTTCAACAACATTGACATCCATGATCTGATTCAAAAATACGGCTCACCGCTCAAACTGACTTTTTTGCCAAAAATTGGTGAAAAAATTCAAACAGCGCGAAAGTTATTTAGAGACGCAATCCAACGGTATAATTATAACGGCAAATACGTTTATTGTTACTGCACTAAAAGTTCTCACTTCGCCTTTGTTTTGAATGAGGTATTAGAAAATGGGACGCAACTAGAGACTTCCTCCGCCTTTGACATGGATCTAATTTGGCGGCTATATCGTCTGGGTAAAATCAACAAAAGCACAATTATCGTAAATAATGGCTATAAGCCATTGGCCTATGCGCAGGGTATCGCCCGATTAATAAACGAGGGTTTTCAAAACGTGATCCCGGTTTGCGATAACGAAGCAGAACTGGCTATGCATGATGCTTTGATAAAAAAAAGTAAATCATCTATTGGCATAAGGATGGCGACGGAAGAAGAGCCAAATTTCGAATTTTACACATCTCGACTAGGCATTCGCCAGAGCGAGGTGCTTAATTTCTACAAGGAAAAAATTGCCCCTAACCCCAAGTTTGAACTTAAAATGCTCCATTTTTTTGTAGATACGGGGATTAAGGATTCGATTTACTATTGGAGCGAACTCAAGAAGGGGATAAAAACCTACTGTGAATTGCGGAAGCACTGCCCTACCCTAACCTGTCTGAATATTGGTGGCGGAATGCCAATCCGAAACTCATTGGGCTTTGAATTTGATTACCCGTATATGGTCAATGAAATTATCCGGCTTATCAAAGAATATTGCGACGATGAAGGGGTGCCAGAGCCTGACGTGTTTTCGGAATTTGGGAAATATACCGTTGGTGAAAGTGGAGCCACCATTTTTTCTGTCATCGGCAAAAAACAACAAAATGATGCGGAGCAGTGGTATATGTTAGACAACTCCCTAATTAACACATTGCCAGATAGTTGGGGCATAAAAGAACGCTTTATTCTATTGCCAATTAACCATTGGGATAAGGAGTATCAAAAGGTGAATATTGGTGGTATCAGTTGTGATAATGCTGACTATTACAACTCTGAAGCGCATATAAATCAAGTGTACCTACCCGTATATAGCGAAAAGGATGAACCACTCTATCTCGGCTTTTTTCACACAGGCGCATATCAGGAATCATTGAGTGGCTATGGCGGGTTGAAGCATTGCCTTATCCCTTCCCCAAAGCACATTTTGATCGACAAGAACTATTATGGTGAGTTTACAGACTGGGAAGTCTTTCAAGAACAAGATGCCAACTCTATGTTGCGAATTCTAGGCTACGACTCCCCTTATGCTTCGTAGTTGCTCTAGACGCTCCATTGGCCAAGGTATTTGATAAATAATTTGGTCAGGTTTTCTGCATCCGATATGCCACGGTGGTGTACGCCGGTAAAAAGTATATCCTCGCGTTCTACGGCTTTACGAAGACCTACGGGACGGCGAAGTCGCTTAATGGCCATGTACTCCGCTTTAAGATTGGCGTGGGAATCTGCCCAACTTCCGTCTAATTCATGCAGTTTGCAATCGTTGACAAACATTTTCTTGTCAAACGAGCCCCACGAACAAAGTACATAGTCTTCCTCATCAATGCGAGCCCAATCCCAAAATTCATGGATAACTTCAGGAAACGTACCGGCTCGATTTATATCAATTTGTGAAATACTGGTCAGCTGCCGACAAAAAGGCGAAAGTGTAGGATGCAAAACAGGACGTACAAATCGATTAAATTTTCCGCGTACTTCTCCGAAATGATTGAGACGAAACGCTCCAATTTCAATCGTTTCCTGCACATACCCCTCGGGGTTGTTCTCCCAACAAGTGGCTTCAAGGTCGTAAATAATGTAGTTTCGCATTGAGTGCTGAAAACAAATTAAATCGTTAGCGCAATCCTATGGCACGCAACACAGCCCAGATTTTCAAACGCCAGCGGCTTTTTTGTGTTTTATAGAAAAATTTTTTTTCCAGATGCTGTTGCACTTGTATATGATCAGGATGCACTAAGGGAAATTCCATTGCCTGGGCCTGCAAACTTGCTCGCTTATTTCTTTTTTTGGTATTTGTTGCACTTCCTACGCCAATACCCTGATTCTGAATCAGATTTACCTTTGGGACGACACACAAACCATCATTGCGGACAATGCTATACAGCCATGCATAGGCCCAAGAGTTGTTTTTTTCAGCACGAGTTTTTTCAAATTTGTCCAGCAGATATTTTCTGGCAATTGGATCGCCCAGAAAACGTTCCAATTCATAGTTTCGTTCAAACTCCTCTAATCCATCCAAATCAATTCGCATTTTTTGCCAGGCACGGCGCCAAGAAGCCCAACCCCAGACAAACGCCAAATTTGAAAACAAATAACTCGTTGTAATTTGCTGGCAATCCTGCTCTGCCAGATTGGAACCGGCAATGTGCATAACCTGTTTTTCACTTCGGTACCGATTAAGTAATTCTGTGCAGTACGTGAAAAAAGAAAGATCCGGTACGCAGTCGTCTTCGAGTATAATTCCGCATTCTTCCTGGCTAAAAAACCAATTCAGCGCTTCGTAAACACCTCGCCGGAGCCCGAGATTTTCTTCGCGGAAAAGCGTTCTCAACTCTATACAAGCCTGGGCTCCTTGTTGTTCAATAAGTTGATGAACAGCTTTAACATTTTTTAGATCAGACTTGAATCCGGGTCTTGGGCCATCGCAATGTGCATACAACCGGATTGGAGCGGCCCGTTGGATTTGTTCCAGTACCATACTCGTTTGTTTGGGCCGATTAAATGTTAAAAGCAAAACGGGTACCTGACAAGCCATACAATTTGCACAAAAGTTTAGAGTTTTGCGCCAAATTAAAGGTATTCTACTGATGCTACCTGTTTTTGAAAAAGTTTACCGCAAATTCCGGAAATGGACGGAAGGCGGTCTCAAGATTAAAATTGATTCTCAGGTGCCAACAGAACGATTTGGCACACCTTACGGTGGCTGGATTATTCCGGCTAATTTTCTACATGCCGATTCGGTTTGTTACCTCGTTGGCGCCGGGGAGGATGTTTCTTTTGATCTTGAAATTGCACACCGGTTTGGTTGTACCGTGGATATTTTTGATCCGACACCACGTGCTGTGCAACATATTGAAAAACTGATCAAAGCGCTAAAAAAGAGCGAACCGATGCCTTGCGCCACCAGCCCAACCGGATTTTATCCGCCCTACCCTACTGAACTTGCCTCCCAACTGCGATTGCATCCTTTTGGCATATGGGATACTGAAGGAACCCTGCGTTTTTTTATGCCTGAAAATAAATCACATGTGTCCCACTCCCTGGTTAATCTGCAAAAATCGGATTCGCACATCCAAGTGCCGGTACGCACACTCCAAAGCATCTTGGGCGAGTTAGGGCACCAATATATTGATCTGCTAAAACTTGACGTCGAAGGCGCTGAATATCAAATCATTAAATCTTTTTTGTTGGCAAGAATCCCTGTTGGAGTGTTGTGCATTGAGTTTGATGAAACGGCTAACAATCATCTGGACAGGGATTATATGGCCCGAATCAAATCTTCAATTGATGCCCTTGCTGCTGCTGGTTATCGCGTAATTGCACAGGAGCCAGATTGCCGTAATTTCACTTTCCTGCATGAGTCTGTAGACCTGTCGTAAGCGTAATGAATATTTTACATTTTTCAACGTATCCCTATGGCGGTGCAGCCACTTCCTGCCGCCGGTTACATGCCGCTTTACAGGAGTGTGGTCAGTTCTCCAACCTGATCACCAGTGCTGACATGTGGAGCCGCTGGCCCTTTTACGCCGAGAAATTATCTTTTTTGCCCTTTGAGCGTGATAAGTCCGTGCGCTTTGCCTTTTCATTAGCGAATTTCGGTTATAATCTGGCTGAGCATTCCTGGGTGAAGCAAGCCGATGTATTGCACTTACATTGGATAAACCAAGGTTTTTTATCTCTAAAGCAAATTCGCGCGTTAGCGGCCCTTGGGAAACCTTTAGTTTGGTCGTTACATGATATGTGGGCATTTACCGGCGGGTGTCATTACAGCGGAAACTGTGTGAATTATCGACAACATTGCGGCCATTGCCCCTACCTTCGGAAGCCTGCTGCGACTGATTTGTCCAATCAGGTTTGGAAACGCAAGCACGCTACCCTGCCAATGAACATTCAATTCATCGCGCACAGCGATTGGCTGGCAAATGAAGCACGTTCAAGTAGTTTGCTTCAAGAACATTCCGTTTTGTCTATGCCAACCCCTATTGATACCCAACAGTTCCAACCAGCAACAGAAACTGCCAAGCAGCAATTCCGAATGGAAAGAGGGATCGGGAAAGATGCTACCGTATTGCTTTTTGCCGCTGTAAAAGTACAGGAAGAACGCAAAGGATTCCGCTACCTCCAGGAAGCCTTGAATTGGTTGAAAACCTATCGGCAAGAATGCAAAATTGAAGTGGTTGTGATCGGCAATGTAGATCAGCAAAATTTACCCGAACTGCCCTACCCTACCCATGTGTTGGGCATGATCCGGGATCCACAGCAATTGGCGTTGATCTATGGTGTTTCCGATATATTCGCCATTCCATCGCTTGAGGACAACCTGCCCAATACGGTCCTGGAGGCACTAGCCTGCGGTACGCCGGTTGTCGGCTTCAATACCGGAGGAGTTCCGCAAATGGTTGAGCATCAGGCCCAAGGTTTCATCGCGCCTCAAAGAGACAGCACACAATTTGCGGCAGGAATCCAATGGTTAACCGAGATGACAGATGTCGAACATGCTCAAATTCGAAAAGCTGCGCGCAACAAAGCTGTTTCACATTATTCGAATCCCGTAGTCGGATCGGCATTGGTTTCGGTTTACAACGAACTTTTGAATACCTGATTTAAAACCCTATTTTTTACGCCGTTGCGGTTTTCGCTCACCTTTCTGAGTACGATGCTCCTTCCGATTACTTTCAGCTGGTTCAGGCATATCGGTTAGCCGGGCAGGTACATCCGGTGTGCGGTTTCGGTACCAAAAGTAAAAGGCAACTATAAAAGCCAACAAAACTAACCCCGAAGCTGCATACGCAATTTTTTCACCTAAATAGAATGACCGGGGTTCAAACCGCATTTCGACCTTCATATTTTGCCCGGCAGGAAGCCGCATTCCGCGTAACAAGTAATCAACACGGAAAAAATCAGGCGCCGGTTGGCCATTGAGGTAACAGTTCCATCCCTTGGCCGGTGGGTAATAAACCTCTGAAAAAACAGCTAATTGCTCAGTGGCTGAAGAATATTCATATTCCATTTTATCAGGGTGGTAATGTGACAGCCGGATTTGCGCATTACTGTCTGGACGAATTGCAAAATCTTTCAAATTTTCTGCAACAATGCTTTCCAAAATAATGGCGGTATCTTTTGGATTAAGCCTATGGAGCGCATTAATCTCGGCATCCGCATTGGACACTGTTTCAAAAGCGCTTACAAACCAGGCATTACCACAAGCATTCGGATTGGGAAAAATATCACCCTCCTGGCTGATTATGTATTTGCCATTGAGCATTCCCACTACATGCAGATTTTTTTTCAAGTCCACATTAAAGAAGGAGTCGACTACCTCCTGGTATCGCTGCAGTTTGGCCGCATGGTACCCGCTCAGACTTTTATGAAAATAGGAAGTAGTTGCGTTTGCAGTTATTCCTCCGCGCGACAAGTCCAGAACCCGGTAGTCTACGTCGGGATCTTGCTTGATCTGTTTGTCATAGTCTTTTTCAGGAGGCGGAGCCAAAGCGGCACGCTTGCTCTCATAATCTTTGGCCGTGAGCGTCCGGGAACAAACCATCCAATTATCTGCAAGTGAAAACAGGACGATCAAAACCACCGCCCAACTCGATTTAATGCGCCCCTGCAAATAAAACCAGATCAATGCAGCAGCTACGCCAATAAATCCAATCGACCGGAAAACATCGCTGCGAAGCATATCGGCCCGGTCCTCATGCAATAGCGCTAGCAGTTGCGGTTGATTTTCCAATGCTTTATCGTATTGGCCGGTGGAGCCACCAATCATCCAGGCAACCAGGCAAAGCCCGCCCGTAATACCCAGTGCCCACCACAGTGCCTTTTTTTTCTTTTCAATTGTGATATCCGGGTTGTTCAGGCTTTGCAGTGCTAAGGCTCCCAGCATCGCAAAGCAAAACTGCCCGACCCCTAAAGCCATTGATACCGCCCTGAATTTCTTGAACATCGGGAGGTAATCATAAAACAGATAATTCAAGAAAAAATGCTTTCCCCAGGCTAGGGAAATCATTAATAAGCCGCCGGCGAGCAACCAGTATTTTGGACTTCCGGGAACTAAAAAAGCGCCCAGCACAAACAAGAAGAATACAATTGCACCAAAATAAATGGCGGTGCCGACGAAAGTCTGCTCACCGGAATAAAACAAGCCCTGAATTTGATTGCGCAATGACGGATCTACGGCCTTGAACAGTTTGGTATCTTCATACATTTCGCCGCCGCCGCCGCCGGCAAAGTGGGGAACCAACAGGGTCAAGCTTTCATCAATACCATAGCTCCAGCCAAATAAATAATCTTTATCCAGGCCATCACCCTTTGATTTTTTTTGCGTTAAATCTGATTTGCCGCGAATGGTCTCCTGGCTGTACTCATACGTTGGCCATAGCCTTGAAAGGTTGGATGCAAAACCCAAAATTATGGCCAAACCACAAACAGCAAGGGCTTTTCCCCAATTTGCAATTGTTCTTTCCCGAATTGCATCCACCAATTTAGCCAAAAAATACAGGCCACTGATTATAAGTGTGTAATACGTGATCTGAACATGGTTTGCATACACCTGAATGGCAACAAAAAGGGCCATAAGTGCCCCACCCAATAATAATCGTCCGTTAAAAGCAAGCACCAGCCCGGTAAGCACTCCCGGAGCAAGCGCCAGGGCGATCATTTTTGTAGTATGTCCTGCGCCTATTATGTCAATATTGTATGTTGTAATTCCGTACGAAACAGCCCCGAAAATAGCGATCCGCCAATCGACCTTCAAGACGATCAGCAGAAGATAAGTCATCAACATTGCAAGCATTACCTGAGTCCAGATACTACTGCTGATATCGGTCCAAAGCAACAGCGCGTTGAACACTGACCTGGTTAAGTTGCCCTTGATCGGGGAATAAATCTGGTACGATGGCATACCGCCAAAGGCACTATTGGTCCAAAGCGGCGCCTCACCTTCTGTTTTAATATAGTGTTGAATTTCAGTTTGCATGCCCCGGGCCTTGTCGTTATCTGGTTGAGACAGGACCTTCCCGCTAAATGCATTGGGTGCAAAAAAAATGGCCGCAACTGCGGCGAGTGATATAACTGCAATCAGGTGTGGAACTACTTTTTTGAAATCCATTCAGCAAAAATATTCAGTAAACCATTGAATGTTAGACGCTTAAATCGGCATCTGCAAAAATCAGGAACTGCGAAGGTATAGAATTGGTACTGATCGGGAGCATATCCGAATGTACTCAGTTTAGTTTTTTCAACAAATTTTGAAGTGCGGCATTCGGTATCTCATGCCCGCCTTCAAAACGGTTTTCGTCAAAATCTATCCCACCGGTTTGTTCAATTTCTTTTAGCTCGGAAAAACGATCGGGGGTTAGGAAGGGGTCATTTGAACCGTACAACAAATAAAGGTTTTTGTCTGCCAAATAGTCTTTATGTGCCTGATAATCGAGATCCTCCGGCGGCATGCCGGCCCACAATACCAAATCATGAAAATGAGGGTGATATCGCAAAATCCAACGGCATACTGTTGCTGTCCCTTGTGAAAATCCCAGTAGAATAATCCGGACGTGCTTGGGCAACAAGGCCAAATATCGGTTATGCAAAGCCTCCAGGTAAGCACCGTTATCTGCAATCTCGTCTTCGCGGCAGTGGCGGGTCATCCAGGTTGCCCCGACATCGCCATTGAATCCCTTTTTGTAAAAATGGTTCAATCCTTCCGGAGCTACTATGACAACATCACCGGTATTGACAATTTCAAAATTCTTGATAAACTCAGTAGCCAGTTGCGCATAACCATGGCATACAATCCAGATCTGACGAACATTCGGACCTGTTTCGCCGATCTGGTAAAATTGTGCTGTCTTGCTTACGGTTAATTTGTGGTGTTCCATAGCCCCAATATTTTCCGACAAGATATAAACAAAAGGAGTGTTAGAACTTTTCTCAATCGCTTAGCCCAAAGCTGATATTAAAATAGCACCATTGCGAAACAACTTTTCGTTATTTTTTACGCTTACATTGAAATTCTTTTATCGATCACACAAAAACATCCTACAATGAACAAAAAACTGGTTTGTCTCTTAACGATTCTCGGCTCAATCATCTTTTTTGCTTTGGCCTGTGCAGATAAGGATGCATGCAAAGATGTAGACTGCGGCGCAAACGGTACTTGCATCGACGGAGTATGTGACTGCATTGACGGCTACGAAGGCGCTGCCTGCGCGGAAGAATGGGCGCAAAAATTCCTTGGTGAATATGAAGGTTTTGACGTGTGTCCTTCAGGAACGATTCCGCTTAACAAGCCTGTAAAAATCACGCGAATCAGTGCGACAGAGGTTCAGCTATTCAACCTTGGAAGTTTTCAATCGACTTTAATTGCTACCGTGAAACTGGCAACTGCGGCCTCGACGAAAGCCGAAGATTTAAGTTTTGACGATACCGACACCCAGGGACGGAAATTTGTTGGTTCGGCTACAATAAGCGGCAGTAAAATCACTGGCTCTTATATTGTGACGTACACCAACGGCATTTCGGAAAACTGCACATTTGAGTACGAAAAATAAACTTGAATCTTCTCAAAAATTAAACGGAAATCAAATTAGCAAAGCCGCATAGCAGGTTTTCACTATTTTTGCCCTGAACTTTGAAAATACATTATCCATCACACAAAAACATTCTACAATGAACAAAAAACTGGTTTATCTCTTCGCCCTTCTTGGCATCATGGTAATGTTTGCTCCGGCTTGTGGCGATACTGACCCTTGCAAAGATGTGGATTGCGGCGCAAATGGCACCTGCTTCGAAGGTGTTTGTGTTTGCAATGTCGGCTACGAAGGCGGCGATTGCAACACCGAATGGTCGGAAAAATTCCTGGGTGATTACACTGCCGAATCGTCCTGCAACGCTGGATCTACGTATCAAGGCACCATTACACGAATTTCCGAATCTGAAATCAGAATCAACGAATATGGTGGTTTTTCAGGCGCTAATCACATTGATGTGTCGGTTAGCCTGGCCAGCGCCAGCGATGTTTCTGCCACCGGAATCGTTGTTAACGTGACTAATGATGGTTATAATCGTAAAATCACAGGTACCGGTTCTATTTCCGGAAAAGTGATTACCATCACAGCTACCATTGACTATAATGACGGTTTTCCGCCTGAGACCTGTACTGATGTGCTAACGCTGGATTGATTTTTAGAACCCTAGTCCATCTATTAAAGAAAGCGGCCGCTTCAACATACAGTTGAAGCGGCCGCTCGTTTTTTTATTATAACAAATCGGCAGATTATTTTCCACCTTCTTTCTTCTTAACTGCATCGCCGCGCTGACGGTTGTTCGTCGGGGGGACTGCATCGCCGCGTTCACGGTTATTTGCCGGGTCAACCGCATCACCCCGGTCGCGGGTGGAGGGTTCTGCCGGTTTGGTTTGCGGCAACGGATCTTTTACTACCGGTTTGGTTTTGGACTTGGTCTTGGTGCTGCTTCCGGGTTTTGCGGTAGTTGGTGCTGGCATGCTGGCAACATACTCATTATAGAGTCGCTGCGCTTCTTCATTGACACGCATCGTGCACTCTTCTTGTTTTTGGGCCCGAAACTCGTCGAGTTGTGCCGTGATCTCAGCTGCAATTTCCTGTTTTTGCTGCTCCAACGTTTTGCCGCCAAATGCGGTTAAGGTGACAAACCCGGCAAGTACAACCAGCGTACCGAGGATAATTTTCTTATTCATAATGTTTTATTTCTTTTAAAATGAATGTTAGATGTGGTTTGAAGCCTTACTGAATAGTTTGGGTTGATTGCGCTTCAGCCTTCAGACGCTCAAGTTCGGCATTTACACGATCCCCAAATTCAGCGGTGCATTTTGCATTTTCTTCGCTTTCAATGGCGCCCATGCCTGCTTCCACGCCCTTTTGAATTTCTGCCTGTACCTGTTCTTCTGTCAGCAATTTTTCGCCACAGGAAGTCATGGCTAGCGCCAAAACAAATACAGCAAGTGTTCCTAAAAGTGTTTTTTTCATGTTTAAAGTGTGTTTTACAGGTTTTAAAATTGCCATGCAAAAGTAGCAGATACAAGCTGCTTCCGTTTGCAACGCGGCATTTTTTTAATTTAAAAACAGCGCTGTACATCCAAATTTTGCAAAACCGGAATCAGAAGCCTGCTTTTTGCAAGTTAACGGTTTTTTCCTTTCTACATTGTGGACTATTCCTTAACAGGGTCCAAACCAATTAGTAATGCACTTTTTGCTTTCCTGTTTTTACTTACCGCGCGCTGTTGTGTTCCTCACAATAGTTTTCACTGCTGTGGGATTTTTGGGTATTTATCCGAGTGATTTGCAGGCGCAAATTTCGGATGACCCGACTACCGGCGAATTGTTGGAAAACTTCTTCCGGGACAATGAGCAGGCATCTGAAACTGACGCCCAACTGCTGCTGGAGTATTTGGAAAACCTGCGCATTCGGCCGCTCAACCTAAATGCTGCCGGCCGGGAAGACTTGATAGCCTTGCACCTGCTCAATGAAATTCAAATTGAAAACTTTCTGACCTACCGAAATACGTTTGGTCCCTTGTTGAATGTATACGAATTGCAGGCTGTTCCTGCCTGGGAACTGATCGATATCCGCCGCATCATGCCATTTGCTACCGTCGCTACCGGGCTTGAAACCCGCAGCGTACCTCTGTGGCGGGGTTTGATAGATGGTGAAGACGAAATTATTTTGCGTTGGGGCCGCCGCTTCCCCCCACGGCTTTCAGGCACCGTAGAGG
This sequence comes from Lewinellaceae bacterium, assembly GCA_020636075.1. Taxonomy (GTDB): domain Bacteria; phylum Bacteroidota; class Bacteroidia; order Chitinophagales; family Saprospiraceae; genus M3007. The sequence goes on along the minus strand of JACJYO010000002.1, from coordinate 212,333 downwards.
GCGAACCCAATACCTGGGCACTCCGGTATCGCCATTCATTCGACAACCGTATGCGTTTTGGCCTTACCGCGGAAAATGACCCTGGTGAAGCATTTTTTCGAGGAAGTAATGCGCATGGTTTTGATTTTTACAGTGCCCATTTTGCCCTACAGGATTTGAATAAAACCGTAAAAACGGTGGTGCTGGGCGATTTTTCCGCACGGATGGGCCAGGGCCTCTTGTTACAAACCGGCTTTGCGCCAGGGAAATCGGCAGAAACCACCTCGATTGCCCGCGGTGGCCGACAGATCCGGCCCTATGCATCATTTGGGGAAGCCTATTTCCTGCGGGGAGCTGCTGCAACTATTGGTTTGGGTAAAAACTGGGAGATGACGGCATTGGTATCGGCACGCCGCCGCGACGGGAATGTATTGGCGGCACAGGACTCAACGGATCAGGATTTCCCGGAAACAGTCTTCACATCCTTACAACTCTCGGGGTTGCATCGCACGGAAGCCGAGCGGGCCGATGAAAAACAAATTCAGGAATGGGTAGGTGGTTTCACCGCTTCCCGGGCCTGGAAAAACGGGCAGGTGTCGGCCAATGCCGTTTATCTGCATTACGACAAACCCTGGCAACCTTCAACTGCACCCTACCGACAATTTGTGTTCACCGGAACTGAACTCATGGGCGCCAGCCTTGATTATTTCTGGCGCCGGCGAAATTGGTATGCATTCGGTGAGTTTGCGCGCAGCGATAATGGCGGACTCTCGATGCTCAACGGTGTTTTATTTGCAGCTCAACGGAATGTAACGCTGGCCGTATTGCACCGCCGCCTGGGTCGCGATTATCAATCGGTTTATGCCGCTCCTTTTGCAGAAACTTCGGGCGCAAACAATGAAGAGGGGGTGTACATTGGCGCCGATGTCCGCTTTGGACGCAAATGGCAGATCAATGGCTATGCAGACATTTGGAAGCACCCCTGGCTGCGCTTTGGGGTAGATGCCCCTTCCACAGGAAGTGAGTATTTGGGCCGGCTAACCTGGAAGCCTGAGCGTAGCGTTACCCTTTACCTGCTTTGGCAATTGGAAACCAAAGAGCGGAACAGCGGAATTGCCGAAATCCCTGGTTTGGTGGATAACAAACGGGGACGGTTGCGATTGCATGCTACCTACAAAGTAGCCCCGGCTTTGGAATTACGCAGCCGGGTCGAATGGACGCGATTCAAAGAAGGACCACTACCCTGGTCACGCGGATATTTGGCCTATCAGGAAGCGGTAGTGCGGGTATTGGGCTTTCCACTGTCTGGTTCGGTACGGTATGTGATTTTTGATACGCCAAATTATGATTCCCGGATTTACACCTATGAAAATGACTTGTTTTCGGCAATTTCCATCCCGGGGTTTGCCGGACGCGGCTCGCGGTATTTTATCAACCTGAGCTGGCGGATCAACGACTGGCTTCGACTGGAAAGCCGGTTTGAACAAACTTTACAAAAAGTGGCTGTAACCGACTCTGGATTTACCGGGAAGCAAAGTGCCTGGAAGCTGCAAGTACGTATGCGGTTTTAGCACAAAAAAAACGACACGCAGTAGAAAGCATACTGCGTGTCGTTTTTTTTGTGGTTGTAATCAAATTCCGTTGACCGCTTCTACGCTTTCAATTTCCGGAATTTTACCTCTGATCGCTTCAGCAATACCGGCGCGCAAGGTCATAGCCGACATCGAACAAGTTTCGCACATACCGATCCAGCGGATTTTCACACACATATCGTCAGTGACGTCTACCAGTTCCACATTGCCTCCATCCACAATCAGGTGCGGACGTATGGTGCTGAGTGCATCCTCAATTCGAAGCAGGAGATCCTCTTTTGTCGTCGTTTGCATGTATTTATGATTTGCTGCAAAGGTACAACAAGGAAATGGCGTTTTGGATCATTCTTACCTCTACTGCTTGAGTTTCGCCTTGAATTTCTCCCGGAATTTTTTCACTTTAGGACCAACTACGTACACGCAATACGGTTGGTAAGGGTTTTCCTTGTAGTAGTTCTGGTGGTAATCTTCTGCCTTGTAAAATTTATCGAATGGTTCGATTTCTGTGACTACCGGCTCGTCCCAAAGTTCGGCTGCCGCAATTTTGGCTGCTTCAGCAATTTTTTGCTGCTCCGGCGAATGGTAAAAAATTGCTGAGCGATACTGTGTGCCGGTATCATTTCCCTGGCGATTGAGGGTCGTCGGGTCGTGTACAGTGAAGAACACTTCCAGGATTTCTTCAAACGTGACAACTGAAGGGTCGAAAGTAATTTGCGCTACTTCGGCATGTCCGGTAGTACCGGAAGAAACGGCCTTATAGGTCGGGTTGGCGACATGGCCACCTGAATAGCCACTTTCCACCTTGAGCACGCCATTCAATTCTAAGTAAACCGCCTCAATACACCAAAAACAACCACCGCCAAGGGTGGCGACTTGTGTTTGAGAACTATCGGAAGGTGTATTGTTGGTTGTTGCAGTTGCTGATGTTGTTGCCATAGATTTTTCTTTTGAAGCAGACTCCTGAGCCGAGTGGCAGGATGCGCCGAATAATGAAAAAGCCAATACAAAAAAGAATGATCGCATAATGAAAGGTTGTTTTCATGTATAAACGCGTATCCATGTCGGCTGGTTTTCAGTTCACTGGCAATCCGGGTTAGATGTCGCAGTCACTACAATTCACATGGGGCGCAACATGGCAGGCGCCATGCGATGAACCGTATGGTGGCCTTCCTTAGGCAAAAGACTCAAAAATCGCTGTAGTCCCTGCCACTTGGCTTCATCAAGTTGGTAGCTGATATTCTCCTGGAAATAAGCCGTCATGTCGAAGCCAGGAATCCCCGGGATGATTTGCGTCAATTCAGGAATATGGGCAATTCCAAGCTGTAATGCGGCATTAAAACGCGCCAGAAAATCGCTTGGCAAGGGTTTGGTACTCACCCACGCAGCAAATACAAAGGGCAAACCTGTCCACTTTTTCCAGGCTTCGCCAAGATCATAAACAAACGGAAAGCGTTTTTCAAGGCCAATCGCCCGATCGCCAATAACAAGTCCGGCGGTATTGCCCTTGATGTTATTTTCAAAACCTTCGGTTGCAACAAGAAATTCAGGCTGAATCCCCCACACCTCCCGGCATAAAATTGGGGCCAACGTTGCGGAGGTTTTGGAGTGAAAATCGAGGTATAGTCGCTTTATTTCCTCAATTGGTTTTTCAGCAAACAGGCATACCGTCTTAACAGTGCCGGTTGCGCCGATACAATAATCGGAAACCAGGTAAGCCTGCGGCAGACTTGGTAAAACAGCCACCGGAGTCAGGGCGATATCGGCCCGGCCATCAAGTAGTTTTTGCGCGCACACGGAAGGAATATCCAGACTGAGTTCCACCTCATCGGATAACGATCCTCTGAAAATACCGTAGATAAAAGGTTTGGTATTGAGGTAGCTGACTGCCGTTAAGCGCAATTTTTGCATGCCTTGAAAATTATTTAGGGTTGGACAACTGGCAGATCAATGTAACCGCGCCATTGTTTATCCTCATCAAACTGTACATCAGTAAAATCCTGGATGACATTGTAGAGTGTATCCCGTTCAATCGGCTGCCGCCCTACCCTACGGATCAATTCGACAAGTTGTTGCGTAGTCAGCACCGGGGTTTGTTCTTCGGCACCCGCCATGGAATAAATTTTCGTGGTATCGTCAATGGTACCATCGATATCATCTACGCCAAAAGCAAGGGACAATTGCGCCAATGAGCGGCCAATCATCGGCCAATAGGCTTTGATATGATCAAAATTGTCGAGATAAATGCGGCTGATAGCGTAGTTGCGCAAATCTTCAACGCCCGTTGCCTCCGGCACATGGCTCATTTGATTGCCCTGATTTCGGAATTTCAACGGGATGAATGTTTGGAATCCACCGGTTTTATCCTGCAATTGCCGCAGTTGTTCCATGTGATCAATGCGGTGCCGGTATTCCTCGATGTGGCCGTACAGGATCGTCGCGTTGGAGCGACCACCTAGTTCATGCCAAACCCGGTGTATTTCAAGCCATTGTTCAGCAGTGCATTTATCGGCTGCAATTTTTTCCCGGATTTCCGGGTCGAAAATTTCTGCACCTCCGCCAGGCATACTGTCCAGTCCTGCCGCCTGCATCAACTGCATTCCTTCGGCATAGGACACTTTCCCCTTTTTAAAAATATAGTGATACTCCACCGGGGTGAGCGCTTTAATGTGGAGTTCTGGTCGGTGTGCCCTTATTTTTTGAAAAAACTCCTGGTAAAATTTCAGATCGTATTGCGGTAGAACACCGCCGACAATATGGACTTCAGTAACAGGTTGATCATCGTATTTCCGGACGATATCCATCATGTCGTCCATGGAATACGTCCAGGCATCGGCATCACTGCGTTGTTTGATCAGCCGGGAATAGGAGCAAAATTTGCAATCATAAACACATAGGTTGGTAGGCTCAATGTGAAAGTTCCGATTGAAGTACGTGTGGTTGCCATGCTTGTGCTCCCGGATAAAATTGGCCAATGCGCCTACAAATGGCAGATCTGCCTGTTCGAAAAGAAACACCCCCTCCTCCGGGCTGATTCGTTGCAGGTTCACTACTTTATCCGCAATTGCACGGTGGTGCGTACTGAGTTCGGGATTTTTCAGGATGCGTTCCAACTGGGCAGAACCTCTCATAGCGTGGATATTTATTGGCGTTGCCGTATTTCGTTCAATCGCTTTCAGAACCGGGCCACGAGGCAATTGTTCAGAATTTTCAATGATTATTGAAAATTAGTTAAATTTGATCAGTTCCATCAGCTTTCGGGCGTTTTCCTCATTGGAAAATTGTACCCCCAACACGGCTTTTCGATCATTGATTTTACTTTGTTCAAAAGGAGCATTGATCAGTGCTTCCAGTGTTTGTTTGATCGCTGCCGCGGAATTGCGCACATAACACAGCGATTTCAGATCCATGCCGCTAACCATTGGGTCATTTACAATGCAAAACCGGCCACGAAACAGCGCATTGAGTAATTTTAATTTAATTCCGGCCTGCTGAAAAGAGATCAACAAATTTATGTGCGCATTTTTTATCAGATCAACCATGTGCTTTTCATCCGGATTTTCAACCAAGGACACGTGGTCATACCGTGCGACAATTTCCTGCAAACGGTAACTTGGCTCCATGCCGGCAATGACAAATGGAATATCAATTTTTGAGAAGACTTCGGTAATCAACCAGATCGCCGAGCGTTCGTTATCCGGCACGCTTAATTTCCCATGAAACAATACGTATTTGCCTCTGCCTGTCTGGCACTCTACCGTTGCATTGGGGTGAAACGCAGGGATCAAATGCGTGTTGGCTTTCATTTGGCGGTAATAAGCCTGGTCGATCGTGGAAAGCGTGAGAATTTCATCGCTGTGCAATACGACCTTGGGCTCAATCCGTTGTAGCCGTACACTTTCAATGAGGTAGTACAATTTTTCTGTTACAGGTTCAGCCAACTGAGAAAGCCCCTCATAATATTGCCATTCGACATTGTGCATGCGCACAATTTTTTGCCGGCCACGCAAGCGTTTACGCCAAACATAGGAAGCGGTATGCATACCCTCGAAAAGGATTGGATATTCGTCTTTGCGCAAGCGCCGGAGGAGTGCCCGCTTTTGGCGGGTCCGCATTATAAATGGCAGAATACTCAACTGATACCAAAACGCACGGCTCCGGGGATAATAATGCACTTCGTGGCAGTATTTCTCCAGTTCTTCCTGTGGCTGGCGGTCGCCATATTGGAAGCAGTGCAAGATTATTTTGACGCCTAATTTATGTAAAGCCTTAATTTGGTTGAAGATGACAATAACCCCGCCGTAATTTGCCGGATAGGGAATATCGAAAGAAACAATGTGCAAATACATGTGCGCAAATTGAACAAAAGTGGGATTTGAAGCGATCTGTGATCCGAAAGCCGGGTAAAGATATGGTATCTGGAATTTTACCCGCGAATTGAAAAATTTTTTAGTGTTCCGCTTGTTTTTTCTTTCATATTCGGCATACCTTAGGCAGGAATAAAATTCAGTGCTACAACAGTCTGAAAATATTTTGTTAACCAAAATCTGAGGGTATGAATATTACTTTTGAGGAGCTCCGCCGCATCAAACATGCATTGCCAACCGGCAGCATCGCCCGGATTGCCCAGGACCTTAATCTTGACGAACAAACCATTCGTAATTACTTTGGGGCTCATAAATACAAAGACGGTGAAATCGTGGAGTGGCATTTAGAACCCGGACCAAATGGCGGCATTGTTCATTTAGATGACCCAACTATTTTAAATTATGCGCTGAAAATTCTAGAAGAAGAAAATACGACAAGCACACACTAAAACAACGCTTACTTTTTTCTTTAAAACCTAAGAGGGAAATCCGACCAGTGGATTTCCCTCTTTTTTTAGTGCTGTACATAAAACGCATGCGTTATTGCCTTGAATGCATCAGAATAATGCCCGGGAGCGTCATATATAGTTATTTCACTGCGTTCGAATGCAAACGGTGCGGTTTCGAACTGCAACAGCAAGCGCTCCACTGGTTTGCCAGGTCTGGAAAACACTGCCGCAAATCGGGTGCAATACAATCCGTGACACGCCGCTAATTCGCACAAGCGCTGCCCTTCGATTGGCGGCAAAATGGTGCAAAACACGCCGCTATAGCTGATCAAACGTCTGACGGCTTTGACCAAAGCCTCCGGATTCAGGTATTCGGCCATCCGGCCAACGCGACGTTCATCGTTTGGAGCTGGAACACCGGCAGTGAAAAAAGGCGGGTTGCTTACAATCAGGTCGAACTGTTCAAATTCCTTAGGGTAATAATTCTGGATAGCGACATGCTCAGCCGAAAGGTGTGCAGCCCATGGTGAAGCCTGAAAATTGCAAACTGCACAACGGATGGACGGCTGATGAATATCCACACCTACAATTTTTTTCACCTGAAACTGTTCGGTGCGTTGCGCCACAAACAAGGCAATCAGACCCGTACCGGTTCCAATGTCCAAAATGCGTTTTGGCCGATGCACCACTGAAGCCCAGGCACCAAGCAACACGCCATCGGTGCCGACCCGTTGAGCCACTGTACGCTGCTCAATACCGAATCTTTTGAACTGGAAATACGGCAATCCCATGCTCTGTTTTTAAGGAAACCAAATAACTGCCCTGCGAAAGCCCTGATAAACTAATTATCGCCCCTGCTCCGGCATAAAACCCATTGGCCACTAACTGACCCGAAACGGTATAAATTTCATAGTTGCCTGACCAGAAATCGGAGCCGTATTCGCGGACAGCCAAATGGTCAGTGGCTGGATTCGGAAAAATTTCGAGCCGGACTCCATCAATTTCATGGCTTGCCGTACCGATCTCAGCCCATCGTTGTTCAAACTCAGCCTGAAACAGGGTGGCAATGTCGGGGTCATGAATAATTAAGGTGTTTTCATCATTACTGGTTTCAGCGGTTTGTGTCCAGTTGTGCGATCCAGTAACAACCATCGGGTCGGAACCCGGGTATCCGGCATCCAGCACCGCATATTTATGGTGCAATTGGGCAGCCTTCATGTGCGCTTGTACCGGCACGCCGCTATTCAGCAGCGGCCAATATTCGGCGCCCAGATCGTTAATGTTCTCGATCAGACCACGGACCCAAGTGCCGGCATTGTGTTCAGCGATAAAGGCGTTTCCAATTTCATCTTTGGTAAAGGAAAAAATGGCGAAACTGGCCTGGTGATCGGCACTTTCAATTGCTTCAACAATTTTTTCAGTGACCTGATCTGACGGTGAAAAATAGCATTCAACCTCCCGGTCGCCAATAATAAACCGGTGCGGTGTATTGTCTGCTTTTTGGTTGCCAAAACGACTGTTGGGCAAGTTCGGCAGCGACTCTTTGCTACCCCACATTTCTTCAAACTCCAATTCGTAGGTGCGCGCAAGTGACTGATCCTGAATGAACACAACATTGTTGTTGTCCTGGATCATGTTACCGTTGGTCCAATTCATTGAGCCGCTCATTACCCAGGCCTGATCGGCCAGATCGGCATCGATCACCAAAAATTTGTTGTGCATCAACGCTGCACTATTTCCGTACAAAACCGGGAAAGGGGGCGACGGCTTTAGTGCGCTATTGGCTGTACTTTCTGCCGCGATGTATCGAATTTGTACACCCCGATCATTCGCTTGTCGCAGCGCAAAGGTTAGGTCCGATCGGCTGTTATTATATATTGCCGCATCGATTGAAACCTGTGCCGCATTAATCCGGGTGATTAATTCTTGCAAAACGTCTTCGTACGTATTCCCATCCGGCTCAAGTCCGTTTGCTGCTGCCAGGTCTATCCCCTGATTAAAAAACACTTTTATCTGCCCGGAAGATGTAGAGCGCGTGCAAAACGGCAAAACGTTAGAATAAACCGTATCCTGGTCGGAAAACGCTTGTATCTGAATCCAGTAAATAGTACCAGGCTGAAGATTGCTGAATACTGTGGAGTGTTCGACAGCGAGCGCCGGGTTTTGAATCGATTGATCAAGATGATCGGGTTGCAATCCATACATCAATTTTCCACCCGCTGGCGCACTGGTTTCCCAGGACAGTTTAAATCCAGAGTGGGTAATATCAGACTGCTGGGGGGGATTAGACAAGAAAAAACAAGAAGCATGTGCAAGATCGAGTGGTCCCCGGGGAAGCAATTGGAAAGAGCCGTATCGCGACAAGACACCGGTGATGTCGGAGGGCTCATTGGGCACAGGTTGCGCTAATAACGGATTGTCTGTTGCCAGGTATATGGCCGACGAGGTCCCATCGGCATCAGCGATGGCATAAGTTCCCGAACCGGAAAATATTGGGCCGGCACCTATAAAAGATGTGCAATCAATTTGGACTAGCTGGCTTTCGAAAGCATCGCTGAATTGGTTTATGCGGAGCAGTTTAGCGGGTGGCAAAGGCTGGTTCTTTGCCAGAATTTCATAATTAATAACTGGAGAAATTTCCAAAAGACCATTAAACCGGGTAAGCGTACCAGTTACCAAAATACTGTCACCTCGATCAACCAATGCGGCAAACCCAGATTGCGATCCATTGCCAGGAAACAAGGCGATACCTGCTGTGCCATCTTGCATGAAACGGACGTTTCCCAATTCTTCGCCATTTAGAATAATACCACGCACAGTAACTGCAGCGCCGACAGGTAAGGAGCGCGCTTGTGCAAGGGTAATTACCTGACAAACAAGTGCGTTGGCGCCGCCCAATGATAGTAGAAAAAACAAAAAAACTAATCTAAACATACGATCTTGGCTAAACAGCTGCTTGATCATCAGCTAGTTAAAGAAATTGCCAAAATCGAACGGATGCGGAAGTCTAATTCCGGGGTCCAAATAACAGGCTACCAACTCGCACCATAGTACTGCCTTCCTGCACTGCGATTTCCCAGTCGGATGACATGCCCATGGAGACCTCCTTAAAGTGCGGAGCATCCGTAAAATACTGCGCCTTCAGGTCTGTAAAAATGTGGTGTAACTGGCGAAATTCGGTACGTACCAATTCCATATCGTCTGTGAAGGTGGCCATACCCATCACACCACAAAGCCGCACATTAGTCATCTCGGCAAACACCTGACTTTCAAGCAAATCAACAGCTTCGGCTTTACTAAACCCATACTTTGAAGTTTCCTGAGCGATGTGAAATTGAAGCAAGCAGTCCACTACCCTACCGGCATTTTGTGCCTGCTTATTAATCTCAGCCAACAAACGGGGGCTGTCGACGGATTGAATAAGGCTAACAAAGGGTATGATTTGCTTTACCTTATTTGTCTGCAAATGGCCAATCAGGTGCCACTGGATGTCCTGAGGGAGGTTTTTGGCTTTCTGGAGCAGTTCCTGTACCCGGTTTTCACCGAAAATCCGTTGACCTTCCTCGTACAGGGCGAGAATTCTATCCAGCGGTTGTGTTTTGGATACAACCACTAAAATGACTTGATGAGCATTTAACTTATTTAACAGATTGCGGTACACGTTAATCCGATAATTTTGGCTCGCCAAAAATAGCACAGGCCGTACCTTCGCCGGTCCTAATTTGGTTAATTTTGTTTTCATCATCCCAAACAGTTTTAAATCCATCCTCCCGTGACGCAATCCTGCTTTCGTAAAACCGGTTTTTGGTTCATCCTTTTTAGTCTTTATTTTAGTCTGCCGCCCGGATCGTTGTTTGCTCAACCCTGCTCCATCCTCGATCAAACCGCTACCCTGACCTCCTCTGATTGTGCCCCCGCTTCGAATCCCTGTACACTCTGCCCTGGCGATATGTTTTCGCTGAATGCCACTGGAGTTGATTTGCAACCCGGTGCTTGTGTTCGCTGGTATTACGGCGCCACCAATACGTTTAACCCTTACAATGGCGAAGGCACACTTTTGGGCTGCGCCCAAATTGAAAACATTCCGCCCGTTCAAGTCCCCGAGTTTACGGCTACGGTCACTGCAGACATGTGTAACAACGGCCCGTACTGGGTTGTGGGAATCATTGATCCATTGACAGGGCCTTGTTCCGAAACATTTACGAATTACATACCCTTTGATGTGCAGTGTGCAAGCCCGGTGCTTGACTCTGCCGACATTTGCCACAGTGGCGGCATATTCGATCTTACGCAATTGCAGGATCCCGCTTTCCCGACAGGTACATGGTCTGGCGATGGTGTTACCGGTACGAGTTTCAATCCTGTTGGCCTGTTCGGCCAAAATATTTTGACTTTTACACCAACAGCAAGTTGTAGTATTCCGTCAACCACAACGGTTTCGGTATTCCCGGCCCCAACGGCAACCTTTAACCCCGTAGCCCCCGTTTGTCCGGGCACCACCATTGATTTGATGGTCACTTTATCCGGGCAAGGGCCCTGGACTTTTGATTTGCTGGCTAATAATGTTCTAGTGAACACCTTCAACGCGCCGGCTTCTCCATTTTTTATTTCCGTTTCACCGATGGGGAACACCGATTACACCATAACCAACTTTCAAGGTTCTGTTTGCCCGGGCCCGGATGCCAGCGTAACCGTTACACTTACCGATCCTCCAAGTGCGGAATTGAGTTTAATCGGTCCGGACACAATTTGCGGTGGCAATCGCGATACGCTTTCCATCGATTTTGACGGCGGTATGCCCCCGTATATTTTTTACTATTCCGTAAACGGCATACCTCAGCCCGCGGATACAACCGATGTCGATCCGTATGTTTTTCTGACACCGGTACTGGCGAAGGATACCACAATTGTTCGTCTCGACAGTGTATTTGCCAATGGCTGTAGAGCTGTGGTTTCAGGTATTGACACGATAACCGTATTGCCTTTTCCATCCGCTACTTTGCAAAGCGATACAATTTCCTTGTGTTTGGGCCAAACGGATACCTTGCGAATAAAATTTGAGGGCCCGGGGCCCTACACTTTTCAGTATGCCGCCAACCTGGACACTATGCCGCCCGTAACAACGACGGACACCTTGATTAAAATTCCAATTACTCCGCCATTGGGGCAAACCGTTTATATGCTTACGCATGTTCAGGGTGATCCTTGCGGCGGTGTTTTTCAAGGCCGTGTTCTGGTAAATGTGGCTAATGTGCCTACGGCAAACCTTACGGGTGATACAACGATTTGTGCCGGCGAATCAACCTCTCTGGAGCTCCATTTTACAGGCGATCCGCCCTTTGTTACAAACTATACGGCAAATGGCATTGCTCAACCCGCGGATACCTCGCTTTTTAATCCGCGGACGATTTTGGTGAATCCGGATACTACCACGGTATATCAACTAACTGGTGTCAGTTCGGGTGGCTGCGCGGGCATGGTTTCCGGACAGGCGACGGTGACGGTACAACCAGAACTCAGCGCAACCATATCCGGAGGCGACCAGATATGCCAGAACGGGCCGGGCACTACCATCTCTATTGCCTTTGAAGGCAATGGCCCGTACACTTTTGTTTATAAGGCGGGAAATACCGCGCAACTGCCTATAACAACAAATTTGAATCCGTATGTAATCAATGTAAACCCGCAGAATGGGACAATATATGAGCTGGAAAGCGTAACAAATGGCACCTGCACCGGCACCGTATCGGGTTTTGCCATTGTGGCTGTATTTACACCATCGACCGCGGAACTAATCAGCGATATAACGGTCTGTGATGCTGCGGATACTACAGTAATGGTTGATTTTACAGGAAGCGGTCCGTTTGTGTTGGTTTATAAAGTCGACGGCCTTATCCAGGATACGGTACAGACTTTTGATGACCCTTATCTGATTCCGGCTTCTGTGACCAGTACTACGGTTTTTGAGCTGGTGAGTGTGGAATCACCGGGATGTATGGGAAACATAACGGGGCCTGCGTCAATCAGCATTTTTGTTAATTATTCGCCGACGTTTGCCAACGTTGTCCTTGATTGCGACCTGGTTGCCGGGACGTATATTGTTGATTTTGACGTAATGGGCGCAACGCTGCCGCTTACGTTGACTAACGGTAGTGGAAATTTTGCCGGCACGCATTTCACCAGTAATCCAATTCCGTTTGCGCAGGGGTACAATTTTGCATTTCACGATGCCAACAACTGTGGCGATGTCGTGGTCAGCGGGACAAATACCTGCAATTGCACAACGGATGCAGGTGGTATGGACCTGGTGCAATTGACTGCCTGCACATCGGCAGCAATCACAGCGACTGCCCTCGGCAATGCAGTTTTGGATCCCAATGATGCAATTGTCTATGTTTTGCATACCGGTTCCGGGGCTAGCCTTGGCGCTATTCTGGACGTGCAAAATCAACCGGTATTTTCGTTTCAACCGGGTCCTATGACTGTGGGTACAACCTACTTTATCTCGGCAGTTGCTGGCGATGACGACGGCATGGGTGGTGTTGATCTGAATGACCCTTGCCTTTCGGTGTCGGTTGGTACGCCGGTAACTTGGGTTGCGGGGCCAACAGCTACGATAGATGCGAGTTTTGACATTTGTCCTGGCGAGCAAGTGTTGGTACCCGTTACATTTACCGGTCAGGCGCCGTTTACATTTACATACAACAGCAACAATAATCCTACTACGGTACAGGCATTGCAAAATACATTTTCGATAAGTGCCACCCTGTTGACCACCACTACGATTCAGGCAGTTGCCGTTGAAAATGCCCTTTGCATGGGTGCAGCCACCGGCCAGGCATTGGTGACCGTGCATTCGACTCCGCAAATTACCGGGATTGATATAGCCTGTGCCCCGGACAACCTTTCTTATTCGATTGGCTTTGATGTTGTGAATGCAGATTCGAGTACAGTGATGATCGGTGGATCGGTGACCGGGAATTTTGATCCTGTTACCGGGCATTTTATTTCCAACCCCATTCCTGCCCAGACAGGTTACTCGGCCATTGTTACCGATGCCTGGATGTGCGGGCTGGATTCAATCAGTGGGGGGGCTAATTGTAGTTGTGTTACCAGTGCCGGCACCATGGACCAAACCCCATTGCTGCTTTGCAGCGGCGATACGGCAACTTCCAGTCTTGCAACCGCCTTTTTTGTTGCTCCCGGAGATACCTTGCTCTACGTGTTGGTTACAAATCCTTCACCGGGCTTATGGACGATTCTGGCATCCAGTCCAAACCCAACGTTTACTTTTGATCCTGGATCCATGGTTGCCGGAACGCCGTATTTTATTGTGGCATTAGCGGGAAATGTTGCGCCTGGTGGCCTAGACATGAACGATCCCTGTTTGTCGTATGCCTTGGGAAACCGGGTCACCTGGCAGCCGCAGGGCAATATCCAGTTGGGTTCGGATGGGACAATATGCCAGGGCGATACCGTTACCCTGGCTGTGCTTTTTTCCGGAAATCCGCCTTTCGACTTTATTTACCAAATAGATGGGATGGACCAACCAGCTGTGAATAGTGCCGGGATGCAATACTTGCTTCCGGTTAGCCCTGCCCAAACAACCACGTATTCACTGCTGAGTGGTACTTCGAATGGTTGCCCGGCGATCGTCGACGGATCTGCCACCGTTACAGTAAACGCAGTGCCTGACATACTCAATCCGCAAACCGTTTGTGATCTTTCCACATTTACATACACACTTGAATTTTCGGTATCAAATGGCCCTGCTCCGAATCCGGTTTATACGGTAAATGGTTTACAGGGGAGTTTTAGCGATTCGGTTTTCACTTCTGTGGCATTACCAAGTGGGCAAAATTATAGCCTTATCTTATCCACGCCAGATGGCTGCACCGCACAATTATCCGGCTCGTTTACCTGTGCATGCACAACGGATGCGGGTACGCTGAATCCAGCAGGGCCATTGAATGTTTGTTTGCCGGATACGATCACCCTGCAGCCAGGCAATGATGCCGTACTGGCTGCAGGTGACAGCGTGCAATATATTTTGTACCAAAATCCGGGGAGTTTGCCCTTGGGGATAATTAGTGTCAATGCTGCTCCGCAATTTGTTTTTCAACCCGGTATGCAACCCGGGGCTACCTACTACATTGCCGCGATGGCCGGTACTGGGCTGGCGGATGGCAGTGTTGATTTGACTGATCCTTGTTTGTCCTTCTCACCCGGTGTTCCGGTAGTATTTCGGCAGCCGCCAACTGCTTCGTTGAATGGGGACACGACAATTTGCATCGGCACGAATACGGTTTTTAAAATAAATTTTACAGGGGCATCCCCTTTTCAGTTCGTATATGCCATAAATGGGAGCCAGCAATCGGCTGTTTCGGCGCCTCAAAGTTCATTTACCATCTCAACAAGCAATGTACAACAGGATCAGGTGTTTACCCTGATCTCGGTTCAGGATGCATATTGTCCGGGCACTGTATCCGGAACGTACAGCGTGCATATTCAACAACGACCCCAAGCCGCTCTTATCGGAAATGCCACGATCTGTCCGGGCGATTCGGCCGTATTGCGTTTACAACTGAGTGGAGCGAGTTTGTATGACGTAACAGTCAACGGTGGACCGGCGCCAATCCAGTTGAGCGGTGTTCAAAATGGAGCGAGCTTCACTGTGGCGCCTGCAGGGACAACGAATTATACGATCAATTCCTTTGTCGCTCAGGGAAATAATTGCCCGGCGACTATCGGTACGGGCGCAACGGTAACCGTTGGACCAGCGCCGGGCGTTACCGCAACGGTGTCGGACTTTGGCGGGTTTAATTTAAGTTGCCCTGATGCCCAGGATGGAGCCATTGTACTCACCCCAACCAGCGGCACTACGCCGTTCGATGCGACCTGGAGCAATGGCATGAAGGGACTGAGTCTTCAAAATCTTCAAGCGGGGGTTTATAATGTGAGCATCACGGATGGTCTCGGCTGTACATTAACGGACAGTTTTACGCTGGTTGCTCCGGAAGGTTTAAACCTCAAGGTTCAATTGCAAAGCCCGCGCTGCTTTGGTGAGCAAAATGGCTCTATTGTTCTTGAGGATGTTCAAGGTGGTGTAGGTCCCTTTGTTGTATTATTGAACGACAATCAAGTGCAAATAGCGGATATATTCCCGGTAACCATTAGCGGATTGCAGGCTGGTGATTACACCCTTGCCATTGCTGATGTAAATGGCTGCGAAACCAGCATAGACACCAGTTTGGCGGCGCCGGTTTTACTTTCAGTTGATCTTGGGCCGGATACCTTGATTTACCCGGGCGACAGCCTTTTGCTACATCCCATAATAACTTCCAGTGGTGTGGACTCTTTTGCCTGGGCGCCCATGGCGGGGCTTTCGACCTTAATGCCGTTTGTCCAGCCTTTTCAGACTACCGTGTATACCCTTTGGGTTCAGGATAGCGCGGGTTGTCAGGCAGAGGATGCCATCCGTATAGTTGTGCAAAAAGAATCACGGGTATATGTACCTAATGCATTTAACCCTGAGGCAGGCAGCCCCAACAATATTCTAACCGTATACACGGGACCAGAGGTAGCCAGCGTGAAAATTTTCCGTGTTTATGATCGCTGGGGAGGATTAGTGTTTGAGGGGCTTAATATGACACCAAATGAGCCGGCACGCGGTTGGAATGGACAATGGAATGGGAAATACGTGTTGCCCGGTGTTTATCTTTGGGTCGCAGAGTTGGAATATCAGGATGGCACGACGGAGGTGAAAGCCGGAGATGTGTCGGTCTTGCGATAAACTGGACATTGGAATAAAAAAGCCGCCGAACAAGTGTTGTTCGGCGGCTTTTTTGTAGTCCCGACAGGAATCGAACCTGTATCTGAGGTTCCGGAAACCTCCATTCTATCCGTTGAACTACGGGACCGTAGTTTGAATTTGCGCGGCAAAGTTAGCCAAAATAACCCGGCAAAAACAAGAACAAATTTTATTCAATAAAATTCCTCCCGCAATGCCAAAATTTGAGTGTCCAGCCACTGTTGTGTTTTTTCCAGCAGGTCCTGAGCATCATCACTTTTTAACAACGGACCATAATGCACATACACCTGCATAAATGGTTCGCCGAAGCGCTCAAAAAAATGCGGGATGAAGGTGTCGTCACCAATCCAGTAGTCTGCGGCTGAGCCAAATTCGAGGGCGACGGGCACAATTGGAATTTGGTTGCTTGCCGCCATTTGAAATCCGCCGCGTTTTAAGGGCGACGTATGCGGCATATTATGGGTGGTTCCTTCCGGGAACAGGATTACCGGAAAACCTTCCTTTACTTTTTCTACAATGGCCGAAAGCGCCCGTTTTCGACTGCTCGGGCTTTCCCGCTTCAAAAACAATACACCGGTTAATTTGGCGCCGGTACCAAGGAGCGGCCATTTGGAAACTTCCGCTTTTGAAACCGGATAGCCCAGCACATCGCGACAAATTATAGCCGGATCCAGATAGGAGCGGTGATTGCTCATCAAAATACAAGGGAAATCAGGCGGCGTCCCTTTTCGGTGCAGTTCTACCCCAAGTACCGGCAGCAAATAGCGTTTCGTCCAATCCTGCCTGATTTTAATAAACCGCCACATGTCAACGCCGTGCCAAAGCCTAAGCCAGGACACCCAAACGATTAATGCAAGCAGAAACCCGGCAAAAAAAGCAAAGCGGTAAAATGCTCTTAGTTTTTTCATGGCGTTCAATGGGAAACGGCAATTCCGTTTTTTGAAAATTTTAATAGTTGTGCCTCGATCCAGTTTCGGACTTCCTGTTCCAGTTTCACGCTGTCGTCAGCCTCCATTTTAGGGCCGTAAACAACCCGGACATCGATCTTTTTTTCTTGAAATCGTTGCCAGGCATGTTCCATGAACCCGATCTCGCCAACCCAAAAATCCCGATTATCTGAAAAACAAATTGCCACAGGAACAACCGGAAGATTGTTTTTGACCGCCGTTTTAATACCGCCGGACTTGAATGGTAGCATGCCTGGTAAATCCGATGTTGTGCCTTCCGGGAACAGAATTACCGAAAAATTGCGGACCAGAACTGTGTCAGAAATAGCTTTAAGCGTGGAAACACGGCTTGCGCCTTGGTTGCGCTGCACGTACAAAATACCCGCCCAACGCGCACCCTTGCCGATCAAAGGCCAGTTGGCCAACTCCGCTTTGGCCACAGGAAATGCGTCAACATTGCGCAAAATAAGAATGGGATCAAGGTAAGAGCGGTGATTGGCTAATAACAAACATGGGAAATCCGGCGGCACACCTTCCTCGGTTACTAGCACCCCTACCCTACGCAATACGCGCCGGGCCCATCGACGCCGAACTGCCATGACGGTGTGCTGGTCAGAACGCAGAATCACCTTGCGCCAATAAACCTCGGCCACAATACGCAGGGTATAGGCCATAAAATACATCAAACGATAAGTAACACGAATGATTCGCATGGGGCAAAAATAAAAAAGGCGCAGACTGTTCATCTGTGCCTTTTAAAATCGGTATATAGGACTAGTTGATAATTACATCGTTAGATAACAATTGGTCCTGAGGGCTTATAAATCCGTGCCGGGACAACCATAACCACGATGGCAGGCTTCTAACAGAAAGAGCGCGGCAAGAAATGCAAACGCGAGCAGTTTTTTCCAGTTTTTCATTCTATGAATAATTTTAGCAGATTCGATATGCGGATGAGCAAGATTGATGACAAAAACGGAAATCTGTTTTGCTTATTGTTGCAAATCTTGTGCCACCGCGTTTTACGCGGCAAATTTAGACTACGAGAGCGGATTTTAGCAAAACTTTAATTTAATCTACCTCGATTAGGATTGCTTTATTCAAAATTTAATTTGCCCAGGCTTTTTAACCGGCAACTTCGGCCAGCACAATTGATCTATGTTTGGCCCATTGCCGTTTTTTCAATAAAAAGGAATGTTTTTTTTGAACCTGAATACATTCTGGTTGGGTAACAGCCGCGAACGCCATTGGAAATTATTTAAATAAAGTCTAAATTCGCTTCAATTTTGCTAGCTTTATGAGGTTCCGACATTGTTAATCCTGTCTATCAGAATTGCCATCCAGGCAATTTTACCCACCTTCCCAAGTTCTTTTCTTTAATCCATTTCCCAGAACAAAACAGCTCAAGCCGTGATTTACAAAGTAAAACTGAAAAATGCTGATGATATGGTTTTATTGGATGACCATGTCTACGAATGGCTGTCATCTGATCCGTACCTCTCAAAAATTGACCTGATTAATAATCTCCGAAAACACTCCAGCGGATGTGCCGTTTTTCAAAAAACCTGGAAACGCGCTGATGGTGGGTTTAAAACTGAAACGCTCTATTTGCACAAGCTCATTGCCGAAAAATTTCTTTCAGATCAAAAAGGCGGCAAACAACAATTGGTGGGCGCAAAAAATGGAGACAAACTGGATTGCCGCTTGGAAAACCTTGTCTATCGATCGCGCTCTGTGGCTAGCCGGCAGCGCAAAACCAGTAGCAAAACCGGATACACCGGAGTTTACAAAGAACACAACCGGTATCGCGCCGTAATTTCAATCAAAGGCAAATCCAAGCATCTGGGAATGTTCGATACTGCTGAAGAGGCCGCTGCAGCCTACAATAAAGTTTCCAAAGAGATATATGGCGAAGAAGGTAAAATCAACAAATTGAAGTAAGTAGATTTTGAAATTTCGGGATTTTAGTGCATCCGATCACCGCGTGCAGGTAAATTTTGCATAATTCCCGCTTCATGCTTCAAATATTCCTGCCAACGCGCCCAGGTTTTTTCCTTCCCAAAATAGTTTTCAGCAAGGTCAAGAAACAACCGGTAATGCCCGGCTTCTGCTACCATGAATTTGTGGTACCAACCGCGAAGGTCATGATCGGCACAATGCAATGATAATAACCGAAAACGCTCACAACTCCGGGCCTCAATCAAGGCACAAACTAGCAGGCGTTCAAGCAAAGCATCCTCACGCGATCCACCCTTTTTTTGGAATTTCAACAACTCATTTACATAGGCATCTTTGCGTTGCCGTCCCAACAGTAAATCGCGTTTTTTGAGTTCCGCCAATACCATCCGGAAATGCCCCCATTCCTCCGTTACGATGGGCGCCAATGCTTCAACTAGTTCCGGACGGTCAGGGTACGATTGAATCAAGGAAATACAGGCGGTTGCCGCTTTTTGTTCGCAGTAGGCATGATCGGTAAGTATCTCACCCAAATCAATTTCAGCAAGGTTTACCCAACGGGGATCGGTGGGCAATTTCAAGCCAAGGGTTGTATTTTGTAATGTTGATTCCATAGGGCAAAAATACACGCTTCAAGCGTCTTACCTTTGACCTGCCTATGAAAAAGCTCAGTATGGAGGCGTTAAATCGCCTTTCGCCAACAGCATTTAGCGCAACGGAAAAACTGCCGCTGGTATTGGTACTGGATAATGTCCGTTCGGGTATGAATGTCGGCTCAGTATTCCGCACAGCCGATGCTTTTGCCCTGGAGAAAATCATACTCTGCGGCATTACGGCCGTTCCACCACATCGTGAAATTCTTAAAACAGCCTTGGGCAGCACCGAGACGGTGCCCTGGGAACAATATGAGCAAACGGCTCAGGCCATAAAGCAGCTAAAAGCGGAGGGCTACAAAGTGTATGCTGTGGAACAAATTTCGGATAAAACCTGGCTACAGGATTTCAATCCTGAACCTGGCGAAAAGTATGCCCTGGTATTTGGCAATGAAGTGGATGGTGTTGCGGACCCCGTTTTACATGCATGCGACGGCGCTGTTGAAATCCCGCAATTTGGCACGAAACATTCCTTAAATATTGCCGTAGCGGCCGGAATTGTGGTTTGGGAGATAAGCCGAAAAGTACGTTCCAGTTAATTTAAATGGGCATTAATGCCTCATTTAAATTTGGTTTGACAATACAAGTTTACCTTTGCGGCCCGATTAATAACCGGAACTAAACCGAATCGCATTTTATTCACTGCTTGAAAATTCACAATTAACCCGTGCAAGTATTCAAATTTGGCGGAGCGAGTATTAAAGATGCTGACGCCGTAAAAAACGTAGCTTCAATTCTGGAGCGCTTTAAAAATCAACCATTGGTGATCATTGTTTCGGCCATGGGTAAAACCACCAACGCGCTGGAAGAAGTTGTAGCTGCACATATGCAACAATCCGGCAAAGCAGCTGCTTTGATGAATGTTGTCAAGGAAAATCACTACGCACTCCTGCGGGAACTATTCGCGCCAGATGATGGTGTTTTTGCCGATGTGAACGACACCTTTGTGGAAGCAGAATGGATGCTGGAAGAGACTCCGTCTAATTCCTATGATTATACGTATGACCAGATTATCTGTGTCGGCGAATTGGTTTCTTCGAAAATTGTGTCCGCTTATTTGAACAAATGCGGGCTTCAAACTCATTGGCTGGATGCACGCGACGTGGTCATTACGGATAATACCTATCGTGAAGGCTGGGTCAATTGGGACAAAACCAAACCCAATGCCCTAAAATTCGTTCCGCCACTTTTGGAAAAAGGTGGCTTCGTGTTGACGCAGGGATTTATCGGTTCAACCACTGAAAATTTCACCATCACCCTGGGTCGGGAAGGTTCCGACTATTCTGCCGCCATTTTTTCCTTTTGCCTGGATGCTGAAAGCATGACGATCTGGAAAGATGTTCCAGGCGTACTAAACGCGGATCCACGATTGTTTGAAAACACCTTGAAATTGGATCGCCTGTCTTACCGCGAAGCCATCGAAATGACTTATTACGGCGCCCAGGTCATTCACCCAAAAACTATTAAGCCGCTGCAAAACAAGAGTATACCGCTCTTTGTAAAATCATTTCTGGACCCGACCGCACCGGGAACGGAAATAAGTAGTGATACCGAGGAGACATACCCTCCAATTATAGTGGTGGAGAAAAATCAGTCTTTGTTGCACATAATAACCACGGACTACTCCTTCGTTGCCGAACAGCATATGGCCCGGTTGTTTGCCGAACTTGCCGGATTGCGGATTTTTGTGAACATGATGCAAAACACGGCCATCAGCTTTTCTATTTGTGTTCCGACAATCCCGGAGCGCATTGACGCCTTTGTTAAAGGGGTGTCGGATGAATTCAGGGTAAAGCGGGAAGACGGACTCGAACTCATCACTATCCGGCATTTCAATGAGGAAACTGTAGCCAATTTGAAAAAGGGGAAAATCGTCCTGTTCGAGGAAAAAATCCGCAATACCCTTCAAATGGTGGTCAAAACAGTCCCTACGATTGAGCGTCGTGCAGTGGAACTGGAGCGGGCTAAAGGTTGATAGCGGCCGTTGTGCTGTTGAGAATAATGTGTTGATCCAGTCAGGCAATGCCTCGCCAGTCGATTTGCCAAAACCCAATTCTTGATTTGGCTGTTATTCGCAGGTTTTTATATCCATCGGCCTTGTGCCGTATCCGTTTTCCAAATCAAACTTGTACAATGGCAATTTCTTTAATTCGTCGGTATTTCCCATTATGCCTCATCGGCCTGTTTTTGGGCATGGTGAGTGGTCTAAATGCACAACAGCCGCGGGGAAATTTCGCCGGCATGGCGCAAAATCCGGCAATGGCAAATATTGGCCGGTTTTACGGCAAAGTGATCGACGAAAACACCGGTAAAGGTGTCCCCTATGCATCCGTACAACTCACCGCAATGCGGTTCGACAGTACATCGAAGTCGATGCAGGAAAAAATTGTCGCAGGTCAATTGACTGAAGAAAACGGCGATTTCAGCCTGGCCAACTTGTCTGTAATGGGCAACTACACGTTGAAGATCAGCTTCATGGGTTACGCCACCGTGGAAAAAAAAGTGGCCTTTATCACCGGCAATCCAGCAGAAGGCGGCGGCATGCCTAACGTTGACAAAGACCTGGGCGATATTCCGCTCGCTGCCAGCACACAATTGCTTAAAGAAGTAACTGTTACCAGCGAAAGTTCCGCTGTGAGCCTGGCCCTGGATAAAAAAATCTACAAAGTGGATAAAGACGGGGTTGCTGCGGGCGGCACTGCGGAAGATGCCCTGAAAAATGTACCGTCGCTTGTGGTTGATATCGATGGCAACCTTACCATGCGTAACGCTGCCCCCCAGCTTTTTGTAGACGGCAGGCCTACGACGCTTACGCTGGATCAAATCCCGGCAGACGCCATCGATAATATCGAGGTGATCACCAACCCGTCTGCGAAATACGATGCTTCAGGCGGTAATGCCGGTATTGTCAATATTGTATTGAAAAAAGAGCGGCGGATCGGTTACAACGGCAATCTTCGGGCAGGTATTGACATGCGCGGCCGGCCCAACTTTGGTGGCAACCTGAATGCCCGGGAAGGCAAATTCAATGCCTTCATTTCCGGCGGCACTTTTTTTCGCCGCTCACTGGGCAATGGCGAAACCGATCGCAACAACCTTTTCGGTAGCCCGCTGACGAATGTTTATCAAAGCTCCGAGTCGGAGAGCAATCGAAAAATGGTCTATTTGCGCACGGGGTTGGACTGGTTTGTTAACAACCGCAATACCTTGACGTTTACGGGTAATATGCACCGTGGCGACATGGACAACTACGATAATCTGGTTATCAAAACCGATACGCTTGCCGGCAGCACTGTTGCTTCCAGTAGCACCGCTTTCCGCGACTCCGATAATTCCCGGCAATGGCGGAACTACGGCGGTCAAATTTTGTATAAACATATTTACCCGAAAAACGGGAAAGAGTGGACAGCCGATGTCAATTATAACCGTGGGAAATGGGATAACTCCGGGTTGTTCAACACCGTCTATCAGGCTTCTCCTCTGGAAACACGCCAACTACAGGAAGGTACGGGAATAAACAATCAGTACACCGCGCAGACGGATTATGTAAATCCCATAACTGCCAACATCAAACTTGAGGCAGGCGCCCGCGCGGCCATCCGGGATTTCTATAGCGACAATGCAAGCTATCAATACGATTTTGGAGAAGCCGAATTCGTACGCGCGCCAACCTTTGCCGACGAATACGAATTTACCGATCAGGTATATGCTGCTTATGGCACGCTGAGCCACTCCTTCAAAACCTGGGGTTATCAACTCGGCTTGCGGGCTGAAAGTTCGTTCTACACCGGGACATTGCTGGATGTAGACTCCTCCTTCTCGAATGAATACCCCTTGAGTCTGTTTCCAAGTGTTTTTGTAACCTACAAATTGAACGAGGAGGATAACTTACAGGCCAGCTACAGCCGCAGGGTTAACCGCCCCAGTTTCTTCCAGATTATCCCCTTTCCGGATTTTTCTGACTCCCTCTTGCTGTCGCGCGGGAACCCCGGACTGGTGCCTGAATTCACCAATTCGTTCGAGCTCTCCTACCAGAATATTTTCAATCGGGCCCACAACATTTTGGTTTCTGTATATTACAAACAGGCAAAGAACCTGATCACCGGCTACCAGTTTTCGGAATACAACGCATTGCTCGACCGTGATGTGATTGTGTCGTCCTACGCAAATTCAAATTCCAGCAAAGCCTACGGATTGGAGTTTACCTTGAAAAATGAATTTTGGAAACGAATTGAACTTATCAGCAACCTCAATTTTTACAATTCGGAGGTAAACGCAAAAAACGTAGAAAGCGATTTGTCGCGCCAGCAGTTCACCTGGTTTGCCAAGGAAAACCTGAACATAAAATTGCCGGCAGCGCTTACTATCCAGGTTTCCGGAAGTTATCAAAGTCGAACCGCCTTTGCGCTGAACAGCCGTTCCGGCCACGGCGGTTGGATGGGAGGTCCCGCCTCGAGCGCCCAGGGCTACACCATTCCAGCCTGGTTTGTCGACCTATCCGTGCGCAAGGACCTTTGGGACCGGACAGCATCCATCACACTCAGCATGCAGGATGTTTTCAGGAGCCGGCGCAGCGGTAGTTTTTCGGAATCGGAATTTTTCGTTCAGGATTCCTGGCGCCGGCGCGACGCCCAGTTTGTTCGCCTGAACTTTTCGTGGCGCTTTGGCAAGTTTGATGTTTCGTTGTTCAAGCGGAAAAACTCCAAATTCGACGCGGGTGGCGAAGGTATGGATGGCGGTTTCTAAGGAATTTGCAGCACAAGCGTGGAATGCGGGTAGGCCAACTTACCTTTGCATCTCCAAATTTTTGATGCAGTGAATTTCATAAAAAACGGTCTTCGGCGCTGGTATCGCGGTATACCACAAACGGAAACAGGCAAATTGCGGTGGGGCTTATATTTCCGCCGTTTAGTGCTGCGCCTGCTATTATGGTTTTTTGGAGTGACCATCGGCATGACGGTGCTTTACAGCTTTTTGCCGGTACCGGTAACGCCGCTGATGATCATTCGGAATCTTCAACAAGCCAACGATCCAGCCCGTACGGTACGCCTGGAAAAGGATTGGGTTTCTTTTGAAAACCTGTCTCCCAAACTCCAGCTTGCTGTGATTTGCGCTGAAGATCAGGAGTTTCTGGAACACATTGGCTTCGATTTTGAAGCCATCGAGGAAGCGTACGCCCACAATAAAACGCATAAACGCAAACGCGGTGCCAGCACGATCAGTCAGCAAACAGCCAAGAATGTTTTTCTTTGGCCATCCCGTTCCTGGGTCCGGAAAGGCCTGGAGGTGTATTTCACCTTTCTGATTGAACTCATCTGGAGCAAGGAACGGATCATGACTGTCTATCTGAATGTCATTGAATTTGGCGACGGCATCTATGGTGCCGAGGCTGCTGCTCAACGTTTTTTTCATAAAAATGCAAAATCCCTGAGCAGCCACGAAGCGGCACTGATGGCAACTGTGCTGCCCAGTCCTTTAAAACGAAATATTGCTCGCCCCTCTTCCCTGATGCGGAGACGGCAAGCCTGGATCCTCAGTCAGATGCGAATGTGGGGCGGAAAAATCGACTACGACGAGCCAAATACACCCCGCAAACCCGAAAAACTACGAAAGTAATGGCGAAAAAACACAAGCATAAAGCGCAGCCAGTAACGCCAGCTCCGGCAAAAGAACAGCCTGTTGCGGACACAACCCAACCGTCGCAACAACCGGCATTATTCGCCCTGTTTTTAATGATACTGGCCGCTGCCGTGTATGCACTTTCGGTAAAAAACGGCTTTGTCTTTTTTGATGATGATAAGGCGATCCTGTATAACCAGGCCCTTCAGAACCCCTCGTTAGGTAAATTTTTCAGCGGGCAGAATTTGGGGATGTATGCCCCGATCTCCTGGATCGGTTACTGGATCGGCAGTATGATCTCCGGCAAGGAGGCCTGGGGCTATCACTTGCTTGGCTTAATTTTTCACAGTATCAATGCAGGTGTGGCTTATTTGCTGCTTCGACAAATTATTCAGCGCCACTGGCCGGCATTTTTTGCCGCAGCCTTGTTTGCTGTGCATCCGGTTCAGGTGGAGGCCGTTTCCTGGGCAGCCGCACTGAGTACGGTACTTTTTTCCACTTTTTATCTGCTGGGCGCCCTTGCTTATGTGCAGTGGAAACAGCGCACTACCCCACTCTATTATGGACTGTCCATTACTGCATTCGTGCTGGCTTGCCTAGCCAAATCGGCAGCAGTTACCCTGCCATTGGTGCTCCTTGCCATTGATGCCTATCAGGCCAGAAAGTGGGACTGGAAATTTGTGGTCAACAAGATCCCATTCTTCGCTTTCAGCCTGGTATTTGGGGTGTACACCTTTATGACCCGTGCTCAGGAAGGGCACGATATTGAGGCGACTTCGGCTGTATTTTCGACACTTGACCGCTTTTGGATGGTTTGCCAGACCGTGTTGTTTTACCCGGTCAAACTGTTGGTCCCTGTTAGCTTTTCCATCGCTTATCCTTTTGTAAAAACAGGCGGTAGTTGGCCATGGACCTATTACGCTGCGCCGGTGGTATTAGCCGGGCTGGCTTTTATTATTTGGAAAAAAGGCCGCTCGAACGCCGACCTTTTGCTCGGACTTGCAATTTACCTCTTGCCGCTCAGCGTAATGTTGCCGTTTCGAACTGTTGGAAGTTTTGAATTGCGCTCCGACCGGTACGTGTATATTTCTTGTTTGGGGTTATTCCTGTTGCTTGCATTGCTGGTAGAAAAAATGAAGCCGGTGCAGCGCTATGGCGTATTGGTAGGCATCGTTGCAGTGTTTGGCTTCCTCAGTTTTCAGCAAACGAAAGCCTGGAAAGATGGCATAGCCCTGTTTTCAAATTGTGTGGATAAAACACCGGAAGCGGCACTTTGTCAATGCAACCTGGCCTACAGCGAACTACTGTCCTTAAAGTTTGAGGAATCTGCCTACCACTACAGCGAAGCGCTGAAATATGATCCGAATACAGTGGAAGCGTATAATGGCCGCGGGCAAGCTTATTTCAATTTGAAAAAGATCCCGGAGGCGCTTGATGACTTTACCAATGCTATCCAGGCCGGACTCGTTTCGCCCAAATTATTTCTAAACCGGGGCAAGTGCCTGGTAATGCTCAACCGATCGCAGGAAGCCATTCCGGATCTGGACCGAAGCATCGAACTGGAGTCCCAGGCTCCGGAAGCATTTTATTTTCGCGCTGTTGCCTATGAAAAATCAGGGATGCCCGACCGCGCACTGCAAGATTACAATCGCGCGGTTGAATTAAATCCAAGCTATCTCGAAGCGCTGGTCAACCGGGCGTTGATTTTGATGGGTTTGCAGCAATTTGAGGCAGCCGTATCCGATTATTCACGGGCAATCCAGCTCAACCCGGGTATGGCCATGTTGTACAACAACCGAGCTTATGCAAATTTGAAAAACGGGCAGCCGGGTAATGCGCTGGAGGATGTAAACCAGGCGATCGCTATCGATCCGAACTATGCACGGGCCTACCAAACGCGCGCTGTGATCAACCAATCACTTGGAAAAATGGATCAGGTGCAGGCAGATATGCAGACTGTCCAACGCCTTCAGCAAGGCGGCTAGAAAAGTCCAATGCTTTGTTAAACCCCCAAAATTTGAGGCTATCGGGCTATTTTTGCCCCCTTAAATCATTTCCTACATCACATCCGGAACCCATGACAAAAGCATTACGCATACTACCTGTCTTAATCTTTTATTCCTTTTTGGGCACTGCCCAAAATTTTGCCTTTACCAATGGCAACTGGTTTAACGGCGCCAGTTTTGCACCCGCAACCTGGTACAGTATCAACGGCACACTTACCAAAAAGGCACCGGCGACAATTGATTCCACATTTGATCTTTCCGGCCAATGGGTTGTTCCCCCGCTAGCCGATGCGTTTTGCTCCAGTGTTA
Organism: Lewinellaceae bacterium; assembly: GCA_020636075.1. Classification (GTDB taxonomy): domain Bacteria; phylum Bacteroidota; class Bacteroidia; order Chitinophagales; family Saprospiraceae; genus M3007. The sequence goes on along the minus strand of JACJYO010000002.1, from coordinate 184,648 downwards.
GTGAAAATCCTTCTGCGGAGCATCAAATGAAATTTTACCTGAACGAGGGCATTTTTTACCTCCAGGTCCTGGGAAACACGCAAGACGGGCGAAAAACTGTCGATTCCCTGGTTCGGGCAAATGCCGTGCATCCGGATTTCAAATATGCTAACGGCGCCTTTACCTGTACATTGGGGTATCCGTTTTTGAAATACGAAGGCCCTGCGCAGGGGGTGCGGAATCCGCAAATGTTCGCGCAACAATACAGCGAGATCAGGGAAGGCCGGAAAATGCTCGGAGATGGGTATTGGTTCGTCGACAGCAAAGCGGCTGTCAACAAAATCTGGAAATCAGTTGTGGACCAGAAACCCGATGTGGTTTCAATTTACCTGTTAGACGCGAATAACAGCGGTGGCAAAGAATCCAAGGGACTCACGCCAGATGTCGCAAAAGCACTGGTAAAAAAAGCGCGTCGTTCAAAACTACCGGTTTATGCACATGTCGAAACTGCTGAAGACGTCCGGCTTGGTTTGAAACTGGGTGTGCAGGGCTTTGCAAATCTGCCCGGGTACAATTGGGACGGCAAGGGCGATGGTTCCAAATATGCGCTTAACGATGACGATTTGAAAAAACTGGCCAAGAAAAAGACAGCTGTAATTCCATTGTTCTCGTATGCGCAAACGCAATCTGTCCGGCCGGAAGCCACAGAAGCCCAGGCAAGCCTGCTGAAGCGGATGCTTAATGCCGGAGTAAATGTTGTGATCGGTTCCGATGATGCACAACGCACGATTCGCAGCGAAGTAAACTACTGGTTCCAGTTTGGGAATTTGAACTATGCACAAATACTCAACGTGCTGTGCGTCAATACGCCGCAAGCCATTTTCCCCGACCGGAAAATCGGCCGATTTGAGGAAGGCTATGAGGCCAGTTTCCTGGTGCTTCGGGACAATCCCTTGGGCAACCTGTTGAAGTTGCGGGCAATAAACATGATGGTCAAACAGGGGAAACTGCTTCCAAAGTAGGCCTGCCTCCCCTGTTTTTAATGCACATTTATAAAGCCTGGATCAAATCGTACCGGGTAATGACATGGTTGCCTCCCGAGCGGTCCTTGGTAATTACGGCTGCGGTGTTTCGGCCCAGATAGCGGTTGAGCTGACTGATGGGCAAATCGGCATCAACCACCGGGAAAGGTTCTCCCATGATCTCTCCCACCACTTTTTCAGCATTCGACATTGGACTTTCCAACAAGAGGTGCAACACCTGTTTTTCAGTGATGGAACCAACAATTGCCTCTCCATCCAGCACAGGAAGCTGGCTGATATCGTGTGACTTCATCAAATTGAAAGCCGCGCGCACCATGTCATCTTTTTGAACTGCCACAAATCGGCGGTCCTTTTTATGGGAAAGAATGTCAGCAATTTTTAGCTCCTCGTCCAGGAAACCCCGCTGCCGCATCCAGTCGTCGTTATAAATTTTACCGACGTAGCGGCTGCCGTGGTCGTGAAAAATCACCACGACGACGTCATCTTTTTTCAAACGACCCCGTAACTGCCACAAGGCCCCGATCGCACTTCCGGCCGAATAGCCCAAAAACAGACCTTCTTCCTTTGCCAGTTTGCGTGCCCAAACAGCAGCGTCTTTATCCGTCACTTTTTCAAAGTGATCAATAATGGAAAAATCGACGTTGGCAGGCAGTATGTCTTCACCAATGCCTTCGGTAATGTAAGGGTAGATTTCCTTGGGATCGAATACGCCGGTTTCATGATATTTTTTGAACACAGAGCCATAAGTATCGGCACCCCAGATTTGAATCTTGGGGTTTTGCTCTTTCAGGTATTTGCCCACGCCTGAAATAGTACCGCCGGTGCCAACCCCTACGATCAGGTGGGTTATTTTACCTTCTGTTTGCTCCCAAATTTCCGGGCCGGTGCTTTCGTAGTGCGCCTGCCTGTTGGAGAGATTGTCATACTGATTACACCAGAATGAATTTGGAATTTCTGTACTCAGGCGCCGGGCAATGGAGTAATAGGAGCGCGGGTCTTCTGCTTCCACATTGGTTGGGCAAACAATCACTTCGGCGCCGTGTGCTTTCAGGATATCGATTTTCTCCTTGCTTTGTTTATCCGTGGTGGTGAAAATACAACGGTACCCACGCACGCATGCCACCAATGCAAGGCCCATGCCGGTGTTTCCGGAAGTGCATTCAATGATGGTGCCGCCTGGCTTCAGATCGCCGCGTTTTTCAGCATCGTCGATCATTTTCAAGGCCATACGGTCTTTGATGGAATGCCCTGGATTGAACGTTTCGACTTTGGCCAGGGTAAGTGCCGGGATTTCCGCAGCAATGCGATTCAATTTTACGAGTGGCGTATTGCCAATGGTTTCAAGTATGTTGTCCTTGTAGTGCATATGGTGTTATTTGTAAAGGCGTTAGGCTATTTGTTTTCAGGCCGACTTCAGGTGATTGAGCATTATTTGACGAACCTGTTCTTTTAAGGCAGGAATATCTGAACTCTCTAAATGGGCAGTTTCAATTGGGGCGTCCCAGGCAATGCGAACTGTCCCCGGACGCAGATCAATGGATTTTGCCGTTGCCGAAATGGCCCGGATGTTAACAATGGTTTGGATGGCAATTGGCGCTTTGGTCTGTATGGCAATCCGGAACGCGCCGTCATAAAAAGGCGCGAGCGGCTCATCGGTACGGTTACGCCCACCTTCCGGGTAGATAAAGATGCTCCAGCCAGCAGCCAACTGTTGTTTCAACATGACAACACTGCGCGCGCGGCTCATGGCGCTGCTACGGTCGACGGCAAGGCACATCTTTTTTACTACCCAGCCGAATACCGGGACTTTGTGCAGTTCCTGCTTGGCCAGGAAGCGAAAAACACCCGGAAAAGCATCGGCGTTTACGATAAAATCCAATGCTGAATTGTGGTTTCCAACAATAACATAGGACTGACCGGATTGAATTTTTTCAGCGCCTTCAACCTTTACGCGGATACCAACCAGTGCAAGAAACGTAGGCGTAAACACGTGATGCAAGTAGTAGATGTTTCGCCGGAGTGCGCGTTCTCCCGGGCTTAGGGCCATATTGACCAAAAGCACGATCATGCTAATGAACATCATCAGGAGGAACAACAGCACTGCGTAAATGGCCCAAATTTTTCTGAAAAAACTCATATGAGGGAATCTAAGCGTCTTGCGCAAAATCAGCCACTGTTTTGACGGGCTCTAGTCCAAGTTTAGCGCCTTCGGCAAGCATTCGCTGGAAACCCGTTTCAAAGTCATTGGGAATTTCGCCATCGAGAATCGCCTCGCGGACAGCTGTTTTGATAATGCCAACCGTACGCGATGGCTCAATATTGAAGGTTTGCATAATGATTTCGCCGGAAATCGGAGGTTGCCAGAGCCGCATTCGATCGGCTTCGGACACCTCGGACATGCGTTCCTTGAGGTATTGATACCCCTCCAGGTAGCGCGCCATTTTCCGCGGATTTTTAGTTGTGATATCCGATTCGCAGAGCATCATGAGGTCATCAATATCCGGCCCGGCATCGAACAGCAATCGGCGTACGGCACTGTCCGTTACTTCTTCCTTGGTCAGACTGATAGGCCGCAAATGCAAGCGCACCATCTTTTGGACGTAGTCCATTTTTGCGTCCAGGGGCAATCGCATTTTTCTGAAAATACGTGGCACCATGTTAGCACCTTTCCATTCGTGTCCATGAAATGTCCAGCCTGTTTCGGGATGGTACCTCTTGGTTGCCGGCTTGGCAATATCATGCAGCAAGGCGGCCCAGCGAAGCCAGATGTTGTTGCTCCGATGGCACAGGTTATCGAGAACTTCGAGTGTGTGGTAAAAATTATCCTTGTGCCCCTTCCCCTGTCGGTCTTCAACGCCTTGTAGTGCAGCGACTTCCGGCATGATCAAATGCAGCAAACCCGTGTCAAACAAAAGATTGAACCCAATGGAAGGCGTAGGAGTCCGGAGTATGCGTTCCAGTTCAGCACTTATGCGTTCTTTGGAAATAATGTGGATCCGGTCCTTGTATTTACCAATTGCGTTCAAGGTCGATTTGTCAATGGTAAACCGCAATTCATTGGCAAAACGAATAGCCCGCATCATTCGGAGCGGGTCATCTGAAAATGTTTTCCCGGGCTCCAGTGGCGTTTTGAGTAATTTCTGTTCTAAATGTTCCAGGCCGCCAAATGGGTCAAGGATTTGCCCAAAATCCGCTTCGTTCAAACTGACTGCCAGGGCATTGATCGTAAAGTCACGCCGGTTTTGGTCATCCTGCAAAGATCCCGTTTCAACATCGGGTTTGCGGCTGTCCATGTGATAACTTTCCTTGCGGGCGCCAACAAACTCTACCTCCATCCCATCATAGCGAAGCATTGCCGTGCCGAATCGACGGTACACTACCAGTTTGGGAGAGGGGGTAAGTTTAGATGCCATTTGGCTGGCTAATTCGATGCCGTCGCCTACGCAAACAATGTCAATATCCTTGGTTGGCCTTCCCAAAAGCCGGTCGCGCACATAACCGCCGATAACATAGGCCGGCACCTCAATTTCACGGGCACATTGAGCAATCAGATCAAAAAGTTTCCGCTCATGCGGTTGGATCGAAAATATCATGTTATACGGCCAATTCCATTTCTGAATAAACGGCGCTGATCTCATCTAACACTCCGAAGAGCACAGCGGGTTCCATTTCAGTCACCAAGCGCATACGGTAAGGTTTAATATTGGGCAAACCGCGGAAGTAGGGCGTGTAATGCCGGCGCATTTCAAGAACGCCAAGTTTGGCTCCTTTCCAGGCGATGCTGTCGGTCAAATGTTGGCGGGCAGCGCGGACCCGTTCGGCAATATCAGGGGGCGGCAACAATTCGCCAGTCGCCATGTAGTGCTTGATTTCACGAAAAATCCATGGATAGCCAATGCTCGCCCGGCCGATCATAATCCCATCTACACCATACCGTTTGCGATTTTCAATCGCGCGTTGCGGCGTATCAACATCGCCATTGCCAAAAATCGGGATGTGCATCCGGGGGTTTTCTTTAACCCTGCCAATCCAGCTCCAGTCGGCCTCGCCCTTGTACATCTGTACCCGGGTACGACCATGAATGCTCAGCGCCTGAATACCAACATCCTGGAGGCGCTCAGCTACTTCAACAATATTTATGGTTTTATCGTCCCAGCCCAGGCGGGTTTTCACAGTGACCGGCTTATTGGTGCTCTTGACAACGCCTTCAGTGAGTTTTACCATCAACGGCACGTCCCGCAACAATCCCGCGCCCGCCATGCGACAGGCAACTTTTGCTACCGGACAGCCGAAATTGATGTCGATCACATCCGGGTTTTTGGCCTCGATGATTTCTGCCGCTTCAATCAGATTTTCCAATTGGCCACCAAAATACTGGATACCGATTGGTCGCTCGTAGTCGAAAATGTCGAGTTTTTTAAAACTGTTGATCGCATCATGCACGAGGCCATCTGCACTGATGAACTCGGTGTATACCATGTCGGCCCCCTGCTCTTTGCACAATTTTCGGAATGGTGGATCGCTTACATCCTCCATCGGCGCCAGCAAAAGCGGGAATTCACCCAGTTCTATGTTTCCAATTTTTACCATAATGCCGCGCAAAAATAGGCATAATCAGCGGAAGCCTACCGTAATAATAACAACTCGCCTTTCGACTGGATCTGTAAAGCATCGTCGCCGCGGCGCCACCAGATCCTGAAAATGTACACATCGGAAGGGGCCGGGTCGCCATTCACAGTGCCATCCCAAAATGCATCGGGGTCTGTACTTTCGAAAATCCGTTGTCCCCAGCGGTTGAATATCTCCATGCGGTCTACGTACGACAAACCTTTTAAATTATCAACCATCTTGAATACGTCATTGTTCCCGTCGCCATCTGGCGTAAATGCATTTGGAAAATCATCGATCGGGAAGATCAATTTAAATTGCTTAAAAACAACTTGCGAACAGCCATTGGAAGAGGTTGCCGTGAGTGTATAAATCACACTGGAGTCATTGGACGACGGAGTGACATCGATGGATTCCGTGTTAAACGGCAGCAGTTTGGTATCTATGGTGGTTTCTTCCCAACGAAACAGAAAATTCGACAGATTCTGTGGCGGGTCCACGATAGCGATCAGGGTGACTTCAGTGCCGATGGGCAATTGACTGGTATCGGGAAAACAATCTAATGAAAGACTAAACCCCGGCACTACATTAACCTGCACGCTATCCTCCAAAACGCAGTTGTCACCGTAGGTAAAGGTTACCGTGTAGACGGTAGTTTGATCCGGCAGAATATCGATTGATGCACTTTTTTCGCCGCTGTTCCATTGGTATTTGCCATCGATTCCCGAACCAGTGGCTTTTATCGTGGCCTTGGTTTTTGAGCAAATAGTAGTATCCGGTGAAAGTGAAAGTGTTCCGGAATATCGCGTGACTTCGATTTGTTGTGAAACGGTGCAATTGTCTAAAGTAGCCGTAACGGCGTATGTGGTATTTTGGTTTGGCGATACCGTAGGCGCAGCTGCCGTCGGAATCAAACTGGGATCCAGAGGATTTGCCGTCCAACTATAAACTGCATTCAGCAATACAGGCCCAGAATTGAGCGTCAGATTTTCTCCTGGACATAATCTGACATCCAATGGGAAAATAATCTGGGGGGCCTCTCCGTCGACCGTTACTCGTACAGTTTTTGTTAGTTGGCAATTATCGCCAAAGGAGTAAATCGCCGTATAATCGGTAGTAACGGAAGGTGTAACCGTAGTTGCGGACATCGTGCTGACAATTCCTCCGGTTAGGTCATTCCGCCACTGGATCGACCCTGGTATACTCACCATTGCTGTAAGTGGAACCGAGAAGTTTTTGCAGATCGTAGTATCACCATCTACGGTCAGACTGGCTGCCGTTACGAATATCCGGACAGAGTCCGTTTTTACGCAACCATTATCAGTTTTTACAAAATAAGTTGCGGTTTGTGTGGGATGAAAACTTGGATTTGGCTTGATGACGGTGCCAAAGCCCGGATGCGTAGAGGTCCATTCATAACTGGCCAAAGGGTCAAAAATTTCGTTTAACAGCACTGAATCGCCGGGGCAAAGTTGGACGTCATCCGGGAATTTCAAGGGCGCATTGGGATGTACATTGATATTCGCTGTTGCGGAGACCGTACAACCCTGAAATGACCCGGAAACAGTGTACATCGTTGAGGCTGAAGGCGTAGCACTCGGGGTGTTGCACGAGGTGCAGGAAAGGCCAGAAGCAGGAGACCACGTTATTCCGGTCACGCCGGGTGTTGGGCTTATTGAAAAATCAACTTTCTGACCCTGGCAGATCATGGTGTCGGAAGGCATCACCATAATTTGCGCAGCAGGAACCACCTTGACCACTGCAAGTGCGGTATCCAAACATTCGCCGTTCCGTGTAATCCGCCGATACGGTGTGGTAACATCCGGCTGAACGATCAGGGTGGCGAAGCCGTCCGGCGACAGCGCGCCAGTCAGCGGATTCCATTTAAATGTAATTGTAGGGAATGCTACAGGATCATATGCCGGGGAGCCCAGAGTAACCGTTGCTCCCTTGCAAATTGTGGTGTCGGCAGGTCGGATGTCCAGATCGGCCGGCATGCTATCCACGGCAACGTAAATGCCGCGCTGACGGACACAGCCACCCAGTTCAGCCGTTGCGGTGTACAACGTACTTGTAAGCGGCGTAGCAATTACGCTTGTGCCATTGGCGCCGATCTGAAGACCGGTCGTTGGTGTCCAGGCAATCGGGTGGCCAGCCGGACTGATCGTAGCCTGAATCGTGCGGGAACGGCCCTGACATAGCCTGATGGTATCATTTGGGTTGATTTGCAAGTTCAGGGTAACCGGGGTTATCCGCACGCTGTCCAAAACAGTCAACGGGCAGGATCCGTTGGATGCCGACAAATAATAAGTCATCATACCGGCAGGTTTGACTTTCGGATTTGCCAACGAACTACCGAAGCCTGGTGGTACAGAATACCAATTGTAAAAAGTGCCGGGCATGGCTGGCCCGCCTATTTCAATACTATCCCCGGCGCATATGCCCTGATCGGGTGCAATGGTATATTGTGGCGATAGTCCGTTAATGACAGTTATCCGCAACGTATCGCTGGCGTTACAATTGGGAGCCGCTACTGTAGCAATATAGGTATACACACCAACACCGAGACCGGAAACCGTAGGTGACGGGCAGTTGTAGCAATCCAATCCAGGGCCCCCGGTCCAGGTATAAGTCCCGCCCGATTTGGGGTGTGGGTTTATTGTAAAAACAGCATTCGTACAAACGGTAACATCAGGACCGAGGTCAATATCACAAGGGGGCGCGTCAAAATTTTCTGAAAAAACTGGAAGGGGAATTGCCTGAAGGGGGATAAGAAACAGGAAACTCAAAAAAGTAAAAAGGACTTTCATGCTGAGGACATTAAATCGGCTTGAGACAAAGGATTTTGGCAAAAAAACTATTAAAAAAGAGATAAACCAGTGAACCTGCTGGTTCATGGCGGAAAATTACGGCTTCGGTTCCGACCAATTAGCGTTTACCCCATATTCTCCTACTTTTGCAGCAAAAAAAATACGTTGACGATTCGAATCATTAACAACTCCGCCAATCCCCTGCCAAAGTACGAAACGCCCGGCAGTGCAGGAATGGACCTGCGCGCTAATATCACAGCGCCAATTCAACTTGGTCCGCTCGAACGGGCGTTGATTCCTACCGGGCTGCATATCGAATTGCCGCAAGGTTACGAAGCTCAAATTCGGGCCCGCAGCGGCCTTGCGGCCAAACGCGGTCTTACTATGCTCAATTCACCCGGCACGATAGACAGCGACTACCGGGGCGAAATCAAATGCATTGTCGTAAACCTGTCAAACGAAACACAGACCATCGAACCTGGCGAACGGATTGCCCAAATGATCATCGCTCGCTACGAGCAGATTTCTTGGGAGGAAGTAACCCGTTTAGACGAAACTGAACGCAGTAGTGGAGGGTTTGGCAGTACAGGCAAACATTGAACCAATATTTACAGGATTTCTGACCTGATTCGAGCCAGGCTCGCTTACAGATGTACCAGTTTTCATCGTTAAACACACTGAAATTATGAAAATCATAATCCCGATGGCAGGAAAAGGCACGCGATTACGGCCGCACACCCTTACCGTACCCAAGCCCCTCATTCCTGTGGCGGGCAAACCGATTATCCAGCAGTTGGTGGAAAGTCTCGCTTTGTCGTATGGTGGGAAAATTGAGGAGATCGCCTTTATTGTCGGCGATTTCGGCCTTGAGGTAGAACGCGAACTGATCCGCATTGCCGAAGCCTTGGGTGCCGTTGGCAAAATTTACCAACAGGAAAAAGCAATGGGTGTAGGCCATGCGATTTATTGCGCCCAGGAAAGTTTAAATGGCCCCTGTATGATTGCTTTTGCCGATACCTTGTTCAAAGCGGATTTTGCTTTTGACAAAAATGTAGACGGTATGATCTGGGTACAAAAAGTAAAGGACCCGGCATCTTTTGGCGTGGTGAAATTGAATGCCGAGGGGGTAATCACGGAATTTGTCGAAAAGCCAAGCACCTTTGTTTCTGATTTGGCTATCGTTGGGATCTATTATTTCAAAGCCGGTGAAAAGCTAAAAGCAGCACTCGAGCATATTATCGAGAACGGTATCCGGGAAAAAAACGAATTCCAATTGACTACGGCGCTGGAAATACTAAAAAACGATGGCGTGCAATTCCGTACCGGTACGGTGGATGAATGGTTGGATTGCGGGAACAAGGATGCTATCCTTTTCTCCAACAGCCGCATGCTCGAACTGCAACAGCACAATGGCCTGGTAGCCGAAAATGCCGTTATTGAACACAGCGTGATCATTGAGCCCTGCTATATCGGCGAACATGCTGTAATTCGCAACGCAGTGGTTGGCCCATATGTGAGTGTTGGTCATAATTCCGTTGTTGAAAATACCGTTATCACGAATAGTATTATTCAGAATAAGTCGCAAATAAAAAACGCCCTTTTGGAAAACTCCATGGTAGGCAATGTCAGCAAATTTGTCGGTTCAAAGGATGAGCTAAACATTGGCGACTATTCAAACTTTTCGAAGCGATAAGGGTTCTGATCTCATTGATTGTCATGTATTACACATCCGAAAAACATGGTTAAAAAATATATTCTCGGTATCGCACTCGGCAGCCTGACTTTGCCGGTTTTTGCACAAAATACACTTGATGGACAGGCTAAAATTGTCCCGGAAGAGGAAGTAAATCGCCAAAGTCTTTTTATTGAAGCTGAGCGCGAGCGGCTCCTGCAGCATTTTGAAAAAGCCGTTGAGAAATACAAGGCATTCCTGTACGACAACGGCGACAATGCTGCTGCCTGGTATGGCCTGGCGCGTACCTACGCCGAACTCAAAGATCCCACCAACGCTATTGATGCCGTCAAAAAAGCCACACAGAAAGATCCGGGTAATGAATGGTACGCCATTTACCTGGCTGACCTCTATGAGAAAATCGGACAGGCAAAAGATGCCGTTGCCGTTTATGAAGACCTGGTAAAAAAACAGCCCCAAACGCCGGCTTTTTTAGAGCGACTCGCCTATTTGTCAGTGCTAAGCGGCGACCCGAAAGGTGGCCTTAAAGCGCTCGATCAGTTGGAAAAAATGACCGGAGTCACAGAGGAAACTGCCGATAAAAAGCATGTGATCTACCTCGGCATGGGCAATATCAAAAAAGCCGCTGCCGAGCTCGAAAAACTGGCCGACACCTATCCATACCGGCTCGAATACCGGCACCGCCTCGCAGAATTGTACGAATCCGTTGGCGATAAGGACGAGGCCAAAAAAGTGTACGAAGATATTCTGCGGCGAGATCCCGATGATTCGGTGGCTAAAATTGCCGTTCTGGAAAAATCCGGCTCAGATTTGGCCTATCTCAACTCACTCAAGCCCTATTTCAAAGATCCAAACGTTTCCCTCGACGGTAAAATCAAAGAGCTGCTCCCTTATTTTGATAAACTAAATAAAGGATTGGAACCCACTGCGGTGGAAGCGCTGCTCCAATTGGGCGCCTTGCTCGAACAGACCCATCCGGATGAAGCAAAAGTTTGGAGTGTTTCAGGGGACCTGTTTTACTATACCGACCAAATGCCGGAAGCGCTCGATCGCTACCGGCGGTGTATCAAGCTGAACCCAACCGTTTATTCCGTTTGGGACAACAGCCTGGCCATTCTCCTTGAACAAAAAAATTATCCTGAATTGCGCCGCACCGCGGAGCAAGCGATGGATGCTTTTCCCAACCAGGCTTCGGCATATTATTATTATGGCGTGGCTGCCACCGAATTGGGTGACCCCGACGATGCTATCCGGCAATTGGGGCAAGCGACGCTCATGGCCGGCGGCAATATTGCACTCCGGCTGAATATCCTTGACCAAATTGGCCTGGCATTTTTGCGGAAAAAAGATTTTGAGGGCGCCCGGGGGCATTATGAAAAACAACTCGCTAACGGCACTGACAAACACCCCGGAATTCTGGAACACTACGGCGACGCGCTGTACCAACTTGGCGAACGCAACCTGGCTATGGAATACTGGCAAAAGGCCAATGCCATCCTGCCATCCACCAGCCTGGAGCAAAAAATATCCACCGGGAAACTTTAAAACGGACGCATGTTCATCATAAAAACCCTGCAAGGTCTGGAGCCCGTACTCGCCGCCGAATTGCAGGCATTAGGGGCAACCGACATCCAGGAACTCAAACGCGCTGTTTCCTGCTCCGGCGACCAACGCCTGCTTTACCGGGCTAACTATGAATTGCGCACAGCCTTGCGGGTGCTGATCCCAATTCACAGTTTTCGGGCGCAGGACGAGCGTTCGTTTTACAAGGGCGTCCAAACTGTAGACTGGAACCAGTATATGGGCGTCATGGACACATTGGCTATTGACGCTACGGTATCGGGCGAGTTTTTCAAGCATTCTCATTATGCCAGTTTGCTTACCAAGGATGCCATTGTCGATCAATTTCGCGACCGCTTTGGGCGCCGCCCCAATGTCAACCTGGATGCGCCTACACTCCGCGTGCATGTTCGCATTCACGGTAATAAATGCGACCTGTTGCTCGATGCCAGCGGCGACTCGTTGCACAAGCGCGGCTACCGGAAGGATGTGGTTGAAGCGCCGGTGAACGAGGTACTGGCTGCAGGGATGATCCTGCTAACTGGCTGGGCTGGCGACAGTACGTTTGTCGATCCCATGTGCGGCAGTGGCACTTTGCCGATTGAGGCTGCCATGATTGCCATGCATATCCCACCCCAACGCAACCGGGAGAGTTTTGGATTTTTTCGCTGGAAGGATTTTGATAAAAAATTGTGGCAAGAGGTGAAATCTGACGCGGATGCCCAAATTCGCGAGCCGCAATGCCAAATTTTCGCCTCGGATATGGATGTCCGGGCCCGAAATGCCACTGCAATCAATCTGATGGCCGCCGGCCTGGAGCACGCCATTCATCTCGAAAAAAAAGCCTTTGAAAAACTGGAGCCGCCGGAAGTGCCGGGAATACTGGTCACCAATCCGCCCTACGACGAGCGGTTGAAAGTAGACGAGATATCCGCTTTTTATCAAAACATCGGCGACCGGCTGAAGCAAACCTGGCCTGGTTGGACTGCCTGGTTGATTTCTTCGAATATGGAGGCCTGGAAAAAGTTCGGTTTGCGGCCCTCCCGAAAAACCACCTTGTTTAACGGCCCATTGGAGTGTTATTTTCAAAAATTTGATTTGTATGCCGGGAAAAAACACAGCTAATTGGATTTTGCCCCTGGCCATTTTTATTACGTCGATTCTACCTGTAACTCTAAACGGACAACAGGCTTGTGGTAAATCGCTGAACGAACTAAAAATTTGGATTCAGGCCGAACCACAATTGTCACAGCAAACTCTGACACTACCCTACCCTGTCTTTGCCAAAACTCCTGATCCAATAAATTTCACCAAAGATGCTGGCCTGTATCCGAGGTATTTTTTTCTGGAAAGTAGTGCTCCCCAGGCGTTTTTTTGTCGAATCGAACACCAGTTAGCCCAAAAAATCCAGGTGCCCATCAAGTTCAGGCTGGGCTCGGTTCAGTATGTCGATTGGCTGGAAGGAAAACCAGGTGCAGGCATCTTCCCGTATTAAGTGCGCAGGCGGATGAGAATTCCTGCGAATATGGCAGCGGTAATTACAATTTGATTGACCAGTAATACCAGGAATGCCTTGAGCACGGTTAACCAAACCGAATCACCGAAAAACTGCACCATCGCCCAGGTCATATAGGCAAACCAAATAGCAAAATAAATACTCAGCACCCGGTAATAATATTCCGGAAACCACACCACCAGCGGGGTGAAAATGAGGATAAAAAACACCGTTCGGAAACCACCGAGATAAGCGTGCAAAACCAGGTTTTCCGCATAATTAACCCCCTTTTTTCTAAAAAGCGGCCAGGATGCCAATGCGGAGATCGGTACGCTGAAAAGAATAATGATGTTGAAAAACCGCGTGGCGATTTCCGTGCCCGGGTTAGGATGCAAATGCATGTTGTCGAGCAAGTGAAAATACTCATTGATAAACACCGACACGGCTGCCGAAAGGGTCAGATACTTTAAGGGGCTGTAATACTTCTTTCGTTTCCCCTCAACATATTCCAGAGCAACCTGACCTGGCCGCAAGGCCAATGCCCAGGTGAGCTGTACAATTCCGGCTTCGGCATGCAATACCCGTTTTTGCATCTCCTTGCGCACTTCCCGCAGGCTGAAACGGCGTGTCTTCGCCGATTGGCCACATTTTGGGCAAAAACGATGCTTGCTTTTTAACGGTTTACCGCAGTTCAGACATTTTGCAGCTTCTTCCAATTGCTATTGGGTTTTTACTTTAAAAATTGAAGTCAAAATCCAATTTTAAACAGACCTAATCAACTCAGATCAAACAGGTTGTGTACCGCCGGCGTGCGGTCGCAAATAAACCCTTCGGCATATTCCACCTGAGCCGGGCGGCCAAACACACGCGCCTTGGCTTGCATAAAATCGAGAAAACTTTTACCGGAAATTGGTGTCTGAGGGCCTTCCGCAGTACTGCCCTCGTCATAAAATTGGGAACTGAACGCGAGAATCGATTGCATTTTCTGATCGAAATATGGCGTTATATCTACGATAAAATCCGGCTCCAGTTGCTTATCCTGGACGTAATGATACACCGCATCCGGGCGCCAGGGATCTTGCGCTGATCCATCCGATCCAATGGTGCGGACCTTAAGTAAACCGGCATAAAAACAAGCTTCCGACACGAGTTTGGCTGCCCTGCCGTGATCGGGGTGCCGGTCATCCGGAGCATTGCACAACACAATTCGAGGCTGGTATTTTCGAATTGGTTGAATAATTTTCAGCAGATTTTCCGGGGAGTGTGTGAAAAATCCATCGGGTAAATCCAATTGTTCCCGAAAAGCAGCGCCAAGAATCTTTGCAGCTTTTTGCGCTTCCACCGTGCGTAATTCAGCTGAACCCCTACTACCCAATTCGCCCCTGGTAAGATCCAACAAGCCGAAAGTGTAGCCTTGTGCAGCATGGCGCAGCAAGGTGCCGGAGGCGCTGAGTTCAACATCGTCCGGATGGGAGCCGATAGCCAGTATGTCTATTTTCATGGTTACTTTTGTCAGAATATTATGGAAAACAAAACCAGTTATCTACGATGGAAAATGACCCTGCCAATTTGAAACGGATCGCAGCGCTGGAGCAGGCTTTGCAAGCCACTGAAAGCAAGGCGCAAAAGTACGCGCAAGAATTGGAAAACTTGCGCCAGCAATATGCTGACAACCTTTTTGAAGAGCGGAAGATAAATAAACGCCTGCACGAAGAGCACCATCAATTGCAACGGGATTACGGACAATTGCGGGTTCAAAAAGGCGGTTTTGGAATTAAAGTTCTGGTCCTGTCCGGGTTTTCCGGTTTCATAACCGGGATACTGCTTTGCGCAGTGTATTTTTTCTTTCTAAAACCGAAGGATCACCAGGCAACGCTGTTTGCCGAATTCAGGGATGCCCACCAGTTCAATTATGAACGCGCGATAAATGCCGGGGATTTTGAATCGGTAGAACGCGACCTTCAGGTAAATCTGGAAGTACGCGCGTACAAGCCAATTCACCCGGAAATAGAATTTGTCAAAAAAATTGTAGGTGCTGCAAAGCGGCGTTGCGATCAATCCGGCGACTAAACGCCGTATTTTGAACAAATCGGGCATTTCTCCGGATTGTGCCCTCGGGCCGGACAGTATTCGCGGCCAAAATAGATGATTTGCAAATGCAGCTTGTTCCAACTTTCCTCCGGAAATAGTGCTTTCAGATCGCGTTCTGTTTTTTCCACATTTTTCCCATCACTCAAACCCCATCGGGCAGCAAGCCGGTGAATATGTGTATCAACCGGAAATGCAGGAACGCCAAAAGCCTGGGACATGACCACCGATGCCGTTTTGTGTCCGACACCGGGCAATGCTTCAAGTGCCTCGAAACTTTGCGGAACCTTTCCCTGATGTTGCTCAATTAAGATTTTTGATAATCCCCAAATCGCTTTGGACTTGGACGGCGACAATCCGCACGGTTTTATGATTTCCCGAATCTCGTCCACGTCCAAAGATGCCATTTCATATGGATTATCCGCCCGGGAAAACAAATGCGGGGTGATTTGATTCACCCGTTCATCCGTACACTGCGCCGATAACACCACAGCCACCAGAAGCGTGTACGCATCTTCGTGCCGGAGTGGGATGGGCGTTTCCGGATAGAGATCATCCAGAATGGCAGCGATAGCAGCTGCTTTTTTCTTCAGTGCATTGGGCATAGCAGAATTCGTTTACAGAAAAAATCAATGCCGGAAATGCCGGAATCCGGTCATAACCATGGCCAGCCCACGCTGGTCACAGGCATCGATACTATCCTGGTCTTTCACTGATCCGCCGGGTTGAATTATTGCTGTAATACCCGCTTCAGCCGCGATTTCCACACAATCGGGAAAGGGAAAAAAAGCGTCCGATGCCATTACCGCGCCATTGAGATCAAAGCCAAATGATTTTGCCTTTGCAATGGCCTGGCGCAAGGCATCCACACGCGATGGTTGCCCGCATCCCATACCGATCAGTTGGCGCTCTTTGACCAGTGCGATGGCATTGGATTTCAGGTGTTTAACACATTTTACGGCGAATAGCAGTTCACCTACTTCTTTTGGCGTAGGCAGGCGTTTGGTTACCGCATTAAGATCGGCTTCCGTCTCTGTTTTCAGGTCGGCATCCTGTTCAACGACACCATTGAGCAAACTACGGAACGTGCGTTCCTTAATCTCAAAAGTTTTAATTTTCAATAAAATACGCTGCTTTTTCTTGGAAAGAAACTCCAGTGCATCCGCTGCAAAATCCGGCGCAATAAGCACTTCGTAAAACAACTGGTCAATTTCAGCAGCCGTTTCAATATCAACGGTTGTGTTGGTGATAAAAATTCCACCAAACGCTGAAGTGGAATCGCAAGCCAACGCCGCTTTCCAGGCATCAATGAGGGTATTCCGGCGCGCTACACCGCAGGCATTGGTGTGCTTGAGAATGGCAAACGTTGGCTTTCCTAATTGGAATTCACGCATCAACTGTACGGCAGCGTCGATATCCACCAGATTGTTGTACGAGATCGCTTTGCCATTTAATTTGTCAAAAACCTTGTCGAAATCGCCAAAAAACACCCCCGACTGGTGCGGATTTTCACCATAGCGCAGGATGTCTGACCGGTGAATGGAATATTTAAAAGAGATATCCGTCGTTCCCTCGTTAAACCAGTTAAAAATCGCGATATCGTAGTTGGAAGTTACCTTGAAGGCCCGGCGTGCCAACTCGCGCCGATTGAACGCACTGATCTCCCCCTCATGTTCCTGAAGCATTTCCAGAAAAACCGGATACTCCTCCCTGGAGGCAACCACGGATACATCTTTCCAGTTTTTTGCCGCTGCTCGAATGAGTGAGACCCCTCCGATATCAATTTTTTCGATAATTTCAGACGGGTCATTTGTGGTTGCGACCGTTTCTTCAAACGGATACAAGTCCACAATTACGCAGTCTATTTCCGGGATATTGAATTCTTTCAATTGATCGAGGTGCGCCTTCTCGCGGCGCGCCAGCAAACCGCCAAAAACTGCCGGGTGCAGGGTTTTTACACGACCATCCAGAATGCTCGGATAACCGGTCAAAGATTCTACCGAAGTAGCCGGAATGCCCAGTTTTTCGATATAAGACTGGGTGCCACCCGTACTGTACAGCACCACATTGAGTTCGTGCAGTTGACGAATAATTGGCTCGAGCCCGTCTTTGGAATATACTGAAATGAGTGCGGAACGAATTTTCCGGCTTCCGGAAGCCGGTGTAGAAGATTTTGCCATGGATTTGTATTGAGGCCGCAAAAGTACAACACGCATCCCGGAACCAACAACGCGGGTTGTTATTTGAGTCGCAAAATATTGCCTTTAATGTAGCAGGAGCGGCAACGCGGTTCGTATTGCTCTTTTTCACCCAGCAGCACCACTTCATCACCGGTGGCAAGCCGGTAGGAATGCGTGGCCAGATTGCCACAATGCACACATATTGCATGTACTTTGGTAACGTATTCTGCTATCGCCAACAATGCCGGCATTGGGCCGAAGGGTTTACCCCGAAAATCCATATCCAGTCCGGCGACGACAACCCGAACGCCGCGCTGCGCCAATTCCTGGCATATATCGGGCAGATCGGAATCAAAAAACTGCGCCTCGTCTACCCCAACTACAGACGTTTCAGAACTGATTTCCAACAATTTGGATGAATCGCCGACAGGAGTGGCCAGCACCGAACTGGTGTCGTGTGAAACAATATTGGTTTTGTCGTAGCGCGTGTCCAGTTTGGGTTTAAACACTTCAACCTTGAGCTGAGCGATTGTTGCCCGTTTAAGGCGACGAATCAATTCCTCCGTCTTTCCGGAAAACATGCAACCACAGATCACTTCGATCCATCCGGTTCGTTTACCTTTAAAGTGCGGTTCGAGAAACATTGGTTTGGATTGTTAAATACAGGAAAAAACGGCTCCGGATTCACAAGGCCTGTTTTCATCAGGCTTTTGAGCGAGGCAAAATATCCGGTGGCGAAAATGCAATTTTTTAAATGCTATTGCTGAATGTTCAACGTATTTTTTGAAATTCGCCGATAGATTGAGGTTGCCCTCCATTTATTTTATTCTACCGCCTTCATGATTTAATATTCTACTACACATGGACTTACTGAAAACAAAAATTTTCCTAGACAAACTGAACCGTGAATACGCGCGCATGAGCAAAGACCCGGAGAATATCGTACGGCTCGATATAGACATCATGTTGGCTTATGTCCGGGACTTATACGATGCTTTGCTTTCCGATGCAGGAAACACCGAATCAATGTCCAAACCTGCTTCTGTAAAGGAACCTGTAAATGAACCACCAGCACCAGTTGCCGCACAACCACCTGTCTCTGCGAAACCTGCAGCCGCAGAGCCCGAAGATAAACCTGCCCCTGCGCCACCGCCACCGCCAGTTGTTGTAGAACCTGTAAAAAGTGAGGAGCCCTTGCCGACGGTTACGCCCAAGGCGCCCACTTCCTCGCCGATAAGTTTTCCCGCCATCCCACCGGAGGCTGAAGCGCTTTTTGAGCACAAAGAAGCGACGGAACTTTCCGAAAAATTGTCCAATCAACCCATCCCGGATTTGCTCAAAGCCATTGGATTGAACGACAAACTCCTGCTTACGCGTGAACTTTTCGGAGACGACAGCAAGGCGTTTGAAAACAGCATCGGTATCCTGAACGGGTTTGATTCAATGGATCAGGCAAGAAAATACCTGCTGGAACATTGTGTTATGCGGTACCGCTGGACGGATAAAAAGCGGCTCGAAACAGCCAAAAAATTTGTCAAGCTGGTCCGTCGCAGGTATACTTAATGCGTTGCTTAATTATTGGTCAGGGTATTGCAGGCACAGTGCTGGCGTGGACATTGCACCGGCGCGGAATCGAGATTCAGGTAGCCGATGCCGGGTTTCCCACAACTTCCTCTTCCATTGCTGCCGGAATCATTAACCCGGTCACAGGCAAACGCTTCGTTAAGTCCTGGCGCTTCGATGATTGTTATCCCTTTGCCAAAAACGTGTACCATCAAATGGAACTTGCCTGGGGCACATCAATCTGGCGCGATATTCCGATTTTACGATTGCTGGAAACGCCCCGGGAGATCAATGACTGGGCTGCTCGGTTGAGCACTCCGGGCTATGATCAGGTGATGGCGGAAAGTCCGTCTGCCGGCAGTTGGGCCGGGATGCTGCCGCCCGGGCTACATTTTGGCATAACTAAAAATGCTGCCCGGGTTAATTTCCCTGTTTTGTTGGAAAAATTCAATGGATTGGCCAGGTCGGAAGGTTTCCATCGGTCGGAACGGATTGGGCCGGACGAGGCGATAAAAATGACTGCGCAGTTTGATTTTATCATTTTCTGTGAAGGGTACCGGGCAATTGAAAACCAGTTGTTCCCAAACCTGCCCTGGCAATTATCCAAAGGTGAAGCGATATTGCTGGAATTGGATCACCCCGATGCAATAGCCGTAGATCAAATGCTAAAAAAAACGCTCACCCTGGTCCCGCTGGGCGCCGGGCTTTTCTGGGCTGGAGCTTCCTTCAATTGGACCTTCGAAGACAATGGCCCCACGGAGGCCGAGCAGCGTTTCCTCGAACAGCGCCTGGCAGATATGGTGGATGTGCCATGGAAGGTAAAAAAACGCCACGGCGCTATCCGGCCGACCGTAAAAGACCGGCGACCATTTTTAGGCGCCAGTCCTGTGCATCCCCAAATTTATATTTTTAATGGATTGGGTACCAAGGGCGGCTTGCTGGCGCCCTTTTGGGCATCCCATTTGGCCGACCATTTACTGGAAGGAAAGCCACTGGACAAGGAGGTGGATATCCGGCGATTCTATTCCTGAGATCTAATTCTGGAACGCTTTGCTGAAAAACAGCAATTGATAGTCCACAGCGCTCCCCCAATAACTTCCGGTATGACCGCCCGGGCGTTCGGTGTATTCATGCGGTATCCCGGCCTCTAGTAAGCGTTTGTGCATATCCCGGTTAACCTCCAGGAAAAAGTCGGAAGTGCCGCAATCGATGATCAATTTAATGTCCGCCGTTTTGAATTTGGGGACCAGGTTTACAACCGAATGTTGCTCCCAATTTTCGCGGTAGGTTTCAAAATCCCCCAAGACCCGTTTCATATTCCAATTTTTTGGGAACGGGCGCAAATCAAGCCCGCCTGCCATACTGCCAGCTGCTCCAAAAACTTCCGGGTTCCTGGCGGCGAGATACAATGCGCCGTGGCCCCCCATGCTCAATCCGGCTATTGCCCGACCTGTACGTGCTCTACGCGTGTTATAATTTGAATCGATGTACGAAATCACCTCCCGAACAATGTGCGTTTCATATCGCACTGTGGAGTCTGCCGGGCTATCCAGGTACCAGCTATCATACCCGCCATCCGGGCAAACGATCAGGATTTGATACAAATCAACAAGCTGTAGCAGCTGTGGCGCTTCCTTTACCCAACCGGTAAAATTTCCACTATAACCATGCAAAAGATACACCACCGGATAGGACTCCGCCGTATCGGAATAACTATCTGGCCTGACCACCAGGCAACCAATATCTTTTTGCATGGAGGTACTGAAAATGCGCATTGTGTCGACTTGCCCTGCGCTCAATGCGCTTGAAGTCAGGGCAATCGAAACAAACGTAAGGAGTACTTTCAGCATACCTTAAAATCTGGATTCTACGTAATACGGCAACATCGCCCGCCAGGTTGGCCAGTCGTGCCGCATATCACCACCCCAGATATCCAGTTCATGCGGAATGCCTTTTGAAGAAAGTATACCCGACAAGCGTCTTGAAGCATCCGGATCTTCATAATCACCGGAACCGGACAAAATATGGATGTGCTGCATCCGCTGCAGGCGCGGCAAATTGTACTCGTCATTCATATTGGGCAGGTAGTGGCAAGGTGAATTAAAGTAAACATCCTCGTCATAATAGCCCTTGGTGTACGTAGTGAGGTCATATACACCGGACATAGCAATGGTGCCGTCGAACAGATCGGGTCTTCTGAAACACATATTGGCAGCATGCAGTGCACCAAGCGATGCGCCACAGGTAATGATTGGCGTATCCCCGCTGGTATGCATTTTTATAAATGGCACCACTTCATTTTCCACATAGCCGTTGAACTGCTGGTGCCGGATGGCTTTGTGCCGTGGGTTCATTTTGTTGTTGAGCCAGGCTTCCGAGTTGATGCTGTTGATGGAAAAAACTTTCACCTTACCGGCATTGATGTGCGGCTCGAGAACGGAGATCAGGTGAAAACGCTCGTACTCCAAAAAGTCCGCTGCTGCGGTAGGGAGTAACAACAGCGCGAAGCCATAATGGCCGTACATGGCGATTTCCATGTTTTTATTCAGGCGGGGGCTAACCCATTGGTGGATTTCTCGATTCATTTTGACATTGAAAAAGCTGAAACAATGGGCGCAAAAGTAGGAAAAGAACAGCACTTCAAATGTAAAACCAGATGGGCCGCTTATAATCCCAAAAAATCATTGTACAGTGTTTGCAAATACGCCTTTGCCGTTTGTTGTTGAGTGGAATCAGGACCCGGTCCCGTCAAGTTTTGCCAGGTTCTTTTAGAAAAATCGAAAAAACCCGGTCCGGCAGGGCTGATCCAGCCGAGTCCGTTTTCATTGGAGTAGTAGGCAAAATCACGGGATTCAGTAGCGCACAGGTTTTTACTCCAGTGAAAATCGTCTGCTGAAATGCCCAAGGCGCTCAAAATTGTAGCGGGAATATCGTGATGATTGCCCAATTTCTCGATCCGCCGGCCACGCCAGGCAGGGTCAATCAATGGCCCCGTTATAATTAGTGGAACCTGCCTGGCCCGGGGATGATCCATCCAAATGCCATTTGGTTGTGCATGCCCGTGATCGGCTACCAAAACAAAAAGCGTGTTATCGAACCAGGGTTGTTTTGATGCCTGTTCAAAAAACTGCCCAATAGCCGCATCGGCAAAAACGGCGCAGTTTAAAAACTTTTCGCGTTCGGGTTTTCCCGTCAAATCGCCACTTCCAGGCACATCGTAAGGCGTATGCAGGCTGAGTGTGAGTGCGGTTGCAAAAAAGGGCTGTTTTACCGTATTCAGCACATCTGTTGTTTTTTCAAACAATTTTTTGTCGTCGGCTCCCCAACGCTGTGTGCGCGCCGATTTTTTAAAATCGTCTCCAGATATTACCGTTTCAAACTGCTGGTTGCGCAACCAAACACCAATATTAGCAAAGGTGAGCTGGCCACCATAAAAAAAGGCGGTGGAATAGCCGTTTGTTTTCAACGTTTTTGGTACCGAAGGCAACTTTGCCGCTTTGTCTTCCAAAAGCACGACCGACTGGTCCGGTTGTGCCGGGAATCCGCCAAGCACTGCCACCAGCCCCTGATCCGTGCGGTATCCGCTGCTGTAAACCCGTTCAAAGAGTATCCCTTCGCTGGCAAGTCTGCTCAGGTTCGGGCAAATGCCTTTTTCACCGTGAAGTTCTTCAATTAACTGGGCCGTCATGCTTTCCATGAGAATGAAGACCACGTTTGGCGGTCGTTCGGGATTGGTTTGCAACCAGGATTCGTCTGAAGTTTCAGGTTTTAGGTGTTGAAGAAGTTTGGCTGTCTTTGCCCGGGCCGATTCATCATCAAAATACCGATAATGATTTACAGTAGACCGCGTTTCGATGAAACTGTGGATCGTGTGCCAGGCAGCATTCGTAGCTACGTGGTTATTAAAAGGGTAAGAAGAATAATAAACGGCGCTTTCATTGATCGGCATTTTGCCTACACCACCCCGAATGGTAAGGAGCAAGAGCCCACTAAAAACAGGCAGCCAGACAAGATTTAAGTACGATGGTGCTGGAGGAAATATCATCTTTCCAATGATATACTTGTAAATACGCCACCAAATCCAGGTGAGCCCAAGGTAGGCCACAATACTGCCCATTTTAAAGGCAAACGACATAGAGTCGAGCATGGCGCCTGGCGTTTTGAAGTATTCCAATGCGCGGTTGTTCAACGGGGTATGCCACTCCTCGTAAATGAAAATATTGGCGCCAAACAGGAATACCAGGATGATCAGTAGTCCCAGGTTAAATCCGTGATTTATACGAATGCAAAATTGTTGCGCCGAAACATTCAGCACGGATCCAATCAGCCAAAGGCCAATGGGCACTGCCAATAAATAACCGGCAAAACTCAGGTCAAGGGGCAATCCTTGCCAAAGGGCGGTCCAGGGTTTTTGATCAAGGGTCCATTCGGCATGGAGCCAGAGTATAAACCAAATTCGAAAAAAAGCAAAAAACAATAACCAAAACCCCAACAGGCGTAATGCAAAACGCCAGGGTTGGTATGCATAGGTTAGGAAATGCATGTTAACCTGTGTATTTATGTCACCCAACTGATTTTTAAATAAGCATCCGTTGAGGCTGTAATTTTAAACCGTTCGTCCAAACGCATACCCACGATCCAAACAATCCGGCCTTCGTCGTCTGCCAATATCCAGGCTTGTTCCTTTTCCAGTTTGGACAACTTTTGATTGGTAAAAAAGTCCTGCAATTTTTGCCGGTTTCCACCCATACCCAACGGTTGAAAAGTATCGCCGGGTTCCCAGCGCCGCAAATGTAGTGGAAAGCGCAATGCAGTGCTATCTGCCATAATTGTTTTGGGGTCATCGGGAAATTCCGTCACAGACGGCAGATGCATAATCACCAGGCTGCCACCATCCGGCATGCGAACCATCAAATCGTCTTTTGAAATAGTAAGCATTGCGGCCTTTCGGTCAACATTTGTCAACAAAATTTCATCCCGGTCCATGATCAACCGGTATCCGGAGGTGCTTTGCCACTCCGTACCCGTCTGACCCCAACACTCGACAACTTGTTGCACCTGATCGGCTGTAAATTCCAAAGGCTGGAGAAAATCAAACAACGCACTTTGCAACGCCGGCAACGTGGCAAGTTTGGATTTGGGTAAATGAAATACGCCATTCGCGTCGGGGGTGCCAATAAAATTGCTAAGTAAAAACTGAAGGTTTTTATCGGCATCCCGCAAATGCCGCATTGTAGTTGACGCCGCGGTCAGGAAGGCTGGATTGAGGTCCGTAAGTTTCGGCAACACATGCCGGCGGATTGCATTGCGGGTATAGTCGTCTTTGGCGTTGCTGCTGTCTTCCCGCCACTGGATATTTTTTTCGTGTGCATAGGCCAGGATAGCTTCCCGGGTTGCGAAGAGCAGGGGCCGGATAACATGTCCATTCTGCACCGGGATTCCTCCCAAACCCGTAATGCCGGTACCGCGCATTAAATTCAACAGGCAGGTTTCAACGCTATCGTTAAGATTGTGGCCGGTGGCAATGTGCGTAAAATCCGCAGACTCCCGAATGATTTCAAACCAGGTGTAGCGCAGTTCCCGGGCAGCCATTTGCACCGATATACCGTTTTCCTCAGCATACTTCTTCGTGTCGAAATGGTGTATGTAAACCGGTACCTCCCAGGCATTTGCCAGGTCTCGTACAAATTGTTCGTCCGCATCGGAGGCTGCGCCGCGCAGGCGAAAGTTGCAATGTGCAATGCCAAATTTCTGGTTACTTTGCCGGACCAAATGCGCCAGTACCATCGAATCTACGCCACCGCTTACCGCAACCAAAATCCTGTCGGTCGGGGCAATCAGTTGATTCTCCTGAAGAAAAGTTTCGAATGCTTGTTCCAGGTTCATGATCCGGTTAAAGGCGCGTTAAGAACACAAAGTAGGCTTTTTGTTTTTGCAAGGTTGCGAGACTTTTGCAAGCAAATTTTTGATCTTCCAAAATGATTAACAACAAAGAACAACGATTTACGCTGAAATTGTATGCAGGATTGTTCCTGCTTTTTTTTATTCCAACTGGTATTTGGGCCCAACTTTCCGGGGTTGTTTACGATGAAAACGGCGAGCCATTGCCTTATGCTTCCGTTTATGTCCGAAACAGTACAAACGGGACCGTCGCCAATGCAGAGGGGCAGTACCGCCTTTCGTTGAACCCCGGAACACACTACATTGTTTTTCAATACATTGGCTACAAACAGCAAATCGAAAAAATTGAAATTGCCAATAAGCCGGTCCGGTTAGACGCCCGCCTCGAGCCGAGCAATCTGGAGCTGTCCGAAGTGGTGATCACAACGGAAGACCCCGCCTACCCCATTATGCGCAAGGCTATCGCCAAGCGCAATTATTACAAAACCCGCACGCCGGAATATTCCTGCGATGCCTACATCAAGGGTTTTTATAAATTATTGGATGCACCGAAGAAAATTTTAGGGCAGGAGGTCGGCGATATCGGCGGCATCCTCGACTCCAACCGGACGGGCGTATTGTACCTCTCCGAATCCGTGTCAAAATTGTACGTACAGGCCAAACCCCTGCGCAAGAAGGAGGTAATGGTTTCCAGCAAGGTTAGTGGAAACACGAACGGTTTCAGCCTGAATCGCGCCACGTTGACCGATTTCAGCCTTTATGACGAATACCTCGAGATCGATCGGAATATTCTCTCTCCGCTGGCCGACAATGCTTTTGCGTATTATCGTTTCCGGCTGCTAGGACGATTTAAGGATGAAAACAACTACGACATTTATAAAATTGAGGTCATCCCAAAACGCGATGAAGACCCAACATTTCACGGGCATATCTACATCGTGGATGAATGGTGGAACCTCGCCGGCGTCGACCTGAAACTGACCGGAAAAGCCATTCAGCAACCGGTACTCGACACGTTGGTTATTCAACAGGAATTTGTGCCGGTCAATAAACCTGACGAGTGGTGCCTGCTGACTCAGTTGACCGGATTTAAGTTTGCCGTGCTGGGTTTTAAGGTGAGCGGTTTTTTTAACGGCGTTTTTTCAAATTACAATTTGAAACCACAATTTCCGCCCGGCACCTTTGACCGTGAAACATTCCGGATCGAAAAAAGTGCTACGGAGCGGGATACCAGTTATTGGGAAACGATCCGGCCGGTGCCGCTTACCGAGGAAGAATCGAATGACTACGTCCGGAAGGACAGTCTCGAAAAAATCTGGGAATCAAAAACTTACCTCGACAGCATAGACCGCAAATCAAATCGGTTTAAGCCAACCAACCTGATCTTTGGCTATACCTGGCGCAACTCCTACCGCCATACCTCCATTTCGTACCCCGCCTTGTTCGATGGCTTGCAATTCAACACCGTGCAGGGTGTCTTGCTGAACATCCGGCCAACCTTTCGCCGGCGCGAAGGCGAAAACCGGTCCAGCTATTGGGAAGCCGGCGGCTCGCTGAATTATGGCTTTGCCGAAAAACGCCTGCGGGCAGACTTGCGCCTGGAGCGCCGGTTTGAAAGTATTTGGTATACACAGGCTGAAGTTTCAGGCGGCCTGAAAGCAGAACAATTTGATCCGGAAAAACAAATCGGCGAGTTAACGAATTTGCTGTACTCCCTTTTCGACCGGCGCAATTACCTGAAATTGTATGAAAAAGCATTTGTGCAGGCAAAGGTTGGCCGGAACGTAGCACCCGGGCTCCGGCTTGAATTTCAAACGGAGTTTGCCGAACGGCGACCGCTGATCAATCACAGCGATTACAGTTTTTACCGGCGCGATCGGGAATATGCACCCAATGCGCCATTGCCGATACCGGCCACCGTGCCGGAGCAAGATTTTTTTGAAACGCATAAGGCTTTTTTGCTCGAGTTGGCAGCCCGGATACGCATTGGCGAAACGTTCAGCACCTACCCGGATTTTCGAATTTATCACCGGTCAAAATGGCCCGGCCTGGTTGTGCGCTACACAAAGGCCGTTCCGGGAGTTGCCGGGAGTGTGGTCGATTTCGATCTGATCCAACTCCGCCTGGCGCAAAGCGATCTTTCGCTGGGTCTGTTCGGCTCAAGTTCGTGGAATGCCGGCGGCGGTGTTTTTTGGCGAAAGGAGCGGGTGGAATTCATGGATTATTTCCACCCAAAAGGTAATCAGACATTTCTGGGCAAACCCAGCACCTACAACACGGGGTTTTTCCTGTTGCCCTATTACGAATTCAGTACAGCAGATGCATACACTTATGCGCACCTGCGCCACTTTTTCAACGGCTGGATTCTGGATAAAATCCCCGGTTTGCGGAAACTGAACTGGAAAGAAAACCTTGGCATCGGGTTTTATTATGCCGATCAGTATGCCTGGGAAAACCAACGGTCTGATCGCAGTTTGCCCTACTGGGAGCTTAGTTTTGGATTTTATAACATTGGTATCAAGTTCTTCCGGCCGCTGCACATTGACCTTGCGGTTGGTTTCATGGGAGACAAACATTACCGGACGGGTGTGGTACTGGGATTTGATTTGTAAAACTCGGTTCGATGGATTTTTCCAAACTTCCCAAAATTGAATTGCACCTTCATCTCGACTGTTCGTTGAGTTTTGAGGCTGTGCATCAACTGGAAGGCCTTTCCTTTGAAACATACCGAAGTCGGTTTGTCGCGCCACCCAAATGCCGGGATCTCAATGAGTATCTGCAATTTGCGCTTAGCGGCATTCAGGTTTTGCAAAGCAAAAAGTCGCTCGAAGTCGCCACATTCGACTTGTTTGAACAACTCAAAGCAGATAACGTGATCTATGCCGAAATACGTTTTGCGCCGTTGGAACACCGGGAAAAAGGGTTGGCTGCGCAAGAGGTGGTCCAAACTGTTTGCAATGCCATGGAAGGGAGCACCCGACAAACGGACATTCAGGCCGGGTTGATCCTCTGCACCTTGCGGCATTATACGGAAGCCCAAAGTTTGGAAACGGTAAAACTGGCCGCTCAATTTAAGGGTCAGGGTGTGGTTGGCTTTGATATTGCCGCAGACGAAGCCGGTTTTTCCATTCAAAATCACCTTACAGCATTTCAATTTGCCAAAGCAAATGGCATTCATTGCACGGCACATGCGGGCGAGGCCTGCGGTCCGGAAAGTGTGTGGGAATCGATTCGCGAATTTGCACCACAACGTATTGGACATGGCGTGCGAAGTGCCGAAGATCCTGCGTTGCTGGAATATTTGCGCAAGCAAAACATACACCTGGAAGTATGCCCAACCAGCAACATTCAAACCAACGTGTACTCCACTCTTGCTGATCATCCAATTGATAAACTCTTTCGGACCGGTATTTCGATCGGTATCAACACGGATGCCCGAACAATCTCTGATGTCACCCTGGAACAGGAGTACAACAAGTTGGCGCAGGCATTTCAGTGGGGCAAAGCCGAGTTTTTAGCCTGCAATCTTGCTGCCCTGGATCATGCCTTTGCGCAGCCGCATTTAAAAGCAAGTCTGCGCAAGCACCTGATAGCCGGCTATGCAGGGTGAGCGTGGTACCAGAAGGGAAATGTGGTATCTTCGCGCCTCAATATCGGTCCAACTATTTTTAAAAAATCAACAAGTTTAAAAACATGAAATTTAGCAATCTACTGACAATCATGGCCTTGTGTGCCATGCTGCCGATGTTTTCCTGCGGCAGCGACAGTAATACTGAAACCGGAAGCACAGACCCTTCGACTACCGGCGCCGAAGCCAATCCGGCCAATACCCCAGCTCCGACTTCAACAGATGCTACGGGCACAGTTGCCGCGCCGTTCGGCAATGCAGCTTCAACTGGCACAACGCCGGCAACAGCTACCCCGACGCCTGTAGCGACCGCAGGTGTCAAACATTATACCTGCCCGAAGAATTGTGCGGGTAGCGGTGGTGATGCTGCAGGTACTTGCCCGGTTTGCGGAAGCGCATACGTACATAATCAGGCTTTTCATGGTGCGGCGCCACAATCTGCACCTGGAACGGCCACACCCAATTCGGCAGCACCGGCTCCTCCTGCACCTTCACCTGCTCAAAACGCCGCTGGTGTTTGGCACTATACCTGCGCTAAAGGTTGTGCTGGTGGAGCAGGCGCCGCAGGAAAATGTGCAAAATGTGGTGGCGATCTGGCCCATAATTCGGCATACCATCAATAAGGAGTATTCCTTATTCAAAAACAGAAAAAGCGCCGTCGATACCATGTTGTATCGGCGGCGTTTGCTTTTGGCTACCAAATCCAGCCGAACCGCCTATCAAAAATATCCGCAACATGCCGGTGTGTTTTTTTGCAGGGTTCAATTCAATAAACAACAACCCAAAACCAATTCGTTTTTTCAAGCACGCGGCCATTTCGAAGTATAATTTTGGCAAGTTGATACTCCGACTCTTGCTCGATCCGCGGCAGTTGATCTGTTTCCACAAAATAAATATGCGTCTCCTCTTGCACAACGGATTGCACCATATTTTTCCCCTCCCCCATCTCCCGTTCCACTACCCAGTCCAGTGGCAAAGGCGGATAGGTAGCAGTGATGTAGTTTGCTTCCGGAAAGGTTGGTAGTGTTTTAAACGTAGTGCCATAGCGGCTTGCCAGCGTACGCAGATTTTGGTATCGGGCGAATGTTTCAGGGCTGCTGAAAATGCCATTTAACCTTGGAAAGACTTCGCCCAAATGCTCCGTCAGGGTAAAGCGCCGGCCATCGCGATAAACAAAGGAATAACCCAGCCTAAACACCAGGAGCAAGGCCAATAAGGCAAAAACTGACAACCAGGCGGAAGGCTTTCGATCAGGGTAGTCCGCTTTGAACAATCCATTGGAAATCTCCATTACGGCAAACAACCATGGCGTAGCAAACAATATGGGTAAATTATATCCCCAACTGATCGAAGCACACCACGTCAGTGCCAATAGTGCAAAATAATGCAGGAGTTTTCCGGCAATCCATTGTTTTTTCCAAAACGGATAAGCGCCAAATCCGGCTGCGACGATAAACAACAACCGGGTTTGGGCAAATGGAACGGTAAAATCCTGGCGTTGCCAGATGGTCCATGCATACGTTCCGATAAGCAGGAGCAACCAGACAACCCAAGTCAAGAAACCCAACTTAAAGTTGTGCTTTAGTCGGATACTGCCTGCGACAAAAAGCGCCATAGCAATACTTGCAAGAAGTAAGGCTGGTTTTATGTTGAAAAAACTTGAAAAACCATACTCGATGGCGGTATTGCCCGAGGTAACCCCACTCGTGAGTTCCCAGTACGCATAGAGCAGGTTATTGATTTTCAGGTATAAAACAAAGGCAATCACGGCACCGAGCATAGCGCCAACGGCAAGCATTACGCGCTGCGGTTGTTTAGGCCAATCAGTGCTCGTAAAGACCAGCCAAACAGCCAACATTGGATAAAATGACTGTTTGCAAAGCAAGGCGCCAATGATGGCAACTCCGGAAAGCACAGCTGTCCAACGGTTGGAAAAATTTGTCCAAAACCAAATCCCGAGCATGCTGAACAGAATGCCATCCACGGTGTGCCAGGAAGTTGCCGGATAGCAATGTGCTGATACAACAAACCCAAGTGTGCCCAACATCCATCGGCTGGCAGTTCGCTCCCGGATCAGCACTGCTGCAGCGAGCCAGGAATACGTTGCAACTTTTCCATAAAACAGCCAGCGTTCTCCCAGTACGGCCCAGGTTTCAGGAAGCACTTTAAGTTCCAGCACGCGCAACCAAACTGACATCGGCGGGCGGACATACACGACATCGGCATAGAGCGTTTTGCCGCACAAAATCTGCCAGGCAAGGCCGGTTAGAAACCCGCCGTCCGTTTCATTTATTCCAAATGGCGCATAAAAAAAGCAATAGAAAATCAGCAGGCTGAAAAACGCCAATCGCCAAAAAATTTTCGTTGTTGCCTGCTCGTTCATCCTGACGTCTGGTTAGCTAAAATCCGCTCTTTCAGGAGCGAGTGGAACTTCGCGTCTCCAAACTCTGCCGGGTTAATACGCCCCATTTTTCCCGATGAACAAGCATCTTTGGTGAGGTAAATTTTACCGCCAAACTGCCATACCATTGCATCCAGTTTTTCCACCAGGCTAAACACCGTAGCAGTGCGCGGAAAATCCAGCGCCAACGAATACCCCTTGATCGGGAAAGAATGCACTGCTTCCGGCGCCCGTTCCCCATGGCGTTTTAAAACGGAAAGAAATGGGAGGTCAGGATTTTGGCGAATGGTGTTCAGGATTTCCCGAATTCCTTGCAGGCTGTTTTCCTCTGGTAAACAAAATTGGTATTGGATAAACCCGCGGCGGCCATACAGGCGATTCCAATTGCGCATACGGTCGAGTGGGTAAAAATACCGGTCGACATCAATTTGCTGCTCGCCATCCGCTGCCCTGTTAAACAATAGCCAGTTGTGTGCCCGGATGGTATACCGGTTTAGTAAACCTGAAGGGGCAAAAAACGGAATATTACGCACCTTGCCGAATGGGTAGATTAAAGGCGCATCGGGCGAATCTGCTTTTTGAAGATGTCGGGCAAAATACACTACCCCTCTGCCGGCATACAGTCCTTCGGAAAGGCAGTCAATCCAGGCTGCAGCGTATGGCCAGTTATCGTGTGTTTGAAAGGCCTGAAACACAGCCTCCAGGTTTTCTGCCCGAACAGTTCGTTGTTGCATGAACATGCTGGACACCGGCATGAGTTGAAATTTGGCAGATAAAATAATGCCGGTCCAACCCATGCCCCCGCAGGTTTGCCAGAACAGATCGGCATGCTCGGTTTTCGAGCAGGTCAGGATTTCACCGTTGCCAAGCATTAGTTCGAAGGAAAGCAACCAGTTGGAGAAGCAGCCTTTTTCCGGGTGGTTTTTACCGTGTACGTCACTAGCGATTGCACCGCCAACCGTAATATTTTTTATTCCCGGGGTAACATGGAAAAACCAGCCGGCCGGAACAATATGTTCCAACAATTCTGCAAGCAAAACCCCGGATTCACAATGTACAATCCCCTTTTCCCGATCAAAATCCAGGAGCCTGTTGAGTTTCATTGTGGACAGTACGCATGTGCTCAAGGCAGCATCGCCATAACACTTGCCATTGCCTCTGGCAATCAACCGGCTATGGCGCAAAACCTCGGCTCGCATTTCCTGGCTGCTTTCTGGTGCAATAAATTCAGCACGAATTGCAGGGTAGTTGCCCCAATTGGTGATTCTCCTTGTTTTATCCGCCATGCTCAATTGTTGTTTTTTAAATCGGGATCGCCCACTTGAAGCGCACCCTCCAGTGGCCCATGGCACAAGTAGGCAGCCAGGTTCGTATCGGGTAAATAAAAATAGTTCGAGGGGTTTTGAGAGGAATGGATCACATAAGCAGGCTTGCTCTGGTATTCGGCATTTTGGACACGGCTTAAATCTTCAGGGACATTTGGAGGGTTGACAAAGAAAAATCGCAGGGTCAGGAATTTCCCAGAGTCCAATCCAAGAAAAATGGTGGTATGTAGCGTTTCTGCTGCCCGGCTTTCATCAAAAAAGTCGGCAAAAGGGCAATCCGCCAGTCGTTGAAACTGACTAAGCCAATTGCTGATCAATTCGGAGGAGACAGAATATTCGCCGTTGGGCGTTTTCCATTGGCCTGTTGAATCTGCAGCCTGAACATAGACTGGCAAGGAGCCGGCAGGCTGGATGCCAATTTTATGAATAGTTTCCGGCTTAAACTCCACCACAGTTTTGAGCCGGAAACTATTCAAATTGCGGGAAAACAGCGCCCTGAAATGGCCGGGCACTTTGTACATGCCGCTGTGATTCGGCAAGCGGATAAATGTGATGGGTTGGGCATTTTCGAGCGATTCACGGCCGATGGCAAGCGATTCCGTAGTGCCATTTAATTGAGAAAGTGTAACCAGAATCGCGTTTTCCGGGCTGAGGCCAAGTGTATCGGCTTCCAATGTTTTCACCACCTGAAAAGTCGAAATTCCGGTAAGCTGATTGATCATATCCGATATCTCTTTTCCCGGAACGGTGGTGCTGCGCCCGTTTTGCTGTGCAAGCCATTTCCCTTGAAGCCGCTCCAGGGTCAGATCCGGTTTCCCGGGGTTTCCCACTACTATTCTGTTGACTAAATTGGCATCCGCTTTTATCAGTTTCGTATGGAAAAATGATTGATAATGCACCGGCAACCAGCGGAAGATCAGCCCCAGCAGCAACACAAAAAAGAATAGTAAAACAAGGTGTTTATTCTTCATATTTGCTCCAAAACTGCCATTTACCCAGGCACTTTGGTTGCCCAAAGATAGCTGCTGCAGTGTTCCGCACACTAAAAGAAATATTCCTTTGATTGCACAAGTTGGCTATTCACAAGTGAAAGAGGCTTGTTTAGGTAGCCACGGCGCTCCTACCCTTTTAGTTGCAAGCGTATACCTTTAATTTTTTGGAATCTTGTCTACCTTTGCCGCCCCTAAACAAGAAGGCGAGCAAATATGATCTTTCCACAAGGCACAAAAATTACCATTACGGGCGATCTGGGTAGTGGCAAAAGTGCGGTTTCTAAAATTCTTTGTGCCCGGACCGGGTTTAATTACGTATCCACCGGGCAAATACAGCGCCGTTTGGCTGAAGAAATGGGGCTCGACACACTGGAGATGAACCGGTTGGCGGATGTTGATCCAAGTATTGACGAAAAAATTGACGGCATTTTCATCAACTTGGGAGATTCGCCTGAGAATTATGTTGTTGATAGCCGGATGGCCTGGTTCTTCCTGCCAAATTCCTTTAAAGTTTACCTCAAAACAGCGCTTGAGGTTGCCGTTAATCGGATTATCAATGACCCTGGCCGCACCAACGAAGTGTACGAATCCCGCGATGAGGCCATCCGCAAAATAGCTGCCCGCAAGCAGAGTGAAAACGATCGTTTTCTTAAAAAATACGGCGCCGATTGTACCAATATGGCAAATTTTGACCTGGTTATTGATACTGCCAACCGTAGGCCGGAAGATGTTTATGCCTTCATTATCAAGGGCCTGGAAAGTAAAATTAATGGGCAGACCTTTCCTTCCTTGATTTAGGCGTTGCTGTGCATCCTGTTCGATCAACCGCCATTTGGGTCAACTAATCGGAATCGCCTGTGTTTAGAAGCATACCATGGATTTTCTATTTAAAGCAAAAACAAACCTGATACGGAAACCATGGGCATATGTTAATCAGTTGACAATCAAATCACACGAATATTCCTCTAAAAGGAAATGGCATTAATTTCAATCAATTTAAAAGACGGCACACTGGATAGCGGATCAGCGATCATAATTGGTATTGATCTGGGTACGACGAACAGCCTAGTTGCCTATATGAAAAACGGACAGGCTGTTTGTGTGAAAGATGAGGGTGGCAAAAATGCACTGGTGCCGTCTGTGATACATTTTGCAGAAAACGGCACTGTCGTCGTAGGTGATGCGGCTAAAGCCAAATTAATTACCGACCCGGGCAACACCATCTACTCCGTAAAACGCCTGATGGGGAAATCATACGCAGACTTGTCTGCTATTCAAGGCCTTTTGGGGTACAAGATTTTAGATGACGACACAGAATCCCTGGTGAAAATCCGGGTTAATGCCCGTTACTACACCCCGATTCAGTTGAGTGCTGAAATTTTAAAATCCCTAAAAATCCGGATCGAAAAAGAGTTGCGAGCGCCTGTGTCCCAGGCCGTGATTACGGTACCCGCCTATTTTAATGATAATCAACGGCAAGCAACGCGCGATGCCGGAAAGTTGGCCGGGCTGGATGTATTGCGCATCGTCAACGAACCAACAGCCGCAGCACTGGCCTATGGCATCGGACTGGATACCACTAAAGCTGAAGTTATTGCGGTGTATGATCTTGGCGGCGGCACGTTTGACATTTCCATTTTGCAAATTCAGGACGGCATATTTGAAGTGCTTTCTACCAATGGCGATACGTTTCTCGGCGGTGACGATTTTGACAGCGCCATTGTCTCTTTTTTTTGTGATCAATTAAATATTGGTGCGGAAATTTTGACGGAGGATAAGTCGCTGGGACAGGAGATTCGACTCCACGCCGAAATGGCCAAAAAGGCCTTATCGCGTTCAGAAAAATTCGAAGGGAAAATTGGCAACCAGGTAGTTCGTATCACGCGTGCAGAATTTGAAACGCTGATTACCCCGTTGGTCCAAAAGACGCTTGATTGCTGTGCCAATGCGTTGCGGGATGCAAAACTCGCGGCCGATAAAATTGACAAGATCGTAATGGTTGGGGGTAGCACCAGGGTCCCGTTGGTCAATAAATCTGTGGCCGACTATTTTGGGAAACCAGTTTTTGACAGCCTTGATCCGGACGAAGTGGTGGCGTTAGGAGCGGCTATTCAGGCTGATATTCTTGCCGGAAACCAGAAAGATCTGCTGCTATTGGACATCGCTCCGCTGTCGCTGGGTATCGAGACGGTTGGAGGGTTAATGGATGTAATTATTCCGCGCAATTCGAAGGTGCCAACCAAAGCAGGCCGCCAGTATACCACCAGCGTAGACGGACAGAAAAATCTAAAAATCGCCGTCTATCAAGGTGAACGCGATTTGGTGGAAAATAACCGGAAACTTGGGGAGTTTATTCTGAGCGGTATTCCTCCCATGCCTGCGGGTTTACCCAAAATAGATATCCAGTTTATAATAAATGCCGATGGCATTCTGAATGTGCGGGCTCGCGAACTGCGTTCCGGAGTAGAGCAAGAAACAGATATCCGACCAACCTTCGGAATCACGGAAGAGGAAATGGCAGCCATGTTGTTGGATAGCATTTCTCATGCGCAAGAGGATATGCAAGCCCGCGGGCTCCTGGAAGCGCGCAATGAAGCGAACCACCTCCTGCAAGCCGGCGCCAAGTTTTTGGAACAAAATGATGGCATCTTAAGTCCGGAGGAAAAAAAGAAAACCAAAGCGCTGCTGCTTGCACTGGAAGACGCTTGCGGCCTTACCGATAAGGATCAAATTCAGCGTGCAATTGAAACGCTCAATACATACACAGCCCCCCTGGCCCACCGGGCAATGGACGAAACCATCCAGGCAGCCATGCAAGGGAAAAAAGTATCTTGACAACTTTCATCCGCACTAAAATTCGTTACCAAAGACTGTTGTTTAATATGAAAGTGCTCCAATTGGTTTTACTGACAATTTGCTTTCAGGGAATCCTTGCCTGTCACGCCTCAAAAGATGTTACAGCATCTGCAACATCCCCCCAACCAGAGGTTTCGCCTAAACCCGGGTTTGTTTCCTGGGACAAAAAACATATCGACCTGGGCACTGTGAAAAGGGGTGAAAAGCGCAACATGGCTTTTGAGTTTACCAACACCTCAGACGAGCAAGTCCAAATCGATATTGTAGATGCCTGTTATTGCACTACGGTCGACTTCCCGCGTGGCGTTATTGAAAAAGGCGGAAAAGGCAAACTGGATGTCGTGTTTGACAGTACAGAAAAAGAGAAGTCGGAAACAATTTCGATCAACGTTATTTTCAAAAACACGCATGAGGGTGGCGTGCCGCGCATTGAAACGGTGGAATACAGTTATTCGCTGGAAAATTGATTGTTGCCGGAAACGGTCAGCTTTTTTGTTCGCGGCGCTTCAATTCATCACGGATCTTGGCAGCGGTTTCATAGTCTTCCGCTTCCAAAACTTCCTGCAGCCTGTTGTGCAGTGCCTCGGCGGAGTATGTTTCCAGGGCGCTTACATCGATCGCTTGCGGAGTGGATGCCGGGCGTTGTTCGCCACTGCTTTCCATACCCTCTTCTTCCTGATCTTCCAAAACTACTCCGGCGGCTTCCAGGATAAAGTCATAGGTAAAAATGGGGCAATCAAAGCGAACAGCCATTGCAATTGCATCGGAAGTACGGGAGTCGATTTCGAAGACTTCGCCGTTTTTCACACATACCAACCGGGCGTAAAAAATGCCGTCGAGCAGGTTATTAATGACTACCTCGCGCAGCTCAACATTAAATGTATCCAGGGCGTTTTTGAACAAATCGTGTGTAAGTGGGCGATTGGGAACCATGCGTTCCATGGCAACAGCTATAGCCTGCGCCTCAAAGCTTCCAATTACAATAGGCAGACGCCGTTGCCCTCGCCGTTCTCCCAAAACCACTGCATAATTATGCGATTGGGTTACACTATGCGATAATGCTACGATATCCAGTTCAATTCGTTTCATTGCCAATTCGTTGAATTAATGGGGACAGGTTACACCAGGATGGCAAATTCTCCCCGCAGTCGATTCTGCAAAAATACATCCCTTTTGCTGCCCGGTAAACAAAATATTCATCCCTTGTTTGTAAAAGATTGAAACCACCGGCATCCTGATGCCGATTGATCTCCAAGTGCCCAAACCTAGAATCGAGGTTCCGATCAGTTGGCGGTTTTAAACTTTTTAATCGATTCAGTCAGTCGAGGGACTACTTCGAATAAATCGCCAACTACGCCGTAGTCTGCAGCTTTGAAAAATGGTGCTTCCGGGTCTTTGTTGATCACCACGATTACTTTCGAATTATTTACACCGGCAAGGTGTTGAATGGCGCCGCTAATCCCAATTGCAATGTACAAATTGGGGCGAATTGCAATACCGGTTTGGCCTACGTGCTCGTGGTGCGGGCGCCAGTCGCTGTCGGCCACCGGGCGTGAACAAGCTGTTGTGGCATCCAGTACTTCAGCCAGATCTTCCACGATTCCCCAATTTGAAGGGTCTTTCATCCCACGGCCGGCCGATACTACAATCTCGGCTTCCGGCAGTGGCACCCGACCTTCAATGGTTTTTACGGATTTTACTGTGATTCGGCCTGCCGGCACTTCAATATTCAGTGCTTCCACGGCAACAGGAGCACCCGACACTTCAGGTCGGATCGCATTTCCCATGAGGGATAAGACCTTGACCGGTGTATTAATGGCATACTCCGCGATTGCCTTACCGGAAAAGACTGATTTTTTTACGTGCAATGAACCGTTATCGAGTTCAGGCAAACTATTTACGCCAGAAACCAGGCCTGCATCAAGCCGAACTGCCAGGCGACCCGCTATGGCCTTGCCTGTAGAGGTATGCGAGAGCACCACAACTGTGGCATTCAGTTGCTTGGCTGCATTAGCAAGAACGGCCCCGGCAACCTGGCTGTCGAGGTGGTTCAATTGCGCATTGGCAACATTATAAACTTTTTCAGCACCGTACTTTCCGAGTTCATCAGCTTTTGCAGCCGCTGTTCCCAAGGTGATTGCGGCGCAAGGTTGCCCCAACAGCGTGGCCACTTTTTTACCATAACTAACAGCCTCAAAAGCCGCTTTTTTGAATTGTCCATTTGGACTTTCCGCATATACTAAAACCATTGCAGTTGTAATTTTAAATTGAAATGAATACGGTTTCCCGAAACAAAATGCTCAATGATCAGATCACTTTTGCTTCTTCGTGCAGCAAACGCACGAGCTCGTCCATTTGCTCCGGATCAACAAGTTTCACACCGGCTTTGGCAGGTGGCAATGTAAAGCGCACGGCGTCTACCGGCTCGTCAAATGCCACCGGTTGTACCACCTGAAGCGGTTTTGAACGCGCCATCATAATGCCGCGCATATTCGGGATACGTTGCTCAGCCATACCTTTGGAAGCGGAAACCACAAGCGGAAGGCTAGCTTCCAGTACCTCTACCCCACCCTCAATATCACGTTCGATGGTAGCCACATTTCCGGCCAGCTCCAATTTGCTGGCCAAAGGGATATAAGGCAAATCGAGGTATTCTGCCAACATGGCACCTACTTCAGAACCATTATAGTCAATCGTTTCTTTGCCCAGAAAAATCAGATCGAAGCCCTGGTCTTTGGCATAAGCCGCTATTTGTTTGGCGACAAAAGCAGAACTGGCGGATTCAGCATCGATCCGAACGGCCTCATCGGCACCAATTGCAAGTGCCTTTCGGATAGTAGTTTCATTGGTCGCCGGGCCAACATTAATCGCCACGACGGTGCCTCCAAGGGCCTCCCGCAGTTCACAGGCGCGCACCAGTGCGTACCATTCGTCGTACGGATTCATAATAAATTGCACACCTGCCGTATTGAAGGCTTTGCCATCGGCATCAAAAGAGACCTTTGCCGTGGTATCAGGTGTTTGAGCTATACAAACAAGAAATTTCATAAACGAAGTTGAATAATAAGAAAGCAGTTAGGGCACTAAAAATCAGGGCTTTGCAAGCGAGGCATTACATTTGCCCTCCAAAAGAGCCGCAAAAGTAGCAATCGAAAGGCATTTTCCGGCAGTGCTCCGGGCGAAATTTCGCACCCGGCATTCCAACAAATAATTTAGTACAT
This sequence comes from Lewinellaceae bacterium, assembly GCA_020636075.1. Taxonomy (GTDB): domain Bacteria; phylum Bacteroidota; class Bacteroidia; order Chitinophagales; family Saprospiraceae; genus M3007. The sequence continues at coordinate 145,305 of JACJYO010000002.1, read as the reverse complement.
CGTTCATAACGCTATGAGTCAACGCCTTGAAATCTTACAGGAAATGCTTGCTAAATCCCCAAATGATTCCTTCACCCTTTTTGCTATAGCAAAGGAGTACGAAGGGCTCGGCAAGGCGGATCAGGCACTTGATTTTTATCTGACGTTGCGCGAAAAGGATCCGGACTACGTCGGCCTGTACTACCACCTCGGTAAATTGTATGAAAAAACTGCTCAACCAGAGTCGGCTCTGCAAGCCTACCGATCCGGTATGGAAGTTGCTAAAAAACAGGGCGACAACCATGCCTGGAGTGAGTTGAATGGCGCAAAGATGGAGTTGACCGACGAAGACGATGATTTTTAAGCAAAAACTATGACCTGTTTTTCAGTAAAAAAACGCGCAAGCCGAATATTCTTCCTGCCAATAATTTGGGCGGGAGTACTCTTGCTATTTGTTGGGGCCAAACAAACTGGCTGTAGCAGAAAAATCCCTGGCGACACCATTGTGCCGGCAACCTCCGCACGATCCAGTGACTTTTTGGTTCGCCAATTGGAACAACGTAAACCGCCGGCGATTGAATCGCTGGCTGCGCGCGCAAAAATATACGCTGAAGGGGATGGTATGGCTGTTGAAGCTTCCGCCAACCTGATTTGGATCCGCGACAGCGTGCTTTGGATGAATGTCAAAAAACTGGGCATTGAGGCAGCCCGCGTATTGGTCACGCGCGATTCCGTTTTTATTCTGAATCGTTTGGACAAAACCTTTGAGGCGCGCGCCATGGCATCCTTGCAACGGGAGTACAGTTTACCGGAAGGATTCCCCTTTTTGCAATACTTCCTGCTTGCTTCCGCCTGGTTACCTTCCGACCTTGTTCTACAGGCCGACATAAAAGACGATTTGCACCGATTAAGCGGTTCCAATCACACCCTGGCTGCAGACTATCGTTTGGAAGAAGGCAGCTTTGTATTGCGAAGGGAAACGTTCGTCCAACAGCGCGATTCCCGTATCCTGAGCCTGCAATTTGGGGGCTTTGAAAAACTGGCCGGGGCAGGCATATTTCCGTATATTCGCCGCATTGAGGCCTTCAGCCCTGAAACAGGCGCGCTCAACCTTGATCTTGTACTTACCGACATTGAGACCAATGTTCCAAAATCCTACCGCTTTGACATTCCCGCGCACTACCAACGAATGGAATAGCAGTACTGCCCTGAGCCGGGTTGTATTTTTGCCCTTGCTTCTCCTGTTGGGGTTGGTAATTTGGGCGCCGGTACAGGCCTTTGGCCAAAACAAGCGGGACCTGGAAAACAAGCGTAAAAATCTGATCCGGGAAATTGAACTGGCAGATAAAATGCTGAAAAAGACGACGCAGTCGAAAGCGGCTGCGCTTGATCGTTACGTTGCCTTGCAAAAGCAAATCGAACGCCGGGAATCCCTGATAAATACCATTGGTGCAGAAATAGCAGAATCCCAAAATGCCATTGACCGCACCGCCGATGTCATTGAATCCCTGACCCTCGATATCCAAAAAATGCGGGCAGACTACGGCAAAATGGTGCGCAACGCTTTCCGAAGAAAAACATTAAGCAACCCGCTCCTGTACATATTGTCGGCCAGCAGCCTGAATCAGGCTTTCCGGCGTTGGCTGTTTTTGCGCAAATACGACCGCTTTCGTAAAACGCAGGCGGAGGCGATATTGGCCACACAATCCATGCTGGCAAATAAAATCACCGTTTTAGAGGAGTCTCGCAAAAAACAAGAGGAACTCTTGGCCGCCTTGCAAGGGCAAAAGACGGTGCTAAGTACCGAACTTGTAGATAAAGAAAAGTTGTTGACAACGCTGAAAAAGGACGAAAGCCGGATCCGAAGTGAATTACAGCAAAAACAAGCTGCACATGAGGCACTGAATCAGGCAATTGAACGGATTATTCAGGCTGAAATAAGCCGCAAAGTGGAGGAGGCCCGGCGGCCAAGAACCAACCCTTCTGCAACGGCGCCTGCGACTCCATCGACTCCGGTTGCAGCGGAATCCGGTACAGCATCTGACAGCGATGCCGATATTCCTGACGATAGCCAAACCCAATCATTCCGGCAAAATCAGGGAAGATTGCCCTGGCCTGTTCAGGATGGTGTAATCTCCCGGGGGTTTGGCCGGCAAAAACATCCAACAATTAAGAATATCGAAATCACCAATAATGGCGTGGATATCCGGACCAATGACGCCTCTGCCGTCCGTGCAGTTTACGATGGCAAGGTAGCCGGTGTCCAATTCATTCCCGGACACGATTACACGGTGATCCTACAGCATGGAAATTACTACACCGTGTATTCCAACCTAAGCGAAACGGCATTGTCCAAAGGGGATAGAATTGCTGCCGGACAAACCCTTGGTCGTGTCAGTACTAACCCCATTTCCGGCACGACGGAATTGCATTTTGAACTCTGGTACCAGAAGAAAAGATTGAATCCTGCCAGTTGGATTAAAAAATAAAGGAGGGTGTATCATAAGTCCTCGCACGCGCAGGCAATTCCAAATTTTCACCACGGAGACACGGAGGACACGGAGTGTGATTCTCCGTGGCCTCCGTGTCTCCGTGGTAAATAAAATATTCTACGGCGGGTATTTCAGATTTCTCTTTTTTGAAACAGCCTCCTTTATTTTTCATTTTCATTAGTTCTCTTGTTGCCACACATTGTTGGACAGGTCCACATCCGCCATTCGCCCACTTGGATCCAGTTCAATTTTCACTACGTTTTTGGCTTTTTCCGGAATTTCAAATTCATAGGTCGGGTCTACCCACCGGTGATCCGGAAGTACCGTTCTTTCCATGGAAGTTTCCTTTGGTTTTTCTCCCCGCATGCTTGCCAATGGTGCATAAAAAATCTCCTGATCACCATTGCTGTAGGTCACAACAATGTCAAGCGGCATAGCCATGCTGCCAAGGCGTTCGATTACGACCCGGGTTGATTTACGCCCTTCTTTTTCGACCAGTTTTATGCCGTAGTCGATTGTATTGGTGGTGTTTACAAAATCTTCCCGGTACCAATCCAGTTCAAGGCCGCTTTGTTTTTCAAAAACGCGGATCAGATCGTTCGAGTTTGGGTGCTTGAATTTCCAGGTATTGAAATACTTCAAAAGACCAGCATCTAGGTTTTGTTGACCGATGATGTAGCCGAGCTGTTGCATAAACACGGCCCCTTTTACATAGGCGGCCAAACTATACGCGTAATTGGTATTGAAATGATCAGCGTGGGTTGTCAGGGGTTCCTCACGACCACTGAGCGCCAGTGCCCGGTAGGCAGCATAGGTGCCGTCGAATGGATTTTCTTTTGCTTTTCGACTGCCCATCAGGCCTTCTCTGGCAAGTTCATTTTCCACAATATTTTCGGCGTATGAAGTAAACCCTTCATCCATCCAGGCATACAAGCTTTCGTTGGTGCCGAGGATCATTTGGTACCAGGAGTGCAGTTGTTCGTGTACCGCAACACCGACAAGACTGTTGAGACCCCGGTTGCCGGTAATCAAGGTCGCCAGGGGATATTCCATACCGCCATCACCGCCCTGAATAAAGTAATATTCCCGGTATGGGTATTTTCCAAAATGGGTATTCATGATGGTGCGCGCCCGATTCATAATGGCCGGCAAGGCCTCCCATTGTTCATCATAACCCTGTCCTGCCTGCCAGAAAAAGTGCATGATGGAGCCGTCATCGGCTTTCAGGGTTTTGTGCGTAAACTCGGGATCAGCGGCCCAAACAAAGTCGTGGACATTGGGCGCAACAAAGTGATAAACCAGTTTGTCGCCGGAAGGAATATTTAGTGGTGTGTTTGCATCAGCATACCCGTTACCTACTTCGGATGGATTTTGCAAATACCCGCCTGCGGCCACAACATATTTTTTGTCAATGGAAATTTTTACGTCAAAATCGCCCCATACCCCGTAAAATTCACGGCCGATGTATGGGTTGGCATGCCAGCCCTGGTAATCATACTCACAAAGTTTAGGATACCATTGCGACATGGAATAGGCAACACCTTCCCGGTTATCACGACCCGAGCGCCGGACCTGGATTGGCACTTGTGCGTCCCAGGTCATTTCCAGTGTGGCCTGGCTATTGGGCGCAATCGGTTCTGCAAGGCGAACTTCCAGGATGGTTTCGTTGGTTTCGAAGCTGGTTTTTTTACCGTTTTGGGTGAGTGTTTTAACCTTTATCCAGCCTTGTTCTTCTGGCTTAAGATTTTGGATTCGCCCACCAACCCGCATATCGGCGTCTGCAATGGTGCGCGAACGCACATCCATCATACTGCCGGGTTGAAAGGCATTGAAATACAAGTGGTAGAAGACACTGTACAGTGTGTCGGGGCTATTGTTTTTGTAAACAAGGCGCTGTGAACCCCGATACTGATGCTTCGATACATCCATATTGATGGTCATATCGTAGTTTACATGCTGTTGCCACCGATCGGGCTGCGCATTCAATTGCGTCAGCAAGGGGAAGCTTACAGTTGTCAGGATACCGGTAATGCAAGTAGTGATCAGTTTTTTCATCTTTTGCTAAAATAATTTTGGAACAAGGATACTGCCCAGGGTCAGAACAAATCGTTTTTTTGGAAAAACGCCAGGCCAGGAGGGCTGAAGGTAGGTTCAGGCGCGCTATCTTTGCAGCGAATCTTGTTGTTGAAATATATAAATGCTATGAAATTTCGAATTGCTCTTATACTGATTTTTGTGGCTGCGCTCACGCGGCTACTGCCCCATCCGCCCAACTTTACCCCACTGGGTGCGATTGGTTTGTTTGGTGCAGCATACCTGCAACGTCGTTGGCTGGCCTGGGCTGTGCCATTTGCAGCCTTGTTTTTGACGGATTTGCTCATCAATAACGTCATTTACAGCGCATATTTTACATCGTTTGCCTGGATTACCTCCTGGTATATCTACCTGGCCATTGGGCTTGTTGTGTTGTTGGGTTATGTGATGTTGCGCAACCGGGTATCACCGCAACGCGTTGTAATGGCCAGTTTAAGTGCTTCCGTTGTCTTTTTCCTGGTCAGCAATTTTAGCACTTGGGCACAAACGCCATTGTATCCTAAAACAATAGGTGGTTTGTTAAGCTGCTACACAGCAGGATTGCCGTTTTTCGGAAATACGCTGATTGGTGATTTGCTTTTCTCTGCTGCGCTGTTTGGGGGCTATGCCTGGGTTTTGAAAAGCAAACTGGTCGCAGTGCGAAACTGAATCAGGCATGTGATTGTTTATTCGAGTTGTTGTTTTTTAGATCCTTAAATCAAGGGTATGCCAGATCGCTCACCTGCATCAAAAAAAGTTTCCGATAGTTTCACGGTAATGACCGAGATGGTCATGCCGAATGACACCAATCCAATGGGCAACCTGATGGGTGGGTATCTAATGCGTTGGATGGACATTGTGGCGGCAATTTGTGCGGGTCGCCACTGTGAGGCACATGTCGTCACTGCAGCAGTTGACCATATTTCTTTTCAAAATGGGATTAAATTAGGCGAGGTGATTACGTTGGAAGCCAGTGTTACCCGGGCGTTCAACACTTCTGTGGAAATTTATGTAGAAGTATTTGCCAATGATATCAAAGGCCAAAAGCCCCGGCGATGCAACCATGCGTATTTTACATTTGTCGCCTTGGATGATTCGAGGAAAAAACCAATCCAGGTTCCACAGGTAATACCATTGTCCAGCGAAGAACAAAACCTGTATGAAGGAGCTGCCCGCAGGCGTGAGATACGATTGATCCTCTCTGGCCGGATCAAAGCCAAAGACGCAACCGAAATCCGGAAGTTTTTCGCCGAAATTGATTAGTTGCCAAGTATACCCAAAAAATACCAGCCTGGCGTTTTCCGACTATTTGCCTTGTAATCGGTTATTCCCCGTCTTTGAGGAAAACGAAAGTTACGTATGGCTGAATCCGGCCAAAACGACATGCAATGTCCAATCTATTACGAAAGCATTTTGAGCGCAATGTGCTTCTGGGCAAAATACTTATTGCCTGTTTTTTTCTGCTGGTGTTCCCGGAAGGAGTAGCTGCACAGAATGGCTGTTCGTGTACAAATTGTCCGCAGTTTTTACCCGATAATTTTCAGGGCAATTTTTATATCCAGGTGCAGAATGCTGCCAATCCAAACTTGGGTGAAAATGGCCAGGCTGTTTGTGGCGTTACCCTGCATTTTGAGCACGATTATGTCAGTGATCTTCTGATCACCCTAACCTCTCCGGCTGGGCAAACCGTAACGCTTGTTGGCCCCTTGGGTTTATTTGGCGAAACAGATGGCACGAGTTGGGATATCACTTTTGTACCATGCACACAAATGGCGAACCCCGACCCCGGTTTTTCATCAACCTGGAACAACAATCAAAACTGGGGGCTCTTTGGCAATTATACCGGAAGTTACTATCCGGTGTCCGGATGCCTGGAAGATTTCAACTCCGGCCCGGTCAACGGGCAATGGACATTGAATGTCACGGATGGTCTGAATAATGATGTTGGCAATTTTTATGATTATTCTATCATTTTTTGTGATGATACCGGTATTGATTGTATTTCCTGTGAGGCAAGTGCCGGCAACTTGCTTGCCGCGGATGTCATAGCTTGTGCAGGTAATGCCGCCCTTGATCTGGATCTTCCCCCAAGTTACGCCCCGCCGCAAACACCGCCACCGGCCAACACCTATTCCTACGGGTATGTCGTTGCATCTGGCGGTGTAATCCTTGCCTACCTCCAGGAACCTGATTTACAGGGTTATCCACCAGGCACGTACACCGTTTGCGGGCTCTCGTACCTGACAAGTAATACCGGTGCTATTCCCCCACCGAATGGCGCCCTAACCTTAACCCAATTAAATACGCAGCTCAACTCCCCTACCCCGCCTTTTTGCGGCAAAATCACTTCGAATTGTGTGAATGTAACCATTCAACCTGCACTCCCTGATGTGGATGATTATGAGACTATTTGTGCCCCGGATTGTGTTGAATATTATGGAACATCATTTTGCAGTACGGGCGATCACACTGTAGTTGTTACACAGGACAACTGTGTGTTCAATGCGACACTTCATCTGACAGTATTGGAATCAGTTCGGGATACTTTTTTTGAAACAATTTGTCAAGGAAACTGTGCGCAAACTCCTGGTTTTGAAGCCCGGTGCAACCCGGGTGTGTACGAAATCGCGCTTTCCGGTTCGAACGGCTGCGATAGCCTGGTGACGCTTTTTTTGGATATGCTTGATCCAGAATCTGTAATTGCGCCGCCACAAGCGCTGCATTGCGATCAAACCAGTCTTGAATTGGATGGTACAAGCTCAACAACAGGTTCCGGAATAAGCTACGTGTGGTCAGCCGATGCAGGTGGCCATATAATTGGCCCTGAAAATCAATCCACGGTGACTGTCGGCAGTGCTGGCATATATAACCTTGAAGTGTGCTCGACGAGCGCGGGTGTCACTTGTTGTAATACGACTACTGTGCAGGTTGTTTCAGAACAAATTCCCCCAGCCAGTCCGGATACCATTCTTGGCCCGGTTCAGCTGTGTTTTGGCCAAATTGAGACGTGGCAGATCGATCCTGTTCCAGGTGCTACTTCCTATGTCTGGACGCTCCCGACGGGGGTAATTTCCATTGCCGGTTCAGACAGCACGGCAATTTTGCTTACATGGGAAACCTATGTCAGCGACAGTATTTGCGTTGCCGCAGTAAACGCATGCGGAGTGGGTATTGCGACCTGTTTGGAAATTCATGTAACAGATTCATTGGTAGCGCCCAGCAATCTCCTTGGCGACAGCTTGGTTTGCCGAAATGATACGCTTGGTTTTCGCGTTACAGGCAGCGCATCCACCAATTCCTTCCACTGGGAGATTTCAGCAGGTGGGTCTATAATCGAAGGGCAGGGAACAGATTCGATTACGCTGGTATGGCTCGATCATCCTGGGGGAACGATTTGTGTACAGGAAATAAACGATTGTGATACCAGTGCTGCCATTTGCATGTATGTTGAGACTATTCAACCGCCTGTATCTGCTAAAATTGAAGGGCCCGATACGGTATGCGCAGGAGCAAATGCCAACTATTCAATAGCATTCAAGGAGGATTCGGTAAACTATTTTTGGTTGGTGCAAGGTGGAGAAATAATTGGCAGTAGCGATGCCGCAAAAATACAGGTACACTGGCACGACATGATGGATATGGGTGAAATTTGTGTACAGGCAAAAAATAGTTGTGGAGACAAGACGCTCGCCTGCCGGGAAATCGCAATCCAGGAATTGCCAGATGCTTTTGCAGGAGCAGATACGGCTATATGCGGACTGAGTGTTGAACTAAGGGCAGTATTGAGCAATAACGACCATGCTGGAAACTGGAATTTCATTTCCGGCCCCGGGACAGTTGCTTTTGATAACTTTGAAAACCCAAATACGCTTGTCCAGGTTTCGGTTGCCGGAATCTATATGTTTGAATGGATAGAAAAAAGTGCATTTTGTATACAACGCGATAGTGTTTATATCGAATTCAATTCGATACCTGTTGCTACTATTGCGCCCCCGGTCTGTGATGACACAAATTCTTTTTATTCAATAAATATTATGGTTTCGGGTGGAACACCACCTTTTTCTGCGAACGGAATTGCAGTTGCAAATAGTGCAATTGTTTCTGCGCCTATTGCAAGTGGAAGTAGTTATGATTATTTGATTTCAGATAAAAACACTTGTGCGGTTCAAATTACGGGGAGTTTTGATTGTTCTTGTACAACATCTGCCGGAAAAATGGACTCCATATTACTGGAAGCCTGCATTGGTGAATCGGTGGGTGTAAAAGCTCCCGATGGCTTTTTTTTAGATGGGAATGACACAGCCGCATTTGTGTTGCATACGAATGCAGGCAATACCCTGGGTCAGGTTCTTGATAAAAACACTACCGGACTATTTGAGTGGAAACCGGGTTTAATTACAGATTCTATTTATTATATTTCATTGGTAGTTGGCAACAATCTGAATGGCTACCCGGACTTGAATGACCCTTGTCTTTCCATATCTCCGGGGCAGCCTGTAAAGTTTTATATAACGCCAAACCCAAATGCAGGAACTGCAGCAGCATATTGTGGACAACAGGCTGTTTTACAAGCTACCCCAGGATCATCATCTCAAGGTATTTGGTCTTTTGTATCCGGGCCCGGCGATGCATCATTCGCCGGGATAGATATTGCCAACTCGGCAGTTCAGGTATCGGAACCTGGCAAATATCTATTTGGCTGGACGGTGTCTACGGGAAAGTGCAGTGCTTCTGATACAGTTTCTATAGAATTTTATGATTTACCACAGGTCGACACTGTGCAGGAAATTTGTACCGGAACAAATGCAGTGTATTTTATTCAGTTTAATGTTGTCGGTGGCTTGCCGCCTTATATCGTCGATGGGCTGGGTGGGATAGTAAATTCAACTTTTTTTCTATCAAATCTATTGCAAAACAATAGCAACTATAAATTCTATGTAAAAGATGCCAATGGCTGTTTAAGCCCTGAACTATCGGGCACACATAGCTGTGCCTGCATCTCCAATGCAGGCAGTATGGATCAAACACCAAAATTCTTTTGTGCGAATGAACCGGCAACTGGTATTTTTAATAATGACGAAAAAACAGACGGCGACGATATTATTCAATACATTTTGCATGATACCCCAGGTGATAATCCGGGTACTATATTGGCGATAAGCGACAAACCCATTTTTTCTTTTTTGCCGGGACTAAAAACTGACGAAACCTATTATATTTCTGCAGTTGTCGGTAATAATATTAATGGGCAGGTTGACCTCGCAGATTCCTGTCTGTCTATTGCTGCAGGCACACCGGTAAGTTGGAAAACACTGCCGGATGCAATGCTTTGGGGGGATACGACAATTTGTGCAGACGAAGAAGTGCTGCTTCATTTTGGATCGGTTGGAACACCGCCGGTTACGATTACCTATGCGGACAATTGGGGGCAGCAATATACTGCAACAGCGACATCGGACATTCCATTCACCATACCTGTTACACCGACGGCACAAACGGTGTTTTTCCTACAAACTGCATCGAACGGCACATCTCCGGTATGCACGGCAACTGTATCTGATTCTGTAGTCATAAATGTACGAACGCCGGCCTTTGCCGGAGTACCTGCTGATCCGGTCACCTATTGTGCGGGAGATAGCTCCATCATTTTCTTAAATGATCTGCTTACAGGCGAAGACCTTGCCGGGCAATGGGTTGAGATATCGGCAATTCCATCAGTTGGTAATGGTTTCCATAGTGCAACAGGGACATTCAGCCTATCCAAACAGGCGCCAGGTACTTATTCGTTTTCCTATCAAGTCGCAAGCCAGGCGCCATGTATGCCGGATAGTGCAACGGTACAAATTCTGTTGAACGCTTTGCCGGAGGCGGACGCCGGAGCGGATGCATTCCTGGAGTGCAACACACCCGAAGTTACTCTTGGCGGTACGGGAACCAGTACCGGTTCCGATTACAGTTATTCCTGGTATTTGGCTGGTGTCGGGCAAAGTCTGGGTACGGCGTTGTTCCAGGCTGTTCAGGAGGCAGGTGTTTATGTGTTAAAAGTAGTCGATCCGGCCGGGTGTGCATTCACGGATACCGTTGAGGTAGATCAACTAAGCACCCCAATTGTGGTGGGCCCGGTTACGGTTCTGGATATTCGATGTTTTGGCGAGCAAAACGGAAGTATTCGTGTTGACGCTGTCGCAGGAGGTACGCCGCCAATCTTGTTTAGTTTGAACGGCAGTCCATTTAGCCAGAATCGCATATTTGATCATTTAACGCCCGGTGTATATGCATTGGTAGCCCAGGACATAAGCGGCTGTGAATGGGCAGATACATTGCTCCTGAAACAGCCTTCAGAAATAAAAATTGACCTTGGGCCCGACATCGAGGCAGCGTTAGGCGATTCAGTGTATCTATGGTTACAAAGTTCGGTGACTGTAGATGGTTTGGATACGATAATTTGGGCTCCGCTGATCGATACTTCCCGTGTTGGAACTTTTGAACAGAAATGGATGCCCAAACATTCCGGAAAAATCAAAGCGACTTTAATCGATACAAGTGGTTGTGTAGCCAGTGATGATGTACTGATACGAATCAATCGGCAGCGCAGGGTTTACATCCCAAACGTATTCAACCCAGCAGCCCCAAATACGAACCTGTTCGAAATTTCTTTTGGTTCAGATGTTGAGCGAGTTGAGACTTTAGAAATTTTTAATCGATGGGGAGAATTGGTTCATTTTGCCAAAGGGGTTTCCCCACATGATCCTTCGCTGCAATGGGACGGAACATTCAGAGGAGACGCAGCGTCGCCAGGTGTTTATCTGATCTACCTAATCGTGCATTTCAAGGATGGCGAGAAAGAGTTATTCACCGGAACTATTACATTATTACGCTGATTACAAATTTTTTAGAGTTTAATTTTTTTTATAAACTATAACCTTGCTCCAAATCCCATATTTGCCTAAACCTGAAAATGGATGGAATAATTTGGAATAAACACCCAGCTTTTGCGAGGTTAAAATGGCATTAAAAGGCCTCTTCCAAATAAAATTCTTCCTTCCTTTGCAGAATGTTTTGTTTACTTCAGAACAACCAAGCATATAACCACTTTTCCAGCGACCAAACTCTGAACGTTTTAAAATCTGAATTTTAAACAACCGTTTCATGGTAAAAAAACTACTTGCTTTGACATTGCTGCTGGTAGCAGCTTGGGCTTCGAAAGCTCAATTGCCTCCACCCTGCCCTGCGAATGACTCTCCGCCGGCAGACTTCTGCTCCGACATTTGCATTTATTGTAATTTTAATGGATACATGGGGACATCAACCGGTTATACCGGGCAAACTCCCCCGGGTTTTTGTGGTACCATTGAGAATGAACAATGGCTTGGCTTTATCGCCGGTGCACCTGCGGCAACATTTACCGCAACACCAACAAACTGTACAAACGGTAACGGTGTACAAATTGCGTTGTATACCAGTTGCAGCAGTTCGCCTGTTGCCTGCAATGGTGGAGCAGCTGGCGGAGCAGGTATTCCTGTCTCCATCACCACAAGCCTGACTCCGGGCGTTAACTACTACCTTTTGATTGATGGCTATGCCGGAGACCTTTGCGACTTCTCCATCAATGTTGTACCACCAAGTGCGGTACAGGCACCTAACGTTGGTCCTACAGGCCTTATCCAAGGCCCTACCACTATTTGTCCAGGCGCAACGGTAACGTTTTCAGTTCCCGTTGTTTCCGGTGCAGGTGCGTATACCTGGGATGCCCCTCCCGGCTCCTTGATAAATGGCCAATCGCCGCCGGTTTCTGTAGCAGCGCCAGGTGGTAATGTCGTTCAGGTTACTATCGGACCCAACGGTGGCCAAATTTGCGTGACTCCCGAAAACTCCTGTAATGAAGGGAATACTGTTTGTAAGAATATTATTGTTCAACCGATTCCGCCGACTATTTTACCTCCGGTAGTGGTCTGCAATGAAGATGTTCCATATGAACTCCCCTGGGGTGATCTTGTCAGTTTTTCCGGAACCTATGAAACAACGTTTACATCTTATCAAGGGTGTGATAGCGTTGTGCGCAAGCAGGTTATTGTAAAACCGCCAATTATCCGAACCCTGCCCCCCCAAACAATTTGCGCCGGAACCTGTGTCACTATTTGCGGGGAGGAATATTGCGATGGTGGGACCTACGCACATATTTGTGAATCCTATCAGGGATGTGACAGCTTAATTAACTTCTCGCTACTGGTCTTGGATCCGGTTGCAGAGATTATTGGCCCCTTTGTCTTATCCTGTGCTCAGGACACGATTACGCTGACATCGACACTGTCTCCCGGAACGAAGGTATGGAAGCGGCTCAATGGTACCATCCTTGGTACTGGAAACTCCTTAATTGTTACCCAACCGGGCACAGTTATCCTTACAGTTACGGCCTCTGCCGGCGGTAATTTTTGCATAAGAAACGACACCGTAATGGTTACCGGTAACACTACCCCGCCAACCATTTCAGCGACCGGAGGTGTGATCGGCTGTGGAAATGCACAAGCACAGATCTCCACGACGACAAATGCCCAGGACTCGAGCTTCTTATGGAGTCCGGCGGTCGGCCTGAGTAGTACGACAATTGGAAACCCTGTTGCCTCTCAGCAAGGTACCTACACTGTTGTTGTAACTGATGGTGTTACTGGATGTACAAATTCCGCTACCGTGACAATTACAGGAAATACCACACCACCATCGGCCTCAGCGAATGGGGGTACGCTAACCTGTAGTACAACTGCCTTAAATGTCACTGCCAGTACCAATGTACCTGCTGCTACATATGCCTGGGCTGGGCCAAATGGGTTTTCTTCCAACGTCCAGAACCCGTCGGTTACTGAGCCGGGTACCTACACCGTAACAATTACCAGTTCAGCCAACAGCTGTACTGCGACTGCAACTACAACGGTAAACTTAAATGATACTCCGCCAAATGCAACAGCGAACGGAGCGACAATTAGTTGCGCCACTCCCAATATTTCGTTAGCCGGCGGATCGCCTACAAATGGAGTTACCTACACCTGGGTTGGGCCAGGTGGCTATAATTCCTCTGCGCAAAACCCAATCGTAGGAACAGCCGGCACGTACACGGTCACGGTACTCAATCCGGCAAATGGTTGCACATCTACAGCAACTGCCTTGGTTGATGGAGATACCATTGCTCCAAATGCATCAGCAAATGGTGGCATTATTTCCTGCGCCGAACCGGACCTTAACCTGACCGGTAATTCTACCACGCAAAATGTAACATATACCTGGACTGGGCCTAATAGCTTTTCGTCAATGGAACAAAACCCCAGTGTTAATGTGGCGGGTTTGTATACGCTTGTTGTGACAAGTGCCAATGCCTGCACGCAGTCCGTTACGGCAACCGTAGACGGTGATTTTACCCCTCCGGATGTTGCTGCAACCGGCGGTGTTATCTCTTGCTCCAGTTCTTCAACAACAATAAACGGCACATCAAATACTCCCGGGGTTACCTATGAATGGGTTGGTCCCTCAGGTGGAATATTTACAGGCCCGAATCCAACAGTTTCAAATACCGGTGATTATACCTTGACGGTAACTGCACCAAATGGCTGTACGGCATCAACCATGGCAACAGTTATGCCGGATGTGGGTGTGCCGAACGCCAGTGCATCCGGTGGGACGCTGGATTGCAACATTTCCTCCATTTCGCTTGATGGCGGATCTACTACTCCAGGTGTCATCTTGTCCTGGACCGGACCCAATGGCTTCAACTCAACTTTAGAAGACCCGACAGTAACGGATCCCGGAGTTTACACCCTGACTGTTTCAGATCCTTCAAATGGATGTACTGCCATTGCAACTGCAGATGTTCTTTTGGATGACGTCGAACCGGACGCTTCCGCTGTTGGCGGCACCGTAACGTGCGCAATGCCAAATCTGGATTTAGCCGGTGCTTCGCCAAGCAATAACGTGACTTGGGCTTGGACTGGACCAAATAGTTTTTCATCTAATTTACAAAACCCCAATACGGCTGATCCAGGCACTTATACGCTAACCGTCACCGGAGAAAACGGTTGTACTTCAACTGCCAGTGCTACTGTGGAGGCCGATCAAACATTGCCGGTGCCTTCTTCGACTACGGGAACTCTGACATGCGCCTTAACCGACCTGACATTAAATGGCAATGCAGATGTACCAGTTTCCTACTTATGGAGCGGCCCCAATAATTTCAACTCAAGCGATCAAAACCCATCGGTTAGTATTCCAGGAGCCTATACCCTTGTTGTTACATCTACTGGAAATGGCTGCGTGGATTCGCTTACTGTAATGGTTGATCAAGATATTGTCGCCCCCGATATTTCTGCTACGGGTAACACCATTTCTTGTACCAATCCGCAAGTGCAGATCAATGGCTCCTCCGCTACTGCCGGCGCTACCCTTGCCTGGACAGGCCCGAATAACTTTTCCTCGGGGTTGCCTGACCCGTCCGTTGGTGATAATGGTACCTATACCCTTACTGTAACTGGCTTGAATGGTTGCACATCTGTTGAATCAGTGGAAGTATTGTTGGACACCGAATCCCCAACAATTAACACCCAGGTGCCAGACGTTCTGACCTGTTCCATTATATCAACCAATATCCAAACCACTGCTACAAACAGTACATCTCCGGTTCTATCTTACGTCTGGAGCGGGCCGGCAGGATTCACCTCAACGGATGAAGACCCTGCGGTAATCGCCCCCGGGGATTACACTGTAGTTGTCACTTCTGAAAACGGTTGTACAACTACCGCAGTTGCAACAGTAAATCAGGATATTGCCCCACCGGATATTAGCGCGCAGGGTGGCACGCTTACCTGCCTGATTACAGATATTAATTTGAATGGTGGTTCTGCTACGCCAAATGCAACATTTGCCTGGCAAGGTCCGGGTTTTAACTCCACATTGGAAGACCCGACAATTACAGTTGCCGGTGATTACACCCTTACTGTGACAGGGCCGAACGGATGTACTTCTACGGCTTTAGCGACTGTTGTGCTTGATGGAGATTTCCCGGATGCCCAGGCTGCTTCGTCGAATGATCTTGATTGTGACGATCTTACGACTGAACTTACCGGCACCAGTAATACACCCGATGTTCAATATTCGTGGCTCGATCCCAACAATGCGGTAATTGGCAGCACCCCAGTAGTAACTACTTCTGCTCCAGGGACATATTTGCTGAATATTACGGCGCCAAATGGCTGTGTAACCACTGTTACCGTTGATGTTGCACAAGACATTGTCGTACCTGGTGCTACTGCCCAGGGTGATACTGTTGATTGTATTTCCGGGCAAACTCCCATTTTGGGTGGTTCGCAAACCGCTACTGTTTCCTGGAATTGGGCTGGGCCGAATGGCTTTTCATCAACACAACAAAACCCGGTAGTATCACAGGCGGGCACCTATGTTTTAACTGTTACCGGCCAAAACGCGTGTACATCAACTGCTACCGCCGTAGTTGAAGAAAATACGGATTCGCCAGTGGTCTCCGTGGCTGGAGCGGGCACTCTTACCTGTGTGGTAACGGAGCTCACACTTTCCGGGGCAATAACTACACCTGGCGCTACAGGGGTTTGGACGGATGCTTCCGGTGCCGTCATTTCAACCACAGGAAATGTAGATGTCTCCAACCCAGGGGTTTATACCTACACCGTAACGGCTCAAAATGGTTGCATTTCAGCACCCACGTTGACTGTGAATCAAAATGTTGTGACTCCGCAAAATGTCACAGTTACCGGTGGATTGATCAATTGCACCATGCCGACACTGCCACTCGCGGCAACCACGTCTACACCTATGGTGACCTATAGCTGGGTTGGCCCGGGAGGCTTTTCTTCTGCGCAGCAGAATCCGGTGATTGACACAGCAGGTACATATACTGTTTTGATAACCAATCAGGCCAATGGTTGCCAGGCAACCGCAGTGACCAATGTTACCGGAGATTTTGTTTCGCCGGATATCAATGTTACGACGGAAACGATCACTTGTTCGCTGCCAACAGTTACGCTGGAATCAACGACAGCAACACCGAACGTGCAATACAATTGGGCTGGACCCGACATTAATGCCAGCAACCAAACTGTTGCTGATCCGCAAATTACCGTTGCGGGTACATACATGGTAACTGTTACCGCCCAGAACGGATGTACTACGCTGTTCTCCATTGAAGTTGATGATGATGTAACGCCACCAGATGTTGCTACAACGGGCACCACGCTAACTTGTGCTCAGCCTTCGAATACCATTACGGGCACATCGCAAACGCCAGGGGTGACTTACTCCTGGATGGGCCCGGATGGCTCTGTGGTTTCGACCACTCCGAATCCGGTTGTTAGCCAGGTAGGTAATTACACGCTGGTAGTGACCGCCCCGAATGGTTGTACGTCCAGCTCCATAGCAAATGTAGTTCCCGATGCCAGTTTGCCTACGGTTTCGGCCACTGGTGGTACAATTTCTTGCATCATTACGGATCTGCAATTGACCGGTACTTCAAATAATGCTAATGTCGTCTGGCAATGGAGCGGTCCGGGCGGCTACACCTCGACCGATCAGAACCCGAATATCACTATTCCCGGAAATTACAATGTCACCGTAACTGCACCGAATGGTTGTACGGCGTCTACGGGTGTAACTGTTTTGGCTGATACCGATGGTCCGGTTATTCAAACAGGCGTCCCGAATCAGCTGAATTGCACAACCACCCAGGTGAGCTTGATGGCGGGCGTGCAAGGGCCGGGTAATTATATTTATTCCTGGACTGCAGGTACCAATGGCAATATTATTTCCGGTCAGTTTTCACAGAGTCCGGTTGTAAGTTCTGCAGCCAATTATTCCGTTGTTGTTACCAATCAACAAAATGGCTGCACCTCCGAAGCAATTGTTCCGGTTGTTGTTGATTCGACCACTGTGTCAGGGGCCGCTTTGAATGTGCGTGATGTGTCCTGTTTTGGAAAAACAGATGGCGTTATTGGCGTTGCGAATGTATTGGGTGGAACACCGCCATTCTTGTACTCGATAGATGATTTGCCGTATGTATCCGCTTCTTTTTTCACTTCGCTTGACCCTGGCACGCACAGTTTGGTGATTCAGGACGCCAATGGGTGTGAATGGGAAACTTCGATTGAAATCGGAGAACCGGAAGAATTGCTTGTTGACCTGGGCCCGGATGTGATCGTTCCGTTGGGACATACGATTCAACTGTCGCTAGATAATACAGTGAACTATCCGGATCGCGTAGAAACGTATATCCTGGATCCGAGTAGCCTGGATACTGCATTTTGCCCGACCTGCGTGTTGCGGCCGTTAAATTCCTTCCGATACATCATGACGGTTGTGGATTCCAATGGTTGTAAGGCGACCGATAGCCGGACGATCATTGTCGACAAAACTCGTTATGTTTACATTCCGAATATCTTCAACCCGGAATCGGCAGATAACGATGCAATTTTCTACATCTCAGGTGATACACGTCAAGTGACAAATATTAAAACCTTCCGAGTATTTGATCGTTGGGGTAATGCGGTCTTTGAACGCACAAATTTCCAACCAAATGACCCGCAAAATGGTTGGGATGGAACGGTTCGTGGTGACAGAGCCAACCCCGCTGTATTTGTTTACTATGCCGAAATTGAATTCGTTGATGGCGAAACCATCCTCTATAAAGGGGATGTAACCCTGATTCGAAATTAGACTTAAATAGTACCTCAGGCCTCTGGCAAGCAATTGCCAGAGGCCTTCTTTTTTTAGAATATATTTTTTTAATAAACAGAAGAGAATTCGTAACCGCGCTAACTTATGCAACAAAAGCTACTCCTGTCTATTGTCGTTTTTTTGGCCATGCATACCGCTGCTTTTGGCCAAGTGCCTCCTCCGTGCCCCAATAACAGTATTCCCGGGGCGACATCTTGTCAACAGACTTGTGTTTATTGTGATTTCGATGGCTATATGGGGAACAACAGCGGAACCCCATCCGGGGGCAACCTGGTCTGTGGGCAAATTACCATACACAATGACCAGTGGTTTGGTTTCGTGGCTGGCAGCACCACCATCACCATCGATGTCGCCACCAGTAATTGCCTAAATGGCGATGGCCTCCAGGCTGCTTTTTTTGACGATTGCAATGGAGATGCCCTGGACTGTAACCCCGGAACTGCCGGCGGCGCCGGCCTTCCATTGACCTTAACCTACTCTAACTTTGTACCCGGACAAACCTACTTTTTGATGATTGACGGGTATATCGCAGATGTTTGTGATTATCAAATGAATGTTGTTAGCGGCTCCGTTTCCCCTCCTCCTCCGGGTGCGCCGCCGGTCCCGCAAGGCCCAACTGCAGTATGCCCCGGCGCTACCGTCGAATATACTATTCCGCCTGTTTCGGGAGCAGGATATTACCGCTGGATTTCTCCGCCAGGGTCACAGATTAATGGCGGATTGAATAATGTGCAATTCCCAGCACCCGAAGGGACAACAGTCACCATTACTTTTGGAAGTTTGGGGGGTAATGTCTGCGTTCAAGTGGGAAATGCTTGTTATCCGGCACAACAGAGTTGTCTGCCAGTAACCAATCAGCCCATTCCGCCTACAATTTTGGAGCCCGTTACAGTTTGCTTTGAAGATGCTCCATTCATTTGGGACCAGGAACCCTTTACCTCTCTTGCTGCGCCAGGAACATTTACCCTGAATTCAAGCCCCTATATGTCCTATCTGGGCTGCGACAGTACCGTGCGGCAAACAATAACCATTAAAAATCAAATTATTACCAATATCGGTACACAGTACATTTGTGAGAACAGCTGCTTCACAATTAATGGTACAAATTATTGCGATCCAGGCACATTTGCTGAAACATTTAATTCATTCCTGGACTGCGATAGTATCGTCCGGTTCACTGTTGTACGTATACCCAATGACGCTATTATCAATCCGGTTCCGGGTATTATCAGCTGCACCAATCCCACGCTAACACTGAGCAGCAGCTCTACCGGTCCCGGAACTACCTTTAACTGGAAAAACCCAATGGGAAACACTATTGGCACACAAAACTCGGTAGGGGTAAATGCAGGTGGTCAATATAGTCTGATTGTTGGAAATACCATTGGAGCAACCACTTGTTATGACACAGCTTTTGTTACCGTTCAGCAGGATATTTCACTGCCCAATATTTCAACCCAGGGTGGTACGCTAACTTGTTTTCCTGGTGGTGCTACTGTAACCCTTCAAGGGAATTCCACAACACCGGGTGTTACCTATTTATGGACAGGCCCGGGTATTACACCTGGTAATCAAAACCAACAAAACCCAACAGTCGGTGTGCCGGGGACTTACATCCTGCAAGTAACCAATCCGGCAAATAGCTGTGTCGCTGTGGATTCGGCTTTTGTAATTGGTGATAATACTCCACCAACGGTAAGCATTACCGCGGATACCATAACCTGCACACAATCCAGTACCATTCTCAATAGCACAACGAACGCTTCCTCCGCAACTTACCAATGGACTGGCCCGGGTATTACTCCAGGAAACCAGGCTGATGCGGATCCCGCTGTTTCGATGTCTGGATTATACAATCTAACCGTTACCAACTCGATAAGCGGTTGTACGAACACGGCAAATATTACAGTCATAGGCGATACGCAAGCACCTACTGCAAACGCCGGAAATGACGAATTGCTTACTTGTAACCAGCCCTCTGTTGATCTGATTGGAACAGGGAGTCCAAATGGTGTTACCTTCTTTTGGACCGGGCCAGGCATCACACCTGCCAATCAAAATAATCCAATGCCTAATGTAAATCAAGCGGGAACATACGTGTTAACTGTTACGAATCCGGCAAACGGTTGTACGCATACAGATACAGCACTTGTTGACGCTTCGTTGGCGCCTCCTTCCGTTGATGCCGGACAAGCACAAACCATTACCTGCGCAACTACCAGTGTTACTCTTGGCGGGAATGGCTCCAGTCAGGGGCCGGAATTTGAGGTGCTTTGGGCAGGGCCCGGCATTAATGCCGGCAATCAAAACCAGTATAATCCGGTTGTTGATCAATCTGGTAATTACACGTTGACTATCACAAACACCAGCACAGGTTGTACCGCATCTAATACAGTTAATGTTGATCTGGATACTGCAATCCCAACCGTTTCTTCCGGTCCGGATCAAACGCTGACCTGTCTTACTCCTAATGGTGTTACTTTGGATGGAAGCGGTACGCCTAATACAATCACCTATTTATGGACTGGCCCGGGCATTGATGCCGGCAACGAGACTTTGCCGAATCCGCTGGTATCCCAGGCTGGCAATTATATTTTGGTTGTTACAAATCCTGCGAATGGTTGCTCGCAATCTGATACAACTGTCGTTTTTCAGGATGCAAATGTACCAGTAGCCAATGCCGGTCCAAATCTGAACCTGACTTGTGCTGTCACAAGTGTTGACATTAATGGAGCGGGCTCCTCTTCAGGACAGAATTATGTGTATCAGTGGACAGGCCCCGGCATTACGCCGGCAACTGAATCTATGCAGAGTCCCACGGGCATTACCATTCCTGGAACATACAATTTGATTGTAACGGATACGACCAATAGTTGTGAAAACACTGATGTCGTGCTGATCACTATTGATACTCTGGCGCCAGTGGCAAATGGTGGCAATGACTTGATTCTGAATTGTTACAATGCTGCTACTGAAACACTGGATGCAAGCGCATCGAGTGCGGGCGCTAATTTCACCGTTTTGTGGAGCGGCCCGGGTATCAATGCAGGTAATCAAAATGACACACAGGTTCCTGTTTCTTTAGCCGGTATGTATGACTTGTTGGTTACAAACACTACAAATGGTTGTACTGCTACGGACCAAGTACTTGTAACCGATGATTTGACAACACCTACTGCGGATGCCGGTACCGACCAGATTATCGATTGTGTAATTACTTCAACGGTCATCGGTGGAACCTCATCTTCCGGTCCCACATTTACATACAATTGGACAGGCCCAGGCATAAACGCAGGAAATCAGGACCAGGCGCAGCCAAACGTTAATGTTTCCGGTACATATTCGCTGGTGGTTACAGATATGTCGAATGGTTGCACTGCAACAGATGATGTAGTTGTCAATTTGAATGCAACTTATCCCACAGCCAGCGCCGGTCCCGATCTCGTGCTCACCTGCGCTACACCTATGCAAACATTGGATGGATCTGCGTCATCATCGGGTGCTAATTTTCAAACGCTCTGGACAGGGCCGGATATTAATGCCGGAAACCAGAATAACCTGTCACCTACTATTACCCAACCCGGGACATACATTCTTTCTATCACTGATCAGAACAACAGCTGCGTCACGACAGATACTGTTGTTATTCAGGAAAACAAGGTTGCGCCCACTGCATCCGCTGGGAGTGATCTTGGGCTTGATTGTCAAACTACGCAAGTAACACTTGATGGAAGTGGTTCAACTGTAGGACCCGATTTCACATATCTGTGGACAGGCCCGGGAATTACACCGGCCAATCAAAATGATCAAAGCCCGATGGTAGATGCTCCAGGCAACTATGTACTCCTGGTCACGGACACAAATAATGGCTGTACAGCGACGGACGCTGCGGGTATTTCGCAAGACATAGTCCTGCCAACAGCCAGTGCAGGCCAACCCTTCACGCTGACTTGCACGCAAACTACATTACCTATTGACGGCTCTGGTTCAAGTGCGGGTGCCAATTTTGAATATTTGTGGACAGGGCCAGGGATTAACACCGCTAACTTTAACCTGCAAAACCCAATGGTATCCGATTCTGGCACATACACACTCTTGGTAACCAATATCCAAAATCACTGTACATCTACCGACATGGTGGTTGTGTCTGCTGATCAGGATTTGCCGGTAACAGCGGCGGGTGCAGATCAAACGTTGACTTGCCAAAATGATACATTGGGCCTCGATGGTACCGGCTCACAGGCTGGCGCAACAATTGTGTACACCTGGACAGGTCCTGGCATCGTCGCGGGCACACAGTCTAACGCAACTGCTCAAGTTTTTCTCCCCGGTGTTTATACATTGGAGGTTTTAAATACTGCCAATGGCTGCAGCAATACAGATGCAGCAAATGTAGGTCAGGATATTCAAGCGCCGGTTGCTAATGCTGGTGCAGATGCTATTCTTACCTGTACTTCCGCCAACGGGGTCACCATAAGTGCTACTGGTTCGGATATTGGTGCAGGATTTAGCTTGCTTTGGACAGGCCCAGGGATCAGTGCTGCTAACCAAAGTCAGGTTGAGCCGATTGTGGCTGTTTCCGGCACTTACAGTGTTTTAATTACTAATACAAACAATGGCTGTACCAGTACGGATGAAGTTATGGTCGGCTTAGACCAGGACTTGCCTACTGCTGATGCTGGTTTTGATCAAACGATCACTTGCTCGGTACCCCAAGTCATGCTAGACGCTGGTGGTTCTGTAGCCAATGCTCCTTTGACGTACGCCTGGTCGGGACCCGGTATCACGACCGGAAATGCTGACTTGATCAGCCCTGGTGTAGACCAGTCAGGGATTTACACTGTAGTGGTTACCAATACGGTGAATGGCTGTACTGATATGGCAGATGTCGAAGTATTCCTGGATACTGATCCCCCGCAGGCAGGTGCTACCGGTGGTCTGATCACTTGCATGCAGCCTGAAATAATGATTGCATCAACCAGCTCCGTAGCAGGCTCCACATACTCCTGGACCGGCCCGGATATTGATGTGACCAATATGAATTTGCAAAATCCGCAAATTGGTGAGCCAGGTGTCTATACCGTTCTTATCACAGCACCAAATGGATGTACATCTACAGCAACGGCGCAGGTGGACATAGATGCTGATGTGCCCGTAGGCACCACAACAGGTACAGAGTTGAACTGTACAAACAATGGTCAAAGCGCAATAAGCGGTACTGTATCAACTCCAGGAGCAACATTTGCCTGGACGGGCCCGAGTGGCTTTATGTCGGCCAATCTGAATCCGCAGGTTTCAGCAGCAGGAACGTATTTCCTGACCTTGACTTCAGTGAATGGATGCACAAAAACGTATGATGCTGTCGTTACGGCTAACTTTACAGAACCGACTGTCAAAGCAACCGTTAATGACAAACTCGACTGCACCACTACCTCGGTCACTATCAATGGCACGGGGTCCTCAACAGGCCCGACATATAGTTATGCCTGGACAACCGGAAACGGAAACATTGTTTCAGGGGGAAATACCCTCGCGCCAATTGTTGATATGGCTGGCGTGTATACCCTGCAGGTTACAAATTCGACAAATGGTTGTACCAATACGGGTACCGTTACAGTAGAATACGACCCTGCCGTTCCGACAGGATTTGACCTGACCGTAAAACAGATCCGCTGTTTTGGTGAAACCAATGGATTTATCGCCATTAACGGAGTAATCGGTGGAACACAACCCTTCCAGTTTACGTTCAATGGCGGGGCAGCATCAGGAACCGGACAGTTCTCACAGCTTTCGCAAGGCACGTATTTGATTGCCTTGGAGGATGGTAACGGATGTATATTGGATACTACAGTCACTATTACAGCGCCGGGCGCCCTGACTGTGGATTTGGAGGATAATGTTTTGCTTCAATTAGGTGAATCAGTTACTGTTACAGCAACCATTACAGGTACTACACCCATTGAGTCGATTTCATGGAATCCGCCAGCGCCATGCATCATAACCGACTGCCTTAGTTACGATACTTTGCCGACCCACTCGTATCAGCAAACGATCACGGTTGTTGATAGCAATGGTTGTATCTCCACGGACCGCCAGATAATTCAGGTGGACCGTTCGCGTCGAATTTATATTCCTAACATATTCAACCCGGCAAGTAGTGATCCGCTCAATTCCTTCCTGATGATTCAAGGTGGAACAGATGTGCAACAGATTAAGAACTGGCAGATTTTTGACCGCTGGGGCAATGCGATTTTTAGTGCCAATGATTTCCAGCCCAATGATCCCACGTATGCCTGGGATGGCAAAGCTCGTGGTGACGATGCAGCCTCTGCGGTTTATGTCTGGTACGTCGAAGTGGAATTTATTGATGGTGAGGTGGAACTGTTCAAAGGCGACGTGACGCTGGTGCGGAACTAATCCGGCTAGAGATCCAATGTTTGAATACTTAAACGGGGGCGTCTGGATATCCAGGCGCCCCCGTTTTTTCGTTTTTATTCATCAGCGTCAAAAAAATTGACCGCGCGATTGATACTCTGTTCCAACGAAATGAATGTTTCCGTACGTTGAATTCCCTGGATTTTCTGAATTTTATCGTGCAGCACTTGGCGAAGGTGATTTGTATCTTTGCAAACTATTTTTGTAAAAATACTGTACAATCCCGTGGTGTAGTTCGATTCAACAATTTCAGGGATTTGTTCCAATTGGGCGCTCACATCATCATACAGTGAACTTTTGTCCAGGTAAATGCCCAGAAATGCAGTAATGTCGTAACCTAATTTTTGAAAATCCACTTTTAAACTTGACCCAACCACGATTCCCATTTGTTCCATTTTTTTCATTCGGACATGAATGGTTCCACTGGAAACGAAAAGTTGTTTAGCAAGGTCGGTGTAGGGTGTTTTTCCGTCTTTTATTAACGCAGATAGAATTTTTTTATCGAGTTGGTCAAGTTCCGGGCGGTCCGTCATGATTAGAGAAGGTGTTTAACGATTCACGAAGCAAAACACCTGCGATTTTAAAAAGGTTTTAATAATTGTCAAATTCAATTAGTGATTTTTTAAGGAATATATGACTGAGCAAAAAAATTCATCGACTTCGATTCGCTTGCCCATACTTCTTGCTATTATGTTGGCAACTGGAATGTTCATTGGACAGCAATTGCCGCACCATGATGCCAACATACGATTGATTAATCCCGCATTGAACAGCGCCCAAAAGTCCGGAGTAATCGATGAAATCTTTGGTTACATTAATGCCAAGTATGTTGATACGGTAGACCTGGTTACTCTAAAGCGGGAAACGATAGATCACCTCCTGGAACAACTTGATCCTCATTCTGTATACATGAGCCCGGAAGAATTGATGCACGAGGATGAGGTTATGAATGGCAATTTTGAAGGTATTGGTATCGAATTTATTATGGTGGACGATACAATTCAGGTTGTTACCCCGCTGTCCGGAGGTCCTTCAGAAGCCGCCGGTATTTTGGCTGGCGACAAAATTGTTACCATCGACGATGCCAAAGTGGCAGGCATAAAAATTTCCAATACTGAAATCTTCAAAAAATTGCGCGGCGAAAAAGGTTCGCTGGTCAAGGTGGGCATTTTACGTGGCGTCGAATCTAAGTTGCGGCATTTTACGTTGGCCCGCGATGTAATTCCGGTACACAGCGTTGATGTAGCCTATATGCTGGATCAAACTACCGGCTATATCAAAATCAACCGGTTCAGTGCACCAACATACAAGGAATTCATGGAGTCGGTGCGTCCCCTGGTTGAGGAAAAGGGCATGAAAAACCTGGTTCTCGATTTGCGTGGCAACCCAGGTGGCTATCTGAATGAAGCCACCGAGTTATTAAGTCAATTTTTTCCGGAAGGGAAACTGCTGGTTTACACGGAGGGGCGAACAGAGCGCCGCACTGATTACAAAAGCAATGGCCGTGCCCGGTTCAATATTCAGGATATCGTGGTATTGATCGATGAAGGCTCGGCATCCGCCAGTGAAATCGTCGCCGGCGCCATTCAAGACCATGATCGTGGCTGGGTGATTGGTCGCCGCACCTTTGGAAAAGGGTTGGTTCAGGTGCCATACACCCTGAGCGACGGTGGAGCCTTAAGGTTGACGATCTCGAGGTACTACACACCCAGTGGACGCAACATTCAACGCGATTACAAAAACAACGCGGATTATAATTTGGAAGCAGACCGGCGCTTGCATAATGGCGAATTGGCAGACCCTACCAGGATCAAGCAAGCCGATTCAACCAAATTTTACACCGGAATGGGCCGAATTGTATACGGCGGCGGCGGCATAACACCGGATATATTCATTCCTATCGATACATCATTTGCAACAGATTATTATTTTGCTGCACGCCAACACCTTTCGCCGTTTGTAGCCCGCTGGCTGGAAACACAAGAGCAGGGAAAATTACCAAACTCAGCAGATGCCTTTGTCCGGCAGTTTAAAGTTTCCGATCAACTCTATACAGATTTTATAACTTACGTAGAAAAACAAGGCGTTGAAGGCAATGCCCAGCAGCAGGCACAAAGTGAATATGAACTGCGCTTACAAATCAAAGCGCGGATTGCAAAGATTTTATTTAAAAACGAAGGGCTTTACCAAGTCCTGAATGATGATGATCCGGCTGTCGAAAAAGCGCTTCAAGTACTACGTAGTGGCAAGCCTGTTGCACAAAACAGCAATTAAACAACACATAGATTATACCCGTCTACTGCGGTATAAACTTGGATTTATCCTTCACGTCTTGCGTGGAGGATTTGGTCTCGCCACGTCGGCGCAGTTCATCCTCCGTAATGATTTCGGAGGTGCCGGCGTAACGCATCTGAAGTTTGTAGTTGCGGCCCATACTCTTGACGATTGGCCCCAACATCAGCTGCATGACAGTATCCGCCCGCGCCTTGGCCTTGTCCAAAATATGCTCATTTTCAAGTGCATCCGCGCGAAACTCCCGGCGTAAGTCATTAAAATTCCGGTTCATCTCTTCTCCGCTGATACCCGCTAGAAAACCAACATCGAGCTTATCCACGCGCGGGTAAACTTCATGCGATAAAATTGTAGGTGCTGGTAACGTAATGTACACCACGCCCTTTGACGGGCTGAAGGTAACATCAAACTGTTGGTCGAGTTTGAAGCCGGCTTTTATCACACTGATAGCCTCCACCCGGATATCTGTTTCAGAGATTGAAATGCCAAAAATCTTGTAGGATAAGGTTTTGTCCAGGCCCAGGCGACTCCGCAATTCGTAGGTGGCCAATTCGGCGATCCCCCTTCGAACTTTATCTTTTAACAAACCTCTCGACGCACTAAAATCGATTATGGCGGCCCGGGCCTGCAGGCGATCGACCATGGGGCGTAGGCCCTCACTCAGGGCTATTCCGCATGGGTTTGCTACATTTTTACCCTTTGCAAAAATGCGCCCATCGGTCGATTTCACCAGCGTGGCCATAATTTGGGTCACAAAAAAGCAAGTGTATTTGCCCGCCACTTCATTAAAAACCTTGACCGCCTGATTGGTATTGTCATTGTACCAGGTTTCATAGAGGCCGGCAGTTGTATCTTTTAAGGCTACAAAATCATTGAAATATAAGCTGCGCAAATAATCGTGGTGATTGCGGTACTCCGGTTCAAGGCGGCGCTTCAGGCTGTCGGGCAAGTTCATCCGGTTGGCTACATGGTACAACAATGAGATATTAAAATTGTAGACGAGGTCATCAAACTCCTTCCGGTATTTTTCCGGTTCGGCCAGGATCTGCAGCGTGGCTTCTTCATTCAGGTTGGGATGGAAATCCGATGGCACATAAGTCAGCTGTACTTCCTTTGGCTTTTGAAAAATGCCGGAAAATGAGCCGCCGTCACTCAAGAAGGTCTTGTAAACGATGACGCCGGCAATGCAAACCATTGCCAGTAATAAAATCTGTTTGCCGAAAATTGCTCCGGAGCCGCCACCGCTGCGGGGAGCATCAGGTTGATGTGTAGCCATGTTGTAAAACATTGAGTGCGAACCCGGAATCAATCAAGATATTCCGGGTCCGCATTCGTAATGATCATTTTCCTTTTAAATATGCCAAGACTTCTGCCCGGGCATCCTTAGCGGCCTGTTCGTTGTAACTTGGGTTGCTGGGATTGGCAAAAGCGTGGTTGGCGTCGTATTCCTTTACGGTCAGCGACTTGTCGGCCTCCTTCATGTCCTCTTTGAACTCATCCACCACAGCATCATTGATCCATTTATCCTGCTTGGCGTGGATCATTAAAACATCGGTTTGCAAGGTCTTCAACGTTTCAACATCCTTTTCCGGCATGCCGTAGTACATCACACAGGCTTTGGCTTTGTCGCCAAGTTGTAATGCGGCCTGTAGCGACCAGCCACCGCCAAAACACCAGCCCATCGTACGAAAATCGGCCTTTTCACCCAGATATTTTTCGGCACCTTGAATAATGGCTTTGGCCCGATCCGCGTCACACGCCTGCATCAGTTTACCGGCATCCGCGGAGGTGGTTGCCAGTTTGCCATCGTACAAGTCAATTGCCAACACGTTTATACCCAGTTCGTGCACCCAATAGGATGCTTCGTTCCGGATATTGTCATTCAATCCCCACCATTCATGGAAAAGCAACAGGTATTTATTGGTTTGTCCATGGGCTGTGATCAAAAATCCCCGGCCGTTCTCGCCGCCTTCCACAGGGAATTCAATGTTTTTCCCACCGTGAGTAAGCGCGGCAGGTCTTGGCGCCGGGTGGGCATTTTGAAATTCTTTATCCGATGCAAATGCGGCAAATTCAGCATTCGGATCGTGACACATTGGAATTGGCGGCTCCTGATTCTGGCAGGCAAAAAAGCCGAGTAATACAGCGAGTAACAACAGGTTTTTCATAAATAACATTTGTTTACAACTATCAAATTTTAAGAATTGCTATTCAACGTACAAGACCAGGCCTTTTAGGTAAGAGCCCTCCGGATGAAACAAACTAACCGGATGGTCGGGCCCCTGGGTCAGATGATGCAATACCCGGACAGGGCGTTTTACAGTGAGGGCGGCAGCCGCAATGGTGTGGTAAAATAGCTCGCGATCAACCACCTGAGAGCAGGAAAAGGTAAACAAAATTCCACCTGGCGCTACTCTGGCAAGGGCTGCTTCGTTCAATCGTTTATAGCCTTGCACCGCATTATGGCGTTTATTCAGGCTTTTTGCGTACGCCGGTGGATCTACAACCACCACATCGTAGGTTTGTGCTGTTTGCTTAAAAAACGCAAGTACATCGCTGGTAAACCCCTCATGTTTGCCATTGAATGGAGCATTCAGCAGAACATTCTCTTCCGTGAGCGCCATAGCCTTTCCCGAAACATCCACCGAGTGCACCAACGTCGCCCCGGCGCGCAAAGCATAACATGAAAACCCTCCAGTATAACAAAAGGTATTGAGTACGGTTTTTCCAGAGGCAAATTCAGCCAGTAATTTCCGGTTTTCCCGTTGGTCCAGAAAAAAGCCGGTTTTCTGCCCTTCTTCCCAATCTATCCGAAAATGCACGCCATTTTCAGCTACCACAGCACTAGACTCCGGGTTGCCAATCAAGTACGCATTTTGAATCGAAGCGGCGTATTGCGGTGGCAAAGCCTCCTTACTCTTGTCGAAAACAGCGTGGAGGCTATCACCCAAAATTGTCTTGAGCGCATGGGCAATCAACTCGCGTTGACGATGCATTCCGATGCTGTGGCATTGCAGCACTGCTGTCGTGCCATAAACATCAATAATTAACCCAGACAGGCCATCGCCTTCACCGTGCACGAGCCGAAAACAATTAGTTTCCGAAGTTGCAGACAGGCCAACAGATCGTCGTACCTGAAAAGCCGATTCCAGTTTCTGCACCCAAAATGAAGAGTCTGTCAGGTCTGCGGGGCCAAATGAAAGCAGGCGCACCGCAATGCTTCCATGGTGAAAATGGCCAAGACCCAGGAGCTGGTTCCGACTGCTGAAGACTTCTACAATTTCACCATCGGAAGGTTTGCCGGAAATCCGTTGAACGGCGCCAGAGAATACCCAAGGGTGAAAACGGAGCACCGGCATTTCTTTTCCGGGTTTTAAATAAATCGCGGGATTTTCCATGTGTTGGGTAAATATCCAGTTTTCTGCAGATTTTGAATACTTTAAAAAAATCGTAAATTGGGAACACCCGGTCATTTCATTGCCAAACAAACCGGGAACCTACCGGCAAGTCCCGAATTTTTAGTATTATCCCGCTACTCAACACTCTGGTTGCGGATTTCGTATTTTCATAACCAACTAAAAGATGCAGATTTTGATACAAACAAAACCAGCCTATAAGGCTTATGCTCTAAACACCTTCCGAAACATCCCCCAAATGGAACGCCTCACTGAGTCTGAACGTCGCGCAATTGAAATCGTGGGCAACGTCCTTCCATTTAAAGTCAACAATTACGTTATTGATGAATTGATCGATTGGGATCATTACAAAGATGATCCGCTTTTTAACCTTGTATTCCCGAATAGGGACATGCTGCTCCCGGCGCATTTTTCTGAAATGGAAAAAACCCTGAACAGCACAAATGATCGAAATGTCATTCGGGAAACTGCTTACAAAATCCGACTGAAACTTAACCCCCACCCTGCAGGCCAGGTTGAACTTAATGTGCCGGAAATTGACGGCGTCAAACTGACTGGCATTCAACACAAATACCGCGAAACCCTGCTCTTTTTCCCCAGCTCCGGGCAAACCTGCCACAGCTATTGCACCTTTTGCTTTCGTTGGCCGCAATTTGTCGGTATGAACGAAATCAAATTTGCCATGCGCGAAACGGAATTGCTCGTAAAATACCTGGAACAACACCAGGAGGTCACCGATATTTTATTTACGGGCGGTGACCCCATGATTATGAAATTTGAAGTGTTTCGGCAATATATCGAACCTTTTCTCGGCGACAATAAAACCAACATCCAGTCCATTCGGATCGGCACCAAATCGCTGGGGTTTTGGCCGTATAAATTTATTGATGACGAAGAAGCCGATAAGTTTCTGGCCCTGTTTGAGCGCATCGTGAAAAGCGGCGTTAACCTGGCCTTTATGGCGCACTTCAATCACCCAAATGAATTGAAAACACCCGCCGTGCAACGCGCTATCCGGCGGTTGCGCAGCACCGGCATTCAAATTCGCACCCAGTCGCCACTGCTTGCCCACATTAATGACAACGCCGACACCTGGGCCGAAATGTGGCGCGAACAAGTCAATCAAAACTGCATCCCGTATTACATGTTTGTCGCAAGGGATACCGGAGCCAAACACTACTTTGAAGTGCCGCTTGTGCGGGCCTGGGAGATTTTTCGCGATGCCTATCAACAAGTGAGTGGCCTGTGCCGAACAGTACGCGGCCCCAGCATGTCGGCAACGCCGGGTAAAGTGCAGATTTTGGGGGTGTCTAAAATGGATAACAAAAAGGTGTTAACCTTGCGTTTTTTGCAAGGCAGAAACCCGGACTGGGTTGCCAAGCCGTTTTTTGCAGAATACGATGAAACGGCCACCTGGCTAAATGATCTCAAACCCGCTTTTGGCGATCAGTTTTTTTATGAAGATGAACTGGAGCGCATGTACCAAACCAAAACAAGCGAGGAAGTATATGCAAATTAACCATGCTGAACCGTCGACAATTTAACCGCCAGCTGCTGGGCGCAATAATGTCCTACAGCCTGTTGGACAGTTTATTTGCCACCAATGCTATCCCTGCAAAGCTGGCGCCTCTGACTGAACACTGGGCAAAGGATCTACAGGAAATCTGTCAGGATCTTCGGTTAAACAGCATCACGCCGGATGTTTGGCAAGATCATGTAGAGAATCTTTTTCAGAAAATAGAATTGAAAGAGCTCCTCCAATTCATTGATTTTGAACGACTGATAAAAGGCATGACCTTCCCGGATCTTGGGGTTGCCACCAAACCGGTGGTATTCCCAAGGCTGGAAGGCCTGCCGGCACGCACGGTATTTACCAAAAAAATCTTCGGCATGAAAAAAGGCCGGGCCATTATCCCGCATGGACACAGCAACATGGCTTCGGCGCATTTGGTGTTGAAAGGGGACTTTCATATGCGGCATTACGAAAAAGTCGGGGAATTAGATGGCCACTTGTTGCTGCGGCCAACAATTGACCGAATTGCGGATGCCGGCAGTTCCTCCTCCATCTCAGATGAACGTGACAACGTACACTGGTTTGTCGCGAATTCAGAAACGGCATTCACCTTTGATGTCATAATGCTCGATCTGAAAGGCAAGCCGTACGATATTCAAAATGTCGATATTCAGGCTGGTGAGCCACAGCCTGACGGTACGATCCGGGCAAAAATTCTGGATGTCGAAACAGCACTAAAAAAATACGGGAAGCAACACCATTGACCGCATGTTGGTTAATTCGACAACTCGCGCAATCGCTCTTTCTCCCGCTTGGTCAAACTTTCCATCCCGTTTTTCTGGATTTTTTCCAGCAATTCGTTTAGCTCAATTTCCTTGTTTTTCCTGGAGGTATGATAACGATCTTCCAGCGTGTGGTAGCCGCGTTTTTTTCGAAATACATTGATGTATAAAAGTTCAGGGCGATAGGCCAGGATAAATAAAAATGTTGAAGCTGGGATCAAGACAGCCAGGATCGGAACGGTATTCATTGAAAGTATCTGCGGATAAAGCGCAATGGCGACCAACATACCGACCAAGCCGCCTCCCAAATGTGCGTCATGCCCGATGTTGTCATTTTGGGCTTTAATGCCATAAACAGAAAGCAGCACAAAAAGCAACCCAAAGAGCCAGCTGGGAATATAAACCGGCAAAAAGATCAACCCGATATCCATACCGGGATATAGTGCGATCGAAGCAAAAATAAGCCCGCTAACTGCCCCGGAAGCCCCCACTGCACTGTAATCCGGGTGATTGCGGTGAATGAACAAGGCGAGTAAATTTCCTCCCAGCAAACTGGCAAAATAGATCATCAAAAAATTTGCCATCCCCAGTAATGCCTCCAAGCGATAACTGAAAAAGTAGAAGGTGATCATGTTGAACAGGAGGTGCGTCCAGCCAACATGCAAAAAACCGGAAGTGATCAAGCGTTTGAAATCTTTGCCGATCAGGATCGGGTCGATCTCAAAAGCGAATCTTTGGAAGAAATTTCGATCCTTAAAACCAAGGTAAGAAACCAACACATTGGTGATCAGGATCATAAGCCCGATTAAGCCGATATCGCGCATAAGTAGAGCAGCATTTAATTGTCGGAAACAAATCTATTTCATTTTCGGCTGGGTTCAAATTCCTCAGCCCTTCCCTAAAGACAGGATTAAAAAAACGCGCTAATTTTCGCCAAAATATTTCGACCATGCACTCCAACGTTCCACAGGAATTTGAGTTGACAAAAGGAGATTTTATCCCCTTGAATGATCTGTTAAAATTACTTCATCTGGTGGATACCGGTGGTGAGGCGAATGCCCGGATTACCAGTGGAGAAGTCTTGGTTAATGGCGAAGTGGAATTGCGCAAGCGAAAAAAACTGCGCGTCGGGGATATGGTGACTTTTGGCGAGGCAACGATTGTGATCCGGTAGCCCTACCTTTGCCCTATGCGCTTCGAAAAATACAGCATCGCACCCGAGATCAAACGCAACCTGGAGGACCTCGGTTTCAAACGGCCGACAGATATCCAGTTCAAATCCATTCCACCTATTCTCAAGGGCGAAGATGTACTCGCAATTGCCCAAACGGGCACGGGCAAAACCGCAGCATTTGTCATCCCTATTTTACACCTGTTGCACAGCCGGAAAAAATCGACCCGGCCGGCTGGCATCAAATGCGTGGTCATGGTGCCTACCCGGGAATTGGCCATTCAGATTACCAAGGTTTTTGATGAGATCGGACAACATACCCGAGTGCAAACGTTTTGTGTATTTGGCGGTGTTGAACAAGATCCACAAATCGCCCGGCTTGCAAGCGGCATCGATATTTTGGTAACCACACCCGGGCGCATGTTTGACCTGGTCAGTCAGGGACACATCAAATTAGATAAAGCCGAATTGCTTGTGCTGGATGAAGCCGATCACATGCTCAAACTTGGCTTTCTGAAAGACATTCGCGATCTGATTCGTTTTTTACCGCGCCAGCGGCAAACGCTTTTTTTCTCCGCTACGATCAATGAAGAAATCAAAAAACTGGCCTATTCATTGGTTCGTGGCAAGGCGATCCGAATCCAGTTGTCGCCCAAAGACCCGGTGGCCAAAAACATCCGGCATGCCGTTGCATTCATCGAGATGGACGACAAACGCTTTTTCCTCGAACGTCTGATCAACGAACAACCCGACCGAAAAATTTTGGTTTTTGTGCGCACAAAAGTCCGTGCCGAACGAGTGACCAAGGCCATAGAGCGCGTTGGAATAACGGCCAAAACGATCCACGGAGGCAAGGAACAAAAAGACCGCATGGCGGTCCTGGAACAATTTCGTCAAGGCACCCTTAAAGTGCTGATCGCCACGGATGTAAGTGCTCGGGGTATTGACATCCCCGATGTTGATTTTGTGGTCAATTACGACCTGCCGGAAATTGCGGAAAACTATGTGCACCGCGTCGGGCGCACTGGGCGTGGAAAGCAAAAAGGGGATGCACTATCGTTTTGCAGCACAGAAGAAAAAGCCATACTGGAAGAAATCGAGGCGTATTTGGGCAAATCCATTTCAGTGTTGAAAATCGATAAAGGCGAGTACGCCGAAACCCTGCGGTTCACCGAGGATGTTTCTGACAAATGGAAAGATGTGTTGCAGGAAATTGAGGAAGCGGAGAAGTTCCGGAAAAAGAAAAAGTGATATTAATTCACCACGAGACACGGAGGACACAGAGGATCAAACTCCGTGTCCTCCGTGTCTCCGTGGTGAATAATCTACTCGCCAATATCCTCATTCCAAAGTTCCGGGCGATCGCGAATAAAATCGGTCATCATTTGTACGCAGGCGGTGTCATTAACCACCACGACTTCTACCCCTCTGGATTTTAGAAGTTCTTCCTCACCCATGAATGTTTGGTTTTCACCAATGATCACTTTCGGTATTCCGTAGAGCAAAATTGCACCGGTACACATCGGGCAAGGCGATAAGGTGGTATAGAGCGTACATTCCCGGTATACGCTTGCCGGTTGACGACCTGCATTTTCAAACGCGTCCATCTCGCCATGCAACACTACGCTACCATGCTGAACACGTCTGTTATGGCCACGACCCAAAATTTTGCCCTGGTAGACGATAACAGAACCGATAGGTATTCCGCCTTCAGCAAGGCCCATCTGCGCCTCATCAATTGCCGCTTGTAAAAATTGATCCATTTGCTATTGTTGTTTGTGAAATTAAGACGCGTGTTTCTTCAGCGCTTGGGTTGGCTCCGGGACAAAATGACCATTTCCGCCGGCACGCGGATCGTTAAACGTAACTGGCGCAGCATCCGCTGCAACCAATTCATCCCAGGTAAGTTGTTCCTTTCCGTTATCCCGTTTTTCCATGGTAATGCATGCTTCGACCGGGCAAACCAAAGAGCAAAGGTTGCACCCAACGCAGTTTTCATCGATAATTTCAGGTACCCGTGACTGGCCGTTTTGGGGCAAGGCAATTGCCTGATGCGCGCCGTCTTCACATGCGATGTAACATAACTGGCAGCCAATGCACTTATCGGCGTTGATACTGGCCACAACTTTATGCTTTAGGTTCAAGTCCTTCCATTCCAGCACATTAGGCAAGGCTTTTCCGGCAAAATCGTAGATCGTTTGGAAGCCCCGGTCCTCCATAAATTGCCGCAAGCCGCTTTCCATTTCCCGAACTATTCCAAAACCGTAGTGCATCACTGCGGTGCAAACCTGCACGGATGTACAACCCAACAGGATGTACTCCACGGCATCGCGCCAGGTTTCAATGCCGCCAATCCCACTGATCGGGGTGCCAGCAATTTCCGGGTGTTGGGCCAGTTGGCGTACCATATTGAGTGCAATGGGTTTCACCGCGGGGCCGCAATAGCCACCATTGGTCCCTTTTCCATCCACGGCAGGTAATGGAGAAAAAGTATCGAGGTCGATGCCAATGATGCTTTTAATGGTATTGATCAAGGATATGGCATTCGTGCCACCCTGGACTGCCGCTAATCCAGGGTCTTCGATATCAGAAATATTCGGTGTCAATTTGGTGATTACCGGCACTGTTGCTGCCTCCATGACCCATTCGACGATCGTTTTCAACACCGTAGGTTCTTGACCAACTGCCGAGCCCATGCCGCGCTCACACATGCCGTGCGGACAACCAAAATTGAGTTCGATACCATCGGCGCCGGCATTTTCCACGTCTTTTATGATCTGTTGCCATTCCCGCCGCGACTCCACCATCAGGGACGCGATTACCGCATGGTTGGGGAAGTACTTCTTCACCTCTTCCATTTCCCGAAGGTTGTCGGCAAGTGTGCGATCGGTAATCAGTTCGATATTGGTAAAGCCCGACATCCGGGTGTCGCGGTAATTGAGCCCGCCATACCGGCTGGAAACGTTTACCACAGGCACGCCCAGTGTTTTCCAAACCGCCCCACCCCATCCGGCCTCGAAGGCTTTCATGATCTGATAACCTGAATTGGTCGGTGGCGCCGAAGCCAGCCAGAATGGATTGGGGGCTTTTATGCCAGCAAAATTTATGGATAAGTCTGTCATTTTCAAGGTGTTTGTACTTGTCTAGTGGCTTAAATCTGTAGGACGAGTGAAGAGCGAACTCGTCCTACGACTTGGAGTCGTAGGACGAGTGAGGCAACAAATACTGATGAATGCCGCGCGCAGCCTGTTTGCCTTCAAAGGCGCCGTTCACCACTTCGGCGCCGCCATTTACCGCATCGCCGCCGGCAAAATATTTGGGATTACCGGTTTGGAATGTTTCCGGATGTACAAGAATCCGGTTCGATTTGTCCAACTCAAGGCCCTTAATTTGAGTAAGGAATTCAGCCATCTTGGCTTGTCCGGTCGCTTTAATCACCAGGTCGCATTCCAGGACAAATTCTGAGCCCGGGACTTCTTTGATTCTGCCGTTTTCCTGTGTTGTTTTAATGAAACGTACGCCGGTAGCCTTGTCCTTGCCCAAAATTTCCAGCGGGCTGGCATTGAATATACTTTTCACCCCGGCGCTGACGGCCAGATCGTATTCAAACCAATAGGCGCCCATTTGTTCCTTCGACCGGCGGTAAGCAAGGTAAACCTGACTGGCACCCATCCGCGCAGATTCAGAGGCGGCATCCATGGCGGTGTTGCCTCCACCAATCACCACAATTCTGTCGGGAACCTGGACGCGATGTTTCTGAATACGAAGTGTTTCAACAAATTCCACCGCACCGATCACATTTTCAAAATCTTCGCCCGGGAGGTGCAAGGCGGCCGTAGGACCATTGCCTACGCCTAAAAAAATAGCATCGAATTCCGCTTCCAATTTTTGCAGATCATCTGCATTCGAAACCGGGCTGGAATAATTGATCTTAAAACTGAGTTGTTTTTGCAAATATTCCATCTCTGTGAGGGCCTCTTCGTTGGTAATTTTATATGGCGCCGTGCCATAAACCGTCAGGCCCGAAGGCTTATCTTTTGCTTCAAAAATTGTCACAGAATAGCCCAAAACACTGAGTTCGCAAGCACACGAAATCCCGGCTGGCCCTGCTCCAATTATGGCCACTTTTTTCCCTTTTGGGCTACCTGAATGAAACAAGGATTTCCCTGCCTCCATCACCTTGTTGGTCGCATAGTTTTGCAACCGGCCAATTTCAATCGGCTTAACGTGTTGGTGGTTAAACACACAGGCGCCCTCGCACAGCACCTGGGTGGGGCAAACCTTGCCGCAGGCATTACCCATCCAGTTCATGTCGTAGATCGTTCGGGCGGCGCCTTCGGCATTTCCGGTATGTATTTGTTTGATAAACAGCGGAATGTCGATATGCGTTGGGCAAGCTTGCACACAGGGGGCATCATAACAAAACAAACAACGGGAGCTCTCCATGTAGGCTTCCGTCTGATTCATCAACGGCTTTTTCTGCTTGAAGTTTTGGTCAAACTCCTGCTCACTTTGTGGTCGTTTATATTCTGCCATTATTTTTCATTACTTCATCTTACTCGTCCTACGACTTTGAGTCGTAGGACGAGTAAGATGAAGGTTTAAAGTTCAACAAGTTTATCATAGGTTTCCGGGCGGCGATCGCGGAAAAACTGCCAGGTGGCCCGCACTTCATCGATCATACCAAGGTCAAATTCAGCGATAAGCAGCTCATCCTGGTCTTCAGACGCTTGTGCAAAAATTTGCCCGCGCGGATCGACAAAATAGGAGCTGCCGTAAAACTTGCCGAGATTCCAGGGCTTTTCGGTTCCTACACGGTTAATGCAGCCCATGAAGTAGCCATTGGCTGCAGCATGTGCAGGTTGTTCCAGTTTCCACAAGTATTGGGAAAGTCCTGCCACAGTGGCCGAAGGGTTGTACACGATTTCCGCGCCATTAAGGCCTAATGCACGGGCGCCTTCCGGGAAATGGCGATCATAGCAGATATACACCCCGATTTTTGCATAGCGGGTTTCAAAAACAGGGTAACCCAGGTTCCCCGGCTTGAAAAAGTATTTTTCCCAAAAACCCGATGTGTGCGGGATGTGGTTTTTCCGGTACTTGCCGAGATAGGTACCATCAGCATCGATCACAGCGGCCGTGTTGTACAAAATACCTGCTTGCTCTTTTTCGTAAAGCGGGACAATAATGACCATATTATACTTGCGCGCGTATTCCGCAATAAGTTCAGTGGTCGGGCCGGGAACGGATTCAGCAGTGGCATACCATTTCGCATCCTGGCTCGGGCAGAAATACGGTGTATTGAAAATTTCCTGCAAGCACAGGATTTGCACGCCGGATTCGCCGGCTTTTTCAATGTATGGAATATGTTTCTGCACCATGGCATCGCATATTTCCTGTAAAGTGCCTTCCCCTTCCGTTTTGGGAAGACTCATTTGGATGAGTCCGGATTTTATTTTTCTTGACATGCTATTGGGCTTTTTTGTTGGTATAGTTGGTTAACTGACTTTGGACCGGTGGACAAATTTTCCAAACCCGGGCTCCAGCAGGCATTTTTCGTTTTCAATGGCAACCGCTCCCCTAAGAATAACCGTTTCGACTTTGCCCGTTACTTCACGGCCCTCGTATGCTGAATAATCCGTGTTCATGTGGTGCGTTTTTGCTGAAAGCACGTGTTTTTTGTTTGGGTCGAGAATGGCAACGTCTGCATCGGAGCCGATGGCCAGGGCGCCTTTTTTCGGATACATGCCGAACAGTTTGGCCGCGTTTGTTGCGCTGAGTTCCACAAATTTGGGTAATGAAATCCGGCCTTTATTTACGCCTTCGGAAAACAACAACTCGACGCGATGTTCAATGGCGGGGTGGCCGTTTGGGATTTTGGCAAAATCATCCTTACCCATTTGTTTTTGCGTCCAGGTAAACGGGCAATGGTCGGTGGCCACCACATTCACAAGGCCCTGGTTGATGCCGGCCCAGAGTGCAGTCTGGTCTTTTTTCTCGCGCAAAGGCGGACTCATCACCCATTTTGCGCCATCAAAATCCTGCTCGTAAAGCGAGGCATCAAGCAACAAATATTGAATGCAAGTTTCCACATGTACCGTTTGATTGCGCCGTGTGGCACTGCGCACGGCATTCAGGGCGCCTTCGCAAGTCAAATGCACGATGTAGCCTTTGCAACCCGTGTAATGGAGCATATCGGAAAAACGTGCCGAAGCTTCCGCCTCCGTCACCTCGGGTTGCGATAAATAATGGTACAGGGGCGCGCGGTTGCCGGCTGCCTGGTTTTTTGCAATTAACGAATCGATCATATCGCCGTTCGTTGCGTGCACCGTGACCATACCGCCGTGTTTCTTTACCACCTTCATCAACTGCACCATCTGGCCGTCGTCGATCATGAGGGCGCCTTTGTAGGCCATGAAGGTCTTGAAAGACGTAATCCCTTCCTTTTCAATCATATCGACTACCTCGGCAGCAGTTTTGTTATTAAAATCGGTCACCGCCATGTGGTAGCTGTAATCACCGATAGCCTTGCCTTCCGATTTTTTCTGCCAGGTACGCAAGGCGTTGTAAAGCGAGTCGCCCTGGGTTTGCAGGATAAAATCGATAACCGTGGTAGTACCGCCAAACAGGGCTGCCCGGGTGCCGGTAGTGTAATCGTCGCTGGAAAAAGTGCCCATGAACGGCATGTCGAGATGAACATGCGGATCGATAGCGCCCGGCATGACGATTTTGCCGCGGGCGTCGATTACCTTATCCGCCTGGTAAGGCAGGTTCGTACCAATAGCCGCTATTTTATCGCCGTCAATGTATACATCGGCAAAATAGTCTTCCGAAGCAGTGGCTACGTGGCCGTTTTTGATCAGAATAGACATGGTAATTTTATTTTTTCAAGCGAATGTTTAAACGGAGATTGGGATCAAACCGCTTCTTTCACTGCTGCGCTTGATTTGTTTTTCATAAGTAAATAATACAGCCCAAAGGAAATAAAGAATCCGGTGAACCAGGACGTGGTGTATAAAAAGTTGAGACTAGGCACCCAATAGCCCACCAACGCCAATCCGACTCCAACCGTAAAGGCAATTATGGCTGCCCGGTTGAACCCACTTCCACCAAACATAAATTTCCCGTTTTCTTGGTACAGTTCGTCCAAATCGATTTGGGTTTTCCGAATAACGTAGTAATCGCAGAGCATAATGCCGAGCACAGGGCCAAGCAGACCACTTACAAAAAGCAGGAGTGCACTGATTTCGTCGAGCAGGTACCAGGGGCAGATTAAAATTCCAATAACCCCGGTGATTAAGCCGCCGGTGCGAAAACTGATTTTCCGGGGCGTCAGGTTAGAAAACGCATTTGCCGGAGCAATCACATTGGCAGCAATATTGGTGCTCAGCGTGGCAATGATCATAAAAATCTGGGCAACGATCACCACCACGGGGTTCTCAAATTTTGCCATCAGGGTGACCGGGTCCCATGGGGCGTCTTCACCGATCAGCACATCATTGAAATTTATAATGGCGGCACAGGTGACGAACACGCCAACAAACGAGTACAACATCATAGTCGTAGGGAGGCCCAAAAACTGTCCGACCACCTGCGAACGTTGGCTTTTGGCATACCGGGTGATATCGGCAATGCTCAGCGACATGGTCGCCCAGAAGCCGACCATCGCCGTAAGCCATAAAATGTAGGTCCAGATGCGCCCCCAGAACCCGGATTCCACCGAAGTAGCAGGTTTTACATCAATTGCAGAGGAATAGATAATATCTCCTTGAACCGCGGCCCGAAAAGTAACAGTAGCGGAGGCAACCGGCGCATCGGAAATTTTAATCCGCGGCTGATTGTCAATGGATTGCCATCCGGATTCACTTGCTGAGTTTTCGCCAGGCAGCACCACTTTGACTGCGTCGGCCTTATATACCTCCTCATTTTTTTTATGCAAGGGATTAAGTTGCAACCATGTTCCATCCGGGCCGGTTTGCAGGGTTGCGGTCGGTTTAGCCAGCAGTTGGCTTTGTTCCAAAACCCGGGAGAAACTGCCAGTCTGCACTGTCCCCCAAACAATCAATGCCAAACCGATGGCCAATAGGATCGGCGCCGAAAGTTGTTCCAGCCATTTAATGCTTTCCGTGCCTTTCCAGACAAAATACATGTTCATAATCCAGAAAAGGACGAAGCCAACGAATTTGCCGATAGTAAGTCCAACCGAAGCTTCAGCGCCGGTAAGCGCAATGAAAATCGCATAGAATGCGAGGCCGCCGATCCAGGTTTGAATGCCAAACCACCCGCAAGCCACCAGGCCGCGAATCAGCGCGGCAAGGTGAATACCGCGAATCCCGAAAGATGCCCGTCCTAAAACCGGAAATGGGATGCCGTACTTCACGCCGGCATGGCCGTTGAGCACCATTGGAATGGTGATGATCAGGTTAGCCAAACCTATAATCAGCAGTGTTTCTACCCAACTTAACCCGGAACGGATCATGTAAGAGGCCAACAGGTACGTAGGAATACACACCGCCATGCCCACCCAAAGTGCGGTAAGGTGCCAGGTATTCCAGGTGCGCTGGTTTTCCGGTACGGGTGCCAAGTCGGCACTGTACAGCGATGAGTCGGAGTGATCCTCCTGGAGGGTGACGATTTCGGGTGTCTTATTGGTCATTATTGGTCATTGTTGGTCAATCACAGTATTCATCGGCAATAGCAATCACCT
Source organism: Lewinellaceae bacterium (assembly GCA_020636075.1). GTDB lineage: Bacteria > Bacteroidota > Bacteroidia > Chitinophagales > Saprospiraceae > M3007. Next base: position 102,702 of record JACJYO010000002.1, on the reverse strand, counting down.
TGCTGATAATGTCCAGGCCTTCATCAATTTGCGACTCGGTCACACAAAGTGGTGGCGCAGTGAAGATCCAGTTCCAGCGCACGAAGGTGAACATGCCGTTTGCACGGACAGCCGCGGCCATTTTGTTGGTGACTTCCATTTCACTGGCTTTGGCATTCCAGGGAGTGATTGGAACTTTGGTTTCACGATTTTTTACTAATTCAAAACACCCAAGTAAACCGGTATTACGAAAATCACCAATAGACGGATGGCGCTTTTTCATATCTTCAACTCGGGCCTCCAGGTAGCGGCCCATTTTGACAGCATTTTCGACCATACCCTCCTCTTCCATGATTTTTATGTTTTCCAACGCTGCCGCACAGCCCACGGCATGTGCCGAGTAGGTCAGACCAATAGCCATTACTCGGTCGTCAAAATATTTAGCAATGGTATCTGAAACCATGACAGCGCCAAGCGGTACGTACCCCGAAGTCAGCCCTTTGGCCATGCACATGATGTCGGGCGTCACATCGTGATGCTCGATGGCAAACCATTTTCCGGTGCGCCCAAAGCCACTCATCACCTCATCGTCAATCAGGAGAATGCCATGTTGTTCCGCCAGTGCTTTTACTTTTTTAAGGTAAAATGGCGGATACTTGATACATCCGGAGGAGCCTGATTCGCCTTCAAACAGAATAGCTGCAATGCTGTCTGGATTTTCAAAAAGAATTACCTGTTCCAGATTCCGCAAGGCCATTTCACCGCATTCTTCCGGCGTACGGGTATTCCAGGGGCAGCGGTAGAAATACGGGTTTTCCACCCGGATTATGCCGGGCACCTGCTGGCTATCCATCGGAAAACGCCGTGGGTCGCCACTCACGGAAATAGCCCCATAGGAGCCACCGTGGTAGGAGCGGTAGTGGGCGATAATTTTATGCCGGCCGGTATACATTCGCGCCAGTTTGATGGCGTTTTCGATGGCCTCTGCGCCACCAAGGGTAAAAAATGCTTTGGTCAGATTGCCTGGCGTTATTTCGGCCAGTTTTTGTCCGAGGGCGCCGCGTACATCGGTGACCATACCGGGATAAACATAACTAACCTGCTCCATCTGACGCCGAACTGCCTCGGTAATGCGCTGATTTCCATGCCCTATATTGACATTCATCAATTGGGAGGAAAAATCGAGATAGCGCTTTCCATCGCTGTCGTACAGGTACACCCCTTCGGCCCGTTCGATATGAATAGGGTTCAGGCCAGATTGTTTGGACCAGGAAAACAGTGTGTGGTCGAGGCTGGTTTGAATAGCCGAAGTTTTATCCATTAATACCGTGCTCATTTTTTTCAAATTTAGCTCATCCAATTGGTGCGTGCTTCAGGGTTCCATTTGACAGAGGTCTTTTTGTTTTGCGTCCAAAACTCGATTGAACTTTTACCAGTGATGTCGCAAACACCGAATTTCGAGTCGTTCCAGCCACCAAAAGGAAAGGGTTCCCTCGGCACCGGCACTCCGATATTAACGCCGATCATGCCGGCGCTGGCGCGCTCCATGACCTCTTTGGCAAAACCGCCATTTTCGGTGAAGACAGAGGCTGCGTTGCCATATGGCGATGCATTTTCGATGGCAATGGCTTCGTCCAGGTTTTTTGCGCGAATGATAGAAATCACTGGCCCGAAAACTTCCTCTTGGGCGATGCGCATGTCAGGTGTAACGTAGTCAACAATTGTCGGGCCGACATAAAATCCGCCCTCTTTGTCCGGCACCGTGGCGTTTCGGCCATCGACCAGCACTTTGGCGCCGGCTTGTTCGGCCTCGGTAATGTATGCCTCAATGCGCTTTTTGGCCGCCCCGCTGATTACGGCACCCAGTTCATGTCCGGGGCGGATCGTACGCGCCACGTCACACATGCGATCAATGATGGGCTGGACGCGATCAACACCGATCATGACGGCGGCGGCCATACAGCGCTGACCGGCACAGCCCGACATAGAGGCTACAACATTGGAGGCTGTCATCTCTAATTGGGCATCCGGCATCACGATCAGGTGGTTTTTAGCACCGCCCAAAGCCAGGCAGCGTTTCAGATTGGCCGTAGCGCGTTTGTAAACGATTTTGGCCACTTTGGTGGAGCCCACGAATGAAACAGCCTGGATATCCGGGTGATCACAAATGGCCTCGACGATTTCCCGACCACCGTTGACGACATTAAACACCCCGTCGGGAATGCCGGCTTCTTTCAACAATTCAGCCAGGCGCAGGGCACTCAACGGCACAATTTCAGACGGTTTCAGGATCATGCAGTTTCCCAAGACCAGCGCGTTGGGGATGGTCCAGTTTGGGACCATATTTGGAAAGTTGAAAGGCGTAATAGAGGCAACAACGCCAATTGGCTTTCGCTCGATCCTGCATTCCACACCCTTGCTGACTTCCTGCACCTCGTAGCTCACCATTTGCGGCATGGAACAGGCGAACTCGCAGAGTTCGATACTTTTATCCACTTCTGCCCGGGCTTCATCGAGTGTTTTCCCGTTTTCAAGATGAACGAGATCTGTGAGCGCATCGCGGTCGCGAATCAGTAAATTTCGATAGCGAAAAAGATATTGGGTACGCTCCTTCAGGGTAAGTGCTGACCAACTTTTGAAGGTGTTTTTTGCGGCTTTTACGGCTTCATCCAGGTCAGTGGCTGTGGAAAGCGGAACGGCCGAAATGGTGCTGCCGGTAAGCGGGCTGATTACATCCAGTTTTTCGGCTGGTGATGATTTGAACTGGCCGTTTATAAAATTCTGAACCTCATTGGGTGTAGTTGCGATGTCCATAATTATTTGGTTTAGGCAAAATGGTTAAACGCAATGTTGAACAAGCCAAAGTTAAATCTTTTAACCCTGTGAACAGCGAATATATAAAGAAAGCCAATGGCCAATGACTGTCCCAATTTTAGAAGTACATTTGAGATCAATATTCTATTTCATCCTCCAACCTAAATGCTAATCAAATGATTATCTACATTTTACTTGGTTTGGCAATTCTCCTAGGTTTCTACGGCATCAGTATTTATAACCGACTGGTACGGATGCGTAATGAGGCGGAAGAGGCCTTCAAAACAATCGATGTTTTTCTGAAACAGCGTTACGATCTGATCCCCAACCTGATCAACACGATAAAAGGCTATACCGCCTACGAAAGCAGTACGCTGGAAAAGATCGTTAACCTCCGAAGCCAGGCTATGTCGGCAGCACCGGCGGAAAAAGGTGCAAGTGAGGCAGCGCTGGCCGGAGCGCTCAAATCAGTTTTTGCCCTGGCAGAAAACTATCCCGACCTGAAAGCGAGCCAGGAATTTTTGCATTTGCAGGAAACACTGACTAACCTCGAGGAAAGCATTCAACGTGCACGCCGGTACTACAACGCTACGGTGCGGGATCTGAGCACCGCGATCGAATCTTTCCCGAATAATTTATTTGCCGGGGCCCTGGGTTTTCAAAAAATGGAATATTTCGATGTTCCACAAAACGAAACGCAAAATGTGGATGTCCGTTTCTAAACGTCTGCTGCTTGCAGCTTGCCTGCTGCTCTTCGCCAGTAAATCGCTGTTTGCCGAATACTTTGTGATCCGCGATTATCTGGTGCGTGTAGATTTCTTGCCGGATGGCGCCCTGCAATTCGAGGAAACAATAAACGTGGAATTCACCGCCGAACGGCATGGCATATTCCGCAAAATCCCACTCGCAAACACCGTGAATGGCAAATATCAGGAGTTGATTGTCAAAAACATCCAGGTTGAAAATTGGTCATTCAGCCAAGAACGTCAAGGCAATGAACTGATCCTCAAAATTGGTGATCCCGATATATATGTCAATGGCAAACAGACCTATGTGATTCGATACCGGGTAGAAAATGGCCTGAATTTTTTTGACGACCACGCGGAATTCTACTGGGATGTGCTGGGGACTTCCTGGCCAGTGCTTACAGAAAAGTTTCGCTTTGAACTACACTTGCCCGCGACACTTCAACTAACGGATAACGACGTTCGGTTGTACACTGGCCCACCGGGGAGCCTCGGGCAGGATGGTACATTCAGATGGGAACGTACGGGTACTGATTTGGTCTTGCTGGGTGAAACGACCCGGCTGTTTGAACCCGGCGAAGCGGTAACAGTTGCTATCAATCTGCCCAAAGATGCCTTTCCAAAACCTGACACCTTGGATGTGTGGTACCAACTGCATGGGATATTATTGTGGCCAGCGGGGTTGCTTAGCGCGATCATTGGACTGCTTTTTTACTCCCGAAACAAGCGCCAGGCAATTATGACCGAGTATCAGCCACCGCTCGATATTTCGCCGGTAATTGCGGGTGGTTTTATTGACCACAGCGTCGATAACAATGATGTGCTCGCGCTGATTCCTTTGTTGGCCAGTCGCGGTTATCTTAAAATGGATGTCGAAGAAAAAACGGCACTTTGGGTGTTTAAAAGCCAGGATGTGCGATTCACCCAACTCAAAACGGGCGATAGTGACCTCCAACCCTTCGAACGGCATTTTTTGGAAGCTTTGTTTCGCACCGGAAACACCGTGGAATTAGATGACCTGAAAGACAAATTTTATGTCCACCTGAATTCGATCCGTTCTGAAGCAAAATCCTGGATTAAGGCGCAAAAATGGTACGAGCCCGATCAACGGTTTAACCGGTTTTTTGCTTACGGCGCAGCGGTTTTATGTGGATTCTTCGGCTTGGGCGCTATGAACCGCAATGTGATCGACGGGGCAATTTGCCTTGGCGCGGCAGGCCTTATTTTTTTCTTTTCCCGTTGGTTCAACCAGCGGAATATTGCCGGAAATGAAATTTATAAAAAACTGGAAGGGTTCCGCCGATTTTTAGTCAAAGCGGAAAAACCCATACTCGAGCGCCTGCTTAAGGACGACCCGCAGTATTTTGATAAAACACTCCCTTATGCCGTAGCCTTTGGCGAAGTAAAACACTGGACAGGCATGTTTGATGGCTTGCTAAGCGAACCGCCCAACTGGTACCGGTCGCATAGCCAAAGCATTGGCCCCAGTCGATTCAGCATGGATTCGTTTGGAAGCCAGTTCTCTTCTGAAATGAATACGATTGGGTCTGTTTTCAGCAGTTCTCCCTCTTCCAGCAGTAGCGGCGGCGGTGGCAGTAGCGGCGGTGGCAGTGGTGGTGGTGGCGGAGGCAGTTGGTAGCTTTCCGACCTATTTGTTTGATGTTTTTTGGAAAACAAAACAATCTGTCTGGAATCCCCTATCTTTGTTTTCCATGTAGCCACTAATTCTCTGCACATGGATACTACTGTTCTAATATTGCTTGGCGCTATCGCCCTGGTTTTGATCACGCTATTCCTGTTGCGCCGCCCGGCGCCCCTGGTTACCGGCCCCACGGTATCGAAAGATCTGTACAATACCATTTTGGCGCAAAATGAAATGCTACGCGCCGGCATTGATGAAAAAGAGCATTTGCTGCGGGATAGTCACGCGCAACTGGCGGCCCGCGACCAGACAATTCAGCACCTACAGGAACAATTGCAAACGCAACAAGAGGCAACTCTGGAGTTGGACCTTCGTTTTAAAAGCGAGTTTGAAAACCTTGCCAACCGCTTGCTGGAAGAAAAATCACAGCGATTTACCGAGCAAAATGCGCAGCAACTCCATCAAACGCTCACGCCGTTAAAAGAAAAAATCCGGGAGTTCGAACAAAGCATCGAACGCAAGTTCCTGGAAGAAACCCGGGAAAAATCCAGTTTAAAAAAGGAAATTGAACAGCTGGTTGTCCTGAACAATCAACTCAGCCGCGATGCGCACAACCTGACCACTGCACTCAAGGGCCAAAGTAAAATTCAGGGCGATTGGGGAGAAATGCAGTTGGAAGTATTGCTTGAAAAAGCGGGCTTGCAAAAAGGATCGCATTTTCATACACAAACGACATTTCGGGACACTGACGGAGCAGCTAAACGTCCAGATTTTATTATCCAATTGCCCGAAAACAAGCATTTGATCGTGGATGCCAAGGTTTCCCTCACCGCATTCGAGCGATACTACAACGAGGATGATCCGGCCCGGCAGGAGCAGCATTTGCGCGCACACATCGGGAGCATACGAAATCACGTACAGGAGCTTAGTTCCAAAAACTACCAAATGTTGTACGAGATCAACACACCGGACTATCTACTGTTGTTTATCCCCTTGGATAGTGCCCTCAGTGTAGCGACGCAAGCGGATCCGAAACTTTTCACAGACGCATTGGAACGCAATATTGTTTTAGTGACCACCAGTAGCCTGCTGGCTACATTGCGTACTGTTGCCCACCTTTGGAAACAAGAAAAGCAAAGCCGCTCTGTCCTGGAGATCGCCCGGCAAAGCGGCTTGCTTTATGATAAGTTTGTAAATTTTGTTGAAGATTTGCGCGCCATTGGCTCCCGGTTGGATGGCGCCCGCAGTGCATACGACGATGCCATGCTCAAATTGATTAACGGAGCCCGACGTGGCGACACCCTGGTTGGCAGGGCTGAAAAAATCCGGGAATTAGGCGCAAAGGCATCCAAGCGTTTGCCAATGGAGCTGATTGAAGAAGCCGAAGATTGATCCCCTGCTACTTCTTCACTACCTGCTTCACCCAGGTTTTATCCTTGTAATTTATCCGCACCGTGTAGGTACCGTTTTCCATGCCGGCAAGATCAATTTTTACACGGTTTTGCCCGGCAGGAATTTGTTCATTGATCAAAACATCCGTTCCGGGCGTGAGCACCTGGAGATTAATCGCTTCGCGAAAGCCTGCACCGAGTGAGATCAGCGCCACATCATTGATCGTATGGGTGTAGGTGGAAATAGCGGGTTCGGCAAGCGAAATCATTGAAGCGGAGACGGGTCCTGGATCAAAAGGTGGAATCCCATCCGTGGAAGCCAGTTCTTGTTGAGCGGAAAGTGTTTGCAGCATAGCTGCACAAATGCAAGACAGAAGGAGCGTTTTCATAGCCATATTATTTTTTCAGTAAGTGTTTCATTAGTAGAAACCCGGTTTGGAAAAAGGTTGCGCACCGGCAGAAACCTTAACACGACTTACCGACGAACGGCTTGCATTTTGCACTAAACAACAAATCCTATTGGGGCTAAACGGACATTAAGAGTACATTTCATGCCATTTCAACAAACACTTCAAAAGTAATATTGGAAATGCCTGGGCCAAAAATGCCCGTCTAAACAGGCAATCTATTGTTTGCACATTCAAACCATTCCTTAATTCCTACCCGGACCTGCAACGAATAGAAAATAATTCGAAAACTTTGCGCCGTTAACGACACTCCCCTTTCCATCAGGTAACCACATTATTATGTACTATCCGGCAGTTGCACGACTACTCTTGCTTAGTTGTTTTGTTTCGTTTTCCTGTAGCCTTTTGGGTCAGCACTCCATTGCCCGCGAATGGAATGAGGCCGTTCTCCAGACCATCCGGGAAGACCTGGCCCGGTCACCGGTACAAGCACGCAACCTGTTTCATTTTTCGGTAGCCTTATACGATAGTTGGGCAGCCTACGATAAAGAGGCCGATACCTACCTGCTTGGAAAAACCGCAGGGGGCTTTACCTGCCCGTGCAAAAAAGTACCCGTGCCGGAGGATATTGAAGCCGCACGCGAAGAAGCAATGAGTTTCGCTGCTTACAGGCTGTTGACAGCACGCTATTCCCTCTCGCCGAGTGGAAATGGGGCACTCGTCCGGTTTCAGGACATCATGAAAAAACACGGATACAACTTTCGGGATTATTCTTTTGATTATGAATCCGGTTCGCCTGCCGCTCTTGGCAACTATTTAGCGCAATGTATCCTTCAAATGGGCCAACAGGATGCAGCTAACGAACAGAACAATTACCGGAGTAAATCGTACCATGCTATCAATCTGCCTTTGGTCATTGATGGCCCGGGTGTGCCGACGCTTCAAGATCCCAATAGTTGGCAGCCTCTCAAATTGACCGTCCCAATTGATCAGGATGGGCACCGAATGCTGGAATGCAAATGCGGAGGGAAACCCCTGATAGACTATGACGGCTCCGTTGATCCGGGCGGAAGACCGGTTACGACAATCCAAGCCTTTCCCTGCCCGGATTGGGGACATGTGCCACCCTTTGCTCTAAGCAAACAAGACCGCAAAATTTACCAACGCGACAATCAAGAATATTGGGTTTACCATGACCCTGGCGCCGATCAGTTGCCACGCCTGGACGTTGGCAACGGGAGCGATGCCACGAATGATTACGCCTGGAATTTTGCTTTGGTGGCTGCATGGTCCGCCATTCTCGACACGGACGACAACGTACTCTGGGATGTTTCGCCGGGCAGCACTGGCAACGTGCTGGAATATCCGAAAAGTTTGCCGGAGCTGCGCGATTTTTATAAGACCGAAACCGGACGCGATGCCGGTGCCGGATACACGACCAACCCGCGTACCGGGCAACCGTATACACCGCAAATCGTACCGCGTGGTGATTTCACCCGAGTAGCCGCAGCGTTTTGGGACGAAGGCCCGGATAAGGAAACCGCCGCAGGACATTGGTTTGCGATGCTGAATTACGTGAGCGACCAACCTGGCTTAGTTAAAAAGTTCAACGGCAAAGGCCGGATTATGAACGACCTGGAATGGGATGTCAAATCGTATTTTGCACTTGCGGGTGCACTACACGATGCTGCGGTTTCAACGTGGAGCATAAAACGATGGTACAACAGCATACGCCCTATTTCGGCAGTCCGCTACCTGGCAAGCCTTGGCCAAAGTTCTAATCATAAGGCGCCGGCATACAACCCATCCGGCATTCCGCTCATTCCCGGAAGAATTGAATTGGTAAAAAAAGGCGATCCGCTGGCTGGCGATCACAAAGAAAATGTTGGAAAAATTAAATTTTACGCCTGGAAAGGTCCGTTTTCAGAAACCGACTCGACCAGTCAAACTGCAGACGTTGGATGGATCCTGGGGGAAAACTGGTTTCCTTACCAATCCGAAGAATTCATCACACCGCCATATGCCGGATTTATTTCAGAGCATTCGGCCTTTTCGCATGCTGCAGCGGCAGTGTTAACCCAGATTACCGGCGATGAATATTTCCCTGGAGGCTTGGGCGAATTTACAGTCAGAGCCGACAGCAATTTTTTGAATCTGGGAAAAGGCCCTGGCATCGATTTAACGCTTCAATGGGCGACCTATCGCGATGCCGCCGACCAGGCAAGCCTATCGCGCATTTGGGCCGGCACCAACCCGCCGTTTGATGATATGCCAGGCCGGCTGATCGGCGACAAGGTTGGCGCAGACGCCTTCCGGTTTGCCAAAAATTATTTTTACAAAGACCGTGATCACGACGGCTATTTCAGCTACGAAGATTGTGATGACAATAACCCGAAAATCCACCCCGGCGCACCCGAGCTTTGCGACAAGCTGGATAATGACTGCAATGGAAAGATAGATGATAACGCACCCTGTTCGGAAAGGCAATAACCAGTGTCTAGGCGGTTGTTTTCAGCACAGCCAAAAGATCGGTGGCTGATTGAACGCCGCCTTGCGCTATCCCTAACCACACAGCCATATCCTGGTAAATCCGGGCAGGGGTTAAATCTTGCCGGCTCAATGTTTTAATTGTCGTGGCGCCGGCTGATTTGGAAAGTTTAGCGCCAGTCGCATCCACCAACAATGGATGGTGCAAAAAATGGATGGCAGCAAATTTTTCCCGGGCCAGGCATTTTGCCAAAAATTGCTGTGCAGCTGTCGACGACCGTAAATCTTCGCCACGGACAATGTGGGTTATTCCGAGATGTAAGTCATCAGCCAGACTGGCGATCTGGTATGCCGGGACTCCGTCACGGCGTTTGACCACAAAATCTGGTGGAATATCCGTTTCAGAGCGCAGCGTTTTGATTCTCCAAGCAACATCAGGACTATCGAGTGAAAGTCCCTGATCGCGAAATTCAATTGGATAATTTCCCTGGAAGAGAGCCAACTCCCGGCGTGATTTGCCACAGGCAAACAGCCAATTGCCGCTACGTAATTCTTCCAACATCTTGAGGTACATGGACATGCGCCGATGTTGCGACCAGTTTTCTTCAAAATCATCTGCCGTGGTTGGGCCTTCATCCCAATCGAGCCCCAACCACTGTAGTGTATCGAAAATATCCTGGACATATTCGGGGCGCTTCCGATCGGCATCAAGGTCATCGATGCGAAGCAACAACTTCGCGCCGGGTTGATAACGCGCTGCCAACCAGGTCAGGATAAAATTATAGGCATTGCCAAGGTGTAGAAAACCGGAGGGCGTAGGCGCCATCCTGAGCCGGCTGTTTTGCCGGATCGACTGTAGAAATTGACGGTATGCCGCCTCAAATGGCATCAAAACCTGTATTTATTGCGCTTTCTGCTCAAATTGCTTGATGATCTCTTCCGGAGACATTCCCAAAAACTTTAGCGCCTGGGTAGCGTCATCCACATAATCCGGATCGTTCGGGTAGCGCTCCAAAAAGAGTTCATATGTTGATTTGGCTTTTTCCAGGTCCTTCACGTCATTTTCATAAATAAATGCTGTCATAAATAAAGCAGTCGGCGCTTTTGGATGATCCGGCAATTTTTCGGCTACGTTAAAATACAAACGGAGCGCCCTGTTTGGCTCTCCAATGGCTTTAGCCAGCCCTGCCGCTTTCATAAGGATATTGACCTGCTTGTTTACATCTTTACCCTCCATTACCATGGCATATGATTCGGAAATTTGTAAATAAGGTTCAGCCTTTGATTTGTCTATTACGGCAGCCCCTCCAAAATCCTTATCAATACGAGATAAACTGGAGTCCAGCCACATGGTATTCTGCTCCAGATTTTCACGCATCATATCTATATCATCCGGATTGCGAGACAGGTTGGGTGTGGTTTTAAATTGGTAGGCATAGTAGATCTCAGCGAGTAATCCAATTGGATCTGTGAGGTTTTGACCCTCGCCATATTTCTTCAAACCTTCGTTAAGAAGTCGAATAGCCCCTAATGCGTTTTTTTGGTGCTTGAAGATAATGTTTGCTGCTTTGGAAAGATATTCCATGTTCTCAGCCGATTTTTCCGGATGCGCTTTTACTGCATCCTGATATGCCCATACCAGAGAATCGGCAGCAGCATCAGAATTACTCATGGCATAAGCGGCTTCCAATGCTTGAATTTGCTTAGCCGGGTCTTTTTTACAAGCAGACCATGTGAGACACATGGCAGTAGCGACGAACAGATAAAAGGCTTTTTTCATGCTGTATTTTGAATTTTAACCTTTGTAATGAAATGTGCCGTATGCACTTTGAACGGTCACTTGGGGCTGTTGAGCCGCTTCCACTTTCCCGATAATCTGAGCAGTGATCCCAAATTCAGAAGCAATTTCAATAATTGCCGGGGCAATTTCAGCAGGCAAATACAATTCCATGCGATGCCCCATATTGAACACCTGGTACATTTCCTGCCAGTTGGTACCGCTGCTTTCCTGGATCAGCTGAAACAACGGCGGTAGTGCGAAGAGATTGTCTTTGATGACGTGGACATTTCCAATGAACTTCAACACTTTGGTTTGGCCGCCGCCCGTACAGTGAATTACGCCGTGCAGTTGGTCCTGATATGCTGCAAAAATTTTTTTCAACACCGGTAAATAAGTGCGCGTTGGGGAAAGGATCAACTTGCCAATGGGGATTGACTGACCACCAACCTGAATTGTTTCATCAAGCAAATGTTTGCCGGTATACACGAGGTCGGATGGAATACCCGGATCGAAACTTTCCGGATACCGGTCAGCATAGGTGTTTGAGAATACATCATGGCGGGCGGCGGTAAGGCCATTGCTGCCCATGCCGCCGTTGTAAGCGCTTTCGTAAACCGCCTGGCCAAAAGATGCCAAGCCAACAATCACGTCACCAGGTTGAATATGATTGACAAGTACCCGCGCGCGTTTCATGCGGGCAAATGCCGTAAACCCAACATCGATCGTGCGCACAATATCGCCCACATCAGCGGTCTCTCCTCCGGCCAGGTGCAAGTCAACACCGTGTTGGCGCATCGTTTCAATAAAATCCGAAGTGCCCCGGATCACTGCCGCAATCACTTCGCCGGATACCAGTGTTTTATTCCGGCCGATCGTGCTCGACAGCATAATGTCGTCCGTGCAACCAACACAAGCCATATCGTCAAGATTCATGACAATAGCGTCTTGAGCAACGCCGGCCCAAACAGACAAGTCGCCCGTTTCTTTCCAATACAAGTAGGCCAAACTGGTTTTGGTGCCTGCAGTGTCTGCGTGCAACAGATTGCAAAAATCAGGATCACCGGCTGCGATATCCGGCAATATTTTACAAAACGCATTCGGATACAGCCCTTTGTCCAGGTGCTTGATCGCAGCGTGCACTTCATCTTTTGAAGCGGAGACACCACGTTGGTCGTATTTTGAAACGGTATCTGGCAAGGTTAATCTTTTATTTTTCCCAGGAGCGATATTTGGCTGTTTGGTCGTAGATGTGGTACAAAATCGCCTTGTCTAATTCATTAAAAACCTGATTCCGGCGCTCGAATACCAGAGCTGCCGTGTCGCAGGCGTCTGAAAAGCGATAGGTTCTGTATCCGGCGTCAGCACCGCCCCAGGAAAAGTCCGGGATAAAATTGCGCGGATATCCGGCGCCAAAAATATTAGCAAACACACCTACGACTGTGCCCGTGTTAAACATCGTGTTTATACCGCACTTCGCATGGTCGCCCATGACCAACCCACAAAATTGCAGGCCGGTATTGACAAATCGCTCGGCGGCGTAATCCCAGAGTTTAACTTCGCTATAGTTGTTTTTTAAATTTGAATTGTTGGTGTCGGCGCCAATGTTACACCATTCGCCGAGCACGGCATCGCCCAGGTAACCTTCATGGCCTTTGTTGGAATTTGCCAACAGGTTTGAACGGGAAATTTCGCCGCCCACCTTGCAATTGGGACCTATGGTTGTCGGGCCATAGACCCGTGTTCCCATCTTGATTATTGCATTTTCACCTATGGCAATCGGGCCGCGCAGCATGCTGCCTTCCATAATTACAGCATTCTTACCAATGTAAACCGGCCCCTTGGTTGTGTTGATCGTGCAGCATTCCATGCTTACCCCCTCCTCCAAAAACACCGGATGTGAGCCTATGACCTGGTTGCTTGGACTAATGGGTTTAGACGTTCTGTTTTTAGTCAACAGTTCAAAATCAGCAGCAATCGCATCGCCATTTAGCATAAACAAATCCCAAAGCCGGCGTATTTGTACCAGAGGGATCGAACTGTCAATTTCGGTGCCTTCCAATTCATGCGCCCCATCGTCTTCGATCAATGCTTCAAACTGTCCTTCATCCAGCCGTGCGGCCACTAATTCGCCTTGAAAAAGCAACGCCTCGTTCATGCCCATTTTGTAAATACGCTGGCATAATGCGGGATTGGGCAAAATGCCGCTGTTTATGACCAGGTTTTCCGCCTCAACACGAATCGGATATTTATCATGCAAATACTCCTGGGTGATATACGACACGGTAGCACGCATGTGCCGTTCCCATTTTTCCCGCAGCGTCAAAATCCCCAAACGCAACTCCCCCATCGGCCGGGTAGCCGTGAGCGGCAACAGGTGCTTGCGGGCTTCAGAATCAAATAGAATCAGGTTTGTCATCGGAGGTGCGGAAATTGGCTGACGCAGGCAAAAATAGGCAATAAAAAAAGTCCCAATGCACATCTGTCACGGGGACTTTTTCAAGGAAATACTTCAGGAATGGATTTCCTTATTTCGCAAACTTGGTATTGGCGAATTTCTTGTTGAACTTGTCAATACGGCCTGCAGTATCCACAAATTTCATTTTACCAGTGTAAAACGGATGGCTGAACGAGGAGATTTCCATTTTCACCAAGGGATATTCATTGCCATCTTCCCAAGTGATCGTTTCTTTCGAATCCACACAGGAGCGGCCCAAAAAGCCTTCGTCGGTAGAAATATCTTTGAATACGACGGTGCGGTAGTTATTCGGATGAATGTCTTTTTTCATGACTTCGCTAACTAAAAAAATTGTTTTATCAAATCGGGGGGCAAAGGTAGTACTTATTAGCCCTGTTTTCCAAAATAATTTTCAGATTTCCAACCGGGCACGATCTGTCAAAGTTCGGTGTACGGCCCAGACCTGCGGAATTAACAGTTGTGTCCCGTCATTGTTGATCAGGAAGTCTGCCAAAGCCACTTTTTCTGATTCCGGCAGTTGGTTTTGCAAACGTTGACGAACTGCCTCTTCCGGCAAATTATCGCGTTCCATTACCCGGTGGATGCGCAAGGCCTCAGGTGCCGTTACCACAATCAGGTAATCCAAATGCCGGTGGCTTCCACTTTCCACCATCAGGGCCGCCTCCTTCAAGGTGTAAGCAACACCCAATGCTGCTTTTTGAGCATGCCAGGCCGAACTGTGCCGCTCAACGGCCGGATGAACAATTCCATTCAGGGCGGCAAGTTTTGCCTTTTCCTGAAAAACAACCGATGCCACCAATGCCCGGTTATAGGTTCCATCCGGGAGATAGGCATCCGGTCCAATCAGTATTTCAATGGCCGCCTTCACCGCTGGGTCGTTCATAATCAACCACTTGGCCCAGTAGTCGGCATCGTAGACGGGGACACCGAGCGCCGCGAAAATCCGGCAAACCGTCGTTTTGCCGCTTCCGATCCCACCCGTGATTCCTACACGCAGGCAACTTTTGGTGTTTTTTTGTTCGGGCATGTCAAAGGCGAAAGAGCATCGGCATTTGTTGGACAAAAGCGCGCAGAAAAGGCCCTGCAGGTGGCGCACTCACCAGGCGCAAGTTCTCGGCAAAAGTAGACTGTTCATCTAAAAAACGAAGTACCAAAGCCGGTGGCAATTTTTTAAACAGACTGGTGAAAATTTCAGCCCCCAGTTCATTATGGCTTTGCAAAACCTGTAGAAATATGCTGTCAAATGCACGAAAAGACCAGGGCGATACAAGTCGAGAAGGGTCAGGGAGTCCGCTTTTTTCCCAGGCATCCACGAACCGTTCAATTTTTTGGAGTGTGCGTTTAAATGCATAGCCACTTGAGGCTTTCACAAAACCACCTGCCGTGCCGATATTAATTACCCGGCCTTCCTGTCCAGAGGGAAATGGGAAATTTGTCATGGGGATAACGCCAAACTCCTCCTCCTGAACAGTGTATGTCGTAAGACCCATAAAATCAGACAAGTAATTGCGTAACGCCGTATCATAGGCCTCAAGAGGCAGCAGTGTAGGTGAAAAAACAGTAAACTCGACCAGTGCTTCGGAATCCGAAAACGGCAGGACGTACACAAACCGCGTTTCACCTTGCTGCGGAATACGGAAATCCATGAACGTCATCGCCGCAGGATCGAAAGTGCCGGGATTTGTTTTAACCACCCAACCTTTAAAATGCTGAAGCAGTCGCACCAAGGGGCCGTACTCCATCTCACCCCGGATTTTTTTTCTACCCATCAACCGATCATCCGAAAACGGACTTTGAGGATAAACCGGTGTTGGCCTCGGCATGATCGGTGTATGCGTAAAAGCGGAATTGAAAATCAGATCGGCCGAAAATGAACCGGCATCTGTAAACACCAGTCCCTGGTGCGCATCGATACCTGAAATAGTTGTGCTTATTCGGGTAACGTTCGGGCATTGATCCAACTCGCCAAAAACCCAATTGTAAAAATCAATACCGCGGACCATATGATACCGAAAGGGTGCAATCCGCATGTTTTTCTCAAAATCCGGCGCATAAAACCGGCAATATTCCCAGGAGCGGAATAAAACCGGAGGTAAGTGGTCATCTTCGGTCGCCCAAAAGCACCAGGTCCGGTCATTTTTTTGCTTTCGGTCACGGTCCAGCAGTAAAATTTTTTTCTGCCGAAAACCCGGCCGACGCGCCAGTTCAAAGGCCAGACTTAAGCCTGAGAGGCCGGCCCCTGCCAGAATGATGTCGTATTTTGGGTGTTCCAGAATCAAAGAAATTTTAAGCGTATGTTACCTGAGCAATAAACAACAATTTAGTGAAATCGTTAAAATCAGCGACTTTTGTTCAGCATAACCCAATTCGTATTGCTGAATGTTATCTGAAAACGAGATTAAACGGGCGTTCCTGCCATTTTTAAAAGAATTCTACAAATTCCGGTATGAATACCGCCCGGAGTCTGTACAAACCGAATTGGATAAAATCGGCACAGGTGGTATCATCGCCGATGGTATGGTCTCGTTTCGGAAAGAAGATGGTACTGTCTTCACCTGCACCTACGAGGCCACATCCGCTGACAAGGCCGCGGAAGTAAAATTTACGCTAAACGTTCAATATTTCACCTGGGACTGCATGGCTTTTGGGGCAGTGACTGCTGCTGCTGCCTATGCCATTGCGTATATTTTTTACCTGCCCTGGCTGGCCGGTTTGCAATGGACTGGAAACCTGGGTTTTGTACTAGGAATGGGTATGGTTGGTTTTTTGGGTTGGTACCTGACCATGCAGCGCTGGCGGAAATACCGTTATATCTATGCCATTGAGCAGTTTAAACAATATTTCGCTCACGAACAGTGGATTGCTCTTGCAGCCGATGTATTCCCCGCTGTCACAGACCCGTATTTTTTGGAATTAAAGAGTCAATGCGTGTACAATGGTTTCGGCCTGGCATTGGTTTCTGAACGCGAGCCGGTGCGCGTTATCAATGCGCCTTCCCGTCTTGGTATTTTTGGAAAAGATCGCAAAATGGTCCAATGGGTAACCCGCACACAGGTTTTCCAGACCATGGCTCATAATGTAAGTTCGCTGTCACAATACAAACCGGCATTGCCCGATGAATTCACGCAACAATGGAATAAAGTTTCCAGGCCAGTGCGCTACCTGCTGCTGGACCCGATTTGGAAAGCATTCAGCAAACCTCTTGGTCAAAGCAACCGAACTTTTGACCGTTACATGCGCGGGCATAGTGTTCAAAAATGGGTATTTACGGTTGCCTTGCTCGCCATTGCACCTTTAGCCTTTCAGGTGTTGACAATTCGGGAGGATTTTGTGGGTGATGTGGTCGAATTGCCAAGTTCAAACCCCGAAGATCAATACGGCTATTTGTATGAAGGCGACGCCCCAGTCCGCGACCCAAGGGCCATACCCAAACAGGACCCGGAGCCCGTTTCTTCGGAGCCCGAGATCCAGACCATCAATTTATCCGGCGATGAAGAGGATATTCCTACAATCGATCTATCAGGTGGTACTGAAGAGCCTGAAACCGATTGTCCTTCCCATCTCAGCCAACGCGGTTGGATTGTACTGGACAATACTTTTTTAAACAAGGTATTTGCCGACGAGCGGGCCAAGGTTTTAGAGCAAAAAGGCATTGAGTGCGAAGTATTTGCAAAAAAATGCATCGGTGAAGGGGTCGGGTATATGCTTCGTGTGGGGCCAATAAATTTGAATGAATCAACAGCCAATCAAAAAGCCCAAAACTATACCAAAGCCATGGACCGCTACGGCTTGCTCCAACAACCTTTGCTCGTGCGCCGGATCAACTGAACACTATGGCAAACCGGTATATCCAGCGGATCACACAACTGATTGCCCTGGCCTTATTGGCGCATATTGCCCTGTCTTGGCCATTATGGTTTCCAAGTGCAAGCCGGAGCATCCCATTAACCCCGTTAATTACCGGATTGTTTCCAGAAAATATAGTTTTTAACGTCTTGCAAATCAGCGCGTTAATATTACTAACTGGTTTTGTACTCTGGTTTCCAAATAAGCAAACTGCCAAGATTGGGTTGATCGCCATGTTGCTTTGGCTGGTCCTGCAAGACACCAACCGGTTGCAGCCCTGGCTTTATTTTTACCTGCTTTCGCTGTGTTTGATTGTGGCCGGGCGTAACCAGTCTGACTATACCGTTTGGGGATTGCGCCTGGTTTTGGCCGCTGTTTATGCCTGGGGAGGTTTTAACAAATTGACTCCTTTTTTTGCTGAAGACAATTTTCCCTGGTTTTGCGAAGCATTTGTTTGGACAAAGCCGCTTGGCAAACTCCCCATGTTTGGATACGCAGTCGCTGCAGTGGAATTCATTTTTGCGCCCGGATTGCTATGGGCCAAAACCAGGCCTGTTTTCCGCTGGCTGGTCGTGGGTTTTCATCTCTTCATTGCACTTGCCATCAGTCCGTTGGGTTTAAACTGGAACACCATTGTTATTCCCTGGAACCTGTCAATGGCCGGTATGGTCTGGTTGCTTTTTGACCCGAAAATGCAAATCACCGTTGAGCATTATTTCGAACTCAACCGCTCCCGGATAACGTCGGGTATGGTCCTACTGCTGGCCTGGGTATTTCCAGCCTTGAATATTTTCCATGTATGGGATGAAGCCCTTTCCTGGAAGATGTACAGCAACACCCAGACAGAAGCCAGTTTTTATGCACGTATTCCGATCAATTGTGGGTATACCGGCATGAATTTGGAACCACTCACATACGATCAGGGGCGGAAATTACTGTTGGACGACTGGGCGATTAAAGAATTACATGTGCCGGCATATAATAATCGGCGAACCCAACAACAACTTGCGCGTTATCTTTGCAACTGCATTCCCGATCCAGACTCTGCCGGCCTCCTGATCCTGACTGTTGACCGGTGGGATTACCAAGCCAGGCACTGGGAAGAAATACCTTGCAGTTTACTCAAAAAATAACCCGGGATTCCCCATAACTACATTGCATGAAAAACGCACTGCTCTGGCAATTGACACCCAAAAATGGCGGGCCTGTTTCCTACCTTTTCGGTACGATGCATGTACGCGACCTACGTGCTTTTGCCTGGCTCGAAACCGCTAAAAAGCATCTGCAGGAATGTGACGTATTTGCATCGGAATTCGACTTTTCAGAGACAGATCCCATGGCGATTGCGGCCATAATGCAATTGCCTGAAGAAGAATCCCTGGATAAATTATTGAAACCGGGTGTCTGGAAAAACCTGGAGTTTTATGCCCGAAAAAAATTGGGTATTCCGGCCGAGAAACTACGCCGGATGCACCCTATGACCGTAAGTCTGACACTTACCAATACCCTCATGGCCGATGGCGCCGATTATTCCCTGGATGAAACACTTTGGGAACATGCTCAGGCGATTGGCATAAAAACTACCGGGGTGGAAACATTCGCCGAGCAACTGCAAACCCTCAAAGAAATCCCCTTCAAACAACACGTAAAAAGCCTGACCTGGTTGCTGAAAAATTATAAACGGCAAAAACGCAGGCTAAAAAAAATGCTGAAATGGTACCGCAATGCCAATCTCGCCAGCCTTTACAAGGCAGCAAAAAAAGATGCAAAAGGAATGCGGAACAAACTACTCTTCGAGCGAAACAAAATCATGGCCCGGCGTTTTGCCGAAATAGCGCATAACGAAAGTTTGTTTTGTGCAGTCGGCGCCGGGCATTTGGCCGGGCAAAAAGGCATGCTCCGGCTGTTGAAAAAACAAGGATTTAAGGTACGTGCAGTCGTTGCTTGAACTTCCATATTGGCCGCCAGTCTCCTGGCTGGCTATTGCCTGGCATAGTGATGTGCTTTGGCTGGAAGCCTGTGAACACTATCAAAAAGGCAGCTACCGAAACCGCTGCCATATTGCCGGCCCCAACGGCCTCCAACGCCTGAGCATTCCTTTGGAAAAAGGGAAACACCAGCAAACCCCTATTCGCGATGTTCGGATTTCGTATAGTGAACCCTGGCAAAAGCAACATTGGCGGAGTATTACGACAGCCTACGGCAATGCTCCATTTTTTGAACACCTGGAAGGGCGGTTGGCTAAATTTTATGAAAAACCCTTCGCCTTCCTTTTTGATCTGAATTTGGAGCTCCTGGAGTTTACGTTGAGTTGGCTAGACGCCGAATCGGAAATCAAGCTAACAACGCAATATCTCGAACAGGCTCAAGCGCCACTTACCGACTGGCGAAACCAGGTCATCCCTAAAGCCACTACCCCACCCGATTGGTTCCAGGCGCAAAGCTACCCACAGGTTTTTTTGGAACGACACGGTTTTTTGCCCGATCTTTCAGCCCTTGATTTGCTTTTTTGCTGCGGAAAACAATCCAAATTGATACTCCAACAAAGTTTTTTACAGCATTAAAAATTGAAACCACCCCAAATTTTCACGTCCCAAGCAATATGATGCTTAATCAACATACCCAGGCACTCCGCGTACAAGTTGAAGATGCGGTAAAGGATCTTCACAAATTGACACAAGAAATTGGCCACCAGGAACTTGCCGTTACAGTAGGTG
Organism: Lewinellaceae bacterium; assembly: GCA_020636075.1. Taxonomy (GTDB): domain Bacteria; phylum Bacteroidota; class Bacteroidia; order Chitinophagales; family Saprospiraceae; genus M3007. The sequence goes on along the minus strand of JACJYO010000002.1, from coordinate 82,417 downwards.
AACTGCGCAACCGGATGTCCGAGCCATACATGTTTGTCATAGTCGGCGAAGTAAAGGCCGGGAAAAGCAGTTTTGTAAACGCCTTACTCGAAGCAGGTCGTGAAATTTGCGCGGTAGCGCCTCAACCCATGACCGACACCATCCAGCAGATACTTTATGGCAAGGAAGAGGAGACCGTCGTGGTAAATCCCTACCTCAAGAAGATTTTTTTGCCGGTGGATATTTTGCAGGACATTGCAATCGTAGACACGCCGGGGACAAATTCCATTGTCGAGCGGCACCAGGAAATCACCGAAGGATTTATTCCTGCCAGCGACCTGGTCATTTTTGTTTTTGAAGCTAAAAACCCATACCGGCAATCGGCCTGGGATTTTTTTGAGTTTATTCACAGCGACTGGCACAAAAAGATCGTATTTGTTTTGCAGCAAAAAGATCTGCTAAGCGCTGACGACCTCGCCGTGAACACGCGCGGGTTGTATGATTTTGCACAAAAAAAGGGAATGGCCGATCCGGTTATTTTCGCCACCAGTGCCAAAGCGGAACTGGAAGGACAGTTTGACTCAAGCGGATTTTCTGCCATTCGGGACTACATCCGTACACACGTAACCGGAGGACGGGGCGCTGCCATGAAACTTCAAAACAATTTGGCAACATCGTTTGGTATTTTAAATCGGATTCGGGAAAGCCTGGACACCCGTTATAAACAATTTCAGGCCGATCAGGCATTTCGGCTGGATGTCCAGGAGACACTGGAACATCAGGAAGCCAAATCGAACCACCAGAGCAGTATTTTAATTGAAAACCTGCTCAATGGCTACGACCGGATCACCAAACAAACCGGACGGGATCTTGACTCCGGGTTGTCCTTTCCGTCTATGCTGCGTCGGTCAATTATGGGTATTTTCAGCAAACAAGCATCCATCAAAGACTGGCTGGATGATCTGGCTAAAAAACTGGAAACCAATCTGAATGCTGAACTACGCGCCAAACTCAGCGACGGGGTAGTCGACCTGGCCGACAGCATCCAGCAGATGGCCAAAATGATTGACCTCAAGATCAAAGGCAGCACGACGACAATCGTTAAAAATGATTCCTACATTTTCGAAGATATTTCAGACAAGCGCGCCGCAGTACTCCGCGATTTGCAGGAAGCCTTTGGACGATTCATGTCACGCTCAGAAAATTTTACTGATTCCAAACTGTTCCCTGAAAACACCACGATCTCTCCAAATATTGCCGCCGGTAGCGGTGTGGCGGTGATCGGACTTATTCTTGCAGGCGTCACAAAAGCTGCTGTGTTTGACATCACCGGTGGAGTACTGACCGGAATCGGATTGCTCTTTGCCGGAATAACCGCCGGCTTGCAACGCCGTAAAATCGTACGCCAGTTTTACGCTGAAATTGAGCAGGGGCGAAACCGAATGGAGGAAACACTGCAGGACAAACTAACGGCCTACGTTCGCATCATCAAAAGCCGCATCAACGACAATTTTGCAGATTTGGATGCCTTACTTGCTAATGAAGAAAAGCAAATTCGCTACTTCGAAGAGCACTTCGAAAACATGACGGAACGCTTCACGGCGCTAAATAACCAAATCAAAGTCAACTAGTTAGGCAAAACGCCCCTGGGCAAATTTTGAGCAGATCGCAAATCGGGAATTAAACATTTTGTAGCGTTTAATTCGATAAATACCGTTTGGCGGGTATCATGACCTGTTTTTTTAGACCTACTTTTGTGCCGGTTATTTGCTGATTTTCTCCTGGCAATTGGCCAAACCCGATGTGGTAAATTCCCCCTTTATAAATTTCCAATAAAGCCTGACTTTGTAACACAGGTTTTTACAATTGCAACTTGCCCGGGTATCAAAATACCCGTCCGCATAACGATGTAATCGGTTTTTGGGATTGCCCTCTATCCGCGTAATGCTGGGTGAGGGCTTTTTCATTTACGATTTTGGATTTACGAATTACGATTAGTTCATTATTCTACTACGGGCATTTTTTACACTTTTGCAAACAAAAGAATGCACATGTGGTATTGCCTAATCACATGAGGTGCGCCATTCGTAATTCGTAAATCCAAAATCGCAAATCATTCTCACGGTTTCAAATATCGGTCCAGCCATCCGAAAAATTCCCGTTGCCACATGAGGCTGTTTTGAGGCTTGGACATCCAGTGCCCTTCGTCGGGGAAGCTCACCATACGCGAGGGAATACCCCGGAGTTGGGCAGCCTGAAACGCTTGCATACCTTCCGAAAACGGAACCCTAAAATCGAGTTCGTTGTGCATCACCATTATCGGAGTGTCCCAATTTTGAACAAATTGGTGCGGGCTGAATTTGGTCCAGGCATCACTTCCAGGTGATTCCCAGTACGGGCCGCCCAGGTCGTAGTTGGCAAACCACATCTCTTCGGTCGTGCCATACCAACTCACTGTATTGAACATGCCACAATGCGCAATGAATGTTTTGAAACGTTTGTTGTGATTGCCGGCGAGCCAGTAAACCGAATAGCCGCCAAAGCTGGCGCCAACAGCGCCCAACCGCCCTGCGTCAACAAACGGCTCCTTGGCAATGGCATCGGTAGCAGCTAGCAAGTCTTGCATGGCCAGGCCACCCCAGTCCTTGCTGATCGATGCATTCCAATCCTGCCCGTCCGGTCCTCCAGGCATGCCCCGGCGGCAGGGTGCGATGACCACATAGCCCTGCGCCGCCATCAACTGCAGGTTCCAACGATAGGAAAAAAACTGACTTAGTGCCCCTTGCGGCCCGCCCTGGCAGTACAATAACGCCGGGTACTTCATTGCAGGGTCGAAATCTGGTGGAAGCACAACCCAGACATTCATCGATTTTCCATCCACTGTTTTTACCGAGCGGCGCTCAACTTTGGACTGTTTAACCGACTGCCAGGGGTCGGCTGTTACCGTAGTAAGTTGGCGCACATTGGTCGATTGTGGGTCTATAGAAAAAAGTTCAGCGGGCGTAGTCATGGAGACCCTGCTGGCAACGAGTTGTTTCCCGGCAACCTTGAAATCGGTGTAATCGTGCTGGCCCTCCGTAATTTGTTTTGCGTTTTGGCCGGAGAGGGCAACCTGGAAAATCTGATAAGTATAATCCCTGGAACTTAGAAAATACAACGATTTTCCATCCACTGCCCACTGTGGGTGATTGATTTCATATTTCCAGTTTGCCAGCACTTCCTCCCGGTTGTTTGTGCGGGTATCGAGCATCATCAACCGGGTGCGATCCGCTTCGTATCCGGCCTGTTCCATACTCGTCCAGGCCAGGTAGTGCCCATCCGGCGAAAAAACCGGATCGATATCGTAGCCCGGCATTCCCTCCGTAATATTCAGGGTTTTGCCGGAGGCCAGTTCGTAGAGGTACAAATCGGAATTTGTGCTTTGCGCTTCTGCAGTGCCCTGAAGTTTGCGGCAAGTGTACACAATGAACCGGCTGTCGGGGCTCCAGGTTACTTGCTCCATACCACCCATGGGACGAAGCGGGCAGTCATACGGTTCGTTTATAATGTTTATAGGGCTCCCGAAAAATTTGCCTTCCTGGTATTTCACATAAAAGATATTGCTGTATTTGTAGTCATGCCACGATTTCCAGTGCCGGTAAAAGAGGCCGTCATTAATCCGGCCGGTCGCCTGAGGTAAATCGGGGTAACGATCCGTAGGTTTGGGATCGAAGGCAACATCCTGGGCAAACAGGATATGTTCTCCATCGGGAGCATATTTGAAGCCATTGATTTCAAGATCGGAAACAACCCGGATTGCAGACCCGTTTCGCTCGATCTCGCATAGTTTCCCATCCCGAATAAAGCCAATACGATCGCCAGATGGATGAAATGCTGCATCGGAAGCACTACCGTTCAAATCGGTGAGCGCACGCGATTCCTGGTTTTCCAGATTTAACAAGTACAAAACACGGGTGCCGCTATTTGCCTCCGTATTATACCGTTGCACGGCATAAACGGCAGATTTCCCGTCGGGAGCAACACATTCCAGAGAAACCCTTCCAACTTTCCACAGGAGTTCCGGGCTAAGCAATTGTTTCGGCATTTGAGCGGTGCTTGACATACTTATAAAAAACAAAGACATGAAAATGAACAGATGGCGCATACAGATTTTCAATATTTTTGGCGGTGAGCAAAATGTTATAAACGGCAAAAATAAGGGGCTATGAAAAAATTCCTGATGGAAGGAATTGGAACATTCATTCTGGTTATCATGATCACGCTGGTGCATAAAAACAATGCCGGCGAATTCCCCCCGTTGGCCTATGGAAGTGCCCTGGCGGCGCTTTGGTATATAGGGGGGCAATTTTCGGGGGCGCAATATAACCCGGCGATCTCACTTGCAGCGCTGATGCAGGGCAAATTAGAACGCTGGGATTTCCCGTATTACGTGCTGGCACAAATTGCAGGAGGGGTACTTGCTGCGGTTTTAGCTGCATTTTTGATCCGTAGCAGTGGCGAGGCTGACCTGGTTTTGCGAAAATATGACACGATCAGCGCCCTTTTTGCGGAGGCCATAGGAGCATTTTTGTTAACTATGATTTACCTGGGCATTTCAGTTTGGCCATCGGAGAAAACCCAAGGATTTGCAGGCCTGGCAGTTGGCCTTGCCGCTGCAGCCGGCGTTTATGCCTTTAGTGGAATAACCATTGCGGCTTTTAACCCTGTAATTGTGCTTGGCATGGCGATTAATGGTATCAGTGCCTGGGGCGATGTTTGGGTTAGCCTGGGCGGCACTATGATTGGAGCAGCGGCGGGCGCTTCGTTATCCAAAGTATTTCAGGAGCCGAAGTCAATGGAATGACAGGACTGGCATTTAGTCCACAACCCCCATTTTGTAAATACAAATAATTCAGATCAATGCGCATCATTGGAAATATTGAACACCCTGAGCTCAAGATCACCGTGTTTAAAATGGATGACCGGGTAACGGTAAAATTTGAAAACCAGGCCTATGAAATTGGCATAAAACTCGGTTCCAACGACCAGTTGAACACCATGGAATCTATCAGTACGTGGGCAGACCAATCGCTGGTGAAAGCACTTCAACAAGTGATGAATCAGCTACATCTTCACCGCCTTGAAGCTGATAACCGGGCTTTCCCTGCAGGATTAATATCTGAGTTTGAAGATATCATTTGAGCATTTTTTTTACACCATAAACAGGTTTTTATCGGGCAAATGGAAGGCTTCCGGTTATTTACTCGCTTGCCTTTTTGTATCATTGCACCCGCAACCAAAACAACACATTTTCTAACTCTTCAGCAGTTTCTTATGAAAAAATTGCTATTCCTTTTGATCATCCTGTTTCCAATTGCAGGATTTGCACAAAGTGGCCAATCTGCGCGTCCGTTTTTTGAAAAAAAGACGCTTGGTGAAATACGGATAACACTTCCGGCTAAAAACTGGAATGATGCATTGGATTCGATGCGTCTGTACGGAGAAGGCATGATGCTGGGCTCTCTGGTGGTCGACCAGGTCCGGTACGATAGCGTAGGCGTTCGCTTTCGCGGCAACAACTCCTACCAAATGGGCATGAAACGCAACCCTTTCCAAATCAAATTGGACTTCGTAAAGTCCGGTCAAAACCATCAGGGCTATTCTTCTATAAAACTGTCATCCGCATTGCGCGACCCGAGCTTGGTGCGCGAAGTGCTGTTTCATGAAATAGCCGCCAACTACATGCCATCGCCACAGGCATCGTACACCAAGTTGTTTGTCAATGACGAGTACGTGGGTGTATTTATTAACCTGGAGAGCGTGGACGGGCAATTTTTACGCAAACATTATGGCTCCGAAGACAACCCCCTGTTTAAAGCCGGGGTAGACTATAAGACCGAAAGCGATGCAACAAATTGCAAGCAAAACATCTACGGCTCTCTGGAATATGAAGAAAACGTGGATTGCTATCTGAATAACTTTGAGATGAAATCAGATCGCGGCTGGCTGGAACTGCGGCATATGACCAAAGTGCTCAACCAAACTCCGGATCAAAGCGGACAGGTTCTGGATGTTGACCGCGCGCTGTGGATGCTTGCGCTCAATAATGTCATGGTCAATTTAAGCAGCTACAGCGGCCACTACAGCATCAACTATTACCTGTATCAGGATAATCATGGCCATTTTCAGCCTATTCACTGGGATTTGAATTTGAGTTTCGGCAGTTTTAAAAATACCGGAAAAGGCAGCGATCTCGATTTGCGCGATCTCCAACGCCTTGATCCGCTGCTCCATGCCGACAATCCCTACAAGCCACTGATCAGCAAACTGCTGCAAGATCCGCTCAACCGGAAAATATACCTCGCGCACATCCGCCAGATCAATGACGATTACTTTTCCAACGCTGCTTATGAAGCACGGGCAAAGGAATTGCAATCGATGATCGTCGTGCCATTTAATGACGACAAGAATAAAATTTACAGTCTGGAAGATTTTCAAAACAGTCTTAAAGAAACGATCGGGCGCAAGAGTAAAATCCCGGGAATTGTGGAACTGATGTCCCGGCGCTCCCGTTTCCTGAGCTCGCATCCGGAATTGAATGCTTTGCCATCTGCGATCAGCGATGTTGCCGTCCAGGGCCGTGGGAAATTTGAAAATGAAAAAGTGAATACATTCCGGATTACAGCCAAAGCGGACAGGTACCCGCAAAAAATGATAATTTATTATCGCTTTGCAGCCGACCAACCCTATCAGTCCATGGTCATGGCGGAAGAGTCACCGAACAATTTGCCTTCGGGCATGAAAAATTATTCGGTCAGCATTGACGCACCATCTGAAGATGCGGTACTGGATTATTACCTTCTTTCGGAAAACCCAGGTACTGTTTTGTTTTTGCCCAGAGACTATACGAATACGCCGTATAAGGTCAAATTGAGCGACCTGAATAAATAAGCCGGCGTGTGTAATTTAAAATAAACACCACCGGCCGGACGTTTTGCCGGCCGGTGGTGTTCTGTTTTTACCATTCAAAAATGGCTGTTGTACCTTTGGTTGCCAAACTCGTAAGCAATACCGCCCTTCATATTTTTAACTAACTCCCCCTCTGTATGCGCAGTTGCTCCATACTAATATTACTGGTTGCCACCATACTTTGCCTGTTTACAACAACTGGCAAAGCGCAGGATTTTTATGGCAAAGGCACTCAGGAAGTACGCCTTAAACTGCCCGGTTCTGCTTGGGACAGTCAACTTGATTCCTTAAAAAATGTCAATCCATCGGCACGTTTGCTTGGGACAGCATGGGTAAATGGCGTCAAATACGACAGCGTTGGTATTCGCTATAAAGGCAATAGTTCCTACTTCCGAACACGAAAGGAAACGATCAAAAAATTGCCGATGAATGTCAAATTGGACTATCTGATCAAAACCCAAACATTAAAAGACGGGCAGGGTACAATTAAATTGTCAAATGCATTCCTGGACCCCAGTTTCATTCGCGACCCGTTGGCTTACGCGATCATTCGCCGATATATGCCCGCACCGTTGTGCAACTTTACGAAACTGTATGTGAACGATCAGTTTTACGGATTATATGTCAACACAGAATCGATTGACGAGCTGTTTTTGGAAAAGCATTTTAAAACATCTTCTGGTTTCTTGGTAAAATGTGATCCGGACAACTGGAAGCGGGTACGTAGTCAAAGTGGATGTCCAAAGGGTGAAAATGCATCTTTGGTCTATCTGAATGAAAGTCCGGGATGCTATGATTCTTTTTATGAAGTGGATGATCCGGCCAGTTGGAAACCGTTGTTGCACCTTATCAAAGTGCTGAACAAGGCCCCGGAACAGGTTGAAACGGTTTTAAATGTCGATCAAACGCTGTGGATGCATGCTTTGAATAACGTGCTTGTTAATCTGGATAGTTATACCGGCTCGCTTTCGCACAATTATTACCTGTGGATCGATAGTACCGGCGTAGGCCATCCCTTGATCTGGGATTTGAATATGGCATTCGGTGGGTGGCGCCGCGATTACAGTTTTAACCAAATGTCTGACCAGGAGTTAATTGAGTTTAGCCCCTTCACAGGTTACAATCTCCCCAAACGCCCGTTGATTTCCAAGTTGTTACAAAAACCGCTGTACCGCAAGGTATATGTGGCCCACATGAAAACAATTGTATCTGAAGTTTTGGAAAGTGGATTGTGGCTTAAAGAAGCGCAGGAAATGATGAAAGAGATAGACCCATGGGTAAAAAGTGATCCGATAAAGCTGTACACCTATGAGGATTTTAAAAACTCTCTGGACAAAACCATGGTTTCCGGACCAGACAAGATCATTGGGTTGCGGCAGTTGCTTGAAAAACGGGCAACCTACCTTTCCGCACACCCGGCATTAAGCAAAGCGCAGCCGGTTATTGAAAATGTCCAGCATAAAACAAACAAGGACACCGTGGTGATAACCGCTTCTTTAAAGAACGCCGAAACTGGCTATCTGTACTATCGCAATCATCCCATGTTTGCTTTTAAATCGGTAGAAATGAATGATGCGGGTACAAATGGCGATGCTGTTGCCGGAGATGGCATTTTTAGCGCCCAGGTACCAGCTGCTGAAGTTGTTCACTACTATATTGTCGGTGAAAATGCTGATGCGGCTGCGCTTTACCCGGAACGGGCATCGCATGAGTTTATTGAGATCGGCAAAAAAGGAAAGTAGGTACCTGATGCAAGCCCATTAAACAAGTTCGACGATTGTGACGCCATCGCCACCGGAATCTTGTTCCGGATGGTAGACCCGGCCAATATTTCCACCATATTCCCGGAGTTTTTGCCGCACCACTTTGCGCAATACCCCAACGCCTTTGCCATGCAGTATCCGCAGGACCGCCGCATCGGAAAGCAAGGCATTGTCAACAAACTTCTCCAGGGTATCGAGGGCTTCCTCCTTACTAAGGCCGCGAATATCAATTTTTGATTCAAAAGCTGCAGTATGTTGGATGTCCATATTCGTGCCGCCGGACGATTGCCGAACCGGCGCGGCTACCGGGATCAAGTCGCTCAAATGCACCTTAACCGTAATGCCCCCCATGGTGAGCGTGGCCTTTTTTCCTTTTAAACTTTCAATTTGTCCAGTTGCACCACCTGCCCGCAGGCGCACATAATCGCCCTCCTGCAAGGGTTTCGAGATTGTCTGGCCCGTTTTTTCTTCCAGTTTAACGACTTCCGCATTTATGGAGTCAACTTGTTGCGCTTTTTCGGTGCGCTCTTGCCGGAGCTTTTGCGCAACCTTTTGCATGTTTTCCAGATTTTTCTCCTCCTTCAGTTGGCGCACCATTTTCTCCACCTCTCGACTGGTGTTGGCACTCTGCCTCAGTTCAAATTCTTTTTGATCAAGTCTTAGGCGTTTGCGCTTGATTTCCAGATCGCTGTGCATGCTGTCATAGGTCTTGATCAATCGCTCCAGGGACTGTTCTTTTTCCCGTACCGCCTGTAAATGTTCCTCCAATTCCTGCTTTTCACGTTGAAGTTCGATCAGAATATCATCCACCGCGGTTTCGCTTCCGGTGCGATTGCGCGCATGATCGATGATAATCCGGGGCAGGCCGCTTTTAGCAGCAATTTCAAAGGCATAACTACTGCCAGGCCGGCCAACTTTCAGCTCATATGTTGGCGAAAGGTTGTCTTTATCAAAGTGCATGTTGGCATTCAACACGCCCGGATTGCGAAAAGCAAAAACTTTCAGATTGGAATAGTGCGTGGTGATTACAGCGAAAACGCCCTTGCGGTATAACCCTCGAAGGATGGCCTCGGCAATGGCGCCTCCTGGTTTCGGGTCGGTCCCACTGCCCATTTCATCAATCAGCACCAGGGTCTTTGGCGTGGACTTTTCCAGGAAAACCCTTGCGTTCTGCAAGCGGGAAGAATAGGTGCTCAAGTCATCATCCAAACTCTGTTGGTCTCCGATATCGGCAAAAATTTGCGTGAAAATACCAAATTCACTGAGCTCATGCACTGGCACAAGCAAGCCGCTTTGAATCATCAACTGCAATAAACCAACCGATTTCATAGCCACCGATTTCCCCCCGGCGTTGGGCCCGGAAAGGACCAGGATGTGATTTTCCGCATTCAGGCGCAATTCAAATGGAATGGTCTTGCGTTTGAGCGCTTTGTTTTTCAGATAAAGCAAGGGGTGGTACGCCTTGCGAGCGCCAATCAGCGGTTTTTCCTTTAAGACCGGCATGGTTGCCCGCATCGCCATTGCTACACGTGCCTTTGCTTGTACGACATCCAGGTTTATCAATACATTGAGGTATTGCTCTAATTGAGGACCATAGGGACGGATCGTGGCGCTTAGCGTCCGAAGAATGCGGAATATCTCACGGCGCTCCTCGCTGTCCAGATCAAAGATGTCGTTATTAAGTTCAACGACCGGCTCCGGTTCGATAAATACCGTTTTCCCGGTATCGCTTTCATCGTGAATGATACCTCTGATCTTGCGTTTATGTTCGGCTGGCACCGACAATACCCGACGGCCGTTTCGAAAACTCTCCGGGGTTTCGGAAAGCCACCCTTTGCTCCGGTAATCCTGAATGATCTGGCGGAAACGTTGATCGATTTCCCGGATTTTATGTTGCTTTTCCCGACGAATACGCACCAAATCAGGAGAGGCATCCGGGCGGATTTCACCTTCATCATCGAATACTGCGCTGATGGCCTTTATCAGTTCCTCATCAAACGATAAGTCGCGGATCAGGTTAAATAAATTTGGATAGATTTCCTTCTTGAAGCCGCTAAAAAACCGGAACACATCGCGCATGACGATGAGAATGCGTTGAATATTCTGGAAAGACTCAGCCCCCAGGGTATAATCCGTTTTGCCCAAAAGGCGCAAATCGGGGCGAATGTCAGCGTACATCTCCAGTGGAAGCCGGTCGCTCTTTTCCAGGGTCAATTTGAATTCTTTCGCTTCGCGCAGCCAGCGGTCAACTTGTTCAAATGCCGTTGAAGGTTGAAGTACCTGAAAATAATTGGCAGCCATTGGAGTCATGGCCTCCGATTCCAGGAGTTCTAAAACCTTATCAAATTCCAGGTTTCGAAAAACGTCGCGCGGTTCAAGGTTCATTACAAAATTGCTCATTGCCACAAAAATACCGCTCCATAACAATTCCAGCCAACGGAAGTTCCCATTCGGTACAACCATTTTCCGGAAGATGGGTCATTGTTGCCCGGGAAGTAAAAAATCATTCGTGTTTAGCGCTATGTCAATTATTGGCAATTTCAATAATATGGCTGATATACGATTATGAATTTCTAATTTTGCAAATTATCATTTAACATCAAATGCTCTTTCTAATGATTAAAAAACTACTTTTTGCTGCTTTATTCCTAGCCTTTGTGGCTAATGTGCAAGCCCAGGGCACCGTGCTTTGGGAAGAAAATTTTGATAGCGGGACAAACCTGCCTGCCGGTTGGTCACAATCGTCAAACGCCAGCGATGGCGGCTGGCTGATCGGGACCGCTGCTTTCCATACGTCTACTTATTTTAATGTGAGCGGCCATTCAACCAACATTCTTGGTACCAATGATGACAAATGTGATTGTGATAAAGGAAATGAAATCCTGACGCTGCCACCTGCCGACCTTTCTGGTCATACAACAGTGTATCTTTTATTTGACCTGCTTTACCGTAACGGTACAGAGTCAGGGATTAAGGAGTCGTTTAAATTGGTTGGTTCCAAAGATGGTGGTACTACTTGGGAAGACATCCAAATCTTTGGCAACACAGGTGGTTGGCAAAGCAACGTTAATATTGACGTATCTGCCTATGCTGGCCTGAGCGATGTACGTTTCGCTTTTGTGTACAACGACGGTGGTGGTTGGTTGTTCGGTGCTATGCTTGACAATATAAAGTTGGTAATTCCGGACGATATTGTCCGTGCCAGCCTGACAGGCGTTCGTGCCGGCAAGTATGTTGAAGCCATTCCTGCTTTCCTTCCAAATTTCAACAAGCTCCTCGTTGGACACAATGTAACTCTTGCAGGTACCCTTCGCAATAATGGATTCCCTACAATTACCTCGTTTGATGTGTTGATTACTCGCGGTGCCAACACAGACACCATCAATTTTACAAATCAAAACCTTGAGTTCGGCAAAAGTGCATTGATTACAGTCCCCTATCCCGTTGAACTTGGCCCTAACAACTTTTCTTTTTTGATGGAAATAACTAATGTGAATGGCGTAGGCGATAATGACCCTTCAGACAATGGTGGCTCTGCAACCTTTAGCGTCACCGGTGTAGAGCCTCAGCCTGGCCGCAAAGTAGTTATTGAGGAAGGCACCGGCACCTGGTGCCAGTGGTGCCCCCGTGGCGCCGTAATGATGGATCATATTGCCCATGAGTACGAAGGTCTTGCCATCCCGATCGCCGTGCACAATAACGACCCTATGCGCAATGCCACCTATGATAACGGCATGGGCGATTTAATCGGTGGCTATCCGGGCGGTTTGGTAGAGCGGGAAGCAGATATCGATCCCTTGAGTGGCAATCCTAACTTCGAGATCGCTCTCATTGATCACCTGTTGCAGCCTGCCAAAGTAATTGTTACACAAAACGTTGAACTGAATACGACCATCCGTAAAGTTGATGTTACCAGTTCGCTCCAATTTTTAGAAGAGCTTAATGGTGACTACCGGATTGCAGTGGTATTTACCGAAGAAGGCGTCACTGGATCGGCCAGCAATTATAATCAAGTCAATGCCTATTCCGGCGGCGGCAATGGCCCAATGGGAGGGTATGAAAGTCTGCCCAGCCCGGTTCCCGCGGCAAACATGGTGTATAATCACGTCGCTCGCGCTATTGTTGGCGGTTTTTCGGGTAAGGCAGGCAGCGTACCGGCGAACAACCCTGCAGGTTCTGTGATGTCGTATACGAGCACCTACCTTTTCCCGTCGAGCTATAATATCGACAACATGCACGCAATTACTATGGTTATCGACAATAGCACTGGTCAGATCATCAATGCAGAATCCACACCAATCCCCTTCGTTTCGACGTCGGCGCCGACATTGGACGCTAAATCGGTAAGTGTTTCGATTGCTCCGAATCCGGTTGTAGATGCCGCTACCATTACCGTGAAAGTGGAAGAGACAGCAGATGTTCAAATTCGCATTGTAGATGCTTTCGGCCGCGTAGTTTCGGAACAAAACCATGCAAACATCAGCGGCAAGCAATTTTTGCCCTTCCGTGCCAACAACTTGCCAAATGGCATGTACACATTGGTCGCTACCGCCAAAGGCGAAATGGTTTCCCGTCCGTTTGTGATCGCGAAGTAAAACGAACTTTTAGTTCGTTCAATCTAGGAATAAACGCACCCAAATGCTGGGACCCGGCAGCCTGCAATTTTAGCAGGCTGCCGGTTTTTTATTAACCTAGCCCGATTTAATTGACCTTTCCCTAAAAGAAATGCCGCGAACTTTTAGTTCGCAGTATTTTCGCGAACTAAAAGTTCGCGGCACATGAAATTATACCTGATCGCCGGAGAAGCCTCCGGTGACCTGCACGGCTCCAACCTGCTTAAGGAACTCCAAAAACAATACCCTGGCATACGATGCCGTGTCTGGGGAGGCGACCTGATGCAGGCTGCCGGCGGCGAACTGGTCAAACACTACCGCGATCTGGCTTTCATGGGTTTTTGGGAGGTTTTGAAAAACTTGAAAACCATACTCGGGAACCTTCGCTTTTGCAAAAAGGACATCCTTGCGTTCAAGCCTGATGCCCTTGTACTGATCGATTACCCGGGATTTAATTTGCGCATCGCCAAATGGGCAAAAAAACAGGGGATCCGCGTGATTTACTACATCGCACCGCAACTTTGGGCATGGCACAGTTCAAGAGCAAAAGCAATCAAAAGAGATGTAGACAAACTGCTGGTTATCCTCCCTTTTGAAACGGAATTTTATCAAAAATTTGATATTCAGGCCGAATACGTCGGTCATCCCTTGCTCGATGTCATCGAGCCAATAAAAAATCAGGACTCACCGGATAAACTAATTGCGCTGCTCCCTGGTAGCCGCATGCAGGAAGTGCAACGGATATTGCCGGCAATGCTGTCCATTACGCCGCATTTTCCGGAGTATAATTTTGTAATTGCAGGAGCTAAGTCGCTTCCGGATTCCTTTTATGCACCATTTCTTGCAGGCCACCCCAATGTGAAACTGCATAAAGACAAAACCTACCCAATACTCCGGCAGGCTACGGCAGCTTTGGTCAAATCCGGCACCTCAACCCTGGAAACAGCACTTATTGGTACGCCCCAGGTTGTTTGTTATGCTGGCAATGCGCTTTCCTACGCTATTGCAAAGCGCATTGTTAACGTGCCTTACATTTCACTGGTGAACCTGATACTGGATCGCCCATTGGTCAAAGAACTGATCCAGGAAGAGCTTGAGCCTCAAAATCTTCGCAGTGCCTTGTCGGAAATCCTGCAACCCGCACAAGCAGCTGCAGTTCAGGGTGGTTACCGGGAACTCCGTGAAAAACTGGGTGCCGGGGGCGCCTCGGCGCGAGCGGCCCGGCACATTCTGGAGTTTTTGGCCTAATAAAAAAAGCCCCCGCAGAATTCTGCGGGGGCTTTTTTTTACAAACTAACCTATTCGGCTCGTTTTACTTCTGAACAACAAACTTTTTAGTCAATGTTCCTTCTTCCGTTGCGATACGGGCCAGGTAGGTGCCTGTAGCCAGTTCGGGAAGCTGATAGGTCAGGATGTCATTGGTTAAATTTTCACGATCTTCCAAGCGGATCACGCGACCAGTCAGATCGGCAATCGTGATAGTCGCTTTCGTTGGCTGGTCGAAGTTCAAGCCCAGATTCAAAGTCTCCCGAATCGGGTTCGGGAACAACTTCATGGTCGTTTCCGGCAGTGGCTTGTTATCCGTAGTGGTCACCAGGCTTAAGGCCATACGAGCCACGGTATTCAAGTCCTGGAAACCAGCCAGGTACCAGCGATCCGTGTATACAAGGGATGATACTTTGTATGGAAAATTAGTGTTCGCCTCGGTGTCAAATACGTGACGGGTAACATTGCTGTTGCCGGCATACCCGATGGCAACAATATACCGTGCACCATTATCAAGCGGTACGAAGGGCGCTGCAGTTGTAGCATCAAGCATCTGAACCGACTGCAACATGAAATTTTGCATCGTGTCCGGCGCTTCATATGGCCCTACAGCAACCCATTCCAAGCTGGGTGAAAAGAAATCCGAACCATCAAAGTTGTCATAATTCGGCAGCACATCATCGTTAACACGGAAAAGGAACACCGTAGCCTCGACATCTGTTACCGGCAATTCTGCAGGATCGGTAGCAAATGAAAACTGCACCTGGGAAACCTGGTAGTTATCCATGCTCCCGGAACTCATTTGATACAAAGCGGCAGCATACCAATCACTGGGGTTAAGCGGACTGGTTGAAGTAATAGACGAGCCGACCTCTTTTGAAAAGATGTTATTTTGATTTACAAAAAAGCGGCTGTTGGTGCTGTTGTCGATCATCCTGCTGTCGGCCGAATCTGCACGCACAGAGTATTTTATCCGGTATTCCCCTGCCGGCAACTCCGGCGCAAATCGGCCGTCCAATAAAACGAAACTGTCTACAACACCCGAAGCGAGTACAGGCAGCGTGATACTATCCGCATAAATCTCTTCATCCGTATCTGTCGTTACCCATGCTTTCACAACCACATTCGTTTGATCTTCCGAGCCTACATTCGACAGCAGCACGAAAAAGTCAAAAGTGTCAGTAGCAATTTGGGAGACCGGCGTTACCATGCTGGAAGGGGAGAAATAGGAGTCGGAGATCGACAGGTCATTCCGCGGCGTTGGGTTTGCATCATACAGGACGATGTCGTCCAGGTCCCACATATACTCCCAGTTAGCCGTCCATTGCCACTGAATGTACACCGTGGCCTGGTTAGCCGCTACAGAAGAAATATCCAAAACAGAATAGTACGGATTTGCCGAAAAGTAGTTTTGATCGGTCAAACCTGGAAACGGCGTGAAGTTAGTCCAGGTAGTTCCGTTTGTGCTTACCCGAAGAATGGCATTGGTTTCAATCGGCTCCACATAAGTGCCGATATGTGATTGAAATTCAATAAAAACGACGCTTTTGCCGCTGCAATCAATGGCTGAAGTGGTCAGGCGGCTGACGTGGTTCTGCGGCAGCGGACCGGAAAGGCCGCCATCGGAGTTCACATGTACAAAACCCGTTGAGGCAGTAGTAGCCTGAAATGCTTGCTCACCGGTGAACACCGGTGCACAACCGGGGTCAGTGTTAGCGCAATATTCCCAGACAAAACCTTGTCCGGAAGCATCAACATTCGTCCAACCGGCCGGTATGCCACCAGTAAAGTCTTCAGACCAAAAAACGTTTTGTGCTTGAGCCGACATCCCGCACAGTAAAAAGGCAAGTAGGGGAAGCGATTTTGTAAGCAGTTGCTTCATTGTGTAGATTTATTTAGTTGAAAAATAATAAGCGGTTTCAAAGATACCCCCCGAATTATCAGGGGATCGTAAAATTACTGCGAATAAGTCAGGATTGGCAACATTTGGCGTATACCAACCACCTAACAGGAACTTTTTAACCTATTTGCCAGCCATTTTCGCCCAGGAATCGCGCAGCGTAACGGTGCGGTTAAAAACCGGCAAATCAGCTGTAGAGTCCGGGTCAGTGCTAAAATATCCCAGGCGCGTAAACTGAAAATGTTCCCCGGCAACAGCCTCTGCCAAGGCAGGTTCTACCTGGGCGTTTGAAAGGATTTGTAAGGAATCCGGGTTAATTGCCTTTTTAAAATCTTCCTCCGAAGCCGGGTCTTCTACCTGAAACAACCGGTCATATAGCCGGATTTCTGCCCGCCGGGTATGTGTAGCCGACAGCCAATGAATCACACCCTTTACCTTCAGCCCGCTGGTATCCTGCCCGGAGCGACTTTCGGGCACATAGCGGCAATGGATCGCTGTAATTTCCCCTGAAGCATCTTTTTTCACATCGGTGCATTCAATGATAAATGCCGATTTCAGACGCACCATGCCTCCCGGCGAAAGCCGAAAATACTTTGGCGGTGGATTTTCCATAAAATCGTCCCGTTCGATATACAATTCATTGGAGAACGCCAGTTCGCGATTTCCGGCATTCGAATCTTCCGGGTTATTTTCTGTTTCAAGCCATTCGACTTTTCCTTCCGGGTAGTTTGTAATGACCACTTTTAGCGGGTCCAAAACCGCAAAACGCCGCAACGCACTTTTGTTCAGGTCTTCCCGAACGCAAAACTCCAACAGACCGACATCAATAATATTTTCACGCTTGGCCACACCAACTCGTCGTGCAAACTCGCGCAAACTGGCCGGCGTATACCCCCGGCGGCGCAAGCCGCTAATTGTCGGCATGCGCGGGTCATCCCAGCCCTTAACATAGCCTTCATTGACCAACTGGAGCAATTTGCGTTTGCTCATCACGGTGTAATTCAGGTTGAGCCGGGCAAATTCATATTGCTTCGACGGGAATATCCCCAATTGCTCGATGCACCAATCATACAACGCGCGGTGCGGCACAAACTCGAGCGTGCAAATCGAATGGGTAATGTGTTCAATACTGTCGCTCTGCCCGTGTGCCCAGTCGTACATTGGATAAATGGACCAGTCATCGCCTGTCCGATGGTGGTGGGCACGTTTTATACGATAGAGGTACGGATCGCGAAGGTGCATATTTGGCGAAGCCAGGTCAATTTTGGCGCGCAGAACACAATGACCGTCCGGATATTCCCCATTTTTCATTTTTTCGAAAAAGGCCAGATTCTCCTCCGGGGCGCTATCGCGGTATTTGCTTGGGGTGCCTGGGGTAGTCGGAGTTCCTTTTAATTTGGCGATTTCATCGGGTGTGGAAAAATCCACATAGGCCTTTCCATCCTGAATCAGTTTGACTGCCCACTCGTACAACTGTTGGAAATAATCGGAAGTAAACAAAACGTTGTCCGGTTCGAATCCAAGCCAGCGCACATCTGCAAGAATGCTATCCACGTATTCCTGCTCTTCAGCGGAAGGGTTGGTGTCGTCATATCGGAGATTGCATTTGCCGCCATATTTTTGGGCAAGGCCAAAATTCAGGCAGATTGCTTTGGCATGACCAATGTGCAAGTAACCGTTTGGTTCCGGTGGGAAGCGCGTATGAATGTTGGCGTGTTTTCCAGACCGTAAATCTTCTTCGATAATTTCTTCGATGAAGTTGCGGGATTCACTCGACTCAGTATTCGTATTTTCTGAATGCATGGGTAATAAAGTGGATAAAGAGGGCGCAAAGATACCATTGTCCGAATCAGCAATGTGCAAAAAATGCCCGTCAATTTCCAATCAAAACAATCCGACTACCTTACCGAGTTCATCAATGTCAATTTTTTCTGCTGAAGGTACTTTGGGCAAACCTGGCATTGTCATGATTGCCCCGCAAATCATTACTACGAATTCAGCCCCAGCTGCCAACCGCACTTCCCGGATATCAACCACGTGCCCAGTAGGTGCTCCCAATTTTTTCGGGTCGGTAGAAAATGAGTATTGCGTTTTTGCCACACACACCGGGTAATGGCCGTAACCGTCTTCTTCCAGTTTTTTGATCTGCCGCTTAACACTGGCATCGGCAGAAATGTCGGCAGCGCCATAAATCTTAGTCGCCACGGCCTTCATTTTATCCCAGAGTGACATGGAATCCTCGTAAGCAAACCGAAAATTATTGGTAGCGGTATCCGTTACCTGGACAACGGCGCGTGCCAGGTCTTCGGCGCCTTTCCCTCCCTCGGCCCAATGCCGCGAAACCACCACCGAGACACCATGCGGCGCCAATTTATCTTGTAAAAGTTTGATCTCGGCTGCAGTATCGAAAGTGAAATGGTTTATCGCCACCACACAGGGCAATCCAAATGTCTCGCGAATATTCTGGACGTGTTTTTCAATATTCACAATTCCCTTTTCCAAGGCATCCAGATTTTCCTGGTTCAGATCCTTGAGATCTGCGCCGCCCTGGTATTTCAAGGCCCGCAGTGTGGCAACCAAAACAACCGCATCTGGCCGCAACCCGGCTTTTCGACATTTAATATCCAGAAACTTCTCCGCGCCAAGATCAGCGCCAAAACCAGCTTCCGTAATCACGTAGTCGGCCAACTTCAGTGCGCTTTTCGTAGCAATAACCGAATTACATCCATGGGCAATATTCGCAAAAGGGCCGCCATGAATAAATGCAGGCGTGTGTTCAAGTGTTTGAACCAAATTGGGCTTGATGGCATCTTTCAGCAAAACAGTCATGGCGCCATGCGCATTAAGGTCGCGTGCGCGCACCGCTTTTCGATCGCGGGTGTAGCCGACTACAATATTGCCAAGGCGCTCCTTCAGGTCAGTCACCGATGTGGCCAGGCAAAAAATAGCCATCACCTCTGAGGCCACCACAATGTCAAAACCATCTTGCCTCGGGTATCCATTGGAAATCCCGCCGAGCGCGACGGTAATGTCGCGCAAAGCCCTGTCGTTCATATCCACCACCCGCTTCCAACTCACCCGGCGCACATCGATATCCAGGGTATTTCCTTGATGGATGTGATTATCGAGCATAGCTGCCAACAGATTGTTTGCCAGGCCAATAGCGCTAAAATCGCCAGTAAAATGCAGGTTGATATCCTCCATCGGGATTACCTGAGCGTAGCCACCACCGGCAGCACCGCCTTTCATACCGAAAACCGGGCCCAGGCTGGGTTCGCGCAGGCAGATCATCGTCTTTTTTCCAATGCGGGATAACGCGTCGCCGAGTCCGACCGTAGTAGTCGTTTTCCCTTCACCAGCGGGCGTCGGACTTACGGCCGTAACAAGAACGAGTTTGCTGGAAGGGCGGTCTGGAAGGTTGTCGAGGTATTCGAGGGAAACTTTGGATTTAAAATGGCCGAATGGTTCGAGCGCATCATCCGGGATTCCAAGTTTGTCAGCAGCGAGGGGTACAATTCGCTTAGGTGTCGCTTGTTGGGCGATTTCAATGTCCGTGAGCATATTTAATTAAATTTGATTTAGGCGGGCCCCAAGATACAGCACGGCCTGAAAAATTTTAGCCTGCGTTTGGGATTTTCTGCTGGAGACAAAAACGAGGACTTTTTTTGACAGTATTTACCTTTTTTCAGTTGCATAGCCGGGGCTACGTGACTGAAAAAAGGTGAAAAATGGCGGAAAAAGAACCGTTTTAGGCCCCGCAAGAAGATTCCAAACGCAGGCTCACATGCGTTGTGGAATTTCAATACCCAGAAGGTCCATTCCCGACGCCAAAACCTGCCCGACGGCCTTGCTTAATTGCAGGCGAAATGCTTTTGCCGCCGGATCGTCGGCATTGAACACCGATACGTCGTGCCAGAACCGGTGGTAGCTTTTTGCCAGGTTGTAACTGTAATTAGCCAGGTGGGAAGGGTCGTACTCGGCAGCCGCAGTCTTCACCGTGTCTGGGTATGCATGCAAGGCTTTGAGCAATTCTTTTTCTGCATCCTCAAAATTGGTGTAGGAGCCTGCCGGTGCCAGGTCAACTTTTTCTTTTTCGACCCGTTGCATCAGGCCGTTGATGCGCACACCGGAGTATTGGATATACGGTCCTGTTTGGCCCTGGAGGTCCACCGATTCCTCCGGATTGAAGATCATCCGTTTTTTCGGGTTGACTTTGATGATGAAAAACTTCAAGGCGCCCAAGGCAATTTTGCGCAAAGTATCCTCCTGCTCTTCCGGGCTCAAGGTGTCGAGTGCGCCATGTTCGGATGCCTGCTCCCGGGCAACCCGGATCACTTCTTCGATCAGGTCATCGGCATCCACGACGGTGCCTTCCCGGGTTTTCATACGTCCAGTAGGCAATTCAACCAGGCCATAAGACAGGTGATGCAGGCCATCAGCATAAGGCTCCCCAAGGCGTTTCAACACCTCAAACAAAACTGTAAAGTGGTAATTCTGCTCGTCTGCCACCACATACACCACGCGGTCGCAACCCAGTTCGTCATACCGTTTGCGGGCTGTGCCCAAATCCTGCGTGATGTACACCGAGGTGCCATCGGCCCGCAACACCACTTTTTGATCCATGCCAGCATCGGTCAAATCAACCCACACCGAACCGTCATCCTTGCGGAAAAACACCTTTTTTTTCAGGCCGTCTTCAACGATGTCTTTTCCCAGAAGGTAGGTGTCGCTTTCATAATACAATTTGTCAAAAGCGACCCCAAGTTTGGCATACGTTTCATCAAAACCGGCATACACCCAACTGTTCAGTTTTTTCCACAAGGCCACCGTATCCGGGTCGCCTGCTTCCCAACGAAGCAGCATTTCCCGCACTTCAGTACCGAGGGCAGAATATTGGTTAAACCAGTTGTTTTTGAAATCTTTAAAAAAAGCATCTTCCGGCTGATCCGGTTTGGCTTTAGCCTGATAAACAGCGCGCGCGGCATCTGTTTTTTGCCAGGCGGCATATTCTTCCTTCGACTTGTTTTCAAAAAGCACGTAGTACTCGCCCACAAGGTGGTCGCCTTTGATGCCGGAAGACTCCGGGGTAGCGCCCTCCCCAAATTTTTGCCAGGCCAGCATGCTTTTGCAAATGGCGACCCCCCGGTCGTTGATCACCTGCGCCCGTACAACCTGATTGCCTGTTGCCTCGAGCAGTTTGCTGCAAGACCATCCCAGCAAACAGTTTCGGATATGGCCGAGGTGCAGCGGTTTGTTGGTATTCGGGGAAGAGTATTCCACCATCACCCTGTGGCCATTGTCCGGTTGCTTGCCAAAATCGGGGTTGGTTAGCAACTCACTTAGGAATGATTGCCAGTATTCGGTGCTGAGTTCCAGGTTCAGGAAACCTTTGATGACATTGAAATCCTGTACGGTGTCAACTTTTTCTTTCAAAAAAGCGCCTATTTCGGCACCAACCACATCGGGGGCTTTTTTCGCTAACTTTACAAACGGAAAAACCACCACAGTGTAGTCGCCTGTAAATTCAGCTGAGGTTGTATTTACCTGAACTTGTTCCGCAGGCATTTCCACGCCGTAATAATGTTGAAGTGCGGCAGCAACAGCCTTTTGCAGGGTTTCAATAATCGCCATATCTGTAGATTTGAGGGCGCAAAGGTATCGTTTAACTTGTAGCAGAAAAACTATTTGGAAAATAAACACAGCCTGAATTGCACGGCGTTCCCCGGCCGGCTCCGGCGAAAAAAACAACCACCTGTGGATACAAAAATCATAAGCGTTTCAGCGCAGACTATAACTCCTGACAGTACGCACGAACACCGGGACAACCTGGTAAAAGAGGAGCCCCTTGAAATTCGGATCGGCCACGGCGCCAGCAACAAACGCCGGCAACTTTCGATAGCCGTCACAATGCGGACTCCCGGCGACGACGAAGAATTGGCTACCGGTTTTTTGTTTACTGAAGGAATCATACAAGACTCAACTCAAATTTTAACGGCAAAATGGCTGGCAGAAAATACACTTGCCATGGAACTACTGCCCGCAATCACAATCGACGAAGCCCGCCTGACCCGGCATTTGTTTACGTCATCGAGCTGCGGGGTTTGTGGTAAGGCGTCGCTCGATGCCGTTCAAACCGTCAGTTGTTTTTACCCGGCAAAGGGGCGCCCTATAGTTTCGCCCGAAATCATATACCACTTGCCAGATACGCTGCGTGCGGCTCAGGCAACGTTTGAGGCCACGGGAGGCTTGCATGCGGCCGGTTTGTTTGACAATACCGGCAAATTGGTGCTGCTCCGGGAGGATGTAGGAAGACACAATGCCGTAGATAAAGTAATAGGCGCTGCGATGCGCAGCGCCTATTCCCTACCCTTTCGGGATTTCATAATTCTGGTAAGCGGTCGGGCCGGATTCGAACTGGTTCAAAAGGCAACGATGGCCGGCATTCCGGTACTAGCCGCAGTGGGCGCTCCATCGAGCCTGGCATTCGAGCTTGCGGAAGATTCCGGGATGACCCTGATCGGATTTTTGCGTGAAAACCGATTTAATGTTTACACCGGATCCGAGCGCATTAAGCCAGTTTGATCGAGCGGTCCAGGTAAACGTCCTGAATGGCATTGAGCAGGCCAATACCCTCTTTCATCGGGCGTTGGAAGGCTTTCCGACCGGAAATAAGGCCCATGCCACCGGCGCGTTTATTGACAACGGCAGTGATAACTGCCTCCTGCAAGTCACTTGCGCCTTTGGATTCACCACCCGAATTGATCAAACCAACGCGGCCCATGTAGCAGTTGGCCACCTGATAACGGCACAAATCGATGGGGTGATCGCTGGTCAGATCAGTGTACACTTTGGGATGCGTTTTTCCAACTTTGATCGCATTGTAACCGCCATTATTTGTCGGCATTTTCTGCTTGATGATATCGGCCTGGATGGTTACCCCAAGGTGATTGGCCTGGCCGGTGAGGTCGGCAGCGGTGTGGTAATCAACATCGCCCTGTTTGAATTCGCTGTTGCGCAGGTAGCACCACAGGATGGTTGCCATCCCCAGCTCGTGTGCAAGTTCAAATGCCTGGCTGACTTCCTGGATTTGGCGATTGCTTTCGGCGGAGCCGAAATAAATGGTAGCGCCAACGGCTACGGCGCCCATGTCCCAGGCGCTTTTCACCGTGCCGAACATGATCTGGTCGTAGGAATTCGGATACGAAAGAAATTCGTTGTGATTGATTTTCACCACAAAGGGGATTTTGTGGGCATACTTGCGCGCTACAGATCCCAGCACACCATAGGTTGAAGCGACAGCATTGCAACCGCCTTCAATGGCGAGTTTGACAATATTTTCCGGGTCAAAAAAGATCGGGTTCGGAGCAAAAGAGGCGCCGGCGCTATGTTCAATCCCCTGGTCTACAGGCAGAATACTTACATAACCGGTATTTTTCAGCCGGCCGTGGCCAAGCAGTTGCTGGATGCTTCGGAGTGTTTGGGCATTTCGGTTGCTGGGCATCCAAATTTGCTCGACATGCTTGGGAGAAGGCGCATGCAACTGACTTTTGTCGAAGGTCTTACTTTGATGATTCAGGTAATATTCGGCATGACTGCCGAGTATGTCCTGTATTTTTTGATTTGCCATAAAATACTTAAAATAAATTAGTTAGCTAATTATTCTGTCAAAAACCATAGGTAAACGCCAGACGATATTGCCAGGGCTGTTCATAGGAATTAATATCGTTGCCCACGTAAAAATCGTACATAATCGCGATTTCCTGGCCAACGCCGCCGTTGCCATTGGAAAAGTTATACCCTAAGCCGAGATACTGTGCCGGACGCGTGCGGGTGCCTTTTCCCAGTTGGCCGTTGAAATTGTCCTGATAAATATACTGATCGGACAAACTGCCTAATTCACCCTGCAGAAAAAGCCCCCTGTAAATCCGTACCCGGGCAAAAACGCTCAATTCGACATCAAATAAATTAAAAGTTTGAATCCCGGGAAATTTCTGCGAGGTGTACAAAACAGACAATCGGGGCCCAACAGAAAGTGGCCCCACAATTTTATAGCCTACCATCGGCGATAAGCCAAAGGCGAACAGGCTGTATCCGCTTCCGCCGGAAAAGCCCAGTGAAAGCCCGCCGCCATACCATAAACGATCTTTAAACGACCCGCCGTCTTTGTCTTTTGGCAGATCAAAACCGGCCTGCGCAGTGTTAAAGGCCAGTTGATTTTGGGCAGACAGGGTAATTCCTGCCAACAGGAAAAACAGTAGAAAGGGTAAGCAAAACTGCTTCATCGTAATAGGTTTATTTTGTCTGAGAAGTTATGTGTTTTCCTTAAAAAAAGGCTTCAAATGATCTTCCTTGGGCTAATAATCAAATTCGTCTTGTTTTTGACGAAATTATCAATTTACAAACCTTGCCAAGTCTCTTTTTGCAAACAACCCCTACTTTCGCCCCCCTAAACATTTGATGCAAATATTGCTACAAAGAAACGTTGTTTCTGACATTCCCCCTGCTTATCTGCATCAGCATTTATTATCAAAGGCCGATTATATCTTCATTGAACTCCTGAGGGCCGTTCCAGTTGCTACATCAAAATTATTCGTTTTCAAATTCAAACTTGACTATGCTCAACTACTTACGTCCGTTCTGCAAGCTGACCGTTATTTTGGTGCTTGCACTAATCCCATACGGAATTTCTGCTCAGACATTCATCGGAAAACCGGAACAAGTTGACCTCTCCGAATCGGTAAAAAAGGAACTGAGCCAATGGACGATCTATCGGCTGAATCCTTTAGAAATCAAGCAGTTTATTCAAAATTCCCCTGAATTCACCCCTTTTCATCTCCAGCTTGGCGATAAAACGCTTCAATTGCAACTCGAACCCAGCAACCTTCTTTCACCGGATTACCATCTGGTGATCTCATCGGACTCGGGCATGGAAAAACAAAAGCGGAATGACCATCGGGCATATAAGGGCTTCGAGGCCGGTAGTAGCGGAGCAGTCAGGCTTACTTTAGATAAAAACTTCGTCTATGGTTATTTTAAACTGGCTGACGACACCTATTTCATCGAGCCACTTTGGTACCACCAACCGGATGCCGACCCTGATCTGTTTTTGTTTTACCCCGAGCACGCTGTAATTCCAAACCAGGATGCCGGTTGTGTTCTATTGGCTGCAGAAGAAAACCAGGAAAAGGAGCAAAATATCTACAACGATCCGGGCAACATGGCTGAATCCATGGCCTGTTATGAACTGGAAATCGCTATTGCGTCCGACAAAGCCATGCATACCAAATATGGTTCGGTAACGGCGGTAGAAAATCATAACATTGGTGTTATGAACAATGTAGAAGGCCTTTACACCGGAAATTTCAATCACGATATTGTTTTTGTAATTGTAACGCAGTTCGTTGTAACCGGAACAGACCCCTGGACAAACTCCACGGATGCCAGCACGCTATTGGCATCGTTCCGCTCATGGGGCAATGGTGGTGGATTCGGCGTGTCGTTTGACAATGGAGAATTATGGACCAACCGTAATTTTAATGGATCCACTGTTGGCATTGCCTACCTTGGAGGACTTTGTAATACACTCAAATACCATTGTTTGCAGGATTTTACAAGTAACTCCACGAGCCTTAGAAACATGACGGCTCACGAAATCGGGCACAACTTCACTGCCACCCACGACAACTGTCCTGTCGGAAATGAATACATAATGTGTCCAAGTGTCAATGGCAGTACGCA
Source organism: Lewinellaceae bacterium (assembly GCA_020636075.1). Classification (GTDB taxonomy): domain Bacteria; phylum Bacteroidota; class Bacteroidia; order Chitinophagales; family Saprospiraceae; genus M3007. The sequence continues at coordinate 56,210 of JACJYO010000002.1, read as the reverse complement.
GTGGAGTAGCAACTCTGAATCGTCGATCAATGGTTATATGACTCAAAAGATAAACCAGGGCTGTCTGGAACCTTGCGGTGGCAATCCCCCGCTTGAAGCTGATTTTGAATGGTCGCCGAATCAACCCTGTGAAGATGTTGCTGTGCAGTTTACCGATTTGTCATCTGGGAATATTTCGGGCAGAACTTGGTCTTTCCCCGGTGGAAGCCCGCCATCATCTACCCAGACCAATCCGACTGTAACCTATTTTACACCAGGAACATATACTGTCACTCTTACGCTAAGCGGTGCGGGCGGCCCCGTTTCTCAGTCAAAGCAGATCACCGTTCAGGCCAAGCCTGTGTCCAATTTTACCTACACTTATGATAATCTGACCTATACTTTTACAAGCACCTCTACAGATGCTTTATCGTACTCCTGGGATTTTGGCGACGGCATCGGTTTTAGCAATCAACAAAACCCGGTGTATACTTATGCGGAGGCAGGCATCTATGTCGTTACGCTGTTTGTTGAAAATGATTGCGGAAATTCTACAAAAACCGCAACTATCAACACTGTACCGACGCCAAACTTTACCGCAGATCCAACAAGTGGTTGTGCAACACTGACCGTTCAATTCACCAATCAATCGTCCAGCAATGCCTCGTCGTATCTTTGGCAGTTCCCGGGTGGATCGCCGGTTTCTTCGTCGTTGGCAAATCCGGTGGTGGTCTACACGACTTCCGGCACCTACGCCGTTTCCCTTACCGCATATAATGGAGCAGGCTCAAATATTATCACCTATTCCAATTATATCGCCGTCCAGAATATTCCTTCTGCCAACTTTACAAAAACCATTGACAACCTGACCGTTACATTTACCAACACATCCGTCGGGGGCACCTCATACCTGTGGCATTTTGGCGACGGCGATTCCAGTACGGTGATGAATCCGGTGCACACCTATGCAGTTGGCGGTTCGTACACCGTTACGTTGACAACAATAAATGATTGTGGCAGTACGACAAATACCCAAACAGTAAATCTCATCGCACCGCCTGCAGCAGGGTTCACCGCTGATGTAACCTCAGGTTGCGGGCCTTTGACTGTGCATTTCACGAATACTACAACAGGCATTGCGGACTCCTATAATTGGTCGTTCCCGGGCGGTACGCCGAATGCCAGTACAGACCAAAACCCGACTGTCGTTTACAACAACCCCGGCAGCTATACCGTCAGCCTGACGGCAACAAATGCCGGAGGTTCCAATACCGCTACGCAAACGAATTTCATCACCGTAAACGGTGTGCCGGCCGCAGGTTTTACGACAACGATTAGCCTCGATACGGTACAATTCAATAACGGCACATCTGGCGGAGCAACTTCCTATAGCTGGAATTTTGGTGATGGCAACACCAGTACACAATCGAACCCGTTGCATGTTTACGATGAAGATGGAACTTACACCGTTGTCCTGATTGCAACAAATGCCTGCGGGGCAGATACAACTTCGCAAAGTGTAACCATTGTGACACCCCCAACAGCGGGTTTCACAGCAACGCCAACCAGTGGCTGCGGCCCCCTGACGGTTACATTTGCCAACACCTCTTCGGATAATGCCGCATCATACAACTGGTCCTTCCCGGGAGGTTCGCCAACTTCCAGCACCTTGGAAAACCCAGTGGTTGTTTACAATACCGCGGGCATGTACACGGTAACGCTGGTGGTAAGCAATGCAGCGGGCAGTAATACCGCTACGCAAACAAATTATATCACAGTAAATCCGGGGCCGACCGCCGGATTTTCAAGCTCGATAAACGGCCTGACAGCAAGTTTTACCAATACGTCAGCCAACAGTACGTCGTACAATTGGGATTTTGGCGACATGTCCACTAGCAACCAGGCCAACCCCACGCATAGCTACGACGAAGATGGTATTTATACGGTTGTTTTGACTGCAACGAATGCATGCGGAACGAGTACATTTACCCAAACCATCACGATTCTCACGCCGCCAACGGCCGGTTTTTCAGCAACACCAACCAGTGGTTGCGGACCACTGACGGTTACATTTGCCAACACCTCCTCGGATAATGCCACATCGTTCAACTGGTCTTTCCCCGGTGGCTCCCCAACGTCCAGTACAGTGGAAAATCCGGTAGTCGTTTACAATACCCCGGGTACATACACTGTAACCTTGACGGTAAGTAACGCTGCTGGCAGTAATACCGCTACACAGACCAATTATGTTACGGTGAATGCCGGGCCAACTGCAGGATTTACCAGTGCAGTAAATGGCGCTTTGGTTAATTTCACCAATACTTCGGTAAATAGTACTTCGTTTGCCTGGGACTTTGGCGACATGTCGAACAGCTCGTTACCCAACCCCACACATAGCTATAACGAAGACGGTGTTTATACTGTAACCTTAACGGCAACCAATCCTTGTGGCACAAGCACCTTCACCGAAACAATTACAATCGTGACGCCGCCTACGGCAGGTTTCACAGCATCGCCAGGCAGTGGATGCGGCCCCCTGACGGTTGAGTTTACCAATGGCTCTTCAGCGAATGCAACTACATTTAACTGGTCTTTCCCGGGTGGCACACCGACGTCCAGCGCGGAGGAAAATCCTACAGTAGTGTATAACACACCTGGAACCTATACCGTCACACTCATAGCCAGCAATACCGCAGGCAGCAACACGTCTACACAAACCAATATCGTAACGGTAAATAGTGGACCTGCCGCCGGATTTACGGCCTCGGTAAATGGCGCAACCGTCAGTTTTACTAATAGCTCGACGAATAGCACAACCTACAATTGGGATTTTGGCGATAGCAACAGCAGCGCCGAACAGAACCCCACCCATACATATTCGACCGACGGCACTTATATGGTCACACTAACTGCCACAAATCCGTGCGGCACAAGCACGTACACAGAAACAGTGACTATCGTAACGCCGCCTACCGCCGGATTTTCGGCTGATGTGACAGAAGGCTGTGCACCACTGGAGGTACAGTTTGCCAACGCCTCCAGTGCCAATGCAACCAGCTATTCCTGGACGTTTGAGGGAGGAGATCCAGCTACTTCAATGGAAGGCGATCCGGTAGTGGTTTTCAACCAACCAGGCATTTACACCATTACTTTGGTTGCCACCAACTCGGCAGGTAGCAGTACTACTACCAGTACAGTTACTGTTTTGGGACCGCCAAAAGTTGAATTTACCTCGCAAACAGCGGGCCTTTCAGTTGTGCTGACCAATAATTCCAGCAATGCCAGCACCTATTTGTGGACATTCGGAGATGGTGATTCCAGCACCGTGGCCAATCCAACGCATACCTATGCCTCCACCGGGGACTATACAGTAATACTTATTGCAGAAAACGAGTGCGGAATAACGACGGATACCCAAGGTGTATCGATCGTAGGTTCAGCGCCTATCCCATCGTTTACGACAAGTGAGCAAACAGGTTGTGCTCCATTCACCGTTCAGTTTGAAGATCAATCGGCCGGAAACCCCACGGCCTGGCTTTGGACATTCGAAGGAGGCAATCCTTCCAGTTCGACGGAACAAAACCCAACGGTGACTTACGATGCGCCCGGCACGTATTCTGTTGTGCTTGAGGCTTCTAATTTGTTTGGTACCAATACGAGTATGGTAATGAATTATATTACCGTTTTAGACCTGCCCAAAGCGGACTTTACATTCGTTGCTGACCAGTTGATGGTTCAATTCAGCAATTCCTCGCTGAACGGCGACATGTATTCGTGGAAGTTTGGCGACGGCAACACCAGTACTGAGCAAAACCCGGCGCATGCTTATACTGCCCCTGGCACATATACTGTAGAGTTGACGGTAATAAACAACTGCGGTGCAAGCACACTGCAACAAATGGTGGTACTTGTTTCCGCTACCGGAGAGGTGGCCTGGCTTGACGTGTTCAGGCTCTATCCGAACCCTAACTCAGGGCGGTTTACTGTAGAAATGGCTGGAAGCGCACAACGTGAAATTGAATTTGTATTGCACAACGCTATCGGCCAATTGGTTGACCGGCAAACTGCTGAATTTAATAACGGAGCCTTAAGTCGCAATTTTGATTACAGCAACCAACCTGCCGGAATGTATACCTTAACCATACGTTCAGGTGGCAATGCAATTCAGGCAAAAGTTGCGATTCAGCGATAACCCACCTCAATGAGATAAATCTGCCGTGGTCTCCGTGTCTCGTGGTGTAAATTAGGAACTACCTGCGCGTGTGGGGACTTATGAGACACCCTCGTTTTATTTAAACGTTAATAATTTGAAAACCGGATTTTCCGCTCATCAGGTTCCGAAATGGGAGAATACCTTTGACCACTAAATTTTTGATGATGAAATCACTGCTCGCCTTACCCTTTTTAATTCTATTGGTCCATGCCGGTCATCTCTATGCCCAGGAAATGAAAATTGGCGATCCCACGCAAAATTCCGGGAAGGTGGAATGGAAGCCGATGCAAATCAGGACTGGCACTATTCCATTTGGTATACCACATGAGGAAAACTTTGAAGTAAAAAATGTCAGCACGGACAATTTGGTAATCCTCGAGGTCAAAAGCGGTTGCCATTGCACTGTCGTTGACTGGAGCAAGGAACCCATTCCTCCCGGCAAATCCGGCAGCATCCGAATTACCTACGACGCTCTCAAGGAAGGCGAATTTTATAAGATCATTGCCGTGACCACCAACTTTGACCCGGAACACGGAACGGGGCTCTCCATGACCGGAACAGTGTTGCCCAAAAAATAGCTTTTTGTAAAAATAACACTAAAGCGTTTTTGTATCGTTTTTACGTCAAAAAGCCTACTTTTGCGACATAATTTGAATACTCCCTGTTCTCAAACCATTGTTCGCATCCGTTACCAAACAATATATCCACATGGCAAAAAAACGTATTGCTATTAACGGCTTTGGCCGAATTGGCCGCCTCACTTTTCGCAATTTAATTAAAAATAAAAATGTTGAGGTAGTTGCCATTAATGACCTAACCGATAATCAAACCCTGGCGCATTTATTGAAATACGATACAATGCATGGCCAGTTTGAAGGCGGTGTAACCGCTGACGACGAATATTTATATGTAAATGGCAAACAGATTCTTGGCTCAGCCATCCGCAACCCGGCTGAATGTCCCTGGAAAGAACTTAAGGTTGATGTAGTGTTGGAATGCACCGGGATTTTCCTGGCTCGTGACAAAGCCGAACTCCACCTGCAGGCAGGCGCCAAACGCGTTATTTTATCAGCCCCTCCCAAGGCTGATGATGTACCAACCTTCGTGATCGGCGCTAACCATGACAAGATCAAGAAAACGGACACCATCCTTTCGAACGCTTCGTGCACGACAAACTGCTTGGTACCCTTGATTATGACTCTTGACAAAGCATTTGGTGTAGAGCAGTTTTTTATGAACACCATTCATGCCTATACATCGGATCAAAATATCCAGGATGGTCCGCACCGCGATTTGCGTCGGGCCCGTGCAGCAGCTCAAAATATCGTGCCTACGAGCACTGGCGCTGCTAAGGCAGTTGTTCTGGTGGCCCCGCACCTGAAAGGCAAAATTGCTGCCCACTCAATGCGGGTACCGGTGGCTACCGGCTCCATTACCGATGTTGTTGCAACTATTAAAAAAACAGCAACGGTTGAAGAGATCAACCAAGTGTTCCGCACCACAGCCGAGACCAAACTGAAAGGTATTCTCCAATATACTGAAGACCCGATTGTCAGTGGCGATATCGTGCGCAACAAGCACTCCTGCATTTTTGACGCCGGCCTTACCCAGGTTAATGGAAACACCTGCCGGATCGTTGGCTGGTACGATAACGAAGCTGGCTATTCAGCGCGCTTGGCCGACCTTGCTGCGATGATTTAATTTTGTTTTTAAAACCGATAATACATTGGAAATACAATACTTGGACTTCCCTGATTTACACACGGAGGTCCAAGTTTTTTTGAGTGAAAAACGAACCACAAACGGATATGAAAATCAATTTTAAAAACAAAAAAGCACTCGTTCGGGTAGACTTCAACGTCCCCCTTGATGCTAATTATAAAATTACGGATGACACCCGCATCCGGGAAGCGCTTCCAACCATCCGCCAGATATTGGATGAAGGCGGCTCTGCCATTCTGATGTCGCACATGGGTCGTCCATTGCAAAAACTTAAAGAAGACGGGACGATTAACCGGGAGAAATTTACGCTGAATCATCTGGTTCAACACTTGCGCCGCAAATTGAAAGCCCGCGTGCATTTTGCCGACGATTGCGTTGGCAAAACCGCCACGAAAAAAGCAGCTGCACTCAAACCCGGCGAGGTGCTTCTTTTGGAAAATACCCGGTTTTATCCCGAGGAGGAAAAAGGTGATGCAACCTTTGCTCAAAAACTGGCTGCACTTGGGGATGTCTACGTAAATGACGCCTTCGGGACCGCACACCGGGCACATGCCAGCACAACGATTGTCGCAAACTATTTTGATGCTGCGCACAAATGTTTCGGGCTATTGATGGAGCGCGAAATTGAAAATGCCAATCGCGTAATGAAAAACCCGGAAAAACCGGTAACCTGCATTGTCGGCGGCGCCAAGGTGAGTGACAAAATCGTCTTGCTGGAACGGTTCCTCCATTTTGCCGATAATATCATCATCGGTGGAGCCATGGCCTATACGTTTATGTTGGCTAAAAAAGGTGCCATAGGTAATTCCCTCGTTGAGGCGGATAAAGTGAAAGCGGCAAAAGAATTTTTGAAAAATGCTAAAGCAGCAGGCGTTAAAGTGTTATTGCCACGCGATTCGGTATGCGGCGATAAATTTGCTGCCGACGCTGCTGTTCAGGTTTTTCCCAGCAACCAGATTCCCGATGGCTGGATGGGACTCGATATTGGTCCGTCCGCTGCAAAAACTTATGGGCGCACCATCCGGCAAAGCAAAACTATTATCTGGAACGGACCGATGGGAGTTTTTGAAATGCCCGCATTTGCCGAAGGCACAAAATATGTGGCGCGGTCTGTAGCGCGTGCAACCACGAAAGGTGCTTTTTCAATGGTTGGCGGCGGCGACTCCGTAGCGGCTGTCACGCAACTGAAACTGGCTAAAAAAGTGAGCTTCGTTTCCACAGGCGGTGGCGCCATGTTGGAATATCTGGAGGGAAAGGAATTACCTGGGATCAAGGCAATGTAACGCCGACTGTTAGTCGGCGAAATTTCTGTCTACGCCGACTAACAGTCGGCGTTACGGCCAGACCAGGCCGGCCAAATGCCGTTTCCCCATATCGGTATGCAAAACAACGTGATAAAAACCAGGCGGCAAATCCTGCATGCCTGAGAATGTAAGCGTTGACAACAAGCCGGGTTTCCAATGAACCGTCCCGCGCCGAATTGGGTTCCCGAGCAGGTCGCGCAGCTCAACAGACTGCGGCTGATCGGTCACCACTCCGGGCAAAAGCACAAATCGAAATGTGCCGCCTTCCCGGTCAAAGGCAAAAAAACCATTCCGGGCATCATTAGGTGAATTTGGCACTAAATAACCGCCCAAAGCCAGCCAGGAAAGTGCCAAATCGGGCAACCCGTACCCGCGCAGGTTATCCGGTTGGGAGGCTTGATCAGCATACTGGGTTACCGCAGTTAATATTTCGTCTGCTGTTTTTTGGGGATAACCACTCCATAAACTAGCTAAGGCGCCCGTAAGCATTGGCGCGGCCAAAGAAGTGCCATTCGACAACCCTAACTCCGTACCTGAGCTACCGGCAACTACGACCATTTCGCCAGGGGCCATCAAGTCTGGTTTAATACGGCCATCTGCTGAGGGACCAATTGAGCTGAAACCAGCCCGGCTTCCATCGTGTTGCACAGCCCCTACAGCAATCACACCGGGTGCATCCGCAGGTACACCCAAGTATTTCCAACTGTCTTCGCCTGAATTTCCGGCGCTATTCAGAATCAACATACCCTTGGATGCAGCAATAGCAGCGCCTCTTGAACCTAAACTACTATGGCCATCAAGATCGGCGAACGTATGACTCAAAGTAGTGTCGTTAAAAACGGTATACCCAAGCGAGGCATTGATCAAATCCACCCCGATACTATCGGCCCATTCTGCCCCTGCAATCCAATTGGTCTCTTCCACTGGAAATTCGCCTCCTGTATCTTCTGTTTTCAATAAAAAATAAGTGGCCTCCGGGGCAGTGCCAACAAAATAGCCGGGCAGGTCCGAGGCCATAACTGAAAGTACGGAAGTGCCGTGCGATGCGCTTTCATAAACAGCGCCATCCCGTTCCACAAAATCCCAACCTTGGTAAAGCCGGCCTTGCAATGCAACACTATCAAAAAAAGGTAAAACATCAGCACTCGTAAACCCGCCATCCATAACTGCAATCCATATTCCTGCCCCCCGGTCGCCGGTCGCGTGCACAAAAGGCACACCGAGTAAGCTATTTTGTAATGAGGCATAACCGAATACACTCTGCCCTTCCCCCAACTTGGGGATAGCCGAAATTCCAGGGCGTTTTGAAGGGAGTTTATTTGGCGGGTTTTTGACTTTTATATCCGGTCCCAGATATTGCACCTGTTCCACAAAAGGCAACTGAACTAACGCCATAGCACTGGCTGAGTCAGCAATTATAGTTGCAGAATTTAGCCACTTTGAAGTACTGTGAATCCGCACACCGCTTACAACCAGCGCTTTTATATAGGCAGGATTTACCGGCAGGTCACTTTCTACCACGGAAATACCGGCCCTGGCACGGCGATCCAGCGCCCGGGCAGACAGGAATTCGGCCGGTCGGCATGTACAAAATGGTGAGTTGGCTTTATCTGAAAAATTAACCCACCATTTTGATGGTGTTGATTTCTGGGCAGAAACAGCCGTGCTGAGACTAGCCAGTAATAGGAATGCGCATATTTTGTAAACCATGGTGTTTTGTACAACTTCAATATTCGCTTAAACAAAAGGGAGGCAGGTTGTAGAACCCACCTCCCCGGACAAGATAGCAACTTCGGATGGAGTATTTTGTTTGCAAAAAAAGCAAGTTTAACGGCGCATGGTCGGGCGGCTGGTCCCTGGGCGTTTTGCTTTAGGTGCAGCAGATTGCAAGTTGAACAGCACTCCGGCACTCAGCGCTATTCCCTGGTTTTTGATTTTTTCATTCACTACCGGGAAATCATACAGCTCCGTAAAGCCATGGGTATAACGGGCATCGGCAAAAATACTGGCGCCGTTGAAATTGACCTGAATACCCAGACCGCCCGTTGCTGAAACATCGAAACGTTGATAATTCAGATTATCCAGGTTGACATTTGTTTTAATTGGGTCAAATTCAAAAAATAACCGCGGGCGTGTGATGATTTTCGCGTTCATGGCATAACCGAAGGACGGCCCTGCAGCCACATAACCCTGGACTCGTTCGTTACCCAGTTTTAGTTTAGCCAGAAGCGGTACTTCAAGGTAATTGGTGCGGAAGGTGGCGACTACACCAAAGGGGATTTCAATATTTCCGATCGGGATGCCGACAGGCTCGTTCCAGGTAAAGCCTTTTTGCACCCAATTTACCTCTGGTTGGAGCGCGAAGTAATCACCGAAATTAATTTCGGTGACCAAGCCGGCATTCCAGCCCGGTGTGAAATTAAAATCTGGTGCAGCCTGATCAATCAGGTCCGTTGTGTGTACTGAGGCGAAGTTGACGCCTGTTTTAAAACCAATGGCTACCTGTGCAACGGTATATTGAACCAGGCTAAAACTAAACAAAGCAATGATGATGGACTTTTTCATGTGTACGAAAGTTTGAGTTTGTTTTGACTATTCAGCCCTTAAACATCCAATTGTACCCCGATCTTGGTTAAGCCCGGTTAATACCTTGTTACAAGCCTATTAAAGTTTTTTCGAGGGTATTCCTTTGGGGTTAAAAACCGTTAATTTTAGTATCTTCGCGCACCGGTTTGTCCACGTGTTTTTTCATTAAAAAATCCTGCCTTTTCCTACGCAATCATCCGGACAACCGCTCAGTTAAACTTGTAAAATCTACGAATGGACTCGAGGATTGTTTCCATCAATATTGAGGAAGAACTAAAAACCGCGTACATCGACTATTCTATGTCGGTAATCGTAAGCCGGGCATTGCCTGATGTACGCGATGGCCTGAAGCCCGTGCACCGCCGTGTATTATACGGCATGCTGGACTTGGGTGTCACTTACAGTAAACCCTATAAAAAATCGGCCCGTATCGTCGGTGAGGTGCTCGGTAAATACCACCCGCATGGCGATAGTTCAGTGTACGACACCATGGTCCGAATGGCGCAGGACTGGAGTCTGCGTTATCCATTGGTTGATGGCCAGGGAAACTTTGGATCGATGGACGGCGACAGCCCTGCAGCAATGCGTTACACCGAAGCACGGTTGCGCCGGGTGGCCGACGAAATGCTTGGGGATATTGACAAAGAAACCATTGATTTTCAATTAAATTTCGATGACTCGCTCGAGGAGCCTACTGTGCTCCCGACCAAGTTCCCGAATTTATTGGTGAATGGCGCCAGCGGTATTGCGGTAGGTATGGCGACGAACATGCTGCCCCACAACTTACGGGAAGTTTGCACCGCCATCCTGGCAGCAGTAGATAAGCCGGAGATCGATATCGAGGAACTCATGCAGTATGTCCAAGCGCCCGATTTTCCAACCGGCGGAATCATCCACGGGCTTTCGGGCGTGCAAGAGGGTTTTCGTACAGGGCGCGGACGGGTTGTGGTGCGGGCAAAGACCGATATTGAGGTAGATGACAAGGGGCGGGAATCAATTATTGTCACCGAAATACCTTTTCAGGTCAATAAGGCAATGCTGATTTCAAAAATTGCCGAATTGGTTAATGACAAAAAGGTATTGGGCATTTCGGATGTTCGGGACGAAACGAACCGCGAAGGTGTTCGTATAGTCATTGAAATCCGCCGCGACGCAGCTGCGAATGTGATTCTCAGCCAGTTGTTTAAACTCACGCCGCTACAAACCAGCTATGGCATTAATAATATCGCCCTGGTTAACGGGCGGCCGCACATCCTGAACCTGAAGGATCAGATTGATGAATTCATCAAGTTCCGGCTGGAAGTAATTGTTCGGCGTACCCAATTCGAACTTCGCAAGGCTGAAGAACGCGCCCACATTCTTGAAGGCCTACTGATCGCGCTGGATCACCTCGATGAAGTAATCGCGCTGATTCGTGGCTCTAAAGATGCCGAAGAAGCCCGGGAAGGTTTGATGGAACGTTTTGGATTGTCCGAGCTTCAGGCACGCGCCATTCTGGCCATGCGCCTTCAACAACTCACCGGCCTGGAACGCGATAAGGTACGGGCCGAATATGACGAATTGCAGCGCAAAATTGCCGAGTATAAAGCAATTCTGGCAGACGAAGGGCTCCAACGCGACATTATTAAGTCAGAGACGACTGAAGTCATGGATCGCTACGGTGATGATCGCCGCACAGCCATCGAGCTGAATGAAGCGGATATTAGCATCGAAGATTTGATCGAGGATGAGGAGGTCGTTATCACCATCAGCCATGCCGGTTATATCAAGCGCACTCCGATTACGGAATACCGTGCTCAAGGTCGTGGCGGTCGAGGTGCGCAAGGTGTACGGACCCGCAATGAAGATTTTGTGGAACATATGTTTGCGGCAACCAACCACCAAACAATCCTGCTATTTACGGAAAGCGGGAGGTGTTTCTGGTTAAAGGTGTACGAAATCCCGGAAGGTGGAAAGACTACTGCTGGTCGGGTTATTCAAAACCTGCTGAATATTCCGAAGGATGATAAAGTCCGCGCGTACATAATTGTAAAAAAGCTTGACGATGAAGAGTTTATCAACAACCACTTCATTGTTTTCTGCACAAAACTGGGGCAGATCAAAAAGACTGTCCTGGAGGCATATTCCCGACCCCGGCAAGGCGGAATCAACGCCATAGAAATCAAAGAAGGCGATGCCCTGATCGAAGCGAAACTGACGAATGGCAACAACGAGATCCTGCTTGCCGTACGCTCTGGTCGTTCCATCCGTTTCAATGAAAAAGACGCACGCTCCATGGGGCGCAACACAGCTGGTGTACGTGGCATCCGTGTAGCGGAAGGTTCTAATGATGCTGTTGTAGGCATGGTTTGCGTAGATCCGGAAGATACCACTGCCACCATTTTAGTTGTCTCTGAAAATGGACTTGGTAAACGCAGTTCACTTGAAGATTACCGCACGCAAGGCCGGGGCGGCAAAGGGATAAAGACCATGCAGGTGACGGCCAAAACCGGAAAATTGATTGCGATTAAGTCAGTTACAGATGAAGACGATCTGATGATCACCACCAGCAATGGCGTTACGATACGAACGCCAGCCAGTGAAATGCGGATAATGGGACGAGCAACACAAGGCGTAAAGGTTATTCGACTTAATGATAATGATCAAATTGCAGATGTAACCGTAGTCAAAGTTGCTCCTGATGACGATAGCCCGGAAGTAGTTGCTGATGGTAATGGCCAGGACGAATAACCAGCCACGCTTTATCTGCGTTTTTTGTGAACAAGTGCCATTAACGTTCTATTAGAAATTTACCAAAAGTTTATACGTCTAAAGGGCGCGATCCTTAACAAATAAAATTTTTGAAGTAATGAAAAAATCATTTCTCTCGCTCTGCTGCTTTCTGCTGACCGTGTCCTTCGCACAGGCTCAGGACGACCCCGGTAAACTAGCCAAACAAGCCGGCCGGGCGCTTACCAGTTACAACATCGACCCTTCCAATAACGGCAGCAAGTTGGAAGAAGCCAAATCAAAAATAGACCAGGCATTGAATGATGCCGAAGTACAGGCGAATCCAGCCTCGTGGATTACCAAAGGGGAAATTTACAACACCATCCTGCAGCGCGACATGGCCCGCCGAATGATCGACACCAGTGCCAGACTCTCCGGCGATAATGATGCATTGGTTGCATACAATGCGTTTGCCAAGGGGTATGAATTGGCTACCAAGAGTTACCAAAAAAGTGACGCTGTAAAAGGGATAGGCGAACTGCAAGGCCATCTCATTAATATTGGTGTATCGAAATATGAAGGCGGATCTTTTGAAAAGGCTTTCCTCTCGTTTGAGGCAGCCCTGAAAAGTCATAAAATTCTTAGCGAGAATAATTCCCGAAGCCTGCTCGACGAACCAGAGCAGTACAACAATCAATTGTATATCACTGCTTTGGCGGCTCAGCTCGCCGACAAAATGGATTTGGCAGAAAAATACTTTAAACAGAGCTACGATGCCAATACGGACAAACCGGCTGTTTATGAAGGTTTGTACAATGTGTATATGGGGAAAGGCGATACCGCAGCCGCAGAAAAAGTGCTGAGCGAAGGGCGCGCTAAATTTCAGAACGACCCGGGCTTGCTGTTTGCAGAGATCAACGCATACCTCCAAAAGGGCAAACTGGAAGATTTGATCAGCCGGCTGGAGCAGGCCATCAAGCAAGAGCCTACGAATGTTAGCCTATGGGTCACACTCGGAAGCGTTTACGACAACCTGCATCAGCGGGAGATGAAAGCAAATAATGAAGAAAAAGCCGCTGAGTACTTTGAAAAAGCAAAAAGCAACTACGAAGAGGCTCAAAAGGTCGATCCCAAAAATGTCGACGCCGTTTATTCGCTGGGGGCATTGATCTTCAACAAAGCAGCCGTTCGCACACAAGAACTCAATGCACTGCCACAAGACGATTTTTCGCCGGCAGCATTGAAAAAATACGAAAAACTGCGCGATGAAATCATTGCGCTGTTCAATCAGGCGTTGCCGTATTTCCAAAAAGCGGAAAGTCTCAATCCAAATGACCTGAACACCTTGATTGCCTTGTCAGAAATCTACGCCCGTGAAGATGATCTGGAGAAAGCAAATGAGTTTAAGAAGCGTATGGAAGTCGTTAAGGACGGTGGACAAAATGCAAGTTCGTACTTCAAAAACTAGTCATTTTTCCGCTTAATTAAACTTATAAGGTGCCTGACCGCTATTTGCCGGTCAGGCACTTTGTTATTTTATATCAGGTCGTATAATAATTTCAACGCCAGCCCCAAAAAAATCAGGGCAACTACCCGGTTCGCCACTTTGGCCACCATATCCGAACGCCGGGTGAGTTCGGTTGCCAGCCAGGCATAAAGCGCTAGCGCAAGTGCTGTACCCACCGTAACGCCGGCCGCAAACAACACAGTGAGAGCCCAGCCATCCTCCTGCCACCACCCATTTACCTTAAGCCAGCCAGCATAAGCTACCCAGTAAGGAATAGCCAGTAAATTGAAAAAGCTGACCATAATTCCACGCCAGAATTGCCAGGCCAACGACCCGGTTGATCCACCCTCCGTTGCTTTCGGCGGCTTGGCATAAAACCAGAGATAAATGGCAAGCCCCAGAAAAATTGGAATAGCCAACATCTGAAATACACTTGCAGCATACGGATGTTCCAAAAACCAACCCGCAAAAACTACCGCCCCGACAGCCTGAAAAAATTCGGCAAAAGCAGCCCCAAGTCCTAAAATCATTGCCGGTAAAACCCCGCGCATAATTGAAGTGTGAGCCACAGCCAGGCTGATCAACCCGGGAGGCAACGAGCCCATTAAACTCAGAAAAATACCAGCGGCAAACAGGATCATATCGCTTTTTTCCGGCAAAATACAGGAATTGTACAGTATTGCGCTTCCGGGGATTTAGCATCTTTGCAGCTCTACCGTTTACCGCTCCCCAGTTCCGCCTGAAGGAGGGTTTACCTATCCGCAATGCTCAATGCCCGATACCAGTTTTACCATAATTACAGTAGTATTCAATGGCGCCGACCTGCTCCCGGGCACCGTCAAAAGTGTTCGCTGCCAAACCTATCCGCACATCGAATACCTGATTATTGATGGCGGCTCAACGGACGGCACGCTCGATCTGATCCGGGAGCACGCGCTTGAAATGCCAAACCTCAGGTGGGTTTCGGAAAAGGACCGCGGCTTGTATGACGCCATGAATAAAGGACTCCGACTGGCTACTGGCGATTTTGTCTGGTTTCTGAATTGCGGCGATCATATTCATTCCCCAGATACAGTAGAGAAATTAGCCAAATTGTCGGATGACACAACCGATGTCCTCTATGGCGAAACATTGTTGGTTGGCAGCACCCGCCAGCCTGTGGGTACAATGAGTGCACTCAGTACAAGAAAATTACCCAATCAATTGCATTGGCGAGATTACTTGTATGGCATGCTGGTAGTACACCAATCTTTCATCCCGCGCCGAAATCTGGCGCCGGAATATATTTCCAACAACCTGTGCGCCGACTACGACTGGAGTATTCGAATTTTGAAAAAGAGCCGCAAAACTGTAAACGTCCACCGGGTACTCAGCGAATATTTGATGGGTGGAATGTCTAAACAACGGCACTGGCAAAGTTTGAAAGACCGCTTCAGGATTATGCAACAACACTACGGGTTGCTCCTTACCCTTCTCGCCCATACATGGATCTTGCTACGTGCAGCACTGCACTGGCTATCAAGACTAGGCAGTGCCCGGTACTGAATACCGTCCGGAACCGCAGTTAATTTAGAAAATAAGAAGGAAGAACTCTCCGGCCAGCAAGCTACCATGCTGGCTATGCACTGACATGATGCTTTACCCGGGTACTTTGGCACTTGGCAATGTTAAATTGAGCGATCATTTTGTGAATTTTTGAATACTGCAATTTGGGCTCTGCTCAAACGCTGAATTATACTTTTGCAATAATATTTTGCTTACCCCGGCTGACAAACGATTAGTGCATTGAAACACGCTGTATTCCCAAATAATCCGACTGTTTCTTACGCCGCTTCTGAGGGCGCCTGTTACCCCGTATGTATCGGCTATTCCTTTTTTGTACTAAACAAACTCTATTTATGAAATTCAAAATTTTACAAAAACCAATCGCCTTGTTGCTGTTTTTCTCCGTTCTGGGAAGCATTTCGGCCATTGGACAAAACACCATCAGAGGCCAGGTGACTTCCGACGAAGGCGAGCCGCTGATCGGCGTTACTGTTGCTGTGAAAAATCGCAGCATGGGGATCGCCACAGATGTTAATGGTAACTACTCGCTGTCGCCAATTTCATCTTCTGATACCCTGGTATTCACCTACTCAGGGTTTAACACACAAACGCTGGCCGTTGGTGCAAACAAGGTGCTGAATGTGATCATGACGCCGAATGTAGAATTGCTGAGTGAGGTAGTGGTTGTAGGTTACGGTACGGTGCGCAAATCTGATCTCACCGGTTCGGTAGCTACACTGTCTGGCAACAAACTGGAAAAGATTCCGGTTGCAAGTGTTGAACAGGCAATGACCGGCCGGCTGCCGGGCGTCAATGTTTTAACGACTGATGGTTCACCCGACGCCGAGGTCGTCATCCGGGTACGCGGTGGCGGTTCAATCACCCAAGATAACTCACCATTGTTTGTGGTAGACGGGTTTATTGTAAGCAGCATCCGGGACATCCCCCCGGCAGACATTGAAAGCATCAGTGTGCTGAAGGATGCTTCTGCTACCGCTATTTATGGTGCGCAGGCATCCAACGGTGTTGTGGTAATTACAACCAAGCGCCCGCTCCCCGGGAAAATCTCCGTAACCTATAATGGGTTTGCTCAATCAAAATTCCTTCCAAGCGATCGTAAATACGAGGTTCTGTCTCCATATGAGTATGTACTGGCCAACTACGAGTATGCAAAATTGCGCTCTGATGCTGATTTGCGGAATTTTGAAAAATACTTTGGCAAGTATGATGATCTGGAGTTGTACAAACAAAAAGCACCGACAGACTGGCAGGATGAGCTGTTCGGAAATCCGAATTGGTCGCAATTTCACAATATTGGTGTAAGCGGTGGTACGGAAAACACAAAAATCAGCCTCAGTCTGACCAACAATACAGACGAAGGTTTGCTGATCGGTTCGGGCTATACCCGGAATGTGATCAACTTCAAATTGAATCAGAAGATTTCAAAAAAACTCTCCTTTGACGCATCCACGCGGATTACCAATACCGAAGTTGACGGTAATGGTACGGCAAACGGCGCGTCCATCAGCATCAAAGAGGCCGTACAGACACGCCCGATCAACGGGATTGCTGATGAACTGGATATCGACCTGACTTCAACGGACCCGAACGATGATTATCAGAGCTTCCTCAGAAGTCTGGTGGACCCAACTGAATTGGCTAAGCAGGACTGGAGAAAGCGCAATACAAACAATTACGTCTTGAACGCGGCGCTGAAATGGTCTGTGCTGCGCAACCTGGATTTGCAGACGACGGTCACCACAGAAAAGAGCTTTGACAAGAATCTCCGGTTCTACGGTCCGCTCACAAGCAAGTCATTTAATGAAGGCAGCAGCCTTCCCTTGGGTGACAGAACGACCACAGATCGGTTTTCCTACCGCTGGCTGAACACGCTTACCTACGAATTCGAAAATTTGCGCAATCAGAATCTGGATATCTTGCTCGGCCATGAGATTTATTCCATTGGCGGAAACGCTGAATCGGTGGGCGCAAAAGAATTTCGCCTTTCGATCACGCCGGAAGAGCTGTTCGCCAATATGGCCTTGGGTACTACAAACAGATACTCGACCACGGAATTCACAGATGCCAACCGGATTTCCTTTTTCGGTCGGGTAAACTACCAATTGAACAACAAGTATCTGTTCACCTTTACCATGCGCTCGGACGCCTCCAGTAAGTTTTCCGAAGGAAATCGCGTCGGTATTTTCCCGGCAGCAGCTATTGGCTGGAAAATTTCCGAAGAAGGCTTCCTGAAGGATGTTAACTTCATCAATGAGTTGAAATTGCGCGCCAGTTATGGCGAAACGGGTAATGACCGGATTTCGTCCACTGCGACCCAATTCCTGTTCGAACCCGCAACAAGCGGCGGCGCCGGCTTTGGCAACGTGAACAACGTTTACTACAAGCCTTCCGAAAGTACACTGTACAACCCGGATCTAAAATGGGAAACAACAGTAAACCGGAATATTGGTCTGGACTTTTTGATGTTTCAAGGTAAGCTTGCTGGTAGCCTTGATTTTTACAAAAACACAACCCGCGACCTGTTGCTGCAATCAGCAATTCCGTCCAACACGGGTTTCTCCAGTCAGTGGAACAACATTGGTTCGACGTCCAACCGCGGTGTTGAGCTTGGCATTACGGCATACCTGATTGACAAAAAGAACTTCTCCCTGTCTGCCAATGTCAATATCGGCATAAACAGGGCTAAAGTTGAAGAGCTGGATGGTACCACCGAGCGCTTTTTCCAATCGAACTGGGCCAGTACTGATTTGAGAGACCAGAATGACTTCTACCTCAAAGTAGGCGGCACCCTCGGTGATATCTATGGTTATGAAACCGATGGCTACTACACAACGAACGACTTTGATGGCTACGATGCAACAACCAATACGTACATGCTGAAAGACGGGGTTCCCAATGCAGGCGCCACAGTGGGCAACCAGAACATTCGCCCCGGCTTCCTGAAATTGAAAGACCTTAACGACGACGGCATTATTAACAGCGACGACCGTAAGGTCATTGGTAACACCTTGCCTAAGCACCAGGGTGGATTCGGGTTTGATGCGCGTTTCCATGGTTTTGATGCTGCTATCTTCTTCAACTGGTCGTATGGCAATGATGTTTATAACACCGGCAAAATCCAGTACAACCAATTCCGTCGGGTAACCTACGGCAACATGCTTAACACCATGAACTCGGATTCCCGGTTTACGTATATTGATATCGACGGATCCTATACAGGAACCGCCGGTGAAGTGGTGACCGATCTCGGTCAACTGGCACAACTGAATGCCGACAAAACCATTTGGTCGCACAACAGCTATGGTGTTGCCGGAGCGGTTATTCACAGCTGGGCTGTAGAAGATGGCTCCTTCCTGCGCTTAAATAATATCAATATTGGTTATAGCTTGCCAAGCCAATTGATCAGCCGCCTGGGTATGTCGCAGTTCCGGGTTTATGTGACAGGAAACAACTTACACCTGTGGACCAAATACTCGGGTTTTGATCCGGAAGTAAGTACATCCAGACAAAATTCTGCCTACACGGCACTTACCCCTGGTGTGGACTACTCCTCCTATCCGAGAAGCCGTTCCTATACTTTTGGCCTCAACATTACCTTCTAACTTGATCATGCTAAACGAACTTATTATGAAACCGAGCAAATTAATCATCATTGCAGCGCTGGCCGTTATGCTCTTGCCTTCCTGCAAAGATTTTTTGAACCCGGACTCCATTTCAACCTTCGATACCAACTACGTATTTTCTAACGTTGATGATGCGCGGAAGGGGGTAAATGCTATTTATTATTATTTCGGCGTCGACGGATTTCGCTCCCGTTTGTCCAACAACATGACCGGGAACACCGACATTGAACGCTCCAGTGGCTGGACCAGCTCCGGCGATCGCTATCAAATTTGGGATCTGAATGCCCTGTCTACCAACGGTGATTTGCGTCAATTCTGGAATGCCGCATACGGCGCTATTCGCGATGCAAATATCGCTATCGAAGGGCTTGAAGCGAGTGAGGCGCTGAATTCCAGCGATGTGCTTACAAACAAAACAATGCACCACATGCTGGGCGAAGCCTACACATTGCGTGCATATTGGTACAGCATGCTGGTGTATTATTTCGGCGACGTGCCAAACGTCCGTCAAGCGCCAAAAGCCGGCAATGACTTTTTCCTCCCAAGGGAAGATCGGAATGTTATCCTGTCCCAAGTGATAACGGATATGATGAATATCGAGGGAAGCATGCTATGGGCAGATGAACTCCCCTATGGTATCGAACAGGCAAACCGGGAATATACCTTAGGTATGATTGCACGCATAGCCTTGCAACGCGGTGGCTATTACCTGACACCTGACCTCAACATGGAGCGCCAGGCTGATTATCAGCAGTACTATCAAATCGCAAAGGAGTATACAGAGAAGCTGATGACGTTGAAAGACCGGGAATTGCCTGCCGATTACCGCCAGGTTTTCCTGAACAATGCCAAGTTTATCACCCCGGTGAATGACGATATTCTCTTTGAAGTGCCCTTCGCCATCGGCAACGGTGATGTGGGTTGGAATATTGGCGTCACAGTTCAAGGTGGTGCTACCGCTTCGCATAACTATGGCTCTGGCAACAACTACATGGCCATTCCGGTATCGTACTACTATTCTTTTGATACGTTGGATATCCGCAGGGATGTTACCTGTGCTTATTATCAGGTGAATACCTCATTTGTCGAAGAATTTGTCGGCGGTGGCGTTGGCAATATTTCGCAGGGCAAATGGAGCCGGTACTTCCTCGACAAAGGCCAGGGCGCATCCACCGCAAAAGGCACGGGCATCAACTGGCCAATGCTCCGGTATTCCGATGTATTGTTGATGTATGCCGAAGCTGAAAATGAATTGAACGGCCCAACGGCTTCTGCGCAAGCTGCCATGAAAAGGGTTCGCCAACGTGCCTTTGACTCGCAGTACTGGACATCAAAAGTCGACGACTATGTGGCTGGCGTTTCGGGTAGCAAAGACGACTTCTTCCAGGCCATTGTCAACGAACGTGGATGGGAATTCGGCGGAGAAATGATCCGTAAATACGAATTGATCCGTTGGAATATTTATTCGGACAAAGTTGCTGAAACGGTAGAAACCTTGAAGCAAATGGCTGACGCCGCCTTCACCGGCAGTGGCACCTATTCCGAACTACCGGATTATATCTACTGGAAACTCAACGAAAGCGGCCACTTCACCGTGTTGAATCCCAACCGGAAAATCCTGGCGGCTCCCGATCAGACCTGGACCAGAAGTTCCTGGCTGCTCGGTTTGCACAACGATGCTACCACGTACCAGCAATGGATCACCATGGATTGGCGGAATTACATTGATCAAGGTCCGAAGCCCGGGGTTGTGCGCTATATTTTCCCGATCCCGGAAGAAGCCATCACCAACAGCCAGGGCTTTTTGACAAACGACGGCTACGGATTCTAAGTCAAATTACAATTTCTGTAAACCTAAAATTTAAAAAAATGCAATTCAATAGCCTAACTATAAATAAGACGCTGTTCCTGCTGATTACAGGCGTGGCGTTGCTGCTGGGTGCTTGCGAGAAAGATACTGTGTATGAAAAAACACGGTTGTTTCGACCGGTTTTGAATCAGGAACTTATGGCTGAAGGCAATGCTATCATTGTCAATATGGGTAAAATCAAAGAAGCGGTTTCATACACCCTTGAAGTCAGCCGCGACACCTTCGCTACCCTGGATTATACGTTTGATTCGGACACGAATTATGTTGTGATTGACAACACTGTTTTAAACGGCGAATCACTCCTCTGGAACACGCTTTATCAAGTGCGCGTAACGGCTCATGCTGCCGACCCGGTTTACGACAGTAAAGTTTCGGATCTCGGTAGTGTTCGGACCGAACGCTTCCCGTCCATCCTGAACATTCCGGGCCCGAATGACGTGATTGATGTCGCAGCACGCGTAACCTGGCAAGTTGCCGGAGCAGCCGTCACGAAAATCAAAACATTCACGACGGCAGACTTGCAACTGGCAAACCCGCTTGCCGAATTTGATGTAGACGCTACCGGCCAGGCTAATGGTGAATTTATCGTCACTGGCCTGCAGCCCGAGACCGGCTACCAAATCGCCATTTACAGCGGCGCAGTACTTCGCGGCTGGGAGACCTATGTCACCCTTGAAAAAGGCGTAGATGTATCCGACCCGAATGTGATTGACCTGAGTGCAGATGAAGATCCGGATGCGGTTAAAAATGCTGTTGCCAGTGCAACAGACGGCCAATTGATCCTCCTGAAAAAAGGCGTGATGTACAACCTGCCGACTGACCCGCTGGATAAATCTATTACCATCCGGGGCGCCTATGGTTTTGGCACGCAAAAAGCGATCCTGTTCACCACTGGTAACTGGAATTTCGCCGACGGCGCCAATATCGGCTACGTGCGTTTTATTGATGTTGAACTCCTCGGTGAAGATATTGGCGGTGACTATGTGTTCAACCCGAATAACTCGAACGAGACGATCATCAATGAACTTACGTTTGACAACTGTGTAATCAGCACCTTCCGGGGTATTATCCGGATACGTTCCAAGGTATTCCTGAAAAAGTATAATATCAACAACAGCATCGTTCACCACATCGGCGGCTATGGCGTCTTAACGACGGATACTGATGGTGATGGCAACGCTGCCGCTGACGATATCGCTTTGACAAACAGTACCTTCAGCAAGATCAACACATTCCTGGTCTCCCGTCAAAATGCCCAGTCCATCCTGATTGATGCCTGCACCATGAGCGAATTAGCATCTCCGGATGGCGTCGTTTTCCGTTGGAGGGGTACTGCTGGTGTACTCAGCAATGTAATTAACGGCATCACCATTACCAATACGGTTTGGGGACATGCCTGGGATGAAGGGATGACTGGCAACCTGGCTGTACGCGGTATTTATGCCGGCCTTGAAGCCACCAGCTTCAACATCGTGAATACCTATGCAACCGGTGACTTTAAGTTCACTCCCGGTTCGGAAATCTCGGGATTCCCGGCATTGACCTATGGTGGAACAGCCGGCGATTTGTGGGCAAACCCTTACGACGGACTTGAATTTTATTTTAAAGACTCCGGCTTCGCCGGAAAATACGACACAGGCGATCCGCGCTGGCGGACAAAATTGTAGGCTTCATAATAGTTTGATTATAGGATGTTTCCGAGAGGCATGGTCATACCGGCCATGCCTCTTTTTTTAAATCCGGAACTATCTCCGCTAGGATTTCCAACTTTTCAAATTTCAAATTGCTCTTTTCAAATCTGACTTTACAGAAACTTCCCGATCTGAAATTTCTCTTAAAAAAGTCAAAGGTTCAATTTGAAAAGACCTCTCCTCCTGAAATACCTCAAGTTGATAACATTAGTTCCAGACGTGGGCATAAAAATCCAGACAAATGTTTAAGACAAAATATATCCTGCTGTGGGCTGCATTTTCATGCACCGCACCTTTTTTCGCTTGCGATAAATCCGGTGGCGATATGCCAGACCCAACACCCGGCGACGGCCCTGTTCAGGTTGTCGAGGAGGCTTTTGCGTTTCCGGGCGCGGAGGGGTTTGGGCAAAAAACCACCGGTGGGCGCGGCGGTAAAGTGTTGTTTGTAACTAATTTAAACGACTCCGGCACCGGAAGTTTGCGTTCCGCTGTGGAATCTGTTGGCCCGCGCTACATCCTGTTTAAGGTTTCCGGAACAATTACCCTGAAGTCCAAACTGGATATCCGCAACGGTGACCTGACCATTGCCGGCCAGACTGCACCCGGCGATGGCATCTGCATCCGGGATTTCCCGGTGGTGATCAATGCCGACAATGTGATCATCCGGTTTATGCGGTTTCGGCTGGGCGACGTAAAAATTCAGGAGGCAGACGGGCTGGAAAGCCGCTTCCACAAAAACCTGATGATCGACCATTGTTCCATAAGCTGGTCCGTAGATGAATGTGCAACACTATATGCCAATGAAAATACCACCCTCCAGTGGTCCATCATTTCCGAAAGCATGAACAACTCGGTACACAGCAAGGGCGCCCACGGCTATGGCGGTATCTGGGGTGGGAAAAATGCATCATTTCACCACAACCTGGTGGCCAATCACGAAAGCCGAAACCCCCGCCTCGGCGAAGCTGCCGGCGATGCCTTTGCGCTCACCGATTTGGTTGACCTACGGAATAATGTAATTTACAATTGGGGCAACAACAGTTGCTATGGCGGGGAGGGCATGAACGTTAACATCGTCAACTGCTACTACAAACCCGGCCCGGCTACACCTTCCTCCAAAAAAACGCGCATCATTTCCATCGACAAAAACAAAGATGCCGGAACTGCCGTGTACGACATCTGGGGCAAATTTTACATCGATGGCAATTACGTAGCAGGCAGCACGCAGGCAACTGACGACAATTGGACCTATGGCGTTTACAACCAATTCCACTCCAGCTACGGTGCCGTTTCGGCAGCCGATAAAGCGGCAATGCGCATGGCTTCGGAGCACCCGACCAATAACAACGTAACTACCCACACTGCCCAGATTGCCTACGATAAAGTGCTGGAGATTGCCGGCGCGTCGCTTTCAAGAGATGCTGTGGATCAACGGATTGTCGGGCATGTGCAAAATGGAACGTTTACCGTTGCCGGCTCAAAAGGCAGTACAGGAGGCATCATCGACTCGCAGGAAGATGTCGGTGGTTGGCCTGTTCTGAACTCAACGACACCTCCGACAGACAGCTCAGGGGACGGCATGCCCGACGATTGGAAAACGTCCAAAAAACTGAACCCCAACCTGAAGCAGGCAAATGGCAAAGACCTGAGTACGGCTTACGACAATATTGAAGTTTACATAAACAGCCTGGCTGCCAGCATCGTAGCCAAACAGAAATAAAACACATGAGAAAAACAGGCAGCAATTTTCAGTATGGACTTGTGTTTGTGCTGACCCTGGTTTTTCTGAAAAACGGCCAGGCGCAGCAGGCAGAATTCCCCAGGGATACAACCTATTCCATCCAAAGCAATTATTTGAAGCTGCGGAAATACTATCCCTTTGTTCAGCCAATCGCACCGGATTTGCCGAAAAAAGTGCAGGCGCAAACCGATGTGGTGTACAAAAAAGTCGGGAAGCGCGAACTCCACCTCGACCTGTTTTATCCTGCTAAAAAAAAGAAAAAAAAGTACCCCGGTGTGCTCCTAATTCACGGCGGCGGTTGGAGCTCGGGTACCAAAGCACACCAGGTACCTATGGCTCAACAACTCGCTGCGAAAGGCTATGTTGCGGCCGCTGTGGAATACCGGCTCAGCCCGGAGGCCCAGTATCCGGCAGGGGTGTACGACCTGAAAGAAGCGGTTCGTTGGATGCGTGCGCATGCCGATGAATACGGCCTGGACATTGAAAAAATAGCGGCACTAGGTTGCTCCGCTGGGGCGCAGTTGGCTTCACTGTTGGGCACGACAAATGGCTTGGAGCAGTTTGAAGAATCAACAGCCTTTCCGACTCAGTCCAGTGCTGTTCAGGCAGTTATCAACATAGACGGCATCGTTTCTTTTATTCACCCGGAAGCAGATGCCGAGGGCAAAGCTGCCGGCAAATGGTTGGGCGGCAGCCGCACCGAAGCCTATGAAAACTGGAAGGCAGCATCGCCGATGGAATATGTGAACGCCGCTACCCCACCCTTTTTGTTTGTCAACAGCACCCAGCCGCGCTTTCATGCCGGCCGCGACGATATGATGTCCATGCTTAGCTCGCTGGGCATTTACAGTGAAGTCCACACGATACCCGACACACCGCATTCTTTTTGGCTGGTACACCCCTGGTTCAAACCTACCCTGAAATACACTTTGACTTTCCTTAAAAAGGTGTTCAAATAAGTATTGAATTCAGTTTTACCTGAAGAAAACAGCTATGCGCTTGATCAAAATTATAGCCTGTTGCTGGTTACTGGTTGTATGTTCCGGATTAGCCTGCCATGCTCCTGCGGGAATTAAAAGTAATGGTCCAAGCAACAGTGGAGACCAACTGTTGAAACTATGGTACGATCAGCCCGCACAACGCTGGGAAGAAGCACTGCCAGTTGGAAACGGGCGTCTGGGAGCCATGATTTTTGGCAGAACGGGCGAAGAATTATTGCAACTCAACGAAGAAACCATTTGGGCCGGAGAGCCCGGAAACAATATTCCGGAGGGTTTCAAAGAGATTCTGCCGGAAATCCGCGCCCTTGCTCTTGCCGGAAAATACAAGGAAGCACAGGACCTGGCATTCACCCGCGTTCCGCGCGCCGTACCGCAAAACAATAACTACGGCATGCCTTACCAGCCTGCGGGTGACGTATTGCTGGCCTTTCCCGGGCATGAAATTGTCCAAAACTATTACCGGGATTTAGACATCCAAAATGCCCATAGCACGGTGCGTTATTCGGTAAATGGCACCCGGTTCAACCGCGAAATCTTTGCTTCGCTAGCCGATCAGGTTATCATAGTCCGGCTAACTGCTGATAAACCGGGAAAAATCACTTGCAATGTAACGTTGAATACGCCGCACGAAGCGAGTCGGGTTAAAGCGCAAAACAATCGCCTGATCCTGGAAGGCAAAGCATCCGATCACGAAAACAAGCAGGGCAAAATCAGGTTCGTCACTATGGTAGAGCCCGTTTATGAGGGTGGGCAATTGGTTTCAAGCGGCGATAGTTTAAAAATTATAGCCGCTGATGCCGCCACGATTTACATTTCGATCGGCACCAACTTCAGGAACTTCAGGGATATAAGCGGTGATCCCGAAAAGCAGGCTGAAAATTATCTCCAGACGGCCGTAAAAAAACCGTATGCCCAGGCAAAAGCCGAGCACACTGCCGCATACCGCCGCTATTTTGACCGGGTAAGTTTGGACCTTGGAAGCAGCCCTGCCGTGCAAAAACCAACCGATGTCCGACTAGCGGAATTTGCCACGGGCAACGATCCGCAATTAGCAAGCCTGTATTTTCAGTTTGGGCGCTACCTACTGATTTCCAGTTCACAGCCGGGTGGTCAGCCTGCCACCTTGCAAGGCATTTGGAACCCCAAATTGATGCCACCCTGGGACAGCAAATACACCATCAATATCAATACCGAAATGAATTACTGGCCGGCCGAGGTGACGAACCTCCCGGAGATGCATGAGCCCTTGTTTAGCATGGTGCGGGATCTCTCTGTATCCGGGAGAGATTGTGCTACTGCCATGTACGGCGCCCGAGGCTGGGTAACGCATCACAACACCGATATCTGGCGTATTTCCGGGCCGGTAGATGGTACTTTTTATGGCTTATGGCCCATGGGCGGCGCCTGGTTGTCGCAACACCTCTGGCAGCATTTTTTGTACTCCGGCGACACCGATTTTTTACAAAAAAACTACCCGGTATTGAAAGGCGCCGCGGAGTTTTATGTTGATGCGCTTCAGGAAATGCCGGAAACAGGATGGCTGGTGGTGATCCCGAGTATGTCGCCGGAAAACTCCCACCAACCGCAGGTTTCCATGGCGCCGGGGAACACCATGGACAACCAACTGGTATTTGATGTTTTTGACAATGCCCGACGAGCGGCGCAAATTCTGGGCAAAGACCGGGCTTTTGCCGACACCCTTAGTAACCTGTTGAAACGCCTGCCGCCCCATCAAATTGGCAAGCACGGTCAACTTCAGGAATGGCTGTTCGATTGGGATCGCACGGATGATAAACACCGCCATGTGTCACACCTGTACGGACTGTACCCAAGCAACCAGATTTCGCCGTTTCAACAACCTGAACTGTTTGAGGCCGCTAAAAACGTGTTGTTGTACCGGGGCGACAAATCCACTGGCTGGTCAATGGGTTGGAAAGTAAATCTTTGGGCACGCCTGTTGGATGGGAATCATGCCTATAAATTGATCCAGGACCAACTCACCCCGGCTTTCGGAAAAGAAGGAGAGCAAGGCGGCACCTACCCCAACCTGTTCGACGCACATCCGCCTTTTCAGATCGATGGCAATTTTGGTTGTACTTCCGGCATTGCCGAAATGCTGCTTCAGAGCCACGATGGCGCGATCCATTTGCTCCCGGCGCTACCCGATGTTTGGAAAGAAGGATCGGTTAGTGGACTCAAGGCACGTGGTGGTTTCACCATTGACCTTAGTTGGAAGGCCGGTAAAGTAACCGCGCTGACAGTTTTCTCTGAGCTCGGTGGCAATTGTCGGTTGCGTTTACCAAACGCACTCCTGGGCAATGCTACGCTAACACCTGTTTCGGCCGGCGCACCAAACCCCAATCCGTTTTTTAGCATCCCTGAGGTCAAAACCCCGTTGAAAAGCGCCCAGGCAATGCTAAAAAATGGAACGCTGCTGAAAACTGAACTATATGATTTTTCTACCGTCCGCGGACAACGGTACACCTTCAAAATCAAAAACTAATGCGCAAAACGACATTCAGTATCCCGATTTTAGCCCTGGTCCTGGCCGGTGTGGCAGCCTGTAACCACGGTTATCAAAGTACATCTTCATCCGCTGTTCCAACTGTTGGAAAAGCGCCTTCAGCCCAACTTGCTTTTCCCGGCGCGGAGGGTTGTGCCAAATTTGTCACCGGTGGCCGGGGTGGAAAGGTGCTTGTCGTAACAAACCTGAATGATAGTGGTCCCGGAAGTTTCCGCGAAGCCGTGGACACCGAAGGACCGCGCACGATCGTGTTTGCAGTAGCCGGCACCATAGCGTTGCAGTCGCCCATTCGGGTGCGCAACAGCAACCTGACCATAGCCGGCCAAACGGCTCCCGGAGATGGTATTTGTATTAAAAACTATAATGTCCGGTTGTACGCCGACAACATTATCATCCGCTATATGCGCTTCCGCCTGGGTGATGAGGCCCGGCAGCAGGACGATGCGCTGAGTTGT
Source organism: Lewinellaceae bacterium (assembly GCA_020636075.1). Lineage (GTDB taxonomy): Bacteria > Bacteroidota > Bacteroidia > Chitinophagales > Saprospiraceae > M3007. The sequence continues at coordinate 27,719 of JACJYO010000002.1, read as the reverse complement.
ATCCGGCAAAAAGACATCCTTATCGATCACTGCTCTTTTAGTTGGTCAACAGACGAGTGCCTGAGCATTTACGACACAGAAAACCTGACGGTTCAGTGGTGTATTATTTCCGAAAGTCTGAACAACTCGGTACATGAGAAAGGAGCACATGGCTACGGCGGTATTTGGGGCGGCAATAATGCATCGTTTCACCACAACCTGTTTGCCCACCACAGCAGCCGCAACCCGCGTTTCTGCGGTTCACGGTATCACCACCACCCTGAATGGGAGATTGTCGATTTTCGGAATAATGTGATTTTCAATTGGGGCCACAACAGCGCGTATGCCGGTGAGCAGGGTTTTTATAATATGGTGAATAACTATTACAAGGCGGGCCCTGCTACCTCCAAAAAAGTGCGCAATCGAATCATGAATCCTTTTTCTCCCTTTGGAAAATTCTATGTGGCTGGTAACTACGTTGATGGTTTTCCTGAAATCAGTCAGGACAACTGGGCTGGTGGCGTCCAGTGCGATGATTTGGATTCTGTGCACGCCGAAAAGCCATTTTCCATGCGGGTGGAAATACCTGTGGAATCGGCGAAAAAAGCCTATGACGATGTCTTGGAACACGCTGGCGCTGTATTGCACCGCGATGCCCTGGACGCCCGTATAATCCAGGAAGTCCGTTCCGGCAAGCCAACGTTTGGCGATGGCATTATCGATACCCAGGCTACTGTTGGGGGCTGGCCTGACTTGCGCGTTGGTACTGCACCTCCGGATCGCGATTTCGATGGCATGCCCGACAGTTGGGAGAAAGCCCGTGGACTTAATCCGGAGGATGATGATTCGGCATTAAAAACTTTGGAAACGGGATATACAAACCTGGAGGTTTACCTGAATGAATTGGTTACAAGACAGTAGGAATTTAGTTGTCCATTTAGCCTATTGTCGGCGTGACTGCGAGTCACGCCGACAATAACTACGGCATCCGCGCTTTCAAATCCGCTTTACGTCGCGTAGAAAGTGAATCTCCAGGCAAAACAATTTAAACGTTATAAATTTCTATGAAAATGTATAAAATAATAGGAGTAGTAATTTGCCTGATCTGTTTTCAACATCTCAATGCACAAAACTATTACATAACCGCTCCGGAGGGTTTTGGGGCTGCCACTACCGGCGGCGGAACAGCCACGCCGGTGATTGTAACAACCTATGCCGATTTAAAATCAAAAATTTCGGAGTCGGCACCAGCAGTAATTATCGTATCGGGAACGATCACCATTCCCGGCGGTGGGATGATCAGTGAAGTTGTAACGGACAAAACAATTCTCGGTTTACCAGGAGCCAAACTGATCAACACAACCCTGACTCAATCCGGATCAGGCATTCTGAATTTAAAGAATGGCTCCAGCAATGTGATCATCCGAAACCTGACTTTTGAAGGCCCGGGCGCATATGATGTGGATGGCCGCGATAATCTTACCGCAGATGGCTGCATCAATCTTTGGGTGGATCATTGTGAATTTCAGGATGGACTGGACGGCAATTTTGATAATAAAGGAAATACAGACAGTGTCACGATTTCCTGGTGCAAATTCACCTACCTCAAACCTGCGATCCCGGGTGGATCAGGCGGTTCGAATGACCATCGCTTTTCCAACCTAGTTGGTTCCAGCAGTTCCAATGCTCCCGCCGACGGACATTACAGCATAACCTTTCAAAATTGCTATTGGGCAGATGGTTGCAAAGAACGAATGCCGCGCGCCCGGAATGCAGAACTACACATGCTGAATTGCTATTACAATACGAATGTTTCCAGTTCAACTGCATTAGGCCTGGGCGGCGGGATAAACAACCTCACATGCTATGTGGACCATACGCACTTTGACAAAATCGGTACAGTCTATAAAAACTACAACAGTTCTGATGGCGGCACTATTGCGCTCACCTTTTTTGGCTGCTTAAACGGCGTGGCCGACGTAGGGGCAGTTTCGCCACCATCCTATAGTTATTCCGTGCTCCCGGTAGAGGATGTAAAAAAATATATCGCAAACCCAAGCTGTGGTGCAGGCGCAACTTTAGACGTTACCACAGCTGGCATTATCTCAACACCATGCGGCAGTGTGGGCATTAAAGATTCGGAAATAAAACCCGGTATAAAACTGTACCCCACAATAATTGACGATTACCTGAACATAGAACTTCCCGATAACAGCACTGAATCCGTATACATTTCAATCTATGCCTCAAACGGAAAAAAAATAATTTCTGATACCCGAAATATTACAACTGAAAAAAAGATACGATTTGATGTGAGCAGTTTATCAAGCGGCATCTATTTCTGTAATATCCTATTTGGCAATAGTTCAGCAACACAGAGAATAATTAAACAATAGTCCCAGCATACATTTTTCTATCTGCATAAATTTTTTTCGCATTTAAAAACAACCTTAGGATGAAAAACAATTTACAATTTTTAGTTATCCCCCTTTTGTTTTTCGCAGTATTTGCAAAGGGGCAAATCGTGGGTTCCACGATTTATGACTTCCGAGATGGATCGATTATCGCTGCCGGACAAAGCCCCGATGGTGTTATTACCTTATCTGGCAATTACAGCCACCATAGCGCGCAGTACGGGCTCAATATGAAAGTGAATGGTGAAATAGACGTTGTCGTAGCGGGCAGTAGCACCATTCGTTTTCTTGGATCGCAATATTCCGGGCTCAACATGGAGGGCACGGCAACGGATCCCGGCGATTTGGGAACCCAGAACACGAAAGTAGTCAATGACCTTAGCGACACTTACGATTTTGTGTACTCCGGCCCGGCGACTACCCTAAATTTCAAACTGGTAGCAGGCACCGGCAATGATTTGTACCTTCCTACTATTGAAATAATACCCGCCCAATCCGGTGCTGCAGCCACAACAGCTGAAACGAATATCATGTACTATTACGACTTCAGGGATGGCAGTATTATTCCCACCAACACAACCGGGCAGTCGGATATACACATGGGCCTAGTTGATATAATTGTGGGGCCAAGCAATGCCTATGGCTACAATGGCACTCAACACGGCTCCATTTTAAAAACAGGCAATCAAATCAAATTGCAGGTAGCCGGCAATGCCTATATCAGAGTCGGTGGCAGCATCTATTCAAACGGAACGATTTCAGCGTCCAACCCAAACGGCGCTTTTGATTTGCCGACGCAAAACGCAATGACTGCTACCAATTTTGACAATGGCGGAATAATTACCTTCCTGTACGTAGGTGACCCAGGAACCGTAACCTTTGATTTTACCGGGACAAATTATGTACCCTATATTGAAGTAGCACCAGTTCCTTACGATGTTTCATTAAATTCCTATGTGCAAAAATCGGGTACCATCACCTTGAATGGAATTGATATCATGCTCACTTCCGGAGCAACTGCTGCAGATGATGCCAGCATTGCTTTGAGTGCTGGTGTTGTGCTTAAATCATTGAAAGATGACGGGTTCGTTGCATTGGATTTAGGCGGCGGCGATCTGTCGATGCTCACGCCATCGGTTTCCGGTGATATCAGTGCTGCTGAGATCGTTGGAAACGATTTGGTTGTGACCTATGCCGACCCATTGACTGATCCCAAAACCTATACCATTGAACTGTATGATAATAGCTATTTGCACGATGTTCGAACCTATGATTTTAAAGACGGTTCTATCATTAGCGCCGGCCAAAGCCCGGATGGAACGCTTACCCTGATGGGCACGTACAACCACCATGGCACCCAATACGGGCTTAACATGAAGGTAAACGGCGATATCAATATTGCCGTGGCTGGTAGCAGCACAGTTAGTTTTCTGGGTTCGCAATATTCCAGTTTAAACATGGAAGGTACGGCCTCCACGCAAGGGGACCTTGGAACACAGAATACACAGGTGGTCAATGACCTGAGCGATACCTACGAATTTGTTTATTCAGGTACCGCCACCACCCTGAATTTTAAAACAACTCCGGGTACCGGAAACGACTTGTACCTGCCATCGATCAATGTTATCCCTGCCCAGCTTGGGGCGGGCAATACTGCTCCCATAGGAAATACGATTTACTATTTCGACTTCAGAGATGGCAGCATTATTCCTACGGTGACAAACGGCCAATCGGATATCAATAAAGGGCTAGTGGAAGTACTCGTTGGTCCAAGTAATGCTTACGGTTATAATGGCACGCAACACGGTTCCGTGCTGAAAGGTGGCAATCAAATCAAATTGCAGGTAGCCGGCAATGCCTACATCAGAATTGGCGGCAGTATCTTTTCGAATGGTACAATCAGTGTATCGAGCACAAGCGGCCATTTTGATGTGCCGTCCCAACCTTCCATGACTTCCGGGAATTTTGGGAATGATGGTTCTACGGTGGATTTCCTCTACGTTGGTGATCCAGGAACTGTTACGCTTGATTTTACGGGCACCAACTATGTTCCCTACATCGAAGTGGCTCCGGTGCCCTATGATGTGAGCCTTACCCCCTGGGTGCAAAAGGCGGGTACCGTCACAATCAACAACGTTGAAATTGGTATTGAGTCCGGAGCAGATGCGAGCAGCAATGCTACGGTTACAGTGAGTGAAGGCACAGTCATCAGCACAACCAACGAAATAGCGTCCATTTTGATTGACCTGGCCGGTGAAGCCTTGTCGAGCTATACCCCAACCTTGTCCGGAGCAATTGATTCCGTGCAAGCTATCGGGGATTCCTTAATCGTCTACTTTGCCGACCCGGCATCGGATCCCAAGTCCTACATTTTGACGGTGAAGGATAAGAGCCTGATCGTTGAAGCAGAACCGGGCAAGACCTATACCTATAACTTTTTCGATGGTTCTGAACTTCCTCAAGTTAGTTACCAGGCCTTGCGTTACAGCACTTTTGTAACAGGAGACGGCATTCTAACGATTAACAGCAATACCAACGAAACATCCAGACAGTTTGGATATCACGACGCCACACATGGCGCAGTGTTTTTCCCGGGCAACTCGTTTGATATGATCGTTGCCGGCGATGCCATCATCACTTTTATCACAGATACTTATGGTGTTGCCACAGATGCCATATTTGAGTTTACGGACACATCCGGCGCCGTGCTTGGCTCCATCGATGCGCAACACATTGGCGGCTCCGACGGGTTTGCCATCAGTTTCCCATATGAGGGCCCAAAAGGCGTCGTTACGGCTACCCTGTTGAGTACCAATTTCCCGACAGCCGAGGTATACATTCACGGCATGAACATTGAAAATGCCGCTATTGTAAATCCGTCCAACGGAAAAACAGACGTATGGGATTTTGCTGCAGAACAACTGGATACCGCGTTATACAATAACCAACTCACAGAGGACGCCATTAATGCCTGGTACGACCCGGCCATTACGGTAGGCAGTTCCGGAAATGTATTACCGAGCAGCTTTGCTGCAGGTGTTTTGTCCTGGGTAGGCGGCGGAAATGACCGACTCCGGACCACCAACACCAACCTGACCCGCTATGATGAAAACATCAGTACAGCGCCAGGTCACACGGGTCGTATTTATGTGAACTCGGCAGCGAACACCGGCCGCTTCCTGAGTATAGCATTGAGTGAGGACGATGAATTAACCATTGCAACCAAAACAGACGCCGGCGGAACGATCAACTTTGAATATGTGGCCGATCCGGATGCGCAGAAAGACGTGATACCGATAACAAGCAATTTCACAGAATTGACCTTCGTAGCGAAAGCGGCCGGCACGTATCACATTTATGACACGCAAGGCAAACCAAGTTATTACAGGATCAAGCGGAAAGACGCCACTTACATTGACCTTGCCGGTTCAGTTGATGAAACACAAGCCACCGGCATCCCGGCAAACTATTCGATCGTATTTACCAATGAAGCCGGTAAATCCTGGAATGCAAATGTTTCCAATGGTGCTTATGCCGTGACCATCCCAGCCGGATATACTTACGAATTGAGCCTGGCCGGGGCAAATGGCTTTGTTATTGGGTCTGGCAACACCGTGGATGTAGCCGATACCACAACTGTGCATGATATCGCCGTCGTTAAAGTCGAACTTTATACTGTTTCAGGTTCGGTAGTTGGTTTGGGAGCCAAGGTTTCCAACCTGGTATTGCACTATACGCCAGACGCATCGGCCAATGCCATTTATGTACCGGGGCCGGTTGTGGACACCATGGCGTCGACGTATACGGTGGAACTGGAACCGAACATTGAGTACACCATTTCTGCAGACGGTGTGAATGATTATTTCATTCCGACCAACACGATTACCATTGGTAATGCCAATGCCAATGCTGATATCGAATTTAGCGCCAAACCGGTGTACAAGGTGACCATCAATGCCATCGGTTTAAGTCCGGCACAACAGACCGATCTGAACCTGACCTTTAGTAATTTGTACGAAGCCGGATACGAATACAATTTTGCTTCGGTGACGGACATCAACTTGCGCACGGGTACGTACACCATTGCACAAGGTGGTCTGGATGCCTATCCGGTAGAACTGGCTTTGACATCCAACCTTACCGTTGCAGATGCCGATACGTCCAAGGACCTTAAGTTTGTCCCGGTTACAAACTGGAGCTTCGACGATCTCGTCATTCCAAACGGCGACCCGGCGTATAAGGGCTTGTTGTTCACGGGTCAAATCGCCAATGAAGTGCTGAAAGGTCACCTGACCGCCAAGGATGGAGCAACCATCCAGGTGCCTGTCAACCCGGGAGAAACGGTCAGAGTTACGTATTACTACACGGCAGATTTCTCTATTGAAGGCGGCGCAGCCATTACGACCAATAGCCAGAGCACGAGCCAATTGGAATACGCCGAGTATACGTACCCGGGCGGAACATCTGGTTTTGTAACCATCACCGTTGGTGCAAGTGCATCTACATCGTACTTCCCGAATATTGCTATTGTCAAACATGTTCCGTTTAAGGCAATCATCACGGTTGGCGTTGACAAGGACTACCAAACTATCAATGAAGCCTTGCAGGCCATTCGAAATATGGTTCGTCCCAACGATGAGCGCGTAACGATCATGGTAGATCCGGGTAACTATGAAGAAATGCTGGTTGTCGATGTGCCGAATGTTTCGCTGAATAATGCAGCGACAACACCAAGCATTGATTTGCTCAACCAGGGTGTCGATATTGCAAGCGGCGCTGTGCGGGTTACGTCATACTACGGCCATGGATACGATTACTACAGCATGGGCAACAACCAGAAATGGAATGCCGATGTGCTGGCCGTGAACAAGGAAAACGGCTACCTCTCGTATGAGAATAAAGGCGCCGGCACTACGAACGGTTCGTATTGGAATGCAACGGTTGTAGTTACTGCTAATGGTTTTGAAGCCAATCATATCATTTTTGAAAACTCGTTCAACCAGTACATTTCCCAAAAGGAGGCTGATGATGTGGTTACGGAATGGTTGGTTGGCGGAAAGGGTACACGACCGACAACCTATGGCAGCACAGCAGTTCAGGACAGAAGTTTTGTCGAACGCGCAGCGGCAATTGCCATTACGAATAACACCGACAAGGTGATCCTGAACAAATGCCGGGTAGTTGGCCGTCAGGACGCCCTTTTCGGCGGTGTCGGTTCGCGGGTGGTAGTGTACAAAGGCTCCGTCATGGGCGCTGTAGATTATATTTTTGGTGGCATGACCGCGGTATTTTACAAAACCGATCTGGCGATGAATACCAGCGATGTGGCTTCCGACCAGGCTTACATCACAGCCGCACAGCAAGGTAGCGGCAGAGGTTATCTGATGTACGAATGCACCGTAACTACAGCAAAACCGGGTTCGGAAACAGCCTCGGCATATCGCGCGAAACCGGGTTATTTCGGACGCCCCTGGCAAGCCACTACCAGCGAGGTTGTTTTCTACAATACCACGATTGAAACTTCGGATTATCCGGGTTCGGAAGGTTTGTCGCTGATCGTGCCTTTGGGATGGCAAAATACACTTGGCGGTGAATCAAGCATGATGTACGAATACGGCACTATGGAAGTTTCCGGTGAAAATAATTCTGGATCACGGGCTTCCTGGGCTACGCTACTGACTGACCCTAAATTGACAGATGGTACGGATATCACCACGTTCAATTTCACAAAAGGCAACGACGGTTGGGACCCGCTGCCCGCTTTGATCAGTGCCGATCAGGTTGGTGTGCATCATTCCATTCCGCTTTCGGCAGTCAATGTTTATGCGCACAATTCCAACGTATTCGTAACCAATGTTACGTCAACTACGCAAGTCGATGTGTATAGTTTGAATGGCACGCTGGTTCAGTCATTCCGAACTGCCGCCGACTTCAACTTCAACATTGCGCATGGCGGTATCTGGATTGTCCACGTTAAAGCTGCAGATGGCCAAAAGACGGTGAAAGATTACAAATTAATGCACTCAGTTCATTAGCGAACATTGTAAAATCAGAAGCGGTTTGGGGAATTCCTCAAAATTAATCTACGACGAGCCTTTCAATTTTTCTCTATTAAATATCTCAGAGGCCCTTCAACCAGTTCCGCAGGCGCCCCATCCAGTCGTCCTCGGTAGTTTTGTTATACATCCCAAAACCGTGACCGCCTTTCGGGTACAAGTGCATTTCAACCGGAACATTGTTTTCCAGGCAGGCTGTATAATAAACCAAACTGTTGGCTACAGGCACTGCTTTGTCATCACCGGCATGCACTAAAAATGCCGGCGGAGAGTCCGGGGTGACACGCGTTTCTATCGAAAATTCCTGAACCTTTTCCGGTGTCGGATTTTCACCCAATAAATTGATCCGCGAGCCCATGTGCGCGTATGGGCCGAGGTTGATCACCGGGTAGATCAGAATAACAAAATCCGGGCGCAGGGAGGTGGTTGTATCGCGGTTGGTTGGATCGGCCGGCGTTTGATACCAATTGGCCGCAGTGGCAGCCAGGTGTCCGCCTGCCGAAAAGCCCATGATCCCGATCTTGTGCGGGTCGATCCCATCCATTAAAGCATGCCGGCGGACGAAGCGAATAGCCTGCTGGGCGTCCTGGAGTGGCGCCAAAGATTTATCGAGGTTAAACGAATCATTTGGCGTCCGGTATTTCAAGACAATCGCCGTGATGCTGTCGGCGACCAAGGCCTGCGCCACGAGAATACCTTCCTTGTCAAATGCGACGCCACGATAGCCGCCACCCGGGCAAATGATCACGGCTTTGCCATTTGGATGCTCAGGCACAAAGGTGGTTAGCGTTGGGATGGTTGTATTATTAATGAAACGCCCACCGGTTGGACGATCATCAACACGCTCCGGGTCAATTACATTTTTCCTGTTATTCGGAATCGGGCCGGAATACAGGTTCAATTCCTGGGCGTGTAGCATGACTGTTACGACGAAAATGCAAACAATGCTTGATACTGTTTTTTTCATAATTCGAATTTCATTGAACAATTTTACCCAACTCAGCGCACCACCTGTAGCACACCACGGTGCCCATCCACATCAAACTGCGCCACATAAATACCCCGGGGCAGTACTTCCAGGGAGATTTCATTGGACTTGTTATTAAAAATTACGGTGCGGCCTTGGGTGTTGAAGACAGAAACGCAGGTTTTTGCGCCCTTTACATACAAGCGGTTATTTGCAGCATAAATATAAGTTGCAGTTTCTGGTTCCGACGTTGCAGTACTTGCGCCAACGACCAACATTCCAACGCCTTCGAACCAATCAGGGTGGGTGGTTGCCGTGTAAGTGCCATTAGGCAGAGCAGCGTTGTTGATAACCGCTTGTTGCACCTGAATAGTTGTTTCCAGGCGAATTCGGCCGTTTCCGGTGAGGTTGACACGTAGTGTATCACCGGCACATTTTTCATGCGCCAAAGCGAGCCGGTTACCTACACCAACATCGACTATGCCATGGCCTAAAGCATTTGCCGCAGTGCCTTGAATGATTGAAACGCTATTCGGATTGGCAGGCTGAACTGTGAGATCCCATCTACCGCTGAACGCGCTGTTGTCGCCCGACAATTCTACGATGCCGTTGTTTTCAGTATCGGTGCGTTGGTTATTCACTGTAACTTTTCCATTTCCGCTAATCAGTCCGCCCAGGCGCATGAAATGATCGGGTACTGCCCTGCTGTTCAGGTTTAGTTGAATATTTCCCAAAACATGTATGGGCGCGTCAAGGGCAAACCCCGTTCCGGAAGTTGCATACCCGAGGCTGGTGCCATTTTCCAGAAAAATCATCCCAGTGGCGCTATGCACACCGCGCAGGCGAATTCGGCCGCCCGGTGCCTGCACGACAATATTTGCCGGAAAAACAAAGGCGGTAGTCTCCATCTCAATTTTGGTTAGAACCGTTTCGCCAGGCTCAGGCAACAAAGCAGGAACAAAATGGTCGGGGTTATCCCAATTGCCGTTGGCGCCTCCTACAAATTCAAAGGTGTCCGGTCGACCAACCAATGCCTTGCCGGGACCAATGATCACATCGGGCAGGTTGTCGGCTGTATACTCCCCGACGGGTTGAATGATTCCATTAAGGTAAAATTCGCTCAGCGTGATATCAGCATTCAGGGCCAAGTGGCCACCTTGCTCCACGAAAAGCGGGGTTTCCACAAAATAGGCATCGGGACTGTCAATACGCAGGGTTGCCTGATTAGCAACCGTAACGCCCCGGGCCTCTCCAAGCGCATTGGCAGCCGCTGCGGCCAACGTGCCTGCTGCAACCGTCCAAAATCCTGCGAAGTTGGGGCTCCCGGTCATGAGTTGGACTGTGCCGGTTCCAGTTTTTCGAATGTCGTGCACGCCAATAATTTCCGTGAAAAGGTCCAACTGCCCATCTGAGGCCAGCCACAGACTGTCGCGCGTGCGAATCCGGCCACTCAGGCTGGTCATCCCCTGCCCGTCGATTCCGGCATCGCCAATGGCAAGTAAGGTAAACTGGCTGGGGGCTGTAACTTCAAGATTGGCGCCATCGCTAAGCGTAAGATCGGCAGCAAATTGGCCGCCGTCGGCCGAAATGGAATAGGTGCCTCTTACGAAGGCTGCCTCGCTGGAATCGGGAGATCCGACAGGGTCCCAGTTTTCAGGTGTCAGCCAATCCGAGTCGCCTCCACCGCCCGTCCAGTGGTAGGTTTTAACCAGTGGTGGTTCAGCTGTCGGGTCCCAGCCGTCATTGCCGGAAAGTACCGCTTGAACGGTATAATTATTTGCTTCAGCCGGTGTTAGTGCCCGAATGCCCACCCAATTAGCACGGCCGCTCATGTCGGCGCCCGGGCCTGTATTCATGTATTCGTACAGATGGAGATCAGGGCTGGTGTCGGCATATGGCATGTTCCATTTGTCGGGCCAGCCCAGCGGATTGATCTTTTCCGTCATATCACAAAACAACCAGGCAACTTTCGGGTAATCATGCCAGGGCCTGCCGAGGGCTACCAAGGCTCCGTCATCACCCGGACGGGGACTGTTGAGGGCATACGTAACCGCACATTGGTTAAACACAAAACCGTGCGGTTGGGTCAGTGCCGTGGAGGGCGCGGTAATCCAGCCGCCACCCCAACTGCGGATTTCACATTGTTGAAAAAACACAGTGCCGCTGCCATAGATGTAATCCGTGCGGCCGATGATCAGGCAGTTTTCAAAATAGGAGCGTTTGGCAAGGCTCCAGAAGTACATGGTGTCCTGGTAACTGCTCAGGGTACAGTTTCGGAAAATAACGCGGTCTGCCCGTACGGTGATCGCCTGAGCCTGTCCAACCGGGCCCGCAGTATTCAGAATCGTCAGGTTTTCAGCTTTAAAGCCGTCTCCCAAAATGGTGAGCGTCGCCGAGGTCACGATATTGTCTCCCGACCAAAGCATCGCCTCGGCTGCCGGGCATTTCCCATTGAAACCACTGCCGGTGCAATCGTAAATATGGTAACTGATGATCGTCTCTTCCCGGCTTTCACCGATAAAAACCAGGTTTGTTTTGTTGGCCGGGACAATGAGTTTTTCCGTGTCGTAAGTCCCGCGTTTGAGGTAAATGATGGTCGGATCGTTGCTGTTGTCCGGGGCGGCATCAATGGCCGCCTGGATCTTGGTAAAATCGCCGGTACCATCCGCGGCAACAATAATGTCGGGGGTTACTGTTTGGGCATCCAGTCCGGCAGCCCCAGGCAATACGGTCAAAATAACCAGGCTAAAAAATGCCTTGCGTAAAAAGTCAATCATCAATTACAGTAATTATCAACTTGAAAAAATCAGAGATTGCTCAAACTCCAGGTTGGAGTACGGGCAAGGTACCCGGATTTTCAAGCGACCGACAATCAATAATTCACTTTGACGGCGCATAATTTCACTTCTGCGGCATCAGCACCAGTTGCTTAACCACTGCCGTGGTTGGGCCGGTCAATCTGACGCAATACGAGCCCGCAGAACCAGGCTCAGAAAATACCGTGGGGCTAAGCGTCAAAACCGATTTCCCTGCTTGCCAGGAGGCAAATTTTTCCTGAAAAAGCAAACGGCCGGCCTGGTCAAATACTTCCAGTCGAAGTGGTGACGCTTCGTGCAAATTGAGGCGAATGACCACCGGAGCGTCATTAGATGGAACCGGATTAGGTGAAAGGCTAAAATCAAAACCCTGCGCGCTGCCGGTTGATTTTACCGCGGTTGAGTTTCCACCTGCTAATCCAGGCTGGGGCACACCGCCCTCTTCAATAGTATAAAAGGAATTCAAGGCAAGCGGATCTATTGATTGAACTAATCCGGAGGGCCAGAAAATAGTGATCGTTTTCACTGTGGTTGCCTGCCCAAGTCCGATATGCAAAACCCCGCTGTTTTGGCTTTTCCAGCCATGCCCTGCTGTCAGTTCTTTTACGTGCACACCGTCAAACTCATCCTCAATTTTGATTTTTGCGCCGATAGCGCCCCGGTTACTTTGAATTCCAAGGAGTTTGATACCGATCCAACTACCGGTCGCAGCGTCATTTTGGAATAATTGCAGGGACTCTCCGGTACCGCGGTTGGCTACCAACAGATCGGGTTTACCATCCAGATTGTAATCGAAACAGGCCGTCCCATAGCTTTGAAGTTTATTGCTTAATGACCCCAAAACTTCCACTTTCTCGAAAGTCTGGTCCCCCAGATTTCGGTACAATACGTTCGGATACGGTGAAAACGCGTAGTCATTGACGGCATAAATATCCAGCCAGCCATCATTGTCGTAATCCAGAAAAGTAACGCCCCAACCCATGCCATTGTCATCAACATTTGCACTTGCTGAAATGTCGGTAAACGTGCCATCGCCATTATTGCGGAGCAGGAAGTTTTTGTAAAGATTTGTGATGTACAGGTCCAGGAAACCATCATTATTGATATCACCGGCATCCACACCCATGCCAAAACTTTGTGTATTGACGCCAGCGGCCTGGCCTACTTCGGTAAATACACCGCTGCCATTATTTTGATACAGCAAGTTCGGTTCATTCCCATCGTGCACCAGATAGAGGTCGACGTCACCATCGTTGTCGTAATCGAAAAATATTGTTCCCATGGCTTTTCCCTTATCGGAGGCACGAGCCTGAAAAGTAAAATCCGTAAACGTGCTGTTCCCGTTGTTGAGGTACATTACGTTTTCCGTTAAAAAGTTGGCGATATAAATATCCAGAAAACCATCATTGTTAATGTCAGCCATATTGACGGCAAAGGGATAGCCAATTTGCCCAATACCGGCTGGCAGGCTGATATTGGAGAAGGTTTCATCGCCATTATTCAGAAAAAGCTGATCGCTCAGCGATTGCCGGGCGACGTACAGATCGGGGTAACCGTCGTTGTTAATATCTCCCCACACGGCGGTCGCTGATTTGCTGTCTACTGCGACGCCTGCACTTTGCGCGATTTCAGTGAATGTTCCGTCTCCGTTGTTTTTGAACAACTGGTTTTTTTGATTGGTAAAGTTGACATAGAAATCCTCCAGGCCATCGCGGTTAAAATCGGAAACAAACACAGCATCGCTTCCGGCGGTGAGCACGATAGCGGCCGGTAGGGTCATGTCTGAATACAACGACTGACAAATGGAAGAAGCAGGTGCTAATAAGCCCGAAAGCAGAGCAAGTACACAGAATTTCATCGAAGCGTTTAAATTTTGTTTTGCAAATATTGGATTTCTATCCAATAGAAAAAAGTGCCTGTGGGGACAATTGAAACCTTCCCGGAATTAATGTGGTCCCACGGGTAATTTTACAGAACCATGAGAATTGGAATTACCGGTAAGCCTAGGTTTGCAGTCCAATTAAATCACGCTTGTATAGCGTCCTTTTTTCACAAACCTTTTCAAATTCGATAGCAATGACTGTTGCAACCAAAACTACCCTGTTTAAGGCTTTCACACTAATCGCACTCGGCGCCACCTTGTTCCTCGGCGCTTGTAAAGACGACGCCCCAACCACAACCAAGATATATGGCACCATCACCCTTGAAAATGCAGACACCTGGGCAACCTGGGTCGACAGCGGGGATGTTGAGCTGACTATTTTCCCTGAATTCAGCCTCGATCCGCTGGCCGGTTGGGGCGCCGTTCCCGACGATTTTTTTGGCCCGAATAGTTTGGGGGGAACCTTCGCCGTTGGCGCACCCTACAATTCGCAAAATCCGGTCATTTTCACCTACACCACCGGCAAAACAACGTACAACTACGAGATTGAACTGGAGCCCGGCACCTACTCTGCGTTGGCACTCGGCTTCCGGCATGATTACATCAATGATCCGACCTTGAAATCCGCAACCTTGGGTGTGCACTGGGACCAGCCCAATCAGGTGAGCCATGGCGTCGTAATTAAAATCCGTGGCGGCAATGGCGCCATCATCCCGATTTTTAATGAGCCTGCACCAACGTCTATCACCATTGCCGAAGGCGAACAGAAAGAGATCAATTTTAAAGCAGATTTTGATTTTGTGAACGTGTGGTATCAATAAGCAGCATACAAATAAATTGCTTATGATTTCCCTGCGCTTTCGGCCCCACCCCCAGCCCCTCCCGAGGGAGGGGTGAATGCCCTCATTCCATATGAATATGTTGCTGAGAGGATGCCCCCTCCCTCGGGGAGGGGCTGGGGGTGGGGCCGAAAACCACCTTTCTTGCAACACTTCTATTTTTTCTTCCATTATTTATTCAGGCCAAACAGGCCCCTCCGGCGCCACCGGATAAAGCCCAACTCTCAGGCAGTATTGCCGGTGTTGTGCGCGATGCGGAAAACGGCGATTTGCTGCCGGCGGTGACGATTCAGTTATTCAACAAAAAATCCGGCGCCCTGACAGACCTGAACGGCAGTTTCCGGATTGCCGATCTGCCTGCGGGCAACTATTCCCTTTCGGCAATTTACCTCGGATATCAGGAGGCTGTATTAGAAAATGTGGAAGTATTGCCCGGCCAATGCAGCCAGGTGAAGTTCCTGCTGGCACCGGTCTCGCTCATCGTTGGCGAAGTCGTGGTAACTGCCAGCATGCGTTCGCAGGCAATCAAACTGGCTCCTGCCAGTATAGGCGTTATCACCAACAAACAATTGCAGGAGCGCAACATTACGACCTTCGACCAGGCTTTTGATGAGATGCCCGGTGTGGTAGTCACGCGTTCCAGTGGCGCCAATGTGCAGGCCTTTTCCATCCGGGGCGCTTCAGAAGTAGCCGGTGGCGGCATTGGCAATCGGGTATTGCTGCTTATAGACGGCCGACCTGCTTTGAGCCCGGAGTCGGGCGGCGCGCTTTGGAATTTAGTGCCGCTAGGTTCGATCGAACGCATTGAAGTTGTTCGTGGTGCCTACTCCTCGCTGTATGGCTCCAGCGCAATGGGCGGCGTGGTCAATGTGATCACCCGTAATCCGGCGCCCGACCCGGAAACGCGCGTACACATCAGCTACGGGGCCTATGACCGGGCTCCGCGCTCAACCGGCTACCAGCGTTTCAACGATTTTAAAACTGTCGTGCTTAGCCACAGCCGGCAGCTTGGAAAGTTTTCGTACCTCCTGGATGGCAGTTGGAAAACCGACGACGGCCATAAAGAAAAAGCAGGCTTCGACCTCCTCAATTTTTACGCGAAAACGGCCTGGCAGTTTGACCCAAATCACCGCCTGCAACTGTCAGCCAATATCAACCGGATATACAACGATACCCCAGCCTCCTGGCTTAGCCGTCGCGAGGCCTATCAGGTAGCAGCACACCGGATGGATGACTACCAGGACCGCCGGGAACTCAATGCCGACCTGTATTACATTGCCACACCAACCAACCGGATCAAGTATACCACCCGGTTGTACCACTACGCCAACGTTTCAACGTTCACCTTCAACGACGACCCCGGCAACGACAGCACCAATATCAATACCGGCAAACAGGTGATCGATGAATCCAGCGTACATACCTACCGACTGGGCAGCAACACGCAAGTAGATTTTTTTACTGCTTCGGGCCATTGCCTGCTTGCCGGTCTGGACCTTCGCTACGATTATGTACTTGGTGATCCCGATACCGTATTGTATGGCGAACATCGGGCACTGGGAGCAGGACTGTTTGTACAAGACGAAGTGGCGATCAGTAAAAAACTGACGGCCACCGCGGGGTTGCGTTTTGATTTTTTCCGCATTCTCGATCAGGTTGAATCGACAAATTTGAGTCCGAAACTTGCACTGGTTTACCAGGTACGGCCCAAATTTTCACTGCGGCTGTTGTTGGCACAGGCTTTTCGCGACCCGCCCGTTGCCGAGCGGTTTATCAAATTCGAACAGGGCGGCGGGTTGCGTTTCCTGCCCAATCCCGACCTCAAGGCGGAGCGCCTGACCTTATCGGCCGAACTTGGCACCAAATTCACGCCGTTCCCGGGGGCATCTTTCGACATCGCACTTTTTTACAATCGCTACAACAACCTGATCTCTTTCCGGCAATTGTCAAATCCGTTTGAACCGCTGCTTTATCAGGTTGTCAACCTGAAAGCAGCGCGTATGCAGGGTGTGGAATGTTTTTACCGGCAACAACTTGGGAAAGCATTTTCTGCCAATCTCTCGTATACATTTCTCGATGCCCGGGATATATCAGAAGGGCGAATCAACGATGCGCTGGCCTACAAGGTCCGCCATACATTGGGCCTGGGTGCTACTGCTGTTTTGGGTGGTTTTACTGTAAATGCAAATTGCCGCTACCGCAGTCGTATCGAGGAAGTATTTATTTATCCGGGCAGTGAACCTGATGCTGTTTTTGTCGCAAATACTAAAATTTGTTACACGTTGCCTGCGGGCAACTACAGCACCTTTATCGCCATCAATAATCTGACGAATGCCCAGTATGAAGAACTGGAACGTTACCGCATGCCAGGGCGCAGTTTTACCGTTGGTTTCAATGCGCAATTCTGAATTTTACTGCCATTTCAGCCCGACAGAATCACACACTTATCCCATATTTCCCCGCATGGAAATAAATAGTCTTTTTGCAAAGCATTGCTTGTTTTTAGGATTGACTGCCCTGCTGTTTCTGAATAGCTGTGAGAAGGAACCTTTTGACGGGTACAACGGCATGGGCAAACGGCCCGTCTATGTCCCGGTATCCGCGCTGGATAGTATTTTCAATTTGCCGCCACAGCCCATTGTCCAATCGGGAACTATTTTTTTGCAAGACAGCCTGTTTTTTATGCTGGAGCAAAAAAAGGGCATTCATGTTTTCAATGTCAAAGACTCCGTCAACACCAATGCGCTGACATTTTTTAAAATACCGGCCATTACCGACTTTGTAGTTTCCGGGAACCGGCTTTATGCCGATAGTTGGAAAGACCTGGTAGTCCTGGACATCAGCGACATCTTCCAAATCAAGGTCCTGGAGCGCCAGACCGATGTGTTTTCTCCAATTTTGTATCCACCGCTGTACGACGGCATTTTCGAATGTGTCGACCTTTCCAAAGGTGCCGTGATCGATTGGGAAGATGCGCAACTAGAGCATGTGCGATGCCATACTATTAATTGATCCTTTTAACTCCTGATTATGAAAAAACTAGCCGTCCTCGCTGGATTCATTTTGTTGTTTTTGCAAGCCTGCGAAAAAGATTCCACCGGCGTTAATGCTTCCGGAAAATCCGGCTCCATCACGCGTTTTGCCATTCACCAGGGGTATATGTATGTGCTCAATCTGAACGAGGTACGCACCTACAGCCTGCAAAACCCCGATCAACCGGTGCTGGTCAACCGCTTGCAAACAAACTATGGTCTGGAAACAATCATAATTTACGACAACACGATCTACCTGGGTTCATCCACCGCATTGTACATTCTGGATATCAGCAACCCAGCCGCGCCATCCATTTTATCCCAAACCAATCGTGACGTCGAATTTTTCGGCGGTTGCGACCCGGTAGTGGTTAAAGGCAGTTATGCGTATTCCACGGTCAAGATTATTCAGAATGTTTGCGGTTTTGTCTCGGCCCAAAGTGCCTTGCTGGTGTACGATGTCAGTGACAAAAGTGCCCCGGTCCATGTCGGCACATATTCATTGGGACTTCCAAACGGCCTGGGTTACAAGGACAATTACCTCTTCGTTTGCGATGACGGCACCGACCGGCTTGAAATTTTTGACATCAGCGATCCACTGGCCTTGACGCCGTTGGGCAATTATAGCGTCGACATCACTGACCCCTACGACCTGATCGTGGAAGGATCAAAAATGATCATTTCGACTAAAACCGATTTCCAAATTTTTGATCTGCAAAATCTCCCGGAGGTAAAGCGCACGGGACTTATTCTCAAATAAATGCGCGCTATAATCCTCCTGCTTTTATTTACCCAAATCGGGCTGCTTGCACAACCTGCAACTACATCGGATGCGCTGCAAATTCCGCAATTGACCTTTAAGGTGAATATTGCCCCGCTACTCATTCCTTTTAAACAAGCTGCGGCTTTCGCCACGGATATCCGGCTGGCGCCCCGCTGGAGTATCGATTTGGGCGCCGGTGCGTTTTTCAATTCTACGGTTTTTGCCAGCACGGAGGGTGAATCCTACACAGGTTTGCGCACGCGGGCCGGCGTGAAACGCCATTTTTCCAGTGTCGAACAGACCACCTTTTATGCCGGACTTGAAGGCAAGTACCAGGATATCCGGCATCGAAATATCATGGAAGTTTTCCGGCAAGGTCGGCAATACGTGGAATGGTACACGGTCAGGCGAAACGTACGGACCGGTGGTGTGGCTGCGCGAGTCGGTTGGCAGCATTACATGGGGAAAAATAAACGCGTGCTGCTTGACCAATTCGTAGGGCTGGGCATTGATTTCAACCATGTACGAATAGATCTGCCGCCCGACGCAGAAATAGCCGAAACCGGCGGACTTATTACCCTGGAACTGCCTGAGGGAAATAGCAGGCGGGCTTCTTTTTTGTTGGGACTGCATATTGGATTTGTTCTGTGGTAAGGCCTCCACGAGGCTTTTTGTTGTAATTCAAGGATATTTTACCCCATTAAATTACCCGCCTATTCTGATCTGGTCGCTCTGACCTTTGAATTGCACTAGCAGCGGACTGACTACCATCACTGATTGTAGTGATCAATCTTTTTTTTTGCCTGTAGGGGTGCCGGTACCTTGGTGCTAAATTAACCCGGTTTGTATGACTACCCTGCAGCCGGTATTCTATTTCATCACCTCAACCGGCATTTTCCAAGGATGAATCAGCGCAACGAAGTTTCCGATACCCCGGTGCAAGCCACCGACAGACAGGTCAAACTCAAGCAGCATGTCGTCGAAATCATTAGCGACTCCGGCGAAGGCGCCCAAAAAGCAGGACAGAGTTTTGGCGCTGTCTGCGCAAAAATGGGCAATGGCGTTTGGACGGTGGAAATTATTCCAGCCGATATCCAGCCGCCGCCCCGCACGAAGGAGAGTGCTTCCGGCATTCGCATTCGGGTAGGCTCTAAAAAAATGACCAATGCCGGCGACGAAGCCGATCTGGTTGTTGCCTTCAACGAGATCGCTCCCTATTCGCGCATCGACCAGCACGCCTTTAAAAAAGGTACGCTAATCCTCATTGAGAGCATGTGGGCGGACCACGATGCACCGGAAGTCCGGGAAAACTACGCCCGGGCGCTGGCCGACTTCAAAGAGCGCGGCTATCGCGTTTTTGAAATCCCGATGGAGGAAGAGTGCCTGCGCGTAGCCCCCGGCGCCAAACGGGGCAAGAATATGTGGGTTCTGGGAATGCTTTGCCACATTTACAACCGCGATCTGTCGATTGCAGAGGCTCAGGTGGCGCATTCGTTTCGGAAAAAATCGGAAGCCGTCGTTGATCTCAATCTGAAATTGCTGCGCGCTGGCTATGGCTGGGCGGCTGGCAATCTCGAACTCCGTTTCGACATTCCAGCCATGGAGCAAAAGCAGGATATGGTAGTCATGAATGGCAACGAAGCACTTGGTTTTGGCGTGCTTGCCGCAGGCATTGAGGTGTGTTCGATGTACCCGATCACCCCGGCGACTTCTGCTTCACACCAATTAGCCGAAAGTATCGAACAGGCGGGAGGGCTTATACACCAGGCTGAGGACGAGATCGCAGCCATTGGCTTTGCCATCGGCTCTTCCTATGCCGGCAAAACCGCTGTGACCATTACATCAGGGCCCGGCCTGGCCTTGAAAACGGAGTTTATCGGGCTGGGCGTCATGGCTGAGGTGCCCTTGGTGATCATCGATGTGCAGCGCGGCGGCCCTTCCACCGGTCTGCCGACCAAAGTTGAGCAAGGCGACCTGCTTGCCGCGCTTTACGGGCAGCCGGGCGATACGCCTAAAATTGTGATGGCGCCGTCCACCATAGAAGAATGTTTCCATTTTGTAATTCTTGCACGCCAGATTGCCGAAGCCTTTCGGGTCCCCGTGATGATACTGACCGACGCCAATCTGGCCACCGGTGTTCAACCGTTCCCACGGCCACAACTCCGGCCCGAATGGCTCGCTCCGCCGATCGACCAAAGCGCATGGCAAAAAGGTGTCAATCCGTATGCCTGGTCGGAGGAAACAGGCATGAGCAAGCGCCCGATTCCCGGCCAGAAAGACGGCATGTACACCCTCACCGGGCTTGCCCATACGGAAGCCGGCAAAGTTTCCTACAGCCCGGAACAAAACCAACACGGCGTGAGCATGCGGAGCCGCAAAATGGCGGCCTTCGGCAATTCACTCAAGCCACCCCGTGTGCATGGCGATGAATCGGGCGGCGATCTGCTTGTTGTCGGTTGGGGATCTACCCGGGGCGCAATTGAAGAGGCGGTCGACAGTGCGCGGGAGAGCGGTTACAAGGTGAGTGCCTTACACCTGCATTTTCTTTCGCCGATGGAACCGGGTTTGAAAGAAATTTTCGATCGTTTCAAAAAAGTGATCACCGTTGAGATCAATTACAGTGATGCGCCAACCGATCCGATGATCACACCGGAAAACCGCCGCTATTCCCAACTGGCCTGGTTGCTGCGTGCCCAAACCTTAACCGATGTCGATTGCTTCTCCAACGTACACGGGCAACCCTTGCGCCCAGGCAATATTTTGGAAATGATTACTTCCAGGCTTAACCACTAAAATTTAACTACCATGTTCGGTCTGAATCTTGATGCCTGCATCATCGATCTTCCTGAAAAATACTACACCCTGCACGATTATGAAAAAGGGGTGGCCCGCTGGTGCCCGGGTTGTGGTGACCACGCCGTGCTTTCTGCGGTACAACGGCTGTGCAAGGAAGAACAACTGCCGCCCGAAAAGACCATGTTCGTATCGGGTATCGGTTGTTCCAGCCGTTTTCCGCACTACATGAATACGTATGGGTTTCACGGCTTACACGGTCGAGCTTTTCCGGTAGCCTGCGGAATTAAGTTCAGGCGACCTGATTTGAATGTATTTGTCGTAACCGGCGACGGCGACTGTTGCTCCATCGGAGCGGGGCACTGGATACATGCAATCCGGTACAACATGAACATGACGGTCTTGCTTTTTGACAACCAGATCTATGGGATGACCAAAAAGCAAACCTCGCCCACGTCGCCCATGGGCACTATGTCAAATACCCACCCGCATGGCTCGGTACTCCCGCCGATCAATCCATTGCTGACCACGCTGGGCGTTTCCAATGTGTCGTTTGTGGCACAAACGGCCGACTGGATCCCCTCCCACCTCTACGCCACGATCCGCAAGGCATATGAACACCCGGGATTTAGTTTCGTGAAAATCAGCATGCGCTGTCCGAAATTCATGCCGGCTGCCGTAGATGCCAAAGTATCCGACAAGGAGCACGTGTGCCTGCTCACGCACGAAAACGGCGTACCGGTAGACGATGCAACCGGACGGGTTTTCTCCAACCATCTGGAACACGATCCGACCGATATGAACCAGGCGCGCCAGCTTGCTGCCAATGAAGAAATTTCCTACCTGGGTTTACTTTACCAAAATAAAGCAGCCCTGCGATACGACTTGTACGGCGCCCATAACCTGAACTACACGCCCGAACAAAAGATCGCAGCCATCAATCAGGAACTGGAACGCTTCACCGTGTAAAACCACCCGGCCCCCCAGCGGGCGCCGCTAAACTTTGTTTTCATGTCAAACAAGAACCGATCGGAACAGCACTGGCTGGAGGATATTTTCCGGGATGATGCCGCAGACTTGTATCTGCACCCCGAATCGACCACCCTGGCAGAAGATGGCAAACTTGCCACGCTTTCGACAAAATTCGCAGCGCCGATCCTGGAACCTCAGCCAACTGCTGCGGATGCGGAGTTGCGGGCATACTGGAAAACATTGCGCGCGTTTTTCCGGACGGGAAAAGGCGGTGGCCTGAAGGTGGAAGACGGCCATTTCCCCGCTCTGCTTGCACCGTACCGTTCGGCTGCTCAAGCCGGGCCATACCCCTGCTGGATCACCGACACCTTACTGCCGGAGGGTACACCGCAAGTGCATACAACACGTTCATTAGTGGAACAAGCCGTCGCCACATTCGCTGCTGACCCGGCAGAAGGCAAAATCCTGAAAGACAATATTGCGCGGCTTGATTTTATTTTAAAAAAACAACTTGCGGGCACGGACAATCCCCAACCGCTCCGCCCTGCCATAGACGAGGCATTGGACACGCTGGTGTTGCAACTAAAACTGAGTGGTTCGGAAGGCGACGTTTTTTTGAACGATGTAAATGCGCTCCGCAAAGCCTTGCCGGCTGGTGGTAAACTTATCCCGCATTCCCCCTGTGCGCCATTTTACCTGTTGGCTATTTTGCTTGACTTGCAGGCAGACCAGCAAAAAGAAATTTTGAAGCAAAACACGGCGCCGCTAATCGCTCGAATTCAGCAAATGCTGGCGGTAGAACGGGAAAAAGACCCGGCGGCGCATGGTGCCGATTCGTTGGAGTCGAGCATGGATTTTGCCGGATCCTTTTTGAATTTTGACGAACTGGCCGCTGTAATGCCGACGGGTGGTTCGGTGGCAATGCCTGATGAGCGCCTGCACCGACTGGAACAGGTTTTGAAAACGCTGGAGCACACATCCCCGGACAACTGGCTGCACAAACCGACCGTTTTGATTGCCAAGCGTTTAACCAAAAACAGCGCGATCAATCCGGAAGAAATATTTCCAAATGCAACCGTTGAAGTCGTTTCCGGCGAAAAAGCCTTTAAGCGGATCACCAATTTGTTCGATGAAAAAATGCAAGCCGTTTCAGCGCTGTTTGCAGCAATGCGAATTGCCAACCTGGAGTTGGAGGAGCATTACCAACACGAGGTGCACAACGATTTTTTTGCCCATTTCACACACACCGACTTCACCGAAGCCGAATGGGCGCTTTGCCTGCCTTTTATCCTGGCTGTCCACAGCGCTGAGTTGGTCCATTTCGGGTTAAATGATTTTTCGGCATTGCTGGCTTCCAACCGGCCGGTAAAGTGCCTGGCGCTGAAGTTTGACGCATTCGGGCATGTGGCGCCGCCCGATAGCAGTGGGAAAACCGATCCCGTTTTCCGGCAGGAACCTGCGGCATTGGCCGTAGCACACCGCGATGCCTACACCTTGCAGGCAACCCTTGCCGATCCGGCGCGTTTGGTTGCCGGCTTGTGGGAAGGCCTGCACAACCCTGGCCCGGCGTTTTTTTACACCCTCGCTGCAAATCCGAGATTACAACCGGTAAGTAATGCGCAGGTGTGGTCAAGTGCCGCCCTGGGCGGACGGGAGTTCCCGTTTTTCACCTACGACAACCGCAAAGGTCCGAAATGGGGCAGCCGGTTTGATATTGCCAGCAACCCCGAGCCAGAAGGCGACTGGCCCGACGAACCACTGCTGTACACCACTTCAGATGGCAGTCATCACAGCGAGCGCACCGCCTTCACCTTTGCAGACTTTGCTGCCCTGGACCCTGCCTTTGCACATTATTTCAGCCTGGTTCCGGCGATTTACTGGACGGATGACCTCATCCTCCTGGCTAATTATTTGGACTTGCCCGTCCAGGAAACCTACAGCAAAGTTCCATTTGTTTGGATCGTGGATGCTGAGAACAATCTTCAAAAAGCAGCGGTGGCGCTCCCCCTCGTTCAGACCGCGTTGGAGCGTCTGGATTTCTGGCATTACCTGCAGGAAAATGCCGGCATTCGCAGTTTTCACGTAGAACAGGCAAGCGAGCAATTGCGACGGGAATTTGAAACCACCCTGGAACAGCAACTAACCGAACTGCAGGAAACTCATCAACAGGAAATCGAAAAAGTACGGGAGGAAAGTGCACGCACTGCGATGGAACAGTTGGCTGGCTACCTGCTCGATCTTGATCTGGGTGTTGACGCGCCGATGCCGGTTGTCCGACCCGTTGCAACGGAAAAGGTAGGTGAAACCCGGGACAAACAAATTGAACCGCCGCCAGCACCTGAGAGCGACAACAAGACGGCACCTGCCAAAGCGCCGGAACCTGTTGCACTCAGCGCAGAAGCCTGGATTGAAACGCCATTGTGCACCTCCTGCAACGAATGTATAAATCTGAATGGCCGCCTTTTTAAATACAACGGAGACAAACAAGCCTTTGTCGCCGATCCGGCAGCCGGCACTTTTGCCGAACTGGTAAAAGCAGCCGAGGAATGTCCGGTAGCCATTATCCACCCCGGCGCCCCGTTGAATCCGAAGGAACCCGGGCTGGACGCCTTAATCCCACGGGCAGCAAAATTTAACTGACAAACCGTATGGCAAGCGAAATCCTCACATCGGTTGGTATTTTGGTCGGCTTGGGACTCTTTTTTGCCGGAGTCATTGCCGTGGCCTACCAAAAACTGCGTGTGGAGGAAGACCCCCGGATCGATCAGGTGGATGAAATGCTGCCGCATGCCAACTGCGGCGCCTGTGGTCAACCGGGTTGCCGTTCATTTGCCGAACAGTTGGTCAACGGAACAATGGCGCCTTCGAAATGCACCGTGTCGTCGGGTGAGGCTTTGCAAAAAATTGCCGCTCTGTTGGGTGTGGAAGCCGGCGAACAGGAAAAAGTGGTCGCCCGCCTGCTTTGTGCCGGCGGAAAACGTGAAGCGCACAACCTCGCCGACTACCGGGGCGTGTTGCGTACTTGCCGGGCTGAAACTGTGGTGAATGCTGGGCCAAAAGCCTGTTCCTGGGGCTGCCTGGGGCTTGGCGATTGCGAAGTGGCCTGCGATTTCGACGCGATTTTTATGAATGATGACGGGCTTCCGGTGGTCATAGCCGACCGCTGTGTGGCTTGCAATGATTGTGTCATTGCCTGTCCGAAAGATCTTTTCCAACTCATGCCGGTTAGTCAAAAACTGGTCGTTCAGTGTAAATCGCTGCTCGAAGGAGACCCAGCTTTGGATAAATGCGCTGCAGCCTGCACAGCCTGTGGCCGCTGTGTAGCCGATGCTGCGCCGGGACTGATCGAGATCAAAAACAATCTGGCGGTGATCAACTACGAATTGAATGCACTGGCCACACCCGCAGCAACCCGGCGCTGCCCGACCGATGCCATCGTTTGGCTGGAATACCAACAATTCGAATTGCTGCAACAAACAATTTTACCACTCGGACGCATTGAAAAATTTGCGACAGACGAGTAAGAAACGGAAAAACGCCTTATGGACCGGCCAAGACAAATATTTGGAAAAACAATTCAGGGCGGCACTGCTGCGGAAGCCCTTGCCTTGTTGCAAGCGGGTTATTGCGAAGGCCTGATCCTGCCCCCACGGCACCCCAGACCCGTTGTGGAGCAGTTGTTCAGTCGTCCCGTACAGATTCTGCAGGGTGCCGACCTTTCTTTTTTGGCCGGACTTGCCAGCGGCGGGTTGCGTACCGCGGCAATCATGACTGCGGCGGACCTGACAAACAACCTGCCGCGCTTGCGCGAAATGGCGCGCAACCATATCCCTGCCCTGATCACCTGTTTGGTCAATCGCTCGACAAGCGGCCACGCCCCTCTGGCTGCCCTCAAAGACAGCGGATGTTTTATCCTTAGCGCTGCCACGGCGCAGGATGCTGTTTACCTCGCCCTGGCTGGCCAGCGCATTGCCGAAGAAACCCTCACCCCGGGGGTGTTGTTGCTGGAAGAAAATGAAACTGAATTCGAACAGCCCGAGTTGATTTTCCCGGAAGGAAAAACCGTTGTCAGTTTGTTGGGCAACCCGGATGAATCAATTGCCTCCCCCACCCCTGCGCAGCAGATGCTTTTTGGAAAAACACGCCGCCGAGCGCCTGACTGGTATCATTTCGATTACCCGACACTGGCCGGAGCAGGTAAATCAGGCGTATCGGCAGCGCTGGAATTTGCCGCTAATGCCTATTTTTTCGACGGCGCAGTCTCTGAAATTGCACTGGCTGTTTTCGCTGATTTTCAAAAAAATATACCCGCTTGTCCCGGCACTTTTGAGTCCTACCAGACAAAGGATGCCGATTATCTTTTGGCAAGTACAGGCATGCTGTCGAATGCGGCGAAAACGGCAGTCGATCAATTACGGCAGGCAAAAACCATGCGGGCTGGTTATGTTCACCTGGCACTCCTCCACCCCTTGCCAGAGGCATTACTCACACCAATTTTCTTTGGAAAAAAAGGGGCGACCTGGTTTGACCCGGGCACAACGGAGCAGGCTATTTTTTCTACAAAACAGGTTAGCAGTTTGGTAACTCAACATGGTAAACAATCTCCTCCTAGTTATCAGGGCAGATTGCTTGTCCAACCGGATGCGGCCTTGTTGCAGGCTGTTTTTGAAAATATGTTGCCCAAGGGCGGGCAGAAGTCCGGTTTCTTTGCCGGTGTCAACTTTTCCAAAACAGGATCCGGGTTTCCGCAACATGAAATATTATTGCAAACCATTGAGCGCAACTTTCCGGATGCTTCCCAGTTCAGCATTCAAGTGGAAACATCGCCTGGAGTGGCAGAGCGTTCCAACGTTTCCAATACAGCCCCCCGAAACATACGTCATCAAAAAGACATTGGACCGCCGTATGCACGGGCCACCCGATTTTACCACAACACTGCGGCCTTGTATGCCGCCGGCGCTTTGGATGAACTCGTCGCTGATCCGTTCCAGGCGCTTCCGGTGGCACCGGCCGGTACAGCAGCTTTGGCAGGCAAGTTGCAAAACAGGGCCGACTTCCCGGTATTCAAACCGGAATTGTGTACAGCTTGTGGCGCCTGCATGGTGCACTGCCCACATGCAGCGCTGCCATCCCTGGCCATTAATGTTGAGCAATTGCTCCGCGGGGGCATGGAGATCGCTGCTAAACAAGGCACGCCATTGGCGCA
>JACJYO010000019.1 GCA_020636075.1 Lewinellaceae bacterium | reverse complement strand
AGAATTTTAACCCCGGTTTCGCATGACTCCTGCTACACAACCTGTGTTCAATTATGTGGGACTCTCCGATAGCAGCTTTACAATCCATTACCCATCTACGTTTTCCAGGTTAATGGAGTAGAAAAAACGAGCGATGTGCGTGTTCTCCTTATTCGAATTCAGGATTTTCCACAAAGATCAGATTGCACTCACGCCGCCCCGATCTTCACCGAAGTCATCGTTAACGACCCAGCCACCGGTTTGTCGTTAAACAGCGCAACTGTCTCGTCTTTCTCCTGCAAGGCCAGCGTGTAAAGCAAGGGCAGGTAGTGCTCCGGCGTCGGGATGGCCAGGTCGAAAGCCTTACCCCGGGATCTGAAATCGATCAGTTGTTGATGATCGCCCGAAAGGATGTGTTTCTTCATGGTTTCACTGGCCTCGATGGCCCAGTCATAACCAAAATCCGTGTCGTTGAGTTTGTCCCAAGCCAACAGGCGGAGGTTGTGCACCATATTGCCGCTACCGATGATCAGCACCCCTTTTTTGCGCAGCGCAGCCAGTTCTTTGGCCAACTCGTAGTGGTATTGGGCGGACTTGGTCCGGTCGAGGCTGAGTTGGATCACAGGGATGTCAGCCTTGGGATAAAGATGTTTGATGACCGACCAGGCACCGTGGTCAAGGCCCCAGTTCTCGTCGAGGCCCACCGTGGTTGTCTGCACCAGTTCCTTGGTCTCCCGGGCGATTTCAGGGCTGCCAGGCGCCGGGTACTGCACATCAAACAAAGCCTTGGGGAAGCCGCCGAAATCGTGGATCGTACGCGGTTTTTCCATGGCAGTGACGAAGGTGCCCTGGGTTTCCCAATGCGCCGATATGCAGAGCACCGCCGTCGGTGCAGGCAGTTCGCTCCCGATTTGCCGGAAACCCGATACAAATTCATTTTCTTCAATGGCATTCATCGGACTGCCATGGCCCAAAAACAAGACGGGCATGCGTTCGGTGTTTTTGAGGGGTTCGGTCATTTTGGCTAAACTGCTCAGTTTCATTGCTGCGCCGGTTATTGGCAAGGCTGCCAGGATTTTTAAAAATTGCTTGCGGTTCATTGATTCGAAATCATTTCGGGTTGTGTCAAATGGGTTCCTCGCGGCAATCGCGACAAACTTTTCACCGCGAAGACGCAAAGGCGCCAAGAATGATTCTTCGCGTCTTTGCGCCTTTGCGATGAAGAAGAACAATCTACGGCGGGGAACGCTCCGCAGAGACTTTTGACACACCCCTTTGTTCAGGATTGGGTTGCAGACTGTGGAAATTCCAGGTTTTGGTGCAGATGCATTTACTGCCCCAATCCGATCTGGTTCATATACGTCTGGTTGTCCCAGAACAGGTATTCTTCCGTCATTATGCCATTTTCCCAGATGCCAATCGTGGCCATGGGCATTTTGAACGCCTTGCCGGTGGGCTGGATGAATTTGCCATTCCCGATCGGCATCGGCTTGGTAAACGTACCCTCAAATACGCCCGTTACGGCGGTGTACTTGCCCGAACCAAATCGAATGGGGTGTTCTTTGATCCGTGTATCGGGTGCATAAACGAAAAGGGCTTTCAAGTCCTCGATATGCCTTTCGATACCGGTGGTGCTGTGCCCGTCGGGCCAATGGACGATGATATCCTTGGCATGGCTTTCATGGAAACGCGCCCATTCCTGGTTGCTGAACACCGTGAAATCCAGCGTATCAAACTTGATGAGATTTTGGGCAATGATCTCGTTATTGGCAGTGAGTTGGGCGATCTGCGCTTTGAGTGAATCGATCTCAATGCGGCTGGCAGTATCTTGATTGCCTACACCGGAACAACTGTTAAGCAAGAAAAGCGATGCGCCAAACAGTACGGCGATAATGGGTTGAATAAACAGGACTGACCTTTTCATTTTTGCTGTCTTTTAAAATTGATAGAGATTGTTTTTTTGACAGGACAAAGGTCAGCCCCTGAGGCAGGCAGGGGGTATCAATAACCGGAAATGGTGTTGTAAATTCAGGAAATCAGGCGCCGCATCTCCTCCCGGAATTCCGTGGGCGTTTGCCCCGTCCGCTTTTTGAACACATTGGAGAAGTAGGCTTTTTCCTTATAACCCAGTTCGAAGCCAATTTCTGAAATGGACAGGTCTGTGCTGCTCAACAGGTTTTTTGCTTCGATAAGCTTGCGGGTTTCAATGATCTCGGACACACTTTTTTGCAAAACCTGCTGGCAAATCAGGTTCAGGTTCCGGGCCGACATGAACAGCTTTTCCGCATAAAATTCCACCCCTTCCGGGCGGCGGAAGTTTTCTTCCAGGATGGCCAGAAAATTCCGGAACGTAGAGTTGCGGACCGACTGCCGGTCCGACTCGTCGGACTGATTTCTCCGGCGTCCCGATTCGATCATGGTGAACAGGGCGCTCAGCAAATGTTGCGCAATGGCAAGATCCGGAATGGCTTGTTGCATCTCGCCGGCGATCATTTCACAGAGCCCGACCATACGGTCAAAACATGGTCCCGGCTGCATGGAAATATTGGCCTGATCGTGGTAGTTCGCATACAACTGGAAGGTCGTTTCGGGGATAAACTCGCTTTTGAAGCGCAGGACCCACATGCTGCATTTCCCGTCGCTGATATTGGGCAACACCCGGTGCGTTTTCCCTTTGGCGACAAAACTGGCAAATGGAGCATTTACCAGTACCGTGTTGAAATCAATGAAGTGTTCCAGTTGCCCTTCCATACCAATGATCAACTCCTCGTAATCGTGTTGATGCGGCTTGCTTGGCGAGCGAGTTGCTTCCAAGGCATCGGCAGCGGTGAACAAGGAAATATGAAAGAGCTGGTCCATGTCAGATGGAGGGCGCTTGCCAAATCTGGTGGTTGATCAATTTAATCTGTGAAATTAAGTACTGTGACGGAAGTAAAATAGCATGCTGTTTTAGTCGATCAAAACCCGTTCAAAATTTCCTTCAGCTTTCCCTCCGATTCAAGATAAATAAGGCGCGCTTGCTTAAACCGGTCTTCTATCGACCCGACTTTCCCAAACTTCACATCATCTTCAATATCGATCAACAACGATTTTAACTCGGTGATCCCCATGAAATCGGTCTGTGGTTTTAGCGAATGGGCATTGATACGGAGCTGGTCCCAGTCTTTTTCCAGGATGTTTTGCGCCATTGTTTCCAATGTATTCGGAGCAACGCTCAGATACATATTGATGTAGCGCTTCATCTTGTTTTTATCGCCTTTTGTAAATTTTTCCAAGAAGGTGAGATCGACCATTACACGTTCGCTTTAATGAGTTCATGAATTTCCTGAAAGGCGTCCTGGCCTTTGATCACATAGTGAATTGCGCCGTACCCAATAGTCTGGGCGGCCACGCCGTAGCTCTTTTGGCTGGAGAGCATAATGACCGGCAGCACCTTGTTTTTCGACTTTATTTCTTTCAGAATATCGAGGCCGTTGGCTGCGCTTTTTTCTCTTGAATTCAGGTAGTAGTCCAGCACCACCAAATCCGGATTTTCATGCAAACTCCCGAGACAGGCCTCACCGGTCGGGAAAGATTTTATGGAAAGATTTGGATTGTTTTCCACTAAATAATCATAGAGCATTTCTGTAAGGAGGGGCTCGTCGTCGACGATGAATATCGTTGCAGGTTGCTTAGCCATAATGCGGATGTTTTTGAATCAACAATGCTGCAAAGAAAGGCCTCCGGGAAAAACGCCGCATGAAGTAGTTATCAAACGGCGCCGGCAATGATCAAATGGTCATTTGCCGGTTTATTTATCCGCGGAGGTGGTTAGCAGGGCATGCATCTTGCGCAGCAGTTCACCGGTATCGAAAGGCTTTCCCACGAAGTCGTCCATGCCCGCTTCGTAACAGCGCTCCACTTCCTCCTTCATCACATTGGCAGTCATGGCGATGATCGGAATTTTCGATTTCCCGTTCGATAATGCCCGGATCTTGCCGGTTGCCTCGTAGCCGTTCATCACCGGCATTTGCACATCCATAAGGATGATGTCGTAGGTGCCCGAGGCCATTTTTTCTACGGCAATGGCGCCATTTTCAGCCAGATCGACCTGTACGTTTTCGACAGCGTCTTCCAGTTCCTCCTGCGCGACCAGGGCATTGAATGCGTTGTCTTCCACCAGTAACACCCGGATGCCTTTCAAGCGGACAGCCGGGTTTTCGGCGGGCACGGCGGCAGTGGCTTCAATTGTTGTTCCGGCGTTGTCTTCAATTTTATACGGGATGGTAAAATGAAAGCGACTGCCTTTGCCTTTTTCACTTTCCACCCAGATTTTCCCGCCGTGTAGTTTGACCAGTTTTTTTGAAATGCTCAGCCCAAGGCCGGTGCCGCCGAACTTGCGGCTGGTGTCGGAATAGGCCTGCTCGAAAGACTCAAAGATCTTGTCAAGCCTATCTTCGCCAATGCCTACGCCGGTATCGGATACGGTGAAATGCAGTTCCAGTTGATCTTGCGAAATATTTTTGGGTTTGACGCTGATAGTCACCATGCCTTTTTCGGTGAACTTGACGGCGTTGCCCACCAGGTTGATCAGGATTTGCCGCAGGCGAGTCGGGTCGCCGAGTACGGTCGGGATTTCGCCTTCGATATGGGTTCTCAACTCCAGGCCTTTTTCTTCTGCCTTGAACTGCATAATGGTACTGACATTGGCGACGGCCTGTTCAACGGAAAGCGGCACCTGCTCCAGGTCAAATTTTCCGGCCTCGATCTTTGAAATGTCCAGGATGTCGTTGATGATGACCAGCAATGAATCGGAGGACTGTTTGATGCCATCGAGGTATTCGAGTTGTTCTTTTTTGGGCTTCCGGCGCAGCAGGATGTCCGTCATGCCCTTGATGGCGTTCATGGGCGTGCGGATCTCGTGGCTCATGTTGGCGAGAAACTGGTGCTTGGCGCGCTCGGAGGCTTTGGCCTTTTCTTTTTCGGCTTCGATGATCTTGTTCTTTTCCTCCAGCGCTGCTTTGGATTTTTGCACAAAGCGGAAACGGAAATACAGCCCCAGGGCCAGCAGGGCGATAATCACCCCAAGGGCCAGCAGGATATTCCGGGTATTTTTTTGCCGGTTGATTTCTTTTTGAAAATCGAGTTCCTGCTGGAGTTTTTGCTGTTCAAGGCGGAGGCTGTCGGCGAGGTGTTTTTGTTCGTACTGGAAGGCCAGTTCCTGTTTGGTTACCAGTTGGCTGTTGCGTACCTGGGTGATTTCGTCACGGGCGTTAATGTATTTTTGATAATACTCAAAAGCCATTTTGTGATTGCCTAGGGCAGTGTATGCTTTATAGATGTTTTCATAACTCTGCACGGAGCCATATAAATTGCCCGCCGTTTTTTCTATACCCGACTGGGCAGCCACAATAGCATTATTGTATTGTTTCTGTCCCAAATATGCATTGGACAATTCAGCATAAAAGGTCCCAACATTAAAATTTGTGTTAAATGGCAGATTGTCGAAATATGCGCTAATGCCGAGTAAATCCTTGAGTGCATCCTTGTGATTGCCTTCCAGATTTTTCACCCCGGCACTTAGCAAGTGAGCCCTTGACATACATGTTTCGCAGTCCTTTTTGTCCTCCATAAAAACCATCGCCGAATCCAGATATACCTTGGCTTTCGCCAGGTCTTTTTTTCTGACATACATTTCAGCCAGACTAATGAAAGCGCCTCCGATTACTCGGTCCACATTGCTTTTCTTTGCGTGCCCCAATGCAGACAACAGGTAATCTTCTGCTTCGTCGTAATTGCCTATGAGCGAATGGATACTCCCGGCATATCCCAACAAGACTGACCTGCTGATGTAGTCCACGGGCTTGGATTCCTCTGCAATTACCATGACCCTTTGCGCCAATTCGAGGGCTTCGGGAAAACGGGAATTGATGTAATAGGCCCTGACCAGGTCCGGATAGAGCGGTATTTGTTCTACGGCTAACGTATCCAGGGAAAGTTCGCTCTCCGTAAGGGTAATTAAATCAAGCCCTGTGCAACTTCTTAAAACGAGCAAGGAAACAAAAGCGCTGTTGTAATCTTTAAATTTCATGGAGACGGTAAACGCCTCTCTACCGGTAGCACAGGCTTTGTCCAACTCTTTGGTTAAAATGAGATGTGTCGCACTTGCCAGGGTAAGGAAGCGGCCCATGTACTGCTGTTTTCCCGTTTTTGGGGCAAGTTCCATTGCTTCCTGGAGGCCGGGCGCCCATCGTACTGCCTCCGGATTATAGGTTTCATCCACCAACGGATTGAACCGCTGGTAAAATGCCTCTACCCTTGCTGCATCGCTGTTCGTCTTGTCCGACCAGATGGCGAAGAGGGAATCGGCGCGGGATTGCTGGGCGGTTGCCATTCCGGCCAACAACAGGCAGACGACTACTATCAGGATGTATTGTAAATGTACCTTCATTGTTTTTTCAAGGTTAGTTTGTTCATTTTGAATAAAAGGTCTTCCACCTCGAAGGGCTTCCCGACAAAGTCATCCATACCAGCCTCGAAACAGCGCTCTACCTCATCCTTCAGCACATTTGCCGTCATGGCAATGATGGGAATGCGGGCTTTCCCATGGTCAAGCGCCCGAATCTTTTCGGTGGCTTCATAGCCGTTCATGACCGGCATTTGCACGTCCATCAGGATAATATCAAAATCGCCGTGGCGGGCTTTTTCAACGGCAATGGCGCCGTTTTCGGCAAGGGTAAGCTCTACGCCTTCGATAGCATCCTCCAATTCTTCCTGCGCCACAAGGGCATTGAAGGCATTATCCTCCACCAACAGAATGCGGACACCTTTCAGCGCTTTGGCGGTTTCCGCCAAATCATTAGTTGAATCAGCAATAGCAGCCTGTTCTTCCACGACAATGGCATAGGGAATCGTAAAATGAAAGTAGCTGCCCTTGCCTTTTTCGCTTTCCGCCCAAAGCGCTCCACCGTGCAATTCGACCAGTTTTTTGGAAATACTCAGGCCGAGGCCGGTGCCGCCGAATTTGCGGCTGGTATCGGAATACGCCTGCTCGAAGGATTCGAAGATCTTTTCAAGCCGGTCCGACCCGATGCCGATGCCGGTGTCGGACACCGTAAAATGAAAAACCGGTTTTTCATCGGCCTGTACCTCCTCCTGCCGGACCGAAATTGTGATGATGCCTTTTTCGGTAAACTTGATGGCATTGCCCACCAGATTGATCAGGATTTGCCGCAGGCGGGTCGGGTCGCCCAATACTAGTGGCATATTTTCAGGGATATGCGTTTTGAGCTCCAGGCCTTTTTCTTCGGCCTTGAACTGCATGATGGTGTGCACTTGTTGCACCACTTCTTTTAGGACAAACGGAACGGATTCCAGATCGATCTTGCCCGCTTCTATTTTCGACAGGTCCAGAATGTCGTTGATGATGACAAGCAGTGAATCGGAGGATTGTTTAATGCCGTTGAGGTATTCGAGTTGTTCTTTTTTGGGGTTTCGGCGCAGCAAAATATCCGTCATGCCCTTGATGGCATTCATAGGCGTGCGAATTTCATGGCTCATGTTGGCGAGAAACTGGTGCTTGGCACGCCCGGCGGCCTCGGCTTTTTCCTTCTGTGCCTGGTCGGCGCGAAGCTGTCTGATCCGGTAGGCAGTGATAAAGGACAATCCGAGTATGGCCAGCACCAACGACAAGGTGAAAAGGCTAAATGCCGCATAAGCACCATACAATTCCAGGGCAATTAATCCCAGCAGGA
The DNA here is from genome assembly GCA_020636075.1 of Lewinellaceae bacterium. GTDB lineage: Bacteria > Bacteroidota > Bacteroidia > Chitinophagales > Saprospiraceae > M3007. The sequence continues at coordinate 20,063 of JACJYO010000019.1, read as the reverse complement.
CTAAAAAGGACAGCAGGACAGAGGAGATAAAGATGAAAAACAGTTTGGCATAACTGGCTCGTTTTACCAAAGCGACGATGCTTAAAACCCAAAGAAACAAGACAGTGGTAACAACAGTAATGGAGAAGATCAAAAGCGGCAAGGGTGTGCTTGAATTGGAAAAGGCAGTTGAATTTTGGACCAGAATAAAGCCAATCGTTGTGAGCGTGGCCAATACAAGAAATACCCCAAAATAGATCCGGAATACCCGGTGCCAGGTTTTTGACAATTGTTTGAGATTCAGGAATGCTTCCGTGTATTTTAGCAAGCCCCCCATAGCCAGGATAAAGCCCGTAAGGGTATACACTCCAATAATTCCGATGTTGAAAATGAACGGCAGGTATGGCGCAATCGTGAAAAAAAAGCCGCAAAGTGTAATCGCCAGGTACAGGTAAATGCGCTCCCGGTTGATGATGAAGAGTATTAAAAAATACAGGAACTGGATAAGCAGCACACCGTTTAAAAAAATGAAAATAGTGTCAATCGTCCATTTTTGTTCCCAAAAATCCAACTCGTCAAAATGCAGGATTTCGAAGGAATTTTCGATCGGACCAACCAAATTAACGGGAAATGGTTTTAGCCGGATGTATACCGGGATAGTATCATTGGCAGCAACCCGGACCCGGAAAATATTTTCATAAACCGGTACCGCTTTCTCCTCCCTGCCAATGGTTGTGCCCGACAACGATGTCGAAAAGCCACCTTTCCCATCAGGAACATATACTTCGACCCTGCCCCAATTGTTTGAAATTGTAAAAGATTGCAAGCCTGTGTTTTTCGGATTGCCGACCACCATCATCCTGGCCCAGTAATACGGCATATCGGTTCGGACCTGGTAACAGGACTTGGGGTTGAACTTTTCCCAATCCTGACTTACTTCGGTGATGCTGTACTGCCCCAGAGAATCCTCAATGAATCGGACGCCGTTAATGATATGATTGACTTTCCCGAGGGTTGCTTTATGTATATGTGTTATTTTTTCAGGGATACGGTAATAGCCTTCATTGTCAGCGGTTGCTGCTTCATCCTCCTGCCATAATGCTATAATGGGTGATGCGTTTTTAATCTCCCCGCCATGCTGAGATTCTTCCAGGCGCAGATAGATAGTTTTTGTCTCGTGCTGATTCAGCGCAACCCGGAATTTATTGTCACTGAATTTGAAGTCCTTTTCACTGAGTTTGCAGGTAATACCAAAGCGGTAATGTTTCGCTTGAGTACTATCCTGCGGCACATACAAATCAACCTTGTCCCAACTGTCTTTGAATTTCATGCTCAGTTGGAAGAGAAATTCGCCGGTTTTTTCACCGCTGCCGACCAGTTTTACTTTTACCCAGTAAACTGCCGTTTGATCATATTTCACTTCCGGATTAGCAGTTAAATTGCCATATCTGTAATACCGGTATGCATCCAGTACTTTGCCCGGGGCGATGGTGAAATTATTCGTGAATTTTGATTGAAAGCCGGGAGCGCTAACCGTTTCAAAGGTATAGGTACCGGCATCGTCCTTCAACAGCTGAAGTTCATCGAAGATGAACGTATTGAAATACACGGTGGGTGGGTTCCTGTATATACGAGCCAGCCCTTCATCCAGATGGTAACCATAGGCCACGGCAATGTCCTGTTGCAACCTGCGGTAGCGGTCGCTTTGCTCCTTGTCCCCAAGGAAGTGATAGCACTGGGAAAGCAGGCGATAGCATTCGCGGATATGGACGGTGTCCTGCCCCTGTCGGGCTGTTGCCAGCAGTTGTTCCGCCATCCCGACCGCTTTTTTGTAATGCTGCTGAGCATATTCCGCTTCGACGGATTTTAGCGCCGCTGCGTTTGGCGAAACGGTTTGGGTCGTTGCCTGGCCAGCCAGATGCCCGGTTTGCAGGCTAAAAAAAAGCAACAGGGGAAAGGCGTTTTTCAAGTTGATCATCATTGTTGCGGGGTGCAAATTATAATCAGGGAGCGTTCATAATCTGGCGTTCAGGAGTCGGAATCAATGGGAAGTTACAACAGAAACTGCGTTGTCATAGCTCGTGGACTGGTACAGCACCCGTTTTTTCAGGACAACCGGTTCTGTTTCCACCAGGCGATCCAGAACGGCATGTTTCAGGATTACAATACCATCGGCGACCAGTTTGCCCCCATAAATGGAAATGCCTTCGCTATAGGTATGGGTTCCGTCAACCACCAGTTGGCCCGTTTCCGCAATATGGAGTTCGGCGCCCGGGCCGATCTCGACAGATGCAATTTGAGCCGTTCCATCCAGTACGGGTTGTGAAAAATGCCCGGTGTTTTCGGCGTGAATGACGACGTGATCAAATTCTCCCGGCACGCGGTTGGCATCCCAGTTTTGGGGTTCGGTCCATTTGGTTTCCTGGCCCGGGGTACCGCCTTTCCAGACGATGTTGGTTTGTGCGGTCAACAGGAACGGGATAAAGAGTGCGAGCAACGTAGTCAAGTTTTTCATAACAATGGGTTTGTGTGGTGAAGAATGGTGATACAAACAAAAGGTCCGCATTACCCACAGGCAATTTTTGCTTATCGAGTGGTTACCCGGCTTATCAAGCGGTCATTATTTATTTAACTTGGGCCGCGAATGTCTGAGCACTCAACAAACAATCCGCAACCTGTCAACCTGGAACGCCTCGAGCGTTTGTGCAAGGGTGATCTGGAAAAAAAGCAGCTGTACCTGCGCCGGTTCCTGGAATTGGTGCCCCGGGGTGTCGACCAAATTCAGACGGGTTTAAGGACGACTGACGGGGAACTGGTCCGGCAAACCATTCATTTTCTGGTCCCCCAACTGGTCTTTTTCGGTATTGCGGAGTTCAGTGAAATTTTGGAAAAATTAGGCCCCAGCCCTGATCAGGCTACATTGGCCAAACTGCGGGCGCCCATTGAGCAGGCAGTAGAACAGGTTCAAAAGGCGGTGTTTGAAATAGAAAAAACCTTGAACGACTTGCTACAAAATTCCAACCAATGAAAATCAAGACCTTGATCATCGATGACAATCCCTTCATCCTGGATCTGTTGTCCGACCAACTGGAACAGACCCACCCCAATGTAGCCATTGTGGGTACGGCAAGTACGGGTGCAGAGGCTTTAGAAAAAATACAAAAACACCGGCCCGACCTGATTTTTCTGGATGTGGAATTACCCGATATGTCCGGATTTGATGTACTCGCCGAGCTGGAGGGCATTGATTTTCAAACCATATTTATTACTGCGTTCAGCCACTATGCCATCATGGCTATCCGGTTCAATGCGCTGGATTACCTCGTCAAACCTATCGAACCGAAAGAACTCGCACATGCACTCCGGCGCTATCGGTCCAACGGTCATACGCACCTTAACCAGCATCAGGTTCAATTGGCGCTGACCAACCTGAAAAAAAACAACGTCCAGGACCAGGTGCTCTTTTTGCCCACTCAGGAAGGCGGCATTAAAATGGTGCTGCGCGATATTGTAAAAATTGAAGGCGACCGGAATTACAGCACCATTTATCTGGCAAACCAAAAAACCAGGATATCCGCCAAGACACTGGGCTATTTCGAAGAAATACTGGAAGAAAAGGGGTTTTTCAGATGCCATCGTTCGTTTATCCTGAATCACCAGCACATTGACAAACTGCAAAAAGATACCTTCCTGCTTAAAGACGGCTCATCCATTCTAATTTCCCGACGCCGGAAGACCGCCGCGAAGGAGTGGTTTCATAGCTTTTGAATTAGCCGGCAATGCCGCTAATCCTGCAAATACGGCGCTTCGCTGTACGCTAACGCCTTGATATTGTTTATCACCTGTTTCATATACGTGCGCCACAGCACCTTCGTAAACAGCCACTGGAAGGGGTAAAGCAGGGCTCCTTTGGTAAATACCGTATAGGTGTAAAGTACTTCGATATTCCCGTCGTCCAATTGGCGCGTTTGCCATTCGCCCTGAAATTTTACGATGCCCATAGACGCGGCTTTCATGTCGCCGACCTCTATTTTCCAATATTGGTTCTCAATCCGTTCCAACACGCGGTCAAGCGCCGCTTCTCCGCCTTTAAAGGACAGCGCCCGCGCCATAAACACTTTTCGGCTGCCGCCCACCTGTCCCCAGGTTTCATCTTCGGTACAATGGGTAACGCGGGGCATCATGCCGAAGCCGGTATGCACTTTGGTGACATCGCAGAGCATTGGCGTTTTAAACGCCCTTTCCAGGGTGCAGGTAAAAATTGCTTTGACGTGGGTTTTGAACTGCACTGGTTTTTACGAATTACAATGTGATGAAATTTCAACCCAAAAAATACGCGCCCAAAAAGGCGCCTACCGTTGCCACAAAACCCATCATAAAAATGGTGTACGAGTAGGCCAGCAACTTGTACTTTTTGTCGAGCACATGCCCCAGAAAATACAGGTCGCGGGCCATGTTGCCAAAAAGCAGGCGGCCGTCGCGGAGCATTTCATCTACAGCGGCTTCGTACTGGTCGAGGCTGAGGTGGATAAAGCTGCCGAAAAACACCGGGCTGGCGGGCTGTTGCGGATGCGGCATAAAACTGGTAACCCGCGGCTTGGAAGAAAGTACCGCATAGATCAACGAGCTCAGGCTGGTCACCAAAAACAGGATGATGGGCAGGATGAACAGCGGGTTGCGGTTGGTGAAGGTTTGGTAGGTCAACAAGGATATCGCCACCGACAGCAGGATGGAGTTCACGCTGATCATGATGTGGGCCTTGTTGTCGGCAATAGCGCTGAGGCGGATGTGGTTGGCGTAGTTGGCGCGGAAGTAGGTCTGGATGCTGGAACGCAACGGCCGACGGGCCAGGCGGTCAAAGCGCTCGGGAGCGGCTTGTTCCGATTTTTTCTTTTTGGCCGATGGAAGAATGCCGGGCGCGCTCAATTGCTGGTGCAGTTCCAACTGGCGGGCAGCCAGCGCAGGCTCGTAGGTTTGTTTGGCCGAGGCGGTTAAAAAGGGCTCCTGTAGCTGTTTGCGTACAAATTCCAGCCAGGCCGCAGGATCGGGCGCATGTCCGCTGAGCAGTTCCTGTTCGAGTTGGAGGAGCGGGCCGCGGGTGTCGTAGGTTTCGGCCCAATCGTACGCGCGGATGGCGTCGTGCAACACCCGGGCGGTTTCCAATTCCGTCTTATTTGGAGCAAACGCCTCCATGATGGTCTGACGCAACTGTTCAATTTTTTCCGGCACGCATTTTTGTTCAACCATGAAAAATTCGGCGCGGATGGCACTGGTTTCGGCGACCTGCCGGGGTTCGTAGAGGTAGCCGACATTGTGAAACCAGGCGGCGACTTGCACGAGTTCGCGGTCGGATTCCGGCAGCCCTTCGGCCCGGGAAATGGCGCCGGCCTGTTCGGCAATTGCTGCGGCCTGGGCAAAATTGTGGAACACCAGCCGGGCGTCATGTTGGGTGTTCCAAAGCTGAAGCACATGCGCCCGGGCGGCCGTTACAAGCGGCGTTTCAGCATGGTTCTGGTCTTGATTTTTCATGTTTAGCACCGGTTCTTTTCGAAGTACATCCCCTTCCCGACAAAAGTAGGCTATCTCCAACAAAAAACGCCCGATCGAAGTTATCCGATCAGGCGTCAGCAGATTTCTTGTGGTGACCACGACTGGAGTCGAACCAGCACGTCCGTAGGGACACTACCCCCTCAAAGTAGCGCGTCTACCAATTCCGCCACGTGGCCGTAAAAACTGCGCTTTCAAAATTGCGGCTGCAAAGGTAACCTGTCAGGTCATTTTTCCAAAAAAAGATCAGGCGTTAAGTCGATGTTTTTTTTGAAAAAATACCCGGCTGGTTTTGCCTTACCCGAAAATATCTTTCACCCGATCAATAAAACTCTTGTCCTCTTTCCCGGGATCGGGCTGGAATCCGGGCGAATTGCGCAGCTGCTCCAACAGGCGGCGTTCTTCATCCGACACCTTTTTGGGCGTCCACACGTTGACGTGCACCAATTGGTCGCCGCGGTGGTAGCTCTGCAGGGCCGGCAGTCCTTTTTCGCGCAAGCGGAAAATCTTACCCGATTGGGTACCCGTCGGAATTTTAATACGGGCCCGTCCGTCAAGCGTCGGCACTTCCACCTGGGCTCCAAGCGCTGCGTCGGCAATATTGATGAATAGCTCGTACATGATGTTGTTCCCCTCGCGGGTAAAATCATCGTGCGGGAGTTCCTCGATGGTGATGATCAGGTCGCCGGGTTGGCCGCCTTTGGCGCCGGAATTGCCTTTGCCCGACATGGACAGCTGGATGCCTTCGTGTACGCCGGCCGGGATGTCGACATCCAGGGTTTCTTCGCCAAACACCCGACCATCGCCTTTGCAGACATTGCATGCGGCCTTAATGGTTTGACCGCTGCCATTGCAGGTGGGACAGGTTGTTGTGGTTTGCATGGCCCCGAAGGGCGTTTGCGTGATCCGGCTCACCATGCCCGAGCCGCGGCAGGTGTTGCAGGTGTCTACCGAGCTGCTGTCGCGGGCGCCGCTGCCGTTGCAGGTTTTGCAGGCAACTTGTTTGCGGACCTTGATCTTTTTGCTGACCCCCGTGGCGATTTCCTCGAGCGTCATTTTCACTTTTATGCGCAGGTTGGCGCCGCGTTCACCTCTGGAACGCGCCGTGCGAAAACCACCGCGCCGGCCACCGCCACCGCCAAAAAATTCGGAAAAAATATCGTCGGTATCAAAGCCAAAACGGCGCAGGATGTCGTCCATCGTCATCCCTTCAAAACTGGTGTGTCCACCGCTCATACCGTCTACACCGGCATGGCCATACCGGTCGTAGCGGGCGCGCTTGTCGGCATCGCTCAGCACCTCGTAAGCCTCGGCGGCTTCCTTGAATTTCTCTTCTGCCGATTTATCCCCCGGGTTTTTATCGGGGTGAAATTCGAGGGCTTTCTTGCGATAGGCCTTTTTAATTTCATCCGCAGCGGCGTTTTTGGCCACGCCCAGCACCTCGTAATAGTCTCGTTTAGCCATTGTGTTGGTCATTGATCGACTGTGGTAGTTATCATTTTCCGATCACCACTTTTGCGTAGCGGATGATCCGTTCGCCGAGTTTGTAGCCTTTCTCGATCACTTCGACAATTTTGCCCTGCACTTTTTTGGAGGGCGCGGGGATTTCGGCTACGGCTTCCTGCGTGTCGGCATCGAAGGCATCGCCGGCATCGAAGTTCAGTTCCGACAAACCGAAACTTTGCAGCGTGTGCCGGAGTTTGTGGTGGATCAGGGCGATACCTTCATCAAGCGCGGTGTTTTTGGCGGCCCTGTCAAAATCATCCAAAACTGGCAGTAGTGCTGTCACGATGTCACGTCCAGCCGTTTGTTTGAGTTCGAGGCGTTCTTTGGCTACGTTGCGTTTGAAGTTTTCGAAATCGGAAAGCAGGTAGAGGTATTTCTTTCTGGATTCCTCCAGCTGTTGCTGAATGCTGTCATTTTCAGGTGGGTCATTTTCAGCATCCTGGGTTGTTTTTGGGTCTTCGGTTTGGTTTCCGGCCTGCTCGGTGGCATTTTCCACGAGCTCTTGTTCGTTCGTGTCCGGGCGCTTATCATCCATGGTTGAATTGTTTTTCAACATCTGTTATTCGTAAAAGTATCTAGTTGTCAGCCTGTTGTACAATTATTATGCCCTCCGGGAATATGTGCCAATTTGTCAGCGGCTGGCCAGGGCTGTTTGCAGCATTTTTTCCAGTTGGTCCGTTTTAAGGTTAACGCCCATGATCCGGCCATCCGGGTTGATCAAAAAAGTGGTAGGAATCGAATGAATGTTGAACTGCCGGGCCAAAGGCCCCTTGAACTGGTCGTACTCCACCGTATGGTATTTCCAGTAGAGCCCGTCCATTTCGACAGCCCGTTTCCAGGACCGCTCGTTGGACTCAATGGCTATGCTGAAAATTTCAAAACCCTGGTCGTGGAATTGCTCGTAAAGCGGTACCAAGTGCCGGTTTTCAGCCCGGCAGGGGCCGCACCAGCTTCCCCAGAACTGCAGCAACACGTATTTGCCGCGTAAATCCGAAAGGCGCACTGTTTCGCCATTAGTCAGGGTCGTCGTAAAATCGGGCGCCGTTTCGCCTGCAATAAACCGTGGCTGTCGGTACTGATAAACGGCATAGGCTATTACCAAGCCCAAAACGACAAAGCCAAGTTTCCAAAATCGTGATTGCATCGTATTTCCAAGTTTTTTATAGACAAACTGCACAACGTTCCGAACCGCAAACTGTTTATTTGTTCCTGCGTGTTGATTTGTGGTATTGAGCTCATTCAACACGCCTGCGCCGAACCTTGTTCGGCGGTACTACACACAAACGCCGAACGGAGTTCGGCGGTACAAAATCCAGTTACCGTGCTTACCATTGACCCAACACAAATACCCACCAAAGACCTGCATCAGTATATTCTCGGCGCCGTAGCGCCCCGCCCCATTGCATTTGCGAGCACGCTGAGTACAGACGGTGTGCCCAACCTGGCGCCCTACAGCTTTTTCAACGCCTTTAGCAGCAATCCGCCCATTCTGATCTTCTCGTCGAACCGGCGGGTAGCCAACAATACTACCAAGGATACCCTCAAAAATGTGGAAGATACCGGAGAGGTAGTAATTAACGTCGTACCCTATTCGATTGTTCGGCAGATGGCGTTGTGTAGCATCGAATTCGATGCCGGAGTTAATGAGTTTGAAAAGGCCGGGTTGACGCCTTTGCCCTCCGAACGCGTGAAGCCCTTCCGGGTGGCCGAAAGTCCGGTGCACATGGAGTGCGTGGTCGAGCGCGTCCTGCCACTTGGTGCGTTGGGCGGCGCCGGCAACCTGGTGGTTTGCCGGATCGTGCTGATGCACATCAACGAACAGGTACTCAGCGATACCGGACGCATCGACCCGCAAAAAATTGACCTGATGGGCCGTATGGGCCGTTTTTATTATGCCCGTGCCAGCGGCGATGCTGTGATGGAAGTCGTTCAAAAAGTGACGGACATCGGCGTGGGTTTTGACGCCCTGCCCGAAGGCCTGCGGCACAGCAAAATCCTCACCGGCAACGAACTGGCCCGCTTTGCCAGCCTGCAGGCCTTGCCAGGTCGGGAAGAATCGTTGGCCCTGTTAGCCAATGGCCAAGGACGCGCCAACATTACTGCCGGCACTTCACTGGAGACCCTGCACCAACTGGTTCGGGAAGCACTGAATGCGGAAGACCTGGAACTCGCGGCTAAACTGGCAATGCTGAGTGAATATTTGTAATTACGGAATGCGGATTACGGAATGCGGATTGGCCACCATCGCGGATTATTCAACATCAAAAAACTTGAATATGACCCAGGAAGAATTAAAAGAACGGTTTAAGCAGTTTGCATTAGCAATCGTACAATTTGCTGATGCACTACCCGACATTATACTTTACAGGAATACTAAATATCAATTAATAAAAAGTGGAACGTCATCAGCAGCAAATTACCGGGCTGCCTGCCGGCGAAAATCAGGAAAAGACTTTATTGCCAAGCTTGGCATTGTCGAAGAGGAATTAGATGAAACCTTGTTTTGGCTGGAATTTATCGTTGGTCAATCAAATGAGTGGCGAACAGCCATTGCTCCTTTATGGAAAGAAGGCAATGAATTGTTGGCAATTACAGTAAGCTCAATTAAAACTTCCCGCAAAAACCAAAAGAAACCTCCCCGTAATCCCTAATCCGAAATCCGAAATCCGAAATCACTTCAGCCTGGCTACCATAATCCCCGTCTGCCCCTTCTGCGAGCGGACATACTGCGCCAGCGGCTGCCCGGAGATCAATACGCGTTTGCCCAGCGAAGAGGCGTGCAGCAGGTGGATGTGGCCATTTTTGCGGATCGCAAAACCCTGGTGTGAAATATCCAGGTCTTTTTTCCAGGAAGTAAGGGCGATGAGGTCGCCGTCCTGAAGGAAGGGTTCAATACGGGCAATTTTTTCCTGTGGAATAAAAAACCAGTCGTGGGCGTTCAGGCGCTGTTCAACCTGCCGGATCTGTTGCAACGCCGCCGGATCTTTCAACTCGGGATACTTTTGAGGCCGGGCGCTCATGTATCCGATTTTTTTCCGGTATGGAATCCCGCCTAACTCCCGGGTGATATTTTTCAGGTAACCGGACTTTTCCGCCTGCAGAAGCCAGCCCGTGAAGTAGTGCATGCGCGATGCATAGCCGTCGATGGCGCCGCCCCAATAGCGCAGTTTTTGGACAAAATACTGCATGGAGTCGAGGCTGGGGGCAGTGGTGCGGGCTGCCAGGGCAAGCGCCAGACTGTTTTCCATAAACGTCCAGCAGTCGAGTTGTTGCAGGTTGATGGTCAGTGTTTCGGGGCCCTTGCTTTCCAGGGTTCCGCTGACGTAGGGCGTGCCAAGGAAGGACTTGGCTACTGCCAGGGTTTGTGCCGGCAGCGTTGATTCGGCCTGTGCGACCGGAATTTTTTCTTTAAAAATGGAGTAGTCCTGCGGGTCGGGGTCGGGAAAAATAGCCGCGGATGCGGAAAGCACAGCCAAACGGTTGGGCGCCGTCAGGGCCACAGGGCCATGCAGGGAAACCACCGTGCCGAGCGCGAGCAGCCCGGCTCCTATTCCGATTAACAAACGCATAATACTTCCGATTAGACTCTTCAATGCGAATATAATGCCGGTTTTGGAAAATCCTTATGGCGAAATGCAAAAGATTGATGCAGGTAAAAATCCCTACTTTCGCCCAGCATTTGTTCAAAATTAACGACATCCCCCTATGTTACGAACGATCATCCCACTGATTTGCGCTGTCTGGTGCTGTGCGGCGAGTGCAGGTTTGGCCCAAAATTTCCGCGTTCAGGTTGCTGCGTTTACCGATTCGGTACCGTCCTCCTATTTCACCGACAAGGGGATCAACGGCGTGATCGCCAGCGTGGATGAAACCGGCATGTACCGGTATATTTTTGGCTCGTACCCTACCTACATTGATGCCGAAAAAGTGCAGCAGCAACTGATCGCCAAGGGCTTCACCTATGCGTCCATCATCGACCTGGAGGCTCAGCGCCTGCTCACCGACCTCAGTTTTTGCAACTACTTCAAAGGCGGGCCTATCCCGATCACCGAAAACGACAGCATCCGGTTTATTTATTTCGGCCTGGGCCAGTCTGCACTGCCCGAAACGGAAAAGGCCGATCTGGATTACATGCTTAAAAAACTGAACGGCAAAGCAAAATCCGACCTGCGCATCCTGGGCTACACCGACGCCGTGGGCAGCGGCAAGGCAAACCTCGAGCTCGCAACAGCCCGCGCACGCGTTGCCCGCAATTACCTGATCGACCGGGGGGTTGAGCCTGATCGCATGCTGCTGCGGGTTTTCGGCGAAGCCGTATCCGGCAATATTGAAGAGGATATTGAACAGCAAAGCGAGCTGGAGGAAATCCGGAAACTGTACCGCTGCGTGGTGCTGGTTTGGCGGGAAGCGCCCTAGGAAGTAGCCAAGTGCGTTCAAACAACGGTAGATAGACTTTTTTAGTAGATATTACGCAAGACAAAAACGCGTAAATTTGAGAAGCTCTACCGGCAAACCCCGGTCGATATCTGTATGAAAATTTCTTACAAGACGGCGGTTTGTATTCTCTTTCGAATGTGCTGCATCGCGGGTGTTTGCAGTGCGCAGCCCCCTGAAACAATTATTCGCCTGGAACCGGTGCTTTTCCCACCCAGCATTTCCTTTTTACAAGTGACCTACCTGTACGAGGATAGCAAGGGATTCCTGTGGATCGGCGCCTATACCGGATTGTACCGGTACGACGGGTATGAGATCCGGCATTACCAACATTATCCGAACGACCACAATAGCATCGGCGACAACAAAATCAATAGGATACTGGAAAATCCGGACGGCGATTTCTGGATCGGAACCCAGCAAGGCTTGAATTTCTTCGATTCCAAAAAACAGCGTTTCACGCGGTATTCCGAGATAAACGGATCCGGTATCGGTAACGTTGAAATTCGCGATCTTGACCTGGACAAATACGGCGCCCTGTGGGTAGCAACCAGCGATGGATTGTACGGGCTCGGGCCCGGCGAGAGCCAATTTGTCCGGCAAGACCAAACAACGCTCATCCGCGCTGTTGTCCCGGATTCGGCGGGCATTTATTTTGTACAAAACAGCACACTCTGTTACCTGCCTTACGGTGGGAAAGCACAGGAAATAGCGGTAGACCTTCCCGGCGGTCAAATCAGGGGAATATATGGCAGCGCCCTTTCTGCACAACAAAGGTCGCTCCCATCGTTATGGATCGTCGGTACCACCGGGCTTTCCCGGCTGGATCGCGCCAGGGGGGTGTTGACAGAAGTTGCAGGCCTCCGGGGGGCGAAAGTCAGGAGCATAGCGACGATGGGCGATCACTTTATGGTTTGCACGGAAAACGGTATTTACCGGCTAAATCCGGTCACTGCAGTGGTAACGGGGCCGCTTTTTGCCCAACTGAACGGTAGCAAGCAATCCACCACGGAAATTGATTACTGTTTGAAAAGTTCCAAAGGCATCACCTGGTTCCACTCCGGGAGAGACAAACTGTTTAAATCGGATGCGCTCAAAGAACGCTTCCGCCACGCGCCGCTCGACCTGACTGTTTCAATGGATCATCCCCAAAAAAACTGCGAATTATTCGAATACAGCCCGGGCGTTTTGCTGCTTCCGGGCGTGGAAGGCCCCCGCTTGTTCAACCTATATTCCGGCCGTATAAGCCCTTTCCCATATAAACCTGATTACAACCCGGAGGGATGGAAAAGCGGGCTTACCTGTTTCCTCGAAGAAGCGGACGGCATGCTTTGGATCGGTACCGCGGGAGGCCTGTTTTTATTTGACAAAAATAAGCGGCGTTTCGTGGCCTTCGAACAGCATTTCGACGCGCTGAAACAATTGCGGGGCATCGCCCTTCGGAAAATTTACCGCGACCGCAACGGCCGCCTCTGGTTGGCCGCCTGGGTACAGGGATTGTTTAAAATAGACTTTCGACAGCAAACGGTCCGGCAATACAACAACAGCCCCCAGCACCGCGCGGTGTACATGAATAGCAGCCGCACCATCCTCGAAACCCGCAACGGCGACCTGTGGTTTGGCACGCGGGGGGGATTGATGAAATACCTCGAAGCACAGGATTCCTTCCTGGTTTACCGCAACGACCCGGACGATCCCACTTCCATGAGTGATAACACTGCTTTTTGCCTGTACGAAGCCGAAGCCGGTACCATCTGGAGCGGCTCTTATGGGGGCGGGTTGAACTGCCTGGATGTTAAAACCGGAAAATTCAAGCACTATGCCACTCGGGACGGTCTGTTGAACAACAATGTATTTGCCATCTTGCCCGACGACAGGAACAACCTTTGGTTGTCCGGTGTCAACGGTATAACCCGCTTTGCCCCTTCGACCCACACGTTTCAAACCTTTACGCATGAACAGGGCTTGCTCAACACCACCTTCGATGCCTTCTTATACGGCAAAAGCCGCTTTTCCAACAACCTGTTTTTGGGCGGCCCCAATGGCGTGGATTATTTCGACCCCACCAGCGTAACTACCGGCGCTGGAGTGCCGGCGGTTTGGTTTACCGGTTTAAGCCTGAGCAACGAACCGGTTCCCATTGGCGATCCGGGCGCCGGGCAAAGCCGGTTTATGCTGCCACAGGACATTGGCTATACCACCGAAATCAAGCTGCGGTACGACCAAAATGTAATCGGCTTCAACTTTTCCGCGCCCGACTTTTCCGCACCGAATACCATTCAGTACGCCTACCGGCTGGTCGGGTTTGATACAGCCTGGCAATATATCGGCAATAAAAGAAGCGTTACGTTTACCAATCTCGACCCCGGAAACTACACGCTGAAAGTAAAAGCCAGCAACAGCGACGGCATTTGGGACCTCGCCGAAAGCAACGTCAGGGCCATTGTTATTTCGGTCGCCCCGCCCTGGTGGCGCACCTGGTATTTCAGGCTGTCGGTTTTCCTGACGATAGCCGGGTTGATCACGGCATTCTACCGCTATCGTATCCGGCAAATCCGGGAGCGGGAATCGATAAAAACGGCGCTCAACCAACGGATCGCGCAAATAAAAATGGAAGCCCTGCGGTCGCAAATGAACCCGCACTTTGTGTTCAATTGCCTGAGTTCGCTCAAATTATTCGTGGAGAAAAATGAAACGGAAAAAGCCTCCGATCATATCAGTAAATTCGCTACCCTCCTGCGCCGGGTGTTGGACGACGCTCGAACGGAAACGGAAACCGTCACCCTGGAACGCGAACTGGACACCCTGCGCCGCTACGTGGAACTGGAAATGATCCGCTTCAAGGAAAAATTTGATTTCCGGTTGGATGTACACCCGGATCTCGACCTGCAAAGCGTTGAAATTCCGCCACTGATCCTGCAGCCTTTTGTGGAAAACGCCATTCTGCACGGCCTGCAACATAAACCTGATGGCAAAGGTCTGCTCCTGATGCGGGTGACAGACGTGGACAACCAGGTTAAAATTGAAATAGAAGACAACGGCGTCGGGCGCGAGACAGCAAAAACCATCAAGGACGCAAACCCGGTAGCCCGGCAATCGCACGGCCTGAACGTAACTGCGGAACGGCTCGACTATTTTTCACAAAAAAACCACAGCCAAAACACCGTGGAAACAACCGATTTGCTGGACGCGCATGGCAACGCTGCCGGAACCCGCGTGACCCTGACCTTTCAAACCAATGGATCGTTATGACCTGTATCCTGATCGACGATGAAGCAGACTGCCTCGAGCTGCTGGCCCTGCTCATTCAAAAATATTGTCCCGGCTTGTCCGTCATCGGGCAATACGATCATCCCCGCCAGGCCATCGACGCCATTTGGGAGCATCGTCCCGAACTTGTATTTCTGGACGTGGATATGCCCGAAATCAACGGTTTCGGCGTGCTGGACGCCTGCCGCGACCTTCCCTTCCAGGTAATTTTTACCACCGCCTACCAGGAATATGCCGTGAAAGCTTTCCGGTACAGCGCCACAGATTATCTGCTCAAACCCGTCGACCGGAACGACCTTTGGGAAGCGATACAAAAAGCGATGCAGGAACGATCGGCACAGCAACTCGCCGAGCAGCGCGAAATTTTGTTCAACTACCTGCACCCTACCCAACCAGGCAAAGAAAAAATTGCCTTGCCCACTGCCGAAGGCCTGTTTTTCGTGCCGGTTGCCGATATCGTGTACTGCCAGGCCGATGGCAACTACACCAACATATTTCTCGAAGGCCGGCAAAAGGAAATGCTGTTCGTCAAACCCCTCAAAGAAATCGAAGAAATGCTTCACGGCGGCGATTTCTTCCGCACGCACAATTCTTACCTGGCCAATCTGAAAAAAGTGCGGCAGTATATCAAAGGCGAGGGTGGTGAACTCAAAATGAGCAATGACCGACTGGTGCCTGTTGCCCGCCCGAAAAAGCAGGAGTTGTTGCAGCGTCTCGGCAATATCTGAACAAGCGTTCGTTTTTCGCAAGCTATCCAGCCAAACCCACCAACTATCCTTTCAGACCCGCAAAGCAGGAAAAAACCGGGCAATCAGCCTGGTGGCGCCCCTAATTTTAGAGCGACCCTCGATTGCGCCGGCAAGCGCTCCCCCCCCACGATGGGCCAATTCTGTCCACTTTTCTTTTAAAAAAAATCGAATGTATGAAAAAGAAGAACCTACTTCCGCTGCTGGTAATTCCGGCAATTTGCCTGTTGCCGGGTTGTTTGAAAGACAATCCTGAGACACCTAAAAATGCCGCCGACACCGCGGTAGTTACAGAACGGGGTGCAACCATCCTGCCTGCCGGCTCGGTCAACCAGTTGGCAGCTGCACTTCAAAACAGCGCAACCGTTATTCTGGAGCCGGGGCTGCATATCGAATCAGACCCTGTCGTCGTATCGGGCTACCACCATATTGTCGGCCGGCCGGGCGCCGTGCTGCGCATGGGTTCGACGCCTTATATCGACTTCACCCTGCCGATTTTCGTGGCGCTGCACTTCAAAGATGCCGGCGGTTCTTCGATCCGGGGTGTAAAAATCGAACCGGTGAACCCCATTGGTGGCACGGCCATTCTGCTGGAAAATTCGCAAAAGGCGGTTGTTCAGGATTGTGAAATTTCCGGGTTCCAATACTGCATTCTCGTTGAAAAATCACCCTTGGCGCGTGTGTTTAACAACAAGATTGCCGCATCCACCGCCTGGCAAACCGGTGATATCCCGGATGCCCACGGTATTGTGGTCATCAACGGCGACGGGGCAACGGTGGAAAAAAACGATGTTTCCGGAGGTCTGTTTGGTATCTGGGCTTGCGATAAAAACGGCGCCCTCCGCAGCAACACAGTACACGACAACTACATCGGCATCATACTTTGCAAGGTACCCGCAGGTGCATTCATTTTGCCAGATGGAACAGCTACCGGGGCGCAATATTCCTGCACAAAATGGGTCGTCCGAAATAACCAATCAACCGATAACCTTGACGCCGGGTACCTGGTCATAGACGGCGCCAACCACAACACACTGGTAAACAACGAAGCCGGCAACAACGGCACCTACGACTACGAGCTGACCGGCGATACGTACCGCTTTGGATTCCTGACGCCCTTTGCCTTCAACAATACCCTGAAAGCCGGCGCGGGTCAAACGGTGAAAGATTGCGGGCAGAACAACGTCGTGTCCGGCGGGATCAAGATCAATACCTCGATTGATCCTTGTAATTAACTCAAGTTGTGACCTTCATTGTCCTCCTCAAGCAAATTGTTGGCGAGGACGCCAACAATGGCGATTTGGGCTTGCTTTTCAACGAGATGCCGTTGTGGGGCGTCCTCGCCAACAGCAGGTTATCGTTATCGTTTTATAGGTCGCAACTTGAGTTAATTAAGTACTGTGACAAGATTATTCAAACCATTTGTGACCGGCCCTTTTGCCACTGTTCAGCGTTGCTCACTCCTAAAAGACCCCAGGTATTCGCGTCGTTCGCGCCTTGACCAGCAACAAAATGACCTGATCAAAATGATTCAATAATCTTGTCACAGTACTTAAAAGGTGCTTGAACATAATAAAGCCATAAATTAATATCGATATGCGAAACAAAACTTGCCTTCTTCTTGCGATTTTGATTCAATGCCATAGCCGACCGGTCTTTGGCCAATGGATCGAATTAACGCCTTTTATTACGCCCACCTTCTACAACAGCGCCATTGCACTCGATGGCAATGTTTATTTCGCCGGCGGCATACGGAATGCTGCAATTGCCAACGACAAGGTGGAAATTCTCAATTTGGCCACGAATACGCTAACGCAGGATACGCTTTCCGTTGGCCGCGGCGGAATAATGGTGGCGGCACACAAGGGCAAAATTTATTTTGCGGGGGGCTTTAAGTATACTGGATCGTTAGGCTACACCACCTCCTACAGTAATGTTGATATTTTGGATGTTGCCACCGGGAATATGACCACAAAGCACCTGAGCGTACCGCGTGCATTCGGCAGCGCGGTGGTTATCGGTGATAAAATCCTGTTTGCCGGCGGATATGCCTTAACAGGTCCCAATATCACCTCTTTAGCTGTTGTAGATATTTTAAATACCGAAAACGGGGAGTGGTCGGTGGATAGTTTATCTCAGCCCAGGGGCGATCTGTGCGCAGCAGTGTATAAGGGGCGCGCCTATTTTTGCGGGGGCGCCCTGAATATATTTACGAACGAATCGACCAGCCGTATTGATATTTACGATCCTGTTTCCGGGTGGTCCATCGACTCGCTTTCAACAGCGCGCAATGCTTGCAGCGCTATTGCCGTTGGCGATTACCTGCTTGTAGCCGGTGGGACATCCGATTTTGTTTTTAAATATGAACTGGTGGATGTATTTAACGGATCAGAGTGGTCGGAAGCCTATCTTTCTGCGCCAAGATGTTTTATGACCACCGCAGCCATTGGTAAAAAAGCCTACTTCATTGGAGGCGGAAGCTGCAACTCCGTCACGTTCAAGCTTGATGAATCTTCCAATGTCGTCGATGTTTTTGATGCCGATAAGAATGAGTGGGACGTCACTACGCCGCTAACCAAAAACAGGATTGCGCACGCTGCGGCCGCCTGGAATGGCAAAATTGCCGTCGGCGCAGGCTGGCGACCAGAAGTGTCCCAGTTTACAGGGAGTATTGAAGTGTTTACAGATTCTTTATTTGTAAGCGCTCCGCAAGGTGTATTTCAAGCGCCGTCGGTGTGGCTCTCGCCAAACCCTGCTTCTGATTTGGTGAATCTAAAATTCACCGAACAAACGGGACAGCAAGTGCCTGTTTCCCTGGAGGTTTATGACATGTACGGCAGAGTAATGCTGCAACAACATTTCGCTCCGGACGATTTGAATCAGCAGGTTTCCATAGATGTATCAACCCTTCTGCCAGGGAATTTTCTGTTGGTGTTGAATACAGCGGGCGGGGATCGGGTATATCGGCGTTTTGTCGTGGTGCGGTAGTGACCATTGCCTATGCTGTTATGGAGTAAATTGTACCATCCGGTTTTGACGGCCCGTAAAACAATTCATAATTTTGAAATAAGACGAGAGGTTGTGTCAGATGTCTTCGGGAAAAATTTCCCTCCGTAGATTGTTTGTTTTCACCGCCAAGGTGCAAAGGCGCCAAGGGTGATTCTCCGCACCTTTGCGTCTTGGCAGTGAAAAATTTGTTGCATTTTTTGCGAGTAACCCTTTTGACTCAACCCCTCCTGTCAGGTTTCTTTCAAGGGCAATTCAACCCCTGCCTTTTTTAATCAATTGACTAAAGTGCAAAAATTTGAATGACGAAATCTATCTAAACTGTTGTAGATGAATCAACTATTTATCATTCATCACTCATCATTCATCATTACCCAATTGGCAACAAGACCGTGATCGGACTAATCGACATCGGGATACACCCCGGGCTGCCATACCTTTCCGGATATTCCATCCGCTTAAGCACACTCGATGCAGCGGGCCGCTGGCAAGCCGAAAACCAAGCGCACAAAAGTGATCTTCATGGCAGCCGGGTGGCATCGATCCTTTGCGGCCCTTTCTACGAAAACGCCCTCCCAAGCACCACGGCGATTGAGGCTATTGCCATCCCCCGGCGCGGCAAAACCATACTTTGTTTGCTGCGGGCACTCGATGCCATGCTGCGCGCCAATATTCGCGTGCTTTGCCTGCCCTGGGGCATAAACCTGCCAACGCCTGTCTTCCAGCCGTTTATAAAAGCCCTGACGGAGCGAGGCGTACTCGTCGTGGCGCCTTCGGGAAACAAAGGGCTGGGCACGGTGCTGACGCCGGGTGCCTACCCGGAGGTACTGACCGTTGGGGCATTGGACGCGAACGGCAATATTGCGCGCTATTCCGGTCGCTATGAAACGGGGGGAAAGCCGGAGCTGTACATCCGGGGCACCTTCCCTGCCCCGGCAGACCCGGATTCTGGTAAAACGATCCGGGGCACCTCCATGGCTTGCGCCTGGGCAGCCGGAAAAGCCGCGCGTATTTGTCAGACAGACCCGAAAGCAACCTCAACGCAGATCAAGGCACAATTGGGTGCAGAAGCACTAGTCACTGTGCCACCGTTTTTAGAAAAACCTTACATCGACAGCCGGTTGCAAGCAACACTGCGCCCGCATGAAACAGATGACCGGCGGGAAGGGATCGTCCTTTCCGGCATGCCGGCCGAACCATTTCAGATGGAGCAATTGCTCAAAGCCGTGGAAAGAATATCGGGTTGCACCCCACAGGAATTAAATTATTTCAGTGTAGAAAATGTGGCGCACGTTTGCGCTTCAAGCCGTTTTTTCGACGCACTGCTTCGGCACCAAGGGGTGTATTGCGCGCAGGCGGTGGATGTGAGCATGCTGGATATGTAGACCATAATACTGGACATTTTTCTCGCAGATTTTACGCAGATTAGTTTGCACAGATTTTACACGGAAAATTCTGTGTGAAATCTGTGTGATTTTCTGTGTAAAATCTGTGCGAAATAAAAATGTTCGGTAGTATGTATGTAGGCGCTAACGCTATGCCATTGGTTTATCTCCAGCACTAATGCTCAAGCCT
>JACJYO010000018.1 GCA_020636075.1 Lewinellaceae bacterium | reverse complement strand
TGGCTTATGGCGAGCAAAACCTCAGCGAAATAGCCTATAAGCTGGAATATAGCAGTGTCGCCCATTTGTCCGGCCAGTTCAAAAAAGTGACCGGGATGACGCCGACTGCATTTAAGAATATGGCGGGCAGCCGGCGAAAGCCTCTGGACCAGGTTTAGGCTGAATGTATTTTCTTCTCCACCTCTATCAGTTTCACGATGAGAAGCCTCCGTCCTTCGTTTGTTAAACTGCATGGCATAATCTGTCGCGCTCCTCCGAAGGTTTTTGAAAAACAGCTCGGGTTGTTATCCGGTGTCGTATTCATAAAAAAACAGCAAGCATCGGCCGGCATAATTTCTTCCCTTTGATGCTGGCAGTTAGCCCGGATGAGGCCATAGTGGAAGATCTGAAAGTTGCTTATTGATCGTGTTCATAAGGAACAACAGAAAGGATTTGTACCTTAAACCCGGCTCGCTCTATAGATTCGGTCAACTCATCAAGCGAAACCTCTCTCCCAACAATGATTTCTGCCTTCCCATCCTGCAAGTAGACGATTGACTGGATCACCTCGGGCAAAGCTTCTGATCTTTCTCTCACGGTTTTGGCGCAAAACTGGCAGGCCATTCCTTCTATTTTCAGCGTGACCAGCCTGGCGTCTTTTAATTTGGGTTTACCGGTTTCTTTTCCAATTACCGGTAAGGTGATTTTGATGGATGCAGAGACATTCCGCCCTGGCTCCGGCAGTTGGGCCATGTTGAGATGTTTGCGATAATACCGGTTGGCCAGATTGTTCATTCCCACTGACAGTTCCATCAATTTGGAAACTTTCCATCCTCCGGAAAAGTCAAAAACAACATATCCGGGTGTGTAAATTTCGGCGTATCCAGGTGCAAATCGATTTTGTTCGGCGGCGATATCGGCTCTTAGCGTCAGCCAAAAATCCTTTTCCAGGTTTTCATAGGTGATCTTGGGGTTGAACTCAAAAGGGGCAATATTCGGCAGTGGGTTTTTGCCCCTATCAATGCCATAGAGATATGAAGCATTCAACGCAATTTGTAAGGACGACGTGGCGTAATAACTCATGTAGGCGCTCAGGCCAGTAATGACGCCCTTGGTAATATTTTGTGAACGCCTGACACCACGCAGGCCTGGAATCGGGGAAGCGACAGAAGCATCTATTCCACGTTCAATCAAATTGGTGATGCTGTTATGAAAATATTCTGCGCTCCAACTCCATTTATTATGCATTCCTCTGATCCCCACTTTTTTACTAATGTTGATTTCCGGGCGAAGATCAGGGTTTCCGTAGTGATAAAACCCGTCCAGCATTGGAGCATTGATAAAACGGTCAACGGGGGTCGCTGCATTGAATCCTTTAACCAGTGAAGCATATAAAGATAAATGCTTGTTTATCCTGTACAATGGTGCAATATTGCCTGTCCACACCAGTTGTTCGTCTTTTAAATCGCCGGATAAGATACCAGCTTCGGCTGGTAGTGCATCCGAAAGAACATAGTTTATGCGGAGGCCGGCATCAATTGTGAATTGATCATTATATACGAAGCGGTCGAGAACAAATAACCCGCTTTCATACATGATCCCCTGATTGAGAATGGATACAAAGGGAGAGGAGGTGTTTTCGAAAATAGTTTGTCGGTCGGCATTCATTTTCCAGATAAATCCTTCTATTCCTACTGTTAAGGCATGTTTTTCTCTAACAGAAAAATAGGTCTTAACAGATGCCTGGTAGTTGTCGGTTTGAGAATTTCCATTAAAACGGGTACTACCGGGGGGGTAATTGACCATATTATGAAACATGGGTTGATAGCCGATTGAGGCTTCCAGCTTTTTGAAAAAACTTCCATCATGCTCCATTTCGTATTTTACGGCCAGTAAATCCCTTTTTTCCTTTGGGATAATGGTGTAGGTATCCGGCATCCGGCTGGGCCAGCCGATGGAATCACCCCGGTAGAGTTGTGAAATAAATGAAATTTGATGACCAGTACCCGGACGGTAGCGGGCGTTGAGATGGAGCCATCTACTGTTGAAGCCGCTATGTGGAATTTCACTTTGGGGAAAGAAGGTATAGCTATCTGGAGAAGGTATTTTGTAGTTGCCGTGCCATCCGCCGCCTGCCCCGGCAGCAAAGTCAAATTTTTTGTTCCCACCTTTAAAGGTTAGAACACCTGTACGAGAATTGGAAACCGATTTGTAGCGGCCTGCAATATCAAGGTCAGCTTTGAATTTATCCAAATACCTGTACCGGGGACCAATCGTACTGATGCTTATGATCCCGCCCATGTTCCCTGAACCGAATTGCGCGCTTCCTGGGCCGACCAGAATATCCACACTGTTGATCATATCGGGTTCAATAGTAGCGGTGCAGGCATCCATACCCATAGGACACGACTGAGTTGTTTTGATACCATCAATGAACATAAGCACCCGGCTATCGGTCATACCCTGGAAATAAGGTTTGGAGCCCCAATTTCCGGCTCTTGCCACAGAAACTCCGCCTACCTCTTCCATCAGCTCTGCTGTGTTAGTGGAAGCCATCCGTTCAATTTGAGTGACCTCCATTCGGGTGGCGGGCATAGGTTCATTTAGAAAGTCCTGTTCGGAAGCGGTGACCACCACTTCCGTTAATTTTGCCGTTAAGGGAGCTAACCCGAAATCCAAAGTAAGTGTGTCCTGTGTATCCAGGACCGCCAAGCGGGTTTGCTTTTGATAACCCAGGAACATTACTTCGACATAATAGCTGCCTGCGTTAAGGCTGGTAAAGCCATAGATACCGTTTTTATCGGTAGCAGCATCGGTAAATTCACTTTCTATAAGTACCGTTGCACCAACTAATGTCGTACCTGTTTCTGCATCGATCACCTTACCTTTTATCACTCCTGCCTGGCTGAAAGAAAACACCGGCCAGAGAAGGAATGAGATAAGCAGGATGATACTGCTTTTGTCATGGATCATCAGTAATTTTTTAGATTCAAAAAAACTCACCAAGCTCTTTTATGGATCTTTTCTCTTGTTATCATCCTTCTCAACCGCCGCCTTGAAGCCCCGGTCTTTAATCAGTTCAATAATCTTTTTTTCCGAAATCACTTTTTCGTCGTACCAGATTACCGAGGTGCCGGTGGCATAGGTGGTTTTATTTTTTATTATTCCTTCCTGTTGGCTCAACTTATGATCGATACCATCTGCGCATCCGGCCTGACAACTCATGCCTTCGACCGTTAAAAGAAGCTTGGTGGCTTTTTTGTCGATTTGTTCAGTTGTCGATGTCTTTTCCTCTTGTTGTGTCTGTGCCTTTACTCCAGTACTGAAGAGTAAGCTTCCTAAACAAAATAGGCATACAAAAACTGCTCTTTTCATGATCATTACTTTTTATGTTTAATTCAATTTAGATTTTATTAATGATGGTTAATTTGCCGGTTGCTTTGGCATAAGATGACCTTAGGAGTCAGCGAAAAATAACTTCCCGATTTGGTAAAACTCATGTTATTTTTTTCCGCTTCCTTAATTTACCGTTCTCCAATACCTGCTTTTACCAAATCGTCCCTGGTGATAGCTTTATTCCGGCAGCAATCTAATAGCTTACCGTTTACAGTCACAGCGGGAAGCCGGTTCACACCATATTCTGCTAATTTATTCAGAAAGGGTTTATCCTTATTCTGTTTCACCATATCATAAATGATAATCTCACATTGATCGCATGCCAGTTCCTGCACCATTTGCACTACGGGATCACAAACAGGGCAATTGGCTGTGAAAACTTCAACTTGTCGTTTCATAACTTTCTCTATTTAAGGATTAAAAGGATATTACAAAGGTAGATGGGCAGGTGGGGTGGTCTGCAAATAGAAAATGGAAAAAATTATGTGAAAAGAAATTGATAGGTAAAACAGGCTTAGAAACTATGCAGGGGAGTCGCCATTTTTAAGATTATCGATCCTTTCTTTCAGTGATATTATTTCTGTCATTTTCTGGGTAATATCGTTCAGTTCAAGCTCGGGAAATTGCTGTCTGATATATTCAATCCGCTCTTCGTTTCCACAATTTCCGGGACAAGCATCCACTGTCTCCACTATTTTTATAGCAAGGGCCTTCCGGTAAACCTCATCTAACAGCAAATAGTGTGTTTTGTCCAATGCCTTTTGAACGGCCTTGAACTGCATGAGAACTTGCTCAGGATTCTTGTCTTCATCCAGCATTTTGATGATTCCCCGTACCTGTCCTTCGATGCTACGGAGGCGCGTTTTGATGTCTCCAGTTAAATTTTTTGGTATGTCCATAAGCTTTTTAACTTTATCCTTTTTTATCCCAACTTCAGATCCTTAACAACAACTCTTCTCTGCTTTTTGCATCGGGGGACATTGCACGGTTCCGTAGCTACAGAAGACACAACAATCACCTGCTTTTGGTTTGAGCACTGTTTTGCAGTTGTCGCACTCATAAAAAAACTGGCAAGCATCGGCCGGCATGGTTTCTTCCTTTTGATGCAGGCAGTTAGGACAGGTGATTGTCGATTGAAGAATGATATTAGACGTTTCCATAGGAATTGTTGTTAGGAGGAGTTCGTTATTATCCGATGTTTTACAACCTTGTACCCGGTTGAATTAATGGTAGCCGTAATTGCTTTGACGGAGGTCTTGCTTTTATCAAATTTTACAACAGCGTTGCCTTTTTCGTAGGAAACCGCCACCTCAATGATCCCATCCAATTTCCTTACTTCGCTTTTTACATGATGCTCACACCCCGTACAGGTCATGCCTTTGATGGTGAATTCTACTTTCTGAATATAATCCTGTGAGGAGACAACTGCCGCATTTTCAGTTTTAGGGAAAAATATGGGGGCATAGTTCGGGAACGCCAATAACAGCGCTGCGACAAGTGTAACACTGCCCAGAAACTTTTTGGTCTGCCAAAAAGAAGGCTTTGCATCCATTTCACAATCACAATGAACGTCATTTTTCCTTTCGATTCCTAGTTTTTGATACCAGGCAAAACCCAATACCAATACAGTTGCGCCAATGAAATAAGGGCGGGCGGGTTCGAGCCATGTAAAAGTGGAAGCCAAGCCACTTATTCCAGCCAATGCGGCTAATACAGGAGTGATGCAACATAATGATGCTGCGATGGCCGTCATAATCCCTAAGCCGGAAATATTACTTGTGAGTTTCATGCTAAGACGCCTTTAGCGTTATCAATATGCTGAAACAGCGGTTCGATGATAGGTAAGTGGTCTTCTCTTAAAGCGTAAAATATGGTTTGCCCTTCTTTACGGGTTTTCACGATCTTCGCATCCTTTAACTTACGCAAGTGTTGTGAAATCGCAGGCACAGTCATTTCAAGAATGTCCGCCAGGTCGCACGGGCAAAGTTCCGTTTCTTCCGAAAGGAGATACAAGATCTTGAGCCGAACGCCATTACCTGCAAGAGCCAGAACATTTGACAGTGCGGTGAACGACGCCTCATTTTCAGCGATTTTTTTCCTACAGGTTGAAATCTGTACCTGATCGGCAAAAACCCTGATACATTTGTTCTTAAAAGCCATACTCGTGCATTTTGAGTAGCAAAAATACAATACATTAAGCATTTAAGCAAATACTTAAATAGTGTTTAACACCCTTGCAAAGAACTACCATAAGCCCCCTTCTTATCTATGGGCATAGAGTTGAGCCATGTTAATTGAGTTATCATTTTCTCCAGGTTGATGGGGCCGGGTCGAGATAGTGGATGTCTTTGAACAGCAAAACAATAGCCACTACCAGCACACCCCCCCAGCCGATGTCCTCCAGGAGGTGCCAGAAGACGACCCACTTGTTCCTCGTCTTGCCGCTGCTCAGCTTCCGGGCGGCATAGCCGTTGACCGCCACGCCGATAATGGCGAACAACACCATGCCCTCCGCATTGGAATGCTGAGGCTCCAGAATGCGCCCCACCGCCTCATAGGTGATGTTAACGGAGCCACCGATGAGCACCAGGCTGTTGATAAGGGCTCCAAGCTTGCCAGGAAGACAACTGCTCCATCAGATTTTCCGGAGAACCCTCACCTATGTTCCTATTAATCAGTTGCCGCTATCGAAAAGTATATTCCCCTCCGCGTCAAATACCAACCTGATGCAGTCGGACAATCGCAGGAAGTACTTGCCACTATAGGTTTGTACAGCGTGAAGGACCGTTGCTCCCGGATAATTAATATCCAGATAATCACTGACAAACTGCGGCAGGTCGGTAACTGTTATCCCAGTACCACCCAGGCAGGGGCCTTCCTGATTTAATGGGGCGCCCACCTGGCCGTGGTGCCCTCCGTGGCCCGGCCCAACATGCCCGTCATTCTCACAGTGCCAGGTAAAGCCAGCGTTCAGGCCGTGATCATGGCCATGCTGGACGCCAGCATTCTGGCTGTTCCACTGGAAGATAAAATCGCCACCGGGGCCGAACATCAATACCGTCCCATCGCTCAGTTCAACGCCAAGGTTGCCACTTGGCTTGACGGCTACTGTTACAACAGAAATGCCGGGATAATGTACGTTGATATAGTCAAGAGCAGCCTGTGGCAGATCTGCCGGATCGAGCAAGTCGCCGAACAAACAGGGGTTGTTGCCGGAAAAATTCCAGCCATGATGGTTGTCCCAGTCGTCATGCGTGCCATTGTGGCCGAGATGTTGCCCGTTCATATCAAAAAACAGGCAAAGGCCGTTTTCCAGCATGATCTCATACCCCATCCCAGGAGCCATAAACGCGAGGCCTATTTCGAAAGGAGCGTGGTGGTTTTGCACATAGTGCCGAATGCTCATGGGCAAATCCGCGCTGCCCAGTAGCTCCAGGTGATCTGCGTTGGTGATCTGCCCAATAACTAGCTCGTCCAGATCCAGAGAAAGTGATGGTTGTTCTCTTTCACATGAGAAAGAAAGGACAATAGCTGCGAGAATTAAAATTATTTTTTTCATGGTGAAACTGATTACTGATAATAAAATAACTCGCGGCTAAAGCTAACAGCAAAAGCGGGATAAACCGATGATGATCATCAAAACAATTAGTGATCTTTCTCAGTAAAAGGTGAAGGGATTGATTAGAAATAACTCGCTACCCCAAACTGGAATCCTCCTGTCAGGGCAGGCGGGTTGCCCAGTAGGTCGGTTTGATGACGGCGGCGGTAGTTCAGCCGAAGTACCGTTTGGGCGGAGGGGCGAAAGCTGACGGCGGGTACAATCGCCAACAGATGGTCGCCGATATTGATGCCCGTTTCTTTGAAATTCCCAACGTTCCAGTCCACGTACTCGATGCGGCAGGCGAGATTCAGTACAGCGTTGTCGAAACCCAGCATTTTCCGTTTCAAAACAGGTTGCACTACGTCGAGGAATCCACCCTGCTGCTGCTCCCCAAACTGTTGGGAATAGGTGTCTGGCACATCCACACTAACCCAAGCCCATTCGCCGTTGACAGAGGTTTTCGTTTTTGGCAGAGAGAGGTTGAAATCCACTGCCCAAACCCTAACCGCCCGCTTCTTATCAAGTCGCAAACCGTCTTCTTCAAATTTGTTGTAGATGCCTTGCATTGTTGACAGCCCTATTTCAAACCATTTGCGTTGCCGCACAGCGATTTTCCCGGTGAATAGGGGCACCCCATTGAAATTTTCTTCGAAGCGGCCGGGATTGTTTTTTGTGGCAGGCAGGAAAGTTTTGTTTTCATTATTCTCGATGATTTGTTGGTCGAAACCATTGGTCAGGTAGGCCTCATAGGCAAAGACCCAATCCTGACGGGCAATTTTTCCCCAAATCCCCAAACCGACATTGCTAAATGTCGCAGGCAACAATTGCGTAGAGGAAAGGGGGCGGTCGTTGAACTCCCATTTTGGCCCGTCATGGTTTTGGTTAAATGCGCCGATGGGGTTCATCACAATGCCGCTGCGGAAATTGAATAATGGGGTGATTTGGAAATCGAGCGACGCGAACTCGATGTTTATCTCCTTTGTACCCTCCTCAAATTCAAGCTCAGAAAGGAACTTTATGCGGTGATGAAGGGAGGACGACACAAACAATGTCATGCGCTGCATTTGGAACTGCCATCCCTCCGAAATACCGTCAGTTTGTAAGTACTCCCCTTTGCTTTCCACATAACCGCCCAGTGCTACAGGCATTTTTCCAGCCTGCAAAAAGGGGCGGTTATACACGGCGTCCATGTTGAGCTGGGGCTTCGAGGTGTCGGCTGCCACTCGTTGCAGCCAGGCAGTACTGTCGTTCTGGGTAATCGCCGTTTGGGCAGAAAATATGAAGCAGCAGATAATTGCGCAAACGTATTTATTCATAGCAGGTGAATGTAAATGTTATGTGCATCGGCCGTGATGCGGAAAGTTTTTAAATCTGTCCCTGCAGGGCCTTTCTGTAGTTTTCCTTCATTAGAAAACTCCGAGCCGTGGCAGGGGCATTGTAGGTAATCGCCTTCAGGTGCTATCTCACATTGTTGGTGCGTACATTCGAGGTAGGAAGCTGCATAACGGCCTTCGTCGAAGCGGTAAACGCCAAGCGGAAAAGGTAACCTTTCCGTTTTCACCAATACCCATTTCCGCCAGGCCTTTTTTTCTTTTTTCAAAACAATGAACTCCGACTTTTTCAGGCTCACCCGGTTATTTTCTATATCGGCAGTGACCAGGTGAAAGGGGCTACAACCCTGCAACAAGGCGCCCAAAACGGCTGCTCCGAGGCAGCCAAGGCATGAGGTTTTTATAAAATTCCTTCTTTTCATGTTCAAAGGCTTTCCAAAAAGGCCAGTAGTTTTTGCCGTTCGCTCGCCTGAAGCGCCTTGTACAGGTTGCGGCTCCCCTCTGCTTCTCCACCATGCAGGAAGATGGCTTCTTCGATGCTCCCTGCCCTCCCGTCATGCATCAAAAAAAAGCGTCCACCCTGTGAATTGGGAGAAAGGCCCAGTCCCCAAAGCGGAGGAGTGCGCCACTCTGCGGGGGCTGCCGTACCCTCGGTATAACCGTCGTCCAGTGCGCTGCCCATATCGTGCAAAAGCAGGTCGGTATAAGGATAGAATGTCTGATTGGACAAAGCCGCAACCTCGCTGTCACCCGTTTTCAGTTCCGGCCGGTGGCAGGCAGAGCATTTGATTTGAGTAAAAAGCTCTTTCCCGGCAAGTACATCCGGGGCGTTTGGATTTCGTTGCAGTGGCGCCTTGAGGGTTTGGAGATAAAATACCACGTCCAGTACGGCCTGGTTTGACACTTCAGGTTCGACTTCCTGTTTCAAATAAGTATCGAACGGCTCGAAGGTCGAAGTTATACCGATATCCTGGTTATAGGCGCTGGCAGTCTGGTGCAACAAGTCATAAGCGCTGGCTTTCTTGCCAAAGCGCCCGATGTACCTGTCATTTTTGATAACAGCACCTGCCCTGGGCTTCACATATCCTGGCAGTTTTATCCAATTCGGGACACCTGAAACGCCGTCGCCATTGGCATCATTTTCATCTGCCATCGCAAGGATATCCGCATCGCTGACCAGGTCGAGATAGCCCAACCCCGTGTTGGCGGGCGGTGTGAGTTTGGAGAAAGCAATATTCGGCGGCAGGGCTTCCGGTGTGTAACCTGGAATGGCCCGGTGTTGCAGTTGTGGCGCTCCGAGGTGCAGATAGTAATTGCCAGTAGAGTCCGTTTGCCCAAAACGGATAAGAGTCGTGAAGGGCGTACCTTTTCCGTCACCTGCATGGCAACTTCCACAAGAGGTGGCAACGAAGAGAGGCCCCAGGCCAGTTTGTGGTGTAAAAATCTCATCGTTGAAGGCGATGTCACCTTCGAGGAAGCGAAGGTTTTGTTCGCCACTCAGGCCCAGTACCGGGCCGTCGAGCAGTTCGTCTTCCGCAGGAGTGGGAGGAAGCAGCTTTTCGCAGGAGAGTATAGAGATACTGACTAAGAGAATGAGGGCAAGCCATTTTTTCATTGCTCTACAAGTTTTATTAAATTTACATAATTAAATATTTAGGCTAATCTAATTATTTGACAAAGGTAAGTTAAATTCTTGGTTTTTATTGCAATTATCAAATAGTTGGCAGGTTGGTGTGGATAGGGCCTAAAAAAGACCCGTCATTTGGCGGGCCAATCACCTTGCTGCTGTTTGAGGCAAAGCTCATTTTTCAGAAAAACCTCGTAGCAATACGGTGCCGCATTTCTTCCTGAAGTGTGATGGAAAGCGCCGGGTTTACCGAGGCTTTTTAAACGTTAACAATCGCAGCCCATTCGCCACCACCACCAGCGTCGAGCCTTCATGCGCAACGACGGCGGGGCCAATCTCCGCAATGCCCAGAATCGTCAGCGGTATCAGTACGGCGACCATGCCGAGGCTTATCCAAAGGTTTTGCCGGATGATGCGGCGGGCCTTACGGCTCAGGCCGATAGTGAAAGGCAGCGCCTCCAGCTTGTCGCCCATAAGGGCAATGTCGGCGGTTTCGAGCGCTACGTCGCTGCCTGCAGCGCCCATGGCGATACCAACGGTACTTTTCGCCAGGGCGGGCGCATCGTTCACACCGTCGCCGACCATTGCAACTTTGCCTTCTTCCCGCCGCAGCTTTTCGATGGCCGCGACCTTGTCCTCGGGCATCAGGTTGCCGAGCGGGTCGGTGATGCCAATGGCTTTTGCCACCGCATCGGCGACCCGCTGATGATCACCGGTAAGCATTATCATGCGCCGGATGCCTGCATGTTTCAGGCGGGCAAGGGTTTCTTTCGCCTCCGGGCGGGCAACGTCCATGACGGAAATGATGCCGAGGTAGCGGTCGTTGCGGTGGACAATCATGGCCGTGCGCCCTTCGTTTTCCAGTGCTTCCATTTTCTGGGAAATGTCAGCCGGGACGGGCTGTTTGGTCAGTTCCTCGAACAATTGGCGGTTGCCGATGTGGACGGTGTCACCTTCGTATTTCGCTTTCACGCCCCTGCCTGTGATGGCCTGCAGGTCGTGGGCTTCAGGCACTTTTTCGCTGCCCAACTCCTTTTTTGCGCCTTCCACGATGGCGGCAGCCAGCGGGTGGTCGCTCGTCACTTCTACTGCCAGCGCCACTTTCAGCAGCTCTTCTTTGTCCGTTTCACCAAAGGGAACAACGCCGGTAAACTTAGGCTTGCCCTCCGTCAGCGTACCCGTTTTATCAAAAGCGATGGCGGTGAGTTGCCCCAAATCTTCGAGCGGGGCGCCGCCTTTTACCAAAACGCCTGCCCTTGCCGCCCTCGCCACGCCTGCCAACACGGCGCTCGGTGTCGAAATCGCAAGGGCGCAGGGCGAAGCGGCGACCAGCACCGCCATTGCCCGGTAAAAACTCCGGCTGAACGGCTCGTCCAGCACCAAAAAGGCAAAACAGAGCAGCACGACCAGCGCCAGCACCGCCGGGACGAACCACTTCTCGAAGCGGTCGGTGAAAAGCTGCGTCGGCGACTTCTGGGTTTCGGCTTCCTTCACCAAGGTTATCAGGCGGGAAAGGGTACTGTCTTTGGCTTCTTTCAACACTTTTATTTCCAAAACACCCGCCCCGTTGATGGCACCTGCGAAGGCCCGGTGTTCGGCGGGGACGGCGTTCAGGTCTTTGAACTCCTTGCCGGGATTGGTGGCAGGGAACTTGTCCACCGGGACGCTTTCGCCCGTGATAGGCGCTTGGTTGACGGCGCTTTCACCCTTCACCACCACGCCATCGGCAGCGATTTTAGTGTTCGGCTTGACGATGATGAGGTCGCCGATTTTCAGTTCCTCGATGCCGACTTCCACCGTCTCGCCATTGCGTTTGACCAGCGCTGTCGGCGGGGCTAAGTCGGCGAGGGCGGCGATGGATTTCCTCGCTTTTTCCATAGCGAAATGCTCCAGCGCATGGCCGAGGCTGAACAGGAACAGCAGGAACGCCCCTTCCGCCCACTCGCCCAAAATGGCTGCCCCGGCTGCCGCCACGAGCATCAGGAAATCTATCTCGAACCCGCCCCGGCGGATGGTCTCGAACGCCTCCTTCGCCGTGAAAAACCCGCCGAAAAAGTACGCCCCAATGTAGCAGGCCAATGATACCCAGCCGGGCAAGCCTTCCACAAACGACAGCCCGAAGCCCGTGCCGAGCAGCGCCCCGGAAACCAGCGAGAAAACCAGTTCCGTGTTTTCACCGAAAATGCCGCCGTGCGCATGGCCATGTCCCTCGCCTTCTTCGTGACCGTGCTTTTGGGCAGGTGCTTTTTCAGCAATCGCCAAGCCCACCTTTCGGACGGCGGCTTCCACTTTTTCCCGGCCGGTTTGCTGCGTGTCAAACTCGATGCGCAATGTTCCGGCTGCCGAAGCGACGGCTTCGACGATGCCGGGCTGCCGTTCGAGCGCTTCACCCACCTGCCGGGCGTGGCGTTGGTGGCGGATGCCCTGCACGTCGAGCAGCAGGTGGCGAAAGCGCCCGGTTAGTTCCGCCCCGCTCTGGCGGGCAAGGGTTTTGACTTTTTTCAGCGGGAGCTTTCCGGAGTCGTAGTGGATGCACAAAAGTGGCGGTTCGCCGTCCTTTACGTGCGCCTTTTCGATGCCTTCTTTTTCTTCCAAAGTGGAAATGAGGCGCCCCACGCAAGCATCTTTTTCGTCGGGGATTTCTGGGAGGAGAAGGGGGATGTCGAGTTTTAGTTTTTTCATGATCCGAGTATTATGAATAAGATTTACCGGGAAATGATAATAGGCCTGATAGGTTGATAGGTTGAGTGAAACCAAATTTGACAGGCTGGCCAGCAAATCAACCGGTGGCCTAAAAAAATAAGCCTACTGCACGGAAAACTTTTTAGCAGCCACGAGCCGCCCTTCTTTCGTCCGAACATTCAAGATGTACAAACCCTGCGATAGCGTGGAGACATCCAAATGCCCGGACGACGGCGCATCGGCACGGGCGAGCACCGTTTGCCCGGCAGCGTTCGCCACCGTCCAGCTCCCCTTGAAGTTGGCATCGGCTGCCACCACCGTTAGCAGGCCGTTTACCGGGTTGGGGAAAATAGCGATGCTGGCAGCAGAAGCTGGTTCCAGTGTCGCCGTCTCCCCGTTGGCGGTGGCGATGAAGACTGCCTTTTTCTCAAAATGCAAACCCGAACTGCCGGAGTAGAGCCTGACCCGCATCCAGCCCGTGCCGAGGATGCCGTTGGGTCGGAAAACCGCCGACAGCGGGGCATTTTCCTTTTGGCTTATGGTGAAAATGGTGTCCTGCGCCGAGGCGGGGAAACAGCCGTTTTTTTCACAAAAATCCACCTCCCAGCCCGGCGGCAGCATGGTGGTGTCACGCTGCCAGTACACGTCCAGTTCGTAGCCGGAGCCGTTGTAAATGGACGAGACGGCTTCGATTTCCGCCACTGTCGCATCGGCTTCTGCGTAGGCAGTATCAGGGTTTATCCAAATTTCATCCTGCCCGGAGGCGACGGCACATCCAAGCAGGGCGGTGAAAAGCAAGGCCAGTTTTTTCATAATTGGATAATTTTAAAAGTGAAAGAATACGGTTGCTTATTTGACCATGATTTTCTGCGCCTGCACCCCGCTTTCGCTGCGCAGCACGACCTGATAGACGCCCGCCGCCAGCCCGTCCGCCCGGAAGTAGTGCCGGGATGTGCCTGCGGGTAGCTTTCCCGAAAAAACCGTCTCCACCTTCCTGCCCAACAAGTCGCTGATTTCGATGTCGGCTTGCCCGCCGGTTGCCGTCTCCACCGGGATGCAGGTGAGGGCGCTCGCCGGGTTGGGGAACACCTTGCCGAGCAAGGCTGGCTGCGCTTCCTTCGCCGCTGTTAACGGGTGGATGAAGAATTTGAAATAACCCTCCGGCGCTACCAATGGGCGGACGACCTGTTTGCCGGAATTGGATTCGGCGTGGATGTAGTAATACACGGTAGAGCCTTCCGGCTGCTGCGGGATGGACGCCGACCAGCGGTTGCTGTCCGGCTCAACGAGCGACATATCGAGGCTTTGGTAAGTGGCAACGGTATCGGTCGTGTAAAAAAGCGTAACCCCGACGATGCCGGTGCGGTGGCGTATCCATGCATTCACTTCGTAGGCGGGCGGGTTGGCGCCGGTGATGTCTTCCAGCGGATGGTGCTGGATGAGCAAGGGGTCTTGCACACCCACCTCTTTTACGATGCAATGAATGGCGCCACCTGCGGGGATTATGCTGTTGCAGTTGATGCCGACAATGTTGTAGCCGGGCATGGCTTCGTGCCAGATGCGTAGGGCAGTCGTGTCGTACTGCTCCTCGTAAGTGGGCAGCAGCACGGTTTTGTTCACGATGAACGAGTTGACATAGGTGCGCAGCGGCGCTCCGAAGCTGGGATAGATGCCGTTTTCGGGCGGCATCGGGATGCGGATGACCCGGTACGGCGTTCCGAAAGGCGTCGTGAAATTGTCGAGCAAATACTGAATGTTCGCCTCGATTTGCGCCCGGTCGGGCACGCCTTCCGGGTACTCGCCGACGAGCAGGGTCGTCTCGTTCAGCAGTTTCATGTGCATGTCAATGTGGTGGATGCCGTCGTAGGGCAGGTTGGTGAATTTCACGTAGCGGTCAATGCCATAGAACCGCCGCATGATACTGTCCACGCCTTCCTCCGTGTGGTTGCTCGTGCCCCATTGGTTGTTCACGCCGTTTTCGTCGAGCACGAGTTTGCTGGAAAAGTTGGTGCCCATGCCGTCGGAGAAGTTGTTGCCGCCGGGGTGGGTCAGGTCGTAGGGCGCTTCGGTAGTGCTGTACACGGGCAACCCGAAATATTCTCCCACCGCATCGGGCACGATGTCGTCGAGCGGGCGGGGGCGGTTGTAAATCCAGTCCACCAGCGCCAGCGAGTCCACGCCGTTCAGGTAAACCGGGTTCGCCCCGTAGTCCCTAATCCAGATGCTGTTGCTCGGCGCTTGCAGGAACTCGACGTTGCCCGTCTGCCAATCCACGCCGTAGCCGTCCAACTCGCTCTGGCAAGCTGCGAGGTTGCTGTTGAT
Source organism: Lewinellaceae bacterium (assembly GCA_020636075.1). Taxonomy (GTDB): domain Bacteria; phylum Bacteroidota; class Bacteroidia; order Chitinophagales; family Saprospiraceae; genus M3007. The sequence goes on along the minus strand of JACJYO010000018.1, from coordinate 14,092 downwards.
TATCACGACCCGCACCTCTTCCTTCACGACCTGCACAATCTGTGCAAGGATGGGCTTGTAGCTGCGCCAGGTAATGACCATTGCCTGCATTTCCTCCCACTCCGCCATGGCCCGCACGGGCACGGGCGGCGGGTCGGTGATGCCGAAGGCGGCAGCGCCGGGCACGGGCTTGTTTTCTGAAAGCCAGAGGAGTTCTTCGGGGGAAAAGCCTCTGGGGAGTGGGTCGCCCTGCGAGCGCAGCGCCATCGGTGCGAGCAACAGGAACAGGATGGTGTAGAAATGATTTTTCATGATGGTGGATTTTTTTGAACTGAATGATGAATATTTCAAAAGCCTCAATACCGATTGAATAAATAAACCTTTTCCAAAATGAATTGGGCGAACTCAGGAGACAGTCTGAATTTGTCTTTTTTGTAGTTCAAGGCCCCTAAACTTTGGGAGTTCCCCGTGATTAGTTTTTCCGGAAATTCGTTGAGAAATTCGTTTCTCAAACTTGACAGGTACAAGTCGTAATTAAACCAATTTGCACCATATCTCGGAGATAGGTTTTCGCCATCTACAAACCACGACCAACGCTCCATCCATTCCTCATCATAGTCAGCAGGGTCTATCTGCAGAGGCCCGGAAATCACCCGATAAACTGAAAGTACTTTCCCCGCCCCTATCCCATAGCAAATCATAATATCCCCTTTTTTCACGCTTCTTGGGTTCCAATGGAAATGAAGCGGATAAGTTGGCGCATCGAATGGCGGCCAGTCAGGTGTCACCGGGTCTCCTGTCACCCCGATTGGTTTCAGCCAAAACGTGGCAGTTTTGTCAATTGGGATTTGTTGTGTTGGTCTAAGGCAGTTGGTCAAGGCAAGGTCAATTTTTGGAGTGGCAACCGTTTCCGGCTTATCTTTCAGAAAAGCATTTGCTCTGTCCCTGAGCACATAGAGTTCTTCTTGGGTAATGTTTGCAAATTCCAACGTGGATTTCACGGATTGTTCAATGCTTGCAATGGTTTTCAAATCCGAAATTTCGACGCCCCACTCGTGGTTGTAGGAAAGCCCTTTTTGTGTAAGATTTGCTGAAGTGATGATGGCTATTTGCTTGCCCATCGGCATTTTGAAGATGTAAATCTTGCCGTGCAGCCTGTTGTTGATTGATATTTGGCAATCCAAAGTACCGCCCCTGATGGCGGGCATATCAAGCAGGGAAACAAGTGAGTTGATTTTTGAAAACTGTTCTGTTGAATTAGGAGGAAGTGTTGTGATTAATTCAATCTCTTGGAGCGAACCCAGCTTCAATTTTGCGAAAAGATGGTTGAAGTCAGGCATCAAAAAAGGGCTTATCAAAACAGCTTCCTTGCAGTTTTCGAGCAACTGAATAACCCTTTCAACGTGCCGGTTCCCGTCACTCAGGTTGTCAATAATTTTGATGTTCATAAACCATGATTTTTTTTATCCCATCTCATTTCTAAACTTATCCAACACCTCCCTCAAATCCCCCGGAATTTCCATCGGCAGCAGCGGCGGCACGTTCGCTCCGCCAGTGTTGCCGACGGGTATCCTGCCCACGAACGACTTCACGCCGCCCACCAGCAGCCGGGGGATTTGCCCCAAAACTTCTTTGCCGCTCTTGATTCGTAAGCCGAATTACAGCATCTTCCAGTGGACGCAGGTATGCTCCTTCGGGTAGGCTTGCCCCAATATGTGCGCCCGCTCAAGGTGCCCCCACGCCTGTTGCAGGTGACCCGCCCGCAGCGCCCCGGCGTACTGCGTGAGTTCCGATTGGTAGTGGCTTTTCAGGCCCTGTGGTATCTTCCAGTTGAATTTCATGTTTCCCTGATTTTTACTTAAAGAAATTGCGTCAACAACAATGGCTCCCCGATTGAACCGGGGGGCATTTTACGGTTCCATAACTGCAAAACACACAACAATCGCCCGGCCTTGGCCTCAGCAAAGCACCGCAGCCTTCGCATTGGTAAAAAAACTGGCAGGCATCGGTGGGCATGGTTTCCGTTTTTTGAAAACCACAGTCCGGACAGGTGAGCCTGCTTTGCAGCACAATGTTTCCTGTTGCCTGAACAGCCTTTCTTTTCTGCCAAAATTGCCAGCCCGACCATAAGCTGCCAATGCAATGCCGAACGCCATGAACAAGCCGCTCCATTTTTCCAATCTCACCGTAAGAGACGATAGCCCGGCAGCACCGCCGAATACGAGGGCAAGCCACGGCAGCCAACAACAACTTATTGCCAGTGATCGTGGCTGAATTTTTCATAGTCTAAAAATTGCAATTTCCGGCAGTCATCTCGCCAGTTTTAATATTTTAAATGCACCCCGGATTACGATAAGGAACACGATGCTCCCCACCACCAGATCTGGCAAACGGGATGATGTCAGATAAACCAATACCCCGGCGATTATCACCCCGATATTGATGACGACATCGTTGGAGGTGAAAATCTTGCTGGCCTGGATGTGTGCCTCACCGCTTTTGGAGCGGTTGAGCAGCCAAAGCGAAGCGGCGTTTCCCGCCAGGGCAAACAGGGAAACGGCAATCATGACCTGAAATACCGGCGTTTCGCCATGACCTAAAAACCGCCGTACCGTTTCCACGATGCCGAGCAAGGCTAAGGCAAGCTGGAAGTAACCGCTGATAGTAGCTACCTTTTGCTTGGACGTGTAGGCTTTCCCCACCGCCCAAAGGCTCAAACCATAGACGATGGCATCTGCCAGCATGTCGAGCGAATCGGCCACCAATCCCATGGAACCGGAAATCAGCCCTGTCGTCATTTCTACCATGAAAAAAGCGCCATTGATAGCGAGCACCATCCAGAGCAGCCTGCTCTCAGCCTCCGGTTTTTCGCCTTCCGGCAAGGCTTCCGCCGGTTGGGAGGAAAGGCGCTCGGCGCCCAGCTTAAGGCCCGCCAACGATTGCTCGATGACCGGGAGGCCGTTTTCGTGGTACACCGTGAGCTTGCGCCCTGCGAGGTCGAATTGCAGGAACTGCACTGCTTTAACCGGTTCCAGTTTCAGCCGGATGAGCTGTTCCTCGGAAGGGCAGTCCATACCGGGGATTCTAAAAATAGTTTTTTCCATGTAGCCTGATTTAAAAATGGCGGGGACGGCATTCTGCCCGGCAGGGAAGTTGCCGTCCTGCCATTAAGTTATTGCCCATAGCTATCTTAGCAAACGAAGTGTCAATGGTTGTGCGTTGTGCCGGTGTCGATGTTGTGGCTCTTGTGTTTCACAATGCCCGTGCATTTCATCCACGTATGGACATTCGGGTTCGTGGTTTATTCTTTTACAAATCATACCGCTTGAGCGATTCTCCCGTCTTTATCCGGAAGGCGTCCTCGATTTCCGTCAGGTAAATGATGCCGTCCCCGTGCTCGGGCGAGCGGGCGTTTTCGCAAATCAAACGGATGGCTTCTTGCGCTTCCTCGTTCTGGCAGACCAGTTCGAGTTTTATGATTTCACTGTTGGTGAAAAAGAATTCCAGGTCGAGGCTAGCGTCGGGGCGCTCATGCGTGCCCGTGCCTTCGCCTTTGGAAATGGTCAAACTGTCGAAGCCTGCTTTTTCAAGGGCTTCGACCACATTGGTTACCCGTGAGGGCTTGATGAATGCTTTTATTTCTTTCATGATTCTTATTTTTTGAATGCGGCAGTGGCGCCCTGTTTGTCAATGTTCGTGCTCCAGTTCCCCCGCCTTCGACTGGGCATAGACGAAATAGGCCCCTTCCGTCACGATTTTCATCCTTTCCGGCAGCGGGTCAACCAGTTTGACCGATGTGAAACCATTGTCCGTGACACCGGGGACAACTCGCAGTTTTCCAAACTTGACCTCATCGCCCTCCGGCTGGGCATTGGTGATGAAGATGTAGGACTCGTTCCCGTCCTTGATGATGGCCTTTTCCGGGAGTGCCTGAACGGTCTGGTCGGTGAGCCAGATTTTTGCCTCTATGAACAGGTCTTTGATAAATTTGGGCCGCTCTTTTTCCAAATGGCCGTGGATGCGGACGGTCTTGTTCTCGGTGTTGAACTCCTTGCCGATGACGTGGACTTCGCCTTCGTACACGCTGTTTCCTAGCGCCGGCACAGTGTAACTGATGCGCTGCCCCTTCTTCACCTTTGAAATGTCCTTCTCGAAAACGTCGAGTTCGAGGTGCAGGTGTTCCTCGCTCACAATTTCCATCAGTTCACCCTGTGGTGTGGCGTACAACCCGTTGTGCATGTTGATGGAAGAAATGTAGCCGGACATGGGTGAAAATATGTCTATGTGGTCAACGATATTGTCGGGGGTGAGGCTTGAAACTTTTATCCCCCAATAGGACAACTGCTTGGCGATGCCCTTCACGGTTGCCATTTTCATGCTGACGTCCGATTCCAGTTTTTGCAGGTTTCTTTCCACTCCGGCATTGGCCTCCACGAGCTTTTGCTGGCGCTCAAGCTCCTGACGCAGGTAGGTCAGTTCGGCTGCGTTTTCGAGGTATTCCCGCTGCCGCTGGATAAAGGCCGGGTTTTCCAGTTCGGCCAATTTCTCCCCTTTTTTCACATAATCGCCCTCTACATACTTATTTGTCCTTTTGATAAACCCTTCTGCCACGGCGCTCACAGAAGCATAGGCATTGGGCGGCAGGCCCAGGGTGCCCGTGGCCGCTATGAAGTCGTTGATTTTGATGTTTGAAAAATCGCCGAACTGGATGTTCATCGCTTTTATCTGTTCCTGCGTGAGGTGGATTTCGCCCTCCTGGTGCTCCTCCTCCCCGGCGTGGCCGTCTGCTTCCGTTTCATTGCCGTGGTTGTGGCCGTCGCCTTCGGTGTGCCCGCCGCCGCAGGAAAAGAGCAGCAGCAGGGCCAGTGTGGACAATATTGACAGGATTGATTTATTTATGATTTTCATCTTGAAATATGATTTTATTGATTTGAAAGAAATTGATACAGCGCCACAGCCTGGTTGTGGGCCAGCACCTGTTCCCAGTAACTCTTGTTGTTGCTGGCCAGCAGGTTCAGGGTGTTGAGCAGTTCGAGGTAGGACAATTCCCCCGCCTGGTAGTTCAGTTGGGATATGCGTTCGATTTCCGGGTTGATGGATTCCAGTTGCTCCCGGTAATAGTTGACGCCTTCTGCGTACAGCCGGATGGAGTTGTCCACCGAGAGCAGTTGCTGGCTGGCGTTCAGCCGTTCCGCCTCGTAACGGGCGCTGGCCACTTCCACCTGCAACTGTTGGGCTTCCAGCCGTTTTTTCACCGGCTTGTTGAACAAAGGAACCTGCACCCCGGCCTGTGCCCCGTACAGCCACCCGCCGTCGAAGTAGCTCTGGGCGGAGTAGCCGAAGTTGAATTCGGGTTTCAGGCTCGACTTAATCACAGGCACGATGGCTTGCTCTACCTCCATCTGTTGCTGCGCCAACTGGACACGCAGCGTGTTGGCCCCGGCCAGCCCGGTGTAGGGCAGCATCTGCAAACTATCGGTGGCGGTCACGTTTTCATCCGTGTTCAGCAACACCCTGAGCTGCTGCTCCAGGGTAGATATTTCCATGCTGACTTGCCGTTCCAGCAGTCTGTACTCGTTCATAGCTGATTGGATGGTCAGCGTCTCGATGGCATTTGCAGCCCCCACTTCCACCCGTTTTCTGGCTATTTCAAAATAGCTGGAATAAGTCCGGGCAAGCCGTTGGTAAAGCGCCCTCAGTTCCATTTTTTGCTGGAGGCCGTAATAAACCTGCCGCACCTGGAGGCGCAGTTCGGCCTCGGTCAGCGCCTTCTGAATGGTGTTCGATTTTACGATTTCGTCCTGTAAGGCATTGCCGGATTTGGTAACTGCCGGGTTCGGCAGGTTTTGCACGAAGCCAAACTGGTTGACCCGCTGCCCGTTTTCCCGGTACAACCCGTTACCCTGGTAGCTGATGTCCGTCGTGCCGGGGCTATAGGGCAGGTTTTGCAGGGCCTGGCTTTGCTGGACTTGCAGGTTGGCTGCCCGGATGGACGGGTGGTTGGCCAAGCCCATTTGCACTGCCTGGTCAGCCGTGAGGGGGCGCTGCTGTGCCAGTGCTTGCTGGCCCACAAACAGCAGGGGGAGCAACACCATCGCCCCGGCAGCGCCCGGCGACATATTAAGTTTTCGCTCCTGCCATCTTGCCAGCCAGCTGTAGAGGATTGGCAGGACGACCAGCGTGAGGAAGGTTGCCGTTATCAAACCGCCGATAACCACGGTGGCCAAGGGGCGCTGCACTTCGGCTCCACCGGACGTGGAGATGGCCATCGGCAAAAAACCCAGCGAAGCGACCGAAGCGGTCATCAAAACTGGCCGTAGCCGGACACTCGTCCCCCGGATGATTCGCTCCCGGATGTCGGTCACGCCTTCATTTTTCAACTGGTTGAAATAGCCAATCAGCACGATGCCGTTCAATACGGCAACACCGAACAGGGCAATGAAGCCAATCCCCGCCGAAATGCTGAAAGGCATCCCCCGCAGCACCAAAGCCCAGATACCGCCGATGGCGGATAGCGGGATGGCGGTGAAAATCAATGCAGCCTGGGATACCGAACCGAAAGTGAAAAAGAGCAGGATGAAAATGAGCGCCAGGGCTATGGGCACGGCTATCATCAAGCGGGCGTTGGCGGCTTTCAGGTTCTCAAACTGGCCGCCGTAGGTGAAATAGTAGCCCGAAGGCAACGCTATTTTTGCATCCAGTTCCCCCTGTATTTTCCCCACCAGGGTTTCCACGTCGGTGTTGCCCACGTTGACCCCGATAACGATGCGACGGTTGGTGTTGTCCCTTGAAATCTGCATGGGGGCATCAATCAGCTCCACATCCGCAACAGCCTGTAAAGGCACCTGCGTACCGTTGTCCAGGGTGACGTACAGGTTCTGAACGTTTTCCAGGTCTTTGCGGTAGCTCTCGTCCAACCGCACCACGAGGTCAAAACGCCGTTCGCCTTCGTAAATTACTCCTGCTTTTTCCCCGGCGAAAGCGGCACGCACTACTTGGTTGACTTCCTTTACCTGTAGCCCGTACTGGGCCATTTTATCGTACTTGTAGTTGATGATGATTTGCGGCATACCGATGGTCTGTTCCACGTTCACCGTTCCAACCCCGTCTATCCCGGTGATGACCTTTTCCGCTTCTTTCGCTTTGGCGTACAACAGGTCCAAATCCTGCCCGTACAGCTTGATGGCAATGTCGGCCTTCGAGCCGGTCATCAATTCGTTGAAACGCAGTTGGATGGGCTGTGAAAACTCGTAGCCCACACCCGGTATGACGCTCAGGGATTCCTCGATTTTCTCGAACATCTCCTGCCGGGTGGAAGCCGAAGTCCATTCGTCTTTTGGCTTCATTAACAAAGTATAATCGCCGATTTCAACAGGCATCGGGTCGGTAGGTATCTCGGCGGCGCCGATATTGGTGACAACGTCTTTTATTTCGGGAAATTCCGCTCTCAATTTCTTGTGTATCATTTTCGACATCTCGATGCCCTGCGACAGCGACGTGCCAGGAGGCAGGATTTGCTGCATGGCCAGGTCACCTTCTTCCAGGGTGGGAATGAACTCCCCCCCCATCCGGCTGAAAACGAACAGGCTGATGGCAAACAGGGCAACGGTGGCCAGCACAAAGGCAGCCTTGAAGCGCAGCGCCAGGTTCAGCACCGGGGTGTACAGCCTTTGGTTGAAGGCGATGATGCGGTCGGCGATGGTCTTTTTATCGCTCACTTTTTTGTTCAAAAACAAGGCGGACATCATGGGCACGTAGGTGAGGGACAACACCAATGCACCGCCGATGGCCAGCATGACCGTCTGTGCCATCGGCTTGAACATTTTGCCCTCGATGCCCACCAATGCCAGGATGGGGATGTAAACCATCAGGATAATGATTTCCCCGAAAGCTGCCGAACTCCTTATTTTTATGGCAGCCGTTTGCACCTCCTTGTTCATCTGTGCAGCCGTCAGCCGTTGCCCGGCAAAGCCAACTTGCAGCCGATGCACAATCGCCTCCACGATGATGACCGCCCCGTCCACTATCAGGCCGAAGTCAATTGCTCCCAGGCTCATCAGGTTGGCCGAGATGCCCAGCACGTTCATCATGGAAATGGCAAACAGCATGGAAAGGGGGATGACGGAAGCCACGATTAGCCCCGCCCGCCAATTGCCCAGCATGAGAACCAGTATAAAAATGACTATCAGCCCGCCTTCCAGCAGGTTTTTCTTCACCGTGCCGATGGCCGTGGATACCAGCTTGTCCCGCACCAGGTAAGGCTCGATGACCACACCTTCCGGCAGGGATTTCTGGATTTGCACCACCCGCTCCTTGACCCGGTCGGTCACGGCGGCAGAGTTGGCGCCCTTGAGCATCATCACCCTGCCGCCGACGGCTTCTTCCCCGTCACGTGTCAGGGCGCCGTAGCGGGGGGCTTTGCCGAATTGCACCGTAGCGATGTCCTTTATTAAAATAGGCCTGCCGTTCCGCACGTCCACCACGATGTTTTCGAGGTCGGTAAGCGATTTGGCGATGCCGTTGGTGCGGATGTAATAAGTACTTGGGTTTTTCTCGATGTAAGCCCCGCCTGTGTTCTCATTGCTGTTTTCCAGCGCATCGAACACGTCGGTGATGCTGATGCCCATGGATTTGAGCATACTGGGGTTCACGGCCACCTCATATTGTTTGAGGAAGCCGCCCATCGTGTTCACCTCAACCACGCCCTCGATGCCGGAGAGCTGGCGTTTCACTATCCAGTCCTGGATGGTGCGCAAATCGGATGGCGAATATTTTTCTTCATACCCTTCTTCGGGGCGTACCACGTATTGGTAAATCTCCCCCAATCCCGTGGAAATGGGCGCCATTTCGGGTATGCCCAGGCCAGCGGGTATGTTTTCTTCCGCTGTTTTCAGGTGTTCATTGACCAATTGCCGGGCAAGGTAAATGTCCATGCCCTCCTCAAAAACCACGGTGACCACGGAAAGCCCGAACCGGGAGATGGAGCGTATCTCTACCAGGCCCTGTACGTTTTGGAGCGACAACTCGACCGGGGTGGTGATGAACTGCTCCACCTCCTGAGTGGCGAGCGTCGGAGAGATGGTAATGACCTGTACCTGGTTGTTGGTGATGTCGGGTACGGCGTCTATGGGTAGTTGCCGAAGGGAAAATATCCCCCACACTATCAGGGCCAGCACCAATAGCCCTATCACAAACTTATTCTGAATCGAATAAGCGATAATCTTATCGAACATATAAGAATTAATGTTTTGTTAAACCTTTAAATGGGAGCGGTGCAGGCATGGGTATCCTGCGAAATACGGCTTAACAAAACTTGGGCGGTTGCCAGACGTCATCAATAGGATTGAGATCTTTGAGGACAGGCTCAAACGAGGGGAGGTCAGAAAACAATGGCCTTAGAACAGTAATTGCTAAAACGAATTTGACCGGTGTTTTAAGCGTCATTTGGCAACAACTACAAATGCAGAGCGGAGAACAATGATCTGAGCATTCATTTTCATGATTGTGGTTTCCTGTTTCATGTAGCTCTATGCCAAAACTTTCCTCTAAATCAAAAACGCACCATCCAGCTTCATCTGCACAAGGCAGTGTAGCTAAAGCCAGTATATAAAGCCCTAATATGATGCTGAGACGTTTCATAGAAGGGCAAAGGTAATAGAAAAAACAATGCAATACAATTGCAGCAAAAGAACCGCTTAAGTTATGGGTTGACGTGGCCTATCCTGTCCTGGGCAGGTATGCCATATCTTTTTACCGTTAGAGCATGCCTGCGTAAAATAGAAGGATAAGAGGTCATTGACGTGCTCGGGGACGGCACGCTTTTTAAAAAATAAAAGCGCCGCTGTTGGCTGGGAGTTAATGCTCATGTTCTTGACCGTCTTCGTGGGTTTCCAAATGATTCCCTTGCGGACCAACGCCGTGCAAGTGTACCAGCGTGGCGCCGTAATGCCCGGTATAACTGACCGACCAAGCTGCCCCGGCAATTGCCGCCACAACCAATACTTCCATCCATAGCTTTCGTTTGAGAAAAAAATGGCTCGCCGCTTTAAGCAGGAGGGCTATCCCGCTTGCCCATATCGTGTATTCAGCATAGCGGTCGTGCAGGTCGAGTACCTGCTGAGATGAAAAAATGTGCTGACCAAATATGCCCCCACGAACCCGCCGAGCAGCAAAATGCCCGTCAGAAGGCTGAACTCTTTTTTCCAAACGAACAGCGCCAGCAACTGTGTAAAAAATGCCAGCAACAGCAATACTATGGGGAAGTGAACCAGCAGCGGATGCAGGGTGGGGAAATCGCTCCACTTTGCCTCAACGATGGTGGAGTGCATTTCCTGGTGTTGGTGTTCAGCCCCGTGAGCGATGGCAGTGGTAAGCGTGTCTTCCGCATATGCAACGGTGTCCGCTGCTTTTTCGTGCTGTTCCGAGTCGTGGGCGAAGGTTGGCTGGCTGATAAGTTTTTTCATTTTTCGTAACTATTCAGCATCATGGTAATTTGGCTCCTGGCGCAAAATTTTGTAAGCCAACCTTCCCCTTCCAAGGGGAATGAGAAGGGGTTCCGGCAGAGAAAAGCCTACAAAATTTTGTGTCAGGAGCATCTACGGCCTCATGCTGAATAGTTACCATTTTTCAAAAATTTATTGATGAAAGGTGTAGGTTGAACGTGTGTGAGTTTTGCCTCATGGCCGAGAAGTTCAGTTATTCTTTTCATTAAGTTCATATCTTTTGTTTATGGTTTTCAAATTCATTTATCACTTCCCACACGCCCGATGGGTCTTCCAAATACAGATGGTGGCCTGCCCCAGGAAACCTGATGTATTTATAGCTGGAAAAAATGGGGAACAGAGATTCCATATTTTCTATCGGTGCTGCCCCATCTTTATCACCATGAATGAAGAGTATCCGTTTGTCCTTGATTTGAGCCGCCAACTGCCGGAGGTCTGTCTTGATAATGATTTCATCCAGTGTGTGGTAATAACTGACCCAGGTATGCTTGCTTGCATCTTTGAAAATATCCTTCGGGATGTTCTTGGGCCGAAACCACTCCGTCATGTAAATCGGGTGGAAAAAACAGACGAACTTATACCTCGAATCTACACTGACCCCATCCCATAAGGAGGCTGCCCTGAATCTTTTCCGAATCTCTTCTTTCCCACGGAAAACAGGCAATCCGATAACCACCAGCCCATCCACCCAATCCGGCCGCCTGGCAGCCAGCCCCAGGCTCAGTATCGCTCCGAGCGAATGCCCTACGACCAAAGCGCCCCCATCATCAAAGCCCTCTTTTTGCATTACTTTTTCAATCGCTCCCAAATTTTCGGCGAGGTCGTATTTGCTGTTGGGTTTGGGAGAGCCGCCAAAGCCCAGCAGGTCTATGAGTAAAAAGGAATAGGCATCTGATTTCTCATTCAACCCCCTTTTCCAATATTTCAAAGAACCCGTCAAGCCATGCAACAGCACTACTTTTTTATCACCACTGCCAATGAGTTCATAGTTTAGTGTCATTTCATCGGGATTGTATGGCGGAGCCATAACACCATGAAGGTAGCCGTGCAGGCCGACTCCTATAATGATGAGGAGGATGGTGATAAAAATTATGGTTATCATCTTTTTCATTTTATTAATTCCCTTCAATTAAGACAACTACTGACCGTGCCATTACTTCGTAAAAAATAGCTTTTACCTTCGCCGGTATCATATTTCTTCTTCGTGTCGGCTCTCTGGCTTTTCTTCCATCTGGAATGGCCAAAAGCCTCGCCTTTGGTTTCAATATGCTCCAAATGATTATTCATAAACTAATTTCTTTTTTGAAGGCCTGCCATTTTTAATTATTGCCATAACCACAAGACCAAAGCTCCGGCTACGAGGGTCAAACCAAACGAAGGGGCTATTATTTTGAGCAATTTTTTATTGCCAACTGTTGCCACTATCCCACCTTTAAATACCAGATTGGAAAGTGCGGCCAAAAGGATTAAACTCCACCCTGTTGCAGCAATAATTTTTTCATCATTTATCATATTGGAAAGAGAGAGGGTAATCGCATCCATATCGGTCAGGCCGCTTATAATCGCAACGATATAAAGCCCCACTGCACTGAATTTATCTTTCACAAAAGCTATTGCCAGCAAAATGGCAGCATATAAAACGGCAAAAATGACAGCGGCCTTAAACTGTGCAGGATTTTCAGGTTCAAAATCTTGAACACTGACCCTTCTGTTCAAATAGAAAAGAACAACTGAAATAATAATCATGGCCGAGGCTACCAAAAGGAGCGGTGGTGCCAGCACTGCTACTTGGCGAGGGGCCACAATGGCGGCGAGTATCGTTACCCTGATTAAGGAAACGGTCGAGGCCGCCATGATTACAAATCCCGACATTTTCGTAGCATCAGGTGACCCGCTGGCCTGCTTCGAAAATGTAACCGTCGTAGCAGTGCTTGAAATCAACCCTCCTAGAATACCGCTCAGCCCAATTCCAATATTCTTTCCCAACCATTTATAGGTAAAATACCCCGCAATGCTGATGCCAACAATTAACACAACCATCCACCAGATTTCTCTCAAGTTGAGCACCTGATAAGGCCCAAAATCCTGATTGGGCAGCACTGGCAGCACAATCAAAGAAATGGCGACAAAAAGCATGATTGCCCGAACGTCTTTTTCGCCGAGGCGATTGATTATTGTATTCAAATACTGCTTCAGGTAAAGCAGCACTGCCACCGTAGCCCCCACTACCACCCCGATGATATGGCCTCCAATTACCAAACATGCACCCACTGCATACATGAGCAGAGCCGCTACTTCTGTGGTCTGGCCAATATCTGGTTCCTTTTCGTTTTTTTTCAAATAGTTAGCTATGCCGAAAAGCCAAGCTATGGAAAGGCCACCTGCTGCAATTATCCAACCTTGGCCAAAGTATTCCGACAGTATTGCCGAGACGCTGCCGAAAAGTGTGATAAGCGAGAACGTGCGGATACCGGCAATACGGGAATGGTAATGTTCCCGCTGTAACCCAACCAACAAACCCAATCCAAGGGCAATACCCAGTGCTGTAATATTGCTGCCTGTCATTTTAATTTTCCGTTAATATTTTTTTCATTTTCATTGAATTTGTCAAATCTGTTCCCAAAACATTTTCAACAATTTATTTTCATTTCTGCGTAATCGTGCATGCCATGCTTGCACCAAACGCACGAACAGTTTTCATGCATGCACCGCTTATCCTGCAACCGGGGCCTGAACCAAAGCTTTGCGAAAGGGAAAAGTACCCGCTTCCAGAACCCACTAAGATTATATTTTTTCAGTAAAATCGGGATAATATCTTCTTCCTCCACAAGTGAATTTAGCACTACTTTATAACCTCTGTTGCCTAAACAGGCAAACATCCACCGATTAATCAGGGACGCTTCCATTTTAGGCAGAATATATGTTTTGTACAAACCAGGATAGGACTTATTCTCAATGATGCTCCGTGAGGCCAAATATCCGGACAGCATGGCGTAACGCATGCCAAAACCCCAGAGCGCATCCTGAAACCCGGCACTTTCCCCTACATAATAAACCCGGCCGTCTTTGGTAAGCGACTTGTTGAAAAAGAAATTGGCATAGAATCTCCAGCACCATAGTTATTCATATAATTTGCAGGCCATCTCCAACACCTTTACGGCCGATTGTTTTTTTTCTTCCAAAACCACTTTTCCAAAATCGGTGAAATATTGATGCGCCTGTAAAAAATTTAGGTTCAATTGAAACCACTCTTTATCTGAATATTTTTCGTTTCTAATCTGAGCCCATTCTTCTCTCAGTTTGGCGAGCAAATCAAAATAGTTGCTGGCTGCAAGATGATACAAATCAGCATCGCAGAGTATTTGCCCAAGTATGTCAACTGGGCATTGGGGCAACTTTGTGGCCTCTATGCATTGGAGTACTTTTGTGATTTTTGTATCTGGATAATTGGCCGTCTTCAAAAAAGATTTTGCGAACTTTTTACTTTCTTCTTCATGCCTGGTACAGGCATTTACATGGCCACAATCATGAAACCATGCTGCCAAGAGTACCACCTCTCGTTCGGATTTCGAAATAGCGAGAAATTCACAAATCTCCTCAACTGCCTGCAC
>JACJYO010000017.1 GCA_020636075.1 Lewinellaceae bacterium | reverse complement strand
TTACACCACTTCCGCATTCATCGCCTTCCAAAGCATATCCTTCAGCTGCTGAATATTCTTTCCTGAAACCGCGGAAATAAAAATGGCGGGCACACCCGGCGGCAGGGTTTCGCGAAGCATGGCCTCCAGGTCGGCGTCGATGAGGTCGGCCTTGCTGATGGCCAGCAGGCGGGGCTTGTCGAGCAGTTCGGGGCTGAACTCCTGCAACTCGTTGAACAGGATATCGTACTCCTCGTGCAGGGCCCGGTCGGTGTCAGCCGGGATCATGAACAACAGTACGCTATTGCGTTCGATGTGGCGCAGGAACCGGTGCCCCAGGCCGCGGCCTTCATGCGCGCCCTCGATGATACCGGGAATGTCGGCCATGATGAACGACTGCCCCGGTCGCGCTTCCACGATACCAAGCTGCGGTACCAGCGTAGTGAAAGGGTAATCGCCGATCTTGGGCTTGGCAGCGCTGACGGCGCTCAGCAGCGTGCTTTTGCCGGCATTGGGGAAGCCGACAAGGCCGACATCGGCCAGCACCTTGAGCTCCAGCACGATCCATTGTTCAATGCCGGGTTCGCCGGGTTGAGCATGAGTAGGCGTTTGCTGGGTAGCCGATTTAAAAAAGTTGTTGCCTTTACCGCCCCGGCCTCCTTCGAGCAGGATTTTTTTATCGCCGCGCTCCATAATTTCTAGGAGCACTTCGCCGGTTTCGGCATCTTTAGCTACTGTGCCGAGCGGAACTTTGATGGTGATGTCGCCGCCGTCAGAGCCCGTTTTAAGGCCACCCTTGCCTGGGTTGCCGTTTTTTGCGAAAATGTGTTTGGTGTATTTCAGATCGAGCAACGTCCATTCGTTGGGGTCGGCTTTCAGAATAATATGCCCGCCCCGGCCGCCGTCGCCGCCGTCGGGTCCGCCTTTGGGCACGCCCGGGCCGCGGTAGAAATGCACACTGCCTGCCCCGCCTTTGCCAGAGCGAAACAATATTTTTACGTAGTCGACGAAGTTCTGTTCGGCCATGTTTGATTGCGGTTGTTTTTTCTTTTGGTTGTTGGCTTGTGCCGGCGTGGCCTTTTTGTTTTTTATTTACCTATTCTTGGGGAAAGCCAATGGCTAACAGCCTATTGCCAATGGGCTAACAGCCGGCAAAGGTAGGCATTCGGCGCTTGAACTGCTTGTCCGGTAAAACTGTTGCGTATTTTCGCCGACCAACGTGTATTTTTTCTTTTTGAACAGATTTCCTTCCAAAAAAAGTTCCTATGTCCAAACCGAGCCAGCCCCCTGTCAACCGCAACGAGTCATTCTGGCTCGAAGGCCCCAAAAGCCGTACGTATGAACTGGGATTTGCCCTGCGCGTATTTTGGGAAATGTTCAAAGGACTGCGTGCGCTGCATTTTACCGGCCCGGCGATCACCGTATTCGGCTCGGCACGTTTCAAAGAGGGACACCGCTACTACGAATTGGCCCGGAAGGTCAGCGCCCATATTGCTACCGACCTGAAGCTGACTATTCTGACTGGTGGCGGACCTGGTGTAATGGAGGCCGCCAACCGCGGTGCTCGCGAGGCCGGTGGGAAATCGGTGGGTTGTAATATTTTGTTGCCGCATGAACAGGTGGAAAACCCGTACCTCGACAAGTTTGTCACCATCCGCTATTTTTTTATCCGGAAAGTTCTGTTAGTCAAGTATTCCTATGGGTTTGTGATTCTGCCCGGCGGTTTTGGTACGATGGATGAGTTTTTTGAAACGCTGACCCTGATTCAAACCCGGAAAATCGAGGACTTTCCGATCGTGGTCATGGGCACCGAATTTTTTAAACCACTACGCGATTTTATCGCATTCATGGCTGAGCAGGGTACAATTTCGCCGGAAGACCTCGATTTGATCCTGTTCACCGACGACCCGGAAGAAGCTGTGACGCATATCCGGAAATACCTGTTTGAAAACTACCGGGTTGTAAAGCGGAAGCCTTCCTGGTGGTTGTTTGAACGGTAACGCGAACTGTTAGTTCGCGTCAGGAGGCGAACCGGAGGTTCGCCGCTACATACTTGCCAAGAATATCAAACTCAATATTCGCCAAATCTCCAACCGCCAGCGTCCGGAAATTCGTATGCTCCCAGGTGAACGGAATAATGGCCACGGAGAACAAATCGTCGTGCGGCTCTACCACGGTGAGGCTTACCCCGTTGATGCACACCGAACCCTTGTCGACCAGCAAATGCCGGTTTTCAACCGGATAGCGAAAGGTGTAGCGCCAGGAGCCGTTGGTCTCCAACACCTCCACACAAGTCGCCACGGTGTCTACATGCCCTTGCACCATATGCCCGTCGAGCCGGCCACCGATGGGCAGACAACGTTCGAGATTGATGCTGGCGCCTTCTTCCCAGGAGCCGAGCCGGCTGCGGCGCAGGGTTTCTTCGATGGCCGTTACCACATGGTTGCCCGGCCCGGTTTTTACGACCGTCAGGCACACGCCGTCGTGGCTCACGCTTTGGTCCACTTTCAGTTCGCCGCTAATGGCACTGGCGATGGTGAAATGGATGTTGGCGCGGTCTTTCTCTATTTTTTCAACGGCGCCGAGGGCTTCTATGATTCCGGTAAACATGGTCAGTATGCAACATTTCAGTACCGGCAAAGGTAGCTATTCTACCACCAACTTGGCCGTACCGCTGCCATAAGGCATTTCCAGGCGAATGCTGTACATGCCAGCAGTCTTCAGGGCTTCCGCCGGTAGCCGAAATGGCGTTGCTCCGGCCTGAAACGCTGTTTTCAGGGAAAAGCGCACGACACCACCAGCATCTACGACCGTCAGCAGGCCAGAGCCGGCCTCCGGAAGTTGAATGTCGACAATGGCGTATTCGTGTGCGGGATTCGGGCGGACCTTTAGACTAACAGCATTTGCAGTTCCCGGACTTGTTTGCTCCAGCCGCAAAGGCGGTTTGGGGTCGTCGGAACGTACCTCCAGTTCGACAGTTGAGTTGCTGAGGTCGATATCGCCGTATTGCACATAAAAACCCGGTTGATCTTTAAATTGACTGTACAACTCGTTCGCTGTAGTGGCCGAAACACTCAGGCGCATACAGCTGCCGGGATCCAACATTTCCACTTTATACACCTCCGTCGGACCAAATGTAGCCGATTGCTGCCAGTCAGGGGTATATGAGGGTAACACCACATGCCGCTGGTCGTCGGCCCGGGCCTGGATGCCGGTTATCCGCAGCACGTCGCCGGCTTGCAGCTCGCGTTCCAGTTTTTCGATCAGGTCAGCCGGCGCCTCGCCATTTTTGATCAGCACGCTGTAGTCCTTGAAGTTGAGTGTAAAATTGAAATCTGAAAGGCGCGCTTTTTCACGATAGAGCCGGGCCGGTAGTTGTAGCATGCGGATTATTTCGGTTTTAGTCAGTGTGGCCAGGTTTTGCCGTTGCGGGTTATCGGCGTAGATGCGCACATCGGTGTTGTTGCGATAAGTGCGTGCGTAGCAGGAAGCAAAGCTGAGCGACATGTTGCCCCATTCCAAAAAGTAGGTTTTCCGGTCAGCACGGCGCAGAAAACGCCGGGGGTCGTTTGGTCCTACCAGTTGGAAAACGGCACTACCTGAACGCAGGTGGGCGCCCGTATTGCTGATTGGAGCTTCTGATGAATTAACCCAGGCGGTGATCCAAACAACGGCGCCCGGTGTAATGTCGGTCCGGATGCTTTTCAGCTTCGCGCGCAGTTGATCCAGATTGTAGGCATGTTCGTAGTCGTTCATTTGGCGCAATACCTGGCCTTCGGAACTGGTGATCCGGCAACTAAATTTTGTTGGTGTTTGCGCTTCAACCGATTCATTCTCTGCCTTGAACTTGATGGCCGGAACATTTTGGATATAATCCCAAAATTCAGTTTCGGTGAAAAACTGCTGATCAGCCCGGTACTTGTCACCCCAGAACAGGTTTAAAAACGCGGTGTACTCCCTTCCAGCATCGGTTTGCCACTGCACTTCCGAACGTTGCCGGGGCAGCCAGGTCGGCGGCTCATTGCCCAAGGCTATCCGAACGACACTTGTTTCCCCATTGGGCAACTGCAAATCTTGGAGCACCAGCACATCTGAACTCCTGAGACCGGCAATGCGGTCTTCCAGTGCTTTGCGCGCATTGGCATACACCAATTCGTTGTTATAATCGGTACGCACAGACAGGCCCAGACAAGAAAAGGCCAGGTGTTGCTCAAGCGATTTGCCGTTCCAGAGCCGGGGCTCGCGTTTGAGTGCTTCGCGCAATTCCTCGGGTGATGATTCCAGATCCAGGCTGTACGATTTTGAAAACGGATCGTACAGGAACTTCCCGGACAGCGACCCCCAGTAAAAATTGTATGGCGTAGGTTCTTCGGTTAGTACCCCGGGTGCCTTGATCACGACTTCACTCAGGTTTTCGGCATAATTTCCGACGGTTTGCAGGGCCTCGCGCAGGGGTTTTGCCGCAGGCAAATGTTCGATCAAACGAAAGGAAAACAACAGCATCAAGGCCGCAAACAGCGGAAGTGCGAGCAGGTATTTCGCTCTGCGATAGGGGCGGGAAGGCATTTTGGCTAACATTTCAAGACGGTTTTTTATGAATGAATGAAAGGTGTTGACAAATTCGGACGGCTGCCGGTAGGGTTGGTGTTGTCGTCGGACCAGCAATTGTGCGTAGGCATGTCGCCGGCCCAGCCGGTTCACGACAACGGCATCGGCGATATACTCGTGCACACTGCGCAAACTGCGCCGGTAGATGTAAAGCAAGGGATTGAACCATTGAAAAGCGATCAATAATTCCATCAGGATCAGATCGAGGCTGTGCCATTGCCGCACATGTACCAGCTCGTGTTCGATGAGGTAGCGTTGCTCTTGCTCGTCGGTAGTTCCCGGGTGCCAAAAAACGATGCCGAAAAAGGAGGCCAACGGAGTGCTTTTGGGACCCGTTGCCAGCCTGATCCCACCCTCCTGCGGGTCAAAATTGCAGCGCCGCAAAAAAGCGAGTAAGCGGTAAATTCGTACAATCAGGTGGATGAGCAACACGGCCGTCACAATCAGGTACAGCCACCACAAAACCTCGCCCAGGGTGCACCAACCCAGCGATTGTTCGAGTGCCTGCCCAACGGTCTGCTGCGCGGTTTGTGCATTTTCAACCCAAGTTGGCAGATCAAATTCCGGCGCCAACGTCCAGTTTTGTTGTACGGCCGGAACAGATTCGGCTGCAGGCGGCTGGGTTATGGGAATATGCAATGCCGGCAGGGTAAATGCCAGTACCGGGGCCAACAACAGGTATGCGCGGTTCCACTGAAAAAACGTTTCTCGTCGCAGGAAAATCCAATACAATGCGTACAGGCAGGCCAGGCAAAATGCCGATTCGAGCAGGTAGTGGGCAGGGATCATAATGGTTGAATTTTAGGTGGTGCCAGGTTCGTTTTCCTCCCGGTTTTTGATGGCGTTGAGCAGTTTTTCCAATTCAGCCGCTTCCAGGTTCTCTTCCTGGACGAAGTAGGAAAGCAGGGCCGATGGCGAACCACCGAAGTAATTGTCCATAAACCGCCGAAAGGCATTGGCCCGGTAATCTTCTTTTTTCAGAATAGGAAAATAGCGGTGGGTTTTGCCGAAGGCGTCGTAGCCGACCAAACCTTCGGCCTCCAGTTTCCGGACGATGGACGACACCGTGTTGTATGGGGGTTTGGGCTCCTCCATTTCCGCCAGGATATCGTTGACAAAAGCATTCCCGAGGCGCCACAGGATCGTCATTACCTCTTCTTCCTTATGATTCAGTCGTTTCATACGCAAGTTGTTTCTGATTGGAAACAAATGTAAAACGATTTTTTCGTTTCACAACTAAAATTTAGTTATTTAACGAAAAAATCGTTTAGCAATAAGTTTTCTTCAGAAAAAACCGCTGTGTGTCCGACTGTTTTTATCAATAATGCGGGCGTGAGCAAACTGGAAATAGAGGAAGATAAAACGCGTACCTGGAGCCCACATAGTCCGCGCTATTCCAACACCCACTCTTGCCGCGCCACCCCAAATACGGTATTCAGGAACAAAAAATAGCGGCCGGGCTGGCGAAAAATCATGCGCGGGAGTTCCACTGTATGGCGGCCCGGCGGGTACTTATTGTCCAGCGAAAACAGGTTTTCACCCTCCGGCGTGAAGACGCTCAATTTGGCATCAGTTTCTTCCAATACCTCAATATCAACGGCATAGCCATCACCTGCTTTCGCCGGCTCGTGTAATTTGACCAGCGTACTCTCCGGGGCAGCCTTCAGCGACTCTAACTGGTTGCGTACGCGCAGGTTTTGCGGCATGGCGTAAAAATTCAGGACAAAATGCAGGTCCGGCATTTCATAACCGGGGACATGGAAAGAATCCAGGGCAATTTGAAGCAAATGAAATGAATCAGCATATTCCTGCGCTATGGGAATCTCCAGATCGGGCATTGGTTGACCGGAGTTGATTACCGTTGCTTTGCCTTGCGTACTCAGGCGAAAGACCATATCAGGGACAGGCTGCCCATCGATCCGAAATTCGGGTTGCTCGGTCAACATCGGTTTGCGTTCCAGCTTTCGCATGGTTCGGTTGACAACGGCAGGTGGGTCAGTCACCAATGTGGCGCCTCGGGCATCTGTGAGTTTGAGCAGATAGAGATTTTCTATTTTTTCTTTATAGCCCCCCCATTTAATTTCGAGGGTATGGGTGTCGCGGTTGCGGCGCAGAGCCAACCGGGGGTCATCGTCGGCTACGATGTACATATTTTTTTCAAACAGGCGATCGTGCTGGGCGGTGTGCAGGTTCAGGGTGATAACGGCGCCGGGCTTGGTAAGATGGCGGTAGCTGCCGAGCGATTCCACCATCTGGCTGTAAGCATCCAGGTTGGAACTCATGCCAAATACGGCTTCCCACAGATTGTGAAATTGAATGCCGGCATTGACCGGCTGTGGGCCGACATAGGGTACCCATTCCAGGTAGGGTAGTTGCTGGATCGACTGCCAGAATTCGGTTTCAGAAAAAAAATCGCGATTGGAATTATCATAAATATCCTCCCGGCCCCACACGACTTTTTCAAGATAATTTACATTGAAATAGTTGCTCCACGGTGTTGGCTGGAGGGTGTTTTGAACCGGAGTGGATACCGCTTGGAGCACCAAATCTATACGCCCCATAGTTTGGCCATCCAGTTCGATATCGGTGATCCGAAGCAATTGCCCTGGTTCAACTTTTTGTCCGATAGCCTCGTCCAATGTTCCGATCAGGGCGGTGTAATCATTTTCCCCACGAGTGGCGTGGACCGTATAGCCCTCCAATTTGAACGACAGCTGAGCCGCCATGCCCGTGCCCGTCCACAAATACGGGGTACGATGCAGCAGTTGGCGAAACTCGGGCACAGTACATTCCAACTGGCCGGAATAGTTGTTGGCAGGACTTAGGTCGCACTGAAATTTTCCCCAGTAAAAAATATACTTTGCGGTGGTCAAGGGCGCAACCGGGCTGCCGTCGGCCACCTGGTAAGCCCGGACCCAAACAGAAAACAACAGGCAAAAGCATGCCGTGCAATACAAGGAAATCCAATGCGTACGTTTAATTTTCATTGATCGTGGAAACGCGGTATAAGTTGACGGAATTTTATTGAAAATACGGTATTGACACGGGTTTACATACCAGGGTTCCCAAATTTAGCCGGCAAAGTCCCTGTGAAATTCCGGTATGTAGTACCTTGGAGGCACTCGAAAAACCAAATATCCGATGAGAAAATTTATCGATCCATCCCTTTTTTACGAAATCAGCCCGGGGTACAAAGAGGAATTTTTCAGACAACTTAACCTGGAAAACGCCAAAAAGTCCTACATCATCGCGCGGCTGGGGCTGTTCTTTTTAATGGTACTGCTGTTGCTCGACTACATCCGGCATATCCAAAACGATCTGTGGGATGATTCCGTGCATGTGTGGTTGTTTTTTGTCCACGTTTCCTTTATCGTTTACGTTGTCCCGTTCTGGATTTACCGGGCAAACCGCCGAAAAATCCATGAAGGCATTTATGCCGCCGGGCGGCAGCTTACGCGGATTACAATCGATATTCTTGCGGTGACTTTACTGCCATTGACTATTCTGGGAATTCTGGATCGCGGCACCATGATTCTCTACGCCATCTATGTGCTGATTTGCAACCTGTTTCTCAATTTGTCGCATCAGGACCGGCTGGCGCTCAATGTTTTTTCCTTTTTGGTCATGCTTGCAGCGATCGCGCTTATTCCGGAGCCGAATATCAGCCTGACATTTATCCGCGTTCTGGAGTGCCTGGGTTTGCAGTTGCCAACTTTTGTGTTTGCATCCTTTCAGCATAATTTGCGTGCGCGGCAATTTGCCTATGAAAAATTGCTGGAGGAGCAAAAAAATCTGATCGAGCGCGAGCGCCAGCGTTCTGAAAATCTGTTGCTCAATATCCTCCCTGCGCCGGTAGCTGAAGAATTGAAAGAACGCGGGTATGTTCACCCGCGCTACTTCAGTCAGGTGACGGTGCTTTTTTCTGATTTTAAAAATTTTTCAAGAATATGTGCCATGCTCACCCCGGAGCAATTGATCGCTGATCTGAACCATTGTTTCGGACAGTTTGACCAGATTGTCCAGCGCCTGGGACTCGAACGGGTGAAAACCATCGGCGACAGTTACATGTGTGTTGCCGGCATATCCAATGAACAACCCGACCATGCAGTGCGGATGGTACAAGCCGCTTTTGCGATGCAGGAATTTATGGCCCGCTGGCGCAAAGAGCGCGTGGCGGCAGGCCTGCCGGAATATAAGGCGCGCATCGGTATCCATTCCGGTCCGGTAGTCGGAGGCATTGTGGGCACCACCAAATTTGCCTTCGATATTTGGGGTGAAACGGTGAATATCGCGGCCCGGATGGAAGACAAGGGCGCCACAAATCGCGTCAACATCAGTGGCAGCACCTATGCCCTGGTGAAAGATTTTTTTGACTGTGAATACCGTGGAAATATCCCGATCAAAAATATTGGAGAGGCCGAAATGTACTTTGTAACGCCGTCTGTCAGACGGCGTGAAAAAAAAGCTAAGCAGAAACAGTCGTAGCCCGACAGCATTTTTTCGGTTGACGTGCATTTGTCGATAACCTTACCAGTTGCCCCTGCGAAGGCCCTGCTAGGAGCTGTCAACGTTTTAAATCTTTGTCATTTCCCGCACCCAAGCCTTTTCTGCATCGGTTAAATACCGCCCGATTTTGCGCAGCACCAAGCCATTGTAGGCACGCAGCCAGCGCAGTTCTTCCTTCGTGAGCATTTTTTTATCCACCAGATTGGTAAAAATCGGTGCAATCGTAAGCGTTTCAAATGCATAGAACTCGCCAAACTCCGTTTTTTCATCCTCCACACAAAGGACCAGGTTCTCGATGCGCACCCCGTGTTTCCCGGTGCGGTAAATCCCTGGCTCTACGGAAGTGATCATGCCGGGTTGCAAGGCAGCGTTCACTGTTCCTGCAGGACTGATACCCTGCGGCCCTTCATGCACATTCAGAAAGTAGCCAACCCCGTGCCCGGTACCGTGGCCAAAATTGATGCCCAGCATCCATTGCGGGTGGCGTGCAAATGCGTCGATCTGGTAGCCCCGTGTACCTTTCGGAAAGCGCAGCATGCTCACACCGATCGTGCCCTTAAGCACGAGCGTATAGTCGCTGATTTCCTGGGCCGTGATCTTGCCCAGCGAGATAACCCGGGTGGTATCGGTGGTGCCACCGAAGTACTGGCCGCCGGAGTCGAGCAGGTACAGGCCCTCGGGTTTGAGTTCGACATTGCTTTCATCGGTGGCGCTGTAATGCGGCAGCGCGGCGTGCGGACCGTAGGCG
The DNA here is from genome assembly GCA_020636075.1 of Lewinellaceae bacterium. Classification (GTDB taxonomy): domain Bacteria; phylum Bacteroidota; class Bacteroidia; order Chitinophagales; family Saprospiraceae; genus M3007. The sequence goes on along the minus strand of JACJYO010000017.1, from coordinate 40,060 downwards.
GAAATGGTGCCGAAACTTTCGCCGATGCAGTCCTGCTGTTCCAGGCGCAACTGGTGCAGTTTGGCCTGCGCATCCAGTTCGGTGATTTTTTGCTTGCCCACCGTTTGCGTCAGCCAGTAAAAAAACTTGGTGAGCGCAACGCCGTCTTTCGCCATCGTTTGGCGGGTGTGCGCAGCCTCCTTGGCTGTTTTGCAGGCTTTGAGCACGGTAGTCACATTGGTGCCTTCCAGCACTTTCAACCCTTCGGGAAATGCACCGGGCAGGTTCTGACTGATCCGTTTCGGATCGATCAGCACGGATGCGCGCGCCGGAAGTTTGCCCAAATAAGCCGTGATGGTTTCGTAGGGATAAACCTGCATGCCATCGCGCTTCAATTTCCCACGAATGGCATCCGGCATTTTGGCCGGGTCGATAAACAATGCTGCTTCCTTGGGCCCGACCACGGCATGGGCAACGAACAAGGGGTTGTAGGGCACATCGCGGCCGCGGAGGTTGAGCATCCAGGCGATGTCGTCGAGCGTGGAAATTACGGTGTAGCCGGCTTTCTTTTCTGCCAGTTTTTCACGGATTTGCGCCAGTTTTTCTTTGCGCGTAGCGCCAACAAATTTGGCCGGATGTTCGTACACGAGATCTTTGGGCAAGGCCGGCCGGTCGGTCCACAGGGGCGCTACCAGGTCAACCTTGGGGTCGAGGCGTATGCCGTGCGGCTTGGTGCCGGCTTCCAGCATTTGGTACCAACCGCGGGAGAGCAGGCTACCGTCGAGGCCTACCGTGGCGCCTTCGGGCAACCGGTCGACCAGCCAGTCGACAAACTCTGCGGTATGTGGTACGGTCAGTTTCATCAGTTCGATGCCACTGCCGGCGAGCTGCTGCTCGGCCTGGATGAAGTAGCGGCTATCGGTCCAGAGCCCGGCAAAATCGTCGGTGATCACCAGCGTACCGGCCGAACCGGTAAAGCCCGAAGCCCAATGCAGGACGCGCCAGTGTTCGGGCAGGTATTCGCTCATGTGCGGGTCGGTGACGGGAATGACGTAAGCAGCCAGGCCTTTGGTAGTCAGGGCGCGGCGCAGGGCGGTGATGTTGTGCTTGGGTGGGTTCGACATGGTGGGCAAGTTGATTTGTTTCTGTGGCAAAAATCGGCTATTTGGCGCAGGTTTCGCAGTTTTGTGCGAAGTTACCTTTGGAACCGGTTTTTATTATTTTTTTATAGACAGGCTGAACAGGAATTCGCAGGATTTACAAGTTTACGCCGGTTTACCAGCCTAATTATCTAATGTTGAATTTTATGAAAAAAACAATTTTTGCCACTGCACTTTTGCTTCTCGTCACCTCCTTGTCTGCACAAAACGATGATACGGACAGGCTCGAGCGCGCCCTGTTCAACCTGCCCGATGTGTCGTTTAAACGCCTCGATGATCAGGCAGGGCACCCGCAATACGACCTGCGCATCCGGCAGCCGCTCGATCACCAAAACCCGGACCGGGGCTTTTTTTACCAACAGGTTCGCCTCACACATCACGGCTTCGACCGGCCGGCGGTGATCAACACGCAGGGCTACTACCTGCACCTGGGCAAAAATGAGGTGGAGGCTATTCTCGATGCCAACTACCTCAACGTCGAGCACCGCTTTTTTGGCCCTTCCACACCCGATTCTGTGCAATGGCAGTACCTCACGCTCGAACAGGTGGCCGCCGACCTGCACCATATCAACCAGCTTTTCCGGCAAGTGTACGAAGGGCCTTGGGTGAGCACGGGTATTAGCAAGGGCGGCCAAACGACGATCTTTTATCGCTATTTCTACCCCGACGACGTGGCAGTGTCTATCCCCTATGTAGCGCCGTTCAACAAGGGCCTTGAGGACAAACGCATCTACACCTTCCTCGACACTGTTGGCACAGCAGAATGCCGCAAAAAAATCTATGATTTCCAGATTTATCTCCTTCAAAACCGCGAAAAAGTGCTCGACAAACTCAACTGGTTTTCCAAAGGCGCCAAACTGAAATACGATTACATGGGCTCCCTGGAAAAGGCCTTCGAGTATACCGTGCTGGAGTATTCATTTTCCTTCTGGCAGTGGGGCGGGAAATGCGAAGACATCCCGGCGCCCGGCAGCGACCTGGATGCCGCGGTGGAGCATTTTTTGAAAGTATCCGACCTCGGTTTTTTCTCCGATCGCGACATCACCCACTACGCTTCGCACTACTACCAGGCCGGAACGCAGATGGGCTATTACGGCTACAACATTGAACCGTTCAAAAAATACCTGACCCAGTTCAAGCAAAATCCATCAGCCGTATTCATGCCCAAAGGCGCCAACCCGCCCCCTTACGACAACAGCCTGAATGAAAAAGTGGACCGCTGGCTGCAAACCCAGGGCAATAACATCCTCTACATCTACGGCGCTGCCGATACCTGGTCGGCCGACCGGATCACCCCATCGGATAAGGTGAATTCCAAAAGTTACATCCTGGGCGGAAAAGACCACGGGCAAGCGCGCATCCGGAATATGAATCCGGCTATGCAGGCAGATTTTGCAGGGAAGCTCCAGGAATGGCTGGGCGGCGTAATCGTGGATATGGAGACGCTTAAGCCGAAGTGAGTTGTTTGACCCAATTTACGGCCAATAGCTATGGTGACAGATTTGTTTATTTTTTTGGACAGGATTAACATGATTTTGCGAGGGTGTCTCATAAGTAAATTCCAAGCCCAGCGCGACAAACTTTTTACCGCGAAGGCGCAAAGACGCGAAGTATTAACCTTCGCGTCTTTGCGCCTTCGCGGTGATACAGAATACGCTACGGTAGACAAAATTGGTGGGGCACTTTCGAGACACTCGCGTTTTTTTCCTGTAAATCTTGTCTGTTTTTTTACGATGTGGTCACAACTTGAGCTCTTTAGATCAAGAAGGATACTTTTAAATTAACGTGATTTCGGAGCAAAATCACACCTCCAGCGCCTCCCACAACAACTCCACCGGATGCTGTGCCACGCGTCCGGTCCCATCCAAAATCTGATGCCGGCAAGAAGTTCCCGGCGCAGCGACCTCGGCATCCGCAGGCGCCTTCCGCAGGTTGGGGAACAAGACGAGTTCCCCAACCTGCATACTAACGGCATAGTGCTCTTTTTCGTAACCAAACGAACCCGCCATGCCGCAACAACCCGAGGGAATTACCTCCACGGTGAAATTTTCCGGCAAGCTGAGCACAAAAGCCGAAGCCTCCACACCCGACAGGGATTTCTGGTGGCAATGGCCGTGCAGCAGGATATGTTTTTTCTCCCTTGAAAATTGTTCGGCGGAGATATTGCCCCGTTGTATTTCGCGCGCCAAAAATTCCTCGATCAACAACGCATTTTCGCCTAGTGCCTTCGCGTCTTCGCGGTTTTTTTCCGGTACCAGTCGGGGATATTCATCCCGGAAACTCAAAATTGCCGAAGGCTCGATGCCTACCAGCGGTGTTTCCGACGATACCCGGTTTTTGAAAATTTCCACGTTTTGCACCGCCAGTTCGCGCGCACGGGGCAACAATCCTTTGGAAATAGCCGCCCGCCCGCTTTCGGGGTGATTGGGCATTTCCACACGGTAGCCCAGGCGGGTGAGCAATTGCACCGTTTTGATGCCGATTTCGGCATCGTTATAGTTGGTGAATTCGTCGCAAAACAACAGCACCCGGCCTTTTTCAGGCCCGCCAAGCGGCAGGTTTTTTCCCGTCCGGTCGAACCAACGGCGCAGGGAAACCCGGTGCAGCGGTGGCAAACTCCGTTGTGGTGCCACGCCTAAAACACGCTTGAGCAGCCCGCCCGTGATCGCGTTTTTCATGAAAAAATTACTCAACGCCGGAACGGCAGAAGCCAGGCGGTTCAGCCCCGCAATATGGCCAAATACGCGCGCCCGGAACGGCACCCCATGCGCCCGGTAATACTGATGCAAAAACTCGGCTTTCATACTTGCCATATCTACGTTGGAGGGGCATTCCGAAGCACAGGCCTTGCATGACAGGCAGAGGTCCATCACGTCGTACAACTCCGAATGGCTAAACGGATTGGGTTGCTGGCTGTGGGTCAAAAATTCGCGCAGGGCATTGGCGCGCGCGCGGGTGGTATCTTTTTCCTGGCGGGTGGCGCGATAGCTGGGGCACATGGTGCCGCCGGCAAAATCGAGCTTGCGGCAGTCGCCCGAGCCGTTGCATTTTTCGGCAGCACGCAGGATGCCGTCAGGGAATTCCAGCACCGTGTCGAACGGCCGGTCAGGCTGATTGGCTTCATAGCGCAGCGCGGTATTCATGGGCGGCGCATCGGTGATCTTGCCGGGATTGAAAATGCCATTGGGGTCCCAGGTTTTTTTTATCTGGCGGAGCAGGGCATAGTTTTTTTCGCCGATCATCAGCGGAATAAATTCGGCGCGCACCCGTCCGTCGCCATGTTCGCCGCTGAGCGAGCCGCGGTATTTTTTCACCAGCCGGGCCGACGCTTCGCAAATGCGGTACAGCATTTCGCGGTCGCTTTCTTTTTTCAAATTCAAGATCGGGCGCAGGTGCAACTCCCCCGCTCCGGCATGGGCGTAGTACACCGATTTTTGCCCGAACTGTTTCATCATGGCCTCAAACTCGCCGATGTATGCCGGCAGGTCTGCCACTTCTACAGCGGTGTCTTCGATGCAGGCCACGCCTTTGGCTTCGCCGGGCATATTCGACAGCACGCCCAGGCCTGCGCTGCGCAGTTCCCACACCTGTTTGGTTTTGGGGGCGTGCACGATGGGATAGGCATAGCCGAAACCTCTTTTTTGCAAATCGGCCACCAGAGTTTGCGCCTTTTCTTTCGCCGCTTCGGGGCTCGGCCCACGGAATTCGATCATCAAAACTGCCGCAGGATCGCCCTCCACAAAAAAGCGGTTTTTTGCCTGCTCGCGGTTGGACTTGGTGCAGTCGAGGATGAGTTTGTCCATCAATTCGCAGGCCGCAGGTTGGTGCTGCATGGCCGCCACCACGGCTTCCAGACATTCGGGCAAACTGCTGAAGTGTGCGCAAACCACCACGTCGTGCGGCTCTGGCAAGGGATCAACATGCAGGGTAATTTCGGTGGTGAACGCCAGCGTACCCTCGGAACCGCAAAGCATGGTGCAAAAATTAAAGGCCGGGCTGCCGGAGGTGAAAGGCTCGGTTTCCAACAGCAAGTCGATGGCATAGCCGGTGTTGCGCCGGTGAATACCTGGTTTGGGGAACTCTCGGCGAATTTCCGACTGATTTTCCGGGTCGGCCAGCACCTCCGCTACCTGACGATACAATTGTGCCTCCAGGCTGTTTCCGTTTTTTTTCTGTTCAAATTCAGCTTTCGAGAGCCGGGAAAATTGCGCTTCGGAGCCATCGCTGAGCACCACATCGAGCGCCAGCACGTGGTCGCGGGTGGAACCGTACACGATGGAGGTGGTGCCACAGGAATTGTTGCCCACCATGCCGCCGAGCATGCAGCGGTTGGCCGTGGAGGTGTTTGGGCCAAAAAACAAGCCGTGCGGTTTGAGCAGTTGGTTGAGCTCGTCGCGAACCACACCCGGTTGCAAACGCACCCACCCTGCTTCGACATTGATCTCCAGCACCTTGGTCATGTAACGTGAGATGTCCACCACGATGCCGGTACCCACGCACTGCCCGGCGAGGGAAGTGCCGGCCGAGCGCGGAATCAGCGACAGCCCGTTTTCACCAGCGAAGCGCACCAGCGTTTGTACATCGGCTTTATGTTTGGGGTAGGCCACGGCCAGTGGCAATTCGCGGTAGATGGATGCATCGGTGGCGTACAGCCGGCGCAGGAGTTCGTCGGTATGGAGGTCACCCTCGAGTTGTTGGGCAAGCGTATGGAGCAGATGCTGCATGGTGGTAATTGATTAGATTTTTGTAAAAAACGCACTATTTCGCAGCAAACAGTGCCGCGATTTCCTTTTCAAAACGCGCTTCCAGCGCCGGGCGGCGCATCTTGAGTGTGGCTGTGAGCAGGCCATTTTCAGCCGTCCAGGGCCCGGCCATCAGCTGAAACGTCTGAACCTGTTCGATCGGCCCGAGGTACTCCGCATTGATCCGGTCAATTTCCTGCCGGTACAGTTTTTCCACTTTGGGGTTGAGGATCATAAACTCGGGTGCCGTCCAGTGGACATTGTGTTCGGCACACCAGGCTTCCAGTTGGACGAAATTGGGCACGATCAGGGCGCCTACATGTGGCTGGTTAAGCCCCAGGGCAATGCACTGGTCTATGAAATCGGAGCGTAACAGCTGCTGTTCCACAAAAGCCGGGGCCACGAATTTACCCGTCGTTGTTTTGAAAATTTCCCCTTTTCGGCCCGTAATTTTCAGGAAACGCTTGAATTCCAAACGGCCCATATCGCCGGTTTTGAACCAGCCGTCGGCAGTGAAGCGCGCGGCTGTTTCCTCCGGCAAATTCAAGTAACCCTGCATCACATTCGGCCCGCGCACTTCGACTTCACCCTCCCCCTGCTCGTCGGCTTCGGCAATGCGCACTTCCACGCCGGGTACCGGAATGCCGACCGTGCCGAAATGCACACCGCCCGGCTCGAAGCGGTTGAACGACACTACCGGGCTGGTCTCCGTCAGGCCATAACCTTCCCGGACGTCGATGCCGGCTGCCGAAAACAGTCGACCCAGACGCGGTTGCAGCGCGGCGGCGCCCACGGCAATACTGTGCACACGTCCGCCCATGGCTTTACGCCAGCGGCGGTATACCAACAGGTCGGCCATCAGCAGCTTGAGCCGGTAGAGCAGCGGCTTGCTGTATTCACCGGCGTAGGGGTAGCGCTCACCCAGGGCGATTGCCCAGCCGAGTATTTTTTTCTGTAAAAAACCTGCCTGGCTCCGGCGTTCGAGCAAGCGCTCGTAACTGCGCTCCAAAACACGTGGCACTGCGGTGAAAAAATGCGGTCGGACTTTCTGCAGGGTTTCCGGTAATTGTTCGAGCGCTTCCACATACCAGACCGGCGTACCCGCCGCCAGGTAAACATAGGTGACCATCCGTTCGAAAATATGGCTCAACGGCAGGAAACTGACCGCTGTCCGTTCGGGTCCCACCGGCACAATGGCCAGCACGGCTTTTACATTGCTCACGATATTGGCATGGCTGAGCATGACGCCTTTCGGCGCACCTGTAGTCCCGGAGGTGTACAAAAGTGTAGCCAGCTCAGTTTCAGGAATTCCGGCGCGCATGGTTTGCAGCTGATTTCGCACTGCAGCGTCGGGCTCGCGGCAAAGCTCCGACCAGGGAATTGTACCGCTCAGTGGCGCAAAGGAAAAAACCATTTCAGGCATTGCTCCGGATTTTTCCAACTGTGCAAACATGTCGGCATTGCTCACAAAAAAGGCGCGTATGCCGGCATCCCGGATGATATAGGCCACTTCGTCGGGCCGGGCCGTGGTGTGTACGGGTACCGGCACCAAGCCCAGTTGCAACATGGCGGCGTCGGCAATAGCCCAACGGGGGCTGCCACAATGGGCCAGAATGCCGATGCGATCACCCTTTTCAAACCCCAGGGCGAGCAAGCCCGCACTCAGCCGGTCACGTTCCAACAGCAGTTCTGCCGTGCTCCAACTCCGCCAGCGACCGTTTTCCATACCGGCCACGGCCACCGCATTCGGGTAGCGTTTTTGCTGGTAATCTAAAATGTCGAAGAGCCGGGTGAAATCCATACCAGTACTCAATTTTCAGGAACATCGGGCATACGCCGCACGCGCACGAATATCAAAATTGCGAGGCTGATCAAAAAAAGCACCGACAATGCCAGCACCGAACTGCGCATACCGCCAAACAGCTGGGCGATCAAACCAAAAACCATGGTGCCGAACACCGTCGACACTTTGTCCATGACATCGTAAAAACTGAAAAACGACGTAGTCTCCTTGGTGTTTTCCGGTAAAAACTTGGCATAGGTACTCCGTGAAAGCGCCTGAATACCGCCCATGACCAGACCGATCGCGCCGCCCAGCAAAAAGACCTCCGACTCGGTGTGCACCGAATAGCCGAGCAGACAAATCACCGACCAGATGATCAGCATGACAAACAGCGAGGTTCGGTTACCTTTTTTTTCCGACAACCTCGACGAGAGGAAAGCGCCCAGGATGGCTACCAATTGCAGGATCAGCACCAGGATGATCAGTTTGGATTTTTCCATGTGCATTTCCTTGTCGGCAAAACTGGAAGCCAGAAAAAGAATGGCCTGCACACCGGCATTGTAGCAAAAAAAGGAAAGCAGGAAAAGGCTGGTATTGCCGCTGCTGCGCACGGCGCGAAATGCTTTAATCACTTCGTCGTAGCCCTTGCGCAACAGGCCCTCTGCCATGGGTTTGCGCGCATCCGGCGGTAAGCGTTTGAAGGAAATTTGGGCGAAGCCCAACCACCACAATCCCACACTCACAAATGCCCAGCGAATGGCTGAAGTTTCGGAAGGGAAACCCAGTGCATCGTATTGGAGCACCATGGCGAGGTTGATGACCAGCAGGATTACGCTGCCGGCAAAACCATAAATGAAGCCACGGGCACTTACGGCGTCGTAGCGGTCTTCGGTGGCAATGTCCGGGAGATAGGCGTTGTAAAAAACAATACCACCGGCGAAACCTACCGTCGCCAATACAAATCCGCCCAAGCCAATCCACAGGGATTCCGGGCTGTCGAAAAAAAACAGGCTAATGCAGGCCAGCGAGCCCAACACGGTGAAGAAGCGCATGAAGCGTTTTTTCTTGCCCCCGTAGTCGGCAATACCCGACAGGATGGGTGAAATAGCCGCAATGATCAGGTAGGCCAGCGAAATTCCCCAGGCGATCAGGGTTTCGTCGTGGATCGCAAAACCGCCGATATTGATGGTATCGGGTGCGATTCCCAGAAAATAGGGTGGGAAAATAGCTACGGTAATCACCAGCGCATAGGCGCTGTTGGCCCAGTCGAAAATTGCCCAGCCATTGATAATGCGGGGATCATTTTTTTCAAAAACCGGGGTGGTGTGGGTAGTTCCTTGTTCTGTAGCCACGTTCAGTTGGTCTGTTTAGTTTGGGTAAATGTAGCGCATACGGCAGACAGAAGTGCCAAGATTTTCCGGAATCCCGGGTTTCATTTTCCAAAACAGCAAACAGCCGCAGCAAAAACAAACCAGAAAAGGTGTGCGCCAAGGCGCAAGATTTTTTCAAAGGTCAGCCTTAATTTTTTACCGAACCAAACGGCACATGCAGCGTGGCATAAGGTATCGGGTAAGCGCCGTCAAACTCAAAGACCGACAGTGCCAAACCAACGTCAATGGCAATTCGACGACCCATGAACCGCGTACCCAGTGCCACTATGGAAACCTGGTCGCCGTAATCTTTGAAAAAATAACTCTCGGCCAGCAGACCCAAACGGGGCGCCAGGCGTACGGTTCCCGCCAGCGAATAAACCGGGCTTCGCGACCAACTGCCATGGGAAAAATTCACACCCACGCCGGCAGAAAAATTATTATCGCGCGATCCGTAGGTAACCTGCACATAGGCGGCATTGAAGTTTGCCGAGTTATCACCGTCATCATTGTAACTATTGAACTCGTAACCAAACATGCCTCCCAGAGCGATATAAAATTTATCCTGCTCAATCGGAATTGAAAACTTGGGCATCAGCCAAACCGGGAAAAGCTCGTCGTCAATTATGATAAACGGCGCAAAACCCACCCCGAGCGAAAACTGATCCGAAAAACCATAGCTGACCTGGTTTAAAAACAACATGCTGTTTTCATAAGCGCCTTCGCCTTTGCGCAATCCGTAGGCGCTCGAGCCCACGAAATAGCGGGGCGCATAGGGGTTTTCAAACCATACCCGGCCATTGACCACCTTGGGTTTTTTTGCAGGCCGGATTCCGGTTATTACATCCCGCTGGATCGTTATAACCCCGAAGTGTTCGGTTTTTAGTACCACCGTTTGAGCGTCTTGCGAGAGCAATTGCCCGGTAAATTCATTGCCATCGGAGGTATAAACAATCACCCAGGCAGCGGTATCTGCCTGGGTGATTTCCTGTGCAACGACTAATTGACCGGCGGCGAAAATCAGGAAAGTCGCCAGAAGAATGGAGCGGCTAAAACAGTAGAACGAGTGCATGCCTGATTAGACGTAATTGTTCAGGTTTGGGTTGGTTTTAATCGACCAATACTTCATCCAAAAAAAGCCAGGCATTGTTGCCGGCGCCTGCTGCACTCTCCGGAATAGGGCCATAGGCCGTTGCCACCAATTTGATGTACCGCCCTTGGGCGCCCGGGGTGGGCAATTCTACGGTTTCAACATTTACACCCGTCAGGCCATCGGCATCAATCGTTTTTTTGGCAACCGACCGAAATTGCTCGCCATCGTCGGAAACAAAAACCTCAATGCTCCGCGGCGGGTACACCCAGCTGGCTTTGTTGTTCAAAAAATGGGTGGTCACTTTGCTAAAACCCGTCGGGGCGCCCAGGTCAATGACCGGATCGATATTGCCGTCTTTCACGCCTACCCAGTTGTTCCAGGCTCGTGGAGCGCCCAGGATACCGTTGGTTAGGGCATAGCGCTCCCCTCCGGAATATTGCTCGGGTTGCGAAGACATGGTGTACGTTTTGCCACTGGCCTTGTGCACGTAATAGCGCACAGTGAGGATGTTACCCATGAGTTTGCCGTCTTTCACTGCCACCGCCTTAATGGTAGTGGTGGTGGTGAGCGGTATCGGTGAATAAAAGCCACCCGAGGTGGGCGTCGGATCCTGGCCATCGCGAGTGTATTTAACTTGCACGGACCGGTCGCTGGCAGATAACACCACATAGCCGCCGGCAAAGCTCGATTTGACATCGTAATAGCTGCGGGCATAGTTGAGGCCCATGGCATCCATGCGATCAAAATGCACTTTCAGTCGGCGGACAAAGTCGTTCCAGGCAATCTTGTTTTCCGGTGTCCACAGTACCTCCGCCAGGGCGCAGGCACGCGGGTAGGCCATGTACTCTACCTGTTCGGGGGTTTCCATGTATTCGGTCCAGACGTTGCCCTGTGCACCGAGGATATGTTGCGCTTCCAGTTGGCTCAATTCAGCCGGTACGGGATTGTAGCCATACACCCTGTTGAGGGTGGTGAAGCCGCCGATGGCCAGCGGTTCGGTAGCGGGGTCGCTCTGATAGTGGTCGAAGTAGCAATGCGAGCCGGGGGTCATGATCACATCGTGGCCGGCTTTGGCCGCAGCAATGCCGCCTTCCGTGCCCCGCCAGCTCATGACGGTAGCCGTGGCGGGCAGGCCGCCCTCAAGGATTTCGTCCCAGCCGATAAGTTTCTTTCCGCGCTTGGCCAGCATCGCTTCCGCCCGCCGGATGAAATAACTCTGGAGTTCATGTTCGTCTTTCAGGCCTTCGTCCTTCATGCGTTTCTGGCATTTCGGACAGGCTTTCCAGCGATCCTTGGGGCATTCGTCGCCGCCGATGTGGATGTACTGGCCGGGGAAAAGTGCGCATACTTCTTCGAGCACATCGTCGAGGAAACGGAAGGTTTCCTCATTGCCTGCGCAGTATACATCGTGGAAAATGCCCCAGATTTTTGCCGTTTCATAGGGGCCGCCTGTGCAGCCCAGTTCCGGATAGGCAGCCAGCGCGGCTTGTGCGTGGCCCGGCATTTCAATTTCGGGTACAATGGTCACAAAACGTTTCTGTGCATACTCGACGATCTCCCGAACTTCATCCTGAGTGTAGTAGTGGCAGTATTTTTTCCCATCGAACTGGTGTGGCTGTTCGGAATAATGCCCAACCAGCGTTTCATCCCGGCACGCAGCAACAGATTGCAGTTTAGGATACTTTTTAATTTCAATACGCCAGCCCTGGTCTTCGGTGAGGTGCCAGTGAAAGCGGTTGAACTTGTGTTGTGCCAACAGGTCGATGTAGCGTTTTACAAAGTCGACCGGGAAATAATGCCGGCCTACGTCAAGATGCATGCCCCGGTAAGGAAAACGCGGATAGTCGGTGATCTTGGCGCAAGGAACCGTCCAGGCCACCCCTTCCACCGGTACACTACTGTTAAATGCTGCGGGGAACATTTGCCGAAGGCTTTGCACGGCATAAAACGCACCTGCGGCCGTGCGGGCGCCGATGGTGATGAAACTGGGGGTAATGTCCATTTGGTAGCCTTCCGGGTTTTCCTGGCCTTTGTCGGGGATAAAATAAATGGCGTTGGCGCGGGGCTGATTGATGGCGCTTTTATAGGGCTGTGCGGTCAATTGGTAGCCCGTAGCCGTTTGGGCAACCGCCATAAAGTTTTGCACCGCCAATTCCCAATCGGCCTGCCCCTCCGGGAAGTAGAGCCGGGTGTCCGGTTTGAGGGTAAACTCCCCATCCTGGCTGTACGCTTTTACCGGCTGCGGGATGAAGGTTATCGTTGACGTAACCTGTGCAACAGTGTATGCCGACAAAAAAAGCAGCATAGCAAACGATAGAAGAAATCTATTTTTCATAGAAATCAAGACATTAGTTTTATAGAAAAACACTTTTCAATTGTTCAACAAATAACCGCGCCTTCCTGGTTAACACCGGAAAGAAAAACCTGGCTTTCCACGCCGTGTTTGGCAAAAGCGCGTTGCATGGCCTGACCCACATTTTCTGCGATCAACGAATTGGCGCTGAGCGCAAATACCGAAGGCCCGGCGCCTGAAATACTGCAACCCAGAGCGCCTTCGGCCAAAGCGGCTTCCTGCACATCGTAAAATCCGGTGATCAGGCCGGCGCGCTGCGGCTCGATAATTTCGTCGCGCAGGCAACGGCCGATCAGTTCCACATCGCCGTTGAAACAACCCACCACAAAGCCGGCGATGTTGGCGCTTTGTTGGACATAGGCGCCGAGCGGCACTTCAGGTTTCAGAATTGCCCGGGCGTCTTTGGTCAAAATATGTAATTGGGGATACACCACGGTGGCGTGCAAGCCGCGCGGTACATGCAAGCGGTGCACATCCAGCGTTTCGTTGTCGCGAATCAGCACGATGCCGCCCAGCAACGACGGCGCCACATTGTCGGCGTGAAAACCTCCGGAGGCTACCTGCTCGCCCTGACAGGCAAAAGGCAACAGATCCCGCTTGCTCAGGCCGGTGCGCAGCAATTCGCTGACCGCCAGCACAGCAGCCACCGCACTGGCAGCACTACTACCCAGGCCGCTGCCCAGGGGCATTTTTTTCAAAATTTCCAACTCGATGCCCAGGCCGGTTTCGCCCAGGTGTTCGAGCAGGCGAAGGGCAGCCATGCCAGCGGTATTTTGCTCAACCTCATAGGGGAGTTTACCCTGGTGGCCGGTAATGCGGGTGATGCGCAGGCCCGGTGTGTTGCTTTTTTTGGCAATCACCTCGTCGCCAGGCTGCTCAATGGCCATGCCCAGAATATCGAACCCGATGCCGATATTCCCGATCGAGGCAGGGGCAAATGCTTTGATTCCCAAAATTGATATGGTTTAAATGATTCGGCGGGCAAAGGTAAGAGGCTGGGGTTGAAATTGAGCGGGAAAGGTGATATTTGCACATACCGCGGATTGTCGCCACGGCGTTATCACCGCAGCCAGCACATCACCGGCGGTGGCGATGTTAAAATTTATACTTTTTTGCATGACCAACAGAACCTTTTTCCTGTTTATAACCTGCTCCCTGCTTTTCCCACTACTCAGCCCGGCCCAAATTCAGCGCTTCACACTCGACGATACCCTGCGTGGCACCATAACGCCGGAACGCGCCTGGTGGGATTTGAAATTTTACAAACTCGATGTACGCGTTGACCCGGAAGCCCGGAGCATCGCAGGCTCAAATGAAGTGCACTATGAAGTGCTTCAGCCTGCACAGGTATTGCAAATCGACCTGCAACCGCCGCTAAAAATCGAACGCGTAGAACAGGATGGCCAAACGCTCGACGTGCAGCAGGCCGGCCGGAATGCCTATTTTATTCAATTGAAAAAAACACAAAAAACAGGCGCCAATGAAGTGGTAACGGTCTGGTACTCCGGCAAACCGCGCCCTGCCCGTATGGCACCCTGGGACGGTGGTTTTAGTTGGGCAAAAGATGAATCCGGGAAGCCTTTCGTGGCAACATCCTGCCAGGGACTTGGCGCCAGTGTGTGGTGGCCCTGCAAAGACCACATGTACGACGAGCCCGATTCTCAGACCATTATCGTTACCGTACCCGCGCCCCTGATGGATGTGTCGAACGGGCGGTTGCGCCGCACCACGGAAAACTCTGATGGTACGCGCACGTTCGAGTGGTTTGTGTCCAACCCGATCAACAATTATGGCGTAAACGTCAACATTGCCGATTACAGACATTTTGACGATACGCTGCATGGCGCAAAAGGGCTGCTCACGCTCGATTATTATGTTTTGCCTGAAAATCTTGAAAAGGCGAAAAAACAATTTCAACAGGTCAAGGGCATGCTCCGCGCCTTTGAATACTGGTTTGGGCCCTATCCATTTTACGAGGATGGATACAAACTGGTGGAAGTGCCTTACCTCGGCATGGAACACCAAAGCTCGATCACTTACGGCAACGCTTACAAAAATGGCTACCTGGGCCGCGACTTATCCCGAACAGGCTGGGGGCTGAAATGGGATTTCATCATCATCCATGAGTCGGGGCACGAATGGTTTGCCAATAACATTACTTATCGCGATGTTGCCGATATGTGGATTCACGAAAGTTTCACCAACTACAGTGAAGGCCTCTACACCGAGTATTTTTGGGGCAAGGAAGCCGGTGCCGAATATATCCGGGGTACTCGGGCTGATATTCAAAACAGGAGCCCCATTGTAGGGGTGTACGATGTAAATGTGGAAGGTTCCTCAGATATGTACAGCAAAGGCGGAAATATGCTGCACACGATCCGCCAAATTGTAGATGACGACGAAAAATGGCGCGCCATCCTCCGGGGCTTGAACCGCGACTTTTACCATCAAACTGTATCGGGCGCCCAGGTAGAGGCCTACATTTCCGAGCATTCGGGAAAAGACCTGCGCAAAGTTTTTGACCAATACCTGCGCCAGCGAAATATCCCGTTGCTGGAATACAGCATAAAAAATGGCACACTGCGCTACCGCTGGATCGACTGTGTGGAAGGCTTCGACATGCCGGTAAAAGTGACGCTGGAGCGCGGCAAATTCGACTTTATCTACCCAACCACCGGCTGGCAGGAAACCCGGCTACGGGGTGTGAAGAAGAAGCAATTTAAGGTGGATAACAACTTTTACATTCTGACACAGGAGCAGCCTTGAGCGCATATGCACAATTAATGAATCCCCTGCTCCGGATTTCTGCCTGGAATGCCTTTGTAATAGTTCCAAATGTGTTCCAGGTCTTTGGCCTCGTCGCCGGTAGGATAAAAAAGCTCCGGGTCGAAAAAGACTTCCTTTTTTGGAAAATTGAAGGTGCATAGCGCTATGGGCACGCCTGCCAGCCGGGCGATATGGTAAAACCCGGTTTTAAATTTGGGCACTTTGGTCCGGGTACCTTCGGGCGCGATAACCAGGTGCATGCGCGCATTTTGGCGGAACGCCTCCACGGTGGCATCCACGAAATTATTTTTCTTCCGGCGGTCGATCGGGATGCCCCCCAGCCAGCGAAAAAACGGGCCAAAAGGCCAAACGAACAAGGTGTGTTTGCCCACATAATTGGCTTTTGCCCGGATGGCGCTATTCACTAAAACACCTAATGGAAAATCCCAGTTGGAGGTATGCGGAGCCACTGCTAATACCAGTTTGGGTACGTCGTAGGGGTATTGGCCGGTAATTTTCCAGCCCCAAAGTTTTAACATCCAGCCGCTCATCGTCGATAGCAGATTCCCCATGGTTGCGTAGTTTTTAGAAAATTAATGCTGAAGTTCCAATAGTGCCACATTTTCGATGTGATGCGTATGCGGGAACATATCCACCGGTTGCACTTTCAGCACCCGGTATTTTTCCGACAGCCACTGTACATCCCGCGCTTGCGTGGCCGGGTTGCAACTTACGTAAACTATGCGCGGCGCCTCTAAATCCAACAGAAAGCGCACGGCTTTTTCATGCATGCCTGCCCGCGGCGGGTCGGTGATCACGAGGTCGGGCTTGCCGTGTTTTTCGATAAACTCGGCGCTGAGTACGTTCTTCACATCGCCGGCATAAAACACCGCGTTATTGATGTTGTTTAGCGCCTGATTTTCGTGTGCATCGGCAATGGCTTCCGGCACTTCCTCAATGCCCACCACCTGCCGGCAATATTGGGCCACATACAAGGCGATGCTGCCCGTGCCGGTGTAGAGGTCGTACACATTTTCAGCACCCGTCAGGCCGGCAAACTGAACGACCACATCGTACAGGTTTTTCGCTTGCCGGGAGTTTGTTTGAAAAAAGGATTTCGGCCCGATTTTGAATTGCCGCCCACCCAGATTTTCGACCACAAAACCCTTCCCGGTATAGTTGATCATCTCCAGGTCGAACACCGTATCGTTTTTC
The DNA here is from genome assembly GCA_020636075.1 of Lewinellaceae bacterium. GTDB lineage: Bacteria > Bacteroidota > Bacteroidia > Chitinophagales > Saprospiraceae > M3007. The sequence goes on along the minus strand of JACJYO010000017.1, from coordinate 23,599 downwards.
TTAGGGTTGATGCAGTACACCAGCGTAGTGATCTGTCCGGGCAAGCGCTCGAGCAAGGTGTCCAAAAAAGCGCGAATGGCCTCCGGCTCACCCCGGGCAAAGCTGACCAGCAGCATACACTCACCGGTAGTAGTCAGCCGGACCATCAGGTTGCGCAAAAAGCCTTCGTGCCGGCGTACATCATAAAATTCGAGATCCTGCTCCAGGGCAATTGCCCGCGCCGTGTTCCGGATGCTGTTGGAGGGGTCGGCTTGCAGGTGGCATTTCTGAATATCGACTACTTTGTCAAAAGCGCCTGCCCGGTGAAAACCCAGGCCAGGCCCGCCCGGAGCGGGCATTTCCTCCGTCAGCAACCAGCGTTTATTGGAAAAAGCAAATTCCAGTTTGTTGCGGTAGTTGACGGTTTCAGGAGCGCCAAGGATCGGCAGAAATTCCTGAACGGGCACTTTGGCAATGCGGGCAAAAGCGTCGAGCACCGTTTGATTTTTATGGTGCAGTTGGGTTTCGTAGGCGAGGTGTTGCCATTTGCAGCCGCCGCAAACCCCGAAATGCGCGCAAAACGCTTCGACGCGCTGCGGCGATGCTTGCACCAGATTTTCAATGCGGCCTTCGCCAAATCCGCCTTTTTTCTTTTGCACAAAAACATCGACCACATCGCCGGGCACCGCCCCTTCAACAAAGAGCACCAGGCCATCGGGCGTACGGCCGACGCCTTTGCCGCGATCGGCAACGCCGTGAATGGGGACAGCCGGCGCAATAAACGATTTTGATCTTCGAGCCATAAGTAAGGGGGGCAAAAATAGGGGTTCTTGGCAATTGGCTGTTGGTTGCGGACCATTGGAGCTGTCTTATAATTAATTTCAGGCCTCGTGCGACAAACTTTTTACCGCGAAGGCGCAAAGACGCGAAGAATTAACCTTAGCGTCTTTGCGCCTTCGCGGTAATACAGAATACACTACGGTGGGCAAAATTAGTAGGGTGCTTTTGAGCCAACAACAAAAAAGCCCCCGCCCGAAAGATCGGACGGAGGCCAGGGTTTTTCATGGTTCGGAAGCAGTAACTTGGTTAGAGCTGTGCTTCCAAAGCCGTTTTTGTGCTGTATTGAAGGATATTGTTGAGTACAGCCGGTGCGGGGTTAAAGTGTGCCTTGGGCAGCTGATTTTTTGCAAAAAGCATTTCTTCGAACGCAGCGCGCATTTCCAGATTTGCTTCCAAATGTTGCGTCATCAGTACTGCCTCATCGGCCGGCATGTCGTGGTACAGGAACTGCACCAAAGATTCATATGTGTAGTTTTTTTCCATAGGCTTGAAAAGCATAGATTTGGTTTAAATGATAAAAATCGGCTATAAAACTTTCGGAAGTGGTCGGTTATTATACGCTGCGGTATTTTATTTTTCACTTTAACACTTCTCCCGCGCGCCGGATTTTTGGAGGAACAAATACCACCCGACAAGCCCCATTCCTGCCACGCCGATAGCGTTGACCGAACCATGCCAGGCACGCATAGCCGGAATGCTCAACAAATCGATCGGTACATAAACGCGCAAGGCATACCCGAGGCTCAAGGTCATGCTGAATAACAGGCTGAAAGCCAGCGCCGTCCAGCAAAGCCGGGTGATCCACGGGATTTGAATTTTCAAGACCGTTTGCAGGTAGCCAAATGCCCCCAGCCATCCGGCGGCTACCACAAGGACTGCCGACAAACTTTCCACCCAAAACACCCGGCTTAGTTGTGTCAGTGTGATCCCCAAAGCGGTTAGTGGTACCGATGCCAGTGCCAGCCAGACTGCCACCGGAAATACGCAGTTGGCAAAACGCCGGGCTGCCAAACCCAGTAGGAGCAGAAAAACAAAGCCCGCATAGTGAAAATGCACTGCCGTCAGTAAAATAATCGCGGGGTCGAAGCCCAGCGGCCGAAGTGCCAGCCTGTCGGCCAGAATGCTCAGCCCGCCGATCAGGATAAAGATTTTTGCCCCGGAAATGGCCCGGTATGAAGCCGACTTTTTTGCCAATTGCTCCACCCCGGAAATAAACAAACCCGCGCAAACCAAAAGCCAGGGTAAAGCAAATATTCCAGCCATCCAACCGGCAGGAAGTTGCAGCGAAACAAGCACAGCCAGGGCGGCCGGGAAAACCCAACGGGTCAGCAAAGCCGGTACATTGCCCATTAAGGATAAACCCAAGGGTACCCACACCAAAACGGCTAGTTGCAGCAACAGTCGGGCCCAAGCATCACTTTGCAAGGCCGGCAGTTGAACGGCACATAAAATAAGCCAGATGATCGCGCCCCAGCCAGCCGCAGCCGGCAAGCTGCTCCAGGGTAGTCGGACTGTTTTCATCGGTCGGAGTTTTCATGAACAAAAGCCTGCATCTGCCGTGCTGAATCGCGGCGAAACCGCGCCTGTAGCAGTCGCACCAGCGGATACCCAAACCGCGCCACCCAATGCCGGGGCCGGGAAAACGCGCGCAAAACATACCACACCGTTCCATCTGATTGCAGCTCTACCAGAAACAGCTCCTCCCCACTTTCGACATGGCCGGGCAAGGTGCCGTAGGCAAATCCGAAACGATCCGGTGCATCCACCACATAAACAATCCGGCAGGCATTGCGCCACCAAAAGCCCAAAAATTGGGCATACATGGCTACAGTGGTTCCGGGCTCCAGGGGCGCATTTTCCGGGAGAATTTTCGTCCATCCGGCAGGAAACATTTGCCAGGCCCGGATAGCCATTTTGGCGCGCTCGAAATCCACAGCCCCGCGGCCAATACAAACCCGTAGCAGGTCATTGTCGAAGTCGGCATACTGATCGGGCAGTTTTGTGCCCTCCAAATGCGGATAGGTGAAAGGTAAGTCCCGTTGAACTTGGAGGAAGTTTTCTGTCGCCGCAATTGTTGGCTGTTTGATGGTCAGCATACTGTATTTTCAAAAAATATTGAAAATGCTGAAACGCTGAGGTGTTGGGAAAGTTCGCGCGGGTTGGAATTTACCGAAACCGCACCCGCTGCCACTGCATGGCCCGGGCATCAAATACCAGCAAAGCGCCGGACAGCGGCTCCCCTATCCCGGTAGCGATTTTGAGTACTTCGGCGGCCATTACCGCCCCGATGATTCCCGGCAAGGGCCCCAGCACGCCGGCATCCACACAATCCAGCGCATCGGTGGGCGGCGTAGGGAAAAGGTTGCGCAAGTTTGGACCGCGACTGCCGTCGGCTTGAGGCAGGTTGAACACCGACACCTGTCCCTGGAAACCGGATGCAGCGCCCCAAACCAGGGTTTTGTCCAGTTCAACACAGCTGTCGTTCACCAGGTAGCGGGTTTCGGTATTGTCTGTCCCGTCGGCGATCAGGTCGAAATTGCTCAGCAGATCAACTGCGTTGGAAGCATCGATCCGGAATGGAAAAATTTCGACCTGACAATGCGGGTTAAGCGTTTGCAAGCGCCGGGCGGCCGCGTCAACTTTCAAATGGCCAAGGTCGTTGCCCGTGTACAGGGTTTGCCGGTGCAGGTTGGTGTTTTCCACCATATCGGCATCCACAATGCCCAGCCGCCCGATGCCGGCTCCGGCCAGATAGGGCAGCAGGCCCGATCCGATACCACCGGCGCCTATGACGAGCACGCTGGTTTGCCGCAGGCGATCCTGGCCCTCCAGGCTCCAGCCAGGCAGGGTCATCTGGCGGAGATAGCGCTGCCATTCATCGGAGGTAAACTCGGTTTGCATGGGGCAAAGGTACAGATTGCGGATTACGGATTACGGAGTGCGGATTGGTTCACCATTTCAGCTTATGATTGTATTGCACTTTTTCTGATATTCCCCTAGTGCCAGCCTTTTCCCTCAACGCAATGTTGAACCAATCCGCACTCCGCAATTGACACTCCGTACTCGACTAAAACTGCACGGTGTAACTCAAAATCGGGATAAGCGGCGCCTGATACCAGTACTGCACGTTCTTGTCGTCGGTATCGTAGTAGCTGCCGAATACATTCTGCCGGTTGCTGGCGTTTTGCACGTTCAGCGCCACGGTGGTGGTCACGCGCTCGTAGTTGCGCTTGAGTTGCACACCGGCGTCGACGCGGAAGTAGGTCGGCATACGGTTTTCATAGGCCCGCGTTTCGTCGCGCACGGTTTTATCCTGTGTTTCAGAGGCTATCAGGTCGATCGGCGATTCGCGCAAGCCGCCCATCCAGGTCAATTTGAGGTTGACCCCGAAAGTGCGGTTTTTGTTGCGGCGATTCCAGTCCCATTCTTTTCCGCCAACCAGTCCATTGATGAAATTCGCATTAAACCGGGTATTGTGCCAAATGCCGTCGGAGCCCTGGTATTCCGACTCGAACAGGGCAGATGAAAGCATGACGTAAAATCCATTGGTCAGGAATTTTTCCACAGTCAGTTCTACCCCGTAATTGCGACCCCGGCCGCGATTGGCCAGTATTTCCGGTGTAAATCCATCCACCTCGTTCAGGATAGAATACGAATCCAGCACATCGCGGCTCACCGGAATATTGAACAGGGCCTGGTAATAAATTTCAGGTTTGATGTGCCAGTTGCCGGGCAGCGACTGGTCGTACGACAGCACGACGTGGTGTGCCTTGTTCAGCCCCAGGTTGCGGTTGGGCAGGGCGCCGTTTTCATCTTCGACGAAATACACCCCGATTGGCAATACCTGCCCGTGCAAGCCATAACCAAGGCTGAGCGATTGCCGGTCGTTGAAGGCATATTTTACCGCCGCGCGTGGCTCGAGCGAGTAGCTGTTGTTTAAAAATAAATAAATGGCGTGCGCGCCGGCATTCAGGGTCAGGCGCTCGGAAGCCCGGTATTGCCATTGGGCAAAGGCATCAAGCGAGGTTGTCCGGCCGGTTTTATTGATCTGCTGGACGAAACGTTCGGCATCGTCGTCCCACTCGGATTGCCGGAGGCGAAAATCGAGCAAATTCACGTAGGCCCCGGCGCGCAGCAGGTGCCGGCTATTGAACTTGTGCGTCAGCACCGACGAAATGGTAATTTTCGTTTGCCGGTGATCGCCCTCATCCAGGCGGCGCAGGCTGTAATCGGGCTGGTACTCATCGGCCTCCTCGCCGTTGAGCGTCCCGGAGTAAGCCACTACCGATTTCAGGAAGGTGTTGTCGCCCCAAACGAGGCTGTGAGTTAAGCCCACCACGCCAGTATTCGCATTGAAATCCCAGTTGTACTGCTCATCGCCGTTGTCTTTCCAAAGCAGGGAGTCGGGGCTGCCGCGAAACGACTGGGTGCTCAGGCCGCCCATGCCAAACAGCGTGAATTGCCCGAATTTGCCGGCCGGCATCCAGATGTTGAAGGACAAGTCCTGAAAATCGGTTTGCGCATCGCCAATGTTCACCCCGAGTTTGCTGATCAGCGAGAGCGTGGAGTAGCGATAGTTGATGAGGTAGGAGCCCGTTTGACCACCCAGACGCATGGGGCCTTCCACGGCTGCGTCGAGGCCAAGCAGCCCAGCCTGCAGGGTGTATTCGCGCTTTTCGGCGTTGCCTTTGCGCAGTTTAAGGTCGAACACGCCGGAAAGCGCATTGCCATACTCGGCGGCAAAAGCGCCGGTGAGAAAATCGGAGTTGGTGAGCAGTTGTGCGCTCAATATCGAGATGCCGCCCCCCGAGGAACCGACCGACGAAAAGTGATTGGGGTTGGGAATATCCACGCCTTCCATGCGCCACAGCAGGCCGTTGGGCGCGTTGCCGCGGATGGCGATCAGGTTGCTGCCGTCGTTGCTCATCGCCACCCCGGCGTACGCGGAAGCCATGCGGGCCGGGTCGTTGACCGCAGCGGCAAAGCGTTGCGTTTCCTCTACCGAGAAGGTGCGGGCGCTTACCGTGGAAAGTTCGTTCAGGGCCTTTTGCTTGTCCACCTTGGCCCGAATAACCACCTCGCGGGCGGTAAGGAAATCTTCTTCGAGTTCGATGCGCAGCTCGGTTTCTTTTCCGGAGTTGAGGGTGATGTTGGGGATCACCACTTCTTTGTAGCCCAGGTAGGTCACCCGCAGTGCGTGTTTGCCCACCGGTACGGCCGGCAACCGAAAACGCCCTTCCGTGTCGGTCATGGCGCCCATGGCCGGGTCAGAGCCGAGCAGTACTACTGTTGCGCCGATGAGCGGGGTGTTCACGGCTTTGTCGACGACAGTGCCTTTCAGCGTTTGGGTAAAATTTTGGGCAAAGCCCAAATAAGCGGGCAGGGAAAAACAGATGGTGAGCAGGAAAAATTTTGTTATTTGCAACATAGCGGTTAAGTAGTTGATGTTCAATGGAAATCAAGGGGAAGTGCTGTGCGCACAACACTTCCCCGGGCTTTTGGAATTACCCGTACTGTGATTTGAAGAATCAGTCCTAAGACACCTACCGGGAATTTTACCCTGACGCGTTTTCGCGTTTTTTTTAAATTAATTTCCAGGCCACATCCTATGATTTCCCGCAGATTGCCGCAGAAAAGGCCGCAGAATTTCGCAGAAACGCGAATGGCATTCAGCGGTGATCCGCGGATTTTTCTGCGAAAGTCAGCGGGAAATAAGTCACGATCAAGCGCGGAACCCCAGCTCAAACACAAAAAAACGCTCGCCCCATTTGCGCTGCTCCAGTTTTTGGGAAAACGAAAACCCGCCGCGTTCGGCCAGTTGCCGGATGCGCGCCAGATCGCAGTCTTCAGAGAGGATCATCCAGATGCAGCTATCGGCATGGACAAACTGCGGCAGCTGCCGGAACAATTTTTCAAAATACTCCAGCCCGGCGCCGGCAAAAAATGCGTGCTCGGCATCCGTTTCCGGCAGGCGGGGGTAGTAGGGCGGGTTGATCAGGATCAGATCGAAGCGTATGACCGGGATGGCGTCGAAAAGGTCGCTTTGCCAAACGGTCAATTCCAGCTGATGTGCGGCGGCGTTTTTCCGGGCCGTTTCGACGGCTGCCGGATTGATGTCGAGAGCAAACGCCAGCGCGCCATTTTGGGCAGCAAACAAAGCCAGTGCGCCGCTTCCCGTGCCTACGTCGAGTACCTTTTTTTGTTGAAAATCAATTTTTTGTAAAAAATCGAGGAAGATCAGTGTACTAAAAAAAACACCCGGGTGAAACACGGCAGGGGGTACCCGAAGTTGTAGTTTGCCGTAGCGAAACGATTGTTCGCGCCGGATGTAGCGCAATGCCCAACGCCGGTAAAACGGGAGCCAGAAGTAGCGGAAAAACCAACGCATCAGATGCCCGTGTTGATGTTGAGAAAAAAACCGCTGCCCCCGGTGCCCTTCCAGGACCATTCGAACTTAGCCACCTTGTTGTAAAAGGCGATGACGTCAATCCCCAGGCCGTAGCCGTAAAGCAGGGTATTGCTCAGGGGGTTTCCAGCACCATAAAACGGGTCGTTGGCGTAGCCGAGATCGTTGTTTACCGACAGGTAAATTTTCAGCGGCATTACCTTGAATGCCTTCAGGGGGATAAATTTTCCGAGGTTGTACACCTGGTTCAACACGTTTATATGCAGGGAACTTCGGAAAAGCCCGTAGTCGAGACCATCCATCACAAAAAACTCATACCCGCGCACCAGGTCGTTGCCGTAGCCCATCGCCTGGTTGTTGAAAAACGGCGGCTTGCGGCGCGGCAGGCCAACGCGGCCTTTAAAAACGGTTTCAAGGCTGAGCCGGGGATGGAAGTCAAAGTATTTTTTAAACTCAGCCGAAGCACGGAACAGGTGCAGATCGTCGGAGGGTAGCAGGCCGTTTTGGCGCAGCTCAACTATTGTCAGCCAACCGCTGATCGGATAGGGCCTTATGTCGCGGTGGTCCATCGTCAGCCGGTACACCAGACTGAAATGCCGTTGTTTGTTAAGGCCATTGAGAAAAAAATCGGGGTTAACGTTCTGGGTGATCGTATCGGCAATTTTGTTGTTGTGGAACTCCAGCATGAAGGCGTGTTCGGTGAGCAACTTCGGCCGCCACTGCAGGCCCAGATTCGCGTAGTAGCGTTTTTTCTGCCAAACATCCTGATCTACGGAAAAAAGTTGTTTGTTGCCGTCGGTGCGGTAGGCTACCTCATGTGTCCGGCTGAATCCGTAAGCGGCGCGCATGCCGAGCGTTTGGCGGCGGTTGAACCAGGGGCGCTCGTAGACGATTTCGTAGCGGTTGGAGTAGCCGAAGTTCAGGTTGACTTTTAAAATATCGGCATACCCGGTGAGGTTGAGATGCGTCCAGCTGATGCCGTAGTTTACACGCTTGAGCGAGCGGTTAAATTCAGACCACCAGACGTTGAAATTCCGGTCGGCCAATTCGAACAAGGGGATGGGATAGAGGTACCACATTTCCACCAGTTCGAAGCGGACGGCCAGCCCGGCGCCGGCATGCACCGTATCGAGCGACACCGTAGAACTGGTGAACAGATTGAGGTTCATGATACGCAGCCGGTTGCGCTCCAGCGTTTCCGCCAGCGTGGTCAGCGACAGGGTATCGCCTGCGGCAAATTCCAACTCGCGCAGGATCAATGCCGGGCGGGTTTTACGATTTCCTTCCAGAATAATGGTGTCCACCCGCACGTAGACCTGGACATCCGGTGTCACCTGGGCGGTTACTATTTTTGGGAAAAGCGCCAACACGGTCTGCCAAAGCAGGATCAGCACGGTACCAACTGGAAATGCAAACCGGTTTTTAGAATAGCGCATGGATAGCAGTCGAATCAGATCAGGTATGGCGCCTGAAGTTTTTTTCGGCGCCCTGAAGAAAGTAATTTTTTTTGCCTTTGGCCGAAAAGACCAAACATACTCCGGGCCTGAAGCAGACAAAATAACGGGAAGCTGTGCAAAATTTGTTACGTAGTCGGTTGATTTACTTCAATTTGTGCTACCTTTGATTAAAATCCTTCGGTTAGTCATGGGTGATATTTTTGCCGACCCGTTTTTATTTGGATTACTTTGGGCTGTCGCCGTATTGGCTGGCGTACTCATCGGCTGGAATTTACGCGCCTATTGGCCCGAACGTGAAATGGCCCGCCTCCTGGAACGAACTACACAAGAACGCAATGCCCTCGCCCGATTGTATACGCAAATCAAACACCGGTATGAACTGCGAGAGGCCGATTTGCGTAAATTTTCCATCGAAGCAAGTACCCTCCGCGAACAGGTTGATGCGTATGAATCCGAACGCGCTTTTCTGCTGACCACCGCCCAGGCCAATACCGCCCGTATGGAGCGCGCCGAGGCGAACGCCACATTGTGGTCGGAACGCATGCCCGAACTCGAGGCCGAAGTACAACGCCTGCAAACTGAAAACACGGCGTTGGATGCCGAACTTTCCAAAGTCAAAGGCCAGATCAATGCCTGGAAAACCCTGCAAATGGGCTTTTCCAACATGCACCAGCAACTCCAGGAATTGGAAGCAAAAAGTGCAGCCCTGGAAATGGAGCGCCGCTTGTTGCGCGAACAATTGGACCTGGCCCGCACTGAAGTCGAACGGCAACATCAGGAAATCACCCTGCTTAATGCCCAGAAGCGGCAGTTATCAGACGCTGCAATGTCCAGTGCTTCAGCCAGCGACGGCGATACCGGCCCGACGCAAACCCCGGGTAAGCCAGATAACCTGCTGCGCATCAATGGGATCAACGAGGATATTGCCCGGCGCCTGCACGATGCCGGCGTGTTTACCTTTGTCCAGATCAGCGAGTGGGAAGTGAACGACCTGGTAATTATCGCCCGGGTACTTGACATCGATCCGATCCGGATTGTGCAAGAAGACTGGGTTGGGCAGGCACAGGTGTTGGTAGCCGGCCCGCAACCCTGATTTCGACGCTCAAAAAAATAAGGCTTATGGCTTACTCCGAATATTTAGCTGATCGCATCCGGCGGATTTTTCAGGAAAAACAAACCGCGTTTGAAGAAAAGAAAATGATGGGTGGTTTGTGTTTTCTGGTTGACGACAAAATGTGCATAGGTGTGCACGAAGAGCGGCTGATGGCGCGTATCGATCCGGAAATTTACGTTGACGCCCTTTCGAGAAAAGGTTGCCGGGAAATGGATTTCACCGGCAGAACGATGAAGGGTTTTGTGTTTGTGGATCCGGAAGGCACCGATACCGAAACGGAACTGGATGGCTGGGTACAACTTTGCCTGGACTTCAACCCCAAAGCAAAATCAAGTAAGAAGAAAAAAGCGTAGTACTTCAGGTTGTCAGTGGAAGAACGCATAAAACTGAAAATCCCCCGTCGACTAAAGCCGCGGGGGATTTTCAATAAATCAATGCAGTTAAAAACTACTCTTCTTTCTTTTTGCTCTTCTTTTCTTCTGCTGCTGGAGGCTCTTCATCCAACTGTTCTTTCAGTTGTGCCAGCGCAGCCAGATCGCCGAGCGTCTCTTTTTCAACTTTCTTCTTCACTTCAGCAATTGCAGCCTGTGTTTCGCCTTCTTCTTTCGATTTTTCAGCGCGCAAGGTAGCATCAGCTTTGGACTTCAGATCGTCAACATAGCGGGTGTGTGAAACCAGGATACGGCGGTCGTCTTTGTTGAATTCAATGACTTTAACCGTCAGGGTTTCATCCACGTCGACTACAGAGCCGTCTTCTTTGCGAATGTGTTTGGCCGGTGCAAATGCTTCCAGGCCGTGCGGCATTTGGAAAGTTGCACCTTTATCGTCGCGCTTCAGCACCGTTGCTTCGTGGTAGGAACCAATCGGGAAGATCGTTTCAAATTCATCCCAGGGGTTCTCTTCCGTTTGCTTGTGGCCGAGGCTGATCTGGCGTTTTTCCTTGTCGACATCCAGCACTACGACATCAATAGATTCGCCAACCTTGGTGAACTCACTGGGGTGTGCATAACGCTTCGTCCAGCTCAGGTCGCTGATGTGAACCATGCCGCCTACGCCTTCGCTCAGTTCGACGAAAATACCGTAGTTGGTCATGTTTTTCACTGTGCCGGTGTGTGTACTGCCTACTGGGAATTGTTCGTCAATTTCGCTCCAGGGATCGGCAGTCAGTTGTTTGATCGAGAGCGACATTTTGCGGTCGGCGCGATCGATCGTCACCACGCGGGCTTCGACTTCCTGGCCCATGGTGAAGAATTCTTTCGCATTAACGCTTTGGTTGCCCCAGCTGATCTCACTGATGTGGATCAGGCCTTCTACGCCCGGCATGATTTCAACAAATGCACCGTAGTCTTCAATATTGACCACTTTGCCTTTGATAACGGCGCCTTCGGTAATGTCTTCCGGCAATACCTCCCAGGGATGTGGGGTGAGTTGCTTGAGACCGAGGCTGATCCGTTTTTTGTTTTCGTCGAAATCGAGTACCACCACGTTGATGCGCTGGTTGAGTTCAACCACTTCGCTCGGGTGTCCGATACGGCCCCAGCTAATGTCGGTGATGTACAACAGACCGTCTACGCCGCCCAGATCAAGGAAGGCGCCGAAGTCGGTGATATTTTTAACGATACCCTCGAGTACCTGGCCTTTTTCGAGGCTGGCGAGGATCTGTTCGCGCTGCTCGGCAAGGTCGCTTTCGATGAGTGCTTTATGGCTGACCACGGCATTTTTGATCTGCTCGTTGATCTTAACCACTTTAAACTCCATCATTTTGCCCACGTACTGATCGTAGTCGATCACCGGTTTGATATCAATTTGCGAACCCGGAAGGAAGGTTTCCAGGCCACCGCAATCGGCGATCAAGCCACCCTTGGTTTTGCTGATGATGGTACCGCTGATGATGGTGCCGTTTTTGAAGGAATCGACAATGCTTTCCCAGGCGCGGAGGATTTTTGCTTTTTTGCGGGAAAGGCCCAGTTGGCCCTGGTTGTCTTCCTGGCTTTCTACATATACCTCTACTTCATCGCCTGTTTTGAGTTCCGGCATATCCCGGAATTCGTTGAGCGATACAAGGCCGTCACTTTTGTAGTTGATATCGAGTACGACATCGCCGCTGCTGATGGCACTTACTTTACCCCGAATAATTTCGTTTTCGGCCACATGGCTCAGCGTGCCGTCGTATTGCTCGAGATATTTGGCGCGCTCGGCATCTGTGTAAGCGATTGCGCCACGTTTGTCCATGTTCCAGTTGAAATCATCATGGGCAGCGCCTGCTTCGATAGGCTCCGGATCGGGAAGTTCTACGTCTTCTTCCTCTTCTTCCGCAACGATTTCTTCATCGTCGTCGGCAGTGGCAGCTACAATTGTTTCAGGCTCTTCATCCATTTCTTCTGCAACAACTTCGTCTTCATCGTCATCGTCGTCTTGCACCTTTGCCTTTTTGGGCTTGGCCTTTGCTACCGGTTTTTTTAGCAGCTCATCCTCTTCCTCTTCTTCCTCTGTGGTCTTTTTAGCCTTCGGCTTGGCAGCAGATTTCTCTTTGGCCGATTCTGCTTCCTCTGCTTCTGCCACTACTTCCGGCGCTTTTTCAGTTGCTTCAGCATCCGTGGTATCTTCAGCTTCTGCGGATGCTTTTTCTGTAGTAGAAGCACTTTCGTCGGTAACTACGGGAGTGGCCTCCTCGGTAGTGGTTTGGTTTTCCTCCTGTTCGGGGGTAACTTCTTTTTCGTCGTCGAGTAACATAATTGAAAAGCGGTTGATTTTGAGGCGTTTTGAATGTTAATCTGTTTCGGCTGCACATTGGGGCGCAACCTTTACCCCAGCTTCTCAGAACGCGTTTTTTGACCTAAAAAAATGCACCCGCGAAAAGCGGGCGCGAAGGTAACGCCTTTTCAGGAAGGAGCCAAACTTTAATTGCAATGAAATTGGTGCTCAGGAAAACCGCTGGTACCGAAATAAATTGATAGCCATAAACGCAATCCAAAGAAAATAGAATACAAAACCAACCCGCTGGCTGATACCCGGAGCCAAACCTGTGCGCAGAAATCCACTGAGGATACAAAGCCAGGTAAAAGTCAGAGAAGGAACGATTGTTTTTTCCCAAAAATCTGATTTCCGCAAATACAAGGGGTAGGTAAAAGCCGCAATCAAAAAGGCGATAAATGACCCAAAGTTTCCGGTGGCATGCATGATCGCAGTGAATGAAGCATTGTGCTCAAAATCGTCGGGAAACAAACCCGCCACCCCCAATAAAATTCCGGATAGCAACAAGGCATAAAACGGGAGCCGGCCTTCGCCGTTCGGCGTAACTGCCTGGTGGAACCCAACTGCGAAAAACGCAATCAGCAGCCCCGGGCAAATAAAGCCAAGAATATTCCAAAACACAGCATTGGGGGCATGAAGGGAACCGAGTTCGCTTACGGCTTTGGTAAAATGGTTGAACTCCGGGCGGGCAGCTGCAGCAAGCAGGTAAGCGCCGACAAAAAGCAAAGGGGCGGCTATACCCGCGAGGGCATGTGATTTTTGATTCATAGCGTTTTTGTTTAGATGTAAGGGTGTGGCCTGGCTTGAACGTGCACAAATGGATCTCTGGCACACGTCAAATCGGTTGATATGGAGCGTATCGGGGACGTGCACGCGCAGGCATCGCACCTGCGCGCAGCACGGTTCCACGAAAATTCAACCTATTTCTGATCCCCCTCGGCGTTTACCTTAGCGGCTTTCTTAGCCTTGGCTGATTCGCCCGATTCCAATGCGGGTTCATTGGCCGCAGCCACCTGTTTTTTGGCCAGGTATTCCGGCAATTCCATGCCGGCCATGTTGAACAGATCGTTCAGGGGCGGTACGGATTTGTACAATCCGGAGATAAACTTGGACGTGGAGTTGCCTCCTGCACCATCGCCGTTGGCGGTACCGTTGCCGCCTTCCCAAACAGTGACCTTGTCGATTTTGATGCCTTTGATGGCTTCCACCTGTGTTTTAACCAGTTCGGGCAGTTTGTCGGCTATAAGCAGCAACACGGCTTCACGTGTATTTCCGCCTGCCGAGTCGACAATGCGCTGGAAGCCTTCCGCCTGCTTGCTCAAAATTTCCAACAGACCGCGGGCTTCTGCTTCCTGCTTCAGGAAAATTGCATCGGCTTCACCTTTTGCGACGCGGCGAATCTGTTCGGCTTGTGCTTCGGCAGCAATCTCCGCTTTGCGTTTGTCAATTTCAGCACGAATAACTTCATCGGCCTCCCGGCTGGCTAATTCGCGCGCAGCACGGGCTTTCTCCGCAGATTCTTCGGCTTTATAAGCATCTTCGAGTGCTTTTGCCGACTGTACTTTTTCAGCGGTGAGGGCCAGACGGAGCGACTCGGCTTCAGCCTGCCGGCGCGCGGCTTCTGATTTGGCCACCTGGATCTGTGCCTCGTTTTCACCGGCAACAGCGCGGGCATTGGCCTCGGCGGTTTTGATCCGCTGCAGTTGTTGCGCCTCTGCTTCACCGGCTGCAGCGATGGCCTCGGCATTGGCCACTTTGGAGCGTTGCATCTGCGTGGCTTCTGCTTCACCGATAACCGAAAGCGCCTGTGTTTCAGATACTTTGATCCGCATCTCACGTTGTGCATCGGCTTCACCAATCGAACCGTCGCGTTGCTTCAACGCCACCGATACACGCGCATCGTTGATGGCTTTTGCTGCGGCTTCCTTACCGAGGGCCTGGATATAGCCAGACTCGTCGTGGATATCGGTTACGTTCACGTTGATCAGGCGCAAACCGATCTTCTTCAGCTCGCTTTCCACGTGGTGGGAAACGTTGCTGTAAAATTTGTCGCGGTCAGCGTTGATCTCCTCGATGTCCATGGTTGCAATCACCAGGCGCATTTGGCCGACAATAATGTCATGCGCCACGGTACGGATGTTGCCAAGGTCGAGTCCGAGCAAGCGTTCGGCGGCATTGGTCATGATGGCCGGCTCTGTGGAGATACCGACTGTAAAGCGCGAGGGTACATCCACGCGGATGTTTTGTTTACTCAACGCATTGCGCAAGTCCACATCGATGGAGATGGGCGTCAGGTCGAGAAACTGGTAGTCCTGGATAATGGGCCAGATGAAGGCCGCACCACCGTGGATACAGTTGGCCGATTGGCCACCGCCGGTTTTACCATAGATAACCAGGATCTTGTCGGATGGGCAGCGCTTGTATCGGGAGATAAAAACACCACCCATGATGACAAGGAAAACCAATAAAAAAGCGAATAACAAAACTATTGCAGTCATAATTATTTTGATTTGGAATGGAAAATAGAGTTACGGGTAATTTTGAGTCATTGGGTTTTTGAAAAATAGATTTTGAGTAAATGGGATAGAAAAAGCGGGATTAAAATGCCATGAGTTTTTGTTTCAATTTTTGCCTCGGCAAAGGCTCAAACGGTTGCACAATCAGCGTTCCGTCGTCGGTAAGGCCAACTACCAGAATAGCGGCACCGGTGGGAATACTTTCCGATTCTGAAACAGCATCCATTTCACGCAAAGCGCCCTGCACTTCAACCATCACTTTTCCTGTGCCTTTAGATAGCGCCGGAATTTGCAGATGCACTTCACCGGTCTGGCCTATGGTGTTCTCCAGTTCCAGGGTACCTGAAGATTGCAGTCGAAGAATCGTTCGCAGGAGCCTCCAGGCTAGCCACGCAGCAAGGGTACCGGCAGCCGTTCCGGCAAGCAAGGCAAAAAGCCAACCACCGCCTTGCCGAATGACTACCACGCCGGTGTAACCCATAAACATGCCGAAGGCAAGTAAACTGCGCAAGCTGAGTACGGCAAAGCCCGCATCCGCATCGTCCAGATCAAAGTCCCCATCGACATCGGTATCATGACCACCGGAAAATTGAACAACGAGATACAGTGCAAATAAAACATTGAAAATCAAAGCTATGGCCCAGAACCATTGTTCAGCACCTCCGAGCGATTCCCACCAATTGAATAAGTTGAGCAGCATGGTTTAACATTTTTTAACAAAATTATCTGCAAGGGGCATACAGCGCCACTTTCCACGACGACGCCGGATCGAAACTCGGCGGGAGCCGGGGTTTTCTCGATAAATATCGGGGAAGCAAATTACGGGTCAGGCCCGCTTGATACAAGTAAATTTCAGGGAAAATCAGGCCTTTCTCAAGTGCAACTGCGCCAGTTGGAAACCCGCCACTGCAAGTACGCCCGCCGTTTCGGTGCGGAGGCGCGTGGGCCCCAACCCAACCGGGGAAAATTCATTTACCTGTGCCAGCGCAACTTCTTCCGCTGTAAAATCGCCTTCAGGGCCAATTAGCACAAGCGCGTCGGTAGCAATCGGGAGTTGGTGCATGAAGTGGGGCGGTAGCTCATCGGGGCACCAGGCAATAAAACGCCGGGGCGCACGCGCCTGCTGCACCAGTTTTTTGAAAGGAGTTAGCGGATGCAGCACCGGCAGGCGGCTTTGCAGGGATTGTTTCATCGCCGAGATCAATATTTTCTCCAGGCGGTCGTGCCGAATGGCGGTGCGCTCAGAGCGCTTGCACAACAGCGGTGTGATTTCCTGGATGCCGATTTCAGTGGCTTTTTCCAAAAACCATTCGAAGCGGTCGATCTGCTTGGTGGGTGCAATAGCGACGTGCAGCCGGGCAGCAGGCTCCGGAGTTTGGTGTGTTTCCAGAATACGCACTACTGCCTGTTTTTTACCTGCTTCCAGTATTTCGGCTTCATAAAAAAAGCCGTTACCGTCGGTCATCTGCAGCCGGTCACCTTCCCGCCGGCGCAGTACGGTCAGCAGATGCCGGCTTTCTTCGGCATCGAGCCGGGCAATGCCGTTTTCTATTTCTGTGGTATAAAAAAGCTGATTCAAAGCAATTAAGGTTCAAAGAAGCCCACACTGGAGCCGACCCATTCTTTTCCCATGTTGTACCGCACACCGACCATTTCACCCTTGCTGATCCGAATGAGGTTATTCACCAGCACAGGCTTTTCCCAGTCGGGTTCCCAGAGCATCATCATACGGATCTCGCATTTGGCAGGCTCGTTCGGAATGACTGTTTCAATGCCGGAAATGTATTCCACCTTGCGCTGGAGAATAAAATTGGAGGGCTCTTCGATGGTTTCCAGGTCTTCCCGGGTGACGTTTACTTTTACCCCTTGTCCGGAGAAGGAGTAGAGCGGTTTGAGCACCCAGTTTTCCAGATCGGCAGGGGGTGATTTTAATTCGCTGAGAAAGTGTGTTTCAGGAACAAATTCTGATTTCAGCAACGGGAGCGTATGTTTTGAAATTCGGAAAAACCAATTGGGGTGCCCGACCCATTCCGCATCCACTTCTTCGAACATATCCCACTCGCGCGGCAGGTCGGCGCGTTTTTCCAATTCGTCAAAAATTACGCGGTTGTACATACGTTGGATGGGCACTTTGCGCCCCTCGTCATCGATGTAGTACAATTCGCGCCCCGAGCGTTTCACTTTGCTCAAACAAAGTACCTTCAAACCCAGGTATTTGCGGGTGCCCCAGAAGTCGATCCGGGTATTTTGTTTTTCAGGTTCAACTTCAAGCAGGATGACATTTTCAGGCTTTGCATCGGCAATAATTACCTGCCGCAGAAGGTCCAGGTATTGCTCCGAATCAATGCCGCCAAACAGGTGATGGAAATCCTCGGGCAGATCAAAATGCCGCCGGTAGCCCTGGGCGAGCAAGTGTTGATAAAAATACAGCGACGGGAAACCTTGCAATTCGATCAGTTGAGGCGTAAGGCTTCCATCGGCGTCGCGGCAAATACCAAAGTCGAATTGTAAAAACTTGGGATGCACCGCTTCGTTGGGCACCCACAGGTGCTTCGGGATGGCATCCTTACTCAAGGTGCGAAAGTCGGGGCGGGTGAGCACCGCAACGATGTCGTCAACCGCCCGAAGAATTTTGTCTTTCAGGAATTTGGGTACAAAAACCGGCGCTTCAGCTACACGAAACGTCACGGGTTCGCCGAACTCCGTATTCATTGTCTGGAGCAGGGCCTGGTATTTTTCCGGCGTAAATGCGGCATTAAATTGTTTTCGAAAAACGGGATGCATGCTTAAAAATTGAAAAACGAAGTTTGGGTTGCAAAACTACAGAATCATGATTTGCCATTTTAGATTATGTATTTTTGCAAGCTTTTATTTTTCAAAGCAATACAATCGGCGCTTATGAATGACCTAAAATCGCTTATCATTCCGGATAAAGTACCCCGTCATATTGCGATCATCATGGATGGAAACGGTCGGTGGGCCAAACAGAAAGGTATGCCCAGAGTATTAGGGCATCGAAGTGGCGTGAAAAGCGTCCGGGAAGTAACCGAAGCTGCCGGTGAAATCGGTGTGGAATATTTGACCCTCTACGCGTTCAGCACCGAGAACTGGAGTCGCCCGCCGGCTGAAGTAACGGCACTGATGAGCCTGCTGGTGGAAACCATCAAGGGTGAGATTCGCGATTTGAACAAAAACGGTGTGCGCCTGCAAGCCATCGGCAACCTGGAAGCCCTGCCCAAAAACAGCTATAAGACCCTGCTTGAAGGCATTGAACAGACCAAAGACAACAAGCGGCTCACGCTTGTTTTGGCACTGAATTATTCGGCGAAATGGGAAATTTTGCGCGCCACGCGGCTGTTGGCCGAACAGGCAGCCAGTGGTACCCTGCGCCCGGAGGACATTGACGAACGCGCATTTGAAAATGCACTCAGTACACGAGGCATCCCCGACCCTGAGTTGCTCATCCGCACCAGTGGCGAAACGCGCATTTCCAATTTTTTGCTTTGGCAAATTGCCTATGCGGAGTTGTATTTCACCCCGGTATTCTGGCCCGATTTCGGAAAGGAAGAGCTGTTTGAGGCTGTATTGAGCTACCAGCGTCGGGAGCGCCGTTTTGGTAAAATCAGCGAGCAGTTGGCCTGATTTTCACCACGGAGTCATGGAGAACACGGAGGTTTAGCATTTCGAAAAAGATCTCCGTGTTCTCCGTGCCTCCGTGTTGAATACTCAGATCAACTCGCTTTTCAGAAACTGCCCCGTCCAGCTTTTGGGTTCTTTCGCGACTTCCTCCGGCGTGCCCGCGCACACAATCAAACCGCCTCCGGCGCCACCTTCCGGCCCAATGTCTACAATGTGATCTGCCATTTTTATTACGTCGAGGTTGTGCTCGATCACAATCACCGTGTTACCCTTGTCCACCAGTTTGTTTAACACAGCCATCAGGTGGCGAATGTCTTCAAAATGGAGGCCGGTGGTAGGTTCATCGAGAATGTAGATCGTACGGCCGGTATCTTTTTTACTGAGCTCTTCAGCAAGTTTGACGCGCTGCGCCTCACCACCGCTGAGCGTGGTAGCCTGCTGGCCCAGCGTAACGTAGCCCAGGCCAACATCGCGAAGCGTTTTCAATTTGCGGAAAATCGTCGGAACAGGTTGAAAGAAGTCGGCGGCCTCGTCGATGGTCATGTCGAGTACATCGCTGATACTTTTGCCTTTGTACAGCACTTCCAACGTTTCGCGGTTATAGCGGCGTCCGAGACAGCGTTCGCAAGGCACGGAAACATCGGGCAAAAAATTCATTTCGATCACCCGCATGCCGCCGCCGCCGCACACCTCACAGCGCCCGCCTTTCACATTGAACGAAAAACGCCCGGGAGCGTAACCCCGGATTTTGGCCTCCGGTGTATCGGAAAACAACTTGCGGATATCAGTAAACACATTAGTATACGTGGCCGGGTTGGAGCGCGGCGTCCGCCCAATCGGGCTTTGATCGATCTCGATAACTTTATCCACCAGATCCAGTCCATCGATATTCTCGTACGGCAACGGCCGTTTCAGGCTTTTATAAAAATGTTGTTGGAGAATGGGGTAAAGTGTTTCATTGATCAGGCTGGATTTGCCGGAACCGCTTACACCGGTAACACAAATCAAGGTGCCCAATGGCAACTCCAGGTTTACGGTTTTCAGGTTGTGCCCGGTAGCACCGGTCAGCCGAAGATGTTTGCCACTGCCTTTCCGGCGCTTTTTTGGAATTTCAATGCGCCGGCGACCGGCCAGATAGTCGGAAGTAAGCGTGCTGTTGCGCATGTACTGCTCGGGCGTGCCGATGTCGACCACTTCGCCACCGTGTTTGCCGGCACCGGGGCCGAGGTCAATCAGGTAGTCGGACTCGAGCATGATATCGCGGTCGTGTTCGACTACGAGCACCGTGTTGCCGATGTCGCGCAGGTTTTTGAGGGCATCGATCAGCCGGTGGTTATCGCGCTGATGGAGGCCAATGCTTGGCTCATCGAGAATGTAAGTGATGCCCGTTAATTGGGAACCGATTTGGGTAGCAAGGCGGATACGCTGACTTTCACCGCCGGAAAGGGAGCGCGCCGGTCGATTAAGCGCCAGGTAGTTGAGCCCAACTTGCAATAAAAAATGCAGCCGAAAGCGAATTTCTTTGAGGACTTCCTTGGCAATGGTGCGCTGCCGCTCGCTCATGGTTGTTTCGACTTGTTGCAACCAGGCGTA
Organism: Lewinellaceae bacterium; assembly: GCA_020636075.1. GTDB lineage: Bacteria > Bacteroidota > Bacteroidia > Chitinophagales > Saprospiraceae > M3007. Next base: position 3,301 of record JACJYO010000017.1, on the reverse strand, counting down.
GAGCTCGTTCAGGTCCATTTCTGCCAGTTCGGCAATATTTTTCTCTCCAATTTTGAACCAGCGGCTTTCCTGTTTCAGGCGGGTGCCGGCGCACTCCGGGCACACCTGAACCGTCATGAAGTCTTCCGCCCATTGGCGAATTTTTTCGCTGGAGCTATCAGCATACCAGCGTTTCAGCATGTTGACAATGCCTTCGGCAGCCAGGTTGTAACTGTAGTCGTCACCGCCCCAGGTGACCCGAACATCAAACGTTTCATTGCCACCATGCAGGATCATTTGCAGGGCTTCCTCCGGGATTTCATTGATGGGTGTTGAAAACGTGAATTTGTATTTTTTGGCAATCGCCCGGAGTTGCTTGAACGTAAAATTATCCCGCACCTCACCCAACGGAACAATACCGACGTCATTAATGCTTTTGGAAAAATCGGGCACCACTAAAGCCATATCAACTTCATGCACTTCGCCAAGACCTTTGCAATTCGGGCACATGCCGTAGGGTGAGTTGAACGAAAAAGTATTTGGCGAGGGTTCTTCGTATGAAATACCGGATTCCGGACACATCAGGCGCTTGGAGTACACGGAAGAACGCCCGCTCTCTGTTGAATCCGGGGCTTTGTTTTCCACAACAGGCGAAGCTTCGCCAACAGCCACTACCTGCACCATTCCATCACCCAACCGGAGCGCCGTCTTTACCGATTCATGCAACCGTTCCATACGGTCGTCGCCGAGTTTTAGCCGGTCTACGACGATATCGATATCGTGGATTTTGTACCGGTCGATCTGCATGCCCGGGGTGATGTCGATGATTTCGCCATCCACCCGAACTTTGGTGTAGCCCTGCTTGCGGATTTGCTCGAACAACTCCCGGTAGTGGCCTTTGCGCGAGCGGACTACCGGCGCCAGCAGCATGATTTTTTGCCCGGTGTAATGTTCGGAAATATGCTGAATGATCTGCTCCTCGGTGAATTTGACCATTTTTTTTCCGGTCACGTAGGAGTAGGCATCACCAGCCCTGGCATACAGCAAACGCAAAAAATCATAAACCTCGGTAACGGTTCCCACCGTGGAGCGCGGGTTACGCCCCGTTGTTTTTTGCTCAATGCTGATCACCGGACTCAATCCGGTAACCTGTTCCACATCGGGGCGTTCCATTTCGCCGATGAACTGCCGGGCATAACTCGACAACGTTTCCATAAACCGGCGCTGTCCTTCGGCATAAATGGTATCAAAGGCCAGCGAACTTTTACCTGAGCCACTCACGCCGGTGATGACCACGAGCTGATTGCGCGGGATACGCACATGGATATTTTTCAGGTTGTGTACCCGGGTATTAACAACGTCAATATAGTCCTGACCCGATCCCTGGTCCGGATTACTTTTAGGGTTCGAATTGGAATTGGATTTTTTTGAATGGAGTGCTTTGGTCTTAGTCATAGCCTGCGGATAAACAGCCGGAAAAGCGGAATGTTCCAACAACCCGCAAAGGTAGGAATTCAAAACAGTCTGTAAAAAATTTTTAAAACAAAAGGTTTTATTTGGTACGTTTTCATGCTGAAAAGGGCCAAAAAAAAGCCGGTAAATTCTGTTACTTGTAAAATTTAATTTTTACACCCGGAATAAGCGAAAATCACGTATTTTAGCTTTTAATTTGCAGGGAAAACGAAATGAAAGCGCTAAGCCTTCCCGTCCAGAACCATGCGGGAAGGCTTGCTTTTTTCCAGCCTCCATTTGTATCGGGCGTGTGTTTTCCGTTCGATGAAACAAATTCACAGATTTTAACAAGGCGATATTCCCCCAATAATACCCGGCTGCCTAATTTTGGCGCCTCAAACGTTACCGTATAACCTGATGTCTGTATTAGCCGAATTTATTGAACATACCCAGCTCAAACCAGATTGTACCCTCCAAGATGTCCAGCAACTCTGCCAGGAAGCCATGGAATATGGATTTGCCGGAGTTTGCTTGCCGCCTTTTTTTGTCCGGGAAGCGCGGCGTATCCTGGGTGAGGAAAGCCCCATTCGCTTGGTAACTGTTGTTGGTTTCCCAATGGGATATACTGCTATTGCTGCAAAAAGTGAAGAGATCAAGCGAGCTATGGATGAGGGTGCTGATGAAATTGATGCCGTGATCAATATTGCAGCGCTGAAAAGCCAGAACTGGAATCACGTACAACACGATGTTGAAGGGGTAGCACGGGCAGTACGTTTGCGGGGTGGCACATCCAAGTTAATTCTGGAATGCGGGCTGTTGACCGAGCAGGAAATCCGCCGCGCAGCAGAAATAGCACGCGAAGCGGGTATCAATTACCTGAAAACCGGTACGGGCTTTCACGGGCATCCGGCCACCGTTGAAATGATTCGGCTCTTAAAAGCAATTAGTGGCAATCAATTAAAGTTAAAAGCTGCAGGCGGCATCCGCACTGCCAAGGATGCCCAGGCATTGCTCGATGCCGGTGCCGATCGGCTGGGTACATCTGCCGGGCCGGCGCTGGTAGCAGCCAACTAATACCGAACTCATCATGCGCGTTCATGCTTTTATAAAATACTGGATCGGAATGGCCGTTTTGCTTCCGGTTTTCTCCGGAACACTCGCCGCGCAGGAAATCCAGTTTAACATTGACCCATCTGTCGACCAGCTCCTGCGGAATTGGGTTTATCAAAACCGCGCCAACCCCGGCATTGACGGCTGGCGCCTGCAGTTGTTGTCTTCGACCGACCGGTCGCGTGTTGAGGCAGGGAAAACCGAATTTTTAAATTTATTTCCCAATGTGCCAGCCGACTGGGTACATGAAAAACCTTATTATAAATTGCGTGTAGGCGCATTTTTCACGCGACAGGAAGCGTTGTCATTTTTGCCTCAATTGAGTGCATATTATCCCGGCGCCTATCCGGCAAGGGACACCAATATTCATCCGCGCGATTTTTTAGAATAGAATAGCAGGGGCGTAAGTTTTATCCGTACACAATGCCAGGAATCAGAAATACATCGGTTGGAGTGGGTGATTTGGATAAAATCACATTGAGCTGCTACGTTGCGTTGGTGGTTATTGGCTGGCTGATGATCTACGCGGTCAATTACAACCCGAATGCGCCCTATGGTTTTTTCGACCTGAGCAGTAGTCCCGGCAAGCAATTATTTTTCATTGTTGCCTGTATGGTCCTGTTGTTTTTCATTCAAATGACCGACTGGGCGTTTTGGCGCACCTTCGCCTTGCCAATTTACCTGATTTCCTTGCTGTTGCTTGCCGGAACCATTGTTTTTGGCCGTGAGGTCAATGGCGCCAATGCCTGGTACCAGTTCG
>JACJYO010000016.1 GCA_020636075.1 Lewinellaceae bacterium | reverse complement strand
CAGTATTTAAAAATTCGGAATGACTCATGTTCAAGATAACTGCCCGGTCATCTTTTGCCGCTTCGGGTTGCTCTTAACCGGGCGTTTTTTGAACTACACGGATATTCTAGCCGCTCCAGTAGTGCAAGAGGTAGATCCAGGTCTTTATCATGCGGAACTTCCACTACCGTAAACCTGACTTATTGGCAAAACAAGTTTCGCAACAATACCTTCCCAATCCTAACTTGCAAGCGACTTGTATAACCATTCAAATTTCTGTTCCCATGCGTCTGCTACTTATCCTTGTTTCCCTGACATTTCTTTTTAGCGCCATAGCCTCAGCCCAAACGCCGGCCAATGCTACCCTTTCCGCCAACCGCGTAAAAGCGCAGTTCAACGCCAATGGCGCCCTGTTCACCGATTTTCAAAAGGGGCAGTTTATCGCCCCCTACGCTCCTGGTCAGCCGGAGGTCAGCTTGCTGCGCGCAAGCGGCCTGTGGTTAGCCGGCCTCGACCCTGCCGGTAATCTCAAGGGCGCAGCCCAATTGTACAATGCCGACGGAAAAGCCGATTTTAAGTCTGGTGTGCTCGACGAAAATGGTTTGCCACAGCCAGGAGGAGACCGGGTAACTGGCATTTACCGGGTGACTGCCGCCGAAATCGCCGCCCACGAGGCTGACTTCGCCGACAACGGTGTGATCGATAACCCGCAACCCAGCGTTTTCGGCTGGCCGGCGCAGGGCAATTGGTATTTTGCCCAATACCACAACGGCGAAGAATTGCCATTTAACACACGCAACCTAGCTGGCTATAACGACAATAACCTTGATGGCAGTTATGATCCCTCCAGAGGCGACTACCCCTCGGTTGAAGTGCGCGGGTGTGCGCACAACATCGTGCCGGCAGAAATGCTGTGGTTCTCCTCTCATGACGCTGGGTTTCCCCATACCCAATCCGGTATGAACGATACCCGGATGGAAGTTCAATGCCAGGCCTTTGCATTCAATTGCACGGAAGACACCCCTTTGCACGATGCCGTTTTTATCTGCTACAAACTCATATATTTAGGTACGGAACGGCTGGACAGCGCCTACATCGGCCTGTTCAACGATTTCGATATCGGAAACCCGGCCGATGATTTTTTCGGCTGCGACCCTTCCCGCGCACTGGTGTTTGGCTACAATGGGGACAACTTGGACGAGGGCGGCTACGGCGCTGACATTCCAGCGCTGGGCGTAAAAATGCTTCGGGGACCGCTAAATACCTTCGGGGAAGAAATTCTGATGAAACACGTCTTCGGGTTCAATGCCACTGCGCTGAGCCAACCGGTTGAATACTACCGCTTGCTTAGCGGCAGCCAAATTGACGGCACACCCGTACCCAACGGGGGCATCCAGTATCCCGGCAACCCCAACGACCCGGCGACCGACTCCGAAGTTTCGGCAGGCAATACCCCTGGCCAGCGGTATGTATTGACTTCTTACGGGCCGTTTACTTTGCTTCCCGGCGCTGTCAACGAATTCATCGCGGCGTATTTTTATACGCAGCAGCCCGGCGCTACGCCCTTGCAAAACGTGCAGGCCATGTACACTCGCGCCGATGTCATCGGGACTTTTTTCGAAAATTGTTTTAAGTCCTCCGATCAGATAGTTTGCAATCCCATAGTAGATGCGCCAGTTTTACCTGCACCGGCCGCCGGGTTGAAAATATACCCGAACCCAGCTGCGCAAAATTTTTCTATCGAAAGCGAAAAAACAGGCATCAAGCGCGTGCAATTGACCGATCTGACCGGGCGGGTGACCTTCAACCAGCATTTGATCGGTGCGACAGTGCAGTTGAATGTTCCGGTTGCGGCTTTACCAAACGGCATGTATTTGGCTGAAATCTGGTTGGATAATGGCGCTTTGGCCTGGGAAAAAGTCATCGTGAGCCGGTAGGGTATTTTTGAGAATCTTTTACAGGAGTCGTCATCCCGAATTTTTTATAACATTCGGATGTTTTGCTGCCCTGTTAATGAACCACTTCGGCGGTTTGAATACAACGCAGTTGATAACCAAGTTCTTGAGCCTTTTTGGCCAAAAACCGCAAATGAAATCTGAATCCTCTGTAAACCAAAAACAAAAAGGAGTCACACTTCAAACAGTGTAACTCCTTTTTTAACTGTGGGCGCAGAAGGATTCGAACCTACGACCCCCTGCTTGTAAGGCAGGTTTTGTTTGTTTTTCAATATTTCGCGATTTTTATTTTGTTTACTGAAAATCAAGTAGTTAGACGGTTTTCAATTTTTATTTTTTCGCTGTTTTTTGCCCTATTTTGTACCTTTGATGTAAACCAGGATGTAAACCGGTTTACATGCTATGATCCAGGACGCTACCATTCGGGTTACCCTTTACAAGTCCAAAACGCTGGCCAATGGCGAGCACCCGCTCATGCTTTGCGTGACGCGCAACGGCAAGCGCAAGTACATTGCCCTCGGCATCAGCTGCCCGCCCAACCTGTGGAATTCCGAGAAGAACGAACCTAAACGCAACCACCCGAACAAGCTGGAAGTTGAAGCCATCATCGGCAAGCGCATCGGCGAATTGCAGGACAAGGCTCTGGAAATGAAAATCACGGAAAAGGAGATAACGCCGGAAACGCTGGTGGGGTCGGTGCAACGACCTACGGGCAAAACGGATGTGCTTGAATTTTTCGATGCGATCATCGAAAGGCTTGACCTGCAACGGAAAGTCGGTAACGCCAATACTTACCGCGATGCCAAGCGGGCACTGCAGGCTTTTCTGGGCAAGCGGAAGACACTGACTTTTTCCGAAATTGACTACAGTTTTCTCAACCGCTTCGAGACGCATTTGCGCAGCAAAGGTCTGGCAGAGACCAGCCTCTCGGTGTACTTCCGCACCCTGCGCGCCCTGGTGAACAAGGCCAAAAAAGAGCAACTGCTGCTGCCCAGCCAATACCCTTTTGCAGAGTTCAAGGTCTCTAAATTCGACACCCGCACCCGGAAGCGAGCGATCAGTAAGGCAGAGGTCAAACGGCTCAAAGCGGTCGACGTATCCGAACAGCCCAAATTGCAACTCGCCAAGGATGTTTTCCTGTTCAGCTATTACTGCCAGGGCATCAACCTGACGGATATTGCGCGCCTGCGTTGGTCAAATATCGTGCAGGATCGCCTTTTCTACACCCGCGCCAAAACGGGCAAAGACTTCAACCTGAAGTTGCTGCCGCCGGCCCTGGCCATTGTGGAATCGTACCGACCATTCACCGGGCGACATGCCAGCGACTATGTTTTTCCAATTCTGGAACAAGACCGGCACGTCACGCCGGTCCAGATTGACAATCGCATACACAAACTCACTGGCCAGATTAACCAGGGCCTGAAAGCCCTCGGCCAGCAAGCCGGCATCGAGACCCCGCTGACGACCTATGTGGCCCGGCATACTTATGCCACGGTACTGAAGTCCAGCGGCGTGCCGGTGGCCGTAATCAGCGAGGCGCTGGGGCATGAGTCGGAGGCGATTACCCAGACGTATTTGAAGAGTTTTGAGAATGCGGTTATTGAGGCGGCTAATGAGGCGTTGTTGTAGCCAGGCAGCGTGCGGATGGATCAGTGTGATCCAACAATGGCAAGAGATGTAAAAAAGCCGGTTGTGGGGCGTAGATGAGGATATTGCTGTCCAAAAGTTTCATATACGGGTGGACAGGGCGTTATTCTTCCCGTCCAGGCAGAGACCAGTCTTCTTGGTTTTCTTCGAAATCCTGAGCAAACGCTTCAAAATCTTTACGGGCAGGAAGGCCTTTCAGGATAAAAGCCCGGTCATCTGTGGCCGCTGCGGGTTGCTCTTGATCGGGCGTTTTTTGAACTACACGGATATTCAACCGATCCAGTAATGCAAGAAGCAAATCCAGGTCTTTATCATGCGGAACTTCAAGAATAATGCGTGTCATGTCCCAGAAACTGTTTTTTAAGTGATTACAAAATCATGCAAAAATGTAAAGCAGGTAAAGGCAGACCAATTTCCTGCGGGCAGTGCCTATACGACGACTGGCGATATACGCTCAAAAAATCTACTTTTGTTAGAGAAAAATAACCAGACAGATATGGCTGCTAAAAATAATGCTAGTACCAAATTAAGCCCGCTTCAGTTAGAGTTGCTGAAAATTTACTCCTTCCAGCCTACGGAAGAAGAACTGCGGGAATTGAAAAATCTGTTGGCCCAATTTTTTGCACACCGGTTTACTGAGAAGGCTGCAAATGCAGCTAAGTCCAATAATATTACGGACGAGGATTTAGATAAGTGGTTGGAGGAAGGTGATTAGTACCTGGTACTGTGTTTTCCTTGTTTCGGTTTTGCCGCTTACTTGACAGTTAATTTACGTGAGGCTTTGTTTGATGAAACTTATTTTACAAATATACGGCTTTTGTAATTCTATAGCCGTATTTTTGTTTTAGCTGTAAATGTTACAATGAATACATCCGCTCAAATTCAGGAAATATTCAACCGGCACCACGGCATTGTGGATGCCGGCACGCTGCTGGAAGAAGGCGTGAACTATTACCAACTCAACCAGTTGGTAGACAGTGGCGCTGTGCTCAAACTGAAACGCGGGCTATACAAATGGAGCGATGCCGACACCGATGAAATGGTCGATGTGGCCCGAATCGTGCAGGAGGGTGTATTCTGCCTGCACTCCGCAGCGCTATTTCACGAACTGAGCACCTTCATCCCGGTTGAATACCATGTTGCGATACCGGATAAGTCGAAAGTCGTACTACCGGAGTATCCGCCCATTAAACTTTACTATTGGGACCCCGTGCCTTACGAAACCGGGATTCAGATCGTAACTATAACCGGTGCGCCGGTCCAACTGTACAGCCCGGAAAAAACAGTTTGCGATATGGTGCGATTCCGGCAGCGGGTTGGGATGGACAGTATGAAAGAAGTGCTGAAAACCTACCTCGATAAACCCGAGCGAAATCTGAGCCTGCTCCTGCAAACGGCAAAAACCCTTGGAGTTGAGGGTTTGATGCGGTCTTACCTTGAAATTCTTGTATGAAAAATATTCCTGCTTCTGTCCGGGACCGGCTTTTGAAAATTGCCCGGGAAAACCAAACAGATTTTCAGTTGCTGCTTATCCGGTATTTCCAAGAACGGCTGCTTTACCGGTTGTCGAAATCCGGCTTCAAAAACAATTTCTGTCTCAAAGGGGGCGCATTACTATACGCTTTGGAAGGCGAGCAAAGCCGGCCAACTCTTGATCTCGATTTATTAGGGATTGCGATTGCCAATAATCATGAAAAGATGCTGGATGTTTTCTCGCAGGTATGCACCTATCCGTATGAAGAAGACGGAGTTGTTTTCGATGCGAGCTCGATCACTACTACTGCGATTACCAAGGAAGGAAAATATCCGGGTATCCGCTTGAAAGTTCAAGCCTCGCTCGGCAATGTCAGGCAAAATCTTCAGATCGATATCGGTTTTGGAGATGTCATCACGCCCAAACCGGTGTTGATGGATTATCCAGTTATCCTCGATATGGAGGCTCCTGAAATTCAGGCATATTCCGTCGAAACGGTCATCGCTGAAAAATTTGAAGCCATGATCGATCTTGGCGCCGTGAACAGCCGGATGAAGGACTTTTACGACATTTACCGGCTGCTCCAAGCGGGCAAGTTCGACCTGGCGCTTCTTTCTGAAGCCGTTCAAACTACCTTTCGGAATCGACGCACTCCTTGCCCGAAGGTTCATCCCTTGTTCCAGGATGAATTTGCGCTTGACGAGCAGCGTTTGAGTCAGTGGGCGGCTTTTTTGCGCAAGTCAAAACTTGATTCGATTGCGTTTCAGGAAGTGCATAAAACGATTTACCATTGGTTGGAGCCGGTTTACCAAAAGATCACTCCGTTGAGTGATTAGCAATAAGGATAAAAACGATCATATCTTTCTAAAATGACCCGCCATGTACTGGAACTACCAACGCCGCCGCTCCCCAAAATCTGCGCCCGGCGCCACGCGAAAAGCCTATGGCAGCACCTGGTGGGGCAAACAATGGTTGCAAGCGCTCAATGAGATCGACTACTCCAACCGCCTGCCCCGCGGCCGCACCTATGCCAACAAAGGCCTAGCGCACGACCTCGAACTGGACGGAAATACCATTTCTGCCAACGTGACCGGCACCCGACCCCGCCCCTACAAGGTCCGCATCAGCGTGCCAAAATTCGATACGGAAACCCGCGAACGCCTGCTGCGCCTGGTGACCGACAACCCGCTGTTCCTCTCCAAACTGCTCAACCGCGAACTGCCGCCCGAACTGCACGAAGCCTGCCTGGCCGAAAATATCCACATTTTTCCCCGCCGCTGGGACGACCTTGATGGCTCCTGCTCCTGTCCCGACTGGGCGGTGCCCTGCAAGCACATGGCCGCCGTACTATACCTGATTGCCAACGAGATCGACAAAAATCCCTTCACGGTATTTGACCTGCACGGCTTCGATCTGGTGGCCGCCTTGCAGGAAAGCGGCTACACGGAAGAAACCGCCGAAGTGGTACCGGTGCTACGCCTCGATAGTCTGCACCAGAACATCCTTCCCGAAAACGAGGTTTTTGCTTTCGACGAAGCTTGTTATGCCGCCCTGGATTTTTCCCAAATCCCCGACTGCCGGGAAAACCTCCTGCGCCTGCTCAGCGACAAACCCGTGTTTTTCCCCGAAGGAGATTTCAAAAAAACACTGGCTGCGGCGTATAAGCATATCGTCGCCGGGGTGGAAAAACAGGTCGCCGCCAATCAACACGAGGCCAATTTGCCGGTGCAATCTGTTGAGCAAGTGCTGCTGCTGCTGGACGCCTCGGATGCGCGCTTTGCCGGTTGTTCGTTGCTGGACGCGCACGACGAGGCTCTGCATAATTTTGAAACGGCGGACGATCTCGCCGCCTTTCTTGAATCCCTTTCTGCCGCACAGGTATCGCTCGCGGCGCCGGAATTGCGTAGCCTGCATCTGTTTTACCGCCTGGCCGAACTGTTGGCCCGGCACGGCGCATTTGTCCCGCAACTGCTGGCGCTGCCGGAGGGGCCGGCCTACACGGTACGTTTTGTGCCGGCCCTCCTGAATGCCGGGGTGCGCGCCGTTTGCGAACAAGCGGCCGCCCTGTTGGCACCGGGTATGGTTTTTTACCTGGATGCGGAAACCGAGCGTGAGCCCATTCCCACCGATTACGCAACAGCGCTGATGGCGGTATTTCTCGGCTATTTTGTTGAAAAACACGCCGGGAAAGCGGCGAAGGACGGTGAACTGCCCCGCTGGTTTTTTACGGGCATACCGGCAGTGTTCGACCGTTTTGAAAACCGGGAATACCCGAAAAGTATTCAGCTTTGGCTCAGCCGTTTTTTTATATCGGAAAAGGATTTTGTGCCGGTTTTTGAAGTGCTGGATGAGGGCGACGCCTTTGAGATTGGCGTTAGCATCGAAGACAAAACTGCGCCGTTTGAGCCACCGGTGCCGCTGGACAAGATTTTTTCCGCAAAAAAACACGCCCGATTGCGCCTCGACGCGCTGCGCGACCTGAGCATGGTGGCCGACTTTTTTCCGCCGCTCAATGAATTGATCGCTTCCAAGGGCACGGCCCGTTTGCGTTTTGACAGCCAATCGTTTGTCGACGTGTTTTTCAACGCGCTGCCGGTAATTCGCCTGTTCGGCATCCGCGTACTGTTGCCCAAGGCCTTGCAAAAGTTGCTGCGTCCGGCGCTTTCCATGAATTTGAGTGCAAAAAACAAAGGCAAAATTTCAGGTACGGGCTTGCTGTCCTTTGCCAACATGATCGATTTTCAGTGGCAACTGGCGCTCGGCGACAAACTGCTTTCGCCGGAGGCATTTTTAAAACTGGTTAAAAACATGCGCGGCATCGTGCGCCTGGCCGACGGTTATGCTTTTGTGGATGAAAAGGAAATTGCCGCCTTGCTGGAAAAAATCGAAAACATGCCCGCACCCGGCGGCCCCAAACTCCTGCAAATCGCCCTGGCCGGCGAATACGAGGGCGCCCCGGTACAGCTCGACGCATCGGCCCGGGCCTTGATTGCCGAACTGCTGCGCCCGGAGGCCGTGCCGCTGCCCGCCGGCATGCAAGCCACGCTCCGTCCCTATCAGCTGCGCGGCTTCGAATGGCTGTACAAAAACAGCCGTCTGGGCTTCGGCAGCCTCATCGCCGACGATATGGGCCTCGGCAAAACCCTGCAAGTGATCGCCACCCTGCAACGCCTCAAAGAAGACGGCGCCCTGGCCGGCGATCAAAAAGCGCTGGTGGTAGTGCCCACTACCCTGCTGACCAACTGGACGAAGGAAATTGCCCGCTTCGCGCCCGGCCTGCGCGCACATGTGTACCATGGCCCGGGTCGCAGCCTGGCCCCGCTGGCCGAGGCTGATATGCTCCTGACGACCTACGGCGTGGTGCGCTCCGAAAGCGCTGTTTTTCAGAAAAAATCCTGGCTGATTGCGGTAATCGACGAAGCGCAAAACATCAAAAACCTGGAAGCGGCTCAAAGCAAGGCCGTGAAAAAACTGAACGCTCCCGTGCGCATCGCCATGACCGGCACCCCGGTTGAAAACCGACTGAGCGAGTACTTTTCCATCTTCGAATTTGCCAACCGCGGCTACCTGGGTACGCTGAAGGAGTTCACCGGCGAATTTACCAAACCCATCGAACTGGAGCGCAACCAACGTGCGCTCGACCGCTTCCGCCGCGTCACCGCGCCCTTTCTCCTGCGCCGCCTGAAAACAGACAAAACCATCATCAGCGACCTGCCCGATAAAATTGAGACCGACCAGTTTTGCACGCTCACGCAGGAACAAGCCGCGCTGTACCAAAATGTGGTGGACGAATCGCTGCGCGCCATCGCCGCCGAGCAAGAGGGCGAAATCAAACGGCAGGGACTGGTGCTGAAAATGCTGACGGCGCTCAAACAAGTGTGCAACCACCCGGCGCATTTCCTGAAAAAACCGGATGCTGCGCCCGATTTATCCGGAAAAACCCAGCTGCTGCTCGAACTGCTTACGCAAATCCTGGACAACGGCGAAAAGACGCTCATCTTCACCCAGTACCGCGAAATGGGCGAACTGCTCCTGCCGCTGTTGCAGGAACAACTGGGCCTCGACGCCGCCTTTTTGCACGGCGGCCTGTCCCGCAAACAGCGCGATACCATGGTCGATGATTTCCAGCAACGGCACAGCGCCCGGGTGTTGTTGCTTTCGCTCAAAGCCGGCGGCACCGGTCTCAACCTCACCGCTGCGTCCAACGTGATCCATTACGACCTGTGGTGGAACCCCGCCGTGGAGGCCCAGGCTACCGACCGTGCCTTCCGCATCGGCCAGCAACGCAATGTGCAGGTACACCGCTTCATCACCCAGGGTACCTTTGAAGAGAAAATCAATGCCATGCTGCAAGCCAAAAAAGTACTGGCTAATTTGACGGTGGCGGTTGGGGAAAAATGGGTTGGGGACTTGTCGGACGGAGAGTTGCGGGAGTTGGTGCGGTTGGGGTGAGGTGATGGTCTTCAATGCTGTTGCGTCCCACAAAACGGGCAATACAAGTGGAGGTTCTCCAACTGCTTCGAGCAGCTGGGGCACAAGCGGATTTCTTCTACTACGGAAGCCAGCGGGATACCGGTTCGCAGGGTATAAGTGGCCGGAATTTCCGCTAAAAAACTGGACTCCCGGCCTTTTTCTGTGATCAAAAAAAGGCGGTCTTTGGCCCGGGTGATCGCCACATAAAACAAGCGCCGTTCTTCTTCCAGCAACAAATCGAGATTGGTCATGGGCGGACATTGTGCTTTGGAAGCATTGTGGATGGGGCTAAAATACCGCTTATAGAGCAGGAAGAATAACCGTTTCTTTCAAACGAGATCGGTCAGCAGTTGTGTTTTACTGCTCCACCATTTGTTGATCCCAGAAGGGTTTTAGCCCAGCTTTCCCGCCAAATGGTTATTCCGGAACTAAGCTTCGGGATGCATGCCATTAGGTTTGCCCGAGAAAGATTTTGAAAACTTAATCGCAATAGGGCTAAATTGCTTCCGCCCCTCCTGTAAACCAAAACAAAAAGGAGTCACAACAACCGTTGTAACTCCTTGATAATCAAGTGGGCGCAGAAGGATTCGAACCTACGACCCCCTGCTTGTAAGGCGTCAGCAATCTGGTTTCATCTGGTGTCATTTGGTTTTAACTGGCTGATTATCAGTATCTATTTTTTCAAACCATTTCAGACTTTTCCAAAAAGAACCTACTTTTGCTTGCAAATTGCTTGCAAATTTTTTTTGGATGGTTACCACGAATATCATACTCGACACGCGCTACAAGAAAAAGGGCAACCTTTTTCCACTCAAACTTCGCGTTGTTCTCAACCGCAAATTTTTTGACATCAGTCTCGGCTTTAGCATTCCGGCTAAAGACTGGGACGAGAAGGGGCAACAGATAAAATCTTCTAAAACGGTTGAGAATGTCACCCGACTGAATTCCATTATTAGTAAGGAAAAGCAGAAGGTTGTTGATGTAATCATCCGCTTGCAGGATGAAGGTAAACTGGATACTATTTCCCTGGACGAGTTAAAATCCTATGCAACGCAAAAGAACACCGAGGCAATGACGCTCGCCTTTGCCGAAGAGATCATTGCCGAATTGCAGGAAGCAAAGAAGTTCGGAAACGCCCGTGTTTACGATACGATGCTGCGGAGCATCCGCGATTTTGTGAAGAGCAGGGACTTTCCGCTAAAACAACTCACCTATGCCTGGCTGAAAAAATACGAAGCCTGGTATCTCTCCAAGGGTAATTCCGCAAATGGGCTAAGCGTAAGTATGCGGACGCTGCGCGCGCTCTACAATCGCGCAATTAAGCAAAAACTGGTTGCCCAGGAATATTACCCGTTTTCAGACTACACCATTAAAAATGAATCCACGCGCAAGCGGGCGATTACTGCTGCGGATTTGGAACAAGTCAAGCAATTTGAACCGACGACCGAACGGCAGGAACGCGCGAAGGATTTTTTCATGCTGAGCTTCTATTTGATGGGGGCTTCCTTCGTGGATATTGCTTTTCTGAAAGTAAAGAATATCACCGGTGGACGGATCGAATATAAACGCCGGAAAACCGGACGCCTGCACTCTGTGCCGATCTCACCACCCTTGCAGGCTTTGCTTGATAAGTATATGGCAGGGAAGGGGAAGGAGGATTTTATCCTGAATGTGATCAAATCCACTGACCCGAAAAGGCAGGTGGCAAATGTTCGGGACGAACTGCGCCGGTTCAACCGTTCCCTTAAAGAAATAGGTGTTGCCTGCGGCATCGAAGCACCCTTGACCAGTTACGTTGCCCGCCATTCCTACGCGACGATTGCTAAATATAAAGGTGTACCGACGGCAGTTATCAGCGAAGCGCTGGGGCATAAAACCGAGGACGTAACGCAAGTATATCTTGATTCCTTCGATAAGGAGGTACTGGATAAGTACCACACAATGATCATCGAGTAACCGCCACAATTTCAAAACGCATTTTTATGGAAAATAGCCTGGTCAATCGCGATTTCGAGCGCGCCATTCGGCAAATGCGCCGCATTCTGCCCGTTCTTTCCTTCGGGCTGCTGATCGGTACTTATCTGGTTTCTGCCCTGATCATGGGAATATTTCACGCCGAGGCTGCGCCGAGCGTCGGGTTTAAAGTGGCGGCGTTCCTGGTACCGCTTGCGATACAGGCGGGCAGGGGAACGCTGGTTTTCTTTTTTCAGTTGAACCCTGCGCACCTGCAAAGCAAATTTTCCTTCGGGATCATTGCCGCGACCGCGTTGCTCCTGCTTTCGCTTTTCGAGGCGTTTTTTGTGATGCTGCCTTACGGTATCTCCTGGACGATCTCAGTTTCAACCCTGATGCTGATCGGGTGGGTGATCGAGCTGATGATTTTGCGGGAAACGACGTTTGCAACGCAAATGGAGCTGTATCAAAATCGGGAGCAATGGCAGGAATTGCAGAACTTCTACATTGCCAGAAATGAGTTTGAGCAATTCATTAAAGGCGTTCCGGTGGCAAGGGCGTTGCCGGAACCGCAGGAAAAACCGGTTTCGGAGGAATTGCCCCTTGCCGTTTCTGAAACACAGTTAAACGGCACCGGCCTGGGAAAGGGGAAAAGCCCGTTGCAAAATGGGCTGTCGATGTCGAAAGCCTGATTGATGAAAAGGCGATTTTTTATGGGGTGAATCTGGATAGGGACGACCCGTTCCTGGAGCGGAACCTGGCGAGACTGGAAATGCGTTTTGAAGAGCGTTACCAGGCATCCGCCGAAAAGGAAGCAAAGCGACGTGAGGAGGGTAAGCCCCCGCACCAAACAATTTTGCGTTCCATGAATGAGAATAAGGCAAGGCTGGAAGCGACCAGGGAGATCAGGCGGATTTTGCTTGAGGAGGCGGACGGATTAGAGACTGGCATAAAGAAAGGTGTAGTGTAATTACGCAAATGCGCATTGATGCTTTTGCGCAAATGCATGAACGCGCAAAGTTGTTTTTGCGCTTTTGTGCAAAGGCGTACTTCCAAAATGCACTAAACCCTGAACTCTTGACTTAAGCATAAAAAGCGGAGTATCTTTGTACTAACAGTACCCGCCACGCTACCCGTAAGATCAGCGTCCCAGGGCGGGTCTTATTTTTTGGGTGCTTTGGGCAGTTTGAGGCCTGCACCCTGAACCTTATAAGTACATTACAAGGTTAGTAATTCCTTAAAAAAGTGAATTATGCAATTTGTACTATACTTAAAGACAAAATTGTGGTACATTTGAACTTTAATAATTCCGCTTTTTAGTGAATTGAGAAGAATTGAATGTACTATGCTACGAAAATCAAAAGGTAAAAGTTCAAAATCACGACAACGTCTAAGCAGACTTATACGCGAAGGAGGAGAATTATTTACGGTTGACAAGGCCGCAGAAATTCTCGGAATGAGTAATGATGATGCCGCAAAGACGCTTGCCAGAT
Source organism: Lewinellaceae bacterium (assembly GCA_020636075.1). Classification (GTDB taxonomy): domain Bacteria; phylum Bacteroidota; class Bacteroidia; order Chitinophagales; family Saprospiraceae; genus M3007. The sequence continues at coordinate 51,418 of JACJYO010000016.1, read as the reverse complement.
GGCGAAATCAAGGCTGGCTTACACGCATCAAACGGGGAGTATATGCTGCTGTGCCATTAGAAGCGGATACGACCGCACAGGCAATTGAAGATGCCTGGATACTTATTCCTAAACTTTTCGAACCCGCCTATGTAGGCGGCTGGTCTGCTGCTGAACATTGGGACTTGACTGAGCAGATATTTAAAGACATTTATGTTTATACCAGCCGTCCGGTTGCCAAGCGCAAACAAACCTATCATAATATTTCTTTCGTAGTTACACACATCCCGGTTAAATATCAATTCGGCACCAAGCCTGTCTGGAAGAAGGAAATAAAAATACTTGTCTCCGACCCGACCAGAACGATTGTTGATATTCTTGCCGACCCAAAAGCAGGAGGAGGTATTCAGCATACAGTGGATTGCCTGCGTGAATATTTCAAAAGCACACATTTTAACGAGAGCCAACTTATTGAATACGCAACCCGCCTTGGAAATGGTGCGGTATTCAAACGGCTTGGTTTTCTGGCTTCGCAATTACTGGGAGAAGAAGCTCCGCTGATACACGCTTGCCTATCTCAATTAACCAAGGGTAATGCAAAGCTTGATCCCTCTCAAAAAGCGGATAAGCTGGTAACCAAGTGGCGTTTATTTATACCAATTAACCTTCAAATCGGCAGTGAAATACAATGATACCGAAACGTGAAATCCTTGATCTGGCTACACAAACCAATTTGCAGCCCCATGTAGTTGAAAAAGATTATGTTCTCGGATGGTTACTCGCCGGCATTTATCAGCATCAGGTTTTGCGTGATTTGTGGGTGTTCAAAGGCGGAACTTGCCTGAAAAAATGCTATTTTGAAACATACCGCTTTTCAGAAGACCTGGATTTTACATTGCGCGACAGCGCACATATTGACGAAAAATTCTTGTTGGGAATTTTCTCTGAAATTGCCGAATGGGTTTACGAGAATAGCGGTATTGAAATTCCGGTTGACCGCCTCACATTTGAAGTTTTTGAAAACCCACGTGGGATTGAATCCTGTCAGGGGAGGGTTTATTATCGAGCGCCAGTTACACCGGCAGGCAATAAATCGTTGCCGCGAATTAAACTTGATCTGACTGTTGATGAAGTAATTGTGGATGCTCCTGTTTTGACACCGGTACGGCATGATTATTCGGATCAGCCGGAAAACGGTATCAAAATCCAGAGTTATTCGTATGTAGAAGTATTTGCCGAGAAAATACGCGCATTGAAGGAACGCGCCAGGCCACGGGATTTATACGATGTAATAAATTTTTTCCGCCGCCCAGAATCAAAGGGACTTGCAACTCAAGTGCGAGATGTGCTTACGGAGAAGTGTGCATATAAAAATGTAAGTTTTCCAATCCTAAGTGAACTTGATGACCATAGAACTGACTGCGAGGCCGGATGGAAAAATCAGTTAGCACACCAGCTACCGGTGCTGCCGCCATTCGATTCATTTTGGGAAGAATTACAGAATTTTTTTACCTGGCTTGAAAACCCGGAAAGAGTTTTCGCTCCGCAAGAGTCGATACCCTTTGGTGCGGGCGAAGTAAGCCATTTCAGTATATGGCGAAGAGGTGCCGGCACGCCGCAAATGAATATGCTTGATCTAATCCGGTTCGCTGCGGTTAACCGCCTTTGTGTGGAACTCGACTACCGCAAGGAAAATGGAGTACGGCAAACTTATCTGATTGAACCATATTCCCTCCGCGCAACGGCTGACAATAATTTAATCTTATACGGTGTGAAATTACCTGCTGCCCAAATACGCGGATTCCGAACAGATCGAATATTGGGTGTGCGTGTAACTGAAAACACCTTCACCCCTCGTTATACAGTTGACTTTATTCCGGATGTTCCGGTGTTACAAAATATCAAACAATCCACAGCGCAAACTCATACGGGATCAAGCCCTTGGGTTACGCCAACAACCAGACGTTTAACTTCTCCTAAAAAGCGCAACGGCGGCATTCAGTATGTTTTCAAATGCCCTGTTTGCAACAAACAATTTACACGCTCATCAAATAATTCAAGGCTTAATCCACATAAAAACAAACTGGGACAGCCATGTTACGGGCGAACTGGATTTTTTGTTAAGACAATATTTTAGCATCAGGAAGGGGTAATAAACTACGGCGAACTTTAAGGTTTGCGTAAAAGCGCATATGTGCTTTTACTCATATGTGCGGTTCTAAGCTCAAGTAATAATGTTTATGAAAGAAATTGAATCTTCATCTGTTGAAAGCACTTTAGAAGTTGTTTCTGTTGCTCTTCAGGCTGTTCCTACGGTAGGAGGAGTTCTTGGAGGTGCTATATCGTTTGCGCTCAGCAAAAGAAAGGATAAACGAATTCAAGAATTTGTGCTCGGACTTGCAGAAGATTTACGGAAGGCTACAGAACAAATAAATCAGGAATTTGTCAGGAAGGAAGAATTTGTTAATCTCACTGAGGAGGTTATCCATAGGGCAGGAGAAACTTGGCAAAAAGAAAAACTGGATGCCCTTAAAGCGATTTATTTCAATACGCTTATTTCTAATGAACCGAAATATGACGAGGCAACAGAAGTAATCTGGTTGGTTACCAACCTTCAGCCCCGACATTTAGCCTTACTCAAAATCCTAGCTGATCCGCGAAAGGTAGATCAGGACATGGGCAATGTTGTTGGAGAAGGAGGAAGTTTTACTACCAGTATAAATGTTATTCTAAGAAGGCTATTGCCTGAATGGAGTGAGGAACATATAGACCGAACTTGGAAAGATTTACATGACCGAGGCCTTCATACTACACCTGGAACTAAAACGATGATAACTGACAAAGGGATAAGCCAATTGGAGAACAGACTTACCGCGTTTGGCACGATTATCACTGAATACTTACGAAGTAACTATTAAAGTTCTTCGTATTTAAACCCATCTGGAACGACTTTAAGGTTTTGTCTGTTTGCCATCGTATTATCGATACGATCAGCTCTCCCACCTTTGTAGGATACGCTAAATGCTTCTGCATCATCAATTGACCTTTTAGCTTCCTCTGGGCTACTAAAACGATAATAATATTTAGGGTCTCCCTGAAAACCCCGTCCCACCCCGTCTGTCGGAATAAAATTTCGGCAGGCGGGGTTGTTGATTGGGTTGGGCTGAAAGTCTAGGCGGCCTGGTGGTAGCACATTTTGCTTTTTTGATGGGCAAAACCCGCCTTTAGTTGGCTTCAGGGCATACTACTCCCATGTTAGGTAGGGGGACAAGTTCAAAATTGTTAGGCCGCCAGGGCTCTGGATTTGTATGCTGCCATACGCTTGGCGATTTTGACGGCTGCTGCGGTCCATACGCCCATATACACCCACAATTTTTCGGTGCGTTCGGTTTTGGCCAGGATTTTATCCAGGCCGTAGTGTTGTTTTTCATTCCCGAACGTCCCTTCCATTTGACTGGAACGGGCCTTGGCTAATATGCTGCGCATATGCCGGCGCGAATGGGTGTTTTTAGGCTTAGGCCCCTTGGGCACAAAACAGGTACTGATCTTGTTGCGCGTGCAGTAGCGGCGGTTAGCGTTGGTGGCATAGATCTGATCGGCGCCGAGTTGCCGCGCCGGGCGGAAGTACTGTTGGTGTAACTCCAGGGTTTGGCTCATTCGGGTAGATTCATTGAAGGCATTAAAACTGAAATGCTCAATGAATGTGATGCCATCCACCTGCCAGGCATGGACTTTGGGCCCGAATTCAGTGCGCTTGGTTTCCTTACCCCGAACAATGGGTCGGATATACGGTTTAGCCAGGCTTACGATGCGATCTTTGATCACAGCCTGGGGGTCATCAAAACGCAGTTGTTGTTGTTTGAGCACCGTACGTGCGGTTTGTAAACGCTTGTACGTACGCTGTTTGAGCAAGACAGGGTGCTCAAAAGCAAGTTGATCGAAGGCGCCCAGACCTTTGCCAAGAAAATACAATAAGCGCCGGCGAATTTTGCGCTCTTGCTTGTGCGTTTTGCGCCGGCGTTTTTGATAATTCAAAAATGCCTGCCTAAGTTCTTTTTGTTTGCGCCGGAGTCTGCCAATACCGATTTGTTTGCATTGCTCATCAAGCAAAGTCCATAGCCACTCACAACTCTCCCAAAGTAACTTTACGTCCGTGGGATAGCGCAGGTGCGTTTCGTAACACGTGGCGTCCATCAATACAGCCTGACTTTGCTCCATATGGGGTTGCCAGTGCGCTGCCAATGTGGCCTGAAAAGCAGCAAAATCAGTGTGATTGGCCAGATAGCGCCGCCAGCGTCCTACCAAATCTTTATCCCGTATCCGTTGGGGCCACTCCAGCCGAATACCACAAAAAGCCTGCATCTCCCAATCGCTATTCAAGCGATCCAACAACTTCTCATCGCTCAAACCCAGATAGGCTTTGAGCACCTGTAAAGCTATCCCTCCCCGCACATCAAGCCAAGGCGGTCTACCCACAGTGGATTGGGGGCCAAACTGTTTGCTAAGTGTTGAAAAGGGAATGGCTTGGTATAACTGACCCAGGGGCGTATTCAAAAAGGCTTTCCACCGAAGGTCACGGCCGGCTTGGTCGGTAAACAGTTGTAATTCCAAACTTAATTTGGGTATCTTTGATTTACATTTTTTTGTGATCCCCGAATTTAGCTCTTTTGGGCCATTTTTGGGGATTCTTTTTGTGAAAAATTAAGCCCAATTTGCTGACAAACAGCAAATTGGGCTTTTTCAGGAAGACCCTATTTACCGCCTAATATTACAGCAGTTGGAAATCCATTGTATTCTAATATGTACATAAGGTAAAATTTATTACGTCAAACTCAAAACTTACAGTTAAAGTTCCAATCTTTTATTTTTAAAGTATAGAAACCTCCTAGGATACAAGTAAACGAAATTTTCGCTCGAAAAGAACTTATTTTTGTGGTGCTAATTAAATTCACTTGAAAATGGCAAAAAAAGAAGTCTTCGTCACCTATAGTTGGGATAACAATGATCACAAGGAACGGGTTATTCAGCTAACTAATACTTTGCGAGAAAGAGGTTATAATGCTGAAATGGACATTTTACAAGTGCAGACTGAGACCGCACTTGATTTTATGAAAATGATGCATCAGGCGATGACTGATTACGAAAAAGTAATTATTGTATTATCTCCTGGGTATAAATTGAAAGCTGAAGAATTCAAGGGCGGGGTTGGACAAGAATTTTCTTTAATACTTAAGGACATAAATGCGAATTCAAGCAAATATATCCTTGTAAGTTTTGAAGGCATTACGGATGAGATTTATCCACTGGGACTCAAACATCGAGATACTGTTGATTTATCACAAGATGTAGGCATCTCTAGGTTATTGCATAAACTGGAAAGCATACCTGAATTTGCTTTTTCTGAAGTTGGAATTAAAAAAAAACACTTAACGCCGAAACAAATCCCCTCTTGGCCGGAAGGCAAAATCCTATCTACACCTGAAGCGCCTTTGCAGATCATTGGCATAAAACACTCTAATTTAAGTAGCAGTCAAATAGGAGGTTATTATAAGAGATTAGAGAAGTCATTTTACATTGAAGTGAAAAATATTGGAAATTCATCTATTGATGAGTTTAATGTTGAAGTTTCACTGCCTAACTTAATTGTATTTAATTATGACAGTGATCTCCCCGAGAATAGAGTTGATGGTAACAGAAGAATATTTACATCAACACCTGATAGAAAATACTTTCCTGGACAAGTATTTACAACTTTCCCAATCGAGTTGAAAATTACTGCTCAGAATATAAAGCAATTGATTGATGATAAAATTTTAGTTACTGCATACACTGAACAAGGGTTAGCAACAAATGAATTCGAGTTTTCTGAACTGCTAATTATTAATCGATTGGGGAGAGAAGAATTTATACTAACCCCAGACCATTTTGTTCCATAAATAGATTTATTTAAGCCACTCTCTGCTCCCCAGCCGCCTTCCAAAGCTTATCAAAAATAAACTCCAAATACTGCCGCTTAAAATCCGGGTTATCCATAAACATTCGGTAAAACTCCGTGCCGGTGGTCATAAAATCCATAACCACGTCGGTGGTGCGTTCGTCGGAAGTGATTTTGGCGTTCTGGCGGTCGGAGTTCATGATCTTGCGCATGGTGTCTTCATCCCCTGCCAGTTGGTTGGGGATTTCCTCGAACATTACTTTTTTGATCTTGTCGTCTTTGATCCAGTCGATATTGCCGAAGCGTTCGTTGAAGGTGCGGACGATGGCTTCCAATTCGTCCAGCTCCGGGGCGTCTTTCGCACCGCGCATGGTCGGCGGAGTAGGCTCCAGTTCGCCGCTGCCGGTGAGCGCAATGTTATCGGTAGTGACCCGGCTTAAGCGGTAACTATCCAGATCGACGGATTCCAGAATGCCTTTTGCCAAATCCTCTTCCTCCTTGGGCTTGAGCTTGGGCGTGAGAAATTTCAGGAACCAGTACAGGCGCTCCCAGTAGGCATTGTTGAAGGACAGGATTTTGGAAAGAAAGGCATAGGTGCGCACGAATGATTTTGCCCGCACGAGGAAATCCACCTGCTGTTCCTCGTTCAAATCGGCATTGTAATTCTGTTCGCAAGTATTGATAATTGGATCAAGCTCGGTGCGTTCCGCGCCTTTGAAATACAGATCGGTGAATGCCTGCACGTTTGCCTCGTTGTACACTTGCGCGCTGTCGAGCGCGTCCTGCAAGTCGTTGAGTTTGTTGGCGTCGGTGCCTTCGCTTAAAATGGTGGTGGTGAAGTACGGGTCGAATGCCTCTTTGATGTCGTCCGCGGAGTTGTAAAAATCCAGCACGAACGTATCGGATTTCCAGGGTTTGTAGGCGCGGTTCAGGCGCGAAAGGGTTTGCACCGCCTGCACGTCGCGCAGTTTTTTATCCACGTACATCGTGTGGAGCAGGGGTTGGTCAAAACCGGTCTGGAACTTATTGGCGACGATCAAAAACCGGTATTCCGCCTTTTTGAATTCTTTGGGAATATCGTTGCTTGGGAAGCCGTTGAGTTTGGCTTCGTCGTACTCCGTGCCGTCGATGGTCTTTTTGCCGGAAAAGGCAACGATGGCCTTGTAAGGCGAATGAATCTCCCGCAAATATTCCTTGAAGGCGAAATAATACTGAATGGCGTTGGCAATAGACTTGGTAACGACCATCGCTTTTGCCTGCCGGTTGATCTGCTGCTGCACTTCGCTTTGGAAGTGGTCGATCATCACTTTCGCCTTCTCTCTGATGGAAAAGGGGTGGCTTTCCACGTAGGCTCGGAGTTTCTTCTGCGCTTTTTTGGTGTCGTACAAGGGGTTGTCCTCCACCGCCTTGTTCAGTTTGTAGTACGACTGGTAGGTGGTGTAGTTTTGGAGTACGTCCAGAATAAACTCCTCCTCGATGGCCTGTTTCATCGAATAAAGGTCGAATTCGCGGTAGGAGCCGTCGGGCTGCGGAATGCCGAACACTTCGAGCGTTTTGTTTTTCGGCGTGGCGGTAAAGGCAAAATAGCTGGCGTTTTTCAGCATTTTGCGCTGCTCGATGATGGCGTTGATCAGGTCTTCCGTGTCGTAGGCTTCTTCGGGGTCTGCCTGGTAGTCGGCGTCCGGCTCGGCGGCGATGCCGAGTTGTTGGTTGGCGGAAGGTTTGGCTGCCAGGGTGAGGTTCATTTTGGCGGCAGTTTCTCCGCTTTGGCTGCTGTGGGCTTCGTCGATGATGATGGCGAAGTTTTTCGCGCCGAGTTCGCCGATCTCCTTCACCACATGCGGGAATTTCTGAATGGTGGTAATGATGATCCGCTTGCCCTCCTCCAGGGCGAATTTCAGTTGCTTGCTGCCTTCGGTGATCGCCTCCACCACGCCTTTTACCTGGGCGAAATTTTTGATGTTGTCGCGTATCTGTTTATCGAGTACGCGGCGATCCGTGACGACAATGACGGAATCAAAAATATTGTCGTTCTGCGTATTATGAAGTTCGGTAAGCTGGTGTGCCAGCCAGGTGATGGAATTGGACTTGCCGGAACCCGCCGAGTGCTGGATGAGGTAGCGATGCCCGACGCCATTCGCCTGCGCGTGCTCCAGCAGACGCGACACGACGCGCAGCTGGTGGTAGCGCGGAAAGATGAGTTTTTCTTTCACCTTGCCGGTATCCTCGTCTTTTTCCTCGACGACCTGGGCGAAGTTTTCCAGGATATTGGCGAGGCTGTCTTTGGCGAGGATGTCCTTCCAAAGGTAGTCTGCTTTCAAGCCGTCGGGGTTTAGGGGATTGCCGGCGCCGTTGTCAAAACCTTTGTTGAAGGGCAGGAAGTAGGTTTTTCTGCCGTCCAGTTTGGTGGTCATGTACACCAGGTCGGGATCGACGGCGAAGTGCACCGCCACCCGCTTGAAAGCAAAAAGCGGCTCTTTCGGGTCGCGGTCGTTCTGGTACTGGCGGATGGCGTGTTTTACGTTCTGGCCGGTGAAGTGGTTCTTGAGTTCAAAGGTGATAATGGGCAGGCCGTTCAGGAAGATGACCATGTCCAGCGAGTTCCGGTTGTCGCTGCTGTAATAGAGCTGGCGGCAGACGGCGAAAATATTTGCCTGGTAATCGCGGATCGCGCGTTTGTTCAAAGCCGAACTGGGCTTTTTGAAATAGAGCTGCACGGTGAGGTCTAAATCCTTCACACCTTTGCGCAGCACGTCGATAACGCCGCGCTTGCGGATTTGCTCCGCCAGGCGTTTGAGGAAGGCATCCTCCCCGCGTTTCAGGATGGTTTCGTATTTCTCTGGCTGGGTTTCTTTTAAAAACTCAAACAGCTGCCGGCGGTTGATGCACCCGTCGCGGTCATACTCATTGGAGTAGGCGCGGCGGTAGCCGGCTTCTTCGGCGAGATGCTTTTCGATGATGGCTTCCAGGCCTTTTTCGGAAGTATCAGAGGTTTGCAGCATGTTCTACCTGGTTTTTGGTTTGGGAAGCGGGTTTCCAGTCTCTTACGTCGATCTTGCCCGTTACGGCTTCGGCGATCAGGGCGGTTTTGTATTCTTTGATCAACTCGATCTCGCGCTCTATGCGGGTAATGGTGGTGTCTATGGTTTTGCTTTCTTGAAAGATAAAATCTACGATTTGTTGTTGTTCGGGGATTGGAGGAAGTCCTATTGTATAATTTGAAATAAAACTTGTCGGCACCCTTTTCTGACCAGCCGACCCGATCATAAAATATTCACCTAATGATCTGAATTTTTCACTTACTAAAATTGAGTTTAAGAAATCTGGAAATATCTTTCGTTTCCACGGTCTAAAAACGTGAAACTCAGTGCTTCCAAAGCCAACCTCTGTTTCCAAATTTTTCAAATATGCGCCTTTCCCGTTTTCAAAACAAGGAGTGATTTTAGCCACAATAATATCGTTTCTTTCAAAATAAGTAAATCCCGTTGCAAGTTCCTTTATAGGCAATTTAGTACCCTGTTGAATCACACCATCTTCGCCCACTTTTTCCATTGGAAGAAATACTGCAAGCAACTCAGGATTTAATGGTTTTCTTCCTGGGTTAATTTTAGAAACATATTTCAACCTCTTCACCTGCCAGTGTGCCGGAATTTCCCCTAGCCATTCAATGCCTGAGTCCTTCATTGGCGCGTTAGGATTAAGCCCGCGGGTTACAGCGCGGTTTATGATGGCTTGTTTTTGCTCTTTGAGTAGTTCAATAAGACTGGCTTTCTTTTGAATTGCTGTATCAATCAGGTTGCATTTATGGTCAAGAAAGGCGGCGATTTGGATTTGTTCGGGATGGGGAGGGAGCGGTTGATAACTTTCTCTGAATTTTGAATAATCTATATTTTGCCCCTCGCGAATTCCAGTAACATAGGTTGCTAAATCATCTACAAAGTGTTTTGATTTAAAGAGGTAACGAAAATAGTCTCCACACACCTTTTTGTTAGGCTTCATTATTGTATAGGCGGGACTAATAATTCCTTGGTAATAGGCGTATTCTATTCCTCCTTGAAATGAGCGTAGGCTGATTACAAAGTCTCCAACACGCACTAATTTTAATAAATGAAAATCCTTTTGTGCCGTAACCGTCCTGTTTTCATAAAGTTCCTTCGGAACGACACCTAAAGTTTGAGTTGCCGCAAGCAACGGTTCTTTTTCGTAACCTTTCTCAACACGTTCTCCGAATAAGAATTTCACTTTCACATCATCCCATCCTTTAGGAACCTCTGCAAGCCAAGGGATTGGGGTAGTTTGATATGTAGAGTATGGCTTTTTCATAGGTCTAAAATTTCCTTATCGGCTTCAAGGTTTACGGGTTTACCCATCGCGCTACCGATTATTGAAAGTATTTCCTTTGCTCGCCTATTGTAGAATTTAGTAAAATCATCGACGAGTAAATCATCTAAGTGAATAGTATGAGTAGATAATATCTCCCTCTGACGTTCAATCGATTCTGGGTGTTCGTTTTCGCTCCTTAGTTTTTCAAGGTAAATACTTGGTGCGTTGCCACCAATTTTTCTATTGGTCTTATACGATATTGGTGTCTTATTAATGATGCTATCGTAAATTTTTGATTCAATGCTGTTTTCAATGCACCATTTTTTGGGGAAGATGTGATGAATATCTACGGCTTCTTCAAAATAGGTAATTGAGTTTATTGCTTCACCGGAGCGAAAATCAAGTGAGCCGGTTTGCATCATCAGCGCGTAGATGCCTTTATATGCGGCACTCCCTCTGCTTCTGAGGCTGAGTAGTCGGGATGGGTAAAAATTAGCCTCTTTCACTGTAGAGGGTTCATCTCCTCCCTTGATCCATTTCATTACCTCATAAACATCTTTTGCAAAACGGGTTTCTGTGGCACTGCCATAAAGTTCGCCAAGAACGCCACTCCAGAACCAACGTTTTACCTTGCTCCTGATACCGTCATTATCCATTTTATCTCCCGCTAGGACAAGTATAGTTGCTAACGGCACGAGTTGGGAAGAGTAAGGGATATCACGATCATTAAAGATGTTTTGCGTGTGGAGAAATTTAGCGGTATCGATAAAACCTTTCTGAAGTTTATCAGCCCAGGTGGTATAGTCTTCCAGTTGCAAACGGAGAATATCTTTCCGTTTACAGGAAACGGCAGGTAATTCCTCTTCATTCAACGTATTGAGTTCTGCCAAATTTCTGCGGTTGAATGAAGTTAGCAAACTTATGCCTTGCAGAAAATTATCATTGGGCAGGTTTTTTAAAACTACCTGTTCCTTGAACTTCTTGGTGCGTGTCGCCCAATCTTCTCTAAGGTTGAAATCATTAATTGCAAAGGTAGCGGTGAGCAATTCAAAAACGGTAAGTGAAACACCACCGGTGTTTACTTTCTCAAATACCTGACAGATTGCCGCTTTGGGGGTTTCCTTATTTAGTTTTATTACCGGTACGTTATATTGCTGAATTGCTTGCAAAACCTTTCCGAAAAATTGATTCCAGCGATTCAAACGCTCCGACATTTTTTCGTTCCCTTCCGCCTGCAAATAACCAGTTTGCCAAGTATTCCACTGCGTTACATCAAACACAATATTGAGTGGAAAAACTTCGTGCTTCCATTCTAATTGTTGAGTGGAATAATCTTCCTGAACTTCGTTACGAAAATTCACAACCTGTTTAGAAGGGGGAAGGCTAAGGACTGCCTCTTCCAAATCATAGTTGTTGTTAAGTGATTTTCGTATGTCAATGTAATAAAACCGATCAATTTCATTCCCTCTGGTATCTCGTGTTTTAACAGGAGTATTACTAAATAAGGACTGGTAAAGAGAAGTGAGCCTTTGTTGCCCGTCAAGAATCAACCGCTCTGCTTCCTTCTCTGAATTTCCTTGCACCCCCTCAATTAGTCGGGTTTTAAATTTTACATCAGGATTGCCCGTTTCCAATACCATAATTGCTCCGATTGGATAAGCCGTACCAAGGCTACCTAAAAGGCTCACGATATGGTAGTCATCCCAAACCCAACCCCGTTGAAAATCGGGAAGTTGAATTTTCCCGTTGTGTATGGCTTTTAGCAAATCGGCTAAAGGCTCCTTTGTACTGTCAAAAGTTGAAATTGTCTGGCTCATAAGATTTATTCAATGATTTCTTTGATTAAACCTTCCGTTTCCTCCTCCAGTGCAAGAATATCGCGGGTAATTTCCTCCAGATTGCGGAGCGGCTGGTACTGGTAAAAAATCTTGGTAAAGGTGATCTCGTAGCCGGTGGCGGTTTTGTCGGGATCAATCCAGGCGTCCGGCACGTGGGGCAGCACTTCCCGCTCGAAGTAGGTCTGGATGTCCTCTTTAAGCGGGATGTTTTCCGTATCGCGGAGTTCGCTGTCCGGCTCGTACAGGATCGTGCCGTCTTTTTCCTTTTTCTTTATTACGGGTTTTGCTTCCTCATCGCGCCAGGAGACGGCATCGAGAAAGGCTTTTTTCTCCTTGGCTTTCCACTTGGCGTCGGATTTTTTGAGTTGTTTTTCCAGGGCGGGCAGCAGGCTATTGAAATCATCGTGTTGCGCCGTGCCGAATTGTTTTTGCAGGGCTTGCAGCACCGGCAGGAGGGTTTCGTAGTGTTCGCTTTTCCGGATGCGGTCTTCGGCCAGTTGCCAGGAAAGGCGGAGCGGGCGTTCCACGGTGATTTTCCGGTAGCCGAAATCGGCGTTGTCGAAGATTCTGGAAATACCGGTTTCTTTAAAATTCAGGTAGGCGTCGGTGATCTGGCGGATATGTTCGTCGGCGAGTTCGTTGGATTTCTGGCCGAGGTTTTTGCGCATCTTGCGGTAAATATCCGCCGCGTTGATCAGCTGGATTTTTCCTTTCCGGCGGGCTTCCTTGCGGTTGGAAAGTATCCAGATATAGGTGGAAATGCCGGTATTGTAGAACATGCCGTTGGGCAGTTGGATGATGGCTTCCACCAGGTCGTTTTCCATCAGGTGGCGGCGTATTTCGCTTTCGCCCTGTCCGGCATCGCCGGTAAAGAGCGAAGAGCCGTTGTGGACGGAGGCAATGCGGCTGCCGAGTTCGGAGTCGGCTTTCATTTTGGAAACCATGTTCATCAGGAAGAGCAGCTGCCCGTCGGACACACGCGGCACGCCGACTTTGAAACGCTCGTCCTTGATCTCGCTTTTTTTGCCGTCGAGGATAGCCTCCTGGTCAATCTTCCAGGTTTTGCCGTAGGGTGGATTGGACAGCATGAAGTCAAACTTCAACCTGGGGAAACCGTCGCTGGAAAGGGTCGAACCGAAGGCGATCTTTTCCGGGTCTTCGCCTTTGATGAGCATGTCGGCTTTGCAAATTGCGTAGGTTTCGGGGTTGACCTCCTGCCCGTAGAGGTGGAAGGTGGCGTCGGGGTTGAGTTCCAGGGCGAATTCTTCCGACTCGGTGAGCATGCCGCCGCTGCCGCAGGCGGGGTCGTAAATCAAATAAGTGCCTGCCTTGATCTTGCCTTTGATCGGCTCGAAAATGATGTGGGTCATCAGTTTGATGATCTCGCGCGGGGTGAAGTGTTCGCCGGCTTCTTCGTTGTTTTCCTCGTTGAAGCGGCGGATCAGTTCTTCGAACACGTAGCCCATAGCCAGGTTGGAAAGCCCTTCGTGAAGGTTCATGCCACCTTTGTCTTGCACCGGTTCGGGGCTGAGGTTGATCTGCGTGGAGCAGAATTTTTCAATCAGCGGGAAAGTGATATTGGCGTCTTCCAGCGTGTCCAGTTGGTTTCGGAGTTTGAATTTGCTGATGATGTCCTGGACGTTGCTGCTAAATCCGTCGAGGTAGTTTTCCAGGTTTTGGCGGATGCTGCCGGGTTCGCCGAGCAGTTTCCGGAAAGTGTAGGGCGAGGTGTTGTAAAAGGGGAAGCCCGAAACCTTGCGGAGTTGCGGCGCCTGGTTGTCGATTTTGAGTTCGTTGAGTTGTTGGTGCATGGCGAGCACCTGGTCTTTGGTAGGCTCCAGCAGGGCGTCGAGCCGGCGCAGCACGGTGAAGGGTAGGATGATGTCGCGGTATTTGCCGCGGGTGTATACGTCGCGGAGGACGTCGTCGGCAATGCTCCAGATGAAGTTTACGATCTGGTTATGCTGGATGTGGTTCATAAGAGGAAGTGAAGTTGACTAAGCAAATTTATTAATGCGTGGCAAATTACTTTTTCTTTCGCCATTGCCAGGGCGGAATTGGGTCGAATTCCTGCCACAAGCCGATTTTTTCATTCCGCGCAGTTGTTTCTAGTTGGGAATAAATCGGGTCGTTCGAATATTTTTTGAAATGCCAGGCCAGGCCGGCCCGGACCAAGGCCTGATTTAGATTTTTACCTTGTTCATTGAAAACGAGACCTATGATTCTGCCGTTGCGATCTTTTTTAGCGGTTTGTTGAATGCGCACCATTTTTCCAAAGCAAAAATCGGCGGTGAATTGCCGGGCTGCTTTCCCAAACGGTTGGCCTTTTTCCGGGCAATCGATATGCGCCAGGCGAACTTTAAACTGCTTTTTACTCCGGGTGAGGACGGTGATCGTGTCGCCGTCATAAACACCGATACATTTGCAGACGACCCTGCCCGATCTTTTAGAAAGCGGCTGGTCTTCCGAACAAGCGGCAGGAATCAAAAATAAAGCGGCAAGAATAAAAATCCGCAAAGCAGTTAAAACGGGCATGAATTTTGATTTTGCGATACCATAATCGAGGTACTCATTTTGCCAACTCCCCGTTACGCAAAATACTTGCACACATGAAAAAACCAATGGTTTCCCAAGCGGCCAGGATTGGCTGGGCCAGATTGGCTGGCCTGCTTCCCTTGCTTGTATTTTTAGGCTTTGGATGCACCCCGGACAAACAGGAAGCCCGCACACCGCCAAATTTAGTAATTATTGGAGAGGACTTGAGCGGCACCTTTGCCGCTTTTCCGGAGACTACGGAGGAGGATTTGCGGGCGCTTTGCATCGCTATCTCCAAAACTAAAAGTGGCGGAAAAGTATATTTCATTGGAATAGGCAGTTCTACGCCAAAAGGCTATGCCTATTGTACAATTCACCCGCCCAAATCAATACCTCCCGGAGCGACACCTTCCACGGTCAAAAGAATTAAACATCAGAATGTCGTCATAGCCCGACAGAATGCGGCAGCTTCAGACCAATTTTTAGTATCAGCGGCTGGAATATTTCAACAACGGAAGCAGGACTTTACCGATATCAATGGCTTTTTTGATAAAGCCAGGTCGATAATCCTTTCCCCGTCTCACAAACGATTTTCTAAATGGCTTTATATTAATTCGGACGGCAAGCAGGATACTCCCAGATCGAAGCAGATGAATTGTGAATTACTACCTCCGGTTGACAAGTTTTTTGTCAATCGAGGCTGGAAAGAAAGTCCGGATTGTAATGCTAACGGTCAACTGCCAGATACACCACATTTCATAGAGTATTTTCAGGAAGAAACTGCTCCGAAAACAGCGGAAGATCAAAACGATTACTAATCCTAAAACAACGAGACGATGACTAACTTTCATTTGCCAAACGAGCAATTTCAATTCAGCTATGCAGCCCATGAGGAGGCCAGAAAAGCAGCAGTACTAGCCAATCACGGATTCCGGTATAAAACAGCATACTATGAGGATGAGAGTATTATCCGGAAATGGAAAGAGCTGTTGATCAACGCGCCTGTACTATTGCACAATGTGCTGTTCATTCTTTTTGCAATTGCAGATATGATCATTAGTTGGGAGATGATTCGGGATGTGGTATCGGAGGTTGCCGCTATACCAAAAGGATTTGAAATTTTTGCCGTGCTAATTTTCTGTTTGTTGATCAACGCGTGGGCAGCAGTAACAGCCCATTTTATTGGTCGAGGCTGGTCAAAAGAAATCCAGGACTGGGAGCGCTGGAATTATATTTTTATAAAAAACCGAAATCAGGCGCCGGTAAATATTGTTTCAGATGAAATGCTCCAGGAAAAACGACGGGCGCGATTCTGGGCCATTTTTTCAGGTTTAATCCTTTTGGGCTTAGTTGGTGTAATCATATACTATCGAAATTATATATTAAATGCTACTCCTTTAGATGAGTTCAGCGAAAGCGGTTTTGAAGACCCCGATCTTGCTGTAGCCCCGGTAAATTCAGGTTTAAATTTTGTGATGACATACCTGCCTATTGCTATCATTCTGGGTGAATTATTAACCGGGGACTACTTCTGGTACTCCATCCGGCAAATCCAAAAGCGGATCAGCCGGTCAAGAAATCGGCGCCGTTTCTTGCGACACAAAGAACAATGCGGGATTCACGATCAACTGGCAGTACAGCATACCTGGGTTTCGCGCAAACGATCGAATGGCCAAACACCACCGGAGGAACGTGAAGAGATAGAAGTTATCGGCGATTTGGAAAAATCACACTTGCGGATAAAATTCAGAAGTCAACAAAACGATGATTACATCGACCCGTTGGACAAATTCAAGCGCATTGGATTTACGTTCAAATACCGGAGTACAGGCAAACCGGTTGACCATGCTTCTGTTTTTGGGGTATTACCTAATGGGGCCAAGACGGGCGACTACCAAACCGATGAGCAGGGTAAAATAACCTTGCATCCCGATGGCGATTTTGATAGGCTCGTTGCTATTAATGTTAAAGGGAAGGAATTCTTGGGACCATATCAAATCAATGGCGAGCATTACGTTGATATTCCTGATTACTTGGAAGCGGTTATTGAAAATGGTCACTAATCCACTAGCCGCACGTAAAAACGATAAAAAAACCGCCGCTCGCTGGCCCTGATCTCGCGGATGCGCTCCAGCAGTTCATCGAAGTAGTCTTTGCCGAAGCGTTTGCCTTGTTTGAGCCGTTCGTCGTCGAGCACGAAACCCTTCAGGATGAACTCGCGCAGGGTTTGTGTGGCCCAGATGCGGAACTGCGTGGCCCGCAGGCTGTTCACCCGGTAGCCTACTGCGATAATGGCGTCGAGGTTGTAAAAGTCAATTTCACGGGTAACTTGCCGGTCGCCTTCCTGTTGAACTATCCGGAATTTCCGGACAGTTGCCTCGGAACTGAGTTCGCCGGACTTATAAATATTCTGCAGGTGCTCACTAACAGTGCGGACATCCACCCCAAATAACTCCCCCATCCGCTTCTGGCTCAGCCAAAACGTTTCGCCTTCATACAGCACATCTACCCGTACCTTGCCGGCGGGGGCTGTGTAGAGGAGGATGTCGTTGAATTGCGGATTTTTTTCTTCCATAGTCAGCAGGTTTTATGTGGTGGCGGGACTAGTTTGCGGCTTAATATTAACGCTTTCTTCAAAATCCTGACCAAGCAGTTGGCCCCACACCTCAACATTTACCGACTGGATAGCTCACTACTACCGGCATTGGAAACCCGGCCCATCCACCCTTCGCAGCGGCTGATGGACCAGGATGGAGACCGCTACGAATTCAGCCTGCGGGTGATCATTAATCCGGAGCTGGTGAATGAACTGGTGCGTTTTGGGCGCGAACTGGAGGTTTTGGCGCCTGAAAGTTTAAAAGAGATGGTGGCAGCGCGTTTGGGGTAAAAAACCATCAAAGAACTTGCATTCATATTTAGCATTGAGATTACTTATACGCATGCACCCTCGCCCATAAAACCGTCGCCCAAACGCCAAAAAATCCTATAATTTATACCTGCCTCGTTATTCTTAGATTTTTTTTGTTGCAAATAGGGCGTAAATTTGACGTCAAGTTTTAAACAAAAAAAATCTAACATGCTCCAAAAGATTAACCTCCCATCCGACATCCTTCCCCACCTGGAAGCCCACGACCCAAACCTGAAAACCGCAGGTCATTTCCTTTTAGAAGACTTTAAAAATAGCACCCAGCGCAGGCTGAACCTGTTGCGCACGGTGCCGGAAAAAATCGAGGCCTTGGCCAACATCCGAAAGGAACTTGTAGAACAGGTACACAAACCCGCGCTTGGGCATGTCTTTCGTAGTTTGGCGACCGGAGACACCGATTGCTTGTCGAACGATTTCGACACCTTTTTTTACCTGCTCGAAAACTATGATGGTGACGAACTGCCCGGATTTCAGCGGGCAAAAAAGTTGTGGACTGCCGATTTGACCGACTGGACTGGCGAGATGATCCTAACCGAAATACTGGAAATACTGCAAGAAGTACTCCAAGACCCTGATTTTCAGGAATCCGGTTTAGACAATGACGAATCTGTTTCATTCCTGTTTTCCGCCGGAATCAGCCCGGAACTAATTGAAAAACCTTGCACCGAACAAATTATGCAGGCCAACGGCCTGGAGCAGCAAATAAGATGGGTTGATGAGACCATTGATCGTTTGCGCAACCCGGAATCGGAAGCACAAACAACGGATTCGGGCGCTTCCATTGATGCGTTCAAAGCCTTGTTACTAGAGCAGGAATTGGAAGCAATACCTGGCAAACTGACCACAGGCCAAATCCACCGCTTTTTCGACTTTTTGCACGAGCAGTCCGGCAGTTCGAAAAAACCCTTCCTGCCGAAATCCGAGGTGGAGAAACTTAAACTCATCGGCCTGCGCCTGCCCAAAGCAGCACCTTTCCAGCGGTTTCACCTAAATCTGAATAACCGCGAAAAAGGGATCATTTACTACTGCTTTTACAAACTCTGGGAATGCAATACCGAGGCTAAAAATAGCGGCCGGGAGTACTATGCGCGTTTTCTTCAAGCCTGGTTCGACAACTTTGATGTTAAGCCCGAATGCATGGTAATTATGCTAAAAGAGGGCAAACCGTCCCGGATGCAATTTGACCTGTTCAACCACAGGCCCAAGCCCTATTTATCAAAGGAAGTATAACCCAAACGATATTTTCAGGGCGCGTTGAATATCTGCAGCGATATTTCCATTATTGCAGCAAGATAACACAAAATAACGCGATTCACTTTTGGAGCGTCAACGATGTTGTTGGCATAAAACACATCAAAAATGCTTGAGCTCCAAAATTTGCCGGATTTCATCAAACTTGAAATCAGCAAGAGCGACCTGCTCGACTTTGCCCGCGTATTGGCACAGGAACTTCACCAGCCTTCCGCGCTACCCAATCCTGAAACACGTGAAATCGTAGATTTAAGCGAGGCGGTCGCAATCACCGGCCTGGCCAGGCCAACGTTGTACACCCTCACCTCCCGGCGCGGCATCCCGCATTTCAAACGCGGTAAAAAATTGTATTTCCGGCGCTCCGAACTGGAAGCATGGTTGTTGCAGAACCGCCGTAAAACGCTTGCGGAAATCAAAACGGAAGCGACCAATGTTCCGGTAAGAAAAAAAGGAGGGCGCCATGGACAGTAATCCAAATTTGCCCGAAAGCGCCCTGCCCTTGCATGCGGTGCATGGCGAGTTTGATAAGCTGGGTCAACCGGGCGCACAGCCAAATTGCCAAAGCACCCTACTGGCTTGCATGCTTAAAACTGCCGAAGAACTCAATAACCGAAAAATGCAAACAATCCGGTTCTCGCAACCCCTGATTAATTTAAACGGACAGGGCGTGATTTTCCCACAAACAATCAATGTATTACAAGGGCAGTCCGGTGTGCATAAAAGCCGGGTTGCCGGCATGTTTGCCAGTTTATTGTTAAATCGCCGGAATACGGCTGCCGGAACACTGGGGTTTGAATTGGAACTTGAGTCAGATTCGGTAGTCTGTTACATGGACACCGAACGAAACCTCAATGACCAGTTGCCCTATGCCTTGCAGTGCATCCAGGTTAATGCCGGATTTAACATCCAGGATCAGTTGGATCATTTCGTATTCACCTCGCTGCTAGAATTTCGCCGCGAAGAACGCATCAGTGCTTTGGAAGCCTACCTTGCTTATTTACGCGACCAGTTTACCCAACACATTTTTATCATCCTCGATGTTGTATCGGACTGTGTCAGCGACTTCAACCGCACAGAAGACAGCATGCGCCTGATTGATATGCTCAATGTCATGGTCAATCGCTACAATGCCACATTCCTTTGTGTCATTCATGAAAACCCCAATCAGCAAAAGGCGCGCGGGCACCTGGGAACGGAACTGTTCAATAAAGCCACCACGGCTATCCAACTGGCGGCGGAACAGAATGGCGAGGGCGTCCCCTCCGATATTATCCGCCTTCGGTTCATCAAATGCCGGAACACGAAAGCGCCGCTTCCTGTGTATGCGCGCATTGACCCGGACACGAAGTTATTGACAGAAGCCGATCAGGAAGAAATCCAGGAATTACGGATAGGTCGTCAACGCAAAGCATCTGAAGCGGAAGTGCTTGAATTTCTGGAAGGTCTGAGTATTGGACAGCAATACACCAAAACAGAGCTGTTGAAGCAGCTCGGCCAACAATTCGAAGCCAGTGCTAAAATCCTTGGACAGCGCCTCGACGAGATTGCCGCAACAAGCCGGACATTTTACGCGCAAGGCCACATTTGCATCCTGCAAAAACAGCGCAACCGCCAAACCTTTTACACCATTAAAATTCAGCCCCAAAATGAAGAACTTTTGGTATCGATTGGACAATAGCCGTCCGGTCAAGCGCTGGCCCTGTCCGGCCTGTGGTAAAAAAGAATTCAAGCGGTATATCGACACCGAAACCGGCGATTATCTGCCGGATCAAATCGGCCGTTGCAACCGCGAAATCAACTGCGGATATCACCTCACTCCAGGGGTATTTTACCAATCCGGTTTGGAAATGGAAATTGGAAAAACCCTATATAGGGAACTTCCAATTTCCATTTCCAAATTGGGCGCTAAAAACCCGGTTTCCTGCATCCCAATACACATCGTTAGCCGTTCCCTGAATTGCTATGCCCGGAACCATTTTGTCGCCTTTCTGAACCGGCTTTTTCACCGGGAAATGGCGGCATATTTGGTAAACCTGTACCGGATCGGTACATCCAAACACTGGCCGGGCGCAACGGTCTTCTGGCAAATCGACCGCCTTGGAAATGTGCGCACCGGGAAAATCATGTTATACCACCCGCTAACCGGGAAACGCGTTAAGGAGCCACAGGCGCGTATCAGTTGGGCGCACGCCGTCCTTCGGCTACCGGATTTCCAATTGGCGCAATGCCTGTTCGGCGAGCATCAATTACAAACCGGGAACACCGGGAAGAAGGTAGCGTTGGTAGAAAGCGAGAAAACGGCCGTTCTGATGAGCGGCCTCCTGCCCGATTACATTTGGTTGGCGACAGGAGGCCTGCACAATTTGTCCGCGACAAAATGCCAGTGTCTGAAAAACCAGGACGTAGTGCTTTTCCCCGATCTGAATAGTTACGATAAATGGTGCGCCCAAGCCATTGAACTACAAACGCTTTGCAAGCAGCTGTATGTTTCTGATTTACTGGAACGCAAAGCAGCGGAATCCGACCGCATTCATGGACTTGACCTGGCGGATTACCTGGTCAAATGCGACGAGAAAGCCGGGTGGGCCCTGTCGGAACACGGGTATCCGCTGTTCTGGGATTTCACGGATTCGCCAATAAACAATGCGGGCGGATTTGCCGTAAAACACCCGCAAAACGTCCGTATAACCTTGTAAAACACCGGTAAAACACCCGCAAAACAATATTATTTCACCCATTAAATCACGCGTATGCTATACGATCAATTTCCAAAATACCCCCAAGCCAAAACAGCTAACATCAACCTCCGGATTACGCCCGGCATGAAAGTATACCTGATCGAACAAGGCGCCCGCCTCGGCCTCAACCTCTCCGATTACATCAACCTGGTTCTGGAACAACGCGGAGAACAATTTACTGAAATCGAACAGCTGAACAGCACAGTAGATAACCTGCGCCAACAACTAGAATCTACCCAAAACCAGCTCCAGGAATACGAGTCTGTGCTAAACCCATTATTTGAAAAGATGGAGGGGCAAACGCTAAAACTTGGCCGGGAAAGCCGGGTTATCCAGACCCGGGTTGAATTGCTTCACCTGCTTGTTCACTGTGTAAAAATTGAGGGGCCATGGAAATCAGGCAAGTAGTTTTTCCAGTGGTTGGCATGGTGGATTCGCCCGGGTATTTTCGGCGGGCTGAAGTTTGGGTTATGATTGGCTTTGTGGTTTTTATTTTGGGGTTGTTGGGGTGGTGGGTTTGGGAGCGGCGGCGGGTGTCGGATTTGTGATTTGGCTATCAGTCTCGTTGTCTCGTCCTAAAATAAATTCCCCGCATTTCCAGGTATTCCAAATGCGTGGAATTATTGTCAGGGTGAAAAACTGCGCCCGCATTTCGGGCCGGAATGCCCAGGTTTCGCCCTTGTAAATTCAGGAGCAAGTGTCCCGAAATGTGGGTATTTCACCGGATTTTTTCCGTAGTTGGATTTTAGACTGGGAGGGGTAGCTTGCGATTGTATATTATTTGAAGGCAGAGCGCCATAAAACAGATCAGATAAAAGCTGCTTAATAATCAATTAACCTTTTAGCGTATTGACTTATATCGGTCTCGCTAATATTTTTAGTTTTATTAACCCGGT
The DNA here is from genome assembly GCA_020636075.1 of Lewinellaceae bacterium. GTDB lineage: Bacteria > Bacteroidota > Bacteroidia > Chitinophagales > Saprospiraceae > M3007. Next base: position 28,997 of record JACJYO010000016.1, on the reverse strand, counting down.
CAACCGAAATAAACTGAACACCCTGTTTTACATCCCTATTAATTAGTAATACCAAAGGTTCAGTTTTTCTTAATGACAACATATTGAGTTCTGCACTTTTTGCCTCAAACAAATTGCCATCTTCAGTAAGGAGATACAGATTTTCATTTTCCTTAAACATTCGAAATGATGTTTGTATTGAACAGGCAAAAGAACCTATCAGTTTCCATGATTTAATACGTTTGTAGACTGGTATGTTATCCGTGTTTTCAATTTCATGTTGTGAGATGGATTTAGTATATATCACCAAGGTTCTTTTTTCTTTTTCGAGTAGTGCAATAGTAATCAGACCTTTGTCGTCGACTATAAAATCAAAATACACCGGTTCCTTTATCTGTGATCTAATATTATTGGATACATCAAATAAAAATTTGTCAATTATTTGAACGTAATACAAGGTTTCCATTGATTCTGACATTTTACTAATATCTAATTTTTCATCTTTCCTTTTATTTAAAGGGATACGATATCGTATTAAAAATACACTCACAAAAAGATCGTCTAGCCTTCTTATTTCAATTGCATACAAAAAAGAATCTACAATATGCCAGGCTATCGGTTGGTAATCATATTTGCCTGTATTTGTGACCTCTAATAATGTTTGTAATGTATCCTCTTTTGCTCTAAGACTGTTAAGGGATAATTTTAGTTTGCGATTCCCGATTCTATCAACGCGATAGGCAAAAGTTTCATCAATAAAAATTTTTTCAACCTGGGCGAATGTTTGTGTACCAACAATGATCAAAAGGTAACTGGTGAGAATATATTTCATAGATCAGTAGCTTGATTCATTGATAATGACGAGTTTTTCCAGAGCAGTATTTTTTCGAAATAATACCAAATCGTTAAAATCATTGGAGGGCGGTGGATTGATAAATGCGGGAGGTGTGTAATCTAATAATTCCAGCCAAAATCCGGCCACGAAACCTTCAAGATTTGAAAGTTCTGCATCGTATTCTTCTCCGTAAGATGGATCAAGATATTTTTCAGAACCGCCCGAAAATATTTTAACTATAATATGCTGGCCGAAATAGGAGAGTGAATTATTCGGATTTCCTTGTGCAGGAATATAACCAGTTTGGATAACTTGTGGCAAAGGGGCAGAGCTGTTTTGCCACCACAGGTGGCTCCACAAGCCGCTGGAGGACTGGGAATATTTGTTTTCATTATTGTAAAGATTCCAATAGTCAAATTCATCCTCATTAATTGCTATTCCTTTTAAGAAGTTCCAATGGCCTAAAATGAAGCCACTTGATGGGCGATTTTGACTAACAGGGTCAGGCTTAACTATCAATAAACTTCCATTTTCAGAATAGCCTTGTGCTTTCAGAATATCCAAAAAAAACTTTGCCCAGGCATTACACTGTCCTTCTCTGTTTTTCAGTAACTCATCGGTATAGACCCAAGCAATTTCGGGGGTAGGGTCCGGCTCCCATGTCTTGTAATACGCAAGGTGCTCTCCGTCAGAACGACTTACCTCTTTGTTTTTGAAATGACTCCAAACACCATTTAATATTTCAGGATCACTTGTTCCCCTACCATATTTGCAACCTATTTCAAAGAGTGTTTGATAATGAGCATAACCAACACCTGTTCCCTCAGGCTTAGGCTTTCTTAACGTCAAATACCAGTTATTTATACTTTCTCCCACTGGTTCCCAATCGGCTTCAGGTTCTCCGGTTCTTTTTACACGCATTTCCCATGTTATTTTGAGATCATCCAAAAAGACGGCCATATAAGGAAGTGAACTGCCTAGATTTGCTGCTATTTGCTTGGTCATTATATCTTGGGACGCGACTTGCTCATCAAAATTAAAGACAACTGTAATCCCAGCAACTTCCTTCTCTCCTTTTCCACGCACCTTTATTGTTTCATAAAGTTCATTGCCATTAAATTTAACTAATGCCGAAACATTAAATCCACCCACTAAGGCAAGCGGCGATTGCTCATTATCAGGGCGAGTGTCCAAGTAATGCGGTATGGGAAAAGGCTGGCCGAAATTGACATTACCATCCTGCTTCATTTCAATGTAGGCATCACCGGAATATGTCACTTCTTTAATCTGTGCCGGTAATACAAAGGCATCACACGAATTAACACTGCGCGATTGCAAATCACAACATTCCGTATATTTAACTGCAATCTCCTGTAAAACATCTATCCCTGCTTTTTCTGCCACATCAAAATATAGATAATCCGAACCCGATTTTAAATATGCATTAACCACGACATACTCAATTTTTTGCTTGATCTCACTCCTTAAAGTTGGAGAAAGTAGGTTCAAACACTCAAATTTTCCTGTGTCAGGCAAAACCAATTCTACCCAAAACTTTTTGTAGATTCCGTTTCTATCACTCTGTTTCCCAAACAACAAATAATATGGCGACAAATCCGCTACCTCCGCAATCTTCTGCGCAAATGGTTCCGGATACCCACCTTCCGCTACCTCCTGATGCAAATAAAATCCAAAATCGTACACCTTGAACTGCCCCCCAAATCCGGCAGAGTCAAAAGCAGCGCACAGTCTCGAAGCAGCTTCTTCTAAAGAATTTAGCTGCGTTGTAGTCGGTGTATAGCCCGAGGCGTCATCGAGCCGAATATAAGAAGTATCCTGCGGTTGTGCCTTTGTAGGTGTTAGGAAAAGAAGATGGATTACAAAAGAACAAATTACAATTCGTATGGCTTTCATACAAAACAATAATAAACGGATGAAATAATAGGGCTTAGAGGGCATCTAAGCAGTATGCTGGCCTACCGCCTGGAAAACCTTCCCCAGCAGCCGGAAATCCAAAACCACAATCCCCCCTTACAAATTAATACTCACCGGCCCCGCCAGCGGCGAATACGAGCCATCTGCAAATTTGGCCATAACCCAGTACTTTAGAGCACCCGGCTTGGATTGCGCAGGATTGCCCATATTGTATGTTTGCGGGCTGTCGGTAGCGGGTGGCGTAGTTGGAGGCGGTGGCACTGCCTGATTGACATCAATCGAACTATTGTAGAAATATGTAAAAGTTGACTTGGCATAATCCATAAACTTAATATCATAATCCAAAAACTGACATTTCAGCATGTTCCCATCAGGAGTGACGGACATATCAGCGTAATCAATTGTTGAGGGTAATGGATATGGAAAAAACCGGTAAGAAAACATACTTGAACTATCATACCCACGGTAAATCTGGAAGCCAATCAAATCAACATCTTTCGGGTAATCCCATTCCAATAAGGCATGGCCATTGTCGGACCCGCCACTACTAACTAGCGAACCAGTAAAATTGAGTATAGCATCACGCAAGCCATCGTTTATAGGCTTTGCCTTAACTACCCTCGACCCGCTCCGGTTTCCCACTTTGTCAATGGCTACCAGGCGGTATTGATACCAACGGCGCTTACTTGCAGTCGAATCTACAAAGCCCGAGTCGGGCTCTTCCGCCGTGAATTCCAACAACACCGTCCAGCCGGGCAGGCCTACTACTTTCCGCTGAAATTCATAACTATAGGCATCCGGGCTGCTACTTCCAAGCCATTCGAATGTTACCCCTGAAGGGGTCGATTCCACTGTTGTGATAAGCGGCGGGGCTGGCGGAATAATATCTGGCCGGACTACCGAAGCGGGATCCGACATGACCGATTCATTGTGGTGATAATCCAATGCCGTTACACCAAAATAGACGTACTCGTTAAGGGTATTCAGGTTTAACTCGTACTGGAAGGTCGTATCGTTCAACCAGACAGAAGTCACTTGTGCAAAATCCCCGCTCGTTGTATTGGACATAAAAACACGATACCCCATCACATCCGGCTCGGGATTGTGCGGCCAATGCAAGGTGACAAGGCCCGAAGCATCAGCCTCTCCAACCACCGTGCCCGGCTTCGAGGGAGGCGTTTCATCTTTGGTTTGGCCCAAGCGCGGGAAACTATGCAAGGCATAGCCATTGACATCGGTTGTCCGAATTTGGTAGTAATTCACCGGATTGGGTTCGACGTCGTCAAATTCACGAATCGAACTGTCCAGCTTTTCTTCCGTCAATTTTTCAAACGGCCCTTCCGGCCCGGGGCCGCGATACACATCGAAACCCAGAATTTGAGACTCCATTTCTTCTGGAAAATTCCAGGTAATCGTCAGTTTGCCTTCATTAACTTCCTCAATGCCTTCGACGGACAACAGGGCGAAAATTGGTCCGGGTTTACCCGTCACATGCACCGTGTCGGATGGCGCACTGAGCAAGCCAAAGGGCGACCGCCCACGCACCCGGTAAATAAATGCTACTTCGTTGGCATACAGGGAATCGGAAAATGCAATCGTCCCATCATCCGCTCCTAATGACGCCGCTGAAATAAGCGGCCGCTCATTCATCTGGATAAAATTCGTGCCATCGGTGGAACGCTCTACAACATAACTGGTGAAATACTGGTCATTGCGTTGCCAATTGAGAATGGCAACACTGTCGCCGCCGTGGCCCTTAAGTCCTGTAAGCACCGGTAAAACAAAGTTTGAATCGGTCTGTATCAATGCAAACCCGTTCCTGATCTCAGCTAATGAATCGGGATCGTGCGGCTTAATCCAATACACATATTTACTTTCTGCCGCTACACTGGTATCCACATAGGCCAGGCCCATCATTTCAGCCACAGAAATATCCTGGTCGGCAGCAAACAGGCTAAAGCTGAAGCGGTTTTCTACCTCCTTGCTCTTGTAATAAATATTGAGCAGGCTGGGGCCGTCCGGCGGCAGCAAGTCGAGACTATCACCATAGATAGCGCCGGCAGCCACCCCCGCCAGGTCATTCGAATCCGCATAGCTTTCCCACTCGTTTTCCGGCAGCGGCTTGAGCGCCGTAGCCAGGCTGACCATGCTGGAATCGTATTGATTGCCGTTAAGTGTATCCCCCTGGTCGATCACGGTGTAACGTACCAGGTCGTAACCCTCTGCATTGCCCCATCTCCAGGTTTCCAGGTTGGCCGGCGCCCAACGGACGATTACCACACTATCCACATAAACGGCACTGGCTTCAATTTGAAGGGAAGCGGCCGCACTTTGGCCGGATAGCTGTAGTGCGGCAAAAAACATAGCGATAGCTGTCCCGCCCAGGCGGGAAAGGCTGGTGGAAATGGGTTGCATGGTTGTGATTTTTGGCTCATATTCCCATTTGGCTGAGCGGGGAGCCAAGTGAGGGGGTGACTCGAAGTCACCCCCTCACTATCAGCCCGAAGGGAGTATGAGCCTGATTTTTAGATAAAAATGTTCAATGACCAATGTACAAGAGCACGGCGGTGAAGGACTTCTCAGGGCATTACAAACACCCGCCGTACCCCGCGCTGCCCGGTTTCCAGACCGGTAATCCGTACTGCATAGGTCCCCACGGGCAGGCCCGACAGATCGACCGGTTGCGAACCACCGTTCAGTGTTCGGGTGACGTATGTTTTTCCAGTCAGGTTGTGTACTTCAAGTCGCAAAGGTTCGGTTGTATCGGTATTACGCTCAAGCACGAGATTGAATAAGCCCGTGTTGGAAACCGTCGGATTCAGTTCAAAATTCAGGGTATGACCAGGAGTGTATGTACTTACGGAGCTCAGGTCGTATTTCCATAATTCGCGACCTTGAGCGACATTTTGTGCGAAAAAAAACAGCGTGTTGTCGATGACGTGGTAGTTGGAGGGGTTGGACTCCGCTGCGCCGGGATCAACATCGGATAACAATACCGTGCCGTCTGCTGTGCCATCGCTGATCCAGATTTCGCGGCCATTGATGCCGTCGTCGGCCGTAAAAATTAATTTATTCTGAAAAACTGTAATTGGCACGGTAGAAAACCGCAATCCGTCGGCAGCCCCCGGCCCGATGTCTTTAAGCAGTATGGTGCCTGCTGAAGTACCGTCTGTTATCCACAATTCATAACCATTGGTTCCGTCATTGGCTTTGAATAATACATAACCGTTCAAGCTGGCAAAAAACTGAATGCTGCTGTTATTAGCGCCCGGATTGATGTCCGCCAGTAGTACCGTGCCAGCCTCAGTGCCATCGGTTGACCAAAGTTCTTCGCCAACCGTGCCGTCATTTGCTACAAATAAAAGTTGGTTTCCCAGCCATGCGGAGTTTCCCAACCCGCCAAACGGTTTGGCACTAGCGCTACCGGGATTGATATCCTTAACCCGCATGGTACCGGCTTCGGTACCGTCGGAACGCCACAACTCCGGTCCGTCCCCGTTGCTTGCTCGTGCCCAGAAATAAAATGCATCCGGACCAACGACCGGTGCATCCATTTCGCTATCGCCAAATGAGCTGGTATTGATGTTTTTTACCAGTTTGGTGCCTCCGGTCGTGCCATCGCTTTCCCAGAGTTCGGAGCCTACAATAGCTGAATCAGCTACGAAATACAATTTGCCCTGAAAGACAGTGAATCCATAAGGCCTGCTGTCCGAACCGCCACCACCAGGATTAATGTCCTTTATAAGTATGGAACCTCCCGTTGTTCCATTGGTTGACCAAAATTCCTCACCAATCGTAAAGTCTCGCCAATTAAGGTATAATTTCCCATTGTATTCAGCCATAGGTTTGGGACGGGAACCATAATTAGCCCCATCGCAGTCGGTTGGACAGGCATCGCGGATTAAAACCGCTCCTTCAGGTCCGTCATCGGTACGCCACAGTTCGGTGTCGTACATGGTATCCCGAGCCGTGAAATATAGCTGGTTGTTATACACCAGGTGAAACTCCTGTGGGCCGGCAAATGATTTACCCGGATAAATATCCCGTACCATCATAGTGCCCGCTGCTGTTCCGTCGGACTTCCACAACTCGACGCCGTGGACATCATCATTAGCGGTGAAATAAAGCGAGTTCCCAAGTACCGTAGAACGAGCGGAACCAAGACTAATTCCGGCTCCTAAGCCGGGCTGAATGTCTTTGACCAAGACTGGCTGGGCGGAAAGAAGGCCTGGTAAAAACAGGCAAAAAAGGGATTGTATGAGTTTTGTCATATCGGACGGGTTTTAACGCTTTTATGTTTTAGAAAATGATTGTAGTATTTGGCTTTTGCGCTCTATAATCTGATTTTAACTTCATTTACCAATTCGCGGTTAAATTATCGCACCATTACAGCGCCCGCCGCCGTGCCGTCGGATTTCCACAACTCGAAGCCGTGTACATCGTCGTTAACCATGAAATAGAGGTGATTTCCTGCTACCGCCGATTTTTCCAGGGAAAGAAAAACGGAAGAGCCCAAGCCGGGTTGAATGTCTTTTACCTGGGTGGGCTGGGCGGAGAGGCCGGTTGTTAAGAGTAATAGGCAGATATTTAGTATGTGTATTGTCATTTTTGGAAAATGTATTAAATAGATTGGTGCTGCAATGGTTCGCGAAGAATTTTCAATTGTTTACTATTGGTAGGGCATTTTTGACAAAGTCGGTGTTGACCGCAATCCTGCGAAAATTAAACAGTCAATCTAATCTTGCCCCTAAACAATTTAATTTTAAAGTAGATTTAAAATTTGAACTCTTCACAAAGTATTGCATATGAATACTAAATATCTCTAATTTCAGAAAACACTACGCTAAAAGTGTTTTATCCGGGGAGGGAGTTATCCTTAAAGTTAAAATATAGCATTAAGTATATTATTAAAAAAACCAATAAAAATTCTACAGACATGATGGTTATTCCGGATTTACAATCAATTGTTTTTTTAAATTTAAAGTAACGATAATAAAAACTCAAAAGCCCAAATAAAAAAACGACAAATAATAATAATGGGCCAGCATCGTCCTTAATTGTAAGACTATCTTTTTTTACAATTACAAACCCAATATATACAATAGGCCCAATATGCCATAATTGATATATCACATAAAATAGTTTCATGGCTCTTGCTGTCTTAATTCTTCAAGTTTTTTTACAAATGACTCAAGTAGATCCTTGGGTATCCCAGGTTTCATTGATACAGTTAGAATTGTACCTGATGCACAAAGCAGGGTATTGATAAGCAGCCCTCCCCCTTTTGCCGCAATTGCCAAATATAGTGCTGCAGAATCGTTTGTTTGATCAACCCAGTTTTTCTTCCATTCCTCTCTATTTGAAAATTTATTTTGGGCAACGTCCCATACTAGGCCAATATTTTCAGAAAAATAAGTGTACCTTTTTTCTTGATATAGATTAACCCCATCGCCCAGGTAATAATGTGTCAATATATCAGAAATTTTTTTTAGGTTTGGAGGCCCTGTCCCACTTAAGTAATTTATTGCGATAACGATCCCATCAACATTCCCTAACATATCTGGTGGAGAAGCATAATGGTTAATTAAATCTTGAATTTCAATTGGATTTAGCCCTCTTCCTTTCATAAGTGATTCAGCTCGCACTTCTGCCAATACAGACCCAAGGTCACCCAGCCAAGTTACTGCATCTATATTTCTGTTCATTCCAATCGTTACATATCCACCTAATACCTCAACAGGGCTTGGATTATTAAAAGCATCAAGTCCCGCTAGTGTATGACCAATATCAATCATCATATTATTATGTGACCCCTGCTCTAATCGAATTTCTTGTGTTTGTGGGGATCCATTGGTAACTGCATTAATAGCAGGCCTTTGACCAGTAGTGGGGTCTACAGGGTAAAAACCATTATCTACCATAACAAATACTGGACCCAAAGGGCCCAAAGGGAGAGGGCCAGAGACTACTTTTCTAGAATTTTCGCTAGTATTAATTTCATAAGGCTTAATACAGGGAGTCGACTCCGCTCCGGGTATTAAATAATCATCCCATGCAGGACTGCCATAAAATAATTTACGAAATCTCGTGATCATAGTTTTAGTATCCTGACGTTCTTCCTCTGTGTATTTTTCCTCTTCATTTCTGACTAATTGTATAAATTCCGAAATCTTCATCCCTCCCGCAGGCCAACCAGATTTAAATTCAATTTCCCAAGGTGGTGGTTGGTCGTATGGTTTACAATTCTCATTTTCTATCTCTAGCTCTTGATAAATTCTACAATATATATTTTCAATTATGATTTTAGCAGTCTCAGGGTCTTGAAGGCAAGAATTTGGCTTCAGATTCCAAAGCACATTGATAAAGGTTAAGATAATACCTGTTCCCTGTGTTGTAATATTAACATGACAAAAAAAATCTTTTTCTTCTTTAAAGCCCTGCTGATTTTCTCCAGAAATTGAATCAATACATAATGATTCATTAGATGTAACAAGTAGGTTCAGTGAATAAAAATTGTTCAGTTCATCGATAACTGTGTTTAGATGATTTGCAGTAAAGTCAAATTGCCCGGATAATTTAATTTTGTGAAAAGAATAATCTCTTATTAGCGGTGTTGTTATATTGACATATGGCACACTCGTTGCCTCTAAATTTATTTTTCGAAAACCGCTCAGTTCAGAATAGGAATTTGCTATTTCATCACTACATCCATTGCAACTCGAAGAACGATTGCCAGCCCTGGCAATGCAGCAATCTTTTATTCCAACAATAATTGACAATAACTCCTTTATACCTGCAATCTCTGCTCTGTGATATTCAGTATGTGAATTGTCTAATTCAAGATATCGTTCTTCCGTTGTAGTTTGAACCCTTTTAAAATAAACTTCTCTTTGCAAGGCTGTCATACAAGAAAACTGTAGCGAGTCAGGCATTTTCAACGCTACCCATAGTTTTGTATACACTCCGCTTTTATCGGTTTGCTTGCCAAATAACAAATAATAAGGAGATAATTGCTCAACTTCCAATATTTTTTGGGTAAAAGGTTCTGGGTACCATCCTTGAGTTACTTCCTGATGCAAATAAAATCCGAAATCATAAACTTTAAATAATCCTTGAAACTCCTCCGGAAGCGAGTCTATCAATTCACAAGCAGCCATCTCCAACTCCGCAATCTGCCCCGCCGTAGGCGTATACCCCGAAGCATCATCGTCCAACCGCACATAACAACTTTGTGCAAAAACACCATCTATGAGAAAGAACAAACAAAAAAAGCAGGCTAAGGAGAATCGAATGGTTTTCATGAACAGGCGTGGTTAAAGGTAATGAACAAAAAGTAATAAGGGTTTCAGAGGCGTTTTATTCTGGGTGTACCAGATTAATATAATGTGTGGTTGTCACCTGATCCCAGCCCGGCATGCGGTATTCGAATTTTACCGGGTAGGTCGGTTCGTAAGTGGGAATACTCAGGTTACATTCGGTCACTAACTTTCGGAATCCTTTTGAATACACGGTGTATCCAGGCGCATCGCAAAACACATTCAGACAATAGAAGACATCCTCACCGCTGGTACAATCAAAATATTCAAGAATATTATCCATATGCGAGTAGGCATAAGCTTGGGCTTCTGCTTTCAAGGCATTATAGTTATCTTGTAAAATCCTGGGTGCATAAAAATGGATTTTCTGCACCAATGAAGCATATGTAGCCGGGAAGGTGCCTGACAAATAGTTTTGCTTCGTCACTTTCGGCAGCTCACCGTCATTAAGTATGTTGACTCCTAAGAACGGATCAGGGATCCCTCCTAACCATTTAATTGGATCTGTCCCAATTTCAAGCCCTTGGTCCGGGAAATAACCAAGAACATTTGCCGCCGGCATTTTGCCATACCAGGTATTTGCAAGGCCATTAAACGGTTGTTGCGGCATGGCGCCGAGCTTTACTCCATAGGTAACTTCGTAAACATCGAAAGGCTCGATGTTGGTCAGCACCTTAAACTCATTGGCGATTTCTTCCGGTCCGATATATTCCGGCAAATCCGGATTGCCGCCTTTTGCCGCACTCCCCAATGTTTGGAACACATCCAAATCCTCCAGTTTTTCCATGAACGTGTTGTAGGCGCTGGTTCGGAAGTAGACGCTGTACAGTACTTTTTCAACCGGTACAGGAGTCGGCGGAGGACCAGGCGGCGAATTATCCCCGGCTTTTTGCGTCTGTTGTGTTCCGCCACCTGATGGTACCGGCGGCGCGCCCACACAAGGGGCTGCACCGGCAAAACCTTCGCCCCAATTGGGATCGGAAAGCGGGAACTCAATAAGCTGCATTTCGTAAATCTGCTCCGGCGCAAAGAAACTTGCTGGGATATCAAACTCAATACGTTTTTCCCAGTAGCTATTTGAGTTGATATCTACCAACTGGTAGGTGCAGCCACCACCGCTTTGGCGGAAACGCAGCACTTTTACGTATTCCTCCTTGTCAAAGAATACCTCGGGCTGGCCTCTGTCCAACTGGACATAGCCTTTGTAATCGGCAATTTGATCTTTGTGGAAATTATACTGCCCGTCGAGCGGATAACTGCCCAGCACGTTGTTGGATGGTATGTACGTCAGGCCCGGCCCGGTGGTAAAGGTCACGATGCGCTCCTCGTTGTCAATGGTCACGCCGGCGCTGTCCACGTGCACTTTGATGATCAGGGTAAACGTATCTTTTCCGGGCAGGTAAGTGCCTGTTTTCAGGGTAAGGTGCTTTTGCCCCGAAACCCATACTCGTGTGGTACCGATTTCCCAATCCCGCCACATCAATTTTGCGGAGTCCAGGGTGATCTTGTATTCGATTTTATTGTCGTTCAGGTCTTCAAAAGTGAAGGCCTCGTTGATCGGAAAATTGAAACTAACAGTCGGATAGATGCTAACTGGTACAGCAGAAGCGCCGGCGACCGGGGTAGTTGCCTGAATAATCGGCACATTGGTAAATGGATCGACGCCCTGGATTTGGCATTGTTCGCCGATTTCTACTTGGAAATCCGCAGCTCCCTTTACCAGCCCACCCATTACATTATATTTAACACCGATGGATGCGCGGGCCCAGAATGGATTGGGGAGTTTGGCCTCCATTGCCGCTGCTGCTGCTATACTCAGTATTTCAAATCGTTTCACCTTTCCAAAAACCTTTACCTGAATTCCAATTTTTCCTTCTATACCAGCATAAATCTGCCCACTAGCATACCAGCCATTAATACCGATAGGCTCACTTTCGCCGGCACAAATAGCACCGGTACCGTAATCCAGTACTGAAATATCAAAACCCAGCCGCACATAGAGCCCGGCATAAAATATCAGAAATTTGAACTCTTTATTCCCCAGTTGTAGGTCAGAACCGAAGGCAAAACCGTTGCCGTTGCTAACCTCGGGTGCTCTGAATCCTGGAGAGACACCCGCAACCCCGGTAAGTTTTGCAATCTCATCGGGCAGGGGGGGTATGTCTTCAATGTCGTTTCCAATCTGGAAGTACGATTGGGCATCGGCAAGGTTTCCGAAGCCCGGTATGACCACTTTTAGCCCGGCGCGGTTGGTCGGTGATCCAATTTTAATATACCAATTTCCTGGTTCGAAATGAATAGACGCATCAACTACTTTGTCATTTGCGCCTGCACCCCGGATGATGCCTCCGGCAATAGAAGCATAAACTTCCAGTTGCCCATTCATGACAAAGCCATCGCCGCCAAAGGCCATATCTAAGCGCAAATTGGCGCTGATAGCGGCATTATTGTCCGGTTTGGCATTTTCCACAAAAGTTGGCAGGCCGGAAACGTTCAGATCGCCCATAAACTGAGCATTCCCGTATAGCCAGATTTTTTCCAGTCCGCCACCATCGGAAAAGAGCACTTCAAAAGTTGCATTAGCGTTGAAGGCACGTTCTGAAGCACTTAAGGCAACTGCTGCGGTAAACTTAAAACCAAGTCCAACGGAATCATTTGGCGTATAGACTATGCCAGACAAGGAGGCGCCAATTTCGGAGGGTATAGGCAGGCCGCTACAAGCAGGCAGGCCATATAAGCTATCGGGTCGTGTCATATTGTTATACACCCCCCCTCCAAGTCCTTTTATGCTTAATGCACCGGCCAGAGGTATGTCGCCACAATACAGTGCATCAATCATAAAATATTTATAGTCGGATGGCATACGCCCAAATTGACCAACCACCTGGATTGAGGCATCAATTCCGACAAACTTGGCCCCAAGTCCACCACGAAATCCCGTACCGTAAGTTTCATCATTGTCAAAAAAGACAGCGGTGCCATTTAGATGTTCCACCGGGCCAAAACCACCGGATATGTACAGCTCATCTACCCCGAAATCTTTATACTTCCAACGCTGCCTGCCATCATCAGTAATTAGTTCTCCAATAATTTTGAACCCACCGCTGGCCTTAATTTTAGATGTATCGCCTCCAATATTAACATAGGCGCCAAATCGTAAGGCAGGGTCGCCCTCTGCGGTTGCTACCATACCAATATTGGTAAAAGTGAGTTCAAAGCCTGCAAATTTTGCCCCGATTTGATTCGGGAACTCCCAATGGCCTGGGCTGAAATAGGGGGCTTGGTTCGATACCTCTACCCCTTCAAAACGGATTTGCGGGACGTTGATCGATACATTTGGCAATAAATCACTGTTGACCACTGCCGATCCACTTAGTGTTGCAATGGCTGTAAATTCACCGTTATTGTATTCCAATAATATTGCAGACCCTTGATCGAGCACAACCGTGCCTGCCTTCCAGATATCCACTGCATAATTGGATGTAAACGGTTGTAGCTCAAAACTGTACACATTGCCAGGATCAATGCGGGCCCAGTAATTCATACAATCCAGGGAATCCAGGCTACCAGTATCGTTCGATGCTGACCGGAATATCGGTACATGCACCTTGCCGTCGAAGACAGCCCGGCTGAATTGATTCATAATGACTGTAAGCTCAAATTGATCGATAGAAAATGCCCAGCCCCCGGCACTACCTGCACTCAAAGGCAGAATATTGGAAGCAGTTACCGATCCACTTACCCCCATGTTGTCTATCACAACATCCTCAACCCCCACATTGATAGGCGTGGTGTCTTTGGAAAAAGCCTTCGGGAGCCGGACAATCAAACTGTCCATATAAAACCCTTTCCACATTGGGGTAAAGCCACCAATTCCAGCAAAGGGCGTACTGTACCCAAGGGGAGGCGTACCTGTGGGAGAAATACTTTCGCTTAAATCAAGTGCAACGCCATTGATTATCCATTTTATATCTTCAGCGCCCGGAATAGCAAACGGATCGATGGAAAGCGACACAAAGAACTCACTGAAGTTGGGCAAGTATATTTGAAAGTGCCCGCTCACACGTTGAGGGTCAGGCAAAATTGCATCTGTTGCAGGGTCATATGGCAAAACAACATTCCGGCATACTTCAACATCAGCTTCCACTCCTAAGCCGGCAAATCCCAGGCAATCGAAAGCTACATAGGTATTGCCATTAGAGAGCAACTTTAGCCGGGCATTGTTATTAATTCGCACATATACATCGTTTGCCAACTCAATTTTAACAGGATTTACAACGGGCCCCTTCGGTGTAAATTCCACGTCTTGAGCCTCGAATACCAGCTTTTGGCCGTCGAAGGGCGTTTCAATAATGATATACGCATCCAGAGTGGCTTTAAAGGTATAGAACTTGATATCATCAAGATAAACTTTGTATTGTTTGCCATCCGAATTCCGGTTTGTCACCTCAATTGGCATTAACAAGGAATCGTTTGCCGTAACCGCCCAGTCCGTTAATTTCCACCTACGGGCATTGGCCATGCCTTCCAAATAGTAAGCCCTGTGCACGCCATTGACTATGCGGAATCCTTGTTTGAACTCGAAAGCGATGTCCTCGGGTCGCGTTTCCAATGCTTGAGCGAGCAGGAGTTTCCCAAGTTCGCCGTTCAGATTGTCGGCCAAAGCCTGGCTGCTAAAATTTGTAAAGGTTTTACTGGCTGGTGTCGCTGGATACATTCTTGAGGGTACCCTTGGAAAGTCTAAGCGTTCCAATTCCGGTTCGCTCTCCCAAAGACCAATTCCTCCGCCGTATTGGATAGTGTATTCATCCTTAACGGCTTGCTCCACCTCTTTTGCCAGCCAAATCTCAAACAAATTTGGGTCGGCCTCCCACTGATCAATAGTGGCTTGGGGCATGGACTTGATTTTGTCCAATATCGATTCGGTCAATTCGGTCAAGCCTGCACCTAAGTAATCCGCAATGATGTCAAGATAGTACTGGTAAACATATTGCGCCTTGTCACAATGGTAGAGGTCGATGTGTCTGTTTTCCAGTGTCTTTACATTGGCATTCCGCACCATATCATTGAGCATTTTACTTGGCGCAGCGCGGAAATTCTGGTGCATACCGACTTTGAAATAATTGTCGTCGGGGCCGAAAATAAATTCACGACTGTAGCCTAGCGTAGTCAACAAGGCTTCCATGGTGTCCCGAATTCCAGTGCATATCGCTAGCTGGCTATCGCGCTTGGCCTCATAGCTATCGTTTAACTCGTTTAGGACCGCCTGTATCCAAATGCTGAGTGAATCTTCGACCTCACTGGCAAACTCGAGCCCGGCCTGCGTTGGTGGATTTGGATTGTTTGGATCCATCCAGGAATAAGGCGGAATATTGGGGTCGCAAGTGTCGCCTTGAGCTGTAAACCCTTCCCGGTTACAACCTGCTGGATTAAACGGTGTTCCTGTTAAGGCATGGTTGCCGTCAACATCGAATCCGTTCGGGTCATATGTTTTAGTAGTGTCATAGGGCATTCCGGGTTGGTAACCGGGGTAAGGTGGTTGCTTATCGTAGGTTCCTGTTGGTCCAAACCCATGTTCGTCATAGGGCAACCCCGTTACGGTGTGAATTCCATTTGAATCAAATCCCGGGGCCGACGGAGGAGGTACACAGATTTCACCTCCAAATGCAACCGGGCCGGGGTCCAGATTGGGATAATACATTGGATCATCAGCCAAGCCCAGAACAATCCCCGCACAAATATTTGAGTCTTTGTTAATTTTCACATTTTCCCATTCTACCCGGACTGCAGATTCGCCAAAAGGCAACGGGACAATTCCCGTGCCTGACCAAACTAATTGGTTTTCCGGATCAAGGTGACTGGAAAATGATTCTACTTCAATGGGGAAGCCACCTATATAAATAACGCTCAGTTGAAATGTTGAATCATCAATAACATCGTTACTGGTACAGGGATAGCTGGGATAGGGAAACGAATCGCCACATGTGAATGGTGGAAGTGGAATCCGAACGGGCAGGGTTTCCACTTCTGTACGAATCCATTTACTAGGCACTCGACTACCATCTTTCCAAAGACAGATTTTTTGAACCTCTACTTCGTAGGGTGCCCCTTTGTCTAAGCCTAAAATTTGAGCAGAGGTACCATTGAGCACCTTTTTTTCTCTCCATGGCTCCTTAGCATTCACTAACCGGTATCGCACAACGTATTCTATTTCACCGGGTTGAGCTGATTTGCCTTGCCAGTGCAGGATAAAACCATCCGGTTGTATATCTGTTGCTGTCAAGTCTCGCGGATCAGAGCAATCAGGAATATTGTCAAACTGCTGCATAAGAACGGATGCAGTCGCCTGACCTGCCTGAGTGATATAAACATCTGAATTGTAATGCTGTGACCACGAGGAATAAGCAACACTTACTAAAAGCAAGACGCAGATAAATGGCTTTTGCATATGCGAAGGAGGATTTTGCCTTTTTCCTACTTTGTAGGAGTGGAAATGGTCTGGAGAAACTTAAATTGTTTGATGCGGAAGCTGCTCAGTGTTTGTAAAACCGGGCGAGGTAGGTATGTCCTTCCAGCCTGATTTTTACGAAAAAAACACCAGGCTCTAAAACTGACACATCTAGTGAGAGGATGTTTTCACCTGGCATGATGTTGAGCGGGCTTGACTTTCGTATCCGGCCATTCAGGTCTATCAGAAGTAACTGACCAGCCAAAGCCCTGGTAGCCGTTAAGTTAATTTGTGCTGCATTTGTCGCGGGGTTGGGTACCACCTCTGAAACATCAAGTACAGCATCCTGTAAATTATTTAGCACTGTTGAAGTGCTCGTGTTGCAGGGGCCTGCAATTTCTTTAAAAGTGCAGGTGCCGGAAAATTCCAGGAGGAAGCCGTTTGAAGACCTAAAATTATTTATGAATAGGATATAGGATTCCCCAGATTCCACGCTGACTAATTCCAAAAAGTTTTCGACCCCGACCGGGCACCCCTCACCAAATGCAGTTGGCGCCGCTCCTGCCACCAATCCTGTAGCACCCGTGCAGTTCTGACCTACGGATTTACTCTCTCCCATTTCCGGTCCATAGGCCAGACAGCGGAGTTCTTCACGTAAATCATATTGGCTTAAATCTCCCTGCAGGCGATATAGCACGAAATCAAAATCATCCTGTTCATTAATAGGTAGAATGGTAAAGCCTAATGACCCGGATGTTTCAATGGTCCACTTAAACCAGGAAGAATGACTTTCCGGAAACGGAAATTCAAGGCAGGATGGCGTCCCAACTTCGGATGTGTTACTCCCCGCACCATTAAAAAATGGCACTGTCACCAGGTTCTTATTACAAAGGAGTTGGGCATTGGCGCAATCATTCGATGTAGATTGGCTCCGAAGAAAAAATGGGAATAAGAGAAGTAGTAAACAGGCGGGTAAACGGTTCTTGATCATGGAGATTAGTGTAGATTGGTCGGTTCTGGACAAAGTTGCGGTTTGTAAATTGTTAATATCCACCCCAGCATTTGCGCATGTTCCGACAATTCTGTCTCTTTGAAAGACATTTTAATCCTTTTCCATTGCTTCATTTTATTCTCCATTTACCAGCCAGCCTATGGAAAACCTGGCCTTCAAAATCCGCCGCTTACGTGAACTGCGAAATTATTCCCAGGAATATGTTGCCCTTGAACTTGGAATATCCGTCAAAACCTACCAAAGGCTAGAGGCGGGGAAAGCAGCCTTATCTGTTCAGAAGGCAGCCCTATTAGCACGGGTATTTGGAATTAGTTTTGATGAACTGCATCAATTTAATCCGGATACCGCGCAATTCGAAAAACCTTCGAATCATGTTGTGGATGGGCTCCATTCCCTACAAAAAGAAAATGCTGCGCTTTCGGAGCGCTTAGAGGCAGTGCGAAAGGAGAAAACGCAACTGCTAAAAATAATCGAACACCTGTTGGAAAAACGGGCTCTACCACCAGAATAAACCGGAATCGTTTTGTTTTGACGCTCATGTAAACCATCATGTAAACCAAAACAAAAAGGAGCCACAACAAACGTTGTAACTCCTTGATAATCAAGTGGGCGCAGAAGGATTCGAACCTACGACCCCCTGCTTGTAAGGCAGGTGCTCTAAACCAGCTGAGCTATGCGCCCTTTCGCATTTAGCGGCGGCAAAGATACACCCCCGCCCCGCAAAAGCCCAAGCCTTTTTCAAAAAAATATTTTCTCCGATTTTAAAGTACTTTTGAGGGTCAAAACAGAATGCCATACTATGCGTCTTCTAGCGCCTTGCTGCGCCTTTTTACTCCTCGCCTTATGGTCTTGCAAACCTGAACCGGCGCCCGAACCCGCCACCATCGTTCGTCTGTGGCAAAACTATATCGACCACAATCAATTTGACTCCGCGCGACTGTACAGCACCGAACTTGCCCGGTCGTACATCGACTTTCTCGATGCACTGACCACGCCTGAGGATTCCTCCGATGTGTTTGAAACTACACTCTACGACCTGAAATGCGACATTCAGGGCGATTCCGCCATTTGTCATTACCTGATCGAAGGCGAACTTGGCGAGCGTATCCCCGACACACTCATCCTCTACAAAGTCAAGGGCCGTTGGCTCGTTCACCGGGTCGAAGGGTTCATGGTTATCCCGGTCGATACCCTGCGCCCCGGGGAAGAGGACTTGATTTTCCCCAGCGATTCTCTGGACGCAGAGCTGGAATAAATGATAAATGGGTTCACCATCCTGGACGGTGAACCCATTTATCATTACATAACGCATCAATTATCATTTACGCTTGGAGCTTCCCGGTACAGGGTATTTGATCGCATAGGCCCGCGCCTTGGGTACCAGCTGCCGCAGCCGCTCACTGCGCTTCGACGGATCAGGGTGCGTGCTCAGAAACTCCGGCGGACGGGAGCCACCCGATTGGGTCATACGCTCCCAAAAAGGTGCCGCAGCATTCGGGTCATAGCCTGCCATAGCCATCAGGTACAGGCCGATTTCGTCGGCTTCCGACTCGTGTTTGCGGCTAAAAGGCAGCAACACACCAACCTGGGTGCCCACCCCGGCAGCAGCCAAGAGCATATCGCGCGTTTGCGCCGGCTTTTGTGCCAGGGCAACCTGCAACGAGGTCAGACCCAACTGGGCCACCACGCCCTGGCTCATCCGCTCATTGCCGTGATTGGCCAGGGCGTGCGCGATCTCGTGCCCCATTACCACTGCCAAGGCATCCTCTGTTTGAGCTACTTTGATAATACCGGTATACACGACCACCTTACCGCCCGGCATGCAAAATGCGTTTATCGTGTTCGGATCGTCGACCACATTAAACTCCCAGGCAAAATTCTTAAGCTCGTTTTGCAGGCCTTTCGACTTGTAGTATACCTCCACGGCGGCGCGCAGGTCGTTGCCCAGGCGTCGCACCAAGTCCACATCCTTTCCGGTAGTTACGGGTTTATTTTCCGTTAAAAACGACTTGTATTCAGCAAAGCTCATTTGATTTATCTCACTGGCAGGGAATAAATTCAGCTGTTTGCGGCCGGTAAATGCCGTTTTATTACAGCCAAGCAGAAACAAGAAGGCCAGGAGGCTAAACAGGATTGTCTTTTTCATAATTATTCGATTTTAATGTTGGCAAAAACAGGCCAGGAAAAGGCGCTGTTTCAGTTTTGTTTTAATACGCATGTATGGGCATGTTGTCACGGGCATAAACGCAGGAACCGGGAAATTCTGTCTGTATATTAAATTTTCAATAACAAGAACGGGCGATCTAACGCAAAAAGGCCGCAGCCCGCAAGGCCGCATTTTCGCGCACATTAAAGTAGTACAAATTCAAATCGCCCACATGATAATTTTTACGGCGAAAGAAAATACTGCCCGGAAATTTCGGCTTGGAGCACATCAACACGCCTTTGTACACCTCGGCATCGCACAACGCCGGGTAAGTCACACAAAAGGTGCGCAATACAGCTCCCTTGTTCATCGATTTGTCTGAATAAACGCCCTCCCGGGTATTCCAGGCCAACGGGTTGGTGCAAACCACATCGGTTTCATAAGCCTTTTCCAAAGCATATTCGCGTTCATAAGTACGCCAACTACAGAAGCATCCGGTTTGTTCCGGCGTTTCGCAGGGTTTTATTTTTTGAAAAAAATCCTGCTTCACCGGCCATCCCACGAGATAAGCCGCCACTAGTTGTTTTTCCAGGGGTGTGCCTTCAATCCGGTCGCGCACCAAAAACATGCCGTGCCGACCGCCTTGGCTGTGGCCGGCTATAATGAAAGGCCGCCCTTGATTCCAATGCGTTAAATAGTATTCAAAAGCCACGCGGACATCTGCATAAGCAGAATCCAGCGCGGCGGCTGCCGATTTTTTATCTTTCGTAAAAAAGGCATGCAAGTGCGCTTGCCGGTACCGGGGTGCAAACACCCGCCCGGCGCCATTGAAAATACTGGCCTGATACAGGATGGTAGTGCTGTCGGTTTTCTGATTTATGGTTGCATCGTCCATAGCGGCATTCCAGTCGCGCTCCGGTTTCTTTGCTCCGGTGTAGGTTGTCGGGTGTAAAAAAAAGACATCAACCGCGGCATTGTTTTGGTGGTTGGGCACATCCGGACAAGGGGTACGGTCGGCGGGGTCGGCCTTGTCGGGGTGCGAAGCCCAGTTGGCCATGCGGGAATAATCAGGTGCAGGCGGTACTTTCGCCGGGTCAAAAGCATGCGTCGGATGCACCGATCCACATGCCTGAAACACTAAAAACAGGATCGGAATTAGGCGGTAATAATGGGTAGAATCGTCCATGCGGACAAAAATAAGTGGCCGCTATTCGTTGAGACGGAAAATCCTCGATTCTTTTTCGGTTAAATATTTCGAAAATTCGGGGTGAATGCACAACTTTGAAGCGGAACATGCAACGTTACGTATCCCAACTTTTAACAGACCTTGAAACGGCTACCCGCAATGCGCCTGCATCCAGCACCTACCGTTTCCGCCATCCCTTCGACAACGACGATGAACGGGATGCGCCTGCTTATCAGTTGCGCTACACCCACCTGAACGAATTGTTCGGTTTGCCCTCCGGCATTTTTCCACCTTCCGAACGCCTCACCAAGGAACAACTCACCGCCTTGCTCACCGCCATTGAAAACCTGTGGCGCGCCTGGACGGTCAGTTGGGACTGCCCGCCGCGCCTTACCGCCCGTAGACGCTATACCGTGATGGTGGAAATTCTGGAGCAGGATTCCATCCCCTACAATTACGAATCCGGCGCCATGATCAACTTTTGCAGCCGGCGCTCTGAAAAATCCTGTCCCTTTGGTGAGAGTGGCCAGTGCTGGTGTGATGAACTGGATGCTTGCGTACAGCACGATATGGATACCTGGGAGGATGGCCTCGAATTTCAGGATGTCGCCCCCCGAACCAGTTCCCCTCTGGAAGAACTCCGCGAATGGCTCGATACCGACAAACCGGAACTTTCACCCTGGGAAATTGATGAGCAAGCGGACCAATGGGGCGAATTGATGGACGACGAGGAAAGCCTGACCTGGCTGTTTTTCTACGATCAGCATCGCAATCAGGACCCGGAAGAGGCTACCGAAGAACAACCTTCCCCTGAGGATTATGAGGATTTTGACTGGCACAGCGAAGAAGATGAGTTTGGCGATCTGCCATTCTGATCACCGGCTCGCCTACCATAGAAATTCCTCGGTTCCGGCACTTTTCCTGTATTGTGCTGCGTTTTTTCTAAAAATACTTCTGGAATGCCCATCAAAACCCTGGCAACCGGGCGCCTGCTCGCCTCTTTTTTATTCCTAAGCAGTGTTGCATTTTTTACCTGGGTGATGTTCAGCATCGTTTGGCCATACCGATCCGGACGGCTGGACATTGATTTTTTGCTTACCAAGCAACACATCATTCACCTGCTGCACTACAGAGCCGCTTTTTATCTGCACATCTTTCCTGCCCTGCTCGTACTAGCCGCCGGTATCACGCAGTTTTCCGGCACTATTTTGCGCCGTACACCCGCATTGCACCGCTGGGTGGGCCGGTTATATGCCTTCAGTATATTATTGGTATGCGGCCCGGCCGGTATGCTTATGGCCTGGTACGCCAACGGTGGCCCGGTGGCACAAGCCTCCTTTTTACTGCTGAGCAGCCTGTGGTGGTGGTCAACCTGGAAAGCCTGGCGGGCTATCCGGCAAAAAAACATTCGCCAGCATGGCGCCTGGATGCTGCGCAGTTATGCCCTTACGCTCTCGGCGATCACGCTCCGGCTTATGCAATTCAGCCTGGCCCTGTATTCGAACATTGACCCGGAAACAGCCTACCGTTTGGTGGCCTGGCCCAGTTGGTTGATCAACCTGGCCATTGCAGAACTGATCATTCGCCGGACAAATTGGTTTGGCTGGATTTATGAAAAAACAAACCGCGCAACGGCGTGAGCAGCTGCGCGGTTTAGGTCAATTTTGTGCCGGGAATTAGTTAAAAACAGCCCCTATCGTTTTCACCTTCTCCTCTTTTTTCTCCGGTTGTTTCAACTTTAGTTTCTGCAAGTTAAAGTCATCTTCCGAGGGTTTCGTCAGATCAATATTTTCGGAGCGTTCCAGCGTAAGGCCGGTGATGCTGTTTTCCTCCAGGCTGACTTCGTCTACGTCGCTTGCCCAGTTCACCTGGTACATGGAGCACACCGCTTCGAGATTTTCATTAATGGTGGAAGCAGTCAAATAGGAGCGACCTGCATTGGCCAGGCTATGCGTAGCCAGGCGCTTCCCGGTTTTATCAAAAACAGCAATATGGTACGACCGGAAAGGCCGGCCAAATCCCTGCGACACCACATAAATAACAGCATGGTGCTGTTTCGTTGCGAATTGCGCTACCGGCTCCTTGTAGGTCGGCACGCGACTCACATATTCGAGGCGATTGGAAGAAATAAACCGGTCGGGATCCTCGACAATTTTAATTGGAGCATGATCCTTAATGTTAGCAGATTCATCGTCAACAGGCTGCGTTGCCTCTTGTAGTTGCTCCAGCATCTGTTCCTTTGAAATGGCATAGGGCAGGGTTGCTTTGGGAAACTGTTTCAAAAACGTTTGGAATTTGTCATTTGCAGGTGTGTCAGCCGTTGAACTTTCACCGGGAAGAATAGAAAATGCGACGAGTAGGCCAAGGATGAGCAAGGCCGCAATACCCAAAATCATGTTTTTCATAAATAAGGTTTTTTTGGAGGCCATCTCAAAAATACCTGCTGGGCTGAAACGGCGTCTGAAGTCCGAATACGTCCTCGTATTTTTTTTACCATAGAACCACTATGCCTGCAAAAAATTGACTTGCCTTCGTCCGTCAGTCATCCGTTTCAGTACCAGCGCCATTTTTGAAATGGCCTCTGGTGATGCGTTATAAAAGAAAAGATTCAAAAACCAGGCAATCACATAATAAAATGGCGGGATCATTAGATTGCTTAAAACAAACGGATCGCATATACCCAGTAGTACGCGCATTGATTTTTTAACGCGCACCAAACAAAAAACCCCCGTCCGGAGAAGCCGCAGCCGGACGGGGGGTCGCAGGTTGACCTGCATGGTATTGTTTATTTAGCAGAAGCAGAGGCAGACATGCCGTCGGTTTTGTAGGCCCAGTTGACCTGCTCTACCATACCACCCGAAGTGAGCAACATTACCTGCCGACCGGCAGAAGTCATGCTGTTGATCGAGTTGCCTTCAGGACCGTTTTCGGTATAGTCCTTTGCCCAGTTGATCATGTATGCCTGAACGACAGCGCGCAGGTTTTCATCGATCGTAGCAACGGTCAAAGTGCCCGGGTTAACACCGGCTACAAAGTTGGTAGCGATGTGGTTGCCGGCTTTATCGAAAACAGCGATATGGTAGCTTTTCAAATTTTTGGTGAATGCGCGACCAGTATTGTACAGCACGGCGTAGTTGTCAGCCGTTTCGAAAGCAGCTACTGGCTCCGGATAAACCGGCATGCGGCTGTAGCGAGCGCTTTCTTCAAGCGTAGGCAAAAACTGGTAGTAGTCCCAGGCCAGCCGTGTGGCTTTCGGAGCCGAGGTGCGGTTTTCCAGTTGGTTCTGGAGCACTTCTGCATCGAAGGTGTATGGCAAACTGGCTTTCGGAAACTGAGCCAGAAAGTCCTGGAACGTAGGTTCAGCGCTGTCGTTTGAGGTGCTCACGGCGGCAGCTTGGCCTGCGGTGAGGTTAATAAGCGCGAATAAAAAGACCGGGATTAAGAAGATTGATTTCATTGTAATGGATCGGTTTTGGTTTTGGTGTGTGTATTTGAGGCGGCTTCTTTCTCATTTATTGCGCAGGTTGGAAGATTTGCCGCTTGGATTAAAATACCTGCAAGTGATTATTGTTACTTGCAGGTATATTTCCAAACGACGTGCCAAAAAGCAGTTCTTATGCTTTTTTAACTTTTGAGGCCTTCCCAGAGGCCTTTTTTACCGTTGCCGGGGTAGGGTTTTTCCCTGAAATGACCGGCAGGCGACCTTGCGCTGCTCCACTTACATAACTCCCCCAGGTCAAATTATCGGCGCCATCTTTATGCGCTAAGGCCCGCTCGATAGCCATGTTTGCAGCGTTTTCTACCACCCATTCGAAGTTTTCTTCACCAACGGAATGCACATCGGCATCAGGCGCCGGATTGCAGAAATCAATGGCATAAGGGATACCATCGCGGATAGCAAACTCAACCGTGTTAAAATCGTAACCCAGCGCGTGGTTGATGCGCAAAACGTAATCGTGCATTTCGGCACGCAGTGCTTTCGAGACTTTATGATCGGCTACATAGCGCAGGTGGTGCGGGTTGCGGGGCTCATAGTCCATGATCCGGACATATTTGCCACCCAGGCAATAGCAGCGGAAATATCCGTCAAACTCAATGGCTTCCTGTAGCAGCATAACCAGGTCGCCTGTTTCATTATAAGCTTCAAAAAACTCATCAAAGTTGTTGACTTTGTACACGTTCTTCCAGCCGCCACCTGAGTGCGGTTTCATAAACAGGGGAAAACCACCCAGGTATTCGATCATATTTTCCCACTCCAGCGGGTATTTCAGGTTGCGGAAACTCTGCGCACTGGTATCCGGCGGCATTTGCTTGGACGGCAACAGCACCGTGCGGGGGACGGGCATGCCGATTTTAGTGGCCAGGCAGTTGTTAAAATATTTCTCGTCGGCGCTCCACCAGAACGGGTTGTTCAGCACTGCCGTTCCGTTCAGCGCGGCGTTTTTCAGATAAGCCCGGTAAAATGGCACGTCCTGACTGATCCGGTCGATCATGACAGCATAGGGCGTAGGCTCTCCCTGCATAACTTCGCTAACCAGGGTAGGTTCAGCCTCAACACCTTTGACGCCCTTGGCGTTGATTCGTGCCACAAAAGCCTCCGGGAACGTACTTTCCTTGCCATGTAAAATTCCGATTTTCTTCATCCGTTTTGCGTTTTGAATGTCAATAGATAGAATGCATACGCGACAAAACTACTCAAATCGGCAGGCCTGCCCAATGTGTATGCAGAAAATTAAACGGACGGAACAATGCGGAAGGGTCGCACTTTTCGGATTTACCGGCAACAGGTAAAATACACTTCCCGAAAAATGCCTTGGAATTGGTTTTGAAGCGACGCGGGGCCGCGCCGGGGATTTCATTGATATGCATGTAGGGTACAATCGGTTTAGGTGTTTACAGCGAAAATTCAAAAAAGATGTCGCTTCGCTGGCATTCGGATTAAAATAAAGGCTTTCTCAAAACAAAATTTGTCGGGGAAATATTGCCCGGCATATATTTTTTTTATCATGTTTGATATGCCAGGCAATTAGCCGTTATACTCCCCTTAGTCGTTAGCCTTTTTCAATTGTCAATAAACGGCACGATCTCCACCTTCTCCGGCTTGGGCGGAACCACTACTTTTTTGGTGATCGTTTGCAGTTTCACTTCCTGGCCTTCGTATTTGGCATAGAGCGAAACCTGATACTTGCCGGATTTTGAATAGGTGTACGTCAACACACCATTCGTAAACTGCCGGCGCCCGTTGCCATCTCCGGGGTCAATTTCGTACACGGCACCCTGCGAAAAGTTCGCCATTTTAAATTCAAACGGCTGCCCAACCTCGGGATATTCCGCGTCGCGGCTCACCAGGTTGCCCGGAATACGCTGGATGGGCGCCGACACTACCTCCGGCTCGCCTTTTTGCTGAGCACTCGACTGTACCATAGAACGCTCGTCGGCGCGTGCTGCAGGTGTTTTTCGGGCAAACTGGAGCGCCAGCAGACCGGCTGCGCCGATCAGCGCCACCACGACCAACAAAATAACTTCGCGGTTTTTCCCGGGTGTTTTCGTTGTGTTTTCCATCGTATGCACTTGTTTTTTAAAAAAATTGCGACTCAAGTTGTGCAAAAGTACAGCCAACTGCGTTGAGAGCGTGCTCAAATTTTCCTCACCGGGTCAAAAAGGCACCTTTTAGCGGCATGTTTCACCTGTTTTTAGGCACAGAACCCCGGCTATGCACCTAAAAACGAGATTCACCTGCCACTAAAATCTGCTCTTTTTGCCTCCGGCAGGAAAACCTGAACACGCTCTGAACCCCAACTGCGGGTCGTTGTTATGTTTGTCCCATGAACAGTTCTTGGAACGATAGCCTGAATTTTTTAAAAAAAATGACCCTCCGGCGCGGCTGGAACTTCGCGAAGGTGCTAGCCTCCTATTACTGCACCAGGCTGGTACGGAAACCCGTCCAATGGGGCCTGCCCGTCATGCTCAGCATCGAGCCCACCACGGCATGCAACCTACGCTGTCCCGAATGCCCCTCTGGCCTGCGCGCCTTTACCCGCAACACAGGGAATTTGAAAACCGATTTCTTTCGTCGTGTTGTGGATGAACTGCACCGCGAACTGCTGTACCTCTACTTTTATTTCCAGGGCGAGCCGTACATCCACCCACAGTTTCTCGACATGGTGCGCTACGCCCACGAACGCAAGTTGTACACCGTCACCAGCACGAATGGCCATTTTCTCGACGACGCCCGCGCCCGCCAAACTGTAGAATCAGGCCTCGACCGACTGATCATTTCCGTCGACGGCACCACCCAGGAAACCTACGCCCAATACCGCATAGGCGGCCAACTCGAACAGGTACTGCAAGGCGCGCGGAATGTAGTGGCCTGGAAGCGCCGGCTCAAATCGAAGCATCCGCATATCATTTTCCAGTTTTTGGTCGTTCGACCAAACGAACACCAAATCGAAGACCTGCACCGCCTGGCAAAAGAAATCGGTGTCGACGCCGTCCAACTTAAAACCGCGCAAGTGTACGATTACCAACATGGCAACCCCCTGATCCCGCTGCAGGACCGTTACGCCCGCTACCGCCAACTACCCGATGGCACCTGGGCAACCCGGCACAACCTGCACAACCATTGCTGGAAACTCTGGCATGCCTGTGTGGTCACCTGGGATGGACTCGTGGTGCCCTGTTGCTTCGATAAAGATGCAGCGCATCGAATGGGTGATCTGAAAACGGCACCTTTCCGGGAGATCTGGCAAAATGAACACTACCGGAATTTTCGCCGGCAAATTCTGAAAGGCCGCAGTGCTATTGATATCTGCACGAATTGCACGGAGGGCTGTAAAGTTTGGGCGTAGTTTTCGTCCTTTGTGCAAGTTGTTTTATGCACCACGGAGACTCGGAGGACACGGAATTTTGCCGCCTTTGGCGGTAAAAAAAACTCCGTGTACTCCATGTCTCCGTGGTAAATCAAAAAAACAAACATGACCATAAAAGAAGCGCAACAAACCATAGACCACTGGATCCAAACCATTGGCGTGAAATATTACTCGGAGCTGACGAACAATGCTATCCTGATGGAAGAAGTGGGCGAGGTGTCCCGCCTGCTGGCCCGGCTTTACGGGGAGCAATCGTTCAAAACGCCCGAATTGGCAGCCAGCGCCCGGGAAGATTTGGCCGATGAAATGGCCGATGTGCTGTTTGTGCTCATCTGCCTGGCAAACCAAACCGGCGTCGACCTGACCGAAGCCCTTCAAAAAAACCTGGATAAAAAAACCACCCGGGATGCCCAGCGGCATGCCACCAACCCCAAACTGCGCTAATCTATGCCTGTAACCGGATGGCTTAATGCCTTGTCGACCTACCTGCAACAATCCATGCTGTTCCGGCCCACCCGGCTTGGGGCCGACTATACGTTTAAATTTTCGCAGCCATTCGACGAAATTTTTCTGGACACCCCCGACGGTGTCCGCCTCAATCTGCTGCATTTTTTTACAGAAAAAAAAGTGCGCCGCGGTGTTGTGCTCTTCTTCCACGGCAACCGGTACAACCTCCAGCATTGGGGAAAAAAATACCAGGATTTTACCAGTCGCGGCTACGATTTTGTCGCCCTCGAATACCGGGGTTATGGCAAAAGCAGCGGTGCGCCGGATGAAAACCTGTACTATCAGGATGCCCTGCAGGTTTACGAATGGTTGCGGGAAACTTATCCTGCCGAGCAAATTGTGCTCTACGGCGCTTCGCTCGGCACCGGTATTGCCGCTTACCTGGCGGCACAGGTTCCGGCAAAATTGGTCCTGTTGGAAACACCCTACGACAGCATTGCCGGCCTGACAGCCAGTTTGATTGGCCTGTCCAGCCTACCTTTTCCACCGGCATTCAAATTCCCCAACGACTGGCATCTGGCGCAATCAACATTACCCATCCTAATTTTTCACGGCACCGCCGACCGGGTGGTGCCTTACAAATCGGCCGCCCGCCTGAAAACCGTTCTTAAACCCGGCGATGAATTTGTGACCATCCCGGGCGGGCGGCACAGCAATTTGCGCGACTTCGACTTGTATCAGGAACGGCTGGGGAAATGGCTGGAGGGTTAGAAGGTTTCTGGTTTCTGGTTAGAAGGTTACTGGTTGGCTGAGCGGGAAGTCAA
>JACJYO010000015.1 GCA_020636075.1 Lewinellaceae bacterium | reverse complement strand
TAGTAGTTGCGCCAACCTTTACCGGACTGGATAATTGCGAAGGGGCTTTCCTTCCAACGGTAACGACCACCGGTCCGAGCAACACAGGTTGCGCGTACATGCAAACCTGGCTGGCGAACTACACGGACGGCTGTAACAATGCCGCCGTTGAAGTCAGCATCACCTACACCTGGACGCAAGACAGCGAAGTGCCAGTAATCTCGACCGCTGCCACAAGCGGTGATCTGGGCTGCAACCCAACGGTAGTTGCGCCAACATTTACCGGCCTTGATAATTGCGAAGGCACCTTCCTCCCAACAGTGACAACCACCGGTCCGAGCAATACGGGTTGCGCGTACACGCAAACCTGGTTGGCCAACTACACCGATGCATGCAACAATGCGGCTATCGAACAAAGCATCACCTACACCTGGACACAGGATACGGAGCCACCGGTAATTTCCACCACCGCCAACAGCGGTGATCTGGGCTGCAACCCAACGGTAGTTGCGCCAACCTTTACCGGACTGGACAATTGCGAAGGCACATTCATCCCAACGGTAACAACCACCGGTCCGAGCAATACCGGTTGTGCCTACACGCAAACCTGGCTGGCCAACTACACGGACGGCTGCAACAATGCAGCTGATGAAGTCAGCATCACCTACACCTGGACGCAGGATACCGAGGCGCCGGTAATTTCCACCACAGCCAACAGCGGTGACCTGGGCTGTAACCCAACAGTAGTTGCGCCAACATTTACCGGACTGGACAACTGTGAAGGGGCCTTCCTTCCAACAGTAACGACCACCGGTTCTAGCAACACGGGTTGCGCCTTCACGCAAACCTGGTTGGCCAACT
Source organism: Lewinellaceae bacterium (assembly GCA_020636075.1). GTDB lineage: Bacteria > Bacteroidota > Bacteroidia > Chitinophagales > Saprospiraceae > M3007. The sequence goes on along the minus strand of JACJYO010000015.1, from coordinate 66,360 downwards.
ATACCGATGGCTGCAACAATGCCGCCATAGAACAAAGCATCACCTACACCTGGACGCAAGACAGCGAAGCGCCAGTAATTTCCACCACGGCGAGCAGTGGTGACCTGGGCTGTAATCCAACGGTAGTTGCGCCAACCTTTACCGGCACAGACAACTGCGAAGGCACATTCATCCCAACAGTGACAACCACCGGTCCGAGCAATACCGGTTGTGCGTACGCGCAAACCTGGCTTGCCAACTTCACGGATGGCTGCGGCAATGCCGCTATCGAGCAAAGCATCACCTACACCTGGACACAGTCTACCGAAGCACCAATGATCTCAACAACAGCCACTAGTGGTGATCTGGGTTGCAACCCAACGGTTGATCCACCGATCTTCACGGGCCTTGACAACTGCGAAGGGCCCTTCCTTCCAACAGTAACAACCACCGGTCCGAGCAACACGGGTTGCACTTACACGCAAACCTGGTTGGCCAACTACACCGACGGCTGCGGTAATGCCGCTATCGAACAAAGCATCACTTACACCTGGATGCAGGACACTGAGGCACCGGTGATCGATCCATTGCCAAACCCGGCAATAATTGATTGCCCGGATATCCCCATCTTTGCAATGGCTATAGCAACGGATGCTTGTGGGGGTGTCGTTTCCTTGAGTGCTGATGATGTGACCACTCCAGGTGCTTGCTCAGGTACTTACAGTGTTACGCGTACCTGGACTGCAACAGACGCATGTGGTAATTCAACTACTGCAGAGCAAACAATTATAGTACAAGATATTTCTGCACCTGTGCTTATTGGAGTGCCGGGAGATATCACAATAACTTGTGTTGGCCAAATACCCACTTTGCCTGTCGTAACAGCAGAAGATTTGTGTGATCCCAATGTGACAGTTAATTTTCTTGGAGAAACAGAACTTAACAATGGACTCCTGATTATTCGCGAATGGGGTGCAACGGACATGTGTGGGAATTCGATCATTGCTACTCAAAATATTACAATTACTAATGATCTTATTGGGCTTGCTACAGATGCACCTGTTTCTTGTAATGGAGGATCCAACGGCTCGATCAATTTGACGGTATCCGGCGGCACGCCGGGCTATACTTATGCCTGGACGGGCGGCGCCACGGGTCAAAACCCGGGGAACCTGAGTGCGGGCACGTACACGGTTACGGTAACGGATGCGAACGGCTGCACGGCCACCACGAGTGCGACAGTGACCGAACCGCCGGGTTTGAGTTTATCGGCTAGCGCCAATCCGACGGATTGCAACGGGGCGGCCACGGGCTCGATCAATCTGACGGTATCCGGCGGCACGCCGGGCTATACCTATGCCTGGACGGGCGGCGCCACGGGCCAAAACCCGGCGGGTTTGAGCGCAGGTACCTACACAGTTACGGTGACGGATGCGAACGGTTGCACAGCCACCACGAGTGCGACGGTAACCGAACCCCCGGAGCTGGATCTTGCAGTAACCGCGATGGATGTTTCCTGTAACGGCGCTGCCAACGGCACGATCAATCTCACAGTTTCCGGCGGCACGCCGGGCTATACCTATGCCTGGACGGGCGGCGCCATGAGCCAAAATTTGACCGGGTTAAACATCGGCATATATTCAGTGACGGTAACGGATGCGAATGGTTGTACGGCAATAACGTCTGCAACTATCACAGAACCTGATGCCATAACGCTGTCAGCACTGGCTACACCGGCCACCTGTAATGGTAATTCAAATGGTGCCATAGACCTGTCTGTTGGAGGCGGCACGCCAAACTATACCTTCTTATGGTCTAATGGAAGCATCGAGGAGGATTTGAGCGGATTAGATGCAGATGTCTACACGGTTACGGTGACGGATGCGAACAATTGTTCCGCTACGACATCTGCCACCGTCGCTCAACCGAGTAATGTGACGCTTAGCAGTACCATTGTAAACGTTACCTGTTTTGGCGGAGCCAATGGATCCATTGACCTGACAGTGGACGGAGGCGTTATGCCCTACACCTTTAGCTGGTCAAACAATACCAACACGGAAGATCAAAACAACCTGACTGCTGGTTCCTACATTGTAACCGTAACCGATGCTAACGGCTGTTCGCTAACAGATTTGTTTGAACTGACCCAGCCCACACAGATTGTTTCGGCAACGCAAACTACACCGGTCACCTGTAACGGCGGCGGGGATGGTGAAATCGAACTGACTATCAGTGGGGGGACGCCTGGATATACCGTTTCCTGGTCTAACGGTGTGAACGCTGAGGATTTGACCAGTTTGTCTGCGGGCACCTTTACCGCCACGATTACAGACAATATCGGCTGTACGAAAACCGTGGAGGCAACTGTAATTGAACCAACAGCGATCCAACTGACCCTGGTCGTTGTCAATGTTTCCTGTAATGGCGGAGCTAACGGGGCGATCAACTTAAGTGTGTCCGGTGGTACATCGGGGTATACGTTCCAATGGAGCAACGGCGCAATGACGGAGGATATTTCCGGCCTGACTTCCGGACTTTACGACGTGGAAGTGACCGATGCCAATGCATGTATTGCGCTTGGCAGTGCCTTCGTGGAAGAACCCGATCCTATTTTGGTGACTGCCAATGTGACCGACGTTGCCTGTAACGGCGGCGCCAACGGCGCCATCAGCCTGAGTGTGAGTGGTGGTACGCCCGCGTATTCGTACGATTGGGCGCACATCCCCGGTTCCAGTAACCCGGCGAATGTAACCGGCCTTACTGCCGGAACCTATACGGTGACTGTGACGGACAATCTGGGATGTACCGCTGAACTGGAGGCATTGGTAAACGAGGCTTCAACATTAGTGCTGACAACCACCTCCGTTAATGCATCCTGTTTTGGAATAAATGATGGTGCTATTGATCTGGAGGTTAGTGGTGGCACACCAGGATATACCTATCATTGGTCCAACAACTATACCGGCCAGGACCCGGTAGCCCTGCTGGCAGGCTCCTATACCGTTACGGTAACAGATTTCGCCGGTTGTTCCAAAATTCGAACGGCTACAGTGGGACAACCCCCGGTACTCGGCTCAACTACAGTGGTTTCGGCTGTTTCATGTAATGGGGGCTCTGATGGCGCTATTGACCTGAATGTTACAGGAGGTACGCCAGCTTACCTCTATGCCTGGTCAAATAGTTCTACCGATCAGGACCTTACCGGACTTTCGGCAGGCACTTACACGGTAACAATTTCTGACGAAAATGGCTGTACGCGTATAACTTCTGCAACGGTGCCGCAACCCACGGCCCTGAACTTGAGCGCAACCGTACAAAATGTGAGTTGTTTTGGCGGAAATAACGGTTCTATCAACCTGTCTGTTGCCGGAGGAACGCCTACCTACTCCTATGTTTGGTCGGGCGGTCAAAGTGTGCAGGATATTAACAACCTTGCAGTTGGTACCTATACGGTGACCGTATTTGATGCCAACGGCTGTTCGGCTAGTTATACCGCTGTTGTATCTCAACCGACGGTGATCGAGATGAGTGCCACCACAGAGCCCATTATTGCCTGCACCGGAGGTAACAATGGTTCAATAGACCTGACGGTCTTTGGCGGTACACCCGGATACACCTACAACTGGGCGCATATTCCGGGCGCCAGCAATCCACAGGACCCGACAGGGCTTTCGGCAGGTACCTACACGGTTACCGTAACCGATGCTGCCGGCTGTACTGCCGTTCAGGCTTTTACGGTTGATCAGTTATCAGATGTTATGGCAACGGTATCAGTAACCGCAGTGACCTGTAATGGCGGCAATGACGGGGCTATCGATCTGACAGTAAATGGCGGTTTGCCTCCCTATACATTTAACTGGGCGCATCTTCCGGGAACGGACGATCCGGAAGATGTGCAAAACCTGACTGCCGGAAGCTACGCCTGTACAATCACCGATGCCAATTCCTGCACGGCGGTTGTTTCGGCTACGGTTACCCAACCGACCATCATCGTATCTACCCAGGTGACGGCGGTGTCCTGCAATGCGGGCAGCGATGGTTGGATCGATCTGACGGTGACCGGTGGCGCCGGGCCCTATTCGTATCTGTGGAATAACAGTTCAACAGACGAGGATCCGACAGGCTTGTCAGCAGGCAACTACTGTGTCACCGTTTCGGATGTAAATGGTTGTACAAAAACCACTTGCGCGACCGTAACGCAACCGAGCGCACTGCTACTCACCGTGACCACCAGCGCAGTATCTTGCAATGGCGGCTCCAATGGCGGCGTCAACCTGACGGTGACCGGTGGCACACAAAACTATTTCTATGCATGGGATAACGGCTCCGTTACGCAAGACCTGAATGCCGTTTCGGCCGGTACCTATTGTGTAACAGTTACCGATGCGAATGGGTGCACCAAGAGCATTTGCGCCACGGTATCCGAACCTCCGGGTATTACCATTGACATTAAAAATATTCGGCCGGCCTGTTTCAATGCATCCAATGGCTCGATCGACCTGACTGTGAAGGGTGGGGTAGGCTCGTATGCCTACTTGTGGAATAACGGAACAACCACACCAAACAATACCAATTTGCCCGCAGGGCAATATTGCCTGACGGTAACAGATGGAAACGGTTGTACGGCCACCCTATGTGAATTTGTACCTGAAAATCCGCAAATCACGTTGAGTACAACCACCAAGCCAGTTACCTGTGCCGGAGGAAGCGACGGCGGCGTGACGCTCACCGTCGGCGGCGGTACACCGGGCTACAGCTATTTTTGGTCAACAGGTGTCAATAGCCAAAACCTGAATAATGTACAGGCCGGCACCTATTGTGTAACGGTTACCGACAATATCGGTTGTACCCAAACCATCTGTGCTACGGTTGGCCAACCTGCGGCAATCAATCTCACAGCCCAGATAACAACAGTGTCTTGCTTTGGGGGCAACAACGGCGCCATCGACCTGACCCCGGCCGGCGGCACACAACCTTATACCTTCAAATGGTCGCCGGGTGGTGCTACCACGGAAGACCTGAACAATCTGACAGTTGGATTTTACACCGTAACGGTAACCGATAAAAACGGTTGCTCGAAAAGCCAGACCTTCCAGGTTACCCAACCACAGCAGGTTGTTTTGACGACTGCAATTTCCATGGACCCACCCTGTAGCGGGAATTACAATGTTAACCTGACCGTGAATGGCGGAACTTCCCCGTACACCTACCTCTGGTCGAACGGATGGACCTTCCAGGATTTATACCAGGTACCCTCCGGTGTGGACTACTGTGTGACGGTAACGGATGCCAAAGGCTGTGTGAAAACGACCTGCGTAACGGTGCCCCAGTATTTCCCGATTTCGGCGACTGCTCAGGTAACTCCGATAACGTGCTACGGGACAAACACCGGGCATATTGTCCAAACTGTAAGCGGAGGAACCAGTCCATATGCCTATAACTGGAACAGTGGCATCTTACCCGCTACAAAAGATCAGCACAACATCACCGGCGGTATTTACATCGTAACAATTTCCGACGCGACGAACTGTTCTATTGTGAAAAACTATATTGTAAGCGGACCTTCACAGGATATTAAGCCTACGATTACCATCCAAAACCCCGGGTGTGGCGGTACTACGGGATCTGTCGATTTGAACGTGATCGGTGGAACGCCGCAAATGCCGGGAAGCATTTACACGTATAAATGGTCGAATGGCGCAACATCCCAGGATTTGAACAACGTACCTGTCGGTACCTATTGCGTTACCATTACCGACCTGAATGGCTGCACCAAAACTACCTGTGCTACGATTGCCGTACCGACAGGACCCACACTGGCGATTTCGTCCAGCCCAGCCACTTGTGGAAACACCAATGGTGCGGTCAATCTTACCGCAACTGCCGGCGTTTCGCCCTATACATTCCTTTGGAACAACGGTGCAACTGCAAAAGACCTCTCCGGGGTTGCCGCGGGCATGTATTGCGTTACAGTCACCGATGCTATCCATTGCACTGCAACCATTTGTATAACAGTGGCCAATCAAAATGGCCCGGCGCCGACGCTGGTGGCAACAAATGCCAGCTGCGGCGACAGCAACGGGGCCATAAATCTGAGCCTGGCGGGCGGAACTTCACCCTTCCACTTTAATTGGAACACGGGCGATACCACCCAGCACCTCACGGACCTCCTGGCGGGTACGTATTGCGTGACAATTACCGATGCCAATAATTGTATGGCGGTTAGTTGTGCAGCCGTAAGCAATTTGGGTAGCCCGGCACTTGCCACGACGACAGTCGATGCGCGTTGTGGGTTGCAAAACGGTGCGGTTTACCTGGCGATAAACGGCGGTACAGCACCACTGAGCGTTTTATGGTCGACTGGTGAAACTACAACGTCTGTTACGGATTTACCTGCCGGTACCTACTGCGTTTCGGTAACGGATGCCAATAATTGTCTGTCGACCGCATGTGTCGATGTCGACAGCCTTGGCAGCCCGGTATTGACGACAACGGCCACAAATGCCGCCTGTGGTTTGCCGAATGGCGCAGTTGATTTGACTGTTTCGGGAGCTGCGGCGCCGGTACTTTTCCTCTGGAATACAGGTGCAACCGCTGAAGACCTTTCCGGACTGGAACCAGGCATCTACTGTGTGACAACTACGGATGCTAACGGCTGTATTGGCACCACCTGTGTTACCTTGATCAACATTGCAGGACCTGCAGCAAGTTCAACTGAGACGCCAGCGCTTTGTGGTTTGCCCAATGGCGCGATCAGCCTCAGCCCCGCCAATGGCACTCCACCCTTTAGTTTTCTATGGAATACCGGCGAAACAACGCAGGATCTGTCAGATTTGCCCGCCGGTATTTACTGTGTGACGGTTACCGATGCCAACAATTGTTCCGTGGTGCACTGCGATACCGTGCCCGGATACGGTAGTCCGGCGCTGACGATAACCGGAGAAAATGCCACGAACAACCAGGCAAACGGCTCGGTTGATCTGATGGTTACCGGTGGCACAATGCCATTTAGCTACCTGTGGAATACCGGTGCAACTACGGAGGACTTGGTTGGCATGCCTGCCGGAAATTATTGTGTAACGGTTACCGATGCCAACGGCTGTACTGCTACTACCTGCATCACCCTGATCAGTCAACCAAGCATGGTGCTGAATATTGGTGTGACCAATACTGCCTGTGGCGCCGCTGAAGGTGCGCTGGACCTTACGGTGACTAGCGGGCAATCTCCGTACACTTACCTGTGGAATACAGGTGCTACCACGGAAGATCTGATCGATCTGCCGGTCGGCACCTATTGTGTAACAGTAACGGACAATGATGGCTTCACGGCGACCCTTTGCGGATCCGTGGGTACGCCAAATGGCCCGGCACTGACCGTCGTTGCGAGCAATTCCAACTGCGGTATGCCTACCGGGTCGGTAAATCTTACCGTTTCTGGCGGGACACCCTCGTATACATTTTTATGGACAAATGGCTCGACAACGCAGCATATTGACAGCCTTTATTCGGGTCCGTATTGTGTAACGGTCATCGATAATGCCGGGTGTGTTTCGACGGCTTGCGCAACGGTGTACGAATTTGAAGGCATCGCAACCACAGTTGCCGTGACAAACGGCAACTGTGGCATGCCCGGCTCGATAAATCTTACGGTATTCGGCGGCACTGTTCCATACAGTTACATATGGAGTAATGATTCCACAACGCAGGATATTTCGAACCTGCCTTCCGGCACCTATTCCGTTACCATCACCGATGCCATTGGATGCTCGGCATCAACTACGGCTGTGGTATCAAACGGAAGTATGCCGGAATTGTCTGCCGAAGTGTCCAATACCATTTGTAATCAAAGTACGGGCGCCATAAACCTCACGGTTTCCGGTGGTACCGGCCAATTCACTTACCAGTGGTCGACGAATGCAACGACGCAGGATATTTCCGGTTTGCCCGAAGGGCAATATTGTGTAACGGTAACCGATGCGCAAAACTGTACATCCGTGCGGTGTGATTCCGTAACCTGTATGACGCAAAGTGATTGCACGACATTCAAGGCCGGCGCCGGGCAAATTGTTGCACCTACCTGTAATGCATCCAACGGCAAGCTATTTGTCAGCCTGGATAACGGGGTGCCCGGATTTAATTACACCTGGGAAAATATTTCCACGGGCGCAACAGGCGCCGGCTCGTCACTTACGGAACCCTTTCAGATCACAGGACTGTTCTCCGGTACGTATCGGATTACGGTAACCGATGTAAATGGCTGCACCGCTGTGGCAATGACGATAATTGAGCCGGCTACTGCCACACTGCCGCTGTTTGCAGAACCACAAATCGGCCTGGGTTGCAATGACCACGAAGCTAATATTACATTGGAGATTCAAAATGGCTCACCCGAGTACACCTTCCAATGGCAGAATTACACCTTAAATCAAAGTGGATCGGGTACCGGGTCAATGTCGGTTCAGGTGCTGGAAGGACTTTCTGCGGGGCTATACGAGATCACGGTTACCGATTTGCAAGGTTGTCAGGGAACAATCGTGACAACCATTGATGCCTGGGCGATTTTCCAGGCAAGTGCCACAGCATTGGGAACGGGGTGTGATACGACAGATCTGGCTATAAACATTCATTTGGAAAATGGCGCGCCTGAGTATCATTACGAATGGACAAACGGAAGCAGCAGTGGTATGGGTACAGCCTCCAGTGCGCCGTTTGACATAACCGTACCGGAGCCTGGGAATTACCAGATTTTGATCATGGATTTTGAAAACTGCATGGATACCGTGCAGGTTAGCGTTGGTGGGACAATTGGAGGGCAAGTGTACAATGATCTGAATGCAGATGGTCTTGCCGGTGTTGGAGAGCCCGGGTTGGCTGGTGTTGTCGTTTACCTGTATGCCTGTGAAAATCCTGCGCCGTTGGATTCGGTAGTGACCGGCAGCGATGGCACTTATCGCTTTTTCGGGCATGTAAACTATCCGTATCGCATTGAATTTGTGCCGACGCAGCCTTGGTTTATGCCTGCGCTTGCCGGAACAAACAATGGCAGCTCGGTTCAATTTGTGCAATCGGCAAATTGTGCCATACAGGCGGGATTCTTCGATCCGTATTTCTATTGCCAGCAACACCCGGATGTCGCTTATACCGCCTTTGCACAAGGATTGGCTGAGCTGGTGGACAGCACAGCGATAGGCCTCTTCCCTTATGCGGCAACGAATCCGGATGCAGTGTTTGGCAGGGTATTGGCCAGCAACCAAATTGGCTCGGTATACGGACTTGCCTGGGACGGTACGCACAAATTTTTATACGCCAGTGCTTTCCTTAAGCGCCATGTTGGCCTGGGTGCATTGGGCCTCGGAGGGATTTACCGGATCGATTATTCCGGTGCGGTTCCGGTGGTGTCGCCATTGTATCAGGTGCCTGATGTGGGTACGGTTGATCGCCCGGACTTGTCTACATCGACCACAGCCAGCCAGGACTCGGATGTTTTTGCCAAAATTGGAAAAGCCGGCCTTGGCGATCTGGATATTTCACCCGACCACAACACGCTCTGGACGTTGAATTTGTTTACCCGAAAACTCGTGCGCATCGACAGCATTTTGAGTGGCACGCCGGTTTCGGAAGAAATTGACATTGACTCAGCACCCGATTGTCCCAATGGCGTATTCCGCCCAATGGGATTGGCAGTAAACCGTGGAAAAGTGTATGTGGGGGGTGTTTGTACTGCTGAAAATAGCGGAGCATCGAGCGATTTGTTTGCATCCGTCCATGCCTATGACCTGGCTACAAAAACCTGGAAAGCGGAACTGCTCTTCGGCTTAAGCGGTCCGGATTATCAGCGTGGCGCCATCATTGGCAATGCCGATCCAAATCTGGAGCAGTGTACCGACTGGGAAAGCTGGGTGGATACCTATACCGAGCGTAACCTGGTGGCTGATATTGCTTTGGGCGAACCGGCTGCACAAAATCCGGATGGCAATTTTGAAATTGTTGGCGATCAGCAACTTGGGCCAGAATTCCGTTGCCGGGGCCAGGCGATGTTCTCCGACATTGTGTTTACCCGGGATGGGCTGGTTATTATGGAACTCATGGATCGCACCGGGCACCAGTTTGGTTATCGCCAACTGCGTCCGGATGTCATGTCGAACGACCTGGTTTCCGCGGCCAGTGGTGGCGATATTTTGGCAGCCTACATCAAGGACGGCACCTGGGAACTGGAGCATAACGCTACACTTGCCGGGATTGGCCGGACCAGTTTGAATGGAGAGAACAACAATGAAGGTCCTGGCGGTGGTGAATATTTCTTTGCCAACCGCCGCAACCTGCACCGGGATGCCGACGGCGGCGGCTTGGTGCATGTACCGGGTACCGACGAGGTATTGGGAGTGGTACTCAACTCCAACACAGCCCTAAATAGTATTGGCGGTGGTGTGGCATATTACGATCTATTGAGCGGAGGCACCACCCGAAACGACCTGACTTTGCTTGATCCGAACTACGATCAGACCGGTATTGGACAGGCCAACCCGATTGGTGATCTGGAAGCACTTTGTGATGATCCACCCATTCAGATTGGTAACCGAATTTGGGTGGATGAAAACTGCGACGGGGTGCAGGATGCCTGCGAACCGCCTTTAGCGAACGTCATGGTTAGTTTGTACGACGCAGCCAGTGAAACCTTGCTGGCAACGACCACCAGCGACTCGCTCGGCCGGTATACCTTTACCGGACTGGGGACATTAGGTGAAGACTGGATTTCAACACCCGGAAATGACAGTATTCTCCCGGCGACGGATTATCGGATTGTTTTTGGAAAAATTGATACCACCTTGCAATTCAACGTCCTGTCCGGCAGGTTGCTGGTGAAAGGCAAGGCGTACCGGCTTACCCAGCAAGACAAAGGCGCCGGGCATTACCCGGATCTTAACGACTCGGATGCCGCTATTTTGCCGGATGCTCTCAAGCCATGGGATCGGTTGCCGGTAATTCGCTACACGACTGGTTCGGCTGGTTATATTGATCATACGCTGGATGCCGGCTTCTGTCCGGATACACTTGTATTGTTTGCTTGCGAAATTGCAGCCGGCGCCAACGAGGCCGTGTTTGATTTGCCATCCGGCAACAATCAGGTTGATCCGGGCACGGCATACTCCGTGAGCTACCATGCTACGGCTACCGACGCATTAAACGGCACTAACCAGCTCCCGAACGCGTACCAGGCACCCGATAACACCCTGATCTATGCCCGTTTGCAGCATTCGGTTTCCGGTGCCCTGGTAGCCATTGAAACGATTCGTCTCGAAGTGCTGCCCAGGCCGGTGGCGCATGTGGTGCTGCTGGAAAGTTGTTCGGACACCATAAATGGTACTACTGCTACTTTCAACCTGTCGGATGCCGACAACCTGGCGACAGGCGGTGTCGCCGGATTGTCGGTGCGTTACTATACGCTCTATTCGGATGCTGAAAACGGGATAAATCCGTTGCCGACGGATTATGTTTCCGGAACAAAGAACATCTGGGCCCGCGTAGAAAACCCTGCCGGTTGCTACGACATTGACCTGACCACACTGACAGTACTTCCGGCAACCGGAGTTGCACTGACGCCGACCAATTGCACCTGTGCCAATGGTAATATTGATGGAAGTATTTTGGCTGTTGCTGCCCCGAATGGCGCGTCGTATACCTTCGCATGGTCGACAGGAGTGGTGACGGGCCCGACAGCCGACTCGACGGCTATGTTGACCGGATTGGAGCCGGGAACCTACACGCTGACTTTGACAAATGCAGCCGGATGCACTGCTGTATCCGAAACCACCATTGAGCCGGAAACGCCTCCGCGGGCTAGTTTTGAATTCCATCAGGTACCACCTTGCGACGGTCCTTATTCCATAGTGTTCACCGACCAGTCGAGCAATTACCCCAGCGCTTGGCTCTGGAGTTTCCCGGGCGGAACGCCGGTCATGTCGAATGACCAGCATCCGGTGGTGAGCTATCTGGCTACCGGTACGTACACTGTGACGTTGATCGCGACAAATGCTGCCGGTTCGGATACGCTTACGCTTCAGGTTGATGTGTTGGATGTGCAGGCTCCGCAGGCAGATTTCACCTTTGTGGTTAACCCGAATGGCATGGTCATGTTTACCAATCTTACTGTCAACGGTACATCCTATCTCTGGGATTTTGGTGATGGAATGACCAGTACTGACCTGGATCCAACACATGCTTATACCCAGCCAGGCGTGTATGCCGTCAGTATGATTGCCACCAATCCATGCGGCAACAGTTCGGTACAGTACAATGTGCAAATCGATTCGGTTACCACAGGCGTGTACGGACCCGATAGCTGGCTGGATTGGTTTGTGTTGTATCCAAATCCGAATCTGGGGACGTTCACGGTTGAAATGCGAGGCGCCCCGCAAGGGGAAATTACTTGCCAGTTGTACAACGCCTTGGGGCAGTTGGTGAAAACCGAAACACTGAACTTCGACACCGGTATCCTGAACCATACGTTTGTATACCCGGAATTGCCTTCGGCAGTGTATATGCTGGAGATTCGGGCGGGATTGAAAACGCATCTGGAAAAAGTGCTGATCAACCGCTAGTGTATGTATTTTTCAAGGCAGGATTAACCCTGGGGTGATAGTTTAAAAAATTGTTGACCCGGTTAATCCTGCCGGTTTTTATAGACTCCATCAACAAACACAACTGAATTTCATTTTTAATATGTACCCCAAACAGGGTAAAATGTCGGCTAATAAACTGTCAGATGCCAGCATTTTAACCAAGCTTTCTGTTAATCCGTGGATACCCTGATAAATATGCGGGTTTGCTTTTCGTACTTTTGGCATTGTCCCTCTGATGCTTGGTTTTACTAAAGAATCTATACACATAACCCTGGCCAGAGTATTTTTTTAATCAAGCTCAATAGTTCTAAACCGACTTAATTTTTTAATCGGATGAAGACCAACCCGCCACGACTGCGTCTTCGGACCAGTTCGCTACGGCTGCTTTCGGTTTCCAGCAGTTGTTTTCTCATGTTGTTGCTTTCGTGTTTGCGCCTGCAGGGGCAGGCATGCAACGACTTGTCTTACATTTCCCTTGATCCCGATTGTGCGGTTGAAGTCACACCGGATATGGTGCTTGAAGGTACCCCGGTGGATACATCGTATGTAGTCAGCCTGGCAACACAGGCGGGTGTGCCCATTCCGAATTTACTGACCGCAGCGCACATTGGAAGTACTATTCAGGCAACTGTTACCGATACACTCACCGGCAATTCCTGCTGGGGCCTTTTGATTGTAGAAGACAAATTACCACCCGAAATTGCCTGCGAAAATATTGAAATACCCTGCGCAGCCGCTCAATACGCACCGGATTACCTGGCCAATGTGCTGGGCATTGCAGCGGCCTTTCCCTCCGTTTTTGAAAATTGTTCCGCGTATACGCTGACGTATATTGACAGCTGGCTCGATCTGGCTTGCAACGATCCGCAAGACCGTAGTGCCCAATTGCAGCGCGTGTGGACGGCCACAGATGCCAGCGGAAACCAGGCTACCTGCACGCAGTTTATTTATTTTCAACGCGTACATGTCGATGCCGTACTTTTCCCGGCAGATACCACACTCGACTGTAGTAACCCGCTCCTGGGCCCTTTGTATACAGGTCAACCCTATGTGGAGGCTTATGGCGTGCAGTTTCCGCTGTATATCGGCGATTTGGCCTGTGAACTGGATATTACCTATGTTGACCAGGAAATTCCTTTATGCGGGACATCTTATTCTGTGCTGCGTACCTGGACGGTTTACGATGATTGCCTGCCGACTGTTCCGCTGCTTAACCCGAGGACATACATACAGGTGATCTTTGTGAAAGACCTTGCCGGGCCAACGTTCGACTGCCCAAAAGATACTCTGGTATCGACAGATCCGTTTACTTGCAATAAATCACTTGACCTCCCGGATGTCATTATCAGCGATAATTGCTCCAATATTGCGGAGATTCTAGCTGTCTGGACAGTCAACGGAGTGACCCAAAGCCTTGCCGGCACCCTGACCAACTTTCCGGGGAACAACCTCTGGAATGCCGACACGCTGGGTGTGCTTGGCTACGCGAATAACCTCCCTGCCGGTGTTACAACGATAAAGTATATTGTAACCGATGCTTGTGGAAACTCCAGCACCTGTACGTTTAAAGTGACCGTTTCGGATGGCGTGAAACCCTGGGTTGCCTGCGACGAATTTACCCAGGTGTCGCTGGGAAATACCGGTGTTGCCCTGATCAATGCCTCTACCTTCGACGATGGCTCCGGCGACTACTGTGCTCCGATCTTTTTCAAAGCGCGCCGGGTCGAAACCAATGCTTGCCAGCCGACCGACCGGTTTTATGACCAGGTTCGGTTTTGCTGCTCCGATGTAGGCGATACCATTACCGTGATTTTACGCGTATACGACCTGCCGCCCGATACCGGCGCCGTCAGCCTGACCTTGTTGGAAGACCATGCCAGCGACTGTATCGTGCAGGTGTTTGTCGATGATAAATTAAAACCCGTTTGCCTGGCGCCGCTAAATCAAACGATCGCCTGCGAACTTTTTGACCCGCACCTCGAGAATTTTGGTGTGCCTGCCTTTGCCGATAACTGTTGCCTGGACACTTTTTTTGAAATGCCGCCCAATTTGAGCGCATTCGATACGCTGTGCAATCGCGGAACTATTACCCGCATTTTCCGCGCCCAGGATTGCAACGGCCTGACCAGCCAATGCACCCAACGGATCATCATTGGATACAAACAGGATTTTGCAGTTAAATTCCCCGACGATGTGTTCGTCAACGATTGCGATACGACCGATGTATACAGCCCCGGCCCGGAAATTTTTGGAGAAGATTGCGAAACGATCGCCGCCTCTTACCAGGACAATGTCAGCACCGGCGGTGTATTGTCCTGTTACTGGATTGAGCGCCGGTGGATTGTCGTAGACTGGTGTTCGTACAACCCCAATTTACCGCTGATCGAAGTGCCCAACCCCAACCCGGCGGTCGACCCGCTGGATCCACAAAATAAACCGGGGCCCGTAGTGGCGCCTCAAGGCCATGTTCCGGCGCCCACCCATATGCGCGTGACGCCCAATGATCCCGAACCTACGGACTATAGTATTTTCTGGAAGGCCAATGCAAATGGCTATTTGTATCGTCAGATTATCAGCGTGCGCGACGATGTGCCGCCAAAAATCCGTGGTTGTCCGGCTACCTTGCCGGTAGAGTTTTGCGATCATTCTGATAATGATCCAATGTTTTGGAACGCCACGTATTGGCCTAATCCGAGTGTGCCGGGTAGCTACGATTTGTGTGAAGGCCCAACTTCGCTTGCAGTTACGGCCAGTGATGGTTGTTCAAAAGGCAATGTGAACATTCGCTATTTATTGTTTTTGGATCTGGATGGCGATGGGGTGCAGGAAACCGTGATCAACAGCCTGAACCCGCCGCCTCCGAATGTGGTGTATTTCGGCAATGCACTCAATCCCAATTTTACCGGAGGCGAGCCTCGCGCCTTTGATAACCGCCCGGTTGCACCCGATGAAAAGTACCGGTTTGCAATCGAACGTACCGGCTATGTGAATGTAACCGGGTACGTGCGTTGGTCAACCATAAAAGACCCGAACACTTATGTGATGCCCCAATTGCCTTACGGGAACCACCGAATCCAGTGGATTATCGATGATGGCTGTGGTAACGAAACTATCTGTGCCTATCCGATCCTGGTCCGCGATTGTCATGTGCCGGATTTGCTGTGTATCAACGGGTTGAGTGTCGATATCCCGCAAACGGAGTCGATCACCCTGTATACCAACGATTTTTTATGGTATGCCAATGACAACTGCACCCCTGCTGATCAACTGGTATATGGCTTGCGCAAATCCGGAACCGGACATGCGTTCCCAACCAATTCGGACGGAACGCCTCAACAAAGCGTCACCTTTACCTGTGATGAACTGGGGACTCAGTACGTTGAACTTTGGGTGCGCGATATGGCAGGCAACTTCAGCATTTGCGAAACCTATGCCATCATTCAGGACAATTTTGGGATTTGTTCCTCCACGATGGCTTCTGTTGCCGGAAGCGTTCAAACGGAAAACAGCGACGGTCTGGAAGATGTGCACATCAATCTTGAAGGGACGCACCCGGCCCAGCCGCCGGTGTCTATGTTTGATGTATCCGACCCAAACGGGCTCTACGGCTTTCCCAATGCATTGCCCTTTGGAACCGATATGACAATTACCCCATCGAAAGAAAATGACCCGCTGAACGGCGTTTCTACCTTCGATCTGGTGCTGATCAACAAGCACATCCTGGGGCAGGCGCCACTCTCCAGTCCATACCAGTTTATCGCAGCGGATATCAACCGCAGCAAATCCGTGACCACCTTCGATGTGGTAGAACTGCGCAAATTGATACTTGGTATATATACCGGTTTCCCGCAAAATACATCCTGGCGTTTTGTCGATGCGAACTACCAGTTTCCCAATCCTTCGAATCCGTTTCAGGAACCGTTTCCGGAAAAGATCGTAGTGCCGTCCATGAATACGCACATGCTGTCGGAGGATTTTGTGGCGGTAAAAATTGGCGATATAAACGGCAATGCAGTGACCAATAGCTTGCAAAGTTCCACCCCGCGCACCAGCGGAACCCTGTATTTTGACGGGGTTTTTCCGACCGATGTCCTGCTGGAACCCGGTGAAGAATTTACGGTTACACTCGCTGCGGCCGAAGCCGTTTTGGGCTGCCAGCTCACCCTGCGTTTCCCTGATCTGGATATTCTGCGTGTAGATCCCGGTGAAAACATGAGCGCCGAACATTTTGGTGTTTTCTCCAATGACCATGCCCTGACCATGAGTTGGGATGGCAACGGCAAACCAAGTTTTGCACTCACCTTCAAGGTGCGCAAAGCCGGTCGGATCGGGCAATTGCTCAACCTGTCGAGCCAGATCACCCGCACCGAAGCTTACCTCCCCAACCAACCAGAACCCGCAGCTATTGCGCTGCGCTTTGGCGATCTGATTGAAGAGCAGGACTTCGAAATGTACCTGCCACGGCCCAATCCCTGGCAGAGCAAAACAACCCTGGGTTTTTATTTACCCGGCACGTCCAGGGCTGTGCTCACCGTTACCGACCAAACCGGCAAACAAATTTGGCAAGAGGCTGCACGCTACGACAAGGGCTACCACTCCATCAATCTGGACGCCAACCGAATTCCGGCAACCGGCGTTTTTTTCCTGCAACTGGAAACAGTATTTGGTTTAGAGACCGGGAAAATGATCCGCCTGTAAGTTTAACTACCACGGAGACATGGAGGGCACGGAGAAAAACCTACTCGTCCTACGACTTCAAGTCGTAGGACGAGTAAATGATCTCCACATTTTTGCATTAAAAAACTACCCGCCGTATAGTTTCAAATAAGCTGCTGCAGTATCCTCCATCCGGTAAACTACCCTTGGTTTTTGCAAATCCGGCTGCGCCAAAACCTGCAACACGGCAGCAGCAAGTCCCGCACTCGTTTCACTGCAAACCCCAAAGGCCGGCGCCGCGCCAACCGGCGTACTCACCACGCGGCAGCCGTTGGCTGCGCCTTCGGCAAACACAAACCCGAACGACTCAAAATGGCCGGTATGCAGCAAAACTTTGCTCCGGCGCATACGCTCCAGCACTTCCGGGCGCGGCAAACTGCCGGCAAAGGTCAGGTGTTGGGCCAGCCCCAGGCGTTCCGCTTGTTGTTTCAAGAGATTAAGTTGCGGGCCCTCGCCGATCAGTTCGGCCTGTACACCGGGTTGCTTTTCGTTGATCAAACGCAGTACCTCCAGCCATTGCACCCAGTTTTTTACCTGGATCAGCGACCCTACGCCCAAAATGTCAATGGGGCGTTCAGCGGGCAACTGTGCCGGAATATCGGCTCCGGCAATGCCCCAGGGAATTTCATGAGCGGCGCGCAGACCACAGGTTTTTTCCAGTGCATTTTGGTGGAATGGACTTAGGGCAACCAGTTGATTTGCTATGCCTGGCGCCAGGCGTTTCAGGTAGCGGTTTTGCGGCAACACGTCCTGGCCCATCAGGGTGGTTAGGAGTGGGATATTCAGGCGCCGGGAAATTTGCCGGCCCACCACCCAGGCCGGCCCAAGCCAGAAACTGTGCACAACGCGCACCTTTTTTTCCAAATGAATTTGCTGCGCAAAATACCGGGCGCGGTAAAAGGTACGCCAGCGCAGCCAGGGACGGTTATTGCCTTGGCAAGGGTAAACAGCAAACCCGTCGTCCCGGGTTCCGCCCTTTCCCGGTGGGTACTCCAATGCAAGGATATGCAGATCAATGCCGAGGCGTGTAAACTCCTGTGCCAGCAGGTACAACGGTGGAATGCAGGTACTGTCCTGTGCATCGGCGGCAAAGCCGGGTGTGATCCAGATAATGCGCATGTAACGCGAACCTCCGGTTCGCAGTTTTAATTAAAAAATAAAGGTGCAAATAAACGGTTGGCACCTTCCAATAAATCCTGCAATGAACTGTTCCACCCCAAAAATGCGAAGAGCGGACTATAAAAATAAGTCCGCTCCCGCGTATAGTGACGCCCGCGCTTACATCGGGCGGGCGGAATGACGGCGGCCCTTCCCGCAGTACTGCGTCCGGGTTCCACCGTTCTTTTGTTGCTGTCTCAAAATTAGTGCGCCTGGAGGTACGATGCAATAGTAACGCGAACCGCTGGTTCGCGTAAGAAAATGGGTCATGCGAATTTTAAACGCGAACCAGCGGTTCGCGTTACTGTTTTACCACTTTCCCGGTCCGGCGCACCGCACCTTCCTGAACGGTGATGTAGTACAAGCCTGAGGGCAGGCCACTCAAATCGACCTGGCCGTTTTCGGTTTGTCCTGCCGGCACCACCACCTGACCGTGTACATTCAGCACCTGGTAGGGCAACACAGCATTTGTAGTTGAAAAGCGAACCAGGCCGGTTGTCGGGTTTGGGCTGAGTTCGAGTGCCTCGCCGTTCCGGACTTCCGGTGCTGCGGTGGTGTTGCCGAAGTAGTAGAAGGTTTTTTCCTGAATAACCCACTCCTGCGTGTTCACATCTTTTTCGGCGTACACGTCCAGGGCGAGTTCCGGCCCAGATGGATTTTGGTAAACATAGGTGGTTTGGCTGGCAGGCGGCGCGTCGAACCCGAGGTCTTCATACGTTTCCGTGTGTACGCGGTGTACGTTGTCGAAGGTGCGGGTGGTGCGCTCGGTCAGCGTCCATTCACCGGTAAAAAAGTCGGCGTCGAAAGCCTCCTCCAGCACAGCGTTGCCGTTCCCGTCGTAGGCTGTTTCCAGTTTGTTGGTTGCAACGAGCGTGGTAGGATCGATTACGCCGTAGGTGGTATTGCGCACTTCCCGGTGTTGGACAAACTCCCGCTCGATACGGCTGAACAGCGTCCAGGCGCCTTGTTCGAATACCGACTGGTCGGTGTAGTAGTTGTCGCCGTTGGCATCGTAGTACAACTCATCCAGCAAGGCAAATGTAAAACCGCTCTCATTCAGATAGTTTATAACGATTACGGGGCGGTCCTGATCGTCGTAAGATGTGGCATTGTACAGGACGGTCAGCCATTCGTTGGTCTGCGGGTCCCACTGCTCGGCAAGCAGCGAGTCGGTAGCCTCCGTCGAAGTGCCATGCGGGTAGGTCAGCAGGCGGGAATCGGACACCCAGTTTTGACTGATGGCATCCCAGCTTTCGGCGTACAGCTCGATGGTGCGGCCCTGGCTGTCCGATTTTTGGGTGGTTCGGCTTTGCAATTGCCAGCCGCCGAGGTATTCGTATTCGGTTTGAATAGCGGTCGTGGCGTTGGGATAATTAAACACTGCTTTTGATTGTGGGAAGGAATCGCCCCAGGCATAGCCGGTGAACAACACCGCGGAGTCGAGCACCGAAGCGCCGCCCCGGTCTACAACAACCTTGTTCGCCGGGCGCACCGGCTGGCTGAATTGCTGCAATCGGGTGAATGCTTTCGGCGTGCGTTCAGCCAGCCATTGCTGGGCAAGCGGGGAGATGGAAACAGGCAGTTGTTTTTGGGCAGTCAGGGTTCCGGCCAGCAGGAGCATCCCGCCGGCGATCAGCATTGTTTGGAATCGCATAGTAGATAAATTTTAGACGTATGTGGGCGATAGACGCGGGGTGGATTTCTGAGGTTGCAGTAGATTTACGAATTACGATTTACGAATTACGATTGGTTCACCTTTTCGAGGAGGGGTTGTGTTCAATTTATTCAAATGCCTATGGTAGGCAACCATCTATCCAATCCCGAAATGGTGAACCAATCGAAATTCGTAAATCTCAAATCGTAAATCGCAACCATACCTTCCCGCGTTGTTCCGTCGTTTATCCTAAAAAAAACAAACCATGCCAATGAAAATTACGTGCTGCCTGGCCGTTTGGGGGCTGTTTTTGACTTCCTCCATGGCTCAGGAATTGATGCCTTTGTCGGCAGGCTGTAATTATGCAGCTGCCAATCCTGCCAAGGAATTGTACACCTATGACGCTTCCGCCGAGGCCTTGCAGATCGTGGAGCGTATCATGCGGGTGAATGTGCTGCCGCAAAATTTCGTCGTGCGCGCGGCCGATTGTGCCAATGCCGTGGCAACCACTGCGGATGGCCAGCGCTACATTTTGTACAGCACGGCCTTTCTCGAAAATTTTAAAAAAGAAGCAAACACCCAATGGGCGGCCTACAGCGTGCTCGCCCACGAAGTGGGACATCACCTGAGCAACCACGACCTGACTGAAACCGACCCCCGCATCCGCAAACGTTACGAACTGGAGGCCGACCGCTTCTCCGGAGGCATGCTGTACCGCATGGGCGCCACTCTGGAGGAGGCACAGGCGGGTATCAACACCTTTTCGCTGGAGGGGGAAAGCAGTACCCACCCGGGCAAGCGCGCCCGCCTCGAAGCGGTGGCAGTTGGCTGGAAACAAGCCGCGGAACTGGCTGCCGATGCGGAAATGTCAACCGGCGCCGCGGCCGCTGACTCGGAAGAAAAAAAACTGTTCAAACAGTCCCAGGCCGAAACCGACCCGCTCAAAGCCATCGATTTGCTCGACCAGGCCATTGACCTGAAAGAAGACTACGCCGACGCCTACCTCGAACGCGGCAAACGCAAGGTGGACATGGAAAACCACGAAGCCTACGCCTACCGGACAGACTATGCCGGCGCCGTGGACGACTACACCGTGTACCTCCAAATGCGGCCCAAAGACCCCGAAGCCTACCTTGAACGCGGGTATGCCTACTCGGGGCTCGGTGAACCCGACAAAGCCCTCGACGATTACAACCGGGCTATCCGCCTTGACCGGAAAAACCCCGAGGCCTTCATGCTCCGCGCCTGGGTGACTATGCGCGACGACGGTGAAGCCGCCCTCAAAGACCTGGAGCAGGCCGTTGCACTCGACCCCAAACTTGCCGAAGCGCATTACTGGCACGGCAACATCTTGTACGGTTTCGGTGAATACGACAAGGCCATCGCCGACTTTGACAAAGCCCTGGCGATCGACCCCAAGTATTTTCATGCGGCTAATCTGCGGGCTGCCGCCTGCCAGTTTGGCGGGCACTACGCCGAAGCGGTGGCCGGCTACAACCAGGCCCAAACCCTGGCGCCTGAACAGTTTACCGGCTTCATCAACCGCGGCCAGTGCTACCAGGCTCTGGGCAAACACCGCAAAGCCATTGCCGACTTCGACGAGGTGGTGCGGCGCTACCCCGATGCCTCTGACGGCTACCTGTTCCGCGGGGTATCCAAATCGGTGCTCGGGCAAAAAGCCGAAGCCAAGCAAGACTTCGATCTGGTGTTTGAGAATACGTCTATGGTAATCAGTGCATCCATACGGATCGGTTGCCTGCTCATCGATAGCGGCTTGCCTGATGAGGGGTTGCCCTGGCTGGACAAGGTGCTGGCTGAGAACCCGGACAATGCGCAGGCGCTGGAATGCCGGGCGCGGGCCAAGTAACGCGAACCGCTGGTTCGCGAAAAAAGTAATAGTTAACGTCGGCAGGGTTTCAAACCCTGCCGACGTTGCGTTTCAGCCCAGTTGCGTTCCATTCCTGCCACCTGCACGACATACCCCCTGAATTTTCAGCAAAAAGAGCAAAGACTGCCGGATGCAGTATCCGAATGGCTTGGCATTTTTAAAGAATACGATAATTTGCAAACCCAAAGTTTCCGGGACACAGCGTTTCACTTTATAAACCGATAATAATCGAATCCAGATGTCTCTCTCGCCTTCGGCGGATCGACATGACAAGTTGAAATGACAAGATTAGTTTCAATCAGATTTCTCGCTACGCTCGAAATTTTACCTGCGCCCTGCCGCAATTTCGAGCGTAGCGAGAAATCCGGTAAGATTTAGTTTAAAAATAAACGACTGTCATGTCGACCGAAGAGAGACATCTGAACTAACAATACATTATCGGGTATTTATTTGAAACCATAAATCCCGGAACCACCACCTGCTGCTCCCTTCTATTTGACAATGCCGACTTAGGAATCCAATCCTGTCAGTTCTAAACAAAATACCGATGCAAAACAATCTCTCTATTCCAACACTTCAGAAACAACTCGAAGTCGTCGGCGGTACCCTCGTGCTCGACCGGCAAAACTATGGCGACAAATGGGGCGCCTGGCTTGACCAATATTGGGGCGGCCGCGCCTTCGGCGTGCACCGGATGCGTGCCGGCGCCGCGCAAGCCGACCGCGCTACCTTCACCGGGTTTACCAATTTGCCTGGCGGCGAATCGGAATGTCCGGTGCAGGGCAGTCTGCAAATCGATGCTTTCGGCCGGGTAGATGTGACCATGCAACTGACCCTGGATGCCGATACGGTCGAATTGTCCCGCTTGCTGGGTGTGGCGTCGAGCACCTTGCTCAGTGCGCTGGCCTCGAACGGCGGGCAAATCCGCTTTTCCACTGTTGACTACGACCCCGCGGGTGACGGATCGGGTTTTGGCGCAGCACCTGACCCCTACACATACTCCAGGCCTGGCGTGCAATTGCCTGCCGGCATGCCGCAGCTTTCGCTCGAGCTCGACCCGGCAAAAAAGGCCGGAAATGCATTTGCCCAGATTTTTAAGGTTGCGAAGCGAACGTTCAGCGGCTCGTTTTTTTACCAGGGAGACAGCCCCTGTTTTTTCCTGAACTGCGACGCCGAGGTTGCCTTGCAATTTGGCAACAAAGGCCTGAACCTGCGTGCCCACGTGTCTTCCCACACGCCTGATCCGGAAGACACAGCGCCAAAGGCTTCCCTGGGCGTTTCCCTGGAGTTGGACCTGGGTGGCCAAACCGTGCTGCTCATCGGGCGCGTCCCGGAGGCCGACGAAGTCCTAAGTCTGCACTTGTACCAGCGGGATATCCGGCTCAATGGCTTTGCTGCCCTGGGTAGCCTGTTGCAAATACCGGAACTGGATACCCAGCTGCCCGAACCGGTCCGGAAAATGAATGATATCGGTCTGCAAACGTTCCAGATTGACCTCAATCCGGCGTCATTAGCTATCGCGTTGGCGATGATCGTGATCACCATAGGTACGACTGTACTGACCATGGGGGCTTCGCTGGCGGTGCTGTCGGGATTGATCCTGCGGATCGACTTGTCGGCGCCATTCGACGCTGCTCGCCGGGCTTTTGAAGCGGTGCTGTCCGGTGTGATGCGTGCGCTGGATGTGGATATTGAACTTACCGGCTCGGCCCCGGATTTCACCATGACCGGTCATTTAGCCGAAGGCGAAAAAATCCCTGTGTCGGCGGTGTTGCGCGAAGTTGTCGAGCCACTCGGCCTGCCCTGGCCGAAGGGCATTCCACAGGTAGACATGACCACGCTGGAGCTGAGCATAAGTCCGAAAAGCGGCGATCTGTCGGCCTTGTTTGGCGCTGAAGTTTCTTCCAAACACGGCATCGGTGGGGTCGATTTTTCCCTGCAAGACCTGCACCTGCATTTCAAACGCGAAAGCGGCGTCATGGCACTCGAGTTTGGCACCCGGGCATCGCTGCTCGGCATCGAGGCGGAGGTGCTGGCGCAATCACCCTCGGACGATCGGGGCTGGCTGTTTTCC
Organism: Lewinellaceae bacterium; assembly: GCA_020636075.1. GTDB lineage: Bacteria > Bacteroidota > Bacteroidia > Chitinophagales > Saprospiraceae > M3007. Next base: position 42,271 of record JACJYO010000015.1, on the reverse strand, counting down.
GGAAGTTTTCAATTGGCGAAACCGCTGGGACTAAAATTCCTGTTCGACCAGATTTTGAAGTACGGCATTGAAGTCAATAACAAATACGTCGAGTTTGAAGTGGACCACGGCAACCTGATTTTCGGGCTTAGCGGTCCGTATCTCTACATCGATTTCGGGGTGTCGGCGGGCTTTACGTTTGGCGAAGTCGGGCAGCTGAATGCCGAGTTTGCTATGTTCGAATTTGCCGGCGCCGGACCTGGTGCTCCCTCGGATTGGCGCTACGGCCTGAAAGGGGGATTGCAACTTCCGAACCTGCCCGAACTCGGCGGATTTTTGCAGTTTACCAAAGAAAAAAGCAGCCTCAGCCTGGATTTTATCCCGGATGAAAATTCCAGTAAAATCGCCCTGGATATTCCCCTGCCATCTGCTGACGTGGATAAACCGCAGATCGTGCTGGCCTTGCCCATCCTTTCCTTGACCCGTGATACCCAAGGGATTTGGAACAGTTCCAACAACATCACGGTGGAATTCCGGCACATCCCTTCAACGATACGGCCCATCATTGCCGAGCGCTACGACATGGTCTTCACCATCAGCAGCACCGGCAAGGTGGAACTGGCAGCCAGTCCTTTCCTGAAATTGTACTCGCACAAACTACCCGAAATCCCGCTTCCCGGAAAAAGCGTGCAGCTGGGTGTGCTGGCGGTCGGTATTCCAAAATTGTCTGTGTTGGTGGAAAAGGATATTTGGCTTTCGGCGCGAATCGCTTTGGGCATTCCTTCCGAGGTGAACAATGTGTTTGGCACAAAAAACGGAAAGCCGCGCCTGGAGCTGTTCCGGACGTTTGATCCGAAACATCCGGACGAGACCACCGTCAACCTGGAACTGCGCGGCGGCCCCGACGGCGCTTTTGTGCAACTGCTCAACAGCCCGCTCAGAGGCGTGGAAACCGAGGAGGTCAACGGCAAAACCTACTGGAATATAGACATGGGCGAAATTGGCGCCGGACGCGTGCAATTGCCGGTGTTTCAATACGATCCGGCGCGGCAGGTGTTTGCGGCTTCCGGTGGTTTCGAGATTACCCGGGAATTGCAACTGCCGCTGGATTTACTCCAAAACCTGTTCCGCTCGATCAAGCTGGATGGCGTGGCCGACCTGATCCCGGACGCCATTCCGCTCATGAGTTTTGACCTGCTGGACAACAACGACAACCTGGACCCGGGCAAGCTGAATGCATTTTTCCACAATCGCCTGCCCCAACCGATGCTGGACGCCCTGGGAGTCGTCGCTTCCTACTTCAATGAAACGCCCGACCGGTTCCGCCAGTTTATGCGGTTCAACATGCCGGATACCCTGGCGTTCGAAGCCGAATTTGGCGGAACGGGAACAATGGGTTTCAAACTGGCAAGTTCGCCCGGCATCAAGTACATCGCTGTGGGCGCAGGAACACCTGTGCCTATACCGGCGCTGAACCTGGTAGAGTTGCGCAGTATTTCGTTTCACGAAATGCTGAACGGCCAGTTAATCGGACTTTCCGTAGACGCCACCATCGACAAATACGACCCCGTAACGCTGGCAGCTTCGGTGGTACTCGGGAAAGGCAATTCCGTGTTGGACAAGATCAACCTGGATTTTTTGCCGAAGGCGAAGGAACTGCGGCAAACCATCGAATTGGGCGAGTTGTTCAGCATTATTCCCTACCAGACGGCGTTGCCCATTCCCATTCCGGTATTTTACGATCGCCTGCGTTTCGACTATGCGGGTGTGGAGGGCGCAAATTTGGGGTCGGAATTCAGGTTCCCGCGCCCCAGCCTCAACCTGGCTTTTCTGGCCGAAGTGCTGAACGACTTTATCGCGTTTTTCACAGTGGGTGGCGTACTGCTGGACCCGTATAAAGATCCCAAGGGTACCGATTTGTCGTACACCATCGGGGCCAATTATCTCACCCTGCCGAAATACCTGGGCGGCAAGGACATTGGAAGCACGCAGGATATTGTGACTATCAGTTTGTATGAAAATGTGGCGCACCTGCTGAACTTCCTGAAAACGTTCAGCATCATCCACGAGTTCGTGTATGTTTTCCCGCCGGAGTTCCGCATTCAGAACAAAGCGTTCAAAACCAAATTCATCAACCTGGACCTGGAACTGAGCGGCGGCTGGGTGGTGAGTACGCCCGAAGAATTCCCGACGATCCCGGAAAGCAAACTGCCTATTTCGCCACAGGAGCGCGGCGAACTGTTGTCCGTTTTGCCGAAGATCACGCCGGGTATGCAGGGTATGATCGTGATGCTGCGGGGGAAAACGCAAATCGGCCTGGCGTCGCTGGAAAGCCAATTCGCCATGCTGGGCACGTTCGAACGCGGTTTCGGGACGGGCCTGCGGTTGCGCGGCGCTATTTCCAATATCATCGGGATGGATATGCGCGGCAGTATCGAGATCGATCCCTTGAACCTGCATTTTGGGCTCAGTGGCGAGATCCTGTTTAAACTGGTGGAATCACCCATTGTGCATGGCTCCATCTCGATATCGGAACAAGGTATTGCGGTGACTGCCGAGCTCAACCTGTACCCGGAAGCGAATACCATCGCCCATGTAGGCGGCGCGGTCAAAGGTGTGCTGAACAGTACAGGTTTTGAACTTTCCTGTTCCAACGGGCATATCGAGGTAGGCGGCGTGCAGATCATCAGCGGCGCCGGTGGTGGCATTTCCGACAAAGGGGTTTGGCTGCAAGGGACCTTCCTGGGGCAAACGGTGCGGTTTGCAACTGTGGTGTCGGCCCCTTCATTTACCATCGAGGGCTCCTTGCAAATCCATATCGACACTTCGATAGAACTGGAGGTTCAAACCAAAGTAAGCAAAGTGATCGACGACATTCTGCAAGAAGTCATCGAGTGGGTGACGAAGACCTTCTCCGTGCAAATGGATGTCACCTTGTACGCATCCATCGGCATCGGCGGCTTCCACGGCAGGGTGGTGCTGGATATCAAGAAGCCCGTGGTGGTGAAGAAAGAATTTACGATTAGCGTGACGCCTAAAAATCTGGCGGATTTCAAGCAAGTGGTTATTGACTGGGTGGAAGACCGGAAGGATGAGTTGTTTCGGGAGTTGAAGTTTATTTAGGAGGGGGGTAGGGGAAAATAACAACGTCGGCAGGGTTTCAAACCCTGCCGACGTTCGTAACCAAACCCTAATCACCCTTCCTCCGCACCAAAAACTCCAGCAACAACCCCGTCAGCGTTTCATAGGGAATGATTTCCAGTTCGTATTGCTGGTTGGCCGGCCGGTGCGGTGCGGCGGAGAGTTCCTGCAGGAGCGGCTCTATTTTTTGTCGGAACACCGGCGTCTGAAAGTTGCTTTTGGGTAGTTGCAGCAGTATCCGGATAAACAAGTTGGAGCGGCCGGCGCCGGGGTGGTGCAGGTAGCGGCTGCGGTACTTCTCGAGCGCTTCGATGCGTTCCAGCACGTCGCCTTTCCGGCCTTCGAGCAGGAGCAGCAGGGTGAAAGCGATCTGGATGGCCACGTTCATGCCCGTTTTGTCCTGGCCGTACACCGGGGTTTCATTGTTAAAGCGAAAACTGCGGAAGACCGGCAGGCTGTTTTCGGGCGGCGTCCAGCCCTTGAGTTGGTACAGGATGAAGAGGTAGGCGCCGAGGATGTGCCAGGTTTCACGCTGGGGCGGTCGCAGGTTGGAAAAGCGGCGGTGCCGGGTGGTGGTTTGGTAGAGTTCGAGCGCCTGGGCATACTTGCCCGCGTGCATGGCCAGGTAGAAATACATTTCATTGGCATTGAAAAAGTTGTGCGAACCGTTGGGCGCATGGTCGAGGCTGGCCAGCACGGCTTGTTCGCCCTCGGCGTATTGCCGCAGCCCGATGCAGGCCGGCACTTTGGCGTAATAAAACATGGCCAGGGAATTCCCGACCGGGTAGCGTTTGCTTTGGAAATACCGGATCGCCTCGTTGAAGTTGTCCAGGGCGGCGTTGAAGTTGGCGGTTTCGAGCAGGTAGTTTCCCCGGATGATGTAAAAGTAGACGTGAAAGAGGTAGGAGGGCGTTTTGCCTTTGAAGGGTTCGAGCGCTTGCAGACATTGCCGGGTTTGCGCTTGAAAATCGCCCTGGGGTGCCTTGTGTTGCAGGTGCGGCAATTTGAGTCGTTGGAAACAGTCGGCGGCGCGCTCTTCGGCTTCGGCGTAGGCCCGGCAGGTCCAGTATTCAGCGGAGTACGCGTCGAACTGCCGGGCACTTCCACCCACACTGATCACCGATTCTTTCAACACGCGTAGGGCTTCGGCGGCGAATCCCGGCACGTCGTAGTCGATGCCTCGGCGATACAGGCGTTTGGCAATGCCCAGCGGTGCATGGCGGTATCCGCGCATGTGCAGGAGGTTCATCAGGGCCAGTTCGAGGGTGCCTTCCACGTAGTTTTTGACTGTGGCATCGACCTTCGCTTTTTCCTCATCAAAAAAGATACTCATCTGACGGAGGACTTTCCGGAGGCTGCGGGCTTGTTTTTTATAGGTCGTCAGTCCCAGGTCGGCGGTTCGTGCGGCTTCGGCGTCGCTGGCAAGGTTGTTTTTCCAGACGGTTTGGTACAAATGCAGTAGTTCGGGATCGGTATTGGCAAAAAAAGTGAGCAGTTGTTCGTCGCGCCAAACGCTGGTTTTGACAAAATGGAGGAGGTCGTTGAGTTCCTTGATCATGGTTGCACAGTTTGAACAAGGAGGCTGTCTCAGAGGTCCGGAAACGTAGAAATGGCCGCCGTAGATTATTTTATTTACCACGGAGACACAGAGGGCACGTAGAACTAATCTCTGTGTCCTCTGTGTCTCCGTGGTGAAAATTCTGATGTTACGGAGCGAACCAGGACATATGCGATAGCCTCATTGCTGCCGGGAACAGGCAGGTATTCCTGAATGTGGCTGAAAAACTGTGCGCTGTACAAACCGCCGGTGTTGCTTCAGGATGGAACGGGGCAACGTGCCTGGAGGGCAGGCTGCGCGGTATGCACTTCTACAGGTAAACATACTGTTTTTGGTTGAAAAACGGCAGTCGTCGGGAAAAATCGGGAGCAAAGATGGCCATGTAAATTGGCGTAAGTTGCTGAAAACGAAAACGCTGCACTATTTTGGCGGGAACAATCCACGTGAAAAAAGTGGTTTGAATTGTCGTTGTGTCGAACTCTGGCAGCAGCGAATTTTGTACCTGTTACTTGCACTGCTAACCTAAACCCGCCTGTTCATGAATAATCGATTTACCCAGCGAAGCATAGCCGCAATACCGTGTGACCACCGGCGCCCGGAAGCGATTGTCATCGAGATCATTCACCTTTAAGCTTCCGGTATTCCCGGTAATTTTGGCTACCCGCCGCGGCACTCCGCCCGGCGGGTATTTTTTTGCGCAAAATGGCTTTCCTATGCAGTACTTTAAACTGCGCACTGCCTGAACTACCCAAACCGGGATCAACTCAGCGAAAATCCGTGTCTTCGCCAAAGGCGAATCCGTCTCATCCGTGTTCTATTCCTGCTTGTGAAGGTTTGGAACGCGGATTCCGCTGATTCGCCTTCGGCGAAACGCTGATAAACACGGATTTGATTCCGGTTAGGGCAACTTTTGGAATAAAGAAATTTCAAAACTTCTACACCTGTTCTATGCGTACTTGTTGCCTGCAATTGCGACCGGAGATTTGCCTGTAAATAGTTTGTTTCCAGTTTGTTAGATGGGGATGACCATCCTGTTTACCCCTTTTTTGTGCCACAGGTTGTCTGGTAAAGCCCGTTGGCGCCGGGCTAACTTTGTCTGGTCAGAAATTCCTCCGAGAGCGTGTTCGGCGTTTCTTGTTTCGTTTGGGATGCGCTGATCATGCTCTCTCCCCTCAATCCCAAAAAGGATCATGAAGCTGGTGTTTTTTTTAGTTGTCTGTGGGCAAAGCAGGCTGTCGGTCGAAACTGGAAAGCTGAGCTCCGGAAACAATGCAGCAGAACTTAATTCCATCAAAAACAACAAATGATCATGTCAGGAATTTTGGACCCGGTGTGTTGGTTTCAACCTGGGAAAATTGCACTTATGCTGTCTATTGTTCTGGTGCATATTCCCGCAGCCGCACAACGTGATGGCAGTTATTGGAATGCGCATCTGGCAGTCCTGGATATGCGCACCCGGGTAGTTGGAGCCACGGCCTATGTCCGCGAGATCAGGCTCCGGAATTTTCAGAACCCGGACAGTCTACCGTCCGCATTTGGCTTTGCCGCCGACCTTTTTTCCGACGATGGCAAGGGCTTTGACCAACTGGCGGGTGATGGGCTGTACACTTCCAGGCGCTGTTTTGCGCACCAACCAGCCTTTCCCCCGGTTTCGGTAGGGCAACGGCTGGCTGCAGTTGATGGAGTTATTGTCGGTATGGATTTTAAGCATATCGATTTGTTGGGAAGGCAACAACCGACCGTTATCCGGTGCAATCTGAAATTGTGCGCCTGCCCTTCGCCCTGTCTGTGCTTTGCCTGCGAATGGGATGAAGCAGACTGGTGCCTGGATTGGACTGATTGTCCTGAGGCGATCCCAATTAACTGGTAAATTCAGCCGGTATACCTGAAAGAAAGTGGTTTGCGAAAAACTGGAGGCGATGAGGCTATTGTCGGCGTGACTCGAAGTCACGCCGACAATACACATTGCATCATCTCTTTTACAAACCACTTTACATTGAGTAGTAAGCATTATGAATGTACGCTGTGCCCAAATTGTCTCGTGTTTTTGGGGAACGCTGTTGTTGTTCTTCCATCCCGCCGGCATGGCTGCTGTTCCGGGGGACTCGTTGCAACTATTTGGCAACTGGCTGGCTAATACCGAAACAGACTTTCAGCGATTGCACCTCCAACACAGCTATGCCCTGGTTGGTACCAAAACCCGGCTGGTAGCAGTAGACAGTTTTTTGCGCACACCGCGAGCCTGCGACCCGGAGATTGGCTATGCCTGGTTGTTGGAAAAAATCCAATTGGAGGATTCGATCCGGCTGCTGGAGGCCGATGCGGCCCTGAAGCAGTTGCGCCTGCGTTATCGCAAGGGCATCGAAATGCTCAAGATGTTGTACGAAAAGATCCTGAGCCTCGACCATCATTTTACCAGCCTGCGCACCAGCCAGCAGATCGCGCGCATCAGTAATCCACATGAATACCCCGATTTTAAGGCCCTGAACGGGATACTGGAGGAACGAATGAAGAAAAAATTCGGATTCTCCCTGCCGGCACTGCTGGAGAGCAACCCGTACCTGTCGGCCACATTCTCCATTGTGGGTATGGCCCTGGGTGCGGGCGATAGCCGACAAAACCAGAGTAATTTGGAAAAAATCTCCTGCATCCTGGATTTCACCGTTCGAATGGACCAGCAACTCAGCATCATTCAATACGAAACCGAATTTCTCCGTGATGCCAATCTGTCACTGAAACGGGAATGCGAGCTGCTTTTCAGCGATTGCGCCCGCCAAATCGGATATACAACGACGTTACCTCAGTGCCGGGATCAAGACGACTGGGAACAACTGAACAACCACCTCGAACAGTATATCAACACAGCCGAACAAGCCATCGAAACCAATCCGGCGCTGCCCAGAAAGGCACACACCAACCTGCAATTTTCAATAGACCGCATTGTCCATTTTCTGGATCAGTATTGTGCATTTATTGCACAGGGTAATGTGTATTACCAGAAATTCGCCAGGATCGTTGGCAGTTATCAGCATGAAGCGCATTGTGCAGCAATCTTGCCCGATACTTTTAGCAGCCTGAAATCGGATATTGAAATCACCCTGGAAAAGTTTAACAACGCCTATTACCTGCCGGAAATGCAGGGCTCACGCCTGAAAGATTTACTCTATGGTATCGAGGATTAAGTACTGTAACAAAACAATTCAATAATCTTGTCACAGTACTTAACCATTGGTCAAATACAAATTTCTATACCTTTGACAGGTAAAACCAACACCCACCCGCCTGTATGCGTGTTTGTTCAGGTACATTGTTTATCCGCTGCTTTGTTTGCAAAAAAGCAGTTTGCTGCCGTCAAAGATGAAAGTTGTTATCCCAGTGGCAGGAGCCGGCACCCGGCTCCGCCCGCATACCTTCACACAACCCAAGCCGCTGATGCCCGTTGCGGGCAAACCGATAATCGCTTTCATTATTGACACGCTGGCCGAAACCGGGCTAACCAACTTTGTATTTGTCATTGGTTACCTGGGGGAAAAAGTGCGGACATTTATTGAACAGCAATACCCGCACCTGCAAACCGAATTTGTTTATCAGGAACACCGTGAAGGCTCCGGACATGCTGTGTGGATGGCAAAAGATGCCATTCAAAATGAAGATCAGGTGTTTATCGCATTTGGCGATACCATTTTTGATGCCGACCTCAAGCAGATGCTCGATTGCCCGCACTCCTGTGTAGGTGTGAAAAAAGTGGTAGACCCCCGCGAATTTGGGGTAGCGGACATGGACGAAAACAATATGATCACCCGGATGATCGAAAAACCCCGAATCCCCAAGTCGAACATGGCCATGGTGGGTTTGTACAAGGTCAACGAAGTGCAGGCGCTGCTTGGTTCCATTGAACAATTGATCAAAACAGAACAACGCACCGTCGGGGAATACCAGCTGACCGATGCCCTGCAGGGCATGCTCGAACAAGGCATCCCGTTCCAGGCCATCACTGTGAACAACTGGTTCGATTGTGGCCGGAAAGACGTGCTGCTTGAAACAAATGCCATGCTCCTCAGCCAACGCGGCTATGCTACGGATGTATTCAAACTTCCCGAGTTTGAAAATACCATCGTCATTCACCCTATTGCTGTCGGTGAAAATTGCACTATTTCCAACAGCATCGTTGGGCCGCACGTGACCATCGGCAACAATGTGACCATCAACTCCTCCATAATCAAGGACAGCATCATCGGTAACTTTGCCTCCCTTGACGATGTCGTGCTCCAACGCTCGGTGGTCGGTAGCGATGCGACGATCAAAGGCACGAATTTGAGCCTGAACATTGGGGATAATACCGAGATTGATCTGTAACGCCGTCTGTTAGACGGCGTACAATTTGGAAATTTTGCCACGCCGTCTGTTAGACGGCGTGCTATTCGGGAATTTGACCACGCCGTCTAACAGACGGCGTTACTTGCGAAAGCAGCCACGACCGTTCCGCCAATTCAGTTGTGGCTTCCAATTCAACACGCAAGGCTTCCACAGCCTGCCGCTGGCCTCGGTCCAGTTCCATCAAGCGGCGGGTGAAATACAACAACCGTTCATTGGTTTGCCGGTGATAGCCGAGATTTTTCTGCCGGCGCAGATAGGCGCCGAAACTTTGTAGCAGGGATTCCAAGGCCGCCCATTCGCCCAGTTCAAAATAGCTGCGCAGCAGCATGCGCCGGGCATCGAGGTTATTCAAGGTATCTTCCAGTTCCACTTGTTGCAGCAGCGGCATCGCCCGGGCATAGTCTTGTTGGTGGAAGTACAAAAACGCCCGGTTGTACCGGTAAAGATTATCGCGTTCGCGGGGAAGGAGTGCTGTGCGGTAGTCTTCGAGAAACTGCTCCGTCCAGCTATGTTCTTCCAGCGCTGCGCCGATGCGGATAATATTTTTGTAGGTAAAACCCGACAACACGCCGTTTTCAGTCAGGAAATCGCGTTCCAGGGCTGCCCGGTACAGGTCAAAAGCTTCCCGGATATATTCACGCCGGCCGCTGTTCATGCGGCGAATGCAACCATTGATGGCCAGCAGATACAAGCCACGCATTTCTTTTTGGCTGAACCTGTTTTCGTGCTCCAGCAGCAGTGTTTTCAAACGTTCGAGGGGTGCCGACGCCTCCGGTGCGCGCAGCATCTGGTAGGCCTGGTAATACATGGCGATCACCGGCACGTCCAACAGCCCTTCCGTTTCCGCCAGTTCCAGCAGTTTTTCCAGTAAGTTGAATCGGTATTCCTGTCCGGCAATGGCCTGGTGCGAGAGCGCCGAACAGGCGTGGCGCAGCATTTCCGCCAGGTAAAACACCGTCAATTCGTCGGGCAGGGGCTGCAGGTTGATGCGGGCGGAGCGCTCGTGCCGGGCCGTTTTTTCGAGCCGTTCCTGCTGCATGCGGTAGCGCTGGAAATAAAATCCGGCATCCTGGGTTTCCGGATTTTCCAGGGCTGATTCGGCGCGATTCAGTTCTTTTTCCAACAAAACATCGAGGTTGCGGTTGCGCAGAGCGCTCAGGAGGTAGCGCCGCTGTTCGGCCATATCGGATTGCCATTCGGCCCAGGCGAGGTATTGGCGCAATACCGAAAGCAGGTAGGACATGGTGTGTCGCAAGGCGGCATTATTAAAGACCTGACTTGGGAATGCCGCGGTAAACAGGCTTGAAGGATCGAGTGCCTTGCGATCCGGGTTGTCTATGTTTTCAGCCAGGTAGGCACAAAGGCGGCTTACCTCTTCCCGGCGGTTGAAACAGCCACAACGTGTAAATTCAACCAACGCGGTGCGTTCCTTGCGGGAAAGTTGTTTGAGTGTGCGGGTCAATAAACTGTCGGCCATGTTGCAGGTTTTGCGGTTATAGCACAAATTATTCCAGGTAATTTCTGAACAAATATATTTCAACATACTGATAACCAATTGTTTTTATTTTTTGTTTTTCGACAAACAAGATAATTTGTATTTCAAAAATTGGCCCGGAGCCTGGACTTTTGAGAAGGCTTCTCACCCCGGCCTGATTTCTTTTACCGGGTATGACCTTTATTTTTTACAACCTATGAAAATCTCAGCGTCTGTTTTTCAAAAATACATTTGGCTTCGGGCATTGGCCTTTTTGGTTGCAACCCAAATGCAGGCACAGGACAACTCCTATTGGGTCAAATCACTTGGACCGTACGGTGGTGATGCTGAATTGACCAAGGTGGCGGATAATACACTCTATGCTGTGACAGACGGCGCTTACCTGGTGTATAAATCTACCGACAACGGCGAATCCTGGGTGGAAGTCATTGCTTCCCCTCTGGACACTACAGCAGAAAACGCAGCTTTTATCCGGATCGGGCAGACCGGAAATTTTTACAAGGAACTCCTGTTCCCCGACGGAACAACCGCAATCTATCGCTCCCACGATGAAGGCGTTACCTGGAAAATGGTGCATCGCAGCGACAGTATAGCGCATATCGTAGAGCAAGCAAATGGAATACTGGTAGGGCATGGCCCGCAGCATTTGTATCGCTCCAATAATGGCGGGTTAACCTGGTATAAAGTATTCGACAATACAACAATCGATACGATAGACAAACTGTTAATCGGCAATAATGGCGACTTGTGGGCAAAATTAGGGTTCTCGAAAATTTTGCGTTCCCAAGATGGAGGCATGACCTGGACTACAATTTTCCCGCCTTTTAGCTCGACAGCCTTGATCAATTTTGTTTATGTGGCCAGGAATGGCACGCTTCTAATAAACAGTTCGACAGGCTTATACCGGTCTGTCGACAATGGAGCAAGTTTTCTGCCCAAACAAGTCATCGATACGACAACCGGCCTTCAAAGCCCCTATTTATGTGTCCTGCCTACCGGAAAAATAATTTATGTAAACTATTCCAATCAGGAAAAGACCAATTCCTATTATTCGCTCGATCACGGCGCCAGTTGGCACCCCAGGGATACGACCTACCGCCTGGATAAAATCGCTCCTTTTGTTTTACCGGATGGAAGCTTGCTGGGAAGGCGCTTGCAAGGTATTTACCGGTCAATGGATGGTGGCGCCACTTGGTCATTTTCCGGAAAAGGCATGCGGTGTTTTGTTGGGCATATGCAATGTGCCAGCCAGGATACTTTTTATGCCGGCACAACGGGGGTTATTTGGCGGACCGATGATGCTGGGCAGGACTGGATAAAATTGACACCGGACTCTCAGGACCATTCCGAGTTGGTGCGCGTGCTGGATCGAAACAGTATGGTGGCCATACTGAATGACAAATTATACCTGACAAAAGATGGGGGTGCCAGTTTTTCAAATATCACACCTCCGGAATTTAATTATATACACCCGTGGTTTGGCGTAAACCCGGCGAACAACACCTTTTTTGTCAGCACCAATTCGGGCACGTATCGTTCAACGGACGAAGGTCTTACCTGGATTCCAATATTCGCGGATACGTTTTTTACAAAAATGGAATTTGCGCCCGACGGCAAGGCGTATGCGATGATGATGCAGGCACCTGCCTCTCCGCAAAATATGACGCTGTGGGAATCCATCGATGGCGGTCTTCATTGGAGCCTTGTGCCAACACCATTTCCAATTTATACTTTTGTAATCCAACCCGATGGCGCAATCCTCATAATGACGTCCGCCCCCTTGGCAATGTTTCGACGCGCAGCTGTCGGGAGCAACTGGGTGCAAGTGCAAAATGTCGATGGTGTTACTGCAGGATATACTACCCGGCGGTGTTTGTTTCAAAACAGTCGGGGCGATTTGTTTTTTCTCCGGTATGGCAATTCTCCTCTAGGCAGTGTGAACAAAGCGCAAAGTTGGCAAGCACTGCCGAATATTGCCTATAGTTTTGGATATGACAAAAGTGGTGGCAGCACCCTTGGCGGGCTGACAAAAGATGAACGTTTGTTTGTTTTTATCGGTGGCGCCGGGTTGTTCATGTCGCGCCATTCCACCCTGCAAGGCGCTTATGTGGGCGGGCAAATCCTGGTGGATGCGGACGCCGATTGCAGCACGCCCGATGCGCAGGTACCACTAAAAAACTGGGTGGTAGAGGCAAATAACGGCACGGACAGGTATTACACAAACAGCGATTCCCTGGGGAATTACCTGTTTTTCCTGGATACCGGTGCCTATGTGCTGGCCGCTGTTCCTCCAAATACTATCTGGTGGGATCTTTGCAACAACCCGCAAACCATTACATTGGACACTTTGGGTACTACAGATACGCTCGACTTTATTGCCAGAGCCCTTGCTGATTGTCCGCTACTTTCCGTTGATCTTGCCATCCCCCTGCTCCGCCGTTGTTTCAATAATACCGTTTATGTCAGTTTTTGCAACCAGGGCAGCGAAACAGCCGACAGCGCCTGGGTAGATGTGGCGCTCGACCCATATCTGACCCTAATTGGTTCGACCAATACGTACCTTGATTTGGGAAATAATAACTACCGTTTTCCTGTCGGAAACCTGAATCCGGGGCAATGCGGAAGTTTTACCCTGACTGTTCATGTAGAATGCACGGCCGTCCCCGGTCAAACCCACTGTATTACCGCGCACGGGTTCCCCGACACCCTGTGCACTACCGTACCGGATTGGTCGGGCGCTGAAATTCAGGCTTCCGTGTCCTGCCAGGATACGCTGGTTCAATTTGAACTGCGCAACGTCGGGCCCGCGCCATCCCAATTGCTCGATTACATCATCATCGAAGACGACGTCGTGCTCCTGAACGGCTCTGAACAATACGACCCCAACGAGGCCATCAATTTAAATTTTCCTGCTAACGGCCACACCTGGCGCATCGAGACCGAGCAGGAGCCCGGGCATCCCTTTGCCACTACGAATCAAATCAACATGGCTTTCGAGGAGGGCTGTGGCGGCTATGCATCGCTGGGCTTTATCAACCAGTTTCCGGTGGATGCTTTTGTGCCTTCCTGGGACCGCGATTGCGTCCAAAACATTGGCTCCTTCGATCCCAATGACAAGCAGGGCTTCCCAACCGGCTTTTCTTCGGAACACTACATCCGGCCCGGGCAAGACCTGGAATACCTCATCCGCTTTCAGAATACCGGTACCGACACGGCCTTCACTGTGGTCATTCGCGACACGCTTTCGCCTTGGCTCGATCCGGCAACGGTACGGCCCGGCGCGGCTTCGCATCCGTACAGCTGGACCTTGAGCGGGCAGGGTACACTCGCGTTTACGTTTAGCAACATCCTGTTGCCCGACAGCAATGTGAATGAAGCGGCCTCGCACGGTTTCGTGAGTTTCCGGATTGAGCAGCACCCCAACCTTCCTCTGGGCGCCGTGGTGTACAACGAGGCCGACATTTATTTTGATTTCAACGAGGCCGTCCGCACCAATCAAACCTGGCATACCATCGGCGAAAAACCGACCTCGGGTATCAAGCCTGTCCACGCTCAAAAACCACCGTCAGAAGTACGTATTCACCCACAGCCTGCAACCACCTTCGTTGAAATCCGGCGTGCCGATGGGGCTGCTTTTCGAAACCAGCAATTGATCCTAATCGATGCCTTGGGCCATGTGGTGCGCAGCTTGAGTTTATCCGGCATTACTTACCGTTTGGAGCGGGAAAATCTCAATCCCGGATTGTATTTTTACCTGATTCACAAACCCGATGGGGGATTGTTTACCTCCGGAAAAATTTTGTTTAACCCTTAATGCTGCTATACATGAACAGGCTTCCTAAACCTGCTTTTTTCCTGTTTCTCCTGGCATTTTTCCTGTTTTCACCCCTCAAAACCTGGAGCCGGCATATTGTCGGCGGCGAACTCTCTTACCGCTATCTCAGCACACAGATTTCCGGTGAAAAACGCTACGCGTTTACCCTGAACCTGTATCGCGACTGCTTTGGCGGCGGCGCTGCCTTTGATGATCCGGCCCAACTTGCCATTTATCGCGGCGCCTGGGACCAGGCTGTCTTGGTGAGTGCATTTGAAGTGACGGTCGACAGCATTGAAAAACTGAATTATGGTGCCAATTGCATGGACGCCACTTTCAATCTCTGCCTGGAAAAGGGCAGCTACAAGTTCGAACGCCTCCTGCAGCCGACCGATGACAGCTATTTCATCATATACCAACGCTGCTGCCTGACGCAAACGCTTTCAAACATCATTAACCCCGGCGAAGTAGGCTCCACGTTCATGGTGGAACTCACTGCAATGGCCATGTACGAAAACAATTCCAGCCCGGAGTTACCGGACTGGCCCACCACGGCACTGTGTATTCACCAACCCGTGAACCTGTCACAATCAGCCACTGACCCCGATGGGGATAAACTTGAATACCGTTTCGCAGCCCCCTACTCGGGTGGCGGTTCGGCTTTGCAACCACCCTCTTTGTATGCCTGTGATGGCGCTATTCCGACACCGCCCTGCGGACCGCCTTATGCCGAATGTCCTTTTATCGAGCCCGAATACAGCCCGCAGGCCCCCCTGGCAGGTGATCCGGTTGTGCAGATCGATTCGGTGACCGGCCTGATTACCGGCATCCCGCGCCGGATTGGGCAGTATTTGGCAGCTATTGAATACCGGGAATACCGCGATAGTTTTTTACTGAGTGCCGTCCGGCGCACGATCATATTTAATGTGGTGGACAATCCAATACCGACGGTTGATAGACCAGCTGCTATTTCGTCCTTTCAACTCCGGCCCAACCCGGCAACAGATTGGGTTGACTGGGATGTTTCGTTGAATTTGGTTGAAATCCGGGTCGTGGACCTGTTGGGCAGGCAATTGAAGAAGGTGCAGGGGATGGCTACGGCGGGCATGCATATTCAAGATTTGAAGGCTGGATATTACCAAGTACTGGCCGTTGACCGGGAAGGAAAAGCTTGGGTTTGCCCGTTGGCCATTGTGCGCTGAATGAACGTGTATTTCTTTTGAGGCTGTCGCATGGTTGTTTTTTCACTATCAAGAGCACTTAAACGCCTAATGAATTTGGTGTTTCCTAGTGCTATTATTGGTAAAAGTCACCTTTGGGGACTGTCTCTTTTTAACGCCGTCTGCCAGACGGCGTTACGTTGATCACCGCCACACCAAGCACAACCAGCAATCCGCCCAGGAGCACTTCCCAGGATACCCGTTCTTTCAACAACAATACCGAAAGCAACACTCCGAAAACCGGCACCAGATTGTTAAAAATAGCGGTGCGGGTAGTGCCGATCGTGCGGATACCTTCGGTGTACCAGATGAAACCCAACACGGTGCCCAAAAGTCCCAGGTAGGCCAGCGCAACCCAAACTTCAGGCGGCAGGCTCGCCAGCGGTAACCCTTCCCGGAGCGCCAGGGGAAACAAGCCGGCAGTGCCCAGCAGGCAAACGAGTGCCGTGGTAGCCAGCGGTGTCTGCTCCGGAGATATTTGCCGGCTCACCAGCGTATACACCGCCCAGGTAGCCGGGCAACCCAGCGCCAGCGCTTCGCCCCGGCCAAAATGATCGAACAGCGCGCCGAGCTCGCCCCGTGCAATGACCAGCACTGCTCCAAACAAGGCGATCAGTCCGCCGATAACCTGTTGCCAGCGCAGTTTTTCACCAAAAAAAAGCGCCGTGGCAAACAGCACCATGACCGGGTTTAAGGCAACCAACAGCGAAGCCCGGCTGGCCGGCAATACTTTCAAGGCACTGAAAAAGAAAAAATTGTAGCCGATGATGCCGAATAAGGCCAGTGCCAAATGCAGTACCCAGCCCTGCCGGTCAGGTCGCGGCCAGGGGCGTTTCCGCAGGATCATCAGGGCAACCAAACCCAGACTGGCAAAAGCAAAACGCAGGAAGGCCCCGGCAAAGGGTTCCAGATGCTGGGCGGCAATGCGTGTGGCGATGAAAGTACCGCCCCAGATGCAGGCAACGGCCAGAAGCTTAAGGTAAATATGCATAGCTGAAACGGTGAAAATAGGGGGGATTTGAATGACCGGTGCACCGAGTGCAGGAGCAGTTTCGCTGCGCCAGATTTAGGATTAAAAAATTGGGGCAGATATTCAGCTTCGGGGTTTTGATCCAGTGTGGGGTACCCTGTCGGGCGGATCAAAAATTTCCCAGCAGCAGCAGTTTTTTTAGCAAAAACGGATAACCCAGCAGGCAAAAAAATATACCCCAGCGAAACAATCCGGCCGGCATAATTCCAGGGACGTCGGTTTCAAGGGCAACATCCCGACGGGATTTGTAAAAGGAATACCACAGCCGCACTTTTTGCCCGACTTTGTACGGATATGCAGGCATGTAATTGGTTGAATAATGTCTGTGGGTACCCCAGTTTGTGGTAAAATCAACCACAGGCGCCTCGCCTTCACCCGCTGCGGCGCCGAACAGGCTCCCCGGATTGCGGCGCATTTCCACGACAGTGCCTTCCGTTTCGATACCCTTCGATTTTACGCGTTCAACGAGGTTTTTTCGGTCATAAGCCAGTATGACCAGGAATGTTCCCGCAATTCCAAACACCGGCATCACTTGCGTTAAGGTTGCTAGCAGATTCATACCAGAAAATTTAGGCCTAAAAAACAGTGTTTGCCCGAATTGTGCGGGCAGGCAAATGTATCAAATTGGATACGATGCTTTGGATAATTGATCTAAAACAGCGAATCAATTTGAATGGGAGGTGGAGTGGCAGTAGTGGAGTGCAAACAACTTTTATTTGCCGGCTCACTGTTATCCGGAGGGGAGGCATTATCAATGCATCAGAGGTTTGTCCGGAATTAATATCCCGGACTTTTCAAAACAGAAAAATCCGGGATTTTGTGCGGTTCGCTGTCAGCCAGCCACAAGCCGCTTAACTCCGGGAGGGGAAGAGGCCCTGAATACAAATGATGAAATGCATTCCAAGATAAGGTTGGACGATACTCAGCGGTTGGTTGCCTCCGGCGGATGTTTCGGTAGCGCTTACCCCGGCCAGTTGACCATTGGCGTTAGCTGGTGGCGCATAGGTGTTTGCGGCAGTTCCGGACAGGACATTCCCGTCGGGCTCGTCGGTTGTGGCATTGCCGGTCGAGATGGCTACTTTCGGCGTTACCTGGTGCGTGTGCGCAGGCATTTGGGCCACTGTCATGGTGACGTGCTCAGAACCTCCTTTTTGCCCTAAATGGATATCGGATAAGCCCGGGCCGTGACCGGCGCCAACCGGCACACGACCGCGAAAATCAGGCAGGGCAAAGGTTGTTCTGCCGTCGCCGCCGTAGGTCGTCCCAAGCAGGGAAAAGAGCGCGGTATTGCTCGCGATCGACAAAATTTGCCCTTCACAAAACGCCCAGGCTCTTGGTGCAAAATTGCCTGCAAACAGGATAATGGTTGCCATTGTGCCTTCCATAATTAAAGATTTAGATTGTTAATATTGGGTTGAATGATTTGACTGTGTTTGAATCCCGGATATAAAAGACAGGTGTGCGGTTCAACTCCGTAAAAATTTTATTTTTCGAGCATGCATCCGTCGGCGATGGGCAACCACAAAGTGGTAATTCATACCTGCAACCTGCTATCCTTTTTTACAGGCAATGCGTGTCCGGCGCTCAAAGTCCAGCACATCAACGCTCAACAAGTTGTCATTGGGCAGGCAATAGAAGTTTTCCAGGGCAGCCTTGTGGTCCATGCCGATCCCATCCAGGGTGCTGATCTTGTTATGCGCGCAATGGATTGTCTCCAGTTGGGTCAGGTTTGCCAGTGGCCGTAAGGATTCCACCTGGTTATCGTTAAAATACAGGTTTCTCAGGCTTTTCAGGTTTTCTACGCCCTCAATTGAACGCAATTTATTACTGAATACAAACAGCGACTTCAGACCGGTCATATGTGCGATCTCCGTTAAGGACTGAATATTATGGTTGGTTACCACCAGGATTTCCACATTGGGCAGTTGGACGACACCGGAAAGGTCATCCAACGCAATTGTCGTATTGGGAAACATTGCCGATGGGCCGGCAAAACGCAAGGGGCCTGTGTTCCAGATCAGATGCAGGGTTTCATCTGGCGGGAATTGGGTGTTTGATTGGTGCAAAAAGGCTTCATTGAAGGCCTGTTTCCAGGGCTCGGTCAGGCTGTCCCACCAGTGCCGGTATTTTTTGATTTCATCTTTGGTGGGGTGCGCAAGCGGTGGAGTCTCCATTTTTTTTCGTTAAAAAAGTATAGTCGCGTAGTACAATGATCTTTAAAAAAATGCAATCGGACCGCAGATATGCATGAAAGAAAGTGGTTTGAGCAAAATCTGTGTCCTCCGCGTCCTATCAACTATAGCATCCCTAAAGTTGACGACATTAGACTCGAAGTCGTCTTACCACTAATCTCAGCGATCGAATTACTATGTGAATCCGTACAAGTCGCACCGACAATAACCCAATGCGTTATCGCACTAAACGCAGCCTGTTTCAAACAAGTTACTGTGCCAAAGCCTCCAGCAACCGGAACTCCAGCTGTTCCGAGCCATTCCGCATGGTTTTTTGGGCCAATTGGTCCAAGCCCTGCCGGGCCAGGCGCCGGGCTTCTTCCATCCGGCCATTTACGAGGTGCAGTGCTGCTTTCAGACGCAGTACTGGTACATCGCCGCGTTTTGCCAGCTGCCGTTCAATTTTGGCCCACCACTCGTTTGCGGCAGCAGCATCTTGCCGGAGGTAGGCAGCGGCAAAACAAACTTCTTTCCAAAACTCGGCTCGAAAAGCAACAGGCATAGTGTCTGCCAACTGACTGAGGCGTTCGGCGGCCCCGAGCGCTTTCTGGGTATTCCCGGTGGCCATATGGTGATAAAAGGCATAATAATCGGCATACAGGGCATAATCCGGGTCTTCACGGATAAGATCAACCTGCGCCATATCGATTGCTTCGAGCGGTTTTCCTGCCTGGAAAAATGCGATTAGTTCAAGCATGGCTTGTTCGATTTGAGCTGTTTTTCCTCCGGAAATCAGTCGGAAATAGCGCGCCCGGTCTGTAAAAAACATGCCCGTGCGGCGGGGTAGGGTAGTGGCTAAAAACAGCGCTGCCGAAACAACGGCGCTGACCAGCGAAAAATAAGCCAGATAGCGGATGCTCAGGCTGGCGCCGTCCGACAGTGCCCAGGTGGTCAGGCTTCCCAGCAACACAAGCGACAGTGAACCAAGCGGACCGGCCAGTACAACGCGGGCGAAGCGCCGGGCCAGGTCGTTAGTCTGTGCCCGGGGTAGGGTGGCCGCTACGCCCCCGAACAGCTGCATATCTGTATTAAAATACAACTGAATAGTATCGTTTTCAGGATGGCGTCTTACACCAAAGAAGCCGGCCACAAAGAGCTGGAAACGAAACCCCTGGGCAAGCCCGGTGAGCAGGTGCGCCAATTCGTGAAACGCCAGGGCAAACCAGGTGGCAAACAAGGCGACGGCAAGGGTCAGCAGTTTTTGGGTTGCGCCTGCGGTTGGGATGAAGTCGCCCAGGGAGCGGCCCAGTTGCATGCCGGCATAGCCAACCATTGCACCGGCGCTCAGGCTGATTGCGAGTTGTTTAAGCTGTTTCTTTTTCATGATTATTCCGGTTTTTCCAATACGTCAATATTTATTTTTAGTTGATTGAGATAGGTGCCGAAAGCCAGATTGTTCATCCAGCGTGCCAGCCAAAAACCCGCCGGCGTAAGCACCAGCACGGCAGCGATCAAAATGGCCAGTGTTTTGGGATCGTGCAAAGCGACGTCGAGGTCGGCTTTGGTGGCCAGACTTAAAAAAAAGCCGCCGGCAATGGAGATCGGATAGATGAACAAGGCCACCCGTTCCTGCCAGTTGATCCAGGCGCGAAGTTGGTCATGGTAGGTCTTCATTACCGGAAGCAGGGGGCCATCCAAAGCCGGGACTGAAGGCAAGCGGTGCAGTTTGTATCCGGTAAAAACCACGGCCACCAGGTAGGCAACAATCAAAATGCCCAGGCAAATGCGGATATACGGGTGCGCATTCAAGACGAACAATGCGATAAAAAGCAGGATAAAAGCCACGGCATAGCCCATATTAATCCGGGCGTTGCGGCGCAGTTTTGCGAGTGGCGATTCTACCGGATGCCGCATCAGGTCCGAAACGGCCAGCCGTACCGGCTCGACGAGCGAAAAATGGCGTTCATTCAGCCGGTTCCATTCCTGTTGAAGATCCATAATTAAGGCGTTTAATAAGTTCATTTTTAATGCGATGCAGTTTGACGGCTACATGGTTTTTCGTCAGGCCGGTGATGTCGGCAATGTCTTCGTTGCTGAAGCCGTCGAGTTGGAGCACTACGAGGGCGCGTTCGGTTTCCGGCAGTTGACGGATGGCCTGGTGCAGGCGTTCGGCATTGTCGGTGGATTCTGGCGCCGCCACCGGTTGTTCCCGAATGTGTTCCAAACTTTCGGTAGTGGTGTTTTGACGCCGCCGGTAGGTCAGTACAGTATTCAGGCTGATCCGGTATAACCAGGTGGAGAACTTAGACCGGCCCTGGAACCCCGGAAATGCCTTCCAAGCCTGGTAAAGGATTTCCTGCTGCAGGTCGCGCCGGTCGTCGGGATGGTCGACATACAGCAGGACGATTTTATGAACGATGCCCATATTCGTTTCGAGCTGCTGCAGGAAAACCTGTTCGGGTGTTGTCATGCGTTTAAAAGTCAGTTTGGCTTATTAGTAACAGGAGCGGCGTAAAAATTACAGCTGGATTGAATTTTTTTTTGCCGGATTTCAGCAGGCGAAGATTCAGACGGCGCAGCGCTTGTTTTCCTGCGGGCGGAAATCGTATATTAGCCCCGAAACCGCCCTATCCTATTTCACCACTTACCGGATGAGATGGGATTTTTTTTTGTACCAAAACCGCTTTTGTATGAAGTATTTACCGTCAATAATGAAATTACTCCCTTTCCGTGGGGCCAATCTCCGGCTTATGATCTCAAGTCTGTTTCAACCCCACCCCCATCCCCTCCCCCCGGGGGGAGGGGGGCTTGCCCTCACGCTGCTGAAAATCTGGAATGAGAGGAGGCTCCCCTCCCCTTGGGGGGAGGGGATGGGGGTGGGGTTCCTGCTCCTCCTTCTTCCCCTTCATCTCACTGCCCAGGTCAGTTGCATCCCTGTTTTTCCAAAAACTGCCGACGACGTCACCATCACCTTTGATGCCACGCAAGGTAACGGCGCACTGGTTGGCACGAGCCCGGTGTATGCGCACCTCGGCGTTATTACCAATCAGAGCAGTTCGCCGTCCGACTGGAAACACGTGACCACTACCTGGGGCGTTGCCGACCCCGTGGGCGCCATGACCAATGCCGGCGCCAACCTTTGGACCAAGTCGTTCAACATCAAGTCGTTTTTCAACATACAGCCCGGCGAAACGGTGCAAAGCCTGGCCATGGTGTTCCGGAGTACGGATGGCAGCAAAGTCGGCCGCGCCACCGACGGCAGCGATATTTTTTACACGGTGTACCCGGATAATATCGGCTTGCAAACGGCGATTGTTACGCCCACGGCAGAATTACTGCTCACCACGGCCGGCAGCCAGATACCCGTCAAAGCGGCCTCTACCAACCCGGCCACCCTGTCGCTTTACGACAACGGCAGCCCGGTGTACACCACCAACGGCACCCTGCTCGAAACTACCCTCACAGCAGCCAACGGCGTGCATACGGTGGAAGTAGTCGCCGAAGCAAACGGTGACAGTGATACGGCCCGTTTTACCTACATCGTGCCGGCCAGCCAGGCCCCGGAAAACCCGCCTGCCGGCACGCAATACGGCATCAACTACATCGACGACACGACCGTGCGCCTGCAACTGTATGCGCCGGGAAAACAAGTGATTCACCTCCTCGGCGACTTTAACGACTGGAAGCCGGACAACAACTACCAGCTCAAGCGGAATGCGCTGAACAACATTTGGTGGATCGAACTCACCGGCCTCACCCCCGGCCAGCCTTACCGCTTCCAGTACCTGGTAGACGGCGTGCTCAAAATTGCCGACCCGCTCAGCACACTCGTGCTCGACCCCTGGAACGACGGATTTATTCCGCCGCTCACGTACCCCAACCTGCTGCCGTACCCCGCCGGAAAAACATTCGGCATGGTGTCGGTTTTGCAAACAGCCCAACCGACGTTTAACTGGCAGGCCACAAACTATACCCGGCCCAAAAAGACGGATCTCGTAGTGTACGAACTTTTGCTGCGCGACTTCATCGACCGGCACGATTATGCCACCTTGCTCGATACGCTGGATTATTTGGAAAAACTCGGCATAACCGCCATTGAACTCATGCCGGTTAGTGAGTTTGAGGGGAATATCAGCTGGGGATACAACCCCTCGTTTCACAAAGCCCTCGATAAGTATTACGGTACAGCAGAGGATTTTAAACGCTTCATCGACGCTTGCCACCAGCGAAATATCGCGGTGATCATGGACGTGGTGTTCAACCAGGCTACCGGCCTGAGCCCGCTTGCGCAACTCTACTGGGACGCCGCCAACAACCGTCCCGCTGCCAACAATCCCTGGCTAAATCCTATTGCAAAACACGAATTCAACGTGTTCAACGACTTCAACCATGAAAGCGCGCTCACCAAAATTTATGTGAAAAACTGCCTGGAGTACTGGATCAGGGAGTTCAAAATTGACGGCTTCCGCTTCGACCTCTCCAAGGGTTTTACCCAAAAAAACACCCTCGGCAATGTGGGCGCCTGGGGGCAATACGATGGTTCCCGGGTAGCCATCTGGAAGAATTACGCCGACTTTATGTGGAGCGTTGACCCAGAAATCTATGTCATCCTCGAACACTTTGCCGACAACGACGAGGAGAAAGAACTGGCAGAATACGGCATGATGCTCTGGGGCAACATGTACGGCGCGTACAAGGATGTCGCCCTCGGCTTTTCTTCCGGTACCAGTGCCGACCTCCGCTGGGTCAGCCATACCCAACGCGGCTGGAATGCCCCGCACCTCATCGGCTACATGGAAAGCCACGACGAGGAGCGCATCGCCTACGAATGCCTGACCTTCGGCAACAACAGTATCCCGAGTTACAACGTGCGTTCATCTATTGTGGCTATGCGCCGCCTCGAAATGCTGGCTAACCTGCTGTATACTGTGCCTGGGCCCAAAATGCTCTGGGAATTCGGTGAACTGGGTTACGATTTTTCCATCAACCGCTGCGTAGACGGCACTGTTAACAACTGCCGCCTCGACCCCAAGCCTATCCGCTGGGATTTCGTCGATGACCCATACCGCCGCCGCCTGCACGATGTCACTGCTGCACTGTTGCACCTGCGGACCACGCAGGATTTGTTTGAAACCAGCGATTTTCAGTTGAATATCGGCAGTGGCCAGGTCAAAAATATTTACCTGAATAGCGCCGGCATGAACGCCGTCGTGATGGCTAATGTGGGCATGACTGCCACTACCGCCAACCTGAACTTCCAACACACCGGTACCTGGTACGAGTACTACACCGGCAACACCCTCGATGTAACCAATGCTGCTACCGACATCAACCTCGGCCCGGGCGAATACCGGCTCTACCTCGATCAGTTTGTGCCGGTGCCTGGCGGCCTGAACACCACCTCGGCTTCCGTTGCCGACGGGGCGGCCAATGATCTGGAGGTGTATCCCAACCCGGTGCGCGACCAGTTTTTTGTTGATTTTACCCTTCGGGAGAAAAGTCCCGTCCAGGTGGCTGTTTACGACCTGACGGGCCGGCTGATGGCCAGCATCTGGTCGGGTGAACTGCCGGCCGGTGCACAGCAATTCCGGGTAGATGCTACGGCCTGGGCGCCGGGGATGTATCTGGTGCGGGTCGGAAATTCGGTGCGGAAAGTAACGCGAACCGCTGGTTCGCGCTAACAGGTAAAAAATGCACCTAAAAAGCAGGCGCGGCGGCAAACTGGAACGGTTTGCCGCCGCGCATTTTTATTGCGTTGTCGGTAGTTTTTACTCGTCCTACGACTTTAAGTCGTAGGACGAGTCGTCACAAAAGTCGCAGGGCGAGTCGTCCCCAAAAAAATCACAACACCCCCACCGTCAGCACCGCCAAAGACAGTACCAGCAGCATCAATAGCAGCGGGGTGATAAACCGCATCCATTTGTCAAAACCCACTTGCACCATCGCCAGCGAGGCCAGGATGAGGCTGGTCGGGTTGATAAAGGCAAACAAACCCTGCCCGTAGGAATAGGCGCTCACCACCATTTCGCGGCCGATACCAACCACGTCGGCCAGTGGCGCCATGATGGGCATGGTGAGCACCGCCATACCGGAAGAGGAAGGCACAAAAAACGACAGGCCGGCGTATAACAGCATCATCACGTTGATAAACAAGCCTTTGCCCATGCCCTGCACGGCATTACTGGAGTAGTACAGCAGGGTGTCGCTGATGAGGCCGTTTTCCATCAACACTGTCACACCGCGCGCAATGCCGATGATGAGCGCTACCCCCAACAGGTCATTCGCGCCTTTGACGAAAGCCTCCACAAAGGCTTTTTCCCGGATACGGGCAATCAGCGCGATCAACAGCGATCCGGCAAAAAACACCGTAGTCATTTCCAGAAACCACCATTCCAGTCGCGAAACGCCGTAGATCATCACCACAAAGCAGGAAATAAATACGAAGAGCGTGAGCCGGATTGAGGGGGTAAAGGCCGGTGGCTTATCGGTTTTCGTGTGTAAAAAGAGCGCTTCGATCTGTTCTTTTTGATCGTAGATCAGCGATTTCGACGGGTCTTTTTTCACCCGTTCCGCGTAGCGGATAATGTACCACAGGCAAAGCAGCAAACCGGCGCCCAGCATGAATGCGCGGCCTTCGATGCCGTTGACCCAGTTGGTGCCTGCGGTATCGGAGGCGATGATCACACTGAAGGGATTGACCGTTGAGGCCATCGTGCCCAGGGAGGAGCCGATGTAAATAGCTGCCAGGGCTACCATGGCGTCGTAGCCCGCCGCCAGAAAAACCGGCACCAGGATGGGGTAAAACGCAATGGTTTCTTCCGCCAGCCCGAAGGTGGTACCGCCGGCAGCGATCAGGCAGGTGATGATCACGATGAGCAGCGACTCACGCCCCTTCAGGGTGCGGGCCAGCCAGGCAACGCCGGCATCGAACGCGCCGGTGTGGTACACCACGCCGATGAAACCGCCGATGATCAGCACGAACAAAATCACGTCGATCGCCTCCATGATGCCGCGCAGCGGCGATTGCAGGAAGGCCATAAATCCCTGTGGTTTGCTATCCAGTTTTTGGTAGGTGCCTGGGATAGCCACGGGCTTCCAGATGTCGCTGTTGGTGAACTTTTCCAGGGGGACCTTGATGCCCAGCCGGTCGAGCGTGGCTTGTTCGGCGGGGAAAATACTGTCCTGGCCGACATGACTACGCACGAATTGCTTTTGATCCTTGTTGTAGCTCAGGCGGTCAAACTGCCCGGCCGGGATAATCCAGGTCAGGCCGGCAACGAGGGCTGCGATGAGGAGCAGTACGGTATGGGCAGTCGGGAATTGAAGTTTTTTCATGCTTGTTGGTATGCCGATGGCTTCCGGCAAATTAAATGATCGCTGTTTTTTCAAAATGGCGGATTGCAGGTTCGGTCAAAAGCCGCCTTTCCGAAGTTGCTTCACATCTTCGGCGATGAAGCTTTCATCCCAGCCCTTGAAATTTTGGAACGTTTCATCGCGCCCCAGCATGTAGCGTATGGTTTGCACGCCGGGCGGCGCATAGGTCAGGATGAGATCGGTGAACACGTTGTAGGCGCCCCGTGTTCTGCGGGTGAGCAGGTCGTTCTGGTTGCGGGCGGCAAAATGCGAGCAATCGATGAGTTTGCCGTCGGGGTTGATGTACGCATTGCCGGCGATCACCTGGCAGCCTGCCGAAAAATTGGTGGTGCCGATGCCCGACCAGTGGATGTTGATGGTGGTATTGGGCGATGGGTCGAGCCCGCGTTTTACGTCGGCTGTTGTGAGCGAGCGGTCAAAATCTTTGTCGCGGAACACCAGTACGCCGGGGCCGGCAGGGCGCAGCGCCTGGTAAATTTTGGTGGCATGGCTGAGTTTGTGCCAGCCAAAGCGGTATTCGTGCTGGCTTTCGACGAGGAAAGGCAGATCGGCCCGGTCGGCCATGTTCGGGCTTGGGTCGGTGGAGCCCCAAAACTTGAACACCTGGCCGTTGATGAGCAGGACAAACAGGTCGTTGTTTTCGCGGCGGGTACCGGAAATGCGCTCGTCTTCGCCGCAGCGGATACCGATGAGGTGGATCGTTTTGCTGCGGGTATCCCACTCGGAAACTTTTTGGGTATCGGTGGGCCGGTCAAACTGCTCGACAAGTTGGAGAATAGGGTGCTCGTTTTTTATTTTTGAAAAATGCTTTTTTGCGGCACTTAGCAGCTTGGTCCATTTTCTAAACTCCGGCGTTGATTTTCGGTAGTTGGTGCTGCCCCAATCGCATACATAGGATTTTTTTCGGGCCTTGTCCTTTTGCCAGGCATCGACAAAACTCCAGGTCAACGGCCCAACTACACCATCCGGCGTACCGATATCTTTTTGGCCATCCACACTGCGGATATATTCCTGGAACAAGCGTGTGGCTGCCTGTGTGGCATAGCCAAACACCCCATCTACGGCGGCCTTCGGCATGAAGCCGGTTTTTTTCAGGAACAGTTGCAGCTCTTTGATCTTTCGGCCGGGTACCGGCTCGAAACTGCGCCAGGTAGCCTCGTCGCGAAACATCAGTTTGCTTTGCAGGCCGGGCGCCATGCCGGCGTGGTAGAGCTCCAGAAATTTGTGCCTGTCGGCTGGCAGGGCATTTTCATCGACGTTTCCAATTTTCAGAATGGTTGCCATAGTTGGGAAATCAAAAGGTTAGAAAATAGCGCGCGGTTTATTGGGCTTAAGGTATAGGATTGGCGGGAGTTTAGCGGCAAGGGGTTGTGATTTTTTTGAACCGTGCCTGCCGCCGGACATCGAAAAACCCGGATTTGCGCAAAAGCGTTGGAGAACATTACCTGGAGTCAATTTTGCATCTACCTCTATTGGAAATTACCTAAGGAATTAGAACCCATCTCAAAACTACCTGCCGGGCTGAAACAGCGTCTGAAGGCCGAATACTGCCTCAATTTTTTTTACCATAGCACCACTATGCCTGCAAAAAATTGCCTTGTCTTCATCCTTCAGCCATCCGTTTCAGCACCAGCGCCAGTTTTGAGATGGGTTCTAGGGACTTTAGATTCAATTGACCTTCAATCAAACACATATTAACACGCTTAACGCATCAATCATAGAGCATCTTCGACACGGCCTCGATAATTTCCTCAGCCAGTGCCGTCAACGCATCTTTTTTGCCAGAAAGATCAAATGCTTTACCGATCGGCGATTTACCTTTAAATAAGCGGCCTTTGAGGGCCACATTTTCTCCGGTGATCGTGTAGAGTCCTTTAATCGAATAGGCGTTTTCATATTCGGCTACGTCTACGTAGATGATGTTCGATTGGGCTCCATGCAGGGTTATTTTCCGAAAATAGTCATCCAGTGCTGCTGTCAGGTCTAAGGGATCGCCAAAATCTTCGGCATCCTGGAAGTTATTTCGGATGAAAACAGGCTTGACTTCTGCCAGAGGAATTTCTACATTTTCATTGACTACACCAATATCAAAACTGCCGCCCTGCGGCCCGGTCAGCATAGGGGTCTGCACACCGCCTATCCCTTTAGCCAATAGGGGCACCTGGTCACGCGCATGTTCGAACAGTGTGCTGACATCTACGCGTTTGTCCGCTGTGAGTGCCAAGCCTTTCATACCCTGCAAGAGGCTGTATGTGAGCAAACCCTGCCCGTATTGGCCCGCTTCATAACTGACTTTGTCGGCAGCACTTCCCGTGAGCACAAACATACCGGTGCGGTCTTTCATACGGTCGAGTGCACGGATTTGGGAGGAGTTCACGCTTTTTCTTCCCATGCTCAGGTTCTCGACGACCCGGCCGGAGTTGCAGGCATCGAGGATGAGCACTTGTTTGAGGGCGGGAATGTCGTTGATCCAACGCGTGAGTTCAGCGCTGGAAATGGTGCGGCTGGCGCGCAGACCCGCATCGCTGAGGTTCTCGTTGGCCATGCTCTGGGTGAGGTAGTAAAACAAAGCCTGATCCGCATCGCCATAACTCAGGCCGTGACCGGAAAAGTACACGACCAGGATATCCTCGGCCTTGGCCCGGGTTTTCACCTGTTCAAAAGCCTTGTGAATATTGTTTTTCGTGGGCAGGGACGTTTGGTCAAGGCTGTCGGTGCTGAGCAGCTGAACATAAACGCCATCTTCAAACAACTGATTCCCGATCTGCCGTATAGCCGATGCTATGTCCCGGGCATCTTTGGCAGCGTACTTCAGGTCAAGCTCTTCTCCGGCGTAGTTGGCCGTGCCTACCACGATGGCGTGCAGTGTTGGCTTTCGTTTGAGCGAACGGGTCTTGGTGGTTGGTATGTTTCTGTCAACATTACTTGAACGGGCAAAAGTTGGGCGGTAAACCACATTTTTTGGTGCACTTTTTAGCCAACCTTCAGCATTGTATGCCCGCACAGCGACTTCATTCAGGCTGTCAAAAAGGAAATAGCGGGCGTATTTCTCCAAGTCAATATTGGCGACGGTATCACGCGTTTTTGTATAGCCGCTAACGGGGTTGGCGTCTTCCATAACTTCCTTGCCATTCACGAAAACACTAATCTTGCCCACGCCGCCGCTACGTGGGTTGAGCCTGATATGAAGTTTGTTTTGCAGGGTATCTAATTTCAGGTGCACGATCGGGTAAAGCCCGATGGTATCGAGACCCGTTACCGTGCGCAGCGGCTCCGAAGAGATTCCGAGCATTTTTTGGAGCAAGCCAGGTTCGTAATAGCGTTCCTTGAGTTGTTCCAGTTCGATCACTTCCAGGCCAACGACAAAGTGCATGAGCCGCATGGCACTGGGGGAAGCGTCAAACAGTCCTTTCGGAGTTGTGACGACCCAATCATCTGAACCAATGAACACCACTGTGGCAAGTTCTTCACCTGTTGAAGCATCCCAAAGTTTGAGGCTGTGGTCATCAGACCCGGCGCTCAGCACATAGTTGCCATCTGGCGAAAAAACAGCGGAGTTCACAGAGCAATTGTGGCTTTCTTTCCTCCAGAGTTCATTGCCTTTTGCGTCCCAAACCTGGAGTACGCCGATCGGAATTACCGTCAGGAAGCGCTTCCCATCGGGTGAAAAACCAAGCATATAGGGGATGTACTTTCCTGTTAGTTGTTTTGAGGCCAAACCGGGGTCTTTAAGGTTCTGGTAGCGTCCTTCAGAAACATAATAATCGACATTCGGCGAGAGCCCCAATCTCCAATCTGGTTGATTACCCGCCAGGTAGCCCGGGAGCTGATCAACGGCCATTTCGGCGATGCGTTTCCCGTTGAAATCCCACATTTTCAGCCTGTCAACTTCTCCTTCCCTTCCGGATAAAAAAAACGCTTTGCCGTTACAAAAACACAGCGAATCGACCTCGATATTGTCATCTGAAAACCGCCTGACCGGCTTCCCATTCAAATCCCACAATTTACCCGCACAATTTTGATCATACGCCAGGACGAGCCTCCCGTGGTCGAGCATTTCCACGTATTCGTACTCGGTGCTCCAACGGGCAGTTTCCAAACCGTCGGCATTCAATATTCTTACAGAGTCTTTACTGTTGGTTACAGTTAAGTTACCCGATGGCGAAAAGGCGATTGACCAGGGGTCGTTCACTTTTCCGGGTATTCTTGAAATTCTGTTTCCGGTCAAGTCCCATTTGCGTACTGTTTCAGTAGCATCGCCTAAAAAAATGCTTTTCCCATCGGGTGAAAAAAGGGCCACGGAGTTCTCCTTCGAATAGCCCTGGAGTGTTGTTAATTTATGGCCGGCCAAATCCCACAAAGTCACCGAGCCGGCACATAAAACCGTTGTCAGGTATTGCCCGTTCGCGGAGAAGGCACTCGAATGTTGCGATTTACCGAAACCACAAAAAGATTGAACTTTTTGGCCCTTCAGGTTCCAAAGGCTTATACTATCGATGGAAGAGGTCAGAAAATGCTTTCCGTCCGGTGAAAAATCCAGTAAACTGTAATCTGCAGAATCGCTTAACGTGACTTTTTTACCTGTATGGAAATCAGTCGAACTCAAGGAATCCTTACAGGAACACAGCAATGTATTTCCATCGGATGAAGCAATTGCCGTATTGTAGACATTTTCGAAGGTGCATATCTCGACTTCCCGAACTTTTTCACCATTTAAATTCCACCACCTGGCTTTTAGGTGGTCGATCGCCAAAATTTGTTTTGCTTCGGGCAGAAACGTCAGAAAAGTAATTTCAAACAGATCAGCTCTGTCTCCGGCAAATGCTCCGGAATTTTGCTCATCGACAGATTCTAATTCTGATTTTCCAAATGACTGGAGTTCGTTGCCTTTCAAGTCCCACAATCGGACTGCTCCGCTTCGGTTTCCAGTCAAAATGAATTTTCCGTCCGGCGAAAAAGCCAGGCACATAATGTCCACATTTATATTCCAGGTGGCTCCATCACTTGAATATTCCTGATCGATAGTTTTATCTTTAAAAACAGCCAGTTCCGTTCCGTCCAGCGCCCACAGCCGCGCGGTCGCATCCTGACTGCCCGTCAGGACATACTGGCCGTCGGGCGAGAAAGCTACCGATTCAATTCCACCGGTATGCCCCTTGAATGTTTGGAGTTCATGGCCATTTTTGTCCCAAAGTTTTGCCAGACCTTCATAACCACCGGTCAAAATGAATTTTCCCTCGGCATCCGGAGAAATAGCCGTGCAGAGAACCAGGCTTGTATGCCCAATTGGGACTACAACGTTGGGTGTTTGGCTCAGGAGCAGGGGGGAGGTCAGGAGCGAAATGAGGAAGACGGATATTCGCATAAATACATTTTTTTCGAAAGTAGGGCATGTTATTCCTGTCAACAATTATAATGCCGAAGGCAGTCAAACTCCGTGTGCTCCAAGTCTCCGTGGTGCATAAAATCAAATCGTAAAAAGCGCCACTTTCTCCGCTTTGCCGCGTAGTTCCATATCGCCGATCGGCTTGGGCGTGTAGCCGTTGTTTTCCGGGTTGATCTGGTCGATCAGCAGTTTGGATACCAGGATATTTACCCCGAGGTCGTTGCATTTCGACTGAATGCGCGCCGTGGTATTCAGCACATCGCCCGAATACGCAATATCGCGTTTTACCACGCCTACCTCCCCGGCGATGACGAAGCCGAAGTGCAGTCCGGCCTTAAACTCGGGTTGTACCTGGTACCGGGTTTCAAAATAGGTGTGCCGTTGCCGGAGCGCTTTTTGAATTTCAAAAAAACAATTCAGGCAATTAGCGTTTTGGGCACCGAACTCCGGTTTCCAACTGATAATAATTTCATCGCCGACATACTGGTAAATTTCGCCTTTTGAATAAAGGATGGCGGGGGTGGCTATCCGAAAAACGTCATTGATAAAATTGAAATAGCGCTCATCGCCGAGTTTTTCAGTGATGGCGGTAGAGGCGCGCAAGTCCAGAAACATGAAAATGCGTTCTTCCCGTTTGGGGTGAAAATATTTTCCAAGTAAAAAAGCGCGAAAAGTTCCCGGTCCGTATTTTTCATTTACCAACAAAATAACCAGCGTTGTCAGCACTACAAAAAGCCAGAATGAGTAGCTGAAAAGTTGATTTGGTCGAAGGTGATCCTGCAGTACGGTTTGCCATAATTTTAAATCGGTCAGGGAATATCCATTTTCGTGGATGCGAAAAAACAGGCCGGTTGGGATGGATACCATCAGGTATACCACTGAAAAGGACAGGAACATGTTGATCAGGGTTTGGCCGTACGGTTTGGTCCGCAGCCAGTTTTCCCATAAAAAAATGATCGCGCTGCCACCGGTGAGGCCTGCCAGCACCCCTACCAGCAGGCTGCCTTTAAAATGCAAATACGGATCGACTCCGGCAAGATTGCAGTTCGCTCCGGTGAGCGTGATGTACCCGTTGAAAAATTGATACATGGAAACAATGGTCCAGGAGAGTGTAATCCAAAACAGTTTTTGGATTTGGGTCCGGCGTTTATTGGAAAGCAGGCTCTGCATAGTTTTAAGTAACTTAAGTTGTGACCATGCAATATCCTTATGAAGCAAATTGTTGGCGAGGACGCCAACAATGGCGATTTGTGCACGCTTTTCAACGAAATGCCGCCGTTGGCGTCCTCGCCAACGGCAGTTTCTCGAATTAAATTAATAGGTCACAACTTGCGTTAAGAAATTCAATTGGAACAAATCTAACAGGATTTACCTGAAAAGCCCTGTGGCCGAACTTGTCGGCGCAATCCCGTAATTTGTCGCACTATGCAATCGGACCACACAGATACCAAGCTGCTCCAACGCATCCAAACGCTGGTTGAGGCGGAGTACCCGCACTATTTTGAACTTTTTTGCGACTACAACCGGCACCCCGAGCTCGGCCTGGACTGCCAGCGGACAGCCAAAAAACAGGCTGCCGAGTTGCGCCGTGCCGGCTTTGAGGTGGCGGAAGGCGTTGGCCGCACCGGTGTGGCGGCGGTGCTGAAAAACGGTCCCGGGCCAACCATTCTCTATCGCGCCGACATGGACGCTTTGCCTATTCCCGACCGGCGCCCGGCGCCCTGGCGCTGCACCGACGGGCAGTTGGGGCACCAATGCGGACATTCCATGC
Source organism: Lewinellaceae bacterium (assembly GCA_020636075.1). Classification (GTDB taxonomy): domain Bacteria; phylum Bacteroidota; class Bacteroidia; order Chitinophagales; family Saprospiraceae; genus M3007. The sequence continues at coordinate 8,955 of JACJYO010000015.1, read as the reverse complement.
ACAGTGCGATGTTGCCCTTTGTCGGGTACTGCCTGCATGCCCTGCGCGACCATTGGTCGGGTACGGCACTGCTGGTGGCGCAAGATGGCGAGGAGGGCTGGAACGGCGCCGATGTAATGATCCGGGAAGGCCGGTTGTACGAGCGCTTCGGCCGTCCGGATGCCGCCCTGGCCTGGCATGTTTCGCCTACGCTGCCGGCCGGCACGGTGGGCATTGCCAAGGGCTGGGCTTTTGCACTCACACAGTTTGTCGACATCGATGTGTACGGCGTGGGCGGGCACGGCGGGAATCCGCATACGAGTGTGGATCCGATTGTGCTGGCGGCGCATTTGATCACCCGGTTTCAGACGATCGTTTCGCGGGAGATTGCGCCTACTGAGGTGGCAGTCTTGAGTGTGGGCTCCATTCATGGTGGCTCCAAGCATAGCATTATTCCGGAGAAGGTGGCGCTCAAACTGACCTTGCGCAGCCAGACGGAGGCCGTGTACCGGCAAATGATGGAGGCCATCGAACGGATATGCCGGGCGGAGGCTGCGGCCTCGGGTTTGCCCGAGGAAAAATTTCCCAAAATCATTGAACGGCCGTTTATCACCAAGCCTTTGTTCAACGACGTGGCGCTGGCCAACCGGGTTGAAGCGGTTTTTGCCGAAATTTTGGAAAAAGAGCAGGTGCGCACTGAACCGCCATACACCTTTGGCGAAGATTTTTCAGGGTATGGGCTCGATGGCCAAATCCCGATCTTGCTTTCCTGGCTTGGCAGTGTACAACCGGATATGTTTGATGCTGCCGGACAGCCGGTCGGGTTTTTACCACCCTTGCATCACGAAGAATTCAATCCGTATCCCGACCTGACGATCCGGACCGGTGTGACTGCCATGACGGCGGCCATGCTAAATTTGTTGAACGGGCAAGCCTGGCAGGAAAACCAGGTGCAGCTCGACTGATCATTAGGGCTAATTCCCGCTGCACGGTGGAATGGGAGGGAATAAACTAAAAATGCGCCTATATTTGCCGCGCTGGCCCCGTAAATTTTGGCAAGATTATGACAGGAACACTCACCCCTACGCTGGTTCTAATTGTTCTTTTTCTCTACTTTGCTATGCTGGTTGGGGTAGCGCTGATTACCGGGCGCAACGTGAGCAACGAGGGCTTTTTTCTGGCCAATCGCAAGGTGCCCTGGTATGTGGTAGCCTACGCTATGATCGGGACCAGCATCAGTGGCGTGACCTTCATTTCGGTGCCGGGCGCTGTTGGCCTGGAAAGCGGCCTTAACCGCGGATTTGGCTACATGCAGGTGGTATTGGGCTATTTACTGGGCTACCTGTTTATCGCTACGGTGCTGATGCCCATGTATTACCGGCTCAACCTGACGTCGATCTACGGCTATCTGGAACGCCGTCTTGGCTACTGGTCTTATAAAACCGGCGCCGGGTTTTTCATCCTCTCGCGCACCTTTGGTTCAGCTACCCGGATGTTTTTGGCGGCGCTTGTCTTACAAACCTTTGTTTTTCAACCCCTGGGCGTGCCCTTTGTGCTCACAGTTACGCTGATGATGGGGCTGATTTATGCCTACACGTTTAAAGGCGGCCTGAAAACCATCATTTGGACGGACACCATCATGACCACGTTTTTCATTGCTGCGGTCGTTTTTACCGTGATCACGGTGGGCAAGGCCATGCATCTGGATGTGGGCCATCTGTGGGGGGCTGTGCGCGACAGCCGGTACGGCCAGATTTTCTTTTTTGACAATTTCTTTTCAGACCCCAATCATTTTGTCAAACAATTCGTCAGTGGCGCCCTGATCGCCATCGTAATGACGGGCCTCGATCAGGACCTGATGCAAAAAAACCTGGCGTGCAAAAACATCCGGGAAGCGCAAAAGAACATGTTCGTCTTTTGCATCTACCTGATCATTATCAACCTGGCCTTCCTGATGCTGGGCGCCCTGCTCTACATGTATGCCGGTTCGCTGGGTATCGAGATTCCGGTGCGCACCGATGAATTGTATCCCAAAATTGCTTTTTATCACCTGGATACCCTGGCCGGGATTTTCTTTATCCTTGGCCTGATCGCCAGCACTTATGCCAGTTCCGATAGCGCGCTGACGGCGCTGACGACTTCGTTTTGCATCGACTTTTTAAATTTTGAGAAAAAACAACAACACCCCGATCCTTACGCCCCCGAACAGGATAAAATAGCCTTTGCCGAAGCAACATCCGCCCAGCAAAAACGCGCCCGCACAATGGTTCACCTCGGATTTGCCCTGGTGTTTATTGCGATCATTTTGTTCCTGAATATGTTCAGCGGCATGGCGGTGATCTCCCTGATCTTTAAAATTGCCGGATACACCTACGGCCCGCTTCTGGGGCTGTTTAGCTTTGGCTTGTTCACCAAACTCCAGTTGCATCCCTGGGCACTGCGCATTCCACGGGGCGATAAACAGCCCATTGAAATTCCGGCGGTACTCCTGCTTTGCATCCTGGCGCCCTTGCTCACCTGGATTGTTGAAACCAGCTGCAAGCAGTGGTTCGATGTGGGTTTCCTGACCATCCTGCTGAACGGTCTGATTACGTTTGCAGGTCTGTGGGTAATGTCTTACCGGGAAACAACAGAACCGGAAGCCTGATTTTTTCTTGTCTGATTTTTGGTTGAAAAAATGTTTTAGGAACAAATTTGTTCCTTTTTAAAGGAAACAATTTGTTTTTAAATAAGCGGTGCTTAAATTTGTTTCCTGTCTTACTACTTTCACGCATCAACGTTTTTGAACAATGAAATCCTGGACTACATGGTTCGAAATTCCGGCAACCGACCTCAACCGTGCAAAAAAATTCTACGATGCCATTTTTGAAATGGACATCCAGTTGGTGGATTTCGGCGGACTTAAAATGGGGATATTTCCGCACAAAGGCGTCGGCGCCGCGCTCTGCCAGCACGAGGCTTACCAGCCCAGTGAAACCCATGGCGTACTTGTGCACCTCAATGCCAATCCCGACCTGCAAAACGTGCTCGACCGCGTGGAAGCAGCCGGCGGACGGATCATCCGGCCGAAATCTCCGATCTCCGATGAATTCGGTTTTATGGCCCTGATTATCGACACGGAGGGCAACCGGCTTGGTTTGCACTCGGATAACTAGTTTACATGGGCAAACCGTCACTTTTCAATGCAGCTGACTTCAACGCGATCTGCCGGCGTATTGATGTACTCCGGCTTGTTGCTTATTTGGGTCCCTCAAGAAATAATTCATGCCATCATTTCCCAATCTATCCGGCAATACCACCCGTTCGTTGTATTGAAACATGGGTGTTGCAGTTTATTTTGGATGAAAAGAGGGTGTCTCAAAAGTGCCCCGCCAATTTTGCTCACCGCGGTAATACAGTTTGTTGCGCGGGGTCTGGAATTTACTTATGAAACACCCGCTTCGTGGTTAAATACTGAACCAGGAACACCGTTCCAAAACACCAAAATTTATGAAGCAATTACCAGCGCTTATTTGCATTTTCCTCTTCCAGTTTTCACTTTTGGCCCAGGTTGATTATCTTAAAACCTACGGGATTCCCAATCGAAATGAAGACCTCATCGCCATCCACCCCGCTGCCGAACCCGGGCAGTTTTGGGCCGCAGGCCTGACCCGTTCACTCGGGCAGGATGATTTACTTTTGCTGAAACTCGACTCCACCGGGCAGGTGCTTTGGGCCGATACCCTTGGCTCGCCGTTGCACAACGAAAATATTTTCGCCTTCGACCGGGATCCCGCCACCGGAGCGATGTGGATAGCGGGCAATCGCACCCTTTTTGGCGACCGTCTTCAGGAACCTGTCCTTATCCGGCTGGACGGTAGCGGGGCCGTCACCGCCGAAATTTTTGAAGCGGGCAGCTACAATTCCGACTACGGCATGTACTCCGTCAAAGCCCTCGCCGACGGCGGGGCTCTGGCCTACCAGACCGACCCGAGGACCAGAACACCCAGTCTCCGGCGCTACGATGCGGCAGGTACAAAATTGTGGACGGAGCAATTTTTCGATGCCAATGTCAGCCGGCCCAACCAGTCCTTTGCAGAACTGCCCGACGGCCGGTTTTTCACCATCCGCCCGTATGGCAGTTTCTCCGGCAACAACTACCGGGCGGAGGTAAGCCTGCGCTCCGCATCCAACAACATCATCTGGGAAACCGACATCCAAAGCCCCACCGGCACAAATATTACCCGTGCAGGCAGTATTTTGTATGACCCTACCGACAGCACGCTCGTCGTGTTCCACTGGGAAAATCAGAACAAACGGTTTTTGACAAAAATCGGGACAGACATGCAGGTGCGCTGGCAGGTAGAGACCCAGCCCTTGCAGTCCAGCCTGTATCAACATCCCTGGCTTTTTACAGGCTCCGACGGGGGCATCGGGATGCTGTACGAAAAGGGCATCGAACTGCACAACCCCGAAACCGGTGCGCTCGTACAGTTTAGCGACCTCTCCTTCGGCAGCCCAAACTGGGACAAAGCGCTGCGGGGGGCTGCTTTTTCAACTGGAGGAGCCATAGCGGTCGTGGGAACGACTACGGCCACCGCCAGTTCAGATGGCTACTATGGCCTGCTCCATGGCGCCGATTTTACCTTGCTGGAAGAAAACTCTATTGGCACGGACGGCTTGCGGGATGACGATGTCAATCCCATCGTTGCCGCCACAGACGGCCATGTTTTCCTGATGAGTGTTGCTGATTTGGGCCCGGCAAAAGGCTGGGATATCGTACTCCGCAAAATCGAGGCGGTGAGTGGCGAAGAAGTTTGGACCAAAAACTATGGCTCGCCAGGTACCGAAAGAAACCAGGATATTCTGGTATTGGCCGACGGCAATTTGCTGCTCATGGCCGGGCAGGACAACCCCGGAGACACCACGCGAATGCTTTTTTTAAAAATAAATCCCGACAACGGAGATGTTATTTGGGAAAGTCTTCAGCCCAATTGGCATGCACAATACACCATACGGGGGGCTGCAACACCCGACGGCGGTGCTGTCATCGTTTTTCAGGGCAGCATCCCGCACCCCGATGCACCGGGCGGATTCGCATCCTGGCAATTGCAGGGGCTGCGCCTTTCCCCAATGGGTGAGGTGGTCTGGCGGAAATGGTTTGAACCGACCTGGTCACCCGGTCTGGACGCAGGGAACTCATACATTGAACAAGTGGTAGCCCTGCAGGACGGCTCCATGCTTGCCATCGGCCTGGAGGATGAATATGCCGGCCTCGTGCTGCGCATCGATGCCGAAAACGGCAACGTCACACTTGCTGTTACCCTCGATCCCGTGACCAGCAGCAATGACCGCAGGTTTACCGGCGCCGTCGAAGCCCCGAACGGCGACCTGCTGCTGCTGAACCGGAACCATCTGTCTGCGGACTCCTTGTGGCTCTACCGGCTTTCGCCTGTCGGCAGCACCCTCTTGCGCAAAGGCTTCAAGTTTGGTGATTTCCACCGGGAATCGTCGTTGCACCGGGCGCCCGACGGCGGGTTGCTGCTCGTGCTCTCGTTTAGTAATTCCAATTGGCTGATACCCGGCGGCCTGCGCGTGCTGCGGCTGACCGACGACTTTGAGGTGCTTTCGGAAACTATCCTGTACGACGATGTACTGGGTCCCAATGATGCCACCATGCTGCCGGATGGCTCCCTGGCTATGACGGGCTTTATCCGCCCCACGAACAGCGATGATATGTTTTTGGTGAAAACGCTGCCGGTACCTGCGGTATCTACCCAGGAACGTTGGGGAAACAGCAGCCTTCGCGTTTTTCCCAACCCGGTGGCTGCCGGGCAGGCGCTTCAGATTTTCCTTGAAAATGAGTTCCGGGGGAAGGTGCAAATTGAGTTCCTTGGTCCGGACGGGCGGGTGCTGCAAGCCTTTTTTGAAGAAAAAACAGGGTCGCAGCTGCTCATCAGCAAGACACTGACCTCATCGGTCGCCAACAATTTGTTCATTGTCCGGGTGTCGGATGCGGACAACTCGGTGGCAAGGCTGGTGTTAAAACTATAGGTCCATTTTTTCTTCATTTCAGGGCGCAGTAAAGCCGGCTGGCGCGGCATGTTTTCCTTTTGAAAAAAATACACAAACAGGTATTTTGAAACACAATTTGTTTTTTAATAAACAAAAATTGTTTTAAATTTGCTCCCAAGGCACATTCTCTTTTGTCAAACCGTCAAAACTGCATTACTTTGGGCGCCAATCATAAGACATCGAAAGCTGAAACGGGTACCGAAACCCTGGCTGAAAAAAATAACAAAAAACGAGCGACGAAGCGCAGTAAAGCCATGCAGGAAATCCGCTATACCGAAGACGAAATTAAATCACTCGACTGGCGCGAACACATCCGTCTGCGCCCAGGCATGTACATCGGCAAACTTGGCGACGGCAGCAGCCCCGAAGACGGTATCTATGTGTTGCTAAAGGAGGTGCTCGATAATTCCATTGACGAATACGCCATGGGATTCGGCAAACAAATCGACGTGACCATCAACGAACATGGTGTCACGGTGCGCGACTATGGCCGCGGTATTCCGCTCGGCAAGGTGGTCGACGTGGTGAGCAAGATCAACACCGGCGCCAAATACGATTCCAAGGCGTTTAAGAAATCGGTAGGTCTGAATGGCGTGGGTACCAAGGCTGTGAATGCCCTTTCGGAATATTTCAAAGTGACCGCCGTACGCGACGGCAAGGCCAAGTGGGCGGAATTTCAGTTTGGCAACCTGAAAAAAGAAAGCAAAAACGAATCTACAAAAGAAGATAACGGCACGCTCATTCAGTTTAAGCCCGACAACGGCATGTTCCGCAATTTTCGCTGGGTGCATGATTACGTTGAGCAACAACTCTGGAATTATGCCTATCTGAATGCCGGCCTGCGGATCAATTTTAACGGCAAAACATTTTACTCCAAAAACGGCCTGCACGATCTGCTGAGCAAAAAAACCAATGCCGAGCACACCCGCTACCCGATCATACACCTTGTCGGCGAAGACGTTGAAATCGCTCTGACCCATGGCGAGCACTATGGCGAACAGTACTACTCCTTCGTCAACGGCCAAAACACGACCCAGGGTGGTACGCACCTCAATGCCTTTCGGGAAGCACTGGTTAAAACGGTGCGCGATCACTTCAAGAAAAATTTTGAAGCCAAGGATATTCGCGAGAGCGTCATCGCTGCGGTAAGTGTGCGGGTGGAAGAACCGGTATTTGAATCGCAAACCAAAACCCGTTTGGGTTCGGATAAAATTGCGCCCGACGGCCCCAACATCCGAACCTGGATGAGTGACTTTCTGACCAAAGCGCTCGACAATTATTTGCACGAAAATACCGAGGTAGCTGGCCAGATGCTCAAACGCATCCAGCAGTCGGAACGCGAGCGCAAGGAAATTGCCGGAGTAAAAAAACTGGCCAACCAACGCGCCAAAGCGGCCAATATCCACAATAAAAAACTGCGTGATTGCCGCTACCACCTCAACGAAAAAGGTCCGGACGATGCCCGGGAAAACAGTACCATCTTTATCACGGAGGGTGATTCCGCCAGTGGCTCGCTCACCAAATCGCGCGATGTGAACACCCAGGCAGTGTTCAGCTTGCGTGGTAAGCCTCTGAACTGCTATGGCCTCACCAAAAAAATCGTGTACCAGAACGAGGAGTTCAACCTGCTCCAGCACGCACTCAACATCGAGGATTCGCTGGATGACCTGCGCTACAACCGCGTGGTTATCGCCACCGATGCCGATGTGGACGGCATGCACATCCGGCTGCTGTTACTGACCTTCTTTCTTCAGTTTTTCCCCGATCTGGTGCGCAACCACCACTTGTATATCCTGGAAACGCCGCTGTTTCGCGTGCGCGACAAACGGCAAACGTTTTATTGCTACTCCGAGGCTGAAAAACAGGAGGCGATTCAGAAGTTGCGGGGCAAGCCGGAGATCACCCGTTTCAAAGGATTGGGAGAGATTTCACCCAACGAATTTGCCGGGTTCATCAATGAGAACATGCGCCTGGAGCCGGTGATCCTGCCGGAAGAAACTAACCTCGACCATGTGCTCAGTTACTACATGGGCAAGAATACACCGGAGCGCCAGGAGTTTATCATCGATAATTTGCGGGTGGAAATGGATATGGTAACCCCGGACCTCCGGTCCGGGGATTCGGAAGAAACGGAAGATGGCACGGTAGAACTGGAAACAGCAGAATCCGGTACTTAACTCAGCTACCTTCAAACGAATAAATTGTCATGCATTGGTGGATTTCATTATTAAACATTCAAAGCAATTCTGCCAGCCAGAGTAAGGATTCCACCTTATTGGGGTGGGTTGGTTCAATTTTCAATTTGCTGAGTTTGTTGGCTTTTGTGGCGATATTACTGTGGGTAAGCATTCTGATCATCTTGGGAATATGGGAAGGTAATCGGGAAGGGCTTTGGTTTTGGCTGATTTTTGCAGGCTGGTTCTGTTACCAGATTTTCATAATTCGTCAGACCATTGCTATTCAGCTGGGTAAAATAGCTGCGGGTATTCGTGTGCCGCTGTATTGGGCGGGTATTTTAGCCTGGTATTTTTTATTGCTTTTGGTGGCTTTTGGTGTGGAAGACATTCCGCCGGTGGGCCACGGAGGTTAAATCTTATACAAATGGAAAAAACGTATAAAAACTGCCAAAGCTGCGGCATGCCGCTTAAGCGTGACCCAGAAGGTGGCGGTACCAACGCCGACGGCTCCAAGTCTGTGATGTACTGCAGCCGTTGCTACCAAAATGGCGCTTTTACCAAACCTGATTTAACGGTGGCAGAAATGCAGGAATTGGTTAAAGGGAAAATGCGTGAAATGGGTTTTCCGGGTTTTCTGGCCGGCCTTTTTACGCGTAATATTCCAAAGTTGAAACGCTGGTCGTAATCCGGACCTCTGGTCCGGTTTTTTGGGGCCCGGAATATTTCCAGGTTGAAAGGCTGGTCG
>JACJYO010000014.1 GCA_020636075.1 Lewinellaceae bacterium | reverse complement strand
CGATCTGTCCGTCACAGTTATCGTCGACGCTGTTGCAAATTTCCGGCGCGCCGGGGTAAATGCTATTATTTTGGTCGTCGCAGTCCAGGGCATTATCCACATAACCTGCAGGCGGCTGACAGAAATAGGCTACCTGATCGGAGCCAAAACCATCACCGTCGGCATCAAAATACCAGGCAATTGGGCTTTGAACAAAAACAGTTACTTCATCGGTGGCAATATTGCCATCGCCATTGGTTACTCCAACGGTAAACGTTTGGGTGGAACCTGGCGCGACAAGAATGGAAGGACCGGTTTCGCCAGTGTCCCAAAACACGTACGTGGAATCATTTTGGTTCCAGTTGCTCAGATCGGCTGTCAACATCAGAGAATCGCCCTGGCAGATGGTCACGTCGTTACCCGCCCAAATTGGAAAAGGATTAACGTGCAGTTCGAATCCTTCCCCTCCGACGACTTCATACTGCGCCATCGGGTCCTTTTTTTCCAGTTGTGCAATGGTGGCCAAATAATTTCCGGGCACATCGATCGGTTTTCCGTCAAACGGGTTGAAGGCCAGGCAAATGCTGTAATCCTTTCCCATTTCCATATCAATACCGTCTAGAAAGGCCGTAGACTCAAGTAGTTTAACCGTTTGGGTGCCGGGAATTTCTTCAAAGCCTGCTCCTTGCTTTCCACCCAGAGCCCAAAGCGCGAACAGGGAATCGGGGAGATGCACTAAAATATCCCCTTTTGGCAGGAATGGGTTCTGGTTATCGTCCTGGATACGGAATCTAGCCGGTTGGCCATTGTCAATGATGCGGCGGGAACGCACACACATGTTTGTCGGATTGGCAATATAAACGCCGTTAGAAGGCAGTATCCGGATATTCTTCCAGGCGATGTTGTTGTTTTGCCAGGTGTTGTAACTACAGGTAATGTTCGTTTGTTCATCATGCATTGGGTCATTGTCACGTACAATTCTGGCAAGCAAACAAAAGTGCGTGTCCTCAACCTGATTACCTGTGCCAGGAAGTAAAGCTGGATCGGGTGGGAACCAGCTGATGTGCTGGGTATAATCCTTACCTGCCGGTATGGAAGGGATGGGAAAATCGGTAAGTACAGCAGAACCCGATGTATAATCCACAAATTGGTCTCCGCAAATGGATATCCAACCGGGGTAGTTGGGATTTGGCGGACAAAGAAAACTATTGGTCCAATGAAGCGGCCAGTTCAGTCCAGTTGACGCTCGGGACCAATACATGATTAGTTTTCCACCTTGTGAGGCCACATTGCCAATATTTCGAATTTTGACATAAACGTGCGAGGGGTTGGCGCCCCCGGTAGCCATGAGATCTTCGCTGATGTGTTCGTGTTGGTAATGCCCGGTTGTGGTGTTCAGGAAATCGGGTGTTTTACGTACCCAGATGTCAAGGGCAAGAAAAATATTTATCCCATTGCTCGGTTCTGCGCCATTATCAGCCAGGTTGTCTTTCATCATAAGGTCGTCTTTGCCAACACCAACAGCGTACCAGGCATTCGCAACCTGGCGGGCTTCGTTGGAGTTTGCGCCATACAAATCAATAGCGGCCTGGATGGAACCTGCACGCGCGGCGAAAAAATTGGATGTAGGAGTAAGGTATGTAATCAGCGTGCGGTAAGCGATGGCGGCGGCTTTTGCACGACCTATTCCCGAAACCGTAAATGCGTCTCCGTTGTCGTTCACACCGTCGGTGGCGCTACTACCCTCCGCCAGCAAGTAAAACCAATGGTTCGGAACTCCGCTATTGGTATGCACCCCTCCATTATCAAAGGTGCCGAAATACCAGTTTTGACCGTGGTATGTATCCGGCTGGCCTTTCAACTTGGGATCCTTCATATTTCGAAGCATCCCACCCGGAACCCAGCAATCGTCGCCAATGAAATAATCGCCATAGCCGCCAGCAGGGTAAAATTCCACCATCGTGCCGAACATATCGCTGAATGACTCGTTCAGAGCCCCGGATTCATAGTTGTAGTTCAGACCACCAGTACCATTAAACTGCGTAACCGCGTGTGTCCACTCATGCCCGACCACATCAAGCGCCGCAAGTGATTTGGACAATCCGCCGCCATCGCCATCTAAAATAGTGACATATTTAAGCACTTGATCCCAACATGCATTTGCACCGTATCCACCAACACGAGTGGTCATAACCGCGCCTGCGTCATTAAAACTGTTTCGTAAATGGGCATTGAAAAAATAGTCATAGGTCTGTTCAACGCACCAGTGCCCCGAATTTTGGTTTTGACTAGATGCCGGAAATGAAGTCGTCGTGCTCGTGACATTGCCAAAAGTTCCTGTATAAGTTTTAACACCAAGCCCCCGACAATCGTCAAACAACACGAAATTTGAACCGGACGCCTCCACATCAATGGATTTTTGTCCGTAATAATTGGTCGCACCAGTACCGGGCACACATTCAATGATAAGTGATTCTTTTTGCAGTACCTGGCCGCTGTAAGCATCCACATAAATATCAAAGGGTTCATGGGGGTCTGTAGCATATATCAGACTACGATAAGCAAGCGCCATATTTTCTGCTAAAAACTGCTTTGAGCGATCTCGCTGAACATAGACCAACTGTGGTTGTGGAAACCAGGAAGTATCTGGTGATTTTGTATCTGCCCGGAGCTGGTTTTCAAGGGTTTCGTCTTCCCAGGCGTAGCTTTTTGCACCGACAGCATCGATGGATTTCTGTCGGGCCAAGTCGATTCCGATCAGGGGTTGGTTGCCTGTTTGGGTAAACGCTGCCAGCTGCCCGTTCGCCGTGGTCAGCTCGCCGTTCCGTTCGTGCAACACCATCACTGCACCTTCCACTTGAACGCCGCTATGATGCTGATGAAAAAGGTGGTGCGTGACACCAATGTTATCAGTCCAACTGCGAACGGGTTTCAATTGATCCGCACTCGTCAAGCCAAGCTCCGTTTGAAAGCGCGAAAAAAACACTTCCGGCGCCATTCGGACGCCTGGCTTGAAGTTTATCCAACCTGTGGCGGCATCGCGTTGAGCAATATCACTCAAATGCGTTTGGGCAAAGGACACTAGAGGCGTTACCAATAGTATGAACAGAACTTGAAATGACCAATACGTTTTCATGTGCTGAATATTTATTGTTAAAAAAGGGTTTTAAAAGCCTCGCAAGGCGGTGTTGGCGTGAAACAGTTGTTTCAGCAAGTCATTCCCACAGAATAATTCCTGGGCTCTGAACACACTATTGCCGCACCACTTTCCCTACCCAAACCGGCACGCCATCCTCCAAAACCTGTATGAAATACAAGCCGGAAGGCAGCGCAGCCAGGGAGAACACCGGATTGTCTTGTCCCGGGGGTATCTTTTCATAAAAGAGTAACCGGCCGCTAAAATCCACCACCCGGACCTGGCCGTTTCTCAAGGGTTCGGGTCCGATTTCGAGGGTGACCGTTCCGGTAGTCGGATTCGGGAAAACCAAAACCTGTACGGGCTCTTTGACCGGGTCATCTATGTCTACAGTTCGATGGCAGCCACTGGCGTCAAAGAAACATTGGGCCAGGTTAAAACACTGCGTTTTGGTGCACACGTTGTTGTTGATATCTGTGCAGGTAGCCGTACAGCAATAATAGCCCCAGCCATCCACCGTAATCGACATTTGATTGGCCGGCGAAATGATATTTCCGCCAACAACAGTTGTCCACTGGTAGGTGCAGTTTGTGGTCGGTGGTAAGTTGTAAATAATCATCGACAGCATTACCGGCGTCGTATTGCACATGAAACAGGGGCCAATAATTTCGGCAAAACAGGGCGGATCTATAACCACAACCTGGGAAGTATCCCGTTCATCACAGCAATCGTTTTTGATGATGCAATAGTAATTGCCTTCTATCGACAACGGTGGCAGTGGGGTATAGGTAAACGAAGAAGGCGAAGATGCAGGCGGCGACGTGACGCCTACCAAATTCCCGTCTTTGTACCATTCGACCGTGACGGAGCAGGTGGGGTCAGGTGGCAACGGTTTAAAGTCCACCGTCATTTGCACGCCAGTCGGGTCGCAAACCGGTACCGGTTCGGCTTGAAAATTGGTGATCGCCAGCGGATCGCGTACATCAACCTTCAGGTGCACCTGATCGTTCGGGCACACGCCAGGGCCATTCATCTTCTCCACCATGAACCAGGTTGTTTGGTTCAAATTGTTGGTGTAGTACACCGTATTGGACGTTCCCGCGCCCGGAATCTGCGCCGGCGGCGGCGGGCCGGTTGTACTGCTGTACCAGGTCCAACCCGGCGGGTCGTCGGCACATTCGGGCATATAATCCAGGATAACTGACTGGCCGGGGCAGAGCGGCGGCGCATCGGGCGGGCGTATGGTCAGTGTGCCGTCGGGTCCGTTGTCGCTGTGGAGCCGGACCGTTAGCTGGCAACTGTGCGTCCCGCAGGCATCGGTAACATCGAGCGTATAGACAAAATCTTCGTAGCAGTCATTTGCCGGGTCGCTCATCACCAGACCCACAGTGGGTTGGTAGGTCGAGCCGCCGGATGGCCCCGGGCTGCCATCCGGGTTGATCCATTGCAACAGGGGGAGTGTGCAGGCGTTGGCCGGCACATTAAACGCGGCCGTAAGCAGTCCCGGTACGATGGGCGTACCCGAGTAGCAGAAAACGGTGGGGCCGGCTATGGTGAGACTACAAGTCGTCGGTGCACAAAATTGCACCATGGCGATATTCGAAAAGATCTGGGTGCAAGGACCGTCGTTCAGCATCACCACGGCGTACACGCAATAGTCGCCGTTCATAAATGCAGGCAGCAAGTGCAAGGGCTTGAGTGTGCTGCCCCAATCGCTTTGGTAGGGCACCCCACCCCAATACGATGCAGGGCAGCCCCCGGAAGGCTTGGGTAAAATGAACCACTCCACTTTTGTGATATTGTTCAGCACCGCGCCGTTCAACACCTGGATCGGGACATCCAGCGTGGCGTCATCTTCGCAAACCTCGACACCAGGGACGTATATTTCTTTACAACACTTTGTCGGCAATGAAAGCTGTTGCGTGCAGGGTACAGGCAAACCATTGGCAATACAGACACAGTTGGACACCAGGGTAAATCCCAAATTGAGCGGAACCGGGTCGGTCACCGAAACACAGCCGGTAATGGTACCTGCGCTATAGACTACGTTTGACAAAGGAAACGCACTGGTCAGTGTATACGCGCAGCCAGTTGTGTTAGGAGGAGGCGTTACATTGATGGTAAAGTCATATTTGTATGGATTACCGGGGTGACAGGTAAGGCTGCCACTGGCCTGCCCGCAGCAGCTGTCCGGCACTGTCACCTGATGCATGAGGTTGCAAATCGTGCCGTTGGGCTGGGTTACCTGAAGGCACACATTAAACGTTCCGCCACCACAGGGAAACTGGTGCGCAATTGTATGCGTCGGCGCAGCCACATTGACTACCTGCGGAGGCAAAGGGCCGGTGCAGTCAAAATCCCAGGCATAGGTGTATACACCGCCTTGAGCAGGGGTGCAGGTGGCGGTAAATTCCATCTCCCAACAATTGTTGGTGGGCTTCCAGACAAAATCACATTCGCAAGGCGCTTGCTCACAGAAAACATTGGTGCCGGTCGGGAAGGGTTGCAGGATTGGCGGGGTAGCCGGATTGGGCTCTGTGAAGGATTTGCTACTTACAATTTCGTTGAACTGCTGGAGCCCAAACAAACTGGTTGGGGAAGGAATATCTATGGCACAGGCCGTAGTCAGGTCCAGGTCAAACGAACCTACGAGCAAATCCTGACCGCCGAACCCGGAAGGGGTGGGGTCGGCCCCGTTTTCCATCCGGGAGTCGGCATAAAAAATCCGGTCATAGCTGGGCGTGACCGACATGTTACAGGCTGCAAAATTGATGTAATATTCCGAGGGCCCGGTTTCGTCTATGTATTTCGACCAATCTACAGTTATGGTAAACAGGGCAATTCCGGAGTATAGCAGCCGGTGTATAACCGGGTAATTAATGCCGGTCGGCGTGGTTTTGGTTTTCCCGACGGTGTAGAGCCGATTAAACTGATCCAGCCAGATATCCTTGAAGGATAAAATATTATCAAAACGGTAGCGGGCAACGACGGATAAATTGGCATTCAGGAGCAGCACAAATCCATCGTGGATAACGTTGGAATAATCTTCGCCGACGAGGGCCAGCATGTTGTTGGGCAGCAGTTTGCCATTGTTGATATCCAGGGGAAGGGCAATGCGAACGCTGTTTATGACGGAACCGTCCAAACCGCTTACCTGCACCAGCATGCCATCGTTGTTTGTGACGTTGCCGGTTAAGATCAAACTGTTGTTCGTGTAAGCGATCAGCCCGCGTTGAAATTCGTCGTCGGTCGGGTTGGCGGAGTATGCATACTCCCGGGCCCAATTGACCGTGCCTGCCGCATCAATATTGTACAAAACCACCACATCGTCGGAAGAGGGCGTCGTCGTAGCATTTTTTACCCCTGAAATATAATAGGGGAAGTTTGGGTTGATTGGATTGGGATGTAAAACAATGCGCTCAAAAAGATCCCTGCCAGGCTGGTTGAACAACCGGCTGAAGACCTGATTTCCTGAATCGTCGATTTTCAATAAAATGGACCGGTTGTCAAAACTGGCGGAAAAGGGATAAGAATAGCCAATCACTAAAAATTCATCATTGGCAGCGTCATATTCAAAATCGACCAGGCGCGACTGCAATTCAACAAAACGGGTCCAAACAAAATTTCCGGTAGCCAGGTCAAACTTGGTAAACGTACCGTATTCAGCACCGCCGATGATCCGGTATCCGGAAACGTAGAGCCCGTCGCCAAAAGCCTTGATGGCGGTAGGAAAGTTGTCTTCCGGGTTGCCGTGGATGTTTGAAAACAAACCCTGCGCCGGCAGCTGAATCCAACAAGCCAGACCCAGCAAAACCATTATAAATACCTGTTTCATTGGTTGAATTTTAGTTTTTTCAAAATGGGTGATTTGCACTTGCACAGTGTTTAATGGCATGGCTTGATCATTTTAATATCCGTGCCCGTACAGCCGGTAATGGGATCTGTTACTGTCAGAGTATAGGTCGTGCCGTTCAAGTGATCGGGGATATCCGTAAGATTGCAACCCGTGTAGGTTTGTGGAACCCCATTCGAATCGGTCCAACTCCATACGCAATCCAGCGGATTACCACAGCTGTTTGTCGATAGCGAAGTCAGGTAGATGGGATCACCCGGGCAGGCGCAGGGATTGGGATCGAGCGGGCAGCTGATCTTGGCGGTCACCAAGCAGACCGTGAGGCAAAACTTGTTTGAAAAAACTTTTTGGCAACCGTCGTTGGCTTCCACCCAGTAACAGCCGGGGTTTTTAAAGCTGACAAACGTAGCGCTACCAATATTCTGGCCGTTGCAATACCAGGTGTAAGTAACGCCGGGTTGTGTTTGCGAGCCGATATTCATTGGATATGAGGTCCCGTAGCAAATAGTGGCCGAAGCGGGTAAAACGGGCGCAGTGGGCGGCGGTTTTAATTTGATTTCTATGGTATTGCTTATACAGGGCGGGCAGCCCGAAGGGTTGGTCAGCGGCTTGCATTGGATCTGGTAAAAAATCGAGGTGTTGGCGCCCCAGTTGGTCGGTACGATATTGGTGTTTTGAATGGGATTTGTGGCGCCCATATCAAACCAGGTGACCATGTCGAACGAATATTGCCAGCTCGGTTTGCAGTTCTGGAAGGAGCCCACGTATTGCAATTGCGCAGGCTCGCCGGGGCAGATTTCGTAGGTCAGCCAGGGGGTGCTGCTTAGCAAGGTGAGGTTTGACGACAGGGCTTGAATGGTGGCATTGCAAACCGGTTTAGCATCCACCTTAACACACTCCGTCAGCGTGAGCGGCGGGCAAGCACAGTTGCTGATCACGGCTTTGAAACACAAACTGGGCGCCATGGCCGTGTGCGTCCCGGAAACCGGGTAGGTAAACCCGAGCATATCGTCAAATCCGGGCAAGGGCTGCGGCGGGTTGTTCCCGTCGATGACACACCAGCTGATGTGCACATTATTATTGTTCGGATCGGGTACGGGCATGTTGGTCGTGAGTTGAACGACATACGTTACCTGGTCTCCTTCGCACAGGGGCGCGGGTTGGGAAGGCGTGACGGTCAGATTGCCGGTGATGGGGCAGCAAATCTGCAACTGCGCTTCCCGGGTGGTATAGGTGCAGGTATGCCCCAGTCCGTCATCGACTACGATCTGCGCCCGGTAATACCGGTCTACGTGGCTAATGCCGTTCGCGCAGTTGGCCGTCACCTGCGGCACCAGAAAACTGAAGCCGTTCGGGAAACCATTGGCCGGACCCAAGCCAAACCAGGGACCGAGCTTGCCGTCTTTATATTCCCAGTTAACCGCCACATTGCCCCCTGCAGGCGGCACGGGTTGGCCGTTGCATTGCAGGGAAATATGGATGGGATCACCTTCGCAAATGGCGATTAGTGCCACCGACCATTTCAGGTCCTGGATCACTACGTCAAGATTGTTGTAATTTGGGTAAACGGAGGGCGCACAGCTCTGCACAAAATTGCTCACAGTGCCTGTCAGGGCAAAGTTGAACAGCATCCCGTCGTTGCCGTTCGGCGAGGCATCAATGGCCTTCGTAATGGGCGGGCTGTTGTTGGGGCCGCCGGCTACCCCCTGGTCGAGCTGCCAGTAGGCAACCAAGCCGGGTTCCTGGCCATTGAGCAGACAATACTGGTATTGGGCAATCTGGGCCGGGGTGCGCGCATGATCCCACAGGCGTATTTCATCGATGAGGCCCTGCCATTCCTGGGTGCCGGTGGTGCCGCCGGGCCAGTGCCCTGCCCGGAAGTAGGTAACCGGTGGCAGGCAGGTAAGGCTGTTGTTCAGATACACCGAAACGCCATCATAGTAAATCTCGACAGTCGTTCCCTGCCGGATCCAGGCGATATGGTGGCATTTGCCATCCCGAACATCAATGCCCGTGGGCATGCTGGGTGTGGTGATGGGTATCGTTAAGGCATTTGGGCAAGTCGAGCCGGATTGTGCCCAAAGCAGGTTGAGCAAGCCACCGCATTCGCCCAACTCCAGGCGGGTGCCCGAAGCGACATCGCCAAAAGAAAGCAGGCGCCTGAAATTACTCGGACAGGGCTGTCCGACACCAGTGGTTGCCCTCGAAAAAAACCAGGCTTCGGCGGTAAAGTCTGAAGTGGGAGCCAGCCCATTGATCGGGCTCAGATCGATAAAATCGCCGTTTCCGTCAAAGTCGAGCGCATGGTTATCGCTCGTACATACCTGTGCGGAAAGCTGGGTTATTGCAAGCAGTGCGGCCGTAAAAACAGAAAGGGAATAGAGCGCCTTCATAAGGTGGATTCATTAATGGTTGGGAAAAACCGGAGCTCAGATACCTGTAGGACTTCCGGGAGAAAAAGTATGCGCCTTTTAAAGTATATTGTTATCTTCCACTCCAACTGGTTACCGCATTCCACTGTTTTTTTTCAAAAAAATATTCTCTTTGCAAAGCGGTTACCACCCAGCCACTTTCCTAACTATCCATGCAAAGACCTTCTCTAACTCCGGGCGAGATCATCGATGCGCTCACGGGCCAGGATGCCAGCCGTCGGAAAACTGCGCTGCAAAGTCTGTTTGAAAATCAGGCGCTCCGCAAAAAGGCCATTGCGCACGTGCGCCGCTACGGCGGCAATCACCAGGACGGAGAAGATGTCTTTCAGGAAGCCATTATCGTGTTCGACCGGAAACTCCGGTTCGGGGCCTGGCAGGCAGATGGGAGTTTGGAGGCGTATTTTATGGGCATTGTACGCTGGCATTGGTACAACACCCAACAACGCAATGCCCGCATGCCTGTCAGCCTCCATCAGGCACCTCCCGAACCACCGCCTGGCGGAAACCCGGAACTGGAGTATCTGCTCGCCGAGCGCCGTGAACAACTCGATACCCTCCTGGATCAGCTGGCTAATAAATGCCGCAACCTTTTGAAAATGTACGCGCTGGACTACTCGATGGACGAGATAGCCCGCCAAATGGGTTTTGCCAACGACAAAGTGGCTAAAAAAGAAGCCTATCTCTGTCGCAAGCGATTTCGGGTGATCCTGAAAAAGCACCCGGAACTTTGGCAGGATTTTATTATAATCAGAAAGCAACCATGAGCACGCACCCATCCGAGAAACTTATCCAAAATTACCTGCGCGGGCAGCTTCCCGCCGACGAGCGGGATCAATTTGAAAAACAACTCAAAACCGACCCCGCACTGGCCGAAGAGGTTGCCCAACAACTTGCCGAACTGGCAGCTGCCGAGCAACTCATCGCCTCTGAAACCCGCGCATGGATGCAAGAGTGGCAGAAGCCTGCACAACCCGTTTTTCGGGTCAACCGTTTTGGGTGGTTGGCTGCCATTGCTGCCGGAGCCTTGCTGCTGATTGCTGCTATTTATCTGTTCAGGCAGTCCGAAGCAGTACCACAGGAGCAGGCCGATCAAACAACACCGGCTGTGGAAAAACCAATTGTCAATGAAGTGCCTCCTGTCCCCGCAGTCGAACCGAAACCCCAACCGGCTCCTGCCGAAAAACCCGTAGCTACCACCCCCAAACCGGCTACGCCAAATTACCTCGCTGAAGCCCGGCAATATTTTCAGGAACCCGTCTTGTCGGATATTCGTCGCACCGGTACCGACAATAACGTTAGTCTGATTCGGCAAGCGCAAGCGGCCTATGCAGCAACGGACTACCAGCGCACGCTTGATCTGCTGGCGCAAACCGATAGTCTGCGCCAGCAATCGGCCACATTTCTCGAAGCCCATGCAATGTTCCACCTTAACCGCTTTGCAGCGGCAGAAACCAGTTTCGAAAAGCTGGTTGTTCAAAACAGCCGCCAGTTTCGCTACCCGGCCGAATGGGGGCTGCTGATTTGCCGGCTGGCTAATTTTCCAAACCGGCAACAGGCGTTTCAGCAGCAGTTCGAGGCTCTGCTCAACAACCCGCAACATCCGTATTTTGAGCAAGCCAAAAACCTCGAAAATGCGTTGAAGAAGTAACTTTGGGTAGTGAATGGTGCATATCAAACACACTGTTGGCACTAACGCATGACCACACCGCGCTCCGCTACTCAGGTATTTTTTATGCTGCTCCATCTTGGTGCCGGCCTATTTTTCTTTACCTCCAAAACCGTGGCGCAAATCAACTGGGCAGACACCCTCGTGGCAAAATCCCTGATCGAGGAAGTACGCCAGCTACATCAGGACGCCAACCACACGGCTGCACTTGAAAAATCTGAACAGGCGCTGAATATTTACACGCGCTTGTATGGTCCTGATCATTTTCAAACCGCCAGGGCCCGCATGTTTGCGGCGCGCGCGTGCCGATACCTCCAGCGGGAACAGGAAGCCATAACCCTCTACGAACAAAGCCTGCCAACGCTGGAGGCCAACGGAAATGTATTTCTACTTGCCCGCTGCCACCAGGGCATCGCGCTCTGCCATCGGGGCATGAGCCAATTTAACGATGCTTACATCCATCTCGAAAAAGCCATTGCCATACTCCGCGCCGACAGCAGTAACCAGGCCGTCAACTTGGCAGATATGTTTGTTACCCTGGGTTCGGTATATAACTCAGAAAAAAAATACCAGCCTGCTATCCCCGTTTTGGAACAAGCAAAAGCGGTCTATCAACAGTATAATAATAACTCCGGGTTGGGATTTGCCGCCTACCACCTGGGTGGCGCCTGGTTTGGGTTGCAAGACTATGTCCGGGCAAAGGAACAATACCTTACCGCGCTGGCCAATTTGCAAAACAGACTAAAACCCTCGCATTCCTATTTCGCCGATCTGTATGTGAAATTTGGGCTCTGCCAACAAAAAACCGGTGCGTCGGAAGTGGGTCTGCGCTATTTGCTGGAAGCGAAAGCTGCCTACCTGGCGGACGGTGGCGAAGGCCTGAATTACATGCAGTTTTTGCAAGACCTCGGTCAGTTTTACATCAACGACGGCCGATACATCGAGGCCGTTGAACAATTACAGCAATGTTTGGCACTCCGGGAGAAGGAACACGGCAAAGCAAATTTTCACCTGCTGGGTACCTTACGGGTTTTAGGCGAAGCCTGTATGGGCGCCCGGCAATTTGACCTCGCCGAACGCTGTAGTCGCCGTGGACTGCAAATTATTAATTCGGGTTTGCCGGATGGCTACCGGTTCAGGTATTTGTTTTACAGCCAACTGGCCAAACTACGATTAGCGCAAGGCGACATCTCCGGCTGTTTGTTGTTGTGTGATACCACTTTTGTTGTTGCCGGATTTGACACAACACAGCGTGAAAAAATGGTTCCACGCGACCATTTCCGCGAATTGTGTCAGTTGAAAGCGCAGGCCCTTGTTGAACAGTGGCGAACAGAGGCAGATACTGCACGATTGGTTTGCGCGGAGCGCTATTTCGCTTTGGCTGCGCAAACGCTTTTCCGGGAAGTGGAGGAAATTACAGTACACAGTTCACGAGAATTGTTTTACGACCGTGACCACCTGGTTTTGGAACAATGGCTCGATACACAAATGGCACTTTTTGAAGTTAGCGGGGCCGCCGAACATGCGGAGGCTGCTTTTCAAATCGCCAGTCAAAGCAAAGCATTTTTGCTCTCCGAAGCCATGCGGCGCAGTGGCGCCTTGCGCTTTGCCGGGGTACCCGACAGTATTCTACAGCAAGAATTGAGTTTGCGGGAACTGATTGCGGATGCAGAAAAAGCCCTGCACAACGCCGCAATGCAGCCCTCCAGTCAGATTGACAGTTTCATTTTGGTACTCAACCAGCAACTGGCACAAAACCGCATTGAATATGACGACCTGCTTCGGTATATTGAACTTAACTACCCGGCTTATTTTCAACTGCGCCTTCTGCACCCTGAAATTTCTACCAGTGCACTCCGAAACATATGGCTGGCGCCCGACCAAGCCTTGCTGCAATACAGTTTTACAGACTCCCGGCTTTATGCATTTGTTTTAACACGCGATACCTTTTGCATTGTTCCGCTTCCATTTAGACCCGATTTGGATAGTCTCCTTGACGCCTTTCGGCAAAGCGTGACAACCTATTTTACTGCCGCCGATCCCGACGATGCTTTGTACGATCAAAGCCTGGGCATCTATATTAAGCTGGGGCAGCTATTATACCGGGACCTTGTGTTGCCGGTGGCCCAATTGTTACCCAACCGGGTGGTAATTATCCCGGACAGAAAATTGTGGTACCTGCCTTTTGAAGCCCTGCTTACAAGTCCACCTACCGATGAGGCCAATTTTAGGACCTATCCTTTCTGGGCGAAAAATAAAGCACTGAGTTACGCTCTTGCACCTGAATTCCTGGTAAACGCCCACCAGCACCCTACCCCCGAACCGGGTAATCCCTGGCTTGGGCTGGCCCCATTTGCAAATATTTCGCCCTTCGAAGGTAGTGCTGTTCAAAGCCGTTCAAATTCGGAATTCGAAGCCTTGCCGGCCTCTGGCACAGAGGTCAAAACCATTGGTGCATTACTCAAAGGGGAGTATTGGCTGAACGCTGAAGCCAGCCCGGGTCGTTTTCAGCGAGAAGCACCCAACTACCGCATCCTCCACCTGGCCACACACAGCCGTGCCGATGACCGCCTGGGCGATTTTACCTATTTGGCTACATCGCAAACAGGCGAACCGATGCCGGCAAAAGACTTATACCAGATGGCTCTGCGGGCAGAAATGGTGGTGCTTTCAGCCTGTGAAACAGGTGGTGGGCAGTTGCTTCGGGGCGAGGGTATTATTGGCCTGGTGCGTGCCTTCACCTTTGCCGGCGCGCAAAGTACCATAGCCTCGCTATGGCTTGCCAATGACCAGGCCACGGCCAGTTTGATGATCGGTTTTTATAAAAACTTATTGCAAGGAATGCCGAAGGATGTCGCGCTGCAATCCAGTGCACGCCAATTGGCTGATCATACACCGGCGCAGGCGCATCCGTTTTTTTGGGCAGGGTTTCGGGTGTATGGTGGAGTGGGAAGATTGTGGTGAACGGGCCAATTCAGTGTTTTGCAAACCGCACCCGCGGATCAGCCCATGCGTACAACAGGTCGGCCAGCAAGTTGCCGAGTATCGTTACCACAGACACAAACATGACCATTGCAAACAATACTGCGTAGTCGTTATTGGCAAACGCCGATCCCATTTTGGTACCCATGCCGGGAAAATCGAACAGGTATTCGACCACCAGTGAACCACTGAAAATGGCAGGGAAAAAACCGGCAAAAACCGTGATGATGGGGAACAAGGCATTCCGAAAGGCGTGCCGCCAAAACACCAGCCGTTCACTCAGGCCCTTGGCACGGGCCGTGCGGATATAGTCTTGCTGAACAACTTCGAGGATACCTCCGCGCATTTGCATGGCTAAAATGGCCAGGGCATGCAAAGTGAGCGTAAGTACCGGCAGGATAAATTTTTCGAGGTTATCCAGGGTCCAGCGGCCAAAGGTTTTGCCACTCATCAGCCAGGGCTCGGCATTAAGACCGTTGATCCAGCCCAACCCTATGTCGGAGCGCGACAGGAGCAGGATCAACAGGCTACCCAACCAGATCACCGGCATGGCGTACAAAAACAGTAAGGCGGTCCGCAACCACCGATCGGCACGTCGCTGGTAATGGCGGGCCATAAAAACGCCCAGCGGTACCCCGATCAGGTAGGCCAGCAGCATGGCCGTACCATTAAGCAGCAAGGTGACCAGCAAGCGCGGACGCAGTTCCACCAGGAGTGGATTGCCGGTGACAATGGATTTCCCCGGGTTGCCCGTCAGAAAACCGCTCAGCCATTTGTGATATTGGTTGTCGAGGCCGTGCCAGTGCAGCGCCGGGATGAGGAGTTTCCAGCGTTGTGGCGTATTTTTTAACGTCAAGTAACTTTTTTGAATAGAATACAGCCTGGTCTGGAGCATTTTCTTTTTTGGAGGCAGGCTAACGGTGTCGATATGCCGTTGTGCCCGATTGATCTGATCAGGTATTTGCCTAAGGTCTTTGATAAGTCGAAATGTACTCAGCTGAACAAACACCTGCCCGGATATTTGTTTTAGCACTGGATCCAACTCCGTCGTAATTGCTTGCCAGTATCGGCTGGTAGCTTCCCAGTTGCCGTTTTGATTGACCAGATGCTCAAGCCGGTTCCGATCCTCCAGGGGGAAAATTCGGATAAGCGTATCCGGTAAAGCGCTGTTGGTGAGCGATACATAAAACTGCGGTTTATCCAGGCCCAGGGTAACTACTTTGGCCCGGTAAGCCGCCGGGTTTAGGGCATAATCAATTTGCACCGGGTCGGCATCGGTGTACCGGCTCAGGGCAAAGGTTGCCAGGGAGATGATCAGCAAGGTTGGGATGGCCAACAATATCCGGCGTGTCAGGTAGGACAGCATGCGCTTGGCTTATAAAAACGGATTGTACTCCATTTCATGGCGAATAGTAGTTTCGGGGCCATGGCCGGGATACACCAGCGTTTCGCCGGGCAGGGTGAACAGCTGGGTCCGGATACTCTCGAGCAGCTGATTGTGGTTGCCACCCGGCAGATCTGTACGGCCGATGCTTTCCAAAAATAACACGTCGCCGGCAATTAAAAAACCGGCGTCGTAACAGTAAAATGACAAACTGGCCGGCGAGTGACCTGGGGTGAACAGGATTTCCATTTTGGTATTCCCGAATTTGAGTTGGGTACCGGGTTCCAGAAAGTGCTTCGGCATAGGCGAGGGCTCTACGTCCGGAATGCCGTACAAATAACAAGTGGCCGGATATCGCTCGAGCAAGGGCAACTCACCGCGATGCAACTCCGGCAGTAGCGACCAGGTATTGCACACAAAATTGTTCCCAAAAACGTGATCGAGGTGGCAATGGGTGTTGATCAGGCGAACAACCTCCAATTGGTTAGTTTCAACAAACTGCTGCAAAGTCTTGCGTTCTGCCGGAGTATAGCAGCCGGGGTCGAAAATTACGCATTGCCCGCTATCGTCGTACACGATATAGGTATTTTCTGCGAAAGGGTTGAATTCGAAAGCTTGTACCTGGGTCATTCTACGGCAATGATACACAATTTGATCCTGCACCGCCGCTGCCAAACAAAAAAATGCCCCTTCAGGCGAACCTGAAGGGGGCTTCATACAATAGAGTTGGTTATGTTGCTATAATTTAATCATACGTTTCTCCACAATACCCTGTGCAGTTTGGATGCGCAAAAAATACACGCCACTGGCCCAGCTGTGCGTATCAAAGCGCGTGGTATGGTTGCCTGTGGGTTTGTGCGACTCGACGAGCCGTCCGAACGCATCGAATACATCGACATGCTGGAGCAGCAGCTTGCCGACCGAAAGCCAGGCTTCTCCGGAAGCCGGATTCGGAAACACAACGGTTTGGCGTTGCAGGATATCTTGTTTTGTAGTGCTGGTTTCGAGTAGATTCAACCAGACGGTATCCTGAACAATACCTTCAAGTTCTATCTGGTTGCCCGCAGCATCCACTGCCCGAAGGCCAACAACAGGAACAAAGAAGGGAACCTTTGCTGTGCCCGAACGCTCGATCACGTCGATAATAATGATAAAGTCTGTAGTGAAATTTATTTTTCCGATACCCCCATATCCGGAGGCCGCCAGGCCGGACTTTCGGGTAAGAGCAACATCGAATTGCCGGCGGTCGGCATTGTCTTTAGACAAAGTCAACAGGTCGGTGGGTATGCCCAAAAAGGATCCGTTGCTGTAGTCTAGTTCAGGGTCATAGTTCACATATTCCGAATATTGGAGTGCAAAGGCCAGACCATGCAACCCGGACACGGCGTTGTTGGCATCACCCAACATGATTTCACCTCTGATTTGCAGCGGATCGGAAACACTGGGATCGACGTCAATCGTGTCGGCAGCAAACTGAATCCATACTTTGGGGGCCGCGCTGTTTACAGTGTTTGCACCAGGGTCAATCGGAATGTAATGTTGCTCAATAGCATTGCGGTCAAACGCGTTGATCTCGCCGTTGCCATCGCTGTCGATGTGTTTATAGTTAATGCCTGCTTTGGTGCTATGCTCCCAATTGGGGGCAAACTGCGGTGTCCAGGCTGTCGTGGCAAAAGGTCGCGGAACACCTGTACTGCCAAAACCCAAGCCCAGGTTTAACAAGTCGTATACATTGGCTTTGCTATCGCCGTTCATATCACCGGGAAAGACATAATCCGTCCCGGCAGGCATTTTATCCGTTGTCTGACCGGAAGTGCTGGTAGCCAGTAATTTTGTCACGGAAGACACACAAGTGTTGTCTTTCCACACACTTAAATTTGTGCGGTACACACCACCTGCCGGGTAATAGTGCTCAATAATCGAATCGCCCGGGCCGCCCTTCCAAACAGGGCTGCCATCGCCAAAGTCCAATTGCATTGCGCTGTAATCGCCCCCGGATAAATTGCG
This sequence comes from Lewinellaceae bacterium, assembly GCA_020636075.1. GTDB lineage: Bacteria > Bacteroidota > Bacteroidia > Chitinophagales > Saprospiraceae > M3007. The sequence goes on along the minus strand of JACJYO010000014.1, from coordinate 75,032 downwards.
AAAACGCACCGTATATCCAGCCGTATGGCTACCGGAAATAATGTCAAAATCCAGGTCGCTGCCGCAACTTCCCGCGGATGGTGTTCCACATTCGCCGGTCCACCATTTCGTAATGCCGTCAGCCATGGCATCACATTCGTTTACATAGGTAATTCCGTTACAGGCACAAACGGGGGCAAAAAACGTGGGGCATGTTGCATGTGGGTTAACCAGGTTCGTGTTTTTGCAGGCAGGGCTGGAAACCGTAATTACCTGACAACGTGTGGTCGTGCAAACGCCGTTGTTGTTGGGGTTGGCGATGTTGTATTGTGCACAAATATAGTAGGTGCCTTCACCGGGAAGAATGGCTGTGAAATCAGCCGTTTGGGCCAGAATAGTATTAGTTCGATTGTCAAACCACTGGACGGATTTCAGGGTACCCGGGTTTTGTACCACCGGTACGAGCTTGCCCGAAAGTTTGGTGCCAATGGCCGTAACTTCCACATCGTATCCGCACCAATTTGGGTTTTGATCACTCACAAAAATGGTTCGGCACTTTTGCGTGGCGCAGCCAAACACATCGGTTACTTTCAGGCAAACAGTGTAATATCCTTCCCCGGAAAAAGTGTGTTGCACCGTGCGACCGGCAGAGGTTGAACCATCACCAAACGTCCAGGTGCAATGTTGAATACCCGGATCAAAAACATCCGCGACAAAAGAGAGCCGGTATGCATTTTCTGCATTCACGACATAGCCAAAATCGGCAACACAAGGCAACGTATCTGAAATACAGGTGAGCGCTACAGTGGGCAGGCCATCGCTTGAGCACCAGGCAGGCTCGTTTGTGGCCTGGGCAGCAAAACGGATCGTTTCGCCACCCATCAGATTATCGATACCCGTTATGGCTCGAAGCAATTCGCCACTTTTCAGGTCGATGATCTTTGCGCCGCAACCCGGATGAATACTGGCTACCCACCCGACCCGGTTGCACTGGGCTTGCACTTGAATGCCGGTTAACACCAACAGAAGCCCCACACCCGCGCGGAGAAGCCAGCGCTTGAGATCGGTAATCAACAATTTGGTGTGTAGCAGTTTTTGCATAAGCGGTCGAAAATGGCAATGAGACCTTTTTTCACTTTACAAAGGTTAGAATTTGCCCGCGCAATTCAAAGTACATTTTTTATAACTTGCCGGAGAAAAAAAAGTTGATGACATTTGTTAAAAAACTGATTATCAAAAATTTAATATTTTCTGACTAGGTCAGGAATCTACGCCAACTCCATGTTCAGCGACAAGCTGCTCTCCCTGCTGCAAACCTTTTCCAAGTACGACCTAAACCGGTTCAGGAAATTTCTGCTATCGCCTTATTTTAATGATCAGGAGGATGTCACAAGCCTTTTTGAGCTGGTCAATGAGGCAATCCGCAATGGCGATACCGCTGTGGCAGCTTTGGAAAAGGCTGTTGTTTGGAAAGCATTGTTTCCCAAACGGCGGTTTGACGACGCCCAACTCCGCCGCCTGGCTTCCGACCTGACCCGCCTTGCCCAGCGGTTTATGATCGAGGAGTTGCGCCAACAGGATCCGCTGACCGAAGCCTTGGATTTACAAAAAGCGCTTGAAAAGTACGATTTACAAAAACACCTGGCCGGCGCTGAACGACAGATTGAAAAACTGCTCGAAAAAAGTCAGGGGAAGTCCACCGATTATTACTTTGTTCAATTCCGCCAACACTGGAACATTTTTAACCGGGCCTCCAAGATGGTTGCCACAGCGGGGTACACCGACAAACTGGTAACCGCGGACTTTTACCTGGAGTGCTTTTATCTCGCACAAAAACTAAAACTATACATTGCCTGGCTGCTTTACCGCGGTTTTCGGGTTACTGAACGCGAAGTACCGGTAGTGCCCGGTTTTTGGAAGTACCTCGAAGATGACCGGTTTAAGGAGGTGCCATTGATTCGGATTTATCGTACGGTAATTATCAGTTTTACCGAATCGGACAATGAGGCCCATTTTGAAACCCTGCTGCAAATCCTCGACGACTTTGCCGATGAACTCACCCAGGTTGACCTGAGGGAGTGTTTTTATATCGCCCAGAACTACTGCGCACTGAAGATCAACCAGGGAAAAACGGCGTATTACTACCGCTACTTCGGCCTGATCAAAAAAATGGTCGACCTGGAGATTCTTGTCGAAGACGGGCAACTGCCCGAAGCCGTTTTTAAAAATTTCATTACAGTCAGCCTGGGCGCCGGCGAGTACGACTGGACGGAACGTTTTATCCAGGATTATGCCGGATATCTCCCTGCCAGTATTCGCGATAATGCCCGGATGTTCAACCTGGCCTACGTTTATTTTTACAAGCAAAATTATGAGAAGGTGATCGAACACCTCCGCGATGTGGAATACAGCGATGTCGTGTATGCCCTTGGCGCCAAATCGATGCTGCTGCGTACCTACTACGAGCAAGGTGAATACCTCGCCCTGGATTCGCTGATGGATAGTTTCCGCATTTTCCTGCGCCGTAACAAGGTGATCTCTAAAAACCTGAAACGCGAATACATCAACTTTCTCAATCTGGTAAAAAAACTCACCACGATTACCGCTTCCGACAAAAAGGCAATTGCCGAACTCCGCCAACGCGTAAGCGCCACCTCCTACTCCATGCCCAAAAACTGGTTGCTGAAAAAAATTGCTGAAATTGAAGGGGAGACGGGTATTGAGTGATTTTGGGGCATTCTTAGAGTCATTAGGGTCAATATCAGGTCATTGAGGTAAAAAGCCATAATTTTGCATGCATTTTACCGCCTGCGTGCACTCAATCACTCAATCACTCAATGGCGACACCTCGTACAGTTGCTTTTCATACACTCGGTTGCAAGCTCAACTATTCCGAAACTTCCGCGCTCACGCGCCTGTTCGAAGACAACGGCTACTGGCCTGTGCCATTCGAACAGGGTGCGGATATTTTCGTGATAAATACCTGCTCGGTGACCGAACAAGCGGATAAGGAGTGCAAAAAAATTGTACGGCGCGCCTTGCGCCATCAACCCGGGGCCTTTGTGGTGGTAACGGGTTGTTATGCCCAGCTAAAACCGGCCGAGATCGCTGAAATTGAAGGCGTTGACCTGGTTCTGGGCGCCGGCGAAAAATTTCGCATGCTGGAGTACATCGACGATTTGTCCAAGGCCCCCGGAAAAGGCATGGTGCACGCCGGGGAAGTACGCGACGTCAACACCTTCAACGCTTCTTTTTCTTTTGGCGACCGCACCCGCTCTTTTTTAAAAGTGCAGGACGGCTGCGATTACAAATGTGCCTTTTGCACCATCCCGATGGCACGAGGCGCCAGCCGTTCGGATACTGTTGAAAGCGCGGTGGCTAATGCGCGGGATATTGCCGCTCAAGGCTCCCGGGAAATTGTTTTAACAGGGGTAAACCTGGGCGATTTTGGCAATGGAACTGCTGTGATCGAAGGCGAACGAGCCAAAAAAGAAGCCTTGTTCATCGACCTGGTCCAGGCGCTCGACCAGGAGGTATCTGCCCTGCCACGTTTTCGCATCAGCAGCATTGAGCCCAATCTGCTGACCGAAGAGATCATTGCTTTCGTGGCGGAAAGCCGCGCTTTCATGCCCCATTTCCATGTGCCGCTGCAATCGGGCAATGACAAACAACTGCGCGATATGCGCCGCCGCTACCGCCGCGATTTGTATGCCGAGCGGGTAGCTGCCATCAAAAAACAGATGCCCCACGCCTGTATCGGCTGCGACGTGATTGTCGGTTTTCCAGGCGAATCCGAAGCCGACTTTATGGAAACGTACCGGTTTTTACAAAATCTGGACATTTCCTACCTGCACGTATTCACCTACTCCGAACGCGCCAACACCGTGGCTGCCGAAATGCCGGGTGCAGTGCCAGTGGAGGAGCGCCGCCGCCGAAACCAGGCGCTTCGTGGGCTGTCTGAGATGAAGCGCCGGGCTTTTTACCAGCAGCATTTGGGTACAACCCGGCCGGTTTTGTTTGAGCAACATAAAAACCCGGAACTGATCAGCGGCTTCACCGACAACTACATCAAAATTGAGATGTCCGCAACAAAGGGCGCCGTCAATACGATTGCCCCGGTTTTGCTCGAAAACCTGTCAACTGATGGCGAGGTAGTTCTGACCAGTTGTGAAATTATGAGTGGAAAGTTTTAGTCGGAAAAAATCATCGTTGGGCCACCCAATAACCCTGCTTGCGAAATGAAGAACACTCCGTAACCCGCACTTTTAATTACCCTGCATAAAATTTAAGACAGGCATCGCAGAGGCATCTGCCGGGATACTGCCGTTCGAGGGTTTCGCGGGTAGCCGGGTGTAAATTAGGGAAGCGCTTCCAACAGTCGCCCGGGTCGTAGTTGATAAATTGTTTGTTACAGCGTGGGCAGGTTTGCATAAACATTTGGTCTTCCTCCACCCAGGCCGCAGACACTTGCCCGCCAAGGGGCGGATTTAATTTCCGGACCCGCACCTTCAGGGCCATCATATTGGGAAACTGCCCTTTCATCCGTTTCACAATGCCCATTGCAACAGCCTCCAGGAGTTTTCGCGGCATACTCATCTCCATTTTACACACTTGAAAAACCGATTCGTAATTGATCGTGCCTTCCAACTGGTCTGATTCGGCAAGCGGGTTGATAAGGGTACCGATATACACATCGACCATATAGTCGGTTCCGATTTTTTGTTCGGCTTCATATACGCCGTGATAGGCGTAAAATTTCATTCCTTCCAGCGCGATAATGGCCATGGATCAATGAGTAAATGAGTAAATACGTGAATGCATAATCATTTTCCGAGCAGTTCCTGCAATTGTTCGCGTTTGTCGGCCAGGTCCGGGCATTGTGTTTTTAGCAGGATATTGACCGAGTCCAGTTCCGCTCCGTTCAGGTGGCCAAACTGCCCGATCACCGTTGCCGTACATTCTTTTGCTTTGCTGTACTCGCTTTCCATTTTTTTGAAAAAACTATTGAGCTTGCCGGGGCCCGCTGCCTGCGCCTCCCGGTTGAGCGCAGCCAGTTGTGCGGTGCATTCACAATACGCCGTCGCTATTTTTTCATAACGCCCTTTGGGCGCTTTTTCGTCGATGCAAGCGGTAAATGTCAACAGCATAAAACTGCAAAAAACGGATATTGCGAATCGGAGTGGTTGCATTCGGTAAAGATAAAAACCGCTAATGGAGTAGGTAGCTCCTGCTTTTTAATTTTCCAAACAGCCTTTTAGACCTGCACCGTTTTCCACTTTCCCCACCGGAATACCCAAATGGCTGATAGTGCCAACGCAGATTCGGCAATGACGATACTGTAATACACACCGGCTTGCCCCCAGCCTAAATACAAAGCCAGACAGTAAGCAAGCGGCATTTCAATGAGCCAAAAACAAATAAAATTCAGAATCGTCGGAGTCCGTGTATCGCCCGCTCCATTCAGCGCCTGGGAAAGGATCATGCCGTAGCCATAAAAAACATAGCCGGCCGAAATAGTGCGCAATGCCATGGCGCCGGCTTTCAGGGTCTCGGGATCGGTGGTAAACAAGCTGATAAAAAACGGCGCACCGGTAAGGTAAATCACCCCCACACTGCCCATGAACAGCATATTAAAAAATGCTGCACGCCAGGCCGATTTTTCCGCCCGGTCGGGATGGCCCGCACCCAGGTTTTGTCCAACCAGCGTAGCCGCTGCATTTGCCATACCCCAGGAAGGCAGAATGGTGAAAATGACGATACGGATGGCAATGGTGTAACCGGCAGTGACTTCCTTGCTGATCTGCCCTAAAATGTAAATCATAAATATCCAACTGGCCGAAGCGATCAGATACTGCCCGGTACTGCCCGAGCCTATCGTTAGCAAACGCCGGATAATGGCCAACGATGGTTTCAATTGATTGAATTGGATCCGAATAATTCTGCCCACGCCAAACAAATGCCAGAGTTGGTAACCAACTCCAACAGAGCGACCAATCGTAGTGGCTATTCCGGCCCCCAGCACACCCATTTCCGGGAATGGACCAATACCGAAAATCAGCAGGGGATCAAGCAGGATATTGACGCCATTGGCAATCCACAGGGCGCGCATGGCCGTTGCGGCATCGCCAGCGCCCCGGAAGATGCCATTGAGCATCCAGAGCAGCAGAATGGGCAGATTTGCCGTGAGCAAAAGCCGGGTAAACGGCGCACCTGTAGTTGCCACACTGCTGTCTTTTGCCATGAGCAGCAAAATATCTTCGGCAAAGAAGTATCCGGGAATGGCGATGAGCGTCGATAAAATAACGGCAATCAGAATCGTTTGTGCGCCAGCCATGGCTGCTGCCTTGCGGTTGCCTTCTCCAACACGGCGTGCCACTACAGCCGTAGCTGCCGCGCTCAATCCAATAGCAATGGAATAGATCAGGGTAAGCACCGATTCGGTAAGGCCTACCGTAGCAATCGCATCGACCCCAACTTTGGCCACGAAGAAAGCGTCCACAACCGCAAACAACGATTCCATCGCCATTTCCAGGATCATGGGAATGGACAGCAGCACAATAGCCCGGTCGATACTGCCCGTAGTGAATTCTTGCTCTTCACCGTTGACGGCCTGGCGCAACACCCGGCGCCAACGTTGCCAACGTGTTTCTGTTTTCAAATTTGTTAGCATTAGTAGCGTAAACGACAGCCCGGCTGTTGTAGTCTGCCGAAGTGTAGTCTTTCAATTTTGGTAAATGTAATCGTTGCGAAACGGTTGGTGGGGAATGCCCGGATACAAATTAGACAAGAAGAACAGGCCTGCGGTTGTCTGTTTGATCAAGCGCCTGTAAAACCGGGTTTTCGCGGGTTAAGTTCCATAAAATGCCCAACTTACTTGCCGTAACTTTGTTTCGCATTCAATCGTATGGGTTGTCCGGTGTTCCACGTTTTACCGGAAACCTGCAAATCAGACACCGTCCTGTCATGCAGCAAATAGAAGATCTCCTCCATCGCGCACTCAAACTCGAATGGCTCTCCCCCGAAGAAGGTGTTTTTTTATTGGAAAATGCCACAACCGCCGAATTGATGTACGTGGGCAATCTGATGCGCCAACACCACGTGCCGGGTAATGTGGTTACCTGGATCATTGACCGGAATTCCAACACAACCAACGTTTGCATCGCCAATTGCAAATTCTGCAACTTCTACCGCCGGCCCGGCCATGGGGAGGCCTATGTAACCACCATCGACGAGTACAAACAAAAGATAGAAGAAACCTTTGCCTTTGGCGGAGAGCAACTCCTGCTGCAAGGCGGGCACCACCCCGACCTGGGCTTGCAATTTTACGCCGACCTGTTTCGCGAACTCAAAAAACTGTATCCCCGCCTGAAACTGCACGCCCTGGGCCCGCCCGAGATCGCGCACGTCAGCAAACTGGAGGGCATGAGCCATTACGATGTCCTCAAAACGCTGAAGGAAGCCGGCCTCGATTCCCTGCCCGGCGCCGGCGCCGAAATTCTCAGCGACCGGGTGCGGCGCCTCATTTCCAAAGGAAAATGCGGTGGTGAAGAATGGCTCGACGTGATGCGCGCCGCCCACCAACTCCACCTGACCACCTCAGCCACCATGATGTTCGGCCATATCGAAACCAACCTTGAACGCATGGAGCACTTCGCCGCTATACGGCAGGTACAGTCGGAAAAACCGACCAATGCCAAAGGCTTTCTGGCATTCATTCCATGGCCTTTTCAGGATGAAGACACCATATTGAAAAAACTCAAACGCGCCCGAAATGCCGTTACCGGCGACGAATATGTGCGCATGATCGCCCTCAGTCGCATCATGCTGCCCAACGTGGTGAACATCCAGGCATCCTGGCTCACGGTGGGCAAACAGGTAGCCCAACTCTGCCTGTACGCCGGCGCCAACGATTTTGGCAGTATCATGATTGAAGAAAATGTGGTGTCGGCAGCCGGCGCGCGTTTTCGGTTTACGGCCGATGGCATTCAGCAGGCAATCCGGGAAGCCGGGTTTGAGCCCAGGTTGCGCAACCAGCAATATGAACTCCGGGAACTACCGGAAGGGATCGTGCAACAGGAACTGGACCGGGAGGCAATGCTGGTAGATTGAGTAACGCGAACCTCCGGTTCGCTTTTCAATTTGAACTTTGAAAAGTTGTACAACCACTCACGAATGCCAAATGGAACCTCCGGTTCGCACAACCCGACACAACGGGCAGGTGCAAGGCCCGCCCCTACTACCCCGGTACGGGTATTCTTTTGATTTTCTGCATCGGACTTCCGCTATCCGTCGCATATCCGACGATTTACGCCGCGGCAAAACCCGCTCTTTCCCCGGCTCATGTTCTAACTTCGTGAGAAAATCCGATTTATTATGCGAACAATCATCCTACTCACCGCTTTCCTGTCGCTTGGTTTGGGTACGACAAATGCCCAAAATGCGTATTACAAAGTGACCTTTCCCGACGATACGACTTTCGTCGGATGTGGCACAAATCCCGATACAATTTATCCCGTTATTGATCAGTACCCGGGCTGTTCGATCAACGTCGGGGTATCGGTAAAAGACCAGGTGTTCAACATTACCTCAAATGGAGGTTGCAAAAAGATTCTGCGCACATGGACGCTGATCTACTGGTGCGACTACGACCCCAACGAACCCTGGCCCACCTTTATCCCCAATCCTCCAAACACCGACGAAGGCCCGATGGTATTCGGCATTCCCGACAACCGCGGCCACTTGCAGTACACGCAAATTATTAAAGTGATCGACAGCGATGCACCAGTGTTTATCGATTGCCCAACCGGGCCGCTTGAATTTTGCGACTATACCGGAAATGATCCAAGCCAATACAACAACGGTTGGGGAGACCTTTGCGAAGGACCGGTCGATCTGGGCATTAAGGTTACAGATGCCTGCTCCAACGCTGATATACTGTTAACCTACCGTATGTTTCTCGACCTCGATGGAAACGGTTCGATGGAAACTTACATCAGCAGCAGCAGCCCGAATGCCTGGCCGATTGATAAAATGGTTGTGGGCGGCGACACACTCATGGCAACCATTGACTTTCCGCCCGGATTTGGTTTGCCTTACGGTACCCACAAAATTGAATGGGTGGCGAACGACAAGTGCGGTAACGAAGCCATTTGTAAATACGAATTTGTAGTCAAAGACTGCAAAGCACCGACTGTGGTCTGCATAAACGGACTCAGTATCAACATCATGCAAACCGGCATGATCACTCTCTGGGATACTGATTTTGTCAAAGACGTGTTCGACAACTGCACCCCTAAAAATCAGCTGAAAATTGGCATCCGAAAATCAGGCACCGGAACCGGATTCCCCGTCGACAGCCACTCGGTGACGTTTGATTGCAGTGAGCTGGGCACCCAGTATATCGAAGTCTGGGCCGTTGATGCCTACGGCAATGCAGATTATTGCGAAACATATGTGATCGTTCAGGACAATATGGGTTCATGCCCGCCGTCGAACAAATTCACCGGTACTGTTGCAACCGCAAGCCTGAAACCTGTACCAGGCGTGCAGGTAGTTTTGAAAAAAAGTAACAGTGTCATGGCAACCGTGCTGACCGGGCAGGATGGAACGTTTGAAATCGGAAACCAATTGGCCGGCTGCAACTACAAACTGATCCCGTCATTTGATAACGACAGCCCAAAAACGGGCATCAACACCCTGGATGCGCTGTTGATCGGTGGCCAACTGGATGCCATCCTTCCGCTGGACTCGCCGTACAAACTCCTCGCTGCCGATGTGGACAACTCCGGCGGCCTGACCCAGGATGATATCCAGGCTCTTATCGATGTGGTGCTTGGCAAGCAGGACAATTTTACAAACAAGCCCGTTTGGCAATTCATTCCCGCAGGCCATCAGTTTGCCGACCCGAGCCAACCCTGGGCAGCACCGATACCGTCCACCACGCCGTTCTTCTGCCTGTCGGGTAGTATGCAGGCGCCGGATGCTGACTTTACCGGGGTAAAAACCGGCGATGTCAACGGCTCGTTGAGTAACAACCTGCAAATACCGGATGTGAATGACCGGCAGCAGGATGAAGCAGTTGTGTTCAGCACTTCGAACAAACAATTCAAGGAAGGCACTGAAGTCCGGGTTGAAATCATTACCCCTGACCTGGCCGGTTTGACGGGTTTCCAGTTTACCCTCGATTATGATCCGGATGTGCTCATGCTGCTCGAAGTGGAACCCAGCCTGGTTTCAAGCAACTTCACCGCTACCCCGTCTGCCGGGCATGTAACGGCGAGCTGGTATTCCACGATAATGCTCGATCCAAACATTATTGGTAAAAATATGCGCATGCGCACCTTTACCCTTGTTTTCCAGGCACTTCGTGGAGGCACACTCAGCGATTACCTGACAATGAGTTCCTCAGTTACACCTGCTGAGGCATATACCCGGAGCCTGCAAACAAGAGGGGCAAAACTGAATTTCAAAGCATTCCCAACCGGCGCGGCCGATCAGTTGGTGTTACTCCCGGTAAGCCCCAACCCGGTGGTCGACCAGTTTATTGCCACGTACTATTTGCCGGAGGCGGGCCAGACCTTGATGACACTGTCTGATGCCCGTGGTATGGTTGTTAAAACCGTACAGGCGTACCGCGAAGCCGGCTACCACACCACAACACTGGAGCTCAACAATTCGACACAGCCCGGTGTGCTTTTCCTGCGCCTCGAAGGCCCGGGTGGTGTAGGCGTGCAGCGGGTGCTGAAGCAGTAACTTGCTGATTTCTTGAATTTAAACCGCAAAGGCGCCAAGACGCGGAGGTGATCAGTAAGTCCAGATCTGTACTTACTTGGCGCCTTTGCGGTTTAAATTCAAAAATCGGAGGTGATCAGTAAGTCCAGATCTGTACTTTTCAGGTGAAAGCGCTGCCCTAAATAGGCGTTGGTGAGGCAACCTTTGTAGGTGTAAACGCCGTTGCGCAGGCCCTGGTGGCTGGTGATGAGTGGAATGATACCCCCGGACTCTGCTTTGAGCAACAGGGAGGTAATAATATTGCTAATCGCAGAAGATGCCGTACGCGCCACACGGGAAGCAATATTGGGCACACAATAGTGAATCACACCGTGTTTCACAAATGTGGGTTTTTCCAGGCTTGTCGCTTCCGACGTTTCAAAGACGCCGCCCTGGTCGATGCTGACGTCGATGATTACAGCGCCGTTCTTCATACCCTTCACCACATCTTCCTGAACAATAACCGGCGTCCGGCCATGCCCGGAGTGCATGGCACCGATAGCCACATCGGCAGTGAGTAGTTGTTCGCGGAGGTGCATCGGATTGATTACCGAAGTGTGCAGTTGGCGCCCGACATGTTTCTGCAAACGCATGAGTTTGTATACATCATTGTCAAAAATCCGAACCTCCGCGCCGAGTCCAATCGCAGTGCGGGAAGCCACTTCGGCCACTACCCCTGCTCCCAGGATAATCACTTTGGCCGGCGGTACCCCAGCAATCCCCCCCAACAGTTCTCCTTTTCCACCGTGCGATGTGGACAATAGGTTGGCAGCGATCAAAATGGCACTTGTACCGGCAATTTCACTCATTACCCGCACAATAGGGAATACACCGGTTTCGTCATCCCGGATATACTCCATAGCCAGTGCAATCACCCGGCGCTTTTGCAATTTGGTAATGTATTCCGGGCTTAACAGCGGAAGGTGGATCGGCGAAATGACCACCTGGTTGGGGCGCATCAGATCAATTTCCTCAAGTGTGGGCGGTGCAACCTTCAGGATAACATCTGCCTTAAATACTTCATCCCGGTTTTGGGCAATTCTGGCGTTGGCTTCGGAATAATCCATGTCGCTGAAATGCGCCTTTTCTCCGGCGCCGGCTTCAACGACCACTTCATGCCCATGTGCGGTCAGAGTTGCCACGGAGTACGGCACCAGCGCCACCCGGTTTTCCTGCAAGGTCGATTCTTTCAAAATCCCGATAAACAACCGTTGATGCCTGGGAGCAACCTCGAGGGTTTCCGTTTGCGTGGCCATTTGGCCAAATGTAGTGCCGAGTGTTTCCATCAACTATTGCGTGCTATTGGGACATCCGTTTGCCGATTGGCAAACCTGGTAAAGTCTACAAAATTAACAGACGGCGGGCGGTTTCGCTTAAAATTTCCAATTGAATTTTCGCAGCGTCGTCGGGCAGCATAGGTTCTACAAGCTGCGGCCATTCAATAAAACAGTACCAGGGATCATCTAAAATTTCTTCAATACCGATGTCAAATGCCTCCTGAGTGCTGTTTAAACGATATAAATCGAGATGATGGACCAAAGCCGGCTGATTGGTAGCATCCCGGTAACCATACTCATTAATCAGAGAAAATGTTGGGCTCGTCGGGCTGTCTTCCACACCCAGCCAGCGGCAGAATGCCTGCACCAGCGTTGTTTTACCGGAGCCCAGGTTGCCGTACAAGGCTATTTTCCGGCGTCTGGCCAAGGCTTCGGCAATTGCCGGGATTTGCGCATCCAACTCGGCCAGATTGTTGATCAGGATTTCCAATGGAATCTTTTTTTGCAAAGGTAAGGCGTTGTACTTTTATAACCCGATGGGGTGCTTCACTCCCGGCCAAACGCATACATGCCATATACCATCCAGCAAATTCAACAAATCCTTAAAGCCCGTTGGTTGCAAAAAAGCAACCCTGAAGCCAACGTAGAACAACTGCTTTTCGATAGCCGCGGCATCACCACACCACAAACTTCCTTGTTTTTTGCACTTTCCGGTCAGCGCCACGACGGCCACCGCTACCTGGCCGATTGCTATCGCGCTGGAGTTCGGAATTTCATTGTCAGCCAGGAAGTTTCGTTAAGCAGCATGGCGGATGCCAACGTGCTCATCGTACCCGACTCGTTGCTTGCGTTGCAGGCGCTGGCTGCCTGGCATCGGGCTCAGTTTCGGTTGCCTGTTGTTGGCATAACCGGCAGCAATGGCAAGACCATGGTCAAAGAATGGTTGCATCAACTTTTACCCCGTGAAAAGATGATACGGAGCCCCAAAAGTTACAATTCCCAAATTGGGGTTCCGCTTTCAGTGTGGCAAATAGGCCCCGAACACAAGCTCGGGATTTTCGAGGCCGGTATTTCACAAACAGGTGAGATGGAACGCCTGGCAAATATCATCCACCCCGATATTGGTTTGATCACCAACCTGGGCCCGGCACACCGGGAGGGTTTCCCGTCTGAAGCGGTGAAATTGCAGGAAAAAATGCGCCTGTTCGAGTCGGCGAAAACGCTGGTATTTTGTGCAGATCATCCGGATATCGCCGTTGCAGCAAATGCCTGGGCAGCGGCCCAAAAAGGGCGGACCCTGGTAGGTTGGAGCAGGGAGGGCAGGGATGCCGCTGTGCAGTTTTCCGATTTTAAAATAGCAAGCAACGGTCATGTAAAATTTCGGATTACTGCACCGGCAACAAGCCAGAAACAACACCAATCCCAATCGAAAAACCGCGTAATCCAAGATTTAAATTCCACCCTGGAAATCCCCTATTCGGATGCCGCTTCCATAGAAAACGCCTGCCACTGTATAACCTTGCTGCTTGCATTGGGCTATCCGCTTTCTGCATTTGGTCGCCGGCTAAATCGCCTGGAACCAGTGGAGATGCGCCTTGAATTGAAGGCGGGGATTAATAATTGCACCATTATCAACGATGCCTACAGCAATGACCTGGCTTCGTTGCGGATTGCGCTCCAATTTGCGCAGCAACAATCCCGGGATGGGCAAATCACCCTGATTTTATCCGATTTTCTGCAAACCGGACAGCGCAAAGACCAGCTGTATAAACAGGTAGCCGCCAGTTTGCTGGAGCACCACGTTCAACGCCTGATTGCGATCGGTCCGGATACCGGTGCCTCATTGCGTGCCAAACTGCCGGCTGATTTTAGCGCCAGTTTTTATCCCGACACGGATGCTTTTTTACAGGACCTCCAAATCCACGATTTTAATGAAGATTTGATCCTGATCAAGGGAGCGCGGTTGTTTGCGTTTGAGCGCATTGCACAACGGCTGGAGCAAAAAGCACACAAAACCGTGCTCGAAGTTAACCTCGGTGCGGTGGTGCACAACCTGAATGTGTACAACCGCCTGCTCACGCCCGGCACCAAAATGATGGTTATGGTGAAAGCGGCAGGTTATGGTAGCGGGGCTGAAGAGTTGGCTAAATTGCTGGAGTTCCATAAGGTCGATTACCTGGGAGTAGCCTATGCTGATGAAGGCATCGAGTTGCGACAGGCCGGCGTCAAACTGCCTATTTTGGTGCTCAACCCGGAGCCCTCGAGTTTTGATGCGCTGGCTCGCTTTCGTCTGGAACCTGAAGTGTACAGTTTGTCGCTGCTCGATGAGTTGTTGCGCTTTGCAGGTAAGGTAAAAGATATGGCCGTACACCTGAAGCTGGATACGGGAATGCACCGCCTGGGGTTTACTCCGGCCGACTTGGACCAGTTGATCCAAAGGTTGCAGGCACAGCCTAAGGTGCAGGTTCGATCGGTATTTTCACATTTTTCAGCTGCCGATAACCCGGTGCACGATGTATTTACCCATCAGCAAGCTGCAACATTCAAAGCGATGTATGAACGCCTGAGCAGCGGGCTGGGCTATCGGCCCTTGCGGCATTTGGCAAATACCGGAGGCATGGTGCGTTTTCCCGAATACCAGTTTGACATGGTGCGACTCGGAATCGGGTTGTACGGAATTGACGCATGTGGTTTGCAGGATCAGTTACAAGCTGTCAATACCCTGAAAGCCACTATCAGTCAAATAAAGGAGATCCAACCTGGCGAAACAGTCGGCTATAACCGGAATGGCCCGATTAACAAACCCAGTCGCATTGCAACGATCAGTATCGGCTATGCGGATGGTCTGCTTCGGCTGGCAGGTAATGGCCGATACAAGGTGCTCGTTCATGGCAGCCTGGCCCCTACCGTCGGCAATATTTGCATGGATATGACAATGGTGGATGTAACGCACATCCCGAAGGCCAGTGAGGGCGACGAGGTTATTGTTTTTGGCGAGCATTTGCCCGTGCAATCCCTGGCGGATTGCCTGCAAACAATTCCATACGAAGTGTTTACCAATATTGCCGACCGGGTAAAGCGGGTTTATTGGCAATAGAGCAGATGGATTTTCTATTGCGAACTTCCATTGTATCAAAAGGCAAATTTTGGGAATTAACTTTACCTTTGCAGCGTTCAGTTGAACAAGGGCCCGTAGCTCAGGTGGTTAGAGCAGCTGACTCATAATCAGACGGTCGCGGGTTCAATTCCTGCCGGGCCCACTACTTTAAAGCGACTTATGCGTGATGTGCGTGTAAGTCGCTTTTTTATTTGCTCATAAGCGGATGATCTTGCCCATTTGAAGGGGCTACCACGGCTTTTCAAAAGACTCCTTCTCAAAGCCTTTGTTCACATCCCGAAACATGCTGTCCTGAATGTTTTTCAAACTCAGCGGATCTTTCTTTTGACCTATTTTGGAAAGCCAGGCGATGGGCGTTAAAAAGCAGAAAAACACCACCGACATTAAAATATTCGGAACGATCAGGCCAAGCAGCCAGCCAAGTTTCCCCCACCCAACATCAATCATTTTGGCGAGAGAGTCCGACAGGGCACCGGCCAGACCCACCAAAATGGCGGCGTAAAGCACCCAGGTCTGGCCGCTAACCAGATAAACTATAGTGAAACCGACGGTGATAACGAGCACCGTACTTACCGGGTTGGTTGGTTGTTTTTTCATGGCCGCCATTAAAACAAGGTGTAAATAAATGGTGCGATAGCGCTGCCGCCTGCGAACACGATAATGATGCCCAGTAATAGCAAAACAACGATTACCGGTGCCAGCCAAAATTTTTTACGCTCTTTCATAAAGAGCCATAAGTCTTTTAAAAAATCCATATTTATTGAATTTTAAGAATGCCGAGTTGTAGTAATTGATCTCCGATATAAGTGGCAATTTCGTGGTAGCCCTTTTTGTTTGGGTGCCCGTCGTAAATAAAATAGTAACTGTCTTTGGGCTCCAGGGCCTTGAACTTTTCCGTCAGTTCAATATACGGGAGTTTGTTTGCTTGCGCTATTGCACTGTAAATAGAATCAACCTTGTTGTGCTGTTCAAAATAGGGATTCAGGTAATCCAGTGGTGTGCGGATAACCTTGTGCCCGTTGAAGTAGTTGATGGGCATGTTTGCAAAAACCAATTGTGCATGGTTTTGATCGCACACCTGTTTCATCACTTCAAAATCCTCGTGCATTTTTGCTGCGCTGAATTTAGTAGCCGGATTTTCGGGGTCGTTGAACGTAGCGACGCGATCGGGAAAACTAACGTAGATACCAAGCAGCCCGGCATTCAAATCACCCGATCGGAACAAAGCCTGCACACTGTCGTCCAGCATCTGGAACCGAAGGCTTTCCATTTTGTCAAATTCGGCGATCTTTTTCAAGGAGGTCTCTTTCCAGTTAGAACCTACATCGACATGCTTATTGCGGTTGGCCTTGAAAATCTTTATATAATTACGTAGAGAGGCTTTAAAAAAGTCTTTTATGCAGCTGCGAAGTTGTGCGCTTGCAGTACCCTTAGAACGCTCTTCATCGGCATTTTCGGCGCCGTAATGGTTTTCAAACAACTGCGCCAGATCGTCAAGTTCCAGTACTCCAACCAGTACCAGGTCTGGCTTTAACACAGGCACCGCTTTTTCGATATATTCTTTGTAGGTGGTAGTGTATTGGTTTCCCTGGCCGGCATTAATCACCTCGATGTTGGTTAAGCCGCGTTGGTGCAAATAAGTCTCCATTTGTTTAGGCCAGCTGTTTTCCAACTGAACGCCCCAGCCAAATGTCCAGCTGTCGCCAAAACACAGGACACGATATTTATCGCCTTTGTCCAGGTCGATTTCATGATCGCGGAGCCCAATACTATTGATTTTGGCGGTATAGTCGAACTCAGCGCAGGTATACCGTGCAACCGAGTTCGGTTCAAAAACCAGCCCTTTTTCGGGGATGCCTTTTGCAGCTAAGGATTTGTCTGATTTTACAAACAAACCGGCTACAGCATTCAGGAACACAATAAACCCGAACGAAATGCCCAGAAATACGAGGCTGAGAATTAGGTTGTTGGCTTTCGCTCCGAACTTATTTTTGCGGATACCGGCAATGAGGAGCATGCCCACCACGGGAATAAGCCAGAAGAGGCCATGCAGAGAGAAATGGCTGTAGGCGTCGGTATTGTGGTAGAACAGGTAAAAGCTGAGCGGGTTCCAAAACAGCAAGGCCAGTATGATAAAGAAGGCGTATATTTTTACATTGCTTTGCATGGTTTAATCCATTTTGAATGTGACCATCCATTTTTCTTTATTCTGCCAATCCGGTTGTTCTGTTTTGCAATACACGAAATCATTGATTACCAGGTAATCCATTTCCGTACTCATAAAACAACGGTAGGCATCGTAGGGGGTGCAAATAACCGGTTCACCGCGAACATTAAAACTGGTATTAACTACCAGCGCATAGCCCGTCAGATCTTTAAAAGCCCGAATCAGTTCCCAGTATCTGGGATTGGTTTCTTTGTGTACGGATTGTATACGGGCAGAAAAATCAAGATGGGTGATTGATTGGATATCGCTTCGCTTAAAGTATAGTTTTTCCCAAAGTGGGAGATCGTGATAGTTTTCCGGCAATTGTGCTCTTCGACTGGCTTTTACCGGAGCCACGAGCAGCATGTAGGGTGAGTCTGATTCCAAGTCGAAATAGTCCGAAACATCTTCTGCCAGCACGGAAGGGGCAAAGGGCCGGAACCCCTCCCGGTATTTAATTTTCAGGTTGAGCTTCTTTTGCATTTCGGGGTTTCGCGCGTCGCCCAGGATACTGCGATTGCCCAAGGCCCTTGGCCCGAACTCCATTCTTCCCTGAAACCAACCTACTACATTCCCCTCTGCAATTTTTCCTGCGGCATACGCTGCCAATTCAGGAAAGGCATCATACTTATGACTAACGGCCTTGACCTTCCGGTTCATTAAATCAATTTCCTTGTCGGAATAATCCGGGCCCAAATAAGCACCAGCCATTTGGTCATAGCCCTTTTCGATGTGCCTGTTTTCACCAAAATACATCATGCTCGCAGCTAACGCCGCACCTAAAGCACCACCGGCATCGCCTGCCGCTGGCTGGATGTAGATGTCTTCAAAAATATTTTCTTTTAACAATTTTCCATTGGCCACACAGTTCAAGGCAACACCACCGGCAAGGCACAAATGTTTGGCTCCGGTAACCCGTTGTGCTTCGCGGGCCATTTTAAGTACAATTTCTTCCGTGACCTTTTGAATGGCCAGTGCCAGGTTGCAATGGATTTGCTCAATGTCTGTTTCTTCTTTCCGGCGTTCGACGCCAAGCAATTTTTCCCATTTTTTATCCGGCACCATTCGCAGGCCGGTCGCATAGCTGAAGTATGCCTGGTTGAGCCAAACAGAGCCGTCGTCTTTAATATCGATGAGGTTGGATTTGATCAGGTCCACAAACCGGGCAGTTTCATCCGCTTCCGGATTGCCGTATGGTGCCAGGCCCATCAGTTTGTATTCGCCAGAATTAACCGTAAAACCGAGGTAATACGTAAAGGCACTGTACAATAATCCCACAGAATGCGGAAATTCCATTTCCTTCAACATGCGTATTTCCTTGTCGTCGCCAATCCCGATAGCGGCGGTACACCATTCCCCGACGCCATCGATAGTCAGAATTGCTGATCGTTCGTAGGGCGACGGGTAAAAAGCACTCGCAGCATGCGACAAGTGGTGTTCAGGAAACAACAGGGTTAATTTCTTTTTGTCAAACGGTCCAATTTCCTTTAAGCCATTGTAAATCTGTTTTTTAAGAAACATTTTTTCATTCAACCAAACCGGAATTGCTTTTAAAAAGGAAATCAAGCCCTTGGGGGCGAATGCGTAGTATGTTTGCAACAGCCGCTCAAATTTCAGTAGTGGCTTATCATAAAATACGATGGCATCCAGTTCATCAACGGAGAGTCCGCCCTCGGTGAGGCAGTACTTTATGGCATTTACGGGAAAGTCAGGTGTGTGTTTTTCTCGGGTAAAACGCTCTTCCTGAGCGGCGGCTATTATTTTTCCTCCAATAATCAGGGCGGCGGCGGCGTCATGGTAAAAGGCAGATACGCCTAAGATTTTTTTCATTGTTTGGTCATATATTAAAAACTCAGGTAGGGACAGCACTAAAAAAGAACAGGCTTGCTCTAAACCAAAAACCATCTGTCCGCGAAGTAACGGCCATGCCCAGGAATATACGCTTTGTTAGGTAGAATGTGGATTCGAAAACCGTACCGTTTTTTGCTTCTGCGATATTTAAAGGGAAAGTTAGCTACATTTTAATGTGCCATCTGGCGTGCCAGCAATTCTCCTTCCCCAACCCAATACAACCATAATACTCTTTTTGTTTAGCGCTGGAATAGTCCCTTGGACGCAGATATAGTTTGCTACATGTTCCAGATGAACGCGCTGCGATTAATGCATCTTGAAAATATTGGGATTGTCCTGCATGTTTTCGAGGTCTGACAAGTTTTTTGAAGAGACCAGTTCCCTTTGTTGTAGGGGAATACTAAGACACAAAAGGCTGTGGCCGCAGAGCAAATAATGCCCACTTCCACTAGAAACAAGATGCCGGGAGAAGTTGGCACGGAGTATTAGGCTTAATCCCTGAAGGTTCCGATCGATTTGAACAGGGTAGATGCTCTTTCGCAACGCTTTGATTGTCAAAACCTATATGGCTTCGGCGGGTTGTTGAGCGACCTTGCAGAGTTAAGCTAAAATGCTGAAGTAGAGATCAAATTACGATCTGGTAGTTTTTTGTACTTTTTGACGAGCAACGACCTTATGATTTTCATCCCGAATTTGTAAAAGGTATAAACCTACAGGGAGATTTGATAGCGATATTCTGGTTGAATTTAAAATTCCAGATTGTTGCGTAGCACCAGTCAAATTTACAATCTCAAAATACTGTCCAATTTCTAAGACATCATTTTTGATAAATAGAAAGTCGGTTGCAGGGTTGGGATTTGCAAAGTTTATCAACAGTTCATTTTTGTCAACACTGTTACTCTGGCTGGCAAATGAGTACAGGTCACGAATTTCTTTTTCACTGATCGCCTTGTCAAAAAAACGGATATCATCCAGCTTGCCGTCGAGTTCCCTGTAAATAGTCGAGAAATTGCTGAAGTTGCCACCGAATGTCCAAAATGGGCTGGTTGTAATTCGAGTGCCGGATGAATAGTTCTCTATTAAAGATTCACCCACCTTCTCAGAATTCAGGTAAAGCGAAATTGTATCCTGATGCACGGTTAGGCCCAAAAAGTGCCATTCACAGCGGTTCAGTTTAAGGCTCGGATTTAAATATCCAACGACATTTAATGGGGCAACCTTGCGACACAACAATTCGAATGTAGAATCGGCTTTTACACCCATATCCACGCCACCTACTTCTGCCCCGAACCTGTCTTTTCGCGATGTAACCATATACATGAAGTCATTGGGGTTTACAGAGTTCAAATAGAACCAGTATGTAATGGAAAAGTCTTCCGATACATCAATGATCGGATCCCCAACATAGGTTATTTGATTGTCGTTCAGACCGTAATATTCAAAAACTGAATTTGGGTTCCCAAAACGGTCTGTATTTAAGGTTGCTCCCATGTTTACACCATCTCTGTTACCAATAACGTCGTTTGCGGTACCATCATCAAAATTATAAATGGCAACCTGGGCTTGAATAGATGAGAAAAACAAAAGGACAAAAAGGGTAGCATAATGATTTTTCATGGTGAGCCTATTTTTTGAGTGGTGTTTTCTGATCTGACTTTGTTAAGTGCATGTCTTGACCATACAGATTATCGTTTCATATACTATTACCCACACATGCTGTGCTCCCCCTAAACAATTCCTATTGAGTAATAAACAGACTAAAATTATCCTAAAAACTACTGCTTCGACGTCAACGGATGCCTCAAACCCGAATAATCTTTCAACACCACTTTCACCGACCCCACCGATACCGGTGTCTCAATCAGCACCGGGATGCGGTTTTCGTCATCGGAAACCCAAACAGTCATTTTGTCATCGTCTTTGAACACATCGCCGACAATCACCTGGGGCTCAAACTTCAGGGTATTAAACTTACCGGCTCCACGCACTTTTTTGCGCGATTCTTTTCCCAAGTAGCGCATTTTTAGTGGAAACTCTTCCTTGTCCATAAAAATGCGGAACGGTTCTTCGGAGCCTTTAGAGCGTTTGGTAAAGTCGATAGTACGGAGAAAATACATGCTTGAGAGGATGTCATGCACCTGCTCTTTGACGTTATGTTCCGTTTTGGTTTCAGGGTCGCCTTTTTGCTTGGAGCGCCAAACCGTCATTTTGTGACTGTCCTGGTTAAATTGAATTTTTTCGAAGTTGTGCCGGTCTCCCTCCTGAATTTCCCGTTCGGAGTAATTTGGAAGCAGCGTGGTTTTATCTGCCCAGGAATTATGAACGTGCTTGGCTTTGTAGAACCACTCGTAGGAGTCGTACGTTTCGCCATAGGCCTGGAAATGATATTGTTTACCTTCATCGAATACTTTGAAGGTTACTTCTCCGGCGGCAAGCCACACAAAATTCCAATTGTAGTATATCCTGTAGGTGAGTCGCTCCCCATCCTTGAATGCACTCTGACCTTCCGGTTCGGCTTGCGCAACGGGAGTTTGCGGCAGATTTGGCGCAACAAATGCCATGGTAAAAAAGCCTACGCTGAGCGCCGTTATTTTGAACGTCTTCATATCAATTGTTTTGGTATTCCTGACGTGAAAAAAAAGAAAAGTACCATAAAACGAGGTTAAAATGGGGTTTATTATCTGTTAATTATTGGCGAAAACAACAAAAGCCATCCCACACGGGATGGCTTTTGTATCTAAATACCGGTTAGAAAACCGGATAATAATCTTCAATTTTCAAATTAATAGCCCGAAGCCTTGTTGCCCATGAAGCGACCTTGGCCTGCATCCGGACCTTCCGGACGATCTTTGTCAGCTTCACCGTCTTTCGCTACGCGAAACTCAACACGGCGGTTGAGCTGAGACGAACCTTTCGACGGAACCATGGCTGCAGATTCGCCGGCATAATCCAGTACGAGGCGTTCGCGAGCGATGCCATGCTGGCTTACGAGGAATTCGATAGCAGCTTTAGCGCGATTGTAAGACAACACGTTGTTGTAGCCTTCAGAGCCACGTGCGTCGGTGTGACCTGTTACGGCGATACGAACTTTGGAGTTGCCTTTCAATACTTGTGCAACCTGATAAAGTTTGGTGTATTCGCCATAGCCAATGTTGTAGCTATTCGAGCTAAAATTGATGATCGGGAGGAACCAGTTGGACAGACCTTCCTGAACCGGAAGTTTGAAGTTGGCCAGTTTAGCATCAACAATGCGGTTAACATCCGCTTCAGTGATGGGTTTCGGCACTTGAGCTACACCATTTGCATCAACCGGGTAACCGGGAGGAGAATATGGCTCTTTGTCTTTGTAGTCAGGTACTTTATCCATGTCACTGTCCAGCGCTACACCTTTGGTATCCACGCGGGCACCTGCAGGGCTTTCTTTTTCGGCATCGATCATGTCGATAATGCCGTCGCCGTCAGTGTCCGTCGGGTCATAAACCGGGCGAGCTTCCAGGGCTACGATAGCGTCGCTCACCATGCTCATTGGGTTAGCCCAGTAGAGCGGCTCTGATTTTTTAGCACCGGTTGCTTTGTCTGTACCACCCAAGTTGAAGTTCAGGGAGAGGTGCGGGAAGTGCAAGAAATCGCGGAAGGTCGTTACATCACGACCGAAGTTGTTGCTGCCGTCAAGCAAGTCAGCACCTTCGCCAAAAGCAGACAGGACTGTGTATTCCAGACCGATATTGAACTTCGGGCTTACCCGAAATGCCAAGCCAACACCTGCATCGAACATACCGGTTACATCACCTTCGTACTTACCCATGTTCGGGACCGATGGATTGTCTGCTTGGGGGATGTTGGTGTAGTCGGTGGAGAACTTGGAAATACCCAGACCGGCGAAAACATTGACTGCAATTTTGCGGTAGGGCTTGTTAAAGCGGAAGTTATTGACGGTAACGACCAATTGTGCCGATCCGGAAGTCCAGCTCATTTCGGCTTCGCTATTGGTGTTGGTATCTTCGCTTTTTGTTTTTGCATACAAACCGTTTACGCGGATAGAGAAGATATGATCAAGCGATTTGCGGACATGGAGGCCACCGCCAAAGCCGAGTTTGCTGTCGAGGTCGCCGGCAACAAAAGGAACACCGAGATCAACACCCAGTTCCCATTGGTCGGCGGGTGTGAATGAGCGGTAAGTTCCGCCCGGAGCTGCAGCATCCTGGGCTGAAAGGCCAAAAGTTGCAGAAATAAAAAGAACAGCTAATACTAAGTTTCTAACTGTCATAGGGTCACTGCATTTAGAATTAAAAAATGTTAACAGTTTAGTTAAGCGCGTTTGTGATGGCGCGAATGCGAAAATGGGAATAAAAATTTTTTATTTTACTGTTTTTGCAGGGTTCTTTTTTTAAGAAATTTCAAGTTCCCAGCTTTCTAAGGGCCAAATATAGGGCATTAGAAGAAATTTTATTTGGTGTAGGGTTAATTTTTCTCACTTCGTTCAGCGCACGTCGAATCGTGGAGGAGGTGTCGCCAAAGATAGCCTCGTCGGTCAAGGTGGCTTCGGGGTGCATCAGGTAGGCAAATACACGGGCCATTCCGCAGTTTGCAATAAAGTCGGGAATAAGTGCGGTATGCTCGTCTGTAAAGGTGGCTGTTGGGCCAAAGAAAATTCCATCATCTACGAATGGTACATTTGCGCCGCATGCAATGACTTCAAGCCCGCCTTTCAGCATAGCATCCACTTGCTCCCGGGTAATAAGTTTGGAGGCTGCGCCTGGTACAAATATTTGAGCGCCCATGTTCCAAATTTGAGCATTTACCGTTTCAAATGGCAATAAATCCGGGGCTTCCAGCTTATTCCCGTTTTTGGTATTAAACAGTTGCTTGATCTCATCAAGCGTATACCCTTCCGGGCGTAGCATGCCCCCTTCGCGGTCAATGATCCCGATCACTTTTACCCCCTCCTTAGCGAGGTAGCAGGCCGCCGCCGATGCGACATTTCCCCAGCCTTGAATAATGGCTGTTTTACCCGCCGGGGTCCGGTTTTGGTACAAGTCATAAAAGTGCCGGATCGATTCCGCTACACCATAACCGGTGATCAAATCAGCCACTGCGTATTTATTGTTGCTACCCTCTGGCACATACTCCGGATCTTCAACAATTTTGGTGCAACCATAACGCAATTGGCCGATAATATTAATTTGCTCTCCTTTTGCTGCTTTTAAATGACCTTTCACAATGCCTTCTTGCGGATGCCAGAGGCCGAGGTCTTCCGTTATAGGCACAACGTCTTTTAATTCGTCGACGTTTAGATCTCCACCTGTACCATAATAATGTTTCAAAATCGGCAATACGGCCTTATACCAACGGGTGAGCACCTCCTGACGCCGGGGGTCTTTCGGGTCAAAATTTATTCCGCTTTTGGCACCGCCAATTGGCGGGCCACAAACGCTGAATTTAATTTCCATTACTTTGGCCAGTGATGTAACCTCCTCCCGGGTGAGCCCGGGGCGCATACGAGTGCCTCCGCCTGCCGCGCCATTGCGCAAGGAGTTGATAACGATCCAACCTTCAGCACCGGTTTCGGAATCATGCCATTCAAAAACAATTTCCGGTTGTTTTTCTTTGTAGCGCTTAAGTAATTCCAATTCTTCCATTGAATTCTTTGCTTCTGTTTGAATAAGTTCAGGATAATACTGACCGGCGTTCAAAGCGTAATCCGCTGTTTCGGAACAGACCCTGAACACGCTTTTTTAAAGGCGGCGCAAAAGTAGATAAATCCACCTGCATTGTTTGGATAGCCTGAAAATTGTGTCTGTTTACTTTAGGATTTGCAGATCAGGTTATTTTTCTTGACTGAATTCCGGCGCAAACTCCGTTTTTTGCTGGCAAAACAAATTGCCATGTTGCAGAATTGGTTAAAACCCCTGACCGCTACCACCCGAAAGAGTATCGATCAATTGCCGGATAGCGCTTTTGGAAAAAATATCGCACTTCACGGGCTTTCCTTTCCCGATTTAAGTGGGGTACGGGTAGCGCTCATTGGCGCAGGGGACCGGGAAGCCAGTGCCGTGCGCGCAGCACTATACCGAACTGCCTATAATTTTCCGGCAGGTGCTGTGGTCGATTTAGGCAACCTGCGACGTGCAGAGCCTTCGGTACTTATCCCTGTATTCTTTGAATTACTCAGTGGCAATATATTACCCGTTCTTCTGGCACAGAAAAACGACCTGGCACGGGCCCAGTTTCTCGCCTACCTTGAACGGAAATCGCTGGTCAATCTGGTGGCTGTGGATGAGTCTATTCAGTTATCGGACGCGGACGCTGCGACCGATAGCCGGGCGGCGTACAGCCCATTGCTTCAGCCACGGCATCCTTTGTTATTTCACTTTGGGTTGGTTGGCTTTCAAACCCATCAAACGGAGCCCAGGGTGGTTGATTTTTTGACAAAAAATAATTTTGATTTGCTGCGCCTGGGTAAAACACGGGCATCAATTGAAGAAGCTGAGCCTATTTTGCGGGATGCCGATTTGCTAACTTTTCACCTGAGTGCACTGAAGCAAAGTGAGGCCCCGGGTGTCGCCCAGCCTTCACCTTCCGGGTATTTCGTAGAAGAAGCCTGCCAGATTTGCCGCTATGCCGGCATGAGCGACAAGCTGAGTTCATTTGGCATTTTTGGCTACCAACAGGATCAGGATCCGCACCAGCAAACGGCCCAGGCTATAAGTCAGATGGTGTGGTACTTTTTGGAGGGCTTTTTCAATCGGAAAAATGATTACCCTGCCTCAAAAGACGGGCTGACGGAGTATATCGTCGATTTTCGCCACTTAAACCATCAGCTGACTTTTTGGAAAAGCACCAAGAGTGGCCGCTGGTGGATGCAAACGCCCGCAAATCCCAAGGAAAAATACCAGCGGCATTACCTGATTCCATGCTCTTACCAGGATTATCAGGCCGCCTGCCGGGAAGAATTATCAGACAGGCTTCTGCAAGCGTTGAACCGATTCGATTAACAAAGCAATTTTTATAGCGGTTCAACCGAGCACCCGCTCCAGTTTGATACCCCGGGATGCTTTTAGCAGTATAAACGCATCATCAAATTTTTGTGTCTCAAACCAGGTTTTCGCGGCGCTTGTGTCGGAGAAATGGAGTGCTTTAAATTTTTCGGGTGCACAACGCCCAAATTCGGGGCCTACCACAACCAGGCGGTCAAATTTGCACCGGGCAGCCAAACGCAAGATCGCCTGATGCTCGGTCAAGCTTGCTGCCCCTAATTCAAGCATATCACCCAAAACAGCAATTTTTTGCGATGCCTTTACCGTTTGAAGCGTTTCCAAGGCTACGCGCATGCTGGACGGATTAGCATTGTAGGCATCCAGTAAAATGGTATTGCCATTTTGGCGGAGCAATTGCGACCGGTTGTTGGCCGGTACATACGATTCGATGGCCGATTTGATTTTCGCTGCGGGCACTTTGAAATAAACACCCAGCGCAACAGCTGTCATAATATTTTGAAAATTATGACGACCAATCAATTGCGAACGCACCTCCACAGGCATGTTATGTTCCGACAAAAACGCCAACCGCAGGTAAGGGTTTGCCTCCAGCAAGCGGATATCGATCACGCTTTCCTGAGGGCTCAGAGTTTCTTTTTCTGCATAAAATACCCGCTTACGGTTTTTCCCAGACATCGCGCTGAGATAGCGTTCTGCAGTATTCACAAACACACAACCATCTTTTTTCGCCAGATACTGAAAAAGCTCACCCTCTGCCTTTTTTACACCAGCCAAACTTCCAAAACCTTCGAGATGCTCTTTGCCAATATTCGTAAGCAAGCCGTGCGTAGGCGCTGCTATTTCACACAAAAAGGCAATATCGCCAGGCTGATTCGTCCCCATTTCGATAACAGCCACCTCTGTTTCAGCCGGCATGGCCAGCAAGGTAAGTGGCACACCAATGTGGTTGTTCAGGTTGCCGGTTGTAGCATGGCATGGGTAGTGGCTGCTCAAGACGGCAGCAACTAATTCTTTCGTGGTTGTTTTGCCATTAGACCCTCCAATTGCAATCACCGGGATATCAAATTGGCGGCGATGATGCGCCGCAAGTTGCTGCAGGCTTTCCAATACATCGGCGACTAAAAGGTATTGCTTTGAATCGTATTGTATGGCGGGATCATCAATAATGGCATACGCAGCGCCCTCGGTCAAAGCCTGGGCAGCAAACTGATTGCCATCAAAATTTTCACCTTTCAAGGCAAAAAAAACACATCCGGCAGTGAGTTGCCGTGTATCAGTACAAACCACAGGGTGCTGTTTGTAGATCGAATACAGGTAATCCAGCGTAATCATTTTAGCATCTAAAGTTGCGAAAAAAAATACCAACAGATAAGACCCTTCCTATTTAAATCCGCACCAAACCTAATGACAAGTGAGCATAATCATAAAAAACGGGAGGGACTTGATGCCCCTCCCGTTTTAAAGGTAGAAATATATAATTGAAGTACGATAATAGATCTACTTCAATTCATTTCAATTTATTTGTACCGGCGCTTAACCGATTTTTTCTTCGTCTTAAACTGATTACCAGCAGGATCGCCATCGGCAGTAGGCGAACCCACACGGGTCATCGAGCAACGGAAGCCAACGGTTTTGCTGGCTTTGTCTTCTTCAAGGAAGCGGCGTGCACCAGGTGACAACCACCAGGCACGGTCGGCCCAAGAGCCACCTTTGATCACACGCGCTTTATCGCTGATCAGGGTGCTGATGCCATAACGGTATTCCACCTCCGACTCTTTATCGCCGTCCAGGTAGTTATACACCTCAGGGCGCTTGTAGTTGTCGCGAAGCGCAGTGGCAGTAGTATCCATCAATTCATATTGCAGGCGGCCAAGGCTATCTTTTGTAATCGGAGCGCCAGTTTCCGGGTCTACCGCTTTGGTCATGAAGATGTTACCACGATATGGGTTCAGGTCCATGTTTTCTACATCCACAAGGTCAGTAGAAGTCAACGGACGGAAGAGGTCAGCAGTCCATTCATTTACGTTACCAGCCATATTGTACAAGCCATAGTCATTCGGCCAGTTCGAACGCACCGGAGACGGCGAGAAGGCTTTATCGTTCAGCGCACCAGCCATACCACCGTAGTCACCCGCACTGCGCTTGAAGTTGGCCAGCATTTTACCCTGGTACTTATTGCGCTTTTGATAGCGGACTGTGTTACCGTCCCAAGGATATATCCGGCGGTCGGTGATCAGCTCGTCTTTGCTGGTGGCCTGGTTGCCTAGGAGCGACAGTGCGGCATATTCCCACTCTGCTTCCGTTGGCAGACGGTAAACCGGCAACAGGATGCCGTCTTCGAGGCGAACATGGCGCTCACCACCTGTACGGCGATCCGGCAGGTTTTTACGCACCGAACCTTCGTATTGGCCAACGAGATACGCTTCGGTGTTGAAGTTATTTTCGTTTTTCTGGTCAGGCGTATTTTCCAGAATACCGCGCTCAATAAGGATCATCTCGTTGACACGGTCTGTACGCCATTTGCAGTATTCATTGGCCTGCAACCAGTTGACGCCCACAACAGGATAATCGTCATAAGCCGGGTGGCGGAAATAGGTTTCCACCAGTGGTTCGTTGTAAGCCAGTTCCTCACGCCAGACAAGTGTATCCGGCAAGGCGCGCTTCCAAACTTCAGGATAGGTTGATCCCCAGGTATTTAAAACCCAGAAGAGATACTCGCGGTAATCAATATTGGCTACTTCTGTTTCGTCCATATAGAAAGACGAGACCGTTACACGGCGCGGCACGTTATTCCATTCAAACGTAACATCCTGGTCGGTCAAACCTTGGGTAAACGTACCACCCTCGATCATAACCAGGTTCGGACCAGTGGCCTGGCCTTCGTAATCCAATTTTTCAAAGCCTCCCCACTTTTGGTCATTGTATTTCCAGTTGGTGGTAGAGGAGCGTTCGGTCTTCCGGCCGCAGCTCACCACTAACAGACCCAGCAGAAGAAGGCTTAACCCGTGAATGAGTGTTTTTTTCATCGTATTAACTAGCAGGTTTTGAAAAATGAGCAGCAAATGTAGGCAAATAAAACATTTCACTATCAGGCACTTGCCAAATTTTAACGAATGACCAACCTATTATTTTAGGCATTCGTCAATTTTATCATTTCACTGTCACTTCATTAAAAAATATGGCGATAGCGCCAATTAGTGAAACATTTTTGTGCAATCGTTGAGGTCGAAGGGGCGCTTTTTGCCTTTATCGAAAAAAATGCCAAAGCTTAATTCGTATGTGCCGCCGGCTCGCCCGGCCAAACCAGACACCGTCAGGTCGTAGCTAAGGCCTATTTTGAACATCTCTTGTCTGAATCCCAGCATCAAAATCGCAGCATCTGAGTTTTCAAAAGTGTGCCGAAACCAGATACCGGTGAAAACTGGCCCGAGTGCCGCATAGGCGCCGATATTTACTTGCTTAAATGGCCCCTGTGAAACAAAGAGGAAATTCGGGGAGATAAACGAGGCAGATTGTGCTTTATTGCCCTTCTTAACAATGATCTCGGTGCCGCCATGCACTGTATAGCGCAACGGCAAGCCACCGGATAAATTATCGTTCAAAAGCAAATAACCCTGGTTAGGGGTGTTGAGGTGCTTTAGCCCAACGCCCAGCCAAAAACGGTTGCTGAGCAACAGTAATCCTGAAGAGACATCGAACAGGGTTTTATTTAACTGATCGGGCCGTTGCTCAGAGGTCGTTATTACGGCACCCTCTATCGGGTCAAGCTGGTCGGGGAATACAAGTTGGTCCCAATCCAACGCAGTTTGATGCATGCCGGCTTCAGCTCCGATTTTAACGGCCAGTTGATCCGAAATCTTTAGCCGGTAGGCATAATTCAAAGAAAAGCGGGTGGTACGCAAAATGCCATCGCCGGCATTGTCACCTTCAAGGTTGAAACCAATGCCGCTGTTGAAACGATCCAGACTTTGTTCGTAAAAAACGGCGTACGTACGGTATGCACTATTAAAGCCGGTCCATTGATTGCGGTAAGCTGCACCAGCGCGCGGCGCGTAGCTACTCCCGGCAAATGCAGGATTTAACTGCAGGGGCGCTGCATAAAACTGGGAAAATATAGGGTCCTGGGCATGGACCTCCAGGCCGGTTAAAAGGAGCAAGGCAAAAAGCAGTTCTCTCATAAGCAATGTGGTGGTTCCTTGTGTCTTCCCTATGGCTGAGCACTACAGGGTAGCCAGGCGCCAATTCTGCGCACAAGTTGGGTAGTTTTATAGGGAAACGAAAATTTGAACGCTTTGTGCGATGCGAAAATGCCTAAAATGGCCAAAGGCTAGGATACCGCTGCAGCAATCTGCCGTATTGTTTCCGTATCGCCCATGGTGTAGTAATGCAGGCAGGGTACACCCGCCGCTTTCAGCTCCCTGGATTGCTGGATACACCACTCGATACCAACTTGCCGGATGGCTTCCTGATCTTTTGCTTTAAGCGCCTCGTTAACCAGGTCTTTGGGCATGTTGACAAAAAACTTCCGTGGGATGGAATTTAACTGGTAACTTTTTGTCAACGGCTTCAGGCCCGGCACAATGGGAACCTCAATGCCAATTTTACGGCATGCATCGACATAGTCGAAATACTTCTGGTTGTCAAAAAACATTTGCGTAACGATATAGTGCGCTCCGGCATCCACCTTCTTTTTGGTGTAAGCCAGGTCTACATCAAAATTTGGGGCTTCAAAGTGCTTCTCCGGATAGCCCGCCACTCCGATACAGAAATCCGTCTTCTGACCATTCACAATGTCCGGATCGAGGTACTTACCCTCATTCATGCTTACCATCTGGCGCACCAGGTCGAGCGCGTATTTATGTCCCTGATCGTGGGGCACAAAACGCTCTTCAAACTGGCGGGCATCGCCACGCAGTGCCAAAACATTGTTGATTCCGAGGAAGTTGAGATCAATCAACGCATTTTCCGTTTCATCGGTTGAGAAGCCGCCGCAAATCAAATGCGGTATCGCATCCACATCATAGCGGTGCATGAGCGCCGCGCAAATGCCTACCGTGCCGGGGCGTTTGCGAATAGCCGCTTTTTCGTAATACCCGGATGGTCGTACTTTATAAATGTATTCCTCCCGATGATAAGTCACATCAATGAAGGGCGGCTTGAATTCCATCAGCACATCCAGCGTACTAAAAATCGTCTCCATACTCCCACCTTTCAGCGGTGGCAATACTTCAAAGGAGATCAGTGTCTTCCCCTTCGCCTTCGCAAAATGTTCGGTTACTTTCATTTAATGTTAGAACGTTAGAAGGTTTCTGGTTGGAGGGTTACCGGACCAAAACTTTCGAAGACGCTTCTGCCCGGCTCTTCATTTCAGCTGCCTTGGCCGTATTACCGGCAGCGGTATACACTTCTGCCAAGGCATTCAGCACGCGCTCGTCTTCCCATTGTGTGGGCAAAGCGTGCTCCAGTACAGCTATGGCGTTGTTTATATCGCCCTTCTCTTTGAAAAAATATTCATAGCCCATTTGATAACAGAAAGCGTGAATCTTATTCGGGTTACCACCGCTGGATGCGAGGTACTTCATGTATTGATCAAAGAACGGCCGGAAATTGGCGTTGTTCGGAATTTTTTCCAAAACAATGCTAAACTCATGGAACAGCTTATCCATTTGCCGGTCTTGCTCAAAACGCGCAGCAGCAATGGCACCTTTCATTACCAATGCAGAACCATAATCGGGATTGATTTCCAGCGAGCGATTGATATGGTATTCCATGGTATCCACCCAGCGCGCCTTTTCGGTCGGTTCTTTTTCTTTTAAATAAACATTGTCATACAGCGCCGTGACATAAAAACAATGCGAACGTGCACTATTGGGTGAGGTTTTGACGGCCGAGCCATTGAGGGAAAGCGCGTCTTTCCATTCGGGTACGCGTTTAAAGGTGAGCCAACTATAGGCGCCTGCCACAAGGAGCGCCATACCCACGCCCAACCAGTACGGTTGGTTAGGTTTTTCCTTAAACCATTCCGGCAGTTTTATCGCCAAAAACCAACCCGAAAGCAGACTGAAAGCCACAGACGGCATAAAGGCAAAACGCTCGTTCATAAACGTACCGACCGAGACGAACAAGTTGGAAACAATGCTCAGCGTAAGCAGCCAAAACAAAATCGCATAAGCAGGCACCTGCCGTTTTTTGATATTCAGCAACGCCCATATCCCCAGGCCTAAATACAGCGCCAGCGACAACAGCGCCCTCCAGTCGGCCCAGTCGACTTTGGGCACGTGATAGGGGTAATAGTCGTGCGTGAGCGGGTGGGGCCAGAACAACAATTTGATATACCAACCCAGTGTCAAAAAGGTCGTGGCCAGTTTTTCACCAGCGGTCATGCCCAGGAAGGGATTGTTCATCAGATCACCCACTGATTTGCCGTGATCGAGCATAAAGCCCAGCGCCTGATAGCGGATGATGATAAAAACCAGTGCTGCCAGCAATAACGGCACACTGGCGGTAACAATGCGGCCAATTGGCGCCTTGGTCAAAAACCACACTGTCAGCGGAATTACTGCCAAAAAAGTCAGCGCATTTTCCTTGGCAAACAAACCCAGGAGCAACAGAAAGCCCGCCGCCCAATTCCATCCACTGCGGTCGGTGTCAAAATATTTCAGCGAAGCATATAAGGCGGAAAGGCTGAACAACAAGGCAAGAATTTCATCGCGGCCTTTGATATTTGCCACAGCCTCCGAATGCAGAGGGTGCAGTACAAAAAGCAAAGCGCCTATAAATGCCGCACTGAAATACCAGCGTCCATTTTCTTTAAGCGGGAAAAAGCCCAGCAAAACGCGGTATAAAACAACCCCGGTTATCCCATAGAACAGGATATTGAGAAAGTGGCTGATATGGGTCTGTTTTTCTCCAAACAAGCCCACTTCCATAGCAAAAGTGGCCAACGAAAGGGGGCGATAGCGACCGCCTTCCAGCAAAAACAGGTTTTCCTTTTTCTGGAAATAGCCCATAAAACTATCATACCCAAATATGTCCCGAATGCCTGCAAAGCCTTTTTGCACATAGGCATTTTGCCAGTACACCATTTGGTCATCGAGTACATACCCAAAGCGAATCGCCACTGCATACAAAGCAAATGGAATACCCAATAGCAAAAGTACCGGCAACCAGTGCTGGCGCCAGAATCCTTTTTGAAAGGTGGTGTACAGCTGCACCGAGCGTTTTTGCTTCGGAGAAGCTGCTTTTTCCGCCTGTGCGCTGCGTTTGCCTTTTAGGTTGGGTTTATTGCGTTTGCCCTTGGCTGCCATGATCCTTGTTTTCGTGAAAACGGAGGGCAAATATCGCAAGTTGTCTGGTAGAGGCCGTATCAAAAGGGAGAAATCTGAAATACCCGCCGTAGAATATTTTTTTCACCACGGAGACGCGGAGGCCACAGAGGATTAAACTCCGTGGCCTCCGCGTCTCCGTGGTGAAAATTTGGAATCGTCTGCGCGCGAGGACCTATGATACACCTTCATTTCCTCGCGACTACTTCACCAGACGCACCGTTTCGCTTATCCAACCGGCACCTTCAATTTGAAGGAAATAAACTCCGGCAGGTTGCGCACCCAGATCAATTGTCATTTGCCAATCGTCTGCCTGGCGCGGCACAGCCTGATCGAACAGCGTTTGGCCAAGTACATCCACTACACGCAGTCTCCCATTGCCCGGGAGTTGCGCACCGCTAATCCGAAAGATATCAGTCACGGGATTTGGCGCTACGCGCAAACCCAGCGCAATGACCGGAGTATGCACCGCGTCGATGAGCTTAACCACGCTGTTTTGTCCGGATAAGATCCACAAATCGGGATCAATTGCCACGGAATCAATCTGAAATGGTATAAGTACGCTGAAATAAGCCGTGCCGTTCGGGCCGGGCTGGAGCACCAGCGTTGAGTCCTGGTCAAGACCGTAAACGCGCACCGGCACCGGAATATCGAACACCGGGACCGAACCGGGCATAGAGGCCGATTGATCCATCCAGCCCTCGAAAAAACCCTTGTTCTGTGCCCAGTTCAGCGTATACGTCGGGTAGCCCTCTCCGTAAAACCATTGCTCGAAAAAGCGCTCCAGGTCCTGCCCGCTGGCAGCTTCCAGGTGCGCTTGCAGGTCGGCAGTATAGGCGAAGTTGAATGCCAGTTTGGGATCGTTCAGATAACTGCGGATACCCTGAAAAAATGTGTCGTCGCCCAGCATCCAACGCAGCATGTGCAGGAGGCAAGCGCCTTTGTTGTAGCTCAGGCGGCCATCAAAAATGCGGTTAATGTCAGTAGTGTCGGGCACAAAAACCGAGCCCCCCGGTTGAGACGTCACGTTGTTTTTTTTGCCCAGTTTCCAATTGTACCAGGTCGCAGGCGAGAAATAGGCTTCGCGGCTCAGGCCTTCGAAGTAGGTTGCAAAACCCTCGTTGAGCCAGATGTGTTGCCAGCTGCCACAGGTCACTTTGTCGCCAAACCACTGGTGAGCCAGTTCGTGGGCAATCAGGCCATAGTTGGCGCCAATCATAAAACTCATGGTTTGGTGCTCCATGCCACCGCCAAAGCCGAAGTGCGCATGCCCGTATTTTTCTTCGTAAAACGGATACAGCCCTGCGTGATCGTTAAACAACTGCATGATCTCTACCGTCACGCCGGTTTCCGTTTGCGCCTGGTCGACAAATTCCGGATACCAGTAATTCAGCACCGGAATCGTCCCGCCCGGGTATGGCACGTATTCCGTGTATTCCTCATAGTTGGTCACACCAATGGCCACGAGGTAAGTAGCGATCGGGTATTTGCTGTGCCAGTGATACACGTAGCCATTCGGGCCGGGGGTAACCGATTGCAGCAATCCGTTGCTGGCCACCTTGTAGCCCGCAGGCACTGTCACCTGGATATCGATGGAGTCGGCCTTGTCCGACAGGCTTTGTTTGCAAGGCCACCATTGCAAGGCGCCGAAAGGCTGACTAAGTGTCCACAGCACGGGTGTGCCATTGTGGTTTGAGGTAATGAACGTGCCGAATGCTTGTCCATCTACAGGGGCGCCCTGATAAAAAATGGTCACCGAGTCCCGAATTCCAGCCGCCAGGGGATTGGGCAGCAAAACCTTCAGCGCGTCGTCGGAATCGTGGGTATAGGTTAAAAGTTGGCCGTGGTAGCGCACGGAGTCGATCTGCATGTTCAGGCTCAGGTCAAATCCCAGTTCGGCAAGGGCGTCCACTTTCGCGGTGAAATACGTCGTCACATGCCCCTGGATGTAATGCACGGCAGGGTCGACGGTCCAAAAGCAGCGCAGGTACCCCAGATCGTAGGAATCCCCTGCGGCGGAGCGTTCGGTACTTTGAAAATGGCGGGAAACTGTTTCCGGTTTGTGGCAATGCAATTGCTGTAGTTCTTCAGGCGGCGCAAGGCGTTGTGCCGTCAGCGCGGTGTTCCAGAGCAGAAAAGCCAGGAAACACCCAAGCGATTTTAAAGGCATATTCATCTTTTTTATTTCAAAATTGGCGCAAATGGAAACCCGGTTTTGGCTAATAGCGGCAATTGGCGCTCTAATTGCCCGATCCAGGGCCGGTTTTGCCAAGCATGTCCAAAAGCCAGTCCCGTTCGGTCAGAATTTCCGTGTTTTCAATTGCAGTGCGCAGGGCCGATTTTGCCTGCTTTTCGCCGGGCGGCAGCGCCGTTAATTTCCGTACCAGCCCGATGATATTAGTAAAATTGGCGCGGTGGTAGTCGCTCAGTTCGCGCCGCCGGATAAACGTCCGGAAACTATCGAGGTGCGACTCCAGCAAGTCAAATTCGCCGAGTTCGTAGTAAATTTTCAACTGGAGCGTTTTGGCGATCAGGTTGTTGATCAGGTCTTTGAAATCGGCGGTTTGCAAGAGCCGGAGCGCCGCGCTGAACTGGTGTCGGCTGTATTCCAAGCGCGCCAGGTTAAAGTTGACAAAGCCTTCCTGCTGGGCGGGCTCCAGCACCTTGCGGTACTTTTGTATAAAAATTTCAACCTCGCGAAAGGCTTCGAGTTTGATCCCGAAAGCGACCACGTTGTTGAAGGTAAACCCCGACAGCCGCCCGTGTTCGAGCAAAAAACCCTTGGCCAAACCTTCCTGGTATAGTTCCCAGCCCTCCCGAATGAAGGGTTCGCTGCCCTCGTTCAGTTTCCGGATGCAAAAATTTATGGCAAACAGGTACAGCCCTTTGAGTTCGCCGTCGGGGAACGCGTTGCCGTTTTGCCGCAGCTCGGCCCGGAAACGCCGGAAATACTCGAGGCTGTATTGTTCGGTCAGAAACCGGTAGCAATAGTAGTACAGCGCCACCGCCGGCGTGTTCAGGTGCCCGCCCGTTTCCACGTCCTCGAGTACCCGGGGCAGCAGTCCGAAGTCGTACCGAGTTTTAAAAACAGCCTGGTGAGACAGTTGGGTGCAGGCGTGCCGGAGTTTTTGAGCCAGGTAGAGCAGGTCGATCGAATTGGAAATGGCCTGCAACGGGAGCGCCGCTGTGCGTACGGTTTGGGTTTGAAAATGCGCTTTTTCCAATTGAAAATCGAGCCGCTGGGCCAAATGCTCGGCATTTTTGTAGGGGTCGCTGTCCAGTTCTTCTGCCGCCTTTTTCATGGTTTGGCTGAAAAATTTGGCCAGGTTGCGTTCGCGGTATTGGGCGGCCAGGGCCAGCCGGGCGCGGAACTTGTCGCCACGCAGTTTTTGCCAGATCAGAAAATCCTCCATCAGTTCGCGCAGGTCGCTCATTGTGGCCCGCAGCAACAAATCGTCGTAGGTTTTTTCCGGAAATGATTTTTTAAACAAAACATCCTTTCCGGGCAGGGCCCGGCCCCGGTAAAGGCAGCCCGCCAAAAAGCTGAACATGCGCTCCAGCTCCGAACGGTGGGTAAAAAACGGCGAGCGCACGAGCTTGCCGAAACGCCGCAATTCGGCTTTGTCAAAACTCAGAAGAACATCGTACAGAACCGGATTTGCCATTTTTTGATACAATTTATTCCACAAATAACCGGGTTGTTTTTTGTAAAAATATATTTTGAATAGAAAATGATATCAATTGACAAATTTTTTATTTCCACAAAATTTGTTTTTTGTTTTTGAAAACGGGCGAACAAACCATGTGCTTTGTACCTGCTGAAAAGCGGGTGTATGCACCGGGATTTGTTCATCTTAAAAATTCAATCATGCAACTCGAACAACGAAATAAACACAGGCTCCTGGCATTGGCGGTTTTTCTGGCCCTCGGTTTCGGCCAGCTGCAGGGGCAGGGTTGGGGGATCACCATCTTTCAACAAGGCGGCGGGGGCGGTGGGTTCGCCGCCGATGGCACCTACGTAACGGCCCTGACCGGATTCAAAGACAGCATCGGGTTTAACCTGAGCAATTATGCCTCAACAACTTCCCGGTTCTATTTTCACCGCATCATCAATGGACAGGCCTGGGAAATTGTACCCGCCGGCCCGATCGACCACGATTTTCACCATTTTTCCCGGGCAGCCATTGCCCTTTCCAAAGACAGCATTGTTGTGCTCGAGGAAGTGCTGGCCGAATCCGGCGGCATGCGCAAGGTTTACCTGTCGCTTTTCCAGGCGGTCGAAAATACGGGCATACCATCCCTCAGCATTTCGCAGCACTGGCATACGGAAATTTTCAGCGCACCGGGTGATGCCTTCGCCAAAGAATTAGTGCTAACCCCCGGCGGTGGTTATGCGGCCTTGCTGGAAAAACAGGAAAACGGGTCGCCCGATTTTCGGGATGTGGCCGTGGCCCAACTCGATGCGCAAGGTACTGTGGTCTGGCTTCAGGACCTGGGCGAACCGGGCTTCGAAGCGGCCATAGGCCTGGTTCCCGCGCCGTCAGGCGGGTATTTTGTTTTGAAAAACGCGGTTTCCGCGGCCGACACTTCCCTGCGGCAAATCCGGCTGGTGCGGCTCCTGCCTGATGGCGCCGTTTTGAACACCTTCAACCTGACGCCCGCCGGTTCGGAACTGGGCACTGCCCTGACCGGCCTGACCGACGGCAACCTCTTGCTTTCCGGACTGGACCTGGCCGCGGGCCGGGAATTGTTTCTACGAAAAATTGCGCCCGACGGCAGCCTGATCTGGCAACAAAATTTCCCCATGACCGACCGCGGGGCGGTGCTGAACGGCCTGGTTGAAGATCCCTCCGGCGACCTGGTGGGTACGGGCGTGGTGACCGACAGCCTCGCCCAGGAAACCGACGGCCTCCTGCTCAAAACAACCCCCGACGGCCAATCCCTTTGGGAGCGTACGATCGGTCAGCAACAACGGCCGGAAGCCTTCAGCCGGATCGTTTTGTTCCCCGGTGGCGGCTACGTGTTGGGCGGCACCAACCGGCCTTCCACGCTGAACCACGCCTACATGGTGCGCACAGATGTGAACGGTATTGTCAAGGCCGGGGCCATCGAGGGCAATGTTTTTCAGGACCTGGATGTGGATTGCAGTCTGAGTGCCGGCGATATTCCGCTCGAAAACTGGATCGTACACGCTTACCAGGACAGCCTGCATAGTTTTTTCGGCGATACCGACAGCCTGGGCAACTATCGTATCGAATGCGATACGGGCGACTACGTGGTCACGCTCATCCTTCCGACAAATTACTGGGGAGCCTGTGCCAATGCGGTGCCTGTTTCGGTTGGTTACCTCGATACCGTGCAGCTTGATTTTGCCTTGCAAAGCCTGATCGATTGTCCTCACCTGACGGTTGACCACACCATTTCGCAGGCGCGGCCTTGTGATACGACGGTTTTTCACGTGGCCTACTGCAACCAGGGCACTACCGTAGCCGAGGAGGCTTACCTGGAAATGACGCTCGACGGGGTATTTGCCTTCCTCGATTCGGACATTCCGCCCTCGGCGATAAACGGGAACCTGATCACATTTCCACTCGGAGATTTGCCGCCGGGGCACTGTGCCGGGTTCAGATTTTCCGCCCTGGTCAGCTGCGATGCACAGGCGGGTTTTGTGGCTTGCTCGGAAGCGCATATTTTCCCCGACAGCCTGTGTGTCCAGCCTGATTCCCTGTGGTCGGGGGCATTGATCCAGGCGACGGGCATCTGCCACAACGACAGTGTCGTGTTTCAATTGAAAAATATCGGCAGCCAGCCCATGCAGGGCGCGTTGGATTACATCGTCATCGAGGATGCCGTGCTCTTGCAGCAGGGTACTTTTGAACTTCCCGCAGGCGGAACCATGGAAATTCCGGTGTACGCCAACGGTTCGACGATGCATTTTTTGGCCGAGCAGGAACCCGGCGCACCGGGCAATAGTCTGCCCATCGCCGCCGTGGAAGCTTGTGTGGGCAGCAGCGGCGCTACGCCCAGCACGGGTTTTTTCAACCAGCTTCCGCAAAACGACGCCGACCCGTTTTTGTCCAGCCTGTGTTGGGTGATCACCAACTCCTACGACCCCAACGATAAACTGGCCTTCCCGACCGGCTTTTCCGACGAGCATTTTATTTTGGAAAACACCGAACTCGAATACCGCATCCGTTTTCAAAATACCGGCACAGACACGGCCTTCCGGGTGATCCTGCTCGACACACTTTCCGCCTACCTCGATCCGGCTACAGTGCGCCCGGGTGCTTCCAGCCATCCGTACGAATTTGAAATTGATGGCCAGGGGGTGCTGCGCTTTACCTTCCCGGGTATCCGGCTGCCGCAGGAAGCCGTCGATGCAGCAGGTTCGCAGGGATACGTTGATTTTCGCGTGGCGCAAAAGCGCGGAAATGTGCCGGGAACCGTCATTGAAAATTCGGCCGGCATTTATTTCGACTTCAACCTCCCGGTGATCACCAACACGACCTGGCATACCGTGCGCGAGCCCCTGATACTGGTGCTGACCGATGCTGGGGTGGCGTCCGGTGGGGTTGGCGCATTGCAGGTGTTCCCCAACCCTGCGGGCACGGGGCCGGTGACGGTTGCATTGCCGGACGGCTGGTCCGGTGCGCATCAGTTTTTGTTGATTGACCAATTTGGCCAGGTGGTACGGTCGGCAGTGTTTACCGACGGGAAATACCGCCTGGAGCGCGACGGCCTTTCTGCCGGCATTTATTTTTTTCAAGTTAAAAGCCGGGGGCAAAGTAAATTCACCGGAAGCGTTATTTTTTTCGATTAACCATACACGAAAAAACGAACATGAAACCTGTGGCAAGCCACCATCCGTAAAAAACGGGGGTGGCTTTGCTGCGTATTCCAATGCTGCACTGCGCTGGTTTTCCTATTTTTGCGCGCCACCCAAACAGAGGCCCACGATTTTGCCAACAACAGCCCAACGATTTCAGGTTATCGTACCCTGCTACAACCCGCCCGAAGGTTGGGAGCAAGCGCTGGCCAACCGTTTTGCACTCTTGCAGGAAGCGCTTACCGGAGTTCCTGGCGAAACAACCCTGATCGTAGTTATTGACGGCGCCACGCCAAATACTGCTGCGGCAAACACAGAACGGCTGAAAAGCCTGATCCCCGATGTCCAGATCATTGCGTATGCCGAAAATCGCGGCAAAGGTTTTGCCATGCGGCTGGGCGTGCAAGCAGCTACAGCGGCGTTTGTACTGCTAACCGACATCGATTTTCCCTACACGACCGAAAGCATGCGGAGGGTGGCAGATACGCTTCGGGAAAAAGGCGGCATCGTGGCGGGCAACCGCAGCACAGCCTATTATGCCAACGTACCGGCTTTCCGCCGCTGGCTATCCAAGGGCTTGCGCTGGTTGCTTCGGCATGTATTGCGCCAACCCATCGACGATTCGCAGTGCGGGCTCAAGGGTTTTGATCAAAACGGCAAGGCGATTTTTCTGGAAACAACTATCGACCGTTTTTTATTTGACCTCGAATTTCTCATGCTCGCCAATGGCCGGGTACCGGTGACACCCGTGCCGGTGGAATTGCGCCCGGACATTGTGTTTACCAGCCTGGGCTGGAAAATACTGGCCGCCGAAAGCGGAAATTTTTTAAAATTACTCCTTCGGAAAATATTGCGCTCGTAAGCCCGAAACCTAAAAATCTAAACTGCTGACTCTATCCGCCTGTGGACAAACTTGAACATACGATCCATAATTTAAGCTCTCCCCGTCGTGCTCATACGATTTGGGGTTTGCTGTACGTGTTAGTTGTTTGCACGGGATTTATTTGGTTGAAGCACGGCAACTGGATTGGCGACGCCAACAAGTATTTTTTGGGCGGCTCGCCCGATGGTTTTAAAAACTATATGACCAGCATGTGGCATGTGCGCTATGACTCCAGCGCTGTGCACTACGAAGGCATGAATTACCCCTTTGGCGAGCATGTGCTGTTTACCGACAACCAGCCTATTCTCAGCGCCGTACTCCAGTGGTGGACCCACAATATTTCCGATATCACCGGTACGCAAGCCGGTATACTGAACCACTTCCTGGTTTTCTCGCTCATTTTTGGATGTGGCGTCATTTTCTTACTGCTGCGCAAACTCCACATCCCGGTATGGTATGCAGGCCTGGTAGCGCTGGGCATGGTTTTTCTGACTCCGCAATACAACCGTTTTGACGGGCATTTTGCCTTGTCCTACCCCTGGGTTATTCCATTTTTGTTGTTGCTGCTTTGTAATTATGAAGAACGGCACAGCCGGCGCTATCAAAGTCTTCAGATTGGCATTTTGCTTTTCGTTGTGGCGCAATTGCATTTTTATTACTTCGGCATGGCCGCCCTCTTTCTGGGTTTGTATATGGTATACCAGTTGTTGCGCGAGCCGTCTTTACGCAACTTGCGGGTGCGGCTCAGCCACCTTACGGTGATGGTGGTTATCCCCTTTGCCTTGCTTAATATCTGGGTACACTGGGCCGATTACGCCTCCGACCGGCCCTCTAATCCCTATGGTTTT
Organism: Lewinellaceae bacterium; assembly: GCA_020636075.1. GTDB lineage: Bacteria > Bacteroidota > Bacteroidia > Chitinophagales > Saprospiraceae > M3007. The sequence continues at coordinate 32,951 of JACJYO010000014.1, read as the reverse complement.
ACCTACTACATCGGGCAATGGGAGGGGGTGTTTTTACCCTACGAATCCTTTCCCTTGTTCCAATGGATCGACACCCATATCATTCCGATCCGGCGGGTGAATGAAGAAACCAAGGCGTACGCGGGCATTGTTGCGTTTTTGTTTACGTTGTGGTTACTGGTGTCCAGGTTCCGCATGTTTGGCAAAAACTGGGATAGCGCCGCCTACCACCGCGTACACAAGCGCTACCTCCAGGGCATTTTTGTGGCGGCTCTCGTGTTGCTCCTTTTTGCCTGCGGCTTCCCCTTTGCCATTTCCGGAATGGAATGGATGGTCGACTATATGGGCCCATTGCGCCAGTTTCGTGGGCTTGGCCGCTTCACCTGGACCTATTATTATGTAATTAATGTGCTGGCTTTTTATGCGTTTTGGAACTGGAGTGCCCGGTTTGAAGGATTTAAAGGTGGCCGCGCTACCTGGTTCCGCTGGGTGATCGCCCTGGCGCCGGTGCTGATTTTGTGCTGGGAAGCCTACACGTTCCAACGGCTTCGCCCCTTGCATCTTACGCCGAATATGGGCAAACGCGAAGTAGCCGCCCCTACGCCGGATCATTGGTTGAACAAGGTCGATTTTTCTGCTTACCAGGCATTGTTGCCGCTTCCTTATTACCATATTGGCTCTGAAAATCTGTGGTGGGACCTGAACTACGAACATTTTATCCGAACTCAAACTACCGCACTCCAAACCGGTGTGCCCGATATGGGCGTATACCTGAGCCGAACATCCTGCACCCAAACTGTTATCTCTGCCCAGTTTTTACTCGAGCCCTGTGTGACGCCTGCCATGCTGCAGGAATTACCCGACAACCGCCCGATCGCCGTATTGGTGCACCCGCCGTCCTGGGAGGATGTTCGCCGCCGCTATGCCCACCTCATCGAGCCGGCAACCCTGGTGTATGACAGCCCGGAAATGAAAATATTTTCCCTAAACCCGGAAGATGTTCGAACCTATGTGCAAAACCGGAATGCCGCGGTGGAGCAGGAACGACTTGCCCGCGCATCTCAACCGGAAGGGCAATGGCAGCTATCGGTTCAAACAGGTCTGCCGTTTATGTATCAATCGTACGATTCCCTGCAATCAACTCCCCGAAAATTCCAGGGCAACGGTGCATTCAGCGGAAACATGGGTGATACTACCACGCTGTGGCGGGGGCCATTGCCTAAGGGGCGCTATGTCGTTAATTTCTGGATGTACGCCAACCAGGATCTCGGCATGAACCACGATTTGATGTTGGTGGAAAATGACATTGCGCAAGGCCATCAAATTCATTTCAAGCACGAGGGCATGCGTTTTTACATGAAAAGTATCGTTAACAACTGGGGGCTGTTTGAACTGCCTTTTGAAGTGTACGGCGACAACTCCCGGGTGCATATTTTTCTATTCAAAAAAGGAACCGACCAGGTCTTTTATCTGGATGAGGTGTTGTTAAAACCACAAGACACCGAAGCTTATCGCCGGGAAAAAGATTGGGTCGTGCGCAATAATTTTTGGTACAAACTTTAGAGGTTTGAAGGTTTCTGGTTGGAGGGTTAGAAAGTTATTCACCATTCCGGATGTTGGACAACCCTCTAACCAGAAACCTTCTAACCAGTAACCTAATTCCATATGCAACTCCTGTTAAAAAACATACGCATCTGCTCCGGGCAGAAAATTGCCGGACCGCAGGATATCCGCATCAACGACGGCATCATTCAGGCCATCGGGAAAAATCTGCCTATGGAGGCCGGTGTGCGGGAAATCAGCTTTCCCGGGCAGGTATACGCATCGGCAGGCTGGATGGATGTGGGCGTGCATACCGGCGACCCGGGCTACGAACATCGCGAAGATTTACGCACCGCCACACAGGCAGCGGCAGCAGGTGGGTTTACGGCCATCGCCTGCGCTCCGAACACCTTGCCGGTGGTGGACTCCAAGGCTTCCGTCGTGTACATTCAAAACAAAACAGCAGGTTTGCCCGTATCGGTATATCCTATCGGCGCCATTTCGATTGGCGCACAAGGCGCCGACCTGGCCGAACTTTACGACATGCATGCGGCGGGCGCTATCGCTTTTTCCGATGGCAGGATGCCGGTACAGGACGCCGGGCTGTTGCTCCGCGCCTTACAATATGCCCAGGCCTTTCAGGGCCTCATCATGCACCAGCCTTATCATAAAAGTATAGCCGCGGGAGGGCAAATGCACGAAGGGTTAATCAGCACCCAACTGGGCATGCGCGGCATTGCAGCCTTATCGGAAGAGGTGATGATACAACGCGACCTGAGCCTGCTGGAATACGCCGGCGGTCGCCTGCACCTGCACCTTGTTTCTACGAAAAAAGGGGTTGCCATGGTGCGTGCCGCTAAAGCCGCCGGGCTGCCGGTAACTGCTTCCGTGGCTGTGGCCAACCTTTGTTTTACAGACGAAGTCCTGGCGGATTTTGACAGCAACTGGAAAGTAAAACCCCCGCTGCGCGATGAAACGCATCGCCAGGCGCTGCTTGAAGGGTTAGCCGATGGCACTATCGATTTTATTTGTTCCAACCATACACCCTGGGATCAGGAAATGAAGAATGTGGAGTTTCCCTTTGCCGAATTTGGCATGCTTGGCCTGGAAACTGCCTTTGCGCTTTGCCGCACATTTTTGGAAAAAGATCTATCCCTGGAACAGCTGGTGCAACTTTGGGCCGTGGGCCCGCGAACGGTCCTCGGACTGCCAGTACCTGAAATCAAACCCGGCGTTCGGGCCGAACTGACGCTGTTTGATCCCGCACAGGAATGGACATTGACCGAAAAAGACCTCCGGTCAAAGTCTGCAAACACGCCGTTTACCGGGCAAAATCTCAAAGGCCGGGTACTTGGTATCCTGAGCAACAGCCAGTTGGTCCTGAATTCATGACACCGTTCCATTAACCTATCCTTAAATTTTTTTCTAAAATAGAACGCTGTTTACACAGTTTATATGTTCGGATTGGAGCATGCGCTCCGCCCGGCTTAATTTTTAACCGAGACAAACGACCGCCCGTACATGAAAAAATTTACACTAGCCATTTTCCTTTTCAGCACGTCCGTTTTTTTTAGTTCCTGCGATACCCTGCAGCAAATTGCCAACGAAGCATTGAGCGAACCCTCGCTGGCCGAAATTGGCCAGGGCCTGAAAGAAGCCCTGAATAATGGGGTCGCCAATGGTGTCAATACATTATCGGCCCGCGATGGTTACTTCAAAAGTGCTTACAAAATTTTGTTGCCTGCGGAAGCCCGCCAGGTGACGGATAAACTCAAAGTCGTACCCGGTTTTACAAACCTGGAAAATGAACTCCTCGAAAAGATCAACCATGGGGCAGAAGATGCCGCTAAAGAAGCCGGGCCAATTTTTGTGACCGCTATTCGCAGCATGAGTTTTCAGGATGCCACCAACATCCTGATGGGTGCTGATGATGCCGCAACCCAGTACCTGCACAAAACGACCTACGATCAGCTCTATGAAAAATTTAATCCTAAAATCGTGGTTGCGCTCAACAACATCGGCGCCAACGACTTGTGGAAAAAAGCAGCCGACGCGTATAACAAAATTCCCCTGGTCAGCAAGGTAAACAACGACCTCGGTGACTACGTGACTACCGAAGCGCTCAAAGGACTTTTTTCCAAAATTGAAGAAGAAGAAAAAAACATCCGCCGCAACCCGGTGGCCCGCACGACCAGCCTGCTCAAAAAAGTATTTTCAAAACAGGATACCAACCGAAAATAAACTTCCGGCAATGTTACCCCAGGCCGTTTAACCCGTATCAATAACGTTCAACTAAACAGACTATGAAAAAAATAGCACTCACCTTACTCATGGCCATCGTAGCGATGGCGGGCGCGAATGCGCAAATTCTTAAAAAACTGCAAAAAGGCGCCGAAGACCTGGTTGGCGGCGGCAATCTCAGCACAGCTGAAATTGGCCAGGGCCTGAAAGACGCACTCAATAAAGGCGTTGAAAAAGGCGTAAACGAACTGTCGGCCACCGACGGGTATTTTAAACATGCCGTGTACAAAATCCTCCTGCCCGAAGAGGCGCAAAGTGTTGTATCCAAACTTAAAACAGTGCCCGGCTTTTCAAACCTGGAAGCCGACCTGATTGAAAAAATGAACCGCGGCGCAGAAAATGCAGCCAAAGAGGCCGGACCCATTTTTGCCAACGCTATTACCAGTATGACCATCGCCGATGCCATGGACATCCTGATGGGCGCCGATAACTCGGCCACCGTATACCTGCGCAAAACCACGTTCGATCAACTTTACGGCAAATTCAACCCAGTGATCGTGAAAGCCCTGGATGAGATCGGCGCGAATGACCTATGGCGCAACGCCTCCAATGCGTACAACAAAATTCCCTTCGTCACGAAAGTCAACAACGATCTTGACGACCACGTGACCACCAAGGCGCTCGACGGTATGTTTGGTAAGGTCCAGGAAAAAGAAAAGGACATCCGTCGCAACCCGGCAGCGCGGACTTCAGACCTGCTCAAAAAGGTATTTTCGAAGCAAGACAGCAACCGGAAATAATTCGCTTTTTCTCTCAGCCCAGGCCTTAAGGCCTGGGCTGAGAAGGGGGCTGAGAAGGGAAAAATTACTCCACTTTCAGCGGGCGCACCTGCCCATCGGGCGTTAGCCAGATAAATTCTTTTTTGACCACGGTTTTCTCTTCCGGCTTGTACGGTTTGAGCGTGTACCGGGCGATCAGGTTGTAGGAAAACTGCACGGCAGGTTCTAAAATTTCAGGATTGATCACAATGTCGTAGTCGTTGGCCGGGATCGCGTTGTAAAAGCGGCTCACCGGTTTGTCGGCCGTGTTAACCACCGCGCTTTTGCTGCTCTCATCGAGCCGCTGTGTGCTGAATGCCTGGTAACTCTCATAACGATTGATCGGGTAGGCCACCCAGGCATTTTCCGCTGTGATGAGGTAAGCGGAGTCGAGTGCCAAACCAATTTCGTTGTATTTGGCTTCGATGTCGTTCAGGTAAACAAAAGTCGCTTCGCGCAACTCCCGGTACACCTTGTTAGGGTCGTTGATAAAATAATCCACTTTGACAATGTCGTAAATCTCCTGTTGTGCGGCGGCAGTCACGATGTCGTCGAGTAAGCCCGGATTGTCGTAACGGATGTGTACGTTTTTTTGCAATTCAAAACCCTTTGGGATCTCCGTGTAGGTTTTTTTGGAAAACAGTTTTTTATCCACGTCGTATTCGTAGCGGGGCAAAAAATTGACCATGTCTACGTAAATCGCCTCCCGGGGTACGCCCAGGTTTTTGAGCGAAGCCAGAAATCCGTCGAGTCGCGCGTTGAGCAGTTTGTTGGTTTCATCGGCTGTTTTTCCCAGTTGCAAGACACTAAAAATGGCGGTATAAGAATCCGCACGTTGGTTCGACAGTGCGTTAATGCTGACCTCCAGGATGTTGTCGGCTTGCAACCGCGCACTTTTGGGCACAGCCCGGAACTGAGGGCTCGGTTGGATGTTTTGGTATTGCATCTGGTTTTGTTCGCCGTAGTTGCCCATAACCTGGGCCATAAGCGGCAAGGTTGCGCCAAGAAAAAAGGCACAAAAAAGAATGGAACGGTGTTTCATACACATGGGTGTTTTAGTTTGCTTTCAAACGTTGAAAATGTAGGTGTATTTCGCGAATACTCGGTGCAAAGTCAAAAGCCTCGGGAGGAAATTTCCCGCCGTAGATTGTTCTTTTTCACCGCTAAGGCACAAAGACGCAGCGATGCATTCTTGGCGTCTTGGCGCCTTAGCGGTGAAAAAATTGTCGAATTTTTACGACACGCCCTTTTGACACAGCCCCGATTTGCAAGCACGTTGTTTAAACTTTTTTGCAAATAAAATTCGAAGGGCTAAACAGAACAGCGGAAATTAGTGTTAAACAGAACATCATTGCCCAAGCGGCTATTCTTTTCACCAATTCCATTCTCCCTTCTCCCATGGCTGAGCTCCTGATCAATGGCCACCATCTGGCCAGCCCCGATGCTGACGAAATGGGCGATTTGCATGTCGCCACTTCTATGGACACGCCTTTGCATGACCATGCATTCGACCTGAGCGATTCGGAAAAAATTGCCCAGATCAGCGATCGTTTTGCCGAAATCATGGAAATCCTCGGCCTCGACCTGACCGACGACAGCCTGCGCGGCACCCCCAAACGAGTCGCCAAAATGTACGTGCAGGAAATTTTTCGAGGCTTGAAACCGGCAAACAAACCGGCAGCCACCACCTTCGAAAACAAATACCAGTACCGCCGCCTGGTTATAGAGCGCAACATCCCGTTGCAAAGCACTTGCGAGCACCATTTCCAGCCGATTTTTGGCGTGGTACACATCGCCTACATTCCCAACAACACAGTGATCGGTCTGTCCAAACTCAACCGCATCGCCGACTATTACGCCCGCCGGCCGCAGGTACAGGAGCGGCTGACCATCCAGATTGCGGAAGAATTGAAACGCACCCTGCAAACGGAAGACGTGGCCGTGTATATCGATGCCAAACACATGTGCGTGCAGGCTCGCGGGGTGGAACACCACGGCGCCAGCACCATTACAGCAGAGTATTCCGGTAAATTTTTGAATGAAACGACGCGGCAGGAGTTTTTGATGGCCATTAATTCGCGCATGCCGGAGTAGGAGTTTTTTAAGGTCAAAAACAAAAACCGCCCGGCGCAAAAGCATTGCACCGGGCGGTTTCATTTTTCAAAAACGCAAAATCGTTTATTTCACAGCGCCAAAACGCTTGGCCACAGCATTCCAGTTGACCACATTCCACCAGGCCGAAATATAGTCGGGCCGGCGGTTTTGGTAGTTAAGGTAGTAGGCGTGTTCCCACACGTCGAGGCCAAGGATGGGTTGGCCGGGTTTGTCGGCGAGGTCCATCAGCGGGTTGTCCTGGTTAGGTGTGCTGGTGATGAACAAGCCGCCGTCTTCGCCGACGCAGAGCCAGGCCCAGCCGGAGCCGAAGCGGGTGCCGGCAGCGCTGCCAAACTGTGTTTTAAATTCGTCGAAAGAGCCGAAGGCTTTGTTGATCGCTGCGCCCAGATCGCCACCGGGGGTACCGCCTGCATTGGGAGCCATAATTTCCCAAAACAACGAGTGGTTCCAGTGGCCACCGCCGTTGTTGCGCACGGCAACCGACAGTTTGGACACATTGGCCAGCAGCTCTTCCAGGCTCTTGCCCTCCAGTTCGGTTCCCTGCACGGCGTTATTGAGGTTGTTCACATAGCCTGCATGGTGTTTCCCATGGTGAATTTCCATGGTGCGGGCGTCGATGTTGGGTTCGAGAGCGGTTGGGGCGTAGGGTAAATCAGGAAGTGTAAATGCCATATTGGTAATTAGAAATTTGAAATATGAAAGGGAAGATTGGTTGTTGGCGGTTGGCTCTTGGCGGTTGGATGATTCTGAAAGTGCATGTTTCGTTCAAAAAGAAGCCAAACACTTTCAATACTAGCGTGCAACCAATAGCCAACGGCTAACAGCCAACAACCAATGAAGTAACAGCCCCGAAGGTAAGAAGTTCAGTGCTTGCAGAAAAGATCAGCGCCCGGTGTTCTCTGTCGAACAACGGGCGCGTGATACGGAAGAATAGTGTTTGTTCGCCTGCATCGCCGGATTAATGGTTGTGTGCTGCTCAGTTGGCGATGCTGCCTAGGGTGTGAACCAAGCGGCTTGGGATGCCGCACGGAATAGTGCTTTTGAGGGTCACCCGGGCTAAAGCACCGGGTTGGGGGGTGAAGCGTGTTTTAAGGGATACCGGGGGAAATAAACTTTCAAATGGGGGGGAGTCGGGCAAATAGTGAAGTGTAATGCGGTTCTTGTGATGCCCAGAACAAAAGTACCATGACATACCAGCGGATTCATCCGTGTAAGCACCCGATTTTTTATAGGGGAAAACCCTGAGTTTAGGCCAGAGGTACCGTAACCATGGTACTTGTGCCCTGTCCTTTCGCCGTTTGGATACTGATTTCGCCTTTGATAAACTGGACGCGTTGCCGAAGACTATCCGTACCCATGCCTTTGGCAACCACTTCCGGATCGTAGCCTGTTCCATTGTCTTCGACCAGCAGGGCAAGCTCATTGTCGGTGCGGGTCAGCTGCACCAGAATTTCGGTGGCTTTGGCGTGCTTCAGGCTGTTTTGCAATAATTCCTGAACGATCCGGTAGCAATTTAGCGAAATGGTATGATCGATATCCTTGAACGATCCAAAATGCTGGAAATCAATAGCCGGCACCCCATCGCTGCGCACCCGGGTGGTAAGATCCTGGATGGCCTTCATCAGACCAAATTGGTGCAGGGCGCTCGGCTGGAGGTTATGGGCAATTTGCCGCGTTTCGACGATTGTGTCGTTCAGCAAGGCTTTGATTTTTGGGAATTCCTCGTTTTTGTCGAGATCGGGTAATTTGCCTGTCAGGTTTTCCAGTCTGATTTTTATTGCTGCCAATAAGCCACCCAAGCTGTCGTGCAAATCGGTAGCAATACGCCGCCGCTCACTTTCCTGGCCTTCCAAAATACTTTGCATGCTCTCGATGCGCAAGGTGTCTTCGAGCTGTTGGATCGTTTGCCGGTTGATTTTTTCGTTTTGCAGGGTGATCACCCGGTTGGTGTACAGGCGGTTCCGGTAGTCGCGCACAATAAAGAACAAGGCAAGAATGATGGCGCCAAAAAACAAAAGCAACACGTAAAAAAACTGCCGTTGTGCCAGTTTCGACTGCTCTATGGTTTCAATGGCCTTGGTCAGGTTTTCCATTTCCCGGGTACGCTCTTTTTCCCGGTACTGAATAGCCAGGCGTTGTGCGGTGGCCAGGCGGTCGCGATTGAGCAGCGTATCGGCAAGAGCCATGTACCGTACTGCGTAATTCAATGCCTGCGGCAAGCTGTCCAGGGCAACATATACCGTGGATAGGTGGCGGTAAATATCGCGCCGCCGCGGGTCGAAGCTCGATGAAATCGACGTTTCCGCCCGGCGCAGGAACCGCAGGGCCATCCGGTAATCTTTGATTTCTTCATTCAGGTAGCCGATTGTGCTTTGCGCCCAAATGATGTATTCTTTCCGGTTGCTGGAGTCGGCAAGTTGCAACACCCGAAATGCCAGGGAAAGGGCATCCGTATAGTTTTGTTCATTTTCAAAACGGGCAATATCATCGATAAACACATTGATCAGCAACACGGTGTCTTTCAACAGCAGACCTTTTTCCCGAAATTCTTTGCGCAGCGCAATGGCACGCGCCGTATCGCCCTGCATTTGATACACCCGGGCCATTTGTGCCAGCACCAGAGTTTCGAGGCGGCGGTTTTTCTTTTTCCGGAAATAATCGAGCGCGGCCTGTTGCATTTTCAGGGCATCATCGGCCTGACTGCGCTCCGAAAGGCGGGTGGCCAACTCGGCCCGGGCACGATGGTAGGCTACCGTATCGTTTGCTTTCAGAAAAAGATCGACGCTGCGCGCCAGGTATTGGAAAGCGGAGTCGCGGTTTTCCGTTTGGCTCTCCCGGTAAATGGCCCACTTGTACCAACCCAACGCCTGCTTGCGAATATCGCGCCGGGCAATGCCTTCTGAAAGCAAATCCTGGATTTCCTTAAACGTGAGGCGGTCTTCGAAGCCTTGCTGGGCCGGCAACAGAAAGGCCAGCGCCATAAAAAAGGCGAATGCGCCTGCGCGAATGCGGGAGGCCTTTCCGGTAATCGGCGGCAGTGTCTGTTCTAGTCGTTTAATATTTTCCATTGCAGGGCGGTTTTTACCAAACCCGCCGTATTCCGGGCGCCCATTTTGGCAAGCAGGGCAGCCCTGTGGCTTTCTACAGTTTTTTCCGATAAGAAGAGCTGCGCGGCAATTTCTTGCGTCGTGCGCTCATCCATAATCAATTTTAATACCTCTTTTTCCCGGCGGCTGATTTTTGGCGGCTCCTTAGCCACCCCGGCCTTGCGCTCCCGCATCAGACTTTTCATCATGGTGTCGGTAACTTCCTGCGTAAAATAGGTTTTACCAGCAGCCAGGGCCCGGATGGCGGTGCATAACTCCGTTTTTCCGGTATTTTTCAACACATATCCCTGCGCACCGAGACTCAACATGGCACTGATGAAACTTTCATCGTTGTGCATCGAAAGCGCCAGAATTTTTACATCCGGACAATCAGCCCGTAGTTTTTTGCAAACATCCAGCCCCGATTGATCGGGCAAATTGATGTCGAGCAGGAGCACATCGGGCAATATTTCAGGCACCTGAGCCAGGGTATCGGCGGCGTTGCGGGCCCGGCCGCAGATTTCAAAATCCGGCTCATCCGCAAGCATGCTTTCCAAGCCTTCGGCAAACATGACGTGGTCGTCAGCAATAAAAATCCGTATCACAGCAGCAGCATTTAGGTTATTCTATTTTGAATAATTTTAAACCAACGCCAAATTTCGCTTTTTCCGTGCATAGTCCGAGGCTATCGCCCTAATTTTGCCTTGAAATGACGGCTGTCGTTCATCATCAACACATTATCAATTCAATACCATGGAATTTCGTACCGAAAAAGATACTATGGGCAAGGTTCAGGTGCCCGCACATGTTTACTGGGGCGCGCAAACGCAACGCTCGATCGACAACTTTAAAATTGCCCGCGATACCAACCGCATGCCGATTGAAATCATCCGGGCCTTTGCGTATTTGAAAAAAGCCGCGGCAATTACCAACTTCGAAGCCGGCATTTTGCCAAAAGAAAAATGCGAGCTGATCGGCCGCGTCTGCGACGAAATTCTGGAGGGCAAACTGGACGATCAGTTTCCGCTTGTCGTCTGGCAAACCGGTTCGGGTACGCAGAGCAACATGAACTCTAATGAGGTGATCGCCTACCGGGCGCATGTGCTCAACGGCGGCAAACTCACCGACGAACAAAAGTTTGTCCACCCCAATGACGACGTGAACAAATCCCAGTCGTCCAACGACACCTTCCCCACTGCCATGCACATCGCAGCGTATAAAATGCTGGTGGAGGTGACTATCCCCGGCATCGAAAAACTACGCGATACACTCAAAGCCAAATCGGACGCCTTTCAAGACGTAGTAAAAATCGGGCGCACACACTGCATGGACGCCACACCACTCACTCTGGGGCAGGAGTTCTCGGGCTACGCAGCCCAGCTCGACCACGGCCTCCGCGCCATTCGCAACAGCCTTCCCCATTTGAGCGAACTGGCACTTGGCGGCACAGCAGTCGGCACAGGAATCAATACGCCGCCGGGCTATTCGGAAAACGTGGCCGGGTATATCGCCAAACTGACCGGATTGCCATTCGTTACGGCGCCCAACAAATTTGAGGCACTGGCTGCCCACGACGGCATTGTGGAAAGCCACGGCGCCCTGAAAACCGTGGCCGTCAGCCTGATGAAAATTGCCAATGACATTCGCCTGCTGTCTTCGGGTCCGCGTTCGGGTATTGGCGAGATTTTCATTCCCGACAATGAGCCTGGTTCATCCATCATGCCGGGCAAGGTAAACCCCACGCAGTGCGAAGCCCTCAGCATGGTGGCTGCCCAGGTACTCGGCAACGATGTGGCCATCAACATCGGCGGCGCTACCGGCCACTTCGAACTCAATGTGTTCAAGCCGGTGATGATTTACAATTTCCTGCACTCCGCCCGCCTGATCGGCGAAGCCTGTGTGTCGTTTAACGATAAATGTGCCATTGGCATCGAGCCCATCCGGGAAAACATCAAAAAGCACGTGGACAATTCCCTGATGCTCGTCACGGCGCTCAACACCAAAATCGGCTATTACAAAGCCGCCGAGATCGCCCAGAAGGCACATAAAGAAGGGCTGACCCTGAAAGCATCAGCCCTTTCTTTGGGATACCTCACCGCCGAACAGTTCGACGAGTGGGTACGCCCGGAGGATATGGTGGGGAAATGAGTGCGGATTGCGGAGTTGTGAGTACGGAGTAGTTCACCATCTCGGGAAATTTAGCTTTTGCATTTATCGCAATATTTGGGAAATGCACCCAAATTATCAATTGCCAAAATGATGAACTACTCCGTACTCGTAACTCCGCATTCGTAACTCGAACTACCAGCCCGGCACAATATTCAACCCGAATACCCAGCTGCGCTGTTCCTTGGGCACCGATAGCGGAAGTGCGTAGTACGGCTCCAGGATCAACGCACCAAACACGTTTACGCGGAGCGAAATACCGGCCGACATAATCGGTTTGTGCTGAACAGGCGCAAAAGGATCATTTTCATCCTGCGTTTTCAAATCATCGGCAATAAACCAACCCAACCCGGCATCAAAAAAGAGGTTGAGATCCGTGAGCAGGAATTTCGTGGGAATTACAGCCAGTTGCTTGGGCCCGGTGAATGGCAGGCGCAGCTCAACATTTCCAACCAAAATTTTGCTACCGGCCATCTGGTCAATCAGCTGCGGCGCATCCTGGTAAAGGACATCGTTGGTGTAGCCCCGTACAAAAAACGGCTGCCCGGCAAACAAGGGGTATACCTCATCAGTGCTGTTGGCATTACCGCCGAAACGACCGTACCCAAGTCCGCGCACCGCCAGCGTTACGGGTTTTAATCGGAAATACTTTCGGCCGTCGAGCAAGAGCGTCCGGAATGTGTACGCGCCAAAAAACTGCTCCACTCCGATTCGGTAGCGCCAGCCTGCCAGCGGTGCGGTAAGTCCGAAATAAGAGTTATCGCCAACGTAAGCCGCATTCACACTTGCCAGATTCAGGCTCCCGCCTGCAGGGATGCGCTCGCGCTCCTGCCCATAGTAAAATCCGGAAACATCGTAGTAGTACAGGTAGCGGTCAACCCGTTGGTGGTAGAATTCGTAGGAAAGGCCAACTTCGAAACGCTTGGTAACCGACAAAGGGAAATACGCAAACGTACCCACCCGCTCCTGGAAAAGTCGCTGGATGATCAACTCATCCTTATAGCCGATAAACGCAAAGCTACTGTCGAGCGAATATTCCTGCCCGGGTGTAAAATCCCGATAATACCCGCCGCTGCGGTACGGGATGTGTGAGAGGTTAAAACCCCAATTGATGCGATTTTTCTGATTGAGGTAGGTAAACTGCCCCGCAGCATCATTGATTTCACCGTTGATGGCAATGCCGGCATACAACTGGTTATTTCCCAGAATATCATCAAACAACATGTCGATACCGCCAGCCAGACCAGTGGTGGCGCCAAAACTACTGTTGCCTGTAGACACACCAACGCCGGCGCTACCTCCGATATAGGAAAGGGAAAACTCCGGCTTGTATTTAACCGGCGTAATGCTTGTTTGCGGAGCAACAGTAGTTAGCGCGTTGTCCATCATGCGCAGGTTGGTATTGACCACGTCCCGTTGGCGCGGATTGAACGGGGGCAAGGAGGCTGCCACCATATCCACAGCATTGGGATCCACTTCTTTCAATTCGAAATTGGAAGCCCGGGCCTGGTGAATTTCATAGTTGCCATCGTTGTAATAAGTGTACAAAATGCGATCCCGGTCGCCGGAAACGGCAATGGCCGGAGCATAGGGTGTGATCCCGCTGATACCCGTTTCCAGGGTAGTAGCCTGAAACACCTTTTTGGCCGTGCGATCGTAGTAATACATGTTGCGCATGCCGTCGCGGTTGCTCAGGAAGTACAGGTTTCCGGCTTCGTCGAATTGGGGATTCATATTGTCGGCGCCGGGAAAAATGTCGAGCATTTCCACTTCGCCGGTTTCTACGTTCATGACCGCCAGATTCATACTCCAGGCGCCATTGATACGGCCGCGGCCCTGGCTGACCTGGTCGGTACTGAACGCAAGGTATTTGCCATCGGCACTCCAGCTGGGCAAAATTTCAGAGTACCGGTCGTTCGTCAACCGGCGTACTTTTTTTGTTTTGAAATCGTAGGCATACAAATCGGTTTGCCCGTTGACCAAGCCACTGACAACAATGGTTTTACCATCGGGGCTCCACACCGGGTTATTAAACTCCGGCACACCCGGGATGCTGATCCGGTCGATGGTTTTTCCTTTAAAAACCTCCTTGATGATCAGCGTGCTGCGGCCCTTTTCGTACACATCGAAAGCAAATCGCTTCTCGTCGGGGGCCCAGGTGCCCGCGCTTTCAATAAAGTCGAACTGGTCAGCATGGCCATCCTGCGTAGAACTGGCCACTTTTTTCAGGAGCTTACCCGTGCGCGCATCGGCGAGGTAGAGGTCGAGTGAAAACAAATTTTTCTCCGACAGGAAAATCAGGTATTTGCCATTCTGGCTGATTGCCGGACTGATATTCATCGAACCGAAGTTGTCTTCCGACAGCAGGCGCTTACCCGGCAGGTTTTCCTTTTTGGCCTTTTTATCGTCCTTGTCTTTTTTAGAAACCGTAACCCACTGGCCATAGTGGTTTTTCAGGGTGGTCGTCCAGGCGGTAGCCAGCGAATCCGACGTCGTGTTGAACGTCAGGCGCACCGCGGGATCGAGGCCGTATTTTGCCGTATTGATAAAAAATGGCCGGATGACCTCGTCGCCATACACACCGGCGATATAAGCCCAAAAAGCCTGTCCCCAGCGGTAGGGGAAAAATTTACCGTAATCCAGATCGCGAAAATTTTTCGGCAGCGCGTCGTTTTTCACGGCATCGCGCATCCACATGGCCGTATGCGCATCAATGCGGCCGATGGACAAATATTCAGCCAGGCCCTCCACCATCCAGAGCGGCAGGTTGGCAATGCTGCGCAGGCCGGTCGAGTCGCCGCTGGTGAGCATGTGATATTGGAAGGCGTGCACCAGCTCGTGTCCCAGCACGTGGTGGGTTTGCTGATTGGTCATCGCCACCGGAAATACCACGCGGTTGCGCAGGCCTTCCGTCACACCGCCGGTACCCACACTCACGCTACCCATGATGGCATTGGTTTGCTGGAAGCCGGCGTGGTTGCTATAAATCAGCAGCGGATTTTTTTCTGTGAACGTATCCTGCAACACCGCCTGGTGCATTTGGTACCAAAGTTCCGTGGCGGCGGCCAGTTCTCGCAGCTTATCCGGATTGTCAAGATACTCGTAAATCCGGAAATGTTCTGTTTCACTGACTTTAAAATCGTGGTCCTGATAGTGCGGTTTATTACGCCCGAAATATTGCGCGTGCAAGGGGCTTTGAATAATTGCAAAGAGCGCAATTAAATAGAAAACATAGCGTCTCATAGCTATTTGAATTGGTTAGCATGGTTAAAAGGCCGATAGCTTTGGGCAGTAGGCCATTGAAATATGTATTGATCGGCAATTGTTTTAACAACCGAATGTAAAAAACTGTTACACTTGGGTGCGTCCGAAGAACATTCATTGGCAATGTTTTTCGGGCGCACCCTTGACTATAACAAAGTTAGACGCGAAAATCATTTGAAAGAAGTGTTAGAATCGCGTTAAAGCCGGGCAAAACGTCCTGGGTTAGCATTTTCTTTTTGACCGAACCTACAACGAATAACGTGGCATTGACGCGTTGGTTTTTTCAACTTTTCTGGATCGGAGTATGCGCAACGGCCATGCTCTGGCAAACGCATCTGCTGTTAAATACTCCGGCCCCGACGTACTGGCTCTGCGGATTTGTGTTTTCATCCACGGTATTTGCCTACAACTTTACGGCGCCACCCCGGCGCCGCTGGCCCGCCTGGGGTTTTGGTCTGCTCGCTGTTTTTTGTTTTTTGGAACTTACGATCGTCCATCAGCTTACGGTTTTTCTACCGGCGCTGATCTGGTTGATGTACTACGACCGGTACCGCCCCGGACATGGCACCGGCCTGCGGGATTACCCTGCGCTCAAACCAATCGCCATTTCGCTAGCCTGGGCAGGCGTCACGGTGTTGTTGCCTGTGCCACTGAACGAATGGACGGGTACCATGCCGCTATTCGTTGGGCGGGCAGCTTTTATTTTTGCACTCGCTCTGGCTTATGACCTGTCCGACCAGCCCTATGACATCCAGCATGGCCTGAATACGCTGGTGCTCAAAATCGGGCCCCGGCAAGCCTTTCGCCTGATTGACGCAGCATTATTATTGACGGCCTTATGCGCAGGGACACTGGTATTGCTGGATGTTTTTGAACTGAAAACCTGGATAGCGATTTGTATTTCCCTGTTGTTCAGTGCATTTGCGATTCGATGGATACTCGCCTGGACAGGCTGGCCCGGCTGGCGCAAAGCAGGTATTGATGGCCTGATGGTTTTGCAGTTCGTATTGATCTGGATTAGTTTGCAACTTTAATTCACGCTTTTTTTGACCCTGGTAGTGAGGGGGTGACTGCCAGTCACCCCCTCACTTGACTCCCCGCCTAGCCAACCGGAAGTATGAGCCATTATATCACATGGTCACAACTTGAGTTATTTTTATACGAAATACTGTACCAATGATCCGACAATTAAACACACCAACACATAAACAAATCATTCGCAACGCTTTGGCAGCCTTTGGCCTGGCCTTCTTTTTTGCAGTTATTTTATTCTCCTGCGATTCGGGCAAGCGCGATATCCGGGCCTATTATTTTCCGGTCGACTCGCTTACCACCGGGCAGGTATATGCCTATGTTTCGGAAGACGGCACAACAGGAGACCAGAGCTACTGGTATTACCAAACCATCAAGTCCGACAGTGGCACTTTTCTGGTAGGTACCCAATACGATCGTTTTTTCGAAGTAAATCAGATCGTCCGCGAAAAAATCGTCGAAAACGGCTCGTTGGCCCGGGAGTGTTTTCTGTACGAGCCCGATACCAGTACCGGCAAGTCGATCGCCATTCATACCGCCATCGAATCGGCCAATTTATTTCCCTTTCAGGTCACCGATTCCCTCGGCGTGTTTTTATACCGGATCAAATATGCACCGCCTGCCGAACCCGAAGCCACGATCTACCTCATCCGCAACCGCCGGTACCTGGGCGATGGCCCTGATTTTGCCTTTGAAGGCAAAGCATACCCCACCATCCGCTTCGGCATCCGGGAGGCCATCGGGCACAGCGCGGAAGGCACCGCCGAAATCGAAGGTGAAGGCGAAGAATGGTATGCCAAAGGGCTCGGGCTGGTGTACTACCGCAAATCCTACGGCACGGAGCACAACATTGAGTATGCGTTCAGACTTCGGGAGCGGTTTCCCATGGAAGAACTGGTGCGCCGGGCGCAATAGCCGGTGATTTTCATTTCAAACAAACACGTACCATGACGATGCTAAGCCTCTGGGGAATTCCCCTTCGCGCCATATTGCTTTTGCTGCCAATTTTTATTTCGGGCTGCGCCCAAAATAATGCCCCGGAGCAGGCTGAAAACCTCCAACAGCTGCCCTGGACACAAATCGAAGCCCACGCCAAAGGCAGTACCGTACATTTCACAATGTGGCAGGGCGATCCTTTGATCAACCGCTATATGGCCGAATACGTGGTGCCCGAGGTAAAAAAACGCTACGGCGTGACACTGGAAATCGCTCCCGGTCAGGGCACCGAGATCGTAAAAAACCTGCTGGCCGAAAAAGAAGCCGGCAAGGCGCAAAGCAGCCTGGACATGTGCTGGATCAACGGCGAAACGTTTTTCCAGCTCCGGCAGATCGAGGCCCTGTACGGGCCCTTCAGCCAGCAACTGCCGAATGCGCAATACATCGACTTCGACAATCCGTTTATCGGCTTCGATTTTCAGCAAAAAACCGAGGGCTACGAATGCCCCTGGGGCAATGTGCAAATGACGGTGATCTACGATTCGGTGCGCACGCCCAAGCCGCCGCGTACGCTCGAAGCTCTGGAGCAGTATGTGCGCGCGCATCCGGGCAAATTCACCATCCCGTACGAGTTTACCGGCATGACGCTGCTGAAATCCTGGATGATCGCCCTGGCTGGCGACCCGGCCGCACTCAACGGCCCGTTTGACGAAGAAAAATACGCGCAGTTGAGCGCCCGGCTCTGGGATTTTATCAACCGGAACAAGCCGTATTTCTGGCGTGCAGGCAAAACCTTCCCCGAAAGTCTGGCCGCCACCCACCAGATGTTTGCCAACGGTGAGCTGGATTTTACCATGAGCAACAACGACAGCGAGGTGGACAACAAGATCCTGCAAAAGATTTTCCCGCCTACGGCCCGGGCCTATGTGTTTGATTCGGGCACCATCCAGAATTCGCACTTCCTGGGCATTCCCGCCCGGGCGGCCAACAAAGCCGGGGCCCTGGTGGTCATCAACTTTATGATCGCACCGGAAGCACAGCTGGAAAAATTGCAACCCGCCGTGTGGGGCGACGGCACCGTGCTGGCGATGGAAAAATTGCCCGCTGACTGGCGCCGGCGTTTTGAAAATATCCCCGAACACCGCCATGCGCCGCGCCGGTCGGATATTCTGGCAAAAGCCCTGCAGGAACCGGCGCCGGAGTATATGATCCGGCTGTATTCGGATTTTAGGAGGTGGGTGATTGAGGGGTAGGGGTATCTAATGCTGATGTTGCTCCAAATGCAACCGTAACAAATCTTTCCCGTAATCATTTCCGTTTGGCGTACGCACTATGACATGGATATGCTGCCGGTGTGGCGCCGACCCATACAACTCCCTGGTCACAAACGGCTTTTGGTGGTCAAATTCAATTAGAATAACCGGGCTGTGTATCCGGTAGTAATACACCGAATTATCCTTATCGCCCCCGATCCAGGCAAACCAGGTTTCTTCGAGATGTTGCGCCACTTCTTCCATACGCACCTTTCCATGGCCTTTGTCCATGTTCTCCACATAGAGTTTGATCAGTGCAAGCAATTGTTTTTTTTGTTTTTTTGAAAAGGAAGATGCGGGCACGCCGGCATATTCGAGCACCAGGTTGTCCTTGAAGGCACCAGCCAGCATGAGGTTTTCCGTTTTGGACCCTTCCAGCACCGCCTGTTTTTTTTGTTTTTTATTCAGCGCCCGGAGCATTTTCAATCCGGCGTTTTGTTCCTCCTGCAAAATGGTGAGTCCCTTATATTTTCCGCTTTCCGCGATGACCGGTTCCGATCCGACAAAAAGCGGCGTCATCACTACCTGATCGCCCAGTACAAAATAGTTGATGTTCAGGTGGTGACCATCCAACTGCCAGCCCCAGGGCTCGGTTTCCGAAGGTTGGCCCATGATGGTGATCCAGTAGACCCATTCCCCGTAAACCTCGTAATTGTCGCTGATTTCGGCAAGGGTGTGATTCAGCCTCATGATATTTCTGCTTAGGGTCAACCCCTTGGCGCTCAGGGATTCTTTCATCAGTTTAAATGCCGCATCCCGTTGTTTATCCGTCATTTCATAAAACCCGACTCCCTGGCGGACGTACAGGGCTGTGTTCATCCATCTTTGCCATTCTTCGTCGTCTATCGGATAATTTGTTCCGGCCCGTTGCTGCTCATCTAAAGTGGCCAGAAATTCCAGGGCGGCTTGCCGGACGGGCTCAGTTGACACACCCGTTGTGCCAAGTTTAAAAAGACCTTCCTGCACCTGACCAATGGCCGTAATGCCTTTAAACGGTTCTGCCAGCAGGGCTTGATCGCGCTCCATTTGCATTTGGTGTAAGCTGTCTTGCCTGTGCCTGATTTTTTCCCGCAAGACCGGATCGGTGACCTGTGCTTGTAGACTAATGGTTGTCAAACATATAAACAGCCAAATGGGCATACTACTGGACATTTTTCTCGCAGATTTTACACAGATTAGTTTGCACAGATTTAGCACAGAAAATTCTGCGTGAAATCTGTGTAATTTTCTGTGTAAAATCTGTGCGACATAAAAATGTCCAGTAGTGTGCAAAATGGGATAGACCTGAAGTTTCATTTCAGTCAATTTTGATGAATTTTAGCGAATCAGGGGTAAAAACCTTCCACCAAAGCCCGTAGGGCTGCCATTTTTGGTGCGCCCGGCATGGGCGCAGACTTGGCGGTGTAAGTCCGCTATACGCTTGGCAGCGAGGAGTATTAGCCAAAGGCAAGGGTGTCCGTCGCGAGGCGGAATCTGAAGGAAGCCGGTGGCAAAGTCCCGACCTGACGAACAGAAATCGCATATAAGGCCATGATGCGTGGGTGAGTTTGCCAAACAAAACGAAACCCGACCGCTGCCCGGAACGCACTGTGGTAAATGCGGCAGGTACATGGGATGAAGGTCTGCGTTCTTACCCGGGGAGGTCTGCGACAGCCGGAAGCGAGGCGCGCGCGAGTGCCGGAGCATAAGGCGGCAGAAGTCAGCAGAGGCCATAGTATCCCGAATGCCTTCGGGAGAAGGGCCGAACGTTAGAGTGGAATCCGAGATGAGCTCATTAGTACCTGAGAAGAGGCAGCCAATTTCGGGAAACCGGAAACTCACTACCAAAGAATAGGTCGGAAACTGAAGGTACGGTAGGAGTGCTTAACACAGGACTGCATGACCAAGCAGGAAGCGAGCGGAACAAAAAAAGGGTAAATTCGAAATGCCCAAGACCGTTATGCTCTAACGAACCGCCGTGATACGTGACCCGTACGTCCGGTGGTGTGGGGGGACGGAGGGCTAACGCCCTCCTCCTACCCGATTAGAAATTAAGGCAAGAAGGATGACAGCGCCGTAGGTGCGGCATTATAATGTCACGCCTACGGCGTTTGGAAAACTGAACGGTAACTATTTTCTACAACAATGTCAGCCCTACGGGCTTTATTTTGAAGGTGCTATCGACAGATTAACCCCCTGACTCACATGACTTCTGTTAAAAATTTATGACACAAGCTTTCCTCCCTCAAGTGGCAGTTGCCATGTTTACCGCCAGTAAGGTAAAAGAAAAACCAGTGCCTGTTTTAAATTCGGGAGCGGAGCAAAAGCACGTTAATTTTACCGCAACACCGATATTTATCTACACGCTTTAACATGTTCATGAAAACAATGCTCCGGTTGTTCATACTATTCCTGATTGCTTGTTCTCCAAATAAAGAGCAGACGAAAAAATTGCCGCAACTGGCCATTTCCGAAAACAAACGATTCCTGCAGCAGGAAAATGGCGATTCCTTCTTTTGGCTGGCCGATACCGGCTGGCTACTCTTCGCAAAGCTGGACCGCGAAGAAGCCCAAAAATACCTGGATGACCGTGCCCAAAAAGGCTTCAATGTCATCCAGGTGATGGTGCTGCATCAGTTGGAATTGGCCAATGTGTACGGCGACTCTGCACTGATTGGAGGCAATATTTCTCAGCCAAATGTCACGGAGGGTAATGCCTTCGAAAACCCGGATGCCTACGACTTCTGGGATCATATGGACTACATCGTGAACCTTGCTGAAGCGCGGGGGATTTATCTCGCTTTGGTTCCGGTGTGGGGTTCCAATGTCCGGCAGGGCAAAGTCAGCCAGGAACAAGCCGGCACCTACGCAGCCTGGCTGGCCGACCGGTACGCCGATAAGTCGAACATCATCTGGCTGAACGGTGGCGATACCAGGGGCGATCAGAACACGGAAATCTGGAACACCATCGGCCAGCAACTCCGAAAACATGCCCCCAGGCAGTTGATCACCTTTCACCCCTTTGGCCGAACCAAATCATCCATGTGGTTTCACCAGGCCGATTGGCTCGATTTTAACATGTTCCAATCGGGCCATCGGCGCTACGATCAGGATGATTCGGATTTGGCCTATGGCCAGGACAACTGGAAATATGTGCGCGACGACTATGCCCTCTCCCCGGTTAAACCGACCCTCGATGGCGAACCCTCGTACGAAGGCATCCCCCAGGGATTGCACGATCCTGCCCAACCTTACTGGACCGCCAATGATGTGCGGCGCTACGCCTACTGGTCGGTGTTTGCCGGCGGCTGTGGTTTTACCTACGGGCACAACGCCGTGATGCAAATGCATAAGCCCGGCAATCCGAATCCGGCATACGGCGTGCGGGAATATTGGACGGAAGCCCTCGACGCACCGGGTGCCCGGCAAATGCACTATCTAAAGGACCTGATGCTTTCAAAACCATACTTTGAAAGAATACCGGATCAATCGTTGCTCGCAAGCGAACCAGGAGTACGGTATGATTACCAGGCAGCTACCCGCGGCAAAGATTATGCATTGATCTACACCTACAACGGCCGCGACATAGCCGTTAGCATGGGGAAAATCGATGGTACGAAAGTCAAATCTTCCTGGTTTAATCCGCGCAATGGCGAGCGCACTTCAATTGGCGTATTTGAAAATACAGGCACCCGGAATTTTGATCCTCCCGGTGTAGTTGAAGACGGCAATGATTGGGTGCTGGTTTTAGAATCTGAAAATTGAACGCCCCCCAATGCGCAAACTCCTCCTCACCTGCTTCTTTGCTCTTACCCTACTGCCCCTCGTCGCAGGCCTCTGCTATGCATTGGCCTATAGTCTGGGTCTGGCTGGGGCCCTGCAAACGGGGTTCACGGCGCAACATTGGCAGGCCGTGTTGGGCAGTGAAGCCGTGTGGGTTTCCCTGGCTTTAAGCCTGCTGATCGCCTTGGTGGTGGTTGCCGTTTCAACCCTGTTGGCGCTGACCACCGTACTGGCTTTTCACCGCGAACTGGGTGCCAGTCGCCTGCGCTTCGGGGTGTATTGGCCGCTGGCAGTGCCACCGATTGTGGCCGCTTTTTGGGGCTTTCAATTGTTGGGCAACTCAGGCCTGCTGGCCCGGCTGGCGTCGTCGATTGGGCTTATCGGAGGGCCGGAAGAATTTGCACCCCTGATCAACGATCCCTGGCAGATCGGGATCGTCATCGTGCTCACCATGGCCACCTTCCCGTTTTTCACCGTGGTGCTGTTCCAGTTTTACCAGTCCGAGCAAGTCCCCCAGCTTCTGCAAATAGCCCAAAGCCTGGGCGCTTCCGGGCGGCAGCGTATGTGGCGCGTGGCGGTGCCGGTTTTGCTACAAAAACTCCGGCCATTGATGGTGCTGTACGGCGTGTTTTTGTTTGGCGCCTATGAAGTGCCACTGCTGTTGGGCAACCAGTCGACGCGCATGATCTCGATGTTGATCGCGCAAAAATTCCGACGTTTTGATCTGTTCGAACTGCCGCAGGCCTACGCGATTACGGTGTTGTACGCCGCAGTGGTGTTGGCGGTTTTGATCGGACTCCGGCCAGGCCGGCAAACAAGCGGGAGGCTGTCATGAAAAAATCTGCATTCGCCGGACTGATCCTGCTGCTTGTTTTGCCCTTTGCGTATTTGCCCTTACTTGCGCTGGCCACGCAATGGCGCTTTCCCCGGCTTTTGCCCGAAGGGCTAAGTCTGGAGCACTGGCAACTGGCCTGGCGCATTGGCGGCATGGCCGATAGTTTGATCTTGTCGGTCGTTTGTGCAGCACTGGTGGCGCTAAGCAGCACCGCTTTGGGCTTCCGCATCGCCCATGTGATCGCCGGGCACCGCCGCCGCCGTTTGCTGCTGTCCGTTGCCTACTTGCCTTACGCCTTTTCGCCGGTGATCTACGCTTTTTGCCTGCAATTTTTCTTTTTAAAAACAAATCTCGCGGGCACGCTGGCCGGTGTCTTGTTGGGTCAATTTTTGATCGTTTTCCCCTTCAGCGTGATCTTATTTGTCAACCATTGGACGCCGCGCCTTCAGCACATGGAAGCGCTGGTGTACACCCTGGGCGGCTCACCCTGGGCGGCCTGGCGGCGGGTCTTGCTGCCGGTGTCAAGGCCGGCGTTGCTGAACGGCTTGTTTCAGACTTTCCTGCTCGCCTGGTTTGAGTATGGCCTGACCACGGTGGTTGGGCAGGGCCGCGTGGCTACGCTGCCAGTACGGGTATATCAGTACGTCGGCGAGGCAAATCCTTATTTTGCTGCGCTGGGCAGCACCCTGCTGATCTGGCCGCCGCTGTTGCTGCTTTGGCTCAACTATCGCTATCAAAATCTGAAGTATGCCGCCGTTGCTAACCGTTGAAAAACTGACCCTGGGCTTTGGCAATGAAGTCGTGCTTCAGGATCTGGACTTTACTCTTCAGGCGCAGGAAACCCTCGCCATTTTGGGCCGTTCCGGTTGTGGAAAAACCACCTTGCTCAAATGTCTGGCGGGCTTGCAGGCGCCCGACGCGGGGGATATTTTGTTATCCGGAAAATCTATTTTGAAACAAAAACCACAAGAGCGCGGCATTGTGTACCTGTACCAGGAGGCGCTGCTGTTTCCGCATTTGAATGTGTTTGAAAATGTCGCTTTCGGGTTGCGGCTGCGGCGCGAAACCGAGGCAAGCGTCCAGGAGCAGACAAGGCTACTGCTCGAAAATCTCGACCTTGCCACCCAGGCTGAAAAAATGCCCCACCAGTTGTCGGGTGGCCAAAAACAACGCGCGGCATTCGGTCGGGCGCTGATCATCAACCCGCGCATTTTATTGCTCGATGAACCCTTCGGCAACCTCGACGTTGAAACCCGGGCCAGTATGCAACAGCTCTTCCGCCGCGTGGCTGCGGAATACCAGATCACCGCGGTGTTTGTGACGCACGACCTCAAAGAGGCGGTGCTCATGGGTACGCGGCTGGCCTATATGGAAAATGGCCGGCTCGACCTGTTTGACAACCTCGACGACTTTGTGGCCGACCCCCGAACCGGCATGAAACAGGAAATTGATTTTTGGAAAAAACTGCGTTGACACATGTTTGACCACTGCGAGTCGCTCTACTGGGTGTTCACCCAACTCTGCAACGACACCTGCGACCACTGCTACAACAATTCCGGTCCGCAGGGCGAACGCATCAGCGAACAGGAATGCCTGCAGATCATAGATAACCTGCCCAACACGATCGACCGCCTCATTCTCTCGGGCGGTGAGCCCCTGGCGGAGAAAAAATTACTCTACCGCATACTCGACCGGCTCCGCGCGAGCTACGGCGACCGCACCCAGATCATGCTGCAAACCAACGGCGACCTGCTCACCGGCTCCATCCTCGACACCCTGATCGAAAAGGGCGTCACCCGTTTCGACATTGCCAGCATCGACCGCTTTCACAAACACGCCGGCGCACGGCTTATGGACCTGGCCGAACTGTTCGAATCGCGCGGTGTGAACGGCGACGACAAAGATCCGCTCATTGAAAAAGATACCTACCTGGTGCAAGGCCACCGGCTCTCCTGGGGTTACTGGGGCGCTACCGACGACATGTGGCTGGGCGGCAACTGGGCCCGTGGCCGGGCGCTGGGAAAGGGCGTTTGGAAACGCGACCCGCAGCACAATTTCTGCAAAATACTGAGTGGTGGCATTGGCTTTTTGACCGGCGCCGAAGGTATTCCACAGGAAATCTCCATCCAGCTCTGGCGGATCAATCCCTGCTGCCCCGGCACCTGGAAAGCCCTGGGCGATGCCCGCCGGGAAAAAGTGGCCGATGTTTTGGCGCGGGTGGCGCAATCGCCGGTTTTTCAAAAAATCAATGACGGTGACCCGCTCGGCATGGGGGAGGCAGTGGGTGTACCGCGCGAACTGGCGCGGGCGCGGGTGGAGGAATTGCAAAACGTTTGCTTGTGGTGTGATGAATTTTTCCGGGAGTATTTTGATGTGGAAACGCTGGAGGGGCGGTTTATGAAAACCGGTCTGACAGGTTCAAATAAAAAAACTTAACTTGTGCTAAAATCAATGCGATGCTTACCGAAGAAGTGAATATTTACGAAGATTTTGCCGAGTTCATTGCCGGTCTTTCTCCGGAAAAAATACTGGCTTACCATGCACCTCAGCGTGTTCAGAAGCACGTTGATTTTTTGGTTGAACGGAAAAAAACAGGTGCTATTACGGAGGCCGAGACTAACGAGTTGGACAAATATTTTCTTTTCGAACATATTGTTCGGCTCGCAAAGGCCCGGGCGCTGAAACTTCGCGCGAAAATGCCTTCTTGAATGCGTAGGCACGTCTCAAAAAACCTGCGAGCGGCTGTAGCAATCAGAGCCGATTATCGCTGTGAATACTGCCGGATGCCGGAATTTGCCGCACTGATCAAATTTCATGTCGAACATATCATCAGTATCAAACACGGGGGAAAGTCCACACTGGATAATCTTGCATATGCATGCCCTATATGTAATTCAAACAAAGGAACTGATGTCGGCACTGTCCTGGAAAAAGAAGAAACGTTTGTTCGTTTTTTCAACCCACGAAAACATAGTTGGTCAGATCACTTTTATCTTAAAAAAGGACGAATTCAAAGCAAATCACCTATAGGTTTGGCTACAATAAAAATCCTGGATTTCAATAAACCCGAACGGATTTTGGAGCGGCGCGAACTTATAGCCGCGGGCGCTTATTGATGCCAATATTAGTTTGGTATTTGTCAAAGAATCTACGGAGCTGCTTTTCACAGGCCAACTTCCATAACACTATCTGGTCTTTCATCAATCTAGCGCAAGTTCGGCAATGCCGTACGGCAAAGTGACCTCAGCGCCAATGGCGCATTCTGCCACTGTTATGGCGCATTCTGCAAACAATGCTTTTCCCTACCCCCGGCATCTTTGCAGAAACAATTTAAAACAGTGGTTATGAAACAACTTTCTGATTATCGATTTACCGTTGGCATCCTATCCGTTTTGGCGGGAATTTTGGCCCTGGCCTGCATCTGGGTCGGCACCCTGGCCGTTGAATTTAACTTCGATGCCTTTTCCGACCCGGTGCTGACACTGCAATATGCCCACAATCATGCGCTCGCAAAATGGTTTAACCTGCTCGATCTGTTTGGGTACTACCTCCTGCTGTTGCCCCTGGTATTTTATTTTCACCAGCAATACAAATACAGGTCGCCCTGGATGCCCCTGATTACGTTTTCCGGTGCAGCGTACGCATTGGTCGGTGCCTTGGGGGCCGCTATCCTGACAGCGCTTTGGCCCGAACAAATGAAGGATTACCTGACGGCATCGCCCGAAGAAAAACAGCTGATCAGCACCATCTTCAGCACGACTACCTTGCTGGTGACCAAGGGCATGTGGAATATCCTGGAAGTGCTTTTCGCGGCAGTCTGGTGGATTGGCCTGGGCCGGCTGCTTTGGAGCGAACGCAAAACCATCGGCCTGATAACGATGGCTGCGGGCATTTCAACCTTGCTGGATGCCCTGGGAAATATTTTTGAGATACTTCCCCTGTCAGAATTGGGCATGAATATTTATCTGGTGCTCGGAATTGTATGGCCGGTCGTTATCGGAATCAGTTTAATGCGAAAATCAGGCATCGACCAATCTTCGGATGCTAACCGGCAGGTGAATGCCGAATCCAAAACCAAGATTTTCGAACCTGCCTGAAGCAAACCGGGCTCATTCTGATTGGTGGCGAAAAGCATTCGGCGATTTACCCGTCCACTGGCGAAAAGCGCGTTGAAACGTACTTGGTTCGGCATAGCCCAGCTTGTAGGCGATTTCTGAAACCGACAGATTTTTGTTGCCAAGCAGGTTGCAAGCCAACTCCTGCTTGATTGAATCCGTCAGGATGCGGAAAGTGGTATTTTCATCCTTTAGCTTTCGTTGCAAGGTGCGCGTTGTCAGGTGCATATGTGCTGCAACTTCTTCCAGGGGCGGAAAATGAAACTGGAAATGCTTCAATATCGTCTGCTTCACCTGGCTCGTAAATTGGGACTCCGCCCCTTGTTTCTGGATTTCGGCTTCCAGTAATTGTTTGAAGATCTGATTGAGCTCCTTGTTGTAACCGATCACCGGGATTTGCATATCCGCTAACGCGAAAACCATACAATTACAGGCCTGATTGAACAACGGCTGGCATTTGAAAACACGCGCATATTCGCTGGTATCGGCAGTACGTTTGTAGCGATACAGTACTTTTTGAGGGTAAATTTTTCTGCCCGTCAATAAATAAACGACGTGTACTGCGCCGGCATAAGCGATGTCCACGCTTTGCCGGGCTGTTTCGGGAGATATATCATTCCAAACCTCCAGTGGTTCACAATAGTAATACACTTCGGCTTGCCGGATTTCTATGGAGAAATTATAAAGCCGGGTAAAAACCGTTGTGAATTGCTGGAGGTTTTGCAGCGCGGTCAGCACATCCCGACTGCTTTGCATCAAATGCCCGGTTATTCCCAGCACGACTGCCGTCGTTTTTTCACCGGTGTGCAGCCCGAGGTTTTTATTGCCGGAAATCGTCAGTGCCGCTTCCATAATAGCACAATTCTGTTCCAGGGATACTTTATAATCGGCATCTTCCAACTGCTCCGGGCTGATGCCGCCTGCTCGGCAGATCATTTCAACTTCCCTGGAATTGCAGCCGGTGCCGGCGACGATATTCCGGATAATCGGCATGCTCACCCAAAGTCCGGGCATCATAACGCGTCGAATTTGAGTGCTAAATTAATGGAGATTGCGGACGTGATATTCATTTCCCCACGGCTGCACCAATGGCCTCCTTTTCCGGCGCAGCCAAAGCCTCCGGCAAAATCACATCAAGCGGACGGATCATTTTCCCGTTGGCCCATTGGCCCAGGTAGCGCTGTTTGTCGGTGTTCCCAAACGCCACATCCTCGTAGCGGCCGTAGCGCGTATACTCGATGAGGGCATCGCCCAGTTTCCAATAGCAATTGAAATCCACCTCGTTCAGGCGGGAACTTTGGAACACCCGGCGGGTAGTGTAGTTGCGCACGCCGGTGTCAAAATCGATATCGTAGCTGTAAGGCTCGGAGTGGGTGGCCAGTACCCAGCGGTGGCCGTCGGTGTCGTGGCGTTGCACGATCAGGTTGCGTTTCGGGGTTTTGGTTGCCGTTTCAAAAACCAGTTTTCCAAATTCATGCCCTACCACGTAGTCGTCTTCACCGACAATGATAAGCAGGTGGAGCGTGGGGTCCAGGCGTTCGTACGATTCCAGCCGCGCGCCCTTGAGCGGACCCGAACCGGGTTCGCAAAGCAACATGGAGGCCGGTTTGGGGATGCCGTATTTTTTCCAGTTAACGCCCAAATTCGCAGTGATCACTCCACCGTAGGAATGGCCAAAATAGGCCACCTTGTCGGTCTTGGGGCGCACATGGTCGCCGGTACGCAACAGGGCCAGGGCATCCTGAATACCTTGGGCTGCATTGGCCGGAAAAGCGTCGGGGCGGGGCATCAGGAGGTTCTTCTGGTACCGCGGGTAAATGACAATGTTACCTTTGGCTACCAGGTGTTTGATCCATTTGCCGTAGGCCAGGGGATTGTAGGCGCCGTAGCCGTGCATGAACACCACTACCTCGGCAGAGTCGGGTTTGGGGTCGGCAGGCTCGAAAAGCCAATAGCCTTCGGCCGTGGTAGCGGCATCGTAAAAGGCCACAGAACGGTGCTGGTATTCCGCACCACCGGGGCCGGTGGCCGGTTGACCCGGGAATGGTGTATTTTGGGCGGCTGCAAACAAGCCTCTGAAAGTCAAAGTTGCCATGAAAAGGTAAATGCGCATGGGTGGAGTAGCTTGGCCCTTTAAACGCCAGAAGTTCCGTTTTCGTTTAAATGGAATCGATAAGCAGGCCTGTTTTTACGATTTGTACCATTAAAAATTATAAAAAACGTATGCAAAAACCAGTAATCCTGTGCTTCCTCTTTGTTTTTAATCTTTTTACCGCCAGGCTATACAGCCAACCCGACGAATGCCAGCTGGGCGCCTGGTACATGTATTTTTGGAATACTGCGATAAAATCCGGCCCCTGGGGCTTTCAAGGCGACGTTCAGGTCCGGAGTTGGAATATTGCCGGCGACCTCGAACAATTGCTGCTCCGCGGAGGGCTTACCTATCAACCCGCCAATAATGCTGTGAAATTCACACTTGGCTACGGACATGTGCAAACTGGCGCTTTCGGTCCGGAAAAAACCACCAGCGCCGAAAACCGCTGCTATCTGGAAGCACTGCTTCCGCAAAAGATCGGCGAGCGCTTTTATTTAACCCACCGCTTCCGGTATGAGCAACGCTGGGTGGAAAACCAGGATTT
This sequence comes from Lewinellaceae bacterium, assembly GCA_020636075.1. GTDB lineage: Bacteria > Bacteroidota > Bacteroidia > Chitinophagales > Saprospiraceae > M3007. The sequence goes on along the minus strand of JACJYO010000014.1, from coordinate 3,108 downwards.
CCGGACGCGTTTCCGGTACAACCTGTTTCTCAATATTCCGTTAAATAGAAAAGACCTTCAGCCGGGCGCCATCTACCTGGCGCTTTACAACGAGTTGTTTATTAATGGCCAGCGCGATATCGGTGACGGCCGGGAGGTTGAATTATTCGACCGCAACCGGGCCTATGCCGCATTAGGCTACAGCCTAACGCAGGGGTTGCGCGTTCAACTGGGCATCATGCAACAAACCACTGATGCCTGGGAAAAACGGCAGGCACAATTAAGTTTGCACCATACTTTTTAAACCAGGAACACAATCTGCATATGAAATCTGCCAGTATAGTTTTACTTAGCCTACTGCTGTTGGCGGGCTGCAAAAATGACAAACAACAAGCCCAGGAGACCGCAGCCGAAGATGCTGGCCCACCGACCACTGCCGGCCAGGAAATTGCTGAAATGCCGGATGCCGAACCGGACACCATTGATCCCGGTGAACTCGTTGCTGATTCAACGATCGCTGAACTGCCGCGTCCTGTTCCACAATACAAGCCCACTATGAAGCCTGCTGCGCCAAGTTCCACTGCCCCTCCGGCAGACTTGCGCGGATTAACCAATCCCCCCCAGCAGGGCTTTGTCGACCTGCAGGAACTCGACCCGTCCATTCGCTTTGAGATCCGCTACGCCACCGTCGACAATTTTACCGAAAGCAAGATTTACGATTGCCCGCGTTGTTTTCTGCGCACCGAGGCCGCCCAGGCTATTGTGCAAGCCCACCGCATGCTGCAACGCCAGGGTCTGGGACTCAAAATGTTCGACTGCTACCGCCCCCAGCCGTACCAGCAACGGCTGTGGGACAAAGTGCCCAATGCCGACTACGTAACCCCGCCTGAAAAAGGCTCCATGCATTCGCGCGGGGCTGCCGTGGACCTCACCATTGTGGATGCTCAGGGCAATGAACTGGACATGGGCACACCCTTCGATTTTTTTGGCCCGCAGGCCCACAACAGCTATTACCAATTGCCCGCGCAAGTGCTGAAAAACCGGCAGCTGCTGCGCCGTGTAATGGAAGATGCCGGGATGCGGGGTATCCGCACCGAGTGGTGGCATTTTTCGTACCAGCGCAAGAGTTTTCCCTTGTCGGATTGGGTGTGGGAATGCCGAGATTGATTTTTTGTTTACCACGAGACACGGAGGCCACGGAGTTTTTTCGCCTGCGGCGATTTTTTTGACAGGATTAACATGATTCACAAGATAAAACCTGTTAGGTCTTGTTAATCCTGTCAAAAAATCAAACTCCGTGCCCTCCGTGTCCCGTGGTGAATAAACTAGAATCCCCCACTGTTACGACAACACCCGCAATACCTCATCCCGGTAATCGATCCGGTAAGTACGCCCGTCTTGCTCAATGATTGCTTCAAACGGCGCTGCCGTAATCTTGAGGTCCGTTGGGAACCATTCCGTTTTTATTTCATAGTTGGGCAATAGAAAAAGCCCGTTTTGGCTCCCGTTTGTACCGAAACGTTCCAGGTCGCCTTTCCAGAATGGCGTATGTAGTTCCCGCTCCAATTGTGCATTTAACGCCTGCACGTTTCTTGTTGGCATTCCGATTTCATTTACGCACAACAAACTGCGGTTATCAAATTCAGCCGGACTTTCATTTTGCAGATCATAGCGCACGATAAACTCGGTGATATTCCCGGTGCCGTCATAGAAGTACACCGAGTCGGCATTCCAGGTTTCAAAGCGCTGAATCACTCGTCCGGGTTCTATTTCAATAACCAGCAATCGTTTTTTTAGCCACCCGATCCCTTGTTGCAACCGGTTAGCGGGTATCAGAAAACAATAGTGGTAGCGATAGGGAATATCTGTTTTTTGAAAGCGCAGGGTAGTGTTTCCAATTTGCACGGAAAAATGATCCGTGCTGTTTCCCAGTAGGTCAAAACCCAAGGTTTTGCTATAGAATGCCTTTTCCGCGTCTATTTTTTCGGTGTAAAGGGTGAGTTCTTTTATGTGCATGCTGATTATTGTATCTGGTGGGAAATGGTTCCTGAGCGCGTATTGTCGGCGTGACTCTAACGGTTTTACGTTATTAACCGATAATAATCGAATCCAGATGTCTCCCCCGCCCTGCGGGGGAGACATCTGAACGAATAGCGCATTATCAGGTATTTAATTAAATACCATAGAAATCACGCCGACAATGGTATAACCGCTCAGTTTTTCGCCAACCACTTTCGCAAAATCTATTTCGAATCAGCAAGATACTGCTCAAACTCCCGCTGTGTTTTATTGGTCAATTGTTTCCGTTTTTTAATGCCATGGATTGCCTGAAGAATAGAGTCCTTTTCCTGTGCGGAGCACGCGGAATGCTTTACCATATCCAGTAAAAACGTGGCGCTTGTGTTGGTTCCGCTGGTTCGTAAAACACCCAGCATTCTATAGAAAATCTTGCTTTTTTGATAATAAACAATCCGATCTAAAATATCCTGTTCTATAGAAGCATCGTAATTGAAAAAGACAAGTATTATTCTATCCCGAAGCACATCAGATGAACTTTTGTCATCAAACACCTTGAACAATAGCCCGCGCAACCGTTCCCGTTTAGTTTTCAAAAAAGCCATTTCTGCTTCAGTAAAATAATAGAACTGTTGAAGGCTGTATTCCGGGTTTTCTTTTTTCGCATCTTTTACGGCCATGCTGTGCAGCACGTATTGGAGGGAGTCTTGCAAACTGGTGGCCTGATTGAGCCTGAAGGCCACATTCAATTGCATGCTGTCAATTTTACCGGCCAGGAAGCGCAGGTAGGTCGTCGTGTCGAGGGTGGCGTTGTCGCCGGCATTGGCAAATTGCCGGTGGTCGCACCAGGCTGCTTTCCACAGCGTATCGACACAATTGCATTGGGTAAAGGCATCCTTGTCCAGGGCCGGCAACAACCTGGACATCCGGGTGAGTTGCTGCTCAATTTGATTTAAATCAAAAGGCCTGTCAAACGCAACCGTTTTGAGCGTTTGGCAGGCCGCCTGGTAATCCGATTGCCCGTGGAGCATCGTTGCCAACAGGAGATTAAGCAGGAGTACGTATTTCATTATTACCGTTTTATTTTAATGTGGGTGCAGCGCCATACTACTG
>JACJYO010000013.1 GCA_020636075.1 Lewinellaceae bacterium | reverse complement strand
TCCAGCAAGGTTTCGAACAACTCAAGGATTGTATCCAGTGCCTCCCCTTCGGACTTTGCGCGCTCGGTAGTGATTCCATGTAGCGCCGACACCTCACGCGGAATGGTATAGCCTTCAGGGTAGATGATGTGATTGTCGGACTCCACCAGCCGCCCGTCATAGTCGTACAGCATCCACGCCAGCTGCACCATACGCGGCCAATTGGCTGTATTGGTTACCGGAGCATTCCAATTGCGCGGCAGTCCGGTGGTTTCTGTATCGAAGAAAAGGTACATGGTTAAAGATAATGATATGGATTAATTTCCCTCAGTTCTGCTCATCCCCCCAACCGCACCAACTCCCGCAACTCCCCATCCGTCAAATCGCCCACCCACCTTTCACCGGCTGTCACCGTTAGGTTAGCCAGTTCTTTTTTCGCCTGCAGCATAGCGTTGATTTTCTCTTCGAACGTGCCCTGAGTGATAAAGCGATGCACCTGCACGTTGCGCTGCTGACCGATCCGGAAAGCGCGGTCGGTGGCCTGGGCTTCCACGGCGGGATTCCACCAAAGATCGTAGTGGATCACATTGGATGCGGCGGTGAGGTTGAGGCCGGTGCCGCCGGCTTTTAGCGATAGCAGCAAAATACGATCGCTGTGCTGGTGCTGGAATGCTTCCACCATTTCGTCGCGCCCTTTGCGGGATACGCCGCCGTGCAAAAAAGCGGCGTTTAGCCCCAACTGTTCGCGCAACAGGGGCACGATCAGTTCGCCCATTTCGCGGTACTGGGTAAAAATGAGGGTCTTTTCGCCATTGTCCAGAATTTGCGTGAGCAGATCAAGCAAGAGTTGGGTTTTGCCCGAAAGCGCCGGGTCTGCCTCGGGTTTTTTCAGGAAATGGGAAGGGTGATTGCACACCTGCTTGAGCGCAGTCAGCATTTTCAGTACCAGGCCCTGTCGCTTGATGTCGCCTTCCTTTTCTTTTTCAATGGCGCGCAGCGACTCGTCCACCACGTTTTGGTACAGGGCCGCCTGTTCCGGCGTCAGGGTACAGAATTGATTGGTTTCGATCTTGTCGGGCAGGTCGCTGATGATGGTTTTGTCGGTTTTTACCCGACGCAGCAGGAAGGGAGCGGTTACACGGCGGAAGCGCTCAAGGGCGGCATGGTTGCGTTCCAGTTCGATGGGTTTGGCGTATTCCTCGGTGAACTCTTTTAGCGAACCCAGGTAGCCGCGGTTAGCGAACTCGAACAGGGAGAAATACTCACTCAGGCGGTTTTCAACAGGCGTTCCGGTCATAGCAATCCGAACGGGCGCCTTTAATTTTTTCACGGCTTTGGTCTGGGCAGTTTCGAGGTTTTTGATGTTTTGCGCCTCGTCGATGATGGCCACCAGCCAGTCTTTTTTCTGCAACGCGGCAATCTCGGAGCGCACCACGCCATAGGTGGTGAGCAGGATATCAGCATCCGCCAGGGGCGCCAGGCTCCGGCCGGGGCCATGATATACGTGGGTGCTGAGGCCCGGGGCGAAGCGGGCGATTTCTTTCGACCAGTTGGTGAGCAGGGTGGTGGGTACTACCACGAGCGCTTTCTGGTGGCCGGAGAGGGCGCCGTCTTCCTTCAGGCGTTGCAGGGTCGTGATGACCTGAAGCGTTTTACCCAGGCCCATGTCGTCGGCGATAAGGCTGCCGAAACCCAGGCGGGTATTTTTGTACAGCCACTCGAAACCCCGCAGCTGGTACGGCCGCAATTTGGCGTGCAACCCGGCGGGTAGCGCCACAGAATCGGGGCGGAGCAGCTCGGCGATCAGCGCACGGGCCGATTCGTCGAGGTGAACCGGGGCGCCCTGGTATTCGCCGGCGAGGGCGATTTGCAGCAGTTTGGGGCCGGTAGGCGCCGGTGTATGTTCGATCTTCCCAAGTAGCGCGGCGATTTCCTTTTCATCCACATAAGCATAGCCATCGGCTAACCGGACAATACCGCGCATGGTTTTGACCATTTTCAAAAATGCTTCCGGAGAAAGCAGTTGGTCACCGAGCGCGATTTGCCATTGAAAATCGATCATGTTGGAAAACGACAGCAGGCCGGCGCCCGCTACTTTGCCTTTGTTGTTGGCACTCAGCGACATGGAAGCCGCGGGTCGAAGCAACTTTTGCAGCGCTTTGGGCAGCAACACACGGATGCCGAACAGGCGAATGACCGGCAAGGCGTTAAAATACACCTCGACAAAGGCCCGGCTGTCGAAGCGCAACTTGGCTTTTCCTTTGGAAGCGATCAGATCGTTCAGAGGTGGGAAAAACTCGGCCACCATACTCAAGTCGCGCAGGGCGTCGAGGCGCAAGCGAGCGTATTTTTTAGTTGAAAAAATGGCGTCCAGCGGGACGGGCGTCTGAAAGGCCGCCGTTTTGTCCTCGATACTGACGCTTACTTCAAACAGGTCTTCGTCGTCGTTCACTTCGAAGACCGGAACAAAATCTTTTTCTGCGATGAAAAAGCGGCTGAGCCAGAGCTGGATGTTTTTGGGATATTCCCGGTTTTCAAAACGCTCGAAAACGGCGGGCAAACCGGAGAAAAACCAGCGCGGCAGTTCGCCTTCGCGGGCCACTTTTTCCGTATTTTCCCGTACGAAATGGCCCAGGAAAACAGCCAGCAATGCCGGAAGGTAATCCGCCGGAATTGGTTCGTGGTTCTGCTTGTCGCCTATGTAAACCAACATACCCGGCGCCATCAGGCCGGCTGCCTGTTCGCACACCGCGCGCACCTCCCCGTTTAACAAAGCGGGCACAAAACGAATAAAAAAGGAGACCCCGATTTGACTTTCTCTGACCGGGAAGGAGATAATTTGCGGCACGTAAGCGCCCTTGCGGGCCAACATTTCCGCGAGTTGATATGCCAGGTGCAGCGCGCGGAGCTCCGGCGCGCTTTGGGCAACCTGGGCGTGCGGCAGCGCTTCGAGAAACGCGGCCAGTTCGGCTGCCGAGTTGAAGTCATTCAGGCTTTCATCCCGGGCGTCGAGTAGCGAACACCCTAAAAAATTGCCCTCTCCGGCATCCAACATTAACAGCACTTTTTCAGCATTTTGCAGGATGTGCGCCTGCGCGTCCGACCCTTCCTGGCCGATCGCGGCGGCCTTTTCCACACCGCTGGCGATGCTTTTGTATGCCGCGGCGAGTATTTTTTTAAAATCGCCTTCCGGGAAAAACACCGGTTTTTCACTTAACAGGCGTATGAGGTTGTCGCGGCAGTCGGGCAGGGTAGAGAAATCGAGCGCGGCGAGCCGTTCTTCGTCGAGGGTAAAGACTGGATCTGCTTCGGTTACCGGTTGTTGCCATTGGGACAGTGCCGGGATCGAAACCGATTCGCCGGCTGCTTCGGTGTAGCCGCTTTCCTGCAAGGCCGCCACTAAGTCGAACCCGTGCAGGTCGAATACCACAAAAGGATTTTTATCTATTTCATTGGCTACCAGGTACAATACGGCGGCCATGTGTTTGCAGGGTACGGCCCAGTCGGGACAGGAGCAGGCGCCTCTCAGGTCGTCCCAGCGGCGCGGGAAAACGTGGATATTTTCGGCTAAGCAGGCTTCGTTCAGTTCGGGGGGTAATTCGCGATTTAGTAATTTGGACAAGAACAGCGGGTTTTCCGTTACCAAGCGCACTAAGCGCTCCCGCGTATCGGGATCGAACGCCGGTACGGTGATTTGCACCCGGTAGGGCTGCGATTGGGTGCCGGTCACTTTGGCGGTAATGGTATTGCCCTGGAGTTCCAGGTCGTGCGCCAGGCCTTTATTAGCATACGTTTTACCGCGCGGCAGGCGGTTGGAATAGTCGATGTCGGCGAGCGCCTGTAGCCATTGTTTGCCCCACCAGGTGGAGCCGTAATTCTTTCGGGTGGCACCGGGAGCGGCCTTGGGAGCGCGGCGTTTTTCGTAATGCCAGTACATATATGCAGCGATGGAATGTCGAGGTGTTAAAGGTACGGGTTGTGTGCTAATAGGGTTGGCATATGCTTAATGGTTTTGAAGCAAGACTAAAATACTGAACCGATTAACAAATATTAAATTTCAAAAAATACATCAAGTCCCTACAAAATGTTTTAAACACGACGCCCCACCCCCGATATTTGTTGAAAAAAGATAACCATGGAAAGCAAAGGCGAAGTGCTCATTTTTGAAAGCCCTGAAAACGGCCTGGATATTCAGGTACGGCTTGAAAACGACACCTTATGGCTGTCGCAACGGCTTATGGCCGAACTTTTTGAAAAAGATTCGGATACCATTGGCTTGCACATCAAAAACATCTACACAGAAGGCGAACTGGAAGAAGAGGGAACTACCGAGCTTTTCTCGGTAGTTCAAACCGAAGGCAGCCGCCAAGTCACCCGGCAGGTAAAGTTTTACAACCTGGACGTCATTATTTCGGTAGGCTACCGGGTCAATTCCAAACGAGGTACCCAATTCCGAATCTGGGCCACCCAACGTCTGAAAGACTACCTCATACGCGGCTACACGCTCAATGAAAAGCGGCTAAAGCAACCAAAAGGACGACAGCTTCCAGGGAATCCTCGGCAACATCGTCCAGATCTTTAGCGATGAATACCTCTACCGCAGCATCGAGGAGCAGGCCGCCAACCTGCTCTACCTCACCATTAAAAACCACCCCTTCAACGACGGCAACAAACGCATCGGCGCATTTCTCTTCATCTGGTTTTTGGAGAAAATAAACACCGGTTTAAAAAATCCGGGGAGCTGAAGATCAACGACAATGCGCTGGTGGCATTGGCGCTATTAGTGGCGCAGAGCGATCCCGCCGACAAAGAATTGATGGTAAAACTGATTATTAATCTCATTAACCACCGGTAACCACATGGAAACCTACCTGACCCATCTCCTCGAAGACCTCCACGCTATTACCCTAGCCCGCTGGCGCCGCTGCCCGCCGCATTTCTACCAAGCCGGCATGCGCGACGACCTGCACCAGCCGCCCGAAGGCTTCCTTGAAAAGCCGCAGCCGGATGCACTTCCCGGCGAAACCGAAGCTGCCATCGGCGAAATAGAAAACTGGCTGCACAGCAAGCCCGCCATTACCATGTTCGACCACTTTGGGCTTGAGGCCGAACAGTTTCCGCCTGCCGAAAAGCTTACGGAGGCACAGGCGCATCCCTTGGTCGACGCCCTGGTGCGGCTCTGGGTAGCCCACAACTTTCTGCCTACCTTGCCCAATAAAGCACCGGCCCGGATATTTTACCCCATGATGTTGGCCCGCATGGCCGAGCCTGCGATGCTGTTGGAACATGGTATGAACGGGATTGAGTTTTGTGATTTTGACCCGGAGGGGTGCCCGTTTGGGGAGGCTTGGTGTGATTGCAAGGAATATTTATCTCACGACGTACCCGTTAGGGTATAAACAAGCCACAAATCAAATGATTTATACCCTTTCGGGTGCAAGTTCAAAAAAAAGACATGTTTTTGTACCCCAAAGGGTATAACTATGAACTTGAATGAATTTGTAAAAGAAAAACGAGGGCTTGCCGGACTCACCCAGTCGGAACTGGCCGGAAAAGCCGGCGTAGGCCTGCGCTTTGTTCGGGAACTCGAACAAGGCAAAGCACACTAAGACTGGACAAGGTCAACCAGGTTTTGCAACTATTCGGGTACCAGATAGGACCTCCCAAAAAAGTCACCACCGCCGTAACGTGCATGCGCTGCGGCGTTTTTTTTATGCTTTGCTTGTGCCAGATTTTTCCAAGCCTTGTTCCGCTGCCCTACCTAACCCACCTATCTTCGCACCACACCCGCTTAGATTTCACGCAGTGCGTGTTTAAAATTTGCAACGTCCAAAACATACATGCCAGCCAGCGCCAACTTTGAAGAAATATACCATGCGCACAAGGATATGGTCTTCAACCTGTGCCTGAACTACCTGCAAAACCAGCAGGATGCGGAAGAGGCTGCCCAGGATGTCTTCGTAAAAGTGTACGAAAAACAAGCAGGCTTTCAGGGGACTTCGAGCCTTAAAACCTGGATCTACCGCATCACCGTAAACCAATGCCTGGATGTACTGAAGGCCCGAAAACGACAGAAACGGCTCGGATTTATCAAAAGCCTTTTTTACGGGGAAAATGACGCTGCGCTGGACTTGCCGGATTTCGATCACCCCGGCTTGCAGCTGGAAAACCGCGAAGCACTCGAAGCCCTGTTCCAAAAAATTAACGGACTGCCCGACAACCAAAAAACAGCCATCATCCTGAAGTATCTCGATGATCTGCCGCAAAAAGAAATTGCGGAAATTATGCAGCTGTCGGTTAAAGCCGTGGAGTCGCTGCTCAGTCGCGGAAAACAAAATCTCGAAAAAAAATAATGCCGACCGAAGGATTTTCAACGAAACATCGTCCAATACCCGATTATGAAACAGCAACAAAACTTAAAGCAACTCCAAAAGGTGAAAAAAGTGGAAGCCCCGGCCTTTCTCCTCACCCGCATCTATGCCAAAATAAAGGCCAGAGAAACGGAACAGCTGCCTGCGTCGTGGAAGTGGGCCGGCGCCTTCGCTTTTAGCCTGGTGCTGCTGTTGAACATTTTCAGCGTTGCCCTGAAATATCAGGGAAACAGAAATGCTACAGGAATTGAATCACTTTCAGCAGGTTTACAACTCTCAAATTCCAACCAATTGTACTATGAATAAGACCCGGTTTTTAGTTTTCGCAGTGGCGGCAATGCTGTTGCTCAATCTTGCCACCGTTGCCTTTTTTGTTCTTGGAAGGCCCCCGGGGCCAAGGCAGGAAGGTCCGAAAAAGATCATCGCCGAACGGTTGCATTTCGATGCGGAGCAAGTGCAGGCATATGACAAACTCATCGCCCGGCATCAGCAGGAGATCAGGGAGAAACAACGGGAAATGGGTGCGGCAAAAACGGCGCTCTACTCGCAATTGCAGGGGCAGGATTTTTCAAAAAAAGATTCGCTGATCGCGCATATCGGCACCCTCCAGCAGCAAATTGAAACAATCCACTTCCAGCATTTCAGCGAAATCAAAAATCTGTGCAACGGCGAGCAGATTCAGGCATTCAACGATCTGACCACCGATTTGGCCGGATATTTTGCACCCAGAAAACCGAGAAAATGAACGGCCCCGCTAAAGTGTTGAGGTGCCTTTTGGTAACCTGCCTGCTTTCCATGCCGCTTCTTTTGAAGGCGCAGTCAACTGCAAAAACTTGCGTGTTGCAGGTTAATCCGCTACTCCACGGAAAGCCCGCGGAGCACGGGCTGCTCATCGGGAAAGTAAACGGAGACTCCATTGCTATCCACACTTTCCAGTTCTATCTCGGCAATTTTACGTTGTTGAAAAACGGAAAAACTGTCTGGCAGGCGAAAAACAGGTATTCGTTGCTGGATATAAACGACGCCGGCACCTGCACGATCACCCTGAAAACCGGCGTTGCGTTTGATGCGCTTGCCTTCGACCTTGGCACCGACAGCCTCACCAATGTGTCCGGTGCCATGGGTGGCGATCTCGACCCGACCAAAGGCATGTACTGGGCCTGGAACAGCGGTTATGTAAATTTCAAACTGGAAGGATACGCCGAAAAGTGCCCAACCCGAAACCACCAATTCGAATTTCATATCGGGGGATACATGCCGCCTTTCCAGACGGTTCAACCCATTGAATTCAGCGATTTAAAAACAGGCAACATCCAAGTGGATATTGAATTGTCCGGCTTTTTTGAACATATGGATCTGGCGAAAACCCACACCGTCATGTCGCCTTCCGAAACCTCGGCAAAACTGGCCCAACTGTTGGCCAAAACCTTTCGGGTTCATGGCAACTAAATTGTCTGCGGCAGTGCTGTTTTCAGGCATCTTGTACCTGGTACTTGTGGCTGCTCTTCCGGCATTTCACCCACAACCGGTTAGCCTGAAATACCCGGACAGCTGGCCGAGTCCCGCTTACGATTTTAGCAAAAACAGGCTCACCAAAGAAGGCATCGAGCTGGGCAGGCAGTTGTTTTACGACCCCGTTTTATCGAAAGACAGCACGGTTTCGTGCAGCAGTTGCCACCTGTCCTACACCGCTTTTACACACGTAGACCATGCGCTCAGCCATGGCATTGCCGACCGCATCGGCACGCGCAATTCGCCGGCACTGACCAACCTCGCCTGGGCCGGCAGCTTCATGTGGGACGGCGCGGTGAACCACCTGGACGTACAGGCGCTGGCCCCTATCTCAAGTCCGGTCGAAATGGATGAAACCATTGAAAACGTGGTTAAAAAGTTGCAGCGGCAACCAGCGTATACGACACTTTTTTTCGACGCTTTTGGCGACAGCACGGTCACAGGAGAACACCTGCTGAAAGCCCTTTCACAGTTTGAACTGACCCTCATAAGCGCCAACGCAAAATACGACCGGGTGATGGCCGGCAAAGACAACTTCACCGAGCAGGAGCAGCGCGGTTACCATCTTTTTCAAAAAAACTGCGCGCGTTGCCATGCCGAACCGTTTTTCACAAACTACCGGTTTGAAAACAACGGATTGCCGCTCGACACAACGCTCAACGACTACGGGCGCGGCGCCGTCACAAAACAGCCGCAGGATTCCCTGAAATTCAAGGTACCGACCTTGCGCAACATTGAATTTTCCTACCCGTACATGCACGATGGCCGGTTCCGCAACCTGCAGGACGTACTCAACCACTACGCCCGGGCAGACAGCCTCGGCATTAAACTTTCCTCCAACGAAAAGGTGGATTTGGTCGCCTTCCTGCTGACGCTCACAGACCGGGACTTTCTGTTTAACCCTGATTTTGCCTTTCCACGAAAATAATTTCAAGCCGGGCGAAGGAATCTTTGGGAATGGTCGTCTAAGCCCAAAATGTTCAATTCAGCAATTAATTCGACCATGAAGAAAATCATCCTTTCCATTTGCCTCACCGCTGTTTGTTTGCAGATAAACGCCCAGACTAACCCGGCCATTACCAGCTGGCTCATCAATACCACTAACCTGAAAGGGCAGCACTACGTGCAGGGCAATCCAACGCCCATCCAGGACAACGTACTGGCCAACGTGCAGCAGGTACAGTACTCCGATAACTGGGTGTACGTGGACGCCACCGGCATTCCGGCATACATCACCGGACCGTTTTTGGATGGAAACCCGTCGCTCGCCTCCGAGCAAACCGGCTATTTTAAACTGCCGCTCCACCCTGTCAAAAACGCCGGAACTCCTACCGCGACAAATCCCGGCAACATCGGTGTATTTATCAATGGCGTGGCGTTGTTCGACTACCGCGACGGTGTCGCCTGGAACCCGAATACGTCGGCTCTTTGCGGTGGCCCTGGCAATCCACCCTGTCCGGGTGGGATGCAAAGCCAGCAAGCCTGGAACCGGGATGCCATACCTGCCGAACGCCATGGTTTCGACTGTGCCAAAGCACACCCCGCTATGGGCAATTACCACCACCACCAAAACCCTTCGGCCTTCGATCTCGACCGCATGGTTGTTTCCAATGTCTGCGACTTGTACCCGGCCGACGGGTTATATGCCATTGATACAACCAAGCACGCTCCGCTTTTAGGATTTGCATACGACGGTTTCCCGATTTACGGGGCTTACGCCTACAAAAACACGGATGGCACAGGCGGGATCGTGCGCATGAAATCCGGGTACCAATTGCGCAATATTACCCAGCGCACCACATCGCCCACAGGCGCCGATGTGGCGAACGGGCCCGCCGTAAGCACGACCTATCCGCTGGGTTATTTTCGGGAGGATTATATGTTCGTCAGTCACCCGGAATCCGATTATCTGGATGAGCACAACGGCCGTTTTTGTGTCACGCCGGAGTATCCCGACGGCATTTACTGCTACTTTGCCACGGTGGATGACAACTGGAATTCGGCATATCCCTATGTGGTCGGCCCCACATATTATGGTGTTGTGTCGGCTTCTAAAGTGCAGACCATCAATGAAGTGGTCACAACCTACAACCCTGCCACAGCGGTATTTGAACTAAGTGCCGATAAAATCAAAACGACGCTTTACCCCAACCCTTCGAGCGATTTTATCGCCGTGCAACTAGCAGGTTTACTCAAAGAAAAATTGACCGTCAGCCTGTTTGATATCAACGGCAGGCAAATGCAGCAGGCTACCCTGCAACCCGGCAGTACGATTGGTTACCTGGATACCCGGTTGCTGTACTCCGGTCAGTATGTGGTCGTGTTCAGCATTGAAGGCCGCGTGGTCCGGAGCGAGCGGGTGGTTGTTCAGAAGTAACCGGATTCGCAGGAATCACCCCGGCTCCGGACAGGCTGCGCAAAGCAATTGAATGGTAGACGACAAAACGGCAGCTAGCGTTAAACTCACCCTCTGGTGGCATAAGAATTGCCAAACTCTACGTTGTTCATAGAACACACGCTGATTTTTTTATTCCAGGCTAATAAATGTCGTCAAATCATGCCTGAAAACCGAGATAATACACTTGCTGACCTAAAAGCCAATCTTGACCATTTCAAAAAAATGGTTGACCAGTTTCATCAGGACGATGAACAGCGCAGGCATACGGAATCCGAATTGGCAACAATTCGATCGAGCCTGGCGGAAATCCAACAAAAAACATCCACCGGTTGGGGCCAACAGGGCTTACAGGATGATCTGACGCAACTAAGTCAGCGCCACCACGCCATGCAGGAAAACGTCTCGTTTTTGAATCGCCAATGGCAGGCCATGCAACAGGCTTTGGATGAACTGGATAACCGGGCAGAATGGCTCTATTCCAGACAGGAGCGCTGGCGCATTATTTTATCCACCCTTTTTGGTGTGTTATTGCTTGCGGTTGCCGTGCTTTTCTATCGATCGTTTAGCGCTCCGGGTAAGGCGTCGGCAATTACCACAAAAAAGACCTCGGGCAATAACGCTTATGCCTCCCTGCTACCCGCAGATTCCATTTCGGCAAACCAAACTACCCCACCTGAAACAGCAACCGCCGGCGAACAGCCAACCGCCGCAGCCTCCCAACCTGCCCAAGCAAAACCGGCGCCTGCCAAACTCATGACGCCAGAGCATGCCGAACGCGCGATAAAAGCGCGTTCCAAATATGCGATGACTTATTTCCAGCGGGCCAACTTCGAACGCCTGGCTGAAAAATATATTCACCCGGAAAAAGGCATTCATTTTTATCCGGCGGGCCTCAAAGCAAGCGGAAAAGCACTCCCAGTGCAGTCGCTTAAGAACGCCATGTTTAACCCGGTAAAATATGACTGGGGCAAAGTATCCGCCACGGAACCGTCCATTGTAAGCGGGTTTATCAATTATTACAAAACCTACATTTACGATCAGGACTTCCTGTCCGCAAGCGATGTACGCTTCAACGAGATCGCGTTTTCCGGAAAATTTGGGCTTTCTGCAAACGCCATTGCAGCCAAGCACCCGGACTGCGTTTTTGCTGAATTCCGGAAAAACGACAAAAGTCTGGTGTTGATTTTCGAGCAGTTTGACGGGCCTGGCCTGTGGTATCTGGTGGGCGCGATTCATAATGAATGACAGCACCCGGCGCCTTCACCGCACCAAAAGCACATTCCCTACCGGGCGCTCGCCTGCATGATCGAATTGTTTATTGTCCGACGGACAGTTGACGACGCCCTTGTCGGGCTGGTCCTTGATCCAGAGCGTGGTAGAGCCGCCGCCGTCGAGATTGATGGCATTGCGGCAGCGCAATTTTTTCAATAAATCTGTCAATTCGAACAGCGACATCCCCAGGGCTTCCTCGTTTCGGCCGTCGACGGTAACGAGCAGCGTCGTGCCACGCCCGGTAGTACACAGGCAACTGCGGGGGTGCCGGTGGCTGATAAATTCGGACGTGGAATCCATAGCCTGTGCCTTCCCGTCGAGCAGGAGCACCGGGCCGGTCACCAGCACCGTTTCGTCGGCCGGGGCGGCATTGTACACCGCATTGGGTTGTGCATATTCGATGTGCGGCATGCCACGCATTGGCAGGATGAGCGCGCCATTGAGCCTGGGGTGATCCTGTGTCGGCAGATCGTCGATTGTTTGGCCGTTTACCCGAAGGTAGGTCGCTGAGCCCCGCCCTTCTTTGATTTTAAAAAAACCGGCATTCATCGCTGCCAGTGCTTTATTATCATACCCAAACTGGCTGGTTCGAAGGAAAGTATCCGTTACAAAAGCGAGCGTGAGGGTGCGCTGCTGCGGATTTACCGTCAACACATGCACATTTTGTTTACCCGGCATGCCCTGTTCGGTGTGCACATGTTGCCATTGGAGGCCGGGAGCTAGTTGTCGGTTTTTCCAGGGCTGGCTGGCGCAAGCCGCACCCAACAATAATAAGGCAAATAGCAGGTAGCGGGCAAAGGAGTGGATGCGCATACAGCAATTTTTCAGTAAAGATACATCGACCGTATGCATTTACCCACACTTGATAATTCATCGCAGACAACCCCTGCCAGACGTACCCTCTGTTGATCACTTGATCAGGTATAAACAGCACCTGTCTTTCCAAAACACGACCGGGTGGCCTTAAGCGGCGAGCAGGAAGGGATAATCCATGTCTTCTTTGTCAGAAACGACGGGGTCATTTTCAGTGTGGAGTTCGAGGCAAGAACTGCCGTAGGGAATGGCGTTTTTCCAAAAATAGCAAATCGCGACATTACGAGCATTTGATACAAAAAGCCGATGAGGGTGTCTCAAAAGAGAGAAATCCGAAATGCCCGCCGTAGAATATTTTATTTACTACGGAGACACGGAGGCCACGGAGAATTAAACTCCGTGTTCTCCGTGGCCTCCGTGTCTCGTGTTGAAAATCAGGAACTACTTGCGCGTGTGAGGGCTTATGAGACACCCTCATCGGCAAAAAAAACTTCAGGCCAAAATCATCGTTCCACTACCACCAACTTCAGCACCTGTTTGCGCTCTCCTTTCACCTGAATCTGCACGAAGTACATGCCTGCTGTCAGCCCGCTCAAATCAAGCCGCAGCAGTCCGCGCTCCAGTCCCACCAGGTTGATTTCCCGCAGCAGCCCTCCCCGCACATCCATCAGGCGGATACTGACCACCCTGTCTTCGCAGGCCGACAAATCGAGCCAGGCTTCGCGCTGAGCAGGGTTGGGGAAAAGGTTGACCTCCGACGGCGCTGGAATTGCCCTGGACACCTCGCTGACCGATCGGTTTCCGTTGCAGGAAGCGCTGCCGCAAGGGCCGATGTAGTCGCCGTGGGCGATGTGTGCAGCCAGTGCGTTTTGGCTGACGCACAGGGTGTTGCCGCCTGCGTGGCAGATATAGACTTTGTTGTTGGCGCATTTCCAATCTGCGATGATGTCGGCGTAAGCGGGCGGGTATTTGCAGTCGGGCAGGCCATCGTTGTTGTTGTCCACCGAATCGTCGCCGCCGGGGCATACATCACAGGCATCGCCTGTGCCATCGCAATCGGAGTCTTCCTGTGTCGGGTTGGGCGTAGCGGGGCAGTTATCCGCCTCATTGGGCACACCGTCGCCGTCAGCGTCGTCTTCCACGGTTTCAAGAGCGATTGTTACGTCATCGTTTGAGGCTGCACAAGGAGCGTTTGAAATCGTCCAGCGCAGGGTATAGATCGTACCGGAAGCGCCGAGAAAACCAGCAGTCGGGCTGGTAGGGTCATCAAAACTCCCCCCCTCGCCATTGACGATACTCCACACGCCCGTACCAATCGCGGGCGTATTGCCCTCGAGGTTGGTCAGGGTAGTCAACAGCGTCTGGTCGGGGCCGGCGTTGGCCGCTGTCGGGTTTTGGTTGAAGGCGATGACCACGTCGTCGGTGCTGGTGCAGGGCGCGTTGGTCACCGTCCAGCGCAGGGTATAGGTCGTTCCGGCTGTGCCGGAAAAAGTGGAAGAGGGGTTGCTGGCGTCGCCGAAACTGCCGCCCGTGCCGCTAACGATGCTCCAGGCGCCGGCGCCGGGCGATGGCGCGTTGGCCGCCAGGGTGACCAGGGTGAGGCCGCAGGTGGCCGCGTCCGTCTGGTCAGGCCCGGCGTCGGCGGTGGGTATCAGGGCATCCCCGTTGATGGTCCAGCCTTTGGTGCTGGTCAGGTTAGTGCGGGCCGCTGCGGCGCTGTCCTCGTATTTTCTGCCGGCTGCGCCCAGGGAGCGGCCGTTTGGCGTGGCTGGGTTGTTGCTCCAGCCGATGAGGGTGCTGCTGTAATTGATGCAGTCCATGCCGCAGTCGTCCAGCATACCGTTCAGGTCAACCGACGCATTCAATGCCCAGCCGCCGATGGGCTGGTTGAAGGCAGTGGCGTTTCTAAACATGGCTCCCATATTGGTCACCGCCGATGTGTTCCAACTGCCGATGGGCTGGTTGAACGAACTGGCCCCGGTAAACATGCGGCCCATATTGGTCACCGACGACGTGTTCCAGCCGCCGATGGGCTGATTGAACGAACTGGCCACGGAAAACATAGCGCCCATATTGGTCACCGCCGACGTGTTCCAGCCGTCGATGGGCTGGTTGAACGAACTGGCCCCGGAAAACATGCCGCTCATACTGGTCACCGCCGACGTGTTCCAGCCGCCGATTGGCTGGTTGAACGAACTGGCCCCGGTAAACATGCTGCCCATATTGGTCACCGCCGACGTGTTCCAGCCGCTTATGGGCTGGTTGAACGAACTGGCCAAGAAAAACATGCCGCTCATATTAGTCACCGACGACGTGTTCCAGCCGCCGATGTTGGCGGGGCTGTTCAAGGCGGTACATCCACGGAACATTAAGGCCATTTCGGTCACCCCGCTCAGGTTGGGCAGGTCTGTGGCGCTGATGTTCAGGTTGGAGCAGCCAAAAAATGCCGTTTCCATCGAAGTCCAGGCAATAGCGCCCCATTGGCTGATGTCCAGCAGTTTTTGGCCGTCGCCGGTGATGAAAGAAATGCGCGGGAAACTGCCGCGTATGCGGATGGTGTAGGTGCCGGCTGCGCCGAAATTGTGGGTCACATCACCTGTGAGGCCCGACTGGTCATAAATGCCGTCGTTGTCCCAGTCCACCTCGTAGTTGTAGCCGCTGCCGGTAGTGGGTATGGTGATGGAAGTACTGTTGGAGACGCCGGGGTTGTCGGTTTTCCAGGTGGTGATGAAGGCATCGGTCGCCACACAGTTCGTGCCGCTCGCCGCGTCGCCGGTGAAGGCCCAGGTTTTGGTTACGTCTAAGTTGGTGCGGGCTGCCACGGCGTTGGTACCGTACTGCCTGCCGATTGCGCCCAGGGAGCGGCCGTTTGGCGTGGCGGGGTTGTTGCTCCAGCCGATGAGGGTGCTGCTGTAATTGTTGCAGTCCATGCCACAGTTGTCCAGCATACCGTTCAGGATAGCCGACCCATTCAAGGCCCAGGCGCCGATGGGCTGGTTGAACGAACTGGCGTTGGCAAACATGCCGCCCATACTGATCACCGCCGACGTGTTCCAGCCACCGATGGGCTGGTTGAACGAACTGGCCCCGAAAAACATGCTGGTCATGTCTGTCACCGCCGACGTGTTCCAGCCGCCGATGGGCTGGTTGAACGAACTGGCCCCGAAAAACACGGCTTGCATTATGGTCACCGCCGACGTGTTCCAGCCGCCGATGGGCTGGTTGAACGAACTGGCGTTTCTAAACATGTTGTTTATACTGGTCACCGCCGACGTGTTCCAGCCGCCGATGGGCTGGTTGAAGGAACTGGCGTTGGAAAACATGCCGCTCATATCGGTCACCGCCGACGTGTTCCAGCCGCCGATGGGCTGGTTGAACGAACTGGCGAAGGCAAACATGCCGCCCATATTGGTCACCGCTGCCGTGTTCCAGCCGCCGATGGGCTGGTTGAAGGCGCTGGCGCCGGTAAACATGCCGCTCATATCGGTCACCGCCGCCGTGTTCCAGCCGCCGATGGGCTGGTTGAACGAACTGGCCCCGAAAAACATATGATCCATACTGGTCACCGCCGACGTGTTCCAGCTGCCGATGTTGGCGGGGCCGTTCAAGGCAGTACATCCACCGAACATGAAGGCCATTTCGGTCACCCCGCTCTGGTTGGGCAGGTCTGTGGCGCTGATGTTCAGGTTGGAGCAGCCCAAAAATGCCCATTCCATCGAAGTCCAGGCAATGGCCCCCCATTGGCTGATGTCTAACAGTTTTCGGCCGTCGCCGCCGTTGTTGAAATAAATGCGCGGGAAACTGCCGCGTATGCGGATGGTGTAGGTGCCGGCTGCACCGAAATTGTGGGTCACATTGCCCGTGAGGCCCGACTGGTCATAGATGCCGTCGTTGTCCCAGTCCACCTCGTAGTTGTAGCCGCTGCCGGTAGTGGGTATGGTGATGGAAGTACTGTTGGAGGTACCGGGGTTGTTGGTTTTCCAGGTGGTGATGAAGGCATCGGCCTGCGCTGATGCTGCCGAGGGCAGCAAAAACAACAAAGCCAGAAGGATAGAAGGGATTTGTAGCTGAAAGCCGCTGCCGTTTGTCGTACTGCTTTTCATAATTAAAACCTGATTTGAAATGAGAAAAACAAAATCAGGAAAAAGCGACCGGCCCCAAAGGGAGGGATCGGCTGACCAGAACGGGGGTCGCCCCGGTCAGCCTTGAAAAGGAGTACGAATCCCGCCTCTTGGGCGGGCCGGCCTTTTTCCTGTGGGACAAAAGTGTGGGCGGGGCCGGGCGGGGCGGGAAACTTGTCGTTTCATCGTGGTATCCTGAGGTTACATTTTGAGGTAAGGTAACCTGAGGTTGCATGGTGGTGCCCTGACGTTACATGATCTGGCTGGGCGGTACGCCGAATTTGTTTTTGAACGCCCTCGAAAAATACTTTTCACTGCCAAAACCTACCCGTGAAGCCACCTCGTACACCATGCCTTCGTGGTTTTTGAGCATGGCCAGCGCGCGGTCGAGGCGGTAGTCTCGCACAAAATCGCTCACGTTCTGGTCGGTGATGGCTTTCAACTTGCGGTGGAGCTGCACCCGGCCCAGGTGCATTTTTTTGGCAAAACCTTCCACTCCGATCTGTTCGTCGGACAAGTGTTGCTCGACCATTGCGGTGAATCGCTGCAAAAACCGGCGATCAGGCGCGGTGAGAAAGTCGGTTTGGTCGGTGGCAGCCGCGAAGGGTTGCGCGCGCCCCGACTCGGCGAGCGCTTGGTTGTATCGTTGTTGCAGGCGGCGGCGTGTTTCCACCAGATTCGTCATACGGGCCAGCAGTTCGTCGGTGTTGAAGGGCTTGGTCAGGTAGTCGTCGGCTCCTGTGCGCAGCCCCCTGATTCTGGATTCGGTAGCCGATTTTGCGGTGAGTAATATGAGGGGGATGTGGGAAGTCAGTTCGTTGTTTTTTAACTCGTCGCACACCTCAAAGCCATCCTTGCGGGGCATCGCAACATCCGAGATCACGAGGTCGGGTATCAGTTTCAGCGCTTTTTTCACCCCTTCTGCCCCATCGGAGGCTTCGGCTATTTGCCAGGCCCCGCCGATGCACTGCCGGATAAAGCCGCGCAACTCCGCGTTGTCTTCGATGAGCAGGACCAACTTCGCCTCTCCCCCCGGCTCCCGCTCCAATGAAGCGGGGGAGCGCAACGGCGCTCCCATCGCCTCCCCCACTTCATTGGAGCGAAAGCCGGAGGGAGGGGCGAAGTTGGGGGGTGAGGCCGGTAACCAAAATGTGAACACCGATCCCTTTCCCAATTCACTTTCTACCTGAATGCCGCCGCCCATGAGTTCGGCCAGTTCCTTGCTCAGCGCAAGGCCGATGCCCGTTCCCGCTCCGGCTCTCGTGTTCGAGTCGTCCACCTGGTAAAAGCGCTCGAAGATTTTGCCCAGATTTTCCGGGGCGATGCCGATGCCCGTGTCAGCGATGCGGATTTCGATAGCCTCCACGTCAGAAGGGCTAAGGTCGTAAGGGTTCGGAACCCTTACGACGTTCACGGATACCACCACTTGACCCGGCGTCGGCGTAAATTTAAAGGCATTGGAAATTAAATTGTTCAGCACCAATTCCGCTTTGCCTGCGTCGTAGATCAGGTTTTTCAATTTATCAAAAGTGCTCGAATCTTCACTGCGGAGTTTCAGTTTCACGCCTCGTTTTTCGGCCAGCGGCAAAAAGCGTTCGAACACATCGCGCAAGGTCTGGTCCAAATCGCCGCGCCGCAGGTCAAGGGTCATTTGGCTGCTTTCGAGTTTTGCCATGTCTAACAGTTGGTTGACGAGGCCAAGCAATTTTCGGCTGTTGGCCTCTGCCAATCGGACGTTTTCGCGCGCTTCTGAATCTGTTATCTTGGGCAAAGCCCGTCGCAACGGTTCGAGCATCAGCGTCAGCGGGGTTCGGAACTCGTGCGTCACATTGCTGAAAAAATCGGTTTTCATCTGTTCCATCGCTTTCACACGCTCGGTCTCGCGGTGCTCAAAGGCCAGTTGCTCACGTTCTTTCACGCGGCGGATTTGAAACTGGTAGGCCCGCCATCCCACCCAAACGAGCAGGGCTAAGTAGAACAGGCAGGCCAAATTCGAACGCCACCACGGTGGATGAATCACCACGGTAATGGGGTTGGCCGCTTCCCACCAGCCGCCCTCTCCGTTGTTGCCCTGCACCCGGAACGTGTAGCGGCCGGCCATGAGGTGGTTGAAGTGCGCAAAGCGACTGCTGCCCGTTTCCACCCAATCGGGATCGAGGCCCGCCAACCGATAGCGGTATCGGTTTTTGGCCGGATCAGTGAAATCCAGTGTGGCGAACTCGAAGGACAAGTTGTTCTGGTCGTAACGCAGGTGAAGTTCGTCCAGGTATTCCAGCGGTTTTTGCAGTAGTTCGTTTGGGCCGGAAGTGGCCGGCTCATGGTTGACTTCCAAGCCAACGATGAACACGGGCTGCGGGAAGGTATCCGGGCGCACGGCTTCCGGGAAAAACCGGTTCAGCCCGTTCACGCCCCCGAACAGCACTTCTCCATTGGAGGCTTTGAAAAAAGCCTGTGTGTTGAACTCGTTGTCTTGCAAGTCTTTGGCAGCGGTGTAGGTCGTGATAGCAGCCTTCTTCCAGTCCTCATCAGAGGGTAGGGCTGAAGGGAGGCTGATCTTGGCCAGCCCCCGGTTGGTGCTGCACCAGAACTCTCCTGGCTCGCGCCCCGGCAATATGCCGTACACCACTTTGTCGGGCAGCCCGTCGGCGGGCATGAAGTATCGTACCTGGCCGTTTTTCAGGTCGAGCCGATTGATGCCTCCGCCCTTGGTGCCGACCCAGAGGGCGCCTTTGGGGTCTGCCGGATCGGGCAAGAGGCAGAGGACGACGTTGTGGCTCAAACTGTTGGGGGCTTTCAGGTCCACCTGCATCAGTTGGAAGTCGAGGGATTGGGGTGAAAAATGCACCAGTCCTTCCTGTGTGCCGATCCAGAGCCGGCCGTTTCCGTCTTCTGCCAAGGCCAGAGCCCGCACGGTCTGCGCGGTCTCTCCAAAAAGCGAGGCGTAATTGAAGTAGTCAAACTGGGCAGAGGCCGGGTTGAACCGCGCCAACTGGCAGTCCATGCCCGTTATCCAGTAATGACCATTGTGGCTCCTGAGCAGCCGTGCGTACACATAGGATTTGAATGTGAACCGGAAAGTCTGGAGCAAGGTCGCATCCGGCGAGTAGCGTTGAAGCGTTCCCAGCCCGTTTTCCTCATTGTCGCGGCCCAGCAGCCAGATGTCGCCGTCGGGGGCTATGCACATATCCAGCACCCGGTCCGGCCCCTGTGGGAATGCGTGCTGAGCGCTCAGGGTCTTGCTCTGGGGGGCGTAGGCGAACAGCTCGTTGACCACTTTGCAGTAATACTTGCCGCGTATATCGCGCCATAGCCCCGAGATGCTATTGCCTGTCGCGCCCGCATTGAAGCGTTGGTCTTTGGGTTTGAATTTGCGCAGCCCATAGCCCTGCGTGCCTACCCAGATGTTGCCGTTGCGGTCGGTCATGGCGACGGATATGTCTTGGTCAACCACCCATTCCGGGGTCGAGAAGTCTGGGATATCTCCCGATTTGAGGCGCCAAAGTTTGTTGTTGACAGACACCCAAGAACTTCCGTCGGCATCCGACCTCGCCGTGGCCCAATTCACTTTGCCCAAAACGGGCAGCTCATATGGCGCCACCGTCCCGTTGCGGCAATGGGCAAAGCCAAAGGGCAAACCGGCCCAGAAATCGTCGGCGACAGGCAAGGCAAGAGGCTCCACAGTGCCTTGTTCAGCGTCAACCCGATAGGCCGACCGGTTGGTGTACACCTGCAAACTGCCATCAGATTGGGGTCTTATGGCAGTCAAAATCACTTCCTCTTGATCCATCGGCGCAGCGAAACGGCTGGCCGGGAACAGGGCTGCCTTCAGGGCTCCAGCCGAGCCGGGGCCTTGTGTCAAATAGCCTTCCGGCACTGCCACACGCACCATGCCGAAGGCTTTCTGAATCAAACAGATGGCCCCGTCGGCCGCCTCACAGATGGCGTACACGTCAAAGTCGGCAGGCTTTTGGTCGTGCTCAAAATTCAGGGGACAATGGTGAAACAGCCCGGACCTGGGGTCATAAACATCTATGCCCTTGCTTTCCAAGCCCACCCACAGCAGCCCCCGGCTGTCTTCAAACAAAGCCGTCACGTTGTCTTCCGCCAGCGAAAAAGAATCCAGTGGGTTGTGGCTGTATAGCTTGAAATTATAGCCGTCGTAGCGGTTCAGCCCGTCCTTCGTAGCCACCCACAGGAAACCGTCGCGGGTTTGCAGGATGTCGAAAATCATGCCCTGCGAGAGGCCGTTCTCGATGGTGATTTTTTCAAAAACGACGTTTTGGCTCCAAACCCTGGCTTGAACCAAAAACAAAACTACCAAAAGCAAAAAACGAAAACAGGGCAGCAAAGTCAACCGTTTGTTTAGTGCTGACAAATATCCAACGATTGGGCAATACGGCCCTGTTTTTATGGCGTTTTTGCAAAATCACTCCATTAACACCACCCGTGTCGCCACTGCCCTGCTCATCCCGCGCACACGCTCCGTATACAGCCCGTCGGCAGCGTGTCCGCCACGAGCGAGTTACTGTGTAACCCGCTGCACAACCTCTTAGGTAAAGATTTTGAAATTGTAGTCGTCGTAGCGGTTCTGGCACCAACCACGCTATTCATGGCATTCCAAGGGCGCACCATGCGGCGCTTTGACGCACCGGGCTCCGCTGGCAAAAACGTGCGACACATCGCTCACCGCCTGGCCGTTGGCCATTTGAATGATGTTGACGCCGCCTTCCGATTTAAAACTGCCTTTTTCCTCGTAGCCGTATTGTGCGATGATGTATTCGGGTGCGCATCGTTGGGTGCCTTGTTCCCCGACAAAGTGGTTGTGGATGGCAAAACGAGGCTTGGTAGTGAGGCTTAAGGTGCCCGAGCCTTTGCCTTTGACGGAGAAAAAGCCGACGATATTGATCTCGAAGTTGTCGTTCATCGACTTGGTGCGCACACAGGGCGTGCCGTCGGAAAACGTGGTAGATCCGCAGAACAGACCGGCGCCAAGGATGCCGTCGCATTCGGTATCGGGGAGGTTACAATCCTGACGGAATTTTTTGAATTCTTCCTGAATGTGTTCATCGGAGATGCTGCAGCCCGGGAACGAACAAAAGAGCAGATAGCCGGCAAGCACGATCCCGAGGCGAAAGGTGAGCAACAGATAGTATTTCATGATTTTAGAATTTTACTGTTCGTGAATAGTTGATCTCAAACTCTTCCTGTCTCAAATCAACCGGAGCACCCGGAAAACTTGTGATTTGAAATTGGAAAAGAAAAATTGGAAATTGGAAAAATGGACAGGGATTGAGGTTGGTTTATGGCCGCAAACGGATCGAGAGTTCTTCCCGTTCGGGCGAAGCCTTGAGGTCGGTATCATCCATGTTGATACCGGGCAGAATGACGGCGGTGTAGGTGGCGCTTTTCAGGCAATTTCCGGTTGTGGAAAAGGTCGTTTCACCGGTAAGGAAATGCCGCCACTGCGTCCAGGCCTGGCGGGCCAGGGCGCCGCCGGCTGTGCCGAACATGGTTTCAAAATTGGTGGCCGCGGCTTTGTTGTCGACCACGCGCAGATCGCCGTCGTGCTCCATTTTGATCGAAGTAGCGTCGGCAAACAGCACTTTGAATGTGCGGCGCGACTGGATGATGCAGGCATCGGCATTGGCTTGCACACTTTTTTCCGAGGGTGTGAGCACCTCCCAGCGACTGCCTACTTCGGCTTTTGCCAGTCCAGCAGGCGGTATTTGGGCCAGCAGATCGAGGATGGGTGAGTAGGGTTGGCCGGGCTGTTGCGGCGCCACGACGCCTGTGGAATCCATGGTTAACCGGTAATCGGTAGCAGCATCGCCAAAACGGGCGATCACAGCGCCGCCACCTTTAAAATTGAGTTCGAGGGTAGTTGTGCGGGTCATAGCCAGCGCACCCTTGGTGTAGCCTTTCAACTCGACGTCGTACAAAAGCGTGCGGGGCTGCTGCACATCCCATTTCGGTGCGGTAACCGCAACAGCAGGGGCAGCCGGATCGCTGTCTTTTTGGCAAGCCCAGAGGGCGCCGAGGAGCAGAACTATAGCAGATACTTTAAAAACATACGGTTTCATAACAATCCTTTTTTGTGTGAGGAATAGTTGATTGATACCGCAAAGAAGCAGGACTGCCGGGTGGGTTTGCCAGTACAGATTTTTTGGGGTTTTTGAGTGACTTTTGGGGTTTCTGGTTACTTTATTGATGGAAGTTGGCTGCAGGAACGATTGAAAATCAGAGAACTAGGAGAGGATTTGGGCTGTACGGAATTTTTTGGATTTTTGAAAAGCAGCATGCAAAGACCCAGATTTTAAAGGGAATTTGTCATGGGAACAGCTGTACCAATAGGATAAAATTTAAAAGGCCCTGCAAATTGCTGCAGTAAAATGGTGGAGTAGTACATTACCCCCCTGGAAGCGGTTTGGAAATTGTAAGATTGCAGTTAGTGTATATCGTCGTGCACTAGTGGCTAAAACCGGAATTGCACCGGATTCAAAACCCGGCAAAACGACTTACCTTTGAGAAAAGACAAAACTGGTTCAGTATTTTGTGCTGGAAGGCGAATGGAAGCCCAACGTTTAACGTACAACATGTATGTATATCAAAAAAATTGAGATCAAAAATATTCGCTCCATATCGGAATTTACCATGGAGTTCCCTGAAGGGAAAGAAGCCGGCTGGCATGTGCTGATTGGGGATAATGGAGCAGGAAAGTCGACGATCGTGCGGAGTGCTTCGGCGGTTCTGATCGGTCCGGAAGAAATTGGATCGGTACGCCAGTTTTGGGAAGAATGGTTAAGCCAGGGGAAAGACTCCGGAACAATTACGCTCGAATTGGTATATGATCCTAAATATGATAAAACGGATCACACACCATCTCTAAAGGAAAAAGTGATTACCAATGCGTTCCAATTAAAACGAAATAGCCGGGTACTCATGGAATCCAACATCAATGCAAAATCCATGAACCCCAAAAAGTTTAATTGGGGAAATAATGATGGATGGTTTTCTGTGGCATACGGCCCTTTTCGAAGGTTTACCGGAGGAAACCCGGAATGGAATAAAGTATATTATGCCGCCCCGAAAGCAGGCGCACATCTGAGTGTTTTTGGGGAAGACATCGCACTCACAGAAGCCTTGGAATGGCTAAAAGATCTTGACCGGAGGCGGTTAAAAGAGATCGAGTTTAAAGCACAGGATCAGACCAGGGAAACTACCACCGAATATCGCTCTGATGCAGATATTATCTTTCACGGATTGCGCCAGTTTATCAATCAAAGCAGGCTGCTTCCGCATAATGCTACTTTCAACGGGGTCAGTTTAGATGGGAATCCGGAGTTTTTGGATGGAAACGGCAACATCATTAAAGTAACCCAAATGAGCGATGGATACCGGTCTATTCTCAGTCTGACGTTTGAGCTGATCCGGCAGTTGGTTCAGGTGTATGGAGCGCGATCCGTTTTTGAGGGAATAAATCCGCAAAAGCCGCATTTCAAGCAATGCGGTGTCGTTCTGATTGACGAGATCGACGCCCACCTCCACCCCACCTGGCAAACCCGTATCGGCCAGTGGTTTACCGAATATTTCCCTGGGCTCCAGTTTATTGTCACTACCCACAGTCCACTCATTTGCCGTGCCTGCGAAAAAGGCACTATATGGCGTTTGGCAGCGCCGGGCAGCGAGCAGGAGTCCGGCGAAGTAACGGGCATCCAACGCGACCGGCTCATCTTCGGCAATGTATTGGACGCCTATGGCACCCAGGTCTTTGGCGCCGATACCTCACGCTCCGATACTGGCAATGAAAAAATGAAGCGTCTGGCTGAATTAAATATCAAGTCTATAACCGGTAAAATCTCAAAAAACGAAGAAGCAGAATACCAGGAACTTCAGGCCATATTCCCCACAGGCAAATGATAAAGTTACCAAACCACATTCAACCCGACCAGGCTGTACTCGATCAATTAGGCGATTGGCAGGCTGAAATAACCGGCACGTTCGCCGAACAATCGACGCTGGCCAAAAAGAAGTTTAAAAGCAGAAATACAAAACAAAACGCCACCTTGCGGAAAGTCAAAGATGCACTTACCCAGATGTGTGCAGGCGCCCGCCGCTGCGTGTACTGCGAAGATTCCATAGCCGATGAAGTCGAACATATTGCCCCCAAAGACTTGTACCCGGAGCTAACCTTTGTTTGGGAGAATTACGTGTATGCCTGTGGTAATTGCAACGGCCCCAAAAACAACAAATTTGCCGTGTTCCGCAGGGATAACAACACGCTACAAAAACTTAACCCACCGGATTGGCCAAAGGAAACGCAACCGCCGCCAGGCGAGCCCGTGTTGATCAATCCGCGTGTAGACGACCCCATGAAGTTCGCCCTGCTGGATCTGAAAGGCACCTTCACCTTTGTACAACTCCCCAATACGGATAATGCTGTAAAACAACGGTTCGAATACAGCTTTGAAGAGGTGCTTCGGCTCAATCACCAGGAACGCGAATTTCTGCGCGAAGCACGCGAAGAAGCGTTCGGAGACTATAAAGCGCGCCTGGTAGAATACGATAAACAAAAACACCGTGGAGTTTCCCGGGATAAACTCGATAAGCTGATCGCCGGGATCCGTAAAAAAAACCACCCCACCGTCTGGCGTGAAATGCAGCGCTGGCAGCAGGAAGGCTGGCTAGCACAGGTAGATACTGATTTGAACCAACTTTTCCTGGACAACCCCGAGGCCCTTACCTGGTAATCTCTTGTCTTGTTCTGAAAGCAATGATTTTACAAAATATCGAAATGTAATGTCACGTCCCCTCCTTTAAAAAGCAGGGTTACCACCTTTATCAAATCCTACATTACAACCAGTTTTTTTGATGACAACCGAAGCCCCCTACTCCCCAATTAAAAACGCTACCCGCCGATTCTTCGGATTCGCCACACCCTCCGGCTCGCGGAAAAGCGGCCGGGTATCGCCATAGCCGAAGGCCGTAATTCGGCTGGCTTCGACGCCTTTTTTGACCAGGTAGGCGGCCACCGTTTGAGCGCGTTCTTTGGATAAAATCATGTTTTTGGCGGAATTCCCGATCCGGTCGGTGTGCCCTTCCACCCTCAATGTGTAGCGGGGGTTTCGGATTAAAAACGCAGCCAGTTTATTCAACTCGGGCTCAGAAGCCGGTAGCATGATGGCTTTGCTTTTTTCAAAAAGAATGTTTTTGGGAATGTACGTTTCCAGGGTATCTGCCGGGATGGGAACAGGGGTCGGGGCCTTTTGAACCGGTTCAGGATCAGGCTCAACAACTGCTTTGAGGGGCGCAGTATCCCTGGGTTTTTCCGGTGTAAGCCTGGGCTTCTCCGTACTGATTTTGGGTGGCGCAGGTGGTATCAAATACCGCGAAGCAATATCGTGGTCGTTGTAGCCGAAATAGCCGTCAAACAAAGGTTTTTCGCTCGGAAGCTGCCATTGCAATTTGATTTCGCCTTCGAACATTGCGTTGAAATACTCCACTTTCAGCGGGTACTTGCGCCCGGCGTCCAGGTAGATTTCGCCGACAAAGCGCCCGGTGTCGTGCAGGCTCCAGGCGTCGATCACCAGTTTGCCGTTCACATACACCCGGATGCCATCGTCCACAAAAGCGCGAAAGCGATAGGTACCGGATTCCGGTGTTTGTAAAAAACCAGTCCAACGCACCGAGAAAACGTGCGGGTCGACGCCCGGCGCCGGCGCCTTATTGAACCAGGCAAAGTTGATTTGCGGGTCGGTCCGGGTGACGATTTTTTCTTCGAATTGCTTCCCGTTAAAGTATT
The DNA here is from genome assembly GCA_020636075.1 of Lewinellaceae bacterium. Taxonomy (GTDB): domain Bacteria; phylum Bacteroidota; class Bacteroidia; order Chitinophagales; family Saprospiraceae; genus M3007. The sequence continues at coordinate 108,341 of JACJYO010000013.1, read as the reverse complement.
CGCCTTGCAGGCCCGATTGCCCGAGGGCACAGCAGCTTAAGCCGCACAGGGCGGCCAGGATGATTGTTTTTGTCGTCATTGCTCAACTGTTTTTAGCAAAAAAGTCTAAAAACAACGACGCGCAGCGGGTTTCTTGGATACAGGCCGGGTGTTTTTCGATAAATGAAGGCGGCGGAATGCGCATCCACACCGCTGTTGGTTTACCCCCAGAGCATTAATGATACCCTTCCGGCTTCAAATACCAATGCGCGTTTCTGTCAATGATCCTCACTCCTCTCCTTCCAGTTCATCCCAAAAGTAGCGGATCAGGTCCGTGGTGGACACAATGCCCACAATGCGCGTGCCTTCCAGCACGGGTGCGGCGTGAAAATCATTTTCGGTGAACAGTTTTGACAGATCGCGCACAGGATCGCTGGCCTGCACCGTGAGGGGGTCACGGCTCATCATGTCGGCGACTATTTCGCGGCCCTGGTCGGCAGTGCTCTCCACGAGTGCACTGGCGGGTACGCGTTTTAGGTCGACAAGGCTGAGCATGCCCACCAGGCGGCCCTGGGAGGTCACCGGAGCATGGCGCAGGCTGTGATCGTTGAACATGGTAGCGGCTTGCCACAGGGGATCGCCGGCGCCGAGGATGAATACATCCCGGGTCATTATGGTCGAAATCGGTGTGTCGAGTAACATAGTAGTACAGTGTTAAAGTGTTGGCAAATGAACGGATACCTTCGCCCAGAAAGCATCGTCGAGCAGGCGGGCGCTACCCAACAGGGCCGCTTTTTCCCACAATACCGACGGTGTAATACGGGTAGATACCCAGGAAGCCTGCAACCCTTTTCGCAAGGCCGGTCCGAACAGGGGCAACGCATGCGCAATATTGCCGCCAATGATCAGCACTTCCGCACCGAACCGAAGCAGCCAGGGGCCCAGGCATTCGGCCAGATTTTGGCCAAAAGTTTCAAACAATTGCCCGGCTACCGGATCGACAGTCGCTTTATCCATCAGGGTTTTTACACCGGGTACGCGGTGTCCGCTTTGTTCCGCATACATCCTGGTAAACCAGCGGGTGGAGAAATAGTCATCAGCAATACCATCCCGGAAAGGCAAATGCCACAGACAGCCCTCCGGCGGCACCTCGACTCCCTGCACGACTGGCACGTCGTCGTCGAGAAATGCCGAGCCGAAACCGGTACCCAGGGTGATCACCACCACCTTGCGCAGGCCACGTCCCTCCCCCACCCAACTCTCGCCAATGGCAAAAGCAGTGGCATCGTTGATGAAACGCATAGGCAGGGTTCTGCCGGTCGCCAAACCAGGGCGCAACGCATCGGGGATATGCACCCCGTACAGGCCTTCAAACTTGTGCTGCATCCGGGAAATACCATTCTGGTAATCAAAAGGCCCTGGTATTGCAAAGCCGAAACCAATTAACTGACCGGCATCGCTATTGGCCAGGGTTTGGTTTAGCGCATCGGTCCAATGTTGCAGGATTTCGCCGGACGGTGCTTTGTGATCAAATGTGGCCCGCGCATGCGTCGATTCGAGCAGCGTACCGGTTTTAATATCGGCCACCGCGCAACTGATGTGCGTGCCACCAATATCGATGCCGATTGCATGCGTTTTCTGTGCCATACGGGAATTGTTTTTTTATAGAAAAACTGCTACGAATCTCCCGGAAACCAGGCAAAATGTAAATTATCCGGGTCAGGGAAGCCCATGATGCGAATCATCTCAAAGCGGTATCCAATCCGCCTAATTTTGTGATGTACCCTTCAAAAAACCGGTATTTATTCAACGCACCCAGTATTAAAATCAATGCATCATGGCATTCAATTTCCATAAATACGTGGCTGATGGCGAGCATTTTGTCAAAGAAGTAGCCATCGAACTCCAAAGTCCGGATGATACCGGGAAAGCCGGTAGTATCCTGCGCGCCGTCTTGCACGCCTTCCGCAACCGCGTGCCACCGGGCGAATCACTCCAGCTGATCGCCCAACTGCCCATGTTGATCAAAGCCGTCTACGTCGATGGCTGGCAGATCAAAGACGAAAGCCGCATTCTGCGCCACCTGGGCGATTTTATTGAGGCTGTCCGCGAAGCCGGCGGCCGTGGTACCACGGCGTATTTCACTACCGACTACGAGGTGCATCAGGCGATCCTCGCAGTGTTCAGAGTTTTGAAAAAACATGTTTCAGAAGGCGAGATCAGGGATGTGATCAGTACCCTGCCGGCGGAGATCAAGCCGCTGTTGGAGGAAGCGTAAAGGGGCTAAAACACGTTGACCAATCGTACTCCAAGTTTTCACCACGGAGACATGGAGGGCACGGAGTTTAATTCTTTGAGGGATATTCGTCCTACGACTTGTACGGGTTCGCGTAAATGACTGATAATATGTTGTCTGCTCAGATGTCTCCCTACGGTCGACATGACAGTCGCTTACGCTAAAAACTAAATTTTATCAGATTTCTCGCTACGCTCGAAATTTCACCTGCGCCCTGCCGCAATTTCGAGCGTAGCGAGAAATCTGATGAATTGTATCCTTTCCCTATCGGTTGTCATGTCGAGCAAAGCGAGACATCTGGATTATCCCTTTTATAAAAGTCGTAGGACGAGTAGGTATAAAACAAGCGCCGCCGTCCCGATCTCCGGGAGGGCGGCGCTATATTATTCCGTCATTTATCGTGTTCTATTCGTCATCTTCCAGCATGAGCACATCGGCTTCCCGCTGTTCACGGAAGGGCCGCTCGATGCTGGTCACCTGAATACGGTCGTACTGGCGCATACCCGTTCCTGCCGGGATTTTCTTGCCCACGATCACGTTCTCTTTCAGGCCCATGAGGAAGTCCTTCTTGGCAGCGATCGCAGCGGTGCTGAGCACTTTCGTCGTTTCCTGGAAGGAAGCCGCCGAAATCCACGATTCGGTACCCAAAGACGCCTTGGTGATACCCAGCAGCATGGACACTGCCGTTGCCGGAAGGGCATCGCGGTAGTCCACCAGTTTTTTATCGTTGCGCTTGAGGAAGGAGTTTTCTTCCCGGATTTGCCGCAGCGAAACCAGTGAGCCCGGGCGCAGTTTGGAACTGTCGCCAGCGTCGGTGACGAATTTTTTATCAAAAATCCAGTCGTTGTAGTCAATAAACTCATTCCGCTCAACCGGCTCGCCGGCAAGGAAGTGCGTATCGCCCGGGTCGACAATCTCCAGGCGGCGCAGCATTTGCCGTACGATCACCTCGATGTGTTTGTCGTTGATATTGATACCCTGCGAGCGGTATACCTCTTGCACGCCATTCACCAGGTAGGAGGAGGCAGCAAAGGGGCCTTTGATGGCCAAAATGTCCTTTACGGCGATCGAACCTTCCGTCAGGGCAGTACCGGCGCGCACAAAGTCGCCCTCCTGCATGAGGATGTGCTTGGTCAGGTTGATCAGGTACTTGCGCTTCTGGCCGTCTTTAGCCTCGATGATACATTCGCGGTTGCCGCGTTTGATGGAACCAAAGGAAATGATACCATCGATTTCAGCAACAGTAGCCGGGTTGGACGGGTTACGGGCTTCGAAAAGTTCCGTTACACGTGGCAGACCACCGGTGATATCGGCGATTTTACCCAGTTTACGCGGGATCTTCACGATCTGTTTACCCACCTTCACTTCGACCTCATCGTCCACGGAAATGTAGGCACCGATCGGCATGGTGTAGTTTTTCAACTCATCACCGGTTTTGGCATCTACGATTGCAATGGACGGTATTTTACGCTTGTTCTTACTTTCAATAACCACTTTTTCAGCAAAGCCCGTCTGGTCGTCGCGTTCCATGCGGTAGGTCACACCTTCCTCAAGGTTGCTATACTTAACGATACCGGCAAATTCACTAACAATAGTGGCGTTGAACGGATCCCAGGAACAGATTTTCACGCCCTTGTCCACATCCTGGCCGTCTTTGACAAACAAAGTCGAACCGTAAGGGATGTGATTTTGGGAAAACATACGGCCTGTTTTCGGATCAACTACGCGCAGTTCACCAATCCGCGAAACCACGAGTTGAATTTTCTCGCCTTCGGCATTGGTACTGCTGATCGTTTTGATGGAGTCGAACTCGATCTTGCCGGCGTTACGGGTAACGATTTCGTTTTCCGTTTTGCCGATCATGGCCGTACCACCCGTGTGGAAGGTACGCAGGGTAAGCTGGGTACCCGGCTCACCGATCGACTGTGCGGCAATGATACCCACGGCGTCGCCCATCTCGGCTACACGGCCCGTTGCAAGGTTTTTACCGTAGCATTTGGCGCATACGCCGTGCCGGCTTTCGCAAGTGAGCACTGAACGGATGGTGACCATTTCAACACCGGCAGTGTCGATATCGATCGCAATACGCTCGCTGATATAGTCGCCAGCAGCAATGATCAGTTCGTCCGATTCCGGATGGTAAATATCGTGGAGGCTGAACCGGCCTTTGATCCGCTCTGACAGCTGCTGAATGATCTTGTCACCTTCTTTGAGCGCGGAAGTATCGATACCTCGCAGCGTGCTGCAATCTTCTTCGCGGATCACCACATCCTGGGCTACGTCTACCAGACGACGCGTCAGGTAACCGGCGTCGGCTGTTTTCAAAGCCGTATCGGCCAGACCCTTACGGGCACCGTGCGTAGAGATGAAGTATTCCTGAACGGAAAGCCCTTCGAGGAAGTTCGACAGGATCGGGTTCTCAATGATCGCCGCTCCGGTATCACCCGACTTCCGGGGTTTAGCCATCAGACCACGCAAGCCACACAGCTGTTTGATCTGCTGTTTGGAACCACGTGCACCGGAGTCAAGCATCATGAATACGGAGTTGAAGCCTTGTTTGTGCTGGCTCAGCTCCTGCATGAGGCGGTCGGTGATGCGGTTATCCGCGTAAGTCCACTTATCGATGATCTGGTTGTACCGTTCGTTGTAGGTAATCAGACCCATGTTGTAGTTTTCCCAAACCTCATCGACTTCTTCCTGGGCAGATTCCAGTACGGTTTTCTTCAACTCGGGAATGATCAGGTCACCCAGGTTAAAGGACAAACCGGCTTTGAAGGCCCATCCGAAGCCCATTTCCTTGATGGCATCGAGAAACTCGGCCGTCAGTCGGAAATTGGTGCGCTGGATAATTTCGCCGATAATCACTTTCAGGTTGCGCTTGGTCAGCAGTTCGTTGATGAACGGCACGCCATTCGGCACAGACTGATTGAACAGCACCCGACCAACGGTCGTTTTGAGCCGCTTGTGCACAACCTGTCCGTTCTCTTCCTGCTCCACACGGCATTCGATACCGGCGTGCAAGTCGAGTTGTTTTTCATTGTAGGCAATCAATACCTCTTCCGGTGAGTAGAATTTCCGGCCTTCACCGAGCACCGGATTTTCAGGAATTGACTGCCGCTCTTTGGTCAGGTAGTACAGGCCAAGTACCATGTCCTGCGAAGGCAGGGTAATCGGCGAACCATCCTGAGGGTTGAGCATATTGTGGCTCGAGAGCATCAGCACCTGGGCTTCCAGGATAGCGGAGTGGCTCAGCGGCACGTGTACCGCCATCTGGTCACCGTCGAAGTCGGCGTTGAACGCCGTACAAACAAGCGGGTGCAGTTGAATGGCCTTACCTTCGATAAGCCGGGGCTGAAACGCCTGAATGGAGAGGCGGTGCAGCGTCGGGGCACGGTTAAGCATTACCGGGTGACCACGCAGGATGTTTTCCAGGATCTCCCAGATCACCTGATCTTTGCGGTCGACCAGTTTTTTAGCCGATTTTACGGTTTTGACAATACCGCGCTCAATGAGTTTCCGAATAATAAACGGCTTAAACAACTCGGCAGCCATTGCCTTCGGCAAACCACATTCATGGAGGTTAAGTGTCGGACCTACCACAATGACCGAACGGCCGGAGTAGTCGACACGCTTACCGAGCAGGTTTTGACGGAAACGGCCTTGTTTACCTTTCAGGATATCCGACAGCGACTTCAGGGCGCGGCCACCTTCGGCTTTCACGGCGTTCGATTTCCGCGAATTGTCGAAGAGGGAGTCAACGGCTTCCTGAAGCATCCGTTTTTCGTTACGAAGGATAACCTCCGGCGCTTTGATCTCGAGCAAGCGCTTGAGGCGGTTATTGCGAATGATAACGCGACGGTACAGGTCGTTCAGGTCAGAAGAGGCGAAACGGCCACCATCGAGCGGCACCAACGGGCGCAGTTCGGGTGGTACTACCGGCAGGTAGTGAATCACCGACCATTCCGGGCGTTGACCGGAAGTTTCGAGGCCGTTCCGGAATGCTTCTACCACGCGCAAGCGCTTGTTGGCATCGGCTTTTTTCTGTTGGCTGGCCTCAGTATTGGCTTCATGACGTAGTTGCGCAGCCAGGTCATCCAAGTTGAGCGTGCTCAACAGGTGGTGGACCGCTTCGGCGCCCATTTTAGCCACAAATTTATCGGGATGGCTGTCATCAAGGAGTTGGTTGTCCTTGGGCAAGCCTTCGAGAATTTCCAGGTATTCCTCCTCGGTCAGCAGGTCCATGCGGCTGATTCCTTCATCGCCCTTGATACCAGGGTTGATCACCACGTAGCGCTCGTAGTAAACAATCGATTCGAGTTTTTTGGACGAAACCCCGAGGATGTAGCCGATTTTGTTGGGCAGGCTTTTGAAAAACCAAATATGCACCACAGGTACCACCAGTTTGATGTGACCCATGCGTTCGCGGCGCACTTTCTTTTCAGTAACCTCCACCCCGCAACGGTCGCAAACGATACCCTTGTACCGGATACGCTTGTACTTCCCGCAGTAGCATTCGTAGTCCTTTACCGGACCGAAAATGCGTTCGCAAAACAAACCATCGCGCTCGGGTTTATACGAGCGGTAGTTGATGGTTTCCGGCTTCAGCACCTCGCCATAGCTGCGCTCCAGAATTTCGTCGGGGCTCGCCAGGCTAATGGTAATGCTGTCGAAGTTTTGATCAGTTTTGTTACTTTTCTTTTTAAACGGCATATGCTTGAGCTAAAAATGTGGTCAAATTTTCAAAGGGGTTATCAGAGCGGATTAAACGTCGCGGGTCAGCACCCAAACCGGGCCAGCTTGTACGCGGAGGTGTAAACCTGCCTCCTCGAGGATATTCCGGCACTCAGCAACTTCCTCGTCTGAAAGCATTTCCGGGTGCGGGTGGGTTTCCAGGATTACGGTGTTCAAACGCCGGAGCCAGGTTTTATTTTCCCGAAAGAAATCCAACTCGGCGCCTTCGATATCGATGATGAGCGTATCAAACTGCAGCTGGTGTTTTTGTTCCAACTGGGCGATCGTTCTGCCGGGCACACTGATCTTTTTCAGTGATTTCCGCCGGGCACTACTTTCGCCGATACTCGGACCGATGTAAAAATCATTTTCCGCTTGATCCGACACCATACAGTTTTCAATAGCGAATGCGCTTCCTGTATGTTGTTTATTCCGCTCGATGTAAGGCACCAGTTCCGGGTTGGCCTCAACGACTACGTGGCGTTTGGGGTGGCGGAGCAGGCTGTTGGCCACACAGGCCACAATGCCGATACAACCGCCCAGTTCAAGAATACTTGATTCCGGGTGCACATATTTTTTCAAATAACGGCGCTCGTGTTTCTCGTAGCTTTTTATTTGAAATTGTCCCCGCAACCGGATGTCAGTCACCTCGTATGGCACCAACACCTCTACCCCGTCCAATTTTGCTTTTTTCTTTCCAAGGAGCGTAAAGTAGCTACCGGCAAGCCAACACTTAGTATGGAATTTGAGCAGGTTAAAATCTCTGCGCAAATGCTGGACGCTGCTGACGCTCATATGTTGGATCGGTCGAAAAAAGTACAAGTATTATCCGGGCGACAAGCTTTGAGAGCCTGTCGCCCGGCATATTCGTTAATCAAACTTCACATCAAGAGCGAGGCCACGCAATTCGTGCACCAGTACGTTGAACGATTCCGGAATGTTCGCTTCCGGCAGATTATCGCCCTTCACAATGGCTTCGTATGCTTTGGCACGACCCTGAATATCATCTGACTTGAAGGTCAGCAATTCCTGCAGGATGTTGGAAGCACCGTAGGCTTCAAGAGCCCACACTTCCATTTCCCCGAAACGCTGGCCACCAAACTGCGCCTTACCGCCCAGTGGCTGCTGGGTGATGAGCGAGTACGGGCCGATCGAACGGGCGTGCATCTTGTCGTCCACCATGTGGCTGAGTTTGAGCATGTAGATCACGCCCACAGTAGCCTTCTGGTGGAAGCGGTCGCCGGTTTCGCCATCGTGCAGGTAGGTTTGTCCGAGTTCGGGCAAGCTGGCCTGCTCAATCCACTGTTCTACCTCATCTGTTTTTGCACCGTCGAAGATCGGTGTGGCAAACTTGACGCCGAGGCGCTCGCCTGCCCAACCAAGAACCGTTTCAAAGATCTGCCCAAGGTTCATACGCGAAGGTACACCCAATGGGTTGAGTACGACATCCACCGGCGTGCCATCTGCAAGGAAAGGCATGTCTTCGATCCGCACAATACGGCTCACAATACCTTTGTTCCCGTGGCGGCCTGCCAGTTTATCGCCTACTTTGAGTTTGCGTTTTTTAGCCAGGTATACTTTCGCGAGTTTCAAAACGCCTGCCGGGAGTTCGTCACCGATGCTGACGTTGAATTTTTCGCGCTTATAACGGCCCACTTCCTCATTCACCTTGATGCTGTAGTTGTGCAACAGGCGGGCGATGGGTTTGTCGATATCCTTCTCACCGGTCCAGTTGGCATAATCCACCTGGCTGTAGTCAATCTGATCGCGCAGCACCTGGATAGAGAGTTTAGTGCCTTTCGGTACCATTTCCTCGCCATAAATACTGCGTACGCCGTTGGTAATTTTATCTTTCACCAATACCTGAAGTTTATCCACGAGGATTGTTTTCAGGTTGTTCAGGTTGATTGCGTGCTCGTCATCCAGTTTATCGAGCAGGGCTTTTTCCTGCTCTTTCTGCACTTTATCTTTCTTGGCGCGGGCGAAGAGTTGCTTGTCAATCACCACACCATTAATACTGGGCGGCACCTTGAGGGAAGCATCTTTCACGTCGCCTGCTTTGTCGCCAAAAATGGCGCGCAGCAGTTTTTCCTCCGGAGTCGGGTCGGTCTCCCCTTTCGGCGTGATTTTACCGATCAAAATATCACCTTCCTTGGCCCATGCGCCGATACGGATGATACCGTTTTCGTCGAGGTCCTTGGTGGCGTCTTCACTCACGTTCGGAATATCAGCAGTGAGTTCTTCTTCACCGAGTTTGGTATCCCGTACATCCATTTCGAAGTGTTCGATGTGGATGGAAGTGAATACGTCTTCCTGAACAACGCGTTCGGAGAGCACGATGGCATCCTCGAAGTTGTAACCTTTCCAGGGCATGAAGGCCACTTTCAGGTTTTGGCCCAAGGCCAATTCGCCGTTTTCAGTAGCGTAGCCTTCGCAAAGAATATCCCCTTCGTCCACCCGTTGTCCACGACGGACGATGGGCTTCAGGTTGATGCAGGTACCTTGGTTGGTCCGCATGAACTTGGTCAGGTTATAGGTTTTGCGCGCATCTTCAAAAGAAACCAGTTGGTCTTCCTCGGTGCGGTCGTAGTGGATGATAATCTCGTTGGCATCCACATATTCCACCACTCCGGAACCCTCAGCGTTGATCAACATGCGGCTATCGCGCGCCACTTTGGCCTCCAGGCCCGTACCTACGATCGGCGAGCTTGGGCGGATAAGCGGCACAGCCTGCCGTTGCATGTTGGAGCCCATGAGGGCACGGTTGGCATCATCGTTTTCAAGGAACGGAATCAGCGAGGCTGAAACACCCACAATTTGGTTGGGTGCTACATCGATGTATTCCACCTCATCGGGCGTCAGGATAGGGAAGTCGCCATGCTCCCGGGAGCGAACGCGGTCTTCCATGAAAGCGCCTTTTTCATTCACCGGCGTGTTGGCCTGTGCGATCTTGCGGAAATCTTCCGCTTCAGCCGACAAGTACTCAACATCACCCGCCATGACCACCTTACCCTCTTTTACCTGACGGTATGGGGTTTCGAGAAAACCCATTTTGTTGATCTTGGCGTGTGTGCACAACGTGGAGATCAGACCGATGTTCGGGCCCTCCGGCGTTTCAATGGTGCAAAGACGGCCATAGTGGGAGTAGTGTACGTCACGCACCTCAAAACCAGCACGTTCGCGGCTCAGACCACCGGGGCCAAGTGCCGAAATACGCCGTTTGTGGGTAATTTCGGAAAGCGGATTGGTCTGATCCAGAAACTGCGACAACTGGCTGGTGCCAAAAAAGGAGTTGATCACAGACGACAACGTACGCGCATTGATCAGGTCGACCGGCGTGAATACCTCGTTGTCGCGCACATTCATCCGTTCGCGGATGGTACGGGCCATACGGGCCAAACCAACGCCGAACTGAGCATACAATTGCTCGCCCACTGTACGCACACGGCGGTTCGACAAGTGGTCGATATCGTCAATCTCAGCCTTGTTATTGATCAAGCTGACGATGTAACGAACGATGGCGATAATGTCCTCTTTCGTCAATACCAGGTTATCGGTATCAATGTCCAGTTTCAGTTTGCGGTTGATCTTAAAGCGACCTACTTCACCGAGGTTGTACCGCTTGTCGGAGAAGAAGAGCTTGTCGATGATGCCGCGTGCAGTTTCATCATCGGGCGGATCAGAACCGCGCAGTTGACGGTAGATATATGTCACGGCTTCAAGTTCGCTCGAAGTCGGGTCTTTTTGCAGCGTGTTGTAGATGATCGAAAAGTCTTCATCGATATCCGTGCGCTGAAGGATAATCGTCGTCGTACCGGCATCGAGGATCTGTTCGATATTTTCCTCGTCGATCATGGTGTCGCGCTCGAGAATAACTTCGTTACGCGGGATAGTTACAACCTCACCGGTATCTTCGTCAACGAAGTCTTCCGTCCAGCTTTTCAACACACGGGCTGCGAGTTTCCGCCCGATGGCAGCCTCGAGATTTTCCCGGGTGCAGGGCACCTCATCGGCAAGATTGAACAGGTCGAGAATGGCTTTGTCCGAGTCAAACCCAATAGCGCGCAGCAGCGTGGTGACAGGAAATTTCTTTTTCCGGTCGATGTACGCATACATCACGAGGTTGATGTCGGTGGCAAATTCCATCCAGGCGCCTTTGAACGGAATCACCCGGGCACTGTAAATCTTGGTGCCGTTCGGGTGAAAACTTTGGCCAAAGAATACGCCAGGCGAACGGTGCAACTGGGATACAATAACCCGCTCGGCCCCGTTGATGACAAAGGTGCCTTTGGGGGTCATGTAGGGAATATTGCCCAGAAACACATCCTGAACGATCGTCTGGAAGTCGATGTGTTCCTCATCGTTACACGACAGACGGAGTTTTGCTTTGAGTGGCACCGAGTAGGTCAGGCCACGCTGCATACACTCGTCGATGGTGTAGCGGGGAGGATCGACAAAGTAGTCGAGGAATTCCAGGTTGAAAATATTCCGGGCGTCTGTGATAGGGAAGTTTTCGGTGAATACCTTATACAAGCCTTCCGCAGCGCGGTTTTCCGGTGTAGTTTCCAGCTGGAAAAATTCCTGGAACGATTTGAGTTGGATTTCAAGGAGGTCGGGGTAGTGACCGGCGAGGCGGATTTTACCAAAATTGACGCGCTCTTGAACTCCGGTTTTGGGAATTACCCCATTGGTTGTGCCGTTATTGGTCATTTTATGCAAAATATGCTTGTGTGCGATTTGCAGATCGGCCTCGTCTTTTGAGGCCGGGTTGGGAAGGCGGGAGGAAAGGAGTACAAACTAAACGTTTGAACTGCTGAAAAAGTTTTCCTACCTGCACCGGTACAGACGCCGATAGGCTTAACGCACCCGACCCAAAGTCGGGGATGCGTTAAGCCCAATCGTCTGCAATAAAAATAAAAAAGTAGTTGTGCCGAACATAAAGTCGAAATCGTAAGTCAAAAGGTGGCGTGCCTTGTACAAAGACACAAAACATGGACAGCTTTCTTCGGGAAGGAAGGCGCCACAAACACCGATCGCTTACTTAATCTCGACTACAGCACCAGCGCCTTCCAAAGCAGTTTTGATCGATTCTGCTTCTGCTTTATTCACGCCGGTTTTCAGTTCGCTTGGAGCACCGTCTACCAGATCTTTAGCCTCTTTCAAACCCAGGCCGAGGATGTTTTTCACCTCTTTCACGACGTTGAGTTTGTTTGCGCCTACGTCTTTCAGGAAGACATCGAATTCCGTTTTTTCGGCCGGAGCAGCTTCGCCGCCGCCACCGCCGGCAGCGGGGCCTGCAGCGACTGCTACTGCGGAAGCAGCCGGTTCAATGCCATATTCATCCTTCAAGATGTTGCCCAGTTCGTTGGCCTCTTTAATGGTAAGGCTTACCAGTTGTTCGGCCAGTGCTTTCAAATCTGCCATTCTGCTAGATAAATTTAAAAAGTGATTTGCAAATGTTGTGTAAGGTTCGGGTGTTATAAAACTTGAGGTTAACAAGTAGGTCTTGGGGAGGTCGCATATAGTGCGTACTTGGAAGCCAAATTAAGGGGCGCAGGGTGTCGGCAACATTCGGATGCCGATACGCCATTGCCATTTCAATTATGCGCCTTCGCGTTCTTCAAGCGTTTTCACGATACCGGCAATTTTGCCACCGGTAGCGGTAATCATGCTCGAAAGTCTGCGCGCTGGCGATTGCAACAAGCCAATGATCTCACCCACCAACTCTTCCTTCGTTTTCAGTTTGGTCAGCATTTTCAACTGATCATCACCAATAAACACTTCGGAATCGATGTAGGCTGCTTTCAGGATCGGGCGTTCGTCCGATTTGCGAAACTCTTCGATGAGTTTGGCCGGCGCCTTCGGGTTTGAAGCAATCAGGATAGTTGTCGGGCCTTTCAGTGTTTCGAAAAGGGCTGCATAGCCTTTTTCCTCGGGCTCTGTTTCCAGGGCTTTTTGGATCAGGGTGTTTTTAGCCACCTTGATCTTCACCCCTTTTTCAAAGCCCATCCGGCGAAACTGATTGATTTTGGCCACCGACAGGGTTGAGGAGTCGGCAAAATAGAAGAACGGGCTGTTACCCAACTCTTCTTTAAGTTCTGCGACTGCTGCTATTTTATCTTCTCTGGTCATTTTTAATCAAATTTGAGCATTTGTCATTTGTGCAAAACGAGGCGGAGCCTCGTGTTACACTTTGATGGACTTTGGATCAACAGCAATTCCCGGGCTCATAGTGCTGGCCACGGAAACGGATTTCATGTACACGCCTTTGGCGGTCGACGGCTTCATCCGGATCAAGGTAGCGATGAGTTCATGCGCGTTGTCCGTCAGTTGTTCCGGAGAAAAGGATACCCTTCCGACAGAAGCATGGACGATGCCAAACTTATCGACCCGGAAAGCAATTTTACCTTTCTTAACTTCCTGCACTGCCGAAGCAATGTCATTCGTTACGGTACCTGTTTTCGGGTTGGGCATCAGACCACGGGGGCCCAGAATACGAGCCACCTTACCCAGCTGTCCCATTACATTGGGTGTAGCGACGATTACGTCGACATCCAGCCAACCATCGCTGATCTTTTGCATGTACTCATCAAGCCCTACAAAATCAGCACCGGCTTCTTTAGCCTCGGCTTCTTTTTCAGGTGAGCAAAAAACCAGTACACGTTTGGTTTTACCAGTGCCATGCGGCAGGGATACCGTACCCCGCAGCGCCTGATCGGCTTTCCGCGGGTCAAGACCCATGCGTACATGCACGTCCACCGAAGCGTCAAATTTGGTCGTATTCACCTCTTTGACCAGTCCCATCGCTTCGTCCAGTTGATACAACTTGTCCGGATCGACTTTGCCTTCGACGGCTTTGCGTTTTTTTGTTAGTTGTGCCATTAATTGATATGTTTAAAGGTGAAACGTTCCGGTTTGGGCCGGAACTCCCTTTTCAATACTCAGATCTGTACATGGAGCGGGGTGTGATATTTAGGATAAACCCCAATTACACATTAGCACATGTACTTATTCGCTTTCAGACGCGCCCCAAGGCGGTGTTCCTTCAACGGAAATACCCATGCTGCGTGCGGTGCCGGCGATCATTTTCATACCGGATTCCACCGTAAAGCAGTTGAGGTCGGGCATTTTGCTTTCAGCAATTGCACGCACCTGATCCCAGGTAACAGAGCCTACTTTTTTACGGTTGGACTCTGCAGAACCCTGGCCTGGCTGTAGCTTTGCTGCTTCAAACAGTTGGATTGCTGCAGGTGGCGTTTTGATGATAAAGTCAAAGGTTTTGTCTTTATACACCGAAATAACCACCGGAAGCACTTTGCCCATCAGTTCAGTCGTCTGGGCGTTAAAACGCTTGCAAAACTCCATGATATTGACGCCCTTGGCACCCAATGCCGGACCAATCGGAGGCGCTGGATTTGCCTGGCCACCTTTTACCTGGAGTTTAATATAAACATCTACTTCTTTTGCCATTGGATCAGCTTGTTAAAAAACAACGTTCTGATTTTAAATTGTTTATAGAATACACATCCTGCTTTTAATGGAAGCGTGCCCGGGAGAAGCGGGCCTTAAAAACGGGATTATGTAATTTTATCAACTTGCATAAAGTTCAGCTCCACTTCCGTACCCCGGCCAAAAATCTTTACGATTACTTTCAGTTTCTTTTTCTCTTCGTTGACCTCCTGAATATCACCAACAAAATCGGTGAAGGGGCCATCGATAATCTTTACCGTTTCGCCAACCAAGAAGGGCTCGGCCATTGTTTCGCCGGCTTCGCTGCTATCATCAACTTTGCCGAGCAGGCGATTGGCTTCAACCTGGGTCATTGGCACCGGCATATCCCGGCCCAAAAAATGGATTACGTTAGGGATATCACTGATTATCTTGGCCACATCGCCATTCAAACGGCTACCATAGGCCTCAACCAGAATATAACCCGGTAACAGATTCCGCTCCTGGACAACTTTTTTGCCACCGCGGATCTTATATACTTTTTCGGTTGGGACAATTACTTGAAAAACAAAATCCTTCCAATTGGAACGCTCGATTTCCAGATCAATACGTTCCTTGATCTTTTTCTCCTTGCCACTAATGACCCGAAGTGAGTACCATTTTTTTTCTTCGACTCCTGGAGAAGAAGCAGGCGTCGTTTCGTTTTCTTTACTCATAATGCTTTTGGAAGGCAGATATAGCCATATTGGGAGTACTGCAAATTAGTTATTCCCAAACGCCATAAAGGTTTTTAAACACCACACTGCAAGCGATGTCCATCACAAAAATGATCAGGGCAAGAATCCCAGAGGTAACCAACACGACAATCGTACTTTCCTGCAACTGCGCAAGTGTAGGCCAAGACACATTCTTAACGAGCTCGTGGTAACTTTCTTTCAAATAAAGTGTAATGCGCTCCATTGTAACTTATTGATATGCTTAATAAAAGGGCACTGACAAAATCCTCACCGGGTTTGCAAAAAAATTCGTTGCCTACTTTAACGGACAACGAACCTTTTACCTTTACCAGGCAAATTGTAGCGATCAACGTAGTGGTCCTTGCAGGGGCAGCAGGGCTCGAACCCGCAGCCTACGGTTTTGGAGACCGTCACTCTACCAATTGAGCTATGCCCCTATTGTTAAACGAGAAGTGAGACGGCGGGTTTTTACCACGCCGTCTCGGTATCTCGTGTACTATTTGTTTTAGTCCAAAATCTCCGTTACCTGACCGGCACCTACCGTACGGCCACCTTCGCGGATAGCGAAACGCAGACCTTTTTCCAGTGCGATCGTGTTGTGGAGCGTTACTTCAAACTCAATGTTGTCGCCCGGCATTACCATCTCAACGTTAGCAGGAAGTTTTACGTCGCCTGTAACGTCCGTGGTACGGAAGTAGAATTGTGGGCGATAGCCGTTAAAGAACGGCGTGTGACGACCACCTTCATCCTTCGACAGTACGTAAACCGAACACTTAAATTTCTTGTGTGGTTTTACGCTACCAGGTTTGCAAATAACCATACCACGACGGATCTGGTCTTTTTCAATACCGCGCAGCAACAACCCGGCGTTGTCACCTGCTTCACCGCGCTCAAGAATTTTACGGAACATCTCTACACCGGTGATTACAGAAGTAAGCGGCTTTTCACCGTCTTTCATCATACCGATGATTTCAACCGGGTCACCTGTGTTAACGACGCCACGTTCGATACGACCGGTAGCAACAGTACCACGACCTGTGATCGTGAATACGTCTTCCACTGGCATCAAAAACGGCTTGTCTGTTTCCCGAACTGGTTCCGGGATATCATTATCACAGGCATCCATGAGTTCTTGAATGGCTGCAACATGCTTAGCATCACCTTCCAGAGCCTTCAGGGCCGAACCCTTAATAACACTGGCGTTATCGCCGTCAAATTTATAGGAGCTCAGCAGTTCGCGTACTTCCATGTCGACGAGTTCAAGCATTTCCTCGTCATCAACGAGGTCAACTTTATTCATGAAAACGACGATTTTAGGTACACCGACCTGACGAGCCAGAAGGATGTGCTCCCGGGTTTGGGGCATCGGGCCGTCCGTAGCAGCAACTACCAGGATAGCACCGTCCATTTGAGCAGCACCCGTGATCATGTTCTTTACGTAGTCAGCGTGACCCGGGCAGTCCACGTGAGCATAGTGGCGCTTTTCCGTTTCATATTCTACGTGAGCGGTATTAATAGTGATACCACGCTCTTTTTCTTCAGGAGCGGCGTCAATAGAGGCGTAATCCGTCACCTTGGCCAAACCTTTGCCCGCAAGAACAACGGTGATGGCAGCAGTCAAGGTAGTCTTACCGTGGTCGACGTGACCAATCGTACCGATATTCACGTGCGGCTTGGAACGTTGGAATGTTTCTTTTGCCATTGGTTTAGACTAATAAAATTTGTTGAAGAGTTAGTTTGTTAATGCGATAATGTGACAAACAGAAAAATTGACTGCAGCAAAAGCCACAAGTGCAAACGATCAAATTATCACATTAAATTCGTAACGCTGATGAGAATTGAACTCACGACCTTCCCGGCTTGAAACCGGAATGCTCTGCCACTGAGCTACAACGCTGATTACTATTTACTACACTTGAGCCGAAAACGAAAAGAGAACTTCCGATCAAAAGCCGGAAAACGCTACTCTTCACTCAACGATTCATTTTTTTCGCTTTTGAGCCGTTGATGAGAATTGAACTCACGACCTCTTCCTTACCAAGGAAGTGCTCTACCCCTGAGCTACAACGGCCTCTCGTAAAGCCTGGAGCGGCGGACGAGATTCGAACTCGCGACATTCAGCTTGGAAGGCTGACGCTCTACCAACTGAGCTACCACCGCTTTACCCGCCGGAGCCTTGGCGAAGGCGGGAGTTTTTTCTTGATCACTCACCGAGCATTTTATAAATGCTTTTTCAATAAAAATTTTATCGGCAAGAAATCAGCCCGTCTTCACCAAGGCTTCGGCGGGCTACGTGGGGGTGGTGGGATTCGAACCTACTCAGCGATAAAGCACCAGATTTACAGTCTGGCCCGGCTCTCCAACTCCGGGGCACCCCCTTGGAACAGCTTTTGAGTTTTGTTGCACCAAAATAGTTTGGCAAAAAAAACCAAAACTGCATGAGAGCCAGTGGACGGACTCGAACCGCCGACCAGCTGATTACAAATCAGCTGCTCTACCAACTGAGCTACACTGGCCTGTAGTTTACGCGCCACAGGCTTTTCCAAGTAAAAATCTTCTTCAAACAACGCACTTTTCTTCCCAAAAAAGACCCCCTTTCGAAAAGCGTGTGCAAAGGTAATGCCTTTCGCTAAAACAGGAAAAGATTTTTTAAAAAAAACTGGGAATCTTATTTTATATACTTTTTTTGCGCCTGGAGCGCCAAATTGGTCGCTTGTAATCTTGTGTTTTATGCAAATTGATGCAAAAAGTCTGGAGTATTGTCTCCAACATACCACTGCCGTACAGCCTGTACTTCAGGCATTGGAGCGCGAAACCAACATCCGCACCCTGCATCCCCAGATGCTGTCGGGACCTTACCAGGGCATGCTGCTTCAGCTGATCAGCCACATGGTTCGCCCACGGCGGGTGCTGGAAGTCGGAACCTTTACCGGTTACAGCGCCATTTGCCTGGCACAAGGACTGGTCGAAGACGGTTTATTGTATACGCTCGAATCGAATGATGAACACGCTCCAATCGTCAGAAAACACGTACACGCCGCTGGGCTGGATAACAAAATCCGTTTATTGCTTGGCGATGCAGCGACATTGATCCCCCAATTGGATGAAACATTTGACCTGATATTTCTCGATGCCGGCAAATTGGACTACGCCCGGCACTACGCGCTTTGTTTACCCAAATTGCGGCCCGGTGGTTTTTTGCTCGCCGATAATGTATTGTGGGACGGCAAGGTGGTACACGACATGAAGGATGCCACCGCACAGGCCTTGCGGGAATTCAATACCATGGTACAAGCAGATGACCGGGTAGACAACCTGCTCCTGCCCCTACGCGACGGAGTTATGCTGATCCGGAAACGCTGATTGTGCGGCATTTTTGGGCTCTTTAAATCTTAGCGCTTTTAAACCGGGAACGAGACATTTCCATGAACTTGTATTAAGTTTGCCCATTGACAAATTAATCTCCCAACCTGAACACGCAAACAGACGGACCCATGGCCGAATCAAAAGCACACCTGTTTTACGTTGAAGATGACGAAAGCCTGAGCTATGTGACCCGGGATAATCTCGAATTCAATGGTTACCTGGTCACGTATTGCGAAGACGGGCAAAAGGCGCTTGATGTGATCCAGGCCGGACAAAAGTTTGATCTCTGTATCCTTGACGTTATGCTGCCCGAAGTTGATGGCTTCACCCTTGCCGAAGAAATACGCAAGCGCGACGAGCAGGTGCCCATTATTTTTCTTACGGCCAAAAGCATGAAACAGGATAAAATCCATGGCCTCACCATCGGCGCTGACGACTACATCACCAAACCCTTCAGCATCGAAGAATTATTACTTAAAATCGATATTTTCCTGCGGCGCTCCACATATTCCGGCCCCTTAAAATCCAACGCACCGGTATCGATCGGGAATTACCACTTTGACTACCGAAACCTGCACCTGGCCTACGATACCGAAGAAGGTGAAACACTGACACAAAAAGAAGCCGACCTGCTCAAACTCCTGAACGAAAACCGAAATAATGTGGTCAAACGCTCCTATATCCTCGAAACGATTTGGGGCAAGGACGATTATTTCCTCGGACGCAGTCTTGATGTGTTTATTTCGCGCTTGCGCAAATACTTAAATCGCGACGACAGAATTAAAGTGGAAAACATCCACGGGGTTGGATTCAAATTCCGGGTAGACGAATAACACCTGCCGCAGGTTTCCAATACTGCCATAGCAACAGGACATGCATAATTTTGAACGCAAGGACCCCAAGCCAGGCGTACATGCAATCGTTTTATCTAAATTACCGGGAGCATAAAATTCACTGCCTGCGCTTTGGGCAGGGATCCAAATTATTGGTAGCCCTCCACGGTTTTGGAGACCGCGCCCGGCTTTTTGCCATCCTGGAAGAAGCGCTGTCGGAACAATATACCGTAGTGGCGTTCGATCTGCCTTTTCACGGCCAAACAAATTGGGAAGACCACACGTTTACCAAATCAGACTTATTGTCAATTATTCGCCAGATCATGGACCGGGAAGGGCAGGAACGCCTGTGTCTGATGGGCTACAGTTTTGGCGCCCGATTGGCACAGGCTATGCTACCGCAAATGCTCGACAAACTCGACAAACTCTACCTGCTTGCGCCAGACGGTATCCAAACCAAAGGCATGCCCATGGCTGTTCGCACCCCGATGTGGGTCCGGCATTTCCTGTACCGTATTCTTAAAAGACCGGCCTGGTTCCTCTTTCTGCTCAATTGGGGCCGCCGGTTCAACCTGGTACCACCACTCATCCTGCATTTCCTGACCTTCAACCTCACCCGCCCCGAGCGCTTCCAGCGCACCTTTGGTTGTTGGATTGCACTCGACTCGTTTTACCTCCGTCGCCGCCGCATCAAAGCCATTTGGCGCGACTCGGGTCTGCCGGTTGATATTTATTTCGGCACCAAAGACGAAATGATCCGCTACAAAACCGTCAAGAAAATGGTGGAAGGGGTACCCAACGTTCGCATTTTCCGCATGAATGCCGGGCATCGTCTTATCGGGGAAGACCTTAGGGAACGCATGCGGCGAACGAAGGCTTCCAGTTAGTCAGCCTCCAGAGCCTTCAACAGTTGGTTGATCAACGGATACCGGTCAGCCGGCTGATCACCTATTTGTTTTTCGGACAGCCCCCCCTCCACCTGATCGGCCGTTTCACGCTATATTTACCCCGAACATAAACGACAAACCATGATGCGCCAATTCCAAATGCTAACCGCGCTGCTGGGCATTGTTCTGCTAACCAACCTCCCCGCTCCAGCCCTCAGCCAATCCAAAGCGCCCCATCCGAAATCCTTTCCCGAACTCCGTACACCGGCCGATTTCGATGCCCTGAAAGGCAAACCCATCAATGAAAAATACGGCCAGGTGGAATCGGTCAAAGTGATCTGGGATTTAAAAAAAGACAAGCTGCATTTTATCAGCGCGCATCATTTCAAATGGCACTACGACTACTGCCGGCAGGAACTGGGCTACTGGCAAACCCGCCACGTGTTCAACGCCCGCAATTATTCCACCCTCAAAACCCGGGAGTTCGTTCTCGCCAACATAAACCATTACCCGGCTGCAAAGCGCTGGACCGTGGAGTTTTCCTCCGCCGATGACATGACGGCCGAACTGGCCTCCACCTTTATGCAAAAACTGAGGCCCGCCTGCTTCATGGGCGATTCACTGGGCCTTTTTCTCAATACGGAAAAACTGGTCGGCCGCTTTGACGCCCTGGAAAAACAGCCGGATTTCCCACTGGTCACTGCCGATCAGATCTATGCCGGGCAGGTGTATCAGGCTCTGAACACCAAAAGCGGGTACGGTTACCTGCGGCGGATGGAAGCGGCAGAAATCGAGGAAAAAGTGCCCGGTATGCGCGATATCGTGGTGCTGAATGGCTCAGCACTCGACATCCCAGCCGTGGCCGGCCTCATGACCACCGATTTCCAGACGCCACTCAGCCACCTCAATGTGCTGTGCAAAAACCGCGGTACGCCTTTTTTTGCTCAAAAAAATATCTACACAGACCCACGGATTGTCGCGCTGGAAAATGAACTGGTTTTTCTGGAAGTTTTGCCCGACAGTTTCCGGGTCCGCAAGGCTGAACAGGCTGAAGCAGCTGCAGCCTGGAGCAAAAGCCGCCCGAAAAAACAAGTTCGACTGCGGGCAAACACCACTACCCGGGGCCTGCAATCCATGAGCAATTTGAGCAACCGCTCCGTCAATCTCGTCGGCGGGAAAGCCTCCAATTTTGCCGTCCTGCAGCGTATCGCCAAATCGGGCAAAGGGCAATGGATCGTGCCCGAAGGGGCCTTTGCCATTCCGTTCGCCTATTATGTCGAACACATGCGCAGCTCCGGCGCCGACTCAATGGTACAGGCGCTGCTGAAAAACCCGCAAGTGCGCAACGATCCGCAACGCCTGAGTGCACAATTGGAACTGATTTATGAACGCATCCGACAACACCCGGTCAATCCGGAACTCCTCCGGCTGGTAGAAGCAAGGGTGCGGAACGAAAGCCCCAGTTTACGCATGCGTTTCCGCTCCAGCACCAATGCCGAAGATATCGAAGGGTTTAATGGCGCAGGGTTATACGACAGCGGTATCGGCATCGTTGGCGACAGCGTAAAAACCGTAGAAAATGCAATCCGAAAGGTGTGGGCCAGCGTGTGGAATTTCAGAGCCTTTCAGGAACGCGAGTTTTTTGGCATCGATCAGGAAAATGTAGCCATGGGCGTTCTGGTGCACCGGAGTTTCCCCGACGAAAAGGCCAACGGCGTTGCCATCACCAAAAACCTCTACCGCAAAGCGTACTACGGTTTTGTCATCAATGTTCAAAAAGGCGAAACGAGCGTGGTGAGCCCACCTCCGGATGTTATTTGCGACCAACTCATCTGCTACAGCGACTCCGATGTTGATTTTTTTAAATCAAAAAAAATCATCGAATACATTTCCTATTCCAGCCTGAACGATGGCAAACCGGTACTCACCGACGATGAAGTGCTCCGATTGACGGAGGCCCTGGCCGAAATCAAAACCTACTACTTCGAGAACATCGCAGGAGCTGCCCAGAAAAAGGCCTACCGCGATTATGCGCTGGATGTGGAGTTTAAATTTGAAGGTCCGGAACGGCAACTGTACATCAAACAGGTTAGGCCTTACAACGACTGAAAGTGAGTTTGGCCCCGGCAATTATTTAGTTCAGCCAATCCGGTTCCCAGTCCAGGCATTCCCCAGTTCTCAACCCAGGCATTTCCCTGCTTCTTAGCCCAGGCATTCATGCCTGGGCAACATTCCGCACAGCCTCCCCTTCCCGCTCAAAAAACCGCAGTTCAAGCTCAACCCCGTCAAACACAGCATACGAATTGGCGAACATCCATTCGCCCAGGTTAACATAGCGGCTCCGGCCGTTTTTCAGGCGCCAGTCGATCGGCAAATGCCGGTGCCCAAAAATGAAATAATCCGGCTCTATGCCCTGATCGATCTTGCGATCGCAATATTGGAGCAGCCATTCCTTTTGTTCACCCATCCAGGCACGTTCTTCCGGTGGCATGGCGTCCCGGCTTTTTTGGGAAGAATAGCCCGCCAGCCGCATGCCCAGGTCCGGATGAAACCAGTTGAAAAGCCACTGGCTGAACGGATGGGTAAACACTTTTTTCATGCGTTTATAGCCCAGGTCGTTGGGGCCGAGACCGTCGCCGTGTCCGACAAAAAACTGCTTGCCGCCTAATTCAAACTGAATGGGTTTGCGGTACACCGGGATGCCAAATTCCGCTTCGAAATAGCCGAACATCCACAGGTCGTGGTTGCCGGTAAATACATGAACAGGAATCCCGGCATCACGTACTTCGGCCAGTTTGCCCAAAAACCTTGTGAAGCCCTTGGGAATCACGGTTTTGTATTCAAACCAAAATTCGAACAAATCGCCTATCAGGTAAATAGCCTCAGCTTCGGGGGCCACGGCGTCCAGCCAGCGCACTACCTGGCGCTCGCGCTCAGCAGCTGGCAGGCGGCCGTCGATGCCCAGGTGAAAATCGGAAGCGAAAAATGTTTTTTTCATGTAACGCGAACCTCTGGTTCGCTTTTATTGTATCGCGAACCTCTGGTTCGCTTTTATTGTATCACGAACCTCTGGTTCGCATGTTTGGAATAGCAAACCTCCGGTTCGAAAGTACTACAGCAAGTCTGCCACCCTCAATGATTTACCGGAGAAGCCCACGCAAACCATCAGCGACACGCACAAAAGTAGCACCTTCCCGGAAAACAAGATTGTACGCAAAGGCATTCCGTCAAAGACCGGGCTTCTGCTTTCGGACTGTTACCTTTGCGCGAACCATTTTTTAACAAAAAAAATGCGAACCGGAGGTTCGCTGCACATGAAAATAGTTACTGGCGCTGCCGGATTCATCGGTTCCTGCCTCGTTCGCCGCCTCAACGAAGCAGGGTACAACGACATTCTGGTCGTAGACGAGTTTAGTCGACCCGATAAACTCCGCAACCTCGAAGGCAAAAAGACACAAGGGCAAGTTCACCGCGATGTATTCATCAACTGGCTCGAAAAAAACCACGGGGATGTGGATGCCCTGTTTCACATTGGCGCACGCACCGATACCACGGAATTGAGCACCGATATATTTGACCAACTCAACGTCAACTACAGCAAGGCGCTGTGGAAGTTGTGCGCAACCCACCAAATCCCGTTTTACTACGCCAGCAGTGCTGCCACCTACGGCCTGGGCGAAAGCGGATACTCCGACGAGCATGCTGTGATTCCGAAGCTGAAACCCCTGAACCCTTATGGTCAAAGCAAGCAGGATTTTGACCTCTGGGTACTGCACCGTTTGCAACAAGGCGATGCTGCGCCACCCAACTGGGCGGGTTTTAAGTTTTTCAACGTATACGGCCCGAATGAATACCACAAAGCCCGAATGGCCTCCGTAATTTTTCATACCGCACGGCAGATCAAGGCTACCGGCGGCATGAAACTCTTCCGCTCGCACCGGCCCGATTTCAAGGACGGCGAACAAAGCCGCGATTTCATTTATGTGAAAGACGTGGTGGACGTGCTGTTGCATTTTCTCGAAAAAAAACCACCGGCAGCCATCTACAATCTGGGTACCGGCGAGGCACGCACCTTCCTCGACCTGGCCACTAACACGTTCCATGCGCTAGGCCTGGAGCCCAATATTTCGTTCATCGACACACCGGCCGACATCCGCGATACCTACCAGTATTACACCCAGGCCGACATGGATAAACTACGCACATTGGCCGGCTATCAGGCGCCGTTTTACAGCCTCGAAAATGGCATTGACGACTATGTGAAAGGCTATCTGAAAGAAGAGCGGATCTGGTAATTTAGGTTTTAAGGTTACTGGTTAGAAGGTTACTAGTTAGAAGGTTGTACACCTTCCCGAATGGCTGAACAACCTTCTAACCAGTAACCAGTAACCTTAAAACCTTAAAAGGCAAACACCATTTGCCGGGCATCCACCGTTTGTCCATCCACCTGAAGGGCATAGGTATAGGCGCCGCGCGCGCCATAACCGTGGACGTAATACAGCTCGTTCATACCCGCCTGTAGCGCAACCGGGATCCGCTCGACCACCTTGCCTTGCATGTCCGTGATGAGGATTTGCGCCTGTTTGTAGTTCGGCACTTCTTTTACGTAAAACGATATCCAGGTGGCCTCGTCAAAGGGGTTCGGGCGGTTTTGGAACAGCTCGATATTTTTTCCGGCGCCCTCTGTTGGTGTTTCGGTGCCGGTGATCAGCATCAGTTTTTCACCGGAAAACAAACTCTCGCCGCCTTCAGCATCCACTGCCGCAACGCTTACGTACAGCGGCCCGGTTGGCGGCGCCGGGAAGGTGCCGAAGGTGCTGCCGGTCAGGGTATACAGGGTATCCCAGTCTAATCCGATCGAACGGAGGGCTATGCGGTAGGTGCCTGTATTGGCCGGGTCATCAATCTCAACGTCAAGCAGGCCGGTAGTGCCGTTGCTGGAGCGCAAGGCGGTAAACCCCGCCGGCACCGGTACATTGCGGGCGGCGACAGCGGCGGCATTGCCGTTGATGACCACATTGCGGGCCAGGTAGTTGAACTGCACAAAAAACGAATCGATCACCTGGTCGCCGTCGGTATCCACCCCCAGGATATCACCGGAGGTATGCTGCCGGTCGGTGTAGCCCGGACCGTTGGAGGCGTCGCCATGTTCGTTGGCTGAGGTGAAACGCATAGCGGGAAAACTGCGCTCCCGGAAGGGAATGTGATCGCCCCCGCGGCCCGTACGGTCTTCAAGACTTTGCAAGCGCAGGTCCATCGGCACGGCCGCCGTTGGCAGGATGTTTTCCTGGTACTGGAGTTTGATGAACCGGGCCAGTTGCTTGTTCCTGGAATTGGCACCGCCCTGGGAAAAGAGTCGTACACCGGTGGAATCGATATCGTTCAGTCCCGGACAGGAAGGCGGCGAGGAAGTTTCGCCGCAAATGACGCCGCCCACGATATCGTTGTTCAGCACCGCACGCAGCGGTATATCCTTGTTTTTTAAGTAAATAGCCATCGCCTCGGCGCCAAGCAGACCCTGCTCCTCTCCGATGGTTGCCATAAACAGGATTGTATTTTCAAAAGTATACTGCGCCATCACACGTGCCAGTTCGAGCACCAGGGCAGTACCGGTGGCATTGTCTTCGATGCCTTGCGCTTCGCAGAGCACATCGCAAGTTTCACTGCAACGGCTGTCCATATGCCCTTCGATCAGGATGACACCGTTGCTGGCCGGATTGGAGCCCGGGAGCAGCGCGAAAATATTGCGGTGTTGGCCCATGCCGCAGATATCCAGATCAAATTGCAGATACGATACCACGAGGCGGTTTTCATTGGCTGCGCCAAATTCAGAAAACTTTTGATGCGCCCAGCGCCGTGCCGCGCCGATGCCGGTGGTGGGCGAAAGGGTGTCGGAGCCCGTATTGCGCGTACCGAATGTGCTCAACCGGATCAGGTAGGCTTTAAGGCTATCGGCCGATACGCCGGCATGAATACCGGACGTGGTCATTGTCAGTTCGTCAATTACGTTGCTGGCGGCATAGTCGGCAGGGTCGTAATTGCCCAGGAGGATTTGTTCGGCCAATGGATTGGTACAGTGAATATTCGATTGCGCGAACACCGTTTGGCCGAAGGCCGAAAAAACAAGTACCAGCAGGCAGGAAAGTCGGAAGGTAGATCTTTGCTTCATAGGTTGTTCTGTTTGTCTTGCCCTAAATCTACGAACTATCCGGCAGCATGCAGGCGCACACTTACGGTATCGACGCTATTTTACCAAAGCCGTGAAATCAGCAGCATCCTACCTGCGGTGCTCCCCAAACAAAGGCAACGCCAAATCTTTTTCGGAAACCAGCACTTGGTGGAGGTCGAATTCCCAGTCGATCTGGAGCGCCAGGTCGTCGTAGCGAATACCGCCTTCGTGTGCTTTGGAGTAGAAATTGTCGCATTTGTACACGAATTCCGCGGTTTCGCTGAGCACGATGTAGCCGTGCGCAAACCCGCGCGGCACAAACAGTTGGCGTTTGTTTTCAAAACTGAGCCGTATGCTGAACCATTTTCCATAGGTCGGCGAATTTTCCCGCACATCGACCACAACGTCGAGCACCTCCCCTTCCACTACGCGTACCAGCTTGGCTTGCGCCATTGAACCGACCTGGTAGTGCAGCCCGCGCAATACGCCCCGGGTACTGCGCGCCTGATTGGATTGCACAAACTCAATGTCCATGCCTGCTTCTGCCCAAACCCGGCGGTTGTAACTTTCAAAAAAATAGCCGCGCTCGTCGTAAAAAACATTCGGTTCAAATATGACCAGATCTGGAATAGGGGTAGGAATAAATGCCATAATCTTGCTGTGTTTTGATCGCGCAAAGATGCACAGATTGGTCAAATAAAAAGGCCGTCTCCAAGTGCAACTTGCGAGGCGGCCTTTGTATAAAAATGCGCAGGCTTGAGTGCAATTCTATTTTACAGCAGCATGGGCCATAGTCAACAGGCCATTGCGCATCCAAAATGTGGCGAACATGATACGCGCCATGTTGTTGTCCGGATACTTGGCTTTCAGGTCTGCGTATCGCTGCTTGGCTGAATAAAACCATTCAGCACGTTCAAGGGCAACTGCTTCCATGATTTCACGGAGCATCGGATCTGCGGTTGGAAACAGTTTTGACCGTTTCAACGGAGCCAAAGCGGCTTCCCATTCGTTGGAATTCGAAATAGCAATTTCCAGCCTGTTGGATTCCAGCATTTCGCCGCCCCGTTCGGTGCGAACCTGCCAGACGAAGTGTGCGCCATCCACGTAAGGAGCCTTGGAAATATTAACGACCACAAAGGTGTCTTGTGTGGTGGCTTCGTGCACCAACTTGCCGTCGGCGTCGTGAATCTGCAGGGTGAATGCACCTGAACCTTCCGGTTGGGACCATGAAAAAACTACGGGCCCCGAAGGCATCAGGTTGCCAAAAGGCATGATGGGGTGAATGCGTTTACCCTGCCCCCCCCAGCCGTCCTTGGCTTTCTTCGGGTCAGTAACCCCCCAGCCGTCTTTGGCTTTCTTTGGATCGGTGGTGCCCCAGCCGTCTTTAGATTTCTTTGGGTCGGTGGTGCCCCAGCCGTCTTTGGCTTTCTTCGGGTCGGTAGTACCCCAACCGTCCTTGGCTTTCTTTGGGTCGGTGGTACCCCAGCCGTCGCCACCTGTTGCAGGGTCGATGAGCCGGGCCCAATCCGGATTCAAACCATTTGCTTCCTGGGCTAACGAAACCGACGCTGCCAGATAACTTTCGAATGCTTCGTCAAAACCCAGCGTACGCAGGGTCGTTGCATTCTTCCAAACTTCCGACAAGCGGTATTTACCTTTTTTTAGTTGTACAAAGGTGCCATTGCTGTACAGCGTAGCCACTGCCTTTCGGGGAACCTTCAGTGTATTCGCTTTCAGGATGATCGCACCTGGTTGGATGTTTTTGTGCCAGGTACCTGCCTCTGTGCGATAGCATAAGGCATTTTCACTCGAAAGCAACCAGACCGTAGGGTCTTCCTGGGCCCTTGCCGAAATCGCCGCCAGAAGGGTTACAGCCAAAATCATTGGACGTCTTAACATATTCGTTGCGCTTTTAAAACATAAAAAATAGGCGAGAAAAGGAATAAAACGAATCGGCGGGAAAGTAGATGAACAGCACTTAAGATAGCCTGGAAACAAGCCTGCTTCATATTAATCGCTAAAATGGCTAATCTTTATCAATAAACGCATTTTTTTTTAAACGGAATGGCGCCCAAATTGCTTTTCCGCGCAGATTTTGAAGCAAGGAAAACATGAGTCATCCCCAATTTTTTGGGGCGACTTATGTTTTTATTTAACGAATTGATAAACAAAGGTGTAGATCGGCCTTATGCAAATCCCGATTTTGCGAAATCGGAGGCGGTTTTTAGCAAAACCTTGTTTGAGCGACGACGAAGGAGGAGCGAGTTGGGTTTTGCACCGCCGGAGATTTCAAGCAAAATCGCGGGATTTGCATACAGCCTTGATTTTTTTGGTTCTTTTTGCATCAAGGCAAAAAGAACGTAATGCACTAATGTTCAATATTTTAAATTATTTTTTACAATAAAAAATCCCGAATTTTCAATATGGAAAAATTCAGACTCTATGTTTGCCGCAATGAGGTTCATGGGGTTAATACGTTGAGTTGAAAATTGCTTCGAGTGAAGAGTTAACTTTAGAGTGTCAAAATCATTGTTAACCATTCAACTCGAAGCAAAAATGAAAAGTGAATTTAGGCAACTTGACTTTAGCGACCAAGCAATCTATGTTGGAATAGACGTACACCGAAAGAGTTGGCGTACCACTATTCACTTGGGCGAATTCCAGCAAAAAACGATCAACCTGTCGCCTCCCAGCCCAGAGTCTTTATCCGATTACTTGAGGCGGCACTATCCCAATGGGAAGTACTTATGTGCTTACGAAGCGGGTTATTGTGGATTTTGGGTACAGGAACAACTGATAGAACAAGGTATCGAGACGATCGTGGTTCATCCGGCAGATGTCCCGACTACAGATCATGAGCGCCAGCACAAGGATGATGTTCGAGATAGCCGTAAGATTGCCCGAGCCTTGCGTAATGGTGAATTGAAAGGCATTTTTATTCCTACCAAGCAGCAGCAACAGGATCGGGCTTTAGTACGACGCCGTTATGCTGTGGCAGGTGATCGGCGCCGGGCGATGACGCGCATTAAAATGTATTTGCATTTTATAGGGCTTTATCCCCCACAAGGCGTGATGGCAGATTGGACTTGGACCAAAACGTTTATCCAATGGCTACAAAGGCAAGCACAGAACGACCAGGTTTTGAATTCCTTATTGGACGAGTATGCGGCTGTGCGGCAAAGAGAACAGGCTATAGTGAAGCAACTGCATCAGTTATTCGCAAACGACTATTACGGGCCGCAGATGAAACTCCTGCGTAGCGTTCCGGGAGTCGGATTTTTTACAGCCATCCAGTTATTGACGGAAATTGGCGATATGAGACGCTTTAAAACCCTGGATAAACTCTGTGCCTATCTGGGGCTTGTGCCTCAAACACATAGGAGCGGCGACACGGATCAGGCTAATCGGCGAACTACCCGGGGAAATAAGCGTCTGCGTAGTGCCCTGATCGAATGCTCGTGGAAAGCCATCCAACAAGATACTGAACTAAGCCTTTGTTACCTGAAATTGAGAAAACGCTTCGATGGCCCGCATGCCATCATTAAAATTAGCAGAAAAGTACTCAATCGAATCCGCCGAGTGTGGCTCACAGGCCAACCCTACACCCCGATCCAAAACACCTGAAAACCTACACAACAAGTTGCTCATTAAATGCCATAAATAAGTCCCGGGAGCAGACCGCTAAGTCATCCCTGCGGCTATTCACCCAAGGTGAAAAAGTCCGCTTAATCTCAGACTCCGGCCTCCCGTTTTAGCAAAATGATCTGGAATCTTGCGGCATCAGCCTATTGAAGGGCCGCTAATAGAAGAGTATTTGGGCATATTTATGAGCATAATCAACAAACCCCTCAAAAGCGTGAAGGGGACGAACATCGCGCCCCCTTCAAGTAGATTTTTTGTGCCGAAAATCCTCCAGATGCCTAAAAAATAACCTGAAAGAACAAATAATGCTCTTCACGCTTGGATAGCAACATAGAGGGATGACTCATGTTTTTACATTCGAATACTTGCGTCGGCGCACCTGGCGTCGCCAAAACTTCAATCTTTTTCCTCCAGCAGCAACTGCCCGTTGGCATCGTAGATCAAGTCTTTTTTACCAATTTCAACTTCGTAAACAGTCGTACCGTCAGCCTTGAGGATACGCGCGGCTTCTTTGACTTTTTGCCCCTGCACTGCCTTGCGAACAGCGTCGGGCAAGTCATCTTTGGCAATTTCCGTTTCGGTTTCAAGCCATTTGCCTTCGGCACTAAACGTTGCGGAGGACTCCTCGTCGTCCAACTCAAACTCCACTTCCCAGTTGCCATCGGCTTCCAACTTCCACTCGACGTCGTCGGCTTTCGGGAATTTTTCATTAAATGTGGCTTGAACGGCCTCAGGTACGGCTTTTTGAGCCTGTACTGCACAGCCTGCCCAAAGCAGCACTGCGGCGAATAGCAAAAATGATCGTAGCATACGTGCGGTTATTTTAAATGTTAAGCAATCGTCCTGCAAACATCGGCAGCGAATTTGGAGAAAAATGGGCGCCCCCGCCTAACCCTGTCCCGGCCAGTAAATTGCCGTTTCCCAAACACCATCAGCATATTGAACCTTCAATTGAAAATTGCTTTTTAAACAAATTTCCTGCACGATAGCCAAACCCAGGCCCTGGCCGGCAACTCGCGCATTTCCACGGACAAACCGGTTGGTCAGATCGCCGGGCGGCTTGTCGGGTTTTTGACAAGCATTGCGAACCAGCAAACCGGTTTCTGTCAGCTGAACCTGCAAAAAGCCACCTGGGACATTGTGTTTTATAGCATTCCCAAGAATGTTGGTCATCAGAATATCTGCCAAATCGGCATTTAAGGCGATCGACACCGGGGCCAGCGTTTTTTCGATAGTCAAATTTTTGGCCTGGGCAACATCAGCAAGCCCTTCCAATTTTTGCCCGATCAGTTGATGCAACGCCACCGGTTTGCGATGCGCAAATTGATCGTTCTCAATTTTGGCCAATAGCAACAGGGACTGGTTGAGCCGGGACACGCGTCGCGTTTGCCGGGCAATGACTTCCAGATGCCGGGCTTGTGCAGCGGTTAGTTGCTCCTGTTGAAGCAACAAGTTCACTTCATTTTGAAGCACAGCGAGCGGTGTTTGCAGTTCATGGCTGGCATTTTCGGTGAATTGGCGGACGGCCTGAAAGTCGGCGCGCACCCTGGTGCTCAACGTTTGCAAGGCGCTGTGCAATTCGCGGAACTCGTCTACCGGCGTATCGTGCAAATGCAGGGGGGTATTTTCTGCAAGATTAAATTTGCGCAGCTGCCCAAGGGTAGTAAAAAATGGCTGCCAAACTTTATCGGCGACCCGCCGGTTGACCCACCAAAGCAAGCCAAAGAGCAGCAAAAACAAAACCGCCAGAAACAAGCCGATCGACAACGCCAGTTCTTCGTGCTCCAGCCGGCTTTGATTGATGGCTACCTGATAGTGTTTCCCCTGCAACAGGACGGGAAATTCCAGGCGCCGGTAGGGCTCCTGTTCGCCTTCGGCTGCATTGAACAACAAGGTATCGAGATAACGTTCCGGGCAAGCAGTTATCAATTGCCGGGAATCCATAAAGATGGCGCTGGTTTGAAAGTAGGCGGGCAGGGTGTTGTGTTCGTGTATGTAGTTTTCAATTTCAATTCTGGTCTGCTGAAGGTTTTCATCCGAAAAATCGTACACCGCCCGGATGAGCAACAGGTACATGCCCATACCAGCCAGCAGAAATACGGGTATTGCCAGTTGCAAATAGCCGCGCTGTGTGTGCCGGAGAAGTTTCATACCTGATCGGTGAATTTGTACCCGATGCCGTACACCGCCTGCACATAATCGCCGGCGCCGCCTGTAGCCAGTTTTTTGCGCAAATTTTTGACATGGGAATAGATAAAATTGAAGTCGTCCATTTGATCTGCATCGTCGCCCAGCAGGTGCTCGGCGATCGCTTCACGCGTCACGACGCGGTATTTATTTGCCAGAAAAAAAAGCAGGAGGTCGTATTCCTTCCGGGTAAGCTCGAGCACCTGGTTGCCGGCGAATACCTGGCGCTCGGCGGTGTGCACACAAATTTCGGCAAAGCGGATCGCAGCCTTGCCGCCAAATTGCCGGCGTCGCAGGATGGCCTGAACACGCGCATTGAGTTCAGCCAGATGAAAGGGTTTGGACAGATAATCATCCGCGCCAAGATTGAGGCCGGTTATTCGGTCATCCACCGCATTCCTGGCTGAAATAACCAGTACGCCTGTAGCCGATTCCTGTTTCCTGAGTGCGCGGATGATGTCGAGGCCGTTGCCATCGGGCAAACCCAAATCCACCAGCAGGCAATCGTAATTGTAGAGGGCAATTTTTTCCATAGCCTGCGCAAACTCCGGGGCCTGTTCGACCCGAAAACCCACCTGCTCCAAAAACGAAGCGATACTGTGCGCCAATTCAGGCTCATCTTCAACCAAAAGTAATTTCATTGCTAAAAGTTTAACAACCGGCCCCCAAGATATACCCGCGATTTTAGAGAAATTTGGGAACAGGTACCGATTCCGCCATAATCGGACGAATGGAAATAATTTTAAGCACCCGGATATGCCGGCAACAATCCCTCCCTGCTACCTTCGTTTATCCCGGAGGCGGCATGTTGTTGTCGCGTTGCAGGTATTCGATATTTATAAAAATTCATGGCTCAGGTCAGTTGGGTATATCTGGATGATTTTGGTGGCCAACACCGCGTTGGCCTGTACCACGGCGACCGGTCAGGGCATGTACTCCTGCATTGTGACCTGCGGGTAGTGCAGGTCGATTTTTCCGTTCGGGAGTCGCGTACCTATTCTTTTTTTGTGGAAGACGAATTGTGCGAAGTGCGCATTTTCAAGGAAAAAACCGGCTTTTCCTACGATTTTAATGTAAACAAGGAGGTGGACACACCCCGCAACCGGCTGCGAAAAGCCGATGAGAGCCGCAACCGGAAATACATGATCTTCCTGGCGCTGGGCCTGGTATTGTCGGTCACGGGTATTTTTTTGGGACTTCGGTGGTGGAATCAACAACAGCAAGCTGAACGTTTGAGCGGCTCCAGCCTGACCAGCGGTTTGAGCCCCGAAGCAGCCGGCATGCTCGACGCTGAAGGTAAAACCACACTGGCGGAGTTGTACATCGTGTCCGATGCACTGCAGCGTAAGGTGTTCTACGGGTTCACCACAGCCGGCGACAGCCAGGTTTCCGGCTATTTTTATGTACCTGATACCGGCCAGATCATACTTCCCAACGGTTTCCCGCTCAACGACCGCGATGCATTCACCGTGCGCTACCTGCCGTCGTCGCCGCGAATTCACCAGGTCGAATTTGAACAACCCGCAGCGCAAACGCTGGCCACCTACCTCGAAATGGCCCGCAAAGCCGAAGTGCGCGCCCACCCGGAAGCCACACCGGGGCATGGCCTGTGTGTGGCAAAAAACACGCTGAAGCACAAAGGCTGGCACCAACTCGCCGATCTCATTTTCCAGTCGACGCCTCCGGCGCAAAACCCCAAACACAACCGCGACTCCTACCTGCGCCTGGTACGCGACCCCGAATTTGCTAATGTGCTGAAACGCGAATGCTGGGATCAGTAAGTGTTTTCATTACTTGTTGGAAAAAATGATCCTGCCGTTCCACCAGCCCTCCTCGATTTCCGCATTGTTTTTTTTGTAAAAATTCAGTGCCGGCGTGTTCCAGTCGAGTACTTGCCATTTGATCATCCGGCAACCGCGGTTGCGGCCCTCCGCAACAAAAGCATCAAACAACAGCTGGCCGATGCCGTGCCGGCGGAATTTTTCGCTGACCACAAAATCATCGAGGTAGAGCATTTTGCCCCGCCAGGTGGAGTAGGCCATAAAAAAAAGCGTCATGCCGGCCACCTGGCCATCCAGCTCGGCAATGTGGCCTTCGAACAGGCCGTTGCGGAAATCTTCCAGATATTCCGCCGGGGTGGTGACCACTGCCTCGGGCTCTTTTTCATACACCGCCAGTTCGTACACCAGGGCATGCATAGCCGGCAGATCTGCTTCAGTTGCCGGGCGGATTGTAATGTTATTCATTTGCAGGATAGTTTTGATTCTGATGAATTATGCAGAGTTATATCAAGTACTTCAACGAAACAACAACACACCCCCTTCCAGCAAGTGCCCTTCTACTTCCCCTGCCACATTTACCGCATCAAACCGAATAAAGTAGGCGTACACACCCGGGTTCATTGGTTTACCTCGGGCCGTACCATCCCAGCCCAAACCCGGATCAGTGCTTTCAAACAAAAGCCCACCCCAGCGGTCAAAAATGCGCAGTTCGAAATTTTGCAGGGACTGGTTGGTTTGCAGTTGAAACAAGTCGTTGGAGCCGTCGCCGTTTGGTGAAAAAACATTGGGCACGTATACCTCCGCTGTTGTGTTGACGGTTATCAGCACCACCGCACTGGCCGTGCAACCACTTTGGCTGGTGACAACCAGTTGGTAACTGGTATTCGCCAAGGGCGCCGCTAGGGGATTCAGGCAATCCGTACAACTCAGGCCTGCACCGGGCGTCCAGGCAACCGATGCCACTGCAGCCGACGGAATATTTAGCACCGGGTTCAACAAAAGGGTTTCCCCGGCAGCTAGGGTAACATTGCCCGGTAAATCGATGGTAAGCGGGGAAATAGCCTGAAGTACGACAATGGCCTGTTGCTCACAACCATCGGCATCCTGTACCACTGTTTGGTATGTCCCCGGTGGCAAGGCAGCAAACAAACTATCCTGTCCGAAACTCGCACCGTTGTCAATCGAATACAAATACGGCCCCAGCCCGGTTTGCCCTCCCGTAAACAGGATACTGCCAAGCTTGTCCATGCAAGTAGGCTGCGTTTCCGAGGCCGAAGGGAACCCGGTGCTGATTGCTGAAATCGAAACCGTGTCGCTGGCCGTGCAGCCATTCTGCGGGTCGGTAACCACCAACACATATTGGCCGGCGGCACCTACTTCCGGAGTCGCAGCATTTGGCCCGGAAAGGATGGAACCGTTTACAGTCGCCCATTGAAAAAGTACACCCGGTGTCGCACTGCTACCCTGGAGGGTCAGCGTTGGCATATTGCAAGACAGGCTGGCATCTTGCCCGGCTTGTGCATCCGGCGGGGTCGTGTTGGTCGACACAATAGTGGAGGCCGTTGCCGAGCAACCGTTCGTCATATCGGTTATTTGCAGGGTATAGGTGCCCGCAGCGTTGGCCAGCGGCGTCAGACCGCCCGTTCCGCTCACCAGGCCGGGGCCCGTCCATTGGTAACTGAAATTGGCGCCCACGCTGCTCCCGCTACCGTCGAGTGGAACTTCTGCTTGCACGCAGGTCAAATTTTGCGCAGCAAAAACTACTGCCACGGGTGGGGTGGTATCGGCGCTCACCTGCACCGCAGCTGTGGCCGTGCAGCCGTTCGTCAAATCGGTCACTTGAAGGCTATAGGTCCCCGCCACGTTGATCAGCGGCGTCAAACCGCCCGTACCGCTCACCAGGCCGGGGCCTGTCCATTGGTAACTGAAATTGGCGCCCGCGCTGCTCCCGCTGCCGTCGAGTGGAACTGCCGTTTGCACGCAGGTCAAATTTTGCGCGGGGAGAATGGCTGCCAATGGCGCATTTGCATCCAATTGTACCAGCACTTCTGCCGTAGATGAACAACCCGTCAGCGTGTCGAGCAACAACAATTGATAAGTACCCGGGGCATTCACTTCGGGACTGAGGGTATTGGCACCGTTGAGAATATTGCCATCCACAGTGGTCCATAGGTAGGTGATATGCTGGCCGGTGTCCGAATTGGAGCCGTCGAGCTGGAGCGTTAGCGTTCCGCAAAACAGCGTTTGGGCAGGGCCGGCATCGGCGAACGGCAAATCGGCCGATTGTTGCAGGGTTTGCGTAGCACTCGCGGTGCAGCCGGTCAGCGTATTGGTAACGGTGAGCACATATTCCCCGGGCGAACCCGCAACCGGCGTCAGCGTGGTGTCGCCCGACAAAATGCCCGCGCCGGCGCCGGTGAAACCCCACAGGTAACTAAATTCCGGCCCGCCGGAAGCCATAGCCTGCAGTTGAATTTGCGGTTGAAAGCAGGTAAGCACCCCCGGAGTATCGATGGTAACATCGGGCAAATCATTGAGCAATTGAACTACCACACTATCCGTGGCTGTGCAGTGATTCACCGTGTCGGCCACCTGCAAAAAATACAAACCGGGGGTATTCACCGGCGCCAGCAGGGTGGTTTCGCCGGTATTCCAAAGATAAACCAGGCCAGGGCCCTGGCTGCTATTGCTGCCGTCGAGCGTGTCCACCAGGACGATGCAGGTAAGGAAGCGATCCGGACCGGCATCGGCAAGTGGTTGCAGGGTATCCTGCTGCACAAGCACCGAATCAGAGGTGGTGCAAAAATTCAAGGTGTCGGTAAGGGTAAGGGTATACATCCCCGGCGCATCAATCATCGGCGTCAGGCTGTTCTGACCCAATACAAACCCCGGCCCATTGGCGCCTGGCGCCGGCGTAAAATTCCAGAGCAAGACGATGGAACTGCTGTCGGAAGAACCGGAAGCATCGAGCAGCAGCGTGGTTGTCTGGCAATCAAGTTGCCCCGCTGTTGCCAGGCTGATCTGCGGCGCGAGCGTATCCACGTCAATCTGCAAGGTGTCGGTAGCCGAGCAACCACTGGCAGTGTTGGAAATTTGCACAATATAAATGCCGGCGCTGCCCAGCCAGGGGGTCAGCGTGGTATCACCGGAAAGAATGCTGCCGTTCGGGCTCGTCCACAGCACGTTGAGGGCTGAACCACCTGTAGATGCCGAGGCATCGAGCAGCACCGAGTCAATAGCGCAATGAAAAACCGGAAGCGGCTGCGCCAGCGCGATGACCGGTTGGCCTGCAGTGGCCTGAACGACCACAGAATCGACGGCGGTGCAACCGTTTTGAGCGTTGGTTACTGTTAAAATGTAGAGGCCCAGGGAGTCTACGGTGGCTGTGGGCCCGTTCACGGGGCCGCGAAAATGGCCGTTCGGCGTTGACCAGAGGTAAGAAAAACCCGCGCCGCTGCTGCTGCCTGTGCTGTTGAGCGTCAGGCTATCGGTCGTACAGTCCAACGCACCCGGCGCATCGGCGTTGGCTACCGCTACGGGTGGCGCGGTATTTTGGGCAACCACTGCCGTAGCGGTAGCCGTGCAGGTGCTGATGCCGTTGGTAACGACCAGTGTATACAAGCCGGGGGCGTTCACCATGCAATTGTTGAGGCTGGTCCCTCCGGAAACAATGCCCGGCCCGGACCACTGGTAAGCAAATTGAAAGCCGGTGCTGCTGCCGGCGCCGCTCAGCATTACGGTGTCGGATGCGCAGGTCAGCGATGCGGGCGCAGTGGCGGCAGCCATAGCCGGGGCGAGGTTTTGGGAAACATACACCATGGCTGTTTCGGTACATCCGCTGATGGTATTTGTGACGGTGAGCGTGTAAAAACCGGGTTGGTTAACGGTGGGGTTCAGCGTGCCGTTGCCTGCAACGATGGATACCGTTGGCTCCCAAAAATAACTGATGAAAGGCCCCACCGACGATCCTGAGCCATCGAGCATGGCTGTGGCAGTCGTACAATTGAGTTCTTCAATCGCTGCCGCGCTGGCGGTCACCGTGGCCGGATCGGGCAGCACCGTGATGCTGGCGGTTTTGGTGCAAATGCCGTTGCCGGTGTCAAAGGAAACTGTCAGGGTGTATAGCCCCGGTTCATTGACGGTGGCGATGGGCGTGTCGCCACCTGACAGCATACTGGGCCCGTCCCACCCATACGTATAACCCGGCCCCGAGGAAGAGGCGCTACCATCGAGTTGGATGCCGTTTTGTTGAGCACTGCAGGGCAGGATGATGGATGTTGGCAAAACAGCCTGCACCTGCGCCACCGAAACCGTCATCTGGTCGGTGGCGGTGCAGGCTTTTGCCATAAAAATATCGTCGAGTCCAAAGTCGTCGCCGAAAAGGCCGTTGCCGCTGCCGCTGATGTCGTGAATGCAAACCTGGGCACTGGTGGACGTACCCGAAAACCAGGTGGCCGTAAATTCTTCCCAAAAACAGCCCCCACCTGAAGCCGAAAATGCGTTGCCGGTAAACGAGCCGTTCACGGCAAATTGCAGAACCGGTGGTGAAATCGGCGAGCTCGCTACCCATGCCCCCAGGGAATACCAGGAATTGGCCATAACCGGGATGGTCTGGCACCAAATCTGCGAATTGGCGCCGCCGGTGCCATTCACCAGCATCATATTGCCGGTACCGTTGCCAAAGGTGTGGTCGTCGCAGGGTGGAAAATTGGACAAAACCAGGTCGGGCGAGGTCGTGAGCACGTAGGTTCCCGGCGTGATGGGCACCGGGTTGTACATGTAGCCGCTGGTAAAACCGGTATTGCCGGCTTCAAAACCAGGATTGTTCACCAGGTTGGGTGCTGAAGGATCGAATGCGGCGCCAGTGAGGGTGTAGGTGGTCATGCTGTTCACCGTAGCGGTGGGGTTCAGCAAAAACGGGTCGTCGAGGCCCGTTACGGGGCTCCAGCGAAAACCCAGGTAATTGCCGGAAATGCTGCCTTCCAATTGTACGCTTTCGCCCGGGGAACAGACAAATTTGTCGGTTCCGGCATCGACGGTGATGGGGCATTGTGCGGTGGTTGTTTTTGAAAAAAACAGCCCTCCACAAAAGAGGGCGAACAGGGCTAGCTTGTTTTTGCGCATATCCGGGCCGGAAAAGTTGATCGTTTAAAACGGCAGGTTTTACTGCATATCGGAATCTCTCCAACATGCTAAAGGTAGGCAGGCAGCGGAAATGTCAAACATTGCACTGCGGCAGACAGGTATAAAAAAATACCCGGCGTGCCAAAACTGCCACGCCGGGTATCCACTTTTTGCACGCCTACTTTTTATATCCCACCACAATTTTTGTCGTTTGGGCAGCTGCTGTACCCAGCGCCGGCGCCCGCATTTCGATTTGAATGGCGGACTCCGGCAAACCAAGTTCCGAAGCAAAATACCGCTTGAGGTTGTACGCCTTGGCCACCGCTAGCGAACCCCTGGTGAGCACAGAATTGCCCGGTACTTCGAGTACCTGGTCTTGCCCGTTCAGGCGATACGTTGCGAAGAACGGATTGCCAAATTCACCCCGGTATTTAGCCTGTGTCGCCGTGTTGACGTTTGCATCACGCAAATCGGCAGCAATGGTGATATACTGTTCTTTCAGCCCTTGCCGCACCAGGTCGCCGCGCTTCAATTCGGTAACCAGCCAGTCTGCCACTGCTTTCGCCTGAGGCAGGTAAACCAGGCCGTATTGTTCCTCAGCATCGGAGAAAGCGATTTCAAAGGTAGAAGCCGACACACCACTCACCCGGGCATCGGCCGGCTTGTTGGGCACGGCTGCCAGCTGCTTGTCGAGATACTGCCGAATGGAGTTCGGGTTGTTCACATCGAGCACACCCGGAACGGCAGGTTGAGCGGTGGTTGGTTGTGTTGTTACCGGTTGGGTGGTGACCGGCGGCTGATAAGGTGCGTTGGCGTTCGGATTGGCCGGTACGGTGCCGCGCCGGTTTTTAGCAGCGGTGATCTGGTCGCGCATGTAACGGTCTATGTTACGCATATCGCGAACGGCAGCCTGTATTTCTTCCATGGTACCGGGGTAGCATAGTTTGGCGTTGCTTGCCTCGAGCTGGCTTTGGATTTGCTCGGCCTGCAGGAGTGCCGAGGTACCTTTTTGAAGGTCCGGCTGACCGAGGGCCTGAAGATTTTCAGCGACCCGGATGTGTTTGTCGGCACTTTCGAGGCGGGACTGCCGCAGTTGGGCATCGGGGATCGTTTGTGCCATAGCCATGTCGTTCTCGGCTGCGGCAATTTCTGTTTTGGCGTCGGTGGCTGTTTGGAACATCGTCGTTCGGGCAGCCATAGCCGCGTCGCGCTGCTGGATCAGGGCGGTTTCGTCGGCGCCCGGCGTGCACCGCCGGCTGCTTCCGCCCAAGCTGCCAAACTGGTACTGGAGCCCCACTTCGAAGGTGCTGCCGAGGGCATCGTGGCTTTCGAATGCACCAAAAACCTGCAAGTTTTCAATGGGTTTGACGCCCAGTTGAAAATGCAGGCCGTCCACATCCAGCCGGTAGCCGCCACCGACCATGAGCCGGTCGTTTTCCAGAAAAAACAGGCGCAGGTTGAGGTCTACATTTCCGCCTGCGGTACCGGTGGAATATGATTCGCGGTACACCACGTTGGGTTCCAGCGCAAAAAGCGGCGAGGTCTGCCAGCGATACAACAGCGAAGCAAAAGCATGCGGCAGAATATCGTATTTCAGGTTGTTGGTTGCGTTGCCGTCGGCGGCAAAGCTGAGGTTGCTCGTGAACAACTGCGGCATGGAAGCATCCAGTTGGAGGCGGGAGCCGTTGTCCTGCACATATTGGAGTTGGAGGCCCACACCGCCGTCGAATTGGGTTTTGGATTGCATACCGTTGACCAGCACCAGGTCGTTGGGATTGTTCACCGTAGCGGTGCTCAGGTCCATATTCTGGCTCAAAATGCCCGCATTTGCCCCCAGCGACAGCCGGAACGGGCTTTGCTCCGGGAACAAGTGATACGCAAAGTAGCCATTCACCGTGGTGCGCTTGGTCAGCGCCGCCTTGTCTTGCATGGCCAGCAGGCCCACGCCTATGCGATCGTGGATCAGCGGCGACACATCGGCCTGCAGCAGGTAGGTCACCGGGCGGGCCGAGGTGGGCAAGTCGGAAAACTGGTTGCGGTAGAGCGCCAGAATGCCGCCTCCCGAAGCGCCGCCCTGCGCCGCAGGGTTGAGTATTTTGGGCTGGAAGGAGTAGGCCTGGATCAGCGGAATTTGCTGGGCACTCAGGCTCGTGATCATGCTGATCAGAAAAAGTATAGCCAGGAGTACGGCGCTGGAGGTCTTGTTCATCTGGATTTGTTTTTTATAGTTGAACTGATTTGTTTGATCTTAATTTTCTTTAAAAAGGTGCGGCGGCGGTTTCAATTCGTTCGCAAGACCGTTACCGCCCCTTTAACCATCTGTTGGAGGCCGGTCCGCGTGTATTCAAGCACATAGAAATACGTGCCGTCGGGGACATTGCCGCCATCCCAGGGCATCGCAGCATCGCCCTCGTACACCTTGGCGCCGGCGCGATTGTACACCGTTACGCGGGCATTCTGGAAGTCGGCGGGCAGGGTGATCGTCCAGAAATCGGTTTGGCCATCGCCGTTGGGGGTATAGATTTCGGGGATAAAAATGCCGGACTCGTTTGGCATCACCGTGTAGGTAAAGGTCACCGTATCGCCAATGCACGTGTTGGAGTATTGCGGCGCCACGCCGATTTCGACCTGCCCGGGGTAGCGCAGGTTATCCGAATTCAGGATATGGGTAAAGGCGCCGTCGGAGGTAGACCAGATGCCGCTGAGGGGTTGCCCGGCTTTGGCATACAGCTGATTGCCGACAAACCAGGCAAACCGGGAGGCGTTGGACATCCCGTCCATCCGGATTTCGATCGCTTCGCCGGAGTTGATTTGCAGGGCGGCTGTTTCAAATGAAACCGGCCCGCCGCCTTCGACCTCAAGCGCATATTCGTCCACCACGCTACAGCCCCCCGAGTCGGTTATAGTCACCGTGTAGGTGCCGGGCGCCAGGTTTTGAATCACCGAATCGACTCCGCCATTGCTCCACAGGTAGGTAAAACCGCCCCAGCCGCCACTTGGGCTCACGTATATTTCCCCGTTGTTTTTGTTGAAACAAACGTCGTCCCAGCCGGCGCCCCAGCTAATGCCTTGCGGCGGCCCCGGCACGGTATAACTTTTTGTGGCAGTGCATGCCGCACCGGTACTTACCGTGACGGTATAGGCGCCTTCGTCAAGATTTGAAATGTCCGGTGTTGTGGCGCCATTGGACCAGTTGTAATTGTAAGTTGCCCCGGCAGGGCCATTGGCGATTGCCAGCTCAATGGAACCGTCGGGAAGGAAGCTGCAGGTGATGGGGGTTATGGTTTCGGAGAGTTCCAGGTCGGCGGGATATATTTTGACCAGGAAGGCATCCCCAGTCCCGTTATTTGCATTCTGGTACCCGCCAAAGGCGATGCCGCCACTTGATTCGGTTTCACCAGTCATATAAATATAGCCTTGTTCGTCGGTGGTTACCGTAGAGCCGTAGTCATAAGAAGTACCCCCATGGTACGTAGCCCATTGGCGCACACCAGCTGCATCAAACTGCACTAGAAAGGCATCGCTACTGCCGCCAAGCGTATTTTGATATCCGCCAACGGCGATGTCGTTATCTGAAGCTGTCTCACCAGTCAAATAAACATGGTTTTGCTCGTCGGTGACCACCGAATATCCAGCATCGTTTCCAATACCCCCATAGTATGTAGCCCATTGACGAACGCCGTTGGCATCAAACTGTACTAAATAGGCATCATTACTACCCCCAATGCTATTCTGGTGTCCGCCAAAGGCGATGCCGAAACTCGAGTAGGTGTTACCAACCAAATAGACATGGCCTTGCCCATCTGTAGTTACCCCAGAGCCAGAGTCTAAACCCGCATCCCCGTAGTACGTAGCCCATTGGCGAACGCCATTGGCGTCAAACTTTACTAAATAGGCATCAGTAATCCCGCCGCCCTTACTATTCTGGTGCCCGCCAAAGCCGATGCCGTCATTTGATTGGGTGCTACCAGCCAAATAGACATGGCCTTGCCCATCTGTAGTTAATCCAGAACCAAAATCATTAAGTGTACCACCGTAATACGTAGCCCATTGGCGAACACCATTGGCATCAAACTTTACTAAATAGGCATCACTGAACCCTCCAATGCTATTCTGGTGCCCGCCAAAAGCGATGCCGTTATTTGATGCTGCTCTACCAGCCATATAAACATGGCCTTGCCCATCTGTAGTTACTTCAGTACCATAGTCATTAAGCGTACCACCGTAATACGTAGCCCATTGGCGAACGCCATTGGCATCAAACTTTACTAAAAAGGCATCAGTATTCCCGCCGATTACATTTTGATGCCCACCAAAGGCGATGCCGTCACTTGATTGCGTTTCACCTGTTACGTACACATCGCCATGTTCGTCGGCAGCCATTGAAAGACCCGCATCATTAGATGTACCCCCATAGTACGTAGCCCATTGGCGAATGCCATTGGCGTCAAACTGCACTAAAAAGGCATCAATATCCCCCCCAAAGCTATTCTGATGACCACCATAGGCGATGTCTCCCACTGAATAAGTCCTACCTGTAATATAAACGCGGCCTTGCCCGTCGGTGGCTACCGACAAACCTAGGTCAATATCCGGACCGCCGTAGTACGTCCCCCAAACCACGCAAGGATCAATCACCAGCGGTTGCTGCCGGTCATAAGTTTCCAGGGCAATGGATACGGTGTTCCCATCCAGCACAAACTGCGCAGGAATTTTTTGATCGCCTTGAAAACAGACGGGCGCCGCTTCGGTCAGTTCGCCCAGCGCGGTGCCAATGGACAGCGAGCCGTCGGGGTTGAGTTTCAGTGCATCGGCCCAGCTGTAGTCCATGCGGATCAGCGCAGGGTCGGCGCCGGGCTGTACCACGAAATCGTATTTCAGCCCCCGGCCGTTGCTGTACAGCAGCCAGTCGATGCCGGGGTACACCTGCTCGAAGCGGAGTTTTTCGTAGGCGCGCACACCGAGGATGCCCTCCGGGGCCTCCGGGATGTTGTAGTA
Organism: Lewinellaceae bacterium; assembly: GCA_020636075.1. Lineage (GTDB taxonomy): Bacteria > Bacteroidota > Bacteroidia > Chitinophagales > Saprospiraceae > M3007. Next base: position 64,162 of record JACJYO010000013.1, on the reverse strand, counting down.
GTTTTCATAGTAGGCTGCCGCTTGTTCGCGGTGGATGGTTGGGTTTGGGTTGGCGCCGGCCAGGCGCATGTCTACGCGGTGGGTGCTGCGGCGGATTTGCTTTTCAAGTTCTTGTTGTTCGGTGCGGTCGATATCGCGCCGGTTCCGGGGTTGATAGCCCTCGGGGTATTCCGTTTTTTCAAACTGATAACTCAGGCCGTTGGCCGTCACCAGGACTTTGCAACCCTGCCCTTTTGCCAGAAAAAGCATGTCGGGACGGGCTTCGCCGCGCGGGCCTCGGAGTTGGCCTTTGTTTTCTAAAAAAAGAATTTCTGCAGACTGCATTTTTTTGTTGAAGGCAGCACTTTGAGAGGTTTGCGCGCCTAGCGCGCTACTCATTAGTAGCAGGAATGGGACTATTGTTTTCAATGATTGCATGGTACGTGGTGTATTTTTAGTGCGTTCCTTGTTTCTTTTTGGGGATGCCGGGAAAGATTACGATGCGCTTTTGCGCTTCGGTGGCGCCTCCCGGCAACTTAAGAAATCCGAGGGGGTGAACCACTTTTCAAATTTCAAATTTTTCTTTTCCAATTTGACTTAAAAGAAATTTCCCAAAGCCAGAATCATTCTTTTTAAGTCAAAAGTCTAATTTGAAAAGTTCAATTTGAAAAGTAGTTCACTCCTTCGAAATGTTTAGCCCCCTAATTCGTACGCAAAATAGTCACCGCTCCTTTAAGTGTATTTTGTTGGCCGGCCACAGTGTAGGCGAGCATGTAGAAATATGTGCCGTCGGGGACATTGGCGCCATCCCAGGGTACCGCAGCGTCGCCCTCGTACACCTTGGCGCCGGCGCGATTGTACACGGTTACGCGGGCATTCTGGAAGTCGGCGGGCAGGGTGATCGTCCAGAAATCGGTTTGGCCGTCGCCGTTGGGCGTGTAAATTTCGGGGATGAAAATGCCGGACTGGTTGGGCACCAGGTTGTAGGCAAACCACACCGTATCGCCATAACAGCCGGCAAAGTACTCCGGTGTCACCCCGATTTCCACCTTCCCGAAGGAGCGCGGCGTTTGCACGTCCACAATTTTTGTGAAAGCACCATCCAAAGTACTCCAGATGCCGTTGTCGGGCTGCAGCGCCTGAATATTTGATTGTTGGCCGGCAAACCAGGCAAACCAGTTGGAGTTGCCCATGCCATCCATCGTGATGGACAGGGCTTCACCCGAAACCAGCTGCTGATTCACCGTCGAAAAGCTAACGGGGCCGCCACCTATAGCGTTGATAGTCAAACTATTGGTAGCACTACAACCACCCTGGTCTGTGAAAGTCACGGTGTAAGTGCCGGCAGGCAGGTTGGCAATCTGGGAAGTTGTCTCCCCATTGCTCCATAGGTAGGTAAAATCACCCCAGCCCCCAAATGCCGTTATACGCGCAACCCCTTTTTGCTGATTGAAGCAGGTATGCGTCCGGTTGGAACTCGAACTGACAAAGTTTGGCGGGCCGGGCACCGTATAGCTGTTGACGGTGGAGCACGCAGCGCCATAGCTTACCGTGACGGTATAGGCGCCTTCTGCCAGGTTTGAAACGTCCGGTGTCGTGGCGCCATTGGACCAACTATAATTGTAGGTTACCCCTGCAGGGCCATTGGAGATTGCCACAACAATGGAACCATCCAAAGTGGATTTGCAGGTAATGGGGGTTATGGTTTCGGAGAGTGCCAGGCCGGCGGGGTAGATTTTGACCAGGAAAGCATCACTATCCCCGTTATAAACATTCTGGTGCCCGCCAAAGGCTATGCCGTCACTTGAACCGGTTCCACCAGCAAGATAGACATAGCCTTGCCCATCGGTGGCTACTGAATTGCCAGAGTCACCATCCGATCCCCCATAATACGTGCCCCATTGCCGTATGCCGGCCGCATCAAACTGCACCAAAAAAGCATCTTGACCGCCACCAATGATATTTTGATGCCCGCCAAAGGCTATGCCGTCACTTGAACTGGTTCCGCCAGCAAGATAGACATAGCCTTGCTCGTCGGCGGCTAGTGATTTTCCGCTGTCGTAATCCGATCCCCCATAATATGTTCCCCACTGCCGCAAACCAGTTGCATCAAACTGCACCAAAAAAGCGTCATCATTGCCGCCATAACTATTTTGATGCCCGCCAAAGGCTATACCGTCACTTGATTCTGTATTACCTGCCATATAAACATGACCTTGGCCGTCGGTAGCTAAAGCATTTGCCCAGTCTTCATCCGAACCTCCATAGTATGTTCCCCATTGCCGCACACCAGCCGCATCAAACTGCACTAAAAAGGCGTCATCATTGCCGCCATAAATATTCTGATGCCCACCAAAGGCTATGCCGTCACCTGAATAAGTATCACCAGCCAAATAGACATGACCTTGGCCGTCGGTAGCTAAAGCACCTCCCCAGTCGTATCCCGATCCACCGTAGTACGTCCCCCACTGCCGCACTCCGGCCGCATCAAACTGCACTAAAAAGGCGTCGGTAGTGCCGCCATAATTATCCTGATGTCCACCAAAGGCTATGCCTTCACTTGAACCAGTTTCACCAGCCAAATAAACATGACCCTGGCTGCCGGTAGCTACCGAATTTCCATATTCTCTTTCCGAACCTCCGTAGTACGTCCCCCACTGCCGCACTCCGGCCGCATCAAACTGCACTAAAAAGGCATCTCCATAGCCGCCATAGACATTCTGATGCCCGCTAAAGGCGATGCCGTCACTTGATTCGGTATAACCAGCCAAATAGACATGACCCTGGCCGTCGGTAGCCAAAGAATTTCCCCAGTCCCATCCCGATCCACCGTAGTACGTCCCCCATTGCCGTATGCCAGCCGCATCAAACTGTACTAAAAAGGCATCTACATCGTCACCGAGAGTGTTCTGATGCCCACCTGCGGCGATATCGGACATCGATGTGGTAAGCCCTGCCAGATATACATGGCCTGCAGCATCCGTTGCAGTGAACGAGTCAAATTCATTGTAAGGGCCACCGTAATACGTCCCCCAAACCACGCAAGGGTCGATCACCAGCGGTTGCTGCCGGTCATAGGCTGCCAGGGCAATAGATACGGTATTCCCGTCCAGCACAAACTGCGCAGGAATTTTTTGATCGCCTTGAAAACAGACGGGCGCCGCTTCGGTCAGTTCGCCCAGCGCGGTGCCAATGGACAGCGAGCCGTCGGGGTTGAGTTTTAGTGCATCGGCCCAGCTGTAGTCCATGCGGATCAGCGAAGGGTCGGCGCCGGGCTGCACCACGAAATCGTATTTCAGCCCCTGGCCGTTGCTGTACAGCAGCCAGTCGATGCCGGGGTACACCTGCTCGAAGCGGAGTTTTTCGTAGGCGCGCACACCCAGGATGCCCTCCGGGGCTTCCGGGATGTTGTAGTAGTTTTCGTAGTAGGCTGCCGCTTGTTCGCGGTGGATGGTTGGGTTGGGATTGGCGCCGGCCAGGCGCATGTCTACGCGATGGGTGCGGCGGCGGATCTGTTTTTCAAGTTCCTGTTGTTTGGAGCGGTCGATATCGCGCCGGTTCCGGGGTTGGTAACCCTCGGGGTATTCCGTTTTTTCAAACTGATAACTCAGGCCGTTGGCCGTCACCAGGACTTTGCAGCCCTGCCCTTTTGCCAGAAAAAGCATGTCGGGACGGGCTTCGCCGCGCGGGCCTCGGATTTGGCCTTTGTTTTCCAAAAACAAAATATCGGCTGCCTGCATTTTTTCGGCAAGGGCCGCAGCCGGTGGCGTGTTGGTTTGGGTTTGAGCAATGGAAAGGGAAAAGAAGGGGAAAATGAACAGGAAGGACAAACTACGGAAGGCCGTTTTCATAGGTTATGCGTTAGAAATAAGTAAAATATGGATTGCAAGATATTTAAATTGGCTGACCGGCCAAATCAGACCCGGCTCGTTTTTTTGGGTATTCCTCCTCCAAATTCAGGCACCGGTCACAATTGACTTGCACAGCAGGCAGGTATCCACGCACTTTTGTACCGGCAATTACTTTAAACACGACGCACACTGCGCTTTATGAACACCATCATCATCGAAGACGAAGCCCTCACCGCCCAACGCCTGGAAGGCATGCTTAAAAAATACGATGCCGGTATTAAGGTCCTGGCTATCCTGCCCTCCGTAGCCGAGTCGGTGCAATGGCTGCGCCAGCACGACGCGCCCGACCTGGTGTTTATGGACATCCACCTGGAGGACGATCTGTGTTTTAAAATTTTTGACCTGGCGCCGCTCACCGCCCCGGTTATTTTCACCACGGCCTACGACGAGTACATGATCAAGGCCTTCAAAGTCAACAGCATCGATTACCTGCTCAAGCCGGTGAACCTCATCGAGCTCATTGCCGCGCTGGACAAGTACAAAAGCCTGAAGGAGCAGTTTTCAAAACCCGATTTTAATACTCTGCTGCGCTCCATCGGGCAGTCGGCGCCGGAATACAAATCGCGTTTTATGATCACGGTGGGCACCAAGATCCGCAGCATTGAAACGGCAGAGATCGCCTATTTTTATTCCAATGAAAAAATCACCTTCCTCGTTACCCGAGACGGCCAGCACCTGCCCATCGATTTCAGCCTCGACAAACTGGTGAGCCTGCTCGATCCCCGGCACTATTTCCGCATCAGCCGCCAGTACCTGGTGAGTTTTCCGGCCATTCAAACCGTGTTGACCCACTACAAGGGCAAACTCAAACTCGAACTCGCGCCAAAAGCCCGGCAAGACGTGTTCGTGAGCGGCGACCGGATGACGGATTTCAAAGATTGGCTGGGCCGCTGAATCCGGCATTCGTCGCCCGTTTTCGGGCATTCGGAAATTCATTCTTGTTCCGCCGCCGGCACTCCCGGCACCTTTGTTCCAACAAAAACAAAAACAGGGTTGCAGCAACCTTCCGGCACGTTGCCGGCCGGGAAGCCGCATGCCCGATCCGACAAAAAAAATCCTGTCTTTATGAAACACCTGGTCTTTTTTATCTGCTTTCTCGGCTTGGCGCTAACGCCGGTTTTTTCCCAAAAAAACCTTTCGCCAAGTGTGAAACCCTATGCCGAAAACTGGACGTACACCCTGGTAAAATCGCTGAACCGTGCGGGTTTCGACATGCCCGCCATGCACACACCGGCCACAGGCTTTAGCGGCAATGGGGCATTACAACTCGACTCCACAAAAACCTTCCACCAGTACACCGGCGGCTGGCCCGGCGACAGCACACCGGTTTTCCGCACGACCTACCGCTACCCGCAACAGGGCTTGAAAATTGAAACCGAATTTATTTATGACAACGGCGCCTGGCTCCCGCTCAACCGCTCGTCGATCTATACCGACGACCGGCAGCGGCTGGTGGATGTGCTCGCCGAAGTATACGACGCTGAAACGCAGCAATTCAGGCTCGACTCCTGGTTGCAAATTTTTCCGCACGGCGATTCGAACGACTTGTTGGATTCAGTAGCCACCTATGGTTGGGATTCTGTCGGCATGGTCTGGTCCCGGATTTTTTTCGTCGCCAATGCATTCGATACTGAAGACCGTTTGCAAACCACGACTTCCGAGATATACCTGCTGGGCGACACCCTGGAGTTTCTGGACCTATACCGCTACAACGATGATGGTGATAACCACCTGATTGAAAGTTTTACCGTCATTGACGGGTTCACGTATCCGGACAGTCGCACGGAGATCACTTACTATGATCATCAGCCTATCGAACTAGTGAAATCGGTACACGACGGCCTGGAGTTCCAGTATGAAAGCCGGCGCAACATCGCCTACATGCTTTTTGGGAAAATTCGGCACACGCTTGAGTTCAAGTACATTCCAGGGTCGTCAACCTGGATTCTCCTTAAAAGGGTGGAGTACGGCTACGATTTTGCTGAACGGTTAAGCAGCGTTGAAACAAACAACGTGTACCAGTCCGACCCAAATGAGCTCATTGTGTACGGCTATGTGGATGCTGAAAACCTCGCGCAGGAAATGGTGCTGTACTGGGACGACGATTTGTTCGACTGGAAACTCGACAGCAAAAAATTCTACTACTACCTCGGTCTCGTGCCGGTAAAGCCTTCACCGCGCCCGGCGCTGCCCTTGCAAGTATCGCCCAACCCGACTACGGATCAGGTGCGCTTTCAGCTCGAACAGGAAGCTCAGGTACAACTTTTTACCCTTGGCGGCCAACGGGTCCAATCGCAAGTGCTGCAAGCCGGCACGGCCACGCTCGATCTGACGGCATTGCCTCCGGGGGTGTACACCCTGTCGGCCCGCCAGGGCGCAGATTTGTATACCGGAAAAATTGTAAAACAATAAGGCGTGCAACATCCGAAGTTTCGGGAGCGTCAGTCCAAGCATTCATTCATCTTTTTAAACGCAACAAGTATGCATTTCAAAATAGTCATCTCGCTGCTGGCGCTCACCGGGCTCGTCGCCTGCCATACCCCCGAACTCGTGCTCGATCCGTCGCTCTCCGCCGGCGCCATGCCGGTGAAAGGCCGAAACGGCTTGCAGATCGGGCAGGTCATCCGCTACGGCGATTACACCACCGACAAAGTGCGCCGCGGCTGGACGAAAGGCTACGACATTCCGTTCATCCTGCGTTTTCAGGGCGCCAAGGAAAAACTGAGCTTCGCCCAATTTGGTCCCGAAAACACAAAGGCCACCGTGGCCTGCATCAGCAAATTCAAAAGCACGGAAATCGAACTGGTCCGCGATTTTTTCGGCATCCAACTGGATTATCAAAACTATTTCGCCGGGAATATTACCGTTGACCAGGGAGGCGCCAACTGGGACTTTATCCTGCACAACCCCAATGGCGATTTTCTCCGGGAAAAAGCCTCCGCAGGTTTTATCCGCAACGGCGAACAACAAATTGCCATCGAGGCGATTCGCGGGCTGAAAGGCCAGCCCGACTGGATGAAAGAACTCACCGTGTACGGCCACGAATTCCGCATCGACAATGCCGTAGTGGGGGCTGTATCCACCATCAACAAAGGCACCGTTTGGATCGACGAGCGGCTGGACGCCGAAACGCGCACCGTCATTGCGGCGGTGGCCACAGGCTTGCTGCTCCGCCGCGACATGGAAGATGTGGATATGCAGGTGACAAGGTGAGGCAACTTGAATATTGAACCATAAACAACTTAGCTATGAAACAACACACCAGATTGCTCATGCTGTTGCCGCTGGCGGTTTTGCTCGCCGCAACTGCTTGTAAAAAAGAGCCCGTATCGGAACCGCCGGGCGGCGATTCGCCACAGCAACAACTACCCAACCCGCTCCCTGCGCATGCGCTTGTACGCCAGCAACGGTGGACCGAAACCGATCACCAGACCTTCGCGTACAACGATAAGGGGCAGGTAATGCAGGAAATCTTCCAATATCAATACGTGCAGGGCGACCCCACCAAGATCAGGACCATGATCTACGATTTCACCTACGACAGCCAAAACCGGCCGGTTCAGTTGAACTATACCGGCGGCTTCACTACGCAATTTCTCTACCACGGCAACCTGATCCACAAAACCCGGGAATTGTACCCCGGCGGCGCGTTGGCCAAAGAAGTAACTTACCTCTATTCGAACAACCGGATGGCACAGGAAACCTGGCGTATTCCCAGCATACCCGGCGAACCGGATGATGTGTACAAACACGTTTTTGGCTACGACAACCGTGGCAATTTGAACAAAGTAGAGGTATTTGAACAAACCGGCGTCGATCAGTTCAAATTGCTGGAAACAACAACGTACAGCGATTTTGACGATAAGATCAATCCGCTCAGCTGGCAGCTGCGCTATCCCTACATCCCGCAATTGCGATTGCAGTTCAACAATCCGCGCAAGGTAAGCGTGCAAGCGGAAGACGGTACTGTGAGCACCACCACCTATGCCTATGAATACAATGCGCAGGGTTTACCCAAAAGTATTGACCGGATACATCCGCAGGGGTCGGTGTTGAGTTCAACGGTGCAGTATTGATCGGGATTCAGGAATTAAAATGAAAATTTTGGTTTGCCGTCCGGGTTTCCTAGACCCGGGCGGCTTTTTCATGAACTTGTATCGACTGGAATAAGATGAAGGGAACCTAAACGCGCATCCCGATCTACAAGCACTGCAACCTTGCAGGGCTGTTCCAACAGCCTGGACCGACAGAGGTCCGTGGAGGATTGCCTAACTTGGGCCGCTCTCAACCAAAAGGAACGATGCGGTACTTACTTTTTTTTATTGGCCTGACTTTTTACGCTTGTGGCAACTCCGGTTCAGGGTCCGGGTCGGAGTACATCGGCGTGCATCATGAGTTTTATAAATTATTCGAGGGGCATCCCGATCGTTCGGAATCCGAATGGGCTGCCTTGAATGCCATTCCCGGCGCCAAAAAGATGGACTCCGGTCATGTTCGGCATCCGGATTTCAAAACATTCGGCTGGCACATGTACACGTCGGGAACTGCATACAGCTACTACGATTTCTCCCTGCTTTGGGCTATCGGGTACTTCTCGTACATCCCCGACCCGCGTACCGGCAAGCCCAAAAATGCGTTCAACTGGGAAAGCACCGGGCTCATCGACAGTGCGCATGCGCAGGGCTGCAAGGTTTTTTTGACGGTTTCGAATTTCGGCGCAACCGCAAACCAAACCCTGCTGACCAACACCCTTGCGCAGCAAACCCTCATCGACAGTCTGGCCAGCATGCTCAAACGCCGCAACGGCGACGGTGTGAACATCGACTTTGAGGCCGTCCCCGGCGAAAACCGGGATGATTTCACCCGGTTTTTGATCCGGCTGTCCAAAACACTGAAAGCGCAAAACCCAGCGTACACCATCACTCTGGCCATTTACAATGTCGACTGGAACAAGGTGTTTCAGATCGCCGCCATCGATCCGCATATCGATTATTACATCCTGATGGGCTACGACTACGCGGGCGCCTTCAGCAAACATGCCGGACCGATAGCACCGTTGAAAAACAGCAATACCTGGGGCAACTACAGCCTCGATGCTTCGGTGGATTATTATCTCGGCCAGGGTGTCCGACACGACAAATTCATTGTGGCCCTGCCCTTCTACGGCGCCGCCTGGAACACCCCTGAAAACCGGCTCCCAAGCCGCGCGCGGCATTTTCTGGGCCACACAACCATCGATAATATCAAGCAGGGTTTTATTGAAGAAAAACAACAAAAAACGGTGTACGACTCGGCCAGCGCGTCGAGCTATTTTGTTTACCGGGACTCGCGTGGCCGGAACGCGCAAATGTGGTTTGACGGGAAAAAAGCGCTGGCGCAAAAATTTGATTGGATCAAGGAACGACGGCTGGCCGGCGCTGGATTTTGGGCACTTGGGTTTGGGACGAATGATACGGAGTTGTGGACGTTGATGGGGGAGAAGTTTGGGAAGCGGGAGTGGTAACGATGCAATCCAAATTTCTGAAATAACAGTTAGAGGTGTTAAGAGAAATATTTTTTTACTAAAATTTTATCCGTAGAGCATTTCACGCAGAGTTCCGCGGAGTTTTTCACACAGAGTTCCGCAGAGTTTTCCTTCTTCGGGATGGCAACTCCGCGGAACTCTGTGCATTCCCTTTGTGCAACTCTGCGTGAAATGCTCTACAAACAGCGTCCAAAATTTTTCTTAACACCCCTAAAATAACAGTAGGCAATTTTTACTTGTCTTCTAACTGGCGGCCGTGTTACCGTCGTAATTTTGCCCTTTTCCAACAACCGAACACATGCACAAACTACGACAGTACCTCCTGCTTTTGGCCCTTGCCCCTACCCTGCTCTTTGGCCAACTGACTATTCAGATCACCTCCATCCCGGCCAACACCCCGGCGCCCGACCAACTCTATCTTGTCGGCAATTTCAACAATTGGAATCCCGGCGACAACAACTACCGGTTCACGGCCCTGGAAAACGGGCAGTACAGCATCACGCTGAAACCCCAGGCTGGTTTTTTGGAGTACAAGATCACCCGCGGCTCCTGGGCCACGGTGGAAGGCAACGAATCAGGCAAATTCCGCCCCAACCGCACCCTGCAATACGACGGCAAGCCAAAAACCATCCAGGTCAGCATTCCCGCCTGGGAAGACCGCGATACCGGCGGCGGCGGTACAGCGGCGCCCAACGTGTTTATCCTGGCCGACAAATTTTACATGCCCCAATTGAAGCGCAGCCGCCGCATCTGGGTATATCTGCCGCCGGACTATGCCACATCGAAAAAACGCTACCCGGTGCTCTACCTGCACGACGGGCAGAATATGTTTGACAACCAAACCAGCAGCTTCGGCGAGTGGCAGATCGATGAGGCGCTTAACAACATGTTCAACCAGGGGGATTACGGCTGCATCGCCATCGGTATCGACAATGGCGAGGGCGCCCGCCTCGACGAATACTCCCCGTGGGTAAACGAAGAATACGGCGGCGGCCAGGGCAAAAAATACCTCGACTTTCTGGTCAACACCCTGAAACCCTACGTCGACTCGATATATCGCACCTTGCCCGGCCCGCAAACCACCGCCATCCTGGGCAGCAGCATGGGCGGCCTGATCTCGATGTATGCCTTCACCGAACGGCCCGATGTGTACAGCATGGCCGGGGTATTTTCACCGGCGTTTTGGTTTGCCGGCGATTCTGTTGCACTCGATGTGCGCAACCACCCGAAGCGCTACCCGGGCAAAATGTATTTTTTGGCCGGTGGCCAGGAGCCGGATTATGTCGAATCCGACCTGGTCCAGGTTGGCAATGCCATGCTTTCGGCAGGCTTTCAACCGACCGACATTTACTTCACCATGCCTGCCGACGGGCAACACTCGGAGTGGTTCTGGCGACGCGAATTTCCGGCAGCGTACCGGTGGTTGTTTGCCGGGGCTGTTTCGACTACGCGCAGGCAGGCCAGCGTCGGTTTTGACCTGGATATTGCTGCCGGAACCGAAGGGCGCACGTATACCATTGCCGGGATTGGCCCCAAGGAAAAAGTGGAGTTCAAACTGGTTGATGTACAAGGGCATGTGTGGAAAAGTTGGAAACAGCGGGGGGGCACGGTGCAACTGGATACTTTGCCGAAAGGTGAGTATTCCCTGCTGGTTAAAATGCGGAAACAAAATTGGAAGATGGGGGAATTAATTAAAAACTGAGGGCGGCCTTTTGTACTTTCGCCTTCTGAATTCACTTTTTTTCACCAATCAAACTCATTCGATCATGCGTTTGTTTACCCTAGTTTTATTCAGCCTTTTTTTGATGGCACAAGCAACGCCCGTGCTTGCCAGTGTGGAGTCGGTACCGGCTTCCGGTTCGTCTTATGCCTCTTATGTGGAGGGCATCAAGCACAACAAAGGCAAGTTTAGCTCCCACTCCAAAAAAGAGCGCTTGTTCAAATTCAACAAGAAAAAAGCCCGCGGCGGCGAAACCGACAACGAAGGGATCGTAGGTGCTATCCTGGCTTTGGTACTTGGTGGTCTTGGTATCCACCGGGTTTACCTGGGTAGCGACGGCATTATCATCCTGTGGTACATCCTAACGATTTTTGGTCTGTTCGGGATTATTCCGCTGATCGACTTTTTCCGTCTGTTGCTGCAAGGCAGTTCGCACTACAAAGGCAACAACAACCTTTTCGCCTGCTTCCAGTAAATACGACGGGTTTCCTGGAAAAAAATTACGCCGCACCGGAGATTGCTCCTGTGCGGCGTAGTTTTTTCAGCAAAAAATAATTCTACAAAACATGCAGTGGTTTGCGAACGTGATAATGCCTTGTGCATTGTCGGCGTGACTTCGAGTCACGCCGACAATAGACAACCGCCCCAGTTTTTTTGCAAAACACTATCTTCCAGGGTATATTAAACCACCTGCAACTTCGCAAAGCGCAACACGATCCGCCGTTCCGGCAAATCATCACCGGCAAACTGGATGGTAGCCACTTTGTTGCCTTGCGGACCTTCCACATTTTTAACCTGGCCTTCGCCAAATTTTAGATGTCGCACCGTCACGCCAGCCACTATGGCCTCCGGAGGTGAGGGTTTGAAATCGGCCGGGGCAACCAGTGGCGCCCGTTGCTGGTTGCGCGGTTTGGCAAAATAGCCACTCACGCTGGCGCGCGGGTTGTTGATCGCCTGCGGAACCGGCGGACGCGCGGCGCCAATCCCGCCGAGCAATTCAAAATGCTCGGTATTGATTTCTTCTAAAAACCGCGACGGCTCGCTGGTGCGGATCTGCCCGTAACGGTAGCGATTTTGGGCATAGGAAATGGTGAGCAGCTCCTTGGCCCGGGTGATCGCAACATAAAACAAACGGCGCTCTTCATCGAGGCCATTGGGGTCTTCCAGGGCCATGAACGAGGGGAACAGATTTTCCTCCAGGCCGGTCACGAAAATGCTTCGAAATTCCAGTCCCTTGGCAGCGTGCGCACTCATCAGGGTGATATAATCCCGTTCGTTAACCGCCTCGTCGGCATCGGTCAGCAGGCTGATCGTTTGCAGGTAAGCGGCGAGCGACTTGTCACTATTTTGGGCATTCAGTACATCCGGATCGTCACCGGCAACGGGTTCGATGTTGTCGGTAAATTCACTGATGGCATCCAGCACGGCGTTCACGTTTTCAAGCCGGCCGATACCTTCGGGGCTGTTATCGCTTTTGAGCGTGTCCAGCAGGCGGGATTGCCGCAAAATATCGGTAGCGAGTTTGTAGGCATTGTCCGTTTGAGCCCGGCGCTGCCAGTTTTCCACCAGGCTGCGAAAATCGGCGATAGCCTTGCGCGCTCTCGGCGTTACATCCACAAACAACATGGCATCCCACATGCTGATATTTTGCTGGCCGGCGTACTGGCTGATTTTATCCACCGTGGCCTGGCTGATGCCGCGCGCCGGATAATTGACAACCCGCCGCAGGGCTTCCTCGTCGTTCGAATTGACCGCGAGGCGCAGGTACCCGACAAAATCTTTCACCTCCTTGCGCTGATAGAACGACAAGCCGCCAAACACCCGGTAGGGCAGGTTGAGGCGGCGCAGGTGTTCTTCAAATTTTCGGCTTTGGGCATTGGTACGGTACAAAATGGCAATGTCCGAATTAGGCAGGTGGTGCCGGTGTTTTTGCTCCAGGATCAAGTCAGCGACGCGGCGGCCTTCTTCATCGTCGGTAATGCATTTGAGCAACTTGATCTTATGCCGGTCTTCGCGGTCGGTCCAGATCGTTTTTTGCAGCTGGCGCCGGTTGTACGTGATCACCTCATTGGCGGCTTCGATGATGTGGTGCGTACTGCGATAGTTTTGCTCCAGTTTGAATGTTTTCAGGGCCGGGTAGTCTTTTTCAAAATCGAAAATATTGTCGATGGTCGCGCCACGGAAGGCGTAAATACTCTGAGCATCGTCGCCCACGACGAATACATTTTCCGGGCTGTTGGGGTATTTCAGGAGGCGGCGCAAAATGGCGTACTGCAGGAAGTTGGTATCCTGAAATTCGTCGACGTGCACATACCGAAATTTTTGCTGATACTTGGCAGCCACCGCCCCATGGTCGCGAAACAAGCGGTAGAGTTGTAGCAACAGATCGTCGAAGTCCATAGCGCCGGCGCGTTGGCATCGGGCCACATATTTTTCGTATATATCAGCAATGTAAGGGCGTTTAGCCTGCCGGTCCTGCAGCATCATCTCGGCATTGTCGCGATAGGCTTTCGGAGTCACCAGGTTGCTTTTCGCCAGGGAAATACGCGAACGCAGCGCGCCGGGACTGTACACCTGCGGGTCGAGGTTCATCTCTTTGAGGATGGCCCTCAGGAGACTCATAGTATCGTCGGTATCGTAGATGGAAAAGTTGGTTGGAAAACCGATGTGTTGGGCTTCGTAGCGCAAGATTCGGGCAAAGATCGAGTGAAATGTACCGGCCCACACCTGTTGGGCGCGCGGGCCCACCACCTTCTCAATACGTTCCTTCATTTCCCGGGCAGCCTTGTTGGTAAACGTGAGCGTCAGGATCTGCCAGGGCGCTACGCCCTGCTCCAGCAAATGTGCAATTCGGTAAGTCAACACCCGGGTTTTTCCCGAACCAGGTCCGGCAATGACGAGCACCGGGCCTTCGGTGGTCGTTACGGCCGCGCGTTGGACATCGTTGAGTTCGTCGAGATAATGCGCCATGTGGGATGGGTGTTTTTGGGTCATTGGGGGGCGTTGTTCAAATAACTGTGTCAGAAATGGTGAACCGCTCCGCAATCCCCAACTCGTGTGATTCCGGCAAAAATAGAAAGTTTATCCGGCGATAAAATTAAAATAAAATGTTTTGATTTATGTAATAAAATAATCATTTTTGTTTTTTTTAAACCAGCCAGAATCGTTCCCGACAAATGCCTGTACATGTTTCACATACCCCGCGATCAGCTTTGGAAAGCGATTCTGGAAGATCTCTTCGACGATTTTCTACATTGGTTTTACCAACCATTTTTACCGGAAATTGATTTTCAACGGCCATTTGAGTTCCTGGATCAGGAGTTACTCAAAATTTATCCCGAATCAACGTCGAAGAAGCGCATCGTGGATAAATTGGTCAAGGTGTGGCTGAAAAACGGCGTTGACAGTTGGTTTCTGCTGCATGTAGAGGCCCAGTCGTATCCCGATCCGCTTTTTGCCGAGCGCATGTATATCTACCAGTACCGCATTCGCGATCTCTATCAACGCGATGTCACTGCGCTGGCGATTCTCGCCGATGACCGGCCGGATTACCGGCCGCAGGCATTTCGGTATGAGTTCATGGGTACCAGGTTGGAATATCTGTTCAACAGCTGCAAAATTGCGGATTTGAACATTCAGGAGCTCGAAAAATCGGAGAACCTGTTTGCCCTGGCACTGAGTACGGCCTGGTATGGGCTGCACCAAAACAAAGGATCAGATGAGCAACTGTTAGTATTTAAAATTCAACTCGTCCGGCGGCTTTTTGGAAAAAATATTCCCCGGGAGCGTATCCGCCGGCTGTTGGAATTTATCAAGTATTACGCGAAATTTGACCGCGAGGAATTGTATGACGACTTTGAAACAATCATTCAACCAAACCGCAAAAAGATGGGAATCTTAGAATTAGTTGAAAAACATGCCCGTAAATACTACAAGAAAGTAGGCCGGGAAGAAGGACGCCAGGAAGGTCGGAAAGTGGGACTAAGGGAAGGACGCCAAAAAGGACGGCAGGAGGGACGCCAGGAGGGACGGCAGGAGGGACGCCAGGAGGGACGGCAAGAGGGTCGTCAGGAGGGTCTTCAGGAAGGTCGTCAGGAAGGTCGTCAAGAAGGCCTTCGGATTGCCGTAGAGAAACTAATTCTAAAGGGATTTACCAATGAGCAGATCGTTGAATTGCTCGAGCTCCCCACAGAAATGGTGGAAAAAATCCGGGATGAACTGCCTTTGAATTGAAGGCTGTACTTTTGCCGGAAACGTATAACACATGCCCACCACACTTCAAAAATACGCCGCCCTGCTCACCCACTACTGCCTGCGGGTCACTCCGGGCGACAAAGTTTTCATCAGCACCACGACCCTCGCCGAGCCCCTCGTCCGCGAAGTGTACCGCGAAGCCCTGGCAACCGGCGCGGCCTTGGTAGAATGCGATCTTTCCTTTCGCGAACGCGAGCGCATTTTTCTGGAAAACGCTTCCACCGACGCGCTCAACACGCTGCCGCCCCTGCACCAACTGGCTATGGAAACGTTCGATTGCTACCTGGCCATCCGGGCGCCATTCAACCTGCGGGAAATGCAAAACGCACCAAGCGATCCCGCCAAAGTCCGGCAGGAGGCCATGAAACCGATCAACAAAGCCTACTTCGAACGCACTGCCGACCGGCGCCTGCGCCGCAACCTCTGCCAGTTCCCCACCGACGCCTCGGCCCAGGAAGCGGGCATGAGCCTGAGCGAATACGAAAATTTTGTGTTCGGCGCCTGTAAACTGTTCGAACCCGATCCCATGCAAGCCTGGCTCGACGTGCGTGCCAAACAACAACGCATCGTCGACCACCTCAACGCCTGCACGCAGGTGCGCTACGTCACCGAAGGCACCGATATTTCCTTCAACACCGAAGGCCGCAAGTGGATGAACTCCGACGGCCAAACCAACATGCCCTCCGGCGAAGTGTACACCAGTCCGGTGGAAGACAGTGTGGAAGGCACCGTGCATTTTTCCTATCCGGGGCTTTACCAGGGACATGAAGTGGAAGAGGTGATGCTTTGGGTAAAAGCCGGTTATATCGAAAAATGGGAAGCCCGCCGCGGCAAGGATTTCCTCGACCGCATTTTCCAGCTCCCCGGCACCCGGCGTTTTGGCGAAGCCGCCATTGGTACCAACTACGACATCAACCGCATGACGAAAAACATCCTGTTCGACGAGAAAATCGGCGGCACCATGCACATGGCCATCGGCCAAAGCTACCTCCAGTGCGGCGGCAAAAACGAATCTTCGGTGCACTGGGACATGATCACCGACATGACCCGCGGCGGGGAGGTTTGGGCCGACGGGGAGCAGATTTACAAGGATGGGAAATTCTTAATTTAGGGTAAGTTTTAGATAGGATTGATAAATCATGTCAACCTGGAACGCTTTTCCAGATGAGGCTGTATCATAAGTCCTCGCACGCGCAGGCAATTCCAAATTTTCACCACGGAGACACGGAGGCCACGGAGAATCAAACTCCGTGGCCTCCGTGTCTCCGTGGTAAATAAAATATTCTACGGCGGGTATTTCAGATTTCTCTCTTTTTGATACAGCCTCATCTGAAATATTTCAGATAAACCTATCCAAAACTGACACTAATTTAACACCAGCATCTGACGCAACACCCCGCTGCCGGTTTGAAATTCCAAAACATACAACCCCGCGGGCCGGCCCGTCAAATCCAGATCAAACGCCCCGGCATTTGTATTGCGTTCCAACACCAGCTGCCCGGTTGCTGAAAAAACCCGGATGTTTCCATCTCCCGGGTCTGATACACGCAGTTCAACGCGAACCCTTCCGTTACTCGGATTCGGGAAAACCTGCATACCCGCCAGATCAAATTCCTCCGACGTGCTCACCGCGGCGCCATGTGTAACGCAAATATCAAAGCGGCCGTCGGCAGCCTGGGCATTGCCGTAGTCGAACACCCGGATAGAATAATCGTGTCCTGGCGTCAGCCCTGGAAGGTCCAGAGTAGTTGGCACACCGGCGCCGCCCGGAGCATCCACACAGGCCACCAGTTCCAAAGCGCCGCAGGCGCCGTCGTACACCGCCACCACGGCGTCGAGCGCATCCGGAAGAACGCCTGTTGGTGTCACCGTCACCTGATGGTGGGTGGCCGCTGCATTAAACCGGAACCACACATCCAGCGCCGTTCCGCTGGAAAAACCACTGCACACTGGGATCGCGACACCCGAGGCCAGCGCCTCATTGGTGGTGCTGCTTTCGGGCAAACAACTTTCCAAACTGGTCAGCGCTACAGCACCCGCACAGTTGTCATTAGCCGGCGGCCAAATGCCGTCGCAACCGGAAGGGTCGGTGTACAGTGAATCGGTCCCCGTGCGCACATTGGGCAACCGCGCATACATATTATCGCCGGGGCAAAGGGTGGCGGCGCCATCGCGGTGCCCGCTGATATGTTTAAACGTCTGGCCCGAGCCGGCATGCACTGATGTGCCGGTCGGATCGATATCGCTGTCGCAGCATTTCCAGGCCAACAGCGCATTTAGGCTCTCCAGGGCAGCCTGTGTGGGTTGGTCATTCTGAAAATTGCCCAGCATACAAACCGCCATGGTGTTGCCGTTCAGGCCGGTAGCATGCGCGCCCACCACATTGTTGCCACCGGAGCGGCCCTGATAAACCGTACCGTCGGGAGCGATCAGCCATTGGTAACCGACATCGCACCAGCCGTTGGTATTCACGTGCAGGTTCCAGATGGATGCGACCACCGCAGCATAAGGTGGATTGGCTACCCCGGCCTGGTGGTGCACGAAAAGGTGGGTAACCGTGGTATACGACGGGGTGCAGCCCGGTTGTTGGTTGGGCGGGCCGCCCCAGCCCGCACGGTTCACATAGGCCGGCAGGGCGCAGGGGCAATTCCGGAACCCCAGGGGCTGATCCAGCGCAACGGGATTTTCCGAAGGCAAATCAACCGGCGAATAAAAAAACAAGCTAACCCCCAGATCGGCACACAGCCCGATGGCGCGTACCTGCACATAGCGGCTGTCGACCGGCAAAAACAACATGTTGAATTGGCGCTGGCCTGCCGGCAAATCCACGTGCGGATCATCGGCCAGCGTTTGCCAGGTGCTCCAGGTACGGTTGTCGGCTGAACTTCGGACTTCTAAAATTCCCGCTGTGGCCGTGCCGTGACTACGCACAGCCAGGGTGATGAAATGCTCCACCCGGGTAAGCGGTATTTCCAGGGGCGAGGTTTCGGTTTTAATGCAGGTAAGCGTTGCCTCGAGCTCGACCTGGTTGAATGTTTGGGCAGACGCCGTTGTTCCAAAAAAAGTCAGAACGAGGCAGAGGAGGGTAAATTTATACATGCCGGTATTTTTTGCTTATCGTATTATTTATAAACGTTTTAAAAATAAGAAAATCGTGTGGGCACACCGTTTTTCTAAAAAAACCGGCTCGGGTTCGGCTAGTTGCCAATTCCGGCATCTATGCATTTTCCATGGGCGAAATCCGGCGTTCCGGATACAACCAGCTTCCCACCAGCATGGCCAGTATGCTTGCCCCAAAACCATAAAGCATAGGTGGCACCTGCGCCAGCGTTTGCACGGTTGTAGCAACTTCACCTTCCTGGGGTTGTACCACAGCCTCTGTCCAAAACATCGCCGCCAACCAAACCACAATACCGGCAACCATCGCGGCAATGGCCCCCATAGCCGAGGAGCGTTTCCAGTACAAGCCGGCAATCAATGGGGTAAATAACGAGACCAGACTGAACGCCGACGACTCCCCAACCAGTTCATAAATATTTTCGCGCGAGAGGGCCATCCCTCCCGTAACAACCGCTACACCCACCACCGAATAGCGCATAATTTGAAGCAATTGAGCATCCGTCACATCGCGGTACAGCGGTTTCACCAGGTTTTCGCCGATAACGGTGGCCGGGGCCAACATAGCGCCGCTACAGGTACTCAGGATAGCGGAAAGCAAGGCGCCAAAAAACAGGATCTGAATGCCCAAGCCGCTGTGCTGCAGCACCAGGTGCGGGATCATCATTTGGGTATCGCCATCTTCCAGGAGTTCGGGGTGCAACATCCGGCCACAGTAGCCGATGATGAGTGGCAGGGCCGCCACGCTCAGGTACATGATCGATGAGGTATAACAGGCATTCACCGAAGCGCGCACCGAGCGGGCGCCCATGACCCGTTGGAAAACATCCTGCTGCGGAATACTGCCCAGCCCGATAGTCATCCAGGCTGCAAACCAGTGGATGTAGTTGATGGGCTCGGGATCGGGCAGAAATTGAAAAAAATCGGGTGGCGCAGTAGCCAGCATGGCGTCGAATCCGCCCACTTTCACCACCATGTCGAAGGCCAGCGCCAGCAATCCGACGATTATGGCGATCGTTTGCACAAAATCGGTGATGGACACCGACCACATCCCGCCGATGTAGGTGTAAATCAACACAAGCGTAGTGCAGATGAGCACACCGTAGGTTTTATCCAGTCCGCAAACCGCTTGCAGCAGAATAGCCAGCGCGATCAGCTGTGCCGCGATCCAGCTGAAATACGAGGGCACCATAAACACTGCCGACACCACTTCGGTAGCCTTGTTGTAGCGCAGGCGAAAAAAATCACTGAAGGTGAGCAGGTTGAGCTTGTACAGCGGGCGGGCGATGAGCAACCCGGCGAGAAACAGGCAGAGCGCAGCGCCAAACGGGTCTTCAATAACACCCAAAACGCCATTTTCAATAAATTCCGAGGAGGCTCCCATCACCGTTTCCGAACCAAACCAGGTGGCAAACAGCGCACAGGCTGCTACGAACATGGGCAGGTTTTTGCCTGCCACGACAAAGTCTGCCGTCGATTTCACCCGCCGCGACGCCCACCAGCCGATGCCCAGGGTTCCCAACAGGTACAAGACGATAAATCCGAGAAGTACACCGTTTTCCATGCCGCCAAAGGTAGGGTATTGGCGGTATTCGGCGCGCCTTGGTCAGCGCTGTGCACGGCCTTAGTTCAGCACCATAGCCACCGTCGCTCCAAAAAAATAATACCAGTCATTCTCCCCGGGATTTCCATTCAGGGAAACGCCGTCGATGTCATCCGAGAGCACCGGACGCAAGCCGCCTTCAAGTCCCAAGATCAATTGATCGTAAAACGCTATCCGAATCCCGCCACCCACTATTGGCAGTAAAAAGCGGCTTTTCAAATTTTCCTCGGGTAAGGGGACTACAAGAAATTTTTCGCGTTCGGAAGGTGGTCCGTAGTACTGCGCATCGGCATCGGCATAGGTGTAACCCAACCCGGCAAATGCAAACGGTGTAATAAAAAAATCGCGGGCGCCCGCACGATCACGGGCAAACAACTGCCATTCAAGCAGGCCGGCCAGCTCCACCAGCGCCGTGCCGAATTTGAAGTGCCGCGGGGCTTTTATGGCTGAGTATTTGTCGTCGCCGGAAATGGCGCCAGCGTACACCTGACCCTTTATGGCAAAACGGTTGCCCAACTGGTAACGAACGAAAGCGCCGTAAGCCGGACGGAGCTCCTGCAGATCCACGCGCTTGGCGCTCATGTCGCCGGAATAACCGGCTAGGCCCAGCATGACGCCGGCTTCGAGCGGGTGTCTGGTTTGATGAAATTGGGCATAGGCATGGGGCAGGGAATAGCAAAAAAGCAGTAGCGGGAGGAGGTAGTGCATAAAACCGGTTTTTGATTAAAAAAGCTGACTTCGAGCATGCGGCAAAATACCGGCAAAACGGTTTCTGAGGCAAATTTTTTTTATTTACCACGGAGGTGCGGAGATCTACTCGTCCTACGACTCAAAGTCGTAGGACGAGTGCCCGCATACATGGAGGGCACGAAAGACAAACTCCGTGCCCTCCATGTCTCCGTGGTAAACAATAAACCCGCCCCGTTTCCTTTACCTTTGCGGCGGCGTTGCTCTGAAACCGCAACGACGAAATTTCCAAGTATGCAAAAAACTGTTTTTTCCGGGGAAGACTCCATGGCCGGGATCATCCACAGCGATTACCGGATTCTGGTGATCCTCGAACGCCTGGGCATCAAATTGGGTTTTGGAAACCAAACGGTGGCCGAAGTAGCCGCACAACACCAGCTACAAGCCGGCGCACTATTATTGATCCTCAATCTTTTTGGCTTTAAACAATACAACCCCGAAGCGGGCAAACACTACGCGTTTATCCCGGATATTCTCCGGTATCTGAAAAATTCGCACAGCTATTTTCTCGACCAGAAAATCCCAGCCATTCAACAACACATCCGCCAACTGGTGGTTCAGCTCCACGATTCCAATGCCGCCATGGTGGAATTGTGTTACAACAAATACATCGAGGAAGTGACCGAGCACATCGGCTACGAGAACGACATCGTTTTCCCGTATATCGAACAACTGTTCCGGATCTATCAGAATCGCACCAACGGCGGCCCCGCCCCCGAATCGTATACCATCGGCATTTACGGGGAGCATCATGAGGACATCGAGGGTTTGCTTAACGACCTGAAAAATATCCTCATCCGGCATTTGCCGCAAAAAGAGAACGGAAACCTGCGGCGGATCGTTTTGCAGGAATTGTTTGAACTGGAATCTGACCTGAACAGCCACACCCGCATCGAAAACGAAGTGCTGATCCCATTGGTAAAAAAACTGGAGCGGGAACTGGAGCCGGTACCGGACAAGCAGTGAACCCATCTAAATCTGACTGACACCTTGCGCAACCGAAAACATACCATACTTCTGGTCGAGCCTTCCGACACCCTCCGGGAAGGCCTGGCCGGAATTTTGCTCGACCGGAACAACACAGCCATTGCACTCGAACTGTGCCGCGACCCGGCCGAGTTGTACACGGCTTTTATCAACGTCGAGCCGCGGGTACTCATGGCCAGCCCGGCCATTTTTGAAAGCCGTGAAAAACAAATCCGGGCCCTCCGGGAAAAATATGCCTTCCACAGCGTCGGCCTCCTTTACTGCTACTACCATCCCGATCAGCTCGAAGATTTTGACGCCCTGATCCACCTGACCGACAGCCGGGAAAAGATCAAAATGACGATCGCCAAATTACTCGTCGACCCGGCCGATCAATCGGCCGCCGCCGCTTCCGGCGATGCGCTTTCCATTCGAGAAAAAGAAGTCTTGCGGCTGCTTGTCAGCGGCAATTCCACCAAAAAAATCGCCGAAGCGCTGTTTATCAGCACCCATACCGTAAATGCCCACCGTAAAAATATTATACGCAAACTGGACATCCAGACTGTGTCGGGCCTCACCATTTATGCGGTATTGAACAATATTATCAGTTTGGAGGAGGTGTAGGGGCTCATCCTACGTACACTCGAGGCTGTTTCAAAAGGACTGATTTACGATTTTGGATTTACGAATTACGATTAATAGCATCCCAATAGTGCAGATGTTCCACTTCTTATGAAACTAAATATTCGTAAATCGTCATTCGTAAATCGCAAATAATGACTTATGAGACAGCCTCGAGTAGCGCAAGCCCAGCATCCCTATTCATAGTAAGCCACCCGCTTAAAACTACCCATTCTGGCAATAGGGCGGCAAAAGGGGGCGCCGCACCTTTGCATTTTGTAAAAATTACGTAAAAATCATGTGTATTTTTAAAAAAGGACTTCTCCCCCTGTGCCTGGCCGTCGGCATCCTTTCGGCCCTGCTATCCTGTAAAGATTCCACGCAATCCGGCCAACCCGAAGGCGGCAAAACAGCCGTGCTGCTTGTCAACCACGGCTCGCGTTCCAAACTTTGGCGCGACATGCTGCTCGACCTCGAAAAAGCGGTCAAGCCCAAATTGCTCGCTCACCCGAAAATCAGCGCGGTGCGCACGGCATTTATGGAATACAATGAACCGTCGATCGCCACGCGCATGAAGGAATTTGACCAGGAAGGTTTTGACGACGTGATCGTCGTGCCTATTTTCCTCACCGTCAGCTCCCACTACTCGCACGACATTCCGGTCATCCTGGGCACCAGTGCCGACCCCAAGGCAAAGGAATACATGATCGGCAAGGAAAAGATCGAGGTGTACAAACCCAAAGCCCGTGTGAGCATTACCCCGCCGCTGGATTACACCACCCTGTTGAAGAAAAATGTGGAACGGCGCGTGAAAGCCCTCAGTTCCGATGCCTCAAATGAAGGCGTGCTGCTGGTTGCCTACGGCGATGCCGACTACAACCAGCAATGGGAAGAAATGGTGGAAGAGATCGGCAAATACCTCAAGGTGAAAACCGGGCACGAAAGCATCGCCTACGCCTGGTGCGGCCATCTGGTCAATTATTCCACAGAACCAACCCAAAACGGTATTAAAAAACTGTTCGAACTGGAAGACAAGGTGCTCGTCATTCCCATACTCGTGGCCAACGACCCCTATTTTCAAAATGACATTATTCAAAAAGCAGTCGACGACGTAGCGGGCTCTTCTTCGGTCAAATACGTACAGGATGCCATCCTGCCCGATCAAAACCTAAACGATTGGGTTGTCGATATCGCTACCCAAACTGCCGGCAACCTGTAGGTCGCGTTTTGATGTGGAAAATTTTTATCGCGCAAGAATGGCGCAAACTGCTGGCCAGCCTGGCAGTTTGCGCTTTTTTCCTGTTTTTCTGGCTGAAGGGGCCCCTGCAGGTAGCGCCCGAAGTGCTCCGGCACGAACACTCGAAAAGCCGGTTTACCATACCTAAACTGGTTAAACACGGCGAAACGGAGGCGATCCGGACCTTCCGCGCCATCCGTACCGAAACCGACGATTGTTTCGGCTGTGGCCTGATCCCGGATAAAAAAGCGGAACGCCCGGCCTTTGGCCTGCTGGCGACCGACGCGAGCAACCCGGGTTTGTCCAAAGCACTGGCCGCCAAAATACTGGCCCACAGCAGGCAATTTGTGGCAGACAGCCTTCACCTGGAACTACTGCCTTCCTTTGATCTGTATTACGCCCTTAGCGGACAAGGGATCGGGAACCGGGAATTGTACCTCGAAAGCGCCGAAGTGGTGCAGGGTATCCGTGGCTATGCAGGTCCTGTAGACGTGGGTGTAGTGCTGGCCGAAGACGGCCGCATTGTTTCGCTGCACCACATCGGGTCCGAAGAAACGGCCAGCTACCTGCGGCGGATCAGCCAGGCGGGATTTTACCGGCAATTCGCGGGGCTTCGCTTGTCCGACGGCGCGCAGGAAGTCGATGCAGTTTCGGGCGCTACGCTGACTTCCGAGGCCATAGCAGGCACGCTCACCGCCCTGAGCCGGAAAGCCACGCCCTACCCGCTGTCCAACTACCTGGAAACCGGCAACACCGTCTTTTTTTCCGTCGACGCGGTGCTTTCCCGGGTCTGGATCGCGCATGCCGCCGTTATTTTCCTGTTGTTTTTCTACGGTTTGCAGCGCCGCTGGAAAAAATCGAAACGAGGCATGTTGGTATTGCAGTTGGTTTCGGTGGTCTACATCGGTTTTTTCCTGAACAACTCTTTCACGTATGTTTCCTTCATCCATCCGTTTATCGGCACATCGGTGTCGGCCCTTGTCGGGCTGTACGCCTTTTTCTGCCTTTTGGGCGCTGTTTGGGGTAAAAACACCTACTGCAAATACGTCTGCCCGTTCGGCAATGCTCAGCGACTATTGCTGCGTTTCAGCCCGGTGAAACCCAAGCGGTTTTTTATTCCGGACAAATGCTTGTACCGCATCCGGAGCGGCTTGTCGGTGGTGCTGATTGCCGGGGTGCTGCTGGGTTTGCGCAGTTGGAGCAACTTCGAGTTGTTCCCCGACCTGTTCGGGCTGGAATGGTTGTCGTTCTGGTTTTTCGCGGCGGTGGCCTGCGTGGCGCTCACGGTGTATTTCCCGATGATCTGGTGCCGCTTGTTGTGCCCCACCGGTTCGGTACTCGACTGGCTGAGCGATGCCGTTAAAATCCGGAAAAACAGTCGTTGAAATACCTGACAACCAAAACAATACCCGGGAGCAGCATTTTCAAAGGATCAATCCTCCCGCTCCAATTTTCCTACATAAAACAGCGGAAACGCCCCTTTCCCCTTCAGCTCCAGGGCGCCGAGATCATTGATGCTGTACTTGCCGGCGGGCAGTTCCTCTTTAACAGCGCCCGTGATGCAAATGTGGTTGGGCTGGCAAAGGTTTTCGACCCGGGAGGCAATGTTCACAGTATCGCCAAAAACATCGTACTGGTACTTTTTCTCACCAACTACCCCGGTAATGACTTCACCTACGTGAATACCAATCCGAATGTCCCAGGTTATGGAAGATTGTTGGTTGCGCTGTTGCAGGTAATCGAGGAAATCCAGCCCGGTATTGACCATGCGCTCCACGCCGTCGGGAACATATTGGGCAATCCCGCAAGCAGCCATGTACGCGTCGCCGATGAGTTTGATACGTTCCACCCCGCGTTTTTCAACAATACCGTCAAAAGCGGAGAACACCTCCGAAAGTTCGTTCATCAGGAAATCCACCGGCACTTCCGAGGCAATTTTGGTAAAGTTGACCATGTCGGAAAACAGGATCGTAACATGCTCAAACCGGTGCGGTGTGACGCGCCCGCTTTTCTTTAGTTCCAAAATGGCCTCAGCGGGCAGCATGTTGGCGAGCAGGAGTTCTGTTTTCAGGCGCTCGCGCCGCAGCGCCACCTGCGTTTGCACCCTTGCCTTGACGATTTCCGGATTAAACGGCTTGGTGATATAGTCCACAGCGCCCAGGGTCAGGCCGCGGGCTTCCGCTTGCGCATCGGCCAGGGCAGTGATAAAAATGACCGGAATATCCTTGGTGATCGGGTCGGCTTGCAGCAGCCGGCACGCCTCGTAGCCGTCGATGCCGGGCATGAGTACATCCAGCAAAATGAGGTCGGGTAGGTCGTTGAAATGGGAAACAACCTGGGTGATATTGACGGCTGATTTCAGCACCCTGACCTGGTACTCCTCCTTGAGCAAATTGACCAGAATGGCAATGTTCTCTGCGGAATCATCCACAACCAGTACCGTGCCCCGCTTGTCTTGTTGTTGTCCCAGACCGATCATGACCAATTATTTTTCCATTGCCAGGTGTATTCGATCGCCTCGTCGAATTCCCAGTTGCGGGCAGCGGCAAAGGCTTGTTCCAACAGCTGGTGGCCATCGGCTCCGCTATCCGCCCCTGCTACAATTTCTTCCAGTAAATCGAGCGCCTGGCTATCGTATTCCTGAAGCAATTGCAATAGTCGGTCCACTTTTTCGGGCAGGGACGGTCCGTCTTCCGGCTGCACAGCGGATGCAGAAATGTTCATCGCATGTTCCGGAATATGCTCCCGGATTTCCGTGGAGAGCGATACGAGTTGCTCGCCGAGTTGTTCCACGAGCGACAACTCATGGATGGTCATTTCGGTATTGTCATGCGTGGACAAGCGCGCTTTCAACAGTTTATCCAATTGAGCATTGGTTTCGAAGAGTTCGCGGGCACTGATATTGCCGGCTACGCCTTTCAGTTTGTGCACCAACGATTGCGCCAGCACAAAGTTTTTTTGGTCAAAAGCCTCTCTGATCTCCCGGTCTATGCCTGTGAAGTTCCGGGTGAAATCGCCGAGCAGTTTTACCAACAGTTTTTCATTGCCGGCCAATCGATTCATCACGTCGCTGATATCGACGCTATTCAGTTCTAGCCTGGTCTCCATGGCCTGCGCTGATTTAGTAACCGTCGGTGACACCGGAAGTGCATCGCTGCCCATGTGTTGTAGCAGGCAGGCATACAGCTCGTCCGGATTGATTGGTTTGGTGATGTGCTCGTTCATACCGGCGGCAAGGCTTTTTTCCCGTTCGCCGGGGAATGCGTGTGCGGTCACGGCAATGATCGGAATGTCCTGCAGATGCTCAAACCTGCGGATTTCACGCGCAGCAGTCAGTCCGTCCATAACCGGCATTTGGATATCCATGATGATGCAGTCGTAGGCGTATTTCACCGCTTTTTCTACCGCAATCTTCCCATTGTCCGCCAGATCGACCTCCAGGTGCACCGAGCGTAGCAGTTCGGTGGCGACCTCCTGGTTTATTTCATTGTCTTCCACCAACAAAATGCGTTTGCCGTTGAGCGCCTGCTTTACCTGCTCCCGCAGCTGCTGTTCTTTGGGCTGGCCCTGGAACTCGACGATCATGTCGTCCCGGAACAGTTGCAGCACGGTGTTGTACAAAATGGACGGGTTGACCGGTTTGAGCAAATAGGCATTCAACCCCTCATCTCTGGCCTGTTTGATCACATCGCCCCGGCCGTATGCCGACACCATGATAATGGCGGGCACATAAGCCTCGATTTGCCGTCGAATATGCCGGACGGTATCGAGGCCGTTCAAGCCCGGCATTTTCCAATCGACGATAAGGACTTCGAACGCATCGCCTGCATCATAGGCCGTTTTGATCATCTCCAGCGCCTCCTCACCCGACGCTGCCAGCGAAACCTGGAAGCCGAAGCCGGTAAGCATTTCACCGAGGATGTCTCTGGAATCCGGGTCGTCGTCTACCAACAATAATTTCCGGTTGAGCATGTCCTGGTTGGGTTGTCCGGACAGTTCGGCTTTGTCGGCACAACCCAGTTCAACGGTGAAGAAAAACGTAGAGCCTTTATCCGGCTCGCTTTCCACCCAAATCTCCCCCGCCATCAGTTCCACCAGGTTTTTCGAAATAGACAACCCCAGGCCCGTACCCCCGAAAAGGCGGGTCGTAGAGGCATCGCCCTGGATGAACGGCTCAAACAGCTCTTTTTGGACTTCCTTTGAAATACCTTTTCCGGTATCGCTTACGGAAAACTGGAGTTTGCATTTCCCGGTTTCCCGAAACAACAGGCCTACTTCCAGTACGATCTTGCCCTTATCCGTGAACTTCAGCGCATTGCTGATCAGGTTGAGTAAAACCTGTTTCAGCCGCAGCGAATCGCCAACGAGCTGCTCCGGTACACTCCGGTGGGATTTAATGTGAAAACTCAGGTCGTCGCGCTCCCCTACCCGAACCATAACCACATCAATTATGGCCTGAAAAAGGTCCTGAATATTGAACAGGCCTTCTTCCAACTGCACTTTCCCGGCCTCCACTTTGGAAAAATCCAGGATATCGTCGATGATCCGCAAAAGTGATTCCGCTGAATTTTCAATCTTGAGCAGTTGGCTGCGCTGTTTGTCGTTCAGATCACTGTTCAGCACCAGATAGGACATGCCGAGAATGGCATTCATAGGGGTGCGGATTTCATGGCTCATGTTGGCCAGGAAGTTGCTTTTTGCCTTATTTGCCTCTTCAGCCCGTTTTTTAAGCCGGTGTGCCTTTTCGGCCAAATCTTTCAGGTCCTGATTTCTTTTTTTCAGGCGGTCGAGTTGCATACCGCCAAAGGAGGCAAAAACACCCAGAAAAAACGGGGCAGTATCGATGATCCAAAGCAGCGGCGATTGCGCCTGTACGGCAAGTACATGCTCCCAAGTCAAGGCGCCAAACAAGGCGTAGGCCTCAATGACAGAAGCAATCACCGGGAAACAAAGGCCAAACAAGGCGCCCCAAAGTGCATAATTGAAAACTTCGCTGCGAAATGGTTTTCTCATGACAATGCCCCTTAACTTGCTCAAACAGTTTCAGCTACAAAGGAGCGCACTATTTTTTACAAATGCCTAAAGGTCGGAATTTTTGGAAATGTAACTCCGGACATATAATAGCGGAGGTAGACGCTCCAATAAAACAACCGGTGGCAGCTAATTGCAGAAAACATACCAATGCGAAACGGCAATGCATTCCCTCGCTAAAGTGGCGCATTGGCATCGGCAAGCAAGGCACTTGCAAAATGCGATTAAAAAATCTGTGGAAAACAATCGAATTTTGGACACATGCAACGGTTAATCCTTTTCCTACTCTTCACGATCAGCATGCAGGTTGTCTGCGCCCAGGGAACAACCTTTCAAATCCGCGGTCGGGTACTCGACGAAAACGGCGAGGCGCTGCCCGGTACCACCCTGCAAACCGATAACCGGCAGGCCGTGACCGACGCCGCCGGGCGCTTTAACCTGGAAATCACTTCAAAAACCGGCTGGCTGACGGTGCGCTGCATCGGTTATTTTCCACAACGGATCGCCCTGGACACCGTCCGGTTTAGCGGGCAAACTGCCCGACTGGATATTCGCTTAAAATCCAACGCCGTAGACTTGCCGGAAATCGCCATCACCAGTAAACCTATGGTGTCGGTTTTTCAGGAAGATTTTCGCTCCAATCTGCTCGACTATGCGTTCGCCGGCGAAGACCTGCTGCTGTTGGTCCAACTTGGCAAAAAACACCTGTTGCAACTGACCGACGACAACGGTCGCCGCCTGACCGAGCTGCAATTACCCGAACCGGCAACATTGCTACACCGCAGCTGTACCGGCGACCTGCATGTGGTGAGCGAGCACCATGCCTGGGAAATTACGCTTGCCGGCAATCGGATTGATACGTTTCCACGCTACACCGCCGAATTGTTTTACAATCTGGTCAAACCCTGCGTACTGGAGCAAAACGGGTATTATTTTTATCAAAAAACAGGCGCTTATCGGCAGTCGGTACAATACGTGTACTACGACCCCGACCGGCAGCAACATTTGCTGGCTATCGTCCGGGATGAAGTGGCCGAAGCGGAGTTGTTGCGTCGGCACCGTGAAATACTCGCTGCTTATATGCGAACTATTCCCGATTTAGATCGCGACGACATCCTCGATGGGTACAGTTCGCTAAGCGATCCTGTACAGGTCCTTCGTCCTGAAAACCTCACCAAAATGGCAGAAACCAATGGCCTGATCTCGGCAATTGGCTTTTTCAGCACACTCGCCCAAGACTCCGTATATGCCCCGCTGATCAAAGTGGGTCCGTGGATTTATTTGTTCGATCATGTGAACGACAAACTGCTCCGGATCGCCATGGAACCCCGGCAAGACAAAACCACTGCACTTGCCTATCACCACAGTGCAGGCTGGCGAAAAGAAGTCTTGGTAGATGCCGCACTGGAACGCGTGTACGGCCGTTTTAGCGCTGGAGGTGGCGCCCTGGTGCTCAAAGAATTGAACCTGGATACCGGCGGCATTCGAAAAACTTACACCCCGAGTATCGCTCCCTACCTCTCCAACAATTTTAAAATGCGCAACGGGATGCTTTACTTCATCGGCCAACCCAATGTCAATATTCCCAACCGGCGCCTTTACAAGCTGAATCTTTTTACTTTCGCCGAGTAAAGCCGGATTTTTGTTTTTAAAACAAAAAATTTCAAAAAATAAAACACAGGCCCTATTTTTGCCGACCGTAGGGGCGACCCGATAGCCGGCATTTTAAGGAGCTAGTAGGTCAGACACTTTTCAAATTGAACTTTTCAAATTGAACTTTTGACTTTTTGAGCAGCAATTCTGGTTTGGAAAGTTTCTTTAAAGTCAAATTTGAAAAGGTCAATTTGAAATTTGAAAAGTGTACATCCCCTCTGGTAAATTAAGTTGATTGCTTGGGAGGACACCTTTCACGAATGCTTCTGAAAATTTCCAGGGCGACCGCGAGGATCGCCCCTACATGCAAGATCACGTAATTATGGCTCGTTCAAAAAAAGATACCACTGTTCCGCCCACCGTATCCCAGAATGGCGAAGACACCGTCGTCACCCTTTCAGGGATGTATCAGGATTATTTTCTGGACTATGCCTCCTACGTCATTCTTGAGCGGGCCGTTCCCGCAATAGACGATGGCCTCAAGCCGGTGCAACGCCGTATCCTGCACGCCATGTTTGAGCAGCACGACGGGCGTTACCACAAAGTGGCCAACCTCATCGGCCAAACCATGCAATACCACCCGCACGGCGACGCCGCTATTGGGGATGCGCTGGTCAACATGGGCCAAAAAGATCTGCTGATCGATTGCCAGGGAAACTGGGGCGACTACCGCACGGGCGATTCTGCGGCAGCGCCGCGTTACATCGAGGCACGCCTCACCAAATTTGCCCTCGAAGTCGCCTTCAACCCGGACACCACCAAGTGGCAACTTTCGTACGACGGGCGCAAGCGCGAACCGGTGAACCTGCCGATGAAATTCCCACTGGTGCTTGCCCAGGGAGTCGAAGGCATTGCCGTTGGCCTGAGCACCAAGGTCATGCCGCACAACTTTGTGGAAATTATCAAAGCCAGCATTGCCGCACTGAAAGGCCGGAAAACTGAGCTCTACCCTGATTTTCCCACCGGAGGACAGGTCGATGTGAGCAATTACAACGGCGGTGGCCGCGGCGGTAAGATCCGCGTTCGGGCGCGCATCAAAGAACTGGACAAAAAAACGCTTGAGATCACCGAATTACCGTACGGGGTAACGGTTTCCGATCTCATCGACTCGATCCTGAAAGCCAACGACAAAGGCCAGATCAAGATTAAAAAGGTGGTGGATAAAACGGCCGCCGAAGTGAGCATCGAGATTGAACTTCAAGCCGGTGTCAGCCCCGATGTGACCATCGATGCACTATATGCCTTTTCGAATTGTGAAGTCAGCATCAGCCCCAACTGTTGCGTGATTGTGGAAAACAAACCCCTGTTCACCGATGTGAACGAGTTGCTGCGTATTTCCACAGAAAAAACCAAGTCGCTGCTCCAGCTTGAGCTGGAGATTCTGAAAAACGAGTTAGAGGAAAAACTGCATTTTGCCTCGCTCGAACGCATTTTTATTGAAAACCGCATTTACCGCGACATTGAAGAATGCGAAACCTGGGAAGCCGTGCTCGAAACCATCGACACAGGCCTGAAAAAATATGTGATCACACCGGAGGAGCCAGGTTATGCCAAGGAGGCAAAAAAAATAAAACTGCTGCGCGCCGTAACCGAGGAAGACATCGTCCGGCTCACCGAAATCCGGATCAAACGGATTTCAAAATTCAATTCCTTCAAAGCCGATGAAGAGATTGCCAAACTCAATGAGCGCCTGCAGGAAGCGCTACACCACCTGGCCCACCTGACCGAATACGCCATTGCCTATTTTGAAAACCTGCTGGAAAAATTCGGCAAAGGTCAGGAACGCAAAACCGAGTTGGCTGTGTTCGACGAAATACGCGCCGCTGAGGTGGTGGCCAACAATGCCAAACTGTACGTCGACCGCGAGAACGGGTTTGTCGGTATCGGTCTTAAAAAAGATGAATTTGTGCAGGACTGTTCCGACATAGACGACATCATTGTTTTCCGCCGCGATGGCGTGATGAAAGTCGTGCGAATTGATGAAAAAGTGTTTGTTGGCAAAGACATTCTGCATGTGGCCGTTTGGAAGAAAAACGACGAGCGCACCACGTACAACATGGCTTATGTGGATGGGAAAAACGGGCGTTCCATGGTCAAACGCTTCAACGTGACCGCCATCACCCGTGATAAGGATTATCCCGTAGGTGGCGGCACCAAAGGCTCCAAGGTGCATTACCTCACCGCCAACCCCAATGGCGAAAGCGAAGTGGTAACGGTTACCCTCAGCCCGGGTTGTTCAGCCAAAATCAAGGTTTTCGATTATGACTTTGGCGAGTTGGCTATCAAAGGCCGTGCTTCGCAGGGAAATATTCTGACCAAATACCCCGTGAAAAACATCCGGCAAAAAGAAGTCGGCAAAAGCACCATTGGTGCGCAAAAACTTTGGTACGACAACATTACCGGCCGCCTCAACATCCAGGAGCGCGGTGATCTGCTCGGCGAATTCGATACTGGCGACATGATCTTCGTGCTTTACACCGACGGCTCCTATGAACTTACCGATACGGATTTGCTTCAGCATTTTGAGCCAAAAGAAATACTCCACCTGGGCAAATTCAACCCGAAACTGGTCGTCAACGCTGTGCACTTCGACGGGCACAAGGGCTGGACAATGGTCAAACGCTTCCTCGTTGAAACATCCAAACTAAAGGAGCGGTATTCCTTTATCACGGATCACCCGAAATCCAAATTACTTTTTGCCAGTTTGAAGCCCAACCCACGCATCAAATACTCCATACGCGTGAAGGGCAAAGCCATGCCCGGGGAAATCGGGTTGGGCGATTTCATGGATGTAAAAGGCTGGAAGGCCGTTGGCAACAAACTCAGCGATACGCTATTGAGCAGTGTCAAAGAAATGGAGATGGAAGAAGGCGCTCCTGCCAAGGAAGGCGCAACGCAAGCCTCCTTGTTCGGCGAAACACCGGAAAGCGCACAGGTGAAGCCCAAAGTAAAAAAGCAACCGAAACCGGCAACCGAGGAAGAACCCCGGCAAAGTTTTAAGCCGGGCGATACGATTGAATTCGACTGATTGGCACCGCCTATTTGCGTTGAACCAGGAATTTTTTTACCAGGGTTTCCTGCCCAATAGTCAGGCGCAGCCAATACAGGCCCTCCGGCAGTTGGCTGATGTCCAGATTCCGTTGATGTTCACCTCCAGGCATTTGTTCTGCCGAACTTGTAAATAGTACCTGGCCCATACTATTGGCAACCAGTGTAGTGATATGGTTGGCTTCCGGCAGCGAAATTCGTACGTGGAGTTGATCGCTCGCCGGGTTGGGAAACACCTGGAGCGCCGGCGCTGTAGCATTGAAGTACGTAGCCGTTGTGGTCGTAGCCGTCGCACTAAAACCGCGGTCGTCGTAGGCTTTAAACTTCCCGCCCCAAAGAATTGGTTCACTCAGGTCGTCCAGGTTGTATAGTTTGTAGTAGCCGTTGCCAAAATTGCAGCAAATGCCGTCACCATAAGCATCGACAAAATGAATGGAATAACATCCGGGGCCCGGTAAATCCAGGGTATCCCGAATAAAAGTATTGTTGCCATAGGCGCCGGGGCCCGCACTGACCCCGGTAAACTGACCGCCACCATTCGGGCCGACATCCTGGTTGCCGCCCGATTCGAGCACCACTCCCTGTTCATCGCGCAGTTCCCAGTAGGTTTCGGCGCCGTATTGATCCGTCCGTATTTTGAGCAAAATTTTCAGGCTGTTAAATTCCTTGGCTCGTTTGAAATTGTCGACGTGCTCATTGTTTGCCTGATCATCGTCGTAGGGTTGATTATTTACGCTGAGCAATTTTGTTTCGAGAGTACCGCTGTCTGCTACCGGAAACTTGTCAAAAGCAATGGCCGCTTCGCCATAAAGACCCAGCGACCCGGCCCATTCGATTGTTTGCACGGTAGTGTTCTGCCATTTCAGGGCGACGGTAGCTTGTGTAAGTGCTTGAGAACCAAGATTGATCAGCGAAAAGGCTGGATTTAGTTCCAGATTGCCGCAAACTTCGTTCAATTCCGTGCCTGTGGAATAATCAAAAATACCGGCATTGTTTTGACCAGAAGCCACAGGACAGGTTTGCGCTTTCTCCCAAATATCCGCGGCATTCCACTGCCCGATTTCATAGGCTTTCCGGTTCGGACAAATCACAAAAATGGTAGGGTAATAATGTACGTCAAAGGTGTCGGCAATCTTTGCATCGTTGATTATGGGAAACGGTGTTCCGGCCACCCAATTGCCGGGTGTATAATTGTTACAGCCCGCACTGCCATACAGGCAATTGACATTTGTGGCAGGGTCGCCCTCGATGAACAATACCCGGGCTTTATCATCTCCCTCGGGGCCATGTTGGGCATAAAAATTGTGCATGGCATGGCCGTTATGGTAGGCCCAACAAGGCGAGCACCAGGTTGCCGATACTTCCAGCACAACGATCTTGCCCTGGTCAAGCAGGTTGTATAAATTCCAGCTCTGGCCATTGATATCCGTTGTGATAAAATTGGGTGCAACAGATCCGGCGGGCAGTTGAGCCTGCGAGGAAAGTATAGAAGCCAGAAAGAGCGCGAGTACCCAGCCTTTTCTCATAGATTTTTTGCTAGTGGCATACAGTGTTTAATAAAATACTGCATCTAAAACAAAAATAGGGCGGAGGTTCGGGCTTACAGGCTTACCTTTGGCTAAATTATTACAAAACCTGCTAAAAATAGTCTTTCCGCCTATGAAACGCTTGTTTACCATCCTATTTCTGCTCTCCGGTTTTTACAGTGTTTGTGTCGCACAATCTACGTTCACGGTTTCCGCTTCGGAAGTTTGGAAAATTGCGCAACCGACAATACCGGATCTTGAATCCCACTTCAACATTACCAACACCAGCAGCGCCATGCAAACTATTCGCTGGGAACGCACCGTCGTGGAGATCGTTGGCGATTCCGATACCAAGACGCAGGTATGCGATCTTAATCTGTGCTACATTCCTACGGTAAGCACAAAAACCTTTGATATCGAAGCGGGATTTACCGGGTCGATCATTATGCACTTCCTCAACCCGAACGCATACCAGGGCGCCAGTGGCATTATCAACCTGAAAATGAGCAATGTCAACGTCCCCTCAGATTCGACGGTTGTGACCTTCCTGTATACATCTTCCCTGTCCGGAACAGACGAGCTTCCCGTTGCGAATGTCAAACTTTTCCCGAACCCGACGGTGGATAACTTCCAGTTGACCAATGCCGATGATGTACATCGCATTCGGGTATTTTCGCTGGACAGCCGCGAAGTGGCACGCTTCACCGCAACACCCGGCCAGATTTACTCCCTGGCCGAGCAGCCGGCAGGCACGTACCTGTTGGCCCTTGAAGATGCCAAAGGGCAGGCTTTTCAGGCCATCCGCCTGGTGAAGAACTAATGATGAGTTCATTAATGATGAGCGATGAATGATAAATGATGAATGGTTCACCGTCCGAGGATGGTGAACCATTTATCATTCATCATTTATCACTATACGGGGTATTCCACAAAATTGCGCGGGGTTTCATAAAGTCTGACATGCAGATCGTATTGCGCAGGCAGTTGCTTGCGCAAAATTTGCCAGATCACCACTACGATGTTTTCAGCCGTTGGGATCAGATTGCGAAATTCTTCCGTGTCCAGATTTAGATTTTTATGGTCGAAGCGCCGTTCAACCTGTTCGCGGATCAGGTCGGCCAGCCAGCCCAGATCGACCACCATACCCGTATCCGGGTCGATTTCTCCGATCACTTTTACTTCCAGTTCGTAATTATGCCCGTGCCAGTTCGGGTTGTTGCACAGACCGAATACCTGTTCATTTTTGACATCCGTCCATGCCGGGTTATACAGGCGGTGGGCGGCGTTGAAATGGGCTTTGCGAATAACAGCTACTTTCATTGAATGGTATTGTCTAATATGGTGTGCGGCCATCTATTGTTCATCAGCGGCAATGTGGCCACAGCAACGAAACAGCCAACATGGGCAGCGGTTTTACAATTTCGGAAAAATAACTCAATCCGCCAATCATTCAATCACTCAATGATTTACCTTACCTTCGCCTTCAACTAGTGTACACCCCCGACCAGTAGTTTCGAGTAGGAAGTGTTGTGTGTATTTGGAACCGGATTGAGGTGATCGCAGGTAAGAAAGCAGTTAATTGTGGTACAAACGACAGAAACTGGCGCCGTGCCACGATATCAACCAGATAGAAGCGACAGGAAAAGTTTTACATCCTGACGTGTTCAAAAATACTTACCCAACAGGGATTGAGCCATTACCGGCCCTTTTCCTGCCTGCTGTCGATTCCAATACATCCGACCTGCCTGCACGATACACTGGCGCCTGAACTTGGCCCGGCTTTCAGCAATTATGATCCGGCCTGCTTGTTGTAACATAATGTGCATAATTTGAGGATGAATACCCTTGGGCAACAACGCGCGAAAACACACCTGCACCGGCTATACCACAGCCAGCGGGTTCCGCATGCCATGTTGTTCCTGGGCAATACCGGGTGGGGAACGCTTGAACTGGCACTCGAATTTGCCCAGTGGCTCCAATGTGAAGGTTCCGGTGAAAATTCAGATGGCCCCTGCGGCAACTGCAATTCCTGCCATAAAGCCGCTCAATTTATCCATCCGGACATTCATTATTCCTACCCGACTGTAGGTACCAATGCCGTTAGCACAACCGTCGTTGCAGCGTGGCGGGAAGCATTACACCAAAACCCCTGGCTCGATGTAAATGCCTGGCTTCAACGCCTTGGCGCTGAAAACAAACAGGGGAACATCACCAAGGAAGAATGCAATGCTATCATCAAAAAACTGAGTTTTAAAACTTTTGAAGGTCGCTATAAAATCCTGCTCCTTTGGCTGCCGGAATACCTGGGCAAAGAGGGCAACCGCCTGCTCAAACTTATTGAAGAGCCCCCGGAACAAACAATTTTTCTGCTGGTTGCTGAAAATGCCGAACTCATTCTGCCGACCATTCTCTCGCGCTGCCAATTGGTTAAAACCGACCCGCTGACTGATACCGAGGTATTCGAAGCCCTCCAGACAAAACGGCAACTGGATGCCAACCGCGCCCAGCAAATTGCCTTCCTGGCCGGTGGCGATTTTAACCGCGCAATAAACCTGGCCGATACCCCCGAGAACGATGATGCCGGCCTGATGCTCGACTGGCTGCGCAAATGCTACCGCGGCAACGGCATTGAACTGGTACAATGGACCGAACATTTTGCCAAACTCGGCCGTGAAAACCAGAAACAGTTTTTGCAGTACGCCCTGCATTTTATGCACGAATTGCTGGCACTGGTCGTCACCAAAAAAACAACGTTGCGCCTCCGCCCCGAAGAATTACAGACCGCTCAAAATATGGCGGGTATTATGACCTTTGAAAAGATAAACCACCTCGTCCAAATTTTGGGCGAAAACAGCTATTTCATCGAACGAAATGCTAACCCAAAAATCCTGTTTTTAGACAGCTCTATTCAGATCAATCGGATCCTGAAGAGTAGCTGACGATTAGTATTAACAAAAACCTTAACCTACCGTCGGGGCACTTTACCTGAAAAACACCCCGACTTATACGATAAATATGGGCTGTATAGGATGTTCCTGTTCTACCGGTAAAGATGCCGTTTCCGGCTGCCAATCCAATGGCGGCTGCGCAACCGGCGGTTGCAACCGACATAATACTTACGACTGGATTACGGCTATGGGTATCCAGGATACCCGGCCATTTGATATGGTTGAAGTGAGCTTTAAAAACGGCTCGCGCAAGGCGTTTTACAAAAATCCGCCACACACCCGCACCATAACCGGCGACTGGGTGCTGGTCGAATCGCCTTCCGGAGGTTATGACCTGGGCAAAATTTCGCTTTCGGGCGAACTGGTGCGCTTGCAAATGAAGCGCAAACGCACCCGCAACGACGCCAAACAACTGGCCGTCATTCGCAAAGCGCACGAACGCGACCTCGAACGGCTCGACGAACTGCGCAAGCAAGAACGCGATGTGATGATCCGCTCCCGGGCTATTGCACGAACACTCGACCTGAACATGAAGGTTGGCGATGTGGAATTTCAGGGCGACGGTCGCAAATGCACGTTTTATTACACCGCCGACGGCCGTGTAGACTTCCGGGAACTGATCCGGCACTATGCCCGGGAATTCAAGGTCAAAATTGAAATGCGCCAAATCGGCGCCCGCCAGGAGTCGGCACGCATCGGGGGCCTGGGCAACTGCGGCCGGGAACTCTGCTGCTCTACCTGGCTCTCCGAGTTTAAAAGTGTCAACACCGCTGCAGCCCGTTATCAAAACCTGGCCATCAACCAGACCAAACTTTCCGGTATGTGCGGCCGCCTGAAGTGCTGCCTGAATTATGAACTCGATACCTATATTGACGCCCTGGAAGACTTTCCGGATCGGGCCGACAAACTGAAGACAGCCGCCGGCATGGCCATTCTGATGAAAACGGATGTGTTCAAACGGCTGATGTTTTACACCTACGTCGACGACCGCGGGCGCTTTTTCCCGCTGCATGTAGACCAGGTTTGGGAAGTGCTGGATATGATGAAAAACGGCGAAATGCCGGCCAATCTTGAAGATATTCAAGCCATGGCTCCACCACCCGACGAATCCGAAGAGGAAGTGCACGATTACGAAAGTGTCAACAACGTCATTCAACTTCCTATCGAAAAGCGGAAAAAGCGGCGGAAAAAGAAAAAACAATCCCGAACGGCTCAAAGCCTCGCATCTGCCGTCGAAAAAGCAGGCAAGGAACAACAGCAATCCAACCGCCCCCCGAAAGCCCGCGATGATCGCCGTCGTGATGACCGGCGCCCGGACAACCGCAAAGGCCGTGGTGGCAACAATCGGCCTGAACGGCCCGCTGACAAGCCCAAAAATGAAGGGGACCGCAACCGGAACTCCAACAACCGGAATAAGGATAAACGCCCGGGTGATGGGAATTCAAAAGAGAACAAAAAAGATTAGATAATATTTTAAACAAATCACTGCTGCGTTGACTTTAAGCAACGGGTCGAAAACAGTGTTCCATTTGAGCGGCAACTTTTAAATGCCTGGTCCAAGGCTAATCCGGCCAGGGCGTGCATTATTCCCTTGGCTTGACGCCTTGCCGACGCTTAGACCCGGAACGCTATCCCGCACCTTACTAATCAAAATGGTCTACAAAGTCAACCAAAATAGTCTATGCAATACGACGTCATAGTCATCGGCTCCGGCCCGGGCGGTTATGTTGCCGCCATACGTTGCGCTCAACTGGGTATGCGCACCGCCATTATCGAACGGTACTCCGTGCTGGGCGGCACCTGCCTCAATGTGGGCTGCATCCCGTCCAAGGCACTACTCGATTCCTCCGAACATTACCACAACGCCCACAAATCATTCAAAACGCATGGCATTGACCTCACCGGCCTGAAAGTGAACATGTCGCAGATGATCCAGCGCAAAAACGCTGTGGTTTTGGAAAACAACAAAGGCGTCGAGTTTTTAATGAAAAAAAACAAGATCGATGTGTACCTGGGGCATGGCACTTTTGTTGATAAAAACAAGATCAAGGTTGCGCAAGCCGATGGCTCTTCGCTTGAACTGGAAACAAATAAAGTGATTATCGCTACCGGTTCTAAACCCATTGTGCCGGCCAATTTTAACTACGATAAAAAACGCGTAATCACCAGTACCGAAGCCCTGAACATCGATAAAGTACCTGGCAGTATGCTCATCATTGGCGGCGGTGTAATTGGCCTTGAACTTGGCAGTGTGTATGCCCGCCTCGGTACGGAGGTGACCGTAGTGGAATACCTCGATCGCATCCTCCCAACCATGGACGCTGATTGCAGTCGCGAGCTTATGAAAAGCCTCAAAGGCTTAGGCATGACCTTCCACCTGCGCCATGCCGTTACGGAGGTTACTCCTTCCAAAACCAAAGTGAAAGTGGTGGCTCAAAGTCGCGACGATGAATCCAAAGTCCTGAATTTCAATGTCGACTATTGTTTGGTTTCTATTGGCCGCAGGCCCTACACCGACAACCTGGGTCTGGAAAACGCCGGAGTCAACGTAGACGAAAAAGGCCGTATCCCCGTCGACGACAACCTGGAAACCAACGTACCGGGCATTTATGCCATTGGCGACGTCATTCGCGGTGCTATGTTGGCGCATAAAGCCGAGGAGGAAGGTGTTTTTGTTGCTGAAACGCTTGCCGGGCAAAAGCCACATATCCATTACCACCTCATTCCCGGCGTGGTCTACACCTGGCCGGAAGTGGCTTCTGTGGGCTACACTGAAGAGGAACTCAAAGAAAAAGGCACGCCGTACAAATCGGGAAAATTCCCGTTCCGGGCCTTGGGCCGCGCACGCGCCAGTATGGACCTCGATGGCATGGTCAAAGTGCTCGCACACAAGGAAACAGACGAGATTCTCGGCGTACATATCGTCGGAGCCCGCGCTGCCGATATGATCGCGGAAGGTGTGGCGCTCATGGAGTTTCGTGCATCTGCCGAAGATGCTGCTCGCATGAGCCATGCCCACCCGACATACACCGAAGCATTCAAAGAAGCGGCATTGGCGGCAACAGCTAACCGACCCTTGCACATGTAACGCCGTCTGGTAGACGGCGTTGAAAATGAAATAAAAAATGCGGTGCAATAGCGCCGCATTTTTTATTAAACCCAACCGAAAACGCAAGCATTATCAATACGCTTTCGCAAACAGCACCCGCTGCGAACTCGGTTTGCCAGTCAGTACACATTTGCCGGCTTCCGCTTTCCCATCCACCGGAATACAGCGAATGGTGGCTTTTGTGCGCTCCTTAATGGCCAGTTCAGTCTCCGTCGTGCCATCCCAATGCGCGGAAATAAAGCCGCCCTTGGTTTCCAAAACCTGTTCAAATTCCTCCCAGGAATCAGCCGGTGTAATATGTGCATCGCGGAATGCTTTGGCACGGTTAAACAGGTTGGCCTGGATATCGTCGAGCAATTGCACAACATGGTCAACTGCAGTATCGAGCGGCACACTGTTTTTTTCGCGGGTATCGCGGCGTGCTACTTCAATCTGACCGGCGTCGATATCGCGTTGGCCAAGGCCGAGACGCACCGGCACCCCGATCATTTCGTATTCGGCAAATTTGAAGCCCGGGCGATTTTGCTCATCGTCGTCAATTTTTACGGAAATGCCCTTGGCACGCAGTTGTGCAGCGATTTTTTCGGCTGTCTCCATGAGCCCCGGAGCCGGTTTGGGGATCGGCACGATAACCACTTGTACCGGCGCCAGTTTTGGCGGCAGCACCAAACCTTCGTCATCGGAGTGGGTCATAATAAGTCCGCCAACCAGACGGGTTGAAACGCCCCAGGAAGTAGCCCAAACGTGCTCGAGTTGGTTTTCTTTATTCAAAAATTGTACATCGAAGGCTTTTGCAAAATTTTGTCCGAGAAAATGCGACGTACCGGCTTGCAGCGCCCGGCCATCCTGCATCAGCGACTCGATGCAGAACGTTTCATCGGCCCCGGCAAAGCGTTCATTTTCAGTTTTGATACCCTTGATAACCGGCATAGCCATATACTCCTCGGCAAACCGGGCATAGATATCGAGTATCAGGCGCGTTTCCTTCATAGCCTCTTCAGCAGTTGCGTGTGCCGTATGCCCTTCCTGCCAAAGAAATTCAGCAGTACGCAAAAACGGCCGGGTACGCATTTCCCAACGCACGACGTTGGCCCACTGGTTAATGAGCAAGGGAAGATCGCGATAACTCTGAATCCAGTTTTTGTAGGTATCCCAGATGATCGTTTCAGATGTTGGGCGCACAATCAGTTCTTCCTCCAGTTTTGCTTCCGGGTCGACGATTACGCCGCCGCCATTCGGATCATTTTTCAGGCGATAGTGCGTCACAACGGCACATTCCTTGGCAAATCCTTCAACGTGTGCCGCTTCTTTGCTCAGAAAACTTTTTGGAATAAACAGGGGAAAATATGCATTGACGTGGCCGGTCTCCTTGAACATGGCGTCCAGTGCATCGCGCATTTTTTCCCAAATAGCGAAGCCGTGGGGTTTAATCACCATACAGCCGCGCACCGGGGATGTGTCAGCCATACGCGCTTTGCGCACAATATCGAGGTACCATTGCGAGTAGTCTTCAGAGCGTGGAGTAATTTCTTTTGCCATAATGATATTTAATGGGCGAATGCGTAAAAGTTAGTAAGCGAATTTTGAATCCAACAATATTATCGTCCCCTGCCCTGCCTTCAACCGATTATTGGGCATCGTTAAATCCCGGTTAAAATCAGCCTTAAATGTTACCTTGCAGGGGTGTTATGGTCTAATTCTAAAAGAATTTAACATTTAGAAGTTCCCGCAATGCTGGTTTAAGCCAACTTTAACGGCCTCAGAATGTTCAATTAAAGACTCTTTAACCAAAAAAAGCGCGCAAAGGTAATATTTTTGAACCTGTAAACGCGTGTTGCGGAACCATTGTAAAAATCTAATAGTCGCTATGAAAAAGAATAATGCACTGCTCACAAATATCCTGATGGCCGTTGCCGTATTGTTCGGCGTTTCAGCCTACGCGCAGGATGATTTGTATTATGATCCGGCCACCGATGCCGGTTATACCCCGACTAATAATAATAACGATAACTACCGGGAAGAAGGAAACATCACCAAACCGTATCGTGATGACGATTATTACTACGAGGATGATGATTATGCCTATGAATATTCGTCTCGAATCCGGCGTTTTCACCGCCCGGTTCAGGTGATTGATTACTATGATCCCTTCTTTGTGGATATGTGGTTTTATGACCCATTCTACACGCCTGGCGCCTCTATCTATGTTGGTGGTTATAATGACTACTGGCGCTGGCGCCGTTGGAACCGCTGGCAACGCCGGAATGCCTGGGCATTTGGCTTCTACGGTCCTTCCTGGAGTATTGGTTACAACC
This sequence comes from Lewinellaceae bacterium, assembly GCA_020636075.1. Classification (GTDB taxonomy): domain Bacteria; phylum Bacteroidota; class Bacteroidia; order Chitinophagales; family Saprospiraceae; genus M3007. The sequence goes on along the minus strand of JACJYO010000013.1, from coordinate 20,853 downwards.
CTTGGGGCTGGGGCTCTTCCTGGGGCTACAATAGTGCCTGGAGTAACCCGTATGTGTATAACAACTACTATTATGACCCATACTGGACTTGGAATGGCTATAATCCGTACTACTGCCCGGGTAATGTTTGGGTGAACAATAGTTATTACTACAACAATACCGGCAATTCCCACCCGAATGGGTATTCGCCAAAAACCTATACCGGTGTACGCCGTTCCGGCACCACGGTCAATCCGGGCTATGCCGCAATTTCCAGCCCAAACACCACCAAGCCGGGCCGCCTGGTCGCCCCGGGTAAATCGCCTACAATTGAACTGCAAAGCCGCCCGAGCGGACGCGCCGTATCCAATACTATCGACAATGCACCGACCAGCAGGGTTGGAGAGCGCTCCGGCGCTACTGGTGAACGGCCAACAACCGCCCCGGGCCGTACCCGTACCAACCCGGAAGTTGAGTCCAACGGCCGTACCACAACACCGCAAACAACGCGTCGTACCACAACCCCACCCCGCACCCGCGAGGTGACGCCATCCAACGAACGCCCAAGCCGGGACGTAACGCCGAATACCGAACCGCGCCCAAACCGTCGGGACGACAATGCCACTCCGCAACGGGATGAGCCTCGCACAACGCCGGCCACAACGCCAACGCCGCGGCGGGAAGAAAACCGCTCCACTACACGCCGGGCTGAAACACCCAGCCGCCGGGAAACTCCGTCGAGCTATAATCGCAGTTCAAATGAACGCCCAAGCCGTCGGGCTGAGCCTACGTACAACCAGCCTTCCCGTTCAAACGACAGCGGAAACAACCGGAGCTATCAGCCCAGTCCGAGCAACAACAACCGCTCGTCTTCGGGAAGCAGCACACGTAGTGGCGGAAGTGAGCGGAGCAGCAACAGCAAGTCCAGCTCATCGCAAAGCAGCGGGAAACGCGGCCGCGGGAATGAATAAATTATTCGATCTTTTAGCCTGATTTTCAGGCTGAAAACAACGGTCTTTTTTTATAAAACTGAATGGGTGGAAACCGGTCCTGTCACCTTTTTCCACCCATTTCTATTCCCCCCAATCACGCCATCCTTATTACTTTTGGAAATTCTTTGAAACTATGAAACATCGACATCTCTTTTTGATTTTCATGCTGTTCTCAGCGGTCGCTTACAGCCAGACAGCCGCTGACGTACTCAAATATTCGTACCTCAAACCTGGTGGTACAGCCCGCTTTCTTGGCGCCGGGGGAGCCTTTGGCGCACTCGGAGCCGAATTCGGCACCCTGAGCCAAAACCCCGCGGGTTTGGCTATGTACCGGACAGATGAGCTCATGCTCACACCGGCACTGCGCTTTTCCAATACTGATGCCACCATTGCCGAAGGCGCCAACCCCACACTCGATGAAAGCAAAAGTCACTTCCACTTCGACAACATCGGCATTGTGTTCAACACTACACCCCGCAAGGGCAACTGGACGACCTTCAATGTTGGTTTGGGCTACAACCAATTGGTAAACTACAACCAGGGAATTTACTACTCCGGCAATGCCGATGGCACTATTCTGAACAACTGGTTTGCCAATGCCCAACAGGTACTGAATGGCGGCGGCACCACCGATGACCTGGATCCCTTTACCTCCGGACTTGCCTACGAAGCCAATGCACTTTATTACCTGAACAATAACTTTACCTACGATTTTGACGGCAACCCCAACGCCAATATTGAGCACAGCCAGACCCTAACCCAATCCGGCACGATGAATGAAATGGTCATTTCCTTTGCCGGCAATTACCGCGAAAAGCTCATGATAGGCGCCACTGTCGGCGTGCCGTTTGTCCGCTACCGGTTAAGTGGCGAATACCAGGAATCCGACCCCGGAGCGGCGGTCGATTTTTTTGACGACCTGTCTTACACCGAAGACCTGACGACAGACGGCGTTGGCGTCAATGTGAAATTCGGCGTGATCTATCGGGCTAGCCAGGCCGTACGATTGGGCGCTTCATTCCATTCGCCTACCTGGCTCAGCCTGACCGATGATTACAGCAACACCCTGGAATATGCTTTTACTGACGTCAGCGGCTCATACAGTGAACAGGCTATTTCACCCAGCGGCAACTTTGATTACAAACTGGCTACCCCCTGGCGCGCAGCCATCAGCGGCGCCTTTTTGATTCAGAAGTCCGGATTCTTAAGTGCTGAAGTAGAGTGGGTCGACTACAGCGCCAACAAATACAACTTCACCGCCGATGTAGCCAACACCGCCAACCAGCAGGCCGAACGCGAAATAAACAACGAAGTACAGCGGCTTTTCGAACCCAAAATGAACATCCGTTTGGGCGGGGAAGCAGCCCTCGACAATTTCCGCCTGCGCGCCGGGGTCAATCTCCTTGGCAAACCGTATGCTACCGAAAGCGGTTTCAACACGGTGTACACCGCCGGCGCCGGGGTGCGGGGCGAATCGTTTTACCTCGACCTTGCCTACCGGTTTTCTACCGGCGATGGCTCCGTGTTGCCTTACAGCGGCGGACCGTTGGTAAATACCGATAACCGGGTTTCCGATATCTTGCTGACAATCGGGTTTAAGTTTTAAAATAACACGGTAAAATTTTTCACCGCCAAGACACAAAGGCGCCAAGGGTAAGGACTCTTGGCGCCTTTGTGTCTTGGCGGTGAAAAATCAAGATCGGGGCAGAGCATTTTTTTCGATAAATTGTGCCGCTACCGCACACTTTTCAAAAACACAATTCCTATTCCGATACGTCGTATGCACACCTTAACGCCATTCCACATCGCTATTCCGGTTTCTAATCTCGAAGAAGCCCGCACATTTTATCGCGAAACGCTGGGCTGCAGCGAAGGTCGCAGCGACAGCCACTGGGTCGACTTTAACCTGTTCGGCCACCAGTTAGTCATCCATTTTGCCCCCGACCGGGTACCACAAAAAAGCCATAACGCCGTAGATGGCCACGATGTACCGATACCACACTATGGTGTGGTGCTGGAATGGGAAGCCTGGCACGGGTTTGTGGAAAACCTGAAAACGAAAAACGTTGCTTTTGCCATCGAGCCCTATATTCGGTTTCAGGGGCAGGTGGGTGAACAGGCTACTATGTTTTTCTATGACCCTTCCGGAAATGCCCTGGAATTCAAGGCATTTAAAAATATCGACCAGCTGTTTGCCAAATGATCCGTTTTCAAAAACTATACACCGCACTATTCATTTTCAGTTGTCTTGCACCGATAGGCCTGAATGCGCAGGGATTACAGGTTTCCACCGTACTTGAAAACATCAACGCCAGTGGCGGGGTCACGACCGACCGCCAGGGCAATGTTTACATCAGCGATTACGGTTCCACGCTTCGAAACCCGCCTACCCCGACCAAAGTGTATAAACTGGATATCCGGACCGGCGAGGTTTCCGTTTTTGCGGAGGGGTTCCTGGGAGCATCCGGCGCTTGTTTTGATGCAAAAGGCAATTTTTACCAATCCAACCCTTTTGGCAATAAGGTCAGCAAACGCGGTGCCGACGGTACCCTTCAACTCGATTGGGCTATCGATAGTTTGTCCTTACCTGTCGGGTTGGCGGCCGATGCAAAAAACCGTATTTACGTCTGCAATTGCTCCGGAAACTATATCAGTCGCATACAGCCCTCCGGGCAAACGGAGCGCTTTGCACAAAGCCCGGAGTTTAAATGCCCCAATGGACTGACCATTGACCCGGCCGGAAATTTGTACGCCTGCAATTTCGGCAACGGAAAAATTTTAAAAATCACACCGGATGGCGCCGTAAGTGTTTTTGCTGAACTGCCTGTGCTCACCGGCGGGCCCTCCCCGGTTGGGAACGGGCACCTGACTTGGGCAAACGGTTTTTTATTTGTCACTACAATTGGTCCGGGCGCTGTGTACAAAATTTCTATGGCAGGTGTCGCCGAACACATCGCCGGAGCGCCGTTTTCATTCAAAAATACCGACGGCCCGGCCCTGGAAGCCGGGTTTTCCAAACCAAACGGAATTGCCGCCAGCCCATCCGGCGATACGTTGTACCTGAATGTCTCCGATCCAAGTTGGGTACAAAACCCTCCGGGTCTTCATCCGGCACATTTGAAAATGATAACCGGGCTGTGTGCCTTACCGGATATTGCTTGTAAAAAACCGCGAAAAGGATTGTTTGCAAGAATTCGGAATTGGTTTCGGCGAAAACCGGAATAGGCATTGGGTTGTATTTGCATCTTGACTTAACCAACCTGAGATGGTGTACACTTTTCCAATCTCAAATTTCAAATCTGACATTTCAAATTAAAGTAACTCCCCAAGTCGGGATCATCCTTTTTATTTGAAATTGGAAAAGAAAAATTGGAAAGTTGAAAAGTTGTACGTCCCTGAAGTCGTTGATCTCTAACCCCGCTCCGAAACCGGGCAAGTCGAAAGACCCACAATTGCATAAATCGGGCAAAAACTGACCAGACTGGTAGCAAGAAATACGCCGCCAAGCACCAGCAATACAAGTCCGAATGTGCCGGTCACGGTACCCGTAAAATACAAAACGCCAAAAATGATGGCCAGCACTACACGCACGACCCGGTCGATGGATCCCATGTTCTTTTTCATAATTCAACTACGTTTAAGTTTGAACAATTTGAATGATCCAGGCAATGCCGGCTGCTATGCCCAGGCACAGCAGGCAAACGATCAAAAACTTGTACAATTTTGGTGTTTCTTTTCCCATTGCCTGAGTTTGTAACACAAAGTTCAACCGCGCGGGCCGGGATGTATGCTACTCAGGTAACACAAGTGAAAGAATCTTGATCCGGCCCCGGAGGAGCGTGACCATGCCCTTGCGTTCCATTTGTTTGAGCAGGCGGGAAATGACGGCGCGTGCCGAACCCAGATCATCGGCGATCTCCTGATGCGACCGGTGCAGCACCGTCGACTGCTGCATCGCCTGTTGTTCGCGGAGATAATGCAACAGGCGTTGATCCAGGCTGGCAAAACCAATTTCATCAACCATGCGCAGCAATTCCTGAAAACGCTGAGCGTAGGAATCGAGCACAAAATCGTACCAGCCCGGGAACTTCCGACCGAGTAAATACGCCACTTCCGCCGGAATGCCGATGATCTCCGCCGATTGCTGGACAGTAGCCTTCACCTTGCTTTTTTCGCGTTTGAGGCAGGATGAAAGGGTCATGGCGCAGCTTTCCCCGGGCTGAATGTAGTACAGCAGCACTTCATGCCCCGTAGCATCGGCGCGGGCTACTTTGACGGTGCCTTTTACGACCAGCGGAATGAGTTTTACCGGATCGCCCGGATGGAGGAGTACATCGCCAACCGGCAGGATTAGCGGAACCGCCCGCTCGGCGATGATGTCGACCAGTTCAGGGTTGTTCAACAGCGGAAAATGCCGGTGCAACAGGCTGCGGAGATCTTCTGGTTTCATAATCCGGCGCTTTCTGCCATCCACCGTTCAAAGCATTCCCGAACAGCCGGGCCATTCCAGTTTGCTTCGATATCGGGCAAGGCGAGGATTTCACGGAACAGCTCATTTTGCCGGTCGTGTTCGTGCAGGGCAACGTGGTAGGGAATATTCGTGAACGAAACCATGGAATACACCGGGATAAAATCGGGGTACTCTTCGTGCAGCCAGGCGGCAATTTTTTTGCGCAGCAAAAACATGGGATCGCCAACGAGGTCGCGCATTTCGATAAAATTTCGAAGTGCCAGCTCGAGAATGGCGTCACCGTCGGGTTTGCGCTGGCGCGAAAAATCGGGGATTATGCCCGACCAGTCGCCATTGTATTCATCGTACATCGTATCCAGGATAGTGCAATCTTCGAACCCCGCGTTCATACCCTGGCCGTAAAACGGTACGATCGCATGGGCTGCATCGCCGATGAGCAGGATGCGGTTTTGCCAGTGCCAGGGATCGCATTTGGTGGTAACGAGCGAGGCTGTGGGATTTCCCCAAAAATCGTCGATCAGCGTAGGCATGTGTGGGACCGCATCGGAAAAGTAGCGGTCGAAAAAATCCCGCACAGCAACGTCGGTGGTCAGCTTTTCAAAAGAAACAGCGCCCTCGAAGGGCAAAAAAAGCGTGCAGGTAAAACTGCCGTCGGCATTGGGCAATGCAATCAGCATAAAATTGCCGCGCGGCCAGATGTGCAGAGCATTGGGGTCGATCCGGTGCTTGCCCCCAGGCGCAGGCGGGATGGTCAGTTCCTTGTAGCCGTGCTCGATATACTGCTGGGTGTAGTTGAAACGATCGGTGCGTTGCAAGGCATAACGCACGGCAGAAAAAGCCCCGTCGGCGCCGAAGATCAGCGGCGCCTCTACGGTTTTTAGGAGGCCGGTAGTGGTATCTTCAAACGTGATGGTGGGATTTTGCAAGTCCAGATCGACACAGCGGTGGTCGAAGTAAAAATTTACATCGGGGAAAGTACCAGCAATGTGCAACAATTCCAGATTGAGTCCGCCGCGCGATACCGAGTAAATCGCCTCGTCGGCTTTCCCGTAGGGTTGGTAACTCAGTTCGCCGGTTTCGGAGTGCATCATCCGGCCAGGCATGGCAATGGCTACTTTTTCGATTTTTTCGCGAATACCGGCTTTGTCGATAGCCGCCCAGCCGCGCACGCTCATGGCCAGGTTGATGGAACGCCCGCCGACATAACCGGCAGCACGCATGTCGGAGCGCCGTTCGTACAGATCAACCTGATAACCCCGGCGGGCGAGAAAGACAGTCCAGAGGGCGCCGACGAGTCCGGCGCCAACGACCACAGCTTTTTTCTTGGAATTCGATGGATCGGGCATGATTGCTTTTTTTGCAAAGGTCTTTTATTCCGGGAAATTCCCCATTTGATCTTGGTCATTCCCTTGGAGTTTCCCTACTTTTCGGGCACTAACCAAGTATCCGGAGCAGTACGATATGAAACAAGAAAACATTCTCATCATCGGCGCCGGGGGCCAAATTGGCACAGTGCTCACCGAAGCATTGCGCGAACTTTATGGTGACGACTGCGTCATCGCCTCCGACCTCAACCCGCTGGAAAACCAGTCCGGCCCATCGGAAATCCTGAACGCCATGGACGGCCAGGCTCTGGAGGAAGTCGTAAAAAAATGGCGGATCAACCAGATTTACCACCTCGCTGCCATCCTGAGCGCCAAAGGCGAAAACGACCCCATGTGGGCCTGGGACATCAATATGGCCAGCCTGTTCAACGTGTTGGAGATTGCCCGCCAGCGCAGCCTAAGCAAGGTGTACTTCCCTTCTTCGATTGCTGTGTTTGGCCGCGAGGCCGCACACCAGGACACCCCCCAGTACGAAGTGCTCATCCCCGAAACGGTGTACGGCATCAGCAAAGTGGCCGGTGAAAACTGGGCGAACTACTACTACCGCCGATACGGCGTGGATGTGCGCTCGTTGCGCTACCCGGGCATCATCGGCTACCAGAGCATGCCCGGCGGCGGCACCACCGACTACGCTGTGGATATTTACCACTACGCCATCCAGAACAAGCCTTACGAGTGTTTCCTGAGCGCCGACACCCGCCTGCCGATGCTGTACATGCCTGACGCCATACGCGCTACGATCGAGCTGATGGAAGCCCAGGCCAACCGGCTTTCGGTGCGCACCAGCTACAACCTCGCCGGCATGACGTTTTCGCCCGATGAAGTGGCCAACAGCATTCGCAAGCAGATGCCCAATTTTAAAATCAATTATAAACCGGATTTCCGGCAGGCTATCGCAGACTCCTGGCCGGCATCTATCGACGACGCTGCCGCCCGCCACGACTGGAACTGGCGGCCCGAATACGACCTCGATGCCATGACACGGGATATGCTGCACCATTTGGCGATGAAATACCATCTGGCTGTTTGATGTATGCGGGCAACTTAAGCGACCCGAGGGGATGTATACTTTTCAAATTTCAAATTGATCTTTTCAAATTTGACTTTAAAGAAACTTTACGAACTCGATATGCTTCTCAGAAAGTCAAAAGTTTAATTTGAAAAGTTCAATTTGAAAAGTGTTTACCCCCTCTAAACACCAACAGCAATAATCTCCATGACCGACTTGAACTATCATTAACAACAACCAGCCATGAATCAATCCTCTACCCGCAACCCCTACCTCATTCCGTTTATCCTGGTTTGCAGCCTGTTTTTTTTGTGGGGGCTGGCCAACAGCCTGAACGGCTCGCTGATCCGGCATTTTCAGTTTGCGCTCGATCTGAAGCGCTGGCAGGCCGGCATCGTCGACTCGGCGTTTTACTTTGGCTATTTCGTGATGGCCATTCCGGCGGGGATTTTCATGCGCAAGTTTGGGTACAAGCGCGGTATTCTGGCGGGGCTCATGCTGTATGCCGGTGGTGCGCTGCTGTTTTACCCGGCGGCAGACATCCGCGTGTATGCCTTTTTCCTGTTTTGCCTGTTCACCATTGCTTCCGGCCTGGCGTTTTTGGAAACGGCGGCCAACCTGTACGTTACCGTGTTGGGCGATAAAAACGACGCGGAGTGGCGTATCAACTTTGCGCAATCATTCAACGGCATCAGCATCATCCTGGGGCCGGCCATCGGCAGCTGGTTTATTTTTTCAAAAAAAGAATACACGGCGGAAGTGCTCGCCGGCATGACGCCCGAACAGATCGACGCCGCCCGGGTGCAGGAAGCCCTCTCGGTGCAGGGGCCGTACCTGTGGATCGCCGGCATCGTATTGCTCGTGGCTCTGTTGTTCTGGATCACCAAGATGCCGGAGGTGGGTCGCGAGGAAGAACTGGCCGAAGGCAAGGTGGGCATTTTGGAGCCCTTCAAAAAATACCGGCACTTGCGCCTGGGTGTGCTCGCGCAGTTTGCCAATGTGGGCGCACAGGCTACCCTTTGGGGCTATTTTGTGGATTTTAAAATAGACTTTGCCCGGAATGAGCACCTGGGCTTTGTCAACAGCCTGTACCGGGTGGCCGAGGATGCAACGCCCGACCAGATCGCCGGGTTCCACGCCTCCTTCGCCCTGGTGCTCTTCATGCTCGGCCGTTTTCTGGGCACCTACCTGATGAGTCGTATGGATGCGCGCAAGGTACTGTCCTGGTATTGTTGGGCAGCCGTGGCGCTGGTCGTACTGGCCTTTCTGATTGGCGGTTTGATTGGCATTGTCTGCATCATGCTGACCTATTTCTGCCAGAGCATCATGTTTCCCACCATTTTCGCATTGGCTACCAAGGGCATGCCACCTGCCGAGCGCAAGATGGCTTCTTCGCTCGTGATCATGTCGATTGTCGGGGGCGCGGTGATGCCGCCGATTGCCGGGTTGCTGTCGGGTGTCGGGGGGATGCAACTGGCGTTGGTGGTGCCGATCGTCTGTTTTTCCTATGTGGTGTATTACGTGTTGCGCGGGTATGTGGTGCAGAACGCTGCTACAACTGCTTAAAAAGACGCTATGTCAGCCGCAAATGTTCCTGCTGCCCTGAAAACCTGGTTTGTCGTGCACTGCATCGTCGATCTGGTGTTTGCCGTGCCCCTGTTCTTTTTTCCCGAAAAAATGCTGGCGTTGCTGGGCTGGCCATTTTTTGATCCGCTGACCGTACGCCTGGTAGCAGCGGCGCTGTTCGGCATCGGGCTGGAATCGTACCTGGGCCGGCATGGCAGTGTGGAGCGTTACCGGGGCATGTTGCGGTTGAAGATCATCTGGTCGGGCGCGGCTACGCTGGGGATTTTGATCGCCATGTTCAGCCTGGCGGAGGCTCCGGTGGTGGGGTGGCTTTTGGCCGGAGTGTTTGCGGGGTTTAATGGGGTTTGGGTGTGGTGGTGGCGACGGGTGTGAGGGAGGGGATTTTTCAATATCAGGTCGTCGTCCCGATATTTTTACTATCAGCACTCTGCTGAAAAAATGTGCACGTGACTGCGGCACCATCGCATGGGTAGAAGGTTTGCGCGAGCGGCATGGTATCCGCACCAATGATTTCTATACCGGTCAATTGGCCAGGGCACGGCAACGGTATAGGTGCGCGTAAAAGAGATTGTCCAGATATTGGCAGCTCAATCCTACACCCGTATTCGAACAATCCGTTGTAAGTTGCGTTCCCTTCCAACGACGAGTTACATATGACCAAACAACAACAACTCACCCTCTGGCTCGAGCTCCTCTGGTGGGTGCTCACTGCCCTCATCGTGTGGCTGGTGCTCTACCCTATCCACAAGGCAATGTATGTGTGGCCCTTCGAGGGCTGGAACATCGCTTTCGTGGTTTGCACGATCACGCTGACGCGCTATATTTTTCTACTTAAATTCACGCCCATCGCCTGGCTGCAGGAGGTAAAAGTCGGGCTTATCCTGCTCATGTTTCCCCTGACGTTTATTATGGTAGATGCCGTCAACGGCTTCATGGTTTACATCGAGGAACATACCTGGGAAGCACTCACCGGGCATTTGCCGGCAGCGCAACAAAAAGGCATCGAATCGTATATGTGGACGGAAATGTTGTTTTTCGGAGTGGGGAGTTTTGTCGCGCCGCCGGTGTTTGCGGTCCGGCTGTTTATGTCGGTCTGGCGGACTCGGAACAGAGGGACTGTTTAAAAATTGCGGATTTCGGATTACGGAGTGCGGATTGGTTCACCATCCCTGTGCTTGAAGTTTCTGCCTTCTTGGAATATTCTGCAAAAGCAACGATGTAAAACTCCACGAAAAGGTGAACCAATCCGCACTCCGTAATCCGAAATCCGTAATCATTCATCTCGCAAGGCGCGCCGCAAGATCTTCCCCACGTTAGTCTTTGGCAGTTCTTTCCGGAATTCCACCTGTTTGGGCACCTTGTAGCCGGTCATTTGCGACTTGCAAAAGGCGACCACTTCTTCCTTGGTCAGGCTCTGGTCTTTTTTTACAATAAACACCTTGACCACCTCGCCCGATTTTTCGTCTGGAATACCAACCGCCGCTACTTCCAACACTTTGGGATTGGAGGCAATGACATCTTCCACCTCGTTGGGGAACACGTTGAAACCCGACACCAGGATCATGTCTTTTTTGCGATCGACGATCTGGAAAAAACCGTCTTCCGACATGAAGCCGATATCGCCCGTACTGAGCCAGCCGTCCTGGATCACTTCGGCGGTGGCTTCAGGGCGCTGCCAGTAGCCTTTCATCACCTGGGGTCCTTTAGCCTGAATTTCACCGGTTTCGCGCACGTTGGCCACTTTGCCCATGGTGTTCACGATCCGGATATCGGTCGATGGCACGGGCATGCCGATGGTGCCGAGCCGCATAGCCGGACCAATCGGGTTGACGCTGAGTACCGGACTGGCTTCGGTAAGCCCATAGCCCTCGGTAAGTTGGCAGCCGGTCACCTGCTGCCAGCGCTCGGCCACGGCGCGCTGCACGGCCATGCCGCCGCCCACGGTTGCCTTGAGGTCAGTGAAGTCGAGCGCCGCAAAATCGGAGTGGTTGAGCAGGGCATTAAACAGGGTGTTCACGCCGGTGAAAATATTTGGCCGGTGGGTACGCCATTCCTTGATCAGGGCAGGCAGGTCGCGGGCGTTGACGATGAGCACGTTGCGCCCGCCGACGCTCATAAAGGCCAGGCAGTTGACGGTGAAGGCAAAAATATGGTACAGCGGCAGCGGGCAAAGTGCGACAACCTTGCGCTCGGGAAGTACCGGCGACAGCCAGGCGCGTATTTGCTGCATGTTGGCGATCAGGTTGCGGTTGGTAAGCATGGCGCCTTTTGAAACGCCGGTAGTACCGCCGGTATATTGGAGAATGATGGTATCGTCGGGTCCGGACTCGAAGGGTTTGATGGTAAATTTCTTGCCCTGTTTTAGCCCATCCATGAATGTAGCCGTGTTCGGCAGGTTGAACCGGGGCACCATGCGTTTGATCCGGCGCACGATGAAGTTGATAATCTTCCCCCGGAAACCCAGCATCTCGCCAATGCTGGTCACGATCACTGTTTTGATCTGGGTTTCGCCAATGATCTGCTCCAGATTGGCGGCAAAGTTCTCGGCGATAATGATGGCCTTGGCGCCCGAATCGGCAAACTGGTGCCGCATTTCCCGCGGGGTATACAGGGGGTTGGTGTTTACCACAATCAGTCCGGCGCGCAGGGCGCCAAACAGGGCGATGGGGTACTGCAACATGTTGGGCATCATCAGGGCAATGCGGTCGCCGGGTTCCAGGCCCCGCGATTGCAGGTAAGCGCCAAACTGGTTGCTCAAGGTATCCACCTCCCCAAACGTGAGGGTTTTACCCATAAAAATAAATGCGGGCAGGTCGTGGTATTTTTTCAGGCATTCGTCCAGCATGTCTATCAGGCGCGGGTAGGCGGCATCGTCAATATTAGCCGGTACACCTTTGGGGTAGTGCTGTAACCAGGGCTTTTCTGTCATTATTCGTCGCTGTTTTTCTGCATTAAGAGGTTGGTAAAATTATGGAATTCCGGAGTGAATTTACACCACGGAGGCACGGAGGACACGGAGTTTAAATTTTTCTACAAATGAATCACTCCGTGTCCTCCGTGCCTCCGTGGTAAACTCAATACGTCTCCTGCAAATGTTTCGCTGAAAACGCCTCTTGGGGGCTGTCCAGAATACTCTCCGTTTTGAATAATACTGTGCGACGTTCGCCGGGCAACAGATCAAAATAGTTATCCGAAAAACGACCGGGAACATCGGCGTGCAAATACACATTTTTGGCCAGGTTGGCGCTTTCCAGGGTAAGTTGATAGCCCGCAGTAACCTGCGTCACCTGGATGTTTACCCGGGTGCGCGGAAGCGTCAGTTTGCGGGGCGGCACCAGGTAAAAGCGGCGCTGGTGCAGTACTTGTCCGTCCGGATTGCGCAGCACGATATCCACCACGGCATCCTCTTCTTTGTGCTTATCCAACACCGTCTTCAGGTAACCCTGCCAGATCATTCGGCTGGAATCGGGGTGAACGACCACATCGGGCTTGGTCACATCACTCAGGGTTTTTCCCTCCAGGGTCAGGGCCCGCACCTGAATGGTAACCGTCGTATCGCCGGGCAAATCGGAGCTCGCATAGATTTTCAAAATATCATCTTCCACAATGGGCAAAGCCACTACAGGCCGAAACACATCGCGAACGTAGTAGTGCAAGGCTTTCCAGCGACCGTAATAGTCGATACTCGACCAGGAAGCCACCGGCCACACATCGTTTAATTGCCAGTACAAGGTGCCCATGCAGTAGGGTTTGTTGCGCCGGTGCGCTTCAAGGCCGGTGCGCATGCCCTCTGCCTGAAGCAGCTGGCTGATGTACACAAAGTCTTCAAATTTCTTCGGCTGGCGGTAGTCGCGCTTGAGGTATTCGGCAATGAGCGCATTGCCACGCGGATGCTTTTGGTGGGTTAGCATCACCTTGCTGTCCAGTTCCCGATCCCCGGGCTGGGTGAACGATTCTATCGTCGCCCAATCCGGGAATGCCTGAAAACCGAATTCGCTCATATACCGCGGCACTTTTTTATTGAACATTTCAAACGGCTCCTCATCATGCCATACGCCCCAGTAGTGGGAGTCGCCTTCGGTAAGCGATTTCGGATTGGCGCGGCCGTATCGGGGTGAACTTTCCCAATAGGGGATGCCACCGCCGTAGTTGGCCACGTAGGTAGGCAGAATTTCGTTGAACAGATTTTTGTAATCACGCCAGATCTGGTCGCGCTGGGCTTCAGTGAATTGCATTTGCCAGCCCCAGTTGTGCCAGGCTTCGTTGTTTTCGTTGTTGCCGCACCAAAGCGCGATGCAGGGGTGCTGGCGCAGGCGTTCGATCTGCTCCACTGCCTCGGCGGCCGCGTTTTTGACAAACTTGCCGTTGCCGGGGTACATGGCGCAAGCGTACATAAAATCCTGCCAGACCAGAATGCCGCGTGCATCGCAGAGTTGGTAAAAAAGATCGTCTTCGTAGATCCCGCCCCCCCAAACACGCAACATATTCATGTTGGCTGCCGCGGCATCGTCGAGCAAGCGTTTGTATTGATCGGGACGCACCCGGTCCTGAAAAATATCCTGCGGGATGTAATTGGCGCCTTTAGTAAAAACGGGTTTGCCGTTAAGTTTGAAATAGAACGATTCGCCCGCGCTGTCGGGCTCCGTCACCAGCTCGATGGTCCGAATGCCGGCACGCACATCCGCTTTATCGAGCTGGCGGGTATCTTTTTTTATGTCCAGGGTAAAGTCATACAAATGCGGTTCACCCATGCCGGCACACCACCACAGTTGCGGATCGCGCACGGAATAAGTAACGGAATCTTCGTGCTCGCCGGGGTAAATTGTCCGGTGTTCGATGGATTTGCTTTTTGATTCCTTGAAGGCAATGGTAACATCGGCTTCAATCTCCGAACGGTAGCGAAAGTAGGCCACCATGACGGCTTCGTCATCCTTAAAACGCTGCGTGGTAATGAAGATATTTTCGAGGATAAAATCATCCCAGGCTATCAGTTCGGGCATATTGAGTATGCCACAGCCGACGAAGCGGGGTCCCCAGTCCCAGCCGTAGTGGAACTGGGCTTTGCGGGTCATGGTGCGCATGCCGCCCGGCAGCTCATAGCCGAGGCTTTCCCATTCGGCAGCCACTTTTTTAATCGGGCTTTCAAAATAAATGTGCAGGCGGTTGCCGGTAGGTTGGAGGTATTTTTTGACATCGGTTTGCCAGGTGCGGAACATATTGTCGGCCTCCAGAATCAGGCTGTCGTTCAGGTAAACATGTGCATAGGTATCGAGCCCCCGAAACACCATTTCGATGTGTTTGCGTTGCATCGTCAGGCTGTCCACATCAAATGTGCACTGAAACTCCCAGTCTTCCTGTTCGATCCATTGCAGTGCTTCTTCGTTGGCGCCGTAGAACGGATCCTCGATCAGCTTGTTTTGCAGCAGCGCGGTATGTACACTCACAGGGACTGCGGTTGGATGCCAGGCATCTGTGTGCGCCTGGCGGAATTCCCAGGCACTGCGGATAGTTCTGCGAAGCGGTGTTTGGGTTGTTTGAGCGTCGGCGGGCATGGCGAGGGTTGTGAGGAAAAACAGAATTAAAAGTCGCGTCATGGTTCAATAAATTGTCAGCGGGAAGGCGCAAAGTTAACAGGCAAATTGGCAACCGAAGAAGGGGGTGAAACAAAGCGTCCGGGTTCGTCGAATTTTTCGCCAGAAAGAGCCCCGGAAAAGGTTAATCCGGCGAATGACTTGCTGCCTTCCGGGAAAACAGGTTATTTTTGACCTCGATTTACCCAAATTTTCTCCGTTTTAACCATGCTGTCAAACCATCCAACTCTTCCCAAAATAGGCGATTACGCCCCGCAATTTGAGGTTCAAACCCCCAAAGGCCTGGTGCGTTTTCCCGAATTCAGTAAAGGATATTGGTGCATCTTTTTTGCCCACCCGGCCAATTTTACCTCGGCCTGGCGCATGTATTCCAACTTTCTGGCCATGAAGGAACGCTGGCTGAACGAACGCCGAACAAAACTCCTGGTGCTTGCTAACGAAAGCATACGGCAAAACGACTGGTCGGATATCGTGCGGCGCTACCTTGGTATTTTTTTGAAGGCTCCCGTTATCGAAGACCCCGAGCATACCATCGCCGCCCTCTACGGCATGGCTACCGGCCGGCGAATTACACCACCGATGGACCGGCTGTTGTACATCATCGACCCGGAAGGTGTGATCCGCCTCATCCTGCACCGGCCGTTGCCTTCCATCCAGACGACGATTGCCGACCTGGAAATTGCACTGGACCAACTGCAAGGAAAAACGCCGGAAAAACAATCCCTGCAAGCCATTACGCAATTGCTCGATCCGGCAGAACAATTGGACGGAGAAACCGCCTATAAGCCCAAACCGGCTTATTTCGGACGCAGTAAAATCAACTTGAACTAAGGATAAAAAAACGAAAACCCCGTTCCAAAGGATATGGAACGGGGTTTTTTTGTTGGCCCACAAGGACTCGAACCCTGAATAACAGAACCAAAATCTGCTGTGTTACCATTACACCATGGGCCAAACACAACTGCTTTTTGTCAAAGCGGGGGCAAAGATAGATCGACTACCCAATCCGTGCAACCCTGTGTCGTTATTTTTTTTCTGCTGTCCCACCGATGAATCGGTGGGCTGAGAATCTGCCTGTCCGAGATTTTGAGTTTGATCGACGTATGGCGAACTGGCTTGACGGGTAGTTTAATTTACCCGGTACCAATATTGCGTCCGGTAAAACGGCCCAATGTAACCCCGTACCACCAACACGTTCGGGTCGCCATCCTTGAGCCACATGCTGCAGGTGTACCATTTCCCTTTTTCCGGATCGAGGATACGGCCCGACTGCCAGTAACCTTCTTTGCGTTGCATGTTCTCCAGGATGGTCATGTTCAAAACCGGTTGATTTTTGCGTTCACCCGGGCATTTGTCGCAAAGCCGGTCGGGGGATGATTTGAGCAACTTGACCACTTTCCCGGTCAGTTTCCCGTCTTTTTCAACCAGTTGCACGTGGCTTTTGGCTTCCCCGGTATTATCATCGATTGTTTTCCAGGTTCCGGTTTGTGCAGTGAGTGTTCCATGCAGCGCAAGGATCAGTGCGAAGGAAATTAGATTTTGCATCGGAAGTACGTTTAAAAATACGGCCCGGTGCGAAGTCGCGCCGGGCCGTTGATATTTAACTTGAATATGGTTTATTGTTTAGCCTTTATCGAAGCGTATTTCCTGAATGGTGGTATTCGCGCCATTCATTTTCAGGTAAAGATACACGCGGTATGAACCGCTGGCTGCGGTCATGTTACCAATGCAGTACTGGTCGCTGTTTTCGCGGCTGGTACCCTGGTGCACCTGATTGAAGGTTTTGGGCTTGTTCGAGTTGAAAAAAGTACGCAGCGCTTCGGTAGCCTTTGCCTTGGAATAGAGCTGCTCATTATCCAGGATTGATATCTCGACGTTGTCGCCAAAATACTGGGCAAGTCCGTCGGCATCGCCGGCGCTCAGGGCCTTGGAAATGGCGTCGAGGCTGGGGCCGCCCTGATAAGCCGACAGGGCAAATGGGGCAAACAACAGCAGAAAAAGCAAATTTTTCATCACGATATGGTTTGGTTTACGAAGATCCTTTCGGATTGTTTTGTCATTGAGACGAAACATGTAGAACAAGGAAACTGCCAAATGCTGTTTTTTAGTGTTAATGCAAAGTTAAAAGACAAAAATGAGGCAGCGTAGCATCCGGCCTTCCGACAACGTTAAAGTTTACTCAGAGGCCTGTACTTTAACTTTTGATCACTTTTGAAGGCATTTTTCAGGCTTAGCCGTTGAAGCGGAAATTTGCCCTCTGCCCCGGCATTATTTTCCTGTCCAAAGCCAATTCCAAAAGCATTGCGCGTCAGGAAAGCTTCAAAATGGTCGAAAAATTTATCAGATAAAACGCCATTTTCACCTTCTAAAAATTACCAAAATATAGCCGCCCGGCCATTCGCTGGAACTGGGCACAGAGAAGTTCATAACCCAAACATCAATTTTTTATGGAAAAACAAGAAACAGTACAGCTCAACAAACTACTCCGCACCAACGATGAATCGCTGCGCAAACTGCACGCCATAGTTGAAGCAACTATGCAGGAGGAAAATCTGATCGTGCAAAACCTGATGAATCCGCCAGCGGAAATACTCACAAAAGGGCAGCGCATCTCCGATAAAGTGGCCCGATTTGGTGGGAGTTGGGCATTCATTATCAGCTTCGGCATTATACTGTTCGCCTGGGTTTTGCTCAACACCGTATCCCCAAAAGCAGATGTTTTTGACCCCTATCCATTTATTTTGATGAACCTCATTCTGTCGTGCATAGCTGCCCTGCAAGCGCCGATCATTATGATGTCGCAAAACCGGAAGGAGGAAAAAGACCGCCAACGTGCCGAAAACGACTATCTGGTCAACCTCAAAGCCGAACTCGAAATACGCAATTTGCATCGCAAAATAGACCTGCTCATGGAAGAACAGATCAGCCGCCTCGTGGAAGTACAGGATGCGCAGATGGCCTTGCTGGAGAAATTGAATGCGCGGGTGAAAAGTTAGCAGCCTTGCCTCTGGCTTCACCGACAGATTCTCCCTTTTGACCGAATACATCTGCATGCTTGCAAGGATGCCCCGAACTTGGGACATATTTTTTAACAAAAAACAGCACGCCATGCGATACGACAGTGCCCCCGTCCCCCAAATAATCCGGCTGGTCCTTGCCGAACAAGACCAGAATATCCGGCAACTCCGCGCCATCATTTCCGAAGTCGACGCAGAAAGCATCGGCGAGACCCATCAAATATTGGCCGAACAGATCCAAAAAGTGGAGGCTATTGAACAGGAACTCTGGGCAGCGCTTTTCCCATCCTGTGCCGGAACGTACACGCTCGAACACCGGATGACCATGTTCCCGATGCAATCCTCCGAAAGCCATACCGGCCACATTTGGTAAAGTGGGTTTAAACGCCAGAATTACAGGACAAAAAAGCCAGGGTTGGTTTTAAAGATTTGCCGTTATTTGACAACACAACCTGTATCTGCAAAACGATCAACCCATGTTCGAACACCACAAGCAAGCCCTCCTTCCGCGGCGGCTGTTTATAGCCCGAACGCTGCGTTACGCCCTTTTTTCCGGATTACTGATATTCATCTCGCTCTTCATCGGTATGCTTGGTTACCGCCTGGTGGCCAATATCAGTTGGGTGTCCGCATTTTACAATGCTTCCATGATCCTGACCGGCATGGGACCTGCGCTGGACATCAATGATCTCCCCCTCGAACAGCAGGATGGCGCACAGATCTTTGCCGGCCTGTATGCCCTGTACAGCGGTGTCGTTTTTCTCGTCGCTTCAGGCGTAGTACTATCGCCCATCCTGCACCGCTTTTTTCACAAAATGCATATCGACAGCGCATCCTGACGACCCGGGCGCCAGGACAACAGTTTGCACAGCGGAATTTGTGATGGCATGCTGCATTTTACAGGGCTGAAGGTTACTTTTGGCAGCCCAACAGTAACTTTTCTGATTATGCCTGCACAGCCTCTTTCCGCCAGCCTCCAAACCGAAGTGGACGCCGCTTTCCTCTATAAAAAAATAGCCGAGGCCGAACCCGACACCGCTATCGCCCGGGTATTTGAGCAACTTGCCGAAATCGAAAATGGCCATGCCGCAAAAATGCTGGAGCACCTGGCCAAGCAGGACAGCACCTTGCGCCTGCCCCTACCCTCCTGGCGCGCCAGGGCACTCAACCGCATCGGGAAAATTTTCGGCTATGATTACATTATCGGTGTGCTCATGGACACCGAAAAAAGCATCGCACAGGCCAGTGTCCAGCAAAAAACAAAAAGCAATATCCCGGTCAAAGGCGACGAGGGCAACCACGTCCGAATCCTGCAAAACCTGCTCAACAATCGGCAAAAAGTATCCGGCGAGCAGCTGTCGCGCATCGAAGGGCGGCACAAGACCGTCGGCGGGAATGCCCTGCGCGCCGCCGTGCTCGGCGCCAACGACGGTCTGGTGTCCAATCTAAGCCTGGTCATGGGCGTGGCCGGCGCGACCAGTGGCCAACAGGAAATTTTACTCGCCGGATCGGCGGGCCTCCTCGCCGGCGCGCTCTCCATGGCCCTCGGCGAGTGGATTTCGGTAAAAAGTTCGCAGGAACTCTACGAACGCCAGATGGCCCTGGAAATGGCCGAACTCGTGTCGAACCCGGAGGGTGAGCAGAAGGAAATTGCCCTCATCTACATCGCCAAGGGCATTCCCGAAGCCCAGGCGCACGACATGGCCGCAAGCCTCATGCAAAATACCGACGAGGCCCATGCCCTGCTCATCAAGGAAGAACTGGGCATCAACCCGGAGGAACTCAAAAGTTCGGCCTGGGAAGCCGCCATCACCTCGTTTATCCTCTTCGCCATCGGGGCGATTATTCCGCTGGCGCCTTTTTTCTGGGGCGGCGGCACCGCTGCCATTCTCAGCAGCGTCGTGTTCAGCACCCTGGGATTGTTCCTGATTGGCTCCGCCATCACCCTGTTCACCGGAAAAAGCGTTTGGTATTCCGGCATGCGCCAGGTCATATTTGGCCTGTTGGCCGCTGCCGTCACTTTTGGCATAGGGAGCCTGATCGGGGTGTCTATTGCCGGATAACTTGTGCGAATCAGAGGTAAAAGACCTCCTCCGAAGCCCGTAGGGCTGCCATTATTGTAGGAAAAGGTTACCGCCGATTTTCCAAACGCCGTAGGCGTGCCATTATAGTGCCGCAGCTACGGCGCTATCATTTCGCGTGTCTCCGTTTCTTCAAAAACGGCAGCCCACGGGCTTTGGCGGGGTGCGAGGTGGGTGCGCAGGGATTTGATCATGACATAGGTGGAAAAACAGGCTTGGGAAGCAGGATTTATACTGTATTGGTTTTTACTGGAATTTGTTTTTTGTTGTTTTTCTCGAAAGTCGGAGACTTGTTTACGCCGCGCGTCGCATTGCAAATGCTCGCGAGCAGATTGTGGTTTATTTTAATTTTTGACCAGAATGGATGAGTATCTTAAATAAGATACTGTGCCATGATTAATATTATCAAAAACGTTATTAACCCTTGTATAAATAGTAACCAACGAGATTTAAATTTCAATATAAGGACAAATAAAAGCACTTCCAAGCCGAGTGCTGGCAATTCTATAAACATTAAAGTAATTGAAATGCTAATAGAATTAACATTGCTAATTTCATTTGTTGCGAATACTGCTATTATACTAATAAGAAGCAATAAAAAACTTATTAATAAATGCTGATTCATTATTTACCCCCCTTTAGATTTAAGTTCTTTACCTAATTTCTCACTCCCCCCCGCTGGCCCAAAGTGTTCGAAAACAACCACAATCTGCTCGTGAGCGTTTGCAACGAGACACATTT
>JACJYO010000012.1 GCA_020636075.1 Lewinellaceae bacterium | reverse complement strand
AGTCAATTTTTTGCAGGCATAGTGGTTCTATGGTAAAAAAAATTGAAGCAGTATTCGGCCCTCAGACGCTGTTTCAGTCCGGCAGGTATTTTTGAGATGGCTTCTAAACGCTCAAACCATTATTTCTTCAAAAAAAATCTTTTATGAAAAAAATCATCTTTTCTACCGGTCTGTTCGCGCTTTTGCTTGGGTCTTGCGCGGAATCGGATACAAGTCAGGAGCAAAAATCTGCGCCACTTTCTTTGGCGGGTCTGGAGTTGCAAATGACAGAGCATCCGGAGTGGACTTATGAAAACTTGCGTTTATATCCGATCTGTGCCGACGAAAATGCCCTGAAAGTTTCAGAATCTCAACCAACGTTGGCTACACTGGCCGAAGGAATGCATACTCCCGGTTTTCGAATCACCGAGCGCAAACAATTTGGCCGCGAACAAAACGCCTGGTACAACGCCCTCACCGTGCAAAACAAAAGCGACAAAACGATTTTTCTAATGTCTGGCGATGTGGTGACCGGAGGCAACCAGGACCGTGTGATTGCTTATGATGATGTAATCCCGCCAGGCAGCATCAAAAACATCGATGTGTTTTGTGTGGAGGCAGGTCGTTCGAGTTATTATAATCCGGAAGCACCTGAAAATGAAAAACAGATCGCTGCTTTTCGGGGCTACTACAATGTGGCCAGTCCGCGCGTTCGCAAGGCGGTTCACCAGGGAAATCAGCAAGGTGTGTGGAGCGCTGTAGACAAGGTTACTGAAGCCAACGATGCTTCCTCTGCCACAAAAACATACGCGGCGCTGGAAACGGAAAATGCGCACAAGAACAAGCGCGAAGGCTACCTCAACTTTTTTGAAGGCAAAATGGATGCCCTGCCCAATGCTGTCGGGGTGGTTGCTGTTTGCAACGGCAAAGTGATCGGGGTCGATATTTTCAGCCAACCGGACTTGTTTCGCAACCAATACAAAGCGCTGTTGCACGGCTATACTGCTGAGGCTGTCGTTGCTGAAAATGGTGCTGGCGCTTCAAATGACCCGGCCGTCCGGAATGCCTTCCGGCAAGTAGCCCGCCTGGCGCAGGCTAACCCGGCAGGCGAGGAAATCGCAGGGAAATTTAGCATTGACGACACCTGGGTGCATTTATTTTTGAAATAATCGCATCAGAATTAGTGTTGTTGGGTTAAATGGTTTCCGGTTGGCTTTTTGGCCGGCCGGAAACCATTTGCTTTCCATGCAGTTATATTCGGCAGCAACCTCTATTTTTGCAATTCCCCATCTGCCGCATGCACTCGTTCACTCAATTACATATTGAAAAGTGGGAAATAATACACAACTCGACGACTGGCGCCTCGAACAGGAGGAGTGGCTGGAAGCTTTGGAAGAGGTCATTGAATCGCAAGGCAAGGAAAAAAGCGCCGAATTATTTCAGCGCCTGCGCTACTTGTTGGCGCGGCATGGGGCGGCCAATGGCGGCCCGGCTTTGAATACGCCGTATAAAAATACAATTCCTCCCGACGCTCAGCCGGAGTACCCCGGCGACCTGGAACTGGAACGACGCATTGAAAATGTGATTCGCTGGAATGCCCAGGCTATGGTGTTGCAGGCGCAAGACAAAAATCTTGCCCTCGGAGGGCACATTGCCACTTTCGCGGCCTGCGCAACCATGCTTGAGGTGTTGTTCCACCACTTTTTGCGCAAGCGGTCGGCGGAATACGGCGGCGATCTGTTCATGTTTCAAGGACACGCCTCACCGGGTATTTACGCCCGGGCTGTATGGGAAGGCCGCCTGGATTTACAGCAAATTGCCGATTTCCGGCAGGAACTGCTTCATGGTGTATCGAGCTACCCGCACCCGCGGCGTATGCCCAAGTTTTGGCAGGCGCCAACGGTGAGCATGGGCCTTGGACCAATGACGGCTGTTTATCAGGCGCGTTTTTATAAATACCTCGAAACACGCGGCCTGAAGCCGAAGAACGGCGGAAAGGTCTGGCACTACATCGGCGATGGCGAGATCGATGAACCTGAAATTTATGGCACTATTGGCGTGGCCTCCCGGGAAAATCTGGACAACCTCATTTTCGTGGTGCATTGCAACCTGCAACGCCTCGACGGCCCGGTGCGCGGCAACGGCAAGATCATTCAGGAAGTTGAACGCCATTTTTACGGTGCCTCCTGGGATGTCATCAAAGTTGTGTGGGGCAGCGAGTGGGATGAACTTTTGGCAAAAGACGAGGATGGCGTTTTGTTGGCCCGCCTGGAACAAATGGTGGATGGCGATTTTCAGGAAATCACCAACCTCGACGGCGCTGGCGTGCGTAAAAAAATTGTCGGCGACGATGAGCGAATTGCCGCGTTGCTGGCCGACTATTCCGACGACCAACTCAAAGCGATGCGTCGTGGCGGGCATGATGCCTTGAAAGTGTATGCTGCTTATGAGCAGGCCGTACGGTCCAATAAGCCGGTGGCTATCATCGTCCAAACCGTGAAAGGTTACGGCATGGGTAAAGCTGCCGAAGGCAAAAACAAAGCCCACCAGACCAAGGATATCAGCGCCGACGCCCGGGTGGAAACCAAAAATCGCTATGAAATTCCGATCAGCGACGAAGAAGCCAAAGCGGCCAAATTCTGGTACCCGGGTCCGGATGATCCGGCAACCAAATACCTGCTTGAACACCGCAAGGCGCTGGGCGGCTTTTTGCCTGAACGTTCGGAGGATTATCCGCAGCTGGAATTGCCGGATGTGGCCTTGTTTGAAAAACAACTCCAGGGCAGTGAATCTGCCGGGGGTAAGGCCTTCTCCACCACTGCGGCCATGATCGATATTATGACCCAGTTGATCCGGAATAAAGAAGTGGGCAAATACATCGTGCCGATTGTGCCGGATGAAGCCCAAACGTTCGGGATGGAGCCCCTGTTTAATTCCGCACAGATCTGGAATCAAAAAGGGCAACTGTACACCCCGCTCGAAATTGGTATTTCAGTAATCAAATACAAAGAATCGGTTACCGGTCAGGTACTCCAGGAAGGCATCAACGAAGATGGTGCTACGGCCTCGTTCACGGCAGCCGGCACGGCGTACAGCAACCACGGCATACCGACCATTCCGTTTTATATTTATTATTCCATGTTCGGTTTTCAGCGCGTGGGCGACCTGGTTTGGGCGGCTGCCGACATGATGTGCAAAGGCTTCCTGCTCGGCGCTACGGCCGGTCGTACCACGCTGAACGGCGAGGGCCTGCAACACCAGGATGGGCACTCCCACCTCATTGCGCAAACTGTACCCGCTGTGATCAGTTACGACCCCGCCTTTGCCTACGAGCTGGCTGTAATTGTACACGATGGCATTCGCCGCATGTATGTGGAGCATGAGCACAAGATGTATTACATCACGTTGTACAACGAAAACCTGCCCATGCCCGCCATGCCGAAAGGTGTGGAGGAAGGCATCAAACGCGGTATCTACCGTTACCAGCAATCGAAGAAAAACTCGGCCAAAGCCGGTATAAAAGCACACCTGCTTGCGTCAGGGATTATTATGGATCAGGCGCTACAGGCTGCCGAAATCCTGGAGAGTGAAGGCGTTAGCACAGATATCTGGAGTGCTACCTCCTGGAGCGAACTTTACCGCGATGCCAATGCCTGTGACCGTTGGAACATGTTGCACCCGGGTGAAAAAGAAAAAGTACCTTACCTGCAACAAGTCCTGAAGGGAGAAGACGGCGTTTTTGTGGCTGCCAGCGACTGGGTAAAGCTTACCAAGGGCTGCCTGGCGCCCTGGATGCCCGCCGATTTTACGGTGCTGGGTACCGATGGCTTCGGCTTGTCGGAGAGCCGGGAGAGCCTGCGCGACTACTTCCAGGTTAGTGCAAAATACATTGCCTTCGCGGCTGTGCAGTTGTTGCACCGGCAAGGCAAAGTAAGCGACAAGGCGGTGAAGGATTTTATGAAAAAGTATGAAATCGCAGCGGATACGGTAGACCCAATGTCAATTTAGACCTTGGTTTTTTATTCGCAAACCCGAAATGACGGGTAAAATGTTGGGGCTATTGGGTCATTGGAACCTGATGGCCCCAACTTTTTTTCGGTTACTACATGTCTAATAAAATAAAAGGAGACAATGTCACGCGAATCATAGCCAAATGTATTCGGTTGACTTCCGCCAAAGCCCGTAGGGCTGTTATTTTAGTAGAAATTTATAACCGTGGAAATAATAGCGCCGTAGGTGCGGCATTATAATGACACGCCTACGGCGTTTGGAAAACTGCGAAGCAATCATTTTCTACAATAATGTCAGCCCTACGGGCCTTATTCGAAGGAAATATTGCCAACTGAGTTTGTGATTTGTATAGTATCATCCCAATTTTTTCACTAAAAATAGAACACCATGAAAATCTACTTCCTCCTGCTGTTTTTTTGCGCAGTAACAAAATCATGCACACCGGAAAAACAGCCTCCTGAGCCGACCCTGGAACTTACAGGGCGTTGGACCTGGGTGGAATCCAGATTCCAAACCCGTGGTATGCCGCAACCTTCTATCACCACACCGGACTCTACCGGAATCGCCATGGAAGTAGAATTTTTGGCCGGCCAAAAACTCAAACTCTATCACAACAACACCCTGGTGAACTCCCAATCCTACGAGTTATGGCAAACACCGGGTAACCCGGCGTATATCCTGGAACTCGGCACCCGCACCATTCAGCCAAATCTGGAAGAAGGGCCGATCTACTTCACAGGCGATTCGATCCTGCACATTGCCGGTGGCTACAACGACGCCGGTGCCGGACAAACCTGGCGTCGGATCAAATAATCCGGTGCATCTTGTAATTTGAGCCCCGAAATGCAAAAGCCTGTCCGAATCGCTGTAATCGGTTCTTCCACTGCCGCAGGGCAGGGGGCCGAGCCTACCGAAAAATCCTGGGTAAACCTGTATCGGGCTTACCTCAAAGGCCAGCATCCGGAAAACGATGTGATCAATTTGGGGCTCGGTGGGCTGCAAACCTTCCAACTCCTCCCCACCGGATTTTCCGTGCCACCCAAACGGCCGGTTCCCGACCCGGAACGCAACATTACCAAAGCGCTGCTTTTTCAACCCGATGCCGTGATCGTCAATGCGCCGTCAAACGATGCCGCCGCCTTTTACGGACCCGAAGAACAACTACAAAATTTTGATGCCATTATCCATGCTGCCCAAATGGCCGGTGTACCGGTTTGGATCGGCACGACACAACCACGGGAATTCAGCGCTGTACAAATTGATATTCAGATCCGCCTGAAGGACGCCATTTTGAGCCGCTACGCCCCGCGAGCGCTTAACTTCTGGGATTGCCTGGCAACACCCAAAAACCTGCCCGACCCGCGTTTTGCCCTCGGCGATGGCGCCCACCTCAACAATGCCGGCCATGCCCGGGTCTTCGAACAGGTTAAAAAGGGCAACCTGCCTGAAGCGATTGTCGCCTGGAAAAAGCAAATGGCGCTGTCGCCAAAACTCCCTGCCGGACCGGAATTAAATATTCCACAATTAACCCAAGGCAAGGTCCAAATTGAAGTGTACGACGCATTGGCGCAATTGCGCTACCGCGGCACAGGAGTGTTGCCTATGAAAATCCCTAACATTCGTGGCAGAGCAGGCCAATATTGGGTGCGGGTAGCCGGTACGAATTTTCACCGGCTTTTACCCTGGACAAAGACTGCTTAACTCAAGTTGTGACCGTTTAGTATTTGGCTAGGCAGGGAGCCAAGATTATATTCTTGAAAGCCCGTAGGCTGGCATTATAGTAGAAACAGGTTACCGTCCAGTTTTCCAACGCCGTGAGGCGTGTATAATCCGACCTGCTATATTTTCCTTGTCAATTTCTACAAATCACCTACGGGCTTTGGGAGTTCTTTACCTGATTCGCATCGGTTTTAATACACAACTTGGATAAATCGATAAAACAATTCACTCCTTGCCCGCCGCCGCTTTCCGTTTTTGCTTTTCCAGTTTTTTAAAATACCGGCGGAACAAAAAATTGTGCTTCAGCGCTTCCATATTCTCGCTGAACCGGGCTGTGCCTTCTTCGAGGCTGCCCAAAGTGTTTTGCAGGCGCGCTGCTGCAAGCGAATCCTGCATGAGCAAACGCGCCGGACCCGGGCCTTCCTGCAGATCGGTTTGAACACCCCGGACAACCTGGTTGACATCGGTGACCAGATTGCCGGTTTGCCGGGTGAGCTGGCTGAGTTGGGTTTCCAGGGCATGCATTTCGGACACTACATTGTTAAGTTCGTAGGCCATCGCGGTATCGCGCAGGAGAGCGCCGATGGTGCCTTCTCCCTGTCGGATATCGCCTACAACCTGCCGTAGGTCCGACATCGTGGCCGAAGCCGTTCCTGTCGCATTGCGCAGGTTGCTCAAGGCGGCTTTGAGGTCGCGGGAAAGTCCGTCGTCGTTAAGCAGAGTGGTTAGCTGGGTGCTGTTGTTGATCCGTTCGATGGTTTCTTTCAAACCCTCGGAAATGACGAGCACATTGCGATTGGTCTGGTCAAGCGTCCGCAGCATTTCTTCGGTGCTGACATCTTTTTGGGATTGCAGGATGTCACCGGGTTCGATCAGCGGCGCCGGATTTTTAGACGGCAGGAGGTTTACCACCCGGTTGCCGATCAGACCGTCGGTACCGATACTGGCCTGGGCATTTTTTCGGATCACCTGGCGCATGGGCTCGTTCAGGGCGATGGTAACGACCACCAGGGTGTCATTTATGAGTTGAACCTCCTCCACAATACCGACTACGATGCCCGATACGCGAACATTGTTGCCGGGCACCAGGCCGCTGACATTTTCAAATTGGACTTTGATCTCGAAGCGGTCGGTGAATATGCTTTTATTACGCCCGAGCATATACAGAAAGAGGATCAGGAGCCCGAGTCCAACGAGGACAAAAAGGCCCAGTTTTATGTTATCAAAAGTTCGTTTAGCCATGGCGTTCAATCAAAAAAGGCCTTGACCTTAGGATCGGTCGAAGCCCGAAGTTCGTTAAATGTTCCCTGGGCATAGCACTTGCCGTCGATGAGCATGATAACGCGTTCGGCGGCAATTTGGGCCAGTTTGAGGTCGTGCGAAATAACCAGGGAAGCGGTATGGTATTCCTGTTGCACCTGCTGGATCAGTTCTATGATTTCCATGCCGGTGATAGGATCGAGACCGGTAGTTGGTTCATCGTACAGGATGATGGAAGGGTGCAGGATCAGGGTGCGGGCCAGGGCGATGCGTTTGCGCATACCACCCGACAGCTCGGCTGGCATCATTTCGGTGGTGTGTGCCAGCCCTACGTTTTTCAGCACTTCATGTACCCGCTCATCGACTTCTTTTTGCGGGGTTTTCATCCAGTGCCGCCGAAGCGGGAATTCGAGATTTTCGCGCACTGTCATGGAATCGTACAAGGCATTGCTTTGAAACAAAAAACCAACCCGGGCCCGCATCTGGTCAAGTTCGGTGTAATTCAGGTCGGGCACATTTTCACCAAAAACCTCAATCCGCCCGGCATCCGGGTGCAGTAATCCAATAATACATTTGATCAATACGGATTTGCCCGACCCGGACTTTCCCAGCACCACGAGGTTCTCACCCTCGTAGAGCGTCAGGTCAAAATGGTCGAGCACCACGTTATCGCCAAAGGATTTGCAGAGCCCTTCAATCCGGATTACGGCTTTTCTTGTTTCCATGATTTTTGTGCTAAAAATCCCAAATCAACTCAGCGACCTGCACTGCCAGCAAGTCCAGAATAAAAATCAAAACAGAAGACATAACCACCGCCGAATTGGCCGAGCGGCCCACGCCTTCGGTACCTTTCGTCGAAAAATAACCTTTAAAACAGCCTACAATGCCAACGGCAAAGCCAAAAAAGAAGGTTTTGATGATTGCCGGAATAGCATCATAATAGGCCAGGTTGTCAATCACCTGTGTATAAAATAACCGAAAACTGAGTACTTCGTAAATATTCACCCCGATCCAGGAGCCAAACAGCGAGATGGCATCCGCCAAAATAACCAGCACGGGCAGCATCAGCGTGGCTGCCATAGTACGGGTAACCACCAGGTATTTGAAGGGGTTTGTCCCCGATACTTCCATGGCGTCTATTTGCTCGGTTACCCGCATCGAGCCCAACTCCGCACCAATGCTTGAGCCAATTTTACCGGCAAAAATGAGCGCCGTGATCACTGGGCCAATCTCCCGGATTATTGCAATGCAGACCATAGCCGGAATTTGCGCCTCCACGCCGTAGCGCACCATGCTTGGCCGCAGTTGCATGGTCAGCACCAAGCCCATAATGAATGCTGTGAGGGCGACCAGTGACAGCGATTTATAGCCAATAACAAAACATTGGTGCACCAACTCGCTAAATTCATACCGGGGGCGGAAAGCCTCCCGGAAAAAGCGCAACACAAATCGGGTGAGTTCTCCGATTTCGTGCAAAAAAACGCGACTTTTAGCCGGATAATTCATAAAAGTCAATTCATTTACCCACCTGAATACGGCGGATTTACGGTAAAGTTAACCGGACGCTTTGAC
This sequence comes from Lewinellaceae bacterium, assembly GCA_020636075.1. Taxonomy (GTDB): domain Bacteria; phylum Bacteroidota; class Bacteroidia; order Chitinophagales; family Saprospiraceae; genus M3007. Next base: position 157,529 of record JACJYO010000012.1, on the reverse strand, counting down.
AGGTTGGGTTACGCTAATCATTGTCCTCTATGCGATTCATCAACCTGGCTGTTGGCCTGCTGGCGGTTGCGTTTTTTGCGCAAAAGGCCTATGCCTGGCAAAGCCCTGATTCCTGCCACACCGGCTATGCCGTTCACATTGTAGTTATTGGCTCGTCCACAGCCGCAGGCTCCGGCGCCAATCCCATCGACAGTGCCTGGGTGCCCCGTTACAGCCATTTTTTGCAAAACACAAATCCGGAAAACACGGTGACCAACCTGGCAATGGGCGGGTATAACACCTATCACCTCCTGCCAACCGCTTCCCCACCGACACCCAACCGCCCGACGCCCGATACCTTGCGCAACATTACCCGTGCACTGGCACTACATCCTGATGGCATTATCATCAACCTCCCTTCCAACGATGCCGCTTCCGGGTATAGTGCCGAAGAACAACTGGCGAATTTCAATACCATCGTTCAGGCCGCCAATGCCGCCGGTGTGCCGATCTGGGTGTGCACCACGCAACCGCGCAATTTCAGCGCGGATAAGATTCAGATTCAATTGGCCGTGCGCGACTCCATCCTCCAGCGCTACGGCGACTTTGCCGTGAACTTCTGGGATGATGTGGCCGCGCCCGATGGGTTCATCAACCCCCTGTTCAATTCCGGCGACGGGGTACACCTCAATAATGCCGGCCACCGCCTGCTGTTCAACCGGGTAGTTCAAAAAAATCTGCTGGCGACGCTGGTTCCCGTACCTCAAATTTTTGCCGAAGGCGATACTGCCTGCGCGCCGGCCGTGGCAACCCTGCTGGCGGCCAGCCAATACGCGGATTCTATTGTGTGGTTTGATCAGGTCACCGGCGGTGTTCCAGTGGGTGCAGGACCTATACTGACCACACCGTTGCTTGACAGTTCTAAGACATATTATGTCGAAGCACGCCGCGGCCCCTTTGATTTTGCCGGGCAGTTGACTTCCACCACCAGTTCAAACCGCGACTGGAACGGGGTAATGTTCGAACTGCTCGCCGATACCACACTGGTGGTAGACAGCCTGCATGTCAAAATACGCACCACCGGTACGCAATATCTCCGCATGTACACCCGAAACGGTGCGCTGTATGGTTGGGAAAATACGGCAGCCGGCTGGACGCTGCTGAAATCCTATTTGATCAACGTAAACAACGGAGGCGATTATGCTTCGATTCCTTTTGGGCCGATTCCACTTGCCGTAGGCGACACCCTGGCCATTTACCTGCATTTGGCAAATTCAGATGGCCTATTGGCCTATTTTGCCCCGGCCGACACGCCCCTAGTTCAAACGCCGGAGCTCCGCCTGCAAAACAGCACCGGGATTAGTTATACGTTTTCCGAACGATACTATCCCCGCTTGTTTACCGGGCAGGTCTTTTACCATTTCGGGGCCCGGCCGGGAGGTACTTGCCGATCGGGGCGCCTGGCAGTGCCGGCTTATATGTCCAAACCGGAGGTAAACCTTGGGGCCGACACCGTAATGCTAATGGCTGATACCCTGCTGCTGGATGCCGGTGCTGGTTTTGAAGCCTACCTGTGGTCCGATGGTACTTCCGAGCGCTACCTGAGTTTGCACAGCGGCAATCTGACGCCGGGTGAAAATCTGATTACCGTTCAGGTGCTCGATGCTTTTGGCTGTTTGGCAACCGATCAGGTGCTGGTACTTTTTACTCCGGTTGGAACGCAACAGCCCTCGGCAGTGCAGTTGTTCCGCTTATTCCCGAATCCGGGTCAATCGGGCTTTTGGCTTGAATCTGATCAGCCAAATCCTCCTGTTTTGGTGGAAATTTTGGATAGCACCGGTGTGCTGCGCTACAAAGCCTCCGGCAATTTGCCCATGCAAATCAGGGGCGATTTTGGTCCGCCGGGCATGTACTGGGTTCGGGTGCGTGGCACGGCGTTTTTACAGATTTTAAAATGGATTAAGCAGTAAATCCAATGCCGGCGGATTTTTGCGTTTACGTTGGAAACAATGCCTTGTAATGTCTCAGGTACACCTGTGTTTTCTTTTGGTTCTACTCACTGCTGCAAGGGGTGTCACCGCACAATCCGGTAAAACTGCGAGTTCCGATGTCCGGCCATTCCGACTCGTGGTGATCGGTTCCTCCACGGCAGCAGGCGCCGGTGCAAGGCCGGTCGACAGTGCCTGGGTGAACCGGTATGAACGGTATTTGAAGTCCATATACCCGGCCAATCAGGTTATCAACCTGGCCAAACGGGGCTACCAGAGCTACCACCTGATGCCGAACGGTTTCAAGACGCCGGCAAACCGCCCAGCCCCGGATACGCTGCGCAATATTACACGGGCCCTTTCCCTGCTTCCCGATGCGATCCTGATCACGTTGCCTTCCAATGATGTGGCATCCGGCAATACCATCCAGGAATTGTTGACCAATTTTGAGGTGTTAACCGGTGCAGCACGGGAACTGGGCATCCCGATCTGGGTTTCCACCACCCAGCCCCGCAACTTCGGGCAGGATAAAATAAAAATGCAGCGCGAACTGCGCGATTCCATCCTGAGCCGTTACCCCGATCGTTCCATCGATTTTTGGAAAGGACTTGCAGGCTCTGATGGACGCCTGCAAAAGCGCTTTAATGCAGGTGATGGTATTCACATCAACAATGCGGGGCATCACCTGCTGTATGAATATGTGCGCACCAACAACCTGTCTGAAATGGTGCTGACCCGGCAGCGGCAGCTGTACCTGACCGATAAAGTATGGTCGCAAACTATTCCGCTCAACCTGCACACCTTCCGGCCGCCGCCGCCCAAACCTCAAACCGTCGTGCGCCGGGTGGGCACCATGCTGTTGCGTGCCGACCAGCCCAGGGAAGGCGTCACGGTGGAAATATTCAACTCGGCCGGAAAACGGGTTCGCCAGGGCGTATACGACCTGCCAACGATCATTAAAACAGATTTTGGCCCTAAGGGTGTTTATTGGATCCGTATGCAGCACGCTGCATTTTTTCAAATGAAAAAATGGATAAAGACTGAATAATGTGACTTATGCGAATCAGGGGTTCAAATAAGTTTATTAAGCCCGTAGGGCTGACATTATAGTAGAAAGTGACTGCTTCGCAGTTTTCCAAACGCCTTAGGCGTGCCATTATAATGCCGCACCTACGGCGCTATCATCTTTCTTATCTTAATTTCTACAAAAATGCCAGCCCTACGGGCTTTGGAAGAGGTTTTTTACCCCTGATTCGCATGACTTATGTGAATCAAGGGGCCGCTCAATTAAATTGTAACCTACCCCAACCTTTGTTCTGTGGCAGCCCCGAAGAAAATCGGGGCTGCCACAGGACAAGATAAGTTTGGCTGCTGTGATAAGTTTTCCAATATCCTGTTTTCGGGATTAAGAACTGCCTATTTAAGTCCCTATTTCCCACAACTCATATAAAGGTGGTTTTTTACCTTTATGGCATTCGAGCCCAGCTACTGATGAACATTGCACCAGACCTTTTGCGCAATTACGGAGCAACCCTGAAAAAGATCAACCGCCGGGAAGACGTCTTTCGCGAAGGCCAAACGGCCTTTTTCTATTTTCAAATACACACCGGCCTGGTGAAAATGGTCAATCACGGGGAAGAGCACGACTTCATCCAGGGCATATTTACCGATGGTGAAAGTTTTGGCGAACCTCCGATGATCGGCCGCTTTCCGTATCCTGCAAACGCGACGGCTATTTTCGATACCAAGGCCTTTGCGCTGCCGCGCAAACAATTTCTGGAACTGCTGCACGCGCATCCCGATATTCATCTCCAGTTTACCATTTCCATGTGCCAACGGGTACACGACAAGGCACGGGTGCTCAAAGCCATTAACCTTGGCAGTCCGGAAGAGCGCATCATTGCCATCATCGATCTGCTCAAATCCAAACTTTCCCGCAAGGAATACGGCCAGGACGGACACTTCGCGGTGCCGGTTACCCGGCAGGATATTGCGGATATGACCGGCCTGCGCGTGGAAACAGTCATCCGGAAAGTTCGTTTGCTGGAAGAGCAGGGTTTTCTGCGGATTGACAACCGAAAGATTCTCCGGGCTTACGATTGATAGGCTGGGGCCGCACTTTTCCAATTTCTAATTTCTACGGGTTCACTTATTTGATCGATAATAATTTAATCCAGATGTCTCCCCCGCAGGGCGGGGTCGACATGACAACTTGCAATGGTTAACGAATATTCATTCAGATTTCTCGCTACGCTCGAAATATTACCTGCGCCCTGCCGCAATTTCGAGCGAAGCGAGGCCCTATGTTTGCGTGGTATCGAAAGCCAAAGCTCCAAGTAAATGGTTAAAGCATAGATCAAATTCAACGTTAACCAAAAACTTGGAGCAAAATGAGTACACAAGTTAGGCAGAATTGTTTTCGTGGGCATTCAATATATGTGGGTTTGGATGTTCATAAAGCGAGTTGGCAGGTGAGTATTTTATTAAATGAAGTGTCGCAAAAGACCTTCCACATGTCACCAGGTAGTCCCCAAGAACTAAAAGCCTATTTGATTCGATATTATCCCGAGGGGGAATATTACTGTGCCTACGAATCCGGTTTTTGTGGGTTTTGGATACAAGAAGAATTAACTCGTTTAGGTATCAAGACATCGGTTTATCATCCCAACGATATACCGACAACAGAGAAGGAGAAACGCCAAAAAACAGATAAACGAGACAGTTTAAAGATAGCCAAGGCACTTCGTAAAGGAGATTGCGAAGGGATTTTCGTACCAGACAAAGCACAGCAAAAAGCGCGAAGTTTGGTGCGACAACGGGGAAGCCTGGTGCGGGATCGGCAACGGATCATGCATCGAATCAAAAGCCACTTAAGTTATTATGGGGTTGTGTGTGAGGTTTTAACATGGCGACAAGATTGGAGCGGCAAACATATTCAATGGTTAGATCAACAGGCCAAGCAGCAACAGGATCAAGCCCTGAGTTGGATGCTGCGGGAATTAGCCTGGATGCGCAATTTGGAAAAGGAGATATTAAAGCAATTAAGGCAATTAGCCAAAGCATCGCCTTACAAATCAGCAGTGGATTTGTTGTTAAGTGTTCCCGGAGTGGGCTTGAAAAGCGCCCTGGTTATTTTAACAGAAATCGGTTTGGATTTTGACAGGTTTGGTAAATTCGACCGCCTGTGTGCTTATTGTGGGCTCATGCCGGATACGAACAGCTCCGGGGAACAGGAACGTGTCGGCGATCTTACGCGTCGAGGCAACCGTCGTTTGCGATGTATTCTAATTGAGTGTGCGTGGGCGGCTATCAAGCGTGATCCTGAACTGGCTTTGGCCTACAGCAACTATAAAAAACGAATGGCGGGCCAAAAAGCCATTGTCAAAATAGCCCGTAAATTGCTCAATCGAATACGACGGGTATTGCACAAAAAAGAAAAATATACCCTGGCCGAATAGCCACCAATAAAGAAAAGTGCCTTTAATGTGGTACACCAAGTTTTTCGGGAGTGACTGTAATCGGATTTCTGCGGCGCCCTGCAAAGGAAAGACCGCTTCAGCGAGGCTACAGCACTCCCTTTTTTGAACATAAACAGCGTCTTGCAGCACCCTAAAGGGAAGACTGCTTATAGGAGGATGGTTGAAAAACATTAAAGGTGCCCCCGAACGAACTATAGTCCGGAGTGTGTCGACAGCCAGAGGTTACACTGGGAATGCCGTCAAGAAATTAAAAGGGGGCTTCAGATGCCCCCTTTTAAAAGAGTTTGGAATGTGCCTCTGCTCAGGTTGCCTAGGAATATCAGTAGTTTTTAACCCTGAAATCTCGGCATTTGCTTGGATTGCAACATAGGAGAAATCCGGTAAGATTTAGTTTTAAAAATAAACGACTGTCATGTCGACCCCGCCCTGCGGGGGAGACATCTGAACGAACAATGCATTATCGGGTCTTAATTTGAAACTGTATCAATTTGACATTTCAAATTCAAAAAACTTCCCAATCCGGGTGCGTCCTTTTATTTGAAATTGGAAAAGAAAAATTGGAAATTTGAAAAGTGGGCAAGCCCTCGAAGGCCGGAACTTACCAGCTACCCACCCCCTGACTTTCGACAGTTTCTCCCCTGATTTTCATCATATATTTTTTTGTTTCAAAACCAGTAGGGCTGGTTTTGACAGTTTTTCCCTTGCTTTTTTCGTGTTTCCGATGGCGCGCAGGGCTTATGATTCAGATCATAAGCTTGCGGTAATGTGCAGGCCTAAACTTGCAGTGTTCAAACTATTTATTCAGTTAAAATTCTGTTGTATGAAAGCCTGCTATGCTGCCCTGTACGTGCTCCTTCTCTTTACCCTGGCTGCCTGTGGTGGTAGCGATGCCACCGCAGAGGGCGAAAGCGCTCCAGCACCACAAACGCCGGAGGAAAAAATGCTTGCTGAAGGCAAGGGAATCGGCGAGATCAAATTTGTCGAATTAAAAACGCCACTCGAAGCCGAGCGGATCGACCGCGGCAAAGCCATTTACGACATGAAATGCGCGGCTTGCCACAAACTTGACGACAAGAAGTTTGTCGGGCCGGGCTGGCAAGACGTAACCAAAACCCGCAAGCCCGAGTGGATCATGAATATGATCACCAACGTGGACGTCATGCTCGAACGGGATGAAGAAGCCCAAAAACTCCTCCAGCTCTGTCTGACCCGAATGCCCAATCAGAACGTATCGATCGGCGATGCGCGGGACGTCCTGGAATTTATGCGCTCCAACGACGGGGAAGAATAATTGGGTTTTGGGATTTGCCATTGGTTTACTGTCTCCGAAAAGCATCATTGCGCCATTGGAATACTCCGTAATAGTGCAATACTTCATGTGCACACAGCAAGCTGAAATAGTCGTAAATCCAAAATCACAAATCGAAAATCAACGCACACCTTAAATCAATTTCAACATATGAAAAAGATACTATTGTTTACCGGCGCTTTGCTACTGGTGGTAGCCGCGCTATACCAATGCAAAACCAAAGGCGCTGCAACAGCGTCGGCCACCGATGCTGCCGAAAAAGCCTACGTGGCGCCAGGCACATACGACGAGTTTTACAACTTCGTTTCCGGTGGTTTCAACGGCAATATCTCCGTGTACGGCCTGCCCTCGGGGCGCTTGCTACGCATTATTCCGGCATTTTCCGTATTTCCGGAAAACGGCTACGGCTACAGCGAAGAAACCAAAGCCATGCTGAACACCTCCTATGGCTGGCTTCCCTGGGATGACCAGCACCACATTTCCATCTCCGAAACGGATGGCCTGCAGGATGCCCGCTGGCTTTTTGGCAACGCCAACAACACCCCGCGGATCGCCCGTGTCGATTTGAGCACCTTCCGTACGGTCGAGATCCTGGAAATTCCGAACGCCGGCGGTAACCACTCCTCACCGTTTATTACCGAAAACACCGAATACGTTGTTGCGGGCACGCGTTTTTCCATCCCAATGGAAGAAAAAGACGTGGCCATCGATTCGTACAAGGAAAATTTCAAAGGCACCCTTTCTTTCGTAAGTGTTGACCCGCAGAGTGGCCGGATGAAACTGGCGTTCCAGGTGCTTATGCCGGGTATGGACTTTGACCTGGCCCGTGGCGGCCGCGGCCCCAGCAAGGACTGGATGTTCTTCTCCTGCTACAACTCCGAGCAGGCAAATACGCTGTTGGAAGTAAATGCTTCGCAAAACGACAAGGACTTTATCACCGCCATCAACTGGCGCAAAGCGGAAGAATACATGAAAGCCGGCAAAGGACGGCGGTCAACATCCCGCTATGCGCACAACACCTATAGCGAAGAAACGCACTCTGCCACTACCACCTGGGAAACAGAGGTACTGACGCTCGATCCGACCGAATTAAAAGATTTTGTGTACCTCATGCCCTGCCCGAAAAGTCCGCACGGCTGCGACGTAGACCCGACAGGTAAATACATTGCCGCCTCCGGCAAACTGGCTGCTGTGATCCCGGTATTTTCTTTTGATAAAATGCTCAAGGCCATTGAAGACCGCGCTTTCGACGGCGAATACAACGGCCTTCCCGTGCTCAAATACGACGCCGTGCTGCACGGTGAAGTTCAGAAGCCTGGTCTCGGTCCGCTGCACACCGAGTTTGACGCCAATGGCAATGCGTACACCTCCATGTTCGTATCCTCCGAGATCGTAAAATGGAATGTGGAAAGCCTTGAAGTGCTCGACCGTGTTCCGACTTATTACTCCATCGGGCACCTTTGCGTGCCGGGTGGCGATACCAAAAAGCCCTGGGGAAAATACGTGATCGCATACAACAAGATCACCAAAGACCGCTTCCTGCCCACCGGCCCCGAGCTGACACAATCGGCACAACTATACGATATCAGCGGCGATAAGATGAAACTGATCCTCGACTTCCCGACCATCGGCGAACCGCACTATGCCAACGCGGTGCCCGCGGATATGATCAAAGACAAGTCAGTCAAGATTTACAAACTGGAAGAGAACCAACACCCTTACGTGGCCAAAGGGGAAAAGGAAACCAAGGTGACCCGACAAGGTAACCAGGTACATGTGTACATGACCGCTATTCGCTCGCACCTGACCCCCGACAACATCGAAGGCGTGAAATTGGGCGACGATGTGTATTTCCACGTAACCAACCTCGAGCAAGACTGGGATATCCCGCACGGATTCACGATCCGGGGTTCGAAAACTTCCGAAATCCTGGTTATGCCGGGTGAAACCCAGACGCTGTATTGGAAAGCAGAGCAGTTGGGTGTCGTTCCATTCTACTGCACCGACTTCTGTTCGGCACTGCACCAGGAAATGCAAGGCTACATCCGGGTGTCACCGGCCGGCTCCAATGTGCCGTTGAAATATGGCACCGGAGACGATATGGTGCAATAAAAAAGGTTACTGGTTTGAAGGTTACTGGTTAGAAGGTTACTGGTTGTTCACCATCCGGAATGGTGTAAACCCTCTAACCAGTAACCTTCAAACCAGTGACCTTCTAACCTTAAACCTTCTAACTATTAAAATTGAAATTATGAAACGCCTGTATAAAATACTAATGGCCCTTTTTGCCATCGTGCTGGCATTTTCCTGTACCGACAGCGCTCCGGCCAGCGATAAAACTGTCGATGCGGCGGCGGGTCCCGGCCAGTCTGCTGTCCAGGACGATCAATCGCAGAAAAACGTGCTGCAGATTGCCATTGGCTCACCCAATCATAAAACGTTGGTGGCAGCTGTACAAGCCGCTGGTCTGGTGGACGCGCTGGCTAATGCCGGTCCCTTCACCGTTTTTGCACCAACCGACGAAGCCTTTGCCAAGTTGCCCAAGGAAACGCTGGACAATTTGATGAAGCCTGAAAACAAAAACGCGCTCTCCGATATCCTCGAATACCACGTTTATGTCGGTGTGATCAAAACAGACCTGATGCGCGACGGGCAAAAGCTAAACCAGGTAAATCTGAAAAACGTGGAAGTCAGCAACAAGGACGGAAAAATCCTGCTGAATGGCTCTGTGAATATCCTGGCTTCCGTACCGGCATCCAATGGAATCGTGCATGTCGTGGATGGCGTACTGCTTCCACCGGAATAGGCGCTTTGGCTTATTGGCTGTTGGCTGTCCACGAAAAAGGAATTTTCCCGACATGGTATCAGCCAACAGCCAACAGCAAGTCGCCAAAAACAATAAAATACAACTATCATGTTCAAGATCACCAACATATCCCGAATGCTGCTCGCCCTGGGCGCGCTTTCGTTGCTCATCCTGCTATTCGTACCCATCTGGTACATCTACCTGACCGCGCCGCAATACCCGGAAGGCCTGGAAATGCAAATCTGGCACAATACCCTGACCGGGGATGTCAAGATTATCAGTGCACTCAACCACTACATCGGCATGCGGGCGATCAGTGTGGAGATGTTTCCCGAGTTTGAGTATCTGGGGACGGTCATCAAGGTGGTTGCCGGCATTTGCCTGGTACTGGCCCTTATCGGGCGCTGGTGGTCGGCGCTGCTTTTCTGGTTGGTTTTGGCGGTAGCCGATAGTTTAGCGCTGTACGATTTCTGGCGCTGGGGCTACGATTATGGCCATAACCTCAATCCCACTGCGCCAATCATCATCCCTGGTATGGCCTATCAGCCGCCGGTTTTAGGCTATAAAAAACTGCTCAATTTCGAAGCCTGGTCGCTACCTGACACCGGTGGCTGGGTCTTGATGATCGTTACAGGACTGGCCTTGCTGGTTGTGGCTTATGAATGGTGGCGTCACCGCAAACAAGGCCGTCCGGTGGAAGCAGTGCCTGCGGCAAAAACTGCGCAATCTGCCGGCCTGGCCACGGTCGCCGTGTTGTTGCCCCTGCTCTTTGGGCAATGCAGTACCGGCCCGCAGGCGATCAATTACGGCATCGACAATTGTGATTTTTGCAAAATGACCTTGATGGACAAACACTTTGGCGCCGAGCTGATTACCAAAAAAGGCAAGGTGTACAAGTTTGACGACCTCAACTGTTTCGTTCGTTTTCTGCAGGCTGGTACCGTATCCGAAGAGGCGGTCGCCGGGCGCTACTGCACCGACTATGCTCATGCAGGTGTGTTGCTGAATGTGGACAAGGCACTTTTCCTGCACAGCGAAAAGCTGAAAACACCCATGGCTTCGGGTTTGGCTGCATTCAGCCGTCCGGAGGATTTGGAGGCGGTGCAAGCCCGCATCGGAGGAACTGCCGCCCAGTGGCCGGAACTGCCCCAGGTCATTGGTGCGAACAACGATGAGGCCAACAAATAAATCAGCGCAGGTCTCACTGTTAAACTTACCGGAAAGTGATTTGTGAAAGTGATGATGCCGTGTGCATTGTCGGCGTGACTCGAAGTCACGCCGACAATAACCTGACCGCCTCCAATTTTTCGCAAACCACTTTCTTCCTGGTATCACTGATTTTTTTTAACCAATTCCGACCGGACGGAGGTCCGCAATACATGAAGAAATCTATCCTGTATATCAGCATTTTGCTCTTTTGTGCCGGCGTACTTCCAGCCCGCACCTGGACGGTGGCCCCGGGTTCCAGCCTTTCCAGGGTGGGTGATGCGATCGCCAAAGCAAAACCGTACGACACGGTGCTGGTGCATGCCGGCACGTACCGGGAGGGCGGCATCACGGTGGATAAACCGCTTACGCTTCGGGGGATCGGCCGGCCTTTGCTCGACGGTGAAAACCGGTATCAGCCCCTGAGCATCCGGTCGAGTTATGTCAGCGTGAGCGGGTTCCGGGTATCAAATTGCGGCGCTACCTCGCTCGACGATATTGCCGGGATAAAAGTGTATCACGCCCGCTATGTCTACGTTTTCAATAATATTTTGGAAAACAACTACTTCGGGGTGTACCTCTCTGCTTCCAAACATTGCTGGGTGACGGGAAACCGTATGATTTCCAACGCCACCGTCGAGCAAAATGCGGGCAACGGGGTGCACGCCTGGAAGTGCGACAGAGTGCACATTGCCGACAATCAGGTCAGCGGGCATCGCGACGGGATTTATTTTGAATTTGTGACCAACTCCACGGTACGACGCAACAGCTGCATCAACAATATCCGCTACGGGCTGCATTTTATGTTTTCGCACAACGACGAATATGAAAACAACACGTTTGCCCACAATGGCGCCGGGGTGGCGGTCATGTACACTCGCAACGTGCGTATGGTGCACAACAATTTTGCCGACAACCGCGGGAGCGCTTCCTATGCCCTGCTGTTGAAAGATATCCAGGGGAGTTACCTGGCCGACAACAAGTTTACTGAAAATACAATCGGCATTTTTATGGAGGGCTGCACCCGGAGCACCTTCGAGCGCAATGATTTTCGAAAAAACGGCTGGGCGCTGAAACTGCAGGCCAGCTGCGAAAACAACGTGTTCCGGCACAACAATTTTTTTGCAAACACCTTCGATGTCTCCACTAACAACAAACTGGTGCTCAATACTTTCGAACGCAATTACTGGGACAAATACGAAGGCTACGATCTCAATCGGGACCAGTTTGGCGACGTGCCCTACCATCCGGTCAGCCTGTTTGCCATTGTGTCGGACCAGATGCCTTACGCCATGATGTTCTGGCGGAGTTTCACCGTGTTCCTGCTCGACCGGGCAGAAAAAGTGATCCCCAGCCTAAGCCCCGATAAACTGCGCGACGATTCACCATTAATGAAGCCTTATGTTACAGGTACAACATATCAATAAGACCTTCGGCAAACTCCGGGTGCTGAACAACATCAGCATCGGATTTGAACGCGGCCAGGCCGTGGCTATCATCGGTCCAAACGGCTCGGGCAAAACGACTTTGATCAAAAGTATTTTGGGCATGGTGATGCCCGAAAGCGGCACGATCCGTTTTCAGGGGCAACCGATCCAAACCGATGCGCGCTACAGGCGTTTCATCGGCTATATGCCCCAGATCGGGCGCTACCCAGACAATATGCAGGTCGGCCAGTTGTTCGACATGATGCGCGACTTGCGTAAGGGCGAAACCGCTTTTGACGAAGAACTGATCCATGCCTACAAATTGCCGGCGATTTATCAAAAAACCATGCGTACGCTCTCCGGCGGAACCCGCCAAAAAGTAAGTGCGGCGCTGGCTTTTCTGTTCGACGCGCCGGTGATGATCCTGGACGAGCCCACTGCCGGTCTGGACCCGCTGTCGGCCGAAATTTTAAAAGAAAAAATAAGCCGCGAAAATCAGCGCAACAAGCTGTTCCTCATTACCTCCCACATCATGAGCGATCTGGAGGAACTGGCTACCGATGTGCTTTACCTCGTAGAAGGTCAACTGATCTTCTTCAAATCGCTCGATGCGCTGAAGGCCGAAACCGGCGAGGCACGGCTGGGCAAGGCCATTGCACAGATTATGGCGCTGGATTATGGGACCCGAAGTGCGAATTAGTTTATTGTCGGCGTGACTCGCAGTCACACCGACAATGTCCATGACATTATCAATTTACCAAACCACTCTATGTTGAGTAGAAATCAAAATACCATGCAGATACATCCAGAACAAACCGTAGGTGAACTGGTGGCGCAGGATTATCACAGTGCCGAGGTTTTCAATCAATATGGCATTGACTTCTGTTGCGGCGGGAAAAAGACCCTGGCCATGGCTTGCGCGGAAAAATCAGTTGCTTTTGAGGCTTTGTCGCAGGCTTTAGGCGAGGCGCTGGCTGGTAGCGGGTTGCCATCCGAGAATGCAGCAAACTGGCCAGCCGATTTTTTAGCCGAGTACATCGTGCAAACCCACCACCGGTATTTGCGCGACGCGCTGCCTTTTTTAATCCAGTACACAGCGAAAATTGCCAAGGTGCATGGAACACGCCATCCCGAACTTAAAATTGTGGAAAAACAGGTGCGATTACTCGCCGAAGATTTGGTGGCGCACTTGGCAAAGGAGGAACAAGTTTTATTTCCGTACATAAAAATGCTGGATACCGCACGTCGTGAAAATGATCCGGTGGCGCCCCCGCCCTTTGGTACGGCACAAAACCCGATCCGGATGATGGAGTACGAACACGAAAGCGCCGGCGCCATTTTGGAAAATTTGCGCGAACTCACACAGGAGTTCACACCGCCGCAGGATGCCTGCACCAGTTACCGGGTTACGTTTGCAAAACTCCGGGAACTGGACCAGGATCTGCGCTGGCATATTCACCTGGAAAACAACATCCTGTTCCCGAAAGCCCTGATGATAGAACAACAATTACAAAACCAGAATTAAAGACCATGCGTACCCTGTTTTTTGTATTCGCCCTGTTTTTTCTGGCACCGGCCATGAGCCGCGCCTGCGACCGCTGCGGGTGTTCGCTGAGCGGGCATTACCTCAGTGCCTTACCACAATACCAGCGACATGTACTTGGCATCCGTTGGTTTTACCGCAGTTTTGAAACGGAACACCACGGGGATGGGATCTCTTCCGACCGGTTTCACAGTGCCGAAATTTGGGGGCGCTTTTATCCGGTCCGCCGCCTGCAAGTACTCGCCGTATTGCCGTACAATTATTTCACAAAGGAATTGAATGCTGTGCCGCTGGTTCGCCAGGGTATTGGTGATGCCGTGTTGTTGGCCAATTACAAGGTTTTGGAAAAAAACTGGGGAGCGAACGCCGGTTGGCGGCATGCGTTGTACCTGGGTGGCGGCGCGAAATTGCCTACCGGAAAATTTGATGCCGAACTGGTTGAACAAAACATCAACCCAAACCTGCAACCCGGTACCGGCGCACTGGACTGGCTTGTTTCCGGAACATACACCCTCCGCTTCAACAATTGGGGGCTGAATACCAATGCCCTTTTTCGCCTGAGCGGGGAAAACAGCGAGCAATTCCACTTCGGCAACCGCCTCAACCTGAATAGCCGGTTATTTTACCTGGCCCAAAACGGCCGAAGCAGTTGGCTGCCGTCTGTTGGCCTTGCCTACGAATGGGCTGCCGAAGACACACACCAAAACCTGCGTGTGGATGATACCGGTGGTTTTGCCACTTTTGGTACGCTTGGCCTGGATTGGTACCCCGGTAACTTCGCGCTAAGTGTTCAGTGGGATATTCCGCTGGATCAATTTCTCGGAGACGGCTATGTCGATGCCGGCCAGCGGTTTCAGGTCGGCTTGTCTTACTTGTTTTAAAAACCTGCTGAACAATGAAAATCTCCACCACCATCGAATTGCCCCAATCCGCTACCTTGGGTATGCAGACAACTCATTCGCCTATGCAAATGCTGAATATTGCGAAATACGTCGTGTACGATATTTTGCGCAACAAGTTCGTATTGGCCTACATGCTGTTTTTGGTAGCGGTTTCCATGAGTTTTTTCAACCTGGAAAGCGACCCGACGAAGGGCATGATGAGTTTGCTGAATATCATTCTCATTGTTTTGCCCTTGGTAAGTATTGTTTTTGCCACCATCCACCTGTACAATTCCTACGAATTTATGGAGCTGATGCTCGCCCAACCGCTCCGGCGTGCTGATATCTTCCTGGGGCAATACCTGGGCATGGCAGCCTCGCTGTGCATTGCCTTTGGTGTTGGGGTAGGGGTGCCGGTTTTGCTGTACGATGGTTCGGTGCGCGGCCTGGTGCTGGTGGTTTGCGGCCTGCTGCTTACGTTGGCTTTTGTGTCAATGGCTTTTCTGGCTACGGTTTTGTCGCGTGACAAAGCCCGTGGCATAGGCGTGGCCCTGCTGCTTTGGTTTTTTTGCACAATCCTGTACGATGGCATCGTGCTGATGAGCATGTTCGCCTTCAGCGACTATCCGCTGGAAAAAGCAGTGATTGGCCTGGCTTTTCTGAATCCGGTTGACCTGGCCCGAATTGCCATGCTGCTTCAGTTGGATGCCGCTGCGCTGATGGGATACACCGGTGCGTTATTTCAGCACTTTTTCGGCTCGACGGTAGGTGCAGGGCTGTCTTTCCTGGCAATGCTGCTTTGGATTGTCTTGCCGCTTTGGCTGGCAGTGCGGGTTTTTCGGAAGAAGGATATTTAGATTTTCATTTGTCCCAGGCATGAATGCCTGGGCTGAGAAGCGGGGTGTTTGGGGTACGATTTCTGTTCTAGTGTGAAGGCGCGTTTGTTTGCCCGATCAAAGTGGGAATCGGTTTAGAAAAAATCAGGTTGGCTCAGGATTCAGGGCACTTATTCTCAGCCCGGCCATTCTCAGCCCGGCCATTCTCAGCCCAGCCATTCTCAGCCCAGCCATTCATGGCTGGGAGCACAAAAAAACAGCAAGATCAACCAACCTCCACTACAACCTTCCCTTGCGTTTTCCCGCTTTGGAACAATAAAATCGCCTCGCGTATTTGCGCAAAGCTGAACGTATGGCCTACATGCGGAGGCGTCAGCTGCATCGATTGGAGGTCATCCAGCATAGGGGGCATAAGGTCAATGCGGTCGTACAGGTAGATCAGGTTGAAGCCGAACAAGCCCCGGTTGAGTTCGGGGAGCGCCTGTGGGTCGATTTTCGGGCGCGTCAGAAAATGCCAGAGCATGCGGAAGAGGTTGGGCCGGTTGCCTACGCTGGCATAACGCGAAGCGCCAACCACGATGAGGCGCCCCATCGGCGCCAGCATTTTCCAGGGGATGCTGAAGTAGCGCCCGCCGACCGTATCGATAACCAGATCGAGTTGTCGGTCGCCGAGGGCATCGCGGAGTTCCTGCTCGAAGTTTTTGCCGCGCACCAGCACCCTGTCGCAACCATTTGCTTTGGCCAGTTCGATTTTGCCGGCATTTCCAACGGTACCTACCACAAAACAACCTTTTGCCTTACAAATTTTTAAGCCCTGCAAACCCACGCCACCAGCTATGCTGTGGATCAGCACCGTTTGGCCGTCTTGCAGAGCGCCCAGGTTGAACAAGCCGTAATAGGCCGTCAGGGTTTGCACCAAAAATGCAGCGCCGGTGGCGTAGCTCCAGTCTGCCGGAATGGGCACGATATAATCCGAATGGATATTGATCCCGGTGGTGTATCCACCAAATCGCGTCACGCCCATGACCCGGTCGCCAACCTTGAAGTTGACGACACCCTCGCCGAGGGCGGTGATCTCGCCGGCGTATTCCAGTCCGGGCGTAAACGTTTCTTTTGGCGCAGCCTTGTAAAAGCCCCAGATGGCAAACACATCGGCGAAGTTCAGCCCAACGGCTTTTACCGCAACCTGCACTTCGCCGGGTCCGGGGGGCGGCAACGTATCGTCGATCAATTGGAGGTTTTTCAGGCTACCAGGCTGAACGGTGTAGCGTTTAATTTGCATGGTGGGGAAAATTTAGGCTTTTGCAATCTCGATCAATACAGCCTTCAGCAAGTCATAAAATTTCTCCACAGCCGGAATATGCACACGCTCGTCGGGCGAGTGTGCGCCGGTGATGGTAGGGCCAAAAGAAATCATGTCGAGCCCGGGGTATTTCCCGCCGAGGATGCCGCATTCAAGGCCGGCGTGGATGGCTTTGATTTCCGGTTCTTTACCGAATTCAGCCTTGCCCACCTTACGGCAGATCTGGAGAAGTTTTGAGTCCATATTGGGTTGCCAACCCGGGTAACCGTCGGTTTGCTCCACATGCGCCCCGGCAAGACCGAATGCTGCCGATACACTGCCGGCGATGTAGCGTTTGGCGCTTTCCACGGAGCTGCGCTGGTTGGTGCCGATGGTGATCAGGCTTTCGTCGCTGACAACAGTTGCCAGGTTGGTGGATGTTTCGACCAGACCTTCGATATCAGCGCTCATCTGGATGACGCCATGTGGCAGGGCCAGCAAAGTTTGCAGGAGTTTGGTTGCCAGCGATTTGGCGTACACAAACATGGGCATAGTGCTCGGTTCCAAAACAAGCTTCACGCCGGGGTCATTGGCTTTAAATTCATTTTTAAAATTTTGCTCGCATTGTGCAATGATGGTCCGGGCCTGATCAGCAGCAAGTTCCGGCACCACCAGCGTTAGTTCGGCTTCCCGGGGGATGGCATTGCGTTTACTTCCGCCTTGTATAGCAGTGAAAAAGGGCGAGAGCGGCTGTAGCGCCTCCAGGGTACGGGCAAGCAACTTGATAGCATTAGCGCGGCCCAGGTGGATGTCGCCGCCGGAATGCCCGCCTTTCAGGCCGGAAATGCGCAGGGAAAAAGCCGAGAACTTGCCGGCGGGCAAGGGAGCGTGTTTGACACGGAAGGTACCGGTGGTGTCGATACCACCTGCACAGCCGATGTAAAAAATACCGTCTTCCTCCGAGTCAAGGTTGATGAGGTATTTGCCTTTCAGCAGTTTGGATGAAATTTTGTTGGCGCCGGTCAGGCCGGTTTCTTCGTCAATGGTGATCAGGATCTCGAGCGGGCCGTGTTCGGCGTCCTTGTCGCTTAGCAAGGCCAGGGCTGCTGCCACCCCGATGCCGTTGTCGGCTCCAAGGGTAGTGCCTTTGGCGCCGATCCATTCACCGTTGCGCACGAGGTGGATTGGGTCTTTATCAAAATCGTGCTCCGTATCGCGATTTTTCTCGCAAACCATATCGCTGTGCCCCTGGAGGACAACAATCGGTGCTTTTTCATAGCCTTTGGTGGCCGGCACCCTGGCAACGAGGTTTCCGACACTGTCTTTTTCATAGGGAACTCCGAGTTTTTGAAACAGTTGCTCGAAATGCGCCGTGATCTGCTCCTCTTTTTTTGACGGACGCGGAATCTGACTGATCTCATAAAACCGCTCCCAAACCAGGGCAGGGGCAATACCTTGAATAGCGTTGCGCGATGACATAAATAAATTGGTTTTAAAAACTAAAATGGATAGGAGGGTCGTTGCCGCACTATTTTTTGTGCGCACTACCGATTCTTGCAAACTTACAATCATTTGGTGGTAAAACCGGGTTCCAACAAACGAAACAAAGCCAGTTTGTTTTCCCGCAAAGTTGTCCCATCTTTGCCCTTGCCCGGCTTCCCCGCGAACCAATTGTCAAATTCCGATGTTTGCTGCCGGGAATAGTCAATGTCCAATTTAACTTATGGCGCACGAATACATTCTGCCTTCGCTTGGTGAAGGCGTTACCGGAAAAATTACCGAAATACTGGTTCAACCTGGCGATACAGTCAGCCAGGAACAAATTGTCGTCATTGTCGGCACCGACAAGGTGGATGCCGAAATGCCTGTGGATGCTGCCGGCACGGTGGAGGAAATCCTGGTGAAGGTGGGCGACGATGTAACTGAAGGGACTCCCATCCTGCGAATGAAAACTTCGGGAGCAGCCCCTGCCCCGGAGGCCGGAAACGGCGCGAAACAGGAAGCGCCCGCAAAAGCGGAAGAGCCTGCTCCAACTCCGGCAACGGCAGCGCCAACGCCCGCAGCAGCGGTTTCGTCGACAGACGGAAAATCAGGCGCTGGCGCTAAAGGCGGTTTGCGAACCAGCCCGTTGGCGCGCAAGCGGGCCAAGGAGTTTGGCATTAATCTTTCCGATGTGCAGCCCCAACAGGGCGCCAACCGCATTTCCTACAAGGATGTCGTCGACTACGTCAAACGAAAAATCGATACCGGCGGTGGTTCAGCAGCAGGCGGTGGCATTGCACACAAACCGCTGCCGAATTTTGAAAAATACGGTCCGATCGATCGCCAGCCGCAGAGCAGGATCGGCGTGGTCACTGCCGACAATATGGTGTACGCTTTTAATGCCATTCCACACGCCTGGATATCTGAAAAGGCCGATATTACCCGTCTGGAACAATTGCGCCAGCAGTACAAAGACCAGGTGAAAGCCGCCGGTGGCAGTCTGACTACCACGGCCATTCTAACCAAAGCAGTCACTTCCGTGCTGCGCCGTATGCCGCAGTTCAACGCCAGCTACGACCTGGAAACGCGCGAAGTGATCTTCAAAAACTACTACAACATCGGCATCGCCGTTGACACACCTCGCGGCTTGTTGGTACCGGTTATCCGGAATGTGGATCAAAAGAGTCTGACGGAAATTGCTGTGGAACTCAGCGAACTCAGCGTGCGCACCCGCGATGGCAAAAACAAACTGGACGATCTCGAAGGCGGCACCTTCAGTATTTCCAATATCGGCGGTATCGGCGGTACGAATATGATCTCTATCGTCAACTGGCCGGAAGTATCCATATTGAGTATTACCGCTGCAACCTATGAACCGGTATGGAACGGAAAAGAATTCGAGCCACGGCTGATGATGCCCATGACCATTGGCTGGGATCACCGGGTGATCAACGGCGCCGATGCTGCACGTTTCCTGCAACAACTCAAAGCGATTTTGGAAGAACCCTTTTTGGGTTGGCTGTAGAGGGTGTCTCAAAAGAGAGAAATCTGAAATGCCCGCCGTAGAATATTTTATTTACCACGGAGGTGCTGTGTGCAAAACCAAGCCAAATCGTTTCTTTTTTTTTACGAAGTTGGACCTGGCTGTGGGCAAAAGTCCTCTAAGGGCCTGCAAAAGCAGTCCAAAAGTTTATTGACAAAATTTTAGTAGTTTTACTTTCAAGAAGCAAGTCAGTTTAGGCTGACTATGCAGCGTAGGCAGGGCTCTGACCCTGCCTACTTTTTTTAGTGTGGTTTATTGGGTTTTTTCACAGATTGATAGTTAAGATCAAAAGTTTGATTGTTTTTGTAAAGCGTGTAGATGAGTACAAGCAATTTACGCTGAACGGCTACAGCGGCTTTCATTTTAATTTTGGTTTTATCAAAAACCCGGCGGTAGACTGTTTCAAGTTCCGGCAGGTGTTTAATGGCAGTCCAAGCCGGGAAATACAATGCTTTTCGGATGTGGTGGTTACCTTTTTTGGAGATTTTGGCAGGGCTATTAAGGGAAGTTCCACTTTGATTTTCGACGACATCATAACCTGCATAAGAAACTAACTGGGCTTTGTTTTTGAACAAGACAAATCCATTGGCCTCAGACACGATGGTTGCTGCGGTGATGATCCCCACCCCTTTGATCGAGCAGACCTTTTCCAGTTTTTGCTTAATACAAGCATCTTGCTCAACGGCAGCCATAATGGCCTGTTTAGTTTCGCTAATTTGTTTTCAAAAATTTAATGGCTGCCTTTGCTCGCTTGATGCTTGATTTTTCTGGCGCATGGAATGCTCTTTGGCATGAAGGCGGTTGCCCAAAGCCGTTTTTCATCTATGAGTTCCTGCCGTTCCCGGCATAAGCGCTTGATTTTAAGCATCAACGCACCAGGTGGTGTCCACTTGGGCAAATCCCGTTCCAGCGACATCTGAGCCAACTTTTGGCATCCACCTTGTCCGTCTTGCTTTTGTAGTCCAGGCTCTTTGCAAAGGCGCTGCTTTTGTTTGGAAGCAGTACACAAACACGGTAGCCGTTTTCTTGCAGAAAGTAAGCCAACTCCTCGTAGTATACGCCGGTGGCTTCCATGAGCAAGTGTAGGGCTGTGGATTGGTGGCGCTGGCGGCTAATCCATCGGTGCATCTGCTGGAATCCGCTGGCATTGGAAGTAAAGTCCTGGACGACAGGATACGAAATTGACGGGCCGTTTCCTGTTGGGAAAAGCAGGCGGCGATCGTGTCCTTGACACATCCAAGCCTACGCTTTGCTTTAAAATTTGTTTGGCCATCTCTTGGTCGTTTTTTTAATGGTGAACAAATATTCCCGGCCAGCCCTCCGGCGTCTTGTCTCGTGATTTATGCTACCTTGGTCCACAACTTGGGACGGGTTTAAGTGCTGTTCTGACTCCAAAGAACCCCAGAGGTGAGGAATCTCTCTGTGTGTACATGGTAGTAACTACCTGTTTTGTCACGAATACCTCTCACCTCTCGCCCGGGGCTCTGATACTACTACAATTTTCCTTGTCAATGAACTTTTGGCTATCGGGTAAACATACGAGACACGGAGGCCACGGAGAATTAAACTCCGTGGTCTCCGTGTCTCCGTGGTGAAAATCAGGAACTACCTGCGCGTGTGGGGACTTATGAGACACCCTCAAAAACCTTTTTGGGTTGGCAGAAACACCCGACTGTTAGTCGGCGTACATCTGGGCAATCGGCGAGCGGGCTTTGTAGCTGATGAAAATTACTTTTTTCAAAAAATAGTTCTCCGAAACCTATCGGCAGATTTGGAGAACTCATTTTTTTACGCCGACTACCAGTCGGCGTTACTGGCGTAAAAACACCCCTCGAAAAACATGCCCTTCAGCAATTACCCGGATAAAATACACGCCCGTTTTAAGTTCCGAAACATCCAATTCGAAGCTGCGGCTTTGAACCGGCAGATCGGTGACCAAACTCCCTTTCACATCCAGAATTTCCACGTTACCCACTAATTCAGCAGTACCCGACGGCGCCTCCACGCGGATTTTTTCGGTTGCCGGATTCGGCAAAACCAACAGATTACTTCCGGCGCCTTCCAGAAAAGTGGTCCGAATAGGAGAGTACTGTTCCTTCCCGTCAAAGTCGGTTTGCCGCAGGCGGTAGTAGTAGTCAAAACCGGGCTGTACATCCTGGTCAAAAAAAGTGTAGCGCTGTGCGGTATTGGTCGTTCCGGTTCCGGCCACCCAGCCGATTGTGGCAAAGGCGTCAGCCTTTTCCAAACTGCGTTCCACATAAAATCCGCGATTGTTTTTTTCCGTGGCCGTCTCCCAGTCGAGGCGCACCTGGTTTTGCTGCGGAACAGCGTTGAACGCAATCAACTCGATAGGCAGGGACAGGGAAAACGAGAAATTATTGTTGGAAACGTCATAAAAAATGTTGCCTACAGCCTGGATCATAATGCGGGCCTGGCTGGTTACCGGCGCATTGAACGTGACACTTTGGGAGCCATCGTTTGGGGTGCTGGCCACGATTGTGCTGAACGATGCACCCCCATCCAGCGAAAGCAGGATGGAAACGTTGGCACAGCTGACAGGTGCATTATTGGAGCCGGCCACATTCCAGGTGATGGTTTGCGTGGAATTGCCCGGGTAACTTTCACCGCCGTTCGGGCTGGTCACTTCAAAGGGCCCGATGCTGCCGGAGGTCGTGACAGTCATATTTTGTTCCGTAGTACAACCGCCGGCGGGGTTGTTGTCGCGCACGGTGAGGCGCCAGCTCAGGGTACGGTTGACTGAGGGCAGTTCTTCCCAGTCAAAATCAAACCCGGAAAGCACATCCTCGAAGCGGGGGCAGTACCGGTAATTATTGCCATCCGGTGAAAACGACCGGAACATGGGACCGGAAATATTGGTCGATTCAGGTGGCATCGGCTGTGTGGGATTTGACCAGGCATTCATTTGTTCCCAGCAAAAACTCAGAATGTTGCCGTTGGGATCGGTGGCCGAACCGGTAAGCAGAAACGGCGTGGAATGCGGAATAGTCTTGTTGACCAGGCTCGGCACCACCGGCGCAGAGTTTCCGGTAGGCACAAGGGTGGCGCAAGTACCACCCGAGCCGGTAACGAAATTACCGATCTGTTGCAGGCTGCGGGCATGGAAATAATTGTCGCTGTTGGACTGAACATTTGGCGAACAAACACCGGCATAACCCATAATGGTGGATGCGCTGCCGGGCTCCATGGCCGAGCTATTTGACCGGTTGCAACCGTCGTTGTATTGCGTGTGCTGACCGCCGAACTGATGGCCCATTTCATGGGAAACATAGTCGATGTCGAAAATATCGCCAATCGGGCTGGGCAGGCCGGTAACGCCCCGGGCTTTCAAATTCACGTTGCATGGGCTGTTCAGCGTGGCTATGCCGCCGCCACCGGTACTGAATACGTGGCCGATATCGTAATTATTTGTGCCGATAAGGGCATCGCAAGTGCTTTGATTTTCACCCAGCATAATCCCGCCGTCGTCATTGGTGTACGGGTCGGTAGCCGGATTGGTGAAGATGACGACATCGTTATTCGGAACAATGATCATCCGGATACTTGCATCGCGTTCGTAAACCCCGTTTACCCGGTTCATGGAGGTATTCATGGCCGCCAGCGCGGGGGCTTTGTTGGTTCCGAAAGCGCCGTGAAAATTGGCATATTCACCGGTGCATGCCAGCGCGAGTTGGTATTCCCGCCGGTTGCCACAGTCGCCGGCCCGGTCACTTGCCTGGTTGGGCGGGTCGATCACGATCTGGTCGCTGTTATGGCATATAAACGCATCTGCAAGGCGGCGGGGGTGATCTTTTTTGTAAAAACAGATATACGCCGAAAGCGTTCCGCGGGCGTAGGGGTCAATAAAAATGGCGCTCTTTCCCGTGTTTAAAAACATCGCGTGGAAGCCATACGGCGAAATATCGATGCGCGCGAGCATGCCCGGGCGATCGGTGCTTTTGCCGACGTAGGCGCGTATTTCGGGATATTTGGCCTGCAATTGCGGGTGTAGCACTGTGGTTTTCCAAATTTCAAAAATGACCGTGGAGCCATCCGGCATTGGAAATTGCAGCAACAGGCCGTTTGTACCTTGTTGGTGCTCCTGCTCTGTTGGAGCCAACTGCAGGAGCTGGTCCATTTTTGGAAAATCCAGTTCAACAGTCTGGTAGGCATCCGGAATGATCAGGCGGTCGGCCGGGTCGGCCTGGATGTCGGTTTCCCGGATTTCGGTCCATAAATTGGTTTGTGCGTGAAGCACTTGACTGGCGCAAACTATGGAGATCAGGGCAGGCAGGGAATACCGGAGCAGCGAAGGCATGTTGAAAGATTTAGATTAAGACAAAAAATTCTCTGTGTCCTTTGTGCCTATGTGTTTGATTTTTTAACACACAGGACACAGCGTTTTACACCGCAACCGGCGCTTTGATCAAAGGCCAGGGGTCGTAATGCAACAACTCAAAGTCATCATAGCGAAAGGCAAAGATATCCCGGACTTCCGAATTTAATTTCATGACCGGCAAGGCGCGCGGCGTACGGGAAAGCTGCAATTCGACCTGTTCAAGATGGTTGGAATAAATGTGTACGTCGCCAAAACTGTGCACAAACGTGCCCGGTTCGAGATCGCAAACCTGGGCCAGCATCAAGGTCAGCAGGGCGTAGGATGCAATGTTGAACGGCACGCCCAAAAACACATCCGCGCTCCGTTGGTACAG
Organism: Lewinellaceae bacterium; assembly: GCA_020636075.1. Lineage (GTDB taxonomy): Bacteria > Bacteroidota > Bacteroidia > Chitinophagales > Saprospiraceae > M3007. Next base: position 133,059 of record JACJYO010000012.1, on the reverse strand, counting down.
TTGGCAGGATAAGCGCCCATCGGCCACATAAAACTGAAACAGACAATGACAGGGCGCCAGCGCCATTGCCGGCAGATCGGCCACATTCCAGGCCGACACGATGATGCGCCGGCTGTCGGGGTTGGTTTTTAGTTGCTGCACAACCTCAGCGATTTGATCGACTACCCGGCCATCGGGGCATTCCCAGGAACGCCATTGCTTTCCATATACGGGCCCCAGATTGCCGTCGGCGTCGGCCCATTCATCCCAGATGCGCACACCGTTTTCCTTCAGATAACCAATATTCGTGTCGCCCTGTAAAAACCAAAGCAGCTCGTGAATAACACTTTTCAGGTGAATTTTTTTGGTCGTCACCAGGGGGAAACCTTCCTGCAAGTCAAAGCGCATCTGGTAGCCAAAAACACTGATCGTACCGGTACCGGTGCGGTCGCCTTTTTGGGTGCCGTGTTGGAGGATGTGCCGGAGTAAATCGTGGTATGCTTGCATAGGTTCCCTTCTTTGTTGCGAATATCCGAAGTTTGTTCGATTTGACCGAGTATGCAGGTTTTTGAACGCGGATTATGCGGATTCGCCTGCGGCGAAACGCAGATTGACGCGGATTTTTCCATAGGCGGATTTTATGAGGTCAAAGGCGAAAAATAAATTCATGTATATCAGCCTTCCTAAACTTCGAGCAGCGCAAGCAGTATTTAAAACAAAAAATTTTACAAAGGGATAAACCATCGCCGGCAAATCAATTACTTTTGCACGTTATTCCCGAACGTTCAATAACCATAATGACCGCAGTATGCTCAAACGCCTGAACATTCGCAATTATGCGCTGATCGACCGAATGGAGATCGAGTTCTCGGAACGGCTCACCATTATCACGGGAGAAACCGGGGCCGGAAAATCTATTTTGCTCGGGGCGCTGGGGCTGGTTATGGGCGAGCGGGCCGATACCAAAATTTTTTACAACGACCAGGAAAAATGCGTGGTGGAAGCCTGGTTTGATGTGGCGAAATACGAGTTGCGCGATTTTTTTACAGAAAATGAACTCGATTACGACGACGAGGTGATCATTCGGCGCGAACTCTCTCCGGCAGGCAAGAGCCGTAGTTTTGTAAACGATACCCCGGCTAACAACCAGGTGCTGAAACGGCTGACCGAAGCGCTCGTCGACCTGCATCAACAGTTTGATGTACTCGACATCCACAACGTCAACTTCCAACTCCGGATGATCGACGCGCTGGCCGATAACGGCCCATTGCTACAAAATTATCAGCGCGATTACCGCCAGTACCAGGCCGACCGCCGGCAACTGGCTGACCTGACCGAACGCAGTGCCAATATCGCCAAGGAAATGGATTTTTTGCGCTTCCAGTATACCGAACTTGAGCAGGCCTGCTTGCTGGCAGGTGAACAGGAAGAACTCGAGGCCGATCTCAACCGCCTGACCAATGCCGAAGATATCAAACGTGCCTACGGAGCGGCCTACACGCTACTCAACGATGGCGAACACGATATAGTTAGCCAAATGCAGGAACTTGGCCGTTCACTGGCGCAAACCCGAAATGTCTCCTCCGACCTGAACACCCTGAGCGAACGCCTGGACACCTTGCTGATCGAACTTCAGGATATTGCCAAAGAATGCGCCCGCATCAGTGAGCATACCGAATATTCCCCCGAGCGCATCGTGGAAATTCAGGAGCGGCTCAATGTGCTGTACAAACTGGAGAAGAAACACAACGTCAGCACAGTATCCGATCTGCTCGAAATTCAATCCGGACTGGAGGAGCAGCTGGCCGGGTTCTCCGATTTGAGCGGCCAAATAAGCCGCCTGGAGCGGAAAATTGCAGAGCAAGAACAAAAACTGCGTGGCCAGGCGCGCATGCTCAGCGAACGGCGAAAAATTGTGCCCAAGCCCTTTGAAGAAAAAGTGCACTCCATGCTGGCTCAGCTCTCCATGCCGCATGCACGCCTGAAAGTGGATATTCAGGAAACTGAAAACCTCACGGCCACAGGTTGCGATGATGTGCAGTTTTTGTTTGCCTCCAATGTCGGCAGCCGGTTTTTACCCATAAAAGATGTGGCGTCGGGCGGTGAACTTTCCCGGCTAACCCTGTGCACAAAAAGTTTGGTGGCCGACGCTATCCCCTTGCCTACACTCATCTTTGACGAGATTGATACGGGTGTCAGCGGCGATGTTTCCCTGAAAATGGGGCTTATACTCGAAGAACTCAGCAAGCGGCACCAGGTGGTCAGTATTACCCACACACCGCAAATTGCCGCCCGGGCCGACAAGCACTATTTTGCCTACAAGCAAGTGGCAAACGACCGCACCATCACCCACATCCGTGCGCTCGAAACTGACGACCGGGTGAAAGCCCTGGCCGTCATGCTCAGCGGCAATCCACCCAGTGAAGCTGCGCTGGCAACTGCCCGAGAATTAATGATGAGTTAGGAATGATGAATGGTGAACAAAGGCTGCAATGCCATTCGTAGCGTTTTTCCCACAGAGTCAAGGCACAGAGTACCACAGAATTTTCTTTCAACGGATTGAAAACTCTGCGGCACTCTGCGTAAAAGACTCAGCGTTACTCTGCGGGAAATGCTCTACGAACCTGCACTCAAAAAAAAAATATTTTTTCCGAAAGGCTCGGTATTCCAAAAAGAGGTAGCCCCTTTCACTCCGGGAAAAGCACATCACCGACTTGTACATGGCCTTCGCCGGTTCCCAACCAGATCACATTTTGCCCAAACAGGATTTTCCGGCCTTCCTTGCGATAGGTGGCCAGGGTTTTCAGCGGTTCTTCGCTGCGCAGGGCAGTGTCCTGGTCGGTGGTCGGAACAATACAGCGGGCGCAGGGTTTGACACCCCGGAAGGCCTGGTCGCCGATCCGGAAATCGCGCCATTGATCTTCTTCATGTGGTGTTCCGCTTTCGACGACAAAATTGGGCCGGAAGCGGTTCATCGGAAGCGCCTGCTCCAGGCGGCTGTTCAGCCCGTCTAGCGAGGCCTGACCGATCAGCAGAAATGGATAACCATCGGCGAAACTAACGGGCATGTTTTCCGGTGCGTATTGACTATCGGCCATCCGGACTGTCGAACCGGCCATGTAAACCAGTCGGACATTACGGCCCAATTGGTTCGAGAACCACTGGTTGGTTTCCGGTGCGTACAGCCGGGCCAGACAGTGGTCGTCCCAAATTTGCACCGGTATTTCCGGCATGGCGGTTACTGCCGGTTCGAGCGGAATTTGTAGCCGTAACGCCGGATTTTTTTTAGAAAAAATGGTTAAAAACGGCCCTTCCAGGGCAGTTCCCAGAAGCGCCATATCAGCTACTTCACGCTGACTAACAAAGCGACCGGTTTCGTCAACCAGCATCCAGCGGCGGTCGTATTGCAGGCCGCGAGGATGCACCACGGCTTCGTTCAGACTGATGCCGGCGAGCGATTTGATGGGGTAAATGTGGATGGATGTGAGGGTGTGCAAAGCGTTCAATTTTTGCGTAATTTTGTAAAAAACTTATCAAATGGCCGCTACCACAGCCGGATTCGCTGAGAAAAAAAAGTTACCGGAAAAAGTACCCGCTTATCTCATCAAGGAGGTGATCGACGGCATTCCAGTGTACTATAAAGGCTATCGCGATGTTTTGTCGAAAAAGAAAAACCCCGAAGACATTATGGCTGATGGTTTATTGCAATTCGTCCTCAAATCCTGGATTGCTCAGTTGCTTTTCACCGGATTAGATTCCTCGAAATACTGGATAGGGGTTGGTGAAGTTGGGAGCCATCTTTCCCATAAAAACAACATGGCGCACGACCTTGCAGTTTTTGAAAAAAGCGTATTACCCGCAAATAAAATCACGAATAAATACGCTGATGTGCCTGCCAAACTGATCGTAGAAATCGACACTGAAATTGAATATGGCGACGATCAGCCCGTGGAAACATACGTGCACTTAAAAACGCAGAAAACCCTCGATTTTGGCACCGAAAAAGTGGTCTGGATATTCACCGCGTCCCGAAAAGTGATGGTGGCGGAACGTGGGAAGGACTGGCTTATCCGCGATTGGGAAAAAGATGTGGAGTTGCTCGACGGGGTCACCTTCAATGTGCCGGCATACTTGGATGAACAAGGGATCACCCTTGACGATAGCACCGCCGGATAACCTGCTAACCAATATTCGGCAACGTTTGCCTAAGCTGCATTTTATGAAAACTGCCCTTCTGCTCGGTGCTACCGGACTCGTCGGTAGCCAGATCCTTCGGCAACTTCTCGCCGATGCGCGTTATGAAACGGTACTTGCGCTTACCCGTCGCCCGTTTGATGTGGAACATCCAAAACTGAAGCAGGTAATCATCAACTTTGATCACCCGGACCCGGCCCAAATCCGGGGGGATGAGTTGTTTTGTGCCCTTGGGACCACCCTTCGCAAAGCCGGCTCCAAGGAGGCGCAATACCGGATTGATTGCACGTACCCGTATGAAATTGGCAAAATAGCCCGGGAAAACGGGGTGGGGAAGTATCTGCTTGTTTCTTCTCTGGGCGCTGACGCTCAATCGGCCAATTTTTACCTGCGTACAAAAGGTGAACTGGAGGAAAAACTTGCGGCACTGGAGTTCCCGGTGTTCGTTTCAGCGCGCCCTTCGATTTTACTGGGCAAACGTCCGGAGTTCCGACTGGGTGAGAAAATCGGGATTGTGCTGGCGCAGGCCTTTGCATTTCTAATCCCCAAAAAATACCGCGGTATTGCGGACCAGCAAGTAGCCAGGGCACTCCTCGCGCTGGCAAATCAAGACCTGGAAGGGACGCACGTTATTGAGTCGGATCAATTGCGGCAGTATTGAACAGTTGACATTCATAGTACCGGTTCGATTGATGAAATGATCAAGCCGACAGCGCAAAACTCGGGTTATGCCAAAGGATGGTCAATTAACAAAACGCCCAACTATAGGCACAATGGCGCTTTGCCAGGCACTATTGCCGAAATGGTGCGCACCAACGACGGCTACTGCTGGGCAATTCTCATCAATACGCGCCCTTTGGGCGATCAGTTTGCCGGCAAACTGGATAAACTGATGTGGGATATTCGCAATGCGATTTCGGATTGGCCGGGGCATGATTTGTTTTAAAGAAAACGGATTTACTGTAAAAAAGACAGCGCGCCTCTCCGAACTTCAGAGAGGCGCGCTGTCTTTTTTACTAGTTAGGATATGCTATTTTTTCCCTTTTCCACCGCCATTTACCGGCGCGGTAGGGACTTCGGCTTTAATTGCTTCCTTCATGCCCAATCCGGATTCGTTTTCCGGGTCGAGTGCGAGCAGTTTATCAATATTTTCGAGGGCTTTTTCATCCTCCTTTCGGGAGAAGTGATAGTAAGACAAATAGCCGTAAGCATCAATCAGGTCGCGTTTGTTCTTTTCCGAATCTTCGGATGCGATGGCTGCATATTTTTCATAGGCATCCTTGGCCGCTCCAAATTGATCAATTAATTCAGGATTGGCCACAACGTCAGGGTCTCTGTTTTTAGCCGATTTTGCCAGCCACAGCCAACCTACGCTGGCTTCGGGTAAAAATTCAGTGAGCTTTTCAAAGGCTTTTTCTGCTTTGATATAGTGGAGCGAATCATCGGCAGTGCAGAAATAATGGCTCAGGCCCATGGAATAGTAGGAGTTAACCATCGCCTGTTTGTCGGACAAGGAATCAATATAGGACTGGAACGCGTTGGCAGCGTTGCAATAGTCTTTTGCGCCGTAGTACAGTTTGGCGATTTCTTCGTGGAGCGTCCATTTGGAAGAATCCAGGTCAATGACTTTACGGAAATTGGCAATTGCAGCAGCGGTATCGCCGCCGGTATTGATTTGTAGACGACCCAAATATTCATAGTCAGAGGGCAACACTTTATCCGGGGTGACTTGTTTAAAGAAGTCTTCCAGAATTTTCAGGCCTTCCTTGTATTGACCGTTGTCGTAGTTGCAATAGGCCTGCAAGCGGCGCAGGTAATTCTTGGAGCCGTCTTTTTTCAATATTTTATCCACCAGAGCGCTACAACCTTTGCAATCTTTTGTGATGTACAGCAGGTTGGCCAGCAACATTTCATCTTCGATGGTTACGCCAGGGCCACTATTGACCAATGCCTTAGCGGCTTCCGTGGCTTTTTCCCATTTCCGGTCGAAGTACAGGAATTCGGCTTTGGCGCGCAAGGCTTCGGTGTAGTTTGGTTTGAGAGCAATTGTCCGGTCCACATAATCGAGGAACTTGTCATAGATTTTTGCTGCCCGGTACACCTTTGCCAGCATAAACATTGCCAGCGAGTTTTTGGGCTCCTGGTGCACAGCATATTCATAGTGCTGCGCTGCAAGACCGCCGTTAGGCATTTCCTTGTAGCAGTATGCCAGGGTCATGAGGGTGCGGAAGTCCTTGGAAGAGATATCCATGGCTTCCTTGAGTTCCTCTTCAGCCCTGGTGAAGTTTGGCTTTTCTCCCGGAACATTGTACAGGAAGGATTCGCCGATGAGGCGTTTAATATCAATATCTTTTTTGCCAAACTTTCGCTTGGTCCGCTGAAAAACCTCATCGGCATCGGCGTATTTATTTTGTAAAAGCAGGATTCGGCCTGTAGCGACCATCGCGTAGCCGCCTTCAGCTTTGGCCTCGAACGCCTTTTCAAATGTGGCTTGCGCTTTTTCTTTATTGCCATTTGCCAGATATGCGCTGCCAAGAGTAAGCCAGGCAGGCTGGTCGGTAGGGTCGGCTTTTGTTAAAGCAGTATAGACTTCTATCGCTTTATCCCATTCCTTCAATTGCATGGCAGCCAAACCATCATCATGGGTTTGGGCGATCAGGCCCGCACTTGTGCCGAGGATGGTAGCCACCAGCAGGGTGAAAGTTTTTTTCAGGAGATTTGTCATTGCTTGGAAGTGTTTTTTGTTAATAACTGTAGTGCAGAGAAAATTGGCTATCGAATCGATTGTTTATTTTTTTTGACGGTAATGGTCATAAAAAGCAACAGTCTATTCTATGAAATGTATGATTCTCAAAAGGGTTTAATGTTTAATTAACGAATCTACTCGGTAATAGATGCCTGGTAAATCGTCAAAAGGCCGTCATAAAGAGCGCAAAAATACGGGTTGTTTACCACTTAGCCGGTGCAAATCCAATGAGGAGTTTCAGATTAATTACTCAAAAGGCACAAATTATTTCCGCGTTACCTGAATAAGTCGGGTGGGGGCCTGTGCTGGGAGCAGCCCGTCTTTCAGCATCATGCGTTGCCCGGGGTCGGATGCCAAAAACGATGCGAGCCCAAGCCCCAGACCTTTACGAGCCTGCGCATTGATGACATAAATCGTACGCCTGAAGGGATACTGTCCGGTGGCAAGGTAAGCTTGGTAAGGCCCGAACCCTTCAGCGCCGGTGGTTGCCGCGATATCGGCAATTCTGATTTCGCGGCGAAAAGCTTGCACGCCTTTGTCGTCGGTATCGGATATCCAGTTGGCGCCAATTATCCCAATCGCATTTTTATTCCTGGCTACGTAGTCGATCACTTCCTGATTGGACTTTAGCGCAGAGGCATTGGCCGGGAGTGGAGCGCCTTCGGCTATGGTATCTTTTGCATAGCGGACTGTTCCGGAGAGCGGGTTGTCAAACACCAGTAAAATTTCACCGAGTGTTGAATTGGGGTTGAAATCATGCCATTTGGCTGTTTTTCCAGTCAGGATATTGCGCAATTGGTCAATTGTAAAAACAGTGTCTTTATTCTCCGGATTTACAATGAACGCCACGGCATCATAGGCAATGGGTGTTGTGGTAGGCCGAAAGCCACGTGGCTTGAAATGTTTTTCAACTTCAGCCTCGGTAGGTTGCCGGGCGGCGAGGATCACTTGCACAGAATCCCGGAATAAGGCAGCAAATGCCTCTCCTTCCGAGGTATAAAGCGCCTCAATGGTCGCTCGGGAGTAAATGGAGTCGAATACATCAATGGCGCTGGTGATGATGGGTTTGTAACATTCGTCTACCATGATCCGGATAGAGCCCGTAGTGGGTGTATCTACCACCTTGCCGGAGTTATCCCGCTCCTGGCAGGAGAACAGGGCTGCAAACAATAAAATGCGTACAAAAAATAAACTATTGCGATACATATGGTTCAGGTTATGCTTGAATCTGATCGGCATAAAGACGGTAGCCTCGGTAGACTCCGTAAATCAACAGCAGGCCTGCAAAAACACTACGAAAATCGGCGGGAATGCCAGGCAAGAAAGATTTATCGATAAACAGGTACGTACCCAGCCCAAGATAAAACAGCGTCATGGCAGTGCCGAAAATTAGCATGGGAGTCCGGATAGAAGAGCGGCTACGGAGGCGTTCGTTGGTGGACATATCAAGTAGACAAAATGATGAAATAAGAAACCTTCCTTTGTATAGATGCAAATTTCGGGAAAAATGGCGGGTTTACAGGAGTAATTGATTCTATGTGCGCATAAAACTGCTGAATAATGGGGATTGTTGCGTCAGATGACTGCACCTGTCTGTTGGAAAAAAGAAGGGCTGTTTGAGAAAACTCAAACAGCCCCAATAGAGAATTCTTAAACTGTTCTTAGAATTTATCCCAGAACAATTTTGTTTTCACATTATCACCACCAATAGCTGTGGAAGCCGCATTGTAGTTGTCTGTATTCAGGTTTTGCTCGTCAACCGGATAGGTATAACGACGCGGAATATCAGCATAGGTGATCGACGGGTCCGGAGGAACATTCAGAATCGGGTAGTCGAAACGGCGCCATTCAACCCAGCCATCAAAACCGCGGTTGTACAGGGCGATCCATTTTTGCGTACCGATTTTTTGCTTCCAGTCGCCGGTTGCAGTGGCATAAGCAACAGAAGCCTGACCCAGGTAGGTATCGGCATCAGCGGTACTGCCACCCCAGTATTGAATGGAAGCCCGAATGGCTTTTTCATAGTGCTCGGCAGCGGTGCCGCCTACGTTCATGTTGCGCTCAACAGCTTCAGCCAGCAGGAATTCCACTTCGGCATAGTCGATCAGGAGCGCTTCAAAATCAGGTTCTGTAATTATTTCAGCAGGTTTGGAATACGTAGCGTAGTTGTTGCTGGTGCCATAGATACCACCGGTATAACCACCGTTTGCATCTTCGGTGAAGTAGAGCGGCACGCGGGGATCATTCAAGCCATTCATGGCATCAACAATAGTGTTGGCAGCCACAAAGTCTTTCCGGCCACTTTGCACCAGATCCACCCAAATCGGGTTGGTGTTCGGCGGAGAAGACATATAGTAGAAAACAGCGTTTTCACCATTAGCTTTGATTGCTCCCGGAGCGGCTTCTTCCACCATGCGCTTTGCCGTACCGGCATCCGCGTCGGCAAGGATCATACCCAGGCGGAGTTTTAGCGAGTTGGCAAACGTTTTCCAACCGGCCATGTCGCCAGCATACAACAAATCCTGGCTGCCAAAGCCGCCATTGTTTACATCAATATCAGAAATTGCCTTGTCCAGGCGAGTAGCCAAATCAGTATAAATCGTTTTGGCATCGTCGAACTTTGGATACAGATTCGGGTAGCTTAGCGCCTCGGAATATGGTACATCGCCGAACGTGAGCACCAAAACCGAATACGTATACACCGTCATGATTTCCGCGCAGGCATTTTGATTTTTCTGAACAACTGGAATCACGCCCGCTCCCTGTTCGGGAATGAGTCGCTGGCATTCTTTCATGTTATTCAGCACGTCGCGATACAGGATGCGCCAAACGTTTTGCGGAATATTCCGGGTTGAGATGTCGTACTGCGGCTCATCCACATAGGTAGTTGAGGTCCAATACTGGGACAAAAAGCGGAAGATATTCCGGTTTACGTTTGGTTCCGTCATCAGGTCCTGCATTGATTTTTGTGCAAAGGAGAACAACGTACCCGGAGGAACATTAGACGGATTCTTCTGATCCGTGTTCAAGCTTTCAAAATCTTTAGTGCAGGAGAAGGTAAACCCTACAAGAAAGAGGAGGAATAATATCTTTTTCATGCTAAAATTGATTTAGAATTTAAGGTTAAGGTTAAATCCAATAGTTCTGGCAGTCGGATAAGCACCACCTTGGTGGCCCTGGAAGTTGCCGGCGCCATAACCTTCTTCCGGATCAGCGTGTGGGAGGTTTTTGTGAATGATCCACAGGTTGCGACCATACACACCCAAAGCAATTCCTTTGAAAATACGACCGTCACCCAAAATTCGGGAAGGAATATCCCAAGTCAGGTTAACCTCTCTCAGTTTTACAAAACCGGCATCATACACAAAAGCGGCAGCCGGATTCCGGCGGTATCCGTAGATACCAAAGTTGGTTGCATCATAACGGATGTCGTTTGGCGTGCCGTCGGCTTTTACACCCGGCAGGATAAGCCCGCCGCCGTCAGCCAGCGAAGCGCGTACTTCATTGCCCAGGTCATTCAGGCCGGCAGTTTCTTCGTACAAGCCGGTAGCCAGACCGTAGTACAGGTCAAGTGAGAATACGTCACCGCCTTTTTTGACATCAATCAGGAAGCCCAGTGTGATGTTCTTGAAGGTAAGGCTGTTGGTGATACCGCCAATCCAGTCTGGATTAACATTGCCAATGATTTCATTGGTAGTCGTGCTGTTCTGGTAGTAACCGGCAGAGTTCACCACTTTCTGACCATTCAGGTAAGTAAAGTTTGTACCGCGGATCGTGCCGTAAGGCTCACCCAGCGCGGCGTTTACACTAAAGCCACCTTGTGCAGTACCCAGTTGGAGGTTGTCGATACCACCCAGGTCAAGTACTTTGTTGCGGTTGAGGCCCCAGTTCACACCAATGCGCCAGTTGAAGTCGCGCGTAACCACCGGGCGGGCGAAGAATTGAACTTCCACACCTTTGTTTTCCACATCACCGGCATTGATATATACCGAGTTGTAACCTGTTGCACGGGTAACTGTTGCAGGCAGGATCTGGTCTTTCGTATTTTGTTTGTAAACGGTTACGTCTACACCAAAGCGGTCGCGGGCAAAACGCATTTCAAGACCGGCTTCCAGGCTGGTGGTACGCTCCGGTTTCAGGTTTGAGTTGTTTTTGGTCGTTGCCAGCGAAGCAACCGTAGCATCGCCAAATGCCGTGCCGAGGTTGTAAACGTCATCAATACTGAGTGGTGGAGCCGTATTACCTACTTCAGCGTAGTTCACCCGGGCTTTGGCAAAGGAAATAAATCCATTATCGCTCATAAACTCAGAGAGGATAAGGCCCAAGGATGCAGAAGGATAGTAGTACGAGTTGTTCTCTTTCGGCAATGAGGACGCTTGGTCACGGCGCATTGTCAGATCAAGAACTGCCCAGTTATTGTAAACAAAACCAACTTTACCGAAGATGCCGTTCACTTGCAAGCGTGTGTACGTTTCAGTCGGTGGGCTGAGTGTATTTAGTGTGTTGGACAACGCATAAAGCCGCGGAACAACCAGTCCGCCGTTTGTGGAAGCGCGGATGGAGGAAATATCCGTTTTCCGGATGTTCGTTCCGATCAAAGCGTCAAACTTGATGGCATCCGTAAGGTTCCGCTGCGGGATCGTTGCCATCAGGTCATAGTTCAACTCCCGGTAGTTGCGGTTGTAACGCTGATATTGCGATGGGTCAATACTACCCACTGCAAAGCGTTCTTCCTGAATTTCGTCATACTGATCCAACGAAACGCGGCCCATAATATTCAGCCAGGGAGCAAGTTCGAAATTCAAGCCGGCATAACCAAAGTAGCGGTTACGGCTGTCCGTTTGATAGTTTTCAAAACGCGTCCAGTACACGTTATCCCAGTAAATCGGCACCAGATCGGTCGGGTCGGCCCAGTTCCAGGTGACGTTTTGAAGCGTACGCTCATAGGCCTCACGCTGCTCCTGAACGTCGACATTTACCTGCCACCATTGGCGGAAACTGGTCATCTGGTTACGGGATTCGTAACCCGTGCCGTAGCGGCCTTTACCGTCTGTAGCCGTATAGTTGACGGAGGAGAAGAAATTGAGTTTATCTGTGATGTCATAAGCAGCACCGAAGTTGATAATGTTTTTGTCCACATTACTGTTCGGCAGATAACCTTTGTCGGTATTGCGCGTATAGCCCAGTTTGAAGTAGCCTTTGTCGGTGCCACCGTCGATCATGACGCTGTTGCTGGTACCGATAGAGGTTTCAAAGAAAGTTTCCGGGCCATTTGCGGCAGCCACCCAAGGCCTTGCCTTGTTGAAATAAGGCGAAGTGGGGTCAAATGCATCCCACTGATAAACCATCAGGTTCGGATCAAATTTTCCGCCCCATGAAGCATCTTCGCTGGTCGGCATTACCAGATCATCCTGGCCGTCGCCATTTACGTCGCGAGACAGGAAGAATCCGGTTGGGTCTTCGTAGTAAGCGCCATAACCACCGCCATATTTGGCTTGATATTTCGGAAAGGTCGATTTGTCAATCGTACCGAAGTTCATGCCCAGGTTAGCCGTGATACCGAGGCCTTTTTTCTTGGAGCCTTGTTTGGTGGTAATCATCACAACACCATTCGAAGCCCGAGAGCCGTAGAGGGCTGTTGCAGCAGCGCCTTTCAGTACGGTAACGGATTCGATGTCGTCGGGGTTAACGTCTGCGGCAGCATTGCCATAGTCATAACCGCCGCGACCCGTGCGGGAGTTGGCATCATTTGTCAGGTCGTTGGAAAAAGGAATTCCGTCTACGACAAACAATGCCTGGTTGTTCCCGGTCAGTGATTTGGTACCACGCAGAATAACGTTGGTGGAACCGCCAATACTGTTGTTCCGGGAGATTTGAAGGCCGGCAACCTTACCAGAAAGGGAGTTCACCACGTTCTGGTTTCGGACGTTGGCCACGTCTTCGCCCTGCACTTTTTGAGCGGAATAGGGCAATTCGTTCTTGTAACGGGAAACGCCAAGTGCCGTAACGACAGTTTCTTGCAACTCAAGACCGCCGGCTAATACGACATCTACAACATTGGAAGCGCCCAACGTGATTTCTTGCGTAGCGTAGCCGGTATAGGAAAATACCAGCACGTCGGAACCGCCAGGAACGGATACTGAGTATTTTCCGTTGACATCGGTGCGTGCACCACCGGTGGTTCCTTTGATAAGAACAGTTGCGCCAATTAGTGGTTCGCCATCATCGCCTTTTACGGTACCCATTACGGTACGTTGGGCAAGAGTGAAGCCCACGACAGCTAGCACCAACCATAAGGTTGTTAGTAATCGCTTCATACAAAAGTTAGATTTGGTTAAATAATTTTGTTGACAGATTATAAGCAAAAAATGGAAAGAAGGGGCGGGTAAAATTGCCGTGCAAAAAAGCGGCTAAACTATTGAGAATGTTGGCGATAAGCCAATTTTAACCTGGTTGCACAGTATGCAAAGATATTTAAATTTTAAAGAGAATAGCTTTTGTGCAAATTTATTAAAGTACAATGCCGACATAACGAAGTCTTCACAAGTGCCGGCAATATTCGTACTCCGGCCTGCCCAATTAGCGAAATTCCGCTCTCTTTTTAAGCAAAATCGCCCTGTAGCCGAAGCCACAGGGCGAATCATACGTATTGTCTATCCGGAAAAACCAGATGCACCATTATTCATCCCACCAAACGGGTTTCAGAATATCCGAAATGACTGGAGATGGTGCTTTAGCATTGTACAACCGTTCCTCGGACGTCGTAGGTAAGCGACGCGGGATGCCTGCTACCAAACCGTTCGGGTTTGGTGTAAGAGCCGGTATGTTCGTCCGCCGCCAGTCATTGTACACTTCAAACTGGGTGAACATGGCAGCATACTTATGGGTCATGATTTTTTCCATAGTAATCGTTGCATCCGTTTCGCTGGCTTGCGCAGTGACGTAGGCAGCCGGTGCGTCCGTTCCGGTAACCAGTTTGATGTGCGCTTTAATGGCCTCATTGTGGGCATTGGCAGCGCGCAGTTTTTGATTGGCCCGGAATGCCGCTTCGGCTTCGATAAACTTGGCTTCAACATAAGATACCAAGGGTGCAGGTGCATCGGGTGCGGCGAAAAAATCGCCAATATCCGAGGTCGTGGTTAATGTTGATCCAAGTGGTGTGCCGGTAATCCCGCCGGAGGCATCCAGCGCTGCATAAAACGGCAGGCGCGGATCATTGATCCCCTCCAGTAAGTTTACAAAACCTTCTCCCATTTTAATGTAATCGCCACGCGTTTGCTGAAAGGCATACCATTGGTTCAATGAGTTGCCGTCGCCGGGGAAAATCGCATTGCAATCGGTATCGGTTCCACCTAAACCGGCAGCAACAGCTGCGTCAATTGCAGCCAGCGCCCTGGTAGCAGAACCTGCTGCATCGCGTTTGCTCAGGTGATTCTCATACCGCGCTTTCAGAATATTCGCGGTTATGACCCATCTGGAGGCATCACCATTGAAGATGAGATCATCCAGTCCTGGCAGAATAGCATTGGAGCCGGCGTCTTTGCTTAGATCGCTGATCGCTTCAGTCAGCAAGGTTTGTATATCCTGGTAGACCATTTCCTGCGGATCGTAGGCCGCGTTGTAAAACTCCTCGCCTTGCAGCCCTTTACCTGCTTCCCTGTTTGGCACATTGCCCCACAGATCAGTCGTTATCCCAAGATTCATGGCCTTGAGTATTTTGGCTATTCCCTGATAATACGGGTTTGTGGTTCCGGCCAAATCGATGAGAATATTGCAATCGGTAATTGCCGAATACTGCGAATTCCATTCATTGTTGTTATCGCCTTCCAAAAGGGAGTAGTTAGCGATATCCTCATATTGGGCTTGCGTGCCGGCACATTGCTGTGTCATCATAGCGGCAAACCGCGAAAACTGACCGGTGAAGTGCGAAAAGGTGGCTACCTGGATAACGGTCGTCAGCAAAGCTGGCGTAGTTTCTTCCGGTGAGTTGGGCGAAACTTCGTAACCATCCACAAATTTGGAGCAGGATGCGCTTCCTAACAGGATCAATAATGTCAGGAAACCTGCACTAGCTATATTTTTCATAACAATTTTCATTTTTTGAATTAGAAACTAAGGTTCAACCCAACGATGTACGATTTCGTGTTTGGCATATTAAAATAGTCGAAGCCGCCGATATTGGAGCCCGCCCCGTTCAACGAAGTTTCGGGGTCAACACCAATGTAGTCTGTACTCAGCCACAGGTTTCGGCCGGTTACATACAGGTTGATTCCCTTAACGTATTTATTGTTTGGAATCGGAATGTTGTAGCCCAGGGTTAGTTCCCGCAAGCGAATCCAACCGCCATCCTGAATGTGCTGCTCAACGGCTGCCGTGCCATCCCCGACGAAGTTGGAGAAATACTGGTTGGCCGAAATAGCAATATCGTTCGGGGTGCCATCGGAAATTTTGACGCCTTCAATCACATACGTGCGATCGCGATCGCCTGAAGCCAACGTGGTACCAAAACGGTTGAGCCGGGCATCGGTGCCATTCCACAGCGAACCGCCGTGGCGGATATCCAGCAAGCCGTTGATTGTCACACCATAAACCTCAAAAACGTTGCGGATGCCAGCTGTCCAGTCCGGATAGGGGTTGCCCACATTGCCGCGGGTAGCAGCCCGCAATGGCAAACCGTTGGCCTGGATCATTAACTGACCGTCAGCTGTCCGCTCCCACCGTGTGGCATAAAATGCGCCGTATGGCTGCCCAACAATGGCGAAGGAGCCAATTGATGAAAAGGCTGTTTCAATATTGATTTCATCTACGCCTTCTGCAAGTTGGGTTACCGTGTTTTCGTTGCGCGAGAAATTACCGTAGATGCTCCATTTAAAGTTGGTGATCGAAACTGGATGCAGGCCTAATTCAATTTCCCAACCTTTGTTTTCCATCTTCCCGATATTGGTATAAACCTCTTCGGCACCGGAACTTCCGGCAAGCGGACGCAAAACCAGCAGGTTCGAACTCTTACTGATGTAGTAGTTGACATCGAGATCGATTTTGTTCCTTAAAAATTTCAGGTTAACCCCAAATTCAGTGGTCGTGTTAATCTCGGGCTCCAAATTGGCATTGCCAAGCCGGCTGCTCAAACTAAAGCCATTTTGGCCGCCGTACGGAAAGCCAAAACCATCTGTAAAGCCATCCGTGATAAACGGTGCGAGGTAGTATGTTTTGGTGCGATATGCTACCGGTTCAATACCAGCACGGGCGTAGCTTGCCCGGACTTTACCGAAAGAAAGGATGTCGGTTGAAGGCAGTATTTCAGAAAACACCCAAGCCAGGTTGGCAGAAGGGTAAAAGAAGCCGTTTTTACGAGCGCTTTCCCCAAACGTGGAGGCCCAGTCATTGCGTCCTGTAAAGTTCAAATAAAGCTGGTTGGCATACGAAAAGCCCAACTCCCCAAAAATACCGGCGATGCGTTTCTCCGTTAATTCCTCGCTGTTATACAAGTCCGAAGCATTGCTCAGGTGGTAAAAATTTGGAATGGCCAGGTTACGGCCGCGGGCAAAGAGGTCATCATCGCGCCGGGAGTTCAGGTTCAGGCCCAGTGTCGCATTAACACCAAACTGACCTTGTAACTGGGGTTTAAACGACGCAAACATATCGGCATTCACCTCCAGGCGGCGTTTGGTGTTTTCCCAAATTTCACCAACCGGAGCCGGCGGATCCTGTGCGCCAACTGCAAAGACCTGCTGACGGTCATCCGTATAGGCATCGGCGCCAAGGCGGGCGGTCAGGTCAAGCCAGCTGAATGCTGAAAAAGTCCCGCTGATGTTGCCGGTTATGCGATCTACATCGCCCGTCATCGGGTTGTTGTACGCCGACCAAAGTGGGTTGTCATACAAACTAAAATACGTCCAGGACTGACCATCGCGGGTATCGTAACCATTCGGACCCGGGCCACCCAGAATATTAAAACTCGGCGGCATCCGTGTGAGTCCCAGCATCACACCTGAAAGATTGCTTCCGTTTTGGGCTTTGATGTCTTTCGTGTTTACATAAGCAGCAGTTGCGGACAAACTGAAGCGGTTAAACTCTGAGTTTGCCGTCAGGCGGAATGAATTTCGTTTGAGTTCTGTATTGGGCACAATCCCGCCCTGGTTTACATTTCCATAGGACAGGCGGAAGGAGGTGTTCTCGCTGCCCATCGAGATAGAAATATTATTGGTATAGGAAACACCGGTTTTAAAGTAGAGGTCCAGGTTGTCATAGGCCTGGGCAACTTCCGGTACGCCGGCGGTGCCAATGCGTGGACCCCAACTAAGCGGCGTTTGGTCCACATAAGTACCTTCTGCACTGGTCAATGAACCGCCACCGGTGCCTTGTCCGTATTCCATTTGAATTTCCGGCAACTTGTTCACCTGGTCAAAAGCCACACTGGAGCTGACATTGACCGACATGCCTTTTCCGCCTTTTTTCGTAGTAATCAATAAGACTCCATTGGCTGCCCGGGTACCGTACAGCGCTGCGGCTGCCGGCCCTTTCAGGATGTTTATACTTTCCACATCGGCCGGGTTCAGGTCCAGTGCGCGGTTACTGTTGTTCACGCCGTTATTGGTCGCATTGAAGGGGTAGTCTGCCGCTTCTGAGCCGAGTGTTTGGTTGTCATAAGGCACGCCATCCACAACGATCAGGGGTTGGTTTTCACCCGTAAAGGTTGAGTTGCCCCGAATCAGGATTTTGGATGATGCCCCGGGCGTTCCGGCTGAGCCGATGATCTGCACACCCGATGATTTGGCTGCGAGGCCCTGGATCACGTTCACTTCGCCGGAGCGCGCCACATCCTCACCTTTCACACTGGTTACCCCGTAACCCAGTGATTTTTCTTGCCTGGAAATGCCGAGCGCTGTAACCACCGCTTCACGCAAAACTGTTCCAGATTCCATTACCGCATCAACAACATTGGAGGCGCCCAAAGGGATTTCCAGCGTGGTAAACCCGGTGTAGGTGAATACCAGGGTGTTGGAGCCCGCGGGCACTGAAACGGAATATTTGCCGAAGGCATCCGTCACAGCACCCGAATTGGTGCCTTTTACCCGAACGGAAGCGCCAATAAGCGCTTCGCCATCATCGCCCTTCACAGTGCCAACCACCGTGCGCTGGGCGTAGGTAAATCCCACTATAGTGCATAGCAGGATTAAACTTGTTAGTAATCGCTTCATACCTAAAAAATTTAGTGAGTAAAGAATGAATTAGTTTCCGCTAAGTGCATGCGCAGACAGTGCTGCGCAAGTCCCATCGGAGCGATTACTACCCAGGCTGCTGTACGAATTGCAAAAGCGCAAAAAACACGGGTGCGTCACCCTCGACGGGATGACTTCCAGAAGTTTGAATTGGTATGCGCGGAGGCCGTTGATCGTTCAAACGGCTCGCATGGCGATTAGTTCCGGAGTTGGTTGGGCATGCTTAACTGTTCAGCGTTCCGGTAGCCCGTACTTTTCCAATTTCAAATTTTTCTTTTCCAATTTCAAATTCAAAGACTGCTCTGATACCTGAATCGTCCTTTTAATGTCCAATTTGAAAGTTGAAATCTGAAATTTGAAAAGTTTCCAACGGTGGAAGTGGTAATAAAACCACACGAAAGACAGGCTCAATGGTGCCAGGCACCATTACCACTGCAAGCCTGTCGGACTTCAAAAGTTTGAATTGGTTGGAAATTAAACTAGAGAAGGATTATTGAGAAAAGTAGTGGTCAAAGACCAGTTGATCCTGGCGGATCATTAAATCAAAGATAGTGCATTTGTCCAAAGCCCAATACAAAAAATAGCCGCCCTGTAAAAAATGTACATTTGGCCATTTTATAAAATCCTAATTTTTAGATGTTTAGGGTGCTTCTAATTGGGCTTTACCCTTGCAATTGCCGCAAGTACATCCGGATGGTATTCGACAGGCCATAGTACAACGCATCGGAAATCAGCGCATGGCCGATACTAACTTCCAGCAAGCCCGGGCAGTGTTCCCGGAAATATTGGAGGTTGTCCAGATTGAGGTCGTGCCCGGCATTTAAACCGACACCAATTTCCGCAGCTTTTTCGGCTGCTGCAGTGTATGGCGCCATGGCTTTTGCCGGGTCGCTCATAAAATCATGGGCAAAAGGGCCGGTGTACAACTCTACCCGGTCGGCCCCAACGGCTTTTGCGCCTTCCACCATACGGGGATCGGGATCAACAAATAGCGATACCCGGATGCGTTTCACATGTAACGCTGCTATTATTTCCTGTAAAAAACCGGCATGTTTCAAGGTGTCCCAACCATGATCGCTGGTAAGCTGGTCTGTTGCGTCGGGTACCAGGGTGCACTGGTCCGGCACATTAGCCAACACCAGTTCCAAAAACTCCGGGGTGGGGTTGCCCTCAATATTAAACTCCGTGGTTACCACCTCCTTTAATGCCGGGATGTCGTCAAATCGGACATGGCGCTGATCGGGGCGGGGGTGTACGGTTATGCCTTCAGCGCCAAACGCTTCGCAGTCTTCCGCAACCTGAACGAGGTTGGGCAGGTTGCCGCCGCGGGCATTGCGCAACAGGGCTACTTTGTTGATGTTTACGGATAATCTGGTCATATGTTGTGCTATTGGGATATTATGATATTGGGATAAGCGGTGGGCTTCCGTTATTTTTGGCGCAAAAATAAACGATCTATGGAAGAAAGCGGGATGGATCACCGCGCAGGGCAGGATGCGCCTGACCCGGAAGGTTTTGTTTATCAGCAACCGGAGCCCCAGGTACGCCTGGTGCTGCTGGGCCTTTTAGGCGCCAGTCTGCTTTTTGCCATACTTGGAGGGCTCTTGTTCCAACTGATCGTGTTGATGGCCGGTTGGGACCCGACTGTACTGACCGGCGCCCTGGCTGCCGACGCGCCACCTGCCGAGCGCTGGCAGACCCGGTTATTGTTGGCCATTAGCCATGTTTCCACATTTTTACTCGCAGGTTGGGTCGTACTGTATTTTTTTTACCCGCCAGCCAAACGCGTGTTTAGTTACTTGAAAGCAGTACAGTTGCCGGATATCCGACCCTTTATGCTTGGGATTTTACTCATGTTGGTCGCAATACCATTGGTGCTGTATACCTACAATATCAATCAGGCTCTACCCTTGCCCGATGCACTTCGCGCGCTCGAGGATCAGACGAACGAATCGATCAAAGGCCTGCTGCAGATGGACAATGTGCTCGAGTTGCTGGCGAATCTGCTGCTCATCGCCTTGCTTCCGGCTCTGGGTGAAGAACTGGTTTTTCGGGGCATCGTTCAGCAACAATTAATGCGGCGTATGCGCCCATGGGCGGCTATTTTGCTTGGCGCCGCCGTATTCAGCTTTATCCATTTCCAGTTTGAAGGTTTTTTGCCGCGTATGCTGCTAGGCGTGGTACTCGGCTGGTTGTACTGGCGCTCGCAAAATATATGGGTGCCCGTGGGGGCGCATTTTGTCAATAATGCCTTCCAGGTGGTCGGGCAATACCTGTACAACCAGGACCTTTCGACCATAGACCTGGAGCAGGATATCGACATGCCCTGGATGGCCGCTGCCGTTTCAGTCGTATTGATCTATGGAATTGTGCGCTGGGCCGAACCCTACTGGGCCAATCCCTCAAAAACATAAAACTCAACATAAAAAACTATAATCATGGACGTTCTCGGTATTGGTTCCCGTGTTAAACACCCGGCTTTCGGCGACGGGGTAATCGTTCGGCTGCATGTAGCGGCCTATGAAGTTTGTTTTATTCAATTCGGCCTGAAAATGGTCGGCAAGGAATACTCCGCCTGGGACGTGGTGGAAGCCATCCCCGAAGAAGAGGCGGTTTCATTTTCCGAAGCCGAACAGGCGCTGGTGCGTATTCTGCGCAGTTGGGCGGGGGTGAGTTTGGAAAAGGTACCTCTTGGCGATCGTTGGATGAAAGGCAAACTCATCATCGACTCAGGCGACGGCAGCGTCAAGCCCAAGGAGGTGCCTATTGAGGCCTTTTTTCACAAAATTGTGATGATGCGCGACCGCCTGCGCGTGCTGGAGCAACAGATCAACGCCAGCAACAAACTCGACGACGAAGACAAGATCAACCTCCAGCAATACATCACCCGCTGCTACGGGAGCATGACGACGTTCAATATCCTGTTTAAAAACCGGGAAGATTATTTTGTCGGGGAAAGTTCCAAGTAACGCGAACTGGTAGTTCGCGTAAAAAACAAGCAACTATTCATCAGGTGCAGCAAATGCAAATTTTTGCCTATGTTTAAATTTAAGCAAACCTAAACCTGTATAAATATGACCCACCTAAAAATTCAAATTCCCGCCAACTTGCCGGAGGAGACCATCCTGAGTCGCCTCCGGCAATTTTTATTGTCAAATACATATTATGAACTGGAGTCGAAAGGCCCGCTCCGGTTTAAAAACTATCCTGAACTTCGCTATGAGGAGTCTCCGGCTGCCGTTCAACATGAGCTCATTTTATCACTTTCAGACAACCACATTCAGTATACGTATCAGGCAGTTGACCTTGCAGGTTACAAAGCCTGGGAATCGCGCTACGTCGATCTTTTGATGGCAGAAATGCAACGAGCAATAGAATCGGGAAAAATCGAAATGCTTGAACTTGCCCGCTTGGAAAAGGAAGCTGCAGCCAGTATTTACCGTCCGGTACCCAATTGGCTGAATCTTTCGAGGTCGGTAATTGGCGGCGTAGCGTTTGGCGCGATTTTGTTGTTCACAGATGGTTTCTCAGATTGGCGTTATTGGCTGGGTCTAGGTTTGGTAGCTGCTTTTGCGCTATTCTACCGCTTGCGCTACAGGCGTGCGCATGAACTCCCAGGTAGCAAAAACCAATAGCACCAAATATTCCAGCGCGATCAGCCCAAAATTTTCCTTAAACCCACCATCTGCGTAGTGGCTGTAAGACAACATAGCCACCCCGGTCCAAACAATTGGGTAACGCCAGGTAGTTAATAAACCCAAGCCGAAGGGTAGAGCGATATACCAGGGATGCACCGTGGTGGCAAGTACGAGGTAGAGGGTTGAGGCAAACAGCAGCGCCGTACTCGTCCTACGACTCGAAGTCGTAGGACGAGTAAAAAAAGCCAGCGCCCATACCCCAAAAAACACGGCAATACCCAGGATTGGCCCCAATGTGCGCCCCACATCCAGTGACGGATCGGCCAGTGCCTTTCCGATTGCCTTCAAAAAGTAATATCCACTGGCATTAAATGCGAATTGCTGGAAATATAAATTCAGGCTACCAGCCATGTTTTCCAGGATCTCCAGATTGAAAAGCGGTGCAAATAAAACCGCCGTAAAACCGGCAAAAAACAACAAAAAGCGCAGCCCTTTCCGAAAGCCTAAATGCACCCAAACTATCGGCAAAAACAGCAAAGGCACCAGCTTGCTGGCTACCGCCAAAGCCCAAAAACCGGCTGCCGGCACAAGTCGGTTTTTTTGTAAAAACAGGATGCCGGCGAGTAAAAAGCACAGCATGGCGCCTTCAAAATGGGCATTGCCGGTTATTTCCAGGAGGATAAGAGGATTGAGTGCGTAGAGGACGGCGGGGTTAACCCCATTCCCTTTAGGCGGCGTTGGAAATTTTCTGACCCCGCTGGTTGTCCCCTTTTCCAATTTCAAATTTTTCTTTTCAAATTTCAAATCCAGAGGCCGCTCGGGTATTCGAAACACTCGTTTTAAGTCAAATTTGAAATTTGAAGTAGAATTGAGGGCGAGCCCCTCCCGCCGCGGCGGAGAGGGATGGGGCATAGCCATCAACTTAAGAAACCAGAGGCTAAACCCTTTTCCAATTTCCAATTTCAAATAAAAGGATGTTCACAAAGCGCTCTATTTGATTTGAAATTTGAAATTGGAAAAGGTTACACCCTCCCGAATTGCTGAAGTTGGTGGTTAGTGCCCACAACACCCCCAACTCGCAAAAAAACAAAAACAGTTTCAGCACAAATACCCCGCCTGTCAGGCTTTCCGGATACAGTTTCGCCGCCATCCAAAATACTGCCTGACAAACCGGTGGATAAACGGTGTAATATGCCGGGGAGTTGAGATTGGCAAACAACTCGGGAGTAATCCCGGTAAGCGCAATTTGGTTTTCAATAAAATACGCCGGCGTATGTGCAAACGGGTGGATCCCTTGCGCCGACAGCCGGCCGTCCCATAAAAAACGGTAAAAATCGTCGGAAAGATTGGGGATGCTGAACAACAGCAATACCCGAAGCCCAATTCCCAAACCGATCCACCAGCGCCGGTCGGCCTGCGACCAGTTGGGCCGGGTGATCAGCCAGGTATACAGCGCGAAAAACAGGCCGTAGGTTGTGATAAAAGCAGGAAAGTCGGGACGCTCGACAACGTAGCCCAGGTAAAATGTCAGCGCAATAAAAGCGCCGGAGCAAACCCACTTTTTGATTGGACTCAATTTTTATTTTCCCACCGACAAATCGGTGGACTGAGCAGTTTGATTTCGGGTAGGGTGCGTGCTTACCGCGCTATCTTTTTGTTTTCAAACGAAAACTTGTGGTAGGCGCCGTTTACCGGCACTTCCACCAGGATTTTGTTCAGAAACGGCGATTTCCCGCGCACTTTCACAATGCCCTGGATGGCTTCTCCCGGATAGATCGTGTGGGTGCGAAGCAGGCCGTTTTCAGGTATGTATGGCTCGGATTGCGGTGGCGGCGTGGCGGATGCTGCACCGATCACGTAGGCCATATTGAACGAAAAGTCGATCCAGCCCACGGGGTTGTAGTAATAATTATTGGCCCAGTAGGGTACATCGCCGGAATTGTTTTTGCCTTTCGATTTGTGGTTGTCCTTAGTGGCCTCATTGATAATCAGGATCAGCGCCACGGTACCGACCACAATGGCCGTTCCGATCAGGATGTCGCGGTTGCGTTTCCACTTGACGTATTCCGATGCTTCAAACACGCGCAGAGGCTGCATCTGGCCGAAAGCGTCGTAGCCGCTTACGCGAATATCTTCGGGGTAGAACGTGTAAGCCGAATCGCTGTCGTTGTAAATGTACACCTGCAGGCTAAGGTCGTTTTCACCCTTTGCACTCAGACCGGCGGTGAGGTCGGCGCCGTACTGCTGGGAGCGCAAACCGGGCAAGCCGCGGGTGTATACGGCTTCGGTTTGGCCGGGCTGGGTGACGGCTGGTTGGTAGTAGTAGCTGGTGGCGCAAGCACCGAGCAGGAGTATGGTCAGGAGACTGAGGACGAGATGTTTCATGGTTGGCACAGGATTGTTATTCGCAGTATGGCTTCGGAAAAACGGTTTTAAATGCTCTGTTTTTTGTAAACAGTTGTGCTGGTTTACCGTTCAAAAACAGGCCTAAAATTAGGGCTAATAGCATTGCAAAAAAACATTAACGGTCATGTTGGACCATGATTTTTTCTACGGACGCTCCCTGTTGCAGGAAGTACAGACCATTGGGCAAATTGGCAACTGGTATGAAAACCGGTTGGTCGGTTGCAGGAACAGGGATGGTTTGCATTAGACGTCCGGTATTGTCGAACAGGTTGCAAGGGCAAACAAGAATATCCATCATACAAGCAAAATGCCCCGCGCTGCCAATCAACGCGGGGCATTTTCAAATCAACTATTAAACCCTCAATTAATCAACCTCAAAAGTTTACTGAAACCGCAAGTGCTTAATCGAGTAGTAGCAAATCGTCGCAAAGCCAAAAGCCAGCATCGAGTGGAACAGTACGAACGCATAGTTGCCGGTTTTCAGGCCTACGATCACAGCGGCGAAAAAGATCAGCGCCATGAAACCTTCGCCATACGTTACCCATGAAATTTTCCGGGCCATATAACCGGCGTTCAGCAGCGCGCTTTTTTTCCGCTCGGTGATACCGTATTTCGGCGTGCGCACAAAGGCGGAAACCTTACCACGCAGGCCTTCCACAACAGCGATTGCATTGTACAACGACAAGCCCATCGACATCGGCAGGAAGGAGAGGAACAGTCCGAAAAAGCGCACTTTTTCCCAGAACGACGGCGCCTGGTTGCGGTTCAGCGCTGCGGTGATGTTTGCGGTGTAGGAGATTGCCGCTACGGCAAAAAGCCCAACGACCGAAAATGACAGGAAGTGCGTGGAAATGCCCAATTCCTGGAAAGCAAACGAGAGCGGAATGCTGCTCACCGCTGCGATAAATACCCACAGGAATACGCCGTAGGCCATCAATTGGCTAATGGCGTGCATTTTTTGGATACGGTTGAGTTTGTCAGTCGACCAAACGAGTTTCAGCAATTTGCGGGCGTTTTGCGCGCCGCCTTTGTTCCAGCGGAACTGCTGTCCCTTCAGGGCGTTCATGTCTACCGGCAATTCAGCCGGACTGCCCAGTTTTTCCAGGTACTGGATTTTGTAACCCATGATCTGGGCGCGGAAGCTGAGGTCAAGGTCTTCCGTGAGCGTATCGCTCTGCCAGCCCCCGGCTTCGTTGATCACTTTTTTGCGCCAAACACCGGCTGTGCCGTTGAATTGGAGCAGCAGGTTACCGTAAGAACGGCCGGCTTGCTCAACGGTGAAGTGTACATTGAGCTGAAGTGCCTGCAGCCGGGTCAGCATGCTGTAATCGGCATTGATGTGCTCCCAGCGTGTTTGTACGATAGCGATCTTCGGATCTTCGAAGTAGGCCATGGTGGTGCGCAGAAAATCGGGACGCGGCGTAAAGTCGGCGTCAAAAATGGCGATAAAATCGCCGTTGGCTTTTGGCATGGCCTCCTGCAACGCGCCGGCTTTATAGCCTTGGCGGTTTACCCGGTGGATATGCTCAATATTAAAACCCTGGGCCTTGAGTTCGGCCACTTTGGCAGCAACGATGCCCACGGTGTCGTCGGTAGAATCGTCGAGGACGTGAATTTCAAATTTGTCTTTCGGGTATTCCTGTGCAGCCACGTAATCAATGATGCGTTCGGCCACGTACATCTCATTGTACATGGGCAATTGCACGGTCACAAAAGGAATATTTGAATCGGCAACTTCAAATTGCTTATACTCGATATTCGGGTTGTCTTTGTGGTGTTTTTTGTACAAAAAAAGCAGGTGAAACTGAATGAGTGCGTAAATCGTTACACCGCTCATAGCAACAAAGTAAAATAGGAGCATCAGGTAGCCAAAATCGACAAAAGCCTGATACTGAAGTGCTTCGAAAAATGATTGAAGACCGAACATAGTTAAAATTGAGTTGCGAGTTAATTTTTTGCCTGTCCGCCGAAGCCTGGGCGAAGGCGGACTATCTGGAGTTTGTGGTTTAGGAATTCAGGGTATTTCTATGGTTACTTTAATCGTAAAAGAAAAATTAAGCTGATAATCTTCCATCCGGCGAGCACCACACCTTTCACTGTGCCGGAAACTTTGCTTTTGCCGCCTCCGCGTTTGCGGTATCGGACCGGCACTTCGGCGCACCGCAAGCGCTGTTGTACGGCTTTTACCTGCATTTCCACCGTCCATCCGTAGTTGGAATCCTGCATTTTCAGATTCAGCAGCCGTTGCCAGCCGATGGCGCGGAATGGACCCAGATCGGTAAACCGGTAGCCATACATCCATCGAATTAGCAAAGGTGCCAGCCAATTGCCAAATCGTTGGGGCGGACTCATTGCACCAGGCTCCATATCGCCAAGCAACCGCGATCCGATGACCAGATCTTTATCGTCGTTCAAAATTGGAGCCACCACGTTTGGAAGCTCTTCCGGGTAGTCGGAGTAATCGCCGTCGAGAAAGACCACAATTTCCGGCTGTTCATTTTCCGGCAGGTTTTGCAGGTAACGCATGCCTGCCAGACAAGCCGTTCCGTAACCGCGTTGTTGGGCGTCCACCACTTGGGCGCCTGCCCGCCGTGCTACTTCTGCCGTCCGGTCTGTCGATCCATTGTTGCAAACGATCACTTGACGCACCCACGCTTTTGGGATGGCCGCCAGTACCAGGGGCAGCGCCGCTTCTTCGTTATAAGCCGGGATCAACACATCAATCCGCACCGGCACTAATTTTTCGCTCATGTTTTCTGCATACGGCATTGCTGTCGAGGGGTACTGACTTTAAAGCATTGCAAAAATAAGGCAGGAGTTAAGAAAACGTTAAAAACATTTAACAAATGCGGTGTTAAAGTTTTGTAAAAGACGAAATCAGGCATTTGAAGTCACTTATTTCATAAAATATAATTTTAGAACAGTTGAAATAATTGCACTGATCGTCAAAAAAACGAAGTGGATTTAACTTTTTTGCAGGAAAAAATTTGGAAGATCGTCCAAATGGTCACTAAGCCAACACATGGCAGTTTTGGGGTATTTGATCTGTTAATTTTTTAACACAAGCAGTTGACTAATCTGCATAAAAAAACCAGCTGCCCGGCGATCCGATGCCTCCGGGCAGCTGAAAATGCAGCCTTATCGGGCCGGTCATTTTTTTACAAAACGACCCCATGCTTGTTGCATCTGCAAAAAATAGATGCCGGCAGGAAGTTGATCAACCACAACTGCAAAACCGGAATCCCGGTTTTCTGCGTGTGCCGTTAGCACCAAACGCCCGGCAGCATCGAATATCTGGCATGGACCAGGGCGCTCATGGGGCAATTCCAGGTAAAGTAAATCCTGCACAGGATTTGGGAATATGCGCAGCTCCGGACTGTTCGGACCAAATGTGGAGGTCGTCGGTTCGAATACCTGGCAGTGATAATCGTTTTCATGGTTGCTGTCCATTTTGTTGTTTGGTACCGCAGTCCAAAAGCACAATTCCCAGGATAAAGCGTCTGCGCCGGAGACATATGGCGCTGCAATTTCGCCAAGATAGAGGAGCGTATCTGCTCCGGGCGCCAAGTTAAGATCGGTAAAGGGCCTGTTTACAAATGCATCATAAATACAGATAAACGGCAAATCTTTGCCGTAGCCAGACGCGAGCACCTGAACGGAATTTAAAACCTCCGTACCCAAATTTTGGATCCGCACTGAAAATGTACCGCCAGAAACCGACCAGGAATATCCGGGTGCGCCAGTAACGGGGCTTTTTACCGGGGGGGTATTGGCCACTATTTCGGTGAGTGCCGCGTCTGTTCCAGGGTGAATTAGCTGGCCGATCGGGGTAAAGGAAGCGAGCCAAAAGTTCCAACTGCTTGTGCTGCTTAACGTGTTTTGTCGTGGTGGCGGACCATGCAATTCCCAGCCGGCCAACAACACATTTGGCCCATCTGGTTGAACACGGATTGGAAGGATATCCGGGTCGGTCAGATTAAATCCGGTGAGCAGATTCAGGTTCTTATCCCGCTTTTCTATTCGGTAAAAATTGTTTTGCCGGCCGCAAAGCCAAATATTCGGTCCGTCTGAGGCGATATCAGTCACGTGGTAGTTTAATTTCAAACTGGTTAAAATCCCGGTTGTGTCGGCGGCTACCAGTGTATTGTCTTCCCGGACGGCAAAAAACCTGTCGTCTTGCCCGGCTGTGATTTCATAAAAATAAGTGGAAAAGGCACTGCCCAATGGAACAATTGTTTTTAAGGTTAAATCGGGAAACAAGGCCATAAGGCCCTCTGTACCGGAGACCATCAGGTAGGCGCTATTTGGCGCTGCAGCTCCCCCATGGTAATACCCGGGAAGCGTCAATTCTTCCAAAATATCGCCATTTTTCATACTGAACAATTGCGCTTTTCCACTGCCGATGGCCAAGACTGTGCTGTCGGAGAACAAATGCAAACTGCTGACAAAAACGACAGGATTCGTCAGCGTTACCCAATCCAAACTGGTGAACCACTGATATTCCCAGGTTGTGTCGTACAATGCCACAAAACCTGACCCGCCGAAATCGCAGCCGTTTATGATGCCCCCGGCTATCCAGCGTCCATCTGCAAGGGGGAGTAGCGCTGTGACTGTAGCCTGTTCCAGGATGTTCAGGCTGAGTTCCCTTTCAATGACTCCATCGCTGTCAAACCTCCCCATATACCCCGCCCTGAATGTCATTCCCGGTACACCATAACTTCCACCGACAAGCCAACTGCCATCCGCAGTGGCTTTCAGATCTTGAAGATCATGTTGGAACCCACGTTGCCAGGCAATGTGAAGATTTTGGGCAAAAACAGAATGTGCGAAAAAAATCAGGAGTATAGGTAGGTTTTTCATGATAAATGTAGTTTTGGTTATAGTAAGAATTCAAATATAACCCAATTGTTGCCGCAAAAAAATCAGGTAAACGCCGGCAAAAGCAGTATTTCATAAAAATACAGACCCGACCCCAACGCGCTTTTCTACCTTTGCCTTTTCAATGTTCAACTTGTTCCAGCAAACAATGTCCCTGCTCCGACTCAGCCTTGCGCTTTTCCTCCTGACTGCCCTGTTCAGTTTTTGCCAAAAAGAGCGCTTTACCAACGATACTGCCGACAAACTTGAATTCAGCACCGACACCCTGCGCTTCGATACGGTGTTTACGCAATTGGGCTCGGCCACCCGCATCCTGAAAGTGTACAACCGGCACAACAAAAGCATTCGCATCAGCAAAATCTACCTGGAACTGGGCGACCAGTCGCGCTTCAACATAAACGTCGACGGCCTGCCCGGCGACAGCCATACGGATATTGAGATCGCCCCCAACGACAGCCTGTACATCTTCGCCGAAGTGACCATCAATCCCGATGCGCCGCCCAGTGCCAGTCCCTTCGTATTGGCCGAAAATCTGCAATTTGAAACCAATGGCAACCTGCAAACTGTCGTGCTGGAAGCCTGGGGCCAAAACGCCGTGTACCTGCCATCCCGCTTTGGCGCCGGCGATGCGGTGCTCTACACTTGTGATGGCGGCGAATGGCTGTGGGATGATCCCCGGCCCTATGTGATCTACGGGATTCTGGTAATCGACGAATGCACGGTGCGTATCCCTGCCGGTACCCGGGTATACGTACACGGCGGGTTGGGACGCCAGGTTGTCGATTCGGCCATTGTGCGCTACAACGACGGCTTCCTGGCCTTTCAGGGGAATGGCCGGCTTATCGCGGAAGGTACCCTGGAAAACCCGGTGATCTTCGAAGGCGACCGCCTCGAACCTGAATTTGCCGACGAACCCGGCCAATGGACAGGTATCTGGCTGCAATCCGGGACCAGCGGCCACCGTTTGGACCACTGCATCGTGCGCAATTCGATCATTGGCGTCCGGGCCGATTCGGCCGTCGATCTGACCTTGCGCAACACCCAGATTTACAATACCGCCAGCAGCGGGCTCATTGGCATACACGCTAAAATCACTGCTGAAAATTGCCTGTTTCACTCCAATACGGGCTATTCCATTCAATTGGAATATGGCGGTGACTATTCATTTTCGTTTTGCACTGCAGCCAATTACGGGGTCGACGGAGAGGCCCTGCGCATGGGCAATGCCCTTTGCCTGGACGATTTTTGTGATTCCTATGCGCCCAATCCGCTCAAGGCCCGCTTTCAAAATTGTATCATCAGCGGCAGCCGTGCCGACCAGATCACGCTGTTCAACCGAACCGGTGTGGCCGCCGATATGGACTACGACTTCAAAAACTGCCTCGTCCGGGTGAAGGACCTGTTGAAGGACAATGCCTTCCCGGAGTTTTTTGACTTTTGCAATCCTTGCCTGAATCTTCAAAACCAGGACACGGTGTTTTTGAATATCCCCGAACGGAATTACCGGCTCGATACACTGGCATCCAAGGCGAATCGTTATGCGGTACCCCTGCCGGGCATTACGCTCGATCTGGACGGAAAAATGCGCGACCCGGTTATGCCGGATGCAGGGTGTTTTGAGATTGAATTTTAACCTTTTTTCCCAGCCCTGAAGGGCTGGGCTGAGAATGTGGCTGAGATGCGAATGTGGCTGGGCTGAGAATGCGGCTGAACGGAGAATATTGATAGAAAGAATTTACAGGCACTAACATTTGTCCGACGGACCAGAATTTTCAAAAAATGAACATACTACTACTCGGCGGCGGCGGCCGCGAACACACCTTTGCCTGGAAATTTTCGAACGATCCGGGGTGCACCCGCTTGTTTATCGCTCCTGGTAATGCCGGTACTGCTGAATGCGGCACTAACATCGACTTGGGTGTGAACGATTTTCCGGCGATTAAAGAATTTTGTTTGAAAAATGACATCCATATGCTCGTGGTTGGCCCGGAAGAACCGTTGGTCCGCGGCATAGTCGATTTTTTCAAAAACGATCCGGAGTTGAATGGAGTGGCTGTCATTGGCCCTTCCGCTGCGGGCGCCCAACTGGAGGGTTCGAAGGCTTTCGCCAAAAAATTCATGGAGCGCCACGACATTCCCACTGCCCGGTACCGCGAAGTGAGCAACCTCGAAGATGGTGTCGCTTTCCTGAAAAGTTTGCAGGCGCCATACGTGCTCAAGGCTGACGGGTTGGCTGCCGGTAAGGGTGTGCTGATTCTCGATGATTTGGCCGAAGCCTCGGCAGCCCTCGAAACCATGCTCGCCGGCCAGTTTGGTGAAGCCAGCCGGCGGGTGGTCATTGAGGAGTTTTTGAGCGGCATTGAGTATTCCGTATTTGTGTTGACCGATGGCCAGCACTACAAAATTTTGCCGGAGGCAAAAGATTACAAGCGGATAGGGGAGGGCGACACCGGCCTGAATACCGGCGGCATGGGCGCTGTTTCACCGGTACCTTTTGTGACGCCGGAATTGTGGGAGAAAACTGAAACCCGCGTGATCAAACCCACTGTGGCGGGGTTGGCCGCTGAAAAAATAGACTACCTGGGCTTTATCTTTTTTGGCCTGATCAATGTCAATGGCGACCCTTACGTTATCGAGTACAATTGCCGTATGGGTGACCCGGAAACGGAGGTCGTTTTCCCGCGGCTGAAAAATCATCTGGTGGATTTGTTCCAACAGACGCTCAACGGCCAATTGGCTTCGGTGCACGTTGATACGGAGCCGGAAGTTGCCGCTACGGTTATGCTTACCGCCGGAGGCTACCCCGAACAATACCGGAAAGGTGATCGCATGGTGCTGCCACAACCATTACCCGGAAGTTTGTTCCTACATGCAGGCACCAAAATAGCTGGCGGTCAACTTGTGACCAATGGCGGCCGGGTGCTGGCCATTACTTCCTTCGGAAAAACGATCGATGAAGCGGTCGGGAAGTCGCTCGCCGCTGCCGAAACAGTGAAATTTGAAGGAAAATACTTTCGGCGGGATATCGGCAAGGACCTCTGAATAACAGCAACTCTAATCCTTCAGGAGTTGCCCCCAATGGTAATGGTGTAGGAGTACGTAGTGCCGGACTTTTCCGGCGCCTTTTCAGCCGCCGGTTCAGCGGACTTTTGTGTTGAATACTGGTAGGTGTACTGGACTACGTTACCTGGCGGTGCAGGAGCTTGTGCGTTTGCTTTTGCCTGGACAGGTAATTTGAACTTGATGTTTGCTTTTTTGTGAAACAACACGCGTACACCCCGGTTCCGGCCTACCGAAAACTTGAGGAGGCGCAATACCCGGGCTGCTTCTTCATCGCAGCCGTGGCCCAGGCCCTGCAAAACGCGCGTATCCACCACATTGCCTTTGTAATCAATGTCGTATTCGATATAAACGGTGCCTTCGATTTTCGCGGCAACCGCAGCAGCCGGGTAACGCAGGTTTTGATAAATAAACTTCGTAAGTTCCTTCGGCCCGCCGGGATATTCCGGCTGCTGGATAAAATGTTTCGGTCGTTTTTCGCGCTCCATGATTTGTCAAACAAGTTCCGGTTAACGGGGAAAGGTTTGGTACTTCAGGCCAGTTTATGGACCATCTTCTGGTGTTGCAAAACTTTGTCCAACAGGCGCAAACCCGAAACGACAAATAGCAACAACAAGCCGTACAACAACACCGGGCTATCCACCCAGGCCATCCAGTCGACGGCCGGAAGTTCGGGGAGTTCAACACTGGGCAGTTCGGACGGTGTCAATTGCATGGCTGCCACCAGCATCACCACTACCGGGGTGAGCACAAACAGTCCAAATGCCAACACGATAAGCCGGATGATCCAATCGCTGCTGCCTTTGGCTGCTTTAGCCTTTGCCTGCTCGGCAGTCCAGGCTGCCATGACACGGTCGGTAAAGCCCGGATCGGGCGATTCCATGGGCAAGGTTGCCAGCACCTGTTTTTCATTCAGAATGTGTTGCAGGCGGAGCTGCCATTCCGGATGCTGTTTCAGGTAGGCTTCTACCCGGGCATTTTCCGACGTGTCCAGAAAGCCGTCGGCATAATCCCAAAGCAGGTCGTCGGTCAGCAAAAAATTATTTTCCATAGTTCTGCCAGGTTACTCGTTTGAATGCTGCTGTTTCGTTCATTTAGGTTTTTGGGTGTGGTATTGTTACGCTTCAAATTCTACACCAATTCCGCCGTCGAGCACGGTTCTGAGCCGTTGCCGGGCCCGGCAGAGTTTGGTCTTGGCATTTGTCAGCGTGAGGTTCATAATTTGACAAATTTCTTCGAGGTTTTGTTCATACAGGTAAAACAGGGTGATGATGGTGCTGTCGTCTGGTGAAAGCTTTGCGATGGCCTGTTTCAGCGCTTCGCTGCGATCATGCTGTTCCAGTCCGGCCGAAGCATCCCCAGTGCCCGGGTCTTCCAACTGAATTGGTCGCTCGGCATCATCGAGCGACAGGATTTCGGGTTTTTGCTTGCGCAGGTGATTCAGGGAGGTGGTGTACACAATTTTGTACAGCCAGGTAGTGAATTTGCAATCGCCCCGAAAATCGGCCATGTAGCGAAACATGCGCACAAAACTGTCCTGCGCCACTTCCAGGGCGTCTTCCCGGTTTTTAACAAAACGCACAGCCAGGGTGAACACATATTTTTCATAGCGTTTCACCAGCATTGCCTGGGCGGATTGCCGCCCTGTTAATGCCTGTTGGATCAGTGTTTCGTCGCTTAATGTTGGAGCCATGCTTCGGCGTTTGCCATTTGTTTGTACTCGGACACCAGCATTCGGGGAGGTGTTACAAATTTCGCTTTTTTATTTAAAAAAACCTGCAAGGTTAGTCGTCAACCAATTCGCCAAAAGCCCTGGATCCACCTGCTCCAGTGGATGTTTCACGCCTTCCAGTTTTTCAAACCGGCCATTCGGCAACAGCGCCGCCATTGCCCGGGATTCTTCTTCCGTAACCAAATGGTCTTCTGATCCCAAACCGACCAACACCGGGCACGTAATGGCCCGAACGGTATCTTCCGACAGGGTAGCGCCGTTTCCAAGACCGTGCAAAAGTCCTGCTGTGCGGTGCAGTACCTCCCGCCAATCGACCGGGGCATGGCGGGTCGCGAGCAATTCGGCAAATACCGGCACCTTCGCAGCGATCTTATCCGGATTGAGCAAGGCCGCTTCCCGGATGGCGATTTCGGGCGTCCAGTGAAATTTAGTGCCAAGGGTCACAATACCCTGAATGCGTTCCGGGTGTTTTGCAGCCAGTTGCATCGCAGTGTACCCACCCATGCTGTACCCAAAACTATGCACTTGCGCTATTTTGTTTTTATCCAAAAAATCCAGCACCGCTTCCGCAAAATAGGTAATGGAAAAGTCGGAAGGCAAGGGCGCTCCGCCATGCCCGGGCAGGTTAAACGAATGGATTTGCCAGTGGTTGGGCAACAAAGGGATCAGTTTGTCAAACTGGCTGGCGCTACCCAAGGCGCCATGTAAAAGCAGCAGCGACGAATTCATCGGATAAAGGTATTAAAAGGTTTCTGGTTTTGAGGTTACTGGTTGGAGGGTTACTGGTTAGAAGGTTGTTCACCATTTCGGATATTGTACAACCTTCTAACCAGTAACCCTCCAACCAGAAACCGAATAGCTATCTTTGGCAAAAAAAATCCGCATATGCACGCCCAGCTCGTTGATCTGCACAACCGCCGAATTTACCCCGCTGAAATCACCCTCGAAAACGGGCATATCCGCCGCATCCGTGAAGTAGATCGTGTTCCGGCAGATGCAGGGTACCTGTTGCCCGGATTTGTGGATGCCCATGTGCACATTGAAAGCAGTATGTTGCCCCCGGCGGAATTTGCGCGCATGGCAGTGGTGCATGGAACGGTGGCCACGGTTTCCGATCCGCATGAAATTGCAAATGTGCTGGGAGCCGCCGGGGTTCAGTTTATGCTGGAAGATGCGCACCGGGCGCCGGTCAAATTTTGTTTCGGCGCACCGTCCTGTGTGCCGGCAACAGGCTTCGAAACAGCCGGTGCCGTGCTGGACGCCGCTGCCGTTGAACTATTGTTACACAACCCGGCCATTGGCTACCTGTCGGAAATGATGAACTTCCCGGGTGTGCTGCATGGCGACGCCGAAGTACTGGCAAAAATTGCTGCCGCCAAACGCCTGGGTAAACCCATAGACGGGCATGCTCCTGGCTTGCGCGGCGAGGATGCCCGCCGGTATTTCGCTGCCGGAATCACAACCGATCACGAGTGCTTCTCCTATGAAGAAGGGCGGGAAAAAGCACAGCTGGGCGTCAAGATCCTGATCCGGGAAGGGAGCGCTGCCCGCAATTTTGAAGCCCTGTGGCCGCTGCTGCATGAGTTTCCGGATCAGATCATGTTTTGCTCCGACGACAAACACCCCGATGACCTGTTGAACGGCCATATCGACCGTTTGGTAGCCAGAGCCCTGGCCAAGGGTTGCGACTTGTTCGATACCCTCCGCGCCGCCTGTATGCATCCGGTTGAACACTACCGTTTGCCGGTAGGCCTGCTTCGGGAAGGCGACCCTGCCGATTTTATCCGGGTGGCCGACCTGACGGAATTCCGGGTATTGGAAACCTGGATCGACGGGCGTTGCGTGGCTGAGAAGGGCGAGAGCCGGCTCTTGCACCAGACCGCCGGCACGCCCAACCAATTTGCAGCCCTGCCACGCCACCACGAGGACTTCCATCTGCCCTCCAAACACCAAACCGGTATTGTGCGCATTATTCGCGCCTGGGATGGCGAGATTGTGACCGGCAAGGAGGAGGGCCATGCGCATCTTCAGGAGGGCTTGTTGCTCCCGTATCCGGCGCAGGATGTGTTGAAAATTGCTGTGGTAAACCGATATGCGCCGTCGGCGCCACCCGCCATTGGTTTTGTGCGCGGCTTTGGCATGCAACGCGGGGCTTTGGCATCCAGTGTTGCACACGACTCGCACAACATCGTGGCCGTGGGAACCGACGATGCGGCGTTGTGCGTGGCTGTCAATGCGATCATTGAAGCCCGGGGGGGCGTGTGTGCCACCAACGGGGCTGGCGACACCCGGGTGCTGCCGCTGCCCATTGCAGGGCTGATGAGTCCGATGGACGGGTATGCTTTGGCACAGAACTATGCCCAACTGGATGCCTGGACGAAGAACACCTTGCAATGTGCGCTTAAGGCGCCATTTATGGCGCTTTCCTTTCTTGCACTTCCGGTTATTCCGGCTTTAAAAATGACCGATCTTGGGCTGTTCGACGTGGAAAAGTTTGATTTTACGGAGGTGGAGTTGGCTTACCCATCAGTTTAGGCAGCCTGGGGGACGTACAACTTTTCAAATCTCCAATTTTTCTTTTCCAATTTCAAATTGCGCGAACCAGGTTGTGCCGTGGGGGGCGATTTTTGGCGCGAACCAGCGGTTCGCGTTACTTCACCAAATGCGCCGGCGGCGACAAAAACAACCCAATACGGAAAAACGGCGCGTTGGTTGGCTCCACTTTGAACGCTTCGCTGTTCAGGTTTTTTGATTCAAAATCGCTGCTCAGGTTGTACTGGTACCCGACTTTAAAATTCATCCAGATCCAACCGGATACTTGTTGTTCCAGCTGGACTGAAGCCAGGATTTCCGAGTGGTTGAACGCATAGTCCAGGGGCGCAGGCGTGTTTTGGTCTACATCCAGGCGGTACGATTGTCCGTTGTATTCAATGCCGCCTAACAGCAACGTTCTCCCATGGAGGTTACGGCGTACAAATACAAAGGCGGGCAACGCCGATTCAATTGCCCACTTCTCGTTGAAATTGCGATTGTACAGGACGAAGGGCAGAATGCTGGTGCGCCGGCGAAAGCCCGTACTGAAGTTGACACCGAATCCCCACTCCCTGTCTTCATCTTTTTTTACGCCGAAAAGGGCTAAGGCTTTGTAAATGTTGTACCGGTCATTGAACACCACAACACCGGAGTAGTTGCCGTTGCAGGAGTTGCGCAGGCGAAGGGAGAGATAGCGTTTTTCGTCAATAGATTTGGTGAACAGCATATCAAAAGAATGGCTGTGAAAGCGCTTGCTGTCCATTGCTTCAAACGTTTCTTTAAAATCGGGGCCGTACTGGCTAAAGGCGAATGACTCTGAAACGTACCGGTAGCCAGCCAATAGTTTTATACCCGGTTTGTTCAGGATAGGGGCCTTCAGGCTGAACCGAATACTTTGCAAATTGGTGTATTTGCTCAAAGGCCCCGACGTGGCGTGCGATTCCGGCTCGTAGGTGCTTTTACCAACCAGGTTGTAGGAAAATTCCAGGCCTTTGGAGCGCGATTTGTTGCGGACCCCTGGTTTGCAGTAGCAGCGGATTTCGGCTACACTGATGTTTGCATCCACGTCGTCCGGAAAGTACTCCGGTTTGGTTTGAGAATACAAGGTGCCGGCACATAACAACAGCACCGGGAGAATTACTTTTTCCAACATAGCCAAAATTTAAAAAATCAGGTGACAAAGCCCGAACATAATAACAGAGATAATGAGGCCAATTAAAAAAACATTGTAGGCAATCTGGATATTCTTGTACCGTTTGGCCAGATCAATACCCAGGCGGTACATATCGCGTTTGATGGTGCCGTACAGAAAGTTTCGGTCTTGTGTTGTTTGCTCAACAGCCCATTCAAATTCTGCTTGCGACATTTTGTAAAAATCATCGAATGTCATCAGGTTGGCTGTCTTCTTTTCAACGGCCTCCCGCTCAAGGTGGCCCGGGTTCAGGTTGGGACGTGTGGCAAAAATAGCAAAAGTGATGGACAGCAAATTGGTCAACACCAGGGGGCCAAGCGCGTAGACCAGATGCCAGTCGTCGGCCAGCAGCGGATAAAGACTGCCCAATGAAATTGACAGGATGATGGAATTGACGGTGAGCAAAATGCTGGACTTGGTATCCACAATTTTGCGCCGGGTATACAGGTTGCTGCTGGCCAGCCGGTACCAGGTTTCGATGCCGCGTTCCGGGACGTTTTGCACCTTGGCCAGTTTCTTTTTTAATTGCCGGAGTTCGCGCTCATCCACTTTCATCGACTGGGCCAGTGTTTCGTCCATGCGCCGCGACCGCTTTTTGAGCATTTTTTTGAATTTGCTCAGGTTTTCCGATTTACCGCGGTCAAACGTTGCCTGGGCAAAGGGCGTGGCATAGCGGTGGTGCTGCATTTGTTTGGCAATACCGCGGTACCAAATATCGCCTTCCATGCCGCTGGCACTGGTTTTATCCAATTCCGTGTAGAGTGCCCGCAAGCGCTTTTCAAACTTGGGGTCCGCATAAAAAGCCGTCAGCGTATCGCGAAGAATAAGCACCAGGCTGGATGTGTGCGGCTCCGGCTGACGGGCAGCTGCTACCAACTCCACAGCGGCGGTCAGTTCCGGCAACTCGGATTCCTCCAGTTTTCCTTTCAGCCGTTTTTCAGCCATGGCCAAGCCCTTGTCAGGAGCAAGAATGTTCTCCCATTGGCTGGCAAAGTGCAGGCCAAGGGCTGTTTCCAGTATAGCCAGTTCGTGCAAAGGCACCTGTTCGGCACGGGCAATTTTCTGCAAGATTTCCAGGTGCTCGTGCAGGCGCTTGAACGAGTGAAACTTAAACGGCGACTCCGCTGTTGCCAGCAGCGGGCGGTAGCACTTTTCCAGTTTGGGAAACAAACTCATACATCAGTGTTTAATATCAGATCCGGCGCCAAGTCGGAAAAACAGGCGCGGGCCGTTCTCATTGGTTTGTTTTGGCTGGAAAATTCCAAAGTACAGGGTGAGGCCATCCAACGGCGCCAGCCAGAGGCCGCCGCCGAAATCATAGTTCCAGTTCTCCGAAACCTCCTCTTCGGCCCAAACACGTCCGTAATCGAATCCGGCAAACACCCCCAGGGTGAAGGGGAGAATACGGTTGTAGGTGCTGAATAGCCGGGCGCTGAGGTCGAAGTTTTGCCAAACGGCAGTTTTTCCATAAAAACGTTGCGCATGATAACCGCGCAAGGTTTCGCCGCCACCCAGCCGGGGAGCATGGTAGAAGGCAAAATTTTCACCAAAAATATGTTGAACGCCAACACGGGTGCGAAAGACGATAGACTCCTTGAGATCCAGGGGCTTGTAAATCGCCAGGTCGGTGCGCAGTGCGGCGAAACTGTATTTTGAATCGCCGAAATCGTTCAGGTAGCGCAAGGTCGTATTGAACGCAATACCCCGGTGCGGATTGAGCCAGTTGTCTAGGCTGTTGAAATGGAGCCCCGTCATGGCGCCGCCAAAATACTGTACCTCAAAATCCTCGGCAGTGAAACCCGCAGCATCGCTGGTGATGTAGCGATCCGGAGTGTCTTCCAGGTCGCGGACGTCGAACAGCGGGCCAAAATAGAACTTGCCGTTATTTCCGGCAAACCGCTTTTTGAGTGCCGGGAACAAGTGGACCTGGCTTTGCCGTACGCGGTAATAGTTGATCTTATTGGTTTCAAAATCGGCACGCGAGCGGTTGCCAAAACCAAAGTAATTCAACACATACGACGGGGCGGAAAACTGGGATTCGAGCATAAAGTCCCAGGAACCAAAAGCATTCAGCACATCGGTGTCGTACTGCAAAAACCAGGCATTCGTGGCAAAAGCAAAGCTCCCGGCAAATTTGTGTTGTGCGTGATATGGGTCTTTTTTGAATTTATAGGTCGTTCTCGACAGGTTGAGCCCAATGAAAAAACCATCGTCGGGGTTCATGCCCAGGATTGGGAGTGGTACGGTGTAGCCATATTCATTGTGCGCAGCGCGGTGGTCGTACAGGTTGTAAATACGCTGGTTGGTGCGGCGGTCGCTGGTTTCGCCGTCGCCTTGCACGGTGTTTTCTTCCTTGTCGTCGTACACCAGCGTAAGTTTGTCGGCGCCGGTAACCTGGGAGTTGTCGGTAAACAAATCCTTCCCCTGGCCGCCGATCAGTCGCACTTTTATGCTTTGGTTGACGTTGCCGGACACCTGAAAAATATCGTCGTCGCCAATGCCGTACACGTTGATCACTTTGGTTTCGTCGGCCCGGAAAAGCCGTTCGAACACCTGGTCTTTTTTCTCGCCTTTTTTGTTGGTTTCGTAAACGCGCACCCGCACTTCATTGTCGGATTCCCGGATGATTTCAAACAATTCATCTTCATCGGTGCCGTAAACGTCTACCTCTTTTGAAAGCAATAGATAGCGGCGGTGGGCAATCGACACGATGCTGTCGCGCCGGGCTTTCAGGTTGGCAATAATAGTTGCAGCGCTCAGGTCGTAGGCGCGTTTGGGCCATACGGCAAAGGCTTTTTCGATGACTTCGTCGGTCAGGTTTTCCTGGATATACAGCGCCTCAGCCTGCCACTCAGGCCAGGCCATCATGTTCAGGAAGGACCGGTCGAAATGCCGCGCGCTCCAGGTCGCCCATTTCATACTGGGTATGGTTGGACTATAAACCCGCAGTTGGCGCAGGAAGGGCATCGTTTGGCGGCTGATAGCCGTGACGAGTCCGTCGTATTTTGAAAATGCCTGGTCGCGGTCGCGGGGGACAGGTCGGTAAAATTTGCGTTTGCCGTCTTTAAAGCGCGCCCAGCGCCATTGGTCGTCGTGGCGGTCCCAGTCGCCCAGCACCAAATCGAACAGGCGCGAGCGCACCGCCCAGCGTTGGTCGATCTTGTGGTTGTTGTTTTTGAGGGTTTTGGCAACCAGGTCCGGTGTGCTGATCAGTTTTTCCGAATTGCCAAACACCCCCATGTTACTCCAATCGCCGCCGGCACGCTCCTCAAACAGGTAGACACTGCCGCCAAAATTTTCATTGTACAGACCCAGCGCCGGTTGTTTGGGTACGTACACGATGCGCGGGTTGGTGTGGTACACCTGTGCAGCTTCGGCCAAAATGGGGATAGCCAACGGAGCAAAAGGGTGGGTGGAAAGGAAATTGTCGAGCGCGACGCTGCGTGCTGCCGTCATTTTATTGAGCGGGAACGGGAGCAGGCGCGAAACGTCTTTGGTCAAATCGCGCAATACATACTGGTGGCCGCTGGCACTTTTCAGGCGGAGGGAGTTGGTTTGGTTGCCGCCGCCTTGTTGTATGGGTGTCATCCCGCCCAGGTGCGTCGACAGGTCCAGCACCGGGAATTCATAAGTGCCCAGATAGACATCACGGTAGTGCGAGCCCAATACAAATTTATGGACCGAACCAACCGCGTGCAGGGTATCCTGGATCACTGTTTTTTCTACTGTGGTCAGCCCTTTTTCGTATTCGGAAAAGTCGAAAACCTCTTCTTCATCGAGTGGGATCGAAGGCGGGAGAATGCGTTTCCGGAAAACCTCCTCCACCCCTGTGCCTTTGTCCTTGGGTATCCAAAAATGTACCCAGGCTTCGCCATTTTCATAAAAATCAATGGTGGAGAAGCCGGGAGCGCCGTAGGCAAACTGGGAGCCCTTGCCCAGCGATACCGGACTTGTTTTAGACCCTGAGCCGCTCACAATAAAACGCTGCGCATCATTTTCCAGGTATTGGAGCGCGTGTTCGTGACCAGTGGCAAAAATGTAACTGCCGTTCTTCCGCGCACCGGGTAAAATGGCGCCCATAAGTTCCTTGTATGCGCCATTCGCCATATCCTGCTTACTGCCGATGGATGCCCGTAAAAATGCGGTCAGGGTGCCCAGACCGGGCAGTGGGATGTAAAGGTTGGGCTTGAGTTGGGTCAGTGGGAAGATGTGTTCTTTCAGGCTGTGTTTGCCGCCGTGGGGGCCATTGGTGTACGGCGGGTGGTGCATAGCGATCACTACATTGTGGCGCCGGTATTTGCGCAGCACATTTTCCATTTCAAACATAAAATGCGCACGGCTTTTAATGTCGCAACCGTCGTTGATGCCGGGTTCTTTGTCCCAGTCGGTGAGGTACCATTCCGAATCGATGGCCACCACGACGAGGCGGTCGCCAAGTTCGATGACTTCAGGTCCTGAGCAACCGTCGTTTGGCACGAAATAGTTTTTCCAGCCCTTCTCGTCATCGTCCGAAACGCCGCGTTTGTTGTTGAGGTATTCTTCTACATATTTTTCCTGACGAAGCACGCCTGCCAGGCCGTTGCCCCAGTCGTGGTTGCCGGGAATAAATAGGATTTCCCCTTTGAAACCGTCCAGCGCGTCAAGTTGTGCATTTATGTTTCGTTCGGCGGCGGCGCGGTTTTTCTTGTCGGTTTTATCGGGCAGACCGCGCTGGTAAATATTGTCGCCTAAAAAAAGAATGGAGGAGCTGGCGGGTGCTTTTGGCAGGTTGTCAGTAAGATAGTGCAGTACCGGATTGTCACCCGTTTCCGGCAAATAGCCGACATCGCCGATAAGGTACATTGTATGGGTGCGCTTCAAGCCGGGATCCGGTTGGTTTGCCGACCAATTGGCGGCGGATTTTGCATAATGCCGCTTATAATTGGCGCAGGAGGTAAACACCAACCCTGCCAGGAAAAAACACAGGAGATTGTTTCGCATGGTTATTGCAGATTTGGACAAGACTGAGTTTTGGTCG
The DNA here is from genome assembly GCA_020636075.1 of Lewinellaceae bacterium. GTDB lineage: Bacteria > Bacteroidota > Bacteroidia > Chitinophagales > Saprospiraceae > M3007. The sequence goes on along the minus strand of JACJYO010000012.1, from coordinate 90,463 downwards.
CTTGAACTACAAAATAAGTCAATCCGCTGCGGTTTCCTGGAATATTGGCATGTGGAATTTTAGAAAAGTGGTTCTAGGTTTTCACCACGGAGGCACGGAGGGCACGGAGGAGTCCTACTCGTCCTACGGCTCAAAGCCTGTCTTTTATACACAAATTAGTTGAGCTCAACTTTTTCAGTCTTCTGCGCGTCAACCCCACCCCCGGCCCCTCCCCAAGGGAGGAGGGGAGACCCGACGTGCACCGTAGATTACACTATTTACCTGTGCTTTGGTGCAAAAATAACGGTCAACTCTACGGCTCCCCTCACCCTTGGGGAGGGTTCGGGGGTGGGGTTGACTCAACGAATGGCTTAACAGTAACCTGATATCGACAGCCAGGCAACAGACTCAGGGCACGGAGTATCAAACTCCGCCTTTAAAATTTCCGGCAAATGGCTTTCCAAATTGAACGGCTTGGCCTTCAGTTCTTCCAGCTTTTCTTTCAGTTTATGGTCGATCAGTGCTTTTTCGGCGGCAATGCTGGCCTGAATCAGGTGCGATCCGGTTTCGGTGTCAAATTTCAATTTGTTATTCACCTTGTTGGTCAGCAGGGTGGTTTTTTCCAGATTGGCCATTTCAAACACATGCTCATGCTGATGCAGCAGGTAGTCGTATGGACTGCGATAGGAGATCAGTTTCACAAAAATCGGAGCCGTCTCGATGGCGATAAACAGCAACGTGATGAACAGGCTGGCGTACAAAATGGGCAGACTTTTTTCGGTGAGGCGCCCCAGGGCATCCATACGGGCGGCGAGGCCGTTGTAGCGGGAGCGCTCAAGCGCATCAATTTCCGTTTTTACGGTAGCGCTCAGCTCCTGGATAGCCGTTTCTTTTTCCCGGATAGCCGGTTCGTTGGCGGCAAGCGTGCGCTGGAGTTCGGCCTGGGCGTTGTCGGCATCGGCTTTTTTAGCGCGGTAGATCGGGCCGAGGTTTTTATGGCCGGAGCCTCCGGTGCCATCGGCTTCCTGAACAGCCTGCAAGGCCAGGGCGTTGCGGGTATCGGTTTTGGTTTGGATTTCCGCTTTAAGGTTGGCTACTTCTGCCTGGAGCGACGCGAGCTGGCTTTGGAAGCGGGATTTGACTTTGTCCTCCTGCTTTTTGAAGACCTCTTGTTCCATTTGCACCAGTTCGGACTGGATTTCTTTTTCGAAAATTTTCATCTCCAGCGGTTTGGAAATGACCAGCGCCAGGAGTACCGCAAGGGCCAAACGAGGCAGCGCCACCAGCCAGTTGCGCCACCACCGGCCGTAACTTTTCATACTCATAACGATGTACCGGTCCAGGTTGAAGATCATAAGGCCCCAAATCAGACCGAAAGCAACCGCTGCCCACCAGGATTCGAACACCGTGTACAAGGCGTATCCGGAGGAGAAAAAGGCCAGCACGCCGGTGAAAAACACCGTGGCGCCAATTCCCATATACTTATTGCGGTCGGAAGGACATTCGTTCAGGATGGAATGCTCCACCCCTGAACAAAACAGGAAGAAGTTTTGTACTGTTTTCATAGCGATAACAAATTGAGCGATTACCTTAACTCCAAATAAATCGGACTTATTGGGAAAACGCTCATTTTTTTAGATTGAAGGGTAAGATACGGCGATTAAAAATTTCGCCGATAATCGTGCCACAAAACAACAAATTATCAAAAATGTCCACCATCTCAGATCTGATCGGCAATACCCCCCTGGCTGAAATCCGCCACGCCGTACAAAAAAAGGGAGTACAAGTTTTTGGCAAACTGGAAGGGCAAAACCCCGGCGGCAGCGTCAAAGACCGTGCAGCGTATGGCATGATCAAAGGCGCGCTGGACCGTGGCGCCATCAAGCCCGGTGTTAAGCTGGTGGAAGCGACCAGCGGCAACACCGGTATCGCACTGGCCATGATCGCGCGGCTGTTCAACATCGAGATCACGCTGATCATGCCCGACAACTCCACTGCCGAACGCGTCCAGACGATGGAAGCCTATGGCGCCGAAGTGCTGCTGACACCAGCGGCGCGCACCATCGAATATTCCCGAGAACTGGCCGAAGAAATGGAAGCCGGCGGCGGCTACCTGATGCTCAATCAGTTTGCCAACCCCGACAACTGGGGCATGCATTACCGCACCACCGGCCCGGAGATCTGGCGCGATACCGGTGGCAAGATCACTCATTTTGTTTCTTCCATGGGCACCACCGGTACCATCATGGGCGTATCGAGGTACCTGAAGGAACAAAATCCGGATATTCAGATCATTGGTGTGCAACCCACCGACGGCTCCAGCATTCCCGGTATCCGGCGCTGGTCGCCCGAGTTTTTACCCAAAATATATGAACCGGAACGGGTAGATCGCATTATTGATGTTTCCTCCGATGAGGCCATAGCCATGATGCGGCGCCTGGCAAAGGAAGATGCTATTTTTGGTGGGGTGAGCAGCGGTGGCGCAACGGCGGCAGCGGCGAAACTGGTGGAGGAATTGGACGAAGGCCTCGTCGTTTGTATCATTTGCGACCGGGGCGACCGGTATTTGTCGTCGGGGGTGTTTGGGGGGTAACTAACAACTTAAGCAGCTTGAGGGGGTGTACAACTTTTAACTTTTCAAATTAACCTTTTCAAATTTGACTTTAAGGAACTTTCCGAGTCGGAGTTGTTTCTCAAAAAGTCAAAAGTTCAATTTGAAAAGTTCAATTTGAAAAGTGGCACCCACGCAGGTACCCTAAATTTCAAGGGCCCGCCGGAATATTCCGGCGGGCCCGTTGATTTTCAGCGAGCGGGATACGAGACTCGAACTCGCGACTTCCAGCTTGGGAAGCTAGCGCTCTACCAACTGAGCTAATCCCGCTTTTCAATACAAAAATACAGCGGGAATCGGATTAACCAACGGTTTTTTAATGCGGCAGCCGTTTACGCAGCAACCCATAGAAAAACGTACCGGCCATGGCCGAAGCCAGAAACAAAATCAAAACCGTGTATCCGCTTCCTAGCAGGATGAACATTGGCGCCGGACAAATGCCGGCCAATGCCCAGCCTAACCCAAAAATAAAACCGCCGATAATGTACCGCGGGTAGGTTTTGTTCTTGGGCGGGATCACGATTTCTTCCCCGGTAACCGATTTGAGGTGGTACCGGCGGATAAATTGCACGATCAGTACGCCGGCGACAACTGCTGTGCCGATGATACCGTACATGTGGAACGACTGAAAATTGAACATCTCAAAGATCCGGAACCAGGAGACGGCCTCGGATTTGTAGAGGGTGAATCCGAGCAGGATCCCAACGAGTATATACCGCGACATGCGCATAGCGAATCTGTTTTAAAGGTTAATGGGTTTAATGCCCGAAAATCAAGGGGAAGATCAAATAAGTCATGGTCATGCCACCCGCGAAAAAGCCGAGAACCGAAACCAGGGAGGGCAGCTCTAGCGCTGACAAACCACTGATAGCGTGGCCGGACGTACATCCTCCGGCGTAGCGGGCGCCAAAGCCCACCAGAAAACCGCCACCGATGATCATCAGCACCCCGCGCCAGGAGAAAATAGACTCCCAGCTATACCAATCGGGGACCAGCGGAACCTGATTATTTTCAAACTGAAGGCCTAAGCCGCGCAAACTTTCCACGGTTGCAGCTGAAACGTGCGCGATCGCACCGTCGGGGGCTGCAAAATAGTGGGAGGCCATATACCCGCCAAAAACAGCGCCGAGCGCCACCAGCAGATTCCACTCCTGGTCGCGCCAGTTGATTTTAAAAAACTCGTTTACATCGTCGGCGCCATCGGCGGCGCACATGATTCGGAAATTTTCGGACATCCCGAAGTTTTTGCCAAACCACAGGAGCAGGAACATGATCAATGCGATCATCAACCCAGCTACCCACCAAGGCCAGGGCTGGCTGATGAATTCGCGTAGCTGGATAAGCCAGTCGGGAACCATAATTTTAATTGATTTTTCTTTAACGGTTGTTCAGTATCCCAATGCCCCAACCAGATTTGCAATTGAGCCATTACCAGTTGGCTGGCAGTCTCAACAGCAGGCGATAATTGGATGCACATGGGCTGTAATTCTTCCACAGAGACGGTTATCAGTGATATTTTGGGCATTTTGCCGGTCACCTGCAACGCTTCCAGCACATCGCGCAATCCGACATCGTGGGTGCTCATCGAGCGCGGAAAATCGGCGGCAAACCGGGGTTCCAGCAGTCGGATGCTGCCGGCAGGTTGACCGTCGATTGTGGCATCTACCATTATCACCCGGTCGTACTGTTCCAGGATACCCATGAGGTGAAAACCACCCGTACCCCCGTCGAGTACCTCCACGCCAGCTGGCCACGGATGTTCTGCCAATTGCTGTGCAATGTGCACCCCCACGCCTTCATCGCCCATGAGGTAATTCCCCACACCTAAAAGGAGTAGTCGCGATTGCTTGTTTTTCGAAACCATCATCTTGTGCTAAGGTAATAAGTTAGGTAATGTCTGAAAGTGCTTCTTCTTTTTCTTCTTTCAGAAAGGCTTCTTCCTCAATGAATTTCCAGCCACCACCCATGGAAGACACTTCGCCCCGGCCTTCCACATAATCGTGGTAAAACACCAGGTAGATGTGCACGATGGAGAAAAGAATGAACAACCACATCGTGATATGGTGAATTTGCCGCAAGGCAAAATCGCCGCCAAACAGGGCGGGTACCCAGGCAAACAGACCGGCAATCCAGGATTGGCTCATCGCCTCATACAGGCCAAAACCGGTAAAACACTGGACCGCAAAAAGGATAAAAACCAAAAAGTAGGTAAACCCTGCCAGAGCGTTGTGCCCAACAGCCAGGTGTTCCTTGCCCTTCATTTGAAAAATATCAATTTTGATCACCTGCCATATTTCCTGAAAATACTTGCGATTCGTCGGAATGAAATTTTTCCAGTTGGCATACTTATTCCCGACAAAACCCCAGTAAATGCGGAAAATGAAATTGAAGAAAAATATGTACGCCGCCACAAAGTGGATATACCGGATCCAGCCAAATACAAATCGTTCATACGCTTCTCCACTCGACATCAGTGCCGGGGGCTTCCCGATCAGGTATCCCGTGACGCACAAGACCACAATGGCCAGCGCATTTACCCAGTGAAAAAACCGGACGGGAAGCTGCCATACAAATACACGACGTAAATTATGTGTGGACATAGGTGAGTGTTGTTAGTTGATCGTATACATGAGGTTTGATTACATGATTTAAGATTACATGATTACATGATTGAAGAAGTAACCGTAGTGTGCTCAATATTTCGTGTTTAAAATCCGGAGCGTTCCATCTGTTTCATCAAGGTGAACTACTTCTAAAATCATGTAATCATGTAATCTGCAATTATGTAATCAATGAACTAAAGCGCCCGCACCCGACTAACCTGCTTGCCCTCTTCATCGTACAGGTGTACGGCACAAGCCAAACAAGGGTCGAACGAGTGAATCGTGCGCAAAATCTCCAGGGGTTGATGGTCATCCACAATGGGGGTGTCCATCAGCGCGGATTCGTAGGCCGACTGGTTGCCTTCGCCGTCGCGCGGGGAAGCATTCCAGGTCGTCGGTACTACCAACTGGTAGTTGGCTATTTTTTTATCCTCAATGACAATCCAGTGGCCAAGTGCGCCGCGCGGGGCTTCGGTGTGCCCGACGCCCTGGGCTTTGGTTGGCCATTTGTCCGGATTGAATTTTTCCATGGCTGCCATGCGGGTATCGCCGTTGCGGATATTGGCGAGCAATTGCTCGTAAAACTCCAGTGTCCAATCGGCAACGAGGACAGATTCCAGTCCCCGTGCGGCCGTGCGGCCAAGGGTGGAGAACAAGGCGGCTGCCGGCACATTCAGTTTTTGCAAGGTGCTGTCAACCACGGCTTTGAAATCTTCCCGGCCACTGGCATACCCGACCAGTACCCGTGCGAGCGGGCCAACTTCCATAGCGTTGCCTTTCCAGCGCGGGGTTTTCAGGTAACTGTATTTTTTGTCGGTGTCCAGGTGATCGAACGGCGGTTTCGGGCCGCTGTACTTGATTTCGGTTTCACCTTTCCAAGGGTGCAAGCCCTTGGCATCACCCGGGTACTCGTACCAGGAGTGATCGATAAATTCCTGGATTTCCGCATCGTCGCGCATGTTTACTTCATGCACCCGGCTGAGATCCTTGTTCAGGATGGCGCCGGCCGGAAATTTGTACGTCGACGGATCGCGGTAACCATTGGTGCCCAGGTCGCCGTAAACGAGATAATTGCCCAAACCGCCACCGATGGCGCCCCAGTCGAGGTAGTAGGGCGCAATGGCCAGCAAGTCGGGGATGTACACCTGATTGATAAATTCGCGGGCATCCGCGAGCAACTGCCCCACGTAGGCCAGGCGCTCGGCATTGATGGCGCTCACATCGTCGAGTCCGATGCTGCACGCCATACCGCCCACCAGGTAGTTGGGGTGCGGGTTTTTACCGCCGAAGATGGTGTGTACTTTCACAATTTCCTTTTGCCATTCAAGCGCTTCGAGGTAGTGCGCCACGGCGATGAGGTTTATAGCCGGCGGTAGTTTGTACGCTTTGTGACCCCAGTAGCCGTTGGCGAAAATGCCCAGTTGCCCACTTTCCACAAATTTGGTCAGCCGTTTTTGCAGGTCGGAGAAATAGCCCGGCGAGCTTTTCGGCCAGTTAGAAATGCTTTGTGCAATCGTCGAAGCCTCCTTCGGGTCGGCACTCAGCGCGCTCACCACGTCTACCCAGTCGAGGGCGTGCAGGTGGTAAAAGTGCACTGCGTGGTCGTGCATGTATTGGGTGCCAAACATGATGTTGCGCACCAGCTCGGCATTGGGCGGAATGACCATGTCGAGGGCATCTTCCACAGCGCGTACCGAAGCCAGGGAGTGCACGGTGGTACACACCCCGCATACCCGGCCAACGAAAGCCCAGGCATCGCGGGGGTCGCGGCCCCGCAGGATTTTTTCGATGCCCCGAACCATGGTTCCGGACGAAAAGGCATCGACGATTTTTCCGTCCCGGATATCGGCTTCTACCCGTAGGTGGCCTTCAATGCGGGTGATCGGATCGACTACAATGCGTTCGCTCATAAATTATAAGTTTATCGAAAGCCCGGCTTTGCCAATCCGGACCCTGTTTTTTCTAAAAAAAGGTTCAGGAATGTTGGAGCATATTGCGGTTAAAGTTCCTTATCGGCGTCTTTACCTTCTTTGATCAGGTTGTTGATCAGTTTTTTCTTCCGAACATTCGTCATTACGGCATGCGCCGCAATTCCAGCACCGGTAACTACTGCGGCAGCCGTTCCAATTTCATCGGCATCCGCTTCAATTCCGAAGCCGGGGAATGGCTGGTTGCGCACATACAAGCCGCCGGCATCCCAATAGCCTTCTTCCGAACAGCCGAAGCAGCCGTGGCCCGACTGGATGGGGAAGCTCGTGCCGTTGTTCCACTTGGTCACCCCGCAGGCATTGTAGGTGCTCGGCCCCTTACATCCGACTTTGTACAGGCAGTAGCCTTTTTTAGCGTTGGCATCGTCAAATGTTTCAACAAACAGGCCGGCATCATAAAACGGGCGGCGGTAGCAGGTGTCGTGTACCCGCTTGGAATAGAAGGCTTTGGGCCGCCCGATGCGGTCGAGTTCGGGGATGCGGCCAAACGTGATCAGGTGGACCAAAACACCGGCCATCACCTCGCCAATTGGCGGGCAACCCGGCACTTTGATGATCGGCACGCCGCTGAGGAGTTTGTGGATGGGCTTAGCGCCGGTAGGATTCGGTTTGGCCGACTGCACGCAGCCGTTCGAGGCGCAACTGCCCCAGGCAATCACGGCCTTGGCTCCGGCGCCGACCTCCTTCAGGATGTCGAGCGACGTACGGCCGCCGATCATGCAGTACACCCCTTCGGCCTCCGTCGGGACGGAGCCTTCGATGCACAGGACATACTCCCCTTTGTATTTTTCCATGGTGTCCCGCATACACTGTTCAGCCTGGTGACCGGAGGCGGCCATCAGGGTCTCGGTGTAGTCCAGCGATAATTTATCGAGGAGAATGTCAGCAACAATGGGGTGGGAGGAACGGATAAAACTTTCGCTGCAGCAGGTGCATTCCTGAAAGTGCATCCAGATCACCGGAATACGCGGTTTGTTCTCCAGCGCCTGTACCACCTGGCCTACACCGGTCGCTTCAAGACCAAGGTATGCGGCTATGGTGGCGCAGAATTTCATGAAGTCGCGCCGGGAGTATCCACGCTGACGGAGTTCCTCGTAGTAGCTCGTACGCGTCGGACGTTGTGCCATAAAAATTGATTTTGATAGAAAATGAGCAAAAGGTGATGCGATTCGGCCATAAAGTTATTTTCACAAATACGATTCGGCCTTTGAGCACGATCACTGAATAAACTGATTCTTATCATGCGGGTGGGGAGTGCATCCTCCGATTTTTGGGTTTGCAAAAACTTTACCCTGTATGCATGAGCTATCCATCATCCAAAGCATTCTGGAATCCACGTTGGCTGTAGTGCAAGACCGGAGTGAAACCTGTACGGTGGATTCGATTGACCTTCAAGTCGGCGCCCTGGCAGGGGTGGAACTGAGCACCCTTGAGTTTCTCTGGCCGGCAGCTGTAGGCGATACCCCGCTGGCTGATACCAAACTGCAGATCGAGCAGTTGCCCGGCAAAGCTGTTTGCAGCGACTGCGGCAAGTCGTTCAATATTGGTTTTTACTACGATCCGTGCCCGGATTGTGGTTCGCATTTTTTGAACATTACGCAGGGAGAAGAACTGCGGATCAAATCGATCACGCTGGTGTCGGCCCCATCCCCTCCCCCCCAGGGAGGGGGGCTTCCACCCAACCTGAATTTTGATTGGAATGAGGGCAAGCCCCCTCTCCCGGGGGGGAGGGGTGGGGGGTTGACAGCCCCCCAAAGGCTCAAAAACCAGATGGTTAAAAATTAATCACTCAATCACTCCATATTATGTGCGCTACTTGTGGTTGCAGCGGCAACGGACATCAATTAAAAACCTTGCTACCGGTATTAAAACCCGCTTCATTTGCCGGTCTGGCGATGGATACTCAGGTAGAACCGCTGGTTGTTGAAGCGCCGGAAAAACCGGCAGTCCGGGTGCAGACGCCACCGCCACCGGTGAAAACCCTGGTGGACTTGGAGCGCGATATTCTGGACAAAAACAAGCGTATGGCTGAGCGGAACCGGGGCTTTTTTGAAGCGCGGAACATCCGGGCTATCAACCTCGTGAGTTCGCCGGGTTCGGGGAAAACTGCGTTGCTGGAACGCACCCTGGCCGACCGGGCCGGTAAAGACCGGTTTTATGTGATTGAAGGCGATCAGCAAACCGACCGCGATGCCGAACGTATTGCCGCCGGTGGTGCGCCGGTGGTGCAGATTAATACCGGCAAAGGCTGCCACCTGGAAGCAGATATGGTGCATCAGGCCATCCGGTCCTTGCAGCCGGAAACCGACAGCATCGTGTTTATTGAAAATGTCGGCAATCTGGTGTGCCCTTCCATGTTCGATCTCGGTGAAGGCCGGCGGGTGGTGGTGATCAGTGTTACGGAAGGCGAGGACAAACCCATCAAGTACCCCGATATGTTTCACACCGCCGATTTGTGTGTGATCAATAAAATTGACCTGTTGCCTTACCTGCAGTTTGATTTGGAACAATTAAAAAAATATGGCCGCCAGGTAAATCCCAATCTCGAATTTCTGGAAGTATCGGCTACGACCGGTGCAGGAATGGAGGGGTGGTACGCCTGGCTTTCATTCACAGTGTAGTGAGGGGGTGACTTGGAGTCACCCCCTCACTTGGCACCCTTCACCATTCCCGCATTTTGAAATACTCATCGCTCATCATTCATCATTAAGAAAATATGTGTCTTGCCATTCCTGGAAAAGTAACTGCCATAACAACGGATGCCGACAATCCCTTTCGGAGTGGAAAAGTCAGTTTTGGCGGGATCAGCCGCGAGGTAAACCTCAGTATGGTACCTGAAGCCGGCGTGGGTGATTATGTCCTTGTGCACGTAGGTGCAGCAATCAGCATGGTGGATGAAGCGGAGGCGAAGATCACCTTTGAATATTTGAAACAAATCGGCGACTTGGACGAATTGGAGCCAGAAGCCGGCACATAAGTTTTGCCTCATGGAAGTTGCATTTCCGGTTGTTTTTGCTGCCATGCTGGGATTCTCCCACGCTTTTGAAGCCGACCATTTGTTGGCTGTCAGTAGCATCGTGACCAGGCGCAACTCGGTTTGGCTGGCGATCAAAGACGGTATTGCCTGGGGGCTGGGGCATACTTCCACGATTTTCCTGATCGGCCTGATGATCATATTGGGCAAGGTGGCCATTACCGAAAAAACCTTCCATTATTTTGAAGCGGCTGTCGGAGCCATGTTGGTCGGTTTGGGCTTGCTGCGTTTGCGTTTTCTTTGGAAAAATGGCGGCGCCACACCGCCACATATGCACCTGGAGACGTTTTTTTTCTCAAAAAAACAGCGTCGGCAAAACGCCATTCAGGTGCCTTTCCGTCCGGCCAATTTCAACAAAGAAACTTCTGCCGATATGCTGCGGTTTGCACCAGGCCAGGAAAGTCACCGGCTGGCGTATTTCGTCGGACTTGTGCATGGCCTTGCAGGAAGCGGCGCACTGGTTTTGCTGGTCATGAGCCAGATCCCCGGGCCCGCTGCTGCAATGGGATACCTACTCGTTTTTGGCCTGGGATCGATTGGGGGGATGCTGCTGGCCAGTGGTGTGTTCAGTTTGCCTTTTTCAAAAAAGATCACCACCAATGCGACCCTGCAAATTGGCCTGACCCTGCTATCTTCCCTGCTTTGCGTGGGCTATGGCATGCAGGTTATTGTTGAAAATTTAACCAGCTGAGCGCCATGAAATTTATCAGCGAATACCGCAACCCCGAACTCGTGGAACAATACGTGCGGGAGATCCGGCAAACGGTCACCCGCCCCTGGACCATCATGGAAGTTTGCGGTGGCCAAACCCACAGCCTGGTGAAAAACGGGATACTGCAAATGTTGCCACCGGAAGTGCAAATGGTGCACGGCCCGGGTTGTCCGGTTTGCGTGACGCCCCTGCACATGATCGACAAAGCCGTTTGGCTGGCTGAAGAAAAAGGGGTGATCCTGTGTTCCTATGGCGATATGCTGCGGGTGCCGGGTTCGCGGAAAAGTTTGTTGGAGGCGAAGGCAGCCGGCGCCGATGTGCGCATTTTGTACTCCCCGCTGGAAGCCGTGCAGGTTGCCCGGGAAAATCCCGATCGCGAGGTGGTGTTTTTTGCCGTAGGCTTTGAAACCACCGCACCGGCTAATGCCATGTCGGTGGTGCACGCCCATCAATTAGATGTAAAAAATTATTCCATCCTGACCTCGCATGTTCTAGTGCCACCTGCGATTGAAGCGGTAATGAACGACCCGGAAGCGCGTATCCAGGGATTCCTGGCCGCCGGGCACGTGTGCACGATCATGGGTATGGACGAATACTACCCCATAGCGGAGAAATACCGCATCCCGATCGTAGTGACTGGTTTTGAACCTGTCGACCTCCTGCAGGGCATTCTCATGACGGTGCGCCAGTTGGAAAACGGCGAATACCGCGTAGAAAATCAGTACAGCCGGGTAGTACATCCGCAGGGTAATCCAGCAGCCCGCAAAGTCATCGATCAGGTGTTCACCGTGGCCGACCGCGAATGGCGGGGCATCGGTACCATTCCGAACAGCGGCTGGGAAATTGGCCCGGGGCTATCGGACTATGATGCCAGCCGGAAATTCGACATCCAGTTGGAAAAGGCCCCCGAGAGTACCGAGTGCATTGCCGGTCAGGTGTTGAAAGGCATAAAAAAGCCCTACGAATGTCCGCAGTTTGGCAAGGGTTGCACGCCAGCCATGCCGCTGGGAGCGCCCATGGTGTCGTCGGAAGGCGCCTGCGCGGCGTATTACCATTTTCATAAAATGGCGGAAACCGTTGTGGTTGAATAAAATTGATTTCAAAAATGGGAACCATGAATCTCCAGTGCCCAATGCCAAAATTCGACTTCGACGTGATCAATCTCGGTCACGGCAGCGGTGGCCTGCTTACTAATAAACTGCTCGAAGCGGGCGTGTTTGGCGTGCTGAAAAATCCGTTGCTCGACACCCACCACGACGGCGCTGTACTTCAACTCAACGGCCCGACGGCATTTTCCACGGATAGTTTTGTTGTGTCGCCGGTCTTTTTTCCCGGCGGAAATATTGGCGAACTGGCTGTAAACGGTACCGTCAACGATCTGGCCATGTGCGGTGCTGCGGCGCAATACCTGTCGCTGGCTTTCATTCTCGAAGAGGGCTTGCCCATGACGGAATTCTGGGATATTCTGATGAGCATAAAAACCGCCGCCGAGCGTGCGGGCGTGCAGGTCGTCACAGGCGATACCAAGGTGGTGGAGCGCGGCAAAGGCGACAAAATTTTTATCAATACCACCGGCATCGGGGCAATCCATCCCAAGGCCAATATTTCCATGAACCGGGTTAAACCCGGCGACAAAATTATCGTATCGGGGCCCATTGCAACCCACGGTATTGCCATCATGAGTGTGCGCGAAGGGCTCGAATTCGAAACTACGCTCCAAAGCGACACGGCCAATCTGAACCACAGCATCCTCAAACTCATCGACGTCTTCGGACCGGCCATCCACCTGCTGCGCGACCCAACGCGCGGAGGCCTGGCTACGGTACTCAACGAGATCGCCCGGGACGCACAATGCGGCGTGGAAATTCATCAACGGCAAATACCGATGCTGGAAGAAGTCGGCGGCGCCTGCGAATTGCTGGGTCTCGACCCGTTGTACGTGGCCAACGAGGGCGTTTTTATCGCTGTGGTCGAGGAGCAGTTTGCCGGCGCAGTACTCGACCGGTTGCGCAAACTGGACTACGGCGCGGAAGCGCAAATTGTCGGAGAAGTTGTCGAAACCCATCCGCAACAGGTTGTGCTGCACAGCGAGATCGGCGGGCGGCGCGTTGTGAACATGCTGGCGGGGGAACAGTTGCCGCGGATTTGTTGAGTTTAACGTGAATTCGGGCAATAACACTTTGATGGTCAGCAATATTCGACCGCTCTACCGGCGTGCGTTGGCAAGTTATACTCGTCAGACGACTTTGAGTCGTCAGACGAGGTTCACACTGCGGTCTGACGACTCATACGGGTTCACCTAAACAACTAATAATGTGTAGGTGGCTCAGATGAGGGTTAAGCAACATTTCGTCGCCCCTTCCCTTAGCCCAACTACTGCGGGATATCATGGGGCCAAAACTGGGGGCGCCGTAAGGCTCCGGTTGAAATTGAGTGGCTTTCAATATTAATTCCCCCGATTTGCGGTTCCATCGAGGGCCTTTTCTCATTCCGAGCGCAGCGGGGGCTACTCCTAAATCGAAGGGGTGGGTGCGATCAAATATACTATTCACTGCACGCCGGTAGAGCGGTCGAATACTGCCCGAACTCACGTTTAGCCTAGCGAAAAAGCTGCCCCAAGGCCACCCCTTCATCATTCGGCGATACCTGCCGGTGGAATAGCAGTTCAAACTCCGGTTTCAAATGCTCGATGGCCAAATCGACCAGCAGGCCGTTTTGCCAAACACCGCCACTGAAGGCCAGTACTGGGCAGTCGTGCTGCCGGGCCTGTTGGCGGATCAACTCGATCAGCGTTCGGTGAAAACAGGCAGCCCCCGCTCCGTGTCGGCATTTGAATTCCAGTCGTCCACCACATGCTGGACCAGCGCACCGGTGGGCGCCAGGGTAGGGTGGGGCGTTTCCAGTGTGTAGGCAGTTGCCGAATGGAGGCCATTTTTTTGGAAAAAACGCATGGCGGCCTGTTCAAGCAACATGGCGGCCTGCCCCTCATAGGTCGACACCGAAAGCAAGCCCAGCAAAGCCACCACGCCGTCGAACAAGCGCCCGACTGATGTGGTGTGCAGCAAGCCACTGCGCGACAGCATTTTTTGGTACAAATCCCATTCCTGCGGGGAGAATTGCGCTGTTAGTTGAGCCGACAAAATGCCAGCAAGCCGGGCCAGGCTTAGTGCAGAAATGCGCGGCTCGCGCGGCATTTTATCACCCAACAAAAAATCGAAGGGTTCAAAATGGGCGGCACGTGCGATGTCTGTGCCGTCGAATCGGAAAAATTCGCCGCCCCATACCTGTCCGTCGTTGCCGTAGCCGGTACCGTCCCAGATGACGCCGAGCACTTGTTTTTCCAGTTTTTTTCCAGTTTTAAAATACCCGTTTTCGGCGAGCACCGCAGCGAAGTGTGCCTCATGGTGTTGCACCTCCAGCACTGGAATTCCCCATTCATGGCCGAGCCGTTTGCCTAGTTGTGTCGAAAAATAGTCCGGGTGTTTGTCAACGATCAATTGGGCCGGTTTTTCGCGCAGCAGCCCCTGAAAATGGTCCAGGCAATATTCGAAAGCTTGTTGGGTATCAAAACTGCCGAGCTCACCGAGGTACTGGCTGAGGTACAAGTTGCCGCGGTGCTGCCAGGCGAATGCGCTTTTCATGGTGGCGCCGAGGGCGAGTTTCGATTGAGATATTGGGATATTAGGATATTGATATTGGGGTGTTTTTTTTGCGAAAAGAAAGGTTGGCGCATAGCCTCTGGAACGGCGCAGGATGATGGCTTGCCGTCGATGTGCCGGACTGAAGCGCAGCACAGAGTCATCCTGCGGAATGGCAATTGCACGATTGTGGGCAAGAACACCATCGGCGATGCCCAGGAGTTCCTTTTGAGCTTTTTCGTCTTCAAAAATTATGGGGGAGCCACTGATGTTGCCGCTGGTGGCCACGAGTGGCCGGCCGGCGCCCCGGGCCAGAAGTTCGATCAAGGGGGCATAAGGTAGCATGACGCCGATTTGGGTAAGTCCTGGCGCCACCAATGTAGCACACAATCCGGAAGCCGGTGTTTCCCGAAGGGTAGTAACACGATTGGCGCTTGCGGGCTTTGCAGCAGTTTTTTCGTCCGGCTGCAGCAGGGCATCGCCTTCGAGTTGGTCCGAGTCGGCGTATAGCAGGGCAAATGGTTTGTCGGGCCGGTGTTTTCGGTTGCGGAGTGTTTCCAGCGCCTGGACATTGGTAGCGTCACAGAGCAGCAGGTAACCGCCTATGCCTTTGGCGGCCAGGATTTTGCCTGAACGGAGCCAATCCAATGCGGTGTCGAGCGGATCGGCTTGGCGGTTTCCGGTGCTATTGATGAGTTTCAACTGAATGCCGCATGTCGGGCATGAATTCGTTTGCGAAAAATAGCGGCGGTTGGCGGGGTTGTCGTACTCGACCTGGCAGTCGGGACACTGCGTGAACGGCTGCATGGTCGTGCGTTCGCGATCGTAGGGCAAGCCGGTGGCTATGGAAAAGCGCGGGCCGCAGTTGGTGCAGGTAATGAATGGATAGCCGAAGCGGCGGTTGGCCGGGTCGTGTAGTTCAGTCCGGCAGTCTGCGCAGAGCCCAAAGTCGGGCGTCAGGAGCAGGTCGGGAGTGGCATCCGATGCGCTGTGGATAATCTGAAAATCGGAGAAATCCTGTTTTTCGACTTTTTGCAGGCTGTGGCTGGTGATCACCGACAGCCCGGGCGCCTGCTCCAGCAGTTTTTTTTCAAACGCAGTGGCGCCCGCGTCGTCAGCATTGAACAAAATGTGTACGCCGTCGGTGGTGTTGTTCACCCAACCGTTTAATCCCAAGTCCTGGGCCAGACGCCAAACAAAAGGCCGGAATCCGACACCTTGCACTTGTCCGGAGAGGTGTAAATGGTAAGTATGGTTGGTTGGCTGTGACACAGGATGATCCGGGTGAATGGGATTTTCAAGTAGAAATTGAGTTTCGAAGGTTGCTTTTTCATTTGAATTGGAAAAGAAAAATTTAAAATTGAAAAAGTACTACGGGAAAACCCTGGTTTTTTGATTTGCTTAACAACACTTAGGCCTTTCTGGCACAGGTTTTGAAATGAATTGTTTACAATCAATAATCCATATTCTCACCTTAATCTTATGAGTAGTCGACCCATGCATACCTATCAAGGCCAGCCGATAGCCGATATCGGACTGGAATTGATGTCAAACGCGCCAAATCCCTTTATTGAAATGACTTTAGTGCGGTTCAGCTTGCCTGCCGCCACGGATGTAACCTTGCGAGTATACGATAGCCAGGGCCAGGAAGTGTATGCCACTGCCGGTGCTTTTGAAAAAGGCGAAAACCATATCGTTTTACACCGCACTGATCTCCCTGAGCCGGGCATGTATGCTTACCAACTGGAAACGGCATTTGGCATCGCCGGCCGTAAACTGATGATGTACTGATATGAGGGCGGTGTGCATTTCAAAACGCCCCGGATAAACCGAGTTTTGATCAAAATTTAAAGAGACAGATTTTTTTAGTCTGGACAGAATCAACATGATTTCACAGGATCAAATGGCAAAAGGCCATTTGATCCTGTTCTTTTTCCGTTAATCTTGTCAGTTTTATTGATCGTCATAAATTGGGTTCGGCAGCCGCCTGCTTAGTTTGCTTTTTTAAGTGCAAAGTGTGCCATTTATAATTTTGTGACAGGTAGCCTTGCCTGGCTGGACTGCGCCTTGAAGCCGCCGATCCAAAACCACTTTTCCAAATTAAATTCCGAAGCCCCTGTTTATTCCTCCCGGATTCCTCATTATTTTTGGAAAAATACTTTTTTGGACTTCTTAAAACCGATTCCACGTCGTACTTTTGCCGCCGATTTCAACAGAGCCTTTCCGGACGTGGATATGACAGCTTTTCGTAAATTTTGGATTGCCTTGATTTTCAGTGGTTTGAGCCTTGCCGCTTTTGCGCAGGATAACCACGATGCACATACTCCCGATCATTCGGCACAAGCCGGTGAAACAGAGCACGCTGCGGGTAGTGCTGCGCATGAGTACGCCTGTGGCCATTCGCTCTCGATTGAGCCGGAATTCAATGCCGGCGACGTGGCCGTGCACCACATTTCCGATGCCAATGCCATTCACATTGTGGGCGACCTGTATTTGCACTTGCCCTGCATTCTGCATGCACCGGGATATGGCTGGACGTTTACGACCACTGCGGCTTTTGACCCGCACCATCACGGCAACGGTACGCGCAGTAAAGACGGCTACGTACTGGTGCACGGCAATGTGATGCGCCTGCAAAATCCG
This sequence comes from Lewinellaceae bacterium, assembly GCA_020636075.1. Taxonomy (GTDB): domain Bacteria; phylum Bacteroidota; class Bacteroidia; order Chitinophagales; family Saprospiraceae; genus M3007. Next base: position 73,255 of record JACJYO010000012.1, on the reverse strand, counting down.
GCGTATGCATCCGGCGAGTTTGAAGTTAGCGATTACACCCACGAAGAAGTTACGGAAGAAGGTAAAACGAAAATCCGGTATCATGCCATCGTCAATGGCCAATGCGAAGTGTTGGACGCTAAAACCACCTACGACGGCGGCCTGATGGGCGGCGGGATTACGAGCTTCAACGATTTCTCGATCACCCGCAATGTGTTCACGATGTTGGTGACTGCAATCCTGTTGTTTTTGTTGTTCTGGTCGGTAGCCCGTGCTTCGGTACGCCGCAGCGGGCAGGCGCCGAAAGGTTTGCAAAACTTCCTGGAGCCCTTCATCACCTTTATTCGCGATGAAGTGGCAAAACCCAGTATCGGTCCCAAGTACGAAAAATACGTCCCCTACCTGCTGGCCATTTTCTTTTTTATTCTTGGCCTCAACCTGATCGGTCAAATTCCGTTTTTCCCGGGCAGTGCCAACGTAACCGGAAATATTTCGGTAACCATCGTGCTCGCCCTGATCACGTTTATCATTACGACAATCAGCGGTAATAAAAACTACTGGGAGCACATCGTCTGGATGCCCGGTGTACCTGCTGTGCTGAAAATATTCATTATTACCCCGATTGAGATCCTCGGAATTCTGCTGAAGCCCTTCACCCTGCTGCTGCGTTTGTTTGCAAACATTGCTGCGGGACACATTGTGGTGCTGAGCTTCGTAGGCTTGATCTTTATCTTCGGAGATGCCGGCGAAAGTGTCGGCGGTTCGATAACCGGCTTGATCGCTTCCATTCCGCTGACGCTGTTTATGATGGCGCTGGAGTTGTTGGTTGCTTTCCTGCAGGCGTACATCTTTACGATTCTGTCGGCTACATACTTCGGTATGGCGGTCGAAGAAGCGCACCACTAGGATTGCGGAATACGGAGTGCGGATTGTTCACCATCGCAATTCCAATGTCCTTAACGACCCCAATGACCTTAATGACATTTAGATTATTCATCAACTCAATATATACACATGTCTTATGCAGCAATTGGTGCCGGTCTTGCCGTAATTGGAGCAGGTATTGGTATCGGACAAATTGGTGGTAAAGCGGTAGAAGCTATTGCCCGTCAACCCGAAGCTTTGGGTGACATCCGCGCTAACATGATCCTGACAGCCGCTCTCGTTGAGGGTGCTGCCCTGGTAGCGATGGTATTGGCTTTCTTCGTAAAAGCTGCCGGTTAAGAAAATGCATTTCCGGGTCGGCGCGAAGCGGTTGGCGACGCAACGACCCGGACATTTTGATTTACGATTTACGAAGTACGATTTTCGATTGTTTTTGATTTCGCAAATGGTGTTTCTGTAGTTTGTAAGTCATTCGTTTTTAATCGGAAGGTTCGAAAGAAACCATTCCAGTGTTGTCAAACCAAAAATCGAATTTACCCTTCCCCAAACGTTGAACCAATCGTAATTCGTAAATCGTAATTCGCAAATACATATGTTGTTTCTGGGAGATTTTTCCGTGATCCGGCCTGAGCCGGGTTTGTTGTTCTGGACGACCTTCATTTTTCTGACCTTCTGGTTCCTGATGAGTCGTTTTGCGTTTAAGCCGATCGCTGAATCGCTGAAAAAACGCGAAATGGATATCCAGGATGCTCTCGACCAGGCCAAACAGGCCCGTGAAGAGATGGCCAATTTGCAGGCAGAAAATGAAAAACTGCTGGCCCAGGCTCGTGAAGAACGTGCCAACATCCTGAAGGATGCCAAGGAAGCCAAAGACGAAATTATCGCCGAAGCCAAAGAACGCGCCAACGCCGAGTACAAGCGCAAGGTGGAAAGCGCCATTCAGGATATTGAAAACCAGAAAATGGCTGCCCTGGTTGAACTCAAAAACAACGCCGGCAAACTGGCCATTGAAATTGCTGAAAAGGTGCTCCTCAAAGAATTGGGCAACAAACCCGAGCAGGAAGCCTACGCCAAATCGTTGGTCGATCAAATCAAACTCAACTAATTTACGATTTGCGATTTACCCAATCCTAAATCGTAAATCCCAAAATTATACAGGGAATGTCCGTTACCCGAATTGCAACCCGCTACGCAAAATCGCTGCTTGAACTGGCCATTGACCAGAACAAGCTCGAGCCGGTGTACAACGATATTAATACGCTTAAGGCGGCTACGCAGAATCGCGATTTGTACCTGCTGCTGAAAAGCCCGATCGTGCATGCCGATAAAAAAATGGCCGTGCTCAAAGCCCTTTTTGGCGACAAAATGGATACGCTCACGATGGCCTACCTGAACCTTCTGGTGACCAAAGGACGTGAAATGTATGTGCCGGAAATTGCAACAGAATTTGGCAATCAGTATAAAATGCTGAAAAAGATCACCACGGTCCGGGTGACCAGTGCAGCCCCGCTTGGTGACACTGTTTTAGCCGACCTGCGGAAAAAACTGCTGGCCAGTGGTGCTACGACTGAAAACCTGGATCTGGAAGTGAAGGTGGACCCCAAACTGATCGGTGGCTTTGTGCTCGAGTTCGACAACCAGCGCTACGATGCCAGCGCGGCCAACAAACTGGCTGAACTGAAAAATGACTTTTTGAAAAATCAATATATCAGAGAATTTTAATGAGGTTAGATGGTTTCTGGTTAGAAAGTTAGAAGGTTTTTCACCTTCCCGGTAATGATCAAAACCAGTAACCCTCTAACCAGTAACCCTCTAACCAGAAACCATCTAACGTTCAACTCAATTATTCAATAAGATATGGCAGACGTCAGACCGGAAGAAATCTCGGCAATATTAAAACAGCAATTGTCCGGCTTCGGCGCCGACACAAACCTGGAAGAGGTTGGTTCGGTGCTTCAGGTCGGTGACGGTATCGCCCGTGTGTATGGCCTTAACCATGCGCAGTCTGGCGAACTCGTTGAATTTGAAAATGGTACCCGCGCCATCGTACTTAACCTCGAAGAAGACAACGTAGGTGTGGTACTCATGGGGAGCTCCGACGGTATTCGGGAAGGCTCCATCGTGAAGCGCACCGGCCTTATCGCCTCTATTCAGGTAGGCGAGGAGTTTGTTGGTCGTGTGGTAAACACGCTTGGCGAACCCATCGACGGTAAAGGCCCGATCGGCGGCAAGAAATACGAAATGCCGCTGGAGCGCAAAGCGCCGGGTGTAATTTACCGCCAGCCGGTAAGTGAACCCTTGCAAACCGGTATCAAGGCTATCGACTCCATGATCCCCATCGGCCGTGGCCAGCGGGAACTGATCATTGGCGACCGCCAGACCGGTAAGTCGGCTATCGCCATCGATACCATTATCAATCAAAAAGAATTTTACGATCGCGGCGAGCCTGTTTTCTGCATCTATGTTGCCTGTGGCCAGAAAGCCTCTACGGTAGCGCAGGTAGCCCGCACCCTGGAAGAGTACGGCGCCATGGCTTACACGGTGATCGTTTCCGCTTCCGCTTCCGACCCGGCGCCGCTGCAGTTCTACGCACCGTTCGCGGGTGCTGCCATCGGGGAGTTTTTCCGCGATACCGGCCGTCCGGCACTGATCATTTACGATGATCTTTCCAAGCAGGCTGTAGCATACCGCGAGGTATCTCTGTTGCTGCGTCGCCCACCGGGCCGCGAGGCTTATCCTGGTGACGTATTCTACCTCCACAGCCGTTTGCTCGAGCGCGCTGCTAAAGTTATTGGTGACGAAAAGGTAGCCCGCAATATGAATGACCTGCCGCCCAGCCTCGTTGCTGCCGGTATGGTCAAAGGTGGCGGTTCGCTGACGGCATTGCCGATCATCGAAACCCAGGCCGGTGACGTATCTGCGTATATCCCGACCAACGTGATTTCTATCACCGACGGGCAGATCTTCCTCGAATCCAACTTGTTCAACGCCGGTGTACGTCCCGCGATCAACGTAGGTATCTCCGTAAGCCGGGTAGGTGGTAACGCCCAGATCAAGTCGATGAAGAAAATCGCCGGTACGCTCAAACTCGACCAGGCACAATACCGTGAACTGGAGGCTTTTGCCAAATTCGGTTCCGATCTGGATGCTGCTACGCAGGCCGTGTTGTCGAAAGGCGCCCGCAACGTGGAAATCTTGAAGCAGGCGCAGTATAGCCCGGTATCGGTGGAAAAGCAGGTAGCGATCATTTACCTCGGCACCAACAACCTGCTGCGCGACGTGCCGCTCGATAAAGTTGGCGAATTTGAAGAACTCTTCCTGATGAAAATGGAGCAGCAATTGCCCGAAATTCTGGAAGAATTCCGCAAAGGCAAACTTGAAGAGGCCAGCCTGGCAAAAGTGAAAGAACTGGCTGTCGGTCTGACCGGGCAGTATAAGTAACAGCGCACCTCCGGTGCGCTGAAAATGCGCGCCGGAGATCCTTTGTTTATAAAATTGACAAACCTAATTCATCATAAACTCCGCCAAGCAGCGCTTGGCGTTACGATATGGCAGGTGGTTTAAAAGAAGTACGCGAACGCATCAAGTCGGTTATCTCGACGCAGCAGATCACGAAGGCCATGAAAATGGTTTCCGCGGCCAAATTGCGCAAAGCGCAGGCCGCTATCGTGCAAATGCGCCCTTATTCCGACCGGCTCAACCGCATGTTGTCGAATATCCTGTCGAACCTTGGCAACGATGCTTCGACCAAGTTCGGTAAGGCGCGCCCGGCCAAAAAAGTGCTGGTTGTGGTCGTAACCTCCAACCGTGGCCTTTGCGGCGCCTTCAACACCAATATCAACAAGGAAGCGCTGGCACATATCGATTCGAAGTATGCGCAGCAGCGCGCCGAAGGCAATGTTTCTGTTTTGTTTATCGGTAAAAAAGGGAATGACTACTTCCGACGCCGTTTTAAGGACCTGACGTACATCACCGAGCACATCGCCCTGTTTAGCAACCTTGAATATGAACTGACCAGCGAAGTTGCCCAAAGTCTGATGGATGCTTTTTCAAGCGGAACATACGACGCCATCGATATTGTGTACGGCAGGTTCAAAAATGCCGCCATGCAGTTCCCAACAGTAGAACAATGGCTGCCGGTAGCCAAACTGGAAAGTAACAGCAGTTCGAAAATGCGGGCCGATTATATTTTCGAACCCGACAAGCAGGAGTTGTTGGAATCGCTGGTACCAAGTATTCTGAAACTCCAGTTTCACAAAACACTGCTCGATACACACGCCAGTGAACATGGCGCCCGGATGACTGCAATGGATAGTGCCACCGATAACGCAGAGGAACTGCTCAAAAATCTGCGGATTAACTATAACAAAGCCCGTCAGGAGGCAATCACCACCGAATTGGGTGAGATAGTTGGCGGAGCGGCGGCACTGGAAGGGGCGTAATATTGAGATATTAAGATATTAGGATATTGGGATATTAGAATGGCCCGGTGTGTTTCTTGTGCACCGGGCCATTCTAATATCCCAATATCCCAATTATCCTACATCCCCCGTTTTACCTCCTCAATCGCACGCTCCAGCTGCGGGTCCCTCCCTTCGAGCCGGTCTTTGAACGTGGTTTTTACTTCGATGTCGGGTGTCACGCCTTCTTTTTCCAGATTCTTTCCATCGAGTGTGTAGCAACCCCAGGAGGGTAGCCGGTAAAAGGAACCGTCGACCAGACTTTTCCCGGAAGTGAAAATGATCCAGCGGTAGGTTTCGGTACCGATAATTTTGCCCAGCCCCAACTGTTTAAAGCCCGCTGCTGTCATCTCGGCGTCGCTCAGCGATTGCTCATTGATGAGCAACACAATCGGGTAGGCCGCCGGGGTAAAGTTGGACTGTACCGTGAAAGCCCCTTCGCGGTATTTCCATTTGAGATAAGGCCGTTGGCTCAGAAAACGCAAAACATCGTCGTGCACATTGCCGCCGGTATTGTAGCGCAGGTCGAGGATCAGCCCCTGCCGCGCGTAGGCCTCCGTATTCATGTCGATGAAAAACTTCTCCAGTTCACCCGAGCCCATATTGCGCATATAGGCGTAGGCAATGCGTTTGTTACCCTTTTCATCCACGATGCGCTGGTTGTTTTCGATCCATTCGTCGTAGAGCAGGGAGTTGAGTGCGCCGGAGCGTTGCGGGTGCACCATGACGTCAAATTCAGAGGTGTTGCGCCGAAAGCGGAGGGCCATTTCCACATCCAACGATGGCAAAGTGAAATACCGCGACCGGTTTTCCGCCGGATCAACCGGTTGACCATTGACTGCTACCAACACATCGCCAGAACGGACATCGATTGTTTTTTTGTCGGCAGCGCTATTTTTTACTACATAGTCGACCTCGTAAGGCGATTCATTTTTAAAAAGAATACCTGTTTCAGCGGTTTGTGTTTTGTAAAAAACCTGCTCCTCCGACCCGGTCGAACGGAAGCCCATGTGCGACGAGTTCAACTCGCCAAGCATATCGTTCATGAGTATGCGCAGCTGGTCGCGGGTGCGGAGTTGGGGTAAAAATTCGGCGTAGCGCGCTTTCATGCCGGGCCAATCGGTCTGGTGAAAATCTTCATTGTAAAAATTCTCCTCCAGGTTGGCCCAGGTTTCATAAAACATCTGGTTGAACTCATCGGCGAGATTTTTTCGGAACTTTTGGTCGATATCAATTTTTTCCACCTTTTTCCCATCCAGATTCACGGTGTACAGGTTTCCGCCGAAACAGGCGTACAGTTTGTCCTTGACTTCAACCACTTGCAGATCAGCTGTTTTGGCGCCTTCGATTTTTTCTGTCTTGGGTTTTTCAAACGGCTCGTACGTGATTTTCCATAAATTAAAGTCTCCTTCGCCGTGGTTGGATGTAAACAGCACCGTGGTCTTGTCTTCTTTTTGGGTAACGTAAACACCCGTTTGCGTACCGAAATCCGGGCCTACTTGTTCGATCAATTCACGGATCGCTGCCGCATCAATAGTTTCCGGGGTAGTGATTTTCACTGAATCCTTTTTAGCCTCTTTGCCTTTCGTCGTGTCGGGTGCAGCAAACAGCGCCGAATACTTTTCACTTTTGAAAGGCTCATCATACTTCTCCAACGGCATGCGATATAGTTTGGCATTGCCCAGACCATAGGGGTAACCCGGCCGAATCCGGTCGGCGATAAAATACATCCAACGACCGTCGGGTGACCAGAACGGCGCAGTTTCAGATACCCCGCTATTGGTCAGGTTGGTGGCGGTTTTAGTGGCGAGGTGATAGACTACGATGTCCTGCTCGAAATTGCGCCGAACACAATAATACACATAGGCCCCGTCGGGTGAAAAGCCGGGGTCCGGGTTCTGAAAGCCCCAAATTTCATCCTTCGCCACCAGGGTTGTTGTGAACGAAGAATCGAGGTCGATGAGCCGCACTTCGTCACGTCCGCTGAGGTATACGCCTTTGGTTCGTTCGGCGTTGAGTACCATATCCCGCTCGTTGCGTTGCGCATTCGTGCGTTGGGTTTCGGCTTCCGAGCCATCGGCGGCAATGGTGTACCAGTTGGTGTAGCCATTGGTATTGGTCATATTGTACAACAGCATTTTGTTGTCGGCCAGCCAACGGACTTCCAGCACGCGTCCGCGCGAATTGGTCGGAAGTTCTGTCACAAATTTCCCTTTCACATCAGCAGCGAATAGGCGCCCCCGGCTCACCATGGCCAGTTTTTTACCGTCGGGCGACACATCAAAACGCTCGACTTCGCCTTTGACCTGGAAATCCTGTTCGCGTTCGAGTGTACCGTTGTCAAAAAACTGGGCTTGCAGTTTTGAACTTTTTCCAGAGGCAACATCGTAGAGCCAGAGTTGGTAGTCTTTTTCAAAAACCACTTTTTCACCGTTGGCACTTACCTGCGGATTTTTTATTGAAGTAGAAAATTTGGTGAGCTCTACTGTTTTGCCGCGCCGCAATTCACACAAATTGTACTCACCGTTGGCTTTGTCGGAGGCAAAATAGATTTTGCCCTGGCGGTCGATGCTGTACCACATGTCTTTGCCCTCCCAATCGGTATACACCTTGAACTCGCCGGTTCGGGGATTGTACGACTGGATATCCGGGTTATATGGGCCCTTGTAGCGCTTGCGGTTGGCGGCAAATTTGCTTTCCCAGGTTTCGTTAAAAAATACTTCTCCGGTATTCGGATGCTCTACAATCGTGTGTACCGTGTTGAAATAGTTGCCAAACAAACGGATCGGTGTGCCCCCTTCGACGGCCACCTTATAGCCCGATTGCCGGTTGTATCGGTTGGAGGTGAAATACACAAAGCGTGAATCCCATGACCAACTATCCACGTGATCGAAAGCCTCATGAAACGTTAACTGGCGGATTTCACCACCATCGGCCGGCATGACATAAACATCCTGGCTGCCGTATTGTGCACCCGTGAAGGCAATCCAACGTCCGTCGGGCGATACCCGCGGGTAAAGCTCATCGCCTTGCATGGCGGTCAGGCGCGTAGCCGGGCCACCGGTTGCGGGTACTTTCCAAAGGTCGCCTTCCAGGCTGAAAACAACCGTTCGGCCATCGGGCGTCAGGCAGGGGTTGGTGGCGAATACGATTTCGTTTTTTTGGGAAAACAGGATAGTGCTGCTTAGCAGCAGGCAAAGGGAAAGGAAGAGGTGTCGCATAGCTTAGAAATTTGCGGCAAAATACACAAACACGTTGTACCGTCGTAGGGGCGACCGCAAGGGTAGGGTGACCGCGAGGGTAGGGCGACCGCAAGGATCGCCCCTACGGCATCGCGGAATTGAGAGAGGACGCCGTTTGTTGGTCAATTTGGGGCATGGGGAAATCCCCTTTTGAGAAAACCTGCACTTGAATAAATAACGGGATTTTGATTTCGCCTCAGCAACTTGGTCTCATCAACCTCAATCTTGTAGGGGCGACCCTTGCGGTCGCCCTGATTTGTGGTCGCCCTGATTTACGGTCGCCCTGATTTGCGGTCGCCAAACCCTAGTAGGGCGACCGCGAGGGTCGCCCTACTACAGGCGCTGCACATCCGGCATCCTCATCCAAACGGAAACTGCCGCTTTTGCCTCCGGGCCAGGCTGGCTATTGGCTTTGCCGCGGAATTGCAGGACTTGTTTGTTCCGTCCGAGTTGAATCGTGGCCAGCCGGCGGCGCTCGTTTTCCATTTGGATACTCCAAATACTGGAATAACCGTCGCGGCATTGGACTCCGTATCCGCCTACACAGTGACGCATGAGTTTGCCTTCTTTAAGCAATGCCATAATGTTTTTCAACCGTTGGATGCGCACAGGTCCATACGCCGTGTGGATTTGATAGCAGTCTTCCAAACCCATTCTTGGAAATGGAGCCTCGCGAACAGCCTGCGCAGCTGCTTTAACATGTGCCTCCCAGGTTTGCATGCGATGCAGCAACGATTGCTCGGAAGCCTGACGGATATCGAAGCCGGGATAGAGCGGTTCCACTGTTTGTTTGACATCGCTGAGTTCAATCGTCAACGGTTCGAGCCGTTGATGCCGCACAAAGTCCACAATGCGTGGTACCCGTTCGGCATGGTCGTCTTTCCAGTACCGCACGACAAATCGAATGACTGCCGACCATTCCGCTTCAAAATCGCCGAACGACTGGTCCAGCGCATGCGAAAAAGCCAGTGCAAGCTCCGGGCCTCCGCCCATAGCGCGGACTTGTGCCCAGCGCATGGCTTTGGTGATGCCGAGCTCCTCAGGCGCTTGTTCGAGAAAATGCGCTGCCTTTTTAGTGAATTCAAAGGGCAACCCGGGCGCCCGGCTCAGGTTGTCGCCGGCTGCCACATGTAAAAACCAGTTGATCACCGGGTAATTTACATCACCCTCCCCGGCAGTTGATTTCAACACGGCGCGGTACAATGCCGGTGGTAGCGGGAACTTGATGAACACATGCCGGGCCAGGCTGTCGAACACCCGGGCAGGCCGGCGGCTGCGCGGTGCATGCCAGCTATTCAGATCGCGCCAGTGCTGACCGCTGCCCAGGCAGTGCAATACCGCCAGGAAGAACCCATGATTGCTGCCAAAGGTTTCACGCGTGGATTTGCGGCGCAACAAACTGCGCAGTACCCGGCTTTGCTCCGCCTCCTGAATGGACAATTGTTGCTCCAGGGCAGGTTGCAAGCGGTGTGCGGAGCGCCGCAGCCGCTGTTGGTGTTTGGATTTTCGGAAAGCCTCTTTACGCAGGCATTCCAGTGCATACGCCTCCTGTTCGCGACGGAGACGTGCCGTGCGATTGGTCATGATTGAACAGTTTTTTTACTTAAAACTTGAAATTAAAAATGCAGCGCGCGTACAGCACGCATGGGGTCAACTGGGACAGACGCCCCAACTGAATATCGTATGTTGCCTGGGAAAGCGCATGATGGGAATTGGTTTACTGGGGGCAAAACCGGGTTGCGGCTTTAAAAGTTCCCGGGGGCTTCATTTCTCAGCCCAGGCCTTAAGGCCTGGGCTGAGAAAAACGTTTGTAAGGAATGGGAGCAGCCTTCTTAGCCCAGCCATTCATGGCTGGGAAAACAAAATTAAAGCCGCACGATTTTTCCGCTGCTAAGAAGATTGCCTGCCATCACGCGGTAGGGCAATACCCCGCGATTACCGGCCAATACCTCGACAGGAATTTCTATCCGATGCAAACCAGTGCCCAGGAAAACCTCCTGCCGGTGCAATTGCCGCCCGTTTAAATCAAAAACCTCAAGCATCAGGTTGGTGGGCTCAGCCAGGGCAACCGGAATGGATACCGGCCCACTTACCGGGTTTGGCGCAGCCGGAAAAATGCGCGTTTGTTCAATTTTTGGCGCAGCCAAAAAATCGAGCGCCATGGAGTGGATGGTCCCGTCGGCGGTGTACAGTTCAGGGTGCAAACGTTCGGATTTCAGGTGAAAAGCCTGGCTGAGTTGGAGCGGTTGCCGGGCTTTTATTTCTAAAAACAAAAACGGTTCGCCGGCGGACAGGGTAGTGGTATTTGCGTCGTCCCAGCTGAAAGTGAGCAGGCCAGGTTGAGGTTGGGCGAAAAACCGGCCTTCAGTGAAGCCGGTAGTGAGCGGCTGACTTCGAGTCAGCCGCTCACTGAGTTCCAGCCCGGAAATTTCCAACGCCAAAGGGTCAAATTCGAGGGCAAATTGCAGGCCGAGTAATTCGGCTGATTCACTAAAATAGAGTGGGATTTGTGCTGTTTGTCCCGGGAGCAGCATCGGATCGGGAAGCCGGAGCGAGGTGGTTGACCGCTCCTCTGCCGGTGCTTGCGCATTGGCAACTGCATTCCCATTCACGTCGCCCACTTTATAACCGATAAAATTTTCGTTTAGGTTTGGTTGATAAACATACTCCAGCGTACCGGGCACAGGCGTTGCAAAGGGATTGGCAGGATCGGGAAATTGAAAACTTTTCAGAACAAAGCCCCAGGATTCGCGCTGCGGCAAATCGGTGTATATACCAAGCAGCAGCTTGCGCAATTCCACCACATCCGAAATCGAAACCGACTTGGAGTTGTTGGCATCAGCGGCCAGTATTTTATACGGAGAGCTCAGCGGTTCAACGCCGAGAATGTGTTTGTTGATCAATACGAGGTCGAAGGTCGAAACGCCGTTCAGCGGGTCTTTATTCAAACTCGGCCGGATTGTGGTGGCCGTTTTACCAATAAACATTTGCTGCAGGCAAGGGCTGGTATAGGGCGGGTGTGGAAGACAAGGATGAAAATCGACTGGCGGTTCCAGGTCAAAATTCCAGGTAGTCTCGGTGATTAGTTCGTTGAATTCTGTTTTTGCGCAACCGTTACCCCAAATCGGATCAAGATGGCAGAAATCAAATTTGTCAATCAAAACGATCAGCGAAGAGTCCCAACTGGCATTTCCGGCTTCGTCGCGTACCCAGACTTCCAGCTGCTGTACACCGTAGTTGAAGCAGTCGTACGTAATTTGCGTTTGCGGGTTGCCGGCGGTATCAGTGGGGAAGCCGGTTCCTGATCCCAACCGGCGAATAGCGTATACCAAATCATTTTTTGCGGTGCAGTTGTCTGAACTAAACGAAATCAAATCAGACGCATGGATGGTTGCTTTTCCCGGGGATATAAAATTGATGCACAGGTCATTCAGGGCCGCCACCACAGGCGGCTCGATGTCGGGGTTACATTGGGCAGTAAGTTGGAAGTGTGTGAAAAAAGCGAATAGGATTAACGTAGCGATTTTTTTCATGGGATGCCGGGTTGGTTTCAGCAAGCAAGTTAAATTTGTATGTGCTGTTTTTCAATACTTTAGATTGGGTAATCCCTGGTCTGTCAGGTTTTTAAAACGGCCCAGCCCGTATCCCGGCAACCCATCCCGCGATGCCGTAGGGGCGACCCTTGCGATCGCCCCTACGGCATCGCGGGATGGGTTGCCGTTTCCCATTACGGGCAAATCAATTTTCCAAGTTCAATTAAATCGCCCACCACCACGCGATAGGGCAATACCCCGCGATTACCGGCCAATACCTCGACAGGAATTTCAATCCGATGCAAACCAGTACCCAGGAAAACCTCCTGCCGGTGCAATTGCCGCCCGTTTAAATCAAAAATCTCGAGCATCAGATTGCCGGGCTCCACCAGGGCAACCGGAATGGATACCGGCCCACTTACCGGATTTGGCGCAGCCGGGAAAACGCGGGTTTGTTCAATTTTTGGCGCAGCCAAAAAATCGAGCGCCATGGAGTGGATGGTCCCGTCGGCGGTGTACAGTTCAGGGTGCAAACGTTCGGATTTCAGGTGAAAGGCCTGGCTGAGTTGGAGTGCTTGCCGGGCTTTTATTTCTAAAAACAAAATTGGTTCGCCGGCGGACAGGGTAGTGGTATTTGCGTCGTCCCAGCTGAAAGTGAGCAGGCCGGGTTGAGGCTGGGCGAAAAACCGGCCTGCAGTGAAGCCGGTAGTGAGCGGCTGACTTCGAGTCAGCCGCTCACTGAGATCCAGCCCGGAAATTTCCAACGCCAAAGGATCAAATCCGAGGGCAAATTGCAGGCCGAGCAATTTAGTTATTTCGCTAAAATGGAGTGGGATTCGGGTCGTTTGTCCGGGCTGAAGAAAATGATCTTCCAGTTGAAGGAGGCTTTCAGAACGATCGTCGAGGGAAATCAAGGAGTCAGGAATTGCATTGCCGCTGATGTCGCCGATTTTTATTCCGGTGAAATCAACCTGGGTTTCCCATGCAAAAAAATCGTTGATTCCGATTGAATCCGGGATCGCCTGGCTAAACGGGTTAGCCGGGTTGGGAAACGTATACCCTTTGGGTAAAAACCGCCAGGAAGTGTTGTTGGGCAGTGTGGTGTAATTGCCCAGGATCAATTTGCGGAGTTCCACAATGTCGAAGGTGGAGACACTACCGCTGTTGTTGGCGTCAGCGGCAATCAGTTGGTACGGATTGTCAAAGGGCTGAGTGCCAAGAATGTGCTTGTTTATCAAAACCAGGTCGAAGGTGGATACGCCGTTCAGCGGGTCATTGTTTTTTGTCGGGGTAATAACTGGATGTGTGCCAAAATAGATGCCGGAAAATAGTTCGCAGTTACCTGTCCTGAAAAAACAGGAAACCGGGAGCACCGGAAGGTTTAAGCAAAGCTCGTAGGACACCTCCTCAACCGGTTCATTATTGACAGTGGATGCACATGCTCGAATCTTGCCGCTAAAACAGTCACAAAAGCCGCCATAGTCCCATACATATAACAAAGCCGTGTCCACACTGGTATTGCCAGCCTGATCGCGGGCCCACACTTCCACGTAATTTGCACCTTGGTCGCAAGCCTCGTATTGGACGTAAAGTTGTGGACTGCCGTCCGGATTGGTCGGAAAGCCTGTACCCGTTTCTGTTTTACGGATGGCAAACTCTATTTGATCGCCCGGGGTACAGTTGTCGCTCAGCGTATCTAAAAAATCGGTAGCAAAAAGTATGATAAAACAATTGGGCAACCAGGTAATTGTCAAGCCTTGGGCCGCCGCCACCATCGGTGGCTCGGTATCGGGATTGCACTGGGCAGCAAGTTGAACTTGGGTGCAAAGCGCAAGGAGGATTAACGTAGCGATTTTTTTCATGGGATGATACGGGCAGGTTATTCATATTACATTATTAGCCTGCAAGTTAAACTTTTACGTATTGGGCTTCAATACGCTGGTTGGGGTAATCCGCTCTTCCGCCCAGCCATGAATGGCTGGGCTAAGAACAGGCTGGGCTAAGAACAGGCTGGGTTACGAACAGGCTGAGATAAGAATGGCTGGGTTGCGGATGGCCAATCAATAAAAACGAAAGGCGCCTTATTAGCCCAGCCATTCATGGCTGGGAAAAGAAGTTTAATTTCCCTTGCCCCCCGCCTCATTTTCAATTTGCCCCGGTTCATAGTTTAAAAATTGGAGCCGCATGCCCTGCCTGCTACTTTTGTTCCATTAAACAAAACGGGATTCGACACTGAAACAAAAACATGACGCAAAAGCAGATCACATTGGTTAAAAGCTCCTGGCGCCTCCTCCGCGACCTGGATCAAACCCAAGTGGGCGACCTGTTTTACAGCAAACTGTTTTTGGACCACCCCGAACTTCGGCGCATGTTCCCAAAAGAGATGAGTGGCCAAAACCAAAAACTGATTGCCACTCTGCACGCCATGGTTACTCGACTTGACGACATAAATCATCTGCAACAGGAACTGACTGACCTGGCGCAACGTCACGTCGAGTACGGTGTCCGGCCAAAACACTACCAATACGTTGGTGCCGCCTTGCTTTGGACGTTGGAATCCGGCCTGGGCGATGATTGGACGCCAGCGACTGCCGAAGCCTGGACGACCTGTTACCAATTGATTAGCGGAACCATGATCGCGGCGGCTGAACACACAACAAACGATTAACAAACACTAATTTTTTTCAAATGAAACCATCTCAACTGGCAGCCTTGCTGCTCCTGGCAGCGCTGACTGCCTGCCACAAAGACGACCAAACCCAACCCGGCCCCGGTAATCCCACTCCCCAGCAAACAACTAAAAAACTTGTGGGCTTTACGTATCAGGGCGTAGACATCAACCCGTTGGTTATCAAGTATGACGCCAAGGGGCGGGTGATTCATCAGAGCGACGGCGAAGACATCACGGATGTAAGTTATACCAACAATGAAGTGCATATTGTTTCGAAGCGAACTTCTGTAAACAGCGTGGTATACAACTTTACCGGCAAACTGAATGCACAGGGATTTGTAACCGAAGGCAGTGCCGTGAGTGCATTCAATGGCATACCCCGCAATGTGGTGTACACTTTTGAATACGATGCCGCCGGTTATTTGAAACGGGTTATCTCAAACTACAGCGCCGGCGAATCCATATACGATTACCGGTACACCTACAAAAACGGCGACATGGCAAACTTTGAAGTGTATGTCAACGGTGTATACGATTACGGCGGGGCCTGGGAGTACGACCAGAACACGGAAGACCGGTCGGGCCTGAGCTGGCAGCACCTCAATATTGGCAATTTCTTTACCGGAAAACCGAACAAACATTTGGCCACCAAATACACCGGCTTCCGCGACGGAAAAGTGAGTTGGTTTGTCAACTATGTTTATACCTTCGATGCGGACGGTTACCCGATATCGGCCGCTTTGGCCTTCGACAGTGGCAACGCGTACACCGTTTTTCATAAATATCAGTAAACCAAATTATTGGCATGGCCATGTTGCGCCCACACTGTTTGTTCATTTATCTGATCTTTGCTGCTCAAACGGTGTGGGCGCAACCTTTATCCTATGCTTTTCAAACAGTTACCACTGCACAAGGACTAACTTCCGGCAACGTCGGAGCCATTGGCCAGGACCGCTACGGTTACATTTGGCTGGGCACTTCCGACGGGGTTAACTGCTACGACGGGTATTCCGTTCAAACATTTGAACACCAGTTCGGCGACAGTACTTCCATCATTCCCAGCAACGTGCGCTACATCTACAGCGATTCGAACGGGCGGCTCTGGATTTGCTTTTTGCACGGCTTGATGGAATACGATTTTTCCAAAAAACAATTCCGGCAATACGGCGCCGGCAAGATTTCCTGGGTTGGCCCGGTTATAGAAACGGCGCCGGGTATTTTGCACATTGCCAGCCGACAGGGCCTTTTGAAATTGGAAACTGCGAGCGGAAACCTGCACTTGTACCGGGACGAGCCCAATGCCAATGTGCTGCTGAGCACCCAAATCGGGGATATGCAATTGCATCGGAACAAACTCTACATGTCCCGCGATACAGGCTTGGTTTTGATGGATTTGCAAAGCCAAAAAACGACGAAAGTTCCCTTGCCTGCCTGCTTGCGCGGTCAGCGCATTCACCGCTTCCGGATCATGGACGACGGGACGGTGTGGGTTACCGCCAGAAGTGCGCCTACCCTTATTTTTCGCACCGATCTGAATTTTCAGGATTGCCGGGTGTATCGCGACCTGGAGTTTGCCCAGGATGGGCTGCCGAACATTGTAACCGCAATTTTTAAGGATGCTCAAAACCGGCTTTGGGCTACGACCGGACAGGCAGGGCTGGCATTGTACGATGCCCAAACCGACCGTTTTCAGACTATCGACAATAACCCGTATTTGCCGAACAGTATACCCGGCAATAATATCAACTGCGCGTTTCAGGATAAAAACGGGTTTATCTGGCTCGGGATTTCCGGCATTGGCGCTTCCTGGTTTCATCCTGACCGCAACCTGTTCCAGACGCTTTTGCCCGGCAGTGATGAAAACAATGAAGGCAGCCGTTGGGCCCGAAGCGCTGTTGAAGCACCCGACGGTACGCTTTGGCTGGCAACTGGCTCTGGCTTGTTTCAATACGACCGGCGTACAGGCAAATACCGAAGTTTTCAAAACCGTAAAGGAAAGCCAACATTGCTGCACGACAACTCCGTGCGCGGACTCTGCCTCGACAGGCAAGGGCGCCTGTGGATCGGCACGGCAACCGGAGTGAACCGGTACAACCTGGCTTCCGGCCGCATGGAGTTTTTGACGGAAAAAGATGGCCTGCCCGAAGCGTATTACCTGGTCATTGCCGAGGATCGACAGGGTACCCTCTGGTTTGGGGGGACGCGTGATGGGCATTTTTATTTGCCGGCAGGCGAAACCAAAGCCCGGAGTATTCGGGAACATCCGGTGCTGGGCCTTTACGCCGGATTGTTCGGGCACAGTATTTTTGAAGATAGCCGGGGACTGCTTTGGTTCGGCCTCGATGGCCGGGGGCTGCTTTGTTTTAATCCCACGGAGGGCACTGCCCGCCATTGGGAGCGCACACCGGAGAACGATTCCACACTTATTGGCAATTTCGTGTTCAATGTGACCGAAGATTCCAACGGCGTAATCTGGGCAAGTACCTCCAACGGGCTGTCGGCAATTGACCCGTCGACCTTTCAGTTTACAAATTTTGATCGCGCACGCGGCTTGCCGGCTAACCGGACCTCGGGTGTGCTGGCCGACCGCCACAACCGTATTTGGGTAGGCAGCTCGCAGGGCTTATTGCTGTTCGACAGCACCCGGCAGCGTATTCGCCGGTTCAATGTGCACGATGGCTTGCCGACCGATGAGTTTTCCGATCTATCTCCGTGCAAGCTGCGCGATGGCAGTTTTCTGTTTTCTACCCGGCGGGGTTTCTTGCTTTTTGACCCGGAACGTTACACCCCCCGCCATGCGGAATTGCCCTTGCTGCTATCTTCGGTACGCGTGTTTAACCGGCCGTTCGACACGGCGTTAAACAGTGAGGAACTGGAGGAAATTTATTTTCCACCGGGACAGAACTTTTTCTCCCTGGAGATGACCGCGCTCAACTTCCGCAATCCCCGGCAAACCTGGTACGCCTACCGTATGGAACCATATGACCTGCAATGGACCTATACGCGTGAACGCCTGGCCAACTATACGGATGTGCCGGCGGGCAACTACACGTTCCGGTACAAAGCCACCACCGACCCAAACAACTGGGATGTGCCGGAGCAAACCCTCCGGATCCGGGTTGGAGAATATTGGTATCGATCCAATTGGTTTTGGAGCATACTGGGGCTTGGATTGCTTGCCCTCGCTGGCTGGTTTGCCCTGCGGCGGGTGCGGTACCGGCGGGCATTACATCAACTGGAGCGCAAAGCACAGGCACTGGCAAAGGAAAAAGCGCAAGTTCAATACGAAAACCTGACCCAACAACTGAATCCGCATTTCCTGTTCAATTCCCTGGCTTCATTGGGCAGCCTGATCCGGTTTGAACCGCAAAAAGCCGGCACATTTTTGAATGCCCTGAGTAAAATGTACCGGTACATGTTGCAAAGCCCCGACAATGAGCGGGTGCGTTTATCCGACGAAATCGAATTTGCCGGGCACTTTATCCACCTGCAACACACCCGCTTTGGCGATGCCTTGCAGGTGCATTTTGATATCGACGAGGCGTATGCAAATCACGAAATTGTGCCGGTAACCCTGCAAAACCTCCTGGAAAATGCCATCAAGCACAATACCCTGGATGAAGAGTCACCCCTTCGGATAGAGATTGTTACGGAAAACGGGTATCTCTTGGTGCGCAATAATATTCAACGCCGGAACATGGTGGAAACAAGCAACAAACAGGGCCTGAATAAATTGCGCTCGCTTTACCAGTATCTGACCGATAAACCGCTGAAAACGAGCGAAGAAAACGGTTGGTTCATTGTGCAGATACCGTTGTTGCCACCGCGCAGGACGTAGACAGGTTCTTAGTTTTTCAAAAAAATTACATGCCGAAATATGAAAGCCCTCATCATTGAAGACGAACTTCTGATTGCCCGCGAACTGCGCCACAAAATCGAACAGGTGGCGCCCGACGTGACCGTACTGGAGCATTTGCCCAGTTTGAAAACAGCCCGGAAATGGTTTTTGAACAATGCCGAACCCGACCTGATCTTCATGGATATTCAATTGGGCGATGGCGTTAGCTTCGAACTGTTTGAAGATTACCAGCTCAAATGCCCGGTAATTTTTACAACGGCCTTTGATGAGTATGCCATCCGTGCAATTAAAAACAACGGCGTGGATTATTTGCTCAAACCCGTAGACGAGGAAGACCTCCGCCAGGCGATCGACCGCTGCCGGACGCTGGTGAGCCGCCAATCGACCGAAGCGGTGAATTGGCCCGAGTTGTTGCGCATGCTGCAAAACCCCGAATCGGCCGGGGGCGGCGTATACAAGGAAAAATTTATCGCCAGCTTGCGAAACCAATGGGTGCCGATCCCAACCGCAGAAATTGCCTGCTTTGCCCGGGAGCAACTCAACTACCTGTACACCTTCGCCGGCGATCGCTACCTGCTCGACTACAATACCCTGGATGAAATTGAGGCGCTGCTCGACCCTAAAGTGTATTTCCGCGCCAATCGCCAGTATATTATCCATATCGACGCCATCCAAAGTGTTCGCCCGCACGAAAACCAAAAATTGACCATAACATTGAAGGCGCCATTGAAAATTGAGGTGGATATCAGCCGCGAAAAGGCCCCGGGCTTTAAAAAATGGCTGGATCGCTGAGCAGCGGCTTAATCCGGATTTGCCGCACCCCGCCGTGTTCTGACTACGCCCGGACCGGAAAAATTTAACCCGATCCGGTGACGGGTTCATCTTTGACAAGCAATGGTTACTGCTAGACAAATGGCACAATTTCAAAAAACGGCATTGGCCTTCACCTGTTTCTTTATGTTCTTTCTGTTTGGTTGCGCCCGAAAAAATGAAACGACGCAAGCGGTACGTACCTGGCTGGAAAAGTCCTTTCCCGGCCAATTTGAAGTTTTAAAAACATCGTACGCCAAAAATCAATGGATCAGCTCGGATAAAAATACCTTCCGCGTCGTACTGGCCTCCAAAGCAGATTCGGCAGTCCAGTTTACGGTTATCTGGGACCGTTCGGCTCCGGATGGCGGGCTTGCGCCATCAACAATCAATTCCGCTTACCAAAATGCCCTGAACCAGGTTTACGCCGCCCGCAGTTTGTACACGGAGTTGGAAAAACGAAACCTGCTTGTCTCCGCTGGCGTGGACGGTGCGTTGGCCGACATCTGGGTTTTTACCGAGTCCACCGTTGAATTTCGGGAAAAAGTTTTGCAGGCGATTCTTGCGGCCCTCGGCGTTTGGCCGAACACTGCGCAAACGGAGTTTCAGATCCAATTTATGGAACCTGCCAGCAGCGACGACGATTATCAGAAAATTTTGCCCCCGGCCACGGTGCGCAGCCTGGAGCGCAGCAGTTGGCTGCAGGACAATTGTACGTTTGTGTTGCGTATCCAGGGCCACTCAATCCCTGCCCTGCAGGAATTAAAAAAACAGGTTGCTGTAAATCCGCGTGCCAAACGCGCATCGGCCTGGTTGGATACGGCAAGCCGGCACGCTGTGGAATGGGCGGATAAAAATTTGCAAAAACCATTTTATGTGGAAACGAAGCAATATGTGGGCGAACAAGTGGATGAGCTGGACCCCTTGGCAGTCCGGTATTGGTTTCCCTATTTTTTAAAAGCAAAAGATGCAGTGTCGGCCGGATCCGATCCGGATGGACAAATCGTTGTGATTTATCAAACGGAGCAAAATGTTTGCAAACAGATTTTTATTGAAAAAGAGCCTGCTGCGGGGAACTGATTGGAAAGCGGGACAAGGTTATATTTGATCATCGTTTTTCCACCCTATAACTTGAATTCTAAACTTTTAAGCCATGATCACCTTTTGGATACTATGGGGTATAGATGCCATTGCCGCCCTGGTTGCGATCGTCTTCTTTTTCATCGGAATTACAGACGGTTCCGTCTCTTCGTCAAATTCCGGTATGTGGTTTCTGATGTTGGCCGCGATCGCGGGGATATTACTGGGAAGCCTGTGGTTGAAAGCGCACGATTATTTGGGCCTGGCGAAGACATTGCTTTCCATTTTGGCAATACCTACGGCCTTGTATGGGCTTTTTCTATTGGTGGTGATTTTTTCTAAGACGCGTTGGAATTAATACTGGATAAACATGAATCATGCGAATCAGGGGCTAAATTTCTCCACGCAAGCCCGTAGGGCTGTCATTTTAGTAGCAATTAATAACCGTAGAAATAATAGCGCCGTAGGTGCGGCATTATAATGCCACGCCTACGGCATTTGGAAAACTGTGAGGCAACCATTTTCTACAATAATGTCAGCCCTACGGGCTTTATTCGGGGTATTATTGCCAAGTTGCCCATGATTCGCATGATTCATGTTTTAATAATCAACGCGAACTAACCGTTCGCGTTACATGGCCCCAAGTTGCTTGAGGTACTTCTCAGAATTGGCTTTGACGTTAGGCGCCGGGTTCATGCTGAGCGACTTTTTAAACGCCTTAACGGCATTTTCTTTATCACCCTTAATGGCATATGCTTCACCCAAACTGTCCCAGGCGTTAGCACTGTCCGGGTGGTTTTGGGTGTTTTGCGCCATGATTTTGATAGCCTCATCGTGCTTTCCGGCGCCAAGGAGCTGGTAGCCAAACTGGTTCAGTTCGGCTTCAGTGCCGATCGTCATGGCCTCTGCCTCGATTTTCGCGGCCTCGTCGGTTTTGCCCGCCTTATTCAGCAGTTTCGATTTGATGATCAGTGTGGTAAAACTCTTGTTTTGAGCGATAGCCTGGTCGATCCAGCCCAGTGCTTTGTCGGAGGCAATATTGTTTTGCAAAGCATAATTCGCTGCACTGCTGTAGCCTTGCCAGCTGAATCCTACGGTATTTCTCAGTTCATCTTCGGCGTTGGCGATAACCAGTTCATCAACAGCGAATTCAATCTTAACCGGGAATTGTTTCTTCTCCCAGTTGAGCACCAACTCGGCCGAGTTTTTATCCATATTGATAAAGTCGTAGGTCAGCAATTCTGTGGACGGAATATCGCGCAGCTGAATTTTTGCCCGCAGTTGATCCTGTTCGGGCCGGTACCAGAAACTTCCCCAGGAACGGCTGTCTTTCGACAAAATCACCTCGCCGCTGTTGTCTTCGTTGATTACGAAAAACATGCCGTAACGTCCGGCAGGAACCGATTGGCCTGCAACTTTTGCCGGATGTGAAAGCTCCAGTACGGTGTTTTCATTGGCGCCTGCCCGCCAGGGGGCTGAATTGCCGGCGCCAAAGCCCTGCACATTCCAGCCATATGGCACGAGTGCACCCCAGATCTGCCGGCCCCGAACGGAGGGCCTGGAGTATTCCACTTTGACGGTTGAAATGCCAATGGTTTGGGTAAGGCTGGCAGCAGGGCTGGCCGTCCGGGGTGTGGTGATTCCTTGCGACCAGGTAAAACTGGCCGTACCAATGGCCAGGATGGTCGCCAACAGTTTGATTGTCATTGCATTCTTCATGTTTAGTTGTTGTTTGTGAACGTGAAAATTTACTGTTTGTGTAGCCGGTTGGGCTACGGTTGTTCACAAAAAGTACATGCAATGCGGAATCTATTCCGGAGTTCTCGACTAAAAACCCCGGATAAATACTGAATTGCCGGTATGGCAGTCTTTTCAGTCCGGGTTTGTTTCCCGGACTGAAAAGCGACCAATTGACTCATTAAAGCAGGTATTTCTTTGCTTGAAATTGGGGTTTGAATGGGGCAATTACCTCCCTTTTCCCAAGGCTTGCCTTTTTTAGCCCTTCTTAGCCCAGGGCTTCCCCTTCTTAGCCCAGGGCTTCAGCCCTGGGAAAAAAGATACGCGAACTAACAGTTCGCGTTACAGGCCGGAGGGAGAAAACCGAACGCCCAGATACCCAACAGTCCCCATCACCGGCGCCCAAAGTTGCGAACCGTTGAAGTAAGGGCTGTTGGGTTCATTCACTGCAATAATTGCCTGATGCTGCTGGAAGCCGGTGAGGTTTTCACCGCCGAGGTAAAACTCGACTTTTTTCCAGCTCCGGGTGATCTGCGCACTCCACAGCCCATACACCGGGCTTTTTTTTCGGTGAAAATCGTGTGCGTATTCATGCGGGATCTGAGAATTATCCGGCAGGCGTTGCGGGCCCACGAGTTGAACATTGGTGTTGAACATCCACTTTTTGTTGGGCGTGGTGTAGTCGAGTGTGAGGAGTCCACGGTGTTTGGCGACAAGGGGGATTGCCCGGGTTTGGCCATCGGCGAATGTGGCGCGCACGTCATTCCATTTGTACACCAACTTGACATCCAGGCCAGGCAATGGTGCATACTGGAGCGTAGCCAGCAGACTGTTGGAAAATGATTTTCCGTCAACATTGTAGAAAAAGACGTCGGTAGGCGATTGGTCTACATCCACCAGGATTTGCTGCTGAAAATTGGTGCGGTAGAAGTCGAAACTAAAACTGCCGCTGCGGCCTGCCAGTTTGAAATTTTGGGTAAAGTTGATGCCGTAGTTCCAGGCTTCCTCATAACCCAGGTCGGCAGCGAAATGGAGGGGGCGGTTGCTGGCCAGGAGGCTGATGTTTTCGGCGATCAGGTTGGGCGAGCGGAAACCACGTCCTGCTGAAATACGCACCACACTCTCGATGCTAAAGTTGTATTTCGCGCTCAGCCGTGGCGTCAGGAACCAGCCGAAACGGCTGTTCCAGTCGGCTCGTCCGCCGAGTACAACCACCAGGTCGGGGATGCCCATGTCGAGGTTCGGGCGGCTGAAGGTGTATTCGGCCATGGCCCCCGGGACCGTTTCGGTACGGCCGAGGTCACCCTCGTTGACCGTTTCATCAATGTTGTCATGTTGCACCGAAGGCGCAAAAACAACCTTGTGGTCGGTAGTGCCGATGATGGTTTGAAAAAGGGACTGCCAATACACCGAGCGCTGCGTGGCCTGATAGCGGTTGGAGCCGTAAACGGCTTCGGTATGGTGCCATGAAGCGGAAACGATATTCCCAATTTCGATGTAGGGTTTGCCAAACAGGTGTTCGCGGCCCATTTTACCCCAAACTTCCACCCGGTCGTTCTGCTGATCTACCCCGAAAAGGCCGGGGATTCCATCGATCGGCCGGATCTGTCCGCCGGTCCGCCGATCGGTGAGGGCCTGCACGTTGAACTGGGCGCAGACTTCGGGTCCTTCGTAAAACACGCGGTAAAGGCCGTTGAGTTGGTGCCGGTTGGGGGCGTCGTAAAAATTGTCGTCGTTCATGTCCCACTTGTTTTCCACAATACTGGCGTGGGTGAGCAGACCATGGGAGATTTTTCCTTTGCCTTTTTTATTCATATGTACGTTCAGCTCTCCGCGGCCTTCCGTAGAAGTGAACGCATTGACAAACAAGGGGTGATCGGTATGCGGTTTTACCAGATCTGCATTGACCTGACCGGTAATGCCGGTATAGCCGTTGTTTACGGTACTGGCGCCTTTCGCCAGTTGAATGCCGTTTAGCCAGGTGCCTGGAATAAACTCAAAAGCAAAGGGCGTGGCAATGCCGGTGAGCGTAGGCCGGTTTTCCACCATAAACTGGCTGTAAATCCCGCGCAAGCCCAACATCTGGATTTCTTTTACACCGGTGAGTGCGTTGGAGTAGGTGACGTCGGCCACGCCATTTGTTTCAAAACTTTCGGACAGGTTGCAGCAGGGCGCCTTGCGCAATTCGTTTCGGTGAATGCTCTCGACGTTGCGCGTTTCCAATGTGGAGACGTGCGTATCGAATCGGTCGTCGGACACGGTCACTTCCTTGATTTGGGTAATGCCCATTACCTCTACCCAGATACTGTCTTCGTGGGGCAAAATTTCCACTTGAGCAGGGTCGTAACCAACATAGGTCACCTGAAGTTTGGCCGCTTTGGCCTGGCGTGGAATCCAAAACCTGCCAAGCGTATCGGTAATGGTTCCGATTAGGGTGCCGGCCCATTGCACCGTGGCGCCAATGAGCAATTCTTCCTTTTCGTTCGTGACAATACCGTAGACGGTTTTGGAGGATTCCTGGGCATTCAAAATACCCGTTGTGTATAGTAGAATTAGAATAAGTAGTTTCTTCATGATGTAACGCGAACAATGAATTTATGCAGCACATGAACGATGCGTTCAAAAAATGATGCAATGCGAAAATCAGTACGAGCCGAAGGGGCGGTACATATGGAATACGGGAGATTTTCAGGGCGAACCAGAGGTTCGCGTTACCTAGCAGAGGAACAGTTCGTGCCGCAGGCAGATCAAGCGACCGGAAAGGGGAGGGGGAGGTTCAGTCTGAATAGTTTGGGCCGAAGCCGCGTCGCAAATAACCGGCCGGTACAAACGCAAAAAGAAGGGCAACTCATCCGCCCACATCGGGCAGTCCAACACTTTTTGCCAGGGTTGGGCTACGGTAAATTCGGATTTCAGCAAAAAGACCGTTACCGATTTTTTGGAACAGCAGGGTGCTGTTTCGGCTTGCAGGCTTTCCTGAACGCAGCAATCGGGGACGAATGCCGTACTGCATGGATCAGCTGTTTCTGAAACGGAGGATCCGCAAGGATCTTCTGCATCGAGAAAAACAGAAACAGCTGTTTCACCCAAACAATAGCAGTACAGCTGTTGCACACTGATACCTACTGTGGAAAGCAGCAGGGCTGTTATCCAAAGCCAGAGTACCGGTATGTACGTTTTTTTTAGCACGCGTTGCTGGGAAATTTAATCAGAAAACCTGTAAGGTCCCGCAAAGATAAGGCCAGTTGGCGGGCAACGCAATAAATGGGATGGATTCCCCCGGTTTTGAAAAGATTTACGATTTACGATTTACGATTTACGAATTACGAATTACGATTGGTTCATCTTTTCGAAATGGGTATGTTTTCAATTTACTCAAACACTGTAGGAAGGTGAGAATGTATCCAACTTGAGAAAGTTGAACCAATCGTAAATCGTAATTCCAAAATCGTAAATCGTAATTCCAAAATCGCAAATCAAGATATCAAATCTCCTCCGGTCCTTCCCCGACCCAATCCTGAATGTACCAGTTGTCCACGCAATGCTGTTTGAGGTCTTCCTCGATCCAACCGCGAACGTCACTAATGATCGAGCCCGGGTAGAGCAAGTGAATGTTAGGCCCGGCATCGAGGCTGAAATACACCGGATGTTTGGTTTCGGCGCGGTAGGCGCGGATCTTTTCGATCAGTGCTACCGTGTTCGGGTGCAACAGCATGTAGGAGGGGTTGCTGGCCATCATCAGCGCATGTAGTGTCAGGGCCTCGTCTTCCGCGATTTTGCCGAAGGCCTCCAGGTCGCCGGTGCGCAGGGCTTCGATCAGGGTGCTCAATCTGGACTGCGCCTGTTTGTAACGGGCGTCGGCGTATGGATTGCCTTCCATCAGGGCATGGCCGGCCCGGCTGCTGACGGATTTCTCCGAGGAGCTAACGATCAGGATATCGTCGTGAAAATCCTTAAATGTCGGATGAAGCAATTCTTCCACGGGTACAGCAAACTCATCGGAAGAGCCGGCCACCGCCGGGGTTTTTCCCCACAAAGCAGCATACGGATAAATAGACCGGCAGGCACTGCCGCTGCCCAACCGGGCGATGTACGAGGCTTTTACATCGAAGGCATCTTCCTCCTGCAAGGTGCCGAACAGCGCATCTTCCAGGGTACACAGGCAGAGTGCCAGGGCCGACATGCTGGATGCAGAAGAGGCAATACCTGCTGAATGCGGGAATGAGTTCCCGGTTTGAATACTCAACTCAAGCTGTCGCAAAAAAGGGAACTGTGGTTCCAGGCTTTCCAAAAAAGCAAGCACTTTGGCCCGGAACGCTTCATTTTCCTCTCCATGGAATTTGAATTCCAGATCAATCTGGTTGTTGACCGTTTCCTTAAAAGCATACCCAATTGCCGTATCGGTGCAGGATGCTGCCAGCGTCAGGCTGAGCGAGGGGTTGCGCGGGAGTTGTTGTCCGTGCTTTCCCCAGTATTTGACAATGGCAAGGTTGCTGGGGCTGCGCCAAATGATCTGGCCGGGTTCGGGAGGGTTGGAGGAATCGAGTATGAGTCGCGGGTTTTCGTACATACTTTGTTGGGATATTGAGATATTAAGATATTGGGATATTGCGTGGGGAGGCAAAGAAACGGAATGCCGGATAAAACCCGGTTTAGTTTCCTGTTATTTGGCCTACTTTTGCGGGATTCAGAGGCAAAGGGCCTGTGAATATTAAACCGTCAGCCGCTGACTTCAAGTTTTAGAGGGCTAATCACTTTTCCAATTTTTCTTTTCAAATTTCAAAATTCAAATCAACAGGATGTTCCCAAAGCGTTCCATTTGAAATTGGAAAAGAAAAATTTGAATTTGGAAAAGTTTAAGTTCCTTGAAGTTGGTGGCGCCACCTTGTACCTCCTATGATGCAAAAAATTTGGTTGAAGGTCCGCCACCTCGGATTTGAATTGTACAGTTTTTTTACCGCCCCTTTTGTTGTTAAAAACTGCCTGGGCCTGATCGCCTTTTTCGCCGGTTTATTGCTGCTGACATTTTGGTGGTTGAAATGCTATACCAACCATGGCGAAAGTCTGCAAGTACCCAATTATGTAGGCATGGGAATCCAGGAAGCCGTTCGAAAGGCACAGAGCCGCGATTTTGAGTATGTGATAAGCGACTCCATTTATGTGCCTGGCCGTCCACCAGGGGAGGTGCTTGCGCAAAATCCCAAAGCGGAAAGCCGCGTTAAGGAAGGTCGGACCATTTATTTTACCGTAACAAAAAACAATCCGGACATCATCAAAATGCCGGAATTGGTCGGAAGCGACGACTACGACCTGTACAGCCGCAAAATCAACCGGCTTGGTCTGAAGCCCCGCATTCTGGCCAGGGTGGCCGATGCCAAACTGGCGCCAAATACGATCGTCGCCGTGTTGTACCGGGGCGATACGATCACGCAGGATATTCGTTTCGGTTACAAAGTTGAGATGGGCGCTACCATCGACTTCATCGTTTCTGAACAGGTCACGCTGACGGTGGAAATTCCCGACTGTGTTTGTCAAACCTACGATGCTGCCCGTTTTTTAATTACCAGCAGCAATCTCAGTATCGGCGCTGTGATCAAGGACGCCACTGTTTTCGATGAGCAATCGGCCTATGTATGGCGCCAAACACCGCCCTACGAAGCAGAAGGCACCATGCGGGTAGGCGAACAAATTGATCTCTACCTGACGCAGGAATTGCCAACGGCTTGCGGCGGGCAATAATTACGTACTCATTCACTCATTCACTCATTGCCCCATTCACTCATTGTCATGGATATTACCGTTCAAGAACTCAAGCAAAAACTCGATTCCGGCGAAACAGTCACCCTGGTTGACGTTCGCGAACCCTGGGAAAACGAAGAATTCAACCTCGGTGGGCAGCTCATCCCTCTGGGCAATCTGATGAACCAACTCTGGGAACTGGATGCCCATAAAAACGACGAGGTCATCGTTTATTGCCGCTCGGGCAACCGCTCGGGGATGGCCAAAGCGCTCATGCAGGCACAAGGCTTTGCCAACGTGCGTAACCTGACCGGCGGCGTCCTCGCCTGGAAGGAGGCTTTCGGCGAAAGCAAATCTTGATGACTGATCGTGCCTTTGCATTCATCAAACTATGCCTCGCGTTAATTTGCGTGCAGTGGCTGGCCTGTACACCTGCTTTGCATACCCGTGCATTCAACCTGAACCCGCCAACAGCAGATGCTGCCCCGAGACGCGCAATGCCTGCACCGAACTGTAGGGATTGGAGCGGATACCTGCCCGATCCAAAGCATCCGGAATATATGCCCATGCGTTTCATCCGGGTCAATGTGCACGTGATGGAAAACAGCAGCGGTACCGCCCACCGGCCAAAGGACTCGGTGCGGGTGTTCATGAACGAGTTGCTCCGCTTTTCCAATATCGAACTGGACACCAACGTCTGGCATTGGCGGTCACCGGAGCATACCCCGGCCTTGCCAAAGCGGTACCGCTACGTGCTTACCCCGCAGCCCGACCAACCCGACGATGACGGTATTTATTTTCATTACGACGATTCGCTGTACTACTTCGTTTCTCAGGGGAAAAATCAAAACAATTATTCCCGCGATGTGATCCGCAAGTACAGCATCGGCGCCGACTCCATCCTCAATATTTTTGTCCTGGTACATCACCCGGACAGCATGAAATCCAAAACCTACCGGGCCAATGGCCAGGGTATTGCCCTGGGTACGGCGCTCAAAATTGCGGGTGTACTCGAAAGCCGCGAGGGGCCGATAAGTTTTGATGGCTTGTTGAACCACGAGGTCGGTCATATCCTCGGCTTGTACCACGCCTGGACGGAAGACGGCTGCCCCGACACCAATAACCACCCCAACAATTGCTGGGAATGGTCGCCCGATCCGCCCTGCCGGAATACGGCCTCCAACAATATGATGGATTACAACGCCTACCAGATTGCACTTACGCCATGCCAGGTTGGGAAGGTGCAGGCAACCTTCGCCGATGAACGCAGCGCGGTGCGGCGTTGCTTGCAACCAACATGGTGTACCTTGCATGAAGACCGGACGCTCGTAATTGCGGATTCCGTTTCCTGGAAAGGCGCCCGCGATCTCGAAGGGCACCTGACTATCGCCCCGGGCGGTGTTTTGCACTTGTCGTGCCGGTTGTCTATGCCGCCGGGTAGTCGTATTACCGTGCAACCGGGTGGCCGGTTGGTGCTCGATGGTTGCCGCTTGCATAATGCTTGCGGCAAAAACTGGCAGGGGATTTTTGTGCAGGAAGAAAATGGAGAGGCCGGTGTCGTTGAGGTGTTGAAAGAGCCGCAGGTGGAGGATGTAAAAAGGTAATGATGATGAATCATGAAAAGGTAGTATTACATAAAAACCGAAGCCTGCGAATTGCTTTTGCCAAAAACTACCTTTTGACCTTTGCATTTTATATTTTGATTTTAAAAAACGCAGCCAATGGAACAACCCCTTCCTTCCCGTTTTCGCCTGCTTCCGGGTTTGTTTGTCCTGGTTAGCCTGGTCGTGTACTGGCCCACCCGGGATGCCGGCTTTGTCATGGACTGGTTGGGTTGGCAATATGCGTACGATCGCGGTGGCTGGGCAGGCATACCCACCAGTTTTGGCTATCCGGGGCTGCACCCGGTGTTGCATTTGGGCAATTACAGCCTATACTGGCTCTTGGGCGCCAACTCGCCGGTTTGGTATGGCGTGTTTGCCATACTGCATGGGTTGAATGCCTGGCTGCTCTGCCGTCTGGCTTTGCGCCTGCCCTTATCTATGGCCGTTGGCGAGCGTTTGTTTGTCGGCCTCAGTGCCGCCCTCTTGTTTTTATTTTCGCCCTATGCGGCAGAAGTGGTGGTCTGGCGGGTTTGTTTGCATTATTTGCTGGCTTTGTTGTTTGCCTTGCTGGCGATGCATGCTGCGCTGGATTACCTGGCCGAAGGCCGCCGCCGCTCCTGGTGGATCATTCAGGGTTGCGTGTTGGTGGCCTTATTCACGTTTGAATGGTCGTTGGTAATTCCGGTTTTACTGTTGCTGTTGGTGGTTACCCATCAGGTTTCGCAGCAAAAAACGGCGGGTCTGTTGCCCTTGCTGGGTCGATTGTTTGCCCCGCAGGCAGGCCTTTGGGCATTCTATTTTTTATTGAATAAAATTCGCCTTGGCGATTGGGTAGGGCACTACGGCGCCGACACCCACCTGAAGGTTGCGCCCGCCACGATCATGGCCAATGTGCTGCGCTATACCGTCAAGCAATTCAGTTTTATGCGACATTGGGAAGGCAGGATACAGGTGCAGGTGTTCGACGGGCTTGCCGACGGCTGGCCCTTGTGGCTGGGGAGTGCGGTGTTTGTGCTGGGCGCCGCCGCCTGGTTGATTTTCTTCCGGCGGATGTCGGCGCGGTTGCAATGGACGGGTGCGGCATTTGCCTGGTTTTTTGTGGCGCTGATGCCGGTTGCCAATTTGTATTTTTATTATTTGCAGCGTTCCGAAAACGACCGGTACGGCTATTTCGCTACCGGGTTCGGCTGGCTTGGTCTGGTGCTATTGTTGTCATTTTTGCCAAAAATTGCCTCCCGGCTGCTAGCGCTGGGCTTTGTGGGTGTTTCTTTGTGCCTCTTGCTTCAGATGAACCGCTTTTGGGCGGAGTCGGAACGGCTTGGCGACAGTTTGGTGTATGATTTTCGGTGGTATGACCGGGATGAAGTGATCATACTGGCTTCACCCGACGATTACCACGGCGTGTTTATGTTTCGTATCATTGGCCAGATCAACGGTTTCAATGAGGCGCTCGAGTTGCGGCGCATGCGGCCGTTCAAAGGCAAAATGTGGGAGGTGGCACAGTTTAATGTTATTGACCCGGCGTATGGTATCCGGGTTGAGCACGATGCTGGGGGCTTGCAGTACAACACGGCATTTCAACAGGATGGCAACTGGTGGTGGCGAAATGGGGTCGGGGCAACAGACTATTCAAACGACCGATACGTTTTTAGAAAAAAAGAATGGCACATGGAGGTTGAACTTAAGGAGAAACGGCCCAATACGGCTGTGATCTTCCCCTCCGGCGGCCGCTGGATTGAGTTAAAATAAAATTTGAATACATGAAAAAGTTTCGCGTTCTAATCTTGTTCAGTTCTTGCCTTTTTGCCTTTGGCCTGCTTGCGCCGGCCTGCAGCCAAAAATCGGGTTGCCCGGCCAATGAAAGCCTGCGCGCCCCGGTTGGTAAAAACGGGGAGATCAAAAAATCGAAAGGCAGCAAATCCGGTCTGTTTCCCAAAAAAATGACCAAACGGATGAAATAAATCAACTCAGGTTGTGACCATAAATTTAAATAGACAAGATTAACAGGAAAAAACAGGATCAAACGGCCATTGGCCGTTTGATCCTGAGAATCATGTTGTTCCTGTCCAAAAACAAAAAAATCTGTCACCATAAATCAGGTCCCAACTTGACAAAATTAGTCGCGTTTTGACACGACGGACAATTGTGATGGACTGGATTCGCTAAGTGGCGGACAAATTTGGTGCTGTGGCCCTTCATTTGTGTTCCATTTCGGTGTTCTCAGAAATGTATAATCCATCCTAAATTCCGTCCCATGTTGTTAAGACCTGTCTGTTTATTCCAACAGGTAGTGGCGATTGCAGCAATTATTGCCGCATTTTCCCTTCATGCCACTGCCAACTACACCGTATCAACCACTATTCCCACCGATATCTCTGCCTGCCAGGATACGGTATTTACAGTTACCCTGAGTAACCCGGGGCCGGCAGCGCAGGCCGCCGGGAGCCTGCAGTATTGTTTGCCGGAGGGGCTGCAATATGTCTCGGTTACTGGGTTGAATCCCTCGGATTTGTCGGACCCGCGCTGTCCGGTGTTTACCCTGCCCGCACTCGCCGCCAATGGAAGTTTGTCCTTCGAACTGCGCATTCGCGTAGGTTGTGCCGAAACAGATCGCGGCGATTTGCGCGATACCATGCGCATCGTGAGTGGGGGTGTGCCGCAGCCGATCCTGCTCGGTAGTGCCTACAACATTCGCGTGCCGGTCATCACCCTGCTTCCCGGGCAAAACTGGAATTACACCGGGGCCATCGGCGAAATATTTACCCGCACCTTTGTGCTGCGCAACGAGGGTTTTGGCGCAGCCGTATATTTATTTCTGATCGATTCTTTTCAAACGGCCGGGCTCGAACTGGTGCAAACTACCGGGGTTTTCCAGGGCGATACCCTGGTGCTGAAAAGTGGCGATCTGGGTCCAAAGGGGGCATTGGGCTACCAGGATTCTGTGGTAGTCACGCAAACGTTTCGCATAACGGATTGCAACAGCCAAACCATGATCGTCAGCTATGGCTGGGCCTGCCCCGATAGTACGGTGTGTGCCTTGCCGCGCTTCGAGCAGTATCAGATTTCCGGAGCAAACAGCCCGACGCCCGTGCTGGTAGCCGCGGTGAATAATGCTTTCCAAACGCCCCGACCCTGCGAATTTGACTTGCTGGAAATCCGGGTGGAAAACACCGGCAATGCCGCGGCGCTGGATATTGATTGGCTGGAGGGATTTCTACTCGATCCGGCAAGTACAGCCGACGGCAGCATAAAATTTGATTGCTTCCCGGTGTTCAACTTTCGCGTTGCAGGGATCCCGCTGGTCGATTCGTCGGGTGGCAGCGCCGGCCTGCCTTACCGCCTGAGCCTGGCGGGAATCCTGAGTGACCCGGACGGGCCGGGTGGCTTGTCCGACGAAGATGGCGACGGGCAGTTTGACGACCTGGCGCCCGGGAGCAGCGTCTTGTTGCAGTGCCTGGTGGAGTTGGACCCCGATTGCAAACCTTGCAACGGCTTGCAGGATATGCTGTTCCTCGCGGCTCAGTTGCGGTACTCAAGCAGCTGTGGCGCATCGTATACATCGAATTTGGCGCCCAATATCCCGCTGGACCTCAGTTTTGTTCAAAATGTTTTTTTGGAAGATCATCCGTTTATCCTGGACGCCGGCACGACCTATGATTTTCACTACGACCTGGATGCTACGTTCAAGGGCCTGCGCAACGTATGCCCGAACGACAGCATTATTCTGAAATACAGCCTGCCGGAGGTACTGGAACTCCCCGCAGGTTTTCAGCCGACTTTCGACAGCATGCCCGTGCCGTTTTGGGTGGAAAATGACACGCTGGTGTATCTGTTGCTGCCAGACGTGGTGGGCGTGATCGATCTGCCCATAGTGCCCGTTTGCCCGCCGGATATCGATGATTCGGCCATTTGCAGCCCGCCTTTTGAACCCCGTACCTATGCTTTGCCGGCCGACCTGTATTGGGTTTGCGGCAACGGGTGTGACAAACAATTTGACCTGGTTTGCCTGTCGGGACTGCCCTTCACGATCGATTGCCCGCGCCCGGACGACACGTCGCAGCAACACGGGGTGTTTGCCGACACCATTTGGGTGCAGCGGCTTTCCCTGGGTTATACCGACAACGTGCTGTCCGCACAGGTTGATCCTGCCACTGCCGGGCTACAGCTGGATATCGGGATACCCTACGATACTGTGCAGATCCATGCCGAAGCCCGGTTTGAGGGCATGGCCGGCGACGTATTCGACTCTACACAACTACAGGTGTACTACTGGAACGGGGTGTTGCCGTATTTCCTGCCGCTTTCGGCAACACTCACTGTGGAGGACGCCGAATCCGGCATCACCACGAGCTGCCCGGATATTCCCCTGGAGTATATTTTTTTAAACGGGTACCACATTTGGCAAACCGATTTGCAGGCATTGTTTCAGCCCGGAGGCTGCCTGGCGGGCAGCGGGATTCAATTTACACCCGGCGACCGCCTGAAGGTGGATGTGTTCGCCCGGCTGACCGAAGACTGGCCATATCTGGAGGTGGAGGAAGTAAAAGACCTGCGCGTGCGTTTTCCGTACATCTATCACGGCGATTCTTTGCTTTGCAAAACCAAAAACGCCTTTTTTCAGGGCATCTACCCGGACATCGACTATGCCGTTCGGCTGGAGTTTCCCGACACGGTTTGCCATAACCTGAAGGTGCAGATCGATTTCGTGCAAGGGCGGTCGGGCCGGATCGATACGGACCTGTTTCCCTTTGAAATACGCCCGCTCTATGTCTACGATTCGCTTTGGGTACTGCTGCAACCCGGCTATGCCTACCAGCCGGGCAGCGCGGTTTGGGAATATGAAGCCGGCGACGGGGCAACTGCGGCGCCGGTGCCGATGCAACTGCCGCTGGCCGATCCCGACCCGGTGGTGTTGCCTGGCGGAGCAGCTGCCTTGTTGTTTTTGCGACCACCCCAACTGCCGGTAACCGATTTTTATACCGGCCGGGCGGAGGCTGTTTTGCGCTTCGAAGCCCAGGCACTTTGCCCACCGGATACGACCAAGCTGATTGCGATTATTGCCGGTCACCGCCTGCTGGCCACACTGGATTCGGTGAATGTGCAGTTGATGCCGCAAAGTGTCGGCAGCCCGGATTTTAATGAACTGATCGTTACCACATTCTCGAACCTGTCAAGCAGCAGGGAGCCAACCTGGCTGGTGGAATACTGCAATCCCGGACCCGCATTTTCCATAGAAACGCCGTTGCTTTGGTTGGAAATACCCCCGGGCCTCCAACTGCTCACTGCGGTGGATATTACCGATCCTGCGGCGCCCCAACCGCTGCCAATCACGCCGGTGGATAACGCCCATGCCACCGTGGAGGGTTTGTTTTTAGGGCAGGATGCTTGCCGGACTATTGAGTTGAAAACTACGATTCAGGATTGCGTAACCGGCCTCGTGCTGGTACAGCCTGCTATTCAATGCGACTCGACGTTGCCGCGCTGTTTGTACGCTGCTCCACTGGAGTTGGTTTTTTCGCCAAAAATTTCGCTGGCGCAAATCAATGTCAGCAGCAGCCCGGATACCGCGGTGGATTTGTGCGCTCCGATTGACTATGCGCTTCGGGTGGTCAATGTCGGCGACGGCCTGATGTATGACCTCGAGGTTAGCCTGCAATTGCCGCCTGCCGGCCAAACATTGGTTCCGGGCAGTGCCAGTATCGAATACAACGGCCAGCAAGTGCCCCTGCCCGATCCGGCGCCTGGACCGAACGGGCTGACCTGGACCCTGAATCTGGCGCAACTGCCTTTCGGGATCGAAGCCTTGCCCGGCATTTTGTTTGTACAGTCGAACACCCTGGAGATCCATTTTCAACTGGAAACAAATTGCGATTACATCGACGGCACGCGGTTTTTGTATGCCTGTACATGGAGTGATGCCTGCGGCGGACCGAAAAATACCAGCCTGTTTGTGGCGCCGCCCTTGCAAATCAAAGGCGCTCCAACTGCCACGAATACCTATCAAATGGACGTAACGGTGGACAACCCGGCGTCTTTTTGCGCAGAAAATACCGTTCAGGTGCGCATCGTCAATCCCGGCGACCTGGGGCCAACCACGGCCCTTGAAAAAGTGCGCATTGTGTTGCCCGCGTCGTTTTCCTATGTTCCCGGTTCGCTGACGGGCATACACAACGACCCGGTCGGGCCACCGGTGCTCCTGCCGTTTGGCGATGTTACCTTCCTTTCGGTTGGGTTGCCACCCGGGGTGCTGGCGGGCGATTCGGTTGTTTTTTCTTTTAAAATTGTAAACAACACGGCATCGGCAATTTGCCAGCTGGACTACGATTTTGGCATTCAAATGACGCAAACAGCCAACATTGCCTGTGCGAATGCGAGCTGCGCCATAGATTTTGTGTTGCTGGAAGACATGTTTTCCATGGTGTTGCAAAAACCGTCGTTTGCCTTGTCGGGCTTAACCGGATTGAGTCTGCCCCTGGATGCCGGACTGGAAAACTGGCAACTGGATTTCCAACTGGAAAATATTTCCGGTATTTCCGGCGGCGGTTCCCTGCAGGTGGAAGTTCGCCTGGACGAAAATCAAAATGCGCAGCTCGACCCCGCCGACCCGCTGTTGCAAACGCTGGCCGTGAGTGTGGAAGGCCTGCAATCCGGGGGGAGTTTGCCCGTCGGGATAAACGTCGACGTTTCGGCTACCAGTGGTTGTTCGGGCATATGGGTATCCCTGGTGGACACCTTGTGCTCCTGCACGCGCGACAGCGTGTTTATCCCGTTTGTCCGGCTGAAAAACGCCGGCGACGACCAAATAATTTGCGCCGGAGCAGCGGCGGTGCTGGGTTTTCCCGGGCTGGATAACGCGCTGTATGAATGGATTCCGGCATCGCCGTACTTGAGTGGCACGACGGTTCCCGACCCGGTTTACGAATACACCGGCGCCTTTGCCGGCAGCCTCCAGTTTTCCGAAGTGTTCGTGTTAAAAACCACCCGTGCGCAAGGTTGCATTTCCTACGATACGATCCAGGTGACCACGCGGAAAGTGGAACTCGAACTAAGCCCGACACCCGTGCTTTGCCACGGTGATTCCACGGGCTCGGTGCTGGCTACCATCCAGGGCGCTGCTGATACGGTGCAGTTTACCTGGAGTACGAGCGCCGAACAAACTGCGCAACTCGACTCCCTGACGGCCGGGAACTACGCCCTGACGGTGTCCGATTTTTACGGCTGCACAGATACGGCGGCTATAACGGTGACCGAGCCGCCGGCGCTGGATGTGGACCTGAATACCGCAGATTTTAACGGTTACGATATTTCCTGTGCGGGCGCTTCCGACGGCAGTTTGACGGCAATTCCTTCAGGGGGTGTCGGCGGTTACCAGTTTGCCTGGTCGCCCAATGGAACCGGGCCGGAATTGACGGCCTTGCCGGCGGGCACGTACACCTTGACACTGACGGACGCCAACGGTTGTTTCCTAATCGCGGAAGCCTCGCTTTTGGAACCGGATACCTTGCAGTTGGCACTTGCAGTGACCGATGAAGTTTGCCTGGATGCTGCCAACGGCCTGATTGCCGTGCAGGTGCAGGGTGGGGTAGCGCCGTATTCATCCGGCGGCATGCCGGTGAGCGCTTCATTCGAATGGAGCGGGCTGGCTGCCGGCCCTTACACGGT
The DNA here is from genome assembly GCA_020636075.1 of Lewinellaceae bacterium. Taxonomy (GTDB): domain Bacteria; phylum Bacteroidota; class Bacteroidia; order Chitinophagales; family Saprospiraceae; genus M3007. Next base: position 35,994 of record JACJYO010000012.1, on the reverse strand, counting down.
GGAAGTGACGGATGCCAACGGATGTATGGCAGTGGTCGATACCAGTCTGGCGACGCTGTTTTCCAGTTTTACGGCCAGTACCGATTCGGTGACTTGTTTTGGCGCCGCCGACGGCTTCGCCGAAATTACGGGTTTGGGGTACCCGCCGTTTGATTTCAATTGGTCATCCGGAAATACGGGCGCAGCCTTCAATGGCCCGGCGGGTGTGTATACCTGTACGGTTACCGACATGCTGGGTTGCACGTATATTTTGGAAACAGCCATTGAAGAGCCTGCACTGCTGCTGCCTATGGCCGGGGTGGAACCCGTTGGCTGTTTTGGCGATAGCACCGGTCAGATTGCTTTGAGTGCTTCAGGGGGTATTTCGCCGTATACTTTTTTGCAAAATGGCCAGCCGGTCGGGCCGGTACTGTCCGGCTTGCCGGCCGGGCTATATATTTTCTCAATTGTTGATGGAAATGGTTGTGTGGCGGCGCTGGAAGTGCCGTTGGATGAACCGTTGCCGTTGACGATGAACCTGGTGGTGACCGATGCCCGTTGTTTTGAAAGCAATACCGGGCAGGTTGATGCGCAACCGAATGGCGGCACACCGGACTACACCTTGGCGTGGAGTTCAGGTTTGCAGGGGTTGCTGCTCGATTCCGTGCCTGCGGGCTGGTATGTTGCAACGCTTACCGATGCCGGCGGTTGTATGTTGATCGATTCGGCTTTTGTCGGGCAACCGGCGCCGTATATGCCGGAGTTTGTTGTGCTGGAGTTGCCATGCGCCGACCGGGCGAATGGCAGCCTGTCGGTGAGCGGTTTTCCCGACGGGACGCGTTTTGGCCTCAACCGGCCCCCGTTTCAGGATATTTCGGTTTTTGACGGTGTTGGCGGTGGTATGCAGTTGCTTGAGGTTGAAGATTCGTTGGGTTGCCGGTTTGAATTTGCGTTTGACATGCCCGCATATCCCGAATTTTTGGGCGAAGCCCTGGCCGACACGGTGATGCATATTGGCGACAGTGCCTGGCTGCGGGTGGTATTGCCGCAGGGTTTTCCTGCCGGTGCAATCCAGCATGTGTGGCTGAACCCAATTGCGCCCTTGTCGGCTTGCGATACTTGCGCTTCCCTGTGGGTGCGCCCCGAACAAACGGCAGCCTACGCCGTGCAATTCAGCACGGCTTCGGGTTGCTTGTCGGAGAGCCGGGTCGTGGTGCAAATCGTGCAGGACAGCGTGTACGCGCCTAACGTGCTTTACGAAGGCGCCCTGCGGGATGAGAACCGTTTTTTCACCCTGTTTGCCCGGGAAGGGGCAGTTCAGGAGATCCGGGTTTTGCGCATTTTCGACCGTTGGGGGACGCTGGTATTTGAACGGTCTGGCTTTTTGCCCAATGACTACGTGTTGGGGTGGGATGGCCGTTTCCGGTCGGCGGATGTATTGCCCGGGGTGTTTGTTTGGTACGCGGAAGTGGAGTTTGCCGGGGGACGAGTAATGCAGCTGAAAGGCGATTTGACGGTCTTGCGGTAAGCCCGGGTGGGTTGTGAAAAAATTGGTTCAATTTTCGCAGGTATACGGGTGAATCAACCCGCCATAATCATGAGCCGATTTTTTACACTCCTCTTGTTTTGGAGTGCCTTGGTTTGCGCAGTTTCCGATACGGAACCTGCATGTGCCAACCCGGTGTCATTTCACGATGCCCCTGCCGGACTTTTAACCGACACCATTCCGCCGGTGATCACCTGTCCGCCCAGCGATACCTTTCAACTGGCCACGGGGCTTTGCGACTCGGTGTACACCTATACGGTAACCGCATTTGACAGCCTGTTGGAGCTAACGCCTTCCCAGTTGTCGGGGCTGGCCTCGGGGGAGGCGTTTCCTGTTGGTACCACGGTCAACAATTTTTTGGCGGTGGATTCTGCCGGCAACACGGCGATCTGCTCCTTTTCCGTGGTTGTGGAACCAGCTACCTTGGAATTGACTTGTCGCGCTGATACTGCTACCCTGTATCTGGGTGCCGACTGTATGGTTGCTCTTGATGTAGCAACCGCGCTGGTAGCACCTTATGCCTGTGTGGACGACTATATGTTGGAATTTGATACCCAGGCGCCGATTGGTAACGGCCCCTGGGCGCCGGCGGTATTCGGCGATGCTCAGCGCGGCACGATCCAGGGGTTCAGGGTGACCGATGCGATGACCGGTATGGGTTGTTTTGGTTTTGTAAAAATACTCGACACCTTACCGCCGGTGCTGGAATGCCCGGATATAAACGTGCCCTGTGCGGTGCCTACGGCCCATTTGGCGCCGGAGTTTTTAGCCGATAGTTTGGGCATTGCGGCAGGTATGCCGGTGCTTGTTGAAAACTGCATGGGCTCGGTTTCGTTTGGGCATGTGGATGTGAATATGGATGTGCCCTGCGACTCACCCGGCAATGTGACCAATGTGATCACCCGGTTCTGGACGGTTTTGGATGCTTCCAACAACGTCGGTACCTGCGTACAGCGGATCAACCGCGTGCGCTCCATTGACGATGCCTTATTTCCTGCGGATACCATAATTTCCTGTGCCATGGACACGCTGCCATCCACGACGGGCGAGCCCTATGTCCAATTGGGCGCTTACCAGTACAACTTGCTTTCGGCGCCGTTTTGTGAAATTGCTGCAACCTATACCGATTCCGTTGAAATGTTGTGTGGCGGCAGCCGGCGTTTGTTCCGCAAATGGTCGGTGCGCGACGGTTGTTTGCCCGACTCGATGCAAACCCCCGTTACAGGTTTGCAAATGATTGAAATTCAGGATGACCAACAGCCTACCGTGCATTGCCCCGCCGATACGGTGGTGCAGTACATGCTCGATGGCTGCCGGGATACCATTGACCTGCCCGATCTGATCGTTTCAGACGCCTGCTCCTTCGTGTTGTCGGTGGAGGCCACCTGGGCTATCGATGGCCAGCCGGATACCCTGGAGGCAACATTGGGCAATATTTCCGGTGGTTCGCTGCAACTGGCGTTTTTTGGGCTGGCGCCCGATTTCCCGGTTGGGAGTACGTTGATCCAATATGTCGCCACGGATGCCTGCGGGAACACCTCCTCCTGTGCGATGCAGTTGATCGTGTGGGACAGCATTCCGCCTGCGGTGCTCTGCGATTCCATTCAACACGTGTACCTGGATGTTTTCGGACATGCCAGCCTTGGTGCATCGGATGTTGATGATGGTTCCGCTGATGCCTGTTCCGGCGAGGTGTTTTTTAAAATAAAACGGCTGGAGCCGGGCGCCTGCGATAGCTTGGGCAATCCGTTTGACGATAGCCTGAATTTTTGTTGCCCCGACCTGAATGATTCCGTGCAGGTCATTCTACGGGTGTATGATGTGCCGGTTCCGCCTGGTCCTGTTTCCGATAACCTGGGATTGGGTCAATTCAGCGATTGCATGCTTCCGGTTGTGGTGCTGGATTCCATGCCGCCACAGTGTCAGGCGCCGCCCGATACCCTGGTTTTGTGTGAAAACTTTGATATTAACCAACTGGATTTCGGTGCGCCGGTATTTTCCTGCCAGGTGGATTCCTATGGTTTGGAAGTGGACATCGATCAGTTTGACACGTATTGCAAGCAAGGAGTAGTCACGCGCACCTTCCAGGTGTTCGATGCGGGCGGGCAAAGTAGCCAATGTACCCAAACGATCACCATATCGAACCAGCAGCATTACTTCGTTCGTTTTCCCGACGATTTATACGTCAGCATGTGCGATACCACGGGGTATTACGGGGAGCCGGTGTTTTTTGGAATTGATTGTGAAAAAATGGATGTGAAGCATACCGACAGCGTGTTTACCGCGGTGTCTGATGCCTGTTTTAAAATTGAACGGACCTGGATCATAAAAAACAACTGCCATTACGACTCCAGCCAGGCCTTGGTGGTAGTGCCCAACCCTGAACCCAATAGTTTATCGGTCCACCCGGACAACCTGCCGGGCCCTGTTGTTTCGGAAGCGGGAACAACGGGCATGTGGGCGCCGACGCGCCTTAAAATCAATGCTTCCAATCCGGATTCTACGGACTTCAGTATTTTTTGGTCTGCCGATGTCAATGGTTACCAGTACAAGCAGGTGATCAAAATTGTGGATATCGAGCAACCGCAATTTGTCAGTTGCCTGGCCGCTACGACGACATTTGTGGATTCCAGTATCAATGATTTTGCCCTCTGGAACGCCAATTACACAACTGTACTCGACAACCCCAATCAGGATTTGTGCGAGGGCAATGTTGATCTGCGCATTACCATAACGGATGCCTGCTTCGGCTCCAACCTGGGCGTGGATTACGTACTAAGCCTGGACATCGACGGGGATGATATTCAGGAAACGGAAGTGAGCAGTAATGATCTGCCGACTGCCGGAAGTGTGCAGTTTGACAATATCAACATTCCAGGCGGGCTTCCCAAGCAATTTGACCAAAGGCCGGTTGTGCCGAATGAAAAATATCAGTTTGTACTGCAAACGGTTTCGATCAGTGGTAAATACCGCACGGTACGGCTGGCCTGGCATACTGCCGCGGCGCCGGCAGCGTATTCGTTGCCGCAATTACCACTGGGTAATCATTCGATCCGTTGGACGATTTACGATGGCTGCGGCAATGAAAACGAGTGTGTGATGAATTTCCGGGTGGAAGATCCGGACGGCACCTGTACGCCGGCGGAGGTGTTCATCGGAGGGACTATTCAAACGGAAGCCGGCGACCCGGTTGCCAATACGGCCATACAACTCGAAGGGACGCATCCCAGTTTGCCGATGTTTAACCTGTTTACATTGACCGACCAGCAGGGTCAGTTCAGCCTGAGTGTGCCCACCAGTTCGTCGTATACGATTACCCCTTTCCGCGATGACAGCCCGCTCAACGGGGTGTCTACGTTTGACTTGCTGCTGATCAACAAACACGTGCTTGGCCTGGCAGCCTTGGATTCTCCGTACAAATTGATTGCGGCCGACGCCAACAAATCCAACAGCGTGACCACGTTTGACATTGTGGAGCTGCGCAAACTCATTCTCGGGCTTTACCTGCAACTTCCCAGCAATGGCGCCTGGCGCTTTGTGCCGGTTGGATATGCCTTTCCAGACCCGAACAACCCGTTCATGGGCGGTTTCCCGGAATATATGACGCAAGTCAACCTGCAGCAAAACAATCTGCCGATGCACAATTTTATCGCTATGAAAGTTGGCGATGTGAACGGCAATGCCACAACCGATCTGACCAATGAAGTCGTTGACGACCGGAACGGCCCCAGCCTGTTTTTTGATGCGAAAGATCAACGGCTGGAACCGGGTGCTGTGGTGTCCGCGCACTTGAAGGCATCGGAAGTCATTTCGGGATTTCAGTTCACGCTGAACTACCCGGGCATGGAGTTGATCGATCTGGAGCCCGGAGTCGGACTGGCTACCGATAACTTCGCCGTTTTTAACCGGGAAAACACGCTTACCGCCAGCTGGAACGGCGAGGGTCAACCGGAATTCACCTTGCACTTCCGGGTACTCGAGGCGGGGCAATTGCGCGAAAGGCTCCAGCTTTCCAATCGCGTTGCGCGCAGCGAAGCGTATTCGGAGGCACTGGTCATGATGCCTGTTGCCCTGCGTTTTGACGATACGGGGGTGACCCGGGCCGGGTTTGAATTGTACCAAAACCGTCCCAACCCGTTCAACGGCGCCACCTCGATTGGTTTTTATTTGCCGGAGGCAAAAACAGCCACCCTGCGCGTATGGGATGCGCAGGGGCAATTGTTGCTGACGCAAACGGCAAACTATTCAGCCGGTACCCAAACAATTGAACTGGATAACGGTCAACTGGGTGCAAGCCCCGGGCTGTTGTATTATGAACTGAAAACGGATACGGAACGGGCTGTGCGGAAGATGGTGGTGTATTAACCGCCTTTACCGATAATTTCAAAATTTTGTTCTACCCGGTTGCCGTGAATGTCCACCAGGGTGAGCCGGTGTTTGCCAACGGCGGGTTGCAGGGCCATTTGATGAAACGTTTTGGTGCTGCCCAGAAATACCCCGTCGAGGTGCCAGAAAATTTCCGTTTCAGGAATGCGATGCGCTACCTGGAAAACGGTGCTGCTGCGTTTGCCATCGAGATCGACCGGGACGTAAATCCGGGTGGGGTTATTCGGGTAGATCAGTTGCATGGGCAGTTGGTCCGGCGCTGTCTGTTCCGCCACACAGTCGGGCCGGAAGGGTGGCGGCGGCTGGTACGTCGGGTTTTTGCGCATGTAATAAAATTCCTCCAGCGGTGACAACACAAACCAGGGGCGGTGTATGATTCGGAAAGGTGGTTCACAGGCACTGCTCACCTGCCATTGGGCACTGCTGTCGAGGTGGAGCAATTGGTGGTAGGTACACAGCCCGGCTTTGAGTCCTGTTTTGGGTATCCAGCTGGTATCCGCTTCACAATTTGGGCCTGCCCGAAAACCGCTTTGCCGGCAAACCGGCACCTGTTTCATATTATCGTAGGGCGGCTCAAACCAGCTGCCGTCATTGGGCAACTGTTCAAAAATTTCAAACAAAACCGGCGCGGCCATCTCCACGCCAAGCAAGCCCGGTCGTCCTTCGCCATCGGCATTGCCTACCCAAACACCCACGGCGTATTGTGGCGTGACACCTGCTGCCCAGGCATCGCGAAAACCAAAACTGGTGCCGGTTTTCCAGGCAATGCGCCGGCTGGTTTCGAACAATTCCCATTCACCCAGGCTTGTTGGGCGTTCGACCTGTTGCATGGCTTCAAAAGTGAACCAGATCGCCGAAGGGCTGAGTTGTTTCAAGGGATCGGTTGCCTCTTTTTCGGGTGGGTATTGGGTCGCCTGGTTTAGTTTTTTGGCCATCCGGGCGTAGATGGAAGTAATGTCGAGCAAACAGGCTTCGGCGCCACCGAGGATGAGGGTAAGGCCGTAATGCGCGGGTGGGTGGTGCAGGGTGGTCAGGCCGAGTTTTTGGAGTTCGAAGTGAAATTTTTCCAGGCCGTATTCCTGCAAAAGCAACACGAAAGGGATATTCAACGAACGCACCAGGGCACGCCGGGCCGGCACGGCGCCGTCGTAGGTTTCGTAGTAGTTTTCAGGCCGGTACTGGCCGAGTTGTGTGGGCACATCGTGGAGGAGGCTGTTGGGCAGGATGGTCCCGTTTTCGAGCGCCAGGGCATATAAAAACGGTTTGAGGATGCTGCCGGTACTGCGCGGCGCTGCGATAACATCGACTTGTTCGCCGTGCTCAGCGCCGGCGCCCATAACATTGCCCACATAGCAAATGGGTTTTCCGGTGGACACGTCGAGTACCAGGGCAGCGAGGTTGTACACCCCATTGCCGCGGTACCGCTCCTGGCGGCGCTGGAGGATGTTGGTTACCCGCTGCTGGAGTTCTCGGTCGATGGCGGTGGCAAAGCGGGATTCTGAAGGTAGTTTGCGGTTGGCAGCCAGGCGGTCGAGCAGGTGAGGGGCCAGTTGGGGTAGGGGGAGCGGTGCTTCCGGGAGCGGTTCTTCCTTGGCGAGGGCGCAGGTGGAGGCTGAGATTGTGCCGAGACCGGCAAGGTGGTCGAGCAGTTGATTGCGTTTGTGTAGCAGGGCTGTTCGGTTTCGACCCGGGTGGATGAGTGCGGGGCTGTTGGGCAAGACGGCCAGGGTGGCTGCTTCGGCCCAACTGAGCAGGGCAGGTTTTTTGCCAAAATAACGCCAGGAAGCTGCCTCAAGACCCACCACATTGCCCCCGAAAGGGGCGTTGGCGGCGTACAGCGCCAGAATTTCGGTTTTGGAACAACGCAGTTCCAGGCGGGTTGCCATGAAAACTTCCACAATTTTTTCCCAAACGGTGCGGGGCGGGTTGTCGCGCGCCATTCGGATGACCTGCATGGTCAGTGTGCTCCCACCGCTGGCAACTTTCCGTTTTTTCAGATTGAGCCAGAGCGCGCGCGCAATGCTGATCGGGTCGACACCGGGGTGCCACCAGAAGCGCTTGTCTTCAAACGCCACCACGCATTGGGCATAATTGTCGGGCACCTGTGTTTGGGCGGGAAAACGCCACTGGCCGTCGCCAGCAATGCGGGCGCCCAGCAATTCACCGTGCTGATCTTCGAGTACAATGGAGACTGGTTTGTCAAATAGGGGCCGGGGCAGGCAAAATATCCAGATAACGAGCAGCGCAACCGTAGCCAGGCTTGTCTTTGGATAGCGGGCAACCCAAAAACGCAGCCGGTGCCAGGCTGCCCACGCGTATTTCGCGGCGGCAGTTTGAACCTGTTGAAAAACCGTTGGTAAATTCCAAATTGGCATGCGCTGTTTAGGATTCCGGTTGGTGCTTAATGCAATGAATAGCGGTTGGAAACGCCAACGTTCAAGTATTAATTTTTTTATCCAACCGAACTTTTTTGGCAGTAAAATTGTAGCTCCAAGAGTGAAACGGAAGGCTATACCGGCTTTTTTGTAAAAAGTCAATTTTTTTCACAAAAATTTTGCAGAAAAATGAAAACCTTTCGTTATAATTTCGTTTTAATAGTTGTACACTAACAATGCCTTGTCCATGCGTCAGTTAAAAATCACCCACAAAATTACCACGCGCGAGAGTCTTGCGCTGGATAAATACCTTACGGATATTGGTAAAATTCCAATGTTGGTAGGGGACGAGGAGGCCGAGTTGGCCCGTCGGATCCGGGAGGGCGACCAGGAGGCTTTGGACAAAATGACCCGTTCAAACCTGCGCTTCGTTGTCTCGGTAGCCAAACAGTACCAAAACCAGGGGCTCTCACTTTCCGATCTGATCAACGAAGGCAACGTTGGCCTGATGAAGGCAGCCAAGCGTTTTGATGAAACCAAAGGATTTAAGTTTATTTCTTATGCCGTTTGGTGGATCCGGCAGAGCATTCTGCAGGCTATCGTGGAAAACAGCCGGATTGTGCGGATGCCGTTGAACAAGGTCGGTTCGTACAACAAGGTGAATGAGGCTTACATTTCTTTTGTGCAGGAGTTTGAGCGCGAACCAACGAATGATGAGTTGGCTGAATTGCTCGATATGACGCCGCGGGAGGTGCAAACCATGATGCGCAGCACCATGCGGCACGTGTCGTTCGATGCGCCGCTTTCCAACACCGAGGAAGGTGAAGCCACGATGCTCGATGTTTTTATGCCTGAGGATTCGCAGGAGCCCGATCTGGAGTTGATGGCGGAATCGCTTCGCGAAGAAGTAGCCCAGGGCTTGTCCATTTTATCGCCCCGGGAAGTGGAGGTGATCGCATCCTACTACGGGTTGAATGGTTACAAGCCGCTTACCCTGGAAGAAATTGGCGAATTGTATGGCCTGACCCGCGAGCGGGTGCGCCAAATCAAAGAGCGCGCTATTCGCCGCCTGCGCAAAGCCTACAACCGAAATGCACTGAAGTCGTATTTGGGTTGATCGGGCAGAAAATTCTGGAAAATCATTTCATGAGATATGGTATGGAGTCATCCGGTTTTCGGATGGCTCCATTTTTTTGGGGCAAGTTGGCCTGCCCAAGTGGATTTTGTTCAAAACACAAATTTTCGTCTGTACTGGCGTACCTTCGCGGATTTGTAACACGCACCTCCGGTGCGTGCCGTTTTTGGCGAACAATTTGACTCTTGAATCTGGCACTAGACATCGGTAACACCCGCACCAAACTGGGGCTTTTTGACGGGAATCGTTTGGTCGAGCAAGCGATTTGGACGGCTTGGACGTTAGAGGAACTGGTGTCGTATGGCAACCAAGCCGGGGTGGATCGCGTCATCCTGGCGTCGGTGGCTTTGCCCGACCCGGAAACCCGGCGCAATCTGGCCGAAGTTTTTCCGGTTGTGCTGGAATTGACCCACGAAACGCCCCTGCCGTTCCGGAATTCCTACCGAACGCCGGAAACCCTGGGGCGCGACCGAATAGCAGCTGTGGCCGGGGCGCAAGCCTTGTTTCCCGGACAAAATTGTATGGTGATCGACTGTGGCACCTGCATAAAATACGATCTGCTTGAAGGGGGAGATACCTACGCCGGCGGGAATATTGCACCCGGGGCAGCTATGCGCATCCGGGCTATGCATACCTTTACGGCGCGATTGCCGCAGGTACCGGTGGTTATGCCGGCGGAAACGGTAGGCTACAGCACTGAAACGGCCTTGCAAAATGGGGCTTTGCGTGGCGCGGCGCTTGAAATTTTGGGCTTTGTGCAGTTGTTTGGAAAGGCGTTCGAATCCCTGCAAGTGATCTTAACCGGTGGTGATGCTGCGTTTTTTGAACCCCATTTGCCAGTGCCCCGGTTGCATATTGAACCACATTTAGTATTACACGGACTGAACCATATTTTACAATACAATGATAACCAAAATCTTATACCCTGAATTCCGGATAACGCACTCTTCGATGAAGCTAAAACTGAGTCTCTTTTTTCTTCTTTTTGCAGCGGCGCTGATCGCCCAACCCAAACAGAACTCCCCCTACTCACGCTATGGCATTGGTGATCCGCTCAACCAGTTTTTTGCGGCTCAAGCCGGATTTGGGGGCCAGGCAGTTGCCTTTCACGATCCGTTTCACCTGAGCCTGGTAAATCCCGCATCGTATGCCTACCTGCGCGCCACCACGCTGGAAGGCGGCATGTATGCCAAAAACAGTTACTACAAAACAGACACGGAATCGCGGAACAACTGGAGCGGAAACCTGTCGTACCTGGCTTTGGGATTTCCATTGCGCAGCCCGATCAACGAGGTGTTGGACAAGCGCAAGTCACCCTGGCAGTTTGGCATGGGGATGGCGCTTACCCCCAAAACACTGGTAGGCTACAACGTCGTATCCCGCGATACCATTGTCGGTCCGCCACAAGGGCCGGTTGGTGATGTGCAAAGTGTTTTTGAAGGGAACGGCGGCACGTATCAGTTTACCTGGAGTAATGCGGTGAAATATAAAAACACGGCAGTGGGTCTGAACATCGGCTGGCTGTTTGGCAAGAACACCTACGAAAGTTCCACCTTTTTTATCGACTCGCTACCCACGTTTGCCAATACCAGCCGCGACGATATTCGCATGAGCGGCTTTATGTGGAACCTTGGCGTGCAACACGATATCGTGCTGAAATACAGCGAAAACGACAAGACGCTGCCCGTCCGTTATGTTACCATCGGTCTCACGGGAGAAGGCAGCCACAAAATCAACAGCACGGCAGACCAGATTTTCTTGCGCAGTCGTGGGCGCCTGTCCAATGGCCAGTACGAAAGTGCGGATACCTTGTTGTTTGAGTCGGGTGTGGAACGGAAAATTACTCTTCCGGCAGGTTTTGGGATTGGGGTGCAGTATGTGGTAGCCAACAAGCTCCGCTTGGGTGCGCAGTACAATTACGAGGGCTGGTCTTCTTTCAAAAATGAGGCGCGCCCGAATGATGCCGAGTACCGGAATACATCCGCCTTCTCAGCGGGTGTGGAATATATTCCAGACTATTCGTCGTATAACAACTACGCAAAACGCATTCGCTTGCGGGCGGGCGCGTATTATCGTCAGGACCCTCGGGTGGTCAAGGACCCACTGGCGGTCAAGGGCATCGGTCTAGACGATATCGGCCTGACCTTGGGCCTGGGCTTTCCGGTGATCATGCCGCGCCAGCAGACCTCCTTTGTCAATTTCGCGGTGGAAATTGGCAGGCTGGGCGCCGATTCGCCCATTCAGGAAACGTACTACCGGTTTACGCTCGGGTATACGTTTAACGACAATTCCTGGTTTTACAAGCGCCGGTTTGAGTAACGCGAACTGGTAGTTCGCGGAAAACAGGAACAATGTTCACAAGCAAACGGCAGTTTGTGCAGCTTTTGAAAAGTGGCGCAAACTGCCGTTTGCTTTTTTACGCGAACTACCAGTTCGCGTTACAGGGTTTTCCAGAGTAAAAAATTCAGGTACACCTCGTCCTGGTTATTGATGCCCAAGCGGTTGTTGGTAAGGTGTAGCAGGCTGGGCAGGCTTTTCTCCAGGGCTTCATCGCCGAATTCCGGGAGGAGGAGTTGATTGCCCCGCAGCCAGCGCAGCCACTCGGGTTGCTCCTCGTCAAATTTGCCTTTTTCAAGCGCTGTCCAGAGTTCGACAACTGCCAGGCGAAGTTCTTCCCGTTGGGCGGTGAAACTTTCCTCAAAGTCCTGGAGCAGGGAGTCCTGCCAATTGGATTCGCCGTTTGAGGCCTCGCTTGTTGCCTGGAAAAACAGGTCGATCCATTGGCGGCAGAGGTTTTCGAAATACCAGGAACTTTTTTCGCGGTTCCAACCGGCCGAAAAAGCCGTGATCACATGCATGCGCAGGGCGTCGAACATAGCGTCGCCGTAGGTGTACGGGCGGTTGAGCCGGTCGAGCACGACCCGGGTGGAGAGGTGGAAATATTCTTCCGCCCACTTGAGCGCTTCCTCGCCGCCAAAGCGCTCGGCTTCGGCCTGGTAGGGAAATTCTTCCACGGTGCCGCGTTCGTCGAACCAGTCCTGCAGGGCTGGCCGGAGCACCGATTCGTCGCCGCGGAGGCGCAGGCGGATGTGCGGGCCGTTTTCGTCTTCGTACCGGATGAAGAAGGCACGGGCTTGTTGGACGGGCCAAATGTGTTGGGCTAAAAACGGACGAACACCGCGGGCGAGGAAAACATCGAGGGTTTCATGGGGGTGTATATGGAAAGAGAGCCAGGTCTGCATAGGGCGGCAAAGGTCTGTTTTTTTTAAAATATAATTAGACCGGCCTGGGTTTTTCGGGATGATTTATTGTACCTTTGCAGCCGCTAAATCGCGGAGTGGAGCAGTTGGTAGCTCGTCGGGCTCATAACCCGAAGGTCGCAGGTTCAAGTCCTGCCTCCGCCACAAATCTCAGATCGAAGCAACTGTATTTCAAACAGTTACATTTCTTTCGGCTCGCAGGTCTGCCAAATCATTTGGCAGACCTGTTTGCGTCGGAAGAAAAAAAATGCCTACCAAGAAAGATCTGTTTCAACCAGTTATTAAGAAGGGAATGGCCTGGTACATCGAGTATTACATCGATGTCAAGGGCACGCGCAAGCGCGTACGCCGCAGCCGAACCAGCGACGGTACCGACCTCAATACCATCTCGGATTTAGCAGAACGGGAGCTAGTGGCCAAGCAAATGGTCAAGGAGATTTACGTCAATCTGTGTCCGCCCGTAAGCAGTCCGGCACAGACCCGGTTCCTGGAAGCCTTGCAGTTGGCGGTGGAACTCAAGCACAGCAATAAGGCAAAACCAATAAAACCTTTGCAGAGACCACCCGGTGGCTGGGCGAATTTTTTGAATCCCGCGGCTGGCAGAACTTGCGCTGCGGGCAACTCGAGTTCGAGCATATCCAGGCTTATTTCGACTACACCATCGTCAAACTGAAAATCCGCAACAGCACCCACAATACCCGGAAGAACAACCTGCGCTCGCTTTTTTCAGAACTAGTGCAGCGAAGCTACCTCGAAGAAAATTTTGTAAAACGCATTCAAGACCGACCAGTGGCCGATCCGATGCGGCGGCCCTTCAGTCAGAAAGAGCAGCGCGTTTTGGCTAAGTACCTGATGGAAAATGACCGGCCGCTATGGCTGGTGTACCTTCTGCTGGGCTACCTGGCTATCCGGCCTGGCGAGATCCGGGAATTGCGCATCCGGAATATCGACCTGAAAAAGGCATTGTGGTCTTTTCCGGAGATCAGTCAAAAAACCGGCGGAACTCGGTGGTGACTATCCCAAAACAAATTATCCCACACCTGGCAGCGTTCAACCTGGATCAGTACCCGGAGAACTACTACGTTTTCGGCAGGGCAAAAGGTCGGCACAACCGGGACTTTTTGCCCGGTCCTGAACGGGTCGGCGTAAACACCCTGTCGAACCGGTTCCGGCAAGTGCTCCTCCGCCTGCACCGGCAAGGCGCCCTACAGCACATCAAAGGCTTGTCGCTGTACTCGCTGAAAGACACGTTGGCGCTTTACCTTCTGGAAAACGGGGTGGATGTGGAAAGCGCCATGCGGCACTTCCGGCATACTAGTTTGGAGATGTTTCAGCGGTATGTTAAGCGGTTGGGGGTGGTTAATGAGCAGATTCGGGAGTTGAAGGTGGATCTGCCGTGAAGGGGCTTTATTAAATCTTTACTCCCATTGCTCGCGAAAAGTACCTATGTTTACATGGATTTCGCGGCGGATAAATTCTAATTGATTGCGAAAAGGCTTGATTTCACTGCAAATATTATTGTTACATGAAACAACCTCCTTTAATTGGCAGGACCGAAGAAAAGAAAATATTGGAGAATGCCATGCAGTCGCCCAAGGCGGAAATGATTTCCGTCATTGGCAGGCGAAGGGTCGGAAAGACCTTTTGGTGAAATCAGTTTATGAGGGCCAGATAGACTTTGAGATTACCGGCATTCAGCACGCCACGCGCCGAGAACAGTTGCGGAATTTTATGGTGCAGATTTCCAAATACTCCGGGGAGATTTTCCATTAACAGAGCCGAAAGACTGGCTGGAAGCATTTTATCTGTTGTCCAAATTCCTGGAATTGAAAAAAAAAGCCGGGGAAAATGGTTGTATTCCTTGATGAAGCTTCCCCTGGCTGGCGACACACAAATCAGGCTTTCTAAAAGGCTTGAGCTTGGTTCTGGAACAGCCTGGGCAACAAATCAGTCCATTGTAGTCGTGATTTGTGGTTCGGCAGCATCCTGGATGATAAAAAAAAATCGTAGTTCATCATAAAGGCGGGCTGCACAACCGCATCACGAAACGCATCTATCTGAAACCTTTCGACCTGGCAGAAACAGAACATTTTTTCAAGGCAAAAACCTCAACTTCGACCGTTACCAAATCCTCCATATCTACATGGCCATGGGTGGCGTCCCGCATTATCTGGATGAAATCGAAGCCGGGAAAAGCGCTGCTCAAAACATAGATGCTATCTGCTTTTCGGAAAACGGATTGCTGTGGGATGAGTTTCCCAAACTATACGCTTCCCTGTTTGAAAATTCAGAGACGCATGTCAAAATCATCCGGGCATTGACGGGCAAACAAAAAGGCTTGACGCGCTCGGAAATTGTGCAAAATAGTCGCCTTTCAGAAGGCGGAGGCGTATCGACGGTCATAGGAGAACTACTGCACTCTGGGTTTATTTCAACATACCAGCCATTTGGCAAGAAGAAAAAGGACTCCTTGTACCGCCTGACAGATGAATATTCCCTCTTTTATCTGCAGTTTATGGAAAGCAACCGGCAGCAAGGCGCCGGTATTTGGCAACAATTGAGCAAAACGCAAGCATATATAAAACTGGGCCGGTTACGCCTTCGAAAGCATCTGTCTGAAGCATATCCCGCAAATCAAAAAGCGCTCGGCATTTCTGGTGTCTACTCCACCGCCTCCTCATTTTCAAAAAAGGAACAGAGGAGGAAGAAGGCATCCAGTTCGACCTGCTGATCGATCGCAACGACCATGTGATCAATATTTGCGAAATTAAATTTTATGGTGCCGAAGTCACCATAGACAAAGCCATGGCAATGGATTACCGGAATAAAATGGCTGCTTTCAAGGAAGCCTCCCGCACCCGGAAACAGGTCTTCCTGACCATGATTACCACTTTTGGTGTGAAACAAAACCAATACAGCCTCGGTCTGGTGGACGCTTCGTTGACGATGGATGATTTGTTTGTGGGGCTTTGAATGAGACCGCCGTATCTTGTGTCTAAGAGCAGCGAATTTTATGGAAAATGACACACTCCTCTCCGAAGGCATTTGCAGTTTCTGCAGCGAAAAGCTAAGCAGCCGCGCACTGGCGCGCCACTTAAAAAAACACTTGTCCGAAAAAGCGACACAGTTGCCAGGGGGCGGCAAAAAAGCTTTTCACCTGCTCGTGACAGGGGAAGGCTGGTTTGTCGCGGGCAAGGTGTATTTCCTGCACCTGCTGGTAGATGGAGAAGCATCCATCTTTGAACTTGATGATTTCTTGCGCGCGATCTGGCTGGAATGTTGCGGCCATCTGAGTTCGTTCCACATCAAGGGCCGCAAATACGAATACGACTGGATGGACGACGAAGCCATCATTGGAGAAGACGTGGAACAACCCGTGGGCAACGTGTTCCAAACCGGGCAAGTGCTGCTTTATGAATACGATTTCGGTTCCACCACCCGGTTGGAGATAAAAGTACTGGGTGAGTACCCGCTCGATTCGAAAGATAACATCGTGCTGATGTCGCGCAACGAAGCGTTGCATATCATATGCGACAACTGCGGAAAGAAACCGGCCGTACAGCTCTGCTCCATCCATTATGGCGACGAACCTCAGTTTTTCTGTACCGCCTGTGGAAAAAAACATGCGAAAACCTGCCCGGATTTCGAGGATTATTCGGCATTTCCAGTAGTGAACTCCCCCGCATGGGCGTTTGCGGCTACATGGGCAGTGAGAGTTTCGATACAGAACGGGATAAACCGTGGAACGGAAAATAACCAAAAACCTCAATGCTCTGAATGCTTTAGCTGGTCAATCGTATGGCAAACGCCTGATTGACAGTTGGATATCGAGAGTTATCGTGGCAGGAGTATTTCCTGCCTCCGCCACTGAGAGAAAGTCTCGTCATTTTTTTTTTATGGCGGGGCTTTTTTATTCTGCCTTTCCCCAAACCGTTATGTTTATGTGTTTTCCCTGAAAAATTGCTGAACCCAATTTCAAACACAAAAAAACACAGCAACATGCCAACACTCCAGGCTCTCCCAACAATCTTCCTTCTAGCACTCACCATCTCCGGCTGTACAGCCCTCCGAAACACCCAAACCATCCCCACCGGAGCCGGCAGTTTCACGTTCCAGCAAAAGGCCTCAACTACAACCGCCCCATAAACGTACTGACCTACCGCCCGAAAAACTACAATCAAGATTCGCCGGTTTTATTCGTGATCCACGGCGCCAGCCGGGCCGCCGAAGGTTATCATGCGGTGTGGAGCCCGATTGCGGAGCAGTACAACGCCCTGCTCGTAGTGCCGTATTTCGCTAAGGATGCCGGCTTCTCAACCAGCGATCAGTTTAATCTGGGGAATGTGTTTCAATTGGATTCGCTGGACCAAATTCTGGCCACTAACCCCGAGCCCGACTGGTCGTATTCACTCATTGAACCGCTGTTCGATGTTGTGCGCAAAAAACGGGTAATCGTAGCCAAGAGTATTGCATCTATGGCCATTCGGCCGGCAGCCAGTTCCTGCACCGTTTTTATTTTTAAAGAAAAAAACCGGGTAAAACGGGCCGTTTGCGCCAACGCCGGTTGGTACACCATGCCCGACGAAAGCATCCGTTTTCCATATGGCTTGGGCGGTACCGGCATTGATCCGGACAACCTGAAGTATGCGTTCAGCAAACGGGTGCACATTTTATTAGGCGAGGCAGATACGGAAACCAGCGGTGAAAGCCTGCGGCAAACCCCGAAGCGCTAAGCCAGGGCCAGCACAGGTTTGAGCGGGGCCACTCCTTTTGATGCTTGCAGTTTCAAGGCAAAATGGGAAGGTTGGCCGTTTAACTGGGACCCAAACGGTACCCGGCGCCCGGCACAGTAACGAACAGATGGCGGAAAAGGCAGCGGCAATTTTGTTTTCGAGGATTAATTAACTCAAGTTTTGATCATGTAAAATCATGTTAATCCTGTCTGAAAAATAAAAAATCTGTCTCCCTAAAGATTGATCGCAACCTGGACTAATTAAGTACTGTGACAAGATTATTCAAACCCTTTATGACCAGCCCTTTTGCCGCTGCTCAGGTTGCTCACTCCTAAAAGACCCCGGGTATTCGCGTTGCTCGCGCCTTGATCAGCAACAAAATGGCTTGGTCAAAATGATTCAATAATCTTGTCACAGTACTTAATCTGGGATAACCCCTAATCAAACGGCGCCAAATCAGGCTCCAAATAAACCTCCCGGGCCAACTCTGATTTGAAAAGATTCATGGAATAGTGGCAATTCAGCAGTTCCTTAAACTGGAATTTTAACTGTGGAAACTCTGCAATAAACCCGGCAAAATCCGTGGACGTTGATTTCAGCACAAAATGATACACCGCCCGCACGGCTGCTACGGTCAAGGTCACGTGGTACTTCCCGTCGGCGCCGTTTGCGGTTGCAAATACCTGGATTTGATCACAGACATTTTTGATGGCTTTGTCCACGCCATATTTCGAAATATGGATCCAGGCCAGCCGCAGGTGTGCCTCATGGCTGAAAAGTGCCGGATCAAGGGTACAGTTGGCAAATTGCCGTTCAAATTCTGTGTCGGTGAGGGTGTGATGTTTTTCCATAAATCTGATTTTGCTTTGTACATTAAACGTCAGGTGGTTTACGAAGATGATGATGTCGTGCCTATTGTCGGCGTGACTCGCAGTCACGCCGACAATAGGCCAGCGTCTCCATTTTTTCGCAAAACCACTTTCTTCCAGGTTTAATCGCAAGTGTTATTTCAGTCCCCGGGTCATTTGCCGTTTCCCGGGCGGCCCCTCCAAGTCTTCCACGTCAAACCCGATTTTTTTCAGCGTCCGTTTGAACGCACCTTGCGCGCAATACGTCACCAGCGCACCGTCGGGCTTCAGTACGTTGTACATCAACCCGAGGATGCGCTCCGTCCAAAGTTCCGGCTGGGCCTGCGGGGCAAAGGCATCAAAGTAAACAAGGTCGAACCGCTGGGTGGTACGGAAGGCTTCGAGCCGAATCTGTTTTTTGTGCAAACTGAAATGCTCCGACAGTTTGACACTCCGGTTCCAGGCGCACTGGTGGAGGCGGCTGAAGTCGGTCTGGCGATTGGGCGCGTCCAGTTGGTCGGCATAATTGAGGGCATCGGCTTCAGCGGTGTCGATAGGGTAGGCCTCGATGCCGACGTAGTGCACGTGCAAATTCCGGCGTTCGGCTTCCAGCCAGGTCATAAAGGCGTTCAGGCCTGTGCCAAACCCTACTTCCAGAATGGAAATTTCGGGTTGCACCACAGCCTTAAACCGCAAGCCCGCATTGATGAACACATGCGCCGATTCGGTTACCGCACCGTATTTGGAGTGGTAACTGACACCATATTTTTCGGCAAAAACAGAATGGGAGCCGTCTTGCGTGACGAAAATGGCCATGATCGGTTGGGCTTGTTGGATAGCCAATGTAAGCCGATCCGGGAAATTAGACCGGATTAACAGGCAATAAAAAACAGCGTACCGGATCGTCCGGTACGCTGTTGGTGCGGGAGGAGGGACTCGAACCCTCACGACCGTGAAGTCACTGGTGTTTGAGACCAGCGCGTCTACCATTCCGCCACTCCCGCAGGTAGATTGGATATTGGGATATTGAGATATTTTAAAATTCACGCTTCGTTTAAGATCTTTTTCCGAATGTCTCAATAATGAAACTTAGACAGATTTTTTCCCGAATGCGCAATAGATTCCTTTTTTCAAAAAATATTCCAGCCTCTAGTTCGGCTCTTGTTCCGGACTCCGGGGTGTATGCTTCGAGGGTGGGCTGAATGTCCCGGTAGAGGTTGTTTTCCAAGGCATCCACAGCTTCCAGGGTGGCTTTATAACGAGCATCATCAAAATCCAGTTCCAGTTCCATTAGGCCTTCGTTGATTTCCATCATTTCCATCAGAAAGTCCTGGGGAATTGGCAGTTTACCTTCATCTTCCAGCAGGCCGTTGATCTTTAAAATATAGCGCATCCGCTTGTCGGGGTCCAACAGCGTTTGGTAGGCCTCATTGTTGAGGGTGGCCATTTCCAACATCTCGGCCTGCTGCCCGGCATCGGAAAGGGTATGGAAATCGGGGTGAAATTTTTTACTGTTTTGATAAAAAATGCGGCGCAGGGCAGCTTCATCTACCTGGAACGAAACGGGTATGTTGTAAAACTCAAAGTAATTCATTGAAGCAGCTGATTTAGGCTTTTGGATCATAGGGGTTTTTAAGAAACCGCCCCCCGTAGATTGTTCTTTTTCACCGCAAAGACGCCAAGACGCTGAGATTCATTCTTAGCGTCTTGGCGTCTTTGCGGTGAAAATTTGTCGCATTTTTTGCGAAAAACCGGGTGTTTTATTAAAACAGCCCCTGGAAAAAGTGCCGCCAGAGATCAAGTCCCAGTGCATACACCATCAGGCCCAGCAACAGGAAGAAGCCAACCGTAACGGCTTTTTCCATAAACTTGTCGCTCACCTTGCGCCGGGTGATCACTTCCCAAAGCAGGAACAGCACGTACCCGCCATCGAGTGCCGGAATGGGCAGCAGGTTGATGAAGGCCAGCAGGATGCTGAGCGAAGCCGTCAGGCCCCAAAAGCGTTCCCAGTCCCAGGTAGTGCCGTACATTTTGCCGATACTGATCAGGCTGCCCAGGTTGTCTTTTACGGCGATCTCGCCGCTGAACATTTTGCCGAAGGCTTTGAGTTGCGTGTTCAGGAAATCTTGTCCCATTTGCACACCGGCAGGCAAGGCCCGAAACAGGCCGTAATGCTCACGGCGGACTTCAAAAAAGCCGTCCGTTTGAGGGCGTACGCCAATCAGCCCTTCCGGAGTAAGTTTCAGGTTGACCTGCATGGTGTCGGACTGACGTAGTAGGGTGATCCGGACATCCTTGTCCTTGTTCGCTTGCGCCAGCGGGGTAAACTCATCGTAGTACAGGGTAGGCTGGTCGTTGAACCCAATGATCCGGTCGTCCACCTTGATGCCTGCTTCGGCAGCGGGTTTGCCGGGTGCCAGCTCGGCGACATAAAAGGGCATGCGCGGCGCCATTAGTTGAGCCTTGGCCACTTTTTGTTTGGTGAGTTGTTCGCCGGCATTGGCTGGAAGTTGGATCGTTTGCTCTTGTCCGTTGCGAAGCACCGTGACCTGCCGAACGTCGTTCAGGACAACTTCTTCGATGTAAGCGGCAGCATCCACCTGGTCGACGGGTTTGTTGCCGAGTTTGACGATCACATCGCCTTGCTGGAAGCCTTGCTCCAGCAGCACTTCATGGAAGGCCAGGCCGTATTTCAGCTCGCTGTTGGGCACATAGGCTTTTCCAAAATACCAGAGCATCATGGCGAAAATGGCAAAACCCAACAGGAAGTTGACCGTTACGCCACCGACCATAATGATGAGGCGCTGCCAGGCCGGCTTGGAGCGAAATTCCCAGGGCTGCGGCTCCTGCTTCAGGGCCTCGGTGTCCATGCTTTCGTCGATCATGCCGGCGATTTTCACATAGCCACCCAACGGCAGCCAGCCAATGCCGTATTCGGTCTCGCCGCGTTTAATTTTCCAAAGCGAATTGAACGGTGCAAAATCAAAAAAGAGGTAAAATTTTTCCACCCGGGTCTTGAACCAGCGGGCAGGGAAAAAGTGCCCCATTTCGTGCAAAATAATGAGCAGGGATAGGCTCAGTAAGAACTGACTGACAGTGACTATGGTATCCATGTGTAGTTGCTGTTGGCTTTTGGCAGTTGGTTATTGGCTGTTGCCGTTGGTCGTGAAAGTTCAGGTTTACGGCTGCCGGGGCAGCGCTGAACCGTTGAAAGAGATGTTTAACAGTAATTGTTTTCCGAAGTTCGGGCAAAACTACGGTTTTAAAATACAATTGGAGATTGGCTTTTGGTAGTTACCGACGAAGAGTACTTCCACTTTTCGGATGCAACCAAAAGCCAATCTCCAACTGTAAATGGCTAAAAATCATTGAATCTCCCGGTAGCGCTGGCTGTTAGCCGGGTCAATTTTGGTCATAATTTGCACGACGCGGTCCTTTTTCTGTTTATCCCCGACTTTCCACATTTCGACCAACTCATCTTTTTTGGCGTTGGCAAACATCTGGGTGATCATGGAATTGAAGTACGCGGTATTCACTTTGTCCACATCTTCCAGGGCTTGCAGAATGGCATTTTTTCCGGTCTCAATATCTGAGCTGAACAGGTCAAGCCCTTTCCTGTGGTAGGTGTACATGGCGGCGCGGTAGGGGCGCACCCGCGGGTTCATCAGGTTTTCGACGATCCAGTAGCGGTTGCGGTTTTTACCACCATCGGCCGGTTTCCAGCCGCCACTGCGGTTGGTTTGCGAGTTTTGGATATTGGTCACGATCTGCTGCGCCGTCAACAAGTATGGTTCGCCACCGTACAGGGAATACGAATCGTAGTCCAGGGCTAAAATCGTATAGGCGTAAAATGCCAGCACTGCCGGCAGGTTTTGGTTGTCGGTCGCATCGGGCAGAAACTCGATGGGCTGATTTTGATCGTAGCGGAAGGTAATGTCTTTGTCGAGGTGGGAAATCAAGGGTGTTTCATAGCCGCTCCCAAATACCGGCCGGACAGCCTGAACAGCGAGTTCGGCATCGAAAGTGTTGTTCTCCTGTTCCGTTTTAATCGTGAAAATAAAGTTGCATTTGATCCGCTCTTCCTGTTCAAATACGTCTTGCGTCCATTTGGTGTTGTTCAAAAAGTCGGCAATAGAAACTTGCAGTTGATCAAACACACTGCGGTCGGTGTTCTGCAATTGCGGGGTGTTGATCCGGACGGTGCAGTTCAATTCGCCCTGTGCCATTGCCCCGGTCGAAAGCAGGACCAGAAAAAAAATGCCCAAAAATTTATTCATCACAAGTAATGGTTGAGTTAAAACTAGCGTGTTGCTTTTTTCCTGACGCTTGTTTTGGCTTTTGGGTTGGCCAGGCGGATAATTTCAGCAACAATATCATCGGCCACAGCGGTTTTGGCCTTTAGCTTGAAGGTTGTTTTTTGTCCGGTGTTGTGCAAGATAGCAACCTTGTTGGTGTCGTGTCCGAAGCCGGCCCCGGAATCGCGCAGGGAGTTGAGCACGATGAAGTCCAGGTTTTTCTTTTTCAGTTTGACCAGCGCATTGGCTTCTTCATCGTTTGTTTCGAGGGCGAAACCGACGAGGAGTTGCCCGGAGCGCTTTTGTTTGCCGAGGGTTGCGGCAATGTCTATAGTCTCGGCCAGTTCGATGGCCAGTGGGCTGTCTTTCTTTTTGATTTTGGTACCGGAGTAGTTTGCGGGCCGGTAGTCGGCCACGGCAGCAGCCAAAATGGTGATGTCCGAATCGGGGAACAGCGGTGCGCAGGCTTCGTACATTTCCTGGGCCGTGGTGGTTCTGATCACATGTATCGCCGGGTTTTCGGGTTTCAGGTTGGTTGGGCCTAAAACCAGGCGCACTTCGGCGCCCTCACGCGCCAGGCTTTCGGCCAGCGCGATACCCATTTTACCGGTCGAATGGTTGCCGATGTACCGCACCGGATCGAGCGGTTCAAAGGTAGGGCCGGCAGTAATCAGCGCTTTTTTTCCGTTCAAACGTTGTGTCCGTTGGGAAAACCGCTCCAAATAAGCCAGGATATCTTCCGGTTCTGCCATACGACCATCACCAACCAGGCCGCTTGCCAACTCGCCAAAACCAACCGGGATCAGCTGAACCCCATGGGCTTGCAAGCGCTCAAGGTTGGAGCGGGTGGCCGGGTGCGTCCACATGTCCAGGTCCATGGCTGGCGCCACAAAAACCGGGCAGCGCGCCGAGAGGTAGACCGCAGTCAGCAGGTTGTCGCAAATGCCATTGGCAAGTTTGGCCAGGGTGTTGGCCGTAGCCGGTGCAATGACCAGGGCATCCGCCCAGAGGCCAAGTTCAACGTGGTTGTTCCAGGCTTCTTCGGAATTGATCTCCGTCAGGACCGGGTGTTTGGAAAGAGTGGAAAGGGTAAGGGGGCTGATGAAGCTGGTGGCCGATGGGGTCATCATCACCCGGACATCGATTCCTTTTTTTACCAGCAACCGCGTCAGTATTGCCGACTTGTAGGCTGCAATGGAACCGCTGATACCCAGGATGATTTTTTTCATTGCAAATTTTCCATTGCGGAATGCGGATTACGGATTGCGGAGTGGTTCATTATTTCGTTGAGTTATTTTTCATCAACTTTTTTCATCATTTCAAAAAAGCGACCGAATTCAATTACCGCAATGGTGCACCACTCCGCACTCCGTAATCCGCACTCCGTAATAAATTTATTCTTTTTCCTTGTCGTCTACCACGCGCCACAAAATTTCATCATTTAGAAATTCATTGGTAGCGATGATGGCAGTGTTGGGAAGGCGCTCGTAGAATTTGGAAATTTCAATTTGTTCCTTGTTCTCCTGCACCTCTTCGATGGTGTCGGTGTTCACAGCGAATTCCTCCAGTTTACGCTGGATTTCCCATTTCAGGTCGCTGGAAATCTGCCGGGCGCGTTTGCCCACGATGGCAATGCTTTCGTAGATGTTGCCGGTTTTGCCAACCAGTTCGCCTACGTCGCGCGGTTGAACATTGGGGTCAAGGCCCTGGGCCTTACTTTTGATATCGCTCATAATAATGCGTAAATGAATATTTTATTTAAGGTTTCTGGTTAGAACGTTTCTGGTTAGAAGGTTTTCAACATTTCGGAAAGGTGTACAACCTTCCAACCTTTTAACCAGAAACCATCTAACTTAGTTTAAGTTACTTTCAAACGTTTGCGCAACACTTTGATCTCATCTTCGGAATCGCGGCGAAGATCTTTGATCTCTTTGTTGTATTTCCCGGACTGGTATTTATCCAGAAAAGCGTTGCAGCGATTTACGGTTTCAATATAACGATCCAGTTTTTTATCGATCACGCTGTTTTTGCTGAGTAAAAACGCGGATTTAGCAATCAAATAACGCACGCGTTCCGCATCGGGGCTTTCCGGGTAGTCGCGCAGCAGGTTGTCAAACGAAATAACCGCCGACTGGTATTGCCGCAGGTCGAAATACAATTCGCCTTCGGCAAAGGCTTTTTGCTCCAGTTTACGGCGCAATTCATCAATCAGTTTGTTGCACTCCGGGATGCGCGGACTTTTCGGGAACAGGTTTGCAAACAACTGAAATTCATCGATCGCCTGTTTGGTATTACTTTGCTCAAGGCGGTACGACGGCGACAACAGGTAGTTGGAATAGGCCGACATGTAAGCCGCTTCTTCCCGGGAGTTGGAATTGGTGAACGTGTTTGAAAAATTTTTGAAATAATACGCCGACAGCATGTACTGTTTGAGGTGGTAATAGGTGTAAGCGTATTCAAAATAGGCTTTTTCTGCTTTTTCGCTGCCCCGGATGGTGTTGAGTACCAGATCAAACAAGGTTTGGGCCCGCTGGTATTCTCCCTTTTCGTAATATTCGAAGGCCTTGTTCAAAATCAGGTCCTGATTGCCACTGATCCGTATCTTCTCAAATTCACTTTTGCAAGAACTGCACAACCAAATAAATCCGGCGAGCAGCAGCCAAACGTGCGTTTTTTTCATAGCGCGCAAAGGTATGTTTTTTGTTCGAAAAATTCGTGGTGAAAAAATAGATAGCCGCCTCTTTTGCAAAGCATTACCAAAACGACGGAGTGGTAATAATCGTGGCGTACGGGTAGGTTAGAGATTTGTCGCCAGCAGAAAATCCCCAACATGCTCTAAACCGAAATAGCCGGCCACTGTTATTTTTGAAGCGGCAAAAGTGCGGTGTAAACCACCGGAAAATCCGAACTTTGCCTACGCCTAACGGAAAAATAAACGAATTGGTATGTCTGACTCCACCACGCAACAAACCGCACTGCATTCGCTGGAAGAAAAATTTCAGGAAAAAATCGATGCCGATATCCGGATCGAACCCAAAGACTGGATGCCCGAAGCTTACCGCAAAACGCTGATCCGGCAGATCGGGCAGCATGCACACAGCGAAATCGTCGGAATGTTGCCCGAAGGGAACTGGATCACCCGCGCGCCTTCGCTCAAGCGCAAGGCCATCCTTCTGGCCAAAGTGCAGGACGAAGCCGGCCACGGACTTTACCTCTACTCGGCAGCAGAAACCCTGGGTGTCGACCGCGACACCATGGTCGAAGAATTGCACAGCGGAAAAGCCAAATATTCCTCGATTTTTAACTATCCGACCATCAGTTGGGCCGACATCGGCGCCATCGGCTGGTTGGTCGACGGGGCGGCAATCCTCAATCAAATCCCGATCTGCCGCTGCTCCTATGGTCCCTATGCCCGCGCGATGATGCGCATTTGCAAGGAAGAAAGTTTTCACCAACGGCAGGGCTTCGAAATCCTGCTCACCCTTTCCCGCGGCTCGGAAGCCCAACGCGCAATGGCGCAGGATTCCATCAACCGCTGGTACTGGCCGGCCGTTATGATGTTTGGCCCTTCCGACACCGACTCTACCCACTCGGCGCAAAGTATGGCCTGGAAAATCAAGCGTTTCAGCAATGACGAACTGCGCCAGCGCTTCGTCGACATGATCGCCGAACAAATCAAGGTGCTCGGCCTCACCGTGCCTGACCCGGACCTGAAATGGAACGAAGCGCGCGGCCATTACGACTTTGGCCCGATCGACTGGGACGAATTCTGGAACGTGGTCAAAGGCAACGGCCCCTGCAACAAGCAGCGCCTCGAAGCGCGCGTGAAAGCCTGGGAAGACGGCGAATGGGTGCGTGATGCAGCGGTGGCTTATGCTGAGAAAAAAGCAAAGCGGAAAGGGGAGGATAAGGCTACACAGGCTGCATAGGCGTCTTGTTTTTTTTACCACGAGGCATGGAGAGCACGGAGGTATCCTACTCGTCCTACGACTTTGAGTCGTAGGACGAGTGCCCGCATGGCCTGACAAACATACGAGACACGGAGGGCACGGAGTTTTATGCTCCGTGCCCTCCGTGTCTCCGTAGTGAAAATTAAAAAGCACGCTTGGCCTTGAAAAAGGCAAAGCAGCGAAAGTGGCGCACGGGCGATCTTTCAGGAAAATATTTTCCCAATGCAAAACTGCCTGACTCCTGCCCGCCTGCTGTGCTGCCTGTTTTTGGGCCCCGCCAGTTTTTACCTGAATAATTTACACGCCCAAACTGTTGATTGCGATACTGTGCAAGTGGTCGCACAAGCCACTGTGGTTAAGCCGATCACCTGCGACGATCCGGTGGGCACACTCGCCGGTGTGGTACATTCGTCTGCGCTGAAATATCACTGGAGTGGAAATTTTGGCCAATTCACCTCAGACAACCGGGTGATCTCCCGTCCGGAAAGTGGTGCTTATTTCCTGACGGTCACTGGCGCGTATGGTTGTACGGCAACAACCTCGATAGATCTCACAGATGATTGTTTAGATTACCCCTTGCTGCCACCGCCTTGCCCCAACCCCTTTGTGCCTCCGGCAGAAAACTGCGAAGAGGCCTGTGTTCGTCAGTTTTTACCGACGAATTATCTTTTCAGTAATTATGGTGCACTCCCTTCACCAGCACTGTTTTGGCCATGCGGCATTAATCATAATGACCAATGGTTTGCCTTTGTTGCGCGAAGTACTGGTGGTGAAATCACTGCGCAGGCGCAAAATTGTACGACACCAGACGGGATTCAGTTGAATTTGTATTCCGATTGCTCCAATACTCAAAATAGCCTCGTTGCCTGCAATGGCGGCATGCTGAATGGCGCCTATGCGGAAATCACGCTTGTCGCAACCGATTTAATCCCTGGAAAAGTGTATTTTCTGATGGTCGATGGCTTTGAGGGCGACCAGTGCGAATACTATTTTCCGGCAGACTCCCTCACCGGGACACCTGTTCCAATACCGCATAATCCTGGCATTGTAGGCCCCAACCATCTTTGCCCTGGCGCAACGGTTAATTATACCCTGGACGACCCGCCTTTTGCAACGGCTTTTCTCTGGACCGGCCCCCCGGGTACCTTGTTTAACGGCATGCCTTCACCCGCGCTATTTTATGTTCCCGATGGCATCGATGTAACCATTACCCTGGGGACTGATACGGGTTTTGTTTGCGTCCGGGCTCTCAATTATTTTCAACTGCCTTCTCATACCATTTGTATCGATATTCACCATAATCTGATACCGGCGACTGTTTTGCCGGAGGTGACGGTTTGCTTTGAAGATGTTCCTTACGATTTACCCTGGGGTGATTATGCACAAACGACAGGGTTATATGAGCATACCTACATTACCGATTTTGGTTGCGACAGCCTGGTGCGCCAGCGGGTAACGGTGCTGCCGCCCATTGTCAAGCAATTAGGTGTTATTTACCGTTGTGCCGGCGAATGTTTTGAAATAGGCGGCACGCAGTACTGCGACACCGGCCCGTATGTGCATGTTTTGACCAGCGCGGCAGGCTGCGATAGCGTGGTATCCTTTAACCTGTTTATATTAAATCCGGAAGCGCAAATCAATGGTAGCGATACACTTACCTGTGCGAACCCGCAAATCACGCTTACTGCTTCCGGCACCCCGGGTGGTGCCCCCAGGTGGAAAAATCTGGCAGGACAACTGTTGGGTGTAACTTCTCAACTTAAGGTAAACAACCCGGAAATCTATATTCTCGAATTCACGCTTACGGTATCTGGTACCAGTTGTATTGCACGGGATACGGTGCAAATTTTCCAGGATAACATGCCGCCCATGCTAGCGGTACAAGCACCCGGGATTATAACCTGTGCTTTACCCGAATTCAGGTTGCAATTCGGCTCCCCGCAAAGCCTGACAGGCGTCTTTTGGACCGGCCCGAACGGATTCCAGTCAACAGAGATTGAACCGCTGGTTTCTGAGCCCGGCACTTACACTGTCGTGGCAACAGGACTGAACGGCTGTACCGCTTCCGCATCGGTGGTGGTGGAAGCAGACTTTGAGGCACCGGAATTTACCTTGTCGGCTGATACGCTGGATTGCGCGCAGCCTCAGACTTTTTTACAGGTACAAACCCTTTTTGAAAACGGATTATACGCATGGACGGGCCCCAATGGGTTTGCCGCCAATGCACCCCAACCGCTCGTCAGCGATACGGGCCAGTACATCCTCCGACTAACCAATCCGGTGAACGGCTGCTTCACAGAGGGTTCTATTTTTGTATTCGCCAATTTCACGCTTCCCGGTGTCGATGTTGTGCAGCAGGCGCCCGAATGCGGCGATACGGTGCTATTGCTCGATGCAAGCGCTGGCCTACCGGATGTAATTTTTAATTGGGTGGGGCCGGATCAATTCATTGCGCAGGGGCAGCATCTCGAGGTTTCAACCCCCGGCTGGTATATCCTCAAAGCCGAAACGCCGACCGGCTGCCATAGCCAAATTTCAATTTTGGTGGTGCCTGCACCGCAAAACCCGGAGGTTGCGATTTCAGGGGCAACCCTGATCGATTGCAACCAAACCACGGCGCCCGTTTTGGCCGAAGCGGATATTCCCGGTTGTATATTCAATTGGATCGGACCGGGAGGATTTGTTTCAATACTGGCCGATCCGGAATTGCCCTTACCCGGCTTGTACCAGTTGATTGTAACCAGCCCCGACAACTGTACGGTGGTTGCCGAATTTCAGGTGGAAGCCGATACCGCTGCGCCAATACTTACGATTACCGGCGGAAACATTCTGACCTGCGAAAATCCGGAACTTTCCCTGCTTGCCGAAAGCGATCCGCCGACGGCACTGTTTAGCTGGACGGGTCCTTCGGGGATAAGCAGTTCCAATCCGCTCACTGTGACCGAGCCCGGTATGTATGTGTTGTTGGCGGTGCTGCCCAATGGCTGCACGGCGGTGTCCAGTGTGGAGGTAGTGGATAGTTGTCTGATCAGCGCAGTCGATTCGAAGGAAACCGTTGGCGGTATTTTGGTGTATCCCAATGCGAGTACGGGTGTGGTGTTCGTCCAATCCCTGGATCAAACGCCGATCACGGCCTGGAGCATTACCGGGTTCGACGGCAGGTTGTTGCGGCAGGTGGAACTTGAATCAGGAACGGCCTTGCTTCGACTGGATTTGCGGGAGTTGCCGGCGGGCGTTTACCGCTTGCAGGTGCGTATTCGCGAGCAGTGGTTTGCCAAAACGTTGTTATTGATGGAGTGAGGTTGTGGAAATTCAACCTGTCATTTTTTAAATAAAAACTGCGAAAAACAGCAACGATTTCACTTGTAAACGGAGTTTAACCTATGCAAACCTGTTCAACAATTTCCCGCTTGCTGCCCTGCTTTTTGCTAGGCGTTACTAATTTTTTTAATAGCGCCCCATTACACGCTCAAACTGTCGATTGCGATACCGTACTGGTTGTTGCCCAGGCTGATGTCACACCAATGACCTGCGACAACCCGTTGGGTGTACTCGCCGGCGTGGAGCACCCCACTGCGATCAAGTACCACTGGACAGGACCGCTTGGGCAGTTTTCTTCGGATGACCGGGTAATCTCGCGACCGCAAAAAGGAAGCTACCAACTGACGGTAACAGGTCCCTACGGCTGCACAGCAAGCACCGCAGTATATTTGCCGGATGATTGCCTGGATTATCCATTGCTTCCGCCGCTTTGCTCCGATTGGTTCGAGCCTCCTGTGGAAACCTGTGAGGAGGCTTGCGTTCGGCCATACCTGCCACCGCCCTTCATTATTTACGATAATTATAACGCTAACCCGTCGCTGGCCCAATTTACCTGCGGGAGCGTGCACAACGATCAATGGTTTGCATTTGTGGCTCGGGGAAATACCGGAACGATCAAAGTACAGGCGCAAAATTGTGTGGCACACGACGGCCTTCAGCTGGCCTTATATGAAGATTGCCAATCCTATCCAATCGCCTGTAATGGTGGAATGGAGCAGGGCGAATCGCAGGAACTCACGATAACCGGATACGGTCTTTACCCGGGCAAGGCTTATTTCCTGATGGTAGATGGTTGGTCGGGCGACCAGTGCGAATACTATTTTGTAAAAGACTCCATTGCGGGTATTCCATTAAATACCATTCATTACCCAGGCATCATCGGACCCAACAATCCCTGCCCGGATGCTACGGTATTTTACACCCTGGATGACCCGCCTGTGGCAGCGGCTTTCCTCTGGACGGGTCCCCCGGGCACGACATTTAATGGCAAACCAACTCCAGCCTTGATAAATGTTCCGCAAGGAATAGATGTCGCTGTTACTCTGGGCCCCGGTGCAGGGGTCATTTGCGCGCGCGCGATCAATTATTTTATACCGCCTTCAGCGCCAATTTTTATCGATGTGTTTGCGGAGCTGATTCCGGCCACAGTATTGCCGGATGTGACTGCTTGCGCCGAAGATGTGCCCTATGAATTGCCCTGGGGAGATTATGTCGATACATCGGGCACTTATGGGTACAATTATACCAGCTTTTGGGGTTGCGACAGCCTGGTGCGGCAGCAGTTGACGGTGCTCCCGCCAATTGTTGCATCGCTGGGCAATATTATGCGCTGCGCAGGGGATTGTTTTGAAATAGGCGGCACGCAGTACTGCGACCCCGGCTCGTATGTGCATGTGTTGACCAGCGCGACAGGCTGCGACAGTGTGGTCACGTTCAACCTGACGCTCCTCAATCCGGAGGCGCAAATCGACGGCGGCGGAACGCTTACTTGCAACAACCCGCAAATCACCCTGAACGCGGCCCTCACCCCGGGCATGTTGCGCTGGGAAAATCCAGCCGGTCAATTATTAGGTGCCGCAACCCAACTTCAGGTATCAAACCCTGGTACGTATATTTTCAAAGTCCTTCTGACCGTCGACAGTATTAGTTGCGCGGCGAGCGATACGGTGGTTGTTTTCCAAGACATTACACCGCCCTCCGTGGCAATACTGGCACCCGGGATCATAACCTGCGATTTGCCCGAAATTAAGTTGCAACTCACCGCTCCGCAAAATCTGGCAGGCGTCTTTTGGACTTGTCCGAAAGGTTTTCAATCAACGGAGTTCGAACCGCTGATCTCCCAACCCGGAATCTATACCGTCGTAGCCACTGGACAAAACGGTTGTACCGGCACGGCATCGGTGACTGTAATAGCCGACCTGGTAGCGCCGGAGTTTTCCTTGTCGGTTGATACGCTGGATTGCACGCAACCGCAGACTTTTTTGCAGGTGCAAACCCTGTTTGAAAACGGCGTATACGCATGGACTGGCCCCAACGGATTTACCGCCAATAATCCGCAGCCGCTTGTCAGCGATACGGGCCGGTATGTCCTCCGGCTGACCAATCCGGTGAACGGCTGTTTCGCGGAGGGTTCCATTTTTGTCTTCGCCGATTTCACGCTTCCCGGTGTCGATGTCGTGCAACAAGCGCCCGAATGCGGCGATACGGTGCTGGTGCTCGATGGGAGTGCAGGCCTTCCCAATGTAATTTTCAACTGGGTAGGCCCAAATCAATTCACGGCGCAAGGGCAGCATCTCGAGGTATCGACCCCGGGCTGGTACATCCTCAAAGCGGAAACCCCGACGGGTTGCCACAGCCAGATTTCGATTTTGGTGGTGCCTGCACCGCAAAATCCGGAGATTACAATTACAGGAGTTAATCTGATCGATTGTAACCAAACAACGGCGCCCGTTTTGGCCGAGGCGGATATTCCGGACTGCACATTCAACTGGACCGGCCCGGGAAATTTCCAATCTGAACTGGCCGACCCGGAATTACCCTTGCCCGGTGTATACCAACTGACCATAACCAGTCCCGACAATTGTACGGCGGTTGCCGAATTTCAGGTGGAAGCCGATACCGCTGCGCCAATACCTACGATTACCGGCGCCAACATCCTCACCTGTGAAAACCCGGAACTTTCCCTGGTAGCCGGCAGCGATCCGCCAACGGCACTGTTTAGCTGGACGGGCCCTTCGGGCATGAACAATGCCAACCCGCTCACCGTGACCGAGCCCGGCACGTATGTGCTGTTGGCGGTTTTACCAAATGGCTGCACGGCGGTATCCAGTGTGGAGGTCGTGGATAGTTGCCTGATCAGCGCGGTCGATCCAAAGGAAACTGCGGCGGGTATTCTGGTTTTCCCAAATGCGAGTACGGGTGTGGTGTTCGTCCAATCCCTGGATCAAACGCCGATAATAGCCTGGGGAATTACCGGGTTCGACGGCAGGTTGTTACGGCAGGTGGAACTTGAATCAGGAACGGCCCTGCTTCGGCTGGATTTACGGGAATTACCGGCGGGTGTTTACCGCTTGCAGGTGCGTATTCGCGAGCAGTGGTTTTCCCGAACACTTATTTTGTTGGAGTGAGGCTTTGTTCAGATTTTCTTTAGGTGAATTTTGTCCGGAAAGTTTTGGCCTGAATTCAGGGTCAAAATACCATCCTTGAAGATATAGCCTGTGCTATGCCTGTAATCCGGTCCGTAGGGTAGTGAGGGGGTGACTGCGAGTCTAATGTCGTCAACTTAGCGTGTACTCTTCAATGGAACGCGGATGACGCCGATCCCGCTTTCAGCGGGAACACGGATTTACACTGATTTTTTTTAAAAAATCTGCGGCAATCCGCATTGTTTACATCCGCGTCATCCGCGTTCCAACTTGCTAATACTACTTTGTTACTTTAAACACTGTGGTATTGAATGTCGAATATCGAACGCCCAATGTCCAATTTCGAAGTGTTTTGATTGTGGGCACAGCACTTTTTTCGCATTTTGTTTATACAGTTCATCCCTTCTTCGGATCAAACTACTTCGAAATTGGACATTGGGCGTTCGATATTCGACATTACTTGTTTTTTCGGGTGCGGCAACTTTAAAGTGACAAAGTAGTACTAAGTTGACGACATTAGACTGCGAGTCACCCCCTCACTTGGTCCCAGGCTTAGCCAAACGGGAACAGGTCCCAATTTTTAGTCGGGGCGATAACCAACACAGGGCGTCCGGTTGCCCAAAACGCCCTGGTTGTCCTATAACCCGTCCTGAATTACTATTTGGGGGGCTCTCATGAAAGTACTTTTTGCAAAGCGATTAGTTCGGGGTCTTTACAACCCGTTGCCAGGGCCTTTTTGAGGTATTGTGCTGCTTTTTGCTTGTCGCCCCGGGCCAGAAGTACGGCGGCCATCAGTTGATTGGCATCCTTGTTTTGCGGCCGGTTGAGGTATTCGGCCTCGGCGTATTCGAGGGCTTTGTCGTAGTCGTGGGTCAGGTTGAGGTGGAACCGGGCAATTTCCATGCGCATGTTATGTCCGGCGGCAAGGTCTTCGGCCAGCATTTCTTCGACCTGCTTGATCAACGTGTTCGCTTCGGCAGTACGGCCGGTTTTCTGGTAAATTTTTGCCAGGTCAATGTAAAAACCAACTTCCGGGATAATGGCTGCTGCTTGTTTGAGCAGGACTTCTGCCTCCCGGTGTTTGCCGCGTTTTTCTTCCAAACCAGCCAGCCCCGCCAGGGCGAAGGGGTAGTTGTCGCGTACGGCCAGACACATCCGGTATTGGTTTTCGGCGTCCTGCAATTTTCCGTAGCGTTCGTACAAATGCCCGAGTTGCAGGCGTGCCCATTCCGTTTGTTCATATCCGGGATAGCCGGCCTTTACCGCCATATCCATTGCTTCGATGGCGCCCGGCACGTCGCCATAAATTTCCCGCAAGTACGAAACCCGGGAATAGGAGCGCAGGTCCGGCCGGGTGCTTACCATTTTATCGCAATATTCAACAGCGCGGGAATAGTTGCCCAACTCCACATTGGCATCTACCAGACAGCCATAAATAAAAGCGTTGTACGGATTGATGGCAACAGCCTGCTCCGCCGTGGTTTTGGCTGCGCCAAAATCGTGTAAACTGAGTTGCACACTGGCAACATGGCTCAGCGCCCGGAAAAGCAGGTCCTTTTGCTGGATGTCGGGGTTTTCCACTGTTTCCAAATTTTTAACCACCGGTTCCAGCACCTGAAGGGCGGCCGGGTAGTAGTGCGGGTGTTCTCCGGTAATGCGGGCTTCCTGTATGAAAACTTCGGCGAGTTTGAGGTATGCTTCCAGTTTGGAGGGGTCCTGGCGCAGGGCGGCTACCTGGGCGCCGTACATATTTTGCACGGCATCCCATTCGGTGCCGTAGCGCAGGGCTTCGGGGCGGTCGAGTAGTTCGGGAATTTCGACGGTAGTGTTTTTGGTGAATTTGGCTTGGGCGGTTGATTTTTCTGCTGAAAATTGGTTGCAAGCGGAGCCTGCCAGCAGGCAAATGCAAATGGCGAAATAAAGGACGGACGAGTGTTTCATTTTTTTAAGTGTTTTTTTATTCGCCCTACGACTTCAAGTCGTAGGGCGAATAGCGTTCGGAAAAACTTACGAGTGGGGTTGATCACTGCTTGAACAATTTCAACACCTGCATATCCTTGCCACTGGCCAACCGGGCAAAGTACAGGCCGGCCGGGAGCTGTGCGCTGTTGAAACTTGCTTCATGGATACCGGCGGATTGTGTGCCGTTGGCCAACGTAGCCAGTAATTTACCCTGTTGGTCAAAAACCGAGAGGTTCACCTCCGCTTCCTGATCCAGTTGGTAGCGAATTGTCGTAGATGCGGTGAACGGGTTTGGGAAATTGATCAGTTGCACAATGCCCGTGCTGCTCACGCTACCGCGATCCAGACCGATCAGGCTGGCATCGGGGTTATCGGGTTTGAAGTCGTTCACCAGAGTGCCGCCACAGGCGCCGTCGCCGGCATGCGGGAGGGCCAGGTAGGGGAAGCGCGGCCGGAACGGCACATCGTTGGCACTCACGCCGGTTTCATAGGTTAGCACATTGATCAGCTGTTGCGTGACCGGGCTGTTGGATTGCCCCGGCATATAATCGTCGTACCACAATCCGATAGCAGCCAGTACCACGCCGCTCACAGCCTGCAATTCGATGCGCGTAACATCGTCTTCCAGCCGGCGGCCATTGGGGAAGCCGTCCATGTTGGGGATAAATTCAATTTTGGTGCTGTTGGCATATGGCGCTTCCGTTAAGCCCCGAACGGCCGCATCGATCAGGCCCAGGGTGCTAAACTTCGAGCTATTCCTCGGCGTTGGTGGCACGGCCATGTTCAGGCGCAACATATCGCCGCCATTGGGCAGAAAATTGTTGACGAAGGGCTTGCCGGCCGCCAGCGGGTTACCGTTTTTACCCGTTGCCAACTGGTACGGCGGCACATTGGGTACGCCGGTGTGGAAGGCCGGCCAGAGATCGACCGAGCGCGGTTTGCCGGGGCCGGGCAAGAGCAAGGTGCCGAAAATAGCGTCGTCGAGCGCAGTGCCGGCTACAGCTGCGGTGCCTTTCAGTGGGTAGAGGCCGTCTTTACCATTGCCGAAGTCGAACATG
>JACJYO010000011.1 GCA_020636075.1 Lewinellaceae bacterium | reverse complement strand
GCACCGGCATTCAGCGCTGTACCCGTGCCACCCGAGCCCGTGAAGTAGTTGCCCACTGTCAAAACCGGGAGCGTGTAACTGTCGCAAGCCGTTACATCGCCCGGCGCATCTGCCGTGGGGGGGGCAATCACCGTGATGGTGAATGTGCAAAAAGCAGCGCAGCTGTTCCCATCGGTATAATTGTAGGTGATTTCATGTGGGCCGGTACCGGCAGCAGCCGGGTCAAACATACCCATATCAACACCCGTGCCGCTGTAACTACCGCCGGTGGGGTTTTCACCGGTTAGCGTAAGCGGCGAAGCATCGGAACAGATCATTGTATTTGCCGGGCAGCTCACCGAAATTGGGTTAAAGTCGATGGCAACATTGTTTTGCGGCGTTAGCGTTAGCAAACATTGTTGGCTATTCGACGCCTCCATGGGCGTAATAACCGTACCGATAATATTCACAGGTTCGTCCATGCCCGAACTAACCAGTGGTTTAAGGGTCACCGTTAATACGGTACTTCCATTGGACAGTGTTTTGCCGGTAATGGCGCCCGACTGATCAATCCAGCCATAGCTCAGTTGTCCAATGGATGTATTGTTGGTGAATACAGTGGCAGGCTCCCCATCGATAGCAGGTGCATTGTGGGTCACATATTGGAATTTTAACGGATCCCATTCAACCACATATTGATATGACTTGATGTCGGTAAATCCACTTGCAACTTCAATTGTGATCACCACATCCTGACCACAGGTAGCATCCGACGGCCCGGAGGCAGTAAGTGTTACAGGTGGCAATGGGCCATACGTAACCACCAGATCATCGCTTGCCGGGCATGGGCCATCACCTGTCAGAGTTAAGGTAATCGGGTCCGAATAGCCGGATGGCGGAATATAAAAGGTGACTAAATTGGTTGCGCTTGGGAAGAATGTACCACCGCCAACATTTGCACTCCAGGTACCGCCTGTGGACGTACCACCTACTGCGCCTTGCAAATAAACAACACCATTAATACAAGTCATTTGGTCCGCACCGGCGTTGGCAGTACCAAGACCATTGACCGTTACTTCGGTTGAAGTGGAACTTCCGGTACAACCGGCAGTGGTCACCTCAACAGTATAGGAGCCGCTGGTTGTGACGACAATACTTTGCGTCGTTTCCATGGTACTCCAGAGGTAAGAATCGCCGCTGGAGGCGGTGAGCGTCACGCTACCACCCTCACAGAAAGTCGTCGGGCCATCCGGTGTAATTGTCGCATTTCCGCCGC
Source organism: Lewinellaceae bacterium (assembly GCA_020636075.1). Lineage (GTDB taxonomy): Bacteria > Bacteroidota > Bacteroidia > Chitinophagales > Saprospiraceae > M3007. The sequence continues at coordinate 178,316 of JACJYO010000011.1, read as the reverse complement.
CGGGTGTGGTGAACGTCCAGACTGGCCCGGTGGTAGTTGCCGTACCGTCAAATAATTCAACATACCATTCGTATTCCGTACAGCCGTCCAGACCCGCATAGTTTACACAAGGCGACGTACCGGAAGGCACATCGTTCAATTCCCCGATCATAACAAAAGGAACCTGACTACCGCCGAGATCAACGGTCAGGTTGAACTCGCTGGAGCCATCCTGTTCATAGGTGTTCGTAAATGGGGAATAGGTTTTTACCGCTACATTATTGGTCGCGGGCTCGAACCGGAAAATGCGCATCAAGCCGTTGCCACCGTTGGTACGGGCCTGATAATCAGACAATATAGTATGCACGGTGTAGTTTGTCATGCCGATCTGATTCACATCGCTGCGCCGTGCTTCACCGTCGCCGCCCGGGTCGTGGCCACCGACCATCATGATAAAGTTCGGGTAGGCTTTCAGGCGGTTATAAATGTATTGACCCTGGGTACTGAAGTTTCCGTTGTCGCTCAAAACGTGGTGGCTCATCACAATAACTTTCCTGTGTGAGCTATCCGCAACGAGGTCTTCTGCCCAATCCAGCGGTCCATTCGCAGCATTGAAATTACTACTTTGATCATATTCAAAGGAGATCACCATGAAGTCGATGCCAGAGGCTGAGAATATCTGGAAGTGGTTGTCATTATTATCGATGCCGTAGTGGCCACCGTAATACGGCCTCCCCATAAAATGGTTAAAGCCAAACGCTTCGTTAAAACGGGTAGTGGTTCCATTCGGATCACCGATAGGCGACTGGTCGTGGTTGCCGGCGCAAACGCCGTACGGAATCTCAGGTGGCTCCAGGGCATACATGGCCGTTTTGGCCCGGTCCCATTCGAGTTCACCAAAAGTTGGATTGGAGGGATAATCGCCATGCTCCACGCAATCGCCCAACTGGCCCACATAGACAATGTTTTCCGCGACTTCATTATTGACAACCCAAGCTGTTTGCGAATTGAACATGGCCGGTGTCCCGCCATGCACCTGTGGTTCTTCCACGTAGTACTGCGTATCCGGCAACCAAACAATCGTAAACGGAGCGCCCGCAGTAGCCTTGGGGCGCGCGTAATACCGTACCCGCAGGGCGTCGCCATCCGGGTCGCTGACATCCACGCATAGGTCGGGACTGGTCGACGGCGCGGTAGCCAAATCAGCAGGCGAAGGGTTAGCCGGTTGATCCGGCGCATTGTTAATCGGACCCGAGACCGGCGAGTCAAGCACCCAAACCGGACCCGTTGCGCTGCTCAGGGTTCCGTTTGGACTTGACGGAATGGAATTTACGGCGGTCAGGCCACAGCCATCGTTGAACCCCCAGCGGCCGATCAAGCCGGTGCCGCTTGTCAATTCCATGGTGTAGTTAGCCTGGATTTCCGGTTGGGTGCGAACGACATTCCAAATACGCACCTCATCAATCAGGCCATTAAAATAACCGGCAACAGCCCCGGTGGAAGTCATGGCCGTGCCGACGCCGGCGTGTTGAATACTATTGCCTACCGGCGAAATATTCGAACCGAGGTCGAGGGTTTGGTCCTGCACCCCATTGATATACAATTTCCATTCGGCGTTGGCCACATCATAGGTAGCCGCCACATGGGTCCAAACATTGTTCGGGATATCCGCAACGCCTGTCACGGGGTGGTTTGGTCCTGTTGATTCTTCAAAATCGGCCGCAAGTTTGTTGCCAATCAGGCCCATAAAGTAATTCATGTTCAGGTTGCCCGTTTCCGATTCACCCCGGCCTTTTGTCACGATAGGCACTGCCGTGATCCCGCCCGTTCCAGTTGAAACAGTGGTGCCGGTGCCCTCAATTTTAATCCAGGCTTCCAGCGTAAAATTGGTGGCATTCAATTCCGGTGCGGCGCCAAAAGTGACATAATCCGTGGTACCATTGAAATCGAGCGAACTGGCTAATGTACCGGCCGGCGCATAACCGTCCACCCAAACCGGCGTTCCGGAAATTGCGCCATCGGGCCCCAGGCTATTTACGGCGACCGAACCATTGCCGGTATTAAAGCCGTACCGGGCGGTCAGGCCACTGCCGCTGTTCAAATCATTGGCGTAATCGGCAGCAATTTCAGCATCGGATCGTACAACATCCCAGACCCGGACTTCATCGATCAAACCGTTAAAATAGCCTTCGGCCGTGCCACTGGAATTGAACGACGAACCGATACAGGCTTTTACATCGCTCAAAGATTGCGGTGTGAAAGCGCCACCCAGGTTGGTAGTTCCATCCAGCACCCCGTTGATGTATAGTTTCCAAACGCCGGAAACGTCATAGGTGGCTGCCACGTGGGTCCAGCAATTACCCAGGGTGGCGTTGCTAATGGCGGGGTGGTTTGCCGAGGTAGCATTATCTTCAAAATCTGCCACCAGTTTATTCGTAGACAATTGATACCCCAGGGCATAATTCACATCGACGAGCGCCGATTCCGCTTCTGCCCGGCCTTTCATGATAATCGGAACAATATTCGTAATACCGCCGCTGCCCGTACTGGTTGATACGCCTGGCGCTTCAATTTTAATCCAGGCTTCCAGCGTAAAATTGGTCACGTGCAAGGACGCGTCGTTGCCGCAATCCACCAGATTATTGCTGCCGTTAAAGTCCAGGGCATAAGCACCCGTGGCTGCGGTGGTGAAACTCCAAACGGTTGACCAGTCACTGGTTCCTCCGGCATTGGTGGCGTTCACCCGCCAGTAATAGAGGGTGTTTTCAAAAAGACTGGGCACCGAAACGGAGGTTGTACCAAGGCCACTTTGATCATATTCCACCGAGGAAAAATTAGAGACCAAAGAAAGCTGCACGCGATACGTCGTAGCGCCGGCAGCAGCATTCCAACTCAGTGTGGGCGGAAGGCCAATATTGGTGGCATTGTTGGCCGGCGAAACCAGCGTCGGTGCGTCGGGGGCGACAGGGCCGGAAGGAATATCCGTGCTCCAAACCGGTCCATTTGCGCTACTCAGCGTACCGTTGGGGCTCGCATTAATGGAATTCGTGGCAGTCAACCCGCAACCTTCATTGAATCCCCAGCGGCCAATCAGTCCGGTTCCGCCCGTCAGTTCGAGTGCGTAATTGTCCAGAATTTCCGTAGGCGTGCGGGCGACATTCCAGATGCGCACTTCGTCGACCAGGCCGTTAAAAAAGCCGGCAGCCACACCCGTCGAATTCATAGCTGTGCCGACAGCGGCATGCTGGATGCTGGTATTGGCCGGCGAGAAGCCGGTGCCCAGGTTCAGTGTTTTGTCCAGAGCTCCATTGATGTACAAATTCCACACGCCCGATGGTTGATCGTAAGTCGCTGCAATATGCGTCCAGGTATTCGATGGGAGTGTAGCATTGCCGATAACGGAGTGGTTTGGTCCCGCTGGCTCTTCAAAATCAGCGGCCAGTTTATTGCCAACAAGGCCCATGAAATAATTCATGTTGATGTTTGCAGGCGACTCGCCTTCACCCCGTCCCTTGGTCACGATGGGCACTGCTGCAGTGGCGCCTTCAAAGCCGCCACCACCGGCGCCGCTGGTTGTTGTGGTTACCCCGGCGCCTTCGATTTTGATCCAGGCTTCCAGGGTAAAACTCGTCGCATTCAATTCCGGCGACGCTGCGCCAAAGCTGACATAATCGCTGCTGCCATTGAAGTCAAGCGAAGTCGCCGCGCCTTGTCCGTTTACCGTCAGGATAGCATCATCGCTTACCGGGTCGCAGGCGCCGGCGTCTGTTGTCCAGGTGAGCGTCACATTCGTGCCAACCTCGGAAACGTCGGGTGTATAGGTGGTGCTGGCGCTGGTTGTCGAGCCGAACGTACCCAGACCACCGCTCCAGACACCGGTGGAGTTGGTTATTGCCATAATGTTAACCGGTGTCGTGTTGCAGGTCGTATACGGCCCGCCGGCATCTGCGGTGCCACCGGCGCCCGGCACAAAGCCTGCCGTCCACACCGGCGTACCGGCAATACTGCCATCGGGGCCGAGGTCGTTAATTGCCGTCGAGCCGCTACCGGTATTTAAACCATAGCGGGCAACCAGACCCGGGCCACTGTTCAATTCGGCAGCGTAGTCGGCTGCAATTTCGCCATCCGACCGCACGAGATTCCAGATCCGCGCTTCATCGATCAAACCGTTAAAAAAGCCATCGGCTACACCATCTGCGTTAAAAGTGGTGCCGATACTCGCTTTTACATCGCTGAGGGATTGCGGTACAAAGGCAGTGCCCAGATCAACGGTTTGGTCCAGGGCGCCATTGACATACAATTTCCAAATTCCGGTGGCTGAATTATAGGTTGCCGCCACATGCGTCCAGCAATTCCCCAGGGTGGCATTGCCGATGGCGGGGTGGTTTGCGGAGTTTATGTTGTCTTCAAAATCGGCTGCAAGTTTGTTCGTAGACAGCTGGTAGCCCAACGCGAAATTGACATCTTTCACCGGGTCTTCGGTGTCGCCGCGGCCTTTTGAAACAATCGGCACGAAATCCAGGACACCGTTGGTGCCTGTGCTGACGCTTGCCCCCGTGCCTTCAATTTTGATCCAGGCTTCCAGGGTAAAATCCGTTACGTGCAGCGCTGCCGGGTTGCCGCAGTCCACATAATTTGTGCTGCCGTCAAAATCCAGCGAAAAGGCACCGGAAGTTCCCGTGGTAAAACTCCAAACGGCCGACCAGTCGCTGGTGCCATTGCCGTTCGTCGCATTTACGCGCCAGTAGTAAAGGGTGTTATCCGCCAGACCAGGCACTACTACCGACGTTGCGACAATACCGCTCTGGTCAAAAACAGTACTGGAAAAATCAGATGCTGTGGATACCTGCACCTGGTACGTATCGGCGCCGGCAGCCGCATTCCAACTCAGCGTTGGCGGAACCGTTACGCCAGTGGCCATATCAGCCGGTGAAACCAGGGTTGGTGCATCCGGAGCAGTTGCGGAGGAATAGTATACCGTCAGTTTTGGCCGGTCACCGACAGTCGCAGCCTCCCGCGATCGCAATTGCTGGCCATCATCGCCATCGGTAGCCACCATGAGCCAGCCGTTATTGTCCAAATTGCCGTCTATCCAATCCTGAATAGTCGATGCCGGCACGCTTACGGTAATAAAACCCACATAGTTGTCATCGCCGGGCCAGGTGGCATTTACCGTCGATTCTGCATCAACATCATCAGTCACAAAGTGCCGGCCGCCCAGGGAGTTATAGGTTACGGCTTCGGTCCAGGGAACCAGCATGCGATACATGGTAAAGCCCTGCCCTTCCGTATTTACATAAAACTGCAATTCGGCTGAAAGAATGGTCGAGCCTGCAGGTATAGCCGACAGGTCGAAACGGAGTAACGACCGTTTTTCGCCAACGAGGTTTTGGTTGGCCGTTTTGTCCTGAATGAAGGTCAGTTCAGCGCCCCGCACGGTTCCGGGCACAACATCGTCGATGTAGGTATCCAACGTCCCGTTGTAGCTGTTCAACCCATCCTGAAACATGATCGACAAGGCTGCCGTCGTAAAATTCCACACCGTAGACCAGCCACTGGTGCCGGCGTTGCTCGAGGCATTTACCCGCCAGTAATATTGAGTGTTGGCGGCCAGCCCCGATACTGCCGTGGAAGTGGTGGCAATGCCGCTTTGATCGTATACCGTTGAGCTAAAATCAGCAGCGAGGGAAACCTGTACCTGGTAATCCGTAGCGCCCGCCGCGGCATTCCAGGTCAGCGTTGCCGGAATGCCGACGCCGGTAGCATTGTCGGCAGGCGATGCCAGCACCGGCGGGTCGGGTATGACGGAAGCCAGGGCCTGTATTTCGCCCAGCGTGAGGGCCTTGTTATACACGCGCACATCATCCAGCATGCCGTTAAATTTTGATACGCCATCCGGTTGTGCGCCAATCCCCAGCGCCAGGTTGTTGGTTGCTATTGCGGCCGGGCCGGGCAAGTCACCGCCTTCCTGGGCGCCATTGATGTATAATTTTATCAGGCCAGTATTCTGATCGAACGTCGCCGCAATATGCATCCACGCGCTGCTGTTCAGGGGGTAGGTTGTTATTGAATTAAGCCGGTAGGTATTGGCACTGGCAGCCTGATTAAACCGAACAAACACTTCCCCCAATGTCGACAGGGAAAGTTCGTACCCGTTCGTACCACCCTGGGTCGCTTTTTTTATGATATACTGCGTGCTAAACGCGCTGCCGGCCGGTTTGATCCAGGCGGCCAGGGTGATTGCCGTGGTAATATCCAGGCTGGCCGCATCGGGCACGGTGGCGTATTGTGTCGACCCGTCGAGGTTGAGGGCCTGCCCGACTACGCCCGTGGTCCAGGTTGGGTTTCCAACGGTGCTGGCATCGTTTCCATAGGGCGATGAATCCACCAGGGTTGTTCCACTGCCTTCTTCCATTTCCAAATGGCAGACAAGCGGATTGGGGTCATCCACTGCCAATACACCGGCTGCCGACGATCCGTTGGAAGCCAGCAGCACAACTTCGGAACTGTAATTTTGCTTTGTACTGGTTACATCGTTATTTGTGCCGCTGATCAGAGTCAGGGCTGTGCTCAATGCGATCGAAGACGTTGCCGATTCTTTGTACAGGATATCGCCGCCGCCTTCCGTGGAGGAATAAAATATTTTAAATTTTCCAATAGCTTCGTTCAACAATACAATGGGCCGTGTGCCGGTTTCCGAAACCGGATAGAGATCGTCCCAGGTGCCGGCCGGCCGGCGGATCAGCAGGGCCATCTTGGGATAACCCGCCACATCATAACTCGTTTTCACCGCGCAATAGAGGGTACCGTCTGTGGCTACGGCCATATTCAGGTGGTCATCGGCCATACCCAGGCCGACATTCTGGGCCGATTGCGAAGCAGGTACTTCATCGGCCGACCAGGTGGTTGGCGCGTCGCCGTCGGTATGTGTTTTGAAACCAAAGCGCTCGGTATTTTGATTCGACCAGAGCACCCCGATTTTTCCCGGCAGGTAAATGATGGCGCAAATATCGTCGTCGGCCACACCGGTACCGATAGTGATTGCCGAACTCCAGGTAGAATACGGCGAATCGCTCCAGCGCACATTAATATCCGAGGTGCCGGCAGAAGCCAGCCACATCCGGCCGGTTCCATCAATGTCGATGGTAGCGGTTTCCACGCCGGCGTCCAGTGTTACCGGCGACGGGGTTGGCCTTGTTGTCCAAAGTTGATACGTCGACGACATGGGTACATATTCCACCGACACCAGATTCGAGGATGTGCCCTGGTATAGCAGGATGTGGACCAAGGCGCCATCGACCTTGCAATCGGCATTCGTATTCGTGGCCGCCGAGAGGGTCAGCATGTCCGTCCAGGTAGTCCCGTCGAGCCGCCACAGGTGCGTCCCGGTGCCGTTGGGCATAACAGCCCACCACTTCCCGTCGTAGGTCCAAACTTTGGATTGTGGTTTTTCCCCGGTATTGGCCGACACTGTCAGCGCTGTCAGGTTTGTGATGGAAGCAAAACCTTGCGCAAACAACTGTGTGCCATTCAGCAAGCATGCAAAAAGCAAGAGTATAACTGCTTTAAGCCCTGGACGATTAAACCGTAAACATTTAGCCATTAGTAGTCTGTATAAAAATTAGGTTAGGAGATTCAATTTTGAATAAACACACCATGCGCTGTCAGCCATAAGATTTCAAATCAAATGGACAACAACGCGACATACAAATCAAGTAGCCAACTAAATTATGTTGGCAATAGACAATGACAGCAGTAGAAAAGGAAGTCTGAATGAGGCAGATTGATCTTTATAATCAGGTCAATCAGAAAATAAACGGAGAGAATAGTTCTTAATACCTAGAATCCAACTCTCACGAGCGCTATACGGATTAGGATTACTGGATTATAACAAATCTTATGCAAAGGTATGTTAATCAGGTATTTAAAACTAGGATTTCAGGAGCATTTTTTGCCCGGAATTTGAACTGTTTAATTTTGATTTTTGCCATGGCCCGGATAGGTGCTTCTTATTAAAAATGAGACAGTTTTTCATGGTAATTCTGAATGATATAAAACGGTAAACGCTATTTCGGGGGCGTACCCTTTTCCAATTTTTCTTTTCCAATTTCAAATTTCAAATCAAAAGGATGTTCATAAAGGGCTCTATTTGAAATTTGAAAGGAAAAATTTGAAAGTTGAAAAGTTGTTCACCCGCTCAAATGCTTGATGTTGGCGGCTTTTTTTTGATACTGCGGGGTTGGCCCCTCCCCCGGCCCCTCCCACGCCATGTGTGGGAGGAGTCTGCCCTCATTTCACGTTTAATTTAATATGAGAGTGTAAGCCCACTCCACAACCGCGAAAGAAGCGTTTGTCCTAATTCCAATCTAAAAAATACGTGAGGATGCCCCCCTCCCCTCGGGGGCATAGCCATCAACTTAACGGACCAGAGGGCTAAACCCTTTTCCAATTTTTCTTTTCCAATTTCAAATTTCAAATCAAAAGGATGTTCCCAAAGGGCTCTATTTGAAATTTGAAAGGAAAAATTTGAAATTGGAAAAGTTGTTCACCCGCTCAAATGCTTGATGTTGGCGGCTTTTTTACTATCACCGTGTCAACCCCACCCCGGCCCCCATAGCCATCAACTTAAGGATTTAGAGTGGGTGCACACTTTTGACTTTTCAAATTAAACTTTTCAAAGTTGACTTAAAAGAAACTTCCAAAAGCCTGAATCATCCTTTTAAGTCAAAAGTCTAATTTGAAAAGTTCAATTTGAAAAGTAGTTCACCTCTTCGGATTCCTTAATACTACGTTGTTACTTTAAACACTATGGTATTGAATGTCGAATATCGAACGCCGAATGTCCAATTTCGAAGTAGTTTGATCCGAAGAAGGGATGAACTGGATAAACAAAATGCGAAAAAAGTGCTGTGCCCACAATCAAAACACTTCGAAATTGGACATTGGGTGTTCGATATTCGACATTGCTTGTTTTTTCGGGTGGGGCAACTTTAAAGTGACAAAGTAGTATTAAGTTGATGGCTATGCCCCCGGCCCCTCCTCCCGAGGGGAGGGGAGTCTGCTCTCATTTCAATTTTAACTTAACGTAAGGGTAAGCCTTCTCCTCAGCCGCAGCAAGGGCGTTTTCCATTATTCTAAACTAAAAAAAACGTGAGGGGATGCCCCCCTCCCCTCGGGGGGAGGGGTTGGGGGAGGGGCCGACCCCGCAGCGCGAAATGCGCCAAGAAATCCCACCAATAAAAAAAGCCCCCCTGCACAAACACAGAAAGGCTTTTTCCCAAAAAAATCATACCACCCCTAGCGCCCCAGGCCCGTCATCTTCCGCGTCAGTTTCCCAAACGGTGTCGTCAGTTCGTAGTACAAAATTCCGCTGGTACCGAGTTCACGCAGTTCCAGCGTTTCTTCGTTGTAGCCCGCCGGGTAATTTTTGTCGATGCGGAGCAATTCGCGGCCGCTCAGGTCGAGTACCCGCAGTTGGGCTGCGCAGGCCTCCGGCAGCGTGAAGCCGATCACCGTGCGGTCGCTGAAGGGGTTGGGCCGGTTTTGCAGCAGTTCGAAATCGGTAGCGGTCAGGTCGGCAGTGGGATCTTCGTCGCGATCCTGCACCGGACGCCGGTTTTCGTAGTCCACAAATTTCAACTGCACTTCCCGCGGGGACAGCACCGAGGTGTAGGCTACCGGATTCATGCTTGCCGGGTTGATCGACAGCGCTTCACTCAACTTCATGCCCCCGTCGAGCACCTTGAAGCGCAAGCGGAACTGCGGCGTATAGTTCAGCAGGGTTTGCCCCTGCGCCACTGACCACACCGCCCGCAGTTCACCCAACTGGATGTTGTACTGCCCGAAATTGCCCGAAGCATCCAGCCCCAGGCTGTTGCCGATGATTTCCACCTGTTCAAATTGCAGTTGCGCGGGGTTGAAGTGCAGCGCATACTGGAACGCCGCCAGGTCGGTGAAGTTTTCCACCGAAAAATCCAGGTTGATCGTCTGGCCGGTTTTCAGCAGGCGGTCGCGCACCCGCCACACCAGCGGCTTGGCATCCGGGTCGGGGCGGATAGCCGGGTTGGCTGTTTCCACCACGTCGCCCACTTTGATGCCGTAGAAATCCTGACCGCTGATATCGCCCGCCAGACTCGGCAAAAACCGCGTTTCCTCAAACGGTGGCAGGGTGTACAGGTCGATAAACGGCAGGGCTGTTTCCACCGGCACAAAGCGCCAGGAGCGGGTGTTTTTCAAAATACTCAGCGCAGCCGGGTTGAGCAGGACGGCCTGCCGGATGATGGCCGCATCGAGTGTCGACAGGGTGGAACTCTTGTTGCAGTCGCCCGCAATCCGGCGATACATGTCGGTAAGCGTGTCGAGACCCACCAGGTGCCGTTGCAGGGCGGTGGCATCGCCTGCATCCACGCCGTTGAGCAGGGAAGGGTAAAACGGCGGGTCAATGATATTTTTCACCGGGGTGATGGTGTATGCGCCGTTGGTAGTGGCTGTCAGTTCATACGCCCCGCCGCTGGGGATCAAACCCGGGAGTGTCGGGCCGTCCGAATCGGCGCTGGGCCCCGACAAGAACACCATGGCCTCCCCTACCCCTGTCGGGTTGGGCGCGCTGCCGCCGTTCCAGATCAGGTGGCCCGTGATACTGAGGCAGGGCGCCACCTCCAGGGTGAACTGGCAGGTGTTCATCAGGCCCGTGAGGTCGGTCACTTTCCACTCGATGGTATGGCTGCCTGCCTGAAAGACCGCGCCTGCCAGGCTGGCGCCCGTCGCCGGGGATACGCTGCCGCTCACCACCGAATATTCGACGCTGGCGATTCCGCAGTTGTCGTTCACCACGGGGTCGTAGGCCGTGCCGGGCACCGTGAAGGTACAAGCGCCGGGATTCGTCAGCACAGACAGGTTCAGGATCGGGCAGGTGATGCTCGGCGGCGTGTTGTCGAGCACCGCGATCGTCACTTCCACCGTGGTCGTGCAACTGTTCGCATCCGTCACCGTGTACACGTGCGTGCCCGGCATCTGCGGAAAGGTGCCGGTACCCATATACGGACCCGTACCGCCCGTGGCCGAGATCGTGGCCGAGCCGTCCACCCCGGGGCAGAGCGCATCCACGTGGGTTTCCGAGGCCGTCAGGGCCAGGCCGGTTTGCGAACCGGCGACCGAAACTGACATGGGCCCCATGCACTGCGCGCGGAGTTGACCGGCCGCTGCCAACAGGCTGGCGAACAGGAAACTGGCTTGTAGTAGGCGCTTTTGTATCATCGCATTCTTGTTATTTTAGACAGGATTAACAGGATTTAGCAGGATTTGGAACCCTGCTGAACCCCGTTAATCCTGTCTGATTATTGGGTGTATTAGCTGTCACAATTCCGTAGGCCTACGGGGTTTTGCAACCGTTGGCGTCGGTGACAGTGAAGGTGTAAACACAGTTGCCCGTTAAGCCGGTATAGGTAGCATTCGCAATGGGTGTTTCCACGTCTCCTGCCGGACTACCGCCCGGGATGGTGCCTATCGGTAGCGGTGGAATATTGGCTACAGCGGTCCAGCTGACCGTCAATGCACCGGTGCCGCCGGTAGCTTCTACCGTAACGGAACCCTGATTCAACTGACACAAGTCGTCCGTTTGGCAGGTAAAGGCTACGATTGGAGCGGGCTCTGAAATGGATACCATCGTACTGGTCGAACAATTGTTGAAGTCGGTTACTACGATGGTATAGGTATTGGCCGTTAAGCCTGCAAATACACCGTTGTTTTGCAAGGGACCGCCATTGGTGAACATGTAGGGGGCTGTGCCGCCTGTGGCGGTTACCGTGATTTCACCATTGTTGTTTGTTCCCTGGCCGCTTGCACAGCTGATTGGGACGGTGACTTGGGCAGTGGCTATGGTGAGGGCTACAGGTTCCGTAACCACAACGCTCGTCGAGGTCACACAACTGTGGGCATCCGTAATCACAACTGAATACGTCCCCGCTACCAATCCACTCAAGTCTTCGTCATCTTCCTGGCCTGCCGGTATCACACCGTCAACAGTTGTCCAGGCATAGGTGTACGGTGTAGTACCACCCGTGACACTGAGGTCTATCGAACCATCGTCTTCTCCGTTGCAACTTACATTCTCATGTGTTTCCGTTACGGCCAACACGGCCGGTTCCGTAACCACAACGCTCGTCGAGGTCACACAACTGTGGGCATCCGTAATCACAACTGAATACGTCCCTGCTACCAATCCACTCAAGTCTTCGTCATCTTCCTGGCCTGCCGGTATCACACCGTCAACAGTTGTCCAGGCATGGGTGTACGGTGTAGTACCACCCGTGACACTGAGGTCTATCGAACCATCGTCTTCTCCGTTGCAACTTACATTCTCATGTGTTTCCGTTACAGCCAACACGGCCGGTTCCGTAACCACAACGCTCGTCGAGGTCACACAACTGTGGGCATCCGTAATCACAACTGAATACGTCCCTGCTACCAATCCACTCAAGTCTTCGTCATCTTCCTGGCCTGCCGGTATCACACCATCAACGGTTGTCCAGGCATAGGTGTACAGTGTAGTACCACCCGTGACACTGAGGTCTATCGAACCATCGTCTTCTCCGTTGCAACTTACATTCTCATGTGTTTCCGTTACGGCCAACACGGCCGGTTCCGTAACCACAACGCTCGTCGAGGTCACACAACTGTGGGCATCCGTAATCACAACTGAATACGTCCCCGCTACCAATCCACTCAAGTCTTCGTCATCTTCCTGGCCTGCCGGTATCACACCGTCAACAGTTGTCCAGGCATAGGTGTACAGTGTTGTACCACCCGTGACACTGAGGTCTATCGAACCATCGTCTTCTCCGTTGCAACTTACATTCTCATGTGTTTCCGTTACAGCCAACACGGCCGGTTCCGTAACCACAACGCTCGTCGAGGTCACACAACTGTGGGCATCCGTAATCACAACTGAATACGTCCCCGCTACCAATCCACTCAAGTCTTCATCATCTTCCTGGCCTGCCGGTATCACACCGTCAACAGTTGTCCAGGCATAGGTGTACGGTGTAGTACCACCCGTGACACTGAGGTCTATCGAACCATCGTCTTCTCCGTTGCAACTTACATTCTCATGTGTTTCCGTTACGGCCAACACGGCCGGTTCCGTAACCACAACGCTCGTCGAGGTCACACAACTGTGGGCATCCGTAATCACAACTGAATACGTCCCTGCTACCAATCCACTCAAGTCTTCGTCATCTTCCTGGCCTGCCGGTATCACACCGTCAACGGTTGTCCAGGCATAGGTGTACAGTGTAGTACCACCCGTGACACTGAGGTCTATCGAACCATCGTCTTCTCCGTTGCAACTTACATTCTCATGTGTTTCCGTTACGGCCAACACGGCCGGTTCCGTAACCACAACGCTCGTCGAGGTCACACAACTGTGGGCATCCGTAATCACAACTGAATACGTCCCCGCTACCAATCCACTCAAGTCTTCGTCATCTTCCTGGCCTGCCGGTATCACACCGTCAACAGTTGTCCAGGCATAGGTGTACGGTGTAGTACCACCCGTGACACTGAGGTCTATCGAACCATCGTCTTCTCCGTTGCAACTTACATTCTCATGTGTTTCCGTTACGGCCAACACGGCCGGTTCCGTAACCACAACGCTCGTCGAGGTCACACAACTGTGGGCATCCGTAATCACAACTGAATACGTCCCTGCTACCAATCCACTCAAGTCTTCGTCATCTTCCTGGCCTGCCGGTATCACACCGTCAACAGTTGTCCAGGCATAGGTGTACAGTGTTGTACCACCCGTGACACTGAGGTCTATCGAACCGTCGTCTTCTCCGTTGCAACTTACATTCTCATGTGTTTCCGTTACGGCCAAGGCTGCTACTGGCTGCCCAACCAGCACACTTGTTGTTGTCATACAACTCTTAGAATCTGTAACTACAACCGTGTAGGTGCCTGCTGTCAGGCCGCTTGGGCTTTGTTCGACTTCCTGACCAGATGGTATCGAGCCGTCGGTTGTAGTCCAGGCATAGGTATAACCCGGCGAACCACCGGCAGGAGTCGCCGTAGCAGTTCCGTCAGCACCACCATTACAGGAAGCCGGCGTAGAAGAGGCCGTAGTGGTCAGGGGTTGGCCCGTGGTTGAACCGCCAATCGTAACTGTCAACAAGCCGTCGCATGCAGCCTTGTTGGCTACTTGCGTCTGAGTCTGTTTGACCACCTGAGCCTGGGCCTGCTTTGCGAATCCCAGAAACGCAAGCAGTGCAATTAAGAGTAGATATCTCTTATTCATAAGGCATTTTTTAAACGTGGAGTAAGAATTTTCGAATGAATTATAATGGTGATGCATAAAATAAAAGCACATGAATGAGCAGTCACATTGCCGGACTATGGCGCCTGGCAGCCGTTTGAATCAGTTACGGTAATCGTGTATGCTTGTCCGGCGTGCAGGCCGGATATCGTGCCTGTATCGCCATCGTTAGCCAGTGCCGGCGATAGTGAACCGTGCATGGGTGACCAGGTTACGGTGTAGGGCGGTGTGCCGCCGCTGGCTTGTACGTCGATAGAGCCCATGTTGTTGTAGCAGGCATCGGGTACTTCGTTGCAGGTGCCGGCGGTGGGCCGGGGGTTGACCGTCCAGGAAACCTGGTTGACGTTCGAATTGCAACCATCACCATCACAATTGCGGCGGCTTTCGACCAGGTTTGTTCCGGTGACTGCCGCGAAACTCGGCAACGAAGGCGACCAGGAGCTCCAGATGCCACCATTGTCTGTAGAATAACGATACTCGTCATCACAGGTGCCCGTGCCACCGCTACCCGACGTTGTAACCGAGACGGTGAGGGTTGTTCCCTCGCAGACTGCGGCTAGATTGGGGCTTTTGGCGATTACCGGGGCTATTGGGTCAGCTTCCACCGTTACAACCGCCGTCACACAAGTAGTGGCATAGTTGCAGGGCGAGCCGTTTTCGTAACGCCCAAAGTAAGTTGTCGTCGTGACCGGGCTCACAGACAGGCCGTTGCCTGTGCCCACCTGCGTGCCGCCGCAGGAACCAGTGTACCAAACAATGCTTTCATAATCGCCGCCACCGCCACCGCTCAAACTAAGTGTCGAAGAGCCGCCGACACATATCGTGGTTGGCGAGGCCGAGGCCGAAGCCGAGGAGCAGATATTTGCGTAAAAGTCAGCGTCATGTTGCTGAATTTGTCTGTGCAGGGCGGATTCGATACCGTCCAGCGCAGAAAATAGATACCCGTTGTGATCGGCGTAAACGTTGCTGATGGGTCGTTGACACTGCTGAACTGGCTCAGGCTCATATTGACGCTACCACCCAGAATGCTCCAGGTGCCCGTACCGGCAGATGGCGTGTTGCCCGTCAGTACATAACTGCCCGCTGTAATGCAAACGGTGGCGTCGCCGCCAGTCGTGGCAACAGGTTCGGCGTTAACCGTAAACGTCACGTCTTCAAACGTTGCAGGGCAGGCGCCATTGGCGGCTATTGTGTAGCGAACCGTCACGCTGGTATTGACCGCCACATCGGCAGGCGTGAGATATTGCCCAAAATAGAACCGCCGCCGCTTTCAACACTCCACGTGCCGCCAGCCGGCGTGCCTGTGAGTGTTTTGGTGTCCGTTCGCAGATGGTTGCATTGGAGGTGGTGTTGTCGGCTGTGCCGGGTCAGAATCCACCGTCACCGTCACATCTGCACACGCTCCCGGTGTTACACAGCCGCCTTCACCACGGACATAATATGTGGTAGTACCGCCAGGCGACACCATAATAGATGCCCTGTCCCTACAGGCGTGCCACCACAAGAACCGGAATACCATTGCCAGTTTGTGGCATCATTTAAATTGCCTCCCGTGATACTTAGGGTGCTGCTTCCTCCTCACAAATAGCGGTGAGAGATGCAGAAACCGTAGGCATATCAGGATCTTCACAGCCCCCATTCCCTACCTGAAAATCGCTAAACCCGCTTACTCCAGTGATCTCGATGGACGAAGTGGTTCGCGTTCCTACGGTAGGATAGGTCCAGGTACTGGACGTGTATTTTCCGACAATAGCGGTCGTGTGGTCAAAACCGGCGTCTTCATCCACCGGAGTGCCATCCACCCAGTTGAAGGTGGCGTTATAATTGGCTGTGGCCAGACCGGTTTGAATGACAAATGACCAGTAGCGGTTAACGGAATTAACCGCATCCACATCCGAGCTGGCGATGTTCGGATGATCGCCATTGGTGGTTGAACCAACATGGTGCCCGCCGTGGTACCGGCTTGAAAGCAATACTCGCCGGCGCATAGGCCGAAGCCGTACCGATTGGATAATTGTGGTGTTTGCTCCGGACGCGATGCCACGACAAAGGTTGCCGTTTACATGTCTCGACGCCGAAGCATTGGTGATCGAACCTGCCGTAGGAACCGTAACACTATTTGCCCCGGTGGTCAGCAAACCATTTGTCAGATTCAGGGTGGTTGCGGTTACATTGCCGGTAAGTGTCACGCCTGTACTGCCCCTGAGTTGTCTATTTTAAACTATTCACAGTGGCCGGCAGGCCATTGCCGGTGACTTGTGTGGCAGTACCATTATATTCATAGTTAGCGCCGGTACTAAAAGTC
The DNA here is from genome assembly GCA_020636075.1 of Lewinellaceae bacterium. GTDB lineage: Bacteria > Bacteroidota > Bacteroidia > Chitinophagales > Saprospiraceae > M3007. The sequence goes on along the minus strand of JACJYO010000011.1, from coordinate 161,721 downwards.
CGGGCAGTTGTCCCACATTACCACAGGTGCCTCCAGTACCACAGGCGGCAGTAGTGATGCCTTGCGGAGAAGTAATACCCAGCGTACCGCCACTATTCAACGAAAGGTTCCGGCACCCGCCATGAGCGCGGTTGCCGTATTCATTCGGAGCGTGCCATTTACATTAAACGTACCACTGGCTGGTGTAGTAAACGTGATACCGTTGTTTACGATTACTGTGCCGCCTGCATCAATGGTGACTTGTCCAACGGTGACGTCCGCAGTTACAGTGACGGTGTGGGTGTTTCTTACCGTGGCAATGGCAATAGGCTGCCCCTTGATAGCAACCGTATTTGTAGCCCATGCAGTACTTAATGACCATCCAAATGTTCCCGGATCTTCAGATGCTGCCTCTAGTTCGCGCGTGGCCGTAAATGTTCTCACTCCATTACTTCCACCTGTCCCATCACTAAAAGATGATTGCAGATCAGCATAATTAGTTGGAGCGCTGCTTGGGGCCGTTGTTGAACTTAAAGATGCTGCATGAGTTGCAGCGATCCATAAGTATTTACTACTTCCCCGGTGGAGTGTTCTGAGGAGGTTCGTTTGTGCTTGTCCCGGTAGCCAATGTAGCGGAGGTTGGCAATCCTTCATATGTACCTGCAGAGATGCGATATGTAACATGTGCGCTACGTTCCTGAAATGAATTCTGTGTTGAAACGGAAGTGCCTTCTGTACCATCTGCAATTTTGTACCAAACGTAACGTGCCACATTGCCGGCTGTACTTGAATAAAGTTCTGTCCAACCTGACGGCATGCTGGGTGCAGTAGTATTTTGCGCCCATCTGTCCAGAAAACAAGCAAAAGGTCGTTGGTTTGAATACCCGAAGGAAGACTTATCGTATGTACAGAACTGGAAAAGTCGTGAATACTGGTATTCGTACTGGCCACCACAGGGAATGATGCAGTTGTTGACTGTGGGTAAGCAATGGGAGTATAGGACTGCAAACCCCGCACGGCAATCGTAGATGCTGAGTAAAGTCGGGAGGAACCATAATTAAATGAGCCAGGGTTCTCTGAATCAGCCATAAGTAATCTGTAAGAACTTGACATAGTCGCATCTCCACTACCAGTATTCGTTCTGGTTTGCTGGCTAATTAAGTTAGACGTGTAATTGGTAGGAGCAGTCACCGTTAATCCGCCTCCTTGTATATGTGCTGCAATTAGCCACATCGTTGGCTCATTTCCCCATAAAGCAGGGTTAAGACTTGGCGGATTAGCACTTGTACCTGTACCTGAAACCAATCCACTTGCTTCCGGGACGCCCTGCCAAGTACCGGCAGCAATACGATAGACATTATGTACACTTCGCTCACTACTTGAAGTAGTAACTGTAATTGAAGTTCCTCAGAACCAGTTGCTTCTTTATAATATGCAGCCCTCCTATGACCACTAGTGTTATCGGAATACAAACTGACCAAGAACTTAAATCGGTACCTCCCAACGTAGTGTTGGTGTTTGCATCCATCCATAGCATAATGAGTAAATCCTGCTTGGATACCGGCCGGTAGAGAAACTGTATGAGAGCTTTACCGCTAAGCTCTGCACTTGTAGCCGTTCCCGCAACTACAGGGTATCCATCACCACTTGATTCTGCGTTACCCAAGCCGACCCATTCCACTGTTCCCAGGTACCATTAGGGCCGGAACATTCCAGTCACCGGTTTGCCGGCTGCGGTATTCACCACGGTCTGCCCCCAGGCACTCCCCACAATCCCAAAATTCAACAGGCCACAATCACCAGCCACCCAGCCTTCCAAAAACCCGACCAACCCACCCCGGGGCTTTCAAATAATAAACGATCCTGCCGAGCAGCATTTTTCGCAGGTATTGGAATTCGGTTCATACTGTCTTATTTTGGGTGAACAGGTGATTGGTAAAAAACGCGGCCAGCCGGCCCAGCCAAAAAGCTGGGAGGAAGGTTGGGGTCCGTCGATCCATGCTGGGTAAAAAAATGCCAAAGAGCCCGGGCGCCGGAGGGGCGAGCCGGGTGGCTGAACAGATGGCTGATGCGCGGCGGCGCAAGGCATGCCCGGCAAGCCCTGCCGGAACACCGCCCATGCGCGGCGAGAATGGATTAGTATTCAAGTGACTATTTTGTTGAGAGGCGCCGGCGTTCGTTTTCGGGCAGCCGGAACCGGAGCTATAAAATCCGGATTAAACCGTTTAAATGCACGTTTAAATACCAAAAACCCGCCTGTCCATCTTTAAATCGAATGATGACAGGTAGGAAATAATGCCAAACTTGTTCTGGAACTGGTTAGGTGCAGATGGGTGCCGCCGACTCCTTTTTGAGGAAGGTTAATTCGAATAATTGACTTAACGGAACCGGCCCGAGACCTGCTGGAGATTAGAACGGAAATTTTGGGGTGTCGGATAAAATTGACCTGACAAATGTACTGGCAAATACCGCAATCTGGTTATTGGGGTGGGTTAATTTTTATTGGTGTTTGTCTAATAGTGGACAAAGCGCGCGCCCCGGTCTCCATAGCCAGTAACTTAAGGGTTAAGAGGGGGTGTACAACTTTTCAAATTTTTCTTTTCAAATTTCCAATTTCAAATCAAAAGGATATTCCCAAAGGGCTCTATTTGAAATTTGAAAAGAAAAATTTGAAATTTGAAAAGTAGTTCACCTCTTCGGATTCCTTAATACTACGTTGTTACTTTAAACACTATGGTATTGAATGTCGAATATCGAACGCCGAATGTCCAATTTCGAAGTAGTTTGATCCGAAGAAGGGATGAACTGGATAAACAAAATGCGAAAAAAGTGCTGTGCCCACAATCAAAACACTTCGAAATTGGACATTGGGTGTTCGATATTCGACATTGCTTGTTTTTTCGGGTGGGGCAACTTTAAAGTGACAAAGTAGTATTAAGTTGATGGCTATGCCCCCGGCCCCTCCTCCCGAGGGGAGGAGTCTGCCCTCATTTCACGTTTAATTTAATATGAGAGTGTAAGCCCACTCCACAACCGCGAAAGAAGCGTTTGCCCTAATTCCAATCTAAAAAAACGTGAGGATGCCCCTCCCCGGGGAGGTTGGGGAAGGCCGACCCCGCACGCGAAATGCGCCAAGAAATCCCACCAATAAAAAGCCCCCTGCACAAACACAGAAAGGCTTTTCCCAAAAAATCAAAACCACACCTTACCGCCCCAGGCCCGTCATCTTCCGCGTCAGTTTCCCAAACGGCGTTGTCAGTTCGTAGTACAAAATACCGCTGGTACCGAGTTCACGCAGTTCCAGCGTTTCTTCGTTGTAGCCCGCCGGGTAGTTTTTGTCGATGCGGAGCAACTCGCGGCCGCTCAGGTCGAGTACCCGCAGTTGGGCTGCGCAGGCTCCGGCAAGGTGAAGCCGATCACCGTGCGGTCGCTGAAGGGGTTGGGCCGGTTTTGCAGCAGTTCGAAATCGGTAGCGGTCAGGTCGCTGGTGGGATCTTCGTCGCGATCCTGCACCGGACGCCGGTTTTCGTAGTCCACAAATTTCAACTGCACTTCCCGCGGGGACAGCACCGAGGTGTAGGCTACCGGATTCATGCTTGCCGGGTTGATCGACAGGGCCTCACTCAACTTCATGCCCCCGTCGAGCACCTTGAAGCGCAAGCGGAACTGCGGCGTATAGTTCAGCAGGGTTTGCCCCTGCGCCACCGACCACACCGCCCGCAGTTCACCCAACTGGATGTTGTACTGCCCGAAATTGCCCGAAGCATCCAGCCCCAGGCTGTTGCCGATGATTTCCACCTGTTCAAATTGCAGTTGCGCGGGGTTGAAGTGCAGCGCATACTGGAACGCCGCCAGGTCGGTGAAGTTTTCCACCGAAAAATCCAGGTTGATCGTCTGGCCCGTTTTCAGCAGGCGGTCGCGCACCCGCCACACCAGCGGCTTGGCATCCGGGTCGGGGCGGATAGCCGGGTTGGCTGTTTCCACCACGTCGCCCACTTTGATGCCGTAGAAATCCTGACCGCTGATATCGCCCGCCAGACTCGGCAAAAACCGCGTTTCCTCAAACGGTGGCAGGGTGTACAGGTCGATAAACGGCAGGGCTGTTTCCACCGGCACAAAGCGCCACGAGCGGGTGTTTTTCAAAATACTCAGCGCAGCCGGGTTCAGCAGGATGGCCTGCCGGATGATGGCCGCATCGAGCGTCGACAGGGTGGAACTCTTGTTGCAGTCGCCCGCAATCCGGCGATACATGTCGGTAAGCGTGTCGAGGCCTACCAGGTGCCGTTGCAGGGCCGTAGCGTCGCCGGCATCCACGCCGTTGAGCAGCGAGGTGTAAAATGGCGGGTCGATGATGTTTTTCACCGGGGTGATGGTGTATGCGCCGTTGGTAGTGGCTGTCAGTTCGTACGCCCCGCCGGCGGGGATCAGGCCAGGGGCCGTCGGGCCGTCCGAATCGGCGCTGGGCCCCGACAAGAACACCATGGCCTCCCCTACCCCTGTCGGGTTGGGCGCGCTGCCGCCGTTCCAGATCAGGTGGCCCGTGATACTGAGGCAGGGCGCCACCTCCAGGGTGAACTGGCAGGTGTTCATCAGGCCCGTGAGGTCGGTCACTTTCCACTCGATGGTATGGCTGCCTGCCTGAAAGACCGCGCCTGCCAGGCTGGCGCCCGTCGCCGGGGATACGCTGCCGCTCACCACCGAATAGCTCACGCTGGCGATTCCGCAGTTGTCGTTCACCACAGGGTCGTAGGCCGTGCCGGGCACCGTGAAGGTACAAGCGCCGGGATTCGTCAGCACAGACAGGTTCAGGATCGGGCAGGTGATGCTCGGCGGCGTGTTGTCGAGCACCGCGATCGTCACTTCCACCGTGGTCGTGCAACTGTTCGCATCCGTCACCGTGTACACGTGCGTGCCCGGCATCTGCGGGAAAGTGCCGGTGCCCATGTACGGACCCGTACCGCCCGTGGCCGAGATCGTGGCCGAGCCGTCGACGCCGGGGCAGAGCGCATCCACGTGGGTTTCCGAGGCCGTCAGGGCCAGGCCGGTTTGTGAACCGGCGATCGGCACCGACATGGGCCCCATGCACTGCGCGCGGAGTTGACCGGCCGCTGCCAACAGGCTGGCGAACAGGAAACTGGCTTGTAGTAGGCGCTTTTGTATCATCGCATTCTTGTTATTTTAGACAGGATTAACAGGATTTTACAAGATTTGGAACCCTGCTGAACCCCGTTAATCCTGTCTGATTATTGGGTGCATTGCCACCGACTTTACCTACCGGGGAGGTGTACACTTTTCAAATTTCAAAAGTGTACACCCACTCCGGTTGGGTAGTTTTTGGTGTTGGTTTCCTAAGGCACTTTACAATTGTTGGCGTCTTCGACAGTAAAATTATAAACACAATTACCCGTCAAACCCGAGAAGGTAGCCGGAATGGCCATCGGCCCGCCGCTCATGGGCGTGCAGGTGCTCGTCCAGGAAGCCATCAGCGCACCCGTACCGCCCGATGCATCCACACGCACTTGACCGGCACTCAGTTGGCATTTGTCCTCTGCATTGGTGCAGGTGCCGGCGGTTATCGGTGTTGGCGCGTTGATCGTTACGGTGCTGGAGGAGGTGCAATTATTGGCATCCTTGACCACTACCGTGTAGGTGCCGGCAGTGAGGCCGCTGAAATCACCCGTCCCCTGGTAGGTGCCGCCGTTGTCGACGCTGTACATGTAGCCCGGGGTGCCGCCGGTTGCGCTGACCGTGATTTCCCCATCGTCATCCGTACCCTGGCCGGTGGCGCAGCTGACTTGGGCGCCGTTGTGGTTGGAGGTGACGGAGGCGTCTACCATAATGGCTGATATTTGTGTTATGGTAAAAGTGGTCGTTCCGGTTACCGTACAGCCATTAACTTCAGTAATATCGACGGTGTATTCACCGGCAGCGAGGCCGGAAATGTCCTGTGTACTGGCGCCGTTGCTCCAGTTATAAAAGTAAGTACCGCTACCGCCAGTTACCTCCAGGTCGATGGAGCCGGTGGCCGCGCCGTTGCAGAGCACATTCACCTGGGTGCCGCTGGCTACCACAAGGTCGGGTTCTGTAACTACCGTCGTAGCGCTGGCGGTACACAATTTTGAATCGGTTACCACCACCGTATATGTCCCGGCGACCAGGCCTGTAGGATTATCCGTGGTGTTCCCGTTGTTCCAGAGGTAGGTGTACCCAGGGGTACCGCCTGTGGGTGTTGCAACGGCCTGGCCGGTGTTTTCTCCATTACAATATGGCTCAAACGGAGTTATGGAAACCATCAGGGCGGCTGCAGGCTCGGATACCGCTACGCTTGTCGTGGTCTCGCAACCCTTGTCGTCCGTAACCGTAACCGTGTAGTCTCCGGCCGTCAGGCCTGTGATCGTGGCTGTGCCGTCGCCCGTTGGCGTGCCGGCCCAGTCGTAACTGAAGGTGCTGTTGCCGCCGGTATGGGTTACCGTGGCCGTGCCGTTGTTTCCGCCGTTGCAGGAGACCGGGGTCGAGGTGGCGGTCGCCAACAGTTCATCCGGCTCGGTCAACACCGTGTTGCCCACGCCATCCAAATCAATTATACATCCCGGGTGGTTCGCATCCCGGATTTGAACATCGTAGGTGTTCGGTGCAAGGCCCGTGTTGCTTGTCATAGCATCCCAACTGCTCCCCCCATCGATGCTGTATTCATACGAACCCGATCCGCCAGCAGCACCCGTGATCGCTATGATGCCGTTGTTTGTTCCGTTACAGGTTGGCTGGGTTGGTGTAACTGTGGCTGATAAAACCACCGGGTAGGCCAAGGCTGAAGTGCCTTTGTCCAGCACGCAGGCGGTATGGTTCGCATCCCGTACTTGTACGCCATAATTGCCCGGTGCCAGGCCCGTGTTGTTCGTTGTTGCCGTCCACGTTGAGCCGCCGTCGATGCTGTATTCAAACGAACCCGATCCACCGCTGGCGCTGATGTCGATCACACCGTCATCTGTGCCGTTACAGGTCGGCTGCGTTAACGTTACCGTCGCGGCAAGGGCTGCCGGGTAGGTCAAGGCTGTATTGCCCACGCCATCCAGATCAATTACACATCCCGGGTGGTTCGCATCCCGGATTTGAACATCGTAAGTCCCCGGTGCAAGGCCCGTATTGCTTGTCGTCGCATCCCAGTTCGCACCGCCATCGATGCTGTACTCGTACGATCCCGAACCGCCACTGGCACCCGTGATCGCTATGATGCCATCGTCTGTGCCGTTACAGGTTGGCTGTGTCGGTGTCACCGTGGCCGATAAAATATCCGGTTGGGTCACCGTAATATTCCCGGTTATTGGACCGCAAGTACTGGCATCGGTAATGCTGTACGGCAGGTTTGTGCCTGCCGATACACCCGTGAAGATGCCCGTTTCATTGGTTTGGCCATTAAATGTGTATGAATATGGCTCCGTACCACCGGTGACTACCAAGGTCACCGTAGCAGTCCCACCGAAACAGGTAATAGCTGTTGTAACCGTAGCGCTGCCAAAGGTCAGGGGAGAGCCCGTGCCTGAGCCCGCAATCGTGACGATCAGATCGCCCTCGCACTGTCCTTCTGCATTTGTGGCAAAACCTATGCACGCAAGCACAGTCACAAAAAGTAGATATCGCTTAATCATAAGGCATTATTTAAACATGGAGTAAAAAATACTGGGTTGTTTGAATTGAGTGTTGCAACCAAGGCAATTTGAATTTTTTCATTGTCAGGTTATCGTTATTGTGCCTGGCAACCGTTGTTGTCGGTTACGGTAAAGGTGTACATCGTGCCGCCAATCAAGCCTGAAATGGTAATCATATCGCCACTGTTGGTCAGGGTTTGCGGCGAAGCTGGAGTGCCATCTGCCGGTGTCCAGCTAACTTCATAGGGCGGCGTGCCGCCGTTGGCTTCGATCTTGACGGAACCCATGCCGGTTTGGCATAAGTCATCAACAATGTTGCAGGTGCCGGCGGTTGGCCGGGGGTTGACCAGTTGTGTTTTTGAATCCGTGGCGGTGCCGCAGGAGCCGCCGCTGGTGGTCAGCGTCAGGGTAGCGGTGCCGCTGTAGTTGGCGGGCGGTGTCCAGGTGGCGTTCAGGTCGGTGGCGTTGGGGGTAAAGGTGCCGCCTGCGCCGCCGTCATCCCAGGTGCCACCCGTGGCGGAGCCGCCTACCGAGCCACCCAAGGCCGCTGAGCTGCCGCCCTGGCAGATGGCGGAGAGGGCGGAGCCGGCGTTGGCGGTGGGGCTTTCGTTGATCACAAAATCTGTGGCAGTCCGGCAACCCGGAACATCCGAACAGGCCGCATAAAAGGTATAGGTGCCCGGGGTGTTGGTATTGGTCAGACCGGAACCACTAACGCCGACCGGATTGAAGGGTGAGCCGGAGCCGATCGCTGTGCCGCCGGAGGAAGTGGTGTACCAGTCGAGGCTGCCGGGCAACGTGTATGTCACGGTGATTTGGATGTAATCGACGTTCGCAGTTCTTGGACAAAAACCGTTATCAACTGGATTTTCAACCGCTAATGCTACGCCAAAATTTGATGCATTAATATCTGCTGGAAGCCAGCTACTACCCCATAAATCAGATGTTGAACCATAATCCGCAGGCGCTTCGCTGGTCGGCCAGTCTGTAGTTGTCGCACCTTTATTTGTTCCTGTAGCACTACCACCTTTAATTAATTGGACCGAATTATCTCGGATTTCGCCACAATTAAAAAGCCACCGCTTCTGAAACGCCCTATAGTTACTTGTATACCCTCAATTGTAGCATTTACGGAATTGCAAAACTGAAATCAGTGGCATTGAGTATTTCAGAAAATGCTGGTCCAAACCACTAACAGTAGCAACTGCATTATCGTCAGCCGTCACATTACCAGGATCCGACCAAGCGGTACCTGATCCACTGCTTGATCCTGACCCCGCATCATTCGGCCCGCTTGTGCTTGATCCGCCCCACCACAAGTCGTCGATGAGCCAACTCTCCGCTGCCGCCGGAACAAATCGTCACGCCGGTAGTTCCGGGCGCATCAGCAACGGTTGCCGTTACATCCAACCGCGAGGTACTTTCACAACCAGACAGCGTTTGCGAAGCGTAGTAATGTATACCGTCTGCCAGTGCCGTGGAGCCGGTCAAGGGTGTCCCTCCGCTGGAAGTCAGGTACCATTGGATCGAGGTGCCTGTGGCATCGAGGTCGGCGACGGTTGGGTTGTCGCCGGAGCAGAAACTTTGGTCGGCAGCGCCGGCCGGAGCCGAAGGCGTGGTGTTCACGGCAACGACCGCCGAACCGCTTGTCGTGGCCGTACAACCATCCGCATCGGTGACGGAAACCAGGGTATAAGTACTTGTGGTGGACGGGCTTACTGAAATCGCACTGCCGCTGGTGTAGTTGTTCACCGTTGATGTGTTGCCTAAGCCATCGGTATACACCACCGTATAGTCGCTTGTCCCCCGGACATATTAACAATCAGGTTTGTACTGGCTCCGGAGCAGATGGTTGCGCCGCCGGACAAGGTGGCGGTGTAGGACGCAGGGTACTTGCAGGAGATGATCACTTGGCCGGGTGCGCCTGAACTAGCCACTCCATTATTGCCCTGCCACCGCCGCCACCGCCAGGAACATTCCGTTTTCACCATCTTGGTTATTATCCCCACCTTTACCGCCATCACCTTCTCCGTTGCCCCCCGCACCACCGTTGCTACCTGAACCGTTGCCGCCGTTTCCTCCATTCGCATTATCAAAAGCAGAACCGCCACCACCACCGCCAACATTGCCGCCACCGCCGCCTTCTATTCCTCCAGTTCCACCAGAATACTTAGCCGTATTTGTACCAACTGCTACACTTGCCGAAACGGCACCACCTGCACCACCATTATCCGAACCTCCTGCTCCTCCTTTGGCCAATACATTAGCGCCGGCATCAAAATATGAATCACCACCGGTTCCCCCGGGGTTGCCGCCTGGCGCACCGCCTGCACCCACCGTTACAGTGTAAGTAGCTCCAGGAGTTACATTAAAGGTACTACGTGCATATGCGCCGCCGCCGCCGCCGCCGCGCCGTGATGAACCATCCCGCGGGTGCCGCCGCCGCCGCCCCAGGCCTCCACGGTGATTTCTGCTACGCCAGTTGGTATGGTAAATGAGCCATTGGAATAAAAGGTAATTGGGCTTGTCCCACCTGTCCAGGAAATTTCAACAGCCCCATCGCCACCATCACCGCCATCATCACTATTACCTCCATCATCACCTGTACCACCGCCACCGCCGCCATAGTCGCCGCCAGGGTCACCATCTGAACTGGAGTTTCCGCCATCACCGCCATCGCCGTTTCCACCGCCAGGATTACTTGCACCACCCGATCCGCCATTTTGGCCAGAAGCCGCAGCGCCTGCATTTGCGTCGCCGGCAGCACCGCCACCACCACCGCCTTCATCGCTACCATTGGTTCCACTACCGCCTTGGGCACCTGAACCACCTGAGAATCCACTGGTACCACCTGTGCCGCCACCGCCAGATCCACCATCGCCACCCGTGTTATTGTTTACACCTGCAGCACCGCCACCACCACCAAAAGCAATGATACTAACGGCATTATAGGTGGCACTTGATTGGCCACCGTCATCCCCTGGGTCGTTATCACTACCCCCACCTGTACCGCCTGCACCTACAACAATTGTAATCGTTTGACCTGGGCTCACCGAAAAGGTACCTGTGCGGAACCCGCCGCCGCCGCCGCCACCGCCGGCAGCAGAATCATTTCCATTGCCGTCATCCGAGTGCCCACCGCCGCCGCCGCCGCCCCAGGCTTTTACGGTCACTGTAGTAACTCCTACGGGCACAGTGATTGTATACGTCCCCGGCGTTTCAAAAGTCTGTGTAACCTGCGAATATGCCTGGTCTGCAAAAACAAAACACGCCAACAAGAACAGTCCGGAATACAGCCCGGATTTAAACAGTTCTGATCGCTTACCCAAACTTGGTTTAAAAACAGCCGGCATAAACGCCCGGCGATCGCCTTTCAGCAGCATTCCGGTCAAAGCCGGAGAAAGCATATTTTTTTTCATATCGTTTGGATCTGGCAGGCATGCAATCGCTGCCACAGTGAATGTTAAGCTCATACCCGGCGGAAGACCGGATTTTAAAACCGTCAAAAAGGAAGCATCGCCCGGAAATGGGCGCGGAAATGCCGGATGCACATGGCGCGCACGCCATGCAGGTTTTGGCATCAAAATGTTGAATGTAAATATGCCGGGATAATCTTCCGGCGGGAAAGCGCAAGCCAGACGGCAGCGCTAAGGAATGCTTCTGTAGACGATCTCGATAATATGTTTTTGTACCGGGTCTGTGTTTTCGGGTGGCCCGTACGGTGAAAAACTGGAACAGGATTAAGGATTAGAAGAAAACAGGCAGCCCCTTCGATTATTTTTTCACCTCAACTACCCATTTTGGCAAACATAATTTTTTTTGCCGGAAAACAACTATTAATTCTTTGTAAAACAGGCGCTATTTCGGGCTTTTTTACACAAAAAAAAGGCCCCTCCGGCGTATCCGGAAGGGCCCATTCTTGAAAAACGAAATGTATGCTTACGGACCAACAGCCTTCATCATACGGGTTTGTTTGCCGTACGGCGTGGTCAGTTCGTAGTAAAGTATGCCAATCGCTCCGATATCGCGGAGTTGAATGGTCTCCTCATTGTAGCCGGCCGGATAGTCGCCATCGATGCGCAGCAGTTCGCGGCCGCTGGCGTCGAGTACCCGCAATTGCGCCGTACATGCCTCCGGCAAAACAAAGCCGATGACGGTATGGTGCGTGAACGGGTTGGGCCGGTTTTGCAACAGTTCGATCTGCTTGTCGGCGGCAGCCGGGTCTTCCACCGCAGTTGTCGTCGCCTCGGTGAATTCCAGTTCGACGGCTGTGCGGGCAAAGTCGGCGGTGTAGGCCTTCGGTTCGAGTGCCGGAGCGTGCAGGCGCAGCACTTCGCTGAGCAAGCGGCCGCCCTGAAGCACCCGGAAGCGCAAGGCAAACAGCGGTGCGCCATCGGCCAGGGTATGGCCTTCGGTATCGAGCCAGAGGGTACGGATATCACCGGCTTTTGCCCGGCTCAGGCCGAAGTGTTCGGCCGGGTTGAGCGCCAGCGGCGAGCCGTTGGTTTCCACGGCTTCCAGTTGCAGGTATGCCGGATCGGCAAACAAGGCGTGCTGGAAGGTGATCAAATCCTCGAAGTTGGTCGCCCGGAAGACCACGGTTATGGTTTTTCCGGTCAGCAGTTGTTCATCCTGTACGCGCAATACGAGCGGATCGATCGAGGCCGGTTTCAGCAGCGGGTTGGCCGTTGCATTGACGTCGCCTTTCTTAATGCCGTAGAAATGCTGCTTGTTCGCACCGGAACCTGCTCCGGTCAACACACGGGTCGACGGGATGGGCGCCAGGAACGGATTCGGAGCCGGGTGGTAACCCAGCGACCAGGGTGTATCCGTCGTATCAGGCACAAAGCGCCAGGGCACTGCGAAATATTCAAGCGCCGTAGAACTACCAATGAGCGCGCGCCGTATCTGCACTTCGTCATTCGCCGTGATCTTGTTGTCCATATCCACGTCGGCTGCAATCTGCTTGTAGGGATCGGTGATCGGCAAAAATCCGTAAATGTGCAGGCGGATAAGCGTGGCATCCAGGTCGTCGACACCATTGAGCGGATCGATCGGAATCGTAGTCATCGAACCCGGTTTGCTCGGTGTGATAACGAAGTTGGTGCCCCCTGCCGGCGTGATGGAATAGTCGCCACTTGCCGGCGTAGGTCCAACAGCCTGGTTGTCATCGCCGCTCAGGGTTACGGTCACCTGAGCCACCCCAACGGTATCGGCATTGTTGCCTTCCCAGATGATGGTTCCGGTAATTGTAGCGCAAACGCTCACGGAGATGATGGCGGTACAAGTTGCGGTGTTTCCGTTCACATCTTTAACCGTCCAGAGTATGGTCGTTTTTCCGACTTCAAAAGCAACACCTTGCAAGCTGCCGCTGCCACTGCCGGTGGTTGCACCGGAGAGCTCATAGCCCACTCCCATGATACCGCAGTTGTCGGCCAGGAAAGTCGGATCGAAATCCTGGTTGGCGATCACATGCGTACAGGTATCGGTATTCGGTGCGAGTGTGGCGTTTTGCGGGCAAACAAAGGTGGGTGGCGTCGTATCGCGAATGGCGATCGTCTGCGTCAGCACAGTCATGTTGCCGCAATCATCGGTCAGCGTCCAGGTCCGGAACACCGTGCGTTCGGTGTCGCCCGGCCCGGGTTCGGCTTCGTCGGTAAACGTAGCCTCCAGGTCGGTGGAACAGTTGTCGGACTTGTCGGTCACATCGCCCACCTGGCTGTAATCCACCTCGCAATCGGCATCAGCGTACAAAGTAATATCGGCGGGCACCGTGAAGGTTGGCGGCGTAGTGTCCACGATCACAATTTTAGCCGAGCAAACCGTGCTGCTGTTCTGGCATTCATCAAAAGCCTGGAAGGTTACGGTCTGTTCGCCGGTTTCACCACAGCCATCGCTGAATGCGGTTGGGCTGAAGTTGTGATCCACGGTAACTTCACCGCAGGCATCTTCGGCAATTGCCGAATCCAGCCAGTCTGCAATCAGGTCCTCATTTGCCGGATCACCGCATTCCAGCGTCAGATCAGCCTGTGGGCAGGTCAGCGTCGGCGGCGTAGTGTCCATGATGCGGATCGTTCTGGTGCAAGGCTGGCTTTGGTTTTGGCAGTCGTCGACAGCCGAGAAAACTACGGCTTGCTCGCCGGTATTACCGCAGCCGTCGCTGAAGCTATCCGGGTTGTAGCTGTTGTTCACCGTGGCGTCGCCGCAGGCATCTGTAGCCATTGCTTCGGCCAGCCAGGCGGTGATCAGGTCGGCATTTCCAGCGTCGCCGCATTCCAAGGTCAAATCAGCCTGCGGACAGGTCAGCGTCGGCGGCGTGTTGTCCTGAATGCTGATGGTGCGCGTGCAGGGCTGGCTCTGGTTTTCGCATTCATCGATTGCTGTGAATACGACCGCCTGTTCACCGGTTTCACCGCAGCCGTCGCTAAAGTCCTCCGGATTGTAGGTATTGTTCACCGTGGCGTCGCCACAGGCATCTGTAGCCATCGCTTCAGCCAGCCAGGCGGTGATCAGGTCGGCATTGGCCGGGTCGCCGCATTCGAGCGTCAGGTCGGCCTGCGGGCAGGTCAGTGTCGGCGGCATGTTGTCGACAATTGAAATTGTAGCCGTGCAAGGCTCCGCATTGTTTTGACATTCGTCGACAGCCTGGAAGGTCACGGTTTGGTCACCGGTTTCGCCGCAGCCGTCGCTGAATGCTGTCGGGCTGTAATTGTGCGAAACGGTAGCGTCACCGCAGGCATCCTGGGCTGTAGCCAGTGTCAACCAGACATCGATACGGCCGGCATTGTCCGGGTTGCCGCATTCGAGCGTCAGATCGGTCGGACAGCTGAGTACCGGCGCTGTATTATCCTCAATGCGGATGGTGCGCGTGCAGGGCTCGCTCTGATTCTGGCAATCATCGACAGCGAAGAAGACCACGGCCAGTTCGCCGGTTCCACCGCAGCCATCGCTGAAGTTTGCCGAATCGTAATTGTTGCTCGCGGTGGCATTTCCGCAATCGTCTTCAGCCATTGCAGAGGCCAGCCAAACCGCAATCAGGTCGGCATTTTCCGGGTCGCCACATTCAAGCGTCAGGTCGTTTGGCGGGCAAACCAGTACAGGCAGCTTGGTATCCTGAATCGTAATTACCTGAACGTGGCTGGTCGCGTTGCCGCAATCGTCTTCCACTGTCCAGGTACGGGTCAGTTTGTAAGCTTGCGGGCAAGGCCCGTCGGTGCGTTCTTCTGCGTATTTCACGGAAATTTCAGTATCGCAGAAATCTTCCGCTTCGAGCGTTGCCGGGTCCGGAATCGTTTCACCGCATTCCAGCGTCAAATCTGCGGGCAGCGGATCGGTCGTCCAGGTCGGCGGTTGCGAATCCTGGATGGTGATCACCTGCTGGGTCGAGGTTTGGTTGCCGCAGTCGTCGAAGGTAGACCAGGTGCGCGTGATCACGGTGCTGCCCGGGCATGCGCCGGGTTCGGAAACCTCGCCTTCGAAGGTGACGGTAATATCCGTGTCGCAATCGTCTGCCGCAGTAGCCGCTTCATAAGGCGGCGCTACGCCGTCGCATTCCAGTTGCACACTTTCCGGCACGAAGGTCCATACCGGCGGCTCCGAGTCGGTGATCGTAATCACCTGGATACAACCAGCCGCAATGTTGCAATCGTCGGAAGTGATCCAGTTGCGGAGCACCGTTTGGGTACAGCCGTTTCCACCCAAATCCGTTTCGGTGTAGCTGGTCGCCAAATCCAGGTCGCAGTTATCGGACACCGTCGGAACACCCATGTTCGGATTTTCATCCGGGTCGGTGCTTTCGTTACACTGCACGGTCACATCTGCCGGGCAAACGATCGTCGGGCGCGTGGTATCCTGTACGGTAATGATCTGCTTACAAATGGCGGTGTTTCCACAGTCATCCTTCGCTTCCCAGGAACGGGTAATCAACTGGCCTTGCGGACATGGTGTCGGTTCGGTCGTTTCACCCAGATAGGTTACCTCGGGCTGGCCGCCGCAGTCATCGATGGCAGTAGCATTGCCACCCAGCGCTGCAATGGAATAGTCCGCATCGCAATTGATCACGGTGTCTTTCGGACAGAAATCAAATTCAGGCGCGGTCAAATCAACCACAGCAATGCGCTGCGTGCAGGCGGTCGGGTTGTTGCAATTATCCACCGCTTGCCAGGTCCGGATGATGACTTTCACTTCCGGACACATGGTGGGCGCCGTCTGCGTGAAATCAACCGGATTGGCAATACCGGGCGCCGGGTCGCAATTGTCCATAGCCGTGGCCACACCCAATGCAGTCGGGCTGATGTCATCGCCGCAGTTTACCGTTGCGTTTGGCGGACAGGTAATCACCGGCGCCTCATCGTCGATCAATTGGATGGTTTGCGTACAAGGCTGGGCCTGATTGCCGCAGGCATCCACCGAGGTCCACACACGGGTGATCCGGTATGCCTGGTCGGTGCAGGTGCCGTTGGTCGTCTGATTGTCGGTATCGTTGTAGTTGATATCCGGATCGCCGTCGCAGTTGTCATCGGCTGTTGCCATGCCGGTATTGGCCGGGAGCGTCGATTCGTCGCAACTGATCGTGATGCTTGGCGGACAACTGAGCGTCGGCGGTGTAAGATCAATCACCTCGATGGTTTGCGTTTGCACCAACGAGTTGCCGCAGCCGTCTTCGAGCGTCCAGGTACGGGTGATGGTATAGCTGTAATCGGTACAGCTACCGTCGTCCGTTTGGGTGCTTTCATCGCTGTAGCTTGCTTCCAGGCCG
Organism: Lewinellaceae bacterium; assembly: GCA_020636075.1. Classification (GTDB taxonomy): domain Bacteria; phylum Bacteroidota; class Bacteroidia; order Chitinophagales; family Saprospiraceae; genus M3007. Next base: position 145,338 of record JACJYO010000011.1, on the reverse strand, counting down.
GTATGGCAGTTGTCATATTCGTCGGTCACATCGCCGGTCAGGCTCAGGTCGGCAGGGTTGTCTTCACAGTTGATCGTCAGATCAACGGGCACCGTAAACTTCGGCGCGGTGTTGTCCACTATCGTGAAAATCTGTTGCCGCTGGCGGAAATTGCCGCAGTCGTCGTATACGCGCCAGAGTATGCGTATCTGGCGCTGGCAGTCGTCGGCAGTGCCTTGCCAATCTTCGAAGATGTTCCAGACAAACAATTTCAGGTTGTCGCCCGAAGAGCAGTTGTCGCTGTACACCGTCGGGCCGTCTATGCTGATGCCGTGTACCGTGTAGCTGAACGGCGTATTGCCGGTAGCCACCGGATTGGTCTGGTCGATGGTCAGACTGATCGAAGCAATTTCCGGGCAGGTAGCGCCGTCTTCCGTGGTCAGCGTCATATCGGCTGGTTTCGGGAAGGTCGGAATGAGCGTATCCTGCACCGTGATCACTTGTGTTTGCGTGAGCGCGTTTCCGCAGCCGTCGGCCAGCGTCCAGGTCCGGGTGATGATCTTGTTGCCGGCACAATTGCCGTCGGCTGTTTCATCCACATAAGTTGCATCCAGGACTGTGGCGCAGTTATCGTCTTCGTCTGTTACATCGCCGGTTACCGCCGGGTCGGCGTTGTATTCGCAGTTACCGTCGGAATAGACAGTAGCATCGGCCGGCACGGTGAAGGTGGGCGCAACGATGTCTTGTACGGTAATCACCTGCGTGTACACCTCGCTTATGTTACTGCATTCATCCGTCACCGTCCAGGTGTTGGTGTAGGTACCGGTATGCGGGCATTGGCCGGGCACGAAGTCGCCTTCCTCTTTTTCGATATTGGTAACGTCGTTGTCACAGTTGTCCGTCGCTTCCGGGAACAAGTTTTGCGCGTCGGCCAGGGCGTCGGGATCGTCGCAATCTACCGTACGGTCGAGGTCGCCCGGTTCGGTTACCCAGGTTGGAGCTTCGGTATCGCGCACGGTGATGGTTTGCACGCAGTGGGCAACGTTATCGCAGTGGTCGGCCACCAGCCAGGTGCGTTTGATGACAAAGCTACCCGGGCAGTTGCCGGGTGTGATCATGTCAAGCGGCGAATTGGAAATAACCGGCGCCGCATCGCAATTGTCTTTTACTAAGGGGAAACCAGTTGCTGCCGGGTCGGTGCTTTCATCACATTGGACTGTAAGGTTGGCAGGGCAAACGATCACAGGCTTGGTGGTATCCTGCACGACAATTTTTTGCATACAGGAAGAGTTGATGTTGCCGCAGTGATCCACCGTAATCCATTTCCGGTAAATAGTATCGCTCTGCGGGCAATCCGGATCGGGCACTGATACATCCTCAAAATCAACCGTTGGTTGCGCGTCACAATTGTCTTTCACCAAAGCCATACCGGTATGCGCCGGGATCGGCATCGTGTCGCAGTTGATCACCGTGTCTTTTGGACAAAGGGTGAACTCCGGCGCTACTTTATCGATCAGGACGATAAACTGATCACAAACCTGAGCATTGCAATAGAGATCCAATACAAACCAGGTACGGGTGATCACGGCAAGGGAATCGTTCTTGCAGGGTCCGGTGGTTTGTTCATCAACCCATTCGATGGCCGGCGCATCGTCGCAGGCATCCAGTGCAATGGCTGGTCCGCCGGTGTTCGCCGGATCCAGATCGGCATCGCAATCAATGGTTATGTCGAACGGACAAACGATTTGCGGCGGCGTGTTGTCGCGCACGCGAATGGTTTGTACACATTCGACGTTTGTGTTGCCGCAGGCATCGGAAATTTTCCAGGTCCGGGTGATCACTTTCACATCATGGCAATCGGGGCCGCCAGCAACTTCCTCATCGTCGTAGTCATAGGAAATGTTGGTATCGCAGTTATCCTCGGCAACGGGCACACCGGTGTTCGACGGGTCGGTATTGGTGTTTGCGGCATTCACATCGCACTCGACCGTCAGATCGGCCGGGCAAGTGATCAATTCCGGCGCCTGGGTATCCACCACGATGATCGGCTGTACGCAGTCGGACGAATTGCCACAGGCATCATAGGCAACCCAGGTACGGGTGATCGTGTAGCTGAAATCCGTGCAGGTGCCGTTGTCTGTTTGCGTGCTTTCGTCGCTATAATCGATGGTCGGGTTGCCGTCGCAAACATCGGTTGCCGTGGCTTCGCCGGTAGTACTTGGATCCGTCGATTGGTCGCATTGTACCGTAATGGGTTCCGGACAAAGGATAACCGGATCGGTGGTGTCTTCCACGGTGATCGTTTGGACGCAGTCCGAAGCATTGCCGCAGGCGTCGGTAGCCGTCCAGGTACGCGTGATGGTATAGCTGAAATCGCTGCAGGAACCGTCGTCCGTTTGCGTGCTGACATCGTCGAACGTAATCGCCGGGTTGCCGTCGCAATTATCCGTTGCTTCTGCTTCGCCAAGTGCTTGCGGATCAGTCGGTTGGTCGCACTCCACAGTCGTGTTTTCCGGGCAGAAGGTAATGGCCGGGTCAGTGGTGTCTTCCACGGTGATCGTTTGGACGCAGTCCGAAACATTGCCGCAGGCATCGGTAGCCGTCCACGTACGGGTGATGGTGTAGCTGAAGTCGGTACAGGAGCCGTCGTCTGTGCGCGTACTTTGATCGCTGTAGTCGATAACGGGATCCATGTCGCAATTATCCTCAGCCGAAGCTGAGCCAAGGGCATCCGGTTCGGAACTCTCGTCGCATTCTACGGTGGCATTAGACGGGCAGCTGATCACCGGTGGCTCGGTATCATCCACACCGATACGCTGGACACAGGTAAACGTATTGCCACAGGCATCCTCCACCATCCAGGTGCGGAGAATGAGCGCGCCGTTGGCGCAATCGCCCTGGCCCGGAGGTCCGTCGGTATAGGTGACCGTCAACGGGCCGGGATCACAATTGTCGCTCAGGTCGAACGGTTCACCGGTCAGCACCGGATCAGGATTCTGATCGCATTCAATGGTCAGATCCATCGGGCACATCATTTTCGGTGCGGTAGTATCCTGTACGGTAATTTTTTGCTCACAGGTGGAGAAGCGGTTACAAACATCGACTGCAAACCAGGTGCGCACGAAGGAATAGCCTTGCGGGCAATCCGGGTTTACCACCGGCTCATCATCGTCAAATACAACTTGCGGCGCCGGATCACAATTATCGGTAGCGGTAGCCTGACCGGTAATGGCCGGAACAGGATCAAATTCGCAATTGATCACCGTGTCTTTCGGACAGAAAGTGAATTCCGGATCGGTGGAATCCACCACGGATATGGTTTGGACGCAGGCATCCGTATTGCCGCAGGCGTCGGTAGCCGTCCAGGTACGCGTAATCGTTTTTTCAAAAATACAATCACCCGGATCGACCACATCGTCATGTGAAATCACTATCGCCTGATCGCAATTATCCGTAGCCGAAGCCTCTCCGGTTGCCGGCGGTTCGGAACTTTCATCACATTCCACCTCAACGTTCATCGGGCAAGTAATTACCGGGTCGGTAATATCCTGCACCGTAATGAGCTGAGTACAGGTTTTTGTGTTGCCACAGTTATCGACAGTCAGCCAACGGCGGGTGATAACGTAGCTATAATCCGTACACGTGCCGTTATTGGTTTGTGTACTCGTATTGATGTACGCTACCGCCGGTTGGGTATCGCAGTTGTCGGTAGCTACTGCAAGACCGGTTACCGTTGGGCTAGGATCAGGCCCCAGTTGGCAATCCACCGTAGTTGCGGGCGGACAAAAGACAAATACCGGAGGCGTCTTATCCTGCACGGTAATAATCTGTTCACAAGACGTTTCGTTTCCGCAAGCATCTACAGCCGTCCAAACGCGTTTAATCGTGCGCCCATCCGGGCAACCCGGAGTGGGTATAACCATTACATCGGTGGGACTGGTGGTAATACTCAGGTCACAATTATCCGAAACAGTGGCCATGCCGGTGTTTGCCGGATCGGTGCTTTCATCGCATTCGATGGTAATATCGTCCGGACAAGTCAAGTCGGGAATTGTGGTATCCTCGATGGTGAAGGTCGCTGTGGTTTGTACGGCGTTGCCGCAGTCATCCATGGCTGTGAAAATTACCGTAGCGTTGCCCGTAGCGCCGCAGTCCTCGCTCAGTTCCACAAAATTGTTGCTCCAACTCACGCCGCTGCAATCGTCGGTAGCCGATGCGCCGCCGTTGCCGGCCAACCAGTCGTTCAGTGCGGCTGTGTTGCCGGCGCCATCGCATTCGACGCGCAGATCCGAAGCTGGGGTGTCCAGGTTTGGATTTTTGGTATCCACAATTTTAAAGGTGGCCGTGGTGGCAGACGCAAGGCCGCAATCGTCGGTAGCGGTAAAGGTCACCTCTACCGAACCGGTAGCGCCGCAATCGTCGCTGAGTTCCACAAAATCATTGCTCCAGGTAACATCGCTGCAATCGTCGCTGGCTTCAGCGCCGCCGTTAGCAGCCAGCCAGGCATCGAGTGCATCTGTGTTGCCGGTGCCATCGCATTCCACCGTCCGGTCGGAAGCTTCGGTGTCGATTGTCGGAGGGGTGGTGTCTTCGATCGTGAAGGTAGCGGTTGTGTAGGACGTGTTGCCGCAGGCATCCGTCGCTGCAAAGGTTACTTCCACAGAACCGGTGGCGCCGCAATCGTCGCTGAGTTCCACGAAATTGTTGCTCCAGGTAACGCCACTGCAAGCATCGGTAGCAGAAGCGCCACCGTTGCTGACCAGCCAGTCGTTCAGGGCGGCGGTATTGCCGGCGCCATCGCATTCGACGGTCTGGTCGGAAGCAGTGGTGCCGATCGTGGGAGGCGTTTCGTCTTTGATGGTGAGGGTAGCTGTAGTTACCGATTCATTGCCGCAATCGTCGGTAGCTGTAAAGGTTACTTCTACCGAACCGGTTGCACCGCAGCCGTCGCTGAGTACATCAAAATTATTGCTCCAGGTGACGCCGCCGCAGATATCGCTGGCCATAGCACCGCCGTTGGATGTAAGCCATGCGTTCAGTTCGGTGGAATTGCCGGAGCCGTCGCAATCGACGGTCAGGTCGGAGGCTTCGACGTCGATACTCGGGGGTGTCGTGTCTTCGATGGTAAAGGTTGCCGTTGTTACCGATTCGTTGCCACAGTCGTCGGTGGCTGTGAAGGTCACTTCTACGCTGCCCGTGGCGCCGCAATCGTCGCTCAAGCCTGTAAAGTCATTGCTCCACGTGACGCCGCCGCAAACATCGGAAGCGGTAGCGCCACCGTTGGCAGCCAGCCAGTCGTTCAATTCGGTTGTATTGCCCGATCCGTCGCATTCCACCGTCAGATCTTCCGCTTCCACATCAATGGTAGGTGCGGTGGTATCTTCGATGGTAAACGTGGCGGTAGTTACCGACTCGTTGCCACAGTCGTCGGTGGCTGTAAATGTAACCATTGCGCTGCCGGTAGCGCCACAAGCGCCAGTGAGTTCCTCAAAATCATTGCTCCAGGTAACGTCGCCGCAAACGTCGGTAGCCATAGCACCGCCGTTGGCAGCCAGCCAATCGTTCAGTTCGGCCGTATTGCCCGACCCGTCGCATTCCACACGTTTATCCGCAGCCAGCGGATCAATCACCGGCGGTGTGGTATCGTGCACATGGATTGACTGGACGCAAGTGCGGAAATTGCCACAGGCATCGGTGGCCGTCCAAATGCGTTCGATGAAGTAGGTTTGGTCGCAGGTGTCGGGAATCATAAATTTCGTATCGCCATGCGTCAGTGTTGGCGTTTGGTCGCAATTATCCGTAGCGGTAGCGAAGCCGGTTGGGAAGCCCTGGCCGGGCGCACCCGGTGTCAGGTTGTCGTTGCATTCCACCGTCACCGCCAGCGGGCAGTTGATAACCGGGCGGGTGGTGTCCTGCACAGTAATTGTTTGTAAACAGGTGGCCGCATTGGCACAGGCATCCAGCGCACGCCATGTCCGCTTAATGGTGAATTCCTGCGGACAATCGCCCGGCGTTACCGGATCAGCATCGTTGTAGGACACCGAGGCTGCCGAGCAATTGTCGACCGCGCCGGCGGTGCCGGTTGCTGCCGGCAGGGTGCTGGTGTTGCAGTTTATGACTGTATCCTTCGGACAGGAAATGACCGGCGGCGTGGAGTCGTCCACGTTGATCACCTGCGTGCAACTGCTTGTATTGCCGGCGGCGTCTTTTGCCGTCCAGACGCGGTGCAGTACATACTCCTGCGGGCAGTTGCCTAACGAGATATCATCGTCGTTATAGGTCAGCATGGCCACCGGTGGGCAGTTGTCTGAAGCCGTGGCTTCGCCGGTGGGCGCCATCGGGCCGGGTGTGAGATCCTGGTCGCACTCCACTGTTTTGGGTGTCGGGCAGTTGACCGTTGGTTTGTCGTTATCGGTTACTTCGACCGTGAAGGTGCAGGAGGTCATGTTACCCTGTCCGTCCGTTAAGGTATAGGTTACAAGGGTTTGGCCATTATTAAAGGTAAACGCATCCGCGCCACCCGGCGAAACAGTACCGCCTGTCGGCAGGCTTGCCGGTTCCGGCGTGCCGGCCGCAAATCCAATTACCAGGCTGCCGCCCGGGCAATTCGTCTGGTTGTAGTTCAGGCCCGGGTGCGTCAGGGTGATCGTCGTGTCGCAATCGCCGCCGTCGGTGGTTGCCAAGATATCATCCGGGCAAACAATGGCCGGTTTGGGTTCCACCAGAATTTCCACCGTATACTCCGGACCTTCGCAGAGCAGGCTATTGGCATTCAGGCGTTTGGGAACAATCGTCAATTTTGCTGTTTGCGCAGTAGCACCCATATTGGTCAGCGTAGTGGCGGTAACGATCAGGGTGGGGTTTCCATTAAGATCTTCGCCATTGGGCACGCCGGCAACAATACCGGTGCCGGTCCACTCCCACATAATCTGGTTGTTGTTTGTACCCGATACAATGTTGTGATTTACGGTAAACGGACCAACTGTCGCTCCGGAGCAAATCGCTGCCGGCGGTGTCGGGGAGATGCCAAGCACCTGCGGGAGCGGGCGCACGGTCACAGTGATAGACTGCGGTTCGCCGGCGCAAGGGCCGTACTTGGGTGTGACCGTGAAGGTAATGTCGATGGAATTTACGTTTTCATTATCGATCATACCCGTCAGGTCAAGTTCAGTCGTGGGGGTCATGCCCATTACACCGACGAAATCACCTTCGAGGGTTACCAGGCCAGGGTCGATCGGCGGCGAGGTTGTAAAGGTTGGCGCGATCGTCCAGGTGACCATGTACTGCGTACCGGAGGGGTTGCCGCCGCCGCCGAAAGTCAGCGTGTATGCATCGCCGGAGCAGATGACGGGGGCGCTTTGGGAGAGGCTGACTGTCGGTAGCGCCGTTACATCGTTGTCGTCAAGTGTGACGGTTACAATTGCCGAGCAGGTGCTGGCGTTGTCGCAAGGGTCAGTGACCGTGAGTTCCACGGTATTATCGCCGAGGTTCGAGCAGTCGAAGGTGTTTGGCGACAGGCTTAGGGTCAGTTGGCCATTGCAGTTGTCGGTGGAACCGTTGTTGATGTTTTCGGCGGGGACAGTGACGGTAACGTCGTCGAGAATTACGGTGTAGTTTTGGCAGAGGGCGGTGGGGGGTGTTTCATCATCTACGGTGATTATCTGTGCACAAGTTGTGGTATTGTCGCAATCATCTGTTGCCGTGTATTCCCGCTCGATGGTGTAGCGATTTGGGCAGGTTTGATCGCTGATCTGATCGCCTGTATGGGTTACTGTTACCTGGCCGCAATTATCACTTGCCGTAACACTGTTTATATCCACATCCGGAACCTCTGAGGCACACGAAACATTCACTGCCGCCGGGCAGGTGATGGACGGTGGAACATTATCCACCAAATCCACCGTAGTCCCATTCGCCTGCACCATCACCAAGGCCAGTTCATCCGTCGAGGCTTCGATAGACATAAGGCTTAACGGCACGATTTCAATTGGCGCGGTGACATTGCACCGAAGGGCCTTAAGTTCTAATTGGAGCAACAGAGATGCATCCGGCAGGGTAATACCATCATCCATAGCAGTAAGCGTAACCCTTACCTCAGTATCAGGAAAGTTATTGGCTTCACCAGACAGGCCATTAGGCAGCATGGCAAGATCGTGCGAAACATACTCCCAATCTGCAGAATTCCATCGCACGGCAAACTCAACCGAAGTCAGGTCCGTGAAACCACTGGTAGCCAAAATATTGAATTGCGCTGTACTTTGGCATTCCACCGGATCGGTTGGGCCGGTTACGGAAAGCACCAGATCGTCATCATACACCGTCATTTCATCGGTATCAGTGCTGAGGTTACAGGCAGTATAAGTAATGGTATAGGTGCCCACTCCGCCTGCTGCGTCTGCATCAAAGAGCCAGTCGGGATCCACGAAGGAAACACCAGGGCCGCTATACATGCCGCCAAGAGGCATGCCGCCGGTAAGCGCAGTAACGGCGCCAACGTAACACTGGTCATCTCCGAGGGTAAGGCTAGCATTGTCAGAGGGATATATCGTCACTTCCTGCGTACAGGTGGACGTACAAGTACCGTCCGACACTGTCAATGTAACAGTATAGGTGCCTGTCCCGGCATCTACCGTTATGGTTTGGCCGGTGTTGGTGCCAATGATGGTGGCGTCCGTAACAGTCCAGGTATAACTACTCATGTCAGCGGGACCCTCGTACTGGTGTCCGGTTGAGTTGGCACATACAGCGCTTGGGCCGGTGATGCTGCAGTCGGGCAGTTCGCTCACCGCAACCGCTGCATCGGCAATGGCATCATCACATCCCCAACTGGCGTAAGCAATTACCACCCGGTAATAACTTTCAGGGTTGGCTGTGGGTGCATGTATGAGCGTATTGGCAGGAGGCACGGTAACGTCCAAAGGCGCAGCACCCGGATTGGTAGCATCACCACCCAGCCAGGTATAAGTTGCCACTTCCGGCCCTGAAGAACTGCCGGCTGTCAACTCCACAGACTCACCCAGACATACGGCTGTTGGCGCCGGCGTCAGGGTGGCGCTGGGTTCCGGATTTTGGTTCCAACTCAGAATATCTTCCGATGTTGGGCAACCCGGGGTAGAAACAACCACTTTCACGGATTTACCCCCATTTGTTCCTGATTCGAAGGCACGGGAAACCACTTGCTCGTCGGCGCCGGCAGGGTCAAAACCGCCTGCATCGGGGCAGGCTGCATCAATACAACCATGTGCCGTCCATGCATAGGTATAAGCGCCGCCGTTAGGTGATGCAGGTGTTACATTGGCAGTGAAAACTATTGCTGTCGGATCGGCGCATGTTTCAGGAGTCAATTGCGGAGCGTCTATTTCCACAGTAGCTTGTTCGTTCACCGTTACCGTGGCAGAGCCTGTCACACTTGCAGTACAACCGGCATTATCCGTTACAGAAACCAGGGTATACGTCCTAGTGGAAGAAGGTGTAACCGCAATCGGGTCATTGGGGTAATTGGACGCCGTCGTCGTATTTCCCATCCCGTCGGTATAAACTACGGTGTAGGGAGCGGTACCGCCAGACGGCGTTACCGTCAGTGTTGTGCTTCCACCGGCACAGATGGTAGCATCCCCGGATAGAGTGGCATCGTAAGCGGTGCAGGCAACACCGCCAATTTGGAAATCACTAAAGCTGGACAGACCTGTTACTTCCAGGCTGGTTCCCGCTTTTGTACCTACGGTTGGATAGGTCCAGTTTGGCGCATTGTATTTTCCAGCATAAGCATCAACTAACATGAACCCACCATCCTGATCGCCGGCAACCCAATTAAAGGTAGCCCCGTAGCCAAATGTTCCGAGGCCGGTGTTTGTGAATGTCCAGTAGCGGTTTACCGAAGCCGAGGCGCCAATAGTCGATGTGCCGATATTCGGATGATCGCCATCTGTCGTCGATCCTGTAAGTGTACCAACCGCAGATGCGCTGGTGAACGCAACACTGGCATTGGCATAAGCCGTAGAGGTTCCGATTGGGAAGGCATAGGTATTTGCCCCGGTGGCGATGCCCCGGCGCAGGTTGCCATTGACATAGGATGCAACGGAGCCTCCGCTGATCGCACCGGTGCCGGTGCCGCTAACAATAAGTGTGTTGGCATTTGTTGCCACCAAGCCGTCCGTCAGGGTCAACGTGCCTGCTACCGTTTCATTTACAGAAAGCGAAAGCCCGGGGCCGGTATTGTTTACCGTGAGGTTGTTGAAGGTTGTGGCTGTGGAGCCGCCCAGGGTTTGGAGGGCGGAGCCATTGAAGGTTACAGTGCTGGTATTTTGAGTATATGTTCCGCTGTTTGTCCAGTCGCCGCCAACATTATGCGTAAACGTTGAACCCGCGAATGTGGCCGTTGAATTGATTGTTACATTTCCCCGGATATCCAGTGCATTTGCAGCTGTTTTGGTAGAGTTGTTTGTAATCGTAAGATGGCCGTAGCCCGGCGCAGCTTCATCTACAATTGTTTGCGCAGCAGTTCCATCATATTCTACGGTACTTGTCGCAGCAATTGTATGCGTGGCGTAGTTATTCGGGAAATTGCTGGTACCAATACCACCTGTTGTACCGCCAACAACAAGCGTTGTACCTGCGCTTAACGTTAAGGTGCCTCCCGTAGCTGATCTATTAATTGTAAACGTGGATAAATCGAATGTGCCGCTTGTAAGGGTGAGGTTCCCGTCGGGAGTTCTGTTGGCATCCAGGGTTAAAATTTGGCCCGCGGTAAGATTCACAGTTACATGTCTTAGGCCACCATTATTAAGTTCAGGACCCGCGGTTTTGGAGTTCCCAGTATACGTCACATCATAGACGCCAGTACCTTGTAAGGTGCCAGTCATGCTACCTCCGCTACGATTAATAGCAGCAGTACTGCCCATGCTTAGTCGATTACTTCCGTTGGTGGTAGCAAATGTGCCTTGTACTAGGTTTAAGGTGCCAGTAGTAATGGTCCTGGCCGCATTTATTATGGTCACGGTATTTGGATTATTGATAGTTAGCGACCCGGTCAAACCGGTCGGGTACCCTGTTCCGGTACTTTGGTTGGCAGTGCCATTGTAGACGTAATTTGCACCCGCGTTAAATGTCCGGCCTGTTGTCTGAACATTACCTGTAGATCCAGTAGCAGCGATACCGGCTGTTGATCCAATTCTGAGGGTTGCGCCAGCATTTAAAATAAAATTGCTATTCCCGTTCTGATTAACCAGACCAGTACTTGTAATAGTCAGGTCACCATTATTCGTTAAGGATCGAGCGGTACCTCCGGAATTGATCGTAAATGTGCCGGCAATAGTCGCTGTGCAAGTTGACGCAAACGCCATATTTAACCGGGCCCCACTGTTGCCTATAGTTAGCGTCCTGCCGGCAAGAAGACTAAAACCCGTGGTGACAGTTAGGACATTCCCACTACTTGCAGCTTGGATATTGATAGTCCCGCTTGCCCCTTGTATAGTAACACTGTTTATGCTGCCATTAGGAACGTTTGTTACGGAAGTTACCGTCGATGGGAAAATAACATCATCGCCTGCTGCCGGAACACCATTGGGAGTCCAGTTACCAGCAGTTGCCCATGAGCCAGAATTGACATTAAACGTTTTTTGCCCAAAACCAGCCCCAGCCACCAGCATACAGCAAACCAGTGCAAAAAATCGGGCAATCGCTCCCCCACCCCATTCAAACACCACAGCCGGCCCGTGCACATCACTAACAGGCAGTGCGATTGAGTTCAACGGATCCACCAGATTGTTGGCGGTTGTGCTTGGGGTTTCGGGTTGCTGAGCATTGTTTGGTAAATCGTTTCTCATAGATGTAGTTGATTTAGCAGGGGGTAAGGAGGTTGAGATGTCTTGCTTGAAGTAAAATCGGCGCATGGAATGTGGATTTATTAGAAATACAAAACGGACGACAAGCCGGATGCCCGGTCATCGAAAGGTGTATGGATAAGTCTTGAAAAAAGGAAAAGGCGTATGCGGAAAATAACAAACCGGTAAGCCTGTAAAAGGCCTGAGCAAAGGCGCCGTGCAAATCGTTGCACCGTACGCAACCGGCTTTAGCCGCCCAGAAACGGGCAGGGTAAAATAGTGTCATAGGATTACTCTTGTTGTATGTTTTGGATCAGGCGGGGCGGCAAGCACAGGCAAATGCCCGAACGACCGTACTGCACCTGAAAACCGGTACTTGGTTGCGGATTAAAGCGTTTCCGATGTCATTTCCCCTTCTGACCGGAAACAAGCGAACAAAGATAACAACTAATTCGAATCCCCGATCGTGTTCCGGTTCATTTCGGACCCGCCTAACCCCTGATTTTCTCCTCAACAGATGTAAATACCCTAATCGTGGTAAAAACACAACACAAACCGGGCCAAATTTCAAATCACTGCATACACAATCGCCACAATCACGCCATTACAAGTGTTCCGAAAATTCGATATGTTTATACCTTATTTTTACTAACTCACAGATTTTATGCCACTTAGCCGACAGTTTGCCCGGACAATCCCGGCATTTACCCTCTTTTTTCTTTTTTGGCTAAATTGCACCACTGCGCAAACCACTGTTCAGTGGACCGACCCCATCGACATCGTCGGGGACAGTGGCCAGGGTACCGCCAGCCCCCGCATTGCGCTCTACCCCGACGGCAGCCCCGCGGTGCTCTGGGGGAAGGGCGGCAGCGCCCCCGCCATCCTGTTTTCCCGCTGGCAAAACGGGGTGTTCACGCCCCCGGTCCAAATCAGCACCGGAGGGGTATTCCCCGGCATTTACGACTTTGGCGGCCTCGACCTGGCTATTCATGGCGACACCGTGTACGTCGCCTTCGAACGCATCGACAAGGGCATATATCTGGCGCGCTCGACCAACCAGGGCGCCAGCTTCGAGCCGCCGGTTCCGGTGTACAAATCCAATGCAGGGCCGCTCGTCACCCTGCCATCCGTTGCCGTGACGCCCCAGGGGGTTGTGCTGGTCAGCTATTTGTTTGAAAATGCCAACGAGACCAATGCCCTGTACCACCTCGCACGCTCGACCGACGGCGGCCAAACTTTTTCCCAACCGGTCGTGGCCAGTGCACCGGCCGCCGGCGATCATGTGTGCGAATGCTGCCCTTCCGACATCCTTTGCCAGGGCGACTCTGTTTGGCTGGCATTCCGAAATTTGCAACCCGGCAATATCCGGGATATTTGGGTAAGTGCCAGCGCCGATCAGGGCGCCAGTTTTTCCGCCGCTGTGGATGTAGACGATACCAACTGGGTGCAATCGGTTTGCCCCAGCTCCGCGCCCAGGATGCACAGCACGGGAGACAGCCTGGTAACAGTGTGGATGAGCCGGGGCACCGGCATCACCCGGGTACACGGAAGTGCGGTTGGCATATCGGGCAATATACCTGCGCCGGGATTCACGTTCGAATTTTCCGGCACCAACGGCACGCAGAATCACCCCGACATCGCCGGCCAGGCCGATACGATCGGGGTCGTGTGGGAGGAATCGGGGATTCCGGGCAATTCTACCGAAGTCTTTTTCACGTTTTCCACGCAAGGCACGCACGGGTTGCCCGATCAAATCCGCAACCTGACCCAGGCCCCCGGCGCGCAAAAATCGCCGGCACTGGCCTACCGCGACGGTGCGTTTCACCTGATCTATGCCGACGTGCTTAGCGCCCGGGTATGGTACCGGAAAGGTGTGGTAACGATGGCCAACGCAACAACTGCCGCAGACCAACTGCCACAGGTTTCGGTTTTTCCCAATCCGGCCACCACAACGATCCGGCTGGATTGGCCCGAAAGGATCAACATGGACGCGTTTCAACTAACAAACGCATACGGACGGGTTTGCCGCCAATGGCAGGATGTACGCCCCGGGCAACAATTGTCGGTGGCCGGATTACCGCCGGGCATGTATTATTTGCAGTACGGGAAAAAATATCGGCGCCGGACACAAAAAATTGTGGTACTTGGGCGTTGATTACGGGCAACCCGATCAAATGTCAATTTCTAATCCAAACAAAATCAACGCTCTACCAGGAAATGGAACAAAAATATGGATTTACCCTACTCACGCCTGTTGAATTTGAAAACTGGATCAAACAGCAGGATGTAGCCCGCACGGTGTTGTACATTCAGGAGCACCACACCTGGTCGCCCAGTTACCAGCATTTCAAAGGCAACAACCATTTTGACCTGCAAAAAGGCATGCAGAATTTTCACAAAAACGTGAATGGCTGGCTTGATATCGCGCAGCATTTCAGCATTTTCCCCGACGGCAAAATTGTGACCGGACGCAACCTGGAAATTTCGCCTGCCTGCATTTACGGGTTTAATGCGCATTCCATTTGCATTGAAAATGTCGGCAACTTCGACGATGGCGCCGATAGCATGCGCTCCGAACACCGCGAAGCGATCGTGCGGGTGACTGCAGCCCTATGCCGGCGCTTTAATGTTCCGGTCAGCACCGACCATATCGTGTACCACCATTGGTTCGACCTGCGCACCGGCGCACGCACCGACGGCAGCGGGATGACCAAAACCTGTCCGGGCACCACTTTTTTTGGTGGAAACACGGTGGCCGATGCCACCAGAAACTTTTTGCCGCTGGTTCAGAACGTCGTTGATGGTAAGCCCTACACCCCGGCGCCTGCTCCTCCGATGAAATACGGCTACGTCACAGCCGACTGGTTGAATGTCCGCCAGCGCCCCTCCGCTAACAGCCGGCCATTGACCGTCACCCCCGTGGGTTCCATCTTGCGGATCTATGAAGCCTACAACGGCTGGTACCGCATATCGGCCACAAAACAGGAATGGGTGTCGGGCCGGTATGTCAAAGACGTGCAGCGGGCGACCGTGCGCGCCTCGGTGCTCAACGTACGTTCCGGCCCGAGTGTGCAACACAATATTATGGGCACTGTAAAAAAAGACGACGAGGTTTTTCTCTACGAAGAAAGCGACAACTGGGTCAGGATCAGTCTCGACGAGCGTTGGGTATCGAAGTCGTATTTGACGATTGAATAGTGCTACTGTTATTGGCGGAATGGTGTACAAACTTTTCCAAGTTCAAATTTCCAATTTGACATTTCAAATACAAGAAACTTCCCAAGCCGGGAACATCCTTTTTAATTTGAAATTGGAAAAGAAAAATTTGAAAGTTGAAAAGTTGTACACCATCTCGCACCCAACAGCGTCGTAGGACTTACCCCAAAATCCGTTTTATCTGCGCCTCCAGCTCGGCCCGGTGCAGCCAAAGCACGCCCAGGCACGCCACAAATACAGCCAGGGCGAGGTAAAACAAGGTGCCGCCATCACCCTGCACTTCAATACCCAAAACCGTCAGGTGAAAAAACAAGGCCCCGGCTATAACACCCAGGCCAAGCAGTCCACCCAGCCAGGCCGTACGTGGCACCAACAGCAACACCACGGTAACCAATTCAGAGGTACCCACCAGGTAGCGCCCCCAGGGCTCCATACCGATGGTGCTGAAAATGTAGCGGCTTTCTTCGGCGCCGCTGAATTTGAAAAAGAGCGTTTGGGCCAGAATAATTGCGGCAACGAGCCGTAGAATCCAGGAAAGAATAGTGCGGGTTTGCATACGGTTGTTTTGTTTGATTAGCGGAAGTTTGTTTTTTCTTCAGAAATTTACGAACAATAACCAAGCGCCGGTTTGCATCATTTTGCCGGAGGCTCAAATAAATATGATCCCATGCAAATTCGCATCTACCTGATTGTGGCCGTTTGTGGCATTTGTCGGCTGGCCGACGGCCAAAGCCCTTCCAACGAACAATTTATTGCCGGCCTGAACACCGTCCGCAGCGAAGCGCTCCGGAAAGACGCCGGGGCTTTGCACGCGCTGAATGACTTGCTGGAACGCTGGGATTCGCTGCAAGTACCGCCTGCGGTACAACAGAGTTTTTTGGTCAGCTCATGGTATGCCAGTTCGGTACAATCCTGCTCCGAAGCTTTTATCCAGCGGAAATCAGACAAAACATATGGAAAAAACACCATGCCCCTAATGGTCGGCGACCTGGCCATTCTGAGCCGGAACAAGGATATGGCGGAATTGCTGGTCGAAGGTTTTTTGACCAACCGCTACCCGTTTCCGATCGATCCCGGGAGCGCCATTTTTTTCGAATTTTCGCAATACGGACTGCACGATAGTATGCGAATTGGTGAAATCGGCGCCGGTTCCGGGATTATCAGCCAGGTCATTGGAGCCAGCTATCAACACCTGGAAATTTATGTTAATGAGCTCGAGCCCAAACTGGTTGGGTATATCGAAGAAAAGCTGCAGCAAACGGGCTGCATCCGGCCCTCCAACCGCATGGTTGTGGTGCAAGGCGAAAAAAGCAGCACGAAACTGGAAGGCAAAAACCTGGATTTGATTTTGATCCGCGATAGTTTTCACCATTTCAGCAAAAAAGGGAAGATGCTGAACTCCATCGCAAAATCCCTGCATCCAGCCGGCAGGGTGGTGGTAGTAGAGCCGGTGTTGGACGCCGTGTCGCCAGATTCGCTCCATTGCTCCAAGCTGATGAAGAAACCGGATATTCTCAAAGCCTTCCGCAACGCGGGGTTTGAATTGCAAGCCGCAATTGATGACGCCGGGACCCAAATTTTCATTTTTGAAAAAGGCCGTTGAGAGGTCGGGTACGGTCCGCATCAAACCGGCTTTCTAAAAAGCCAGACAAAGCCCGACCACAAATCACTTTCTTACGTGTTGGTTTTCAGACGTCTGCATTCGCCTGTCTGTTTAAAACTCCCCTTTAGACTGATGCAGCATTGTCCGTGCAACCTCCGTATTGCGCCAATACTTTTGTTTTCAGAAATCGCTCAAATGATCACACTCAACAACCGCCTCCCGGCGCCGGGAAGGGGTATGGGACTGGAGGAGCCTGCCTGGAAAATCCTTAATTGAGTACAGGCGCGGATGCCGAAAAGCGTATAGAGTAGGCGAACCATGAATAGAAAAATAACGCACCATGAAAAAACTACTGCTGTTTATGCTGGGATGTGCATGCATGTCTTGCCTTTCCGCCCAAACACAAACACTTCGAGCCAACCTGGACAAGAACACCACGGTAGAAATGACCGTACGAATGAAAAACGGGAATGCCTATGTGCACCGGGCTGAGGTTCCTTTTGATGCTGCGGCTAAACATGGTATTTACGATTTGGCAGGAGCAAAATTTGGCGAAGGGACTATTGAGTTGCCGGATGACAGCGAGACCTATTGGCTCATGTCGTTTAACGGGCAAATACAGGAGATGAACATGCCTCGTCTTTGCTTTGAATGTAAGTGTATGGATTCTGGAGGAGAATGTGAAACCCGAGGTCCGGAATGCTATTTAGGGAGCTGCAATATGTGCCTTCTGATCATATTTCCTTGCTATTTAGAACCACAAAATCGCCAACCGCTCATGCAAGGGCCGGCCATTCTATTAAAAGCCAAAAGCATTATACAGGAATAAATTATGGCTGTGCCTAATTCCAAATGTTATCCATAATACACCGAAATTAAAAAAACACAAACCATGAAAAAGGTTATTTTCTTTATACTGATTTGCAGTTTTATACAGGCTACACAGGCACAAACCTATGAATTACAAGCCCGTACCGCCGAAAATGCCTGCAAGCAAATGAATATCCGCGTAGAACAGGGGATCGCTTATATTCAACTTTCCGATATTCCCGCTGATGAACACTTGGCACAAACGGTATTTGATCTTGCAGGGCTCGGCATCCAGGACGGAACCATCCTTATTCCTGATGATGGCAATAAATACTGGTTTATCGGCTTCGATTCCCAGGGGGCAGCCGTCCCGAATCCAAATGAACGAATTTGTGTTAAATGCACTTGTTTGGATCGACTACCTGGGTGCAGGATAACGGTAAGATACAATAATGGCCGGGAGGAAGGCGGTTGTATGAACTATGGCTGCAACGCTTGTATGCTTTCCAGAATACCGTGCGGCGTAGGCAATTCTTCCAGGGAAGCGATTCCAGGCTCTGTTGTAATCATCAAAGCCAACCAAATCATTTTTGAATAGATTGCCAATTAGGTTGCTTTCAAACAGATGAAGGCAACCTCTTTTTCTTTAAAACGCTTACATGTCATGCGGCTTATACTTCCTTTATCCATCCTACTCATCGGTTGGCATAGTCCTGAATGCGTTATCGCCCAACCGGGCGATGCCAGTGCCATCATACAACAGCTAAACACAAAATTGGAAACGATCGAACGTGGCGTTTTCGATCTGAACATACAATTCAAATCCGCGCCTATTGAGGATACTGCAAGTTTTTTTGGCAAAGTATATTTCTTCAAGAACTATGATGACCCGTATGGGATTGCTCATTTTATTTTCTGGTATGAAAACGAGCCAATTTGCGTTTACGACGACGACTTTCTCTTCCGGATAGATCATGCGCAAAAAGCCATTACACTGACCAATACAGAACAGTATCACCCGTATGATTTGGTTCAGGGCAGTTTGTTTCTCAATATTGGTTTGTACCGCCCTTACCTGAAAATCAAAGGTCCGGCTTTCGATCTTGCAAAATTTGAATCGTGGCAGGTGGATACCCTGCCAGACCAGCGTTCTGTATTGCTGTCTTACGTGGAAACATACGTCAATGATCTAAAAATAAATCCATCCGACCCTGACACCGGGCGGCATATAACCCAATACGAAATCAGCCTATCGGACTATGGCCTGCACAGCATAACCGAATGGGACTACTTCTTGCAAACACCCCAATATTACCGAATTGAATTTTCAGCCATCCGACCACTTCCGGAAGACAGCACCCTAAAAAACACTATTGGATGGGTTAGTCTCTTTGAATCGGGATATAGCATAAAATATTATGATCCTAATACTGATGATGCAGAACCCGAAGAGCAATCAGCAGTAAATTCCACCACAATCCTTCCCACATTTGCTTTGCTCAACCTGGACAGTTCGATCACCCAGTCAGCAGATCTGAACAAAGGCCTTTTGCTTCTGGATTTCTGGTATCGTGCTTGTTTCCCCTGTTTGAAGGCCATGCCTGCACTTGAACAATTGCATCAAACGTATGCGAAAAATGGCCTGACCGTAATCGGAATCAATCCGTATGACAAAGATGTGGAAGCCCTGAAAAAATTCCTGAACGACCGACAGATCAGCTACCCGATGCTATTGGATAATGAACACACGCTGGCAGAACAATTAAATATCAACACCTACCCCACCCTCCTGCTGGTCGACGCTGCCAGCAAAAAAATCCTGTATGTGCAAACCGGCTTCGGTGAGGCCGATGAAGCAACACTGGATAAACTGATACGCAGTTACCTGGAAAATTAAAAACTCACTCCTCCTTCACCCGCACCACATCTACCCCCAAATCCCGGATCATTTTGTTCAGCGCCGGCATTTGCTGCTCCTGAATGGTTTGCCATTTCGCCAACTCGGCATCGATCAATTCAAACAGCATATCCCGCACCGCATACGCCTGGCTGGTTGGCGGAAAATCGCCGCCATCGACCACCTCCATCAGGTTGCCCAATTTGTCGTTGAGCTGTACCGGAAAGTTGAGCGGGTCCTGGCTGGAGCGGTTTTTCGTCTGATACATGGTTTGCTCCACCGCTGTCATCAAAGAGTCGATCGTTTTAATTTGATCGCGTAGTGGTTTCATGGCATCGTCGTCGGGCAAGCGGCCAGTCAGGTTTTTCATTTGCCCCCGCAAGTCCCGGATATGACCGATCGCCTGGTGCATTTCGGAGAGTTTATCCGAACAAGCTTTTACAAACGCAAATTGTTGTTGAAAATCCCCAGCATTGGCTTCTGCACGCGGATCGGCCAGCACCACAAACGCCTGCTCCTCACGCTGGCCTTTCACGGAGAGCCGTACGCGATAATCGCCCGGCACCGCCCGCGGGCCCGCCAGGTTGGACGACCAAAGAATGAGCCCGTCAAATTTCTTGGCATCCGGGTACCGCAGATTCCACACAAAACGATTGCCACCGGCCTTCAGGTCGCTCAACTTGTCCTCCTTTTTGTTTTGGTTCGAAAACGTCCGGATCACAGCGCCCGTGGCATCCAAAATTTCCAGTTGAACCGTATCCTTCTCGCCCGGCTTGTCTTTCAGATAAAAATGGACCATCACACCACCCGGATGATTGGTCCCGGCCGTTTTGGAATTCCGCGCCTGCCGGCCCGGCATCCGGTAGGAAGGCATAGGCTGATAGAGGTGGAAAGCCTTCAAGCCGATTTCCGGTTTCAATTGGTGCAACACCGTCAGGTCGTCGATCATCCAGAGGCTGCGCCCTTGCGTGGCAGCGATCAGGTTGTCGTTCTTCACGGCCAGATCGGTGATGGGCACGATCGGCAGGTTCAGTTGGAAGGGTTGCCAGTTGGCGCCATCGTCGAAGCTGATGTACATGCCTTCCTCCGTGCCGCAAAACAGCAGGCCCTGCCGCTTGGGGTCGGCGCGCAACACACGGGTGAAATGATCGGCGTTAATGCCGTTGACGATCGTGCGCCAGGTTTGGCCGTAGTCGGCAGTGTGAAACAGGTAGGGCCGGTAATCGCCCGACTTGTAGGATGTAGCCGCCACGTACATGCCACCCTTGCGGAACGGGTCGGGCTCCACGCTGTTGACCATGCACCACTTCGGCATGGCGGGCGGGGTCACGTTTGCCCAATTGGCGCCGCCATCGCGGGAAACTTGCACCAGGCCGTCGTCGCTGCCCGTCCAGAGCAGGCCGGGCTCGTAAGGCGATTCACAAGCGGCGAAAATGGTGCAGTAATATTCCACACTGGTATTGTCCTGCGTGATCGGGCCGCCCGATGATTTTTGGCGCTCCTTGTCGTTGGTGGTCAGGTCCGGACTGATGGTTTGCCAGCTTTGGCCCTCGTCGGTGGTGACGTGCAGGTGATTGGATGCCGCGTACAATTTCTTCGGATCATTGGGCGAGAAAAACATCGGAAAGTTCCACTGAAACCGGTAGCGGGCATCTTCCGCGCCATGGCCCATGTTGTCTTCAGGCCAGACGTTGACGCTGCGGGAAGTTTTGCGCTTGTGATTGACCCGGGTCAGGTAGCCGTGGTAGGAACCGCCGTACACAATGTCGTTGTCGGTGGGGTCGACGGCAATGTGCCCCGACTCGCCGCCGGCAGTTGGCTCCCAGTCACCCTCGTCGATCGTAGCGCCCTCCGTGCGGTGGCGTATCCGGAGCGTGCTGTTGTCCTGTTGGGCCACATAGATGCGGTAGGGAAAATCATCGTCGGTGGTCACCCGGTAAAACTGCGCCGTCGGTTGGTTGTGGTAGGTGCTCCAGGTGTCGCCGCCGTCGTAGCTGACCTGCGCGCCGCCATCGTCGCCCATGATCATCCGCCGCGAATCCTCGGGGGCAATCCAAAGGTCGTGGTGGTCACCGTGTGGTGCACGCCGCGTGGCGAAGGTCTTGCCGCCATCTTTCGATTCGTGGTAGGCGACGTTCACCACATACACCTTGTCCTCGTCTTCCGTGTCGGCATAGATGCGGGTATAGTACCAGGCGCGCTGGCGGAGGTTGCGATCGTCGTTGAGTTTGGCCCATTTTTTTCCGCCGTCGTCGGAGCGGAACACCCCGCCGTTTTCAGCCTCCACGATGGCCCAAACGCGCAGCGGATTAACCGGCGACACCGTCACGCCGATAATGCCGATGGTATCTTTTTGCGGCAGCCCTTCGTTGCGGGTAATCTCCGTCCAGGTATCGCCGCTGTCGGTGCTTTTCCAGAGTCCCGAGCCGACGCCCCCACTGCTCAGGCTGTAGGGCGTGCGGCGGATGCGCCAGGTGCTGGCGTACAGGATGCGCGGGTTGGTGGGGTCCATGCAGAGATCGACAGCGCCGGCGTCGGCATTGACGAACAGGACCTTCTCCCAGGTTTTACCGCCGTCTTTGGAGCGGTATACCCCGCGCTCGTCCGACGACTTGAACAGATCGCCCAGCACGGCTGCGTACACCAGGTCGGGGTTGTTGGGATGCACCCGGATGCGCGGGATGTGGCGGCTGTTTTTCAGTCCGGCTGCCGTCCAGGTCTGTCCGGCATCGGTGCTGCGCCACATGCCGGAACCGTAGCTGACATTGCCGCGCACGGTCACCTCCCCGCCGCCGGCGTACAGCACATTGTGGTCGGAAGGCGCCACCTCGATGGCTCCGATGGAGCCGCCGAAAAAGCCGTCGGAAATATTCTCCCAGCTGCGCCCGCCGTCGGTGGTGCGCCAGATGCCGCCGCCTGTGCCGCCGAAGTAGAACAAATTCGGCTTGCCGGGCACCCCGGTAACCGCTGCCGAGCGCCCGCCCCGGAAAGGGCCGATGCAGCGCCATTCGAGGGCGTTGAACAGCGGCTCTTCAAAAGCGGGTTTGGGTGCGGCCGTTTGCTGGGTTTGTTTCTTTTGGGCGAAGGCGGTGTAGCCGAGGCTCAGGGAAAGACAGAGCAGGAGGAGGGTACGCATATGTGGTGGATTGTTTTTTGGGCTAAGTACGGGAATTTTGTGCTGCCGTACAGTGTTAGCATGTGTTTTGACAAATTGTAGTAAATTGCAGTACAAAAACAAACGGCACATGAGCTCTAGCGAAAAAACATTAAGCAATGCACAAGTGGAGATTCTGAAGTTGTTTGGCGACAACCTTTCAGAGGCTGAATTAGCCGATTTAAAAAAAATACTCTTGGCCTTCAAACTGCAACGGGTAGTTCAACTGGCCGACAAAACCTGGGAGGATAAAGGCTGGTCGCAGGAGACAATGGATAAGTTTCTGCAAATGCATATGCGAACGACGTACAAACCTAAGGAATCCTCAAATCCCCAATAGGATGCGGATCGTATTGGACACGAATATCCTGTTGACCTGTTTCTCAAGCCGATCTGCGACACACTGGATTTGGACGGCGCTAACCCAAGGCCAATTCACCCTGTGCATTACCTACGATATTTTGCTTGAGGTAGAATAGCATTATGCCTACCCGGCTACTTGTCCCGCAGCACCCACACCACAGCCCCAAAAAACAAGGCAGGTGCGATCAGCATCTTGAGATTGGCGCTCAAAGCCCCGGACAATAACACAAAAAACACGAGCAAGCCCACCATGCCCGCGCCAATCAGAAAAAGTCGTTTGGAAAACCGCCTGGCAAACAGGCAATAGAGCAATACCAGCAGCCCGGCGAAAGGCAGCAACACCAAAGGATGCGACAGCGAATCGCTGTTGTTAAACCCTTTTCGAAACAGGTCGATAGCGACCTGGTAGATAAATGCCCGCTGCCCCTGTCCCCATTCGAGGTAGCAGCCCAAAAAAGAAAAGATGGCCACCAGCAGGCCAATGCGCTTTTGTATAGAAACCATGTGATGTACTTGTTGACCGTTGAGGCCGGCAAAGGTAGGGTATGGGCAGGAAGCCGGCGCTGTCGGGAACGTGCGAAGCGGGCCTTTTTTTGTGCCGGGCTGTTGACCTGGCAGT
Source organism: Lewinellaceae bacterium (assembly GCA_020636075.1). Lineage (GTDB taxonomy): Bacteria > Bacteroidota > Bacteroidia > Chitinophagales > Saprospiraceae > M3007. The sequence goes on along the minus strand of JACJYO010000011.1, from coordinate 121,875 downwards.
AAAATTGGGTTAAGTTTGTCAACCTAAAATAAATCGCACTTGACCAGGCCCGCTAACCATATTTCATGCACTGCCCTTTCTCCGAGGTTTTTTTGGGGGAAGGGCAGTGGGTTTTTTGAATAAACGGGTTTAAGTTGTAGGCGATTGGTGATTTATACACCACGTAATGGCGGGAGTAAATCTTAATTTAGGTTATACCCGCCATGGCATGGCGGGAGTGCAAAAGTTAGTGCCAACTTCATACCCCCAAAGCAATTGAGGTGGCGGGGATAAACAAGTGCCTAAAATTGTTTTTTATAATGAAAAAACGAGTTCCATTAAATGTCATAAGCGCAATAGAATCTGCGCTAAAAGATGCGCAGGATTTAATAGGCGTGTACTATGAAGACGGGATGATAATAAGCCTTATAGAGAAAAATGACCCTGATTCAGAGTTTTATTTCAAAATTGAAAGCATCGAGGTTAGAGACGCCAAGGGAACTGCTTACAGTATTAGTTACTTACCGGCATTCGGTGATAACATGCAGCCATACAGGGGGAAAGTTTCTGCCAGTGCACTCAGCAATCACCTTAACGAATGGATAGCAAAGGTCATTCAATTCAATAAAGATAGCCCTGTATTCGATGACCATATACTACAAACCTACTATGATGATCTTGGACCAAAATTTATAATTAGTGACGACGATGCCGATATTGCTCCATATCCAATTCAGGCCCAAAATCAATTGTATGATTTATACGAAGAACTAAAATCGCTGGTAGAAAAAGAAAAGCACCCAGATAATTCAGAAGAAGCCGAGCAGGTAATAAAGCAAATTGAAGTAGCGCAAAGAAGCATTAGCAAACTACCCAAAAGGCAAGCCGCAAAGAATCTGCAAAAGATTCTTGCAAGGATAATACGATACAGCTACCGGATTGGAAAGATGATAATTGAGGGAACGATAGTAGATTTGGTTGTGCGATCACTCACTGGAGGTTAGGATTAGAAAACCGCCCCAGGATATTGAATACTTGATCGGCCTTATTCATTGAGTTGTTCCATTCATTATCAGGCATTGCCATAATCTCAATTTTTATTTGTTTGATAACAGCACTGAACAGGCGCTCTTTAGCTTGCTGCTCATCCTCCGAAAGGATATATGTTCTTATTCGCTTGCCGAAAATTACAAACTCGATAGCAAATTCTTTTTCAGTTTTCATGCCTTGAATTAAACATTAAATTCTAAAAAATGCACTCCTTCTTAATCAGTTTTGAACTAAACCAGCGCAACGGTAACTATGACCCGTTTTTCAACAAAATTGAATCGATAGGGCCTAATTGGGCGGCCTGCACATCTTCCGTATACATAATCAAATCAAACTTAAACGCCAACGACATCCTTTCAATACTGAATCAACTACTTTACAGAAACGACAAGTTACTTGTTTGCCATTTATCAGGACATGCCTCATGGAGTGGTATTGATTATCGAATATCGAATTGGCTGAATAACAATTTGTAAAACCTTGCAATTATTGTTGTCCTGGATTTTCGCCGAAACGTGGGGCGTTTTTACCAAGAAATATTTCGCGGGTTATTGGGCGATTGTAATACCAGCCAAGCCATAGGCCAGCCCCAAAGAGCAATGCACCACCTAATATGAAGCAGATAATCATAACTAACTTATTTTAAACTGTTTAGAAATAGGCACTAACTATGCACTACTTTTCATAGCTGACTAAACGCGGCTACGTCAACAGTGCAAACGTTCAATAGCACATCAGAACTCGCCAGGAAGTAAAAACTAATGTGCACAAAACTCTTACGCAGACATTCCATAAAATTGCCCTCTAAACAAAGAACACTATGCTACTTCAAGAAATGGTTCTCATAAGTGAAATTGTGCTGCAAGCGAAAATTGCACAACGAGCTGCAGAGCGATTACAAGCTACTTATCAAAATGACGATAAGGTTGAAGTCTGGTGTTCTATTCAATCGATTCTTATTGCTGCAGCAAACGTCTCAAGGATTCTTTGGCCTAAACAGAAAAATGAGAGCCGTGGTGAAAGGCTACGGCAAATGCTCAGTGTTAATAAAGATAATCTTCTCGCTGATCGCACATTTCGCAATCATTTTGAACACTATGATGAGCGAATTGACGACTGGTTTAACAATCAACCCCGGGCGGCCTATACTGACTTATCAATGAATCCATCTCTCCGAGGGTCTATGGCTACCAATGATCATCGAGGATATAATTCATCTAATAATACTTTGGTTTTTCGTGGCGAACCGCTGGACTTGAACGAAGTTTTGAAGGCACTTGAAGAAATATTAGACAATTGCAAGGCGTATGTGCTGACATAAGAAATAACCTTCTCTCACTGGCCCATCCTGTTAAAAAACTTCACCCAAACGCGATTTGCTCGCGGCCTAATTTATCTAGCCACCAAGGACGCATACGAGTGAATCATTTCTGCATAAAAGTTGTGACATTGCATGTTGAATAAAGCAGACATACCTATGGAGGCATTAGAAGGACCATTATCCAACCTTCAACTTGAACTGCTCAAGGCTTTTTCCCATCAGTTGAGTGAACAGGACCTCTTGCAGGTCAGGGCCCTGCTTGCTGCGTTTTTTGCTAAGAAATCAATTGAAATAGCCAATAAGGTATGGGACGAGGAAGGCTGGACTCCAGAGAAAGTAGACCAACTACTGCATTCGAAGATCAGGACTCCCTATAAGGGCAAATAATTCATGCGGATTGTATTGGATATCAATGTGCTGTTGGTCAGTATATTTGAACGCTCATAAACCCCTCGTATAACCCCCCCCACCACCATGAACAACGAACTAGCCAGCATCAACGAAGTAATCGGCTTCCTCAACCTCGTCGACCCAAAACGCCTGAACGACCTGCGGGAAACGTACCCTGCCTACAGTGAACTCCTGAAGCCGGGTGGTATGCTCGGCGAGGATAAAACCAATCCGAATGAAGCGCTGGTACGGGGGGTGGCCTGCAAGGCCGGTTTGGAGCGCGTTTTATTGGTTTGCAAAGAAAAGTTGCCGCAACTCAAACGAAAACTCAAATCGCTCGGCAATATCCAGTTCGGAAGCCAGGTGGTGGTGGGCATCGGCGGCGCATCCTTGTTTTTGCAGTTTGGCAATACCTTGCCGTCGGTACAAATCCTGACGGGCGTCCTTACCCTGGCCGGGTCGCTGCTCTCGCTGTTTGTCCAGCACAAATCCGGCACCATTTTAAACAACAACCAAAGCATTTTCAGTTATTACGAGAAATTGGTGGACTATAACCTCGAAGCCGAACAACAGCTGCTGGAGATCGACCTTGCCCTGCAGGCTTTCCGGGATGACAACCCCGACCGGCTTATCGCGGTCATCAATACCACCAACCAGATTTGCCTGGAAATCCGTAAGTTAATAGAAAAATCATAGGGCCAACCTGCCTGCCAAAGTTTCCCTGTTCATTCCCGCTGCGCCCCCTATTGTGTTCGGCCACCCGCACCCGAATGCAAATCTCCCCATGACACATACACGATTTAACAAATTTATTTTTCTTTGTATGCTAAATCTTCCGCCATGGTACCAAAATCCCTCTACTACTGCCTGTTCCTGTGCTGGCCGCTTCTCCTTACCGCACAACCCGGATACCAGCGCATGGCTATTCCGCAAGGAAGTTACGACATCAGTCCTAGTTCAAGCCGTCGTATCACATCCTATTGCCTCGACAAAAAATTAAAAGCGCCGAACCACTTAGTATCGTATGGCAATGTAATAGGAGGGGCAAAGTCGGCCTCCGTAACAATCTATAAACCAAATGAAACAACTCCAACTCCGATCTCCTTGCAGCAAGCAATACGGAATGGATCGATCGAAGTACGCGGTAATACGAGGGGAGGGCAGGAAGGCGAAGAATTTGTGAGGAAGTATCTCGAAAACATATGGGCAGAAGAATATGTGAACCGCCTGTCCGACCACCAATCCCTCATATTTCAAAACCGGACACCGTACCCTGTCCGCCTATCCTTTGATAGCAATATTCAAATGGGTGCTGAAAACAGCCGGGCGGAAGCCTGGGTTGATGATTACCGCCTTTCGAGCAGTCTATCCATGCAGGACGACATCCAGCAAACAATCTGGGAAAGTCAAAATGCAGCCCGGGAAGAACAAGCAAACCTGTATGCAGCACAAGCACGGCGGGACGCCGAGGAGGCTGAGACGCGCCTGAAAATTGCTGAGCGGGAGGATTACTATAGACGGCTTTATATTTTGGGCTACGGCCATAATCATTTTAAATTTCAGCGGGCGAATAATTTGACCGCCGTGCGCGGTTTGGACCAGGCGACCAAAGATAAAATCCACGACGTCGAGCGGGAGTTTGCGGTAAAATTCCAACAAATGGGGATTCATGGAAACCACCTGCCAGGACAGATAGTAGCCTACCAGGGCCACCGGAAGATCACGGAGACCGGCATTCTCGATGCCAATACCAAGGCGCTTTTGGAGAAGGATCACCAGGCCGGCGTTTACTTTTTGAACGGAAAGGCCTACAAAGTCGTCTCGATTAAGGGCCGGAAATATGTCGAAAGCGAATGCAGCAGCAACCTGCTGGTGCCGATGGACAAGCTCGACGCGTATGAACAGTTGATGGAAGAACTGGCGCGGCGAAAATTTTTAAAGGAAGAAATCGAGATTCTGTCGTTTGTGCTGGACTACGAAACGCAGTCAAAGTTGAAATCGTCGTTTTCCGGCCGATACACCGAGTTTTTCAGCAGCGACATGCAGACGCTCAAGCAAAAACTGAAAGCGAAAAAGCGAAAATCCCTGTTCGTTTTGGGGCATATTGAAAAGGATATGTTCGTCGGGCGAAATGCCCGGTCGGAAGTCGTTTTTTCGATGAAGATCAGCGATATCAAAGCCCTTGCCCAGGAATTGCGCATCAATATTTTCCTGTTGGGATGCAACTCCGCATTTGTCCCCTCAGATACCAAAAAAGGCGTAGGGACTCCCCAGACAGGTGTAGCGAATCCATTTAACAGCATGGATGCGCTCAACCGCCTGGAAAGCGCCGTGCATTCCAGTCACGACGTTTGCCGTCTGCTCGGCAGCCTGGCCTCCGACGACCTGAACATCATCCTGGACGGCAATCCATTTGAAGACCGGGAATATATGACGGCGAAAATGGCCAAACGGAACCGCAAAAAAGGAATTATTGCCGCTACCGGCGCCGTCGTGGCTGGCACCGGCATCGCGATGTTCCTCTTCGGCGACCAGGATAAAAAAGACGAAAAGCCTAAAAAATAATACCCCGCCACCATGGAAAAGGTCCAAATCTTTTGCTCGAAATGTAATGCCAAACTGAACATTCCGGCCAAGCTGCACATCCGGTTCAGTTGCCCTACCTGCAAGGAAAAATATGAAGCGATTAACGGTCTGGTGCTCGGGGTGACCGTAAAATTCGGGGAAGCAGAAACGCAGGAAAACGGCAAGCGGAATCCGCCTGCAGCGCAACAGTCCGTTGCGCCAGGCACTGCCGGCGCCGGGAAGGCAGGCTGGTGGGCCGGCACACTGGCGGCAGTGCAGTCGGTCAAAGCCAAAATGTCGACGCCGTATCAGCTTGCTGCAATCGTGCTGGTGATCGCTGTCTGTTTTGGGGTGGGTTATGCCGTGGACCGCCGGATCAAGGCAGGTCACGCCCAGGCAATCAGAGCAGCAAAGGAAAAAGTGCTTTCCGGTATGATCGATTGCCTGAAGCGACATGATTTCAATGCGGCGTATGCCTATACCGCTCCCGAAACGGTTAAATACCTCAAGATTGTCGAAGCGATGTACGTGTTCGGCGACTCGACTGCCATCAGCCGCAGCCTGGCTACCCTGAAATTCAACCTGGATTCTACCACCCTGTACAATTATTACCTTTCCTATGATTCCGACAGCACCAAAAACAACATCCTGCCCGTTGAACTGGTGCAGCAAGACAACGCCTACCTTGTGCAGGTAAACAGAAAACATTTTTGGAAAGATTGAATGCTGGAAACCAACGAATATATAACCCTAATAAAAAACTATCTCACCGAGATAAACATTGACTATACCATAGTTAATGAAACATTTCACGGGCCGTTTTGGTCTCTGCGGATTCGAATCAAGGAATACGATATTACTATCTCCGGCGATATTGGATTTGATGTCAAAGTCAAGGCAAATCATGAGGAATTACCCTTGTGGAAAATTGACAGGTCGCTAATTGATTTTGGGAAAACAAGCCCCGAAAACATAAAGAGGCAATTAGACGTGTTGGCAATCTTGGTAAGCCGCTAGTATAGCATACAACAACCCGTAACGCAGGCAACCCAAGTGCGCCTGATGCCACCTATCAAAACTCACCATCAACCAACCACTCCATGAAAGAAATAAACAAGCCCTTACTAATCCTCGTAGCAGGCCCCTACCGCTCCGGTACAAACGACATCCCGGAATTAATTGAAGCCAACGTAAAAGCCATGACCGACACGGCACTGGAACTCTACCGGATGGGGCATATGCCCGTTTTGGGCGAATGGTTTGCGCTGCCCCTGATCGAAGCGGCAGGTTCCAAACAGATTGGTGATCAAATTTTCAACGATATTTTTCATCCCATAGCCGTTAAACTTATTGACCACTGCGATGCCGTTTTACGAATTGTCGGACCTTCAGCCGGAGCCGATGAAATGGTTGCTACGGGAAGGACAAAAGAAAAAATGATTTTTCTGGATAAATCCGAGATACCAAATATCAGTGCATATTCCAGTTTGGCAGTTCGGAAAACCAAGTGAGGGGGGCAAGTGAAGGGGTGACTGGGAGTCACCCCCTCACTATCAGCCCGACATTTTTATGTCGCACAGATTTTATACAGAAAATCACACAGATTCCACGCAGAATTTTCTGTGTAAAATCTGTGCAAACTAATCTGCGTAAAATCTGCGAGAAAAACGTCTAGTAGCATGATCCCAAATCTCAACAGAAAATTGCCCCATGAATTTTGTGGGAATAAAACAAAACCCATCATGCGAAAAAAATTCTGGCTCTACCTTGAAATAGAATTGACGGATTTACTGCCGCGCTTTGAAAGAATCTTCCAGGTTGATAATTTGTACCGGGACTACGAAAACGTATGGGAATGGATAGAATCAAGGGACAGCACAGGTGAAATTTATCTGAATATCTCCAGAAGCCACAATTGGGAGAACGGCAACTACAGCGAACCAATCCAGATAATCCTAGCGCATAACTCAAAAGAACCAATAGACGAAGACGAAATTGGCAGAAAACTACTTGAAGAATTCAAAACGCCCGTTTTCTATGGAGAACTGGATATGAATACAAGCAAAGCGGAACGTTATCAAGCGAACATTGAAAAGACTTTTAAGGTAAATTGATAGAAGCAATAATACATAGTTACATAGCCGATCTGCGGCGGCTGCGCAAACACGAAGCAGCCTTCGAGCGCTATGCATTTACATTGTCGGCAGATAAGAAAAACGATGTCAACCAACTCAATCGCCTCCGGATTGGCGTAGGCCTGTTGAATGATTTAATTATCCCGGATGATCACACTCTGGTCAAGCGGCTAATACGCGAAGAAGTGATTCACCGGAACGCCGGTACCGAGAACTACGCGTTTGAAGTGCTATACCTGCTGTACTACTTGCTTTCGGAGTTTGGCGTAATTGAAGACATCTGGGATTTTGCCGCGTTGAAATTCGACGGCACCATGGACGCCGACTCCGGCTTTGAAACCGGTTTTTTCCTGACCTATGGAAAGGAAAACCTCCGGCGTTTTTTGCAGAATTCGTCGCACAAACTTAAGGACAAGATTTACCATAGTGTATTTTTTGACGAGGCTGCTTTTAGCGACAAGGATGGGCAAGCCTACAAAGACCAGCAGGCAGCCTATTTTGGACTTAAACTTCCCCTGACCGATGAACCCCGTGACTATTTGTGGATTCAGGAAAAAAAGGGCTTCCCGGAATCATTTGACAACTGGAAAAAAAGTACCGACCTGTCGGACGAATGGAATGCGCGCAATTATGTACAGTATGCAGAATATCTTGGAGATGAAAATGAAATAGAACGCGCCATGCAAAACTACATCACTGCATTCCCAACTACTTGGTCCGCAAGCCAATACAAAAAACAGCTGCGAAAAAAACGAAACAAGAATATCTTGGAGACGATGGCAGGTTGGTTTAAGATGGGATAAAATTCCATAGACCAACCGTTCGCTGTTCACCCGATCTAGCTGACAACATGAACATCGACATCGGAAAATATCAATTTGATTTCGACGGAAACAAAATAGAAAAATGAGCATCGAACCACTGATAATTTATTTTGAGCAATTTCTGCCCCTGGATGAACACGAAATCGCTTTCCTGAAGCACGCCTTTAAGGAACGAAAAGTGCGGCGGCGGCAATTTATACTCCAGGAGGGCGATGTCTGCAAATTCAACTCCTTTATTGTTGAAGGTTGCTTTAGAATGTATATGGTAGACGACAACGGCAAAGAACACAACCTACAATTTGCTGTAGAAAATTGGTGGATTGGCGATATCGGCAGTTTCCACTTCGAACATCCCAGTAAATTGAATATTGAAGCAATAGAGCACTCCGTAATCCTTCAGATAAAAAAAGAGGATCAATTAAAGTTGTTTACAGACTTCCCGAAGTTCAATAGGATCTTTAGAGTAATGACAGAAAATGCGCTGATTAGCACCCAAAGAAGAGTGCTTCAAAATATCAGTTCTACCGCTGAAGAACGGTATTTGGATTTTATGGAACGATATCCCACCTTTTTCAATCGCATCTCAAATGTGCAAATCGCTTCCTTCCTTGGCGTTACACCTGAATTCCTGAGCACCATCCGAAAAAGAATGGCAAAATCTTAATGTAGTTTAAGGTTCCTTCTTAATCTATGTTATAGGCTTGCCATCTCCAGGCCCTCCATTTTTGTGATCGAATTAGAGCGTGTTTAAATTTCCCTCACCGGGCCAAAAAGGCATCTTTTAGCGCCATGCTTCACCTATTTTTAGGCACAGAACCCCGGCTATGCACCTAAAAACGAGATTCGCCTGCCTCTAAAATCTGCTCTTTTTGCCTCCGGCAGGAAAACTTAAACACGCTCTTAATCATCAAATCATTTCACGATGAAACAGTTATTGATGATTGCACAACCGCTTTTCTTATGGTTTCCTGCAATCCCAACAAGAGTCAATCACAAAACAATGGTATCATGGTAAAATCAGAAAAAGAAAGCATCGAACGCCTGCTGGATGTGTACAAAAAGTCACTTAATACTTCAGATGCAAAACTTGCACAAAGCCTTTATGCTACAGACGGGGTTTTTATGCCATCAGGCGCTCCATCTGCTATCGGATCGGAGCAAATTCTGAAGTCTTATGAATTCGTTTTTTCGCAAATTCAATTAAACATTGAGTTCTTTATCGATGAGATTTTAGTTGAAGGGGACTTTGCGTTTGCTACGACCAGTTCAAAGGGAACCACGTTGATCCATGCAAATGGCGAAACCATTCCGGAGGAGAACAGGGAATTATTTGTTTTTGAAAAAGTAAATGGTGGCTGGAAAATTGCGCGGTACATGTTTAATAAAACGAAATAGTTAGCCTTAAACATGAGCCATCCCGAATTACGAGATGGCTCATGTTTATTTAGAGCGTTAAACCCAATGGAATACAATCAAAACTATGAAAAAACACAGGCAACTCAATCTCCAAACAGTTTTTATTATCCTGACGATAGTTTTCAATAGCTGTAATACGGATTCAACATCGAACAACCGGGGAACTGCCGTATCTGGCTGCAAGGAAATCGTGGACCTGGGCATGCTGATCACGGAAGACCTGCCGGAACGCATCATTGGCAAAGCGGCTATGGACCATATGGGCTGGGAGAAAAACAACGAGTTTGATGTGCGCCATTGGGAGTTTCCAACCGGCGATGCTGATACCATCAAAGGTTCCGATACCTACTTCACTTTGTTCAACCATGCCGGCACGCATGTGGATGCCCCTAACCATATGAATGCGGGGGGTGGTATCGATTCCTATCCACTGGATGCATTTATCGGGCCGGTGAAGGTGTTCGATGTTTCGGCATACAGCGAAGAGCACCCGGTGCCCAAGACAGTTTTTGAAAACAAGGTCTCCGCCGGAGACATCGTAATCGCCTTTGTCAATTACAACCCGGCGCAACCGCGCCATGAGAACCCCGGATTTTCAACACACCTGTCCGAAGAAGCCGCTGAATTTTTAGCCGGATTGCCGGTGCGCGCTTTCGGCACCGATGCTGCGAGTGCGGGCGCTTCGCATCCGGCGTTTCTGCCGCGAAAGATCCCCATTTATGAACAGCTGATCAACGTGGACAAACTGCTCGGCAAAGACAACATGCTGTTTATTGGAGTACCGATAAATATTCAAAATGCGGATGGTTCCTTTGTGCGGCCTGTGGTTATGGTTTATTAAGAAAAAAGAGACAGGATCGACAAGAAAAACAGGCTCAAACGGCTTCTGGCCGTTTGAGCCTGTAAAATCATGTAGATCCTGTCTAAAAATAGAGATCCCTATTCCTTAATAATCTCCGAGCCGCCGGACAATTCCTGGTACAATATCTCGCCTTCGCCCCGGTAACGGACAGTGGAAGCGCCGGTAGCCGTAACCCGCATATTATCATTGACCGTCAAGGTCATTCCGCAGGCGCCGGTTAAATCGGCGAACAGTTGGTCACATTCAAAATTATAGCCCGTCATGTAGGAAGCGCCTGTTGCTTCGACATCAAATTGCTGCGTGTTCCCTGCGATGTCTATGGTGGAAGCTCCGGTCAGTTCGGCCGTCAATTTCGCCGTGGTCATTATCGTGCCTTCCAAATGGCTGGCGCCGGTCAGTACGACTTCTGCCTGATCTGTTTGCCAGGGGTTTTGCAGGTAAATCTTGGCGGCGCCCTGCGCCTGAATGCTCCGGAGGGCTTTAGCCGTTAGAAAAACCTTCAATACCGGCGTGCCTTCAATATGGCGGGCTTCGTCTTTCAGGCTGATTGCCAGGGCGCCGGCGGTTTGACGGACTTCAATGTACTCGTGCAGGTTTTCGTTGGCTTCGATACGCAAGTCCGGACCGGTTTGTGCAAATTGAACATAGACCTGGAACGGATCGGCAATCCGTATTTCGTTGAGATCATTGACCGGATGAAACCGGGAGGTGACCTGGGCCGACGGGAAAACCGGGGTGTTTTCTTTGTCACATCCGGTTGTGAAAATACCGAAAAGAATAAGGCTGAAAATGAATGCTGCGAATTTCATAGCTGGTGATTTTACGTGAATGATTGTTTCTTTTTTTCTCCGATCTTTCGGATACCGCAAAGGTGGCCCGCCAGGGAGGCCGGAATCGACCGAATAAAAAAGTCGAACGCTTTTTTTGCCGGCGGAATGTTCGACTTTCCCGAAAGCAGGCGTTCGACTTTTTGCTAATCTGTTGATTCCAACTACCTTAGCCCAACCGTCTTTCAGGACGTGCCACGCTCCCGGTTGGCGTATTTTTTTTAGGAAAAATATTCACCCGAACAGGCAGCATGGCGGGAAGCAATAATTGGTCGGATGGAAAATGTAATTTCTACACTGGTTTGGGCGGCACTTATCCAGGGAGTCCTGTTGGCAACACTGTACCTTTTTTCCAGAAAACACCGCAGCGTTGCCAACCGGCTGCTTGGCTTGTTCCTGCTGGTGATCGTTTACGAGGGCACCCTCCAGTTTCAACCCTACGACAACATATTCGGGTATAGCTTATACTACTTTGCCCTGCCGGAGGTCAAACTGTTTTACCCGGTGTTGTTCCTGCATTATATTTTAGAGAAAATAGGACGGACGGCGCACTACCGGAAGTTTTTGCGGGTCAACTACATACTTGCCTTTGCAATTGCCGGCATTTCCCTGGTCAATGTGCTGCTTTTTGTCGGTACCGGCCTGAAGATCGAAGACCAGCTCGGCAAGGATGTCGTGGAGGCCATGTTCATGGCACAGCAGTATTATGCCTTCCTGCTCATCGTTGCCATATTCATCATGGCTATCCTTGAACTGCGGCGGTATAGCCGGGTCGTCCAAAGCGAATATTCAGACTACGCCATGCTAAACATCAACTGGCTGTGGCGTTTGATTTTGGTCATTTTGCCCATCATAATTGTATGGGGCGCCAACCTGGCCTTTATTGCCCTGGGAGCCGGCAATGCGCCTTCATTTGAATTGGCAACCTGGGGTTTTGTTATCATTTTCCTGTACTTCGTCAGTTTTCAGGCTTTTAAACACAAAAACCTGTTCGAGGACGTACCGGGTGCCGGGGCTGCCAACGATCTGGAGCCGGAGCCGGATAGCCGAAGCGGTTCAGATCCCGCGGTTGATAAAGCATTGATCCAACGCATCCGGCAACATATGGAAAGCCAGGAGCCCTACCTCGATGCGTCCCTGAGCATTTACCAGCTGGCCACGCAATTGAAGTTGCCTGTCAGAGACCTATCCTTGCTCATCAACCACACACTCAACCAGCATTTTTTTGATTTTGTAAATGAATACCGGATCAAGAAGGCCATGGAGTTTTTAAGAAATCCACAGCACGACGACAAGACCGTTCTGGAGATTTTATACGAGGTGGGCTTCAATTCCAAGTCTTCCTTCAATACGGTATTTAAAAAATTTACGGGCACCACACCTACGGAGTACCGCCGGGTCGGTTTGTAAACTGTGCATCAGCGCCGCGAAAAAACAACAAGGCCGGTGCAGGCAAAAAACCTGTCACCGGCACTTGTTCAGAAAACCCTGTTTCCAGGTTTGCGAGGCTTAGAACTTGTCCAGGTTTTCATGCCGGACAAGTTCTTAATAGCTCATGCCTTCCATAATAGGCGTCGAAACTTCCAGGGCCACTTTCCAGTCTTTACCCTGGCGTACAAACGTGACGCTGTTGATACCTTTCCAGTTGACGACTTGGTCGCCCATTTGGGAAGTACCTTCCAGCCCAACGATAGCGATAGCCACATCTTTATTGATCATGCGCACCGATTGTACCTGGTATTTATGCGTGTTGGCATCGGGCTTATCGGATTCCATCATTTTTTCCGTGATAGCCTGCAAATCGGCTTTCCCCTGTATCACCTGGCCGTTCCAAGCCACGGAAGTAGCATCGTCGGTGTAAAAAGCGCAAAGTTTGGCCGCATTGGCATTGAGGTATTGGTTCCAAATTTCTGCATACGCATTCCGGATGGCCTGCTCATCGGCAGAGGTCGTTTGTGCTTGTGCCTGGGATGCGTTCAAGGCAAAAAAGGAAAGGGTCAGAATACTGAACAAGACGTTTTTCATAATAGTAATGGATAAAGCGTTTGGTGAACGAAATTGTTATTGAGGAATGGTAATTGAGTATTCGCGTTTATTTAGCCTGGGCTATTTTTTGAACATCGTTTTCCAGCACCGGCACCGTTTGCAGGTACGCCCAGATGGCGCTGATCTCTGCTTCGGAAAGTGTGGCATACCGGGGCATCACAGTGTTGAGGGCGCGCTGACCGGGGCGCTGACCGGTTTGTACGGCGCGAACAAAATCCGCTGCCTGCCATTTGCCGATTCCTAAATCCTTGCTCATGGTGATGTTAGCCGAATGAACGATGTTGAACGATTCATCCTCGATGGGATTGCCGCCGCCGAAATAACCCGGCGAGTTTTCGGGCACATAATCGTCGTTGGTTTCGAACGACTGCGAGTGGCACTCAAAACAGCTGAACACTGCCGTAGCCAGGTATTTGCCGTAGGCCACCTGGTCATCGGGTGCCGGCGCTTCAATGGGCTTGATCTCCTGGAATTTAGGCGCAAAAACGCCGAATTTCATCAGGGCTTTTGCCAGAAAACCATACTTCGGAGCAGGTGGAGCAGCTTCGGAAGCCTGCACCAAAGGTGCATCCGAACGCAGGTAAGCAATCAGCGCGCCCAAATGCTCATCCGACATGTTAGGCACCATCATAAAAGGGGCAAATCCGCCGTCCTTTTTCACCCCGGTACGGAACAGGTAAGCCAACTCGCCGTTGGAATAGCGGCCAATCCCCTTTTCCGGATGATTGGTGATGTTGGCCGACCATATCTCCCCGAAAGGGTTGTCGGCTTTTGTAAATTCACGGCCGCTGAGTTTGCCGTCGGCGCCCATGTGGCATATTACACATTCGGTTTGTACGACTTTTTGTCCCAATGCCAGGGCGGCAGAGTCCGTGGCCAGGTTCACCGGGATCGATTTGGACTCGTATTTCGGCAGCGGAGTGAAATTTACCCATGCCACCAGGCACAGCAACAGCAAGACCAGTATGCCCAAAAATATACCGGCGATCTTTAGTACTTTTTTCATGCTATTTTCTTTGACAGGTGAGGAAACAAGGTGATCTGTTGACAGGGCAAAGATGTCGCCCTCAACCTGCGCAAAACCTCCGTAGAGTTGCGCAATTGCCGTACGCAGATCTGCGTATTTTGATACCAGGAATGCTGAATGCCCTGAAAGAAGACGCCCAATGCGGGCTGATTTTTCACCGCGAAGGTGCAAAGTTTAAATCCTGGCGCCTTCGCGTTGGCGGTGAAAAAGATCAATCTACGAAGGGGAAATACAGGCTGTACCGGGCATTGCCCTACACCAACTTGTTTTTTATGGCAAATTCAACCAAACCGGCAATTCCCTGGACGCCCAGTTTTTGCAAGATGTTGTTGCGGTGCGTATCCACCGTGCGGGGGCTGATGAAGAGCTGCCGGCCAATTTCAGTGCTGGTTTGGCCTTTGGCTACCAGTTTCAGGATTTCCATTTCGCGGTCCGACAAGCCAAAATTGGCGCCAGGCTGTCCCGTTTGTTTTTGCAGCAGGGTAAGCGTGACATCACCGGAAAAGTAGGACTCGCCGGCGGCAACTTTCTTGATCGCAAGCCCCAGTTCATCGAAGGAGGCATTTTTATACAAAAACCCCTGAATACCGGCGGCAAGGGCATCTTCGATCAGGGCTTTGTCCTGCAACATGGTCAGCATAATAACCTTGACGCCAAAAAATTCCTCCCGGATGGCCATAGCGGCCTCCAGGCCGTTCATCAAAGGCATTTCATGGTCGACCAGCACCACATCGGGCCGGATGCCGCGGCGCAACAGGTCAAGCAGCTCTTTGCCGTTGCGCGCTTCGCCCAGTACCTCGACGAAACCGAGGTCTTCCAACAGCGCCTTGAAGCCGGCCAGGACGAGGCGATGATCGTCGGCAATAACCACGCGTATCATACAGCTATGCGTTTGGGATGCTGATCCGGGCAAACATACCTCGTCCGGATTCATTTCTCCCGGTGACAAAATTTCCACCCAACATTTTGACCCTGCTCAAGATGTTCAAAATACCCATTGTGCCTTTTTGGCGCGCCTGTTCGAAATCAAAACCAATGCCATCGTCTGACAGCTCCAGGCTGAGTTCCTGCTCCGAGCGGACCAGCCGAACCCACACCTTGCTGGCCCGGGCATGCTTGATGATGTTATTGAGCAGTTCCTGCGTTATCCGGTACAAGCCTGTCTGTTTTTTGTCATCGAGGGATGCCGGCCAGTTGTTTTCTTCGATCCGGTAAGTCAGGCCGGCGGATGCTGCCACATTGTTCAGTAACAATTCCAGGCTCGGCACCAGTCCGTGTTGCTCCAGGGTCGGCGGGGCCATGGTATGGGCGATATTGCGCACCTCCTGGCAGGAATTATCCAGTTGTACGAGCAGGTCATCCAAGCCGCCGGCATCCTCCGGTGCGACCCGGCGCAGTTTATTCTGAAGCAGGTTAAACCCGAGTTTTAGCGCCACCAGTTCCTGCGCGATGCCGTCGTGGAGGTCTTTCGCAATGCGTTTGCGCTCCCCTTCCTGCGCCTCGATCACGGCATTCAAACCGAGTTGTTGCTCGCGGATGATAGCTGCATCGAGTTCGGCTTTTTTGCGGACGCGGTAACGGTTGTAAATCACATAAGCAGCCAAAATGAACAGGATCAATCCGGCCAGCAACCCAAAAATGTAAAGCCGCTGATTGAGCAGTTCGGCGCGCTGGCGTTGGATTTCCGTTTCTTTTTTCTCCGTTTCATATTTGGTTTGTGCGTCGGCCACTTTTTCAGCCATTTGGGCATTGAACACCGAATCGCGACCGGCCTGAAATAATTCTTCGTAAGTATTCGCCTGCACAAAGTTTTTTTGCAATAAATGCCAGTCGCGCAAATTCGCGTAGTTGCTGAGGATCACCGTTGGGAAATCGATCTTTTGCGCCAGTGCCAGCGACTCCTCGAACATTTTACGGGCCTGCTCCATATTGCCCGACTCCAGGTAAGCCCGCCCCAGTTTTTCCAGGCCCTGCGCAATCGTTAGTTCATCCTGTAGTTCTACGGCAATGTCGTAGCACTTCCGGGCATATTTCACGAAGCCGGACTTGTCGCCCAGGCTGCGCAGGATGTCGGCTTTTATGGAGTAGATATATCCGAGATGGAGTTTATTGCCCGATGCCAACAGCATTTTTTCACCCTCGTCGGCAGCCGACAGCCCTTCCCGGTATTTTTTTTGTGCACGCAGCGTTTCAGCAATATTGACGTAACAGGCACCCATGCCGGCCTTGAAACCGATCTCTTTAAATGATTCCAGGGCAATGTTGAAGTAGCGCAAAGCCTCGGCGTTTTTTTTCAGATCCATGTACGTCAGTCCCAGGTTGATGGCGGAAACGCCAATTACTTCCGGGGGTTGCCCTTTTTCCGCTTCCCGCTGGACTAATAGCTGGTAATGCAAGGCGGAATCCAATTTGCCCCGCCGGTAATGGATAGTACCAAGACGGGTGAGGGCGCCCAGGTAATACTTGGATTTGGGCAACAAGGCTTTGGCAAAAGGAAGTTCATCCAGGGTGATCTTTTCTGCCAGTTCCATATCGCCGAAATTCAAGTGCGTTTCGGCAATACTGTTCAGGTTGCCGGCTATACCGCTGGTATCGTTGATCTTGCGGGAATAAGCCAGGCCTGCGTCGCCTGCGTCCAACGCTTTTTCTTTATCCGTAAACCGGTATTCCCAGCTCAACAGCGCATAATTGGCCGCTTTCTCTTTGCCTTCCGTCGACTCGATCAGCTGTGCAATACTGTCCAGGTTGGTTTGTGCGAAAAGGCTACTGCAAAGCAGCCATGATTGAAAAAAAAGCTGGAAAGACCATTTTCCAATAAAATAGCCGGATTTCATGTCAGAACAGGGTTGTGATCAGAACAAGGAGGCAATTCAATTTGACTGAGAACTTGTCCGGGATTTCATCCCTGGACAAGTTGGGGATTGCTTCGGAAGAACGCGTGCTTCGAAAGTTTATGCCGGTAAATTTAGTTTTTTGCCTCCGGCAAAACGTTCAAAGCAATTGCTCTCGCGAAAAGGGGAAAGGTTAAAAATGCACGCAGCATTTAGCCCCCCTATAGTTGCAATATTAGGCAAGAAGTCAGACATGCACAAAATGCGAATGAACCTTTTAAACCTGATACCGCTAAACGCAGCAAGGCCGGGAATGTCCCGGCCTGCGTAAAATTTTCAACAGGTTACCATGTAACTATCCGACACTTTAGTGTGAAGGCCAGTGATGAAATCCTGGACAGTTCTAAGCCCTGCGCTCCTGGCGCGCCCGCGCCCAAGACTCCCGGGGCACATCCCCCAAACCGCCTCGCACCTGTGATTTATCCGCCAAAAAACATTCCTGCAGCAAATCTGCCAACAAAGCCGTATCGGCAGGCACACCAGCCAAACTGTTGTGCAGGCAGTTCAAAAACGCTTCATTCTCCCGGCGGCTGCCGATGGACACACGAAGGGTATTGTACAGCAGCGGGAAGCGGGAGGTATTCAGCACGCGAATACCGGCAGCCTCCAGGTCGCTCAGCAATTGGGTGTAGCTGGCATCGTCGAACACGCGAATGAGCAGGAAATTACCGGCTGATTTGAACACTTTGAGGGTCTGGCGGTCGTAATTATCCGTCAGCAGGCGGCACATGCGCTCTCGCTCGGCGATAATTTCCCGAACCTGCCGGCGGGAAGTTTCCATAAACTCCGGCGTGAAGAGCATCTCCCGGGCGAAGATCAGCGAGAAATGGCAGATCGAAAATTGGAGGAGCAGTTTGCGCACCACGGCCGTCGTTTTCGGGGCAGCGCACAGGTACCCGAGCCGAAGGCCGGCAATGGGGAAAGCTTTGGAAAAGGAGCGCAGCACGATCAGGTTTTCATATTTCCGCACCAGCGGCGCGATATCCATTTCGCAGAATTCGCAATACACCGCGTCAAGGATGATGCAGGCTTGCGGATTGTCGGCAAGCAGTTGCTCCAGTTTAGCGGCATCGAAGGTGTTGCCCACGGGGTTGTTGGGCGTGGTGATGATCAGGACGGAATTGGCATCGAGTTTTGGGATATTGTCGTAGTCGTACTCCAGTTCCGGCGTCAGCAGCCAGGACTCGTAATTGATGTTGTAGGTATTGCAGTGGTAATCGAACAGCGAATAGGAGGGCTGGGTGATGATGATCCGCTTTTGGTTGAGGGCGAAATAGTCAAGCAACGTGGTGATGATGCTGGCGGAGCCGGCGCTCAGGGCAATGTTTTCCGGTTGGAGGCCGCAGTAGTCGGCAATTTTAGTTTCGATATCGCGGTAGTCGGAGGCCGGGTAGCGGTTCCAGTTGGCGTTCAACAGGCAGTTTACCACTTGTTGTTTTATGGAAAAATCCACATCGTCGGTTTGCTCGTTCTTGTCGAGGTGAAACCGGGTGGATTGTACACTGTGCGCGATGCGGGTTCCTGCTTTTTGGAGTTGTTCGTTGAATATGTTGGTGTGCATGGTTTTAGTTCGTTTTGTGTGTCAACCCCACCCCCATCCCCTCCCACGCCAATGGCGTGGGAGGGGATGGGGGTGGGGTTGACTAGAGGATAGGTGAAAATTTGAAATAAACCGGGCTAGTTGGCATACATCACCGCCAGCACCGTCTCATCCTCAAACCGAAAGCCCAGAAAGCCCTCCGGACGGTGTTCGATGGCAACACCGCAGGTTTCCCGGATCGGCGTTTTCAGCAGCTCGTTCCGGATGGCAAAGCGGTTTTCCTGCAGCCGTTCGATCCAGTGGGTAGCAGGTTCGTGCTTTTCGAAGCGGTCTTTTTCTTCTTTGCCGATGATGTCTTCAATCTCCCGGCCGAAGAACAGTTTCAGGGCGTTTTTATCGGTATTGTCGATCTGCTCAATCCGGTCGATGACCTGAAAAATGCTGTAGAAGTGTTTGTAGCAGTTCTGAAACCGGGTATAAAAATCGGGTTCGTAGTGGTTGACGTTGGGCTCGATCAGCACGAAAGCCTCGGGGTTGAGGGCCCGGACACGGGCGATAGTTTGGCGGCGCAATTGCTCCGACTGGATATGGTGCAGGGCCAGCGACGCGTTGACGATAACTGCGCCCGACAAGCCGTCGATAGCTGTCAGATCAACATTTTCCACGGCATCACAAATGCCGGTGAAGCGGACTTCGAAAGGCGTGTTTTCGTTTTGCTGCAGGATGGTTGCTTCGGCCCGGGCCAGCGCATCGCCAAAGGGCTCGATACCTACGATGTGCAATTTTTTGAGCCGGGGCAGGCTTTTCGCCAATTCGATAATGTGCAACATCTGCGTGCCCTGCCCGATGCCGATATCCACCAGGTTTACTTCCTCCTGTTCGCGCATCGCCTCAACGATAGCCTGGTTTGCGATTTGCTGGCTGTACTTGACAAAAGGAAATTTCTCAATGAGAATGTTGAACAGCTGGATCTGGGAAACCTCGTACTTGCCCAGGTAGATATTCTGGCCGATGGATTCGGAGTTGATCCGCTTGTTCAGCGCCTTCAGGAGCAGAGTGGCCAGCAGTTTTTGGGAGTCGGTATCCATGCCTTCGGCACAGTGGGCAAAGAACGCTTCGATCTCAGTTTTCATTTGGCTGTCCAACTGATTGGGGTAAAGTCGCATGCACCGGCAGAGCGTTTCGTAAATATCGGGTTGAAAGTTCGTTTGCATTGAGTTGTTCGTTTGCTTAAATGCTTATTGACGATCTGTTTGATGGAACAAAGGTGCAACCCGAAGTTGCGCAGGCCAATTTTTTGTTCTTGAAACAGGTAGCCCAAAAAGTGAAACGTGGCAAATTCCGGATGAACCGGAGCATAGCTGGAATTGCAGTACTTTGGCGCCCGTTCATTGAGCCTTATACCCCTAGTTGCCCTATGCCGTTATGAAATCCGCGTTTATCTGTGTTTCGCCAAAGGCGAATCCGCGGTATCCGGGTTCCAACTTTTCTACGTTGAACCCCATTTCCGAGCGAGCAGTTTAAGAACGCTGATGACACAGATTCGCCTTCGGCGAAACGCGGATTTAATTCTGGCATCAGGCGACTAAGCAAATTAAGATTAACCACCGCAATTAAAACAATTACCAGCCATGCAGCATTTATCCAGACTCCTCTTTTTCCTAACGCTTACCATTTCGGCAACGGCCCAAACAACCAGCATCCGTCCGCTGGAAATCGGTGAAGTGCTGACCATATCATCCACCGTTTTGCAGGAAGACCGCACGCTGAACATTTACCTCCCCGAGGCGTACGACAAAAACAAAGCCTACCCTGTCCTTTATTTGCTGGACGGCACGCTGGACGAAGACTTTCTGCATATCGTCGGGCTGGTGCAGTTTTTCAATTTGATGTACACCATGCCCGAATGCATTGTTGTCGGCATCGCCAATGTGGACCGGCAACGCGATTATTCTTTTCACACCGACCTCCCGGAATTAACGGAAAAATACCCTACAGCCGGACATTCCGAGGCATTCATGCAATTTCTGGAAACCGAGCTGCAACCATACATCGAGGCAACGTACCAAACCACCGATACAAAAATACTGATCGGTCAATCCCTGGGCGGCTTGCTGGCCACCGAGATCCTGCTGAAAAAACCTGCCCTGTTTACGCATTACCTCATTGTCAGTCCGAGTTTGTGGTGGGACAACGAAAGCCTGTTGAAAGACGCCCCGAAATGGCTCGAAAAGCAATTTCCCCCAAACCTGTATGTGTATTTTTCTGCAGGAAAAAAAGAACCCAGGATCATGCGGCGGGTGGCTAAAAAGATCGCCAAGCTGGTGCAGCAGGCAAAAAAGCCGGGGATGCGCCTTATTCTGAAAATGATGCCGGAAGAAGATCACGCCACTATCCTGCACCGGAGCATTTATTCGGCTTTTTTGAGTTTGTACCCGCCGCGGTATTGATTGTACAATCTGGTATTTTATTGTAGCGGCTATCTGGCCTGTTCTGATTTTTTGGCTAGGTTTGTTATTGTGAGCCCCACCCCCATCCCCCATAGCCATCAACTTAAGGAACCAGAGGGCTAAACCCTTTTCCAATTTTTCTTTTCCAATTTCCAATTTCAAATAAAAAGGATGTTCACAAAGCGCTCTATTTGAAATTTGAAAGGAAAAATTTGAAATTTTAAAAGTTGTACACCCCCTCTTAACCCTTAAGTTGATGGCTATGGGGGATGGGGGTGGGGCCCACGCATAACAAACAATTCAAAAAAAATGACAAAACACACTTTCCAGGCAATCCTCTGCACACTGTTCATCAGCACAGGCACCGCGTATACCGCCAACTGCCAGGCACCCGCTCAAGAAAAAGATCCCAAAGCCGGCATCCTGTATTTACAGTGGTGGAAGCAAGACATCAGCAAAAAGCCCTATACCTGGTACCGCTCTGAAGAAGGCCGGGAGATGGCGGAAAACATACTCTCCTGGCAAGACAATGGCACCGGCTGGCCCTTGATGAACACCGTCCGGGAGCCGTACACCGGCGATGCCAGCCGGATCGGGCCCTGGGGCAAGAAAGCCGCTCTGGTAAAATCGACCGTCAATGAACTGCGTTTTCTGGCGCGCGGTTTCGCGGCAACGCAAGACGAACGATACCGCACCGCCCTACTGGGTGGTCTGAATTTCATACTCGACGCCCAGATGGATGGCGGCGGCTGGCCGCAAACCTACCCGGAGCCCAAAAGCAGCTATTCGCACTATGCCACTTACAACGACGATGTGATTCCCGACCTCATGACGTTTTTAACGGAGGTTTTGAGCGCCTCGGACTTTGAATGTATCGGCGCAGAGAATCGCAAACGCGTGCAGGCAGCCACCGAAAAGGGCCTGGATTTTATACTGAAAACGCAGATCCAGGTCAACGGCAAGCGCACAGCCTGGGCGCAACAATATGACCCTGAAACGCTGGAGCCTAAACCGGCCCGCGCCTTTGAGCCCGCAGCGATCAGCGGTGGTGAGAGCGCAACGGTTCTGCATTTTTTGATGAGCATTCGCAAACCGTCGCCGGAAATCCAGCAAGCCGTGGAAGCGGGTGTGCAGTGGTACCGGGATGTGCAGATCAATGGCCTCGAACTGGTCCGCACCGACAAGGATGCATCCGTGCAGCCCAATCCCTCCGCGCCGCCGCTTTGGGCGCGGTATTATGAAATCGAAACCAACACGCCAATCTTCGCCGGGCGCGACGGCATCATCAAACACAGCCTTGCCGAAATCGAGCAGGAGCGCCGCCGCGGCTATGCCTGGTACAACACCGGCGGAACAGGTGTTTTTGAGCGGTACAAAACCTGGAAATACGAACGGAACTGGGACGGGCTCCCGCCCACCAACACCGATGAAGAACAGGTTGGCGCCTATACGCTGCCCGATCCGCTGCGCATGCAAGACGGCACTCCGGTTACATCGGTTTCAGCATGGGAAAAACAACGCCGGCCGGAAGTCCTGCAATTGTTTGAGCAATACCAATACGGCCAAACTCCGGCAACGTCGGTAAATATTTCATACAAGGTCATTGAGCAAAACGTACCCGGAATGGGTGGGCTCTCCCGTCGGACCCAGGTGCGCATCCTGTTCCCCGATCACCCTGAAGTGTCGCCCATCCGGCTGCTGATCAACGTGCCGGCAAACGCCTCGGGGCCGGTCCCTACCCTGCTCCACATCAGCTTTACGCCAAACGTGTTGCTGTTCGACGAGCCGGGGATCGACGAAGGCGAAGCCTGGAATGTACGCCTTCAGATGCGCATACCCGACCGCGAGGCGCGTTTGCTGAAAGACGTCAATCCGGAGCATTTTATAAAGCACGGCTATGGTGTGGCCACGGTGTATTACGGCGATATCGAACCGGACTTCGACCACGGCGGGACCTATGGTATTCGGTCTATGTTCAAAAAAAGCAATGACCGGGCGCCCGATGAATGGGGTTCCATTGGCGCATGGTCCTGGGGACTTAGCCGGATCGTGGATTACCTGCAACAAGACCCGGCTGTTGACGGCGCGCAGATTGCCCTGTCGGGGGTTTCCCGTTTAGGGAAAACAGTGGTTTGGGCAGCCGCCCGGGATCAGCGTATCGCCCTGGCCATTCCGATGCTTTCGGGAGAAGGCGGGGCCGCGATCAGTCGCCGCAATTACGGCGAGACCATTGCCGACCTTACCAATCCCTTTCGCTACGATTATTGGTTTGCACCAAACTATGCCGAATACGCCTTCAAGTCGCAGGAGTTGCCTGTCGACGGCCACATGCTGCTGGCGCTTATCGCACCGCGTCCGGTGTTGCAGATCACCGGCTCTACGGATACCTGGTCGGATGCCCGGGGGGAATGGGTATCGGCACAGGCCGCTCAACCCGTTTTTGCGCTCTATGGCCGCACAGGTGTCGGCACTGAGCACGACCCCGGGATAGGCAACCGCATTCTCCATGACATGGGATTTTATATGCACGATGGCGGGCACACCGTGCTGCCGGAAGATTATGAGGTGATGACCACCTTCATGGACCAGCATTTTACCGGGCAGGCGCCCCGGGAATAATGTTGAAAAAAACGGACGCGCCGTGTTGGAACGCGGATGACGCCGATTCGCCTGCGGCGAAGTCGCGAATTTGATTCCGGTAGCGTATTGTCGGCGTGACTCGAGTCACGCCGACAATAGTTCAACCACTAAACTTCAATAAAATATGCATCCCGAAGCAGAAAACATAGAACTTGAATTTCTGGACCACGTAGCGATCCGCGTAAAAGACCTGGACGTTTCGGCGCAGTGGTACGAAAGCGTATTGGGGCTAAAAAGAGTGCAGGTGCCCGAGTGGGGTCCTTTTCCGATTTTTATGCTTGCCGGGAAAACCGGCATTGCGATTTTCCCGGCTAATACGCAGGACAGTCTGGTTGACCCGCAGTCAAAAAATGTCAAAATCGACCACTTCGCGTTCAATGTCACCAAGGCAAATTTTGAAAAAGCAAAAAAACGGTATGCTGAACTTGGCCTGGACTATACTGTTAAGGATCATACCTATTTCCACTCCATTTATACCGAAGACCCTGACGGACATACCGTAGAATTTGACCTTCCTTGTCCAATTTCAAATCAAAAGGATGTTCACAAAGCGCTCTATTTGAAATTTGAAAGGAAAAATTTGAAATTTGAAAAGTTGTTCACCTGCTCAAATGCTTGATGTTGGCGGCTTTTTTTTGATACTGCGGGGTCGGCCCCTCCCCTGGCCCCTCCCACGCCAATGGCGTGGCTCCCGATTACCCACAAGTTGGCTGAAATGTTTTTAATAGGATCGAAATCGACGAGCAGATGCAGACAAATTTCACTCCGCCGTGTCAACCCCACCCCCAACCCCTCCCCAAGGGTGAGGGGAGCCGTAGCGTCGACCGCTTTTTTTTTACCCCAAATTCAAAGGTATAGTGTAATCTACGGTGTACGTCGCGCCTCCCCGCTCCGCCGCGGCGGAAGGGGTTGGGGGTGGGGTTGACAAGGGCGGAGCGATTTGTTCCATCAAAAACTACAATTCAAGTTTAATGTATCACCATAAAATCATTCAACTTGTGGGTAATCGGGAGCCCCCTAGGGAGAGGCGCCTGATCCCAGCCTACCGTATGATCACATAAATGAAATCAAAAGTATTTTTGCGGACAAGGTCCTTTCCTTCCTATTGGAAAATAGCCTGACCACACATCACAATTTGATACCCTAATCGGAATCCTGAAATTATTTGAGGGCAAGCCCCCCTCCCCGGGGAGGGGATGGGGTGGGGCCCACAAACCATACACATCACAATCAACATGAAATTACAAAACCTGCTAATCAGCACCACCTGCGCCATTACCCTCCTGCTCGGCACCTGCAACAACAGCCCTGCCGGCGAGGCCGCCAAACAAGCCGACGCCGACATTCCTCAACTTTACGCGGATTACTGCTCGGGTTGCCATGGCCGGCAATTGCAACATTTCAAAATGCTCAAAAGCAACACAAACCGGACGCTTGACGAATTGGATGCCGCCATCAAAAACGGCGATACTGACAAAGGCATGCCCGGATTTAAAGTTTCATTGACGGAGAACACAATCCATGAGCTGAGCCTTTTTATCAAAAATTACGATTACGAAGCCGACTACGTCGCGGAGGTAAAAGAGGCGGGCAAAGGCTACACCGTGGAGACAGTAGTCGACGGCCTCGAAATCCCATGGGGCATGGAGTTCCTGCCCGACGGCGACATGCTGATCGCGGAGAAAAACGGGACACTTTCCCGCTTTTCCAAAACAACCGGCCTTACCCCGATCAAAGGCCTCCCCCGGGTGCGTTCGGCCGGGCAGGGCGGGCTGATGGATTTGAAACTGCACCCGCAATACGACGAAAATGGCTGGCTGTACATTTCCTACAGTTACATCGACACCGAGAATTCAAAAAATGGTAATACCGCCATCATCCGGGCCCGGCTCCGTGACAATGCGCTGGTCGATATCCAGGAAATTTACCGCGGCTACCCGGCCGTGAGCACCAACCACCACTTCGGCAACCGCATGGTTTTCGACCGGGAGGGCTACCTGTACTTTTCCAATGGCGAACGGGGCCGGCGCGATGACTTTCCGCAAAAACTCGACAACACCAACGGCAAGATCCACCGCCTGCACGACGACGGCAGCATTCCCGCCGACAACCCCTTCGTCGGGCAGCCCGACGTAGCGGAATCAATTTACAGCTACGGCCACCGCAATCCGCAGGGCCTGGCGCTGCATCCCGAAACGGGCGCTGTTTGGGAGCACGAACACGGACCCCGCGGCGGCGACGAGATCAATATCATAAAAAAAGGCGCCAACTACGGCTGGCCGGTCATCTCCTACGGCATCAACTACAACGGCACCATCTTTACGGACCTCACCGAACAGGAAGGCATGGAACAACCCCTGTTTTATTACGTGCCCTCCATCGCTCCTTGCGGTATGGCCTTCCTGACCAGCGACAAGTATCCCAACTGGAAAAACAACCTGCTCATCGGCTCCCTGCGCTTTCATTACCTGGAGCGCCTGGTGTTGAAAGACAACCTGGTTATTCATCAGGAAAAAATGTTGGAAGAGCTGGACAGCCGCGTCCGCGATGTGCGCGTTGGTCCGGACGGGTATATTTATGTGGCGCTGGAAGGGCCGGGCGGATTGTGCGGTTGTTGCCGAAGTGGGGGGCTGCGCATTGTCGGCGTGACTCGAGTCACGCCGACAATAGGTATTCGCCTTCAATTTTTCACAGGCCACTTGTTTTCGGATATGACCTGTCGACCCCAAAGTGGCGATGTGTTCCTAAAGGATTGAAACAAGCGGAATTGCAGGCCCCAAAGCGGTTCAACCATTTGCTCGGGCATCGAATTCTGTTATTTTTGCAATATAAACGGACATAATAATGGTCATATACAAAGACATAATCACTATCGAGCCGGGCAAACGCGGCGGTAAGCCCTGTATTCGACATATGCGCATCACAGTAGAAGATATCCTGCGATGGCTGGCTTCTGACATGACCATTCCTGAAATCCTGGCTGACTTCCCGGAGCTCACCCGCGAAGACATCCTGACGGCACTCGAATTTTCAGCGGAGCGCCAGCACCGCGTGCTGACGGCGATTGGGTCCTGATCTGTTCACTATGACTATTCTACTTGATCAGAATATTTCCTTTCGGTTGTTGAACCGGCTTGGCGATGCGTTTCCTGACACGACCCATATTCGACTCCTGGGCCTGACAAACCATAGCGATTATCAAATATTTATGTACGCCCGCCGGGAAGGCATTGATGCAATTATTACCCTGGACGAGGATTTTTCTCTGATACAACTGGAACATGGCACTCCGCCGAAAATAATTTGGCTGCGTACCGGCAATTGTTCTACTACAGTGTTGGCACAAATACTTTTGGAAAATACTAATGTGATCCAAGAGTTCCTCGCCGATAATACACACGACTGTCTGGAAATATACAAATGATCTGAACGGCATGAACCGCCAGTGATTTTTTGTACCCCCTGCTGGGCGAAGTCTTCAGACTCGTCCAAATATCAAGCGGACTTTGTCCGCATTTCTGATTTCGGTGTGTGGACAAAGTCCAAATGACATAACTTCCGAGTCCGAAGACTCGGAAGAGCGGAGTAAATACGACTGTTGATAGAAACTAAAGGAATCCAAAAAATGAAGAGAAAATCAATAATACTTTATGCTTTGCTATTAATTGTAATTCCAGGTTGTGTATTCGAGACAAAAGAGAGTGACAATGTGGCGCTCACCAAAAAGGTTTTTGATTTAAATAACCCTATTCAAAAAGCCAATTTGACGATTGGGTAAATACAAATATTATAAGTGCAAAAAATGATACAACCGCACATAAATATGAGAGTAGTAGAAAATACTCCTTTACAGGAGAAAAATTGCATGAGATATCGTGTGACTTTGAAGACGCTAACTTTGAAATTTATAGCGGTTGTGCTGGAGAGTTTGGAGGGGCATTGTTATTTGTAGACAAGAACAATAGAGACAAAATCCATTTCCTACCTTCAACCTGCCCTAAAATGATTGATTTCAAGGATGGAAAGTACATTATTACAAGTTCTTTGGCACATATGGGTGGTTCGGCAAGTGTAAGAACCTTAGAAAACCCAAAACGATTGCCGTTATATCAAAAAGACAAATTCTTAAGCAGACAAATACCACCGCCAGATAGTCTGTTAGAAAATGTTATAGATACATCTGGGCTAACAGCAAATATTTACTACCCATACAAAAACAAAAGCTTTATTATATTTTCCGAATACGATACTGCATATGTAGGCGAGATAATAAAAGGAAAAATAATAAACAAAAAACTACTTTTGAGCCATGGCATTTGGGCTTATTGGGACAAAATGAATAGGATAAAAAACGGAATTTATATCAGTGATATAAATCATATCTCTACAAGCATTGATCCCCAGCAGAGTTTGGAAACCACAGAATCTATTGAAGGCACTATTTATATCAAACAAGACACAATAGTCTTGGGATATAAGTATTCTAAAATTGTCAAAAAAGAGAAATGATCCCTACTGGCTCAAAGTGTTCGAATTTATAATCAAACCCGATCGCCAGCTACGCAACAAATGCCAGCGCCACTCCTCGCTCCACAAACACCTGTTCCTAAACAACACCCCAATAGTTGATTAACTTCACCGGTGAAACACACCACCACCGTGAACACTCCCGACCTCTCCTTTTACAATTCAAAAAAGTATAAGCTGACGCTCTGCCTGAGCACGGCGCTCTTTTTCTTTTTGTTCCTGATGTTCTTCCTGCCTTTCGGTGTGAGCAATTACAACCCCAGGCATCAGTACACCGCATTGTTTTTAGAAATGATGCTCCTGTTTGCTGGTGTCACCTTCAGTTTCAGCGCGTTCAACGAATTCGTGTTGCGGTCGCTGATCTTCCGGCGCGTCAATTACAAGTGGATCATCTTTTGGAGCATCTGGACCTTTGTCCTGCTCGGTATCGCCAACTTTTTCACCTACAACATCCTCGGCAATTGGCACGACTTTCGATTTCCGGAGCGCCCTGGAGTTCATTGTGAATTGCAGCAGCGTGTTGGTGTTCCCCACAGTTGGCACTTTTTTCTACTTCAGGTTTCAGGCTTTGCAGCAACAGGTCAACCACGTGCTGACCAACATCGACACCCGGTTCGACCCCAACCAGCTCATCACCTTTTCCGGGCAGGGCAACAACGACCGGATCGCGCTTTCGCTGGCTGCCTTTCAGTACGCCCGGGCGCAAGACAACTACGTGGAGCTGTATTACCTGGAGCAGGAAAAACTCGCCAAGTTTCTCATCCGCGCTTCCATGGTCAGTCTGGCCGATTCCATTGCCAACAGGGCCATCGTCCGCTGCCACCGGTCGTACATCGTCAACCTCTACCATGTAAAATCGGTGGTCGGCAGCAGCGAACTCAAGCTCTACCTCGACCCTTTCGACACGGTCATTCCCGTTTCAAAATCCTACCGCGACAACATCATGAGCGAGTTGCGGGCCGTGAAAAACTTCGGCTAACCGGCATTCGCCACAAATAGGCCACTTTCACCACAAGCCGCGCTGTACAGGCCCCTTCCGGATAGCTGAGGCTCTACTTTTGGTGCTGCAAGCCAGGTTGTACGGATTCACATAGTAATTCGATAAATGCGATTAGCGGTCAGACGACTTCGAGTCGTCGGACCGCGCGTATTGGTCTGACGACTCAAAGTCGTCTGACCAATACTATCTGTTTTCTATGTGAACCCGCTGAACCGGGCTTGCTTTTTCATTTTTTCAACCTGTAAAAAAGTACATGATGACAAAAACAATGAAGTTCACCGTCACCGTCCTACTCCTCACGCTCCTTTCGATAGCCGGCGCCCGGGCGCAGGAGCAATCCACCGAAGCCGTCCTGCAAAGTTTTGTCGAGAGTTACAAAACAGATGTTATGGCCGTTACCACCACCTTCGGCATCAAGGTGGGCAATGACTGGTGGTATGTCAACGCCGAACGGGCACAGGAAGCCTACCAGGCCGGCAAAAACAAGCAGTACACCCTCCACCATTTTGGTCCGCACACCGTAACCCTGCACCAGGGTATGCCGCCAGCGCCAACCTGGTATTTTGAGTTTGCCGACCGGGCTACCCTGGACAAGATCGATTCGAAAATCTGGACAGCCACCACCGCCGCTGCAAAATCGACATCGGCCGATGTAACTGCCCTGGACATCAAGGACATGGAGGGCTTCACATCCGACCAAAAGTACACGGCAATTGCCTACCAGGTGATCGAACATTTTTGGAAAAAAGACCCCATCGAAATCACCCCGTTTTCCAGAGACGGCGCCCTGCCCAGCCATGGCGTCGACATGGTGGCCCTCTACACGATGAAAGACAAACGGATCGGCTGGTTCAGCATCGGCCCGGAAGAAGCCGCCAATGCCGATCGCGGCCTGGAAAAGGGGCAGGTGCCCAACCTGTTCATCTTCACCAAAGGCAGAGGGAAAGGTCAACTCGGCGATTCGGAGTTCGACATCGAAGCGGGCATGAGTATTTTTATCGGGCCTTATGTGAAGCACGTTATTTACAATCCGTATGATGAACCCCTCGAAGGTGTGTTCGTGTTGTTCGGCGATAATGCTGACTTTGTATTCGGCCAATCCTATCTGGATTTCCTGGACAAGTATCACGCTTTTAAATCATAGATTCCGAAATAGGGCTGTTAAGAGAAATCTTTTTCTACTAAAATTTTAGCCGTAAAGCATTTCACGCAGCGTTCTAAATTTCTCTTAACAGCCCTAATTCCAAAATAGTCATCCGATGACTTGACCTTCGCGGTTTTTTCGCAAACCACTCTCCTGCTACTGCCGATTTTTCCAGGGATAGAAAAACGGAAGAGCCCAAGCCAGGTTGAATGTTTTTTACCAGGGTGGGCTGGGCGGAGAGGTGGATTGTTAGGAACAGGAAGCAAAAGTTTAGTATAGGTTTTATCATTTTTGATGATATTAGAACGTTTTTTTAAACCCTTTTTCTATATATGAATGAAATATATCTTCTAAGGTGCTATCAACAATGATTGCTGTGTTATTGGTTGGGTCGATTTTAAGTACGAATATTAAAGGGGATAGCATCTCTTTTGTAATTAAAGAATGAGTTAAAGAGTCCGAATTAATGCGCCGAGGGTCTTTAGTGGTAACTTTAAACTGTAAACGCGAATATAAAATACTGCTATCTAAAATACTTTCAAATCCATAATATGGAATATAATATATTTTTGAAGTGCCTGGCTTGAAGGTGTCAACGCGCGGGTCATGTATTTCTTGATAACCGCCATATAAAAGCCTTAGTTCATTTGCTTTAATTTGAAGGACCATATCAATCTCTCTTGCATAATTATTTTTAGATGAAACTATTGTGTAAAATGTATCTTGACAAAAGTTTGAAATCTTACAAGATAGGAGCATTTTAAGATAATCATCTGATAAAAATAAATTATTATTCGAATCAGTTGAATAATAATTTTTATTGAAAATTGTTTTTTTTATTATTAAAGAATCCAAACTTAAAGAATCACATTTGCTTTCTTTAAAATTAGAATTTGTACATCTACAGAAAACAGAAAACAATAATAAAAAAGAATTTACAGTCCTATTTAAAGTCATATGATTTAATATTAATATTTTGTAATTTATTGTTCGCAAACTTTAGTGTACAAGAGAACTCTTGAGAATTTTCGCCATAATCATCTTTTAATTTAAATAGTAAAGATCCTATTGAAATTATAAATTTATGAGTGGGAGAGATTGTTGTCCAAGAGCTTGATTGGCCCTTGCTCAAAAGTCCATACTACCATGTCAAAATCAGAGTAAGGAATGACATAATTATAGACCAATAAAGTTTTTGAAAGTAGCAAGCATACCTTCCTGTGGTCCCCCAATTTATTTTATCATAGATACGTTTTTCATATTTGGCATGGCCTTATATTCTTCATAAATTGAATCTATTGGATTATTAACCACTTTGGCTAGGTTGGTTTTCATATCAATCAATATAACGGATTTAAATAGTACTGAATCTTCTTGGCTCACTAAAAACTCTTTTGGAAGGTTATATCTAGAAAAGCAATGAAGAAAACCGGGCCGAATCCAAAATTGAAAATATAATTTATCTCTTATTTCAAGGTTGGAGTTTATATATATGGGAATGTAATAAGTTCTGACTTCATAGGGAAGGAATGTATCACAAGCAGAAGTAAAACTAGGTATATTAGGCCTAATACTAAAACATTCAAAATCAAGAGAGTCTATTCTTAAAAACCTGTCAATATAAAATATTGTTTGATGGCCATATGTGGATTCTGAAACAATAGTATCTAAAGTAAGATTAGTAATTGCGCACTCCAACAGCAGATTGAAATTATCCACTCCAAAATACGTTCTCAAAGTACTGTCGATGTTTATAGGGTCAAACCCATTAAAACTGTTTCTTAATATTGATATAGAATCAATAGATAATACTTGGTCAATCTGTGTCGAATGCAGGGGTCTTTTGCAAGATATAGATAAACAAAAGAAATACAATATCGAAAGAATAAGTTTAATGAATTTCATCATGCACAATATTGATTTTATTGATCTTTTGTTGAATAAAACGGGCGGCACATTTAAATTCACAACTACTTTCAACATACCCATTAGTTTTAACTTTATAAAGAAGATCACCAAGTGAAAGCACATATAAGAATGCTTTTGGAAGATTTTCCCATTCACTGTTTTGATTACTACTTTTTGGATAAAAGGCACCTGAAACATATAAAAGGTACCATGGACTATTCCGCTTATTCGAATCTTTAATAGAATTTATAATTTCTTTTTCTTCAGTAGTAAGATCAAGAAAATGTCCAGTTAAATCCATTCCATTTCCTGGATACATTAAATTTCTCTTCCGATTGCAGTGCCCATCCAATACATTATATATTTCAGTTTTTAGGCCAGAATGTGCATTAATAAAATCCAAGTACTTGTCGGTCATTTGATGGATAAATTCATATGCAAAATGTACAGCTAATATATAGTTTCTATGTGCTTCTGTTTTTATACCCCGCTGCCCCAAAGTGTTCAGAAACTTACCCAAAACGCGATGCGCTCGCGAGCATTTGCAATGCGACGCGCGGCGTAAACAAGTCTCCGACTTTTCTAAAAAAACTTTACCCGCCGGAAAGTGAATTCCAAATTTTTCGGCACCTTAGTCATCGGGCGACTCCGTATCACGCTTTTAAATCATAGATTCCGAAATAGGGCTGTTTAGAGAAATCCTTTTCTACTAAAATTTTAGCCGTAGAGCATTTCACGCAGCGTTGCGCAGAGTTTTTCACACAGAGTTCCGCGGAGTTGCCATCCCGAAGAAGGAAAACTCCGCGAAACTCTGTGCATTTCCTCTGCGCAACGCTGCGTGAAATGCTCTACAAACAGCGTTCTAAATTTCTCTTAACAGCCCTAATTCCAAAATAGTCATCCGAAGACTTGACCTTCGCGGTTTTTTCGCAAACCACTTTCCGCGGAGCATAAATCACCTCCAATGCCTTTCACCAACATCAACTACCTCCAATCCGGCAACGCCCGCCAACAGCAGGCCTTCCGCATCCTCACCCGCCACCGGGTGCTGGAAAAACTGGAAGCCTTCGATCCCATCCTCACCGGCACCATTCCCATCGAAATTGACATCGCTACCAGCGACCTGGACATCATCTGCTACTGCCCCGACCTACAGGCTTTTCGGGCCAGTGTCGAAGCCGGGTTCCGCGACGCCCCCGGTTTCAGCATGCGCGAAAAAACCACCAACGGCCAGGCCTGTGTCGTGGCCAATTTCGAACTCGACGGATTCCCGATCGAACTATTCGGCCAAAACGTACCTACCCGCCAGCAAAACGCCTACCGGCACATGGTGGTCGAGCATCGGATTTTGCAGGAGCGCGGGGCAGCATTCCGGCAACAGGTCATTGCCCTCAAACAGCAGGGGGTTAAAACGGAACCGGCATTTGCCCAACTGTTGGGCCTGGAGGGCGATCCGTATGCGGCTTTGTTGCAGATGGAATAGTCTGTGTTCAATTTTAAGTTTTCAGGCTGTTTCTCGTTATCCGTACCGCGAAAAACTAGTTTGCTGTATTTTGCGCGCCATTTAAAAATTTAACCCTGCTACCCGACCCTATCGGGAGCTGAATTTCCACACATTTTAAACTATAACCTTAACCCATGAAATGCTCCTTACCCCTTGCGGTATTAGCCGCAACATTCCACATCCATGTCCAGGCACAAGATTTTGTTCAAAGTCCTTACCAGGACCTTGGCCTCTCCAGCACGGTTGTAGCCGATTTTAACGGCGATAACCGGCCCGATGTCCTGGGCATCCAGTTTGGCGCCAGCCCCAATAAGTTGGTCATTCAACTCAATGCCGGGGCCGACAGTATCGCCTTTAACCTGAAAGACCTCAACCTGAATTTCGACGCCATGGGCCGGCCCGCTGCGGGTAACATGGACGGCGATCAGGATGTCGATTTTGTCGTCGCCAGCGGCGACAACCTGGCCCTCCAGCTCTTGCTCAATGACGGTGCCGCTAATTTTACGGTCACACCCCTGGGTGTGAGCGGTTCCAACCTGCTCCAGATCGTCGATATCGATAAAGACACGGACCCGGATATCGTCGGGATCAACACGATCGATAACACGCTCACCATCTACCGCAACGACGGCAGCCTGAACTTTACCGCCCAAACCATCCTGAGCGGTTCGGACAACCTCGAAGTGTTTGCTATCGGGGATTTGGACAACGACAACGACCCGGATATAGCCGTCGGGTATTACCAGTTTACCGGAAAACAAATCGTGCTGCTGACCAACAAGGGCGATGGAAGTTTTAACCAGACAACCCTCGTGAACAATAATTTCAGCAGCATAGAAGGCATCCTGATCGATGATATCAACGGCGACAACAAAAATGACATTCTGGCCATCAGAAGTTTCGGTTGTACGGCTTTTCTCAACCAGGGCATGTTGTCGTTTACGCAACAAAGTCTGGTCAGCGCCAGTAATATTGTGCGCAGCTTTTGCACCGGGGACTTCAATGGCGACGGGCGCACCGACATCGTGCTCGGCACAAACAGCGCCGGACTTTTTTGGTATAAAAACCTGTCGAACACCACCCTGGAATTTGAACAGGGCACGGTCGGCGGCGTTTCCCCGGCGTTTTCGGTTGTACCCGGCGATTTTGACAACGATGACGATGAAGACCTGATCGTTTCAAACGGCGAATTCTGGTGGTACGACAACAAGATCATCCAGGAACAATCGAGCACGCTCAACTTTGCGGAACGCACGATCACGCTGTATCCCAATCCGTTCACCGACGTCATTCAACTCACCGACATTGGCTCCGATGCCTACACCGTCCGGATAAGCGACCTGTTTGGCAGGACGGTTTTTTCCGAAAAAAACGTGTCGAACAGCATCAAGATCGGCATGCTGGCGCCCGGCACCTATGTCCTGTCGTTGATCAACAACAAGACCCGGCAGGCACTATCGATGACGATCGTTAAAGCGCGGTGATGCGTGCTGCGCAATAAATCCGCCTTTCGCCGAAGGCGAATCCGTGGTATCCGCGTTCAAACCCTCCAACGTCAGGAGGGAAAAATAGAACACGGATGAGGCGGATTCGCCTTCGGCGAAACATGGATTTGATTCCGGGTCTGGAAGTTTTGGCGATCAAAGTTTGAATCTCCCCATTATGCAAATCCTGCTTTCGAAACACAACAACAAAACTGTGCTCACCTGCACGCGGGCCGATGGCAGCTTTACCCGTGAAAATCTCGGGCCGGATTTCCCCAACCACGATCTGGCGCATTTTGTGGTGGAAACTACCTTTCAACTGGAGGCAGGTTTTTTCGGAAATATAAAATCGGGCATGACGATCCAGGAACTGTCCGACAAGGCCGTCATTCGAACGTTGGGGCCGGAATCCTGGCTGGCCGAAATCCTGTCGCGCAACCTCCAGGGGCTCGCCTCCGGCGCCTGTACGCCCGTCGAATTTATCGAGCTGGTAAAATGGGAAGTGCAAGGCATGCCGCAAATTCAGGTTCCCGAAATGACTCCGGCCATGGTCGAGGCCATGCAAACCCGATTTGACGACCTGTGCCACAGCTGGGAACAGTTGGCTGAAAACGAGCAACTCAAAT
Organism: Lewinellaceae bacterium; assembly: GCA_020636075.1. Classification (GTDB taxonomy): domain Bacteria; phylum Bacteroidota; class Bacteroidia; order Chitinophagales; family Saprospiraceae; genus M3007. The sequence continues at coordinate 85,719 of JACJYO010000011.1, read as the reverse complement.
TGGTTTTTTAACAATCTTGCCCAGACCACTAATGTCGTCAACTTTAGAGTAGCCGGTAGCGAAGAGGTGACATCTTTGACGCAGGAGAAGGAGGCATCTCTTCGCGGAAGTTCGTCGTTACGAGATTTCACCTGCTCGTGCCTCGCAGATAAAACCTTTCCACTCACCTTAATACTACTTTGTCACTTTAAAGTTGCCCCACTCGAAAAAACAAGCAATGTCGAATATCGAACGCCGAATGTCCAATTTCGAAGTATTTTGATTGTGGGCACAGTACTTTTTTCGCATTTTGTTTATCCAGTTCATCCCTTCTTCGGATCAAACCACTTCGAAATTGGACATTCGGCGTTCGATATTCGACATTCAATACCACAGTGTTTAAAGTAACAAAGTAGTATTAAGTTAACGGCATTAGTCCAAGCTACCTGCTGCAACCTTTGTCAATTGCCAATTGGTCTTACGCAACAAAAAAACAAAGGACACGCCAGCAATCTACCCTAGCCATGGCTTATAAAAACAAAACAATCTTCAACCCCAAAACGCAGACGGCCATTGCCTTTCTGCAAACAACCAAAGACACCGGCGGGCAACTGCTGGAAATGGAGCACACGTACAACGGACATTCAAAAGAACCTGCGCCACACTACCACCCAAACCAGGAGGAGGACTTCACAGTACTTTCCGGGGAGTTGAGCGTTCGCATTGACGGACATGTGCGCGTGTTGAAACAAGGTGAGCAGATTCACATCCCCAAAAACACAGTCCACTCCATGTGGAACAACAGCCCTGAGAACACCGTCGTAAACTGGAAAGTGCGACCGGCCATGGAAACCGAATATTTTCTGGAAACAGCAGCCGGACTAGCCAATGACGGCAAAACAAACGGGTCAGGGATGCCCCGCTTGCTGCAGGTAGCACTGCTGGTAAGCAAATTCAAGAACGTGTTCCGGCTTGCGAAGCCGTCGTTTCCGGTTCAACTTGTTTTGTTCGGCATCCTTACGCCATTTGCCTACCTGGCGGGTTACCGGCCGACGTACAAGAAATATCTGGACTAGTCCGATTAACCGCCCCCCGCATACTCCACACAATCCACCCGGAGGTCGCTACTTTTCAGTGCCTTGTTGAAAAACTGGCACATGTGAATACCGCCCCGTTTCTGGTAGTGCTGGCAGGAAAAACACATGCGTTGCACCGAAAGAATACCCGAACGCTGCAGTTGCTCCATAATGCCCATCAATTGTTCGAGCAACACGGCTTTTTCAGCAGCGGATATCCGGGCAAGGCTGCCGAGCATCGGGTTGGCAAATTGTGCTGTTTGCGCGACGAGGGCACGACCCGCATCGGTGAGGTGAAGGGTGTGGCTGCGCGCATCCGCCTTTTCCGTTTGGCGTTTGACATAGCCCTTTTGCTCCAGCGCTTTTACCGCCTCGCTGATCGTTGGCTTGGTCAGGTTAAACTCCTGGGCGAGATGGCTCACCTTGCAAACCGCATCGCTGTGAAACTGAATAAAAATCAGGATCTGGATTTGTATCGGACTGATACCAAGCGATTTTGCTTTTTCCCAAATCAATACCCGAAATCCTTCACTCAAGCGCTCAAAAGCAGCGATGATTTTCAGATCGGGGTTGCCGGCTTGCGCCTGCGGATCAAATATGCTGTCGGCCATAGCTAAAAAAGGGCAGCGCATCAACGGCGCCGCCCCACAAAATTAGCAATCCGAATTAATTTACTAAATAGAAGCCATATCAAAAATGACAACTACAAACAGCGTCGTTGAATTTCCTGCTATTGTTCGATCGCTTTTCCTTCCTTCAAAGTGTTGACCATTCCTTCCAGGCTTTTCCGGTTCAGGTCGTCGGGGGCCTGCTGCAGGGCAGCTTCGGCGTGCTCAAGCGCCTTTTTCAAATCGCCGGCAGCAGAATAGCCGCGGGCCAATCCGACGTGTGTGGGCCAGGCGCCCTGGTTTTTATCAAAATTCTGTTTGAACACCGCCAGCGCTTCCTGGTACTTTTTCTCCCCGATCAGGCGCCGGCCATAGCCGTGCAGGTCGAGCACGCTGGCTTTGTCCATGGCCAGTTGCATAGTTTTATCGGCATCGGCGGTGCGGCCCAGTTTGCGTTCCAGACCGGCTTTGGTCGACAGCGCCGCAAAGGTTTGCACACCGCCCAATTGCGGGTTCACCGTGCGGTCGGCCCAAACGAGCGCCTCTTCCAGGTTGACATCGTTCGTCAGGCACCACTGCGCAGCGGCCTGCATGCTCGGCGGGTCAAACCCCATGGCGCCGGAAAGTTGCCGGCGGATGGAAGCCACCGTGGTTGCCTTCAAATCGACCGCCACGGTGAACGGAATACGCCAACGCTCCCACTCCAGGGCTACCTCGACCGATTGCCCGGTCGGATTGGCGAAGGTGTAGGCCAGCCATTCGCGGCTTTGCGGCTGGTCTTTTTGTTGACGGACGTTCACACGCAGCACATCGTCTTCCGGCTGGTAAAAATAAGCGCCCCAGCCGTTGGCATTGCGGTTGAAAATGAGTGTGCAGGAGTCGGGATACACCGCAATGAAAAAGCCGTATTTGCCCGCAGCCAATGCCTGGCCGTTGATGGTGACATCGGTCGAAAATTCCATGGTGGTGCACTCGTTGGCGCCGGCGCGCCAGGGCGAGGATTTAGCCGTACCGAAACCAATGTCGACGAAGCCATAGTGCGCCACCGGTGTCCCCCAGATCTTGCCTTCACGGCCTTTCACACCGGGGGCATCCCAGTGGATCTCGATATCAGTGACGCCCACGCGCTGGCCGATCATGGACTTTTGGTTTGTGCCGCCATCGGGCAGGGAAAGCAGTTGGGCGTACAGGGCTGAGGCAGCAGGCAGGCAAAACAGCAGGAGGAGTGTGGTGATTTTTTTCATAGCATACGATTTAGGATGAGTTGATTAGGAGGGTTTGCTTGCATAATAGATTCTGAAAAGTAGTTGCTTGGGTTTTGCTATTCCGGCATTTTCGGTGAATGGCGGGGTGAGCGGGTTCAAGGACGAGGATCGCCGATTGTGGTTCATTGTCGGCGTGACTTCGAGTCACGCCGACAATACGCATGGCATCGCTTAAACCCCTAAATTCAAAACTTAAAAATAACCATAGTTTGCACGTGAGCGTCTGCGAGGCAACAAGTCTCCGGCTTTCAATTTGAGCCCTCCCCCCCCGCCGAAATAATCCCCCAATCCGTCGAAAACCACCCTCCCAAGCCCCCCAGTTTCCAGTATTTCGCCGGCATCCGATCATTTTTTCGAAAAAACCAAAGCCATAGAAATGCAAGCATCCGTTTACCGGGCATACGGTCCTCCCGACGTCCTTCAGCTGGAAACCGTAGAAAAACCCACCCCAAAAGCCAACGAGATCCGCGTGCGCATACACGCTGCCACGGTCAACCGCACCGACTGCGCCATGCTCCTGGCCAAGCCCTTCATCATGCGCTTTTTCACCGGATTGTTCAGGCCCCGGAAGCCGATCCTGGGCACCGATTTTGCCGGAACGGTCGAGGCTGTCGGCGCGGATGTTACCGGGTTCAAGGTGGGCGACCGCGTGTTTGGTTTCGACGACAACGGTCTGAGTTCGCACGCGGAATACCTGACCATAGACACCGCCAAAGGCATCGCCGCCATACCCGAAAACTGTTCGTATGAGCAGGCTACCGCCAGCATCGAAGGCGCCCACTATGCCTACAATTTCATCAATAAAGTGCAACTCCATCCCGGCGACAAAGTGCTCGTCAACGGCGCTTCCGGCGCCATCGGCTCGGCAGCCGTGCAATTGCTCAAATACTACGGCGCGGTAGTCACGGCGGTTTGCAACACCAAAAACATCGACATGGCCAAAGCCATCGGCGCCGACCGGGTGATCGATTACCTGCGGGAAGATTTCACCAAAGACGACCAGCAATACGATTTCGTGTTCGATGCCGTCGGCAAAAGCAGTTTCAACAAATGCAAACCCCTGCTGAAGCCCGGTGGCACCTACATTTCTTCCGAACTGGGTTGGATGGCGCAAAATCTGTTTTACGCGGTATTCACCCCGTTTTTTAGCCGCAAAAAAGTCAAATTCCCGGTGCCGGTCGACATCCCGGGAAGCGTGCGCTTGGTCGGAAAAATGATGGCTGAAGGGAAATTCAAACCGGTGATCGACCGGACGTACACGCTGGCAGAAACCGCCGAAGCCTTCCGCTATGTGCTGACCGGCGAAAAAACCGGCAACGTCGTTCTTCACATTACAGCAAACAGATGAAAGCCATGCACAATTTTGGAACAGGCCGGGTTTGCGGGAAACTGGTTATAACTTTGGCATCCAACCAAACGGATTAGCCGCCCATGAAAAAACGATACTACCGCTCCATGCTTAGCCTCTGCCTCCTGGTGGTAGTTTTCGACGTGTCCTACCTCCCGGCACATAAATCCCTGGATATGTTCCTCGGACTCACAGTCGTGCATGTGCTGCTGTTCGGCGGCGTCAATTTCCTCGGCGCCTTGTGGTTGTACAAACCCATCGCGATCGCTTTCGACCAGCGCGAGGATACACCGCGGGCGCGGCAGCGCATCCAGAACCTGAGCTGGTACTCGGCTGTCTGGATCTTTTGTCTTGGCGTTATGTATTACGGCCTCATGCTCCTGATGGTCTATTTCTCGTCGATAAGTACCGGCGACGTTAATATGGAAGAAATTCCCGCATCAATGTGGATCATCGCAATCCCGTCTATTCTCTACTTGTATGCCCTGCTCCCGGCCTTTATCGCCTGGTTTGTAGTCAACGATTTCACACTCGACCTAAAGGCCAAAGCCTTCACACTGTTTGGCTTCGTTTACCCCACCGGGAAGCGGCGTATCGGGACAACGCTGCTCGTTACCATCGTCGTTTTGGGCTTTATCCCCACAGCCCTGGTAACCCTGGACCTGATTGTCACCCGGGCAGGTGAAACCTATTCGGAGTTTTCCAACATGACACCCGTGGAGGCCATTTTACCCGACCGGATCAATGTGTTTATCGGGATGATCTTTTCCCTGATCTATATCACGCGTTCGTTTACCAAACCCATACATGCCCTGCTCGATGAGATCAACAAGGTGCGTGCCGGTGATTTTTCCACGCAAGCGGCCGTCCTGACCAGTGATGAAATCGGGGTGCTGACCCAGGAGTTCAACGGCATGGTCGTTGGCCTCAAAGAGCGTGAACTGATTCGGGATACCTTCGGAAAATATGTGACCCGGGATGTCGCAGATGCCATTTTGAATAAAAAAGTAAATGTCGCCGGCGAAGTGCGGCAGTGCACGGTGCTGGTCACCGATATCGCCAACTACACTGCCATAGCGGAAGACCTGACACCGCAGGAAGTGATCGGAATGTTGAACGAATATTTTTCGGTCCTCGTAACAATCGTGCAGGAGCACCAGGGCGTAGTAAACAAGTTTATCGGCGATGCTATTTTCGCCATCTTCAACGTCCCGCTCGACGATCCCGATCACGCCACGCACGCCATCCGGGCAGCGCTGGCCATCGAACAGGCTTCCACTACCCGGACCTTCGGGAAAAACCGCCGCCTCGTTACCCGCATCGGCATCAATACCGGGGTGGTCGTGGCAGGCAACATCGGTTCGGCCGAGCGTATGGAATACACCGTCATCGGCGACGAGGTAAACATTGCCGCCCGATTGGAGCAACTCAACAAGGACTACGATACGAACATCCTGCTTGGTGAGAACACCTACGAAATGGCCAGGGACAACTTTGATTTCACCCGGCTCGGTTCATTCCAACTAAAAGGAAAGGAGCGGGCGATCGAGGTGTTTACGGTTAATAGTTCTTCGGCGTAGGGTCTTTCCACGGCGTGGAGTATTTCCCTAATGGAGCGTGTTTCACGCAGAGTTGCGCAGAGTTTTCCGCAGGGTTACACTGAGTTTTCCCTATGCGAGTACACCTTCTTAATCCGCGTAACTCTGCGTAAAAACTCTGTTTAACTCTGCGCGAAATACTCTACGCTTGCAAAAACAAAAAACAAAAACATGCGCTTAAAAACACGTTTACTGCTTTGCATCCTGATCGCCGCAACATCCCTCCACGCCCAGGTAGCCCAAACCGACCCGCTTTTCACAAGCCTGAAACAGCAGGACAGTATCTTCTTCGAACGCGGCTTCAACCAATGCGACATGGACTACCTCGAGCTGGCGGTGCACCAGGACCTGGTGTTTTTTCACGACCAGGGCGGCTTTCAAAACCGCGCCGTTTTTTTTGAAAACGTCAAAAAAAATCTCTGCGCCGACCCTAATAAAAAACCGATCCGCAAACTGGTGGAAGGCAGCCTGGAAGTGTATCCGCTCTACAACAACGGGCAACTCTACGGCGCTATCCAAAACGGGGTGCACAAATTTTACCTCCGGGAGCCCGGCAAAGCGGATGTACCGACGGGTATCGCAAAGTTCACCCACCTCTACCTGAAGGAAGACGGCATGTGGAAACTCAAGGAGGTGCTGAGTTTTGACCACAGAGCCGTCGCGCCGGAGCCGGCAAAGGGCGGCATTGACAATATTCTATGGACGGCGGCCTGGAGCCCCGACGGGCGTTCCGTCGCGGTAGGCGGTAGCTACAATACGCTCCGCATTTTTTCGGGAACGCAGCTCGAGCCCACCAAAAACTACCCCGTAAAAAACACGATCACCAAACTGAAATGGCACCCTACCCTGCCCTTGCTGGCCGTGGCTACCCAACTTTCGCCGCAGAAGCCGTTCCTACTTAATTTGGAAACCGACGAGCGGACCGTATTGGACAGCACAGCGATCTACGGCGTGCGCGCCATTGGCTGGAATGCCGACGGGTCGCTGTTAGCCATTGGTGACAACGAGGGCCGGCTGAGCCTGTTTTCCAAAGACGGGACATGGATTCGAACGATCGACCTCGAGCAAAAATCCATCACCGGGCTGGATTGGCATCCTTCCAAAAATATACTCGCCACGGTGGGGCACCATATCGCGCTTTACGATGTGGATCAGGACAAGATCACGGCAATTACGCCCCGCCCCGAGGATGTGCTGATGCTTTGCGTGGCCTGGCACCCTTCGGGTGCGTTTTTCGCAACCGGTGACTATGGCGATTACGACAAAAAGTACCCGCCGCTATTGCAATTCTGGAGCGCCGACGGACAAAAAATCAAAGACATTGCCGGAAGCAACGCCGAATACCGCAACCTCCGTTGGAGCCCGGATGGCAACCGCCTGGCTACTGCCAGCGATGCTTTGCGCATCTGGTCGATCGACGGTGCGCTGCTGAGCGAAAGCGCATCCGATGCCTTGCTCTGGGGATTGGACTGGAGCCCCGACGGGCGCCAAATCGTGACGACCGATGCCAACGGCGCCGTATTGCGCTGGCAGACGGCGCCTGTTGTGGTTCAACGATTGAACCAGGATTGAGGCCGCTTGCCGGAACCTGGACAGACCGGGACAATTTGAATTGCCCCCGGAATATTTACTATTTTGGGAGCACGTTTTTCGTTGCTCAACTACCCATCGTCATGAGAAAACTGGCGCTCGTTTTTTTTCTGTTGTCCATCGTTTCTGCCGGCTTTGCCCAAAAACAGGGTCAGGCGCTGATCGATTCCCTGCTCACCGAACTTCCCCGCGCCGCGGAAGACACCAACAAGGTGCTGCTGCTGGCCGGGCTCTGTTACAATTACTACCCGATCAATCCGGACCAGGGCATAAATTATGGCAAGCAGGCATTAGCCCTGGCCGATAAATTGGACTGGGCTTACGGCATTGCTCAGGTGAACGGCAACCTGGGCATCAACTACGCCGTCAAAGCCGATTACGACAAATCGATCGAACATTTCCTGGTGTCCCTGAAAACCCACCAGACGCTGGGCAACAAAAGCAATACGGCAACAACGCTGGTTAACATCGGGAATATCTACTTGCTGACTTCCAACTATCCGAATGCACTGGATTATTACCTGAATGCACTGAAAATCCAGGAGGAAATTGATAATAAAAAAGGCATCGCGCTTTGCTTGTCCAATATCGGCCTGATCTATAAAAATCAATCCGAATTCAATAAAGCGCTGGATTACTTTTTGCGGGCGCTGAAAATCAATGAAACCGTCGGAACTAAAAATGCGATAGCCAACAACCTGTCGTCTATCGGGATTATCTACGACAGCCAGCAGGAGTATCCCAAAGCACTGGAGTATTTTTCGAATGCCTTGAAAATTCAGGAAGAGCTAGGCGTCACCGATGGTATCGCCAAAACGCTCAGCTACATCGGCAACACCTGTTTCAACCAGGGCGACTATGCGAATGCCCTGCAAAACCTCTTCAAGTCGTTGGAACTGTCCAAATCCTCGAAAAGCGCCCTGGTACGCGGCGACGTGCAAGGTGTGATCGGCTCGATATACCTGGAAATGGCCCGGGAGCCCAAGCGCAAACCGGAACTGGACCGCTATTTTTCTGGCAATAAAACCGCGGCATTGCAGCGGTCCAAAATCTATCTCGACAGCGCCATCGTGATCCAGCAGGCAACCGACAATCTGAAAGGGCTGGCGAGTTCCTATAAAAGTTTGAGTTCCGTTTCGGCCCTGCTCGGCAATTACCAGGCCGCCTACGACGCGCAAAGCCGGTATAAGATCGTGAGCGATTCCATTTTCAATTTGGAGAAAGAGAAAAAGATCACCCAAACGGCCATGCAATACGAATTTGACAAAAAAGAGACGGCGACCAAAGCAGCCCAGGAAAAAAAAGATGCCCTGGCACAGGCTGAGTTGAAAAAACAAAAACTGGTGCGCAACGGCTTCATCGGCGGTTTTGCCCTGGTGCTCGTTTTCATGGGTATTTTCTATGTACAACGCAACAAAATAAAGGCCGGAAAAAAGCGAAGCGACGAGCTGTTGCTCAACATCCTGCCGGAAGCGGTGGCCGAGGAACTCAAGGCAAAGGGCAGTGCCGACGCCCAATTGATCGACCAGGCGACCGTGCTGTTCACCGATTTTGAAAAATTCACCCAAATTTCCCAGCAAATGAGCCCCACCGAGCTGGTGAACGAGATCAACGAATGCTACTCGGCTTTCGACCGGATCATGGAGCAATACGGCATCGAAAAGATCAAAACCATTGGCGACGCCTACATGGCGGCAGGCGGGCTGCCCTTACCCAAACCGACGCATGCCACGGATACCGTTCGGGCAGCGCTTGCCATCCGGGATTTTATGGAGGAGCACAATGCCAAACGCATCGCAGCCGGATTGCCCAGTTTCGATATCCGCATCGGTATTCACAGCGGCCCGTTGGTGGCCGGCATCGTGGGGGTAAAAAAATTCGCCTACGATATCTGGGGCGATACCGTGAATACTGCGGCACGCATGGAAAGCAGCGGCGTGGCCGGTAAAGTCAATATCAGCCGGGACACCTTCGAACTGGTAAAAGCGCAGTTCCAATGCGAGCATCGCGGCAAGGTCAGCGCCAAAGACAAAGGCGAGGTGGATATGTATTTTGTGGAAGACAATAAAAAAATCACCTGACATGACAACCAAGACTACCCTTTTTTCCCTGATCTACCTGCTATGCACCTGCTCCGGCCACACCCAGGACAGTTCAAAAGCCCGCGAAGCCAATGAACTCCTGACGGCACTGATCACCGAATCGGGGGTTACCGGTACAGCCGCCGGCTATGCCGTTCAGGGCAAAACCGCCGCGGGTTACCGCTGCGCGGAAAACCAGGCGCCGTTCACCGACTCCACGCGCACCCGCACTGCATCTATCGCGAAAACCATGACCGCCGTGGCGATCATGCAACTCGTCGAGCAGGGGCGCATCGATCTGGACGCGCCGGTTCAAACCTACCTGCCCGATTATCCGAAAAAGAAAGCCGGGGATATTACTGTGCGTCACCTGCTGGCCCACACCTCGGGAACAGGCCAGTACCAATCGGACAAAGAAGCCGAGAGTCAAACGGAATTCCCGTCGTTGGAGGCGGCAATGGCAGTCTTCAAAGACCGGGAGCTGCTCTTCCAGCCCGGGGCGGCCTTTTATTACACGACCTACGGTTACGTTGTGCTGGGCCGCATCATCGAAGTTGTTTCCGGCCAAAATTATGAGGCATACCTGCAAAAAAACATCTGGGACCCAGCGGGAATGAACGATACGGGTGTGGAGAAAATCCAGGCAGAGCAGACAAACCGGTCCTGCCTGTATCAAAAGCAAAAACGCAAAACCAAAACCGCCACGGAAAACAACCTGAGCAACCGGGTGCCGGGCGGCGGCTTGTATACCACGCTGGATGATATGATCCGGTTTGGAAATGCCATCGTGGAAAACCGGCTGATCAAAGCAGAAACATTGGAGCAAATGACCCAAAGCCAGTTTGACCAAAAAGCCGGTAACCCCTACGGCCTGGGTTGGTTTTTGTACGGTCCGCCGCCCCATGAGTCTGTGGTGATCGGGCATAGCGGCGAACAAACCGGTGCAGCCACCCAAATCATGCTCATTCCAAAAAGCAAAACCGTGGTGGTCGTGCTCGCCAACACCTCCGGCACCTGGAAAGATGTGGTATCCCTTTGCAGCGCCCTGATCGGCATTTCGGAAAAACCCGGACAAGATTGATTCCGCTTTACAGCACTTACAGTCGCAATAAATGCAGCCGAAATCTTCCGGATGAAAAATAACTCAGGATACCTTAAAACAGGAAATGCGCTTTTGGAACAACTGCCACAAATCATGATCCGTCCCTACACACCCGCCGACCAATCACAGGTCATCCGGTTGTTGCGCCTCAATACCCCGCAATATTTCGCCGAAGCGGAAGAAGCGGATTTGCTGGAGTACCTCGACCGGCATTTGGAGGCCTATTTCGTGGTGGAAGAACAGGGGCAGATCGTGGGCGCCGGCGGCATCAATTATTTCCCCGAAGCGCAACTGGCCCGTATTTCCTGGGACATCATCCACCCCGACGCCCAAGGGAAAGGCATCGGCAGTGGGCTTACGCAATTCCGGATCGGGTTGATCCGAAATAATCCGGCAATTGCCAAAATTGTGGTCCGTACTTCCCAACTCGTGTACCGTTTTTATGAAAAAAACGGCTTTACTTTGGAAAAAACGGAGGCGGATTTTTGGGCTCCCGGCTTCGATCTGTACCAGATGGTTTTGCATTTAGCAACCCCTGCCGACAACATACGCTAACAACCATTTCAAAACAAAACAACACCTGTCATGCACGAAATCTTGCTCATCCTGCACTTTATCGGCCTTGCCATGGGCCTCGGAACCAGCTTCGGTTTTATGTTTCTGGGAATAGCCAGCGCCAAACTCGAAAAATCCGAAGCACTCAAATTCAGCCGGCACGCCCTTGCCCTGAGCACCATGGGCCAGATCGGGCTGGTGCTGCTGCCGGCATCCGGGATTTTATTAATGTCGGATTATTGGGCGACCCTATCCGACAATTATCCGTTAATCTTAAAATTGATCTTGTTCCTGGTGCTGGCCACCCTGGTTTTGATCATTACCTCCCTGGGTAAAAAAATACGCTCGGATGCCGATGCGGAAATATACCTCCCCAAAATTGCAGCCCTTGGCCGGGTCACACTGCTCACGGGTTTGGTCATTGTGATTTTGGCTGTTTATATTTTTCATTGATCCACCATACAACTCAGGTTAGCTGAGGGGGTGTACAAACTTTTCCAATCTCAAATTTCAAATTTGACATTTCAAATTAAAGAAACTGCACGAAGCGGGATCATCCTGTTTAATTTGAAATTTGAGAAGAAAAATTTGAAATTGGAAAAGTTGTACACCCCTAAAGCGAAAATAGACCCCTCGAAAAAAATGTAAACTTGCAGCCAAAATTCAACCGCCTATGCGCCTACTGTTCCTGCTGTTATTTTTCACAAACACTGCAACGTTATTTTCCCAGCCTCCAAAATTCCACGGCAAACCATCCATGATCGAAGAGGCTTCCTACGAAGTCGATTCAATAACCGGGAAGCAGGATATAAACCCGCGTTGGACGCTCATCTACCATTTCGACGAAGCGGGCCGCCTGGACGAACATTGGCTGAAAAACCCAGGCATGGCCCGGCGCGACAAAATCTTTAATTCCCACACGGTGCACCAATACCAGGACGGGCGCTTGTGGAAAAGCACCGAGTACAACGCCGACGGGGAAATCCGTGAAACCCAGGAGCACCTGTACGATGCTGCCGGCAAATTGATCCGGATCAAAAAATCGGGGGTGTTGAAAAAATTTGATCAGGACATGGACGTGCAAACGGACAGTCTCGAGCGGATCATTTGGATTAAAACGCGATACCCGAAATCAGACCTTCCGACTCAATTTACCACCACGGTATATAGTGGCGACACCCTCGCCGTAAGCACCACCCGCGACAGTAGCGGAAATCTGCTGCAAACCTGGACCCACCGCCTCAACCAGTATGGCGATCCGTTGGAAATCGTTCAAACCCTTGAAAACGATTCCGTCAACTACCGGGCCGGGTACGCCTATCGGTACGACACCGCCGGCAATTGGGTGGAACGCCGAAGCGGTATTTTTTCTGTTTTTCGAAATACCGGCCGATACACGGGGAGCAAGGAAATTCGCCGCATCGTTTACCCCGCTCTGCACCCCGACACGCTTAGCGCCAAACATCTCCACGGCAATTGGGCGGATTTCCAGTACGGCCTGGAACTCCAGATTTTTGCCGACGGCAACTACCTGGCCCTAACCAACGGCCAGCGAAATGACGGCGGCGCCTGGACGCTGGATACCCAAAACCACCGCCTCCTTATCACCGGAAAAGAAAACCGGGAAACACCGGTCGAGCTCAACTACCGGTTTGAAGACGGGTTGCTTATCCTCTACCGTTCCGGCAAGGAGGGGGAGTTTAAAATGGTGAAATTGCAGGGCGTGAACGGGAATTAGCCGGGAATAATGCACTTGCTACCGGCATAAACAAAAATGAATTTCCATACCACATGTACGAACGAATAAAAGCAAACCTGAACCGGCATATAAAACTGGACGACGAAGAATTCGATGTATTCCGAAAAAAACTGGTGGCCGAAACGTACAAAAAAGACAGCCATTTGATCCAATCCGGCCAGATCTGTAAATACACCTATTTCGTGCACAGCGGATTGTTGCGGCTATACGACATCAATGAAAAAGGTCTTGAAAAAAACACCCTGTTTGCGGTAGAGGAATGGTGGGTTTCCGATCTGTACAGTTTTCACAGTCAAAAACCGGGCAACTATTTTTTGCAGGCCCTGGACGACACGGAAGTCTTGCAACTCTCCAAACACGCCATGGAAAACCTGCTGCTCGAAATCCCCAAACTGGAGCGTTTTTTCCGGATACTGCATATCAATGCCTTTATCGCCCAGCAGGAGCGGGTGATGCATATGATTTCCAAAACAGCGGAAGAACGCTACCGGGATTTTATCCGAAAATACCCCGATGCGGAACTGCGTATTCCGCAAAAACAAATTGCTTCCTACCTCGGCATTACACCGGAGTTCCTGTCCAGAATGAAAGCCGGCTTTAAGCATGGCGCCTGATGTAATATCGCCAACCTGTTTCCGGGCTGGCACGTTAGCCGTTGCACTACGCAGTCGAATATCAATCGTGAAATACTCTACGAGCTGAATTTTTAAACGAAAAAAAAGAACGCTCGAAGGTTGATGCTGAAAATTTGAGTGCACGCTTAATCTACATCAATTTTTCCCGCCGGCATTCCCTGTTCCTTTGTCCTGTATTTATTTTTTAACGAAAAAACAGCACCATGGAAAAGAGAATCCTGCTTTTAATTTTAGAACTCCTGTGGGGAATTTCCGCCTTTTCACAAGACCGTCCGGAAGTTGCCGGGAAAAGCCCCTGGGGCCCCGAAGATGAAATTGGCACCTTGAATATGATGACCGACGATTCGCGCCTGGCGGCACTATCCGCCATTGGAAGCGGGCAGGTATACGACCTCAGCGTGGATTATTTTGTCGGCATGCCCAGCTTCGACGCCCTGGGCGACCCACCCTACCAGTATTGGCTAACCCACACACCGCACGGAACCGTAGTGGACAACCCCAACGGCATGGGGGAAAACATGAACCGGAAAGTAAGCTACACCGGCGATGCCATTTCCATGTACACCCACATGGGGACGCATATCGATGCCCTGAATCATTTTGGGCTGGACGGGAAAATCTGGAACGGCTACACCCCGGAAGAACACCTCGGCGACAAAGGCTGGCGCAAAACCGGCGCCGAAACAATTCCGCCCGTCATTGCCCGGGGTGTAATGATCGACATGCTGGCCTACAAAGGCGTGGCACAACTCCCCAAAAACTACCGGATAAACGCCGCCGACCTCCAGGGCGCCCTTAAAAAACAAAACACCGCGCTTCGGAAAGGCCATGTGGTTCTGATCCGGACCGGCCAGGCGATGCATTACCAGGACGCCGGGGCATATCTCGACCAATATCCCGGGATCAACCTGGAAGCCGTCCGGTGGCTGGTTGAAGATCAGCAGATCATGCTGCTCGGCGCCGACAACCTCAGTTTTGAAGCCTTTCCACCGGAGCGGGAAGACAACTGGGTGCCGGTGCACACCTACCTACTGGCCGAAAAAGGCGTCATGTTTATTGAGCAGATGAACCTGGAAAGTCTGGCGGATGATGCGGTATACGAGTTTGTTTTTATCGCCGCGTCCCTCAAACTCAAAGGAGCCAGCGGCTCGCCGATGCGGCCATTGGCGATTCCTGTGAAATGAGTTCGTTAACCGGGCAGGCACAGCGTTTTCCTATAATTGGATACTTTTATCGCTGGCCTATGCCACTCAACTTAATTAACCAGAAGGGGTGTACAACTTTTCAAATTTCAAATTTTTCTTTTCAAATTTCAAATAAAAAGGATGATTCCGGTAGAGGAAGTTTTATGGATTTGAAATGTCCAATTTGAAATTTGAGATTGGAAAAGTGCCAACCCCTCAGCACTAAAATCAGAAAAATGAATTCTACCACAGCCCTTAGAAAAGTAGCCCTCATGGCCGGAACCGGCTACCTGGCGATCTTTTTCACCGGCATTTTTGCCAATTTTTTTGTCCTGGAAAAACTGGTGGTCCGCGACGACGCGAACCTTACCCTGAACAATATCACCACCAATGCCGGGGAGTTTCGGCTGGGTATTTTGGCCTTTATTATCATGGTGCTTTTCGACCTGGTACTCACCTGGGCTTTATATGTGCTGCTGCAACACCTCGGTAAAAAGATGGCTTTGTTTATGGCCTGGTTCCGCCTGGTCAATTGTGCCATTTTCGCAGTTGCCTTGTTTCAGTTGTTTGATGTGCTCGAGTTGACTGGCGGGCATGCCTACCTGGAAGCAATGCCGACGGAATACATCCGGGCGGAGGTAATGCGGGCCTTATCTGCCTTCAATTATACCTGGTTGTTGGGACTTCTCTTTTTTGGCGTGCATTTGCTGGCGTTGGGTTTGCTAGTCTTGCGGGCAGGGTATATTCCCAAATTTATCGGTGTGCTGTTGTTGCTGGCCGGAGTCGGCTACCTCACCGATAGTTTTGCCCAATTTCTGTTGACCAACTATGCTGCCTACCAGGACATGTTTATGCTGGTCGTTGTGGTTCCCGGGGTCGTCGGGGAATTGTCGTTTACGGTATGGTTACTGCTTCGGGGCGGGCGCCAGCAACCGGATGTGGCCTGAGTGGCTAATACTCAAAGCAAAGGCACCTTCACCACAAACTGATCCTCTGCTTCTCCGGCCCACACGGGTTGGTCAGTAAGCAGAGCATACCGGTTCATGATGTTTTGCAGGCCCATCCCGGTCGATACGGCCGGTGTTGTGCGCGGACGCAACGGATTTTTTACCAAAAGTGTTTGCGGCTGTTCGATCGAAACTGTGACCACCAGCGGTTCTTTGACCGACATCCGGTTGTGTTTCACCGCATTTTCAATAAGCAATTGCAGGGTAAGCGGAGCAATTTTGAGGTGGTCGAGCACCTCCTCCGGTAAGTCAATCTGCACGTCGAACTTGTTTTCAAAGCGAATTTTCAGTAAAAAAGCATAGGACTGGATAAACTCCAGCTCAGTGCGCAAGCTGACCAGGGTATTTTCTTTTTGCTCCAGAATATAGCGATACGAACGGGACAGCTGGTCGATAAACTGTTCGGCAAGCAACGCATCCACATGCACCAGCGAAGTCAGAATGCTCAGGCTGTTGAACAGGAAATGCGGGTTCACCTGGGTGCGCAGCAGGGCTACTTCATTGAGCAATTGTTGCCTGGCCATGGCATCCGATTCCACTTGCAGCCGCTGCGAACGTCGCCGGAAATACAGCATGCGCACCAGCGCAATCACCAGCAGGCCCAACCCCGTAGCTGCAACCAGACCAACCGTCCGGTCTTTGCGGCGAATCGCTTGCTGGTGCGTCATTTCCAGCTGAAATTTTTCTTGCACACGGTTCAGGCTGTCGAAAGCAATTTGGCGCTGTACTTCCAGCTGCTTGAGGCGCTGTGCCGTTTCGTACTGCTGGAGGCTGTCCTTCAGGTTCATGGTTTGCTGCAGGAAAAGCAAGGCCTGCCGGTAGTTGCCCTGTTCGAGGTAAGCGTGGTACAGGCACTCGCAGGCGTACTGCGCTTCCAGGTTAGGGCCACCCATTTGCCGCGCCGTTTGCAGGGCTTTTTCGCAGGCGTCTATCGCCAAAATGTAGCGCCCCTGGTGGAGCCAGAGTTCGCCCATGCTGTTGTAGGCATCGGCCAGGCCTTCCAGGTCGCCCAGATCGGAGAAGATTTCGATTTCCCGGTTAAAATCGGCCATGGCTTCCCGGTGCCGCCCCTGGTAGCCAAAAATGGTCGCCCGATTGTGCAGCGAGGTGGCCAGCCCCAGCGTGTTGCCTTGTTTTTTTTGCAAGGCTATGGTTTTTTCATTGAACTCCAGGGCCTTGTCGTAGTCCTCCCGGTCGAGATACACGGCCGACAGGTTGCCATACACGAGGGTCAACCCGACCTCGCTTTTCAAGGATTCATAAACGAGGCGGGCTTTGTTCAGGTATTCCAGGGTTTTGCCCTCGTTGCCCGGGTATTCGTAATACATCGTGGCGATGCTGACATAGGCATCGGCGGCTTTTTTGCGGTCGCCTGTGGCTTCGGCGAGCGCGAGGGTTTTGGAGATATAATCGATTGCTTTGGGCAGGTCGCTCTGAATGCGGTACACATCGGCCAGATTACCGTACACGGATGCCAGATTACTCCGGTCGCCGGCCTGTTTGAGCAGGCGGATACTTTCTTCGTAGTGCTGAATGGCTTTGGGGTAATCACTCTGAACACGACAAGCCAGGCCCATACTGTTCAAAGCCCTGGCTTGCCAGATCACCATTTTTTTCCCCCGGGCAAAAGCCAACTGTAGTTCGGCCACGATTCGGGCGGAGTCTGGTTTGCTGTTGGCATAGCTGAACGCCAGAGTATTCAGCGCGCGCAGGCGGGTGGTGTCGTGCAAACTGCTGTTGTGCCACATCTGCCACAGGCTGTCGGCATTTACCTGAGCCGTAAGGCCGGCTGCACCCAGGACCAACCAGAAAAACAGGGCGTATTTTTTTTGCATGGCAATCGATCTAAATCTGAAAACTACCCTAACCGGAATCAAATCCGCATTTTTCGGCGTTTCGCCGAAGGCGAATCCGCGGTATCCGTGTTCAAAGCACTCTACATTGGGCACTTAAGCTTATTCACCCTTTCCGCTTTTTCCAGTTCAGGCGGAACTTCAACCCGCCGAGGTCACCGCAATCAATTTCCAGCGTTTCGCCGATTATCTGAAAGGTTTGGCTCTGGTCGAGGCGTTGCAGAAAAAGGGTTTCCCACTCCGACGTGCCTTCACAGTACATTTCGGTATGCATAATATCGCTGACACTCAGCTGGTCTTCCAGGTAAGTATAGTTGCCGCCAAAGCCGTTGCAGCCGCCAAAGCCCTGAATTTCCCCATCGGAAAATTTGATCGTGATGGGCACTGCCAGGGTGTCCGGCAGATGCATTGGAACCGGGTCGACAAGGATATCCGTCAGTTGCCAGACGGCTGTTTCAAGCGTGACAGACTTAGACGCCGGTGCTGGCGGCGCCGTGTTGCAGCCTTCGTGGGTCGCCACAGTTATCAGCAGGCAAATAAAAGCGTTCAGTAAATACATGTTTTTCATGCGATAAAAGTCGGTCGAATGCTGGAGAAAAAAACAGGTTTTTTGGGGTCTTCCTGCTACCGGCGTTTTGCTTTCAACACCTGGTTCTTACCAAGCTGTTTTTCATAGATTAAAATTGTTTTTGTTGTAAAATGAAAATTCATTTTTGCCCGACAAAAGTCAGGGGCGCCGAACCAGGCAGTCAATTTTTTAGCTACCGAACCGCCGTTTTCGGCGGATGAACCGGCGAGAATCAGGGAAGAAATTTTGTCATGAAAAATGAATCGGGCGCCAGAAGACTGTTTTATGCGAATCAGAGGTTCAAAGAGCAAGTATATCTTTATTAAAGCCCGTAGGGCTGACATTTTTGTAGAAATTAAGATAAAAAAGATGATAGCACCGTAGGTGCGGCATTATAATGGCACGCCTACGGCGTTTGGAAAACTGCGAAGCAGTCACTTTCTACTATAATGTCAGCCCTACGGGCTTAATAAACTTATTTGAACCCCTGATTCACCTGTTTTATTCCCGGCCATGCTGTTCGCGCCAGCCTTGTGGTGTCAGACCATAAGTTTGTTTGAAAACACGGCCGAAGTAAGCCGGGTCGTTGAACCCGCAGTCGAATGCAATGGACGTAATGGTCAGCGCGGGGTCGAGGAGCATTTCGCAGGCTTTGTTCAGGCGGATATGCCGGATAAACTGAACGGCAGACAAGCCGGTCAGCGCGGACAGTTTGCGGTGCACCTGGGAGTGGCTCATGGTCAGTGCGCGGCAAAACTGCTCCACGTCGAAACCGGAATCATCAAGGTTCATTTCAACCAATTCGCGGGCTTTTTGCACAAAGACGTGTTCTGTGCTGCCGGCAGGTGGTTGTGCCGTTGAGCCTGCAGCCTGCGGCCGCAACCCTGCCTCCCCCAGGTAGTGCTCCTGCAACGCTTTCCGGTTTTCCAACAGCTTTTGAATGCGCAACAGCAATTCGTCGTGGTAAAACGGTTTGGCGAGATAGGCATCGGCGCCCTGCTCCAAACCTTCCATGGTGGAGTCGTGATCGGCTTTTGCGGTAAGCAAAATAATGGGAATATGACTCGTGCGCGGGTCTTTTTTCAACATCCTGCAAAGTTGCAAACCGTCCATCCGGGGCATCATCACATCGCTGATGAGCACATCGGGCACGTTTTCCATCGCGCTATCGTAGCCCTCCTGACCATCCCGCGCAACCGTAAGGCGGTAGTCCGGCAAGCAGGAGATCAGGTATTCAACAACATCGGCATCATCCTCCACGATCAGGATGAGCGGCGCATCATCGGTTAATGATTTCACCGGGCTGACAGGACCGCCCTTGTGCCGCCCTGGCGTATCCAGCCCGGCCTCCACCTGCCCAATTTCGGCCGGAGTGGCAAAGCGGGTGACAGGCAGGGAAACCGTGAATTCAGTGCCCCAGCCCGGCCGGCTGAGCACCGTGATTTCACCGCCCATCAACCGCACCAGTTCACGGGTAAGCGAAAGTCCGAGCCCGGCGCCTCCGGCAGGTCTTGTGAGGGCGTTGTCGACCTGGTAAAAGCGCTCAAAAATAAAAGGCAGTTGCGCCTCCGGAATACCGACGCCCGTGTCACGCACCTGTAAAATAAGGTTTGATAAACCCGGAGTATGGTTGTTTGATTTTAGCGGTTCGGTATACAGCCGCACGTATACATCGCCCCCTTCCGGAGTAAACTTCAGCGCATTGGAAAGCAGGTTGGAGCCGATCTGCCGCATTTTCTCTTCTTCAAAATCCATCACGAGCGCTTCCGGGCCGCTCAGGAAATGGATCCGGATTTGTTTGTTTTCAGCGGCATTGCGAAAGGCTTCAACCAAATATTTTAGATAGCGCACGATGTCGCCCTGAACGGGATGCAGCGCCAACGTCCCGCTGTCGAGCTTTGCCAGGTCGAGCATTTGATTCACCAAATTTAACAGCTGCAAGGCATTGCGCCGTACGGTTTGCAGCACCCCGTGCGCATCGTCGCCGGGCTTACTTTCCTGAAGCTGGCGTTCCACGGGACCGAGCAGGAGTGTCAGTGGTGTCCGGAACTCATGGGTAATATTGGTGTAAAAACGCGCCTTAAAATTATTCAGTTCGCGAAGCCGCAGCTGTTCGGCGCGCTCCAGCTTTCGGTTGAGCAGAAACCGGTACAACAGGAATAAACCGCTGCCCAAGGCCAGGGCAAACAACAGGCGCGCCCACCAGCGCTGCCACCACGGCGGCCGTACGATAATGTGCAAATGACTTTCTCCGATAGGCTCGCCTACACTGTTGAAGCCTCTGACCCGGAACAGGTAATGACCTGGTGGCACCCTGATATACGTTGCTTCGCCGGCATGCAGGTCTGCGCGCCATTCGAGGTCGTAATTTTCAAGTTTGTATTCAAGCCGGCTGGATTGCGGCCCGCCAAAATCAAAGGACGCCACCTGCAGGGAAAACACATTTTGATCGTGCTGCAGGTACACTTCCGGGATTTCCCAAAGAGGCTGATTGTGTAAGATGGAACTTCCCGGCACAACCCGTTTTCCAAAGATTTTCAGATCCGTGATTTTACTTTTTGCCGGAAAACGCTGCAACTGATTGTGCAATACACGCGGATCGAAAGCATAAAATCCGCCATCACCGCCAAAAAACAATTTGCCGTTTGAACCGACACAGGAGCCGGTATAACAGCCAACAAACACCGCCGAATCGACAATACCATGATAGGGTGAAAATGTAAAAAACGATTCCGTTTCCGGGTTGAGGCGGATGATCGCATTTTGACCAAACATCCAGATCATACCATCCGGCCCGGGCAACAATTCCGGAATGAGCACGGTTGTCAGGGAACTGTTGGCCACCGTAAACTTGCGGTATTCACCGGTTTCCGGATTAAGTTTGCAAATACCGTACGGGAAAGCGCTGAACCAGAAATTGCCCTGTCGGTCTTCCACTAATCCGGATAATTCACCGAGTTCGCCAGGCGGGAGCAGGTGCTCAAAACTATCCGGTTGACCTTCCTGGCCAATGTGTACACGGTCCAAAAACATAGGCTGGCCCTGGTTGTAGCCATCACTGGCACCGCAAACCCATAGCCGGCCCTGCCGGTCTTCGAAAACCCGCTCCACGAGGTTGCTGGAAATACTGGCCGGATCATTCGGATCATATGCACATAAACGAGGGTTTTTCTGGCCGGGAACAAAGCGATAAAGCCCCCGGCCAAAAGCCGGCACCCAGGTATTGCCCCGTTTGTCCTGAAAAGGGGGCAATACCGGACCGGGAATGATTTGTTTTGAAAAAACCGGATCACGTTCTAAAACCGCCGATGTGGTAGTTGTACGCAAACGGAACAAGCCGTCCGAAGTACCTGCCCAAAGGGTTCCATCCCGGTCGCGTTCCAATTCAAACAGGTCAAAAAGTACGGTTTGCCTGGCAACTACGCGGTAGGGGTATTTCTGAACAGCACCTGACGACCGGTCGTAGCGCACCAGGCCGTTAAAATCGCCCAGAATCTGCATCCAGATCTGATTGGGTGGGGCTTCCCGGATGCCTGTTACCGCACAATTCCGTACACCCAGACGGCGGCGCATATCGTAAAAAGGAAAAAGTGTCTCCGTCTGTGTCACCCGGTACACCAGGCCGTTGTCGCCACAGGCCAGCCAGACGCTGCCATCGGTAGCCTGGCAGCCATGCCATATCGAAATGGCCTGCAAACGGCCGGGCCGGTTGGTTTCTTTTTCAAAATGGCTGGTCGTGCCATCCGTCGGGTCGTACACATCCAGGCCGCCCTCCACAGCCCCTGTCCACAGCCGGCCCTGCCGGTCTTCAAACAGGAAGGTGGTGTGTTCAAATTGCGGGAAAAGGTGGTTGTTCGTTTTTAGTGCCGGACTGCTCAGCCGGACAAAATGATCTGCATCTTTCCGGTACAATCCCCTTGGCCCGCAGGTGCCCAGCCAGAAGTTGCCACGGCGGTCCTCCAGCATGCATTGGACGCGGTTGTCGGCGTCTGGCGTATGGAGCAGATTCCTGGAAAATGTTCCATTCGGGTTGTACCGGTACAACCCGCCCGGCCAGTTGAGAAAGTACGGGCTGCCGCAACCTACCCAGAGCGTATTGTTTTTGTCGACATACAGGGAACGGACAAAATCTTCCCGCTGGCCGGGCTCGAGCCGGTAATGCCGGACAGGTCTGCGCCCCTGCCGGTTTTTTGGCGGATCAAGCCGGTCGAGGCCCCTGCCGGTTGCCACCCAGATGTTGCCGGAGGCATCTTCCAGGATTTGGGAAACATAATTATTGGCCAGGCTGTTCGGGTCATTGTCGAGGTGCCGGTAGCGCACACCTTTTTCAGTAACCGGGTCAAAGGCTGTCAAGCCGTCGTTGACATGCGCCAGCCACAGGATACCACGGCTGTCCTGGTGGATCCAGTTGATGTAATTATGCCCAATCGTAGTGGTATCGTTGGGATCACTTTGGTATGTGACATACTGAGCGCCGTCGTAACGAATCAGCCCGCTCCGGGAACCGAACCACAGAAAGCCAACCCTATCCTGAATTATGCACTGCACCTGATTCGCCCCTTCGCCACCGGGAAGGACGAATATTTCAAAATTCGGATGGAATACCTGGTGTTGGGCGAACAGGGATCTACCTCCGTAAACCCACGGAAGAATAGTCCAAATGATCCACTGGAGCGGGGAGCGTAGCATAGGATTTATATAGGCAGCAATAAAAATTACGCCACCTAAAATTGGCAATTATGGGTAATGCATACAATGATTTCCGTCACTGTTTTTTTTACTTGAATTTTGGGTTATGAATACACCTTTCAGGTCCTGAAAATTCCTTTTAAGGCAACTTTGAAAACCAGCAATAATCGGATTGTACAAGCTCCCAAATAGTCGAACTTTTGCACTATGGAAATACACAACTATGCATACGACACCATCGCGGAAGCCATTCGTTTTCTCCGCGAGAACCGCGCGCAGCAGCCCAGTCTGGATGAAGTTGCCGAGCATGTTTTTTTGAGCAAATTCCATTTCCAGCGGCTGTTCCGGCAATGGGCGGGCGTCACGCCGAAAGCGTTTTTGCAGGTGATCACGGTGGAGCAGGCTAAGAAATCGCTGCGCCAGGGAAAATCGACGCTGGAATCGGCATTCGAGGCCGGGCTGTCCGGCACCGGGCGGCTGCACGATCTGTTTGTAAAACTGGAAGCCTGCACCCCCGGCGAGTTCAAGGAGCGCGGACAGGGTCTGCACATCCGCTGGGCAACTTTTGATACGCCCTTCGGGCAAAGTTTTGTCGCAGAAACTGAAAAAGGGATTTGCATGCTCGCCTTTACCGACGACCCGGCGCGCAGTTTGAGCAAGCTGAAAAAGGAGTTTCCAAACGCACGTTACGAGAACACCCTGGGTGAAAACAGTGCGCGGGCAAAACAATACCTCACCACCTGGGAATTGCCGAAGGAAAAAATAGGCCTCGACATCAAAGGCACCCCTTTCCAGATCCAGGTCTGGAAAGCGCTGTTGCAAATACCGGCGGCCCAGAATGTTGCCTACCAGGATATTGCGCAAGCCATTAAAAAACCCAAAGCCCTGCGCGCCATTGGCACGGCCATCGGGAAAAACCCTATTGCCTATCTCATCCCCTGCCACCGGGTTATCAACGCTAATGGTGAATCCGGGAAATACCACTGGGGCGACAACCGGAAAGTGGCCATCAACGGCTACGAACGCATTCATTTTGAATGATGAGTGATGAGTGATGAATATTCGATTCACCCACAGCGGTTTAACTCGAAGATAAAAAACAACCTATGCACACCGATTTTCAAGTCAAAGTATCGATGCCGATCTGTTCAGCCACCTGTTTGACCTACCAAACGATGCCCTGGCACAACTGGGCGCCGTGCGCGAAACTGTCACACAAAACCGGGGGTCCCGTGTCGGGTGAGCCTGGAAGATGTCGAAATCGGCGAGGAAGTTATCCTGTTCCCCTTACGAACACCACCAGGTTGCTTCACCCTACCAGTCGAAAGGGCCAGTCTATATCCGGAAAGCAGCCCGGCAGGCGCAACTCGAAAAAACACCCTGCCCAAAATGCTGGAACACCGGCTGCTCTCCTTGCGGGTGTATGATGCCAATGGCATGATGGTGAATGCCCGAACAGTGGAAGGACGCATCTTGCATGATACCGTACAGGGGCTCTTCCAAAACAAGCGCGCTCGGTATATGCAGGTGCACAATGCCGGGTCGGATGTTTTAATTGTCAGATAGACCGGGTGTTATGACCCTGCCGGGCGAAGTCTTCCGACTCGCCCAACTATCGAGCGGACTTTGTCCGCATTTCTGATTTGGATGTTTGGGGAAGTCCGGCAGATATGGCTTTTGATTCTGAAGACTTGGAAGAGTAAGGGTTATTGTATCTGGAAACAATGGAAAACACCCAGGCGCCGTATATCGTGCTTTCCCTCAACTCGGAATCGGCCCGTACTGGGCGCCCTGGATTGCCTATTCCCGCAAAGGTGGATGGCGACTGTCATGTGACGGGGCTTTTTTACAATCTGACGGCCAGTAAACGCGTAGTGCGACCGTTTAGGAAGCACTATTGCGTGCTACAATGTTGTAGGCAGTTATTTTTTATTCTTAGTGTAAATTGTAGCAACCAATGTCACCGTCCCTAAAAAGGGAGCTGTTAATAATCCAATCAGGATTGTCGAGTCAATAGTTAATTTAAGACTGTTAATCACTAAAATTGATGAAAGAACGAATACAATAGTCAGTAATACTAACCAACTAAAAAACATAATTAAAATATTAGAACTTGAAAATAGATTTAGAATTGGTATGATTATGCTTTTCACCTTATTACGTTTGACATTCGCATCCTCAGGTATGTCTTCTATTTCTTTAATATTATTAAGTTGGTTTGCAAATTCCTTTATATAATTAATACGTTGATCTTTTAGTTCTACTCCTTCAGGATTTGATTCATTAGGTTTTATTTTTGAAAACTCATAAAGTACCAGAATGTCAATTAGGGGAGTGTTTTATCCAATTCTGTTTTTAGTCTTATTCGTCTTTCTAGTTTCGTCCTAATAGTTGAAAGAGAGTCCAAAATATTGTTTGTTTCATCTGTGAATTTAATCCATTCATATTTTTCAATAAGTTTTTTCGAAGATTGACGAAGCTGACCGATTTATCGCTGTCTGACCTGATAGAATAAAAAGGGCTATTTATAATGGAAGAAATTACTTTTTCAAAATAGGCAAGAGTATTTTCTAAATGTGTGTCGTTTTCATTGATTAAAAAACTTTTTATTTCCTTTCGTAGTGAAAAGGCATAGCAAAAAGTCATATATCTAGGTCGAATTGCTTTTTTAGAATCACAGTTATCCCAATACTTATATACTATAAATGCAATTCCAAAGGTAATTAATGAAATTATTGAACCAAGTGCCCATTTTATCCAAAAGTTAAACTCCTCAAAGGGTAAGTCTACTTGGTTTTTGATGAAATCAAATAGAAATAGGAAGTATTTGCCATTAAAACCAGGCAGAATTGGTATAATATTTAGAAGTAAGAATAAAATGCTTAATATCAAAAAAAAGATTGAAGCATTTATCTTCCAATCGTTTTCAGCCTGTAAGTGAATAAATCTTCAACAGAATTAAAATAATCACTGATTATACCTTCTAAGAGTTTTTTATCGTTTTCCATTTTTGTAATTGCCTATAACGGTTCGCATGGCTGACGTAGCGGGCGTCTGCCCGCTATGGACAGCCATGCTTTGTTGGGCATAGTGTTCATTTATTATATCTATCCCTTAATACTCTAAATTTTTTATTGCTTCATTCCCAAAATTTATTGACTCAAAAGGAATTCTCTGTAATGGCTCTCGTCTAAAATATTTTGAGGTATTTTTTTAATTACTTCCTCATCAATATTGATTCTACTCCTCAATGGAATTTTTGGAATTTTATCTCTTCCAAATGACCTTGCATATGGAGTGGCTCATAACAATCCATCCAAATAGGTCATATTCATTTTTGAGTTTAATATACTTCTCTTTGTCTTCTTCCGACATCTCGGAGAACCATCTTGGCAATATTGGTTCAACATATGTCAGCAAAGGGTCTAAATCTTTGGCGATTTTGGAGAAAAGTATTCTTCATACCAGTTTTCTAAAAATGTATTTTGAAATTCTTCCCATGTTAAAAAAGCTCTACGTTTGTAAGTTCAGCGGCTTTGGTTGCTCCCAACTGAAAATCACTTGTAGTAATTATGTATCCAATGTTGCAGCCCAAATCAGCAGTTACAGTTCTAAATCCATGAATTACAGATTGTGGGATATTTGATTTCCAATGCTTGCATTCGCATATGATTGAATATTTTCTACCCTTAATCGTTTCTTCTGCATATACATCTATTTCAACTTTCCCCGAACTGTGTCTATTGTTTTTCTATTTCAACATTAAACCCACATTTTTCAAGAATATCACCAACTTCATTTTGCAAATCTCTCCACGTATCAGGTATTTCCTTCGTAATCATTTTGTTCTTTTTCATTATGCCCAACTATTGTATGACTGAAAACAAAAACCAAAAACCCGCATTGCGCCTTTTACTTTGTCGTTTTCGGGTATATCGTCTTTATCCAACCATGTCACCGACAAAATCACACTGCCCTTCCCCAAAAACCTCGGAGAAAGGGCAGTGCAAGAAATATGGTAAACAAGCCTGGTCAAGAGCGATTTATTTTGCGGCAACAAACTTAGCCCGATTTTCCTGCCGGGTCAATACCCCGCTGCAAATAATGCCGGGCCCGGTTGTTTCAATTGTCAGATCGATCGGATCGATTAAACCCCCCCTACTCACTCCGCAAGGCCTGCACAGGATTGGACAATGCCGCTTTCATACTTTGAAAACTCACCGTCAGGAAAGCCACCATCACTGCGATCAACCCTGCAAGGGCAAAAATGTACCAATGGATGCTGGTCCGATAGGCAAAATCCTGCAACCAGTTTTCCATAGCCCACCAGGTTAGTGGAGCAGCCACGAGAATCGCCAGAGCCACCACTTTGAGCAGGTCTTTCGAAAGCAGCCCTACTAGCCCGGGCACCGTGGCGCCCAGTATTTTGCGGATGCCGATTTCCTTCGTGCGCTGTGCAATGGTATATCCCGACAAGCCGAACAGACCCAGGCAGCCCACCAGTACCGCCAGCAGAGCAAACAGCTGGCCGGCCAAACTGCCGAAACGCTGCTCGTTGGCGTATTGCGCGGCGTAGTAATCGTCGAGAAAGAAATAGTCGAAGGGGTTGCCGGGAAAGGCCGATTGCCAGGAGCGGCGTACGTGATCGATGACAGCCGGCATTTCAGTCGTTTGCACACGCATAGCGTAAAAACTCGCCGGAATAGGGCGTGCAAAAAAACAAGGTCGGATCGACAGCTTTTTTCAGCGACACCTGGTGGTAGTCGTTCACGACACCGGCAACAATGGGGTTCCAGCGGAAATTCGGGATCGTCAGCGTTTTTCCGATCGCCGCTTCCGGGTTGTCGAAACCCAGCATGCGCACCGCCGATTCAGTCAGGATACAACTGGTATCCGGATCGGCAGGAAAATCCGGGGAAAAGTTGCGGCCGGCAAGCAATTTCATTTCAAAAATATCTTTGAAATTAAAGTCCATGCTGTTGATCCGCAGCGTCGCGCCCTGTTTTTCGGCTTCGCCAAACTTGCTGACCACCGCCTTGTACTCCCGTTGTTTGCCGGGAACAGTGAGCGCAGCGGCCATGCCGCGGATATCCGGATTTTTGGCCAGCTCGGCCCGAAATACATCGATGGCTGCATTGCGCGCTTCGCGGTCGCGCGGGGCAATGCCCGGGCGTTCCACCACCAATACCTGGTCGATTTTCATCCCGATATCGCGGTGAAGCATAAAATCCAGTTGCCGGTAAATGATCACCGTGCCGGCGATCAGCGCCACTGAGGCCGTAAACTGCACCAGCACCAGACCTTTGCGCAGCAACATGCCCGTCCCGGTATTTTTGTACTGCCCTTTAAGCACCGTGATCGGCCGAAAGCCCGACAACACCCAGGCGGGGTACAAACCCGACAGGAAAGTACCCGTGAGCCAAACCATCGCCAGCAAGCCCAGCGCCCAGGGCGCCCAGAGATTGGCATAGCCCATGGACAAACCGGCGAGTTGGTTGAACCCCGGCAGTGCCAGAGCGGCGAGCACCACTGCCAGCAGCGCAGCGAACAGGTTCATCAAGGCCGACTCGACGAGAAACTGGCGCATCAGCTGGCTTTTTTCGGCGCCGACCACCTTGCGCACGCCCACCTCCCGGGCGCGCTCCATAGCGCGTGCCGTGGATAGGTTGACGTAGTTGATCCAGGCAATGACCAACACCAATACGCCGATGAGCAGGAGAAAACGCACCACCCTGGCATCGCCGTTGGGCTCGGGCTCTTCGGCAAGATCGGAATGCAGGTGGATGCTGCGCAAGGGTTGCAAGGTCAGTACGTCGCGCCGGTTTTGTGTGGCGAGGTCGGGATTGAATTTTCGATGAAGGCTGGAAACTTTGCTTCCAGGATGGCGGGTCGGTGCCGGGTCGCAGTTTCAGAAAGGTGTACATGTCGTTGCGCCCCAGGTGGTACCATAGCGCTCAGGCGCCCAGTCGCCGCGGGTGTAGAGGGTTTTATAGGAAAACAATACATCGAATTTGAGATGGGTGTTGGCCGGCAGGTTTTTGAACACCCGGTGACCGTCACCCGTTCATCGTTGAAGTCGTCGTCCTGCATGCGCAGCTGTTTACCCATCGGGTCGGCGTTGCCGAAATACTTCCGCGCATATTCCTCCGAAATGACGGCCTGCAAGGGCTGGGCAAGTGCCGTTGCCGGATCGCCCAGTACAAGCGGGTAACCCATCATCGGGAGAAACGCCGAGTCGGCGTACAAAAACCGGCGGTGCTTGAAGGCGACAGGTTCGGGTTTCGCAGCCTCATTGGTGATGATCAGGTTGTTTTTGTAGCCCAGATTATACAGGCGGGCATAACCTTCCACTTCCGGAAATTCGGCCGCAATGGCCGGCCCGGCGCCCGGTACATTTTCCGCGGTAGCGATCACCTCCTCGCCATTCTGGTAGCGTGTCAGCGCCAGGACGATAGATGTTTTCGGCGTCGGGGATAAATTTTTCATAGCTCCGCTCAAAATACACGTATTGGGCGATGAGCAAAAAAACGGCGGTACCGATGGCCAGGCCGGTAAGGTGCAAGGCGGTGTAGCCTTTGTGGCGGGCCATATTTCGGAGGGCAATTTTCAGGTAGTTTTTGAGCATGGCTGAAGGTCGTTTTCACCACGGAGGCACGGAGGACACGGAGGTT
Source organism: Lewinellaceae bacterium (assembly GCA_020636075.1). GTDB lineage: Bacteria > Bacteroidota > Bacteroidia > Chitinophagales > Saprospiraceae > M3007. Next base: position 56,151 of record JACJYO010000011.1, on the reverse strand, counting down.
TTCTGCTGTGTGGGGATAAACTTTCCCGTCTTCTGTGTATACGCGGTGCATAAAGAAATATGCGGTGGGCAACAAAGCACAATCTTTAGCCCTCAAGCCCCGTGCCACGGATGTAGTGTGCTGTAAACCAAGAACCTGAGAATTTATTCGGTTTTGTTGTTCGTTAATGAACAACCGGGTGTACGTTGGCGGACAGGAACAGGGCAATTCAGGCAGTGGAATAACAGACAGCCGGGTATCGGGCAGGTTGCGGTGGAAGTTGGTTATCCCCCGGAATTTTGAACTAGGTTTGCTAAGCGGAATAACAGACAGCCGGGTATCTGGCAGGTTGCTGCGGTGGACGGAATGGTTGTGTTCAACCCGAAAGCGATCCGCGTTATCCGCATATTGTCGGCGTGACTTCGAGTCACGCCGACAATAGACTGATCGCCTCAATTTTTAGCAAGCCGCTTTCCGGCGATTTTTAACACAAAAAACACTATAGAAATGTATAAAAAACTAATTGTTATCCTGATTGCCATATTGCTCCAAAACCTCGTTTTTCACAAACAGAAAAGGGGCTGGCCAGTGCCACGGAAGCGAAGGCAAAAAGCCAGCTTATCATCGATGATATTACAAACGATGACCTGCCAGCTGCCTTTGAAAAAATAAGAGCGATTTGGATACTTCCTGAAGATGAACTCGATTACTTGGAGAACAGAACTACCGAACAGTTGAATTCAATTGGTGATAGATTTGGAGCGCGCATCGGTAATAAACTGGTGCAGGAAGATTTAATTGAATCGGTACTTTATCGCCTGACCTATGTGGTGAAATTTGAAAAACATGGCATTCGCATTCAATTTATTTTTTACAACGGGGCAGCCGAAAATGGTACCTGAATAATTTTAAATGGGATGACAGCTTGTCAAAATTGTTTGAAGAATAAATTAGAAAACTATGCAAAAAGGACGACTGGAAGCTTTTAGCGATGGTGTACTGGCAATAATCATTACAATTATGGTCCTTGAAATCAAGGTGCCGCACGGCGAGGAATTTACCGATCTGATTCCCTTAATTCCCGTATTTCTGAGCTATGTGCTGAGCTTTATCTATTTGAGCATTTATTGGAATAACCACCATCACATGATGCATACAGTCAAAAAGGTTACCGGCAGCATCCTTTGGGCAAATCTCCACCTGCTTTTCTGGCTGTCCTTAGTACCCTTTGTTACCGGCTGGATGGGAGAGAACAACTTCAGTTCCAAGCCCATGGCGCTATACGGGTTTGTATTGTTGATGGCGGCGATCGCCTATTTTATTTTGCAAAATCAAATAATTAAAACCCACGGAAAAGAGTCGGTACTGGCCCAGGCCGTTGGAAAAGATTTAAAAGGCAAAGTGTCGCCAGTGCTGTACGTTATCGGGATAGCGGCAAGTTGGGTCGCGCCATGGGCGGCAGGCGCTATATTTATTCTGGTTGCCTTGATCTGGCTGGTTCCGGACAAGCGGATTGAAACCATTTATAAATAGGGAACAATTGTCAACCGAACCAAAATCCACATGGCATCCACAAAAGAATTCACAGACTACGTCGTCGGCCAAATAGAAATCGCAGACGACATCACCGCCAAAAAAATGTTCGGCGAGTACACCCTGTATGCGGGTGTGAAAATATTTGCCCTCGTTTGTGACAATAAACTCTTCATAAAACCCACCGAAGCCGGAAGAGCCTACATCCGGGATGTGGTGGAAGCCCCACCCTACCCGGGTGCAAAACTGTGTTTCCTGATCGAAGACAAACTGGACGACCGGGAGTGGCTCAGTACCCTGGTGCGTATCACCGTACAGGAACTTCCCGAACCCAAGCCTAAAAAGAAAAAGAAAAAATGATCCGCCTCGTCCGAACTGACTCCGGCAACCCGGATTTTATCGCATTGGTAAAATTACTTGATGCGGAGCTGGCCATACGCGACGGCGACGACCACGCCTTTTACGATCAATTCAACAAAATTGACATGATCAAAAACGCCGTTGTGGTTTATGAAAACGATCGGGCCATCGCCTGTGGCGCACTCAAGGCATTCCAACCCGGCGCCATGGAAATTAAACGCATGTACACCCTGCCGGACCACCGGGGCAAAGGTGTCGCCAGCGCTATTTTAGCCGAATTGGAACACTGGACAGCAGATTTATCTTATGAAAAATGTGTCCTTGAAACCGGGATAAACCAACCCGAAGCAATCGCCTTGTACAAAAAAAGCGGCTACCGGCAGATTCCGAATTACGGCCAGTACACCGGGGTGGAAACCAGCTTGTGTTTTGAAAAACGAGTCCGGATGGTGGAATAACGGCGCGCTAATATTTCCTGAAGCCCGCAGTACATTGCGCAATCCCTCCGCGTATCTTTGGTTGGACTTCTAAATCAGTTAACTATGCGCGACCTCCTTGCTTTACTCGCCGCGATCATCCCGCCAAACGATTATCAGCACCGCAACGGTTTCAGCAATCAATATCTGCTTGAAAAACTTACTCCGGATGAACATCAGGCCGTCGGACAGGCACTACTCGGTATGTTGGAAAACTCTGATGATCCGCTTATCGGCGAAACACTGGCCCATATGAAGGCTGTGGATGCACTCCGGGCGCTGGGACTCGACACCAGCGAACTGGTGGCCCGCAAGCGGGCGCAGCATTGACGTCGGCAGGGTTTTGAACGTCGGCAGGGTTTCAAACCCTGCCGACGTTAGTCGGTCAACTTTATTACCTGAACGACTGTTTACTACCGGCCTTCCATTTGCAGCCATCACCGCGTTACCCATGAACAGAAAAACGTTTTTAAAAACGCTGGCACTTTTGCCGGCAGCAGGCGCAGCCATGAAATTGAACGAACTGAACAAACTCACCGAACCGTTCGGCAATACCGATAAAATGCCCGTGCTCTTCCTGGGTCACGGCAGCCCGATGAACGCCATCGAGGAAAATACCTTCGTGCAGGGCTTCCGGAAAATAGGTTCGGAAATCACAAAACCCAAGGCCATTCTTTGCGTATCCGCCCACTGGGAAACCCAGGGCACCCATGTAACCGCCATGGCAGCACCGCGCACGATCCACGATTTCGGCGGTTTTCCCAAGGCGCTGTATGAAGTGCAATATCCCGCCTCTGGCAGCCCCGAAGTGGCCCGCGAAACCAAAGACCTGATCAAAAAAACCGACGTCGGTCTGGATGAAAACTGGGGACTCGATCACGGCACCTGGAGTGTGGTCAAACACCTCTACCCCGACGCCGACGTGCCTGTGCTCCAACTCAGCCTCGACCGCTACCAAACACCTCAATACCACTATGAACTCGCCAGGGAGATCGCTGCCCTGCGCACGCGCGGTGTGCTCATCATCGGTAGCGGCAACATGGTGCACAACCTGCGCATGGTGGCCTGGGACAAACTCAACGAGGAAGATTACGGCTACGACTGGGCACTCGAAGCCCGCGAAAAAATGAAAAACTACATCCTGAACGATAACCACCAGGAACTGATCAATTTTAAAAGCCAGGGCCAGGCGTTTAATCTCGCCATTCCCACGCCCGAACACTACCTGCCGCTGTTGTATACCCTGGCGCTGAAAGGAGAAAAGGAACAGGTGACCCTCTTCAACGACAAAGCCGTGGGCGGCTCACTAACGATGACTTCGCTGAAGATCGACAAGGCCTGAACTATTTTTATACCTGGAAGAACATGGTTTACGAAAATTTGGAGGCGCTTATTTTATTGTCGGCGTGACTTTGAGTCACGCCGACAATATACATGGCACCTTCACTTTCCAAAGCCACTTTATTTCAAGTATAATTCCATAAAACAACTGAATACCACTTCGCCCTGCTTCATTTGATTTCCGACCCGTTTCGGCCGTAAATATTCCCGCGTGGTCTTTCCGCAGCCGATTTTTGTCCGGAAAACAACAGCAATACAATGAAATCAATCTGGGTCTTTATTCTTGGCATTGTGATCAACCTGTTCTTTATCGCCACGTCCATACTTTCGTACTGGGCGGATTACACTGCGAATGACCCCTTCCTTGGAAAGCCCGCTCCGCCCAATGTCGCCTTTGTGTTGGCACTCCTGGTGCTGGCCGGTCTTGTGGCACGAAAAAATAACCGTCCGGGCCTGGCGAATCTTTTGGTGCTGCTGCTCCCCATCATCGGAGGAGCGTTTTTTTTGTTCATCGTGCTCATTTTTAATGGCAGTAAAATTTTGCCTGCCGACTTTGGCATCGAGCATCTGGCGTTGATCGTTTTGGCCATTGGCGGAGTGATCCTTGCATTTAAATTGAAAGTCGGGCAGATGCGCCGGATTTTTGATACAGCCAGGCAACAAGCCGCCAGCAGGCAAAACATTCCAAACACCCGCGCCAGCGGAACGCGCGGTCAAAAGGTCTCCTTTTCAAATGATGGCCGGAGTGGGCATGTGCATTACGAAAGCCCTGAAGGGAAATTTTACCTGTATTACGAATTTGGCGGTGGCGATGTGGTAGCGGTCATCGATGTGCCGGGAACAGCGCAATGGGTCACCAAAACCGGCATCCCGCTTGAAAAACGGGACGAAGTGCTGAACTATATCGGACAAGTTACCGTTGCCCAACAGACAAAAAGTGGTTCCTATAAACTGAATGCCAATTCAATCGTCATTTACAGTTGACAAACATGGAAACCCGGACAAAGCAGACCTACCGCACGCGACTTTATTCGTTTATAAAAAACATACTCGTCGAATGCCCAAACTGCGCAGGCAAGGCACTGGTTGACACGGGCGACAATTCCATTTTCCAGCCCATGGCGCTCAATATCCGCGTGGTGTGCGGCAATTGCGGGTACAACAAAATAATCGAACGGCGGTCTAACCGGAGCAGGCAGCTGATCATCGGGGCGGCCATCGACCCCTATTTTCACCTGCCGCTCTGGCTGAAAATCGAAGTCGGTAGCGATCACTTGCTCTGGGCGTACAACATGGAACACCTCGAATTTCTGGCTGCGCATGTCGGAGCGAAGTTGCGGGAGCGCAATGGCTTCCGGTATGAAGTCAAAAGCATTGGCGCAAAACTTCCCCGGTGGATGACCGCCAAAAACAACCGGCAGGAAGTCCTGAAAGCGATAGGAAGGTTAAAAGAAAAATAAGCGACCAGTATATTTGTCTTCATTCAACCTTCAACCCAGGATGCAATGGAGACATATCCGTACAGTTTGGATTCCGAACGGCAAAACGGCATCCCGCAGGGCGCCCTTACCCGGCATTTGTGGCAAAGCAAAATCTATGAGGGTAGTTACCGGGAGTACTTCGTGTACGTACCGGCCCAATACGACGGGAGCCAACTCGCAGCCCTGATGGTATTCCAGGATGGCAAAAGCTACGTCCGGGAAGACGGTGATTTCCGCGTCCCCGTTGTATTCGACAACCTGATCCACAAAAAAGAAATGCCGCTGACGATCGGGCTGTTCATCAACCCTGGGCACCACAAATCCAAACTACCCGTCATTCCCTACCAGTGCAGCAGGCGCAGTTGGGAGTACGACGATCTCAGCGACCAGTACGCGCGCTTTCTGATCGAAGAAATGATTCCGGAGCTGCAAAAAAATTACACACTCGCCGACGACCCGAAAATGCGGGCCATTTGCGGCCTGTCGTCCGGAGCAATTTGCGCCTTCACTGTTGCCTGGGAACGCCCCGATTATTTTCACAAAGTGCTGAGCCATATCGGCAGTTACACCGATATCCGGGGAGGACATGTTTACCCTGCATTGATCCGAAAAAGTGCCAAACGCGACATCAAAGTTTTTCTGCAAGATGGCGCCAACGATCTCGACAATCGCTTCGGCAACTGGTGGCTGGCCAACCAGCAAATGGCTGCCGCCCTCGCGTTCCGGCACTACGATTACCAGTTTGCCGGCGGGACCGGTGGCCACGACGGGAAGCACGGTGGGGCCATTTTACCGGATTCCTTGCGGTGGTTGTGGGCGGATTATTTAAAAAACGGGAGTTTTGGATAGATAAAGAATATTCGACCTCTCCAAGGTCGTTCAACCGCCTAATATCCAATCTTCTACAAATATTCGACCTCTCTACCGGCGTGCGTTGGTAGGTTATATTCATATGGTTTTAGCCTTCCCCATTCGAGCGAACAGTTTCCTCTCCTGCAAAGCGATTTCACTTTTATAACCGATAATAATTTAATTCAGATGTCTCCCCCGCAGGGCGGGGTCGACATGACAAATCGCAAAGAATAAAGAAGGGAGGGGCGGCAAATCACAGTAAAACAAGATTTCGTTGCCCCTCCCTTATAGCCCAACTAAAGTGGGATAGGAAGTGGTCAAAACTGGGGGGCGAGGCAATGGTCCCTTTTTCCAGTTTTCGCCCCCCAGTTTTTTAGAATATGACCTTGTCATTCCGACCCCGCTTTGCGGGGGAGGAAACCGTTCGCTCGAAAGGGGGAATGCTAAACGTTAAATGGTTTACCCAAACATAACTAATCTACGCACGCCGGTACCGAGGTCATTTGTTCGACTTCGGAGAAGTCGCATATTTGTAGAAAATGCCTCTAATCTGTATTCCCACGACCTAAGAGAGGTCGTACATGTAGATTTGCCGTAAAACCTATCCAAACCTCACACGAATATCACACAAAACAGAAATGGCCAACACGCAACCATCGAAACAGCGCATCAACTTTTTTAAGCATTGGACACTCCCCCTTCTTTGCCGGGCGATCCGGGTATTTTCTATTTTGACAGTACTCCCAACCACCCTTTTTTGTCAACAAGCCTACAAAATTGAAACCGCCGACATCGACAACTTCTGGCGCGCCTGCGACCAACTCCACACCGCCGCCACAGAAGCCGACAGCATCCAAATTATCCAAACGGAGTATATCGACAAAGCAACGCCCTACTTCAAGGAATTCCTCCGCATCCGGAAATTCACCGCACCGGAGTACGTAAAACTCCTGAAACGCTATCCGAAATACTGGCAGAGTATCCGGCCACTGACCGAGAATATTGCAAACCGGAAACCGGAGATCGAACAGGTTTTTGAAAAATTCCGCAACGGGCTCCCGGGCTTCAAACAGCCCAATGTTTGCTTCGCTATCGGCTGCTTGCGCACCGGTGGAACAGTGAGCAAAAACCTCATCCTGATCGGGTCCGAAATTGCCGCTGCCGACGCAACCGTCCAAACATCCGAACTCTCCCCCTGGCTGCAAAGCATCATGGGCAATACCGGCGACATCGTCGCTATGATTGCCCACGAAACGGTGCATACCCAGCAATTCAACCGGCGGAAATACAGCCTGCTCACCGGTTGCATCTCGGAGGGTTCTGCCGATTTTATTGCTGAAAATCTGACCGGGCTAAACATCAACCCGATCATCCACGACTACGGCAACAAACACGAATGCACCCTCTGGAAAATGTTTGAAAAAGACATGGCCGACACCCCGCGCGATATGTCCAGGTGGCTGTACCAGGGCAAGGGCTCGGAAGGCCGCCCCGCCGACCTCGGCTATTTCATCGGCTATAAAATCGCGGAAGCGTATTTCACCAAACAGTCGAACAAGGGGAAAGCCCTGAAAACCCTGCTCAACTGCAAAAAGTACCCGACGGTGTATAAAAAAAGCAACTATTCACAGGAGCCTTGCAGCCCAAAAGCAAAAACAGGGTCTGATTAAGTACTGTGACCATGTAGGGAGCCAAGTGAGGGGTTGACTGCAGTCACCCCCTCACTATCACACAACTTGAGTTAATTACAACCATAAACGGAACCTAACCCATCTTGCTGGATATGGCCGCCTTTCTGACATTTGAATTGCGTTATTGGTTGAAAAACGGCGCATTTTACACCTATGCCGGCTTGTTTTTCCTCCTTGGCCTGTTCACCATGGCCGGCGCGGCCGGGGTTTTCGGGGAGGGTTCTTCGGATACCGCTACAGCCAATGCTCCCCTGCAATTATTTGCCTTTGTACAGTTGTTTGGCAAATTGCTGCTGCTGGTGTTGCCGGCTGTTGTCGGCACGCCGGTTTACCGGGACTACGCTTCCGGCATGCACCGCATTTTGTACAGCTACCCTTTTTCCAAAAAGGCATACCTCTTGGGCAAGTTTCTGAGCGGCTTGCTTGCCGGACTGTTCATCGCCCTGCTGGCTGTGCTGGGCCTGGCAATTGGCACACAACTGCCCGGCGTGGACCCGGACAAACTCCTCCCCATGGACGCCGGGGCATACCTGCAACTGTATTTTCTGTACCTCCTGCCCAATATTTTAGTGGTATCCGTGCTGGTGTTTTGCGCTGTAGGTATAAGCCGAAGCCTGTACGCGGGATTTTTTGCCGTACTGTTGTTCTGGTTGTTCCGGGATCTGATCCTGCGCATTTTGGGCGACAGCACCGCCGGGTTGCTGCTGGAGCCATTCGGAGAATCGGCCACACAGTTTTTCATGCAAAACCTGACAGCGATCGCAAAAAACAGCGCGCCACTTCCGCTGGAACCCGCTATTTTGTTTAACCGCGGGCTTTGGCTGGGACTTGCCCTTGTTGGGTTCGGTTGGTTTTACCGCTGGTTTTCCTTTGATCTGGAACCGCCGGTTTGGCGTTGGCGCCGCTCGCAAACAAGGGCCCAGCGCATATCGGGATCAGGTGGCCTGGCTACCCAACCGGTCCTCAAGGTGCAACCCGATTTTTCTTTTTTTCAAAAAATCCGAATCGTCTGGCGGCTCGCCCAAACAGACTGCAGCCACATCCTGCGCAGCCGGGGTTTTCAGATCATTCTGGGCGCCGGCGCCTTGTTCCTGGTGCTGACCATCCTCAACCTGAACCCGCAAACCGATACCAATGTCCTGCCTTGCACCTGGGTGATCCTGGGGTTGCCCATGTTGTTTTTTTCGCTACTGGTGCAGGGACTTACTTTTCTGTATGCCGGTTTGCTGGTGCACCGCGCCCGCCTGGCCGGCATGAGCAGTCTGGTGGACGCAACGCCTGCCCCCAACTGGGTTATTTTCCTGTCCAAACTGCTCGCCCTGGTTGGGATTCAACTGGTGTTGCTCGGCATGGTGCTGGTTGTTGGGCTAGCCGTGCAACAGTACCGGGGTTTTGACCGGCCTGAGTTGGGTCATTATTTGTTCGATTTGCTCGGTGTACACCTTCCGGAGTTTATCATTTGGGCATTGGCAGCCTTGTTTGTGCAAAGTTTGCTGACCAACCCCTATCTCGGTCTGTTTATCCTCATCGGCGGTAGTTTGGCACTAGGGCAGTTGCCCGGCCTGGGCATTACCTCGCCGGTTTTCATTTTTAACCAAACACCTGACCCACATTTTTACCTGCGCTACTCTGAGATGAACGGTCATGCGCATGGGCTCGCCGCGCATTTTTTGTACAAAATCTATTGGCTTGTTTTCGGCCTGCTGCTCGGCGGTGGCGCCTTGTTGGCCTGGCAACGCGGTTTGCCGACATCGGTTGGGGAGCGTTGGCGGCTGGCTAAAACGCGGTTTTCCGGGCCGTTGGCAGGCTGGATCGTTGCTTCAGCGCTGGTTTTTACCGCTTTCGGCGCCGTTCTTTTTTTAGAAGAAAACAAGCCGCTGAACCGGCAGTTAAGCGCTTTGGAGCAACAACAGCAGCTGGCGCGTTTTCAGCAGGATTTTGAAAAATTCAGACATACCGCGCAGCCGCGCATCACGGCCTTGTTTTTTAACATGGAAATTGCTCCGAAAACGCAAACACTCCGGGTGGAGGGCCGCTACACGCTGGTGAACAAAACTGCCCGGCCCATCGACACATTGTTGATCAAATGCGGCTATGACGAACAAACCGAACTCCAACTCCCGGCCGGCACGCGCATGCTTGCGCAAGACAGCCTGTTCAAATTCGCGGTGTACCAGATTTCCAGCCCCTTGGCTCCTGGCGACAGTTTGAACTTTGGTTTTTATATTATCAACAAACCCAACACCTGGCTAACGCGCAATTCCAACGTGCTGGAAAACGGCACGCAGATCAAAAACGACATTTTTCCAAGGCTGGGCTACTTTGCCGAAACAGAAAAAGCAGTGCCCGGCGACCCGGCAGCGCACCAAAACCATTACCAAAGCATCGATGCCGACGTGATCGACCTTGAGGCCGTGGTGCATACCGACCCGAATCAAACGGTGGTGGCTCCCGGGTATTTGAAAAAAATGTGGACGGCAGACGGCAGGCGGCATTTCCATTTTAAAACCGACCAGCCGGTAAAATTTGTTTTCAGCGTGTTGTCCGGCCGCTATGCTCAAATGGAGGAACAATACAAAGATGTGGATCTCCGGATCTACCACCACCCGGAACATACGTATTGCCTGCCGCAGCTCATGGCCGGCATGAAAGCGGCGCTGGATTACAACACCGCCAACTTCAGTCCTTACCCGCACCGGCAGATCAATCTGGTCGAATTTCCGCGTTCCGAAGGCAGTTATGCCACCACTGCAGCGAATTGTATTCCCGTTTCCGAAATCCGGTTTGTCCACGACACCAGCCGCGCCGGCGCCGTGGATATCGCTTTTTACGTGGCTGCGCACGAACTGTCGCACCAATGGTGGGGCAACCAGCTCCTGCCTGCCGATGCCCCGGGCGCTACCATGCTCACGGAAAGCATTGCGGAGTATGTGACCGCGAAGGCCTATGAAAAACAGTACGGCAAAAACAGCGCACTGAAATTCCTCCAAATCCAACGGAAGCGCTACCTGAGCGGGCACAATGCCGAAACGGCGACCGAACCGCCGTTGGTACAGGTGTTGCCGGAGCAGCCTTACCTCGCCTACGGCAAAGGCGCACTGGCTTTTTACACCCTGAGCGAACAGTGGGGCGAAGCCAGGCTGAACGCGGCCCTGCGCACCTTCCTGTTGAGCCATAACCGCCCCGCGCCGCCCTATGCCATTGCCGTCGATTTGGTAAGTCACCTGAAAAACACCGCCCCCGAATCGCTCCGGCCATTAATTGGGGAGTTGTTTGAAGGCGCTGAGGTGGAACCGTTTTTGAACATTGTGGATACCTGGCTCCTTGCGAAATGAGTGCTTTCGGGTACGTTTTCCGGAGCCGTTGGCAGCGCCGGGTGTAGGGCTTTGAAGGAAGTCTTTTATCCCGGACGGGAAAAACCAATCCGGCTAAGGCGTACTTTTGTCCGAAACCATGTCTGACCACCAGCACGCCCATTTTCAAAACCTGCTCGACCTGCTCCGGCAGGAAAAAGAAGCCGACTACCGCGCTTTCCTGCAACTCGTTCGCGAAAACCCGCTGCCGGAGCGGGTGGCGCAGGGCTATACCTGGTATCCGCTGAACGTGCTGAATACGGGTTTTTCGCTTGGCGAAAAAGCCTTTGTTGTGGTCGAACGCACGACCCACCTGAACGAACCCCACCAACTCCGCGCGGGGCAGGCCATCAGCCTGTTCACCCAGGCGCAACACATCGACGAGCCGGAAAAACAGGGTGTGATCAACTACGTCGAGCGCAACCGCATGAAGATCATCCTCAACGCCCGCGACGTGCCCGATTGGCTCAATGCCGGCCACCTCGGCGTGGATATGCTTTTCGACGATCGCAGCTACCGCGAAATGGAGCGCGCACTCGAACGCGTGATGGCAGCCAGAGGCGACCGCCTGGCCGAACTGCGGCGATTAATGGCGCCCGCCCCGGCCCCACCCCTAACCCCTCCCCCCGGGGGGAGGGGGACTCGATCTCTGGATACTGCAATATTACCCGACAAGAAACCACTTCACCATCACACTAGTGAAATCAAAAACCTTCGCCATCCAGAAAACAACAATATTTTAGAGGGCAAGCCCCCCTCCCCCCGGGGGGAGGGGATGGGGGTGGGGTTAAACACAAGCCAAACCGCCGCCATTCAAGCGGTCCTCGAAAACCGCGATGTCACCATTATCCACGGTCCGCCCGGCACCGGAAAAACAACGACGCTGGTAGCCGCAATTGCCCAACTGGTGGAAACGGAAAACACGGTACTCGTTACCGCACCCAGCAATACCGCCGCCGACCTGCTCACCGAGCGCCTGGCTGCACAGGGCCTGAATGTGGTGCGTATCGGCAACATCAGCCGGGTCGACGACAGTGTACTCGAGCACACGGTGGATGCCCTCTTGGCGGCACACCCTGAAGCCAAAAACATCAAAAAAGTAAAGATCGAAGCGGCAGAGTACCGCCGGCAGGCCCGGCGTTTCAAGCGCAACTTCGATGCAAATGCCCGCCGCGAGCGTGGCCATTTGAAACAACAAGCCCGCGAACTCGACGCCTGGGCCCGCATGCTGGAAGACCGGCTCGTCGACGAAATCCTCAAAGGCGCCCAGGCCATTGTTTGTACCCTGGTGGGTGCTGCGCATCCACTGCTCGATAAACGCACGTTCCGCACTTGCGTGATCGATGAGGCAGCCCAGGCATTGGAACCCGCCTGCTGGATACCAATCGCCAAATGCAGCCGTGTGGTGCTGGCCGGCGACCCGTTCCAACTGCCGCCAACGGTGAAAGACCCCGATGCGGCCCGCAAGGGCCTGAGCACCACCCTGATCGAACGCTGCATCGACAGCCTGCCCGATCGCGTGTACCTGCTCACCGTGCAGTACCGGATGCACCGGGTGATCATGGATTTTTCCAACCAGTATTTTTATGGTGGCGCGTTGATCGCGGATGACAGTGTGGCGGAGCGTGGGTTGTTTGGGGCCGGGGCCGAGATAACCTTCATCGATACTGCAGGCTGCGGCTTTGACGAGCGCTTGCAGGAAAGCCCGGATGCGTTGCACCGCAATTTGAGCCGCTTCAACCCGGAGGAGGCATTGCTGGTACGCGAACATTTATTGCAGCTGTTGCAAGCCTTCGGCTATCCGGCCGGTGATGATGCACCTGTGCCGGAGCTCCCCGAGATCGGCATCTTGTCGCCCTACCGGGAGCAAGTGAACTACCTGGAGGAGGAGTTTCGCGAAGATGCCCTGCTCGCGCCGTTGCTGGCGCCACCGCTACCCGGAAAAATTACCATTAACACCATTGACGGCTTTCAGGGCCAGGAACGCGATGTGATCTACATCAGTTTGGTGCGCTCCAATGAAAAACACGAAATCGGATTTTTGCAGGATTACCGGCGTATGAATGTCGCTATGACCCGCGCGCGCATGCTACTGGTCGTTATCGGCGATTCGGCAACTATCGGAAAAAACCCATTCTATCAGGCTTTTCTGGATTATGTTGCCGAGCATGGGGCTTACCGCACGGCCTGGGAGTTTATGTAACACGTGGCTCTGCCACGTGATCGCGCGTTTTTTAACCATCAGCTATAATTCAACCGCTTTGCGGTTGGCTCTTCGGGACGCACATTTCACCCCGTACGGGGGCTACTCAAATTCAACCGCTTCGCGGTTACAATCAATCAACACAGGCCGGTCGAGCCACGTGATCAGCGCATCATCCTACTCCCAGTTCATCCGACACCAGCCTCAATCCGACCGGCATCCTAGCCCCAACATCCATTGCAAACCAAGAGATTCAAAAAATGAAATAAATTTGAATCAGCATAAATCCGGAATTGACCCGACATACACCATGGATACCAATCAGGAAAACATCAATCAGCTGCTCGAAAAACTGGAAGCACTGCTGAAAAAGCAGGACGAGTTTTCGAAAGAAATCCAAACCCTGCGCACCGAAATCTACCGGCTCAAACCGGCTGAGGAGAAACAGGTAACCAGTCCACCGGCTGAACCGGTAAAAACCCAACAGGCACCTCCACCGCCGCCAAAGCCCATTGCGCCTGCGCCCGTAAAAGCGCCGAGAAAGCCGTCAAATGCAGAAAAATTTATTGGTGAAAATCTGATCAGCAAGATCGGGATCATCATTACCGTGATCGGGGTTTCCATCGGTGTCAAATACGCCATCGACCATGAATTGATCAGCCCGCTCACCCGCATTATCCTGGGTTATTTATTTGGCGCCGGGCTACTGGTGTTTGCCATGGCGCTGAAGAAAAATTACGAAAAATTCAGCGCGGTACTGTTGAGCGGCGCCATCGCTATTTTGTATTTCATCACCTATGCCGCGTATGGATTTTACGCACTAATTCCACAGGCATTGGCCTTTGGGTTGATGGTGATTTTTACGGGTTTTGCCGTACTGGCGGCACTCCGGTACGACCAACAGGTGATTGCCCACCTGGGCCTCGTAGGCGCTTATGCCGTGCCGTTTTTGCTCAGCAATGATTCCGGCCAGGTTGAAGTGTTGTTTTCCTACACTGCCATCATCAATACGGGCATCCTGATGATCGCTTTCCGAAAATACTGGAAGCCCATTTATTACTCGGCATTTGTGCTCAGCTGGTTGATTTACTTTTCCTGGTATGTTACCAGCTATCAAACTGACACCCATTTTGCACTTGGGTTGGGATTTCTTTTTCTGTTTTTTGTCCTTTTTTACCTGACGTTCCTCTCGTACAAATTGCTGCGCAAAGAACAATTCCAGTTTGATGACATCCTCCTGCTGCTCGCCAATTCTTTTATTTTTTATGGTATCGGGTATGCCATTCTGAACGACCACGAAACCGGCCAACACCTGCTGGGACTCTTCACCCTTGGCAATGCCGTGGTGCACTTCGTAGTGGCCTATACCATACACCGGAACAAACTGGCCGACCGGAATATGTTTTACCTCGTCGCGGGGTTGGTGCTCACATTTATCACCATCGCCATACCGGTGCAACTCGACGGCAACTGGGTTACCCTGCTGTGGGCCGGCGAAGCGGCGCTCTTATTCTGGATTGGCCGGACCCAACGGGTGCCCGTTTATGAAATAATGTCCTACCCTCTGATGTTCCTGGCATTTTTCAGCCTGTTGCAGGATTGGTCGACGGTTTACAATATGAATTTTCAGGAAACGCTGGATTTGCGTATCACGCCGGTATTGAACATTCATTTTCTCAGCGCCATGCTGGTTGCCGGCGCATTCGGGTTTATCCACTATTTGAATAACAACGCGCAGTATCTGCCGGAACCCGCGGCCCGGAAACTGCCACCTGCTTTTATTTCATTTTCCATCCCGGCGATGCTGCTGGCCGTGCTGTATTTTACGTTTCGGATAGAAATCGCAAACTACTGGAACCAGCTCTACACCGATTCCTTTGTGAGCATAAACCAGGACGGGCAAACATATCCCTCTGAATACCAAAACTATGATTTGATGCAATTCAAAATGGTTTGGATTGCAAACTACAGCCTCTTGTTTTTTTCCCTGCTTGCATTTTTGAATATCCGGAAATTGAAAAACCAACTGTTGGGCTTTATAAACCTGGGATTCCTTGTTTTGTCCATCGTCAGTTTTTTGATTTTAGGACTGTACATCATCAGCGAACTGCGCGACAGTTACCTGAACCAGTCGCTTGCCGAATACTATCAGCGGGGCGCCATGCATATCGGCATCCGGTACATTTCACTGGCATTTCTCGCTTTGGCTGTAGTGGCCTGCTACCAGTATACCCGCTCGGAATTTATAAAAACGAATTTCAGGATTGCCTTCGACGCGCTGCTGCATACGGCCATTTTGTGGGTGGCCAGCAGCGAGCTGATCCATTGGATGGACATGGCCGACGCCTCCCAATCGTACAAACTCGGCCTGAGCATTCTCTGGGGCAGTTACGCGCTGCTGCTGATCGTACTTGGTATCTGGAAAAAGAAAAAATACCTGCGCATCGGCGCGATCGGCCTGTTTGGGGTTACCCTTGTCAAATTGTTTTTCTACGATCTGGCATCCCTGGACACAATTGCTAAAACTGTTGTGTTTGTATCGCTGGGCGTGCTCTTGCTGATCATTTCCTTTTTATACAACAAGTACAAGAACAGTATTTTCGATGAACCGGAACCTTAAAATCATCTTGTTGCTGCTGAGCGGTTGTGTTTCCGCTTACGGGCAATTTGCGTACAAGCGCGACATCAATGGCGTTTCCGAACAATGGCACCGCCTGGAATTACCCGATGCGCTTTTTGGAAAAACAGCCACCGACCTGGCTGACCTTCGGATTTACGGGGTTACCCAAAAAAACGACACCCTGGAGGCGCCCTACCTGCTTCGACGGAGCACGGAGCAGATTTCGGAGCAAGCCATCGATTTCAAACTGATCAATACGACCCACAACGCCCGCGGCTGGTTTTTCACCTTTGAAATTCCTGCCGAAACGGCTATCAATCAAATAAAACTGGCCTTCGACCAAACGAACTTCGACTGGCGAGTCCAACTCGAAGGCAGCCCGGACCAACGCGAGTGGTTTACCATCCTCGACGATTACCGCATCCTCTCCATCCGGAACGGGTATACCGATTTTCAATTCACCAAACTGGCCTTCCCAAATGCCCGGTACCGGTTTTTCCGGCTGCGCATTCCGGCCAGGGAAAAACCCGCACTGTTGTCGGCAAACCTCGCCCAATACAACGTTTTGAATGGCACGTACAAAAACTATTACGCCGAACAGTTTAACCTGAAAAACGATAAAAAAAACAAGGAAACGACACTCGAAATCGGTCTGCACATGCCCGTACCGGTTAGCCGGCTCAACGTACATGTGCACGACACGTTCGACTACTACCGGCCAGTCACCATCCAATTTCTTTCCGATAGCGTAAAAACGGAAAAAGGCTGGATGCACAACTACACTACCCTGGCTTCCGGCACGCTGAATTCGCTGGAGGAAAACACGTTTTCCCTCAACAGTACCATCACACAACGGCTTAGGATCATCATTCAAAACCAGGACAACCAGCCGCTACAGATCGACTCGGTGACGGTGAGCGGGTATGTGCACGAATTGGTGGCGCGGTTCACCGAACCCGGAGCGGCTTATTTTCTGGCCTATGGCAATCCGGACGCTCCAACACCGCAGTACGACATCGGGCGATTTGCCGGGACGATCCCGGAACAATTGACTCCCCTGAGTTTGGGCGAAGAACAGCGCATTGCCGCCGAAGCGCCCAAGGCAAAAGCGCCGCTCTTTGAAAACAAGATCTGGCTGTGGGTTTTAATGGGGGGGATCATTTTGTTGTTGGGATGGTTTACACTTCGGATGATGCAGAAAAATGAAAATCCAATTTGATTTGTTTCACTTCGGGAAAAAGCGAAAATCGATTCCGAAAACCTGGTGTGGATCCTGGACAGATGCATATGGTAAGCAGCTGATTATTGAAGCCACAGAAAAGGGACGTTATTTAGTGACTGTACTCAATAACCAGCAGCAGTATTTTATAATAAACTTACCTGGTGATATAGAAAAAGAAACGCTCGCACTACCTGGGCAGTTCGTTATGGATCGTTCAAGGGAACCAGTTTTACAAGTTGAAGCCGGACTACCGGGTAAGGGGCCAACGCTCAATCTGAAATTTTTAACGGAAGTTGAAGACGAAAAATTCAGACTGGCGAAAAACTCAGACAACTTAAAAAAAATCAGAATTAAACCTGAAGTTGGAATGGGTTTATACGATGATTGGGAAGACGATCTTGGAGTGCCGTGGGCCTTTCCATTTTCTAATTTTATAAAGAATTAGTTCATCACGCTTGACTTTACCATGAAAATTCAAAATCGATTTTTAGATTTTCATGGATAATCTATTAAACGCTCCCAAGTGCATTGGCTTAAGCTTGCAAGAACTATGCGAATCAGGAGCTAAACTGGAAATAACACTTCCGAATAAAGCCCGTAGGGCTGACATTTTTATAGAAAATGGGCGGCACCGTTTTCCAAACGCCGTAGGCGTGGCATTATAATGCCGCACCTACGGCGCTATTATTATTACGGTAATAAATTTCTACTAAATTGACAGCCCTACGGGCTTGCGTGGAGGCCAACCGCCCCCCCCCTGATTCGCACGATTCATGGTTAGTCAACCCCAATATTTATTAGTCAGGCGAACCAAGTTTTGCCGCGGCTGTTATTTGCTTTTCCATTCACGAACAAACGAAAACCATGTTCATCAAACGCAACTACGGCTTTTGGATGACCTTCAACTGGTCGAAAACGCCTTTTATCTATGGCTTTCTTTACGCCGCCGCCATCACTGCCCTTCACTATTTTTTTGAATTTAATATTGCCCTGCCTTGGCAACCGGTCAGTATCATCGGTATCGCTGTGGCGTTTTACCTCGGGTTCAAAAACAACAGTTCGTACGACCGCACCTGGGAAGCCCGGAAGATATGGGGTAGCATTGTCAACAACAGCCGGGCCTTTGCAGCAGCAGTTAAAGCGTTCGTGCAAGGCAGCAAGGCCACGGCATTCCACAAAGAGCTGGTGTACCGCCATATTGCCTGGCTAACAGCGCTGCGCTACCAACTGCGGTTGAGCCGCGAATGGGAGCACACCGAAGACCGGGTAAAAGGCCTGTACATCCCCACCATCTGCGAAGAATATTTCCACCGTATGGACGATGAGCTGATGAATTTCATCCCGGAGGCAGAGTTTCAATACTACAAAACCAAAACCAATGCAGCCACCCAATTGCTGGCCAAACAGTCGTTGCGGCTGCAGGAGCTGCGCGATGCAGGCTATTTCGACGATTTTCGCCACATGCAACTGCAGGGGCTGATCACCAACTTCTACGAAGACCAGGGCAAGAGCGAGCGGATCAAAAACTTTCCTTTCCCCCGCCAGTACGCTTCCGTGGCGCTGTGGTTGAGCATGGTGTTTGCCGTGCTGCTGCCCTTTGGCATGTTGGATACTTTTTCCAAAATGGGCGGTTGGTGGCTTTGGATCACGGTGCCCATGTCGGCACTGATAACCTGGGTTTTCTTTCTGATGGAAAAAATCGGCGATTATTCGGAAAACCCCTTCGAAGGCACCTACAACGACGTGCCCATCTCATCCATCGCCCGCGGCATCGAAATCGACATGCGGGAGATGATTGATGACACGGACATCCCGGAGGCAATCAAGGCGGAAAACGGGTTTTTGATGTGATGCATCGGCAATGCCCTAAACCATATTTACAATAACTTACAATTTGCCAAATCAGGTTACCTGTTTTTGCTGCTTTCCCAGCGCAAGATTTGCGGGGCATATTTTTTATTTCAACGCATCGTGCAGGATTCAAATTATTGGAATAACTTTGCACTTCAAAGTACTTTTTATGAATCAAGCCAAATCCCTCGACGATCTCGCGCAAATCCGCGCCATCATGGAGCGCTCCAAGAAATTCCTTTCGCTCAGTCCCTGGGCAGCCATCATGGCTGGCGTGTATGCGCTGCTGGGTGCAGGTTGGGCCTATTGGGAAATTTACTATGCACCGGTCGTGATCTATGACCAACTGCAAACAGGCCGCATCGTGCCGTCGGTGTATGGGCTGTTGCTGATGGCTGCGCTGGTATTTGTGCTGGCAGCGGGCACCGGTTTGTGGGTCAGCTACCGCAAGGCACAACGCGCCGGGCAGTCGCTGTGGTCGAAGGCGGCCATCCGGCTAGTGATCAATTTCGCCTTGCCGCTGTTGGCCGGCGGCATTTTTGTGCTTGTCCTGTTCTATCGCGGCTACTACAGCCTGCTGGCAGCTTCCACCCTGGTTTTTTACGGACTGGCTTTGCTCAATGCCGGCAACTTCACCTTTAGCGATATTCGAAGCCTGGGCATTTCCGAGATAATTGTCGGACTTTTGGCCGCCATTTTCCCGGGCAAGGGGCTGTTTTTTTGGGCCATTGGTTTTGGCCTGTTGCATATTGTTTACGGCATTCTCATGTACCGGAAATACGAGCGAAAAGCATGAAGAAGGTTATTCAGGAACTCAACAAAGCGTTCGAAAACCGCATCCGGCTGGGCATCATGTCGGCGTTGACGGTCAACGACTTTCAGGAATTCAGTGCCCTGAAGGAACTGCTCGACGTGACCGACGGAAACCTGGCCAGCCACACCCGCGCCCTGGAAGATCAGGGTTACATTCGGGTGGAAAAGTCCTTCGTCGGTCGCAAACCCAACACCCGTTTTTTTATCACCGAAGCCGGCCAGGAAGCCTTTGAACGGCACCTGGCTGCCCTCGAGAAGATCGTGAAAGGCGGGTTTTGATTTTTTTTGTCTCTACACTTTGAAATTCAAAGTACTTTCAATAACAATAAAATTAAATTATGGAAAATCAGGAAAATTCAGTGATCGGCCGGTTTGGCCATTGGGTACAAACCTCCTTGCTGGTAAAACTCGCATCGATCGGCTTTTTAACGCTCGTGCTCCTAATCCCGAATGTGATGATCCAGGACCTTGTCCGGGAGCGCCAAAATCGCCAAAGCGAAGCCATTAGTGAAGTGAGCGCCTCCTGGGGCGCCGCACAAACAGTAACCGGACCAGTGCTGAGCATCCCGTATTCGGAGTGGGTGCAAATGGAAAACGACAAACGGGTGGAATCGATCCAAACCGCCTATTTTTTGCCGCAGGCATTGCGTGTCAATGGCAAAGTTGATCCCGAGCTGCGCAAACGCGGCATTTACGAAATTGTGCTGTATCAATCGGATTTGATGATTTCAGGCACCTTCGATAAACCCGATTTTGCAGCGCTGAACATCCGGCCTGAAGACGTTCACTGGGACCAGGCCAAACTTTCGCTGGGCATCGCGGGCATGTCGGGCATCAAAAACAGCATCCAGCTCGACTGGGCGGGCATGGGAATCCGCCTGGAACCCGGCACTGCCAACAGTAAAGTGCTGCTTTCCGGGGTCAGCAACGCCGTGCCGGTTGATGCCGAAACCGAAGCGTACGCTTTTTCAATCCCCTTGAAACTGAACGGCAGCGGCTACCTGAAGTTTGAGCCCGTTGGCAAGGAAACCACGGTTGCACTCGAATCGGGCTGGTCCTCCCCCAGTTTTGAAGGCGATTTTTTGCCCGATCAGCGGGAAATTAGGCCGGAGGGTTTCAGTGCCAGCTGGAAGGTGCTCGACCTGAACCGCAACTACCCGCAGCAGTGGAAAGGTGCTGAATATTCCTTCGGTACCGGCAATCACCCCAGCGCCCATTTTGGTGTGCGGCTGGTGCAAACCGTAGACGAATATGCCAAAACCGAGCGTTCGTCCAAGTATGCCATCCTGGTCATCGGGCTCACATTTTTGATCTATTTTTTCTTTGAAACACTGCGCCGGTTCCACATCCACCCTTTTCAGTACCTGCTGGTGGGCCTGGCCCTGAGTGTTTTTTATTTATTGCTGCTCTCACTGTCGGAGCACCTGGGATTCAACACTGCCTATGCCGTAGCCACCGCGGCCACCATTGGCCTGATCACGGTGTACAGTGCCGGGGTGTTTAAAAACCTGCGCATGACAGTGCAACTCACCCTGCTGCTCGGATTGATCTACGGGTTTATTTTCATCGTACTCCAATTAGAGGACTATGCCCTGTTGACAGGCAGCATTGGCATTTTCGCCGCGCTCGCTGCAGTGATGTATTATTCGAGAAATGTGGATTGGTATAATTTGTCTGAAACCGCACAAACCTCCTGAACATGCTGATACAATTGAAAAAACAAGGCCGGCTCAACGAAACACTTTTTTTGGGAATACTATGTCTCCTGAGCTTTGGAATGGCTGTTTTCCGGTTCATGTACACGGATACGCTCACTTTTTTATTCCTGATTTGGAACCTGTTTCTGGCGGGTATTCCCTGGGCATTGAGCAGCCTGATGTTGCTAAAACCGGAAATTCAGCAAAACAAATTGGCCATCCTGGTGCTGCTGGTTGCCTGGCTGCTGTTTTTTCCCAATGCGCCGTACATTTTGACCGACTTGTTTCATCTGTGCTACCGGTCAGGCGCGCCGCTTTGGTTCGACCTGGTGCTGATCCTTTCCTTTGCCTGGACGGGCCTGCTCTTCGGATTTTTGAGTCTGTGGGATATTGAACGTATTTTGAAAAAACGCGTCCGCTCGAACCGGGTGCCCCTAATTTCCGTCGGACTCCTGTTTTTGGGCAGTTTTGGAATATATGTCGGGCGCTACCTGGGCTGGAACAGCTGGGATATCCTGCGGGAGCCGTTGGACGTCGTGTACGATATTGGCAGCCGGCTGGCCAACCCGTTCCGGCACCCGAGAGCCTGGGGAATGACGCTGTTCATGGGTGTGTTTTTGAATATGGTGTACGGGTCGTTCCGCTTGATCCGGAGCCGGCGGGCGTGATTGCTGATTTTTCACCACGAGACATGGAGAGCACGGAGGTATCCTACTCGTCCTACGACTTTGAGTCGTAGGACGAATGCACGCATAGCCTGACAAACATCCGAGACACAGAGGGCACGGAGATTCAAATTCCGTGCCCTCCGTTTCTCCGTGGTAAATAAAATAATCTACGGCAGGCAGGCCTCCACAGTTTTTGAAACACGAAGTTACCTTTGCCGGGCGATCCAACCTTCTTATCCACCGTGGAGGCACAGCGGCCAGTTGTTTGCCAGTACCTCCACGGTAAACCCGGTAAATTTTGACAAAATACATTTACACCCTACTGCTCGCCTGCTGCCTGAGCACAGCTGCATTTTCTCAAAAAACGGTGCACATTCCCAATTATCTGCTGGACACCTTTACCGTGGATGGCAAGCAATTCAGCTGGGATAAAACCGCCGAATCCGACAATTTCATCCTCATCTGGGGCAATACTGTCGGCACCGACCCGACCCAACATCCGGACCCAAACCTGGCCTTCAACCCGGTTAAAATTCTGGACACCATGGAATACATCTACGCCGAATTTAAAACACTGGGCTTTGTAGATGACGCTCCGGGTACCAACATGAGCAAATACAAAATTCCCATCGTCATGTACGGCACCTGGGGTCCCAATGGCGCCCAGGGATTTGCCAACGGCGGGGATGCCGACGGTATCATCGGCGCGTTTTGGGTGCATCCTACCGCCATGCTCGACGGTGGTGTGGCCGCACACGAGCTTACCCACAGTTTGCAGGCCCAAACGAACATCGATTACCGCAAAACAAACGGGTTGGGCCTCGTCTGGATCAATGCAGGTATTTTCTGGGAAACGCATGCAAATTTTATGCGTAACCTGCTCTACCCGCAATTTGTATCCGCCTGGGGCATGGATGTATACCATCTGGAAACCTGGGGCGATTGGAAAAACACCTATGAAAATTACCCGCTGCTGCTGGCTATTATGGAATCGGAAGGGATCAGTATGGTCAACCGGCTTTGGCGGGAATCGTATACCTCCGAGTACCCCTTGCAGGCGTACAAACGGCTCGCCGGGTATAGCCAGGATGCCTTCAATGACAGTCTGTACCACTACGCCCGCCGAATGGCGACCTACGATTTTTCGTATAAAAACATTGGCAAGTACTTCCGGCAGTACCGAACGAACGACCAGATGTACTACCTGCTGTCTGCGCAGGCAACCTATAACATCCTGCGCAAAGTACCCGGCGCCAATACGAACCGCTATGAAATGCCAATCGAAACGGCCCCGGAAGAATTCGCCTACAACCTCATCCCGCTCTACCCCGACCCCGACTCCTGTGCCGTCATTGTCAAGTTTAAAGGCCACACTGAAGCCAATCCGCATGCCGGATGGCGCTACGGTTTTGTGGCAGCACATCCCAATGGTACCTTGAGTCGGTACAGCCCGACATTTCAGGCCAACACGGCGGAGATCAGTTTTAGCCTGGAAGCCGATGAGAACCAACTTTACCTCGTGGTGATGGGCGCCCCTTTCGATCAGATCGCCACCAATAATACCAACGACACCTGGTTCGGTTACCCCAAGCATTTTCGCTTCCCTTACGAACTCACTATCAGCGGCGCCGTACCGGAAGGGTATCAGGACCCGGCGGCCTTCCGGACACAACTTAAATCCGACGGACACCTGCATCCCAATGGCGGCGGCTGGGTGCAAAACAGCGCACTCGTGGCCAATTCGGTATACGTGGGTCCGGCGGCAATGATACTTGGCAACTCCGTGATCAACGGAGATGCCCGGATTGAAAACACCGCACTGGTGCTTGATGCGTCGATCGATGGGAACGTGCGCATACTCGATAATGCCTTCGTAATCCGTGGAACCTATACTGGCAATGCCATCGTGCGTGGGCAGGCTTTTGTGGAAAATTGCACGATGTCGGATCAGGCGCTGGTGGGTATGCGGGCGAAAGTGTACAACTATGACTTGTACGGAACCATCGAAGTGGGTGGTGATGTGCTTGTGTATAACGAAGATGGCAGCTGCGATAACGGTGTGTACTACCGCCTGACCAACTATTACGACAACAAATTTCTCGAATGCGATGGCCGCTCAGCTGAACATCCGGACAACAAAGACGTGAACAACCTATACGCCCTCTTTCCTGACTCAACAATGGCCCTGCTATGCAGCTGTGCCACTCTGCCCAATTGCCAGAATACAAGCACAACCGGCCAAACGACTGCATCGAAAGTTCAACTCAAGGCTACACCTAACCCGGCCGGCAACTTCGTAAATATCCGCCTGACCGGCAACTGGCCTGGAGCAGAGCAAACGCTGCTGCTATTCGACGCCCTGGGCCGTCCGGTCCAAGCAGAAATATTAGATTCGGGTCCGGACAACTTTCTGGTAAATGTTTCCGGCCTGCCGGCCGGCTTATACGTAGCGTGGGTTTCGGCGAAAGGCGCCCCTTGGCAACAGATCAGGATCGTGGTGGCGCGGTAGTTTTAGAGACAATGGAGGACATATCCCAAGCCCTCTAATGCGCCTATGATTCCAAATTTTCACCACGGAGACACGGAGGGCACAGAGAATAAACTCCGTGCCCTCCGTGTCTCCGTGGTAAATAAATAATCTACGACGAGTATTTTAACTACGGGGGGTACGCTACACAGCTTTCCGCTTCAGGTCAAATGCCACCGGAAAATGCCCGGCCTCTACCGTCTTTTGCGCATAAATACGCCCCACCTGCAACAGTTCATTCACCATTTCCGCCTTGTCCATTTCCCGAAGTTTCAGGATGGTTTTGTCGTCAAACGGCAGGTATGGCTTGTCTTCCTGGGTACCGTCGGGCAGCGTTTTTGGTTGTTCCAGGTAGGCCTGGTAGCGCAGATAATGCAGGGCGGGTTTGCCGGTTAGCACATCGTCGTGCAGATCGCCAACTTCGGAGTCGATCTGTATCGCCGTGGGGCTTTTGCTAAGGTATTGCAGAATAAGTTGGTTCTGGTAGGTGGCATCGTCCATGAGCATATCGGGGACAGTGCTGGCCCACTCGAGCATGTTGTTGTCGGCAACCTTGCAGGCATCCACCATTTTGGTATACGTGCCCGTGCCGATGGAAACCAGCATGAGTTTGTCGGCGCCGGTTTCCCAGTGGAAGGGGAAGCCCTTCAGCGTAGCGAGCAGGAACAGTTGGAGTGCCGGGTTATTGGCCATGCTGACACCGCCGTCGATAAAGGTGGCTTCGCGATTACCGATATTGATCGTTTGCGGCAGGAAGTAAGTGGGTGCTGCCGTGCTGGCGCGCACCACTTCGCGCAGGAGGTAATCTTTATTGCCGAGTTCGCCCTCCTCCTGGGGCTCGTAATATTTTGCGTTGGGGTGATTGATCAACGACCAGGTGCTGAAGGTGTCGGCGCGTTTGGAGTTGATGTTGAGCCCGGTTTGGATGGCATCGTCGCCCAGGCGAACATCGCCGAATAGTTTCTTCAGTTCTTCCTGCAAGGGCTTGTCGTCGTAGTTGGCTTTCATCTTGTTGCCAATCTGGAACAGGCTGTATTTATCGCCAAAGATTTTACCGCCCAGGTTGGTATACATTTCGATCAGTTCTGAGCCGCTACGACCGGTAGCCAACAGCGTAGCAATGATGGCCCCGGTGCTGGTGCCCCCGATCAGGTCGAAGTAATCACAAAGAAGCAGGTCAGGGTTGTTATGCCGCTCGCGGAGCAAGGTTTCGATCCGTTCGATAAACCCGAGCGATACAGCGCCGCGGATGCCACCGCCATCGAGGGCAAGCATACGTTTTGGACCGGGTGCAGTGAGTCGGGCAAGCAGTTTTTTTGACATGTTTCAAATGGTTATGTTTATTAAAAAAATACGATTAGGGTAAAGATAAGCCCCTATCCAAAACCCCACAAACCAACCTGTTTATCAATTCTTATATTTTTCATACGCCGCCAACAATTCATTTTCCAGGGTGTCAAAATTATACTGTAATGCCCCCGAAGTGATTGCCAGCGGCGAGTCGTACAATTTGTAGTTGGCCTGCATGGCTTTTTTGGCAATGCCGTTTTTGGCCCGGGCAATATATTTTTCCGGGTCAACCACATCGATCATGATGAATCTGGTCGACCGGATTTTCAGGCTGCGAAATCCCGTTATGTCTTTCCACTCCACCAACCCGGCGCTGATCGCACTGGAGTTGTCGTGGATACCTTCCCGGTCGATGATAAGCCCGGGCTGATTGTCAAATAGCTTACGCACACCAACCGCACCCATATAGCCAAAAAACACAGCGCCAAGCACGCCAATACCCTGGAGAAAGAACTTGTAAAACCCGGACTCTTCGCTGGCGACATCCACAAAAAGCCAGGCGCCCAACACGACAAACATAACGGCGCCTAAGAGTACAATGAGAATTTTTGCTTTGCTGAGCGGAATTTCAATGCGTTGCGCTTCCATAATTCTTGTATTTAAGTCACTGTACTACTGCCCAACGGGCAAGGGTTACTGGCGGCAGTTTTTTGTTTAAAACAGGTGAAATACAGCGCCAAATGTACATTTTTTCTTTACTTGCCTGACAATTAGGGCACAACAGGCCCAACCACGCGACACGTTTTTTTCAATTTAAAACAATGCCCATGTCCCGCCAAAAATCCATCCGCCCGCGCTAGCCATCACCGCGCAACAGACGCTGGATGTGATGGACAGTTTGGGAAAACTGCATACAAATTGAGTCTTAAAAGAGACCGGATCAAGCTGCTTAACATCCTATGAAAAACACAATTCTACTCGCCCTCGCCCTGCTGTCCGCCGTTTCGGGCTTCACCCAAAACGGCTGGACGCCACTGGTCAAGGACAACAACCTCAACGGCTGGAAAAAACTGAACGGCACCGCCGACTACACCGTCGGAAACGGCGTGATCACCGGCATAGCAAAACTGGGCGCACCCAATACCTTTCTCGCCACCGAAAAAAGTTACACCGATTTTATCCTGGAAGTGGAAGTCAACGTTGAAAACTTGCTCAATTCCGGAATTCAAATCCGCAGCCTCAGCACACCCGACTACCAAAACGGCCGGGTGCACGGCTACCAGGTAGAGATCGACCCGGGCCCGCGCGCCTATTCCGGCGGCCTGTACGACGAGGCCCGGCGCACCTGGCTGTACCCGCTTTCCGTCAATCCGAAAGGCCGGAAAGCCTTCAAACCGGGCGATTGGAATGCCTACCACATTGAGGCCATCGGCAACCAAATTCGCGTGTGGGTCAACGGCATCATGTGCACCAACCTCGTCGACGACATGACCGCCTCCGGCTTCATTGCGCTACAGGTGCACAGCATCGGCAAAGCTTCCGAAGCCGGAACAAAAGTCCAATGGCGCAACCTGCGCATCAAGACGGAAGATCTGGAGCCGGAGCGCTGGACGCCCGACCCGGAAGTGCCCGAGATCAGCTACCTGGTAAACCGGCTCACCGACTGGGAAAAACGCAAGGGTTACCGCCTGCTGTGGGACGGCAAAACCAGCGCCGGTTGGCGGGGCGCCAAACTCGATGGCTTTCCGGCTTCGGGCTGGGTCATTCGCGACGGCGTGCTGACCGTCCAGGCGACCGACGGCGGTGAGGCAACCGGCCCCGGCGACATCATCACCACCGACCAGTTCAGCAATTTTGAGCTGGAACTCGAATTCATGATCACTGAGGGGGCCAACAGTGGCATCAAGTATTTTGTAGACCCAGAGATCAATAAAGGCACTGGCTCAGCCATCGGCTGTGAGTTTCAACTCCTCGACGATGCCAAGCATCCCGATGCCAAAATGGGTGTGGCGGGCAACCGGACGCTGGCCTCGCTGTACGACCTGATACCAAGCCAAATGATAAGCAACCCCTACTCCACCAAAGCCCAGATTTTCAAAGGCATCGGTGCATGGAACAAGGCGCGCATCATCTCGAAAGACGGACACGTCGAGCACTGGCTCAACAACGAAAAAATGGTGGAGTACGAGCGTTTTTCGCAAATGTTCGAAGCCTTGGTAAATTACAGTAAGTACAAAGACTGGCCGGGCTTTGGCCGCTGGCCGCAAGGACATATTTTGTTGCAGGACCACGGGAACACGGTGCATTTCCGGAGTATTAAAATCCGGGAATTCTGATTTTTACTTTGGTGTCATGTTTTTTCACCGCGAAGGCGCAAAGACGCGGAAATTTAGACTTTGCGTCTTTGCGCCTTCGCGGTAAAAAATGCTACGACAAGCATGGTCAACAAAGCCGTAGAACACGAAAATCTTTTATCCATGAAAAAAACACAAACACGCCGAACCTTCATAAAAAAATCTGCCGCCGCCGGACTGGGCCTTGCTTTCGCCACTTCGGCACGCAGCTACGCCTCCATCCTGGGCGCCAACGACCGGGTCAACATGGCCGTCATCGGGCTGCACGGCCGGGGGAAAGCGCTCATCGGGGCGGCTTCGGCCTGCGACAATACCGGAATGGTTGCCATCTGCGATGTGGACAACCGGGAATTGGGAAAAACCAACGAACTGGTCACCAAACGTTTTGGCAAAAAAGCCGCCGAATATGGCGACATCCGCAAATTGCTGGAAAACAAAGCCATCGACGCAATCATGATCGCCACACCCGAACACTGGCACGCTCCCATGACCATCATGGGCGTGCAAGCCGGCAAACATGTGTATGTGGAAAAACCCTGCAGCCACAATCCCCGCGAAGGTGAATTGTTGGTCGAAGCCCGCGATAAATACGGGAAGGTGATCCAGATGGGCACCCAGCAGCGCTCGGCGCCCACGACGATCCAGGCCATGCAGGACATCCGGGATGGTTTGATCGGCGATGTGTACTACGGCAAAGCCTGGTACGCCAACAACCGGCTCGCCATCGGCAACGGCAAACTGGCGCATGTACCCGACTGGCTCGATTGGGAACTCTGGCAGGGCCCGGCCCCGCGCGAGGCCTACAACGACATTTACGTGCACTACAACTGGCACTGGTTTTGGAAATACGGGACCGGCGAGATCAACAACAACGGCACCCACGAAATTGACATCTGCCGTTGGGCCATGGGGCTGAAGTACCCCAAAAGTGTAAGCTCCTCCGGCGGACGTTTTCATTTTCACGACGACTGGCAGTTTTACGATACGCAGGTCGTGAACTACGAATTTGAGGGCGGAAAAATGATCAATTGGGAAGGCCGCAGCTGCAACGGCCATCCGATCAACGGGGAAGGCCGGGGTGTTACCCTGCACGGTACCGAGGGCACCATCATGCTCACCCGAAATGCTTACACGCGGTTTGATCTGGACAACAAACTGGTGCAGGAAATCAAGGAGGAAGAAGAAAGTGCCACGCTCAACACCGTCGGCGCCGGCAATCTCGACAAGTTTCACATGCAGAACTTTCTTGCCGCCATTCGCGACGGTGCACCGCTGCATTCTCCAATTGACGAAGGCGCAAACACCAATTTACTGTGTCACCTCGGCAACTATTCACAGAAACTGGGGCGCAAAATTGCGCTCGACACTGCTACCGGCCGCCCCCTCAACGACCCTGAAGCGATGCAGTTCTGGAGCCGGGAATACGAGCCGGGTTGGGAGATCAAGGTGTAGGAGGCTGTTCATTACACTCAAATCCGTTGAGACTAATTTTTTGGGCTTACCGCGTGTCAACCCCACCCCCATCCCCTCCCACGCCGATGGCGTGGGGTTGACACACGGAAGCCACAAAAATTCATTTTCGCCGATTTGTGTGTAACGGACAGGCTCAAAGCCGCAGGACGAGTATCCCTGTAACCCGGCAAACAAACAACGCTACTCAATAACCAGTTTTACCAGCCATTTCTTACCCCCCGATTCCACCAAAACAGGGTATACGCCCCGTTTCAACTCCGGTAATTCAATCGGCAACACTTCCTGCCCGGCAGCAGCCGGAAAATCCCGTTCGGCAACAGGCCGGCCCAGCAGATCCACTACTTGCACGCGTACACCGGCAGGCCATTTCGACGCAAGCCGGGCAAAAAACAACCCGTTGGACGGATTCGGGTAAAAAACCGGCTCCAGCCCGATGCCACAATCAGCCAGCACCAGGCAATCGCTGAAATTACAACATTGCGTATGTCCGGCATCGTCGTTCAGGGCATGCAAAGCCACGGTAAAACAAACCGTATCGCCGACACGCGCCGGGGCGCCCAGCACAAAACTGAACGGTTGGGTGCCTCCGGGTAGCAGACTGCCCAACGGAATGGTAACGTTGTATGCACCTAAACCGGCCGGACTGGTGAACGCAATATGCGCCTCACCCATCGCGTACGGCGAGGTGTTTTTGATCAATCCTGTGCAGACCCAATTGCCGGTAAGCGGATCGCAATAAACGATTTTGTCCAGCAGAAAACCACAATCCGGCTCGCAACCCAATTCAAGGGTATCGCGGCAAACCACCGAGTCACCCTGCATCCACTTGACCTCCAGCAACTGCGGTGGCGGCGCGCTTGTCTGGAGGCAAATCTCGGGCAGCTGGATCAGGCCGAGCGGTAAGCTGCTGCCAAGTGGCGGCACTGCGCCAAACTGGATAACCGTCGGCGCGTAAGACAAGGTCGTCCAGCCCGAGCCGAAGGGGTTGTTCATGGTCATCGTTGCGCCTGGCGACAAGAGGCACAAGCCAATCCCGTCGAAGTAGCCCGTCGCGTAATTATTTTCAAGCGTAATGCCGTAGCAACAAGCGCCGGCCTCAGCCAACAGGGTTTCCACCGTATGCACCCCAATGTCGTCGCAAGGTTCGCAGTCCGGAATTGGGATGCAATACATCGTATCCAGCATGCAACAGAGCGAGGTATCGATTTCGCCGGTCGGAATTTCGTCGTGCGCCGTCAGGCTGTAGCAGAAAACCTGGTTTTCGATACCTGGCCCCGACAAGCTAATGGTATATGTGCGGCATTCGCCGGGAAGGATCGGGTTGGCGGTCTCGTCGATCGCGCTGGGCGTTACCACAATCCCGGCGGGCGTTTTCGGTTGAAGGACAATATAGGCCACTGCAAAATCGGCGTCGACCGGATTGCACAAGGTCATGGTGTACACCGTTTCTTTCCCGTCACAATAGATCGAATCGGACTGCAAATACAAACAATCGGGCTCAACCGGACAATCGAACTCCAGGGTATCCGAGCACACAATTTCCAGGGCAAAGTCGTACCACGACACCACCACCTGTTGCGGGCTGTTTACCACATTGCTGAAACAAAAGGAAAGAAAATTACTCAAGGCGCCGGCTGGCAATGCGCTGCCCGTTTGGCTGTGCACCAGACTGATTGCGTTGCTGCCAATGGAAAACACCGCCAGGGAATCGTGCAAGCTGCCCAGGTTGATATCCAGGTCGGCATCGGCCGTTGCGATTTGCAGGCCGTACAAACTGGAAGTATTACCGCTATAGCTCAGCGTCCAGCAACAACTGTCTGTTTCGGAGGCTGTGGCAGTTACTTCCAGGCCTGCGCACCCACAGTCGATCAGCTCCAGCATCAGCGAATCCGAGGTTTTGGAACAACCAAAATCCGTAGTGCCGGTCAGGCTGTACGTACCGCTTTGCGTGACGATCAGGCACTGCCCTGTGGCGCCGGCGATGGGAGCCCCGTTGAGGTTCCATTGGTAGGCGGCCAAACCATCGGGGCCGCAAATGGTATCGGGATTGCAACTTTCATAACAACCCGCTGGCACCAAACAAAGGTCCGGAAGCGGGTGTACCGTGGCGCTGGCCGAATGTTTGCAACCGGTGAGCGTATCAGTGCCCACTGCGATGTATGTGCCGGCCTGGATAACGGTGATTGATGTCCCGGATGCGCCGGTATTCCAGGTGTACACTACGTTGGTTTGTATTGGCGACACCGTCAGCGTTACCGGTGTGCCCTCGCATGGATTTGGCGGCGCCAAAACTGAAAATGCCGGCGAAACAGCGAGCATTACGCCAAATGGCGCCGAGGTAGCCGAACAACCATTTGCATCGGTCACCACCACCGAATAGGCCGGCAACAGGTTGTAATCACACACCGCCAGCGTTTGGGCGGTAGCCCCGGTAATCGGCGCATTGGCCTGGTCCAGCCACTGGTAGGTATAACCAAATCCTGCCGGCGCACTGAGCGTCACACAGCCGGCATCGCAAATAAATTTGGGGCCGCTAATGGCCGCAACCGGCAGCGGCAACACCGTCACCGTCACCGAATCAGGCGTCAGGGTACAGCCATTAGCATCAGTAACGACCACCGAATAGGTGCCGGAACTGCTCACGGTTATGCTGGGCGTAGTGGCATTTGTCGACCACAGGTAGGTATATCCGGAACCGGCCGGTGCGGTCAGGGTCACTGTGTTGCCGGCACAAACGATGAGCGCCGGCGACCAGGCAATGGTATCGGGTGGCGGCGCGGGGTGTATGGTCAGGGGTAAACTGACGGTATTGGTACAACCCGCATTATCGGCCACTACCAGGGAGCAGGTGTAATTGCCCGGCGCGAGGTAGGTATGCGTGGGGTTCTGACTGCCGTTGGTCGCGCCGTCGTTGAAATCCCACAACCAGGAAATAATATTGGGTGCGCTGGCATTGAACTGCACCGGTTGGCCTGCGCAAGCTGGCGATGGGCTTGCGCTCACCGTGGGTGTTGGCAGCCCGGCCACCACCACTGTTTGGGTAATGGTTGCCTGGCAACCGGCAGCATTGGTTGCCGTGAGTGTCACGATATAACTCCCTCCTGATGCATAGGCATGGGTCGGGTGTTGCAGGGTGGATGTATTGGTGTCGCCAAAATCCCATAACCAGGAAACGGGTCCCTGCCCGGGCATGTACGTCGACAGGTCGGTAAATGCCGCATTCAGGCAAGTGACCGTTGCAGAAAAATCGGCTGCCAACGGTACACACAGGGTTCGAACGGCCGTCACGCTACACGTGCCGCCTGGAGGCAAAATACTGGGTACCAATCCACTGGCCACCACCTGGTAACAACCGGCTTTGGTGTAGGTATGCGCAGCATTGGGTAAGGTGCCGGTATTGGTATTGTTCCCCGGGTCGTTGAAATTCCAGCCGGTAACCGTAACATTTGAAGATTTGCTCACTGTAAACACTGCCATATTGCAGTTTGGCGGCGGGTTGGTTGCTGTAAACGAAAAACCGTAAGGCTGTGGGATGCAGAGTGGTTGCCCGGTACAATCGACTTGTTGAACGGTAATGGTATTCGATTGTTTGGTGCAACCGTTGGCATCGGTTACAACCACCCAATAATTAAACGTACCGGCGACCAGTGTATTCGTATGAACAAAATTGGATTGGCTGGGTGGCAAGGCCTGCAAAGTGCCGTTGCAATACCAGGCATAGGTGTAGCCACTGCCGGTAAGAGCCGTGATGGTCACCGTGTTGCTGTTGGGCGGCAAATAACACAAGGTTGTTGGGTTCGGCGTCGAAATGGAGGCCGTCGGCCCAGGCAATGGAATGGCCTGGTAGGTACCCACGGAAGTACAGCCGCCGCTATTTGTAACGGTAACGAGGTAAGTACCCCCGGAAGTGATGACAATGGTTTGCGTAGGATCACTGGTCGACCAGATATAGTTCGTATACCCGGCACCGGCATCCAATGTAGCCGGCACGCCGGGGCATAATATGCCGCTCTGCGTTATTGTCGGCGGTGCAGCCGCACTCAAAGTCACCGGCAGACTGGCACTCAAACTGTCGTCGCACAAGTAAATTTTCAGCATCAGCGACACCGGACCGGGTGTGTTGTTCCACTGCACCTGGGCGTTGGGCGTTCCCTGCCCGCCGATCACACTTCCAGCGGTTGCGGGACTGATCGTCCACACATACACCGCATCGGGATGTTGCGCCGGGGCAGCGCTGTAGTTTTGTACAGTGTTTGTGCAGGCCGCGGGCCCGCTGATCGTGAGCGGACCATTCAGTTGTTTGGCGCTCACCGGCAACTGAATGGTGTCGGACTGGCAATTGGGCGCGTTCAAACCAAACTGCGCTACCCCCAGGCTGTACGGTCCGCTGGTATTCCAAACGACCGTCACCGGATTCCCGGTAAACGAAGCCGGCGTGCCGCCTGTGACAGTCCACTGAAACCCGACGCCGCTTTGTGCGCTTTGCGCAAAATACGTGTAGGGTACTCCCGGGCAAATTTCAACCGGCCCGTCGATGCCGGTGGGTTTCGGCGTTTCCACAACCTGAATCACTTTGCTGAGCGGTCCATTGCAATAGGCGGTGGGGTCGTTGGGCGTGGCCGTCACGGTAAAGGCGCCGGGCCCGGCGTCCCAATTCACAGAAATAACATTGGTCCCCTGGCCGATAAAACTGGCGGCGGGGCTTATCGTCCAGGTGTAACTGGCCGAGGGCGCCGGCGTTGCAAAAAAGGTAGAAACCGAATTGACGCAAACCACCGGCGGCACAGGTCCGAATAATTCAAAAGCCGGTTTAATGGCAACCGACAACGCGGCCATGCCGGCGCAGTCGCCCGGCTCGTGTCCCGGCAAGCCGCCGAGAAATTCGCTGGCGTAAGTCAAATTGATCGTACCCGGCCCGGGCGCCGTACCCCACTGAATGACCACGGTGTTTGTGCCTTGTCCGGACAGCACCGTGCCACCGCTCACCTGCCAGTCGTAATCGACACTCATCCATTTTGGCACGGTGTACGTTGCCACACCGTTTTCACAGACACTGGTCAGGCCGTTTATGGCAACAGTTGGTGCAATGATCGGCACCAATACCGACACCGGCTGGTCGCAATACGCGCTGTCGCAGCCGCTTACCTGCAAACTAATGGTACCAAAGGGGCCGTTGCCCCAATGGACGCAAATGGTGTCGTTGCCCTGCCCGGTAAAAGGCAGGGGCAGGCCATTTTCATCCAGCACGGTCCAGAGGTAGGCGCCGCAATTGGCCGCATCGGTCCAGTACTTGCTGCTGTCGCCGGCACAAAGTGTGGAAATGCAGTAAATATTGGGTCCGGCA
The DNA here is from genome assembly GCA_020636075.1 of Lewinellaceae bacterium. Lineage (GTDB taxonomy): Bacteria > Bacteroidota > Bacteroidia > Chitinophagales > Saprospiraceae > M3007. The sequence continues at coordinate 21,023 of JACJYO010000011.1, read as the reverse complement.
AGCGAATCCACAAAAACGACCTGCATTGCGGTATCGGAACAGCAGCACAAGGGGTTCCCGTTGGCGTCGTAATTGTTTTTGGTGACGATTAGGGTAACGGTATACGTTCCCGGGCCGGCATACTGGTGCGTGGGCTGAAAGCTGTTGGAGGTATTGCCGTCGCCAAAATCCCAGAAATACCCGGTGCCGCCGGTAGAATTATTAATAAAACTGATCGGCGCATTCCGGCAAACGCTGTCGGCGGAAGCCTGGAAGTCGGCGGTGGGTCCGTCCAAAATGGTAACGCAGAAATTCAGCACGGTTGTTTCGCCGTTGCTGCTGGTAACAGTCAGCGTAATAAAACCGGTACCGGCAGGGCCCCAAACTACCGAAATTTCGGCCGGGTTGCTGCCTGGAGAAACGCTGCCCCCTGTGATCGACCAATTGTAGGTGCTGGACGAATCATAATTGACATAATACAGGGCAGGGTTATTTTCACAGGCATAAATACAATCCTTCGGGTCCTGGCCGGAGGGGTCGGCAGAGTTGCCCCCGTAGTCGTCCAGATTGACAAAAAAGCAATCCGGCTTGGGACATTTCACAATAATCTTGATCTCCGCAGAACATTTCGAGGGTGGTTGGCAAATTTCATAGCGATACCGCAAAATATGCTCTCCGCAGCAATTGCCGGCGCCGGGCCGGAAACTCAAATGCCCATCCGGACTCAGTTCAAAACAATCGGAAGGCGAAAGCAAAAAAACAGGACTGAAAAGGCCCTGCGCGATCGAATCGTTGCTGGTGACGTTATACATGATCGAGTCTCCAGCCATGACACAAAGCGAATCGTCAACGGCGACAATTTCGGCGGTTTGGGCGTAAGTGTTGCTATAAAAAAGGCAGGCTGTTACAAAAAACAGGCAGGTAAAAAGGTGCTTCATGAGCATTTGGTTTATCCAGTTAAAGAACCGGGGGGTATGCACACAGATGCCGATTAAAAGGAATGATTGCAAAGGCAACCGAATTTATGGTACAAAATTCGGGCCGATTTACAATCCAAAAGAATATCTACTGCAAAAAGAGCAAAAAGCCGACAGGGCAATTAGCGCATTACCGCTTCAATCACGTTCCCTGTATTGCCATTGGGCTCCATAATGCGCAGCATAGCCGCCAGCGTCGGGGCAATATCGGTGATGTTCACCGGCGCAAAACTGGCGCCCACCGGCACCCGCCAGCCGTACCAAAGTAGCGGCACATGCGTATCGTAGGCATACGGTGAGCCATGGGTGGTACCGCCTTCGGAGTAGGTCGCATCGTCGGCATGCCAGGCCGGATCAAGCAGGAAATACAGATCGCCGGAACGCCGGGGATGCAAGCCCCGGCGGAGCTCGGAAATGAAAGGATAATCGTCGGGCAGCGCCATTAGCTCGGCTATCGTGAAGGCGTCGTACACACCGGGCTGTTTGCGCAAATAGGCAATTATCGCTTTGCTGGCCGCCGCCCGATCGATACCGGCAGCAGCCAGCGCCTGGTAGTTGAACCAGATCTGCTGGTTGTTGATCTCATGGATAAACTCACCCGGTTTGCCGAAGGCATCGGCAATGACCTTGTTTAGCCGGAATATCAATTTGCTTTCAGGAAAAACACCGGCGGGAATTTGAAGGTTGACCAGGTGCGGCGGTGTTTCGGCAGCGCCATGATCGGCAGTCAGAAAGACCAAAACATTGTTTTTTCCAAACTTTTCATCCAGTTCACGCAGCAGGCGCGCCAGTTGGCCGTCGAGTCGCAGGTACATGTCTTCGGTTTCTTCGGCATGCACGCCAAACTGGTGGCCGATATAGTCGGGGCTGGAAAAACTCAGGCAGAGCATGTCGGGATAGGCATCCTGGCCAAGCTGCATTTTGTCGATCACCTCCAGAGCAAAATCAACCGTGAAGGTATTTCCGGCAGGCACAAAACGCAGGACGGTATATCCAAACTTTTGCTTGAGCGCCGGTATATCGTGCGGCATATTTCCGGGAAATTCGAGGTATTTCCCGTCGTCGTAATTGTCCCAACCGGCAAAACTTTCATCGTAGGGTTTGTCCAGCGCTTTTTTCCAGGGCTGCGACAAATAAAGATCGGGAAGCCGCCGTGCATTAAAATCCTGCACCCACTGAGGCAGGCTGTCGGTGTAATAATTGGACGTGATCCAGTTGCCGCCTTTGTCGTCGTACCAGTAGCAGGCGTCGGGAATATGACCAGCCGGCAAAATACTGCCACGATCCTTCAGGCAGACGCCTACCACTTTTGACCTGAAATTGGAAAACAGGCGCAATTCATCCGTAATGGTGGTACTCAAAAGAACCCTCGGAGAATGCCGGCCCGAGCGCTCCGATTCGGTGCCCACAGCCTGCACGGTAGTATCGGTGGTCACGTACCGGTGGCGACCCCAGGCGCGGTCGTACCACTCGTTGGCGATAATGCCGTTGACTGCCGGTGTGGCGCCGGTGTAAATAGCGGCATGCCCCGGTCCGGTGTAGGTTGGTGTGTAATTGTAGTGCGTATTTTCACAGGAAAACCCCTCCCGCAGCAAGCGCTTGAAGCCGCCTTCGCTGTATTTGCTTTGGTAACGGTAGAGGTAGTCATACCGCATTTGGTCAATGACAATGCCAACGACAAGTTTGGGTTGGGCTGGCGTGGTTTGGGCGAAAATGGAACAGGAATAAAGCAACCCGGCGAGCAGGGCAGCAAAAGCGTGTTTTTGCATGGTGTTTATTTGTACATAGTTTGCGGAAACGCAAAGATGGGCAGGATTAGCAGGAATACAAAAAGTGTGTCGAACCCCGGCGTTTGACACACTTCGCACTGTTGTTGATGAGGGCACCACTATGGCGTAAAAGCGCAGTTTTATTACATATTGGGCAATGTTTGCAGGAGCTAATTTTTTATCAATTTAAAATTGGTTTGCGCATTTTCCGTACGAATGTTCAACAGATAAACACCAGTTGGCGCTTGAAGCGAAAAATCCAGATATTGACTGTGCTGAAACAATTGCTCGGCTATTACTTTTCCAGTGATATCCAGGATTGTCAGAGTAACCTTCGCATACGGAGCATTTAAATCAACGGTACCTGCACCAGTAGTCGGATTTGGGTATACACTTATTCCTTTAGCGAACGTGTTGTCCAGAGTCCCTGAAATCTCCTGACTCATTTTCAGAATAAAAATATCCACATTACCGGAAGAAGTCAGGGTTGAAAGGGGGTTGCCCGGGTCAAATTCAACCATTTTACTAAAATACCCTGAAGTAAGTACATGCTCATCATCCACCGTAATTGCTAGTCCCCTGTCAATAAGCGAACTTCCAAAAGTATTTACCCATTCGAATTCGCCCAGGGTGTTCAATTTTAAAATGAAAATATCTAAACTACCGGTTGCTGCGGCGTCAAGTGTATCCGGGCCGGGGTCAAAATCAACCGTTGACATAAATGTACCCGTCGTATACACATTTCCTGACGGATCAAGGGCCAGTGCAGTACTCCAGTCTACTCCGGTTCCACCAATTTGTCTGGCCCATACCAATGCGCCGGATTTATCCAGTTTTTGAATATAGATATCACTACTGCCGTTTGCTGTAAAGTTTAAGATTTCCGGACCGGGGTCAAAATCAGCTGTTCCGCGAAACTCACCCGTCAGGTACACATGCTCCAAAGAATCTACTTTAACTGCATAGGCAATATCATCCTCGGCGCCGCCCATTTGTTTGGCCCACAGCAAATCACCCGTGTCATTCAGTTTTAGCACAAAAATATCTTCTTGACCTGCTGACGTTAAATTGTACACACCTGGGCCCGGATCAAAATCGGCTGTTCCTTCAAACCTGCCGGCGACATACAGGTTGCCGGAGGCGTCCAGCGCGATTGTGAATGCTATGTCGGAATTATTTCCGCCCATACTTTTGGCCCAAACCAAGGCTCCCGAAGCATCCAGTTTTTGAACATAAATATCATCCAGGGCAGCCGGAGTCAATTGAAGCACATCTACGCCTGGGTCGAAATCAACAAAACCCACAAAAGTACCCGTAGTATACACATTGCCTGCAGCATCCACAGCGATTCCGGCGCCACTATCCTGATTAGCGCCGCCCATTTGACGTGCCCAAACCAAATTGCCCTCCGAATCCAGTTTTTGAATATAGATATCACTACTTCCGATGGCTGTAAAGTTTAAGGTGCCCGGCCCGGGGTCAAAATCGACAGTTTCTTGAAAACTGCCCGTCGTATACACATTGCCTGCAGCGTCTACTGCAATAGATCTGCAGCCCTCTGAACCGATACCGCCCATTTGACGTGCCCAGATCAGATTGCCCTCCGAATCCAATTTCTGAATACAAGCATCGCTCAAACCGGCCGAGATAAAATTCAAAACTCCCGGGCCAGGGTCAAAGTCCGCAGTATCGGCGAATGATCCTGTGGTATAAATATTTCCAGTGGCATCAACAACAATAGAATTTGCAGCGTCTGTGCCGGATCCACCTATTTGCCGGACCCATTCAACTGTTTGCGTGTATGATAAGTGGGGAAGGCATAAAAATGCCAGGAGGAGTACTTTTTGAGCGGTCATATCCCTTAAGTTTTTATGGTTACAATATTTCTAAAACCCAGAAAAGAGAAGGTCAAACACAAAATACCCATCAATCTGGTTTGTAAGTGCTAATATTTAAAATTAGCCCAACTTTTAGAAACCATTCAATGAAAAATTTCACACACCGTCCATTGGCGTGTGCCCGGTATGTTGCAAAACTATGGGAGTTCTTTTAGCTTCGTACCAGATGCGTTTTTCGGCGCGTCGTTGGTCGTTTCTGTAATGTCCCACTTGTCGGAAAAGGGTTGTTTTATTTTTCGCGGACTGTTAAATAGCAATATGAGTCCACCGCTCAAGAAGAGAAATGCCATTCCCATGCAGCCCCAATCTGTACTGGTCGATGGATCACTGCTTCCAAATGGACTAAACTCATCTACCAGTTTGCGCACTAATATTAAGCCACCGATAAAACCCACAATCAAAAAGAGCCACCCCAGCATAGCGACCTTTTTGTTGGTTCTTCTATTTGCATCTATTTCTATTACACTTTTTGTGCTGATTTTCAGTGTTTCACCATCAGAGGTTTCTAAAACCAAACTATTGGCACTAATCCGTTTGACCTTGCCGCTGACTTGCACCGGCCTATTATTTGCATCGCTGTATTTGACTGAAATTCGCTGGTCTTCCAGGATTGACCGTGTTACTTTTTTGGCTTTATGTTTAAAAATCCATTTTTTTAGCGGGTTCATTTTTTTCAAATATGACTCCCAATACTCAATTGCCCGTAGTTGCACTATTATTTGGGAGTCAGAATTGATTTTATAGGATTGCACCGAATCCAGGTTTATATTGAATTGCCTGGAATCTGTAGCCGGGCATAGTTTGCAATAAACCGTTTTTTGAACGATAGAATCGATCAATACAGTAAACCGCAATCTGTTTTTCATAAAAAAGGTGTCGCAGGTCGGCGATTGTGCATGCAGCGGTAACACCAGCAAACAAAACAGGAAGAGAAGGGCGCAGGATAGTCTGATTGATTTCATTTGAATTAAGGCTTGGCTTAATTAAACATTTTGAAGTATAGCGCGACCTCCAAATATAATTAATGCTTAATACTTTTTTACCAAAACAATCAAAAGCCACCTGCCAATATGGCTAAATGGAAATGTTCCGGCCCGGAATATCCTGGTCTCAGGCTTCAAGAGCAGCGGAAAATCTATCCCGAAAAAAATCGCAACCAATCCGCACAGCTTGCGTTCTTTTGTATCTTGAACTTCACGAAGCCGGAAAACTGAATAAGCCGCTCCCCGCATTTATCATGTCCAACCGCCCACCCGCCGCCTTTGATTGGTTTTTACTGTTGGTGCTCACCCTGATCTGGGGCGCATCGTTTTTGTTTATCAAGCACTCGGTGGCCATTTTCAGTTCCATGCAAATGACCATGTGGCGCCTGGTCTTAGCCCTGATTATTTATGTGCCCGTTGCAGTGATTTTCTGGTCTAAAATTGACTGGAAGCGTTGGAAACCCCTGGCCGTAGTGGCTTTTTGCGGCTCGGCAATTCCCAACTTTTTCTTTGCTGTTGCTCAAAAACAGGTGAGCAGCAGCCTGGCCGGCGTGCTGAACGCACTGACGCCACTCTTTACCCTTACCCTCGGCGTATTGTTTTTCCAAATGGCGTTCAAGCGCGATAAGCTGCTCGGCGTACTGCTGGGCCTGGTTGGCGCCGCCATACTCATCCTGTACAATGCCAGCAGTGCCGTTAGCGGCAACTGGTTTTATGCCCTGCTCTGTGCGGGCGGCGCCTTGTGCTATGCCATAAATGCCAATGTGGTGAACAACCACCTGCGCGACCTGCATCCGGCAGCCATCGCCTCGGCGGCTTTCATCCTCACCGGCTGGATCTTTTTGCTTGGCCTCTGGTGGTCGGGGGGCTGGTCGGTGGCCTGGGAACACCCGGAAGGCTGGAAAGGTCTGGGCTTGATCTTCTACCTGGCCGCCCTGGGCACGGTCGGCGGCTCCATTTTGTACTTTTGGCTGATGCAGCGCACCAGCGCCGTGTTTGCCACTTCGGTAACTTACCTCCTGCCGGTAGCCGCCCTGGCCCTGGGTGCGCTCGATGGGGAGGTAGTCGGGCTGGCTGACCTGGCAGGCACGGGGATTATTCTGGCAGGGGTGTATCTTGCGCGGAAGTGATGTTTATTTACCACGGAGGCACGGAGAGCACGGAGTTTTTATCGCCTTCGGCGATTTCTGGTTTAGACAGGATTGACAGGATCAACTAGTGTTAAGCCTGTTTAAGGCTTGTAAATCCTGTCTGAAAAATAACTGCCGAAGGCAGTAAAAACTCCGTGCTCTCCGTGTCTCCGTGTTTAAATTCCAGATGTATGAAACACTGCTTATCTCCAGTCTTGCTACTTTTTCCGATACTCTTGTTTGCCCAATCCGAGGCCTACCAAAAACGCAAAGCCGATCAACTGGCCGGCCCTTCGCCCTTTCAGGATGAGATCGACGGGAAGTACCCGGACCGGATCGCTTACGAAGACGACCTGGTGCTGGTGCTGAATTCATTCGCTCCGCAGGCGCCAGTGCATGTGCTGATCATCCCCCGCAAACGCATCCCGACCATCAACGACCTCACCGATGCCGATAGCGCCGTGATCGCCCGTATGTTTTGGGCGGCCAAAAAGATTGCCGAAGAGCGCGGCATTGCCGAAACCGGCTACCGCCTGGCCATCAATACCAATGAGGATTCCGGGCAATCGGTCTTTCACATTCACATGCACCTGCTCGGTGGAATGACGACCGGCCCTATGGTCGACCAACGCTGGCGCAACCTCGGCCCCAACCCCGGCGGTACCTACCGGCGTGCTTTGGACAGTGTGCGGGTGGCTTATGCAAACTATCATGCCGCCTGGCTCCGTGGCGACAGTGCCGCTTTGCTCCGGCTTTTCTCCCCCGATGCTGTGCTGATGCCGCCCGGGATGGCGCCGGTGACCGGCATGGACGCCATACGGCAACATTGGTTTCCCGCAGATGGCTCTACCACGACCATCCAGCGCTTCGACTATACCCTCGATGAGCTAAAACTCGACGGCAATGTGGCCTATGTGCGCGGCACATCCACCTTGTCATTTACGTATGAAAAAGACGGCCAGCAAACGGTAAAAACCGACATTCCCAATAACCGCCTGATGGTGTTTGAACGGCAGGACGATGGGCGCTGGCTGATCACTTGTAATATGTGGAATTGAGGGCTATGCCATCAACTTATGCAATCAGCGTGGGTGAACATTTTTCAAATTGAACTTTTCAAATTGAACTTTTGACTTTTTGAGCAGCAACGCTGGTTTGAAAAGTTTCTTTTAAGTCAAATTTGAAAAGCCCAATTTGAAATTTGAAAAGTTGTCCACCCACGCTGGTTACATAAGTTGAGGGCTATGCGGCTGAGGGCTAAAATTACATTCTCAGCCCACCGATTCATTTCTCAGCCCACCGATTCATTTCTCAGCCCACCGATTCATCGGTGGGACAAAAAAGGGCGTTATTTAAACCACGACGCATAAAACACATAATTATTCGAAATGCGCTCGATCTGCCCTTTGAAGAGTTCGGGCGTCAATTCCTTGACCCGGCGGGCCGGCACGCCGGCGTACACGCCACCGCTCTCGCAAACGGTGTTTTCCAAAACCACAGCCCCGGCAGCAATCAGACAATTTTCCTCCACCACAGCCTGATCCATGATGATGGCGCCCATGCCCACGAGCACATTGTCGTGCAGTGTGCAGCCATGCACCAGAGCGCGATGGCCGATGCTGACATTGTTGCCGATGGTCGTGCCGCATTTTTGGTAGGTACCGTGCAGGATGGCGCCGTCCTGGATATTCACTTTGTTGCCGATGCGGATAAAATTAACATCACCGCGCACGACCGCCTGAAACCAAACCGAGCATTCGTCGCCCATGATAACATCGCCGATAATGGTGGCATTTTCGGCCAGAAAGCAGTTTTCGCCAAATTGGGGGGTAAAATCGCGGCAGGGAATCAGAAGCGCCATAGGAATTATGTTTTTTCAGTCAAAAGGGATCGGAAAAATTGTTTCAATCTATCAAAAGTCATCCAGGCAATGGCAGCCCCAAAGGCATTGGCAAGCATATCATCGACTTCGAAATGGCGGTTTGGGAACCAGGTAAACTGCACGAACTCCATCAAAATCCCGTATCCGGATGCTGCCAGAAACACCAGCAGCCCCACCGCCCAAGTTGCCCTTCCTGGTTCAAAGCGGTACCAGCCAAACAACAGCAGCCAAACCAGCAGGCAATAGGCCGTTGCATGGCCCACTTTGTCCATTTGAATGAGGTTGAATTCGGGCACCGAAATGCCTCCTTGCGTGGAAAGGTAAGTGATGATGGCTAGCCAGAGGATGGCCGGGAGGAATTTTGTTGGCATGGTGGATAAATTAACAATTATGCTAAAAGTTTTTCGAGTTTCATTTTCCATGTTTCCCAATCCTTCATTTCCTTGGTTTGCAAGTCAATAAACTTTTGTGTGTGATCATGGTATATCAAATGGCATAACTCATGAATGACCACATATTCAATGCAGCCTTTAGGTGCCTTGATTAATTCAGGATTCAAAATAATTTTCCCTTTTGGGGTGCAACTTCCCCAACGTGTTGGCATTTCCCTAAGCACAATAGAACTCGGTTCAACATTATACTTTTTAAATTTTTCAATTAGTGGCTTTGCAATCGTACGGAGCTTAGTTTTGGCATGAAGCAAATACCAGTCAAGCACTAGTTGCTTTACTCTTGATTTTTCTTTGGCAACAACTTCTATGTATTTTCCTTTCAGTTTGACTGATTCAATTTCACCAAGATATACTTGCAGACGATACTGTCTGCCTAAATATAAATGTGTCTCACCACTCATATATTTCCTGGCGGGTATTTTGGGCTGGAACGAAAGAAAGAAACTTTGCTGCTTGATTATCCAGGACGCTTTTTTTCTTAGCTTTTCTTTTATTTTTTCAATAGGAGTTTCCATTGGCGCCTTTACAAGTACCTCCATATCCGGATTTACCGTAATGCCAAGCGATTTCCGCTCAGAGTACTCCAAACGGAAATCTATTTTTTTGCTCCCAAATTGAATCGCTTCTGTCATTACTTGTAACGGATTTTAGCAACGTCAATACAGGCTTCAGCAATTTTATCCATTTCTTTAAACGACATTTCTATATTGTATTTATCCCTTACTTCATCAATTAAATAATCCCCAATATCGATAAGAAGTTTGCCGGTAATATTTGTTTTGAATTGCCAATCAATAATTGGTATACCGTTATCCAAAACTGATCGTTGAATCAGTTCATCAATAAACATTGCTGTTTGAGTCGAAACTTGCTTGCGAATAATATCGTCTTGGATTTTATCCGCCAACGCCTCTACTGTCAACCCGTAAAATGCTTTTGCCACATATCTATTTTTCAATTGTTCGGGAATATCATTGTCGGTATGCGCCAAAACATTATTCATGATTTCCTGGACTTTATTCAAGTATTGTGCTTCGTTTATTCGTTTCGCTTCGTAGTCGGCTATGGTTTCTTTTAACATTTGAGAAAACTTCTTGTAAAAAGCGGGATCTTCATCCATCTTCTCCGTAATATGCTTTGCTGTTCTGCTGGCAATCTTGTCTGCTTTTGCAGCTTTCCCTGTGGTGTTTTCTACTTCCTGTTGAAATTTCTCTTTGTCGAAAATGTTTACCAATTCGGTGATGGTTTCTACTTTTTCGGTGGTGATGTGCGTGTCTATCAATTTCTGGATTTGACCTTCGTATTGTTTATAATCAATCGCATCACTATAGCGCTCAACCACAGCCAAACGTAGTTTCAGGAACATCGCCAGGTCCTCTTTGTAACGGTTGATCGTTTTTTCATCAACGTCCTTGTGAAACTGAATAGATGAAAGTGCCAACTTTAAGCTCTTGGCATATGTAGCCAGCTTATCGTAAAACAAAACCCGGATGGCTTCATCTTTTAATAATTGTTGGTAAGCCTCGGCATCCCGTCTGTTGGGTATGGCTTTAAAGATGTCCCACAAATCAGCATGTTTCTGCGGCAACTTCTTTATTTCTTCATTGATATCGGTGAGCGTGCCAATCAAATCCTCATCGTCAAATTCTTCAAATGAGGAGTATAGCTGTAAGGCATCATCCAGATTTTCTATCACGCCGTAATAGTCAATGATGTAACCAAATTCTTTGTCGGGATAAACCCGGTTTACGCGTGCAATAGCTTGTAACAATTTATGGCCTTGCAAATTTCGGGTGAGGTACAATACCGTGTTTTTGGGTTCGTCAAAGCCGGTAAGTAGCTTGTCGACGACAATAATAATTTCCGGGTCTTTTTGGTTTTTGAAACGACTGATGATATTCTTCTCATACGATTTTGAGTTGCCATGTTCATCCATCATCTTTTTCCAAAAGCGGTTTTCCTGCTCGGTGGATTTTTCATAAACGCTTTCTTCACCTTCCCGTTCATCAATAGACGAAATCAAGACTTCACTGCTCACAATCCCAATTTCATCCAAAAACGATTTATAACGTATGGCGTTCACTTTTTTATCACAAACCAGTTGTGCCTTAAATGGCGTGCCCTGCCAGTTGTCTCTGTAGTGCCTGCTTATATCCCAGGCGATGGCATAGATTTTTTGTTCCGCACTATTGAGTTGGTCTGCCCTTGAAAATTTCTTTTTCAAGTCGGCTTTTTGATAATCGGTCAATGGTTCAGAAACCATTCCGAAGTAGGTGTCGATTGGGCTTTCGTTTACCTGTTGATGCGCCACCCGGCCTTCATACAACAAGGGCACAACGGCTTTGTCGCTTACGGCCTGATCAACGGTGTAAGCATCGATCACCCCGCCAAATTTCGCTGCTGTGTTTTTGTCTTTTTTGAAAAGCGGGGTGCCCGTCATGGCAATAAAACAAGCATTGGGCAAGGTCTTTTGCATTTCAATATTGAAAATGCCGTGCTGCGTCCGGTGACCCTCATCTATCAAAACAAAAATATCATGGCTTTGCAGGGGCTGACTGATTTTGTTGATCGCCGCCACAAACTTGTTGATGATGGTGGTTACCACAGCATCGCTCTTGCTTTCCAGCAAATCCACCAAGCGTTGCCCGGTAGTGGCATTTTCCACAAACATGCCGCATTTGCGAAAGGTTCCGGTTAGCTGATCGTCCAAATCAGTTCGGTCGGTTACCAATACAATTTTGGGGTTTCGGATTGTTGGTTCCAGCGCAATGGCTTGCGCCAACATGACCATTGTCAATGACTTTCCGCTGCCTTGTGTGTGCCAGATGACGCCGCCAGTTCTTTTACCATTTTCAATGTTTATTATCCGTTGCATAGATTTTTTAATGGCAAAAAACTGTTGATACCGGGCTATTTTCTTCACTCCGTTGTCAAACAGTATGAAGTTAAAAACCAGGTCCATCAACCGTTCGGGCCGACACAACCCGTACAGGTATTCATCCTGAACAGTAGGAAGAATCGCCTCCTGTTCCATGGCATCAAAGTATTGCCGGACATACCTGAAACGCTCAGCGAATAATTTATCCTTTTGTGTCGCCGGCAGCGGTGTATTTTTTAAGGTTTGCAACGCACCGCGGTACTGCCGTTCCGCTTCATCGCTATCGAACTTTTCGGTCCATTTGGACCAGAACTTCTCCGGCGTACCATTGGTTGCAAAAGCGGCTTCCTGCGTGGCTATGCTCAGGATGAGTTGCGCGTACACATACAAATTGCGGATGCCGTCTTCCTGCTGGTTACGCAGATGTTGGCTAATAGCCTGTGCCAGCGGCGCTTTCATGTCGGGGCGCTTGCACTCGACAATACAAAGCGGTATACCGTTTACAAACAGCACCAAATCGGGACGGTAATGCTCCTTGCTGGCGCTGCGCATTACACTGAACTCTTCGGTGACATGGAATACGTTGTTCGCCAGGTTATTCCAGTCTACGTATTGCAGGGTAAAACTTTTCTTGTCGCCGTCAATACTTTGCTCCAATGCCTGTCCCAGCGTGAGCAGGTTGTACGCTTTTTCACAGGCAGCGATATAGCCCTCGTGCATGGGCAGGTTTTTTAATGCCTGAATACCCCGTTCGATGTTTTCATCGGTGAAGATGCTCGTTTTGGTAGCGCTTACCCGGATGCTGTTGATTTCCTTCAATTGCTTGCGCAACACCTCGTCCAGCAGGACATTGGTTGTTTTGCCGCCCCGGAGTTTTTCGGCTTCCGCCGGACTCAAATAGGTGTAGCCCAGCGTTTGCAGCAGCTGCAAGGCTGGGATTTGGCTGATATGGTCTTCTTTGAAGCTGGGCGTGTGCATGGCGAATCTTATTTTGTAGAATCCATACTTCGATATAAGAATCTTTACATGAGGCGGTTGTCATGTAAAGAAAATGGCGGTTTTCTTTACATGAACACCACCTTGTCATCCGCTGGAAATCATCATAATTGCCACCGGCAGTTGCAAAACCAATCATATTCTCTTGTAACTCTCTTGTAATTCTCTTGTAACTCTCTTGTAAGTTCTTTAATCACCGGGCCTATGCAACACCCAATTGGGCTTAGTATCCGAGCCTAAATTGATAATTACTTTATGCCTCCTAAGTTCAGCGATAAGATTAGTAACCTTATTCTTCTTTTGTTCCTCATTCATCCAGTCAGGTAATTTATTCCAAAGCAATTCATCTATATCCTTACGGTCTACACTGCCATGCTCTCTGATAGCTTTCTCAATTAAATCCAGGTAATATCTCTTATCAAAAGCTTTGTTTTTAGAGTACGTGGCTTTTTGCCCTGTTTTTTGAGCCACATTAATACCTATGTAGTAGTTCGGTTTCCTTCCTTCAATCAACTTTTGAGTTCTCAAGTGCTTTTCTTCAGTTGGGCTTAAGGCTTGCTTTTTCTGCACTTTGTCCAGCATGATAATCTCTTCCAGGGTAAGGTCTTTATTCCTCGACAGCAGCCGGGCATATTCCATATCCAATACCTTCCCGCTAATAGTCACTTTCACCTTGCCTTCCGACAAATCATAGTCGGGCATAGGGAAAAAGCGTTCCCGTTGGAAGTTAAACATCTTCCTGATCCCACCACCCACCGTATCGACCATTTTCAGGTTAAACATGGCAGTGGCTAAAAACCGGTTTCTGTAATGCTCTTCCGGGGCGTCTTCTTTTACCACCTTTTCTACGCTGCCCGGGATAAATGAGCCCAGGTTGGTAAAGATCAACTGGTCATCCATCTCCACCACATTAATACGGCCGTGTTTGGTATAATCTTGGTGGGCGATACAATTGTTCAACGCTTCGCGGATAGTGTAAGGTTCGTATTGGTTTACTTCATCCGGGAACAATGTACCGTCTTTGATGTAGCGGTATTTGAGATTGCGTATCTTGGCATACACCTTATCGACCGCCAACAACAGGGGGCAACAGAATATGGCATAATCCTTATCATTGCCTTTGATGTCTTTGAGCAACCAGCGGACTTTCGCTTCAGCAGGGTTGATAAAATGTTCCGATTCCTCTTTTCCCAAGAGTATGATGGCCGTTCGGGTAATTTTTCCTTTGATGGTGATTTTCGCCTTGTTTAAAAAGGTGCTGTCATCCCAGCCATCAACTTCTGTTGCTTTCTCCGGAAACTTGTTTTTGAAGTTTAAGCGTGCCAGTTGAATAGCGGCTCCATCTAAATCACGTATAGCGGCGCCGGGTACAATGGCAGCGCTCCAATCGTCCTGTGAATTATATATCTGCCTTACATAATTCGGATGGTTACGCAAATCGGTTTTCTGGCTGTTGATACGTATAAAAGGTTTTTTCTGAAAATTAACGGGCTCTGCTTTAGCCGCGGGAATTCGAAACAAGACTATAGGCCTGTCCTGAAAAGCAAACTCAAAGATTTCAAAATTAATTTTCGGATAAAGCAAAGTTCGTAACCACAATTCAAAATCCTGATTGCCGATCTTGTATTGATAAGGCTTAAAATTGGTACCTACCACCGCATGTGTCTGGTCCTGAATACCCAGTACTAGATATCCGAAATCCTTGTTGCTAATGCATGCTCCATTTGACAGGGCAGAAATGTACTCGCCTATTCCTTCGGGGGTAAGACTTGCCTTTTGTTGAGCCACATTAGTCTTAAATTCAAGCCATGTCTGCTCTTTGCCCTCCGTTAAAAGGTCTGCCAATAACTCTTGCAATTCATGTTCTTGCATCGGTCAATACTTTAAAATGTTCAACCTTTTCTTCCCCGTCAGCAACACCTGCATCAACCCCTTCTTCTGCTCCCGCAGCTTTTCTGATTTTGCTTTTAGCAGCTGTATTTCTTTGTCGGCCGCTTGGAGGACTTGAGCAATGGCGGTTTGTTCTTCGAGAGAAGGGTAAGGCACTTTTACGGTGCAAAAATCTTCGTAACTAATTTGCTTTCCCTCTCGAATTCCAATAACAGCGATGGCCAAATGACCAATAAAATCGTAGCATTTGAAATAATGCTTGTAGAATTCATTACTAATATTCTTTTTAGACTTTAGAACAGTGTAAGCAGGACTTACAATGCCTCTATAGTTTGAATATTCTAAACCTCCTTGAAAGGAACGTAAGCTAATTACAAAATTGCCTTTTTCAACCAACTTGAAAGACTTGGTATCCCCCATTGGCATAGTTACTCTAGCCTCTAATAAGCTTCTTGGAATAATGCCACGGTCTTGAGTTGCTGATAATAGTTCCTCATTATCAAATCCTTTGACAGACACACTTTTAAATATTTCTCCGGCACCGAAGTTTTTCCACGCTCCACCAAACCCCGCCAACCGCTTTTTCCCCGTAAGCAGCTGCTGCATCAGCCATTTTTTGCGCTGTTCTTTTTGGGCTATGAGTTGTTCGGTTTTTTGGATGGCGGTGTCCCAGGTGGTGAGGATTTGGGCTATGGCGCGTTGTTCGGGGAGGGGTGGGAGTGGGATAGGGAATTGCTTTAACTGGCTAGAGTTAATACTTGCTAAGTTTGTACTTTGTTTTGAGCAAGAAATAAAATATTGTCTCCCTCTCTCACTGCTCGTCAATAAATTGAGAAAATACGGAGTAAGTCGGGATAGTTCAATTAAGTGTGTCTGAGGTTAAAAATTAATTTCAATCTTGGCGCTTCGCGCCGCTTGAGGCCGTAGGCCGGAAAGCGGCGCGAAGCGCGCTCATTTATTTTTCTACCAGGTGCCTGGAATACCGTTCTCCGTACATCTGGATCAGTTCTCTTTGGATGGATTTCCATCCCAAAGCATTCCTTTCCAGGACTTCTCATTGTGCATCAAGCAAAGATAGATTTGCTTAATGAGTGCGGTGTCTGAGACCCATGCTGCTTTGCCCTTAATGAGTTTGCGAATAATGCGGTGCAATGCCTCGACAGGGTTGGTCGTATAGATCATTCGACGCAAATCCTTGGGGTAATCCATAAAGGCCATCAACTCTTCCCAATCCCTTTCCCAACTGTCTACCAAACTGCCATATTTGCCACCCCAGGCTACTGCAAATGCCTCCAGTGCGGTTCTGGCTGCTTCCCTGAGAGCGCCGTGTAAACGGTGCGTAAACCCTTGCGTACCGATTTGAGATCCTTGTCGTCGACAAAGCGGGTAGAACTACGCACTTTATGCACGATACACTTCTGGATAATTGCCAGGGGTAAACCTCTGAAATGGCTTCGCTAAAGCCGGCCAAATCGTCCGTACAGAAGACCAATACATCTTCCACGCCCCGTTCTTTTTAAATCTTCAAAACCAGACCCCAGCGGCTAGCACCCTCATTTTCATTGATATACAGGCCCAACAAGTCGCGCTGACCCTCCGCATCAATCCCGTACACCGTGTAGAATGCCCGACTAGTGTATTGCCCTTCGTAGCGCACCTTAAAATGCACCGCATCCAAATAGATGATCGCATACATCGAGCGCAAACGACGGCTGCGCCAGGACTGTATTTCCGGAAGCACTTTGTCCGTAATGGCGGAAATCTTGCCCGCAGAAACCGATATACCGTATAACTTGGCTAACAATCGACGTACATCCTCTACGGAATTGCCCTGAGCATATAAAGCGATAATTTGCTCGTCTACTCCACTGGACAACTCCCGCTGACCCTTTTCTAACAACTCAGGCTCAAAGTCCCCATTGCGGTCCCGAGGTGTCCGGATCGATAGCGGTCCCGCAGCAGACAATACCTGCTTTGACGTGTAGCCGTTGCGCTTGTTCTCCTGACCCGAGGCGCGTTCTTCATCCAGAAAATCGGTAGCCTCACCATCCAACATCTTGTTCACCATCGATTGGAGTAACTCACTAAATACACTACCTTCACTCAGCAAAGGCTTTTTTGAATACAAGTGTTCTACCATGCGATCGCGTAGATTGGCATCCGGGATTAAGTCCTCAAGTGTCTCTTTCTTTTTCTTCTTTGCCATAATGCGTTAAGTTAAGCAGACACACTTTAATGAACAGTCTCAGTAAGTCTGCGCGGATCAGGTCTGACAACAAAAATGTGGTTTTGATGCACACAGCGTTTGATTTCATTATTCCAAATAGTTCCTCGCCCCAACTTATCGAAATCACCACCTTCCGTCATTAATACGTCTCCTCTTTTCAACAAATACCTTTCTACCTTTTCAATTGGGACATCAATTTCCTTAATTTCAACTAAATTCAAGGAGTCTTCCTGGACGTTTGCTACTCGCAAGTAGGGCAATCTGATTGTTTCACCATTTTTTTTTGCTCCTTTTTGAATCCCTGTTTGAATAGACGCTACTTCCTCTAATTTCTTCACCTCCCAATCCTCCGGGATCTTCCATTTATTTGCTCTATACTTTTTTGGATTCATGTGCTTGTTTTGATTTGTATTGTCAAAATCATGTCCATCATGAAAATCAGGCAATTCATGGTTCGGACTATGTTCCATCGCCCAACTTTTTAAGATTTGTATTCCCCACCAACGACCTCAGTTGCTGTATAGCAATAGCATTAAGATTTCGCAGTCGCTCCCCCTGCGGCAGTTCCATGCGGATAAACTCGGCATTCATGCTTTCGAGGTTGGCGAGTACGAGCAGTTGCTCCAGGGTGCTGTAGTCGCGGATATTTCCTTCTTTGCCGGGGTTTTCCTTGCGCCATTGCTGGGCGGTTTTGCCGAAAAGGGCCACGTTCAGCACATCGGCTTCGGTGGCATAGATGTGTTGTTGCTGTTCCCGGGAAATACTGGGTGGAATGATGTTTTCCTTAATGGCATCGGTATGGATGCGGTAGTTGATTTTGGCCAGGGTGCGGTTCAGGTTCCATTCGAGAGACAGTCTGCGGTTTTCGTCTTCTTTGAGGCGTTGGAATTCAACAATCAGGTACAGTTTAAACTCGGCACTGATCCAGGAGGCAAACTCAAAGGCAATGTCCCGGTGAGCATAGGTACCGCCATAGCGCCCTGTTTTTGAAATAATTCCAACAGCATTGGTAGATTCAATCCACCGTTTAGGAGTCAATGAAAAACTGTTTGAGCCGGCCTGATTTTTAATTCCATCGAATTCGATGGAATTGAAACTCGGGTTATGCAATTGCTCCCATAGCCCAATAAATTCAATCGTACTGCGGTTGCGCAGCCAGTTTTGAAGGATGTAGTCGCTCCGCTCTGCATCTTTATGGCGGGCAATGTCCGTTATTGAAATAAAATCATCTTGCGACTGGCTAATAATGGTAACTGCCAGCCCTTGGACATTAATGGTTGTTTTTTTCGCTTTTGCCTTTGCCATATTTTACTGCATAAGTTCTTTAAGGTATTTATCCATTTCCGCCTGCACGCTTTTTAGGTCTGCCTCCAGTTGTTCAATCTCCTTTTGCACGGCAGCAATGTCTACTTCCGGTTCTTCTTCGAAGGTGTCCACGTAACGGGGGATGTTCAGGTTAAAATCGTTTTCCTGTATTTCAGCAAATGTGGCTACGTAGCTGAATTTGTCTTCTGCGATGCCGGGTTGCAGTTTTCCGGCTGTAAAGTCGCGATAGGTCGTAACGATATGATTGATATCGGTTTCGCGGAGTTTGTTTTGGTTTTTGGCCGATTCAAATTCCTTACTGGCATCGATAAACAGGACGTTGTTGCTGGTTTTGGCTTTGTTGAAAATCAAAATGGCAGCCGGAATACCCGTTCCGAAAAACAGGTTGGCAGGCAGCCCGATCACTGCTTCCAGCAAGTTTTCTTCGATGGTACGCTGCCGAATTCTGCCTTCGCTGGCGCCCCGGAACAGCACGCCGTGCGGCACCACCACGCCGGCTTTGCCTTGTTCGTTCAGCGTTTCGATCATGTGGCTGATAAACGCCCAATCGCCTTTGCTTTTGGGCGGCACGCCCCGCCAAAAGCGGTTGTACATATCGCTTTCGGGGTCGTAGCTGACGGTGGTTTTGTCGCCATCTTTGTCCTCCACTTTGCCCCACTTATCCAGTGAAAAAGGCGGATTGGCTACTACAGTATCGAATTTCATAAGGGTATCGCCTTCCTTTAGTTTGGGGTTGCGGATGGTATCGCCCCAACGGATGGTGGCATTGTCAAAGCCGTGCAAAAACATATTCATCACTGCCAGTGCCCAGGTGCTGCCATTGGCTTCCTGTCCGTACAGTGAAAAGTTATCGGAGCCTACTTCCTCGCCGGCCTTAATCAACAGCGATGCAGAGCCGCAGGTGGGGTCGCAAATTCGGGAACCGGGTTTTGATTTGGTGAGTTTGGCGATGAGGGCAGAAACTTCTTTGGGCGTGAAAAATTCGCCTGCCTTTTTACCGGCATCGCTGGCAAAATTTTCAATCAGGAACATATAGGCACCGCCGATGATGTCCACGCCGTCCAAATGGGATGGCCGCAAGTCCAGCGCTTCCTTGTTGAAGTCAAGCAGCAGGTTTTTCAGCCGGGTATTTTTGTCCTTTGGTTCGCCCAGTTTGCTACTGTTGAAGTCAATATTTTGGAAAATGCCTGCACCATCTTCGCTGTAAAGTTTTTCCCGGTTGGCTTCTTCTAGGTCCGTCAAGGCGATATTGATCAGTTCGCCAATATTGGCTTCATTCCGGTGGTCGTACAGGTATTTGAAATGGCTGTGCTCCGGCACGACAAAGCGTTCATGCTTCATGGCGCGATCTGCCCGTTCTTTATCGCCATTGTACTTTTTCAGGTGCACTTCATACTTGTCATCATGTACATCGCTGAGGTATTTGAGAAAAAGCATGGTTAGCACATAATCTTTGTAAACGCTTGGATCAATGCTTCCTCTGAAGGTGTCGCAGGCTTTCCAAACAGCATCGTTGATGTCTTTTTGTGTGATCTTATTTGACATGGTTTTATTTTATCGCGTTGATTAGTTGTTGTTCGCTTAATTTTTTCCGGTGGTTGAGGATGTCGGTTCTTAACGTTGCTTCTTTCAATGCCAGCGCTGCTACCTGGACTACCAGCCGTTGTTTTTCAATCGACGGTACAGGAATCTCTAATTCCTCCAATACTGATTTTCGAATGGACGGGATTCCGGTTCCCCGTGCATTTGCTTTTAAAAACTCCTGGGTGTTTGCATTATTAAGAAACCAGGCCAGGAATTCCGGCAGCACCAAATTGCCTGTTAATCGTAGCACAAAAAATGAAGTGGACGCTACCGAAGCCGGGTTGTGGTTTTCGAATACGGCCGCAAAGTTTTTTGTTCCCTTGGCTGCAAACAATACGTCGCCGGGTTTGAGCAAGTGCTTTTCGGTGATGTTGTCAAAAGTCAGGTCCGGGTGTAACGCGCGGTGAAGCACGCCATGTTCGTCAAAATGCTTGGATTGCAAATACACCACGTCGCCTTTTGCAATGGGCTTTGCAAAAAGGCCGGTTTGAATGGTTGCGATATGCTTAATTGTCAAATTCAAATTTATTCGGAAGTAATGACGGTACAAAATTAGGTGCCATTTGCGAAATATCAAATTTTTTGTAAAAAATAATTAAGTAACACCTCTACAAAGAGGGCGACTTAAGCAAAAACCTGACCAGAAACATGGAAAACTTTGATCTTTTTTATTTTGCCGAAGGCTTGGCTTTGATGGCCGGCACAGCCAATTGGGCGTCATTACGTCATTTGCCGGTTTACGAAAAGGTGAACCACTCCGCACTCCGTAATCCGCACTCCGCATTCCGCATTCCGCACTCAAATCACTCCATCACCCCCTTCCGCTTCATCTTAAAGTAGTGCACCCCGGCGCCGAACACCCAGCCATCCTTGCCCGATTTGGTGCGCACTTTCACCCAGTATTCCGCGACCGTTTCATAGCCGAGATTGATCGTATCCCGTTTTTCGCTTTTTTCATTCAAAAAGAAAACCTCCTCGTCCAGTTTCAGGCGTGTGACGACGCCAGATTTCAAATTGGGTTCTTTCCGCATTTTCAGGCCATTGATGGTCAC
>JACJYO010000010.1 GCA_020636075.1 Lewinellaceae bacterium | reverse complement strand
GAATACGACGCTTACCAAGAACATTCGGCGCTGAATCTCTCCCTTGTGGAAGGCCTGATGGCGGCTGATCATTTTATCCCGCTCACGCTCGGCGCCGCCCTGCCGGGCTATGATGGCTTGCGTTGCCAGTTGGGCGACCAATCGTTTCAGTTTTCCGGTCCGGTAATTACACCCAACCAGGCCCCGCAAACCGGCGATTGGGTGATCAAGATCGCCCGGCGCTACCTGCACGCGCCTTATCTCTGGGGCGGCCGCTCACCCTTCGGCATCGATGCTTCAGGCCTGATCCAGATGGTGTTTAAAATTGCCGGCATCCGCCTCCTGCGCGATGCTCCCCAACAGGTTACACAGGGACGCCCCGTCGATTTCATGGAACAATGCCAACTCGGTGACCTCGCTTTTTTTGACAACGGCAAAGGCGATATCGGACATGTCGGCATCATTTTGCCCGATTGCTACCTGATTCACGCCTCCGGCAAAGTGCGGATTGATAAACTCGACCATTTCGGCATCTTCAACGCGGAACAAAACCGGTACACGCATCAACTCCGCATAGTCAAACGACTGCTGCCCGATGCCCCCGCACAGGATAGCCAAACCGAAGGCGCTGCCGTGGAAAATGAACTATTTAGCCAAACGGCGCTATTTGATTAATGCCCAAAGAGCAGCAACCTTTAACCTATTTTCCAGGATTTTCCCGTCTCCAAAACCACAGGGCCAAACCTGTGCCCAACGCAATTTGTACACCAACCAGATAAGCGCGAAATTCCGGGACCAGGTGATTTTCGCCCGATACAAAAAAGTGGATACCGGGCGCTACAATAAACAGCAGCACCAGCACGGCAAATTGTTTGTTTCGATTGTTTAGCATGACAATAATTTTAATGCAAGTTAAAACCAGATTCGGCTTCAGAATACCAGTACCCTGCTCGAGCAATTCCGGCCACAACATGGCGTGTTTTACCCAAACTTTATGCATGCCGGTTAAATAAAAACCAAAGGGTTCATAAGGCTGCAACGAGTAGCTTTTACCTCTAAAAAAATTAATTTTAATTGAATACCAAACTCAAACTCGCAAGGCTGAACGGTCAACCCGAAATCTTTTATTCCATACAGGGAGAGGGAAAAAGCATGGGGCTGCCTTCCGTTTTTGTCCGCACCAGCCTGTGCAATCTGCATTGCATCTGGTGCGACACCGACTACACCTGGAACTGGACAGGCACCCGGTTTCAGCACGCCAATGATGCCAAACCGGGATACACCAAGTTTGATAAAAAATCCTGGATCGCGCAGTGTGCCATTGAAGATGTAGCAGCGGCAGTGGCTCAATATCCCTGCCGAAACGTGATCCTGACCGGCGGAGAGCCCATGCTCCAGCAGCCCACCCTGGTGCAGCTGATGCGCCTGCTCCGTCGGACAGATCCCAATTATCATTTTGAAGTGGAAACAAACGGCACCCTCCTGCCGACGCCGGAGTTTCAGGCAATGATCGACCAATACAATGTTTCACCTAAACTGGAAAACAGTAACAATGGTCGGAAACTACGCGAGAAGCCCGCTGTGTATCGTTTCTTTGCAGCGGATGTTCGCGCCCTGTTCAAATTTGTATTGGCTGAAAAAACGGACCTGGAGGAGGTGCTCCAGTTGATGACACAGTATTCGATACCCGCGGAAAAGATCTGGCTCATGCCTGAAGGAAATACCCGGCAAAAACTCCTGCAACGCCGGCGCTGGCTGGTGGAAGTTTGCAAACAATACAATTTCCGGTACACCGACCGGCTACATGTGCAGATTTGGGGAAGCCGGAAAGGGGTGTAACGTGTGCGGATTACGGAGTGCGGAGTGGTTCAACATCCTGATTATTTGGTCTTTGGCCTTTTCAGATAATTTTTTAAAAAAACTATGTCTACAAGATTCGATCAAGCAAAACAAAGCGCCCGAAAATGGCTGCGCCGCGGTCTTTGGGCCGGAATAGTCGGTCTTTTTCTGTTCTCTGCGGGCTACTACATTTACCGAACCTATACCATCAGCGAAGGTTCTCGTTCGGGCACGTTGTTCAAAATTTCCAAAAAAGGCGTCTTTTTCAAAACCTATGAAGGCCAGTTACATCTTGCCGGTAGTGTAATGATGACTGAGCAAAGCACCTGGGAATTTTCAGCTAAAAACAGCGCCGTTTATGAACAACTCCAGCCCCTGGAAGGCAAAACTGTGCGTTGCTATTACCGCCAAAAAGTCAATGCCTTTCCCTGGCAGGGCGATACCGACTACATTGTGTACAAAGCGGAAAAGGTAGAATGATGAGTGATGAATGATGAGTGATGAATGGGTTCATCACCCTGGAAAATGGAACTATTCATCACTCATCATTCATCATTAATAAAGCCCGCCAGCCTCCAAGGCAAAAAACCACCGCGGCAAAGGCCGTAGCCTGCACGCCGGCGGGATTATCGAGGCTTTTTCCAAGCAACAACAGTGATGGAAAAATCAGGTTGGCCAGGGAAATCCCCACCTTCATCACAAATGCACGCACACCGTAAAACATGCCGGAAAGCCGCTGGCCGGTACGCAACTCCTCCACTTCAACCACATCGCCGATCAGGGCGTTGGGAACTATGCCGAAAACGGCAAGCGGAATTGCCGCAAACAAAGCCAGTCCATACAGTATCCACAGTGGCGGCAACGGAATACTTTTTATAAAAGCTACTCCTGTAAAAACAAGGGCAAACAATAGAAAAGCGACTAGTAAAAGCCGTTTTTTCCCAAATCGTTTGACCAGCGCATTCACCGGCACGTAGTAGAGGAAACTGGCCAGAAAACTGACCAGGGAAAATACAAAAGCATAGCCTTTATCAAGTCCGAGCAACAACGTTGTGTAAAAGCCCACACCAAGTTGGATAAAGGTGAGCGCCAGCCAATACAATAAATCGGAACTCAGGAAACGCCGGAAATTCTGATTCCGAAAAACGGCCAAAAGGGCATTCCAAATACTCAGTTCAGAGTCCTGTTGGCGAGCGTAGCGTTT
The DNA here is from genome assembly GCA_020636075.1 of Lewinellaceae bacterium. Taxonomy (GTDB): domain Bacteria; phylum Bacteroidota; class Bacteroidia; order Chitinophagales; family Saprospiraceae; genus M3007. The sequence goes on along the minus strand of JACJYO010000010.1, from coordinate 211,990 downwards.
TTCATTCAGGAAAAAAGCGGGCAGCAACAAAAAAACCAGGGCAACCCCGTTAAGCAAGGCCAAGGAGGTTTGAAACGCCACTTCGGGCGATTTCCCTTGTTGTTCAAATAAACTTTGCAGCGCGTAGGTACTGTTTCCAGCCACAAACCCCAGTGCCCAAGCCACCGAAAGTAAAGTGCTGATCAGCATCCGGTCTTTGGACGAATGTCCAAGTTCGGCGATGAGCGCCGTGTACGGAATAACATAAAAGGTGAAGAAAAAATAGTACGCAGCCAGGCAAAGCGCCAGCCACATGAAATTGCCGGCGCTCTCCCCCACCCCAAGCGGGTAAAACACTAAAAAGCTGCTCACCACAAACGGCAGGGCGCCATAACGCATAAACCAGCGGCGCTTACCAACGGCCGCCGTAGAGCGATCACTCCAATTCGCCACAATCGGGTCGATGAGCGCGTCGAATACCCGCCCCCCGGCACTTAGCAGACCAATCAGCGTCAGCACGCCCAATACCGCTCCCTGATGAATAAACGTTGGAAAAAAGGATTCTCCGGTTTCAGGCGGCATGTAAAAGTAGATGAGCAGGTTGGCTACGCCGAAACTGGCCAACGACCAACCAAATTGCCCCAGGGCATACAGCACAAGCACCCGAAGTGGTGGTGGAATGGGTACGAATGGCTGGGCGGGTGGGTTGCTGGTGTTGTATGGTTTGCGCTTTGCCATTAGATTGGTCGTAATACCCACAGAAAAGTTTACAAAAAACGCTACCGTCGCGTACGAGGCCGTGTATCGATGCTCGTCGTAGCAGGCGACTTAGCCGGCGGTTCATCTGTAGGCACATCGGGCGAAGGTAGTTCCGGCGCCGGCTTGGCCTTTTCAACTTTGGCAGCTGCCCTGCGAATGTTTTCCAGGTATTTGTCGGTAAGGTTGGCGTTGAACATGCGCTCTTCCATGTGCTTACGCGAAGGTGCAATGCTGTCGTTGAGGTATTTTTCGATCATCAAACTGGCGATCGGCGCTGCATAGGTGGCACCCCAAGTGGCGTTTTCAACGTACACGGCAATGGCAATTTTGGGTTTATCCTTTGGTGCAAACGCAAAAAATACTGAGTGGTCGTCCCCGTGCGGGTTTTGGCTGGTACCTGTTTTCCCACATACCTGAATATCGGGAATAGCGCAAGAGCGTGCAGTACCGCGATTCACACACTGAGCCATTCCCTCCACAACCATTTCAAAATATTGTTTATCAATACTGACTTCTTGAGGTGTCAGGAATTCTTCTGGAATCTTGCCCCCCGAGAGAAAACGCTTGGCCAGGTGTGGCGGGTACCAAAAACCGCGGTTGGCAATGCAAGCGGCGAGGTTCGCCATTTGCAAGGTGGTCAATTGTAATTCGCCCTGCCCGATTCCGACCGACATGATGGTGGGCGAGCGCCAGCCACCGAGCTTGCGTGGGTAAATGCGGTCGTAATATTTGGAGTCCGGGATATTGCCGGCGCTTTCATTGGGGTAATCCACGCCAAGTTGACGGCCCAGGCCGAGTTGGTGGCAATATTTGACAAACATATCCAAACCCGCTTGTGGATTGGAGAAGCCAAATTTGTCGACTGCATCGCGGAATTCGCTGAAATAAAATGTATTGCAGGAATAGGCCAGCGCATCAACCACATTACCCACATGGCTGTGGTGGTGGCATTTGTACAGCCGGCCGGCGTAGAAGTACCCTCCGTTGCAGCTTACACCGGCATTGGGATTTAGCGTTCCTTCCTGGAGGCCAATCAGTGTTACAACGGTTTTGAATATTGACCCGGGCGGATACTTGGCCATGACCGTTCGGTCGAAAAAGGGTTTGAGTGGATCGGTCAGCAGGCGGCTGAATACCGGGCCGCGGTCCTGGGTCATAGTCAGGTCATTTGGGTCATAGGTTGGCGTACTGACCATGGCCAGTATTTCACCGGTTTCAGGTTCAATGGCTACTACGCTCCCTGTTTTATTCTGCATGAGTTGTTCGCCATAGGCTTGCAGGCGCACGTCAATCGACGAGATCAGGTCATCGCCACTGGCAGGCAGGGTGTCAAAATTGCCGTTTTCAAACTCCCCGACAATCCGACCCAAATTGTCTTTAAGCAAAAAGGCATACCCTTTTTCGCCACGCAGTCGGTTTTCATATTCGGATTCCATACCACTTGCACCGATGTAATCGCCGGAAACATACACCCCGCCACCTTTTTCGATATCCCGCGGATCCACTTCATTGATGTAGCCCAGCAAATGCGCCCCTACAGCATGCGGATACCCACGGATATTGCGCACCTGAACGAAGAACCCCGGAAACTGGTACAAACATTCCTGCAAGCGCGCATAGGTTACGGTGGAGAGTTTTTTCATAAAAACAAACGGCACGGAACGGGAGTATTTCCCGGTCGACCACGGCTTGTCAAGCAGCTGTTCAAAATCTGCCTTGGTAATATCCAGTAACCGGCAGAGTTTGAGCGTATCCATTTCAGGATCGATCTGATTAAAGGTTACCATCAGATCGTACATCGCATTGTTATTGACGATCAGATCGCCATTGCGATCAAACACGAGCCCCCGGGGCGGGTAAATCGTCATCTTCTCAACCGTAGTGGCATCTGCACGTCGCTTAAACGAATCATCAAGCAGCTGGATCTGAGCTGCTTTAACCAGCAAGGCCAGGGAGCAAGCCAGAATAACCCATTGGATTGTTCGCTGTCGTTCGCGCAGATAGTCTGCCATAGTTAAGAATTATATTTTCGGGTGAAACAAACGTGTCAACACGATTACCACCAGCATGGTGAAAATCCATCCAAGCAGAGCCTGGGGTAAAATTTTCGCAAACAAATAAACCGGTGTGAAATATGCCATGGAAAAGTACCAAAATATGTGGATACCAAAAAATATGGACGCCACAATCAGGAACCAGCGCCAGCCAAAGTATTCCGGCGATGGAATTGGTTCCTTTCCTGTAAATTCTCCACGCGGTGCAAAACGCTTCAGAATAATTGCACGGGTGTAACCCGACAAGGCGCCTGCACTGGCATTAATGCCGATGGTTCCGGTGAAAACATCCACCGTCATTCCGACCAAAAAGCCCAGAAAAACAGCAATTGGTGTTGGTATTTGGATCGGCAAAAACAAAATGAACAACGGGTAAGCCAGCACATTGCAATAGCCATCGGCAGTAAGGGAAGCTTCTGAAAGCACAATCACCTGAATGGCCACCAACCAAATAAATCGCCAAAGGTTGGGCAAAAAAAGTTTACTGTTCATCCTTTACCTCCTCTTGCAATTGGCGCAGTTCTGCCGCATACCTGTTTGTAACGATGTAAACCGTATTGATATCGGCAGGGCTTTGGCTTAATTTGACCCGGATATTTAAAAAATTACTTCCGGGTTCCCGATAGGCTTTATCCACAATCCCGGCCATGTGTCCTTCCGGAAAAAGCAGCGTGTAATTGCTGACCAACACGGTGTCGCCCTGTTTTACCGGAATGTGGTAAGGAATATCCGTCAGGCTCATGTACTCCGGGTTACTCCCTTCCCAGACCAGCGAGCCGAAATAATGGTAGCCTTTCAACGCCGCTGAAATTTTAGTTTGTCGGTGCAATACCGACATTGCCAGGGAAAAATGGTCAGAGACATGGCGCACCACACCTGCTACTCCCGACCGGGTAATAACACCGGAATTGGGTTCCACGCCATCTTCTTTTCCACGGTTGATGATCATCCAGTTATTCCCAACAGCGATGGTGTTGCTGATCACGCGCCCACTAATCATTTGATATTCCGGACGGATAAGTTTATTTTCCAGCGTATCGGCCAGTACATTTCGCGTCACGGTATCCAGTGTTGGCACTTCAATGATCCGGGAATTTGCCAATTGGGATTGCAGCCGGGCATTTTCCAGGCGCAGGCGAATGTTCTCGTCTTTAAGGTTGAAATAATCCAGAAAGGATCGCTTCCAATTGAGCATAGTTCCGGAGTACCGGGTCCAGCTCGCTTCTGAAATCTGCCCTTGGGTAGGGTTATAGGAGGCGATGAGAAAAAAACAAAACACCTCCACTACAACCAGCGTGAGCAAACCGCCATGCCTGATAAAGAGTTGTATTATGGAGTGCATAGTATGTAAAAACGGGAGTTGTTGTTGCAAAAAGGCACAACCCCGGGTATAATAATTATAGCGTGTTGGCTTTAGAAAACAGGGCCGACAAGTCTCTGGGATCTGAGTGTGGCGCTATCCAGTTAAACACTCTTCCGGTCAATCAAAAAGGAAAATTTGTGTGTCCCCTTGAGTGCCATGCCCGTGCCCCGCACTACTGCGCGCAGCGGATCTTCAGGCACATGCACCTGTAGTTTTGTTTTTTGCTCCAGCCGGCCGGCCAAACCGCGGAGCAAAGCCCCGCCACCGGTGAGGTACAAGCCCGTTTTGTAGATATCTGAAGCCAATTCCGGCGGTGTCATTTCGAGCGCTTTCAACACAGCGTCCTCAATTTTGCTAATGCTTTTGTCCAGGGCATAAGCAACTTCCTGGTAGCTAACCTTGATCTGTTTCGGAATGCCCGTCATCAAATCACGGCCATTTACCGCGTAATCCTCCGGCGGATTTTCCAATTCGTGCAAAGCGGAACCAACGTGGATTTTGATTTGCTCAGCAGTGCGTTCACCAATAAGAATATTGTGTTCACGCTTCATATAGCTCATGATATCATTGGTGAGCTCATCACCGGCAATACGAATCGACTGGTCGCAGACAATACCGGAAAGTGCAATCACCGCAATTTCGGTGGTACCGCCACCTATATCAATAATCATATTCCCGATCGGCTCTTCAATGTTCAGACCAATTCCCAGGGCCGCGGCCATGGGCTCATGGATCAGGTATGTTTCCTTGCTATCCACGTGGTCGGCAGAGTCAAAAACAGCGCGTTTTTCAACTTCCGTAATGCCACTTGGAATACAAATAACCATTTTCAGATAACCAAACAGGGAGCTGCGTTTTCCCACCATTTGGATCATGCTTTGAATCATGGCTTCCGCGGCCTGGAAATCGGCAATCACGCCATCCTTCAATGGACGCACCGTTTTGATATTATCGTGCGTTTTTTCGTGCATTTGCATAGCCCGGTGTCCGATGGCAATGGTCTGTCCGGTGCGACGGTCCGTGGCTACAATGGAGGGCTCATCCACCACCACCTGGTCATCCATCATGATGAGCGTATTGGCCGTACCCAAGTCCACCGCCAATTCCTGCTTAAAAAATTTGAAAAAGTTCAAAGTATATCAGATTTAAAGTTCTTCGGAAAAAATGCAACTTACGCTTAAAAGCGCGCAAAACTACACATGAATTTTTGAAAACTGAACACGGAAATGCAATTGCAAAATTTAAATTTTCCTGTAATTTCCTTCAAAAGAATGCATTTTTCAGGGTTTTCCCGGAAGTAAAGTTGTAAAATGCTGTACACCCCGGATTGATGCAGACAAATCAAGTCGTTTTTTCCTGTGGCAACAGTACAAATTGCTTGGTTGTTCTCCTCATTTTCCAACGGTGACAACGCTAAAATCAGCCGTTTTAAAATACCGCCGCGCAAGCTTTTGAAGTTGTTTGGGCGTAATTGTCCGAATAGTATGCACCAAGCCGTCGAAAGCGTCAAGCGGGAGGTCTTCCGTTACCAGGGTTTTGATCACATCGGAAATATTCAGCGGGCCGTCCAGGCCGTTTAACAACATGCCAAGCAAGTAGTTGCGCACCATACTCAGTTCGGCATCCGGGATGGGTTCCTCGCACAACCGCTCCATCTCGGCAAAAATCTGCTTGATCGTGGCGCGAACTTTTGAATTGTCTACTTCAGTTGCAATATAGAAGCAACCATCGTGCAACATGGCATCGACGGTAGAATAGATATTGTAGGTATACCCGCGCTTTTCACGAATGTTCCGCATGAGCCGGGAGCCAAAATATCCGCCCAAAATGGTATTGAGCACATACATGCCGTTGTAATCGGGATGCCGGCGCGAAAAGAGCGGCCGCCCGATCTTGACGGCAGTTTGCAGTGAACCCGGATGTTTCAGAGGGATGGTCTGTGCCACATATTTCGGAGCCATTGGAGAAACAGCCAGCGCGGCGCCGTCACGGCGTTCCTGACCAAAGTATTGGTTGAGCAGGTACCGAACACCATGATCCACACGGCCACTGGCAAAAATCCTGCAATTTGCCGGGGTGAACCAACGCTCAAAATGCCGGATCAGGTCGGCTTGCTGCAATGCGGCATAGTCGGCCGGCGTCGAATTGTAGCCGTACGGGTGGTCAGGGCCAAAGATCAACTCGGTGATTTTACGGTAGGCAAGCACCTCTTCCTTGTCCAGGTCGATGGCCAGTGAACGGGCACTGGCGCGCTTGAATGTCTCCAGTTCATTTTCAGGGAATGCCGGTTCATGCAAAAGTTCGGCAAACACCGGAACCAGTTTTTCAGCATGCCGGTGCAGTGTAAACAGTAGAAAATTGGCGCTGTCGAGATTTGTTGGTATACTCAACGAACCTCCATAGAAGTCGATCAATTCGGCAATAACTGCGGCGCTTTTTTGCCGGGTGCCTTCTTGCACCATGCGCGCTGTAGCCCGGGCGACCAACCGCTTTGTTTCCGCTGGCCGGCCGGCATTGTACACGACCTCCAGTTTCAAAATCTCCTGTTCCGGAAAATCCAGCACGTATACCGGCAATCCGTTATCCAAACGAATGACTTTGGGTAACGGCAAAGTCAATTGACTGACCTCCCGGATGTGTGGAGCGCTCCGACGCATTTTAGACGCTGTTTTGGTAGGATTTTTTATGGGAGTTGTGGGCATAAAATACAGTTATGAAGCCTAATTTTCCGGGGTGGTGGGCAAAGGTACGGGATTCTGTTATTAACAGAATGTTAGTTTTTTTCCACAAAAAGCCGGTTCGGAGGATGTATTTTTGCAACGGCCCGAAATTTGAATAAAAACCATTCCAACGAATAATTTTGCCCTTTTTAAGGCATACTCAATCAAATAACATCCAATGAAATTCAGTGTTTCTTCTTCCGAACTTCTGAAGCAATTGCAAGTGGCCTCCGGCGCTATCGGCTCCAACCCGGTATTGCCAATTTTGGAGGACTTCCTTTTTTCCATAGAAAACAAAAAACTTACTATTACCGCTACCGACCTGGAAACCAGCATTTCCACTACCATTGAAGTCCTGGCGGATAATGATTTCACCATTGCTGTTCCGGCAAAAATCCTGTTGGAAACCTTGAAGGCCCTGCCTCAACAGCCGGTGACTTTCACCGTCGATGAAGAAAACTTTGGGATCGAGATTACCTCATCCTATGGCAAATACCGGCTGGCCGGTGAAAAAGGTGAGGATTTTCCTACGCCCCCGGAAGCCGATACAACGGACACCGTCAAAATCAGCAGCCAGTATCTGCTCGAAGCCATCAACAAAACGGTGTTTGCCACCTCAAACGACGAATTGCGCCCGGCTATGACCGGCGTATATTTTCAGATCGACTTCAACAAACTGATCTGCGTGGCTACCGACGCCCACAAATTGGTCAAAATCGGTACGCATCAACTGGCCGGTGAAGTAGCTACTTCGTTTATCATTCCCAAAAAAGCACTCAACCTGCTCAAAAACGCCTTGCCCACCGACGATACTGTCGCCATCGCTTTCAACAAGTCGAATGCCTTTTTCAACTTCGGGGATTTTAACCTGATCTGCCGCCTGATCGATGCGCGTTACCCGGACTACAATGCCGTTATTCCCGTCGACAACCCGAATGCCATGACGGTCAATCGTGCCGACTTTCAGAATTCCTTGAAGCGGATCGCCATTTACGCCAACAAAACGACAAACCAGGTCGTCCTGGATATTTCGGACAAAAGCCTGACCATTTCGGCACAGGATCTCGATTTTTCCAACGAAGCCACCGAGCAAATGACCTGCAGTTTTGAAGGCACGCCCCTGCGCATCGCCTTCAACGCAAAATTTCTGGTAGAAATGCTCACGGCACTCGACAGCGAGGAAGTCCGCATGGAATTCTCCACACCCTCAAAAGCAGGCATCCTGACTCCGATCGAAGAAGACAACAACGACCGGGAAATCCTTATGCTGGTGATGCCGGTAATGTTGAACAGCTGAGCCTTAAGAACTTGTCCAGGTTTTCATGCTGAGCCGAAAACCTGGACAAGTTCGCGGGTAAGGATTTAGGTGGGAATTACCACTCAACCGTTTTTTCCGTAATTCCCTGGGTTGTTACTTCGACTTCAAGTGTTTTTTCAGCAAGATCTTTGGGCCGAACAGGTTTAACTATCACTTTGTATTTCCCCGGCGCCAAAACAAAACTTTTGGGGTTGGAACTGGCACTTGTATAGGTACGCCCTCCGGCAATGTTTTTATTATCAGTTTTTTGATAAATGGTCACCGCTGCATCCACCAGGGTACTGCCCGTTCGGGCGCCGATTTTCAATTCGCCGGAAGTGAAATCATGGCTGAATGAAAGCGTCTTTCCTGAAGCAATTTGTTGGCTATCAAAGATTTTCACCGGATCGCCTGCAATTTCAATGCCTTTGATTTGTACCTGGTAAACTCCGGGAATTACAACCAGTTTGGCCGGATTTGATTTTGCCGAGCGGTAGCTACGGGTTTGCGCTACTGCTTTGCCTGTTACCGGATCGAGCAGGGAAACTACTCCATCTGAAAGTGCCCCGTTTCGGGTAACCAACACCTCCACAGTTACTTGTGAAAAGTCGGCTGCAAGTTGGGTAGTATCCGGTCCATTGACCAAAACTCCCTGAAATGTTTGATCTGCATTTCCCTCGATTCCCATGGCACTCACTTTTACGGTGTATGAACCGGCAGGCAACTGAACTGTCCGCGGATTTGTCGACACACCCGCGTAAGTGCGCCCCATAGCAATTTCCGCGGTTTCACCGGTTTTGTACACCCGGACGATAGCGTCTTTTAATTGCCCGTCCAGGGTAGCTTTCACAGATAAAAATCCGCCATCGGCTGGCGGGGCTTCCACTGTTTTTTTCAGTGCTTTTCCCAGTTCATCGGCATTATTTGCCGGGAGGTATTGTCCGCCACCAGCCTGAGCAATGCACTCCAAAGCCGAGAGGTCTTTCTCTTCCAGACCAAAACCAATGACGTGCATAGTTAGCTTGACTCCCTGTGCTTTTGCCTGGCGTACCAATTCGCAGGCATCACCGGAGCAGGTTTCCAAACCGTCGCTTACCAGGATGCAGGTTACAGGATCAGACTCCTGTTGCAGTATTTTCAAAGCATGCTCAATTGATTTGGCAATTGGGGTCATCCCAATTGGATTAAGCCCGTCCAGTTGTTCCGAAAACCGCTTTTTATCCAAGGGCCCTAATGGAATCAGGGTTTCAATATCCGAACAATCAGATTTTCGCGTATGCCCGTATACAATCAGGCCAGCCTGGGTATCATCCGGCAATTCATTTACCAAATTTTGCAATACGGATTTGGCAATGGCAACTTTAAACGTACCATCCAGTTTTTGCCACATGGAGCCGGAGGCGTCGAGCAGAAACAAAACCTTGGTGGAAGCAGGGTTGGGCTGAGCGAAAGCAGGGGAAAAAGCACAAAGCAACAGGCAAGCGGCAGTTAGCAGTTTTCGTAACATTTTTGGAAAATTTTGGATTTTGAAAATTAATTTTCACAAAAATAAAAAACCGGAGCCTCCGAAGTGGATGAAAGCAAGAAAAGCTCAGTGCAATGCCAGTCTGTTACATGATTCGCGTGCCTTCCGGGATAACGCCATTTTTTTTCACAACCACTACCCCATCCCGAATGCAATAGCCATCGGCATCCGTATCGGAAAGATGCGGGCCGCCTTTGATAATTACATTATCTCCAATCCGGCAATCCTTATCCAAAATTGCATGCTCGATATGTGAATTATGCCCGATACCCAATGGAATTTCATCCGGGTTTGTGGCTATTTCCTGGAGGGTTTGATAAGAATCATTACCCATAACAATAGCATCTTTGACCACGGAATTTTCCCCAATTCTCGATCGAATCCCGATGATCGCACTTTCTATTACCCGGGCGTGGATAATTGACCCCTCTGCAATCAAGGCTCGATTTACCTTGGTGCCGCCGTAAAATTTGGCCGGCGCAAGCATCCGGCCACGGGTGTATATCTGGCGGCTGGTATCAAACAGGTTGAACGACGGAATATGATCCGTCAGTTCGATATTCGCTTCAAAAAACGAACGGATCGTTCCGATATCTGTCCAATAGCCACTGTATGGATAAGCGGCCACTTTTCGTTGACTTTGAATTGCTGCCGGGATAATTTCCTTGCCAAAATCCGTGGAGTTCGGATGCTGGTCAAATAAATCAAGCAAAGCCTTCCTGTTGAAAATATAGATTCCCATAGAAGCCATATAGACCAACCCGCGTTTTTGGTATGCAGCACTCACATCACTAACCCAATTCGGCAGCTGGTCTTTTGGCGGTTTTTCGATAAACCGGGGGATATAGCCTTTGTCGTCCACTTTCATAATTCCAAACCCGGTGGCATCCTTGGCATTTACCGGCAGGCAGGCGATGGTGATATCGGCATTCTGTTCGATATGGTAATGCGCCATCTCTTCAAAATCCATCTGATACAGCTGATCACCCGACAAGATGAGCACATAGTCAAAATCGTGTCGTTCAAAGTGTTTGCGGCTTTGGCGTACGGCGTCGGCAGTGCCCTGAAACCAGTTGGAATCGCCCGGTGTTTGTTCAGCAGCCAGAATGTCGACAAAACCATGGGTAAAATGGTCGAAATTATACGTGTTCTTGATATGGGCATTGAGTGAAGCGGAGTTGTACTGCGTCAGTACAAACATGCGCTTAACACCGGAATTGATACAATTTGAAATTGGAATATCGATGAGGCGGTATTTCCCGGCAATCGGCACCGCCGGCTTTGAACGTTTTTCCGTTAACGGAAACAGACGGGAACCTGCACCACCGCCCAGAATCAAGGAAATCATTTTTATCATGGTATCGTGTTGTTTGCTGTTTACTATTTTTTAGGGCGTTTCGGTTTTGGGGCTGCTTTGGAGGCTTTCCGGGCAGGTTTTGATTTGGGCGTATCGGCTGGTTTCTCTGGTGCGTTATTTTCAGTTTTAGCTGGTTTTCTCGGCTTAGTAGCAGCAACCGGAGGCGCGGTGGCTACCGGCGTCGATTTTATGATCGTTTTTTTCGGAGGCACTTTTTTGGCCGCTTTGCGCACCGGTGCCGGTTCGGGGGCGCGTGTTTCTTCCCTGGTTGCTTGAAGTTTTACTTCCTCTGCCTGAATGCGCGCACCCAAATTGCGATAAACCGAAAAGTACTGTTCAATTGTTTTTTCCCAGGAAAAATCAATCGCCATAACCCGTTCGCGCAAGCGCACAACCGTCTCCGGGTCGTTATACCACATCGAAGCAGCCCGATAAATTGCATGGACCGCATCTTCCACACTAAACTGATCGAAGCGCACCCCCCTGCCGCTGCCATCCGGCTCACCAATATCCGGCACAGTGTCTTTCAGGCCGCCAACCGACCGTACAATGGGTATTGTGCCATACCGCATCGCATACATTTGATTCAGGCCGCAAGGCTCCACCCGGGAGGGCATGATCAGGAAATCCGAACCGGCATAAATTTGATGTGCCAGGGCTTCATTGTAGTCGATCACGGCATTCACACGGCCGGGAAACTGATGTGCCATAGAGCGGAATTCGTTCTCCGTCCAGCTTTCGCCGGTGCCCAGGATCAGGAAATTGATCCGCGCGCCGCTTTGTAACAAGCGACGGTAGGTATCGGGCAAAAGATCGGCTCCTTTTTCATTGACAATTCTGCCGATAAAACTCACCAGTGGATATTCGTTGGAAAAGCCAAACCATTCGCAAAGCACCCGCTTGTTTTTGGTTTTATACTTGGAAATATTATTGGCCTCCAAACGGAATTGAATCATCGGATCCGTAGCAGGGTCCCATACCTGACTGTCAATTCCGTTGATAATCCCATGCTCTTTCCGCCATTCCTGCCGAAAAAGGGATTCCAAACCAAGGCTGTTTTGATGGAGTTCAAACAGATAGGACGGCGAAACGGTGGTAACCGCCCAGGCTGTTTTTATAGCCGTAGCCATTGGATTGATAATGCCTCCCCAGTCGAGCAAACTACGCGCACTGGCTTCATATGGGGGCAACAGATGTACGTTTTTAGGGCTGAATGCACCCTGATACTGCCCGTTGTGGATGGTAAAAACGGTTGGTATCGGCGCCAGTTGCTGATATGCCTGACAATATTTCACCATCCAGGGAATTAGCGCAGTGTGGTGATCGTGACAATGCAGGACACGCGGACGGTCTTGCCAGGGGAATGATAACAGCCAATCCAGTACCGCTTGCTGAAACCCGATATACCGCTCAATTTCATCGCCAAAAGGTGCGCCCGAAGGGTCATTGTAAATACCCGGACGATCATATAGCCCGGGTATGTCGACCACAAAAAGCGGATATCCCAAGCTATTCCCCGTTTGCTGCTGTACGCGAAAATGCCATTGGCGCCAATTAATCCAAACAGAACTGGTGTACACGGTTGTCCAATGCTGATTTTCGATCCAACGCAGGCTGTATTTTGGAATAATCACTGCGGAAAGTATACCCGCTTGGGTGTTATATTTTGGCAAAGAACCAACAACATCACCCAGACCACCGGTTTTAGCGGCAGGATAACATTCAGCAGCAATATGGAGAATTTGTATCATTTTAAAACGATTGCGGACAAAAGCAGGCGGCACATGGCAGCATTTTACGCGCCCCCTGTTAAGACGTAGTATTAAAAAATCCGGGGGTTAATTTACAAACAATAGCCACCTAAACTCCAAATCCCAATCAGCTTAATTAAAAAATAAAAGGTTGGAGTTCAGGTTGTTTTTGTTTGACTGGTGCGTTTTCGGCGGGTCTCTGCGAATCCTGCCTTCCAGGATTATTTGATTCAAATACAATTTGAAATAACGCATCTTAGCTAAAATCTATACTTGAAAACAGTGCACATTTTAAACAGAACAGGATGCAAAAAAAACGTTCACGCCGACATTTCCTGATAACTACCACCTTGGCAGCAGCTGGTTATTATGCCTTGGGGAACACCGGATGCAAACAGCGATCAAATGTACCGGAACATCTTGGCGTGCAATTGTACAGTGTACGGGATGATATGCAAAAAGACCCCGTTAACACGTTGGAAGCTTTGGCAAAAATGGGATACCGCGAAGTGGAAGCATATGGGTACGATGAGGGGAAATTATTTGGCTATGCCTATCCTGAATTTGGCAAGTTGCTTAAAAATAACGGGTTGCAAATGCCCAGCACGCATGCCGGCATATCACTTGCCGTTTACGACGAAGCAAAAGACGACATCAGCGATCCCGTAAAAAAATGGATAGATGCGGCACCAGCGCTCGGCCTGAAATACCTGATCAGTCCGTCCATCAATACGGATGAGTGGCCACAGATGGATAAAGTGGTCAAATTGTACGCCGCAATGGGGCGTTATTGTAAAAAAGCCGGTGTACGATTTGCACACCACAACCATGAGTACGAATACCAGCAAAAAGCACCTGACGGGCGCCTGCTTATCGAATGGATCTTGCAAGAGGTCGATCCTGCGCTCATGGCTATGCAGATGGACCTGTGCTGGGTCGTTTATGCAAAAAACAACCCGGTTGACTGGTTTAAGAAATACCCCGGTCGCTGGGAATTGTGTCATGCAAAAGACCTGGCTACCAATGGCGAGCGTGAAACGGCTATCGTCGGCGAAGGCAGCTTAGATTTCAAGACAATCTTTAAAAACCGGGAATCGGCTGGATTGCAGTATTTTATGGTGGAACTGGAACACTATAAAAGTACTCCATTGGAAGGGGTAAAAACCGCTCGCCAAAACCTGATAAATATGTTTTAAACCGGCAGTTTATTCCCACAAAACACTGCGGCCACGGCGGATATACCGGCGCAAGTTTACCCAAAAAGCCACCACGAGGTACAATACCAAAGGCGATCCCATTCCAATAAAGGAGGTGTAAATAAAATACCTGCGTACGATTGCGGGCGCTACGTGCATTTTTTCACCCAAGTATTGGCAGGCACCAAAAGCATGCCTTTCGACCAAATCTTTGAGCCAATGTTGTAACATGAACGACGGGAATTTTTGATTGTCAGACAAAGATACTGGATTTAACAAACAACCGGAAGATGTGTTGCGCCCGGGCATCCGGTTGACAAAATCGCGAAATCAATTGTTCCACCCCCGTGCGAATGCATAATGAAGTGCAGCTATTTGATATCCGTTAAATAAAATTGGCACTGTTTTGGAAATTCGTCAGGTACACGCCAGTTAATCTACTTGAACAGCCCGCCAGGCTGCTTTGTCCGAAAATCTGATCGGGCGCAATAATCTTCCTGCACTCCAGCGTGTATCTGAAACGTAGAAACAAGTGCGGTATCATCCAGTTCATTTTATTCGGACAATGTGAACCTTGAGCCAGGCTTTCACTTCCCGTTCACCATTAAAAACGTGCTTAAGGTATGATTATCCTGTATGTAGCCCTGGGGCTATTTCTTCTCGGCGGTGGTCTGATCACCCTCACAAATGCCGTATCGAAAAAAGATACCGGCCATCGGTAGCAGCGACTAAATTTCGACTGTAAACGGCACACCTTTTTTTAAAAGGACGATGAATAATCCTGTGATTATTCGACAATCCGGCACTTATCGGCCATTTTGACTTGGTTCCGTTTTGATACCGCTAAACCATTGCGTGTTCGTGTGGTTTCATATCAAACAATCTGCACTACTTTTGTGCAATTGCCTGATTTGAATACCACACCATGCACTTCCTTCCTAAGTTTGGCATTATCGGCCTGTTAGCCGCGATCCTTTTTAGCAATTGTGTTTCCACCGACAATGCCTATACCAGGGTGGCTCCAGGTATATGGCGCGGCGTACTTGAACTGGATAAATTCAATGTTCCGGTTCACGACAAGGACACCATTTATACGCTCAAGGAGCAGTTTCGGGAGGGCGAACTCCCGTTTAACTTTGAGGTCAAATACGTGGATGATGAAAATTTCTACGTAGAAATCATCAATGGTTCGGAACGCATCCGCTGCGATAGTATCCGGTATGGGCGCGACCGTTCGGCAGCCCGCGATACATTCAATGTTTATTTTCCGGAATACGCTTCTTATATCCACGTCGGTGTCCGCGGTGGCGTCATGCAGGGCGAATGGGTGGTAACGACAAAGTCCAACTACCGTATTCCATTTTATGCGCATGCCGGCCGGGATTATCGCTTTACATCCCTGAATGAAAAACCGGAGCGCGACCTCAGCGGCGAGTGGGCTACGCTGTTTGGCATTGATGGAGACGAACCTGAACACGCCATTGGCGAATTCAGGCAAAATGGGAACCACCTGGAGGGGACTTTCCGGACCGAAACGGGCGATTACCGTTTTCTGGAGGGTACTGTTCAGGGTCGTAAATTCTGGCTTTCCTGTTTTGATGGCGCCCACGCCTACTTATTTTCAGGAAGCATTCATGGCGACACACTTCAGGGTGAATTTCGCTCAGGCAAACATTACCAAAGCCTCTGGAATGCCTGGCAAGATCCTGAATTCGAATTGGGCGACCCCGATTCCCTTACTGCATTAAATGAGGATGCCGGTGCTATTACATTTTCGCTTAAAACGCCCGAAGGTAATTTGCGCACCTTTCCCGATCCGAATCTGGACGGGAAAATCAAAATTTTCACGGTAATGGGTACCTGGTGCCCCAATTGCCGCGATGAACAAACTTTTCTGAGAACGTTTTTAATCGAAAATCCGCAACTGGCCGACAAAATTGAAGTCCTAAGTTTTGCGTTTGAACGATACGAAGACACGACAAAAGCCAACGCACACTTGCGCATTTATAAACAAAAAATGAATCTTCCATTCGATCTGGTGCTCGCTGGGAAAGCGGATAAAAAAGAAGCAGCGCAAGTATTCCCTGCCCTGAGCCATGTCCTTGCCTTCCCTACCATGATCATATTGGACAAGCAAAATGAGGTACGCCGTATTCACACCGGTTTCGACGGGCCGGCTACCTCTCGTTATTCTGCCTTTAAGCAAACGTTTACGGCACTCATGGAAAAACTGGTCCGGGAATAACCCGGGAGATTTAGAAACTAGAAACAGGTCGTTGAACCAAATCAATTATGTCTACCATTCATCTTGTTTACGCCCACGAGAACCAAAACCTGGCCGAGCATATCACCCAACAAATCGGGCGCATCGGCATCCCGTTTCAACACCATACCGACAGAGCAGAAGAAATGCCTGGGCAACTTGCGGCCCGTGTAGAGGCCACAGAAGGCCCTGTTTTACTGCTCATTACAGATAATTTTCTAAAAAACCGGTACTGCCTGGCCAATGCATTGGCAATGTTTCAAAACCTCGCCCGACAGAAACGGGTGTTGACTATTGTTGCCGATGGCTGGAAGCCTGCCGCCGATGGGGCACACACAGAGGCCGTCCCTACCCAGTTTGACCGGGTGGTTCATGCCATTCAATACATGAATTTTTGGCAAACGGCTTACCTGGATCTGAATGCCAAACTTGCCGATATTCCTGATCCGGAAAGAGAGTCGTTTGAACGAAATCTGGAAGCCGTACGAAATATTGCCAATGAAATTGGCGAACTTTTTTCCACACTAAAAGAGGCGGGCTTTTTCACGTGGGAACAATTGGAGGCCGATAACTATGCGCTCTTTTTCCGCCACTTCGGCTTACAGGAATGGCATGCGCAATATGAAAAATTGGCGGCTTTAGACCATGAAGCCCCGGTACCACCCCAGGTTTCTGAAAACCAACCTGTAGCCCCAATTGCCGAAACGCCAGTGATCGCAGGGCCATTGGCGCCAGCACCCATTCATACAGAACCGGAGGTTGCTGAACAGGAACCTGAGAACACCTATACCAATGGGCAGGGATTTACTCCTCCACCGGCGTTGCACGAATCCGAAGACGCCCATTCGGTTGAACAACCTGTACAGGAAAGCATCGGGTTAGAACCGATTGATCAAGAGGAATCGGATCGGAGAAAGAAAATTATCGAAAAAGAGATTCGGCAAACAATAATGGATGCCGGGTTCTGGCTGGAGCGCGGTTATACCGAAAGAGGCCTGGAACTGTTTCGCGTCGCGCTGGAGCAAAATCCGCACCACGAAGATTTGAAAAAAGCCTATGAAAATGCTTTGGATCAATATGGTGAGGATTCAAATGGACTGGATTCACCAGGACAGTCGCCCGAGACTCCTCCACAGCAAGAACCGATCGCCGAGACGGCAATACCGGAGGAACCAGTCGTTGTTTTTCCAACTGAACCAACTCCAGTTGCTGAGGAGCCCGCTGAGGAGCCCACTCAAGAAGAGCCTGTTTCTTCTGACCAGAACCGGGAAGCTGCCTCCTACGATCAGATGGGTGAAAACGCCTTGGAAAAAGGCGATTATCTTCTTGCAAAATATTGTTGGGACCGGGTTGCCGACCTAAACCCGGATACCCCGGGGATTTTCCGAAAACTGGCGCTACTCACCAGTGTCCATTTGACAGACTACAAAGAAACAGCTGCGTATTACCTCGAACAAGCCCTGAAAGCCGAACCCGAAGATGCCGAGCTACATTATCGCTTGGGAATGCTGTTGCGGGACCACCTGGATCAGCCAGGAAAAGCACTGCGCCATTTTGGTGATACGGTAATGCTAAACCCGGATTTTGGGGAAGGATGGCTCGCGCTCGCTCAATCTACCTATGAAGCTGGCGATCATACGCAGGCAGCATCGTTGTACCAACATGCCGTCGAAGTAAACTACGAATTGAGATCCGAGGAATTTGACGCGTTCTTTTTGACACGGCAGCGGGAAAAGGCCCCGAGTATGGAAGAAAACGCGGAGCCCAAGGAGCAGCCTGAAAATAATGGAATAGCCGCCGAAACACCTACTCCGGATAAAGGCCCTGAAATCGGAGCAATTCCAACTTCTGAGCCGCTTACTGTATTGATTACCGGTGCGACATCAGGTATCGGACGTGCAACAGCAGAATGTTTTGCGCGGCACGGGCACCGGGTTATCCTGACCGGAAGGCGTTCGGACCGCTTGGAAGAACTTCAGCAACACCTCCAGGATGCATACCAAAATACCGCACATTTATTGCACTTCGACGTGCGTGATTATGCCAGCACCCGGGAAGCCCTGCAGCAGATTCCAGAATCCTGGCAGGAAATTGACTTGCTGATCAACAATGCCGGACTAGCCAAAGGGCTTGCACCGATCCATGAAGGAAACCCGGAAGATTGGGACATTATGATCGATACCAACATCAAGGGTTTGTTGTACGTAACCCGCTGTATTGCCCCGGGTATGGTGGCACGCCAACGCGGACACATTATCAATGTCGGTTCAATTGCCGGGAAAGAAGTTTATCCGAAGGGCAATGTGTATTGTGCAACCAAGTTTGCTGTAGATGCACTTACAAGAGCAATGCGGCTTGATTTGCACAGCCACAATATTCGGATCAGCCAGGTAAGTCCGGGCCATGTGGAAGAAACAGAATTTGCCCTTACCCGTTTTGATGGCGATGCCGAAAAGGCTAAAATTTACAACGACTTTCAGCCACTGAAAGCGACTGATGTGGCCGAAACGATCTACTTTATTGCCATGCAACCTGCCCACGTCAACATTCAGGATATATGGATGTCGGGAACGCAACAAGCCAGTACGACGTTTATAAACAGATCAGGCCGGTAATAATAAAACTACCTGCCTACCGCAAACGGGTGGCAGGCAGTTTTATTAGAACCATGAAAACTTCAAAGGAAGGAATTGAAAGCGTAGTTTTATCAACTAAATCACAAATGTAACCGCGCTTTTTTCTCAAGCAGTTGGTCTTCCGTTTCTTCCCGATCAGGGTCGGGTACGCAACAATCAACCGGGCATACCGCAGCACATTGCGGTTCTTCATGAAAGCCAACACATTCGGTACACTTATCCGGAACGATGTAGTACAGATCATCCGAAACCGGCGTGTTCTTTGCTTTTGCATCCACCGTCTGTCCACCCTCAAGCGTGTAATTCCCGGCTACCGTATTGCCATCGGAAATCGCCCACTCCACACCACCTTCGTAAATAGCATTATTTGGACATTCCGGCTCGCAAGCACCACAGTTAATACACTCTTCCGTAATTATAATTGCCATATTCTACTTAAATCTTTTGTCGGACTAACAAGAAAACACGTCTGTTGGTTTGCCGGCAAAGATAAAAAAGCAACAGGGATGGGACTTAAGGTAAGAGCAAAATTTACCCTTACCCCAAGTCATCAGCCTTTTGCTATTGTGTTTTCGGTACTGCCCGAACAAAAGAATCGATATTTTCCTGGTCCAGTTTGCGCTTGAGTGCATACGCATCTTTCCGGCTGCTAAATGTATCAACACATACAGAGTGATAAGGAGAGTTTGGGAAACGGACGATTTTCACCTCGGAATGGCCAGCTGATTGAATGGTAGCCACATGGTTGTTGGCGCGTTCTTCTTCCAGAAATGAGCCGGCAATTACATAGTACACATCCATATCTCCACTCGTCACGGTTACCGGATTGGGCGGAGCCGCATTAATATTTTTCGCTGGAACCTTGGATTTACTGCCCGATTCATTGCTGGTGGGAGTAGAACTATTGGGCGAAGCTGCGGCAGCGTCGAAGTTTGGCTTACCATCTACATAAACCATTGAAGCCCCCTGGATACCTGTCAGGATACGCACTTCAGTTCGCCGGTTGCGGGCATGCTCTTGTTCCGTACAGCTTACCCCATCGCGGCACTGATTGCGTGGTTCGCTTTCACCATAACCAACGGGCTTAAGCCGTTCCGAAGAAATTCCTTTTTGCACCAGATACTCGACTACACCGTTTGCCCGGCGTTGGCTGAGATCCTGGTTATATTTTGCCGTGCCGCGGCAGTCTGTATGGCTGGCCAATTCAATTGTGACGGTTGGTTGTTGCTTCAATAAGGAAACCAACAAGTCCAGGTCCTTCCGGGCATCAGGTCGTAAGGTAGCGTCATTGAAGTTGTAGTAAATATTAGGCAGTTCGATTACTGTTCCCGGCATCAACGGCGCCACAGAAAAATTTTGCATCATTAGCTGGTTTGGCAAACTCCAGCCTTCCGTGTTGATATCTGTACTTCCGATATGCCGGCCAGCCTGATACAGTTCGATCTTGTATTTTGTTTGACGTTCCAGGTAATGATCGATCAACCCGTTGGCATCGGCAATAACGGTGTCTTTTTTATTGGTTGCCTGATTCGACAAAACCAGCATGGCGCCTGCCAGCGGTGCATTGGTTACATAATTGAACACGGACGCGTTCCAGCGCACTTTACCTGAAAACTCGGCTTTCTCCAAGGCAGCCGTCAGTTCATTCCCCGGTTTGGAAATAGCCAGCCGCAGTTGTTTAGTCTGATACTCTTCTTTGGCAATAATAACCACATAATTGCCAGCCCGCACTTCCGTCGTAAATACGCCTTGCGCATTGGTAACACCCGAGATGCCTTTATCTGGCGGCAAGGCCATCATGACGTCTTTGCCATCCACATTTCGAATGGTGATCAGGTTGCCGTTTTCATCACGTCCAATTACTGTATTTGCGTCGTAATTGAGTACACGTACGTCCGCATTGCCGATTACGGCACCCGACATTTTATCCGTCACCGTTACGGCCAAATCCAGGGCGCGATCGGGTACCCGCTGGTTCTGGAGCAGAAAGTCATCCAGATTTCCGTTTTCAGTATGGAAGCTAAAAATATCGTCACCGCCTTTGGAGGTTTTTCCATTGGAAGAAAAGTAACCGTTGATCTTGTTCAGGTCCACGATCAGGCCAAAGTCGTCGCCCGGTGTATTGAAGGGTTCACCAAGGTTAACCGGCTTGGTCCATTCAGCACCATCCGGGATAACATAGTAGAGGTCAAAGCCGCCCTGACCGCCTAAACCGTCGGAGGCATAATACAGTGTATTGTCGGCATGTACAAAAGGGAACGCCTCATTGCCTTTGGAGTTGATTTCGGCGCCAAGATTAACCGGCTCACTCCAGGATTCACCGACTTTGTAGGACACATAAATATCCATACCGCCGAAACCACCCGGGCGATTTGATGCAAAAAACAATTTATCGCCATCAATGCTGATCACCGGATGGCAATCGTCAAACTGGTTGTTGTTGAACGGAAGCGGTGTAGGCTCGCCCCAAACGTCACCCTGCTTCTTTGAGGAATAAATACGCATTTTCTGGGTATCATCCTTGGCCAGTTTAACCTTGCCCCCAATGAGCGCGTTTCTGGAAAAATAAATGGTTTGCGCAGTAGGGTCGAAACAGACAGGCCCTTCATGGTACAACGATGACAGCTCTTTGGCAAAGGGTTCCGGCGCTTGAAGTTCACCTTCCGAATTGCGCCGCGAACGCAAAATGGACATCGCCGGGAGTTTTAACTTTTCGTCGGTCCGCTTTTTCAAACCGGCAGTATTGGTTGAAATGAACACAATCCCATCTTCATAAAATGTCGGGCTGAAGTCCAATCCTTCCGTGTTTACAGCTGCTTCATTTTTCAAATCAACTGTCACGGGCAATGCATCAACCGGCACCGTTTGAGCAGTCAAAAAACATGTGCCGAGTGACAAAGTGGTCAATAAAATTAAATGCTTACAGGCAATCATATTTCCGTGTTTGGAAAGGTAAACAGATTAATGTTTTAAACGCAGTTTATACATAGCGTCACATAAAGAACCGCGGATTAGACATTTTATTCCGGGAACTTATCTTTTTCAAGTCCGCTTGAAAAAGCAATTCGATCGACCCCGCGGTATAATCTTTAACATCCGACAGAGAGAAATCGTAAGCGACGCCCACCCCAAATTGAGGGTGCGCTTGCCAAAATAGCAACAAATCCATAGAATCCCCGGCGCCATTACCTCCGGCACGGTACGAAAGACCGGCCGTCACTTTTTCCTTGATCTCCAGATTTACGTTCACATCCACATCAAAAGGCGCATTTTTTACATATTTCGTCAGCAATGCGGGCATCAAATTGATGTCCTCACTCAGTTCGATGATCGCACCAGCCATACCGTAGAAATGGGGCGACTCCTTGGCCGACCGGAACCCAGCAGGCAAGGGGTTTTCATTGATCCCGAGCGAATTGGCATAGATGCGCGGCACTGAAAATCCGGCGTAAAACTGGTTGTTGTACGTAAAATACAAGCCAGCGCCCACGTTTGCAAAAATGGAACTTACCTTACCCGGATCGAGGGAGTTGTCCCCCCCCGGTCCGGATGGATCGGGGGTGACTGCATTCGAAAAGTCCATACTCAACGACCGAATGGAGCCCATGATGCCTGCCCGCAGGGAAATATCCTCATCCGGAATCAGGTCATAGGAATAGGCCAATGACCCGGAAAAATCCTTGTCCAACCCGATTTGCCGGTGCGAAATCGTGACACCAACACCAACCCGTGGGGTAAGAAACGGGGAATTGAACGAGGCTAAAACCGATTTGGGCGCACCGTCAAACCCCATCCATTGGTTGCGGTAAATCGCAGTAATGGAAGGCACCCCCCGAGCACCTGCATAAGCCGGGTTGATCGGCAGTTTGTTGTACATAAATTGCGTGTACTGGTGCTCTTGCTGAGCCTGACCCGTTGTTACGGCCAGCGTAACTATAATGAAAAGAAGAATACGTTGCTTCATGATGTAATTCAATTGATAATGAAGGTGGGTTAACGGAATATTTCTACAAAACCTTTTTGCGCAGGCTCATTCGGGCCTGCCTTGAATATGTAAAAATATACGCCATCGGGAAGGTCTTTGCCCGACTCGCCATTCAAGGTACCCCTCCAAACAGTTAACGGATCATTACTATAGGGTGCGGCATCGAAAACCTTGTCGCCCCATTGGTTATAAATAACGATTGAGTTATTGTTGAAAAAATCGGTATCCAGACACGGAATGGTAAAGTAATCATTCACACCATCGCCATTTGGCGTTATGATGTTGGGAATCACTGAACAATCTGCATTGCGGACCTCAATGGTTACCACAGCCATGTCACAAAATTCCGGACAGGAATTAGAGCAGAGATTGTAGAAAAACGTTATCCGCCCGGCTTGTTCCGAACCAGAAAAGGAGAAAATACCGTTCCCCAGATAGGTTACACCGGCAGGTAGAGAGTCAAACAAAACCGAATAATCGGATGGCGGCGAATAAATATCATTCGCCAAAACATTTATACTGTCGATTCCTACCAACGGATCCACTGTAACCAGGTCCTCAACAGCGTCCGGTTTGGATGCCAGCAATACGAAAGCCGAATCGACCGGTGTGACACAACCGTTGATATCGGCAAAAACCGTGTACAAACCAGCATTTGCCGGACTGGCAATCACAATAATCTGGCTGCTGTTTGGATACGACTGGTCCGGGCCCGTCCAGGTATAAGTAGCACCTGGGAATGAATCAACCATTACGATCACCTCATCATCCGGACAAGCTACCATTGGATCCACCATTGGATTCAGCGGCTGCAAACCCAATACGCCTACTTGCACCACACATTCCGAAGTATTCCCTACCGCGTCGGTCGCCTGAAAAACAAGGGTATGCACGGAATCTGCCTTAAACAGGAAGCCCGTATTCAGGCCCATCGTTTGTTCAACGACCGGATCGCCACAATTGTCTGTAGCCGACGGAATATCAAAGAACACTTGTACAGCATCACAGTCATCCTGCGCAACGAGGTTCAGGATAAACGAATCCCGATCCAACAGCGCAACACCACCAACGTGCACAGCCACATTTTCAGGGCAAGCAAAAACCGGTGGAACATCCTCGATAATCGTCACGGTAAATGTATCGCGCAAACGCTCAACTCCCGAGGAATCCAACGCCAGGTAAATGATTTGCGTTACACCGACCGGGAAAGTATCGCCTGGGTTAATTGTATCCGGAATTGCCGTAATAATCGGTGGTTCACAGAAACCCGAGCCGGCCACCGGCACTGTCCAACTGACTTCCTGCGGGCACCCGTTCAGGGTGATATCCGGCGGGAAATTGTCAAAAGTCGGTGGAACCACAATTACGTCGAGTGTTATTGTGAATGCACAAGTGTCGCGGTTACCGCTGGCGTCGATGGCAAGCACCAACACATTGGTCACGTTGTCAAAAATAACATCGCTGGGTTGTTTGGTCGAAGTAATCGTATCCAACAAACAATTGTCAACAGCAGTCGGGTAGATCCAGTCTACCACTTCCCCGCAAGGGCTGGCATTGACCACGGTGATATCATCCGGGCAGCTGGTAAATACCGGCGGCTGGTTGTCATTCACAGCCACTATAAATGCACATTCCGCACTATTTCCCGATGCATCGATTGCCGTATAGGTTACAGTATGAACGCCGGTTGAAAACACTGTACCCGGATTATTGGAAGCAATCAGGGTATCCAGCATGCAGTTATCGGTCGACGTCGGGGGTGTCCAGTTCACCAACGTATCGCATTTGTTGGAAGGCATTTCAAAGACAAAACCCGGCGGGCAATTATTGATCACCGGCGGAACATTTTCCACTACGGTTACCGTGAAAGAGCACGTAGCAGTATTCCCGCCTGCATCCTGGGCTTCATAAATCACCATGGTGTTTCCAACAGGGAAGAAAGCGCCGGGGTCATGATTTTGTGTAATGCTGACATCAGCCGTGCAATCATCGGTTGCGCCGGGCGCTATCCAGGTGGCTGTTGCACCACAGGAATCAATTGCAGCGTTCACCGTCATATCAACCGGGCAAGTGTCCAGCACCGGGGGATTCAGGTCGGCTACCGTAATTGTAAAGGAGCAAGTGCTTGCATTCCCGGAAGCATCCGTTGCCGTAAATACAACAGCGGTTGCACCAGGCGGAAAGGTCGAACCTGAAGCGGGATTGCCAACAAGTACGACATTTTGGTCGCAGTTATCCGAGACAATCGGCGCCGAAAAATCCACCACTGCCGAACAAGAATCCACCGCAACCACCTGAAAATCATCCAGACAAATCAGGGTTGGACTCGCTGTATCGCGCACGGTAACGGTAAAAGAACAGGACGTGGAATCGTCAAAAATATCGATTGCTGTGTACACCACCAGTGTATCGCCGATGGGGAATACAGACCCGGAGGTATCGGAACCAACCAAGTTGGGTGTGATTCCCGTGCATTGGTCAAAGGCATCCGGGGGCGTCCAGGTTACCTTGGCTTCACAGGCCATTGATGAACCAACGTCAACCGTCATATCTGCCGGACAATTGAACAGCTGCGGCGGCAGGTTATCCTGAACCGTCACCGAAAAAGAGCATGTAGCAGAATTTCCGGCCAGGTCCGTTGCCGTGAATGTGACCACGGTTGTGCCTGCCGGATAAATATCATCTGTTTTATCTGGGTCAATACTCATTATACCACTACAGGCATCTGTTGCCTGGGCGGTATCAATGGTGACGTTTGCATTACATTCGTTGCCTACCACTGTGACCAACGTGTCCATCGGGCAAACAATATCCGGTGGCGTCAGGTCAATGCTGAGGTAACAGCCATTAATGGTCACAACCGGAACCGAGTTAAAACTGGTGTTTACAGCGTCGATAGTTCCGGAAAAGTCAATATTGCTTTTGTTCGCACTTACTGCTGTGAAATAGATGGTGAAAAAAGTTTCGTTGTCCGGAATATCCGGCCATCCACCTGCATTTCCGCCAAAAAACTGAAGCGTACCAGCAGGTGTGGATGCGAAGTTAAAAAACATCGTGGGCGTCAAATTCAGGCCCGGGTATTGGTTTCCAATGGAATCAAATTTTAAAATCGAAGTATCCCAAACCACATTGAACTGCACACCGATGATATTCACAAAATCCAGTACGGATAAGTTTACAGCCACCTGCGAATTTGCACTCTGGCAGTCGTTGCCTACGGTGTCCAACATGAGCGTTAGCGGAGTCCCGGCATCAACAATTACCGAAAACGAACAGCTTGCGGTATTTCCAGCGGCATCTTCTGCGGTGTAAACCACCGTAGTGCTTCCGGCATTATAGGTGCCATTTGCAGGCCCGGTACCCGAGCCTGTTGTCGAGCCCATCTGCACGTAGGTCTGCATTACCGTGCCGCCGCAGTTATCGCTGAGCGACAACGGCTCCAGGCCGTTTACCTGCGCATTGGTGCTGCCTGTTGGCGCCATTACCGACACATTAGCCGGACATTCAATCACAGGCGGTTGGTTATCGTTTATGGTAACGCTGCCATTGATTGTTAGAAATCCGATTTCTTCGGGAGGCGTTGTTTTTCCCGTAAAGGCGACCAAATCGGTTGGAACGGCGCCAAAAACAATATTCGTACTTGCATTGCCGGTAGCCACAACATTGAAAGTCACGGAAAACAGCACTGAACCGTCAGATAGCGTGGTGCCACTGGGTAGTGCGCTTGTCCAGGCAAATCCCAGGAATCCTGAGCCAGTTTGGGTAGTGCCAAAGTTGCCGTTGTTGAGCACGAGAGAGGGGTTGAAGTTTCCAACCGAGGCAAAGGCAATGACAGCAGGATCCCAACCCATGGAAAATTGAAGTCCTGCAATGGAATCGAAATTCAGGGCTGTAATGTCGACCGTAACAGTTTGGCCGCAACTGGCTGTTTCATCCGAAGCGATAATGGTAAGCGAATCGCCCGGCATCAACTCCAGATCAATCAAAAACGTACACGAAGCAGTATTCCCGCCAATATCAGTCACCAGGTAGGTAACCGTCGACTGGCCAATATTGAACACTGCGCCACTGGCATCCGGGGCGTTGGGAAAATCAGCGACAGTTGCACCCGCAGAACTCCAGCCGATCGATTCAACGGAGCAATTATCCAACACAGAGGCCGGTGCAATATCATTCACCGGAGTAGGGCCAAACACCCCCATTGACACATCAGCAGGACATACAATCGTTGGTGGCTCGCCATCAACCGGCGTTATTTGCCCGGGTACGGTCTCAACCATGAGATCGTCTCCCATTGGATTGATCGCAGCAATTGCCGTTGGATTGTTCGTGAATTCCACCAGGGTTGCCGGCCCGCCTATTCGGGCAAAAGCGACTTTGAAAAGAATTGACGTATCGGGCAGTGTAACCCCGCCGATGGTCGTCCAGGAAAAGGTAAAATCTCCCTGGCTGATAAACGAGGTAGTATCGAAGCCAATTCCGCTGAGGGCCGGGTTGATATCCGTGATATAGGCATAGTCGAGGTGGGCAGCATTCCAGGAAAAGGTAAACTGCAACCCGGCTACATCATTAAAGTTGAAGACCCGAACCGGAATCAAAAATGTGTCCACATCATGGCATGGAACTGTTAACGAATCTACCTTCAGGATTACTGCCTGGCCACGCAGCATAGCCGCAGGAGCGAACAAGGTGGTTAAAAAGAATAGGATTAGTAGTTTATTTCTCATGGTTGAAAAAGTCATGCGGTGGGATGCTTTATTTGAGCGTTTATGGTTAAAAGGTTATGGTTAGAAGGTTTCTGGTTGGAGGGTTCCTGGTTAGAAGGTTTCCAGACAAAGGTACCTGTTGAACAGTAACCTTCTATCCAGAAACCTTCAAACCCCAAACCTTCTAACCCTCTAACCTTTTATCCTAATCAATCAAAATCATCTTCTTCCGGTCGCTGTTCGTGGCGGTTTCCAGTTCGTACCAATAGACGCCCGGGCCACTCAATTCATCTTTGCGAAGCTCAATGGTATTGAATCCCTGCGCAAAGTTTCCGATAACTGTTTTGGCCAAACGGCCATCCATACTGAATACACGCAGTACTGCACGACCCGGTTGGGGCAGCCGGAAATTAATCGACGTCTTTTCCATGAAGGGGTTCGGACGGTTCTGATAAAGTTCAAAACTGCTCTGACCTACAGCCGGATTGCTTGTCGACTGACCAAACACAAACTCTACATTCATAAAGTTCCCATCAGCATCCAATGCTGTTGCACTGGTAATGGCTGAACTTGGATGCAGTATTTGTGCAAGCGCCGGGCTGTTGCCCAAAGCGCGGAACGTCAGTGTAAACAACACTTCACCTTCTGCCAGCGTAAGGGCTTCGCTGTTCACCCAAAGGGTGGTCAGTTGGCCATTATCCAAATTCGTGGTGCCGAAATTGTTCAGTCCCAGATTTGGCAATACGCCCGGCTGGATATCTTCCAGTTCAAACAGATTGGGATCAAACTCAATCGTTAGCTGGTATGCCTGCCGTTGGGCAAAGTCGCTGGCTTTGAACGGAATCGTAACCAGTGAGCCGGCCTTCACCACCTGCTCGTCAATGTGGAAACGGAACACATCACTTCCCCGGTCTTGAATATCGCTAATGATATTGTTGACAGGAGCATTACCGGTAACATCTCCAATCCGCACGGCGTACCAATCTAAAATCGAATCCTGGCAACAGTCAAAATTGGATGACTGCGGATACGGCACGCTCAATGGATCCGGTGTCGGGAATTGATAGGGTACCGGAATAAATTTCCAGTCCGGAGCGCCGTTGGAATAATGTTGAACCGTACCCAGGATCAGTTGCTGGATAAGCAGGTAGTCCGGAAGGTCAACTTTATTGTTGCCGTTCACGTCACCGGCTACATACTGATAGGGGTTTTGCAACATAATTACGGATGCGGCGTGGTTCTGGATTGCCAGCAAGTCGCCTACGTTAATGCCCTGACTAAAGTTGGATGTTACCGTTTTCGACGGTGTAATCGTACCCGTTGTGTTAAACGGCAGGGAGAACAAGTAAGTGCCCGGAACATCAGTCACCACAGAGCCTGAGGCGCTACCGCCCAAGGTCACAGTAACTCCTGGCACCGGCGTACCGGCGCCTGCCCAAGTCTTGATCAATCCGGAAAGTTCAATATCATCCACTGCAACAGTGTCGATCATGACCTCGCCATTCACCAGTGTAGCCATCGTCGGCACCGGAATACCGGAAGAATCCTGTTGGAAACTCACTACAGCCGGTGTGCCGTCGATTGTAACGGGGCTGGTAGAACCCACCGGAGCACTGGTCAGTTGAACATCCAGGTAAAAGATCACCGTGCCATTCGGAAGCGACAAAGGCGTACCGTTGCCTACCCAGAAGGCCGTCAGGTTGTTACCAACCATATTTAGCACCGGAGCGACGGGCAGGGTACCGGCATCTGTACCGCCAAGAATAGTTCCTACTACATTATTCGTCACATGCATGCTGAAGGAGAAGCCCAGCATGTTGTTGAAATTATCTACAGTAACCGGCACCTGAACGATTGCTCCCTGGGCACCACTTTCAGTACCGGCAGTTATGGTCAGTTTAACACCCGGCGCTACAACGGCAGTATCCGTTTGTACGCATCCGGTACCGTTGTCCGTTACCGTAACGATATAGGTTCCGGCGCTCAGGTTGTTTACAACAGAGGTGTCGGCGCCGTTATTCCATTCAAACATAAACATACCCGAGCCACCGGTAGCAACCGCAGTGACGGAGCCGTCATCAGCGCCGAAATAGCTTTCGGCCGTACCTGTTGCCGTCAGATTGAAGCCTGCGCCGTTACCCAGCGTCACTTCAACATTGATCGTACAGGTATTTGAGTTACCGTAAGGGTCAACCACGGTGAGTGTGACCGGTTTAACCCCCAGGTCAGCACAATCGAAAGTCGATACATTGAGAAACATGGTATCGATGCCGCAGTTGTCGGTGCTGCCAAGGTCGATATCATCGGGTTGAATGGTAGCAGTACCGTCAGTGCCTAACGAGATCACAACATTATTGTTACAAATTGCTGTGGGTTTGCTGTTGTCGATGACAATCACCAACACTGAATCCATACCCACGTTGCCGCAGGGATCGGTAGCCGTGAAGCGGATCATATACGAGCCAACTTCATAGTTTCCACTGGCATCAAGAGAGTCGTTGCCGTGCGGTGCATCGTTGAGGACCAGCAGTTCATCCACCGGCGCGCAATCCACGATGTACTGTGCCACATTGAGTGAAACGGGCACAAGGCAGTTGTTATTTGCCGGGAAACTGGCCGACAATACGGTGAGCGTATCCGGAAGGCCCGGGAATTGGGGCGCTTCGTCGTCTACTACCGTAATATTGTTGGTATGTGTTTCCACATTTCCGCAGTCGTCCACAGCGGTCCGCGTACGAGCGATAGTATAGCTGTATTTACCGCAAAGTCCCGGAGCAATATCCACTGTATCCTGAACCAGTGTAACCCCAACGCTGTCCGTGCAATTGTCGGAAGCGGTGATCATCAGCGGGTCCGAGAGGTTTTCGCTGCAGGAAATGGTAATGTCTACCGGATACTGTGAAAGCGCCGGCGCTATGGTATCGATCACACTGAACGTTTGTACGCAAACGGCTGTGTTGCCGGCCAGGTCAATAGCCGTCCACGTGCGTTCAACCAGATAACAAAACTGATTGGAAGTATCGGCCACGAGAGTATCGGCGTACGAGATCGTAATATTGTCCGGACAGTTATCGTCGGCCAACGCGGTGCCATACACCTGTGTCGAAAGTGTGTCGGAGCAAACGACCGTCTGATCGGCCGGGCAAAGGGTAATAGTCGGGTCAACATTATCCTGGATGACGATAAAGGTTTCACACATGGACATGTTTCCGGCTACGTCCCGTACAAACAGCTTAACCGGATGCTGTGTCACACCATCGGCATCGTCGCAATTATAGGTCAGCGTGTTGCTTGGCGGATTCAGCGGATTTTTATCCAGGCGCTGGATTTTCAAATCAAGCGTACCCGGGCAGTTGTCGTAGCTGTTGTTGTTAAACTGCGCAACGTTTACCATTACAGTACCGGAAGGCTGCAAAGCAGCGCTGACACCGTTGATACAAACAGCCGTCGGTGGCGTTCCGTCTTTAACAACAACCGTCACCGAATAGGTGGAGGAGTTGCCGGAAATATCCGTGGCTGTAAAGACGACCGTATGGGTGCCTACGGCAAAAATTGCGCTCAGGTTTCCACCGTCAGTTGGCTCTTTGCTGTTTGTCACAGAGAGGTCTGCACCTGTGGCGCAATCCAGCACAAATGGCAGAATGTTAATATTCACCGTGTCATCACAGGTTTCCCGATCCGGATCAGTTGAAACCATAACCATCGTCGGAGCACCGGAGAATACCGGCTTCTGCGTATCGACAACAGTGATTTTTTGTGTCGCCGTCGTTGTGTTTCCGGACGGGTCCGTAACAGACCAGGTCCTGGTGATCATATAGTTGTATTTCGCAACACCACCGGAAGTGTCCTGGGTGGAAACTTCAGTTGAGGAGATCATGGCAGTGCCGGCACATGCATCCGTAGAGGTCAGCTGCACAGCAACCGGGATAGGATCGCATGCCTGAACGGTAATGTTTGCCGGAGGCGCAGAAAGCATCGGCGGCGTCACATCTTTCACCGTGACAGAAGTCGTGCATGTTGCCGGGTTGTTCTTCGGATCGCGAACCGTCAGCGTTACCGTCGTCGGGCTCGGTCCTGCGTTGGCACAGCTCAGGGTATCCGGGCTTACGCCATAGGTCAGTGGACCACAATCATTCGGGTCAAAACTTCCGTTGTCAATCTGCCCGGGTGCGATACCAACTTTACCAGTCACCGGATCAAGGTTTAGGGTAAGGTTGGGTACACAAATCGCTACCGGTGGGAAAATATCCACCAACACAGTAATATTCTGCGGTTGGGTGCTGATGTTGCCATTGCCGTCATTGTAAACCCAGGTGATTACATAGTTACCCGGGTTGAGTTGGTACGACGGCGGGTTTGTATTCAGGAAGGTGCCAACCGGCGTAGACGGGGTTGCAAAAATGGTATCCGCATTTGGATTGCAAGGATCAAGTGCCGTAGGCGCCTGCACGATCAATGTTCCACAGGAATCAATTAGGGCAGGCAGGTTAGCAATTGTCGGTATAGGCGCATCGCCATCCTGAAGCGTAACGGTAAAGCTGCAGGTGGACGTGTTGTACAAATCCATACCGGTTATCGTTATCATAAACGAGTTACCCGATGCCGGCGGGTCCGGAGCGAAAATAGAAGCAAGCGTAGTGCCGGCCGGAATGCTTTGGGTCAACATGACATTGGACGGGCAGTTGTCCTGAACCTGCACCAGGTTGGTATAATTAGGCACCTGCGCCGTTGGGCATGTAGCCGCCAGAATTTGATTCGGCGGACAGGTTAGTACCGGCGCTTGCGTGTCCTGGATTTCAACTGTAAACGAACACGTATTTTTATTACCTGAAACATCCGTGGCAGTGTAAGACACTGTGGTAATGCCAACAGGAAATTGCGCCGTCGGGAACACCTGGAAGGATGCTACTGCATTGTAATCGAACGGATTACTCTGGTTGAGCGATGCCTGTACAGTTGGATTGCTGATCTGCTCGGTCACGGTAAAGCCCTGACAGTCGGAAACATCCATGAAGCCAGAATTGGGGCGTGCCCAGGAATACAGGTTGGAGCAGTTGCCCGAGGTATTGGGCAACACAATCATTTTGCCGCAATTGCTGGAGTATCCGGGTGAAAACTGTGGCGGATGTGCATCCAGCACGGTAACTGCAACCGTTTGGGAAGCGCTTTTTCCACATTCATCATAAACGATCCAATTGACAATTGTCGTCCCAATCGGGAAGGCGCCAAAGGGGATGCTGCTACCCGGCGTAGGAATCGTTACGTCGACATAGCCGTATGAA
Source organism: Lewinellaceae bacterium (assembly GCA_020636075.1). Taxonomy (GTDB): domain Bacteria; phylum Bacteroidota; class Bacteroidia; order Chitinophagales; family Saprospiraceae; genus M3007. The sequence goes on along the minus strand of JACJYO010000010.1, from coordinate 179,117 downwards.
GGCGTCGGATAGTCAACAGTGTAGAAAATGTCAAAATCGCTAAAATCAATCGTACAGTTATCGGAAATACTGTCTTGCGTCAATTTAAGGTCGAGCGGTGAATCACAATCAACCGGACTGTCCGTGTTAATAACAATGGCGTTTTGAATGTTGAAGGTTGGGCTTTGCACATCTTCAACAAAGATCAAATGCGAAACCACCACGCTGTTGCCGGAAGCATCGGTTGCTTGCCAACTGCGAATCAGGGTAAATTCATTATCACAGCTTCCGTTAATGAAGCCATCTGTCAATTGAACGACATCCGGATCGGAGTCACAATTATCCGATACACCCGAATACAATCCGGTGTTAGCCGGCGCTGTGGACTCATCACAGTTGATCGTGATATTCATCGGCGGAGTGATAGACGGCGGGTTAATGTCTTTTACCAATACTATTTGCGAACAAGTTGCCGTATTACCGGCAGCATCGGTAACCTGAAGAGTCAGCACCCGGTTGCCCAGCAAGGAGCAATTAAAATTGAACGACTGTTCAAACGAACTGCCATCCACTGAAATGGTATAGTCCAGCGGACACAGCGGGTACGTATTGTCGGTACTGCTGCTATCAACAGTAATGGCATCCAGCAAAAAGGCGCCGGAATTGTCCAAATTGACCGGCGAAACAACTTTACAGAGCGCCACTGGCGGAATCAAATCCTGCACCGTGATCGTAGCAACGCAAGTAGCAGGATTACCCGAAAAGTCGGTGATCTGCAGGGTATAGAGGTTATTACTGCCAAGGTCTTCACAATCGTACGTAGCCGATGGCGACGTGAACGTAAAGAAGCAGTTGTCTGTGCTCAGGTTGTTCACTTGTGGTGCGTTAACCGTTACCACACCGGAAGCATTCAGCGAAACGGTAATATTCTTGCAATTAGCTACCGGGAATTCCGTATCCACCACCACAACATTAAACGTATGCGTAGTGGCATTGCCCACACCATCAAGCGCAGTGTAGGTTACGGTAGTGGTTCCAAAATTAAAAAAGGAGCCCGGCGTATGCGTAGCCGAAACCGTGACCGGATTGGTGCAGGCATCGGTGAAGGTGGGGATCATCCAATCGACTTTTGCCTGGCAACCGCCAATATTTGCATCGGCGTTGATCGTCGTATTTGGCCCCTGGCCCGTTCCCGTCCACACCGGCGGCGTGTTGTCGGTCACGTTGATGGAAAAGTTACAAACCGCATTGTTGCCGCTGGCGTCTTTTACGGTATACGTCACCGTTGTAACACCTTTGTTAAAGGCCGTGGCTGGCGGAACAGAGCCCGAACCGGAACCAGTAGTCACACCGCTGAGTTGCCAGTTCACCATTGTCACACCGCAGTTGTCGATATACTGACCAGCCATCAGCGGGGTCATCAGTGCAGCCGATAGGCCAATGTTGGCAATATTGTCGGCCTGGCAGCCAATATTTGTCGTTACGGTTTTACTGCCCGGGCAAAGGATCTGCGGAGCAATATTATCCACCACAGAAATCGTTGCTGTACAGGTTGCCGTGTTAGGCTTGGCATCCTCAGCAGTCAGTGTCACGATGGAGTTCCCGACCAAAACCGAGAGATCCGTACAATCGAACATTGATTGGCTCAAATACAAGGTGTCAAGCACACAATTATCAAAAGAGCCGTCATCCACCATCAAAGTCGTGAGGGTTGCCTGACCCATTGCATTAAGCGGTAGCGTGATGATGCCAGGCTTACATTTAGCCGTTGGGTTAACATTTTCATTCACTATGACAATGATATACTCAACAGAGTCATTGCCCATATTATCCGACCAGGTGTAGGGAATTTTCGTTTCGCCCACCGGGAAAGTAAGGGTGGCGGGCAAGCCTCCGGACAAGATCATGCGCCCTTTGTCCGGGTCAAATGGCAACAAGCCATCCAGGAAAGTCGGTATGGTATCGCCGTTTACAATTGCCGGGCCTTCACTCAACGTAACAGGGCTACAATCGAACGGCGGATAAATATTCAAACCAGGATATTCATACGTCACTGTGGCCGAGCAATCACCCATCGTTACATTTACCATGATCACCTTACCCGAATCTGGTCCGGTTGGTGGCGTGATATCCTTTACATCAATTTCAAAGAAACAGGTCGCTGTATTCCCGTGAATATCCTCAGCTTCCCATTCAATCGTATGCATTCCAATTACAAAAGCAGTGCCCATCAAGGTGGCACCACCAACACCGGGTTGGTTGTTGGTGATGGTGGAAATGGCACAATTATCTGAATATGTAGCATCGAATTCGGTGCCTACAGCCACGTATTCACAAGTGACCGGGTCGGCTGCCACGGAAAAGTCGGCCGGACAGGTGATTTGCGGCGGTTCATTATCGGTCACCGTTACGGTAAACGTACAGGTGGAGGTATTCGTCGATGCATCGGTTGCAGTGGCTGTTACCACCGTCATTCCGACCGGAAAGGCTGTCCCTGCATTTTGGCTGTAACCAATGGTTACACCCGGACAATTATCGGTAGCTGTTGCAGCCGGGTAATTTACCACAGCATTACACACACCCATATCATTATTCACATTCTGGTTGGCCGGACAATTGATCACCGGCACTTCATCATCTACCACCGTCACGGTGGCCGTAATGACGACAGGCATCAGGTGATTAGGGTCGGCCAGATCGTCGTAAATCCGATAAGTAACTAAAGTAGTACCAACATTAAAGGTATCCTGACTGGCGTCAAAAAAGTTGGAACTTGCGTCAAACGGGGGAATAGTGATAAAGGAACCCCGCGCATTTGTTTCCGTCCGGGTGGTTGCGCCCGAAAGTTCCCAGGTAATCGATAGGGAATCCAGGCAGTTATCCTGAAAATCATTCGGGATAGACGGTGGCGCATTGCTACCGAAAATAGCAATTTGTACCGGTGTGATCACACCGCCACAAACCTGAGCAAAGTAGACATTAGAAGCCGCGCAAGGAGGCGCAGGAGGCAAAAGATTACAAGGAGCAAGGTCCCCCCAGGATGTATTTACAGTGACTACTCCAAGGTCGGAGGCGCCCGCTAAAGGCAGGATATTATCGATGATATTTATTTTGAGCTCAACGATTGTAGCCCCGGGCCCATTGTCATCGTCAATCAAAGGGTTACCACCGGCACGCACATACCAGGTCTGTTGGGACCCTGCATCGCTGCAATCAAATGAAATCGGCGTATTGGCATACGATGCCAACACACCTGGTGTCTGGCTGAGCCAATAATCACAGGCGGCATCTTTTACAAAACTGTTTGCATTAAGCACTGCAGCGGTCAAATTAACTGAACCGGCATCATCCAGAAAAAGATTGATGGTAACCGGACCAGTGGGGGCAGAGACAAAATCTTCGCATTGAGCGCGAGCGCTTTGTGCGGCAAATAGGCACATAAGTGTCGCCACCGCCAGCGCCAAACGGCGCGGAGTTGTCGAGCTGTTCATGGTAAATAAGTTAGATGAGAAGGGAAATAAAAAAACGGGAAGGATTCTGAAGAAGTGTACTATTCTCTTCATTAAAGCGATCGGTTTGGAATGAAAGATGTTGTTTACAATAGATTTCGTACTGGTTAAAAACAGACTGTACAAGAGACTATTGTGGGAACCGGTTATATACGAAACCGACCGATGGCGCGATTAAAGGATTAAAAAAACGGCACAAGTTTACGGCGAATTGTCTGAACCATTCAAACTAAATTTCATGTCACATTTAGTCAAACCGTCGATAAGTCATTGAAAACAAAAGCACTAAGCATGCTTACAGTTTTTCAATGAATCAATGAACACGGCAATTTTGGCAACTAAACCCTTTGGTAAACACCGTTCTGTCGTACAGGTGCCAAAAACCATACCAATTTGAAGGTACCTTTCAATTAAGTATTAATTTTCATGTTTTTTGCCGTTGGGGCGACCCTTGTGGTCGCCCGCAGGAAAGGCGCCGGCTAGGGCAATTGTCGATCAGGCGACCGGCCAACCAAGGGCGACCGCGAGGGTCGCCCCTACAACATCACGGAATCTGAAGCACACATTTGTACCTTTGTTCAATGGGAAAAAAGAAGCACAAGAAAATCCGCAAAAAAGGTTTACCCCCCGGTAGCCTGATCTACACCGGCCACCATGAACAAAGCCCGGCAAGTGTTTTCTCCATTTGGTACAACAATGATGAATACCATGCACAGGAAAGTTATGCCCCGGAATGGCTGCAACAAAAAGACGGCATCCAATGGATCGATGTACGCGGCCTGACCGACACTGCACTCGTAGAAAAGATCGGCCAGGATTTCCAACTTCACCACCTTGCCCTGGAGGACGTCCTGAATACCCAACAACGCGCCAAACTGGAAGAATACGACAACAGCATGTTTTTCATATTGCACAACCTTCGCCTCGATGCTGAGTCGTTCGAACTGCAAAGTGAACAGATCGGGGTTTTCCTGGGCCCGAATTATGTCATCTCCTTCCAGGAAGACTCGGACGACACCCTGATTTTTGTGCGCAAACGCGCCTTTGAAGGCCAGGGACGCCTCCGCAAACGCAGCTGCGATTATCTGTTTTATGCAATCCTTGACACCATTGTAGACCACTACTTCGGCGTTTTGGATGAGCTGGATACAGCCATTCAGGACCTGGAAGCAGAATTGCATGTCGACGGCGCCAAGGCCAATTTGAAAGACCGGATTTATGACCTCAAACGCACCAACAACCAACTCCGGCATTACACCCTTCCACTGCGCGATGCAGCCAACCGCCTCTACCGCAGCGAATGCCCGTTGATCCAGGAGATCAACCGGCCCTATCTGCGCGACCTGACCGACCACGTCAGCCAGATCTTCGACAGCGCTGAATTTGCCCGCGAACAACTCGTCGGGATTGCCGGACACTACCAGGCCGAAATCGGCAACAGGCTCAACGATGTCATGCGCCTGCTCACCATCATCAGTACCATTTTTATACCGCTCTCCTTTATCGCCGGGGTCTATGGCATGAACTTCGATGACATGCCCGAACTACATTGGAAAAACGGCTATTACATTGCCCTGGGCATTATGATTACCATTACCCTGGCGATGCTGAAGTATTTCCGCCGAAATAAATGGATCTGATGAGTACGGAGTTTCGAGTGCGGATTGCGGATTGCGGATTTGTTCACCTTTTGTTAAACTGTAATTGGTGGCATTATGAATGTTTACAAATTGATGTAAAACTTTATTAATCTGGAATGTTGAATAATCCGTATTTCGCAATCCGTATTCCGCAATCCGTATTCCGCAATCCGTATTCCGCAATCCGTATTCCGCAATCCGCACTTGAAACTCGTCAATACACCACCGGTGTTGCCATTTGATAATACATAAACGCCAGCATGTCGGCTGCTTCTTCGAGCAGCTTGCTGGTCGGTTTGCCGGCGCCGTGGCCGGCACTGGTTTCAATGCGGATCAGAATCGGATTTTCGCCCTGCTGGTGTGCCTGAAGCGCCGCTGCATATTTAAAAGAGTGTGCCGGCACCACCCGGTCGTCATGATCGGCCGTGGTGATCATCGTGGACGGGTATGCCGTATTTTTCACATTATGCAACGGCGAATACTTGATCAGGCAGGGATATTCCGTTTCCACATCGCTGCGACCGTAATCGATCGCCCAGGCATAGCCGATGGTAAATTTGTGGTACCGCAACATATCGAGCACGCCAACCCGCGGAAAGCATACCCCAAACAGATCGGGGCGCTGGGTCATACAGGCGCCGACCAGCAATCCACCGTTCGAGCCGCCCTCAATGGCTAAATGCGCCGGGGAGGTGTATTTTTTCTCAACCAAAAATTCGGCGGCAGCAATAAAGTCGTCAAACACATTTTGCTTTTCGCATTTCGTGCCGGCCTTATGCCATTTTTCTCCAAACTCGCCGCCGCCGCGAATATTAGCCACGGCGTAAATGCCATTGTTTTCAAGCAAGGCTGCCCGCGATGCGGAAAAACCGGGTGTCAGGGAAATATTGAATCCGCCATAGCCGTACAACAGCGTCACGTTTTGCCCATCCAGAGCAATATTCTTTTTCCGGGTAATGAACATGGGCACCTTTGTGCCGTCTTTGCTGGTAAACCAAACTTGTTCAGTCGTGAACGCATCGGAATTAAAATCCAGTTTAGGCGCCTTAAAAATGGACGATTCCAACGACGCCATATTGAGCGCATAAATTGTTGAAGGCCGTAAATACGACTGGAAGGAGAAAAAAGCCTGCTGTTCGCCCTTCTCCCCACGAATAGTCGATACGGTCCCGATTTCAGGCAACACAATTTCTTTCAGAGGCGCACCCTCCAGGCTGAACACCCGCATGGCGTTGGAGGCATTGTGCAAGTAACTGCACACAATTTTTTCGCCGCAAACCACGGCGCTTTCCAACACATCGTTTTTATCCTCGGCAATGACTGTTTGCCAATGTTCCGCAGCAGGTTTTGCCATGCTGATACGGATCAATTGTTGGTTGGGAGCATTGTGGTTTGTGCGCACCAGCAACTGGTCGCCGATGTTCTCCACAACAGTAAATTCGTGATCAAATTGGGTATAGATTGGAACGAATGCCGCATTGGGTTTGCTCAGGTCTTTGATGTACAGCATGTTGCCGCTGGTACTTTCGGCGCCGTAGAGGCAGAGGAAGCGCTCATCATCGGTGGTGGCGGCATTAAAATAATAGTTCGGATGTGCCCGGTCGCTGTAAATCAGTTTGTCGGCAGACTGGTCCGTACCCAGGGTGTGAAAATAAATGGCGCTGGCCTGATTGGCCCCTTTGAGTTTATCGCCGGCGCTGGGCTCGGGGTACCGGGTGTAATAAAATCCGTTGCCGGCCCACCCGATTTCGGTAAACTTGGCCCACTGCACCTTATCGGTCAGTTGTTCGCCCTTTTCGAGGTCGCGCACCAAAATAGTGCGCCAATCAGATCCCCCTTCAGAAATGCAATAAGCCAGGTAGCGGCCGTCTTTTGAAAAACTGTATTCCTGCAAAGACGTGGTGCCATCGGCGCTAAAGGTATTCGGATCGAGCACCGTCTCCGGGTCGCCATCCAGCGTTTGCTGGCGGTACAAAACGCTTTGATTCTGCAGGCCGCTGTTTTTGAAAAAATAATAAATGCCTGCTTTTTTAAAGGGTGCGCCGTATTTTTCAAAATCCCAGATCGCCTCCAGTCGGTCTTTAATTTTTTCCCGGAAGGGAATCTGCTCCAGGTAGCCGAAGGTCAGCTTGTTTTCGGCTTGCACCCAGCTTTTGGTTTCGTCGCTTTGGTCGTCTTCGAGCCAGCGGTAAGGGTCGTTGATGGTGTCGCCAAAATAAATATCCGTAACAGCGGCATCCTGGCGGGTGTCGGGGTAGGTAACCGGGATTTTTTTATAGTCCATGGATTGTGATTTGGTGCCGGCGTCGCCGGCAGGGCCGCAGGAAGCAGCCAGCAACAAGGACGACAGGTACCAACAAATTTTAAAATTAGACGTTCGCATCGTTAGAAACTTTATGAAAATTACTTTTGCGGGCGCAAATTAGCGCCTCTGGGTAAAACACTCAGTTTAAATCGCCAGACGGCTATTGCATAGCTATGAAGAACAAACTTTTCCATTTTATCCTCTTAAACCTCCTCGCGTTGGGCGGGCTATCGGGTCTGGTTGCGCAAAACCCGGAATTTCCAAACCTTGATCCCTTACCCGAAGATCTCGACAGCCTGCCCGAATTCACGGTAAAATCATTTGCCCGGAATCTGGCAAATCAGGCACTCGACATCCAGGCCGTATTTGACCGGCAAGCCAGCCGCGCCACGCTGGAACGCGAAGTGCTCGATGATCAAATGGCTGCATCCAAAGCCGATACGCTCGCAACAAAAGAAGAACGCGAGGTGATCGCTAAAGCCCTGAAAGCCGCTAAAAGCGCCGAAAAAAGTGCGCTGAAACAACAAAAAAAAGCAGCAAAACCTGTTGAATTGGTGCTTGAAACTGCGGAGTTGGACTCTGCCGATCTGCGGAAAAATTTGCCGAAGGCGTATAAAAAACTTGCCGCGCTCTTGCCTGAACCCGAACAACCCGCTGAAGTACCCATTGCTGAGGTCATAGGCGTTCCGGCCATTTCTGACCCCGAGACGGTAGTTGTTATTGAAACACCGGAAATGCCGGATTCAACATCGCAGGAGACCAGCCCGGAAGAACCGGAACAAGCCAAATCAAAAAAAGAAAAAAAACAGCGCAACAGCCGCCCAACGATCAAAACCTATGACCCTGCCACCGATGTGATGCGCAATCCCCCACCCCGCCCTTGTGTGCTTACGCTCGATACCCGCGATGCTTTTTCCGGCGAGTTGCGGCGCGAGACGGGGCAGGAAGAAATTTTCCGCTTCACCAGCCCTTCGCTCAAAACGTATTTTCCGGATCGCGACCACATCATTTGCCATGCTTCCCTGGCCTCCAACAGCGGTACCTACCTGCTGCAATTGCGGTTTACCATCAACGATGCAAACGCACAACGCGCTTTCGGCAACCTCCCGCGCAACGGCGTGGCCATACTCCGGCTGTTCGATGGCGAAACCTACACCCTGTACAACCTCCGCGCCGACGAGGGTAAGGCCAGTGAAGACAAAAAGCAGTTTACGTTTTCCGGCCAGTATGTGGTGGAAGGAGGTATGCTGAAAAAACTCCGGAAAACACTGCTCGATAAAATCCGCATCGCCTGGAGCACCGGCTACGAGGATTATGACGTGTATAACGTCGATTTTCTGCAACGCCAACTGGACTGTTTACAAAAAGATTAATGCCGGATACCCACACCATATTGATCCGCGAAAACAGCCCTTTAAGGCCGTATAACACCTTTGGCATTGCTGCCCATGCTGCCCGGTTTACTGACATCCATTCCACAGACGAACTCCGGGCCGCACTTAAAGTGCAAACGCAACCCTTGCTGATCCTTGGAGGCGGCAGTAATATTTTGTTTACCCGCGACTGGCCCGGCATGGTCCTCCGCAACTGCATCCAGGGCATTACAGAAGCCCGGAAGTTCAAAAACCGCATTTGGGTGCGCGTTGGTGGCGGTGTGGTATGGCACAATTTTGTGCTGTGGGCTGTCGGCAAGGGCTACGGTGGCATCGAAAACCTCAGCCTGATCCCGGGCTCGGTGGGCGCCGCGCCCGTGCAAAATATCGGAGCGTATGGTGTCGAGTTGAAAGATGTGTTTGTCGAACTGGAGGCTATCGAACTGGCTACCGGCAAGCGTTTTCGATTCAACCGCCCCGATTGCCGCTTCGGCTACCGCGACAGCATTTTTAAAGGGCCCGAAAAAGGCCGGTTTTGCATTACCTCGGTCACGTTTTCCCTGACTACAAACCAACACCGCCTCAATACCAGCTATGGCGACATAACTAAAACGCTGGAAACAATGGGAGTACATAATCCCACTATCGCCGACATCAGCACTGCCGTGATCCGGATCCGGTCTTCCAAATTACCCGACCCGGCACAACTTGGGAATTGCGGTAGTTTTTTTAAAAACCCTGAAGTGGAACGCGCAGTGCTGGAGCCGATTCAAAAGGAATATCCGGAAGTTCCCCACTACAATTTGGCAGATGGTCGTGTAAAAATTCCGGCTGGCTGGCTGATTCAACAATGTGGCTGGAAAGGCAAACGCGTGGGCAATACCGGCTGCTATGAAAAACAGGCCCTGGTGTTGGTCAATTATGGTGGCGCCACTGGCCAGGAGGTGAAAAACCTGGCTTTCGCCATTATCGATTCCGTGGAAAAAAAGTTTGGAGTGCGGCTGGAGCCCGAGGTGAATATTTTACCCACCGAAGCCTCGGCGTAGACGGGGGCTTTACCGCTTGTGACAGAACCCGCCTTCGCCAAGGCTTTAACGCCTGTATGGGAACCCGCCTTCGCCAAGGCTTTAACGCCTGTATGAGAACCCGCCTTCGCCAAGGCTTTAACGCCTGTATCAGAACCCGCCTTCGCCAAGGCTTTAACGCCTGTATCAGAACCCGCCTTCGCCAAGGCTTCGGCGGGTAAAAAAAAAGCCATCCCGTCTTTCCGACAGAATGGCACAACATAACCATGAAAACAATTAACCAATCAAATGCTAAGCTCTTTATGGTATTTTGTTTTCAAAAAACCGTGCCAAAACAGGATTAAGGCACCGGCTTTAATGTTAAAGCGTGTGAAAATGTCTCCCTCCAGGTTCTGATTCAAGTTCAAAACCGGAAGACTTCGAATTACTGTCTAAATTTGCCACTATCTTTGTAAAAAGAAATTTTAGATGGTTACCTACCAAATTCAAATACCGGAATCTAATCGGGAAGCATTTCTCGATATTCTTAAATCCTTGCAGCGTTTGGGGGTGGTTGCTTCCTTTAGGAGGTCTACTGAAAACCTTTCGGAACCTGGCGACCCACTGGACACGGAAACACTATTGACTTTGCTTGAGGATTCCGAAAAACAGGTTGAAAAAAGATTGCTGGTTCCAGCATCGGAAGTAGCTGCATTCATCAAATTATGGAAGCAGAAAAAGCCGTAAACTGGACGGCAAATGCCCTAACCTTGCTGGCCGACCTGTACGAATTCATTGAAAGCCAATCGGGTGATGAATTTGCTTCAAATTACGTGGATGATCTGCTTGCCTTTGGCAACGGGCTCAGCACAAAATCCCTTCACTTTTCCTATTGCCGAAACACCAAACTACAAGCCAAGGGTTATCGCTGTGCCGTATTTCGGCATACTTACATTTTGATCTATAATCAAAGTGAAACCGAAGTGTTCATTTTGGCAGTGATCCATGTAAAAAGAGGGCCGGATATTTTTGAACAGGTATAAATTTCCTTTGTCCGCCATATTTCGTTGGGGCTGCGCGCCAATCCCCCCTTGCTCCGTTTGGCACCGCCCCTTGCTAGATCGGGTGGGTGGCTGGCGCGCAAGCCCCACCCGTGCAGACAAGGCGGCCACCTGTCGCCTGCTCACGGAAATGCCGGATGGCTATCCAACGGACTGGAGGACGAGGCGGAAGCCGACGTCGAAGCTGCGAAGCGTCGGCCCGTTGTTGTCGCGGTTGGCGGCGCGGCAGTCCTGCGGATCGTTGTGCCAGCTGCCGCCGCGGTATACGCGCAAGGCGCCCGTTCCACCATCCTCCCATGCACTGCCATCCGCAGGTGCGCCTTTGTAATTATTATGCCATTGATCCTGGCACCATTCCCAAACATTGCCGCTCATATCGTGAATTCCAAGTTCGTTTGGGGCTTTTATACCGACTTGTTGGATTCCTGTATTTGAATTCCCTTGATAATAGCCCCGTGTTACGTCAAGGGCTATTTGCGCAATTTGCGGTAGGATTCCTGTATTTGAATTCCCTTGATACCAGCCCACCCGCAGCAAATCGTTGCCACCGGCATATTGATACCCTTTTGAAAGCGTACCACCCCGCGCCGCAAATTCCCACTCGACTTCCGAAGGCAAGCGGTAGTTTTTACCGGTTTTAGCACTAAGCCATTCACAGTAAAATTGCGCATCTTCCCAGGAAACATGAGTAACGGGGTATCTCCCACGACCACCTGGTTTTTGGCGGCCGGTATCCTCACAAAAGCGGTCATACTCCATGGAAGTAACCGGGTACCTTCCAATCCAAAAGGAAGGCACCGTAACCTCATGAATAGGTTGTTCTGATTTCTCCTCGCTACTGCCCATCTGAAACGGCCCGCCTTCCACAAAAACCATTACAGGGCTGAAGGGCAGATCGCGTAGTGTATCGCCGTTTTTGAATTTTGGCTGTGCTGCTACCTTGGCAGATTCCTGGGTAACAACAGAAATAACAGATGCAACTTTTTTTTCCGAAGACTTCTCTGATTTTCCTGCAATAGATTTGGTTTGTAAGGCTTGCACATGCACTCCTAACCCTTTAACAACAGCATTCCATGCTTTGTCATGATTTTTCCAATAATCCAAATCCGTCACAGCTACACCGCTTTGCGGCAACACTTGTAAATCCTTGATGACCGGGTAAATTTCCCAGTGACAGTCACGGACAATAATTGGAATTAATAATGCAGTGCCTTTTTCCATTCGGGCAACGGCCATTTTAAATTCCTCCCTTCGGATGTAATCGGAATTGTAAAAATCAACGCTGATCAGCATCAGGAAAAGTTCGGTTTGGGCGAGTTGTTTTTTGATCGCAGCATCCCAGCGTTCGCCGGGCAGAATTTCCTTGTCGCTCCACAGCTCCAGCCAGCCGAGGTCCACCAGCGGGCGCAGGTGATTTTCGAGTTCGGCGCGGAAGATTTTGTCTTTGCTGGAATAAATGATGAATGTTTTCAGCGGTTTCATACTTGCGTAGAAGGTGTAGGGGCGAAAGTATTTCCTTTTCCCGAAAAACGGGCTTTCAGTGATGATTGCCGATTACATGATTGCCGATTGTTGATGGGAAGTGCAATATAAAAATGGCTGATGTAATTACATCGCAAATTACTTCAACAATCGTCACGCATCAATCATCAATCGTCAATCAAATAACATCCCACAATACATCACTCCGCCACCCGCACCCGTCGCCCAACAGTATCATCGGGTGGAGGGAAAGGCACATCGACGGGCTCCCGCACCGGGTTTTCCCGCAAGTAGCGTTCAGGCGGCGGCTGATAGGGCATAGACTCGGGCGTGTACATAAAATACATCCGGGGAGCACAGCCTTTAAAATACCAGCCTGTAATCAGGTAAAAAATGACAAAAAGCAGGGCCACACTGACCCATCCGGGTATTGGCTTGAGTCCCTGGGTTTCCGCAGGGGGCAGGGCTGGTTTGGAAAACTCGTCGAGCGGAAGCCCCAGGCGGCGGTGTTCTTCCATCCAATTGCGACGCAGGGCTATTACGATTTCTTCCAATTGTTCCACCAGAGCCAGGTATCCGTTTTCATCCGGTTTCAGGCCTGCCAGTGTTTGCGGTGGCCCGAGCGGCGTGTAAGATGCCAGGCCGGAATGTTTTTTCCACTGCGACGGCGAAAGCAAGACCGGATAAACCCGGATCAGATCATCTCCGAATTTAACATGGCGCTCTACTGCCCGAGGGATTTCCTCTTGCTCGATATAGGCAGCGCTCAGCGAATGGTAGGAGGTGAGAAACAAATAGACGTGTGATTCCTCCAGGTTGTCGAGCATGGCATCCCATTGGTACGGCAGGAGTGCTCCGGGCCGGGGTACCGGGTTGTGCCAGATACGCAGAAAATACTTCTCCTTCAAGGGTTGCAACCACTTGAGCAGGGTATTCAGGTAGGCCCTGTCGGCCGGTGCATATGAAATATAAATGCGCAACATAAGGCGGAGGAATCGGGCAAAATCCGACTACAAACTAAACTAAAAATCCGGAGAAAGGAAAGTCGCCCTGGTTTTGGTTTGACTAACATCAGCTTCCCGTCTGACAAATGTCATCAACCACGCTGTCGGATGCCCCGACCTTGCGCCCAGTTTTTAACAACAACTATGGAAATCATTTTTCTACTCATTCTTATCAGCCTGCTTGTGGCCGCCGGATTTCTCCTGGCTTATTTGTGGGCTGCTAAATCTGGTCAGTTTGACGACGATTACACACCTTCCGTACGAATGCTCTTCGACAACGAGTTGGTTGAACCGGAAACCGGCACGGAAGAGCAAACATCAAAATAATACAAACCTGCAACGCTGTACGAACAACTTATGAGCCGTATCGAACAATTTCAGTATGACAACCGCATTGTGCGGGCATTTGGAATGGCTGCCTTTATTTGGGCATTGGTTGGGATGCTGGTCGGGCTTATCCTGGCCTTCGAGCTAATCTATCCCTCCCTCAACCTGAGCCAGTTGGGCATTCCTTACCTGACCTTTGGCCGCCTCCGCCCCCTGCACACCAATGCCGTAATTTTTGCCTTTGTTGGCAACGGAATTTTCATGGGGGTGTATTACTCCCTCCAACGCCTGCTCAAGGCCCGAATGCTCAGCGACACCTTGTCGTGGATCCATTTTTGGAGCTGGCAGGTCGTTATTCTTTGTGCTGCCCTGACATTGCCCCTGGGGATTACCACCAGCAGTGAATATGCCGAATTGGCCTGGCCGATCGACCTGCTGATCACGGTAGTTTGGGTGCTTTTCGGGATCAACATGTTTGGTACTATTATTAAACGCCGGGAAAGCCACTTGTACGTGGCGATCTGGTTTTACATCGCCACCTGGATCACCGTGGCGGTGCTGCACATTGTGCGCAGTGCCGAACTCCCCTACTCCTTGTTGGGCAGTTACCCGGTTTTTGCCGGTGTGCAAGATGCGCTCGTGCAGTGGTGGTATGGTCACAATGCCGTCGCCTTCTTTTTGACGACTCCTTACCTCGGCATCATGTACTACTTTTTGCCGAAGGCTGCCAACCGCCCCGTTTATTCCTATAAACTATCCATCATCCACTTCTGGGCGCTCATTTTCATCTACATCTGGGCAGGCCCGCACCACTTGTTGTATTCGGCACTGCCCGACTGGGTTCAGTCGCTCGGTACAGTATTCTCGATTATGCTGATCGCACCGTCCTGGGGCGGTATGCTCAACGGCTTGCTGACGCTGCGTGGCGCCTGGGACCGTGTACGGCAGGATCCGGTGTTGAAATTCATGGTGGTTGCTGTGACTGCTTATGGTATGGCCACATTTGAAGGCCCGATGCTGTCCATCAAGAGTGTAAACGCGATCAGCCACTTTACCGACTGGACCATCGCACACGTACACGTTGGTGCACTTGGCTGGAATGGTTTCCTCACGTTTGGCGTGCTGTACTGGTTGTGGCCGCGTATGTATCGCACCCAACTGTACTCCGTCAAATTGGCCAATATGCACTTCTGGATCGGCACGCTGGGTATCCTGTTTTATGCCATTCCGCTGTATTGGGCCGGCTGGACGCAAAGCCTGATGTGGAAAGAATTTACGCCGGAAGGCACCCTGGCTTGGGGTAACTTCCTCGATACCGTCACGCAAATCGTCCCGATGTATGCCATGCGGGCATTTGGTGGAACCCTATATTTTGTAGGCGCATGTATCGGCGTATACAACCTGACTAAAACGGCTTCGAGCGGTAGTTTCCTCGGGGATGAGGCCGCTGAAGCACCCGCACGCGAACCCAAAATAGCTGCTGTTGCCGGCGAATACTGGCACAAATGGATCGAGCGTCGCCCCATCCAAATGTTGCTTTGGAGCGCCGTACTGATCTCAATTGGTGGCATCGTGCAGATTATCCCGATGGTATTCATCAAAAGCCAGGTGCCCGAAATTTCCACGGTAAAACCCTACACCCCGCTTGAACTTGCCGGCCGTGATATTTATGTGCGGGAAGGTTGTGTAGGCTGCCACTCCCAAATGGTGCGCCCCTTCCGCGACGAAACTGTGCGCTACGGCGAATACTCCAAATCGGGCGAGTATATCTATGACCGCCCCTTCCTCTGGGGTAGCAAACGCACCGGTCCGGACCTGCAGCGCGAAGGCGGCAAAAACCTCGATCGCTGGCACTACGACCACATGATCGACCCGCGCGTCACGTCGCCAGGTTCTATCATGCCGCAATATCCCTACCTGGCCGACAATGAACTCGATTTGAGCTTGCTGCCAGCAAAAATCAATGCGCTGCGCAAACTGGGAACTCCCTACCCGAAGGGATACGAGGACCGCGCCATTGCCGACGCACAGGCACAAGCACAACAAATCGCACAACGATTGAAAGAACAGGGCATCCAGGACGAAGAAATTGCCAACACCGAATTGATGGCCATTATCGCCTACCTGCAACGCCTGGGAACGGATATTAAAGTCAAGTGATTTAGGAATTACGACTTACGATTTACGATTGGTTCACCTATCTGTGTAATGAATTGAATACACTTTATAAAAATTAATAAAAGACAAGGAACAATCCATCCCGTAAAAGGTGAACTAATCGTAAATCGTAAATCGTAAATCATCCAAAAAGACACACCATCAAGCAATTACAAAATCAAGCCATGTATAAATATCTCCTGCAATCTGTCGAAGGAATTCAGTGGTTCGGAATCACTGCCCTGCTGATCTTTTTTGGCACCTTCTGTTTTGCCCTGATCCGCCTATTTTTTAGTAAAAACAGCCAGCTGGATGAAATTGCCCGCTTGCCGCTGGAAGACTAAGTAACACCTAAGCACATTAAATCTTTTTGAACAATGAAATTCGCCAAATACTTTTTCATTTTTCTCCTGTTGAGCCTTTCCAGCGCTGTTTGGGGACAAGCGGCCCAGGCACCGGCACCTGCCGGCACCGATCTGCTGCCCAACATAATGATGTATATTCTGGGTATTGCTGCTGCTGTTTTGTTTATCGTAGCCATGATTTATGTGGTGAAGGTGAACCAGTTTTTGTACAAGCGGGTCCTCGACCTGGAAGCCAGCAAATCTGGTGTGCAGTTGCCGGAAGCACCGGAAACTGTTGAAGTT
Source organism: Lewinellaceae bacterium (assembly GCA_020636075.1). Classification (GTDB taxonomy): domain Bacteria; phylum Bacteroidota; class Bacteroidia; order Chitinophagales; family Saprospiraceae; genus M3007. Next base: position 162,629 of record JACJYO010000010.1, on the reverse strand, counting down.
GAAGCTGACAGCTTTCTGACCCGCCTGCGCAAAAAATATTGGGAGGACGCCGTGCCGATTGAACGCGAACACGAAATTCTTTCGCACCACGACTTCGACGGCATCCGCGAACTGGATAACAGCTTGCCCCCCTGGTGGCTTAATCTTTTTATCTTCTCGATTATCTGGGCAGGGTTGTACATGTACTACTACCACTGGGGCGGCAACGGCCCGTCATCGGCCCAGGAGTATGAAATGGCTGTGGAGCGCGCCGAAAAAGAGCAGGCGATTGCGCTGGCAGGTTTGGGGCAACAGGTGGATGAGTCCAACGTGGTAGCGCTCACAGAAAGCGGCGATCTTTCAGAAGGTGAGCTGATTTTCAAAAACATTTGCGCTGCTTGTCACGGTCCATCCGGGGAAGGCACTGTTGGCCCCAACATGACGGATGAGTACTGGTTGCACGGCGGCGGCATCAAAAATATCTTTAGAACGATCAAATATGGCGTTCCGGAAAAAGGTATGATTTCCTGGCAAGCACAACTCACGCCAAAGGATATCCAGAAAGTCGCTTCGTACATTCTGACCCTTCAGGGCACTAACCCGCCAAATGGCAAAGCGCCACAAGGTGAAATTTGGGTTGAGCCCGTTGCTGTTGATTCTACCGCTGCCCCGGAGGCAACACCTGAAGTCCAATAAATAATCAACCATCAAAACACAAGTTTTTTTGGGGCGCCCGGGGAAAGCAAGAATGATGTTCCCCGGGCTGCTGCTTCAAAATCAAAGCACCGCTGGCAATGCGTGACGAACAAAATAACTGGGACAATATCATCGAGGATACCGAGGAGTACCGCGATCAGATCGCTACGGTCGACCACGAGGGTAAGCGGATTTGGATTTATCCTAAAAAACCACAGGGGCGTTATTACAATGCACGCACCTGGGTAAGCCTTGTTTTTATGGCAATTTTTCTGATCATGCCATTTATCAAGGAAAACGGTGAACAGTTCCTGCTCCTGAATATTCTGGAGCGCAAGTTTGTCCTCTTCGGGCTGCTGTTTACCCCGCAGGATTTCCACTTGTTTGTGTTAGCGACCCTGACATTCATCGTTTTCATTATTCTATTTACCGTCGTATATGGGCGCTTGTTTTGTGGTTGGGTGTGCCCGCAAACCGTTTTTCTGGAAATGTATTTCCGAAAAATCGAATACTGGATCGAAGGCGATGCCAATGCCCAGCGCCGTCTGGACAACGGTCCCTGGACAGCTGAAAAAATCCGGAAAAAAGCGCTTAAACACATCATTTTCTTTGCTATTGCCGTGGTAGTGGCCAACTATTTCCTGGCCTATATCATCGGCATGGATTCCGTACTCCAAATTATCCGTGAACCCATGTCGGAGCATTTTGGCGGGTTCGTGGCGATGCTGGTGTTTTCCGGCGTTTTTTACCTGGTATTTTCCAGGTTGCGCGAGCAGGTTTGTACCACTATCTGTCCCTACGGCCGCTTGCAGGATGTTTTGCTGGTCAAAGAATCGATCGTCGTGGCGTACGACTATGTGCGCGGTGAGCCGCGCGGAAAGTTGCGCAAGCAAAACACCGGGACAAAAGACCCGGTAACAGAAATTCAATCGGCCGTCGGTCAGGCACCTGCATCGACTACCGGGACAACAGGTGAAACACCGCTTGGCGATTGCATCGACTGCAAACTATGCATTGCGGTTTGCCCCACCGGTATTGACATCCGGAACGGCACTCAACTTGAATGTGTCAACTGCACCGCCTGCATGGATGCCTGCGATGCCGTGATGGATAAAGTTGGCCGCCCACGCGACCTGATCCGCTACGACTCCATGACCGGCATAAAAAGTGGCCGCCGGAAAATCTTTACGCCCAGGGTACTGGCTTACACCGGTGTGCTGATCGCGCTGGTTGTCGTGGATGCCATCCTGATTGCCAACCGGGGTATCGTGGAAACCATTATTCTGCGCTCACCCGGCCAAACCTATCAGCAAAAAGACGAAACACACCTCACCAACCTGTACACCTACACCATTATCAACAAATCAACAGAGGAGATTCCGGTTCAACTGCACCTGGTGTCGCCCGAAGGCAAAATACAAATGGTGGGACAAGAACCCGGCATGCTCGAAAAAGGCACAAAAAAACAAGGCGCTTTTTTTGTAGAACTTGAGAAAGATGAACTGGCCGGCAGAAAAACACCTGTTGTCATTGAAGTGCTGTCCGACGGCAAAAAAATAGATGAGGTAGAAACCAATTTTCTGGGGCCTGGAAAACGCCAGCACCAGCATTAACAAAAACAAAAATTAAAGCAAAAACAAAAAATTATGAAACTCAACTGGGGAACAGGAATCGCATTGGTTTATGGCTTGTTTGCCGTGACGATGGTAGCCGTAGTCGTAAAATCCCGGTCGTACAATCCGGGCCTGGTCGACAAGGACTACTACAAGCTGGATCTAAACTACCAGCAACATTTGGAGAAAAAGCAAAATGCCGCCCGGCTAAGCCAGGGACTTCAGGTGCATTTTGATGCAGCAAAACAAGTTATCCAACTGGAGTTTCCGGCCAATCTGGGTATGCCTGAAGGCAAGGTCAAGTGCTTCCGTTCATCAACGGTAGACGATGACCAACTGCTAAAAATTCAGGCCAATGCTGACGGCGTGATGGAAATCCCGACCGGCGAATTTGCTACCGGCCTCTGGAATCTGGAGGTCGACTGGCAGGCGCAGGGCACCGAATACTTCAACAGCGCACTCGTTACGATAATCCGCGCCTGATCTGCCGTGCTTTGGACCGCGTTCATATTAGGCCTGGCCGGTAGTTTCCACTGTGTTGCCATGTGTGGCCCACTCATGCTTGCTATTCCTTTTAGCCGGCAGGAACGTTGGCGCCTCATCGGCCAAACGCTCACCTACCAGGCCGGCCGGATCGGAACCTATGCCTTGCTCGGTTTGCTGTTCGGTCTGCTGGGCAAAGGTGTTGCGCTGGCCGGTTTTCAGCAGGCGCTGTCTGTGTTTTCCGGTTTGCTGATCCTTGTCGCGGCATTTTTTGCAGTGGAGTGGGAACAGGCCGCACAAAAAATACCCGGTATGCGGACGCTGACCCGTTGGACGCAACAAACAATCGGCCGGCTCATGCGGCAATACCCCGGCGGTGCTGCACTGGGCATCGGGATGCTGAACGGGCTGTTGCCTTGCGGTTTGGTCTACGCCGCCATTGCCGGGGCGATCAGCACGACCAGTGGCTGGGAAGGCAGCGCATTCATGGCGTTGTTTGGCCTGGGTACCTTGCCGCTGCTGCTGCTTTTGATGGGAACAGGGCAGCGTTTTAGTCCGGTTTGGCGGAAAAAATTTCGGCTTGTCCAACCCTTGCTCCTGGCCATTGCCGGAGTTATGCTGGTATCCCGTGGGTTGCACCTCGATCTTTCGCTGTTTGAATCAGCAGTGCCACAGGCGATACCGGATTGCCATTGAGCGTTGGCGAATAGATAAAATCGAACCCCGATTAAAAAAAAGGTTTTTGTTTTTGCGCCTGCGCACCTTGTTGGATAAACATTGCGCAGGCTTTTTTGTGTTTTTTCGGAAATTTGGGGCCATTGGTCGCATTTATTACGCCGTCTGCTAAAAGACCCGGTCTTTCGCAAGGCTTAACTCAAAACTGTACACGAATAATGGTCACAACCAAATCGCTTTTTGCCGCTAAAGGGCTTGATGAACGCAGTCTGGAATTTTTGTCCAATGCCATTGAAAAAAACAACCTGCCCGGATTTGATTATTTTGAGTTCAAACGTGCCGTGATGGCCCTGGAACAAATGGACCTGGATGAAGCCACCTGCTTCAAAAGTGCATTTGCCACAGCCGCCACCGTTGGCCTGACCAAAGAAAAACTGGTGGAAACAGCAGGCTACTACCGCAATGTATTGCTCAAGGAAAAAGAACAATTCGACAAGGCCCTTGAAAGCCAAAACGCTACCAAAGTGACATCCCGGGAACAGGAGATCAACCGGCTACGCGACCAGATCGAACGCCACAAAGCGGAGATAGTACGCCTTCAGGATGAAATGGCCGGCTACCTCAACCAGATTGACCAGGCGGAAACGTCGGTTAAACAGGAGGCGGAAAAACTTGAAAAAACCAAAGCCGCCTTTGAACAAACGCACCAATCGGTGCTTCTACAAATAGAACAGGATGTGGAGCGCATGCACAAGCATCTGGGGTGATGCGCCGGCCAGGCCGGCAGTAAATCGCCACAATAATTGACCACACATGAATTCTAAATCATTTTGGCAACGCCCGGAAGGGATCACCGGAGGAATTGTCTTCCTTGGCCTGATCGCCGGAGGGGTGTTTTTGCTCAATAAATTCCTGCCGGTCCTGATCACTCTGGCGGAAAACACCTTGTACCTCGCCGGAATGCTTGGCGCCCTGGCCATGGTGATTTACGTTATACTCGATCCAAAGGCGCGAAACCTGATCTGGTACATGTACAAATCGGTCATGCGTTGGATTACCGGCATTTTTGTCAATGTAAACCCAATCGCTGTCCTTAAATCATATATTGAAAACCTTGAAAAAAACCTGCGAAAACTCAGCAAGCAAATTGGCTCCCTGCGTGGACAAATGCGCCAACTCAAAGGCATCATGGAGGGCAACGCCGCTGAAATCCAGAAGAATATGGTGCTCGCCGAGCGCGCGAAAAAACAGGGCGATGAAAAAAATCTGGCGCTCTCCACCCGCAAGGCCGGTCGCCTGCAAGATGCCAATAGCAAGTACGATGCCCTGTACCGCAAAATGGAGGTGCTCTATCGCGTGCTGACCAAAATGTATGAAAATTCGGAAATCGTACTGGAAGACACCAAAGATCAGGTGATGCTCAAGGAGCAGGAATACAAGGCCATTCATGCCAGCCACAATGCCATCCGCTCAGCTCAGAGCATTCTCAGCGGCAATCCCGACCAACGCGCCCTGTTCGACCAGGCCCTGGAGGAAATGGCTCATGAGGTCAGCCAGAAAGTCGGGGATATGGAGCGGTTTATGGACACCAGCCGGAATTTGATGGACTCCATCGACCTTCAAAACGGCGTCTTCGAGGAAGAAGGGCTGCATCTGCTTGAACAATGGGAAAAACAAAGCCCGCTACTCAGCCAGCCCGAAAGCAAGGGCGCATCAAAAAAATCGAAGGAAAAACCGCTGGACATCAATACACCGCCGAAAGAAATCTTGAAAGACGGTGGGGATTACCATCAGCTGTTCGAGTAGATCTTAGAGTGCGGAATACGGATTACGGAGTGCGGATTACGGAGTGCGGAGTGGTTCACCATTCAGGCTAATAAAAATTCATTGCTCTTTTAAAAATTACAAAATAGCGCCCAACTACATTCATCGGAATGGTGATCCACTCCGCACTCCGTAATCCGCACTCCGCACTCGCCCCTCCTACTCTCCCCATCGAAAACTTGCCAGATCAAAACCCGCCAAATCCAGCACCCGATCCACAACCGTAGCGGCTAGCTCTTCAAAATTTTTTGGCTTGGAATAAAATGACGGCGAGGCCGGGCAAATGATCCCGCCAGCCTCCGTCACGGTTTTCATATTGTTGATATGGATCAGGCTGAGCGGCGTATCGCGCGGTACCAGAATCAGGCGGCGGCGTTCTTTGAGTACCACATCGGCCGCCCGCGTCACCAAATCGTTACTGACCCCCGTGGCAATACGAGCCAATGTACCCATAGAACAGGGGCAAACGATCATCGTATCGTACTGTGCCGAACCGGATGCAAAGGGCGCATAAAAATCGTGTTTCGCATAAAAATCAAATGGATAGGTGTCAAAGGTCGCCGGGCCAATTTCCATCTCCCAGTTGACTTTGGCATTGTCGGACAACACGACGCCTACAGCATCCCATTGATCTTGCATTCGCAAAAGTTTGTCCAGCAAAACTTTGGCATAAATAGCGCCGGAAGATCCGGCAATAGCAACGACGAGTTTTTTCATGCTTTTGTTTAGTTCTACTTTGTCACTATAAACACTGAGGTGTTAGGTGGCAAATTGTGAACATTGCTTGGCTTTTAAGAAAAATAATTCCTGTTAAAAAAGCAGGTTCGTAGCGTATTTCTCGCAGAGTTACACCGAGGTTTTTACACAGAGTTACGCGGAGTTTTCCTTCATGGAGATGGAAACTCTGCGTGCTCTGCGAATCCACTCGGTGTAACTCTGCGAGAAATACGCTACGGAAGGGATCCCCTGTTGTCGTAGGACGAGTAACACCCAGCAATTCACACGCCCTCCTCCAGCGTACCGTCGGCATGCCGCGCAAAACGACCTGCGTTGCGATCATGCACCTGGTCGAAACGCTTCCAGGGCCAGCCACCAAATTTGGTAGCATGGTAATCGTCAAATGCCTGCTGGATTTCTTCCTTGGTGTTCATCACAAAAGGTCCGTATTGGATCACCAATTCGCCGATTGGTTTTCCCTGCAAAACGAGAATGCGTGCCTCGTCGGGGCCAGTATTCCGGATATACATGTCAACGGCAGCATTTACCACCGCCGAATGATATTTTTCAACAGACTTTTCAGCCAGCGTAATTTGGCTTCCCGTATAAAAATAAAGTGACCGGTTGATGCCTGCACTGGCCCTGGGCAATGTAAATGCAGCGCCAGGTTCCATTTTCAGGTTAAATATGGAAACCTCATTGGTTGGATCGGCAGCCCAGGAGTCCGGTGGCGGCGCAGGTGCAGTGTGGCCAAACAGGGCACCTGCTATCACCTCTACTTCCGTGCTTTTGCCATTGGCATCCTTGTGCTCAGGTTTGGGGATGGTACTGCCCCACAGCATTTTAAAATGCGGTTTGACCATCTTGTTTTTCCTGGGCAGGTTGAGCCAGATCTGGAACAATTCCATTGGATTCTCATCATCCTTGCGGAGCAGTGGAAACATTTCGGAGTGTTGCACACCGCCGCCGGCTGTCATCCATTGCACATCCCCTTCGCCATAACGGCCGGATGCACCCATGGAGTCGGCGTGGTCTACAATGCCCTGCCGAACAACAGTGATGGTCTCAAAGCCCCGGTGTGGGTGCCCCGGGAAACCGGGCACTTTTTTGCCATGGTACATGCGCCAACCGTCTTTAATGATAAAATCGTCGCCTAAATGCCGCCCTTGCAGCGAAACTGCGGGGCCCAATTCGTCGTTGCCTTTTGGGAACTTGTCTTCATGGTGTACGCAAAACAGGAATGGATCCTGCGTTTCCCAGCTAAACCCCATCGGCTTCAGGCTCAGCACAGGGTCCGGATCCGGTGCATCTGGTACTTCCGGAATAGCAGCCGCCTTACCCCTCCAGGGGAAGCTAAACAGGGATATCAGCCCCAATGAAAATTTAGTTAGAAAACTCCGGCGATTGGCGTTGTTTGTTTGCATGGTGAATAATTTTCAAGATTGATCTATGGTATTGCAGAATATCCCGGGATAACATCCGGAAATACATTTTTTGCGTAAAAAAGCCTGGTAGGCTGGGGCATTTTGGGCAGAACGTTCCAATTTTGAAAAAATCGGGCAACCTTTGCAGGAAACGTTTTATTCATAAAAATACAGGCATGAACAGCAAATTACGCAGCCTTAAACTAAATACCATTCTCGGGATTTTTGTTCTGACCGGCATCTTGTTTTCCCTGAGCAACTGCCAGTCCGACGCACCCACCCGAGGGCCAAAAGAAGAAGCCGAAATAACGCCTCCGGCAGATGCATTGTTTAAAAAAATGCCGGCCTCCGAAACCGGTATTGACTTCATGACGGAAGTGAAAGAGGATTTCTATGACAATATTGTGCGAAATCCGAACTTCTACAACGGCGGCGGAGTCGGTGTTATCGACGTAAACAACGATGGCAACCAGGACCTGTATTTTACCTCAACTACCGGCTCCTGCAAACTTTACCTGAACACCGGCAATTTCAAATTTACAGATATCACCAATATCGCCGGTGTAGCCGCGCGCGACGGCTTTAAAACCGGTGTGGCCATTGCCGATGTGAATGGCGACGGCTGGCAGGATATTTACGTGTGCCGCAGCGGCCTTCGCCCCGCAGATACCCGCCGCAACCTCTTGTTTATCAACAATCAGAACAACACCTTCACCGAAAGTGCCGCAGCATATGGCATTGATGACCCCTCAGCCAGCAACTGCAGCAACTTTTTCGACTTTGACCTCGACGGTGATCTCGATCTCTACGTGGTGAACTACCCGGTCGACTTTCAACTTGCGCACCGCATGGATCTGATGCAACTCGAAGACGGCACTATCGTCCCCAATAAAGCCCCCAAAACAGAATTCGACTCCGACCGCTTTTACCGCAACAATGGCAATGGCTCCTTCACCGACATTTCCAAACAAGCCGGCATCCGCAACCGCGCCTTCGGGCTGAGCAGCATTGCCATGGACTGGAATGGTGACCATTGGCCCGACTTGCTCGTGGCCAATGACTACATCGAGCCCGATTTTCTGTACATCAACAACCACGATGGTACGTTCTCCGATCAGGCTGAAAAAAGTTTCCGCCACATGTCCAACCATACCATGGGCACCGATGTTTCCGACATCAATCTTGATGGCCTCCCCGACTTGCTGGCACTGGATATGCTCGCCGAAGATTATCAGCGACAAAAAACCCTGAACACCATCATGAAAGACGACCGGTACAAAACCCTGACCGACTATGGGTACGGCCATCAAATGATGCGCAACGTGCTTCAACTGAACAACGGCCCCGCTGGCTCCAGTGCCGTTCAAACACCGACCTTCAGTGAAATTGGTTGCATGGCCGGCGTATTCCAGACCGACTGGAGTTGGAGTGTTTTATCACAGGATTACGACCTTGATGGCTGGCCCGATGTGTTTATCACCAACGGGTATCGCCGCGATGTAACCGACCTCGACTATGTGCAATTCACCGACGATTCCATCCAGCGTACGTACGGCGGCATCAGTTCGGAAAACTTCAAAACAATTTACGATTACCTCAACCTTATCCCTTCGGTCAAACTGCGGAACTACATGTACCGCAACCGCGGCGATTTGCGATTTGAAAACAAAACCATCGACTGGGGCTTTACGGACAAAACTTTTTCCAACGGCGCCGCATATGCCGATCTTGACAACGATGGCGACCTCGACCTGGTCGTCAACAATATCGAAAGTGAGGCCCTGGTGTATCGCAATACTGCGGCCGACCTGAAACAAAGCAATTGGTTACAGGTGCACATCGAAGGCGCCAAAGGAAACCCAACCGGCGTAGGCACGCTCGTACGGGTCACTGCGGGTGGTAAAACCTGGCAACAAGAATTGACACCGGTGCGCGGCTTCTTTTCCTGCAACGAACCGTTGTTGCAATTCGGTTTGGGCGACATTGGCAGCATCGACAAAATTGAAGCGCTCTTTCCGCCCGGCAACAAACTGGTTACGCTGACCAACCAGCCTGCCAACCAACGCATTACGCTCAAAATTGCAGATGCAAAACCAGGCGCCCTGGAGCCGATCATACGTTTTCAACAAGCCCATTTCAACGAAATCTCCGGCGCCCGCGGCTTGAGTTTTGAACACAAAGAAGACAGCTACAGCGACTTTGATAACGAGCGGCTGCTGCCCTGGCGGCTATCTACCCCCGGCCCCGGCATGGCCACCGGCGATGTGAACGGTGATGGTCTGGAAGATTTTTATATCGGGGGCTCGGCTGGCTCGGCAGGCGCATTGTTTACCCAGCAGGCCGATGGCCGGTTTACACGACTGGCCCAAGGCACCTGGGATGCCGATGCTGCGTTTGAGGATACCGGCGCTTTGATTTTTGATGCCAATGGCGACGGATTTAATGATTTGCTGGTAGCCAGTGGCGGCAACAGCGCACCGGCTGGCCGCGAAATATACCGGCCGAGGTTGTACCTGAACGATGGCGCCGGAAACTTCACACGAAACGATAAAGCCCTTCCGGCTATCACGGATAGCGGTTCAGCCGTAGCAGTGTTTGACTACGACAGCGACGGCGATGGTGATATTTTCCTGGGCGGTTGGTGCGTCCCCGGTGCTTACCCGCTAGCGCCCAACAGCCATGTACTCCGCAACGACAAAGGCATTTTTACCGATGTGACAGCTCAGGTGGCGCCACAATTTGCCCAGTGTGGCATGGTGCGCGACATCGTTTTTGCCGATTTGAACGGGGATAAAAAACCGGAAATGCTGGTTGCCGGGGAATGGATGCCCTTAACGGTTTTTCAACTGAAAGGCAACAAGTTTGAAAATGCCACTACCGCCTTCGGGCTCGACCAATCAAATGGATTTTGGCGCAGCCTCGTTGTTGCCGATTTTGACGGCGACGGCGACCAGGATTTCGCAGCCGGCAATCTGGGCTACAATACCCGGTTGGAAGCATCCGCAGAGGAACCGCTGCATATTTATGCCAAGGATTTTGACAAGAACGGCAGTGTTGACCCCCTGATGAGCTACACAAAAAAAGGTGTGGAATACCCGTTGGTACTTCGCGACAAACTGCTGAAACAACTTCCCTCGCTAAAGAAAAAGTTTGTCCGCAATGCCACATACGCCTACGCTATTCTTGAAGACCTCTACCCGCGGTCCGAACTGAATACGGCGTTCATAGGCACCGCTAATATGCTGGGGACAACCTATTTTGAAAACCAGGGCGGAAAATTCACTGCCAAGCCCCTTCCCAACGCCGCCCAGATCTCACCCACCCAGGCTTTTGTCGCAGCCGACTTTAATGCCGACGGCAAAATCGACCTGCTACTCGTGGGGAACGACTACGGCCAGCAAATCGAAACCGGACCGGTTGACTCCGGAAACGGGCTCCTCCTGATCAATGCCGGAAACGGGAATTTCAACCCACAAGCAGCCTGTCAAACCGGCCTTTGGGCCAACCTCGATGCCCGTTCGGCCAAACTGCTCAACCTGAAATCCGGATTAAAATTGCTGTTGGTGGGTAATAACAATGCCCGGATGCAGGTTTTTGAGGTGAAGTAATTGATGATTTAGGCCTTCTTAACCCATTTCTTCCCATCCCATCTTAGCCCAGGCCTTAAGGCCTGGGCTAAGAAAAATGGAGGCCAAAATTTAAAACACCAACACTATGAAACACATCCCACTCCGGTTTATTCTAATCCTGTTTTTCACCCCAAGCCTGCTTTCTCAAAGCATCAACGTCGACATCCGAACCACTGAACGCCAACAAGTTATCGACGGCTTTGGCGCCCACCAAGGCAACAGCCAAACCAACGCCGCCTGGTGGCAACAGCTGTATTACGATGACCTGGGTGCCTCGATCTATCGCGTTGACCTGACACCCCGGCTCATAGCCCCCTACTCCACCCTGAGTTACTACTCTCCCTGGTTCATGGGTTCGCAAACCGACCATATACTCAACCTGGAAGACCCCGACAACCCCAACGGCCCGGAGAACAACCGGGTACGCACCTACACCGGCCCGCAGGATTACTCCCGCAGTTTTGGTGGTTTCAATGCCCCGATTGCTGTAATGGGCCCCGATATTGACGCAAATGTCCAGTTGTTCAATTTCCCCAACGACGGCGCCATTCAGGCCGGCCTGGATCGGCAAAACCAATTGGGCGATTTCAAACTGATCGGCTCCCTGTGGTCACCTGTACCCTGGGTTAAAATTTCGTCAGGCAACACCTACCCCGAAAACTGGTGGCCGGGCCCGGTCGTCGGCACACCCTGGCCTTTTGTTTGGGGCGGCAATTTTGCCGGAGGCCGGCTCGACGTGTCGGGAACCCCGCTGTCGGTATTTGATGATTCGACGCTTGGCGGTAGTGGACCTACCAGTGCGCTCACGCAGTTTGCGCGTAGCACCGCTGCGTACATCCGGGGCTATCAGCAGCATTTCGGCGTACAGTTTTATGCCATCAGCATTCAGAACGAGCTCAACTTCGAGCAGTTTTACAACAGCGCAACCTATCCCCTTTCTTCGCAATACATCACCGCGTTGAAGGCTATTCGTGCCGAGTTCGACAAATACGACGACCTGCGCCAAATCCGCCTCATGGGCCCGGAAGATCTGCTGGGTGGCGATTCCTACGGACTTTGGCAGTACGGTGGCGGGGCAAATACCATCCACAAAAACCTGCAATACCTGCAAAATATCGCAGCCGACCCAGCAGCGGTGGCTGCCCTGGATTTTTTCTGCATCCACGGCTATGCCAGCGATGGAGTAAGTTCGTCGGGCGCCAACCCTACAGCCTGGGATCGCTGGCTGAACGGCTGGCAACCCAGTCCGGCACCCGGTATCCCCAGCAACGTGCAGGGCTTTTCCGCCTTCGGCAAAAAGTCGTGGATGACGGAAACTTCCGGCGAGAATGCAGCCTGGCTATCCCCTGCCAATGGTTTCCCAAACAACGGCGGCTGGAGCATAGCCCTGAAAATTCACCAGGCACTCACCAACGGCCGCGAAAGTGCCTGGCTGTATTGGACGTTCACTGAATCGGGTGACAATGGAGAGGTGACCAATTTCGCGCTCAGCAACCAGGCTGCCGGTACCACGGCCCCCAAATACGTAGCGGCCAAGCATTTTTTCAAATACATCCGGCCCAATGCTGTTCGGGTAAACGCCAACGTTTCAGGTTCGAGTGAGTTACAGGCCAGCGCCTACGTACACGATGAAAACGGTACGCTTACCATCGTTTTGATCAATACCGCCTCTGCTGCGCGCAATGCAACCATTCAGCTTTCCGGCGATGCCATGCTCCCAGTTTCATTTGACAGCTATACCTCGAGCAACGGCAATTACTGGCAGCCTGGTACGGTTTCGGTTTCCGGCAATTTGTTTGATCTGACGGTGCCGGGGTATGGCGTAACTACCTTGCATGGTGTCGGATATACTTCCGCTACGCAAGCAGCACCGATGCACCGTGCCACGCTACTGCCTAACGAACCCAATCCCTTCCTCGGCCAGACGCGCATCCGGTACCACCTGGAACGTTCAACACCGGTGCGGTTGACAGTGCAGGATTTGTCGGGAAAAACGGTGGCTGTTTTGGCTGATGCTGTGCAACCTGCCGGGGAATACACTGTGGATTTTGATGGCACTAAGCTGGCGCCGGGATTGTATTTTTATTGTTTGGAGACGGTGGATGGGAAGGTGACGGGGAAGATGGAGCGGTTGTAACTTTTTTCTCAGCCCAACCCGTTCTTAGCCCAGGCCTTCAGGCCTGGGCGACCAGAGTTTTTCACGCCGTCTGCCAGACGGCGTTACCGGGCAAAACCAATGCCCCGCCGCTGATACACCGACAATTTATCCTTGTCAAAGGTGAAGGAGGCTACATCGTCCAACATGATGGTATGCAAGGCATCGGCATCCAGTTCCTTTTTTGACGTTTGGGCGATCCGCAGGTTCTGGTTTTTGATCGTGTCCAAAACTACCTGCCGCACCGTGCGGGCATTGCCAAAATATTTGTCGCGGAATTGGTACAAAAATTCCATGTACTTACCCAGGTACTCCCGGGCATCTTCATTGACCCGGTAGTGTTCTTCCTGGAACATGAACAAGGCGATTTCCAGCAACTCGCTTGGGTTGTAATCTTCAAAACGCAACACCTTGTCGAATCGACTGGCCAGGCCGGGGTTGGCTTTGAGGAAAGCATCCATGTTTTCCGGATAGCCGGCTACGAATACAAAAAATTCGCCGCGACGGTCTTCCATGCGTTTGAGCATGGTCTGGATAGCTTCGTCGCCGAAATCACCGTGCGAACCGCGGCCGCTGTTGGTCAGAGCGTAGGCTTCGTCGATGAACAGGACGCCGCCCATGGATTCGTCGAGCCGTTCGGTGGTTTTGATGGCCGTTTGGCCGACATAGCCGGCAACCAGCCCCTGCCGGTCCGTTTCGATCATATGGCCGCGCTCCAGCACGCCGAGCGCCTTGTAAATCTTGGTAAGAATACGCGCCACGGTGGTTTTACCCGTGCCTGGATTTCCGACAAACACCGTGTGCAGGAAAAAACGGCCCAGCACGTCGCGGCCCGACTCGCGGTTGAAGCGCACCAAGTGCACAAGTTCGCGGATGTCTTTTTTAATTTCCGGCATTCCGATCAGGCTATCCAATTCATGTAATGCCTGGGTAAGCAGGTTTTCATCAACCGGAATGTTCGGCAGTGGCCGTTTGGACACAATCTGGACTTTTTCCACATCTTCCCGCAGTACAATTTTCAGGGATTCGGGCGGCAGGTTGCGCACATCGGGGTCAGCCATCATACGCAGGCCGAGCTGGATTTTTGCTTTATCGAGCAAGTCGTACACGAAACGGGCATTGCCAAAACTGCGGTCGCGGCTTCGGAACGCCTCCGTGATGTATTCGTCGACGAGGTCTTTGGCACCCTTGTCCAGGATAATTTCCTTTTCCCGGCAGGCGTATTCAGCGATGGCGCTGAGTTCCTGCGGCAGGTAGTCTGTAAACTCAAATGTCATTTTGAAACGGCTGCGCAGGCCGGGATTGGAGTCGAGGAAGGTTTTCATTTCCTTGGGATACCCCGCCACGATAACAGCCAGGTCACCGGCACCATTCGACATTTCCTTGACCAGGATTTCGATCACCTCTTTGCCAAAATCTTTCGAATCTTCTGAAGAACGGGCCAAGGCATAGGCCTCATCAATGAAAAGTACGCCGCCACGGGCCTGTTCGATTGCTTCCTTGACTTTGGGCGCCGTTTGGCCGATATATTCGCCGACCAGGTCGGTGCGATCGACCTCGTGGATATGGCCTTTCGTCAGCAGGCCCATTTTTTTGTACAGCCGGCCCATCATTTTGGCCACAGTAGTTTTACCCGTTCCGGGGTTGCCAATGAAGACCGAATGAACATTGATATTGTCCTTTTCTTCGATCCCTTTTTCCTTACGGAGTTGCAGAAACTGAAGATACTGCGCGTGCTCACGGACTTTTTCTTTGATTTCCGACAACCCGATGAGCGCATCCAGCCGGGCCAGCACCTCCTCAAACGAATCAAAATCCTCCTCCTCGGGCAAGAGAAATACCTGCTGCCCTTTATCGGGCAGCCATACGCCATTTATACCTTCTTCCCAATCGGCGCCCACCTCAAACGGCATGACGGCGAGCAACTGATCCATGAACACGATTTCGGCGGTATAGCGATCATTGCGCCAGGAACCTTTCACATTGCTGCCCCAGCCAGCGGTAATTTTAACGCCCTCGTCGCCCTTTTCCACGCGGTGCAGCCGCACCACCTGGCCTTTCAGTTCGCGGGCATCGTTGTAAAATTTGATAAACAGTTCGCATTGCCATTGTTTGCTCGCAAGCAGGTTTTTGAGCACAACTTCTGCATAAATATAGCGCGTTTCTTCGCCGTTGAACCGGCGCAGGTACAGACGGTCAAACTCCGGTGTGTCGTCGTAGGGACCTTCGTACATGCGCAACGACGTTAACTGGCAATACGGATTTTCCGCCTTGGATATGGCCTTACCGGCATCTTCCATGTAAAAATAGCGGGTAGCTACTTTTTCACCTTCAATCCAGGCCTCCCAGTAGTAAGCGCCTTTTTTCCAAAAAACGCCTTCCTGCTTGTTGCCCCACCCTTCCCGGATATAACCTACGGCATCATACTTGCTTACTTTACGGCGGAAGGGTAAAACGCAAATCTCTTTTTTTTGCTTCTTGACGGCGTAACAACGGAGTTCTACATTGATTTCCCAATCTTCGTTGTCAAAATACTTGTTGTGAAAGGATAGTTCGGCGTAGATATATGTGGTTTCATGCCGGTCAAAAACCTGGCGGTACTTTTTCTTGTTGTCGGCCAGCCATTCCGTAGAAGCATAAATTTTTAACTCCCGGAATTTCCAGCGTTTCAGGTCCGGGTGATCATCGGGTGTTTGCGATTGATGGGAGCCGTAGTACATGCCAGCTATAGGTTTGGAAAGTTACCTGATTGAAGGGGGGAAGATTTATGTGTGGGCAAAATAAGTACTGTCTTGCCAAATATAAAACAAAGAATTTCATTTTCAGAAAAAAATACAGGAGCCGATTCGCTGCTGCCGATTGACAACCCAATTAAAAAAAAGTGAATAACAAACTTTTACCCGGCCACGTTGGCATGTCCCGAATATTAAATTTAACTTTTGGGCCCGAGGCAAAATCAAATCATTCAAAAACTTTCCTAAAATCAAATGGCATGAAGCACACTTTTACGCTGTCCAGCCGAGTTGCCGCCCCAAATATCCGGACCCGAGTTATGGCAGGTTTGTTCCTGCTTGTCTGGCAAAGTCTGCTTTTGGCACAGCCGGCCGGTCCAACGGGGCAATTGCATTACCAGGCCCGCGGCACCGGACGAACCACCGGTCATGTCATTACCCTGCATATCTACAATCCCACGACAATCCCTTTGCGTACTACCGTCGGTGATTGTTTCATTCCGTCGGCAGCCGGCTATCAGGGCTATGTGATTTTAAAGACCTCCACTGTGGAAGTGCCGGCACTGGGGGCAGCACAACTGGAATTAACCGGCTATTGCACCAATGTGCAACGCCCGGCAATACCGGATGGTGAATCCGCTACTGCCGTGTCAAAATGGGTGCCCTGGACTAATGCCGCGCCACTGCCTAAGCCCGGATCGAACCCGGGAGCAGCGTTTATCCCGGTAGAAAATTTTCCGTCAAGTGATCCCCTTAGTTTGACCTTCCCGGGCACACAAACTGCCTTTCCATATCGCATCGACTTCAACCGGCATCCGTATGAATCCGCCCGCTTGTTGCTGCATGCCGCTGCAGTTGCCGAACAAGCTTACGACCAGCTCATGCACGACGGGCTGCTCCAACCCGGCCGATGGGGCCGCACGGATGCGGGTATCCGGGAACAACTGGTACAGCAAGCGTTTTGGGCCTATACTGCCCAACTGGAAGGCGCCGGGTACGGGAAGCAGGCTTTCGCCAGTCAGTTTACGGAAGAAGCAGAACAAGAATTAAATCAGGCGCAACAAGATTTCCCGCCGGAAACGCAGCAACAGTTAGACCGGCAAGTGCAGGATGTGTGGGCAAGTATTTCCCTGGTAGGCGCCAGTGCCAAACTCATTGCCCCGGATCAAGCCCACAGCGATGCCATTTTTCAGGAAATATCGGCCGGACCGGCTGTTGACCCCCTGAAAATGTTGCCGGATCAGATCAATGCAGTCGACCCGGCACAAGACGGCGCCGACCGGCAACTCCTACCTGCGCTTTTATTTTTTCAAAAAAACACACCGGCCGCGGCGCTCGTTTCCGCACAGCAATTGGCTGTAACCAAATGGGAAAATCACCTGCGCCAGGCACAATTCGGCATCCGACCCGACGATGCCGATGCTATACCCCGCCTGCTGGTGCTGGCCGGCAAGCTGGATGATCCGGTCAGCCAGGTTATTGACGAAAAAAAACGGAAAGACCTCACACGACAGTTGCAGGGCCGGTTAAATACCTTTTTGGAACAACAGCTTGTTGCACTAAATCCTGCCGATCCGGATTATTTGCAACGATGGCGCAAGTTGAAAAGCATGGAGCAGGAAGCCTGGTATGGCCGACTCCTTGCCTCGAATCCCTTGCGGAAGTTACCCCACATTAAAACACTGCGATCGGCTGGCAATCGATTTGCCCCAAGTCGGATACAACTCGCGACGCCACAATGGAAATTCAAATTCGATCCACCGGGCGCAGCACAGACACAAAAATTCCCCTGGTGGATACCGGCAGCCGGAGTGCCGGTTGCCGGAGGCATCGTGTTTGCTTTGTTGCGAAACAGGAACAAAAACACGCCGCCGCCGCCGTTTGCGCAAGCCGATGCGCTCGATTTACCTTGCACCGGCCAGGGCACTGTCAATGTGCTGGCAAACGATACTGGCGAAGGTATCACTATCACTGCTGTGAGTGCCCCACCACCGCTGACTGCTACCGTCACAGGCGCCGGCGCCATCCAGATCGTTAGCCAGGGAACAGGCGTCTATGATGTGAGTTATGGAATTACCGACATTGCCGGACAAACATCCATCGGTAACATTCGGGTAAGCGTGAGCGACCAGGCGCCGCCAACCATCACCTGCCCGGCAGCGATCACCCTGGAAGGTTGCAACGAACCACCAGCGCCTACCCTGAGCGGACAGGCAAGCGCCACGGACGACTGCGATCTTTCACCCCAAATCCATTTTATCGACGAACCGGGGGGCACGCTCTGCATGCCTGTATTCCACCGCACTTGGGCCGCTGCCGATGCTTCCGGTAAAAGCACAACTTGCCTGCAGGAAATCACACTGCGCGACCAAACTGCGCCGGTAATCACGAATTGTCCGCCGGCAGTCAGTGTAAACTTTGGCCAGCAAACCAACCTGAACCTGACCGGGCAAGCTGCTGCTACGGATAATTGTACTGCCCCCGTAGCGCCAACTTATACCGATGATAACAGCAGCCTCAACGACTGCACCGGCGCCATTGTCCGCACCTGGACGGCGGCTGATGCCTGCGGAAATACCGCTATTTGTACGCAATCTATTGCCGTAAACGATGGCACCAGTCCCGTATTTACCCTGTGCCCGCCTACCGTTGCGGTAGATTGCGGCAATCAGAATGATCTGGGTTTGACCGGACAGGCTACTGCCACCGATAACTGTACCAGCCTGGTAACGCCTGCATTTGCGGACGACCTGAGCGGCTTCAACGGTTGCAACGGTACCATTATCCGCCGTTGGACGGCCACCGATGCCGTTGGAAACAGCGTTTCCTGTGTGCAGAAAATAGAAGTGGCAGACATGCAGGCGCCGGTGTTCGACAATTGCCCGGCCGATATTACCGTGGCACTGGGCCAGCAGAACGATCTGACCGTTACCGGACAGGCAGCGGCAACCGACGCATGCACGCCGGCAGTTACGGTTTCGTTTGTCGACGACCAGAGCGGGCTTTCGGATTGCGGGGGCACGATCAGCCGTTTGTGGTCGGCAACAGATGCCTGCACCAATAGCGCGCAGTGTAAACAAACGATTACCGTTTCGGACCCGGAGCCACCGGAATTTACCTATTGCCCACCGGCCCTCACTGTGGAATGCGGCCAACAAAATGACCTGGCCATCACCGGGAAAGCCGAGGCTAAAGACAACTGCACCGGTGCGGTCACACCCAGTTTTACCGACAATCCAACTATATTTTCCGGTTGTTCCGGGGATATCCTACGCCAATGGCTCGCCACCGACCTGGGCGGCAACTCCGCGGTTTGCGAACAAACAATTTCCGTGGAGGATAAAACCCCGCCGGTTTTCAGTATTTGCCCGCAAGCGGTAACCGTTGCCTGCGGCATGCAAAACGACCCGTCCGTAACCGGCCAGGCACAGGCTATGGATGCCTGCAACAGCGCCAGCACGCCGGCCTACACCGATGATTTGAGCGGATTTTCGGGTTGTGCCGGGTCGATCAAGCGCAATTGGACGAGTTCGGATAGTTGCGGAAATGTAGCGACCTGCGTGCAGGAAATCACTGTTTTTGACGATCTGCCGCCGGTGTTTACCCTGTGTCCGCCAACTGTATCCGTGAATTGTGGCCAGGAGAACAATCTAAATTTTACCGGAGTGGCCACTGTTGAAGATGCTTGCTCGGGAACAGTTCAAGTTAGTTTTAACGATGACCTCAGCCAATTTTCAAATTGTGAGGGATCGATTACGCGCACCTGGACAGGTATCGATCTTTGTGGAAACGCCGTTTCCTGTGCTCAATTGATCAATGTGGTTGCAGCACCTTGTGGAATAAATGTGAACATCCAGACCGGTTCGGCAACCTGTGGCAATTGCACCGGCACCGCAACGATTACAGTTTTACCCCCGGGCTCCTACAGCTACACCTGGCCGGATGGACAAACGGGGGCCAATGTAACGGGGCTTTGTCCGGGTACCTACGCCATTTCGATACACGATCAACTGAATAGCTGCACGGAGGTTTACCAGGTGGCCATTCCCAATGTGCCGATGCTTAGCTTGCTGGTTTTGAGTGTGACGCCGCCCAGTTCGCCGAGTGCCAATGACGGCAGTGTCATCCTGCAAGTTCAGCCACCTACGGCAGCACTGCCACTTCAGGTTTTTGTCAATAACCTGTTTATCGGTTTGGCAAACAGCACCTTCCAGATCTCTAATTTCTCCGCCGGCACGTACCCGGTTTTTGTTGTGGATGCCAATGGTTGCATGTCCGAAACGATTATCGTGGAATTGTCGCCGGTACCAAGGCCAGTTGGTTTGGGGGCTCCTGTGGAATTCAATATCCCGGGAATCACTACCGCTCCTCCTGCCTCCATGGTGGCAAAAATGATGGAGCCGGAACACCCCGAACCCACCGGTTTATTTTGGGGTCCGGAAGTTGGCATTTCGGTTTGGTTTGACCTTGGAAAAAACAAGCAGTTGCGCTTATCGGACAGTCGCCGGCGGGGGCTGCTTTCTTTCCCGGGGATGCAGGGCGCAGGTATGCCGATAAATTTCACCCGGCAGGAAGCGGGAATCCGGCACTTCGAGGCGCTGAAAAATAAAGCAAGTAGTTTTTATGAAACCGGAATCGCGCACATGCGCATACAAACTGCGCCAAATTTGCCGACCGGCAACGGGCAAGGCCAAGCGGGCTTGGAAACGCGAACGGACCAAACCTGGCAATTTTTCGCCGGAGGCGGTTTGAAGCACCCGGTTTTGAAACATTTCCAACTGGAATGGACCGGGCGACTGTACATCAACCCAAACCAAACCGGCTTGCAGGTACAACCCACGCTTCAACTACAGCTCAGGCCAGGCCATTGAATCAACTGGTTTTGTTTAAAATTTCAGCGTTTACGCTGTAAACCCTTTGGCCAAACTGCTTGTTGTTTGGACAAATTCTACCTTTGCGCGATTCTTGCGTTTATGGAAATTAAATTTGCTCAAACAGATGCCGAGATTTTGGAATGCCGCGAGGTGATGCTTGCCCTGCGCCCGCATGTACCTTCCGAGCAGTTTCTAAGTCTGGTGAAGGAAGCCATGCAAACCGGTTATCAGTTGGCGTATATCCCTAAGGCAGGCAAAGCGGTTGCCGCCATTGGCTTTCGGCAGCTTCAGTTTCTGTTCAACGGCAAACATTTTTACATCGATGACCTGAGTACCCTGCCGGATCACCGCGGACATGGATACGGTGGACAACTGCTTGACTTTGTTGCCGGACTGGCCCGGGAACGCGGTTTTGAAGTAATTACACTCGATTCCGGTTTTCACCGCCACGACGCACACCGGCTCTACCTGAACAAGGGGTTTCAGATCGCATCGCTCCATTTTTCAAAAAAAATCACCTGATTGCAGGTTTGGTACCGCCCCAACCTGAATGCAGGACGGGACTCAAGGACCACATAAAAAATTATGGCAACCATAAAATTTCAATTCGAGGATAAATCCATACCCGAAAAAACCGTTACCGGCGATTTTGTTGACCAGTCAATCCTGGAAATCACGGAAGACTACGACATCCACCTCAACCACAACTGTGGCGGTGTTTGTGCCTGCTCAACCTGCCACGTGTACATCGAAAGCGGCGAAGATTTTTTGGAAGAAATCTCCGACAAGGAGGAAGATTTTATCGATCGTGCCATTAGCCCCCGCCTGGAAAGCCGCCTCGGGTGCCAGTGCGTTATCCTTGACGATGCCGCCGAAATCACCGTTACCATCCCCGACCAACGACAGATCATCGGCCATGAACATTGATAGGGTTTCTGGTTAGAAGGTTAGAAGGTTAGAAGGTTGTTCACCATTCGGAATGAGGCTTAACCCTCTAACCAGAAACCCGCTAACCAGAAACCAGTAACCCTCTAACCAGTAACCCTCTAACCAGTAACCTTTTTTGAATGAAAATGCTAATTATTGGTATGGGGCCGGGCATCGGCTTTTCACTCGCAAAGCGATTTGGCGCGGAAGGCGCAGAAATCCTGATGATGGCCCGAAATGCCGAAAAACTCGCCGGCTTTGAAAAAGCGCTTCAGGCAGTAGGCATCACCTCAAAAAGTTATGCTGTCGACATCGGCAATGTGCAGGCGTACACCGCGGCACTTCAACAACTGGCAGCGGAACATCCCGACCTCGATATCCTGCATTACAATGCCAGCGCATACAACCCTACTGCGCCTTCGCTACTGGCCTATTCCACGTTTTTACACGAAATAACCATCAATACCGGCGGCGCATTGCTGGCTGCACAGGCATTTTTACCAGCCATGAAACTGCGCGGCAAAGGCACCGTCTTTTTTACCGGAGGAGGCTCTGCGCACAAAGCGCCTCCCGAACTTGTCTCCCTGAGCATAGGCAAAGCCGGTATCCGCAACCTGGCGTATTGCCTGGCCCAGGAATATGCCCCCACAGGCATCCAGGTTTCCACTGTGACAGTGAATGGCATGGTAGCGCCGGGCACCAAACTCGACCCGGATACGATTGCCGGTATGTTCTGGGAATTGTACCAATTGCCAAAGGCGCAGTGGATTTGGGAAAAAACTATTTAAAATTTGCAACGCTACGCATCCAATCCAGCGTAAAGGCAAACACCACCTCTTGCTCCGGCTCGTTATGAATTTCGTGGTAAAGCCCTGGCCATTCCTTGTGGGTTACCGGACCATGCAGGCGTTCAGCCATATCGCGGGTTGCCTGGGCGGAAGTCAGTTTGTCATCGCCGCCGTGTTGGAGCAGCAGCGGCAGCGGGGTTTCGCCGGCATATTTATCCAGCCAGATGGAAGCGTCCAGCAGTTGTATCCCCGCGGCCAGACTGAGTTGGTCGTGCACCAGCGGGTCCTTTTGGTAAGCCTCCACCACTGCCGGGTCGTGCGACAGGAAATGCACTGCCAGACCATTAGGCAGACGCAGGGTTGGTAAAAAGTGATGTAGTACGCGCCCTGCGATCACTTTCAGCAATGGCGCCGGAAATGCCAGCCGGATCCAGGGCGCCGTGGCGATCACGCCGGAAAGCGCAGGTTTCCGCCGGAACAGGAGGTTCAACACCAAATTCCCGCCGAGCGAGTGGCCGTACAAAAAATGCGGCACGTCCGGATAGTGTTTCCGGGTTTCATCCAGGGCTTGTTCCATGTCGTCCAGCAAAACCTCCAGGCTTCTTGCATGCCCACGCTTGCCTCCGCTTTGACCATAGCCCTGATGGTCGTAGCCGAGTACCGCTACGCCATTCCGGTTGAACCACTGCGCCAGATGGGTATAACGACCAATATGTTCCCCCATGCCATGCACCAGGGTAATCACTGCAACAGGATTTGGCACTTGCCAATGCCAGGCATAAATCTGCAAACCCCGTGCATTTTTCCAGGTCAGGTTTTCCATTTGCGCGTTGCGTTAATCGTTCAAATATTTTTTGACACCGTTGGAAAATGCCACGATCCGGGCATTCGGCAACTTCGGCGCAAGATTTTTTTGAAAAAACTGCTGCGCTTCCGGCAAGGTAAAAAACGCGCCCGCAAAGTAGCAGTATTGCATGTCGGCATCCTGGCGCATATAAACGGGATTGTGCACGCGCAGCAATTCCGCACCGGCAGCCAGGGGTTTCCCAACACAGGAAATTTCGATGGAATAGCCGGTGAAAGTGCGCGGAAGTGGCTGGGCAACAGGTTGGTTTCCGTCGGCCTTCGCCACTGCCTTGGCCTCGCTTAGTTCAGGAAAATAATCTCCCTGGGCAGTGCTACGTCCCGCCGCTGGCTTAGCCGATGCCGGGGCGCTGCCGGCAGCAGGCTGTGCCGGTGCACCGGGCGACACCGTTGGTTTCACCTTCGGCACTTCAGGATCAACCACTGGCTTTTTGGGCGCCAGGCCACCCAGAGCCATCCAGGGCACGCGGGTCAGGGAATCGGCCGGCATATTGCGCAGGAACAGTTCCACACGGCGATTTTTTCGTTTCTCAGCATCCGAACAACGCGCGCCCCGACCGCAGCGGTTGAGGGGCTTGGTTTCGCCATAGCCCCGTGCAGTCAATCGACTGGCAGTGATCCCTTTGCTAATGAGGTAAGATCGTACGGCCGTAGCGCGATTTCGGGAGAGTTTCAAATTGTAAGATGCGCTGCCGCTGGCATCGGTGTGCGCACCAATTTCGGCGGTTATAGCCGGCGTTGCTTTCAGCAGCGCAGCTACTTCGTCCAACTCCTGTCGACCAGCAGTATTCATACTGGTTTTATTCGCAGCAAATTCAACCTCGGAAAGGATAACCCGCAGGGAACCTGATTGGGCAGTCAAAAAAATGGGGGACAAGAAAAAAACGGTGTAAAAAAAATATCGGAGTACAAGCATCACCATCAGCGTTTGGGCACAAAAACAGGTCGCAAAAGTAGTGGAATAAACAAACAGTCTCTGCGATTTTGCGGAAGTTTGCGCCATGCGAATCGTTTTTATGGGCACGCCGGAATTTGCCGTGCCATCCCTGGAAATATTGCTTGACCACGGCTACACCATCCCTGCGGTCATCACCGCGCCCGACAAACCCGGCGGGCGGCACGGCTTGCAGGAATCGGCAGTGAAAAAATTTGCGCTGAGCAGGGGGCTGGAAGTTCTGCAACCACCCAGGCTGAAAAACCCCGAATTTTTGGACCAGTTGCGGGCCTGCCGGGCCGACCTTCAGGTTGTCGTTGCTTTCCGGATGCTGCCCGAAGTGGTTTGGGATATGCCGCCGATGGGCACGCTCAACCTGCACGGCTCCCTGCTCCCGAAGTACCGCGGTGCAGCGCCGATCAACTGGGCGATCATTCGGGGCGAAAAAGAAACCGGCCTGACTACTTTTTTGCTCCAGCATGAGATCGACACCGGCGATATGCTTTTTCAGGAAAAACTGCCTATCGGCGAAAATGAAACTGCCGGCGAACTCCACGATCGCATGATGCTTGCCGGCGCTCAACTGGTGCTCCGCACCGTGCAAGCCATCGAAAAGGGCACAGTACAACCCCAACCGCAAGCCGACGTGGAGGCCACGCATGCACCTAAGATTTTCAAAGAAACCTGTGCGATCGATTTTAACCAGTCCACCGCCCAGGTACACGACTTCATCCGCGGTTTAAGCCCCTACCCCGGCGCCTGGACAATGCTGGACGGCAAAACGTTGAAAATTACCCGCACGGAAAAAATGCCGGCCAACGCAAATCTTCCCGCGCCCGGCACCTATGTTTCCGATGGAAAAAATTTTCTGCGAATAAGCACCGCCGACGGTTTTGTCGAAGTGCTTGAACTCCAATTGGAGGGAAAACGGCGCATGCCGGTGCGGGACTTTTTGAACGGCTTTAAGTTTTAAATTTTCACCACGGAGGCATGGAGGACACGGAGTTTTAGGCTCTTGCGAAGGGCTTCTCCGTGCGCTCCATGCCTCGTTTGTTAGGTTATGCGGGCACTCCTACGACTCGTACGGTTTCACAGAGTAATTCGATAAATGAGTTAGCGGTCAGACGACTTGGAGTCGTCGGACCGCGCGTATTGGTCTGACGACTCCAAGTCGTCTGACCAATATCATCTGTCTTCTATGTGAAACCGAAGAAGCCGTAGGACGAGTAAAGACACCTCCGTGCGCTCCGTGCCTCCGTGGTGAATACCGGACACCGCATATTCCCATTACCGCCGCAATACCACAAGGTTCCCCTGCGCAACACCAAGTTCCGTAACCAGGCGGTAGCGGTACACAGCAGTGGGCAGTTCCGGCAGCGCGATGTCCAGCGTTTGCCCGCCGGGCAAAATTTCACCCTGGTGGAGTGTTGCCACAAACCGTCCATCGGCACTGTACAACTCGATCCGGACCTGAACGGCCTCCTGCGTTTGTATTTCCCAAAATATCCGGTCAACAGCCGGGTTGGGATACAATTTCGCCGAAAGTATTCCGGCCAGATTCGCCGTACTGCTGGCGCAAGCTTCCGCTGAAATCTCGCCGGAAATACCGGAGCAGCCTTCGGGGCTGTCCATTGAAACAGCATACTGACCTCCGGTAGCCGCCGTCCAAAACTGCGCATTGGCGCCGGGGATGGTGTCGCCGTTCAGGTACCACTGGTAATTGCTGCCTGGCGGCGCTGAAAGGTGGCACAGATCAAGCACCTGGACCACGGGCTCGAAGGGTGGGTACACCGTGACGTTCACCGATTCAGATGCCGGCCCGGCGCCGCAATTATTGATGAAATTTGCAGTGTAGGCTCCTTCCCCGCTGACGGTAATGTCAGACGTAGTTTCGCCATTCGACCACAGCACGGTACAACCGGCGCATATGCTTCCTGCCGTCAACACCACCGATTCGCCGGGGCAAAGGGCTGTAGCACCCGAAGCCGAAACCACAGGCGCATCCGGCAGCGTATTGGTTAAAACACTGATGGATTCAGAAACCGGGCTATCGCCGCAGGCGTTCCCAACCGTAGCCGTGTATTCACCTGCCGTTGAAACAGTGATGTCGGCCGTCGTTTCGCCGGTCGACCAGAGGATAGTACAGCCAGAGCAAATGTTTTCAGCCGTCAGCACTACCGACTCACCGGGACACAACGTGGTACTGGCAGATGCCGAAAGTACCGGCGCTTCAGGAAGGATGCCGGTGGTAATATTGATTGCTTCGGAAACCGGACTTTCACCGCAGACATTTTGCACCGTAGCAGTATAAGCGCCTTCGGCAAACACCTCGATCGCGGGCGTAGTTTCGCCGTTCGACCAAAGGACGGAGCAGTTGGCGCAAACATTTTCCACTGTCAACACAACAGACTCGCCGGGGCAAAGCAAGCTGTTACCCGATGCCGAAACTACCGGCGTTTCGGGCAGGGTTTCAGTGGAAACGGTAATGGCTCCTGAAACCGGACTGTCACCGCAGACGTTCCCGACCATGGCCGTGAAGAGGCCACTAGTGAAAACCGCGATTTCGGGACCAGTTGCGCCATTCGACCAGCTGATTGAACAGCCGGAACAACTGCTTTCAGCCATCAGTACGACCGAATCACCGGGGCATAGCAAGGTGCTTCCCGATGCCGAAAGCACCGGCGCGTCGGGCAGGGTTTCAGTATAAAAACTGACCGGTTCGGAAACCGGGCTGTCACCACAATCGTTGTGCACCGTTGCCGTGTAGGCGCCTGCCGAAGAAACGGTGATGGCAGGCGTGGTTGCGCCATTTGACCACTGGACAGAACAGCCGGCGCATACATTGCCGGCCGTCAGCACCGCCGACTGGCCCGGGCAAAGCACGGTGGCCGTAGCGCTGAGCACCGGCGCATTGGGCGCCATACCGATGGTCACTTCGATGGCTGTGGATGCAGGGCTTTGCCCACAGCTGTTACCGACAATGGCACTGTACATACCGGCTGTGGATACGGTGATCTCGGGCGTGGTTTCGTCGTTCGACCAAAGCACGGTACAACCGGCACACAGGTTGGCAACGGATAGCACAACGGATTCGCCATTGCAAAGGGAGGTTTGGCCAGCAGCCACAACCGCAGGAGCATCGGGAGCTTGCAACGCAGCAACCGCAATTGCATTGGAGGGAAGGCTTTCACTGCAATGGCTGCCGGTGTTATTGCTCACCACGGCGGTGTAGTTGCCTGCGGTGGAAACGCTGATTTCAGGTGTGGTTTCGCCGTTTGACCAAAGGATGGAGCAGCCGGCGCAAATGTTTTCCGCCAGGAGCAAGACCGATTCACCCGGGCACAGCAGGGTATTTCCCATGGCCGAAATTTCGGCTGCAGCCGGTGGAATTGTGGTGCCGATGGCAACGATTTCGGAGACCGGGCCGGAGCCGCAGGCATTACTGACTGTGGCGGAATAGGCGCCTTGGGTGGAAACGCTGATTTCGGGCGTGGTTTCATCGTTCGACCACTCCACCGTACAGCCCGAACACAAATTTTCAACGGTCAGCACGACTGACTCACCGGGACACAACAAGGTGTTTCCTGAGGCCGAAAGTACCGGCGCCTCGGGCAAGGCATTGGCAGCCACCTCTATGATTTCGGAGGCCGGGCTGTCGCCGCAGACATTGCCGACCATGGCCGTGTAAATGCCCCCATCGGAAACCGTGATTGCGGGCGTGGTTTCGCCGTTCGACCAAAGGACTGTACAACCGGAGCAAATGTTTTCCGCCGTCAGCACGACCGACTCGCCGGGGCAAAGTGTAGTAGAACCATCAGCAGACACGACAGGTACATCGGGCAGCAAATTTATGGTTGCAGATACGGCTACACGGTCGCTTTCACACAATTCGCCGTGTTCCACCTCGATATCGTACAGGTAGTAGTAATAATCCGGTCCGGCAGTGGAGGATTTTATTTCCATCAGTCCGGGTATGGCGTACGGGTAGTTCACGCCCGAGTTGTTGCGATAGAGGTCTGCCGGTGTTGGGCAGCCGATTTGAAGGTCGGTGCCGACAGGAATATCCATGTCCAGGTCTACGCGGCTTTCACCGTCTTCGACAAAAATGGTTTTTTCCAGCAAAACAGTTCCCGCCGCATCGCGCAGCTGGAACGTCCGGTTTGCCGCCCCGGTAGCGTACACTTTTGCCGACTTCAGTCGAAACGATTTTTCAGCATCAAAAATCAGGAAGAAATTGCCAATATGGGCGCCGCCGTTTCCAATGGCATTGGAGGCCGGCCCTACGTGTTCCAATAGAATGGTACCTGTTCCGGCCGCCGCATAAAATGACGTTGTTTGGGAAACATTGGTAGTGAACAATTCACCGATGTGTAATGGATCAATGTCTGCGGCTGCGGTATACCAGCGGATTTGTTCGCCCGGGCCGCCCGTTGCTTGCAGCGACACTTCCCCGGGACCGCAACGCTCGGCCGGTGTTACCACAGGTTCCGCAGGGTCTTCTACAACGATATAATCCACCGCTTCATAGGAATTGGCGCCGGCATGGTTGGAAGCGGTCAACTGGACTGTGTACGTGCCGACCCCGTTGAAGGTTACCACCGGGTTTTGTTCGGTAGACGTGGCAGGTGTGCCGCCGTCAAACGTCCAGTTCCAGGCGTTGGGGTTGTTATCCGATTTATCCGTGAATTGTACGGTAATCGACCGGCAACCCAACTGGCGATCGGCCTCAAAGGCAACCTCCGGTGGCGTAAGCAGGAAGAGCGGCGACTCCCAGAGGCCGCGGCCGTACGTACCTGCAAAAATGGTGTTGGACAAATAGTTGATTTCCAATTCGTACACCCGCGCATTGGGCAACCCGTCGAAGAAGCCGGTCCATTGGCCGCCGAGATCGTCGTTGGTGTAGGCCACAAAGCCGAAACCGCCAACGTAGATGCCGTTTTTTCCCTTGTCTTCCCACACTGCGCAATATTTGGTGCCAGAAGGTAAGCCGCCGCCGATATTCGTCCAACTACTGCCGGCGTTCGTGGAGTGGTATACCGCCGATGCAGTGACGATCAGCAAGCGTTGCGGGTTTTGTGGATGCACGGCAATGAAATTGATGGTGCTTCCACCCCAGGCAGATGCAATAGTTGTCCAGGTGCCGCCACCGTTAGCTGTAGTGAACAAGGATGATCCGCGAGCCACATAGATGCGCTGATTATCGGAAGGCGCCAGTTTCATATGGTTAAAATTTCCGTTGTCGAAATTGGAAATTTTGGTCCAACTGCTACCATTATTGGTACTGCGCCAGACGTCTGCGAAAGCGGCATAAATGATGTTCGCCACCTGAGGATCCTGTTCGAATGGTGTGATCCAGGCGCCGTCTTCCACATCTGGTGGTTTGGAGATATTGGAACGGGTATTCCCCTGGTTGGTGGAGCGGTACATGGAGCCATTTTGGGACGTGCCGTAGAGGTTGTTGGCATTGCTCCAGTCCACAAAGGTTTCCATACCATCGGCGCCGAGCCAGTCGACCCAGGTCCGGTTGGCGGTGCGCATAACACTGGTACCGTTGTCCTGTGCGCCACCCGATACGACGTTGGGGTTTGTTTTAGAAACCCCGATTTTGTAAAACTCCCGAATACAGAGCCCTGTTGACAGATCGTCAAAAGAGGCGGCGCCATCGGTGCTGCGATAAAAACCACCGTCGGTGCCCACATACAGCGTGTCGCCCGAAAACTTCAGAATGTCCACATCCGCGTGGTTATAACCCACGCCGAGCGAGGCGGCAGTACTGGGCACCCAGTACGAGGTCAGGAAAAACGACTGGCCGCCGTCGAGGGATTTCCAGGTGTGAATACCAGCAATGTGCACTTCATCGGCATTGGACAGACGCACCGCTACGTCCATATCGCGGGGCGCCTGCCCCCGGTCGTCGTCGCCGGTAGCGCTATAGCCAAAGAAGTTGATGTCGTCGCCGTCGATCAGTTTGGTAAATGAGGCGCCGCTGTTGGTGGATTTGTAAAACGCGCCGAACCGTCCGCCGTTGGATTCCAGCACGTACACCACGTTGGGATTGGCGGGCGACACGCCCATCATTTTGTAATTGTTGCTGGATGTGCCAAAACCGCTGATTTGGGAAAACGACGTGCCGCCGTTGGTGGAGCGGTACACGTTCCTGCCGGAAAAATAGATGGTGTTTGGGTCGCCGGGTTTGAATTCAACGTCGTAGCCGGAAGTACCGCTGGCGCCGGACACGGCGGTCCAGTTGGCGCCGCCGTTGGTAGAGCGGTACAAGCCACTGGATTCGGATACGGCGTACACAATATTGGAATTGGTGGGATGAAACTGGATGCGGCTGACACGACCGCTACCGGAAACATTGCCCGTGGTCGTCCAGGTGGCCCCACCGTCGGTAGAGCGGTAAATACGGCCTGAGGTACTGCCCCAGAGGTAGTGGTTGCTGTTGTAGGGTGAAATTTCGAGGGCATACACATCCACCGTGGAATAATCGTCGGTCAGGGGGGTCCAGTTTTGGCCGCCGTCCAGAGTTTTCCAAACACCGCCGGTCGGGCTACCAATGATGAGGTGGAGTTTGTTGGTGGCATCGATTCCGATAGATGTGACGCGGCCAACACCGGGATTCCAGCCAGACGTGGCGTTTTTATAGGTGGGGCCAAGTTGTTTCCAGTCGCCGGCAAAGGCGCTCGATTCAGCCAGGCGCTGGCGTTCGGCGCGACGGTAGTTGCGGGCGTGTTGGGCCAGATCGAAATTGGGGATTTTGACGCCGGAAGCATCCAGTTCCATTTGGGCGACGTATTCCCAGCGTTTGTACGGTTTGTAACCGGTGCCGCGGCCGGTGCCAATACTTTGAAAATAGGCTTCGGCCTCCTGGCGAATTTCGTCGAGGGTGAAGGTACCGGCTTCGATCATTTCGCGGTATTTCTGGGCAGAAAGCGGGTGAAAAAACAACAACAGGGCAAAAAGCGGGAGCAGGCGGAGGCGCATGGCGAGTCGGGCTGATTTGGTGAAAAGCGATGTGGGAGGTAAACAAAGGTAGGAATTAGCACATCTGCCCGGCGGGGGTGTATTTGCCCGATATTTGCTTTTCTTCAGTTTTTGTGCACTACGGAGGCATGGAGGGAACGGAGTGTTACTGCTTGCTTGTTTTTTATTTCCCGCAGATTTCCGCAGAAAAGGCCGCAGATCGACGCAGAATTTGTTTTGAATAAATCAAGTTTGCGTGCTTACATCTGGCGAATTTCTGCGGAAATCTGCGGCCTTTTCTGCGCGAATCTGCGGGAAAACACCTTTCGAGGACCGCACCCAAAAACAACCAAAGTCCACACCAACCACTGAAAAAAACTCCGTGCTCTCCATGCCTCCGTGGTAAAACCTCAAAAAAGCAAATCCAGAATCGCCAAGCCACCGAACACCAGGCTGGCCACCCCGTTAGTCGTAAAAAACGCCAAATTCACCCGGCTCAGGTCGTCGGGTTTCACCAAGCGGTGCTGATACACCAGCAAGGCCAGAAAAATGCCCGTACCCAACCAAAGCAGATCTTCCGCCTGCGGCAAACGCACGTGTAGCAGTCGTCCGGCATATACCAAAAACGCCGCCGTACCCAGGTGCATCCACTCGGAGATGCGCAGCGCACGTTTTTTCCCAAAATTGGCCGGGATGGAATACAGCCGCTGGCTCTGATCAAACGTCTCGTCCTGCAGGGCGTAGATGATATCGAAACCGCCGGTCCAAAACAACACCGCCAGCCCATAGAAAATCGGGATAGCATCAAAGCGCCCCATTACGGCCAGATAAGCGCCCACCGGCGCCAAGGCCAGTCCGAGCCCAAGCACGAGGTGGCAGAACCAGGTAAACCGCTTGGTGTAGCTGTAGCCCAGCACCACCAGCAGCGCCACCGGTGAGAGCCAAAAGCACAGCGGATTGATAAACCAGGTAGTGGCGATAAACAACAGGCAGTTCATCACCACAAAAACCAGGGCAGCGCGCGGACTGATGATACCGGACGGGATTTCGCGCATTTGCGTGCGGGGGTTGGCGGCATCCACGTCGCGGTCGAGCCAGCGGTTGAAGCCCATGGCCGCACTGCGTGCAAATACCATGCAGAGCAGTACGAGACCGAGCAGGCGCCAACTGAGGCCTTCGCCTTTTTCTACAGTAGCGATAAAAAAGCCCAGCAGGGCGAAGGGCATGGCGAACAGCGTATGGCTGAATTTGACCAGGGAGAGATAGTTTTTCATCAGGAGCAAAAATGCAGCAAGTTTTTGCAATTGCGGTAAACCTGCCCGCCAAAGCCGCGTTTAATCCAGTATATTTGTTCACAACATTTCCATTAACTGATAAAACAATCCTACTTATGAGCTTACGCCTTGGCGACACCGCCCCGAATTTTAAAGCCCAAACCACCGCAGGCAACATTGATTTTTATGAATACCTCGGCGACGGTTGGGGAATCCTGTTTTCGCACCCCGCCGATTTCACCCCGGTTTGTACCACCGAACTGGGCCGTACCGCCCTGTTAAGCGAAGAATTCCGGAAGCGCGGCGTCAAAGCCCTGGCCGTCAGCGTAGACCCGCTCGACAGCCACAAAGAATGGGTAAAAGATATCAATGAAACCCAGCATTGCAACGTCGAATTCCCCATCATCGCCGACCCCGACCGGCATGTGGCTACCCTGTACGACATGATCCACCCGAATGCCTCGGCAACCGCTACCGTGCGTTCGCTGTTCGTGATCGGGCCCGACAAAACGGTCAAACTGATGATCACCTACCCGGCTTCCACTGGCCGCAACTTCTTCGAAGTGCTCCGCGTGGTGGATTCCCTACAGCTCACAGCCAACCACAGCCTGGCCACTCCCGCCGACTGGCAACCCGGCCAGGATATGATCGTGGTACCGGCTGTATCAACGGAAGATGCCCAGCAGCGCTTCAAAGACCTGAAGGTGGTTAAGCCCTACCTGCGCTACACCTCCGGGCCGAAGTAACGCGGACGGTTCGTCCGCCGTAAGTAACGCGGACTGCTAGTCCGCCGTAAGTAACGCGGACTGCTAGTCCGCCGTAAAAAATCAAAAAACAACCTGCTGGCGCCAATTGCCCGCAGGTTGTTTTTTTTTAAAACACCACCAAAAACCCACCAGCCGGGCTAAAAAAATTTACCGGAAAAAAGGGAGAAATGTACACTTTCAGCTTCCGGCCGGCTTCGCCGTCCGGTGGAGTTGGCTTTGAAAACTTTCGCGCGGACAAACTGTCCGCGTTACTTTCCATACCTTTGCCCCGAAACTAAAATCAATCCTTGCATGCCCAATAAAATTCGCGCGGCAATCACCGGGGTACATGGGTGGGTACCCGAAGACAAACTCACAAATTTTGACCTGGAAAAAATGGTGGACACCAATGACGAGTGGATCACCAGCCGAACCGGCATTAAAGAACGCCGGATCTTGCGCAAACCAGGTTGGGCCACCAGCGATATGTGTGCGGAAGCGGTCAAAGGTCTGTTGGAAAAAACCGGCACCCGGCCCGAAGAAGTCGAAATGCTGATCATCGGCACCATCACCGGTGATATGATTTTCCCGGATACGGCCAATACGGTTTGCGACAAGGTGGGCGCAAAAAATGCCTTCGGCTACGATATCAATGCGGCCTGTTCCGGCTTTTTGTATGCCCTGGCAACCGGCGCCCAATTCGTTGCCAACGAAACCTATAAAAAAGTGGTGGTGGTGGGCGCCGACATGATGTCGTCGATCATCGACTACACCGACCGGAATACCTGCGTTATTTTTGGCGACGGCGCCGCGGCAGTAATGCTGGAGCCCAGGTCTGATGGAACCGGCATCCAGGATTTTGTATTGCGCGCCGATGGCTCGGGACGAGAATTCCTGTTCATGAAATCGGGCGGCTC
Source organism: Lewinellaceae bacterium (assembly GCA_020636075.1). Lineage (GTDB taxonomy): Bacteria > Bacteroidota > Bacteroidia > Chitinophagales > Saprospiraceae > M3007. Next base: position 128,412 of record JACJYO010000010.1, on the reverse strand, counting down.
CAAATCGCCCCCTACCCCGGAAACCGTCGCAAACCGCGAACATTTTGTTTACCAGGATGGCAAACGCGTATTCAAATACGCCGTGGAAGGCATGGTTACCACCGTGCAGGAAGTCCTGCGCCGCAACCAGCTGACCGTGGACGACATCAACTGGGTCATACCGCACCAGGCGAATATGCGCATCATTAACTCCGTTGCGGAAAACCTGAAAGTCCCGATCGAAAAGGTTACCATCAACATCAGCAAATACGGCAATACCACGGCAGGCACCCTTGGGCTTTGCATGTGGGAATACCAGGACCGGTTCAAAAAAGGCGACAATATTATCCTGACTGCTTTCGGCGGGGGATTTACCTGGGGTTCGCTGTATTTGAAATGGGCGTATTAAGCGTGCGGAATACGGAGTGCGGAATGCGGAGTTGTTTACCGTCCCGTTGAATTTATAACCTGTAAATATGGCCTATGTAGCCTGAAGACCAGGAAAATTTTACCTTTGCGCGCATTTTTTTGAAATTCATCCTTTATCATTCATAACTCATTAATAAAAGAAATGGCTACAACCGCAGACATCCGCAACGGCCTGTGTATTGAACTGAACAACGATATCCTGAAAGTGATTGATTTTTCCAAATTTCAGGTAGGCCGTGGCAGTGGCAAGGTTTGGACAAAACTCAAAAGCACCACCACCGGAAAAGTGATCGAACACACCTTTCAAAGTGGCCACAACATCACCGAAGTTCGCGTCGAACGCCGGGTCTTTCAATACCTGTATCCGGAAGACGATGCCTACATGTTGATGAACCAGGAAAACTTTGAACAGATTTCCGTGCCGGCCGACATGATTGAAAACGGCAAATTTTTGAAAGAAGGTGAAAGAGTAGATGCCTTGTACCACGGGCAAAAAGACGAACTTTTGTCGGTGGAAATGCCGCCAACCGTGGTTTTGGAGATCACCTACACGGAGCCCGGCATTAAGGGCGATACCGCAACCAACACCCTCAAACCGGCAACTGTAGAAACCGGTGCTGAAGTACGCGTGCCGTTATTTTGCGAAGTTGGCGATCTGATCAAGATCGATACGACCACCGGTGCATACATGGAACGCGTAAAAAAATAAAATCCCACATTCCGTATTATATTTGGCCCGCATGTTAAAACATCCTTTGATATGGAATTTAGTCAGATACAAGAATTAATCAAAATGGTCGGCAGAGCCAAGCTGACTGAGTTTGTTCTCAAGGAAGGTGATTTCAAACTGATCATCCGAAACCAACCAACCCAGGAAAGCGGCGTCACTGCCCAGCCGGTAGTTATCCCGACTGCACAACCGATGGTGACCATGGCTCCACAAGCAGTCCCGCCGGCGCCACCTCCTCCACCTAAAGCGGACGCTCCGGCAGCGGCAGGAGCGGCAGCTGACGATGCCAGTGCAGCTAATTTGCTGACCATCAAATCGCCGATGGTGGGCACTTTCTATCGTTCAGCATCGCCGGAAAAGCCGCCATTTACCAAAGTGGGTGAAATGATCGAGGTGGGCGATACCGTCTGCATCATTGAAGCCATGAAACTCTTCAATGAAATCGAGTCGGATTTGAAAGGCAAGGTGGTTAAAGTACTCGTGGAGGATGCCTCCCCGGTGGAATACGATCAGCCCCTTTTCCTGCTCGAACCGGCATAATCAATTCACGGATTCAAGGTGACCGCCTACCCCGCAAACGTTGACATACGCTACCTATGTTCAAGAAGATACTTATAGCCAACCGCGGCGAAATAGCCCTCCGGATCATCCGTACCTGCAAAGAGATGGGCATAAAAACCGTGGCCATTTATTCGACTGCCGACCGCGATAGCCTGCACGTCCGCTTTGCCGATGAGGCCGTTTGTATCGGCCCGCCTGCTTCTGCAGAAAGCTATCTGAACGTGCCGCGGATCATGGCTGCTGTGGAAATTACCAACGCCGATGCGGTGCATCCCGGATATGGTTTTTTGGCAGAAAACGCCTCTTTCGCTGAAGTTTGCGACGGCTACGGTATAAAATTCATTGGCCCGACGCCAGATCAGATACGTTCTATGGGCGACAAAATTACGGCCAAAGAAACCATGCTGGCTGCCGGTGTACCTTGCGTACCTGGTACGGAAGGTTTGCTGCGCGATTACAAGGAAGGCCTCAAACTGGCCAAAGAAATCGGATACCCGGTAATTCTGAAAGCCACTGCCGGTGGCGGTGGAAAAGGCATGCGCATCGTCTGGAAAGAGTCGGAGTTTGAAAACCAATGGGAAACTGCCCGCCGGGAAGCCAAAGCCGCTTTCGGCAACGATGGCATTTACATGGAGAAATTCATTGAAGAACCCCGGCATATCGAGTTTCAGGTGGCTGGCGACCAGTTTGGCAAAGCCTGCCATTTGTCGGAACGCGACTGCTCCATCCAGCGCCGGCACCAAAAACTGGTGGAGGAATCTCCCTCCCCGTTCATGACCCCCGAATTGCGGGAAAAAATGGGTGAAGCTGCCGTGAATGCCTGCCTGGCTATCGGCTACGAAGGCGTTGGCACCGTGGAGTTTCTGGTAGACAAATACCGGAATTTTTACTTCATGGAGATGAACACCCGTATTCAGGTGGAACACACGGTAACGGAAGAAGTGATCGACTTTGACCTGATCAAAGAACAGATCAAAATTGCGGCCGGCATTCCAATTTCAGGCAAAAACTATTTCCCTGAAATGCATGCCATCGAGTGCCGGATCAATGCGGAAGACCCATTCAACGACTTCCGGCCCAGCCCGGGCAGGATCACGTCGTTCCACTCGCCGAAGGGTCACGGCATCCGGGTTGATACCCATGTTTATGCCGGGTACAATATTTCACCCTATTACGATTCTATGATCGCCAAGCTCATCGTTCGTGCTCGCACCCGCGACGAGGCTATCCTGAAAATGGAGCGCGCACTCGACGAGTTTATCGTTGAAGGCGTAAAAACCACAGTGCCTTTTCATCAGCGCCTGATGCGCAACGAGGATTTCAAAAAGGGCAACTTCCACACCGGATTTCTGAATAATTGGGATTTTAAAGGCGTGGAACTTTAAGGCAAACCAATTCAGGCAGCCTGAACGTTCTCGCTTCGAACAGGTGTGTCCCATTTAAGTTTGACAGGGCTATTCCAAGTCCTGTCAAACTTTTTTTTAACCAAAAATTTCAATCGCAGTTTCCTTTAGTCTGCGCATCGACCAAATTCAGGCAAGGTTGCCTGAAATCGGAAAGGGATGGGTGATCAGGCACCAGAAATTGGAAGATGCTTACAAAGCACTCCTGCCCTGGCTGTTGGCCCACCCTGTCTATTGTTTTATCCATTGCAAGTACCAATTCGCCTTACCTTCGCCCGATGCTCCGACTGCTGCAATACTACAAGCCATATAAAAACCTGCTGATCCTCGCTTTGGTCAGTAACCTGCTGATGTCGCTCTTCATGGTCGTCAGCATTCCTGTGCTCCAGCCTTTTTTACAAATTCTGTTCAGTGCCGGCGATGGCAGTTCGCCAGCCATTACGTTGCGGGCGCCGGGTGCGCAGGCTTCCGGCTTTCAGGCGATTGAAAACCGGGTGAACACGTTTTTTTCCCAGCTTATCCTGGATCACGGCCGGGAAGAAGCGCTCCTAATTGTGTGCGGCTTTTTGGTGCTGACTTTTTTTGGAAAAAACCTGTTTCGCTACCTCTCCTTGTACTTTTTGGCGCCAGTCAGGAATGGCATTGTGCGCGATTTGCGCAATAAGCTGGTGGAAAAAATGCTGGCCCTCCCCCTATCCTACTTTTCGGAAGAACGCAAAGGCGATCTGATGAGCCGGATATCTGCCGATGTGCAGGAAATCGAATGGAGCATTGTAGGCGTGGTGGAGTCGGTGGCCCGCGAACCAATCGTCATTTTTGGCAGCCTGGCATTCATGATCGTTGTGTCGCCCCAGTTGCTCATCTTCGTTTTTGGCCTGATGTTGTTCTCCGGACTGATCATTGGTGGGGTTGGTCGCAGCCTGCGCAAACAATCCGGTGAAGCGCAGAGCCGCCTTGGCCTGATCGGTTCGCTGGTGGAAGAAACCCTGGGGGGCTTGCGCATTATTAAGGGATTCAATGCCGAGCAATGGCAAATGCAGCGTTTTGGCGCTGAAAACCAACGTTATGCGCGCACCCTTACCCGGCTTTACCGGCGGAAAGATCTTGCCTCTCCTTTATCGGAATTTTTGGGAATTGCCGCTGTTGCAGTGTTACTGTGGTTTGGAGCAAAACAGGTTTTCGCCGGAGAAATCTCTGCGGCCACCTTCATTACATTTTTGTACGCCTTTTACAACATTATCGAGCCGGCCAAACAACTAAGCGGAGCCTCCTACAGCATCCGAAAAGGCATGGGTGCCTTGGAGCGCGTGGAGGCTGTGCTGGATGCGCCTTTGGGTATCCACGATGCTGAACAGGCAAAAGACGTGTTGGCATTTCAAGACAAAGTGGAGTTCAAAAACGTGTCGTTTCGGTACCAAAATTCGGACCGCCCAGCGCTGGCAAATATTGACCTGATCATTCCGCACGGAAAAATAGTTGCCCTGGTGGGTGCCTCGGGCGCCGGCAAGAGCACTGTTGCGGACCTGCTTCCCCGGTTTTACGATGTGCAGGATGGTCAAATTTTACTTGACAAGGTTGATATCCGGGAGTTGCGCCTGCGGAGTTTACGCGCACAGATGGGCATTGTGAGCCAGGAGGCAATTTTGTTTAACGACACGGTGCGTAACAATATCGCTTTTGGTTTGGAAACAGCCACCGACGAAGCGATCATAGCCGCAGCAAAAGCCGCCAATGCGCATGATTTTATTTCTGAAATGCCGGAGGGCTACCACACCAACATCGGCGACCGGGGGTCCAAACTCAGTGGCGGTCAGCGGCAACGGCTGACAATCGCCCGCGCCCTGTTGAAAAATCCGCCAATTCTGATCCTCGACGAGGCAACCTCCGCATTGGATAGCGAGTCAGAGAAACTGGTTCAGGCAGCACTGGATCGCTTGCTGCAAAATCGGACGGCACTCGTTATTGCCCACCGGTTGAGCACCGTGCAGTATGCCGATGAAATTATCGTGCTGGATGCCGGGCGTATTGTCGAGCGGGGAACACATGAGGGATTGTTACAAAAAAACGGCGTTTATAGAAAACTGGTAGAATTACAAGCGCTGTGACTTCATTTTTCTCGTTTTAAAAGTCATGGTCGGCAAACCTGACTCCGTTTGTTTTTCCGAAGCTTCCGTTCCTTAACTGAAAAATCACAGGTAAGGATAATTTAATCCTTTCCGGAAATTGCCATTTCCCGGCCTTCTAAAATTAAAAAAAAAGAGCCGTATCTTTGAAGCAAACATACTCTGCAGTAAGCTTAATCTCACCGAGTTTTTAGCATCTACAATCCGATGAAACGAATGTTGTTCGCCGTTCTCTCAGTTTTATGGTTTCATGCAAGTGCCCAGATAACCGTTACAGCCGCTACTTTTCCTGTCGTTGGTGATACCTTTCGATATGCCCTCGATCTGAACCCAACAGGTACTAATTTTATCACACCCGCCGGAGGGCCGCAAATGTGGGATTTCTCCAACTTGCAATTTGGTCAAACGTTTGAAACGATTTACCAATCGCCGGATAGCGGCATGCATAAGGCAGATTTTCCGGGCGCTGAACTGATGCAAAATGGAGGCGTCGGTGAATCCTACTACAATGTCACCAATGCAAAAGTTGAATTACTCGGCTATGCCGGTGGTGATCCGGCTAATCTTGGTGTCAACGTGAAGGCCCGCTTCGTTCCCCCGGTTATTGAACGGCGCTCCCCGGTTAAATTTTTTGATTCTTACAACCAAACCTCTGACCTGTCCATCCCATTCTCTACGGATTCTTTACCGGCCGCTCTTCTGGCCAACATACCCGGAGCCAACTTGGTGGACTCTATCCGCATCCGGATCAACTTTCAACGCTTTGGTATCGTAGACGGTTACGGCGATCTGAAAATCCCGGGATTGGGCATGCCGACACCTGTACTTCGGGAAAAACGCACCGAATACACCACGACGAATATTGACGTGCACTCCTTCCTTGGCTGGATTCCGTTGCCTGCCGGTACCATTGGCGGCCTTAGCGATTTTCTGGGCACAGACACCACGATCACCTACCGTTACATGAGCAATACCCACAAAGAAGACCTGGCACTGGTAACTGTCAGTGCTGACGAAAGTACCGTGGAAACGGTCCGTTTTAAAAATATCGACATGCTCACGCCGGCGCCAACCGTCGATGCTCCGGGCGCCGCCAGCGTACAGGCGTTTCCCAATCCAGCCATCCAATGGGTGCGGTTTGATTGCAAAAACCTGCCTGCTGACGATTATACGCTGAAAATTTTCAATATCGTCGGCAAGGTAGTTTGGAAAGAAACACATTATATCGCCGGTAAACGCTCCATTACCGTTGATCTCGAAGATTTCAAAAAAGGCACCTACTTGTACAGTCTGGTTAACCAGGACGGAACGATAATTGGCACGAAGCGGCTTGTTATTGTAAAACCGTAGGTACAACAACACATACCTGCAGCGATTTTTTGAGGCTGTCTGAATCAAATCTTCAGACAGCCTTATTTTTGTCCTATGGCTAAGCTGTACAAACAACTCTTCAGCCAATTTGGCTGGACGATCCTGCTTTACGGGCTGGGCATGGGTTTGCTGCTTGTTGTGCTGCAAACAGCCCGGTACCGTTTTTTAATCCTGGACCACGCCCAGGAATTATATTTCGGCCTCATCGCATTGTTGTTTACCGGCCTTGGCATTTGGGCCGGCCGCCAGCTCACAGCCCGTTTGGCCAAACCAACCAAACCACTTTCCGGAGATGCCCTGGAGCAAACATTGGCTAAACTCGGAATCACTCCGAGGGAGTATGAGGTGCTTCAGTTAATAGCTCAGGGGCTGAGCAATCAGGAAATTGCCGGGCGCATGTTTGTGTCACTCAACACGATAAAAACGCATACCTCAAACCTCTTTTCCAAATTGGATGCTCAACGGCGCACGCAGGCCGTTCAAAAAGCACAGGCCATTGGCCTGCTTTCAGGTACTCACCCGAAAGTATGATTTTGTATTACTGCCCGGAAATCACCCGAAAGTATGGGATATCCCGATTCTGTATTGGTTTCCTTTGCCCCAGGTTATTCACTAAAAACTTTGATGTATGCAAAAAACAATTTTGAAGTACGGACTGATCTCGGGAGGCATTACCGCCGCCCTGATGTTGTGCAGCGCCCTTTTTCTGTGGAATGATCCGGGCAATTTTGAAAACTCCGAAATTTTCGGCTATGCCAGCATTTTGTTGAGCATGCTGTTCGTTTTCCTTGGTGTTCGTGCTTATCGCGATCAGGTTGCCGATGGGCTTATTTCTTTCGGAAAGGCGTTTCAGGTAGGCCTCCTCATTTGCCTGATTTCCTGTGCAATCTATGTGATTACCTGGATGATTATTTACCACACGATGTTTCCCGATTTTATGGATCAATTTGTCGATTACAGCCTAAAAAAGCTGCGTGAATCGGGAGCGACTGCTGAAGAGATCACCAAACAAACAGAACAATTCGAGTACTACAAAGAATTGTACAAAAATCCGCTTGTCGCTGCAGGCATTACCTTTTTGGAACCGCTCCCGGTAGGCCTGGTGGTTACGCTGGCCTCTGCAGGAATCCTGCGCAGGCAGGCTTGATTTAGTTAAAATCGGTTAAACTTTTTTGTCAAAACGTGAATTCTGGCGGCTGAAACCCGTTTTTCAGGCTAATGTGCAACCGGGGTAGTAACATTGCTGTCACTTGACCGTCTATCCGCTGTAAGCGTAACAATTGAACCTAAACTGTGAAGTAATGCGAACTAAAATTCTCTTCCTCGCCCTCAGCCTTTTTTGTCTGCATTTTACTGCCAACGCCCAACGTGAACAAACCGTACTCGGCAAACGCAACATGGGTTTTTCAGGCATCTGGGGTGGCTCCAAACACCAACTTACCCGTTTTGGCAATACCAACAATTACGTGAATGCCTGGCATTTCGGATTGGAGTTTGGCAAAGCCCTTACCATCGGTTGGGGTCGGTACGATCTCAATGGCAGTATTTTGTGGGACAATGAACCCGGCCAGAATTTCGACATCAACTGGCATGTGATGAGCCTGGGCTATGCGTTTCAGTCGTACAAGGCCGTTCACCCCTATATTACGGTAGATGGTGGTAAAGGTTTTGCCAAATATGCCAATGAAGGCAAGGATCGAATCTGGGTCATTCAGCCGGCAGCCGGTGTGGAAATTAACGTTTTTCGTTGGTTGCACTTGGGACTGGAAGGCGGCTACCGTTTTGTGACCGGTAGTGATCTCAGCCTGACCGACCGGCAACTCTCTAACCCTTACGCGCAGGCAACCCTGAAATTTGGTTTTTCCTGGGGCCGTTATCGTAAAAACGATGACCAAAACAACCATCGGGATTAAGAGTAAAGTGCCTGATTTTAGAATTAAGAGCGGTTGTCAGAGAATATCTGGCAACCGCTCTTTTGTATTGGCAAACAGCATTATGCCGCTGAACCAAAAGCCGTAAATTTGCATTTCAAGTATATGTTTTTGCCGCAGGCAAATAATCACTCATTCACTCAATCACTCAATAATAATGGACGTCCTAACCACCACCGCACATTCCTCCTCCTACCTGATGCAGCTTGAAGATCGCTTCAATGCGCACAACTATCACCCGCTCCCGGTGGTGCTTACCCGAGGAGAAGGGGTGCACGTCTGGGATGTTGAAGGGAAAAAATATTTTGATTTCCTGTCAGCCTACAGCGCCGTCAACCAGGGACATTGCCATCCAAGAATCATAAGCGCACTCATCGAGCAGGCCCAACAACTCACCCTGACGTCCCGCGCATTTTACAACGATAAACTCGGCCAATTTGCCCAGTTTATCACCGAATATTTTGGCTACGACCGCGTGCTGCCGATGAACACCGGCGTAGAGGCTGTGGAAACAGCCGTCAAACTCTGCCGAAAATGGGCGTATAAGGTAAAAGGCGTTCCGGATGGGCAAGCGAAAATCATTTTTGTCGAAGGCAATTTTCACGGCCGTACGCTTACTGCCGTTTCGGCTTCCACAGATCCAGATTGCCGGCAGGATTTTGCACCGTATTTGCCGGGACTGATCACCATTCCATACGATAACATTGAGGCGCTTGAAACGGCCTTGCAGGACCCAACAGTAGCCGGTTTTCTGGTGGAACCCATTCAGGGTGAAGCTGGAGTATTTGTTCCTTCCGATGACTATCTGCCGAAGGCGTATGCCCTCTGCAAAAAACACAATGTTCTGTTTATTGCCGATGAGGTCCAAACCGGCATCGCGCGTACTGGCAAGTTGCTGGCTTGCGACCACCACGGCTTTAAACCGGATGTATTGATCCTGGGAAAAGCCATAAGTGGCGGTGTGGTACCTGTCAGCGCTGTATTGAGCAGCGATGAGGTAATGCTAACACTCAAACCCGGCGAACATGGCTCCACGTTTGGCGGAAACCCACTTTCCTGCGCTGTGGCAACTGCCGCCTTGCAAGTGGTGGCTGATGAAAATTTGGCAGAAAATGCCGAATACCTGGGCAAAATATTCCGCCAGCGAATGGCGCGCCTGATCGAAAAGCGCCCTGATCTACTCACGCTGGTGCGCGGCAAAGGTTTGCTAAATGCCGTGGTGATCAACGATTCAGAAGACAGCCAAACCGCCTGGAATATCTGCCTGGCATTGGCTAAAAACGGCCTGCTGGCCAAACCGACCCATGGAAACATTATCCGTTTTGCGCCGCCCCTCGTGATGACGGAGGCTCAACTGGACGAATGTTGTCAAATTATTGAAGGGGTGTTTGGTGTGTTTGGCCAGTCATAAAACCAATCTCAGGTTAGAGTACACCCGCTGCCACATAATCACTCAGGTAGGTGTATGGGGCAGTAAGCCGGCCATTTTCTGTGATCAAGGCACGCGTAATTATCGCGCTATCGTGCTCGTGCAGCAGTTCCGGAAGGATATTGTCGATGAGCTGCCTGCCGAAAAACTGTGATGCGTCGCGCGGTAGTTCCGAAGGCAAATTATCAATCGCCATTACATCAACAGCATTAGCCTGAAACGGCGGGCATTCTAACCCGGTATTCCGGTCAATTCCATACACCGGATTAACAATGGTACTAGGGCGCAACGTAACCGGAATGGACGCGTCGGGGCCAATATCACAAGACACATCAGCAATAACTTGCACGTTAAAACCGGGGTCTGCTAATTCTTCGGTAGTAAAAAATTTGGGCGCCCTACGGTCGTAGTAAATCCCGTTGATGAAAATATCAGCGCGGTGGGCATATGGGGCAAAAATGCTGAGGTACTCTTCGCCATGCGCGTAGAAGTGTTCCTTATCAAAAATGCGCGGTCCATCTCGATGCTGCACATAATCTTGCGCAAACAGTTGCGTAAAAACAGGATGGTCAAAATCTTTGCTCAGAAAATCTTTTGGCGAAACCTGATGGATTCCGAAATCGTGCAAGTTGCGAACCGCCCCGGCAGCCACTCGACCGCCACCTGTAAGCACAATCCGCAACGGCGGAAGATTGACATTTTTATAAGTAGCCTGCACCTCCGAATAATCGTGGCAGGCATGCATACGTGGTAAGGTGTAGGCCCCCGACCGGCGACCATAGGTCCACAGGGCATTATGGGTGCCCACCAGTCCGGCATAAAATCCGAAAGCGATCAACCGGTCGCCACGGTCGTCGGTGAGTTTTTCAAAATCGATCAGGCGGATGTGTTTTTCCAGTGTTGCCTGGAGCAGCCTGCGATTTTGCGCTTGCTTTTTAATGGTATGTGAAAAAAACAGGTAGGTTTTTTCAGCAACCAACTTATCGATAGGAACTTCCTTAACCCCGATCAGGATATCACAATTGCGCAGATCGTCGGACATGGGGATACCCCGTTCCTGGTACTCTGTGTTTTTATAACAACGTATGTCAGAAGGTTCAACCAGTATTTCTACCGGGAAGCGGTGGAGTATTTCACTGCATTGTTCCGGTGTAAGTGGCGTACGTGCATCGGGGGGCACTTTCCCCTCCCGTATAATGCCTATTTTATACATAAAAGAACGCTTGTTTGGGTAAAGAATTCGGGGGGTGACTTTTTCAGGTCGCCTGCGTCGAAATTACGCATTGGCAGCGCAAATGTAGCTTTTTTCCCGCTGGTAATTCCCTCAACAAGCCGATCAAAACACGGGCTGTTTCCAGTAAAAAGTGCCGGAAAACCGGAACCTCTCCGGTGCTGGATTTGTTTACCTTTGCATCGACAGATTTAAGTCGGATTTGTTCATTGATTTATCTGCTTGATTAACACATTGCAACGGGCCTGTTCTGGTATTGACGGGAAAGTCTAGTTGCTTCGTAAGCATGCCGGAGCATAAGCGGTTACTCCGTAAAAACTAACGCTTGACCATTAATTGGCAACACACAGTATGCCATGGCTGCCTAATTAGAGATAATTAGAATGCCTTTATGCCGTACGATTGAGGCTCCATACACATCGTGCCGCGTATCAACTTTTTGGGGCTAGTTTGCAGAACGCCGTTACTGCAGGCGAAACTTTAACGGCTAAGGTGCGGAGTGGTTGGTTTCGGAACCTATCCCGGACTCGAAAACCTTAATCTGAAACTAAGCATGTAGAAGGCGTTGTGGCGCTTTGTCCGGACGCGGGTTCGACTCCCGCCAGGTCCACAATCTTAACGCCTAACTCTCTGTTTTTTCAGATAGTTAGGCGTTTTTATTTTGGATATTTAGTTGGGCTATATTTACACAATGGCTCAAAAACCCGTTAGTTGTGAGGACATGGTCTCCTTGACCGTTAAATTTTTTTGGGGAGGTAGGGTCGTTTAGTTACCATATTTTATCATACCTGGATTATTGGATGAGTCATATTTTTGCTCTGACATGCCGATCTATCCTAGAAGTTGCTGGCCGGTGAATTTTGCACTACCTCCTTCCCCGAAAACCATGTATATCGGCCGTTTTTAAGTATGAGTGCTTGTTATAAATCTACTTTGTGCAGAGGTCGATTTGCTGGGCAGCTGATGCCGGGCGCAGCTGCGCTTTGGTGTTTGGTTTTTGCTGGTCTGTTTCTTGCCGGCTACACTTTGCCTGCCCAATCGGCTATTTTCAATCAAACGCCGATCATCCAAGCACAATACTTCAGCCTTGAGGAGGGGCTTTCCCATCGGCATGTAACCAGCATCCATCAGGACAGCGCAGGGTTTCTTTGGTTTGGTACCAAATACGGACTTAACCGATTTGACGGCTATGAGTTCAAGTGGTTCTCCGAAGAAAAAAATGGCCTGCAGAGCAATGAAATTGACCAAATCCTTGCTGATGCAACGGGCCGGCTGTGGCTGTTCCACACAGGAAATATCTGGCAAGGAGAAGTAATCACCATTGACCTTTTTGACCCCGTTACGCACCTGGCGCAGTCATTCAAGGAGATTTTCGGTGAAACAGCAAGATTTGACCAATCCGATATCATCTGTTTCACAAGAAACAAGCAAGGGCATTTGGCTTTCCTGACCAAGTCACATTTGATTGTCTTTACTGACCGTTTTGTTTACTACCCCATCAGCGAACCAGATATTCGCTTGGCACGAAAGATTTACTGGGCCGACGATGGGCGTTTTTGGGTAGTCGTTGTTAAACGATTAGAGCGAACCAAACTGCTCATACTCGATTCGGAAGGCACTGTTGAACACGAGATTCTGGAAGAAAAAAATGCTGAACCCGTTATTCGTGACTTGGATGAGCACGGTGGAGGCCAATACTCAACTTCTATACGGGCGGGAGCCTCAGGGCAAACACAGCGGAAATATTACAAAATTGACCCATCCGGCAACAAGTCAGAAGACCTTGCGGCGGAGCGTTTTTTTGGTGCTTATGACATCAAACAAGGCTTCTTGAGCGCTATTCTGGAAAAAATACAATCCTATTACTGGGTTTCCACTGAAGAGCGTGAATTCAAGCTGCTGCCCGAAAATGGAGGCCGCCCCATTTTGCTTTCCGAACAATACCCCTCCCTGAAATTCCCCACTTCCATTTTGGCCGACCATGAAGGTGCCATCTGGGTAGCGACCGAGTTTGGTGTGTACCGCTTTATGCTAAAAAAGCCCAGGTTCAAAGTTTTCCTACATGACAGAAAGGTGCCTTTGACGGATGAAACATTTTCCATTAGGGGCATGGCGGTAGTGGATGACGGTGCCGACAGTTATTTATGGGCTATGGTTGAACAATTGGGCCTGCTCTGGAGGGTGGATTTGAGGACAGGCGAGGAGCGTGAAATTATGGGAAGGGACGGTGCACGGTGGGCATTGGGGAAGACAAAACAAAACGAAATCCTGTGTGCTGGCACAAGGGATATGCTCAAAATAAAAGGCAAAACTGGGGAAGTGGTGCATTCCTATCATTTTGAAAAGCCCGCTGATGCACTTGCCATATGGATGAACGTTGAGGATAAATACGGGAAAATTTGGTCAGACAATTATGAAGCCGGAAAACTTATCTTTTTCAATGAGGGCAAGCAGACCAATTTGGAAAATTGGACAGGCGACCCCGGAACGATTTACACCTACCAGTTCGCCGAAGACAAGACCGACACCGCATGGGTAGCCACCAGCAAAGGTCTTTTCGTTTGAATATCCAAAACGGACAAGTCGTAGCACGATACTGGAAAGAGGGTAAAGGAAAGTTCCACTTGCCTTTTGACCATGTCCACCATTTCATTCAAGCGGAAAATGGCACGTTCTGGCTGGCTACTGCTACAGGCGGGTTGGTCAACTGGAGCCCGAACCAGGGCATCATCGAACGCCTCACCCGTGTAGATGGGCTGCCCAACAACACCATCTACGCCGTTTACCCCGATGAACACGGGAACTTCTGGATGCCCACGGACTATGGCATCGCAATCCTCAATCGGTCCACCAGAAGCATAAGAACTTATACGGTCAACGACGGCCTGAGCAACAATGAATTCAACCGCATTTCCCATTGCCGGGACGAGGCGGGGAATTTCTACTTCGGCACCTTGAACGGGGTGACCGCATTCCACCCAGACGATTTTGTAGCGGATACCACGGCTTACCACCCGCCACTTGTCATCACGAGCTTCCATCAATTTGATGCAGCATCCAACCAACTCGTGGACAAGACGGGTGACCTCCTCCGTTCCAACACCATCGTCATGAGACCCGGCGATAATCTTTTCCGGCTTGAATTTTCGCTGCTGGCCTTTCAAGACATGAAAAACGTTCAATACAGCTATCGGTTGGAAGGGGTAGATGGGGAATGGAACTACCAAAACGTAAATACCATCCGGTTGAGCAGGCTCCCCTACGGCAACTATGTCCTGGCCATCAGGGGCCAGACAGCTGAAGGGCTATGGTCTAATCATATGCTGCACATCAATGTGCAGGTCGTGAAGCCTTTTTACTTACAGGCTTGGTTTATCGTGTTGGCCTTCGCCAGTGTGTTGGGGGGTATTTTCTATTATTACAAACAGCGAGAAAGAGGCCTGAAAGAAAGACAAGCTGAATTGGAGCGGGTGGTCAGGGAGCGCACAGCCACCATTGAACATCAAAAAGAAGAATTACAGTCCCTCGATGCTGCCAAGTCCCACTTCTTCGCCAACATCAGCCACGAGCTGCGCACCCCACTCACACTCATGCTCGGCCCCATCAAGTCCCTCCTCAAAGGGAACCATCCACCGGAGCAACAAGAAAAATTGCTCAACATAGCCAAGCAGAGCGGGCAGCAGCTCCAACAGCTCGTCAACGAAATCCTTGACCTGCGAAAACTGGAAATGGGCAAGATGGAAGTCCATGCCGAACCCACCCTGCTTACCACTTTTTTTAACAGGCATGCCTCCCAATTTGAATCGCTGGCGAAAAGCAAGCAGATTGATTTTAGCCATGAAACAACCATACCTGAAGATGCAGTGGCCAATATTGACCAAGACAAATTCCGTCAGATTCTGTACAACCTGCTTTCCAACGCTTTAAAATTCACCCCGGCGGGTGGTTGGGTTAGTGTAAATTGCTCGTTGCATGGAAACAACCTGAATCTGAAAGTTGCTGATTCCGGCTCCGGCATCCCCCCTGAAGACCTTCCCCATGTGTTCGACCGCTTTTTCCAGAGTAACCGCCCTGGCAAGCCCGCCGAGGGCGGCACCGGCATCGGGTTGGCGCTTTGCCAGGAGTATGCAAAGCTGTTTGGCGGAAGCATTTCGGTGGAAAGCACGGTGGGAAAAGGGTCGGTTTTCAGTATTGAGTTCCCGGTTACCCTGGCTGACGCAAGCCAACTGCAACTGGCCGGAATAACCCCGGAGGCCATCGAAACCGATGCTATCCCGCAAGCCTCCGTTGTGTCAAAGTCTGCACCAGCACCAGAAGAACTTACATCCAAGACTACCATCCTCCTCGTAGAGGACAATCCCGAACTACAGGACTACATCCGTCTGATTCTGGAGGAAAAGTATCATGTCATCACCGCCGGAAATGGACAAGAAGCACTCGATAGCCAACTAACTGCCAACTGCCAACTGATCATCAGCGACCTCATGATGCCCGTCATGGACGGCTACCAACTCCTCGAAATACTGAAATCCGACGACGCCACCCGCCATATCCCCGTCATTATGCTCACGGCACGGGCAGAGGCGAAGGATAGGCTGAAAGCCCTCCGCATCGGCGTAGACGACTACCTGACCAAACCCTTCGACGAAGAGGAACTGCTGGTGCGCATCGAGAACCTGCTGGCCAACCATGCCGTGCGCAGAGCGGCAGCTGATGAAATGCGGGCAGCAGGCGAAGCGACGGATATTTCGCAGCCTGACAAGGATTGGCTCGAAAACTTCGAAACATATTTGCAGCGCAACATTGCCAATGACGTCCTCACCGTCCCTTTTTTGGCACAGGAATTCACCATGAGCGAGTCCACCCTGCTGCGTCAACTGAAACGTCTCACCGGCCTCTCGCCACAAAAATATTGGATGGAAATGCGCCTGAACGAGGCCCGCCAAATGCTCGAAAACAGGCAGTTCGATTCCATCACTATGGTCGCCTCAAAAGTCGGCTACCCCGATGCCCGCAGTTTTTCGAGGGCTTTCAAAGAAAGGTTCGGGAAATTGCCCTCCGAAATTTTAAACGACTGATTTTCAATTTTTAGAAAGTCAGGCGTTTTGTTTTTGGCCTTAGGCAGGAATTTAGGTAGGTATCCTGTTTTTTTTCCAAGTCGGACTTCACTACCCTATCTTCTCAATCGACTGTTCGTACCGCTCAGGTACCGGGAAGGATACAAGTGCACAAGCTCCCCTGTAACAAGATTATCCCTTTCGAGAAACAGGCCGAATGAGCATTATTCAACAATAGTCCAACTTTTCAAAACAATAGTCCTTATGCCTGGCCCGATACCCCGGCAACTTTGCACTATCATTTCAAAATAACATTTCACAATGCAAAATAAGGCGTGTTTTACCGGGCTGTTGTCTTTCCTGTTTTCGATTTCTCTCTGTACTCGTGCACTAGCACAAATACCCTTGGTCAGGCCACGGCAGCTATAATCACTGCAAACGTTAAGAGTCAGAGTCTGGAAAACTATCTGTTCGAGGGTCAGATTCTTTCAGATGACTTGTCTGCCCCGGGCAGCTACACCCTCGAAGTGGAAGTAGAGGACCCTGACGGGCATACGCACCGGCTCAATACAAGGCTATCCTTACAGGCGCAATGAAGGCGCTTAAGCCTGTAATCAAGAATAGCATCATTGATTTCGGCGAGGCGAAGTCTGGCAACAGGCTTCTCCCTTGCCTTTTCAAGAAACCGGAATTGCTTGTTTCAAAAATTGTAACTATTTAAATCTATTGATATGCCTATAAATTTCAAGAGGACTCATCCAATGATCCGTACTAAATGTTCTTCCCCACAACGTGGCTTATTTCTAGCCTTGTTCGCTTTTTGCCTGGTTTTACTCGCATCGGCCTGTGGCGACAAGGATGCTGTTGTTGTTGCGCCCAATTTGAAAATTGGCCTTCTGTTGCCTGCTACAGGCACAGCTGCGTCGACCGGTGAGAGCGCTGCTGTAGCAGCTCAATTGGCGCTCCAGTCTGCAAATGATTACCTGGCTTCAACGGGTAGTAACCTAAAGGCCGAACTGGTTATAAAAGACACTGAAACGAACCCGGACAAAGCACTGGAGCAATTGAAAGCCTTATATGCGGAAGGTGTCCGGCTGGTCATTGGTCCCTATGCCAGCGCTAATGCCGCCGCTGCCCTGGACTTTGCCAACCAGCAAGGCATGCTCCTGCTCAGCCCGGGCAGTCAGGCAGGTAGCATAGCTATACCTGACGATAACTTATTCCGGCTGGTACCCAGCGACGGCAGTCAGGCTGCTGCGGTAGAAGCGCTGCTCGATCACGATAGTATAGAGGTGATCATCCCGATTGTGCGCGATGATGTGTGGGGTGACGGTATGATTGCAGCGGTAACCCAATTACTTGTTCAGGAAGGCAAAACGGTAATTGATCCGATCCTGTACGATCCAACAAGCCTGGATGCCAGCTCCCTGGCGGCAACGGCAGCAAGCGAGCTTACCTCTACCCTGGCGCAATACCCTGCCTCCCAGGTTGCAATTTACATGCTGAGTTATGCAGAAGGCACTGACATTCTGGAAGCGGCAACTCAACATTCTGAATGTGCACAGGTGCGCTGGTATGGCAGTTCGGCATTAGCCAACAGCTCCAGCTTACCGATAAACAGTTTAGCAGCAGACTTTGCAAAACAGCAACAAATGCTCTGCCCCGGCTTCGCGCCGGATCAGGCAGCAACCGATCTATGGAAACCCATTGAGCAAGCCTTGTTCGCCCAACTGGGGCGCCAACCAGAGGTTTTGGCCCTGACTACCTACGACGCCGTCTGGCTCCTTCTTTCTGCATATCGCGAGAGTCCCGAACCCCTGGACATCGAGCAATTAAAAGACAAGCTGGTTCAAGTAGCATCCCAGTATTACGGCATTACCGGGCGCCTTGCTTTTGACTCGGCCGGTGACCGGAAATTTGCCGCTTTTGAATTCTGGGGGATTGCTGAACCTGGTGCTAACTATGTTTGGAAAGCCTTCGGGCATTATACGAACGCTACCGGGCAATTGATCATATATTAGGGCTATACAAGCAATTTGCTTCGTGAGAACAATGATGGTCACAACTTGAGTTGCTCAGAAAGGCATCGGCTCCCCAGGGTTCCAGCGTTCCTGCCCCGCTACACCGCGGAACAGGCCAATCACGGGCAAAACCAGTATGAAAAGCAAACCGGTAGACAGAAATCCCAGAAAAACAGGCAGCAGATTATCGATTATGCCGGGAAAGAAAACAATGCTCAGCAGGATCGCTTCAGCGATATAATACGGCGTGGAACTCAAGCCCGGGTTTGGACGGTAATGCTCCCGGTCCAGTTTGATATGGGAAAAATAACTGTCGGACAACCGTGCACCGATCACTGCGCCAACAGCGCCCAATCCGATGCTGTTGCCCAATTGCCAGAACAACAAATTTCCGGTAATGGCAAGCCAGCCAATGGTCCAGAGTGTCAAGGTCAGGAGAACGAAAAAAACTACAAACCCCAGGCTATCCGGGATTTTCACACCGGCAATGGCGCCAAAATATCGCCAGAGTTTGCCTTTCATCTCCTGAAGGGAATGGATGAGGGTGAGGCCGAGGTTAATGGCAAGGAGCAACAGCATTATGGGCAAAATTGCAGATTTACCAAACAGGGTTACCTCGCTGAAATAGTTGAGCATGTTTTCCATGATCATTTTTTTACTGGAACAAGTCTTGGGTTGGAGCAAAAAATAAGTGGTATAAATATACAACAGGCATGCAACTGCATGCTGCAATATGCGCTCTCACCTTGTAAAGCAGTATCCGTCCACGTTAACCGTTTTCCCTAACTCAGGTATATATTTACGCATATCATTTCCTAAAAAAGACGATTCCCAGGGTATGCAAATTTCAAAATCTGTCCGTTACCTGTTCAATTTGAGCATATCGCTCGGTTGCCTTTCCCTGGTCCCCGGCTGCGGAACCGACAACCATGAAAATCAGGCAAGCGCCGCATCAGCTTTACCCAAAAAAGATGGCATGATCCGCATTCCCGCCGGTACGCTCCACATGGGTGGCGACAATGCCCAGGCCGATCCGAACGAATTCCCCAAGCACGATGTGGCAATTCATGCCTTTTGGATGGATGAGACGGAAGTGACGAATACGCAGTTTGATGCCTTCGTCAAGGCTACCGGGTATACGACGGTTGCCGAACGCAAAGTCAACTGGGAGGAAATGAAACAAACACTCCCGCCCGGTACACCCCAACTACCCGATAGTGTGCTGCAGCCCGGCGCATTGGTCTTCCACCCCACCAAGCAACCTGTCTCGTTAAATGATCCTTCTGCCTGGTGGACCTGGACGAATGGCGCCAACTGGCGGCATCCCGAAGGACCGGGATCTTCGATTACGGATAAAATGGATCATCCGGTAGTGCAAATTTGCTGGGAGGATGCCATGGCCTATGTCAAATGGGCAGGGAAACGCCTCCCCACCGAAGCAGAGTGGGAATGGGCCGCGCGCGGGGGATTAACAAAAACGATTTATCCCTGGGGCAACGACGACCCGGAGGGTGAAAAACCCAAGGCGAATTTCTGGCAAGGGCTTTTCCCGTACCAAAACAGCCTCAAAGACGGGTACTTTACCACGGCTCCGGTTAAATCGTTTCCACCCAATGGCTACGGGCTCTACGATATGGCCGGCAACGTGTGGGAATGGTGCTCCGATTGGTTTGATTTTGAATTTTACAAAAATCCGGCGGCCGCCAAGGCCAATACCAAGGGCCCCGAACACGCATACAACCCCTACATGCCTTACCAGCAGGAAAAAGTGATGCGGGGCGGTTCGTTTTTGTGCAATGACGATTATTGCTCCGGTTACCGGAATGCACGCCGTATGGGATCAAGCCCGGATACCGGGCTCAACCATGCCGGATTTCGTTGTGTGCGGAATGCGGAATGAGCGCAAGACGGTAGCAACCGAATCGCACCATCTCAAGGGATTAAGCCCGCTGCCGGATTATTTTCCGCAGGATACTTCCGCTCCAATTCGACCAAGCCCAACCAACAGCCATAACTGCCGCGATAATATTGCCGGAAAACGCCCACCACCTCCAAATAGCGCCCTTCCGCAGGTACCGAAGCGCTGGAAAACACGGTAAGCGTCAGGCCACGCGTTGTCTTGATCTGATAGGTTGGAATAAGAAGCAGGTCCCAGAAATAGTCGCCCGATTGCAGTACTGCACCCTTCAGGCGCAATCGCTTGAAATCGTGGCGGTCGCTGTGCTGCAACAGGTCCGCTTCGCTGCGTACCGGTTGTTGGTCCAGGTGCTTTCCCGGGGCATGGATATACCATCGCAGGCCCAAAAAGGCAACCATGTAAAACAGGAAAAAGAGGGCTGTCAACCGTGCCATGATACAACAGGTTAAATGAACAAAAAAGTTGTTGCGATGCTGTATCCGGGAAGACCGGGAACACAAAACAGGATTAAACGGATGCTGCTGCCCGTTGCCGGGTGAAGCACCGGCCAGAACCGGTGCAGATGTTCAGGTTTCAATCCTTGTGTCCGTGGAGATTGTCCATAAAACGGCTGAGGCACTGCGGAATTTCAATGACAAAAAATTTTAATAAATTTTTTTTGCCGCTTCCCGCATTTTCGGTTTAAGCACCCCGTAAATACAAAAGGCGAGGGAAAATGTGACAAACCAGGCGTAAGAGTACAGATCCTGCCAGAACGCAGGAACACTCCCCACTGCCAACACCCCGATTTGCGCTAAAAAACCCGGCAGCACCGGCAGCAGGCTCAGCCACAATGCGATCCACGCTTCAACATTCCAACCGCGGTAAGGGCCGTTTTCCTGGAATAAAGCCGGCAGGTTGAGTTGCGTTTTTCGAATCACAAAATAATCGCAGATCATCACACCGGCCAATGCACCGAGCAGGGCCGAATAGCCGATCAGCCAGGTAAAAATATAGCCCTGCGGATCAGCCAGTAGTTTCCAGGGAAAGATCAAAATGCCAATGAGGCCGGTAAGGTATCCGCCCATGCGAAAACTGATCCGCCTGGGGTGAATATTTGCAATATCGTTTGCCGAGGCCACAATATTGGCAGCTACATTGGTGGACAACGTGGCCAGCGACAGCCCAAGCATGGACACCACCACCACAACTGGCGCTGTAAACCGGCCCAGCAACAAAACCGGGTCCCAGATCGGTTCGCCAAACAAAAGAATGGTAGCACTGGTAACTGCAATACCGATAAAGGAAAACAAAACCATGGTAGCCGGCAAGCCCAGTAATTGACCATAAGCCTGCGCTTTTTGACTTTTGGCAAAACGGGCAAAATCCGGGATGTTCAGCGACAAGGTGGCCCAAAAACCCACCATAGCCGTGAGGTTAGGCCAAAAGATACTCCAGAAATTCACGGTCTCCCGTTTATGCAACTGCGTCGAGGCATCCAGCATAGCGCCCAGGGAACCGACCTTTTGCCAGGCCCAGGCCAGCAAGCCAAGCCCTAAAAAAAGGAGAATAGGCGCCGACCAGCTTTCCAGCCGTTTGATCGTGTCGATCCCCCGGTAGATTACCCAGATATTCAATCCCCAGAACAACAGAAAACAACTTGCTTGCGCTGCATTGAAGCCCAGAAAATCACCCAGATAGGGGCTTTGGGCCATGCCCGGCAACACCGCAAGCAACAACTGATAGATCGCTTCCCCGCCAATCCAGGTTTGGATACCAAACCAACCACATCCGACCAACCCACGCAACAATGCCGCCAGCACGGCCCCCTGCGTGCCAAATACCGACCGCAGCAGCACCGGCAGGGGTATGCCGTATTTGGTACCGGGGTGCGCGTTGAGGATCATCGGAATCAGCACGATCAGGTTTCCCAGCAAAATGGTCAACATAGCCTGCCACCAATTCATACCTTCCTGGATCAGGCTGCTGGCAAGCATGTATGTCGGGATTTGCACCGCCATCCCGATCCAGATCGCGGCAAAGTTCCAGGTGCCCCAACTGCGGGCAGCCCGGGGTACCGGTGCAAAATCAGGGCTGAATAATGGCGATGCCGAAACATCTGTTTTTAAGTCAATTATTTCATTGCGCATAGGCTAAACGATTAATAGAAGCCGTCTCAAAAATTGACACTTCCGTAAACAAGTCCGGCAAAGGTGAGTCATAATTTTAGCCCTGGTTTGGACTATTGTTTTAAAAAGCGGACTAATGTTCCAAAATGCCGACTGAGCCGAATGCCACCACGGAAGTCGATGTACTTGGATTGTCGCCGCCCACTAACAGCGTCGATCCGGAAGACAGGACACATTTGAGGCCTGCTGCTGTTGGCAAATACAGCTTTCTCATTCAAAAAATTGGAGTTTGTTTGTTTTTTGGGGGTAAAAATTACCGGAATCCTTGTGAAGAATTAGTTTATAAACCCGTACTTGCGGCTGTAGGATTACAAACGATTCCTTTGAACTGCTTGTAATTTTAATAGTAGTCAACACTTCTAACCTAACCTTAACTATGAGAATAGTATGCTGTGTGCTATTCGCTAGCGTACTGTATTTTAGCGCAAGTGCTCAAATTATCCCTAAAAAATTCGGTGACGGCATCCAATTATATGGCAAGGATTCCTCCTACTTTCTGCACTTTGGATTTCGCTTTCAAACCTTGTTTACCAATTCCTGGACTAACATTTCCGGCAACCTGACAGACCATAGGGCGAGCCTGCTTATCCGGCGGTCACGGTTGAAATTTGACGGGTATGCGGTTGATCCGCGGTTGACGTATAAGTTTGAACTGGCGCTGTCCAATAATGACATGAGTGGTGGCGATGGCGAGGAGCACGCCAATGCATCCAACATTGTATTGGATGCCTCCATGAGCTACAATTTTTATAAAAACTTCTCCATCCAGTTTGGTCAAGGCAAATTGCCTGGAAACCGCGAGCGCGTCATTTCCTCTGCGAACCTGCAATTTGTCGACCGCTCGCGGTTAAATTCCCGGTTCAATATTGACCGGGATGTCGGTTTTCAACTGAAACACCATTTCACGACAGGGAAACGTTTTTTGATCCGGGAAGTATTTGCCTTTAGCCAGGGCGAAGGGCGAAATGTCACGCAGGGCCACTTTGGCGGATTTGATTACACTTTCCGGGTAGAATTTTTACCCTTTGGCAGTTTTAAATCAAAAGGCGACTACAGTGGCTCGGCACTTGAACGGGAATCCAAACCAAAACTTTCAGTTGGATTCACCTATGACGTCGACGCGCATGCTGTTCGGGAACATGGACAGTTGGGCAGCTTTATTCGGGACGTAGCAGGTAACTACTATGGCAGAACGTTAAACACATTCTTTGCCGATTGCATGTTCAAATACCAAGGATGGTCAGTCATGGCTGAATATGCCGATAAACGCACCGGCAGCCAAAACAGCCTTGTTTTTGACCCCGCTGGCAATCTAATTGGTACTTATTATACCGGGAGTGCTTATGTGATCGACCTGGGGTACCTTTTTGCAAACAATTGGGAAATTGCAGGCAGGTACTGCGCCTTAAGTCCCGATGCCGGGGTCGCAAACGATGAAAAAGAATACACGCTCGGTGTCTCAAAATTCATCGTCGGCCATAAGCTCAAAATTCAAACTGATTTATCCTACCGGGATGTAGCGGATCGAAACGGTCAGCTTAGTTGGCGATTGCAAACTGAGCTGCATTTTTAAAAGTAAACATGAGTCATGCGAATCAGGGGCTAAATTGCTCCACCAAGCCCGTAGGGCTGTCATTATTGTAGAATTAAGACGCGTGAGATGATAGCGCCGTAGGTGCGGCATTATAATGTCACGCCTACGGCGTTTATAAAACCGGAGAGCACCCATTCTCTACAAAATGTCAGCCCTACGGGCTTTATTCGATGGTGATATTGCCAATTTAGCCCCTGATTCGCACAACTCATGTTTTATTCACTTTTTAGCTTTCGCTTTAGGTTTCTCAGAATTCCCGTCGGCGCTCTTGGTTGCGGCTTCTTCCGGCATAATAATCAGATCCTGATAAACCTTGACGAGGCGGTTTGAGAATAATGCCAGGTTGCGGAATTCGCCCAAATGGTTCAGGTAAAGCAAGCTGTTTCGGGTGCCTATCTCGTGGTTTTTGATCCGCTTAATCTGTTTTTTACGCACCTCGCGAATCAATTCGATCACCGGGTTGATGGCTTCATCCAGCTTACCGGCTTTCTCGCTGTCCAGTTTTTCAAATACCTTGATCGTTTTGTCGATATAAGTATCGAGCTGTTTGCTAATGGATTTTAGCTCTTTAATCTGAGCGGATAACAAGGGCTTATGGTGGTTGTCAACGTGATCCAGACTTGGCCGGACAATGTTCGTTGCGTGTTGTACGATTTCCCACAAATACTCTACTACAAGGATATACAAATGCCCTGCCTCGAGCTCATCATCCTCAATTTTATCGAGCGCTTTGTTGGCATTCAATTTTAGTTGGGTGGTTTGTTTCCGAAGTTTGCGCAAGCGTTTATTCGCCGCCGTCAGTTGTTTCAAATCTTCTTTATCAAGCCCTTCCAGCGTTTCTGCAATTACAGTGTTGACGCCACCCAAAACATGTGACAAATGGCTGATACTCATACCCAATACTTGTGCCCTGGTGAGCACACCTTCAACGACTGCCTTTTCGAATTCAGCATCCTCTTCCTCCTTTTGCCCATGATACCGGTGGGAGCGATACAGGAATATCCCGGCAACAATCAAGGTAAGCCCAATGGCTATTGGTCCACCGAAGTAAAAAATGCCGGCAATGATAAAGGACAACGTGAAGGCTGAAAATGCCGTAAAAAACCAACCGCCAATTACGGAAAGTACGCCGGAAACGCGATACACAGCGCTCTCACGCCCCCATGCCCCGTCGGCCAGAGAGGTACCCATAAACACCATAAATGTTACATAAGTGGTGGACAAGGGCAACTTCAGCGCCGTACCGAAAGCAATCAGGCTGCTTGCAACGACCAGTGTAACCGCTGCACGCACCATGTCGAATGCAGGAGCTTCTGCCCCTAAATTGGCCTGCTTTTCGGTAAAAGGTTTCTCGTCAAATTGTTTTACGACAAACTTGTTTATCCCCGCAGGTAAACGGTCATTCACAAATTTTGCCATTTTACTGAAACTACGCACCAGGCTGCGCGAAACGGCATAGGAATCAAAGCGTTCAGCGCCATCGTATTGGCGGCCCAGATCGACGGATGTTTTGATGACGGTACGGGCTTTTCTGGAAGTCCAAAGCGTGATCGTCATAACCAATCCGGAAAGCAGCAACAAAATCGTAGGTGTTGGCACCTTGCCGGCAAGTCCGGTCATAAGAAAGCCGTCGGCCCCATGATCGCCATTTTGCTGAAGTATTTCATAAGAATTAAAACCGGCCAATGGCACTCCAATAAAATTGACCAGATCGTTGCTTGCAAAAGCCATTGCCAGGGCAAATGTGCCGACCAGTACGATCAATTTGAAAATATTAACCTTGGTAAACCAGGTGAGTAACTGTAAGATAACCACCCAGCCGATAAAGCTTCCTACAATAATTGCAAAGACGTTGCTGTCGATGGCTGCCTGCATCTCTTCCGTAATAAAGGAAGCCCCTTTAGCGCCTTTAACCAGAATAAAATAAGTAATACCTGCAATCGCCAGCCCACCCCACAGCGAACCAAAGTACTTGAGGCGCTTTTCATAATTAAAAGAAAACAACAAGCGCGTAAAATACTGTATGATCAAACCCACTGAAAAAGCGATAATCACCGAAACCAGGATGCCGGAAATGATGGCCAGAGCTTTTCCGGAGTTGATATATTCACCAATACTAAGCGCATTCGGATCGGTGTAAACTTTTATCACAGAGAGCGCAACCGCCGCACCAAGCAATTCAAATACAATGGAGACCGTGGTCGATGTCGGCATTCCAAGTGTATTGAATGAATCGAGCAGAATCACATCCGTGACCATGACCGCCAGAAATAGCAGCATAATTTCAGAAAAGTAAAAATGCTCGGGATGGAAAATCCCTTTGCGGGCAACTTCCATCATGCCGCTGGAAAACGTACAACCAAAGATGATCCCAAGTGCAGCGACAACCAGAATCGTCCGGAAACTGGCCGCTTTTGCACCAACAGCTGAGTTTAAAAAGTTCACGGCGTCATTACTTACGCCTACAATCAAGTCCGAAATAGCAAGGAGAAATAAAATGCCGACTATGGCTAAATAATAAGCTTCCATAAGAAAAGTTTACAATGGGCTGCTGACAAGCAATGTTTATATCTGGCACATTATAGCACACCTGGAAAGCAGAAATTCAGAGGTGGCCCAAGACTGGTGAAGAAACGATATTTTTCGGCGGGTAAAACTATAAATCCTTAGACGGGCCAATTTAGTGATATGCCGCAAAAGACGGGCAAAGTTTGCCCACGAATCAATCTTGACCGGGTTTTCAATATTAAGTTTTAGCTAAGTTTTCAAGTTGCTCTAAAAATCAGTGACGAGTCAATTTTCACCAACTTGCTCCTAATCAATGCTCAACGACCATCTTGAAAAAAATTGAATATTCGAACCATCCAGTGTTTCCATGCATACTCTTGACAAACCAACCCTCCTGCTCAACACCAAAAAATGCCGGGCGAACATCGAGAAAATGGTTCAAAAGGCCCAACGGAACAATATCGCATTCCGACCGCATTTTAAAACCCACCAATCCCGCGAAATCGGCAACTGGTTCCGGGCATATGGCATCGACCGGATTACCGTATCCTCACCGACCATGGCCAACTATTTTGCAGCCGATGGCTGGAACGACATTACGGTAGCGTTTCCGGTAAACATCCGAGAAATAGCCACGATCAATGCACTGGCCTCGACCATCCAGCTCAACCTGCTCGTAGAATCGGTGGAAACCGTCGAACAGCTAGCCCAAAAACTCAAGGCGCCGGTGCGGGTATTTATCAAAGCAGACACCGTGTATGACCAGCTTGTGGAGCACAGCGCTGAAGGTTGGGGCGAATTGATCCCGGACGCCTACCTTAAAAAACTATCGCAGGAGCACGGTATCGTGCAGGCGCCGGTAGCATTTATCGAAAAAATATAGCTCGGCGATATCGTGAAAATTCTGCCCGTACATTCCTGCACGACAGCGAATCTGTACAATCAGTATGTAACAACTGAAGGCGAAAAAATCAGCCGATTGTAACTTAAACTCAACAATTTGAAATCCGAATCCATGGAAAAAGATGCCTTGCTCCAATGTCACGAAAAAATTCGCCCGTATATCCACCGCACGCCGGTGATGACCTCGCGACTGCTGAATGAACTATCCGGCGCCGAGCTGTTTTTTAAATGCGAAAACCTGCAACGCATGGGCGCCTTTAAAATGCGGGGCGCCATGCATGCCATCCTGAACCTGAGTCCGGACCAACAACAGCGCGGGGTCGTCACCCACTCCTCCGGCAACTTCGCCCAAGCCATCGCACTCGCTGCAGCAAGTTTGGGACTGCCTGCCTACATCGTCATGCCCTCCAATGCCCCAACGGTCAAAAAAAGCGCGGTGGAAGCTTACGGCGGCAAGATCACGGAATGCACCCCTACGATCCAGGCGCGGGAAGCAACCGCCAGCCAAATTCAACAGGAAACAGGCGCCACCTTCCTGCACCCTTTTGACGATCACGATGTCATCCTGGGCCAAGGCACCGCTGCACTGGAATTGCTGGAAGATTTCCCGGATCTGGACTATCTCCTGGCACCGGTTGGTGGCGGCGGACTCATTAGTGGCACCGCGCTGGCTGCGCATTTTTTTGGAAAAAACTGCCAAACCATCGGCGCCGAACCCTTCGCCGTCGATGATGCCTACCGATCCCTGCAAAGCGGCAAAATTGAAACCAATACCACAACCGAAACTATAGCCGATGGCCTGAAAACAAACCTGGGTGAAAAAACTTTCCCCCTGATTCAACAGTACGTTCAGAAAATTATCCGGGTTGAGGAATCGGAGATTGTTACCGCCATGCGCCTGATCTGGGAACGCATGAAAATCGTTGTGGAGCCTTCCGGCGCCGTGCCGTTTGCAGCCATATTGCGTGCGCATCCGTTTTTTGAAAAAAAGAAAGTCGGGCTGATCCTTTCCGGCGGCAATGTCGACCTGACGCGCCTGCCTTTTTGATTTCTGCACAGCCGGACAGAAAAAGCCCGGGCTTTTCGACTTGAAAAACCCGGGCAGCGCTACTTATAAACTACTTACTAATCCTATAACTTCACAAACCGGCGGGTGCCGTGCTCCCGGGTAACAATGTTATACATCCCGGGTTCCCAACTGGTAACCTGGAGGCGGGTTGCCCCTTCCAGATTGCTTACCAACCGGCCGTGCTGGTCAAATACCTGCGCATCGATCGGCTGGTCAAAGAAAACGTATTGGGTTGTCGGATTAGGCATGGCTTTGAATTTGGCGGCATTTTTTGCCAACTCTTCGCTCAACGAAACCAACTCGCCACCAACCTGGATCACTCCAACTGAACCGCTGACTTCGTAGCCCACCACCAACAGGTTCTGGTTGTTCGGGCTCTGATCGGCCGGGATAAATTCAATAATTTCCGGAGCGACATCGCCGGTAACATTGCCGGCAGCATCTACGGCCCGGTTGTTATAGAAGGTCAGAAATTCCGGGTTGAACGGATCGGTGATATCGTACACCACGATGGCGCTTTGCCGTTCGAAACCGACAAATGCATAGGTATATCCGTCAATCGTTCCGATAGCAATAGCTTCTGGTTCAACGCCTTTGTCATCACTACGACCGTCGGGTGTCCCCGCATCTTCATTGAAGAGTGCCGGCTCAAAATATTTAGTCAATATTTCAAATTCATTTCCGGAATCATAAACCAGGTTTCCGTAGGCATCAAAAATGCTAAAGGAGCGGCCTCCAAAAGAGTAGATCTGATCCACATCGCCATCGCCATCGTAGTCGCCATTGGCTGTTGTGGTTTTCAAACGTCCCAGATTCTCGTTTTTCTGCAAATCCGCTGCATTCGGGTATGCTGTCGGGTCAAGGGTTAAATCCTTGACGCGCGTTTCCTCCGAATACCCATCGTAATCGCGGGAGTCGCCTTCATTGGCGGTGGCAATGTAGACTTTACCATCAGCAGCCTGATAAGAAGCAATGCCATCGGGCATGATCATTCCCAGTGTTGGGTGCTTGACAATATTGATCGCATCATCGCGGTCGCTGGCATCAAAGGTGTAATCGTTTTTGAACGAAATGATGCCCAATACGGTAGCATCCGATACACCCGCGCCAGCAAGGCCAAAATCATTATCGTTGATCACGGCGATCTCATTTCCCGGAAGCAAGGCAATCCCTTCTGCTTTATCCGAACTCACATAATCCAGGCTGGGCAGGTTAGCCACCTTTAGTTTATGCACGGCCTGAATACCCATTGCCGACAATTCATCGGAACTGTGTTGTTCCAGGGTTTTTTCCGTGCTCGGTACTTTAATAGAATCTACCGAATGAATACGCCAAAGGGCATCATTTTCCGAGGTCGGGTGCTGAATGGAAACAATAAACGTATTCGGTTGATTGGTTGCGATCAAACCGGTTGGCTCCGAACCATCGACACCCAGGGAAGCCCAGCGGGCGATCGACTCGGCTACGCCATCCTTATCCGCATCCACGGCTTTCCAGATATCACCGGGGTTGTTGTCTTCAATGATATACAACGTGCCTGCCGCATCGCTGGCCAGGTTGTCCGGGTTCCGGAGCTCGTTTCCGGCAGCAGCGCCTGTGACGGCATCGGTAGTATTCTGCGTTGCAAATGCGCGCACCATGGCCGTTGCCGGGTTCAGCAGTTCAATCGACAGCACCGTATTTTCACTGGTGATGGCGCAATACAGGAAGTTACCAACAACTTCCAGGTCTTCCGGACGGCCGTAAGGTGTTGCATTCACTTCATCGGCAGCCAGACGGCCGCCATAGTTGGCATAATCAAAGGGATTGGCGGTTGTCAAAGGATGACCATCGGCATCAGTGATGGCCACCCAGGTAGCAGCACCCAGGCGCGGCGCGGCAGTATTGGCAGCATCGTTCCAGTTGGCGGAAGGGTCGCCATTGAAGGCATCGACTGCCAGCACAAACGATTGGCCTTTGCTCAGATCGCCGGCATTTTTTGGAACAAATTTGTAAATCGATCCGCTGTTGTTTTCATCGATGTAATACAAATTGCCAGCGCCGTCAAATTTCAAACCTTCATGCGAAACTGAGGGAATACTGCTGACCCAATGCACCTGCGGTTGCTCACTAGCGGCCATCAAGGGGTTTGACCATTCGAACATACGGCCTTTGCCGGCCCACTCTTCAGCCGTCAATACGGTGCCGAAAGGGGTCCATTCAGCCGGGTCGATAGCGCCAAAGTCGCCACCCTGGCAAGGGCGCCAATTCGGTTGGCTGGTAAACGAGCCGGAATTATCCCCGCGCATGGCCGTCACAAAATCACCCGACTGCATGTCGTAACGGATCAGGCCGGCACCGGTACCCACTTCAGCCGGAATAAATACAAATTGCTCGGTGGGATCAAGGGTAATCATATCCCAGTTGGCGAAGGTCGGTGCAAAATCGGGATCCAGGTTAGCGGTGTTGCGATCAACGATCAATGTTTGTGAAAATCCTGCAGGTAATAAAAACGGCGAATTTGCTTCACTGATAATGTTGGCGGATTGATCCAGCAACGTAGCGGCAGGGTCAACGGTAATACTCCAAAGCGCATCGTTACCGGAGGTCGGGTGCTGAATGCACACCAGGAAGGTCTTTGGGTCACTGGTTGGGATCATACCCGTTGGTTCGGCGCCATCAACGCTCAGGGATGCCCAGCGCACGATCGATTCAGCCACGCCGTCATTGTTGGCATCAGTGGCTTTCCAGATATCGCCGGGGCTGTTGTCCTCAATAATGTAAATATTTCCGTTGGCGTCGCTGGTCAGGTTATCCGGGTTGCGGAAGTCTGCGCCGGCGGCTACCAATGTTGCGGCATCAATAGTGTTTTGCGAAGCAAATTCCTGTACGGTCGCGGTTGTTACGGAAGTGAGATCGATCGAATAGGCTTTGTTTTCGCTGGTCGCTGTGAAAAACAGGCGGTTGCCAACAATTTCAAGATCCTCCGGACGGCCATACGGCGTCCCATTTACTTCATCGGCTGCCATGCGGCCACCGCGAGCGCTGTAGTCGTAGGGGTCGGCAGTAGTAACGGGGAGACCACCGGCATCGGTAATGGGCACCCAGGAAGCAGTCCCTGTCCGCGGAGCACTTTGGTTGGCTGCGTTGTTCCAGGTTTGCGCAGGATCGCCGTTATACGCATCCACCACCAACACATAGGTTTGACCAACTGACAGGTCATCGGTAATAGCCGGTATGAATCTGTAGATGGAGCCGCTATTGTCTTCATCAATAAAATACATGTAACCGTCGGCGTCAAATTTCAGGCCCTCATGGGAAACCGAAGGGATGTTCGAACACCAAACGACATCCGGGGTTTCGCCGGCATTCATCAACGGGTTTTTCCATTCGAACAAGCGGCCGTTGCCAGCCCATTCCTCCGCTGTGATCACCGTGCCCCAAGGCGTCCATACCGCCGGATCAAGTGCGCCAAAGTCGTCATTGTTCGGATCCCAATTCATCGGATCGGTTCCATAAACGCCCGTGTTATTGCCTTTGAGCGCCGTCACAAAATCGCCGGTTTGACGGTCGTAACGGGTAAGGCCGGCGCCCGTTTGCACTTCGTGTGGGATGAAAATAAATTGCTCGCTGGGATCGATCGCGATCATGTCCCAGTTGCCGAAGGTGTCGGCAAAGTCGCTATCGTTGTTTGCTGTGTTCCGATCTACAACCAATGTCTGGCTGAATCCTTTCGGCAGCAGGAAAGGTGTGCTGGCTTCCAGGTTTGCCGAATTGTCGAGCAGAGTGGCTGCATTCGGGTCGATGGTAATTTTCCACAGGGCGTCGTTTTCACTGCTTGGGTGTTGAATACACACCAGAAATTCATTGGGATTGCTGGTAGCGATCAGGCCTGTCGGTTCCGATCCCGGTACGCCAAGGCTGGCCCAGCGCGTAATGGACTCTGCTACCCCATCCTTATCGGCATCTTCGGCTTTCCAGATATCGCCAGGCAAGTTGTCTTCAATAATGTAAATGTTACCATCTGCATCGCTGGCCAGATTATCCGGATTGCGGAAAGCCGTACCAGCCGGAGCACCTGTTCCGGCATCAAGCGTATTCGCCGAAGCAAACAACTTCACTTCTGCCGTCGTAGCGTCAATAAGTTCAATAGCGTACGCTGAGTGTTCGCTGGTGGTGGTAACATAGAGGCGGTTACCCACGATTTCCAGGTCTTCCGGACGACCATACGGCGTGCCGTTCACCTCATCAGCTGCACTCCGGCCACCGCGAGCAGTGAAATTGAACGGATCAGCCGTTGTCGTGGCGCGGCCCCAGGCATCTGTAATCGGTACCCAGGTGGCTACCCCGGTACGGGTTGAACCCTGGTTTGCAGCAGCATTCCAATTCTGTGCCGGGTCACCTGCAAAAGCATCGATGACCAGGACAAAGGTTTGACCTGCCGACAGGTCGCTCGGTTTTGCCGGAACAAATTTGTAAACCGAACCGCTGTTGTCTTCATCAATAAAATATAAAACACCGTCGGCGTCAAATTTCAAACCTTCGTGTGAAACCGAAGGAATATTGTTGCGCCACTTAACCATTGGCTTTTCGTCGGCAGCCATCATGGGGTTCAGCCATTCGAAGAGGCGGCCATTTCCTGACCATTCTTCTGCGGTAATTACCGTACCCCAGGGCGTCCACACTGCCGGATCGAGCGCGCCGAAGTCCTCATCCGCGCAAGCGCCCCAACCCGGGTCTGTTTCAAAATTTCCGCTGTTATCACCGGCAAAGGCTGTGATAAAGTCACCGGTTTCAGTGTCATAACGGCCGAGGCCTGCGCCGGTGCCAACTTCTGCAGGAATGAAAATGTAACGGTTGCTCGGGTCCAGGGCGATCATATCCCAGTTGCCGAAGGTGGCTACAAAATCGGGGTCGAGGTCAGCAGTCTGGCGATTGACGATCAATTCCTGTGAGAAACCGTTGGGCAGCAGGAATGGGCTGGTGTTTTCATCCGTCGCAGGAGCTGAATTTGAGAGCAATTGCACCTCTTCCAGGGCAAAGCCGTCGCGCAGGGCCAGGGGCGTACCGACAATATTTGTCGCGCCCTGCAGGTCAATTTTAAACACATATTTTTTCCCTTCGGAAACGCCTGGCAGTTCAGAGTCACGCTCGAGCACCAAAAACTGGTTGTCGCCGATATACACGGCATCACCGATTTTATCCACCCGGGAAGTTGCCAGGCCCGGATAGGCATTGCGTTCCAACAGGTAAACATATTCCGCTGCCGGAGTCCCGTCGGCAGCGTGTACACCCAGGATTCGGATCACGTCAGTTTTATTGCGCACGCTACTGCCCGGGTTTTCAATCGGCGATTGAATAAACGCATAAATAATGTCCTGAACACCGTCGTAGGCGATGGCTTCAAAGCCGCGGTTTGCACGGCGCAGGGAATAAACGGCGGGTAGCGTTTCAGCGCCATAGGTGCCTGCCGGTTGTGGGTTGATGCCCAGACGGGAAGTTCCTTGCGGTACGTAGCGTTCAATCAGGGTGCCATTGGGTTGGAATTTATACAGGGCGGGGCGGTTTTCATCGCACAACCAGAAATTACCCTGGTTATCACGAACCACACCTTCAAAATCGCCGCCGAGTTCATCATACGGCAGTTCATGGTATTCTTCGCCATTTGCATCGGTATAATCCACATTGGCAAACGGCGTATTTGGGTCGGCATACGCAACAGGTACTTCATCAAAACCGGGAATATTACCTTTCCCGGAAATCGGGGTAACACCGTCCTGACGAAACAAGGGCGTTTCGCCACCAAGTTTTACTGCGCCGGTTTGGCGGTTGAGTACCAGTTTAACCAACAGCGCCTGGTAGTCGGGCAATTTGTACGGACGCAGATCACCTACCGGAGTCGGCGTTACAGCAGCAGGCGCTACCGGATCGCCGTTCGGGCCGCGGTCCGGCACCACATAAAAGACATATTCATTAGCATTGGACTGGGATGGATCGTAATACAAACCCGAGAAGCCGCCCAGATACACCGCGGGCTGGCCACCGTCGTACACTGGTGTCCCCAGTTCGGGCCAGTTGGGTACCACTTCGTTTATAGTTATCGATTCCAACTCGGGGTGACCTGCGCTGTGATCCTTATAGCCCAGTGGCAGGATATCGATTATGGAATTGTTGGTCAGGTTAATAACGGCAAAGGCATTATTTTCCTGGCAACCGACATAGGCACGGCTTCCATCTGGGGTGATCGCAATATATTCCGGCTCCATATCCTGGGCTACGGTCGCCTGACCGTTATTACCGAAAATGCGAATGCCCTTATTCTGCAGGTAGGTTTTTTTGTCGTTAAATGCGGAAAAATCAAGTGTCGTAGTCGAAAAATTGGCAACATCGATGATCGTAATAGAACCTGGCGGATCAACGGTGTAGTCGTCATTGGGTTCGCCTTCATTGGCGATCAGCAGTTTGGTTTTATCCGGCGAAAACACCAACATATCGGGGTTGGCGCCTACTGGAATTTGTGCTAAAAACCCGCCATCCGGGGTAAAAAACAGCACACTGCCCGGGTCCGTTTTGGGGTCGGCAGCTACGGCCACTGCAACCACCCCGTTGCCTGCGGCTACCGAATTCGGCCCGGCGCCATACGGCGACAGATCGATAGTCTGAATCAGGGTTGGCGTGGCGGGATTGCTCAGGTCGAGTACCGATAAGGTATTCGGCCCGGCACTGGTGAAAAATACACGGTTGGAGCCCGGGTCAAAAGCAACCGTTTCCGCTGCTTCACTACCACCAGTGGCATAACTTGCCAAATGGTGCAGTTGTTGGTTACTTTGGGCAAGCAGAAAAACGGCCTGCAAAAATGCAAAAAGCATCAGGGTAAAACGCTTGATCATAGGAGTGGCTTTAGTGAAAATTGGGCCGCAAGATCAAGTCCTGATGTTATCTCAATCTTTCCTGAAAATTAAGGAAATCTTAAGTGTAGACATTTTTCAATACCGTATTAAACACCTGAAAATCCCGGGCATTGAGGCCCTTGAATATCAACGTGAATTAGAGCAACCGGCAAAGCATGTTTGTCTGCAAACTATAAACAAAAAGGGATCTATCCACCAACTTTCAGATAGGAAGGCACGAATTTTGAAGTACGTCGTGTGATAAAGCGCCTGTTCGTCAGGGATCGACATAAATACACCTGATCGCATATCCTTTGTGATATGACCTGACCGCGAATCGCATAATCCATCCTATCCAGGAAGACAGGCAAAATCCAACACCACCGATTTCGGCACCAACGTGTGCTGGAGTAATTTGTGCTGCTACTGCAAGTCTTAAAAAGGAGCCTATGTTAAAACAGACTGTATTGCCCAAACTGCTGAATACCGCCATCGTCCTGCTGATTTTGGCTGCACTCGCTATTTCCGCTGCACTCATCTTTGCCTATGATGCTTTTTTTGCATTCCTGGCATCCAGGTTTGCCGGCGACAACGCTATTTCAAATCCGCATGCCGTAGTTATCAGCATTTATTTATTGCTGGGCGCCCTGATTTTTATTGATGTGCTGTTGAAAGGCGCCTGGATCTACTATGAAGACGAGATCCCGGTAGCAGCGTTACCGCAACGGCTTAAAATATTCTACGTATCCATTGTAGGGGTGATTATTTTCAGCATGGTTTTCCACAAGGTGCCGGCGATTTACGGTGAAGACGGGCTATTGGAAAATGCCACCGCACTTTTTGCATTTGCCAGCGGGATAATATTTCTGTCGCTGCTCCGGTATTTTAAAAAGCCCATTCAAAAACTTTACCTGTATGGGTTTGGCGCCGCAGCCATTTTGTTTGCCTGCGAAGAGATAAGCTGGGGACAGCGCATTTTTGGCTGGGAAACACCGGCGTATTTAATGGAAAATAATGTGCAACAAGAAAGCAATCTGCACAACTTGTTCAATGACTATTTTGATTTTGGCTATCTGATGCTAACGGGCGCCCTGGCAACTGTTTTCTTCTATCGGAAACAATTGATCGGCTTACTTGGTCGTATTCCACAACTAAAAAACCTGATCTTTTTCGTCCCGGCCAAACAGTTTTTCTATACCGGCTATGTTTTTATCTATCTGATGCTCTTTACACTGATCATTGAGAAAGGGGCCGAAACACTGGAAGTCAGCATTTCGGTTTTCCTCCTGTTTTATTCCTATAATCTGATGTTAAGGACAAAAAAAGCCGCACAGGCTGGACTTGGTACCACTGCACCTCAAATGGTACAGGAAAGCTCCCGATAGAAGGCTTAATTTAGTCGTCCTAAGACTTGAAGTCGTAGGACGACTAAATCAAAAGTCACACCATGCGCAACTACCACATACTATTCCTGACCGCCCTGACCCTTTTCGGCTGCACACACGAACGCCAAATACAAACACCCGGGCCTGAAACTACCGGCACCGGTAGCACAATATCGGAATTCCTGCAAGCCAAAACCTTTCAGGCGGACAGCCTCGCCCTACCCTACCGCTGGATATCACCGCTGGAAACGCAAAACATGCCGGCGGCCATGAAAAACTACGAAAAAAGTGCTGACAGAAAATACCCCCTGGTTGTATTTCTGCATGGCAGTGGCGAACGCGGCGACGATAATCAAGCCCAACTTCGCAACGGCGCCAAAGCATTTTGGGCGCCCGAATTTTATGTGCGACATCCCCATTTTTTCCTGGCGCCGCAATGCCCAAAAGATTTTCGCTGGTCGAACCGCGATTTCGAAAAGGAGGTTTTTTTCTTTGAAGAACCCAGCGTGCCCATGCAGGCGCTGATCCAACTACTTGAAAACGTTTTCCAAGAAAATCCGGCTATCGATCGCGACCGGATCTACATCACCGGGCTGAGCATGGGCGGTATGGGCACCTTTGATTTGCTGGTTCGCCAACCCGGCTGGTTTGCAGCAGCTGTTCCCGTTTGCGGCGGCGCTGACGCCAGTATCGCTCCGGAAATCAAGCATATCGCGATCTGGGCTTTTCACGGCTCCGCTGACGATGTCGTGCCGGTGAAATACACGCGCCGGATCGTCATGGCACTGCGGCAGGCCGGCGCGCCCATGATCGGCTATTGCGAATACCCGGGCTGGAACCACAATACCTGGGACGATACCTACGCCAACCCGCTTGTTCTGGAGTGGTTGTTCCGGCAGAAAAAACGGGCGCCGTAGTTTTTTTTCACCACGAGGCTTATTACTCGTTCTTCGGCTTCACCCACCTAAAGCACAGAAGATTGCGAAAATGAAACTTTGTGCTTTTCGCGTGTCAACCCCACCCCCATCCCCCATAGCCATCAACTTAAGCAACCAGAGATGGTGAACAACTTTTCAAATTTCAAATTGGGCTTTTCAAATTTGACTTTAAAGGATCTCCCCAAGCCCGATTTGTTGCTTAAAAAAGTCAAAAGTTCAATTTGAAAAGTTCAATTTGAAAAGTTGTACACCCCCTATTAACCCTTAAGTTGATGGCTATGGGGGCCGGGGGTGGGGTTGACACCCGGAATATCAACTAACTGCCAAATTTTCAAGCATTCGATTTTGGCCCACGTGGCAAAACCAAACTCAACGCAAAACCACCTTTCC
Organism: Lewinellaceae bacterium; assembly: GCA_020636075.1. Classification (GTDB taxonomy): domain Bacteria; phylum Bacteroidota; class Bacteroidia; order Chitinophagales; family Saprospiraceae; genus M3007. Next base: position 90,405 of record JACJYO010000010.1, on the reverse strand, counting down.
CTGCGCAGTCGCCGTCCCGGCAACAACCCGGTAACTGTACACCCCCGCAGCAAGACCGGCACAGGGCACTTCCAACTGATGCAAACCGGCAACCAGGTTTTCTTCTATTAATGACACCTGACGGCCATCGGAGCCAAACAGTTCAATTGCAACGGGACCGGGTTGGGCCAGCTGCACCGGAAGGTAAAACTGGCCGGCCGCCGGATTGGGATAGGCAACCTGAATAGCATCCAAACCTGGCGCCGGCAAGGTCCGGTAGTGCAGTTCCAGTTTGGCAATTTGCCCTTCCAGATCGTAGGCCTCCGCTTGCAAACGGTTCGAATGCAATTGCAGGAAATCGCGGAGCGTGCCCGACTGTAATGCATTGATTTCCAGAAAAAACAACGGCTCGCGTGTGTCTGCCTGCTCTAATTTCAGGCTGCTCCAGCTCAGCGTGAGCAGGCCCGGTTCGGGCTGAAAAAAGTGGGCATCTGAAAATCCTGCAAGGGCCCCGGGCTGAACACCTGAAATGGCCATCCTTGCCGGGTCAAAGCGAAACGCACATTGCAACCCAAACAGGTTGGAAAAATCAGCCAGGCAGACCGGAACCCGGACAGTTTGCCCGGATTGGAGCAGTAGGTCCGGAATTTCCAGGTTTGCAAGACTGCGGTCTTCTACCACAGGATCGGAGAAATTGCTTAGCACGGCATTGCTGTTTACGTCGCCCACTTTGATCGGGATAAAATTGGGCAGTGGCGTGCTGCGGTTTGGGCCAAATGTAACGGACTCCGGAATTTGTTCGAAAAAAGGCTTTTCCGGCATTGGAAAAATATAGTCTTCCGGCACAAACCGCCAGGAACTGTTGTCCGGCAATTCGGTGTAAATCCCCAGAATCAGTTTTCGAATTTCTAACAAATCACCTACGGTGACCCGGCCGTTTCGGTCGGCATCGGCGGCGATATATTTGTAGGGATTGTCCAGAAACTCCCAGCCCAAAATATCTTTGGTTATCAATACGATATCGAAGGTAGTCACGCCATTCAGGGGGTCGTTATCCTTGGATGGTGTTATTGTGATCGCATCGTTTGTTCCAAAGCCGGACAAAAAATTGCTTTCGAGCGCGATGTAGCTATCCGACGTTGCAAAAGAACCAGGGGATGGCATCGTCTGCCCGTCCAAGGTCCATTGCATATCCTCCAGGCCGGTTGGTACGCCGACATTTGCCCGCAAGGTGTCCGGCAACAGGTTGAAGGTGCATCCGCCCGGATTTCCAACAGTCAAACTGGTAAAAATAAAACCGGCATTTCCCATTGTGTCCTGCCCCCAAACTTCGACAAAATGCGGGCCCGGGCCATCGGCCGGAGTGAGGGTCAGTTGGCCGCCCGCAGGCAATATCGGAAATCCGGTACCGGTGCCAGCCCGTCGCAGGCGCAGTTTGAGGGAACTCGTGGGTGAACAGTTATCGCTCACGCTTTGCAGCAGTTGTTCCGGTTGAACCACCGCGGTACATTTCGGACCGCCAAGGGTAAATACCGGGTTGAAAGCCGGCACTAAAACCGGCGGTGTTTGGTCGTTGCCGCACTGGGCGGAAAGGCCGCTTGCAACAAGAACTATCAGGCAGGTAAGGAGACTATTTTTCATGAAAACTTGAATTTATTGGCGAATAAATAACTGAACAGAAACACCGGTACGCGTGTACACTTGCGTCACATAGGCGCCTTTCGGCCAATCGTGCACCGGGATTTCCACAACCGAACTTTCCAGGCCATCCATTGTGGCCCAAACTTGCCCGCATAGATTCGAAATCACGACCGACTGCAAGGCTGTTCCGGCGCTTCGAATGAAGAGTTTTTCCGAAACCGGGTTGGGGGAAAGCGAAATCCGGTCGGCATTTAATTTGGGCGTTTCAGCACTGACAGTGGGGCTGATGACCACTGTTTTGTTTTCCGGTTGGACAACCGGTTGCGTATTCGACGGCGTGATGGCATGGACATTCCGGATGAACAGGGTGGTTTCAACCGTAGCCGAATTTCCGGCCCCCGATTCGGTTTCGTTTACCGTGCCGCCTTTGAAAAATATGTCGTCTTCGATAATGATAAACATGCGGCCGATGTCGCCAAAACCACTCGCTGGCATCCCATCTGTGCGACTGACCGCCACATCCAGGCGGTGTTGCCCAGGGAAATTCCGATGCACCGAAATCAGATCAATTGCAGGATCGCCCATCCAGGAAGCCAGCGGCTCAAAGTAAACCGGTTGCAGGATCGAGGGGTCGTAGGAGACGCTGAAAGCCAGGCCGTACACACTGTCGGCCGGCACTGTAGCGCTGCCCAGCACCACCGGCACATACACCATCTGCCCGGCCATCAACGAGTCACCCCCAAGGAACAAACCCGGCGCCGGCCCGGAGCCCATACCCGGCACCATCTGTGGTGCAGCAAATGGATTATCATTCGTCGGGTCTATTACCTGCCCCCAGTTGGCGGTGATGGCCATAGTATCCGCAGCATTGATAATGCCGTCGCCGTTGGTGTCCAGGTTTTTATAATTCACAGGATTTCCCCCGGTGCTTTGCGACCAATCCGTGGAAGGCTGGCCTGTCCAATCGATGGTGGCGTTGGGCCGCACCGGACCGGTGGCGCCGTAAGCCAGGCCGAGGTAAAGCAGATCGTAGTGGTTCACAGCATTATTATTGTCGGCGTCGCCAGGCCAGACCAGCGCTGCCGAGTCGGGTGGCGGAGCGCCCAGGCAATTGAGCGCTTCCTCCAGAATCTGACCGCAGCCACTTGTGTCTAAAAGCGTCACACCGTACAAGCCCGAAGGCACCATCTGAAGCACACCGATCGTATCGCCCGATGGCGCCGAAACGACCTGGGTGGTGCCGTTGGCCCAAAAGAGCGTCACAGGGTATTCCAGGCTCGATGGGTTGCCCGAAAGCAACAGCATTTCGCCTTGCCCGTTGCCACCGCCACAGTTGGCTTGCAGGTATAAATCCCAGATGGGTACAGCGGCATCTTCGATTGTGACTTGGGCCGTACCGGTGCAGCCGGCATTATCGGTTACCGTAACGGTGTACGTCCCACCCAGCATCCCGGTATGCAATTGTTCACTCACGCCACTCGACCATTGATAGAAATATGGCGCCACACCGTTTTTTGAAATGGCCAGGGCTGTGCCAAACTGATCGCTGAGGCAATTTGCCGGTGTGGATTGGGCATCAACCAGGAGCGCATTTCCGGCTACAATCTGGAAGCTGTCGACCAGCGCGCAGCCGCCAGCGTCGGTTGCGGTAACGGTGTACGTGCCCGGGGCCAGGCCGCACACTTCCTCGCCTTCCAGGTTGGCCGCCGACCAGGCATAATTTATGGGCCATGCGCCGGTAGTCGCGGAAAGGCTGATGCAACCGTCGTTGTTGCTACAGGAGGTAGGCTGGGCTTGCCCGCTCAGGCTAATCGGATCAAGATTGGTAAAAACAACCACCTGGGCCTGAAGGGTTTGTCCGGCAGCATCTTGCACCTCCAGACTGTACAAGCCGGGGGCCAAACTGTTCAGGTTGAAACTGGTTGCCGAAAAACCGCCTGGGCCGGTCCAACTGATGGTGTACGGCGGCGTTCCTCCGGCAAGGGAACCGGAAATGCTGCCGGTAGCGTTCGAACAATTTTCCGACGGCTCCGCACAGAAATTTTCAATATACACCGGCGAAGGGTTGGGCAAATTGGCATATACGCCACCGACCTGCAGCGGGATGGCCAGTTTCGCCCCAAGCCCCTGAACGACCTCATTGGCAAACGGTTCGCCGGGGGCAAACTGAACAGGTACAAACCCGGTGTTGGCTGTGACCAACTTGAATTTTATACTAAAAAGGGTGTCGCCATCCGGCAAATCGGAGCCAAAGGTGGCTGGGTTGAACCAGGACAGTTTTAAATTTCCCGGAGGGTTGAAATTAAAATTTAAAGCGGTAAGGTCCGGCACATTACTCCCCGACAGGTCAACATCCAGGAATTGCAAAGCATCCGGCGCCCAGACCAAATTGAACTGCATACCCTGGATACTGTCAAATCCGGTAACCGTGACCGGCAAGGTAACCGTGTCGTTTTGCGCGGCACTTTTTCCGGCAATTTGTACTGAAAAACAAGAACCCGATTGCCCGAAAACGGGGGCCTGGGTAAAATTCAGGAGCGCGATAATCCATGCGATATTCCTGAACAGCAAATGGGATACGTAGAGACGTTTCATAACTAAAAAAATAAAAGGCGATTAAGGAGCGGCTATGGAGCCATTTTTCACGATACAAAACTACCGGAAGCGTACAGATGCAAAAAGTACATTTTCGGCTTGGTATAGATTTTTTTTGCGCGGCGGCCCCACCCCCATCCCCTCCCCCCGAGGGGAGGGGGGCTTGCTCTCAACACTAATTTTGATTGGAATGAGGGCAGACACCCCTCCTCTCGGGGGGAGGGATGGGGGCGGGGTTGACGCGAATAAAACGTTAAAACCACCAAACTATAGAAATTTAAAAACAACCCTACATTTGCCAAACAAGCGACAAATCCATGCACCAAAGCAAATTAATCACCGTTTTGCGCACGCTGGGCGCCCGCGAACGAACCCGCTGGCGTGAGTATGTGTACTCGCCGTTTTTCAATAAGCACGGTCAACTGCGTCAACTTGCCGACCTGGTCCTGGAATTTGCGCCGGATTTCGATGCTGTCATGCCGGACAAACAAACCGTTTTTATCCGATTGTTTGGCACTGGCGAACTATTCGATGAGCGAAAACTGAACAACCTCATTTCCGACCTGTACGAGTTGTTGCTCGGCTACTTGGCTTATACCGGCTACGAAGCAGAACCCGCGGAAATGCAGTTGCATGCCACCAATGCCCTGCTGGACCGCAACCTCAATGCCGCCGCCGCCACCGTCTTGACCAAATGCCGGCTGCACCTGGAACGGCGTCCCGACCAGACGGCACGCCATTATTTTTATGAACTCCGCTGGTGGGAAGCGGCTGAAGTCCTCGAAAGCCGGCGCTCCCGGCGGGTTGCTGGCGAGCAACTGAACCGGCAGGCGGATGCCAACGACCTGGCTTTTGTGCTCGAAAAACTGCGCCTGGGCGCCGCCATGCTCAGCCGTCAGGGGCTGGCGGTGTTGCAATCGGAAACACAGCCACGCTGGTTGCCGGCTATCCGGCAGTGGTGTCGGGAAGAAGTGCTGCTGGCCGGCCTGCCTGCAGTGCAGGTGTATTTGGCTGCCCTGGACCTGTTGGAACAAGCCACGCCGGACAGTTTTACAGCCTTCACCGGGGCACTCGACCGGCATTTTGCCGTATTTGGAAAGGATGAACTGGCGGCATTGTATCAATATGCGCTCAACTATTGCATCCGGCGCATCAACGACGGGCAGCCTGACGCCTACCCTGAAGCGCTGGCGCTATACCAAACTCTGCTCGACCGCGATGTGCTGCTCCGGCAGGGGCGGTTGTCGCAATGGACCTATAAAAATATCACGACAGCCGGTTTGCGCAGTGGCGCCTTTGCCTGGACGGAGGGCTTTTTGAAAGATTATCGCGAATTGCTGCCGCCTGGCGAGCGCGACAATGCCTTCGTGTACAATCTGGCAGCACTGCATTTTGAAAAAGAAAACTACCCGGCCACCTTGCTGACACTTCAGAATGTAGAATTTACCGACTTCACCTATCACCTGGGCGCTAAAATCCTGCAACTCAAAAGTTACTACATCCTCCAGGAAACCGAAGCGCTGAATGCCCTCGTGGAGGCCACCCAGCAATTGCTGCGCCGCAATCGAAGTCTTTCCACCTTCGGGAAAACGGCCAACCTGAATTTTTTGCGCATGCTCCGCCGCTTACACAACTGGAAACAACGCCAGCAGACACTGTCAACGGTCAAATGGCAACAACAGCAACAAGTGCTTTTGAAAAAAGTGAGTGAAATGCAACCGCTGGCGAACAAGGATTGGTTGCTGGAAATGCTCGGGAGTACTTAAGTACCCGGAAAACAAATGCGCTTTCCCGATGTAGAAGTATTAGAACGCGGATGAGGCGGATTCGCCTGCGGCGAAACGCGGATATACGCGGATTTTGATCCCGGGTAGAGCGTGTTAGGCGATAAAGGTTTAAGTCATCGCTCCGTGTAATACTCGATTTTCTGGCGAAAAACCACATCGGATTCCTCGTAGCCGTTTGTCCAAAGTATTCGGGTATGGCATTTGCGTTCCACCCAATTGCCGTATTTATCAAATTTTATATTCAACAGTTTTATATCCATGATCAGTTCATCGTTTTGTGTGACAGTCATTCGGTGAATGGTGTCTCCCTGATAAACGGTAGTTGTTTTTTCTATGTGCGTATCATCAAGACGCTCCAAACCAGAGTTGAAATACTGTTTACGTGCAACAATCGTATCGCCGTTGTATTCAAGATCAATCACATGGGTAAATACTGCCAAATCCGGTAAACTTCTGCTCTTCTCCAGGATTCCATGCCGGTACACCTTGATTAAATTCATTAACACTTAAGGTACCTAATTCGCCAGTTGAACTTAGGCTATATTCAACTATCGGTTTCATTTCAATACCATAGAGTGGCCGGGTAATTTCAGAAGGATTTCCTTGATAAAAATACACATGCTCCATAACCTGCCAATCCTCATTAAATACTATCACCTGCTTATCATAGGCTGGGTTTTGTCTAACACTGTCTTCTAGGGCGAATGAAATTGATTCCACCTTTTTCACATTTCCAAAATACCGCTCACCCTGCCAGACAATAGGATTCCCTTCATATTTCGGATAAAAAATTTTCGGCGCCAAAAACGTCAACGGCACCTCCAGCCGCTCCCGCCAGGCCCGTTCCGAGTGGTCGGCGCCGGGGAATTTTTGCGTTTTCCACTGGAGCGGTGAAAATCCTTTTTGGCGCATTATCGAATCTACCCGGACCTGCGTGACCGCATACAGCGAATCCAGCGTGGCGGTGCCGTAATCGAAGTAAATCTTGTGGCTTTCCGGATCGGGCAAATGCGCTTCGAGGTACCGCAAAAAAGCGCCGGGTATGGGGTTGTTTTCCATCGTAAAAACACCCGGCCAGTGGGTCGACAGACAAGCGGCTCCGCCAAATACACGCGGATATTCGCAAATGGCATACATCGAGATCAGGCCGCCCATGCTGGACCCCGCGACAAAGGTATTTTGCCGGTCGCGGTGGGTCGAAAAATGGCTATCGATGAAGGGCTTGAGTTCGGTGACCAGAAATTTCAGGTAATTGTCCGAAGTTGGTGCAAATGTCTGCCCCTGTTCCTGCCGGTTGGCCGGGAGTGTTTGCCGGACAGCTTCAAGCTCGGCATTCGTAAGCGACTCAAATGGTTTTTGCGGAAAATACTCGCTGTGTCGCAGCACACCCCCATTCCAAATGCCGACGACGATGCAGTCGCGGATCTGCTTTTCCGCAATCAACCGGCTCACCGTTTCATCTACGCCCCACTCCTGCCCGTTCCATGTTGTTGTGGAATCGAACAGCATCTGACCGTCGTGCATGTACAACACGGCGTATTTTTTCGTGGAATCGTAGCCCTCGGGCAACCAGACATCGACATTCCGGGCCGGGACAAATTCAGATGCAAAGTTTTCGAACCGCAGAACGGTACCGAAGGGCGTTTGGGGAAGTTGAGCCCCGGCGGCAACACTCCCCAACAAAGCAAGCAAGAGGAAGCGGTTTTTCATGTTATGCATTCTTTTTTTGTAAATTTTTACCACGCACCGCATTGCGGCCACCAACTGGCCAGATTTCACGACGCGGCAGGTGTAAATTTACCCAACCATGGTTTATAAAAAATTCAAATTTTTCGCTTGTTGTTTTTTGCTGTTCAATACGGCACTTTCGGCCCAACCGACCATCGGCGTCCGCCTGTCCACCGACAAAGCCCAACCCGGCTACACCTTTTTCTCCCCGTTTTCCGGCACCCGGGCCTATCTCATCGACAACTGTGGGCACCTGATCAAACGCTGGGACCGCGGTACCCGCCCCGGGCTCGCTGCCTATTTTTTGGAAAACGGCCTGGTGTTCCGAACCTATAAACCGGCGCCGGCTGGACCGTTCACCTCGGCGTCCAACGCTGGCGGCATTGAGCTGGTCGACTGGGAAAACAACACCGTTTGGCACTACGAACTCAATACGTCAACTCAACTTTCGCACCACGACGCCGCCTACATGCCCAATGGCCATGTGCTCCTCCTCACCTGGGAGCTGGTGTACACCAACGAACTGATTGCCCTTGGCCGCGATCCCGGCCAAATAGCGCCGGAAGGATTCATGTGGTCGGAGCGTATTTTGGAAATAGAGCCTGTTGGCACGGATCAAGCCAACATAGTTTGGGAATGGCGCATCAGGGACCATTACATTCAGGACTTCGACCCAGCCAAAGCCAATTACGGCGTCGTAGCCGAGCACCCGGAATTGTTCAACATCAACTTGCCGGAACTCAACAGTTCCAACTCCAATTCCAGTCGCGACTGGAACCATTTCAACGCCATCGACTACAACCCTGCGCTGGATCAAATCCTGATCAGTGTGCGCAATTCCGATGAAATCTGGATACTCGATCACAGCACGACAACCGCCGAGGCGGCCACACACAGCGGGGGCTTGTATGGAAAAGGCGGCGATATTTTGTACCGCTGGGGCAATGCGGCAGCCTATAGCCGCGGGGTGGAGAACGATCAAAAACTGTTTGGGCAACACGGCGTTCAATGGATTCGCGAGGGCTTACCTGATGCCGGCAAGATTATCCTGTTCAACAACGGCAACGGTCGCCCGGGGCCGGATTATTCTACCGGGGAAGTACTCACCCCGCCGATGGACCAAAATGGCGACTATATCCTTCCGTCCAACGGCCCGTTCGGCCCGGAGCAGCCCGATTGGATCTATGGAAACCTGCCCGGCGAAACATTTTACTCCGCCTTTTTATCCAACGCCCAGCGCCTGCCCAATGGCAACACCCTGCTGAATGCCGGTTCGATCGGCACACTCCTCGAAGTGGACAGTCTGCGGGACGTGGTTTGGCACTACACCATCCCCCTGAACGGCGATTTTGCACTGACGCAGGGGCAAAGTGCTTCGAACAATTCAACCTTTCGGGCATACCGGTACGCTCCGGATTACCCCGGCTTGGTTGGCAAAGATTTGACGCCCGGGCCAGTCATTGAGCAGGGTGGAAACCCGCTGGCCTGTGAGCTCCCGGTCGGCGTTTTACCTGAATATGTTGATTTGCAGGAAATTCAGCTGCGGTACCTGACCGGAAGTCAGCAGATCGCACTCCGGAATCCACACGGGAAAAACTTACACATTGCCGTTTTTGACAGCGCCGGGAAATTGATTTTTACTGAAAAAACGGCATGTTTCGAATGTACATTCAGCGCGCAGGGCTGGCACAGCGGCGTTTATTTTGTGCAGCTTGTTTCGGAGGCTGGATTGGCAAAAACAACGAAAGTGGTAATTCCGGACTGAAGCGGATTGTCTCCAGCTCCAGCTCGCTTAAACTTGAGCCTTCCCAATCAAAATGTAAAAGTCAAAATGTAAAATGTAAAAATCTAAAGGGAGATCGGTCAGGCCTTCGGCCGGCTCTAATTACCTTTTGACTTTTACAATTTGAATTTTACATTTTGACTTCAAGTCCTCCCTACCGCTCCAGCACCAGTTTTTTCACCTCTTTCCCATTGATCACCACAAAATACAGACCGGTCTGCCAATCCGACACATCCAGGTACTCGCGGCCACCATTCAGGCGCAGGGCGGCTTTGCGACGGCCCAGGAGGTCAAAAATTTCCACGAGCACATGCATGCCCTGTTGCCATTCGATGGTCACCATGTCGGTCGCCGGATTGGGGTATAGTTTCAAGCCATAGGCAGCAGGCGCCGAATTGGTAGGCAGGAGCACAGCACAAAAAGTGGAATCCGGGTTCTGTTCGATCCAGCCTTTGCCGCTCAGGTCTTTCCCTGTGAATGCCGGATAGGCCGCGGGGTAGCGGTTCATGCGGAAGGTATTGTTTAGCGTCAGCGCAATGGAATCGCCTTGCGTTGCCGGGGCGCCATTGCGCAGCGGCGTCACGTATTCCCAAACAATTTCATCGGACGGCGTAATTTCAAAGGAATACCCGCTTTGACCCGAGCATATCAGGTAATTGCCGTTGGGCAAAGCCTGCACACTGGACAACCCCGTGGAATACATGAGTTGCGGGTTGGGGTGCGTGATGGTCACGTCGAAAGCCGTGGGGCCGTACATGCCGTTGGCAAAGGGGAATGACCAGGAGTACATATCGAAATCCGGGTTAAACACATTGACCGTCGAATAGTCCGCGCCAACACGGTTGTTGAACACAGCGATTTTGCCAAAATCCGGATGACTGGGTGTTAGAAAATCCAGTGCCCAGTGTGGGTCGTGTTGAAAAAACAATTTTTGATCGTCGGCGGTACCGGCGCGGTAGGCCTCCGGATTGCCCCAGCGGTACAGCAGGTCGCCGCCCCGCCCGCCAAAACCGCCAAAATGCGTGGCGGCCTGCGCGGTCGTCGTGCTGTGATCGATCACCCACAGTTCGCTAAACGTTGGCACGGAAATCATAATGAGGTCGTTGTCGGGTTGGTAGTCGATGGCGTTGGTGTGCATCCAGCTGGCGCCATTGGAAGTAAGGCCAAAGTTGAAGTCGACCAGTTCGGGATGATCACCCACCACACCGAAGTTGGCCTTGGTAGCATCGAAATCCTGCACCAAGTGATCCCAAACGTGCCATTCCCACACAACGGCTCCGGTAGCCGGATCGATCTCGATGACGCCGTCGGGCCAGAGCACCCCGTTAGTCAACAGGTTACTGTCGCGGCCGGCAGCCAGGCATTCCGCCACAGTTTTGGCTTCCCATTGAATGGCAAGGATATGGCCGTTGGGCATCACCTCAATGTCGTGGTGCAGTCGGTAGTTGGCGTCGTTGCGTTCGAATTGCCAGAGCAGCGTATTGTCCCAATCGCGTATTTCGATGATAGCGCCGCCACCGCCCGTCCAGATCGGGTTGCCGGCTATGGAAGCGAGGCGTTTTGTTTTCACCAGTTTGCCGTCGGGCAGGAGGTAGGCGGTGTTGCCGGGACGGTAGATGCTGGAGTCCGTCCAGACATGTACGACCTCACCACAATTGTCGAGCAGGTACACATCCGGCTGGTTGTGCGGGTACATGAGATTGTAACCGTCAAACGATTTGTACGGATTGTAGGAAAGCAGGCCCACAGTGTTTTGCGCTTGCAGGCTAAAAATGCTGCCGAGGGCAAAAGCGGCAATACGGAGTAGATTTTTGGTCATTGTTTGATAATTTTTAAAGCAGCCAGGTGGTATTTTTTTTCAAAAACAGGATACAAAATATACATGCCCGGGGGAAAGCCGGAAAGGTCGAGCATGATTTGAAAATCTGTTGAATTGCCGGTCAGCAGTCGCTTGCCGGTCAGGTCGGTGAGGGTAAATTGGACATAACCACCCAACGGATTTTCCATCACCAATTGATTTGAAACCGGATTGGGAAAAACGGCCAGCGGATCGGGAAGGTCCGGCGTCCAAAGTGCTACGGTACCGTCGTAAATCTGGCAATTGAACGGCAAGGGGTTGAGCTCAAGTGGTGCACCCGGCGTCAGGGTTTTTCCGGCGAAAGCCGGGTAATCCGGTGCATAGCGGTAGGCTCTGAACACGGCATTATTCCCGGGAAAACTGCCCTGCGAAACCGGATTTAAACCTGAGAGTGGATTGACATACTCCCAATGCGTCGTCCCTGCCGGATCAACTTCAAAAATGTGCCCGTCGTCCCCTTCGCAAATCAACGTATTGCCGTTTTGCATGCGCTGCGCGCCGGAAATATTGGACGAATAAAAACTGAGCGGTTGCGGAGCCGTATAAGTCCAGGCTGACGTAGCGGGACCAAATGCACTCCCCGTTGCCAGGGTGTAGCTGCCGTCGGGATTTTGTGGCAATTCGAGCAATTCAACCGTGGAATAATTGCCCGTGGGGCGGCCCTGGCCATTGTTAAACACCAACACTTTGCCGGCATCCGGCAGGCCGGCTGGAATCCAGTGGGAATCATGGGCGCCCCACAATTGTTGGTCATTTGCCGTACCACGACCATAGCTCAACGGGTTGCCCCAGCGGTACAGGAAATCGCCGCCTTTGCCATATTCACCGCCGGTATGGCCGGCTGCTTCGGCAGTGGTTGTGCTGTGATCGATGATATAAAATTCGCCCAGCGAGCGGGAGTTGATCAGGATCTGATCGAGCGCCGGGTTGTAGTCGACCGAATTAAGGTGCACCCAATCGGGGCCGGGGCCGTTCATGCCGTTGCCACCCGTGGCCACAGCTTTGAAGTTGATGTCGAGCAATTCGGGATGTAAACTGATAACGCCGTAGTTTTCCCGGAACACGTCAAATTGCTGCACCAGGTGGTCGATCATATGCCACTCCCAGACGATGTTGGCCTGGTTTATTCCCACTGGTTCAATCTCCACGATTTTTTCGTACCACACGCCGCTAGTTGGTGTTAAACTCGGGTTGCGCCCCTGTGCGATGGCTTCGTCGCGGGTGTAGGCTTCCCAGGCGATGAGCAGGATATTTCCGTTGGGCAGGTATTCAATATCGTGGTGGGCGTGGTAGTCCGTAGTGGCATAATTAAATGCCCAAAGTAAGGTGCCGGCCCAGGAAAAACGTTCGATCCGGCCACCGACACCGCCGCTATTGAAGCTGCCGGAAATACGGGCTGTGCGCAACAGATCGCCATTTTCCAACAAATAGGCCACCTGGCCAGGAATGTAGTTGCTTTGCCAGGAATGGACAATGCGGCCACAATTATCGAGCAGGTAGGTTTGCCGGGCGTTCGAAGGGGCCAGCAACGTGTAGCCGTTTTGCGCCAGCGAATCGTTTAAAAACAATCCGACAGTTTGTTGCGCCTGACTTAAAAAACTGGATGCGAGCAGCAGAACAACTGGAAAAAACCGGGTCATACGACGGATGGTAATGCTTGTTGAAAATACCAATTGGAACAAATTTGCGGATTACGAAGGTATTCGGAATACGGGCGGCATAATTCCAAATCCACCGCATTTATTGTCAATTAACTGCATAACAAGGGGAAACACCGTATCCCGCCCTGTCGTACCTTCACGGTTTGTAAATCTGCAGCTATGTTTCGATTGAAAATCCTTGTTTTTGCACTGCTGGGTTCCGGAATTAGTGCCTCCGCACAAATTTATCAGGCCGTTTTCCCAAATCTCAGCGGCCCGGAGCTATACGACAGCGTGGTGCTTGCGTTTAAACCCGACAGCGTACTCGACTATGCCAATGCCCGTGATACGTTGTATGCCAAGGTGCTGGCCATTGACGACGATAGCCTGCGCTGCATCTATTCCGGCCATACGCTCTACCTCGACCCGACCCAAGACCCCACGCAGTATGTGTACCTGAACGGCATTTCGCTGGGCATGAACACCGAACACGGCTACCCGCAGGCCAAGGGCGCCGCTAACGGCAATGCCCGTAGCGACATGCACCACCTGTTTCCTGCGCGCATCCCGGTGAACGAAGCCCGGGGCAATTTGCCCTATGCCGAAATTCCGGATGCGCAAACCCAGAAATGGTTTTACAAAACATTCGTGTTGAACAGTATTCCGGCTGTGGATAAGGATTTGTACAGCGAAGCCACGGGTGCAGCGTTTGAGCCTCGCGAAGCCGTAAAGGGCGACCTTGCCCGGGCAATTTTTTACTTCTACACCATGTACCGCGCGGAAGCGGACCTTGCTGACCCGGCTTTTTTTTCGATACAACGCGCTACACTTTGCCAGTGGCACGACCAGGACCCCGCCGACTCCAGCGAATTGATCAAAACCTGGCGCATCGCACCTTACCAGGAAAACAAGCCCAATCCGTTCATCCTCGATTGCACGCTGGCCCGGCGGATCTATTGCCCGGAATTGGCACAATCCTGCACCAGCAATACGACTGAACCCGGCCAACACCCGCTAGGGCTACGGCTGGCGCCAAACCCCTTGCAAGGCCCCGGGCAAGTCGAAATGACCCTCCCCTTTTCAGGCACGGTTACCCTTCGCTTGTATTCTGTAATAGGTGCTGAATTGGCATCCTGGCAGATAACGGATGCCCCGGCCGGTTTTTTCCGGTTTGGTGTAGAAACGCCCGTCGGGTTGCAGGCCTCGCCAGGCTTTCTCGAAGTACAATTGCAGGGTTCGGGGCGGATGATCCGGGAAACTGTGGCGGTGGTATTGCGGTAGGTTGTATTTATTCGTCCTACGGTTTCGTAAGCTATTCAGTACGAAAATGAATTTTTATGGCTTTTGTGTGTCAACCCCACCCCCGTCCCCTCCCCCCACGGGGAGGGGGGCTTGCCCTCAATCTAAGTCCTGATTCCGTTTATAGAATCAAATAAAAAATGTGGGATCAGGCTCCCCTCCCTAGGGGGCTCCCGATTACCCACAAGTTGGCTGAAATGTTTTTAATAGGATCGAAATCGACGAGCAGATGCAGACAAATTTCACTCCGCCGTGTCAACCCCACCCCCAACCCCTCCCCAAGGGTGAGGGGAGCCGTAGCGTCGACCGCTTTTTTTTTACCCCAAATTCAAAGGTATAGTGTAATCTACGGTGTACGTCGCGGCTCCCCTCCCCCTTGGGGAGGGGTTGGGGGTGGGGTTGACAAGGGCGGAGCGATTTGTTCCATCAAAAACTACAATTCAAGTTTAATGTATCACCATAAAATCATTCAACTTGTGGGTAATCGGGAGCTCCCTTGGGGGAGGGGATGGGGCTGGGGTTGGCGCGCGAAAGATCCCCAAAATTAAATCATCGAATTTTTGTGTCAGGAACAAGAGTCTATTCCGTAGGAATCCGGCTCGCATTTGCAGCCACCCACTGATCAAAGGACTGCAATTCCGGATTCAGTGCCTTGGAGCGCTGTACATCGCGGGTTTTGTTGCAGGCCTCGTCGAAGTCGCGGTAAAACTGGAACATATTGCCAATATCGTCGGCGCCTGGAAAGCCGAAACTGCGGAACACGTCAAGTGAAACCTCGTTGTACCCAATTTGCTTACCCAATGCTTTCGACAGTGTTGCCGCCATCTCGGGGATGCTACAATGATCACCGGCAACACCTACCCTTTCCCCGATCATGGATTCCCCTTTTTTGAAAATCCCGTAGGCGCATTTGCCAATATCTTCGGCTGCGATACCGGCCATTTTTTTATCGCCCAGCGGGAAAGTCAACACCAGGTTGCCATCCGGCCCGGGCTTTGGCCCCAAGCCAAAATAGATCAGGTTTTCCCAATAAAACGAAGCCAGCAAAAACGTGGTCGGCACACCGGCAAAGTACTGGTCGCCTTCGCCTTTACCATCGAAGTGTGGCACTTTGTATTTTCCTTGCAGGGTGGGCATGCTGTTGTCGTCCAGTGGCACAAATTTCCGAACATCTTCCAGTGTCGACCAGATCACATGTTTCAACCCGGCTGCTTTTGCGGCCTCCGCCAAATGTTTGGCATCTGTTGTTTCTTTTTCAGCGGAGTAGTGATCCCAGAAAAAGGTCACGAAAAATGCGCCGTAAGCACCTTCCAGTGCTTTGTTCAGACTTTGTGGATCATCGATATTGGCTTCGACCAATTCGGCGCCCATGCTGGCGAGCGCCTTTGCTTTGTCGGATGTTTTATCACGGGTTACCGCGCGCACGGCAAATTCACCATTGGGGTCGTTCAAAATTGCCCGGGCAAGCCCGCCGCCTTGAGCGCCGGTAGCGCCGAATACTACGATTGTTTTCTTTTGTGCCATAAATTTTGTTTTAATCGGTTGAATTTAAGGAATGGTGATTGTCAGGAAACAAACACCAAACCGGCACTTCAGGTTGCAAGATCAACCCGGAGTGCCGGTGAAAAACTGGTGTTTGACTGCCTGAGTGTAAATATTGTCGCAAGATCAGATAGGTGATACATTTCGAACTGATTGTCATCACCACGTTATTGCGCAGGCGCCGGAGTTGCTGCCATGCAGGAATCCACTTTAGCCAAATCGGTGTTATTGACCAGGAAACCGGCATTGTAGTAGCTAACCTTCCAACCGCCTTCTCCTTTTACCATAATTGTTGTGCCCCGGATCGGCATTTTGCTAAAACTTACATTGGCCTGGTCGGTGACCACCACCTGGTTTCCATCATCGGAAATACGCATATCCCGTTTAGTTACTTCAATATTCAGGGTTGCCAGAAGTTCAGCCATTACCGGGTCTTGCTTGTACTGTTCGATCGTTTTCAACATAGTCGCTTTGACCATAATTTCAGCCGGATCCGTGCCATAGGCAATGACATCTTCAGCAATCACCAGTGCCAATTCCGCCGGGTCGTCGCCTCGCTGAGCTGCATAGAAGCGGTCCATCAGGGCGGCAGCATCTTTTTCAATCGCTGCTTTGTCTACCGGTTTTGGCGCTTCCGTAGTGGGTTGGCAAGCGGAAATGAGTAACAGAAGCAACAGGGCACTCGATACGTTTTTCATTCCATTCAGAGTTTTGTTAAAAAATTTGTTCGGTATTTGTGAAAGGTAAAACTGCGTAGATCCTAACAGCGTCCACTCAAAATCAATCCCTTACAAACGTTTTGCCCTGGGTTCCAGGGTAGTCAGTTCGGCGATGCGCACCGGATGGCGGCTTTCAATACTTTTTCGCGCGGCAATCCCGATCAGCACCGACATAGCGCCATCGCGCACGCCGGCGGCCCGGTCATAAGGATCTTTTTGATCGGGATGTACAAAAATCTTTTCGTGAAGTTTTTCGTCGCCACCGCCATGCCCCCCACGGCTCACTTCAACCTTAATGACTTCCTGGGCTTCCCAAAGCCGGTGCAGAATAATTGGCTCCAGGTCAACCGGTTCTTTACCGGATTGATCCATCTCGGCAGCATGCATTTCTGCCTGACTAATGGTGGCATTTTTAAAGTGCGGAATGTCCAGCCAGGCTTCAATCCTGCCTTTCATGCCGTTGAAGGCAACTTTCCAGCCCTCGTAAGGAGAATAGGTTGTGAGGTTGTAGTTGAGCACCACATTGTTTTTGTACTTCACCTGGGCCGACATTTTGTCGTAGATATTGATCTCATCGCGGAACAGGCAATTGTCGCGGATGTAGCCGTCGTAGTGTTCATTTTTGGCGTAAAGGTTCATTGCAAACTGGTCCTTGTTGATATCCCAGTAATATTTGCAATTACTGGTGTGCGGACAGTTGCGGCAGTTTTTACCCCGGAACGGTCCGTTGCTGCCGTAGTGCTCGAGATCGCCATAGGCAAACACTTCCTCCGGGTCGGAGTCGAGCCACCAGTTGAGCAGGTCAAAGTGGTGCGTGGCTTTGTGTACCCACAGGGTGCCGCCGGATTCGCGCTGACCATGCCAACGGCGGAAATAGGAAGCCCCGTGATAGGTATTGAGGTACCAGCTGAATTCGACGGAAGTTATCTTACCGATGGATTCATTCATCAGGAGTTCCTTGATCTTGGTGGCGTAGGGCGCCCAACGATAGTTGAATCCGACGATGAGGTTTTTGTTGGAGGCTTTTTCAGCATCCAGAATTTGCTGGCACTTGAATTCATCCGTGGTCAGCGGTTTTTCAGTGAGCACGTCGCAGCCCATTTGGAGGCCTTTGATGATAAACTCATGGTGGGTGGCATCTTTCGTGGTCACAATGATCAGGTCGGGCTTGGTGGTGCGCACCATTTCCTCAAAATTGGTGAACACCGGGCAG
Source organism: Lewinellaceae bacterium (assembly GCA_020636075.1). Lineage (GTDB taxonomy): Bacteria > Bacteroidota > Bacteroidia > Chitinophagales > Saprospiraceae > M3007. Next base: position 72,621 of record JACJYO010000010.1, on the reverse strand, counting down.
TTTGTGCCGATATGCGAACGGGCAAACTCCAGCCGTCCCGGGTTAATATCCGACAAGCCGACAAACTCCAGAATGTCGCTGTACTGGTCCACCAGACGTTTCCCCCAAAACGTCGTGCCACGAATGCCGGTTCCAACCAGCGCGATGCGCAGTTTTTTATTGAGAAAACCAAAATTAAAGGAGGATGCAGCGACCGAGCCGGCGGCCAGCATGCTTACGGCGGTCAGAAATTTTCTGCGCGTCAGATTCATGGTTGCGTTGTTTTGTTTTGAAAATTAGAAATCGCGAGGCAGTAAATATAGGAACAAATGAGCAGTTGTTTCACCAAAGTAATACAGTGCTACTGCGAATAAAACTACGGCCCAGAGTTTGTGAATTTATCTGCTTTTAACGTTGTGAAAAGTGCCCAAACAGGTTCGAAATGCGATATTGCAGCCGAAAAAAAGTGGATACCTGAACTATGCGTACGCAGGCACAAAAAGCGATCAGTACCACCTACCTGAGTATATTCGGCAATATCCTGCTGGCGCTTGTCAAAGGGCTGACCGGTGTTTTTGGCCATTCGTATGCCTTGATTGCCGATGCCATTGAATCGACCACCGATGTATTTGCATCCATTCTGGTTTTGGTTGGCCTGAAATATGCCACCAAGCCGCCCGACGAAAATCACCCCTATGGCCACGGCAAGGCAGAACCCCTGATCACTTTTGCCGTGGTGGGTTTTTTGGTAATTTCCGCTACGATCATTGCGCACGACAGCATCCATAATATTCAAACGCCACACGAAGGTCCGGAAATGTACACCTTGCCGGTGCTTGCCGTGATCGTGCTGATCAAGGAGTTGTTCTACCGCTTTGTAAATAAACGCAGCGACGAAACCCGGAGCACCTCCCTGAAAGCCGACGCCTGGCATCACCGAAGTGATGCCATTACGTCACTGATGGCTTTTATCGGGATTTCGGTGGCCGTGTACATGGGCGAAGGGTATGAGGCTGCCGACGATTGGGCGGCCTTGCTGGCCTCCGGATTTATTGTATTCAACGCATATCTGATCTTTCGCCCTGCGCTTGGTGAGATCATGGATGAGCACCTGTACGACGATCTGATCGACAATATTCGAGCCATCGCTTTGACCGTAGAGGGTGTGATCAACACTGAAAAATGCTATGTGCGCAAATCAGGGATCAGTTTCCATGTCGATTTGCATTTGATCGTGCAGGGCAGCATAAGTGTCAAAGAAGGCCACGATATTGCCCACCGCCTGAAAAATGCGCTCCAGCAAGCCCTGCCTGAGCTGTCGGATATTCTGATCCACGTCGAGCCGGATAATTGAGCCAATCAACAGGCTGGCCTGCTTTTTGAATGCTGGTGGCCCGTGGTCCGGTCCGACATGCCGCGCCAACATTTTTCACCTATCTTCGCGCCGTTTTCAACAAACGACCTATACGATCCCTGTTTCATGATGGAATTGCTTACCCAATTTATTGATTTTATCCGCCACCTCGACGTCCACCTGGAAAACATTATGCGGGATTACGAGGTGATGACTTACCTCCTGCTCGCGCTCATTATTTTTTGTGAAACAGGCCTCGTGGTTACGCCGTTTTTGCCCGGCGATTCGCTGCTTTTTGCGGCAGGTGCTATTACGGCCAAAACCGGCATTCTGAACGTCTGGCTGCTGATTCCGCTCTTGTTTTTTGCCGCCATTCTCGGCGACAATACCAACTACTTTTTTGGCCGCTACCTTGGGAACAAGGTGTTCACCCGGGACTACTGGTTTTTGAAACGCTCCTACATCGAACGCACGCAGGAGTTTTATGAAAAATACGGCGGGCGCACGCTGGTCATCGCGCGCTTTGTGCCGATCGTGCGCACGTTTGCCCCCTTTGTGGCCGGTGTAGGCAACATGACGTACCGCCGGTTTATCGGCTATTGCATTGGCGGTGGCATTGCCTGGGTGACCGGGCTGACGCTGGCGGGCTATTTTTTCGGGCAGATTCCAATTGTGAAAAACAATTTTGAGATCGTGGTTTTCGGGATCATCGGTATTTCGGTGCTGCCGATTTTTGTGGAGTTTGTGCGGGTACGGATGCGGAAGTGAGAACTTTCACTTCTCAGCCTAGGCCTTAAGGCCTGGGCTGAGAAGACTGAGAAGTGAACCTGGCCTACGTTTTCAGGTTGAAAAAGGCGATTATTGGAATCGATACCCCAGCTTGATCGTTGGCACAATATAAACCCGTGGGCCTCCTAAAAAAGCCTGATTGACGGAACGCCTGGGGTCATAATCGATGCCATATTCGGCTCCAGCAGTATATTTTTTAAAGAACAGCCATTTGTATCCAACCTGGATGCCAATGCCAAAATGATTTTCCTTCATAAAGGGTACAGGTGGTTCCCCTACTCGCTCTTCGTATAGTTTGTCGTATGTTTTTTCCCGCCAAATCTCAAACGAGCGCAGCAAAAAGTCCGCCGTATAGCCCCGCAGATGACTGTTTTCAAAATAGTAGCGCCCAGAAATTTGAATAATCCCATTATTCAATCGAGGGCGGTAAACTTCAAAGTAACAATCACAGGGCGTATTCGGGTCATAGCCTTCCGGCGGGATTCCAAGGATATCGTGTCCCCATGAAAAAACAAGCCGCCTTCAAAACCCAGCCGTCCATTCGGACTATATTCATAGGCAAGATGTACTATCTTAATAACAGGTGGCAAGAACAGATCCGTTTTAATTTCGTGGGTACGCTGTGCTACACTTTGCAAGGCGAAAAGCAACAGGAAAAAACAGATGATTGGACGCATAGCTTTTTCTTTTTTATAAAGATAACAGTTGACGTAGAATCGCTGCTTTTTTAAAACACCGGTTAGGAATTCCAAAAGCCGCCCAGTATCTTTGCACCAGTACACAATTACACCACATGCATATTCTTCGTCAATACGGCTATTACTATTACGCTTGCGACAACGCTTGTTGCAGAGCAGCGCTAATGGTAATGGAACAATAACGATATTGAAAAACCAAAACCATCCGCCCGGTTCAGCGACATGCTGGACCGGGCTTTTTTTATGCACTTTTTAAAACCACACGTTATGTCACATGCTGTTTTTCCCGATCCTGCCGTCTGGCAAATCCTTTTCAATCGCCAGGTGGAAAACCTGAAAACCAAAGCTTGTCCCGAGTTTTTCGCTGGCCTCGAACGCCTGGGCTTTGAAGCCGGTGAAGTACCTGTGCTGGACCACCTGAGTCAACGCCTGTACCAATTGAATGGTTGGCAAATCCAACGTGTGCCGGGCATTGTAGATGCGGGGGATTTTCTGGCTATGCTGGCTGACCGCATTTTCCCGTCCACTTATTTTTTGCGCAGCATGGCGCAGCTCGATTACCTCGAGGAACCCGACATGTTTCACGACCTTTTCGGGCACCTGCCGCTATTGGCCGACCCGGCTTTTTCTGAATTTTACAAAAAACTGGGGGCCTTGGGAGTTGCAGTTCACGGCAATACGGAAGCCCTGGAACGTATTGAGCGGTTTTACTGGTACACTGTGGAATTCGGGTTGGTGGCAGCTCCTGCGGGTGGTGTTCAGATTTACGGCTCGGGCCTGCTATCCTCGTTTGGCGAGAGCAGGCAGATTTATGGCGGAGCAGTAGAAATCAGACCGTTTGACCTGGTGGAAATTCTGGAATTACCTTTTGACAAAAGCCAGATGCAGCCGGTATACTATGTGGTTCCGGATTTTGAATTTTTATTTGGACAGTTGGAAAAACTGGCGTCGGCAGGGTTGGCTTTGCGGCCAGTTTTGAGCTAAATTTTCCCCGTTTTTCTTAGCCCAGGCCTTAAGGCCTGGGCTAAGAAGGAGAAAAGGCAAGGATGAGAATGGTGAATTTGAGCGCTATTCAATACCCTGCTCCACCAGATACCGCTCGGCATCCAGGGCAGCCATACAGCCTGTGCCCGCCGCCGTCACCGCCTGGCGGTAAATTCGATCCTGCGCATCGCCGCTGGCAAAAACGCCGGGGATCTTGGTCGTAGTCCGACCCGGTGTGGTCAGGATATAGCCGACATCGTCGAGCGGCAGCCAATCTTTAAAAATATCCGTGTTGGGTTTATGACCGATAGCCACAAAAAAGCCTGTTACGGGCAACACCGATTTTTCGCCGGTTTTGTTGTTCACGATGCGTACACCATCCACTACATCCTGGCCAAGCACTTCTTCGGCTTCGGTGTTCCAGTGAATGACCAGATTTGGCGTGTTGAGCACGCGCTCCTGCATAATTTTGGAGGCACGCATTTCATCGCGTCGTACGAGGAGGTGCACTTTCGAACAAATCTTGGCCAGATAGGTGCTTTCTTCCGCAGCGGTGTCGCCGCCACCGACGATGGCAACTTCTTGCTTGCGGTAGAAAAACCCGTCGCAGACAGCGCAAGCCGACACACCGGCATTTTGCAGGCGCTCTTCATTCGGGATTCCCAGCCACTTGGCATCAGCACCGGTAGCTATGATGACAGTATTCGCATGGATTTCCTGTCCGCTTTCCGACCAGGCTTTGTGTACCGGGCCTGTAAAATCGACCCGGGAAATCATTTCCATACGGATATCGGTTTCGAAGCGTTCGGCTTGCTTGCGAAAATCGTCCATCATTTCGGGTCCCATACGTCCTTCTGGATAGCCCGGATAGTTTTCTACGTCGTTGGTAATCATCAGCTGGCCGCCAGGTTGGGGCCCAGTGTACATGAGCGGCTTGAGGCCGGCACGGGCGGCATAGATTGCGGCAGTATAGCCAGCAGGGCCCGAGCCAATAATGAGGCATTTTACTTTTTCCATATCAGCGGCAAAAGTAACACGCCACACACGCAAAGGGTTTATCGAAACAACGTTTCCTTTGCACTTTTTCAGGAAAATGTTGCGCCGCGGACGAATAGCTGTCCGGAAAGATTAAAAGTATCTTCCGGACAGGTCAAACTGCTACTTTTTCTTTGCCGCTTTTTTAGCCGGCGCTTTCTGTTTAAATGCACCCGGCATTTCTTTTTCAATGACCGCCTTTACGTCTTCGAGCGACATCGTGCGCGCCTGGTCGGCAGTCATTTTAGCGCCGTCAACTTTGGGCAGGTTGATCGGTTTTTTACCAAACCGGATGAAGGGGCCCCAGCGGCCGTTTTCGATGCTGATCTTTTCATCGGGCCAGAGTTGAATGTAGCGGTTGGCTTCTTTTTCAATTTTGGCTTCAATGAGCTCAATAGCCTGTTTTTCAGAAATCGACTCAAAATTGACCCGGGCAGGCACGTTTACATACAGATCGGTCCACTTCAGGAAAGGGCCAAATCGGCCTTTGCCTTTGGTTATCGGATGCTCTTTGTAATGCCCGAGCGGCTTATCGGCCTCGCGCTTGGCTTTGATCAGTTCGACGGCGCGGTCCAGGCTGATATCGAAGGGATCTTCGTTGCGCGGGATGGATACAAACAAGTCGCCAATTTTGACATACGGCCCAAACCGGCCCGCATTCACGGTTATTTCCTCCCCGTCGAATGCGCCGAGCGTTCTTGGAAGTGCAAAACTGGCCAGTGCTTCTTCAAAAGTGACAGTTTCGAGCGTAGTGCCAGGCTTGAGATTGGCGTATTTGGGTTTTTCACCTTCTGCCAACTCATCACCCGTACCGATTTGAACAACCGGCTTGCCGAGGCGACTCATACGCACCAGAATGGTCCGGCCGGTTTCGGGGTCGGCACCCAAAATGCGCTCGCCACTGGCGCGGTCGGCTTCGGCCAGTGTTTTTTCAACATCCTGGTGAAACGGCCTGTAAAACTGGTCGATGACTTTTGACCAGTCGACTTTGCCTTCGGCGATATGGTCAAATTTTTCTTCGATACCGGCCGTAAAGCCGTAGTCCATAATGTTTTTGAAATACTCGTCGAGGAAGTCGCTGACGATCATCCCCATATCGGTGGGGTACAACACATTTTTGGTGGTGCCGGTAATTTCCGAACTCTTCGACTTGCTGATTTGGTTGTCCTTCAGCGTCAACACCTGAAACTGCCGTTCTTCACCCGGGCGGCTGTCTTTGACCACATAACCGCGGTTGGCTTCCATAATTTTAGTGATGGTCGGCGCATAGGTGGAAGGCCTTCCAATACCCAGTTCTTCCAGTTTTTTAACCAACGCAGCCTCTGTAAATCGTGCCGGCGGTCGCGTAAAACGTTCAGTCGCCGTGAGGTTGTCCAACTGGAGTTTCTGCCCCACTTTAAGGGGTGGAAGCATGCCTTGCTTTTCCTCTTCATCGTCATCGGTACCCTCTAGGTACACCTTCAGGAAGCCGTCGAATTTGAGCACTTCACCTTCCGCCACGAGTTTGGCATCCGGTTGCGTGCTAATCCCAATATCGACCGTCGTTTTTTCCAACTCCGCATCGGCCATTTGAGAGGCCATCGTGCGTTTCCAGATCAGATCGTACAGGCGCTCTTCGTCGCGATTCCCACCGGCAGCGGCGTTTTCGACATAGGTCGGGCGGATAGCCTCGTGCGCTTCCTGGGCCGAACTGCTTTTGGTTTTGTAGCGCCGTGTTTTTTGATAACGCTGGCCGTATTGTTTGACCACCTCGTTGCTAATGGCCTGGAGCGCCAGTTCGCTGAGGCTGGTAGAGTCGGTCCGCATGTAGGTGATGAAACCCTGTTCGTAGAGGCCCTGCGCCACCGACATCGTGCGCTTCACCGAAAAGCCGAGTTTGCGGCTGGCTTCCTGCTGGAGCGTCGAGGTGGTGAAGGGTGCAGCCGGCCGGCGCAATGTTGGCCGCACATCGATATTGTTCACTGCAAATGCAGCTTGCACACATTTTTGCAAAAACGCCTCTGCACCGCCGGCATCAGCGAACCGTTCCGGGCTTTCAGCGCGGAAACTTACCGGTTTACCTTGCGCATTGGGCGCCATGAAATCGGCTGTGATTCGAAAGTAAGGGGTGACCTTGAAATCCTGAATATCGCGTTCACGTTCGACGATCAGCTTTACTGCCACCGATTGCACCCGCCCTGCTGACAACTGGCCCTTAACTTTTTTCCACAGCAGCCCCGATAATTCCCAGCCCACAAGCCGGTCGAGCACCCGGCGCGCCTGTTGGGCATTCACCAGGTTGATATCGAGATAGCGGGGATTTTTAATCGCCTGCTGGATTGCCGGTTTTGTAATTTCGTGAAAAACAATGCGCTTGGCATTTTGCGCATCCAGGCCGAGCACTTCGCACAAGTGCCAGGAAATAGCTTCCCCTTCACGGTCTTCGTCCGTTGCCAGCCATACTTCTTCCACTTTGGACGCCGCGAATTTCAATTCCTTTACCGTTTTGTGCTTGTCGGGAGGAATGACGTAATTGGGCACATAGCCGTTGTCGACATCAACGCCGAGGTCGTTGCCTTTTTCAAGATCGCGAATATGTCCGTAAGATGATTTTACGGCGAAATCGCCGCCGAGAAACTTCTCGATTGTTTTTGCTTTCGCCGGTGATTCGACGATGAGGAGTTTTTTTGCCATAATCGGGGGCAAAAGTACACGCTTTTTGAAAGGAAACAACGAAATCCGTTAGCCTCCCCCTTTCGGCGCCATCTTTTCCGAACTTTTGGTCGGAGCGGATGCTGGCTGTAGCGAATCGGGTCTGGGACGTTTTCGAACCTCTTCTTTTAACAGTTCGCCCTCTTTCATATCTTCTTTCCAGGCCGCTTTCCGTTTCTCGCGAAATGCGGTAGCCAGTTCGCGGATTTCCACCGGTTTCTTGTGCAAGTGCCTGTGAAAGGCCAGGGTCAGGAAGTCGGCCATATCATCCGGATAGGTAATGCCGGCACTGCGCAGATAGTTTGACAAGCGGGAGCCTTCGTAAAAACTCCAATTGACGATCATCCACTGTCCGAGGCGGTTGTGCATAACGAGGCAGACACTGTCTTCCGGAATGGACAGAAACAAGGATTTTGACTCAGCTGAGGTCAGTTTGTCCAGTTGATCGAGCGCATCATTCAAATTTTTGGGAATATAAATACCGTGCAAGCGGTCTTTTGTAATCCGTTCTTTATACTGGCGTTGAAATTCTTCGTCGCTGTTGGGCGGATCGTATTGCTGGGCGAAAGTCCAGGAAGCACTTCCCAGAAAAAGGACAACGAGTAGCAATCGGTATTTGGGGTGTTGCAGTGTCACGCAAGCCATTTGTTTGTATGTTTTGGTGTAGTAGGTTTGCAGTTGTAGTTTCCAAGCCGGATCAGCCAATAATAGATGCCGTCAAAAAATGACAAAAGAAAAGACATCCCCCTTCCGCTTATCCCTGCTCGAATTATTTCTCCTGGAAATAGTCGTTTGGTTGGCCTTGTGGTTGTTGAACGACTATATGGCCACTCTTTTAACGCTCATCATTACGGCCATCGTATTTGCCATTCTAGTCATCGCTTTACTGGCCGAAGCGATTGAGCGTTCAAAAGTGCCGCGTTGGTATTTTTGGGTCATGGGGTTGTCGGTTGTGGCGCCCATTTTGGCAGCAGTCCTCTACTTGCTGATATTTGGCGGGCAGTTATCTTTTTGGGAGTAATTCCGCCGTTCTACTTATCTTCTAACTCTTCAAATGTTCCTGTCTGGCGGTTTTTGCGCACTTTGTTCCATTCAAAATAACGGCCGTTCATGACAATATAAATGCCCGGAGGTAAGACCTGAACGAAGGCCAGGGCGCTGCCCAGATTGAAAAAACCATCCGATGACATTCCGAAGGCATAAGGAATCATGGCGCCTGTGAGCACGATCGTTTTCCCGGCAATGCCCGCTTCAGCCAATACCCTGGCAGTATCAACCATGCGGTCGGTGCCGTGGGTGAGCAGGATGCGGTTGGACTCTGCTTTGCGGCAGTTGTACACAATAATGGAATGTTCGTCATCGCCCATTTCCAACGAATCGATCATCATGAGCGTTTTTACATCGATGGGCACTTCGCTTCGGCCGCGTTCAAACATTTCCTTGAGGTGCGTGTCTTTGAAATACAATTCCCCGGTGATGTAATTGTACTCCTTATCGAAGGTGCCACCCGTGACGAATACCTGAATCATAAATGATTTTTTTTTGCAGAAACAGCGCAAAGAAACGGCAATTGCGGCAATGTCAAATCCTGCCGGGGCTTGTCATGTAAAAAACGTTTTTACCTTTGCGCTCAACAAAACAATTTACGTATGAACAAGAATGAAGAATACCAGGAAAACCGCGGTCGCGATACCATTATGTTTATTGTAAGCCTGGTTGGGCTGGTTGCCCTGTTGGTTTTTAAGCCTGAATGGGTATGGGTATCATTCCCGTTTGTTTTAACTGCCTTAGCCGGGGCTATGGGGCGGCTCTGAAAAAAGTTAAAATGTAAAATATTACATGTAAAAGTCAAAAGTTAGTTGGAGCCTGCCCAAGGCCTGAATAAGTACCTTTTGATTTTTACATTTTGCATTTTGATTTTTGACTTTCTTTAAAATAGAAATCCCTCGCCGATGAACGACGAGGGACTCTAACCCAAACAAATAAACACAAAAACTACTTGCTGCAAGTTTAAGACAAGTTTCGGAGTTCAGGCAAATTTCTCCCCGGAAATTTTAGTTTTTTTTCAAAAGTTCTTTGGAGAATAGAATGTTCTCCAAATTATTCAACTGCATTTGGCCACTTGGCCAAATCTTTCAGCTGAATTTTAAATGTAAATGCGACGCTGAAGCAGCCTGATTTGTGCCGGACCAACCGAAAATCTTGTTGCCTGTTCATGTAGCTACTATTGTTGTAGCCCAATTGCACAAACATGCGTCTAATTCGATTTTTGGTTGCATTGCTGCTCACCACCCTGCTCGTCTGGCAGTTACAAACACCGCAACAGTTGGGCGACAAAACCCTGCCCGCCTTGGGAAGTTTTTTCAACCCCTTCAGCGGCTTCTGGCAAAATGCCGAGCCCGTAAACCCGGCATCCAACCTTTCGCAGTCATTGCACATCCCCGGTCTGAAGAAACCGGTTGAGGTCGTTTACGACGACTTGCTGGTACCGCATATTTTTGCAGAAAACCTCGAAGATGCCCTGATGGCGCAAGGGTACATCACTGCGCAAAACAGGCTGTGGCAGATGGACATCTCCACACGACAGGCTTCCGGGCGCCTCTCCGAAATCCTGGGCCCCCGAACACTCAACCTGGATCGGCTCACCCGGCGCAGAGGTTTGCCCTTCGCTGCTGAAAACGACTGGAAAGCCTGGCAACAGGACCCCGAAACGGCCCGGCGCATGAACGCCTACGCTGCCGGTGTAAATGCCTGGATCGACCAGCTCAGCCCGGCTACCTACCCCCTCGAATTCAAACTGCTGGGTTATGCTCCCGAGCCCTGGACGCCCTTAAAGTCGGCCCTGGTGATCGAAAGCATGATCGATGCCTTGAACAGCCGCAACAACGACCTGGCATCGACCAACAGCCTGGCTGCCTTTGGCCGCGATACCTTTGACTACCTCTATCCGTTGTGGAACCCGAAACAACAGCCCATCGTGCCCGATACCGGGCAGTGGAAAGGCATGCAACCTGTTTTCCAACAAGCAGATCCGGCGCAAAACCTGTCTTTGCATTCCGGAAAAAACATCCCGGAACGCACCCTGCCCACCGGCATGCAGAACCTCAACGGCAGCAACAACTGGGCAGTATCCGGTAACCGCACCCAATCGGGTTTTCCGATTTTAGCCAACGACACGCACCTGCCGTTACGCCTGCCCCACACCTGGTTTCAACAACAAATTCATACGCCGGAGTTGAACTGCTACGGCGTGGTGGTACCCGGCGCCGTAGGAATTGCCATTGGCTTCAATGCCGATATTGCCTGGGGATTTACCAATGTCAGTCAGGAAGTATCCGACTGGTACCGCATCGACTGGACCGACGCCGGACGCACAGCCTACCGGGTAGATGACCAGGTCAAACAGGCAGCGTTACGCGTGGAAACGATCCGGGTAAAAGGCCAGGCCGATGTGCTGGACACCGTCCGCTACACCATGTGGGGTCCCGTTGTGTACGACGACCCCGCTGAACCGCTTTTCGATTGCGCCTACCGGTACTCTACCCATGACGAACCGGCGCCGGAAAGCCTGGCCCAGTTTCTGGATATCGCCGGTGGAAAAAATTACGCCGATTATCGCCGCGCTATTCCCGGTCTGGATTGCTTATCGCAAAACGTAGCATTCGCCTCGCACAGCGGCGATATCGCCATAACCGTACAAGGCAAGCTGCCCGTGCGTGCACGCGAACAAGGCCGGTTCATCCTCGATGGCAGTAAAAGTGCAAATGCCTGGCAGGGCTTTATTCCAAATGAACAGTTGCCGGCAATGAAAAACCCCTCACGCGGATTTGTGTACTCCGCCAACCAGCATTCCACCCCACCCTCCTATCCCTATTTTTATTTCGGCAATTTTGACGATAGCCGGGGACGCAGGATTTTTGAGCGGCTGTCTGCGATGCAGCAGATCACACCCGACAGTATGAAAAATTTGCAGCTGGACAATTTCAACTATTTGTCGGCCGATGCGCTGCAGGTTTTTCTGAAGTTGGTTGACCGGGGCAAGTTGGATGCAGCAGAGCAGAAATTGCTGGCTGAACTCGAAAAATGGGATGACCGGTACGAAAAAAATGCTATTGCCCCGTCGCTGTTTGAAATGTGGTTCGATTCCGTGTACACCCTGACTTGGGACGAAATGGATCAACTGCGCCAGGCCAAAACAGATGTACTTTACCCGGAAACCTGGCGGTTTACCGAAATCCTGAATAGCGACCCCGGCAGTATTTTCTTCGATCGTCTGGAGACGCCCCAACGCGAAACAGCACAGGATATCGTGACCGAAGGGTTTCAACAAATGGCCAGGCAGGCGCAGCAAATGGATGAGGCGGAACTGGTTTGGTCTACGTTCAAAGGTTTTGCAATTAAGCACCTGACCCAAATTGATGCCTTCAGTCGCTTGGATGTCGTTACTTCCGGAACGCGCAACGCGCCCAACGCCATTGGGAAAAACCATGGGCCGTCGTTCCGCATGGTGGTTTCCATGACCAGTCCGGTGCAGGCATGGGGTGTTTATCCGGGCGGCCAATCGGGCAACCCGGGCAGCCGCTATTACGACAACATGGTTGATACCTGGGCTGCGGGCGATTATTATGAACTACTTTTCCTAGACCAACCTGCGGCAGTTCCGGCCAACCGGGAACTAGCCCGGCAACGCCTTTTACCACAATGAAAGATTCGCTGTATACAATACTGTTCATTTTTATGCTGGGTCAGTTTGGCCATATTGGGCTGCCGTGGTGGACACTGGCGCCAATTGCAGCACTGGCAGGCTGGTTGATTCCCCAAAAAGCAATTCAGAGTTTTGCAGCTGGTTTTGCGGGCGGTTTTTTGCTTTGGCTGGTCGCAGCGTATTGCCTGGATTCGGCAAACGACGGTCTGCTGGCTGGCAAGATCGGCGCGCTGTTCATGGGTCTAAGCCGATGGCAAATTTTGTTGCTCACAGGCACCCTTGGCGGTCTGGTTTCTGCCCTGGCCTGTTTGACGGGATATTGGGCACGCGGGATTTTTCCGTTTGCCAAGAAAACCGCTTAAAAAAACATCATATAAAATCCGGATTATATTTATAAACACTACATTTGTGGAGTGTTAATCCCGGTAAGAATTAATTGCGATGCGGTGGTCAACGGAGCCCCGCACACGTTTAATCAGCCAATTTTGAAGTATGGAGACATGGGTCATTACGAAATGACTCATGTTTTTTTTGCGCCTGCCCTATCTTCAAGTAAGCCGGATTCCGATTGGAAGGCACTACCCGGGTAACGAAATTTTACCCATGCTTATCAGCGGCAGGCCGCCCAGTTTTGCACCTTCTTCCACCGTTCCGGCCAGTGTTTCATTCGCCAAAATGGCAAAAAGCACCGCTTCTTTGGCATCTCCATCGACACCCAGTGCGGCCATTGGGTGGAATTCCCAATCATGTAGTTGCTCCTTCAAATAAGCAATCACCAGTGGATTGTGGGCGCCGCCACCACTCAGGAAAATTGCCTTATGGTCGCTGGTGAGGGGTACCTTGCGGATACCATCGACAATTGTATCAGCCGTCAATCTGGTCAGGGTTGCGATCAGGTCGGCAGCATTCGCATTTTTTTGTGCAGCCAGGGAGTCTGCCACCTGCAAGCCATGCGTGGTAATGCCAAGCGCCCACTCCAGGCTGAATTGTTCCGGTCCGGTGGTTACCGGCGGTTTCAAGGAAAAATAAGGGTGCGCTTTCATTTGGGACAACAAGTTCTCATCAACCGTTCCGCTGGAAGCCAGTTTGGCATCGACGTCGTAAGGTTGTCCAAAATACCGTTGTGCCGCGGTGTCGAGCAGTGTATTCCCCGGGCCCGTATCGGTAGCAAAGACCAGGCTGGAATCACCGTTGCCCGGCAGAAAGGTAAAATTGGCGATCCCGCCGATATTCAGCAGGAAGCGGTCTTCGCCGGGTTTGGAAAACAACAAATAATCGCCATAAAGCGCCAGCGGGGCCCCTTCGCCACCGGCTGCCAGGTGTTTTTGCCGAAAGTCGCTGAGCGTGATTATCCCGGTACGGCGGGCCAGGTGATCACCATCGCCGATTTGGAGCGTTGCATTGGGATATTGCGCCAGGCCGTGAAATTGGCGGGGTGCGTGAAAAACAGTTTGCCCATGACTGGCAACCACATCAACAGCATCGGGTGATACCCCCCAACGGTGCAGCGTTTCATTGATAAGGGCGGCATGCGTTTCGGCAACTACTACGTTGAGCAAAACCAATTTTTGGAAATCAACCGTTTTCTGGGCAAAAACCTGCCGGATTTCCTTTTGGAATTGCTCCGAAAATGGCACCGTTTCAAAATGGGAGATCGCAATTTTTGTTTCAAATCCGGCGCCGGAAATCTGGCAAAGCGCCAAGTCTAATCCATCGAGCGAGGTGCCCGACATGAGACCAAGAATCGTTCTGGACGGTTTCCGGGCAATAGCAGCCAGTTGTTCAATATGTTTTTTCATAAGTCTTGCAAAAATAGCCGGGCAGCGGAATTTCTTTTCATACCATCTTTCCGTTGTATTGCCGACAATATGACGGTAAAATCCAAGAAAACGCCAAATCGTAACTAACTTTCCGCTCGAAACATAAACTATGAATGAGCAAAACGCCCTCCCATGTCCATCGGAATTTTGCGCCTGACCCTTATTTTTTCGCTCACTTTCACCAGCCTTACCCTGCTCCACAGCAGTTGCATCGACAGCCTGCACCTCACCGTTAAACCGGTGCAATGTTTTGGCCTGCGCAATGGAGTCATTGAGATTTCGGAAATATTTGGCGGCAAGTCGCCTTACTATTTTTCACTCGATGGCAAATCATACAGTACGCGACCCGTTTTCGATTTGCTTTGGGCCGGAGAATATGTGCTGTACGTGCGCGATTCCACCGGCTGCGAGCAGAGTTATCCCGTATTGGTGACACAACCTGAGGAGCTACGTGTACAGCTCAGCATCGATGATCCTTCGGTAATTGCCGGCACCTGGGCTCAGGTAACAGCAACCGTTTACCCGCCCGATACGAAACTTGCCGACATCAGCTGGCGCCCGCCGGCGCTGTTTGCCACGCCATTCCAACTGGTGCAATCCGTCCGGATCATGGAAGACACCGACCTTGCGATTGAAATTCGCAACGAACATGGCTGTATTGCCCGGGACAATTTGCCGGTGGTCGTGGAACAAACCAATTTGTATTTCCCCAACGTTTTTGACCCTGGCAGTAAGCAGGACAATTACTTTACCCTGCATGCCGGCGAAGGTGTTTCGCGCATCGTGCAGCTTCAGGTATTTGACCGTGCCGGCAATCTTGTTTTTGAAAAACGCGATTTCCAGCCCAACGACCCCCAAAGCGGTTGGAACGGCAAGTGGCAAGGCCGCCAGGCCCCACCGGGTGTGTACCCCTGGGTTGCTCAGGTAGAATTTTTGGACGGGAACCGGAAACGGTTTTCAGGCGGCGTTACGCTGATTGCCGAATAACTCAATACTGCACTTTCAGCGTCTCGCCTTCCAGGTACTGCGCTTTCGACAATTTCAATGTGATCTTTTGCCCTTCCAGGGTTTCGATGAGCGATCCATTGCTCAGCGATTTATTATTTTGAAGGGCATCTGCCACGGCATCGTACAATACCGCATGCGCCTCCTGCATACTATGTCCAGATTTAACAATCTCCAAATCTGGCATTCCAAATTCCGTCAGACCATGGGTATAGGCGCTGCTCGCGCCGTCATCGAGAAACATGCCGAAATACACCCAGCAATACACCGGAAGCACCACCTGTTCCAGATTCCGGGCCGCCTGCAGATAAAATTCTCTGGATTGGAGGACCAACTGCGCGGGCATGTACACGCCACAACTGTTGGCGTTTTCAAGAACCGCGGCGGCCGTTTTTGTGAAAAGTTTGTACAGGTATACCGGCTTATCGTCGGCGCCAATTACAGAGATAACAACCTGCGACTGATGGCGCGGCGCCTCCTGCCTTGCAGTTTGCCACATCCAGGCGCCTTCAGCTGCCTGTTTGATCTCTACCGGTGATGCCGGGTAGTCCATATTCGCCAGCATTATGGTCGCATTCGTGGTATAAAGCACCAGTGTTTTCTCCGCCTGGCGGAAAGAATCGAGGCGGATATTCCAGTCTTTTTTTACGGCATTGGCAATTGTTTTGAAATCGGCGGGCTTTTGATCGTTTAGCAGTACGATACCGGAAACGACTTTGTCCTGGGCTTCCAGGTTTACGGATTGGAGCAGGCTCAGGGTTAATAGCAGAATTGCGTTACGCATGTTATTGTGTGGGTTTTAAATTGGCAATGATGAGTGATAAATGATGAATTCAATTCATCTACAGCGATTTGGCTTGAATCCGTCACTCACAATTTGGCACGATCTAAAAATGATAATGGACAGGATAAACCGGATTTTCAGCTAAAAATTGTCGGAACTGAAAATCCGGTTCAACTTGTCCAAGCAAAAAAAATCAGCGAAGCAGGGTCACATCCCCTTTGAATGTTTCTTCGTCGCCGTTGGCAAAACGCACAGTGATGTAAAAAACGTATACATCACTGGGTGCATCTTTTCCGTCCAAAGTGCCATCCCAGGTCGTTTTTGTGCCATTGGCTTCAAAAACTTTTTGCCCCCAACGGCTAAATACCCGGAATTCGACAACCTCCAACTCCCCACCCAAGATCTGGATACCCCCAAATTCGTCATTGTTGCCGTCATGATCCGGCGTAAAGGCATTTGGAATAGCAAAACATCGGCGCACCATCAGTTCAACCGACTCAGGCCCGGCGGTGCAACCATCCGCATTGGTAATGACAACAGAGTAGGTCACTGGCACCGGTTCTTCAGCGCCGGGCGGTGCGATGACCAATGAATCCAACACTGCGCCCGGTATTTCAACACCGTTTTCAAACCAGCTGAATGTCACATTAGACGGCGTGGCATAGGCATTTAGATGGACACGGGCGCCTTCGCAAATGATTGATTCCTGCGGGTCGATTGTCAGTGAATCCACCCGAATACCCGGCACCACCGTCACGGGTACCACATCTGCCACGGAACAGTTAGGTTGAAATTCCAGTATGGCAATATAGTTGGTGCTCACTGCCGGCGTAACCGTAATACTGGGCCCCGTACCCGGTCCGGGCAACCAAACAATAGTCCCTGGCGTACCTGTGGTGGTAGCAGTAAGCGTCACCGGATCACCCGCACAAACCGTCTGCCCGGCACCGGCATCGATCGTTGCGCTGTTGACTGTCACTGCCACAGTGCCCGCATTGGCACACTGTTGCCCTTGGGCAAAAACGCTGTATGTGGTGGACACATCCGGAAAAACAGTTGGCGTTGCAACGGTAGCATCCTGGATCGAAGCCGGGTCGCCAGGAGCCACTGCCGTCCAGCTATAACCATCCAAAGGGTTGGTTGGGATATTATTGAGCATAACGCTATCCCCCTGGCAAATTGTTTTCGGCGACAAATCCAGCGCCGGAAGCGGCAAAACCGTTACCGTCACACTGGTTGGCATCGGGCAATCGGCATCCGGTGTATTGACCATAAAGGTGGTTGTTTGCACCGGACTGGCTGTCGGTGTTTTGCACATGGTGCAACTCAGCGCTCCGGAAGGATCTTCCCATTCCACCGCCTGATCGGGATTGACGGTTACGGATAATTGGGACGATTCCCCCGGACAAATGTCCTGCGGATTGGCGGTAGCAACAATGACCGGAGGAACACCAACCGGCACAAAAACCTCAGCAGTATCGGTGCAGGCATGATTATCGGTAATACGCCGAAAGGTATTGGTTGTCGTCGCGAAGATCACCATGTTCCAGTTTTCCACCGGAGTCAATTGGCCACCAAAAGGCTCCCAATGCTGGACCATACCGGGAAAACTGGCTGGTTCATAAATTGGGGAAAGCAGATAAATCGTATCCCCCGGGCAGTAAATATCTTTTTGGGGATCTTTTACAATTGCCAGGTCCGGCAGCGAATCCACCCGGATATCCACCGAATCGTACACCAGGCAACCATTGATACTGTAGGTCGCTAAAACAGTGATGGACTCGTCTGGCAAAGCAGTAACTGTTGGGCCGCTGGTTGGGTTTACATAAAAACCGGGTTGCCAGTTGACGACCGCGCCGGGCGGATTGGCAGAGGCAGTCAACACGACAGAATCACCCAAACAGATCTCCCGGGTTTCATCACCTAAAATATCGACATCGGCAGGTATAATATTCAAGGTTACGGTGGCAGTTTGCGTGCAGTAGCCGTTGGCGCTTGTAGCCGTGAGGGTGTACACCGTGGTTTGGTCCGGCGTAGCAAATGGGCCCGAACTGGTGGAATCGCTCAAACCGGTTGGCGGAGACCAGAGGTAGTGGCTGCTGTTCTGGATTTCCGCAGCCAGTTGGTATGGAAAATTTTGACAAACGGTCGTATCGAGGGCCGGAATTTCAGGAAAAAACAGCGTGTCGACCTGCACGGCAATATCACCCAACACTGCCGGGCAGCCCGGAACCTGTAGCGTTGCGGTGTAGGTAGTTGTCGACAAGGGATACACCTTGGGGTTGGCGCTGGTTGCATCGCTGAGTTTTGTTTTGGGCGTCCACGTTACCCCTTGCAAGCCGGCATTGGTAATGGCGTGCAACTGAAGAGTATCGCCCTGGCAAATATTCGGCGCGGCGTCAGACGTGATCATCAAGGTCGGCGTGCTGATCATTTTTACAAACACTTTGGCCGTGTCGGAACAATTCCCAACGGAGCCGATTACCTGGAGCATCACATCCTGACTGGGAGTAATCGTGGGGTTGGGCACATTCGGGTCGCTGACTGCCAGGGTGGGCGTCCAAACGTAATTCAGTGCGCCGGAAGCTTCCAGTTGAGCGGTTCCGCCCTGGCAAACGTACACCGTATCGGCGCCGCCATTGATCAACACTTCCGCATCGTCGCGCAATTCAATGGTCAGCGTTTGAAACACCACCGAACCGCAGCCAAAATCATTGGAGAGGCTGATTGTAATTGTTTCCACACCCTCAGCCTCCGCATCAAGCAAGGGGACAATCGGGAAGGTCAGCACCGAATCGCCGGGCTGAAAGGTGATCACCGACGGAATGTTCAGGAGGTAGTCTGTGCCCTGGGTAGCCGACCCGCCAACGGTAATCGTGTAGCTTACCGGATTGGGTTTGGTTTGGCTCAGGCTGATGACGAGTTGATCCTGATCGCCGGTACAACTTTCAATAAAATAATCGAGCCCGCTGGCAAATTCCACCGCCAGATTGGGCGCACCGCCGCGCACTTCGGAAATAAAAACCCCGGAGTCAAACAGCGGATCGAAACGGTCGGCTATGGCAAGTTTGAGGTGGTACGTGTTGCAGGGAATAACATCCACACGCGCGGTCAGGCTTTTTTTAACCCCCAGAAAATCAGACGTAAACCCGTCGTATTGCAAGGTTGAACCTTCCCACACGCCATTGTTGCGGTAGTATTCCCAGTTGATAACGTTGTTTACGCTGTTGATCTGCACCGGTGTGGCTGTGCCTGGCAAAACGGCAATATTTTGGGCTCCGCCCAAATTCGGGTCGCCGGCAATACCCGGCCCCGAAGCCAAAAAGGCAAAAATATCGTTGAACACATCGTTGGCATATTCGGGGTATTCCTCGGAGCCGAAAATGTATTCGAACGTGAGTTCATCGGAAGCCACGAACACATCCATTTCGACCACACAGGCATCCTCCGATGTCACGGTGCTCCCCTGCAAGGTGGAGAGGTAATCCAGGTCCGGATCGCCGGCCGTAAGTTGCGCAAAGGTGGCGTCGTCCTGGTTGTTGGGGCCCGGCACATTGTCAACGGAGCCGGAGGTCAGCAGCAAACCCTTGCGCAAGCCCAGATCATTATTGTCGGAAGCAAAACCGAACGTGCCATACGCGCCGGTGTTGCATTTGATGTCGGTAATCGTGACGGTAGTGCCGGGCGCCAAAATGGCATCGACGATATCTGTGTTGTTCACCGCGGTCTCCACCTCAATCGGGTCAATAGTTTCACACACTTTCGAGCTACAGGTCCAAAGCCCTTTGAAACCTTCGAATTCCACGGTGGCATCCGATTGAAACTGAATGGTCAGGCATCCGCTGCCCGCCTGCACCCGGAAACAAACACCGCCACCACCATCGGTGCCAAACGGATTGCTAAACCCGTTGATTTGTGCCAAAAGCGGAGCACTGGTATTGGCGCCGTCGAAAAAAGAAAGCACATCATTGCCCGGAGAACCGGGAAGGTTTGTCGGGCCGGCGTCCAGGCTGAAATATTCCAGCGTAAAGTCAATACAGGCGGCCGGAGTACTCGGACAAATGGTGAACGTGTGATCTTCATTGCCGCTGTAATCTCCGTCCGGGCCACCGGTATCGTACAGGGTTCCTTCACACAAACTCGAACTGCCCTGGTCGATCGTCACCACAGGAGGAATCTCGTTGACGCACAGGTTGAACGTGCCCGGGTTGGAATTGCCGCCCGGAGCAAAGTCCGAAACCCGGATAAAATAAATGGCCCCGGGGGTGAGGGCTTCCAGGTCCAAAAAAAGGTCGGATTGCCCTTGCGGGGCCGCAATACAATCCAGTTCGGCCAGTCCGTCCACACTACAGTCGCCGCGATAAACCGCCAGTTGAGTACCGGTGATGGGGTTGGCGCCGGTTCCCGTCAGTTCAACCCGGAAATCCAACGGCGCACTCGGACAGGTGAAAAAGAACCACACATCGTTGCCCGGCGTCCCCCCGCCAAAACAGGTAGGCACGTTATTCGAGCCAATATCCGAAGCGGTGGCATTTACATTGGTGTAAACATCCGAGGTGCAGTTTGGAGCGATGCCGAGGTTTATCGGCGCGTTGCAATCGTCGTTTGCCGGTGTTTGCGCAAGCAAGGAGGCGGCCATTAGCCAGGCCACCAGGAAGAAGTAGAATTGTTTCATGTGTCCGAAGTGGAAAGTTTCCGAGTTGTGCAGGTTGCTTAGGGCGAGGATGGGGAGTCAAAAATAGGCAGTTGCCCGGGAAAGCCGCAACTGCACCCGCTGAAATTAGCCGAATGACGCCAAGGACAAGTTCTAAGCGCCATAGACAACCCTATTCGCATTGTTCCAGTAAACGCTCCACCTCGTCCAGGCGGTAGGGCGGCTGTTGATTGCCCCAATTGTGATTGATAAAATTCAGGATATTGGTAACGTGTACTGCCGACAAGGTGGGCACCCCGGGCATTTCTTCGGCAAACTGCCGGCCATTTACCTGAATCGTGTCCTTGAGGCCGTGTCTGAGAATACAGGGCAAACGCTCCCGCTCCGCCGCCAGAAAGTCCGAACCAGCCAACGGCGGTATCAACGCGCTCAGACCAACCCCGTCATCCATATGGCAATTGGCACAATGCGTTTTGTACAGTCGCTCCCCTTCAGCATAGGATGTACCGCCACAGGCGGAAAGCAGCAGGAGTAAAAAAATCCCAAGCACGGCACAGCTGTTGAACCGCGCCGACAACGTCCGGTGCGTTTGATTCGAATCCCCGTTTCCCCGTGCCGGGCATTTTAAATTTTTCATAAACCAGTTACCCTTGAATGACTTCAACCGTGGCACTGCTCGTGCAGCCGGTTTCCAGGTCGGTCACCGTCACAGTGTACATACCCGGAACAGATACCGCGGGGTTTTGTTGGTTGGAAGAAAATCCTGCGGGGCCCGTCCAGGCAAATGAAACATTGGAAAACAGGGAATGCACCTGCAGGATCACCCAGGGGCTTTGTGGTGTCAGCATACCTCCCGAAGCCGAAATTGGCGGCGGTTCGGTCAATTGCTTGATCAATATCTTATCCGATTTTGAGCAGAATGTCCCACTTGCCGATGCCGATACTTCCAAAAAATAAAATCCCGGTTCGGAAACAGTCAAAATATTACCTGTGCCCACGATTCCGCCCTGCATGTCGAGCCAGCGTTTGGTGCCAACACTGGGGATAGTTGAAAGGTTCACAAGGGAATCCTTACAAGTCAGCCCTTGCATGGTCGTTACAATATGGGCGATTGGCTCCAGCACTAACAAAGAGAAATTGATCACGCTGTCGCAACCCTGGTACGATGTGCAGGTATGCGTGTACGAGCCGCCTTCGGTGTAAGCCTGCCCGCAAACAACTATCGAATCACCGGCACAAATGGCCTGCGGTGGTAAAAAGCGGATAATCGGCGCCAGCACGATCACTTTTTGTCGCACAATGCTGTCGCAGGTAAATGCTTTTTCATAGGTACCGCTGGTCGACACCGATCCACCCCAGGGGAGCTCATAGGGCAAGTCATTTGAACAAACAATCACTTCCGGGAAGGTGTGAATGGTACCAATTGGCTCCCGGTACACTGTTTTACATTGGGTATTCAACGGCAATGAACAGCCGTTGCCAGCTTGCACGCATACCTGCGCCGAGTCGGCAGTTGTCAGTTGAATTTCCACCGAGTTATTACCCGGCGCGGGAAGATTAGCCGTCCCCGCGTTGCCGTTGATCAGTACACCAGGCGAGGCCGTCCAGCTGTAAAAACCCGCATTATTGACCGGATCGACAGAAAGCGTACCGGGTAAGCCATAGCAAAATGTGTCCTGCCCCAAAACCGGCCCGATCGGATCAACCGGGTAATCGTTGGCAACCACTCCCGCGCTCACCGACAAGGTAAAATCGCAGTGGTCGCCCACAAAACCATCGATCATCAGGTAATAAACCTGCCCCGGTGTCATACTGGCCGTTATCGAAACCGGCACGTCGCCGTAGTTGTAAGCGCCCGGATCGCAGGCAATCGGCACGCCGTAACAGGTAGACGTCAGCGCAATTTGAATTCCATTCCCCAGGGTACAATTACTGGGAGTGGCCGTAAAAGTGCCGGAAGTAGCTCCTGCGATAAAGGCAAACCACTGGTCGTTTTCATACGAAACGCAATATGGCTGGGCTTGAATACCGGTAAAATTGCTGGTGTTCCCCGTAAGGCCATCCAAGTTACAAGCCAGGCAGGCAAAAGGGCAATGATCGGCGCCCGGGCCATTGGCCGTTGGACAGGGATACAGCGTTTGGGCGTTCAGGGAAACGGAAAAACAGAAGGAAACAGACAGGCTCAGCAGTATTTTCATGGGTCAAATTTTTCTCAAAGAAAACAGAAAGCCGGCAGTAACAGCCCCTTTTTTAAAATTTACTTGCTGCCAAACTGCTCCGCGAGCAACACGTCGATATCCTTCATAAACCGGTCTACGTCTTCGGCATCCGTGCCGTTGCAAAACGAACGCACGTGCTTGTTTTTGTCGACCAAAATAAGACGACCGCTATGATCAAAACCACCGGGGGCATCGGGGTTTTCGGTGGCCACACTGAAATAATCGTCGGCGATGCCATAAATCGCATCGTGATCGCCGGTCACCAGGTGCCAGCGGTTGGTTTGAATACCGAGTTTTTCGGCATGCCGTTTCAGCGCAGCAACCGTATCATTTTTCACGTCGATGGAATGCGACAAGAGCACGATCCGGTCGTCGTTTTCATATTTTTTATAAATACGCAGGCCGTTGGCTTTCACTTTGGGGCAAATCGTTGGGCAGTGGATAAAAAAGAAATCCGCAACATAAATTTTGCCCTTGAAGGTGGCATTGGTAACCACCTGGCTGTCCTGATCGACAAAAGCGAAATCCGGAATAATCGGGTAAAGGGTATCACCGATAGCTGCCCCGGTGTCGTAGGTCGCAGCCAGGCCGGAAAGCCCCAGCGTGTCGCCCACTACCACCCGGTTGCCGAGGATGGGGAGGGTGCGCTGTTCATTGCCGGAATTGCAGGCAGTGAACAGCACGAGTGCGATTCCAAAAATAAAAATATGTTTCATGATCAATGGTGTAAGATTAACGTTCAATCAACAGCCGCGCCGCTTGCGTAGCTGCCTGGATGTCCTGCTGATTTTTACTGATCTTCTGTTTTTGATCTTCCAGATACGCACTGGCGGCATCTTCGGAGAGTTTTGTCGGGGCTTTGTACTCGCTCATCCAGGTATACATGCCTTCTTCCGCCAATTTGATCTGCCGCAATACTGTTCTAATGGAATCGGCCCGACCCGACAAGGAATCCAACCCGGTAATTTCACTTTTTAGCATGCGCCCGTAGCGATTCATGCCCGCCATTTCTTTCATGGCTTCGTCGTGAATAGCCATAGTCGACTGCATCAGGTCATCAACCACCGTATTTTTTTCGCCATCGGCATTAAAAAACACGAAGAGCAACACCGCTGCCGCAACGCCAAGGCCAATCCAATTGCTTTTATCCATGGTTCAATTTTTTTGCGGGCAAATGTACCGTCTTCCCCAGGAGAAACAGCCCGGGCCCGGGTTTGTTTTTACTTAATTTAATAACCCTGCGTCCCAGCCGTGAACGGCTGGGCTAAGAACTTTAACTATTGGGAATTCGGTTTTGAGTCGGATGTATAACCGAGCAATCAAATGATCCGACGCACATATTGTTACTGATTTTGAAAACCAAACTGCCCATTTCCCTTTCTCAGCCCAGCCGTTCACGGCTGGGAACTAAAGTTGGAAATTCAGTTTTGTTATCAGAGTGTATCATCCATATCTCAGTCAAACCACACCGACTCACCTTTGTTTGCTAATTTTGCAAATCCAGCTGGTCCTTGCTCCTTTTTCAACATTGCCGTTTATAGCTGGGAAATAAAATCAAAACACCTATGCTGCTAGCCATATCGCCTATTGACGGGCGCTACGCCGACAAAACCCGGGAAATCGCCGAGTTCTTCAGTGAATATGCCCTGATCCGCTACCGTGTATTTGTCGAGATCCAGTATTTCATTGCCCTGTGTCAGTACGGGCTGCCTCAACTGGCAGATTTTGAGGAGGAAAAAATTGACGCGCTGAATGCCATTTTTGAAAATTTCAACATGGCCGATGCCGAGTACATTAAAACCATCGAGCGCACGACCAACCACGACGTAAAAGCCGTGGAATATTTTCTCAAAGAACGCTTTGACGCCCTGGAAATCGGCCACCTCAAAGAATTTGTGCATTTCGGCCTGACCTCGCAGGATGTGAACAACACGGCCACACCGCTGCTGTTCAAACACGCCCTCAAAGACGTGTATTATCCTTTGCTGGAACGCGTACGCGACCAGGTAAACCAACTGGCGCAAGACTGGGCCCGGGTACCTATGCTGGCACGCACCCACGGACAGCCTGCCTCGCCTACCCTGCTGGGAAAGGAGCTACAGGTGTTCGTTGAGCGGCTTGACGGGCAACTGGAGTTGTTGCGCAACATTCCGCACCGGGCAAAATTTGGCGGCGCCACCGGCAATTTCAATGCGCATTACGCCGCCTATCCGGACTACGAATGGCGCCAGTTTGGCGATGACTTTGTGCATGAATTTCTCGGTCTGGAGCGCTCAAAGGTGACTACCCAAATCGAATCCTACGATCACCTGGCCGCCCAATGCCAGGCACTCGGGCGCATCAACACGATCCTGATCGATCTTTGCCGCGATGTGTGGACCTATGTTTCCATGGAATATTTCCGGCAAAAAACGGTGAAAGACGAAGTAGGCTCTTCAGCCATGCCACACAAGGTGAATCCGATCGACTTTGAAAATGCCGAAGGGAACCTGGGAATGGCGAATGCTATTTTTCAACATTTGGCAGAAAAACTGCCCATCAGCCGACTCCAACGCGACTTGACCGACAGCACGGTACTCCGCAATCTGGGGGTTCCGATCGGGCATACGATCATCGCCTTCAAATCGATCCTGAAGGGCCTCGGCAAACTCATGCTCAACGAAGGCAAACTCTTCGACGACCTGGAAGACAACTGGATGGTCGTAGCTGAAGGCATTCAGGTTATCCTGCGCCGCGAGGGATATCCGCAGCCCTACGAAGCGCTTAAGGAACTCACCCGGGGCCGGCCCGTCATTGGCCGTGAAGAACTGCATGAGTTTATCAAAGGTCTGAATGTCAGCGATGCCGTCAAGGAAGAACTGAAACAGCTGACACCGCATAATTACGTGGGTGGTTGAACGGCTGTTTTTGAAGCGGACCTACCGTAAAAATCAATGTCCAATCTGAAATTGGAAGAGGATACGGACTCTCGCCTTGCACCCGTTAATCACTGGACATCGAACCTTGTACTTTTAAAACAAATTTTTTATTTTTGTTGGAAAATTAAACGTAGGATGGACACAACACTGGGTTTAACACCATACGAAACGGAACGTGGAAAACCTATGCCCAGTAGAAATCATGGATACATTCAGGGACAATTCCTGTTCCAACTAAAATTCCTTGCTAAAAATCGGTTTACGTGTTTTTCAGAGTTAAGTCTTGATCTAGCCAACTGGGAATCCGTACCCGATATCGCCGTTTATCCAAAAATGGAGATTGACTTTTTGCACGATGAAATCTCTATGAAAGAGCCTCCACTAACGGTAATTGAAATTTTATCGCCTACCCAAAGTTTGCAGGAGTTGGTCTCCAAGGCGGAGAAATATTTTGAACACGGGGTAAAATCCTGCTGGCTCGTGCTGCTCTCCGTGCGCAACGTGTATGTGTTTTCCAATCCTACCGAATATGTCGTGTTCACCCACAAAGAAGTGCTGAAAGACCCGGTGCTCTCCGTAGAAATGCCGCTGGGCGAGGTATTCTCCTGATTTTTTTTGTGATTCCTGTTGTGCCGCGGCTTTCGCATAAAACTTTGCGTTTCGGATAGTTTACAAATTTTCACCACGAAGACACGGAGGCCACGGAGCATCAAACTCCGTGGCCTCCGTGTCTTCGTGGTGAAAAAACAAACTACGGCGGGCATTTCAAGTTTCTTACTTGTGAGACTGCCGCGCCCCAAAAAAACCGGGCCCTACTCTTTCACCATTTTTCCAACATACAATCCGTTTTCCCCAAGCAATTTTACCAGGTAGATCCCGGGTGTCAGATTTGCCGTGGGAATGCGTATTTGTTCACTTTGTTGCACCCGGCTGGTGTAGCGCAGGCTGCCATTAATTGAAAAAACGTCTACGCGCTCAACAGTTTCATCGGGCAAAAAAACGGAGGCTTCGTCCTGCACCGGGTTGGGTTGAATGCGAATGGCCTGCGGTTTGGCCGCTTCATTGGTGCCGACAAATTGCGGGTCGAAGCGGGTGCCTGTGTTTAAAATTTCCTTGGTGCCGGCGTTTTGAACAAATGCCAGTACGTAGAGGGAGTCGAAATTGGACGTCCAACCGGAAGGCGCAGAATGCGTGAAGGAATAGTTGTACGTTATCGAGCCACCCACCGCGGGCAAGGTGATGTTCTGGCCGTCAATGCCGGGCAGCATCGCATGGAACACATCGTAGTGTTTCTGCTCACCATTTGGCGAACTGTAGTTTACCGTGCTTTCGGCAACTGCGACAAAGAGTTTATAACTGCCCGCCGGTACCGTACCGTAGGTTTTCACCGTAATGCTCACCGTTTTGACCGGAGCAGTACCGCCTTCGGTGACCTCAATGGCAATCGGACTTTCCTGGCCCAATTGGGCTTCCAGGGTAGCCTGGGGCAGGAGTTGGGAAGTCACCGGAGCCAGGATGCCGTTCAGCGCCACACGAGGTGTGCCGTTAATCCCGTACAAAGTGGTGCGCACGGAGTTTTCCGTTGTGTTTGTCTGGTAAAACTTGCACGCGCTGTACGGAATTGGCGGGTGAATGGAAAGGTGCCGCACATCGTCGGCATACCCGCTAATGAGGGTGTGAAAAGCCGGATTTTTAGAAGCGCAGATCGAGCAGTTTGAATTGGTAAAATGCTCCAGCAACACATACTTTTTAGGCATGCCCTGGGCCAAAAGTGCAGCGGTAGTACAGTAAAAAACGGAAAGCAGGATAAGTTTTTTCATGTGTCGATTTGTTTAAAACTCAAAACTAATTATTCGAACAGCTACACGGCATCCTGGTTTAGCCAAAACCAGTCAATTGTCGGCTACGGAACATTGAAAAGCCGTAACATTGCCACGATTTTACATTGACAACTAACGAATTGCCTGCCATGTTCCTTTTTGCCATGCCCGATTTTGCATCTGCCGACGTTTGGGTCAGTTTGTTCACCCTGACCTTTCTGGAAATTGTACTTGGAGTGGATAATATCATCTTCATCTCTATTATCTCGGCAAAACTTCCCGCGGAAGATCAACCCAAAGCGCGCAATGTAGGCTTGATCCTGGCAATGATCCTGCGCATAATTTTACTCTTTGGTCTGGTGTGGATAATCGGCATGAACGCCCCGCTTTTCACCGTCGACCTGCCCGGGCTGCATGGCGATGTTACCGGCCAGGGACTCATCCTGTTTTTAGGGGGGCTTTTCTTGTTTTACAAAGCGACCACAGAGATCCACCACAAACTGGAAAGCCCCGAAGAGCAGGACGACCCCAAAGTAAAATCGGGAAAAACGGCGCTCAATGCCGTCATTACCCAGATTGCCCTGATCAACATTGTTTTTTCCTTTGATTCTATCCTCACGGCCATCGGGATTGCCGACAACCTGCTGATCATGATCATCGCGGTGATTGCCTCAGTGGTCATCATGATCGTATTTTCGGGGGCTGTGAGTCGCTTTGTCAATGAACACCCGACAATTCAAATGCTGGGTCTGGCGTTCCTCATCCTGATCGGTTTTTCACTGATCGCCGAGGCTGCGCATCTCGGGCATTTCATAGACGGCGCTGTACCAAAAGGCTACTTGTACTTTGCCATTTTCTTTTCCCTTTTTGTGGAAATGCTCAATATCCGGATGAAAAAAGTTCAAAAACCGGTGCAACTGCACGGTGTTGGAGAAACGGCAAAAAAACAAGGCCTGCTGGACTCCGAATAGCCGCAGCGCCGCTGCAAACAACTAATCAAACCTGACATGACAGAATTAAACCTCGATCGCGATATTGTTTTTTTTGATGTGGAAACCACCGGATTGAATGTTATCCGCGATCGGATTGTACAAATTGCCCTCGTCAAACTGCATAAAAACGGCGACCCGCCGTCTGAACTGACCGAACTCGTCAACCCCGGCATCCCGATTTCTGAAGAGTCCATGGCCATTCACGGCATCACGCCGAAGGATTTGGCAAACAAACCCACCTTTCGCCAACTGGCGCAAAAAATCTGGGACTTCATTGGCAACGCAGACCTCGCCGGCTACAATTCCAACCGCTTCGACGTGCCCATGCTCATGGAAGAATTTGCCCGCGTGGGCATGGAATTTGACATCAGCAAGCGCCGCCTGATCGATGTGCAACGTATTTTTTACAAAATGGAGCCCCGCACGCTGAAAGCGGCATACCGGTTTTATTGCGGCCAGGAAATGACCGACGCGCATGATGCCCTGGTCGATGTGCGCACAACGATTGACGTATTCAAAGGCCAGTTAAAGGCGTATGAAGGCGTTGACATGTTGGATGAGGACGGCAACCGGATTCCGGCCCCTATTCAGAACAACATGCAGGTATTGCACGATTTCACCAACGATCTGAATTTCCTCGATGCCACCCAAAAAATACGCGTGCAACCGGATGGGACCGCCGTGTTTAATTTTGGAAAATACAACGGCCAGCCGGTGAAGGAAATCCTGGCCAAAGACCGGAATTACTACCACTGGATTCTGGAAAAAGAATTCTCTTCCCAACTCAAACAGATCGTCAAGGAAATGATGCGGGAAATTGAAAAAGAAAAACAGGCAAATGGGAAATAGAAAACTCGGCAGGCTGTCACCATGGCGTGTTACGCCTGGTCTATGGTCTTTATTTGGCCTACTTTTTTTGTGCGTGCTGACCTATTC
Organism: Lewinellaceae bacterium; assembly: GCA_020636075.1. Lineage (GTDB taxonomy): Bacteria > Bacteroidota > Bacteroidia > Chitinophagales > Saprospiraceae > M3007. The sequence continues at coordinate 43,238 of JACJYO010000010.1, read as the reverse complement.
CAACTGCTACGAACCCCGCGAGGGCTGCCTGGACATTGAGGCGACAAACTTCGACGCTGCCGCCGATAAGAACTGCTGCTGCACCTATCCTGCGCTCAACTTGGTGTTGCTGCCCCGGTATGACACCTTGGTCTGGAAGCCCGATACGGCTTATGAATATTCTCCCGGAAAGTGGTTCAGGCTTAAACAGGCCATTTTTTACCTGTCCGATTTCCGGATACTCCAGGGTGGTACACCAATTGCGGTAAGCGACACCGTCCAGTTAAAAACCTGGGGACCCGGCGGCGATACCACCCAAACCACCTTTACGGATGATTTTCTGCTGATCAGGCGCACTGTGGTGGAATACCCTATCGGCACGTTCAGGCCCAGCGGCGCTTTCGACGCAGTACACTTTCAGGTTGGTTTGCCGGACGCTGCCCAGCAGGTTATCCCGGCTTTGGCACCTACCGGGCATCCACTCCGGCCGCAGTCGGAGGGGCTTTGGCTGGGACGCGATACGGGTTTTGTCGCCCTGAAACTCGTGCTAACCCGCGATACGTTTAGCAGTACCGCGCCGGATACGCTGTTGTTTCATCAGCCTGATTTTACCACGGTGCAGTTGCAGCAAACCGGCGTGTTCACCCACGAAAGCGGATACGATTTCAAGATCAACCTGACGACCGATTTCCGGGAAATGTTCCGGAATGTGGATTTGTCATCGGGCGACATTTCGGCCTGGAAAACCCGGATTGTAGCCAACCTGCCACAGGTTTTTCGTGTTACACAGTAGAAATACCCGAACTTTACAAAAACCGTTTTTTCCAAAACAAATAACACCACAAGCATGAAATTGACGCTAACAGGCAGCCTTCTGATCGGCATTCTGGCTTTTACAGGCTGTAAGGACAACCCTGATTCCGGCCCTACCTCAACCCTGACCATCACCTTCAAAGCTCTGTACGACGGACAACCACTGGAGAAGTTCAAGGCGTATGACTACGATACGTACAAGGTGCAACTGACGCGATTCAATACGTACATGTCGAATATCACGCTGTTGGGCGGCTCTGCCGGTGATGTGAAGATCAGCGATATCGAATGGGTAAACTTCACGCCCGATCTGGCTCCGGATAATTTTGCCGTACAGGTGCCCATCGCGATTTCCAACGTGCCCGATGGCGATTACACCGGCATTCGCCTGGGCTACGGCGTTCCGCCAAACCTTAATGCCCTGCAACCGAAAGATTTCGCGGCAGGGCATCCGCTCAGCAATGAGAATGAGTATTGGCTGGGCTGGAAAAGTTACATTTTTAACAAGATCGAAGGCCAGGTCGACCTGAACAGCAATGGCCAGGCCGATGGCGCGCTGATCTACCACTGCGGCTCGGATGCGGCGTACCGCGATTACGCGTTCAATATGCCAATCAAGGTAGAACCCGGCGCCGGCATCACCGTTGAATTTGATTTGAAGCAGGTTTTCCTCCTGAACGGCAGTTGGCTCGACCTGAGCAATGCCTACAACCAGATCACATCCAATGACGTCAACGACGTAGTGATTGCCAACAAACTTATGGACAACTTTGGCAATGCCACTACCGTCAAATAGTCACCACCTGCCAATTTATTTTTTGCATTATGAAAGGAAAAGCCATTGCATTCCCGTGGCGGATTTCCACCCTGTTATTTCTTTTCGGTATTGTGCTGGTGTGGCCGGCTTGTGAAAAGGACACGCCGAATCCACCCGACGACGGCGAACTGGATCTTACCAACATTCCGTATGCACCGCAGACGTACACGATCGTAAAACCCGGGCATTTTCCGCAAATCCAAATCCCTGCCGACAACCCAATGACCGTGGAGGGAGTGCAATTGGGCCGGCGCTTGTTTTACGACCCGATCCTGTCGGCCGACAGCACCCAGTCGTGTTCCAGTTGCCATTTGCCGCAGGGTAGTTTTACGGACAACCTCGCCGTTTCTACCGGTATCGATGGAATCACTGGCCGGCGCAGTGCCATGAGTTTGCAGAATGTCGCCTATGCCACCAACCGCCTGTTTTGGGATGGACGCTCCCCCACCCTCGAAGACCAGGCATTGCGGCCGGTCGAAGACCCGATTGAGATGCACAATACCTGGCCGAATGTTATTGAAAAATTGAAAAAGCACCCGGATTATCCGGCTCGTTTTCGCAAGGCATTTGGGATCAATACGACTAAAGGAATAACCAAAGAACTGGCTGCGAAAGCCATTGCCCAGTTTGAACGCACACTGATCAGCAGTGGAAAGTCCAAATTCGATCGTTACCTGCAGGGGGAATTGGATGCCCTTGACGATGAAGAACTGGACGGCAAACTTATGTTCTTCGATGAAGGCCTGGTTGTGGGATTGCCCGACGCCCAGTGTTTCCATTGCCACGGTGGCATTACGCTTACCGGAAACCAGTTTTTCAACAACGGATTGGACTCCGTAGGCACACTCGATGAATTTGTGGACAAAGGTTTGGGCGAGGTTACCGGTAATGCCACGGACAACGGGAAGTTTCGCGCACCGACCTTGCGAAATATTGCTTTGACAGCGCCATACATGCACGATGGCCGTTTTCAGACACTCGAAGCAGTAATTGAACATTACAGCAGTCATGGTAAACCGGCGCCCAACCGCGATCCTTTCATCGCTACCGTCGGCTTCCCGATCCCCGGCACCAATCCGGTCAAATATTCGGGTTTGACGACCTACCAAAAACAGGCCCTACTCAAATTTCTCCACACCCTTACCGATACAGATTTTGTGGAGAATCCGGATGTTCAAAATCCGTTTTAGTTTGGTTGTTGGTTGTTGGCTATTGGTTGTTGGCCGTTAGCCGTTGGCTGCTACAATTAACGGGTACTTCCATTTCCCGAGTGCAGCCAACAACCAATAGCCAACGGTCATCAGCAATTTTTCTGTCGCCTTTCCCGCCTTTGCCTATTTTTGGCCTGATTTTTAATATTATTTTTTTTTAATAATACTTCTTCATCCCATGTACATTCGTTACCGAATACCGATCCTGCCGGCTATTTTATTGTCCTTCAGTGCCTTTGGCCAATTCAGCTCGGGTGGAGTTCCGCCCAGTTTTTCTCCTGAACACGAAGTTGTTTTTTCCGCCACCCAAACGCCTGCTCCGATCCAACTAGCCTCTCTGGACGCGAAAGCCCTGCTTATCGAAGACGGCCAATACCGGGAGCAAAGCCGCTTTGCAGCACCCTTGCCTCCGGTCGATTTTTCCCCGGAAACATCCGGACAATGGGTTGATCTGGCCAATGGCGACCGCGTTTGGCGCCTGGTTTTGGAAGCGCCGAAAGCCCGCGGTCTCGTCCTCATGTTTGATCAGTTTAGGCTGCCCGCCGGTGCGCGCTTTTTTGCCTACACGCCGGACAAAACCAAAGTGCTCGGCGCATATACCCAACAAAGTTGTTTGCCCGATGGCCAATTCCTGATCGGCGTACTACCCGATGACCAGGCTGTGCTGGAACTTTACGAACCGGCTTCAGCAGTAGGTCAGTCCCAAATTCACCTCAACCGCATCGACTACGTGTACGATCCTGCGGGGCTGGCGCCGGCCGGTAACGATACCCCGGAAGATTTCGGACAATCATACGCCTGCAACATCAACATCAACTGCACCCAAGGCCAGAATTGGCAATCGGAAAAACGCGGCGTCGGGCGTATCCTGATGGTTTTTTCGAATGGCTCGGGTTGGTGCACCGGTACGCTAATTGCCAACACCAGCGGTTCCGGTGATCCGTATTTCCTTACGGCCCATCACTGCCAGATCATTGGCCTGTTGCCCAACTTCAACCTCTGGCGGTTTGATTTTGACTATGAGGCGCCGACCTGCACCAATCCACAAACCGAACCAACGCCCAAATCGGTCCTGGGTTGTACCCGCGTGGCTTACCGGCACGAAACCGATTTTCTGTTGTTAAAACTCAATCAGATACCGGGCAGTTACAACCTGTATTTCAATGGTTGGAACCGTACGGCGGCCACCAATACCAATGTGCCCAGTTCCACATTTATCCACCACCCCAACGGGGATATCAAGAAAATTTCGATCGACAACAACCCGGCGATCATTTTCAACCAGATCATCAACTGGGGCTCGGGCTTTGGCAGCACACCGGGTGGTTCGCACTGGTCGGTCATTCCGGAAGAAGGTATTTACCAGCCCGGCTCCTCCGGCTGCCCGTTGTTTGATCCGAATAAACGCATTGTCGGCCAACTCCACGGCGGCAACCTGGACACGGCCCTCTGCAAGGTGGTAAATTCCTGGTTTGGCCGCTTCGACCTCTCCTGGGACCAGGGCGCCACCGCCGATACCCGGCTGAAAGAATGGCTCGACCCGAATAACACCGGCGCAACCACGCAAAACGGGTATATCCAGCCCGCCCCAACGACAATCAATATCGGCGGCAACATCCGGACACATTGGGATGTACCGATGCCCAACGTGCTGGTTTCCCTAAGCGGCGACGAAACCCGGACTACCCGGACGGATGCCTCCGGGAACTACCTGTTTGCGAACCTGCCTGCCGGACTCAATTACAAAATCACACCCAGCCGCGATACCAACGACATCAACGGAATCACCACCTTCGACCTCTCCCTGATCAATAAACACGTGTTGAGTTTGGAAACCTTGGACTCGCCCTGGAAAATCATCGCCGCCGACGCCAACGGCAGCAACACGGTCACCACCATCGATATCGTGGAAGGCCGGAAAATTTTGCTGGGCCTCAACTCGGCATTCCCGAACGTCAGCTCCTGGCGCTTTTTTCCCGCGTTGACGAATTTTCCGAATCCCAGCAACCCCTTCACCGGCTTTCCCGGCGGCCCGCCTCCGGAGTTTTTACAGCTAAACGGTTTGCAGGACAATGTGGCCGACGCCAATTTCAAGGGTGTCAAGATCGGCGACGTGAATGATAATGCGAAGCCGGGCGGCTAGTGCCCGTTTACGATTTACGAATTTGGATTTACGATTATCCCTTTGTGGCCCAAGTTGGTCGACTCATGCCGTCCGACTCCTATTTTTGCCTTAAACTAGCTCGCTTTTTAGCAAAAACCTGGTAACCTGCCCATCTGAAACCGGAAGAACTTGTCCAGGTTTTCATGCTGAGCCGAAAACGGGGGAATTTTATTTCAGGCAAGACAAATTTCGCAGCCGTATGTGGGCAATCCGGTGAGAAATTTAACGCAGCATGGAATAAAATTAGCCGTTTGGAGGCCAGTGATGAAAGCCTGGACAAGTTCTAAATCCAAATTCGTAAATCGTAAATTGTAAAGCACAAATATGTACAAACACACCGCCAAAGAGCGCTTTCTGCGCTACGTTCAAATTGATACGCAAAGCGACCCCGACAGCACAACAATTCCCAGCACCGCCAAGCAAAAAGACCTGAGCAAGCTCCTGGTCAAAGAATTGCAGGAAATCGGGATCAAGGATGCCGAGCTCGACGAATTTGGCTATGTATATGCCACCATCCCCGCTAATACCACCAAAAAAGTTCCCGTCATATGTTTGTGTTCACACGTCGACACCGCCCCGGATTGTTCCGGCGCCGGGGTTAAGCCGATCGTGCACAGCAAGTACAAAGGGCAGGACCTGGTACTCCCCGATGATCCGACCATCGTTATCCGGGAAAAAGAACACGAAGACCTGAAACATCAGCACGGCAACGACATCATCACTGCCAGCGGCACCACCCTGCTCGGCGCCGATAACAAAGCCGGTGTGGCTGCGATCATGGACGCTGCGAATATTCTGATCAACAACCCTTCGATCAAACACGGCAAAATCCGCATCCTGTTCACCCCCGACGAGGAGATCGGACGGGGCGTCAACAAAGTGGATATGAAAAAACTCGGCGCCCGTTTTGGCTACACCATCGACGGCGAAACGGCCGGCAGCATTGAAGACGAAACGTTTAGCGCCGACGGCGCCGTCATAACCATCAATGGCGTATCGGCGCACCCGGGATTTGCCAAAGGCAAAATGGAACACGCCATGAAGATCGCCGGGAAAATCCTGGCCAAACTGCCCGATCGCCTCAGCCCGGAACACACTGAAGGCCGCCAGGGCTTTATCCACCCGACCTTCATCGAAGGCGGCCTGGAAAAAGCGACGGTTAAACTCATTTTGCGCGACTTCACGGAAGGCGGTCTCAAACGCCATGCCCGCACCCTGCAAAAGATCGTAGACAAGGTGCTGGAAGGCTATCCCAACTCAACGGCTGATGTAAAAATTACAGAGCAATACCGCAACATGGGCAAGGTGCTGCGGCGCTACCCGCAGGTGGTGGACAACGCTGTGGAAGCGCTCAAGCGGGCGGGCTTTGAAAAACCACTCAAGCGCGCCATTCGCGGCGGCACTGATGGCTCGCGGCTGTCGTTTATGGGCCTGCCCTGCCCGAATATTTTTGCAGGTGAACATGCTTTCCACTCGAAATATGAGTGGGTATCCGTGCAGGATATGGAAAAAGCAGCCGAAACAATGGTGCACCTGGTGCAGGTTTGGGAAGAGCGGAGTTGACATTTTGATGCCTTGATTTAAATCTGCATGGCAAGTTTATTTTTAGGAACAGCAGATTGCGCCACGTTTTTTAAACGTTCCATATTGGAAAAACAGCACCCAATCCAAAACTTAAAAACAGAATACCATGGAAGACAAAGAATTTGATAAATTGAAAGACTCCGCCAAAGAAATGGCGGATAAAGCCGCCGAGCAATTAGAGCACTTGAAAGCCGAAGCAGCCGAAAAATTTGGGAAACTGAAAGACGCCGCCGGCGAGAAACTCGCCGAATGGAGTGAAAAGGCAGAAAAAATGGCCGCTGAGGCCAAGAAGGAAGCGGCAGAAAAAGCAGCAGAAGCCAAAGCGGCGCGCGAGAAAATTGCGGGGCACGAAGGCGGCGCCCTGGGTTTCCTTACCGACAAGGCCAAAGAATTGCTGGACGATGTAAAAGAGGAAGCCGCCGAGGCTACGGAAAGAGGCAAGGATTTTTGGGAGAAGGCGAAGGATTTTGCCGCAGGGGAAAAGAAGGAAAAAAAGTCGGATTCTGACGAGGAGGAGACGGTTTGAGCCGCAGCGCGTAGATTTTTTTACCATGGAGGCACGGAGTACACGAATGGCTGTTTTTTAAAAAGAAAAAACTCCGTGTACTCTGTGCCTCCGTGGTATCTAAGAATTCGCCTTCCGGTGATCTGCCAGAAACTGCTCCAACCCAATATCCGTCAATGGATGTTTGAACAAGCCCAGGATAGCGCTCAGGGGGCAGGTCACTACATCGGCGCCGGCCTTGGCCGCGTCAATTATATGAAGCGGATTGCGAATGCTGGCTGCAAGTACAGCTGTATCGTACCCGGCGTTGTTGTAGATCTCCACAATTTCGCGGATGAGGGCCATGCCGTTCCAACCAATATCGTCGATCCGACCGATAAACGGCGAAAGGTAGGTGGCGCCGGCTTTGGCAGCCAGGATAGCCTGGCCGGCAGAAAAAACCAGGGTGCAATTGGTGCGGATGCCGATTTCGGTGAAATGGGCGATTGCTTTTACGCCTTCCCGGATCATCGGCACTTTGACCACAATGTTTTCGTGAATTTCAGCCAAACGTTTGCCTTCCGCGACGATGCCTTTAAAATCGGTAGAGATCACCTCCGCACTCACGTCGCGACCTTCACCTACAATATTACAAATGTCAAGGTAGTGCTTCAGGATATTTTTTTCACCTGAAATACCCTCTTTGGCCATGAGCGAGGGGTTGGTGGTTACACCATCCAGGATGCCCAATTCAGCGGCTTCCCGGATATGATCGAGGTTGGCCGTGTCTACGAAAAATTGCATAAAAAAGATTTAAGGAGTGAGCGCTTGACTGAAAAAATTAAGGCTGGCGGGAAGGAGGGGGAGAATCCGCCTTCGCCAAGGCTATGGCGGATAAAAAAAAGCGCCAGACACACCGCTACAACCGCATACCCTTGCTGCGTTTCCGCCCTGGGGGAGTTTTGCAGGAGCTGGTCGCCCGGCGCCGGCGCAAAGGTACAACCTTCAGTGCGGAATTTTAGCAACACATTACAGCCAACCAACAAATTATTTCATCAAACTACTATTTCTGCGCATTTGCAGGATATATTTGTGTCAAAACTCCAGCTACACACCGCTTAATCGCAATTTCACCGATTTAATATGGAAAACAATAGTCCGGATACCGCCGCTCCAACACCTGTATCGGAAACAACCCAAAACCGCGCTGTCCCAGCCCCCCCTGCCTACAGCGGCGATGCCCTGATTTGGTTAAAAACCCTGCCTAACAGCCTCGACCGCGCTGATCTGTATGCGCTCAATGATAATGAATTTGCCATCAAGTGTATCAGCGCTTTGGTGGAAAACAAGCATTTCGACCTCCCGGTAAAAGCCACCCACCCGGCAACCATCTGGTTCAACCATTTTTATTTTGAAGCAAAAAACCGCGAAAAAGTATTTGGCACCAAAAACCTGGGGGTCGGCTATCCGCTCGTATTCGCCCAACTCGGAGGGTACGACCTCCATGCACCGCTTTTTTTATGGCAAACACAACTCGAACCCCATGCCCAGCACCCCGATGAATGGACGGTATTGAAAACAGAAAGCCAGTACATCATCCCCAACTATCCGCTTTTCCACCTCATCGATACCCTGAAAGGCACCAATTATTCCGCCAGCGCCCGGAAACTTGCTGAAAACAACGAACTCAACGCAAGCACCCTCACCAACCTCTCCGGCGCCATCCGCGAATCGCTCAACCTGGAAGAGGAAGGCCTGCCCCTCAGCGTCCAACCCTGCCCTACCGAGGATGACCTGAAAAAAACAGTTAAAAAAGGCCAATTGCGCTGGTCGGCAGTTGCGGGGATATTTCCCATCCTGCCCCGAACGACCGTTACGGTTGCCCCGGTCGTCGCGCCCGATCTCCCGGCCGACCTGGAATGGAACCACGCGCTAACTATGCTCCCGCTCGACCCTTCCCAACGTTCGGTATTGGAGGCGGTACACAAAAACTCCCTGACAGTTGTCGAGGGCGCTTCCGGGACAGGCAAAACCTACCTGATCTCGGCCATTGTGATCAATGCCCTGTCCAACGGAAAAAAATGTCTGGTCGTTTCCAAGAGTATAAACGCCCTGCGCCGCGCGCAAAAGTTTTTGCTTGAACACGGCTTTGGGGACGTATCATTCGTGCTTCGCGATACGGTAAGTGACCATATGATGCTGGCCGATATGCTCCGCATGGCCGCTGAAAACAAGACAAAAGTCGACTACAACGAAGAGGTTTTTAAAACAGCATTAAACAAAACCCTGCGTGAGAAAGGTAAACTGGATCAGGCCTGGTTCGATCTGCACGAGCCCATTTTTGGGGAAATGAATTTCACGGAAACCGTGGGCCAGTTTCTGCGCGCCAACCGCACGGAAGGGAAAGAACTGTTGCTCAGCCAGATCAACCTGACCGATTTTTTATTTAACAAAGACGAATACGACGGGATCGAAGCCGCTATTTACGACAGCGAGCCCCTGTTCCGCCGTTTCCCTACCCTCGACCATCCGCTCAACAACCTCGACAGCGCCATCTTTACGGAGCGCTCGAGTGCTGATGGCCTGGCCTGGACGGAGAACCAGGTTAAAATGCTGCTTGATAAGGCCACCGCCATCCATCACCGGTTTATTTCAAAAACCAATGATTACTCCGAAGCCCTGCTGGATCATTATGAACAGCATTTCTTCGAACTGGCAGCCCAAACCAAACGCATTCAGGACAGCATTGAGGACGGTGTTCAGCGTTTCGGACCGGAATTTGAAAAGCCGGCCTCCGGTACGGAAAAATTGTATGGCGTGTTTTCCGACCGCTACAAGCAAATTTCTGCTGCCAAGCAAAAACTCGGCGAAGCCTATGAAACCCTGCGGCAGTCTTACTCCGCACTCAAATATTTTGACTTTGAATTTCCGGTAGCGTTTGACATTCGGAACATCAAAAAAATAGCGGAGCTTGCCAAGAGCTTTGACAATGCACTCCGCCAATGGCGGCGGCGTATTCCGGGGATTGTTCGTGAAGATGTCCGGAGGCTCAACGCCAAAAGTATCCATGGCGAGCTCGATTTTCGCGAGCAGATCAAGGACCTTGAGGCGGCTATGGATTCCTTTCTTGAAGAGTTCAACAGCACGGCACTCTATCAGGACGCGCTCAAACACGAAATGCTTACCATCCCGAAGCGACAGGAATTTCTGGAAGATGTTATCGCGCGTTTGGAAAATACCCAGTTTTACCTGCGGGATTTCCAGGATTTCTACATTTGGCAAAGCCATTGGCTCAAACTTTCCATTCCGGAGCAAAAGGTCGTTCGGGCCCTTTGTAAAGTAAAACCGCACAACTGGATTGCCGCCTTTCAAAGCTGGTACCTGCACCACTTTTTACAAAATGAATACAATCCCCGCTTGCAGTGGGATGACGAAACACTCGAAAATTACTACCAAAACGCCCGCGAATTGGCACAGCTCCTGCCCGGCCAGATCAGTGCACACTGGCAAGCCCGGAAATTCAAGGCGCTACGAGCGCTGAAATCGGCCGACTCCACTGCGTTCAAAACCTGGTTTGGAAAAAACAACCGGACGCTGTCAAAAACACACAAGGCCGACGAACTTTTCGAAAAACACATGGAAGCGCTCACCGAAACGCTTCCGGCATTGCTGGTCAAACCCCAGGTGGCCCTGGATCTCGTGCAGGCTTCGAACATGGTGTACGACCTCGTACTGGTTGACGAAGCCCACAACATACCCAAGCAGGAATGTTACCACCTGTTCGACCTGGCCAAAAGCCTCGTTATCTTCGGCGATGTCAAACAAGACATGACCCCGGATGCAGAAGATGACCTGCTCGAGTTTTGCAAAACCCTGGATGCTAAAGCCTACACCCTCGAATATCAGCACCAGGATAGCCCGGAAGAATGGATCCGGTTCAACCAGATTGCATTTGGCACACCATTCCAACGGCTCCCCTCGGGCTTTTCTGCCCATGACGTTACCGTGGTTGCCGACGTGGAAGGCCGTTACGATGAAAGCACCGCCACCAATGAGGCCGAAGCGCGGCAGATCATCGACTGGCTCAACCTGATCGAACCCACACCCGCTAAAACTTACCCGGTTGTTGGCATTGCCTGCTCCACGGTAGAGCAACGCGATTTGATCGCTGGGCAGTTGCTGAAAATCCGCCAGCGTAGAACTGCCGGCCACGAAAAAATTCAGCAACTCCACCTCAACGGGTTGGGCGTATACCAGTTTGCTGAATTACAGGGCCAGCATGTCGATATTTTACTGCTTTCCATTACGCACGGGCTGGTCGATGCACAGGGCAACCTGACCAACCACCTGCATTTCTGGAATACGCAATTGGGCTTCAACCAACTCCACGTAGCCCTCACCCGGGCCACGCAGAAAATTTATATCGCCCACTCTATTCCGCCGGGTTTGCACTCGGTATTGGCGGCCAACAAAAGTTTTATTGGCACCTGCGTCTTATCGCACCTCGTCAGTTTTGGCGAGTTGGTTCAAAACGGGGACAAAACGGGCGCCGACGAGCAATTGGCTACGATGAAAGCATTGCTGGACTATCCGGAAACCAGTTTCACCACCACCACCTTCATGGAAGAGGTGGAATATGCCATGCAACCCTACTTTGAGCCCGGCCAACTACAGCGCAATGCACTTGTGGAGGGCGTTATGGCGCCCACGGTGGTGCAACGCGACGATAGCCGGAGCATCCTGCTTTACGATGGCGTGCTTGCCAAAAGCCAGCAACCCTCCTATGAATGGGAAAAAAAGGTGCAGCGCTATTTTGCCAAGCGGAATGTGACCAGCGTGCCGATTTTATCGGTGCAATGGTGGAAAAGTCCACGGCAGGAGGCCCGAAAACTGGCCGCCAGACTACTGCGCCAAGATCAGGAGAAGAGCGCATAAAAGTCGGATAGGCGACCAAGGTAAATTCACTGCTGTTTGAGGGTTTAAAAAATTACCCGTTTCAGGTTAGTTGGTATCTTTTTTGTTTGATGCCGGTTAAATCTGAAACGCGATGAGAAAATTTATCCTTTTACTCCTTTTTCTGCTGTGGGGATTGACCCACGCCACAACGATTACAGCCCAAAACAAGGCTTTTCCCAATGCCGTTCATGCCAAACTCAATTTCTTTGATTACGGCTCCCTGAACGATGAAGATTTCAAACTCGGTGAAGGCTTCGAAGTCGGCTATTTCCGAAACGTTGCCCCATTCCTGAATGTGGGCATTCCCTTCAAACTGGGACTGGCCAAATTGCCGGGCACCACGGGGAATACCGTTACTACCAGTCTCGACCTCGTTTTTCATCTTGAAAATATCCGCGAGGATGCCAAAATTTCGCCCTACGCGTTTGCTGGCGGCGGTTATTTTTTGGAAGAATTTGAAAACGGGCACCTCCAATTCCCTTTTGGCGCCGGTGTGAACTTTCGAATTTCACAATTTGCATTCGTCAATGCACAAGTGGAATACCGGAAAGCGACCAATGACCTGCGCGATAACGTACAGTTGGGTTTGGGCTTCGTTTACCTGCTGCACAAAGCAGAACCCAAACCCGAGCCACCGGCCGACCGCGACCAGGACGGCGTCCCCGACCTTACCGATCAATGCCCCGATCAACCCGGTCCGGCCGCAGCGATGGGTTGCCCGGATCAGGACAACGACGGTGTTGCCGACAAAGACGATGACTGCCCGACCGAAGCCGGTACTGTCGCTACCGCTGGTTGTCCGGACACGGATGGAGACGGCGTTGCCGATAAAGATGACGACTGCCCGACCGAAGCCGGTACACTCAAAGGGTGCCCCGATACCGATCGCGATGGCGTGGCCGATAAAGATGACGAATGCCCGGATGAGGCCGGTACGGTCAAAGGCTGCCCCGACTCGGACTACGACGGCGTGGCTAACAAAGACGACAAATGCCCGCGCGAAGCAGGCCCAAGCAGCAATAACGGTTGCCCCCTGATTAAAGACAGGGACGGTGATGGTGTAGCCGATGATGTTGACCCCTGCCCCGATGCCGCCGGCACCATGGGTGGTTGCCCGGATACGGATGGCGACGGCGTAGCCGACAATCTTGATAAGTGCCCAAATACTGCCGGCCCGGCCACCAACTTCGGCTGTCCGGAAGTCAAAAAGGAAACGAAAGAACGCCTGGAATTTGTGACGAAAAACGTACAGTATGAAACCGGCCGGGCTGATCTGAAAATTTCCTCCTTTAAGGTGCTCGACGAAATTGTGGAAATCATGAACCAGTATCCCGACTACAAACTGGACATTCGGGGTCATACCGACGATGTCGGACGCTCTGAAAAGAACCTCCAGTTGTCAAAAGACCGCGCAAGGGCTTGTTATGATTACCTCGTATACCGCGGTATTTCAGAAAACCGGCTGCACTCCAAAGGATACGGCGAAACAAAACCAATTGCCAGCAACAAAACGGAAAAAGGCCGCGAACGTAACCGCCGCGTCGAATTCGAACTGGTACTGGAATACGGTCCCGAAAAATAAACTGCCGATTCGGTTAGAAAGAAGCATCCATGAGTCACTTCAATTGTTGAAGTGGCTCATGCTTCTTTTAACCCAGTTTTTTCTGCTGCCTGCACTTCACCCAACAACACAAACCCGCCTATGATGGCGGCTAAAATGGTGGTGAAAAAACGCCATAAAACGGCGTAAATTAACAGGATTGATTCCGGCATCAGTTTACCCATCAGCCAGACTGAGGAAAGTTCGGCTACGCCGGAGGCCCCAGGAGTAGGCGCAAAGTAAATGAGCAACAACTGGATCACCTGCAAGCCGATGAACACATCAAACGGCACATCCTGCCCCATCGCCCGGGCTACCACATAGCCCATGAGGTATTTGTTGGAAAACAACACCAAAGTGGCAACTACCGTGAGCGCCAGCCCCGATTTATTGAATTTCAAAATACTGCGAAAACCTTCGCCGAAGCGTTGAATCTCCGAATCGATTCTTTCCAGAATGCGGGTACGCTTGTCCCGGGCGCCATCGCTCCGAAGTGGGAATAAACCCGCAATTCGCTGCAAAACGACATGTGCTGCTTTCGGAAAAATTAATATAAGCAGGATCAGGGTTGCAAAACTTGCAAGCGCTATAAATCCTGCACGGAATGCCGGACTCAGATCTTCTCCAAACAGCCCCGGCGGAATCCAAAGTAAAGCCACCACACTCGACAACAGAAAAAACACCATGGTAGCGCTCAGATTTACCGTAGACAGCAGCAAACTGTCGGCAACCCGAACCCCCTTGCGCCAGAGCACAAACATTTGGGCCGGACCGCCACCGCTTTGGAATGGCGTGGCAGCACCCATGAACATATTGGCCCAATTCGAACGCATACAATCCCACAGCGACACATTTGGGAAGTGATTGCCATTCAAAAACAAGCGATACCGCATGCCCCCCAACCAATAGTCCAGGCCAATGAGCGGGATCAACAAACCGATAAAGCGCCAGTCCAGCCCGGCCAGCACCACGTCAAAACCCGCAGGTCGTTTCCACCACAAACCAAACAGCGTGCCGGCTGCCGAAAAAACGATAAAGGCCTGAATACCGCGAACAATGGCTTTTCGCGAAGGCAATAATTTGGAGGTATCAACAGAGGGCTTTTCCATCGGTATTGTCAAGTGTTGGCCGACCGGCCCATTTCAACACAGTGTTAAACACATCGGCTGTGCGGGCAGGCCGGGGATCCCAACCCTTCCGGTTGTAAATAAATGGCACCATCATGTGTTCCCGGTGTAGCGACCCGTGCGAGCCATGATGCTCGGGCCATTCCCAGGTGTAGCGCAGGTCGCAGCCTGTTTTGGAAGTCACAACAAAATCGCCGCAGCGGGTGCAGTTGAACAATTGCTCCAGCTGAACCAGGGCATCGGGATACTCCGAGTCGAACGTGGCTTCCAGGGCCTGTTGGTGATCGAGCGGGGTGTCAATTTTACCCAGGCCGAGCGGATCGCCCGTTTGTGGCAAATAGCATAACCCTGCATGCTGCCGCTGTACCCAGGCCCTGCCTTTGGCCGACTCCACGGCAAACGTATTGGCATCCTGGCGCCAGGTGACAAAGTCCACTTCAGGTTGCACCAGTAGCTCCGGCCAGATATCTCCCATGCTTTGCGGCACGGCATCCCCAACCAGGGGTTCTCCGCCCCGGTTTTGCAGGCTGTACACGTGCCCTGCAGCATTACCGGAGATCATCACCGATGCTTTAGGCTTATGCGTCCATATGATCGGGTATGCCAGTGTACGCAGGCCGCGATCGCTGAGAAAATTGGCCAGATCGAGGTGCGTATCCGTGGCACTCAGGCCGTGGTCGGAAATCATGATTACCAGGGTTTCGTCCCAGCGGCCGAGTTTTTTGAGCTTTTCCGCGACCTGGCCTACACTGAAATCCACATATTTATAGGCCTGAATGGTGCGCTCGTGTCGGGGATGTTGCAAGTGGGAATTTGAATCGACACCCGGAAATACGGCAAAAATAAATTCCGGGTCCTGATCCAGGCCAAGCATCAGATGCTGATGCGAAGCATGATCCACCGGCTCCCATTTATGCCGGAAATGTGCCCGCATGTATAATCCCGATTTCACTTTAGCCGTCAGGTCATGCCCCTTCGGCACCCCGCGGGTGATCATGGAAAATATGTTGAATGGCCGGTCAAACAATTCATGGAGTGTAGGCCGGTCATCGGGGATATCATCGTTAAAATAGGCTGCTTCATAACCGCAATAACTGCGAAAGCTGTTACGCGCCCAACGGTTGCGGTGGTAGGCCGCTTTTTCCAGCCAACGAATCCCGGGGATGTTGATCGTGCCCGGAAAACAACCAGTCAGGAAGGGCAGGTAAGCCGGTCCGGTAGTCGAGGGGAAACAGGAAGTTGCGGTGCGGAAGGTACCCGGTTCGACAATTTCCTTGCGAATGTTGGGCAGATCGCCGGATTCGATCAATTCCTGCATGACATCCGGCCGGGCCCCATCTACCAGGTAAATCAGTACTAATGGACGTTTCAAAGGCGATTTTTGTGTTTTTATACGGTTCGGGTTAAAATGATGTGGCGAAAATAGAAATAAATACGCCCGCAATGCCTTAATCGTATTTTTACGATTAATTTTTTCAAAAAAGCTTGCGTCCCTAAATATTCATCGTAATTTTGCGATTAAATACAACAGCCAACCAATACCACTGACTGTAAAATATGGGAACGCAAAAAAAGGAAGTCTTCAGCGCAACCGATAACGAGCTGGCCGAACTGGCTAAAGCCCTTGGGCACCCGGCGCGTGTAGCCATTTTGAAAGAACTGGCTCAACGCAATGTCTGCGTGTGCGGCGAAATAGTCGATGTGCTGCCGCTTGCGCAAAGCACCGTAAGCCAACACCTGAAAGAACTAAAGGCTGCCGGGTTGATTACCGGCACGGTGGAAGGTGTAAAATCCTGCTATTGCATCAATTGGGAGGCTGTTGCTCGCCTGCGCAACTTGTTGAATGCCTGTTGCACCCCGGGAGGTGGCGATTGTTCCTGCTAATTTATTTTCCTGAAAATTTAATGCACGTATGTTCCTGATTGATTGAAAAACAGAAATTAAGTGTCGGCGTGACTTCGAGTCACGCCGACACTACACCCTCATTTTTATAAAAAACAAAAACACACAACATGAAAAATGCCGAAGCTATGAAAACCACCGTCCGCGAAAAATACGCGGAGATTGCCTTGCAAAGCAGGGAAACCAATGCTGCCTCCTGCTGTGGGGTGGGCACGCCCGGAACCTACACGATCATGTCGGAATCGTACGCGCAACTGGAGGGCTACAACCCCGATGCCGACCTCGCCCTGGGCTGCGGATTGCCCACCGAATTTGCCTACATCGAACCGGGCGACACCGTGCTCGACCTTGGATCCGGTGCCGGCAACGATTGCTTTGTGGCACGCGCAGCCACCGGCGATACCGGCAAGGTCATCGGCGTCGACTTCACCCCGGAGATGATCCGGAAAGCCCGGCTGAATGCTGAAAAACTGGGTTTCAACAACGTCGAATTCCGCCAGGGCGACATCGAGGATCTCCCCGTTAGCGATAACAGCACCGATGTGATCGTTTCCAATTGTGTGCTGAATCTTGTACCCGACAAAGCCCGGGTTTTTGGAGAGATCATGCGTACCCTGCGCCCCGGAGGGCATTTCAGCATCAGCGATATCGTGCTGGTCGGCAAGTTGCCCAAGGCTTTGCAACAAAGCGCCGAGTTGTATGCCGGCTGTGTAGCAGGCGCCATACAGCACGATGAATACCTCAACATGATCCGCGAAGCAGGATTTGAAAACATCACGGTGCAGAAACAAAAACCTATCCTCATTCCCGACCACATCCTCCTGGCTCATTTGTCGGAGGCAGGCTTGCAGGACTTTTTGGACTCCAAAACCGGCATCTTCAGCATAACGGTATTTGCTGAAAAACCAGGTGGTACGCCAAAGGCAAAAAACCGGGAAAAGCGGAAAGTCAACCTCGCCGAGCTCAAAGCAGCCATTGCCTGCTGCGAACCGGGTAGCGGATGTTGCTAGTGAGCGTAGGGCTTAGGGCTTAGGGCAACATCTCGTTCATCGGTAGATTCCATGCATGAAATGTACCCCCTGCTCTCGGCCCTTTGCCCTACGCCCTTTGCCCTTTGCGCACTACCTTTGCCGCATGAATCGCCAGACACTGATTTCCAGTATTTTTCAGAAAAAATCATTTCTCTGCGTCGGGCTCGACACCGACCCCGCCAAACTGCCCCAGCCCTTGCGCGGCCAACCGGACGCTGTTTTTGAGTTCAACAAACAAATAATCGACGCTACCCGCGACCTGTGCGTGGCTTATAAGCCCAACCTGGCTTTCTACGAATCCCGGGGAGCGGAGGGCTGGCGCGATTTTGAGCGCACGGTAGCCTACATCGGTGCAGACCACTTCATTATTGCCGATGCCAAACGCGGCGACATCGGCAATACCAGCCGCATGTACGCACAGGCTTTTTTCGAAAAAACCAGCTGCGATGCCGTCACCGTGGCGCCTTACATGGGCTCCGACAGTGTGTCGCCCTTCCTCGGATTCTCCGGCAAATGGGTCATTTTGCTGGCGTTGACATCCAATCCCGGCAGCGCCGATTTTCAGCAAGGCAATCTTCAGGAAACCGGGAATCCGCTTTGGGAAAACGTCTTGCAAACCGCGCAAACCTGGGGAAATCCGGAGAACCTCATGTTTGTCGTTGGCGCCACCCACCCGGAAGCCTTTGCCCGTGTGCGTGCGCTTGCACCGGAGCACTTTCTGTTGGTGCCCGGCGTGGGCGCGCAAGGCGGCGATCTGGCGGCTATTTGCCGGCACGGGCTCACCCGTGCGTGCGGTCTGCTGGTCAACGCTTCCCGAAGCATCCTTTTCGCATCCGCCGGCGACGATTTTGCCGAGGCCGCCCGGGCCGAGGCCCAAAAAATGCAACAGGAAATGGCAAGCCTGCTCCCCGGTTAATCCGTCACGATCATGCAAGCCATCCAATACATGCAACGCTGTTTCCAGCTCGCCCGCCTGGGCGCCGGCAGCGTGTCGCCCAACCCGATGGTGGGAGCTGTACTGGTGTACGAAAACCGGATTATCGGCGAGGGTTGGCACCGGCAATTTGGCGGCCCGCACGCCGAAGTGCATGCCCTGCAATCAGTAGCGCCCGCCGACCGGGAGCTTATCCCCCGCGCTACGTTGTATTGCTCGCTGGAGCCCTGTTTTCACCACGGTAAAACCCCGCCCTGTGTCGATCTGATTTTGGAACAAAAAATACCGAAAGTAGTGGTCAGCAATGTGGACCCTAACCCACGGGTGGGTGGACAAGGTCTGGACAAGCTGCGCGCTGCCGGCGTGGCCGTTGAATCGGGGGTTCTGGAAGCTGAGGGCCGTTGGCTCAACCGGGCATTTTTCACCTGGATCACAAAAAAGCGGCCCTGGATTATCCTGAAATGGGCGCAAAGTGCTGACGGTTTTATCGCCCGAAAAAATGAACGGACTGTTATTTCAGGTACGCTGGCGCGCCGGCTGGTGCACCGTTGGCGCGCCGAAACCGATGCCATTTTGGTGGGCGCCAATACTGCTTTGGTTGACAACCCCGGGCTCGATAACCGCTATTTTTTTGGAAAATCTCCCCTGCGCGTGGTATTGAATTTTAAAAATAAAATCGCCTCCACCGCATTGCTGCTCGATGATTCCCAGCCGACCTGGGTGCTGGGGCCGCAACAGCCCGGCAGTTGGGAAAACACCCTTTTTCAGGATATTAATCCGGAAAACTGGATCCCGGAGTTGCTGGAAAAACTCCACACCGACAACCGGGCCATCCTGCTGGTGGAAGGCGGTACACAAGTGCTGCAACAGTTTTTGGACAGTGGATATTGGGACGAGATCCGGATTCTGGAAAACCCGCAATATTTACGCGCTGGTGTACCGGCTCCGCAGGGCTGGCAGCATGCCATTTTGGTGGAGGCATTTTCCTTGCGTGGGGATCTGGTCCGGGTATTTCGAAAGTAATTGGCTGCCCTGATTTGAACGGAGGATTCACTCTCCCGCATGGCAAAAATCCGCGTCAATCGGCGTTTTGCCGAAGGCAAATCCGCGTTATCCGCGTTCAAACCAAAACCGTACAGGGCAAAATAAAAAGGCACAAGCAGCCGAAAACCAGCAGACTTGTGCCTTTAAAAAAGTGATCCCGGCAGGGGTCGAACCTGCAACCACCTGCTTAGAAGGCAGGTGCTCTATCCATTGAGCTACGGGACCAAAAAATTCAAAGAACGTGCAGCAAAAGTACAGTTTTTCCTTTCAGCCAACCCGGTGTGTTCAGAGAAAGTTCCGTGAATAACTGAGCGCCCGGTCTGGATAACGGACCTAAAAAAAGTGAACTCCAATCCGCCGGTTGAATATTGGTACCTTTACCACAGAACAATACCAGCCCAGCCCATGTCCGAAAAAGTTGACAACGTACAGATCGAAGAATCCTGGAAGCGCGTCCTGGCCGATGAATTTCAGCAGCCCTACTTCGCAGCTATTAAATCATTCCTGGTACAGGAAAAAAAGGCCGGTAAAACCATCTTCCCACCCGGGCCATTAATTTTCAACGCTTTCAACTCCACACCATTCGATCAGGTAAAAGTGGTCATTCTCGGACAAGACCCCTACCACAATCCCGGTGAGGCCATGGGCCTGTGTTTTTCGGTGCCGAAGGGCGTGAAAGTGCCACCATCGCTGGTCAATATTTACAAAGAAATCAATCGCGACCTCGGCCTACCCATTCCCAACCACGGCGACCTCAGCGCCTGGGCAACCCAGGGCGTGCTCCTGCTCAACGCCATGCTCACGGTAGAAGCCCGCAAGCCGGCTTCCCATCAAAAAATCGGCTGGCAAACCTTCACCGATGCCGTTATCCGCCGCATTTCTGAGGAAAAAGAAGGGGTGGTTTTTCTGCTCTGGGGAAAATTTGCCCAAAGCAAAAAGCCCCTGATCGACGAGATGAAACATTACGTACTCACGGCCCCCCACCCTTCTCCGCTGGCCGGAACCGGCTTTCAGGGTTGCGGCCATTTTGGCCGGACAAATGAATTACTGGAGAAGCAGGGGAAAGCACCGGTAGACTGGAGTTTGTAACACCAACGTCGGCAGAGTTTGAATTTTAACGTCGGCAGGGTTTGAAACCCTGCCGACGTTATACCCAATCAAAACACCCCCTGCCCGTCAAAATTATTTTTCCGGTAGGGCAATTTCAGGAAGTCGAGGGAGGAGCCTGGCGTCACGTTGATAAAAAATTCGTAAGTGCCGCGCAGGGGTTGCCAGCGCAGGCTGAACTGCCAGCAGTGCAGGTTTCGGGAGAGGCCCAGGTCAGGGTACACAATGCGCTTGGCCTGGAAATCATAGCTGATATTACCCACATCGATCGACCATTTGGGCGTAAGCGGGATGCGCCCCGACAAGCTGATGTTGTTGGTTCCGATCAAAAGGGTATCGCGGTTGGAACTGGGAATTTCCTGCCGGATAAATGAAATCCGGTGGTTTATCCGAAACTGTTCGAACAACCCGAGAAAATCATCCTTGGCCGAAACCGTTCGGGGTTTCTGCGTGCCCTGGGCAGTCGACGTCCCGTCTTTTTCAAATAATTTGCGCAAATCGCCAATACTCATTTGAGTGTTCAAAGCAACTTCAAAACGCACCAAACGAAGCAATTTACCTTCTTCCCTGGCAGCAAACTTGTTCACCCGAATGCCGGCCTCGTTTCGAATGTAGGGGTCGAAGCGCGCATTCCAGGTCAGGTTGGATAGGCCCTTGAACAACCGGAACAGACCGCCGGTTGAAACCTGGCTCCATTTCAGGGTATCCCTCGTGAGGCTGTAACTGCCTGCAAATGTCAGGTTGTCGAAGATCCGTACCCGCTTCACCGTATCCTTTCGGGCAGAATAAAACTTCATTTCCAGAATATTGCTCAGGCTGTAGTTGATAGACATATCCCGCGGCGCATTGGACGGTCTTCCGTATACGGCATCATCAAAAATGCCGTAGTCCTGAAACTTTTCGCGGCCGGGTTGTGCACTGGTTTGCACCTGGCGGAAAAAATTATCCGAATCCGAATAATCGGGCCGGAAACCGGTAGACAACGAGGGCTTCATGGTATGGCGAATGCCGCGAAACCAGCCTTTTCGGAATTGCTTGGTAAAAAACAGGGCCGTGTTCAGGGTAATACCGGCATCAAATTGGCGGAATGGCTTGAAGCCCCAGTCGCGAAACGAGGTATCGCGGCCCCAAACGGTTTTATTACTGTCCACCACGATAATGTCGGCCACCGTATCGTACACAAACTGGATCTCATCGATAAACTGGCGTTCGATGGAATACGGATACCAGTTTTCCTCGTAGTTCACCCGGGGCGAGATGTTGATATACTTGAACACCTTGAAGTTGAAATCGGTGCTGGCATTGTGCTGAATACCCATACGGGCTTTGCGCAGTGTT
This sequence comes from Lewinellaceae bacterium, assembly GCA_020636075.1. Classification (GTDB taxonomy): domain Bacteria; phylum Bacteroidota; class Bacteroidia; order Chitinophagales; family Saprospiraceae; genus M3007. The sequence continues at coordinate 21,147 of JACJYO010000010.1, read as the reverse complement.
TCACTGGTAAACAACAGGGTATCGGCAACCTGCACGGTGTTTTGCAGCTTGGACGAATAGGTCAGGGAAAGTTTTTCGTACCAGCGCTCTTTGCCAACCGGTTTTTTGCGCTTGAACGGATACACCCGCTGCAGGTTGAACGCTGCCGTCGGGAAGCTGATGTTCATCAATCGCGTTTGGGTGTTCTGGGAGTGGCTAAGGCTGGCGTTGAACTGGTAGGGTTTTCCCGGGAATGTTTGAGAATAGTTGAGGTTGGAACTCAGGGTGTTTTGATAAACGCTGGCGTAATCGTTCTGGTTGCGGTTTTGGTCGCGGTTGGTCTCAATGTTCAAGGAGCCGCCGAAGCGGCGGGTTGGGTGGGCCTTGGGGTCTTGCTGGTGCGACCAGCGTATGCCGAACGATTGCGCCGACAAGCGCCGGGCCATGTTGTCTTCGGTAACCCGGTTGTTAAACCGAAGATTCAGGTCGTCACGAAAGCGGTAGCGTTGGTTGTACCGCACATTGGCCTGCACACCCCAGCTCCCGCTGGTGTAGGCGTTGAACAACATGGTCACGTCGAGGTGGTCCGAAATCGGAAAGTAATAGCCCCAGTCTTTGATACCCAGGCCCTCGCGGTCGGCAAATTCAAAGTCGCGGGGAATAATCAGCCCCGATTTGCGTGTTTGGGTAATGGGGTAAAACCCGAATGGCAGCACGAGCGGTGTGGGGATGCCGCCGATTTCCACGTTTGAAAATCCGGTAACCACCAGTTTGTTCGGGACAACTTTCAATTTTTTAGTGTGGATGCCATAGTGTGGCACTGGCGCATCGCAGGTCGTGATCAGGGCATCTTTGTTGTACACGGTGTTTTGGGTTTGCATCGACGAATCTGCCGATGCCTCGCCAATAAACTTGGCTTTTTGACCTAAAACATAGAGATCTTGCTGCTTTGTGCGGGCCTCGTAGATAATTCCTTTTTTTGAACGGAAATTATACCGCAATTTCGTGGCGGTAAACTCTTGCTCCCCGTCCTTAAACTCAGGGAGGCCAGCCAACTTGCCGGTTTCATCGGGAAATTGCTCGGCGCTCACCTCATTTTTTTCATAATCCAACAAAATATATCCCGCCTTCAGATCGATTGTAGTGTATTTTAAATAAGCCTGGCCATACAGGTGCAGCTGCTTGTTTTTTACATCAAACCACATGGAATCTTTCGCGCCATACTCAACCTCGTCATCCAATGCATCCTTGGAAAGCTGCACCGGCCGCAAATCCACCAGAGCAACCACCGCAGAATCTGCCGGTCCGGGGGGCAGGGAATCGCGCGGCGCGACCGGTTCCTGGGCAATACCAGCTGTGCACATCAATGCACAGGCTATTTGCCAGAAAAGCCGATATTTGTCCATAGTTTTATCCACGACTAAGAAAACATGAGGAAACTAATTGCCCAACAAACGATCACAACACTGCTCGCGTGGCTTCTTTGTTGTAATATTAACATTGCCACAACTGTTGAGCACCATCCCAAAAACAATTCCCACCCTGATGCAGGCGCCGGCAAAGGTAGAGAATACTGTGATTTATCCACCTTCGCTGAAGCTACGGTGGATAAATCCACCGACGCTGAAGCCAGGTTGGATAAATCCGCCGATGCCGCTGCGCATACCGATCAATCTTCTGCCGATGCAATTGGTCTTGTCGCCGACCTTTTCCGGAAAATAGAATCCCGTCAGAAGTCCAGCCACAGTTATCATATCAAAACTGTTGTGCTCGATGCCGGGCACGGTGGTAAAGATCCTGGCTGCATAGGGGCCACTTCCCGCGAAAAACACAATACCCTGGCCATTGTGCTCAAACTCGGGGCTTTTCTGAAAGAGGAGTTTCCCGATCTTAAGGTGATCTACACCCGCGACACGGATGTATTTGTCGAACTCAATGAACGCGCTGCCATTGCCAACCGCAACAATGCCGACCTGTTCATCAGTGTCCATTGCAATGCAATCAGTGTTTCACATGTGAAAGGGACCGAAACGTATGTGATGGGCCTGCACACCGCGGCGTCCAACCTGGAAGTTGCCAAACGCGAGAACGCCTCGATCTATCTGGAGGACAATTACCAGAAAAACTACGAGGGCTACGACCCGAACAGCGCCGAGGCGCACATTTTTGGAAGTGTTTGGCAAAGCGCCTATCTGGAACAGAGCATTTTGTTTGCCAGCTACGTTCAGCAATACACCAAAGAACTGGCCAACCGGGATGACCGGGGAGTCAAACAAGCCGGATTTATTGTGTTACACCGAACTGCTATGCCTTCGGTATTGGTGGAAGCCGGCTTCCTGACCAACCGGACCGAGGAGGCATTTGTCGCTTCAGAAGAAGGACAGGCGCAATTGGCTTACGCTATATTTGAAGCCTTTCGGGCTTATAAGACGAAAATGGAGGGTAAGCCGCTCGCCGAAAAAAACACACCTCAAATGACGGCCAAAGGTGGCGGCAATCCGCAAGTTGTCGCAACCAGCGTTAAAAAGCCGGTATCGGCGCCACCGCCAAATACAACGCAGCCGGCGCCGGCAAACAAACCTATACCAACCACGCCATCTCAGCCCGCTCCGGTGCAACCGACAACACGTCCTGCCGCGTCGAACGACCAATATGCAGATGAAATCGCAATTCCGGTTTATTCCTCCAAACCAGCAGCAGCATATCGGATTTATCTGATGAGCTGGACATCCAGGCTGGATAAAAAAACAGGCCAACTCAGCCTGCTGGGCGATGTGGAAGAAGAACAATCCGGTGGACAATTTCATTACTACACCGGAAAATTTAAGACACAAGCCGAAGCTGAAAAAGTAATCCCTGAACTCCGGAACCTGGGATTTCGCACCGCCAAGGTGGTGCAAACCAAACCAGGCAAAAATTAACTTTACCTACAACCCCTATTTCCGTTCATATCCATCCAGACAAACATGTTTAAAATAAGTAACGAAACAAAAATTGGCCTGCTTGCCATAGTGGCCATTGCACTCGGTATTTGGGGATTTAAATTTCTGAAAGGCATGAACGTGCTCACTGCCTCGCAAACATTTTATATCCGCTATGACAATGTCGAGCAGCTACGGCCTTCCAGCCCGGTATTTATCAATGGCTTGCAAGTAGGTATGGTGAAGGATATTTTTGTTGATCCGGAAGATGACCAAACTATTGTTACCGTAATTAACCTGGAGCGCCGGATCGATATTCCCAAAAATACGGTTGCCGTAATTGTCAGCGAAAGCATCATGGGCGGCAAGGCAATTGACCTTGAAATCAACGGCACCTGCGAAGGTGGCGATTGTGCCCAAAGCGGCGATTACCTTACCGGCCGCACCAAATCGTTTTTCGAAAGTGTTATCGGAAACCCGAAAGAACTGGACGCCTACACCGAACGCCTCCGGATCGGCCTGACGGCGCTTTACGACTCCATCGCCGATCCAAGGCACCCACAGGGGTTCGGCCATACGCTCGTAGCGCTCCGAAATTCCCTGGCCAATATTGCCCTGATGACCAGCAAAATCAATAACCTGCTGGACGCCAGTACAGCCGGATTTACTGCAACCGCCAACAATACTGCCGAAATTACCAAAGCCATCCGCGACAGCAACCAAAGTATAAAATCCATGCTGGACAACATGTCGGTCTTTACCGCGCAACTGAAAGATGCCGGCATTGATCAGACGGGGCAAAAAGCAGCCGTTTTGATGGATTCATTGACGTTGACGCTAACCACGCTCCGAAGTACCCTGGGTTCTACGGAATCGGCAGTGACCAAACTCGATACGCTCATGGCAGGCCTTTCCAGAGGCGAAGGTTCCATGGGACTGCTGCTGAACGACCCTGAATTTTACAACAATACCGTGCGAACTACCCGTCAATTACATTTGCTGCTACAAGATCTGCGCCTCAACCCGAAGCGATATAACACGGTAAAACTCAAAATCTTTGGAAAAAACAAAACCAAGGACTACGAAATACCACTTGACGATCCTGCCTACCAAATGCTGGTAGACAGCCTGGAACGGGACTATAGCCAGCGGGTAAAACAATGAGGTTACGGGTCAAAAAAGCCCCAAAGCCAGCCGGATATAAAATAATCATTAAAACAAAACAGCCATGATACACATTTTAGCAAAACACTGGTGGGTGCTTATTTTGCGTGGCATAGCGTCCCTGGCTTTCGCGGGAGTTTCCTTTCTGATGCCCGAATTTACTTTTGGCATTCTGGTCACGCTGATCGGCGTTTACCTGTTGGCCGATGGCATACTCGCAACGTATTCCGGCTGGCGGTTGCGCGGCCAGGATGAAGAATGGTGGGTAGCCGTACTGGAAGGGTTGATCGGAGTCGGGCTTGGCGTAGCCTCCCTGGCTAACCCGGAAATCAGCGCAACCTTGCTCGTTACGTTTATTGCCATCTGGTGCCTGCTTACCGGCGCCTTCGAAATCGCCCTGGCCATCCGTATCCGGAAAGAAATTGAAGATGAATGGCAGCTGGCCTTTGCCGGCGTAATCTCCATTGCCCTTGGCGTTCTAATGCTGGTTCAACCCAATGCAGGCGCACTCTCCATTGCCTGGTGGGTGGGCTTTTACGCCACATTTTTTGGCTTACTGCTTATCGGTCTGGGTATTCGGCTTCGTCGGTGGTTGCCGCCGCAGGGCTAAACCCAAGTGTTTTAAAAATAACAAGGCCTGGAGGGTCGCCGCAAGTTGAAGCGAGCCTCCAGGCCTTCGTTGTTTTTCCAGGCTACCACAAAAACCGGTACGTCCACTTTATCAGAAAAATATTGCGCGGTGTTTGCCCGAACACATTGTCGAACAGGCTCTGCACTAAGGGCGTTTGCAGGTCAGTGCCTGCATCAGGCGTGGCGCCCTGTGACCAAACCAGATAGATCTCCGATCCCGGAACATATTCCCAGCGGACCACCAAATTGGAACGGAACTGGATAAAATTAAAATCCGGCTGGCTGAAGGTATAATCTACGGTTCCATCCAGATTTTCATCTACAGCATAATCGTTGCCGGCCATTTGAAGTTCGGCGCCGGTATATTGATGAAAACGCGCGTCATAATCCCTGTTCAGCGGGTCGGTCACATAGCCGTAATGCTGAAATTTTGCCCGGAAAATAAACGGTTGCCCGTAGTACTGCACCGTCAAATCGGGCGTGATGTTGTAGTTCAGGCGGGCTGTCAGGGAAAAGCTGCGTTGATCAACTTCACTCACAATGGTCCGCCGTTTTGCGTCGAAACTAACCTGTGTTACAAATTGGTCCTGTTTGCGCCAGCTCCGATCATAGGATGGATAAAAACCGAAACGCAGCGCATTCAGCGGTTGAAAGTTCACACCGGCATTCACCCCATTCGCCCGAACGGTATGGCCAAAGCCCCAGGCCTGGAAAAAGCCAATATTGCCATATACTTTTTTGCGGCTGTCCGAACTCAGGTTAATATTCAAACCCGCCCCCGGCGGTTTACGCAGGGAGGAACCGCCACGCAAAGCGTTGTTGGACACTTCGTAAGGATTCCAGGTAAAACCGGTGCTAAAATTCCAGTTGTTCTTAAACCAGGCCCAGGCATTGGTATTGAACGCCGAGTAAAGAAACTGTCCGCCAAAGTCCCAACGCGCCCAGTGGTTATAATTTACCTGAAAAGTCCGGAATGCTGAAAACGGTTTTTGAACACTGTAACTGCCCCAGGAAAAATGGTTGATCTCATCGGCGGAAAGTAAAAAACCGATATCGTTCAGCTCCAATTCCGGCGAGCGCCAGGTGATGCCCGTCTCAAATTTAAAAATCCCGCCCAGGCTGTCGGGCTTGCCGCCAACTTTTCCCATCCGGAATGTTCCACCGGTGCCGGTGAGGGCTTTTCGATTGGCATCGACAAACAGGTGTTCGGCGTTGCTGCGCTGAAAATTGTGGACAAAGCCTGTTTGAGTTTGAAATATAGCCTCCGGAGTACCCTCTACCCGGCTGAACAAGGCATTTGCCCGGATATACCAAAAGCGACTTTTCCAGAAATGCTGCAAATCCAGTCCACCGGAATACGCCGCGCGGTGCAGCCAGTCCAGACCATTTTCCCGGTTAACCGCGGTGAACATACCGCCGAACACGGTATTCCCCTGGTCAAAATCTTTGAGCAAACGGCCGACAAAAAAGTTGGTCAACGGCTCCACCAATTCATTCCGGCGCTCGCCAGTATGATCAATCTCGGCCTGCTCCCGCTGGGTAACGCTTTCCAAAATACCGACCGACCAGCCCTTCTTTGTTTTTCCACTAAACTTTGCCGCACCGAGGATGGACGTATTCTGCGGAATATCCGCATACTCGTCGGGCGCCAGACTGGGATAGCCATGCGGGGCGCCGCCAATCCGGCGAGAGTAGAACAACAGGTCGGAGTCATAATCGCCACCGGCGACCGAGCCGGTAAGCTGGTAATCAAACAGGTTGCGGCTTTCCATGAAAAATGGCCGGCGTTCGCTGAAAAAAACTTCGTAACCATCGAGCCGTACGGCTCCCGGGTCGGCTTCTACCTGCCCGAAATCCGGGTTGATCGTGAAATCAAGAATCAGGTCACGGGTCACGGCAAGTTTGCCGTCGAGTCCCACACTCAACCGCCGATCCGAGCCATCGGCAAAGGGGTTACCGGCTTGTTTTTCGTAGTGTTCGGTTTGAGCCAGAGCGTAAGGCGCCAGTTCGACCTGCCGGTTTGCAGGCAGGTTGCGCAAGCCAAGCAGTTCGCCATAGCTGCTTACCCAAACACCGGAATTGCGCGGAATGTACTGCCAGGTGGAGCGTTCTTCTTTTCGAAAAATACGCCGCATGAACTGTATCCCCCAAACGGGATCGGTCTGGTTGCCGTAGCGCAACTGGCTGAACGGGATTTTCACTTCCGCGGTCCAGCCCAGACTGTCGGTATGGGTTTTTGCATACCAAACCGGGTTCCAGTTGGTATCCCAGTTGTTGCCGTTGTCGGATACAAATTCATCATTTTTCACGCCACTCACCGAGAGCGTAAAGGAGAATGCGGTGCGCAAATCGTGGTAGCTGTCGATGTTAATTTCAATCCAGTCTCCCGGAAATTCATCCCGGCGCCCCATGCGTTTCACAATGCTGTCGGGGGCAGTGTCGTAACAGCGGTACCCGATAAGCAGGAATTTTTCGTCGTACAGGATCTTGAATTGCGTTTCCTGAGAAGGCGGAACCGCTTCGGTGGGTTGGTACTGGATAAAATCGCCACCCCATTCCACCTGATCCCAAATGGGCTCGTCGGGAATACCATCGAAGTTGATAGCGTCGTTTGCAACGGCAGCGGTGAAGTATTGTTTTTTGGCGATATCGGCTTGAGGAGCCTGTGCAATAGAAAAAATAGGAAGCAGCCCGAAAAAGGCTGCAAGTAGAAGTAGGAGGTGCTTCATGTCAGAAAGGTTGTCTTTCGATTAAACAAACGAAAGACAGCAAAACGTTCATTTGGTTGCAAATTGGTTAGAAGCCAGCTGTTTCCCGATCCAGTACATCGACTGTCGCCTGGTAGAGGTCAGCGGCACGCTCTGCCGATTTGCCAATGCACACCATGCCCAGTTTCCCATGTTCCGACAGTGCACCGAGCAGGTGAAACATGGTTCCTTCCTGAGTCGTCGAATCGTACTGGATGTTGTGACAAATGGCAATATCGATCAGGTCTTCGGGTGTCAGGCCTTTGTAGGCGTCGGATTGCAGGCTGTCGGTAGCCAGATAGAAGCGGTTTTGGCCATTGGGCATTTGGTACAATCCGGTGTGGTGATCGTAATAGCCGTCGGTCAGGAATTTGAGCATCAGGTATGGGTGCGTGGTGCCTCCTTTGCGGAGGTTAATCTCGATAGCGTAATGTTTCCACCAGCCCTGAGGCTCTTTTACCGAAATAAAATCAACACCAAAGCGGCCAATGACGCCTTCTTTGCACAATTCCTCTGCTACCTGGTAACCCATTTTACCGATTTCGTGCACATAGCCCGGATTTGCCGGAAAGGTTGCCCCGAGGTATACCTGTCCCGATTCGCCCCCAAGCATTTGATCGTGGGTGGAAATCACAACGATTTGTTTGAGGGGATTAATCCGGCATTGTACCGATGGCGATGCTTTGATCGCACCTTCAATAAACATTTCGACGATCCCGTGCATGGACGCCATTTTTTCCGAAAAAACATCAAAGGTCAGATCCGGCGCCACCATTTTCAAGTTTTCGCGCAGCGTATCCAGGTCTCCCGGATAACCCGCCTTTTCAAAAGAATACACCGCATTCCCTTCCCCGGAAAAACCGTCGTTGAGTTTTACAACAGCCTTGCGCATCTCCGGATACTCTTGTTTTAATTCCTGCAATGCATGCAGCACATCATCCATATTTTTCAGGTCTTCATAACCTGGAGGGACATCGAGTCCGGCACGCCGGCAAATTTGGCGACTGCCGCTCTTGGTGCCCCAATAGCTAAGGGAGGCCGGACAACCGTATAACGGAATACCCAGTCGCAACGAAAGCTCGTGCTCCAGCCAGGTAATATTAAAACCGGCCAAATGGGCCACGTGATTCGACGGGATATAACTTTTGATTTTGTCAATCAAGCGCGGGCGTTCCAGAATTTTTTCTGTGAGTGACCGCGGCGATGAGTCGTAGCAGCAAAGCAGGGTCAGGCGTTGCCGGGCATGCCGGGTGGTGATGCCGGGCAAGAGGTGCAGGTAGTAATCGACGATCACCTTGTCGATAGGTGTGCTACTCAGATAGATGACGTTGGTTCGGGGTTTGCGCAGCAAAAGCAACATGCAGAGCAGCCGCTCTTCGTAATGGTTGATGCCTGAAATTTTTGCCAGAATTTCCGGGTCAAGCGTATTGCTGGGATTGATCACCACCGTTTTGGGCGCCAGTGGATCGGGAAAGTATTTTTCAAACTGAACAACTAAATCTTGCTGTAAAGTAGCAAGGCGCTTTTCGGCGCCAGGGAAGGAAAGGTGTAGGGTAGTATCCATCGGACAGCGGCGTTTAGTTACGAACGTACATACAAGCAAGTTAGGGAGCCTTGCTCACCTTTGCCGCTGATGTTGACTACCCTCCGCGGTGATTTTCATTGGGGATTAACCATCGAGGCACGGAGCAATTGGAGAAACCCTACTCGTCCTACGACTTCAAGTCGTAGGACGAGTAGGAAACCTCCGTGCGCTCTGTGCCTCCGTGGTAATCAATCACTTACAGAAAATCAAACTGATGCCGCAGTGCAGAGCTGCATAGCAAATAAAACTTCCGCTTGTCCGAAACCCGGAAGCGCTGTTGCGCAATGTGGTGTGCCTGCGCATTTTTTATTTTGGCAAACAATTGCGTGTAATACTTGTAAGCCAGATAAACGCCAAGCCGGGTACCTACAGGCAGGCGCCGGATACCTTCCAGCGCAGCATCAAAATCGGCCTGGATGTCAGCCTCGATTTGTGCTTTAGCCGCGTTGTCAAAATTATTGAAATCCACCTCCGGAAAATACACCCGTCCGCGGTCGTCATAATCGCTCCTGATGTCCCGAAGAAAATTTATTTTTTGAAAAGCTGCCCCCAACCGGCGTGCCGGGTCGCGCAGGGATTCGAATTTTTCAATATCGCCTTCGCAAAAAACACGCAGGCACATCAAACCGACAACTTCAGCTGAGCCATAGATGTATGCATCATAGGCCACCTTGTCGAACGTGTTTTCATACAAATCCGTTTCCATGCTCTGCAGGAAAGCATCGATCAGTTCCCGCTCGATGTGGTATTGATGCACTACCTGCTGAAAGCTGTGCAACACCGGATTCAGGCTGATACGTTCTTCAATGGCCCGGTAGGTATCCTCCCGAAACCTATCCAGCAATTGCTGTTTGGGGTAATCGTGAAACGTGTCTACAATTTCATCGGCAAAACGGACAAAGCCGTATATGCCGCAAATCGGCGCCCTGAACCGCTTGTGAAACAGCCGGATGCCCAAAGAAAACGAAGTGGAATACCGCCGAGTGATCAGGCAACTGCATTCCGAACAAGTGCGATTGTACAGGTCGACGTGATTCATGTTTTTAAGATTTCGCGGGCCACCACCTGACCGCTGATCAGCGAGGGCGGAACGCCCGGGCCGGGTACGGTTAGTTGGCCGGTGTAGAATAAATTAGATACGTGTTTATTGCGCAGTTTGGGTTTAAGAAAAGCAGTTTGAAGCAAGGTGTTGGCCAGGCCATATGCATTGCCTTTGAATGCGTGATAATCTACCACAAAATCGGCATGTGCATATGAGCGTTTGTAGCAAACAGCCGGAAGTACCGATTGGCCGGTCAAACGCTCCAGCCGCTGCATGACCAGTTGGTAATAATGTTCCCGGATTTCCGGTGTATCCTCCAGGCAAGGCGCAACCGGGATCAGGATAAACAAATTTTCATGGCCGTCCGGAGCAACCGAGGGATCGGTTACCGAAGGGGCGCAGACGTAAAACAGCGGTTTTTCGGGCCATTGTGGCGACTCGTAAATTTCCTGTGCATGCCGGCCAAAATCTTCATCGAAAAAGAGGTTGTGGTGCCGCAGGCCGGTAAGCCGTTTGTTCAAACCAACGTAAAAGAGCAGGCAAGACGGCGCCATAGTGCGCGAAGCCCAATATTGGTCGCTGTAATTGCGCTCGCCCACTCCTAACAAGCGCGTCTCGATATGCTGGTAATCGGCGGCGCCAACAACCACATCTGCAGGGAATTCTGAATTGTCGGTTGTTTGGACCGATTGGGCCCGGCCGTTTTGAATCCGGATTTGCCGGACTTCTTTTCCCAACTCAACACGGACACCCAATTCTTGCGCCAAGGTCAACATCCCTTCCACAATTTTGTACATGCCCCCCATGGGATACCAGGTGCCCAGCGCCATATCGGCATAGTTCATCAGACTGTACAAAGCCGGCGTTTTTTGGGGTGTGGCGCCCAGAAAAAGCACCGGAAACTCAAGTAATTTGATCAGTTTTTCATTTCGGAACAACTGCCGAACATGACGCGACATCGATGTGAACATTTGCAAACGGAACAGGCTGGTCAGTATCCTCCAATCGGCAAACTCCCAAATGCTGTGGCTGGGTTTCTGCACGAATTCCTTCATGCCAACCTGGTATTTGTATGATGCTTCCGATAAAAACTTGCGCAATTTGGCCGAGCTACCCGGCTCGTACCGCTCAAACAAAGCCTCCAGTTCGGCCATGCCGGCCGGAAGTTCCATTTTATCGCCCGGCCCAAAGTGTACGGCATAGGAGGGGTCGAGGCGGACCAGGTTGTAGTAGTCGGCTGTTTTTTTCCCAAATCGTTCAAAGAATTGGTCGAAAACATCCGGCATCCAGTACCAGGAGGGGCCCATATCGAATACAAAACCGGCTTCCGAAAAGAACCGTGCGCGCCCACCCGGTACCGTATTTTTTTCGAGAACGGTTACGTCAAAACCTTCAGCGGCAAGATGGCAGGCTGCTGAAAGACCGGAAAACCCGGCGCCAATGACGACTATTTTTTTGGCCATGCGTTTTGTTTCGACGAAATTTTGCTAGTAGCAGAATACAAGGTAATCCACCTGTTTCAGTCACATCGGGAATCCTAATGCAAACCAAACAGAGCAATATTTTTTTTGTTTAATAAAAAAATGATATTGCTAAACAAAGCGCCTTTGAAGGTCGCTATCACACTTTTTTTTGTCAAAAAAAATTCAAAAAAGGGGGATTCCAGCAAAATCCCGATCTTTGAATGGCGTATTGCTTTACTTTGCATTTTCGGCCATTCAAACAAACAATGGACATCTACACCCGCAAATCACAGTGGAAATGGTATCTGGCAGCCGGGGCTGTGGTCATCATCATCATCTCGCTGATGTATACCAGGTATTTGGCAGACCGATTGGTGGAACGCGAGCGCCAGCAGGCACAGCAATTCGCAGAGGCTATGCGTCAAATTGCCCGAACCGATATTGACCTGAATTGTGACTTTACCCTTCCCGGGCGCATTATTGAGGAAAACACTACCATTCCGGTAGTTTTGCTCGACGAAACCTATCAAATCGAGCAATACCGGAATATCGACGACCGGAACATCGACACGATGCCCATTGCCGAGGTGCGCAGGGCACTGGACCGGATGATTGCCAACGGCGCCGACTCCATCCTGATCAATATCCCGCCCGACATCAATAAAATCCTGATTTACAGCCACTCCAATCTCCTGTCCCTGCTCGAATGGTATCCGCTGATCCAGTTGATCCTGATTGCGGCATTTATTGCCTTCGGTTACCTGGGCTTCAGTGCTTCCCGGCGCGCAGAGGAAAACCTGGTTTGGCTCGGCATGGCCAAGGAAACTGCGCACCAGCTCGGCACGCCGATCACGGCCATTTTAGGCTGGGTGGAAGCGCTCAAAGCTGCCAACGAGGGCAATGCCATGAACCAGGAAATGCTGGATGAATTGCGCAACGATGTTACCCGGTTGGAACTGGTTGCCGATCGTTTTTCCAAGATCGGGGCGCAACCCAAACTCAGCCCGGTAAACGTTTACGACCAACTCGAAATTTGCCGCGAATACATGCAACGACGGGCGCCGCGCAAGGTCACCTTCGACTTTCCCGTTCCGGAAGAACAGGAACCTAAAACCATCGGTATCAACGCACCGTTGTTCGATTGGGTGGTGGAAAATCTCCTCCGGAATGCCATCGATGCCATGGAAGGTGGCATTGGGGTGATCACAGTGCAGGTTTACGAAGAATCCGGTTACGTTTGTTTTGATATTTCCGATACCGGAAAAGGAATTCAACCCGGCAAATTCAGCACCGTGTTCAAACCCGGATATTCCACCAAAACCCGGGGTTGGGGCCTCGGACTTTCCCTGTCCAAACGCATCATCGAACAGTACCACAAGGGCAAAATTTTTGTCAAAAAATCAGAAGTGGACAAGGGAACTACCTTTACGGTGAAGATGCCGAAGATTAATTTAGTGATGAATGATGAGCGATGAGTGATGAATGGGTACACCATCCCAGAAAGTTGAACCCATTCATCACTCATCACTCATCACTCATTATTCTTAACCTTTTTTATTGTGCCAAAACTGCTTCTGCTCCTGCTGCTTCCACTGCAACTTTTTGCTCAGTTGCAACAAGTCGGTCACCTACCTTACAACAATATTTCACTGGCAGGTTGCTGGCATTACGTCGATCAGCAAGGCACCGAATATGCACTCGTGGGGACCAGCAAAGGTCTGAGCATTGTGGATGTCAGCAATCCGGCGGTACCGGTCGAACGCTTTGCCGTACCCGGCCCGACCAACAACTGGCGTGAAGTAAAAACCTGGGGCAACTTTGCCTACGTAAGCACCGAAGCCAATAACAGCGGCATCACCATCATCGATTTGGGCAGCCTGCCCGATACGGTTTATTACCAAACCTGGATGGGCAGTCCCGAGGTGCCTATTTCAAAAAGCCATGCCCTGGCCTGTGCCGATGGTTATTTGTACATTTTCGGCGGCACACAATCCGGCGCTGTGATCTGCGACCTGGCCGACCCCTGGAACCCCGTGATCAAAAGTGTGTACAACCAGAATTACGTGCACGATGGCTACATCCGGGGCGACACGCTTTGGGCCAGCGAAATTTACATCGGCCAGTTCAGTGTGATCGATGTATCGGACAAAACCAAGCCGGTTGTACTGGCCACTCAGCCTACGCCCGGGCGTTTTAACCACAATTCGTGGCTCTCCGACAACAGTAAAATTCTGTTTACCGCCGACGAAAAATCGAACACACCGCTGGGCGCTTTTGAGGTGTCCGACCTGGAAAATATCACCCAACTCGATTTGTACTACCCGAGTATCCGACCTGTGCAGGAGGTGCACAACGTGCGCGTACTCCACGATTTTCTGATAAATGCCTCCTACGGTGGCCAGTTGACGGTTGTCGATGCCAACCGCCCCGACAACCTGATCGAAACGGCCTGGGCCAGTCTGGGTAGTTCGCTGGTTTGGGATGCCGACCCATACCTGCCTTCGGGCATTATTTTGGCGACAGCCAAGCAAGAGGGCCTGTACATTTTTCAACCCACTTACGCCCGCGCCAGCTACATTGAGGGCCGGGTGACCGACGCCGCAACCGGCCTGCCACTACCCAAGGTGAAAGTGGTTGTGCGCAGCACCTACAATGCCGATGTTACCGGCGCCGATGGCATATTTAAAACCGGCGCTGCCACGCCGGGCTCGTACACGGTGCAGGTGGGCAAGATCGGGTACAAACCGCGCACCGTTTCCAATGTTGTTGTAACTGCCGGTGAGGTGACTTGGCTCGAACTAACACTGGAGCACTACTAAATGTAAAAGTCAGAATGTAAAATATTAAAGCCAAAAGGTAGATCGATCAGGCCTTTGGCCGCCGCGCATGCTCTTTTGACTTTTAAAATTTTGACTTTTACATTTTACATTTATTCCCATGCTGAAAACGCTATCTCCCGGAGTACCGTTCCCCACCGAATTTCCCAAAGGCGCCGTCTTGCTGGTCGATAAACCCCTGGGCTGGACATCCTTTGATGTGGTCAATAAGATCCGCTATCTGCTTTCGCGCAAGTTGGGGGTGAAACGCATCAAAATCGGGCATGCAGGCACCTTGGACCCACTTGCATCCGGGTTGCTGATTCTCTGCACAGGCGACTACACCAAAAAGATCGAGTCGCTCCAGGTGCTCGAAAAGGAATACACCGGTACGATCACCTTCGGCGCTACCACACCTTCCTATGACCTCGAAAAGTCCATTGACACCACCTACCCTACTGCGCAACTGAACGACGCCTTACTACAGGAACTGCTTGGACAGTTTACCGGCGATATTGAACAGCTCCCCCCGATGTTTTCAGCGGTAAAGGTGGACGGCAAACGCCTCTACAAAAATGCCCGGACCGGTCAGGAAGTGGAACTGGCCCTGCGTCCGGTACGTGTGGACTTGTTCGAACTCGGTCCCTTACACAAAATTGATACTGCTACAGTGGCCCACGAACCCCGGATACTGAATAAAAAGGGCGCGCCTATTTACCAGCATCCCAATTATGCCGATGGTTTGCAATGCACATTCCGGGTGGTGTGTGGCAAGGGCACGTACATCCGGTCGCTGGCCCACGATCTGGGTCAGG
The DNA here is from genome assembly GCA_020636075.1 of Lewinellaceae bacterium. GTDB lineage: Bacteria > Bacteroidota > Bacteroidia > Chitinophagales > Saprospiraceae > M3007. Next base: position 5,985 of record JACJYO010000010.1, on the reverse strand, counting down.
CAGCCGGCTCGGGCGCTTACCTCAGCAGCCTGCGCCGTACGCGTACGGGCGGTTTTTCGGTAGAAGATGCCTGGTCGGTAGAGGCGTTGGTGGGTTGGATCGGTGAAGTTTGAGCGCTGGTTTTAACTATCTTTGTTCGCATGGACATCGAATCCCTGCGCGACTTTTGTCTTTCCCTGCCCGGCGCCACAGAGGCCATCCGCTGGGAGCACCATCTCAACTTTTACATTGGCGGCAAAATGTTTTGCATCAGCACCCTGGATGCCGAGGGCCGCGTGAGTTTCAAAGTACCGGAAGAAGAATACGAAGAAATTGCCGCCCGGCCCAGCATGATCAAGGCGCCCTACCTGGCCCGCATGAAATGGGTGTTTGTCGAACATTACGACAGCCTCTCTGAGGAGGAATGGCGCGCATTTCTCACCGACTCCTACCGGCTTGTCCGGGAAAAACTACCCAAAAAGGTACAATCCGGTCTTCCCGCATTTTAAATCCACGGCTCCGCACAATCCCGGGGCCCACCAATTCCGTTACGACCAAACGTTTTACCTTTGCGCGCTTATGAAATTCATCCCTCTACTGTTTTTCCCGCTTCTTTTAATTTTTGCGCAAGCCTGTACCCAGGTCAGCTCGCGCGACAGCAACCAACCACCGCTACCGCCGGCTGCCCGCAACCCGCACCTCCGCGCCCTGATTGCCGAGTTCGACCAGTTTTTTTCCGACTCTATGCTGGGTTCCCAAACACCGGGCGCTGCGCTGGTCATTGTAAAAGACAGCGTGATCGTGTTCCAACGCGGCTACGGCCTCAAAGCCGCCAACAAGGTGCTGGATTCAGTGGGAACCAACACGGTATTTCGCATCGGCTCCTTGTCCAAGGGTTTTGCCGGGGTATTGACAGGCATCCTGGTAGAAGAAGGTAAACTTGCCTGGGATGATCGAATCGTGCGGTATGTGCCGGGCTTTGCGCTTTCCTCCCCCGGCCAAACCGGTCAAATTCAACTTTGCCACCTCCTATCGCATACCACCGGCCTGCCCTACCACGCCTACACCAACATGATCGAACGGGGATACCCGCTTGATTCCATTACTGCTCGTTTTAAAAAATTAAAACTCCACGGCAAGCCCGGTGAAATTTACAGCTACCAAAATGCGGCCTTCAGCCTGATCGGACAGGCTATGGAAGCCAGCACCGGGAAGACGTACCCGGACTTGCTCAACCGCAAGATCTTCAAGCCTGCGGGCATGCGCTCCGCATCCGCCAATTGGGAAACGATCAGCCAGTGCCACGATCTGGCGCTCCCCCACCGCGGCCTCAGCCCCGACAGCATCACACACCGGTTTTACAACGCTGCGCCAGCCGGTGGCGTCAATGCCAGCATTGCCGATATGGGCGAGTGGTTATTGGTATTGTTGGGCTACAAACCCGATGTGGTGTCGAAAGCCACTCTCGACAAGGTTTTCACCCCGGTTATTCGCACCGGAACCGAGCGTCAGCGCTGGCCCGGGCGGTCACCCTCGTATTATGGCATGGGCTGGCGTATCCTTGAAAATGAGACAGACACACTGATCTATCACGGCGGCGCTGTGAATGATTTTCGCAGTGAAATTGCTTTCCATCGCCGCGACGGGATCGGCATTTGCGTGCTGTTCAATGCCTCCACACCCTTGGCAAATACTTGCATGGCTGCTTTTTGGGAAAAATACCTGCAACACCGCGCCGCGATTTTGAACTGGAAGGACAGCTTGGTAGACTGACTGTCACCTTCTGTCCAAACTTTCCAGGCGCTCCAATGGGGAAGCGCACGGATGGGCTTACCTTAGCAGGAGCTAATTCTTTTGATCCATGTCCATGTATAAAGCCCTGTTTTTATTGCTTTTTTACTGTTGTTCGCTCTCAGTAGAAGCGCAATCTTTCCAGGCTACACCCGGCCCCCTGCTTTCACAGGTTGTGAAACTGGAACAGGCCAATGAGTGTTACCTGTTTTTTGAAAACACCAGCAGCGACAGCATTCAACTCCGGTGGAAACGCCTGGACATGAGTTTTTCGCCGGAATGGACGGTTGATCTTTGCGACTTCGGCCTGTGTTACGTCGGCATCCCGGCTTCCGGAACGATGAGCCCTTCCAGCGCAACTGAGCAACCCTACCTCAAACTCATTGTGCAACCTGGTGCAACCCCGGGCGCCGCCTGGTTTTGGTTTCGGGTTTGGGAAACGGGCAACCCCGCAGCTTTTGAAGACGTCTATTTTAGTTTGTACAGCCCCGGGGTGACCAGCCTGAGCCACATTGAACCAATGCAAAATATCCAGGTGTTTCCCAATCCGGCTACCACACAGTTAAACCTGGAAAACCAATCCCGAAATTCCACAACGGCCCAAATAGTTGATGCCCAGGGACGCCTGGTTTGGGACGGCGAATTACCTGGCCTCCAACGCAAACAAATCGATTGTTCGAACTGGTCTGCGGGGCCACACTTTTTATTGGCAAACAACAAAACCTACACCATCCTACGTGTGCCCTGATCCGTCCTGCTTATGAAAAATCTGATCACTTTCCTCCTGTATTGCCTGTCGGTAACCGCATTGATCGCACAAGCCAAAAGCGAAAGCCGATTACAGGTGCTCGACGCCGGCCTTACCCGCACCACCCTGCGCCTCGACCTGGATGGTTTCGACAAAACCCTGGTGAATACGCCGAACGGCCCGGCCATTATCCCCGGTTTCCAACATGGGACGCCGATGCTCCAAAAAGGCGATCCGGACCTACCCAAATTCAGCACAGCCCTGATGATCCCAAACAAAGGAAAAATGGCGGTGGAATTGCTGGACGCCGATTATGAAGATATTCCCAACGTGGAAATTGCGCCCTCGAAAGGTAATCTGCTGCGCACGGTAAATCCGGATGAAATCCCGTTTGAATACGGCGAAACGTATGTCAAGGACCATTTTTTCCCGGGCACACTCGCCACCTTGCAAGCCCCGTTCGTCTTGCGGGAAACGCGCGGGCAAGGCTTGTGGATTTTCCCCTTGCAGTACAATCCCGTAAAAAAAGTGCTCCGGGTTTACCATTCCGTTACGCTGCGCGTATTTCACACCAGTGAACCGGGTGAAAACGAACGGGTTGGCGGACCGGTGTTTAGCCAAAGCCGGGCTTTCGATCAACTTTACCAGGCGTTGTATGTCAACAATCCGGTGCACGCAGCCGACCGCGGCAGCACCCGGGAGCCGGAAAAAATGCTTGTGATCGCCGACGATAACTTGCTCGACGAACTCCAACCGCTGATTACCTGGAAGCGCCAGATGGGCATTCACACCACAGTGGTTCCGGTTTCGGAAATCGGCTCGTCGGAAGCCGACGATGTGTACAATTTTGTGAAACAATACTACGCCGAGCATGGCATCAGTTACCTGTTGTTGGTTGGCGATGAAAATGCCATAAAACCACAAATGCGGTCAAACGGCGCTTCGTATGCCTGCGACCCTTGTTTTGGCTACATGAGCGGCGACGACCACCTGCCGGAAATTCTCGTTGGCCGGCTGCACGCCTCCACACCGGAGCAAATGCGGATCATGGTCAATCGAAACCTTGAATACGAAATCAACCCATTGGTCGACACCGCGCAAAACTGGATCGGTACCGGCCTGGCGGCCGCCTCCAATGAAGGCGCCGGGATCGGCGACGACAATCAGGCCGACTGGGAACACGGCAATGAATGGAAAGCCGCGCACCTGGCCGACGGGTTCGAACAATACTGGGAATTTTACGACGGGTCACACAGCGCAGATTCCCCTACCCCGGGGGATAGCACCGCCGATAAAAACGGTAATCCGGCGAATGTCGATATCCTGAATGTGCTGAACAATCGCGGCGTTTCGCTATACAACTACACCGGACACGGCTGGGAGCAGGGGCTGGTGAGCGGCAATTTCAACAACGACGCCGTTGGCAACATGCGCAATACGGGCCGTTACCCGATCCTGATCGCCGTAGCCTGCTGCGCCGGCAATTTTACCAACGGCGAGTGCTTGGGTGAAGCCTGGCAACGGGCCGGCAACACCGCTACCGGAGAACCCTGGGGCGGCGTTGCGGGCTTTTTCTCGAGCGACTACCAGAGCTGGAGTCCGCCCATGGAAGGACAGGATGGCATGAACCAGTACCTCGTAGACGCCGACGGCATCAGCCTGGCTCCGACACTGGGCGGCATGCTGACCTACGGAAATGCCCGGATGATTGCAGCATACGGTCTTGGGGGCGAGGTGATGGCCGATTTCTGGAATCCCTTTGCCGATCCAACAACCGTACCACGCACAGCACTGCCAAAGGTCTTGACAGCCCTGCATACCGATTCGATTGCCTTTGAAACCACCAGCCTGCTGGTAAGTTGCCCGGTGGAAGGCGCTTTGGTCAGTTTGTTTTGGGAAAACCAAACCTGGGCAGTCGCTACGGTTGAAAACGGGATGGCAGCACTTGAATTTGCACCGCTGCACAACACCGGTCAACTGACGGTTACCGTTAGCCAGTTTAACTATGCACCGTATCAGGGAACTATTGCTGTGAAACCCGCTGTGAAACCCTTTGTGGTCAATCAGGAAACGCTGCTTGACGATGGCCTGGGTAACAACAATCAAAAGGCGGATTTTGGAGAAACCGTTGTCCTGCGCGTGATGCTGAAAAACATCGGTCTTGGTTTGGCCGAGGTTGTTCATGCAGAAATCAGTACTGCCAATCCGTACGTTTCCATTTTGAGTAACCAGGCCCAGCCCGGCGACTTAGCCAGTGGAAATGCGGCCCAGGCAACATTTGTGTTTCAGGTAAACGAGGCTATTCCCAATGGTACTATCGTCGATTTCCTATTCAACATAGATTACAGCGACAGCCTGCACTACAGCGCCACGATCCCGGTCAAATTGTTTGCACCAAAACTTGAAATAGGCGCCTGGACGATTGACGATACCGCTCAAGGCAATGGCAACGGCCGCCTGGAAAGCGGAGAGTCGGCGGTAATCACCATTTTGACTAAAAACACAGGCGGCAGTGATTTGCCTTCGGCATTGGGAACACTCAGTGCGCTATCGCCCTACCTCACGGTAAACACTGCTCCGACGGATCTGGGCCTGCTTAGTGCCACAGGGGGCGAGCAAAGTGCCCAGTTTCAATTGAAGGTTGCGCCCAATGCCCCGGTGAGTGTCATGGCATCGCTGCACTATGCCGTGGAAGGCGCCAACGGAAACTACACTGCAGAAAAAAACCTTGGCCCGATTATGCTGAATGCGATTGTGGAAACCTTCGAGTCGGGCAATTTCAATGGTTTCTCCTGGGAAATGTCGGGCGACAAACCCTGGATGATCACCACGTCCAATCCTTATGCCGGGCAGTATTGCAGCCGCTCCGGCGTCATCACACACAACCAACGCTCGACCTTTCAAATTACACTGCTGGTGCAGGAAGACGGCTTGGTTTCGTTTGCACGGGCGGTAAGCAGCGAGGCTGATTTTGATTTCCTGCGGTTTTTCATCGACAACAAAGAAACCGGTGCCTGGAGTGGCAATTTGCCCTGGGCTGAAGTCCAGTTTCCTGTGACTGCCGGCCAGCACACCCTGCGATGGAGTTATGAAAAAGACGACTTCGTCAGCGAGGGCGCCGACCGGGCCTGGGTGGATGAGATCATTTTGCCGCCGCACCAAATCGTCGTCGGGACGCATTCGGCCATGCCCGGCAGTCTGCAACTACAGGCACTGCCCAACCCAACGGATGGTTTGTTCCAAATCCAAATAAACACACCGAAGGAGCAAGTTTTGTCCGTACGCGTTTTTGATGCTTCGGGCCGCCTGATGCAAACCCTGCCAATGCCCGAACGAAGCCCTGCCGGATTGAGTTTTAAAACGGTAGACCTGCACGATGCCGAGCCTGGAATCTACCTGGTTCAGGTGCTAGGTGAAAACGGCGGGCAGACGATAAAGGTGGTGGTTTACTAAAAACTCATTGATCC
>JACJYO010000001.1 GCA_020636075.1 Lewinellaceae bacterium | reverse complement strand
CCGGCTACGGCCGCGGTGCCTTTCAGCGGGTAGAGGCCATCTTGACCATTGCCGAAATCGAACATGCCCAGCGATTTGCGCTGGATACGCAATGGCGATAGAGCAGGCACGGCTGCACCAAACAAGTCGTCGTCCATGTACAGGCCCAGTTCCGGATTGTAGAAAAATTCATCGAGTTGGGTGTCGGCAAGTTCCTGGTACGGTGTGAGGCTGTTCCAGTAATCTTTAAACCCAACCGGAATGACGGCCTCATTGGTCAACGGCATGCCCAGGCGGCTCACCTGCACCCACGGACCGGAATACTCTTCCGTGCCTTGGCCAAGTGTGCGGATCTGCTGGCGGCTGGCGCTGGCCCACACACCGATCACATAGTCGGAATCAAGGATGTTGACCGGTTTTCGCGGGGCGCCCTTTTTAAGCAGTACCTGCATCGGTACCTGAATGGCAATGGCACTCACATTCTTGCAGGCAAGGCCATCGCGGGCGCCGCCGTTTTGTCGGGGCAGGTCGCCCAGATCAAACACACCGCCGAGGTCGACAAAAAACGGGTCGTCGGCCGGGCCGATGTACACCCGCTCGCCGGTTGCAGCATACACGGTATTGCGGTCTACGAGCTGGCTGTACGGCTGGCCCAAACCAAGGGGCGAGCTGATGGAACGTTCACCGATATTGGTTGGCGGCACCGGGCGGTTTACGAGGATGGGGATAAACGTTTTTCCGCCGTTGTCCGACCGGTACAGGGTGTAGCGCATTTTGAGGTTTTGTTTGCCCAGGCGAATGTTGAAAAACGTGGTGGGGTCTTCGTTTTCCATGGTAAACACCACACGATAGATGATTTCATCGCCGGGCTTGCTCGGGTCGTTGTCCACGTGAATTTCGTAGCGGATATTTTCCCCGAAGGAATAGTAATTCGGACCGCCTTGTGGCAACTGTACCGGTACATAAGTGGCAATCAGGGTGATGGTATTCTGCGGATTGGGACTGCGGAACGCATACACGTCCACATTATCAGCGAGCGGGTCGTCGGCGATCAACGGCGCCTCGCGGTGGCTCGAAGCCAGGGCCGGCAAGCCCAGGAGAACCAGAATGCCGGCGGTCAGGATATTTTTAAATATGGATTTCATCGTCTAAAGGAATGATTGTGTGAATTAATGTGGCTTTCGGGGTTGTGCTCATGGTTGCTGTGCCGTCGGCTCGGATGCCGGCAGGGATAGTTTGGTGCTTACTCCGTTTCCGTACCAGCCCAGGGTGCGGCGAGGTAGGGGAAGCTGGCCTGAAAGGCCTTGTCATTTTTGTTGACACCGGTATCGTAGGTCAGCACATTGAGCAACCGTGGGGTGACCGGACTGGCCGTGGTGCCGGGCACGTAGTCGTCGTACCAGAGTCCGATGGCTGCCAATACCACACCGCTTACGGCTTGCAATTCAATGCGGGTGACGTCATCTTCCAAGCGGCGGCCATTGGGGAAGCCGTCCATGTTGGGAATGAATTCCAGGTCGGCGCTTTCGTTATACGGCGCCTGCGTCAGACCAAGTACAGCTGCGGCTACGAGCCCTTGCGAACTGAAGTTGGCATCATCACGCGGCGTGACCGGTGTGGCCATATTCAGGCGGAGCATGTCGCCGCCATTAGGCAAGAAGTTGTTGATGAAAGGTTTGCCGGCTGCCAGGGGATTGCCGTTTTTCCCGGTAGCCAGTTGGTAGGGTGGCAAATTGGGTACGCCGGTGTGAAAGGCCGGCCAAAGGTCCACGGAGCGGGCTTTGCCGGGTCCGGGCAGCAAGAGCGTGCCAAATACGGCATCGTCGAGTGCGGTGCCGGCAAGTGCCGGGTTACCCTTAAGCGAATACAGGCCGTCTTTCCCGTAACCGAAATCAAAGGCGCCGAGCGATTTGCGCTGTATGCGCAGTTTGGAAAAAGCCGGCACTGCGCCGCCAAACAGATCGTCGTCCATGTACAGGGCGAGTTCCGGATTGTAGAAAAAACCGTCGAGCTGGGTATCGCTGAGTTCATCGTAAGGTGTGAGCGCGTTCCAGAAGTCCTTGTAACCGATCGGGATCACCGCTTCATTGGTGAGCGGCATACCCAAGCGGCTGACCTGCACCCAATCGCCCGAATCGTTGTAGCCCGGGCCGTTGGCATTGAGCGTCCGGGTGTTGCGGCGGCTGGCACTGGCCCATACGCCGATCACGTAATCGGGATCGAGAATATTTACAGGCGTTGCCGCAGCACCGGATTTCAGCAGGGTGCTGATGGGTACTTGAAGGCAGATCGCGTGGCAGTTGAACTGGCCAAGGCCGTCGCGAAACTGGCCATTTTGCCGGGGCATATTTCCCAGGTCAAACACGCCGCCGAGGTCGACGAAGAACGGGTCGTCCACCGGACCGCAGAACACCGTTTCGCCGGTGGATGCCGACGTGACAGCCTGCTGCATGAGGCTGGCATAGGTCGTGTTCAGCCCGACCGGGCTTTCAATGGAGCGCGGGCCGATGTAGGGCGGCGGTACCATCCCGCCATCGACGATGGTTTGCCAACTTTGGCCGCCATCGGTGCTGCGTTCGCACTTGTAGCGCACTTTGAGGTTCTCCTTGCCCAAGCGAACGCGGAAAAACGTCGTCGGATCCTCGTTCACGCGGGTGAACGTAAACCGGTAGGTGACTTCATCGCCGGGGATGGCCGGGTCGTTGTCGACGTGAATTTCATAGCGGACATTTTCACCGAAGGTGTGAAAATTGGGCCCGCCGTGGGGAAGTTCTGCCGGAATGTAGCAGGCAATGATGGTGATCGTGTTGGGCGCATCCGGGCTGCGGAAGGCATACACATCGGTGTTGTCGGCCAAGGGGTCGTTGGCAATAAGCGGGGCTTCGCGGTGGCTGGATGCCCGGGCCGTAGTAGCCAGGAAAAACAGCGCCAGCAACAGCAAGCTCCGAACAGGTACATTGAAGACATTTTGCATATGGCATGTGTTTTTGTGAAAAGACATTGCCTCATGTACGTGCCCAGTCGCCGTTCGGATTTTTTTTGTTTCATTTTTTTTGAAAAAAAATATTGAATCGCTGCACAAAACGGCTGTACTATTGTTCAAATACCGTTTTGCACAGAACATTGAAATGTCTGGCGGTTCAATTCAAATAAGTTCCGTTGTTTTGTGCCGGACATTTCGCCTATTTTTGTCTGAACCAACCTTTTCCAACCCGGCTTCCCGATGCAGGAGCAATACATTTCAAGGCTAAAAGAACAGGACCCGACGGTGATCAGTGCGCTGTACGATGCGTACAGTGGCGCCTTGTATGGCATTGCCTTGCGCATCGTGCAGGCGCCGGAGCTGGCGGAACAGGTTATTCAGGATACCTTCGTCAAGGTGTGGCGCAACAGCGCGAGTTACGACAGTAGCAAAGGGCGGTTGTTTACCTGGCTGGCCAATATTGCGCGCAACACCGCCATCGATGTGACCCGAACGGCTCAATTTCAGAAAAGCCGGAAAACCGATTCGATCGAAACACTCGTACATAGTCCCGGCGGGGCTGCTATCAATCCCGATCACATTGGCGTGCGGGAGGCTGTCGACAAGCTGGATGAAAAATACCGACTGCTCATCGAGTTGCTCTATTTCAAGGGCTACACGCAGGAGGAGGCGGCCAAAGAAACCGGTATACCGATCGGCACGATCAAAACGCGCCTCCGGTATGCCTTGAGCGATTTGCGGCGATTATTTGAAGTCACCATAATTTTATACCTCATATTGGCCTTAGTACTTTAGCCTATGGACATTCAATCCTTCATACAATCCGGTTTGCTGGAAGCCTACGTACTTGGGCAGGGCACGGCTGCAGAGCGCGCCGAAGTGGAGCGCATGGCAGCAGCCCATCCGGAGGTGCAGGCTGAACTGGAGGCTATTGAACAGGCCCTGGAAAAACTGGCCATGGCGAATGCCGTACCGCCGCCGCCCGGGCTGAAGGACAAGGTGTTGAAAAATATTCAGGGGGATCAAGACACGCAGGGTATTCAGGATCATTTGCCGCCTTATGGTGGCGGATCGGGTCCTGCCCCGCAGATGAAGTTCAAACCCTGGTTTGGCTGGCTGGCTGCTGCGCTTTTGTTGGCTGCATTTGCTGTACAACTTTTCCGTTCGAATACGGAATCACAGCGTCAGAATACCCGTATCGCCGAACTGGAAACTCAGGTGCAGGATTGTGAAACCAATAGCCAAAACCAGGCGAAACTCCAGGAAATCATCGCCCTGCTGCGCGACCGCAATACCCAGACTATTGTGCTGAGCGACGGCCCAACACCCAAGATCACGGCTACCGTGTGGTACAACCCGGTGCGCCGCGAATCAGCCCTCGACATCAACAGCCTGCCTGCGCCCGACCCGGGCCGGTATTTTCAGCTTTGGGCCATCGTTGAAGGCAACCCGGTGCCGCAAAGCCTGGGTATGGTCAATTCCCAGGACAGCTGGCAAGCCTTGCCATTCAAGGATAAGGTGGCTGTATTTGCTATTTCTTCTGAAGAAAAGCCGGAAGGTAATCCTACGCCGACTATGGTGGTGCTGAGCGGGGCGGTGCAGGGGTAGGTGGCCTGAAGGGCTTAGGTTTTCAATTAAAAATTGTGGGTTGTTTGATGCTTTGCGTGTTAAGTCGGAAACTTGGCAACGCGACACGTGCCGTCCACAAGTCTCCGACTTCTGCTAAAACAACAGCCCAACGCCAAAAACTAAAACAAAATGAGCCGCTACAAAATCCTTGACCAACACGGGGAAAATCAACAAGATAGACCTAACTAAAGATGAAATACATTAGCCTTTTTTTATTACTTCACGTTTTTAGCAATGTTAGCTGTAGTTATGACGCTAAAAAACAAAAAGAGCACTATCCCTTAGTTGTAGATTCATTTGAGATGCTTATAAATAGGTACGAGTTTAATAAAGGTATTTCTAAACCTTTAGAAAAATTCTTTGGAAACGAAGGTCTAACAATGTTGCAATCATGCAAAGTGACAAATATTACTGAGGATACGGTTGTTTCAGAGTCTACGGCAACTTACAATTCAATTTTTATATTGATAAGTATTTACAAATTGATTCTAATACATATGACTTTTACAGTAATAAGCCATTTGATGCATATCCAATTGCTTGTGATACTTTTTGCCGTTCGAAAGCAAAATCTATTATTTGTCACATTGGCGAGGCCCAAGTATAGAAAATGGAAGTAAGTTATATTTTCAAATTCGAATTAGACCTGGCTATGCTCATTGCATATCTGAATATAGTAAAAGTAATTCTATGAAAAACTTAGATTCAAGTTTAAATGTTTCAGTTATTTATATTGACTTGAATCTAACCAAATTCACAAAGTAAATTCTGCTATTGATTCTATATTGGGAATTGTATGCGCCTGGTTTAAAAACTGTGTAACCCCTTCTTCCTTCAAGCACCAAAGACATCTTTTCATTTTGATGTTTTTCTTTGTAACAAACTTAAATGAAAAATAATTCCAAAACTATATCTCAATGAGTGCGTTCAAAAAACCACAATCTGCCCATGAGGGTATGTGATGCGACACTTTCTGCTGGCCCAAAGTGTTCGCAAACTACCAACTAACCACCATCTTCCCGTAAGCGTTTGCAACGCGACACATACCAAAAATTAGTCAATTTATGGGTCGTTGTATATATTATATTATGTCATTGGTTTTGTTTGTAATAGCAATATCCATTGTACATTGTAAGAACGAAGTACATGATGCAAGAAATAGTAAAGATGATAGAGAAGGAGATTTGATATTAAAAAATCAGAGGCTTGAATTTAATAAGCACTTTTGGACTAAATTGTGTGAAACTAATAAATTTAAAAAGTTTTATGACTGCGACAGTATGACTACTGAGTTCTATCAAGTTGAATTAAGTCAACATACTTTTAAGGCAAATGTTATAATTTCAATACCATTTGAAAATGGCGATATCAACAATATTTATCTATCTAAAATTTATTTAAGTGGAGATAGTGTTGTTCCAAAAAAATCTGAATTAGATAATGTAGTATCGCTTTTGCCAAATTATAAAAAGTACATACATTATAGCGAACCCAGAGTTATATCAATTCATGAAGCCGATACTTTGAAAAATAGTCTTTTTAGTTTTTTTTCAAAGTCAATCTGGAATATATCCAATACAAAAAACAAGACACAACTTTTAGACCCTGAAATTTGGCGAGTTAGAGGACGAAGGAAAGGACAAAACGTGCTATTGGAAAAATACTCATTTAATGACTCTTTATACTATTCAAGTATTCAGTCATTGTTAAACTTATTTGAAGTAACTGATTATCAGTATCCACTTCCTATGCTTAATAAATAAGTTTGGGCTAATTTGTAAGCATTGAGTTTATTTAATAACTGATGTTACGCATTGCCTCGTACCCCAGCTTTCTCAAAGTGTTTGTTAGGTAGTTTTGAAAAGTTGGAAATGATCGGTATAGTGCAGAGACACATTCCGCCCCACCATTTTCCCCTTTTCATCGTATTTTTGATTCCCTAAGTCGTTTAAACCGGCAGAGCGCCCGGTTTTACCCACATACTTGCATCCGAAAATGGTTTACATGATTCGAACACTTTACGCATCACGCACGTCCTGGCTGTTTACGATCTGGAATCTGATCAACCAGGAAAAGGACCTCCACCACAACTCAAAAACTATGCAACACGCAGATAAACTCCCCAAAGCAAGCGACATCATTAAAAACCACGTCGGATTTTCCATGGGCGCCGCACTGGTGCCATTTCCCGGCGCCGATCTGCTGGCGGTGAGCGCCGTGCAACTCAATATGCTGCGCCAACTGGCCAAACTGTACAACGTCAGTTTTTTCGATACCCTGGGTAAAAATGTGGTGTCAGCCATCGCCGGAAGCGGCATTGCCCGCCTGAGCGCCAGTTTGGTAAAAGCCATTCCCGGCGTGGGCACGGTGGTTGGTGAACTGAGCATGCCGGTATTGTCGGGCGCTTCCACCTTTGCCTTGGGTAAAGTAGTGGCCAACCACTTCCAAAAAGGCGGTACACTCGAAGACCTGGATTTTAAAACCGCCCGCCGCGAATACACCGAAGAAATGGATACCGGCAAAAAAGTAGCCGAAGAACTGAAAAAAGACGCGGACAACCCCTCTAACGGCAGCGACGAAAACTTCGACAAACTCCGCAAACTCGCCGAACTGCGCGATCAGGGGGTGATCACAGCCGAGGAATTCCAGAAGTTGAAGGAGCGGTTGCTGGATAAAATCCAATAATTCCGGCGCATTTCCCGACCTTCCGTCCGAAATGCAGTCCACCGCACAACGTTCACTTTTTGATTTTCTTTCCCTCACCCGGGCCATGCAGCTGTACCAGTTGCTCCGGTTGGGCTCGGTGATCCTGACGAGCATCCTGCTGGCCAAGAGCAGCCTCAGCGTGTCGGCCATCGGCAGTTATGAAGCGTTGCTTTTTATTGGCTCCACAGCGGCGTTTTTCTGGGCCAACGGTTTGCTGCAGGGTATCCCTCCGGTGTACGCCCGGCTGGAAGAAGATACCCGGAAAGCATTCCTGTTTACTGTTTTTTGGGTTTTTACGGCCATCGCGCTGGGACTTTTCAGCCTGCTGTGGCTGGGCCAGGGCTGGCTGGTGCCGGCATTGACGGGGCTGCCTGAAGTGCCCGGTTTCGGCTGGTTTTGTGTGTACCTGTTTTTCAATCTGGCCACCTTGCCGGTCGAGTACGTGTACCTGCTCCAGGGGCGCCCGGGCGAACTGACCAACTGGGGCATGTTGTCGTTCGGCTTGTTTGTTCTGGCTATGGCCCTGCCGGTGTACGCCGGTTTTGGGCTGATGGGCGGCCTGATCGCCCTGGCGGTACTGGGGGCTTTGCGCTTTTTGTGGATGCTGCGTCTGCTCGTGCAGCACAGCTCGGTGGAATGGCGGCCCGATCTGTTACGCCAGTACCTTCGGTTCTCCACACCACTGGTACTCAACCTAATGGTCGGCAACCTGGTCATCCTGTTTGACAATTGGCTGGTAGGTTGGTACTACCAGGACGAAGGTTTGTTTGCGGTGTTCCGCTACGGCTCCCGGGAGTTTCCGCTGGCTATAGCGCTGGCTACAGCCCTGGGTACAGCGCTGCTTGCCCGGATTGCCACGGAACCCGAAGCCGGCCTGGCCGAACTAAAAACCAAAACCCGGCGCCTGTTCCACCTGCTGTTTCCATTGACGATGTTTATGGTTTGGGTGGCCAAACCGCTGTTCCCGCTGGTGTTCAGTCCGGCCTTCGCCGACAGCGCGGGTTTGTTTCAGATTTACCTGCTGCTGACCATTAGCCGGGTATTGCTGCCCAATACCATTGTGGTGGCCAAGGGCAGGCCGCGGATCATCCTGCTCGTCGGTTTGGTGGAGCTGATCTTCAAAGTTGTATTGGGATTCCTGTTCATCCACTGGTGGGGCCTGGTCGGGGTGGCCTGGTCGGCGGTGATTGCTTTTTTTATTGAAAAAATCGGCCTGATCGTGTACCTGGAACGGCGGCTGAAAATTCCGACTTCCGAGTGGCTGGACTGGCGCTGGTACCTGGGGTATAGCCTGGCCTTGGTAGTGGTGTTTTTTTGTACCTGAATTTCAAATTTTCTTTCGTGTGAATGTGACGAACTACCATTTGAATCAAGGACGTAAAACCTCAAGAACCTCCCGGATCGCGTTTTCAGCACTTTCCCAATACTCAAGTTCGAGGCCGGGAATTTTTTTATCCGGAAAAACTTGTTCCACTTTTTTGCGTCCGCTCAGGTGAAATTCCCGGGATCCGGTAGTTTTCGCCAGTTCGGCAATATTGGCCGCATTGATACCGGCGCCAGGCATAATACTGATACGTCCGGCAGCGTGTTGGACCAGTTTTTTTAATAAAAATCGCCCCTCGAAAGCAGACGCCGCCTGCCCGGAACTGAGCACACGTGGAATGCCCAGTGCAACCAGCGTATCGAGTGCGGCCAGTGGATCGGGGGTGAAATCGAAAGCCCGGTGGCAGGTGATATCGAGTCCTTCGGCGGCTTCCACCAGAGCAGCCATTTGTTCCAAATTCAACTCGGAATGCATTGTTAAGGCGCCGATCACGACCCCGTTGGCACCGGCTTCCCGGCAAAACCGGATATCGTCGAGCATGATAGCCAGCTCGGCATCGGTGTAGCAAAAATGCCCCTCCCTGGGCCGGATGAGGACATTGACCGGAATCGTTAGTTGCCTGCAAACCGCCCGGATTAATCCGGCTGACGGTGTCAGTCCACCGGCGTCGAGTGCCGAACACAGTTCGATGCGTTGGGCGCCGGCACGTTGGGCGGCGAGGGCAGATTGCAGGTTGGCGGCGCAGATTTCAAGCATGATGGTGGTTGGTAATTGGCAGTTGGCTTTTGGCTGCACTCAAATAATGAAACTGCCCGTCGTTGGAACAGCCAATAACCAACGGCCAATAGCCAATAGCCAAAAGCCGACCTTTTGGCGCAGGCAGCGAACACGCGCAAAAATACTTCTTTACCTTCGGCCAATGTTCCAATCGTCAATGCTATGAATTCAACCCGCTTCTTTATCCCGGTATTCCTGTTTGTTGCGGCTATTGCCGGCGCGCAGGATCTACATTTTTCACAACCCTATCACAACCCAATGCATTTCACACCGGCGCAAACCGGGGTGTTCCGGGGCGACATACGCGCCATGGGGATGTATCGCAGCCAATGGACCAGCGTGCCGGTTTCGTACCGGACGTTTGCCGGCGCCTTTGACATGAAAGCCTGGCAGCGCGGTTCAAATGCGCTGGGCGCCGGTCTGATGATCCAGCAGGACAAAGCCGGAGACGCCGGATTGAGTTGGTTGCAAATCGGGCTTACCGGGAGCGCAACCCGGGTGTTGGACGAATGGAACAGCCTTTCGGTGGGCTTTGGCCTTGGAGTGGCACAACGGCGCTTCGACATTACCGGACTCACGTTTAAAAACCAGTGGACCGGCGATACGTACGACGCATCCCTGCCCACCAAGGAAACCTTTGACCAGTCGACGGGCTTGAAACCAACCTTGTCGGCGGGTCTAAACTGGAACTTTGAACTGCCAGGTACACGCACTATGGCCAACCTGGGTTTGGGGGTGTTTCACCTGAACCGGCCGGATATCAGTTTTGGGGCGGATGCCGGGGAGCAACTGCCTATGCGCTGGGCAATTTTGGCAAATACGGCGGTGGCTTTAAACGAAACGTACGATTTAATCGTTTTTGGGATGGGTCAGCGTATGGGTACGGCGCAGGAAGTCCTGTTTGGCACCGGCGGCAGACTTTGGTTGATACCGGAGCAAACGGCCATACAATTTACGCTGGGGATGCGCCTGGGCGATGCACTGATTCCGGCGCTGCAGTATGAATTTGGCGAATGGACCATTGGGTTGAGTTATGATTGGAACCGCTCTGATTTTCAGACGGCTACCAACGGGCGAGGCGGATTTGAACTGGCGGTCGTGTATCGCGCATTACCGGTTCCACCGGTGAAGAACTTTAAATCCTGCCCGGTATTTTAATCGTTCCTAAAGACTTGATTTTATGATTCTAATCCAGCGCAAACACTATTTTTTACAGCTGAAACTATCCTCCTTCCTTTTGAATCGCTTTACTATTCTTCTGCTTTTTTGCTTGCTTGCCATGGCACAATCGGCCGTCGCCCAGTCGCGCCGCGCCTACGAACGTGCGGGCGATAAAGCCCTGGCAAACAAAGATTACGGTGCTGCCATCCAGCATTACGGCGTAGCCCTGGAGCGCCGGCCTACCGACCATGCCGTGGTTTGGAAATACGCTGAGTGCGCCCGGAATTTGCACGCGTATCCGCTTGCCGAAAAAATGTACCGGGAGTTGCTCAGTGTTGAAAAGTTTAAAAAACACTGGCCGGAACTGGAATTCCGCCTGGCCGAAGTATTGAAAAATCAGGGGAAATATGAGCTTGCCATAGCGATGTTTGAACAATACCGGCAGGGTGGGGGAGAGGCTACAATCAGTCTGGCTGATGCGGTGGCAGTGGAATTGGCAGCCTGCCGTTGGGCGCTGCAAAATTTACAGGATACCACGGGTGTGACCGTGCTTAACGTTGGCAATAAGATCAACAGCCCGTACAGCGAATTCGCGCCGTTTGTCATGGGCGATACGCTCTTTTTTTCTTCCTATCGTTTCAACAAACGCGGCGACCGGAGCGTGCCCAGGGTGAAGCTGACCAAGGTTATGTTTTCAAAAAATGGCGGCAGGGCGCGGGAATTGTCGCGGGGCTTTCCGGACACCGATACGGCGCACGTGGCGCACACGGTACTAACTGCCGATGGCCATTTTTTGTTTCTCACCATTTGCAAAAACAAAAACGCTTCAGACATTCAATGCGATCTTTGGCTTGCAGTAAAAGACCTGCGCAATCGCTGGAGCGCGCCCATGAAGTTGCCCGAGCCGGTCAATGTTCCGGGATATACCACGACACACCCTTTTGTCGCCTTTGATTCGCTGGCGGAACAACTGAATTTGTGGTTTGCCAGCGACCGGCCGGGCGGGAAAGGCGGATTGGATATCTGGCAAATGCCGCTGGACACCAACTGGTTTTGCCCATGTAGTGTACCGCTCGATAGCCGTAAGCCCATTCGGATGCCCCGGTTTGAATTCCCACCGGTTAACCTCGAATCCATCAATACGGCTGGAAACGAGGCAACCCCGTTTTTTCACCATTCGGACCGCCGTTTGTATTTCAGCTCCGACTATTGGCCGGGTTTCGGCGGCTATGATATTTTTTATGCAACAGCTGACGGCGCTGCGTTTTCGACGCCGGAAAACGCGGGCCCCGGGCTGAATACCAGTTATAACGACCTGTATTTTATCCTTCGCCCGGACGGCAAAAGTGGTTATTTGAGCAGCAACCGGCCGGGTTCGCAGTTTTTGGACGAAGCCAACAAAGCCTGTTGCAATGATATTTTTCAGGTGCAATATCCGGTGCCGCCACCGCCCGAACCGCCATTGGCGGCTACGCCGTTGACACCGCGCCGCCCGATCGAGCGGCCGATGATCCCGATCGAGCAGTTGCAGGAACCCAAACCGGTGCCGCCGCCGGTACTGGCTGATTTTGTCGGGCTGCCGTTGTATTTCGACAACGACGAACCGGATAAACGCACCCGGCGTGTAAAAACCCGGAAAAATTATGAAGAAACGGTCGTGCCTTATCTGGAACGCCAGTCAGAATACCGGGAGCGTTTTGCTGAAGGGCTTTCCGGCACTCAGCGGGAGCACGCTGAAGATCAGGTTGACAATTTTTTTGAAAATGAGGTCCGCCACGGTTTCGAGCGGCTCGATCAGCTCTGCCATCTGTTGCTCCAGCGACTGGAAGCCGGGGAGGAGGTGGAGGTTATCATTAAAGGATTTACCAGCCCGCGTGCCGAAAGCGATTACAACCTGGCCCTTGGCAAACGCCGGATCAGCAGTGTGCGGAATTATTTTGAAGCCTATGCTGATGGCGTGCTAAAATCCTACGTAGAAACCGGTAAATTGCGCATCTCGGAAGCCAGTTTTGGAGAAACAACAGTGCGCAGCGGAGTGAGCGATGACCTGGCCGATGAGCGGAATTCTGTTTACCATCCGGATGCAGCCCGGGAACGGCGGGTGGAGCTAGTGGAAATCCGAAAAATGCAATAAAAAAAATCGTTCCATAAAAATTTTGCCGTTTCCACACCCATTCGTTTAAATTTGCCCTAAACAAGACTTTGCGTTTCAGGCAACGGCATTGCCAGTTCGCAAAAACTTTCAACTGATTTTCAAAACCAATTCGCACCTGCCTTGACCAAGAAACGCGTTGTCAAAGACTTTGATGCCTTGCCGGAAGAAATTATCCGCCAGGTGAAGCTTGAGTACCCTACAGGCTTTGCCGACAATCTTCTGTACTACACGAATGCGGAAGGGAAAAAAGTGTCGGCCTTACCTTTTGAAACTGAAGAAGTGTATTATCTCATCCGTATGACGGTTCAGGAGGCCAAACGCTTGGTCCGTGAAGACGATGATTACGACGATGATGGCGTCTTGCGGGAGGATTTTGCCGACCTGGATGTGGAAGATGATGATGAATTTGATGGCGTTGGCGAAGAGGATGACGATATGCCTGTAGGCAGCGAGGAAGATGATCACATCATTGTGACCCGCCGGAAAGATGATGACGACGACGTCAATGATATTCCGGACGATCCGGACTTTTAGGCTACCTACCGGGGAAGTATTCCTCCCTTGTTTTTTTTCTACCGAAAAATAAAAGGCCGCCGGTATTTGCTGAATCAGGTTTGCTGCAGCAGATACCGGCGGCCTTTTTTATGCTGTATTGATTGACTGAAAAACCAAACTAGTGTCGGCGTGGCTTCGAGTCACGCCGACACTAGAACCCGAAATCTGTACTTTTCTTCACCGGCAGTGTTTAACATACGCTAAGATTTTACTGAACCCCATCTAAATCAACCAATTTTTCCATATTAGCTGCACCTAGTTCAAAAATTTCATTTTTTCGACTTACCTATTTTCGAAACAACCAGCTAATTTTTTAAAAACAGATGGCATCCCCTGTAATTCTCGACACCGGCGCTACGTCGCCCGGCCAGCCTCAAAAACCGCAGCTCAATTATTGGCAGATTTGGAACATGAGTTTTGGCTTTTTGGGTATCCAGGTTGGTTGGGGCATGCAGATGGGGAATATGAGCGCCATCTATGAGTATCTCGGGGCACAGCCCGACGAAATTCCACTGCTTTGGCTGGCAGCACCGATGACCGGCCTGCTGGTGCAGCCGATTATCGGGTACATGAGCGATCGAACCTGGGGGCGCTGGGGCCGCCGCAAGCCGTATTTCATGGTAGGGGCCATTCTGGCTACCCTGGCCTTGCTGGCTATGCCGCACTCTTCGGCACTATGGATGGCCGCCGGCCTGCTCTGGGTGCTGGATGCCAGTATCAACATCAGCATGGAACCTTTCCGCGCTTTCGTCGGCGACTTGTTGCCGGAAAATCAGATCAACCAGGGGTACACCATGCAGAGCATGTTTATCGGGATTGGCAATGTGATCGCGGCCTTGCTGCCTGCTGGTATTTTGGCTGTTTTTGGTGAAGGCGGGAGTACCGGCGGGGTGCCGGCATATCTGGTTGCCGTATTTTCCATTGGGGCCGGTTGCTATATCGCGGCAGTGCTTTACACCGTGCGGACCACCAAGGAGTATCCGCCGCCGGACCTGGAGGCTTTCAATCGGATGAAGGCCGAAACAGCCGGATTTTGGCACGGTGTCGAGGAGGTGTTTTCCAATATTTTTAAAATGCCGTCTACGATGCGGCAGGTAGCCCTTGTCCAGTTTTTCACCTGGCCGGGCTTGTTCCTGATGTGGTTTTATTTTACACCTGCCGTTGCCCGGGATGTATTGGGGGCTCCGGACACGACCTCCCCGCTGTATTCGGAAGGCGTTGCCTGGGGGAATATTTGTTTCGGGTTTTACTCCGCCATTTGCTTTGCCTTTTCTTTTTTGTTGCCCAAAATAGCCGACCGCTATGGCCGGAAGTACACCCACATGATCTGCCTGATCATGGGCGCGTTGGGTTTGCTTTTTGTTGGCATCGCACCCAATAAGTACTGGTTGTTATTATCTATGACCGGCGTTGGCGTTGCCTGGGCAAGTATTCTTTCGATGCCCTATGCCATGCTGGCCTCCACACTTCCGCAAGATAAGTTGGGCGTCTACATGGGGATTTTTAACTTTTTTATCGTACTCCCTGAGATAATTGCCACCTTGTTTTTTGGCTGGATCATGGAAAATGTGCTGGACAATAACCGGCTGGCGGCCGTTATGGTGGGGGGCGCTTTACTCGGCTTTGCAGCCCTGCTTTGCCTGCAAATACGCGAGCGCAAAGCAACATCTTGACACACATCCTGTAAAACTAAAATTCTGAACTTTATGGAGAATCATCTGATTTACACCCTCATTATTGGCGCTATTTCCGGTTGGCTGGCTGGCCAAATCCGCCAGGGCTATGGCTTTGGTTTGCTTGGAAACATTATTGTTGGGATCATTGGCGCTTTCGTAGGCAGCTGGCTTTTTCGCCAAATTGGCGTTTCATTAGGGGCCGGCCTGATCAGTCACATTGCAACCAGTGTGATTGGCGCATTGGTGCTGTTGTTCCTGATTGGATTGCTTCGCAAGAAGTAGGCGGTTAAAAACTTGAATCATGAAGCATGTACTTTTTTTCCTGGCGATCTCTTTGGCAGGACTGTCGGGGCTTTCCTGTAAAAACTATATTGGCAATCCCCACAATTACATCCACCCACCCAAAGTGGTACCGGCAACAACCGATGATTTTCGTGTGGAGCCACCCAACTGGTGGACCGGCATGTTGCACAACCGGGTAGAACTGTTGGTGCACCGCGAAGGCGTTGGTGCATATACAGTTCATTTGGGCGAAGCCCGGGGAATCCGCCTGGAGGAAGTACAAAAAGGGGATAGTCCGAATTATTTGTTTCTGACCCTGGCAATTGCTGCCGATGCCCCGGCCCAAAAAGTACCGATCATTTTTACAAACCCGGACGATAACAGCAAGTCATTCACCTGCGAATACACCATTGCCCCACGAAACCAGGGGCTTAAAGCCCAGGGGCTGGATAGCCGCGACGTGATTTACCTCATCATGCCCGACCGGTTTTCGAATGGCAACCTGGGTAACGATTCCTACGAAGGTATGCGCGAAGGCCTCGCCCGCGACTCTTTGCTGGGTAGACATGGCGGCGACCTGACGGGTATCATGAACCACCTCGATTACCTGCAAGACCTGGGGATCACCGCTATCTGGCTTAACCCGGAGTTGGAAAATGACCAGGCCAGCTCATCTTACCACGGGTATGCGATTACCGATTTATACCGCGTCGATCGCCGGCTGGGCACCAATGACCAATACCGGCAGTTTGTGCGCGACTGCCATAACCGGGGCATCAAAGTGATTCGCGATGTAGTGCCCAACCACATTGGCCATTTGCACCCCTGGATGCAGGATTTGCCCACGAAAGACTGGGTCAATGTCTGGCCGGAAATGACGCAAACCAGCTACCGCGCCCCAACCATAATTGACCCCTATGCTTCGGAATACGATAAAAAACATTTCAGCGACGGCTGGTTTGTGCCCAGCATGCCCGACCTCAACCAGCGCAATCCGCATCTGGCCAACTACCTGATCCAGCAGGCATTGTGGTGGGTAGAGTACAGCGGTTTGGATGCCTTCCGGATCGATACGTACACGTATTCTGACCAGGAATTCATGAGCCGCTTTTGCCAGGAAATCCGATCTGAATACCCGGCGATTCACCTCTTTGGGGAGGTATGGGAATATGCGCTTGTAGTTCAGGGAGCGTTTGCCGACAATCAGCCCATGCAACGGGCAAATTTTGATTCAAACATGCCGGGTGTAGTAGATTTTCAACTCTGTTTTGCCATCCAGGAGGCCTTGACCCGCGAGCAGGGCTGGACTGACGGGATTTCAAAAGTGTACTATACCCTGGCTCAGGATTATTTTTACCAGGACCCCAACCAGAACGTGACTATGCTGGATAACCACGACATGACGCGTTTTTTCTCCAAAGTGGGTGAAAATATAAGCAAGTTCAAAAGTGGTATAGCCTTCCTCCTGACTACCCGCGGTATCCCGCAGATTTATTACGCGACGGAAATTCTAAGTACCGGTTTTGAAGCACCCTCGCATGGGAATATCCGAAAGGATTTTCCGGGTGGCTGGCCGGGCGATCCGGTGAACAAGTTCACTGCCGAAGGGCGCACCACACAGGAAAATGAAGCTTTTGATTTCACCCGGACACTCATCCGTTACCGCAATGCGACGCCTGCTTTGCAAACCGGCAAACTGATGCAATTTGTGCCGGTGAACGATGTGTACACCTATTTCCGGTATGACGATTCGAAAACGGTGATGGTGTTACTCAATACTGCAAACAGTGCGCGTCAGGTGAATACCGCGCCGTTTGCCGAGCGCATGCGCGCTTTTTCCAAAGCGAAAAATGTAGTCACCGGCGCGGTACTGACAGATTTGTCCAATTTGTCGCTGGAGCCTAACTCGCCGTTGGTGCTGGAGTTGATAAAATAAATCAGGGCTCAGTCGCCGACCAATACCATTGTCGAAATGACCTGGATAAGCACGGTTAGGATGGAAATAATGCCGGCAATCATAAAATACAACCGCATGCTATCGGTGTACTGCGCAATATTGTCTTTGTGCACGTACCGGTTTGCAAGGCTGATCCGGCTGCTGATCCATAGGAGTAACGCTCCAAAGCCGGCAAAAATCAAAAAGGCAAGGATGTAGATGAATATCACCATGGTCAGCTCAGCCCGGTTTATATGTTGTTGATTGGCAACCCAAATCAGCATAATTACCACGAGCCCTATAAACCCGGCGCCTACCAGGCTGGCAATACCCAGAAAAAGTGTCCAGCCGCGGGTACCCGGCCAAAAACTGCGGGCATCCCGGGTGATTTGCAAGCCGGGTTTTTCGGCGGCATCGTTTGCGGTAGTGTTATCAAACTGCTCCATATTTCTGTGATTATTAGCCATAGGGGCCGATCATTGCTCTTAAATAGATAAATAGCAGCAAGCCGGCTACCATTAAGATCAGGCCGCTGATCACCAGCCAACCCAATGTTTTGAAATAACGGAATTGGTAGTAGTAAGCCAAATCCAGGTCATCGGTGTCTTCATACAGCAAGGCCGATTTTAAACGCCCGGCATAGTTCCACAAATGCCAGCCGATCAGCGCCGTGAAGCTGATGAGGATGAGATAAACCAGGATCATCAACAGGATGTAGTTGCTCCCGCCATTCAAATACCGCAGCATCAAGCGGACCCGGTCGAGTACCACAAACATGCCGATCAGTTGCAAACCGGCACTGCTGAAATTGGTGATTGCAAGAATTTTTGCCCAGGTTGCTGTTTGGGCGAGTGTGCTGTAGGAGCCAACTGGCAGGGGGACATTGTTTTCCTGGTCATGATGGATTTCCTGGTCGAGCGGTTCGTTGTGCTCAAGCATGATCTTCAGCTGTTTTGTTCCTGCTTTTTCAACGATTCGACCAGCGCTTTCCATTCTTCATTTTCGCTGGCCAAAATTTGTTCGGTTTTAACCACAAAATTTCGAAAGGCCACCACGTCTCCGGCGGCGTAGTCATCCCCTACACCGTTTTCAAAAAGCAGTTTTTCGCGTTTGAGGCGTTCGGCCGTCATCCGGTAGATCGACCAGTTTTCCTGGTATTTGCGCTGCGAAAGCATGCCTTCAGCAATGACTACCACTACGCCCAGCGCGCCCGCGATATGGTTGAAAAATGGTGTTTGTTCGTCGGCATAACCTACCAGGAGCGGGATGAGTGCACCCGACGCAATAACAAGGGTCCGATAGAAATAGAACCATTTTTTATTGAAGCTGCTTTTCGTGTCGTACCAGTTGTACTGGTCCAGCACGCGTTCGGTGATATATTTTTCCTGTTGTTGTTTCAGATCGCTCATGTGGTACGTTTGTTTTCGTTCGTGGTTGGGTCAGGCCTTGGCATAGGTTTCAAAAAACTCCTTGCGCGCAAGCCGGTAAACCTCAGTCAGGCCTTCCGGTCCACCCATAAAATCACCTGCTTTAGCGGTCATGGGATCATCCCAGGGTGCGATGAAGATAAATTCTTCCGGGAGATGAAGTTGTTGCAACAGGGCCGGGGTTAATTCGAGCGCAACAATCCGGCCAATGGGTTGGTATTCGTTCCAGTGCTCGTCGACCGTGCGCAAATGGGTATAGCGCTGGGTGAACTTATGTCCCGGGACAATGTACATTTCGCCCGCTTCCGTTTGGTTTTGAACGATAAAATCACCCTCTTCGGCTGCATTCGTAGTTTCCAGGCCATCCCCGGTCAGCGTTTGAATAACCTCGCCAAGTTGGGCAGGCCGGGCCTTAACATTTTTCTTTTTTTGGTAAACAATGCCCTCACTTTCCAGTACTGGCCGCAGTTTTTCCAAAATTTCGCTTTGTGTCAACATGGTGTTTCAGGTTATAAACCCAGTGATTCAAATGTAATAAGGATTTGCAAACGTACGGCGCGAATTGCGATTCATTTTGTGAAATACTCTAGCTTTGCCTGTCACTCCCCGCCCTTTTCAAAAACAACAATTCCACCAAATATGCGCAGCGCTGTTCTTTTCCTGCTTCTTGTTTTCGGCCCCCTGTTCCTAACCGCCCAGAAATATATTCCCTTCCCGTATGCCATTGAAAAGGAGGTGCTCGCCGATTCGGCAGCCGTGGTTACGGCACACCCGTTGGCCACGCGGGTTGGGTTGCAAATCCTCCGGCAGGGCGGCAATGCCGTCGATGCGGCTGTGGCGGTCCAGTTTGCCCTGGCAGTGGTATATCCGCAAGCCGGAAATATTGGCGGGGGTGGTTTTATGGTTTATCGGGCTGCCGATGGTCAGACTGCAGCGCTTGATTTTCGCGAAAAAGCACCGGCCGCGGCTACCG
The DNA here is from genome assembly GCA_020636075.1 of Lewinellaceae bacterium. Lineage (GTDB taxonomy): Bacteria > Bacteroidota > Bacteroidia > Chitinophagales > Saprospiraceae > M3007. The sequence continues at coordinate 1,147,485 of JACJYO010000001.1, read as the reverse complement.
AAACCATGTACCAGGATTCGCTTGGCAATGTGCTGCCCAACAAAAGCCGCTTCGGCATTTTTGCCTGTGGGGTACCCGGCTCGGTCGACGGTATGTGGGAAGCGCATAAAAAATACGGACAGCTGCCCTGGGCGCAACTGCTGGGCCCGGCAATCGAACTGGCCGACAAAGGCTACCAGGTGACCGAACGCGAAGCCAAGCAGTTGACCGACGAAAAGGTCAACTTCATTAAAAACAGCAAGATCGTGCCCGTTTTTGTGCACATGCACCCCTGGGAAACCGGCGATTGGCTGATCCAGAAGGAACTGGCGAACGTGCTGCGCCGTATTGCCAGTAATGGGCGCGACGGTTTTTACACCGGCCCTACCGCCGAACTCATCGAGTATGAAATGAAGCGGCAAAACGGCCTGATGACGCGCGAAGACCTGGAAAATTACCACAGTGTTTGGCGTACACCGATCGAGTTTGATTGGCGCGGATTGCACATTATCAGCATGCCGCCGCCCAGCAGTGGTGGCATTTTATTGCAACAAATGTTGGGTATGCTGGGCGACATGAACCTCGGAGCGGCAGGTTTCCACTCCGTACCGGCGATTCATCGCATGGTGGAATCTGAGCGCCGTGCTTATGCCGACCGGGCGAAACACATGGGCGATCCGGACTTTTGGGCTGTTCCCCAAAAAACGCTGGGCAGCCCGGAATACCTGAAAACGCGTATGGCTGATTTTGACCCCGAACACGCTACGCCGAGTGCCGGTGTTCAGGCCGGGGCGGCTCATGTGAGTGAGGAAACAACGCATTTCAGCATTGTTGATGCTGCCGGAAATGCCGTATCAATCACGACCACACTCAACGATTCTTATGGGAGCCGGGTCGTTGTTGGTGGCGGTGGTTTCATTTTGAACAATGAAATGGATGATTTTAGTGCCAAGCCGGGGGCTCCCAACTTGTACGGCGCCATTGGCGGCAAAGCCAATGCCGTAGCACCAGATAAACGCCCACTCAGCAGCATGACGCCAACAATTGTGACCCGTGATGGCCAGCTGTCGCTGGTCGTCGGAACACCTGGCGGCACGACAATCCCGACCTCGGTGTACCAGGTGATCCTCAATGTATACGCCTTTGGCCTCCCGCTGAAGGAAGCGGTCCACAACAAGCGTTTTCACCACCAATGGGCTCCCGATGAAATCCGGATCGAAGAAGGTGCGTTTTCTGAAGAAGTAATTGAACAATTGCAGCAAATGGGCCATACGGTCGTTGAGCGCACGGCAATTGGCCGGGTGGAAGCCATTCTTCGGCAGGCCGACGGCAAACTGCGTGCCGTGGCGGATGACCGTGGCGACGATGCGGCAGCCGGGTTTTAGTTTTTGCCTGCAAAACCTGGACTTGTTTACAACCACAAATTAATGCAAATCAAATCCACAAAAATTACCCTTGTCGGTGCCGGACGTATCGCATTTCACTTGGGCAAGCGCTTGCAAGCCAAGGGTTTGCGTGTGGTGCAGGTGCTGAACCGCTCGGCCGACCCGGCGCGGAATCTTGCCGGGTTGTTGCGCTGCGATTGGTCGGACGACTGGTCGGCACTCCGCTCCGATGTGGATTGGGTTTTACTTGCTGTGCGCGACGATGCTATCGCCGGGGTGGGTGCTGCACTCGCTCCTTTTGCCGGCACTGCGCTGGTAACACATACTTCCGGCGCTACGCCGGGCACCGTGTTGGCGCCATTTTTTGAGCGGTATGGTGTGTTTTATCCCTTGCAAACGTTTTCCGGGGAACGCATGCCCGTTTGGTCGAAAGTGCCTTTTTGTGTGGATGCGAATGCCCCGGAGGATGTTGTTTTTTTAAGAAAAATAGCCAAAGTGATTGGCAATCTGGTGTACCAGGTGACCGATGAACAGCGGGCTGTCTTGCACGTGGCGGCTGTTTTTGCGAACAACTTTGCCAATCACTGTTTTGCCATTGCCGAGAAAATTTTGGAAGAAAAACAATTGCCTTTCGAAATGCTGCATCCCCTCATGGAAGAAACGCTGGTGAAGGCCCTGCATGATTCACCCGGTGCAATGCAAACCGGCCCTGCAATTCGTGGAGACGTTGACACTTTGCAACGGCACCTCCAGTGGCTGCAACAGCACCCGGCTTGGCAAACGCTTTACCGGGAACTGTCGACGAGCATAAATCCGGCACTTGCCTTGCCCGTAACTGCCAAGCCACGCAAAAAGAAATAGCCCTTATTTCTTCACGGCAAATACCTGCTCCCAAAGTTGAAGCAAGACCGCCGATTCCTTTTCCCAACTCCATGCCTGCCGGGCTGGCAAGGTTTCACGTTGCAGCTTCGCATAGGTTTCCGGATTTTCCAACAATTGGCGCACTGCTGAAACAATAGCTTCGGGGCTCAATACATCGAGCATCAGGGCGACTTCGTGTTGCGTATTCAAGGCCCGGTATTCCGGAAAATTCATGGTGAGTTGCGGCACCCCGGCTTGTATGTAATCGAAAAACTTGTTGGCAAGGGAGTAGTAGTAGCTCAGGCCCTTGTTTTCCAAAACATTCAGGCCAAGCCAGGCTTGGGGGGTCAGTTGTTTCAGCGCTTCCGGTTGGACACGACCCAGGAAACGGACCTTGTCCTGTACACCCAGTTCCGAGGCCATGTTCCGCAGCGTTTCCGACAAGTCGCCTTCCCCGGCAAGCCAGAGTTCAAGGCCATCCAGTTGCTGCATTGCCTGAAGGGCTTGTTCGATGCCCCGGCCCTCGTTCAGCGCGCCCTGGTAGAGGAGCACTTTTTGCGGAGCCTGCTTGTTTTTCACAGGTGCAGGCGAGGCTTCGGCGACATTCCGCACGACGCCGAACGGTATCCGGTATTTTTTTTCAAAAATTGCTGCCAGTGCCGGCCCGACAGTATATGCCAACTGGTAAAACGGCAGGCAGAGGCGGGCCACTGCCGACCACACTAACTTGACAACAGGCCGGCCCGTTACCTCGGGTACTTCCGTGAAATACTCGTGTGCGTCGAATACCCGTTTTTTCCGCCGGATTACTCCAGCCAAACAGCCCGCCGCCAATGTGTCCAGGTCAACCGAACAAGTGGCGTCGTAGTTTGCCCGCATCAGGTACCACAATAGGCGCAGGTTGAATTCTGCATAAAAAAGCATACCCCGGTTGAAGCGGCAACGCAGGCGGTGTTGTTCGAAATTGCGCATTTTCAGGGGGAGTGAATGCGGCAAAACCCGGCCAAGCAAGGTCACTCGGTAGCCCCGTTCGGCCAGGGTGCTGCAAATGCGTTGCATGCGCTGGTCGTAGCTGAGGTCGTTGGTGACGGTGCAAATGATGGTTGGCATGGGAGGGAAATTTTCGATTTACGAATTGCGAACTACGATTGGTTCATCTTTCCGAAAAAGGTATGTTTTCAACATTCTCAAATACTGTAAGTAGGCAAGAATCTAACCAACTCCAATAAGGTGAACTAATCGTAAATCGTAAATCCAAATTCATAAATCGCGACCCCCTACGGGGCAAAATGTTGCAATTCGGCGTACACGCGGTGTACGGGCAATCCCATAACGTTGGTGTAGCTGCCTTCGATGCGTTCAATTTTACAATGGCCGATCCATTCCTGTACCCCGTAGGCGCCGGCCTTGTCGTAGGGTTTATAATTTTGGATGTAATGGTCGATTTCGGTATCGCTGAGCTCGGCAAAAAACACCTGAGTATGATCGGAGAAGCTGCGCTCTTGTTCTGCACTGAGCAGGCAAACTCCGGTGATCACGGTGTGTTGCCGGCCGGAAAGCCGTCGGATCATGCGGAACGCATCGGCCTGGTCAACAGGCTTGTTGAATATCTGGCCATCTACAATCACAACTGAATCGGCGGCGATCAGGATTTCCCTGTTTTTGATCAGGTGTCTGCCGGCCAGGGCTTTGTGCCGGGCAAGATAAACGGCGACTGTCTCCACGGGCATGTCCGCCGGGAAACTCTCATCGACGTTTAAGCCATGCACGGTAAATTCAAAGCCGGCCTCCTGCAACAGCTGGCTGCGACGAGGGCTGCTGGAAGCGAGTATTAATGGGCGTTTGGTAACCATTTTTATTGACAAAAGTATAGTCGGAGGATTTTGGCCGAATTCGGTCTTGCCGGTGCAAGGTATAAAATGCCGGAATCACCGCAGCACAACCTGAATCGCGGCAAGTGGGTCTTCAGGCCAGGAGCGCAACAGCAGGAACAGCCCTGTGAGCATTATGATTTTGATAAAAAGGCTGGCGAGGGTGAAGTGGCGTTTTACGGTTGCAGTGTAGATCAGGCCTGTGGTGATCAATGCCGGAATAAGCAGAAAAAGCGTGCCTGCGCCAATTTGCCATTCCGGGGCGCCGGTTTGGCTCCAGAAGAACAACAGCAAGCCGATCAGCACAGAAACGGTAAGCCCAAGAAAACCCGCCGGTTTTTTGGCAAAGCGCGGGCCTTTCAACACGGCCAGCGTGGTACAACCGCAGGCAGCGTCGCCCTGAAAATCTTCCAGGTCCTTGACTTGTTCGCGGAGCAGATTGGTGGCAAAGGCAAAGGTGGCGTACAACCAAACCAGGCCCGTTGCGTGGTGCATGGCTTCCGGTTGCAGGAAGGAGGCCAGCCAAATGGAGCGATCTTCCAGGAAAATAGGGATTGCCGGCGCGGCGCCACACATCAACGACACCAGGACGTTGCCCATGATCGGCGTGCACTTCATTTGCCAGGCATATAAAAACAGAAAAAAGGAAACCACCGGAAACACAAAAAGCGGCCAGAACGAACGCGGATGCGGCAACAAAAAGAAAATACGCAAGGCCACCAAGTGCACCAACACCGTAATGCCCAGATAAATCATCAGTACGATCCCGGAAGGAATATGCTTGCCTACAACAACCCGGTCAGGGCGGTTGATGGCGTCGATCTCGCGGTCGAAATAATCATTGATCACATAGCCGGCGAGGGTAGTCAGCACGGTAGCGGCGGCGATCAGCCCAAAACTGTGCGCATTCAATACGGGGATGCCGCCGGCTTTAAGGATAGCCGGGCGCAGAACAAACCAATACGGCAACCATTGGCTCAAAAAAACGATAACCAGGTTTGGCAGCCGTAAGAGTCGGGGGAGTGCCAGCAGTTGGTTCACGAACTGTGCTATTTAAAGTTTGGCTTTTGGGCATTTGTACGCTTCAAATAAAAGGAAATAAAATGAATTCAGGGGCGATTGCAAAAAGCACCGGGCGTTTGGGTTACATTTTCCACTTGTCCTGTGTTTTTAACACCTTTTCGAGAATATCGCGTATGCAACCGGCGCCGCCGTTGAGCGGCGAGCAATAGTCGACAATGCTGCGAATTTCAGCAACGGCATTTGCCGGGCAGGTCGAAAGCCCGACTTTATGGAGTATCTGCAGGTCGGGCAGGTCGTCGCCCATGTAGCAAATTTCACTTGCCTTAAGTCCGAATGTGCTGAGGAATTGTGTGAAAACCGGCCACTTGTCCTCTACGCCAGAATAAATATGTTCGATGCCCAGGCCCGACAACCGCTTGATGACGCCTTGCGACCGGCCACCGGTGATGATGCATATCGGGAAACCATTTTGCAGGGCGATTTTAACCCCCACACCGTCCCGGATGCTCATGGTGCGCAGCTGTTCGCCGTTTTCGGTTACAAGCACAGAATTGTCTGTGAAAACCCCGTCTACGTCAAAAATGAAGGCCCGAACAGCCTGAAATTTATCGAAAAGGTGGACCAGTTCGAGGCTTGACTCCGGACTGGACACCGGCAGCGGATTGTCTGGAATTATTGGTTGTCTCTCCATTCATAAACCCATTTGGCCTGGATTTGCTCCAGATGTGCTTCGTTGCAATCTTCCCGGGTGCCTTCGAAATTGGGGATTTCCAGGACCCATTCGATCAGGTCGGTAAAGCGGATGCGGTAAATTTTCCCCTCGTTAAAATCGTCGCCAAACCGTTCGTACAGTTTCATGGCAATGTCTTCGTGGTCTGGCCAGTTAATCGGCAAATTATCTATATCACTGAAAGGCATACCGTTGGTTGCGTTTGAATTTTTTGCAAGAAAAGAAATATCTGTTAGACTGTCCGGTGGAAACAAAAACTATCGGTTGAATTTGGCATAGACTCCACCAAACATTAGTTCCAAAATATTTTCAGAAGAGAGCATTTCGTGGGGAAAGCCCATTTCAACAGCGCTGGCGGCATCCAGCGTTTCCAGTACATCAGTTGGAATTTGAAAATCCAGACATCCCAGCAAATCCTGAAGTTGTGCGGCAGACCGGGCGCCAATGATCGGGATGGAAACCAGCTCGGGGTCGCATTGGCGGCACCAGTTGATGGCTAATTGGCCAGGTTGAACGCCCATTTTTTTTGCAGTTTCAACGACGATGGCAGCAATTTCATTTGCCCGGTCGCTACGGCGTTTGCTCGCTTCAACAACGCGGCCGCTTTCTCCTTTAAGGTATTTTCCGGTCAGGGCGCCGCCGCCAAGAGCACCCCAGGGAGTCACAGCCAGGCCAAAGTGTTTTGCCATTGGTAACAACTCGCGTTCCGGTGTGCGTTGCAACAACGAATATTCGATTTGAAGTCCGGCGAAGGCAGTCCATCCGCGCAGTTCGGCGATCGTGTTGGCCTGGCTGATCACCCAGGCCGGCGTGTCTGAAATGCCGATGTAGTGGACTTTGCCGCTTCGAACCAGATCGTCGAGTCCGCGGAGTACTTCGTCTACCGGCGTGACGCCATCCCAGGCATGTACCCACAGCAAGTCGATAAATTCCGTGTCCAGCCTGCGCAGGCTTTCTTCGACGGAACGCATCATGTTTTTGCGGTGGTTGCCGGCAAAGTTGGGGTCGCCCGGCTGGTCGCGCAGCGTGAATTTGGTCGCCAGAACAAAGTGATGCCGTTCGCTTTTGATAAACTCGCCGAGGAAGCGTTCGCTGGTACCTTCGGTATAGCGATTGGCCGTGTCCAGGAAGTTGCCGCCGGCTTCCGCGTAGGTGTCAAATATTTTTTTGCTTTCGCCTTTGTCCGCGCCCCAACCCCATTCTGTTCCAAAGGTCATGGTACCCAGGCAAAGTTCGGAGACGCGCAGACCTGATTTTCCAAATAAGCGGTAATTCATGTAATCGATTTATTTCGTTTCGGTTTGCTATGCTAGGGTAACAGCTTAGCGTATTTGAGGTTCGGTCATTGCACCTATTTTTATTCCCACCGATGAATCGGTGGGCTGAGAAGGTTAGACTCCGCATTCCTAATAGCCTCTTTTCTGAAGCCAGGTTTGAAATCGGCGGGCATTGACCAGGTGCGCCGTATACGTTTCTGCAAATGAATGGGAGCCGGAATCATCGGGTTTGGCACAGAAATACAGGTAATCGTGTTGCTGGGGATTTAACACGGCATCAATACTGGCTATGGAAGCCATGCTGATCGGACCGGGAGGCAGGCCTTTGTACCGGTAGGTGTTGTACGGCGAATCGAATGTTGTGTGAAAATCAGTAACCCGGCGTGTAGCAAAATCACGTGTTGCAAATACGCTTGTCGGATCGGCCTGCAGGGGCATATCGATTTTCAGGCGATTCAGATAAACGCCGGCAATGGTGGGCTTTTCACTGTTGTTGTTGGTTTCGCGTTCCACGATGGACGCCAGTGTGTACACTGCTTCGGGAGTCATATCGAGCGCTGCTGCCTTTTCGCGCCGGTTGTTTTTGTCCCAAAACGCATCGTGTTCCTTAACCATGCGGTCTAGAAAACCTTTGGCGTCGGTATTCCAAAACATCTGGTACGTATTGGGAATAAACAACGAAATGAGCGTTTCCGGAGTGTAACCCAATTCAGTGAGGACAGCCGGATCGCGAAATGCCTGGAGCAGTTGCAGCGAGTCCACTTCAAGGAACTGTGCGACGCGACCTGCCACTTCTTCAGGCAAGCGTTGATTCGTCAATATTACATTCACGGGTGCTTGCTTCCCGCCACGCAGATAGCGGATTAACTGGCGGTTGTTCCAGCCCGGTTCAATTTCGTATCGACCGGCGCGCATTTCCGGGCGCTCGTATTTCATGTAGGCTGCCAACCAACGGAAACTTTTCAAATCGGTAACAAAACCGCCGCTCGACAGGCTGTCGATCACCTGTTCATACGTGGAGCCGGTTGGTATATACAGAAATTTGTTTTCGAGGTTTGCCGGTACACCGGCGAAGTAGATGGCTTTAATGGGCGTCCAGGCAAAATAAATGCCGATTAGTAATGCTGTTAAAAACAGCAAACCGAAGGTTTTTCTTTTCATACAAAGCTGAATTTGGATTTACATGACGCGTTCTGCACGATTAATATTGTTCATGCTCGTTCGGAAAATCACGTCCTTTAACATCGGTAATGTAACGTTGGGTAGCCTCGCCGATTGCATCAAATAATTCTAGGTACCGACGCAAAAACCGGGGTTTGAAATCTTTGGTAATACCCAGCATATCGTGGGTGACCAGCACCTGCCCGTCGGCATCCGGCCCGGCGCCAATGCCAATGGTAGGGATCTCGATGCTTTTGGAAACATCTTTGGCTAATCGCGCAGGGATTTTCTCTAAAACCAGTGCAAAGCAGCCCAAACTGTCGAGTAATTTAGCATCGGCAAGTAATTTGCCCGCTTCCGCTTCCTGCTTGGCGCGCACAGTATAGGTGCCAAATTTGTAAATGCTTTGCGGGGTCAGGCCCAGGTGTCCCATTACCGGAATACCGGCCATCAAAATGCGCTGAATGGATTCCTCTACCTCGGCGCCACCTTCCAGTTTGACTGCGTGTGCCCCGGATTCTTTCATGATTTTAATTGCGCTTTTCAAAGCAATCTCAGAGTTCGATTGGTAACTTCCGAAGGGCATATCGACCACCACCATCGCCCGGTGTACGGCCCGTACTACGGACTGGGCGTGATAAATCATTTGATCCAGCGTGATCGGCAACGTTGTCTCATGTCCGGCCATGACGTTGGATGCGGAGTCTCCAACTAATAAAATATCAATCCCGGCTTCATCCAAAATGCGGGCCATGGAGAAATCGTATGCGGTAAGCATGGCAATTTTCTCCCCACGTTTTTTCATAGCCTGGATGACATGGGTTGTGACGCGTTTGATTTCACTGGTACTTGCAGACATGGTGTGGAAGGTAAGTGGTGTTAGGAATGCTAAGCGCTACAAAAATTTCTGCACGAAGATAGGGCTTGCTAAGCGCACGGAGGGAACGTTCTTCGAATGGGGCGAGCGGTGCGTTGGCGGGAAATCTTTTCGCTTGTTGCAAATTTGTTGGAATGGAATGCAGGCCGCAGATAGGGGCAAAAAAAAACCACGCCTCATTTGGCGTGGTCGTAAAACAACAAATTATAATCCCATGAACATTTTCAAACTTTGAGGAAGCGGCAGGAAACCCCTGCATTTGCAACCTGAACGACAATTAAACGGCGGCTAAGAAAAAAATGTTGCGAAAAAAAATCCCTTAACAATCCGTTTAATTTTGAAGAGATTGTGGCAAGTCCTCTCAAACTTTTTGAGAGGACTTGCTCTCTCACCTGAATTAATACAATCCCATGAACATATCGCACTGCGGGAATTCATTAATTCCCACTTTTCACAATACAAAAATGCGGTATGAGGGTCCTTGGGACAATGACAAATTTTAAAGGTTGTGAAGAAGTCGTTTGCGATATAGAGTAAAAATACTTTGTTGATAGAGGAACGAAAAATTAACTTTTATGAAACCATATTGCTTAATTTGAGCGTTTTATTGCACTTTTTTACTGCCGGCGCAGCCTTGGTTTGCTGCTTAAAATGACAACACAATTGTGAATAATAAAAAAGCCAATAGGTCGACTAGCGTTTCCAACAAATTTTGTCAAATAGCGCATTCAAGACGTTTTATGTAAAAAAAAGAGCCGGGTGTTGCATCAACAACCCGGCTCTTTTGGCATGCAAAGAGGTAAACGTTATTGGAAGTTCAGATCGCGTTCCGGCGATTGTTTATTCATATCTGTAATTGTTTGGGACGAAACCCGTACTTTATTAAGAATCGTCCGGTTTTTGGAGGTGAAAATCCCAAAGCCTTCAGAAAGGTTGGTGTAAGTAGGTATAACTTCCGCGCCTGTGATTCCTGAATTTGCAGCGGCAGTTTCCAGGTAGCGTTCTATTTCAGCGCCGCCGCCTTCCAGCGTGATATCGATTCCGTCAAAAAAACGGAACCGGTCTGAAGCCGGGGGGATATTTTCTACAAGAAACCGGTAAAACGATTCGGTACTTACCACAAAAGTACCCCGGTACAGGTTGCCGGCAACTTGTTGGTCGCTTCGCCTTACGTTTGGGGCGGGTGTCCAGTACAAGGTGTCGCGTTTGATCAGGGTTCCATTGGGGGCGTTTTCGCGGTACCGGATTTGGAATTGGATACTGAAATAAACACCACTTACATCGGTACGCCATTCGATGGTTGGCGATATGTCCCGCAAAAAAGAGATAACCGGAGGTATGTCTGCCGGATTTGGCGTACGCATGATAAATTCGGATGGGATGGTTGTTTCAGCAGTTATATCCGGTTTTCCATCGTTGCGTTCGATTACCAGGCGGTATTTTTCGCCTTCAATAACTTGTTCCTTGGTTTTATACAGCCAGTTTGGCTGCGTGGCGAAAACGCCATCTTCGCGCACGTAGCCTTCGAGGTTGCCATCCACCCGATGCAGTTGAATGCGCTGGCCGTTTGTCACACGTTCCAGATTGACCGTTATTGCGTTTTCAGGGTAGTAAATAGAGTCGGCAATTTGGGCAATCTGAAGCGCATTTACATTTGGATCAAGGAAAGCCTTTTCCACACGGATATACTGTGCGGTATCTTTGGGTGCGAGAATTGCGTAGGCTACCGGAACCTCCTTCCAGGGGGCTGCAACCTCAAAATCATTCGAACATGCCTGGATCAACAGGGCTGCGACCGGCAGCAAAAAAAGCAGTTTTTTCATCACTTTTTGGTTAAATAAAAAATGCCGGGCAAAGGTACATGAATAACTCGTAGAATCGGTACAAAGCCTTGCTATTGCATGACATGGAGTATGTTTTGAAAGAAGGCTTTTTCGGTTAGCACGGTTTCCTTTTCAACAGCATCTTGCAGGGCTGCTACTGCTTTTCGGTCGCTGCGATGCAGTTGGGTGAGCTTTTCAGCGTATCGGATTATGTTGAGATAATTACTCCGATGGTACCCCAAAACGCGTTTGCGGTGAATGTAATTGCGCATGGCGTCTAGGTGCGACTGCAGGAGTTCGTGTTCGCCGAGGTCGTAGTAGGTTTTTAACAACAATGTTTTAGCCGCCAGGTTGAGCAACGGATCGCGGTAATTGGCTTTTTGCAGCAGTTCCAGCACAAAGCCGTAGTTGCGTTGGGCGTACTCAAGCCGGGCAAGGTTGAAGCTAAACGAACTTTCCCGGTATCGTTTTTCCAACTGATTTTTATACTCGTTAATAAAATAGCGCACCCAACCCAACTCCCCGGTTTGCAAACCTGCGGCCACCACATTGTGGTAAGTAAACCGGGAAAGCACGCCGTTCTCCAACAAGTAAACTTTTTCAAGACCTTCTTTATATAATTCCAACGCTTCGCGGTAATACCGTTGGACACCCGCATTGAGCTGGCGAATACAATAGTTGATAGCCAGGATGTAAAAGCCATGCATTTCTTCGTGGCGAAACCGCCCGGCTTGTTCGAATAACAAGGCTTTAAAACGCAAAAAATGTGCTTCCTCATCGGGTTTGCAAAGCATCCGGTAGCAATGCAGGTAGATAGCAATTGCCGGCACATTTGCGAATTTATCCTGTTCGGCCTGGGTTAAAACCTCGCTCTGCCGGTCGATCTGAAAATCAGACTGATACACGGCGCCGTGCGCAGCAAGCAGGCAGATCAAGCGGAGTTTTTGTGCCAGGTAAATTACCTCAATCTCTTCGGATAGTTCAAGCAAACGCGACACGTCGTTTGGGTTTAAGGTATTGGCCAACTGGTGATCTTCCCATTTAAGCAGGTAACGGCAATCATGGTAATAAACATTGCGCAAGCTTTGCGCTTCCAGGCGCCGTTCCAGGATTTTGTATGCCCGTTCAAAGGCTGTAGTCATGCCGCGTTTGCGGTATGCTATGACCAATCGCAATTGATTGTCGAGCGAGTCGGCAGAGGCTTCTTTCACGGAAAGGTATTGTTCGAGCAACCGATGAAGGTAACTCATCAGGAGCCGGAGTTTTTGATCATCAAATGCTTCACCGGGGTGTAAATGCGACCAAACTGAAGTTTTTTTTGGCAATTTTCGCGCAGCCAATACTTCGAAGATTTCAACAACATCCTGACGCTGATTAAAAAAAGGCGACTGGAGAAATTTTCGCACATCGCGCAGTTCAACCGGAGAAAAAGAATGAATTAAAGTGCAGACCGGACTGTTTTCCATCGCGGGCATCCATTTAGTTTGAGCAAATTTACTATGTGGTAAAGATGCAAATTTCTGAATTGTTCTAATTTATTATAAAATTAAAATACAGAAATTCAATTAGTTAGTTTTTTAAAAATTTAAAAAGTAGTCTACAAATCTCAATTTTTGATTTTGTGATCCTGGCCCGCAACGCAGACTTTTGTAGCGTCAAATTCTATTGGTCATCTGACAGCGCCTCCCGGTGATCCGTTGAACCATGCGATACAATCGCGCAAACCGTAATCCAATGACAACCTTTTTATCTTCGAATTTCAAACCAACTCCCATGCACCCGTATCTCAAACCCATTTTTTGGAGCCTGCTCCTGCTCCTGCCTTTCTCCTCTCGCCTGTCGGCGCAATGTACCCCGGATGTAACACCACCGGTCGCCGTATGCGACGCGCAGATCTTTGTCAGTTTGGGCCCTAACACCTTGTCCGTTATTTCTTCGGGCATTATCGATAATGGCAGCTATGACCTGTGTTGCCTGGACACTATCCTGGTCCGCCGAAATGCGGATGGCCCTTGTGATGCCGATGCCGACCCGGATGATTTTAGTGGCAACCTGTCATTTTGCTGTGCCGATGTGGGTAGTGGGCCAATTGCTGTAACCCTTCGCGTTTATGATTGCGCCGGAAACTGGAATGAGTGCGTCACAGAACTGATCATTTCGGATAAACTTCGTCCGGCAATTTCAGCGCCTGCCGACCAGGCAATTTCACGAACAGAATACACTGCCTTGAGTATCAATCCGAACGATACATTGCAGCTCAATGCCCAATTTGGTGTGCCAACGGCATTTGATAATTGCAGTATTGCACAAATTGTCCAGTCAGTCGAAGTGGTAAACGACAACTGTGGGACGCCATCACGTATTACGCGCACCTTCACAGCAACCGACCCTTCCGGTAACAGCGCAATCCCTGCCCGGCAAGAGATCCGGATTTTGGAGGAATACAGCCTGCACTTACCGGCCGATTTTTACCCGGATGATCCGGAATTGGATACATTTCAGGTTATCGGAAATTTGCTGCCCTTCTCAAAGTCTTATCAGGATCTGCAGGTCACAGCGGCCTGTTCGGGTGCTCAAAGCCGGACGCACCGGACGTGGTCTTTGATTGATTGGTGCGGTTCGGGCCCGGGTTCAAACCCTTTCGTTTTTCCAAAACTTGATATGAACGGAGATGGTATTCCGGGTGATGCCTATGATGTCGAAGTAAAAGTCGACAGTGTATATCTCCTGGAAAATGGCGTACCGACCATTGCGTTGGGCCCCAGGGATTTTCTTTTTGAATACGTACAGGTAATACGGCAAAATCCGGCAGATACGCTTTCCCAGGGTGTTTACGGCAAGGTATTTATTGATGCCAGTGGCAATTGTGCTCGCGATGCAGGCGAGGGCCCTTTGCAAAATGAACATGCCATTGTGACAGGGCTGGTCACGGGCGAAGTTTACAATTTAACAACAGATATCACCGGCGCGTTTTACCAGGAAATCTGCCCGGAAGATACGCTGGTGGAAATCACCCTCGATTTGTCCTGGAACTACGGCCAGGGTTGTCCCACAACGTATGTCGTGCCAATAACCTCAAACACGATTGCCATTCAGGACATCCCGGTTGGTTTGAATACGGAGTGCCCACTCCTCACTGTCGACCTGTCTACGCCCCTATTGCGCCGCTGCTTTTTTAACACCTATACCGTTCAGGCTTGTAACCTCAGTGCCGTAACTGTTGAGGATGTTTACGTGGAAGTCCGGCTGGATCCCTATTTTAATTTCTCCAGTTCAAGCATACCGGGCTCATCCATTGGCAACAATACCTACTCGTTCGACCTGGGCGATTTGGGTGTTGGCGATTGCGTTACGTTTGCAGTTTACTTTAACCTCGATTGCAATGCGCCACTGGGTTATACACATTGTTCCAATGCAAGTGTGTTCCCGTACAGCATTTGCAATCCGCCGCCGGCCTGGTCGGGCGCCAATGTGGAAGTCAATGCCATTTGTGACGGCGATTCTGTCCGGCTGGCCATTCATAATTCCGGAGCCGGCAATATGGCCCAACCGCTTGATTTTGTGGTGGTGGAAGACGTGATCATGGTTCAATCCGGCACGTTCCAGCTGACGAGTAACCAGGACCAGAATTTTGCCGTACCGGCAAACGGGGCCACCTGGCGAATTCAGGCCCAACAGGAACTGAACCATCCCTGGAGTGGAATTGTAGCGACTGCGCTGGAAGGCTGTGGCGGATTGAATACGCCGGGCCTTGTAACCATATTTCCAATGAATGGCGCTAATCCGTTTCAGACCCGGGACTGCCGTCAGAATATTGGCTCCTATGACCCGAACGACAAACAGGCTTTTCCGAGTGGTTATGGTAATGAGCATTTTGTTAAAGCCAATACCGACCTGGAATACCTGATTCGATTTCAAAATACGGGCACCGATACGGCCTTTACCGTGGTTGTTGTGGACACCTTGTCGCCATTGCTCGATATCAGCGCTGTGCGACCGGGAGCAGGCAGCCATCCATACGATTTTGCCGTGCTTGAAGGCAATGTTCTGCGGTTCAAGTTTTCAAATATCATGTTGCCCGACAGCAACGTGAATGAACCCGCTTCTCATGGTTTCGTAAAATTCCGGGTAGCGCAAATGCCTGATCTGGCAGATGGGAAACGCATTGAAAACTCCGCAGCGATCTATTTTGATTTCAACGACCCGGTGATCACTAACACGACTTTCCATACAATTGGCGACCATTTTATTTTGGTAAATACCGATGCCGGTCCGAATGGATTGCCGCCGCTGCGGGTGTACCCTAATCCGGCTGTAGATGCCGTTAATTTTGAAATTCCGGAATCCGTTGCCGGTAAAGCTGTTTTCGAGCTGCGCGATGTGGCAGGGCGACTGGCAGTGCAGGAATCTTTTTCGGGCGCTCAATATCGGTTTGAACGCCAGGGACTTCCCTCCGGTGTTTATGTTTTCCGGCTGTTCACAGAAAATGGGTGGTGGACTGGAAAGCTGCTTTTACAATAAAAACGGCTAGGTATTTTAGGGAAACAGAAGCGGCGCATGGCAGGAAGCCATGCGCCGCTTATTAGCTTATTAATCAAGTAAATCCTGTTGTAAAAGTTAAGTTCTTCGCCCACCGATTCATTCTTCGCCCACCGATTCATTCTTCGCCCACCGATTCATCGGTGGGAAAAAAATCAGGCATTCTCCCGAACTCCAGACACTAACAAAGAAACTTCGTTATTCAACATTTCCACAAAGCCTCCGCTAACTTCAAAAGCCAGTTTCTCGCCATTATCTTTAATGATACGCACTTCACCGGCTTGCAGGGAAGCGACGATCGGCGCGTGGTTTTCCAGCATTTCAAACTGACCACCTGCACCGGGGACTTTAATCGACTTGACAGATCCGGAAAAGATTTGTTTCTCCGGCGATAATATGGTAAGGTTCATATTGAATATCTGCTTTGAAGGTTGAAGGTTACTGGTTAGAGGGTTACTGGTTAGGAGGTTTTTTACCTTAACGCGAAGGGAATGAACCTTCTAACCAGTAACCCTCTAACCCTCTAACCTATTTAAGCTTGAGCTTCAGCCATCAATTTTTTGCCTTTTTCAATAGCATCGTCGATGTTACCGACGAGGTTGAAGGCTGCTTCCGGGTATTGGTCCAGTTCGCCGTCCATGATCATATTGAAACCGCGAATCGTTTCGTCGATCGGAACCAATACGCCTTTGAGGCCGGTAAACTGCTCAGCCACGTGGAATGGCTGCGACAAGAAGCGCTGAACGCGGCGTGCGCGTGTTACGACGAGTTTGTCTTCGTCTGACAGCTCTTCCATACCCAGGATAGCGATGATGTCCTGCAATTCGTTATAGCGCTGCAAAATTGCTTTCACGCGTTGTGCACAGCGGTAGTGTTCTTCCCCGATAATGTTCGGGTCAAGGATCCGTGAAGTAGAGTCCAGTGGGTCTACAGCAGGGTAGATACCCAGAGAAGCGATCTTACGGCTCAATACCGTGGTGGCATCAAGGTGGGCAAACGTAGTTGCCGGTGCAGGGTCAGTCAAGTCATCCGCAGGCACGTAAACGGCTTGTACGGAGGTGATGGATCCACGCTTGGTCGAGGTGATCCGCTCCTGCATGATCCCCATTTCCGTGGCCAATGTTGGTTGGTATCCTACAGCAGATGGCATACGGCCGAGCAAGGCTGATACCTCGGAGCCGGCCTGGGTGAAACGGAAGATATTATCGACAAAGAAAAGAATGTCGCGGCCACCGGCAGGATCGCTCAGGTCACCATCGCGGAAATACTCGGCCATAGTAAGGCCGGAAAGTGCCACACGGGCGCGGGCGCCGGGCGGTTCATTCATCTGGCCGAATACCAGGGTAGCCTGGCTTTTCTTGAGCTCGGTTTTATCAACTTTGCTCAGGTCCCAGCCGCCTTCTTCCATGGAGTGGACGAAGTCTTTGCCGTATTTAATTACGTTGGATTCAATCATTTCGCGCAGCAGGTCATTGCCTTCACGGGTACGTTCACCCACGCCGGCAAAAACGGACATACCGTCGTACGCTTTTGCGATGTTGTTGATCAGTTCCATGATCAACACTGTTTTGCCTACACCGGCGCCGCCAAACAAACCGATCTTACCACCTTTCGCATAAGGCTCGATCAGATCGATAACTTTAATACCGGTGTACAGGATTTCCCGTTCGGTCGACAGGTCTTCATAGGCCGGTGGTTTACGGTGAATAACGTAAGCGTCTTTGGTTTTCTCGACTTTACCGATACCATCGATGGCTTCGCCAACCACGTTAAACAGGCGGCCCCGCACTGCTTCGCCTGTCGGCATAGCAATAGGAGCGCCGGTATCAACAGCCTCCATGCCGCGGGTAAGACCGTCGGTGGAGTCCATTGCAATCGTCCGAACACTGTCTTCACCCAGGTGCCGCTGCACCTCAAGTACCAGTTTGGAGCCGTCAGCGCGGCTGATTTCAAGGGCATTCAATATTTCCGGCAGCTTGCTGTCTGGGTGGCTGAAATCCACGTCTACAACAGCGCCGATAATTTGTTTGATACGACCGATATTTGCCATAAAACGAAATGATGTTTGGTGTTCCGGTGTTGAAAGGACGGTAGCCAGCCACCGGGCGCCAGATACCGTGTTCAAAAGCCGCGCAAAAGTACACACATTCCCCAAAAAACTGCTAC
Organism: Lewinellaceae bacterium; assembly: GCA_020636075.1. Classification (GTDB taxonomy): domain Bacteria; phylum Bacteroidota; class Bacteroidia; order Chitinophagales; family Saprospiraceae; genus M3007. The sequence continues at coordinate 1,129,793 of JACJYO010000001.1, read as the reverse complement.
CAGTTTCAACTTTTTATCAGGCAAAACAAAATTTCGTTTAAATGCCGGCCAAAGGCCAAAAGTGTTAATTTTAGACTTGGCAGATACTACTTTCGGGCAAATACGCGACTTTTGCAGTCCCTTCTTCCGATTTCATCCCCTTTTCGGGGGATTTTTGGGCAGCATTCTCTTAATCTTAAAATAATATTTGTTTCTGCCCGTTCTTACGCCTCCGAACCTTAATCGTTTAGAAATCTACATCCTTACTTCTAAATTCTGAGTCTTTTCTCTCATGCTGCGAAAACAATCTCTTGTTTACTGGCTGGTCTTTGTTTTGTTAATTATAGCGGCTGCGCCGGTAACAGCACAACAGGATGAAACCGATTTAGCCATTGATGCCGAAACCCCTGAAGTAGCCCCAACCGCTGTTTCCAAACTTCCAACCGATACCGAATTGCGTGAGCGCCTGGGCGCCATGAAGGGTTGCCTGGAACTGAAAGTAGACGGTGTTGTACATAGCTATATACGTACTTATGTTCAGGTCAAATCGCAAAAAACAGCTGTAATGCTGGGGCGCCGGCTTACTTATTTCCCACTTTTTGAAGAAAAACTCAAGGAACACGGCCTGCCCGAAGACTTGAAATACCTGGCTGTCGTCGAATCCGCATTGAATGCCAAAGCAGTATCGCGTGTGGGCGCTACCGGGCTTTGGCAGTTTATGCCTTATACCGGAAAAGATTATGATTTGCGGCAAAACACGACGGTTGACGAGCGGAGTGATGCCGTCAAAAGCACGGAAGCGGCCGTCAAATATTTAAAAAATCTGTACAACCAATACAACGATTGGGCACTTGCTCTGGCAGCATACAACAGCGGCCCCGGACGCGTAAATTCCGCGATCAAACGGGCCCATAGTCGCGATTTTTGGAAGTTACAACGCTTCCTGCCCAAGGAAACACGCAACTATGTTCCGGCTTTTATTGCAGCCACGTATATCTGCAATTACTTCCCGATGCACAATCTGGAACTTGTAGAACCGGATTATGACGAACAACTCACGAATTATGTGAAAGTGTTTGAAAACATTTCCTTTCGCGATATTGCCGATGCTACAGGGCTCGACTATGGCGTTATCCGGACCCTCAATGCCGGTTTTAAACGCGATTATGTGCCTGCCAGTGAAGATGGCTACTATGTTTTGCTCCCCGAACGTGTCATGCCGTCCTTCCTGCGCTACCTGAATGGCCTCGGTGGAAGACGCTACACCGTGGAAGGCTTAAATGCCACACCCAACACAAATCTTGGCGACGGCCGCTACTGGCAACTGAGTGTTTCCGTCCAGCAGACCGATCATATCAACCAGGTGGCCGCCATGCTTGGCTGCAACCCGGCGCACCTGAAATCCTGGAACAAACTGAGCTCCGATCTGGTGCAAGCCGGCCAGCGCCTCAACGTATGGCGCCCGGTGTATGTATTTAAGCACTCGCCCTTGCGTATCGCTGCTCCACGGCCGGAAAGCGATAAAGCCAGTAAACCCGCTGCCACCAAACCGGGCGGCTCCCAGGTGTCAAGTGCCATCGCCGCCGACCCTGTCCCGGTGATAAATCCCGCCGAAGCTGCTCAATACAAACAATACCAATTCCATACGGTCCGGCGGAATGAATCGTTGGAAGATATAGCCCGCCAGTACGGCACTCCAATCGACGTACTGCGCAAAATCAATAATTGTGATTCCATCACAATCGGTATGCGCTTGAAAGTCAAGGAACTATAGTCGATCTTGTTCGATTTTAAACAGAGGCTCGCGGTAAAAATGCCGGGAGCCTCTGTTTTTTTAGCCAGATATCCGAACTTTGTTCATTCCAAAAACCGGCACTTGCCAGCGCCGGGTATCTGTTTACCAACTTTTTCAATCCTATGACGCGCGCGCTCCTTATCGAAGATGAACCGGAAGGCCTCCAGAATCTTCAAAATCTGCTTGAAAAATATTGCCCGGATGTTGAGGTGGTTGCAACCGGTGGTTCCAATGCCGACTTGCTTCGCCTGACCAACGGTGATGATGAAACGCCTTTGGATGTGGCATTTCTGGATATTGCGCTACCCGACGGCCTTGTTTTTCAGGGGTTGCAGCAAATGGAGGACATCCCGTTCGATATTATTTTCGTGACGGCATACAACCAATACGCCCTCACGGCCTTTGATTTTTCTGCGTTGGACTATGTGCTCAAGCCGATCGAGCCGGATGATCTTCGGCGTGCCGTAAGCCGGGTCAACACTGGAAATAAAAGTGCGAATACTAAAAAACGCGTAGAACTGCTCCAGCAAAACTACTCCCCCAACATGCCCAATGCTTTTGAAAAAATTGGCATTTCGGGCCTGGACGGTGTCCATTTTGTACGCCTGCGCGAGATTGTGCGCCTGGAAGCGGAAGACAACTACACCCATTTTATCCTGAAAACCGGAAATAAGATCACGGCCAGTAAAACGATCAAAGCCTACGAAGACACCTTGCTCCGCCTCAATTTCGTCCGGGTGCACAAAAAGCATATCGTCAATATGAATTACATGAAAACCTACATCAAGGGCGAGGGTGGTTATCTCATTCTTGAAAACGGTGAAACCATTGAGGTGTCGCGGCGCAAAAAGGCCGTTTTGATGGATTCCGTGCGGCGCCTGTATGGTGAAATTTGATGGTTTCTGGCGACCTTCGCATCTGTTCAACGATTTTTTTTAACCACTTAAACCATTCCAAGTAGTTGTAAATGGGATTTTTCGACAAATTTTTTAACCGCGAAAAAAAAGAGGACCTCGATAAGGGGCTGGAAAAAACCAAGGAGAGTTTTTTCGGAAAAATCACACGCGCCGTAGCCGGTAAAAGTACGGTCGACGTGGAGGTGCTGGACGAACTGGAGGCTGCACTTATTTCGGCCGATGTGGGTTTGGATACCACGGTGCGCATTATCGAACGGATTGAAGAACGGGTGGCGCGCGATAAGTATGTGAATACCGACGAACTGAATAACCTGTTGCGCGACGAGATTGTGCAGTTGCTGGCTGAAAATAACACGGTAGACGCGGAAGATTTTGATATTCCTGCCGGGAAAAAACCCTACATAATGCTGGTGATCGGTGTCAACGGCGTAGGTAAAACCACCACAATCGGCAAACTGGCGGCCCAGTTCAAACAACGTGGCTACAAGGTAGTGCTCGGGGCTGCCGATACATTCCGGGCGGCTGCCGTTGATCAGTTGAAAATCTGGTCGGAACGCGTCGGCTGCGACTTTTACTCTAAGGGTATGCATGCCGATCCCGGCGCGGTAGCCTACGAAACCACCCAATACGCTATCGAACACAATTGCGATGTTGCCATAATCGATACGGCGGGTCGCCTGCACAACAAGGTCAACCTCATGCAGGAGCTGGGTAAAATTCACCGGTCTATCGACAAAAAATTACCCGGCGCACCCCACGACGTGCTCCTGGTACTCGACGCGTCGACCGGCCAGAATGCCTTCGAACAGGCCAAACATTTCACCGAAGTGGCGCCCATCACCACGCTTGCACTCACCAAACTCGACGGTACTGCGAAGGGCGGTGTAGCCATTGGGATCAGCGATCAGTTCAAAATTCCCATTCGCTATATCGGGGTAGGGGAGCGGATCGACCAGTTGCAGATTTTCAACAAACGGGCGTTTGTGGAATCGCTTTTTTCCTGAATAAAAAGTGGCACAGGGTTGCACCAGATAGACGGAGTGGCACGGCGGTGGTATTGGGTAGTTTTTCAAAAAACATTGTCATGCGTTTAAAATCACCGGTACCCGCCCTTTGCCTGATCGTGTTGGCTTTATCCCTGATTTCTTGTTCTGCCTCCCGCCGCAGTAGCCGGTTTTTTCAAAAAAATTAAAACCGGAAATTGAAAACTCTCCGGTTTTTCAAAGAGGTTTTACCGGCTTCCACCTGATGGATGCCCAAACCGGACAGGAACTTTGCGCCGTAAATGCCAGCCGGTATTTTACACCGGCTTCCAATACTAAAATTCTCACCCTGGCTACCAGTCTGGCTGTGCTGGGTGATTCAATTCCGCGTTTCCGGTATGTTTACGCTGGCCCGGACAGTTCAGAGCCCAATGGTGTTTATATCATTACCGGCACCGGCGATCCAACAACACTGCATCCACTTTTTCAGGCCTGGCAACGACCCCCGATTTTTATAGGGAGCACCCCGGCGCTCGATTTTTATGCTTCCGCAGGGAGTAGTTCTCTGGAACGATTTGGTCCCGGCTGGATGTGGGACGATTTCCAGCGGCTATTCTGAAATTTCAGTGCTTCCGGTTTATGGAAACATGCTGACTTTGTGTTGGGATGGTTACAGCGATGGTTTACCCGGACACATTCAGGCAACAGGTTCTGCCCTGAACAGGATTACAGTGCAACGGCGGGCACTGGAACCAACAATTGAAGTGCCTCAGGATCCAAATTTTCCGGCCAATAACTGCTTTGAAGTGCCTATGCACAACCCCGGTTTGGTGGCCCATAAATTACTAAATGACTCGGTGCGGGTAGCTTCTCCTCCTTATCCACCTTATGTGGATGTCCCGGAAATTAACCTGCAGGAACTCCCAAACAGCTGGTATGCCACACCCGTCGATACCGTATACCGGCGCCTGATGTATCAGAGCGATAATTTCATTGCCGAACAACTCCTTGTGCTGTGCTCCGGAGTCAAATTTGATTCAATCGGTCAGGCGCAACTAATCGCCTGGGCGAAAGACAGCTTGTTTGCGGGGCTGCCCGACCCACCGCGCTGGGTGGACGGCTCGGGGCTTTCGCGTTACAATCTGATCAGTCCGCGTTTTCTGACTTCCCTGCTGCGAAAATTATATCTGGAGCAGCCTCCGGAACGCCTGTTTTCGCTTTTTGCAACCGGCGGCGTTTCCGGCACCATTCAAAACTGGTATGCAGGCCCGGAGGGCAAACCGGTGGTTTTCGCCAAAACCGGCACCATGAGCGGCGTGCATTGCCTGAGCGGGTACCTTCGGACCAGGCGTGGGCGTATTCTGGTGTTCAGTTTTATGCACAATAATTTTCTTGGAAACAACAATGCCTGGAAACTGGAAATGCAGCGATTGTTAAAATCAATATGGCAGGATGACTAGAATGCCCTCAGAATGCCGGATATTTTACTTTCATCTGACATGCCATTTTGGGCAAAATAGTTGATAAATTTCCGGCCTTAAAAAAAAATCCGGCAGCATATGCCATTTTCACAGTCTCTTTCTGTCTTTAACCCAAAACAATAAAATTTTTACCATGAAACAGTTTTTACCTCTTCTCTTGCTGCTAGGCTTTGCAAGCAGCGTTAATGCTCAAATTTTTGTCAAACACGATGCCGCCGGCGCCAATGATGGATCCAGTTGGGCGAATGCCTACACCACCTTGGATGCAGCCCTGACCGCAGCCACACCCGGTCAGCAAATCTGGGTAGCTGCAGGTACCTACAAGCCCGATGCCGGTGTTGCCAACAATTCTTTTACACTCATGTCCGGTGTAGCGGTGTATGGCGGTTTCAACGGTACGGAGGCCACATTATCAGCCCGCAACCCGGCAACTAATGTGACGATCCTTAGCGGCGACCTGAACGGCGATGATGTCGCCGGAAATTTCACCATGAACCGGACGGACAACTCCCGGCACGTCATCCTGATGGTGCCAAGCGCAGTACCTGCAAACCAGGCCGAAGTTGACGGGTTTACGATTTCGGGTGGGCATACGCTGGAAGGCGCAGCCAATCAGGACTCCACCCGTCGCGGTGGTGGCATTTTGGCTACGGAGCGGCTGACTGTGCGCAATTGCACATTTACAAACAACTATGGCGAGTCCGGAGCCGGCCTTATGGTGCTGGGTCTTAATGCCAGCGGTGTTATCATTGATAATTGCATATTTGAAAACAACGCCGGAACAACCAATTGCGCAGGCGCTTATCTTTTGGGTCTGCTTGAAGGTGAAGTGAATAAATGTATTTTCCGGAACAATACGACCAACCGTGGTGCTTTAAATGTTCGGGTGTGTGCCAACATTATTATTGATAGCTGCCTGATTGAGAATAATACAGCACCGGGCAATACCTGCGCCGGGCTGTTTACGTACAGCACTATTTCATCGGTTACGAATACTGTGATCCAGGGGAATACGGCCAATGCTGCTGCCGGCTGGTATAATGATGGCCGCGATGGCGGTGATATGATGTCGGCTAACAACTGTCTGATTGAAAACAATACTTCCACCGGTTTTGGCGGTGGTTTTTACAACTGGCAGGGCACCTTCAGCATGAAAAACTCCATTTTCCGGGGCAACAGCGCTTCCAATGCCGGTGGTTTGTACAACGACGGTCGCGAGTTCGACAGCCAGTTTACAATTGACAGCTGCTTGTTTGAAAATAATACTACCACCAACTACGGCGGCTCGGGTATGTTCGTTTCGAAGTCGACCTTCGAAATGTCCAACATTACATTTAAAACCAATACTGCTCCAAGCGGCGGCGCCGGCATGTACGTTGGCGATACCTGTGTTTTTGTGGCAAGGGCCTGCCTGTTTGAAAGCAACAACTCGGCTTTCGGCGCCGGCATTGCCAACTTCGGAGTCGGTATTGATGCGACCTACAACGATTGCACGTTCAAGAATAACAGCTCGATGACCAATGGCGCTGCCATGATAAATGGCTTTGGAGCACAAGTCCATATGGCCAACTGCAACCTGGAAGGGAACACCTCTCAATTTGGCGGCGCGATCAGCAACCAAAATGATGGCACTTTCCTGGGAGACAACGGTTCGTACTTCCTGGCAAACGTTGCGACGGACAATGGCGGTGCTGTCTTTTTCCGGTCGGGCAATCTCTTTAATTTTGAAAATACCGTTTTCGAAGCCAACGAAGCTACCTTCGGTGGTGCGGTGCTCAACCAGGGCGTCGGTAATATCGGTACTTACAAAGGTTGTACGTTCACCAGCAACGTAGCCGGCACCAGCGGCGGTGCAATCCTCAATGGTTTTAAAGGTGAAATTAGCGTAGACTCCTGTCTCTTTGAAGGAAATACAGCCAGTTTTGGCGGCGGTATCTTCTGCCAAAATGACTCTACCGGGATCACGGTCCGGAAATCCAATTTTGTAGGTAACAATGCCGACAGCAATGGCGGCGGGGTAAACATCGGCGCTGGTATTGTATTTAACCTTGAAAACAGCCTTTTCGAATTGAATACGGCCGACCGCGGCGGCGCTATGCAAATTAGCGAGGATAGCCTCGATCTGGCGGTGACACATATCACCAACTGCATTTTTCAAGACAACTTTGCCTTTACGCAAGGCGCTGGCGTCGATCTGAGCGATGCCGATGTGACCATCACCAACTGCCTGTTTGTCCGGAACCAAAACTTCGGCGCTGGCGCCGGCGGTGCAATTATCAACAATGCCACCAATGGCAAAACGGCAACCGTCAAAATCGTAAATTCCACTATTTCTGAGAACGTGGCCGTCATCGGCGCCGGCCTGGCACAATGGGAAGATCCGCTGGGGGGCAATGCTATCATGGAACTTCAAAATACGATTTTGTATAACCTGGCCGGGCTGGATTACCAGCTCGAAGACGGCACACCGACCGTTATCTCCAATGGTGGCAACCTCTCGGGTGACGTGACGCTGCTCGCCGTGTTGACCGGCACAAACGACCTGCTCCAGCTCGACCCGCAGTTTGTCGATGCCGCAGCATTCGATTTTCACCTGAAAGCAAGCAGCCCCTGTGTCGACAAAGGCGTAGCCGCCGGCGCACCGGCTGATGACCTCGATGGCAATCCGCGCCAGGGCCCGCCCGATCAGGGTGCTTATGAGTGGGGTACAATTGCTACACACAGCCCGAATGCATCGTTGTTGCCCCTGCGCCTGATGCCAAATCCGGCAGTAGAACGCAGCTTGTTGGTTGTGGAAAATGAATTTTCCGGCGATGCCCGCGTACAGATCATCGCACAAAACGGCGCCGTGGTTGGTTCCTTCAATACAGCCAAACCGGCCGGCCGCTGGGCTTATCCGCTCGATGTACAGCAATTGCCGGCTGGCGTTTATTCCGTTCAGGTATTGCTGGGCACGGATTTACATGAGGGTACTTTGGTGAAGAAATAGGGCTATTTGACCAGTAATTAAGTATAGAATTAACATCCCGTCGCTTTCCTTTTCTCTAGCGACGGGATGTTTTTATATTCACAAGCTCAAATTAATTTGTTCAACAACCTCTTTTGTTATGAAGCACGTATTACCTGTTTTCCTCTTCCTTTTAACCCTGAGTACTGCATTCGCCCAAAAAACAATTTACGTAAAGCACGACGCCGCAGGCGCCAATGACGGCACTTCCTGGGCCAATGCTTACACAACATTGTACACTGCGCTAAGTGCAGCAGCCCCCGGTGATCAGGTTTGGGTAGCGGCAGGTACCTATAAAGCCGATGCCGGCGTTGCCAATAATTCCCTATTCATGGAAGCCGGTGTGGCGTTATATGGCGGCTTTAACGGAACAGAGGCTATGCTCTCGGCGCGCAACCCGCAAACGAATGTTACCGTGCTGAGTGGCGACCTTGGCGGGGATGATATCGTGGGTGATTTTGCCTCCAACCGCGCCGACAACTCCATCCACGTACTTGAAGTCTTGCCCAGTGCAGAACCGGCAGATCGCGCTGTGGTGGATGGATTTACGATTTCCGGCGGCAACACTACCGTAGGCGCTTCAAATCCTGCACAAACCCGTACCGGCGGCGGTATTATGGTCGGTGCTAAACTGACGGCAAGCAACTGCCTTTTTACCGACAACAGTGGTGATTATGGTGGTTCACTGGCCGCTACAGACGATGTGGCTGGCAGCTTACTGGTTGAAAATTGCATTTTTGAAAAAAATACGACCACCCTGCAAAGTGCAGGGATTTACCTCAGTGGCCTGGTTAGCGGTGCAACCGTTAAAAAATGTGTGTTCAGAGAAAATGCCACCATTCGCGGGTGCATGTATGTGATCGCATCGGCTGATCTGGTGATTGATAGTTGTTTGTTCGAAAACAATAATGCCGGAGCGAACCCCTGCGCAGGTGTTTATACCTGGCAAACACCGTTTACCCTTACCAACTCAACCTTCAAGGGCAACGTGTCAACCCGCTATTCCGCCATGTACAACGATGGTCGCGACGATGAATATCCATTCACTATTGACAACTGCCTTTTTGAAAGCAACTCCGGTATAGATGCCACTGCATCGCCGGTTGGCGGCGCTGTTTTCAATAATCAGCCTTCCGGTGTGATCAAGAATTCCACGTTTAAATCCAACCTCGCCAATCGCGGTGGCGGTATTTACAACAGCGGAACCTCCACAAGCGATATCCTGAGAATCGAAAACTGCGTGTTTGAAGAAAACTCTGTGACTGGCAGTAGCTCGCGCGGTGGTGGCATGTACAACACCAGTGCTAACCTGGAGATCAGAGGCTGCACATTTCTGAACAACATCTCGGCGACTAGTGCCGGCTCGGCTATTCATAATGGCTTTGGAACAGTGTACTACATTTTCGACTGTGAATTTTCCGGGGGCAATGCCGGTTTTGGCGGCGCTGTAGGTAATTACGATGCCGGCACATTCGGCACCTACGAGGAGTGTAGCTTTCTGGGCAATACGGCTGCCACCAGTGGCGGCGCTATAACCAATGGGTTTACTGCCACGACAAACCTGAAAAACTGCTTGCTTTCCGGCAACTCTGCCCGGTTTGGCGGTAGTATTTATGCACAAAATGCAAGCACGACCGTAAATGTCGAAGGATGCACTATCACGGAAAACAGTGCGTCGGACAATGGCGGCGGTATTTTTATGTCGGGCGGTAATATCCTGAACATGGATAGCTGTGTTCTTGAAGTGAACGTAGCGGACATTGGCGGCGCTATTTATGTTTTGGATGATACGCTGAATAGTGGCAGCGCGGTGATCCGTAACACCATTATCCGCAATAATTTTTGCAATACGCAGGCTGCCGGGCTCAATGTATCCAACACCGATGTGCTTTTGGAAAATGTATTGTTTGTTATCAACCAAAACTTTGGCGACGGCGCCGGTGGAGCCATCTCCAACAACGCCTCCGCAACAACAAATGGCACGCCTTCCACCTCGCCGATCAAAGCAGTAAATTGCACCTTTGCCGACAATGTAGGTACCCTTGGCGGTGGTATTGCCCAATGGACAGACGGCACGGCAACTGCTACACTGGAATTGCAAAACTGCATTCTTGCAAACAACCTGCTGTCCAATTACGAGGTAGAAGACGGGACACCGACAGTTGTTTCACTAGGAGGTAACCTGTGCACGGATGCTACCCTCACCTCGGTTTTGACTGGCATTAATGACCTGCTCAGTTTGGATCCCTTGTTTGTAGATCCGACCATCTTCGACTACCACCTCCAGGCTGGAAGCCCCTGCATCGACAAAGGTGTAGCCACCGATGCCCCGGCTACCGACCTTGATGGCAACCCGCGTGACAGCAATCCTGATCAAGGTGCCTATGAATTCCAAACTTCGGGTACACACTTTGCACATGCTCAGGTGCTGCCCTTGCGTCTGCTTCCCAACCCGACTGTAGACCGGGCTATCCTGGTACTTGAGGACAACTGGTCGGGTGATGCGCGGGTGCAAATTGTTGCGCAAAACGGCGCCGTAGTCCAATCGTTTATGGCAAATAAAATTGCCGGTCGCTGGGTACAACCCATCGACGTGCGCAACCTGCCTGCCGGTATTTATTCTGTTCAGGTACAGGCTGGTACAGCATTCTACGAAGGAGGCTTGGTGAAACGCTAAGTCAACCGGTTGTCAGCATTCCACAGCCCCATATTTTTCAGCCTGGCCACACATGGTCGGGCTGAAAAATATGGGGCTGTTGGGTTTAATCCGCTATTTTCGCGGAATACAGTTAAGTTATGAAAAACTACCTGCTCCTACTGCTGTTGCCTTTCATGTTGGCATTGGCATCTTGTACCCACAAAACACATCCTACCAAGAATATGGCAAACTTCACGATCCCGTTCGAATCCAATCCCAACCAAACCCTGACCTACGACGAAGCCATTGCCTGCTATGAAAAAATGGCGGCTGCTTATCCGGGAGTAATGCAATTCGGCCCGGTCGGCAGCACCGATATCGGCAAACCCCTGCATGTGGCGGTATTGTCGAAAGACGGTGAATTTGATCCGGAGCGTATCCGCCAATCGGGCCGTCGTATCCTGCTGATCAACAACGGGATACACCCCGGCGAGCCGGAAGGGATCGATGCTACGGTTTTGCTTTTGCGCGATCTGCTGACCAAGCCCGAGCGCCAGGCCGTGCTGGATCATCTGGTGCTGGTGGTCATCCCGGTGTACAATGTCGATGGTTGCCTCAACCGGGGTTCCTACAGCCGGGCCAACCAGGACGGGCCGGAGGCCTATGGCTTTCGCGGCAATGCCCGCAATTACGATCTCAACCGGGATTTTCTGAAATGCGACTCGCGCAATGCCCGCACGTTCAACCATATTTTCACCCGCTGGATGCCCGATGTATTCGTGGATAACCATACCAGCAACGGCGCCGATTACCAGTACACCATGACCCTGATCGCCACGCAACACAACAAACTGGAGGCGCCGCTGGGCACATTTTTGCAAAAAACCATGCTGCCTTTTCTATATAAAAATATGGAAAAGCAAGGCTGGGAAATGATCCCCTACGTAGACGGACCCGGCGAAACGCCCGACCAGGGCATCTTCGATTTTTGCGACTACGGACGTTATTCCACGGGTTATGCAGCCCTGTGGAACACCATTGGTTTTATGCCCGAAACGCACATGCTCAAGCCGTTCAAAGACCGGGTTTGGAGCACGTATGCGTTTATGGATGTTGTGCTCCGTTTTATCCATGAAAACCACGCAGCACTGGCTAAGGCACGGTCAGAGGCATTTGACCGCACCCGTACAAAGTCGAATTTTGTGCTCGATTGGCGCATGGACCGGGAAACACGCGATTCGCTTGTGTTCAAAGGTTATACCGCCAAATACAAAGCCTCCGAGGTGTCGGGGCTGCCGCGCCTGTGGTACGACCGGACTGAACCTTTTGAAAAGACCATTCCGTATTACAACACGTTCGAGCCAGCTGTTTCGGTTGCCAAACCGGTAGCCTACATTATCCCGCAAGCCTGGGAAACCGTGCTTAGCCGTCTGGAAAATAATACCGTGAAAATGCAACGCCTGACGAAAGACGTTACCCTGGACGTGGAAATGTACCGGATCGGAGCATTCAAGAACCGCGATGCCTGGGAAGGCCATTATTTCCATTCCAATGTGGAACTGCAAACGGAAGCGCGCAAGCAAACATTTCATGCCGGTGATTATGTGATTTTTACCGACCAGGTTGCCAACCGCTATTTGGTGGAAACCCTGGAGCCCAACGCACCCGATTCCTGGTTTGCCTGGAATTTCTTTGATCCCATTCTTATGCAGAAGGAATATTTTTCTGCCTATGTTTTTGAAGACCTCGCGGCGGCGTTTTTAAAAGAACGTCCGGCTGTGCGCCAGCAACTGGAAGAAAAGAAAAAAGCCGACCCGGAATTTGCCGGCAGCGCGCGGATGCAGTTGGATTGGGTGTACCGGCAATCACCCTGGTATGAACCAACACACCGGTTATATCCGGTTGGACGCCTGTTGAAATCTGTCGCACTTCCGCTCGATTGAACGCTTGCCTTTGCACAAACTTCAAACGCACTACTCAGTTCATCTGCCTTTTTTTTTCATTGATATAAAAAATAGCCACCCTTCCACAGCGCGGCTGTAACCTTGCAGCGCACTGGAGCTTGGTATCGTTAAGTCTGTAAAACAAAAACAAATCGTAAACATGAAACAAATCGTCAAATCTACATGCATCGCGCTGGCGCTGGTGAGCGGGTTGGGTGTTGCCGGTGCACAGGAAACCTGGTCGCTGGAACGCTGTGTTACCTATGCACAGGATGCCAACTTTACCGTACAACAGGCCCGTGCAAATGTCAAAGTTGCTGTGCTTACTGAAAAACAAGCCAAGGCCGACCGCCTGCCCAACGTCAGTATCAACTCCAATGCCGGTAAATCTTTCGGTCGTACGATCGACCCAACGACCAACCAATTTATCAACACAGGCTTTGGTTACAACAGCCTCAGCCTGAATGCCGGCATGCCGATCTTTAATGGCGGGCAGATCCATCAAAATATAAAACAGGCAAATTTTGATATGCAGGCGGCCTTTGCCGATGCAGAGCAGACGGCCAATACGCTGGGATTGCAAGTTGCGCAGGCATACCTCAATATTTTGCTAACCGAAGAGCAGGCCGAGAGCGCAGAGCGCAGGGTGGAACAAAGCCGCCGTCAACTTGAGGTCACCCAGAAACTCATCGAAGCCGGAACGGTTCCACTTGCCGATCAGTATACTATTCAAGCCCAGATCGCCCGGGAAGAGCAAGCCGCTGTAATGGCGCAGAACAGTGTGGACCTGGCTTACCTCAGCCTGAAACAACTGATGCAGTTGGAACCCGATTATGAACTGGCGATTGAACGTCCGGAGATTATGTTGCCAGCAGATGTAAATCCGGAAAACTATTCCCTCCAACCGATTTATGAGCAGGCGCTTGAAACGCAGCCTAATGTAAAAGCCGCCGAGTTTCGCATTAAAAGTGCCGAAATAGGCGTGCCGCTGGCCAGGTCGGCCTACTTTCCCTCCATTTCTATTGGTGGTAGCCTGAACACCAACTTTTCGAGCCGGGCGCCGGATTTTACCAACGGCATGTTTTTGGGTACAGAATTGACGCCGCCAACTACAATTTTGGTAAATGGCTCCCCTGTAACCATTCAGCAAGAGGTTGATGTGTATGACTATCCGCAGACGCCTTACTTTACCCAGTTGGATCAAAACTTTGGCCAATCGATCGGCATTCAACTTTCTGTTCCGATTTACCAAAACGGCAGGGTGCGGCTCAACGTAGAACGCGCGCGCCTGGGAATTCTGAATGCCCAGTTGCAAGACAACCAAACGCGTCAGCAGCTCAAAAACGATATTCAAACATCCATTGCAAATGTGCGCGCTGCATACAAACAATTGGCTGCCGCCCAAAAAACAAGAGATGCCATGCAGGCTGCATTTGGCAATACTGAAAAACGCCACAACCTGGGTGCAGTGAATTCGCTCGAACTCACCACCGCCAAAACAAACCTGGATAATGCGGAAAACGACTTGATTGTCGCACGGTATGATTACCTGTTCAAACTCAAGATTCTCGATTTCTATCAAGGCAAAGCGCTGAAACTTTAATATCCAATATCCAATATCCCAATATCCAATATCCCACCGAAAACCGTTTTTAACCAAACTCAACTTCTAAATTATGGCAGATACAAAACCCAAACGCAGAAGAACGCTACTCTACGTAATTGGCGGGCTCCTGCTTGTCCTGATTATTGCAGCAGTAGTAAAAGCCCGGCAAAAACCCAAAGGTGAAGAAGTAACCGTAGAAAAAGTGGAGCGTCGCACGATTCGGGAAACGGTGAGTGCCAGCGGCAAGATTTTTCCTGAAACCGAAGTTAAGATCAGTTCCGACGTTTCGGGTGAGGTGGTCGATCTTTATGTGCGTGAGGGCGATTCGGTTGTGGTTGGTCAGGTACTGGCCAAAATCCGGCCGGATGAATATCAAAGTGCTGTTGAACGGGGGCGGGCTGCGGTGAACAGTGCTCAGGCCCAACGCCAGATTTCCTCCGCCAATGTGCAGGGCTCCAGTGCGCAGATCGATCAACTTAAAGCGGATAAAAATCGGATTATGGCTCAATTGGAGGCTGCCCGCAGCACCCACAAACGCAATGAGCAATTGTTCAAGGAAGGTGTGATCGCGGAACAGGAATTTGAAAATTCGCTAAGCAACCTGAAAACACTCGAAAGCAGCCTGGCAGCGTCGGAAGCTTCGCTTAAGGCTGCCGAAACCAGCCTGCAGGGCGCCAAGCAAAATGTCCGTGTTTCGGAATTTAATATCAACAGCGCCGAGGCAACGCTCAAGGAGCTGCGCACCAGCCTGCAAAAAACAGTAATTGTGGCGCCGGTTAGCGGTATTGTGAGCAAGCTGAATATTGAGAAAGGCGAACGGGTGGTTGGTACCCTTCAGATGGCTGGCACCGAAATGATGCGCATTGCCAATTTGCATTCCATGGAAGTGCAGGTGGAGGTGAGTGAAAACGATATCCTGAAAGTTTCGGTCAACGACGAAGCCGATATTGAAGTGGATGCCTATCTCGGGCGCAAGTTCAAGGGTAAAGTCACTGAAATAGCCAATAGCGCCAGCAATGTCGCTTCGGCGCTCAGCGGCGGTTCGCTGAACACCGACCAGGTAACCAATTTTGTGGTTAAGATCCGTATCGACCCGTCTTCCTATGGCGACTTGCAGGGCAAAGGTCAGCAGTATCCATTCCGCCCGGGTATGTCTGCCTCGGTGGATATTTACACACACAAAGCTGAAAATACGATTACAGTGCCGCTGATCGCTGTGACAGCCCGCGAAGATGATGCCGATGCAGACAAGGACAAGAAAAAAGAGGATAAGGACGAGGAGAAAAATCCGAAAGCCAAGGAGGTCAGCAAGCGTGAGGAAGATACCATCAAGGAAATCGTGTTTGTAGTGAGCGCCGACACGGTAGGTATCCGGGAGGTGAAAACAGGCATCCAGGACAATGACTATATTGAGATTCTGTCGGGCCTGGAAGAAGGGGAGAAGGTTGTTACCGGACCCTATTCCGCCATTGCCCGGAAGTTGAAGGGAGGCAGTCGTATTGTGGAGGATTCCGGGGATAAAAAGGACAAAAAGTGAGATGAAACCGCTTTGGATTAATTGAATCACGATGGTGTCTCACAAGTAAATTCAGGACCAAACGTGACAGATTTATTACCGCGAAGACGCAAAGACGCGAAGGATTTTCCTCTGCATCTTTGCGTCTTCGCGGTAATAAAGAACATGCTACGGCAGACAAAACTGGTGAAGCACTTGAAGGAGACAGTCGCTTGATTTTAGCGACTCAAATCATAAACATGAAATACAAGGCTGCCAGAAATGCCAGGCTCAGAACTGTCCCGGCAATCATGCAATAGAAAATGATTTTGGAATGAACAGTGGCCTGGCCATTTTTAGGAATAAAGCCGCCGTTTTTTAAAATGGAATAATGCACACCTATGGCAACGATACCTGAAAGTACCAGCACGGTAATTCGAACGGTGCTGTTGCCCAACAATTGAGAAAGGTCGAAGATGACTCCAAGCAAAACTAAGGTGACTACACCGCCGATGAGTTTGTTGTAATTTGTACGTTGTCTTTGTAGCATACCAGCAGATTTTGAAGGTTATAATTTTCGACATTAAAGATAAACGCTTTTAAGTCGCATTCCATGTTGCCATTGTTTACCCCTCCTGTATGTGATTTCCAATACTAATGTACCTTTGCCGCGCAGCGCCGTTTTCACCACTGCGCAGCAATTTTTATGGAAAAAGAACGATCAAATATCGAAGAAAATAGCACGCAGGAACCTGTTCGGCAGATCAACCTTTCCTCCAATCTAACCTTGTTTTGGCGGGTATTCCTGCCGGTATTCGGTACGGTGTTTTTTAGCGGCTTGTCATTGGCTATCTGGCTTATTGACGGAGAAGATTTATACCTGAGCTATTCCATCTGGTGGCCACGCCTGATCATCCTGCTGATTTGGATCGGTTGGCTGTATGTTGTTAAAACCCGGTTTTGGCCCTTAAAACGGATCGATGCAGATCCGGAACATCTGTTTGTAACGAACTATTGGACCACGGTGCGCTATCCCTGGACAGACGTGGCACAACTTAAAGAAATACCCAAATGGCACTACCGGTTAATGCAGCTTGAATTGAAGGCACCGGGACGCTTCGGACAGGTGATCACTTTTTTGCCGGGGTCCCGGTTTCAGCCCTGGATGGAGACGCAGGGTAAAGCAGGCTTGATCGTTGAACAGGAATAAAAAATAGCTTTACCCTGTGCAAGTTCATTAACCCGGTTAATCGCGAACGATCAGTTTTTCCCGCTCCGGCCCGGTAGAGATCATGCGCACAGGAACGCCGAGTTGTTTTTCCAGATCTTCCAGAAAAGCTTTGGCCGCTGCGGGTAATTCGGAATAGTCGTTTGCAGAATCAAGTGCGCATTCCCAACCTTTATATTTTTTATAAACCGGTTCTACGGGAATCTGGCAAAGGTCGTACGGCAACGCCGTGCTTTCCTGGCCGTCGTAACGGTAATGGGTAGCAGCTGCCAGGCTTTCAAAGGAATTCAGTACATCAATTTTGGTAATGCACAACTCCGTAGTGCCTGTGAGTTGGATGGTGTAACGTAGTTGTGGCAAATCTATCCAGCCGCATCGACGGGGCCGACCCGTGGTAGAGCCAAATTCCTGACCTTCCACCCGCAAAAGATTGCCTGCATCATTGTCCTGCTCGGTAGGGAAGGGGCCGCTGCCAACCCGGGTGCAATACGCCTTGGTAATGCCAATCACACGGCCAATTCGTTGCGGCGCCACACCCAGGCCGGTGCACACACCGGCGGTAATGGTATTGGATGAAGTGACAAAAGGGTAGGTGCCAAAGTCAATGTCAAGCATGGCACCCTGGGCGCCTTCAGCAAGCACGCGTTTGCCGGCCGCAAGTGCTTCGTGAATGTAATATTCGCTGTCGACGAAGCGCAGTTGGCGCAGAGTTTCAATACTGTTAAACCAGATATCCTCTTCCGCTTCCAGATCAAAAGGCACTGCCGGATAGATCTTGAGCAATTCCAGGTGCTTTTGTTTCAGTGCTTCATATTGCTCTTTGAAACCGTCAAGTTCCACATCGCCAACCCGCAAGCCATTTCGGCCGGTTTTGTCCATGTAAGTTGGGCCGATCCCTTTGAGTGTAGAGCCGATTTTTGATTTTCCCTTGTGCGCTTCGCTGGCAGCATCGAGCCAACGGTGCGTCGGTAAAATGAGGTGCGCTTTGCGTGAAACCAGCAGGCGGTCGAGGAACTGTACGCCGCTTTTTTCCAGGTTTTTCAATTCGCGCCGGAAAACAACCGGGTCGAGTACAACACCATTGCCAATCAGATTGATCTGTTTGGGGCGAAAAATGCCGGATGGAACAGTGTGCAGGATGTATTTGTTGCCGTCAAATTTCAGGGTATGCCCGGCATTTGGGCCGCCCTGAAACCGGGCTACAATATCATATTCCTCAGCCAGATAGTCTACAATTTTCCCTTTCCCCTCATCTCCCCACTGGAGGCCGAGAATGACGTCAATTTGCATGGTGTAAATCGGTAATGCCGTGTGTGGTTTAGTTGATCGGTCTGTAAAATACGGACCGGGCAAAGGTAGGAAAAGAAATCCGGCATGGGGTATGCCAAGCATTTCTTTACCTTTGCCGCATGCGCAATTTACGGTTTGCAGGCATAGGGTTTTTTCTCCTGGCATCAGCCATGCTGGCCGGGCAGCAATTGTCGTCCAATCCGTTCAATATAACCCACCGGTTGCCTG
This sequence comes from Lewinellaceae bacterium, assembly GCA_020636075.1. GTDB lineage: Bacteria > Bacteroidota > Bacteroidia > Chitinophagales > Saprospiraceae > M3007. The sequence continues at coordinate 1,111,203 of JACJYO010000001.1, read as the reverse complement.
AACGCATGCGCGCCGCTGCCGCAGCGGTATTTGCGCCGGTGGCTGATTTGTCCGACTCTAGTTCCAACCCATTCAACGTAGTACCGCACCGCACGCCGGGGGTAGCGCGCGGCATGAGTGAAAGTATTGAACTGGCCTTTCAGCCCTTGGCAGTATTGCCCAAGGGCGATGCCTTATCCGATAGTTTTCTGTTTTGGGTGTTGCTTGCGTTGTTGGGCTTTTTGTCCTTTGCCATTGCTTCAAAACGCAGTATCGTAGTGAAAGCCTGGCGGGGCTTTTTGAGTGATAACGCGCTTTCTATCGCTCAAAAGGAAGCATCCGGGTTTACCGGGAGCACGCCTTATTACTTGCTTTATATCAGTTTTTTGCTCAATGCAGGGGCGTTTATCTTTTTGATCGCCCGGTATTTTAATCAGGCTGCGTTCAATAACCTGGGCTTTTTGCTGATTTGCATGTTGCTCTCTTGTGTGCTGTTTTCATCCAAACACCTGCTGTTGGGTGTATTGCAGTGGCTGTACCCGGTAGGGAAATCAGTGCGTCGTTACAATTTCCTGATCATTATTTTCAACTGCGTGCTGGGACTCTTTTTGGTCCCATTCAATTTTTTAGTGGCTTTTGCCCGGGGGTACGCTGATTTTATGGTGTACTGGACCTTATCTCTGGCTACTATTTTTTACTTGTACCGTACGGTAAGAGCTATTTCAATCGGGCAGAAATTTTTGAGCAGAAACCTTTTCCACTTTTTGTTGTACCTTTGCACCGTCGAAATTGCTCCTGTAATTATTTTGGTCAAACTAGCCATACTGGCTTCCAAATGATCATTCTTACGGAAAGTTAGTTCGAAAAATCACAACGGTCACACGCTGATTTTCATTTGCTGGTAATCGGATTCCAAACAAATTTTTTCAAAAAAACACAGCTCCCGAATGTCTGCAACTATTGCACCTGTTCAGGAAGAAACCTATAACAAGGTTCAGAACATCCTCATCTCACAACCCAACCCGAATCCGACTCAACGTGCTGCGTACGATGAGTTGGAAAAGCGTTTCAATGTGCGCATAGACTTTGTTCCCTTTGTTTCGGTGGAAGGCCTGACGGAAAAGGAATACCGCAAAAACAGGGTTTATCCAAATGACTTTACGGCTATTGTTTTTACCAGCCGGACTTCAATCGATCACTTTTTCCGCCTCTGCGGTGAACTGCGGATCAAAATGTCGGACGACACCAAATACTTCTGTTCTTCGGAGGCCGTTGCCAACTACCTCCAGAAATTTATCGTTTACCGCAAACGGAAAGTATTCAACGGCACACGCTCCATTTTCGACCTCAAATCGTACGTCCTCCGGAACAAAGAAGAAAAATTCTTCCTGCCTTGCAGTTATCCCGGCAACCCGGATGTTACCAAGTTTTTCACCGACCTGAAAATTCCGATCCAGGAAGCGGTGATGTACCGTACGGTCAATACGGACTTGAGCGACCTGAAAGCCATCAAATACGATATCATCGCGTTCTTTTCCGCGCTGGAGATCAATTCGATGTTTGAGCAATTCCCGGATTTTAAGCAGGAAGACCGCCGGATTTGCGTATTCGGAAAAGCGGCGCACAAAGCTGTTACCGACAGCGGTATGACGGTGAACATTCAGGCCGGAACCCCGGAAGCGCCGTCTATCGCTGTAGCACTTGAGAATTATCTGAAAATTTCCAACGCATCGAAGTAGGATATTTTTACTCCATAAAAACGGAAGAGGCTGTCGCGCGTCGACAGCCTCTTTTTTTGGAGCCAATACGAAGGTTGCGTGCTGAACTCTACATGTCCAGGTAGTTAGCCCAATCGCGTGGGGAGCGGGTTTTTTCGGTAATATCTTTTACCACAAAATTGTTGACCTGCCGGCTTTTTAAATCCAGCCGGGCATATACATCACCGGGTAGGTGGTACTGCCGGCCTTCTTTATCGGTGATAACCACATCGAGCGCGCGGCCCGGCACGCGCAGCATCTTATCGGCTGCCGGCAGCGTGAAAAACAGCCGGGAATTTTTTTCCAATACGCTAACCGAAGTAGCATACACCCGATCACCGGTTTCAGTTTGGTAGGTCGCATAGATATAATCCGGCGTGCCACCCAAACGAAATATCTGGTCGCAGTTGTAAGTGCCGAACTGACTGACTTTTAAGGCGTATCGCATGGCTTCGACTTTACCGCCTGCCGGGTTCCTGGCAAATTTTTGTGCGGCTTCCGCCCTGTCCAGGTACATATTCCGTGCTCGTGTGCGCCACTTGTTCCAGGCATTCTGCGCCAGCACCTGATCGCGATCCAGCCCGGTTTGCACCAGTGCTGCATAGCGTTTGGCCATCATGGGGAGTTGGGCGTCGAAATAGGCGATCCATTCCGGGTACGACATACACCATTCAGGCTCTGTTTGGAACATTGCTGCCGTAGCCAAAAACTGGTGCAGGCTGTTGACTGTAGCCTCAAAGTCTTTCAACCGTTGATCGCGCAGGCGCCGGTATTCGGCCATTACTTTATCGGCTTCGAATTGCTTGTTCCCAATGCTGGCGGTTAGGTTGGCATAAAATTGCACCAGACCTTCAGTGTCGCTGTACAGGGAAATCCACACTTCGTTGCCCAGTTCCTGCCGCACAGTAACACGATCCCAGTAAATATCCGGTATCTGCGCCGGGCCCAGGGTGCTGCTGACGGAGTCGGTACTCCGGATAAAATAGCAGTCTTTGAATGCTTTTAATTCGGTGAAAAAGTTGTTCATGTCCTCCGGAAAAAACAGTTCGCCCAGGTCCTGATTCCGCACAATGCGCACCATGCCACGCTCCGTACCGTTCAACAGCGCTTCGCTGGTCAGGTTCGGATTTTGCCGAAACCACGCCGGCATCTTCATTTTTTGCGTAGCCAGATCATGACCTGTCCGAACACCTGCACTTACCCAAACACCGGGATCAGCAGTGACGGGTAGCTCCGGCATAAGCGGCAAGCAGGGTTGGTCATTATTCTGGCGATTGTTCCGAACGGCAACCGCCTCGGCAACTACAGGTGGGCCGTTGGGCATGCGTGCGCTGGAAAGCCGGGGACTGTCGAACGCCGGATCGGGCTGGTAGCGCCAGGCGCCGGTTTGTTCATCAAAATAGTACAGGCTGGCATTTTCCAGGGCGCCGGTTGCCGTGAACTCGACGTCGAAGCTCATGCCCGGAGCCACGCTGAGCATTTCGCCCAATTGGCTGACCCGAACTTCAAACATGCCACCGGAGTTGAAGAAAAAATCGCCCCGCCCGTCGGCATAGTGCATGGGAATGCCGGAGGCCAAAAAGTCGGCAATGTCGCGGTACTCCCGGATCATCAGTTCGGCAGTTCCCTGTGCGGGTTGCCCTTTGCTGTTAACCAGGACGTTGGCCGGAATATGGACCCGGGTGCCGGTGATCGGACTTTCATAGTCCAGTCCGGATTTAGCCTCAAATCGTACGGTGGATGCCGGTACGGTGTTGAGCCGCTGGACGCTGGCTGGAACGGAGTACGATGATTGGTTTGACGCCGGCTCCGGGGCCGGTTGATCGAGTGTAGCCACCGGTACCGGCGGCTCCGATGGTTGTGTCGGTACAGGCGCAATTTTGTCAGGTACCTGTGTTGGTTGCTCAGGAGAATGATTAAACTGCCACCAACCAAATCCGGCAAGCAAAAGCAGGACTACAGGCAGTGCGTACAGGCCATAGTGCCGGATTTTTAGCCAGGTGTTTTTTGGGGCTTGTTGGGTGGCGATTTTCTCCCAGGTGCCGGAGTCGGGTTGTTCCCGGATGCTCTCCAGTTTGTTCCGGAGCAAGTGCTCCAGGTTGTTTTTATCGGATGCTTTATCTTTCATTGTAAAAAGTGTTCATAGTGCGTGATAAATCCCTGTGGGGTGAGTTTCTAGACGGTAGTAATTAAAAATTTTTCGAGCAAAACGCGCAATTGCTTACAAGCCCGGGCATACTGCGAACGCACGGCGCTTTCGGTGACGCCCAATTCCATTGAAATTTCAGTATACGAGTACCCTTCCACGCAGTGCAGGTTAAATACTGTCCGGTATCCATCCGGCAATTGCTGGACCATTTGCAGAATCGCCGCGCTGTTCATTTCAGCATCGGGGCGTACATGCCAGTTTTCAGCAGGCAATTCGGAGAAGTCTTCCGCAAAGCGCAAGGGGTTTTTCCGGCGCAGGCATTGCAGTGCGCTGCGGACGGTCACCCGGTGCGTCCAGCCTTCAAAACTTCCTGACCCGGTGAATTGGTTGAGGTCGCGGAAAATAGCCAGAAAGGCTTCCTGCAGCATATCCTGCGCTTCGGGGCGGTCGCGGGCATACCGCAGGCAAATGCCGAACAAGCGCGTTTGGTGCGCTTCAAATAATTGTTGTTGCGCCCGACTGTCGCCGCGTTTGCAGGCTTTGATTAATTGTTTCAATGGAGGATGGTGCATTGGATGGCGTTTTTAAGGATGGTGCCGGATTGGTTCAAATTGCTGCATGGGTGTTTGTTTTTTTTGAAACTTGGTCGCGGGGTTAGGTATAAAACTACTTTCAAAATCAATATTTACCGGGTCGCCCCTACAACATCCCACATATTTTACCCCGGGCGATTGGACGAAAAGCAACCTGGCAATCTAAAGCACCGTTGAAGAAACGCGCCGTGGTTGCCATTCCGCGAATCTTCCTTTTGACGTTGAACGTTTACATTTTGACTTTTGACTTCAATAAAACCCCACAACTTGACTTCAATAAAACCCGGCTCTCCGCCCGAAATCTATACTTTTGCGCAACCTTCTAACAAGTAACCTTCCAACCAGAAACCCAAAAATTAACATGCAAAAAATACAAAACTATATTCTTGGGAAATGGATTGCCGGCGACGGCGAGGGCACACCTCAATTCAACGCCTACACCGGTGAAATCATTTCAACGGCTTCCGATGCCGGCCTCGATTTTGCCAAAATACTTGAATACGGCCGCAAAACCGGCAGCCCGCCCCTGCGCAAAATGACGTTCCCGGAGCGCGGCCGTATGCTCAAAGCGCTGGCATTTTACCTGCTGGAACGCAAGGAAAAATACTACGCCGTCAGCCACTGGACTGGTGCTACCCGCGGCGATTCCTGGGTAGATATCGAAGGCGGCATCGGCAACTTGTTTGCCTACAGCAGCTTGCGCCGCCGCTTTCCCGACGAGCCCTTCCATGTGGAGGGCGAAACGGTGCGCCTTTCCAAAGAAAATACTTTTACCGGGCATCACATTCTGGTGCCAAAGCGGGGTGTGGCGGTGCACATCAACGCCTTCAATTTCCCGATCTGGGGTATGTTGGAAAAAATCGCGGTCAACCTGCTCGCCGGGGTTCCGGCGGTGGTCAAAGCCAGCGAACAAACTTCCTACCTGACCGAGGTGATGGTGCGCGATATTGTTGCGTCGGGTATTTTGCCGGAGGGCGCCCTTCAATTGCTCGTCGGGCAGGGGCGCGGCATACTCGACTCCGTGCAGTCCCAGGATGTGGTGACCTTCACAGGCAGCGCCGCTACCGGGAAAAAACTGCGCGCCCACCCCGCGCTGATCGAACATTCCGTGCCGTTTACCATGGAAGCCGATTCGCTCAACGCCGCCATTCTCGGCGAAGACGCGGTGCCCGGCACGCCGGAGTTTGACTTGTTTATCAAAGAAGTGCGTCGTGAAATGGTGACCAAGGCCGGTCAGAAATGCACCGCTGTCCGCCGCATCATCGTACCGGAAAAACTCCTCGATGAGGTGCAGGCTGCACTCGCTGTTGCACTGAAAAAAACGGCGGTGGGCGATCCTTCCGTCGAAGGCGTGCGCATGGGCGCGCTGATCAACCGGACGCAGTTGGACCGCGTACGCGAAAAACTGGCCATTCTGGCAAAACAAAGCCCGGTGGTTGCCGGCGACCCCGAGCAATTTGAGGTGGTAGGCGCCAACCGTGAAAAAGGCGCCTTTTTGCCGCCAATTTTGCTGCGCAACGAAAATCCCTTGCAGCAGACGCTCAGCCATGAAACAGAATGCTTCGGCCCGGTGAGCACGCTCATGCCGTATAAAAACCTGGAAGAAGCCATCGAAATTTCACAACTGGGAAAAGGCTCGCTCGTCAGCACCATCTGCACCTACGACCGCACGATCCAGCGCGAATACGTGCTCAACGCCGCCGTCTGGCACGGCCGTATCCTCATGCTCAACCGTGACTCCGCCAAGGAAAGCACCGGCCATGGCTCGCCCATGCCCCTGCTCGTGCACGGTGGTCCGGGTCACGCCGGCGGCGGTGAGGAAATGGGCGGCATGCGTGGCGTGTTTCACTACATGCAGCGTACGGCTATCCAGGGCCACCCGACCGACATTACCAATGTGACGAACCAGTTCCAACCCGGCGCCAAACAAACCGAAATCCCGGTACACCCGTTCAAAAAACACTTCGATGACTTGTTTGTCGGTGAAACCCTGATCACGGCCAAACACACGGTCAGCGAATCGGATATCCACAACTTCGCCAACGTCAGCGGTGACAATTTTTACGCCCATATGGACGCCACGGCACTTGCCGACACGCCGTTCACGGGTAGGGTAGCGCATGGCTACTTCGTGCTGTCGAAAGCCGCCGGACTCTTTGTCGACGCCAAAAAAGGCCCTGTCCTGCTCAACTACGGCCTCGACGAGTGCCGCTTCACCAAACCGGTTTACCCAGGCATGACCATCGGCGTGAAACTGACGGTGAAGGAAAAAATTGAGCAGGAACACGATCCGGAGAAAGAAGGCGTCGCCGCCATCCCGCGCGGCATCGTCAAGTGGCTGGTAGATGTGTACGACGAAACGGGAGAAACCGTGGCGATCGCTACGATATTGACGATGGTGCGCAAGAAGTAACCGTACATGGCTCACTCCTGCACGACTAACCGTTTTTGCCCAACAATGCCCTGGGCAGTTTTGAGTACCACAGTATAAACGCCCGGCGTGAAACCGCTTACAGGCAGCTGCAACTGCGTACCGGAAAAGGTGCCACTTTCCCACTGAAGCCTACCCAAAGCGTCGTACAACGCTACCTGGCACGTTCGGCTTTCTGGCAAGTGTTCGAGATGCAGCCAACTGTCTCCCCGGGTTGGGTTAGGGGTCAGTTTGAATGCCGGTTTTTGCAGGTTCGGCATGCCGGTATGTACTGTTAATTCGCGTTTCCAGATATACAGATCCGAACTGCTCTTTTCCACACCCGTTGCGTAAATGGAGTTATTCTTTAGGGTTGTCAGAAGTTCATAGGATGCAGGCAGGGTTTCCGCTAAATTCCCTTCCCAACTTTGCCCATTGTTTTGGGAAATAAATATATAAGGCGCTGTGCTGGAAGAACTAAAACCCGTAAGTACTTTCAGATTGCCCGAACCGATAATGTTCAAAATATAAGGGAGATTCCCGAACTCGTCGTATAAGCCGCTGCTTGCAGGCTTCCATTGTGTGCCGGACAAGCGGTACAATTGATCATTTGACTCGGTAAACAGATCATTTCCAGTACTCCAAAGACCATCGATATACGGATTGTTCCCTAAGCCGGTATTGGTCTGGCTGAAAGTGTTGCCGTAGTTGGTCGTTTGCCAAACACCATCGTATGTTCCTAAAAAAAGTTTGTTTCCTGTAGCGGCTATGTAATCAATAAAAAAGAACGAGGTGGAAAGTGGTTGCCAGGTTTCTCCCCAGTTCGGTGAACGGAATAAATACTGATCGAACCAGGACGTTGCAAACAAATAATTGCCAGCCTGCGCAAATATCCGGCTTCCAGCGAGCGGGTTGGTACTAAAACTATCCGGTATAAGGTATTCCCAGGAGAGGCCGTCGTCAAAAGAGCGTAAGCCGCCATGGCCGGTGAACAGTATCGTATCGCCGGTGGTAAACATTTGCGAAAACAACCCATTGTCGTTGAAATGCAGCTGCCATTCCAAGCCCTCATTTTCCGTGGAAAAAAGTCCATCCGATGTGGATAAAAACAACTTGTCTTTGTGAAACGTGATCAACTGTGGTGAATAGAACGGCGAATAGCTCAATCCAATTTGCTCCCAACCCAGATTGCCTGTAAACCAGGTAGCGGCCAAGTCATAGCTTTTAAAGAAACCGCTGGAACCGCCGGCAAACAAACTGTCGCCTTTGGACGCCAAACGCAGTGTTCCTGGCGGCGACAACCTGAATTCCCAGGAAAGCCCATTATCCTCCGATACGGCGATGCCACTGTTGAAGATGCCAAAAAGCTGGTCGCCGATCGCTTCCAAATCCCATACTTGAGAATATTCCGGGTAACGCGTGGGCATGGGTAGGGCAAGCCAGGAGTCGCCGTCGTCGAACGAGCGATAAAAGGTGGAAAGCGAGTCCGTCCGGTATTCAATAAATGTTCCCAGGTGCGTAGGGTATATATTCAGCCGCGGGTAATCGTTGCCGGTGGCATCATATGGAGTTGGAAGCCCCGACCAAAGAGCGCCGCCATTTTCCGACCGGTACAATTGTTCCGTCGTAGTGACCAGCAACACCTGATCGTGCAGGCGTTTAATACTGTTTATAGTACCTACCGTTTGTAATACAGTGTCCCAGGAAATACCGCTATCCTGACTACGGTAAATAACTGATCCGGATGCGCAGAGCAGCATATCGCCCAGCGGGACAAAGAGTTTGATCGGCACGTTTTCGGGGAGTGGTACCGGTGTCCAGGTTTGCGCATCGTCCTCACTGAAAAGGCAGGCTGCTTGGGGGGTGGCCTGGTTCCAGGCAAACAAGTAAAGCCGTTCACCGTCGGAGACTATGTTGGATAAGCCATTGCTTATATCGACCTGAAGGTTAGCTTCAAGCGACCAGTGCAGCTTGTCGGCGGTGCTGGCACAAATTATCTGGTTTTGGGAGTAGGTCGACATGTACACCTTGTCGTGATGGACAGCAAGGTCGTTGTAAATGTAAAAGCCGTAGGGCACGGGGATTTCCGTCCATTGCGCAGAGGACGGCAGGACGCTGATCAGCTGGAAACAGAGGGTCAGCAGCGCGGGCAGGTTATTGGTATATTTCATACTTACAAATTGAGTGGTTGAATTTACCACACAATTTGGCTTGTTCACTCAATTCGGGGGTGAAATTTGTTGGCAGAGTTCGTGAACGCGGTATATTAGGATGTCAATTTAACCGCTCACCTAATAAAATAACCGCATGAAACACACCTGCCTTTGCTTAATTTTTAGCTTTTTGGCCTTCTCTCAGGCTTTCGCCCAACCCAAACAAATTTTTCTCGGCGATTCCGGCGCCGACCTGATTACACGGATGATCCCATACCCCGACGGGCATTTCCTGGCTACTGGCGCCAAACAAATCGGCGCCAACACCTATCTCTGGATACTAAAAATAGATGCTTCCGGAACGGTAATTTGGGAAAACGCTATTACGCCATTGCTAACAGGCGCCAGCTGTTACGGGAACGGGCTGACCGTACTCTCTGACGGAAGTATCATCGTTTCCGGCGAGCAGCGTTCCGATGACGTTTTCAATACAAGCACGGCCATGGCTGTAAAAACCGCTGCCGACGGTAGCATCATTTGGAAGCGCTCCTATGCCAATGTGCGATCCCTGCAGGATGCCGCCCCACATGGCAACGATTTGATGTTCGTCGGCATTGGAGATAAGGCCGGATCTTCGCAAAGTGGTCTTGTCATGCTGACCAACTCAACCGGTATTTTGCAATGGAAACTTCCGGTTGAAGTCTTTAATCAAACACAGGTCAGGCGCATTTTTTCCACCACCGACGGTAAATTTCTGCTTGTTGGGCGCTCCAATGTAATCGGCGTAGGTTTTGGAGGCGTGTTTATACAAAAAATAGAACCGGATGGCAGTTTGATTTGGCAAAAAACCTGGCATGCCGACTGGGATGAATCGCATGGCACCAACAATGGCGGTAATGCTAATCAGCCCTTAGGCGCTTTTTTATTGTCAGATGGCAGTTTAATGGTCGTAAACCCGCAAGGTTCAACCCCAGACATTGCCCTCCTGCATTTTTCAGCCAACGGTGAATTGTTGGAGCAAAAAATCTACGGCCATTCTACGATCGCAGAACTTCCATATGACCTGTCCCTCCTGCCTGACAACAGCGTATTGATAACAGGAACTGCTGTTGAAAAAAATGTTTTTCCAGCCACTTATAAGGGCTTCGCTGCGTTAATCGATCCTAAAGGCCGGGAGCTGTGGCGGCAATATTACGGCAGGGACGATGCGAAAAATTTGCTGCTCAACGGGCTGGCCCTGAGTGATGGGCACTTTCTTTTGACTGGCACATCCAACGCCCCGGCCGGTCATGGCGGTCAGGATGGCTGGTTGCTCCGGGCTGAAGCTGATGGCAATATATTACCCTGGAAAGTGGAAGGCCGGATTATTGCAGACTTGAATGGCAATTGCCAGGAAGATCCGGGAGAGCCGCCATTGTCAGGCTGGTTTGTCCACGTAAGTAACACAGAATCGTATTACCTGACCACAGATTCCTCGGGCCGGTTTACGATCAAAACGGATGATGGAAGTATGACAATTACGCCAGATGCCCCGGAACCGGCCTCCGCCTGGAATTTTTGTACATCCGGCCAAACGGTGCAAAGCAATGCCGCTAACCCGCATACGACCCTAACTTTTTTGGCGCAGGCAGTGGATGGTGGTTGTCCGCATACAGAAGTAAGCCTTACTCAACCCGACCTGGTACGCTGTGAAAACAGTAATATCGCCATCACCGTACAAAATCGCGGTGCGGGCGAGTCTGGCGATCTGCTTTTAGCGGTACAGTTGGACCCCGCCCTGAGCCCGGTTTCAGCTTCCGAGCCGTTTTTTCAAAACGGACAATCGCTGGAGTTTGTCGTGCCGCCCATGGGTGAATTTGAGCAAAAGAACATTGATCTACAGCTCAAACTGGCCTGTGATGTACAGCTTAGCGCCTCCCATTTGGTTGTTGCCCGCCTGACCCCGGTCGAATGCGCGCCGGTATGGAATGGCCCGCGCTTTGTCGTTGACGGGCACTGTGCCGGCGCCGAAGTGCAGTTTTTGCTAAAAAATGAAGGTGGCGGAGGCTCCTTTGCCAATACGCGTTATCGTGTGCTTGCCGATGGGTTTTTAATACAGGATTGGACGGCTATTGATTTGCCGGAGGGCGAGCCTGCCCAGGTGATCCAGTTTCCCGCTGATGGGCACAGCTGGCGCCTGGAGTTGGAACAGGCTGCGGGGTTTCCGGCATCCAGCCGGCCAGCGGCCAGTATTGAAGCATGCGGGAAAGGTCCCAGCGGTTTGCATTCCATTGCGTTGGTAAATGCCTGGCCATTTGATGCAGGAGCGCCCGACATAGCAGCCATCTTACCGCCCAACACCACGGGTGTACCTGATAGGATTGCCGAGGCTATTCACGGCCTGGGGTTTTACAATTTTATTGACAATGCGGGATGGCTGGAATATACCGCTCGCCTGAAAAATCCGCTGGAGGCCAAACTTGATCAGGTTGAATTTCAGCTGACCTTCAGCCCTAACCTTGATATTACCTCGTTCCAGCCGGTAGCAAGCAATGCCCCGGTTCAATTGCAACTCGAAAAATTCGGGCTTTTACGGGCTACAATGTCCAATTTACAGTTGGATACCGCTGATTATGCCATGCTGCGGTTTCGGATTCGTCCGCTGGATAGCATATTGCCTGATGATGGCCAAAACAGCCTGTTTACTGTAGCAGCAACGGCTTATGCAAATGGCTATGGCCCATATTCGCTCTCGCAGGGTTTTAATAATTATTCGAAAGATTTCCTGCTTCCTCAGGACCCGTATAATAACTATCCTCCCGAGATTTTGCGCTTTGGTGGTCGCAGTTATGATTTTGGCACTTTTGCGGTTGCCAGTGCGGACGGAGCTGTTTTTTTATCCGGGGAAACGAGTAGTTATAGTGACCGTACGAATACCGATGGCCTGCTCGTTAAAACCGACAATACCGGACGGGCAATCTGGTTGACCGCAATTGACCTAGGCGATCAGGGCAGCAACACCTTTCGGGCGGTAGCCCCTCTGTCGGATGGCGGATGTATGGCTGCAGGCAATTACCGCCCGCCGGAAGTGACGTCGAATAACCTTTCGGATTATTACCCCTATATAGCCCGGTTGGATGCCAACGGGCATTTGCTTTGGCACAAAAAAATCAGACCCGGCGGAGCAGAGTATGGCGCCTGGGCAATAGGAATCATTGGAACTGCTGATGGCAATTTTATCCTGTTTGGCTATAGTGCAAATACTAGTGGGCAAGACCAGTTCTATTTGAAACTTTCGCCGGATGGCGCGGTCATTTGGGTAAAAACGGAAGAAATTCAAGGCTCGGCGTTCAGACCGTTAAGGGCGCTGGCTTTGTCAGACGGAAGCGCGGTGTTTATGGGGTCGAACGAAAGCACGCAAATTAATTTCAACCTGTACCTTCAAAAAGTAGATGCCGGCGGGAACATTTTATGGAGCAAAGGTTACAACGGCGCGCACGATGTTTATGCAGCCGGGCTGGCACCTACTGCTAACGGCGGCTTTTTGGTCAATGGAACTTCACAATGGGAATACAAGCCCGGCGAGTATGCCGTTACGCCGACCCTGATCGGCCTGGACTCCACGGGCGCCTTTCTTTGGGAAAAAAATCCGGTAATTGGGCCTTTTGCTAATGTACGAATCAACAACCTGGCAGCATCGCCGGATGGCGGTTTCTTTTCTGTCGGTGAAATACTGGCGGACACCAGCGACCATTTTTTTGATATGTTCCTCCTCAAGACTGACGAAAACGGCGACACGCTTTGGTGGCGGAATTACGGCTCGAAAAACACCGAAAGGGTAGAAGATGCCCTTGCTGTACCGCCCAATCATTTGTTTTTATGGGGGTTTAACCAACCTCGGCCTCCATTGTATGACTTGCAGGGCGTGCTGGTTCGCACAGAATTGAACGGCGACTTGTCTGTAGGCATCATACCAGAACCGCAACAGGTACTACAAGATATAACGGTGTATCCAAATCCTGCCCGAAGCCAATTTTTTGTACAGCTACCGAACGAGCCGGTCAACCCGGTTCAGTGGGCGCTAGTTGACTTATCGGGGCAGTGTAAAATTACCGGTACGACTGTACAGCAGCAGTTCTCGGTTGCGGTGCAAACATTGCCGGAAGGTGTTTACGTCCTTGTTTTTCCTGGGCAGGGGCTTTCTCCGCGTCGTCTGGTGGTATTGCACTGATCATATCGGGTGCACAGCACGCCGGCTGGGGAACTCAACGGGATAAAGTAGATCGCAAGGGTATGCAAATGCGTACCCTTGCCCTTTTTCCGGTATATAATTTGCACATTCCCAAGGCATCTCTACCTTTGATAATCCGAAACCACCCCAAAAACCGATAGCATGCCAGAAGAAAATTCAAAAGCAAAAGGGAAGGCAGCCGGGGAACAACTCCCGGATGTGATCTATCAAAATATCGCGCGGCAGATTCGCGAAGGTAGCTGTGCATTGTTCCTCGGACCGGCGGCAATGGCCGCCAAACAGCCCGATGGTAGTTACCGCCCGCTCATCGAACTTTGCGCCGAACATTTGGCCAAAGGCCTGAGCCTGAGTAAAGAAGATGCCGAACATCTTGCCCAGGTAACCAGCACACTCCGGATGCGCAATGCGCTGAGCGACACCATGATCATTGCTGCGGTGCAGGATTTTTACCAAAAAGCCGAACGAGAGGCCGAACTTCAGCCGGTCCTCGAGCAACTGGCCGACCTGCCGTTCAAACTGATCGTCAATACCTCACCCGACGACTTTTTCGCGCGTTTTTATGCCCAGGCTGTCCGCGATTATAAGTTTGACTACTACAATTTTCGGAAATCAAGCCCCGATCCGCTGTACGCCTTTGGCGACGACGAACCGCCTTTGATCTACAACTTGTTTGGCTTTTATAAAAAACCCGAATCCCTGGTACTGACCTATGGCGACCAGTTAGGCTATGTCAACAAGATCACCGGCGCACAACACGAACGCCTGCCCGACAGCCTGCTCGCAGCCTTCAATGTGCCGCGCTTCTACCTGTTCATGGGCTTCGATTTTGAAGACTGGAGTTTGCGGATTCTGTTTGACGCGCTGTTTCGCAATGCCCGCAACAGCATCCAGCCGTTTGCCTATCCGCAAAAAGGCGAGCCGGATGCGGGCGCCCGCGCCAAGGTGTTTTTTCAGGGCGAGTTTCGCATGGAATTTCCCCAGGTCGATATGGAAACGTTCGTGCAAAATCTGCTGGTGCATTACCGCCAACTCGATGGGGAAGCCTCCAGCGACAGCAGCAGTACCCAAGCAGAGGTGCTGATTTTGCACAATGAAGCAACCGACGACGACGGCTGCAAGGCCCTGCTCAGTCATTTGCGGCCGCTGAAGGTGCGTACCTGGACGTTGGCCGATGCCCTTGGCGAAGGTGATGTGACCGGTTGGATCCGGCAAAAACTCGATCAGTGCCAGGTGGTATTGCCGCTGGTGACCGCCGATTTTTTTCAGGAAAGCAACCCGGCGCTCCCCCTGCTCGACGAACTGGTTCAACGCAATAATCCGCGTTCCCGCTTTCTGGTGATGCCAATTTTGTTGAAAGCCACCAGTTTCGACGGTACGTCACTGAGCAGCTTGCGCACCACACGACCTTTGCAGAAAAAACCGGTGTTTGGCGAAGGCCAGGAAGACAAGCACCTTGCCGAAATTGCTGAAACCTTAAAAAAATATATTGATACACTAGCATGACACCTGCTGCAGCCAATATGCCACGTCGCTACCCGGGCCTCAAGCCATTCGAACGGGAGCAAAGTCCGGTCTTTTACGGCCGGGGCGAGGATGTGCAGCGGCTTACCAACCTGGTGTTGCGTGAGCGCCTGGTCGTGCTTTTTGCCAAATCGGGTATCGGGAAAACCTCGCTCTTACAAGCAGGGGTGGCTCCGGAACTGGAACGCCACGGCTTTGCTCCAATATTTATCCGGGCCGACAATACGCGTTCTACGCTGGTGACCAGTATCGGAAACCGCCTGAACCAGGACCCCGCTGTCGGTAGCCGGATCACGACCGGAGAAATGCAGGGCGATCGGGAAACGCTCTGGGAACGCATGAAGCGCCTGCAATTTGACCTCGACGGCCTGCCTGCTACGCCGGTGCTGGTGTTCGACCAATTTGAAGAGGTCTTCACGTTGGGGCACAGCGAAACGAGTCGCCGCCGGTTTTTGGGTGAGTTGGCCGATCTGACCAACGAGTCGATGCCCGAAACCATTCGCGCCGAGCTCATGGAACGCCTGCAGCGGCAGGATAAAAGCCTGACTGCGACCATCATGCAATGGTGGGAAAAACAACCCGACCTGCGCATCGTAATTTCCATTCGATCCGACTTTTTGCATTTGCTGGATGAGATAAGCCCCCTGATCCCGAATATTTTGCGGAATCGCTATCAACTCCAGCCCCTCAACCGGCGCCAGGCACAAGCCGCCATTGAAGAACCTGCGCGATCGGAAGGAGCATATGCCAGCCCAAAATTCAGTTACGCCCCTGAAGCCTTGCAGGAAATGCTGGATTTTCTGGCAGGCCAGCAGGCGCATGACGATGCAGACGACGGCGAAGTATCGCTGACGCTGCGCAAGCAGGAAGAAATTGAATCGTTCAACCTGCAGATCCTCTGCCAGTACATTGAGGAAAAAATTATCAATGAGAACCTGCCGGCCGGCTTTTCCGTCACCCCTGATTTGTATGCCGGATTGGAAGGCTTGGAGCACGAAATCCGGAATTTTTACCGCCGGCAATTACAGGGTTTACCGGAGGTGTTCACCCGCCGAACAGCGAAAACGGTGGAAGACCGCGAGGCGTTTATCCACACCGCTCAGTGCCTGATTGAGGAAAGTCTGGTGACCCCAATCGGCCGTCGTTGCAGCATGGTCGATGATTTTCTGACGGCTACCTGGAATGTGGACCACGATTTTCTGGATACTTTGGTTGACACGCGGTTGTTGCGCAAGGAATTACGCCTCGACGATTACTACTACGAGATCAGCCACGATACCCTGCTCCCACCCATCCTGGAATCCCGCGATGAGCGGCGCCGCCGGGAAAAGGCCGATCAGGAAAAAGCCGATCTTCAGGAGCGCCTGGCAGAGGAAGCCCGGCAACGGGAAGCCATCCAGGCAGAACTGAAAGCCATGCAAGAGCGGCGCAGGCTGGCGCGGCGGGTGGCCTTGTTTTCACTGACAACGGTTTTTCTGATGATCGTGTTCGGCATCTGGTTTTCATACGTATGGGTGCAATCGGTGAAAAAAGAGTTGGAACAAGCAGATTTTATCGTAAGCGGCGAAGCATTTCAGGCCGGGCGGGAAGCGTATCAGCTCATTGCCGATAAGCCCGTCAAGGTATTGGTAGTGAAAAAAATGACCGGTCGCAACGTAGAGGAAGAGATGGAAAAGGTGCAACGCTTGCAAATGTTGTATGATTCCATTGTCACGGAAAACATGATAATAGGCGACTCCCTGTTTTTCAGTGATCAGTTTTCGGAAGCATTGAGTAAGTACCGCCGGGCCTACAGTCTTATGGACAACTACACGCAGCGCAATGGGTACATTCGCATTACTGAAGAGCAGGACACCATTTGGCGCATCAACCGCAGCCATATCAAGAGCCGCTACGACGACTTGTACCAGCGGCGGGTGTTTTCCCTCAATGCCATAATTTCTCAGTTTAAATTAAAACAGCGCGCGGCTGAAGAGTTCGTCGAAGCGGGCGTTTGGGGGCAAGCCTTGCGCATTTTCCGCGAAATGGAAGCACTCCTGCCTGAAAATCCGGAAGATCAGGAACGGTTGCGTGAAGAAATACACCTGCACCAAAGTGTGGTGGAATATGTGGAAGAGGAAATAAAAAGATGCCGGTTGGGGCTACGGCGGTGAGGGGGGATTTGGGTCATTTGGGGGCATTTTTCGGTTTTGGCAATGAAACGCCTGTTTGATGAATCACACCAGAGGTATTCTTACTCTTGCAATTCTTGTATTGCTTTCTATTCTCAGCTATTTGCTCTTAAGCTGGAAAGGCTTGCTTTTCTGTTGGATTGGCATATTGGGCAATAGTATTTCTTATCCGTTTTTTGGACGTCCGTTGGCGAAGTTTATAGAAAATCGATTTAAAAACAACAAACATTAAACTCAAAAAAGAATAGCAAGTTGAAATGGCCAAGGACCATTTTCTCCACTGGGAGAAATCAAAAAATACCAACAAATCGATCAAAATCCTCCGGGGTGACCAACGTCGTTTCGCTGTTTGGGTAGGCCTCCAGAAAAGCTTTTGGGAAACGAGGCGGTTTTCCGGCCTGCCACTTGAACTCGAAAGCGTGCAACTGTCCATCGGCATCTTCCACATAGTCAATTTCCTGCTGCGTGGTGGTGCGCCAGAAGTAGGTATTGCAGAAATAGTCGGTATAGGCATTGTGCTTCAATCGCTCGGCTAGCAGGAAGTTCTCCCACAGCGCCCCGGTATCGGTACGCAGCGCAAGGGGCGAAAAGTTCTTGATAATAGCGTTGCGGATGCCGTTGTCGAAGAAATAGATTTTCCGGCCTTTTTTAATTTCATTGCGGGCATTTCGACTGAGCGAGGGCAGGCGAAACAGGACAAAAGATTGCTCCAGCAGGTCGGTGTATCGTTCCACCGTAACCGGGTCGGCGCCGATGAGCTGAGCCACTTCCGGGTAACTCACCTCGCTGCCGAGCTGAAGTGCAAGCGCTTGCAGGAGTTTCACGAGTAGTGAAGGTTTTTTGATCTGGTCGAGGGAGAGCAAGTCTTTGTACATCAGCCCGTCGCTCAGGTCATTGAGGATTTTTTGTGCGCGTGGCGGATCGTTCTGCACGACTTCGGGGTAATACCCGTACAATATCCGGTGCTCAAGCAGGGAGCGCTCCGCCAGGTAACCGTGGTAGTTGACCATTTCCACGAACGACAGCGGAAACAAGGGATAATCAAATTTTCTGCCGGTGAGACTTTCTTTGGTTTGGGAAGCCAGGTCGAGCGAGGAAGACCCGGTGACGAAAAGTTGCACCTGCGGCAGGTGGTCAGTGATGAGTTTGAGCATCAATCCTGCATTGGTGAAACGCTGCGCTTCGTCTACCACTACAATGTCATGTTGTCCAATGAGCGTTTGCAGGCGGGCAAGCGAGATGTTGTCGAGCAGCGAGCGGGTTGCCGGGTCGTCGCCGGTAAGCCAAAGCGTTTTCCGGTCTAACTGCTGGGTGATTTGCCGGACAAGCGTTGTTTTGCCTACCTGTCGAGGCCCGATGACGATAAATGCCTTGCCCTGCCCAAGCCCCTGCCGGATATTTTCGGATTGCGTCCGTGGTATCATGTGTTTTATCTACAAAAAAAAGGTTTTTTTCAGATTTAAATCCGGGAATTTGATCTTTTTCCCGGATTTGAATCCGGAAATACTTGAAAATGGGTTTGTTGAAGGACCTTCCAGGGCCATAATCGGGACCGTTAGTCAAATCAACAAATCAACAAATCCTTAAAACAACAAATTAGAATTCCCCCCGCGTCCTGCTATCTTTGCGCCGTTTTTTTACCCAACACATAAGCGCAATGATAAAAATACTCGCCAATGACGGCATCCACTCCGACGGCAAACTGCTGCTCGAAGAGGCAAACTACCAGGTAGTTCAGGATAAAGTGGCACAAGAAGACCTGGTCAACCAGATCGGTGAATACGACGTCCTGATCGTACGCAGTGCTACCAAAGTGACTAAAGAAGTGATCGATGCCGGCAAAAAATTAAAAGTGATCGCACGCGGTGGCGTCGGGCTCGACAATATTGACGTCGCCTACGCCGAAAGCAAGGGGATCGAGGTGTACAACACGCCCCAAGCCTCCTCGCGTGCTGTAGCCGAAATGGCTTTTGCCCACATGCTCGCGCTGGCGCGCATGTTACACCTGAGCAACCGGGAAATGTATGAAGGCGGCGATTTCAAGAAACTTAAAAAAGCCTATGCCGCCGGATTTCAATTGCACGGCAAAACCCTCGGCATTATCGGCTTTGGTCGTATCGGACAGGAAGTTGCCAAAATTGCCCTTGGCTTAGGTATGGAAGTGCTGGCCCACGACCCGCTGGTGCCGGAAAAAGAGATCGGCATCCAACTCTACCGGTACAACGACCTGCAACTGAACGTTCGCCTGCAAACGGTACCGTTTGACCGGGTGATCCAGGAATCGGACTTTATCACCTTCCACCTGCCGGGTGGCACGGGTCAACTCATCTCTTCCAAAGAAATCGGCACGATGAAAACAGGCGTGGTCCTGATCAATACGGCACGCGGTGGCGTAATCGACGAAAATGCCCTGCTGGAAGCCCTGGAAAGTGGCAAAGTCGGCGGCGCCGGACTCGATGTGTTTGAAAACGAGCCCAATCCGAAAAAGGCGCTCCTGCAACACCCGCGTGTTTCCTGCTCTCCGCATATTGGCGGCAGCACCGTGGAAGCCCAATCGTATATCGGGATGGAGCTGGCCGACAAGATCATTGCCTTTTTTGGCGATGATAAGTAGGCAAAAAAATGCAATGCAAACAACAACACACCTGTACCGGTCACCGGGCAGCACTCTATGCCCTGGCGCCTGGAAAAGACGCCCGGCATTTTTATTCTGCCGGTGGCGATGGCTGGCTGGTGGAGTGGAACCTTGATGCCCCCGAGACAGGCCGGGTTGTAGCCAGCGTGGAAACGCAGGTTTTTTCATTGGTTGCCATTCCGGGGCAAAACCGCCTTGTTGCGGGCAATATGAACGGTGGCTTGCACTGGATCGATCTGGAAAGGCCGGAGCGCACCCGCAATATTCAGCATCACCCAAAAGGCGTGTATGCCCTGCAAATCCACGGCCCATGGCTGTATTCAGCGGGGGGCGACGGTGTGCTCACCCGCTGGGCCCTGGAAGAAGCCCGTTCGATGGAAAGTTTTCAATTGTCCAATCGTGCGTTACGTTGTCTTTCGGTTTCCACCAAACGCAGTGAACTGGCCGTCGGCGCCAGCGACGGGTCGGTCTATGTACTGGATTTGGAAACGCTTGCGTTGAAACAGACCATTGCGGGGGCCCATGATCCATCCGTGTTTGCGCTTAGTTTTTCGCCCGATGGGCATTATATGCTCAGTGGTGGCCGTGATGCCATGCTCCGGATTTGGGATATGGGAAAAAACGCTGCTATGCTGCTTGAGCAACCTGCGCATTTATTTACCATCAACCATATCGCCTACACGCCCGATGGCCGGTATTTTGCGACAGCCAGTCGAGATAAAACCATCAAGATTTGGGATGCCGCTGGGTTTAAACTGTTGAAAGTGCTTGAGGCTATACGCGACGGTGGGCATGTGAATTCGGTCAACAAGTTGCTGTGGATGAGCGACACCCTGATTTCCGGCAGCGATGACCGGACAGCAATCTTGTGGCGCGTGGAAGGAGGCTAAGCGATTTCCCCGGCGGGCGCCTGTTTCCAGTACCGCCGAAAAAATGCTTTAATCACCACCAGCACCACAATGGGTAGCGCGGCTTCGGGCAAATTCTGGGGGAGAAAGCCCCAAAACAACAACACCAGCATGGCCAGTGCGCCGGTAACCATTGCGTAGTTTTCAGTCCATTCGCCGCGTTTGCTGCGCCAAAAAAAGAGCAAATGCGTAGGCAGTGCCCACAGGATATTCCAATTGTATTTGGTTGGCGCATGGTCGGTGGCAACCCACAGCAGCAGCATGATCAGCCCGGCAAGTCCGAGTGCAAACCAGAACAGGGTATCAAAAATGCGCTCTGACGTGGGGTTTGCCATGCTCAAAAGACCGATCAGGGCGATCAGGCAGGTTACCCAGATGGGGTGGTCAAAAAATCCGGGTTTTATGGTTGGCCGCTTAGGGATAGGGTAGTACGGGATAGGATGCTCAGCCGTTACCAGTGGCTGCCCGTTGCTCAGGCGGGCACTGCCGAACAGGTCGTGCATGTGCGCAGGCAAAAACATGTAATCCTCCGTGCGGGCTACCCGGTCGGCAGGTGTCCCCAACAGCAGATCGATTCCAAATTCAGTCCAGGGCATTTCACGCAGAAAGGGCCAAAGCAGCTGGCGCATAGTTGTACCCAGGGGCAATTGGCTGCTGTCGAAGTTGATCTGGTAAAAAAATGTTTCCTGCACAATGTCCCGGATACGCGTCGCGCAGTTGTCGTAGAAAAAATCGTATTTGTAATAGCGATTTTCTTCTTTGGCATTTTCTTCCAGCAAATTAAACAGCCGCTGGCGCGCATCGGGGGTAAGGTTCAGCATTTGTTCCTGCATGGGGCGGAGTTCATACAGGTTGCTGTATTCAAAGGAGCGGTAGGCTTCGGTATTCAGAAAATAGAGCAGTTTGCCCCGGCAAAACTTGAGCAAAAAATTGGGCTGGTCAAAGTCAAAGGTGCCGTAGTTATAACAGCGGTCAAATTGCCGGTAGGGATCAGCAACACGCAAGGCACTGTGCCCGAAGGTGCTGTAAAGCATATCGCCGGGCGCCACAGTGATCAGGCTGATCCGCGCGCTGTCGGATAATTCCAAACGCGACTGTGCCGACAGCCCCGTGGCTGCAAGCAAAATAAGCAGGATGCATATCCGAAACATAAGCGAGGAGGGTTGTTTGGCGAAGATAAGGGCCGCTTACCGCACGCGCAACGTTTGACCGATTTGGATATAATCACTCCGCAGGTTGTTCAACTCCTTCAGTTTCGCAACAGTCGTGCTATAGCGCTTTGAAATGTTATACAGGGTATCACCTTTCACAACCAGGTGGTAACCACTTGGTACTGGTTGTTGCGTGGTTGGCGCCGGCTGTGGTGTAGGCGTGTTGGGCTGAGGCTGTGGTTGTGTGGTCGGTGTTGGCGGGTTAGGATTGGCGGGCACAGGATCGGGTGGCAGGGGCACGCCGGTAGTGGCGGGCTTGCCTGTAAATACCGGGTCGGATGGCTTGGTGGTTGGTGTTTGTGGCTTATCCTCAAACAGCACATCGTCGTCGGGCGTCATGGTCACCGGGCCGGAAGGCTGAGTAGTCGGCTTGGGCGTGCTGGCTGCGTCGCGCAGGTGGACTGTTTCGTTGGAACTGCGCTTGCCGCGCAAGCGGATCTTTTCGTCGGCTGCCGGTTCCTGGCCGGGCTGCATGTTGTTGCATTTGAGCAGGTTGTCGAGCCGGATCCCGTAAAGTTGGGAAATTTCCAGCATGGTTTGGCCTTCCTTCACAAAATGGTGGGTAGCCTGTCCGTGCCAGGATTTTTGCTTTTTTTGAATAAAAATGCGGCTGCCGGGTGGCACATATTCGGCGGGCGTATAGGCACGGTCGTTGTAATCGGCCACTTTGTCGGCCTGTAAATTGTAAATGCGGGCAATATCGGCAACGGTTTCACCAGGGCGTGTGTTCACCACTTTCACATCGTTGACGCGCCCGATCCGGTTTTGCGGCGGTACCGACTCCGGAATTATCTCACCGGGTTTAATATCGACAACGCCGGGCTGGTCGTATTCGAACAGACGCAGGCGCTCGATGAGGTCGATCAGCTGATCCGCATAAATTTGCGAGGTGGCATACCCCGACGATTGCAGGCCGCGCGCCCAGCTTTTGTAATCGCGTTTGTCCAAATTGAATAAGAAACCGTAGCGGTTGCTTTTGCGCGGATCGCGCAGAAATTCGGAGTGGTCGAAAAAGCTCTCTTGGGGGTCATTGTATTTTCGGAAACAGGATTCGATCAATTGGCCGTCGGCGCCCCGATCGTCGTCTTTTTTGTAAAATGTTTTACCCGTCCAGTCGCCGGCACACTTG
The DNA here is from genome assembly GCA_020636075.1 of Lewinellaceae bacterium. Taxonomy (GTDB): domain Bacteria; phylum Bacteroidota; class Bacteroidia; order Chitinophagales; family Saprospiraceae; genus M3007. The sequence continues at coordinate 1,088,356 of JACJYO010000001.1, read as the reverse complement.
ATGCCAAAGTGGTTGTTTGCATTGCTTGCCAGCTCGCTGCGACCCGATGCGCTTTCGAGTATGCCCTGCGCCAGTGTAATGGAGGCCGGGATGCCTGCGCGTTGCATTTCGCTCAGGGCAACGTTTTTATACTGCTGGACGTAGTCCAACTGGATATCGCCCGTACCGGATGTTGAGCTGGTTACCGCTCTGGGGGTCAGGACGGAGGAAGAAGAACGGCTGTTTCGGGAAGTGGAGCAGGCGGCAAAAAGTAAAACAGAAAGAAGGAAAAACAAGTGTTGTTTCATAGTCACTCAGGTTCGGTGTTCAGCGAAAAATCGGGTGTAAAGATGCATTAAAATACCCGCAGGGTTTGACCAATTCGGATTGTATTGTCCGGCATTTGGTTCATCTGCCGGATACGGGCCGGGCTGACGTCAAAACGGCGTGCGATTTTGTATAACGTATCTCCTTTTTGCACAGTATGATAAATTTGAGTTTCTCCGGTTTGGGTATCGATATAAATTTCAGGCTGCCCGGGCGCCCCCGTTTGATCGGTGAGGTTATCGGGCTCCGCAGTTTCCTGAAGTTGGTTGACCGGAACAGGTGCATCCAGTTTTTTCTCCGGCAACATTTCAATGGTAATCTTACGCGAACTGCCAGCACCCTGCGTTCCTGCAGGGCTGATATTGACCGATTTGGCCTGGGTGTTTTTAAGTAAATCGCCATTGGGCCGCACGAGCACTTTTTCACCAATACTTGCTTTCCCCTGGAGGCGAATGTATTCATAGGCGACAGGTTCCTGCCCAGCGCGTAAACCATTCCGGTTGCGCAGGCTTTCCAGCCGGATACCATACCGTTGGGCAATGTCGAACAGCAATTGGCCGGGTTCTACCTGGTGAAACTGCTCTGCTCCCGACCAACTCTCGTTTTTGGGTTGGATATACACCCAGGCGCCCATGCTCAGCCGCTGGTCGGGTAGATAACCGTTGTCATTGCAACTTACCAGCTTGTCAAGCGGCACATTGTACAGGCCGGAAATGTTTTCAAGGGTTTCACCCGGACGGGCCTGCACCATTTTTACACCGTTCACCTCCGCCATGCGTTTCAACGCATTGCGACCTTCCAGTACCTGCTGATCGTACTGGTTTAACTGGTGCAATTCAATAAAATAGATCAGTCGCTCGGCGTAATGTCCGGCAGTGGAGTAGCCGGCATCCTGGAGCCCTTGCGCCCAGGCTTTGTAATCGAGCGGGTTTAAGGCAAACAAAAATCCGTACCGGTATTTTTTTTCGGGGTTGCGCATAAACTCAGAGTGGTCGGCAAAACACTCGACAACATTGTTGTATTTGCGAAAGCAGGAATTAACCGGTTGCCCTTTTTTATCGAACGCATCGTCGTGTTTCTGGTAGGTTTGGCCCGCCCAGTCTTTGCCGCATTTGATCCCGAAATGGTTGCTGGCTTGCAAGGCTAATTCGCTGGTGCCGGCCCGGCTTTCGAGGATGCCTTGTGCGAGCTTGATGCTGGCCGGCACGCCACTGCGTTCCATTTCTTCCATGGCGATATCCTTGAATTTTCGGATGTACTCCTGCCGGAGGGAGTCCATGGTGATTTGTGCAGGGGTTTGTGCAATTAATTGATGGATTGAAAAAAAAGCAAGCGAAACCAGAATAAGTGGCAAGCGCATAATTGGTGTTTTGAAAATCGGTAACAGGATTTGGATAAATGCTCAAAATTAAAAAAAACGGCGCATGTTCATGGTGCAAGTGACGGCGTGACTCGAAGTCACGCCGTCACTACAACTTGTCCTGAAAAACGGTGGCGGCCGCATTACAAATTCAGCCAGTATACCACTTTCAGCACCAACGCGCGGTTTTTGGGTGAAAGAAAACGCGCCCGGGTATCGGGTACAGCCTCGGCAAATGAATTGTCGGTGTATACCAAAAATACATCCGACACCGGTGCAAAGCGCCACTGCAACCGGGCATTGATGTTGAAGTTGTTGGCCTGCGTATTCCATTGAAAAAAAGCGCTGGCAAACAGGTTGCGGGTAAACGACAATTCAGCGCGCGGACCGATGATCCAGAAATCGGACGAAGCATAGGGCTCGGGCAGGCGAATATGGTTATAACTATAACTCAGCGTAAACGAGCCAATAGGCTGTAGCCGGTAACTCAGGTTGCCTTCCAGCGACAGACCATTTCCGTTAAAAAATTCCCCAAACCGAAAGTCGGCGCTACCTTGAAAATTATAGGTGCCACTGCTGGTAAAGCGCAAACGCGCCCCCGAATAGGTATAACCCGCCTGGCCGGGAAGGGGCAACGTGCCCGCTTTGTACTGGTTGGTCGGGTCAAAGTCCTCAAAAAGGTAGGTGTAGGTATTCCAAATGACGGCGTTGAGGTAAGTCTGATTCTGGAAGTTGATGGTGCCGTACAGACCCAAATCGTGGTCGGTGCGTTGAAAATCGAGTGCGAAGGTTCCATTGGCTTCCACACCGACGGTCCAGTTGTTGATCGCAGAATTGGCCGGATAAAACGTGAGCCCGGTATTCGTGAATAAGTTTTGAAATCCCGGCCTGGGCACAAATCCGGCCTCGGCGGTATAGTTGGAATCAACCAGCAGGTAGCCCGTGTTGACCCTGAGGTGGCGGTCCCGGTACCCCAGAAAATGTGCGAGGGTTTGGCCCCGTTGGTCGGGGTCGGGCGAAAACGAGCGGTGGTAGTACCATTCGCCCTCCCAGCGGTTGTCGGCAGAGTAAAGGTTGAACTCCAGCCCGGCTATGCGGTTCCAGGGTTGAATGCCGTCTTTTTGCGCTTCCGACAATTTTCCGAGGAAGTTTTCCTTGTCTACCACGATCGCACTGATGGCGCTGCGTTTAAGCACTTTTTTCTGTACGGTGGCTACGGTAAAGTTGGCTGCCGGCAATACCTGGGCAGTATCCCAGTTGATGCGGTCCGTTTGCATATTGAGCAGGCCTACCCGCCATTCGTCGTTGATCTTGCCGCTCAGGCGCGCGCCGGCCAGGATGGGTACAGCCTCGTTGAAGCCGGTGACGGGATTGCGGGCCAGTCCGATCCGGCGGGAGAAAAACGGCCGGGTATTCGGAAAGCCGAACATGGCGAACAGGTCGCGGTTTTCCAGAAAAAATTGCCGTCGTTCGGGGAAAAACAGTTCGAAACGGCTGAGGTTGGCCACTTGCCGGTCGACTTCCACTTGCGAAAAATCGGGATTAAAGGTCAGGTCAAGATTGAGCGAAGGGCTGACCGCAATTTTGGCGTCGCCGCCCAGATCGAAGTCGTTGTTGCCGGGTTTTTCCAGTACCTCCAGCGTGTTGGGGTCGCGTTGGTAAAGCACGTCGCGGCGGGCAGTGGTATACGGAATGAGCGAAATGCTGGCGCCGGGTTTCGGTGGCGGTGCGGCCCATTGCAGTTCATGGCAAAACGCCAGGTTGTTTGCCTCAAACTGGCGCGGAACCGGCCGCCAGGTGCTGACTTCCCAGTTTTTTACGCGTACGCGAACGAAGTTGACCAGCCAGGAGTTGTCGCTTTCCGACACGGAATACCGCAAGGTTTTGAACGGGATGGCCATTTCGGCTACCCAATGATCGTCGTAATTGCGCACAGCGGAACTCCAGCGGTTATCCCATTCGAAAGACTGCGTGGTGCCGTTGTCGATCAGGGCTTCCCCCTGCACATTGATCGGGCTGAGACTGAACATGAAGCCATTCAGGCCATCTTTGGATGGGTTGAGCAGTACGTTTATGGCATCACTGGTGCCATCCTGAAAATCGCGTTTGAGGCTTTGCACGGTGTAATCGGTGCGGGCTTGCCAGCAAACAACCCCGACGTACAGGTTGCGGTCGTCGAAGGTGAGCAGCACTTCGGTATGTGCATCGGCCAGCCCGGTATCTACGGGGAATTGCTTGCTGAAATCGATCCCTACCTGGGCATTTTTCCAGGCAGGCTCATCGAGTTGGCCGTCTGTTTCAATGGGCGAAGTGGTTTTATGAATGATGAGGCCGTCGTTTTTTGTTCCCGGTATTTTTTGCCCGGATGTCATATGGGCTGTTTCGAGCGAAAGACTGCTTTGGGCAAAGCCCAAAAAGCCTGAAACCAGAAGGAGGAGGGAGAGCAGGAGGAATTTCATGACTTTATTTTGCTGCAAAATTCCGGAAAAATATTGAGCCCGGGAAAAGTGCCTATTTTTGCAAAAATGTAAAAGATTTACCCGGGCGGCGATTGATTTACTGGTGTGCTGTCCTTTCAAAAAAATACGATGACGAATCCCACCATTCTTGTTGCCGGCGCCAAGGGCCAATTGGGTCAGTGTTTTCAACATTTAGCCGGGGAGTATCCGAAATGGAATTTTCAATTTGTGGACATCGACGAACTGGACATTACCAACCGGGCGGCTGTTTTTTCTTATTTTAAAAAAAATACACCGCAGTGGTGTATCAACTGTGCGGCGTATGCAGCGGTAGACAAGGCCGAAAATGACGCTGCACTGGCGCGCCGGGTAAACGTAACCGGCGCCCGAAACCTGGCCGAAGCCTGTGCGGAACACCAGGCAATGCTGATCCATTTCTCGACGGATTACGTGTATCACACCAAACACAATGCACCCTATCGCGAAAGTGATTCGGCCAGCCCGAAAGGTGTTTATGCACGCACAAAACTGGCCGGCGATCAAGCCGTTTTAAAAGCCAACCCGGAAGCAATGATCTTCCGAACGTCCTGGCTGTTTGCCCCGTACGGGCACAATTTTGTGCGTACCATTTTGCGTTTTGGCGCCGAGCAGCAATCGCTCAATGTGGTGTACGATCAGATCGGTTCGCCGACCTATGCGCCAGATCTGGCGGCTATGGTGATGCAACTTGTTGAAAGAGTGGAAAGTAGAAAACTGGATCGGATTGCGCTGGCTGGCATTTGGCACTATTCCAACGAAGGGGTTTGCAGCTGGTATGATTTTGCCAAAGCCGTAATCGATATCAAAGGGCTGCACTGCAAGATCAACCCGATCGAAACGAAAGACTACCCTTTGCCGGCTCCAAGGCCACCATTCAGTGTGTTGAATAAAGCCAAATTAAAAAATGCTTTTGGCGTGGAAATTCCCCATTGGCGCGATAGTCTTGAGCATTGTTTGGCAATGCTGTAAGTGCCGGCCCATTTTTCGTTTCATCAAATGAAACTCACATGGACAATCTGCGATCCATACGCGAACTCATAGCACCGGGAGAGTCTGGCAAGGCACTGGCTGCCTTGATCGGATATTTGGAAAATGATGCCCGGTTCAAGGATAATTTTTTGCGCACGCTGCGTGTCCTGCAAGGCGAGTATAATGCCGTGCGGCAAAAAGAACTCAAAGGAATTATTCCATTCGCGGAAGCGCAGCGCGAGTACAACCGGATCAACGATGCCATGCTGGCCATAATTGATGACCTGGAGGCAGGGCGTATTCCAACCGGAGTTGTGCGTTCACAAGGGCGGAATATTTTCCTGGCACTTATTGGCGTCGTTGTGCTGGTCCTGGCCGTTTTTGCCCTGACGCGGGCTTTCAAGAGCGAAAAACCTGTTTTGTGCCCTGAATTCACGAATGCCGATGCATTGCCGGTTTTGATCATTCCCTTCGATTCACTCGGCAAAGAATCAGCTCCGGTGGAACTACGCATTCAGGAAAGTATCAGTACGCTGACAGCGAAAGCCGGAATTCCGGTGGAGGTTCGGATTGCCATGCGCCAAAAAAATGATCAATCTGCACTGGAGGCTGCTGAAAACCGGGGCAAGGCCTGCAATGCCAGCCTGGTTATTTATGGCCAGTATCTGGCTTTCTCGGCGGATTCTATTCGGGTAAAACTCGGCTATATCAACCTGAAACCTGGTGGAAAAGCAGGTAGTCTGCCATTCAACACCTTTCGGGATATTACGGAAGTGGCGGCCCCGCGCGACCTGCAGGATGCGCTGTTAGCCGTTTGTACCATGATCGCCATCAATGAAGAAAAATGGGATTTTGCACAGCGTTGGATGGGAAAAATCAAGGAAAAGGAGGCCGATGAAATTCAGATGGAAAAGTGGGTAACCGAAAAACGCAATGGACCAACTGTTCCTCAATAAAATTCAAATTTCTGTACGTTTTTGTTGATCGACCAGTTCATCCAGGAAACGCTGGGTGCCGGGCAAGCCGTCGAGCCGTCGGGCGTTTTTGGGCAGTTTGATGTCGTTAATGAACATTTGTGCGCCGGATAGCAGGAGTACGCCTTTGCCGGTAATTTTTGCAGCCTGCTCAATGTATTGCTGGATTGGCTGACGGGCCAGAGCGTTTTGCAGAATGGAGACAACATAATCCGGTTGAAAAGGCTGGCTGGCATCGCGCAGATCATTAAGGGACACCCCTACGCCCAGGTAAACCACTTTCTGGTGGCGCATGCGCAATAAATAATGTAAAAACAGCAGTGTAAGTTCCTGGCTTTCGCCTTCAGGCAGGTAGAGTAAAAACTTTGCTCCTTCGCCAGGTACAGCAGTCGGCTCCTTATCGATAGCAACCAGTAATTTTCGCCGGATCAGATTGGTGATGAACTTTTCGTGTGCAGGGCTCACGCTTTTGGTTAGCCAGAGGACATTGAGTTTGTCCAGAAACGGATAAACGAGTTCCAGGATAGTTTTTTCAAAACCATGCTCCCAACTGTATGCAGAAAAAACGCGGTCAAAAGCCGACTCATCCAGATCAATCATGGCAAGGGTCAGCGCATCGACCTGGGCATTGGGGCTACTGTTGGTTTCGGAAATTTCGGCAACTTTGGCGGCGATTTCGTCCGGCGTCATTTTTGCCAATTTACTGATTTTATATCCGTACCGGTTCAGTAAGGCAACATTGAACAGAAGACGCAGATTTTCGTCCGTGTAATAGCGAATATTGGTATCGGTTCGCGCCGGGATAACAAGTTTGTAGCGTTGCTCCCAAATACGGATGGTATGTGCCTTTATGCCCGTAAGTTTTTCCAGATCGCGAATTGAGTAGATCGCCATGTTTAGTATTATCCTGCGTCACAAAGTTATTGAAACGGGCCTGGATACTAAATGTTTATTTAGTAAAAGTGTACAAACACATTTTGATACCGTATACTTGCAAGGGCTTTGCGGTACGAATTTAACCGGTGCACAAAAACCGCTATCTTTCTACCGATTACTTTTATTTTGACGCCTATCCTACAAAAAACCGACCGCATCCTTGCCGATTCGGAAAAAGACCCTACCTTTGGGGGACACAAAAGGTTGAGCCAAGGCCTATGTTTCCATTTTTTTCAAAAAAGACGAACGAATCCACGGATAAGAACCAGCCGGATACTGCGAAAAGTCAACTGGATGCGCTCCAGGAGTCAATGACCGTATTGGAAAAAGACGAGATGGTTCGCGTAGAAGGGGGTAAAAGTGGTTCAAAACAATTTGACCAGTTTTTCAACTGGAATTCAAGTTGTGGCGGGACGATCCCGCAGTAAGGGTGTTTTAACATACCCTCCGAAGCCTTCCGTTGTCACAGCACAGCGGAAGGCTTTGCTGTTTGATTGAACTATCCCAATATTTGCCGTTCTATGGCCAATATCCATGAAATCTGGCAGCAACTCCTGGAAGGCTTGCTCGCCACCACTTTGCTCGAATTTATAGCTGTTGCCTTTGGAATTGCCAGCGTGATCTTTTCCCGCTTGGAAAATATTCTGGTGTACCCGACCGGGCTGGTCAACACGATTATTTATATCTACCTCAGCGTAGTGGCAGGGCTGTATGCCGAAGCCGGCGTCAATTTTTATTATACCGTCATGAGCATCTGGGGATGGCTTATGTGGGCACGGAAAAAGGACGGAGAAACCGTATTGCACATTACCCGCTCTTCGACCCGGGAGTGGCTTCAGGCACTTGCTTTTTTTGCCGTTTGCTGGTTGCTGTTGTTTCTGGCGCTTCAACACTGGACCGATAGTACGGTACCGCTTGCCGATGGCTTTGCCTCTGCAGCAGCCTATACCGGTATGCTGTTGATGACCCGCAAAAAACTGGAAAACTGGCTTTGGTGGATATTGACCAACATGGCCGCCATGCCCCTTTATTTTATCAAGGGCTTCGTCTTCACCTCCTTTCAATACCTGGTGTTTTTACTGCTTGCTATACTGGGTTATCTGGAATGGCGTCGTCGTTTGAATTCTGGAGTTTAAGAGGTTAGAAGGTTACTGGTTAGAGGGTTATCCAAGATTCCGGAACGGTGCACAACCCTCTAACCAGTAACCAGTAACCAGTAACCAGTAACCTTCTAACCTCCGAGCAAAATCACCGCCAGCCAGGCAAAGGGCAGGACAAAAATGAACGAGTCGAAGCGATCGAGCAATCCGCCATGGCCGGGCATGAGCGTTCCGGAATCCTTGACGCCGGCACTGCGTTTGAGCATGCTTTCGATCAGATCGCCGGGGGTAGCCAGGAGGGCTACTATGATACCAAGTGCCAGCCATTGTGCCTGATTGTAATCATCAATCCAATGTGACAATCCCCACGCCATGACGAGGGTACAAATCCCCCCGCCAATAGTGCCTTCCCAGGTTTTTTTAGGTGAAATGCGCTCGAAGAGTTTCGTCTTTCCAAACTGCGAGCCGACCAGGTACGCGAAAACATCGTTGGTCCAAATGAGCCAAAGCAGAGCGAAAACTCGGTTGGGGGAATAGATCGCACCGGGCATTGCTATGGAGAACAGAAGTATAATTGGTAGGCCGATATAGAACAGGCCTAAAAAGTAGTGTCCCACGGCTGTTTCTATGGAACTTCCCTGCTGAAATAGTTTTATTAAAAGTATAGGCATTATGATGAGACCAAGAAAAACAAACATTACACCTGCATTTTCTATCGTGTTTTGTAAATGTTCTGCCACGGGGTCCTCCGGCAAGTCAATCCCACACCACCAAAAACTAATACTTATAATTTGGGAGCCTAAGAAGATAACTGGGGTGATGCCTAATAATAGCCCGAATACTTTATCTCCAAGATTTGATTTGCCCTTAGAACTAAACACCAAACCAAAAAATTCCCACAGCATTACTCCAGCGATTATAGTAAATAGGAGTTGGAAGCTGCGCATGTTCCAATAAATCCCCCCAATCATGATGGCAGCAAAAAAGAAGGCCGTAATGGCGCGTTGTTTCATAAAAGCTTGGTCGTTTTCGTAATGTTCATGCTTCCGTTATTCGTGGCAGGACGCACCGTAGGCCCGTTCCCACAATTCTCCAAAGGAGCGCCTGAACCGCTCCGGATTCTGGGGGGACCGGTTGTGTTGATAAAGGTCCCAGGCCCCGGTTTCATTTTTAAACAGCAAAAACGGAAACACATAGTTGTTGTCTTCCAGCGAATCACCTGTGAGTCCAAATCGTAGATCATTGACCTGCAGGGTATCGCCATGGTATGGTTGTACATCGTAGTAGCCATTGGTAAACCAGCGTAAAAACCGGTAGGCTTTGTCGTCTTTGGGGATGTGGTTTAATAAATCGTGATTCTTGGGCAATGTTGAGATTTTTGTAAAACCGGGTTGGCAGTCATTAAATCCCGACTGGCCAAAGTAATACGCCGTATCACCTTCCGCCACGCCGTACCAAACGACATTGTTCAAAATGGTTGGTCCGGTCATATACCGTTGGTATTCAATATTTTGGGCCTGTAGGCCATTTTCAAAAAGTGCATTGGTCCGTTGCTTGTTCCAGTAGGTGTAGCCGAGGTAACCGCAGCCCCAGAGGATGCCAATCCAGGTCAGGTACAACCGTGCGCGCTCGGCGCGATGGAACCGGGAGGCAAAATAAATTAAAATGGCAAACGGAACGGTATACAGCGGATCTACGACCGATACCGTGGTCCACTGAACCCGGTAGTCGGAAAAGGGTTGGAAGACCTGCGTACCAAAATTGGTGAAACAATCGAGGATCGGGTGGGTAAAAATGCTCACAAAAAACAAGGCCACCCAGGTCAGGTACGGCGCTTGCACCATGCTGAGATCGCGTCGCCAGTAGTCTTTCCACAACCTCCAGGTAAACCAGGCGCCCAGCAGCAGGGTAGGGGTGAAGATGTACCAGCTGATTTGCCCGTTGATTATCACCGGGATAAAATTAATCCCCGCAGCAGCGCCCAGAAAAAAGATCAGCCAGATCAGCATGGCGATTAGTTTGTAGCCGCGAAGCCGGTATACCCCCTGGCTGTAAAACCACAACGTCAGCTGGGCTAAAATCCAAGGGGCTATGGCGGCAAACAAAAACGAATGCATAAACCCCCGGTGAAAAGCCATGGCATCCATCCGGCTGCAAAAAAACTCAGCCATCACATCCAAATCTGGAATAGTGCCGCCAATGGCGCCCCAGAGCATGGCCCGGTTGCCGAGTTTGCGGCCAGCCACCGCTTCGCCGCAGGCGGCGCCAAGTACGATTTGGGTTAGCGAGTCCATTTATTCTTTTTTTAGCACCGCCCGCTGAAAAACACTAAACGGAAAGGTTTTTACCTCCGGAATTTCCTCCGCCTCCTGTTTAGTTTTACCGGTCGTACTCACGGGCGTTTCCGCACCGGAATATACTTCAAACAGCATGTCAGCCTCCCTTTTTTCATAGGTGCAAAGTATCCTGTTTCCCTGAACTGTAAACCAGCACAAAAGTTTCGGCCCGTACTGATAACTTTCCATGACAATGCTATTTTTTTCATCTACCTGCCACAGGCCTTTTGCCGGATCTACCGGTACCAGTTCGTAAGGCCGCCAATCTGTTTCTTTGGAGCCGTACACCAGCCCAAAGGTATAGCGCCCGCTGGCCGAGGTATCAATCTTTTCAATTTCAATCCACATGGGTACCGTTTGCACTTTTCCCCGGGCATTAAAAATTTCCAGATCGCCATGCCAGGTGCCTGCCCAGGAGGCCGGGAAAGCCTGCGAATCTGGTCCCTGACCCTGTACAGCTTGAATGGTCAGGCAAAACACACTCAAAACCAATAATTTCTGCATAAGCGTTGAATTAACCATCTTTAGGCTGTAAAAGTAGGCAAAAGGGTTGATGGCAAACGATAGACCTGAGATGGAAAGCAAACCATGTTTTCTATGGAAATTTGTCTTTCGCCCACTGCCTTAATTAAGCCAGTTTCAAGCTAGCCAGTCCCACGATTGGTAATTTCTCCGCCCACCGATTCATCGGTGGGGCAAAAAAAACAACACTTATGAAACTCCCGTCACCGTCAATTTTACTCCGCGCTTTTCTGCAGGTCTGGCAACGTTTTCCGGCTACCATGCTTTGCGCAGTTGTTGCCACCAGTTCCTTTATCACGGCGATCGAATACGATCGGGAGCCTGAAAGTGAAAACTGGGTTAAGCTCGGCATAATGTCCTTGTTCGGTCTCGCACTTTGCACGGGCCTGACCGCTTTCGCCGAATCCAAAGCCTGGTCGGGTATGCGCAACTGGGCGCTTCAAGCCCTGGGTCTGGCGCTGGCAGGGTTATATTATTTCCTGTTCGACATTCATGCAATTACGATGGAAGAGGTAGGCATTCCCCGCTTTATGGCGTTATGGGCTGTAGCGCATTTACTCGTTGCCGTGGCGCCCTACCTGAACCGGCTGGCTGTTGCCGACTTCTGGGAATACAACAAGCAACTGTTCGCCAATTTCATCATAGGCGGGGTATATACCTTTATTCTGTACGCCGGCCTGGCGTTGGCCCTGCTCGCTGTGAACGAATTGTTCAATTTGGATATCAACGGGAAAATGTACGCTTACCTGTTCGCTGTATTGGCGGGGATTTTCCAAACCACTTTTTTCCTGTACCATTTTCCCAAAAATTTTGGGTTCGATGATCGGGAAAAGGCCTACAATGTTGTTTTTAAAAACCTGTGCCAGTACATCCTGATCCCGATTGTTGGACTGTATTTCCTGATCCTGTATGCCTATTCCATTAAAATCCTTGTCACCTGGAATCTGCCGCAAGGTTGGGTGTCCTCTCTGGTGCTGGGCTTTTCGGTAGCCGGTATTTTTACTTACCTGATCAACTACCTGTTGCCCGATTTCTCCGACAACAAACTCGTGCACGCCTACCGGCGCTGGTTCTGGTGGGTATTGTTGCCCATGGTAGGCTTGTTGTTCGTGGCTATTGGCCGACGTATTTCCGACTACGGCATTACTGAGCAGCGGTATTATGTGGCCCACGCGGGCGTTTGGCTGCTGGTAATGTGCTTGTATTTTTTGCGCTCGAAATTGGATAACATCAAATTCATCCCCATTTCACTCGGGCTGTTTGTTTTGGTGGCTGTCCTTGGACCATTTAGTGCATTCAATGTGGCTGAGCGCAACCAAACGGCCATTTTGAAAAATTTACTCGAAAAAAACAATCGCTTCGATGGGGATAAATTAAAACCCGGTGGGGACAAACTTACCGGCGAAGATGCCGATCGCATTATGTCCTGCCTGCGCTTTTTGGGCAAACGCGACGCGATGGATCGCATCGAATCATGGTTGCCGGTCCCCATTCAAACCATTGAACCGGATACCAGCAAATACGCAGCGCGTAGCCAAGCCGATGCCATTGCCACTTGGTTGAATGTCGAGCCCGAGGGGCAATCCTACCGCCAGCAACGCATGGTTTCGGTGTATCCGATGCAGCAGCAATCCCAATCCGGAAATATTGCCGGGTTCCGGCAGTTCTACCAGATCGAGTTGTACGACGGTACACCCGCACGCAAACGCAAGCGTTCCAGTGTAACGTTTTCAGACGACCAGCACTCCCTGTTGCTTTATGGGCCAACGGGAAAAATTGCGGTGGATTCCTTCGACCTGCGTCCTGCCATGGAATACTGGAAGAAAATGGCCGGTTCAAATGAATATTATGCCCTGCCCGATAGTGCGACAATTTTGGAACTTAAAAGCGCCAGGTCGACCGGGCGACTGCATTTGCGCGAAGCGCGGTTCGATACGCGTACGCCTGATTTGAAAATGGAGAGTTTGAACGGGCTGTTATTTGTGAAATAAGCTTTCACCACGGAGGCATGGAGAACACGGAGTGTTTTTCAAATTAGAATAATCAGCAAACGTAGGAATCAAATTTATCAGTTTCGAAACTGCTTCTCCGTGTTCTCCATGCATCCGTGGTAAAATAACATTTTAAGCCAACCCCACAGAATTATCGAAGTATCTTTGAGGTAATCCAACAACCAACTGACTATGCCACTTTCCAAGCCCTTACCCGAACTACGCCGCGATTTGCAGGAACTGCTGACCGAGGACCTTGCTGCCGCCCTCAGTGCGCTGCGCGAACTCCTGCCGGAAAATACCGACAAACACGGTCTGGTGCTCGCCCTGCTGGGCCGGCTCAAGGATGCCAACAAAGAACGCATCCGCAACACCATAACCAACGACGATTACCAGCGCCGGGTCGACACCGTTCGGGCCGAGTGTTTTGACCTGGTGGCGGCACTGGAGGAAGTGGATTTTGAGGCGGCCGCCTCCGCCAAGGCTTCGGCGGCTAAAGCGGCCAGGCAAGGCAGCATTCTTTACCGCGTGCCGCACCGCATGCCGCTGCAAAAACCGACGATTTGTACCATCCGGGTAGCCATCGATGAGGACGCCATTCTCGAAGATATCGTGCTCGACGACGACGTGCGCCTGCGCCCCCGCGTGGAAGTGTCGGACATGATGCGTGCCGAACTGCTCGATCCTGACGGCGAAGTGTTCAACATCCGTCCGCTCAGCGAAACCGAACAACTGGTGCGCGAGCAGGGATACACGCAGTGGTTGTTCAGCGTCAAACCCAAGGTCGAAGGCGAGCACCAATTGCTGGTCAAAGTGTCGATGATGGAGTACAATGCCCAGCTCGGCCGCTACGTGCCGCGCGAGGTGTCGGTACTGGAAACGGTAACGATCGTTACCGAGGCTGTTCCGGCCGACCTGGAACCTGCGCCGCTAAAGTCTTCCGGCGAACAGGTGACGATCGGCCCGCAAACGACAGCGCAACCACCCCCTTCAGGTGCTGTACCGCCCTCAAGCCCGGGCGACAATTGGAAGTTTGACAAAGTAGTTGACCCTAAACCACAAGGCGCGGTACCACCGGCAAGTGTCCCGTACCCAACCCGCGGTGTGGAAGTGACAAAGCCGCAGAAAAAAAGCAGCGGTGGCGCACGCGCTCTGGCCGTCATGCTGATTTTCATACTCGCCGGCGGCGGCGCTACCTGGGCCTTTACCCCGGCGCCCACGCGTGCCTGGTGGGTGGCCAGTTTTCAGGATACTGCTGAAGCTTACGCCAGTTATGTGGAAAAATTCGGCGACGATCCGCGTGCCCGGACGCGCGTTGAAAAAGCACTATTTTTAAAATCGGAAAAAACCGGCAGGCTGGCCGATCTGCGCGAATACCAGCGCGCCTACCCGGAAGGTGCATACCGGGGGCAGGTGCTGGATCAGGTAAACCGGCTCGATAACGAGGCGCTGGCCAGTATTCGCCGCCAACCCGATGCCGAAAAGATCAACCGTTACGTGCAGGATTTTCCGGAAAGCGAACGCCTCCCCGAACTTCGCGAAGCGGCGGGGAACCGCCAGGAGTTGATGCCTGTGCTGGAAAAAGCCTATCTCCAATCTATTCGGGAGCAACCGACCGAGCAGAAAGTGCGGGCTTACCTGCGCGATTTTCCGGAAAGCGAGCGCCTGCCTGAAGTAACAGAAGCCGTCAAATCGCGGCCCGAAGTATTGGAAAAAGTGCAACCTGAGTTGGAGGATGCATATTTAAAGAGGCTGGAAGTGGCCCCGACGGAACGGGAGGCGGAAAAGTTTTTGGAGAGTTTTCCGGCGCCGCAAAAGCGGGAAAAATTTGAACAGATTTTGGAGCAAAAGCCGCAGATCAGGCGGCGGGTGATTGATAAAATGGAGCGATCAAGGGATGTAGGGTCTTCGGGCCATTGAGGGTGACCGCGCTAAGTGAGGGGGTGACTTCAAGTCACCCCCTCACTATTCTACAAAAAATCCCATTTTTGCCAGCCAACCTTCCCCGGCAAAAAAAACGGCAGACACCATGATCAGATCCATCGCCCTGTTTCCACTTGTTTTTCTTGTCGCTCCAATAACCGCCCAAACACCCTATTTCCAGCAAGAGGTCAACTATACCATCCAGGCCACGCTCAACGACCGCGACCATACGCTCGACGCGCACATCCGGATGGAATACACCAACAATGCACCCGATGCCCTGTCGGAGATTTGGATGCACCTTTGGGCGAATGCCTTCAAAAACCGCAGCTCTGCCTTTTGCAAACAAAAACTGCGCGATGGTAATTCCCGGTTTTACTTTGCGCCTGACAGCACGATGGGCTATTTTGAAAACCTGGACTTCACCGTCGATGGCAATAAAGTGGCTTGGCGCATCGACCCGGATAACCCGGATATTGCCGTGCTGCAGCTCGCCCAACCCTTGCCGCCGGGCGGCAAACTGGTGATCGAAACACCGTTTTTGCTGAAGATTCCGGCCTCCTTCTCCCGGCTCGGCCATGTGCGCACTTCCTACCAAATGACGCAGTGGTACCCCAAACCCGCCGTGTATGACACCCGCGGTTGGCATGCCATGCCCTACCTGGACGTGGGCGAATTTTACTCGGAATTTGGTTCCTTCGACGTCAGCATTACCCTGCCCGACAACTACGTCGTGGGCGCAACCGGGGTGTTGCAAACGGCCTCCGAAGTGGAATTTTTACAACAAAAAGAAGCGGAAACGCGGGCGGAAATCGCGCGCCGCGAAACCCTGTTGTCCAAGGCGGAAAAAGCAGAGGCGCGCAAAGCGCCGTTCCCGCCGTCTTCCAAAACAACCAAAACCCTGCGCTACACCGCCGAGCAGGTCCACGATTTTGCCTGGTTTGCCGACAAGCGCTTTTACGTGCTCAAAGACACCGCCCGGCTGGCTTCCGGCGCCACCGTCGATTGCTGGGCCATGTTTACCAACGAGGAGTTTGACATTTGGGAAAAAGGCGCTTTTTACGTGCGCCGCTCGGTCGAATTTTACTCCAACCTCGTAGGGCCGTATCCCTGGCCGCATGCCACGGCGGTCCACAGTGCGCTCAGTGCTGGTGGCGGCATGGAGTACCCGATGATCACAGTTATCGGCAACTCAGGCGGCGGCAAAGATCTCGACGAGGTGATCACCCACGAGGTCGGGCACAACTGGTTTTACGGCATCCTGGCCAGCAACGAGCGCGATCATCCGTTCATGGACGAAGGGATCAACTCCTACTACGAGAACCGCTACATGGTAGAAAACTATGGCAGCGGCACGACCGACAACATGCTGCCGCGTTGGGCGCTGGATACCCGCCAGTCGGGCTCCGTTACGGAAAACGCCTACCTCATGCTGGCTCGCGAAGGCGCCGACACCCCGCCCGATTCACATTCCAACGATTTTTGGTTTGTCGCCTATGGCATTCAGGTGTACATGAAAACTGCGATGTGCCTCGAATGGCTGGAACGCTCACTGGGAAAAGCCCGCTTCGACCAAGCCATGCAGGCCTACTACAATGCCTGGAAATTCAAACACCCCTACCCGGAAGATCTGCGCGCTGCCTGGAAGGTTGCCGGACTCGATGATACCGACTGGTTTTTCAAAACCATGCAAACGAAGCAGCATTTTGACATGGCGCTGTCAAAAATAAAACGCGGCGGGCAGGGCTACCAACTTACCGTCAAAAACCGCGGCGCCCTGGATGCCCCCTTCAGCATTACGGCCTTGCGCGCCGGACAGCCGGTGCAAACAATTTGGTACCCGGCTGCGCCGGAAAAAACCACGGAGGTAGAGTTCCCGGATGTGCTGGCCGACCTGTTTGTACTGGACTACGAACACGCGGCGCTCGATTTTAACCGAAAAAACAACAGCCGCCGCACCGCCGGTTTGTTTCCCGGTGTAGAACCGCTACACCTGCGTTTGCTGGCGCTGGCTGAACGGCCTGCCCGAACGGAACTGGGAATTTTACCCTGGTTCGGCTGGAACAATTACGACAAGGCCATGGCGGGCCTGATTTTGTACAACGCGCCGTTCCCGGCACGCCGGTTTCAGTATTTCCTGTTGCCGGGCTATGGCTTGAAATCCAAAAATCTGGTTGGGCTGGCCGACCTGAAGTACCGCTTTTTGCCGGGTGGTTTTTTTCAAAAAATAGAACTCGGTTTTAACGCAAAAACATGCACTTATGACTTTAACCCGGCATTCGATTACAATCTCCGTTTTTACCGGCTTATGCCGCAAGTACGGGCAACCTTTCGCAGTCCTTCTCCGGCCTTCGAACACGAATTAACCATTCGAACCTTGTTTGTCGGCAAGGAAGAACCGATGTTCAACACCCCGGAAACCTACGAACGAAAAGAGTGGGAGCGTGCCACAATTTATGAAGTTCGGTACAGTGGACAGCAACGCGCCTTGCCCAACCCCAACCAGTTTGCCGTGGCACTGGAATACCAGGATTACACAGCCCCGAATGACCAGCCGGCCAGTTACCTCCGCAGTTCTCTGGAGTGGAAGCAACAATTTTTTTACAAACGCAACCGAAAAGTGGAAGCCCGGGGGTTTGCCGGATTTTTCCTGAAAAATACCCAGCGCAATCGCGGCAATGTGGCGACGAACAACCTGTCGGGTGACATTGCCCGGGGCTCCTTTGCGCTCAACCCGCAAGGCTATAACGACTACCGCTTCGACCAGATATTTCTCGGCCGTTCGGAAGACAATGGCTTTCTCAGTCGCCAGGTCAGCCAAACCGAAGGCGGCTTTAAAAATGCCTTTGGAACACCGACGCCTTACGATGGCGTGCTGGGCAATTCCAACAGCTACATCTTGTCGCTCAACCTGAAAGCCGACCTGCCCTTCCGGCTTCCGCTTGGCCTGCCGCTCAAGCCGTATTTCGATATCGGCTATTTTGACGATGCCACACCGCTCGGTGCAGACCGCTCCTTCAGCGACCAGCTTTTGTGGAGCGGCGGCCTCATGCTCGAGTTTTTCAAAGGCGGCCTGGAAGTGTATTTCCCCCTGGTGAACGCCAAACGTATTCAGGACGCCTACACCGAACAAACCGGTAACAATTATTTCAAACGCATCTCCTGGAGTATCCGCCTGGGCAAGATCACCCCGATTACGGTAGCCCAGCGCCTGGCAAACAATTGAACTATGCCTGATCAAAATATAACACGGCGCCTGCCCGCCGAATGGGAACCGCAAGATGCCGTTCAACTTACTTTCCCCCATGCCGATTCCGATTGGGCGGATATGCTGGATGCCGTGCTGCCCGTCTTTGTGCAACTGGCCGAAACAATCAGCCGCTTCGAAACGGTGCTGATCGTTTGTCAGGATGCAACTGCGACCCGGAAGCTACTTGCAGGTGCCAATACTGCCAACTTGCGTTTTGCTGAAATCTCATCCAACGATACCTGGGCACGCGACCATGGCGGAATCGTTATCGAAGAAAACGGCCGGCCGGTAGTGCTCGATTTTATGTTCAACGGTTGGGGACTCAAATTTCCGGCCGACAAGGACAACCGGATCACCCGAGCGCTGTGGGAACGCGGGTTTTTCAAAGCTGAACACCGGTACCCCGGCCTGGCGTTGGAGGGCGGAGGCATCGAGAGCGATGGACGGGGTACCCTGCTTACCACTGCCGAATGCTTGCTCTCGCCCAACCGGAATCCACACTTGTCTCAAGTGGAAACAGAAGAAAAATTGAAGGCACTGTTTGGCCTCAATCGGGTGCTATGGCTGCACCACGGATATCTCGCCGGCGATGATACCGACTCGCACATCGACACCCTGGCCCGGTTTTGCACGCCGGATACAATTGCCTATATTCGGTGTTCTGACTCTGCTGATGAGCATTTTGAAGCCTTGCAGGCCATGGAAGCGGAACTGAAAACCCTTCGAACGGCTGAAGGGAAACCGTACAATCTGGTGCCTTTGCCCTGGCCGGATGCCTGTTTCGCGGAAGATGGCCACCGTTTGCCGGCTACCTACGCCAATTTTTTAATCATAAATGGCGCTGTGTTAGTGCCAACTTATGGTGTACCGCAGGATGCCGAAGCGTTGCACGTATTGGCGCCGGTTTTTCCCGGACGGGAAATTATCGGTATCGATTGCCGGGTGCTCATTGAACAACATGGGTCGCTACATTGTGTGACGATGCAGTATCCGAAGGGGAGTTTTCGTATCAACTCGTCCTACGACTTGGAGTCGTAGGACGAGTACACAAAAACCATTAACCTAACTCAAGCAATGAAAATAGGTATCGTTCAACAATCCTGCAGCCCGGACATGCAGGCAAATATTCAAAAATCGCTGGCCGGCATTGCCGATTGCGCCCGGCAGGGCGCCGAACTGGTGGTCTTGCAGGAATTGCATTGCGGCATTTATTTCTGCCAGGCCGAAGACACGGAAATGTTCAACCTGGCAGCGCCGATCCCCGGCCGCGACACGGAAATTTTTTCCAAAGCAGCCCGCGAAAACGGCGTGGTGTTGGTGACTTCCCTGTTTGAAAAACGCGCGCCGGGCCTCTACCACAACACGGCGGTAGTGTTTGAAAAAGACGGCTCCATGGCGGGGAAATACCGAAAAATGCACATTCCCGATGATCCGGCCTACTACGAGAAATTCTATTTCACCCCGGGTGATCTGGGGTTCAAACCGATCCAGACTTCCGTGGGCAAACTCGGCTTGCTTGTCTGTTGGGATCAATGGTACCCTGAGGCGGCGCGCCTGATGGCATTGGCCGGGGCTGAACTGCTGATTTACCCGACTGCAATCGGTTGGGAAAGCAGTGATCCGGCCGATGAAAAAGCCCGCCAGCACGATGCCTGGTTCACCATTCAGCGTGCGCACGCGGTAGCCAACGGATTGCCGGTGGTGACGGTAAACCGGGTCGGCCATGAACCCGATTGGTCGGGCGTGACCGGTGGCATCCAGTTTTGGGGCCAAAGTTTTGTTGCCGGGCCGCAAGGCGAGGTGTTGTTTTTGGCGACAGCCGATAAAGAAGAAAATGCCGTGGTGGAAATTGATAAAAACCGCACCGAAGATGTACGCCGCATCTGGCCTTTTTTCCGCGACCGGCGGATTGATTTTTACGGAGGGCTGACGAAGCGGTATTTGGATGAATCTTAGTTTTTGAACCGCGAAGACGCTAAGGCGCAAAGAGAAACTTCGCGTCTCCGCGCCTTAGCGGTATTATAAAAACGCATGAACATGAAAACAACGCGCCGAAACGCCCTGAAAACCCTGGCCTTAGGCGCCGCGGCTCTCGCCACCGACGGCCCGGCACTACTCGCCAAACAACCTGAGTCAAAGCCGTCGCAACGCTGGAAAGGGCGGGTCAATCACTCCGTTTGCCGTTGGTGTTTCAAAGACATACCGCTGGAAGAGTTTTGCCAGGCGGTGGCTGCAATGGGCATGCCGGCTATTGACCTGGTTGGCCCGGATGAATGGCCAGTTTTGAAAAAATATGGCCTCTATTCATCGATGTGTAATGGCGCTGAGCTCGGTTTGACACAAGGCTGGAACGATCCGCAGTACCACGAACAGCTGCTGAAAAATTATTCGGAAATGATCCCGAAAGTGGCTGAAGCAGGCTACCGCAACTTGATTTGTTTCAGCGGCAATCGCAACGGCATGGACGACGCTGTCGGTATGGAAAATTGTGTGTCAGGACTGGAAAAACTTTTGCCTCTGGCTGAAAAAAACGGCGTGCTGCTTTGCATGGAGCTGTTGAACAGCAAGATCAACCACCCCGATTATATGTGCGACAAAAGTCCCTGGGGCGTCGAACTCTGCAAGCGCCTGGGCTCCGAAAACTTCAAGCTGCTTTACGATATTTACCACATGCAGGTCAATGAGGGTGATGTGATTCATACCATTCAGGAATTTCACCCCTATTTTGCGCATTACCATACGGCCGGCGTACCCGGGCGGCACGAAATTGATGACAGTCAGGAGCTGTATTACCCGGCCATCATGCGCGCTATTGTTGAAACAGGATTCACCGGGTATGTGGCGCAGGAGTTTGTCCCCAAGAGCCCGGATAAACTGGCTGCCCTTGCGGCTGCTATGAAAATCTGCGACGTTTAAAAATCCTCCGTACCCCTCAATTTCTCTGTGAGCCTCCGTGACACTTTTCTGGTTTCACAGAGGCTCACAGAGAAACGGAGGCACATAGAGTTGAAAAAACTAGTACTCCATGACATACGACGCCATCGTTATCGGTTCCGGAATTTCCGGCGGATGGGCCGCCAAAGAACTCACTGAAAAAGGCTTGAAAGTGCTCCTGCTCGAGCGTGGCCGAAATATCCAACACGTGACCGATTATACTACCGCCAGCAAAAAAGTTTGGGAGTTCCCACACCGCGGGCAGCTTACCCGCGCGATGAAGGCCAACCACCCGGTGCAGCAACGCGATTATCCGTACAGCGAGTTCAACCCCGAATTCTGGGTCGACGACCTCGAATGCCCATACACCGAAGTCAAACGTTTCGACTGGTACCGCGGTTTTCATGTGGGCGGGAAATCGCTGATGTGGGCCAGGCAAAGTTACCGGTGGAGTGATTTTGATTTTGAAGCCAACGCAAAAGATGGCTATGGGGTCGATTGGCCAATTCGGTATGCCGACCTGGCGCCCTGGTACGACCACGTGGAATCTTTTGCGGGCATCAGCGGCTCTCTCGAAGGTATGCCGCAGTTGCCCGACGGGCAGTTTTTGCCGCCTATGGAGATGAATTGCGTGGAAAAAGACGTGGCTGCCCGGATCAAAAAACATTACGAAGATCGTCGTCGAATGATCATTGGCCGTTCGGCCAACCTTACGCAGCCGCACAACGGCCGTGGTAACTGCCAGTTTCGCAACCTCTGCAGCAGAGGTTGTCCCTTCGGCGCCTATTTCAGCACCCAGTCGAGTACCATGCCTGCCGCAGTAAAAACAGGCAACCTGACGTTGCGGCCTTTCTCGCTCGTAAACCAGATTTTGTACGATAAAAATAAAAAACGCGCGCGCGGGGTGCTGGTGATCGACGCTGAAACCCTGGAAACGCAGGAATACGAAGCCAAGGTGATTTTTGTGTGCGCCTCTACGCTGGCCTCCACGTTTTTACTGCTCAATTCGATTGAAGAAGGTGGCTTGCCGGATGGCCTGGGCAATTCCAGCGGTCAACTTGGCCACAACCTCATGGACCACCATTTCCGCTGCGGAGCCTGGGGGAAAGCCGAGGGTTATGAAGATCAATATTTTTACGGCCGCCGACCCAATGGCGTGTACATCCCGCGCTTTCGAAACCTGTTTGGCGACACTCGCGAGTACCTGCGCGGCTTCGGCTACCAGGGCGCAGCAGGCCGTGAAGGCTGGTCGAGGGAAATCGGGGAGATGCAGATCGGCGGCGCATTTAAAGACGCCCTCAGCGAGCCCGGGCACTGGACGATGGGCCTGGGTGGTTTCGGCGAAATGCTGCCCTATTCCGAAAACAGGGTTTATATTGATAAATTGAAAAAAGACAAATGGGGGCAGCACGTGCTGGCAATTGATTGTGAGCTCAAGGACAACGAACACAAAATGCGGGAAGACATGAAAAATGATGCCGCTGAAATGCTGGAAGCGGCCGGCATCAAAGATGTGCAGACTTACGACAGCGGTAGTTTCCCCGGTATGGCGATTCATGAAATGGGTACTGCGCGCATGGGCCACGATCCTAAAACTTCGGTGCTCAACGGCTGGAACCAAATGCACGACGTGCCGAACGTATTTGTGACCGATGGCTCCTGCATGGCCTCGTCGGCTTGCCAGAACCCCTCACTGACCTACATGGCCATTACGGCGCGGGCGGCAAATTTTGCTGTTGACGAACTTAAAAAGGGAAATCTCTGATCACATGAAACGACGCGAAGCTATACAACGCCTCTCCACCGTTCTGGGTGGCACGTTACTCGGCGCCGACAGCCTGCTGGCCCGGCAAATCGACTGGGAATCTATCGAAACCCTTCCCGAATCGGCGCGCATTGGCCTGTTCGGGAAGCGGCAAATCCGGCTGTTGAACGAAATTGCCGACACTATTTTGCCGGAAACCGACACACCCGGGGCCAAAGCGGCCAAAGTGGGGCAGTTCATGGCTGTCATTGTCAGCGATTGTTGGGAAAAGGATGACCAGGAGCTGTTCCTTGCGGGCCTGGTTGCGCTGGAGGAGCGGTGTAAAAAAACATTCGGGAAGCCCTTCCTGCGCTGTACTCCGCAGCAACGCCATGCCCTTCTGGTTGAACTCGACGAGGAGCAAAAGGAATACTACCGGAACATAAAGGACGGCGACCCACCGCATTATTTTCGCCAGATGAAAGACCTCACATTGTGGGGATATTTCACCTCCGAGATCGGTGCTACGCAGGCTTTGCGTTTTGTCGATATTCCCGGGCGTTATGAAGGCTGCATACCCTATGAAAAGGGAGACCGGGCCTGGGGCGGCTGAAATTTTTACTCGAATAGCACCCAGGGGAATGGCGGTAGCCAATGTACATGTTGGAGTATGCGCGTGTGCATGCCGGAATTCAGGTTTTTACCACCCATTTTTTTTACATCTTGCCAGAGATGATGATGGTACCAATTTGTCATTTCGGGCACACCAATACTTGCGTAATAAGCCCCGGTTGCAGCCCGGGCAGCTCGACATTGCTCTTGCGTTCGGTAAAACGGGCTATCCAGGATATGGATGATGCCGCCGGGTTTTAGCACGCCCTTTGCAGCCATGTAGAGTTCCGCGAAATCGGGGAAATATTGAATTGAAGCGGCAAGCACCACCAGGTCAAACTTTTTTTCGGGGATAGTGTTTTTCAAAAAATCGGCAAAAACGAAACGAACGTTGGTCAAACCGGAAGCGGCGGCTAAACGGGCGCCTTGTTCCAGTTCGGGCAGGTTGACGTCGACTGCCCAAATATTGGTGCCGGGGCGTCGGGCCAGGTTGAGGGACATCCAGCCGTTGCCACAGCCCAGGTCGAGTATTTCGAGCGGTTTTTTCGCGTAGCGCCGGTACAGGTGTTTTTGAAAACGGGCAAAGGAATGCTTGCGCATGCGCCATTCCCGTTGCAAGCGCTGATGACCCTCGGAAACCGGAAAGAAACGGGGTAAGGCGAGCACCTGTTCGTTGGTCAACACGCGGCCTTCCCGATCCCGCACGGTCAGATACGCCGTTGTTTTTTCAGCAAAAGGAGCCGGATCGGAAAGAATGTGTACGTTGGACATGGCTTTGTGCCGGAAATTTAGTTCAAAATAAATCACCCGCAGGGAAACACCGTATTTTGCCCCGAAACCAAACATTACTCACCACATAGCACCTGACAAATGGCCACCAGTAAAATTGATCTTGAAGCTGCAAAAAACACCGATTCCATGCACCTTGCCATTGGCAAAACGAACCGCCTGCTTGACAAAATTTATGAAGGGGGCGGAAAAAAAAGTGTCGAGAAATTGCATGCACAGGGAAAAATGACTGCCCGCGAACGGATCGAATATTTACTGGATGAAGGCAAGCCGCAACTGGAGGTCGGTGCGTTTGCCGGCTACGAAATGTATGCTGAACACGGTGGCTGCCCGGCCGGTGGGGTAGTGGTGATGATCGGTTATGTCCGCGGGCGGCAGTGCATCGTCGTTGCCAACGACGCGACGGTAAAGGCCGGCGCCTGGTTTCCGATTACTGGCAAGAAAAACCTGCGAGCGCAGGAAATTGCCATGGAAAACCGCCTGCCGATCATTTATCTGGTCGACAGTGCCGGGGTCTATCTGCCCATGCAGGACGAAATTTTCCCAGACAAGGAACACTTTGGCCGCATCTTTCGCAACAACGCCCGCTTGTCCTCAGCAGGTATTCCTCAAATCGCGGCCATTATGGGAAGTTGCGTTGCCGGGGGGGCGTATTTGCCGATCATGTCCGATGAGGCGCTCATAGTTGAAGGCACTGGTTCGGTATTTCTGGCCGGCCCCTATTTGGTAAAAGCAGCCATTGGTGAAGATGTGGACCAGGAAACCCTGGGCGGTGCAGCCACGCACTCCGAAATTTCCGGCGTGACAGACTACAAGATGCCCGATGACAAAACCTGCCTGGACACCATTAAAGATCTGGTGGACAAAATGGGCCGTTTCGAAACCGCAGGCTTCGACCGGCAGGAAAGCAGGCCGGCTGCCGGTGCACCGGAAGATATGTTTTCCATTTTTCCGGACAGCAGTGGTAAGCCCTACGATTCGCTGGAGTTGTTGCGCCGCCTTGTCGATGGCGGCGAACTTACACAATACAAGGAGCACTACGGCAAGACGATCATTTGTGCCTATGCGCGCATCGATGGCTGGGCTGTGGGTATCGTGGCCAACAACCGGCAGGTGGTGAAAAATGCCAAAGGGGAAATCCAGTTTGGCGGCGTGATCTACTCCGACTCGGCCGATAAAGCCACGCGGTTTATCCTAAACTGCAACCAGAAAAAGATCCCGCTGGTGTTTCTGCACGATGTTACCGGGTTTATGGTGGGTACTCGCTCCGAACACGGCGGTATAATAAAAGACGGGGCAAAAATGGTGAATGCCGTGGCCAACAGTACGGTACCGAAATTCAGTGTGGTATTGGGCAATTCCTATGGCGCCGGCAATTACGCCATGTGCGGCAAAGCCTACGACCCGCGCTTGATCGTAGCCTGGCCTACGGCCAAAATTGCGGTGATGGGCGGAGAACAATCGGCTAAAGTGCTGACCCAAATACAGGTGGCTTCACTTAAAAAACAAGGTGAAGCGCCCGATCCGAAAGCGGAAAAAGAACTTTTTGAAAAAATCAAAAACCGTTACGATGCGCAAACTACGCCCTACTACGCCGCAGCCCGGCTTTGGGTGGATGCTATCATCGACCCGCGTGACACACGGCAATGGATCAGCATGGGAATTGAGGCGGCGAATAATGCTGTGGTGGAGAAGTTTAATCCCGGTGTGATCCAGGTGTGAGTTTATTCCGGCTCGGGGATGTCGAAGAATCCCTGGTTATTCCGTTCAAACCGCTTGATCAAAAGCCCGTTGTTTCCAAACTGCATGCCTTTTTGAACAGCAAACGGTGCATCGTAGGCAGTGACCAGCAGCAAGCCGCCAAAGCACTTTACCAGGAATTTTCCACTTTCAAACACAGCGACCACTGTACCGGCGTTCCATTTTTCGTAGCCGAAATCGTGCACATCGAACACATGGGCATCCCAAATGCTGATCTGCTGATCACCTGAAAACGTAAAGGCGCCGTTAAATGGGCGGGTGACAGCCCGGATAAAACGAGCCAGCACTTCCACATCCTGTTCCCAATCAATTAAGCCGTCTTCCGGACTTCGTTTGGGGTAGTACGTAGGTGTGATGGAATCGTCCTGTTTGGTCAGTTGAAAATCGTTGCGCACCAGCTTGTCAATATTCCGCTCGACCAGGTATTTCATGGCCAGGGTATTTTTAAAGTGCATGGTTTCGGCGGTATCCCGGTCGGTGATCTGGAATTTAAAGGTATCGACCACATCGCCGGAATCGACGCCCGGGTCGTAGCGGAACAAATTGGTGTAGAACACCCTGCGACCTTCAATGATCGACCAATTCATCGGCGAGCGCCCACGGCCCAGGGGCAAGTTCATCGAGCTGCCATGCATGCCGAATGCCCCGATGCGCAGGCCCGAAAGGACTTGTGCAGGGATCAGGCGTTGCCAGCCCATAACAATGGCCACATCAATACAAAGACTATTGATATGGGCGAGATCGTCGTCGTGTTTCAGTGAATAATATTTGGCCTGGTATACCTCGATGCCGCGGGCTTCAGCGGCGGCTTTCAGGTCAAGATAATCCGCCACCTGATGTTTTTGCCCGGCTTCGGGTGTGATCGTGATCAGGTGGCGGACCGGAAAAGGTAAGTTTAGAT
Organism: Lewinellaceae bacterium; assembly: GCA_020636075.1. Classification (GTDB taxonomy): domain Bacteria; phylum Bacteroidota; class Bacteroidia; order Chitinophagales; family Saprospiraceae; genus M3007. The sequence goes on along the minus strand of JACJYO010000001.1, from coordinate 1,061,450 downwards.
TATCCAATAGAAACAGGGTGGTGGCTTTGCAACCAAACACCGCTATTTTATCAAAGACTTTCATTGATTTTTCTGAAAGGAATGCAGTTGTTTGAAAAATCGGATTTCAGGGAATTAATACGTTGGGCGTAATACAACTTGAGTTTATCCAGATTGGTACTGCCTTCAAGCATCCACCAGATGGGGTGAATGAGCAAGTGAATGGATTTTTGCTGCGCAAATTCCGGCGTATCGAACGGGTGGCCAAAACGCCATACGCCGGTGGAATCGGAAATGTATTTGACATCCCGGAAGTATTTGGACTGGTAGGTATGTTCAATGCCAAAAATTGGTGCATCAAACTCCTGGAAGAAAGCGTTTGGGCGGTGCAGACTAATAATGTTTACCTCCTCGCGAAAGAACTCCCGAAAAAGCATGACTTCTTTTTTAAGGCCTTCATGAAAATCCTCGTAGATCGACGGATCAAAGTGTATGCTAACAGTATGACCCATTTCCCGGATCAGGGAGACGTTTTCATAGTCTTGCGGCGAAAAAATATTGTAGAAATTGGAGCGTAACAGAAAAAAGTAGGTGGACTTAATCCCCATTTCTGTTTCGATCAACGCTGACTGCAAGGCAAAATTTGTATCAAAATCGATATCATGGCGGAGGGCAATTTGCCTTTTAGGTTCGGTAAGTTCAGCGAACTTACAAAATTGGTACCCTTGGTCTTTAAATGCCTGAAGAAAATGGTGGTAGGAACCAAAACGGTGGTTAGGCACTTTACGGTGCTGTTGACCAGGTTCGATCGGTGTAAGGGTTTGTTGTCTTTGAGAGAGTAAAAAATTTACCATAAACCGGGTGTTTGCTTTTCAAGAATGATTAATGAAGTGCGAAGCATTGTCATCAATGCCAGATTAAACAGAGGGGGTTTATGCGATGCGGATTAAACGGAATAGATTAAAAGCAGATAGTATTAAATGTCGAAATGCTTCCGAATGGCTCAATAGCTTCGAACCATTTTTATGAAAATATTATAAAATGCTTTTGAAGTGTATCGTAGATCTGTCAGGAACGGCTGGCGTTCATAAGCCTGCAGATACCGGCGCTCGATGTCGATGGTATCTTCCAGACATTTGGGGATTTCTACGTAAACCGGTGGGATGAGACCCGGCTTGAATTTCTTTCTGAATTCCTGAAATTCTTCCGGGTATAAGCTAAAGTAATGTTTACTGATGGGACGAACCCCGAAAAGTTTAACATCACCCCGGATAAAGTTAAAAAGCATGGGCAACTCATCCAACCAGTACTTGCGAAAAAAATACCCAAGAGTAGTAATGCGAGGGTCATCTTTGAATTTTGCGCCAGTTCCAAGGCCATTCCACTCGTAAATCAATTGCTGTACATATTCGCTGTAGGGCGACATGGTACGCAATTTATACACCTTCATAATTTTGCCCTGCTTACCTACCCGGCGTAATTTGATAAAAGGACCATAGGTTGCTTCGGTATTAAATTCCGGCTCGCCGGTTTTTTCAACTGCGAAATACATTTTGTCCTCAACTTCCACAGTGTCCAGCAAACGGAATCCGCAGGAGTATAACCGCCCATAGGTTTCCATTTCCGAAACCACCCGGTTTTTGCCTTGTGTCAGGGCAAAGTAAGCGCGCTTAAAGTATGGTAGTTTAGGCCAAAGCCGTTTGTGTAGGAAATCAAATGCATAAAACAGCTTATTGATTGGCTTTGGATATTTTGCCAAAAACCTGGCTTTGCGCCGATGGGAAACTTCTACACAACCAACAAAATAACCACCCTGGGTTAATTGAGCATTAACTGATTCCAGGAACTTGTTGATATACCGGATATCGTTAAGACGCTGAAGATTGGCGATGAATGTTGCTGGTTCCTGGGCTCTAAGTTCGGCGCCGTTCAGTGCACGCCGGGTATCGAGTACCAAGGGCTCGCCAACGGAATCCCATTGGATCGTTTTTTCAATCAATTGTACAACTTCGGTTGGGAATTTTTCCTCCAGCCATTGCTTTGGCAATACTTCCGGATTGCTCATTGGGTCGTAAACCAATGCCATGAGTCACGCTTTTTAAAGTGATTCAAAAAAATAAAAAGGCGGTATGCGGGATACCAGTGGGAGGAAAAGGTGTTGAAACCTTGTCGTATTAAATTCAGATTATTATCGCACTCCTAAATGCAGGCAGGGTGAGCATCTTTCCATGCAGATAAGCAACATACTCAAGTGGGAGCAAGGATATGTTTTTTCAAGATTAAGTTGATACAAGTATCAAACCTTAGAGCTTGATCTGATGAATGGAATGGATGAAAAAGCGCGTACTGATTAAATGCGTAGAGCGGTACTTGCTCCGATTATCAGATGTGCCCTTGTGGGCCTCAATACTGCAAAAGAGGGGGGAGAGGGGCAGTATCGAGTATGACGATAAGCGTGAATTTATTATGAAGTACTCAGAATCACAAATAATCTGTGATCGCTGCGTATTTTATTGCGAATCTCTTGGTTTCTTCCTGCCTGTGCAACTTTAACAAGGAAAATTAATTGTATTTTTATTGTAAAGTCGGCTAAGCAGCACTTTAAAAAATGATTTGTTTGAAGCGAATTTGTTAAATGATTTAGTGTGGGATTAACGCTGCATCCAAGTGGGAATTTCAGCCAAAATTATGCCAATAAACCTCCTGCTTTATTTTACCTGAGCTTCACCAACCAGTATTTTACGGCATTTTTTGCATGCTGTTGATACTTGTCGGTTAGCCAAAGCCTTGAATTATCGGTCCAGCGTTGTGGGTGAAAGTTAAACATCGTTTGATCCGGAAAATCCCCCTCCTGAATGCACTGAATAATTTCTGGCGTAGATTTGAACTCCAAATCAAAATGATTTTCCACCTTATCGCGCACACTGACAGCACTGCCATTCCAACGCCGTCCGGTATCGGTTAGGTAGTACACTTTTTTAAAGTCAAGATCGAAATACGGCTCTCCTAAAATACCGTAATCCCGGTAGTCATAATGCTGCCAAACATCCTTGTTGTCGTACCGGGAACGCGGGCTGCCGTGCATACAAATCGTTGAAACGGGTACTACTTTCCGCAGGCGTGCCAAATGTTTTTCAAAATAACGGATGGCTTCGCGCAAATTGCCACGGGCAAAATCCATGTCTTCATAATGGTACCCAATCTCATGCCCCATGTTGTAAATAGCCCGGATAACGGATTCATCGAAACTTTCCGGTACCATCCTGAAAAAATAGGTACCCACGATGCCTTTTTCTTTCTGAATACGGGCAAACTCCAGGGAGTGCAGTTTGCGATCATCCACATCGTGCCGGAGCATGATTGCCCTGTCGGCAGGCGTTTGCAAAAACTGCTCAAAGGTTTGAAAACGGTAGCCGGCGCCTTTCAATGCATCTAGCAGCTGCCGGTAAATACCGAGTGTAAAATCACGCATGTTTAGGTGTTCGAAATTTATTTCCGATTAAAAAATGTGACGACGGGTTTTGGATTTAAGGAATCTAAGAGCGTGTTTAAATTTTCTCAAGTTAGTAAGGCGCTTGACAAGCTCAGGACTGAGTAACTCCTGCAGTATATTTTTCCAAATTATATTGATATACCCGCTTTAACCCCTCCATCATCCGCACTTGCGGCGTATAACCGAGGGCCGTTTGAATTTTTGAAATATCGGCATGCGAATGCTTCACATCGCCGGCTCGTTCGGCTCCGTAAGCAGCCTGAATATTCTTGCCGGTAATATGCCGGAGCATATCAACCATTTCATTCAGGCTTACCTGTTCGCCACAAGCCACATTATATACGGTGTTTAATGCTGTTTGGTTTTCAGTGAACAGCGCCAAATCATTGGCGTGAAGCGCATTTTCTACAAAAGTGAAATCGCGGCTGGTCGTTCCATCGCCATTGATGCGCGGCTGGGTATCCTCGATGAATGCCTTGCAAAAAATCGGGATCACGGCTGCATACGGATTGTCGGCATTTTGGCGGGGGCCAAAAATGTTGAAGTAACGCAGTCCGACGAAATTCAGACCATAGCTCCGGTTGAACACCTCGGCATACAGCTCGGCGGCATATTTGCTTACCGCATAGGGCGATAGCGGGCGCCCGATCCGTTCCTCTACCTTGGGCAATTCCTTGCTGTCGCCATAGGTGCTGGACGAAAACGCCAGCACAACCCGGTCCACACCGGCTTCTTTCGCTGCGTGCAGAATGTTGACGGTACCGCCGACATTGACCTCGTTGGTGCGCGCCGGATTTTCAAGCGAACGCGGCACTGAGCCGAGGGCGGCCTGATGGGTTACCTTGTGAATACCGCGCATAGCTTGCTGACAAATGCCGTAATCACAAATGTCGCCTTTGATAAACTCATACTTGGGGTGGTGCTCAAATTCCACGACGTTTTCATAATAGCCGTTGGAAAGATCATCCACAACCCGAACGAGTTCGACGCGTTCGTCGTTGAGGTATTTTTCCACCAGATTGGAGCCGATAAACCCGGCGCCGCCAGTTACTAGTAACTTGATTCCCATGATGTTTTATTAACAGGTACGGTGTTTTTTGCGTACCGCTCCAGGATGAAATCGTAGAGGTAGCGCGTAACATTCACCTTGGTTTCCAAAAAGGATTTGCTGCGTTCCAGGTAGGTTTTTTTGTCGGTTTGCAAAATTTCATCCACCAGGCTGAACACCTTACCTGATTCGGTGGTGTTGAACACCAGTCCGTGCTCCTCCATTTCCTGACAATTCACATCCTCCAGGGTGCTGATGTACACGCAAGGCGTTCCCAGCAAGCCTGCTTCGGTGGCGGTAGTGGTGCCCTCGCTGATCACGATGGAAGCATAGTTGAGCGCATGGTGAAACTTATCGGGCGGAATTTTGAAGCGAAATGGCCGCAAATCTTCCGACAGCCCGGTTTCGGATGTAATGAACACTTTCATCTGCTCCGACAGTTTTTTTACCAGGCGGATTTTATCCTCATTCGAAACCCCTTTATGCCCGACATCGTGGGTGGCATTCCAGGAGATAAACCGGATAATGGCAAACTTCTCATCCGGCTTCAGCCCCATCCAGGAGAGCACGGAAGGGTCTGGCGTAAAAAAATCAGGGTGCAGATAGGCAATTTCGTGGTAACCCTTGTACCGGATCTGCTTGGGGCCCAGGTCGCCGGGCAACAAATCGGGCGTAAGAATCACATCGGTAAAAGGCCGGTATATCCGCACCTGCTCCATATTGCCGGTATCTTCCAGCGACAGGTGCTTTTTGCCCAACAGCCAGGCTGCGTGTGCGGCATAGATCGAGCCGTGACTCATGAAAAGATCGGGCTTGAACAACAAACCGGTGAGCAGCATTTGGGTGTCAAATTTTGCCATGCCCAAAATTTTGCCTGCCAGGCTGCGGTAGTGCTTCCCGAAGTTGATGTACGTGAACCCTTCCGCCTTCAACAGATCGAGCTCAAATTCTTTGTCCCGGGCCGTAAACAGCACCTCTGCTCCCTGATTTACCAGCATGTGTGCCACATGTTTGAACAGGTGTACGTGCCCTGGGTGACCGATGTCAATAATAATTCTCATAGTGTGTAAGTATGGTTTTGTGGTTCCTTATTTTATGCTTTGATAGATTTTCAATCCGATTTTCCCAACCTGGTAAAGGGGCTTGTTGAGCACCATTTCATAGCGCCCGAAACACACTTCCTCGCCGCCGAAGCGGGCTTTGAAGTCGCGCACGCCATAGTCTTCATCCGGTTTGCCGGCGCCCATGAAATCGAAATGATCAAAACCGTGTTTGATGCCATATTCAATCGGCGCCCAGGTGGCCAAAACGCTGGGATTTAATCCCTTGACCTGGCCGTCTTCGCCGCAGACATACCATTCGTAAATGACTTTGTTGCGGTAAACCGGGCAGGCAATGCCACCGACAACCTGACCTTCGTATTTGACTACAAAAATTTTAGCCAGGGCGGAATGCCAGAATTTTAAAAACAGATTAAGATGTGGAAGCGGTTTTTTTACCTTCTCCTTGTACAGTTTCTGCAGGATGCGGTAAAAATCCATGACCTCTTGTTCCGATGCCGCCTCGGCAATGGTAGCGCCGAGTTTCTGGCTGGACTTGAGCTGTCGCGTCCGGTTGCTGCTCATGCGTTTTTTGACTGCCGGCTCGTCGTCTGTTTTGACGAGATAATTCAGATGTGGCTTAAACAGAAAGCCGGCGGCCTCAAAAACACCTTGCAAGTGGGAGGTGTCGAAGAAATTACGGAATTCGATAAATATCGCCTTCCCCTGGGCATGCTTCTGAATTTCATTCAACAACTTTCTTGCCAGCTCTTGTTTTTCAACCAAAGAATTTTCACCCAGCAAGGGGCCTCCCCAAACAATCAGGCGACGCGACAACCAGGATTTCACGCCATTGCCATTCGACTGAAACACGCCAAGCACGCTGCCGGCAATGTTGCCGCCCCCATCCGTAGCCACAAGCAGGAATGGCAGGTAGCCCTCCACATCGTCGATAAACTCAAAGAAATCAGCCGTTTGGAAAAAGTTGCCCTCCGGCGTTTCTTCTACAAAATGCTTGAAATCGTTGTATACGGCATCTTGCTTCAACTGATCGTATTGGGTATAGAGTTTTATTTGCATACCGGTATGATTTTCAATTTTCAAGGGTGTTTGCCCGTTGCCAGCCATACCCTTGCCGGGCGCCGTTCCGGGTTTTAAAAAATGCCCATGCACCGCTGGCTTTAAGCGCAATGGTGTCGGGATTGTCTGTATCGCCTATGCTCAGGCGTTTAAGTTTGAATGGATCTGTTTTCAGGGTGTTAAAACCAAAGTCGACAGTGAGGCCCAATTGGTAGCCGGCTGCCCGAACGAGTTGGACATCTCGGTCTGAATAGTCGCCGTTCGGGTAGGCAATTGCGTTGACCGACAGGCCGAAATTTTCTTCGAGGAGCTGACGCCCGGCCTCAATTTCCTGGCGGGCTTCCGCATCGGTGCATTGAGGCAGACAAGGATGCAACACCGTGTGTCCCTGAAAATTCACCACCGGCTTCATGGCTTCAATTTGTCGGCGGTTCATTGCCTCGGGGCGGGAAAACTCCTGCTCCGGGAAAAAACCTGCCTTGGCCAGCCGCCGCAAGCGCTCCCGGTTCGGTACGCGCTTGAGTGCTTCTTTATCAATGTCAGGGTGTTTGAAATTGAACCAGTAGTGCCGGTTGGTATCCACAATGCCGGCGCAGAGAAAAATGGTTACCGGGATTTTGCGCGCTTCCAACAACGGTAGCAAATCGTAATTCCCCAGATGTCCGTCGTCGAAAGTAATTACCAAAGCTTTTGGAGGCAATGCGGCAGAATCAGCGGCCAGGCGGGCTTTTAAAAAATCATTCAGGCTGATAATGTTGTAATGCCGGCTCAGGTAGTCAAAAGCCCGCTCCGCAATATCCGGGTGCATATCGTGCAGGCACAAAATGGTGACCTTGTTCCGCTGAATGATTTCGCGGAACAAAAACGGTACCCCGGAATACCGGAGCGCCTTGATGACCATATGTTTCAACTGCTTGCGCATAGTTTAGTCGATGAAGCGGTTATACCATTTTTCCAAATGAATCCATTTCCAGATCTCGCGGGCGTAACTGCCCTGGCGATCGAGGTGTTGCTGATAGAGTTGGTGTACGTTTTTGATGTCAAGAATCCCCCGGTTTTTGAAAGAATCCGCGTGAATGATATCCCGAATGTATTTTTGGAAAATCGGGGTGCGAAACCACTCGTCCTGCGGCGTTTCGAAGCCGATCTTGTCGCGGCGCATCCGGATTTCCTCCGGCAGGGTGCCTTTCATGGCTTCGCGCAGGATGTGTTTGGTCATGCCTTCATGGATGATCAATTCGTCGGGCAGGGCGAGGGTGTGCTCCACCAGGCGATAATCCAGAAACGGAACCCGGGCTTCCAAAGAAAACCACATGGAGTTGCGGTCTTCCCATTTGAGCAGGTGTTCCAGTTTGAATTCGAAGTGGTTGAGCAAGGCATCCTGCAGGCTGGGCGAGCCATACAAATCGCCGGCAATGGTATCGGCGCCGCCGGAATTGGCCTGGAAAAAATCGCTGTGCAGGTAGCCCTTTTCCATCACCCGGAGGCGGGTGCGCAGAAATGCAGGGAGCAGGAAAAACACAAAACTTTTGATCCCGTACAACGAGCGGTGTTTGCCGTAGTAGTGGCCCATTTCAGAAACCAGACTGCCCAGTTTCCCTTTCCGCAGTAAATTTTTGAAATGAAAACCAAAGAAATAATGGTACCCGGCGAGCTCTTCGTCGGCGCCCTGGCCGTCGAGCGTAACAGTGACGTGCTGTTGGGCCAACTGCATCACCTTGTACTGCGCATAGGTGGAGGTGCTTGGCACCGGTTCAAACTGCGCGCAAATAAAATTTTCAATATCCGCCATCAGGCTGTGCTCGTCAGGTTGCACCGAATACATGTTTTTCAACTGACCCTGGTACAGGTTGATAAAGCTTGACTCGTCGCCGGTCTGCCCGCTGCCGTAAATGGCCGAGAACGTATTGAGGTCTTTTTTATCGAAATCTTTCAGGAGCATAGACACGATGCTCGACGAATCGAGCCCGCCGCTCAAACAAACACCAACTGGCACATCGCTGCGCAAACGCAAGCCGACAGCCGATTTGAATAGCTCGCGATATTCTTCCGGATTTTTAAATGGCGCCTTGAGTTGCTCCCGCAAATTATACCAGCGTTGCGGGCGGAATGCCGGTTCGGATGCCGATTGGCCGGGAGCAATCCGGACTTTGAAAAAATGCCCGTGATTGAGTTTTTTAACTTCTTTGAAAAACGTATCGGCGCCCTGATCGGTCCGGTTGAAGGCGAGGTAGTTGAAAATAACCTCCTCGTCGGGCCGCGGCTTGCGGCCCAGCACAGTCAGAATAGACGGGATTTCGGAGCCAAAAATGATTCGTGTGCCATCCACGCAGTAGTAAAACGGTTTGACACCGAAGCGGTCGCGTGCGCCAAACACTACTTTTTCCTTGCGGTCGAAAATGACGAAAGCCCACATGCCGTTCATCCGGTGGAGCATGGCCTCACCCCACTGGACGTAGGCGGCGAGCAGCACTTCAGAATCGCCGGTTGTGCGAAACTGATGGCCCAGGCTCAGCAGTTCTTCGCGCAGCTCGATGTAATTAAAAATTTCGCCGTTGAAGATCAGCACATAGCGCTCATCGGCCGAAAACATCGGCATGTGCCCGGCAGGGCTGAGGTCGAGAATGCTCAGGCGTACAAAGCCGAGTCCGAGTCCGCTTTCGGTAAACGCGCCTTCATCGTCGGGGCCACGGTGTTTCATGGCGCCCATCATAGCCGATAGTTGGGCTTCGGGGACGGGCTTACCGTCGAGATGAATTATTCCGGATATTCCGCACATGGTTTCTTACAATTTGCGCGCTGTCGCTACTTGCCCGGTATCGCCGGGCAGCAGCGTTTTATACACATCAATTAATTTATCGGCTATGGCAGCAGCATCGAGCCCCAGTTCGAGGATGCGTTCCCGCCCCCGGGTCCGTCCGGTTTCCCGGGCGAAGTCGAGCGCTGCGTTTAGTTTTTCAGCAAAATCATCCGGCGCATAGCCGGCTACGTAACAACCCGGCGTATCGGCCACTACCCAGGCGGCATCGCCGGCGGGTGTCACCACGAGCGGGCAGTTGCAGGTCATGGCTTCCTTGACCACATTGGGCGAGCCTTCGCCGTATGAACAGAGTGTGAACACATCCACCGAGTTGAGGTACTGGACTACAGTATCGTGCGGCACGCCAAACACGTTGAGCAACTCCACACCTGGCCGATTGAGCCGCGCGACGGCAGCCTTTACCAGGTCAAAATTTTTGTTGGGGTCAGTTGTATTGCCCAGGAAGAGCACGTACTGCTTATCGGCGTCCAGGCCAAGCGCTTCCCGGCAACCACCGGGGTACAGTTTGAACTGATTGAGCTGCACACCATTGGGGATCAGCCAGGATATGTTTTTCCGGTAAACAGCCTGTTCCAGGTTCTCTGATTTTGAAATAATGGCCTGGACAAAGGGCTGGACCAATTTGGTCAGAAAAATCAGCAGGCGGCTTTTCAAAGCAATGCGTTGTTTGCCGGTAAAGGTCCCCTGGGCATCGTCGCCCATCAGCGAAAGCACCACGGGTATTTTCCCGGCAGCGAGTACCGCCACCCAGCCGCACAGCGAATAATGGGCATGGATGATGTCGCAGGGATTTTCCCGCAAATACCGGCGGAGGGGGCCCACATTTTTCAAATAATTCAGCAGCCCTTTCCCAACAATGGAAAAATAATCCAGCGCTATGCCTTTCGCGACAAGGGATTCCCCCTGGGCTTTGATGAATGGCGAAACCTTGAAATGCTCCGAATTGCCGCTGGATACGAATAGAACTTTCACGCGTGTACCTCCTGATTTTTTTCGGTCAATAGTTCAATAAAATGCTCCAGGCGAAGGAGGAAGGATTCGTGCCGGTTGAAGTCGCCGGGTTCGAACACCCACTGCCCGTCGAGCAGGCGATAGCGCCCGGGTTCGCCGTCGATGAGCATCTGGTAGGGGTCGGACTGGCCGAAAATGCACTGCATTTCGTTCACCAGGTACCGGCCATCGGGGGCCACGAAAATGTCGACCGACTGCGACAGGAAATGCCGCTTGTCGGTGATTTCTTTTACAAAATCGAGCAGCTCAAACGGAGGATTTTCATAGGCTTTGATCAGGCTGCCGCTGGCTTTTTCACCTTGCTTGACTTTTTTGTGTGCAAAAAACGAATCGCCGATGCGCACGCAACGCCATTCGTAGTCGTGCGGGATAAATTCCTGCAGAATCACAAAGTCCTTCTGGATTTCAGTGCCGATATGCTTGTACAACTGCATTTTGGCTTTCAACTCCCCGGGGCGAAGTAATTTTTTCAGTACCCGGAGGAAAAACCCTTTTTGCTTCCATTTAGGCCCGACACGCCGGCGCGCAGCGCCTTGTCCGGAAAAAGTGTTCTGGATATATTCCTGTGCTTCGGCGGAATCGTGCAAAATCTGAACGCCACTGCCGGAAGCGCCGATGCTGGTTTTGGCGACCAACGGCAACCGGCTGTTTTTTACAAAGTTTGCAGCCTCGTTTTCATAGTAAAACACCCAGGTTTTTGGGTGCGGTATCTGGTGGGCTTCCAGCCAATAGGCCAGCATTTTTTTGTTTTCATAAATCAAAATCTCCTCCAGGGAAGGGTAGATCGGGGCAGGCTTGATCATCTCCAGGATTTGGAGCCGCTCGTCGTACATGGCCTTAAATGCGGTGGTCCAGCCGGGTGGGCTGGTCAGCAAACCGTCGTATTGCGTGGCCGTTACCCGTTCCAGCCAGTCGTGCCGGGTGAGGTCAATCAGATCCCAACTGACCCGATCGGACATTTCCTGACAGGATTTTTCCCAGAACACATCGTCTTCGGGGACTTCGTTGCGGAGTATGGCGAGTTTTAGTTTTTTCATTACACGATCAGCGATAGGTAGTCAAGTTCCAGCATGGGCAATTGGAACAGGAAAAATTTTCGAAGTTGGACTTTAGGCAGGCGGCTGGCAGCCATATTTAGCCACGGGCGAAGCTTTTCGCGGTAAAATTTGATCAGTACCGGATTTCTGCGCACCGCAGCGATCACTTTGGCACGGAGGATGAAAAACAGGTTTTCTTTTTTCGAGATGAAAATGGCGTGGAGTTTTTGCTCCTTGTTGGCGAAATTGTATTTGTAGGGTTCGTTACCGTCGCCGAAGTCGAGCACATTGAGACAGTGTTCGTGCATCCATTCGCCGAGGTATAAAATGAGCACTTTGCCCGGACTGTATTTGTGAAAATCCGGATGGTACGTCAGGGAATGATAAATGAGGCTGTTTTTCTGCAGCAGGCCGATCACGAAGGCAATCCGGGTTCCATTTGCTTTCAAGGCAAAGCGCACCAAACGGCCATCGCCAACCCAGGCCTGGAGGCAACCCAGTAAAAAGGTACGTTCCGGTTCCGAGTGGTATTTTGATGGGGTGAGCGTGTCTTGCCAACGCCGGACATGCGTATTGCAAAAGTCTGTCGTCCAACCAACAAGGTCTTCCTCATCAGACAGTACCTCAAATTCGACCTGGTGTTCGCGTTGAAGGCGTTTGCGCTTGTAGCGATTGTTTCGGGATTGCAGGAGATTTTGGCGCAGGCTTTCCGGGTCTTTCTCCTCCAGGCGCGGGCAGACCGTTGATGGTGTGGAGAGCCAAAAAAGCGGGCTCTTTTTACCGCTCCGGGTAAAGGCATCCATGTAGGATACCCACATCGGATTGTTGTTCAGCTCCAGGGTCCAGTGCTCTTTCAAAACCTCCTGATGGAATGCTTCAAAAAAATTTCGGATTTCGACATTGGTGCAATTCTGGTGTAAGACGAAACAACTGTGATCCGTTTTGTAATCGCTCAAAAAAGTGTAAACGTTCTTTTTCTTATGGAAAAATGCTGCGCCGGTGAGTTGCCCGTTTTCCCGGAAACATTTGAAAATAGCCACCGCCCCTTCGCTCAAAGAGGAAAAGTACCGCAGCAGGCCGGGCGATTCGAAAACAGGCCGGTATTTGCTGTTTTCCCAAAGTTGTTCGTACGCTGACCAAAATTCAGGATCAGGAATGGTGTAGTCGATGAATGCTTTCATGCTGGCTGATAAAGTTTTTTTTGGATGAATTGGTGTTCATTATCGTGTTTAGTAATTCCGGATTTATTGGAAATGCGGCTTGATCTTTTGGGCGTATAACTTGTAAATTTTAGGGTGGGTCTTGGTCCACCGGATGAGTTTGGTTTTGAGGATAAAGGGCAGATTAAGTTTGCTCGACAGGAATATCCGGTTCAATTCATGTTCTTCATTGGCAACCGTGTATTTGTACGGTTCGTCGCCGTCACCGAAATCCAGTACACGCAAATTATTTTGTGCCATCCATTCGGCCATGATCAGGATCAGTGCTTTTCCCGGGCTGAATTTTTTGAAATCGGGATGAAACGTGGTGGAGTGGTGAATCAACGATCCAGCAGCCAACAAACCCACCACAAAGCCAACCCGGTGCCCCTCTGCTTTTACAGAAAACCGTACCAAAATGCCGTCTTCAGCCCAGGCACGCATACAACCTTTGACAAATTGCCGACGAAGTGGGTCGCGATAGGCGGATGGAGTGGGTGTGTCCTCCCAACGCAGCACATGTGCCTGGCAAAATTCATCGACCCAGTGGTCCAGGTCGTTGTCATCGGTGAGGACTTCGAAAACGGCATTTTTTTGATTTTTCAATTTGTTTACCCGATAGCGCAGCTCCCGGGAACCGCTGATTTGCTCGAGCAATGCCTGCGGCGTTTCGGCAGTAACCACGGGGCAAACGGAGTAGGGGATTTTCATCCAAAACAATTCGGAGGCTTCACCTGCCGCAGCAAAATGTTGCATGTAATTGGCCCAGCCCGGTTGGTTGTTCAGCATCAGTGCCCAACCTGAATCGCTTATCCGGTTTAAAAAGTGTTGGAAGAAATCCTCCGTTTCTTCCTTGGTGCAGTCCTGATGCAGGATGAAGAAATTGGCGTCGGTTTTCATGTCGCTCAAAAATTGAACGCCACTATTTTCTTTCTGAAATATTGCTGCGCCGAGTAGCTCAGATTGATTTTTAAAATATTGAAAAACAATGGTCTCCGCGCTGTTCTGTTGCACAAAATAACGCAGCAGCCTGGGCGCCTGGAACGGCGAACGCTCCGTGCTGTTGCGCCACAACTGTTCGTATTTATTCCAAAAGGCATCATCCGGCGCGCCGGATGTCAGGGTGGAATGTTTGATCTCTTTCAATGTGTCTGTCATGGATTATTGCGCTAAAAGTTGAGTATGTTCGGTATGCTGCCGGGCGGCTGCCCATCCGGCGGCGATAGAGGTATGTTTTATTCTTTCTTCAAGAGCCTGGCCGGGTTGTGCGAGCAGGGAATGCAGGCCGGACTCAAGCAGGTCCGTATCACTTTCGGGTTCAATTTGCCGGAGCAAGGCGTGCTGGTGTTGCCGGAAAAACGCTTCCACAGCATTGGTGTCTACTTCGGGTTTTTTCCCAAACTTCTGCCAGGCTACACCCGCCAACAACAAGGGCATACGCCAGGGTTCAAGCACATCGGCAGCGCTGTAGCCTTTGCTGGTTTGCATCCGGTACAACTGTGGGTCGGCACGACGAATAAATGCAGCATAGAACTGCTGGCCTTTCATCCGTTTGTTTTTCATTTTTTCAAACAAGCGCGCGTGCACACCCGACCAGATCGTGCTATTGAGTGCGCGGAAAAAGCGGAGCGAAAGAAAAGGCGTCCGGTTGTTCAGGTAGTGGCGCTGCATAATGAGCTCCGGTCCGAAGTACTTCCGAAAAATCTCCTGGAAAACGAAGTGGTAAAACCGATGGTTAGGATCCCAACCTTGCATGGGCTCCAGGTAGGCCTCTATTTCGGCGATCAGTGCGTCCCATTCATTCCGGAAAAACGCACCGGCTCCCTCAGAAAACGGCTGCCGGAGGCTGTCTTTCCAAGAATCATCGGGGCTGGAAAAAATCCGGATCAGTTGTTCTGTCATCATCACGCCGGGCTGATGCATGGCGCGGAAGAACTCACTGCCAAAATTGCCCGTAATGAGGTAGTCTACTTCCTTTGCCAGGTTTTGCGCAGCAAAATGATAGTGCGGCCGGCCAAAATTGCCGTTGTACTCCGTCAGCTCCATAAATTTCCAGGCCGATGGCAGTGCCGACTTTTGCACATAGTCATCATCGAGCAAAATCGGGCGGTAGGGAATACCCAGGCGCCGGGTTTGTTCCTGCGGAAACGTGAGGTCGGCATCCTCGGGATGGCCGAAACTGTAGGTCAGGAAATGGCTATGCCCGGCCTTGCGCGCAGCAGCCAGCAGCGTTCGGCCGTCAAAACCGCCGGTAAACGAAATGCCGTATGGAGCATCGGGCAGGAACAAGGCAGTTTCCGCTTCAAACAGTTCCGCCAGTTCGTGCAGGCTGTTGCGCGCATGATTTTCGCCTTCGCCAAAACAAGTTTCGATGCGAAAACCAGGTTCTACAGCAAGTTTTTCACCCTGGAGTTGAAGCACCTGGTGGGCGCCCAAAAGTTGAATGCCCTCCCACCAGGTAGAGTTAAAAATTGGATAGTTGAACAGCAGCCGTTCTAGCAGATTGCGGCGGTTCCGGTTGCGGGCTTTTATTTTTTTTGCCAGAAAAAAAGACGAGGAAGACAGGAACACCCGCCCGTTTTGTTCCGCAAAATAAATGGGGAAAACCGCCCCAAAAGCACTCCCGCAGCGCAGGCTTTCTTGTTCCAGGAAAAACCAGTAGTAGTGGCCGCGAACCGTTTCATAAAGTTGGGTGATGTTTAGCGTTCCATTGGGACAAACGGTTGGTCCCAGGTCGGCTTGCGGTGCATACACCGGGTCGCCCAGCAGCAGCAATTCCGAACCACCCGGCATAGTCACCGATACCAGCCGCTGGCGTCCCTCCCTGATGTACAGGGTGTTGGGTTGCCCGCCGGCTTCAGTGTCGGCGCTGATCCGCGCCGGTTTTACTGTGCCGGATTGTGGTGTGCGGGAATAGTCCAGGTAGAAAAACATCAGCTGCGTTTGAGAATTTTGTTTTTAAACTCGTTCGCCAGCCAGAGGCTGTAGTAGGGCTGTTTTTGGAAGTGACTGGCAATTTTGTAATGAAACTTTTGCCGGTTGAGCCAGGGGCCCAGGCTCCACATGGCGCCAAAACGGGGGATGCGATCGGGTTGTTCGGACTCATCGGTCAGCTTGCCGGCAGTAGTCGCCAGGTAGCCATGCCGGAGCGCCAGGGCATGCGCTTCGTGGGTATTGTCGCCATGTGGCCAGCAGAGAAAGCGCACAGGTTTGGCCAGCTTTTCTTCAAGTATCTTTTTGGATTCCACGATTTCATAAGCCAGCCGTTCCTGATAGTTCGTTTCCGATTCCACTTCAGCGATCAGCATGCCGCCTTCCTCGTATTGCCGGTGCAGCCGCCGGACTGCGGCCTCGTAGGCAGGTCGGTTTTCAGGTGTTTCGAGGGCATGTTTTTGGGCCAAGGCAGTCGTTTCTTCAAAAAATTGGGGGTTGATGGTATGTTTCCGAGCGATTACCGCCGATGCTTCTTCAAACAGCGGCGCCCCAAGCGGGAGCCATTTTTCAAAGTCCTGATCAGCCATGTAGTAGGGCTTTTTTTCCGGAAAAGCATTCCACGCGGGGTAAAAGCCGGGGAAACCGCCGTAATAAAAACCGCGCAGCTTGCCGGAAACCGTGTATTTATCGTGGCTCATGGTATGCGACTGGATGTCGACTACTCCCGACTCCTGCATCAAGCGAAGTTCTTCCCAGGAAACATACCCCCGGGCATCGAGCTCGTCGATCTGGCAGCGGCCGGCCCACACATCTTCGAGGGTGTGCCGGACCAGCGGGCGGGGATCGACACATTCGGGAGAAACGAACAGTGTGAAGCGCAGGCCATATTTTTTAATAAGTGGGTAGGCGTACACCCAGTTGTCGAGCAGCCCGTCGTCGAAAGCCAGGCAAACTTCAGCGCCGGACACTGTTTTTTCGCCCCGGCGGAAAGCCAGCCACTCCTCAAAAAACACCCCGCGAAACTGCCTGGATCGCAGGTAGGCGAGTTGGTCTTCAAACGCCGCCAGTTCCATGGTCAGGAAATGCAGTACCCATTGCGGGTCTGGCTTTGGCGCCACGGAGTGGTAATAAATTACCGGTGGACTTACAGATTGCATATCGTTCGGTTGTTCTGTCAAGCGGGTGTCGGCTAAGACAACCGCACTTGTTTAGTCAGATTTTATTGTCGTTTCGAGTTGGGTTTCTGGTTCTGATGTCTCCGTGTCGGTATATTGAAATTGTCTCCGCTTTTTTTTCGGCAATGTTGTTTTATAGGCAACACCGCCAAGGGTAAAATAGATCGCCTGGATCATGGCGTTGTTGGGATCCAGGTAGTAAGCAAAATGCTGGCCCGAAGAGGAGTGAATCATAAACCATCCCGGGAAAAAAACGACGAAAACCAGGAGGGCTTCCCGAAGCGGATTGTCCTTGGGGAGTATTCTGCTTCGGGCAAATAATTTAAAGTGGTAATAGATGAAAAACATCAGCATGAGCAGCCCGCCGAGAATGCCCGAGTGCATCAGGATATTCTGATTACCCACGTGAAAGTCCTGGACTTCCATAAAGTCGTCGGAGAACCCCCAGCCGGTGAGCGGTGATTCTTCCCATTTATCCACGACAGGCGGGGCGCGTTTGTCGAGCCGTTCGAGGGTGCCGCCTGCTGTGACATCACCCGCGGCGAGTTTTTCCAGGGTAGTAAAGCGCAGGACCGCATTGGTGAATTGTTTGCCAACCACCGGGATCAACATCAGTCCTCCGGTGAGCACTATGGTGGTAACGCCAATTTTTGCCAGATTCTGTGCGCTGAGTTTGAGCACAAAAATCAAAAACAGGATCAGTGGAAAGCCCAAGCCCAGTAACCAACCCCGTGTGGCGGACAGGAACACGGACAAAAAATTGGCAGCTAATATTGCAAACAGGTATATAAAGTTGAAGGACTTTTCCTTGTGTGCCAGGTAATACATAGCGCCGAAAAAGGAAATCAGGATCACCCCCGTACTGTAGAAACCGCGATAGGTTTTGCCCTTGTTGACATCAACGGTGAACCAGAAATCGCGGTGGACCCCCAGGAACTGCGAAGGCGTTGTGCCGGTCGTAATGGTAAACACCTGGGCAAATAACGCGGCGAATGCCATGGGGAATATGTAAAAAAAGATTTCCCGGTAATCTCGCTCCGTCGGGAACAGCCTTGGAATGGAGTAAAACAGCATTAGGGGAAAAATGTGTTTTACCACCCTAAAGCGGATATTCATTTGCGGCGCCAAACCCAACATATGTCCCTGAACCACCAAAAACACCACATAAACTGCCAAGGTTAACATGAAGGCCTTGTAAAACAAGGGAGGCGGTTCGAATGTACGTTTGGCCGCTTTTACAATAGTCAGGGCAATGTACAGGTGTCCTATTTCAATGGGCGGGAGCCCTGGAATTATCCCTAAAACGACCTCGTAGTTATTGAAAAAGCCCCAAAAGCCGTCGTTCAATACGAGAAACAGCGCCAGGAACATGGCCTCGTTTTTGGAACGGAAATAGGCAACCAATAGCAGGATATAGAAACCCGTGCGTATGATCTCGGGTACGTAGTACGTCGCAAGGATAGACGCTCCAAGCCAGATGAAAAATTCTAGAAGCCGCTTGTAAATGATAGGCATACTCGATCGGATTGGGTTCTTGTATCGGGACTTTTTCAGGCTGGCGGATTTAGTTGAAATATCTTGTCGCCAATGCTGATCAGACGTCAATACAAAAATTATGCGGCGGGTAAGGATTAAAAATTGGTTTCCGGGTGGAGTTGGTACAGGGTGGCCTAGAACAGGTGCTCGGTCATGCGCCGGATTACCATAGCGGGGGTATAGCGTTCCAGCACACGTTCGCGCAATTGTTGGACAAGCGCTGTCCGTTTGTCTTCGTTATCTAACCAAAACCGCGCCATCTCCGGCCCTTCCGGGTAATTTTTTATTTGCGGTAAGTCAATTCCGGCAAACACCATTTCCAAATCGGCACTGTACTCACACAGGGGTAGAATGCCGGCGCCCAGAATATCAAAAACGCGTACATGAATTCCATTAAATAAAGAGGGTACCTGCTCCACCGGGGCAATTTTGCTGCAGTTGTACACCAGGTTGTTGAACCCGGCATCGAATCGATCGTGCGGAATAATTCGCTTTTCCAGGCCCGGAAAAAACGAATTCCAACGCTCCATGCCGCCGCCACTGATGTAGGCCTTCAAATCGAGCTCTTTGAACAGGCTCAAAAACAACATCCGTTTGTACCCCCAGTTGGTTTTGCTGGCACTGCCAACGTAGATCAGATCAGATTGAAACTGCTGCCGTTCCGCAGCAGAAACTTCCATGGGGTAATACGTGGCGCTGTTAAAGCCAAAACAATCAAAAATGACGTTTTTAATGCCCAACCGGGCCAGTTGGTCGCGCCACATGGTATCCGGGCTGATTACGTAGTCGGCCTGGAAGAGGATGTGCAGGTTGTAAATGCTGGTTGGGGTGTACAACGGGTTGTCGCCCAGCATAAAGGCGATCCGCGCTGTTTTTCGGAACTGCTCCAACAGGTCGGGCAATACCAGCTGGTTGTTGTAGATAAATACCAGGTCGGGCTGGAACGCCTGGAAAATTTTCAGGTATTCGGCATTGGTTTTTCGAACGTAGGGCTCTTCCCAGATGTTCCGGATTTTTTTGGGCAGCGAAGTGTAGTTGTTGTACCAGCGATTGGTACGCGCAGGAAAAAAATCCTGATAGTCGACGGCTTTAATCTCCATGCCCTGCGCTTCCATGCCCGACTGGATCGAGTGAATAAACGGATATCGCAGGGGTGCTATGAACAAACACTTCATTTCTTCCTTTTTGTTGTCCAAAGTCTGCAGACTTTTGGACGATTATTTCACGGACTTGGTCCGCATTCAATTTTACGAGCGGACTAAGTCCGCGAAATACCAGTCACAAAGTCTGAAGACTTTGGACAGCAGCACAACACCGGCATTCATCGCAAGCGCCGGGCAGGGTTTCCCACCATCACTGCGCCATCGGGCACATCCTTCAGCACCACGGCTCCGGCACCGACGACCGCTCCGGCGCCAATCCGTACTCTGGGCAACACTACGGCACCGGTGTAGATGTCGGCATTTTCGCCCACGTGTACCAACCCGGCCAAGGTAGCGCCCGGGCCTACCGTGGCGCCGTTTCCCAACACACATTCGTGATCGACAGATGCCCGGGTATTGACAATGCAGGCCACACCGATCACAGCGTCTGCGCAAACTGCAGCTTGGGCATACACCTGGCTGCCTTCGCCGATCACGGCGTTTTCTGCGACAAAAGCCGTCCGGTGAATCGCAGTGATCGGTGGTAAGCCGCGATTTTTTAAAGCAGCATGAATCTCCTGGCGGATAGCGCCTTTGCCAGGACCAATGCTGACGATAAACGCCGGTTTTTTGACCGGGTCAAATTGTGCAATCCATGATTCAAAAGCGGCCTGGCCGCCGAGGTTGGGAATACCCCGGTATGCAGCAGGGAGCGCAGGGTTGTTGTCGAAAAAACCGAGGATCCGGTATTGGTCCTTCAGTAATTCACACAGCACTTTAAAATTCCCCGTGCCGCCCCAAATGATCAGATCAGGCAACTGTTTCGGCATGAAAAACGCGTATTCCGTCGATGACGTAGTTTACTTCTTCATCCGTCAGGTCGGCATGCAGCGGCAGCGTAATAAATCGCTCGTGCTCGGCTTCTACAAACGGACATGTTTTTCCCCAGGGGGCAAACAGCGGCTGAATGCTCAATGGAGTGTAGTGGCAGCCCGTGGCAATTCCCTTGGCTTTCAACTGGATCATCAGTTCATCGCGCTGGTCGGCGCGAATGCCAAACATCTGATAGCAATACGACTCGGGCTCGAAGAGCAGCAAAGGCTGTACGCCTGGAATGCCTTTCAACCCATCCAAATACTGGCGGATAATTTCCGAACGCCGTTGGTTCATCGCCGGCAGTTTTTTCAACTGAGCCAGCCCGATGGCGGCGGCCAGGTCATTCATGTTGTATTTGTAGCCTAGCACGGCAATTTCATAAAACCAGTGCATGGCATCGCGGTTAGCCGTGGTGTAAGCCTGGGCGGTTTTCCAGTTGTCTTTGTCGATGCCGACCCAGCGCATGGCTTTCACATCGCGAAACAACTCCGGATCATTGGTCACCATCATACCACCGTCGCCGGTGGTCATGAGTTTTTTCTCCTCAAAGGAAAAGCAACCGATATCGCCCCAGGTACCCAAAATTTTGCCTTTATACATGGCGCCGGCGGTATGTGCGCAGTCTTCAACAACTTTTAACCCGCGTTCGCGCGCCCAGGGCATGAGTTTTTCCATGGGCACCGGATGGCCGGCGTAGTGTACCGGAATGACGGCCACACAATCTTTATCGTACTTGCGTTCGAGGTCGGCAAGGTCCATGCCGAGGGTTACCGGATCGCTGTCGACAAAAACGGGCTCAAGCCGGTTGTACAAAACCGCGGTAGCTGTGGCGGCAAAAGTTAGCGACGGCACGAGTACTTTTTTCCCTTCGGGAAAACGAAATGCGGCAAGTGCGAGATGGAGCGCTGCGGTAGCGGAGTTAACCCCAACTGCCATGGCGCAACCGGTAAACTGTTCCCACTCCTGTTCAAACTGGTTCACATTGGGCCCCAGCCCGATCCAGGAGCGTTCGAAGGCTTCGCGGATAAGTTGGAGTTCCTCTTCTCCAACAGACGGTTTGAATAAACGGACGTTCATATTTTCATTGAGTGTATTAAAATTTACGATTTACGATTTACGATTTACGATTTACGATTTACGATTTACGATTGGTACATCTTTCTGGGAATGGATAGATACTGGCCTACTTATAAAAATTGAGTAAATTAAAAATGTACCATTTCGGGTAGGTGATCCAATCGTAAATTGTCACTCGTAATTCGTAAATTATAGCATATTACCCTTCTTCCAATTGAATTCCCCCATTTCGTGCCACAAATTCCTGCAAGGTCATATTGCGCTGATCCTTTTCCGAAAGTATGGGCGACTGAGCCGGCCAGGAAATTCCGATCTCCGGGTCCGACCAGAGTAGCCCTCTTTCGTGTTCCCGGTTGTAAACATTATCCACTTTGTACAGCACTTCGCTTTCGGTTGTGAGTGTGCAAAATCCGTGCGCAAAACCACGGGGAATAAAAACCATTTTTTTATTCGATTCGGAAAGCTCGATGGCGTCCCATTGGCCGAAGGTGGGTGAGTTGGCCCTCAAATCTACAAAAACATCGAGCACGGCGCCCCGTACGCAACGCACTAATTTCGTTTCGGAATAGGGTGGCAACTGGAAGTGCAAGCCCCGGATAATTCCCTGACGTTCGCTGCGCGAATGGTTCTCCTGAACCCAGTGGCGTTCCAGACCGGCATTTTTAAAAATACCTGCGTCAAACGTGCGCATGAAAAAGCCGCGTTCGTCCTGAATAGGCGCCAGTTGGATTTCAAAGACGCCGGCTAATTTTCGTTCCGTGATTTCCACAATTCCTGATAAGTTTTAATCTGTTCCTGACAAAGGGTGTGTACATCTTCACGGGCGTACCGGGCGTACCAGTCGGCGGTAAAATGTACGGTTTCGTTAAAGTCCAGTACCGGCTTCCAGCCGAGCAGTTGGATGGCCTTGCTGATGTCGAGCATGAGCAAGCCGGCTTCGTGGGGTTGGTTGGGGTCGGACACGTCGCGCCAGCCGGTGATAGTGAGGGGGTGACTTCGAGTCACCCCCTCACTGTTTTCACTCCGCTGGCGGAAATACTCAAAAAATGCGTCGGCAATTTTTCCAACAGCATACACGCCCTGCGGCAATGGGCCGAAGTTCCAGCCTTCGGCAAATTGCTGCCGGGATTCGAGCAGTTTTTCCGCCAGGAGGAGGTAGCCGCCAAGCGGTTCAAGGACGTGTTGCCAGGGCCGCACGGCTTTTGGGCTTCGGATTTCCAGGGTTTCGCCATTTTCAACGGCGCGGATGATGTCGGGCACCAGGCGGTAATCCGACCAGTCGCCGCCACCGATAACATTGCCTGCCCGGGCGGATGCAATTGCCGGACTGTTTTCTTTTGAAAAAAAAGACCGCCGGTAGGAGGCGATCACTAGTTCGGCTGCGCCTTTGCTGGCGCTGTACGGATCGCGTCCACCCATGGGGTCGGTTTCGCGGTACCCGTAGACCCATTCCTTGTTTTCGTAGCACTTATCGGTAGTCACCATAACGGCCGCCTGGACCGATGGTGTTTGGCGGATAGCCTCCAGGATATGTGCCGTGCCCTGGGTGTTGGTGGCAAAGGTGCCGGCGGGATCCTGATAGCCGTCGAGGACGAGTGGCTGGGCTGCCAGATGAAATACGATTTCTGGCTGCTCCGCTTCAAAAATTTGCAGCACCGCGTCCAAATCACGAATATCACCACGATGGTCCTGCATGCGCTGACCGATGCCGCTCAACACAAAAACATCCTTTTCGGTGCGGGGATCCAGGGCCAGTCCGGCCAACCGGGCACCGAGCATTTCCAGCCACAAGCTGAGCCAGGCCCCTTTGAAGCCGGTATGTCCCGTGACGAGGATTTTTTTATTATGAAATGCAGATTTGGACATGATCGGTTGCTGGTTATTGGCTATTGGCTGTTGGCAAATGGCTGTTCCTGGTGCGGATAAGTTTCGCTTTCGAGTGCGGCCAAAGGCTAAAAGCCAACTATGTCCAGATGTTCCATTTAGCCTGGCCTTGCTGCCAGAGTTTGTCGAGCGTCATTTTATCGCGAAGGGTATCCATTGGATGCCAGAAACCCTGGTGTTTGTAGGTGTACAGTTCGCCGTCGGCAGCCAGGTTTTCGAGCGGTTTGCGTTCAAAAATTGTGGCATCGCCGTCGGTGATATAGTCAAAAACCTTGTGTTCGCAAACGAAGAAGCCGGCATTGATCCAACCGCCTTCGCCTTTGGGTTTTTCTACAAATTTGCTGACCAGGCCGCCATCCTGGATGTCCAGGGCACCGAAGCGCCCTTCAGGCTGGGAGGAGGTCATGGTGATTGCTTTACCGTGGCTGGTATGAAATTCGACGAGTGCCTTGATGTCTATATTGGCTACACCGTCGCCATAGGTCAGCATAAAAGGTTCGCCGGGTTTCAGAAAGGGTTTAGCCCGCAGTACACGACCGCCGGTCAGGGTATCGAGCCCGGTATCGAGCAGGGTGACTTTCCAGGGTTCACTGACATTGTTGTGCACCTCCATGGTGTTGTTCGCGAGGTCGAACGTTACATCGGAGTGGTGGAGAAAATATTGGGCAAAATATTCTTTGATCACATAGGCCATATACCCGCAAAGGATGACAAAATCCGTATACCCATGGTGCGCATAAATCTTCATAATATGCCAGAGGATGGGTCTGCCTCCAATTTCTACCATAGGCTTTGGTCGCAATCCTGTTTCTTCACTAAGCCGCGACCCATAACCTCCGGCCAGAATAAATACTTTCATGTATCGGTTTGATTCAATCGTTAAAGGGAGATGATTAATTGTTCTTGAAGCAGTAGCGTTATGCTTTCCAGTCTGGTAATGGGCGCTACGTTGCTGGTCATGTAAAAATTTAATGCCATCTTATGCCGCACTGGTGCGGGAATAAGGCTCAGGAGTTTTCCGCTGCCAAGGTTCAGGCAGTAATTCATGCCGGGGAAGTACTTGGGCAGCAGTTGAACAACCTGCCACTTCATCCGGAGCGAACCAGACGGTCTCCAGATCAACGAAAGCAGTTTTCGGAAAACGAGTTTTTTCTCGTACAGGCTGAGCGTTCGGTTGTTGTAGCGGTCAAACTCGGGGAGTATTCGGAAAAGGCTTCGTTGGTAGGCTCGCCAGTTGCCCCGGGCAAGTGCTTTAGGTACGTTCAAACTCAGACCATTGTCATGCCTGCGGTAAGCCGTGGTTTTTTCATTGATAAAATGCACTTTCGACCGGGTAGCGATATGCAGCCAGCGGAGATAGTCGGGTATTTGATAGGTACGGTCGGGAAAGACCACATGGCCATTGAGGTGTTCCCGGCGGAACACTGCGGTGGAATTATTAATGAAATTGGATTGAAGCAGATCCAAAAAAACCGACCCGGTTTGGTACATCTTCCGAATATTGTCCTGGTCCGGATCTCCGATGTAAGTACCGGAATCGGAAATCGTTACCACGTCGGAATACACCACGCCGTAGTCAGGGTTTCTTTCCAAAAAAGAAACTTGCTTTTTCAGTTTAAGCGGGTCGGTCCAAACATCATCTCCATCGCATACCGCAATGTATTTGCCCGTGCATTTCCCCATGGTACGCGCGGTATTTGCCGCAATGCCCAAGTTGTTTTCACTGGGTAAAACCCGGATAATTTCGGGATGCCTGGCAGCGTATGCTTCGCAAATGGCGCGGGTTTGGTCTTGGGAGCTGTCGTCGCCAATGACCAATTCGATCGGGAAATCGACTTGTTGCTTCAGAACACCTTCAATTGCTTCCGAAATAAAATCCTGTGCATGAAACGTAATCATGCTGACACTTACCAGAGGCTTTTGTTCTTGCATTTTAAACCGGATTACGATGTTTTAAATTTAGCAAAAAGTTGAAGCGTCTTTGGCAGGATTAAATGCCGAAGCAAATTTATTTCTTCCGTTTTTGCCCAAATATGGAGGGCCAGGTAAAGTATACCACCAATTGCCGAAACCAACAGCATATTTGCAAAACCGGGCAGCGCATGGATGTCTTTCAAAAAAAACAACAACACGCCAACCAATGCGCTGATAGAGACCGTTGGCAGTATATCCTTTATTTGTTCAGATAGGGTATACTTCAGGAATTTGCTGGAGTAATAGACGTTTATCAGTAAATTGATGTACGACGTAATTACTTCACCAAGGATCAGGCCATAAATGCCAAATTGCAGCCCGACGACAATTGCGATGGTAATATTTACCTTTTTTATGACTTCCAGTTTCAAGCTGAGATCCGAGCGACCAAGCACGAGCAGCATGTTCAGGTTGATCGAACTGAAGTGATAGGTCAGGCCGGAAAGGCACAGCAATTGGAGCATGGGTACCGACGGGAGCCACTTTTCGCCGACCAGGGTTACGATTACGGGCTCGGCCAATACACCCAGCACTACCAATGCAGGAATAATCACAAAGGAACAGAGTTGGAGGATTTTCCGGTACCCGACTTTCAACTTTTCCACATCGTCTTGCAACTTTGACAACACGGGGTAAGTAACACTGTGCACCGTCCGGAACAAGGTGTTGATCACCATCATGGTAAAGTTGTTGGCCTGGGTGTAAAATCCGAGCGTGGCGGCGGCAAAGAACTTACCGATCAGCAATTTGTACACGTGCGTGTAAAATTTGTCGAGCAAGCCCGCGGCGAGTATTTTGGAACCAAAGCCAAAAAGCCGCTTGAACGATGCTACACTGAACTGCATAGTAGGCCGCCAGCGCGTAATCACCCATAAAAAGACGGTGCTCATCAGGTCGTTCAGCACAAAACGCACCACCAGTGCCCATACCCCCCAGCCTTGAAATGCCAGAAACGTTGCACAGGCGCCCGATACTACAGTTGCGATAAATCGAACTATGGTCAGGGCCTTAAAATTTATTTCCTGGGTGAGGACGCTGTTTTGGACAATGCCAAAAGAATTGACGATCAGGCTAAGCCCCAAAACCCGGATAATTGGGGTGAGCAAGGACTGGTCAAAGAACGAAGCGATATACGGTGCACATAAAAACAAAACACCGTACAGGATAACCGAAACAACAAGGTTAAAGATAAAAGTGGTGGACTTATCCAGCTCCGAAATTGTTTTTTCCCGGATCAATGCGGTAGAAAAGCCGCTTTCCACAAATACGGCAGAAAGCTCAAAAAACACCATTACCATGGCCACCAGCCCGAAGTCCTCCGGCGATAGCAGCCGTGCCAATACGATGGTTACCACGAAATTGATAACACTCCCGCCAAGTTTATCTATCAATACCCATACAATGGCGGCGAGTGAGCGTTCACTCAGGCTTTTCGACATCGAAGCACTAGTTCAGATTGATGGCTTTGGCTTTCCCTTTATCTTTTGCTTTTAGTTTTGATTTTTTCTCCGGCTCGTAGTAGCTGTTGCCTTTCCCATTGCCGTAACCGTAGCCATAGCCGTAGGAATAACTGCCGACGGGATAGCCAATTTTATTAACAGGCACGGCATTCAGCACGATGAAGGGCCGGGGAAGTTTGTCTTTCAACGCAATGTCTTCCACGATTTCCAACTGCCCTTTGTAGGTAAAGCCGGTTCGTACCACATACATTGTAGCCGTAGCCAGATCTTTCATTTGCAGGGCGTCGGCAACGCGACCAACCGGTGGTGCATCGAGAATAATGAAGTCGTATTCGGCACGCATTTCACCAATCAATTCGCGCAGGCGCGCCGACATGATTAACTCGCCCGGATTGGGTGGGGTAGGGCCGCTGCCGATAAAATCGAGATTTTTGTGCAAGCCGGTATTTCGAATAATCTGGCTGGACGCAACACTTGGGTCGATCAGGTAATTGACGATCCCGTCTTCAGCCGGTTCGATGCTCATGTACACCTCCTGCTTGGGTTTGCGGAGGTCTAATTCGACGATCAACACCTTTTTGCCCGACAGGGCCATGGTCATGCCAAGGTTGAGGGCGATAAACGACTTGCCTTCTCCCGAAGTACTCGATGTGACCAGCATGGTTTTCATCTCGGTTCCGGGTGCTACGTAGGAGAGGTTGGCGCGCAAGAGGCGGAACATCTCGGCAATGGCGGTGCGGCTGTTTTCCTTGACCACGACATTTTCCGAGGTATTGCTTTGGCCCAGTGTGCCGACCAATGGAACAGAGGTGCTGTTGGTGACATCGGTTTCGGATTGCACTTTGTCGTTCAGGCTGTCGATGAGCAGGATCAAACCAATGGGCAACGCGGTGCCCAGGAACAGCCCGATCATCCAGATCTGGGCGGGTACCGGGCTCAGGGGGCTGTGGTCGGCCGCTGCTGGTTCCACAACGCGGCCCTTGGCTGCCGTTACAGCAAGCGAAACAGCGGCTTCCTCCCGTTTTTGCAGGAGGTAGAGGTACAAGCTTTCTTTTACATCCTTCTGTCGCTCGATTTCCAGCATTTCACGCTGCCGGCGCGGCATGCTGTAGAGTCGGTTTTCCAGGGTAGCCCGGGAACTTTTGGTAGCGTTTGCTGAAATCTGCAGGTCGTTTTTTATGCTGCGAATGTTGTCGATAATTGTCTGGCGCAGGTTGTTCAGTTCTTTTTTGGTAAGCAGCAGGGTAGGGTGTTCCGGTCCCATTTCGCTCAAAAGCCGGTTGTATTCGATCAGCAGTTGGTTGAAACGTTCCAGCTGATTGGTCAGGGTGAGGTTGGTCAGGCTGAGGTTGGTTGGTACAAATTCGAAGCTGTTCCGGTTTTTTAACAGAAAGTCTTCGATAGAAGATAAAATATCCAGCTGTACTTCGTTCGCCGTTACTTCCTTGTTGTAGTTGGACATTTCGGCCATCAGTTGGGTTCCTTCGGCGCCCAATTCGACGATGCCATTGTTTTGGCGGTATGCCTGCAGATTCCGCTCTGTGGAAGAGAGATTTTGCGCAATCATATCGATACGCTCGTTGACCATATCAATGGTGCTTTCGAATGCTTTGTTTTTAATGGCGATACTGTTTGCATTGTATTCGTCCATCAGTTCGGCGAGGATGTCGCGTGCGCGCTCCGGCGAGTGATCCTTGATGGTCAGATGCAGGGTGCTGGATAATTCGCCGATGATCTCGACCTTCACTTTATCGGCCAGGTCCCGGGCCATGCTCATGACCGACTCGATGGAGATTCCGATTTGAGTATCGGCATATTCTCCGGGTTTGTGCGAAAGGGTAAGTTTACCCATAGGCAGCGGCAATTCTTTACCAAACTCGCCATTGTACGGCATTTCATCAATTTCGATAACAAAGCCACCCCTGCCATTATCGGTTAGCACGCCGTATAACCCCTCCCCTTCATTTTTGGGCTCCCAGGCTGCCACCTGAACGGGCGAGTCTTTATACAGTGCGCGTTTTTTGTAGCCGTCAATACTGAAATATTGATATTGCAATTCGAGTTTTTTAACCACATCCACCATCAGGGGGGTGGATTTGAGCACCAGCGTCTCGTTCTCAAGGGTCTTGTTTTTTTTGCCCATACCCAGATCGCCAAAGATGATTTCTTCGGTGGGTTGACCGGAGTTTTCATCATCTTTAATCAGGATCAGTGCCGTAGACTCATAGATCGGCATGGTGTATTCCAGATAAAAATAGGCTGCCGACAAAGCGATCGACAGGGCGATTACAAACAAGTACCAGTAGCGCAGGCCCTTGAAGATAATTTGCTTGATGTTGAATTGATTTTCTCCCATGATGTGTAAGTCGTTCTGATTTTTGGCGAAATGAGTGAATCGGTTTTGGTTTCTGGTACGTATTCATGGTCCGTTATTCGCGTTCAAACGGATGCGGACTCATCGGTAAAGCAGCGAGCGGGTGGTGATCATCTACCAGCCCGAGCGGCTGAGCATTGCGGATCGAATGCGCGATTTCAACAGCGCGGGCAGCTTCCCGCAGTCCAAAGCCTTTCCCTTCTAAAATGCCTTGGTAACTGAGGGTATGCAAATCGGTAAACCCGCCGCTAAATTCAATTTCTTTGCCTTCTACGGTGATGGACCGAAAGGTGCGCATCCCGTTGTTTTTCACAGCCTCCGCAATGGTGTTATAGTTGATGCTCAAAAACCATTTTACCCGGGCTTTTTCCAATCGTAAAAAACCGGAAGAACGGTCATGGCTCTGAATATAAACGTGGTTTTCAAGCACTTCTCCGAATATCCAATGCAGCATATCAAAAAAGTGAATGCCGATATTCGTGGCTATTCCACCGGATTTTTCTTTGCTGCCCTTCCAACTGGTGTAGTACCAATTGCCCCGGGAGGTGATATAGGTTAAATTAATGTCGAATACTTTTCCGGGGGGGGAGGCGTCCACCTGGCGTTTGAGTTCAAGTAAGGCCGGGTGTAAACGCAGTTGCAAAATGGAATACACGCGCTGGCCGGTCTCTTTTTCGATATCGAGAAGACCTTCAACATTCCAGGGATTCAGTATTAATGGTTTTTCACAAATTACGTCGGCGCCACTGCGCAAACCAAAGCGGATGTGGGCGTCGTGCAGGTAATTTGGAGAGCATACGGTAACATAGTCAATCGGAATGCCATTGCGTTTCAATTTGCTCACATGGCGATCAAACCGTTCAAATTCTGTAAAAAAGGCTGAATCGGGGAAGTAACTGTCAATCGTCCCAACCGAATCGTTAGGGTCTAACGCAGCAACCAACGTATTTCCGGTATCCTGTATCGCGCGCATGTGGCGGGGAGCGATATATCCGGCAGCACCAATAAGTACAAATCGTTTCATTAATTCTGTTATTCCTATGGATTAGAGATTATTGTGTTTATTGCTCGACGGGTTTTGTATCCAACTTTTGTACAAGACCAGCAACCAGCCGGTATGTCTGGTTGCTACCGGGGCAAACTGCAATGCCCTGATCGTTAAAATGCAGGCGTTCGCCATGTTCACTCATCCAGCCTATCCTTCGCGCCGGGTTGCCAACAACTAGTGCGTAGGGCGGTATATCTTTCGTTACCACGGCGCCGGCTCCAACAAAGGCATAAGCGCCGATTTTTGTGCCACATACTATGGTAGCGTTGGCGCCGATAGTGGAGCCGCGGCCTACGTGGGTTTTTTTGTAGGCATCTTTCCTGTTTACTGCGCTGCGTGGATTCACCACATTGGTAAAAACCATGGATGGTCCCAAAAACACATCGTCCTCACAAATGACTCCGGTGTAAATGGAAACATTGTTCTGAATTTTGACATTGTTACCGAGATGGACATCAGCCGCAACAAATACATTTTGCCCCAATGAACAATTGGCGCCAATATGGGCGCCAGCCATTATATGGCAGAAATGCCAAATCTTAGTTCCTTCTCCAATTACACAACCATCGTCTAAAAAAGCGCTGGTATGTGCATAATATGATTGGTTCGACACGTTGAGTGCTTTTGTACTGTAAACGAATTAATTCCCACACGAACCGTGGGGGGAATTTTAAACAAAGCGGAGGATGTCTTTTGCTGCACTGTCTTAAATACCTAGGGGGGTATCTGTCGGGGCATCAGGATATTTTGTATTATCAATTTTCATACATTAAACGAATGTACAATTAGTTGATAACCAATGCAGATTAGGATACTACGGGAGACAAAAGTCGTGCCAATCCATAGGCGAGGAAGTAATTGGTAACAGACCTTTGTAGAGGAATTTACATTCAAAGATAGTAACAAATAACCATACGTAAAGATAACTATGGCCTATTGCACGGCTTAAATTTTCATTAAATAAGAAATTACCCAATTTGGAGTAGAATGGGTTGGATTCCAAAATACAAAATACCTGTAATTACCGTGCAATCACAACCGGCTGTGTGTATTGACCGTCTGCAGCCAAAACCTGTAATAAATACATTCCTGCAGGCATATCCTTGAGGTTAAAAGTCTGTACCTGACGTGTTGATTGTGTTGCTGTCTGGCGTTCCAGAGATAACCTGCCCAGCAGGTCGATGAACCGGAACCGAAGCGGTCTCGGGTTCGCCATGTCGATGGTAACGGTAAGGTTGTCATTTGCCGGGTTAGGATAGACCAACACCTGTAAATCTGAAGCTGCCGGGTTGATGGTCCCGACAATTTCCGTCAGGACAACCGCAAAACTTGCCGTACAGGAATTGCTGTCTGTTACCACTAAGCTATACTGCCCACCGGGCGCACCAACCAGATCTTCCTGTGTACTGATCACACTGGTATTATTCAACGTCCAGGTATAGGTGAATGGTGGCGTACCTCCGGCAATGCTCACATCTACAGCCCCATTTTGCTGGCCTTGAAGCGGCTGCTGTATCGACTGCTGGACGATAAATAGCGTATCTGGTTCGGACAGTACAACGTTTGCCAGATTGGTGCAGCCGTTGGACTCGGTAATGGTAACCGTATAACTCCCCGCTTGCAAACCCGTGAGGTCTTTTTCTGTTGAGCCCGTCGACCACAAATAGGTAAAACCCGGGACGCCCCCTGCCAAATTCAGTTGAATGGCGCCATCGGCGCCGAGATAGCAGGACACATTCACCCGGTTGGCACTGAAATCCAGGGCTGGCGGCCCTGTAATAAATGTGGCCAGGCTGGCCGTACAGCCACTGGCATCGGTAACAATTAAACTGAATGTTCCAGGCGTCAGACTATCCAGGTTGGGAGTATCAGCCCCGTTGGACCAGCTATAGGTAAAGCCTGCTGCGCCGCCCGAAACAGTGGTGCTGATCATGCCGTCGGCAGCGCCAAAGCAAGTCACATTGGTAGGTGTCGCTGTAAGTTGTATTGCTGCAGGCTCGGTAATCGTGGCACTGGTTGTAGTTGTACAGTTGTTATTGTCTGTCACGGTAACGGTGTAAGTGCCCGCAGGTAGGTTGTTCAGGTTGGGGCCTGTTTGACCTCCCGACCATAGAAACTCAAAACCCGCGGTGCCCCCGGAGACCACGGTACTGATGCCGCCATTTGAAACACCATGGCATGCGGCATTTGTCGGGACTGTGCTCACCTGTAGCAATCCCGGTTCAAGTATGGTTGCATTGGCTACCGCGGTGCAGTTTTTTTGGTCTGTGACCGTTACCGTGTAAGTGCCTGGCGGCAAATTGCTCAGGTTTGGACTTGTTTGGCTTCCCGACCACATAAAACTATAGCCGGCGGTTCCGCCTGATACAGTCAGGTTAATAGTGCCGTCCGAAGCGCCAAAACAAGAAATGCCGGTATGCGTTGTAGCCACCTGCAACAACGGTGGTGACGTAACAGTTGCGCTAATCGTTGCCGTACAGTTGTTCTGATCAGAGACCGTCACCGTGTAAGTGCCTGCCGGTAAATTGTTTAGGCTGGAGGAAGTTTGACCTCCCGACCACTGGAAACTGTATCCTGGCGCGCCACCCGAAACACTTAGCATGACCGAACCATTTGTATTGCCTGCACAGGAAATGCTGGAGCCGGTGGCGTTAAGTGTCATTCCCGGTGGATCGGTCAGGGTAGCCGTCACGACTTCCACACAGCCGTTCGATTCCGTAACGGTAAGTGTATAGGTGCCAGCTTTCAGGTTGGAATTCAGCGCAGATTCGGAGCCATTCGACCACTTATATTGCAGGGTAGTGACAGCGCCGCTTACAGAAGCGAGGAGCGAGCCGTTGGACCCCCCTTTACAGGTAGGACTGTTTGTCTGGATCGTGGTATTGGTGGTACACACGTTTGACGCACAAGCAACGGCAGTGCCTAATTGCTGGACTTCGCAGCCCATACCGTCCATCACAATAACCGCATACGATTCCCCGCTGGGTATAATCTGCCCGTTCATATCGGCAGCATAGGTGTACGGCAGCACTCCGCCGGTCACTTCAACATACAGGCGCGCCGAGTCGATCCCGACACAGGGCTGTAGTACATTAAGGGTAAGCGGGCTGAAGTCTGGTGGAACTTGGCCATCCAGGATTTTCAGGCACACATTTCCCGTGTTTACACCTCCGGCATCATTCCAGGAAGCAATCTGGACATAATATTTTTGCCCGGCGTTCAAACTGCCGGCGGTTACATAGCCATCGCATCGTAGAGGGTTTTGGCTACAGAAAACTGGTTTGAGATCGGTGCAATCGCCTGTCCAAACAGCCACGATATGCTCAAAAGTCGCGCCGGTATTAATTTGGACCGACCCGAATGAAGGTGCTATAAAAGAAAACCAAATATCCCGGTCAACATTAACGGCACAAGTTGGTTGGTAACCCGAAAAAGTCGCGCCGGTATTATTTCCTGCAGTACACAAAGCACCCAAACTTACCGGAGTAGCATTCACACAGTTGTTGTTGGGTAAAACATTGCTTTGCTTAACACTCAACGCCGGGCATAAAGTACCTTCAATGGAGGCAAATGACCCGGCAATTTGAACGTAGTAAGTCGCTCCCTGTGTGAGTGCCGGCAATTGCAGGTTGCCGCCCTTGTTGTTGCCGGCTACTTCGGTAAGACTGTTGCAGCTACCCGAATAAACGGTGATGATATCTGAAAAACTGGCGTTGCTCTTTACCGAAAGTACATCGCCCGGGAGCAGCGCACCCGCAGTAAACTTGTACCACACATCGGCGCGGGCCAGTGCGTTCAGCGACGGCAGGGTTGCCGACATGTCAGCATTGCGGTTGGTGCCGTTTAGGCATGCGCCATTGACAGTCAAGGGTATGGCATTATTACAATCATCATTGACCGGTTTGACCGGGTAGGCATCCGTTTGATTGATATCGACACAAACACTACCGTGTTCAAGCCCGAATCCGTCTGCCTGACCCGCAACCCGGATAAAATATGTTTGATCAAATTCTGCCTGGAAGTAAGTGGTTTCTCCGGTAAAACCGTGTTCGTCGCGGTTGTTACAGAGCACCGGAGCCAGGTTTGTACAAACATTGGTGTAAATATTGACGATGTCGTTGAAATTGGCATTGGTGTTTAACTGAGCAATTCCGTCAAAATCGGCAACCCAGCGGAACCACAGGGACGAAACAGCCCGGCCACTGCAATCCGGCGCCGGCCCATTGAACAAAGCCGTGGAATTGTCGGCTTCCACACAAGGCTCACCGGTATATATCTTTTGCGCCTGGTTGCAAAAATCAATGGCTGATCCTTCACCAACTACTTTGAAATTATCAAGCCCTACCCAATATCCGAAAACGCCGTTGTCGGTATATTCAAATACTACCCGCAATTGCGTAGAGCGATACGGGTTCAAATCGTAGCTGTGGTGAACAGATTGCGGAAGCCAGGGCCCGCCAACTTGCCCTGTCGATTGAAACAGGGTGGTTTTAATTCCAGATTCATTTTCCAGGTACACTTTTATCGTCTCGCCGGTATAGCGCAGAATAATATCATAGTCGAGGGTATAATTGAAATAATCGGTGCCGTTGAACCACGGAGAAGTTAGTTTGATCGTGGACGGCGGGGCTTGTCCACCGAGGGCATCATCGTCGAAGTAAACAAAGCAGGTGCCATCGATCGAACTTCCGTGCCCGTGGGCTGCCGAAGTGGTTGGTACATGCCCGAATTGCCAGTCATTTTGCCCGGCCAGAACAGCTGTTTCCCAGCCGGCAGGTTTGGCGCAGCCATTAAACCCTTCCCCGACAAGTACGGTACCGGTACCGGAACCCACCACCTTGATGTTGTCTATACCGGCCCACCAGCCCCATTCCCCGGCATTATCTTTGTAGCGTAGGATCAAACGGACATTGGATGCCCGTTTTACGAGGCTTAGGTCGTACCGCAGTGTAACGAAATCACTGATCTGATCGCCGGTATTTTGGTATTGATCGAAACGGTAGAGCAGTTGTTCGGAACTGCCGTCAGTAACAAGAATGTCAAGCGCTTGTTGCGTCGTGGGGGACCGGTACCGGAAGTGCACATCGAGGCTGAGTTCAACCCTTTCGTGCAAACTGGTGTTGAATGCAGGCGATGTGAATTCCAGGATATAACCGGGTGTATTTTGTCCGGCATTGTCGTCGTCGATAAACAGAAAACAACTGCCATCGATACTTTGTCCCTGCGCAGCGCTATTTTGGGAAGTGCCGACATACCACTGCACCAGCTGGTTTCCGGTTACCTTGGTTTGCCAGTTTGCCGGCAAAATGCAGTTGTCGAATTTTTCTTCAAATAACGTTGTCTGACTGTGCAGCGTAACGCCATTGAAACAGAAATAAAGTATGGAAAAAACAAGTATTAAAAGGCGCATAAGGCTCAGTTTTTGTTGGATCAATAAACATGTCGCAGTCGAAAGTTCGATCCTCTTCAAACAACAATTGACCGAAATCAGGAATAAAGTTAGTGCCTTCCGGAGGATTTGATTTTGCCCGTCCCCATTAAGCACCGGGTTTGATAATATCTGACACGAATCTGAATAGTAAGATGGGTTAGACAGAATTTTACTAACCTTTGTTCATATCAATTTTTAACACTATGCCAAACCAAATCGACACGATTACGGATTCTGCCGGTACAGAAACGCAGGCTGCAAAGGTTCTGAATAACACCCTCGATCCCTACGTGCCATCACCCGATAAACCCTGGAATGCCCGACGTGTAGCACACCTGTACCGCCGCCTGGGATTCAGTGCAACAATCGAGCAAATTCAGCAGGGACTGCAAATGACTCCGTCTGCTTTGGTGGACCAGTTGCTCAATACTGCTGCGGCACTTCCGGCGCCCACGCCGCCTGTTTGGGCCAATTGGGTTAGCAGCGATTACAATGGCGACAAGGTTTTGTACGACCAACACCGGGAAGACATGCGCTTCATGTGGTACACCGATATGCTCGACGAAGGGGTACGCGCCCGAATGGCTCTTTTCTGG
The DNA here is from genome assembly GCA_020636075.1 of Lewinellaceae bacterium. Classification (GTDB taxonomy): domain Bacteria; phylum Bacteroidota; class Bacteroidia; order Chitinophagales; family Saprospiraceae; genus M3007. The sequence goes on along the minus strand of JACJYO010000001.1, from coordinate 1,025,235 downwards.
CACAACCATTTTGTTACAGAACTTTTGGTCTATGGGTGCAATTCCTACATGTGGAGTTATTACTCCCTGCTGCATGAATATGCCTTTAGTAACTTTCGGGAGTTCACGGTTCAAATGGGCAAAAATCCTGCCATGCTGGTCTATCTGAACGGCAACTTGAATGAAGCAGGTGAACCCAACGAAAACTATGCGCGCGAGCTCATGGAACTGTTTACCATGGGGGAGAGCAACGGCTATACCCAGTTTGATGTCGTGGAAATGTCGCGGGCGCTTACCGGCTGGCAAGCTTCTTTCAATGAATGCACAGCGGCCTTTTTTGATCCGGCAAAATTTGACAATACGCCCAAAACTATTTTTGGACAAACCGGAAACTTCGACTTCGATTCAGCGCACAACCTCATTTTTAGCGAACGCCCGCAGCAGGTTTCGCACTTTGTTACCGGGAAAATTTACCGGCACTTTGTTTATCAGCACCAGGACGCCGATATCATTGAAGGCCTGGCCGCCACCTTTCGCAACAACGACTGGGAACTCCTGCCCGTATTCAAACAGTTGTTCAAAAGCGAGCATTTTTTCGAAGAGCGTTTTTTAAACGCCAAGATTAAAAGTCCGCTCGACGCCTTGCTCCCGATTTTTAAAATGGGTGGGGTGAAAGCCACTGTGCATATACAACCCAACTGGTTTGGCGACATGAATTTTTATGCCAACCAACTCGGCCAATTTATTGTGTACGGGCCACCGAATGTGGCCGGTTGGCCAGGGCACCGCGAATGGCTGAATGAAAGCCGCCTGACCCGGCGCTGGAACTACTGCGACCTGATGCTCACCTTTCTGATGACCAACAACGACATCAAAGAGTACCTCCGCGAACTGGCCCGCACACTCAGCAACAACAGCAATGACCCGGTGACTATTACCGCCGCATTGACCGACTTTTTCCTCGGGCAGTCGCTCGGAACGATATATTTCAATGGTGCGGTAGACCGCTTCAAAGCAGGTATTCCGGAGGGCTATTATACCGATGGTTCCTGGAACCTGAACTGGGATGAAGTGCCCGACCAGATCGTGAACCTGTACAAATACCTGGTGCGCATGCCCGAGTACCAACTGACCTGAAGCAGGCCGAAAATCACCGGAAAGCCCGGTATTCGTTTTTTTAATTTTCCAATGAAAATAATCATGAGTAAAAAATACAAACAGCGTTTTGGCGCTGCCCTTGAACACGGAGCAGCTCACGACCGCGAGCATCGGCTCTGGTCGCGCCGCGATTTTCTATCAGCTTCCGGTCTGCTGGGCGCCGGGAGTTTTCTGCTGGCGAACAGCCCGGTCCGCATCTTTCAACCGTCGCCGCTGTTGGCTGCCATGGCTGGTGGAGGGGGCTCCAATGATCGCATTCTGGTACTTATTCGCCTCGACGGCGGCAATGATGGCCTGAATACGGTGGTCAAGCGCGGCAGTTCCGAATACTACAACCTGCGCCCCAACCTGGGTATCCCCGACAATAAGCTCTGGGCGCTCAGCAATGAATATGGCATGCCGGTGGAAACTAATGCCCTGGAGTCGTTGTGGAACGAAGGCATGATGAAGACGATTTTCAATGTCGGCTACCCGATTCCCAATTACAGCCATTTCCGTTCTTCCGATATTATAATGTCCGGTAGCGGCTCCGATTCAGTGATTGAAACCGGCTGGATCGGCCGCTTTCTCGATAATGAATACGCCGCATTTCTGGATGCCCCGCCGTCCATCCCGCCAGCCATGCAGATTGGTTCTAATTCCAATTTGATTTTCAAGGCCGACGATGCCAATATGGCCCTGTCGATCAGTAGCCCTGAACAGTTTTATCAGATTGCCCAAACGGGCCAGTTGTATGAAACGGCTTCGCTCGGCAACTCCTTTCGCGAACTGGAACTGGCCTACGTGCGCCATACTGCGAATGCCGCTTTCCGCTATTCCGAAACGATCCAGCAGGCGTTCAACGCCGGTAAAAACGACGTGGTTTACCCCGACGTCAACGACCTTTCGGCGCCCATGTCGATCATCGCCCGCGTGATCAAAGGACAGCTGGGTACCCGAATATTTTTGGTGAGCCTTGCCGATTTTGATACGCATGCCAATCAGCTCACCGGACACCTCAATTTGCTCGAACAGGTGTCTTCTGCTGTTCGGGCTTTTTATGACGACCTCGGCGCCAACAATTCTGACTGGCCTCAAAAAGTGCTGACCATGACCTTTTCCGAGTTCGGCCGGTCAATCTATGAAAACGGCTCCCGGGGGACCGACCATGGCGCGGGTACGCACACGCTGTTGTTTGGCGGTGGGATCGGCAACGGTTTCGTGGGTCAATATCAGGACATGAGCAACCCCAACCCGGTGGGTGACCCGCCTTTCAGCGTCGATTTCCGGGATGTATACGCCTCAGTGCTTCAGGACTGGCTGGGCAATACCCCCGAACTGGTGCAATACGTCCTGGGTAAACCGACGCCGACTATCCCGGGGCTCGTTCCGGCAATGCCACCCAATTTGGGCGACAACGGTCTGTGCTCTCTGCTCGGCCATAATGCCCACCCGGTAATGTTTGGCGCCTACGAAATCAAGTTCTCCATCACACAAGGGTCGGCGGTGCACTTGCAGCTGCTGGATATGGCCGGCCATGTACTGCGCTCGCTCATTGATGATTATATGCCAAGGGGTAGTCATACTTTCCTGTTTCGACCTGCCGATTGGCACATCTCCCCGGGCAGCTACCAGTACCGCCTGCGTGCTGCCGGCCAGGTATTTCAACGTGCGATTCGTATTTGATGGTAAAAATCAGGGTTGCCGGCAGGCGGTCAGGGAGCGCAAATTGCTTTTGACCGACACTGGCTTCGAACGCTTTTATTAAAGCACGAAATCGTAGCACGGCAACTTTAAATGGCTGATTTTGAACCAAATCACAGGATTTGTATTTAACAAGGCAAACAATCAAATTTACTTATCGGAATAATCCACCGTATTTCATGACCTATTTCACCCTCCGCAACGTAATTGTCCCCTTCCTGCTATTTTTCCCGCTCTTGCTCTTTGCGCAGCCTTCAAATCCTGCTCCCAACCGTTTGGGACTGGTGAAAGGGCTGGTTGTTGATGCCCAAACCCGGCTTCCACTCGAATTCGCAACCATTGCCCTTATTAATACTGCGGATAGCAGTGTGGCTGCGGGTGGTTTTACGGACGAAAAGGGTTTTTTCCAGTTAAAAGCAGATTTCGGGCAATATTACCTGCGCCTGGATTTTTTGGGTTATCAAATTCGGTTTATCGGCAATATTGCTTTGAGTAAGGCAAACCCGGTTGCCGATCTGGAAACAATAGCCTTGGAAGCCGCGGCCAACACACTCGACGAAGTAATCGTACGCGCTGAAAAAAGTCAGGTCCAAATGTCGCTCGATAAGCGCGTGTTCAATGTGGGAAAAGACCTGGCGAACCGGGGTGGAACTGCAGCGGATGTGCTCGACAATGTGCCCTCCGTAAATGTCGATGTGGAAGGCAATGTAAGCCTGCGCGGCAGCAGCGGTGTCCGTATCCTGGTAGATGGCCGCCCATCGGGCCTGGTTGGCATCAGCAACACAAACGGCCTGCGGCAATTGCCCGCCAACCTGATCGACCGGGTGGAAGTTATCACCAATCCCTCGGCCCGGTACGAAGCGGAAGGGATGGCCGGCATTATCAATATCGTGCTGAAAAAAGATCAGTCGCCCGGATTCAATGGAGCCATCGACCTCACCGCCGGCAACCCGGCCGAATACGGTGTCAGTGTAAACCTGAACTACCGGAAAAATAAATTCAACTTTTTCTCCTCCTACGGCTTGCGGTACAACGAACGCCCCGGCTCCGGCAGCCAGTACCAGGAGTTCTACGCCGGCGATACTACCTTCATTACCCAGTTGGACCGCGATCGCCAGCGTAGCGGGATTTCGAACAGTGTGCGCTTTGGGGCCGATTATTTCTTTAACCCGCAGAACAGCCTGACTACGGCCTTTTCCTGGCGCTACAGCAATGAGGACAACTTCGGTGAAATCCTGTACAGCGATTACCGGAACAGCCTCAGCAATCCCACCGGAACGACCCGCCGGACCGACGATGAAACGGAAAAAGAACCCAATCTCGAGTACTCCCTGCGCTACAACAAAAACTTTGAACGCGACGGCCATGAACTCATCGCCGATGTGCGCTTTCAGGATAATACCGAGCAGGAAAACTCCGATTTCCGCGAGCGATTCTATGCCGCCGACGGCCTGCCCTCCGGTGAGCCCGACCTCGTCCAGCGCTCGTTCAACAAAGAAGGCGAACGCAACCTGATCTTCCAGGTCGATTACATTCACCCCTTTGCGAAAGACGGCAAGTTTGAACTGGGCTACCGCGCCGGATTGCGCGACATCCGCAACGATTTTAAGGTGGAGAGCCTCCTGAATTCCACTTGGGAAACACTACCCGGGCTGACCAACACGCTGAAATACGATGAGAACATTCATGCTGCGTATGCCATTGTGGGAAACAAACAGCGCCGCTTTTCCTGGCAGCTTGGCGTGCGTTCCGAACTTTCCGATGTAAAAACAGAACTGGTGGCCACGCAGGAAATTAATGACAGGCCCATCTACGTCAATCTTTTTCCCAGCGGCCACCTTGGGTATGAATTGCCCGGACAACACACGGTGCAAGTGAGCTACAGCCGCCGGATTCGCCGTCCGCGTTTTTGGGATTTGAACCCGTTTTTTACCTATAGCGACGCGCGAAATTTCCGAAGTGGTAACCCAAACCTGGACCCGGAGTTTACCGATGCGTACGAACTTTCCCACCTCAAGCACTGGGACAAAGGTTCCGTTACCTCCGCCATTTACTACCGGCACACCAGCGGCGTGATCGAGCGTATCCGCCAGCAACTATCCGATACATCATCCCTTACGCTGCCGGTAAACTTGTCCAAGCAGGATGACTACGGGCTTGAGTTCACCGGCTCCTATGAGCCTTTTGAGTTTTGGAAGATCAACGGGAATGTCAACTTCTTCCGGTCGATCACGCGCGGTGCTTACGAAGGCCAGGATTTGAACGCCGACACCTACACCTGGTCGGGCCGGCTTTCTTCCCGGACGACAATTATGAAAAAACTGGATGTCCAGGTCAATTTTAATTACCGCGCTCCCCGGAATACTACGCAGGGAAGATCCAAGGCCATGTACCACGCCGATCTGGCAGCGAGCCTGGACATTCTCAAATCCAAAGGCACGCTCACGCTGAGTGTGCGCGACGTATTCAACAGCCGCCGCTGGCGCTACATTACCCAGGGCGATGATTTTTACAATGAAGGGGATTGGCAGTGGCGTGCGCGCCAGATTTCCATGACTGTCAGCTATCGCATCAACCGCCAAAAAGACCGGGAAAAGGGCCGCGAAGGTGGTGAAGGCGACCGCGGGGGCGAAGGAAATATGGAGTTTTGATTTACGATTTACGATTTACGATTTACGATTTACGATTGGTTCACCTTACTGGGAAAGGGAATTTGCTTGCCTTTTCTCAGCGTTTACGTTAATTGAAAACATATTGGTATAGGGAGGGTGAACCAATCGTAAATCGAAAATCCAAAATCGTAAATCAGAAATACGAGCTCAACCCAAAATACCAGCCTGCCAAATGCGCCGGAGGATTTCCAAACAGATCGTGCTTCCACTGGTATACATAATTCAATCGAATTACGGTCTGAGCGGTAGGCCTGAAACCGACCCCGCCGGAGATGCCGAACAGGCTGTCGCCAATTGAGTCGCCGGTGTTGTCAAAATTACCCACATTCCAGTCGACATAATCAAGCCGGGCAGCTAGGTTGAACGCCGCTTTCTGCCACCGAAGAATAGGACCGGAAAATACCTGTTGCACGATGTCCAGGTGGCCGCCGTACTGTTTGTTGCCGTATTGCGGATCATAGGTATCCGGCACATCCACCAATACCCAGGCCCATTCACCGAGGATGGTAGTCGCAGTAGCAGCCAGTTGCGTATTGAAGTCGACGGCAAAAACATGCACCTGCCGTTTTTTATCTACCGTAAGGCCATCATCTTCAAATTTGTTGAACGTGCCGCCCATATAGGAAAGCCCGAGCTCCCCGATCTGCCGGTGGCGGATGGCTGTTTTGGCAGTTAGCAGGGGTCGGCCGTTAAAACTTTCTTCGAACCGTTCACCATTTTCCTTGGCTTCCGGCAATGCCGTGCGCCCTTCCGGGTTATCGATGATGCTTTCATCAAATCCGTTGGTCAGGTAAGTTTCATAACCGAACGTCCAGGGACCCTGATAAAATTTTCCGTGCACGCCAAATCCGGCGTTCGACCAGGTAGCGGGCAGCATTTGGGTTGAAGCCACCGGCCGGTTAACAAATTCCCATTTTGGGCCGTCGTGGTTTTGATTGAACGCCCCAATGGGATTCAAAATAATGCCGCCGCGCAGGTTGAGGGCCGGGAGGAACTGCACATCCATGGAGGCATATTCGACATTGATCTCCCTGCCACCTTCTTCAAACTCGATTTCTGTTAAAAACTTTATGTAGCGCCCAATGGCGGAGGAGGCAAACAGCGTCACCCTGGGAACCTGAAACGACAACCCTTCCGATACTCCGTCTTCGGATGTCCAGGCAGTATTGGCTTCCACATAACCACCCAGGGCCACAGGCATTTTTCCCAGTTGCAAAAACGGGCGTGTGTACGTGGCATCCATGTTCATTGGCTTTGTGGAATCGGCATCCGAAACAAGGGGTAATTGTGTTTGGCCAAAGGCCGAAGTTGCAACAGCAAGTAAAAAAAACGGTAAGCAGGACTTAGGGTAAAAGAATGAAAATTTGAGTTTCATTTTCCTCAAGTTTAAATGTTTGTAAAGGTTGATCGGCCGGGCCATTAAGCGCCGTGCCATAGATGTCGAATTCGGAGCCATGGCAAGGGCAAGCATAACGGCTGCCCTGCACTTCCACTTCGCAAGCTTGATGCGAACAGCGCATCAGGCAGGCGGTATAACCTTCCGGGGTGCGATAAAGTGAAATTGGAAAGGCTGCACCGGTGGGTTTAACCAGCACAAACATGCGCTCATGCAGTTCCCCTTTTTTCGTTGTGTACTGAAAGGCGCTTTTTTCTACGGCCAAACGCTTGCCAGTCAACTGATATTCGGCGTAATACACAGCGGTACCACAGCCCTGGAGCAGTGCACTCCCGCCAGCCACGCAGCAGGCCGCACCCATACAGGCGGTTTTTATAAATTTCCGTCGTTGCATATATGAATTTGACAGGATGAAAACTGGATTCAAAGAGATTCTAAAAAAGCGAGTAGTTGCCTGCGTTCAGTGTCGGAAAGTGCCTTAAACCTGTCGCGGCTGCCGGAGCCCTCACCGCCGTGCAACAGGATAGCCGTTTCAATGCTGTTGGCGCGTCCGTCGTGCAGGAGATGGTACTCGCCGCCCTGACTATTTTTCGACAGCCCCAACCCCCAGAGCGGCGGAGTTCGCCATTCGGAAGACAGCGCCGAGCCTTCCGTGTAGCCGTCATCGAGTTCTGGACCCATATCGTGGAGCAGTAAGTCCGTGTAGGGCGCAATTTCACGAAATTCCAGGGCTGCAATCCGCGATGCTCCGGTGCGCAGGGTAGGCATGTGGCAACTTGCACACCCGCTTTGTTCAAACAATAATTTACCAGCGGCAACATCGGCCTTCGTCGTATTCCGGGCGATGGGCGCTTTGAGGGTACGCAGGTAAAATACCACGTCTTCCACGGTTTTGTTGGGCACCTCAGGATCAATTTCGACGCCGGAGTAGGTATCGAATGGTGCATAGGTGGATGTCACGCCCATGTCCTGGTTGTAGGCGTTGGCTGTTTGCTGGAGCAGGTCGTATACGGCGGCTTTTTTTCCAAAACGGCCGATATATTTTCCATGCTGCGCAATTGCATCAGGCCGAGGCGACAAGTAGCCGGGCAAATCCACCCAATTGGGCCGCCCGCTAATGCCGTCGCCATCCAGGTCGTCGGGATCTGCCAGGGCCAGGATTTCGGCATCCGGCACGATTTCCAGGAAGCCAAGGCCGGTATTGGCCGGTGGCAGGAGTTTCGAAAACGGTGCACCCGCCGGTATTTGCTCCGGACCATAACCGGGCAACGCGCGGTGCTGGAGCTGTGGGCCGCCCAAGTGCAAAAACTGGTTGCCGGAACTGTCAGACTGGCCAAAACGGATCAATGCATTGGTCGGGTGCCCTTTTCCATCACCTGGATGGCAACTTCCACAACTGGTGGCTACAAACAGCGGACCCAGGCCAGTGGCGGCAGTAAAAATTTCAGCATTGAAGGCTTTGTCACCTGCGAGAAATTGTCTGGCTTGATCATTGCTAAGTCCTTCAACAGGGCCGTCGAGCAGGGTTGCATCCTCCGGAGCCGAAGGGAAGGTTTTTTCACAACCCAATTCCAGGGCCAAAAGCCCGGCTAAAAAGAGTATTTTGGTTGAGTTTTGCATAGGCATCTTAGTTTTGGCAAAAATAAGGGAAGTTTTACTTTATTTTTAGGTTAGACTAAAAATAAAATTTAATAGATTGAAACATTGAATGGTTTATCCATGAAAAAACCTGTCCACTATATCCTTTGGAAAACACTGCCAGGTGGTGCCGAATCACTGGTTACGGCCTATATCGAGCACTTTTCAAAAACACGGAAGCAGTATCTCTACAGCTTGCGCCCTTCGGAAAATGAATTGTCCACGCTGCCGGAATTACACTTTCAAGCCGGTTATGACAAAAACCTGGATTGTTACAAAGCCTATTTCCGGTATTGTCGGCAGCACCGCGATGGGGTTTTTCACCTGGTCAATTCAGGGCCGGTTGTGTTGCTGCTCACGCTGCTCGCGGGTGTTCAGCAGCCGGTTTACCATATTCATGGGACCAAGTATTGGAAATCAACCCTCGAACGGATTTACTTGAAAACTGCCTGGTTGCTGTGTGGCTTGTTTCCGTTTCGGGTAGTGGCCAATTCCACGCATAGCGCAGCAGTTTTCCGGCAAAAGATCTTGCGGAAAAAACTGCATATCGTGTACAATGGATTCGACGTGGAAACTTTTTTGGCAAAACGACACCGGCGAACGGAACTGCGGCGGCTGGCCTATATCGGCCGTTTGCATACGGGAAAGAATGTGGATCTGACGATCCGCTTGTTCAATGAAATTGCCGGCCAACACCCAAAACTCGAGCTGCACCTTGCCGGCACAGGCAATCTCCTTGGCGCCCTCGAGGCCCAGGCTGCGGAAAGCCCCTATCGCGACCGGATAATTTTTCACGGCTGGGTACAGGATATGGCTGCTTTTTATGCCGATGTGGACTTGTTTATTTTCCCCAGCGCCCACGAATCCTTCGGCAATGTCGTGCTGGAAGCTTTGCTCACCGGTCTTCCGGTGCTGGCCAGCAATCTTCCCGCCTTTGATGAGATACACGGCGGTGATCCGGCATTTTTACTAGGCGATCCGGCCAATTATGCAGAAGCCCGGGACCGTTTTTTGAACGGCGTGGCGCATTTCTCCGAGTTGGCTGAAAAAGCCTACACTTTGGGCGGCCAACTCGGCCCTCAATTTTCCATGGAAAAACACCTGGAGGGCATTGCGCGGATGTATGATTGATTTACGAAGTACGATTTACGAATTACGATTGGTTCACCTTTCTGAGGGTGGATAGATCCTTGCTTACCCGCAGTATTTGGGTAGATTGAAAACATCCCCATTTCGGAAAGGTGAACCAATCGTAATTCGTAAATCGTAATTCGTAAATCAGAGTTATTTACTCAAAACCACCTTCCGCGTTGTAGAATACCCTTCACCGGCAATCGTAAGCAGGTACACGCCATTCGGCAAGGCGCCCAGGTCCAGTTGCTGACCGTTTCGGGCATGTTGTACACGCTGGATTTGTTTTCCGGTGAGATCGTTCAGCATGAGGTTGGCTTCGCCGGATTCGGGCAATTGCACCTGCAAAATTCCGGTTGTCGGGTTCGGCATCACCCGCACCTGAGCAAGCAGTGCCGGTGCGCCGGTGGAGGAGGCCAGGCCGGGCGTGATTTTGCGCAGGGTGTTTTGCGTACGGTTGGTGTACCAGATCGCGCCATCAGGCCCGACTTTCAAGCCGGTGATTCCCGGCTGGCCGGTAGCAATTTTTCCGAGGGCGGCAAAATTGTTGTCCATATCATACACCAGAATATCGCCGTTTGCGTAATCGCTGACCAACAAGCGGTTTCCTATGATCTCAATGCCGGACGGCCGGGTCAGGCCCTGATTGATGATCACCTCCCAGGTAACGGAATTAACGGAAGTGTGCTCCGCAAGGGGCTCATTGATCATGGGCAATGCATTGTTCACTTGTCCGGAGTTGATATCGAGCCGCAGCACCCGGTCATTGCCATTGTCTACCACATACAGCCAGCCGGATGCCTTGTCGAGCACGAGGTGGCTGGGCACGGGGCGGTCGGCTTTCACTTGAATTTCTGTGTATCGGCGCACGATGGCATCGCTGTGATCGTCGTTGCCTGGGCCATGATCTTCTTGAAAATCGTACCGTACGATTGTACTGTTCCAGCCGTCAAAAACCCAGTACACATTGTCTACTTCGTGCGCAATACCCATGCTGTAGGGGCTGCCGTGCAACATATCAATGTGGCTGCCATTGCCACCGGAGGGCATAGCGTAAATAGCCGGATCGCTTGTCCAAAGGGTAGGGCCGGTGAAGGTGCCGTTGTTGTGGTTGGCGTCTTTTACGCCGGGGGAGTTGGCAAAATTGAAGTTGTCGCCAAAAGCAATGCCGGTTGGCAGCGACATGAAGTGCCAGGCGTTGCCGTCGACCCGGTGCAGGAAACTTTGGTCGGGCGTACCGGCATCGTAAATGGTAAGGGTGCTGCCGCCGATGTCTTCGTTGCGCTCATTGATTACCCAAAGCTCGTTTTTTCCGAGAATCGGGAAAAAGTCGAGGTCGGTAGGCAGGTTGAGCTGGTTGGCTGCAGTGGCAATGGTTTCAAAAACCGGCGGCGCGGCCAGAAACTCGTCGATGCGGTTTGGCGGGACAACGTGCGGGTAAATTTCTGTTTCAAAGCTTAGGCTGTTATTGGCCATGTTTGCATCGGTCTGCCCATTTATCGAACTGATCGTCATTTCCACGGTGTACTTACCGCCGGCATCCGGCGTCCAGGTTTTTGGATGTTCAAATTCAAAGGTCGTGAAGGGCGCAATATTCAATCCGTTCAAGGTGCCGGAAACCGGGTTGGCGCCATTGAGTGTGTACGTAATTTCCAACTCGGTGATGGGGGTGATTCCGTTGTTGAGCAGCGTGCCGCGGATCGGGAAATCGACATTCTCCTCACCAAAACTCCGTGCAACCACCTTTGTCAAAGCGGCATCGAGGTTACTCGGCTCCTCGATCTTCACATTATCGATTGCCATCCCGTATAGCCAGCCACCGCCGTCGTTATAGTGCACCGCTACGTAAACCGTACTTTTTCCGGCAAAAGCACTCAGGTCAACCACGACCGGGCTCCAACCCGAATGTCCGGGAAAAGTATACACCACCGTCCAGTTGATTTTATCTTCCGAAACTTCAATCGTACCCACTTCCGTAGCGGTTTGGTAGGTTTTGCGGCCAAAAAGTACATCTGCTTTGAACACCGGGTTAAGTGCCGCACTCAGATCGATAGCCGGTGTGATGAGGTAATCCTGTGTTTTGTCACAGTCACATTTGTCATCGTTGGTGGCGACAATGCGTTGCGAGCCGTTGGATGGAATGCCGAACGATTGCGTAGACAAAGCGTTTGCGGTACCCACGAGCCAACCTCCGTCGGTGCCATTGGTTTGTACACTCCAACCTGAAGGCAAACCCGGCGCTTCAAAATTTTCTTCTAATAAAATTTGGGCAGAAAGCCCGCAAATACATAAACAGAGGCAAAGACAGGTAGACAGGAATAGTTTCATTGATTGCTATTATTTGGTTAGAAAAACGACTGTTTCAAAAGTACTTCCAGGAATACGACCACCGTAGTTTTTTATTCACCACGGAGGCACGGAGTACACGGAGTTTTTCCCTTTTCAGATGAAAATTTCTCTGTGTACTCCGTGCCTCCGTGGTGAATAAATGCTACAGTTAAAGGACAGTCCCGTGCAAGAAACGCACTTTGTGCGAAGTCTGCTTAACCATACTTTGTTGATTGTCGAGAATGGCAGAGAAAGTGTTGTGAAAAAACGATCACGCCACCCATTTCAACCGCAGGCTGTTTGCGACCACACTCACCGAACTCAAGGCCATTGCCGCACCGGCAAGCATGGGGTTGAGCAAAAAGCCATTTACCGGAAACAACAGCCCGGCAGCGATCGGGATGCCCACCAAATTGTAAATAAAGGCCCAGAACAGGTTTTGCCGGATGGCGGCGACTGTTCGCCGTGACAAGCGAATGGCATCGGGGATTTTGTTCAAATCGTTTCCGATCAGGGTCATTTTGGCCACATCCATAGCGATGTCGGAGCCTTTGCCCATAGCAATGCTGACATCGGCGCGGGCAAGTGCCTGGCTGTCGTTGATCCCGTCGCCGGCCATTGCCACCACCTTGCCCTGGCCTTGTAGTTCCTGCACATATTTTTCCTTGTCAGCAGGCAGTACTTCGGCCCTGAACTGTTCGATGCCCACCTGAGCTGCTACGGCTGCTGCCGTTTGCCGGTTGTCGCCGGTGAGCAGGTGTACTTCGATGCCCATTTGTTGCAAGGTGCGTATCGCTTCGGCAGACTCCGGTTTTACCGGGTCGGCAATGGCGGCCACAGCGAGCACTTGTTCGTGGTTGGCGAAAAAGATGACCGTTTTGGCAACGGCAGACCAGCTATCTGCCTGTTTCCGGAGGGGTTCGGGTAACTCCAGTTTGTGTTCAAGCATCAATGTGCGGTTACCGGCATAAATGGCCTGCCCGCGGTATTCGCCGTAAACACCTTTGCCGGTTATGCTCTCCACCCGGCCCAGGATGACGGGCTTGGCCTGCTCTTTCAGGTTCGCCACTACAGCATCGGCGAGTGGGTGCCCGGCATTTTGTTCCAGGGTGAAAACTACGTTGGTCCAATAGGCCACATCGGCGCCGTCGGCCCATTTCCAGGTTTCCACGGCGGGTTTGCCGGCAGTGATTGTTCCTGTTTTGTCGAGCACGACTGCCTGAATGCGTTTGGCCATCTCGAGGCTTTCGGCGTCTTTGATCAGGATACCCTTTTGGGCGCCTTTGCCTACTCCGACCATGATAGCGGTTGGCGTAGCCAGGCCCAGGGCACAGGGGCAGGCAATCACCAGTACCGTAACCAGGGCCAGCATGCCGTGGGTAAATCCATTCGGGCCGCCAAAGGCCCACCAGGCGCCAAAGGCCAACAGGGCAATGCCCATGACTACCGGTACGAAAATACCGGCGATTCGGTCGACCAGTTTTTGCACAGGCGCCTTGGAACCCTGGGCGTCTTCCACCTGGCGGATAATTTGCGCCAACAGGGTGTCTGCGCCTACTTTTTCCGCGACAAACTGGAAACTGCCGTTTTGGTTGACCGTGCCGGCAAGTACCGCATCACCGGGCGATTTCGCCACCGGCACCGGTTCGCCGCTCAGCATGCTTTCATCTACGTAGGAGCTTCCTTCCCGCACTGTACCATCCACCGGCACTTTTTCACCGGGGCGCACCAGCAGCAGGTTGCCGGGTTGTACCTGTTCGACCGGGATTTCCATGGTGTGGCCGCCATGATGCACAATGGTGACGGTTTTTGCCTGAAGGCCCATTAATTTTTTTATGGCTGATGCCGTGCCGGCTTTTGCACGCTCTTCGAGCAGGCGCCCGAGCAGGATGAAGGTGATCACAATGCCCGCAGCTTCGAAATACACGTGGGCTTCGAGCCCGCGGCTGAGCCAGAATTCGGGGAAAAGCAGATTAAAAACACTGAAGAGATAGGCAACCCCGGTGCTCAAGGCCACCAGCGTGTCCATGTTGGCTGAACGGTGGCGCGCCTGTTTCCAGGCATTTACAAAAAAGGAGCGGCCCAGCCAGGCCACCAACGGTGTGGCCAGTGCCCATGAAATGTACCCGACATAGGGGAGGTGCATGAAGAACATGCCCAGCACACCCAGGGGGATGGCCAGGATTACCGCCCAAATCGTCCGGCGTCGCAGCGAGGTATATTGCTGATGCCGGGTGTCGTCGAGCACTTTTTTAGCCGCAGCGGTTTCTTCCACCACGAGGTCGTACCCGACGCTTTGCACGGCCTGTTTCAAACCCTGCGGGGAAATGGTTTTCGGGTCGAAATCAACCAGCACGGATTGCGCAGCAAAATTTACAGCGGCATTGGCAACACCGGGTTGCCGTTTCAGGGTTGACTCAACGTTAGCGGCGCATCCGGCGCAACTCATGCCGGTAACCGGGAATTGTTTGTGTACTATTTTATCGGGGGCGGTTGACAATACTGCAGGCATAAATTCAAATTTTTATGCTGCAAAGTTCGGAGGCAGTCGTACTTGACCCGTTGTAAAATTGGGGATGAATGTTGCGATATTTTTCAAAGGACCGGTTATTAAAACCCGTGCGGGGTCTGTTCAGATCGCGTCTAACCCACGCCGTTTTCCGCTATGGTTTTGCTTGAATTGGGAAGGCGTCATACCGGTTATTTTCTTAAACTGGTTGCTCAGGTAAGCCGCGCTGCTGTATCCCAGTTGGAAGGCGATTTCGGACAGGGAATGCTCGTCGTAAACCAGCAGTTCCTTCACTTTTTCAATTTTTTGAAGAATAAAAAATTGCTCCATCGTAAGGCCTTCTACCTCAGAGAATAATTTTGAAACGCTGGAATAATCGCGATGCAGGACCTTTTTTACAAATTCACTCAAGGTGAAATGCTCGGGGATATGTTCGGTTTGCACTTGCGCGGTCAGTAGTGTTTTTACCTGATCGATGAGTTGCTTGCGCTGGTCATCCAGGATATCAAACCCGAGCGCCTCAAGGTCTTTTCGCAAGGCCTCCTGTTTATCCATGTCCGGCATTTCCGGGAGTGTGACTGTGCCCAGCGCAATATCTGAAAACGGAATGCCGTGCTTCTCCAGCAGCTGCTCCACGGAAAGGATGCAGCGGCGGCAAACCATATTTTTTATTGCAAGTTTTGTCATGTGGTTTATGATTCAAAGAAACGTGTGGCGCAATCTGCTTACCACAACCAAAGCACCAATGCTCCCGCTACCAGTACCAAACCAAACACGGGAGCGATCAGCCGCAACAAACTCCGGTGCCCGATTACAGCCACCAGTGAACCTTTAAAAACCAGGTTGGCCATGGCTGCTACAAGGATAAAACGCCAGCCTCCGTTGGCTTCAATGGAGCCGTTGTTGATCATGTTGGAGAGCGATAGTGTGATTGCGTCGATATCTGTCAGGCCACTAATTGCTGAAACGGCGTACAGCCCGACATTTCCGAAATATTCCTTCACGGCTGCCACAGCAAACAAGATCAGGGCATACAACAGTGCAAACACCAGGGCTGTTTTGAACTGGGCCGGGTTTTCCGGTTCCTCGTAACTGCTTGTTTCTTTTTTCTTGTACAAAAACAAACCCACGGACAGTAAAGCCATAAAGGCCATAATGGCTGCCAACGGGGGGGCCACCTCGGCAAAATTCTGCGGTGTTACTACCGATATTTCTACCAAAATCCGCAAAAACGACACTGTAGAAGCCGCCATGATAACAAAGGCTGCCAACCGCACCGCCCGCTCTTTTTGCTTGGTCTGCCGGGCATAACTCACCGTTGCGGCTGTGCTGGAGATCAGTCCGGCAAAGAAGCCGCTCAGCGCGGTGCCGGTAGTCGTTCCGAGCCATTTGTAGGCAAAAAAACCGGCCAGGCTCAAGCCGACAATGAGTACCACCATGAGCCAGATATCGCGCAGGTTGAATACGCTGAAGGGACCAAAATCCCGGTCGGGTAACACCGGTAGTATGATCAGCGAAATGGCGGTGAACAACATGATCGCCTTCAGGTCTTTCTCCCCCAGGCGCTCGGCAAAGTCGCTTAAATAGTGCTTGAGGTAAAGCAGTAACGCTACCGTGGCGCCAACCACTACACCGATGAGCGGGTCGACAAAAACAAGCAGGGCGCCAACGCCGAACATCACCAGCGCCGCCATCTCGGTGGTTTGGCCAATGTCGGGCTCAGGTTGCAGGGTTTTTAAATAATTGGCGACGCCGAGCAGGATGGCGACGGATAAAGCACCTGCGGCCACCACCCAGTCGCTGTCGAAATGCCGGCCGATCATGCCGCTGATGCTCCCGAACAGGGTGATCAGCGCAAAGGTGCGAATGCCGGCTACGCGGGAATGCAGGCGTTCCCGTTGCAGGCCGGCCAGCAGGCCCAGGCCCAGGGCAATTCCAAGGATGGCAAAATCTGAGTTTCCCATGGTTGTGCGTAGTTAGCAGGGTAGGCACCGGTAAAGTTACAGGCTCTGATCAGACTTCAGGCTTGTTTTTAGCGTTCAGGGATTAATACGCCTTAGGGGCTAATTTGTTCGTTTCAGCCGGGCAATCATTTCAGGGCTAAGCGCCTCGGAGTATACGCCGTAGGCATCAACAAATACGCCTTTTACACCGGTTGTCGATTCAATAGCGTAAAGCACAGAGTTATCGTCCGGGTTACTCATGCCTTCGAAGCGGTATACTTCGCGGATTTCGAAATCCTGCGGATGCAGTTTCAGGTCCAAGCCCGGGCATTCCAAACAGGACGGTTGCAGGTTGAAGTCGTTTACATAGCCCCGGGCTTTCAGGTCTTCCAGGGCCTCGACCAGCGTTTGGTAGTGTTTCATGGTTGAATTTTTTCGAAGATGTAACGGTTTAGACGCTGTACCGGTTGAAAAAAACGGCGGGAATTGTCGGCTTGACTCGCAGTCTAATGTCGTCAACTTAGCGTATCAGAACGCGGATAACGCGGATTCGCCTACGGCGAACCACAGATTGGCGCGGATTTTTCCAAGCTGGCACAAAAAAATCTGTGAAAATCTGCGTTTTTGCTGCAGGCAAAATCTGTGTCATCCGCGTCCTATTAACCATAGTACTCTTAAAACTAACGACAATAGACTCACGGCCAAGCCGACATAAAAAGACCTAATCAATGCGAATGCCCGTCGTGGTCCTGCGCCGCGGGTGTCTCTGCATCCTTTTTGAAATTTTCGTTGACGACATAGTCCATCCCGCATACCGGGCAGGTGCCTGCCTGATCGCTGCCACTACCTTCGCAGTGCATCGGACAGATATAGGCAGAGGTATACTCCGGTCCCTGCTCTTCCGGGTTTTGTGTTTGTGCTTCGGTGTTCTGGTCGGTTGCTGCGCCGTTGTTCTCGTGGCTGTGGCCGCCGCAAGCAGCGATAAAGGCAGTGAGGGCGAAGCCGATCAGGATAACTTGGAACTGTTTCATTACTGTGTATTTAATTGGTTAATAAATTGAATTGATCTATTGGATGGTCTCCGTTACAGAACCGCATTTAAGCATTTTATCGCCAAAGTAGGGGTTGCGAATGACTTTGTCGAGACTGAGCCAATCGGCGCCAATGTTGTCGTCGGCCATGGGGCAATGTTGTACGAAAATGGCAGCATCGAAGGGACCGAAGGTCCGGGCCAGTACTACCATTTGATCCGATAAGGGCTTGAACGCTGACCGGGCAATTTCCAGGTCGCCGGCTTGACTGATCTTGTTCAGCGCGGCATTTGCAGCATTACTGCTGTTCATCCATTGCTTGTGTGCTGCACCCTCGAATATGCTCATGGATGTTTGCTCGAAGGCTTTTTTCAACGAGGCAGCCTGATTTTTGGCTTCGCCAAAATTGTCTGCAACCAACGCATCTTTCAGCGGGAAGTACCAATCGAAGAGTTTTTGAACTGCGGCCTTCATGGCTTTGCTGCTTTGCATTGCCGGTGCAGTGGACGGGCTTCCGCTGCCGCCTTCCGGGGTCATCATACTTGGTTTGCCGGCCAGTTGGGCGGCTGCATCAATTGAAAAGGCGCCGCTGATGGCGATTGTCTCGCCGGGCTCAAGTCCGGACGTAACGACATACCCGTCGCCAACAAGCGGCCCGAGTGTCACTTCCCGCATGCCGAACTGTACACCCTGTGCAGCCGTGTTTTTTACGTAAACCACCGACCGTTCGCCGGTCCAGAGCACGGCCGATTTGGGCACGACGATGCTTTCCTTGTGGCCGGCCAGTTTTGTTTTCACGGTTCCGCTGGCAAACATTTCCGGTTTGAACCTGCCGCCGGGGTTGGCCATTTCCACCCTGGCCGTTGCCACGCGGGTTACGGGGTCGATCACCGGATCGATGAAACTGACCTTGCCGGTGAATGTTTGGCCCGGCAGGGCTTGAATTTCAAAACTTACCGTACTGCCGATCTTTACCCAGGGCATATCGCTTTCGTACACATCGAACAGGACCCATACGCGCGACAGGTCGGCAATATCGTACAGCGGCATGCCGCGCATGAGGTAGTCACCGAGGTTTACCTTTTTAGCCATAACCAGTCCGCTGACATCGGCCAGAATGGGAAAGCGCTCCTGTGCTTTTCCGGCGGCCAGAATATTATCGATCTGGCTGTCGCTGAGTTTCCAGTTTTTAAGTTTTTCCCGGGCTGCCTGAAACAGAGCAGGCTGCATGTCTTGAATTTGCCTGGCTGCCAGCAGTTCTTCCTGGGCAGTGACCAGGGTAGGGGAGTAGAGCGTTCCCAGTTTTTGGCCTTGCCGAATTGGCTCACCGGTGAAGTTGACAAGCAGTTGTTCTACACGCCCTTCCAGGTGACTTACCTGGGAGTACACACGGCGTTCGTCGGCCTGAACCTTGCCGTTCAGGCGAAGTTCGCGGGCAGGCATGCCGTAACCTACAACCGCAGTTTGCACGTTGGCCAGTTGCATGGCGGTCGGCGACATTTTTAATTCCAGCGGATCGCCGGATTCCGTTTCCGGTTCCAGCGGAATGAGGTCCATGCCACACAAAGGGCATTTTCCGGGTTCGCTTTGGCGCACCTGCGGGTCCATGGAGCAGGTCCAGATCGTGGCTACCTGGTCCGGTGTAACAGAGGCTACTTCGGCCTGGTGATCCTGTGCGGGTTTGATGAGCCAGCCGATCAGGATGCCGGCTGCCAGCACGAGGGCAGTGGCAAACAAGGTGGAACGGTTGATATTTATCTTTTTCATGGTTGTTTATCGAATTTTACCGGTCAGGAATTCCAGTTTGGCAAGTGCAAGTTGGTACTGAGTTTGGGTGGTGGCTTTTTCACTTTGGTAGCGGAAAAGTTGTTGTTGCAAGCGCAGGATTTCTTCAAAATCTTTTCCGTTGTTGCTGTAGGCTGCCATTAACAGGTCGATGAGTTGTTGTGTTTTTTTCTGTTGCAGATCCAGCAGGTCGGCTGTTTTTGCCAGTTTTTCCAGTTCATATCCCGTCATTTCGGCCATGGCGTTCAATTCATTTTCCATATTGCTTTTCATGTCCGAATAGGCCTGTTGCATCAGGCGGCGCTCTTCCACTGCGGCGTTGTATTTTTTCCGCCAGATGGGGATGGTGATCGAAACCATGGGCATGACCATGTCGCGGCCGGTGTTGGGTTCGATGTGCACGTCGTGGCCTTTCCGTTTGATCAATGGCATGTATTGAAGACCGGCACTGAACGTGGGTTTGCGCAGGTAACTGGCCGACTGTTCTGCTGCCATTTCTGCCTGAATTTGTTTGTCAAAAACGGCAAGCGCAGGGTTATTGACAATGGAACTGTTTGACTGGACAACTGCGGAGGGGACAATCTCGGGCAGCGTTGCCGTGATCGCCACAGGTGTGCTGGCCGGCCGGTTGAGCAACAGGTTGAATGCCGCTTCCAACGGCCGGCGTTTTTCTTCCAGCAAGGTGATTTGTGTGGTTACTTCGTCGATCATAATGTCGGCCCGTATAGCATCGGCCATAGGCGCCAGCCCGTGCTGGAATTTGATGGACGCCAGCTCTTTGTCGATTTCCAGCACTCGCTTTTTTTCCTGCAGAATTTGTCCTTGAACCTCCAGCTCGAGCAGAGGATACCAGGCCGATTTTACCTGAAACGCGAGCACGTTCCGGGTAGTCTGCACAGTCTGTTGTTTGACTTCAGCCATTTGAGCGGCCTCGTTTTTCATGGCATGCAGCGCGCCGAACCAGGGGAACATCTGCATAGCGGATATGCTGCCCAGTTGGTTGCCCATCGGCAACATCATCGGCCGTATGAACACCGATGCGTTGACCTGCGGGTCGGGCAAGGCGCCGGCCTGATCAATTTTTTGCCGGGCCGCCTGATATTCCGTGTTTTGGGCTTTGATACCCGGATTGTTTTCCAGGGCAATGGTCAGGTAGTCATCCAGCGTTTGGGCTGGCAGCGTACCTGCGGTTATCAGGGCAATTAATATGGTTAGGATGCGCATCGTTTTTTCTTTTTTGATAATTATTTGAAAATCTCGAGTGATTCAACCCCACCCCCATCCCCTCCCCCCTAGGGAGGGGGGCCTGATCTCGTGTTGCCTGAAGATTGCATAACCGAAATCAAAAAATAACGTGAGGGCGAGCCCCCTCCCTGGGGGGGAGGGGATGGGGTTGGGGCCAACGCGAGATATTTCAAAAAAACCGGTCATAGTTTAAACACTTAAAATTTTAAGTTATCAAGTTTTCGCGCCTACCACCCGCTCCCGCCAGTACGCCTGCAGCACCGGCACCACAAACATGGTCATCAACTGAATCGTCATCCCGCCGAACGTGGGGATAGCCATCGGTACCATGATGTCGGCGCCTTTACCCGTGGAAGTTAACACAGGGAGCAGCGCAATGATGGCTACCGCTGCGGTCATCATAGCCGGCCGCACGCGTTTTTTTCCGGCGATCAGCACCGCTTCGCGTACTTCGGCCACAGTAGCGGGTTTGCGCTCCTCGAAAACCTGGTGGATGTAGGTTCCCATGATGACCCCGTCGTCGGTGGCGATGCCGAACAGGGCAATGAAACCGACCCATACCGCCACACTCAGGTTGATAGGATGGACCTGGAACAGATCCCGCATGGATTCGTCTGCGACGGAGAAGTTGAGAAACCAATCCTGCCCGTACAACCAGAGCAGGATAAACCCGCCGGCGAAAGCCACAAACACCCCGGAAAAGTGGATGGAGGAGGCAATCACTGTTTTGAACTGGATAAACAACAGCAGGAAAATCAGGATCAGGCTGATGGGGATTACAATAGACAGCCGCTTCATGGCCCGCAGTTGGTTTTCGTAGCTGCCGGAAAACTTGTAACTGATGCCTGCCGGTACGGTTAGTTCGCCACTGTCGATCTGCTGCTGAATGAAGCGTTGGGCTTCCTCTACCACGTCTACCTCTCCGCCGGAGGCGGATTCTTTTTTATCAAAAAGGACATAGCCGGTGAGGAAGGTGTCTTCACTTTTTATCATTTGCGGTCCGCGCACGTATTCGATGTGCACCAGTTCGCCCAAGGGCACCTGCGCGCCGACAGGGGTAGGCACCAACATTTTTTTGATACTTTCCGGGTTGTCGCGCAGTTCGCGCGGGTAGCGCACGCGCATGGGGAAACGCTCACGACCTTCCACGGTAGTGCTCACTTGCATGCCGCCAATGGCAGTCTCGATAAAATTCTGCACATCTTCGATGTTCAGGCCGTACCGGGCTGCCGCTTGCCGGTCGATGTTGAGGTGGAGGTATGGCTTGCCCACAATGCGGTCGGCAAAAACGGCCTCCGATTTTACCGAAGGCACTGTTTTCAAAATGGCTTCGAGTTGCAGGCCAAAGGCTTCGATGGTTTTCAGGTCTGGGCCGTATACCTTGATGCCCATGGGCGCTCGCATGCCGGTTTGCAACATCACGAGGCGGGTTTCGATCGGTTGGAGTTTGGGGGCCGACGTAACGCCGGGGAGTTTGGTCACCCGCACGATCTCGTCCCAAATATCATCCGGGCGTTTGATCTCCGGTCGCCAGTTTCGGAAGAACTGCCCGTTGGGATCCGGAATGAGTTCGCCGGCTTCAAGGCCGCGGGCCAGGGCTGCTTCGTTGGATAGCGTGTCGCCCGACGACAGGATGAAGCGGTCCTGCCTGTCGGTTTTAAACGTTTGCCGCTTGCCGTTTTTGTCGATCCGGAATTCCGGTTTGTAGTTGATGATATTTTCAAACATGGATATCGGCGCGGGGTCGAGTGCCGTTTCAGCGCGCCCGGCCTTGCCCACAGCCAGTTCAACTTCGGGTATATTGGCCAGCAGCATGTCGAGTTGTGCCACGATCCGCTGGTTTTCTGCTACACCGGAATGCGGCATGGAAGTGGGCATGAGCAGAAAACTGCCTTCATCCAGTGCCGGCATGAATTCTTTACCCATGCCGGGGAATTTGTGCAACATGGTGCTCCACAGGCTTGTGGTGCGCACATTCCAGCCCAGGGTGTCCATGCCCCGGGCAACAAAGCCAAAGGTATTGTTCCAACCCAGCCAGATCACGGTACCAAAAACCACGGTAAACAGCGGCAGGAGCAGGAATTTGCCTTTGTTGACCAAACACCATTTCAGGACGGGTTCATAAAAATGCACAATGGCCAGCAAGGCACCCAGAATCATCCCCAGCAGCAACAGTACAAACAGGTAGTTGACGATCAGGGAGTTGTGATGGCCAAGCGGTATCCATTCTTCCGTCAGGAAATAGGTGGCAACGAGTACAACCACTGCCATGTTGATAAGATTCGGCACGGCTTTCCAACGCTCCGGCCAACGCCCTTCAAACAGGTTGTTCAAACCAATGACGATCAGCCAGAGCGGCAACCCGATTTTATAAAAAACAACAAGCAGAATGCCCCCGGCAATCAGTGCCGAATTCCAAATGGTGCGGACCCGTTTTTTGTCAAAATTCAGCGACAACACGAGGTGCGCTAGCGCAGGCAAAATGGCAATGCCCAGCACAAAGGAAGCGCCCAGGGCAAATGTTTTTGTAAACGCCAGTGGTTTGAACAACTTCCCTTCCGCCGACTCCATGGCAAACACCGGTAAAAAACTGACCACCGTGGTCGCCAGTGCAGTGGTAATCGCCGACGACACTTCCACTGTGGCCTGGTAGATCACCTCGAGCAAACGCCGCCCGCGCACCCACTGGTTTTCCGGCAATTCGAGGTGGCGGATGATGTTTTCCACAAAAACGATCCCCACGTCCACCATCACTCCGATAGCAATCGCAATACCCGAAAGTGCCACGATATTGGCGTCCACACCGGCGTAGCGCATGGTGATAAAGGTCATCAGTACCGCCACGGGCAACATACTTGAGATCAGCAATGCCGCACGCAGGTTGAATACCAGCACCAGCACGACGAGAATACTGATCAGGATTTCGTGCGATAGCGCGCGCTCTAAGGTGCCCAGTGTTTCCTGGATCAACTGCGTGCGATCATAAAAAGGTACAATGGTCAGCTGGCTTACCGTACCATCGGCCAGGGTTTTTCTGGGTAAACCCGGGGCGATCTCGTCAATTTTCTGTTTCACCGCTTTGATCACAGCCAGTGGATTGGCTCCGTAGCGCGCTACGACTACACCTCCGGCTACTTCGGCGCCGTCTTTGTCGAGTATACCCCGCCGGGTGGCCGGGCCGAGCGACACGATGCCGACGTCTTTGATCCGGATCGGCACGTTGTTGTGCACAGCGACGACGGCCAGTTCGAGGTCTTCCACTTTTTTGATATAGCCCAGCCCGCGAACGAGGTATTCTGCCTGGTTGATCTCGATGGTTTGCGCACCGGCATCGCGGTTTGATTTCCGGACGGCGGCCATTACATCCATCAGCGGAATGTTGTAGGCTTTGAGCGCGTCGGGGTTGACATCCACCTGGTATTCCTTGACCTGACCGCCAACGGATGCCACCTCGGAAACACCTTCCACGGCGTTGAGGGCATATTTTACGTAGAAATCCTGCACCGTACGGATTTCATACAAATCCCAACCGCCGGTGACGCGGCCATCCGGGTCACGCCCTTCGATCGTGTACCAAAATACCTGTCCCAACGCCGTGGCATCAGGGCCGAGCGCAGGTTGTACGCCGGGCGGCAGCAAGCCTGCGGGCAGTGAATTGAGTTTTTCCAAAATCCGGCTGCGCGACCAGTAAAACTCCGTGTTTTCATCGAAGATGACATAGATGCTGGCAAAGCCGAACATGGAGGTGCTCCGGATAGATTTTACTCCGGGAATGCCGAGCAGGAAGGTCGTCAGCGGGTAGGTGATCTGATCTTCCACATCTTGCGGGGAGCGTCCCATCCAGTCGGCAAAAACAATCTGCTGGTTTTCACCGAGGTCGGGGATGGCATCTACGGGAACAGGGTCTGCAGGCAGCGCGGTTTTCCAGCCAAATGGCGCGGTGGCAATACCCCAGCCGACGAACAAGATCAGCAGGATGCCGGTGACAAATTTATTTTCGAGAAAAAAACGAATGATTCCGTTTAGCATAGGTTATCGTCCTTGAATGGTTGCAAAGCACGCCTTTGCGGCGTCATGTAGCACACATAATCCATGCTGCTCAACCGTGAGCAGTGGCTGTAAACGGACGAAATACTAAAAACGAAAGACCTGCAGGAGGGCCGGAAGCGTACCGCGTATTAACGGGGGACGGTAATGCAGGTAAGGGAGTATTTGGGAAGTGCTGGTGATCGCGGGTAAAACAATTGCAGGCCAGGGGAGGGACAACTGTACCGGTTGTTTCAATAATTTGAACGGTACCAGTGAAATCTGCTTGTCCTGTTCGAGTTTGTGATACTCCGACTGGTCTTTGCAGCAGTCCTGATCCGTTTTTTTTGCACAATGGCTGGCGGTGTGACAGGCCTTGTGCGTATTCATTTTACAACCATGGGGTTTGAAAAACATGGTTGTCCCCATCAGCTTATCCTGGCAAAAATGCCGGTGCACGGAGATGCCTGTGGTGCTGAGCAGCACCGATATGGCAAGCGCAATATGGAGTATGCGATGGAACAAAATGCCTGAATTTGAATGCAAAAGTACGGGAATTCGCGGGGCGGGACTTACACTATTTGGGATTTGGTTTGTGATATTTTGGGAGCAAGTCTGCGTGTTTGCCGAATTAAACCCTTTGGCTTTTACCAGGTGTGAACTATTGGATTTCTGTTTATATTTGTTTTGTTACCCGAATATCCTTTTTTATTTTTTAACGAAATATAACTGCCATGCCTAACAACCTGCATTGCTTATTTCCCTTTGCACTATTCCTTGCAATTCTGCCCTTAGTTTCCCAAGGTCAAACACTTCAAACCCGTAATTTCTTTCAACAGGAAGACAACCGCTCCATTGCTGTGGATGGGGAATTTGTTTGGTTGGGCACCGCAAAATCCGGGGTATTGAAATACCACCGAAACGGCGTTTTGCTTGATCAACTGACAATGGATGCCGGCTTGGCCGGGAATACCGTTTACGCCATTTTGATCGATCAAACCGGAGGGCGTTGGTTTGCTACGGACAAGGGGCTGTCCGAGTATACGCAAACCGGTTGGAAAACGCATTTCAATGGTCAAACCATACACTCCGTTGCCCAAGCTGCCGACGGAACGATCTGGTGCGCCGCTGACAAAACCTACGCACGAGCGGCCGGAAGCAGTACCTGGACAGCTTTTCCCTTGGCTTTTGTCAAAGGCTCTGTAACCCTGTTGGATGAACCGTTTCGCATTCGTACGCTGGCCGACGGGAGTGTTTTTGTCTGCAGCGGATTAGGCCTGGCTGTTCGTAAGCCGCAGGATAGCCTGTTCACAACCTATGCCACGTATGTCATTGACGATGTTTACCTGGAACGGGATCGGTTGGCAGATATAGCAGTAGACACTGCCGGGCATGTTTGGGTGGTAAAAGGCAATGTGTTGCAGATCTTTCAAGATGGAAATTTTATGCCTGTTTCCACACTATTGGACGATTATCCCAACGCTGTTTTCAACAGGCTGTTCGCAGGTCCGGACGGAGCAATTTACCTGGGCGCGGGGTCGGGCCTGTGCCGCTACAATGGCACACCTGCGTTGGAAATGTACTTATACCAGCCTGGATTCCGGGAGGTTTTTGACATTGTTTGGGATGGAATGAACGATGGTGTTTTGTTCAGCCATGAAACAGGCTTTTCGGCGTATAAATCCAATTCGTTTACCCATTATCAACATCGAGAAAAGGTGTTGTCCGATGCGCAAGTCCGGCAGATGAAACGTGATTCTACCGGGAAAATCTGGGTGCTGGGCAAAACCCTGACGACCGAGGTTAAACAGGAAGTTTGGACGACCCACCGGTTTTACGATTCCCGGGATTCGCTGCGCTTTATTCAAGATGCTGTTTTTGAACCCGGCGGCGCCCAGAATTTCCTCGTCGGCAATTTTCATATGCGCAAGGACGGAAGTACTACCACGATATTCAACGCCCCGGATACCTTGTTTTCCTATGCCTTTCAAAAACAAATCGAATGGGATCCCATCCGGCAGCGCGTTGTTGCAACCAGCAATTTTCGCGATGGCCTGTTCTGGCTGTTTGAGGGCGACCATTGGGAAGCCCTGGAGGCCGAGCCGGCATTAGTGGGCTGTGGGGTATTTGAAAACTTGTGCAACAATGACTTTGGCCTGGAGGGCTTTTTTGTTTCGCCCCAGGGCGATTATTACTGGATGGACAAATTTCGCATGGATCGAACGGGACCAAACGCCAACCTGCCGGACCCTCCGGCTATGCTGCAGTGGGAATGTATTGATATCCACTTCGAATGTCCGGCAGGCTTCGACGATTGCCAATGCAACCGCTTTCACGCGGTAGCGTTTCGCGATAGTGGCCGGGTATGGTTGGGTACAGATGCCGGTGTGTTTGAGGCAGCGTATGGCGGAGGAATTACAAATCTGTGGAATACCAACAACTCTCCGTTGCCAAATGATACCATTTTGAGTCTGGCGGAAGACGCCGCAGGCAGGTTGTGGATCGGTACTCGGGGTGGCCTGGGCGTGGTACATGCCGATTCGCTGTATGTGTTTACCAGCGCCAATGCAGGTTTAGCCGGCGATGTGATCACCAGTATCCTGCACGAGCCGGGCGGCAGCACCTGGATTGGTACTGAGACGGGGATTTCCAAAGTATCATTCGTCACCTCTGCCATATCAACTCCCACACCGAAAAGCGCCGTTCAGGTATTTCCCAACCCGACGGGTCATTTGATCCAGTTTGCCACGCCTTTCCCTGCAAAAATCCGGCAAGTATTGATTTGGGATGTGCAAGGCAAAAACTACACGGACCTGGTATCTCGAAGGCAGGTTTCTGCTGATAATTGGGCGCTGGATGTCAACAGGCTGCCACCGGGGCTTTACCTGCTTGAAGTGCAAAGTGAGTCTGAATATTGGCATGCCCGGTTTGTAAAACAATAAAATTGGAAAGGTTCGTGGGGCATAGCCATCAACTTTAGCAACCAGAGGGGGTGAACAACTTTTCAAATTTCAAATTTTTCTTCTCCAATTTCAAATAGAGTATCCTGTGAACATCCTTTTGATTTGAAATTGAAAATTTGAAAAGAAAAATTGGAAAAGTTCAATTTGAAAAGTGTCCTACCACTCTTAACCATTAAGTTGATGGCTATGGGTCCGGGAGGCATAGCCTTTTACAGTGTATTGCTGGTTTTTCAGTTTGTTCCTGGTGTATTTGAAGCCCGGCTCGAATATGCGCAGGACTGCTATCTTTGCTCAATATTCACTGGTAAAAAACGATCATGAAAAAGTACTTAAAACCTGCCTTGTGGACCCTGCTCGCCCTGTTGGTCCTGGGCCAATTTATCCGCCCCGAAAAGAATCAGTCGAACGACCAAACCAACCACATTCGCGCTAAATTTCCGATCCCCGAATCGGTGGAAGCCACCCTTGAAGTCGCTTGTTACGATTGCCACAGCAATTACACGCGCTACCCCTGGTATGCCTCGGTACAACCCGTATCGGGCTGGTTGGCCGGTCATATAAACGAAGGCAAGCGGCACCTCAATTTTTCCGATCTCACCACGCGCCGGATTGCCTTACAGAACCACAAACTGGAGGAAATCATCGAAGTGCTGCGGGAGGGCGAAATGCCCCTGAATTCCTATACCTGGACGCACCGTGATGCCATACTCACAGATGGGCAAAAGCAAGATCTGATCAACTGGGCACAAACCGCCATGGACAGCCTGAAAGCGCAATATCCGGCCGACAGTTTGCGGCTACGGCGGCGCTAACAGTATATTGGCGGGCCACAAAAAAAGTGTTATATTTGTTATCAAGACGGAAGAATCCCCCCTGGCTTACGGTATATTTTCTAACCAAATCTTTACCCGATGCTTACCAAATCCGTTAAAGACGACGTTTTTTTTGGCCTGCACCTGCTCATTGCACTTTCTGCCTGGTTTATTCCTTTTTTGATTTCCTGGCAGCTCACCGTATTAATTTTTGGCGTAGTCATTTTACAACATGCTGTATTCGGCCGCTGCCTGGGTATGGATACCCACGGGGTATCCGAAGAAGATGGCAGCACATTTTACTCCCATGTATTCGAGCGCATGGGTTTTCAACCAAATAAGAAACTGGTGCGCTTTGTTGTGCGCAAATTGCTGTACAGTTTTCTCGCTGCTGTGGCAGTATTGTGGCAATATGTGCTCGGACATGCGCCGTTGTTATTCTAGTGGGATATGTGGTTGAGCCGTAATTTCACAGAATTTTGTGAAAAACCTCGTGCAACACGCTAACTCCTGATAACCAGCCAGTAAACCCTGTGTTTTTCCTTGCGGCACAACAATAACCCTACCCTTTTTTACGGCACGAAACAATACGACATTTGTTTGAAACAATACTCCTATTGCCGCCATGGATAACCCGTTCATATTTGTGCCAACGGCTAAGGAAATCTCAAAAAAATCAAAACGGATTAATACTGGTAAATTGATTTATCCAACGTACTTACCCCTTAATCAGAAATATAAATACCCTCAATTACTTTCGCTCCGGCAGTTTCAAAAGCCAAATTGTAAAAGCCTGTCCTGGGTTGGAGCACCTGTCCTGTTAGATTGAATTTCCTACCGATTGTCTTTTCCTGTTAGTTAGCGGCCGCTAGCCGAATTATGTCTTGTAAACATCAGCGTATCAGATGAACTGCTTGGATATGAGAGGGCTGGTGCTATCTGTAAACCCGTTAAAATTTAGATTCCATGCGTGTATTAATAACAGGCGCCGACGGTTTACTGGGAAGTAACCTCGTGCGATTACTGCTCTCCAGAGGACATCAAGTCCGGGTTTTTTTACACCCTTCTTCTTGCTCCAAAACACTGGATGGCTTGAAAATTCAAAAATATTACGGGGATATTCTGGTCCCCGATTCCTTAACGGAGGCGATGAAGCGTGTAGATGCCGTCGTGCATGCTGCTGCGAACACCAGTATCTGGCCTTCCCGATCGGAATTTGTTCGAAAAGTCAATATTCAGGGCACGCAAAATGTTATCGATGCCGTTCTGAAATTCAAGCTCCGGACCATGATCTACATCGGTTCAGCCAGCTCGGTAAACGGGCCAAAAGAATTGGGTACCCACTACGCTTATGCCGGGGAAAAGTATGGACTGGATTACCTGGATTCCAAGTACCAGGCTTTACAACTCGTTCTGGATAGTGTGAAAACCCGGAATCTGCCGGCGCTCGCCATATTGCCCACTTACATGATCGGGCCGTATGATTCGCTTCCCGGCTCCGGAAAAATGATCCGGGAGTTTGCCCGCGGCAAACTGCGCTTTTTCACCGGAGGTGGTAAAAACTTCGTCCATGTGCAGGACGTATCTATTGCCATCGCCAATAGCCTGGAACAACCACACTATGGGAAATGCTACGTAGTCGGAAATGAAAATCTGTCGTACAAGGCATTTTTTAAAAAGATGGCCAAGGTGGTTGGCGCTCCCGAACCATACATGCAATTACCGGGTTGGCTGGTCAAAACCATCGGTTTACTGGGCGAGGCAGCCGGAAAGGTGTTGCATATCAAGCCCATGATCAGCTATCCGATAGCCTGTATTTCCTGCGACCTGCAATTTGTGTCTTCCGACGAAGCCAAAAAAGACTTAAAAATCCCGCATACGCCGGTTGAACAGGCGATCCGGGATTGCTATACCTGGTTTCGCGCCAATGGTTATTGTTAACAAAAACGAATAAAAGTTATGTGGAAGGATAAAGTAGTACTCATCACAGGCTCCAGCCGGGGAATTGGTCGCCAATTGGCTACTGAAATTGGCAAACTAGGGGGAATCGTTGTCCTGAATGGCAGAAATAAAAACCGCCTGGAAGAAACAGCAACTCAGTTGAAAACTAAGGGACTGAATGTTGCATTCGTCCCGGGCGATATTTCCAAACCCGATTGCTGCGCCAAAGTCATCGGGCAAACGATAGCAGCTTTTGGCAAACTGGATGTACTGATCAACAACGCCGGAATTTCAGCTAAAGCGACTGTGGAAGAGATCAACCCCGAAGTTTTCAAACAGGTTATGGATGTAAATTTCATGGGTTCCGTGTACATGACCCAGGCTGCCTTGCCCTACATCAAACAAACCAGGGGCAGTATTCTATTCATAGGCAGCCTGGCCGGCATACATGGCATCGGCAATCATGCCGCCTATTGTTGCTCAAAAATGGCGCTTACCGGGCTGGTGGATTCCATGCGCATCGAATTGCACCAAACCGGTGTGCACCTAGGACTGGCCTATGTCGGATTTACCGAAAATGACCCGGAAAAAACATTGCTGGATAAGGATGGCCAGGCAATTCTCCAACGCGCCCGAAACGGTATAAAACAGGCGCCTGTCAAACAGGTTGCCCGTCAATTAATGCGCATGGTAGAGCGCCGCCAAGCCCGGGCGACATTCACCATGCTCGGAAAATTAAACGCTTTCATCAATCGAATTTCGCCGACCGTAGTGCACCGGATTTTGCTCAATGCCTACAGCAAAAGCAGCTACTAAGCGAATAAAACCCAACCAATCATGAAAAATTCACTTCAATTCAGAACGCCCGTGGCGCTCCTGCCGATAGCTGGTATTTTCCTGCTGGGCCTTGTGCAAAACCTCAACGCACAACATGCCTGGAAGCTGCATGCCGAAAATGACGGCATCAAGGTGTATACCTCAAAACAGGACAGCTCCGCATATAACGCCATTCGGGTGACATTCGAGGTAGAATCTACCTTATCGGAATATGCCGCCCTTGTTTTAAACGTACCCGACTATAAAAATTGGAATGCAGCGTCGAGCAAATCGACACTTATCAAAAAAATCAACGATTCGGAACTGCTCTATTACACCGAAGCCAAATCGCCCTGGCCCATAGCAGACCGGTATGTTGTACTGCATTTGAAACTGACGCTGGACCCGGCGTCCAAATTTTTGAAAATCATGATTGAGGACGCCCCGGATCAAATACCGGAAAAAAAAGGCCTTGTCCGGATCAATGACTATTCCTCCTGTTTGAAAGCGGTGCCGGTTTCTTCCGGCCGTTTAAAAGTCGATTATGTGCTAAAAATAGATCCGGGAGGAAATGTGCCGGCTTGGGCCGTTAATCTGGTGAGTGCGAATATGCCGGTAAAAACCTTTTCCAATTTGAAAAACAAGCTGGAATCCCAACAGGATCAGACGGCGCTGGGTTCCGGATCCCAGGAGTAGGGGACAGCCCCGGGATTGTGCTCAACGCAGGGTGATTTGTGAAAACAATAATGCCCGCGCGTATTGTCGGAGTGACTTGAAGTCACTCCGACAATACGCTGACAGCCTCCAATTTTTCAAAAACCATTATTTACCACATCAATAATAAACCCAAAAGTAATGGCATACCTCAATCAAATTATCCATAAAACTTGTGCCCAGATCCGGCAATTTAAATCCGGCGGTTATTATGCCTTCATAGCCGCAAGTATGCTTAAGGTTGGATTTTTCTATGTCTTGCTTGTGCTTGCCGTCGTAATTGCCGGGAAATTTCTGATCAATTTGGATCTGACGTATTCAAGCATCGTTTCTCCATTTTCCACTGCGCAGGTTTTAACCATATTCATAATTTCGGAATCCATCTTAGGCTGGATACCCCCCGATCTTTTTATGATCTGGGCCGAAAAATTTGATCATCCATTGGAAATGCTCACGGTGCTTGGTTTGTTGTCCTACCTGGGAGGGATAGTGTCGTATAAAATTGGGGCCTGGATAGCGAATCGGCAAAAAGCCAGGGTGTTTATTGAAAAGCGCCTGCAAAAATATTCGGCGCTTACGCAAAAGTGGGGCGGCGTGTTTATTGCGGTATCTGCCCTTTTCCCGTTTTCGCCTTTTGCAACGGTAACGCTTGCGGTAAGTTTATTGAAATATCCTTTCAACAGGTTTCTGATATTCGGCCTGTTTAGAATTCTTAGATTTATTGGTCAGGGGCTATTGTTATTTGAGCTGTTAGATTGGGATTTAGTATCTAAGCTCCCGTAAAAACTTGACAACATGGACAGTAATTCCCTTAAATCTAACTTCATCTTCGCCCTGCATTTTTTTATCACTGCATTGGCCTGGGTGGCGCCGTTTTTATTCAGCTGGCAAATTTTAGTGCCGGTGTATGTGGTCGTCCTGGTGCAGTTTGCTGTTTTCGGCCGCTGCCTGATGAACGAAGGACATAACATGGAAGAAGCGGATGACGCCACCTTCTACTCCCATTTGTTTGAAAAAATGGGCTTCCAGCCAAACCGAACCCGGTTGAAATTTTATGTGCGCAAGGTGTTTTACCCGGTGCTGTCGGTCGTGGCGCTTATCTGGCAGCTGGGCCTGGGCAATGCGCCGCTATTGTTTTGAAGCGCCTTTCCAGCGATTCCACAGCATATCCAACACCAAATTGATCATGTGCGCCTGCAGGCCATCGCTGCGCTTGTACCAGCTGTATCGCAGGCTGGCGCCGTCCACAGATAGTTTTTTCCCAAAATGGCTGAACGGAGAAAAGTGCAGCGCCGCGCCAAGCTGGTAACTCCGGAACGCCGAAAGGTCATAGTCGGAGGTATAAAACTGCTGGTCCAACTGGTGCGCTGCATAGGGCCGAAACCAATGCGCTGCTGTTTGCCCGTAAACGCGCACCGTGGGTCCGATTGAAAAGCGCGGCGAAATTTTTATCGGAAAATCCAGTTCCAGCGTCTGGGCAATTATCCCGAAGTCGTCCCAATAAAATTGGTAATAGCTGCGCAAAATGTAGCGGTCGAGGATAAAACTGTTTAGTTGGAATCCTAATGGAAACCGGAACCGGTCGTTTGGCAGGTTTTCCACACGCACCGTGGAGTTGTCGGCAAAATATACCCGGTGAAACGGTGTCGCCAACAGCCCATGCTGGTAGATCAATCCGGGATAAATGCCCAGCGTCATCCGGCGGTTGAGCACCTGGTTGAACTGGAGCATGAGGTTGTACGACTGGCGGCGGTAAATAGCCGACCATTCCTGCCCGCGCAACTCCACCGGATAGACCAGGGTGACCGGGCGCCGGTAATCCGAATTCAGGCGGCCCCAGCGGAGGTCGTCAAAGTAGGCATCGAAGTTCAGGCCATAGCTGCGGTTTCCGCCCTGTACCGACCGGCTTGCCGAAAGCCCTCCGCCCAGCGACAGGTAGTCCGATTCCATCGAAATGGCGGTGTTGGCGCCGAAGGTCCAGCCGCTTTTACCCACCGCACTGGTATACCCGGCCTGCACATGTGCCCGGTTGTCTTTCCGGGAAGCGGAGGATACCACAAAATCAATTTTATCGGTCGAGGCTGAGCTGATCACGTCCACCCCGGCGCGGAGTGCGAAGTTGCCGGAAGAATCACGCTGTTGCGCAATGCTGACTTCCGGAGCATAGACTTGCAATTTTTCGGTACCCTGCCCGCCGGTGACTGCCGAATGGCGGCCATCCTGAAAGTACTGCGCATACAACACCGAAATAGCCGTTTGGCGCGGTTTACGCTTGTCCAGGAGGCTGTCGGCCTTTTGCGCAAAGGTGCTCAGCCAGGACATCAACAGCCCGAAAACGATATTTTTTTTAAGCATGACGAATCAATTGCAACCACAGCCACCGGCAGCTTTCCCGGGTCTTCCTCCCACGGCCCCTTCGCGGTAACTGTGTACGCTTTGCTCCAGTTTTTGGTCTTTTTGAACGCCCGACTGCATATTCCGGTCGTTCAGATAGGCCCGCTGGTAGGGTTTGACCGGCCGGCAGCCGACGATGCCTGCGAGCAGCAATAGAATTGCGGGAAGACAAAAAAATCTATGCCGGTGCGTCCACATGGATGTTTAGGTTTTTAGTCTGAAAAATCTGCTGATTGGCATCCACGATAATGCCGTGGGTATCCGGAACTTGGTCGAGCAGCCCGATTCCTTCCTTAACGCCCAAAACCGTTACGGCAGTGGCCAGGGCATCCGATAATTCAGCACTCGGGCTTACCACGGTTACGCTTTTTATCCCTTGCACCGGTTGGCCGGTTCGCGGGTCGATGGTGTGGCCGTAGCGTATGCCTTTGTATTCAAAAAACTGCTCGTAATTTCCGGAGGTGGCCAGGCAAAGTCCCCCAACTACGGGAAGCCAGAGCATGATTACTTCCGGCTTGTCGGGATGTGCAATTCCGATTTTCCAGGCCTGCCCGTCCGGTCGAAGGCCCCAGGCGGAAAGGTCGCCACTGGCATCGATCACCCCACTTTCCACGCCTTTTGACCGAAGCAGCGCCCGCACGCAGTCGGCGGCATAGCCCTTGCCAATACCGCCAAACCCGATGTGCATATCCGGCATTTTAAGGAAAACCTGTTGCCCGCGCAGCAATTGAATTTTTTCATAACCGGTTTTTTGCAGGGCTTGTTCAATTGTTGAGGCTGGCGGGAAAGTGCCGGGGCCATTGGAAAACGAGTAGCATTTTTTCAAGGCGCCGGCACTGATATCGAAGGCGCCGCGGGTAAGTTCGGCAATAGCGGCGCAACGTTGCAGCAAGTCGTACACCTCCTTGGGAACGGCCAGCGCCCGGTGTCCGGCATTTTGATTCAATTGGCCGGTGATCGATTCCGGGCTGAATTCCGTGAGCAGCTGTTCGATACGCTGCACTTCGCCGATGCAATCGTCGAGCAGGGCCTGGGCGGCTGCATTTTCAAGGTCTGTCCCGATGATGAACTCGAACGCAGAACCCATGAGTCGCGCTTGTCGCCGGTATTCATGGAGCATTTAGTGCGGACTTAAGAGTTGATCTAATTGCCGGGTGAAACTTTCCGGGCTGTAATTGTGCCAGGACAGAACGGCCCAAATGGATTGGTCCGGGTGTAGTAACAGGATTTTCGGAAAAGCGCCTTCGGGGTTGTATCGCTCCGCCAGCGCTTCATTGGCAACCTGTTGATCGGCGCTTAGTTTTATTCGCTGTGGAAAATCCGCCTTGACAAGTTTCAAATGCTGCGCAACATAAGCCGTGACGCTGCTATCGGAGAGGATTGTTTTTTCAAATTGGATACAGGGAATGCACCAGTCGGAGCCGGAAAATATGAGCAGGGTAGGGCGTTCCTCGGTGGTTTGGGCCCTGGGCTCATTTTGCCAAAGCATAATCAGGAATAAAATCAGCGCAAATCGCATGCGAAATCGGTTTGGGTGATTACAAAAATAAGAGCCATCGCCGAATTAACCGGGATGGCTCGAATATTCTCGGCATAAATTAGAACGCGGATAACACGGATGCTTCGCAGCGCGGATTTGCGCAAATCAAAAAAATCTGTGCAAATCCGCGTTCGTAGATCCGCGTTTATCCGCGTTCCAGCAACGAAATTACGGCTTGGCTTTCTTCGTTACCACGTTCCCTTCGGCATCGAGTTGGATCACCTCCATACCGAGTTCCTGCAAGCCGGGCATAATTTTCTCGGCATCGCCAGCCATGATCCAACTTAGTTCATTCGGTTGAACGACTGTTTTGGCTACCATGTTGGCATCTTTCAGTGTCAGGTTTTGTACGCGTTGGCTGTAGGTTTTCCAGTAATCGTCCTTCAGCCCGTATTTGACGACATTCACAGCACTGCCGTTTACAGCATTGTTGGTTTCCCACATGCCCGACATGCCCATGATGGTATTTTGTTTGGTTTTGTCAAACTCTGCCTGCGTCATCGGCTTGTCGGTTACAAACTGATTGACTTCCTTGATCACCTCCTGGATACTCTCCTTGGTTTTGTCGGTCTGCACGGGGGCATACACCAGGAAGGGGCGTTGTCCGCCGGTGTTGATCACCATAGAGCGGGCGCCATACGACCAGTGTTTGTCTTCGCGAATGTTCATGTTGATCCGGCTGGTAAAGTCGCCGCCGAGCACGTTGTTCATCTGCTCCATGGCCGTTTCGTCCACCTGACCATACGGTTTGGTGAGGTAGGTGGCCATGATCATGCTTTGCGGGCTTTCCGGACGGTCCATTACAAAAACTTTTTTGCGGTTGGAAGTATTCACCATCGGGATATTCTTTTTCGGCACGTCGCCTTTTTGCCAGGTGCCGAAACGTTTTTCGAGTTGGGCGACCAGTTCGGGCATGGTGATATCGCCGGTAACGACAATAGTTGCATTATTGGGCCTTATCCAACGCTGGTAGTAGCCTTTCACATCCGTGAGGCTAATGTCGGCTACGCTTTCCTCTGTACCGGTGCCGCTCATGGGAATACCGTAGGGGTGGTCTTTACCGTAAAGCATTTCCGGCATTACGCGAATGAGCATGCCGATCGGACTCTTCTTTTCATTCTGGATACCGCTGATCTGTTGGTTCCTCAGGCGCTCCAGGTCAGCTTCGGGGAAAGCAGGATTGAGCGCCACATCGGCCATCATATCGAGGCTGGGGGCCAGCGATTGCTTCAAGGTATTGAGGCTGATATAGGAGTAATCCAGATCGCTATAGGTGTTCAGCGAAGCGCCCAACAATTGCAGTTTTTCATTGATCTGCAGGCTGTTCATCGATTTGGTGCCTTCATCGAGCATGTTCATAGCCAGGTTGGCCAGGCCAAGTTTGCCACCCATTTTATCGGTGCAGTAACCGGCATCGAACATCATGTTCATTACCAGGGTCGGGCTTTCTGTGCGGCGGGTGAGCACGACTTTCATGCCGTTTTTCAACGTAGCGCGCTGGATGTCGGGGAATTGAGCATCGACGGCTGTGTTAACGGCTGGAGGAGCGCTCCGGTCGGCTTCATTGCCGGAAACAGCATATTCAGGAAACGGCGTGGCAGTGAGGGTAAACCGGCCTTTGGTCAGCCATTTTTTGGCAGCGGCGTGGATGTCCTTGGCTGTGGTTTTGTTGTACCAGTTCAATTTTTTCTTATAAAAATCGGCTGTACCACCGAACACTTCGTTTTGCGCCAAAATGTCGCTCTTGCCGCCAAAACCACCGATGCGCTCGAGACCTTTAATGTAGTTAGCAAAATAGGAGGCTTTTACGCGATTGACTTCCTCTTCAGTGGGGCCGTTGGTCAAAAAGTCATTCAGGATTTCGTTGATCATCGCTTCCACTTCATCCATGGATTTGCCTTTTTTGACGTTGGCCATGATCATGAACTCACCGGAAATTTCAGAGGGATTAACAAACGCTGAGGCCGAAGAACATATCTGCTTCTCGTACACCAGTTTTTTGTACAGGCGGCTGTTTTTGCCGGAGGCCAGCACATCGGAAGCCAGATCGAGCCAAACAGCTTCCTGGTTTGCCCATTCCGGCATATGCCAGATCATCATGATGCGCTCCTCCGGAACGCGGTCCTGGAAGGTAGCGCGCGTGTCATAGTCGCGCACCGGGATGCTCACACCCGGGCGGGTGATCGTCGGCCCGGCGGGAATATTGCCAAAGTACTTCAGCACTTTTTCATAGGCGGCTTCGGGGGTGATATCGCCTGCGACAACGAGCACGGCGTTGGCAGCGCCATAGTACGACTTGAACCATTCGTGTACGTCTTCGACACTGGCGGCATTGAGGTCTTCCATTTCACCGATTACCGTGTGGCCGTAAGGGTGGTATGGCGGGTACATGGCTTTTTGGGCGATGTCCCAACCTTTGGCGTAGGGTTGGTTTTCACCCTGGCGCTTTTCATTTTGCACGACACCGCGTTGTTCATCCAGTTTGGCCTGATCGATTGCGCCGAGCAGGTGGCCCATGCGGTCGCTTTCGAGCCAGAGTACCTGGTCGAGGGCACCGATGGGAACGTTTTGGAAATAGTTGGTGCGGTCTTCGTTGGTGGTGCCGTTGAGGTCGGTGCCGCCGATGGCTTCGAGGGCCTGGAAGTAGTCAGTGTTGAAGTTTTCCGATCCGTTGAACATCAGGTGCTCGAACAGGTGGGCAAAGCCGCTCTTGCCGGGCTTTTCATTTTTGGAACCGACATGGTACCAAACGTTCACTGCGGCGATAGGCGCCTTGTGGTCTTCGTGGACAAGCAGGCGCAGGCCGTTGGGCAGTGTGAATTTTTTATAGGGAATGTTGATGTCGTCCGGATTGTATTTGGGAGCATCCTGGGCGACCAGGGTAGATTGTGTAATAAAAATAGAGAGGGCCAACATGGCCAGGAAGCGAAGTCGTTTCATGCTAATTGTTTTGAGTTATGAAGTAAATAGGCTCAATTGGAGTCGATCAAAAAACGTCACCAAAAATCGTGTATTGCTTTTTGGCGGCTCAAAAGATTGGATAAAAAGCCTGTTTTGGCGGGCAAAGGGAATCTTTTTTGGCCGAAACCACCACTGCAACACTACTTTTGGCGGCGGAAATGAAACAATTGGAAAGCAGATCCCGAGCCTGGCAAAAGGCGCCTGTTGTACTGGTTTATCCGGTGCTGCTGGCCGCTGCTGTGTCGCGGGTGCTTGTTTGGCTGCAACAACGATCGCTGTTCATCGACGAGGCCAACCTGGCGCGCAATTTTTGTGAAAAAGGGCCCGCCGATTTTTTTCAACCCCTAAGCCATGAGCAGTTTGCGCCGCCGTTTTTCAGCCTGGTGCAATGGATTAACGTACAGGCATTCGGCCATCAGGAATTATCCCTGCGTCTCTTCCCGCTGTTGTGCGGTCTGCTCTCGATTGCGCTTTTTTACCGCATCGCGCGGCAGTTGATCGACCGCGACTGGGTGCTGCTTGCGGTGGTCTGGATTTTTTGTTTCTCCGATTTTTTCCTGCGCTATGCCACCGAAGGAAAACAGTACAGCAGCGATATGGCGGTGAGTCTGGGCCTGGTTTTCCTGGGGCTCCGGACGAAGGGTCGCTTTGCACGTACCTGGTGGGCCATGGTATTGGGAGCAGTAGTGGTTTGGTTCTCCATGCCCGCCGTGTTTGTGCTGTTTGGCCTGGGCATGTATGCGGCCCACCAGGCCTGGGCGGAAAAAGACCGAACAGCCCTGCGCCGGCTGACTGCTGTTTTTGCGGTCTGGCTGCTCAGTTTTGGCTTGTATTACCGGGTACTGCTGAACCAGAGCCTGGCCGTGGCGCCGTTGATAAACTACCACAAACCCTGGTTTTTACCGCTTTTTCCCACCAATGCGGCTGAATGGCGCCAGTGGGCCGACCTGTTGTCAAGTTTTCCCTACTACACCGCCGGATACACGTTTGTGGCCAAACTGGCTGGCGGAGCGGGTATGTTGACCGGCCTTGTTTGGCTTTTCCGGAGAAAACAAAAACTGGCCTGGTTGATCGCCGTCCCGGTATTGGTTTGCCTGCTCGCGTCCGGTTTGGAGAAATATTCCCTCATTCCGCGCATGCTGGTTTGGGCATTCCCATTGGCGTTGATTTTACAGGGCCTGGGTTGGCAACAGTGGTGGAAAGCCGGGCGAGCCTGGTATTTCCGGGCGATTTTTCTCCTCCTTTTCGGACTGACTGCCGGCCTGCATCGCAGTTGGCAATATTTCGCTCTGCCGTTTCAAATTGAAGAGGTCCGCCCGGTACTGGACGACGTTCGGGAGGCATTCCAGCCCGGCGATGTGCTCGTAGTGAACCATGAAGCCTGGCCGGCCGTGGTGTATTACCGCGATTGTCATTCGCAGCGGGCACAGTACCAGTTTGACGGCCGGGTGTTGCATGTCGATTGGAACGAGCGCCCGGATTTGCAAAAAGTTTCGACCCTGGGCGCAAAACCCCGCCGCGTTTGGTTGGTGTTCAGCCATGTCGTGTCGGAACAGGCGCGCGCGGCTATGCAGGCAGATGTGGCCTTGACAAATGAATTTGCTACGCAAAAAAAAGTTGTGGAACGGGCGGGGGCTTTCGCGTATTTGTTAGAGATGTCTAACTGATCCGGAGGGGTTCCTCTACTTTTCCAGTTTCCAATTTTTATTTTCAAATTTCAAATTCCGCCAACATCCAAAACCAGAAAGTGCGCGTTGAAAGTCAAAAGTCTAATTTGAAAAGTGCTCAACCTTCCGGTATGGCAAGCCCAGCACGTACAGGATACCCAACACACCAGCCAGAAAATAGGGCAGGAACAACAGCGCAGCATGCGTCAGCGGGTGCAGTGTTTGGATCTGGGTGGTCAGAAAAGTTATTCCGCATACGGTAAACACCAGGTCGAGCAGCAGCAGACGCTCGGCCATGAGGTAGGCGCGCAAACGCCGTTTTTTCCAAAACGAAAGCATCGCCCAGGTGATGAAAAACGGGATAATGAATAAAAAGGTCCCGATAATCAGCATGATGCTGTAGAGTTGGAAATAATCGGGCTGATCAGTTTGAAAAATAGGCAAACTGCTATCCAGCGCCTGATACAACCAAATGAACAAGACAAAAAAAGCCGGACCCGTGAGGTTGATAATCCCCCAGATTCGGGCGGCAGCAAGGGCAGGATGGACGGGTTTGTTTGGCATAATGCGGGGGATGAATACTTTTCAAATCAGACTTTTCAAATTGAACTTTTGACTTTTTTTAAATGCACCATAAGTCTGAAAAGTTTCTCTTAAGTCAAATTTGAAAAGTTCAATTTGAAATTTGAAAAGTAATCACCCCCTCTAAACTGTTTAATTTGAACACAGTGAAGGGGCAATCAGGTCGCAGCAGCGGTCTGTTGTTCCAAAACTTCCCAGGTATGATCACCCAACAACCGTACCGTAGCCAGAAACTCAAAGGGCTTCCGGCGGCCCCATTCTGCCGGTGCGATCATGGACAATAGATGCGCGCCGTCGGATTTTCGGCGATACAGGTGGTACACATGGTGGATGACCGGCTGAAAGGGAATATCGGCCTGGTAAAT
The DNA here is from genome assembly GCA_020636075.1 of Lewinellaceae bacterium. Taxonomy (GTDB): domain Bacteria; phylum Bacteroidota; class Bacteroidia; order Chitinophagales; family Saprospiraceae; genus M3007. The sequence goes on along the minus strand of JACJYO010000001.1, from coordinate 983,956 downwards.
GACCTCCGACACCGTCATGCGTTCGTGCAGCGATTTGGCTTGTTGGGCCAGCGTCTCCATTTGCTGCCGCAATTGCTCCATCTGCCGGTCGGTCTGGTCGTACATGGCGGTCATGGCATTGCCGCGGATTCGGCCTTTGTCTTCGGGTTTAATGATGGCGCTTCCGGCGTGATGCGCATAGGGCAGTAAGCCGGGCAGGTCGGCCACCTTGTCTTTATCGATGGGGTTGACGAAGGCGTCGGGTTGTTGCTGTTTTTTCTTCTTGGCCATGTTCTGATTTGTTGTCAACGTCGGCGGGGGTTAGTTAACGTTGGCAGGGTTTCAAACCCTGCCAACGTTCGTGTCAATTAGATTACGCTGCAATTTTTGCTTTTAACAGTAAAAATAGGCGTCTTGTTCCCGGCAACAAAACAGTTATAGGTTTCAAAACCTTCAACATGGAGGGAGCCTATTTTTGTCGCTTAAGGATAATGCGGCCGGCCAAAGCGTTATCGCCGCCCTCCCACACAACACACTGCATGGTATTTTCATCGGTGAGTGTGCATTGGTAAAAAGTATTGTCGCCGACGTCGGTCATCATTACTGTCTTTCCATCGTAAGCGATTGTACCCAGGAGCAGAAGTTCAGTTTTGGGCAACGCTTGGTCGCCATGCTTGCCCGGGTGATCTTCCCGTAAGGGGATTGTTTTTTGATAGGCTTCAAAGACACCATCTACCTGGCCTCTTATTTCGAGCTGTGCCGTTTCATAACTTTTCGGGAAATAGCTGATTTCCTTGTTCCAATAAATGACCTGGCCATCGGTTTTTAACCAGGTGCCTTCCAGGTTGGGTGTAGTTGGGCTAACGGAATTCCCGGTATCTTCTTTTTTTTCTACACATTGTGAAAACCCGAAGCCAAGGAAAATCATGGCGAACAAAATGACGTACTTTTTTGAATACATGAGTGCTTCTTTTGGTAAATAATGCAGGATTGATGATATAAAAGTAAAGATCTTGATCCTGGAAACAAAAGTGATTTAAATAAGGTGATTTGAAATAGGGAGATTGAAGGATCGCTTGCTCTGGAAATTCTGGTCCATACCGGTAGCGCCGAAAACATGCCTGAATTGAGTAGTTTTGCTAAAGCAAATTTTAGATCATTGGTAATAGTCCGATCCCAAATATGTCCATAAAATCCGCCTTGTGGGATAAAATCCGCCGAAGCATCAGCCAGGGCCAGTTGGATAAGGCAGCTGAAGCGCTTAAACAAGCTGCCCGCCGCCATCCCGACCTGTACGATGTGGTGGTGGTGATCGATGGCCGCCGGCAGGAATTCCAGCGGCAACGGGCGGCCGGCTTGCTCGATCCCAGGGAAGAAGCCCGGCAACACGCCCGCCTGAGCGCCGATCTGCTCGATGTTACCCAACAGTTGCAACAACGTGCAAACGCGCCCCGGCCCTGGCCGCTGCGCTGGTTAGCTGCCACTTTGCTTGTCCTGCTTTGCGGTGGCGGCTATTGGTACTGGCAACAACCCGATGCCGAGTTGAAAGCCTATCGCCAAACGCTCGATGCGAATACCGTGCCCGCCTGTGCGCACTATTTGGAGCAATACCCGACCGGGAAATACCAGCTTGAAATACAACAAAAAGTCCTCGATTTAAACCGGCAGTTGGACCGCTACCTGCAAAGCGCGCGCGTCATGCAGCAGTCCGGCGAGCCCGAAAAAGCGCTGGAATTTGCTCAAAAAGCACTGGAAATACACCCCGACCACCCTGAAGCCCGTCAACTTGTAAACCAATTTTCCAAATGAAAAATCTACTCGTCTCCCTGTTTTTTTTCCTGCTCCTGCAACCCGCCCATGCGCAGGATTGCTACGCCTACCTCCGGCAAAAAGGCCTCGAAGCCTTTGAAAACAAAGAATTTGCCACCGCCTTGCAGAAATTTGAAGGCGCACAAAAATGTCCGGACGCCCCCCCGGCGCCCGACGTGTCCGAATGGATAGCCAAAACAAAACGCCGCCTCGATCCGCCCAAACCCCGTCCGGTGCGGAACACGCAACCGCTGGTGGAAAAACAGCCGAACGGGGAAATCCGCTGGACGGAGGGCTTCGTGGTGGCCAAAGGGCAGGGCGTGATCAACCGCACTAAATTTCCCGTGGAAGCCCAGGCTGTACTGATGGCCCAGCGCGCGGCTGAGGTCGTGGCGCAGGCCAACCTGCTGGCTATGATCAAAGGTGTGTTTATCAAGCGGGCGACCCGGGTGCAGGATTTTATGGCCGAAAGAGACGATCTCGAAAGCCTGACTGCCGGCATGCTGCGCATGTCCAGGTTTGTGGGCGAGCCTGTAGTCGGCGCCGATATGGTGGAAGTGACTATGCGGGCGCCAATCCAACAATTGCAAAACTGGATCGCGCCGGTTGCCGCAATAGGCCAGCCACTTGTGCCCGACAGCCTGGAGCAAGTGGTTTTTGTAACCGGCGCTATGGCCCAACCCGCCCTGTACCCGGTGATCACCGACGAAAACGGCGCGGTGCTGTACGACGCCGAAGCGCGGTACCGGGAAACCGGGCGGCAGGTGTTCCGGTACGGGCAGGCGGCGTTGCCGGTGGGTGAAGCGCCGGCCACCCTGACTGCACAGCCCAACCCCGACAACAGCCTGCGTATTCCCGCTACCGACTGGCCGCTCTTGCAACCCTGGCTGGAAGCGGCTGAAAAAGGCCTGGGTGCGGCAGTGCGACTGATTTTTCCGTAACTACGGGATTTTTACAAAAACAACCATTTTCAATCCGCTTTTGAAAATCCAGCCTCTGCGCTGCAAATCCTTACCGCTTTTGTCATGAAATTTTTTTTAACCTGCCTTCAAATTTTCATCCTTCCATTTTATCTGAGTGCGCAAAATTGCCTGCCCGAAAGTCCCGTAACGACGGATTATCCGGCTTCGGCTGCCACCTTGCAAAACCTGTTCACCCAGGCCCGGCAAACAGCTGAATTACAACAGCCGGCCTACGAGGACCTCAAAACCCGGATCAACCGCTGCAACAACGACATGGAGGTATCGCTGGGTAACATCGTGTCGCAGATGTCGGAGCTGTCGCTCAAATACCAGCAAATCCTGGGCTACAAAGACGTGGCTGGTATTGAAAAACAACTGCGCGACCTGGAGGAAAGTTTGCAAAAATCGCGCACGGAGTTGGAACAAAACCTCGGCTACGTCAAACACACGGGCGTGTACGCCGTGCTGCTGGAAAACGTCGATTTTTATAAAAGCGAGAAAAAAGATCTCATTGAGCAAGCCAACCAGGCCATTACGCCACGTGCTGTGGACGACCTGGTGGGCCTGAGTATCCGCCGCACCAGCGCCGTGCGTGACTTCGCGCCGGTACGCGATGTGATCCTGGAAGTGAAAAACGGCGAAGTGCGCATGGAGCGCGAGTACTTCAACCAACCCAACCACGCCCGCAAAACCTTCCTCTTCCTGGCCCGTGTCGGGGCGACGCCCACCCGCCAAAAAACCGCCGGCACCTCCCCGGCCGCCGCTGCCGCCCTGGTGCTCAACCTGGATGTGGATACCGGTTTCCGGCAAAAACTCCTGGAAAAAGGCGTTAGCGAAACCGACATCCGCCGCATCGAACAGGAGGTGCTGCCGTTCCTGAGCACCATCCAGCGCGACAATCGCACCGCCGACAGCCGGCAGGACTATATTTTGCAAAACGGCGCCGAGGAAATCCGCCGCATCGAGCGCGAGATCGAAGACGCCCGCCTGCGCCTGCAAACCCGCTCGGCCAAAATCGGCGAAATCTGCCGGGAACTCGGCGTGCCCTTCAATGCCGGCAACAATTTCGACCAAAGCGTAAACGGCGCCCTGCAAAAAATCCGCGACCAACTCGCCGCCCTCACCGGGCAGTGGAACAGCACGGTGGAGGCGGAAGTCGTGTACAAGGAAACCCGCACCTTCGTGGAAGGCTCCCTCTCCCAGTCGCTGGCTGCCGAAACCATCAAACTTTGCCAGCAGATCGAAAAAGGCTACGGCCAACTCGACCGCATGCTCCAGGTAACCGAAGTGCAGGACTTTGAACTCAGCCGCTTCGAAAGCAACCGCACCGTCAGCGTATTCCGCACGCCCAGCCGCATCTGGGCCTACGCCATGCCCCGCGACGACGGCGCCTATGGCGTGGCGGTGTTCGTGCAGTTTCGGGTGACCGGGCAGCAGGCGGCAGGCGGTGGTGGCGGCGCACGCCTGCCCTTCGAGCCGGAGATGGTGACGGTGGAAGGCGGCAAATTCCAGATGGGTTGTACTGCCGAGCAGAGCGATTGTGACAATGATGAAAAAAATGTCCATTGGGTCCAACTGAAGAGTTTTTCTATTGGGAAAACTGAAGTGACCAACGAACAATTCGTTGCCTTTCTCAATGATATCAGCTCAGAAATCAGTATAGATGCAACAGGCACTACGGTTTCCATCTACAACGTGGAGCTAATTAATTTATCTGACCAGATCAAGTACTCAAATGCGGTTTGGGCGGGCGGTACATTTTCGGTCGCACCAGGTTTGGAAAAACACCCGGTGGTTTACGTATCCTGGTTTGCCGCCCAGGAATACCTCAAATGGATAAGTGTCAAAACGGGTAAGAAATACCGACTTCCCACCGAAGCAGAATGGGAATATGCCGCTCGTGGTGGCAACAAGAGCAAGGGCTACAAATACGCTGGCAGTAATAATCTGGATGAAGTAGGCTGGTATACTGTAAACGCGGGTGGAAAGCCCCAGTCCGTCGGACAAAAAAAAGTCAACGAATTGGGTTTGTACGATATGAGTGGCAATGTGTACGAATGGTGCAGCGACTGGTATGCCGACAGTTACTCCTCGGCCCCGCAGATTGATCCTGGCGGGCCTGTTTCCGGAGAGTTTCACGGTTGTCGCGGGGGCTCATGGGGTAGCCATTCCAGGTTTTGCCGTGTAACGAATCGTAACGTAAACAGTACGGGTAATGATCTGGGTTTTCGTGTAGCCCGAGACAATTAACACATTTCGCTTTCAAGAGGTATTCGTCGTGTAGCGTCTAATTTTTTTCATTTTAGAAGGCGGTAGCGATGCGGTGACATCTTTGACGAAGGAAAAGGTGTTATCTCATCGCGGAAGATCATCGTTACGAGATTTCACCTGCTCGTGCCTCGCAGATGAAACCTCTTCACTCGCCTTAAGTTGACGATATTAGACGTTGAGTTGTCCGACGAGTATAACTTGCCAACGCACGCCGGTACCGAGGCCCGTTTTATACAAAAATTTGAGATGACTCCTGTTCATGTTAAAAACTGAAAAACGATCACAACACCAACCAATGAAATACCACATCACCATAGCGCTCCCCCTCCTCCTGGCCCAGCTAAACGCCCAAACCTGCCTGCCCGAAAGCCCCGTACAAACAAGCTACCCGACTACCAAGGCCGTGCTGTACAAACTGTTTGACGACCATCGCCCGAGATACGCGGACGCCGATTACCTGGCCGTCAAAACCCGCATCGATCAATGTAATGCCGTCACCGACCGCGAGTTGGACGGGCTGGTGGCCCAAATGTCCAACCTCTCGCTCAAGTACCAGCAGGTGCTGGCGTACAAAGACGTGGGCGGCATCGAAAAGCAGATACGCGACCTGGAGGAAAGCCGTCGCAAGTCGCGCGCCGAACTAGAGCAAAACCTCGGTTACGTGAAACACCTCGGCGTGTTCGCCGTGCTGCTCGAAAACATCGACCCCTACGAAAACAAAAGCGTGCTCATCGCCCGGGCCAACGGCGCCATCAGTCCCATTGCCGTGGAAGACCTCGTGGGCGCTTACCTCAGCCGGGCCACTGCGGTCGAGGGTTTTGCCCCGGTGCGCGATGTGGTGCAGGCCTTCAAAGGCGGCGAAGCGCGCGCGGAAAAGGAGTATTTCAACCACGCCAATTTTCAAAAAAACTACTTCCTCTACGTGGCCAAGGTGGGCGCCACGCCGCTCAAGCAAAACCCTGCAACGCCCGGAAGCGCCGAAAAAGCCCTGGTGCTTAACCTGGCCACCGACAGCGGTTTTCGCAGCCGCCTGCGCAGCCGGGGCGTGAGCGACGAACATATCAGCCGCATCGAACGCGAGGTGTTGCCCTACCTGGCCGACATCCAGCGGGAAAACACCACCGCCGACAGCAGGCAAGACGACATCCTGCAGCGCGGCACGGAGGAAATCCGCCGCCTCGAACGCGAACTCGACGATGCCCGCCAACGCCTGACGAGCCGCTCGGCCAAAATCCGGTCGATCTGTACCGAACTGGGCGTATCGTTCAACGCCCAAAACATCGACGCCTCGGTAGCCGACGCCCTGCAAAGTTTGCGCCGCCAAATCCAGGACCTGACCACCCGCTGGGGGCAGGTGAAGGAGCGCGAGCTGGTCGTAAAAGAAACCCGCAGTTACATGGAAGGCACGCCGGCCGATATCCTGGCCGCCGAAGCGCTGAATTCCTGCAAACAGATCGAGCAGGCCTACGGCAAGGTGGACCGCATTCTCCAGATCATCGAAGTGGAAAACCTGGAGATCAGCCGCTACGATGCCAACCGCACGCTCACCGTGTACCGCACCCCCAGCCGCATCTGGGCATACCCCATGCCGCAAAACGATAACTCCTTCAAACTGGCGGTGTTTGTGCAGTTTCGGATTACCGGACAGCAGGCGCCTGCCGGCGACCCCGGCATGGCGGCGCAGCCCGCAGCCCGGCTGCCCTTTGAGCCGGAGATGGTGCTGGTGGAAGGCGGGACGTTCACCATGGGTTGTACCGCCGAGCAGGGTGACGACTGCGATTTCGATGAAAAACCAGCCCATCGTGTTACGCTTAACACTTTTTACATGGCTAAAACTGAAGTTACCCAGGCCCAGTGGCGGGCCGTAATGGGCAGCGACCCGCCCAACCTGTATTTCAAAGGCTGTGACCAGTGCCCGGTGGAAAACGTCAGTTGGAACGATGCGCAGGATTTTCTGAAAAAACTAAACGCCAAAACCGGCCGGAAATACCGCTTGCCCACCGAGGCAGAATGGGAATACGCTGCGCGCGGCGGCAATAAAAGCAAGGGGTACAAATACGCCGGCAGCAACAGCCTGGATGAAGTGGGCTGGCATAGAGGCAATGCCGGCGGCAAAACGAACCCGGCCGGCCAAAAAAAAGCCAACGAATTGGGTTTGTACGATATGAGCGGCAATGTGTTCGAATGGTGCAACGACTGGTATGTCGAGGCCTATCCTGCTGCGGCCCAAACCGATCCGCCCGAACCTGCTTCCGGAACGCATCGCGTTTTTCGCGGGGGCGCGTGGCGCTTCGATTCTGGGAATTGCCGCGTGGCGGACCGCGTCAGGGGCATCTCGTACGGGTACGAGTATCTGGGTTTTCGGGTTGCCCAGGACTATTAGCGCTTTTACCCTTTTGCGCTTCGCGGGTATTTGGATGCGCAGCAGCGAAAATTATTTTATTCAACGTTGGCAGGGTTTCAAACCCTGCCAACGTTCGCGCTACCGTCACATTTTCACCACCAATTTAGACCCCGTCTGCTCCCAGCCTATTAAACTCAACAAGTACACTCCCCGCGGCAACCCCGCCATATCCAGCTGAAAAACCGGTTCAGACACGGCGGAAAGATCGATGGGGAACCGGCGAACCAACCGCCCCTGCATATCCCGCAACAAACACTCCGCGGTGCCTTTTTCAGAAGAATTAAAACGGATCTGCAAGCGGTCGCTGACCGGGTTCGGAGCAATGGAAACAATAGCCGGCTCCGGGTTCTGCACCGATGACGTGCCCGCCGGACAACTCCACCGCAGTAGCCTGATCCCCCCGTGTTTCGCCAGATACGGTGTATTTAACGGGTTCCAAACCTGGGCCAGCACCACCAGGCTGTCGTTCGCATCGACGCCCCAGGTAGCCACACTGTCGCGTAGCGCGCCGAACTGGCCGATCAGTTTCGGCTGTGCCGGATCTGTGATGGAAAACGCCACGATCTCCGAGTCGGCGCCGGAAGCGAAAAGCAGACTGTCGTGGCAGGCCGTGGTTACCTGGTTGGTGTGGCCGGGTCGCCCGTCCCAGTTGGCCGGAGTGCAGTTCCAGGGATTTGCCCAGCCGGCATTTTCCGGGAGGGTAAGGGCGCTGATGTCCACCACATCGATGCCGCAATAATCAACCGCGGCGTACAGGTAATTACCGACAATGGTGGCGGTGTTGTAGGCCGGAGCGGCGGCATCGGTCAGATCGGTATTGATGTATTTGGCGGATTCGAAGGGGGCGTTTTTATCAGAAATATCCACCAGGCGCAGGCCGCCCGCGTCGAAGCAGGTCCAGAGTTCGTTGCCGCGCAGCGCAAACCCGCGGGCATGAGGCACGTTGAACAGGCCGGGCATGACGGGCCAGTTGAGGTCAAGTTCGACGTGCGAGCGGTAGGCCGGCATGGCGGGCTTGGACACATCCACGATGATCACCCCGCGTTCGAAGGCGCCGAGGTAGGCAAAGTCGCCACCCACGCGGATGGCTGCGCAGCCTTTGTCGAAGGCGGCATCGCTCCATTGCCCGACGATGGCAGCATTGGCCGGGTTGCTGATGTCGATGATAGCCACACCGGCCGGTTGCGGGCTGAGGCCGCCAAAAGCGCCGAGGGCTACGTAGAGGTAATTCCCTTGCTGCACCAGATCGGTTGGCTTGAGACTTTGAAATTGCTGGGTGGTGAATGTGCGTACCGGTGTCGGGTTTTGCAGGTCGGAAAAGTCGAAAATGATGACGCCGTATTCTTTGTTGGCGGTATAAATGTAGGGCCGGTGCAGCTTGTCAAAATGTGCGGTATAGGCCGTAAACGGGGCAGGGTAGGGGTATTCGGCGACCGGGGTGAATACAACGGTGCTTGTTTGGGCAAAGCCCGTTTGGGTGCAACACCAGAGCAGCAGGATGAAAAAAGTACGCATAATTTGGATGTTTTGCTGTGGTTGGGTAGTTATCGAACGTAATCAAACTGAGGGGGATTTTATTCCTTTGTAGCGTAAATTAGTGTCGGCCTCACTCGAAGTGAGGCCGACACTTCGAAGCAACTAAAACGAAAATTTATATGAAAGCATTACTTTATTCCGGCCTGATCGCACTCGCACTGGCCGCGTGCACCACCAAACCCGAAGCCCCCAAAACTGACCTGTATCAGGAAATTACTGCCAGCGATGCCCGCTACGACTCAATTCTTGCCACCAGGCTGAAGGCCGATGAATACGGCATGCACCAGTACGTGCTGGCCTATTTGAAAAGCGGCCCAAACCGAAGCCAGGACTCCGTAGAGGCAGCCGCCCTGCAAAAAGCGCATTTGGAAAATATTGCCCGGATGGCTGAATCCGGCAAGCTGGTTTTAGCCGGCCCGTTTCTGGATGAGGGCGAGGTTCGCGGCATTTACATTTTTGATGTTCCAACCGTGGAAGAAGCCCGCGCACTTACGGAAACCGACCCGGCAATTCAGGCTGGGCGCCTGATTATGGAACTGCATCCCTGGTACGGTTCGGCGGCATTGCCACTTCTGACACCCTTGCATAATCGATTGGAAAAGAAGTCGATAACCAACTGAATTTGTACTGTATTAGCAATTTGTGTAAAATTCAGTGTGGAACATCGCAAAAGGTACTCTATTTGCCTAAACCTAGTAAAGGCCTAATTTGGGTCTACTACAGATTAATTCTGGAACCGTAACCACCAAATCACCCCTTTTCACGGGGCCTCCGCATTTCAAATGAGAAATGTGAGGGGCCTTTTTATTTTACTATTGGAATCGCGAAAGATAAGCTGGCTCATAGTATTACTGGCAATTAGTATTAAACAAACTCGCTATGTTGCCTTGCTTGAAGACCAGTTATAGCAATTATCCGAAATAATAACCTAATTACAACAGGTTTGGGCGAACTGATTTCGCCTGAAATGCGTTTCGACGCGGATATGACTTTAAATTGACTTAATTCTGGTATTCAGACAGCGATGCGGAATCAAAGCGACTCTATGAGGTACTTATTCCTTTTCATGGGGGCCTCTGCATTTCAAATGAGAATTGTGGGGGCTTCTTTGTGCGTGCTGGTGCATTAGCCCAGGCAAAATTGATCGACAGGGTATGCCTGACAAGCAGATGTCGGCGCTGGTAAAATTAAGCTGTCGTTTAAAGGAAAAAGGTAACTACCCTGCTTCGAAGACCATCGCTTCGTGGTCGAGTTGCCTGAAGTCTACAGGCGCCACGGCGCTCACACCTTGTTCAGGCATATACACGCCATAAATCGTATCGACAGCCGCCATTGTCGCTTTGTTGTGGGTCACCACGATAAACTGCGATTCTTTGGAAAACTGGCGGATGATGCGGTTGAATTTTTCAATGTTGGCATCGTCCAGCGGCGCATCCACCTCATCAAAAATACAAAACGGTGCAGGTTTGAGCAGGTAAAGGGCAAAAAGCAGGGCTGTCGCCGTCAACGTTTTTTCGCCGCCGGACAACTGAGCGATGGTTTGCGGGCGTTTGCCCTTTGGCCGGGCGACAATGTTAATATCCGACTCCAGCGGGTTTTCGGGGGTTGACAGGATCAGGTCGGCAGTGTCTTCTTCCGTGAAGAGCGTGCGGAACACCCGGACGAAATTTTCGCGCACCTGTTCAAAAGATTCCAGGAAACGCTGTGTTGCTGTTTCCTCAATTTCCTTCATGGTCTGCAACAGATTTTCTTTGGCCTGCAAGATATCATCGCGCTGGTTGGCGATACTGTCGTAGCGCTCCTTGATCTCATTATAGGCTTCGATGGCCAGCGGGTTGATCTCGCCATAGGTATCCAGGCGGCGTTTGAGGTTGTTGACCTCGCGCTCCAGCGATTCCTGGTTTTGTTTGGGGTCGGGTTCTTTGTCGATGACTTCGTTTACCGAAATCCCGAACTCAGCGCGCAGGCGTTCGCCAATGGCCGTAATTTCAAATTTGACGTCGCTGAATTTGTCTTTCAGGCGATTGATGGAGCCTTGCAGGTCCTGCTGTTTGCGGTAGAGCTCGCGCAGGATGTTTTCGCGCTCGTGGATTTCGTTTCGGGCTTTGAAGTAAGTTTGTTCGGCCTCGCTGAGGGTGGCTTCCTGGGCTTTTTTCTCGGCGTAGCCGGCGGTTAGTTCGCCTTCCAGGCGGACAATTTCGGAGCGAATAAATTCGATTTCCGATTCGTTTTTGGTTTTGGTTGCCTGGTTTTGCTGGGTTTGACTGCGAAGTTCGGCCAGGCTTTTCTCGCGAAAACTCAGTTCCTGCTGGAAGGTGTTCACCTTGTTTTGTTGCCGGATAAACTCGATGTTTTTCTGGTTGTAATCGTGGCTGTTTTTGCTGAGCAATTCGGCGACCTCCCGGAAGGAACCATCGGCGCTTTCCAGGCGCTGGCGGAGTGCAGTTGCTGCGGCTTGTTTTTCTTTTAATTGTTTTTCAATCGAAACATTGCTGGCTTCCAGTTGGGTGATCAACTCGCCGCTTTCGGCGGCCTTGGCGTCGAAATTCTGAACAAAGGTGGCAATGTTTTCGATGCGCGCGCGCAGGGCGGCCATTTGAGATTGCACCTGGCCGAGGGCCTCGCGTTCGCGGGTAAGCACGTCCGTTTGGTCCGCTTTTTTCAGGCTTTGCAAATGCGTTTGCAGGGTAGCCAGTTTGCTGTTCAGCGCTGATTCTGCCGATTCCAGTTTCTGAATGTCGGTGTCGAGGATTTCCAGGTTCTTTTTCCGGCCGATTTTTTTACCTTCAAACAAACCTACGGAGCCTCCGCTAAGGCTGAACCGCCGGCGCACAAAAGCGCCCGATTGGGAAAGCAAAACAGGGCCCCGGTTTTCACTGCCGCCGGAACTGATCGGTGCAGCGAGCAATTCCTTACCGGCCGCGGTGGTATCGTCTACGATCAGTACATTTTCGAGCAGATAAGCCACGAGTGGGCGGTACTGCGGGTCTACCTCCACCAGATCGATAGCCTGCTGGCCGGCGGGGAGCATGAGCAGCGGCGCTTCATATTGAGCGAAGGCATCGAGCAGGAAAAAGTTTGCCCGGCCTTTTTGGGTCCTGCCCAGCAGCTGGATGGCCTGCACTGCAGCATCGGCATTGGGCACGACGTAATAGTTGAGGTAGGGCTCCAGATAGTTTTCGATGATCACCCGGTATTCTTCGCGGACGTAGATGAGGTCGGAAAGCAAGGGGCAGTTTTGCGCCCAGTCTTTTTGCTGGCTCAGGAATTTGATGCTTTCGGGAAAACCTTCTAGGCTTTCCACCATGCTTTTGGTGAGTTTGAATTCGTTGCGCTTGGCGTCGAGGCGGCGGTTGTGCTCGGCCAGTTTTTTGGTTTGAACCTCAATCTCCTGCTCCGTGGAGCCAATGTCCTTCCGGCGCTTTTCTTCGATGGCTTCCAGTTTGCCAATTTGCTCCTGGAAACCTTGCGCGGATTTATTGAATTCGGTGATTTTCGCTTCCAGATCTACCATTTCCGAACGGCGGGTGGCTACATCGGCCATGGTGCGTTCTACATCGCGGCGCAGGTTTTCGATCTGGTTTTGCTGGACGGCTTTTTGTTTTTCCAGGTCGACGATCACCCGCTCGATGCTTTGTTGCTCGCGGACAAAATCGTCGAGGTTGCCTTTGAGCAGATTGTGGTTTTTGCGGGCTTCTTCGAGTTGGGCGAGTGCCTGCGCGACGTCTTCGCTTAGTTCGGCTTCCTGTTGTTTTTCCTGGTTGAGGTCGGATTGGTAGCCTTCAATTTCGCTTTCCAGGCGGCGCATGGTTTCGCCGGCGCGCAGGATGAGGTCGTTGAGGCGCTGGGCGTCCTGTTCGATGAAGGACAGTTTTTGCGCCTGCATGTTTTTCTCATTTTCCTTGCCCCGGATGCGGCCGGTGAGTTGGTTGACCTCTTTTTGGTGTTCGCTCAGGGAACTTTCCTTGTCGATGTGCATTTTGTGCAGCGCTTCGATTTCGGCCTCCATCTGGCGGGCTTTGGCTTCAGTGCTGCGGTAATTGTCTTCTTCCTGATGGATTTGTTTTTCCAACTCCTTGTAGGCCTTGCGGTGGCGTACCAGGTTGAAGGTGGCCAGCTCGATGCTGCGGTCTTTGTATTCGGTTTTTAGTTCGTAAAATTTCTGGGTGCGCAAGGCCTGTTTTTCCAGTTTTTTCAACTGGTCTTCGATTTCGTAGAGCAGGTCCTCCACGCGGTCGAGGTCGGCGACTGTGGCGTCGAGTTTGAGCTTGGTTTCGTGTTTGCGGGCTTTGTATTTGCTCACACCGGCAGCCTGTTCGAACATGCGGCGCCGCGCCTGCTCCCGGTCGGAGAGCAGGTCTTCCACCATGTTCAGGGCGATGATGGCGTAGGAATCGGCCCCGATGCCTGTGTCGAGAAACAATGAGGTAATGTCCTTCAAACGGCAACTGACGCCGTTGAGCCGGTATTCGCTTTCACCGCTGCGGTAGAGTAGTCGGCTGATGGTGACGGTTTGATATTCCGTGGGGAGGATGTTCTTGGAGTTTTCGAAGGTCAGCGACACTTGGGCGATCTGGCCGGCCTTGCGTTTTTTGGTGCCGTTGAAAATGACCGAAGCCATTTTGTCGAGGCGTAGTTCCTTGCTCTTTTGTTCGCCCAAAACCCAGCGCACAGCGTCTACCACATTGCTTTTCCCGGAGCCGTTGGGACCCACCACGCCCGTTACATCCGAGTTGAAATGGATGACAGTTTCGTTAGCGAAGCTTTTGAAGCCTTTTAGTTCTAGCGTTTTTAGTCGCATGGGTGGTTTGGTGCGTGGTACTGCTTCCGTAGTACTCGTCCTAAGCCTTCAAGTCGTAGGACGAGCCTCGAAGGCTTAGCACGCGTTTGCAAGGGCGGCAAAATTAGGAAAAAGGGGAGAGAACAGAGGGAAAGTTATTAACAGCAGTTGGGACCTCTCTGCGCTTCATACATAGCCATGCGCAAGCACAGGTTTTCTGAGCAGGAAATTTATTTGGACCGGTGTTTCCTGCGCACCGCCCGGCTGTAATACTTGGTCAGTCTCTTGTTCATGGCAAAAATTGACCTGGGTTTGAATTTTTTCTCGGAACCAAAGTCAAATGCATGCGGAAAAGGTTTGGCCAGTTGGACATAATCCTTGTCCATGAATACCAGCGCCGGCAATCCACTCATGCCAACCTGAAGATACCGGGAAGTACTGTCTTCAGCGAGCGCTATATCCTGATAAATCTTGCCGATACCTGCTACCAGGTAACCTGCATTCAGAAAAGCCGGATTACTGACGGTGTGATTCCAAGTGTCAAACACCTGAACTTGGTCAAATTCGCCATTTTTTAGTTTGGTGGATTCTCCGGAATAGAAAAAATAGACGTTGGAAAACGTGTAGTACTGCCGGAAAGCATCCACGAGTTTTCGGTTAAACTCTGTTGACCGTGCTTCGACATAATTGGCCTCTTCAGCCATATTGGCCTTTTTCAAGGCATCAATCGTACGTTGTTTGGTATTGAGCCGAACCAGCAGGGCATGGTCTTTCAATAACTCAATCTGGCTGGATGCCTGATTGCGTCGGGCTTTATAGCTCTTGCAGTTGGAAAAACTGACGCTCAACATCAGCAGTGCCAACGGGATGAGCGATAAGCTCCTTATTCCCTGGAAAACTGGAGCATTTGCGCGATTTTTCATTGTATCGTTGTTTTTGAAATGATCAAAGCGTTGGAAACTATTGGCGGGAGTTGCCGGCCCTGCAAAGGGATGATGCAGGGCCGGCGTCCGGTTAGGCTTGAAATGGGCGATGCGGCTTTTCAATTCGTGTTTGTAACCAACCACTTGATCGTCTTCCGTCCTGACGGGGTGGTTATTTCAAGGAGGTAAACACCGGGAATCAGCGTGTCTGATGGAATTTCCAGATCCGCTCCGCCTTGTGGCATGGAGTCTTCAAAAGTCCAGCGCAATTTGCCTGTCATGTCCCAGGTATTCACCCGGATGGGTTGATTTTCCGGGAGTTCGATGCGAAGCCTGGTCCGGTCACCTTTACCGGAGGGGTTGGGAAAAAGGCTGGCTGAGAACGGGCCGGCGCTCCTGTCCGGTGTGATACTGTTGCGTGCATCCGGACGGCCTTCGTCAAAGCCTTTCCCGCTCCATACATCGAGCAGTTTGAGCCGCCAGCCGTCTTTCCACAAATGGTTGTACCGGTTTTTGAAATCCTTGTAATCCCATTCGTATACCTGAATTTCAGCTGCACCGGTATTGTGCCATACGGCGGTGTAGTAGGGTGTTCCGTTTTCAACGGCAATATCGATCAGGGCCAGCCGCCAGCCGCCCGCCCAGAGCTCGTCGTACCGTTTTTTAAAGGAGGCATAATCCAAGGCATATACCTGGTATTCGCCTGCGTCCGGCATCATATTCCAGACTGCAGTGTAGTAAAACTGGCCGTCAATGACGTATACGTTGATACTTTTCAGACGCCAGCCACTGGCCCACATTTTATCGTATTTGGCTTTGAACACCGGATAGGAATCGCCGTACACCTGAAATTCCGCAGCTTTTGTTTTGTGCCAAACAGCCGAATACCGGGGCTCGCCGTCGATGACGCAAACATCCATCAGCGCGATGCGCCAGCCATCGGCCCAGATGGCATCGTAATAGGCTTTGAACGCATCCAACGTCATACCGAAGGCATTGCGTTCCGCTGCATTGCTTTGTTTCCAAACAGCGGTATAAACCAGCTCGCCATCGTCATCGTGGCTTTGCAATTGCGTCAGCCGCCAGCCGTCAGCCCACATGCCATTGTACGCCTTTATCAGATCAGCTTTCGTACAGCCATAAGCCTGGTACTCACCGACATTTGTCTGTTCCCAAACAGCAACAAAGCGGTACGGCAAATCGGGTATCGGCGGATTGCGTATGATCGCGCCGCCGGCTGGCATGCCGCGCGCAACGAATTCCCAGGCAGCCGTTTCGGGGTTGTACACTTCGTAATTCGAAAACGCAATCGGGATGGAAACAAAGTTGCTGGATCCATTGGGCATGTTGGTAACACCCATATGGAGGTGGTAGCCGCAGGCTTTTGGGCCTTTGCAGACATTGCCGGTTAACACCAGGGGCAAACCCGATTGCACAAAATCTCCGGTTTTATACATGGCCGTCCCTTGCAGGCCGTGCATGTAACCGTAATACTCCTTGGGGCCGGTTTGTATTTCAATGATGTTGTTGCTTATTAAACTTAAGGGCGCATAATTGTCGATTACCGACGACACGATGCCGGAAGCAGCAGCATAGGCCGGTGCGCCATTCGTTCCCATCGGGTATGGATTGTAGTGTTCATATCCGTTTACCTCAAAATCCCAGCAAAAAGACGACCGCCCGATATGCGAAGGGTTGAGGCCAAAACTGTCTACTCCCTGAATCACTTTCCAGGCTTCACCGGGCGGAAACGGTAGCGTCATTATGGCATGGGCTGTTGGAAGCGGCAGTTGCAGGTTGTCTGTTGCGTTGGATTTGTCGGCTGAAATATCGACGATTGTAGCCGCCCCATGAAGGGCCGGAAGGGTAGTGGATTCATTGAAATCGAACACGGCAATGCGGGCTGATTGAAGGCCGGGATCATCCAGTGCCGCGATATCGGTGTTTTTCAGCAATGCGATAAGTTCGCTCGGGCTGATAGCTTTATTGAAAATAACGACATCGTCGATCAGGCCATAGAATTGCGCGTCCTCGTTATCCGTTTCCACCCCGTTTGTCCGTTTGCCCAGGCGCAGGAAACTCTTCATAGGCAGTTGAGAATCATCGGGTGAAACACGCAGGTTTGGCGCCAGCTGCTTCCCATTCAAATAAGGCGTAAAAACCAGGGTTACAGCCCCGGTATTCAGGTCTCTTTCCGGCTTGCAGCTTAGTGCCATGTGGTACCAGGCGCTGTCGAGCAACTGGACCTCGTAAACCTCCGTTTTGCTGCCAATGGCTATCCGCAACCGGGTTTTCGGGTACGCTCCATTGCTATAGTCGGCCTGCCCGATGAAGTAGTTGCCACTGCCGTTTTCTGCGAGTACCGGTCCATCGTAGGCTTGTGCAAATTGGGGCATAAAGCGGAAAGTCACGGTGTGCGCCTGTTGCAGAAAAGTGGAAAAGCTGACCGGGGTGTCAAAATAGCCGGTCCACGACAAGGCAAGAGCCCGATGGACACGCACCGGAATCGGGCCCGGCCCGCACCAGTCTTCCTCCGGATCAACCGGAGTGGGACTGGCCATCGGAACCAGGCTCCAGTAAGTTGCCGTTTGGCGAAAGTCAACTCCCGCAGTAGCACTTCCGCGCAACTTGGTATCCGGGGTAAAATCAGTGCCCGGGCAATTGCTGCCTGTTGGTACTTCTCTGCCGCTTATTTGCAGGGCAAAGGCGTCGTAGCGATCCGGAAGCATTGCCCTTGAACCGGTCGTAACGAAATAACCAGAGTTTGAAACCACATGGATGCTTTCGTCGGCATCGATCGACGGGTCGCTTTTGTCATACCATTGCGCCCATATGGGGGTAAAAGGTGCTGCTGGTGAAATTTCCATCACAAAAGTTACCCGACGCCTGGTGCTGTCCGGATTGGTCATCTCCCGGTAACCAGTGGTCACGTACCCATTGGTGTTGATGGATAAACAGACGTCGCGGGCCACAAAATTCAGGTCATTTCCATCCAGGAGTGAAAAGGTGCTGCCGCCCAGAAAGTTGCCGTTGGGACCTAGTTTGCAAACCCACATGCGCCGGGTCTTGTCCGGGTCGGAATCAACGGCATAGCCAACGATTAAAAATTCGCGGGTACCGACATTTTGAACGATATCCAGGCCTTCGTCCGACACAAGTGCCGAGCTGATTTCCGTTGTCCAGAGCACATTGCCATTGCTGGCATCGATACAACAGGCGAAGGTGTGCTTTTTAGTGGGAGTGCTGGTGGCATAGGCGCTACCGGTCAAAACCAGCACTTCGGTTTCGGTCATGGCACTGCCGGTGAGAATTTTACCGGTGCAAGCCTCATGTACGGTATAATTCAGGTTTGACCGGTATGGAACGGCGTACCGAAACGACCATTTTCCGGTAGAAAGGGTGCTGTTGAACCGGGCAGCAAAAAAAGTATTTCGGGTGGAACTCAAAGCGGCTTGTGTTTCCGTCGTCCCAACAGCCACCACATCGCCACCGGAGAGCCGTTCGACGGCCATTACGGTTTCGGACTGGCTGGCGCCGAGCGGCCCCTGCAAATAGCCGCCACCCGACCGTAATTCGCCTGTGCCAGTTGTGGGGATCAGGAAAGCCGCGGGCCTGCCGGTAAGCGTTTTGCGCAGCCCCCCGATGTACAACAATACATCCCCCGGGGTGCTGGCCTGGTTATGCTCAATGGTACGCGGCTCATAGGAATACTGGTTGGTTTTGTCGCCGATTAAAACGCTCAGTTCTTCATGCCCGTCGGGTAACAGGCGGTTTAGCAAAATTCCGGATGCCAATCCCGTGTAGGCATTCGTGCCGGAAACCTGGACGTACTTACCGGTATTGAGTGGCTGGCCATCCCAGGTGTAGGATGGGTATTCGACCTTCCTGGATGGGCCGAGCACAGTTTTAAAGTTTTGGCTAAACAGGGCTGTCCCCTGGGAAAAGAGTATCAGGTTGAAAAGCAGCAAATAGAACTGCCTGAAACGCAGAAAGGGATTGTGGGGGGCGGTTGGGAAAAATTGTTCGCTCATGTCTGTAATGAATTGGTGGTGGTTTGAAAATCATTTGGCAGGTATTTCGGGTAAAACCGAAGGCGAACAGACGTCTGAAAGGATTGGATTTGAGTGTATATCCGTTTAATTTGACCACCACCGGAATTGTGACACAAGGCTGTTCATTTTCCCGAAGATTATAGTTGCTCCAACCTGTTCGAAGCTGCGGCCTAACCCTTATCTTTGAAAGCGCAACTTTTCCCCCTGATACCTCAAAAAGTAAAACCAAGATGGAACAACCGGATTTTGTCAAGGCCATTCAAAATGGCGACGCTGATGTCCTCCGGCAATTGTATGCCGAACAATTGCCACGCATCCGCCGCTTGCTTACCGATTATGGCGGGTCGGATAGCGATGTACAGGATGTTTTTCAGGATGCTGTGCTGATTGTTTATCAAAAAGTGCGGCAGCCCGGTTTTCAACTGACCAGCCAGTTCGGAACCTTCTTTTATGGCATCTGCCGCAACCTCTGGCTGAACCGGCGCACAAAAAAATCTGCCACTTCCGAGGTCACATTTTCCGTTGATATCAAATACATGGAAGACCCCGCACTTACTGAAGCCGATGAACTGTTTGTGGAACGGGGGAATTTGTTTTGGAATGCTTTCCAAAAACTAGGCGCGGACTGTCAAAAACTGCTGAAATTATTTTTTGAAAAAACGCCCATGGAGGCAATTGCGGAGCAAATGGGCTATGCCAGTGATGCTTATGCCCGACGACGCAAGATGCAATGCAAGCAGTATTTGACTCGGCTGGTGAAAAACGATCCGGCTTATCCGGAGTTACTTTAACAGATTGCCTTTTGGTTTAAAATATGAACGAGGAAGCATTACACGAACTTATAGAGCAATACATCGAAGGCAGCTTGCCGGAAAAGGAGCGGCTGGCAGTAGAAAAACGCCTGACCACTGACCCGGATTTTCGCGCGGAGGTCCAACTTCAACGCGCCATGTACGAGCACTTGAGTGACCCCGCTTTGCTGCACCTCCGTGAAACACTGGCAAGTGTGGTGCAGCAACCCCAATCCAGGCCTGCATTCCGGTGGAAAGTACACCCCGGCCTCCGGCTTGTGGGAATTGCTGCGGCTTTTTTTATGCTGGTTATCGCTGCCTGGTGGGCTTTGCGTTCGGGGCAGCCCGATCAGGCAGCGTTGGTCGCAGTCGAACAACCGGACACGAATAGCAAGGACCACCTTGCCGATACCCCGGCTCCTCAGCAGCCTGTGCAGATCCCTTCGGGGCAAACACCCCAAACGCCGTCTTTGCTCGTTCAGGCTGACCCTGCGGATTTTGCCACAAATCCCACTCTGGATGCACGCATCGGTAATATTCGGGGTGCCGGTAACCTGGAGGTACAAATTGATAAACCCCTCCCGGATGATGCGTTTCATTCCCGAAATGGCGCCTTGCCCTTGGTTTTTCGTGGAACAGTACGTGCCGATTCCTTAGCGATGCTTCTGCCCTTGCGCTTGTTCCTTTACACCAATCGCCCGGAAGCCTGGACGAATAAAAAGCCGCATTGGGCTACGACAATATTACCGGAGCCTTCCGGAAGTGACACTTTTCAGTTTCATCTCGACCAAACAATGCGCTTGCGCCCGGGCTTGTACTACCTGGTGCTTGGGCAACAGCGCGGCTCGGATATTTCGGAGGGGTTCAAGACAATTTGGGTTGGGCGGTTTTCCTTTAATGCTCCATCTAAAACGGATTAACCAGGAATATGAAAATCGTGTTCGCATGGTGGTTTTGCTTGCTGGTCCTTTCATTGAATGGGCAGGATGCAGATTCGAAGCCTGCCTGGATGATGGAGGTAGATAGTTTGTTGGGCATTTCGACAAAACTTACCCGGCAACGACAATACGACGAAGCGTTGGAACAGGTGAAAAACGCGCGAGCCCTGGCTTTTCAGGCTGCCGGCCGTGAAAGTAGCGCTTACGCTTTTTGTCAGTTCAACCTGGGGCGGATCTACTACATCTCCGGGCAGTATGAGCAGGCGGAGTTTTTTTATTTGGAAGCAAAGGCCCTTTGGGAAAAAGTGGATCGGGGGCGGGATTATTTCCGTTGTCTGAACAACCTGGCGGTTTTGTATAAGGATCTGGGTCGGTATGAGGTTTCAGAAATGCTGTATCAACAGGCCTTGCAAACCCTGGAAGCTAAACTGACCAAAAACGATACCGATTACCCGCGCATCCTCAGCAACCTGGCCATTTTATATAACCGGATGGGGCGTTTTGACGCTGCGGAACAATTATACCTGGAAATTATCGCCATCCGGGAAGTCGATCCGGGCAAAACCAGTCGCGAATACGCCGCCAGTTTGAACAATTTGGCTGTGCTGTACTATTGTGAAGGGCGGTATGATGCCTCGGAAAAGCTATATCTGCAGGCAAAAAATATTCGGGAACAAACGTTGGGCAAAAACCACCAGCATTACGCAGGCAGCTTGAACAACCTGGCGCTGCTTTATCTCGAGATGGGGCGTTACAATGATGCGGAGGCTTATTTTCTCGAAGCCAAGTCGATTTGGGCAGCTACGCTGGGTGTTGAGCATCCGGGGTATGCTGAATGTTTGCATAACCTGGGTGTGCTGTATCAGAAAATCGGGTGCTTTGCCGACGCAGAAGCCAGCTACCTTGAAGCGATCACCATTCGCGAAAAAACGCTGGGTCGTTGGCATCCAGATTTAGCCCTTAGTTTGAATAAACTGGGCCAGTTATATGCCCTTCAAGGCAGGTATACGGAAGCTGCTCCCTTGTTTCAGGAAGCAAGCGCCATCTCAAAATCGCTGCTATCCAACGGCACGCATTTTTTATCTGACCGGGAACTGGATGCCTATGTCCAGCTCTTTCTGACCGACCTGGATCATTATTATTCCTTTGCTAACCAGGTCAATTTGACCCTGCCTGCCATTGCCGCTGATTGTTACAATAACGCCTTGTTTTACAAAGGATTTTTGTTGTACGCCGCCTTGCAGATTAAAAACCTGGCTAATGCTGACTCCACAGCGATGCGCCAGAACGATGTGTTGAAATCGTACCGCCGCCGTTTGGCAAGGGAATATGCCAAACCCATCGATCAGCGGCAGGATGTGGAATTGCTGGAAACTTCGGTGAATATTGCGGAAAAAGCGCTGGTGCAGCAGGTGGCCGGTTTAGGCGATCTGGTGCAACAAGTGCCTTGGGATGCCGTCTATGCCAGGCTCAAACCCGGTGAAGCGGCCGTCGAATTTGTGCATTTCCATTACTTTAACCCCGAACCCACAGACAGTATTTTGTACGCGGCCTTGGTGCTGCGGTATGGCGACAACAAGCCAAAACTGATCCCGCTCTTTGAAGAAAAAAATCTGGCGCGTATGCTGCCTGCGGGCAATGATCCCGACCAGATCGATGCATTCTACCAAACACCGACTGGTTTGGCTGCCTATGCCCTGATCTGGCAACCTCTCGATAGCTTACTGAAAGGCTGTTACCGGGTATATTGTTCACCCTCAGGTTTGTTACACCGACTGAATCTGAGTGCACTTCCGGCAAATGATCATCAGATCGTTGCCGACAAACGACAGGTGGTGCTGCTTGGCAGTACACGGCAGTTGGTAACGCGCAAAACGCATCCGGTTGATCTGGCGGGTAAGTCGGCGATGCTGTTTGGTGGTATCCGGTATGATAAGGACGACTCTGGCCTTGAACCTGAAATATCCGGATCGGAACGAGGAAACGGATTAATAACCGATCCGGCCCTGACTTCGATATTCGCAGCAACTCAGGGTGCGCCAAAAGCCTGGAAATACCTTCCGGCCACATTGATGGAAGTGCGCCAAATCGCCGATATTCTAAATAATAATGGACTTGAATACCAACTATTTACCGGAAATACTGCTGGCGAGGATGTGCTAAAGCAAATTGGTCGCACAAGTGATATTCCGGTGATATTGCACCTGGCAACACACGGCTATTTTTTTCCGGCACCACCGGAAAGCCTAAAGCATTCCGGTGTAGCGCTGGATGATCAAAATCTGGTTTTTCAGGCCTCCGACCAGGTTATGATTCGATCCGGGCTTATCCTGGCAGGTGCAAATACAACCTGGACAACCGGTCGAGCGCCTGAATCCGGTGAAGACGGGATTTTGACTGCTTATGAAATCAGCCAGCTCAATTTCTCTAAAACCAATCTGGTCGCGCTTTCGGCTTGTGAAACAGGGCTTGGGGAACTGGCGGGGTATGAAGGGGTGTACGGCCTGCAGCGTGCTTTCAAGATTGCCGGAGCACGATACCTTTTAATGAGCCTCTGGCAGGTAAATGACGAAAAAACCGGAGAGCTCATGCAGGAGTTTTATCATCAATATCTGGATAAGAAATTGCCTATACCGGATGCTTTTATGGCTGCACAAGCAACCCTTCGGAAGCGTTATTTCGGTAGCCCGTATGTCTGGGCAGGGTTTGTGCTGGTAGAATAAAAGCAGCTTGGGATTTTGCCTTGCCGCATATTCCCGAGCCGCATTATGCGGCTATTTTTTTATGAAAACGGACTTTAACAAGCGGGAAGCGGTGTGAAAAGTCGGGAAAGTGCCTGAGCATTGTACTTTTGCGCCAACTCATCACGCAACCCGTTGTGCGTATGTACATCCGCCTACTTTTACTACTACTTCTGGGTAGTAGTATGCTTGCCGCGCAAAATCAGGCAACCCGTCCGGTTCACGGTTCCGAGCCCTTGGCCCACACCTTTTCCATCGTCGCCCGCGATAGTGCGACTGGGGAGTTAGGCGTTGCTGTTCAAAGCCACTGGTTCAGTGTAGGCACGGTGGTGTCTTGGGCGGAGGCAGGTGTAGGTGTGGTTGCTACGCAGTCGTTTGTCAATAAATCCTTTGGCCTGCGTGGGCTCTCATTGCTAAAAAGTGGCCTTAGCCCACAGGAAGCCCGCGACAGTCTGCTGGCCGACGATCCCGGAGCGCCGGTGCGCCAGTTGGCTTTGGTTGACAATCAGGGGCGGGTGGCTGCTCATACCGGTTCAAAGTGTATTCAGTTTGCCTGTCATATCGAAGGACTTCAGTACTCCGTACAGGCGAACATGATGTACGGCCCGGATGTGTGCAGAGCGATGCAGGATGCTTTTGAAAACAGCCGGGGCCGCGCGCTGGCCGACCGGTTGCTGTTGGCACTGGAAGCGGCACAGACTGTCGGTGGTGATTTTCGCGGCCAGCAATCGGCTGCAATACTGGTGGTGCCTGGCAAAAGCAGCGGTAAACCCTGGGACGATGTGCTGGTCGATCTGCGGGTCGATGACCATGCCGAACCAATCAAAGAGTTGCGTCGGCTTTATCAGGTGCATTTGGCCTATGAACACATGAATAAAGGCGATTATTTCGTGGAAGTTAACGACATGGCTTCGGCTATGGAAGAATACAATACTGCACGGGAATTGATGCCGACACAAGTGGAACTACAATTTTGGACCGCTCTTACCCTTGCAAATGTGGGTAAACTGGAGGAGGCGCTGCCAATTTTCAAGGCCGTTTTCAGCCAGGAACCCATTTGGCGTGAAATTGTGCCACGACTGGCAGCAGTGGATTTAGTGACGGTTTCGGCTGTTGATTTGGAGCGGATTTTGCAGCAATAAATTAAATTTTTAATCACCCTTCGGTTTTACGATGAGACAACTTGGTTTACTCATCCTGTGGTTTCTCGCGCCCCTCATGCTCGCAGCGCAAGCAACTTGGGAAATTGGTATTGCTGGCGGCTTTACTGCTTATGCCGGCGATGTGAACGCTGAAAAATTTTTCGATATTGAAAACAGGGATATGGGCTATGGCCTGCTCCTGCGCCGGCATTTCGGGCCTGTATTTGCTTTGCGCCTCAATTATTTGGGCGGCACTATTTCCGGCGATGAATCCCATTTCACTGAGCCATTCTGGCGCGCCGAACGCGCATTTCGGTTTTCCACTACTTTTCACGAAACAAGTCTCCTGCTCGAGTGGGATATTTTTGGTAAACGCCGCCGAAATGGCTGGCGCTTCCGGCGCATTTTTGCCCCTTACCTCTTTGCCGGCGCCGGTTATAATTTTTTTAAAACAAAAACAGATTACAACGATTTTCCCGAACAAAACCCAAGCGTAACGGCCGATCGAATTCTGGCCGATAAAAATGCGCCTGCTGATCATCCGGCATTGGTACTGAACCTGGGCGGCGGTTTCAAATGGGATATTGGCCGCTACTGGCTGATCGGTTTTGAACTTGGCTTCCGCCCGGCATGGACCGACCGCCTGGATGGCGTCGAAATGTCGGGCAATTCCGGTAACCGGGATTGGTACGCCTTTGCCGGCATCACCTTATCGCACCGCATCCGGGAGGCGGATTCCGACCGCGACTGGATCCCCAACCGGCGCGATAAATGCCCGTTGGCGCCGGGATTTAAAGCCATGAAAGGTTGTCCGGATGCCGATGGCGACCGCATCACCGATGCCGAAGACGATTGCCCGACTGTACCAGGCGTGCCTTCGGCAAAAGGTTGCCCGGACGCCGATGGCGATGGCACACAGGACAGCCTCGACTTGTGCCCGGCACAGATCGGCCTGCTCACCCTGTGCGGTTGCCCGGATCGCGATGGCGATGGCGTGGCGGATATCGACGACACCTGCCCCGACGATGCCGGTTTGGAACACTTGTTTGGTTGCCCGGATCGCGATTTGGATGGACTGGCCGATCATGAGGACTATTGCCCCGATCAAGGTGGGCGCATCACGCCGTTTGGCTGCCCGGATACGGATGGCGACGGTATTGAAGATATGGTAGATGCATGCCCGGACCAGGCAGGACTGATTCAGTTTTTAGGCTGTCCGGATACGGATGGCGATGGCGTGGAGGACGCGCTGGACAGTTGCCTGCAAGTGTGGGGGCTTGCGCGGTTTAACGGTTGTCCGGACACCGATGGCGACGGCATTGAGGATGCCCAGGATGCCTGTCCGCTGGAAAAGGGGATAGCGGAATTTCAGGGCTGCCCGGATACGGATGGCGACGGTATTGAGGATGCAGAAGATAAATGTCCACGGGCGGCGGGAACCAAGGCCAACAATGGCTGTCCGGAACTGAAAAAGGCCGACAAAAAGATCATCATTGCCGCTGTGCGCGATATCCAGTTCGAAACAGGTTCGGATAAATTGACCGAAGCATCGGCGCCGGTGTTGGAAAAACTGGCCGGGATACTGGATAACTTTCCAAACTATAAAGTTCGGATTGCCGGCCATACGGACAGCCAGGGCGCCGCGAAAAAGAACCAGGACCTTTCAGAACGCCGTGCAAATACCTGCGTGCAGCGACTGATCGAATTAGGCATTGATGCGGAGCGTTTGTCGTCGAAGGGATTTGGGGAGAGCAAACCTATTGCCACTAACAAGACGGCTAGTGGGCGCGCTAAAAACCGCCGGGTGGAGTTTGAATTGGACAAGATGTTTTAATGCCCTGTAATCCGTCGGGCGGCTTTTTTTTCCGATTGGTGTTTTTTCGCTTTCAGCCTGGCTTCCTTGACTGCTTTGGGGACTTTGGCGCGTTTGCGCTTTTTAGGTTGGACCAATGCCTGTTGGACGAGTCGGAGCAGTTTGTGTTCAGCGAGTTCCTTGTTGGCCAACTGGGAACGCTTGGTTTGATTGGTTACCGATAAATAACCCTCAACGGAAATACGGTTGGCGAGTTTTTCCAAAACCAGTTGCTTTTCCGCGTCCGACAAGGCAGCGGAGGAGGCTACGTGCAGGCGTGCCTCCACCTTCGTTTCCACTTTGTTGACATTCTGACCACCCTTGCCGCCCGAACGGGAGGTGCGAAAGGAAAATTCCTGAAGAAGGATGTCGGCTTGCATTTGAGCAGTTAGAAGGTTAGAGGGTTAGAAGGTTGCTGGTTGGGCCCATACCGGTAAAGTTAAGCAACCTTCTAACCTTCTAACCAGCAACCCTCCAACTTGAAAATTAAAACCCCCGCCGGGTTCGCCGGCGGGGGTTCAACATGGTATCACTTAAAATGTCAAATTAGCGAGCTAATTGAACATTTACTGCGTTCATGCCTTTTTTGCCACGTTGGGTTTCGAAAGTGACTTGGTCACCTTCGCGGATATTGTCTATCAAACCGCTAACGTGAACAAAGATTTCTTCTTTGGTGGAATCGTCCACGATGAAACCGAAACCTTTGGTTTCGTTGAAGAATTTTACTGTTCCGTTGTACATTGGTAATAAAAACTTTAAAAAATGATTCTGGCAACATGCCGGCGCAAAGGTGCAGATAATTTTCACGAAATGCCATCAAGTTTTTAAAATATTAACAGAAGTCGGCGAAGAACAAGGGAAAGCCGATATTTGCGCCTTCTTTTTTTTTAATTCAGGCTTCGCCTGCTAAATTTTCCTGCTGGTAATTAAACATGGAACTTTCCACACGTTATAACCCTGCTGAAACGGAGTCCCGCTGGTACGAACATTGGGAAAACGCCGGCTATTTTCATTCAACCCCAGACGACCGGGAACCTTTTACCATTGTGATCCCCCCGCCAAACGTGACCGGCGTTTTGCACATGGGGCATATGCTCAACAATACGATTCAGGATATTCTGATCCGAAAAGCCCGCCTGGATGGCAAAAACGCCTGTTGGGTGCCCGGCACTGATCACGCTTCGATTGCCACGGAAGCTAAAGTCGTGCGTTGGCTGCGCGAAGAGAAGAAACTGCGTAAGGCCGACATTACCCGTGAGCAGTTTATGGAGTTCGCCTACCAGTGGAAAGATAAATACGGCGGCATTATCCTGAAACAATTGCGTCGTCTGGGTGCATCTTGTGATTGGGATCGCACCGCTTTTACGATGGATCCGGGTTACTACGAAGACTGTATCCGGATTTTTGTAGACCTCTACGAAAAAGGAAAACTCTATCGCGGGTTGCGTATGGTCAACTGGGATCCGGAAGCCAAAACGGTGTTATCGAACGAAGAAGTGCTTTACAGCGAAGAACAGGCGCAACTTTACCATATCAAATACCTGCTTGAAGGTTCGGATTCGGAAGGGATCGTTATTGCTACCCAACGGCCGGAAACCATTTTTGCTGATACGGCTGTTGCGGTTAACCCCAAAGACAAACGCTATCAGAAACTAGTTGGGAAAAAAGTATTGATTCCCCTGATCAACCGGGCAATTCCGGTGATCGCCGACGATTATGTGGATGTTGAATTTGGCACCGGTGCGCTGAAAATTACTCCGGCCCATGATCCGAATGACTATGAAATCGGATTGCGCCACCAACTGGAAGTTATCGATACCATAGATGATGAAGGCCGGCTCAACGACAATTGTGCCTACAAACCCCTGGTTGGCCTCGACCGCTTCGACGCACGCAAGCGGATGAAAGCCCTGCTGGAAGAAAGCGGCAACCTGGTCAGACTGGAAGACTACGTGACCAAAATCGGGCGCTCCGAACGCACCAATTCGGTGGTGGAACCCAAACTTTCGCTCCAGTGGTTTGTCCGGATGAGTGATCTGGGGGCTCCGGCGCTGAAAGCAGTACTTGACCGGGAAATTCAGTTTTATCCGGACAGTTTTCAGAACCTCTACCGCAACTGGATGGAAAACCTGCGCGACTGGTGCATTTCCCGCCAGCTCTGGTGGGGCCAACGCATTCCCGCCTGGTATCTGAAAGCAGAGGGTTTCAACAAGGAAACCCGGGTTTTTGTAGCCGAAACAGCGGAAAAAGCGCTGGAGCAGGCAAAAAAAGAAACCGGTAATGCGGCGCTCACCCTGGACGACCTCCGGCAAGACGAAGACGTGCTCGATACCTGGGCCTCTTCCTGGCTGTGGCCCATCAGCGTGTTCGACGGCTTCCGCAAACCCGACGGTGAAATTCAATATTACTACCCCACCTCGGTGCTGGTGACAGGCTGGGATATCATCTTTTTCTGGGTGGCCCGCATGATCATGGCTGGTTATGAATACAAAGGCGCGCGGCCCTTCCAGGCAGTTTATTTTACCGGAATGGTGCGCGACCAAAAGCGACGTAAAATGTCCAAGTCCCTGGGCAATTCCCCGGATGCCCTGAAGTTGATCGACGACTTTGGCGCCGATGGTGTGCGTTACGGGCTCATGTCGAGTGCCGCTGCCGGCAACGATATTTTGTTTGACGATAAACTCTGCGAAAACGGCCGCAACTTTTGCAATAAACTCTGGAATGCTCTGCGCCTCGTCAAAGGCTGGCCGGTGAGCGAACAGGCGGAAACACCTGAGGATGCGCGGAAAAATGCCCTCGCCGTGCGCTGGATGCGGGAGAAGTTTAACGTGGTGTTGAAGGACCTCGAGGCCAATATGCAGGTATTCCGCCTGAGCGATGCCTTACTCGGAATGTACGGTTTTATCTGGGACGATTTCTGCTCCTGGTACCTCGAAATGATCAAACCGGGCTTTGAAAAACCAATCGACCGGGAAACCCGGGAGGCCACGCTGGATTTGTTTGCCGACCTTATGGTGGCTTTGCATCCGTTTATGCCATTTATCACCGAAGAAATCTGGCACCAACTGCGTGAGCGGACTCCGGGCGACGATTGCATGGTTCAACGCTATCCAAAAGCGGGCAAAGCTGACACAACGCTGATCGGACAGGTGGAGGCCGCCAAAGATGTGATCGCCAAAGTGCGTGACCTGCGCAACCAAAACCAGATCAAACCGAAAGAACCATTGGCAATGACCGTGCAGCAGAGTGACTCAGCAGAAAACCTGTTCGGACTGGCCGGCCTGCGAGAGATGGTGGTCAAACTGGCGGTGCTTTCAGAACTCAACATTAGCGCGGAGGAGCCTGCCAACAGCAAGTCTTTTATTTCCGGTACGGATAAATTTTATGTTGAAATCAATCAGGAGATTGATGTAGAAGCAGAACGGGCGAAGTTGAACGACGAGCTGACTTACCAGCGCGGCTTCCTCAAATCGGTTCAGGCCAAGCTGGCCAACGAGCGTTTCGTCAATGGCGCTCCGGCCCAGGTTGTTGATAATGAACGGAAAAAAGAGGCCGATGCCCTGGCGCGCATTCAGATACTGGAAGCCTCACTGGCGAATTTGGGCTAGTTTTTTTTAATTTTAACAGTGAATCAATTTTCCAAAACCGATGGGCACACGCTGCCGCTAAACCTGCTGCTGTACACACTGGGGTTAGGTGCGGCTATGGTATTCTTTAGCGCATTTGGTGTCGGGAAATACCATAATCCGGGAGAATCCCCGTTGCAAAGCGGTATTCAGTTCAAGTTTAAAAATCAAAAATTTGCATTGATCTACCCCATGCAACGTGAGCGACAGCCCTACCGGCGCGGGCATATCCGGCAAACAAACGCCCGGCTCGATACCCTGAGTAACTGGTTGAGCATCTCCCAAAATTATGCGGAAATTATCCGCCAGGATGATCCGCTGGAACCGCATTTCGGGATTGCACTCGGCTTTGAATTTGATCCTAAAACCGAAACATTTCCCGTTTTTCCGGCTTTGGCAAAATTGCAATTCAAGGATTTTAGCTGGGGTGGGGTAGAGTTTAGCCCGCGCGACTCCAGTAATTTCACCGGTGTGTCGAATACCATCAGCGATGACCTGACCATACAGGTGGATGGCTTTCAAAATGATACAATTTACGGGCGTTTTAACGGTGTTTTGCTCAGCGCTGCCGGCCCCATGGCGCCTATCGATAGTGGTTATTTCAGGGCTTTCGTTTATCGTGTGGAATAATTAGCCTATTGCATTTACCCTTTGGTTGCAGGCGAAACAGGCATACAGAATAAACTTACATTTGCCTCTGCGGCCAAAATGCCGGAATCAACAGCCAAAAATCTTTACCCAACAATCATGCTACTCGACATTTTAATTACGATTATCCTAGTACTGCTCAATGGCTTCTTTGTGGCGGCCGAGTTTGCCATTGTAAAAGTGCGCTTGTCGCAGCTGCAAGTTCGTGCCGAAACCAACTCGCTGGCCCGGGTGGCCGAGGGTGTGGTTACGCATTTGGATAGCTATCTGGCTGCAACACAATTGGGTATTACCCTGGCCAGCCTTGGCCTTGGCTGGATTGGCGAACCGGTGGTCGGCGCAATTGTTTTAAAAGTAATGGCTTTGATGGGCATGCAGCCCGACCCGGAACTGGCACACCAGATTTCCCTGCCCATTGCCTTTGCCACTATCACTGTTTTGCATATTGTTTTTGGCGAATTGGCACCGAAATCGCTCGCCATTCGATTCCCGACGAATACCACCTTGTGGGTGGCCTGGCCGCTCAAATCCTTTTATTTTATATTCCGTCCATTTATTTGGCTGCTCAACGGGTTGGCCAATTTCCTGCTCAAACTGATCGGTATTGAACCGGTGCCGCATGCCGAGGTGCACTCGGAGGAGGAGTTAAAAATGATCATCACAGAAAGTGCCGAAAGCGGCGCCATTCATGCCTCGGAGCGCGAATTGATCCAGAATGTGTTTGACTTTGATGAACGCCTGGTGCGCCAAATTTATACCCCGCGTACGCAAATTGTAGCCATCGATGTGGAGACTTCGCTGTCCGATGCCATAACCCTGGCGTTGCAGGAAAGTTATTCCCGGTACCCGATCTATGAAGATTCGCTGGACCAGATTGTTGGTTTCGTGCACACCAAAGACTTGCTGGTTGCTGCCATGGAAAAAAGCCAAAAAAACCTGCGCGAATTGATGCGTCCGGCATTGTTCGTCCACATCAATAAAAAAGTAGTGCAACTGCTCCGGCAATTTCAAAAAGAGCGGCTACAACTGGCTATCGTAACCAGCGAATTCGGCGGCACTGTCGGTCTGGTTACCCTGGAAGACATTATCGAAGAGTTGGTAGGCGAAATTCAGGATGAACACGATCAGGAACAACCCCCGGTTGTGAAAACCGGCGAACAAAGCTGGCGTATCCTTGCCCTCACCAACCTGGAGCGGATCAACGAAAGTCTGCCCGAGCATTTTCCGCTCGGCGACGATTATGAAACGCTGGCTGGTTTGTTGTTAAAAACGCTCGACAGTATTCCCGAGGTAGGTACGGTGGTCAAAGTGGGAAATTACGAGGTCAAGGTGCTGAAAATGTTTAAAACCAGCCCGGAAGAGGTGGAGGCAAAGTTATGAGGGTGCCGTAAATGCCGCGAGGCACGGAGCGTCAGGCTCCATGCCTCGCGGCTGATGAAACGTTTAAAGCCGGTTGAAAAGCCGCTCTTTTTCAAGGCGGTGTTCGATCAGACAGCATCCAATTAATTACCGCCACTGCTGCCGCAGCCGCCTGAAATTTTTACATGGATGACACAATCGGTTGATGCGCCTTGCACATTATAGCCTGTCAGTTTTACGGCAACATTTCCCGGATTTACCAATGTACCTGCTGCCGGTGACTGTATTATATCACAGAGTTCTCTACCTTCTAAGTCAGCTGCATAATCCGGGAGTTCTGCCTGGCAGCTGGAATTGCCAGTTAAGTTTGGCACCGATTGGGGGCATTCATTAAACACGGGCGCCGGAACCGGGCCGACAATAAAATTGCGCATCATTTCATGATCTTCATGTGAGAGGATATGGCAATGCCAGACATATTTACCCGCCCGGTCAAACTTCGCAACAACCCGCATGACTTCTCCGGGAGGTACGATGCCGGTATCCTTCCAGCCTTTTTCATTAGCTGGCGCGTTCCATCCGCCGGGAAACACAGGCGGGGGACCATCCAGCGTCAGAATTTGTTTGGTGCCCCCTGAAATTGGATCACCCGTTTCGACAAATGTCACATCCCCTTCAAAAGGCGCACGGCCAAGAATTTGAAAGGATACCAGATGCAGGTGCATCGGGTGTGCATCCTCAGTGGCGTTGTAGATATCCCAATACTCGATATCATTAACCTGTGGATTTTCAGTGGTGCATTCATCCCACATCAATGAGCCGTTAACTGGCGAGTTTTCATCCAGGATACCTAATTGCGGGCGAAGCCGGCAATACTGGTCGCGCCCTTCGAAAAGAACCAGTTTGCGCGTTTTGATACCACTCATCGGGACAATGGCAGGACGCAGGTCTGAGGCTTGTGTGAAATTTGTTGGCGGTATGCCCGGATTAAGCGGCAATATTACCTTGAATTGCATCAGTTGGCCGGTTGGTCGCGAGCCATCGAAATTAAAATTATTGCCCTTAAACGGTGCGTCTGGCCCATAATTGAAGAGCGTTACATTCGGGTTGGTGGCCAGCGCAAAGTTAACTAATACGTCTGCGCGCTCACCTGGGCCCATTACCAGGCTGTTGATTTGCACCGGACTGGGTAGTAAGCCGTTATCTGTTCCGATCTGGAGAAAAGGTATAATATTCCCATTTCCGTCCTTAAACTCGAGAGCGAAAAAACGGGAATCAGCACCATTGAGCAGACGCAGGCGGTACTGACGTGGCTCCACCGGCATTTGAGGCCAGGCCATGGCATTTACGAGGATATAATCGCC
Source organism: Lewinellaceae bacterium (assembly GCA_020636075.1). GTDB lineage: Bacteria > Bacteroidota > Bacteroidia > Chitinophagales > Saprospiraceae > M3007. The sequence goes on along the minus strand of JACJYO010000001.1, from coordinate 950,779 downwards.
AAAGAATTCGGCATTGGTGCTGTTGGGCGGTATCGGCGTAAATTCAGGGTGTGCAAGGATGGGCTCATCCATGTCCAGGGGGGCGCCTCCCGAGGCATCCTGGCAGTCACCCTCAGATTCACCGCCTTGGTCGTACCGTTTAAATTGACCTGCATTATCAAAATTGCGGTCCTGGAATACGATTCCTCGTTCGTAGGCGCCACTGGGCAAACCTAGGCCCAATTCATTATCATCGCGAAGTAGATAAAATCCGGCAAGACCGGCATACACGTTTAGTCGTGTTATTCCCAATGCATGGTCGTGATACCAAAGTGTAGCAGCTTCCTGGTCATTTTCGTAATGATAGGTTTCCTTGACAAAGTCGTGGCCTTTAAACTGGAAATTACTGGTATACCATGCATCCGGGTGGCCGTCGCTTGCGGCTTCGGTATGTCCGCCATGCAGGTGTGTTACCGCCGGGATTCCTTGCCCGATCCAGGTAGTCGGATGTGCAATGTGCAGGGAATAGTCGATGGGGAGCAGGTGGGTGTTTGGCAGGTGATTTTCCCAACGTACATCGATCGGTTCATTTTTTTTCGCCACAAAAGTAGGGCCGGGGTAAGTTGGGGTGTTGTTACCCAGGGCGTATCCCCAAACACTGGTATGGAGCGGGTTGTCGTTTACATCAACTAACCCGAGCCATTGGGTAGCAGGTGCCATACGCATGGTGAAAGAACCGCCCCCGGTCGCATCAATTATATCCGGATTGGGTAAGGGGTTTACAAACTTGGGGTGGCTAACCGGATCTTTGATTTGTCCGAACAGACTTGGGGCCAAGCCGGTGAGCAGGCAGAACAAGACAACCTTGCATATGATTTTGGAATGGCCTAGCAGGGTAGCAGTTCCTGCCCGAAAAATTGGAGAATGTAAGACTGAGATCATGAGACTTGATATTTGATTGAAGAAACTTTTCTGTATCTCTTTGGATTAAAAAATTATCGGTATTTGTCCCATGATGAGAAAATACCAAACAAATACCGCCCTCTGCGCCTGTAGTAGATACAACAGTCGAACAAATGGGCGTGCGCTAATTACGCTAACAGATACAGGGTAGTTTAATCAAGAAGCCTCAAAGTGGTGGCTTCATCGAGTTTTTGCCATATATAGGCAAGTCGATGGAAACAAAAGTATTCAAAAATTTCAATATTGGATTACTCCAAATCTGTTTTATTCGATTTGCAAATGCTGTTTCCCAAATCGAAAAGGACCGCAAATCCACTCGCCTTTTACTGTAAACGTTTTTTGGCCGGAGCTCCTCATTGCAAAAACAGCGCGTACACCGGCAAGTGGTCGCTATAGCCATTCAAAAAAATCTCACCGACAAAAGTCCGCAACGGGTACCCCCGGAAAGCGCCGTCTTCCTGAAACATCCAGGGCCTGCTGAAAACCACTGATTTATAATACTGCCAGCCCCCGGCTTTTTTCTTCACCAGCCCTTTGGACACAATCAGCTGGTCAAACAAATTCCAGGAGTCGCGGTAAGCCAGCGTGCCTACGCCGTTTTGGAAAAAGTCGTACATCGGATTGTACAATTCGTCGGCTTTTTGCTTGTTGGTACTGCGAACGGCGCGCAGCACCTGCGTCAGGCTTTTGTTATTAGGGTCGTCGTTCAAATCGCCCATAATTACAATTTTAGCGTCTGCATTGATCGCCAACAGGCTGTCGACCACCTGCCGGCAAACCTTGGCTGCTTCGGCGCGGCGCCAGGCAGATGCGCTCTCGCCGCCACTGCGCGAAGGCCAGTGGTTGACCAAGACATGAAGCGGCTCACCACCAAACAACCCGCTGACGTACAGGACATCGCGGGTGAAATCGCGCGCACTGTCTGCTTCAAACAGATGTACCGGCAGTGCCCGGGCGCCGGTGACGGTAAAATACTTGGGCTGATAAAGCAAGCCCACATCGATACCGCGTTCATCCGGAGAGTCGAAATGTACAATCTGGTAGTTCCGGTTTTTAATGGCTTCCTGCGCAACCAGGTCTTCCAAAACCTTCCGGTTTTCCACTTCGGCAACACCGAGCAAGGCCACACCGTCCGGGGTTTTGTCGGTAGCCAGCAGTTGAATGATCTTGGCCATGTTTGCTTGTTTGGAAACATATTTTTCCGTGTTCCAAAGCAGGCGGCCGTAGGGCAGGAAGTCGGCGTCGTTGGTCGTTGGACTGTCGAGCGTATCGAACAAATTTTCCAGGTTGTAGAAGCCGATGGCGGCTACTTTGTATTCACTTTTTTGGGCAGACACGGCCAGGCAAAACAGCAGGCCGGCGATCGTAAGAAAATGCGCTTTCATAGTTTTTTATATTGAATGGGGCAAAGAAACGGCATTTGACCTGCATTCATCGGGGCTTTGCAATTAATTTACATTTGTAAAGGCCGAAGACCCGGGCAGGCTTTGCTACCTTTGTCGGCCCGAATTAATCCGTATGCCGCCGGAAACCACCTACACTCACAAACCCAGTTTTCACTGAATGTTCCAAAAGTTATTTTTAGCCGGTCTGCTGCTCACCACGCAGCTGGCCATCGCCCAAACCGGCACCCTGCAAGGGAAAGTGATGGCTGCCGACAACAACGCCCCGGTTGCCGATGCCTCGGTTGTGCTGGCGCAAACCGGCCTGTTTGCCGCCACCGACCGCACTGGCGCCTTTACCCTGTTCAACGTACCAGCAGGTGAACATACGCTCATCGTCAGCCGCGTCGGATATTTGCCAACAGAGCAAAAAACGACCGTAGAGGCCGGGCAAGATATGCTGCTGAACATCGCGCTCGAACGCGACCCGAACGCTACCTCCACGAATGTCACAGACATTCCGACCATTACACTGGACGAGGCCGAAACCGAATCGGAAGGCATTGGCGAAATTGCCAACCTGCTGCATGCTTCCCGGGATGTATTTCAGAATGCCTCCAGTTTTGGCTGGAGTGTGTTCCGTTTTCGCGAACGTGGCTATGATTCCGAGTTTTTCCCGATTTATCTCAATGGTATCAGTATCAATGACCCGGAAACCGGGATCGCTTTTTTTAGCGAGTTTGGCGGCCTGAACGACGTTTTGCGTGTCCGGCAATCCGTGATCGGCATGGAGGCAGCCGAATTCGCCTTTTCAGAAATCGGCGGCGCCACACACATTGATACCCGCGCCAGTGTGCAACGCAAGCAAATCCGCGCCTCCTATGCCATTTCCAATCGGACTTATACCAACCGGGTCATGGTGACCGCCAGCACGGGCCTGATGCCGGGCGGTTGGGCTGTTTCCGTTTCCGGAAGCCGCCGTTGGGCGCAGGAAGGCTGGCACGAAGGCACGTTTTTCGACGGCTACGGCTACTTTTTGTCTGTCGACAAAAAGTTTGGCGATAAACACAGCCTAAACCTGACGGTACTGGGATCGCCCAACAGCCGCGGCCGGGTGGGCGACACCTTCCAGGAAATGTTCGACCTGGCCGGCACCACCCGTTACAACCCCAATTGGGGCTATTGGAATGGCGAAAAACGCAATGCAGCAGTAAGCCACGGGCACCAGCCGATCGTGCTGCTCCGTTACGACCTGAAGCCCTCGCGTGCCACCAATCTCATGTTGGCGGCTTACAGCCAGTTTGGCCAAAATGGTTACACCCGACTCGACTGGTTTGAGGCCAACAGCCCCGAACCCGACTACAACCGGCGCCTGCCATCGGCACTGGAGAACCCCGAGCAGATTGATGCCTGGGCACAATACCTGCGCGAGAACGAGTCGGCCCGGCAAATCGACTGGGTTGGCATCTGGGAAGCCAATACCATCAACACTGCAACCATCCAGAATGCCAACGGTATTCAGGGAAATACCATTTCGGGCAAGCGTTCGCAATACGTGATCGGTGACTCGCGGAGCGATACCCGGGAAGCCGGCTTTAATGCCGTATTGCGGCAAGCCCTGGGTGATCGTTTTGTGCTGAACGGCGGCGCCAACTACCAGTGGTATCGCGGCAAGAATTTTAAAACAGTGGACGATATCCTCGGTGGCGATTTTATTGTTGATCTGGATCGTTTTGTCGACGACCCGCTTGCCGCCAACAATGATTTGCAAATCACTAACCACGTGGTCCGTGAAGGTGAAATTTACGGCTACAACTACGACGAAAATATTCGCAGTGCAGGTTCCTGGGTGCAATTACAGGGCAACCTGCCGCGTATCTCCTTTTTTGCCGCTGCTGAAAATATGTTTACCGAGTTCTGGCGTACCGGCTATATGCAAAACGGCCGTTTCCCGGATGCTTCTTTAGGGGATTCCGAAAAGGTTACGTTTTTCAACTATGGCCTGAAGGCCGGCATAACGTACAAGATCACCGGTCGCCAGTATCTCTACGCCAATTCGTACTACGGCACCCGCGCGCAGCGCTTCCGGGATGTGTTTATTTCGCCGCGCATCCGCGACCACCTGGTCACACCCAAACCGGAATCGTATACGATTTACAGCTTCGAAGGTGGGTTGCAGTGGCGCGCACCGCGGTTTAAAGCCCGCGCCACCGGTTATTATACCCAGACCGACAACGAGTACGAAAATTACCTGACGTTCTCACCGGCTTCCTCGGTGTTTGGTTCCCGGTCTATGGTGGGTGTCGACAGGCTGCACACCGGCGTGGAACTGGCTTTTGAAGCCCGGCCATTGGTCGCCTGGACGATCAGCGCGGCAGCTAACCTGGGCCGCTATGTGTACACGTCCCGCCCGTATCTGGTTGAAACGGAAGATAATACCGCCGATGTTGCTTATGCCGGCACGGCTTATATCAAAAACTTTTTCGTGCCACGTACCCCACAAACCGCGGCATCGGCCAGCCTGAAATACGAAGCACCCCAATTCTGGTTTGCTACGCTTACGCTCAACTGGGCCGATAATTTTTATTACCTGTTTGACCAGCGCCGCCGGACAGCCGATTATGTGGCAACTATTCCGGAAGACTCCGATCTCTGGCGTTTTATTATCGATCAGCAAAAAGCACCGGCTGCCTTTACGCTCGACTTTTTTGGCGGAAAATCCTGGCGCTTTAACCGCAACACGTTTGTGTACCTGACCGTCGGGGTGAACAACCTGTTGAACAATACCAATATCATCAACTCGGGGCGCGATGCTACCCGGAATGCCTTCCGCGACGACTTTACTGATATCCGGCTATACACCAATCAGTTGATTTATGCACCGGGTACCAATTATTTCATCAGCCTGGCTTTGCGGATTTGATCCCCGCGTGGCTCCCATTTTGAAACTCAAAACTCAACACTTGAATATGTTTTTGTTGAAAAAAAATTTCCCGCTGTTTGCCCTTGTGGCCTTGTTCCTGACTGCCGGAATTACAGCCTGCGTCAAAAAAGATTTTGACGAACCGCCCACCGGCGGCGATCCGGTTGATGTAACGCCGAATACCACGATTGCTGCATTGAAGGCACTGCACGTGACTCCCGGCGGTTTTGACAAAATAACGGATGACCTGATCATCGAAGGGGTTGTCGTCATGGACGATCGCTCGGGCAATTATTATAAAACCCTGGTCATTCAGGATGCTACGGGCGGCATTGAAGTAAAATTCAATGATGCTGCCCAGTACAATCAATTTCCGGTTGGCCGTACCATGTACATTTATTGCCAGGACCTGATCCTGACCGACTACAACAACCTGATCCAACTGACCGGAAGTACGGTAGAACAGGGTGGACAGGTCGACGATGTAGGCCTAACCGAAGTGCAGGTGCGGAAAAAGGTGGTGAAAGGGAAAGTTGGTGCTGCGCCGGCGCCAGCCGTGCTGACCATCGATCAGTTGAAAACCAGCCATATCAGCACCCTGATCAAACTGGAAAATGTGCAGTTTGGCGCCGCCGATGCGAATAAAACCTATGCCGACCCGGTTACACAATATTCCCTGAACCGCACAATTGAAGATTGCGGAAAGGATCAGATTATCCTGCGGAGCAGCGGTTTCGCCGATTTTGCCGGAGCACTTACGCCGACCGGAAATGGCTCCATCACCGGCGTACTTGGCGTTTTTGGTAATACGCTTCAGCTTTTTATCCGTGATTTGACCGACATCAACATGACGGGCGACCGCTGTACGGGCGTTGGTGGCGAACTGATGAGTATTGGCGAATTGCGCACGAAATATAACGGTGTAACCACCACGGCGCCGGCAAACCGCAAGATCAAAGGCATTGTTATTTCTGATCGCGCAGCCAGCAACATTACCGGCCGAAACCTGGTAATTCAGGATGAGTCGGCGGGCATTGTGGTGCGTTTTACCGCTAACCATTCGTATAGCCTTGGCGATGAAATTGAGGTTGAAGTGTCCAATCAGGAACTCAGCGAGTTTAACGGCTTGATGCAGGTGAACAACGTGTCGCTGGACAAATCGGGCGTGATTTTCGGCGGCACCGGCACCATCACACCGCGCACGGCGACTATTGCGGAGATCATTGCCAACTTCGATGCCTGGGAAAGCACCCTGGTTAGGATCCCGGCAGCGAGCATTTCCGGTGTTGGCACGCCGATTTCAGGCGGAAAAACGGTGACAGATGCTACAGGCAGCATTGCCATGTTTACGCAGTCGTACGCTAATTTTGCCAGCATGCCGGTACCTGCCGGCCCGTATGCACTTACGGTGATTGTTTCGGATTTTAATGATAAACAGGTGTTGCTACGCAACCCTTCGGATATTCAACCCTGATCTGAGTGGTTGGGTTTTAAACAAAAACGGGCTCCAATGCGGGGCCCGTTTTTGTTTGAAATTCAACCGCACCGGATTTTAACACGCAACGTATTCCCTGTTCAAGCGTTACTTTTGCCAAATGCGTAACCTGATCGTACTGCTGATCTTTTTCTGTGCATCCTGTGGATGGGCCCAACAACCGGACAGCCTGGCTATCCCATTGGATACACTGGCTTCTGGGGCCGATACTTTGGCTCCGGGCCCGGATACTACCGGTGCACCGGCGACGGTGAAAAAAAACGGATTCGTACGGCGCATTTTTACCAAGGATTATCCGAATCCGAAAACGGCGGTTTTTTTATCGCTGGCATTGCCTGGCGCCGGCCAGGCCTACAACAAACGATGGTGGAAACTCCCGATCGTTTATGGTGTGTTGGGTGGGATTACTTATTTTGAAATAGACAATATCCGGGAATACAAACGGTTGCGGGATAATTACAAATGGGTGGTCGATGGCGATCCCAACACCAATCCGACGGAGTCGCCCTACGATCAATTGGATGCTACCAGCCTGAAACAATACCGCGATCAATGGCGCCGCTATGTTGAACAAACCTCGCTCTTTCTGGGTTTGGCATATATCCTGACGGCTACCGAGGCATTTGTCGATGCACATCTCAGGCGTTTTGATGTGAGCGATGACCTGAGTTTTAGGGTGCAGCCCAAATTGCAAGCATCTCCAACAGGGCAGCCTGTTTTCGGCCTCGGCCTGGCTTTACAATTTGGCAAACCTTAATTTTCAATATCCCAATATCCCAATATCCCAATATCATATTCCACCATGCGTGCCCTTTTTGACAGCGAATCCGACAGCCTGGGCCTCACCCAGCGGCATTTTTACGACAGCCTGCGTTTCCCCCTGGCGGCTATAGGATTTATCTGGCTGATTCATGCCTACCTGACCTTTGTGGGCGCCGACCCCGGCTGGTACGGGATTATGCCGCGGCGCTTGTGGGGTTTGCGGGGTATCGTGACCGCACCGCTGGTGCACGGCAGTTGGGGGCACCTGGCCTCCAACACATTCCCGCTCTTCGTGCTCACGGCAATCACCTTGTATTTCTACAGGAAGGTGGCTATGCGCGCATTCTGGATGATCTATTTTTTGACCGGTATTTCCGTTTGGCTGCTGGCACGCCCTGTTTTGCACATTGGCGCCAGCGGGGTGGTGTATGGCCTGGTGGCATTTATTTTTTGGAACGGCATTTTCCGGCGCAGCCTGCGCTCAATTATTCTGGCACTGATCGTCATGGTTTTTTACAGCGGGATGTTCCTGGGCATTTTGCCCGATCAGGATGGGATATCCTGGGAAAGCCACCTGCTCGGCAGTTTGGCCGGCATATTCACGTCTTTTTGGTTTAAAGGCGAACTTGAAGATGATGAACTGGAGCGCCACGATCCGTTCGCTGAGGAGCGCAACCGGGAAAAAGAATATTTTCTCCCAAGAGATATTTTTAATAAAACCAAAGCCCAACGCGCGCTGGAGGCGGAAGAAGAAGCACGACTGCGCGCCCAACAAAACGATACGTTTTTCCCGCCATTTTGGAATCAGGACCGGACTTGGTAATTGCTTGATAAGTAAGCCCGGCGCATCAATGCACCAGGAATGGACCGGCCACGCCAATGCCCGCATCTCCCCGCAATATCGCCCAATATGTTCCGGCCACCCAGCCGGTTATTTCCAGTTTGATTGCATTGGCGGCCACCTGTTTTTGATCCAAAACAAGTTCGCCGGCAGCATTGAAAATCTGAATTTGCCCGAAGGGCTGGTCTGCTTCGATACGTACCGACCCCATTGCCGGGTTAGGCGATACGCGTGTCTGCATGGGGTTTGCAACCGGCTTTTTCACAGCCACGGTTCCGACTCCTTTGGCAATGGCATACTGCCCTAACGGTAAATCCAGTGGCCGTAGAATGCCGTAGCGGTTTTGCGCCGAACCTATTGTATTTTTAAAATAATTGGGGTGCTCTTGCCAGGGGTGACCCGGCCCGGGCCGGTAGGCCAGTATGATGCTGTCTTCGTTGGGGCCGGTTTGAGCAAACAATTCGGTGTCGAGTTGGTCCAGTTTACCGTTGCCGTCGTATATGATGGTGGCCTCTGCCTCGAAGGGGTGAAGGGCATCGACCGACCAGTAGCGGTTGCTAAACCGAAAATGCTGTGGATTGGCGGTGCCGGCCGTATCGGGCATGGCGTAATGGTGCTCGACGCGGATGCGGGCGGAGTCTTGCGGTAGGTTTTTGACATTGAGCAGCAGCCGTGCCGGGGAAAAATTGACACTGCCGGTATTTTTTACGGTTAGTTCCTGGTCTGCCCGGGCGAAGGTGAGTTGCTGGCGGGTGTTCACCCAAACTTTTTGCGGGAAAAACCAACTGGGCACGGTGATCTCCACAGCGCTGGTGTCGCCGGAAACTACTGCCTTGCGGTACTCCCGGTTGCCGAAGGGGTCGACCACCGTAAATTCGAGGGGCACCTGCTGATAATAGTGCGTTGCGCCGCGCAGTTTTTGTTTTACAAAAATTAAAATCTGCGTAGGGGCATCCACAGGGGAGAAGGTAAGTTTGAGTGAGTCGATCGAGAAATGGGCAAAGCCGGGCTGAAACACCCAGTCGTTGAAAAAATCGGTGAGGTCAACACCGGTAATTGCGCTCAACTTGTCCCGGAAGTCGGCGCTGCTCCAGGCCTGAAATGCCTGATCGTCGAGTGTTTCGCGCAACCCATCGCGAAAAAGTGCGTCGCCCAGGTAGCCGCGCAGGTTGTGGGCTACCACAGCGCCTTTGTCGTATACGTGGCTGCCATAGGTCAGGTCGTGCGGCAACCCGGTTATTGCCCGGTAACCACCTTCATTGACATGGGTGTCTTCAAGAACGGTCAGGAAGTTGCGGCGTACCTCATCCAGATAGCGCTCCCGGCCGTATACCTGCTCGAGAAACAGATGCTCTGAAAAGGTGGCCCAGCCTTCGTTGAGCCACATGTCGTCGGCGGTACTACAGGTGGCCAGGTTTCCCCACCACTGATGGCTGAGTTCGTGCGCCATCAGTGTTTCCCAATCAAGGCTGCCGTCTACGGCTATATTCATAAAGGCGACATTGGTGGCATGCTCCATAGCGCCCTGGTTGAAGGGCACGATGGCGTAGCCAATTTTGTTCCAGCGGTAGGGGCCATACCAGTGTTCGAAAGCAGCCAGTGCATCCGGCAGGTGTTGAAAGGAGGCTTTGAGTTTGTTTGAATCGGCGGGCGCAACGGCGATTTCAACAGGCACGGCGCCGGTTTCTCCCGGGTATTCGCGTTCGAACGTGGTAAAGGGACCCGCAGCCATGCAGGTCAGGTAGGAAGGGATCGGTTCGTCGATTGCCCAGTGGGATAGAATGCTACTATCGGGCTGTGTTGTTCTGGAAACCAGGTAACCGTTGCAATATGCCGGTTTGCCCTTGGGTGTTGTGATCAAAAAGGTAAAACGGCAACGCTCCACAAAATTGTCGAAGCAGGGAAACCAGGCACGGCCAAAATTGTGCGGATCGGCGGCAAAGCCCACGCCCAGGTTGAAGGCATAATTTCCCTGCCAGTAAAAACCGCCCCAACTGGAGGCATCTTGTGCCGGTTTTCCGTGGTAATCGATCCGGATTGTTTTTGATTGCCCGATGTTCAGGACGGTGTCCAGTTCAATTTGTAGCAGTGCGCCGTCGTACGACCAATTGGCCGCCGGTGCAACCTGGTCGATCGTCATGTTGAGCAAATCCAACCGGATTTCGGCAATGCCATCTACTTTGGCTGCAAATTCAATGAGGGCATATCCGCTAACCTCCTGTTTTGCAAAGTCGGTCGCTGCCAACGCGATGGTGGTGCTCAGGATGTCAATGGAATCGCTGCGCATATCACTAGCAACAGTTGGAGGCGGTGTGGCCAGTAGTTGCTTCCCATTTGCACACCAGTCGGCAGCATGAATTCTTTTTTGGGCGGCAGATGAAAGGGTTAGGAGGAGGCTAAGGAAGAGTAGGGAAATACGCATGGGTTAAGTTGGTTTTACGACGAAGAGGCTGTCGCCTAAGAACGCATTTACGAATTTGGATTTACGAATTACGATTAACAACATCCCGACAATACAGATATTTCACCTTTTACAAAACAAAATAATCGTAAACCGTCATTCGTAAATCGTAATTGATGATCAATGAGTTCTTAGGCGACAGCCTCGTATTGCTGTTTTTTTATTACTCCGTCGACTCCAGTTTCCGTCCGTTTTTCACCCGGTTTACAAAAGCGGTGGCCAGCGATGGGTTGGCTGCCACAATCTCGTACAGCTCGCCGTCGGGCATTTTGATTTGGGTTTCCTTGGTTTTCAGGCCAAGGAGCGCGTCGTTAAAACGGGTGCTGCTGGAAACCACGTTAAGGGCGCCAGCCTGATAACCAAAGAAATACCACAGGTCGGCCGAAGCTTTGATGTAGAGGTAGAAACGGTCGTCTTCGTTGCCCGGCATTTTGTATTCCACATACGTGGTGAGCATTTTCTGGATAGGTTCGCCGTTGATCGCAATCACGGGAATGCGATCCTCCATGCTGATAAACGACTGGTAATCCGGATTCCAAATCACCGGGTGGCGCCCAAGCAGGATGGTGTACTTGTTGTCCTGTTTGGGGAGCACCACGTAGTTGTTGCGCAGGTTGGCTTGCGCCTCTTCCCGGTCTTTGTCATCGGTCACAAATTCGTTCAGAGCCGGTTGATAAAAGGCCTGCATGCTGTTGAATGGCGGCACTGTGGCATCAAAACTGGAGGCTTTGATATCGTTGACCATCATTTCGATGAGCACCTTGGGGACCGTCATTTCAATGCCGGTCATGAATTCTCCGTTGATCGTGTGCCGGACCGTGTCGGGGATGTCGTAGCTCGTTTTGAGTCGGCCGGCAGCTTTGACTTTCATGTACTCAAGTCCGCTGCCGATATTGAGCGGACCTTCGGCCTGAAGGGACCCGGTCTTGTTGTCGTATTCCATTTTGGGGCCGCGGAAAAGCGTTGGCGTGGTTACCCGGGCGGAGTCGCCGAAGGTGAACACATCTTTTTCGGTGTTGTATTTGAACACGCCTTCGCAATCGATGATCGGCCGGTCGATGCGGGCGTAGGGCACCTCGAGGATGCGCGGGTACAATTCGCCGGATTCGCGGGAGAGAAAGAAACCCATGAACAACAGGTAGCCTTCCATGGATTTTACATTTTTCACCCGGATCGTCGGGTCGTTTTTATCCACTTCGGTGTACACGCTGAACCAGGGCGATTTCAGGTAATCGGTTTTGAGCCGGCCGAATCCTTCAAAGCGCAGGTTTTGCTGGTTGGCGCTCAGGATGACGGTGCCCTGGTACAGTGTTTTGACATCCATGTGGAAACTATCGGCTTCATTGACCTGGCCGCTTGCCGTGGTCAGCACATTTTTAGTGGACGGTGTGCCCGGCCCACGGCGTTCGCCGACGATATTGTTAAAAAATATTTCCTGGGTATGGCCGGGGATGTTGTACTCGTAGTAGCCCGTGGCTTTGTACAGTTTTTTTCCAAGAATATCCACCGTCGCGCGGTTGATCGTGTGGTACTTGCTGACGGTGTCGGCCTGAATGCGGGCTTCCTGTAGTTGCTTGAGCGTACCGCCGGCAGCAACCTCCACGTTTCCGTCAACGGGGTAAATGTAGGCATCGGCAGATTTGATCACTTCCACCCCCCCGATCTTGAGCTGACTGTTTTTCATGTCGTAAAGGGCGGTTTTGCCCTGGAACTGAAGCGTATCCTGGTCGGCATCAATCGACACGAAATTACCGGGTTTGTTCTCGTCGCTCTTGAACGTGACGGTTTGGGCCTTCATGTCCCAGGTAAATTCGTTCATAGAGGTCCGGTACTTGTTGAGCGGCAGGGTGGTTGTGGCGTCGGCGGTGTTGGCTTTAAAAATACCGGTTTGTTTATCAAAATCGAGTTCACCGTCCACATTGCGGGAGTCGAACACGATATCCTCGCCATTGAGGGCTTTGATTTGCAGGTCGGCTGTATCGGAACTGGCCTGGAAAGGACCGTACTCGATCAGTTTGGCCGTCAGTTTGCCGCCAAACCATTCGAATTCGCCCCGGCCTTTCAAACCCGAGGGGGTGAGCACCAACACGCCTTTGTGGGTATAGCCCGGCGCTTTGAACAGTTCGAATGCCTTTGCCTTACTTTCCACGTACATGGAATCGCGGTATGGCAACCAGTTCACTTTCACGTCTTCACCACTGGCCTGGGGCACTTTGACGGCGCTGGCACGGTCTTCTTCCATGAAAAATTTGCGGGCGGTGCAGGTCATTTGTTTGGGTCGGAAAACAATGTCCTCCGATTCAATATCTGCCGTCAGATATTCCACCGTGCCTTTACCAAGGAAGCCCTTGTTGCTCAGGTCGAGCTGACCGGTGTAATTTCCTTTTTTGAAATAGGTGGGATAGCCCTGCTGGGGCGTCCGGTGGATAAACCCGAATGATTTGTCGTGGTCGCGTACGATGATGGTTTCCTTGAACGAATCAAAAATGCCAGCGGGGAACATTTCCCCCTTGAAGCGCAGTTGGTCGGCAGTATAACTGTCCAGGCCGTTGAACGAAAAGGGATCGAGTTTGAAATAAAAGGAATCGCGCACATATACACCTTCCTGAATACCCGGACGATCATAAAATACGAAAGAGTGTTTTTTGGATTGCAGGGATGGGAAAATCGAAAGGTCTTCCTTGCCGGATTTGTTGTTTGGCGCGTCGACCAGCAGGATACCGGAAACGTATTCAACCGTCGAGTTCATGGCATCGGCAATTGGCTGGCCGCGTTTGTCCTCAACGCCGGTGGGCAGGTAAAAGTCAAGGTGTTGAACCGAGTCAAAAGCCACTTGAAACTTGTCGTACTCGAAATACATGTCCTGCCCTTCAAACAAAGCAAAGCCGGAAAACAACCTGCCGCCAAAGCGCATGTCGCGGTTTTTGAGCAGGGTAACTGCTCGCTCATTGGGGATGAACCCGGTTTTTTGCCGGGAGCTGAGCTCTATGCGTTTGACTTCGAAAATCGTTGTCTCCTTGGTTTTCAGGTCGAGCTTCGCGTTGGAGTTGATACTTTCCGATTCAATTTTGATGGAGTCAAAGTCTTTTTTCCCCTGGCTGGCCAGGGCGTAGTGGGTGAGTTTGGGCCGGGGTTCGATTTCGTGGTGGTCGAAGTAATAGTTGATAAATCCGTCGGCCACCATTTCAGCCAGTAGGGTTTGGATGCTGGAGTAGTCAAACTTTGGGTTGAGCGCCACGGCGAAGGAGTTGTCCGAAATGATGCGTGTTTGCCGCAGGCTGTCATACGGCGTTTCGAGCATGAGCCGGTAGAGGACGGAAATGGGGTTGACACTGGTAATGTTTTGGGCGCGGATATATTCATTGGGGTCGAAGCGGTTGCTGCTTTCAAACTCAACTTTTTGCATCACCCCTTTTGCCAAGCCGGTCCGGGAGCCAATTTCAAGTGAGTCATGCGCCACATACCAGGATACTTTTTCGGCCTCCAGGTTCATATTGTAAAAAGAAGAGAAAAAGGGATTGCGTTCCGAGCCTTTTTCACCCCGGGTGAGGTGAATTACCTGGTTGGGGATTTCTACGCGAAAATCAACAGCAGGGTGAAACAAACTGTCGCCGTCCATGTACAATTTGGCATTTACTTCTTCTGCCACAATACTCACTTCCCGTTTGATGATAAACAGTTCGGCTGTCCCGTAAAAAATGCGTTGTCGTTTTTTATTGTAAATGGTGAGTTTGGCGGGACTGCCGGCGTTGCCGTATCCGTACACCGAGGTGCCCCACAATTTAAAACCGCCGATGTACTCGATGCCCTCGCCGATTTTAGCGATTTTCAGCGATTTGTCAAACGATTCAAAACGCGGGTAGGCTGCAGCAGTACTTGAATTCGACACCACAACATTTTCTTCAAACCGCCCCCAAATACCGCCCTGCGGAAAATACAAGGGATAAAAAAACTCGGCTGAGTCGCATTTAAACAGCGGTTTTTTTGCCTCCACGGAATAAGTTGTCAGGCGGGCATATACGGTGGAGTCGAGGCCGGCAGCTGCCCAGGTCACTTCACCGCCTTTTCCGGTCCAGATTCCTTCAAATGGATAATACACACCGGTTGTGCCACGCACCACCGTCGAGTCGGCTTTTCGCACCCCAATCAGATCCACATCTTCGCAGTGCAGCTCTGGTATTTTGTCGTTGTATTCAAAATGATATTTCCCGCCACGGATTTTCCAAACGATCAAACCTGCCTCACGGGCCTGGAAGGCGCGCTGCTCAATGAAGTCGGCGGAGAAGTCCAGTATCTGAGAGATCGGCCGGGTTCGTCCGCGTTCAATATCCACCATGACCTGCTCCAAAAACTGGTGCCATTTTGGAAACAGGCTGCTGTCGGGGTCCATTTTAGCGGAGGTAACGGCATTGATGTAACTTTTGTAATAGGGGAAAGCGCCCAGCCGCTGTTCGGCCAACAAGTTTGCCATGCGTATGATCCCTTGCAAATCCTCCTGGCTGATTATTCCCGCTTTGACTTGTTTTTTGAAAACAGCATTTGCTTCTTCCATATCGGGCCGTTTGGAAGCGGTCAGGAAGTTGCCGATCTGGTTTAAAAATTCGTCTGGTTTGTCTGAAAACTTGGGCTCCGTTTGGGCTTGCAAGACGCTGAAATGGAGGAGCAGTGCAAAAATGGTGAAGACGCGGAACAGGATTGTAAACTCTTTTTTCATGATGTTGAAATCTATAGGAAGGATTGCAAGGATTTTAAATCCCTTCCCTTCTTAGCCCAGGCATTAATGCCTGGGCTAAGAAGGGAAGGGAAGGCCGGGAAGGCATGGATAGAGGCATTAAAAACGGGGATACCTGCACACTAACGCGAAACATGGGCGCAAAAGTACGGACTTAACAAGCAAAGCGTAGACACAGCCAATTCCCACGCTGTTCCCGGCTTTGCAATGTAAAACCGGCCTGAATGGCGGAGTGAATCACCAAATCTCCATCCTGTTCCAAAATGCCGGAGACCAACAACCAGCCACCAGGCTTGAGCCGTTTTTTCAGCTGGGGCAGGGATTCGAGTATGATATGTCGGTTGATATTGGCGAGAATGCCGTCGAACGCACTGCCTTCCACAGCATCGAGCGTGCCATGGCGCGCGGTGATTTGCCGGGCAACGCCATTGTTGGCGCTGTTTTCAAGGGTGTTTCGATACGATTCTTCCTCGATGTCCACAGCCTCCACCTCAGCGGCGCCCAAACGGGCGGCCAGGATGGCCAATACCCCGGTGCCACAGCCGAAATCGAGCAGATGAGCACCCTGGCAGGGCAGATTGCGCAGAGCGCGCAGACACATCCAGGTCGTTTCGTGGTGTCCGGTACCGAAAGCCATTTTGGGGTTGATGACCATTTCGTGTTCAACCCCGGCAATAGGCTGGTGAAAATCAGCACGTACCGCGCAAAAATCCTCCACGATAACCGGCTCAAAGTTTGACTCCCAGATTTGATTCCAGTTTTGGGCGGGCAGATATTCTTTGACCCAGCTGAAGGGGAATTGTTGTTGGAGAGAACTTAACAAAGTTTCAGCGGGGTCAGCGCTTTCTTCCCCTCCCGGGAGGTAGGCATCCAGCCCGGTTTCTGTCTCCTGAAAACTGTCGAACGCCCCTTCGCTGAGGTATGCGATTAATATTTCGGCTTGTTCCGGGGCGCAGGTGATGGTGTATTTGTAATAGTCCAAATTTCAACGGTTGAATATGGCAATACGTGGAAGGGCGAAGATCGGCGGATACAGTGAGAATTTTTACTTGTAATTGATCATTTTCCACCATTCGTTGAAAAGCCAGATCTTTCTGAAAATTTGGAATAGCGGCCTGCGTTTTCCTGTAAACAGAACAATCATTAAATTTCAGAACAACGGCCTTGGATCTGCAACTGGTCGGCGTCTGCCGATTGCTGGCGTTTATCGAATTTAATATTGGACCCAGGGGCAAAACTCCAGTTTTGCGGAACAATATTTTTTCACCCCTGTTTAGCCTGAACAAAACACGGAACTGCATTTATTGTCATGAAACAACTTATCCCCATTTTCTTTTTCCTCGCGACTTGCTCCGGCCTGTTTGCTCAAACGACCACGGTTACCGGCCGTTTGACAGATGCCGATAACGGTGAAGTATTGATTGGCGCCACGGTGGAGGCCCTTGGCCTGCAAAAAGGCAATGTGAGCAACGAGTATGGTTTTTACTCCTTTACGTTGCCCTCCGGAAATGATTCGGTTACCCTGCGCTTCAGCTACCTGGGCTATGAAACAGCCCTTCGCCGGATAAAACCCGGCGTCGAAGCGTTGCGCCTCGATGTTGCCTTGAACCTTGAAGGCACCGTTATCTCAGAGGTGGTGATCAAAGCCAATACCCTGGAAGACAAGGTCAAAAGCACCGAAATGTCGGTCATGACCCTCAACACCCGGGATGCCAAGGCCCTGCCGGCCTTGTTTGGCGAGGTGGATTTGATTAAAATCCTCCAACTCAAACCCGGCGTGGCCTCCGGCTCCGAAGGCACTACCGGCATCTTCGTGCGCGGCGGAGGCGGCGACCAAAACCTGATCGTGCTGGATGAAGCGGTAGTGTACAATCCCAACCACCTCTTCGGTTTTTTCAGCACCTTCAACTCCGATGCCGTGAAAGATCTGAAAGTGTACAAAGGCGGCTTCCCGGCACAATACGGCGGCCGGCTTTCCTCGGTCATCGATGTGCGGATGAAGGAGGGCAACAACAAGGAATACGATGTAACGGGAGGGCTGGGATTGATTTCGAGCCGGCTGACGGTGGAGGGCCCGATCCAGAAAAATAAATCCTCGTTTATCGTCAGCGGCCGTCGTACTTATGCCGATCTGATTACCCGAGGTATCAATTCCGCCAATGCGGATGACCCGGAATACGACCCGATCCCCGATTATTATTTTTATGACCTGAACACCAAGGTGAATTTTACATTGTCTGAAAAAGACCGCCTGTATCTCAGCGGGTACTTTGGGC
The DNA here is from genome assembly GCA_020636075.1 of Lewinellaceae bacterium. Taxonomy (GTDB): domain Bacteria; phylum Bacteroidota; class Bacteroidia; order Chitinophagales; family Saprospiraceae; genus M3007. The sequence continues at coordinate 932,965 of JACJYO010000001.1, read as the reverse complement.
GCGATGTGTTCAAGTTTAAAGATGCATCTTTCAATTTCCTGTTCGATTGGGGGAACGCTACCGGTACGGCGCGCTGGAACCATATTTATGGCCCCAAACTTTTTTCCAACACCACGTTTACCTATTCCGATTACCGCTATCGTATCCGGAACATCCTGCAGGGATTTTCATTCAACCTGGGTTCCAACGTGGTGGATGCCAATACGAAAGTGGATTTTTATTACCAGCCGAGCAACGCGCACACGATTCGTTTTGGCGGTAACATCACATACCATGAATTTGATGTGGCCCGCCTCAAGTTCGGCAGCGATAGCGGCGATATCAATTTTGAGTCCGGACAAGATTTCAATGGCGTGGAATACGGCCTGTATGCTGCCGACGAGTGGGCCGCCACCGACCGCCTGAAGCTCAACTACGGACTACGCTTATCGGCATGGCAAAATAATCCGGCTTTTTATGCCCGGATCGAACCGCGTGTCGCAGCCAATTATGGGCTTACCGACAAGTGGTCTGTCAAAGCCTCCTATGCCCGAATGAGCCAGTACGTGCACTTGCTGGCAAGTAGCGGGCTATCTCTCCCGACGGATATTTGGTACCCCAGTTCAAAGGGCGTCAAACCGGAAATCAGCGACCAGATTGCCATTGGCACTTCTTACCTGTTTCGGGATAAATGGCTGATCACCTGGGAAGGCTGGTATAAGTGGCTGCAAAACCAGGTAGATTTTATCGATGGCGCCGAACTTTTTGCCAACGATGAACTGGAGGGCGAATTAGCCATTGGCAGCGGCTATTCTTTTAGCCCGCTCGAACTGGAAATTGAGAAAAAAGAAGGCCGGCTGACGGGCTGGATCGGGTACACCCTGTCGTGGGTAAAGCGCGGCAAATTCAAGGATATTAACGGAGGCGATTACTTCCCGCCCCGGTTTGACACCCGGCACAACCTGAGCGTAGTGGCCCTATACGATCTGGCCCGCAAATGGCAGCTTACAGCCACCTGGGTATACACTTCGGGTTATGTGAGTTGGTTGCCTTTGGGGCGCTACACGTTTCAGGATGTACCGGGCGGGGAGTTTCAGGCTGTCGTGCCGGTTTACGGCCCGCGCAACACGTTTCGCTACCCGCCATATATGCGTTTTGATTTGGGTATCGTGTACAAATGGAAAACCCGCCGGAGTGAGCAGGATCTGACCATCAGTATTTACAACGCTACCGATCGCCGGAATCCATATTTTATTTACCTGGATGCAGAACTCGAAGAGGTTGGGCAGAATGGCCAAACGGTGGAAGTGCCGACGGCTATTTCGGCCAAACAGGTCTCTCTGTTCCCAATTCTGCCTTCGGTGACCTGGAATTTTAAATTTTAATTTTTTATCACGGAGCTTGTAGTACTCGTCCTACGACTTCAAGTCGTAGGACGAGTACCATCCCAGGCTTCAAATAGCCTTTACTTTGAAAATCAACACCAATGCGTACTATAAAAAATATCCTGCCTTTTCTCAGCCTGGCTTTTCTCGCAGCCTGTAATCTTGAAAAAGACGTAGAGATCGATTTGCCGGAATACAATTCCCAACCTGTTGTAGAATGTTACCTTGAGCCTGGAAAGCCCTTTCGGCTACTACTGACCCGGAGCTATGGTTTTTTTGATCCGCTGGGCCTGGATTCCACTTTTTTGGATAAAACCCTGTTGAGTGGGGCTGTCGTAACCATAACCTACAATGGCCAGGTGGATACGCTGTTCAACCAGCTTTCCGCGGAGATTGAGCCGTTGAAACTATTCAATTATACCGGCCTGAACACTGTGCCGGCCGACCCGGGTGTTGATTATACCCTGAATATTACGATGCCGGACGGCAAAACAATTAGCGGGCAAACCACCATGTTGCCACAAATACCGATTGATAGCGTGGTGGTGGAGTGGGGGCCGGCACAGGATACGTTTGCCCGGGTACTCACCTATATCACGGATGATCTTTCGCAGGACAATTATTTCAGGCGTCTGCTGAACTATGGCTCTTTGGACAGCATACCCGAACAGGATTTTCTGGCAAATGACCGGGCGGCTACTACCGAGCAAATTGCCTTTGGCACAGCGTATGAACTGGTGCCCGGCGATACCGTGTTCAATACGGTTTTTCATATTACCAAAGCGTATTACGACTACTTTGAAAGCGTGCAGTTGGCTGTTTTTGGAAACCAAAATCCCTTTGCACAACCATCGCCAATTAAAAGCAATGTGCAGGGCACTGCCAACCCGTTGGGGATTTTTACCTGCCTGGTGTACGATCGACAGATGACCGTGATACAACGGTAAGTGGGCAGTGGGTGGTTATTCGTCGGTTATTAGAGGGTGTCTCAAAAGAGAGAAATTTGAGATGCCCGCCGTAGCATATTTTATTTACCATGGAGACACAGAGAACACGGAGTTTAATTCTCTGTGTCTCCGTGGTGAAAATTAGGAGCTACCTGCGCTTGTGAGGACTTATGAGACACCCTCGAATAAAAAACGGCCCCGCGAATTTCGCGGGGCCGTTTTGGCTCACAGTAGGAAAGAGATAAAACTCAGGGTATTGCAGGTTCGTCCTGCTGTTGGATTGCTTTCAGTTCTGTACCGGCTGTGCCTTTGCTGGGCTGTGTAACTTGTTGGTAGATGTAGTAACCTAAACCGAGGTGCACCAGCAAAATAAGCAATGCGGTAAAAGGATAATTTGAGCGTTTTGCAGGGTAATCGGTACGTTGCATGATAACATATTTTTGGTACGATTTGGGATTAGCCAAAAAGCGCGCCAATTCTGCAAAATACCTCAAAAGAGTTAAGAAAAAGTTTTTGGGGCACAGCGATTCGCAGGGCGCGAATGGCCGTTTTTAGGGCAGATTTACCGCCTTAGGCTGTGGGGAAGTGCTGTTTTTGTGCAAATTCGCGGGAGACGTTAATTGGTTGTTAACGCTATTTTCCGTGCTGGCATAATATAAGGCTGCTGCAAGGGCGATGTGGAGGCCGACGGCAAGGACCAACGCGGTATTGCGTCTGCGGCTTGCATTGCGATCAGTGAAGTTGTTGTACATGGCGGATACGTTTTGCTGATGATTTAAGTCGGAGTTTAATAATCAACGTCAACGTTTTTGCCTGTAGTTTTTGCCGGGATTTAAAATCCTTTTAAAAATATCTTAAGGAAATATTAAACAAGTCCGATATCAGAGTGCCAGCAGGCCATCCGGGAGATTGACCAATACCTGTTTGGCGCCGTCGTCCACTTTTTGTACAAATTGAGGGTTGAGCGGAACCAAAATTTCCCGCCCCTGGTAGTCAATCGCGGCCAGCTCTTGTTGGGGCATTTCCAAAACTTCGCGAATGGTGCCGATTTCTCCAATTTGCACATCAATCATGCGGTAACCGGCAATGCGGCCGTATTCCGGGCCATCCAGTTCGGATTCTATAATTTCCGGAAGTTCTTCCGTCGGCAAAAAAATGCCTCGGATTTGCAGGAGCCGCGCTGCCTCTGGCGTGCGTACATCGTCGAATTGAACGATCAGGTCGGCTTGCCCGCGAATGCTTTCGATGAAAAATGGCTGCATGGTGCCCCGAAGTTCGAGAAAGATGCGGTCGGCATCCAGAAAAGCATCTTCGTAGGCCTCATCAATGTCCACTTTTAGTTCGCCATGTACGCCATGCGATTTTTTTGTGGTGCCTATCTGTGTGTATTGCATAGGGTAAAATGGTCCAGAAGCGTTTCGTCTTATTGTTTCATAAGGATAAACCTGTAGGCAGTGGACATGTAAGTTTATTGCTTTTTATCAGCCTTCAGTTGTATCCGGTAAGTACTTGCCGCAAGATATATCCGGTTTCTGCTTTTTCAATCCAGGGTTTGGTTTGGCAGTCGGCCGGAGCTGGAATTTGGTTGCAATATTGCGAATCCAGTATCCATTGCTCGCGCTGTACAAGGCCGATATGTTTGGCGTAAGTACTGCGCGACAAGCGGCGCTCGATGGCATTGGTTTGATCCACTTCGGTGACAACCAGCACAGAGTCGAAAGCAAATGCCCCAATTTGAGCCGGTATGTCCAAGGCATCAACCTTGTACTGCCAATTGGTAAAGGGCCGGATTCGCTCTCCGGCAACTTCAATTTCCAGGTACGGATCGATCCACAGGTTTCCGTCCCACCTGGTATTCCGGTAAAACGGGAAAACCAGTTTCAGAAATCGCAGGTTGTTTTCGGTCCGGATGGCTTGGGCGATGGATAGACTGGCAGATAAAACCTGTTTCAGTTGCCAGGGTAGGCTGTCGTTTTTTCTTTCAAAACGTTCGATGCGGAATAAGGGTTGACCCAAATTATCCGTGAACGTATCCGTAATCTCTTCCCGTACCCATGTTCGAATACTGTCGCGGCTGGTTCCACCGCTGCCTCCAAAATCATACAGCACCGAGTCGATGGCGAATTCGACATATTTACCAACCGACAGGGGAAAATAATTGCGTTGATCTGCCGCATTGGTGGGAATAAGCGGTTGCTCCGGCTGTTTGGAACAGGTCCAAAAAAACATGCCGACCACAAGTGTCAAAATAAAAAAAGAGCAGGGTGAAGCAGATTGCACGTTGCAAATTTTGACCAAAGGTACGGTGAAATCACAGCGGGCGCCAACCAACAGGGGGAATACGGAACAGCGCGATGTTAAAAAAAATCTACCGAGGCTCATTTGCCAAAGGAGAAATATCAAAACACGCTTCAATTCTAAAGAGGGCGGACATTTTATTCCGTAAGGGATGTAATGCCCGTCGGTATGCTTCAAATTGGTTTTAATCAAAACCTGGACAAGTTCTAAGTCGGGCAAACCGTTTTATTTACCGGATTCCGAATCGGGGTAAAACACTTCCATGCTTTCTAGTTCCGGATATCCGCCACGGTTTCCACAGCCTCCGGGCACGTAGATATTCCCATCGATAGATGCCGCGCACATACCGTGTCTGCCCCGGCGCATGCGCGGGAAAGAGCGCCATCTTTGGCTTGTTGTGCTAAAGGCCTCCACTTCCGAATGCGCTTTGGATTGTGATTTGGATTCCCCGCCGATAATCAGTATTTCGTCTCCGAACACCAAGGCTGCACAGTCGGCCCGGGGTGTCGGAAACGGTACATCGATCGTATTCCAGGTTAGCATTTTTAGATTAAATGCATCCACTTCCCGAATAGCGTTTTGAGTGGCTTCCTCCTCGGCCATGGAACGTTGGCCGCCTATCAGGTAAAGTGTATCTTGAACAGCAACTGCTTTAAAGTGGTCTCGTGCCTGGGGGGCATCCGGAAGCACTGTCCAGCTTCCGTCAGCAGGGTTATAGCAGTCCAGCCAGGGTTTGTGGTCGCCGATATGACCATTTCGGATGCCACTAACAAGATAAATTTGTTCGTTATACGTTACGGCGCCGGCACTGCCCCTGCGCCGTGCAGCCGGGATGGAATCCCCGATTGCCCAGCGATCCAGGTCGGGGTTGTACGTGTATATGACCGGTACCGGTTTCTCATCGGGGTAATTTCCGGTGAAAGCTCCGATGATATAGATCAAGCCCTGGAAATTGACGGGCTGAAAATGGTGTAATTCAACGGGAGGCGTGGCGCCTTCGCTCCAGGTTTGCGTTTCGGTATCGAAAATATTGATGGGTTTCAGCGCCCGGCCCCCGATCAGATATAGTTTAGTTCCTATTGCGATACATCCGGCATCACTTCCGGGAATGAATGCTGTACCATTTTTTGCATTCAAAATATACCAATGTCCCGGGGCGGATCTATATCGATGATAACCGGAGATAAAGCTAAGGGTTATAAATCCCAGAAGAACAAAATACCTGCGCATAGTTTGTGCATGATTCAAAAAATGGAATTCCTTAGGCATGCAAAAAACGTGCTAGGGTTTGGTCCACAAACAGACCACGGCACGCTATCCTCCGGCCCGTTCCATCAAACGGGCAGTTATGCGCAAAAAGTCCATCTCCGTAATGATACCTACGAGTTCTTTGTCTTTAACCACAGGGAGGCAGCCAATCTTGTTTTCCTGCATGGAACGCATGGCTTCCATGATCGTGGTGTCAGGATTGACTGTTATGGGTTTTTCAATCATGATCGCCTTCACCGTAACGGTGCGGTCATCATTGGTTTTGCTGACGCGGGCAAAATGGCGCAGCAGAATTCGGGAGGAAACCAGGCCGACCAGTTCGCCTTTGTGATTTTCCACTGGCAAATAGCGAATGCGGCGCCAGTTCATGATTTCGGCAACGAGTTCGACCAGGTCGTCCCGTTGTACCGTAAACAGGTCGGTCGACATAAACTCCTCCACTTTCAACTTGGAGGGATGCCAGTTTTCCAGGTCCGATAGCGTAGTCTCTTTCCAGGTATGCACAGGCGTGTTCTGTTTTTGATTTTTAATTATGGCGGCTGTAAGCGTCGACACGGCTTCGTCATTGGTGACCTGTTGTTTCAGGGCAGTGAAAGACCGCAGTTGCCAACGGGCACCGGTTTTGTGTGCTTTTGTCCGGGCTTCTATAATTCCGAGGTATTTTTTTATGTCGGCACTATGTACTTTTCGATGTTTAAGGCCTTCTTTGGCAAGGGGGATTAGTTCTTTCAGGATTAATTCCGGGGCATGAATTTTTTTATCCCCAATCCAATTAAACGTACTGTCGATACCAAATTTCGCGGCCTTTAAAAAATTATCGCGTACATCATCAAATTCGATCCTTTTTGTAACGTCGGGGTAATGTAATTGCATACCAATCATAGCACCCAGCCAAAACGCTGCATTTGCCGCCGCATCTACAGGTGTGGGGCCGGCGGGCAACACCCGGTTTTCTATGCGGAGGTGTGGTTTTCCATTTGGCGAAATCCCATAACATGGCCGGTTCCAGCGATAAACGGTCGAATTGTGGATTTGCAGGGCGCGTAGTTTCGGCACCTTGCCGTCCTGGACCAATTGCAGCGACTCCTCTTCAATTTCGCCGGCCAGGAGCACCCGAAAGCGGCTGATGTCTTCTTTATAAATCTGTGTGATATCGCCCTGTAGCCACCCGGAGCCAAAATTGACCCGTGGAAGCCGCTCCCGCATATGGTCGGAAGTGGTGCGTGTATCGAGGCTTTGCTGGAACAGGGCAATACGCGATTCCGCCCAAAGCCGGCGCCCAAACACCAGGGGGGAATTGGCGGCAATCGCGACCATAGGACCTGCCAACGCCTGGGAGATATTGTACATTTTTACAAAGTCGGCCGGAGCGACCTGCAGGTGCACCTGAAAGCTGGTGTTACATGCTTCCAAAAGCGGTGAGTCGTGTTTTACCAGCAGCTCGTCAACACCCTCCACACGCAGTTCAAACGCTGTGCCCAAGAGGTGCTTTTGAATGGCCGCCATCAATGCATAATACCGGTCGACTGGGGTAAGGTTTATCAAATCCAGATCGTGTTTGCGCAGCGTGGGCAAAATGCCGCAAAGCACAATAGAGGCGTCAAAATCATTTAAAACGGTCTGGATTTTTGCCAGATAGTTGAGGTTTTCAGTCTCCATGTCGCGCAGGCAGGAGCCGGAAAATTCCCGTGGCGACAAATTGGTTTCCAGGTTGAATTTTGCCAATTCCGTTACACACCAGGGTGCATCCGTCAGTTTGGCTAAAACCTCCATATTGATTGTGGCCGGTTTGTAGGTTTTGTTGTGGACCAGGCACATCTCCTGTTCGGCGCCTATTCGGGTTATATCCGATTCAAACCAATTGTTCTCGAGCATATATTCAAATGCCTGCACATCATCCAGCAGGTGCCGGACGAAATGCAGCATTTTTGATTGATCATCAGCAGTAGTAACTTTTTGAAACCCCATAGTGTGCGTGTGGCATAATTAATTTGTCAAACCGGAATTGGCCCAGCAATATTATTCTTTTTACATTAGACTAACAAAACTTACCTTTGGAACAATATTTGGCGACCTGTCAGGATTTTTTTAGAAATTTTAGTTGAAATGGATTTAGAATCTGCAATTTTGCATTTAAATAAAGATTCGATTTTAAAAAACATAATACAATACGCCGCCGTTAAGCCATTCACCCCGTCCGGAAATGTTTATTTTGATTTATTGAATTCTATTGTATCCCAACAATTAAGTGTCAAAGCGGCCGAAACAATTTTCACTCGTTTTTGTCTGTTATTTCCGGAAAACTATCCAAGTCCCGAATTGCTACTCGTTACAGATCCCGACCAACTGCGTGCTGCGGGTCTTTCCAGGCAGAAGGCTGCTTACTTACAAAATGTAGCCGCTTATGCCCTTGAAAATAATATTGATTCAATCGAATGGGAACATTACGATGACATGGAAATTATTCAAATGCTCACCAAAATTAAAGGCGTTGGTCGCTGGACAGTAGAAATGATCCTGATGTTTACACTCGGCCGACCTGATGTTTTTCCTAAGGATGATCTTGGCATACAACAGGCAATTTTTCGTTTGTATAATTTAAATACTTCCGGTAAGGATTTACTTCGGGAGATGACTGAAATAGCAGAATCCTGGCGTCCTTACAGAACTGTTGCCTGTCGATATCTATGGTATTGGAAAAATCAAAACTAAGGTTTCTTTCTATAAAAATTATGACAATATAAACATCTCTTAATTCTATAAAAAATGAAGAAAATCAATAAACTGCGGTATCCTATAGGGCAATTTGAATATGGGAAATCCTATTCGCCAAAAATGACGCGCAAGCATATAAAAGTAATTGCCCGCCTGCCTAAGGATTTAAAAAAAGTTGTAAGTAAATTATCCAAGACTTCGCTGGATACTCCATATCGCCCGGGAGGCTGGAGTGTGCGCCAGGTAATTCACCATTTAGCCGATTCGCATATGAATGCATATGTACGAATGAAATTGACGGCAACAGAACCAACACCTATAATTAAACCATATGAAGAAGCCCTATGGGCCGAAACTGCCGATGCGAAAGGTTCTGTGAAAGAATCAATGCGCTTGCTAACTGCTTTGCATGCTCGTTGGGTAGAATTTCTAAAGTCGCTTACAGAGGAAGACCTGGAGCGCGGTTATTTTCATCCGGAGCGCCAAGCTGTAGTGCTGCTTCCCGAGGCAATCGCCCTATATGCCTGGCATAGTGCCCACCATCTGGCACATATAACGCTGGTTGCCAAAAAGGATAAAGGCGAAAAGAAAAAAGCAAGCAAAAAATCGAAAGCACCTGAAGCAAAAGTTGCCGAGCAGCCTTCCGAAAAGAAAACAGAAAAAAAACGTAGACCTGGTCGTCCGAAAAAAGAGGCTTCCGATGACTCTAAAATGAAGCGCGCGGAAATTCTGGAGAAAGCACGCGCGGCACGCGCAGCCGGCAAGGCTGAAGCCAAACCCAAAAGAGGGCGTCCGAAGAAGGTGGAAGCCGTTGCAACTGAAGCAGCACCCACGCGCCGTCCGGGTCGCCCGAAAAAAGCAGGTACAGCAGCTACTACAGGCCGTCGTGGTCGCCCGAAGAAGGTGGAAGCTGTAGCAACCGAAGCAGCACCCACGCGCCGTCCGGGCCGCCCTAAAAAGACAGGAACGACAACGGCAACTCCTGGAACAGGTCGTCGTGGTCGCCCGAAGAAGGTGGAGACTGTTGCCACGGAAACAACGCCTAAGCGTCGTCCGGGTCGTCCGAAGAAAGCAGCGTCCGACAAGCCAAAGATGACGCGAGCGGAAGTATTGGCAAAAGCGCGTGCCGCCCGTGCCGCGAAGGCTGGTAAGCCAGCCGCGAAAGCAAAGAAAGCAGCGTCCGACAAGCCAAAGATGACGCGAGCGGAAGTATTGGCAAAAGCGCGTGCTGCCCGCACAGTGAAGGCCGATAAGCCAGCCGCGAAAGCGAAGAAAGCAGCATCGGTTGACAAGCCAAAGATGACGCGAGCGGAAGTATTGGCAAAAGCGCGAGCTGCCCGTGCCGCGAAGGCCGATAAGCCAGCCGCAAAAGCGAAGAAAGCAGCATCGGTTGAAAAGCCAAAAATGGCGCGTGCGGAAGTATTGGCAAAAGCGCGAGCTGCCCGTGCCGCGAAGGCCGATAAGCCAGCCGCGAAAGCGAAGAAAGCCGCGTCGACAAGCAAGCCCAAAATGACACGTGCCGAGATATTGGCTAAGGCACGCGCCGCTCGTGCGGCGAAGGCCAAAAAGTAGACTTGACCTTGGCGAATATTGCCGGCAAGGCTACCTTTGCGGGGAATTTATGAATCGAATACTAGGTACATATACAGGCCCCGAACCCGGCGCTTTAGTCGTCGTGTTCGGGGCTGTTCATGGAAATGAACCTGCCGGGGTGCTGGCACTCAAAGAAATATTCCGAATGTTGGAGCTAGAGCCGGAGGTGAACCCAGGATTTACCTTTCGAGGCAAACTGGTCGGTCTGATAGGCAATTGTCAGGCTTTTGCGTCGGGAAAACGCTTTATTGAACGGGATTTGAACCGGCTTTGGACGGATGACTATTTGCAGCGGATTCTGCAAAGCGAACCGGATCAGTTGCGGGCGGAGGATAAGGAACTGGTCGAAACGATAGATTGCCTACGCGCTGAGATCGATCAGTCAAAGCCCGAAGCACTTATCCTGCTCGATCTGCACACGACATCAGCGCATGGTGGTATATTTTGTATCCCTTCCGATGATAAGGCCAGTTTGCGATTGGCAAAAGAGTTGCATGCCCCGGTTATTCTGGGTATGCTGGACGGGCTTGAAGGGACGCTGCTTCATGTTGCTTCCGGCAATTATTTCGAGCACAACGGTTATCCGAAATACTCTGTCGGCGTTGCCTTCGAAGCCGGGCAACACCATGATCCGCAAGCGGTCAGTTATGCCATTGCGGCGATTATCAATTGTTTGCGCGCCGCCGGTTGTATTCGGCATGAGGATGTGGATAGCCGGCATGAATCCCTGCTAAAAACATTCACCGATGCACTGCCCAAAGTGACCCAACTACGGCATATCCACCACATTCGCCCCGGCGACGCATTCAATATGCGCCCGGGCTATTCAAATTTTCAACCGATCCAAAAAGGGGAACACCTTGCCGACGATACCTCCGGCCCCATACATGCCCCGGAAGACGGCCTCATCCTGATGCCACTTTATCAGCCGCAAGGGACAGATGGCTTTTTTGTAGTTCGGGAAATGAAATGAGGTTACTGGTTAGAGGGTTGTACACCATTCCGGAATGTTGAAAACCTTCAAACCAGTAACCCTCTAACCAGTAACCTTAATTTCATTTGCGCGCTTCCACAATTTTCTCGTACGCCTCATTGATTTGCTGAAATTTCTCTTTGGCATGACGGATCGCTTCATTTGAAGCGCCGCGAGCGGAAAGTTTATCCGGATGCCATTGCATGGCCAGTTTGCGAAACTTTTGTTTGATCGAATCCATTGATTCGCCGGGTTGTGCACCCAGGATAGAATAGTAGGGATCTAATCTCGACCATCGCGGCTGTTGCTTGGGCGCCTGGTAATACCGGTAACGAATGCGGTCGAACTGCAAACGGCCAATGCGAAAAAGGCCGGCTGCACGGAGCAGTAGTTGCTCTTCCCGTTGGTGCATATTGCCGTCGGCAGCTGCAGTGGCAAAGAGCAAATCCATCATATTCAGTACCTGGTAGCGCTCGCGGCCAAAGTCCTGGTAAAATGCCTGGGCATATTCTTCAAACGGGGTGTTTGAATTTTTGGCAGCATTCCAGATCTGGATAACCTGTTGTCGGCCCTGATCGGACAAGCGAAAGTGTTGCCGGATCAGGCGTTCCATCAGGTTAACTTCATTTTGATTGACCGGGCCGTCGGACTTGGCCATTTTTGCACACAAGCTGAACACATGGTACAAGTACTCCCCTTGCCGGCGTTTGTAGGCCCGGAATTCCTGTTCCGACAAGTCGATTTCGCGTCGGTGATCAAAAAATATATGACCGGCAATTGCGCCAAGCGCAAAGCCGATCAGGCCGCCCAGTGGTATGCCCGCCAGATCGCAGAGAATCATGCCGGCGATTCCGGCCAGGATTTTACCCCGTACTTCCATATTGCCCGGCAAAATTATTGGGAATTGCTTTTGAAAGATCAGCCTTTCGACGAATTGTTTTGACGAACCCCCACTCGAAGCGCTTTTAGTCCACTAACGCCTTGCAGTTCTTCCAGTTCCAGTTCTTCCAGATCGTCGTTTAAAATATGTTGCTGCTGCAGGTACCGGATATGCGAAATGTATTCCGCCGCATCCTGCTTATTGGTATAGACCAGCGCGATTTTATCCGGTTGGGTGAGGCGTTCGTCTGTATCCTGAATATGCACTTTATCTATGCGTTTTTTAATCATCTGGTAACGCACATTATATCCGCCCTCCACATCAAACCGTTTTTCGTCTTTCCGGAAATGAATATCTATTGGATCGCTGTTGACATAGATCAGTAGCGTTACTTCCAGCAACTTGGGCATTTCGGCGTGCATATTCCGGATCATCTGGCTGATTGTTGCCATCGACTGCAACTGCCAAAGGCGGAGGTTGCTGAGATACACCCGATCAAAACGTTTATGTGGTGCCAGTGCCTGACCGACAAACATGTCGTACTCAACACCGTCGGTTCGGTATTTTTCAAAGAAAAAAGGATAGGTTTTTTGCATTTCCTGTTCCGAATTGTCGAGGAATGCGTCGAGGGCCTTGGTGATCATTTGGGTAGATACCTCCAAATTGCGCCGGTTCAGATGCGATTTGCCAGTCGTTTCATCCAGGGAGCGGCTGTATTTATCAATAATAAGTGCACAATCGGGGTGCAGGGTTTTAAAATGATCAAGCGCGGGCTGAGCTTCCCGGTCCAGAAAATAGGTGAGCCGGATAGATTCTTCTGTAGAAAATGCCGGGTTTAAAAGTCCAAGCCATTTACCACACTCAAAAATCATCTTGTCCAGAAGAGCCATTGGATAGATTTTTTTTAGCCCTGCAAATGTTTCTGACAGCAAGGTCAATTGGTAACGCAGATCCTGCTCCAAAGCATGGTTCCGCTCTACGGAAGAATTTCGGATATCCACAGCACCATACAATGGATACAGTTGTTCAAACGCAATGGATTCAATGTCGGTTTCTTTCTTTTCCAGTAAACAGTCGTACAAATAATTCCAGGCAGCTTCTTTGAAGCGCCAATGAACAGCAGGTTGAATAGAAGTGAACTTTTCAGTTACTGTCCGGGAAATCATCCCATTAAAATCATCTACGGCAATTTTCATCAATTGTGCAATATGCGATAGCGCCGGATCAATTTTTAAAAGCATTTTTTTGCCAAGTATTTTTTCTTTTTTGGCATAAACTTCTAATACACCGATCAGATCACTATTGTTATAAAGCGGTAATAATGCATAGTCCACAACCTGTTCTTGGCTCAATACAGGACTAATATCTATAGTGGTTTCTATAGAATTTTTGCCGTTATTAATAATAATTGGCAGGGGTGATTTCACATATTCTTCCAGGAATTCTTGTACGCGCTCATCGGAACTGCCGTTTTTCTTATGATAGTTGAGCAGTACACTACTTGAAATTGCCCCGAAATCCAGGATCAATTTTTCATTTAAACGTACAAATGGAATAAAACCAAACCCGATATCAATACAACCTGCTATTGTTCGCAATATCTGCACCAGTTCGACCATCCGCTCTTCCTTGCCTTTATTGGTGCGATCGAGCAGCATATTCCGGATAAGCTGAATAGCATATTGCTCGGTAAACTCGGTGAAATAAACAATGTTAAAACCAGTAAAGGTGAAATTTCGGAGCGGCAATACCTTCATCAGGTATTCAAATAAAGTGCCTTTGTGGAGTTGCTCGTCTATTTTGCCAAAATCGAGCGCCGGCAAATTCCCTTTATGGCTGATCTCTATAAATCGTGTATCTACATTAACCCGATAGTACTTCGACAATTTGGTACGCTTGTCGATCACACTTTGAGTCATCTCGTTTTTATACAAAAGTTTGAAATCATAATAGCGCTCCAGGATCAACGAATAGACAAAGGCGCGTTCCATGCGCATATGCTCCTCGGTACTGGAGCCAATTGTCATTTCATTAATCTGGTTGATCTTCTCCGCAAACAGGTTGCAGCAGCTGTCGGTGCCGTAAAAAACAGGTCCCGGGCGGGGGGGGCCTAAGCCCCAAAGCGTTTCATTTTCTTCTGTCGTAATACCGGTCAGGTGGGCATAAATCAATTCAAGCAAATCGCGGTATTTACCGATGTCCTCTGGTTTGACCGGTTTTTTTAATTCAGGGTAGGCTTCTATTTTTCGGATCAGGGAATTATAAAAATCCACCTTAACCGTTTTTTCCATTTTAATTCTTTGCTGCAGGTAGCGGTAAAACGGCTGGAAGGAAATAACCGAATTTATTGTTTTTGCCAATGTGTATTCTTTTGGCGGCTCAAGCGTTACCTGTTTCATAGCACTATGAAATTAATGTAAGAAATTCGGGTTTAAAACGATAAAAAATGCCAGCACAGCGAGGATCAAACCAAACATGAAAACATTGTACGAAAAGGTGAGCATCCGGTATTTCCGACCCAACACAATACCCTGATTATAAATGTCGAGCAGCAAGGTCGTATGTAAAAATTGACGATCGCCCATGATCCTGAACATTCCTTCGGAATATTCGTTGAAACTCATTTTGTAAAAGTTCCCGAAAAAAAGCAGGTCTGCCTTTTTTGCATCCAGGTCCTTTTGATTGAAAACACCTTTGGGAATTTGCGGTCGTGTGGCCAAAATAGCGAACACGATAGTCAATAAATTGACGGCTAAAAGGATCACAATCGGAACGGCAAGTTTGGCACTGTTCTCCAGGTTTTGCAGAAAAAATAAGGCTGGGATCAACACCGTGTTTACGGAGATCATAATATTAGCCTTCGAGTCGGCCTGGTCACTGAGGCGTTGACTGTTCGTGGCGGTTACCCGGAACATCGTTTCAATCGTACGCTCCGGGTTATTGCTTTTATCTTTTTCCTTTTTTGCCTTTTTCTCGGTCTTTTTAACAACTGCAACAAATTCTTCCATCAAGCCAATCCAGGGCATCTTTTTATCTCCGCCGTGTTGCTCAATTTGCGCTTCTGCTTGTTGAATTAATTCCTGGTATTTCATTTGGACATGCACTTTTTTGATAAACTTTTTTCAAACAGGTTATTCCGATTTTGTATTAGCAAAGCGAAAGATACGACCAGGAATGCCATTCTTGCCTTCCGAGCTGATATACAGGCGCCCTTGTGCATCAAAACAGATACCCTCGGGCTGCTGAAACCGGCTCGCCGGCAACCGCTGGACCCATGCCAGACTGCCATCGGGCCGGACAACTGCGAGGGCTTTTCCAACAGATGCCACGATATAAAGGTTGCCGTCTATCGGACAAACGGCCAACCCGGATGGACCAAATGCTGAGGGGGCCTGATCGGTGGATAAAAATTCATTGATTCTGGCAAATAAAGTCCCCGAACCGCCTTTCCAACGGGCTATTTCATTGCGATCGATCAAATATGCCGGTTCATCACGCAGTTTCATTTTATTTAAGTCGAAAGCGTAAATCGCTTTTTTGTGCAGGAACCTGTCGCCTTTGCCTGCCCGGCCCTTGCAGGCAATCAACAAGCGGTTTTGGATGGCGTCGTAACACAGGCCTTCCACGTCAAAACTACCATTAAGTGGGGTAGGGTAGTGCACCGTTTGTGTGTCCGATTTTACCTGATAAATCGTGCCTTTGCTACTGACAACATAAACCGTGCTGTCGATAGTCGCAATTCCTTCGTAGTCGTTTGGTTTTCCAAAAACCTGCTTCGATTCGATGGCGCCAGTTTCAGGATTGAGAAAATAAAGCACGCCTTGTTCATCATTTACGGTCACCAGCTGACGGCCATTCGGGGCGAGGCTTAGGCCGGATATTTCGCGCAGTGATGCGGGCAGGTCCTTCACAACATCGGGTGCATCCAACGCATAAGGTAAGGCAAAGTCCGATTCGGGTGCTGTCGTGGTTGCCCGATCAGTCGAATTGCAGGCACCTGTGATAAATATGGCAAGGCACCAAAAGTGGCGAATTAATTGTTTCATTTCGCGTTATTGATTCATTCGGAAAAAGGCGGGAAGTAGTACGGTAGGCTTGGAAACAGTGTTTTTGGTACTGATTGCAATGCTGTGATTATGCCTCCAAAAGGAACGTACAAACAATTGAAACAGTTGTCTAAACTTTCTCATTTCGATGTATCTTTACATCCGGTTTTTAATCCAAAATGATCTCATGGGAAAGGAATAAAATACTCCTTCAAGACCCCTGCGCCTAACCAAATTGTTCCATTTCCTTTTTTAAATTCTCAATTAGTTCCTGATTCGCTATTTGTGAAAACAGGGCGCTAATGAATTTTATCTCAACATGTTCTGACTCGTCAGTGCACAAATGGAACTTCAACGATGATCCGGATTTTACTCACCACCGCGCTTTTTATTTCCCTTGCTTTTTCAGTACAAGGCCAATATCTGGAAAACTTTTCAAGCCAGAACGGCAAGGGCCTGATCGATGCCGTTTGCCCTAATGGCTCTACGGTTGTTACACAGTGTGGTTCCAACTGCTCTGCAAATAACCTGGCAAATTGCACGACCGTGCCACCCGATCTCACCGGAGTTACCTGGACGCTCGCCGTTCCCAGCGCAGGTTCTTTCTTTACGGATAATTCCGGTACCGGCTTTACCGATGGCGACTATTTCGGCGTCGTCAGCAACCGAATGGAAGTTACCGACCCTGATCAGGAGATATGTTGGGTCAGCCCTACCTTGTATATTGGTTCTGCCGGTGCAGTATCGATTAGCGTAAATGCCAGTGAAAGCGGAAGTTTAGACAACGAAGATTTTATCCGGGCACAGTACAGTCTGAACGGAGGTGCTTGGACCCAGTTTGGCTATGCGCAAAATGATTTTACTTCGACAACTTTTACGGCTTCCGGAATAGTCGGCACTACGCTTCAGATTCGGATTTGTGCGTTTACCAACAGAGGTGATGAATCCATTTATTTTGATAATGTTAGTGTTCCCCAATCTGGCGTAACAACCAGCTGTTCTGCGCCTACTCTTGGGATCGTTACAACACAAGCCGGCAGTTGCAATAGCACAAATGGCACAATAAAAGTAACCGCCAGCGGTGGTGCACCCGGCTATAATATTGCCTGGAACGGCCCCAGCAGCGGCAACCCAGCCGGTATCGAAATTGCTGCTTCTGGCGGCATGTATACCATCACCGGCTTGGCGGCGGGTGCCTATACGATCACAGTAACCGATGTGGCTGGCTGTTCCGCTACAGCCACAGCATCTATCACTACCGCTACAGCTTTGGCGCTAGGTACCCAGGTGCAAAATACCTGCAGCGGTGTAAACAACGGAGCGATAGACCTGACGGTTAGTAATGGCGTGCAACCGTATTCTTACAGCTGGAGCAACATTCCCGGATCTCCTGACCCGCAGGATCAAACCAACCTGGCAGCTGGAACCTATACCGTCACAGTGACCGACAATACTGGCTGTACCGCTTCTACCAGTGCCACAGTCGGTACATTATCGGCGCCGGCATGCAGTGTTACCGGGCCTGATTATGTGTGTAACAATACTGCCGGCAACGTGTACAGTGCACCGGCTGGCATGAGTGCCTACAGCTGGGGGATCAGCGCTGGCGGATCGATTCAGGGCTCAACTACGGGCGCATCGGTTACCGTGACATCCGGAAGTTTCCTTAGTGATTATACGGTTTCCGTAACTGTTACCAATGCCAACGGCTGTACGAGCAGCTGCTCGAAACAGAGTTTCATATACTTGCAAAAGCCGCCTGCCGATATCACGGCTAACCCCAACCCGATATGTCTGGGCGCCATGCTTGACCTTTCGGTTTCCGCAGCAGCCAGCAGTACCGTTTCCTGGACAGGCGAAGGGATTACGAATGCCAGCGGAAACCCGTCAACAACAGCTATTCCCACAACCACAGGGCCGCATGTTTACAGCGTAATGGTAACCACAAATCCGGCAGGATGTACAAATACCGGTACGGTGAATGTAATGGTCAACGCGCGCCCGAACGTTACTTGCCCCGTCAATCTCACGGTTTGCGTGGATGCAGCCGCATTTCTTCTGACGGATGGCAACCCTGCTGGGGGCCTTCACAGCGGCGCAGGTGTATCAGCTAATATTTTTAATCCGGCCGCCGCCGGCCTGGGTCCACATACGATTACTTACTCTTACACGGATGGGAACGGCTGTGCGAATTCTTGCACCTATACCGTGACGGTCTTGGCTTCGCCCACTATATTTAGTATGACTGGCGGCGGCTCCTATTGTAGCGGAGGTCCAGGTGTGGCAGTCGGATTAAGCGGCTCCCAAATTGACGCCCAATACGACTTGTACCGGGATGGGAACTTTGTTAGTACGATCTTTGGAACCGGTAACCCGATATCGTTCGGCCAGCAAACAACGGCGGGCAACTATATTGTCGTTGCTATACTAAATATTATTTGCCAGAAAGTAATGAGCGGTACTGCTGTTGTTACGGTCAACAACGGATCATCCCTGTCTCTGAGTACCCTGGTTTCGGATGTGTCCTGCTTTGGCTACTCTAACGGATATATCGATCTGACGGTCAGCGGTGGTACACCCGGCTATACCTACGCCTGGTCGAACGGACCGACTACGCAGGATATAAATGGCTTGTTCGGCGATACCTATACGGTAACCGTAACCGATGCGGGCGGCTGTACTAAAACCATCGCTGCGATAATTAACGAACCGGATCCACTCTATGCAACTGGCATAAAAACAAATGTTTCGTGCAATGGAGCGAGTACCGGGTCTATCGATCTGTCAGTCAGCGGTGGCACACCCGGTTACAGTTACAGTTGGAGCAACCTGCCCGGCTCACCCGATCCACAGGGTCAATCAGGCCTGGCTGCCGGGACCTATACCGTCACAGTGACTGATTTCAACGGCTGTACAACAACCGCCTCAACAACCATAACCCAGCCTCCTGCACTTAATTTGAGTACCAATGTTACCAATGTTTTGTGTGCCGGCGCAAGTACCGGGTCTATCGATCTGACGGTCAGCGGGGGTATTCCCAGCTATAGTTACGCCTGGTCAAATGGTCCGACTTCACAGGATATCAGTGGCATTACGGCAGGTACGTATACAGTTACAGTTACGGATATAAACGGCTGTGCCAAAACGACGTCAGCGACTGTCGGTACGACGAATCCTTTGCCTGTTTGTACAATCAGCGATGCTATGGGGGTGGTATGTCCAAACTCCACCGGAAATCAATATAACGCTTCTGCGGGCATGGATACTTATGCCTGGGCTATTACCGGAAACGGTGCCATCCCGGGTTCTAAATCGGGTCAGTCTGTGAGCGTTACCGCAGGTGCTTCCGGTACCTATACACTGACGGTGACGATTTCCAAAAACGGCTGTACTTCCTCTTGCGACAAAACGGTAGACATAGCCATGCAACCGTTTTCGATCGTGTACACACCGGAGTATTGCGCTGGCGACCCCGGGCCCATGATTGGCCTGAATGGTTCTGAAAACGGCGCGATGTACCAGTTGCAGACAGGTGGTGGTATGAATATCGGCGCCCCGGTTTTGGGTAATGGCGCACCGATTAATTTTGGCGCATTCCCCAACGGCAACTACAAAGTTGTTGTTACCGGCGGCCTCTGCGATGCGATGCTTCCGGTTATGGTCAACGCTACTCCGGTGAACTGCCGCATTGATGTACCTGATTTTTGTACCTGTAATTCACCCGGCGGGTATACCCCTGTAACGATCAAGGCCATTGCGCCGGCAGGTCAAAACTGGGAAGTTGTCGGGGTGGTTGGTCTGTACGGCCCTGATCCGTATCCGCAAATCACCGTCGGTATGCCGTTAAACTATATCGGTGGCAATATGTACACGTTGGATGCATATCGGGATAACACAAAAGGCTATTTTGTGAAAATCAGCAACGGCTACACGGAAAAGGATATTCAGGTGGGAAATCCCTCCTGGTAACGCCGTCTGTTAGACGGTGTAAAAAGAAAAGAAATGCCTGGTCGGCTTTCGCGACCAGGCATTTCTTTTACCCCCCCAATTCTCCATTCAACCTATCTCCTCGCTCAAATGTACCAGTGCATGCCCCTGATTCACAATAGGGTGGTGGTTCGTAGCAAGAATATACCCATCCCAGGGCGCTTTTACTTTGCTTTGAAATTTCCCAAAAGGATCGGTGATCGTGCCGATAATGTCGCCTTTATGGACCTTGGTCGCTGTTTTCAGGGCTGAACGGAACATCCCGGAATACTTGGCTCGTACCCAGGATGATTTTTTCACCAGGATCGGTTTAGGAATTTTGGCAAAGCCGGCAATCTCTTTGGAAAAATCCCGGAGGCCTAAATGATGCATGACGCGAATAGTTCCTTCTATACCCGACTGTGTCACAGCGCGATCCAGGTGGAGCGTTTTTCCACCTTCAAACAGTAAAACTGTTTTTCCCTGATTTCCGGCAGATTGACGGAAGGATTTGTCGCGGTGGGGAGCATAAATTATAAACCGGGCTCCAAATGTTTTGGCCAGATCGAGGCATTCTGTTTTGTCCCGGTCTATGCGCAGTTGAGTGTAATTAAAGCGGCTGGCGCCACCGGTATGAAAATCAATGCAATAATCAATATGCGGCACGATGTGCTTCATGAAATTCCAGGCAAAGCGGCTGGCCAAAGAGCCGGTTTTGGAGCCCGGGAAAAATCGGTTCAGGTCGCGTCCGTCGGGGAATTCCCGGGTTTGGTTCAGAAAGCCGAAAACGTTCAACACCGGTACACAGATCACCATACCCCGTTGTGGCTTGTTGTATTTGCCGGCAACGATACGGCGAACAATTTCCACTCCATTAACCTCATTTCCGTGAATACCGGCGAGCAAAAGCAGGCAGGGGCCTTCCTTTTTGGCCCGTTCTACGATAATCGGCACCTCGATCTTGGTGTGCGTATGCAGTCGGGCAATATCCAGGCTGAGGGTAATACTTTGGCCGGGCAGTATCGGGGTGTTCAAGATTTTCAGGGCTTTATCCGGCATTTCGCTCGACATAACGAATGATTTTAGCGGCGATATCTTTTCCGGTGGCGGCTTCAATGCCTTCAAGCCCGGGCGAACAATTGACTTCCATGATCATCGGACCGGAGTTGGATTGCAGCATATCCACACCCGCTACACCCAGCCCCAGGACTTTCGCGGCCTTCAGCGCTGCATTTTCCTCTTCCTCCGAAAGTTCGATGAGTGTCGCCGTACCGCCACGGTGCAGGTTGGAGCGAAATTCGCCGGGTTTACCCTGCCGTTTCATGGCGCCTACGACTACGCCGTCGACCACAAATGCCCGGACGTCGGCGCCGCCGGCTTCCTTGATGAACTGTTGCACAATTACCCGGGCCTGCAAGCCATGAAACGCTTCCAATACGGAAATGGCGGCGCTCTTTGTTTCAGCTAACACTACACCAACGCCTTGGGTTCCTTCCAGTAATTTAATGACGCATGGTGCTCCACCAACATGCTTGATAAGTGCTGCAACATCTTTGGAATAGTTGGTAAATGCGGTTTTGGGTAAACTTAATCCGGCACGCGACAGGATCTGCATGCTCCGCAGTTTATCGCGGGACCGCACCAGCGCCTGGGACTCCACAGCGGTAAATATTTTCATCATCTCAAACTGCCGGACTACAGCAGTGCCGTAAAACGTAATGGAGGCGCCGATTCGGGGAATTACAGCATCAATGCCGGTTAAATTTTCGCCTTTATAGATGATATGCGGGTTGCGTTTTTCAATGATGATGTCACATTTCGAGTGGTCGATGACAAGCATCTCATGCCCTTTTTTCTGACCAGCTTCAACCAGGCGTTTGGTGGAGTAGAGTTTAGGGTTTCTGGATAGAATTACAATTTTCATCCGTTGTCAGTATTGTTGCTTTTTAACTGATATTTCAAGGACACATCAACAATGAATTTCCGGGATAGAAATTTGCGCCCAAGCAGAACGGGGTATTTCATTTTAGCCCGGTCTGTGAGTGTTAGCGAAATGGAGTAGCGCCGTTCGCCTAGCTCTATTTTTGTAGTTATTTTATACCTGTTTTCAATCTGGCCGTTTGAACTTTTTACTGTTTTCCGGGCATAGGTATTAAATTGGAATTCTTTCTCCTGGTAGTCGGGATGCGCAGGGTCGAGAAATTTGCAATACAGCTGGTTGCCCACTTCCCGGATATCATGGCAATGGATGCTGGAAGTATACGCGCCAGTATCCACTTTCGCATCGATGTTGAATAATTGGAGCTCCGGAAAATTTGCTTTTTCCCGCCTTCCAAGCAGCAGTTTCGTAGCATTTTTCATGCTAAATTTAAAAATTTCGATTTCAAAACGATGAGGTTGTCGACAGCATAGCCGTTCGACCGACTCCGGTCAAAGGTAGGGTACAAATGTACAATCATTCAAAAATCGTAACCAGCCACGGACACGTAATGGCCATTTGATTGTAAATAAAGTGTTGACCTGGACGCCAAAGTTTAGATTTTTTGTACTTTTAAGTGATAACCGATCTCATTCCCCAGTATTTAATAGTGAATTAGGGCAATCCCATGCCCTGTTGGCATTTTTTGTATATGCCTTAAGTGTAACTCTGTTTCCTGCAAATCAGCACTTTTCACTTTTAACTTTTATATGATGAAAACTAAATTTCTGTTTGCTCTGGTCCTGTCTTTTGCTTGTGTATTTCAGCTGAATGCACAGGGCGACGTATCTTCTGCAACTGGTATTAATGTTAAAACTTTGCGCGCTGGAAAGGGAGCGAAGCCTGCTCCCGGGCAGGATTACCTCATTAATGTTAATGTTAAAAACCAGAAAGGAGACCAACTCTTTACAAATCGGGATATGAATGTTCCGATCCATGGCGTCATTGGAAAAGACACGGACAAAGAATCTACCGCCATCTATACTGTAATGAAAAGCACTATGCAACGGGGTGGTACATACCGGCTTGAAGTACCGAAGGATTTGCTGAAAAACGAGGATCAGGCAAATAACCTGGAGGGCGATTATATCGTTTATGAAGTAGAATTAATTGATTTCTCAGACGCGAAGACTTCCGGGGCCGACGTCGTGACGCAGGTCCTGGATGAAAAAGGAGCAGACGCTGCCCAGGATAAGTTTGATGCGCTGAAGTCGAACACCAGAGATGACGTTGAATTTTTTGAGTGGGATATGAATGCTGCCGGATACGATCGGTTGAAGGATGAAAAAACAGATGATGCAATTGCAATATTCCAGATGAACGTCGAATTGAATCCAAAATCATGGAATGCATATGACAGCTTGGGCGACGCCTACGCAGCAAAAGGGGATACTGAAAATGCCAAAGCCAGTTATCAAAAAGCGCTGGAGTTGAATCCCAACTTTACAGCTTCGAAGGAAAAGCTGGAAAAGCTGTAACCAAAAGCAGTTTATCATTTAATAAAAAGCGCCACACCTGGTACAAAATCCGGTGCGGCGCTTTTTTATTAATCACACTTGAAGTGTCGACAAAAATTGGCTATTCCTTTTTAGTTTAAAAACCCCAACCATTTGTCTCCAACATGGCTTTAGCAATTAGCCGGCGCTTTTCTTTAACATTCACCGGTGGGTATTTGGTAAAACGCTTAACGCCCATCAGGAAGGTTTTCAACAAATCGCCTTCGGCAAAAGAAGCCAGCGCATCGGTAGCATTTTTATGCATACGGGCAGTGGCATCATGCATAAATACCTGGAGCATAGCATCATATAATTCCTGTGGCTGCGGTTTTTCTGCACGTTCGGCCAGTTTTTGAACCCGGAGCAGCAGCGATTCGGCTACGAATAAGTCGATGAGCATATCGGCACAGTTCATCAGAACTTCCTGTTCATCTTTGAGGTTGAGTTTGCCGTCCATTTGCATTTTGGCCCCAGCGCCAGCCGTCATGAGGATGATTTTTTTGAAGTCGGCAATGGCCTTTTGCTCTTCGGCATAAGCACCTTCAGCCTGCTCAAAGGAAGGCATAGCAGTCAACTCTTTTTGAACAGCCCAGGCCGGCCCAACGATGTCGAGTTTGCCCTTCATGGCGCGTTTGAACAACTGATCGACCATCAGCAGGCGGTTGATCTCATTGGTGCCTTCGTAAATTCGATTGATCCGGCTGTCACGGTAGGCACGTGCTGCGGAATACTCCTCGCTAAAACCGATACCACCGTGTATCTGCACATTTTCATCCACACAAAAATCGGTCACTTCAGAACCGTATACCTTCAAAATGGAACACTCGATGGCGTATTCCTCAGCAGCTTCCAGGGTAGCCTGGCCAAAGGTTTTGCCTGCGGCGGTACCTTCGGCTTTTTTATCCTGCATCAGCTGCGAGGTGCGGTACATTGCGCTTTCGCCGGCAAACGTTTGAATAGCCATTTCAGCAAGTTTGTGCTGAATAGCGCCGAAGTTGCCGATGAATTGGCCAAACTGCTGGCGCTCGTTGGCATATTGTGTAGCCACTGAAATCGCTTTTTTGCAACCGCCGATGCACATGACTCCCAGTTTATAGCGCCCGATATTCAGTGCATTGAAAGCGATCAGGTGCCCTTTCCCTACCTCACCGAGCACGTTATCGGCGGGTACTTTTACATTTTCAAAAAACACCTGCCGGGTGGAGGAACCCTTGATGCCCATTTTTTCTTCCTCTGCACCCAAGGTCAAACCATCTGAATTGCGCTCGACGATAAATCCGGTGAATTTATCTCCACCAACTTGCGCAAACACAATGAAAATATCGGCGAAGCCGGCATTGGAAATCCACATTTTCTGACCATTAAGCACATAGTGGCTTCCGTCGGCGCTAAGGTCCGCACGTGATTTGGCATTTAGTGCGTCAGAACCGCTGCTGGGTTCCGTAAGGCAGTATGCTGCTTTAAGATCGCCACTGATCAGGCCGGGCAGGTACTTCTTTTTTTGTTCCTCCGTTCCAAAATACAGGATCGGCAGCATGCCAATGCCAGTATGCGCAGCGAACGAAACGATAATGGAGCCCGCCGGGCCAAATACCTCTGAAATAACGGTATTCGTGTTGGTGTCGAGTTCCATACCACCGTATTCCTGAGGCATGTGGGCGCCAAGAAGCCCAAGGTCACCCATTTTTTTCAGGATTTTCGGGGCGATATTATCTTCCTGTTTCTCAATTTTTTGTGTGTTCGGAAAAATCTCCTGCTCCAGGAAATCTTCCGACATCTTTTTGATCATCAATTGCTCTTCATTGAGCTCTTCAGGGATGAATACGTCTTCAGGCTTTGCATCGCGGATGAGGAACTCACCACCTTTGAGGACGTCGTTTTGCACCAATGTATCTGTCATATTTTGCAACGGTTTTTAAATATAGCGAATTTTCGCTACAAAGATAGCCGGGCCTTCCTAAAAGGGCAAGTGCTGTCGTGGATTTTTTCAATCCACTTCTATGGATTTGCCAGAATGGGAGAGCAACCTATACGCTTTGATCTAACCTTTTGCGAATTCGCCAATTACTTGAAAACAAACAGGATCAACACGGATTTACATAAAAAGCGGCTTGAAAGCCAGTATTCAGTAATATCCTGTTGATCCTGTCCAGCACTTTATATTCGGTATAACTTTAGGTGCATCAAATCACCTCCACCCACCTGCCCGGGACACTTCCCTGAATACGACTGTCGTACATCGCCTCGCAACCCACAGCCGGCAGGTAATACCGTCCGGCATACGCAGCGTTCAACTGGATGCGGTAGGTGCTGCTGGTTTCACGCACGCGTTTGTTTTGATAGTCGTACGAATAGGGCAGGTCAAAGTAGGTGTACACCCGGTCATCGCGGATATCCTGGTACTCGGCGGCGCTACTGCCGCCCAAACTTATGCCGGACATGCGGGCATTCAGAACTTCCCAGCCTGATGGAAAGACCTGTGAAAGGGCCAGTTCCTGGAAGGGGAACTTGAGTTCACCGGTGCGGCGAATGGTCACTTCGGCCACAAAATCAGTGCCCTGCGGCAGCTTGCTGATGTCTACCGGGTTGCCATTATTGTCGGTGTACCGTACCGCCAGCGTTATGTTGTTGCTCACACCTGTTTCTTCGCCCACCAGAGCCTGGCCACTAATAATTAACCGGGCGTAAAGTTTGGCGGAGCCATTGTTTTTCACGGCAATGCGGTTGTTGTTCAGCGCTTGATCAGCGAACTGGACGGTTGAAATAGGTTTCGACTTATCGCCGTTTTTGTACCCGTTTCCGCCAATCCGGTAGGCAAATGCCGGACCGTTGTTCCCGAAATTTTTAACTGCATATTTCGACAAGGCACGCAGCGCCGTAGCCAGGCTCTGAGTGTTCCAATACCAGCCATCCTGGTTGCCCATTTCCTTGCTGATGTATTGAACCATGGCCTCTGCGCGCTTGGTGTCGCCAATGGCGGTGTAGGTTTCCAGAATAAGGGCGCGGTCACGAAGGTCACTGCCATAGGTGCTGCCACACCAGTCGTACCGCCAGTCGTCGCGCCATTTGCCGCGCGCAATTTCTCGTGCCGCTTCTGCTTTCCCAGCCTGGGCATAAGCTGCTGCTAACAGCAACGCCGACTGGGTGTACATTCCTTTTTGTTCCTTCATACGGTTCATGCCGGCAAGGTTGGGTTTTCCTGCCATGGCTAGCGCATACAGCCGGTAGGCCTGGTTTAAATCGGTATCATAGCCCCGCCAATCATTGCGGCCATTACTCCCGTTCCACTGCTTGCTCGTTTTGGTTTGGTAGTCAATCCAGCGATCGAGCATGCCTTGAGGCACGGCGTAGCCTTTTGCTTTTGCTTCCAGCAAAAAATGACCCGCATAGGTGCTGCTCCAGTCGTTCACGCTGCCGCCCGGCCAATACGAAAAACCACCGTCCGACTGCTGAAAGTTTTGCAACTTGCTAATGGCCGCCGACACGTTTTTGGCGATCCGGTCTTTTTCCTTTTGAGAAAGCGGGGTGAGTATATCTACGAATAATTGCGGGAACGCCGCCGAGGTAGTTTGTTCGACGCAGCCATGCGGGTAGCGGATCAGGTACTCCAGGTGCCGGCTCAGGTTGACAGGCGGCAATGCGGAAACTTCAATCACCGCCGAACCAATATCGGAGTAGCGGCTTGGGTCGAAATCAGAACCCCATTCCTGGCCAGGCTCGATTTCGCCCTCCCAAACAGTAGTTTGAACCGGATTGGGATTGCGCACCAGAATTTCAATAGTTTGGGTCGCTTTTTCACCACCGCCTTGCGCCTCAATGCTAAACTTGGCTACACCGGTGCGGTTGCCCACTTTCAAATCAAAGTAGGTCATTTCATTGCCCGGCTGGGCAAATTGCAGACTGTTGGTCGGCGAGCCCTGGATAGCCACCAGCCCCGAACTTTCCCGAACCCGTATTGTAGCGTTTTTCACTTTTTTCTCCATGGCAAACACCTCTACCGGCAGGCGCAGCGTTTCGCCCGGTCCCAGCACTCGGGGCAGGGTAGGCAGGATCATCAGGGGTTTGCGCACCGGACAGGTTTTTTCAGCGCTGCCATATGCCCCCTGGTTGCCGGGCGCCGGCGCGGAGCAAACTACCATGGCCCGAACAGAGCCGACGTAGTTGTCAAGTTTTAGCGTATGCTTTGCTGTTTTCCCTTTTTCCAGGTAAAACGGCCCGACATGTACCACCGCCGGTTTGAAGCGGTTGATCTGCGCGGCATTTTTCGCTTTTTGATTGATGGCATCCCCGCCAATGCTCAGAATGCGCTCCAGTTTTGCGCCGTAGGCGCCGAGCACGTAGTCGTACATGTCCCAGGTAGTGACGCCAAGGGCTTCACGGGCGAAAAAAACATCACCCGGATTGGGCGTTTTAAAGCGCGTGAGGTCGAGCAAGCCCTCATCTACAATTGCCAGGGTGTAGGCACAGGCTTTTCCCGAGGTTTCACGGATGCTGACGGTGAATGGTTCGCCGGGCTTAAGCACGTCGGGCATGTCGAGTTGTGGTTTCAGCTGCGAGCCGGGGTTTTCCACATTCACCGGCATCACGCCGTACATGCGAATGGGCAGGTCATTTTTTGTTTGCGCATGCGGTTGGAAGAGGCTGACGTGCGCATACACGGAAGGCGACATGTCTTCTGAAGCGTGAAATTTCAAGGTATTATCACCGGCTTTGGCTTCGTACCATTGGTGAAGCAGCACCCGTGTGCCGGTTTCCAGGGTGAGCAAAATGCGCCCGTCTTCACTGGCGGGTACTTTCAGCGTTACTTCATCGCCGACATTATATTTTTCTTTTCCTACGGAAAACGGCAGCATGGCTGCGGCATTCCGGCTACGGATGTCATTCAGATCATCTGGTTGGCCACTCCAGAAAAAATCACCTGCAGCGTGCCCCCCGTCCGGGTCGGATACCCGCACCAGGTAACGCCCCCAGTTGTTAGGTCGGACGGTCCAGGTGGCCAAACCGCGACCATCTGTGGTGAGGGTCGCTTTTTCGACGGCATTGACGTGGTTGGCTGAATTGAACTGGGCGACATTGCTGTTCCGGTCTTCCTCCCACCACCAGCGCCAGTCGCAACGGTACAGGCCAACCTCGATCTTTCGGCCGGCAATAGGTTTACCATTTTGATCTACGCAAGCAAATTGGAGCTGTCCGCCCTTACGATCGATTGATTTGGATCCCCAACTATTTGTCGGAATGGAAACTCCCACAAAACGCTCAAAGGGGTAGTAATCGATGGCGATGTTGTCGGTGCTGAAATCACCGCTGTTTTCGAAGGCCCGGATTTTAAAATTGGCGATCAGCTTGCCCGGTGCATTTTCCTGGTTACCGAGGCGGAGCGGAATATTGGCCTGGCCGTTGTCATCGAGCCGGGCATCGAACAATACTTCCGGTTCGCTCCAGAGGTTTCGCGCCGGATCGTCGAAAACAAAATCCTTGAAGTTTTTAAACTCCGTTTGGGCCAGTCGGAGTTGCATTTCTACAACGGCTTTCAGCCCTTTGGCGGTAGCGCCGTGGAGCCAGTTGACCTGGAGTTTTCCGTTCAAACTTGCATCACCGGCTGACAAACTTTTTTTGCCGAAATCAAGATTCATTTTCAACCGGTTCGGCTTGACGGTTTCAATTTTCAATTGTTTGCTAAACGTTGCCCCACCAACCTGAACCTTGGCGGTCCAGTTGCCCGTCGGGGCATCGGGGCGGGTAGTACAGGGGAAGGGGTAAACGCCGCCAACAGCCTGTGCCGAGGTGGTGCGGTATTGCAAAGCGCCACGGGGGTCGGTGAGTTCCAGCGTGACCGGGTGACTTTGGGGCAAGGTGCCCTTTTGATCTTCCAAAACAAAATTCAGGTACAGCGAATCGCCCGGGCGCCAAACGCCACGCTCGCCGTAGAGGTAGCCCTTGAGTCCTTTTTGCGGCTCAACGCCGGCCACGTCGAAACGGCTGAGCGAAAGCGAACTCCCGTCGGCCATGCGCAGGTATCCGCGCCGGTCACCACGGCTGGCAACGATCAGAAAGGGCGTTTCGCGCAAGTCATCCGTTGCTGCAATGCCGTTGCCATCGGTGCGCAATTTGCCGATGGATTGCAGTTGGTAGTTGAACAGTTCCAGATCGACCCCATTCTCCGGCTGCGTGGTGTGCAGGCTGTTCACCGAAACAAAAAGCGAGCGGTCTTTTCCGCGTTTTGCCGTTATGCCGAGGTCGCTGACAAACACATTACGTTTGGTAAAATGCTCGTAATTGTAGTATTCCTTTGCACAGGGATTATCGCGGTTACTCCAATCATAACCGTCGTCTTCGGACCACCAGTAATCTTCATCATTGCCATAATAAATGCCGCGGTAGCCTCCCCAAATGCTGACCAGGTTGCCGTTTTCATCGGCGCTGCCGAGGTGGGCAAGGTTATCGGCTTCCTGCCAATTTTCAGCTGCGGGCGCAGCATCTGCTTCGGTATTGTTTGGCGCAGCCGGATTACAATTGTAAATCGCATACCCGCGCCTGAACGTCAAGCGCACCTGGTAAATCGCACCGGGATCTTGTTGGATAATCTCCTGCAAGTCGAGTGCGTAGCGCTGCCAAACCTGTGAATTTGCATCGGGATTCAGGTCGGTGAGCGCCACTTTTTTCTGCATGATAATTTTTCCGACGCGGTCGAGTTCCTGGTCGCCTTCCAGTTCATTGACCTGGAGGTATTGCAAAATATTGGAGTTGAAAATTTTAAACACTTCAACATCCACCGCGCGTAATCCTACCGCTTCAAAGGGGAAAATGATGGCGCCATCAGCTTGCTGCGGGATCACGGCGCCGCGGCCTACCAGGCGCACGGAGGGTTTGAGGTCTTCGAAATTAAGAGGCCAGTCGCTGCGCCCTTTCATGGCTGCACCGGCAATGTTCCGGATGCCGGCTTCCACCCGCAGGTTGTGCGTGCCGGTAATCCGTTGGCTGGGGTAAACCCGTACGAAGTTGCCATCGATGGCAAAGCGCAGGTTGTTATCGTAGTTTTCAATATGGATCAGCCCATCGAGTATCTGACTGGTTTCCAGCGGGTCGGAGAAATTGAGCAATACGTATTGTTCTTCCGATTGCACAACCCGGGTTTGCAATACCACAAATTCATCCAGGGCGGGTACCATTTGCTCTGATTTGCCGGATTTTTCGACCCCCAGGGCTGTGCCCGACCAACTGAGTTCTACCTTGGAGCGGACCGTCGAGCGTTCGATATCCAGTACCGTAAATTCGTGTGAAAGCCCGTCGGAACTATGCGTCCAGCGGATGTTCAGCGATTTGTTGCCCTGTTTGGCTGTCAGCGTTTTTTCCAGGTTGGATGTTTCAACGGCGTCGCTGGTCAGAATACGGCCGATGAGTTGCTGTTTGGCCAGATCGTTTTCTGAAACGGCGCGCAGGCCGTCGGTGACCAGTTCGAAGGAAAGCTCGCGCACCCGAAAGCTAAAATCAAATACCTGGGCCACTTCGGGTACGTTCCCGAAAATTTTACCCAGTTGGACCGTGCCGCTGTACTTGGCGCCGTACGGCAAGGCCTCATCGGGCTGCAATTTGATGGTGCGGTCATCTTCCCAAATGGCCTTCCCCGACACCGCCGGACTGATTTGGAAAAGCCCGGCATCTACCGCCTGGCCGATCTTGTTTTGGCCAACGGCCGGATCGATAAAACGCACGCGAATAGCGTCGGTGCGGCCGATATCACCACTGGTGTAGGCGTAAACGTAGCGGGCTATTGCCTGAAAATAGGCTTCGTTTTTAACCACTTTATTGCAGGAAAAAAGGAGGGCTGCCAGGAGCATGGCGGCCAGAGGGAGCGTTTGCTTTCGCATGGTCGTGTTTTTGGTTGAAATTGTGAATCGCAGATCAAAAGTAGTGTGCAGCAAACTGAACACCAACGGAAAAGATGAATTTGAACGTTATGCAGTTCAAATAATGTCCAAACGGTACAACCCGGTGTTCAAGTGCCCAAACCCGGTCAATGGTAGGTTATCTTTGGACTGTTGATCAAGTTGGCGGACATTAATAGGCAGGATAATTTGCTGAGCCAGGTATAGCCCTGAAAATGTTTGTCCGCTTGCCTCATTGCTGGTAACTTCTGATTTTTCATGCGATTTGGGACTGCTCCAGGATAGCCGGACCCAAGTCGAGCTAAATTTTCAAGACTATGAAACAACTGCTGCTCACCCTGTTGTTCTGTTGGACGTTGGGTGCAACCGCCCAAACTGCGTTGACCGCTGCCGACTGGCAAACCGACCTGCGCTTCCTGCAAAACACTGTCCACCAGGACTATCCCTTCCTGTTTAAAAAAGTAACGGCAACCGATTGGGATGCCGCTGTGGAAACACTACACGGGGAAATTCCAACCATGCAACCGCATGAAATCCTGGCAGGTTTTGCCCGCATTGTCGCTATGTTCGGGTACGGCCATACCGACCTCAGCTGGAGCCGGTCGCCGGTGCAAGGGCATATTCTGCCGCTCAATTTGTACTGGTTTAGCGATGGCATCTACGTCGAAGGTTGCCGGAAAGACTATGCCGACGCATTGGGCGCCCGTGTATTGAACGTCGAAGGCGTTTCTGTGGAAAAAGCGCTCGAAGCCGTTCGACCCTTGCAGCCGGTGGAGAACGAGCAATATTTTAAGGCATACGGACTCGATTTTCTGCTGATTCCGGAAGCGCTGCATGCCCAGGGGATTACTAAAACGCTGAAAAAAACGATTACCCTCCAGTTGGAACGGGACGGCAAAACCTTCGAAAAAACCTTCGATGCGGTACCAACATTTCGTTTTCCGAGAAAATACGGCTTTGTTGCGTCAGATAGCGACTGGTTAAGTGTGCGCGACCAGACTGCCACTCCGTATTACCTGAAAAACCTGGACAAGATTTACTACTTCGAGTATTTGCCGGAGCAAAAAACGGTGTATGTCCGCCATAGCCAGATCCAGGACGAGAAAGACGAACCGATCCCGGCTTTTTACCAACGCCTGTTCGATTTTGTGGAAAAAAACGATGTTGAGCGCCTGGTACTGGACGTGCGGCTCAACGGCGGCGGCAACAATTACAAAAACAAACCCATCGTGACTGGGCTGATCCGCTGCGAAAAAATAAACCAACCCGGGAAAGTTTTCGTCCTGATCGGCCGGCGCACCTTCTCAGCCTGCCAAAATCTGGTCAATGAATTGCACACCTACACCAATGCCATTTTTGTCGGCGAGCCGACGGGTGAAAACATCAATTTCTACGGAGACAACCGCCGCGTTGAACTTCCGAAAACCAAGATTCCGGTGTTTCTCTCCTTTGCCTGGTGGCAAGACAAACCGCAATGGGAAAATGCCGACTGGCTGGCGCCGCATATTGCTGTGGAACCATCCATTGACGATTACCGTTCCAACCGCGATCCAGTGTTGGCAGCTGCCTTGGATTTTTCTGCTGAAGGCATGGTGCTGGACCCCATAGGTTACTTGAAAGAATTATTCATGGCCAAAAAACTGGACGAACTAAAAGCAAAAGCCGTGGAAATGGTCGCTGATCCGCGATACCGGTTTATCAATTTTGAAAACGAATTCAACCAAAATGGCTACAACCTGCTAAACGGCGGTCAGTTGGAGCCGGCGCTTTATGTTTTCCAATTGAACACTGAACTTTTCCCCGATTCCGCTAACACCTGGGATAGTCTGGGTGAAGCCTGCTGGAAAGCCGGGAAAAAGGATAATGCGGTTGAATGCTATAAAAAAGCCATTGCGCTTGACCCGAATGGCGGGGTGGGGGAGAATGCGCGGCGTATGCTCAAGCAGATTGTTGGAGAGTGATCGGCGTTTTGCCGCTGCTGTTCCCGACAGGGGAAACTTGTGTCATTTCTCCAATTTTGAAATATAGCGGACCTCGCTGATACATGCGAACGGTAAGCGGTTATATTAAGCCCGGCAGGGCTTGAATATGGATAGCCCCGGGTATAACCCGGGGTTGTAATAAAGTTGAAGGTTTTGCAACCGCAAAGCGGTTGAATGTAAGTGGCATTTAACATTAATTCAACCGCTTTGCCGTTGGCACTTCGGGACGCACATTTCCCCCCATACGGGGGCTACTCATATTCAACCGCTTCGCGGTTATAACAAATCAATGCACGCCGGTACAGAGGTCGACACGCCAGGTTAAAATATTGATCTACAAATATTTGACTTCCCCGAAGTCACTTGAAAAAATTTAGGATAACTACTCAAGTTTCTAAGTGTTGGCGGCCTACATCAACCACTTTTTCATAAATACCACCCGGCTCAGCAAACTGATCATTAGCACCGAAAGCGAAATGCCAACAACAGCCACCAGTGGCGCCCCGATCGCAGGGTGAATTTCCTGGTTGAAGAAATAGTGCGGGGTGACGCGGATGCCGAAAATGTAGCCGTTTTTGATCACGTCGAGGATCAATACGTGGATGAAGTAAACCCCGTAGCTCAAATCGGCCATGCGGTTGAAAGCCCGGTGAATGCGCGGGTATCGGTCGCCAAAAGTGTCCCAGTCAAAATCCTTGAGAAAAAGGAAAAGCGCGAAGATCATGATCACCACATTCGGGCTGGAGTACACGTACACCCTGGCGTCGTATTCGCCGGCTTGCACGGTCAGCCACCAGGTGATAAAAGCCCCCGTCAGCGGCATGGCCAAAGCCAGGGGATAGATCACTTTTTTCCAACTGCGTTTTATCGGGAAAGCACTGAGGTAGTAGCCCAGTACATAAAATCCGATATAGCCCATCCAGCCGATGTATTTGATGAAAATAATGCCCGGTAAAAAGTGCTGAAGCGCGGTAATAGTAAAACTCAGCACCAGAAAATACTCGATATCGCTGCGCTTTGCGTTTTGAATAAAAATTCGAAACGTCGGGGTGAGCAGGTACAACCCGGTGATCATGGGGATGAACCACAAATGAAAGTAGATGTCGTTGTAAAAAATCGTGTTTAAAACATCCTTCAATTCCGGCCAGGTGCCGTAGTACATGTTTCCACGATACAAATAGAGCAGGTAGATCGTTCCCCAAAACGCAAAGGGAATCAGTACGCGGCGCAAACGTTTTTTTAAAAAAACCGGAATCGGTTCATGTTTGGAGGGGTTCAGTAACAGTGCGCCGCTGATCAGGATGAAAAAGGGCGTGGCCCAGCGCAAATGCCCGTAAATTATATCGGCGGTGAGGAAGCGGACATCCGGATTCGCTGTCGGGTCGAAAGTGTACAAGTACCCGCCAACCGAATGCATTTGTACCACAGCACAAGCCGCAAGTGCACGGATGTAATTGGCGTAAACGCGTTTGTATTTGCGTGGAGGGGCTTCCGCCAAAGGGACCGGCGCCTCGTTTTCTGTATTTAAAGTTGGATCGCCCATTCGAACTGCAAGAATAGGGCGTTTTGGGGAAATTTCAGAAACTGTCCCGGCTATCCGAATTTATAAATGCCGGATCGAATGTTTTGAAACATTAGTCAGCCCTTATTTTCCACTCATTTTCTCTACACCGGTCCAGTCGGCCGACACCCCGTTTTGATGGAAATAATCGGATTTTTCCAAAAAAAGCCGGGTTACGGTATCCGCCGGGTGCCGGGCCAACACTGCCTGAAATCCCGCCGAAGCTTCCTGAAAATTGCGGCTGAAAAACTGTGCAACTGCCTGGTTAAATTGGTCCAGGGTTTCCAGTTTCAGGCGGATGTCGGAAGCATCATCCCCGTCGAAGCATTCGTAAATGCCCACGGGTTGCTGGCGTCCTTTGACCTGTACGATACCCAGGTAGCGCAAGCGATAGCGCTCCGGTTGTGGGATCTGTTGCAGGCTGTCTTCGCTGAGCAGGATATTGACGGCGTAGTAGGGGGTCAGGCTTTCAATCCGGGATGCCGTGTTCACAGTGTCGGAAATCGTGGTGGCATCCAGCCGGTCTTCGTCGCCGGTAATGCCCATGATGAGCGGGCCACTGTGCAAGCCCATCCCAACGCGAATGGTCGCCTGCCCTTTTTTCCGCCGATTTTTATTGTAGGCCTGGATTTCCGTTTGCATATCAATTGCAGCCTGGAGCGCCTGTTCGGCAGCTTGCGGAAAAATGGCCATGATGCCGTCGCCCAGGTATTGATTTACAAATCCGTTGTGCTTCCGGATAACGGGCCCCATGCGGCCGTTGTAGGCGTTGACAAACTGAAAGTTTTCCTCCGGTGTCATGTTTTCCGCCAGGGAAGTATAGCTGCGAATGTCGGAAAACAACACTGTGACTTCGCGTTGGGTGTGGTCGCCCAGAGTTACCTCGGTGAGCCGTTCGTAGCCCAGCGCACGGATAAATTCGTTGGGCACAAAGCGGGCAGTCACATCAAAAATGCGTAGCAGATCGAGTTGGGTGCGTACGCGTGCCAGAAATTCCTCCTTGCTAAACGGCTTGGCCAGGTAGTCGTTGGCGCCGAGTGCGAGGCCCTGCACCAGATCTTTTACCTGATTTTTAGCGGTGATCATGATGATGGGCAATTCCGACGGCAGGTATTTTTCCCGGATACGGCGGCACACTTCATAGCCGCTCATGCGGGGCATCATCACGTCGAGCAGCACCAGGTCGAAGGAAGGTTCGGTTTCCAGGTAGCGCAGCGCTTCTTCGCCGTTCCAGGCGTTGGTGATGTGGTAGGGCTCTTGCTCGAGGTGGTTGCGCAACACGTGGTGGTTGATGGGCTCGTCGTCTACGATCAGGATGCGAATTGATCCTTTTCGGTAGTGTTGGGGTTCAAATTGCAGCGCTTCGGGCACCGGGATAACGGGGGCAATATTCGCCGGATCTGGTGGCGGCGTCGGTTTGGGTGCGCCATTT
Organism: Lewinellaceae bacterium; assembly: GCA_020636075.1. Taxonomy (GTDB): domain Bacteria; phylum Bacteroidota; class Bacteroidia; order Chitinophagales; family Saprospiraceae; genus M3007. The sequence continues at coordinate 896,579 of JACJYO010000001.1, read as the reverse complement.
TTCTGGCCCGCCGGAAGGGTGAAAAAGAAGGCTGCCCCTTGTCCGGGTTCAGAACGCAACCAGATTCGCCCGCCTTGCAACTCGATCAGGTTTTTACTGATAGCGAGTCCGAGCCCGGTACCTCCAAATTGCCGTTCGACGGAGCCGTCGGCCTGGTTGAACGCTTCAAAAATTTGCTCCTGGTTTTCCTGTGCAATGCCAATGCCGGTATCGCGCACCTCAATTTCAACCGCCGGGTATTCATCGGTTTTGGCATGTAAGGTTGCTGAAACAGTGACGGCGCCCTGATCGGTAAACTTGATGGCGTTGCCAACCAGGTTGAGCAGGATTTGCTGCAGCCGGTCTTCATCGGCTAAAACAGCCAATTCCGCGGGCACCTGATTTTGCAGGAGTAGGTCTTTGTCCTGCACCAGGGGTTGGCAAATTTGCAACACCACATCGGTGAGGGCATACAAATCCACGTTGGTTTGGCGCAATTGCAGGTCATTGTCTTTTAATCTTGAAAAATCCAGCAAGTCGTTGACCAAACTGGACAAACGGCGGCCTGAGGAAATGATCAGCGACAACTCCTCGCGCTGTTTTTCGGCAGAAAAAGACCCAATCCCGTCGAGCAAACTTTCCGACAGCCCAATAATACCGTTGAGCGGCGTGCGCAGTTCGTGGGAGGTATTGGCCAAAAACTGGTCTTTGAGTTTGTCGGCATTGCGCAGCTGCTCGTTGATCTGTTGTTCGCGCTGGAGATGTTGTGCCTGGCGGCGGGTCAAAATGCGCACCAGCCCAAAAAGCAGCGACCCGAACAAGGCCAGGTAGAGCAGATAGGCCCACCAGGTTTGGTACCAGGGCGGAAGGATGGTGAATGAAAAAGCCCCCGCATGCGCTTCCCGGGCAAAGGCATTGCGCGCGCGCACCCGGAAGCGGTACGTACCAGGCGGCAGGTTGGTATACTCCTTTTCGGTTTTGGGACTCCAGGCCGACCAATTGCGGTCGTATCCCTCCAGTAAAAAACTGTACAGGGTGTTTTCCGGGCACTCAAATCCCAAGGCGGCAAATTGAAAAGCAAGCGAATTCAGTTGGTGGGCCAGTGAAAATGGAGTAGCATTATTGCCGTGAAAATCCTGAATTAACGTGGAGTCTGTATTCGCCCGCACGCTGCGCAGCAGCACGGTGTACGCCTGCTGGTAGTAGCTGGTGTCGGGCATGGCGCCCGCTTCAAAACGGTAAAGCCCCAATGCGCCACCCATCCATGCGAGCGCTTCATTTTCGGTATAAAAGCCGCCCTGAAACAAATCGCGGATATCCGGAAGTACGCCAAAGGGCTGATAGACGCGGGTCCAGTTGCTATCCGCATTTTCGATGAGCCATTCGAGTTGGGTGCCATTTGCCGAAGGCGCCCAAACCCAGGTATTTCGACGGGGGCCGGTGGCAGCCACCCAAACCGGACGGGCATTTCGGGATTGGTCTTCGGTAAAATAAAGCGGCTGGAAAGCCTGGCTGGTTGAGTCAAACTGAAATGCGCCGAATTCCGAGGAGCGAAACAACAGCCGCTCTCCCCATTGGAAGATGCGGTGGTCGCCCATGGCGGGTTTGCCATTCATTTGGGCGAAAGTGCGCGCGCTGTATCCACCTTGCCCGTCGGGGGTCAGGCAAACAACCCCGCGATTGCGGGTGCCTGCCCAAATGCGGCCCTGCGCATCTTCCGCTACCGAGCGAATGAGCAGATTGGTTGCGCCGATTGGTTTGGGTATTGTCCACCCCTGATGGAGCTGGCTGATGTGAAAAACACCTTTATTGCCGCCGGCAAACACAACACCGGATTGTGTGCCTGAAACAGCCAGGGAATAAAACGGACCAAGATCGGCCTCGTGCAGGCGGCGCATGTTGTTGTCGCTTTGCAAGGTGTACAGTCCGGAACCGGTTGCCAACAGGAGTTGGGTCTGCGGCTGCCCCGGCGCCGCTATGGTTTCCAGAGCAAATATCTGGTCGCGGTGGGCTGGGTCTACCAGTTTGAACCGGGAAGGCTCCGATGGGTCGTTGGCCTGAACCATGGCATATAAACCCAGATTCGTGCCGACGTACAGTGTGCCGTGGTGGCGTTTGATGCACAACACGGCGGCATCGAGTCCAAGCGCCTGATCCCAGTACTGGAACGGCGCCCGAAGCGAAATCCGGTCCAGCCCGTGGTTCATGGCTGCCCAAAGGCCCTGCTGCCGGTCGAGGAATAAAAAGTGGACGGTGTTGTCATTCAGGCCGAGACCGCGGTTGATCTGGCGTTGCAGCACACCTTCGGCATCGGTGAGGTAAATGCCACCGCTCAGGGTGGCCAGGGCGTAACCACCAGCGGGCAACCGGAGTCCATGGTACAGTTCATCGTTGCTCAAAACCGCTTGCAGTGCCTGGAATCGCTCGGGCCTGGTGCAGGCGCCGGTACGGGGGTCGTATACCCAAATGCCATTAGTCAGGGTACCGATAAGCAACCGGTTTTGGGGAAAGGGGAGAAGGAAAGCGATGGTTTCCGCGCTGAATCTTTCGCCGCCAGGAAGTAATTCAAACTTGTTTTTGTTCCAATGGCAAAGCCCCTTGCCGGCCAGTTTGATAAAATACCGGTTGTTGACGGCATATGCCCGGAGGTAGGAGTCGGGAATCGGATACGTGTCAAGGCGCTGTTGGTGGTAGAGGAAGAGTGTTTGTCGGCTTTGGAAAAAAACAGTGTCGCCGAGCATGTGTACCGAGCGCACTACACCAAAATTGCGCGCCGATTCGGGCAGTTGGGCACTCAGGGAAATATAGCGGCGGGCACCGGAGGGGTCGGTTTGGAGGTAACCAAAGTCGCCGGCGCCGCCCACGTAAATGGTCCCGGAGGTATCGGCCGCCAGGGAGAAAACGCCGCCATTGGTGCCGTTGATGCGACTCCAGGTATGCCCGTCGTATTCGAGGAGGCATTCATTGTTGCCGACATAAAGCATGCCGCGGTTGTCTTGCAAGACGGCCCAGTTTTGGGCGCTGGCGCTGTATTCGCGGCTGTTGTAATTCCGGATGATGGCTTGCCCTTGTTCCGAATGCCCAGTTTGCGTTTGTGCAACACCCCATACAGGCGCCAGTACAAGCAGGCAGCTTGCTACGGCAATTTGGAAAAATAACGCCTGTTTTTGAAAGGCAGAACCTGGTTGGAATGGCATAGTGAGCTGTACATGACTGATCGTTCAGCGCGGCCACCTGGCAGCATTTAAAGCTGTTCCAATATCTCCTTTGCCTGTTTTTGGTGTACGTGATTGGGTTGGTTGGAAATGCGGGTCAGCGTTTGCCTGGCTGTGTCGGTTTGTCCGAGTTTGAGCTGGGCCAAAGCGGTATACCACTGTGCAGATTCCCAATCGAAACTTTCTTCACGTACTTGTGCCAGGGCCTGCATGGCGGCTTCAGGATTACCTGAGGCCAGTTGAGCGATGCCGAGATAGTAGAAGGCTTCCGATCTTCCGGTAAAGGTAGTGTCTGCCAATAAGCCTTCCAACTGCGCAATCGTTGTTTTGTAGTCGCCCTGGGCGAAGTGCCGGCGCCATTGCACTACAGGTTCGGCGCCGCGCGCTTCGGGTGCGGGCGGGATGGTAAAATTGGTGGCATAAATTTCTTCCGGGGTGGCGGCTATGGTTGCATCGGAGCGGTTCATCAGCCAAAGTGGCAAAATAACCACGATGAGGCCGACCAAAACGGCTGCGGCATAAACAACGCGTGCATACGAGGTCATTTTCCGGATATTGCTTTTTGTTGGGTTCGAATGAAATACCGTTGCGTCCATTTGGTGTTGCGCTTTAGCATAGGTGATCAGTTTCGCTTCGAGTTCCCGGTCGCCTTCGGCTTGAATTGCCGCATACAAGGTGGCTGCTTCAGCCGCTTCGGCGGCAAATTCCGGATCGTCAGACAAGCGTTGTTCGAAAGCATCTCGTTCCGCTGGCGGTAATTGATTAGTCAGATAAGCCCGGATTATATCGTTCATGTTCGTTTGCATAAGTTGCTGTTGCAATCGTTTTGATTTTAGACGGAAACCCCGTTGAAAATATCAATGCCAACTGCAAGTTTATTCAACTTTTTGATTTGCCCCAGCAATATTTAATACATTTGGGTTACAACCAAAGCATGCGCAAACAGATGAGAACGTCCCTCTTTTGGCTTATCCTGATCGCCATTGCAATATTTTTTTGCGGTCAGTCTCCTAACCCAGAAACACGCAGAAAGGCGCCAAAGCCCCATGAGGAGGCAATGATGCTGGCAGAAAAAGCCCAGGCGTTTCTGGAAAAAGATGAACTGGATTCCACCTTGGTTTATGCGCAGCAGGCAATTTTGTTATCAGAAGAAGGTGACAATTGGTATGCCTGGGGAAAGGCCCAATCTGCGATCATCATTACAGCATATTACCAGGGGGAATCCCAGAAAGTGGCTTCCACGTTTTCCGATCTGGAAAAAACGGCCAGGGCCCACCTGGCGCCCGACAGCAGCTTTTGGGGGGAATATTATAACCTGGCTGGTGCAGTGTACAACGAATTGGGGAATTACGAAGCAGCGTTGGAGTTTGGCTTGCGCGAAATTGCTTTTTTTGAAAAAACAGGAAATCAGTCGGCCCTGGGTATCGCCTGTAACAATGTCGGCACGTATTATCGCAGTAAAGGCGACTTCGACCGCTCCCTCGAATACACCCGTGCAGCATTGCAGCATTTCAGCTCGGATCCGAATACTCCCCCGCAGGACGTTGCCTGGACATACAGCAACCTTTGCGGTACGCAATACCGGAAAAAAGACTATCCAAGCGCTATTGAATACGGTTTGAAGGCGCTGCAAATACTTCAAAAGCACGTTCCCGATAGCGAAGCTGCTGCCGATTACATTATTATTTATAACGACCTGGCAAATGTTAATACGGAATTGCAGGAATATGAACGAGCCCTGGAATATTTGAAAAAAGCACTGGCACTGCACCAAAATAACCATGCACGACAAGAGGAAACGACGCTCCACAATATCGGGTACGTCTACCGGATGATGGAACGTTATCCGGAAGCCAACAACTACCTGAAACAAGCCGTTGAACGCTACGGCCCCAAGCATCCGAATTACGCCAAAGCCTGCCGGCACCTGGGCTATATCGCCCACCGGCAAAACAAACTCGACTCTGCCCTGATCTGGCAACAAAAAGCCCTGCTGGCACTTACCGATACCTTCCCGTACCAGGATGTTCTGGAAAACCCTGCACCGCAACGCGTCAATGCTTACCTGGATTTTTTGTTTACGCTGCGCGATAAAGCGGAAACGCTGCGCATGCTTGCCAAACGTGAAAAACAACAACGCTATGCCGAGGCAGCCCTGGCGACGTACGACCTTGCTGCCAGCCTGCTCGACAGTATGCGTACCGAGTATCAGGAAGGCTCCCGCCAGTTTTGGAACGGCGAGGCAAGGCCGATCATGGAGAAGGCTATCGACCTGGCGATGGAATTGTACCAGACCGACCAACAACCAAACTACCTGGATCAGGCGTTCCGCTATGCCGAACGCAGCAAGGCCCTGATGCTGGCGGAAGCCTTGCGCGAATCGGCAGCCAAACAACAGGCCGGTATTCCGGAAGACCTGTTGCAGGAGGAGAAGCAACTGAAAATCGATATTGCTTTTTACAAAACCCGTATTTTCAGGGAACAACAGAAAAAAACACCCGACAACGATAAAATCCTGCTCTGGCAAACCCAAATCCTGCATTGCAACCGCGATTACGACGCGTTGCGCAAAAAACTGGAAACCACCTTCCCGGAATATTACCGGATCAAATACCGGCAAGCCGAAATTTCCATGGCCGGTGTTCAGCAGGCACTACCGCAGCAAGCGGGCCTGTTGGAATTTTTTACCGGAGAGGCGGGGATTTACGCTTTTTATATCGACCGGAAAACAACCCGGGGCTACCTGTTCAGGCCGGACAGCAGCTTTCACCAGGCATTTGAAATAATAATGTTGGCGCTGCGCGATCGCGACCGAGCCATGGAAGAAGGCCGCAGTGCAGCTGCAGTAGCCCGGTATAGCGCTATTGCCCGTAAAATGTTCGTCGACTTGCTGGCGCCTGTTGGGCAGTCGCTCCCCAAACAACTGTTGCTCATCCCTGACGGAAAACTAGCCTACCTGCCCTTTGAATTGCTGTTGACAGACGATGTTCGGGTTTCGGATAAGCCGAATTATGCCAAACTGCCCTATGTGCTCCGGCAAACCACAGTGCGCTACGAGTATTCCGCGGCTCTGGCCCTTGCCGAACCGGTACACCGCAAGGTGAAAAGTGACTTTGCCGGTTTTGCTCCGGGGTATTCGGGCGACTGGACGGCCGTCGATGTGCGCGGTGCGCTGCAAGAAAATTGTGCAGATGCCGAGCCGGCGGATTTTGTGCCCCTGCAGAACAACAAAGCGGAGGTCAGTCAGATTGCCCAGCAGTTGCAAGGCCAGGCATTTCTGGGCCAGGCCGCTACCGAAGCCCAGTTTCGGCAGGTTGCTTCGGAGCCGCGTATCGTACACCTGGCGATGCACGGCTTTTTGAACGATTGCGATCCCATGTACTCCGGGTTGGTGTTTACCAATGAATTACCCAAAATCCAGGCAGATGCCACCTCTACGGAAAATGACGGGATCCTGTACGCGTATGAAATCTATAACCTCCGCCTGAATGCTGATCTTGCCGTACTCAGTGCCTGCAATACCGGCCGTGGAAAGTTGGCAAAAGGCGAAGGCGTGATCAGCCTGGCGCGTGCGTTCAAATACGCCGGTTGCTCCAACGTGCTCATGAGCCTCTGGCAGGCCGACGACCAGGCTACCGCCCAGATCATGCGGGATTTTTACAAATACCTGAAGGAGGGCCTGGGCAAAGACGCCGCGATCCGGCAAGCCAAACTCGATTACCTGGACAACAACAGCCGCAATCATCCCTTCTTTTGGGGCGCTTTCGTGCTGATTGGTGATAATCAACCCTTAGACGGCGGCATACATTGGTTTTGGTATGCAGGCGGCTTGCTGGCGCTCGGGCTGCTAGGCTTGTTTTGGTTTTGGCAGCGGCGGAAAGCAGCCTCTTAAAAAGCCGTTTCCGCTGAAAAATCAGCTTGCTCTATTGAGAATGCGGATTTCGTTTCGTCTAAGTGAGTAGGTTGGAGATTTTCTAACCGATACGCCATTTCCCCGCCTTAACCCTGAATTAAATAATGTTCACACCTTAAAATTTGAAAACATCATGGCCGAAACCACAAAAATTAAAGTGAAAAATGTACAGGCTGGCGATCCGCATTTATCGTTTACACTGGAACCGGAAGACGTCGGCTCCACCCTGCCTGCCAGGATTAGAGCAAATGCGACAGTCACAGGCGCCAACGATGCATCGTATTCAGGCAGTGATACCCAGTCTGGCGGCTCTACCTCGGATGTGAATTTTAATATCCAGTTTGCAGATTCAAACTACGCAAACGAAACAACCTTGGGCTACACCATAACGCTAGAGGTGCCTGATCCTCGCACACCCGGTGCTTGGAAATCTTACGGCGGTACAGTGGATGACGGATCTGGTACTGTGACAGCCGATCATACACCAGGTAGCAGACCAGACGTGGTGATGGCTGATGCCGAACCGGTAAATGCCGAAAGCGGACAAACAGGTGGTGGTACTCAACAAAGTACAACTACGAACGAAGAGCCTGCGGGTAGCAATCAGGGCGCTAAAAACAAGGGCTGTCTGGCCTTTTTGACCATGCTGCCGTTTTAGGACGAGAAACCGAGTGCTATCCGGAAACAGCTTATCCTTCCGGATTTTCTACTATTCATTTTAAAAATGAAAACATCATGGCTGAAACCACTAAGATCAAGGTGAAAAACGTGCGGGCAGCCGATCCGCAACTGTATTTTACCCTGCAATCCGATGACGGCGGCACCTTTCCGGCACAGATCCAGGCCACGGCATCCCTGGCTGGAAAAAGCACGTATTTGAACAGTGAGGTGAAAACCGGCGGTACCACTTCGGACATCAATTTTGATATTCCGTTTACCGATCCTAACTACGCTAAAGAATCCGACCTGACCTATATCATAACGCTTCAGATACCTGTTGCCGGTGGGCGCAGCTGGGCCCCGTTCAATGGCACGGTGGAAGATGGTGAAGGTGTGGTGACGGCAACACACGATGGCGGTGCAGCTGCGGAGGTTTTGGTTGAAACAACCCCGGCTTCGGAGCAAGGCAGTAGCGATAACGGCGCCAAAAACAAGGGTTGCCTGGCTTTTTTGGGGATGTTGCCGTTTTAAACCTGGATTGATAATCTTGTAAATTCATTGTCCGGCCAAGCGGCCGGATGCATTATTTGTATTAAAAAAACCAAATAGTATGGCAGATCCAAGAAGTATTCGAGTAAAAAAAGTTGAAGCCGCCGATCCTGAATTGATTGTCACCCTGGAGTCGGAATCAGCCGGCGATAGCTTTCCCCGTTATGTCCAGTTGACGGCAACAGTTACCTACCGGGGACAAAGTTTTCCGGCAAGTGGCGAGAATTCGGCGGTAACGCCGGCAAGCACGGAAGTAATCGTGAATGCGTCGTTTAATGACAGCGGATACGGGCCCAACGAAACCTTGGGCTACACCATCAATACCATTCGTTTTTCAAATGATAACCGTATTTGGACGGCGTACAACGGGCAGATACTGGATAGAAGCGGAACGGTGAATACAGGCACCGGATCTTAAGCCTTGGGTTGTTGACTCAGGCTTTCGCGCAGCTTTTGCAAACAACTGTACTTTTTGCTGGTTACACTGGCGGCACTGCTGAAGCCTATCCGTTCGGCGATCTCTTCGGCACTATAGCCGTAATATTCCGAATCCAGCAAGATTTGTTTGCACACTTCCCCAATTGCCTGCAACTGACGCCGAACGCGCTCTAATTGATCGGATTGAATCAGCCGGCTGAGCGCGTTTGGCGTTTTGTCTTCCACCTCGGGAGCGTACTCATAGGGCATAGTTTGCAGGCCCGACTTTTGTTTGCGCAGATGGTCGATGCATTTATTGGTGTAAATGCGGGTGAAATAGGTTGCCAGCGCACTGTCGCCCCGAAACGCGCCGGTAAGCAATTGTTTGCGCAGCGAAATAATGGCGGAATTATAAGCGGTTAGCAGGTCGGACTCATCGAGGGTAGTGTATTTCTTCCGGCTGTCGCGGGTCAAATAATAAAACTGCTCGTACAACCGCCGGATACCTTGTTCCTGGCGGGTGCCTCCGGCGCGGATGTCTTCGATAAGTGCTTCGTCTGTATGCTGCATTGGCAGAGCGTGGCGATGGATTGGTATGCAGGGCCAAAGTAGTGAGTTTTTTCTGACGCGTTACTGAACTGGATAAAAAGCAAATTTGAGGCACTGGTTGTCCGGATGGAGTTTGTTCTAAACACACAGGCACCCAGAGCACGTAGTTTTTTGATTTTCAAAAATTTAAAACCTATGTGCTCTGGGTGCCTGTGTGTTAAAATGCGCGTGCGCACGAACCGGAGGTTCGTGTTACGGTTTCTCTACTTTCTTGAAATCCCCCGCTTTGACAATGATCATTTTATTGTAGTCGAGGTATTTTTTCAAAGCACTGTTCACCTGATCCAGGGTCAGGTTTTCTACCTGCTTTTCAAAACTGGCATCCCAACTCAGGTCGCGGTCGTAATACAAATACGAGTTCAGGGTGCGGGCCATTCCGGCATCGGAAGCGCGGCTCACCTTGCGCGATTTTAGCCAGCCGGATTTAGCCGCTTCCAGTTCTTCCGCGGTAAAGCCGTCCTTGGTGGCGCGTTCAATTTCTTCGCGGAAAGCCACTTCAAGTTTGGCCAGATTTTCCGGATTGTAGATCATAAACCCGTTGAAACCGCCATTTTTATCCAATGGGCTGGCGTTAAAACTGCCGCGCACGCTATAACTCAGGCCATCCTGCTGCCGGATGCGGGTTGCCAGCCTGGAATTCAGGAATCCGCCACCAAGAATCTGGCCGCCGATCGTCAGCGCCGGATAGTCGGGGTCATCGTTGCGCATGGCAAAACCTAGTCCGGCAAGGTAAACCGCATTGGATTTGTCTGGCGTCAGGATTTGCTCATTGCGGGCAGGCACCGGTTTGTAATCGTCGGGGATACGCTCGTATTTACCCGGGCTGGTCCAGTCGCCAAATGTTTCCCGGATCGCCGCTTCAATCTCTGCGGCATCAAAGTCGCCGACTACGGCACAGGTGGCGTTCCCCCCGCCGTACACATTTTTGTAATAAGCCTTCACCTGGTCGAGTGTCACCGATCTTGCCGCTTCCTCTTCCTCTTCAAAAGTCATGATGTGGCGTGGGTCACCAACCGGGTATTCCGCGCTGGAAAGCCGGGCGAACAGGTTGCCGGCCAGGGCATTGGGGTCGGATTTTTGCTCGTCGATGCTGGTCAGGTACTGCTGTTTGTATTTTTCAAATTCATCTTCGGGAAAGGACGGTTTTCGCAACATTTCACCGGCCAGGCGGATTGCAGCGGCCAGATTTTCCCGATCTGTTTCGATACTCACCGAAGCGGACGAGGCGCCGCCGAACACACGAATACGCGATTTGATCTTGTCCTGGGCTTCTTCCAGTTCGGCGCGTTTTTTATCGGTGGTGCCTACATCGAGCAGGCTACCGACAAAACTGCCGACGACGGAATTGCCGGTCAGTGTTTTCAGGTCTCCAAAACGGAATGTAAACGTCGCATTCACGGCGTCGCCGCGTGTTTCTTTTGGCAAAAAAGCATATTCGAGGCCGTTGTCGAGTTTGCCGCGGGTGGTGCGGCTTTCAATGTTTTCAGGTGAGGGGTCAAAATCTTCCCCTTGGGATATATTGCCCCGGCCTTTGTAATCCTTCAACAGCGTTTCGAGGTTTGGCGGGGCGGGAATCTCGGCGCGGTCCGGATTTTTTTCCGGAATAAAAAGACCCAGTGTGCGGTTGGCCGGCTTATAGTAGCGGATAGCGACACGGGCGACGTCTTCCGGCGTCACGGCTTCCACCTGATCGCGGAAGAGGTATGCGAGGCGCCAGTCGCCGGTGCCAATGAAATTGCTGAGGCTCAGGCCAATACGGGAAGATTCTTTGAATCCGAGCTCCCAGTTTTTCAAAATGCGGACTTTGGCTTTTTCCACTTCCTCCTGGGTTGGCGGGTTATCTTTCAAGCCGTCGAGAACTTCCAGCATGGCATTTTTTGCCGCTTCGATATCCTGGTCCTGATTGACTTCGGCGGTATAGTTGGCGGTGCCGCCTTCGGCAAAACCGCTGGTGCGGCCAAAGGAAGAAACAGCAAGTTTGGAATCGACCAGCGCTTTGTATAACCGGCCGGTGGGGGCATCGGTGAGCAGGTCACTCAAAACCGAAAGCGCAGCATAATCGGGGTGCGACCCGGCAGGCGTGAGGTACATGCAGGAAAACAACTGTACATCGCCGGTACGGCGCAGGACTACCTGCCGTTCGCCGTCCTGTGTGGGTTCACTGGTATAGGTAGTGATCAACTCGCGGGTTGGTTTGGGAATAGGGCCGAAATATTCCACAACCATATCCAGGGTTTTTTGCTCATCGATCTTGCCGGCCACCACCAATACAGCATTGTCGGGCTGATAATAGTGCCTGTAAAATGCTTGCAAGCGCTCGATGGGTGCGCCTTCGATATCCGATTTTTCACCGATGGTGGAATGGCCGTAGTTGTGCCATTGGTAGGCGGCAGCCATCATGCGTTTGTTCAGCACACTGCCGGGGTTGTTCTCGCCGCGTTCGTATTCATTGCGGACGACGGAAAACTCGCTGTCCAGGTCTTTTTTTGCAATGTACGAGTTGACCATACGGTCACTTTCCAGATCGAGTGCCCAGCGGAGGTTCTCTTCGGTGGCATCGAATGTTTCATAATAATTGGTCCGATCGAGCCAGGTGGTGCCGTTGGGGCGTGCGCCGTGTTCGGTGAGCTCCTGCGGGATATTGGGGTGTTTAGGTGTGCCTTTGAACACGAGGTGTTCGAGCAGGTGGGCCATGCCGGTCTCGCCGTAATTCTCGTGGCGCGAGCCAACTTTATAGGTAATGTTAACCGTGATAAGCGGCTTGGAGGGATCGGGGAAAAGCAAAACGCGCAAGCCGTTGGGCAGGCTGTACTCGGTGATGCCTTCCACGGAAGTTATTTTTTGTACGCCGGGTGGCAGGCGAAGCGCTTTTTGGGCATTTGATGCCTGGCTGAAAACCAGGACCATCGTGGCCATTGCGCTTAATCGGAGTAGCAATTGGATCAGTTTCATTTTTTGTAAACTTGGTTAAGAAAAAACTGGTGAAACACTGGAAGCTAGTTTCCGGATTTTATTGGAATTGGCATTCAGGCAAAATGCGTTGGGCAAATAATGGCTAATTTGAAATGTGTGGATGTTTCTTACGGTTTCACGTAAATGACTGATAATATGTTGTCTGTTCAGATGTCTCCCTACGGTCGACATGACAGTCGCGTACTATAAAAACTAAATTTCATCAGATTTCTCGCTACGCTCGAAATTGCGGCAGGGCGCAGGTAAAATTTCGAGCGTAGCGAGGCCCTATGTTTGCGTGGTATCGAAAGCCAAAGCCCAAGTAAATGGTTAAAGCATAGATCAAATTCAACGTTAACCAAAAACTTGGAGCAAAATGAGTACACAAGTTAGGCAGAATTGTTTTCGTGGGCATTCAATATATGTGGGTTTGGATGTTCATAAAGCGAGTTGGCAGGTGAGTATTTTATTAAATGAAGTGTCGCAAAAGACCTTCCACATGTCACCAGGTAGTCCCCAAGAACTAAAAGCCTATTTGATTCGATATTATCCCGAGGGGAATATTACTGTGCCTACGAATCCGGTTTTTGTGGGTTTTGGATACAAGAAGAATTAACTCGTTTAGGTATCAAGACATCGGTTTATCATCCCAACGATATACCGACAACAGAGAAGGAGAAACGCCAAAAACAGATAAACGAGACAGTTTAAAGATAGCCAAGGCACTTCGTAAAGGAGATTGCGAAGGGATTTTCGTACCAGACAAAGCACAGCAAAAGCGCGAAGTTTGGTGCGACAACGGGGAAGCCTGGTGCGGGATCGGCAACGGATCATGCATCGAATCAAAAGCCACTTAAGTTATTATGGGGTTGTGTGTGAGGTTTTAACATGGCGACAAGATTGGAGCGGCAAACATATTCAATGGTTAGATCAACAGGCCAAGCAGCAACAGGATCAAGCCCTGAGTTGGATGCTGCGGGAATTAGCCTGGATGCGCAATTTGGAAAAGGAGATATTAAAGCAATTAAGGCAATTAGCCAAAGCATCGCCTTACAAATCAGCAGTGGATTTGTTGTTAAAATGTTCCCGGAGTGGGCTTGAAAAGCGCCCTGGTTATTTTAACAGAAATCGGTTTGGATTTTGACAGGTTTGGTAAATTCGACCGCCTGTGTGCTTATTGTGGGCTCATGCCGGATACGAACAGCTCCGGGGAACAGGAACGTGTCGGCGATCTTACGCGTCGAGGCAACCGTCGTTTGCGATGTATTCTAATTGAGTGTGCGTGGGCGGCTATCAAGCGTGATCCTGAACTGGCTTTGGCCTACAGCAACTATAAAAACGAATGGCGGGCCAAAAAGCCATTGTCAAAATAGCCCGTAAATTGCTCAATCGAATACGACGGGTATTGCACAAAAAGAAAAATATACCCTGGCCGAATAGCCACCAATAAAGAAAAGTGCCTTTAATGTGGTACACCAAGTTTTTCGGGAGTGACTGTAATCGGATTTCTGCGGCGCCCTGCAAAGGAAAGACCGCTTCAGCGAGGCTACAGCACACTCCCTTTTTGAACATAAACAGCGTCTTGCAGCACCCTAAAGGGAAGACTGCTTATAGGAGGATGGTTGAAAAACATTAAAGGTGCCCCCGAACGAACTATAGTCCGGAGTGTGTCGACAGCCAGAGGTTACACTGGGAATGCCGTCAAGAAATTAAAAGGGGCTTCAGATGCCCCTTTTAAAAGTTTGAATGTGCCTCTGCTCAGGTTGCCTAGGAATATCAGTAGTTTTTAACCCTGAAATCTCGGCATTTGCTTGGATTGCAACATAGGAGAAATCTGATGAATTGGATACTTTCCCTTTGGATTGTCATGTCGACCCCGCCATGCGGGGGAGACATCTGGATTATCCCTTTTATAAGTGAAAATCATTAATATATTCCAACGTCCTACCCTACTCCTGCGCTGCCGCCCGCCGCAGCCGGTCATTGATCGCCCGGCCTAGCCCTTCCTCGGGCAGGCTTTCCGCGACGATCAGGTCGATGTCGGCCTGGTCGAGTGTGCGCAGGGCAGCAAACAGATTTTGTGCGGCTTCCGCCAAATCGCCGGTTTCAGACAAGGCTATCTGCAGGGCATGCTCCGGCAGATCAGCTCGCTGCCCGAGGGTCAGCAGGCCGATGCGCCTGCCATCCTTTGGCCAGGGTGTTTTTCCGAGCAAAATCATGGGCTTGCGCGGTGCGTAGTGCGATTTGAGCATGCCGGGCGCAGCCGGATTGCTGCTTTGATTGAGTTGGACCTGAACGGGCCCGATTTGCGCTTCGATCATTTCGAGTGCGAGTCCACCCAGCCGGTAAACTGTAGTTTGGCCGTTTTCAAAGCCGACGATGGTGCTTTCCACGCCTACCCGGCAGGGACCGCCGTCGAGGATGTACGGGATTTTCCCCTGCAACTGGTCAAACACGTGCTGCGCCGTAGTGGGGCTGATGTACCCGAAAGGGTTGGCGCTGGGGGCCGCCAGCGGAAAGGGCAGGTTGTGCAGCAGTGCCTGTGTCAGCGGATGTGCAGGCGCCCGCAAGGCTACCCGCGACAGGCCGGATGTGACTAAGTCAGGCACCACGCTGTGCTTTGGCACCAGGATGGTCAGCGGGCCGGGCCAAAAATGTTCGGCAAGGCTGCGCAATGGGGCCGGAATTTCTTCAGCATAGCGTTGCGCCTGTTCGAGGCTCGGCACATGAACGATCAATGGATCAAACGCCGGCCGGTTTTTAATTTCAAAAATGCGCACGACAGCCGCCGGATCCAGTGCGTTGGCTGCCAGGCCATATACGGTTTCGGTAGGGACGGCTACACATTTACCGTCGATCAACCAGGACGCAGCCTTGTCCGGATCGGCGCCAATGATGGTATTGAAAGTAGTCATTTATTGCTGTTGGAAGGCGTTTGCGCAAAGGTAGGGTGTAGGTTGTTGTTGGTAGTGCCGGGTCGCCTGGATTGTTTATGTTGAACACAGGTTTGTGTGGCAAATGAACTATATCCAATGCCATCCAATGACGAAAATACCCTGTAGATGCCTATTTTACGCTAAATTCATTGCTACCTTTGCGTAAAATACACGCTAACATGGATATAGAAGTTCAGGCCGGGTCCGGCCTTCGGGAAATTTTTAACGAAAAAGGCGAACGTATCAGCCCGGTGCTACCGGACAGCGTTCGCAATTTTTTGATCGACATTGACGGTACGATCTGCGATGATGTACCCAATGAAGAGCCGGAGCGTATGGCCACGGTTCTGCCATATCCGGATGCGCTGGTCATGTTGAACAAATGGTATGACGAAGGGCATATCATTTTTTTCTTTACAAGCCGCACCGAAGCACACCGGGAGGTGACGGTCAAATGGTTGGACAAACACGGATTCAAATACCATGGCATTCTGTTTGGCAAACCCCGTGGAGGGAATTACCATTGGATCGACAACCATATCGTACGCGCTACACGATTTAAGGGGAAATTTACCGATCTGGTGGTCAAAACCCACGAGATCGAAGTCTTTTCCGAGGAGTAAGGCGGCGCCATCTTTTTTCAGCCCCTGTTTTTTGTTGTTTGCTGAAATTTACCGGGCAATGCGCCGTTACTTGCCTGTATTATCGACTTTGCTATGGCCGCCTTTGCTTTTTTAATGCTTACCTGGGTGACTTCTGTCCCTAATCCTTTCCTTGATTTTACAAAAGTACAAACCGGCCAGCCGGACACGATTCCATACCGACTGGATGAGCCTTCGCTGATCGTGAACCTTGGGTATCCCGGGCTTAAGGAAATTTCTGGCCTGAGCCCCTCCGGAGAGCCGGGGCTTTTTTGTGCAATTTCGGATGAAAAAGGCGAAGTGCTGTTTATTGACATCACTGGCGGCGGCGCCATAAAGCGTCGAGTCCTCTTCCGGGATAAGGGCGATTTTGAAGGCGTTGAAAAAGTGGACGACTGCCTGTATGCCATAAAAAGTGACGGCGATTTATACATGGTACGGAAGTGGAAACACGGGAAGCCCAAATCGAAAAAATATAAAACAGGCCTGAAAAAAGCCGATGATGTGGAAGGTTTGGGTTTCGACAATCGTCGCAATGCCCTGTTGGTAGCTTGCAAGGGCAACCCCGACAGCTCGGCGCCGCGTTTGATTTTTGCATTTGATTTGAAAACAAAACTATTGAATCCCAAACCTGTTTATAGCATTGATCCACTTGAAGTTAACAAGGCTGTTCCGTATGACGATGATGATAAAAAACATTTTTTTAGCGCCTCCGGCGTTGCAATTCACCCTTTTTCCGGAGATGTGTATGTGATTTCCACGGCTTTAAAACGCCTGATCGTGTTGGATTATAAGACCGGAAAAATGCTTGCAGCGGCAAGGTTGAATAAAAAAATGTTGCCACAGCCCGAAGGAATTGCATTTGACCAGGATGGAAATCTGTTTATCAGCAGCGAAGCCAAAAAAGGCGAAGACGCCATGCTGCTCCGATTTGATTATCAAAAACGGGATTAATTACCATGCGACTCGAAGACGAACTTAAAACCAGCCGCTTTATGGACGATGTGCATAAAGCACAGCTTAACATTTTATTCAGTGCAGCCTGGCTTCGGGCGCGGCTTTCCGCCAGTTTGAAGCCGCTGGGCCTCACGCTGGAGCAATTTAATGTGATGCGGATTGTCCGAGGGCACCACCCTGAGGGAATCCTGATCAAAGAAATTACCAGCAGAATGTTGGAGCGCAACTCTAACACCACGCGCATTCTTGATCGTCTGGAAGCAAAGCATCTGGTAACACGCACCATTTTGCCCCATGACCGGCGCGAACGGCTCATAATGCTGACTGAAGCTGGCATCGAGCAGCTGCTTGCCGTCGACCGCAGTTGGCAAAAAAATAACCCGCATACGGCGCCGTGGACCCCCGAAGAGGCCCAACTGGTACATCAACTGTTGGACAAAATGCGGGAATGATTCCGGCCCACTTCTTTGGAAACTACTACTTTTGCCCAAGTTTTTCGGCCTGCACACCTGGCAACACCAATTTGCAGCCCATTCATATAAAAATTGAACCTGTCAATGCCTGTTATTGAAC
The DNA here is from genome assembly GCA_020636075.1 of Lewinellaceae bacterium. Classification (GTDB taxonomy): domain Bacteria; phylum Bacteroidota; class Bacteroidia; order Chitinophagales; family Saprospiraceae; genus M3007. The sequence goes on along the minus strand of JACJYO010000001.1, from coordinate 879,178 downwards.
TTAAAATACCGAATCTGGGTGAGTCGATCACAACCATTACCTTCTCCAAATGGCTAAAACCGGATGGCTCGATCGTGGAAATGGATGAACCGCTTTGTGAGATTGAAACGGAAAAAGCCAACCAGGAACTCTCGGCCGACAAGGCCGGAAAATTGACGTGGGTGGCTAAAGAAGGGGAAGATCTTGAGATCGGTGCCTTGTTTGCAAAAATTGATACCGATGCTGCCGGGGAATCTTCCGGTGGAAGTAGTGTAGGCAGCAGTAACAGTGAAAACGACAAACCGGAAACAGCAAGTACTCCGGCTGGTGAAACGGAAAGTTCAGGCAGTTATGCCTCAGGTCATCCTTCACCGGCTGCTGCTAAAATTTTGGAAGAAGGAGGACTCAATCCCGCAGATGTGAATGGAACGGGCAAAGACGGCCGCATCACCAAAGAAGATGCCCTGAAAGCGGTGGAAAACAAATCCAAATCTGCCGCACCGGAATCCCAACCTGCGACACCGCCTTCTACCGCTGCCCCGAAAGAACAACCCCAAACCCGCACCCCGGAGCCGGCAGTTAAGACGCTGTATTCGAGAAACGAGCGCCGGGAGCGGCTCAGCCGCATGCGTCGGACCATTGCCAAACGTCTGGTCAGTGCCAAGAATAACACCGCCATGCTTACCACCTTCAACGAGGCAGACATGAGCGGTATCCTGCAAATGCGGGAAAAATACCAGGATGCATTTGTCAAAAAATACGGGATTAAACTGGGCTTTATGTCCATTTTCGCCAAGGCTTGCGCTAAAGTGCTGCTGGAAATGCCTGAAGTAAATGCCTACATCGATGGTGATGACATCATTTACCACGATTATGCCGATATCAGCGTTGCGATCAGTACGCCCAGCGGCCTGGTAGTACCACCGATCCGAAATGTGGAAAGTTTGGGTTTTCACGAAGTGGAACTGAAGATCAAGGAACTCGCCGGCAAGGCTCGTGACGGCAAGCTGTCCCTGGAAGAAATGACCGGCGGGACGTTCACTATCACGAACGGCGGTATTTTCGGCAGCCTGATGAGCACGCCGATCATCAACGAACCACAAAGCGCCATTTTAGGTATGCATGCTATCAAAGAGCGTCCGGTAGCGGTGAATGGCCAGGTGGAGATCCGGCCCATGATGTACCTGGCGTTGAGTTATGACCACCGGATTGTTGACGGGGCAACATCGGTGACGTTTTTGGTGAAGGTGAAAGAGTTGCTGGAGGATCCGGTGACGTTGTTGCTGGACCTGTAACGCGAACTGGTAGTTCGCGACAGTTCTTAAAGAAAAAGCGCCAAGTCGTCAATTTTGACCACTTGGCGCTTTTTCCTTTTTTACGCGAACTACCAGTTCGCGTTACAATATTGTCGCTTTGGTAGCATCCAGCATCCGCCGGCATTCTGCCAGATCCGGACCCTGGGCATATACCCGAAGAACCGGCTCGGTACCGGAAGGCCGGATCATCACCCATTTTTCATTACCGAACTGGAATTTCCAGCCATCGATGTCGTCCACGCCCTGGATGGAATAGTTGCCAAATGCCTTGTATTTTCCTGCTTTGCAGGCAGCAATCACGGCTTGTTTTTGCGCCTCTGTGATATGCAGGTCGTCGCGGTCGGAGGCAAAAGCGCCTACGAGGTCGTACACTTCCTGAACGAGGCCTTTGATGGTTTTTCCGGTTTTGGCCATAAACTCAAGGACCAATAAGCCCATCCAGATGCCGTCGCGCTCGGGAATATGGCCTTTTACGGCCAGGCCGCCCGATTCTTCACCGCCAACCAGCACATCTTCGTGGGTCATAATTTCGGCGATATACTTGAAACCGATTTTTGTGATCTCATACGGCAGGCCGAATAGTTCAGCCATCTTTTTCATTTTGTCGGTAACAGAAAACGTGAAGACCACTTTACCCCGCATTTCTTTGTATTTGTACAGGTATAGCAGGAGGATAAGTAGCAGGTGGTGACTGTCTACGAAGTTGCCGTCTTCATCGTACATACCGATGCGGTCGGCGTCGCCATCGTTGGCCAGACCACAGGTGATCTTCGGATTTTTCCGTATTGTCTCACTGAGCAGGGTAAGGTTGCGGTGGATGGGTTCCGGCGCCTGCCCATGCATGCCGGGGTTGAGGTCGCAGTGCAGGAAAAGCGAGCGGGGCAGTAGTTTGCGCACAGCGCGTTGGCCGGCTCCATACATGGCGTCGTAGGCCATGCGGCCTGCGCTTTGTTTGATGGCTTTCAGATCAAAATTCTTGCGCACATGGCGGAGGTACATGGCTTCCAGGTCGACATCCTTTATCAATTTCTTGGCTGCCAGATCAGACAGGCTGGGCAATTCGCTCAGCGTACAAGCATCCGGGATCATAGATTCCACTTCCGCGATTCCCGAAGGTATCATGGGGCCGCCGTAGGCTGCTTTGAGTTTGAAACCGTTATAGGACGGCGGGTTGTGGCTTGCCGTGATCACGATGCCGATCTGACTTTTGGTTTTGACAACACCCAGCGATACCATTGGAGTAGAAACGAAGCCGGTGGCTACATGGCATTTGATCCCAAAAGCACCGAGCACGCGGGCTGTTGTTTCAGTAAACAACAAGCCGCCAAACCGGCAGTCGTATCCGATTACGGCACTTTTCATACCGTGTTTTTTCATATACCGGGCGGTCGCCTCGGCGACCCGGAGCACGTTGTCTACGGTGTAATCGTCTGCAATAATTGCGCGCCAGCCATCGGTGCCGAATTTGATTGATGTTGCCATGGTTTGAGTCTTGCGTTTTAAATTCTGTAAAAATGTGGCGGATGCCTTGCCGGCAAAAATATCTGAACAGCAGCGTACTTTTGCGTACTTTAGAAAAAAATCTGTCATTCGGCTGCATTCAAATTCAGCCGTTTGGCTTCAAGTCATTCGATTTTGACCGATACCTACCGCCATAAGGGTTTGCGCAAGCGCCTCGTTGATGCGCTTGCCCAGCGGGGCATAAAAGATCAGGCTGTGCTGGCTGCAATTGGCGCTGTTCCCAGGCATTTTTTTCTCGACAAAGCATTTGAGGAACATGCATACGAAGACAAGCCGTTTCCAATTGGAAATGAACAAACGATATCCCAGCCGTACACCGTAGCTTACATGACGGAACTGTTGGAGGTGAAACGCGGCGACAGAATTTTGGAAATCGGTACCGGTTCTGGGTATCAGGCCGCAGTCCTGGCTGCCATGGGCGCCCGGGTGTTCACGGTTGAACGGCAGGAAGCGTTGTACCTCAGTGCCAAAAAACTACTGGCAGCAATTGGCTTTTCGAGTGTGCGGTGCTTTTTTCGCGATGGTTCCAAAGGCATGCCGGAATATGCCCCTTACGATAAAATTGTGGTGACGGCCGGTGCGCCGGTTGTGCCGGAGCCCTTACTTCAGCAATTGCGCACGGGAGGTATGCTGATCATTCCGGTGGGCGAGGATGTGCAATACATGTACCGGATTACGCGCCTGACGGAAACAGAGTTCAAGGAAGAAATATTTGATGCGTTTCGTTTCGTGCCTTTTTTAGAAGGTGTTGCCCCCAAAAAGTAGCGGGCTTCTAAAACCTGAATTGACAGAATGTCTAAAACAACAAATCTGATATACGGCCATCACCCGGTTGTCGAAGCCATTCAGGCTGGTAAGGCTGTGGAAAAAGTGTTTTTTCAGCAAGGAATTCGCGGTGAACTGGAAAAGGAAATCCGGCAATTGACCAAAGCGCACGGGATTCCCATGCAGGTGGTGCCGAAGGAAAAACTCAATAAACTGGTGCGCGGCAACCATCAGGGTGTGGTAGCCTGGCTTGCGCTGGTAGCCTTCCAGAATATGGAGGATATCGTACCACATGTTTTTGAACGGGGTGAACTGCCGCTGCTTCTCTTACTGGATGGCATCACCGATGTGCGCAATTTTGGTGCAATTTGTCGTTCAGCGGAATGCGCAGGTGCACATGCTGTGGTGGTTGCCCAATCGGGCGCGGCGCCAGCCAATGAAGAAGCCATGAAAGCTTCTGCAGGCGCCCTGGCGCGTATTCCGGTCTGCCGGGTGCGCAGTATGTTCACTGCGGTGGAATGGTTGCAACAATCGGGTGTGCAGGTTATTGCCACAGCGTTGTCGGAGCGTGCGGTTCCGCTTTATGCCGCCGACCTGAACCTGCCAACGGCCTTTCTTTTAGGTTCTGAAGGCGAGGGGATACATCCTAAGTTCCTTAAAATGGCCGATCAGGTGGTTAAAATTCCGCAGGCGACCGATTTTGATTCCTACAATGTCAGCGTCGCAGCCGGAATTGTTTTGTATGAAACATTACGGCAACGCGCTGAGTAGGGGCGACCCTCGCGGTCGCCAGCCCCATTACCCGGGCGACCGCGAGGGTCGCCCCTATATGAAATCCGAAAACAATGCAACATTTCACCGATCAGATGGGGCGCGCTGTCGCCCTTCCAGTTCATCCGCCCCGGCGGATCATCTCGCTGGTGCCTTCGCAGACGGAATTGCTGGCCGATTTGGGTTTAGCGGAGGAAGTGGTAGGGATTACCAAATTCTGTACCCACCCGGAGCAATGGTTCAGAACGAAAAAGCGCGTTGGGGGCACCAAAACGGTGTCGCTGGAAAAAGTAGCCGCGCTGGCGCCCGATTTAATCCTGGGTAACAAAGAAGAAAACGATCGGGAGCAAATTGAAGCCCTGGCGGAACAATTCCCGGTTTGGATGAGTGCGGTGTATACGTTGGCCGATGCTTTAGAGATGATTCAGGCAGTTGGGGTATTGACTGGCGCCACAACCCGGGCAATTGCTTTGGCGCAGCAAATTCAACTTGAATTTGATCAAAACATCCCGACCATTTCCGATGTCCGGCCCCGGGTAGCTTACTTTATCTGGCGAAAACCATACATGGTAGTTGGGCGGGATACGTTTATACATTCCATGCTTGAACGGGCAGGTTTTGAAAATGTATTCCAGGGGCTAAGCCGGTACCCGGAAATTGCGCTGGAAGCACTGCGTGTGGCCCGACCTGAATTGATTTTTTTATCTTCCGAACCATTTCCATTTAAAGAAAAACATATGGATCCGTTTAAGGAAGTTTGCCCAACAGCAACGATCCAGATCGTAGACGGTGCTTTGTTTTCCTGGTATGGGAGCCGCCTGCTGCAAGCGCCCGGGTATTTTAAAATGCTTCAAGAAAAAATGTGATGGTTTCGGCTGCTGAAAAAAACTGTTTGGCCCTTCCTTAACAAAAGTTTGACCACTGCATATTAAACCGGTAGCGGTATTCGCCGTTATTTTGCACTGCGAACAATTTAGACGAATTTATCTGAATACCAGTCCTCAATTTTAACCTTCCTTGAACTACATGTACATTATGAATATTAGGTATTACTTAACCCTCGCTGCATTTTTTGTGACCTTAACCTGGGCTGCCGGACAATCTCTGGAGCGCCAGGCTGGTGAGTTACTGGTGCAGTTGAATGCCGAATCGTCGCCGGCTTCGGTGCTTTTTCAGCTTAATCAGACCATTCCAGGGGCTAAGCCGATGGAATGGGAGCCTTTGGTCTCTGACTGGCAGATTTACCTTCTCCATTTTGATGAATCGACCATCGACGCTGCTGCGCTGCTGCGCGTCGCTCAACGCATGGTTGATATCCGGAATGTGCAATGGAACCACCGGGTTTTTGAACGCACTACTCAGCCAAACGACCCCGACTGGATGATGCAGGATGATATGACAATGATTGGCTTGCCGGAGGCCTGGGATGTGACAACCGGTGGCCTCACACCAGCTGGTGATACGATTGTCGTTGCTGTGCTGGAAAAAGGCGCCTTGCTCGATCACCCCGATTTGGAGGCGAATGTTTGGCACAACTGGGGAGAAATACCCGGAAACGGACTAGACGACGATGGTAACGGCTATACCGATGATTTTCGTGGCTGGAATCCACGAACTGAAAATGACGATCCGGGCGCGATTGGTTTCCATGGGACGGCAGTGAACGGTATTATTGGGGCCAAAGGGAATAACAGCATTGGTGTCGCCGGTGTAAACTGGAATATCAAACTGATGAATTTGGCCAATACAGAGTTGGAAAGTGAAATTATTGCAGCATATAAATATGTGGCCGACATGCGCAAACTTTACAACTCGACGAATGGCGCGAAGGGGGCTTTTGTTGTAGCCACGAATGCTTCTTTTGGAATTGATTATGAATTTGCCGTTGATCATCCGCTGTGGTGTGCGGCTTATGATTCCCTTGGCAAAGTCGGCGTGCTGAGCATGGGCGCCACGGCTAACCAAAATGTGGATGTTGACCAACAAGGTGATATGCCCAGCACTTGCCCGAGCGAGTATTTGATCATGGTTACCAATGTGGATAAATTTGACAAAAGGAAACCTACCGCAGGCTACGGCAAAAATCATGTCGATTTAGGTGCCCCTGGCGATGGGTCCTACACTACCTACAGCCAGGGAATGACCGCGCAATATGGCGCTTTTACGGGCACTTCAGCTGCTACGCCCCATGTTACAGGTGCAGTTGGGTTGCTTTATAGCCTGCAATGCGGAGATCTTACCGCCGATGCGCTGACACAACCGGCACTTTGCGCCCGGCGTATCCGGGATATCATTCTTGAAAATGTCTCTCCGAACGAAACATTGGAGAATATTACAAAAACAGAAGGTCGCTTGGATGTTGCTGCTTCGGTGCGTGCGGTGCAGGAATTGTGTGGTGGCTTGGGAGCCGGCCCGCTCGATATCCTTTGGGTACGCCCCAATCCGGTCCAGGACCTGCTCCGGGTACGGTATCAGACACCCAGTTATGTCCCGTATCAAATTCGGGTATTCAATATGCTCGGCCAACAATTGTATGAAGAGACCATAGTCCCCAATCCATTTTCCAGTAATATCTGGGAATATGATGTACATGCGCTGCCAGCCGGTGTGTACGCAGTATCTTTTGGAAGAAAAGAAGCCTGGCGCTCGGTGAAATTTGTGAAATATTGAAATCCTGTTTGGAAATTCCACAGGAGGCGGCTTATCTTTGCAGGCCGAAAACAAAAGCGTAGGCTCCGTAGCTTAATGGATAGAGCATCTGACTACGGATCAGAAGGTTAGAGGTTCGAGTCCTCTCGGAGTCACAAAATTTTGTAATTGCCTGGTAATGTGTGTTTTTTACTTGATTTGAAGATTAAAGAAAGCAACATTCAGGTTCGTTTTAATTTTTATTTAAGCAAAAAAGAGTCATGTCGAAAGTATGTGATTTGACGGGAAAAAAGCCGATTACGGGTAATCACGTATCGCACTCTAACCGCAAAACGAAACGCTGGTTTTATCCGAACCTGCAAACCAAAAAGTTTTTCATTCCTGAAACCAAGGAATGGGTGACCCTCAAGGTCAGCACGTCGGCTATGCGTACGATCAACAAATTGGGCATCTATGCCTACATCAAAAAACTGGAAAAGAAGGGAGAGATCATCTTCTACTCCGACGCGCGATAAAACTTCCCGGGTTTTACCACGTGTATTCCCAACTATTAAATTTTTGAATATCCATAACAATGGCAAAGAAAAGTAAAGGCAACCGGCTTCAGATCATCCTTGAGTGTACCGAGCACAAGCAAAGCGGATTGCCCGGAACCTCGCGGTATGTGACGCAGAAAAACCGGAAAAACACCCCGGAGCGTATCGAGTTGAAAAAATACAACCCGATTATGCGTAAGTACACGGTGCACCGCGAGATTAAATAAGAGCAACTTATCGCCGCACAGGCGGTATCAAAAAATATTTAGTAACCTAAAACGGATTATCGTACATGGCTAAGAAAGTTTCTAAAAACGCTCGGGTAGCCCAACGTGCTGCCAACGCCGGCTCCGGCAAAGACCACGTGAAAGTGGTAAAAGCCGTGAAGGATCCCGTTACCGGCAAATACACGTACAAGCAAATGATCGTTCACAAAGACAAAGTGAAAGACTTTTTTGCTGACGTGAAATAAGCTACGTTTCAAGTTAAATTTGAAAACAAAAAAAGCAGCTACACTCAGGTGTGGCTGCTTTTTTTATGGACTGATCCCTGCTTTCAAAACTTCACTAATCGCCCTGTTGATACCTGGGAGCCGGCAATGAGCCGGAATGCCCAAACCCCGCTTCCGGGCAGTTCAGTGCCCGGTACTTGCAAGGCATGGCTGCCAGCCTCCAGGGAATATTCGGTCTGGTAAATCAATTGGCCGGTCAGGCTTGCGATTTCCAGCCGTACTATTTGCGGAGCATCCAGCGAAAGTTCAAAAATTGTTTTTTCAGCAAATGGATTTGGTCGGGGAGGGACAAACCGGACGCCATCGGAAAGAGGAGAAGCCCCAATTTGTACCTGCATGGGCCGAATCGGCACGTTTTCCGGTGTGTACACTTCAGCGACCAATTGCGTATTGTTCAACGACAAGGCATCGGATAAATAAAGACCTTCCTTCGCTTCCACCAGCAAATACACCAGCGCTTCATCTTTTGCAAGTGCCATGGGATTATCGTACACGCAGGCTATTCGTAGTGATCCATTTTCACCCAGCGCCACCGATTGTGGCGGGATGCCACTAACATCGACAATCTCCAGCAAGTGTTTATCTATTTGTAACGCCAACTGCCAGCCATCTAACTGGACAGCCTCCTGTAGTTTTAGCGGAACGAGTAGGCGAGTGCCAGGTTCAAGCCATGCGTCGGTTACCCGGACCAATAATGGTGCTCCGCGGTCTTCGACCCCTTGGAAGGAGGCATTTGCATTCGCATCACCCATTTTTACACCAATAAAGTTGAAGCCATTTAGAGTCGTGTCCGCGGCAAGCACTGGAATTTGAAAGGCATAGCTGTCGCGTACGGCGTCAAAAGCGAGCAGGTTGGTATCGGGCATTGGCAAAATAAAACGCCAGGCGGGGGCTACGGGGAAGGTATCGTAAATGCCGAGAATTAATTTCCGGATTTCAATGATGTCAAAAGTTGTAATCGTCTTACTCTGGTTAACATCGGAGGCCAGAACCTGAAAGAAACTGTGAAATAACAGTTGCCCAAGTATGTGTTTATTGATGGTGACCAGATCGAAAGTAGAAACACCTACCAGCGGATCACCCAAACGCTGTGCCCTTACAACACCTGAATAGGCGCCATCAAGTGGGAGATCATCATAAGTCACAGTGAAACAGGAGTCGGTATTATTCTGCAGGAGCGTTTTGCTAAACGGTTGCCCTTGTAAGGGAATGCCATCGAGATTTGCGCGGATGGTGTAATTATCCAGTGTAGTCCCATCGGCTGATTCTGCACAACCTGACAAGCTTAGGTTTGCGTCAATATTACAGGGGCAGAGGCCGCTGTTGTTTTGCACTAAAACATAACTGTTGCACTGGTTGGCCAGACCATTTTCATCCCGGACAAATATTTCCAGCGTATGCAACCCCTGTTCACAAATGCCAAAAGTGAGGCTGGTATCGCTTGGGAACCCGCTGGTGGTGTCGCTGGTTAAGCGCAATCCAAATTCCAACTCATTCACAGGCGTACAGTTGTCCGTTACGTTCAGGATGAAATCATGTAAATCAAAGGATGCTTCGCATTCCGGAAATTCCAGATTTTGCGTCAATCCATTGATACAAAGCAAGTTTGGAGGGTTGCAATCCTGAATCGTGAACAGGTAAGTACACTCGGTACTTACGTTTCCACAGTTGTCATTTGCCCGCCAGATAATTTTGTGCGTGCCGACCGGGAATGCCTGATGGACCGTATCCTCACTTGATTGGATGTTGATGGAGCCATCGTTGAATAAATCAATTTTATACGTGTAGTTCAGAAACCCTCCCGAACAAACCGTCACTGCTTTCTCCGTAAGAAAAACAGTGCCTTCGGTGCAGGAGCCAGGATCCAGGCAATACGTTTGATTCGTGCAGGCAGTAACCCAGGTAATGCTTTGAGCGGTAAGTTGGCAGCTGCCAAGAATAAATAAGAGTGGTAAAAATCGATGCATGTTCAACCGGTTAATTTGTTGCTAGCAAACAGGGACTAGAAGCAGGCATGGATTAAATATGGTTGGCCGTTTGCTATTGGCTCAACTCAAAATATGTGATTACTTAAGGCGGTGTCTTTTACCTGACAAAAAAAGCGCCAAATTGTATCTGATCCGGCAATTTGAATACTGTTTTCGACAGAATTACTAAAAAAACATGCCCGTTTCGGAGTATCCGAAAACGGGCATGACTGGATGCCGGATTAAAATTCACGGTATTTGTGTAATCAGATTTCAGCAGACCTATGGGCCAGGTGGAAAATCTTCTTCCCCCTTGTCCGGCGTGCGTAATACTCTGATAAAAAAATAGATCGTGAACCCGGTCACAACAATGCTCGACGTGAGCCACATAATTAGTGCTGTCGTAGTCATATTTATATTTTTTTGGTCAAACAGGTGGGTTGATAATTGTGCCTGTACGACGGTAAATTTTAAGTGATTCGTCCTGTTTTGCGCCGCCTGGTGTAGGCCACCCAAACAAGGAAACTGAGCCCAAGATATACGGCCACCAGGATCATCCGACCCATAATGATAATATTATGGTTTTCTGGTTTCGATAAATAGCCCGTATCCTTATTAAACATGATCGTATCCCAAATGGAATTAAATGAGCCGATAAATACGGCAATAAGGATGAGCGGGGTAACCCATTTGATGATGAATTTGAAAATGCTGGGCACGGTAATATCGGCGCCGTCGGTAATTTCTTTCCAGCCTTTCTCCATGCCAAATACCCAGGAGAACAGCACAACTTCCGTAACCGCAAATACGACAAGCGAAACGGTGCCTGCCCAGTAATCAAACTCATCAAACACGCCTTCGTTGAAGAAGATGACGGCGGGTGCGCCGAGCAGCAAAATAAATAAACCGAAGCTCAGGGCTGCCTTTACTTTGTTAAAACCGAATTCATCCTCAAGAAAGCCCATGAACGGCGTGCCCATGGCCAACGAAGAGGTGATGCCGGCAAAAAATAACAAACCAAACCAACTGAATCCGGCAACAATTGCCAGCACCTCACCCCAGTTGTTGAACAGGTAAGGGAGCGTTTTAAAGGCAAGCCCAAATCCACCGCCATCCGCTACGATTTGCTTCATGTCTTCGATGCCAAAATAGCCAACGCAAATAGGAATGACCACCGCAGCGCCCAGCACCACTTCCACAAACTCGTTCATCCAACCGGCGCTCATGGCGTTGAGCGCGATGTCGTCCTTTGACCTCATGTAGGAGGCATAGCATTGAATGGTACCCATGCCCACCGACAGGGTGAAGAATATTTGCCCTGCGGCAGCCAACCAGACTTTTGGGCTCCATATCGTTGAAAAGTCTGGCTCCCAGAGCCAGTTCAGACCAACCCAGCCGTCGTTTATGGCGCCCTTTTCACCGGCAGTCAGCGTCAGGCCCTGAACCGCAAGCAGGATTCCGAACATGATGAGCAACGGCATCGCAAATTTGGCCACCATTTCAATACCACCACTCAATCCACGGGAAAGCACCCAGGTATTCAAGGCCAGGCAAAGAATCCAGAACACAATCGGCCAACTGGTGCCAAGCCCGACATATTCATCAAAATGGGCCGAAACATCTGCCTGCGACATGCCGCCGAATACACCCATAAGCGATTTTACGGCATAACTCAGCGCCCAACTTTCGATATAGCAATAGTACGCGGCTACAGCGATATTGGTAAACAGGCCAAATACACCCAGGTATTTCCAAAAACGGCGTTTGTCCATCGTATCGAGGATAAACGGCGTGCTGTGGTGGCCATAGCGTCCGCCAAAACGGCCCATCGACCATTCGATGAACAAAAGTGGAAGCCCCATTAACAGGAAACATACGAGGTAGGGAATAATAAATGTTCCGCCGCCGTTGTCAATTGCCTGTACAGGGAAACGCAGGAAATTGCCCAATCCGACGGCATTGCCCGCCATCGCCAGTACCAGACCGACGCGCGAGCCCCAGGATTCGTTGCTCATACCAAAGTTAGTTTTTAGCGCTTGCGCAAAATTAGATTTCGGGCAAACGCTGGTTCAGCTGTTGTTTTGTTTGAAAAATGTTTTCCGGCGCGAAAGATAGGTAAATTGTTCTTGTCAGTGCAGCACCACCACTTTTTGAACATTGGTTTGAATACTGTTTCGCGAACCGGCCTCCAGAAAATATACGCCGGGTGGTAAATGGCGAACCGGGATTTGGACCGGGTTTCCCCAACCCAGATTCATATCAATAATTTCCGCCGCAACCCGGTGATTCCAGTCATAAAGGCGGATTCTGGTAGGCAGATCACCTTCGTACTGAATGTACAACATATCAGACACTGGATTTGGGTAGGTTCGGATAGCCATGCGGTCAAAAGTAGACACAGGCCAGGTATTGCATCCGGGCTCAAACGATCCACTAAATCCAAACCCGTCGACCCAGTCGGAGGTGGATAAATCATTAATTATCGACTCAAACCATTCATAATTAGCCTGGGTAGTTTCAGGCTTGGGATGGACCGTCAGGTAATAACTCAGCGAATTGGTTGCGCCGGGCAGGAACCATCTGTGGTAATACCAGGAGAATAATGCCCGGCGGTCGCCGCGGGTAGTTTGGGCATTCACTTCCGACCACACTCCAGGGGCGTAGGGGTTGCCGCGAAACACCTGACGGGCCACTTCGGAGCCACCGTAACCATTCCCGCCGTTGGTCAGTGGCGTTCCATCGCGCCAATGGCAGGTCAGGTACCGGTAATATTCGAGGGGGGATTCGGGGAACCTTACCGGTGGTAAGTCTGTTTGAGTGCCGACAGGCATGATCAACGGCATATTTGCGCCGCCATACATATCAAGCGGTCCCTGGATTGACCGGACAGACAGCACCGGCGCAGCCATCTCAAAACGTGCATCATAAACACTGTCGGCATTATACACCCAATAGGTATTCCAATTGCTGCCATGGTAGTCGTCATTAGGGTTCCCGATGTCTGCATTGATGTAGCAGGCGACGTAATTGGAGTCGAGTGGTCTCACCCCTGCATTTTGCCAAACCCAGGTAAAATAGATTGAATTCGCAAACAACGCCTTTGCCGGGCAGTTAAGTGTATAAGCATACCCCATACCCGACGCCGGATAACCACTGGTCGCCGGGAATTCCAACGAAAGCCCATCGGTATGGAATAAAAATGCCACGATTTGATCCGGAAAGTATACTGCTTTCCCGCCAAATGTTTGTTTGAAAACGGGGTACTCACCCTTATCCGGTTCGTAAATGTTGTTGTTGTTCCGGTCTAAAAAGTTACCCCAGTTTCCGTGAAAATCTATGGGCAATTCAAAGCCGTTGTATGCTTTAAAAAATCGGTTGCCTGGGCCTGGCCATGCAAATATCTCCGGGATGGGATGGTCGATGACGGCATCCTGGGAGTAATCTTCAAGATGTTGGACGATTTGATCGTGGCTAATCAGCCAAAATTTATCTGAACCCGGAAGTCCTGGCAGCCCGGCCCGGAAATCAGTTATCCGGTTGGGCTCAAATTGCTGGGCCGACAACAGCAGGTTTCCAGCCGGGTCGATACCACCAAACCATAGCCCGGACTCTTTGACCACGGTCGTCCATTTTTCACCAAAAAGGCTTTGATGCCTGAATTGAACGGCCCCCGCTTTACTGCCGGCATATAAGCTCCCGTTGGTGCGCAAGCATACCCGAAGGTTGGGAGTTTCAAGCCAAATGGAGTCCGTGAAGGCCTGTTGTGCAGTAAGCCATAGGGGAAAAAAGTAAAAGAACAAGCAGCAATACACGGGATTTTTCATGGCAGATAAATTTTGGAGCAAATTGCAATATTGCGCCCACTGGTTTTTACCGGAAAAACATAAAAGTCAGGTTTCAAAGCCAGTGCCTGGCAACAGATGTTGTCTTCCGGCATGGTTGTCAAAGTGTTCAATTGCATTCAAAAACAAATGGCGCTGCTTAATCCGACTCGATGAAGTTCTGGTAAACGGGAAGCGAAAAATGCTATTTTTGCCGGCAAGTATTTTAATGATTTTAGTCTTCCGTTTTCCTGAACGATCCTGTTAATATGGCGAAAAAACCAGCACACAAGCGACAACAGCCGAAATTAAAGACCAAAACTGCACAAAGGGATTCCAAGCCGGCTACCCCGGATTCGGGCACACGCTGGGAGCCGGCCGGCTGGCTGAAATGGGCGCTGATTGCCATGGCCATTACGGCAGTTTGTTATTACCCGTCACTCGACAACAAACTGGTTAACTGGGACGACCCGCCCAACCTGTACGAAAATCCCAACCTGGAGCGGATCGACGGCGAAAGTCTGCGCAATATTTTCAGCATTGACAAAGGCGCTGTCATCGGTAACTATAACCCCTTGCCGATTTTTACTTTTTATCTGGAAAAAAAGTTCACCGGTGAGTTAAACACCACGGTGATCCACCTGGACAACGTGTTGCTGCACCTGCTCACGCTGTTTTTTGTCATGCGCTTTCTGCTGCATTTGGGCTTTGGCAATGGAGGGGCCTTCATTGGCGGATTATTGTTTGGCATTCACCCGATGCGGGTAGAATCGGTTGCATGGGCGACCGAGCGAAAGGACGTATTGTTTGCGGTTTTCTTCTTTGCCGCTCTGATGTATTATATCCGTTGGATAAAAACAGAGGATAAAGGCAAACGCCTGCGCATCTATTTACTGATGCTTGTGCTGGCTGTTTTATCGGGCTTTTCCAAGGTGCAGGCTGTTTCGTTGCCCTTGGCAATGCTTGCCGTGGATTACTGGTTTCGTAGGCCAATTAAATTTAATCTGCTACTGGAAAAAACGCCCTTTTGGATCACCTCGATGGTGTTTGGTTTGATCAATATTTATACACTCGGCCGGGAAGGGTCCACGAATGATGAGGTGACCAATTTTAACTTCCTCGACCGCCTATGTGTGGGGACCTATTCTTTTTGTGTGTATTTGCAAAAATTATTCGTTCCCTATCCAATGTCGCCATTGTATCCTTACCCAAAGCCGCTACCGATTTGGGTGTATTTGTCCCCAATACTGTTTATCGCGATATGGTTCGGAATTTACAGGCTGTGGAAGATGGACAAGCGGATCTGGGTGTTTGGCATGCTCTTCTTTTTCTTCAATGTAATGTTCGTACTGCAGGTATTTGGCGCCGGGCAGGGCTTTTTGGCCGATCGTTTTACGTATGTGCCTTACCTGGGTTTTTTCGCAATTGCCGGGTGGTTGTATGATAAGTATGCTTCAA
Source organism: Lewinellaceae bacterium (assembly GCA_020636075.1). Lineage (GTDB taxonomy): Bacteria > Bacteroidota > Bacteroidia > Chitinophagales > Saprospiraceae > M3007. Next base: position 863,884 of record JACJYO010000001.1, on the reverse strand, counting down.
AAGACGCCGGTATGCGCTTTAACCTGAATGTCGCCGCAGGGGTTGTCTTTTTGATTTTTGGATTTCTTACAGTAAAGCAAATTGATGTCTGGCAAGACGGTGGTACGTTATGGACCCACGTTATGAAATATGAAGAGGACAAAAATTCATTGCCATATTGGAACCGCGGGCAGTTTCTGCGCGACCAGGGCAATTATGACCTTGCGCTGAAGGACTATTCCAAGTCCATCGAAATCGAGCCCAAAAACCCCGAACTCCGCAATAGCCGTGGTAAAACCTACTTCGATATGGCTACAGGCGGAAAATTTCCGAATAAGGTGGGAGAATACACAAGACTGGCCATTGAAGATTTCAATGATGGCCTGAGCCGGCCTAATCTGAAACCCAAAACCAAAGCCGAAATGTTGATCAACCGCGGTGCTGCCAAAGCATCGCTTGGACAATTTGAAGGGGCACTTGCCGACTTGAATGAAGGGATCGTTACAGAACCGACCAATAAAAACGGCTTTCTAAACCGTTCACTGGTTTATTTCAGTATCCAACAATATGAGAACGCCATAAACGACTATTCGGAGTACCTGAAACTTGATCCGTACAACTCGAATATCTGGTATGAACGCGGCATGCTGCGTAGAAGCTTGGGGAAAAATGTTGACGCGGTCACTGATTTGAACCGGGCGATCCAACTCAATCCGGGTTTGGGCATTGCCTACCTTGAACGGGCACGTGCAAAAGCTCAACTTGGCGACAAGGTTGGCGCCCAGCAGGATTACCAGTTAGCTGCACAACATGGCCGCCAGATGGAGGCTTTTGATCAGAATCTTATGAAGTAACCCCGTCTGTTAGACGGGGTGAAAAACCAACGCTTCATCAAACAAACAAGCGGGATTTTAGCTAATAACAATAGCCAAAATCCCGCTTGTTTGTTTGGGCTTTACATAGCCACGCCGTCTAACAGACGGCGTTACTTGACCCGGAAATCAAAGGTAATCGTACCGCATTGTTCTGCAACATTTGAAGCAGCAAATAGATATTGCCGGGCCCAGCTGAGGGCTTTGTTTCGCAATACACTATCCGTAGTAGTAGAACCCAACTGGGTGTACGATGCAGAACTAACGCTCCCATCGGCATTTACGCAAACACGAACGGCTACTTTACCGGTTTTTTGCGTATCGTCGACCATTTTCGGGCGTCCGATCACTTTGCGGCCCCCAAGGCCACCGCCGATAGATTCGCCGACACCGCCGCCATCACCGCCGCCACTACCACCACCGCTTCCGGCTGTCTTACCAAACGGATTGCTCCCGGTGCCATCGGTTGTACCCTGGTTTCCGGGCTGACCGGTGTTGCCCTGGCCGCTGCCGGTAGAACCCGGTTTGCCAAAACTACTACCAAACTTACCTTTTTTCTTTTCGAGTTCTTCTTGTTCACGGCGTTGGCGATCGAGTTCTGCCTGTCGCTGGCGTTCCTGCTCGGCCCGGGCTTCGGCTTCTTCCTTTTGCCGTTGGCGTTCCTGCTCCTGGCGACGCCTGGCTTCTTCCTGGGCCCGGCGTAAGGCGGCTGCATTGGGATCGGTCGTCGTCGGGGTAGTTGTAGTAGATGGCTTTGAAGGACTAGGTGGAGGAGAACTTGATGTCGGGGTGGACGGGGTGGGTTCCTCGGCGGGCTCCTGGCTGCTGGGGTCGTCTAACTGTTGTCCGACATCGGCAGGCGCATCGCCTTGTCCAAGGTCGGGTTGACCAGCGGCTGCATCATCGCCGCCACCGCCCCATTCAATTACAATGGGTGGTGATTCCAACACCTGCTCCTTTACTGCAATTTGCAGGAAAAAGAGCAAGGCCAGCAAAATGGCATGTAGAATTACGCTGACCAATATGGCTTTTGTTCTATCTTCTTCGTTGTGGGCGACGGCCTTCATGATTATTCCGTTTATTCAAAGATGCCTCGATGAGCTATTTGCATAAAAAACGCTCTAAATCCTTGAAAGTTTCACAATTACCGGTCTTCGGGGTGCTCTTCTGTGGCCAGAATCGTTTTCACCTTTAGCCTGTTGGCAATGTCCAGGATAAAAACCACATTGTCCAACGGGACTGTTTTTTCGGCAACGACTGTAATCGTTGTGTTTTTCGGGTCTTCATTTGAAGCCCTTATTTTAGCCGATAATGCCGAAAACAGGCGGTCTTTACCGATGGGGGTACCGTCGAGGTAGTACTGCCCCCTGGCATTCACAGAAACCGCAAGTGATGGCGAAGCCATAGTTTTGGAGCTACTGGAAGGCAATTGCAGGTTCAGTGCATTTGGCGTGACGAACTTGGAGGTCAGCATGAAAAACATCAAAAGGAGAAAAATGATGTCGATCATGGCTGCCAGGCTAAAGGCGGGCGTGACGCGCACTCTTCGTTTTAAGCCCATAATATTATCGTAGTTGGATGAAAGTTAAGGTGGTTTAGTGTTGAAATACAGCGCCTAGCGCGAGGGCTCCTGCAGGAGGTCCATAAATTGCAGGGCTGTGTATTCCATTTTATACACCACTTTATCCAAGTTGGAAACCAGGAGGTTGTAGCCGGCCATGGCTACAATTGAAACAATAAGCCCCATGGCCGTACTGGTCAGGGCTTGGTAAATACCACCGGAAAGCACTTGTGGGGTAACGTTTGTAGCGGTCGACATATCCTGAAATGAAAGGATAAGGCCCAATACGGTGCCCAAAAGCCCGAACATAGGCCCCAGGCCGGAAATCGAAGCAAGGGTGGAAAGATTGCGTTCCAGTTTAAGCAGTTCAAGGTTGCCAACATTTTCGATGGCTTTATTAATGTCTTCAAGCGGTTTCCCGATACGATCGAGACCTTTTTCTACCATGCGGGCCATTGGTGCATCCACACTTTGACAAAGGGCTTTGGCTGCCTGAAGGTTACCGCTTTCAACACTTGCCCGAATGCTGTTCATAAAATTATGATCAACGCGGCCTGCACGCTGTAAGGTCCAATAGCGTTCCAGAATAATATACACGGCAGCAATAGAAAGAAATACCAGCACGAAAAACATTACCATGCTGGAAGTGGTATTTCCTAAAAAGGAATCAAGCAGGCTTTTGTGTTCAGGAGCGAGAGGGTCAGTATCGGCAGGAGTTATTACTTGTAGAAACCAAAATGCGGCTAATAAGGATTGCACCGTCATAAACAGGATGAACTTGGTTAGTTAAGATGATTGTTTCATTGCGCTTTGCGAACGCCAAAAGTAGGGTATTTTGTATTCGACGACGCGAATTCCTTAACATTTTTACAATCCCTGAAGGGCTTTGTCTGCCATTTTACAACAATAAAAAAGCAGGAGTCACTCGTACTTACCGAATGACTCCTGCCAAAATGTCTACAGGATAATGACCTGTCGAATTAAAACTTGGAGGGTTATCGCACTTTAGTAGCGGGACATTGAATCCCAAAGGGTTGCCATTTTAGGAAGCGTGCGGACCAGAACAAGTGCAGCAATTGTTACGTACAAAATAAGCATATGCAAGAAACAGTTTAGATTATGAAAAAAGACTAAGAATAAAGAAAAGTCAGATTATAATTCTGCAATAGTCCCAAAGATGGAAATATTTTTTATAATGGAAAAAGGTTTTTATGTAAATTTTTCATGAAGTGACTTTTTGTACTGCGCAAGATAATTTAGCCGGATAACTGTGAGAAGATTACCGTTTTTTTGGAGTTAAAGTCCTACCTTTGTGTCAGCTTTACGCTTTCATGTGCAAATGTGTTATTCTGATCTACCGGTTGACCAGTTTAAAATCTGATCCACCGGGCAGGCAGTTTACATATTTGCACATTTTATTTTAGGTGCAGTTGGGCCTTTTTGGTCCTGTTTGCAACGCTTCATTTTCTGAATTAATTTCTAAAAAAAAGTCTCCGGCGCATGGTTTACAACAATATCTTGGAAACGATTGGCAAAACTCCGCTCATCCGCCTCAATAGTGTCGCAGCTGGTATTCCAGCTACCGTTTACGCTAAAGTTGAAGCATTTAATCCCGGCCTGAGCGCTAAAGATCGAATTGCGCTGCATATGCTTGAGCGTGCCGAGCAATTGGGCAAACTTCAGCCCGGCGGTACAGTTGTCGACGCTACCAGTGGCAATACCGGGTTCAGCCTTGCCATGGTATGCGCGATAAAAGGCTACCGTTGTGTACTTACGGTGACCAGTAAGATATCGGAAGATAAATTGAACAACCTGCGTGCCATGGGTGCAGAGGTTATTTTATGCCCCAAAGATGCCAAACCAAATGACCCGAATTCGTACTACCGGCGTGCCGAGCAACTGGCAAAAGATATTCCCGGCGCTTTTTATGTGAATCAAAACTTCAATCCGGATAACGGTGAAGCGCATTACCTGAGCACAGGTCCGGAGATTTGGGAGCAAACAAATGGCGCTGTCAACTGGATTATCGGTAGTGCAAGCACAGGTGGAACACTCTGCGGCTCAGCCCGGTATTTGCGCGAGCAAAATCCAAATCTGAATGTCATCGCTGTAGATGCCTACGGTTCGGTATTGAAAAAATACCATGAAACCGGGGTATACGATGAAAATGAAATTTATTCCTATCGAATTGAGGGCACCGGGAAGAATATCATCCCTGAAAATGTGGATTTTGAATTGATCAACCGCTTTGTAAAAGTTACAGACAAGGAAAGTGCACTGCGGGCCCGGGCGCTCGCCCGACAGGAAGGCATTCTTGCCGGCTATTCCAGTGGTGCGGCTTTGCAGTGTTTGCACCAGATTAAAAATGAATTGACGGCTGATGATGTTGTCGTACTGATTTTTGCCGACCACGGTTGCAAATACGTGAGCAAAGTCTTCAATGATGAATGGATGCGTGCAGAAGGATTCCTGACTGAAGAAACTGATGCTGAACTGACTTCGCTTCCGGAGAAAAAGAATGATCAGGTATTTTGCTGAACCAGCCTGAAGTATCCAAACCTAAACATACGTACATGAAACGCATACCGATTGAGCGTCGCACCGGCCTCACCCGAGAGGAGTTTATTGAAAACTACCTCAAGCCAAAGCGGCCTGTTGTCTTCACAGACCTCTCAAAAGACTGGCCTGCTACTACGAAATGGACCTTCGAATTCCTGAAAGAAAACTACGGCAACCTGGATGTGCCCATCATTGGCTCCGATTATCATAAACCGGGGCCAAATTACATGAAGAGCCAAATCACCATGAAATTTGGCGAATATCTTGACCTCATTCAAAATGGCCCGACAGAGTACCGCATCTTCCTGTGGAATATTTTTGACCATGCCCGCGAACTGATCAACGACGTCAGCAATCCAACGATCTGCGATGGTTGGGTGGACAAGTACCCGTTTATGTTTTTCGGAGGTGCCGGCGCTGTCACCAACCTGCACTACGACATCGACTGTTCCAATGTGTTTCATACCCATTTCTGGACCCGCAAGCATATTTTGTTGTTTGACCAACAACAAAATCCCTTTTTATATCAACATCCCTACACCGTTCAGAGCCACGTCAATCCGCTTAAGCCCGATCTTGAAAAGTACCCGGCCCTCGAAAAGGCAGTAGGCTACGAAACCATTCTCAATCACGGTGAAACCCTCTACATCCCCTCGCTTTGGTGGCACTACATTGTGTACATGGACGGCGGGTTCTCTATTAGTCTGCGGTCGCGCGACAATGCCCTTACTCAGGCAAAAGGCCTCTGGAATATTGCCCGGCACTTTGTCATCGATAAAGGCATGAATACGGTGATGGGCCCCCGCTGGAAATCCTGGAAGGAAAACCAGGCCCATAAGCGAGCCAAAGAGGCGATGGAAGAAACGGTTTGATCCCTACCGGGATCTTGTGTTCCCCAAAGAAATCCCCAGACTGAAGAACCTTAATTGCATTTTTTGAAACTCAACAACATAAAATGGATTTTTTTGATCGAATATTAGAACAAGCAGGCCCCCTGGGTCAATACGCTGAGGTTGCCGAAGGGTATTACATGTTCCCGCAGTTGGAAGGTGAACTGGGCAACCGCATGTCCTTCAACGGAAAAGAAATGATCTGCTGGAGCATCAATAACTACCTCGGCTTAGCCAACCACCCCGAAGTACGCAAAGCTGATGCTGATGCAGCTGCACGTTGGGGACTTGCCTATCCAATGGGCGCCCGCATGATGAGCGGTGAGACCAAACTCCATAAAAAACTGGAGCAAGACCTGGCGCACTTCGTCGGTAAGGAAGACGGCTACCTGCTCAATTACGGCTATCAGGGTATCATGTCGGTTATCGACTCGCTGCTGACTCGTCGTGACGTTGTTGTGTACGACGCCGAAAGCCATGCTTGCATCGTTGATGCTGTGCGCATGCACTTGGGCAAACGCTTTGCCTACACCCACAACGACATTTCCAGCCTGGCCAAAAACCTGGAACGCGCTACCAAAATTGTTGAAGAAACCGGCGGAGGTATACTCGTGATCACAGAAGGCGTGTTTGGAATGCGAGGCGATCAGGGCAAACTGCGCGAAGTCGTTGCCCTCAAAGGCACCTACAATTTCCGCCTCCTGATCGACGATGCACACGGTTTCGGCATGCTCGGCAAAACCGGCGCAGGTGCTGCCGAAGAACAAGGCGTTATCGATGAAGTTGACCTTTACTTCAGCACCTTCGCCAAAAGCATGGCGCTCATCGGTGCCTTCATCGCAGGCCCGAAAGAAATTATCCGCTACCTGCGCTACAACATGCGCTCGCAAATCTTTGCAAAATCACTCCCGATGCCACTCGTGGAAGGCGCGATCAAACGTTTTGAATTACTCAAAAGCAAGCCGGAACTGCGTGAACAGCTCTGGAACAACGTTCGAATGCTGCAGGACGGCCTTCGCGCCCGCGGCCTCGATATCGGCGACACCAACACCTGCGTGACCCCGGTGTACATGCACGGTGAATTGGAAGAGGCGATGGCTCTGGTGAAAGACCTGCGCGAAAACTATAGCGTTTTTTGTTCCATGGTTGTTTATCCGGTCATTCCCAAAGGCATGATCATCCTGCGCCTCATCCCGACGGCTTTGCACACCGAAGAAGATATCCGGATCACACTGGACGCCTTTTCCGCCGTAGGCGAAAAACTCAAATCAGGCGCTTACCGGAATTTTGTACCGGAAACATTGATCTAGCAATGTCAAGATTCGCGATTTTCCTGTTTGGCGCTTGCCTGCTTGTTGCCTGCCACGCCACCCGTGCATTGAAGCCGCAGCAAAAGGAAAACCCGCTGGATCAAATACTCGCCGCGCAAGCCGCTGATTTCGACAGCGTGCTTGCGCGGCCTGATTTGTACGAAGTACAGATCATTTACACCCAGATCGATCGCGATGCCCGGCAGGTGCCGCATTTCACCAGCTATTATTGGAACGTCGATTCAACCCGGTATTTCTACCCGGCAAGTACCGTCAAAATGCCGCTGGCCTTGCTCACTCTCGAACGCATCAATCAACTAAAACGGGAAGGGGCAGCAACGCTCAACAAAAACACGGCATACGCCCTGGATTCGGTACGGGCGTTCCAACAAAATTATTCCGTCGATCCGTCGGCTCCCGGGCAGAAACCAAGCCTGGCACACGATATCCGCAAGATTTTTGCCGTGAGCGATAACCTTGCCTACAACCACCTGTTTGAATTTCTGGGTCGGGAGTATATCAACCAAACGCTCCATCGCAAGGGCTACACCCGAACCGGCATTATGCACCGCTTCAATTACCCGGGGCGCGATAACCGTTATTCCAGCCCGATCACATTTAATGATGGAGTCAACTCCCGGGCGTACCCGGAGAAACTGGATACCAACAACTGGGTGAACCCTCAAAGGGGTTTGCAGAAGGGCACCGGCTACCAGGATAATCAAGGTCAACTGATCGACGGCCCTTTCGATTTCAGTTCCAAAAACTGGTTTGCACTGACCGACATGGAAAAAATGCTTCGGGCAGTCATTTTTCCGGAAGCCGTTCCGGCGGAAAACCGCTTTGACCTTAGCCCCGATGATTACCGGTTTATCCGGCATTACATGGGCATTTTCCCCTGGGAGTGTGATTACCCGAAATACGATTCGGTGCAGTTTTCCAAATACCCCGTGGAGTACCTGGTTTTTGGTGACCCCAAGACTCCACTTGACGGTTCAATTCGCTCCTTCAACAAAACAGGCGGCGCCTACGGGACGCTGACCGATGTGGCCTACATCGTTGATTTTGAAAACAACACGGAATTTATCCTGGCCGCTACCATTTTATGTAACAGCGACGGCATTTTCAACGATGATCGCTACGACTATGCATCGGTGGGAATACCTTTCCTCGGCAAACTCGGTCAGGCAGTGCTCGCGTACGAGCGCTCCCGAAAGCGCAAGGTGACTCCGGACTTGCGTGCTTTCAAAATCCGAAAATAAATTCCTAGGCATCCGCGCGCCGCAACCTGATCACCCGCACAAAATGCAGCAGGCGCAACACCGGGTACATCGGATCAAATTCCCAGGGCTTTACTGCAAAATTGGGCCGGTTGGGATGCTTGTGGTGATTGTTTTGAAATAACTCGCCCATCAAAAAGACATCGAAAGGCAGCGAATTTCTGGAGTCGTCGCCATTATCATAGTTCTGGTAGCCATATCGGTGTCCGCACCAATTGACGATGGCGCCATGCACCGGCCCCATTAAAAAGTGGAGGGGCAAGAGCAAATACATCCACCAGGCAGTAGCAAAAAAGACGTAAAAAATGATGTATCCAGCCATCCACATCAAGCGTGAAGCCCAGGAGTTACCAAATCGGTCCAGCCAGGGCCAGGTTGGGTAATTGCCCAAAAACTTCTTGGAAACTTCGATTCTATTATTGATCAGGTCATTGAAAAGTTTGGCCGTATGCCACATCATTGCAAAGACATCTTTGAAAAAATTCGGTGAGTGCGGATCCTGCTTGGTATCCGAAAATGCATGGTGCATCCGGTGCATGATGGCGTACGCCCTGGGTACTAAAAAGGATGAACCCTGCGAAGCGTAGGAGAAAAAGTGAAAAAAACGCTCCCAGAACTTGTTCATCGTGAACATTTTGTGCGAAGCGTAGCGGTGGTGGAAGAAGGTTTGAATGAAAATGGAGCTAAACCAGTGTCCAAGAAAAAAACCGTAGATGACCATGCTTGAAATTTATTTAAGCCGGTAAAATAGGTGCTTTTGTCCGGGCATTCTAATTTAAAAGCGACGGCCGCGCCTTGAAAAAGACGCGGCCGTTGGATAAGTCTGATGAAATATGCACAATGTGCGGCGCCGGTTTTTTTCTTCAAAATGTAAACACAGCAGTGTTGAAGAAAGGCCGGTTATTATTCGGAATCCTCGGGGTGTTATTTAATTATAAATTTTATGCCTGGATGGCCTCTAATGTTCCGGGCGCATTTGCGGGAAAAACAAAACTTCCTGGATGCTGGTTTGCCCGGTAAACAACATGGCCAGGCGGTCGATGCCAAAACCAATGCCTGAAGTTGGCGGCATGCCATACTCCAGCGCGCGAATGAAATCCTCATCCATGGCCATCGCTTCCTCATCGCCGCGTTCAGCCAATTGGAGTTGGTCTTCGAAGCGCTCGCGCTGGTCAATCGGGTCGTTCAATTCGGAATAGGCGTTGGCAACTTCTTTGCCCAGTACGAACAATTCAAACCGCTCCACCAGCCCGGCTTTACTCCGGTGTTTTTTGGTGAGCGGGGACATTTCAACCGGGTAATCGATCAAAAAAGTGGGCTGGATAAGGTGCGCCTCCACTTTTTCACCAAAAATTTCGTCGATCAATTTGGCCTTGCCCATGGAAGGGTCAATCTCGATATGTTCTTTGCTGCAATAGGCGCGGAGTTCATTTTCGGAAACGCTTTCCACGTCGAGGCCGGTGTATTTTTTGATGGCGTCAAACATGGTGAGCCGGGTGTACGGCCCGGAAAAGTCGAGTGTATGCCCTCCGGCTTCCACGGTGGCACTGCCATCCGGGCTGAGGGCGCGCGCCACGCGTTCGAGCATTTGCTCCGTTATACCCATCATCCAGATATAATCTTTGTACGCCACATAAAATTCCAGTGCAGTGAACTCGGGGTTGTGGGTCCGGTCCATGCCTTCGTTGCGGAACATTTTGGCAAATTCATATACCCCGTCGAAGCCGCCGACGATCAGGCGTTTGAGGTAAAGCTCATTTGCAATCCGCAGGTACAATTTCATGTCCAGCGTATTGTGGTGGGTCGTGAACGGGCGGGCTGCCGCGCCACCGTGAATGGGTTGCAGGATCGGCGTTTCCACCTCCAGTAAACCCAGTTCGTCGAGGTAGGCCCGCATGGTTTTGATCAATTTGCTCCGCTTGATGAAAATTTCCCGGTGTTCCGGATTGACGGTCAGGTCTACGTACCGCATGCGGTAGCGCTGTTCCGGGTCGGTGAAAGCGTCGTGAATATTGCCCTCTGCGTCGCGTTTCACAATGGGCAGCGGACGCAGGCTTTTTGATAAAATCTTGAATTTCAACACCCGGACCGATACTTCCCCGGTTTTTGTTTTAAAGGCATAACCCTGAACCCCTACGTAGTCGCCCAAATCGAGCAGTTTTTTAAGGACAACATCAAAAAAGGTGAAATCCTCGCCGTCGCTCAACTCATCGCGCCGGAGGTATAGCTGAATGCGGCCGCTGCTGTCCTGAAGGTTCATAAACAACGCCTTCCCGGCTTCCCGGGTAGCCATAATGCGGCCGGCAAGGGCAACATCCTGATAGTTCAGGCGGTTTTTGCTGCCATCTTCCAGTTCTTCTTCCTGGTAGTTTGAAAGGATGTCAGCCGCTTGTGCGGTTACCTCAAACATTTCGGCAGGGTAGGGGTCAATGCCGAGATCGCGCAGTTTTTGCAGCGATTCCCGGCGGAGCAATTCTTGTTCAGTCATGGTGTGTTTAATGGCAAGTTTTGTGCGAACACATCAACAATTCAGGCATCTTAAGGAAGCCGTGCGATCAGGGTTTGATTTCCCTTAACCTGTTGATTCATGGTTATTTCCACTTTGGCATGTATGGGTAAAAATAAATCAACGCGCGAGCCGAATTTAATAAAACCCATATCCTCGCCCTGCTCAGCTTTACTGCCTTCCTGTACGTACCATTTGATCCGTTTGGCCACTGCGCCGGCAATTTGGCGCATCAGCACTTGTGCCGACCCGGTATCGTAAACCACGGTGGTTCGTTCATTTTCTGTACTGCTTTTCGGATGCCAGGCAACGAGGTATTTTCCGGCGTGGTACCGGAAATATTTGACGAGGCCTGAAACCGGATTGCGGTTTACATGCACGTTGAGCGGCGACATGAATATGGATATTTGAAGCCGTTTTTCCTTAAAATACTCACCTTCGTAGGTCTCCTCGATGGCACAAATTCGTCCATCGGCCGGAGCATAAACCAGTTGATTGTTCTTAACAGGAATTTCGCGAACCGGGTTCCGAAAGAATTGCAGAATAAAGCCGTAAAGTATCAGCGAAAGCACGGCCACCGGCCAGAAGTACAGCTGATCAAGGACCCACAAGGCTGCATTCAGGGAAAGCAGGAAAATACCGACCGCAGCGAGGATGGCATATCCCTCTTTGTGAATACGAAAAATCATAGTGTATCGATTATTGCGGCGCAAAGGTCGCCATTTCAACGTATTTCCATAAGCTGATTCGAAATTTTACCATGTATCTTTGCGGCCCACACAATCACTCAATCACACAAACACCATAAAATGCGAGTAGCAGTTGTAGGCGCCACAGGGCTGGTCGGCACAAAAATGCTTCAGGTGCTCAGCGAGCGCAATTTCCCAATCACGGAATTGATTCCGGTTGCTTCCGAGCGTTCGGTGGGCAAGTCCATCCGGTACAAAAACAAAGATTACACCATCGTGAGTTTGGAGAATGCTGTAGCCCTTCGGCCCGATGTGGCTATTTTCAGCGCCGGAGGAAGCACTTCCCTGGCCTGGGCCCCCAAGTTTGCGGAAGTTGGCACTACGGTGATCGACAACTCCAGCGCCTGGCGTATGGATCCCGGGAAAAAACTCGTTGTCCCGGAAGTAAATGCTCAAGTGCTTACTCCGGAAGATAAAATCATCGCCAACCCGAATTGTTCCACCATCCAGATGGTGGTGGCACTCAAGCCGCTTCACGACCGGTACACCATCCGGCGGGTGGTCGTCAGTACCTATCAATCGGTTACCGGAACCGGCGTCAAGGCGGTAGAGCAATTAATGAACGAACGAGCCGGGAGAACTGGCGAAAATGCTTACCCCTATCAGATTGACTTGAATTTGCTGCCGCATATCGACGTTTTTCTGGAAAACGGCTACACAAAAGAAGAAATGAAAATGGTGCTCGAAACCAAAAAGATCATGGGGGACGATACCATTGGCGTAACCGCAACCACAGTGCGCGTGCCGGTCATGGGCGGACATTCGGAAGCGGTGAACGTAGAGTTCGAACAGGAATTTGACCTGGATGAGGTGCGCGACCTGCTGGCTAAAGCGCCCGGTGTGGTAGTGCACGACAATCCGGCCGCGTTGAAGTATCCCATGCCGCTCGATGCGCAGGACAAAGACGCTGTGTTTGTCGGTCGCCTGCGCCGCGATGAAAGCCAGGCTAAAACCCTGAATATGTGGGTGGTATCGGATAACCTGCGCAAAGGTGCCGCCACAAACGCTATCCAGATTGCTGAGTATTTGCTGGAGCAGGGCATTTTAAAACAAAGCGCCGAAAAAGCACAAAAAGACGCTATTTCAATCTAAATTTACCTTTGCAGGTATTTTAACCGTGATATTATGAAAAACGGCGGGTGCCCGAAAAACAGAGACAACCGCCTCCGTCAACCGTAAACTGTATAGAAATGAAGAACAAGATTGTCGTTTGGGGAACCAACGCAGAAAATGAGAAAGTACTGATCGCATTGGAACTAAGGGCTGATGACAACAAAGTACTGCTGCACACTTTTCCGGAATCGATAGCCACCGAAGAGTTTGTTAACAAACTAATGGCAGATTGGCGCAACGACGCCGAAGTTCCTTTTCCGGAAGGACATGCTATGCAGGAACGCCCCTTGAGCGTGACCGATAGCCTGTTGCCCGATGACCTGAAAGTTGAACGCGGCGATTTAATTACCCGCGCCCAAACAGAATGGCACTTCGCCGTTTTATCGGCCAAATTGCACAAGGCCTATGAACATGAACTCGCCGAATTCAAGGAAAAAATTGAAGATATGAGCGAATACAGCCAGGACGTGTGGGATGGGCTGCGCGGGTTCTGGGATAAGGTGCAGGAGCAGGCGCGTGAACGCAACCTGTTCCGCCACCATGCCGATCAACTGCGCGACAATATCAACGGGTTGTTTGATGAAATGAAGGTTTTGCGTGCCAAAGTGCAAGATGAATTCATGGCCTCCTCGCAAAAAGTTTTTGAGGAATTCAGCGAAACCCTTACGGAAATTGAAGCTCGAATTGCTGCCGGTGGCGCCAAATTGAATACAATTTTTGACGACCTTAAAAAACTGCAACGCCGGTACCGCGACGCCAAAATGAGCAATGAACACCGGAACAAACTGTGGTCGCGGCTCGATGGCGCCTTTAAAAAAGCCAAGGAGAAAAAATTTGGCCCAAAAGCAAACGAAGGCTCACTCGTGGAGCGGCACCAGCGGAGGCTTGGTGGCCTCAACGATGCCATCCGCCGCATGGAGGGCAGCATCCGCCGCGATGAAGAGGAACTCGCGTTTCAAAATAAAAAAGTAGCCACCACGGAAGGTCAACTGGAGGCACAGATTCGGAGCGCTAAAATCAAAATGATCGAGGAACGGGTGACCTCCAAACGCGAAAAACTCGCGGAGATGCACCAAACCCGGTCGGATATTGAGCGCCAAATTGAAAATGCCAAGGCGAAAGAGTCCAAACGCGCAGAAAAAGAGGCTGAGCGCAAAAAATTTGAAGAAGCCAAAAAAGCAGCAAAGGAAGAAATTGCAGCCACAATCGCAACGACTACAGACGCGGAATCCGAACAAAAACAAACCGAGCATACCGAAGCACCCGAAGCGGAAAATGAAGAAAACGTACTCAAAGCCGCAGGTAAAATTCTGGGTGAATCTATGGAAGATATGTTGGACAGTGTGAAGGCAGTTGGCAAGGTGCTGGGTAAAAAAGCCGGCGACCTTATGGAAGAGGCTATCGATAAAGCAGATGACCTGCTCGGCGATGCACTTGAAAAAGCAGAGGAGTTTGCGGAGTCGATGAAAAAAGAAAAGGCTGCGCCCGCAGCAGAGAAACCTGCTCCGGAGGCGCCGGGAAAAGAAGAAAAGCCAAAGGCTAAAAAATCTGCTGCGACCAAGAAAAATAAGGTGGCTGAAGCCGAAGTTGAGGCCCCTCAGGAAATTGCAACGGCGGAAAAGAAACCGGCCAAGGCTAAAGCAAAGGCTCCGGCCAAAAAGGCTGCCGCACCCAAAAAGAAAGCTGCTGAAAAAGCGGATACTGAAGTCGCTGGGGAAGAAAAGGTGGATTAGAACTACATTTTTCAAATATATAAACGAGCCATCTAAGCATCAATGCGCTTCGAGATGGCTCGTTTTTTTATGACCTATTCAAAACTAAATTGAGAATCACTCGCTCGCCTTCCACACCCGCAAGGTGTTTTGGAAACAAATCTTCCGAATATCCCGTTTGGAATACCCCCGCCGTAGCAATTCGGCAATCAGATTCGGATACATGCTGACATCGGCAAGATCGGGCGGGAGCGCCAGGCCCACGCCGTCAAAGTCGCCACCGAGGCCAATGTAGTCTACTCCTACTAAATTTTTAATATGGTCAATATGGTCGGCAACATCACGTACACTGATAGGGCCATTAGCCAGTGCGTTTTTAATAAACTGGCGGCCTTCAGGGCTATCTTCTTCAAGACCCTTATCCTTCATGTCCTTTTCGGCCTGAAAAAACAGCTCCCGGCTTTTTGAACTGATAAAGTAGTGGCTGAATGGTACCTGGATCACCCCGCCATTTTTGGCAATTGCCCGGATCAGCGTGTCGGGCAGGTTGCGCTCCATGCCGGGCGTAAAATGCCGGCAGCCACTATGGGTGGCGATCACCGGCTTGGTGGTCACCTCCAGCACATCCCAAATTGCAGCATCAGTGAGGTGGCTAACATCGACAAGGATGCCAACGCGGTTCATTTCACGCACCACATCACGCCCGTAGGCGCTCAAACCATCATGTGTGTGCAGGGTATCGTATGACGAATCGGAGATTTGGTTGTCGCGGCTGTGTGTCAGGGTAACGTAACGGATTCCACGCTGGTGAAAATAGGCAACATCGGCAAGGGTTTCGAGTGGGGCCCCGTTTTCCATACCCATAGGTAGTGAAATAATCCCTTTTTTAAAGTTTCGAACGATATCGGCAGCATGTGGTGCAAGGGCAAATTTGTCCGGGTAGTCTTTGACGATGGCATCTACCATATTGATGAGTGAGTCGGCAAGCGCTTTGGCGCCACCCGGAATCTTCTGGTAGCTTGCAGGAATATAAATCGACATGAATGGACCATACAGTCCACCGGCTTTGGCCCGGGCATAATCAAAATCGCCAATGGGATGTTTGAGTGACAATGCTGTATAACCGGGTGTAAACCATTCCTTGTGTTCTACCAGGCTGTACGGGAAATCAACATGCGTGTCGATCACCGGTGTTTTTTTCAAAATCTGCCGGGCGCGTTGCAGGTAAGGGTCGGCGGTTGGTTGTGCCATACAGGTAGCGGCAATGCACAACAGCAGGAATAAGAGACTGGATTTCATCATTACTGGTGTCTTTAAAAATTCCGTTCATTTTAAAAGAAAACCATTAGCATTAAGCCATTGGCGAATAAGGTACCAAGGTAAAAAGAAAACCTCCCGCAACAGGACATCTGCTGCGGGAGGTTGAAATCAAATTGCAATAGGCCAATTGCTATTTAGCCTTGGCCTTCGTTTTTTTAGCGTAAGCCGACGACTCGGCTTTGGTGTTTTCGACAACCTTGCCACTGAGCACTTTTTCCTTGGTCATGTCAACTACCAGTGCGGAGGCAATAAAGATCGACGAGTAGGTACCGAACAGGATACCCACTGTCATACCAAAGGAAAAGCCCTTGATGGCATCGCCACCGAAGAAGAATAATATTGCGGCGGCGGCCAGGGTAGTACCCGAAGTAATCAAGGTACGACTCAGGGTGGTGTTGATGGCTTTGTTAAACACCTCTTCTTTTGGTCTGCCGGCATAGGTGTTGATGAACTCCCGGATACGGTCGTACACGATCACCGTATCGTTGACAGAGAAACCGATGACCGTCAGGATACAGGCAATAATGGCCTGGTCAATTTCGAGGGAGAACGGAACCAATCCATGCAGGAGCGTAAAAAAGGTCAGGGTGATCACCACGTCGTGGAAAAGTGCCAGTACGGCGCCCATCGAAAATTGCCAGCGTCGGAAACGGACCAACAAGTACAGGAAGATCAGGAGCAGTGCCCAGATGGCTGCCTGGAAGGACGACTCCCGGATGTCGTCGGCCACTGTTGGACCAACTTTACTGGAAGCGGTTATATGTGTACCACTTCCGTCGGTGTCGGCGAAATTTTTAAGGCTGGTGGTGTCGCCGGTACTTTGCACGCCTTCATGTAATTTGGCAATAACCTTGTCCATCACATCGCTGCTCTGATCGTTGATCAGGTACGAAGTGGTGATATTGAAGGTGTTTTCCGTGCTTACTTTTTTAACGATCGGGTTGCCGCCAAGGGAGGTGTTCAGCGCCTGGCGCAGATTATCCAGTTTAATTTCTTTATCAAACTGAATATTGAAAGAGTAGCCGCCTTTAAAGTCAACACCAAGTTCGAAACCGCGTGCAAAAAACGCAGCAATACCGATAACCGTAATGGCGCCGGAAAACAGGTAGGCCCATTTGCGTTTGCCGATCCAATCAACATCGGTATCAACAAGCCATCTTTCTGACCAGGGCATGCTATAGTTTACGGTTTTGCCGCGCTCCAACCACCATTCGGTCATCAAACGACCGACCAAAACAGCGGTAAACAAGGAACTGAAAATACCAACCATCAACACGGTTCCGAAACCTTTGATCGGACCCAAGCCAAAATACATCAGAATGAATGCCGTCAGCAGTGTCGTCACGTTGGCGTCAATGATCGCCGGTAATGCGCGGGAGAAACCGGTGGCAATGGCTTTAACCGAAGTCAAACCGTCGCGGAGCTCCTCCCGGATGCGCTCGTAAATAATTACGTTGGCATCTACGGCAGCAGACAGGGTCAGTACGATACCGGCAATACCCGGCAGCGTGAGTACGGTACCCATGGAAGCCAGTGTGCCGATGATAAAGAAGATGTTTGCCAGCAGTGCAATAACAGAGATCAAACCGCCGCGGGCATAGTAAGCGATCATGAACCCGCAAATCACAATGACCGACAGGATCAATGCGATAAGCGATTTGTTGATGTTATCGGCACCAAGTGAAGGACCAACCTGGCTTTCCTGAACGATGCGCGTTCCGGCAGGTAGTTTACCAACCTCAAGGATATTGGCAAGGTCTTTCGCTTCTTCGAGGCTAAAACCGCCGGTAATGGACGAGTTGCCGCCTTCAATTGGATTGATTACGCGGGGTGCACTCACCACTTCATTATCCAGTACGATAGCGATTTCGCGGTTGCCCTGTTCGTAAGCTAACTTGGTCATTTCAGCCCAAATCCGGGCGCCTTCGTTGTTCATGGCCAGGCTGACCGAAATGTCGGCAGAATTGGGGTCCGGTTGCTCGCTGGCGCGGGTTACCACACCACCGTCCAGACGGGCCTTTTCCTGGTTGCGCCATTTTTTAATGGCGTATAATTCATATTTGCCGGCAATGGAGGAGTTGACACCTTCCTGCTCTTCGATGGGTTTCAGACTCCAGAGGAACCGCAAATCCACCGGGAACAATGCCCGGATTTCAGGCTTGTTCAGCATGGTATCAATGATCTTGATCTTGTTTTTATCAGCATAACCCATCACCACGCTGCGGCCGTCGCCGGCCAGGCTCAGTTTGCTGAGCAATGGCCCTGCAGTTTGCTGTTGCTCGGCAGGACGATCCGTTACCTTCATTTCCGGTTGTGCCGTGGAGTCGGGCTTTCCGTCCGGGCCTGCCGGGTATACATAACTGGTGTCTTTCACCATCTGGACCGTCGTGGTGTCCGAATTGCCATAGCCCATGGTGCGCAGTTTGGTGTCTGCTGAAATCAAAGCTTGGCCAATACCTTCGTCGCCAAAGCGGTACGTATCCCAAAACTCCAGTTTTGCACTGCGTTGTAACATATCACGGGCGCGCTTCGGGTTGTCGATGCCTGGCAACTCAACCAGGATCAGGTCGCGGGCGGCGTCGAGGCTGACGTTGGGCTGTACAACCCCCAATTTGTCGATACGTTGCTTGAGGCGTTTGAATGTCTCATCTACTGTGGTATTTGCCATGCCGCGAATGACGCGCAGGACATCCGCATCAGGTGAGTCAAAATTGATCTGCCCCTTGAGCGTTTCATTACGGGCAAAAATGGAAGCCATCGATTTGCCGTTACCCGTAGTTTTCCAGGCGTTGGCAAACAGGGTAATGTAGTCTGTTTGCTGGGTGGCCTGTGCCGCACTTGCCTGGTCAAGTGCTGCCTGGAAGGCAGGATCTGTGGTGTTCCCGGCAAGGCTTTTGAGAAACTCCTGAAGATCCACCTGCAGGAGCACGCTCATGCCGCCCTTCAAGTCAAGACCCATGGCCAACTGACTTTTTTTCAAGTCGGCATAGGTAAATTTTTTAATCAGGGGAAGTTCAAAGACTGTTTCCGTGGAAAGGGAGTCCAGATAATTGCTGTAACAAGTACGTTCCGATTGGTTGGTGTTTTCAGAACACGTCTTCGCGTATTCCGAGGCGGCATTTTCTACTTTAGATGTAGGAATAATCAGCGCATATTGGTACAAACACACCAATGTGAGGGTAATGAGGAAAAAACGTACAACACCTTTGCTTTGCATACCTATAGGTAGAGTAAATGATTAAGCGAATGAGTGAATTTCAGGTACCCGATGCCGGGGTTTTAGCTTGTAATTCCGGAATTCGTTTAAAGCCGGGCTTTAAAAAAAACGCGCTCCGGACGAACACCGGTTTGAAAAAAGTGCGCAAATATAGGCAGAACACGCAAATCAAAGGGTATTGTGGTAATAAATCGTAAAACTTAGCCACACTTTGCCAACTGTTCGCTGGTTTTCCTTCCTGCATCCGAAAATTTGCGGATGTAAAGTGCGCGAATTGACATTTGGCCAAAACCATTTCTCAACGCCTACTGACCCGAACAATCTTGCTCTACCGGCTGTTATTTTAAACGTTCAATTTGCTTATTCAACTGCAATCGTAAACTATGCCAGTTCAAATTATACCAAAAGAAAAACAAGGCTATGGCGCCTTTAACGGCGGCGAGATCGTTGAGAACAAACCGATCGGTTTTCCACAAGACCGCTCCAGCATCCGGCCGTATTCCAACCTGTTTTATTGGGCGCATGCTCGCGCTGTGACCGATAGTACGATCGGGTTGCATCCGCACCAGGGTTTCGAGATTTGCTCTTTTATCCTGGCCGGAGAAATACGCCATTATGATACCAAATTGAAAGAATGGCGCTCTTTGCGTACCGGCGATGTACAGATTATCCGCGCTGGCAACGGCATCCAGCATTCGGAGTGGATGGGTAAGGACGCCGAGATGTTTCAAATCTGGTTTGATCCCGATCTGACCCAAACATTGGACAAACCTGCCAGCTACGACGACTACCATGCCGCCGATTTTCCGGTAAACATGGATGACGGCGTGAGCATCAAAACCCTGGTAGGGGCGGGGAGCCCCTTCCGGATGGATACGCCGGGTGTGGAGGTGCTGCGCCTCGATGTCGGCAGCGGGTTGCACAGTTTTGAAGCAGACCAGTCGAAGATTTATTCCGCGTATGTGCTGGAAGGCGAACTGAGTTTCAATGGCGAGGCCGCCAAACAATTTGATTTTGTGTTGCTTACCGACCAATCATCAATTGAACTGCGCACCATGACGGGCGCAAAAGTCTTTCTGATTTCTTCGCCGGTTAACCCCGGCTACAGAACATATGGCCAGCTACGGCGGGCGGATTCCTGACTTGCTGTTTATTTAAGCAGCAAATGTTGTGTCGAGCTGACTGATTATTTTTCGCATCCAGGTAGGTAGGGTAATTACATCGTGACCAGCACATTATTCCTGGTACTTGTAAGCTACAACCTGTTTTATCCCATTAAGGTCTCCTTTGATACCAAACAGGATATTCAGCTCCGGCGAATACCTCATTCCGGTTATTAGGTCAGCTGAGAATCGCCAATCATCAATTCCGGTTTCCAGATTGATCCCACTGATCGCCCCGGAGTAGAACATCCGGTTGTTAAAAAAGATTGGGTTTGACACTGCAGTATTCAGGAAAACATCCAGGTCATTATGCCAGAGCGATTGCCCTGTGGCAATATTGCGGGCAGCGCTGTTTTTTGTCTTACCCAATATGACCAATGCATCACCGGAGGCAAAAATGCCCAACCGGATATTTGACTGAGACTGGCTGCTTGTGTAGGACCACAATTTAACGCCTGAGTCGGCTTGATAACAATGCACCTTGTCCTCAAAAGCCACAAATATCCGCCCATCATAGACCAGAAACCTTTCGGGAGAAAATACGATAGGGTTCGACTCGTTTATGGTGATATTGTACAAGGTATCGCCAGTGCTGAGATTCCGGGATAACAGTTTGTAATTCGGAATTCCATCCATCTTCAACACGGTCAATATGGTATCGCCGTTTGGCAAATTCCAGATTTGGGGAATATCGGTAATTAAAATAGTGGGTGGAAAGTTTGCTGGTCTTTGGATGGCCATTATTACATCTAAACTACCTGTTAAGGTGTCAACCAAGGCTATTTTTTCATAATCGGAATATGAATAGCCATCCAGGTACTGTACAACTGCCGAACTACCATAAAAATGAAAATATGGTGTGGTGTAACCGGGAACCATAACAAACTCAACAGCCGGACCGGTATTGTCGAGCGGTACCCGGTAGATCCTGCTACCCAAGTATTCCTTGTAATACAGGAAATTTCCGTACACCACCGGAATATTCCGATAGCTGGGGGGTATTTTGATTGGTTTCTCCCAGACCGTTTCCCCGGTTCTGCCATCTGCCAGCACAAGTGTTTGCCCTGTCGAATAATTACCGGACCCGTATAAAACCTTGTTTTGATAAATCCCGATGACTTGCAGCCACAGGTCATCCGTGGGTGTTGTTTGCCAAATGACCTCAAGAGGTGTTTTCTTTATTGTCGGGTTGTCCGGCTGAGAGGGAACCGGGTCTTCTTTTTGGCAGGAAGTCAATAACGCAAGCCCGAAAAGCAGGCAGGTAAACCGGAAAAGATCTGACGATTTCATATTTGATTCTTTTTTATTGGTTGGTTCTGTGTTGTTAGGAACAACGCTCCTGGCCAAAAAGCACCTAACCGCCTCCTGATAACAGTATACTAGAAACCATTGCCAAAAGCGCAAATCGAGACAAGCGGGCATACCATTTGTGCCTCTTCTCGTGATGTTGAATACCAAATCCCGGGGAAATTTCTGCCAGCACTAAAATATTCCAGATGATAACAGCCAGCAGGTCGGAAAGCTGATTGATCCATTTCATTGCCCTACCAAATGTTAGAAATGATTCAGGACAAGGACCGGTGGGTAGGGTACAAATCTAATCGGTATTTACTTAATTGTAAAGGAGGCTTAGCCGCTATCTGCATGGATCAGCAATAAAAAGAGCCCAAGGAGCGGAAAAGCCCGGCTCCGGGATCCGGAATAATAGAAATTTGAAAGCAAGCCGATGATCCGGAGTTTACACAGAAGCAAAAAACAACATGAATCTCTTGCGAATCCGGAGCTAAATTGGCAATAACAGCTCCGAATAAAGCCCGTAGGGCTGACATTCTAGTAGTAGATGCAAGTTGCCAACCAGTTTTCCAAACGCCGTAGGCGTGCCATTATAATGCCGCGCCTACGGTGCTATTATTTCTATGGCACAAATTCCTACTAAAATGACAGCCCTACGGGCTTTGAGGAGGTCAGCCGGATACATTTTGCCCCCTGATTCGCAAGTAAAGCAACTTTTGCGGTAGGCGACCGCAGAGGGCGCCCTTAAGAACCGATGGCTGCTTGAAATTCCGGCGAGTCGGGCTTTACCTTGGAGGCAAAGAAATGCGTGAGTTCGCCTTTTTCATTGATCAGATATTTGCAAAAATTCCAGGTGGGTTCCTGGCTGTTCCAGCCGTTCTGGGCCGGATCGGTGAGCCATTGATACAACGGGGCTTTTTCGTCGCCCTTAACGTGTAGTTTTTCAAACATGGGGAAACTGACGCCGTAGTTTTTCTGGCAAAAATCGGCGATTTCTTCTGCAGAGCCGGGCTCCTGCCCCATGAAGTCGTTGCAAGGAAATCCAAGGACTACCACGTTGTCCTTATTTTCGGTGAAATATTTTTCCCAATCGGCATATTGAGGCGTGTACCCGCATTTGGAGGCAACATTCAACACAATAATTTTTTTGCCGCGAAACTGTTCGAGGGCTACTGGCTCGCCACTCAGAGCGTTGACCGTAAACTGAAAAAAAGATGTAGTCATAGATTTTTGTTGCGTCGGCTCCGCTGGCCTGGCGGCTACCTTATTTGAATCAAAACAAGCAAGCAGGAGACCGGCTGCTGCCAATACGGTTAATGCGAGTAGTGTCTTTTTCATGGTGACTGGATTGGATTTTGAAACAAAAAATCAGCCCATTTAACAACAGGATTTTTATTTGGTTGTTATCTGCACCGTACTTTATTTGAACGCCCTTGCCTGGAATACTTTTAGCTTTTCCCTCCAAAATTCCCATCTTCGCGGCGTTTTTCAATCCTGGTTCGTTTCATGTTCCAATTTTTAGAGCAACTTCTCGGGACCGACTTCGAAAGTGCATCGGTCATCGTATTCAACCTGATCCTCATTGAAAGCTTGTTGTCGGTCGACAATGCTGCGGTGCTGGCCACAATGGTCATGGACCTTCCGCAGCGCCAACGTTCGCGCGCGCTTCGGTATGGTATTATTGGCGCCTACGTCTTTCGCGGGTTGTGTTTGCTCTTTGCCGCCTATCTGATAAAAATCTGGTGGCTCAAGCCTCTGGGCGGCATATATCTGCTTTACCTGGCTTTTGACTTTTTCTACACCAAATCGACGCCCCAAACCGACGACGATACGCTGAACAAACAGGAAAAGTGGTTTTACCGCGTCAGCCTGGGCTGGATGGGGCCATTTTGGGCTACCGTAGTGGCGGTGGAAATTATGGACCTGGCTTTTTCCCTCGACAATGTTTTTGCAGCGGTAGCCTTTACCGATAATCTTTTCCTCATTTGCACAGGTGTGTTTATCGGAATACTGGCTATGCGGTTTGTGGCGCAATGGTTTGTCCGCCTCTTGGAGCGCTATCCATATTTGGAATACAGTGCATTTATAGTAATTGGTTTGCTGGGACTAAAACTGTTCCTGGCCCTGCCCTGTCATTTCTGCCAACATCAGGCCTGGGCGCATTGGGTAGAAAGTGAACAGGTTGATCTGGTTATTTCCCTGATCACTGCCGGTTTTTTCTTTGTGCCTATGCTTACCTCCAAATTGTTCAATTGGCCGGTGCACCGCAAGTTTCGGGAGCAGAAAAACCGGGGCGAAGGCATATAACAACCCAAAACGACAAATAAACATGGTGACCTTCACGCGTACCATTTTAGCCAACGGCCTGCGAGTGCTGGTGCATGAAGACCGCAATACACCGCTGGTAGCCGTAAACGTCCTGTACCAGGTTGGATCTCGGGATGAAATGCCGGACCGGACCGGTTTCGCACACTTGTTCGAACACCTGATGTTTGCCGGCAGCCGGAATGCGCCCGATTTTGACGATCCGCTGCAAGAAGCCGGCGGCGAGAATAACGCGTATACCACCAACGATTACACCACCTTTTACGAGATACTTCCGGTCGAAAACCTGGAAACGGCCCTCTGGCTGGAAAGTGATCGGATGCTGGCCCTGAAAATTACTAAAAAAGCCCTGAACGTGCAGCGCCGGGTGGTGGTGGAAGAGTTTAAAGAAACCTGTTTGAATGAACCCTACGGCGATGTCTGGCACCATTTGTCCGACATGATGTTCAAAGTGCATCCGTACCGTTGGCCGGTCATCGGGCTAACGCCGGAACATGTGCAGAACGCGACTATCGAAGACGTGCGCAGTTTTTACCAACGGTGGTATACGCCAAACAATGCCGTGCTGACCATTGCGGGCAATATCCATACGGAAACAGTGCTCCCGCTGGTAGAAAAATGGTTTGGCAGCATTCCTGCCGGACCAACGCCAACGCATAATCTGACTGCCGAGCCACCACAAAAAAAACTCCAAACCCGCACAGTGAAGGCCGATGTGCCCGTGCCGGCCGTATACATCGCTTTCCGTACGCCGCCGCGTTTGCACCCGGATTTTTACCCGATTGATCTGCTTTCCGATGTGCTGTCGCATGGCGCCTCCTCCCGCCTGTACCGGCGCCTGGTGAAGGAACAGCAGTTGTTTACCGCCATTGATGCCTATGTGACTGCCAATATTGATCCGGGCTTGCTCATTGTGGAGGGAAAAGTTTCCGAATCAGTATCTACGGATGCGGCCTTGGCAGCAATTTGGGCAGAACTGGAAGGGCTTGGTGCCGAACCGGTCGATCAGCGTGAACTGGAGAAAATTAAAAACCGGTTTGAAAGCACCATTGTGTTTTCGGAAACCAGCATTTTGAACAAAGCGCAAAATCTGGCTTTCTACGAAATGTTGGAAAATGCCGAACTGATGAACGACGAAGTGGAAACCTACCGCGCCGTCAGCAGTCTCGATATGCAGCGCATGGCTAAAAAACTGTTTCAAAAAAAGAATGCAGCCGTGCTGGTTTATGAGCCCAAATGAGGCTTTTATCTTCTGAAAATGTTGAACTTGATCAGTCTATTGTCGGTGTGACTACTACGGTTTCACAGAGTAATTTCGATAAATGAGTTAGCGGTCAGACGACTTGGAGTCGTTGGACCGCGCGTAGGCTATTATCTGTCTTCTATGTGAAACCGTACAAGTCACGCCGACAATGTTCGCTTCATCACCTCATTAAATAAAAACATAAGTAATTAAAAAAGCAGCCGAAGCAGATAGAACAATGCCGCAGACAGCACAAACACTACCGGGAGCGTCAGTATCCAGGCAAGGGCAATATTCTTGATCGTTTTCTTTTGCAGATTTTTGATACCGCCTTTAGCGACCATGGTTCCGGCAATGCCTGATGATAATACGTGGGTGGTGCTTACCGGCAGGCCAAATCCGGTACTAACCCCGATGGTTGCCGCGGCGCAAATTTCCGCGCTGGCGCCTTGTGCATAAGTCAAATGGCTTTTGCCGATTTTCTCGCCAATGGTCACCACAATGCGTTTCCAGCCTACCATGGTGCCGATACCGAGGCACAGGGAAATGATTACGATCACCCAGGTTGGCGCAAACTCATAGGCTGTGCGCAATGTTGCTATGTCCTTTTTTACTTCAGGCGTATATGCGGCTTTCAACAAGCCCGCCTTAACATCGGCATCCAGGCTTTTTACCAGCACCTGAATGTCTTTCCGCAAACTATAGAGCTGAGTTTTGTTTTGCTTATCAATTTGAGCCAGGCTGTCAGCAACACGCCCGGCATGAGCACTCAGTGTTTGCAAATGGGCCGTATACGTGCCCGCCTCGGCTTGGCCAAGCCGGTACTCCAACTGGCGTGCTGATTGCTGGAGCGTTGCCAGGGGGACCGAGTGATTGAAAACAAATTGCAGCGGCATAAAAGCCATCAACACGATCATAAACAGACCGATGCCCTTCTGACCATCGTTTGAACCGTGGAAAAAACTGACCAGTGTACAGGTGGCAATTAAAATACTGCGCACCCAAAGCGGAGGGGATTTTTTGGGCTTGGGTTCATTAAAAATCACCTTGTTCTTGACAAATGACTTAAGCAGGTACATCATCAGGATGGCCAGGCTAAAGCCAAAAACCGGCGAGATAAACAACGACAAACCAATGTCCATGGCCTTTCCCCAGTTTGGGCCAGCACTGGCATGTACCGTCCAAAATGCGAAGCCGCCGCCGAGCAGCGAGCCAATGAGCGCATGCGAACTCGAGCAGGGGATCCCCAAATACCAGGTGCCCAAATTCCAGCTGATCGCTGCCAGCAAAACCGCCAATACCATAGCGATATTCTCGCCCAGGGGTTGAAGCATCAGATCGTCCAGAGGAATCAGTTTGGTAATGCTCATAGCCACAGCCACGCCGCCCAGGATTACGCCGAGAAAATTCCAAATCCCGGACCAAATCACGGCTACTACCGGCTTCAGGGCATTGGTGTAAATAACCGTGGCAACTGCGTTGGCGGTATCATGGAAACCGTTGATGGCTTCGAAAATACAAACCGCCAGCAAGCAAACGATAAGCATTGCAGAGGCAAATGCGGATAAATCGAGAATAAATCCTAGCAACATATGAAGAGCGAAATTAAGCTTGTAGAACAGGCAGCAAAACCTCCACTTGTGTACCGCTGCGCGCACCGTTCGTTTTGTCGCCCAGGTCCGTGATCTTGACAAACTGCGTGCCCTGGTTTTTGCGCAATTTATGCAGCAGGTTCAGGCGTTCGCGGGTGATCTCCATGCCGCGGGAGCGGTGCGATTGGAACGCAGGTTGCGCACTTTGTTTTTCCTTGCCTTTGTTATAGCCCACACCGTCGTCCTCGATGATGCACAACAGCATGCGTTCGTCTTCCGAAAGTTGAAACTCAATCCGGAGTTTGCCCTCCTGCCGTGGGCGCAAACCGTGTTCAATGGCATTTTCCACAAATGGCTGCACGATCATAGTCGGAATCAGCAGGTCACCGGCATCTGCGCCCTGTGGCAGCAGCACCTCGTATTGCAGGCGTTCGCGAAAGCGCAGTTTGCGGTTGAGGTCGAGATAGCGGTTCAAAAACTCCACTTCCTGTTCCAGCGTCACTTCTTCCAGATCGGAGTATTCGAGGGTGTGGCGCATGAGTTTGGCAAAGCGGGCCAGGTAAGTTTCTGCTTCGTCGTTCCGGCCCGAGGTGATCAGCCCCTGGATGGCGTTCAGCGCGTTGAACAAAAAATGCGGGTTCATTTGCGCACGCAGGGCACGCAGTTGCAAACTTGCCACACGCAATTTGGCCATTTGGGCCTCCTGGCGACTGCGTTCAAGGTCGTGCCGCGCCTCGATCTCCTGGCGTTCGCGGTCGCGCACCTGGTTGTAATGGCGCTCCGTCAGTTCGGTGGCGCGGCGTTGCCATTGACAGGCCGATTGGAAATCACTGCGCGCTTCGCACAAATGCGCCAGAGCCTGACAGATTTGAGCAAGGTGGTTCAAGTCATGGCCTTCCTGGCCATTGACAAATGCCTGCCCGAAATATTTTTCGGCTTCCTCCAGATCTTCCAATTGCCAGAGCAGTTCGGCACGCCAGCTTTGGATTTTGGACAGGTTGGTAAAGTCGGTGGGTTTGCTCGGGTTGGGGAATTGGGCAGTAGCCTCATCGAAAAGTTCCACGGCGCGCTGGTTTTCATTTTGCAGAAGCGCTAAAATGCCCAAATTGGCCAGGGCGTGCGCCTTGGCTTCGGGTTCCTCCTCTTCAGCAAATTCCAGCACATTTTCAAAACACTCCCGGGCATGTTCGGCGTCGTTTTGGGCCAGGGCTGCGCGGCCTGCATTGAGGTAGTGCCAGGGCAGGCGCGGCCGCAGTTGGTGGCGTTCCACCAGGGGTAGCACACGCAAATAGGCGTCCAGGCTATTGTTTTTTTCATCAAGCCGTTCGTAGAGGTCGCCAAGTCCGCTGATCACCAGAGTGAGAATGTAAAAATCTTTGAGGGAGGCTTGTTCACCCAGGCTCAATAGCACACGCTCCGACTCCTGAAGGTTGTCCAAAGCCAGACGGTGATTGCCAAGATGCAGGTGTAAAAAACCCTCGCGGCAAGTGAGCAAAGCGTGCAAATGCGGTGCGTCGAAAGTTCCCAGAAAACGGCGGGCACGGTCGAGGCATTGCTGTGCGGCGGGCCAATCGCGGCGGTTGAGTTGAACTGCTGCCACATCGAGCCAGCATTCGGCCAGTGGCAAGGGTTCGGCCAGACTATCCAGGATTGCGATGGCCTGGGAAAAATGCTCCAGTGATTGGTCAAAATGCCGCCATTGATTTTCCAGAAATGCCCGGTGGCGGTGGTAGGCCAGACGAATGTCAAACGGGGTTTGCGCAGTAATCCGTTTTTCCAACTCCTGCACCGCTGTACGCGCCTGGTCAAAATCAGTGTAGGCCCATTGTGCCAAACCTTCGCACAAAAGGCGCATTTGGGCGAGATCGGCAGGTTGTACAGGCTGTATGGTGGACATGGCTGGCGGTTGGCTAAGCGTAACAAAGGTACCAAGGATTTTTGCGACTTTTAACCCAAAATGCAGTTAAACCATGAAACAGTTCTTGACGTTTTTGATTTTTGCAGGCCTGTTTTTTAACGCCTGCCAACAACCATCTTCCACAACAAACACACCCGATCCAGTGCCACCTTCTGTATTTCAACCGGATAAATTCAGCGCCCCAAGACCTGAAAAAAAGCCGAAAGAACTCATCGCAGTTTCCGGCGACAAACGCATCGACAATTATTACTGGCTGAACGAGCGCGATAATCCCGATGTAGTGGCCTACCTGGAAGCGGAGAATCGCTATGCGGATTCCGTGCTGGCGCCAGTTTCCAATCTTCAAACGGCGCTTTTTACGGAAATGAAAGGCCGCATCAAACAAGACGACAACACAGTGCCATACCTTAAAAACGGCTATTGGTATTACACCCGTTTTGAAACGGGAAAAGAATACCCGATTTACTGCCGGAAAAAAGGTTCGCAGGAAGCAGCCGAAGAAATCATGCTCAATGTGAATGAATTGGCTGCCGGCAAAGCCTATTGCCTCGCTCTGGGGCTAAATGTAAGTCCCGACAACCGCTTGCTTTTCTACGTGATCGATTACAGCGGGCGCAATCTGTTTGAAGGGCAAATCAAAGACCTGGAAAGCGGCCAACTGCGGGGTGATAAGTTTTCGGGTGTTCTGGCCGGCTCATCGGCTTGGGCCAACGACAGCCAGCACCTGTTTTACGAAACCAAAGACCCTGTTACCTTGCGCACCGATCAGATCTGGCGACACAAAATCGGTGGCGATGGCAAAAGCGAAACCATGGTTTTTGAAGAAAAAGATGAAACGCTGTACCTCAACCTCGACAAGTCCAAATCGGAGCAGTACATTTTCATCAACCACGGCTACACGCAAAACCTGGAAACGCATTACCTGAATGCCGACGACCCAATGGGCGCATTTCAGGTGTTTCGGCCAAAGGAGCCGGATTTTTTCTATTACCTGGAACATTGGGGCGATAAGTTCCTGATCCGGACAAACTGGGACGCGCCCAACTTCAGGCTTATGGAAACCCCGGTGGCCAACACAGCGCGTGAAAACTGGAAGGAAGTACTCCCGCATCGCGCCGATGTACTGCTTGAGGGCATCGAAGTTTTTCAGGATTACCTGGTAACGAATGAGCGCAAAGGCGGCCTCGATCAATTGCGGATTATTCGCTGGGTCGATCGCGGCGAGCATTACCTCGATTTTGGGGAGCCAACCTATGCCGCCGGGCCGATGCAAAACCCGGAGTTTAACACCAAAAACCTGCGCTACTGGTTTTCTTCATTGAAAACGCCTGGTTCGGTGTTCGATTATGATATGGAAACCCGCCAGAAAACCCTGCGCAAGACGGAACCGGTGCTGGGTGGTTTTGATGCCAATAATTACGAAACAGCGTTTGTGTGGGCGACCGCTCGCGACGGTGTGAAGGTGCCCGTTTCGCTGGTGCGGAAAAAAGGTTCGAAGCAGGACGGCAGCGCACCATGCTACCTCGTCGGCTATGGGTCTTATGGCTTTTCGTACACTCCGGGTTTCAATCGCGATGTGATCAGCCTGCTGGACCGCGGTTTTGTGTATGCTATCGCGCACATACGCGGCGGCATGGAAATGGGTTACAACTGGTATGAGGATGGCAAAATGATGCACAAAATGAACACGTTCACCGATTTTATCGATTGCGCAGCCATGCTTTGTTCCGAAAAGTACACCAGTTCCGACCGTATTTTTGGTAGCGGTCGTTCGGCAGGCGGGCTACTCATGGGCGCAGTGGCCAATATGGCGCCACAACAATTTCGCGGGCTGATTGCCGGGGTGCCTTTTGTAGACGTGCTCACCACCATGAGTGACCCAAGTATTCCGCTAACCACTGGCGAATACACCGAATGGGGCAATCCGGCAGTCAAAGCCGAATACGAATACATGAAAAAATACTCGCCTTACGATAATGTAAAAGCGCAGGAATACCCCAACCTGCTGGTGCTGACCTCCTTCTCCGATTCCCAGGTGCAGTACTTCGAACCGGCAAAATGGGTGGCCAAACTCCGCGATATGAAGACCGACAACAATGCCCTGCTTTTCAAAACCAATATGTCGGGCTCACATGGCGGTTCTTCGGGGCGCTTCGAACGCCTCAAGGAGCGGGCCCTGGAATACGCCTGGATGCTGGGGCTGATGGGAGTCAAGGAGGATAAACTGGCGCAGTGATTTAACATACGATGTGCAAGTGTCGGCGTGACTACTAGTCACGCCGACACTACATGCCTACTCCGAATTCCGCATTTCGTACTCCGCACTTGGCAAATGAGCCCCGATCATCACTAATGGACTACCGTTCTTCGGGCGCGGCTCGGACTTGTCAGCGGGCGCAGTTGGCTCCACAGGTGTAGATGCTTTCGTAATGGTTTTGCGTTCATTCCAAAGGGAGGCCAGAATACCACCAAGCAGCATCGAAGCAATTGCCAGCAAGGAAACCAGTTCAGGAATATGGATTTCCGAGGGTAGGAGTACCATTTTCACACCGATAAAAAACAGAATACCCATCATGCTGTATTTCAAATAGGCAAAGCGATCGAGCATATTGGCCAGCAGGAAATACAGCGAACGCAGGCCGAGAATGGCAAAAATATTGGAGGAAAAAACGAGAAATGGGTCTGTCGTTATAGAAAAAACAGCCGGCACCGAGTCGAAAGCGAACATGATATCCGTCGTTTCCACAACGATAAGTGCCACAAAAAGCGGGGTGAAAGCCCAGCGCCGTTTTTCCACGACAAAAAAACGCCCGCCGGCATTGTGGCGGCTCACGGGGTAAAAGCGGCGGATAAATTTTACAATGCCGTAATCGTGCAGGTCTTCCTCTTCATCACCGTCTTTCTGGCGCCACATTTTGTACGCCGAATAGAGCAATAAAGCGCCGAAGAGATAGAAAAACCAGGTGAAATAGTGCACCAGTGCAATGCCGGCGCCAATCAGCAAACCGCGGAAAAACAGCACGCCGATGATGCCCCAGAACAGTACTTTGTGCTGGTACTGTTTTGGCACACGAAACCGCGCAAATACCAGCGCCATCACAAACAGATTATCGACGCTGAGTGCTTCCTCGAGCAAATACCCGGTCAGGAATTTTAATGCCGCTTCCTTTCCGCCCATGGGTTCGTAGGCGTACAGGCCGAGACCCAGCCATTTGTATTCGTAAGCGTAATAAATAAAAACATTGAACAGTAGGGCGAGACTAACCCAGGCAATGGTGGCCATACCCGATTCACGGGTAGTGGGCGTGTGGGCTTTGCGGTTGAATACGCCCAGGTCCAGAAACATCAGCAACCCCACCAGGGCGATAAACCCTATCCAAACATATGGTTCAATCATAATTGTTTTCGACTGGTTGACAACCGGCAATAAGGCAAGAATTTGACATTAGCAGACCTATTCAGCTTATGTGGAAGGAAATCAACATTGAGTTTTTACTTTTACTTTTTATTCGTGCTGTTTAGACACTAAACCAGACATTCGGTCATCTGTTTAGTTTTAATTATTTTTCAAGCGACACATTCCGCACGATCAATCCTATCTTTTTATAGATCAAACCTCTTGTGTTCACTATGCGATTCATTACTGCTCTGTTCCTATTGCTGGGATTTTTAAATATGCCCTGTGTATTTGCCCAGCAAAGTTACCCCGTGCGTTTTACTTGGGGCACCGAGTTTTTTCCCGACAATTATCAGGCCATTCGGCAAAACCCGGATGTGCAACCGGGCGAGCTGATCGACGGATATTACATCCGCTATATCCAGTGTTCGGAGATCCCGACTGCAAGGTTGCGGAATGCCCTGGAGCAGGAAGGGGTGCAGTTTATCAGCTATGTCACTTTCGGCGCTTATCTGGTGGCTTTGCCCGAAGGGTTTGACCTGAATAAACTGGAATTATTACATGTTCGCAGCATTGTTCCGGTAAAACCCCGCTGGAAATTGGCTCAGAATCTGCGCGAAGAGCCCTATGGCGAATGGGCAGTGCATGATGATCAAGTGGACGTTATTTTACAACTCTATCCGCAAATCCGGATTCCGGATGGCGCCGAACTGTGCCGGTTGCATGGCATGACGGTCATTTTTGAAGGCAATCAAAACGGCTTTTTACACGTGCGACTTCTGAAAGACCACCTTGAAGCCCTGGCAGCGCTGCCCTTCGTGCGGTACATGGAATTACTGCCGGCGCCTGGTGAGCCGGAAGATATCGGCGGCCGGGCATTGCACCGTTCCAACATGCTGGATATGGATGCAGCGGCCGGTATCAAGTTTGATGGATCCGGCGTAACAGTGATGGTGCGCGACGACGGTATCCTGGGGCCACATATCGATTTTAAAGGTCGGAATACCGATGTGTTCGACGCCAATGATCTGTCGGATAGCAACCACGGAGACGGTGTAGGCGGCGTTTTGGCTGGCGCCGGAAACCTGGATCCGGTTATGAAAGGCATGGCCGCTGGCGCCGATATTTTTACAATCCGCTACGAGGCAGATTTTCAAGACAATACTTTGCCCTTGCACTTTTCGGAAAATGTGACCATTACCAACTCGTCCTATTCGAATGGTTGCAATGCAGGCTACACCACCATTACACAAACGGTCGAACAGCAATTGCTCGAAAACCCAACACTGATGCACGTTTTTTCAGCCGGCAACTCCAATAATCAAAACTGTGATTACGGTGCCGGCACCCAATGGGGTAATATCACCGGCGGCCATAAAATGGCAAAAAATTGTATCGCCACGGCTAACGTTTTTGCCGACGGTTCGCTGGTTAGTTCTTCCAGCCGTGGTCCGGCACACGATGGCCGGCTCAAACCGGATATCACAGCCCATGGCCAAAACCAAAACTCAACCGACCAAAACAATACTTACCAGGTTTTTGGTGGCACCTCGGCGGCTTCTCCGGGTATTGCCGGATGCCTGGCGCAGCTGACACAGGCGTATAAAGAAATTTATGGGGTGGAGCCCGCTGCCGCCCTGCTGAAAACAGCGATCATGAACACGGCTAATGACCTGGGCAACGTTGGTCCGGATTTCAAGTTTGGCTGGGGTCAGGTGAATGCCTGGCGTGCCTATCAATTGATTAAAGAAAAAAATTGGCTGGAAGGCTCTGTGGAAAACGGGGCTGAATCCACCCATACGATTCAGGTGCCTGCGGGTATGGCACTGGCTAAAATTATGCTGTACTGGGTAGAACCACCCGCCAGTCAAAATGCTTCCCGGGCCCTGATCAACGACCTGGATATTACCGTCACTGCACCCGATGGCAGCACGGTGTACCTGCCCTGGAAACTTGATCCTACTCCTGATCCGACCATTCTGAATACCCCTGCGGGGAAAGGCCGGGACTCGTTGAACAATGCCGAACAAGTAGCCATCGAACTGCCGGCAGCCGGGGAGTACACGGTTTCCATCAAAGGATTTGAAGTGCCTATGGGGCCGCAATCCTATTACCTGGCCTGGGAATTTTATGATAATTCGGTGAAAATCACGTACCCCGCAGGGGGCGAAGGCCTGGTGCCGGGCGAATCAACCCGGATCCAGTGGGATGCCTATGGAACAACTGGGACTTTTACCCTGAGCTATTCCCAGGATAATGGCCAGAACTGGCTTCCGATTGCCACGACATCCGGTGCAAATCGTATGTTCGATTGGACAACCCCCAATCTTGTCAACAGTACGATACGCCTCCAGTTGGCCCGTGGAAGTAACCGTGATACCACGGATTTTCCGTTGTCGATCGTACCGGTGCCGAAAAATATCAGCGTCGACAAAGTATGCCCGGATGGCATGACTATTTCCTGGACGGCCGTTAATGACACGCTGAGCTATGATGTATATGCCCTGGGGCAAAAGTACATGGAAATCGTCGGGACCTCCGATACGACGCTGTTTACGTTTCCGATTCAAAATCCGACTGCTGAACAGTGGGTTTCCGTGCGTGCTAGTCATGCGAACGGTTTGACCGGACGCCGTGCCGTGGCTATCCGCTGGCCAGGCGGGTTGAAAGAATGCCGGCAACCCGATGATGTAGCTATAGCCCAGGTTCTTCAACCTGCTGATGTTTCCTCCACGGTTAGTTGTGATCCTTTCCTGACTACCGTCACGGCGCGCATTGTCAACGACGGTACCAACCCGATCGACGGGGCGATGTTGAGCTACCAATTAAATAATGAAGCGGTGGTAACAGAAATCCTCCCGGTAATCGATTCGGGCGCTACGCTCGACTATTCTTTCATGCAACAGCTGACCATCAGCGAAAATGGTTTGAATACGTTGCGTATTTGGTCTACGTATGGCGCCGAAGATTTTTTTAGCAATGATACCATTGTGCATGAGTTCATCGCAATTGTAAAACCGGAAACGGAGTTTTTTACGGAAGGATTTCAATCTCCGGTCTTTCCGCCTATGGGTTGGTCTGTAGAAAATCCGGATGGCGACGTGACCTGGGTTCGTTCCAACACCGTCACCGGATCAAACGGGCAAAATACCCGCGCAACTTTTATCAACTGTTACAACTATTTTGGCCAGGGGCAGGAGGATTACCTGTACCTGATACCTGTTGATCTTAGCAATTTACCCGATCCGGGCATCCGTTTCGACCTTGCACATGCAAACTATGACAATGTGCAGAGCGATAGCCTGCGTGTGGAAGTATTTGCCAATTGTGATTTAAGTGGAACGCCAACCGTAATCTGGGCCAAAGGTGGCCCGACGTTGGCAACGACCGCCTCAACGACGGCGTCTTTTGCACCCAATGATGACATGGATTGGCGTACGGAAGGGGCACCATTGCACGATTTTGCAGGCCAGACAGTCATTATCCGTTTTGCCTCGGTCAATGATTTTGGAAATAATATTTATTTGGACAACATCGGTTTGATTGCGTATAGCACAAACCCTCCGGTGGCCGAGGTGCTCCTTTCCGCAGATACGATTTGCCGGCTGGATACAATAACTTACACGGCAGTCGATGCCGGGCCATTGGCGGATTATACCTGGCTGTTTGGTACTGCAGCGCAGCCTTCAAGTGCTACAGGCCCGGGGCCGCACGAGGTACGTTATTTAACACAAGGCAACAAAAACGTCCGCCTGATTGTCAGTAACCCCAACGGGGTGGACACCAGTTTTCTGGTAATTCCAGTTTTGAGCGCACCGGTCGCTAATTTTGCCTGGTCGGCCGATGCCGGTACGGTGACGTTTACAAACAACAGTGCCAATGGCCAGAGCTACCTGTGGGATTTTGGCGATGGCACGACCAGCACAGAAGCCAACCCGGTGCATACCTATGCCGCACCCGGCGATTACACGGTCAAACTCACGGCAACAAATATTTGCTCTTCCTCCAATCGCACGCAAAGTTTCAGTCTGACCTTCGTAGGGGTACAAGAACTGCCTGAAGTCAGCAATGTGAACATCCTACCCAACCCAACGGAAGGTGATTTTCGCGTTGAACTCTCCAGTTTGCTAACCACAGCGGTGCAGTTTCAATTACTTGATGCACAGGGGCGCCTGGTAAAAACAATACAGGCTAACACCAAACCCGGTAAAACGATTGTGCCGTTTGAAGGGCTGAACCTGCCCAAAGGCATGTATCAGCTGCAGTTGCAAACCCAAAGCGGGTCATTGGCGTTTAGTGTGGCAGTGCAATAACAGGAAAGGCGATGCATTGCGCGTAAGTGATGCTAATTTTCACCACGGAGCCACGGAGGACACGGAGATCAAACTCGGTGTTCTCCGTGGCTCCGTGGTGAAAAAAATATTCTATGGCGAGCATTGTGCCCTCTTTTCCCCACGCCAGTTGAGCGTGAGTCTGAAGTTTTATGTTAAAAATCGCATACTCCCCGGTTTATAAATACG
Organism: Lewinellaceae bacterium; assembly: GCA_020636075.1. Taxonomy (GTDB): domain Bacteria; phylum Bacteroidota; class Bacteroidia; order Chitinophagales; family Saprospiraceae; genus M3007. The sequence goes on along the minus strand of JACJYO010000001.1, from coordinate 827,365 downwards.
CATTACCGGAAGGGCACCGGTTTCCGATGCTCAAGTATGAGTTGATTCCGGAACAGCTGCTGTATGAGGGCACTGTTTCGGAGGCTAATTTTTTTCATCCGAATTTGCTGGAAAAATCTGTGGCGCTGCAAACGCACACAGAGGAGTATTGGAACAAATTGACGCAAGTGAGCCTTTCGGAGCGCGAAGTGCGCGCCATTGGCTTTCCGATCAATAAAAAATTTGTGGAGCGCGGGCGGCATATCACCCAGGGGACCATCGAGTGCGCGCAATATGCCCTGCAACACGGTGTGGCGATGAATATTGCCGGCGGGACGCACCATTCGTTTGCCGACCGCGGCGAAGGTTTTTGCTGTTTCAACGATCAGGCTGTTGCTGCCAACTGGTTGTTGAACAAGGGGTTGGCGCAAAAAATACTGATCGTCGATCTGGATGTCCATCAGGGAAATGGCACGGCCCATATTTTCCGGAACGAGCCCCGGGTATTCACTTTTTCGATGCACGGTGCGCGTAATTATCCGCTGCGCAAAGAACAGTCCGATCTTGATATTCCATTGCCTGATGGCCTGACCGATGCACCTTACCTTAAGTTGCTACGGGAAACCTTGCCCAAATTGGCCGACACTGTGCAACCCGATTTTATGTTTTACCTCAGCGGCGTGGATATTCTGGAAACGGATAAACTAGGCCGGCTGCATATTAGCCGGGCAGGCTGCCGCCAGCGGGATGCCATTGTCCTGGAATTTTGCCTCAACAACCAAATCCCGGTCGTTGTGAGCATGGGTGGCGGTTATTCCCCGCGCCTGGCCGACATCGTTGAGGCCCATGCGAATACCTTTCGGGTGGCGCAGGAGACCTTTTTTTGAGCCGGTGTCGTGTAATTTCTCAAAACTTCCTTTGCAGATTCAATGCTTTTCGTTGTACCTTTGCAGCCCGAATTTTCACGAGACAATATCATTTATCAAAAAAAGAGATTTACATGCTCATAGTTGAAGTAAAAGACGGCGAAGCCATCGACAAGGTGCTCAAGAAGTACAAGAAGAAATTTGAGCGCGCCGGTATTCTGAAAGAATTGCGTCGCCGCAAAGCGTTTTCCAAACCTTCCGTGGAACGCCGCGCCGAAATTTTGAAGGCCGTGTACAAAGAAGACATGTACGGCAACAAAAACGATTGATAAATGTGCTCTTGTGGTAATTCGCCGGCAATAATGAGTATTATTGCAAAGTACAATTAGCGCAAACACAGATGTTCCACGAAAAATCGTTTTTTCAGTACCTGGCGCTTGAGCGTCGATTCTCGCCGCATACCCTGGCGGCATACCAAAACGATTTACGGAACTTCCTCAGTTTTTTAACAGAACATCAGTGCCTTACTTCGGTTACCGAAGTGAGGCATTTGCATATACGCGCCTGGGCAGCATCCCAAATGCAGGATGGCCTGAGCGCCCGAAGTGTTAACCGCCGGCTCTCCTGCCTGCATACCTACTTCAGGTTTTTGAAAAAGCATGGCCACATCAGCAAAGACCCCATGCAAAAGGTGCTGGCGCCCAAAATGGGCAAACGGCTTCCGGTTTTCGTGCAGGAAGAACAAATGCAGATGCTTTTTTCAGCAATTGAATTCAAGCCCGGTTACAAGGGCCAACTGGAGCGGCTGGTGCTCGAAATATTGTACAGCACCGGTATGCGTCGCAGTGAACTGGTTAACTTGCGTATAGCCGATATCGATCTTGGCCGGCAAACATTCCGGGTGTTGGGTAAAGGCGGGAAGGAGCGTGTGGCGCCCTTTGCGCGTTATTTATCGGATATGCTCTCCGATTTTTTCAACCTGCGCCTGGATGCATTTCCCGTATCCACCGAACCCTGGCTTTTTTTAGACAAAAAAGGCAGGCAACTCAAACCGGATGCAGTGTATCGGGTCGTGCGCAAGTATTTGTCCATGGTTACCACTTCGGAGCAACGCAGCCCGCATGTATTGCGGCACTCCTTTGCTACGCATCTTTCAAATAACGGGGCAGACCTGAATGCCATCAAAGAATTGCTCGGACATTCGAACCTTGCGGCCACCCAGGTGTACATGCACAACAGCATCGATCGCTTGATCAAAGTATACGAGCAGGCGCATCCCAAAGGCAAGGAAGAGTAGGGCGCACAGGGAAAAGTACTGCTTCGTCCGGTATTTGCCACAATTCCGTTGAACCAAAAATTGAATTTTAAGTTCTCCATAAACCAAGCCCAAAACCAGCCCGAACCACATCCTAGTCACCACCCAAATTCAAGTAAAATTATGACGAACACGGCAGACCTGCTGACCGATAACTTGCAATTGATCCGCGAAAGTGCGCGGGATTTTGCGGAAACCTACATCCGCCCACACGTAATGGAATGGGATGAATCCCAACATTTTCCCATTGATTTGTTTCACCAGATGGGCCAACATGGTTTCCTGGGCGTACTTGTTCCGGAAAAATATCAGGGCGCAGGCCTGGGCTATCAGGAATATATTACCATCATCGATGAGATCGCAAAAGTTTGCGGCTCCATCGGACTGAGCGTTGCGGCACACAATTCACTTTGCACCAACCACATTCTCACCTTTGGCAATGAAGCGCAAAAGCAGCAGTATTTACCGAAACTCGCCACCGGCGAATGGATCGGAGCCTGGGGCCTTACCGAACCGAACACCGGTAGCGATGCCGGCCGGATGCAATGCGTGGCCAAACGCGACGGCGATTATTTTGTGCTGAACGGCACCAAATCCTGGATCACGCACGGTATTTCCGGAAATGTCGCAGTGGTGATCGTTCGCACCGGAGAATTGCTCGACAGCCGGGGTATGACCGCCTTTATCGTGGAACGCAACACGCCCGGGTTCCGGGGCGGTAAAAAAGAAAACAAACTGGGCATGCGTGCCAGTGAAACAGCCGAACTGATATTTGACAATTGCCGGGTGCACAAAAGCCAGATGCTGGGCGCTGAAGGCGAAGGATTTATCCAATCTATGCAGGTGCTCGATGGAGGCCGGATTTCGATTGCTGCCCTATCGCTTGGCATCGCAAAAGGAGCGTTCGAAGCCTCCGTTAAGTATGCAAAAGAACGGCATCAATTTGGCCAGCCCATTGCCAACTTTCAGGGAATCAGCTTCAAACTGGCCGATATGGCTACCAAAATCAGTGCGGCCGAGCTACTCACGCGCCAGGCTGCATCGCTGAAAAATGCCGGCGAAAAATGTACCCGCGAATCTGCCATGGCAAAATATTATGCTTCGGAAATTGCCGTGGAGGTCAGCACTGATGCTGTTCAGGTGCACGGGGGGTATGGGTATACCAAAGATTTTCCGGTGGAAAAGTTTTACCGTGACTCGAAACTATGCACCATTGGCGAAGGAACTTCTGAAATTCAGAAAATTGTGATTGCCCGGGAAGAACTTAAGCGCTAGGCTGTTGCAACCGAACAATGATTTTTGAAAGTCATTGGAAGACTCCGGTCATCCGATGACTTTCTTTTTTGAATCCATATTTTTGCCCAGTAAATCAACACCTGACTATGACGATTCATACACTGGACCTTGGTTTTAAAAATCTGGAACACACGATTGCAGCTTTTGTACTGGAAGGCCCAACCGGGCTTGTGCTGGTGGAAACCGGGCCCTATTCAACCTTTTCCAACCTTGAAAAAGCCCTGGCAGCGAAAGGCTGGAAACCGGCAGATATTGCACATGTTTTTGTTTCACACATTCACTTCGATCACGCGGGCGCTGCCTGGGCCATGGCGCGCCGGGGCGCTAAAATTTATGTACATCCCCGCGGATTACCCCACCTGGCCAGCCCGGAGCGCCTGTATAATTCAGCCCGAATGATCTACGGCGATGCGATGGATACGCTTTGGGGCGCTATGGAGCCCATCCCGGAATCTCAGTTGTATGCCCCTGAGCATGGCGAAACGATCGATGCCGGCGGATTGCAGTTTACGGCTTGGTATACCCCGGGGCATGCCGTGCATCATATTGCCTGGGAGGTGGCTCTTCCGGATAGTCCGGTTGAAACACATGTGTTGTTTACCGGTGATGTAGCAGGGGTGCGGATCGATGAACAACGCGTGGTTCCCCCATGCCCGCCCCCGGATATTAACATTGAAGACTGGCTGGCGTCCATCCAATTAATTCGCGAGTTGCCGGTGCCCACGCTGTACCTGACCCATTTTGGAAAAATAACCAACAAATCGGAACACCTCGATGAGCTGGCCAAACGCCTGGTTATCTGGGCAAACTGGATGAAACCATATGCTGAAAAACAAACCCCAACCGCCGAAATAGTGCCGGCGTTTGAAAATTTTGTCCGGGAAGAACTGGAATCTGCCGGTATTTCCGGCCTTGCTCTGGAGCAGTATGAAGCGGCCAATCCGGCATACATGTCGGTGGCGGGATTGTTGCGGTATTGGAACAAAAAACAATCGGCGGCATGACGGCAAAAGAAATCATTCAAAAACTTGAAAACCATGAGGTGCTGATTGTCGGCGATGTGATGCTCGACCGATACCTGATGGGCAATGTAAGCCGTATTTCACCGGAAGCACCTGTGCCCGTTGTGCTGTATCAGCGGACAGAAGACCGGTTGGGTGGTGCAGCAAACGTAGCACTGAATGTGCAGGCTCTGGGTGCAGTCCCTATTTTATGTAGTGTGGTTGGCGATGACCCGGATGGGTATGCCTTGCAACAAATTTTACCAGTTTCGGGCATGCGGTCGGAAGGTTTAGTTTTTTCCAAAAGCAGGAAAACGACGGTTAAAACGCGTGTTTTGGGAAATAATCAGCAAATGTTGCGCATCGATCAGGAAGATGTGCATGATTTGTCGGAGCAGGAAGCCGACATGTTGGTCCGAAAAGTGGCGGAATTGCTGGCTCGTTTTCCCATAAAAGCCCTGATTTTTCAGGATTACAACAAAGGAGTTCTTGCACCGGCGGTAATTCAGGCGGTGACCGATTTGGCAAAAAAGCACGGTGTGATAATTTCGGTTGATCCCAAAAAAGCTAACTTTTTTGCCTACCGAGGTGTTGATTTATTTAAACCCAACCTCAAAGAAATACGGGATAGCGTGCCATTTGAAGTTGATACCACACTGGATTCTTTAAAAAAGGCTGCCGATTATTTAAAGAACAGGCTTCAGAACAACGTAACCATGGTCACGCTTTCTGAAAAAGGCTTATTTTTGGATGACGGCGATTCTGCGGCGCTCTACCCGACTATCCAGCGCAATGTCGCAGATGTTAGCGGAGCCGGCGACAGCGTGATCGGAATTGCCACATTAGGGCTGGTAGCGGGCTTGGAAAATCAGTTGATTGCCGCACTTTCCAACCTTTCTGGGGGCCAGGTTTGTGAATACCCCGGGGTAGTGCCAGTTCAGCGGAGCATCTTGGAAGCCGAGCTAGGTCAATGGTTGAACCAATAATTAGCTGCTATGAAATATTTTACTGTGTTATTGCTGTTATCCAGTACCCTGATTCTGGATGGGCAGACGTTGGGTATTCCGGACACCTTGCTGTTTCAAACGTTTACCGTAGATCCGTCGGACACCATGCTGGAATTTCCATCCGGTAACGACCTGCAATGGGTGAATTGGGATGCCGATAACGGAGTTACTGATTGCGGTAGAACGGAGAAAGTTCCAGGGAATTGGTTTTGGGATAGTGACCTCGGAATCCCAAGTGACCCTGGCCAAAACTTTGTTTTTACCAGTTGTTCCTGGATGGTGGATACCAGCGTGCGGAATGAAAATTGGCTGATCACACCGCCGGTGTACATTCCGGATTCAGCGACGATACTTTCCTGGCGCTCGCTATCCTTAGATGGCCCGGGGTATGTGGATGGGTATAAAGTGCTGGTTTCCACGACAACCAATGAACCGTTCACAAATGCTTTTACCGATACACTGTTTGTAGCGGCCGAAATGGTGGCTTACACTATCATCAGCTCATTTAATACGGAAGACTATGTTTATTCGCCCGGATATGTACACGCGAATTGGTACACGGATTCGGCGTATTTTTTCCTTGCGCATCCCAATGCGCCTACCTATAACGGGCGCTTGGAACCGCATACAGTGAACCTGGCGAAATATGCAGGAAACTGGATTTACATTGCATTTCTACACGATTCCAAAAACGACAACATCCTCCAGTTGGATGATATTGCTGTACTCAATGGTGAAACATCGTCGACGGTTTCGCCTGCGTTCGAACAGTATTTTCTAAAAATAAACCCCAACCCGGTAACAGAAACTGCACATGTTTCCTGGAACATCGATGCACAGAATGATGGTAGGGTGATCCTGACTGATTTATTGGGGAAAGTGTTGGTTGAACAGCACATTGAAAACCTCAGCAACAGAACCTGTACATTGGATATTCAGCATCTTTTACCAGGTCTTTACACTTGCACGTTGCAAACAGGTACAGGTCAACAAGCGATGTTGTTGGTAAAACAGTAACTATTTCGTTTCTTTGCGGCGTAATTTCCGCTCCCTTTAACTGGCAAACGTTATTTGAAATTTTATGTTAAGTCGCCGCAGCGTTCGAGTAAAGGTCATGCAACTGTTGTACATGCTTAATCGCGATGAACAACTGGCTTTTCCCGATCTTTTAAAAGAATACAACGATGGCATCTGGAAAACGTATGAAATATACATTTTCCACCTGTACATGCTCCTTAAAGTTACCCAGTACGCTGAAAAAGATGCTGAAATCCGTGCGGCGAAGTTGCTTCCCAGCGACGATGACAAAGGATTTTCTCCCCGCTTGTATACCAATCCCTGCACACAAAGTCTGGCTAATCATGTCGGCTTCCTGAACGTGGTGCAGGAATATCACGCCAATACCGATATTGACGAGGACCATATCCGAAACTTATACCAGGCCTTTTGCGAAACAGATGAGTTTCAAAAATACCAGGCCCTGGAAGAACCAACCAACCAGGAACATGCCAAGCTGTTGCTCGATTTGTACCGGTTTCTGACCAGCAATGATTTGTTTGTTGAACTGACCGAAGACCGGCACAACAATTGGCAGGATGATGAATCGCTGGTGGTTGGCGCAATCAAGAAGACACTCAAGTCCATGCCGGTGGAAGGTCCGTTTTATGAAGACTTTCAACCATCTGATGAAACAGTGCGCGAATTCGGAGAACAACTCCTGCGTAAAACCTGTCAGGAAGATGCAGCATTGTTTGAAATAATAGCGCCCAACTTGAAAAACTGGGACGCCGACCGGGTTGCGGTCTTGGACATGATCATGCTGAAAATGGCACTTTGCGAGCTGTTGCATTTTCCAACGATCCCGACAAAAGTTACCCTCAACGAATACGTTGAAATTTCCAAGGTTTATTCTACTGAAAACAGCAAGGATTTTATCAATGGTATCCTCGATCGCCTGATGAAGAAATTGATCAAAGAAGAAAAGATTGTAAAAGAGGGTAGGGGATTGATCGAGTAACATCCGGTATTCATTTTTGGGTTTTCGAAAAAAAAGAGCGCTTTCTGACTGTCAGGAAGCGCTCTTCTTTATGAAAGTTGCCGGGCTGCGTTTTTAACGAAGCAATGTCACATTGCCTTTGGTTTTGTATAGGATGACATTATCATCATCATTACATTCAACTTCAAGGTACCAACCATAGGAATCCGGTGTAGCCGATTTTCCCCGGAACGTGCCGTCCCAACCCTGGTGGATGGGTTGCTCGGTTTTGTAAACCTCTTCACCCCATCTGTTATATACTATAAAATAAATCCGTCGGATACCCAGTTGATCTGTTCCGCGCACTCGGAAAAAGTCATTGTTTCCATCTCCGTTTGGCGTGAAGGCTTTTGGAACAAATATATACGGTTCGGCACACTGAGTTTCCCGAAAGAAAATGGTGACAGAACCGGTAGCGGTACATAGGTCATCGCCTGTAACGGTTACCGTGTATGTTTGTGTCTGTGTTGGTGTAGCTACCGGTTCAGCAGTATCCGCGCCGCTCAAAGTACCAGAAGGCGACCATAGATAAGTATAGAAACCTGCATTACCACCGGCGGTTGCTTTTAAATTGGCAAACTGCCCTGTGCAAATTGTATCCGAACCATCAACTTCGGCGGTAACAGTGACCACTACTACATCAATATTGGTAACAGCAACGTCCGTGCAGCCATACTGATTGGTGACTGTTACCGTGTAGGTGGTCAGGCTCATCGGACTAACCACGGGGTTGGCAATTGCGGGCAAATTATTTGTCCAGGCATAAGTTAAATTATGTGCCGGGATCTCATTGGTCACCATCAGCTCCACTTCTTCATTCTGGCAAATAAGGTACTCCGGGGCTAGCGAGATCATAGCGGCCTCGTTTGTAACCTCGACGGTATCTGTTGCCATGCATGCTTCGGTTTCGTCAATAGCAGTCACAATGTATTGCCCTGTGCCAACAGCCGTGGGGTCGGGAACAGGATCGCCTGCCAGATTGGTCCAGCCTAGTATTTCCCCGGGCATATTAATCGTCGCTGTTAATCCTGCCGTTTCCGTGCTGTCGCAAACAACGCCATTGTTGCCAGTAACCATAAAATTGAGGGTAATCACTGTTGCTGTATCAACATCTGTGCAAAGGCTGTCAAAAGTGGTAGCAATCGCTATGTATTGCCCGCTAATAACCATTGTTGGGTCGGGTACCGGGCTGCCATTTATATCTGTCCAGAATATTGATGCAGGCAAGCTTGCCATAGCCATTAGGCTTGCTGTGCTATCACAAGTTGTAATATCCTGAGCGGTTACCTTAAAGTTTAAGTTCATGACTGAAATCGTGTCGGTGGCCATACACAAGCTGTCCAGTGTAGTAGCAATAGCAATGTATTGACCACTTAGTACCATGGTTGAATCAGGAACGGGAATGCCGTTGATATCCGCCCAAAGAATAGTTGCAGGCAAATTGGTTGTAGCCCTCAGGCCTGCGGTGCTGTCGCAGCTAATAATGTCGTCTAAGATAAGCATAAAGTTGATTATTTCAACGGTAGCCATATCGGTAGCGGTGCACTGTCCGTCGAGGCTCACGGCAGTAACAATGTACTGCCCTGCGCCAACCATATTCGGATTGGATACCGTATCCCCCGCCATGGTAGTCCAGGTTAGCGTAGCGGGTTTGCTCGGCGTAGCCGAAAGGCTGGCCGAATCGGCGCAGGTCATGATGTCCGGCGCGGTTACGGTAAATGGCACCGAGTCGGGCTGCACGGTCATGGGCCCTGCGATAACGCAGGTATCGTTGGGTGTGAAGGTCACGGTGTAAGTTCCGGGCGCGCCATAGGTGTATGTGCCGTTGTTGAGGACACTCGTGCCGACGCCGTCGCCGAAGTTCCAGGTGCCATCATGGGAACTGCTGTTGTTGTAACTGACAGTCAAACTGATGCAATCCTCGGTGACGGACACGGAATCGGAAATATCCACGACCATGTCGAGAATCACGGTAGCCATATCGGTAGCGGTGCATTGTCCGTCGAGGCTCACGGCAGTAACGATGTACTGTCCGGCGCCAACCATATTCGGATTGAGTACCGTATCCCCCGCCATGGTAGTCCAGGTTAGCGTAGCGGGTTTGCTCGGCGTAGCCGAAAGGCTGGCCGAATCGGCGCAGGTCATGATGTCCGGCGCGGTTACGGTAAATGGCACCGAATCGGGCTGCACGGTCATGGGCCCTGCGATAACGCAGGTATCGTTGGGTGTGAACGTCACAGTGTAAGTTCCAGGCGCGCCATAGGTGTATGTGCCGTTGTTGAGGACACTCGTACCGACGCCGTCGCCGAAGTTCCAGGTACCATCATGGGAACTGCTGTTGTTGTAACTGACAGTCAAACTGATGCAATCCTCGGTGACGGACACGGAATCGGAAATATCCACGACCATGTCGAGAATCACGGTAGCCATATCGGTAGCGGTGCATTGTCCGTCGAGGCTCACGGCAGTAACGATGTACTGTCCGGCGCCAACCATATTCGGATTGAGTACCGTATCCCCCGCCATGGTAGTCCAGGTTAGCGTAGCGGGTTTGCTCGGCGTAGCCGAAAGGCTGGCCGAATCGGCGCAGGTCATGATGTCCGGCGCGGTTACGGTAAATGGCACCGAGTCGGGCTGCACGGTCATGGGCCCTGCGATAACGCAGGTATCGTTGGGTGTGAAGGTCACAGTGTAAGTTCCGGGCGCGCCATAGGTGTATGTGCCGTTGTTGAGGACACTCGTACCGACGCCGTCGCCGAAGTTCCAGGTGCCATCATGGGAACTGCTGTTGTTGTAACTGACAGTCAAACTGATGCAATCCTCGGTGACGGACACGGAATCGGAAATATCCACGACCATGTCGAGGATCACGGTAGCCATATCGGTAGCGGTGCATTGTCCGTCGAGGCTCACGGCAGTAACGATGTACTGTCCGGCGCCAACCATATTCGGATTGAGTACCGTATCCCCCGCCATGGTAGTCCAGGTTAGCGTAGCGGGTTTGCTCGGCGTAGCCGAAAGGCTGGCCGAATCGGCGCAGGTCATGATGTCCGGAGCGGTTACGGTAAATGGCACCGAGTCGGGCTGCACGGTCATGGGCCCTGCGATAACGCAGGTATCGTTGGGTGTGAAGGTCACGGTGTAAGTTCCGGGCGCGCCATAGGTGTATGTGCCGTTGTTGAGGACACTCGTACCGACGCCGTCGCCGAAGTTCCAGGTACCATCGTGGGAACTGCTGTTGTTGTAACTGACAGTCAAACTGATGCAATCCTCGGTGACGGACACGGAATCGGAAATATCCACGACCATGTCGAGGATCACGGTAGCCATATCGGTAGCGGTGCATTGTCCGTCGAGGCTCACGGCAGTAACGATGTACTGTCCGGCGCCAACCATATTCGGATTGAGTACCGTATCCCCCGCCATGGTAGTCCAGGTTAGCGTAGCGGGTTTGCTCGGCGTAGCCGAAAGGCTGGCCGAATCGGCGCAGGTCATGATGTCCGGCGCGGTTACGGTAAATGGCACCGAATCGGGCTGCACGGTCATGGGCCCTGCGATAACGCAGGTATCGTTGGGTGTGAAGGTCACGGTGTAAGTTCCAGGCGCGCCATAGGTGTATGTGCCGTTGTTGAGGACACTCGTGCCGACGCCGTCGCCGAAGTTCCAGGTACCATCGTGGGAACTGCTGTTGTTGTAACTGACAGTCAAACTGATGCAATCCTCGGTGACGGACACGGAATCGGAAATATCCACGACCATGTCGAGGATCACGGTAGCCATATCGGTAGCGGTGCACTGTCCGTCGAGGCTCACGGCAGTAACGATGTACTGTCCGGCGCCAACCATATTCGGATTGAGTACCGTATCCCCCGCCATGGTAGTCCAGGTTAGCGTAGCGGGTTTGCTCGGCGTAGCCGAAAGGCTGGCCGAGTCGGCACAGGTCATGATGTCCGGCGCGGTTACGGTAAATGGCACCGAGTCGGGCTGCACGGTCATGGGCCCTGCGATAACGCAGGTATCGTTGGGTGTGAAGGTCACGGTGTAAGTTCCGGGCGCGCCATAGGTGTATGTGCCGTTGTTGAGGACACTCGTACCGACGCCGTCGCCGAAGTTCCAGGTACCATCATGGGAACTGCTGTTGTTGTAACTGACAGTCAAACTGATGCAATCCTCGGTGACGGACACGGAATCGGAAATATCCACGACCATGTCGAGAATCACGGTAGCCATATCGGTAGCGGTGCATTGTCCGTCGAGGCTCACGGCAGTAACGATGTACTGTCCGGCGCCAACCATATTCGGATTGAGTACCGTATCCCCCGCCATGGTAGTCCAGGTTAGCGTAGCGGGTTTGCTCGGCGTAGCCGAAAGGCTGGCCGAATCGGCGCAGGTCATGATATCCGGAGCGGTTACGGTAAATGGCACCGAGTCGGGCTGCACGGTCATGGGCCCTGCGATAACGCAGGTATCGTTGGGTGTGAAGGTCACAGTGTAAGTTCCGGGCGCGCCATAGGTGTATGTGCCGTTGTTGAGGACACTCGTACCGACGCCGTCGCCGAAGTTCCAGGTGCCATCATGGGAACTGCTGTTGTTGTAACTGACGGTCAAACTGATGCAATCCTCGGTGACGGACACGGAATCGGAAATATCCACGACCATGTCGAGGATCACGGTAGCCATATCGGTAGCGGTGCACTGTCCGTCGAGGCTCACGGCAGTAACGATGTACTGTCCGGCGCCAACCATATTCGGATTGAGTACCGTATCCCCCGCCATGGTAGTCCAGGTTAGCGTAGCGGGTTTGCTCGGCGTAGCCGAAAGGCTGGCCGAATCGGCGCAGGTCATGATGTCCGGAGCGGTTACGGTAAATGGCACCGAGTCGGGCTGCACGGTCATGGGCCCTGCGATAACGCAGGTATCGTTGGGTGTGAAGATCACGGTGTAAGTTCCGGGCGCGCCGTAGGTGTATGTACCGCTGTTGAGGACACTCGTACCGACGCCGTCGCCGAAGTTCCAGGTGCCATCATGGGAACTGCTGTTGTTGTAACTGACAGTCAAACTGATGCAATCCTCGGTGACGGACACGGAATCGGAAATATCCACCACCATGTCGAGAATCACGGTAGCCATATCGGTAGCGGTGCATTGTCCGTCGAGGCTCACGGCAGTAACGATGTACTGCCCTGCGCCAACCATATTCGGATTGAGTACCGTATCCCCCGCCATGGTAGTCCAGGTTAGCGTAGCGGGTTTGCTCGGCGTAGCCGAAAGGCTGGCCGAATCGGCGCAGGTCATGATGTCCGGAGCGGTTACGGTAAATGGCACCGAATCGGGCTGCACGGTCATGGGCCCTGCGATAACGCAGGTATCGTTGGGTGTGAAGGTCACGGTGTAAGTTCCGGGCGCGCCATAGGTGTATGTGCCGTTGTTGAGGACACTCGTACCGACGCCGTCGCCGAAGTTCCAGGTACCATCGTGGGAACTGCTGTTGTTGTAACTGACAGTCAAACTGATGCAATCCTCGGTGACGGACACGGAATCGGAAATATCCACGACCATGTCGAGGATCACGGTGGCCATATCGGTAGCGGTGCATTGCCCGTCAAGGCTCACGGCAGTAACGATGTACTGTCCGGCGCCAACCATATTCGGATTGGATACCGTATCCCCCGCCATGGTGGTCCAGGTGAGCGTAGCGGGTTTGCTCGGCGTAGCCGAAAGGCTGGCCGAATCGGCGCAGGTCATGATGTCCGGAGCGGTTACGGTAAATGGCACCGAATCGGGCTGCACGGTCATGGGCCCTGCGATAACGCAGGTATCGTTGGGTGTGAAGGTCACGGTGTAAGTTCCGGGCGCGCCATAGGTGTATGTGCCGTTGTTGAGGACACTCGTGCCGACGCCGTCGCCGAAGTTCCAGGTGCCATCATGGGAACTGCTGTTGTTGTAACTGACAGTCAAACTGATGCAATCCTCGGTGACGGACACGGAATCGGAAATATCCACCACCATGTCGAGAATCACGGTGGCCATATCGGTAGCGGTGCACTGTCCATCGAGGCTCACGGCAGTAACAATGTACTGTCCGGCGCCAACCATATTCGGATTGAGTACCGTATCCCCCGCCATGGTAGTCCAGGTTAGCGTAGCGGGTTTGCTCGGCGTAGCCGAAAGGCTGGCTGAATCGGCGCAGGTCATGATGTCCGGCGCGGTTACGGTAAATGGCACCGAGTCGGGCTGCACGGTCATGGGCCCTGCGATAACGCAGGTATCGTTGGGTGTGAAGGTCACGGTGTAAGTTCCGGGCGCGCCATAGGTGTATGTGCCGCTGTTGAGAATACTCGTACCGACGCCGTCGCCGAAGTTCCAGGTACCATCATGGGAACTGCTGTTGTTGTAACTGACGGTCAAACTGATGCAATCCTCGGTGACGGACACGGAATCGGAAATATCCACGACCATGTCGAGGATCACGGTGGCCATATCGGTAGCGGTGCATTGCCCGTCAAGGCTCACGGCAGTAACGATGTACTGTCCGGCGCCAACCATATTCGGATTGGATACCGTATCCCCCGCCATGGTAGTCCAGGTTAGCGTAGCGGGTTTGCTCGGCGTAGCCGAAAGGCTGGCCGAAGTACTACATGTAGTGATATCAGGCGCTACAACTGTAAAAGACACTGAATCAGGTTCAATTTCCTTTGCAACCGGGAGCACACAATCGCCTTCCGGTGTAAAAGTCACGGTATAGGTTCCTGGTGCCCCGTAGGTATAGGTACCGTTGTTCAGGGTACTCGTACCGACGCCATCGCCAAAATTCCAGGTGCCATTATATGAACTGTTGTTAGTGTATTCAATCGTCAGGCTAACACAGGCGTTTTTTACACTGATCAGCGAGTCAATTCGAATAGAATCTAAAATTTGAACAGGGAAAGTCAGTGTATCAAAACAGGGGTATTGGTTATTGATGACCAAGGTCACTGTATATGTTCCAACCGGGCCGCTGGCAGTAGTCATCGCACTTGCCGGATCAGCAATAGTAAGCGTTGCAGGGTCAGTAGTCCATTGGTATGTTACGTTATCCCCGGGGTTATTGTTTTGGGCAACCAAATCAAAAAGCATTCCCGGGCAAGCAGCATTTGGAACGGTAGCAGTTACATTCACTCCAACATCTACAACTTCAACCGTGTCCATGCGAACACATTCCTGGTAAGCATTATCCCTTGCAATGGCAATATAGGTGCCGGGAGCCGCCATGAGCGGGTTGATCGTATCACCGTTCAGATTTGTCCAAACGATGGACCCAGGCACATTGGTCGTTGCCGTGAGCACGCCAGTTCCGCCACAGATACTGTCGCCGGTGGCCTCCAGTTCCAACAATGGTTGGCGGGTAATGGTAACCATTTTTGAATCAAAGCAAGTATTATTGCTGACGACCAAAATATATGTTTTAGTTGTTGGCGGATCGGCAAGCACATTTTGCTTGTCCGGGTTAAAAATCAAAAACGAATCCGGTTGCCAATTGTACGTAAAATTCGGGTCGCCAATTACGGTAATGGGAACGGCTGAACTATCACAGGAATACCCCTGCGTTTGAACTTCATAATCCAGCAAACTATCCACCTTAAATGCTTGGATCAACGTGTCGGAACAACCGGCTGCCGAGGTAACGATCAGTTGGGCTACACCTGTGCTCTGATTTGGAATGGAGAGCATGGGAATATTTTGCTGGTTGCTGGTAAATGACCCGCCGCCGTCCCAGGTAATATTCCACTGCCAACTCACGATTGGCCCTGGAGTTGCCGTTGAATGGTCCACAATGTCTACAATGAATTGGTTGGCGACACAGGATTTGTCAATGGAAAAATCGGCATTCAAACTGTCTTTAAACGTAACGTTTACACCGCCAGCAACGGTACAACCGCGCGAGTCCGTGGCGGTGACGGCATAAGAACCAACCCCGAGATTGGAAATCATGGGGCCGGTAGCGTTGAAGCCATTAGGGCCACTCCATGCATAACTATACAACGGTGTTCCGTTTGAAGCCGTTGCGGTAGCAGCTGCCGACATTTCGTTAAAGCAGGTCACCATTGTGTCGGCGATGAGGTTCAAATTTAATTGGGTGTGGGTACCAATTATGCCATTGGCCAAGCCAATGCAACCTGAATTTGTCTCTGTTACGGTTACAGCCACAAATGTGCCGGCAGCCAGGTTGGTAATTTGCGGCGTATTTGCATTGTTGACATTCCACTGATAGCTATAACTGCCACCGGATGGGATTACAACCGCTGTAGCCGAGCCGTCGTTCACACCAACGCATTCTGCTTTTTTAATGATTAAATTAATATTCAAACTATCGATTTCAGGTATAAAAACAGTCGTATCAGCCTGGCAACCATGCAAGTCGGTCGCCTCGACAGTATAAGCTACACCAGGTTCCAGGTTATTTGCCGAAGCCCCCACTACACCATTGCTCCACAATATGTTAAAGGGCGGAGTGCCACCGGTAGGAAAAACGGTCATGGCGCCCGGACTTCCGTTACAGGAAGGGTTAGTCACAGTAACATTAAACTGTAAAGGCCCGGGTTCCAGGAGTTGTGCCGTGCCGATGGTTGAGTTTCCTTCGGTATCGGTTACCGTAACGGTATAGTTTCCAGCGCTCAATCCACTGATAGAGGGTGTTTGTTCCAAGTTGCTCCACAGATAGGAATATGGTGGCTGCCCACCTATAGCGAGCACCGTGGCTATTCCATCAGAATCCCCGTTGCAAGACGGGGGAGTGAAGCTGAGAAACAAATTCGGCCCTTGCGCCAGGCCTGATGCTACGCAGCAGAGCACTAATCCGATGACCAAATAAAGGTGGCGTGCCAACATGGTGTTTTTTATTTTCTCGATAGTCATAACATTGCGATTCTTTGCATTTGGATTAATACGGGATAATTTGCCCAATCCGAATTAGCATTTCCGGGTCATTAAAATCGGAGGCAGTTTTTTGATCAAAAAGTCTGAATATCTACCCCGACAACCTCTACGCGTCGTTCCCGGGAAGCTTCTACGCTATACACCGATTCCCGTCTGTCATTACCATCTTTGAATTTTGCCCCACCGATAATCGCTTTCGCTGCACCGTTGGGAATGCGTTTCAAGATTAGTTTGCCGGAATTGATGTGCTTCATAAAGACGCCGCCGTCAAAGACCCGGAAGAACCGTTCGACACTGTTCACCCGTCTGGAAGTCAGTACCTCGTTGTAGGCCGGGTTGCCAAGCGGCGACGCATAACCGCGGATTTCAATGGTAACTTTTTTCGTTTTTGGATCTTCCAGCGTGGTGTACACTGCTTCAAAAACATCCCGCAGCCGGTTCCATTCACCTTTTACAGAGTCTTCAAAAAAGGCATCTACTTTAAGCGAGTCCCGCAACCGGTCAGCTCCCGTCTCCCCTTCGGTGTATCGATCGATGAAGAGGTTTTTCAGGTTGTAATAACCCAATACGGCAATGGGACCGCGATGCGCCCGGTTGGCAGGAGCATTGAAACAGTGGTGTCTGTTGCCGTAACATTTATGCCCCAGATCGGTATGGCAATAGTACTGCCGGACCGTATCGCCATTGTCATCCACGACAAAACCGAAGTAGATGTCCTCATAAATGAGCGGTTCATACTTTTTTGTCGCGGCGTTGTATTTTAAAGGAATACGGTCGGAAGAAGTATGCGGCCCGGGTTCGTCATTGTCAAAAAACAAGGTGATTGGTAAGTCCGGAATCCTCCGCAGGAACAGATTTTTGCGCAGCTGCCGGCAAGCTGTTTTTGAAATGGTATCTGTGCTAAATTCAATCGAAGCCGTGCTGAATTTTTTCCGCAGGGGATCATTTTTTTCAACAAAAATCCGGTACTGCCCGTCGTAAGCGATCAGTGTATCAAAGCGATTGCTTTGCAGTCCGGAAACGTGCACCCACTTCTGGTCGGTGTCCAGCCGCATCAACGTGATAATTACATCGTTTAACTTGGTATCATCTGCTTCGTTGAATACATGAATTTCCAGGTTCAGATTCAGGCCAAGGTTTAGCTCCCGGCGAATGGTTGTATCCCGGGTTAGCCCAAAGGTGCTGACCGGCTCTGCATCGGCCGTGATCTCCTCCAGGCTTCCCAGCAGGGTGTAATTATTCCTCGGACGGAGTTGGAAAAGATATTCGGTGCTGTCGGGGTCGTTTTTCACGATCCGTGCCAATTCCTGTCCATCTGCACCTACCGTAGTAAGGGTGAGGTTTACGCCTTTTTGCGGCTCTGAACCGTCGCAATTCAGGATGTCCACGAGCAGTTTTACTTCAAACATTTTCAGGCAGCGTTGCACCTTCTCGATTGGGTCGCAAACATTGGTCGGAGAGTCGAAGTAAAACGAGTCGGGTCGAAATTCGGCTTTGGATGTAACCAATAAATACGATTTGCCCGGTAGTAATTTAAATGACTGCGAAGCATTGGTCACATGCTCGGTTTGCAGCAATTCCGGTCCATTCGAACCGATCCTGTACAACTGCATTATGGTATTGGTCAGCGAATCGCCGGTTTCGGCATCGCAAACCGAGACGGGCAGTTCCTGAGGTTCGCAATATTTGAAGATATCGTAGCAACAATCTTCTTCTGAATTATTTATGGCACCATCTCGGTTAGAAGAAAAATGCCGCATTTTTCCATCTTCCGAGATAGAGTAAAAAACATCGTTGGCCGTGGAATTCAGCGGCTCGGGTAAATGCTGGGGGGCTCCCCAACTCTGGCCGATAGGTTCGGAACGGTAAATATCAAATCCGCCTAAAGTTTGATGGCCGTTGCTGCTGAAATACAAAACGCCGGTAGCGGCATGGTAAAAAGGGGTGACGTCATCCCCTGGTGTATTGAGGGCCGTAAGGTTTACAGGCTGGGAGAACGTATCGTTTTCGATTTTTGAATACCAGATATCCTTTTTGCCTTTTCCACCCGGCCGGTCACTAACAAAAAACAGAGTTTCAGCGGCTTCACCGGGCATGGTACAAATAAAGGGCTGGGTGGTGGTGGCTTTTGGGTGGTTGATTTGTTTGGGCAGTTTTTCCGGCTTTCCCCAGGTATTGTCACCGAGCCGTTTGCGGCGGTACAATTCAAAGCAGATCGCCTTATCCTTGTTGTATTTGCCGATGGCATAATACATCGTCGTTTTATCCTGGTTAAAACTTACGTAGGCGGTATGGCGGTTTTCCTCGTTATACAAAACAGGTTGAATCCTTATTTCACCATCGTCCATGCGCTGTGCCGTCAATATTTGGATCAACAACCGGCTGGAATCTCCCTTATACGGGTGGCTATAGGAAGAATAATACAGTTGGTCGTCGGTGTAAATGTCAGCGTATTCAGAATAGGGTGTGTTTATTGATTTTCGCAGGCTATCCAATACAATATCTTCAACGTTTTTCTGCACTTCAATAGCCCAATTGCAGTTGTTGATGCCAATTTTAGCTTCTGCTTTACTGTCGGCGGAAGTAGACATATTATCTACTTCCTGATAAACCTCCAAGGCTTTTTTGTATTCACGCAACAGGTACCAGGTGTTGGCTAATTGCAGCAGAAAGGTTTCATCTTTTTGCACCAGATTACTGTCGGTCATGTACAAGTACGTTTTCTCAGCGTTGCCATACAAGGTATAGGCTGTGGCTGCCCGGGCGTAACCGTAAAGTGCCGTCACATTTTGCGTATCCACTTCAGTAAGGATGCGCTGATAATATTGCATGGCGCCGTAATAATTCCCGTTTTCATAACTCTTTTGGGCCTTGTTTTTTAGCGCCTGAACAGAAGGGGCACGGTAAATGTTACCGCCAATCCGTTCTGGTATCCCTTTTATCTCTGTACTGTCCTTTCTTTTGGGTGCACCTTGTTGGGCGTTTGCTAAAGGCAACGCGAAAAGGAAAAGAAACGGCAATAAAAATGTAGTCGATTTCATCATAATTCAGGAGTAAGGATCAGTCGATCGGACACTTTCTGTCAACTGGTTTAATTTTGTACAGGCGGTAACTCAGGGAGATTTCCGGCCCACCACGGTGCCCGGTGGCAATAGAGAAGTCGGAAAAGTTGATGTCGTAAGAGAATCCCAGCGACCAGGTCCGGTAGAAGAACTCAAGTCGGGCAATAGCAGCATCTGTGTACCGGTGGCGCATGCTGAAAAATGCCTGGATCGCCAATTCATTGTAGGGTACCGTACTCACCATTACCCGCGCACCGGCTCCATACAGAAATTCCCGGTAGCCACCCTGCTCTTCATACATGATGTGTCCGAGGATATCCAGGATCGGTGTAACCTGTACCAGTCCGATACCATACACGGTTTTGCGCATAGCTAACTGGACGCTCCCGGTATTTGTCCAAAAGTCGTGATTGGGCCGGTTGACGTGAAAAAGAGCCCCGCCAAGGTCGAAACGCGTGCGACTCCTGGGGGCATAGAAACGATAATTAAGTCCGGAACTCAAGTCAAAATACTTCAGGTTGGTGCTGAACAAAGAACCATCTTCCATTGTCGGTGCGCTGGGCTGATAGAGGCAGTCTACAAACTGCGCATCAAAGCTCCATTCGTCGGAGTTGAAGGAGCGTTGCCCGAAAGCAGGCGTTACACCCAGGGAGAGGAAGTTGTTTTTGGCAACCGGTAGGGTTATGCCAAGGGGAATGCCAATTTGCAATGAGGTCAGTTCCAATGAACCCTGTTTGTCCACGTTGAGCAGCAGTCCGCCGGTAAAGTACCGGTCATACTCGCCTCGTTTGTAGTACCACTTGTTTTCCACACTTCCGGAGTAGGTCGTATACGGGACCCTGACAGAATGCCATTGGCTCCGGAAATTTGCGACAAAACGCAGGTCTCCACCAAAAATGCCACCTAATCCCGGGTTGAGGTTTAGCGGCGCGTTACCGAATTGGGAAAAATGAATGTCCTGTGCAAGCATGGGACCTACCGAGGCGGTAAAAAGAACCAACATCAGAACAGGGCGTAGCAATAGCATTCTCTTCACAAGCGTACAGATTTTGTGATGCAGATAAATAACGGATTGTAACGGTCTCCAGGAAGGAAGGGAGGTGGATAATACTAAGTTCTGAAGCGAGTCAAGGTGCAAAAAACGTACCAGTAGCGCAAAAACAACAAGATGCGCCAGTAGGTGACATGGAGTAAAAACTAAAATTGGGTGGGAGGAGAACCCTAAGCCAAACCTTCCAAGATGTTCGACTTTTCATTCGATAAGAAACTGCCGTAAAGGTAATGTTTTCCACTTCTTGTCAAAATTTATGCCCCCCGAAAACCCAAAAAGGTTTGTCACGCTAGTGACAAACCTTTTTGAAAACAAACAAACTACAAGTTAGAAAAATATCAGGCTAATGATTCCAGCAACCGGTGCATATCCGTTTTTTCCCGGACAATTTCAGCAACTTTGCTCACCGGCACACGCTCCTGCTTCATGGAATCCCGTTCGCGGATGGTCACGGTGTCGTCTTCCATGGTTTCAAAATCGATAGTAATGCAGTAAGGTGTGCCCACAGCATCCTGCCGGCGATAGCGGCGGCCAATAGCGTCTTTTTCATCGTACTGGCATTGGAAATAAGGCTTCAGACGGTCATAAATACTGCGTGCCTTTTCAACCAATTCCTCCTTGTTGCGCACGATGGGAAGTACCGCACATTTGACCGGCGCAAGGGCCGGCGGGATGCGCAACACGGTGCGTGTGCTATCCTCACCTTGTGCATCGGGTACCGTTTCCTCCACCAGTGCATTGGTCATAACCGCCAGGAACATCCGGTCTACACCGATTGACGTTTCCACCACGTAAGGCACATAATTTTCATTGAGCTCGGGGTCGAAATACTGCAATTTCCGGCCCGACAACTCCTGGTGACTGCTCAGGTCAAAGTCGGTGCGGGAGTGGATACCTTCCAATTCCTTAAACCCAAAAGGAAATTCAAATTCAATGTCCAAGGCAGCATTGGCATAGTGGGCCAGTGCCTCGTGGGGCTTGAAGCGCAGTTTTTCGGCCGGTGTTACGGACTGGTGCCAGGCCATCCGTTTCGTTTTCCAGTATTCGTACCACTCCATTTCCGAGCCAGGACGCACAAAAAATTGCATCTCCATTTGCTCAAATTCCCGCATGCGGAAAATGAACTGCCGGGCTACAATCTCGTTGCGGAACGCTTTGCCGATCTGCGCAATCCCGAACGGCACCTTTTGCCGGGTGGTTTTTTGCACATTCAGGAAATTGACAAAAATGCCTTGGGCAGTTTCCGGGCGCAGGTACAATTTGCCGTCGTCGCCGGCAATATTCGACATCTGCGTGCTGAACATGAGGTTGAATTGGCGCACATCAGTCCAGTTGCGGGATCCGCTTTCCGGATCGGCAATGCCGAGCTCGTCGATTTGGGCTTTCAGGTCAGCCATGTCGTTGGTGCTGAGCGCCTTCGCCATGCGCTTGGCGATATCGTCGGCGCGTTGCGCCCATTCGACTACGCGTGGATTGGTACTGCGAAACATGGCCTCGTCAAAATTTTCAAAGCGCTTGCTGGCTTTTTCCACCTCTTTGTCAATTTTCTTCTGCAACTTATCAATCTCGCCCTCGATCAGTTGATCAGCCCGGTAGCGTTTTTTCGAATCTTTATTGTCCACCAAGGGGTCATTGAAGGCGTCGACGTGGCCGGAAGCTTTCCAGATTTTCGGGTGCATAAAAATAGCACTGTCTAATCCGACAATATTTTCGTGCATCTGCACAATGGCTTTCCACCAATATTCCTTGATGTTATTTTTTAGTTCGGCGCCCATAGGGCCGTAATCATACACGCCGCCGAGGCCGTCGTAAACCTCAGAGGAAGGGTAAATAAATCCGTATTCTTTACAATGCGAAACCAACCGTTTAAAAAGATCTTCCTGCATAGCAACAAAAATAAATGGGGCAGTAGCTAAGTGAGTGAATGTTAAAAAGCGGCGCAAAGGTGCGGAAATTGGGTTGAAAAATGAAACAGCGTTCAAAGCTTATCCGGTTTCACCATTGGCCTTGGCGATCTTTTACAGGCAAATTCCAAACCAAACCCGGATTCTTCCTGTTACCCAACGAAAACCACTAATTTTACCCTGTATTTCACTTTTTACAACTTAAAACTCAAAACATTCCCATGGCTTCATTCAAACGCACGGCATCTGCAATCTGGAAAGGTACCGGCCCTGATGGCACCGGCACCCTCAACGGCCCCTCAGGTTTATTTCAGGATACCCCATATTCGGCTAAACTCCGCTTTCAAAATGAGGATGGCAAAGCCGGTACCAACCCGGAAGAATTGATCGCTGCCGCACATGCCGGTTGTTATACCATGGCGCTTAGTTTCGGTCTCACCAATGCGGGCTATACGCCGACTGAATTGCGCTGCTCGGCGACCATTCTCATGGAAAAAAGTGACAGCGGCTGGAGTTTTGCACAAATCACGCTCAATCTCGAAGCGGAAATTCCCGGTATTTCTGAAGAAAAATTTAAAGAAATGGCCAACGGCGCCAAGGCAGGTTGCCCGGTGAGCAAGGCGCTTGCCGCAGTTCCGATTGAATTGGAGGCCAAATTGGTGTAGTGCTATTGTTGGGTTGAGGAGGCTGCCTTCAACGGGCAGATTTACGATTTTGGATTTACGAATTACGATTTGTGACATCTCGATAGTGTAGATATTTCACTTCTTACAATGCTAAATAATCGCAAATCGGCACTCGTAAATCGTAAATAACGACTTATGATTCAGTCTTCTCAACAACAAAAAAAGCCTGTCCCCGGGTAGGAGAACAGGCCCAATTGATCCTTTGAAGGCTAAGGTTTGGTTTAATGGGGCCAAGCCCCCCGCCAGGGTTTCGTTTTCAAATTTGGTCTGTAGCTTCATTAGCCGCAAACGCTATTGGTTAGTTGGGGCTCGAAGCGTACTTTGATGGGGCAAAGATCTTGGGTTTGACGTTGGATGGGCAAACACGAAAATTGGTTTTACTTCCATTTTTGCCCTCCTTTTTTCTTTTTTTGGGGAAGACGGATTGTCCGCCCGGTTTTGTTTTCCGGACCAGAGATCCGGATTACGCCGGACCGGAGGACCGGCAGATAATAAACGCCCAGTTGTCACCGGGTTGAAACCGGGCGTTTACTTGCGTTTCCGAGCACAGACCGATACAGAATCCCGGTCGGTTGGTTCCATTGGGGTTTGTGAGCCAAGGTGCATCAGTCGTGTCGGAGCGCAAACGGCTTTGGGAATAAAGAGCCAAGGCATTCGAGGTTAAACCGTCGTAAAAAAGGTTTAGGTGTTTTTGGTTTTAAGGGGCTTACCATGAACAGTACACATTGCAATTTCCCTTTTCTTAATGGTTTTTCAGGGTTCGTCTCCGCTTAGGCTCGCGGTGATAGGACAAAGATGCGCCCACCCGTCCCGGCACCACAAACACGAAAACAGGCTTTACTTCCATAAACCCTCCCGAAATTTTTGGCAGTACCCGCCGTATTCCGGACTTTTAAGCCCTCCTCAACACCTCTCCCTCCCAATCATCCAATCACTCAATCACTCAATCATTCCATGCAATGCAGGAAAGCCCGCTGCTCCGAACCATGCAATTGCTGAACCCAGAGGAGTTCGAAACGCTTGCGTTATTCGTAGAGTCACCCATTTTCAATGAAGTCAACCGTTTTCAGGATACGGTGCGACTTTTTACTTATCTCCAGGAGCATTACCCGCACTTTCAAAGTCCGGCGCTGGTGAAAAATGTAGTGGGAAAAAAACTCTTCCCCACGCGCAGCAAACCTGAAAACGAAGTGGAGCGCACCATGGCGCAACTGATGCATATCGTCAAACAGTTTATTAATTTCCGGTATTCGGCGGTAAAAGACGGTCGCGTGGTGCGCGGTGGCCGGAAAACCAACATCACACAAGACCCCGTTGCGCTGCTCAATTTTGCACGCCAACAACTGGCACTCATGCGCTTCTACAGCGAACGGTTGCTGCAAAAACCAATTGACGCCCCGGATGTGCCGGGACCAGCCCGGCCCGAGCCGACGCCAAAGGGTAAGCAACGTCGCGTCAAAAAAACGGAGTACTATTTCCAAAGCCTGTATCAGGAATTGCAGTCGGTTTTTGAGGAAGAGCAGCAATTCAGCTTGTTTGAAGAATACGAATACAGCGATTTTTTTTACTTCCGCTATTTAGCCGAACAGGAAAAGGCGATTTATGAAAGTCTGCACGAATGGACAGCCAAAGGCGGGATCAACAACCTGCTCGTCGCATCGGAAAACCTGGATCGCTTTTACATGCTCGGCAAGCTGGATCAGATATGCAAACTGTTGCACCTCCAGCAGATGGCCATTCCCTTCAGCGAAGACTCCGACGAGTACCGCCGGTTGAAAACCAACCAAAAACTGACGATCAAAATGGTCAAGTTGCTGGTTAAACACAATTACCATGTGGACGACCCCGGTATCGATATCTATTTTACCCTGCTCCAACTGCTGAGCAAAAAAACGCCGGAAAAAACGGACCCGCTGGCCGATCAGTTTTTTACCCTGTTGCAACAACACCGCGATTTAGTGCCGGCCCGCCGGTTTAAGGACTTCAATATTATCGTCCGTTCCTACTGGGCCCGCCGTTACAGGCAAACGCGCGATCGGTCATTTTTGGAAAAACTATTCCGCTCGCATCAGGAAGATATCGAGCAATTGCGTCGAAACAAGGAAAATATTCAAAGTTCACATTTCCAAAACACCCTCTTTAATGCGATTAAACTCGGGCACCTGGATTGGGCAGCCGCTTTTCTGAAAGAATTTGCACCCAAAATCTCTGCGGCGCCCGAACCGGAACTCGTGGCTGATATCGGCTATGCGATGTTTCATTTTGCACAAAAACAACATAAAGAAGCGGAAAAACGCCTGCCCCATTACTTCAACTACGGCGCGTCCGATGATCCGACCCTGTACTCCCTGGCAGCCACCTTGGATATCCGAATTCGCTATGAACTCGGTAACCTGCTCGACCCGGAAGGCGTGAATATGCGGCGAGCCACCCAAAAACGCATCAGGGAAAACAAACTCCTGCCACCCGACCGCCAGGCGGGTATCCTCGGTTTTTATGAAGTCTCTCTCCGGCTGTTCCGGTTGCGGGAAAAACTGCAACTCCAGCAATCGGTCAACTGTACTTCCATGCGACAGGAACTCGACGACATCCACTACCTGCTTACACAAAAACCAACGGTAGACCATGAGTGGTTGCAAGAGAAATGTAACGAGATCCGTGCCTTGCTGAAAAAGAAATGCCCTAAAACTGGAAGTAAATAAACGGTTGCACATCGGACGATTTTACCTGCATCACCAACACCGCTACCAGGCAGATGAGTAAAGCTTTTGCTACCCAATGCAGGGCTGTAACCTGTCGCTCTGCAGCGCGTTCCCAGGTAGTTGGCAGCAAATGGAGGCCGTAACCAAGAGCCATCCAAAACACAACGGGGCCGTACCCCTGGAGGAATTCCCACAAGATTTCCGGGTGAAAATTAAAGGCGATCTGTTCGAGCATCAACTGCACTGACGCCATATCCTTTGCCCGGAAGAGTATCCAGCACAGGCAAACAAAGTGGAACGTCCACACGCCACCCAAAAATTTGCGCACGACGCCGGGCCTCCCCGGGAAAATATCTTTCCACCACCGTTCCACAGCCAGTGCCATGCCATGCAAGCCACCCCAGAGGATAAACCGCGTGGCAGCCCCGTGCCACAAGCCCCCAAGCAACATCGTGAGCATCAGATTGATGTAGGTTCGCGCGCGCCCCTTGCGATTGCCACCCAGGGAGATGTACAGGTAGTCGCGCAGCCAGGTTGACAGCGATATGTGCCAGCGCCGCCAAAATTCGGTTATGCTCAACGACTGGTACGGCGAGTTGAAGTTGATCGGGAAATGGTAGCCCAACAACAGCCCGATCCCGATCGCCATGTCGGAATATCCGCTGAAGTCGCAGTAGATCTGCAAGGCATAGCCGTACACACCAAACAGATTCTCCAGGCCGGTATACTGCGTCGGTGAGTCGAACACCCGGTCGACAAAATTCAGGCTGATATAGTCCGAAATGACGGCTTTTTTAAACAAGCCAATGCAAAACAAAAACACCCCGCGGCCAAACATCTCCCGGGTGATCATCAGCGGCTGGTTAATCTGCGGCAAAAAATCGGCAGCCCGAACAATGGGCCCAGCCACCATTTGCGGAAAGAAGGTGACGAAAAAGGTGAAATCCCACAGGTTGTCCAGCGCTTTCAGATTGCCCCTGTATACATCGATGGTGTAACTCAACGACTGAAAGGTGAAAAAGGAAATCCCGACCGGCAGGAAAATATCGAAATGCAGCGGTTGGCCACCGCTGAGGCCAGTCCACAACTCGAGAAAATAATTGGTGTACTTGAAATAGGCCAGCATACCCAAATTAGCGGTCAGGCTCAGCACCAGCAACCAGCCTTTTGCCCGTTTGGACTCCGACTGCTCGATCCATTTGGCCACAAAAAAATCGACCAGTACACTGGCGATCAACAGCAAAAAATAGATGCCGCTGCTTTTGTAATAAAAATAGATCGAGAACAGAATACACCAGAAGATCCGACCGCGCTCATTGGATTTCAATAGCCGGTACACCAGCAGGAACCCCAAAAAGAAAAACAGAAAAAGGCCGCTGCTGAACAGGAGCGGGGATTCCGGGTGGTATAGAAACTGGTCGAGAATCTTGGAGGGATCGAAGGAAAACATCGCGCATCTGAAGGGTAGGGGGGCAAATGTACGAGCAAAACCATTCGTATCCTGCAAATCAAGCTATTTTTGCAATACAGTTTTTGCCTACTCCATATTTCCTGTTGTAACCCAAAACAAGCGCATTTATGCCTGCCTTCAGACTACTGATTTCCCTTTGCCTGTTTTTTATTTCAAACCTGCTGTATGCCCAACCCGGCACCCTTGACGCCAACTTTGGTAAAGCCGGTGTGGTGACGACCAACATCTATCCCTCAGACGATCAGGCGTTCAACGCCGTGCGCCGGCCCGACGGCCGGATACTCATCGTGGGAAGTGCTGAACTCGACTCGCTGGATGCCTTTGCCGCCATACAGCTGTTGCCCAATGGCGATCCGGACCCCGACTTTGATCTTGACGGCATTATGATCCGTTCACTGAGCCCTCAACGGGAAATCGCTTATTCCGTGGCGTTGTACCCAAACGGAAATACCCTGATCGGCGGCACGGTCACCTATCCTTCGCACCTAAAAGACTTCGGCCTGCTTCGAATATTGCCCAATGGCCAACGCGACCCTGCTTTCGGCAACAACGGCGCCGTCATTTCCAATTTTAATAACGGCGATGAATTTCTCGAAACCGTATTGGTCCGGGATGATGGTAAGATCATTGCCGTCGGAACTACGGTGCAGCCCCAGGGTGAGGCAGATATTGCGCTGGCTTGTTTTTTGGAAAACGGCCAGCCCGACAGTAGTTTCGGGATCAATGGTAAAGTTGTGCATTCCTTTTCGCCGAGCTCCGATGTTACGTTTGATGCGCTGTTGCTTCCCGATGGAAAAATTCTGGTGACCGGACAATACTATTTCAACCCGGTTGTCTCCGATTTTCTGGTTGCGCGTTTTTTGGAAAACGGTCAACTGGACCAAAGTTTTGGAACAAACGGCTTCCAACTCATCGACTTCGACGCGCTTACCGATCTGAGCCGGGGCATTGCCCTGCAACCCGACGGGAAGATTCTGCTTGCCGGTTTTTCCGTATTCGATGATTTTATTGCGCGCATCAGTGCGACCCGGCTGCACCCCGATGGCAGCATCGATTCCACCTTTGGAATTAACGGAAAAGTCGTACAGGAAATCGGCCAGTTCAGCAGTCTGGGCACCGATGTGCAAGTGCAGGCCGATGGGAAAATTCTTATTTCGGGCATGACTGAGGACATTGATCATCGGGATTTTTTTGTGCTGCGCCTGCTGGCTTCCGGGGCGCCCGATTCGGGCTTTGCCACCAATGGCGTGCTCATCCAATCGGTGAGCGCCGGAGATGATAATTCGTACGTGATTTTGCCCGGACCGGACGGCGCCATGTACCTGATCGGGAAGTCGGAAAAACTAACGGAGGCCGACATCACAGTGCTGCGTATTTTGGAAAACGGCACCCTGGATCCGGCCTTTCAGAACGGCGGCGTTTTGCAACTTGACCTGGGCAATTCCTATGATGACTGTTATGCCATTTTACGCCGGTCCGACGAAACCATCCTGCTCGGCGGTACAGCCTTGAACGATCCAACGTTTTTGGGAAATCTGAATGCCGCGCTGTGCGCTTACCTCCCCGACGGAAGCCCCGATCATACCTTTGGAAATCAGGGCATTGTTGCATCGGATTATTCGCCAAGCTGGGAGGGCTGGATCGCGCTCGCCCAACAAGCCGACCAAAAAATTCTGGCTGGAGGATTGATCAATAAACGAGCCGCGATAGTGCGATTTATGCCCAATGGCGCCCCCGATTCAACTTTTGGCCAGCACAGCCAGGTGCGGCTGGATGCCGCTCCGGAAAGCACCATTGAAGCCATGCTCATCCAGCCGGACGGAAAAATTCTGGCTGCCGGCTATCCCGGACAATTCCAGCAGGAGTTGCTGTTTCGCCGCTTTTTACCCAGTGGCAGTCCGGATAGCACCTTTGGCCAAAACGGAATTGCGCCATACCCGTTCAATGCGCAAAGCCGGGTCGACTGGGAACGGCTGGAATTTACGGCCGACGGGAAAATTCTGGCTTCCGGCCTTTGGAGAAGTTTCGACACCTTGGTTACCGGGGGGCATTTTCTGGCCCGCCTGCATTCAGACGGCGATTTGGATACCAGTTTTGGCGATCAGGGTTACCGGCTCTTTCCCAATAGCCAACCCGGCTTTCTGAATATTGAGGCGTTTACCCAATTGCCGGACGGGAAAATTTTGCTGGCGTGCACAAACGGCGACCTTGTCGTCATGCGCCTTTTCCCAAATGGACAAACCGATACGGCATTTGCCACGCAGGGGGTCAGCACGCTGGATATCGACCAGGTGTACAATACGCCTACCGATATCCAGGTACAGCCCGACGGCCGGATTTTGATTTCCGGCAGGAATTCCAATGCTTCCGGCGGTATTGCCCCGAACGCTTTTGTTGTCGTGCGCCTGAACCCCGACGGCAGCCCGGACCCAACATTTGCCAACCAGGGCGTTTTTCAATATCCGGCAACTGCTGCTGTTGGACTTGCCCTGCAACCCAATGGCAATATTCTGGTAGCCGGAAATATCCACACCGGAAGTAACCGCAACAACTTCATACTGCTTCAACTGCTTGCCGGTCCTACGCTCGGCGTAGCCGATACCAACGACGAATCCAGTGCGATTCGCGTATACCCCAATCCGGTCGGGGAAGTCCTGGGCCTGGAATATGAACTGCTCCGACCGCAAAAGGTCCAAATTCATCTATTTGACAATAGGGGCCAGTTGATTGGCGATTTGCTTTTGGGAGCACGGCGCGCTGCCGGGCCGCAAACCGAAGCGTTGCACCTGCCTGCAAACCTGGCGGGGGGAATGTATATCCTGACCTTGGAAACGGAAGGTGGCAGCAGGGCGGTCCGGATCGTTAAAGCGAATTGACCGGTAAGTGATTTTTTCCAGACATTCCAGATTCGAGTCCTAACCGCTTCTTAGCCAGTCATTCTTAGCCCAGCCATTCATGGCTGGGCTAAGAATGACTGGCTAAGCGTTTTCCCCGGGCAAAATGCCCGGGTTACGGAAACACCTCCAGTGCCATAGCCATGCTTTTCCCGAAAGCGTTGCGGTTGATCGCCAGGTCTATGCCCATTTCGTCGAAGTAAAACACCAGGTTTTCCATGGCCATATTACCGGTAAGGTCGTCTTTGGCCATGGGGCAGCCGCCGAAGCCGCGCATGGCGCCATCGAAACGCTGGCAGCCGTTTTCCCAGGCAGCCTGAATTTTTTCCCGCCAATTGTGGGGCTGGGTGTGCAGGTGGGCGCCAAATTCAATAGCCGGAAAGGCCGGGATCAGGTTGCCGAACAAGTAGGCGATATTTTCCGGATTGGAGCAACCGATGGTATCGGAAAGTGAGAAAATTCGAATGCCGTAGGGCACCAGGCTGTCGACCCATTTTTGCACAATTTCTACATTCCAGGGATCGCCATAGGGGTTGCCGAAGCCCATGGACAGGTACAAGACCAGTGTTTTTCCGTGTTGTTCGCAAAGTTCCTGGATGGCTTTGGTGCGCTCTACGCTTTCGGCTATCGTGGCGTTGGTGTTGCGCAGTTGAAAGGTTTCGCTGATGCTGAACGGATACCCCAGGTACTGGATTTCCGGGAACCGGCAGGCATCTTCGGCGCCGCGCTGATTCGCAACGATAGCCAGCAACTTGGTGGCCGTTTGCGAAAGGTCTAACTTTGCCAGCACCTGGGCTGTATCGCGCATTTGCGGGATCGCCTTTGGGCTGACAAACGAGCCGAAATCCAGCGTATCGAAACCCACGCGGAGCAGTTGGTTGATGTATGCGGCTTTCGTGTCGGTTTCAATAAACCCGTGGAGGCCCTGCATGGCGTCGCGGGGGCATTCGATCAATTGTACGGTTTGTTCCGGGCCGGTATGTTTGGACTGTGGCAAATCGGATTAATTTTGGTTAGGTTAAGTGCCCGTTGGGAAAATCCTCCCGGTGCGCTAAACAAATTTGGCGGCCCAAAGTTATGCCTTCACCGCGGACTAATGCAGTTCCTAATCTTCAAACTATTGCCATTTTAGCATATCTCCTATGAAAAATAAAGGACGTTGGATTATTCTGGGTCTGCTGCTTGTCTTAATCGGCATTTCGGCGCTGACCCTTCAACTGGTGGGCAGTCAATGGGTGTTCCTCGAGTTTTTGGAAAGGCCGGGGCGTTTGTTCGCATTCGTGGCAAAAATCATCCTGGTGATGGCAGGATTTATCATCATTGCCGTAGCAAATACCGACTGGGAACGCGACCGGCAGGAGAGCGAGTGAGTAGTTTTTCAAATGTTCAGGTGTTAAAGACCGGATAAGTTCAATTCCGAGGTTTTCTCATAAGGCCTCATTCGCGCCGCAACATCAGAAGTTTTACCACGGAGACACAGAGGACACGGAGTTTAGTTCTCCGTGTCCTCTGTGTCTCCGTGGTAAATAAAATAATCTACAGCGGTCGTTTAAGTTTCCGGTTTAGGAGATATCCTATCAAAATCGCGGATTCACCACATTTGAATAGATCGAACCAAAAGTATACGATATTCCGAAGTACATGTAAAAATTGTACCCGCTTTGGAGCTGCCGGATACGCAACAATGCTTCCTCTTTGCTGGCGCCGGCGTTGGGTATTTCAATCTGGTTGTGTACCAGGCTAAAATCGCCGTCGAGGTAAAAATTAAAGCCTTTGAACAAGTTCAGTTCAAGGCCGCCGAAAACATTAGTCCGGTTCAGGGCCCAGTCATGCAGGTAATTTGATTGATTGAACCCCAGGTTGAAACGGCCCCATTCGAATACCTGTTGGTAACTGACAGACAGAGAGTGCGCAAACAAGGTCTCTTTTGATTTAAAAAAAATCGTTTCGTCAAAATACCGGTTGTAACGCGGCCCAACCCGGTAGCGAAACCGCAACTGGCGCCTGGCCACCTCCTGGTACGTAAACAAATTGTACTCCAAACCGGCATCCAGGTAGGTGTTCAGTTTCAGGTTGTTGTACTGCGCCTGCTTGCCGCCGGCAAAAAAACCGTACGACCAGTGATCGTTGATCGACAATACTTGCGACCCCTGGAGGAAATACCCCCCGTTTACGTACACTTCTTTCAGGGTATCGTCGAATTGGAATGTACTGCGCCCGTAATCGCCGCCGAAGGCAATCCAGGTCTTTTGCTGCTCGGTAACCCGGTTGGCCTCCAGGCGGCCAAATAGTTCGAGCGACTTCGACACCTCCTGCCCTCCAAAATACATATTGCCCCGAACGGAGAAGGTCCAGAAATTCCAGGGGTCTTTTTGTTCGACAGTGGCAGTGTCGGTCGCTTCGGGCGTTTCCACGGAAAAGGAAATGCGTTTGGCCAGCGGCGTTTGCAACAAGTAGGGCAGGAGGCCCGCTTCCAGGTTTTTCTTTAGGGCCTGGCGGGATTCATTTTCTGAAACTGCCGGCGGCAAATCAAAAACCACAGTGTCGCGTTGCCCGGCAAATTGGTTTTGCCCGAAAAAAAAGAGCGTGAATTGCTCGCCGCCACCGCCGTTGCGCAGCCCGGTTTGTTGGATAAAAATATCGGCGGCAGCGCGGTCGCGCACAAAATTGAGGTAGGTCATTTCGGTTTTCAGGTATTGTTGGTCGCACCACCACTGGCAGTCCAGAAAAATATTGGGTGCGCCGTTCCGGGTTTCCTGGGCCGACAGGTTCGCGGCGCAACAAAGGAGCAATAGGTACAGGTAGCTTTTCATGTTTTTAAAACAGGTAGGTCACAGGACGGGGGTAAATGTCTGAGGTTCGAATGGTTAATGTGTTGTTTAGCGATGTAAAGCTGTGTTCGGCAGATGAAAAGCAGGTTTTAACAACTTACAAACAACAAATAAGCCGTGCCGGAATAGTTGTACCGGCACGGCTGTCATTTTTGTCGTTTCATGCTAATTACATTGGAAACAAAGCGCCAACGGAGAAGGCAATGCCGCGGTTTTTTGCCGACTCACTGCCAATGGCATCAGCAACCAGGTTGGAAAATCCCAGGATGTAACGTGCATCTAAAAACAGGTTGGCAGCTCCCAGGTTGTAACTGAACATGGCGCCAAATTGCAGGCTGAATTCGCTCCGGGTGACGCCATCGTCTTCAAAATTGATATCCTGAGAACCCGATTCCGAATTCCCGTTGATGGTCTCGGTGTATTTGGTCTTACCGTTCAGTCCATACGCCCAACTGGGGCCGGCCAATACATCAAAACGCCCCGATCCAAACGACGTACCGGCTTTGATCAGGATGGGAATTTCCAGGTTGTTGATAATGATTTCGCCTTTACTGCGCACGGTGCCCAGGTTCGGATCATCGTATTCCTGGACCAGTTTCATGCCTTTTTGGATAAAATTGATCTCCGGTTGCAGGGCAATGTTGTTGCTGAAGCGAATTTCGGCAACAGCACCAAACAGCAGGGAAACCCTGTTTTTGGGCGAGGTGCCAAAATCGTCGGTAATTTCCTGACTGGCCGACCAGTTTGCCAGATTAATGCCCGCACGCGGGCCGATACTGGCTTGTACCTGGGCATTGGCAGCTGTGAAAAAGAGACCGAAAACAAGGGTAAACAGCAGGTTTTTAAGCATTTGCATTGGACGAAGTTTTAAGTGAATGAATTATTTTCCGCCGCAAAATGGAACAATTACCACAATCCCGTTTTTAAAAAAAGTTATTTTAACCGGAACTTAACCGGATTGTACTTTGGTTTAACCCAACGATTTTTCATCGCCTCGATTCAACACATGTATTCTCTGACCATATTCGGCGAACCTATTATCGACGAGAACGCCGTTAACCAAATTAAGCGCTGTTACAGCCAACCCGACGACCGCGCGGCCCTCACCGCCGACGCGCACTACGGCTATGGGCACCCGATTGGCGGTGTAGTGGCGTACAAAAACAAGATCAGCCTCTCGGGTGTCGGTTTCGACATCGCCTGCGGAAACAAAGCCTGCCAAACCAATATCCGCGCCGCCGACATCGACCGCGACAAAGTGATGGACGCCGTGTTCAAGGAGATTGGCTTTGGCATTGGCCGCCCCAACCTCAAACCAATCGACCACCCGGTGTTCGACGACCTGTCCAAAGCCGCTTTCAAACCCCAGCGCGCCATGATGAAACTGGCCATGGAGCAACTCGGCACGGTGGGCTCCGGCAACCATTTCGTCGATCTGTTTGAAGATGAAGAGGGCTGGCTCTGGATTGGCGTGCACTTCGGCTCCCGCGGCCTTGGCCACAAAACCACCATGGGTTTTATCGCCCTGTCGAAGGGCAAGCAGTTTGACGAACATGCCCCGGAAGGTGGTATGGACGCACCGCCCATCCTGTTCGATGCCGACAGTGCCTTGGGTCAGGATTATCTCGCCGCCATGCGTATGGCCGGGCAGTATGCCTACGCCGGCCGTGATGTGGTGGTCGACAAAGTGCTGGAAATTCTTGGCGCGCAATCGGTTTTTGCGGTGCACAACCACCACAATTTTCTCTGGGAGGAAGAGCATTTTGGGGAGAAATATTACGTGGTGCGCAAGGGCGCTACCCCGGCTTTTCCGGGCCAATATGGGTTTGTGGGGGCTACCATGGCCGATATTTCCGTGATCATTCGCGGGGTCGACAGCCCTTTGAGCCAGGAGGGCCTGTACTCCACGGTGCATGGCGCAGGCCGGGTGATGAGCCGGACCAAAGCTGCCGGTAAAAAACGCTGGCGCAATGGCCGCATTCAGTATCTGAGCAAAGGGGAGGTCGACTGGAAAGCCTGGAAAAAGATCCTGAAAAACAAGGGCATTGCCTTGCGCGGCGGTGGCCCTGACGAGGCGCCGGAGTGCTACAAAAAACTGGCCGAGGTGCTCCAGTACCATGAAGGCACGGTGGAGGTGACGCACCGCCTCCGCCCGATCGGAGTGGCGATGGCTGCGCCGGACATGTACGATCCGTACAAGGACTAGGAAAGAAGCTGTCTCAAAAGGACTGATTTACGATTTTGGATTTACGAATTACGATTAATAGCATCCCAATAGTGCAGATATTCCACTTCTTATGAAACTAAATAATCGTAAATCGCCATTCGTAAATCGTAAATAATGACTTATGAAACACCCTCTTTAACAGTCCGACTGCAACCATTTTCCGGTTTCAGATGTCCAAATTCAATGAAATTACCACCGCCTTCCCAAGCGGTTTTTTACCAGAAAAAAATTTTTAAGCAATGAAAAACATACGTCTGGCTACCCTGCGGGCAGCCCTTAGCCTGTTTATTGGCTCACTTTCCCTTACCTCAACTGTAATTGCCCAAACCGGAACCGCTGCCTCTAACGGCGGTGTTGGTATCCCGGCTTGCCTCACCGAAATTCCGTTGCCGCCTTTGACAGCGGCCGAAGCCGCACACCGCAGTTTTGGCGCCGACCTTCGGAATCCGAACTATCAGGCGCTCGACAATTTTTACCAAGCTAATGCCGATCGCATCGGGCAGATTTTAGAGGTACAGAGTGCCACCCTGAAAAACCGTTTGGAGGTTGGTATGGCTGGCCAGGATGAAGCCACCATGCGTGCCCAGACGATGGCCATGGCCAACCAAAACTCGATCGTAGCCGCTATGGGCGGCGCTGAAAACGTAGCTAAAATGACGCCCGAGCAGGCTGAAGCCGCTGCGCGCGAAGCGGCGACTTCCTACATGGCCGATCCCTTTGCTGCCAGCGGTGTCCAATCCGATGGTATGACGGCACTCTACCAGAAAATCATCAGCGATCCGGCTTATGCGGCGCGATTTGAAAAAATGAGCGAGCAGGAGCGGGGAGCCGAACTGCGGAAATTTATGGCCAACGACAAGCCGCAGGTCAAAACGGTCGCGCAACAGCAACAGGAAAAGCAACAACTGGCGAAAAGCGGGCAAATTCAGGTCGCTATGGCATTTCAACAACAACATGCCGAATTGCAGCACCTGATCATGGACGCCAACAATCGCTTTGCCGAACAACGCACGGCAATTCTGACGGCGCCCGGCGGCCACAGCGATATCGATGCGGCCTACCAGAAAAAGTATGCTGCTATCCCCGAGATCGTCATGGGCGAAGGCCGGGAAAAGGACCCGGACAAGCTGCAAAAACTCAACCGCGAAGTAGCCCTGGAGCACAAGGTTTTGGCTGAGAAACTGCTGAAACGCAACCAAATGCTGCTCACCGAACTTCAGGACGATTACCAGCGGATCATGGCCGGTTATGCCGGCTTTTACGCCATGTATGGCCCGCAAATCGATTCGGCGCCGGTGAATCCGCTCAATAGCGGCGCCGATGCCGAAACGGCAGCCCTTCAATGTGAAATGACGCTGAGCGGTTTGGTGCTCAGTTTGATTGATCAGGCGAAGGAGATCACACGTGAGGCGGCAGAGTGGGAGCGGAATTTGATGGTGCAGTAGGGCGTATGTCGGCCCCCTCCCCCATAGCCATCAACTTAAATGTTAAGAGGGGGTGTACAACTTTTCAAATTGAACTTTTCAAATTGAACTTTTGACTTTTTTAAGCAACAAATCGGGCTTGGGGAGATCCTTTAAAGTCAAATTTGAAAAGCCCAATTTGAAATTTGAAAAGTTGTTCACCATCTCTGGTTGCTTAATACCATAGTGATTAAAGTAACAAAGTAGTATTAAGTTGATGGCTATGCCCCCATCCCCTCCCCGCGGGGGGAGGGGATGGGGGATGGGGCCGACACGCGAAAAGCACAAAACGAAAGTTTGTTTATAATGTGGCGACAACGTTGCCAGGCAGCACATCCCGGAAACTACCTTTCGGCTTTTACATTTTAGATTTTACTTTTTGACTTTATTTCCCGCCTTTCCGCACCGCGCCCTTCCCAAACCGGTCCCGGATTTTATCCATAGCGGCCAGCAGGCGCGATTCTTTTTCCGTGTCGTCGAACAGGTTTAGCTGACTGGTGCCGGGCACCAGTTCACTGAAGCGCACGCCCAGCAAACGTACGCCTTGCCGCCGCTCGTACAGTTTTTCAAACAGCAACAGCGCCTGCTCGGTCAGCGGGCTGTCTTGCGCGGTGTAGGGGATCTTGGCCTGCCGGGTGAAAGTGTTGAAGTCCGAGTAGCGCAGTTTGATGGTCACGCAGGCCGTGAGTTTGCCTTTGGAGCGCAGTTCGTAGGCCAGCTGGGCCGTTTGGCGGCGTATCTCATCCTGCAGGAAGCGCAGGTCGATGGTGTCGGCGTGGAAGGTGCGTTCGCTGGACATGGAATCCTGTTCGCGGTAAGGCACCACCGGGCTGTCGTCTTCGCCGTTGGCTTTTTTCCACATGATAAGGCCGTGTTTGCCAAACTCGCGCTCCAGCAAGCGGGGCGGCAGTTCGCTCAGCGTCTGGCAGGTGCGCACGCCCAGGAGGTTGAGCCGCCGCTCCGTTTCCCGGCCGATGGAGGGGATCTTGCCCACGGGCAGGGGCGCCAGAAAGCCCTTTTCGGTGCCCGCGGGCACAAGTTTGGCGCCGTTGGGTTTCACTTCGCCGGCGCCGACTTTCGACACCGTTTTGTTGACCGACAAGCCGACCGACAGGGGCAGCCCGGTTTCACGGATGATGCGCTCGCGGAGTTCCGTGCTCCAGTGCCAGCAGCCGATGTGGCGGTCCATACCCGTAAGGTCGAGGTAAAACTCGTCGATCGAAGCCTGCTCAAACAGGGGAGCCTGCTCCTCGATGACATCGCGCACCAGGGCCGAGTGTTTGGAGTAGGCCTCCATGTCGCCCTTCAGCACTGTGGCCTCGGGGCAGAGCAGCAGCGCCTGCCGCATGGGCATGGCCGAGCGCACGCCGAATGCCCGCGCCTCATAACTGCAGGAGGCCACGACACCGCGGTTGCTGCTGCCGCCGATGATCAGCGGTTTGCCGCGCAGGGCATCATTGCGCAGACACTCGACAGCCACATAAAAAGCGTCGAGGTCGAGGTGTAAGACGGCCCGGTTGAAGTGGGTCATGGCAGTGCTGGATTGGGAAAGCGGTAGGGCAAATATTGGGAAAAATCGGGGAAGTGGATTGCCGGGGTTGGGTCTATACGCAGCAGGAAATTTTTCCCGTATACTGATGTACTATCGGTCAATTTTCTTGAACAATGTTAGCCTATTTTCAGGCCATTGAAATCATCTCCAGTTGGGTGTTTTGTTTTTTGGCTTGTGCTGCGATGTTTTCCAGTTTAATAGAAATAGGGTCGTCAATCCAGGCTTCTCCGCACTGTGTGCAGACGAAAGCCGGAACATTCCGCACCACAACTACACCAGATGTAAGATCGACCGTAAACGTTGTAGTTCCGGGCTCGACTTTTCCACTGCACATCGGGCATTGAGAAGGAATATGCATCATGTTATTTTCTTTTTGTCTTAAAATCCGGTTCAAAAATTGTTGGATCGGGCTCATAAACCGTAATTACAAAAACCAATTGTTGAGTTTCGTCAAAGGCTGTGACTACATGAATTGGTCGGGTTGCTGAGAATCCTAAAAGCAAGGCACTGGGAAATGGTTTGTCGTAATCATACCGTTGGATAACTTCGCCATTTTCAAGCACATCCAGCACTTCAGCACGTGTAATCCCACGGACAATCATCTTTTCCAGCGAATGTTTTCGCCACAGAATATTGCCATCAACGAGCGCTTGCTTAAACAACAATTGGTCGAAAGGAAGTTCCATTCTCAAAGTTATACGTTTTTCACCAAATTGCTATTGGGCCGCGCAGGGCATCGTTGCGCAGACACTCGACGGCTACGTAAAAGGCGTTGAGGTCGAGGTGTAAGACGGCCCGGTTGAAGTGGGTCATGGCAGTGCTGGATTGGGAAAGCGGTAGGGCAAATATTGGGAAAAAATGGGGAACTGTTTTCCGGGGTTTGCAAATTCTGGCGGTAGGATTTACCTTGAGGCTTAAATCACTTAAAACTAATCTTTCGACCACTGTGAGAATTCTCTGCGCCCTGCTCCGGTATGCTACCGGAGCAGGGGCGCAGGTTTGTATTGGCGGTATAGGTGAACAAGCGTTGTAAACAATAAAATTTATAAAAATGAATAAATATTTAGTTCCGGTTTTCTCTTTCATTCTTATACTGACATCTTGCCAGTCAAAAAATTGACAGTATAAATAATATCATAAAGGACGCCGTTAAGAAAACAGAATTTAATGGCTATTTATACGTAGAAAAGGGTGGAGATGTTCTTTACAACAATACAATTCAATCCCTGCATTATCCTTGCTGATCCCTGATGACACAACCAAGGTATACCTCGCATCATTAACAAAGTTGTTCACGGAAGTTGCAATATTAAAACTCAATGAACAAGGGTTAATTGATTTAAATGCCACAATTGATAAGTATAGAAATGATTTCAAGCCAAACTTTGGCCGGCATATAAAGATTCTTGAACTACTTAAATGACCTCTGGGCTGCCGCGTGAATTAAGCCAGGATTCTATGTCATTTGTACGATTTGATAGAAGTATGCTTGCAGGGCCGTACTTAGATACTATTCCGGATTTCAGTTATCATTTGAACCGGGCACAAAGCAGGAATACAGTAACCTTAATTATTGGATTTTGGGCTCTGTTATTGAAAGCGTAACAGGAAAAAATCTTCATGATGCTTTTTAATCAGCCTCATATTTCAAAACTTGCACATGGAGAATTCTGGTCTATTCAAATCAGCGCATCCAATATTAAAAGGGTATAAATTTACAAGAGAAGAATGGCTGGTCGATTCTTCTGAATATAGTGGGCGATATGCTTCAGGTGGATGTTATTCTACTATTAAAGACATGCGTATTTTTGGCCAATGCCTGGTGGGCAATAGTTTCCTTAATCCGGGTAGCAAAGAATTGTTGAAAAGTACAGCGAATAAGATTGAAATCTATGGGTCCTTACCTGGGAATTCGAATATGTTTATACTGGACTTTAAAACAACTATACCATAATCGCCTTGAATAATTTGGGATTACGAGAATTATCTTCAATGACGGAATTAAAAAGTCGCATTGAGGGTGAATTTGGGATTCAGTTGCCTAAGGGTGATCGAAGAGTGGTAACACTTGAACCCATTCAATCTTTGAATGACTCAATTTTTGTAGAAAGATCTTTCAAGGCATGGATAAAGGCAGTAGAGACCGAAAATGCAGATGAAATTTTTTAATACAATAGTTAATGCTAGTGTTGAGGGAAGTATGTCTAAAGATGATATTACATGGGAAGATTTGAGTCAACTAAAAAGGACATTACCCAATTTCCGCGCGTTGGGATATCGATGGGTTAAAGAAGAAAAGCCCGAAGGAATAGAAGTTTGGTTTGATCGGATAAAGAAGGAAAATTAGCAGTTCGATGGCTTCTCAGTGAAAAAAGACTCCACTTTAATAGAAAATCTATTTATAATGCCTGATGATATGACATGGCAAGGCAAATCTTACTGAGAAATACTGTATATGGCAATCTACATATGACCTTGGCGAAATTTAAACTGACAAACACATATAATCAATGGTATACATAATACGGCTGGAAAGCCTGTGCAATAGATATCAGGATACTAATTAGGAAAACAACCACAATAGAAAAATCATAGATCATCAGCACAAATGCCAATCCTTAAAAACATAGATCTGAAACATTGCGTGCTATTTGCACTTTTGTAATTCTTTTCACCCCAACAGCCTTCACCCAAACCGAAAAACCAGGCAACAGGTACCTAAACGCCTACATCCAATACCTGGACGCAACCTGCCCAATCAAAAAGGATTCAATAAAGCATTTCGTCTATTTCGCCCGCGACAGGGAGGCTATTCACGATCATCCGTTTTTGAAGATCCCGCGGTTGGAAGGCGCACAAATCATGTATCCCTGGCGAATGCTGGAACCTGAAATGGGGGTGTATGACTTTTCCAGTATCCTGGAGGACTTTGCCTACCTGCGTGCGCATGGCAAGCAATTGTTTATTCAACTGCAGGATGCAACTTTTAACCCGGCCTACCCGGGCGTGCCCGATTATTTGCTTACGGAAGCGTATGACGGCGGTGCTATTTATCAGCTGAATGATGCAGGTAAACCCGAAGGCTGGGTCGCCAAGCGCTGGAACCCGCAGGTACAAGCGCGTTTTGCGCAGTTGCTGGAAGCCCTGGGCAGTGCGCTGGATGGGAAAATTGAAGGGATAAACCTTCAGGAAACCGCGATCGGCGTCAATCAAAACGCGGACTCCACGTTTTCACCGGAAATCTATGCCAATGCGATCAAGGTGAATATGCTCGCGCTGAAAAAGGCTTTCCCGCAATCCACGGCTATGCAATACGCCAATTTTATGCCGGGAGAATGGCTTCCTGGGGATGATAAAGGTTTTCTGCGCGCGGTGTATCAGTATGGCGACAGTATCGGCGTGAGCCTTGGCGCGCCCGATTTAATGGTGCAACGAAAGGGGCAACTCAACCATCCTATCGCCATGATGCACGAAGGGGAATTCCGGGTGCCGCTTGGTATTGCCGTGCAGGATGGAAACTATATCGGACAAACAGGCGCCAGCACACCGCTTCAGCAACGCGATAATTTAGTACCCCTGCTGCATGCCTTCGCCAAAGACTTTCTCCGGGTGCAGTACATGTTTTGGACGTATGAGGAACCGTATTTCAGTGAGGATCTGGTACCTTGTTTTTCTGAAGATTAGGCGCGTGGAGTGCCTGGATCGGCGATTGAAGTGACCATTGAAAGGAGACAGGATTAACAAGATTGACAGGATTATTGCGTGCAGGCCGCGCCAACTGGCTGTGCGCCATGTGTTGGGTAAAAGCCGATGTAGTCGACTATGATTATGTAGTTCGTGTGTTTCAGGGGTTCAAATTGCCAAAAATTAATATTCTCAATATAATTTGGGCGGAACATATCCCATTAACTACCCTAAGAGTTGTCATGTCGTAGTGCAGCGGAGACACCTACACAAATAGAATTTGCGTGATTTGCCAAAAAATGTTGGGGTATTGAATGTTTTTTGAAGCATTGCGAATAATTGAAGTTTTGTAGGTATCTCCGCTGCGCTACGACATGACAAACATCGAGGGTAGATTAGGGTTAGTTAAACTCTTGATTTGCAAAAATTATATCCATTTTCGCTAGGTATAAATCGTTACTCAAAAATTAAATATGCGGCAAATAAAAATTCAAACGATCCTGCTCTTTCTGGTAGCAAACGCTTCAATTTCCTTCGCCCAAAATCCCCTCAATTTCAACAGCAACATAAAAACTGCCGACCCCTCAGGTCACGTTTGGCAGGATGGAAAAATGTACCTCTACACCTCGCATGATGAAGAATGTCAGCCC
Source organism: Lewinellaceae bacterium (assembly GCA_020636075.1). Lineage (GTDB taxonomy): Bacteria > Bacteroidota > Bacteroidia > Chitinophagales > Saprospiraceae > M3007. The sequence goes on along the minus strand of JACJYO010000001.1, from coordinate 784,773 downwards.
GATTTTTTTATGAAAGACTGGCATGTCTTCTCCTCCAGTGATCTGGTCAACTGGACGGATCATGGCCCCTGCTTGTCCGTGGATGATCTGAGCTGGGCCGACAATTATGCCTGGGCACCGGATTGCGCCTATAAAAACGGGAAATACTATTTCTGTTTTCCTGCCGGCACCGGCGTGAAGGATCGCGTAAATCCGGAAAAAAGCACCAAGTGGATGGGTATTGGCATTGCGGTCAGCGACTCGCCGACTGGGCCTTTCACCGATCCTATCGGCGGGCCGCTATGGACCGATCCCTATGCCAATGATCCCTGCCTTTTTATTGACGACGATGGCTCTGCGTATGTTTATTTTCACGGTGGCGGCGATTATCTGGTGGCGGAGATGGCCGATGACATGTTGAGCATTAAGGGCGATTTTTACAAAATGGATATGGGCGGCTACGAGCCTAAAATGGAAGGCCCCTGGGTATTCAAACGAAACGGGATCTATTATTTCACCATGCCGGAAAACAATCGGACGCTCAGTTATTATACCGGGGAATCACCAAAGGGGCCATGGAAATATCAGGGGGTCATCATGCAATCGGAAGGCGGGAATAACCACCATTCCATCGTTGAATTTAAGGGGCAGTGGATCTTGTTTTACCACCGCTGGCTGCACAGCAATTCAACTTGCGAAAAAACGCAACGGCAGGTTTGCGCCGAGTATCTTTACTTCAATGCAGACGGCACCATTCAGGAAGTGAAACGGACAGAAGCCGGAGTAAGCAAAATGCCAACGGACAAAAAATAACCACGCATAAACACATGGACAAACTGCGCGCCATCAAACTGATCCACACCCTGGTCTGGGTGTTTTTCGTGTCTATCATTTTTTACACCGTGTATTGCGGCATTTTTGACAAAATAACCGTGTATACCTGGATCGCCATAGGGCTGGTCATCCTGGAGGGCCTTGGTGCTGGTGGCGTTTAAGATGTTTTGTCCGTTGACCCTGTTGGCGCGCAAGTATTCCGACTCGGAAAAGGAAAACTTTGACATCTACCTGCCTTTGATCATAGCGCGCGCCACAACAAGCAGATTTTTACGAGCATATTCCTGGTTGGACTAATCCTGGTGTTGTACCGGACTTTTTCCTGAAAGAACAATTGCTCAAAGATCAATCCATGCGCCGCCATTTTTGCACTGCGGTAAATAGCGTCAATCACGCGTACCGATTTCATGGACTCTTCACCGGAAATAAAAGGCGGCACCTTGTTTTCAATGGCCGAGATCACATTTTCAAAATTGCGCAAATGCCCGGTGAAATTAATAGCCTTCGGATCATTGGCGCCCTGGGCCGGCTGATCGCTTTTCATTAGGTTTTCGAGGACAAACTGATCCTGCTCCCTTTTGTCCTGAAAATCCCAAACCCGGAACGATTCATCGCTCATAAACACCGAACCCCCACTTCCGCACAGGTGAATTTCTGCCGGATTGCCTTCCGAAGACCAGCAAGAGGTAGCTGCCTGGATTGCGCCGCGTGCGCCGTTTTCAAACTCCAGAATGGCCACGGCGGTATCTTCCACTTCAATCCGCTCGTGGATCAGCATAGCCATGGAGGCCGACAGCCGCTTCACATTTCCCGCCAGATACAACAACAGGTCCACGGTGTGAATCCCCTGGTTCATCAGGGCGCCGCCGCCATCCAGGTCCATCGTTCCGCGCCACTCCGCAGAGTCGTAATACGCCTGCGTGCGGTACCATTTGATCTGTGCATCGCAGAGGGTGAGCGTGCCGAACCGGCCGGATTCAACGGCTTTTTTGAGATGCTCGACTGCCGGGTTGAACCGTCGATTGAAGATGCCGGACAATACCACGTTTTCCTTTTCAGCCACATCGATCATTTCCTGCACCCGGCCGGGGTAACTTCCAGGGGCTTCTCACAAATGATGTGTTTTTGGCGCGCGCCGCCGCAATCGCGGGTTCCAGGTGCGCGCCGGACGGCGTGGCTATGGTCACAATATCGATGGACGGGTCGCCCAAAAGATCATCCAGATTGGAATAAGCCTTGCAGCCGAACTGCTCGCCCAATTGCTTGGCTCTAACCGGGTTGCGCGCATATATCGCCCCAGTTGAACATGTGCGCCCATAGCCTGGATCGCTTTGGCGTGAAACTCGGCAATCATTCCGCCGCCTATAATTCCGAAGGTGTACATAAGGATTTTGATGTTTTCATGAATGTTGTTTAGATCGAGTTGTGGTCAGGTTCGGCAAGTACAACCGGTGCATTTCTATTTGTCTCACTTCTGCGCGTCAACCCCATCCCCATCCCTCCCCCCTAGGGAGGGGGCTTGATTCCACGTTGCTCATTGATTTCGTAATCGGAATCAAGACTTAGTTTGAGGGCATGCCCCCCTCTCCTTGGGGCTCTGATTACCCACAAGTTGAATGATTTTATGGTGATACATTAAACTTGAATTGTAGTTTTGATGGAACAAATCGCTCCGCCCTTGTCAACCCCACCCCAACCCCTCCCAAGGGGGATGGGAGGCGCGACGTACACCGTAGATTACACTATACCTTTGAATTTGGGGTAAAAAAAAAGCGGTCGACGCTACGGCTCCCCTCACCCTTGGGGAGGGGTTGGGGGTGGGGTTGACACGGCGGAGTGAAATTTGTCTGCATCTGCTCGTCGATTTCGATCCTATTAAAAACATTTCAGCCAACTTGTGGGTAATCGGGAGCCACGCCATCGGCGTGGGAGGGGATGGGGGTGGGGTTGACGCGAACCAGAACGAAACAATTTGAAGTGCATCCGCCAAATCATGTTTGATTTATTTCCACTTAAAAGCAAAATACGAACAAGGCGCATCGCTTGCATTGCGAACGCCATGAAGCGATTCCGAATTCATAAAATAAAAATCGCCGGGCCCGGCTGTGTATTCCTTCCCGTCGATGGTCATTTCCGTGTTGCCAGACAGCACCAAAATGATTTCCGTTTCTGCATGGGCGTGTGGCTGGTGACTGGGCCCTTTTTTATCCAATTGGGTGATGTGCATTTCAAAACGCTCGCACATGGCAGTCGATCGGTCAAAATAGGCAATGCCGCCACCGCGCGAACTCGGTTTGAAGGTCAGTGCGTCGGCATTCAGCGTGAGCGACCCGCCAGATGCCTGGCCCCGTTCAGTGTCCATTTTCTTTTTTGAACGGTACCGCATGACAAAATAGGTCAGCTTAGTGTCGCCGATATTTTCCAGGGAATGCATTTGCTCGGGCATCAGTAAAATAACGCCTCGGGGGCCCAGGATCACACTGCTGTCTTCGATGGTGATTTTCATGGTGCCTTCCTGCACGATGATGCACTCTTCAATGTCGTCGTTGGCGTGCGCGGTGCTGGGTTTGGCGCCAGGGAATTGTGTGGTCGCGTGCATTTCCAGGTATTCAAAATGCGGTGAGCTGCCTTCCAGTATTTTTCTGGATTCCCGCAGTTCCCCGGTTTTTACCGGGTGATCGGCCCATTTGTATACACCGGAAGATACAGGCTGCAGCGAGGCGTTTTTTTGTATCCGTTTGCGCCATTTCGGATATTCCTTCAGCAACTTTTCCGGCGCGTCGGTGTACCAACCATACCCGTTGCGCCGCTCGAAGCCAATTTCAGCCATGGTGTTTTTCTTAATGCCGTCGCGATCGCAAAAGAAAGGCTTACCGGTTTCCAGGTCATAAAAACGCGCCCAAACTGGCGGTGCATCCTTGTCCTCGACGATAATCTTGTTCCGTTTCCCTTCCGCTGTGGTTTCAACATCCTGGCGAATGCCGGTTATTTTATGGTTTTCAAACCAGCGGATAGCGCCGTCTACCGCCGAAACAATCGCTTCGGAAGGCTGGTCCACATCCATCAGCAGCAAAACAATACCGACCGATTCGGCGCCGCTAAAAGAGGGCAATTCGTATTTCCTGGCTTTGGCCGGGGCAAGTGTTTTTGCATCGTGTTGCGCACACCACACGGTTGGTTTGCCGTCGACTATAATTTGCGTGTCCAGGAAGCATTGAATGCCTTTGTCAAACGCTTGTTTGGCTTTTGCTTTCGTGTCGGCGTTTAGTTGAAATGCCGCGAATTCCGCATCGTCTGCCGCTATTTCTTCCAAAAAGCGCATGATGTTCGCCATAGCGTTGTCGTTGTAGGTGATATGCCCGGAATAGGCGACGCTTTCGCCCGTACGGACCGGGTAAAACTGTGGCCATCCACCATTTTCATACTGCGCCTCAAAATGTACGCCACTCCTTTTCAAAGGCCTGCTTGTAGCGCTCGTCTTTGAAATGCGCGTATACTTTGGCCAGGAACCGCAATTCGGTTATTGTGGCGCCGTTGTCGAATGTGGCGCTGGATTCGCCCTTGCTTTCCAAATATTCAGCCTTTTCTCCTTCGGAAAATTTGTGGTGATAGGGCTTGTTTTTGCCCACCCACCGATTTCTTTTTTGCGTGAGCAAAACATTTCTCAGCAACTGATTTGGCTGCATCCGAGCCGTACCAATCCGCGGGCATCCTGGTTGCCACGGATTGCCAGCGTTTGGTGAGATAGGCGTCCGGATCGCCATCTTGGGCGGCGAGCCGGGGAGGCAGTAAGTCAGGGCAAGTAGTATTGAAACCGGGTATGCGAAATTCATGGTTTGCTTATTTTTGAAAACAGGATTGATGTGTCTGGAAAAAGGAGGGTTAAGATAACGTAACCAAATTTAAGGCTTTAACTTAAGCGATAATTATGATGCTTTGGTGCAGTGAAAACTAAATTTAAAGCCAACCCTCTGTGCTTCTCCGTTCCTCTGTGAGCCTCTGTGGAATAAAAAGTTTCACAGAGGCTCACAGAGGAACGGAGAAGGGCACAGAGGGTTTTACGCAGAAATCCGTGTAAAATTTGTGCGCTTTTTTCTGCGTAAAATCTGCGCGAAATAATTTAGGTAAAGTTTAACCCTAGCATTCAATCGCTAATCCCAAACAAAAAAAATATGCATTTCCGTAACTATCGAAACATCCTGGCCTGCCTTAGCATCCTGCTCTCCCTGGGCACCAATGCTCAACTTCCCTGGTTAAAAACCATAGATCCGGAAAATACAGTTGCCACCGTACACACCGTCAGCACCCAGGCAACGGTTGAGGTTTCCGACGGCTTGCATTACAAAACGAACAGTGTTTTCCACGATAAACAACGGGCCATTTATCAGCAGGTGTATGAAAACCGGACGGTTGCCCGCGGCATCGAAGGCCGGTATGCCTGGCGTTTCGACGGGCAAGTGGAAACGGAAGAGCCGCTGGAGATGGAGCATTACATTTTAGGCCATCAGTTTCAGGCGCAGATCCTGTTTTTCGATCGCCTGCATCCCGAGCTGGACACGCCCAGGGCGGCGGTGTTTGGTGGAAAACCCTGCCTGATGCTGGCAAGTAAAAATGAAGCAGCCGTTTTTAAACTATTTTACGCCCAATCCGGCCTGCCCCTGAGCATGGAAATTGAGGGCCTGGCGGAATTGCCGATCGTATTCAATTTTGACGATTGGCGGCCGGTTGCCGGGGTACAGTTGCCGTTCAGCGTGGGTATCGACGATGGGGCGCGCACCTTCCAGTTTCGCTTCGACGCGGTACGCCTGAACGAAGACTCCCTGGCCGATTACCGCGCGCCGATGCGCGTTTTGACCGAAGCGCAGCAATTGTTACGCCTGCACCGGATCGTCATGGACGACCACTGGTTCGGACAAACCACCAACATGAAACGACATCAGGCGGATTCTCTGCTGATCGTAAGTGCCGGTGATCTGTTCACGGTGGCGGGCAACCAGCCGGATGCGCCGATGGACCGCATGATGGCCAACCGGGATTATACAGTGTACGACGATCTGGTGCGTCCGGTAGTGCGCGTTTCCGATGATGGCACCCTGGGCTGGGTGATCGTGCAGGTGCATGCCAAGGGTGTTCGTTTCGACGAAACCGGCAAGCCAACCGGTCCGCTCGAATTCGTGAGCGCCTGGATCGAACTTTACGAGAAAATAGCAGGGGAATGGCGGATGACCGGGAATGTGTCCAATTTTCGGGAAGGACGGAAGTGAGGTTTGTATTTGCTATCTAATTGGGTTGCGAGCAGTTTTTGGATTGTATTTAGTTATTGGAAATATGGACCAACGAGGTAATTATTAGTTGCAGTAATAAATTAGAAAGAATATCTGAAAAGCATAAAATACTACAGTAAGAGGAAAAGCCCAATCAAAGTAGTTTTTATAGAATTCAGTGAATGAAACCAAAAAAATGATAGTATTTAAGAATAATAATATTGATAAAAATAAAAATGGAATCGCGGAAAAGCTGTCAAGGTTTGGTGAGTTTAAAAATCTATTAATTAATCTTAATAAAGAAAATTCAATACACAGTCCGATAGATCTAGGTATGTAAAGAAAGTAGAAATTATTTAGTTTCATGTAAATGAATTTATATAGGTGTTAAAAATAAATTTTTACACCTTTAGAAAACTGGGCGGGAGCGGGGGCTTTTACTTTTGATTTATTTGTCTCTATTCGTCACAAAGTTTTTAGGAGATTAAATAAAACGCCCACGTTAGGATTGATTGGAGTTAATTTAAGTTTCAAGTATTACGGGCCAGCGCATACCGACCGCATAACTCACCCCAACACCTCAAACACCCGAACCTTGTTGCTCTTATTTTTCAACGTCACTTCCCCAATCTCCCGGCACTTGAATTGGTCCCCGGTTTTTTCATAGGTCTCCTGGGTGATCAGGATTTGGCCGGGCTGGGCAGTCGACTGGAGCCGTTGGGCCGTATTGACTACATCGCCAATCACGGTAAAGTCGAACCGCTTCAGGGTCGCCGAACCGATGTTCCCTGAAATCACTTCTCCGGTATTCACCCCGATGGAAACCTTGGGCAGTTCGCTTTGAACGCTGCTCATGGGGTTTTCAATCTGCTGTGTTCGCTGGTTGACAGCCAGCGCGGCCCGGATGGCTCTGGCAAGGTGGCCTTCGCCCCGGAAAACAGCCAGCACGGCATCACCCATAAATTTGTCCACATACCCGCCTTCCGCGATGATCGCCTGGACCATGCTGTCAAAATACCGGTTGAGCAATTGAATTACGGCATCCGGGGCCTCGCGTTCCGAAAGGGCAGTAAACCCGACGATATCGACGAAAAGGATCGACGCTTCAATGGTTTCCGTAGCCAGCAACGACGACTCATACTCCTTGGAACCCATGAATCGCAGCACGCTGTCGTCCACGTACATTTTCAGGATGTTGTTCTCCCGCACCGCCTCAAGGGTACTCTTGATCTGTTGGACCGAGCGGACGGCCTTGTCAAGTGTGTTTTCAAAGTCTTCAAAATCAAAGGGCTTGCAAATAAAATCAAAGGCGCCTTGGTTCATGGCGGTGCGGATATTCGGCATATCGCCATAGGCGGAAATGATGACCGTTTTCAACAGCGGACTTTCCTTCGTGATCTTTGACAGCAGCGTCAGGCCGTCCATCTCAGGCATGTTGATATCGGTAAATACCAGGTCGATGTCCGGGTACTCATGGAGTTTGGCCAGGGCATCAACGCCGTTTTGGGCAAACACAAATTCAATCTCATCGTTCCGGATTTGACGGCGAAACTTTTGGCGAATCAGTTGTTCGATATCGTCCTCATCATCCACCACCAGTATTTTGTTTGCAGCACTCATGATAGTTGGGTTAGTTTTTGTTTCAGGGTAGAGAAATCCAGGGGTTTATGTAAAAAATCATCGGCGCCCAAATGCTTGGCCTCCTCCTCTTTTTCAACGCTGCCATAGGCCGTGATCATCATGATCCGGGGCTGCGGTTCGGGCGCCTCTTCCCGAATGCGGCGGAGCAGTTCCAGGCCGCTCATGCCCGGCATGTTGATGTCCGACAGGATCAGCACAGCCTCCGAGGGGTGTTCCTGGAGAAATGCCAGGGCTTCCTCTCCGGAAAAGCAGAACTTAAACGCAAAAGCGCCGGCCCGGATTTCCCTGCGAAAGCTTTGCTCAAACAGGATTTTGATGTCTTGCTCATCGTCGACTACGAGGATTTTCATACGGTCAGATTTATGGTGTTTCGGTTATTACACCGGAATGGTGATCAAAAAAACGGTGCCTTCGCCTTCTTTGCTGTCCACTTCAAATGTGCCTCCGTGTCCCTTCGTCACAATATCAAAGGCAAGGGAAAGGCCCAGCCCCGTGCCTTGCCCGGTGGGTTTTGTGGTGAAAAACGGCTGAAAAATTTTGGCTTTCAGGCTGTCCGGAATACCCATGCCGTTGTCGCGGATGCTGATCTCGACGCGCTTGTTTTTCTTGGATAGCTTGGTGCTCACGGTTACCGTGGGTTCATAGCCTTCGGGTGCATTGCCTTTCTTTTGGTTCACAGCAAAAAAGGCATTGTTGATCAGGTTGAGCAGCACACGTCCCATGTCTTGCGGAACCAGTTCTACCTTGCCCACCGCGGGGTCGAGTTCCGTGACCATTTTGGCGTTGAAACTTTTGTCCTTGGCGCGCAGCCCGTGATAGGCGAGGCGTAAATATTCGTCGGCCAGTTCATTCAGATCAATAGGCTCTTTTTTTCCTGTACTGGTGCGGGCGTGCTGGAGCATTGCGGTGACGATATTCGAGGCCCGTTTGCCGTGATGGTTGATTTTCTCCTGGTTCTGTGCGAGATCCTGCACGAGTTCGCGGACCAAATCCTGGTCAGGATCCGGTTTTGCCATTTCCTCCAGGAGTTCCTCCGCCAGTTCGGCGCTCAGATGGGAGAAGTTGTTGACGAAGTTCAGCGGGTTCTGAATTTCATGCGCGATGCCGGCAGTCAGTTCCCCGAGGGAGGCCATTTTTTCGGAGTGCACCAGTTGGGTTTGCGCAGCCTTCAGGTCGGCAAGCGTTTTTTCCAGCGTTTCTTTTTGGGCAGTCAATTCGGAAGTGCGTTCATCCACCAGGTGCTCCAGCTCGGCACGGCGGGCTTCCGCTGCGCGAATGCGTTCTTCTTCCTGACGCCGTTGTTTTTGCTCCTTTTTATTTTGGACAAAAGCATAAATACCAAAACCGACCAGCCAAAGGAAGGTAAATACTTCGGCCGGCTTGAAGTAGTAATCATACTGTTCGAAAAAGGCCTGGTTAGCCCAATGCACGATAGTATTTACAATCCGAACTGCCGCATGGGGCAACAAGGCTACCATATACAACCGCGCCGGTTGGTAGTCGCGCATCTGGTACATGGTGGCCAAAATGAGGAGGTAGGTCAACTCGCCAAACCACTCCTGTAAAAACCGCAACATCGGTATTTGCGCCAACAAAAAATAGCCGGCGGCAACCGCCCAGTATTTGGACAAAATAAACGCATCCCACCAGGCAACCCGTTGAGGCGTCTCCAGGAGTTTTCGGGTGGCATAAACCACCCCAACGGAAATGAAAATAGACGGTACTAGTTCCATGCAACTGTATTTGTGGGCGTTAAGTTAAGTCGAATTGGCGCGCTGTGAAAATCGAAGGGGCGTTGTTAAGAAGGAGGAGGCAATCACAAAGGCGATTTTTTCTTCCACAAAGAAAGGTGAGAAATGTTTTCACAACACTTTTTGATTTCAGTTGCGCAATCAAAAAGTAAGACGAGATCAAGCCCCCCTCCCCGCGGGGGGAGGGGATGGGGGTGGGGTTGACACACGAAATGCCACAATAATGCCGCGCGCCAGCAGAAATCTGCCTTTCTTTAAAACCCATTCGCCGTCTGCCAGACGGCGTTACACCTCGGAGGTAAAATGAAAGTCCACCTTCGGGAAATTCTCCTGCACGGTTTGCAGCACCCAAGCTGTTTCTGCCAGAAAAACCAGATTGCCGTCTTTGTCCCGCGCGATGTCGCGCTTGCGGCGATCGAGAAATTCTTCCAGCGCCTTCGGGTCCTCCGATGAAATCCAACAGGCTTTGTGCAGGCTGACCGGCTCATAGGAGCAGGTGGCGTTGTACTCCGCGTTGAGGCGGTGCTGGATGACCTCAAATTGCAGTTGGCCGACCGTGCCGATAATGCGTCGGCCATCGCTCTGGCGGGTAAACATTTGGGCCACCCCTTCGTCCATCAGCTGCTCCAGCCCTTTGGCAAACTGTTTTTGCTTCAGCGGGTCGGCATTGTCCACATAGCGGAATTGCTCGGGGCTGAAAGACGGAATGCCCTTAAAATGCAGCGTTTCGCCTTCGGTGAGGGTATCGCCGATCTTGAAGTTGCCTGTGTCGTACAGGCCGACCACATCGCCGGGGTAGGCTTCCTCGAGCAATGTTTTTTTGCTGGCCATAAACATGGTCGGGCTGGGAAATTTAAACTCGCGTTCGAGCCGGATGTGGCGGTAGTTTTTGTTGCGCTCAAAGCGGCCGGAGCACACCCGCAGGAAGGCAATGCGATCGCGGTGGCGGGGGTCCATGTTGGCAAAAATTTTGAAGACGAAGCCGCTGAATTTCTCCTCCACGGGCTGCACCACCCGTTCTTCCGTCTCGCGGGCACGGGGCGTTGGGGCGATATCGACAAAACAGTCGAGCAGTTCCTTCACCCCGAAGTTGTTGACCGCCGAGCCGAAAAATACCGGGCAAATATCACCGCGCAAATAAGCGGCTTTGTCGAAGGCCGGATACACGGTTTCCAGCATTTCCACCTCCTCGCGCAGGGTGCGGGCAGGGCTTTCGCCGATGTGTTTTTCCAGATCGGGGTGGCTGAGGTCTTCGAAAACGATAACTTCCTCGTCTTCCTGCTTGCCGTGCGGGTTGAACAGGACCAACTTGCGCTCGTACATGTTGTACACGCCCTTAAAACGCTGCCCCATGCCAATGGGCCAGGACAATGGGCACACTTTCACATCCAGTTTTTGCTCAATCTCATCGAGCAGGTCGAAGCCGTCGAGGCCTTCCCGGTCGAGTTTGTTTACAAAAAAGATGATCGGCGTTTCGCGCATGCGGCACACCTTGGTCAGTTTTTCGGTCTGGATCTCCACGCCTTTGGCAACGTCGACTACCACGATGGCGGAGTCGACAGCCGTGAGCGTCCGGTAGGTATCCTCGGCAAAATCTTCGTGGCCGGGGGTATCGAGGATGTTGATTTGCAGGTTGCGGTACTCGAATCCCATCACCGAGGTGCTCACCGAAATGCCGCGCTGCCGCTCAATCTCCATGAAGTCGGACACCGTGCTTTTTTTGATTTTATTGCTTTTCACAGCGCCGGCAGTCTGGATGGCGCCGCCAAACAGGAGCAGTTTTTCCGTCAGGGTCGTTTTACCGGCATCGGGGTGCGCGATGATGGCAAATGTGCGGCGGCGCTGGAGTTCTTTTTTGAAATTGGACAAGAGTGTGAAATTGGACGTGTTAGAAAATTGGTAATGGGCCAGCCTCAACTTATTTCCAAGGGGTGCTGACTTTTCAAATTAAACTTTTCAAATTGGACTTTTGACTTTTTGAGAAGCAATCCCGGTTCGGAAAGTTTCTTTAAGTCAAATTTGAAAAGGTCAATTTGAAATTTGAAAAGTAAACAACTCCTCTGGTTGTTTGAGTTGGTGGTTGGGGGTGTGGCCCCCAAAAACGGGCGCAAAAGTAACCACAATCACCCCGAAAAACCAACCAAAGTCCAAATCACACCGGTGAAATACGCCTGTTGCGAACATTACATTTAAATATACTTCGTCCGATTACCGGGGCTATCCCTATTTTCGCGATCAAATACAAACCGCTTGACAAGTTCCGTCCCTCCTGCCCGTATTCTTTTATTTGTGCTGCCGGTATTGATCGCGCTGCTCTGGATCGGCCTTCGCGACCAACCCGACCCCGATTGGGAAAAAGCAAGCCGTCTGGCACGTCAGCAATTTTATTTGTTGCAGGATGTCCCCGATTCGTTGCAAAGCCTGTATGCCGCCTGGCACAAAACACCCTTCCGGGCAGGCGATTCCACAGCACTGCGTATCGTTTCACAACCCTCACTTTCCAACATCGAATGGCAGGCCTTTCGCGGTTTTTTTGAAACAACTACGCACCAAACGCGCATGGTCGTGTCGGGTGTAACCGGGGTAGGGGCCACCAAACAAACCAAGCATGTGGCGCGCTTGCTGACGGGGCGGCCCGAAAATGTGCTGCTCATCGAATGCGCCCCGCAGTTTGACCTGGACTACCATAAAAAATATATTGGCGATGAAACCGCCGAGCAGTTTGAACCGGGCGAGCTCCTGCGTTTTTGGCAAAATTGTTGGCAAAAGCCTGACCAGCGTTTTGCGGTGATCGTCGACAATTTCGATAAAATAAATCCCGAAACATTTTTCGGTCCGGCGCTTTGGGAGGCCATGAGTTCAACCGACGAACCGGCTATGATTGGCGGGCTGGAAGTTTTACCACCGCCCAATTGCCACTTGTTTTCCGTAACGCACCTGGGCCCGGGCTCCCTGGTCGAATTTAGCGGTGAACATTTCAAGCGCCTGGGCAGGCAGTATATTATTGAGCCTAATGCTGCTGAACTGATCGAATACCTGCGCCGGAAATGGCTGGGCACTTCGGATTCGACCCGGGTAGCAGCAGTGACCGACACCGTGCAGATGCAGCATTACCTGTACTATTTTTTGAAAACCAATTTGTTGCTGAAAACCCGCTACGGCAATGGCTTTCAACTGGGGCAGGGGAGTAATGTGCGCGATTTTTTCCGAAAAAAAGATCTGGCCGAGCTAAAAAGCGCCTATATCAATCACCTGAATGCTTTCCGGCCCGACGATGAACTTTCGTTGAACGACTTTAAATCTATGGATTATGCCGTGCGCACCGATGGCCTGGAGCAAAATTCCAGCTTTCTGGACCGGCAAATCCGCTTGCTCTACGAGACGGGTTATTTCGTGGAAATTTCAATTGTGGCCAGCACAGCCCTGCTCACTTTTCTGGCCGGCTGGTGGGTGTTCCGCCGCCGGGAGCAACTCATCCGGCATTATGGGGAACGGGCGCACCAGGTGTACGTTGGTTTTGAAACACAGGCGATCAGTGCTGACGAGGCCGCCCGCAGGCTTGAAGAGATCAAAAACGAAGTGGACGATCTGGTCATGCGCCGCCGGCTCAACTACACCGAGGGCCTGTACTTCCTGGCTTTCGTGGAAGACAAGGTCAAACGCATCGAATTTGCCAGAAACGTGAGCCAAACCTTCCTCGAATTGTTCAATACCTTCATGGAAGACGATGTGCTCACCGAAAGCGAGTACACCAAACTGCGGCAGTTCCTGCAGTCGATCCGGCACAAAATTCCGGAGGAAACCTACGAGCAGTTCCGCGCCAAGGTGGAACAGACCTATGCTGCAAACAATTGAGTTTTCAGTACCGGAATTTGCTGGTAACGTGGCAGCAAATCGATCGAAATATTCAAGAAATTTATACGGCTCCACGGAGAATGCCCGGATACTTCGCTTGGGTTTCGGCATTTGGGTGAAACCGGAGTCGTTTGGATATCTTCGATAAAATATTAACCAACATAAAAAACGCTTTCCCATGAAAAAAGGAATTGTAATGCTCATTGCCTGCCTGGCCGTTTTCCAGGCATTTACCCAAACATTGAACCTGCATAAAGATTTTCCCGGAATAACCTGGCCTTTCCTTTGGGATATGGAGCAGGATTCGGCCGGAAACTTGTACGTCTGCTCGGAACAGGGCGTTTTGTATGTTAAAAAAAATCAGGTTTGGACACCCTACGATATCAACCCAAACGGCTTTGAAGATGCCCGGGGAATTGCCATAGACCGAAATGATGTAGTGTGGATTGGTGCTGCTGATGGATTGTATGCACTGGACAGCGGTATTATCAGTCGCTACACAACGGCAAACAGCGGCTTGCCGACCGATTACATCCAAACGGTGCGCGCCTACAACGATGAGCTTTGGCTGGTTATGTTTGGCAACGGTCTGGTGCGAAAAATAGACGATAACTACACCCATTATACCATGGCCAATTCCGATTTGCCGGATGATTATGTGGGCGATCTGGAAATTCAGGCCGACGGGACCATTTTCGCCGCCGCCAACGGAAAGGTTACGATCATTTCGGGAAGTACCTGGCAAAACTATGATTTCGATGTCCTGTTCGGTTCTGAAACCTGGGTGCAAGACATTTTTATCGATCACAATCAGGACGTATGGTTTGCTACCCGCACAGGTGTCATTAAATACAACAATACCACCAAGCAGTTTGAAAATCTCAAAAACACCTATGGCCAAAAGAAATTCTCGGCCATCCTGTACACGCCAACTAATCAACTTTGGCTCTGTGAACTTTTCGAGGGGCTGCACTACTTCGATCAAATTGGCAACCAGTATTTCTTTGACGGCGATGTCTCCGGGGTGCCTTCCCAGGTTTTTGACTTTTTATACTACAACGATACCCTACGGGTGGTTGGGAATATCGGCGCTACGGTGACCGGCCTTACGATCACCTATCCCGACGATGATATGGACGGATTCACCGCCGACGTCGACTGCAACGACGGCAACCCGAATATCAACCCTGGCGCCACAGAAATTCCGAACAACGGTATCGATGAAGATTGTGATGGATTTGATTTGATGAGCGGAACCTACCAACTGGCGCAAACTACCATTGCGCTTTTCCCCAATCCGGTACGCGAATTTTTAAACGTGAAAACCAGTCGTCCAATCGATCTGGAATTTGCACTATACAATGCCACCGGGCAATTTTTACAGCGTTTCGAACAAACGCAACAGCTGGATATGCGCGCCTTTCCGGAGGGCCTTTATTTGCTGGAAATGCTTGATGTTAAATCCAATCAGAAGCAGGTCACTAAAATTCTGGTTTTCAAATAGCCCCAAAAGCGCCCTGCTTGGTTTGTGTTTCCGTGTTCGCAAATTGCTCAAATGTTGGAATTTAAATTGGCTATATTGATTTGCTGCTAGTTAAATGATTTGAAAAACAAAATAAACTTGACATTTTATGGTATTTGGTTTATATTTATGAACTGGCACTATTTGTTCACACACTATAAAACTTCATACCATGGGCACCTTTGATGTAATTACCGGCTACCTGCGTGGAAACACGCGCAACAAAAGGGCATCGGGAGGCCGTTGTCCGAACTCCTGGGGCAGACAAGAATATGAAGGGATCTACCTGGAAGCTGCTTCAAAAAGCGAACACATTGATTTGAATAACATCGTACAGAAAAAGGGCTGGATTCAAGCCTATGTTGAGAAATACTTTGAAGGCCTGCATGAACATAATGCAGAGGACCATCCCGGGATACACCAGGCCCACAGTACCCGCTACACGTACCGCTCCTTCTGAAACTTTACGAGATGCCCGTCCTGCGCTGCTCCGGCGCGGGGCGGGTAATTCGCAGAAATGGCAGCAACACCACCGTAAACAACACCACGGCTAACAATTCTCCCCCAAGAATATACCAGGGCCACTCGCCAAACAGGTCGAGCAGGGTAGGGTTCGGTGGTTTTTTGCACAAATACATGAAATTGGTGCCAAGCAGCAGGTTAATGCCGGCTACAAAAACGAAATAGATATTCGACCACAAAAATGCTTTACCAAAGCTACGCCAGGTTGGCCGGAAGCCGTACACAAAAACGGCAAACAGAATGCTTTGGGCCAGGCCGATGTGCACAAAAAAGTATCTGATATTGAATGGGTGCGGAAACGACTGCGGGATATCAGGCGTCAGTAGTGCCTGAATGCAACCGGCCATCACCATGAAATAGGAAACTTCAAACAGGAAGTACGATTTCCGCCAGAGCATGAACGGCAGAAGCAGGTTCAGGAAATAACAAATGTGAAAAGGCAGGATCAGGTCTAGGCGCAAGGGTGGCGGCGCCTGAAGCAGTTGAACGCTGACGGATGCCCAAATAGCAACCGGGATCAGGCTCATCAACAAGGCCAGCCGCCGCTGCTGGAGTTCATTGGTTAGTTGCCGACCAACGAAAATCCAGCAAACGATGCTGGCTACTGCTGCAGCAAGCCACCATTGATGTTCGGCGCCCCAGTTGACAAAATCGGCTTGAAAAAGCAACAGCCTGTGCATGGCGTTTTGTCTGTTTTAATGCCCGCTAATTTAGGATGTTTATTTATTAATACTCGTCCTACGACTTTGAGTCGTAGGACGAGTTGCCTTTTGAAACAAACCTGGAGTCGCGCAGCCAAAACCGCCATTCCCAGGCGGCGCATTCTCCGGCATAGTCCACGCCAATTCGCGGTCCTGCATCGATGGTATTTTCGGAAACGATCACTCCCCGGTCTTCTATCCAGATTTCTGAGTCGGGGTGGATCAGACTGTGTCCGGTTTGGTGGGTATGCAATCCCAGGGCCTGTGCCAGCGCACCGGGGCCGGTAGTCAGTTTAGTTGGAATGATTCCTTTGGCTCCGGGTTTGATTCCGCGGCGTTGAAACATGGTCTCGATGCCTTCCAGCGGTTCTATGCCGCGTACGAGCACAGCATGCGCCATACCTTCCGGTGCTGTGACTACATTAAATAAATGGTGGATACCGTAACATAAGTAGATGTACGCCCGCCCGCCTTCCTGAAACATAATTTCGGTGCGCTTGGTCCGCCGGTTGCCGAATGCATGGCAAGCGCGGTCGTCGGGGGCGCGGTAGGCCTCTACTTCGGTGATGATGCCCGTCGTAGGTTTGTTGTCAAATTTTGTAACGAGTTTTTTCCCCAACAAGTCTTTGGCTACCTGAACGACGTCGGTGCGGCAGTAGAAACTGGCGGGTAAGCGGTGTGAATATTCTGGTTGGTATGGCAATGCTAAAATTTTTTCGCGGACGAACCGTCCGCGTTACTCCCAATCGAACGAACGTTCAATTGCCTTGTGCCAAAACAGGTACAACTCCTTGCGTTTGTATTCGGGCAAGGCCGGCTCCCAGGTTTTGTCGATACCCCAATTGCGCTTGAGATCGTCCAATCCGGTCCAGTAGCCTACCGCCAATCCGGCAGCGTAAGCAGCGCCAAGAGCGGTGGTTTCTATCATTTTAGGCCGGATTACGGGCACATTGAGCAGGTCGGATTGAAATTGCATAAGCAGTTCGTTGACCACCATACCCCCATCGACCCGGAGCGACGACAGTTCAATACCGGCATCTTTTTCCATCGCCTGGAGCACTTCATAAGTCTGAAATGCAGTTGCTTCCAGGGCGGCGCGGGCGATGTGGCCCTTGTTCACATACCGGGTAAGGCCTGCAATGATCCCGCGGGCATCGGAGCGCCAGTAAGGGGCGTACAAGCCGGAGAATGCCGGTACGAAATACACACCACCATTGTCTTCCACCGACCGTGCAAGCGCCTCGATTTCGGTGCTGTTTTGAATGAGGCCCAGGTTGTCGCGGATCCACTGCACCAGGGCGCCGGCGATAGCCACCGAGCCTTCCAAAGCGTAGTGAACGGGCTCTTTTTCAAACTGATAGGCTACGGTAGTCAGGAGTCCAAACTTGGAAGGCACGAGTTGTGTACCGGTATTCATCAACAGGAAACAACCGGTCCCGTAGGTGTTTTTGGCTTCGCCTGGTTCCAGGCAGGCTTGCCCGACCAAGGCTGCCTGCTGATCGCCGAGGTCGCCGGCAAGCACCACGCTTTTCAGCGGTTCTGCTGTGATGGTGCCGTACACTTTGCTGCTGGGCATGATTTTCGGCAGCATCTGTTTCGGTATTTCCAGGCGTCGCAACAGCTCGTCGTCCCAGTTGACACTGAAAATATTCATCATTTGGGTGCGGGAGGCATTCGTCACATCGGTGATGTGCAGGCCACCTTTTGGACCGCCGGTGAGGTTCCAGATCAGGAAGGTGTCCATGTTGCCAAACAGCGCCAGGCCCTTTTCGGCGTCCTGGCGAAGGTTGGGCACATTGTCGAGCAGCCAACGCAGTTTGAGCGCGCTGAAGTAGGTCGCCAGGGGGAGCCCGGTAGTGACGCGGTACCAGTCGTCGATCTCTTTTTCCTGGTGAAACTGCACCAATTCGGTGGTGCGGGTGTCTTGCCAGACCAGTGCATTGTAGTAGGGCCGGCCTGTTTTGCGGTTCCAGACGACAGTGGTTTCGCGCTGGTTGGTGATGCCAACAGCGGCAATGTCGTCGATGGTGATACTCCGGGCGATGCGTGCCTGCGCAATCACTTCCAGGGTGTTTTTCCAAATCTCCTCCGGGTTGTGTTCCACCCAGCCGGGTTTGGGGTAGATCTGCTCGTGTTCTTTTTGACCAACGGAAACAATGTTTCCCTGCTTGTCAAAAATAATGCAGCGGGTGCTGGTAGTGCCCTGGTCAATTGCGGCGACGTATTTTTTCATGGAAGATGGTTTTTTAAAACAGTTAGTGGTCCTACGGCTTTTTATAATGCATTGTCAGTTCAGATGTCGACCCCGCCCTGCGGGGGAGACATCTGGATTCAATTATTATCGGTTATTTATGTGAATCCCAACAAGCCGCAGGACCACTGGCAAATATGCAAAAATTAGCCTTGGAAAATCCAGGTTAATGGCCAAATGGAGGAGCCCATTCATCTTTATAACCTGCCAAATGAATCAGGTGCAGGCAAACTTCTTTGAATTCGCCATCCGGTGTGTCACGGTAAACGGCATGATACCGGTCGCTAAGATGTGTTTCAAGGTTGAACTGATAACCATCGATGTAGTGTAAACTATCCGAAGCAGGCATCTGCCAAAACTTTTTGGCAGTAAGCAGACAATCAAAACTTTGCCAATCAGGTAAACTCAACTGTTTTTTAAAACAAACAACGTCGTAATTCCCGCCAGGGCCGAGCTGGTGGTTGGTTCGTTGTTGAGTTAGGGGATTTATGAAAGTACCAATTTCTTTCGCCTCCAACCAAACCGTGTCGTTTCGCCTGGATAACTTGATAAACCGTTCAAAATTGATGCAACAGTACCAGTGTAAACGAAAAATTTCAGTGCCTGAAAATTGACGAAACAATTCCGGCTCTTCCCATAAAAGTGCAGGGTTTAAACTGTCCACAATTACTGGAACATTGGGTGTATAACCCAGAGTGACATTACCTCTTTGGCACGACTCCTCGCATGACCAGTTTATGGTTGTAAAGAGGGCGGCCAAGATGGAATATTTAACAAAAGAAAAGAACACTACACGAGGCTTGGCACAGGTTCAGAACTACGATGGTTGGGTGATATTAACACTGGTACACTTACGCGCTAATGTCATACTTTTCGGCTATATGAGCCAACGCTTCTTCAACCCGGTGGCTGCTTTCATTTAAGCTGTCAGCAAATTCGACTCTAAAACGAGCAATTTGCGCAACAGAAAGCGTCGGAACTATTTTGTCAAGATAGTTCCAGATTTTCTCCTGCTCTTCCTCTGTTTTACAATCTGATAATTTTTGCAGGATTTCCTCAATTGAAAATGGCAATGTAGCGGTAGCGGCCAATTCACGATCCGCTAATTCTGAAGCAATTTTCGAATGGTCCATATTTTTTGTAGTTCGTCCAATCCCCGGTTGGCTTGATCGTTTAGCCATGCTTTGTCATTTTTAAAAACTTCAGGATAACAAACGAAGAGCTGTGGTTGTGATTTAATGCGCCGTTCTTCAAATTCTAGAATACGCAGAATTGCTTGTCGGTTTTCGTCGTGCAAATCGGAGTTGTTTTACACAAAAATAAAACAATCTGTTGACAATTTAAAATACAAAAAAGCCTGCTGTGCCGGCGTCACAAGTACAGCAGGCCACGTCAAAATTACTCCCGCTTCAACGCCATAATCTTAATCTCCACACGCTGGTTCAACCGCCTGCCCTCCACCGTGGCGTTGGTGGCAATAGGCTGGCGTTTACCATAGCCCTTGAACGCTACCCGTCTGGAGTCGATCCCCTTTTCGATCAGGTAGTCGGCCACAGTCTTGGCCCGTGCGGTAGACAGGCGGTCGCAAAATTCATCGGGCGGTGTGCTGTTGGTGTGGCCACCAATTTCGATAACGATCTCGCCATTTTCCTCCATGAAGTCGTACAATTCATCCAGGGTAGGCAAAGCATCCGGAGTCAAGCTGGAGCTATCGGCTTTGAAGCTCAACTGTTCCATTTTGATCTTTTGGCCGCTGCGGAGCAAACTGGCGTTCAGTTCGGGCAGAATGCGTTTTTTAATTTCGACAGGTTTGGTCACACTACAGCCATTGGCATCCGTAACGGTTACGCTGTGCATGCCCAGGTTTAGTTTGGAGGCGGTGACGGTGTTTTCGCCGTTGTTCCAACTAATCGTATGCGGGGCCGTACCGCCGGTTACTTTGACCGTGGCTTTGCCGTCTTCGCTGCGTTCAGTTACGGCACCAACGACACGCGTAATTTCCACATTGAGCGGGTCAGGTGCATTAACAATAGCTACGGCGGTCTGGGTGGTGCCCTGGGCATCGGTGACCAGGACTGCATACGTGGCTGCCGGTAAATTTTTTGCTTCAGGGCCCGTCCAGGCAGGGTTGTCCCATTTATACTGGTAAGGTGGTTTGCCACCGGTGGCGATAACTTTTAACCCGGAAGTTTGACCGGCACATTTGATGTCGCCGGTTTCTTCCACATTGACTTCAAGTGGAAGAATGTTTTCCTCAATGTCAACTGTTTGGACAATCGCGCAGCCTTTTGAATCGGTAACAGTAAACGTGTGCTTACCCGTGCTTAATTGGCTGGCAACGTCGGTTGTTTCGCCGTTATCCCACACATATTGAAATGGAGCACCATTGCCTCCTCGTGCCTGGACACGGACTTTCCCATCCGTATTCCCGACGCTGGCTTTGGCCTGAATGGTCACGGAGAGCGTAATGGGATCCGGTTCTTTTATCATAAATGTTGCAGAGGCCAGTTTCCCCAATGCATCGATTACAGAAACCTGATATTGACCGGCGGGGATATCTGCGGAAGGTTGCGCCGGTAAAGTCGGAATGCTCCATGTATAGTTGTAAGGCCCTTTACCACCTAGCACTTTTGCTTCCATACTTGCTGTTTGGCCATTGCAAAGGACCGGTTTGAGCTCGGAGACCGTAACGACCAATGGCAAAACGCGCTCACTAATGTTAATGGTACCTGTTACGGAGCAAGAGTTCTGATCCGTGACCGTAAACGTATGGTCACCTGGGCCCAGGCGTGTTGCCTGTTCACTGGTTTCTTCATTGTCCCAGCGGAAGAGGTAGGGTTGAAGGCCCCCGGAAACCTGAATTTTTGCATTTCCTGTATTTGTCCCTGCATTAGCCGGGGAAATGGCTGTGGCAGTAGCCTTGATCTCTTCGGGTTGTTTAACCTCAAATGCAGTGGAGGTGCGCCCGCCAACGGCATCCGCCACAACCAGCTGGTAGGTTCCGGCGGAGACATTCGCAGGCTCCTGGCCTTGCAGTGCCGGGTTGCTCCATTGAAACGTAAACGGCCCTTTACCGCCTTTTACGAGTACATTAAGTTTTGATTTGCCGCCAAAGCAGGTAATTTTTTCGGGCTCCAAAATACGGGCCGACAATGGGAGAATATTCTCCGAAACATCCAGTGTCGTGGAGGTGGAACAGCCGAACACATCGGAAACTGTTACGGTGCGTATCCCGGGAGGCAACTGGTTGGCAATTTCGGTGGTCTCGTCATTATCCCACCGGTACTGGTAGGGGCCGGTACCACCGCTGGCTTTTATGGAAGCTTTTCCATCGTTGTTGCCCGTACTGGCGGCGGTTTCGAGGGTTGCAACGGCTGTCAGGGCGTCGGGCTGTTTGACGGTGAATGCTGCCGTGGTGCGCCCACCTGCGGCATCGGTAACGGTGACGGTATATTGGCCGGCCTTCACACCGCCGGGTTGGAAACCGGTAAGCCCGGGATTGCTCCAGGCAAACTCGAACGGGCTTTTTCCGCCGCTGACATTGACCTGCAGGCTGGATTCTCCACCGTGGCAATTGATCTGTCCGGATTCTTCAATGTCCGCAGTGATCGGCAGGATGTTTTCGGTGATCTCTACTCTGGCACTGATCGTACAGCCGTTGGCATCGGTTACGGTTACGGTGCGCTGGCCGGGTTTGAGTTGAGTGGCCGTTTCGGTGGTTTCGCCATTGTCCCAGCTATAGCTGTACGGACCTGTCCCACCGCGCGGAGCCGCCATTGCTTTGCCATCGCTTCCCCTGGTACTTGCTGCTGCTTGTGCGGTAGCTATGGCACTGAGTGCCGCGGGCTGGACGACCGTGATGCTCGTTACCGTCCGGCCGCCGGCTGCATCGACCACGGTTAGCGTGTAGGTGCCGGCGGTAACGCCGGAGGGTTGCATGCCATCCATTCTGGGGTTGCTCCATTCGTACTGGTAGGGTTCTTTTCCGCCCGAAACTGTCGCTTTCACAATGGTATTTCCACCGGCACAGGGAATGGGCGTGGTTTCCTGCACGCTTGCGCTGAGCACAGCGAGTTTTGATTGGATGACGACATTGCCTGTCACGACGCACTTGTTTTCGTCGGTCACGGTTACACTATGCGACCCGCCCGCCAACTGGGTTGCCGGGTTGGTGGATTCTCCGTTATCCCATTTGAAGTTGAAATCCGGCGTGCCGCCTTTGGTGCGCACCTGTGCAACGCCGTCGCGGGCGCCCGGGGAACTTTCGTCTTTGGTTTGTTCGACTGTGATGCTCAGCCGAACATCTTCGAGCTTGGTTTTAGCCGATTTGGTTTTTCCGCTGCTGTCGGTCACGGTAACAGTGTAACTTCCCGGGCTGACATTTGTTGGTGACTCACCTTGCATTGCCGGTTCAGACCAGGCATAGGTAAACGGTGGTTTCCCGCCATTTACTTTGACAAACAACTGCCCGTCGCGACCATTGCCGTCACAGCTGATCTGTTTCTCCACCACGCAGTTGACCACCAGTGAAGTGGATTTGTCAATCAGGTACAGGCCTTTGTCGTCCGTGCCGATCCAAACGGCGCCGTCCTGGTCCACGGCGAGGCAGCGCCCGTATTCGCTCGTGTAATATTCGGCGCCGCTGAAGGTGGTAAATTCATCGGTTTGCAAGTCGTAGTAGCTGATCATGCGCGACATGATCCAGAAATTTCCGTTGGCGTCGAGGTCAAAATCTTCGACCTCGCCTTCCAGTGCTTTTTCTTTGACCGCAATAGCTTCCCAGCGTTCGCCGCCGCTCACCAACCAGAATTCACCATCGGCCAGAACATAAATATCGGCCCCGAATTCACGAATCCGCTGCACTTTATAGCCTTCCAGGTCGGATTTCCATTTGCCAGGGCTCCCGATAAGCAAGCCTTCTTCCGAGCCAATCCAGTAGCGGCCGACCCGGTCGTAATAGATCGTGTTGATGGTGTTGGAGCGCAGGCGGGAGTTTTTGGTGGTTAAGTTTTCCACCAGGGTCAAACTGGGTTTGGTTTTTAATTGATACACGCCGGATTCCCGTGTGCCCAGCCAAAGCCAGTCGTTGCGTTCGTCGTAATAGGCGGCGGTAACCTCCGGGGCTTTGCCCAAAACCATTTGCAGCATATCGTTGCTCCAGCGCGTGTCGGCATTGCCGCCGGCAAACATAAACGGGCTCAGTTCGCCGGCGCCGAGTTCGAGCGGCGTGGAAAGGTCGCATGCCATGACTTTGTAAACACCCGAACCGCTGGCAACCCATTTCGAGTTGTCGGCATCAATGAAAATATTCCGCACAGGTGCTGAACGATCCACAGCGCCGCATCGGGTAACCTGGCGATCCGATTTTTGGGCAAACAGTCCAGAGGAGAGGAGTACAAAAAGGGTGGAAAGGAGTTGTATATTTCGGTTAAACGAAATTAGCATATCGGGTGGAGTTGATGTGCAACAGTTAAGGGTGCGTGGTAAAAAACCGCAAATTTCGGGCTTCATTTTGAAGGAACCGAACATAAACGGAAATTATACGGCAGAATTATGCTGGTTTCCACAAAAGCCGGATATGCAGCACTGAATGGGCGGTTTGCCAATGCGTATAGCTTTAAAACCTTTTTTATAACAACAAAAATCACTTTGCATGAAAAACCTTATCCTGCTGGTCGCCGGGCTGTTTTTGGCCCTTTTTATTTCCTGTAAAAAAACAGAACTGACTCAGCCCGCATTTATCGATTGCACCGGCAAATCGGACCCGCCGCCGTTCAACCTGGATTGCAGCGATTTTGTCAATGGCTCTATTATCTTTTGCAAGACGACGCATGCTGGCGATTTCGAACTCGATGAACAAAGCAAACGCTACATGCCGCAGTACTGCAAGCAGCTAAACGACGTAGTGGAATTTCGGAATGCAAACGGAGACGCCTTCGTATTCAACGTACTGGAAAAGACCCACCGGCAACAGCATGTCATTTACAATACCGGCGAAACCTGCCCTGATGACACGTCAAAATATTTCGGAATCTGTATCGGGAGTGAGTTACTGCGTTTGACCCTGCGTTCGGATACGCCGGCGCTTACCCTAACGCTCGAACTTGACACTAAACCGGACGTGCTCGACAATTCCAATGGTAAAGTTGGTGACTACCTTTCCGTCTTTCGATGGTCGTCTCCAAATTCATACTATGTTGATTTGGAAACGGTTGTGAGTCAACAAACCTTACCTTATGAGAACCTGCCACTCTATGAATTCTATCCGGAACTGATTTTATTGGGTAGAAAATTTAAGGATGTTATCAGCAGAGACATTTCGCTTTTTGCGAACAAACCCTACAAAATTTATGTAAACCAGGAATTCGGCCTGATCGGTTTTGAGGATAAAGCCGGTGTCCTTTGGGTCTTAAAGAACTGAAGTGTAGTTGTGCTATTGCGGTTGTATTTTGGGGTTTCAGGTATTTGCGGTATTTAAATCTTTGATTTTGCGACTAATTCAGGGGATTTTTTGTCGTAAATTTGATTATTCAAAATCAAATCAAAACGTACTGCTCCTTGAATTTTCTGAAAACTATGGGCGCCCCAGCCAGCTTGTTGTCCGCAAACGCTAAAAACTTGAAGGGTATTGGCGGTGTGGTTGTTTTGCTATGTCTGAGTTGGGTTGTCTGCCACCGATTGCTGGCTTCGCAAGATGCCCCCCGGATACGCAACCTGACAGCCCACCTGATTTTGCAACCCGGATCGTTGAAAGTGCCGGAAGGCGCCCGCGCCCGCTTGGAGGTTGGACAACTCCTGACCGCCCTCGAACCCATTTCCGCCGATGGCAGTATCCGTTTCAAAGACACGCCGGTAAACCATCCGGCAGATACCGCGCGCCTGTTGATTTCCGGGCTGGATTACCCGGGTAAAGTTGTTGGGCAAAGTGCATTCAGTTTCAAACAAACAGATTCTATTTCATTTTTTTACCAACTCGAATTACTGGCGCTGAAAGGCCGGGTGGTCGATCGTCGCAAACGGAAACCTATTCCCGGAATTGAAATTATCCTGGAAAACGGACTTGCCCGGGCGATTTCCGGAAAGGATGGCCGGTATGCGCTCCGCATGCCCAATCTGGAAAAAGAGCGCGTCGAGGTGGAACTGCGCCAAAATGGAAAACCGATCGACAAACGCACCATGGGTTTCCGGCCGGAATTTTTTGAAGAATTAAAAATTCAGGTGGAATAGCACCGGGGTGCTCAGGCAATGCTGATACGCTGGATTAAACCAGCCCGTTCAAAATTTTCCACAAAAATTCCAAACCGAGCCCGCTGCCCAGAAACCGCTCTTTCCGGTTGTTGCTGAGTTGTTGCGTCCAGTTGGTAAAACCGCCGTCGATGATCGGGTAGGCCTGATCGCCGCTGTGCAACACAATGCCGAATTGGACAGCCCGGTAGTATTCCTGTGCACCCTGCTGAAGTTGAACAGATTCCAGGGGTGTTTCCGGGAAATAGATGCCTAGTTCAGTTTTCAGTACATCAGCCAATTTTTGGTCGGTAGGGGCCTGGTTCAGCGTTTTTAACACGATCGAACAACGCGTGTTCGGGAGCAGGCTGTGCAACAATTCCAGGTACAGGGCAACATGTGTGATCAGTTGTTCTTTTTCAAAAGAAAAATCGCCGGTGTCGCGGCCGGCACTCGTCAGGCAAAAAATGCCGAAATGGGGCGTGAAACCGGGAATGTCAATTTGTTGCGTGCGGAGATGCCGGTGGGCACAGCTGAACTTCAGGGGCTGGGCAGGGAAGTGCAAGCGTTGGCGTTCGTGGCTGCTTTCAAGGGCCAAAACATTGGTTGCGTCGGCAGTTACCTCCGTGCCGCGGCCTGCCGATAGCACTTTGTGCTGGTGTACCGTGCCCATTACCGAACAGGTACCCAGAGGACTCACGGGCGAAAGTTCAAGGGGTTTAAACCCGGCGGCCGCGGCGCGTTTTAGACATTGCAGTTCCAACTGTCGAAAACTGACGGCATCTACCGCTGAAGCGCCGGTAAATCTGTTTTGCCGGTAGGCGGCCAACAACCGGGCCGGGCTGGTGCGCTGTGTTTGGGTATGATAGACCGCAAGCAACAGCGAGTTCAGTTTGGAGGCCGAGAGCCGATCCGTGAGCACCGAAAAGAGCTCCGGTACGCCGCTTCGACGGCACAGGCTGTCGATGAATTTTTGGTCCATTGCCTTTCTTTTTTTTAAAAAACGGGATCGGCAAAAAAATGATTCCGGGCGGTGTGGGTTTCACATACGAGACATGGAGGACACGGAGATTGACCTTCTCGTTAAGATAAATAAATCTCCGTGCCCTCCATGTCTCCGTGGTGTTTGTTCAAAAAAGCAGCTGATACGCGAGCGTACCGGCTATACCCCCGGCTATTGGACCCACGACCGGTATCCAGGCATAACCCCAGTCGGAGCCGCCTTTGCCCGGGATAGGCAGCAGCGCGTGGGCGATGCGGGGGCCCAGATCGCGTGCGGGATTGATGGCGTAGCCTGTAGTACCGCCCAGCGAGAGCCCGATGGCCAAAATGAGTATGCCGACAACGAGCGGGTTCAGACCTTCGGCAAACTGATTGGCGCCGATAGCCATCAGGGCAAACAACAGCACAAAGGTTCCGATAAATTCACTGATCACATTCCCGACGGTATGACGCACAGCCGGTGCGGTACAAAAAACCGCCAGTTTGGCCCCCTGGTCTTCCGTGCGGCTCCAGTGTGGCAGGTAGTGCAGGTATACGAGCACAGCGCCAAGGAAAGCGCCGGTCATTTGCCCGGCAACGTATTCGGGCACCAGCGCCCAGTCGAAAGCGCCGGCTGCAGCCAGGCCAATCGTGACGGCGGGGTTGATATGGGCGCCGCTGATACTGCCAACGGTAAAAATGGCAAAGGTAACCGCCAGGGCCCAGGCGATCGTGATGACGAGCCAGCCGGCGTTTTCGTTTTTAGTGCCGCGCAGCACCACACCGGCGACTACGCCGTCGCCGAGGAGAATGAGGACAGCAGTTCCAATGAGTTCGGCAAGGAAGTTATTCATGATACAGGGTGATTGGTTGGCTGCAAGTTTGGAAATTTTTTTTCAAACTTTGCGGCCCATTTACTCGCCCCCATCAAGGCATACTAGGGGCGCTACTTACAACCAGCCATTTTTTATGAATCCGAAAATAAATTACGTTACGGCTGAAGAAGCCCTGTCTGTTATCGAATCGGGTCACCGGGTGTACATCCACGGCAGCGCCTGTACACCCACGAACCTGTTGCGGCAACTGGCCGCCCGGAAAGACGAACTCCGCCAGGTAGAATTGGTGTTCATCAGCCTCTACGGCGATGTTTTTGTGGATGCTGATGACTGCGCCGATAGTTTTCATATCAATGCCATGTTCGTGTCGGCGCCGGTGCGCAAAGCGGTCAATGTGGGTCACGGCGATTACATTCCGGTTTTTTTGAGTGAAATACCGGAGTTGTTCAAACGGGAAATTCTGCCGCTCGATGTGGCGCTGGTGCAGGTGTCGCCACCCGACAAACACGGCTACTGTTCCCTGGGAACCTCGGTGGATATAGCGCGCACAGCAGTCAATACGGCCCGCTATGTGATTGCTCAGGTAAACCCGCAGGTGCCGCGTACCCATGGCGACAGCCTTATTCACGCCACGCGGTTTCACAAAATGGTGTATATGGACGAGCCGATCCACACGGCTAACTTCGGGGAAAAAGTAACGGAAAAGGAGCAGCAGATCGGCCGGCACATCGCGGCACTTATCGAAGATCGGAGCACCTTGCAAATGGGCATCGGCGCCATCCCGGATGCGGTGCTCAGCAGCCTGACCAACCATAAGGACCTGGGTGTACACACTGAAATGTTCTCCGACGGCATCGTTCCGCTTTTTGAAAACGACGTGATCAACAACAAGTACAAAGCCATTCACCCCAACAAAACGGTGGCGGGCTTTGCGCTTGGTTCCCGGGCGCTGTATGACTATGTGGACGATAACCCCGCTTTTGCGTTCCTGGATATCGATTATGTGAACGAGCCCGGCGTTATTCGCCGCAACCCCAAAGTGGTGGCGATCAACAGCGCCATTGAGGTGGACCTTACCGGGCAGGTATGTGCCGACTCTATCGGAACCTACCAGTACTCCGGGGTAGGGGGACAAATGGATTTTATGCGCGGAGCAGCACTTAGCGACGGGGGCAAGCCAATCATTGCACTTACGGCCCGCACGGCGAAGGGTGTGCCGCGTATTGTGCCTTTTTTGAAACAGGGTGCAGGCGTAGTAACCACCCGGGCGCATGTGCACTATGTGGTGACGGAATACGGCGTTGCATTTTTATTTGGAAAAAACCTGCGACAGCGGGCCAAGGCACTTATCGATATTGCGCATCCGGATGACCGGGAAGGCCTGGAACGGGCTTGTTTTGACCGGTTTCATTTGTTTTAGGCGGGGGGATTCTTAGATGCGCTTGCTTAATACTCCTTCGAAATTGGACATTCGGAGTTCGATATTCGACATTTCATGTTTTTTCGCGTAATACAATTTTAACGAGGCAAAGTAGTGTTAGGTGACTAGCTAAAGCTTTGAAATTTAGCCCATTGGGCGACCGCACTCCAAGACTTGGGATTTACGCCTGACATCGCTTTTCGACGTTCAAAATGAAGGTTTTGGCATTGAAGGTTAAGCACCTACCGCTACCCGGGGTAATTCATTTACCTCGAAATTAGAAAAATGCCGTCAGGCGCTTACCACCGCCTTCCCGCAAACCACACGCCCAATCCCGCAATTTGCTCAAAACTGCTTCTGTGGTTTCAGATTACCCCTATTTTGCAGCGTTTTATGAAGCCATTGGCACTTTCGATCCTTTGCTGCCTCCTGGGTAGCCTGTGTGCGCCGGCGCAAAACCTTGGCCTGCACCTGGAGGCCTACACCTATCGCAATGGGCTGTCGGATAATCGTGTGCGGGCGGTTATGCAGGATGAAAAAGGTTTTCTCTGGATCGGCACAGCCAATGGCCTGAACCGCTTCGATGGCTACACCTTCTGGCATTATTTTCCGGTAAAAGGCGACAGTACCTCCATTTCCAGCCCCACGGTGAACAAGATTGTAAAGGACCGGGAAGGCGCGCTTTGGATGGCCACCGCAAATGGTATCTGCCGCCTTCGTCGCGGGCCCTGGATATTTGAACGGGTATTTACGTTTCCGGATCAAATCAAAAACAGCCATTCGGCATATTTCCTCAGTGTTTATCCAGACCCTTACGGTAAGGTTTGGGCTGTCAACTCCAACGGCGAACTGTACTGTATTGATCCCCGGAAAAAGCAAGGCGAACTAATTGAAATGCCGGCAGTACCCAATCCGCCGGCAGTAGTCCCGGGAGCAGATCGCAGTAACCCGGCACGTCCTGTTTCGGTAGTTGCCTGTGGCGATACCGCTGTGCTGATTGGTACCAATTACGGCTTTTTCACCTTGCAGATAAAAACCCGCGCCTTTCGTTTTATTCCGGTGGAAGAGGCCTGGCCTTCCGGGCTCGGAAAGGTGGTGTATGATGGCCCGCAGGCGGTTTGGTGCGGAAGTTTTATGAAAGGGGTTATCCGGGTTGACCTCAAAACCGGGCAGCGGCAACATTATCTCGATCCCGAACCGACCCCGCACGGTATTTTAACCGTTGAATCAAAGCGCCTGTGGTTGGCGGGCGTTAGCGGGCTCAGCAGTTTTAACCCGGCAATGCAACATGTTGCTAAAATTAAGTTGCCGTTTGAGGATGCCGTGTCGCCCAATGCAACCAGTCTGTTTCGCGATCGGGCCGGCACCATCTGGATCGGTACGGATAATGGCCTGGTGAAATATGATCCGAATTTGCAGGGTTTTAACTATACCGAGGTGCACCGGGAGACTTCCACCATTTATGAAAATGATATTTGCGACGTGCTCCACAATCCGGATGACGGGCAGTGGTACGTCGTTTCCCGGCAACAAAGTGCCATATATGTTCTCGATAGCCTGAACCAACTGCGCAAGCGGATTTCAACACTGCCGCATACTGAGCCTACCCGGATTTTTCGCGACAGCAAAGGCCGTATCTGGATAACCACGCGCTTTCAAGTATTGGAATTCGACCCCAGGTCCGGAACCGTACGCCCGGTACCGACACCGCCGCGCCGCGAAGGACGGGTGGGATTAATATGGACCGTAGATGAAGATCCGCAAGGGCGCTTGTGGTTTGGTGTTTCGCGCGATGGAATTTTTATTTATGACCCGGAAACCCGAAAATATCAGCAGCCCGGCCCTGAACAAGGGTTTGATGCCTCGCGGATTTACCGCATTGTGTTTGACCGGGAAAAACGTTTTGCCTGGATTGGGACCACTAACGAAGGTTTTTACGAATGTGACCTGAAAACAATGCGCTTCCATCGATATGACGACCAAACCTGGACCGGACTGGATGCCGAAGGCGCCATGGTGCAGGACTTGGACGGCAACCTATGGCTGGGCACTACGGAGGGCCTGGTGCGTTACAATCCGAATTTGCCCAAAAAGGCAGCATTTCGCAGTTTAACCATGGAAGATGGCCTTCCGATGAATTTGGTTGAAGGTGGTATTTTGGATGCAAGTGGCATGCTGTGGTTTGGCGCCGGAGAGCGGCTTGTGCGGGTTAATCCGAAAAACCTGCAAATCAAGGTTTTCGATTATCGCTACGGCGCCAGCCGAACACCGTTTGGGTACTATGATTTTTGCAAAAGCGCCTCCACCGGCGAACTGTATGCCGGCGGACAGCGCGGTTTTTTGCGTTGGTTCCCGGACCAATTGCAGGAGAACAAAGTAGCGCCTACAGTAGTGGTTACAAATCTGAAAGCGGCCCGGGAAGATATTGCTGCACCTACTTCGGAAGTTGCCTGGATCAGGCTGCCGTATGATGAAAACAACTTTCGCGTCGAGTTTGCTGCGCTCAACTACACCCTGCCCGATGCCAACCAGTATCAATGGAAATTACAGGGTTACGACGACGACTGGTCGGCGCCGTCGTCCCGGCGCGAGGCAATTTATGCGCACATTCCACCGGGCAATTACCAACTTAAAGTGAAGGCAGCCAATAATGATGGCGTGTGGAACGCGGAGCCACTGGTGATCAACGTGAACATCGTGGCGGCATTTTGGCAAACCTGGTGGTTCATGGCGCTGGTACTGCTGACTCTTGGTGCTCTGGTGTATGGCGCTATCCGCTGGCGTTTCAGGCAATTGCAGGAGCAGGCGCGTTTGAAAACGGTGTTTAATCAGCGGCTCGCCGAAATTGAAATGTCGGCACTGCGCGCACAAATGAATCCACATTTTGTATTCAACTGCCTGAACTCCGTCAACCGGTATATTCTGTTAAACCAGCCACTGGTGGCGTCCCAATATTTGACCAAATTTGCCCGGCTGATCCGGTTGGTACTCGATAACTCCCGCAGTGATGTGATTTCCCTGGAAAAAGAAATCGAGACACTTCGATTGTACATAGAAATGGAGGCGCTGCGTTTTGCCAACCGATTTACCTTCCGGATTGAAATGGATGAAGCCATTGACCCCGGAAGTATCGATATTCCGCCGATGCTGATCCAACCCTACGTTGAAAACGCCATCTGGCATGGTCTCTTGCATAAAAAAAATAATGAAGGCGAACTCGAAATTCGGCTCAGCCTTGCCAATAAAGACCTGGTCATTGAAGTGCGCGACAATGGTGTTGGGCGCGCAGCAGCAAATGTGTTGAAAAGTAAATCGGCCTCCGAACGCAAATCCTACGGCATGGATGTAACTGCCGAACGCTTAGGCTTGCTCAGCAAACTGTATAAACGCCCCATCCATTTCCATATCGATGATCTGGTACATGCCGATGGCGCTGCCGCCGGAACCCGGGTAGTGTTGACGGTGCCGGTGTTGGAATGATGAATGATGAATGATGAATACGGTTCATTTTTTCGGGTGTTGAATTGTTTTGCAATCATCACAAAAAACAACAAGGTATGAAAGCCGCAATTTTAGACGACGAACCACATAACTGCCAATTGTTGGCCCACTTGCTGGAGCAATTTTTTCCCGAAATTGCAGAAATTCAACAATTTACGGATAGCGTGGATGCTGTGGAGGCGTTTCGTGCCAATCCGCCGGATTTATTATTTCTGGATATTGAAATGCCACAGTTGAACGGTTTTGATGTATTGAACCGCCTGCTGCCCATGCGCTTCCGGGTTATTTTCGTTACTGCCTATGATAAATACGCGGTACGGGCATTCCGGTACAGCGCTCTGGATTATTTGCTCAAACCCATCGATGTGGAGGAGTTCCAAAAAGCCGTCCAAAAAGCGCTTACGCAGGCGCCCATGCAAGACACGCAATTGGATATGGCACGCACGATTCAGCTGAGCGATGCCGTGCCCGACCGGCTGGCTATTTCTTCCCAGGAAGGCCTCCAAATCATCGATACGAACGACATCGTGCATTGCGAGTCGGAAAGCAATTACACAAAAATTTTCCTCCGCAACAACCAGAAAATCCTGGTTTCCCGCACGCTCAAAGACCTGGAGGAATTGCTCGACAGCGAGCAGTTTTTCCGCCTGCACCATTCGCATTTGGTCAACCTGCGCTCGGTCCGGCGTTACCTGCGTGGTGAAGGCGGCGAAGTCGTGCTCGAAAATGGCGCCAATGTGCCGGTAGCCCGCAGCAAAAAGGAAGAATTTTTGCGCCGCTTTGCCCGGATTTGATGGGTTGGATGGCCGGACTTAACTCTTGCGAATCAGGGGCTAATTGGACAAAACATACCTTAAACAAAGCCCGTAGGGCTGACATTATTGGTGCGCCCGGCATGGGCGCAGACTTGGCGGTGTAAGTCCGCTATACGCTTGGCAGCGAGGAGTATTAGCCAAAGGCAAGGGTGTCCGTCGCGAGGCGGAATCTGAAGGAAGCCGGTGGCAAAGTCCCGACCTGACGAACAGAAATCGCATATAAGGCCATGATGCGTGGGTGAGTTTGCCAAACAAAACGAAACCCGACCGCTGCCCGGAACGCACTGTGGTAAATGCGGCAGGTACATGGGATGAAGGTCTGCGTTCTTACCCGGGGAGGTCTGCGACAGCCGGAAGCGAGGCGCGCGCGAGTGCCGGAGCATAAGGCGGCAGAAGTCAGCAGAGGCCATAGTATCCCGAATGCCTTCGGGAGAAGGGCCGAACGTTAGAGTGGAATCCGAGATGAGCTCATTAGTACCTGAGAAGAGGCAGCCAATTTCGGGAAACCGGAAACTCACTACCAAAGAATAGGTCGGAAACTGAAGGTACGGTAGGAGTGCTTAACACAGGACTGCATGACCAAGCAGGAAGCGAGCGGAACAAAAAAAGGGTAAATTCGAAATGCCCAAGACCGTTATGCTCTAACGAACCGCCGTGATACGTGACCCGTACGTCCGGTGGTGTGGGGGGACGGAGGGCTAACGCCCTCCTCCTACCCGATCAGAAAATGGTGGCCGTCCAGTTTTCCAAGCGCCGTAGGCGTGTCATTATAATGCCGCACCTACGGCGCTTTCGTTTCGCTTGTCTTAATGCTACTACAAAAATGACAGCCCTACGGGCTTTGGTGGAAGGAGTAAATCCTGAATCACATGACTCCTGCGATCACGCATAATGGGTGACCCAATTTGGCTCCACTGTGAGTGGGCATAATTAAACAAATCAAATCTTTATTTGAAAAAAAATGGCCGTACAGCCATTGGCAGAAAAATCTTGACCTGGATCAAGATTTACCCTGTTGTGCCCATCGATCTTTGCGCCGTTCTTATTTTGAAAGAATAAAATATGGAATGGAGGAAAAATGGGTTGTTCTTGCAGAAGATATGTTAGGCAAAGGGTAGGGGCTTGGGAAATTTTACATGGAATTCTTAAAACCCGCAAACTACGCACCCGAACCCGCCAACTACTCAAGATCGCTGGTTTTACCCTGTAGTGCCGATTAGTTTTGTCTTATCAAATGAGGGAACAACAGCGAAACCTGTTAAACAAATGTGAAAAAAACAATTCGCAACGAAGTGTCCCCAACCAAATCCCCAAAGCATACCGTCTGGCCTCAATACAACCCGTTTCAATCAACTGTATTTTAAACTTCCTCGAAAACAATCGCCATGTTCACTGCCTTTTTATTGTCCGCCATTTCTGATCACACGGTAGCCCAAATCACAGCACCGATCGCCTTGACTGCAAAAGCCAAACAACGCCTTCAGGCCTCCAGCCGCGAGGCGGAAGCAGCCCTGATTAAGCAGGCTTTGGCTGGAGACCAATCCGCCTATGCCGCTTTGGTGCGTCGCTACAACCGGATGGTGTTTGGGCTGGTCCTGCAAATGCTTGGCAACCGCGAAGATGCCCTCGAAGTTACCCAGGATGCTTTTTTGAAAGCCTTCCGTTTTCTGGGCAGCTACCGGGGTGAAAGCCGGTTCAGCACCTGGCTGTACCACATTGCCCGTACGTCGGCAATTAACCGCCTGCGCCGGGTACGCCGTGACATTATCGCCCTGGACGCACCGGAGGCGGCAGTTCGGCAAATGACCGCTTCAATGGCCGACGGCCACGATGTCCTGGTTAGTTCTGAACAGACGGATATGTTGTTGCGAGCACTTCAACTGCTGCGGCCGGATGACGGAACGGTTTTGCGCCTCTTTTACATGCAGGAGCAAAGCCTGGAAGAAATCTGCAAAATCATGGACTGGACGATGAGCAATGCCAAAAGCCGCTTGTGCCGCGCCCGGCAGCGCTTGCGCCAGGTTTTGGAAGCGCATTTCGCGGAAGAATTGACTGAGTGGGTTTGATTTGAAACCAAACACAGTACGCTATGAAATTCAAAACCGTTTTTTCCAATGCCAGTTTGTTTTTATTGATGATACATTGGGCTACCCCTTCGGTGGCCCAATGCTCGTTTGACCCGACCGTGTCCGGCAACCTGCTGGTGTGCCCCGAATCGGCCACCATGCTAACCACGCAGCAGTATGACAGCTACCAGTGGTATCGACGACCTTACCCGGATGGAGCAGCCGAGCCAATCCAGGGTGCCACTGGCCCGAGCCTTTCGGTCGATTATCTCGAAACGCCGGTATACATTTCTGTTGCTGCGACGCAGGGTGGCTGTACCGAGCAAAGCCCCGAAGTATTGGTGGATGGCCTGGCCTTTCTTCCGGTAACGGTCCAGTCTTCCGGGGAATTTAATATCGGTCCTAACGGCGAGCACATTATTTGCGCGGGAGACACCGTGTACTTCATGATCATGCTGCCTTACACCCGGAATATTCAATGGTACGATGGCCTGAACGAGATAGCCGGCGCAACCGATGACACCCTGGTGGTTACCCAACCCGGTAATTATTGGGTGACGGCCTCGCCAACCGACTGCCCGAACTACATGGCAAGCCTCGGCCTGCAAATTCCGGTGATCTGGGGTTCTACTCCGGGTTGCACGACCAGTGTCGGCGATCCGGCAGACTCGGGTATGGATGCCGTAATTATGCCCAATCCTGCCCGGGAATCCCTGTTGGTTGGGGTGGATATTGCCGGTATCGTACATCTATCGCTTTTTAATTCGCTGGGACAAATCGTACGGCAGGAATCGTTTTCAGTGAGTACCGAATTACACACTTCCGACTTGCCGGTTGGGGTATACACCCTGGTGTTGCAGGCAAATGTTGTTCGTCTGGCAAGGCAGGTTGTAGTACAACGCTGATTAATTAGACAGGATTTACAAGATCGACAGGACAAACACCGGCTTCGCCGACTTCGGCACACTTGGCGGCGCGGCCGCTAAGAAATAATCCTGTCGATCCTGTAAATCCTGTCAACCTTGCCCATCCCGGACTCCGGAGGCAGCCATAAATTCCCGGATCATGTTAGCGTAGTCATCCACTTGCTGTGCTTTTTCTGCGGCTGTCCAACCAAGCGCTTCTGCCATTAGCTCGGCAACTGTAGGAATCGACTGCAGTGTCGCTTCCCAATCCAGCAATTCAAGCCGGATACGCCGCGCGAGCATGTCACGCAAGGTGCAGGCCATTTCGTTGCGCGCAGCGTAGGGCACTTCGGCGCAGATGAAGGGATATGCCGGATGCAAACGCTGGCCCAGCTTGGGATCGGCATTTGCAAGTTCGGCAACCTGGGTGGCCCGGCTACCGTAGTTGTGCGCCAGGTGCGTTGCCACATCTTCGGGCAGCCGGGAGTGCTCCTGCAAATGAATTGCCACCAGCGGACTGAAATGTTCACTGCCGGCCAGACCTTGTTGTTCGGTGGTGCAGGGGGCTTTAACGCCGAGGTGTTCGCAAATGGCGTCGAGGGTATCGCTGGCCATCAGGCGGTAGGTCGTCCATTTGCCGCCGAGCAGGCTGAACAACCCGCTCTCCGGATCGAATTCCACTTCGTGATCGCGTAGCAGTTTTTTGGTGGATTTGCTCAAATGCCGGTCTTTGGAGATGACCAGGGGGCGCAGGCCGCCAAAGCCGCTGGAAACGGTGGTTTGATCGATGGGGGCTTGCAGGTACGGTTGTAATGTTTTTAATAAAAAATTGACTTCTGCGGCCTCAAGGTGGGGCTCTTGTTCCGGGTTGGGGTAGTCCTGGTCGGTGGTGCCCAGCATCAATTTGCCTTCGAACGGGACAGCAAAAACCACGCGCCCGTCGGGCGTTTTTGGAATAAGCAAAGCGGTATTACTACTTCCCAATACGGAAAGGGGGAGCATGAGGTGAACGCCTTTTGAGGGGCGGATGCGCTGGGGCAAGGCAGGGTTGGCCAGTAAGCGGATCAGATCGGCTTGCGGGCCGGTACAGTTCAGAAAACAGCTGGCCAGAATCCGGTACTGCCGGCCAGGGTTAAGCCTGTCGGTAAATACCGCAGCTGTAATTTGTCCCTGGTTATTTTTTTCAAAATGAAAAACCTCTGCATAGTTCAGCATGGTGGCGCCTGCTTCGGCGGCGGTTTGCGCAAGCGCAAGACAATAGCGCGCATCGTCGAGCTGGCCATCGGCGTAGCAAACTGCGCTGTGCAGGCGGTTGGTCAGGCCGGGTAATAGTTGCCGGGCAGCTTTGCGGCTCAGCCAACGGCTTGGCGGTAAGGTATCTTTGCGTGAAGCAATCTGGTCGTAGATCCACAAGCCGATCCGGAAATACAGGCCCTCCAACCAGCTGAACACTGGAGTTGCCAGTGTGATCGGCCGGGCCAGGTGGGGGGCGTTGGCGAGCAGGGTGTGGCGTTCTGCCAGCCCGTGTTGTACTTGCCGGAGTTGGGCGAAATCCAGATTTTTAAAGGCTTGTTCGAGGTAGCGCACCCCGCCGTGAATGAGTTTGGTGCTTTTGGAAGATGTCCCCGACGCGAAGTCGTTTTTTTCGATCAAAACAACCTTTAAGCCGCGCAATGCAGCGTCGAGCGCACAGCCGGCTCCCGAGGCGCCTCCACCGATGATGCAAAGATCAAAGGTGTCGGATTGGATTTTTTGAATGGATGCATTGCGGTGCATTGGATAGAATTGTGGCCAAAATCGATCCGGTGGATACGGATATCGGCGATCTGAAATTTTATAGTTTTTGTATTGATGCGCTTCCACGCCTGGGTTTAAGGGGGAGCCGGGGCGTTTAAATTGGTTACTTGCTGGCCAGTTGTTGCTCCCAACGCCAGGCATCTTCCAGTGCTTCACGTAACCCGCGCCTGGCCGTCCAGCCCAGTTCCTGCTTTATTTTTGTTGCATCGGCATACACAGCCGTCACGTCGCCCGGCCTGCGCGGCCCGATCCGGTAATTCAATGGTTGGCCCAGTATCGCCTCAAAACTGCGCACCAGATCGAGTACACTGACGCCTTGCCCTGTGCCCACATTAAAAACGTCGTAATGCTGTTGCCCTGCGCGGTTTTGCAATGCTTGCAAGGCGGCCACATGGGCTTCAGCGAGGTCCATCACGTGAATGTAATCGCGGATGCAAGTGCCATCAGGCGTGGGATAATCGTCGCCGAAGACGGTGAGCTGTTCGCGTAGGCCTGCAGCCGTTTGGGTAATGTACGGCACCAGATTTCCGGGTACGCCGAGTGGGAGTTCGCCGATGCACCCGGTGGGATGTGCTCCAATCGGGTTGAAGTATCGCAGGCTGATGATTTTCAGGGGTTTGCCGGCTGCCACTGTGTCGCGCAGGATCTCCTCTCCGATTTGTTTGGTATTGCCGTACACGGAAATTGCAGGTTTTACGGGCGCCAGTTCATCGACCGGTAACGTATCCGGTTCACCGTAAACGGTGCAGGACGAGGAGAAGATCAGGTCCGGCACACCCATTTCCAGTTGTATTTCCAGCAGGGTGATCAGGGAGCCCAGGTTGTTGTGGTAATAGCGGAGCGGTTCGGTCATGCTTTCGCCAACGGCTTTGAATGCAGCGAAGTGAATGACACCCTGTATGTTTTCTTTTTGAAAAATGGTGCGCAGCGTGGCTGCATCGTTGCAGTTTTTCGGGTAACAGGGTACTTCGTAGCCGAGAATCTGGTGCAATCCTGCCAATACACGCTGTTCCGAGTTGGAAAAATCGTCGATAATGACCGGCCTGAATCCGGCTTCAGCCAGTGCTACTACGGTATGGCTACCGATGAAGCCGGCGCCACCGGTAACCAGAATAGTTTTGTTTTGCGTCATGTCGTCTTAATGGAATGGACTGAAAATTCCCGGGTAAAAATAAAAAGAAGCCCTGTGGGATTGCCGGCGGCCAATGCCTCTAAAATTGTTGCGTTTTTTTGTTTCACAGAGGCGCACAGAGCTGGAGAGGGGGTAAAGGGTTTCAAAAATGGAATTGGCAATACATTTACTCATCTTCAGCGCCTATTTCACCGGGCTTGTTCGACAAACCGCAAATAGCGCTTGCTACGAGTGTGAGCAAAATAATGAAGTATGTGTCCATATGAAGGCAGGATTAAATAAGTTTGATTAAGCAGATTACGCCGGCTGGCCCAAAAGCAGCCGGATGAAGATGAAGCAAAGAAACGTGTTTTTGCGCTGTAGATTATACTTTCGCTGTTATGTTTGGGCCAAAAGGAGCGGACGGGTTACTCATGGGTCCCAACCGTTTATTTTGGAAAACAATTCAATTAATTTGGGGTATATCATTCCTGTGAACTATGCAACAACTAGCCATTTTTGCCTCGGGCGGCGGCAGTAATGCCCGAAAAATAATGGAGTATTTCAACGACAACCCGGATGTCCGGGTTGCGTTAGTCATTTCCAATAAAAAAACGGCTCCGGTGCTGGAAATTGCCGGGAGCCACGGCATACCGACCTTGGTGATTGATCGCGCTATGTTTTATGAAACGGAGGAACTGCTCGGTATTTTGACGCAGCATCGGATTGATTTTATTGCTTTGGCGGGATTTCTGTGGCTGATTCCGCCCTATCTCGTCGGGGCATACAAAGGCAGAATGGTCAATATCCATCCCGCGCTGCTGCCCAAATACGGTGGCAAGGGCATGTACGGCCATCATGTGCATGAAGCGGTGAAAGCTGCCGGCGAAACGGAAACAGGCCTGACCATTCACTTTGTCAATGCCGAATACGATGAGGGTGCTATTGTTTTTCAGGCCCGATGCCCGGTCGATCCGGCTGATACCCCCGAAATCATTGCTGCCAAGGTACTGGCGCTGGAGCACCGGCATTATCCCGAAGTATTGGCGGGCCTGCTGGCGGGCAGCCGTTGACTGTTGGCCGTTTGATATTGGCTATTGGTTGTTCCACTTGGATGGAAACTTCTCTACCTGAGTCCAACCAATAACCAAAAGCCAATAACCAAAACCCAATAGCCAAAAGTCGAGAAACCTCTACCTTCGCTTTATGTCCATTCGCAGTTTTTTGCGGCTTATCCGTATCGAGCATTGGGTAAAGAATCTTTTTCTGTTTATCCCGGCCTTTTTCGCAGCGCGGCTCGACGAATGGCCGGTACTCCAGCAGGCTTTATTCGGTTTTCTGGCCTTTTCGCTCATAGCGTCCTCCGTTTACATTTTGAACGACCTGGTAGATGCTCCACAGGATCGCAACCATCCTGACAAATGCCGGCGCCCGATTGCCAGCGGCGCAGTCAGTCCGCGGCGCGCGATGTTTATTCTGGCTGTTTTATTTCTTAGCGGGATTTTGTTGGCAGCGTGGTTGTGCCCGGCGCTGTTATTGATCGGATTGGTGTACATGGGCATAAATGCGCTGTACAGTTTCTGGCTCAAGCATATCGCCATCGTGGATGTGAGCCTGATCGGTATGGGCTTTTTGTTGCGCGTGCTGGCCGGTGGTGCAGTGACGGGCGTTGAAGTGTCGCAATGGCTCATCGTGATGACTTTTTTGCTGGCACTGATTTTAGGGCTGGCCAAGCGCCGTGGTGAGTACGTGATCGCAACTGGAGGGCATACCTTCCGCCGGGCACTGGAGGGCTATAATCTGCCTTTTTTGGATGTAAGCATCACCATCTGCTCCACGGTGGCTATCGTGGCGTACCTGATGTATTGTTTTTCGCCGGAGGTGAGCCTCCGGCTCGGTACCAATAACATTTTCTACACGGCATTTTTTGTGGTGGTCGGTATCCTGCGATACCTCCAGTTGGCCCTGGTGTTTGACCGGACGGAGTCGCCAACACGGGCCTTGCTGCGCGACCGGTTTTTACAACTGATTTTATTGGCCTGGATTGGCGCTTTTGCCTGGTTGCTGTATGGCCGGCAATGACTGTTGCTGTTGGCTATTTGCTATTAGCTATTGGCTGCACTCGGGTAGTGAAGTTTTAATCCAAGAGGAACATCCAATAGCCAAAAACCAAAAACCAAATGCCAACAGCCAACCACCAACAACAATGCTTATGTTTGCCCTATGCTGCCTGCTTTGCTTCGCAAAAAAATGAGCCGGTATTTTGGCTACAGCCATTTGTCGCTGGAGGAAATCCAGTATCGAACATTGGCTTTAACCATTATTGGGCTGATTGCCATGCTGGATTTTTTGTTCAACCTGACTTTCTGGTTTTTTGGCCAGGGTTTTTTGTGGTGGACGACAGCGGCATATCTACTGGCCACATCCGTAAATCTGTATTATTTCAAAACAGGTGGGCGATTCCGGATTTTCCGAAATGTGCAATCGGTCTTAACCCTGATGTTGCCGCTGATTTCCCAGATCACGCATGGCGGTTTTACCGGCGGTAGCGGGGTAGTGCTGGCCGCTTTTCTGGCTCCGCTGGGTACTATGATGTTTGGCGGTTTGCGGACGTCGCGTATTTTTTTCTTTGGCTTTCTTATTACCCTGTTTGCCGCTGGTGTCTGGGAGTATTTTGCCCAACCGAATACCCGCAATTTGCCGGATGCGGTTCACTTGCTTTTTTTCGAGTTCAACTTTGCATTTACGGCGGCAGTTGCCTATTTCCTGATGGAAAGTTTTTTGAAAAACAAATACGCCCTGCTGGATATGGTTCGGGAAGAGCACCAAAAGGCAGATAGTTTGTTGCTGGATATTTTTCCGGAAGAAACTGCGCAGGAACTCAAAGAAAAGGGATTTGTACAGGCCAAAAGTTGTCCGGAAGTAACCGTCATGTTTACCGACTTCGTCGAGTTTTCGGCATTTGCCCGGACCCTAAGCGCAGAAGATCTCGTCGATCAAATTGACTTTTATTTTCGGGCATTCGACACGATAATCCGCCGGCACGGCCTGGAAAAGATCAAGATCATAGGCGATAGCTACATGTGTGCCGGTGGGATTCCGGTGCCCGACCCGAACCACGCCGTTAAAGTCGTGCAGGCTGCACTGGATATTCGCGCCTTTGTTGCCAGGCACCGGAACCTGAAGATGGAACAGTTCAATTACCCCTTTGATATCCGGATCGGAATACACACCGGCCATGTGGTTGCCGGTGTGGTGGGGAGTAGTAAGATGGCCTATGACATCTGGGGTGAGACGGTCAATATTGCTTCGCGTATGGAGCAAATGTGTGAGGGAGGGCGCATCAATATTTCTGAAGCCACGTATGCCTTGGTAAAAAAAGATTTTCCGTGTACGTACCGCGGCCGCTTCCCGGCCAAACATGTCGGCGAGGTAGATATGTTTTATGTGGGAACCGAATAAAGCGGGGTAAAAGTCATTATCTACGAATTTGGATTTACGAATTACGATTAATAGCATCCCGGAAAGTGCAGATCTTTCACCTCTTACAAAACAAAATAATCGTAAATCGTCACTCGTAAATCCAAAATCGTAAATAAGCCCTTATGAGACAGCCTCAAATCACTGCTTCACGCTGTACTTGGTGGGTAGTTTGAAATCTTCGGCAGAAAACCGTTCTTTTTCCACGCTGCGCAGCGTAAACAACTCAAACATGTCCTCCTTGGTGGATTCATAGTATATAACAATGTGAACCGGGAAACCCGCCGCTTGCCGGAAAAAACCCATGTCGGGTATGTGCGCCCAAATACCGTTTAATTGCGCGAGTTCTGGTGCAACCCACATGTACCCTGTGGCCTTTCCTTGTTGGGTGCTGTCAATCGAAAATTCAAATTTTTCACAGACAAAATCATGCAGCACCGAATCGCCTTTTACGCGGGTGATCGTACCGGCCAGGCTTGCGGAGTCGTCGACAAAGGGTAGTTCCTGGTACGTTTTTTTCGTATGGTCGAACGCGTATGTCTTTAGTGAGTCTGCCAGAAAAAGGGTGTTCAGATACGGCGTATTTGTAGTAAAATGCCTGCCTTTAGCGTCAATGCGTATGCTGCTGTCTTTAAGCATCAGGGTCATTTTGGAGGTATTGGCGAGGTCTAATGCCATTCCTGCGCCCTGTTGTTGGGTGCGCATCGCATTGATCTGTTCGTTCACCATTTTTTGGTATTCCGGATTCGCCTCCAAACTTTCTTTTATGCCGGGTTGAGTCATAGACTCCTGCATTTGCTTGAGTGCTTTTTGGTTGGCTTCCGAGTTGGCGGCGGCGGCCACATCCTCGAAGGGTTGTTCCATTTGCTTGCGCAAATCCGGGTTGATGATGACTTTGCGGAATTCAAATTTCAGGGAACCCTCAAAAGGTTGTGCGTGCAGGTTTCCGGTCAAAAGGAAGACGAGGCAACCCGCACCAATAAGTTTAAATGAATCAGAAATAGACATTTGCCGAAGATTATAAGTTTCAGAACATATTGATTGAAAACAAAATCAGGCGGCAAAAATAGGGCCATCAACCCAATCTTTTCAGTATCGGGCTGAATACTTGTGTTATTCCCCGGCTTCCGACAAGTTGGCTTCCTTGAAGTAACTATCCAGGTAGTTTTCTGCGGAACGGCTATCCTTTTCCGGCAAAAGCCCTGAGTGACACAGGCGCAGGATGGCATCTTTTTGTTGTTCAATCTTGCGTGCGGCTACTTTCACGGCTTCAGCTGGCAAGGCATCAGCCATCAGGAGGCGTTCCTGTACATTGCGAAGGCCGGAGCCAGCCATAGGTGTAGCGTAGGGGGCGTTGACAAATCCGCAAAAGTCAAAATCAAACGGAATCGGCACCAAATCACCTGCCGGCAAACGCAGAAAACGCAGGTTGCGGTGTTCACTCACATTCCAGTCGGTATTCCCGATCATAAATTGAAATACGGCAATGAGCGCTGCTTGTTCGCGGTGCAGGCTATCCATGGTCATACCGAAGTGGTCTTCGATCATTTTACCACCAAGCCGGACTTCTGTTTCCTCCTCGTCTTCCAACAAAATTGCTTTGACCATGAGTGTCTGCGCATTTTTACTAGTCGGATTGGTGTTGATCATGGTCAGGTTGACAAGCCTCGCACGTACAGCAAAAGGACTTACCAACTCGTACATTCGGTAAACGAGGTATTCTCGAATCACCAGTTCGTTGCCCTGCTCGTCCATGGTGGTCGGTAACACCAACTTGATCTCATTGAGCGAATCGACCAGTCCTTCTTCTGCAAGGATTTTCTTTTTGATCTTTAATTTAAGTGGCGGAAT
Organism: Lewinellaceae bacterium; assembly: GCA_020636075.1. GTDB lineage: Bacteria > Bacteroidota > Bacteroidia > Chitinophagales > Saprospiraceae > M3007. Next base: position 740,466 of record JACJYO010000001.1, on the reverse strand, counting down.
TTCTGAAATGCGCCGGCGGTATTTTCCACGCGGGCGGACACCGATGCGGTATGTATTACCGTCTGCTCCACGGAGTAAGCCGTCCTGATATTCAGTTGCTTTTTTATCTTTTTTCAGGGCTGTAAAGTCGGTGGTCAGGGTAAGCGAAGCGTTTTCGGCAGGTGAAAGTTTTTCAAAAAAAGACTGTGTGGCAAGGGTAGTTTGAGCGGGCAAGCTATAATGGCCAAGCAGGATTAAAGCAGCAAGTTTCAAAAGATGTTTCATTGTACGGTTGCGTTGTTGTCCGGTTTTATTTGACACGCTTATTTTCAGATTTGTTGCAGGTGTCGCGTCCTATTAGTCCGTTTCTTACAGCCAACGTTGCAACCACTTCGACGAGCAATAGATTTTAACAGGCAAACAACGGGTACCCGAAGACCGAACACGAGCCCGGAATATTTTTTCACCCGATTTGCCGTACCTGTTACCTTTGCCGGCAGCCTAAAGCAAACAACTATTATGTCGAATAAAGAAATTGCAAATGCCTTTGATGAACTGGCCAACCTGCTGGAATTGCACGAGGAGAACGAATTTAAAATACGCTCTTACCGAAATGCATACCTGACAATACGGAAGCTCGATCGACCACTGGCCGACCTAAGCGATGCCGAAATCAAGGGGATCAAAGGAATCGGCGCTGCAATTAGCGGGAAAATCCATGAATTGCTTCACGGGGGTAAAATGAAGGCGTTGGAGGAAGCCCGTGCGCAAACACCGGCCGGTGTTGCTGATATGCTGCAGGTCAATGGTTTTGGTCCCAAAAAAGTGCGGGCCGTTTGGCGGGAAATGGGCATCGAAACCATTGGCGAGTTGTTGTATGCCTGCAATGAAAACCGCCTGGTGGAATACAAAGGGTTTGGTTTGAAAACGCAGGATGATCTGAAGCGCAAACTTGAATACTACCTGCGCAGCAAAGACAAATTACACCTGGATGCTGCGGAAGCAGAGGCCGATTTTGTCGGCGCCTGGCTCACCGGCAAACTCCCCGGGGCTTTCATAAGCCCGGTGGGGGCCTTGCGTCGGCGTTGCCCGGTGGTAGACCAACTGGAGTTGCTGATTGGTTACAACGGCGAACTTACCCCCGCTTTCGACGGGCAAACTTTGCAGCTGGAACACGAAACCAACGGGATTTACCATACCCGGCTGGAAAGTAACACCGAAGTAATCCTGCACCGCTGCCTGGCGGAAGAGTTTGGCTCCAAACTCTTCAAACTAACCGGCGCTCCGGCATTTATCGACGCATTTGTGAAAGCAAATCCCGGCCTTCAGTTTAAAGGCTTGCGCACCGAACAGGAGGTATTTGAAAAAGCCGGGTTGCCATATTTCCCCCCGGAATTGCGCGAATCTGCGGATATCCTGAACCTGAAAAATGCGTTGCCCGAGTTAATTCGTGAGCAGGACATACGCGGGGTTTTGCATGTGCATACAACATGGAGCGATGGTCTGCACAGCTTGCGCGAGATGTGCACCTATGCGCAAGAGTTGGGATATGCATACATCGGTATCACGGATCACAGTCAGTCGGCTTTTTATGCCAATGGATTAAAAGCCGATCGCGTATTAGCTCAGATGGAAGAAATTGATGCCCTGAACACCGAACTGGCGCCCTTTCGTATTCTGAAAGGTATCGAAAGCGATATTTTAAATGATGGCTCCCTCGACTACGGGGAGGATCTGCTTCGGAAATTTGACTTTGTAATCGCTTCCGTGCACAGCAACCTGAAAATGTCAAAAGAAAAAGCAACCGAACGGGTGCTGCGAGCCGTTGAAAACCCTTACACAACGATCCTGGGCCACCCCACCGGCCGGCTGCTGCTTAGCCGCGAGGGTTATCCGCTCGATTGGGAGGCCGTGCTCGATGCCTGCGCAAAACACGGCGTGGCAATTGAACTGAATGCAAACCCATACCGGCTGGATATCGACTGGAGTCTCATTCCGCAGGCGCTTGCACGCGGGATAAAAATCAGCATCAACCCGGATGCCCACAGCAAAGCAGGCATCCACCATATCCGATACGGTGTAATGGTGGCACGAAAAGGCGGCCTGACGGCCAATAGTTGTTTTAATGCTTCGGAATTGTTTGCAGGGAAGGCCTGAAAATCAAAACTGCCCGCCTTCATTAAGACGTGCAGTTCTGCCAAATTTGAAAACGAAATAAAGCGTGTTAAAATTGATGCACAAAGTTACCAGGCTTCATCTTGTTCTCCTACCCCTACTTCGGGGGGCTAATTATACTTGATATAGCCCTTTTCAGCGCAGTACTCCGCAAAGTTCCGGGCACTTCGGAAATCGTACACAAACAGTTTTTTTGCTTTCCGCAATAAGTTGGCATTGTATTCATGCAGGGTATGCTTCGACCAGGATTTTGACTCCTGGATTTCATCATTTGTTTTTCCGGAAGCGTAGAGGGTGAGCAGATCAAGTTCGGCATTGGTAAACTCGTCAATCAATTGCAACGACAGTTGCGTAATGATTTGGTTTTCAAGTTCATTATGTTGGACAGAACGAATGCTTACGCTTGCTTCTACCGGACGCAAGTTTCGTGGAGACCACCGACCCTCCATGTAATACGTTTGCAACATGGTCACCATCTTGCCTTGACTATCAATTTGAACAATAGTCGAATTCATGGTAAACCAAAAATACACTCCGGTCCTGATTTTCAGCGGAATGCTGAGCCGGTATGCTACGTTCAAGGGGTCCAGGGGCACTTTTTGGGTATAAATCAAGTCGAAAGCAGCTGAGCGCCAACGTAAATACGGGAGCAAATAATCGGGATGCATAACCCGGAAAACGTCTTTAAAAGAGTCAAATGGGCGCCCAAATAAATCTGGATCGCCATCACTATGGATAACCTGTAAGGTTTTGAAATCTATAATTTGCCAGAATGCAATATTGGGATACAGCTTTCGGAAATCCTTGAGTCGGGCGACGAACTGCTCAAAGGCTACCGCGTCAAGGTGCTCAGCCGGGCCTATTGTTTGCCGGTATGCTTCGGATGGCTTGGCAACGTATTGTTCATAAAATTCATCTATGGGTAGTGTACCTGGCATGGTGGAACCGGTTCTTCGGATATGTATTAAATGAATCGTATAAGACTGTATTCCAGTATGTTGATGGAATACAACCCAATAAGTTTGGTTTGTCCAAAGTTAAAAAATATTACTTAACCCCTGCTTGTGGCGGGCTCCTTTTATCCGTGTTTTGGGTAACACAAAACGCAAACCGCAATGACAATCAACGGATTACCTCTGATCTTTGTACCATAGTCCAAATACCTCGATTGTAGTCGACAGTATTACCGTAAACTATTTTTATTGAACAGCGTTCATTAATATTTCACTGTTTAGTACATTTGCAGCTTATTTTACCAGACATGGGAATCACACAACGAAAAGAACGGGAAAAAGAAGCCATGCGGCAGCGCATTCTGGATGCCGCTTTGCAATTGTTTCGGGAGCGCGGTTACGATGGCGTGAGTATCCGGAATATTGCGGAGGCAATTGAGTACAGTCCCGGTACGATCTATCTGTATTTTAAGGATAAAAGTGAGCTCTTTTTTGCCCTGCAATTTGAAGCGGCGGCATTAAAGCGAGACCACCTGATGCCGGTTGCCGGGATCGAGGATCCCTGGGAGCGCCTGGTGGAATTTGGCCGGCGTTATATTGATTTTGGGATGAAACATCCGGATATGTACGACCTGCTTTTTATTACCCGGGCGCCAATGGAATACATTGAAAATCAGGACTGTTGGCAACTTGGCCTGGCCACACATTCCTTTTTTGTGGAAACAGTGCAGGCATGCGTCGATCAACGTTATTTTAAGAGTATTGATACCGAAACAATTGCGTACACCCTATGGTGCCATGCGCATGGAATGGTCTCGCTTTTTGTGCGTGAACGCATGCGGATGTATTCGGAGGAAAAACGCGAAGAACTGGCACAAAAGTCATTCGCCATGATTGTTAAAATGGCGGAAAGTCTGTGACGTTTTGCGGGCTACCCCGGTCAGTCATTCTTTGAAAATTACAATTCATCCCCTTGAACCTACCATTCAACAGCTTTTGATGGGATCGCACCGTGCAGGTGCTTTTTTTTGTGCCAGATACTAAACACTGTTCAGTGTAAACATTTTTTAACTATGAAAACAAAACTTCTCATCAGCATCCAACTTTTGCTTGTGACCATTGCAGGCACGGTTGCTGAAGCTCAACCCAGCCCGATTCTGGAAACTTACATCGAAACCGGACTGGCCAACAACCTGGCTTTACAGCAGCAAAACCTCGACTTGCAGCGGAGCCTGGAAGCGGTCCGGGAAGCGCGCAGCTTGTTTTACCCGGCTGTGCAGTTCAAGGCCACCTATACCCGGTCTTCCGGCGGGCGAAAGATTGACATTCCGGTCGGCGATTTGCTCAACCCGGTGTACAGCACGCTCAACCAACTCACCCAAACCAACCTGTTCCCGCAGATTGACAATGTAAGTGAACAGTTCTTGCCCGACAATTTTCATGAAACCTATCTGAATATCACCTACCCACTGTTCAATTCCGATCTGAAGTACAACCGGCAGATCAAACAACACCAGGTGCAAAGTCAAACAGCACAAAAGGCAGCCTACGAACATGAACTCCGATACCAGATTACGGATGCTTATTTACAATATTTAAAGGCGCTTGAGGCCGAGAAAATCTGGGTGAATTCCCAAAAAGCGCTCCGCGAATTGCGCCGCTTTAATCAATCCCTGGTTGACAATGACATGGCTACGCGTGATGTTGTGGCTACTGCGGACTATGAGTTGAGCAAAGTCGAACATGAGATTTACAGCCTGCAAAGCCAGCAGAATACCGCCCGGGCCTATTTTAACTTTCTCCTGAACAGGGATTTGCAAGAGGCTGTCATCGTCGATACGACGATGTTTCAACAGTCGGTGCGTGCGTATGACCGCACCGAAATGATCCAGGGCGCACTCGGCAACAGGCATGAGTTGGATGCCTTGATGGCCGGGCAGGCCGCTGCCGAAACGGCTGTCCGGCTTAATGAGGCCAAACGTATACTTCCGGACGCCTATATCGGCGGACAACTTGGTTTTCAGGGATTTGGCTACAAATTCAATGGGGATCAGATGTATGGCCTGGTCCAGGTAGGATTGAATTACACCATTTTTAATGGTGGCCAAACCAAAAGTAAAATCCAACAGGCGCAGATTCAATCAGAAAAATTGCGGCAGCAGCACAATGAGGTTCAACAACAAATTGCACTTCAAGTGACACAAGCCTGGAATGAACTGGAAAATGCACGTAATGCCTGGTCAACCGCCCGGGAGGGGCAACGTGCCGCAACGGAAAGTTTTCGGATTGTCAACAATAAATACCGCGCAAACCAGGCCCTTCTTGTAGAATTCCTGGATGCCGAAAACCGTGTAACCACAGCACAATTACAGGTCTTGCTGGCCTGGTCGGATGTGCTGGTCAAGGAAGCTGCGCTGCAAAAAGCCGCCGGACAGTAACGCGATCTGTTAGATCGCGAAACCTCCGCCCAGGCCTGAAGGTCTGGGCTAAGAAGGGAGTTAAATTCTAACCAATTGCCGTCGGCATGCATGAAAAACGATCTAAATCTCTTCTCCACCCAGGCCTGAAGGCCTGGGCTAAGAACAGGGCTAACACTAACCCATAACCCCAGCCATACATCAAAAAACGATCAAAAACTTTCTCCTCCCAGGCCTTCAGGCCTGGGAGAAAAATAAAAAAGCATGAAAAACATAACAACTAAAACGCTCGCTCCGGTTCTCCTCGTTGCATTGGCTATCACCGGTCTTATTTACCTGCTTGGCGGCTGCGGCCCTTCATCCGCCGAACCGAAAAAAACAGAAACCCAAAACCCCGCTGACGAGCGTATCCCCGTGTATACGGCACATGTGCAGTCCAAACTGATCGATTTGCCCGTGCATGCCAGCGGTATGCTAACCAGCTCGGCTGAACAACGCCTGGCGTTTAAAATTGGCGGAGTCATCAGTAAAATTTATGTCGACGAGGGCGATGCCGTGCGTCCGGGCCAGCTACTCGCAACGCTCGACAAAACGGAGATAGACGCCCAGGTCAGTCAGGCCAACCAGGTGTTGCTCAAAGCCGAGCGCGACCTGGGTCGGGTAGAGGGTTTGTACCGCGACAGCAGTGCAACGCTCGAGCTGTTGCAAAATGCCACTACCGGCCGCGACGTAGCCAAGGAAGGTTTGCAAATCGCCAAATTCAACCAGCAATATGCTGAGATCCGTGCTACGCGCGGTGGCAAGATCATCAAAAAATTGATGAATGCAGGAGAGATCACCGGCCCGGGCACGCCGGTCTTCGTATTGTTCGAAACGGGTACCAATGACTGGGTCGTAAAGGTCAACGTAAGCGACCGCGACTGGGCTCGCCTGCGGACCGGTATGCCCGCAAAAGTGACCATGGATGCTTACCCCGGCACCGTGTTTAACGGCAGGGTTTCCGACCTGGCGCCCGCCGCCGACCCTGCCAATGGCCTGTATCCGGTGGAAATTCGCATACAACCGCAGGGCAAGCGCTTTGCCCCGGGACTCTTTGCCGAAGTTGATATTGCGCCGCAGCAAGCCCGCCGGTACGCCGTGGTTCCTGTGGAGGCCATTATCGAAGGCGATGGACTGGAAGCCTTTGTTTTTGCCTTGCAACCGGATGGCGAAAGCGTTCAAAAAATACCTGTTCAGGTGGCTTTCCTCGAAGGCAACCTGGCTGTACTGGCTCAGAGCCTGCCCGAAACTACCGAAGTTATCACCTCCGGTGCGCCGTATTTGACGGAGAAAAAGAAAGTGAAAAAAATGGAACAGGCCGGCGATGGTGCCAAACCGGAAGCCGTGTCAAACCATTGAAATCACTTTTTTTTATAAAAAATATAGTGCGAAAACTTGAGTGGCAAGTTCAACCCAAACCACTGTAGATGAATCGACTACTCATCATTTATCGCGCATCATTCACCCTTGCAAAGCAATAACTGACCCGATCAGTCCAAATACAATCTAAGCTATGAAAATCGCCGAATTTTCCGTTAAAAACAGCCAGTTTACGTTCATCGTGTTTCTGGCAGTTATGGCCTTGGGTATCGGCTCCTTGCTGAACATGCCCCGTGCCGAAGACCCCAAATTTGAAGCACCGGGTTTCACCATAATCATGTTGTACCCCGGCGCAGGCCCGGCTGAAATTGAGGATAAAATTGCCGATAAAGTGGAAGCCAAACTTGGCGCCCTGGAAAATATTGACCGAATGCGCTCGGTATCCTCCAACGGCCTGATGGTGCTCACCCTCGAATTTAAACACGGCCAGGACCCTGATAAAAAATATGAGGAGGTCGTTCGGGAAATAAATGCCCTGCGCTCCGATCTGCCCCAGGATATTTACCGGATCGATATCCAGCGGTTTTCCGCCTCTGATGTGGCCATGATGCAGCTGGCAATTATTTCAGAAAATGCCTCCTGGGATCAAATGCGGCAGGAAGCCGAGCGGCTGGAGGATATGCTCGAAAAAATAACCGGCCTCAAGGGCGCCGATACCTACGGTTTCCCCGAACGCGAAGTACGCATCAGCCTCAATCTGCCGCGGATGGCCGCTGAGGGTATCCCGGTGAGCCGGGTGCTGGGTGCGTTGCAAAGTGAAAATATTTCGATTCCCGGTGGCTCGGTTAATGTCGGCGAACGCCAGTTTTTTGTGGAAACCAGCGGCGACTATGAAAACATTGAGGAGGTGCGCAACACCATCGTTTTTGCCAACAACGGAAAGATCGTTTACCTGAAAGACCTCGCCGATGTGAATTATGCTTACGAAGAGCCCCGGCATTTTACCCGGATCAACAGTGCGCGCTGTGTGGTGGTTACGGCGCGGATGAAAAACGGCCAGAATATTTTTAATGTGGGTGAGGAAGTCGACAAGGTTTTGGCGACTTACCAATCGGGCTTGCCGGCAAACATGGATTTTAAAAAGGTTTTTGACCAAAACGACTCGGTACACAAACGGCTGGGGCGGTTTTCCAAGGATTTTGCCATCGCCATTTTGCTGGTGTTGCTCACGCTGTTGCCATTGGGCACCCGGGCTTCCTTGGTGGTGATGATCTCCATTCCATTGTCCATTTCCATCGGTCTGTTTGCGCTCGACCAGTTGGGCTATTCGCTGAATCAACTCAGCATCGTTGGCTTGATCATTTCGCTGGGTATTCTGGTCGACGATTCTATTGTCGTCGTGGAAAATATTGAACGCTGGCTCCGCGAAGGCTACAAAAAACGGGAGGCGGCGATTCTGGCTACCAAGCAGATCGGCCTTGCCGTGCTGGGCTGTACGGCCACGCTCATTCTGGCCTTTTTGCCCCTGGTGTTTTTGCCCGAAGCGGCCGGCGATTTTATCCGCAGCCTGCCAATGGCGGTGGTCACGACAGTACTGGCTTCGCTGTTTGTTTCGCTGACCATCGTCCCGTTCTTAGGCAGCCGGCTCCTGGCCGAGCACCACGATCCGCGTGGCAATTTGTTCCTGCGTGGTATGAAATGGGCGATTTCCAAAACCTATGCGCCCTTGCTGCACCTGGGTTTGCAGTATCCGCGACTGACTATGTTGGTCGCTGCCGCAATTTTTGCAGGCGTACTCAGCATAGCAGGACGGGCCGGGTTTACCGTATTCCCGGCCAGTGAACGGCCCATGTTTTACATTGATATTGAAACGGCGCCGGGTACCAATTTTGAGCAGACAAACCGGGTGATGTACCAGGTCGATTCAGTGCTGGCAACCTACCTCGCTGACGAAATTAAAGCGAATCCGCTGGCGCAAATAACAAACCTGGAGTCAGGTGAAAACCCTGGCGTTCAATTGGAAACCTCCATGTACCCGGGGCATGGTGCTCCGGCACGCGTCATCTCGTATATGACAAATGTGGGGCGTGGCAATCCCCGGATTTATTACAATGTCATACCTAGAAACGTAAGCTCCGACTATGGGCAGGTGCTGGTGCAATTGCAGGAGCGCACGCCACCGCCGGTGAAAGTGGCGCTAATCGACGACCTCCGGGAAAAATTTAAATACATGCCCGGCGCGGTGATTACAGTGAAAAACTTTGAACAGGGGCCGCCTATCGAAGCGCCGGTTGCGCTGCGTATTTTTGGTGAAAATCTGGACACCTTGCGCAAGGTGGCAGGGCGGGTAGAAACCATGGTGGCCGGTATTCCGGGGGCAATTTATGTGGACAACCCGATCGCTACCATTAAAACCGACCTGCGCATCAAGATTAACAAGGACAAGGCAACCTCGCTCGGGATTCCGATTGCGGAGATCGACCGGATGGTTCGTTTGGCGGTGGCCGGTTTGAATGCCGGCAGTTTCACTAACCCCGACGGCGATGCATACAACCTCACCGTCACCTTGCCGAAAGAAACGGTGTTTTCAGGGCTGGACGTATTCAAAAACCTCTACGTGAACAGCCTTACGGGCGCCTCCGTGCCACTTAACCAGATCGCTACACTCGAGTTTGATCGCTCGCCAAACACGATCACGCACTACGACAAAGACCGCTACACGCTGGTAACGGCCTTCGTGAAAAGCGGTTTTTTTGCCGGCGACATCAACTCCAAAATTCAGGAGAACCTCGAAAAAATGGACTGGCCGAAGGGCACGCGCTACGTGATTGCCGGGGAAGTGGAAACCAGCCAGCGTTCGTTTGGCGGTATGGGAACGATCATTCTGATTACCATTTTCGGTTTGCTGGCCGTGCTGATCCTGGAGTTCAAGACCTTCCGGAGCACCATCATTGTGTTGTCCGTTATTCCGCTTGGGATAATTGGCGCAGTGTTGGCATTGTTGATCACGGGCTATCCGTTTTCCTTCACTGTGGTGGTTGGCCTGATCGCATTGATGGGGATTGAGGTTAAAAACTCCATTCTGCTGGTCGATTTTACCAATCAGTTGCGGACAGAAGGCGCTTCACTGGACGACGCCATTCAACGGGCCGGTGAAATCCGTTTTGTGCCGATTTTGCTCACTTCACTCACCGCAATTGGGGGGTTGACGCCCTTGGCCATTGAAGAAAACCCGCTGTATTCACCGCTGGCTTACGTATTGATCGGGGGCTTGATTTCCTCCACGCTGTTGTCGCGGATTGTGACGCCGGTATTGTATAAATTGTTGGCGCCACGAGTGATACATGCCTAATCTGCCATATCAGATTTAATCAAACATGAGTCATTTTGAATTTTCGGGTGACTCATGTTTTTATTTAACGGATTGATAAACAAAGGTGTAAACCGGCCTTATTCAAATCCTCCCGCCCTGCGGCGGGACGAAATCGGAGGCGGCTTTTAGCAATCCGCCGCGGCGGATGAGCGACGACGGAGGAGGAGCGAGTTTGGCCTGCCCGTATTGGGTTTTGCGCCGCTGGAGATTTCTGGCAAAACCGCAGGATTTGAATATAGCCTTGATCTTTTTGGTTCTTTTTGCATCAAGGCAAAAAGAACATAATGCACTGATAAACTTGATGTTAAAATGTTTTTTACAATTAAAAATCCCGAATTTTTCGATTAGAAAAATTCGGGATGATTCATTTCTGTTTAAAAATCCAATCAGATTGGTTTTATGTCCGTCCGCCGTCCAATTCGTCCTGGAGTTTTTTCAAGGCATCCCAGCTTTCCTTGGCAGCCAGGTCAGCCTGTTGCGGCCAGGTTTCAGGATCGTGAATATTGAACTGCGAGCCGCCTTCGTCCAGAATTTCGCGCAGGCGGTATGGCGAGGTCACCGCCAGTTGTTCCCAGGTTTCGATGCCGGCATTATTCAACAGCTCAGCGATTTTTGGGCCGATGCCTTCAATGATCTGCAAGTCATCCTTTTTAAATTTCTTACCGGCGAAGTTAAATGTTGGAACAGCCGGAGCTTTTGCAGCCGGAGCCTTCGCTGCGGCCTTTGTTTTCGCGCCACTGGCGCCTGCCTGTTCGCGCAGGGCATTGCGTTCGCTTTCGCACATGATAAGGTCGTCTTTGGCTTTGCGCAGCGAATTGTTTTTACTCTCAAGATCGGCTTCCAGTTGTGAAATTTTCATGCGCAATTCCGTGATCTCGTTGGTTTGCTCTTTCACTTTGGCGTTCAATTCGGTGTTTTCAGTCCGCAGTGCAGAAACTTTATGGTACACATAGGCGGCCAGCCAGCCCAGGATAAAAGGCACGATACACAGTGCCAGGCCAACCGGCAGGTTGTCCGTAAACGACGGAACATGGAGAAGGATATAAGAGAAAAGCATGGTTGAGTTTGTTTTGACTAATTATTGTTGGTGGTGAGCACGACGCGCCGGTTTTGGTGCCGGCCGTCGTCGGTATCGTTACTGGCTACAGGTTCAGATTCGCCTTTTGAATCGACCTTGATGCGGCTTGCAGGAATCCCATTGTCCTGTAAAAATTTAGCGATTGCCTTTGCACGGCCCATGCCGAGTTTGATGTTGTCTTCGGGCTCACCCACATTATCGGTATGCCCCACCACAACAAATGTGGCATTGGTTGTCTTGTGCTTATCCACCAGTTTTTTCAGGTATGCATCCACTTCCGGGTCCTTGTCTTTTTCCGTCGAATTAAAGGGGAAAAGGAAGGTCACATCGTTATCTGATTCGATGATCGCACCTGCCTCTTTCGCCAGCACCATTTTGATCCAGGAAAATCCGGCAGATTCGCGGGCCGGACCGCCTTCGGCCAGGCTGTCTTCCACCAGTTTGGAATCGAGGTGAATACGGCTGTCGGGCACGCCGGGCATCATCATTGCTTTCAAGGCTTCTGCGCGGGCCATCCCCAGGTTGGCTGCTTTGGAGCTGTTTGTTTCGCCCGCGCGGTACCAACCGGTGATCTGCAGCGTATCGCCCTGCCCGCCTCTGCCGATAAGGGCTTTCTTCCAGGCTTCAAAATTGGCGTCGGCTTCGGGTTGTTCGGCATTCCAGCTAAATAGCGGAACCCCACTTGTTTTTTTTGCTGCTTCAGTCGGCGGTGTCTGTCCGTCGCAACACTGACATTGCACGCAATGCCATTTGTTGACGGCCCAGATCGAATAGCCTACGAAGAGCAGGGCAATTAGCCAAAATGGAATTTTCATGTGAAGTATGGTTTAATATTTTGTCGTGGTGATGTTTCGGCAAATATATCAATGGATAAACAAAATGTTGCCAGAATAATCAAAAGTATTTTTGCATGTGATACTTAAAATACCCAGGCTTGAAGCGCGCTATTGTTAAATCCGGCGCAAAGGATCTCTTGGCCCAAAGCCGTCGAAAGGATTAGTGCGGAACGGGCTTCACCGGGAGCCCACAATCCGTGTTGCCGGTTTGGCAGGTATTGCCAACCGCTTCCGGTTCCGGCCAGCAATGTCCCAAAGGAGGCATCGTACGGACCGGTTTCAGGCAGGTTGTTGGAATCGTTTCCCAACAACAGCAAATCCGGCTTTCCGTCTTTCGTAAAATCGCGCACGACAATGCTGTTTACGCAGGATCCCTGTGCCTGCCAGGGCAGGGCATGGATTTCAAACCGGCCGTTTTTGTTTTCAAACCAACAGTTTTCCAAATAGCGGACTTCAAATTTTTGCGCTGCGCGCAATTTTTTTAAATCAAAAACCTCCTCCAAGGGCGCCTTGGCGTATGCCCGGTAGCGCAAAAATTTTGTCTTGATCAGGTTGGGCATTTGCGCCGCCAACTCATTGCGTTGTGCCAGCGGATAATACCGCCCCTCATGCGCTATGGCCACTACTGGGTCGATGCTTTGGTTCAAATCGAAGTCGAGTGCGAAAAGCCGCAAAGGCGCGCCTGGCGAGGCCTGTAACCGGGTGTTCAAACCCTCGTTGCCGGCAACCAGATCGAGGTCGCCATCGCCATCCAGGTCGCTGACCGACAGGCAGTTCCACATGCCCTGGCTATCGTTTAACCCGAATTCTTCCGTCAACTCGGTGCAGTTTTTTCCATCAATTTGAAACACCCGGATCGACGCCCACTCGCCACAGGTGATCAGTTCGGTTTTACCGTCGCCGTCCAGATCGGCGCATTGAAAGTCGGAAATCCCGCCCGGCAATCCGGTGGCCGTCGACAGGGCGGTGAAATGCCCCTTTCCGTCGTTTTGGAGCAGGTATGTCTTCGCCGGTTCGGGGAATTTGCCCGGCACGAACTGCCCGCCGACGATCAGATCGGGATCACCATCGTTGTCGAAATCCAGCGCCCGCACGACCGTGCCGCTTTCCCGGAACTGCGGCAACGCATCGGGCGCCCGGCTGAACCTGCCCTTGCCATCATTCACATAAAAACGGTCCTGGTAGAAGTCGGAACCGGCATCTTCCTCATTGCTGCCGGAAACCACGTACAAATCGAGGTCGCTGTCGCCGTCGGCATCAAACAGCAATGCCCCCCGGTCTTCATATCGGGCATCGGCCACAAAGGCAGGCTGCGGCAGGGTTGGGAAGCGGTTATTCGGATTTTGCAATAACAAGGCACCAGGTTGCCCTGCAGCGCCACCCACGAACAGGTCCTCGATCCCGTCGCCGTTCACATCGCCTGTGGCGAGGCAGGGTCCGCTGCGGGAAAAGCGGTGCAAGAGCAGGCGCTCGCGGTTGAAATCTTCGAAGTCGTTTTCCCGGTGAGAAAATTCAGGCAACATTCCGGCTGCCAGTGGCGCGAATATCGGTTCCGGTGGGGTAGGGCGGGGAATGCGCCCGGGTTGTGCCTGGGCAATATCCAGGATAAGGCGTTGGTCGGCGGGCACCGCTTCCAGTACCTGCGATGTACCGCCCGGCCATTCAATCGAAACCCGGTCGATGGATTTGATAGCGCCGAGCCCGACCTGAAAAATGGGTTCCACCGAAGAATAAAACCCGCGGACGGGGGTCATTTCCTGGTAAAAAACCTGCCCGCCGGCTTCCACCCAAATTTTTGCCCCGGTGCCCGAGGCATTGAAAGCGCTGCCCCTGCATTTGATTTGCAGCCAGTGGTTTTGGTTGGTTTGTGCAGCTTTGTTTTCATACACAGAGGCCGGTTCGCGCAGGTTGTTGATCACCAGATCCAGGTCGCCGTCGTTGTCGAGGTCGGCATAGGCTGCGCCGTTGGAAAAGCCTTTATGCCCCAGCCCCCAGGCTTCGGAAACATTGGTTAGCGGCAAGGTGCCGGTATTTTTATACATAAAATTGGCCACCGGGAAACTGGACATTTTGCCGGCAAAGGCTTCAAAATTTTCGAACCGGCTTTCGGTGATCCCGCCGGTTTTTTTCAAACTGTCGGCGGTGTAAAAAAAGAAATCGAGGTCGTTCAGGTCCCGGTAAACGCCGGAGGTGATGAATATATCTTTCCAGCCGTCGTTGTCAAAATCGGCGAGCAAGGGCGCCCAGCTCCATTCGGTGGCTTCAATGCCGGCCTGGCAACCGAGTTCGGCGTAGACCCCTCCCCCAGCCCCTCCCCCCGGGGGGAGGGGGGCTTGCCCTCTTCCAGACTTCAACTTTCCAGTGGGGGTACTCCCCTCCCCCCGGGGGGAGGGGTTGGGGGAGGGGCCGGGGCCGGGGTTGAAAAACTGCAGCACATTGCGCATTTGTTGCACCCCATAGCCCTGTTTTTCGAGCAGCCGGGTGCGTTCGATGATCATGCTGCTCATGAGTTCTTTTTGGCGTTTCGGGGTTGAGCCCAGCATGTCGGGAATGCAAATATCGGGATGGGCGTCGTTGTTCAGATCAGCGATGTCACAGCCCATGGAGTGGTTGGCAGTGTGCGCAAACCAGCGGTTGGCTTCTTCGGTAAAACCGCCTTTGCGGTTGTTCAGGTAGAGAAAATCGGGCATTACAAAATCGTTGGCGATCAACAGGTCCGGCCAGCCGTCATCGTTAAAATCGGCGCAGGTTGCGCTCAGACCGTAGGCGCGGTTGTGAATGCCGGCTTTTTGGGAGATGTCGGTGTAGACCCCACCCCCATCCCCTCCCCCCGGGGGGAGGGGGGCTTGATTTTGGCTTTTCTCTTGATTTCGGTTGGTTGAACCTGTTTTTGATAATCGGGTATTTGGTTGAACCCCATTTTTACCATCTGAAGAAGAACCTGAAGGGCCGGGGGTGGGGTTGCGCCGGAACAACTTGTCCGACTCAAATTCGTCCTTGGGCGTCTGGCTGCGCGCCAGCGGGGCTGTAGCGCTGGGTTGGTAGTCAATGTTGTTCATCGTTTTGAAATCTACCGGGTGGTTGACCACGTAGAGGTCGAGGTCGCCGTCGAGGTCGTAATCAAAAAAGTTGGCGCACTGCGAGGGCGACGGGTCGTCGATGCCATAGGCGGCTGCCTGTTCGCTGAAGGTATTGTCGCCGTTGTTGACAAACAGCAGGTTGCGCCGTTCCGGCAAATTGGTCAGCCAGGTCCGGCACACGTAGAGGTCCTGCCAACCGTCGCCGTTGATATCCACCACTGCGACCCCGGTTTTCAGGCCGGAAAACTGCGCGACTCCGGAGGATTCGGAAATGTCTTCAAACTGGAAATTGCCCTTGTTGCGGTAGAGCCGGCAGCCGTTGAAGCGGTGGGTGAAAAACAGGTCCTGCAGGCCGTCGTTGTCAATATCGATTATGCCTACACCCCCGCCGTTGTACTCGTAGGGGTCGAGCAGGAAATTGTACTGGAAGCTTTCCTGGATTTCGGGTACGAAGTCGATGCCGGAGCGGGCAGCGGGTATCAGTTCAAACGTGGTGCTTGCCTTAACCGGTTCAGCTTCAGGCATTTCAGCGCGCAAAAAATCATCGTTGGGCGTGTTTTGGCAGGAAAAAAGAAACAGGCTCGAAAAAAGGAGGGTAGCGCCGGTTGTATACGTCATAGGAGAATTTGTTTGAAGGGTGAACCTATTAAATTTTTGTAGTTTTAACCCCATAAAATCCGATTGAAGATGAAACTTTTACCCAAGGATTTTGTGGAAAAATTCCACCCCTTTGCCCTGAAAACGCAGGAAAAAACCGGCATCAGCGCAGTTGCCATTCTTGCACAGGCGGCGCTCGAAAGCGGTTGGGGGGAAAAGGCGCCCGGCAACATGTTTTTTGGCATCAAAGCCAAGGCGTCGGACAAACCGCACAAGCGCCAGTTGGTGGTCACCACCGAATACCTGTCGAGCCCGGACAAGGGGCACCTGTTCCCCAAGGTCTTGTCCATCGAGCAGGTCGCCGCAAAGCGTTGGAAATACAAAGTGAAAGACTGGTTTCGGAAATACCGGAACCCGAAGGGCTCCTTCGACGATCACGCCAAATTTTTTTTGCAAAACAAACGCTACGCCACCGCGGTCAAAGTCGGCAAAGATCCGTTAGCCTTTTTTGAGGAAATCGCCAAAGCGGGCTACGCGACCTCACCGGTTTACTTTGATGTGCTTGCCAAAGTAGCGCGCATGATCGAGCGCTATTTACCGACGGCATTTTCGGAGCGGGCAGTTTTGTTGCCGCCGATTGAAGATGCTGAACACTTACCCGAAATATTGGAGGAAGATTTGCGGGCTTTGGTGCCGAATTGGCCCAAGCGGGTGGACCGGCAGGGGTGATTTTTTTTGGGAAGTATATTTGAGCGTTTGCACATAGTTCTTTTGAGTTGTGGTTGGGCCCGGTGTAGTTGGTTTCGCACAGATTTTACACAGATTTTATGCACAGATTTTACGCAGACTCAAAATGAAAATCTGTGTAAAATCTGCGCCCTAATCTGTGTAAAATCTGTGCGAAACTGTCTCGTTTGGCGCTTTAGTCATTTACCTACAGGCAATTCCAACTTGAGTATTTTATAATCCCTTTAATCTGCGTATTATTTTCTTGAGCGTCGGACCTTGAGTTAGTTGGGTTTTTGCGTTTTTGCTCTCCTTTTCGCTCCCATGTAGTTGGGGAATTCCATTTTTAGCTAAAAACTGATTTGCTGCCTGCCTTTGGCGGGCTGGGTTCATTCCATTTGCATCCTTTAAAAACAGTAATAAACATCAACTAAAACCTTAATTATGAAATCACTGATAAGCAGCCTGAATGTTCTGGCTAATAACACAAGTTTTACGAAAAAACATAATCTGCTCTTTTCCAATAGCCGTGGATTTGTTTTTCTATTGCTCAGTTTTGCGCTCACCTCCTGCCTTGAGGCTCAATGGGTGCAGCAGGGGGGTGATATTGATGGTGAGGCGGCGGGTGATAACTCGGGTCGGTCTGTAAGTTTATCCTCAGATGGACAAACAGTTGCTATTGGAGCAGTAGGAAATGGCGGGAATGGCTATATCAGTGGACATGTGCGGATTTACAAATTGATAAGCGGTGTTTGGACACAACTGGGTATGGATATTGACGGAGAGGGTGCCAATAGTGCTTCGGGCTTTTCAGTGAGTCTGTCCTCTGATGGTCTGACAGTAGCCATTGGTGCAACGTTTAATTCAGGAAATGGCTTGCGAAGTGGACATATTCGGGTTTTCAAGTTGGTAAACGGTGTTTGGACACAACAAGGCTTGGACATAGACGGTGAGGCAGCCGATGACCGATTTGGATGTTCAGTGAGTTTGTCATCTGATGGTCAAACAGTAGCCGCCGGAGCAAATTTTAATGGCGGGAACGGCTATCGGAGTGGGCATGTAAGGGTATACAAATTTATGAACGGTGTTTGGACCCAGCAAGGTTTGGACATAGACGGTGAAGCTGCCGAAGATCAATCAGGTTCTTCGGTGAGTTTGTCTTCAGACGGTCAAGCCGTAGCTATTGGAGCACCATTTAATGATGGCAATGGCTATAGAAGTGGGCAAGTAAGGATATATAAGTTTGTGAATGGTGTTTGGACGCAACAAGGCTTGGACATAGACGGTGAAGCTGCCAATGATGTTTCAGGCCACTCAGTGAGTTTGTCTTCAGATGGACAGATAGTTGCCATTGGGGCCATTGGGAATTCCGGAAATCTCTACGGAAGCGGGCATGTGCGGGTTTACAAGTTGATGAATGGTGTTTGGACGCAACAAGGCTTGGATATAGATGGGGAGTCAGGTCCAGACATACAGAATTCGGGCTGGTCGGTGAGCTTATCTTCTGACGGTCAGACAGTGGCAATCGGGGCACCAGGAAATAATAAAGGTAGGGGACATGTTCGGGTATTTACAATAATGAATGGAAATTGGATACAGCAGAGTTCAGACATAGATGGAGAGATTATAGGTGATCGATCAGGAACATCAGTGAGTTTGTCCTCAGATGCCCAAACGGTAGCCATCGGGGCTCCTTCCAATGACGGCAACGGCAATAACAGTGGTCAAGTCCGAGTATACAAATATGCCGGCCCACCCGAAATAAATGTAACAGGCAACAACCTCAATATCCCCAACAACGACACCTCCCCCGACCCATCCGACAACACCGATTTCGGCATCGTCACCACCTCCACAGGCCTGAAAGCCGACACTTTCAGCATTGAAAACGCCGGCCCCGGCGCTCTAACAATCCCCGCCGGCGGCATCACCCTCACCGGCGCGCATGCAGCTGATTTTGCGCTGAGCGGCATCAGCCTGCCGGCGACTATTCCGGCCGGAAACAACACCATTTTCATTGTAAGTTTTACGCCCTCGGCTTCGGGTCTGCGTACTGCCAGTATCAGCATCGTGAATAACGACAGCGATGAAAATCCTTACACCTTTTCGGTGCAGGGCTACGGCACCGCGTCGCCAGATCAACCCTGGAGCCAGTCGGGCATGGACATCGATGGCGAAGCAGATGATGATTTGTCGGGCCGCTCGGTGAGCCTCTCAGTGGACGGCCAGACAATAGCCATCGGCGCGCCCTTAAACGACGGCGGCGGAAACAACAGCGGCCAGGTCCGGGTATTCAACTTGCTCGGTGAGGTCTGGACCCAACTGGGCTCGGACATCGACGGCGAGCACCCCGGCGACGAAGCGGGTTATTCCGTGAGCCTGTCGTCGGACGGCCAAACAGTAGCGATCGGCGAGCATTTCAATGCCGACAACGGGACCAATAGCGGCCAGGTGCGGGTATTCAAATTGATCGGCGGCATTTGGACGCAGCAGGGCTCGGACTTAAACGGCGCGGCCGCGTTCGACCAGTTTGGCTATTCGGTCAGCCTGTCATTGGACGGCCAAACGGTGGCCATTGGCGCGATCGAAAATGACGGCAACGGGCCCAACACCGGCGAGGTGCAGGTGTACAAATTGATCGGCGGGGTCTGGACGCAACAGGGTTCCGACATCAATGGCGAAGGCCTGTCCGACTGGTTGGGCTGGTCGGTGAGCCTGTCGTCGGACGGCCAAACGGTGGCGATCGGAGCCCCGAGGAACGGCGGGAATGGAAGCAACGCCGGTCACGTCCGGGTGTACAAACTGATCGGCGGGGTCTGGATCCAGCAGGGGTCAGACATCGACGGCGAAGCTGCCGGCGACGAATTTGGCTACTCGGTCAGCCTCTCGGCAGATGGCCAAACGGTAGCCGCTGGCGCCAAAGGCAACGACGGCAACGGTGGCGATAGCGGCCACGCCCGGGTGTTCCAATTGTCCGGCGGCGTATGGACCCAACTGGGTGCTGACATCGACGGCGAGGCGCCCAATGACTTTTCGGGCTCTTCGGTGAGCCTGTCGCCCGACGGTCAGACGTTGGCCGTTGCCGCCTACGGAAACGACGGCGGTGGTAGCCAGAGCGGCCACATCCGGGTATACAAGTTGCTTGGCAGCGTTTGGACAAAGCAAGGTGCGGACCTCGACGGCGAAGCGGCCGGCGACCAACTGGGCTGGTCGGCGAGCCTGTCGGCCGACGGTTTGACGATAGCCGCCGGAGGGCCTTTCAACGATGGAAACGGAAACGATAGCGGGCATGCCCGGATTTTCCGGCTCAACGCACCTGCCCAAATTGACCTGGGGAGCAATGGCAATCCCATTGAAAACCGGAGTAATGCGCCGAGTACTTCCAACGGTACGGATTTCGGCGCCGCAGCTACCGGCAGTTCGGTCAGTCACCTATTTTCCATTGGCAATACCTATGCGGCCAAGCCCCTGCTCCTCAGCGGTACACCCCTGGTGACCATCGTCGGTCAAAATCCGGCAGACTTTATCGTCACCATTCCGCCACCGGCATCTGTACCGGCAGGCAGCGGCGCCAGTTTTACCATCGAATTCAAACCCCAACCGGATAATCCAAATAATCCAACACCAAATTTGCGTACGGCCACGGTGATCATTACCCACAATGATTTGCCCGAAAATCCCTTTACGTTTTCTGTGCAGGGGATGAGGCTTTGATTTACGAATTACGAATTACGAATTACGAATTACGAATTACGAATTACGAATTACGATTGGTTCACCATTCTGTGGTTTGATAGATTTTCACATACCTACAATGTTTGAGTAGATTGAAAACATACCCATTTCGCAAAGGTGAACCAATCGTAATTCGTAAATCGTAATTCGTAAATCACCAACAAACCCGCTTTTCCCGCAAATTTGACGGATTCAGCTACCAGATTGACGGATTCAGCTCCGTGCAATGTTGGAATTTTGTGGGGTATTGATTTTTAATCAATTAAGTGTTCCAAATGATGCTACTTAAGTTACTGCCGATCGCGCTGATTGTGGGAATGCTGATACTCCTTGCAGCGCTTTATTTGAAGGCCCGGCAATCGAGCCGTTTGCTGGTGAAGTACCGGCAACGGCACGAGGAACAAGCCGTAGCGCTGCGGGAGTTGAACAAATTAAAAACCCAACTCGCTGCACTGCTTCCCCGCGAAAGATCGCCCGGAAATGACAAGGCTATGCTGCAGGAAGAAATGCTGGACCAAATCCGCAGCCTGCTCAAATTTTACCACAAACACCGGAAGGCAGTGTCGGCCGACAATGCCGGCGACCAGGCTGCGGACGGGCATACGGCGGATGCGGAATGGCTGATGTTGGTGGAAACAACCGTTCGGGAACATATGGCAGATTCCCATTTCAATATCGACCATCTGGCCAAACTGATGCGCATGAGCCGCAAGAGTTTGTATCGAAAAATGCGGGCCTGCACCGGCTTGTCGGTGAATGAATATATTCGGGAGATTCGATTGTTGGTGGCGCGTGAAAAAATAAATTCCGGGGAAGCCACGAACCTCAACAACGTAGCGGCAGCGGTGGGCTTCCGAACGAGTAACTACCTGTCGAGGCTTTACCGGGAGCGTTTTGGAAAGGCGCCGTTGGATTAGGCGGCCCGATTTTCAGGGGGATTGGCCTGAATTTTAGCTCAGGTTTGTACATCGCGTGGTTTCGAAGACCATATTTTTGGCCAACTTGTTTTTTTAATCCTTTGTGTAATCCGTATTAACTCATGAGGGTCGAATGCCGAAGCATAAGGCATTTTTTCGCTCTCCTTTTTTCCCGCATCTGGCGGGAGTTTTAACATAGCATATTTTCAGAAACCGCGTATCCGGCAGGCCCTGCCGGGTGGAGCGGTATTGTTTATTTATACATGCTTATGAAACCACAAGTACTTGTTTCCCGATTCCCCGCTTTTTTCCGTACCCTGTTCTTTGGCGGCGGGCCGGCCCTTGTGCTGCTGCTGGCAGCGGGCGTTGCTTCCGCCCAAACGCTCGACTGGGTAAACCAACCCTTTTCCCAATCCTTCATCGGCGATGCAGATCAAGGCTACGCCGTCGCCTACGATGCCTTGGGCAATGTGTACGTGACGGGATCTTTTGCCGGCACGGCCGATTTCGACCCCGGGCCTGGCACGGCGAACCTGACGAGCGCAGGCGGTGATGACATCTTTATCGCCAAATACGATGCCTCGGGCAACTACGTATGGGCTAACCGGATAGGCGACACGGGCGGCGACATTGGCTACGGCCTCGCTGTGGATGGCAGCGGGAATGTACACGTGACGGGTTATTTTAGTGGATCGAACGTTGATTTCGACCCTGGGCCCGGCACGGAGAACCTGTCGAGCGCGGGCGGTGTTGACATATTTTTCGCTAAATACGATGCCTCAGGCAACTATGTGTGGGCCAAGCGGGTAGGCGGCACAAGTGGCGAACAAGGCAGGGGCATTGCCGTGGACGGGAGCGGGAATGTGCACTTGACGGGCTCTTTTCGGGGCAATAACGTGGATTTCGACCCGGGCCCGGGCATAGTAAATCTTTCAAGCAACTCGTTCACTGCTGACATCTTTTTCGCCAAATACGACGCCTCGGGCAATTATGTGTGGGCCAATCGGGTAGGCTCCTCAAACGGACTAGGCGATATTGGCTACGCCCTTGCTGTAGATGGCAGCGGGAATGTGCATGTGACGGGCTATTTTACTGGCACGGCTGATTTCGACCCCGGCGCAGGCACGGTGAACCTGACGGACGCGGGCAATGGTGATACATTTATTGCCAAATACGACGCCTCAGGCAACTATGTGTGGGCCAACCGGGTAGGCGGCACGAGTGGCGACGCTGGCTATAGCCTTGCCGTAGACGGGAGCGGGAATGTGCACGTGACGGGTTTTTTTCAGGCAACGGTGGATTTTGACCCCGGCGCAGGCACAGTGAACCTGACGAGCGTGGGCAATGCTGACATATTTATTGCCAAATACAACGCCTCAGGCAATTATGTGTGGGCCAAACAGGTAGGCAATACAGGTAACAATTATGGCAACGGCCTTGCGTTGGACGGCAGCGGCAACGTACACGTGACGGGTTTTTTTCAGGGCACGAACGTTGATTTCGACCCCGGTGGTAGCACGGCGAACCTTTCGAGTGCGGGGAACGATGACATCTTTATCGCCAAATACGACGCCTCGGGCAATTATGTGTGGGCCAGGCGGGTCGGTGGCACAAGCATCGACCAAGGCTACGGCCTTGCCGTGGACGGCAGCGGGAACGTGCACGTGACGGGTTCTTTTTACAACACAAACGTGGATTTCGACCCCGGAGCCGGCACGGCCGAATTGAGCGCCGGGGCCAGCTATTCTGACGCTTTTGCCCTCCGGCTATCCGCAGCCGGAAACTACGACTGGGCTGTAAACTGGGGGCAATACAACAACACCAGCCCGACACCTGCTCTGATGGAATGCCGGGCCATCGCGCGCGATGCCTCGGGCAATGTGTATGCGACGGGTTCTTTTCAGGGTTTGTCTGTGGATTTCGATCCCGGCCCCGGCACTGCGTACCTGGCGAGCGCTGGCAATAATGACATATTTATCGCCAAATACGACGCCTTGGGCAATTATTTATGGGCCAAACGGATAGGCGGCACAAGCCCCGACGTTGGCTACGGCATTGCTGTGGATGGTAGCGGCAACGTATACGTGACGGGTTATTTTCTCGGCACGAACGTGGATTTCGACCCCGGAGGGGGCTTGGCGCCCCTGTCGAGCGCGGGGAGTAATGACATGTTTATCGCCAAATACGACGCTTCGGGCAATTATATATGGGCCAAGCGGATAGGCGGCACGAGCAACGACCAAGGTCTCGGCCTTGCCCTGGACGGGAGCGGGAATGTGTACGTGACGGGTTTTTTTCAGGGTGCGAACGTTGATTTCGACCCTGGTCCGGCACGGCGCCCCTGTCGAGCGCGGGCAGCATTGACGTCTTTATCGCCAAATACGACGCCTCGGGTAATTATTTGTGGGCCAAGCGGGTAGGCGCCACGAAGTAACGACATTGGCTACGGCCTTGTCGTTGGACGGCAGCGGCAATGTGCACGTGACGGGTTATTTTGCAGGCACGAACGTTGATTTCGACCCTGGAATGGTAGCGGCGCCCCTGTCGAGCGCGGGGGTAGTGATGACATATTTATCGCCAAATACGACGCCTCGGTAATTATTTGTGGGCCAATCGGGTAGGCGGCACGGGCAACGACGTTGGCTACGGCCTTGTCGTGGACGGCAGCGGCAATGTGCACGTGACGGGTCATTTTGCAGGCACGAACGTGGATTTTAACCCTGGAATGGGCACGGCGCCCCTGACGAGCGCGGGGAGTAATGACATATTTATCGCCAAATACGACGCCTCAGGCAATTATGTGGGGCCAACCGGGTAGGCGGCACGAGCAACGACATTGGCTACGGCCTTGCGTTGGACGGGGCGGCAACGTGCATGTGACGGGTCAATTTATTGGATCACGAACGTGGATTTTGACCCCGGAGGAGCACGGCGACCCTGTCGAGCGCGGGCAATCAGGACATTTTATCGCCAAATACGACGCCTCAGGCAATTACGTGGAAGCCATGCGAGTTGGTAGCACGAATGGTGACATCGGTTACTGCATCGCGGCCGGCGCCGCCGGAAAAGTCGCCGCAGGCGGGCGCTTCGACGAAACGGTGGACTTCGACCCGGGCGTGGGCACCAGCAACCGCACGGCGGTGGCTTCGAGCGGCGATATATTTATCGCGCAGTACACCTTCACCGCATCTGCCCCCGAAATCAACCTGCAAGGCAACAGCGTGAGCATCGCCGACGGCGACGTTACGCCCGACGCGGCTGACCATACGGATTTTGAAAATGCCTGTGTGAGCGGCGGCACGGTAGTCCGCACCTTCACCATCGAAAATACCGGCACGGGCGACCTGACTATTCCGGCAGCCGGGATCACCATCACCGGCGCCGAAATGGCCGATTTTACCGTGGGCGGCATTACCCTGCCGGCGACCATAAACGGCGGCAACGCTACCACCTTCACGGTCACCTTCGACCCCTCGGCTACGGGCTTGCGCTCGGCTACGGTGAACATCGATAATGACGACAGCGATGAAAACCCGTACAATTTTGATATTCAGGGGACAGGAAATGCCGTCACGCCCGCTGTTTCCATCGCCGCCAATCCCGGCTTTGCTATTACCCCCGGCACGAGCGTGACCTTCACCGCCACGCCCATCAACGGCGGCGCCACGCCGGCCTATCAATGGAAGAAAAATAATGTAAACGTAGGCGCCGACAGCCCCACCTTCATCGATGCTGCCCTCGCGAATGGCGACGTGATCACGGTAGTCATGACCAGCAGTGCCTCCTGCGCCGATCCCGCCGCGGCCACGAGCAATCCGATCGCAATGGAGGTGTACTCCTGCCTCCCCGATGGCATCAACTGGACCGCTCAAAGCGCCGCGGAGGCAAACTCGTGGTCGTCAGTGACGTATGGCAATGGCTTGTTTGTGGCAGTGGCAGTGAATGGCAACAACCGTGTCATGACCAGCCCGGATGGCAATACCTGGACCGCCCGCACCGCCGCGGATGTCAACCCATGGAATTCTGTGACGTATGGCAATGGCTTGTTTGTGGCAATGGCATATAACGGCGCGAACAACCGTGTCATGACCAGCCCGGATGGCATTACCTGGACCGGCCGCAACGCGGCGGCGGCAAACAGTTGGTATTCTGTGACGTATGGCAATGGCTTGTTTGTGGCCGTGGCAGGAAGTGGCGTCAACCGTGTCATGACCAGCCCGGATGGCATCACCTGGACCGCCCGCAGTGCCGCGGAGGCAAACAATTGGAATTCTGTGACGTATGGCAATGGCTTGTTTGTGGCAGTGGCAGACAATGGCACCAACCGTGTCATGACCAGCCCGGATGGCATCACCTGGACCGCCCGCAGCGCCGCGGAGGCAAACCCATGGATATCGGTGACGTATGGCAATGGCTTGTTTGTGGCACTGTCAACTAGTGGCGTCAACCGTGTCATGACCAGCCCAGATGGCATCAACTGGACCGCCCAAAGCGCCCCGGAGGCAAACCCATGGTGGTCAGTGACGTATGGCAATGGCTTGTTTGTGGCTGTGGCGTATGGTGGCGTCAACCGTGTCATGACCAGCCCGGATGGCATCACCTGGACCGCTCGCACCGCCGCAGAGGCAAGCAATTGGTGGTCAGTGACGTATGGCAATGGCTTGTTTGTGGCCGTGGCATACGATGGCATCAACCGGGTCATGACCAATCCGGGTGCCCTCCCGGCCGTCTCCATCGCCGCCAACCCTGGCAACAGCATCAGCGCCGGCACGAGCGTGACCTTCACCGCCACGCCCACCAACGGCGGCGCCACGCCCGCCTATCAGTGGAAGAAAAATAACCTCAACGTAGGCGCCGACAGCCCCATGTACACCGATGCCACCCTCGCCAACGGCGACGTGATCACGGTGGTCATGACCAGCAGTGACCCCTGCGCCAATCCTTCCACGGCTACGAGCAATCAGATAACGATGGAGGTGTGTACCCTACCCACCTTTACCACTTGCCCGGCTGCACCGGTGACGGCCAACACCGCTACCGGCCAATGCGCCGCCGTAGTAACCTACAGCGTGGTGGCCAGCGGCACTCCCACGCCTGTGCTGACGTATGCTGTCACAGGCGCAACTACCGGCAGCGGCAGCGGCACGGGCAGCGGATCAACCTTCAACGCTGGCAACACCACCGTGACGGTGACCGCGACAAATGCTTGTGGAACACCGACCTGTGTGTTTACAGTGACGGTGACGGACAACCAGCCGCCGGCGATCAATTGTCCGGCCAATATCACCATAACCAACGACCCCGACGAGTGTACTGCGCTGGTTACGATTCCAACACCTACGGTTTCTGATAATTGCAGTATATCCGGTGGCACTGCCCTGGATTTTGATGGTGTAAACGAGTTTGTGTCCATCAATCCGGTGAGCGGACTTTCAGGAGCAGACTATACAATTGAAGGCTGGTTTAAAAACAGTTTGACCGGATTAAATCAGGTGATTCTGGACGGCTTCCCCACTGGTTCCTCCAACAGTTACCTGCACATTATGATTATGGGCATAAACGGCACTCTGCGGTTTTTACATCGGGAACCGTCCGGTCTTTCGGGTGGGGAAAATTTATACACTTCTACGGCGGTCAATGATGGAAACTGGCACCATTTCGCGGCGGTAAAAGGCCCGGATAGTAAAATCCGCCTATACCTCGACGGTATATTGGAAGCCACTTCGGCATCAACGGTGAACAATTTTAGCAGCGCGCCGGAATTGGAAATCGGTCGGAACCACAACGACGACTGGTATTTCGACGGAACAATAGATGAGATCAGAATTTGGAATATTGCCCGCAGTGCGGATGAAATTGACTGCGCCAAGGATCAATTGATCCCCGTCGATCACCCGGCGCTACTCGCGTATTACCGGATGGACGAGGGTTCGGGGAATATCCTGGTGGACAATTCCGGAAATTCGAACGATGGCAGCATCCAAAATATGGAACCCGCCAGTTGGGTGTTTTCTTCCCAGCCAACCTATCAGTACGGAACAGCGAACGATTTCACAGCATCGTGCAGCACAGCCGGAGTATTCGGTCAGGGCGCTACAACGGTCACCTGGACGGCTACCGATGCCGCGGGCATTACCAATTCCTGCCAGTTAACTATTACGGTCATCGACAACCAGCCGCCGGCCGTCACTTGTCCGGCCAATCAAAACGTGCCGCCCGCAATGGCGAGCCCCTGCTCGGCTATAGTTGCCGGTATCGATGCGGTACCCTCGGATAATTGTGGTGTGCCAGCCCTGACCTATGCGCTCAGCGGGGCTACAACCGGCAGTGGTAGCGGCCAGGCCAGTGGCCTGAGTTTCAACGCCGGTATCACCACAGTGACGTATACGGCCACTGATGGCGCCAGTTTGCAAAGCAATTGCATGTTCACCGTTACAGTGCAAGCTTGCAAGGAGATCAGCGGGACAATCCTCTGGTCAAACATCCCGAATTCGCCGGTTGAACAGGCTACCGTTGTGCTGAGCGGCAGCGCCACCGGCAGCGCAATGACGGATGTAAACGGGGAGTATACCTTTAGTTTAACTGCCTTGTCCGGTAATTACACCCTGACGCCATCCAAGGATATTAATTTTGACAATGGCCTATTTGTAAATGATGCCCTGGCGATCCAGCAACACCTGACGGGAATAAACCCGATCACAAATGCCTACCAAATGATCGCAGCCGATGTGGACCGGAGTGACTACTTGTCCACCTTTGACGCTACCGTGATCAAACAGCTATTGCTCGGCAACCCGGCTGCAGCCAATGTTTTCAGCAAATCCTGGCGCTTCGTACCGCAATCCTGGACGCCCGTTTTGCCGCCCTGGGGCTTCCCGGAAGAAATCGAACTGACCGGCGTGACAACCGATCAGCTGAACCAGGACTTTTACGGCATCAAGATTGGCGACCTGGTTGCCAATTTTGCCGATCCGGCCAACTTTGGCGGTGGTTCCAACAGTCCGGGGCCGCTGGTGTTGCGCGCCGAAGACCGCCTGCTCGAACAGGGTGAAGCGGTGGTCGTAAACGTGGCTGCCGATGCCTACGACGATCTGGCGGCCTGGCAGTTTGGCTTGCAATTCGATCCGCAGCAACTACAGTTCGACAGTGTGGAAGTGATTTCCGGGGGCGTATTGCCACTGACAAAAGGCGACTTTGGCTTGTTTGGTCTGGCTGCCGGAAAAATCCGGGCGGTATGGTCCAAATCCACGGGTGTGAGTCTGCCGGGTGGCACGGAGGTATTCCGCTTGCATTTCAGTGCCCTGCAATCGGGTCAGTTGCTCAGCGGGGTGTTGCAACTGGATGACAAGGTGCTGCCTGCGGCAGCATTCAACAGTGCGTTGGAACAGGCTGCGCTCGAGTTGAACTACAGTCCGTTCACCAATACCCAAAACCCGGATGGCCATACGTACCTGTTGTTGCAAAACCAGCCGAATCCGTTTACCGGTGAAACGGCAATTGGTTTTGTGCTGCCGGGCGCTTGCAATGCACAGTTGCGCGTATTCGATGCCACGGGGCGCTTGTTGTGGCAACACAATGGGGACTACCCGGCGGGGTATTCGGTTGAAAAACTGCGGCTGGATGGTCTGGCAGCCTCCGGGGTGTTGTTTTATGAATTGACGACGCCGTATGGGATGTTGACGAAGCGGATGGTGCGGGTGGCGCGTTGAGTTTTTATAGTATCAGATAGAAAAATTAAACATAGTCTTGTTCTGAAATAACTTAACACTTCAGTTTTGTGAAAAGTCATTTCAGGACAAGACTCCCGGGAAGGTGTATAGTGCCGCAGGGACAGTAGGAATGCTTGCATACTTGCAACGCAATGGATTTTGTCTTTAACCCGACGCTTTAGTGCCGGCTTAAGTTGCTCCATTTATACAAAATTGGGTAGATTTGCCCAGGCGGACGCTTCCGTTCGTTGTCGCTTCTTTTTAATCCGTATAATCCAGGTAATCTCCGGGAGCATTTACTCTTGAGGCATTTGAAAAGTTTGCGTTTTCCGCTCCTTCCTGATTCCCCTTGCCGGGATCTTCTGATTTGATTTTTCTTTCCAAAAACTATTGTTGCCGGTGTATGTGCCGGGGATAAGTGCCTTGCGTTTTGTCCTGATATTTGAATTACCGCAAGGCCTTCAACTTGATTCAACAGCAGGCGGTCTGCAAAAATGCAGTGTTAAACTTAACGTTTGTTTTTTTATTTATAAATCTCATAAAATAAAATTAATTCAGACTTATCCTCTTAAGGAAATAATAAGTTTCAATGCCGTGTTTTGTATGATTTTTCAATAAAAAATCTATTAAAAATAGAAATAAATAAATCCTTTTAAAATGAAAAAAATATTAACTCAATTAACATTGAAACTGCTTTTTTGCTGTAGTATTCTATTGGGGAATACTATAGCGATATTTGCCCAGCAAGGCGAAGCCCTGCATTTTGATGGGGTGGATGACTACGTTGATTTAGGGAATATAAGTGCCACCAACTTTGGCGCCGGTGATTTTACCATTGAATTTTGGATAAAAACAAATGACATACCAGCCACTACGGTTGGTATTATTTCCAAACGATCTATGTGCAGCTGCTCTAATTTTTGGGATGCGCGGATGAGCACATCGGGATTATTTGGTTTTGAAATTTCAACAGCGGGCTGTTCTGACTATAATACCTTACAAACAACATTTTCAATAAATGACGGTCAATGGCGCCATATTGCCTTTGTCCGGAATAATTATGTCGGAACCATTTATATCAATGGTATTTTAAATAACACCAGTCCGGTAGTCCCGGCCAATTTGTCCAATAGTGATCCTGTTCAAATTGGCCGGGATGCCTGTTCGATCACCCAATTTGGACGGTATTTTTCAGGGGAGCTTGACGAGGTCCGTATTTGGGGTCGTGCCTTGTCTCAGGATGAAATTCTGAACAATATGAATTGCGAACTGCCTTCGGGGCAATCAAACCTGATTGCCTATTATCAGTTCAATGAAGGGATCGGCGGCGGAAACAATGCCGGTGTAGCTGCGCTTTCGGACCAGTCTTCCAATGGAAATGGCGGCACGCTGTTGAATTTTGCATTGAATGGCGCCACCTCCAATTGGGTAAGCCCCGGCGGCGCCCCTTCCGGTGTTGTATGTCCCTATTTTAATGCACCGGAGATCACCGTTTCCGGAAATAATATCGGCATTGCAAACCGTTCAGTCGCTGTTTCCCCAGCCGACAATACCGATTTCGGTATGACTGCCATCGGTGGCGGCATGGTCACGCACACCTTCAATATTGAAAACGCTCTGGGCTCCCGGGAACTTCGTCTCGACGGTGTGCCGCTTATCACCATCGCCGGCCGGGACCAAGCCGACTTTAGCATTACGCAGCCTGTGGTCAGTTCACTGCCCGGTGGCAGCAGCACTGCATTTGATGTAACCTTTTCCCCATCGGCTCCGGGCCTGCGCTCGGCAATTGTAATCATTACCCACAATGATTTTCCGGAAAACGCCTTCGTTTTCAGCATTTCAGGGGCCGGTCAATAATTGAATGCATTTCACCCGGAATCAATATTTGATTCAATAAACCAAACGCGTTATGCAAAATTTTATACACGTTTTTGCCCATGGTATAATCCTGTTTCTGTTTAGTTGTGCAACTCTTTCTGCTCAGGTAACTACCGTCGTCACGAATACCACTGACTGGAAACTGTCTACGGTTCGGACTACCGGCGGTGGAACCGGAACCTGGACAACCCTGCCGGGGAGCTTGCCGGCAACGGCTTCGTTTACACAAACACCAGTCTTGAGTTCGGTGTCTGTGCCATCGTTTATCCCTGCGTTATCGGCAGACGGATTGCAGGCAGACGGCGGTCAGGGTACGCCTACCGGTGTGCAATATTTTCGGACTACGTTTAATCTGGACCTGAGCGGGGGGAAGTATGTTTCCAGTGCAGTACTCCAGGCGCCGGTGGATAACGGCGTTCAGATCTGGCTCAATGGACAGGAAGTTGCCAGGGAAACGTCGTATCATTTCAGCAGTTGGACTGCCCCTTACCCGGGTTTGACGATCAATGCAGACGGCTCGATCAGCGGTGTCCAGAAGTTTGAAGGAACTTTTCCATTCACGAACTGGATCGACGGGACAAATGAAGTCGTGTTAGCGGTCCGGAATCCGGACAGTGAAGGCCCTAATGCCGGTGGTATTGCCTTCAGGATGGACGTAACGGTTTCGATATCATTCATACCGCCCGAAATTACCGTCACGGGCAATAGCAACGTCATCGCCAACCGCAGCATTACCGTCAGCCCAACCGACGACACCGATTTCGGCCCGGTGGCCGTAGCCGGCAGCATGGCCACCCACAGTTTTACCATAGAAAATATGCCGGGC
This sequence comes from Lewinellaceae bacterium, assembly GCA_020636075.1. Lineage (GTDB taxonomy): Bacteria > Bacteroidota > Bacteroidia > Chitinophagales > Saprospiraceae > M3007. The sequence continues at coordinate 708,828 of JACJYO010000001.1, read as the reverse complement.
AGTCTTGACCTGGAACTCGACGGTATGCCCAGAGTAACTGTCGCCGGCCGCGATCAGGCCGACTTTAGTGTTTCACAGCCGTCAACCGGTTCCATAAGCGGCGGTGGCAGCACCAGCTTCGATGTCACCTTTGATCCTACAGCGCCAGGTGCGCGTTCGGCCATTATTGTTATCACCCATAACGACCTGCCGGACAACCCCTTTGTGTTTACCGTGCAAGGAGAAGGGCAGTGAATACATCCGTTGATCAACCTTTTAGCAGGATAATGAATATGAAAACACTGAACCACGCCATCGGGATTATGCTGGTGCTTTTGAGCGCCGCCACTGCTTCCGCGCAACCGAGTCGGCTGTACGGTCTTTGCCGTGACGGTGGCGATCACAACCTGGGCACGTTGGTGAAAATCCAATCGGATAATTCCGCTTTTTCCGCCACCCATCACTTCGCTGGCGGGGCAACCGACGGGCGAAATCCCTCCGGGCGTGTACTGCAGTACTCGAACAAAATTTTTGGCCTGTGTTCCGGTGGCGGGCCAACCGACAATGGCGTGCTCTTCGAATTCGACCCGACGACAAATACAGTTTCGGTTAAACATGCCTTCGACGGCGCCGGGGGGGCAGGGCCCAAAGGCGGCTTGGTGGAATGCTTCGGAGACTTATGGGGTATGACCGAATCCGGCGGCGCCAACGGGGTCGGCGTGCTGTTTCGATACGATCCGTTTGGCGAATACGGACAGCTGGTTTATGAACTAAATGAGAATACCGACGGCGCCTATCCGGTTGGCAGTTTGCTGGCATTGGGCAATAAACTGTACGGATTGACCTTTTCCGGTGGCCCTATTGGCTACGGAACGCTCTTTGAATTCGACATCTGGACCAATACATTTACCGTGCTGCATCATTTTAACGAATGGGACGGGAAAAACCAGCGCGGCAGCCTGGTGGAAAAAGACGGCGTGCTGTATGGCATGTGTTCGGGTGGAGGGATTTATGGTAACGGACTGATTTTTTCCTATCACCCCATGTATGATATTTACGATGTGCTGCACCATTTTGACGGCAATGACGGTGGCGCGCCGGACGGCGATTTGCTGGTCGTCGGCGATAAATTGTATGGCCTGACACCGGCCGGTGGCATTTTTAATAGTGGCGTGTTGTTTGAATTTGATCTGCTGACCTATTCGTACAATATGCTCTACGAATTTAATGGCGGCATTGGGGCTGCGCCCAACGGTTCTTTATTGGAAGTTGATGGAAAATTATACGGCCTGACCCAAGCTGGTGGATCAAGCGATGCCGGGGTGATTTTTGAGTTTGATCCGGCTTTTAACCAGATTGCGCTTATGCGGGAATTCGATGGCACACTTGGCGCACACCCGCAATATGCGCGTTTTGAATTTGGCCCGCCTTGTCAGAACTATTCCATTGACGGATATGGGTTGCCGGCCGCTTGCCTGATGCCTGCAGCGGCTTTGATGAAAGTAAATGCCATCTATGGCGGTATTCCGCCATTTCAGTACTCGTCAAATGACGGTCTTTCCTACCAGAGCAATGCGCTGTTCCTGAATCCGGCGCCGGGGAATTACACTTTTAAAGTCAAAGATGCCGATGGTTGCCTGTCGGATCCCCTTTCCATTACAGTGGGCCCGGTGCCGGCCGATAATACGGCGCCGTTTATAGTCTGCCGCGACGCGACGATCATGCTGCCGGAGGATTGTTCGCCGGTATCGTTGGAAGTTGAAACGGTACTCGACCCGGAGAAGCCGGTTTTTTATGCTTCCGGTCAAAACCTCGGCAACAAGGAGGCCACCGCCGTTGCACTGGGCGACCTGGATGGCGATGGCGATCTGGATGCGTTCATGCTCAACCGGGTCTATGAATCGCATGAAATTTGGTTTAACAACGGCGCCGGCCTGTTTTCGAACTCTGGTCAAAGTTTGTGGTCGATCGATTTCCAGTCGACCGGCCGGAATCTTGCGCTGGGCGATTTGGATGGCGACGGCGACCTGGATGCCTTTGTGGTAAACGGCGAGGGAAGCCATCCCAACCATGTGTGGATTAACAACGGGGCGGGTTTTTTTACCGACAGCGGCCAGCGCCTGGGCGGCTCCAACAGCATGACGGTTGCGCTGGGCGATGTAGATGGCGATGGTGATCTGGATGCTTGCGTTGGAAACGACGGCGCACCCAATGCGGCCAATCAGGTTTGGCTAAATAACGGCTCGGGAGCCTTCACCAATTCAGGTCAAAATCTGGGAAATTACAGGACACGCGGGCTGGTGCTTGGCGATCTGGACGGCGATGGCGACCTGGACCTGTTTGAAGCGAATTTTGATGGGCAGGCCGACAGGGTATACCGGAACAATGGCGCCGGGGTGTTCACCGATTCCGGCCAACTGCTCGGGACTTCCGATGGTATAGACGCAGACCTGGGCGATCTGGACGGCGATGGCGATCTGGATGTCTTTGTGACCAACTGGTTTCAATCCAATTCCGTTTGGCTGAACAATGGCGCCGGGGTGTTTTCCGCATCCGGGCAACTATTTGGTTCCGGCGCGCAGGATGCGGCGGCCTTGGGCGATTTGGATAACGACGGCGACCTGGATGCTTTTGTAACCAAAACCTCGCCTTCCAACACGACAACTGTTTGGCTTAACGACGGCGCCGGCTCCTTTACGTCAAGCGGACAAACCTTCAGCAACAGTTTCAATTTTAACGTGGCGCTCGGTGATGTGGACAGCGACGGCGATCTGGATGCCTTGTTGGCTGTTTACGGGGCTAATGTTCTGTGGGTTAATGCTTTGGGCGATGGTATGGGCGATGATTGCACCTCCCTGGCAAGCCTTTCTGCCAGTCTCGATCTTACCCAATTCGACCAGACCCAACTTGGAACACATGCGGTAACGCTTACGGTGACCGACAATGCTTCCAATCCGGCCCAGTGTACGGTGCAGGTAACGGTTCAGAATGCATCCGGCGGTACCAATGGCTGCCCGCCGGAAATAAGCATTTTGGGAAATGGGGTGACCATCGCCAACCGCAGTCTGAATGTTTCGGCTTCGGACAACACCGACTTCGGTCCGGTCAGTGTGGCGGCAGGCACGGCCACCCATACCTTTACAATTGAAAATGCGGTAAACCGGGATGCCCTGCAACTCGATGGCGCATCGCTGGTTTCCATCGCCGGGCGCGATCAGGCCGATTTCAGTATTTCGCAGCCGGCCATTGGTTCCATAAATGGAGGGGAAAATACAACCTTCGACATTACCTTCGACCCCTCGGCGCCGGGCTTACGCACGGCCATTGTGATCATCACACACAACGACCTGCCGGAAAACCCCTTTGTGTTTACGGTGAGTGGGGTAGGGCAGTGAGTTTGTGGGGGGGGGCAACGTACCCCGCCAATTTTCCCCACTGTAGCGGATTCTATTTTACCGTGAGACGCAAAGACGCGAAGGCTTTCCCTTTGCGTCTTCGCACCTTCGCGGTAAAAAGTGAGTCGTGTTCGGCCTGGAATTTACAGGTGAAACCCCCTCCGAAATCTTGAAACCTTGTCATTCCTGTCAAAAAAACGACCGGATTTTCAGGCCAGATGACCCGATTTTCAGGATAGAACGTTGCCGGGAATCCCGCCTTTGGCAGGATATTTGACCCGGCAAGTGGTATAATTGCGTTGTGCAAGCGATTCAGGTTGATGTGGGAAAAATTAATCTTGAAACCACACCGTAATTGCTTGAAACGTGTACCTTTGTTGTGGTAGTGATTTACCAATTTTTTTTAATCCGTTAATCCGTATAGTTCTCGTGAGAGTCGAACCCTGAGGCATTTGACATTCCTCTTATTTCGCTCTCCTTTTAGTCCCACAAATGTTGGGGCATCCCGATTTGAAATTTTTCCAGAAACTGGCGCCACGCTGCATGCAATGTGTGGTACAACAGTTGACTATTTGCTTTCCGGAAACTTAAGGCCGGAAAGTCGATTATATTTAATCCGTAGCTAGCTCATTGGCTATTTGATTCCCGGTCTAGTCCGGACCAATTAGCGTTTAAGTTGTAATCGCATGATCAGTCTCTACGCCCGTATTGGGTACTGTCTGAATTTACTGGACAACGAACTCCGTTTTGTGCTGTGTGGCCACCGGCCATACGGCTTGCTTGTTTCAGCGAGACATGGTCTGATTTCCACCACATTTTTTGAAAAACACACTTGCTCCGCTTCCGGTAAGACTGGTAGGAGAGGTTTGCTTTTTGCCGGCGCCGTATCGACGTCGGCTATATCTGTTTTGATAAACCGCTTCAATAAACGATAGCCAAAAAAACGGTTGAATATGAATTCACGTGTACGCATTCTTGCCAATCAATTTCTACTGCCAGTTCGCAATTACACAATTTTGGAGTTGCCAATTAGGAATCTTATACGCTCTGGAAAGTTCGTAGTTGCCTTTATTATGGCAAACTGTGCAACATCGATTGGTCAAACCACATTCACGGGCACGTATACCCAGAACTTCAATTCATTGGCAGCAACAGGTACATCCAGTACCCTGCCGGCTGGCTGGGCTTTTTCCGAATCAGGCGGTGGTGCTAATACCAGCTATTCGGCAAATACTGGGGCAAGTACCACCGGAAATACCTACAGCTATGGTACCGGTAGCAACACCGACAGGGCCCTGGGCGAATTGACATCAGGCGGTGGAAGTGGGGTGACCAGTACTTTTGGGGTGCGTTTTACAAATAATACGGGATCAACTATTACTGCCCTGACTATTTCATATACAGGTGAACAATGGCGGAGAGGCGGCTCTGGTAATACAGATGTGCTAAATTTTTCCTATAATCCGACAAACGGTATTACAACCGTAACTGGAGGAACCTGGATTTCAGTATCATCATTGGACTTTAACAGTGTAAATACATCTGGAGGCGGAACATCCTTAGACGGCAACTTGGCTGGAAACCAAGCCGCTATTATTGGAACTATTTCTGGTCTCAGTATCGCCAACGGTGCAACGTTTTGGATCCGTTGGATGGGAAATAATATCTCAGGCTCCGACGATGGTTTGGCAATAGACGAATTGACTGTTAAAAACTGTTCTTCTTTTTCGGGGCCAACCATTGCGGTTTCTGAAACCTCAGGCACAACAAATAACGACGGGATTATTTGCGAGGGTGCTTCTGCTACACTGGATGCAGGTGCCTTTACTTCCTACCTCTGGGCCCCAGGTGGCGCCACGACCCAAACGATTAATGTGAATCCCAGCACAACCACTACATATACCGTGACCGTGACTGAAGCAGGTGGTTGTGCCGGAACGGACACACAGGTTATCACAGTAATTTCGACTGCCGCTCCAACGGGAAGTGTCTCCCAGACTTTTTGTTCCAGCGCCAACCCAACCGTAGCGGATCTGGTTGCCACAGGCTCTAATATTCAGTGGTACGATATGGCCAGCGGCGGTTCGTTGCTCCCTTCCGGAACTGCCTTAGTTGATGGCACCCACTATTACGCTTCTCAAACATCGTCTGGATGTGAAAGTATATCGAGGTTGGATGTTACGGCGACCATTATTGCAGCACCCTCTACCACCGGTGTCACTATTTGTCCGGATGGTGCTGGCCAGTTGACCTCACCAACAATATGCCCTGCTGGAAGCGCCATTTCAAACGGGCCAACATATCCCGGTGCGGGTAACAATGTGACTGGTGCCGGAACTATTGCCTGGTCCAATCCGTCTAACATTACTGCCAACGACAATTCGCACGCAACAATTTTTATGACTAATTCCGGTGAATCCAGTAATTACCTTCAAGGTACAGACTACGGCTTTTCTATTCCGGCGAATGCAACAATTGTCGGCATCGAAGCCACTATAGGGCGGTTTCAAAACAGCACATCTGGAACCAGTATTCGAGATGTTGTGGTAAGCCTGATAAAAAATGGCACTGTTATTAGCAATAACCAAGCCATAACTGGTTCTGATTGGCCAACTTCGGAAACAGCTCAATCGTATGGTGGATCAACAGATGTTTGGGGAGAAAGCTGGACGCCTGCAAATATCAATGCCTCAAATTTTGGGCTTGCTCTTAGGGTTAATACAGGCACGGATAGTGATAGAACCGGGTCTGTTGATTATATGCAAATCACCGTTTATTATACCCTGCCCGGTTCGCTCGATTGGTACACGGTATCTTCAGGCGGAACATCCATCGGCTCTGGCTCACCATTTAATCCCGTAGGCGTTGCTGGCTCCGGCTTGTCCAATACTAATACGCCGGGTACTTATACCTATTATGTTGAATGTTCAACAACGCCGGGCTGCCGCGCTGCTGCGGATTTTGTGATCAATCCCAACCCCACCTGCAACATAACCTCTGGCCCAAGCACCGTCTGCCCCAACTCCACCGGCCACGTTTACACCGCCACCGGCGGGGGTACTTACCTCTGGAGTATTGCCGGCAACGGCTCCATTAATGGTAGCAATACCGGTTCCTCGGTAACGGTAGATGCCAGCGCTGCAGGCACCTATACGATTACCGTAGCGGTGACGGACAATGGCTGTACCAGCAGTTGCTCGCAGACGGTTAATGTGGAAGACAATACAGGCCCCACAGCCATCTGCCAGGATATTACGGTACAGCTCGACGCTTTCGGCAATGTTTCCATCACCGCAGCACAAATCGACAATAGTTCAAATGATGCCTGTGGTATACAAAACCTCTCGCTGAGCAAAACGAGTTTCGATTGCGACGATGTATTCCCCACCTTGTCCAACGATTACGCCGTGGAAACGGATGGAATCAACGATTATCTGGACATGGGCGACCTGAACAATGCGCTTGATTTTGCTCCTAAGGCTACCTTACAGATTTGGATGCGTCCGCTGTCAGTAACTACTGCAAATCAATCTTATTTAGAATCCAATAGTGCCGGAAACTATCTCTCACTCGAGTCAGGAGGAGGTGTGAACGGTGGCAAAATGTACTTGTGGGCGAACAATGGAGGTGGTGGAACCCCAAATGCCTTCACCGTGAACGATGTGATTACTGTTAACCAGTGGACCAACTACACGGCTGTTTATGATGGTACGCAGGCTAACAATGCAGACAGAATTCGAATTTACGTCAACGGAGTGCAGCAAACCTTGGTATTCAGCGGAACCATTCCCACCACCCTCGGAAACCTGCCTGGCTTTTTCATGGGTTCACAAAATGGATCGTCACAGTTTGCTAATAACCAATACGACGAGGTAAGGGTATGGAATAAAGCCTTGTCCCCTGCCGAAGTGGCGGCAAACTGGAATCAAACCCTGATGGGCAACGAAGCAGGGCTGGTGGCGTACTACACTTTTGAAGACGGCCCCGGCAGTTCGACGGTAACCGAACAAGTCACGCAGCAGTCGGCGACGCTGAATAATATGGACCCCAACACGGCTTGGGTTCCTGGCGCCGCCGGGTTGAGCAGCAGTGGTGATGTGACGCTGACCGTAACCGATAACAACGGCAACACCAGCACTTGCGTTGCAACCGTGACGGTTGAAGACATCACCCCGCCCACCATCACCTGCCCGCCTGCTATCACAATAATGCCAGACCCCGGCACTTGTGATGCGACCAGTGTCAGTTTAGGCACCCCATCCGTTTCGGATAACTGTACTACCATAACACCGACAAACAATGCGCCCCTTTCATTCTCCGCAAGCCTGACCGTGGTCACCTGGTCAGCCGATGACGGCAATGGAAATATGGTAGCAACCTGTGATCAAAATGTAACGCTCGACGCACCGGATTTTGATAATGACGGCGTATGCGATAATGCCGACCTGGACGATGACAATGATGGCATCCTGGATGTGGATGAGTGTGGTGTCGACGACTTGTCCCAAATTGGTTTTGAAGAAAATGTAACGCCAATTGATGATGCGTTAAGCGCCACTGACCCAAGAAATAACTTTATTTCAAATTATAGCTTCGCCGGTACAGATGTTGACGCGACTAGCGGGTCGCCTGATTTTGTTGCAGACATTCCGGGTACGATGTGGTATCAGGGTGCCGAAGGGAATTCCTTTGCCGCATTGCAAGGCAAGAACAGCGACATTACGGGTTTGTTTAATGATGGCCTGTTGTTTAATATTACTGCTGCAGAAATCTCAGGCGGAGGCGCAACTTCCGGAGATCAGATCACGATAAGTTTCTTGTATGCTCCTGCCTTTAATTATGATGCGGGCGGAAGGGAATCCGATGCCGACACAAAATTGGGTCTCTGGTTTGGCAACGGTAGTATTGCTAATTTCCCAAGTTTACCGGGTACATTGGATGATCAAGTTTTTGTTGGAGCCTGGGCCAACGCCGGTATCGTTAGCGGCTTCCCGGTCATGCCTACTGATTCATGGAAGGTGTATTCCAACAGCTTTGTGTGGACAGGCGGTGACGTTTACTTCGCAGTAATGGCACTCAATGGCGGTGTTCCCCCGGGAAGTTTTGATGACGAATACGCTTTCTTCGACGACTTGAAATTGCTCGTTGTTGCAGGATGTGCAGACACAGATAGTGACACATATATAAATTCGCAGGACCTGGATTCGGACGGCGATGGATGCAATGACGTCCTCGAAGCCGGACACAGTGACCCGGATGAAGACGGTATTTTAGGCACTTCTCCGGTAACGGTCAATGCCCAGGGCTTGGTCACCGGCCAAGGTGGATACACCGGAACAAATTCGACTGTTACAGACCCACTCGTATTTTCAGCCTGCAATCAACCGCCAGTTGCCACATGTATGGATATTACGGTGTCAGCAGATGGCATCTGTGAAGGCACCGCAGTCGCTGAGGATTTTGACAATGGCTCTTCCGATCCGGATCTCGGTGATGTGATTTCATTCAGTGTAAGCCCGGCAGGGCCTTACCCGCTTGGGGCAACCGCCGTGGTGTTGACGGTTACGGATCAGGGTGGACTGACTTCGACTTGTGATGCTACAATAACTGTTGAAGACAATACCTTGCCTTCCATCACCTGCCCGGACAATATCACCGTATACACGCCAGACAACTCCTGCGAAGCAACGGGCGTACCGTTAGGCACAGCCACAGTTTTGGATAACTGTAATCCAAGCCCCTCAGTTATCAACGACGCCAGCGAGCCCTATGCCTTGGGCAATACTACCGTCACCTGGACGGTTTCCGATGGTGTGAACAACACTACTTGTGCGCAGGTTGTGACTGTGGAACCCTACGTAGCGCCGCCGGGTAGTTATTTCGATTTGAATACCTGCCAATCCACGCTTTGCCCGGAGGGTACCTATTGCCCGGGTGGCACCACGGCTGCTATTCCTTGTCCGGCCGGAACTTCCCAGGGTTTGACCGGTCAACAAACCTGTGTGGCTTGCCCGCCCGGTTACTTTTCCTCCACGATCGGCGCTGTAGCATGCACGGCATGTGCAGCGGGCGAATACAGCGATGTCCCGGGTTCTGTCATCTGTACCGCCTGCCCCTACGGTACCACAAGCACGGTTGCCGCCACGATGTGTACACCGCTTGACCCGCAGGAAATTTCTGTTTTTGGAAACGGCAACCAGATCGCCAACCGCGCCGCCACGGTATCGGTGAGCGACGATACGGATTTTGGAACCGTCAACGTCGGAAATATGGTCACACGCACCTTTACTATAAATAATATTGTCGAAGCCTTTCCGCTGACGCTCAGCGGTAATCCGTCGGTGGAAATTGCGGACAGAAATGCTTCCGATTTTACGGTGACGGTACAACCGTCGACGCCGGTAGCCAGTGGCGGCAGTACAACCTTCACTGTGAAATTTCAACCGACGGCTACAGGGCTGCGCTCGGCAATTATAATGATCGCAAGTGATGATTTTTCAGAAAATCCCTTTGTATTCACTGTTCAGGGAATTGGCCAGTAGAAGCAAATTTTCTATAAAATCTATGTGAAAATCTATTCAAATAGAATCTCCATCCAAATCAAATTGGGATAAAAAAATACCAGTATGCAACCAATTTTACAATCCGCAATGAATCTCGTTCCGAAAAGTGTCTGCAATAATTTCATGGCAACTCCGATTGCCCGTATCCGAAACCGGGCAGCATCAGTGGCTTTTGTTACCACGGTGATGTTTGGAGCCATTTTCCTGTTACCAAACCTTGGACAGGCACAATTTGAGGCTCAAATCGCACAGGTGTGCGACGGCAGTTCCCCAAACGAAGGAACGATCCTGCTGGTTACGGCAGTCAACGCACCCAGCGGCAGCTGGAACCTGGAAATTTTCAATACCAATACAATATTGGCCTCCGGGAGCAATGGCGATTTGGTGGAAGTGACAGGCGTTGCTATCGGTACCACCATAGAAGTGGTAGACGGCGCCAATAATGCCACTATCGCCACTATAATAAATGCCAGCGGTGCAACATTTCTCACCGTTGATGACGATGATGATGTTGTTGAAGCAGATAATGTGCTTGGTTGCCACAATGAACTCAGCTGCGCTGCAGGCGGTATTTTTGACCTGATCGCTCAAGGCCACGCCAGCGGATACTCGCCCGGAACACCCGGCGGTATCATTGGATCCAACACCCTGGCCGGGCCGCACAACGGCAATTTTAACGCCATTATTTTCGGCAGTTTCACCTCCGACGGTACGGGTGATACGGAAGGTCGCCTGGCTGTACAAGACAATTTTACCGCTTCCGGAAGCTACACCATCGGCGGCGGCGCACCTACTTCAACCGGCGGTTTGCATGCTCCGCAAGGTTGGGATAACCTGGTAGTCGGCGGCGATGTCAACCACTCATCGGCATTCACAGGCCCAAGAGGAAACGTGCTGTACAACACGGCAACCGATTTGCCGCCCTTCAGCGGTGGTTTCAGCATTATTCCCGGTATGTACCGCAATTATGCACCCGCTGTAAGTTGGGCGGCTGCACAGACTTATTTTCAGTCAATTAGTTCGAATTTCAGTCCGTCTACCATTGCTACCAACTGCCCAGCGCAGATTGCCGGCGATATCACCGATAATGGCGGCGGCAATTTTGAACTGGATGCCATGAATAACTCCGGCGTAGTTGTTTTTGATTTATCCGGGTATACGCTTACGAATTCACCGAGCATTGATTTTCAAAATGTCGGCAATGCAGCGGCCATCCTGGTGCTATATCCCGGCACTACCGTAACCTTCAGCGGCGGCGCTATTTCTATTGACGGAGCAACACCCGTTGGTCCCTATTCCGGCGCAGTGAAAGCATTTATTGAAAAAACGCTTTGGAATTTCTATGAAGCCTCCACGTTCAATTTCAGCGCCTATGCCATTTTAGGCAGCGTGCTGGCGCCCTTTACTGCCACAGTTAACCTGAGTGGCGGGCAAATGAATGGGCAAACGGTATTTGGCGGAACGGTTAGCCAAAGCAATGGCTTTGAATTTCACAATTTCTGTTTCAGCGGCGACTTGACCACCTGCACGGCAGACTGCGCCGAAATAGACGTGTCCTGCAATGGCAATTCAATTGCCGATGAAGATGCCACGCCCGGCACATCGGACTGCACCGACTTCGGTTGCCACGATGTAACCACCGGCATGCAGGAATATGAATTCACGATTACCAATACCGGCACTTGCCCGCTCATACTGAACGGCACGCCCCTGGTGCTAATACAGGGCTTTAACTCCGGCGATTTTATGGTGACCGAGCAACCCACTTCGCCCGTTGCGGCAAATGGCGGCACCACAACCTTTAAAATAAAATTCGACCCCACCGCAACTGGTCTGCGCACGGCAACAGTTATTATTGCCAGCACCGACAGCGATGAAAACCTGTACAATTTTTCCATCGAGGGCTATGGCAACGATATGACCGCTGCCATTACGGTAGCCGAAAATTCGGGTACACCCAACGACGGCACTGTTTGCTCCAGTGCGAATGTCGACCTTACGGCAGTCCCAACCGGTGGTACCGGCCCGTACACCTACGCCTGGTCGCCAAACATTGGTGCTGACGAAGGCCCGCACCAGGTGAACCCGGTGGCAACCACCACCTACACCGTGACCATCACCGATGCCAACGGCTGCACGGCCACGGCGGAACAAACCATCACGGTCAGCCCCGCTCCTGCTTGTTCGATCACGGTGCCGGTTGTTGTTTGCTCCAATTCAACTAACAATGTGCACTCCGCCCCGGGTGGCATGAGCGCGTATGCCTGGTCGGTTGACGGGGATTATAATTCCACGGGGCCTGCAAATGGCCAGAATTTTAGTGTAAATGCCGGGGCTTCCGGCGCGTACACGGTGACTGTTACCGTCACGGATGGCAATGGTTGCACCTCCTCCTGCTCCGAAACGGTCAATATTGACCCGGGTCCGCAGATCACGCTCAACGTAAACGGTCCTTCCAGTGCAACTTGCGGTGACGATATGGTCATGTTTACGGTTGTGGCTTCCACTTCGGATCTTGACATTGCTGGTTTGCAATTCAGCGTAAACTGGGATGAAACTCAGCTGCAATATATCTCACATGTAGCCGACCCGATCGGCAACCCATTCCCGGAAGACCCCTCCGTATTTGGCATTACCGCCAATGGCGAAATCCGGTATTCCTGGGCTAATTTTACCGGAGAGGATCTCAACGACCTGGTTCTGCTTAAACTGACCATGAAAGTACTGCCCGGTGCGACGGGTTCGGCCATCAGCGTAACGGGTACACCGCTTGCCCTGGAGGTTGCGGATATTAATTTATGTAAAGGGACCGTTACCCCTGGAACCGTTGTGAATATTACTCTGGATCCGATTGCGGTGACTTGTCCGCCCAACCTTTCCGTTTGTGTAGACGAACCGGCTTTTGAACTTTCAGACGGCTCGCCGAATACCATGGCCAGTCATAGCGGACCGGGCATCTCTGGTAGCGGCCCCTATACCTTCACCGCTTCGGATGCGGGTGTCGGCATACACAACATAACCTACACCGGTACCGACGACAACGGTTGTTCCAATACCTGTGAATACACGATCACGGTAAATGCGCTCCCGACGCCGAGCATCTCCGGCGCCGCCCCGACCTGTGTCGACGCTATGGTTCAATTGACCGGCACACCCAATGCCCCCGCAGGTGTTCAAACTGAAAACTGGTCGTCTTCCGACAATGGCATCGCCACTGTCGATGGAACGGGTAAAGTAATGGGCGTCAGCTACGGTACTGTAACGATAACGTACACAGTAGATGATAATAACGGCTGTTCTTCCAGCACCAGCGTAATGGTCACAATTGAACAACCGGAAATGGCCGTTTCCTGCAACAGCAATAACATTCCCGACGGCAATGCCGCATACTCGGTAAGCGATTGCACCGATTTCGGTTGTATAAATATTGACGGTTGCACTAAAGTTTACACATACACAATTGCCAATAACGGTCCTTGCCCCTTGATTCTTGATGGCACGCCGGCCGTACTGGTTAGCGGTGGCGACGAAGCAGACTTCACCGTCTCGCAACCGGCCACCACGACTATTGCTCCGAATTCATCGACTACGTTTACCATAACTTTTGACCCCTCAACTACCGGCCCGAAAGCCACGACGGTGGTTATCGCAAACAACGATTCGGATGAAAACCCGTATACGTTCGAAATTCAGGGCCAAGGCTCGGAACTCCTGATCGATTTGTGCCCGGCAGATTTGACCGATGCAAATGCAAATGCCCTGGAGGGCTGCGGTACGGATGCTATTTTGGCGGCAGGCCATCCGGCGTATAATGAAACGGAACAAACAGTTGCTGAATCTGTATTTACCAATGAAGGCGGTCAGTTTACCAATACCTGCGGCACGACTACCTTTAAATATGTTGACGTTCAAACCAGCACATGCCCGATTATCGTGACCCGTACCTGGACGATCATGGACGACGAGTGCGGCACAGTACGCACCTGCGACCAGATCATTCATGTGGATGACAGTACCATACCGAACGCCACGGCTCCGATCGGCTCTGACCTCGAGTGCAGCACGGATCTGCCACCAGCCGTCACAACCATTGCGGATTTCCTCAACCTGCCCGGTGCAGGCGCTGTTGACAATTGCACAGCCCAGGGCAATCTGGTTGTCAGTCACCTGGATGGTTCGTTGGTCGGCACCGAGTGTAGTGGCACGATCGATCGTGAATACATGATCACCGATGCGTGTGGAAACACCAAAACGGTTACCCAGGTCTTCACCGTGACGGATAATACCGATCCTGTGCTGGTACTCAACGGCCCCAACCCCATTGAACTTTGCCAGGGCGCCGTTTATGTAGATCCGGGTGTGACCGCTACGGACAACTGCTCGGGCGATGTAACCGGCACTGTAACCACTGCCGGTTCAATAGATATCAATACCCTGGGAGACTACGTTGTAACCTACACGGCCACGGATGATTGTGGCAATACAGCATCGATTACCCGCACCTTTAGTGTAAACCCGGGATTCACCGTAGACGGTGATGTGACCAATGTGCTTTGCCACGGCAACAGCACCGGCGCTATCGACCTTACCGTTACCGGTGGCCTGGCGCCACTTACTTTCGACTGGGCAGGTCCTGGTGTTGTTCCTGCCAATGAAGATCAAATAAACCTGCCGGCCGGCACTTTCCTGGTGACCGTGACCGATGCCAACGGTTGTGCCGTTGAAGAAGAATTCGGCATAACCGAACCGACGGAACTGCAAATAACTATGAGCGGCTTCCTGCCCGAATCCTGTGCCGGTGCAAATGACGGCTCTGCTGTCGCTACGGTCAGCGGCGGTGTTGGTCCGTATGAATTCAAATGGAGCAATGGATTTATCCAAACACATCCATCTGCATCCACAGCCATGAACCTGGCGCCGGACAATTATTTGCTTACGGTAACAGATGATAATGGTTGTTCAAAGGTTGAGGGTTTTGTCATTGACGGACCCACCGCTATTACGCCGTCCATCGTAAGTGTTTCCAATGAATCCTGCGACGGCGCAAATGACGGCGCCGCAACAGTGACCGCAACCGGTGGCATTCCTCCATACACTTATGCCTGGGGCGCCGGCAATACTCCAAATGCCGCCTCCAACAGTGGCCTGGCCGACGGAACCTACACGGTGACGGTAACGGATGCCACTACTGTTTGCACCGCAACGATAGACGTGCTGATCAATGCCGGTCAGGCCTTGACAATCAACGAGTTGGCAAATATTGGCCCGGTTTGTCCGGGCGCAACGGTCCCGACTATTTTGCTCTCGGCCGTGCCCACCAATCCGGCCATTGTATACGACTGGACTATCACGCCGGTCACTGGCGGTCCAAACTCTGGGTTGAACCCGGGCAACAGCACGGGACTGAACCCGGCTATCCCTTCGTTTACCGCTGGTGACGAAGGCGAATATGATATCGAGGTTACGGCTACGCTGGGCGCGTGCTCAGACGTGGTAACCTTCAAACTCTTCATCGAAGATGCCAATGGCCTGCACTGGGTGAACTGCCCGGCAGATATCATCGTGAACAACGACGTGGATAAGTGCTGCGCCAATGTGAACTGGGCGCCGCCGACCGCAATCGACGATTGCGTAACCCCGAACAACGTTACAGTCAGCGGCCCGAACGGCGGCACATCGGGCTCCTGCTTCGATGTCACTGCACCTGGTAACCCGCACACTATTTCCTATACCGCGACTGATGGCAATGGTAACACCATCACTTGTGCATTTACCATCACGGTGCGCGACATGCAAAAACCAACCATTCTCAATTGTCCCTTTGGCGATCAAATACTCAGCCTGGATGCCAATTGCGAAGGTATTTTGGGCGATTACACAGCCCGTTTGGATGCCTGGGATAACTGTGGCTCGTTCACTAAGACACAATTGCCGGCAGCAGGGGGCTCCTATGTAGCCGGTGATGTGGTTCCGGTGGTCATAACGGTGGAAGATCCAAGCGGAAATTCGCAAACCTGCGCATTTGATGTGTTGGTTGAGGACAATACACTGCCTGTGGCCTTGTGTAAGAATCTTGGCACAGGTACCACTGCATTTAGCTTTACGGAAGACTTTTCGGATAATTCTGCCGGTTGGACTTTGGGTACGGAATGGGAGATAGGCCCCACTGCAAATGGATGTGTATTTCAGGTGACTGATGATCCGGCATTGGATAACACCCCTACTGCCGATAATGGCGTAGCCGCCGTGGTATTGGGTGGATGTGCCTCTACCAGCCCTCACGGCTTTTACTACCTGACAAGCCCCGTATTTGATGTTTCGGGTGTGACCGGCATCCTAAACCTGGAATATTATCGCTTCCTGAATAGCGATTATACGCCCTTTATGAAGAATGTTGTCGAAGTGTATGATGGCACCAACTGGGTAAGTATTTGGGAAACTGGATCTGCTCCCGGAGTGATGGATCCAAGTTGGACCTATCAAATATTTGACATTTCTGCTCATAAAAATGCGAACCTTCAAGTGCGCTTCGGCTTTAATATTGGCTCAGCCGGCGTATATACCATAGGTGGCTGGAACCTGGATGATTTCTCCCTGACAGAAGTCGATCCCGCTCCGGATCCCATTTATCTGGATGCCAATGGCGAAGCCACAATCAGCGTATCCGATATAAACGCCGGTAGTTTTGACAACTGCGGCATTGATGATATTTCGCTGAGTAACACAGAGTTTAACTGTTTACAAGTTGGTTCAAACACCGTGGTTATGACGGTAACCGATGTGAACGGCAATACTGCCTCCTGTATTTCCGAAATAGTGGTGGCCGACAATTTGCCGCCAACCGCTTTGTGCAACAATCTGAACCTGAACCTGAACGGCTCCGGCAACGCTACTATTTCAGCTGCAGATGTCAATAACGGTTCTTATGATAACTGCGCGATTTCAAATACTTCTTTGGATCAAACCTTCTTTGACTGTTCGAACCTCGGAGTGAATACCGTTACGTTGACGGTTGTTGATATTCACGGTAATTCAAGTACTTGCGAGGCTACGGTAACGATTTCAGACAACGAAGCCCCCACCTTCGTAAACTGCCCAACCAACATCACCTTCACCATCGGCGTTGATGCCGATTGCGCCTCCGGCGTAATCTGGTCGATCCCTGTGGCTGAAGACAATTGCGGCCTGGCTTCCGTTCAGGAAACCTCGGCCGGTGGTCCATACCTCGGTCAGCAACTGGCTCCGGGTACCTACAATATTCAATACACGGCAACCGACGGCGCCAACCTGACGGCCATCTGCAACTTCACCGTTGAAGTGGTCGACGATCAGACGCCTATTCTGGTTTGCCAGCCCAACCTGACCGTAAATACCGATGACGGTGTTTGCACCTGGACGAGCCCGTCCGGTGCGCTCGATCCCTTGTTTGCCTCGGACAACTGCCCGGGCACACTGAGTTATACCATTTCCGGTGCTACGGTAGTGGCCAGCACACTGGGTATGGTACCGGCAGGCACCGTATTTAACAGCGGTGTCAGCACCGTAGAATACACGTACACCGATGGCGTGAACCCGATCACTTGTTCGTTCAATGTGACGGTAGTGGATGCGGAAGCGCCGACGATTGAATGCCCGGCGGATATTGTGGTGAATAATGACCCGAATGCATGTGGGGCGGTAGTGATATTTAATGACCCGACAGTGGATGATAATTGTCCTGTTTTATTAGGTGGTCTTTCGATCGTTGAAGTATTCAATTATAGTGGTTCCGTAGTAGATTGGGTAGTGCCAGCCGGAGTGACCTCCATTAATATAGAGGCGAAAGGCGCACAGGGCGGCGACAATATTTCACTGAATGGTTTGGGCGGTACAGGTGCAATTATAAGTGGAGACTTTTTAGTTACACCTGGTCAGACGATTAAAATAGTAGTAGGGCAAAGAGGTAAAAATGCTACAACTGGTAATCAATTTAACGGCGCCGGCGGCGGTGGCGGTGGTACCTTTGTTTGGCTGAATGGCACTCTGCAACCGCTTATAGTTGCGGGTGGTGGTGGTGGATCAAGTTTGACCAATGATGGAGTCCCGCATTACTATGGCAAAGATGCATCCTTAACAAATGATGGTACAGGCAGCAGAAGTCATGACCAGTTTGGAAATGCTCCCGGCGGAACAGCTGGCTCCGATGGAACTTCGGTTTCGGCTTCCGGTGGAAAAGGATGGAATTCTGTCTTGATCGATCCAAGCGGCGTCCTGGCAGAGAACTATGGTGGTGACGGTGGTTATGGCGGTGGCGGCGGTGCCGGCAGAACCCCCAATATTTGCAATTATTTGCACACTGCGGGGGGCGGCGGCGGCTATTCCGGCGGTGGCGCCGGTGGTAATTGCTATTATTTTGGCGGCGGCGGCGGCGGCTCCTATAATATTGGGAGTGCTCCAATGGCAGCTGTAGGAAATACCGGCGATGGAATGGTGACTATAACATATTCAGCTTCCTCCGGCGGAAACCTGGTGCAGACTACCGGTTTGTCCAGCAATTCGATGTTTCCAACAGGAATGACAACAAATACCTTTGTCGCCACAGATGACGCTGGAAATACAGCTTCTTGTAGTTTCAAAGTAACCGTTACTGATGAACAGGCGCCGGCTATAACCTGCCCGGCAAATGAAACGATCCTGACCTCCGATGGCGGAACGGGTGATTGTGCCGGTGAGTTGACTTGGGATATACCTGCAGCATCAGATAACTGTGGCCTAGTTAACTATAGTGTGACCTATCAAAATCCTGACGGAACTATTGACGGACCCACTGATGCATACGTATTTACACCAGGCAACACGGCTAACGGGTCGCCAACGGCTACCCGGAATTTTGAAGCCGGTGGTACGGGTCTTACCACCGTAACCTACTACGTGGAAGACGCCGCAGGCCATACGAACACCTGCACCTTCACCGTAACCGTCACCGACAACGAAAACCCAAGCTTCGTAAACTGCCCGGCCAACATCACCTTCACCATCGGTGTGGATGCCGACTGCGCTTCCGGCGTGATTTGGTCGATCCCGATTGCTGAAGACAACTGCGGCACACCCACCGTACAGGAAACTTCTGCCGGTGGTCCGTACCTCGGCCAGCAACTGGCGCCGGGTACCTACAACATTCAATACACGGCAACCGACGGCGCTAACCTGACAGCCATCTGCAACTTCACTGTTGAAGTGGTCGATGATCAAACGCCTATTCTGGTATGCCAGCCCAACCTGACGGTAAACACCGATGACGGTGTTTGCACCTGGACGAGCCCGTCCGGCGCGCTCGATCCTTTGTTTGCTTCGGACAACTGCCCGGGCACACTGAGTTATACAATTTCCGGTGCTACGGTAGTGGCCAGCACACCGGGTATGGTACCGGCAGGCACCGTATTTAACAGCGGCGTCAGCACCGTAGAATACACGTACACCGATGGCGTGAATCCGATCACTTGTTCGTTCAATGTGACGGTAGTGGATGAGGAAGCACCGACGATTGACTGTCCGGCGGATATTGTAGTGAATAACGACCCCGGCGAATGCAGCGCCATCGTGGTGTTTAATGAGCCGACGGTGAGCGATAACTGTTTGATTAGTTCGGCGCTAAGTGTGCAATTTGATTACACCGGAGCCGAACAAACATGGGTGGTTCCAGCGGGCGTAACCTCAATTCATGTTGAGGTGTTGGGCGCAGCTGGCGGTACGGGTTCTGGTACGGTCGGCGGATTGGGCGGCCGGGTGACGGCGACTATGGCGGTTACACCCGGAGAAACCCTGTATCTCAATGTTGGCGGGGAAGGGTACCCCTGCGTTTCGACAAGTCCGCTGCCTTGCCAAAATGGTGGATTCAATGGCGGCGGTAATACAACTGTGCCAACTTCAGATCCTTCCGACTATGCAGGTACCGGCGGTGGCGCTTCGGATATTCGCCAGGGCGGTAATACCCTGGCAGACCGGGTCATAGTTGCCGGCGGCGGCGGCGGCGGCGGAAAAACATTTAGTGCGGATGCGAATGGCGGAAACGGCGGTGGTTTGATCGGTGCCGATGGGGAGGACTTTACTGTTGGTATGAGTTCTGATCCCGGTGGTTTAGGTGGAACACAAGTTGCCGGAGGTACCGGTGTTGCTCCGGCAACATCCGGAACGCTTGGACAAGGCGGTTCCGGCACAGGCTTCCCCGGCGGCGGCGGCGGCGGCGGCGGCGGCTGGTATGGCGGCGGCGGTGGTAGGACTGGCGGCGGCGGCGGTGGCAGTTCGTATACGGACCCACTTGCATCGCTTGTTCTTCATGCGCAAGGCGTAAAAGCGGGAGCCGGTCAAATTACGATTACCTATTCCAGTCCTTTGGTCCAAACGGCGGGCCTTCCATCGGGTGCAGCATTCCCGGTTGGAACAACGGCTAATATTTTTAAAGTGACTGATGAAGCCGGTAACATGGCAACATGTAGTTTTGAAGTAACCGTAACCGATGAAGAAAATCCGACGATCGATTGTTCCGGCTTAACTACGGTACTCACCACAACAGATGGCGGAACGGGAGATTGTGCAGCAACCTATACTTGGGCGCCGCCAACCCCACACGATAATTGTGGAATCAATACCTACCGGGTGACCTATGCCAATCCGAACAGCACGATTGATGGCCCTTTCGATGTATCGGAGTATGGCCAAATTGATGATAATACCGTCTTCACGACGACGAGGGAATTTGAAGTAGGGATCACGACTGTTACGTATTACGTTGAAGATATTCACGGCAACACAACAACCTGTGCCTTCACCGTAACCGCAACCGACAACGAACCTCCAAGCTTCGTAAACTGCCCGGCCAACATCACCTTCACCATCGGCGTGGATGCCGATTGCGCCTCCGGCGTAATCTGGTCGATCCCGATTGCTGAAGACAACTGCGGTACTCCCACCGTACAGGAAACCTCTGTCGGTGGTCCGTACCTCGGCCAGCAACTGGCTCCGGGTACCTACAATATTCAATATACGGCAACCGATAACGCTACTCTGACCGCCACTTGCAACTTCACTGTTGAAGTGGTCGATGATGAGACGCCACTGCTGGTTTGTCCGCCCGACCTCACGATGAACACCGATCCGGGTGTGTGCACCTGGACCAGCTCGGCCGGCGCGCTGGATGCCCTGTTTGCATCCGATAACTGCCCCGGAACGCTGAGTTATACCATTTCCGGTGCTACAGTAGTGGCCAGCACACCAGGTATGGTGGCTGCCAACACGGCCTTTAACCTAGGCACCAGCACCATCGAATATACTTATGTGGATGGCGCCGCTAATTCCATCAGCTGCTCCTTCGAGGTGACGGTGGTGGACGAAGAGCCGCCCGTGATTTCAAATTGCCCGGCCGATCCGGCGCCGATCTGTGGCGAAGGTCCGGTATTCTGGACGGCTCCGACTGCCGATGATAACTGCGGTTTGTCGAGCTATACCAAAAATTATGCCCCCGGCTATGTATTCCCGGTTGGCATGACGATAGTGACCTACACAGCTGTGGATAACAGCGGAAATACGGCTGTTTGCAGCTTTAAAGTAACGGTACATCCGGTACCGACGCCTATGCTGACGGCTGCGCCTGAACCGGTGTGTGCTATACCTTCGTTTAACGATGTCGTTGCAGGCATAGGCTCTGCGGCGAACGGCATTACCTATGCGCTGAAAGTACCCGCCGGCGCCGCTTATACCAGTATTGACTGGACTATTACGGGCGGCACTATTATTGCCGGCGGTGACGGCGCCATGTTCGTTGAAGTCGTCTGGGGCAATGGCCCGAATGGTACAATTGCAGTGAGCGTAACCGACGCTAACGGCTGCTCGGCAGCCATGACGCCGGTGAATGTTACGATTCACCCGGTGCCGGCGGTCAATTCTGTGATGCTGATGGCCTGCCCGCAATTCCCAAGCAGCAATTTTGCCGACTTTAACCTTGTTGATGCCGAAGACCCCGCCGGCGCCCAGAACAGCTCGGGCACGGATGTGGATGGCGACGGCGCAGCCGGCACCAGCGGCGGCAATAGCGTGAGTTACCACCTGACTGAATTTGACGCTGAAAACGACCTTAACCCGCTTGCAACCAATGCACCGTTTAATTCGAACAGCAAGACGATCTACGTCCGCATTGAGACGGCAAGCGGCTGTGTTCAGGTGCGCGCGATATGGCTGGTTGTTAAGGATACCCCCGTTTCTCCGCAAACAGACAATGCTTCTATCTGTGCCGGTGACGATAGCGGCCAAGCAGTGCTGAGCGCTTCCTGCCCATTTACCAGTGGTAGTACTCTGCAAACGATCAATTTTGATGATGCGCCGGTGCCTTGCAGTTTTGATGATCAGGTACCCCTTACGGTGCAGTATGCTGCACAAGGAGTAATATTTAGCGGGGTTGGCGGTAATTCCTGGGAGGTATTGAATGAGTGTGGGAACTTTAGCGTGTCCGGGCATTCATCGCCCAATTTTTTAGCCAGGAATCTACAGCATTCCAACACCTTGCGGTTAGATTTTTCCCCGCTTGCCAGCAATGTAAGTTTCAAAGCCGCGCGAGCAGGAACGATCACTGCAACCGCGTATGATCAGGGAGGTGGTGTCTTGGGTGTACAAATAGTGCCGGTCACAAATACCCTTCAAACGATAAGCCTTCCATATTCTGGAATCGATCATGTCCATATTCAGTCTGCTGGTAGTGTCGCTGTTCTGGATGACCTCAGCTTTGAATCGGGCGATGCCCCTTGCACGGACATTACTTGGTGGGATGCCCAATACGGCGGCACTCAGGTAGGTACGGGCGCTGATTTTGACCCGGTTGCTGCCAGTGCGGTGAATGAAAATACCCCAGGCCAATACACCTTCTGGGCGCAGTGTAACTGCCCGTGTCCGAGCCTGCGCACAGCGGCAATCTTCGAGGTGATCGATGTGGTGTTGAACGATATCGCCAACGTAGGGCCGGTATGCCCGGACGCTACGGTACCGACCATCCTGCTGTCGGCAACGCCAAATAACCCGGACATCGTGTACAGCTGGTCTGTAAGTCCGGGTGGCTCGGGTCTGGCGGCTGGTAACAGCACCGGTCTGAATCCGAATATCCCGGGCTTCACAGCCGGCGCGGAAGGCACCTATACGGTGACGGTAACCGCTGCCCTGGGCGCTTGCTCGGATGAGAAAACCTTTACAATTACGATCAACGATGATGGTGGCCTGCATTGGGTGAACTGCCCGGCGGATATCGTCGTGAACAACGATGTGGATAAATGTTGCGCCAACGTGAACTGGACGGCGCCGGTAGCCCTCGACGATTGCACATCGTCAGCAAACGTAAGCGGTCCCACCGGTGGCACCTCGGGCACTTGCTTCAATGTAGTAGGAGGCCCGCATACGATCAGTTACACGGCCACTGATGGCAATGGCAATACCATCACCTGTTCGTTTACCATCACGGTGCGCGATATGCAGTTCCCGGACCTTCAGTGTCCGCAGGACCGCACGGTGAATGTTGATGAAGATTGCGAATACACCGGAACGGCCGTGCTCGACCCGGTTGCTTCCGATAACTGTAACTTCTCTTTAGTTAATGATGTAAACAATACCAATACCCTGGTGGGTGAAGTCTTCGGCCTGGGTGACCATACCATCTTGTGGACGGCAACGGACGGATTCCCAAACACCAGTACCTGCTCGTTTACACTGACGGTGGTAGACCGCACCGCGCCGACAATTGATTGCCCGGCGGATATTGTGGTAAATGTGGATCAGGGTGAATGTGGTGCAGAGGTTAACTATACGGATCCCGTTATTGCAGACAACTGCAGTGTACAAATGATTATGGGTTCCGCAGAATTCATGTATACAGGATCAATGCAAACTTTTACTGTTCCTGATGGAGTAACAGAAATAAAAGTCGAGGCTTGGGGAGCTCAAGGAGGAGGTGATTTTGGAGGCTATGGAGGCTATGCAAGTGCCCTCATTCCTGTCACTCCGAATACTATGCTGGAGGTGCATGTTGGTGGTCAGCCAACTGTTCAATTAGGCCCTGGTGGCTATAATGGTGGCGGTGCAACTATTGCACTTCCTTGTGGCGGTAATCCGGGGACCGATGGTTGGCCTGGCGGTGGTGCATCTGATGTTCGCACATCGGCATCATTATCCGATAGAATAATTGTTGCCGGCGGCGGTGGCGGCATGGGTTGGAGCAATGGCTTAGGTGGCGCCGGTGGTGGAAACGTTGGATCGGATGGGCAGGCATCCTGGATTGTGAATACAAATGGGAAAGGTGGCACCCAGTTGCTGGGTGGTGCAGGTGGATTTTACACAGGTAATGGCCAATCTGCTGGGAGTGGGGTGTTTGGTAGCGGAGGAAATGCAGGGCCGCTCAACACGTACTGCACAGGTGGCGCCGGTGGTGGTGGCTGGTATGGCGGCGGCGGTGGCTATGTTTCTGCCGGAGGAGGAGGATCGAGTTATATCTCTTATCCGGGTTCGATGATGGCTTCAACAACCGCTAATTCGAGAACAGGGAATGGCTTAGTGCGGATTAGTTATAAAATGGCTGGCAATTTAAATTTAGTTCAAACTTCAGGCCTGCCAAGTGGTAATCCATCATTATTTCCGGTAGGAACAACTACCAATACCTTTATTGCTATTGATGAGGCCGGCAACACAGCTTCATGTAGTTTCAATATTACGGTAATCGATAATGAAGCACCGGTTATCAACTGCCCGGCCTCAGTGTCGATCAATACGGATAACCTGAGTACAGAAGGTGATTGCGCCGGCCAATATGCCTGGAGCCACCCGATCCCGTCCGATCCCTGTGGTATTGAGCACTATGACGTAGTATACACCAACCCGGATGGCTCAATTGATGGCCCTTATAATGCTATCCAAATCGCAGGTGGCAATATTTCTACGGATGCCGATCGCAACTTTACTGTAGGCACAACAACTGTAACTTACTACGTAGAAGACATCCACGGTAATACCAACACTTGTGCCTTCACGGTAACCGTAACCGACAACGAAAAACCAACCATCAGCAACTGCCCGGCCAACCCAACAGCCATCTGTGGCGCAGGCCCGGTTTGGTGGATTCCGCCGACGGCAGATGATAACTGCGGCGTGGTTAGCTTCACACCTTCGCACAACCCGGGCGATGTATTCCCGGTTGGCAGCACGGTGGTAACCTATAAGGCGACTGATGCCGCAGGACTGATGGCTACCTGCACCTTCACGGTGACGGTTAACCCGGTACCAACGGTGACAGCCACGGTGACGAACGTCAAATGCCATGGCGAAAGCACGGGCTCTATCGACATTACCCCGATGGGCGGCACACCACCGTTTACCTACAACTGGGCAGGCCCGGATGTCAGCACATTGCTGCAAGACCAAACCAACCTGCCGGCCGGTACCTATCACGTGACGGTAACGGATGTGAAAGGTTGTACGGTGGAGGGCATTTATGCCGTTACCGAGCCGACGGAAGTGGAAGCTGTTGTCCTTGCTACGCAGGACGTAAGTTGCAATGGTGCGGCAGATGGTGGATTCCTTGGTACTGCTTTCGGCGGTGTTGGCCCATATGACTTTGCAGTATTTTCATTAATCAACGGCTATATTTATGAGGAAGCAAACGTTCCTGGTATTGAAGTGCATAATCTTCCGGCAGGTAGCTATATCTTATATGTTGCCGATGAAAATGACTGTGTAGCTCTTGAACATTTTGACATTCACGAACCGACCAAACTGATCGCCACTACTATCAACGAAACACCTGAAAGCTGTGACGGCAACAACGACGGCGCAGGCCAAGTGAGCGCTACAGGTGGTACCACGCCGTACAAGTACAACTGGGGTGTTGGTGTAGGTCTGACGCCGACCGCAGCTTCCAACAGTGGCCTGGCCGACGGCACCTATACGGTGACAGTAACAGACGATAACGACTGCACGGCTACGACGACCGTAACGATTGGCCAGGGTACCGTCCTCGAAATCAACGATCTGGCTGATATCGGCCCGCTTTGCCCGAACTTTCCAGTAGACCTTATCCTGCTCTCTTCGGTGCCGAACAACCCGGCTATCGAATACAGCTGGACTGGTGGCGCAGACGCTGGTTTGCCCGACGGTACCAGCACCGGCCTGAACCCGGCTATTCCGGGCTTCACCGCAGGACCAGATGAAGGTTCCTGGGAAGTTACCGTGACAGCCAGCTATGGCAATTGCGAAAGTTCGAAAACCTTTACTATAATTATTGAAGATAGCGGTGGTCTGCACTGGGTGAATTGCCCGGCTGACATCGTTGCAAGCAATGATATCGATAAATGCAGCGCGCGGGTCAACTGGACACCGCCAACGGCGATCGACAACTGCACCCCGCCGAACGAAGTGGGCGTGACACAAACAATGGGTTCGCCGACCGGTTCTATGTTCAGTGTTGGCGGTTCGCCACATCTGATCAAATACGAAGCGACGGACAACAACGGCAACACCATCACTTGTTCATTCCGGATACGCGTCAACGACGTCCAGGAACCGGATGCTGTATGTAAGGACATTACCGTCATGCTGAATGGTTCCGGTACGGCGTCCATCTCGGTATCCGACGTGAACAACAACAGCAGCGACAACTGCCCGGGTATGACGCTGGGTATTAACAACAGTTCGTTTGATTGCGACGACCTGGGCGCGAACATTGTGATCCTGACTGCTACCGATGGGGCTATGATGCCCAACACGGCAAGTTGCATGGCCGTAGTGACGGTGGTGGATAAGATTGCACCGACAATCTCTTGTCCGGATCCGCTGACTGCTGTTTGCGCAGCCGGTGAAAATCCGGTTTATACCACTTGGGCAGCCTTCATGGGCGCTGGTGGTAGCGGTTCCGACAACTGCGCGATCAACCCGGCTTCCTTTATTCTGGAAAGCGAGGTGGACAATGGCCTCAGCTGCCCACGCACGGTGACGCGTACTTATCGCGTGGCTGATTTCAGTGGAAATACAGCAGTTTGCACGCAAACGATCACCGTGGACGATAACGAAGCGCCAGTGCTCAAAGGAGCATCTGCTACGCCGAAAGATTGCGGCACCCTGGCTGCCGGCGACATTGCTTTTGTCGCCTTCCAGTCGGATAATCCGGATCAGTTTGCCATTGTAACACTGGTACCACTTGCTGCTGGTACGGTGATCAATTTCACCGACAACGGTTGGCAGTCTAATGACAATACCTTCACAACGAACGAAGGTGTTATTGCTTGGACAGTTCCGGGTGGTGGCCTGCTTGCAGGTACCGTGGTAACCTTTAACCCCGGCGCGTTGACGGCCACATCTGGTACGGTAGCCAATGTTGATGGTGGATTTGACTTGTCGACTTCTGGCGACCAAGTGACTGCTTTCTGCGGCAGCTTCAATACCTCGACAGGTGCCATCACAGGGGCCAACCTCGCTGCGATCGACTTCGACGGTAGTGTAGGTTGGGATACGAACACAACCAGTACAAACACCTCGGCATTGCCACAGGGCCTGACGAACGGTACTACTGCGAATTCCACCGGCGAAGCGGACAACGGCAAGTTCGCCTGCGTCGGCGGAACCACCAGCGGAACTGCAGTAGCAGTAGCTACGTCGGTGAACACGGCTGCCAACTGGATAACGAGCAGCTCGCCGATGTCGCCGGCTGTTGCCCCGTGTACCTACACCATCACCGGCGGCGGTCTGCCCCCGGCCGTGGTGAACGTTTCCTGCTCGGAAGATGTACCTGCTTTACCGGAGGTTATCGCTATGGACAATTGTACGGATCCGATCAACGTATACCTCAACGAGGTACTGCAGCCGGGTGTGTGCGACAACAAGTTTACCCTGACCCGTACCTGGCTGGCAACGGACGCCTGCGGCAACACGGCAGTGTACACACAGACGATCAATGTAAACGACAATACAGCACCGGTGATCACCGGCACACCGAACAACCTGACGGTTGAATGCGATGGCGCCGGCAACTCCAACCAGTTGATCGATTGGCTGAACGACCACGGCGGTTTCTCGGCTACGGACAACTGTGGCGAGCTGACCTGGAGCAACAACTTCGGCGCGCTGAGCAACGGCTGCGGTGAAACCGGCTCCACGACGGTGATGTTCACGGCTACCGATGCCTGTGGAAACACGGCAACACGCACGGCAACCTTCACCATCCAGGATACGCAAGCCCCTGTTTGGGCGCTTAATCCGCAAGACCTGACCATCGAGTGCAACAATACCAACGATCCGTATGGCCAGATCAATGCCTGGTTGAACACTGCCGGCGGCGGCGAAGCCAACGACAATTGCAGTCTGGTTACTTATTCGAACAACTTTACCGGCCTGAGCAACGGTTGCGGTACTACCGGCTCGGCAACAGTTGCGTTTACCGCTACCGACGCCTGCGGACGCAAGTCCACGCGGACGGCCACGGTGCAAGTAGTGGACACCGAGGGCCCGGCCATTACCACGCCGGCTAAAAACCAGACGGTCGAATGTGATGGCAATGGCAATACAACGGCACTGAACGCCTGGTTGGCCAACAACGGCGGCGCGGTGGCTTCCGACGATTGCGGCAGCATCACCTGGGAACCGCCGGTATTGATGAATGAGATCGAAGGTTGCGGCAACGCCAAGGAACTGGTGTACATGTTCCAGGCCAAAGACGCCTGTGGCAATCTGTCGGCCAATACGATTGCCAGCTTTATTATTGAAGATACTGAAGCGCCATACTGGGTAGTTTACCCGCAAAATGCAAGCGCCGAATGTGGCGATGCACCCATGGCGATGATGGATTGGCTGGCGCACTTTGGCGGCGGTGAAGTTGAAGATGTGTGCGGCGGCGCCAGTGGCGGCGTGACGGTGATGTATACCAACCGGAATGACTTCCTGGCTGCTACGGCAGGCACGATCACGACGGAAGGCTTTGAAGGTAAATCGTCTGCGAGCAATTTGAATACCATCACCTTCCCAGACTTCCAGATCAGTACGCCAAGCAATGCCTTGGATATTATTTCTGATAATTACATGTCGGGTAACCGGTACATGGGCTATAGGGGTAATCGCAAGATCACTTTTAGCTTCAACAGTGATATCAATACATTTGGAATTGACATTAAGGATGCCTTCGACCAAAGTGCTCCTAATGCCAAAATGACCTTTATGAATTCAGCGGGTGATGCCTTTACCATTGCTATGGGTAATTTCCCCAATAACAATGAGCGCTTCTTTGGCATTGTAAACTCTGCCATGGTCTTCAATTCGGTCATGATTGAAACTACGTCAAATTCTAATGACGATTTCATTGGTATGGACCAGATCCGCTATGGTTCGGGTCCGCTCGCTGCTGCCGGTTCGTTTGTCTATGAAACTGACCTGATCAAGTACACCCCAAGCTGCGGCAATACAGGTGTGTATGAATACCGGTTCACAGCAAAAGACCTCTGCGGCAACGATACATCATTTGTGGCTTCGTTTACGGTAGTAGACAACACGCCGCCGAGCCTGACCCCGCCGGCTAACCTGACGCTGAGCTGCGTACAGGACCAGCAGGACAACTCGGCTGCCATCATCGACTGGCTGGACAACTACACGGCCAGCGACGAATGTGGTACGGTGGATGTGACGCACAATTTCAGCGCCACAACAATCAACTACTGCACCGGCGACGATATCATCGTAATGTGGACGGCTGTTGACGAATGTGGCAACGTAACTACGAAGACAGCGTTGATTGAAATCACGAAAGACGAAACGCCGCCGAGCATTACGCCTCCGGCAAATTTGACGTTGAGTTGCGTACAGGATCAGCAGAGCAACGATGCGGCCATTGTAGACTGGTTGGATAACTACATTGTAAGCGATGGTTGCGACAGCGAGCCTACGGTGACGCACAATTTCAGCGGCACGACGATCAACTACTGCACCGGCGACGATATTCTCGTGACCTGGACGGCCACGGACGATTGCGGCAATGCTTCAACCACATCGGCACTGATCGTGATCACGAAAGACGAAACGCCGCCGAGCATTACGCCTCCGGCAAATTTGACGCTGAGCTGCGTGCAGGATCAGCAGAGTAACAATGCTGCTATTATCGACTGGTTGGATAATTACACGGTAAGTGACGGCTGCGACAGCGAGCCCACCGTGACGCATAATTTCAGCGGCACGACGATCAACTATTGCACCGGCGACGATATCTTGGTTACCTGGACGGCCATGGATGATTGCGGTAATGCTTCGACCACATCGGCGCTGATCGTAATCACGAAAGACGAAACGCCACCGGCAATCACGGCGCCGGCGAATATCACGCTGGATTGTGGCGATATTTCCGGAACGACTTCGCCTTCCGCAACAATAGCCGACTGGCTGGATAACTACACAGTAAGCGACATTTGCGACAGCGAGCCTACGGTGACGCACAATTTCAACAATACTGATTTGGATGTTTGTACCGGAGGTGTGCTCACAGTTACATGGACTGCGGTAGATGACTGCGGAAATGCAAATACCACCGCTGCGACGATTACGGTAGTTCCGGATACGGAGAAGCCGATGTTCACGCATGTACCGGACGATTTGACGCTGGATTGCAGCAATATCGGCGGTACAAATGATGCTTCTGCCGTAATTGCACAGTGGCTGGATTCCGTTACGGCCTCCGACAACTGCGACGACGATCCGACGGTGACGTACTCGGGTGCCGCGCAACTGGATTATTGCACGGCAAGCACGACGACAGTTACCTGGACGGCCGAAGATGCTTGCGGAAACAACACATCGGTATCGCGTACGATCACGGTAATTCCGGATACGGAGAAGCCGATGTTCACGAATATACCGGACGATTTGACGCTGGATTGCAGCAATATCGGTGGCACACACGATGCCTCTGCGGTAATCGCCCAATGGCTGGATGCTGTTACGGCCTCTGACAACTGCGACGACGATCCGACGGTGACGTACACGGGTGCAGCACAACTGGATTACTGCACAGCAAGTGTGACTACGGTAACCTGGACGGCCGAAGATGCTTGCGGAAATAGTACCTCGGTATCGCGTACGATCACGGTAGTTCCGGATACGGAGAAGCCGATGCTGTCGGTACCGGATCCGATAGTACTGGATTGTGGTGACTTGAGTGAGACAGCTGACCCGTCAGCACAAATTTTAGATTGGCTGGGTCAGGCTTCTGCGACAGATAACTGCGATGATGATCCAACGGTTAGTTACGACTTTGACATATCCGACCTGAACATCTGTGCTTCGGAGACATACACGATCACTGTGACATGGACGGCGACGGATGCCTGCAATAATACAACGTCAACAATCTCGACGATCACGGTAGTTCCGGATACGGAGAAACCGACGATCACCCTGCCGGAGTATCCACTGGTGCTTGATTGTGGCGATCTGAGTGAGACGGCCGACCCGTCGGCACAGATACAGGCTTGGCTGGCTTCCGCCAGCGTATCGGATAATTGCGATACGGATCCTGAACTCAGTTATGATTTTGACTATAACGAGTTGAACATCTGTGCAGGGACAACGTATACGATCACAGTAACGTGGACGGCGACAGATGCCTGTAACAACACGACATCAGCGGCTTCGACGATCACGGTAGTTCCGGATACGGAGAAACCGACGATCACCCTGCCGGAGTATCCACTGGTGCTGGATTGTGGCGATCTGAGTGAGACGGCCGACCCGTCGGCACAGATACTGGATTGGCTGGCTTCCGCCAGCGTATCGGATAATTGCGATACGGATCCTGAACTCAGTTATGATTTTGACTATAACGAGTTGAACATCTGTGCAGGGACAACGTATACGATCACAGTAACGTGGACGGCGACAGATGCCTGTAACAACACGACATCAGCGGCTTCGACGATCACGGTAGTTCCGGATACGGAGAAACCGACGATCACCTTGCCGGAGTATCCGCTGGTGCTGGATTGTGGCGATCTGAGTGAGACGGCCGACCCGTCGGCACAGATACTGGATTGGCTGGCTTCCGCCAGCGTATCGGATAATTGCGATACGGATCCGGAATTCACGTATGATTTCAACATGTCAGAGTTGAATATCTGTGCAGCGACAACCTATACGATCACGGTAACGTGGACGGCGACGGATCATTGCAACAACAGCACGACGAAGGCTTCGACGATCACGGTAGTACCGGATACGGAGAAACCGACGATCACGTTGCCGGAGTATCCATTGGTGCTGGATTGTGGCGATCTGAGTGAGACAGCCGATCCGTCGGCGCAAATCCTGGATTGGCTGGCATCAGCCAGTGTATCGGATAACTGCGATACGGATCCGGAGTTCATCTATGATTTCGACTTTAACGAGTTGAACATCTGCGCAGGGACAACATACGATCACGGTAACGTGGACGGCGACGGATCACTGTAACAACAGCACGACGAAGGCTTCGACGATCACGGTAATTCCGGATACGGAGAAACCGACGATCACCTTGCCGGAGTATCCGCTGGTGCTGGATTGTGGCGATCTGAGTGAGACGGCCGACCCGACGGCACAGATACTGGATTGGCTGGCCTCAGCCAGTGTATCGGATAATTGCGATACGGATCCGGAATTCACGTATGATTTCAACATGTCAGAGTTGAATATTTGTGCAGCGCAGACCTATACGATCACGGTAACGTGGACGGCGACGGATCACTGTAACAACAGCACGACGAAGGCTTCGACGATCACGGTAATTCCGGATACGGAGAAACCGACGATCACCTTGCCGGAGTATCCGCTGGTGCTGGATTGTGGCGATCTGAGTGAGACAGCCGACCCGACGGCACAGATACTGGATTGGCTGGCCTCAGCCAGTGTATCGGATAATTGCGATACGGATCCGGAATTCACGTATGATTTCAACATGTCAGAGTTGAATATCTGTGCAGCGCAGACCTATACGATCACGGTAACGTGGACGGCGACGGATCACTGTAACAACAGCACGACGAAGGCTTCGACGATCACGGTAATTCCGGATACGGAGAAACCATCGATCACCTTGCCGGAGTATCCATTGGTACTTGATTGTGGTGACCTGAGTGAGACGGCCGACCCGACGGCACAGATACTGGATTGGCTGGCCTCAGCCAGTGTATCGGATAATTGCGATACGGATCCGGAGTTCACGTATGATTTCAACATGTCAGAGTTGAATATCTGTGCAGCGCAGACCTATACGATCACGGTAACGTGGACGGCGACGGATCACTGTAACAACAGCACGACGAAGGCTTCGACGATCACGGTAATTCCGGATACGGAGAAACCGTCGATCACTGTACCGGCGCCTCTGGTACTGGATTGTCAGGATATCA
Organism: Lewinellaceae bacterium; assembly: GCA_020636075.1. GTDB lineage: Bacteria > Bacteroidota > Bacteroidia > Chitinophagales > Saprospiraceae > M3007. The sequence continues at coordinate 675,471 of JACJYO010000001.1, read as the reverse complement.
GCCCGATCAGCGATCCGGCCGCAACAATTACCAACTGGCTGGAAAGCGCTACGGCATCGGATAACTGTGATACAGATCCGGAGCTGACCTTCGACTATTCGAGCACCGCGCTGAATGTCTGCGCACCGGAAACCTATACGATTACGGTGACCTGGACGGCGACGGACCACTGTAACAATACGACGACCAAGCAGCAAACGATTACGATCGTTCCGGATACGGAGAAGCCCGTTCTGCATGGCTTGCCCGACGCATTGGTAGAGGTTGATTGTTCGGAAGATGTGCCGGAGGTGCCTGTAGTAACTGTTACAGATAATTGCACGTCCCCGGTCGATCTTGAATTCTTCGAAGTAGAAATTCCGGGCAGCTGCCCGAACCAGTACACCATCGAGCGTACCTGGACGGCCGAAGATTTCTGTGGCAACAGCACGATTTTCGTACAGACAATTAACATCACGGATATTGAAGCGCCGTACTGGACTACAAATGCGCCTACGGAGTGGTTGATGCTCGAATGTGCTGAAGACGTACCGCAGATCATGTGGCAGGAAGCCAACGACAATTGCAGCATTCCGGTAGATGTGGAGTACACTGAAATTCTCGAACCGGGTACTTGCCCGAACGAATTTAATATCGTCCGTTACTGGACGGCTGAAGATGACTGCGGTAACAGTACGCAGCGTCAGCAGGTGATTATGGTGAAAGACGATAAGGCGCCTGTATGGGATCAGCCGGCTCCGGAAACACCGTTGAACCTGTCTTGCGCGCAAGCCGTACCGCCGGTTCCACAACTGACGTTGACGGATAATTGTGATGTGCCGATCATTGTTGACTTTAGCGAAACCATTCAACCGGGTGATTGCCCGAACAGCTTCACCCTGATCCGTACCTGGAATGCCCAGGATGATTGCGGAAACAGTACTTCGCGTCAACAAGTGATCAATGTAAACGACGATGAAGCTCCAGTATTGGTTGGCTTGCCACTCAATGCTGTGGTTAATGTTGAATGTTCCGAACAAGTTCCTGATGTACCACCGGTTACAGCAACAGACAACTGTGGTATTCAGGTTATTGTTGACTTCAGCGAAGTTGAAATTCCGGGTACTTGTCCGAACCAATATTCGATTACACGCACCTGGATTGCCCAGGATGATTGTGGTAACTCGACCTCTTTCGTGCAGACGATCAATATCAGCGACACCAAGGCCCCCAATCTGGTTGGCTTGCCGGTGAACGCAGTATTGAATCTCGAATGCTCCGAACAGGTACCGGCCCCACCGGCAGTAACCGCTACCGATAACTGTGGCGCTCCGGTCGATATTGAGTTCAGTGAAGTTGAAGCACCGGGTACTTGCCCGAATCAGTACTCGATCACGCGTACCTGGACGGCAGAAGACGATTGCGGCAACTCGACCATCTTTGTTCAGACGATCAACATCAACGATACAAAGAAACCGGTGCTGCATAACTTGCCGATGTTTCCGGTACTGTACTTTGCTTGTGCTGACGATGTGCCCAATATCCCGGCTGTTTATGCAACGGATAACTGCGGTGCTCCGGTGGATGTCGAATTCAGTGAAGTGGAGATACCGGGCGACTGCCCGAACAGCTACTCGATCACGCGTACCTGGACGGCAGAGGATGACTGCGGTAATTTCACTGCCTTTGTTCAAACGATCCACATTAATGATACTCAGCCTCCGGTATTGGCTGTGACACCACTTGATCTCCATTTTGATTGCGTTGGTGACGTGCCGCCAGCACCGGCCCAGTGGGCTACGGATAACTGTGGCGTTGCCTTTGTCGACTTTAGCGAATCTATCGATCCGGGTCCGGCCAATTGCCCGAACAGCATGGTGATTACCCGCTTGTGGATTGCTACCGACTTGTGCGGAAACACTTCGTCACATTGGCAGACCATTACCGTGAAAGACGAAGAACCGCCGACTCTGGCTGTTACACCGCTGGATCTGGAACTCGATTGTATCGAAGATGTGCCACCTGCTCCGACGCAAGTCGCTTTGGATAATTGTGGTGTCGCCTTTGTCGATTTCAGTGAATCTATCGATCCGGGTCCGGGCAGCTGTCCGAATAATGTGGTGATTTCCCGTGGATGGGTTGTTACAGACCTTTGCGGCAATACAGCCGAATTCTGGCAACATATTACGGTGAAGGACGAAGAGCCGCCGGTATTGACGGTCACACCGATAGATATCACGGTCAACTGTTCGGAAGATATTCCGCATGCACCGCATCAGGTTGCCAAGGATAACTGCGGCGTAGCCTTTGTGGATTTTGCAGAGGAAATCCAGCCGGGTGGTTGCGAGAACCAGTACGTAGTCGTACGCCGCTGGATTGCAACTGACCTTTGCGGAAACTCCTCCGAACATTGGCAGCATATTACGGTGAACGATACGGAAGCACCTGTACTGCACGGCTTGCCTGCCGACGCGGTGGTGAACATCGAATGTTCCGAAGATGTGCCTGCCGTTCCAACGGTTACAGCTACGGATAATTGCGAATCACCAGTTGATTTCGAATTCGTAGAAGTTGAGATTCCGGGTACTTGCCCGAACCAGTATACGATTGTTCGTACCTGGAGCGCGGAAGATGCTTGTGGAAACTCGGCTGTGTTTACACAAACAATCAACGTGAGCGATACGGAAGCGCCAGTCTTTGCTGGGCTGCCTGCTGACGCAGTTGTTAATATTGAATGTTCTGAAGATGTACCCGCTGTGCCGGTAGTTTCGGCTTCGGACAACTGCGATGTTCCGATCGTGGTTGATTTCAGCGAGGTTGAAATACCGGGCACTTGCGCCAACCAGTACACGATTACGCGTACCTGGACAGCACAGGATGATTGCGGCAATGCCACTACGTTCGTGCAAACGATCAACGTGAGCGATACGGAAGCACCCGTGCTTGCCGGTTTGCCAACTGACGCCGAGGTGAATATCGAATGTTCTGAAGATGTACCTGCAGTACCGGCCGTAACAGCAACGGACAATTGCGATGTGCCGATTGTGGTCGACTTCAGCGAGGTTGAAATACCGGGCACTTGCGCTAACCAGTACACGATCACGCGTACCTGGACAGCACAGGATGATTGCGGCAACGCCACTACGTTCGTGCAAACGATCAACGTGAGCGATACGGAAGCTCCAGTGCTTGCTGGTCTGCCAGCCGATGCGATGGTTACCGGCGATTGTGCCGATGACGTACCGGCTGTTCCGGTGGTGAGTGCCACAGACAATTGCAGCGTGCCGATTGATGTTGACTTTACCGAATCAACGGTACCGGGTGATTGCGCTAACTCGTTTACGGTGGTACGCACCTGGACGGCAATAGATGACTGCGGTAACGCCACAGCATTTACCCAGACCATCGTGATCTCGGACGACGAGGCTCCGGTGCTGGTTGGCCTGCCTGCTGATGCGACGGTGACCGGCGATTGCGCCGACGATGTACCGGCTGTACCGGTAGTAACTGCTACGGATAACTGTACGTCCCCGGTTGATGCAGACTTTACGGAGACAACGGTTCCGGGCGATTGCGCCAACTCGTTCACGGTAATTCGCACCTGGACGGCAGTAGATGCCTGCGGCAACGCTACAGCATTTACCCAGACCATCGTGATCTCGGACGACGAGGCTCCGGTGCTGGTTGGCTTGCCTGCTGATGCGACGGTGACCGGTGATTGCGCCGATGATGTACCGGCTGTACCGGTGGTGACCGCCACGGATAACTGCACTTCCCCGGTTGATGTAGACTTTACGGAGTCGACAGCCCCGGGTAATTGCGCCAACTCGTTCACTGTAGTGCGCACCTGGACGGCAGTAGATGCCTGCGGCAATGCCACGGCGTTTACCCAGACCATCAATATCACGGACGATGTCTTACCGGTACTCAGCTGCCCGGCTAACGCTATGGCACAGTGCACGGTAGATGAAATACCAGTATATGACAACCTGTCTGAATTTGAATCGGCAGGCGGTATCGCTACCGATAACTGCGGTTTGAACAGCAGTTTGTTTGGCTTGCAAAGTGAGACCAGCGTGGGTAATGTGTATACCCGGATTTACGAAGTGACTGATTTGTGCGGTAACATTGGCACCTGCGCCCAAACGATCACGGTGCTGGATACCGAAGCGCCGACCTTTGTGAACTGCCCGGCAGACATCACCGTCGGAAACGATGTAGATAAATGCGGCGCTAATGTGGTCTTCTCCACACCAATCGCCGAGGATAACTGCGATATTATTGCCTCTGTTTCACAAACGGGTGGCTTGCCCAGCGGCAGCCTGTTCCCGGTTGGCCAAACAGTGATCACCTTCACTGCTGCCGATTCGACAGGAAACACTTCCACCTGTCAGTTTACGATTGAAGTGATGGATATGCAAACGCCAACGGCGGTTTGTCAAAACATCACGGTGAATCTGAATGCACAGGGCACAGCAACTGCCAGCGCAGTAATGGTTGGCGGCGCTTCTACGGATAACTGTCCGGGCGCACTCACGCTGACCCTGAGCCAAACTACGTTTGATTGCAGCCAGGTAGGCAACAACAACGTGGTGCTCACTGTGACCGACGGTGCTGGCAATTCATCTGTTTGTAATGCAACAGTTCAGGTACGCGATTTGATGCCGCCGACCTTTACTTGTCCGGCGCCGCAGACCGTGAATAGCTGCGACGGCTTGGTACCTGATTTGGTGGCAATGATCACGGATGCTGCGGACAACTGCGGTGTTGCAACGATCAGCCAGAATCCGGTGGCCGGCACTAATTTCGGCAATGCACATGGCCAGTCTGTCGACGTTACTATTACGGTAATGGATGTAAACGGCAATGTGGCTACCTGTGTGGTTCCGGTAATGATTGTGGATAATGTTCCGCCAACATTCATGAACTGCCCGACGACCATGGTCATGGTTGCTAACGATGTAGACAAGTGTAGTGGTAAGTTGAACTGGTCGATTCCGGTGGCTACGGATAATTGCACCTTGCTGTCAGTGGTACAAATTAGTGGTCCGGCACCTGGAACAGCTGTTCCTGTTGGCCAGCCGCAAACGGTGACCTACCGTGCCTTCGACGCTGCGGGCAACTCCTCAACTTGTGCCTTCCAGGTCCAGGTAGTGGATACGCAAATACCGAACATCGACGACGATATCGTGATGCCGGCTAATGTAACGGTGGAATGCAACAACGTTCCTGCACCGTACGTGCTGACCAACGATGATGTGAACGATAACTGTACGGCTTCTGAAGACCTGGTGATTGTGTTCACGGAAGTGCGCACCGACGGCGACTGTCCGTTCAACTACGTGCTCACCCGCACCTGGACGATCACCGACGAAGCAGGCAACCAACGCAAACACATTCAGAAGATCACCGTACGCGATACCACGGCGCCAACGGCTGTTTGCCAGAACGCTACGGTAACACTGGATAAAACCGGCAACATCACGATCACGGCAGCACAGATCAACAACGGCTCTACGGACAACTGTTCGCTGGCGGCCAACCTGACGCTGAGTGTGAGCCCAAGCGCATTCACTTGCGCAAATCTGGGTCCGAACGTGGTCACGCTGACGGTGACGGACGAATGCGGCAACAGCGCAACCTGCACGGCCACGGTAACAGTGGAAGAAGGCATTGCGCCTTGTGATCCGCAGTTCAATGCCGTGACGACTTGCATGAACAACGCGACAAACCAGGATAACGGCCAGTTTATGGATGTGATCACGGTGAAAGCCCTGTCGGGTCAAACCTGGACACTGACGGCCAATACGGGTTTGTATTCTGTAAACAGTGCTGCGCCACCGGTAGCGCCACAAGCGCTTGGCACGGGCATGGTACTCACGATGGGTAACAATGATGGCATCGACAACGACGGTGACGGCCAGACAGATGAAGCCGACGAGATGGTGTACTACACGCTCAAAGGCTTGCATGTGGAAGGCGTAGGCTACCAGATCACATTGACCAACAACCTGGGTCAGGTCGGTACGATCGCCAACAAAGCGTACTACCCGTCGCCGTACTTCACGAATCTGGAAGATCCGTTCTGTATTGAAACACCGCCCTTCACCATCGAGGTAGGCGAGTACAACAATGCACAGGGCGTGGTCACGCAGATCACGGTGAACGGCGTAGTGACGAGCACGTTTGACGCTGGCGCTTTGGGCATCGGTTTCCACACGGTGACGGCTACCTTCGATGCGGGCAGTGCAACAACCAATTTGGTGATCAATGGCCAGTTGGTGGGTGGCACGAATGCGGAAGCACAAGCCGACCCGGGTTGCCAGCAAACGATCACGAAGGTGGTACAGATCGTAGGCACGCCGACAACCATCGTGTGTAACGATTTGGTAAATGTGTCGCTGGATGCGGATTGTGTGGAAGATATTTTACCGGACGATGTATTGGAAGGCAGTTACGGCTGCTTCGACGACTACTCGGTGGTCATCACCTACCCGGCTGGTACGAACAGTTACAATCCGCCGAACCGGGTGGATGCCACACATATCGGCAAGACGCTGAACTACAGCCTGGTGCACGCCATCAGCGGCAATGTCTGCTGGGGCCAGATCAAGGTGGAAGACAAACTGGCGCCAAGCCTGGTTTGCCCGGCCGACCTGACCATTGCCTGCAGTGAGCCGACGGATGTTGCCTACACTGGTGATGTTGAAATAGAGGATTGCAGTGGAACCTCCACACAGATCGACGACGAAGTAGTAGATAATGGTGAATGCGGCGATCCGCGTGCGATCATTACCCGTACCTTCTTCGTGACGGATGATTGGGGCAACCAGGCAGCCTGCGTGCAAACGATAACGGTAATTCCATTCGATCTGAATGATGTGGTTCTGCCGGCAGATGTTACGATCGATTGTGAAACGGCCTACCTGAATCCTTCGGCTACACATCCGTCCAACACAGGTCGCCCAAGCATTAACGGTGCGCCAATTGGACAAGGAACCATGTGTTCGGCATCTGTAGGCTATACCGATGAGATTCTGGATGTCTGCGAAGGCAGCTATGAAATTCACCGGACCTGGAAAGTGAGCAATACCTGCTTGCCGTTGACTACGTCTAACCCGATTGTTTACACGCAACGTATTCGCGTGAAAGACTTCGGTGGCCCGCAATTTGCCTGCCCGGGTGATGTGACGGTATCGGTTGATCCGTTCAGCTGTTGTGCTACGGCTGCCTTGCCAAGTATGATTATCTCAGAAGGCTGCTCGTACATTACGGATCTGAAAGCTAAAGTGACAGGTATCGATCCGAATACGGGCAACGTGATCACCTTTACAGTAGATGGCCATCTGGAAGACTTCCCGGGTAATAATCACTGGGATCCGGATACTTTGGCCGTATTCCCGTATACGAATTGCTTGCCGAACGGCTCCGTATACACGGTGCGCTACACGGCGGCTGACGGTTGCGGCAACACCTCGAGTTGCGAGTTCCAGTTGACAGTAGCCGACCTGATACCGCCGGTATCGGCCTGTGATGAGTTCACGCAGGTGGCCCTTGGCGGCAACGGCGAAGCCCTCATCAATGCCTCGACCTTCGACGACGGTTCGTACGACAACTGCGCGCCGGTTGAGTTCAAGGCACGCCGCATGAACGACAACGATTGCCAGGACAGCGACTTCTTCTACGACCAGGTGAAGTTCTGCTGCGACGATGTGAACGATACGATCACGGTAGTCTTCCGCGTGTACGATGTGGATGTACAACCGGGAGCGGTTGGTCTGGACGAATACGAAGGCCACTACAACGACTGCATGGTGCAGGTGTTTGTGGAAGACAAGATCAAGCCGATCTGTAATGCACCGGCCAATGTGACGGTGTCTTGCGAGAACTTCGATCCGAGTCTGTGGGTCTACGGCTCTGCCACAGCAACCGACAACTGCTGCATCGATACGATCACGACGACGGCGAACTACGCGTTCTTCGACACGCTGTGTTCGAAAGGTACGATCACCCGGACCTTCCGCGCCTTTGACTGCGGTGGCCAGTCGAGCCAGTGCACGCAGCGCATATTTGTAAACTACGAACAGGATTACTGGGTGAAATTCCCGAACGACGTGATCATCACGGTTTGCGACGGCACGGGCAACTACGGTGAACCGAGCTTTAGCGGTGAAGATTGCGAGTTGTTCGGCGTATCGTTTGAAGACGAGATCTTCACGGTGGTACCCGACGCCTGCTTCAAGATCGAGCGGACGTGGACAATCATCAACTGGTGCACCTACAGCCCGAATGTGGGCTGTGTGACGATACCGAACCCGAACCCGAACGCGACGACGAACAACCCGGCCAACCTGGTGGGTCCGACGATCGCACCGGCGGGTACGCCGCTGCCCTGGACGCCGACGAACGTGAAGGTGAACCCGACCGATCCGCAGACGCTGAATTACTCGGTGTTCTACCACGGCGGCACCTACACGGATTACACGACGGGTCAGCAGATCACGGTGCCGGGTATTGCCGATGTGAACTGCTTTAAGTACAAGCAGATCATCAAGATCATCGACACGCAGGATCCTGTTGTGGAGAATTGTCCGGACAGCACCGTTCAGGTGTGTGACCTGACGGCCAACAACGGCGACTTGTGGAATGATAGCGGCTGGTGGAGTCCAGTGATCAACAGCCACGACTTGTGCGAGGCTCCGACCGACCTGAACATCACGGCTACTGACCTGTGCTCTGGTGCGAATATCAACTTTGAATTCCTGTTGTTCCTCGACCTCGACGGTGACGGCGTTATGGAAACGGTTGTTTCGAGCACTAACCCGCCAGCAGCTGGTGTCGTGAATGTGGGTAATGCTGCGAATCCGAACTTTACCGGTGGTGTGCCGACGCCATTTGACTTGCGTCCGGTACTGCCCAACCAGAAGTACCTGTTTACGATCCAGGAGACAACTTCGGGCACGAAGCGCACGGCAAGCGTACGCTGGAACACCCAGCAACAGCCAGGCAACTACGTGATTCCGGAGCTGCCATACGGCACGCATAAGATCAAGTGGATTGTTTCAGACGGTTGTGGTAACGAGACTGTTTGCGAATACAACTTTGTTGTGAAAGACTGCAAGGCGCCGACGGTGGTTTGCACGAACGGCCTGAGCGTGAACATCATGCCAACGGCAATGATCACCCTGTGGGATATTGACTTCCTGCAGTATACTGAGGATAACTGCACACCGTCTGACAAGATCGTTACCGCGATCCGCAAGTCGGGTACGGCCCCGCCGCAGGCGGGGTTCCCGCTCAATCCTGACGGTACGCCGCAGAAGAGCGTAACCTTTGACTGTAATGAACTGGGTACGCAATTCGTCGAACTGTGGGCCATGGATTTGGCCGGCAATGTCGACTACTGCGAAACCTACGTGATCGTTCAGGATAACATGGGCGTTTGCGCACCTGGCGACAATGCAACGGTAGCCGGCTTCCTGAAAACGGAAGTAGGTAACGGACTGGAAGACGCTAACGTCGAACTCGAAGGCATACACCCGGCACTGCCGCCGGTGAGCATGTTCGATCTTTCGGATCAAAATGGTGTATACGGCTTCCCGAATGCAGTGCCGTTCGGAACGGATTACACCGTTACTCCGACGAAAGACAATGACCCGCTCAATGGTGTGTCGACATTCGACCTCGTACTGATCAACAAGCACATCCTGGGTCTGGAACCGCTCAACAGCCCGTACAAAATGATTGCTGCGGATGCGAACAACAGCCGCTCGATCACCACGTTCGACATTGTTGAGTTGCGCAAACTGATCCTGGGTATCTACACTGAGTTCCCGAACAACACCTCGTGGCGCTTTGTGGATCAGACCTATGTCTTCCCGAACCCGACGAATCCGTTCATGGATATCTTCCCTGAAACGAAGTCTGTGGCTGATATTCAGCTCAGTCATTTCGATGATGACTTTGTTGCGGTGAAAGTGGGTGACGTGAATATGAACGCTGTGACCAGCAGCCTCATGTCGGTAGAAGATCGTACGACGGGCGAACTGCTCTTCGATGCTAACGACCGCCAGGTGAAATCCGGCGAAGTCTTCACGGTCAACTTCCGTGCTGCGGATAAAGTGAAGGGTTACCAGTTTACCTTGTACTTCCCGGATATGGAAGTGGTTGATGTAACAGCGGAAGCCGACGATATGAGTGAGCGCAACTTTGGTGTGTTCAACGACAAGCACAGCCTGACCACCTCGTTCGACAACGAGCGCGTACACGGCGCCTTCGCGGTGACCTTCCGTGCGCACAAGGCCGGCATGTTGAGCCAGATGCTGAAAGTATCAGGCCAAATCACCAAGGCTGAGGCATACGCGATCGATGCTGCAGATGTTATGGCGATTGCCTTGCGCTTCAACGGTCAGAACGGACCGGTGATCGCAGGTCAGGGCTTCGAACTGTACCAGAACCAGCCTAACCCGTGGACGCACCGCACACAGATCGGCTTCTACCTGCCTGAGGCAACAGATGCTACCCTGACGGTGTACGACGAAACGGGCCGCTTGCTCTACGGAACAACAGGCGACTTTGGCCAGGGCTACAATGCCTTCACGCTGGATCGCGCCTTGTTAGAAACGACTGGTATCCTGTACTACAAAGTGGAAACACCGACAGATAGTGCAGTGAAGAAGATGATTCAGACGAAGTAACGCGAACCGCTGGTTCGCGGAGATACATACCGCCCCGGCACTCCTAGAGTGTCGGGGCGGTTTTTTTACAAATACTGGAAATATTCAGTGCTTATACAAGGGGGCAACTGTCGGGTAGTGTTCATCTAGTTCGAATAGAATATCCAAACGAATTAAATAGGGTAGGGCGGGTCATCCGGATGACAAGAGGAAATAGGAATCTGTAAGTTGGAAAGTTTGATATGTCAAATGAAATCAATCCTGCACAAATTGCGATTACCGCAAAATTGAATGCGGAAATTATCTTTTCTTTGTTGCCTCTTCAAAGATGTGATTTTGCATAATCCAAACTTGATTCGAGATTAACGAATCTTTATCGGGCACGAACCTATAGCGCCGCGATTTTCAGCAATTTCCATTAATCCAAGTCTTTAATAAGTATATCCATGTCTTGGGGTAAGGTGCGTTTGCACGCCCCGAATTATTCTATTGTATCCGTTTTATCTCTGATTCGATGATGAATTTCAAATCCGAAAGGCATATCAGGTTCCTGATAATTGGAGGGTTGTTTTTACTATGTGGCACCAGCCTTGCACAAAAACTGCAACAGGCTCCTGCAAATGATCCTGCCGTTCATTGGTTAGCCCCTGCAGCGGCACAACTTCAAGTTCAAAATAAACTGGAAATACTACAGCCCCAATTACAGGGCCTGACGCCCGGTACAACGCCCTATACCGATTTGTTGCGGCGAATATTTTTTTATAAAGCTATCCTGCGTGGGCTGCTTTCTGAAATGACGGTTGCCCAGGCTATAGATGCTGCATTACCGGATGCGGCTTCTGTGGGAGGACTTTACGAACAGGCTTTTACTCCGGAATCAACGCTGCGACTTTTGTACGATGAAGCGGTGACATTATTGACTGATTTGTAGGAGCTGCTAAACACAGCAGTTCTAAAAAGTAATACAGCTCGTTTTTTATTCTAATCTCTATGAAAAGTAATATGTCTTCCAGCAGTTTTTTAGCTGTTTGGATAGTCTGGTGCAGCGCATCTTTGGCCGTTGCTCAACCGCAAATTTCTATGCCGCTGAATACCGGGCCGGTTTCCATCACGATGGACCCATCATTGGGCTGTTCTTATATTTTTACCGATGATGGCGGAGTGAATAACACCTATAGCGCGTCATCTGGTTTCGGTTCAGTTATTACATTTTTACCATCAGCTCCCGGGAACAAAATTGTAGTCAGGTTTACGGCTTTTTACACAGAAGCCGGGTTTGACGGACTTTTTGTCTACGACGGTCCGGATACAGGAGCACCGCAAATCAGTTCGGGTATTGGTACTACTGTACTTTCCGGTTTGCCGAACCCTTTTTCAGGTGGAGCCGGAAGTTGGCAGGGGACAAATGCACCACGGAATATTGCTCCGGGGGTGGTTCGTGCTACTTCAGCCAATACATCCGGCGCCTTGACTTTTGCCTTTGATTCAGACCAGACGATAGACAAAAGTGGCTGGGTTGCGATAGTTGCTGAAGTGCCGGCTGATGTTTGCACCATGACAGCATCGACCACAATTCCAGTGGCTGCCCAGTCCGGATCTTGTGGCGCCGATATAAAAACAACACCGCCTAACATTCAACCCGGCGCATGCCTGGCTGCATTTGACCTTTGGTATCAGATCAATGAAGGCACGGCGGTTAAGATTCCTGCGCCCGTACCTGCTACCATAACAATTCCTGATGTTCCGGTTGGGGTAAATGTAGTTTCCTGGCAGCTGACAGATCCCTGTTCGGGCGGCCTGGTGGCCTTAGCGCCGCAATTGGTCCTTGTTGCCGATACTTCACTACCGGTAATTGATGTCCCCGACGATGTCGTCATAAATTTGGACCCGGGTGCATGCGCCGCACCGTTGAGTTATACGGTGACTGCTTTTGACAATTGCCCCTCGCAACCTGCGGGTACAGTGAATCATCCCCTCGATTTTAACAATGGCGCAGCCGGTATCATGTTTGATATCCAAAATCTTACTACCGGCCCTATTGTAATTACAGAATTTGGCCCGGCATTGGACGAAGGGACATGGCCCATGGAAGTGTACGAAACGGTCGCTGCGGCGACTTGGCAAGGGGTGGAAAGCAACCCTGCCGCCTGGTCACTTGCCGGTACTCGTTCCGTCGTTTCCGAAGGGCCCGATACAGGTACGCCCATGACCGATTTTGCGATTTCACTGGCACCGGGCGCTTCAAAAGGGATTTACCTGACCAGTTCCATCGGAGCCCCGGTTCGAAGTACAGGCATGGGTAGCGGCATTCAGCGGGAAATTAATGACGGCGCTTTGCGGGTATCTTCCAAACCAGGCGCTTCCAAAGTGTACCCTTTTGGCGACACCTTTCAATCCAGGGCGTTTAACGGCTATGTGAAGTATACGTCGACCCAAGTGATCCCGCAGCAACTTGCCGGCCTGCCCTCCGGAGCGGAGTTTCCGATCGGCACTACAATCAATATTTTTCAGGGAAAAGACAAATCCGGCAACACGGCGACCGCTTCTTTTAAAGTATCGGTTTTGCCGTATGATAAAGCAACCAGCAGTTTGATCTGTGCCGGAACGGTAAATGTATCGCTGGATTCCACGTGCACCAAACAGTTGAATGCGGATGACATCCTCCTGGGCGGACCCTATCAGTGCTATGATGCCTATCTCGTTCAGGTGGATAAAATTCCGCCATTTCAAGACGGGCCCTGGGTGCCTGCTTATCTCACGAGTATCGACGTTGGCAAATCATATGGTTTGCGGGTAACGGAGCCAGGCACCGGGAACATGTGCCAGGGGACAGTGGTTGTCGAGGATAAACTGCCCCCGTCCTTGAATGTAATGGATGTGGAACTCCCCTGCAATTTTGATACAGCGCCTACCCATAACGCACTGGCCTCTATGGTTAATGAGTTCGTACCCGCGACGGTATTGCCGGTAAGTGTCAGCGATTTTCAGACGCAGGAGATCAATATCCCGGTCAACGTGCCTGCCGATGGCCTGGTAGAGGATATAGATGTTTACCTGAAGGTCACCGGAGATGTTTTTGAAAAAAACCTGGAACTGACTCTTGAAAATCCGGCAGGCACCAAATCGCTTTTATGGCAGCAACAAACCGGATGCACCGGCCCGCTTTGGGTGCGCTTTGATGATGAAGGCAGCGGGAACCAGGACTGCACGGATTTCACAACCAACCAACACGCTCAAATCCCCTTTAACCTGGGGACATTGACTGTATTCGATGGAAAACCTCTCAAGGGCACCTGGAAACTTCGGGTGCGTGATCTGAATGGTTTTGGCGATATGGCCCTGGTAGAGGAGGTAAAATTGATCGTGCGGTACCGGGCAACGTTTTCAGCAGGTTTTCCAGGGAAACTAAAATTTCCGGATCAGGTAACCCAGGTGACCCAAAACAGTTTTGTTGTTCCTGCAACACTGCTGGATGGCTGTAGTGATGTCACGTTGAGTTATACCGACGAATTATTATCCCAACCCTGTTCTACCGGCTTGTCCACAATTATTAAACGCAGCTGGACGGCAAAGGATGCCAATAATAACACTAGCAAAGTGGTGCAAACCATCCGGCTGAAACGTCCGGATTTTACCGATTTGGTCTTGCCGCCCGACTTCAATGATATCAGCGCACCTGCATTTGAATGCGCCGGTGCTTTCCCGACACCGAACTGGATCGAGGGTCAGGGTTTGCAGGGTATGCCCTATGTTTTCGGAAAACCCAATGGCTGTTCTTCGATCAATTGGTCTTTCAACGATATCGTGGTGGATATTTGCCCGGGATCATACACGATTAACCGGACCTGGTCAATCGTAGATGTCTGTAAAGCGCAATCGATGCAGGCCATGCAACTGATCCAGGTACTTGACCGGGAGGCACCAGCTATGACTTGCCCGGCCAACCTCACGGTCTCCACCGATTTGTATACCTGTTGTGCTACGGTGGACCTGCCGAATGTGGTGGTGGCCGATGCCTGCTCAGCAATTGCAAGTGTGCAGGGCAGTGTTGTGGTGTTCAATCAATATTCCGGCGATACCACTTTGGTACACAATGTGACCGGGGCACTTACCAATTTTCCGGGCAATGATCCGGCAAATCCCGATACGCTTGCTTTGTATGGCAATACGCCCTGTTTGCCTTTGGGGAATCACCATGTTTATTACAAAGTCGAAGATGCTTGTGGAAATTTAAAATCCTGCTCGTTTACACTCTCGGTTCGGGATTATACCCCGCCGGTGGCCGTCGGACATAGCCTGACCACGGTGGCATTGAATGCGGATGACCCGAATGACTGTTATGAACCCAATGCCGATGGCATTCACTTCTCCGGTGTTGCCACGCTATCGGCAACTGCCTTTGACCAGGGTTCGTACGACAATTGTAATTTTATCAAGGTTACCGTACGCCGGCAACCGCCTTACTCGGACTGTATCCTCGGTTTGAACCACGTAAACGGCGCGCCGCCCTGTCAGGATACCTTTCCAGACCTCAAAAGCGAATATATGCGGGCAATCAGTGAATCCGACTCGATCCGGTTTTACTGCTGTGAGGCCGGGACTACGCAAACATTGGTATTGCGCTGTTATCAACTTGATGCCTTGGGGAAACTGAGTCTTGGCCCGAATAATTTGCCGCTATTCAATGAAACCTTGATTAAAGTAGAGGTTCAGGACAAGCTGAAGCCGGGTTGTCAGGCGCCGGCAGATGTGACGGTTTCCTGTGAAAATTTTGACCCGACATTAGCAGTTTACGGATTGCCAAGCCTTGAAGACAATTGCTGTCTGGACGCAACAAAGAAATATAAAAACAAGTCCGGCCTGGTCCATGAACTGAACAGTACACAATTTGACTCCTTATGTAACAAAGGCACCCTGGTGCGCACATTTACCGTGTATGATTGCGGGGGGCAAACCAGCCAGTGCACCCAACAGATTGTTGTAGAACGCGATGTAAACTATGCGATCAAATTTCCGGATGACGTGCATATTTCCCTTTGCGATACAAGTGGTTTGTTCGGGAAACCGGAATTTTTTGGAAAAGATTGCGAGCTGTTCGGCGTGTCCTACACGGATAATACCTACGCTGTGGTGCCGGATGCCTGTTATTATATTGAACGCACCTGGCGTGTTATCGACTGGTGCGATTACCAACCCGGTGGAGGATGCGTTGTGGTGCCCAACCCCACACCGAGTGCGACGCTGAATGCTCCGCAAAACCTGATCGGACCGATCGTTGCGCCACCCGGTACACCGGCGCCCTGGTCGCCAACAACAGTAAAAGTGACGTCCGGAAGCCCACAAGCCACCGACTACAGTTCGTTCTGGTCTCCCACTGCCAAATGCTACGAATACACCCAACTGATAAAAGTGTTGGACACAAAGCCGCCGATAGTGGAACAATGTGCAGACAGCCCGCTGTTGTTTGGCGATCTGACGCTGAATGCTTCCGAATTGTGGAACAAATCCTATTGGACGGATAATAAAACAGGTAGCCACAACTTATGCGAAGGTCTGGTGGATTTGTCGACTACAGGCCATGGGGCATGTGCAGGCGCCAGCCTTAATATTAACTATTTGCTGTTCCTCGATTTGAACGGGGATGATGTTCAGGAGACCGTGGTCAACAGTGCCGATTTGCCCGCAGTAAATACGGTGATGTATGGCAATGCTGGCAATCCAAACTTTTTGGGTGGCACAGCCCGCGCGTTTGATCAGCGGCCCGTACCGGCAAGCGAACAGTACCGGTTTGCGCTGCAAACTGCGGTTAGCAGCGGAAAACTCACAGCGGCAGTGCGATGGAACACACAAGATCAGCCGGATAGCTACGTAGTGCCGGAATTGCCCTATGGCAACCATAGGGTGTTGTGGATACTCGCTGACGGCTGCGGCAATGAAACCCTGTGTGAGAACAAATTTGTTGTCAAAGATGAAAAAGCGCCTACGGTTGTTTGCATCAACGGTTTAAGCGTCAATATTATGCCCGATGCCACCGTCCAGTTGTGGGCTACAGATTTTTTGCAATATGCCGAGGACAACTACACTCCTGCCGATCAACTGCAGTTGGGCATCCGGCGGGCCGGCACCGGCACCGGCTTTCCCTTTGAAGCAGATGGTGTAACACCGCAATCCGGCGTTTTATTCACTTGTGATGACCTGGGTACGCAGTTGGTTGAGTTGTGGGCGATCGACCTCGACGGCAATGCCGATTACTGCGAAACGTACGTTATCGTGCAGGATAACAACGGCCAGTGTCTGGTAAACAGCGCGACAGTAGCCGGTGCTCTGAAAACAGAAAACGGCGCCGGTTTGGAAGCGGCAATCGTTGGACTAACAGGCAGTAACCCGGTAATACCAATTGGCGGATTATTTCAGCCAACCGACCCCGACGGCAAGTATTTGTTTCCGAATCTACCGATGAGTGGTGATATCACTGTGTCTCCAATGAAAGATGATGATCCGCTCAACGGGGTGTCAACCTTCGATCTGGTGCTGATCAACAAACATATTCTAGGCCTGGAGCCACTCAGTTCACCTTACCGGATGATTGCTGCAGATGCCAACAACAGCCGCTCGCTGACCACGTTTGACGTAGTTGAATTGCGCAAGCTGATCCTCGGGATTTATACGAATTTGCCGGCAAACAGTTCGTGGCGTTTTATCGATAAAACCTATAATTTCCCTGACCCACTGAATCCTTTTCAAACGGTTTTTCCGGAAATAACGCAAACGCCTGATTTGCTTGGAAATCTGCCGAACCAGGATTTTATATCCGTCAAAGTAGGCGACGTGAATGGCAATGCGGTAACCAGCAGCCTCATTTCGGTGGAAGACCGTACTTCGGGCGAACTGCTTTTTGATGTAACGCCGACTGGTAGTCGGCAGGAAATCAAAGCCGGCGAAGTCTTCACAGTCAACTTCCAGGCCAACCAAAAAGTAAAAGGTTACCAGTTTACCCTCTATTTCCCGGATATGGAGGTGTTAGAGGTAACACCGGAGTCCGACGGAATGAGCGTGCACAATTTCGGGATATTCAACGACCGCAACTGCCTGACGACTTCCTTCGACAACGAACGTGTGCACGGTGCCTTCGCAGTGACTTTCCGTGCGTACAAGTCCGGAACCTTGAGTCAGATGCTGAAAGTATCGGGCCAGATCACCAAGGCTGAGGCGTATTTATCCGCCGAAGCCTCGGCGAAGGCGGACGTTCTGGCAATTGCCCTGCGCTTCGATGGCCAGAACGGACCGGTGATCGCAGGCCAGGGTTTCGAATTGTATCAGAACCAACCTAACCCGTGGACACACCGCACGCAGGTCGGTTTTTATTTGCCTGCGGCAACGGAAGCTGCGCTGACAGTCTACGACGAAGCGGGCCGCTTGCTTTACAGCACGACCGGTGACTTTGGCCAGGGCTACAATGCCTTCAACTTGGATCGTACCTTGTTAGAAACGACCGGAGTCCTGTACTATAAAGTGAAAACACCGACAGATAGCGCGGTGAAGAAGATGATTCAGACAAAGTAACGCGAACCGTTGGTTCGCGACAATAAAAACCACCCCGGCTCTTTTTTAGGGCCGGGGTGGTTTGGTATGAATTGGGGGATTACAGGTTTCAGGTTTACCAGTGAATTTTTAGCATATTTGGACCATCTGAAATTGATCCGCAAAACAACCTGTTCAAAATGCAATTTGAGCGGTTATAAACTCTTCGACATATGCCCACCCCTGCATTTTGGCTCGCCTTGATAATTTACCACGGCATATTCAGCACCAACACAACTTTTTCATTCGACTACCCTGTTGTTGAAGTCAAAGGCGGTACGTTTCAAATGGGACAACCGGATCCCAATATTGGAGGGTCAAAGAATACGGCAGACGAGTGCCCGCATCAGGTTACCATTCAAAGTTTTGCCATAGGCAAATACGAAGTGACACATGCGCAATGGTTGGCCGTTATGGGTAATAACCCGCGCCATTATCCCGTGAATTGCGATAGTTGCCCGGTAACTGGGGTGAGCTGGCAGGAAATACAGGTGTTTATTAAAAAACTTAACCAGCTGACCGGCGAACAGTATCGGCTACCCAGCGAAGCAGAATGGGAATTTGCTGCTCGAGGAGGTTCGTTTAGTCGAGGTTTTCTGTATGCCGGAAGTAACACGATCGATGAGGTGGCCTGGACAAAATGGACAGCCCGCTGGGAACCACATCCAGTCGGTTCACTCAAACCAAATGAACTGGGTCTTTGCGACATGAGTGGAAATGCCTGGGAGTGGTGCCAGGATCAGTATGGGCCCTATCCGGGTTGTACAATGCCGGATAAAAAAGAAGCAGAGCATGTCTGCCGGGGTGGCTCTTTTAGAAGTCAGCGGGAAGAATGTCGTGTAACTGCGCGTATCCGCAACGACCGCGATATTGGGCTTGCGGTGCTAGGGTTTAGGCTGGCCATGGATAAGCAAACCGACTGATAAGCAATATAATAGCAGTTGGTGGTTAAAAGCGGCATAGTGCAAAATATTCCCCTTCCTTTTGCCTTTTCAATTGGCTGTTCACATCAAAAAAACGATCTATGAAACAACTCATCTTACTTTGCTGTCTCGCTTTTTTTACCGCCTCCACTCCGCAACCACCGAAAAAGATCAAACTGCCCAAGGCCTATGTTTACATCCCTTCCGGCCAGATTGAACAGGATGGGAAAGAACTGGCCATTCAAGGCTTTTTATGCAGGCCACGGAAGTCAGCAACCTGAACTACCGCGAGTTTCTCGCTGCGCTGGAGCGGGAGGGACGCACCGCCGATTTAGAAAAAGCCCGTGTGCACCCGGAAGGTTGGGATATTCCCGGCGCATATATGCAACCGTTTGTTGAACATTATCATCAGCACCCGGCTTTTGAAGATTACCCGGTTGTTAACGTCAGCCGCGAAGCCGCTTTGTTGTATTGCGAATGGCTGGAAAAAACCTTGCAAGCCAAGTACCCGGACGAAATCATCAAAGTCCGGCTGCCTTCGGAAACGGAGTGGATGTATGCCGCCCGTGCCGGACATAAAGATGCGCCATATCCACATGGGAACTACCTGCGCAATTCCAAAGGACAGTTTCTGTACAACTTTCGTCGTGTTGGTGATGAATCCATTCACCGCAATCCGGATACCGGCGAAATAGAAGTAAAAAAGGATGCGCTCAAGAGAGCGTCGGCCAACGTACATGCTGGTCCCATTTTCGTCGGACCAACCAAGGGGAAAGTATTCTCCGCCAACGATTTCGGCTTGTATAATATGAGTGGAAATGTTGCTGAAATGCTCGCTCAGGAAGGTCGCACTAAAGGCGGTTGCTTCAACAGCACGGGCTACGACATCCGCATCGACGCGCCCGACGAGTTCGCCGGAATTACCGATGCTTCGCCGTTTATCGGTTTCCGACCGTTGATTACGGTATTGGAAAAGAAACAATAGGAAATTCCTATTGCTGTATTTTGAATACCCAGGCATACCCGCAGGGCGGATTTTGCTGAATTGATTCGGGCAATTGCAACAGCAGGTCGCCGCCTTCCATTTTCTGTGAAATTTTGGTTTCAACACCCAACAACTCCACCCTGGCAGTTGAAGATAAAGCCAGCCCGGTCAGTCGAATCTGACCGGGCATTTTTGTTTCCTGCTCATCAGCCAGGTAAATGGCGTACAGGATTTCCCCTTTTTGGGTAAACACAAATTTGTCGCGTTGAAATAGGCCGCTCGCCGGTGTATCCGTGCCGTAAATAGCTTCGCTGTTCACAGCCATCCAGGCGCCGATAGCCTGCAGGCGCTCGTACGCTTCCGGGTGCCATTCACCGTCGGGGCCGGGCGCGATGTTGAGCAGGAGATTTCCGCCCTTGCTCACTACCTGACAGAGTGTGTGGATGAGCTGGTGCGGGCTTTTATAGTTTTCTTCAAAAACGTAGGACCAGGAGCCACCCATGGTCATACAGGTTTCCCAGGGTACGCCGAGTGGGGTAGGGGGAATGCCCTGCTCCGGGGTGAGGTAGTTTTCGTATTCCCCGGGGACCCAGCGGTCGACGATCAGGATACCCGGCTGTTTTTGGCGGGCCATGGCGGCGATCTTCGGCATGTCGAGATCCTGCCCGTCGGGAATGCCGCGTTGCCAGGATTCGTTGCGGTCGATCGTGTTGGCCGGACGCACCCAGGCGCCATCGAGCCAGAGCAGATCGAGGCGGCCGTAGTTGGTGCAAAGCTCTTCCAGTTGCCTGAAAGTGAAATCTTTAAATGCCTGGTAGCGCTCCGGATATTTGTTCAGGTCGTAACTGATATTGCGGTCTTTGGGTGGGAAGTAGGGCCACCAGAAATCCGGGCTATGCCAGTCGGGTTTGGAGAAATAGGCGCCTACTTTAAATTTCTTTTCCCGGAATGCATTGAAAATTTCACGGGTCACATCGGCCCGGGGACTTTTGGAAAACGGGCATTTGGGGTCGGTGATCTTGTAGTCCGTCTGTTTGGAATCAAACATGCAAAATCCATCGTGATGTTTGGTGGTGAAAACCACGTAGCGCATACCGGCTGCCTGTGCGGCGGCAGCCCATTTTTCGGGGTTGAAGCGCGTGGGCCGGAAGCTGGTTTGCAGGTTTTCGTAGGCTTTTTTGTACCCGTACCAATCCGCAGCAAATGGCCCGCGGCGTTCGCACCAGCCCTCGTCTTCAGGGCAAAGGCTCCAACTTTCCACAATGCCCCATTGGCTGTAGGTGCCCCAGTGCATGAGCAGGCCAAATTTCAGATCGCGCCATTCATCCAGATTTTGCCGGACGAGGGGGTCGGTAGGCTGGATGTACTGATGGGGGTGCTGCTGGGCGGTGAGGGTTAGGGGCAGGAAGAGCAAGGCGAGGAAAAGGCGCATGTGGTCGGATCGTTTGTGGACGACGAAAATAGGGGATTTGATTACATGATTGACGATTACATGATTACATGATTGCAGAAGTATGCGTAGCGTACACTACAACTTTCCCAGAAGTGATATTCTTCAATTCACCCTGTATGGTGGACCACTTCTTCAATCATGTAATTATGTAATCGTCAATCATGTAATCCCCGGGCTATTTCCTGTTGATGGCGGTTCTAATGCTGGCAACAAAAATGGCAATGAGCTGATTGTTCTCCTCAAGCAAGGGCAACAACTTGGATTCGGGAAACCAGTAGCGTCTGGTGATGAGCTTGAGACAAACCGAGGTTTCCCGAAGTTCTTTCAGGCAGAGTTTCATTTTGTGGACAAAGTCATCCCGGGATTCGGCAGCTTGCGCTTCGCCGTAATTCAGGGCGGGCGAACTGCCCGAACGTAAAATTTGATTCCCCAGGTGCTTGGCAGTCATTACCCGGGGCAATTGCTCCGCCAGGTCCATTATTCGGGAGGCAAATTCAATGAGGCGACCTTCAAGATCTTGAGGCGCCATTTTCGCAGGGTCTTTTTTCATTGACGGTTTTTTTAAGCATTTGTCAAGTCAGCTGGCAATTGGGTGCCAAAGTTAAATATATTTTAAAACAAAAAATTTGTTTTAAATCAATTTTTTAAACATTTCGATTTTAATTTTGTGGCATTCAATTCCCCGCCTACCCGGTATACTTTTTAATTACATGATTGCAGATTACATGATTACATGATTGAAGAAGTATACGTAGCGTACACTACAACTTTCCCGGATGTGGTACTCTTTAACTCCCCTTGCATGGTGAACCACTTCTTCAATCATGTAATCATGTAATCGTCAATCATGTAATCAAAAAAAACACGGCCCTCAAACACCCGTAAATACATCCACAACGGCCGTGTACCTGAACGCGCATACCTACTTCTCCCTCCGCTACGGCACCCTCTCCCCGCAACAGCTGGTGGAGGCTGCTGCTGCGCGCGGTGTGAAAGTGCTGGTGCTAACGGATATTAACAATACCTCGGCGGCACTGGAATTTGTACGTACCTGTGAAAAACACGAGATCAAACCTGTGCTCGGTATCGAATTCCGCGACGCGGAACATCGCTACCTGTTCACCGGGATCGCGCGCAACCGGGCCGGTTGGTCGGCGCTTTGTGCACTGCTCACGGAGTATTCGCTGGCGGGGAAAGCCCTGCCTGCCGTGCCGCCGCCGATGGAGGATGTGTACATTATTTACGACCGGGAGGTGAAGCCGCTGGATATGTTTCGGCCCTATGAGTTTATCGGCATTCGTCCGGCACAGGTGGGCGGACTGTTTCGTTCGCCGTGGCGGCAGCAGTTGGACCGCCTGGTTGTCTGGCAACCGGTCACATTTCTCGATCGCGAAGGGTACCGGCTGCACAAACTCCTGCGCGCTATCGACGCCAATACGCTGGTCACCAAACTGGATCAGGTGCAAATGGCCCATCCCGACGAATCTTTTCCCGCCGAGGCTGAAGTGCTGGCGCCATTTGATGCCTATCCGAAACTTTTGGAAAATACCCGGCGCCTGCTCAAAACCTGCTCCATTCGTTTTGAAACGGGGCTGCAACTCAACCGCCGCACGTTTATGGGCTCTAAAACCGGCGATCTTCAGCTGCTCACCAAACTCGCGGAAAGTGGCTGCCAGCGCCGTTACGGGCCCAACCATCGCCGCGCCCAGGAACGCGTACGCCGTGAACTCAAAGTGATCGCCGAACTCGACTTTGCCGCTTACTTTCTCATCACCTGGGACATCGTGCGGTATGCCGAATCGGCGGGCTACCACCATGTAGGGCGGGGGAGTGGCGCTAATTCCATTGTGGCCTACTGCCTCTACATTACCGATGTGGAGCCCCTGGAACTCGACCTCTATTTCGAACGCTTTATCAATCCGCAACGCACGGCGCCGCCCGACTTCGACATCGACTTTTCCTGGGATGAGCGCGACGATGTGACGGACTATATTTTCAAACGTTACGGTCGTGAACACACCGCCCTGCTGGCCACGTACAGCACCTTCCAGCATGCCGCGGTGATCCGTGAGTTGGGCAAGGTGTTCGGTTTGCCGAAGGCGGATATCGATGTGATTCTCGATCATTGGTCTGCCAACACACCCGGCTCCTGGCATTGGACGGGGCGTAAAAGCGAAAGCCCTCCGCCTGTCCCGGGAACAGCCGCGGACAATGGAAATTCTGTGTCGGATGTTGGCTATTCAAAAAAAACGCCCAATGCCGGGGGCTTGCATCCCTGGGCGCAGCACATCCTCCGCTATGGCGAACATCTGGTGGATTTCCCCAATTACCTGTCCATCCACGCCGGTGGGGTCATCATCTCCGAGGCGCCGCTGAGCGAGGCTACGGCGCTGCAATTGATGCCCAAGGGTTTTCCGATCACCCATTTCGATATGTATGCGGCCGAAGACTGGGGCTTTCACAAGTTCGATGTGCTGAGCCAGCGCGGCCTGGGACATATCAAGGACAGTGTGGATCTGGTGCGCGAAAACCAAGGGAAGGCGGTAAACATCCACGATGTGGAGCGCCTGAAAACCGATCCCAAGGTGCGTGACCAGCTGCGGAGCGGGCGTTGCATTGGTTGTTTTTATGTTGAAAGTCCTGCCATGCGTGGCCTGCTAAGCAAACTGCGTTGCGATACGTACGTACACCTCGTGGCAGCCAGCAGCATCATCCGCCCGGGTGTGGCACAGTCGGGCATGATGCGCGAGTACATTCAGCGCTTCCACAATCCGAATGCCTTCGAGTACCTGCATCCGGTATTTCAGGAACACTTGCAGGAAACTTTCGGGGTGATGGTCTACCAGGAAGATGTGATGAAAATCCTGCACCATTTTGCCGGCATGGGGCTCGACGAAGCCGACGTAATGCGCCGCATGATGACCGGCAAAAAACGTTCCTCCGAGGCTTTTGCCCGCCTGCGGCAAACGTATTTTGACAATTGCGCTGCCAAGGGCTACCCGGAAACACTCAGCAATGAAGTGTGGCGGCAAATCGAGAGTTTTGGCGGTTACTCCTTTTGCAAGGCGCATTCGGCGAGCTTCGCTGTGGAGTCGTTTCAAAGTTTGTTTTTAAAAACCTATTTCCCGTTGGAGTTCATGGTTGCAGTGATCAACAACTTTGGCGGGTTTTACAACACCGAGATTTACGTGCACGAGGCGCGCATGAACGGTGGAACGATCCATGCCCCCTGCATAAACCGCAGCCGCCGGTTGACGCATATCACCGGCAAAGACATTTTCCTGGGCTTCATCCACTTGCGCGGTCTGGAGCAGCAATTGGTGGAAGATATTGTGCAACAACGCGCGGATTTCGGGCCATTCAAAAACCTGGAGGATTTTGTGCGCCGCGTACACATTTCGCCCACCCAGTTGGAAATTCTGATCCGTATTGGCGCTTTCCGGTTTACCGGGCTGAAAAAAAGTGCGCTGCTGTGGGAAAAAAGTCGTGTGCTGCGTGCCGATAGCGGCCTGGGCGCCAACCTGCTATTCGAAGATGAAACTGATAACTACCCCCTGCCTGTGCTCGAAGAAGGGCCGAATGATCAGGCGTACGACGAACTGGATTTGCTGGGTTTTTCGCTATGCCCGCCGTTTGATCTGCTTTCAGAGGAAACACGAAACGGCGAACCCGGCCTGCTTGCCCGCGACATGGCCGATCATGTGCATAAAATTGTCATCATGAACGGGTATTACGTTTGCCGCAAAGACACGCGCACCATCAAAGGTGATCTGATGCACTTCGGTACCTGGCTGGACCGGGAGGGGCG
This sequence comes from Lewinellaceae bacterium, assembly GCA_020636075.1. Lineage (GTDB taxonomy): Bacteria > Bacteroidota > Bacteroidia > Chitinophagales > Saprospiraceae > M3007. The sequence goes on along the minus strand of JACJYO010000001.1, from coordinate 650,066 downwards.
TTTTTTTGATACGGTGCATTTTCCCGTAACCCGGACCTCTGGTCCGGAAAACAGAACAACATTTCGACCTGTCCGGGGCATTTACCGCATCCGAGGCCGGTTAGTCTCTGATTTTGGCTTTGTAAGTCTGGAGGTAATGGAGATGGAGCGGTTAACGTAACCCGAACCTCTGGTTCGGCGCGAACCGGAGGTTCGCAATACTGGTTCGGCACGAACCAGAGGTTCGCGATACTGGTTCAGCACGAACCTCCGAACCAGAGGTTCGGAAAACAAAAAAACCTCCGATGGAGATCCATCGAAGGTTTAGAACTTTATCAATCAAATATCAGAGTCGCTTAAGCGATCTTAACATCTATTGCATTCATTCCTTTTTTGCCACGCATAGTGTTGAACGTAACTTGATCGCCTTCACGAATTTCGTCGATCAAACCGCTGACGTGTACAAAAATTTCCTCCTGAGTGGAGTCATCAATAACAAAACCAAAACCTTTGGTTGAGTTGAAAAACTTTACTGTTCCAGTGTACATTGAAAAAAATTAAAAAAGTTAAAACGGCAATGTGCCGGGGCAAAGATATGCCGATAAACTGTAAAAAACTGGTTTACAATATTATTAACAGTAATCCGGACCGCTACTCCGGGCGCGAACCAGCGGTTCGCGTTACTGCTGAGCCTCTTTCAAAAGCGCATCCGTATCGCGAATAAGGGAGTCGAGCTGCCGTTGAAGACTTTCTTTCCGGCGCTGTTGATCGGCCGACTTCGCTGCTGCATCCCCATTTCCGGTGGAGGAGGCTTTTTCATCGGATTCTATAGCGCCCAGTTCCTGTTCCAACGAAGATTTGCGCTGCTCCAGTTCATCGAGACGCTTGAGCACTTTTTCGTCTACGTTTTTAGCCTGGTTCCGAATGGCTTTATAAGCGTTGCCAAGTTGATCGAGTACTTTATCGTATTTGCCGGCGTCAAACTTTTCTTTTTCCGATTTCAACAAATTCCAGGCTGCGCCAAGGGCATCTCCGGTTTTCTTAAAGACTTCTTTGGATTGTGCTTTTTCTTCAGTGGTGCCCCAAAAATAATTGTACACCAGAATGCCGGCCAACAACAAAAGGCCGAGTTTGATCAGGGAACGAATCATAGTTGTCTGTTTTAATACTTGAGTTTAGTGTTTAGTTGGCGTCATCTTTTAGTTGTTTCATAATGCCCATGAGGTCCAGCTCCTGCCAGGTTCGCCGTATTCGGGCGTTTTCCATATCGTAGATCAAAATGCCGGTTGACGTAAAGTGTTTTCCGGTAGCCGGCACGCCAAAGGCTGGTCCGATATGTTTGGCCGAAACCTCATAGCGAAGCGCTACTTGTTTCTCGGTAGCAAACAAGTGCGTAATGGTAAAATGGGCTTCACTGAAAGCGGTTTGGTAATACTTTACGAATTCGCGCATGCCTTCAATGCCGGTAGTCTGGTCCGGTCGAAGTGGATTGCCGTCCTCCCAATCGGGCGCAAAAACGCGCTCCAGCAGTTCCTCGTTTCGGTTGTGGTTCCAGCCTTCTTCAAACCAGAGGCGAACGGTTTCGGCATTTTGGTCGGCGAGCCGCAGTTGGCGTGAGGCGGCGCATTGCAAGAACAGGGCAGAACAAAGCAGTGATCCGGCGAATATGTACGCAGTTTTCATAAGCACGGAAGTTTTGTTCCCTCAAATATAAGTTACTAGCGGGGCAATTCCACCAGGATCAATTCGCCATTCGCAAGATATTTCATCTGAAAACGGGTGTCTCCCTTTTTGGGGAGGGACAGGAGTATCTTATTTCCATCGAGTAATTCCCAACGCCCTTGGTCCCGAAAAACATAGTTGAATGTTTGATTGCTGACCATAAACAGCAGTGTGCGGTCTTCCTGAAACAGGTAACTGCCCCAGCTGTCGTTCGTGCATTGATCGGGCAGGTAGTCCAGGTGGTTGAATCGCCACAACTTGTGGGTGCCCAGCATATCGGGTCCGACAAAGCAAAGCCGCCACAGTCCTCCGGGCGTATTTTCCTGCACAATGCCGCCGTATTGTGCCGGCACCACGCCTTCACACAACAGGCCGATAATGCGGGCTGTGTCTGCCGAAAGAGCCCAGTTCAGGGTTGTGTCGCCGGTTATTTCACCACCGTAGTACTCATAGCCGCGCAATTCAGTGTAGTCAAACGCATCGCGTTTTTCCCAGAGCCCTTCGCGCAACCCATCTTCATACATACCGGTCCAGACATAGCCGTTGCGGTCTTGCTCCAGCCAGGGGCCGGTTTTGAAGGCATACCGGGAATAGCGCAGGAGTATGGTTCTTTCATAGTTTTCAGGGTCAAAAGTTACCAGGGTATCCAATACCTGAAATTCGGGATCGGCTTCGTACAGGCCGCGGACCAGCATGTGGGAATGTTCAAGACTATCATACTGTTGGAACAACCAGAGTGTGTCACTTTGCCGGAGGTATTCTTCAGCCACCGCGCCATTGGGATAGTATTTGCGCACGGCCAAAAGTGTTTGGCCGTCGGGGCTGCGGATTTGGTCCACTGCATGGCTGTATTGCCACAACGTGGAGCCCCAAAAAGCAAATGGGACAGTATCGCGACTTATGGATTCCTGGGCTTGAATGAAAAAGGGGAAAACAAGGAGTAAAACGGTAGGGATTGTGTTCATACCAGCGGATTTGTTATTTTTAATTATTAAAACAAAACAGGATTCTGTTCAACGGGGGAATTCAAATAACGCAGAAAGCCGCAGAAACTTTTTTAGCGGGCATCTGGTTTCTTTATTTGAAATATTATTCTTTCAAAATCCCTAATTTTGCCGCTTCACGAAACAATAGACGGCGCACTATCCGCTGTCTTCCGGCTATCGACCTTATGGAATACGCTCCGCGCGACATTGAATCAAAATGGCAAAACTGGTGGAAAGACCAGCGCACCTATCAGGTGCAAAATGACACGTCTAAACCCAAATTCTACATTCTGAACATGTTCCCCTATCCTTCCGGGGCCGGACTTCATGTCGGGCACCCTCTGGGATATATTGCCAGCGATATCGTCGCGCGGTACAAACGGCTGAAGGGCTTCAATGTGCTCAACCCCATGGGCTATGACTCCTTTGGCCTGCCCGCAGAACAATATGCCATTCAAACGGGCATCCACCCGGCGGATTCCACCGAGCAGAATATCCAGCGTTATCGCGAGCAGTTGGACAACATCGGGTTTGGCTTCGATTGGGAACGCGAAGTGCGCACCAGTGACCCGGCATATTACCGCTGGACGCAGTGGATTTTCATGCGCCTGTTTGAGCATTACTTCGACCTGGATGCCGGCAAGGCACTGCGAATCAAAGATTTGATCGACCGTTTTGGGAAAAGTGGAAATAAGGCTGTACGCGCCGTTTGCGATGAAGATACGCCGCACTTTACCGCTGCCGAATGGCAGCAAATGTCGGAAAAAGAACGGCAGCAACTTTTGCTGAAATATCGTTTGACATTTCCGGAAGAGTCCTACGTCAACTGGTGCCCGGCTATGGGCACAGTACTCTCGAACGACGAGGTGAAAGACGGCGTCAGCGAACGCGGCGGCTACCCCGTGGAGCGCAAACTGATGAAACAATGGAGCATGCGTATCACGGCCTATGCCGACCGCCTGCTCGATGGGCTCAATGATATCGACTGGCCCGACTCCATCAAGGAACAACAACGCAACTGGATCGGTCGCTCACAGGGCGCATCAGTGCGCTTTGCCGTGGATGGTCATCCTGGCGACTCGATTGATGTGTTCACCACCCGTGTCGACACGATTTACGGTGCCACATTTATGGTGCTGGCACCCGAACATGCACTGGTTGCCCAAATTACAACCGATAACCACCGCGCTGAAGTGGATGCATACGTGCGTTGGGCAGCCTCGCGCAGTGAAATCGAACGTATGTCGGAGGTGAAAAAAGTGACCGGCGCCAATACCGGTGCTTTTGCCATAAACCCGTTTACCAAAGAAAAAATCCCGGTATTCATCGCCGACTATGTGCTGGCGAGCTACGGCACCGGCGCCGTGATGGCCGTACCAAGCGGTGACCAGCGCGACTGGAATTTTGCCACGCATTTCAGTCTGCCGATCATTCCCATTCTCGATGCGCAACAAGGCCTCGATCAGGCTGCCGACCCAACCAAGGAGGGCCGCTACGTCAACTCGGGCATGATCGATGGCCTGACTTATGATGAAGCCGTGCCCAAACTCACCAATTGGCTCGAAGAGCAGGGCCTGGGCAAAGGCAAGGTGCAGTACAAACTGCGCAACGCGGTGTTTAGCCGCCAACGCTACTGGGGCGAACCGGTGCCCGTGTACTGGAAAGACGACGTGCCCTGCCTGATCGACGAAAAAGATCTGCCGCTGGTTTTGCCCAAGGTGGACAAGTATCTGCCCACTGAAACGGGCGAACCGCCACTGGCTCGTGCTGAGGGCTGGCGATACTTTCCCGAACCTGGAGGTTCGGGTTACGAATATGAACTGAGCACCATGCCCGGTTGGGCAGGCTCGTCCTGGTATTTCTACCGCTACATGGACCCCCACAACGACAAAGCGTTTTGCAGTTCGGAAGCCGTAAACTACTGGCAAACAGTCGACTGGTACATCGGTGGCTCGGAGCACGCCGTAGGCCACTTGTTGTACAGCCGTTTCTGGAATCATTTCCTGTTTGACCTGGGCCTGGTTCCTGAACGCGAATACGCCAAAAAGCTGACCAACCAGGGAATGATCCAGGGTTTGTCGAGCATTGCCTTCCGGGCCAAGGAGTGTTTTTACGAAGAATACCTTTGGATCAAGGTTTTGCAGCCGTTTTTTAAAGAATACGGTCCAATGCAGATCCCTGCCTCCCGGCTGGAAGAGTCGTATACTTACGATTTTGCCTTTGAAACCAATGACCTGGTTATTGAAGTCGTTTCGTGGAAACAGACGGACAAGATCGAAACCATCCGGCAGTCGGCGGAGGCCGATGGCAAGCGCCTGATGATCTTTTTCATGGAAGAACTGATCGACCAAATCAACACGCCGGAACATTTTGCCGGAAAAATCCGGGAAGCACTGGAAAGCCGTGAGCGGTTTTTTATGACCGAAAAAGGGCCGGAGTCGGAAATCCTTTTTGTTTCGCGCAACCTGACAGACAAATACTCTCCTTCCTGCTTTTCCGAATTACACGTCGATATCAGCCTGGTCGACAATAACGTGCTCGACCTGAAAAAAGCGCGGCAACTGCCCATGTTCCAGCGGGCCAATTTTAAGGTGGATGCTGCCGGACAATTTATCTGCAATCAGGAGGTGGAGAAAATGTCCAAGTCCAAATACAACGTCGTCAATCCGGACGACATGGTGACCCAATACGGCGCCGACTGTTTCCGGATGTATGAGATGTTCCTGGGCCCCATTGAAGTGGCCAAGCCCTGGGATACCAAGGGCATTACCGGGGTGTACAACTTCCTGCGCCGTTTCTGGGGGCTGTTTGTTGGCGAAAACAATACCTGGTTGCCGACCGACGAAGCACCCGATCGCGACGAACTGCGCATCCTGCATAGCTGTATAAAAAAGGTAACCGAGGACATCGAACGCTTTTCCATGAATACCTGCGTCAGCCATTTTATGATCCTGACCAACGAGCTGCGTACGATCAAAAGCAGCAAACGCGCTATCCTTGAACCGGCAGTGGTAATGCTGGCGCCCTTTGCCCCGCATATTGCCGAAGAACTTTGGCACCGCCTGGGCCATGAAGGCAGCGTGTGCGATGCTACCTGGCCGGTACTCAACCCGGAATACCTGAAAGCCGACACGGTCACCTATCCGGTACAGATCAACGGGAAATTGCGCGGTGACATCGAAGTGACCGCCGATGCCAAACCCGCTGATGTGGAGGCGCTGGTTTTACAACAGGATTTCGTACAGCGCAACCTCGATGGGAAGCCGGTGCGTAAAGTGATCGTGGTGCCGGGGCGGATTGTGAATATTGTGGTTTAAATAGTGGACAGGATCAACAGGCTACTATGAAAAAGGGTATTGGTCCTGTCCATTTTTATTAAAGCTTCCTTCGCTGCTAATTGGCTCAGCGTTAAGCTCCTGTGCCATTTTCTTGACTGATTTTGACAAAGCCGGTTATTTTTTGCGGCATCCCTACCGTCGACCAGTTTTTATAAAAATCACGTAAGTTTGGCTGCGCATTTCCGGTAATTCCGGGTTTAAATTCACCTAAGATCAAACTGAATGGAAGCCAATCCTTTTGTTCGACACATTTGCGTCCTCTTCCTTTTCCTTTCCGGTACTTCCTCGCTGTTGGCACAACACCAGGTGTCGGGCACAATCACCGATGCCGCAGGGAAGCCCTTATCGTATGCCAATGCCCTGTTGCTGGCGGCTTCAGATAGTTCACTGGTGCACGGGGTATTCACCTCAGAGGCAGGAGGCTATGTTTTTAAAAATATTCCTTCGGGTACTTATATGCTCCGGTTTTCCATGTTGGGTTTCCTGGGAACCACAACAGATCCATTTTCGCTGGAAGGGAATAAGTTGATAGGAACGGTGGTTTTGGAGGAAAATACGACGGCAATCCGGGAGGTTGAGGTAACTGCAAAACGCCCTTTTTTGGAACAAAAAATTGATCGCGTCGTGGTCAATGTTGCCAATAGCATCACCAATGCGGGTGGGAACGCTTTGGAAGTACTCCAGCGCTCGCCAGGAGTGCAGGTGAATAAATTGACAAAATCTATTTCCCTGGCTGGTAAAGACGGGGTGATGGTGATGATCAACGACAAAATCCAACGGTTGCCAATTGACGCGGTGGTGGATATGCTATCCGGCATGAATGCAGACAATATCGATCATATTGAACTCATCCACACCCCACCATCCAATTTTGAAGCTTCCGGTAACGCCGGCATTATCAATATCGTGTTGAAAAAAAGCGGTGATGAAGGACTGAATGGCGGCTATTCGGCCAAGGCCGGTTATGGCCGGGGCGGGAAATACGGTGCCGGTCTGTATTTTAATTACCGTAAAAACAAGATCAACTGGTTTGGGAATTACGACTATGATTTTAACCTAAACCCGCAGGTATTCACCAATTACCGGAGTATCCTGCAGGGGAATGATCTTTTGGAAACAGACACCTACAGCGACCGCCCGCATACACCAACCCGTACGCAGAACGCGCGCATTGGCGCCGATTTTCAGGTGGGTCCCAAAACTGTAATTGGCGTTCTGGGTACATTTTTCGACCGCAACTGGTATATGGAAGCCCTCAACACAACCACATATTCCAGAAACAGAGCCGTCGAAAGTCGGCTCGTGATGCCCAATACCGAAACGAATCATAACCAGTCGTTTGCCGGAAATGTGAATCTGGCCCATACCTTTCCCAAAAAGCAGACATTTAACCTGGACCTGGATTACATCCGGTACGACATGAAAAACCCAACCTATTATGAACTGACCGAGCAAGACGCGGCCGGAAATCCAACCGAGCACAGGGAACTCCGGTTCAACAAAAAAACACCGATCGGAATTGCAGTTGCGAAAGCCGATTACAGCTTTCCAACGGGTAATATTGGAAAAATTGAGACCGGCGGAAAATTTACCAGCCTGGTTTTTGATAACGATGTGCGCCTCGAGAGTCGGGAAACACAGCAAGACTGGATTGTTGATCCGGAATTTACTGCCTTGTTCCGCCTGCGCGAAAAAGTAGCCGGTGTCTACGCAACATTTTCAGGAAAACTCGGAACCCAGATCGATCTCAAAGCCGGTATTCGGTACGAATACACCGACACCAACCTGGGCTCCGACGAAGAGCCCGATGTTGTGGATCGCCAATACGGATCCTGGTTCCCGACGTTGTTCATCACCCGAAAGCTGTCGGAAACCCAAAGCCTCAACTTCTCGTACAGCCGCCGGATCAGCCGGCCAACAATCCGCCAACTGGCGCCCTGGTTGATTTTCAGCGATCCATCGACGATTCAGACGGGGAATCCTGCCATCCAGCCGGCATTTACGAATGCCCTGAATCTGAACTATACCATCCGGTCGATGCATATGGGCTTGTCCTATAGCCTGACCAATGAACCAATGCGGTACGTGGCAAGGGTTGATCCCGTGACCAACCGGCAGCTGAATTTGCAGGATAATCTGGACAATGAAAAGGTGGCAGGTGTCAACGTTTTCTTTCCCTTGCATCCCACGGCATGGTGGGAGGTTAGCAACAACGTGTTTACCAATTACCGCGAAATCAATTTCAAACTGGAAGATTTACCGATTCGTGTCCATAATATGGAGTACGGCTTCAACTCGACGCATTCCTTCAATTTGACCAATGGCTTTACGCTGGAGGTTTCTGGTAATTTCAATTCACCGGGGTATTGGGGAACGGCATACTGGAAAGCAACCGGCTCGCTGGATATTGGAATTGAAAAAAAACTGGGGAACGAATGGGGTAAGTTGCGATTTGCGGCCACGGACCTTTTTCAGTCTACAAACTGGTTCGGTACCATTGACCAGGCCGAAGTCAATTCGTATGTACGGTATTCCTACCAATTCGCTGAGCGGGTATTTATGCTTTCCTGGACCAATACATTCGGCAATAAAAAAGTGCAATCTGCACGAAAACGGAGAACCGGTGGTGAGGAGGAGTTGCAACGCATTTGAGAATGTAATCTTTTCAAAAACTCCACCGCACGCGTAAAAAAATTCCATTGCCCAGGTTCGCCACATTCCCGGCGTTGTTTTCCAGCCAGAACAATTGCCCCGTCAGATCAATGTCCCAGTTATTAGCCACCGACCAGGCCACCGTAGGGATCAGGATGATAAGTTGGCCGTTGGGCGAATACACGGCGGACAGTGCGCCTTGCAGCAGTGGCGTGAACGGATGCGATACCGAAGCCAGAAAAGACAATTTTCCGGGCATCAGATTGTCAGCCGTCAGATTGATCTGTGCAAGTTGGAACAGATTGGCCCGGCCGCCAATCCCGTTGGAGTTGATCAGCAGGCCGCCGCTGCAAAACCAGGAACCGCCAAACAACATGTTCACTTCGGCAGTAGCACTTACGCTGGTTACGCCTGCTGTGGAGTCGATGGGTTGAAATACCGAGATTTCGCCTTTCAGGCCAGCTTGCCCGACGTCGGCGGCCCAACCCAACCCGGCTGCCAGCCGGTTGCGGTACACGCCGGCAAGTCCCTGCCAATCGATGCGTCCGAAATGGCCGCCGTAGCGTAGTGCAGCCACGGCATTGCGAATGTGCCGGGCCGGACTAATGGCAAGGTCGAACTCGGAAAAGCCGCCCGTTTGGTATTGCACCCGCAAGGCATCAGAGCCAGGGCGCTCCTCGTAATCGAAGTCGAGAAAATTCCAGGCGTTGAACCAGTCGTTGGGGTTCCAGGTAAGCGTTTTGCCCCAGTTGATCCGCTGCCGGCCTGCCCGAACCTGCCAGCGACCGCGCGCCCATTGTGCCCAAAGCCGGTCGGCTAGCACACTGGCCACCAATGCCGGCTTGTCGACGGGGACAAAAGCGAGGTCGATCAGACCATTGTCGTTGTCCAGCCCCTCGGCAAAACCCGGTTGTACCCGCACCCATTCCCCGTAAAACAGCCGGTTGCGCAGTTCCACGTCAAACGTCCAAAGCGAGTCGGGCGTGTACTTCAGCATGAGGCGGTTGTGGAAAAAGCCCCCTGAAACAAGCGAGTTGGGTACGCTGTTGAACTGCCATTGCTGGAGATTTTTTACATACCCGCGAAAAGCCCATGGAGAGATGTCGGCCGATTGACTTGAAATGGTTCCCGGGCGGCAAATAAACAGGAACAAAAGAGCGCCGTAGAGCGTGCGTGTCAACATGGGTGGTTGTTTTTTAAACAAGAATTTTTCAATAGAATCTCCTTAATTTTGGAAAAAATAAAACCATGAAATCTCCTTTTCCCGGTATGGACCCTTATCTCGAGGGGCATCTTTTCCCTGATGTGCATAACAGCCTGGCTTATTTGATTTCTGTTCAGCTGACGCCGCGGCTGGCAGATGCTTATGTTGTTCACCTGAACAATTATACCGTTGAGGATACAGCGCCGGAAGAAGATATCGGTATTATGTATCCGGATGTTGAAGTTTTTCGAAAAGCAAACCAGGTACGCGAGTCTGCTGCAAGTTATGGCGTTCGTACTACCCCCGAAACAATTGTACTTCCGGATATTAAACCAATTGAAATTAAGATTCCGGTTGTTGAAATCCGGGACCGGAAAAATAACAAACTGATTACTGCGATAGAAATTCTTTCCCCGGTGAATAAACGCAAACCGGGTTTACAACCCTATCGGGAAAAACGCGAGCGCCTGCATTACGCCGGTGTGCATCTCATCGAAATTGACCTCCTCCGCCGCGGCGAGCGTCCGTTGGCGCATCCGTACTTGCCCAAATGCCACTACATGGTTGATTTGTTGCGGGCCGGGGTGGGCAAGACGCAGATTTGGGCGGTCAATATTCAGGATACATTACCGGTTATTCCGGTTCCGTTGAAACAGCCGGATGACGACACTTTTCTCGATCTTGGTGCCGCACTAAAGGAAATGTATTTACAACGGGCATTTGAAAAATCAATCAATTACAACGAATTGCCGCCACCACCAGCCTTCACGCCGGAAGAACTGGACTGGATGAAAAGCCTGGGCTGCCTGGCCGGCTAAAACTTTGTCGGCTCAGGCCTGTTTATCAAAAAAACACAGCCTGTCATGCCCGATTCCGCCATACATCTTCAACAGCGCCCGCATCACGGTACGTTTCAGGTGCAACGCATGGAGGCCATTTTTGAACAGATGCAAGGCAAGTCCGAGGTGCCGCACCGGCACGCCTACTACACCGTTTTGTTGATAAAAAAAGCCACGGGCAAACACGTAGTGGACTACCAGACGCATTATTTTGGGGAGCGCCAGGTACATTTTGTGAGCCCCGGGCAGGTGCATCTCGTGCATACGCCGACAAAACCGGAAGGTTGGGTGTTTACTTTTTCGAAAGATTTCCTGGTAGAAAACAGTATCCCGGAAAGTTTTATTTCCAACATTAATCTGTTCCGGCCCTTTGGAGACAGCCCGCCACTTGAAGTAGATGCGGCGACCTTTGACCAACTCGACAGGCTGATGACCGAAATGGAGCGGATCGAACAGGCTCACTTGCATTACCAGAATCGGGCACTGGGTTCCTTGCTTCAGCTTTTTTTGATCTACTGCAGCAACAGCCTTTCGCTCAATACGACTCAACTGGACGAGCGCGACAGCGGGGTCTGCCTGCTTCGGGAATTTAAAGTGCTTATCGACCGGCATTTCCAGGAGTGGCACAAGGTGTCGGATTATGCATCCGAAATTCCCATATCTGCCAAACATCTGAGTTTTACCGTAAAAACACTCACCGGAAAAACGGCCAAAGAGCTGATTCAGGATCGCCTGACCCTGGAAGCCAAGCGCTTGCTCTTGCATACGGATTTGGCAGTCAAGGAGATAGGTTACAATATTGGATTTGAAGAACCGCTGCATTTTAGTGCGTTTTTCAAAAAGCAAACGGGTCTGTCTCCCTCTGATTTTCGGGCACAGTAAATGTACCCAGCGACTTTTCCGCCATTTTTATATGTAGGGCATCCATTTTTGTATCACTGCTGCCGGATATACCCGGCATCTTTGCACTATCAATTGCAAACAAAGACCTGGAAAAAGATGAACAGAAAACATTTTCTAAAGAAAACGCTGCTCGGCGCAGCAGGTGTGGCAGCAGGAAGTTCCTTGCTGTCGGCCAAAAAAGCCGCTCCAAGTACATCTACCTACGACAAACTGATGGCGCAGGTGCCACAAGCCCAGGTAGGATTCAATCATTTACCAAACAGTGAACTCAAGACAATGAAGACCGTTTTACATAGAGCCGACACCCGTGGGCATGCCGATCACGGCTGGCTCAATTCGCACCACACTTTTAGCTTTGCCAACTATTACAACCCTGAGCGGGTACACTTCGGTGTACTGCGTGTGCTGAACGACGACCGCGTAGCACCTGGCAAAGGATTCGGAACACACCCGCACGACAACATGGAAATCATCTCCATTCCCCTGGAAGGCGATCTGGAGCACAAAGACAGCATGGGCAATGTGGCTGTGATCCGCAAAGGCGATGTGCAGGTTATGAGCGCCGGGACCGGCATTACCCACAGCGAGTACAACAAAAACGGCGATAAGGAGGTGAAATTCCTGCAAATCTGGGTTTTCCCAAAACAAAGGAATGTATCTCCGCGCTACGATCAGATCACGCTGGATAACAAGGATCTGAAAAACCAGCTTTTCCAGATCCTTTCGCCCAACCCCGACGACGACGGCGTCTGGGTCCATCAGGATGCCTGGTTTCACATGGGCAATCTGGAAAAGGGGCACAAAACCAGTTATACCCTCAAACGTGCCGGTAATGGCGTGTACGCATTCGTGCTCGACGGCGATGTGACCATCGAAGGGCAGACCCTCAACAAACGTGATGGATTTGGGATCTGGGACACAGAAAAAATTACCATCAGTGCCGACAGCGATGCTAAAGTCCTGTTGATGGAAGTGCCGATGCAAGTCGGCTGATACCTGGCGCAACCGCACCACAACCTTGTTTAAACCCTTAAAAATCAACTACCCACAGGCTTGTGCGCCTGTCGGGCCATCTGAATCATTTTTCAAATTTTTTAAACAAATAAATCATGACAAACACAGCAGTAAAAACAACCTGGAAAATTGACACTGCCCACTCCGAAATTCATTTTAAGGTAAAACATATGATGGTTTCGACCGTCACGGGTGCTTTTGGAAAATTCGATGCTACGGTGGATGCCGATGGCGATGACTTTGAAGATGCCGAGATTCGCTTCTCTGCAGATGTCGACAGTATCAATACGAACAATGAACAGCGGGATGCACACCTCAAGTCCGATGACTTTTTCAATGCCGAAAAATTCCCTCAACTCACCTTCCAATCTACCTCCTTTGATAAACAAGCTGATGGTACTTACCAATTGAAAGGTGACCTGACCATACGCGATATCACCAAGCCGGTAACGCTCGATGTGGAGTACAACGGCACAGCGGTTGATCCCTACGGCAATACCAAGGCAGGTTTTGAAATTACAGGTAAAATCAACCGGAAAGAATTTGGATTGAAATGGAGCGCTATTACGGAGGCCGGCAGCGTTGTGGTAGGCGATGATGTCCGTCTGGTGCTGAACGTACAATTGACCAAGGTCGCTTAATTATATTCGACCTGGATTTTTCCCCTAAACGGTATGTGGTTATTCCACATGCCGTTTTTTTATGCATAAAATGAAAAAACAGAATAGTACACTAATCAATCTCGCCCATGGGCAGCCGGCATTGATTTATCTAAACATTTCCGCTTGGGACGACGTTAGTTTTATGAAACTAAAAATGGATTATCATGGCTACCAACAAGAAGCAAATCGGGATCTGGCTGGACTTCAAAGAGGCCTGGCTGATTATTCTGGATGGGCAAAAAGATGCAAAGCCGGAAATCAAACATATTCAATCCGAAATCGAATGGGGTGTGCCGAAAGGCGGCTCGCGCAGCAAAGCGCCCTGGGGCCCACAAAGTGCGATCAATGAGCAGGCTTTTCTGGCGCGCCGGAAAAAGGCTGAAAAACAATACTTCGAAGCCATTTTGGGTGCTGTCGATCCGCAAGCCGATGAACTGATGCTATTTGGGCCGGCCGAGGCGAAGATAGGCTTGCAACAAGCGATTATGAACATCAAGCACTTTCACCCACAGGTTAAGTCCGTGCACCCGGCCGATTCTATGACGCAAAATCAGATTGTTGCCGCAGTGAAGGATTTTTTCAATGCTTAATTTGGGTTTCAGCGCTATCGCTTTCAATCCGACCATCGACGAGGGTAATTACCCGGCGCGCGCGGTCGATCACGCGTTGGTCGTGCGTTGAAAACAGGAAGGTGACATCTTCCTCGCGGTTCATTTTTTCCATAATGTCCAGCAGGGTAGCGGCCGAGTGACTGTCGAGGTTGGCCGTGGGCTCGTCGGCAAGGATAAATTGTGGTCGGGAAGCCAGTGCGCGTGCAACGGCAACCCGTTGCTGCTGTCCGCCCGAAAGCTGGTTGGGCCGGGCGTCGAGTTTGTCCGACAAGCCGACCGAAGCCAGCAGTTCCTGTACCCGCTTATTGCGTTCCGCTTTGGGCTTTTTCTGCAGGAGCATGATGAATTCCACATTTTCACTGGCAGTGAGCACCGGGATCAGGTTGAAGGCCTGAAAGACAAAACCAATATTGTGCAACCGGAAGTCGATCAATTGATTGGGTTTCAGGTTGGAAATATCCACCCCATTGATCACCACCTGGCCCTCCGAAGGAGCGTCCAATCCGCCAATAATATTAAGGAGTGTGGTTTTTCCTGAGCCGGAGGGGCCCACAAGCGCCGTAAATTCCCCGCGGTTCAGGTGCAGGTGCACGTTGTTCACAGCATGCACCGGAATGGTATCCGGGTTGTACACTTTTGAAATGTTGTGGGCGTCAATTACGGTTTGCATTTTATGTTGATTTGGATGGTTTTGGAAATTCAGTTTGCATGTATTTTTCGAAAAGGCTTTTTCAAATCAATAACTCAACGGATCAGTTTATTCACGTTCTGATTGCCTCCACCGGCTTCAGGCGCAGGGCTTTCAAAGCAGGAAAAATGGCAGCCACCACAGCGGTGATTAGCACGAGTTGCATGGTTTGCAGCACGTTGTGCCAGGGCAGAATTGGATAAATAACCGGGGCGTAGCCGAAATCACGGAGTGATTCGCCCATCACAGGTCCCAGATTGATGCCGGTGTGGCCGAGCCAAAGGGTTGTCAGCCAGGCTGCCAGCAAGCCCACCGGTGCTCCAACTACAGCCAGCATGATGGTTTCCCAAACAACCATGCCGAACACCTTTAGTTTGTTCATCCCAACTGCCATGAGCATACCGATTTCCCGGGTGCGTTCCAGCACAGCCATCAACATGGTATTGATAATGCCAAATGACAAGGCCAGAAGAATGATGAAAATGAAAACCAGGGAGTAGGTGTCCAGGGACGAAAGCACCAATGCTGTTTCCGGGGAAATTTCCTGCCAGCGTTCAATCCGGTACTGCGGGAGTGCTTGTTTTAATTTTTGAAAAACTGAGTCAAGGTCGTCATCGCGGTGCAACAAAATAGCCGCTTCATGCGCACGTCCGGCCGTGCCGATCAAATGGTCGAGGTCGGATTTTCGGACAAAAACATTCAACTCGTCCAGGGGAGCATTATTGGTGTGGTATAGCCCGCAAATTCGAAATGCGCCGGCGGTGATGTTGTTAGCCGTGTCGAGTAGGGTAAGCACGATTTTGTTTCCAATGTCCAGTTTTAATTTTTGCGCCAGTTTGGTGCTCACCAACACGCGGTTGCGCTTTTCCGGGTCGAGATAATCGCCTTCCTGGACAAAATCCTTCATGCCCCGGGTGGCTTGTTCAGCAGCCGGATCTACGCCGTTTACCTGAATACCCTGGCTGCCGGAAGTGGTGGCCAGCATACCGGTGGTTACGCTGCGCAGGCTATACGCCTTGATGGCTGGTATTTGCTGGAAAACCTGATCCAGGCTATCCATCGGCATGTTGTACTTCGCCTCCTTGTCGTCGGCAAAACCGGGGTGATGGACCTGAATATGGGAAACTTCGTTATCAATGGCAATACGCAACCTGGCCTCGCCCATGCCGAAGTATATCGCCATGATAAAGGTACCGGCCCACATCCCCAACGCCACGGAGGTGGTGATGATCAGGCTGCGCGTCCGGTTGCGCCATAAATTCCGCCAGGCTATGATGGTTAGCATTTGTGTTAGAAGGTTACTAGTTACTGGTTTAAAGGTTACTGGTTAGAGGGTTACTGGTTACTGGACTTAGCGGGATGTTGAAAACCTTCTAACCCTCCAACCAGAAACCAGTAACCATTAATGTCGCATGGCCTCCACGGCGTTCAGTCGCAGTACCCGCCAAACCGGATAGATGGCGAGTACCAAACCAACGATGAGGACAACCAGGGTTTGATCAATAAATATTTTAGCCTTGATCGTAGCCGGGAAAATGGCTTCAAAGCCGAATTTTGCATAAATCTCTGCCATATCGCCCCCCAGTTGAATGGGGTGCTCGGCCAGGTACCACACCAGCGGATAACTGAGTAACAGCCCTGCCAAACTCCCGCAAAGCGTCAAAAACACCGTTTCGGCAAGCACGACCCGGGCAATAGACCAAGGCTGCATGCCTAAAGCATTTAGCATCCCGAATTCCCGCTGCCGCTCGGCCAGCATCATCAACAGCGTAGAAAAAATGCCAAAAGCAATGAGCAGGTACAGCACGCCGAGCATGATATACATGCCCGCAGAGTCGGCCTCGATATGCTGGTTTATTTCGGGCATCATTTCTTTCCAGGTCAACGCCTCGAAGGTTTTGGGTAAACTGTTTTTTAAAGACCGCGCCACTGCGGGCAGGTTTTCCGGTCGCTCAAGCCCAACCACCAGGGAGGTAGCCCTGCCCGATGCATCGAGCCAGTATTGGGCACGGTTAATCGGGATGTAAGCAATCTGGTTGTTGAGATCTGGCGAGCCGAAATGTAGCAAACCCCGGATCGGGGTTTTCATCGCCGCTGTACTGCCGTAGAAGCTTTGCGTGAGCAGCACCAGGGTATCCCCGAGTTTGAGGTCCAGCTTCTCCGCCAGCCCTTCAGCCACCAAAGCGCCATCCTGATCGGATTTGAGCATGTGTCCGGATTGGATTTTCTGGCTCAATTGTGTCAGGCGCTCTTCTTCAGAAGGATTTATTCCAACCACGAGGCAACCCCGTGTTTTATCGCCGGATGAAGCCAGCGCAAAACTTTCGAGGCGGTGCGCGATGGCGTTTACACCAGCTGTGCCAGCCACTTGCTGTTCGACAGCCTTATCGATCTCGAATGAGTTTTCCAGTGTCTGCTCTTCCCAATACCCCTTGGCATGCACCTGCGCATAACCCGTGTACAGGCTCACCAGATTTTTGATCAGGTGCCCCCATACCCCTTGCTGCAGCGACACCGTAGCCACTGCCAGCAGCACAGCACTGGCGATAGCACTCATTGTGATCAGGGAGCGGTTTCGGTTGCGCCAGATATTGCGCCAGGCAAGTTTGAGCAGCATGGTGCCTATTTTACTTTGGTCATGTTATTGGTGGTAAAAAAACTGTCGGAAAGTGGCTGGTCAAACTGTATGGACGAATAGGTAATCGTGGTTTTATGCCCTTTCTTTTCGGCAGGAATCATCTCCACCTTGGTAGGCAACATTCGTCCGCCAATATTTTTTACCTCCGAGCCAATCATGGTATTAACCAGTTCGCCATCCTCATCGTAAAACTCGGTACGAAGTTCCAGGTATTCACTTTTGTCGATCCACATCAACAGCTTGCCCCAGATGATGGCGGCATCGGGCTTTGGGATCATCTGAATTTTATAGCAGTCGCGCCCGGCTTGTTTTTCCGTACCGAGCAGCGTGTGGGTATAATCGTCCACCACGGAGGCTTCTTTTACCAGATCGTCGTTGGTAAAGTCGGTGCCCATCCAGGATTCACCCATCATCGAAGGGGGAAGTTTGATGGTGCGTTCGAGCGTAGGCAGCCAGTTCCAGACTTCATTTTTGCGTTTGAGGTAACTCACCCCTTTGTCTTTGGCGGGCGACTGGACGAGCAGCAGGGCGTAGTCGGTGCCTTTACCCCAGACTTTCAGTTCCATGCTTCTGGTCCATTTTGGCCGGACGGTGGTGATGGTCATTTGGGCGATGGAACTGTTCCCCCGGGCTTTTTCATCGGCTTTTTTGACAATTTCCCGGGCATCTTGGGCAAAAGCTTGTCCCGCAAATATGAGCAACAGGAGCGCCAATATGGTATTTCGGCGTAGTAGTTTCATGGTATTTTTTATTAAAAAGAACAGTTCAAAGTGCTCTTATGTTGTAATAACAGCCACTGATCGTGCGCATTTTGCAAACCGTTAGATGTCATTTTGACAAAATTAAAACACCGGGGCCTAAGCTGTGTATTTTTCGGCAAAACAGCATCCTTTCTATACCTTTGACGGGAAAAGACCCGTTTTCCGGTAAAACCGGCTCTAAGGCATGCTCAAAATCCTTCGCTCCAATCCGGCGGCTGACCCGCGGACCGATGACGAACTGCTGGCTCAGTACCGGGCCAGTGGCGAAGCCCGGTATTTGGGCGCGTTGTATGAGCGGTACATGCCGATGGTGTATGGTGTTTGTTTGAAAATTTATCGCGACAGCGGCAAGGCGGAGGATGCTGTGATGGGCATTTATGAAGAACTGACGCGCAAGGTGCCAGAACACCAGATTGATTCGTTCCGGGGTTGGTTGTATGTGTTGGCACGGAATTATTGCCTGATGGAATGGCGGAAGAACAACCGGCGCCCTACGGATTTTCACCCGCCGGAAGATATGGTTTACTACGATGCTGTTGAAGCGCCTTTTGAAGTGGAATTGCCGGCAAATAATTCTTCACCTGAAAAGCCTTTGACTAAGTGCCTGGATGAGCTCCCCGGAGCACAACGGCAGAGCGTGGAATTGTTTTATTTTAAAGAAAAATCGTACAAAGAAATTGCCGATCTGCTTTCGGAAGAGGTGGGAAAGATCAGATCCTACATTCAGAATGGACGGCGAAACCTCAAAATTTGTCTGGAAAAAGCCGGTGTAAAAAACAGTTTTGGTGAATAAATGGAATAATTCAGGCGGTGGCTCCAAGCCCCGCCTGAATACAATCAAATAAAAAATCAATAATAACTTGAACCCTTCTGTGCATACGGACGACGCGCGTTTCCTCGAACTCCTGGAACGTTGGCTTTCTGGCGATTTTACCCGCTCCGACGAACAGGAACTGCATGCGCTGGCATCTGCCGATGATTTTCGGCGCGAAGCCTGGGAGGGGTTTTCTGCCATGCCGGATTCCCAGCACGAGCTACAACTCGAACGCTTGCGCAGACGTCTGCATGGCAATCCGGGAGGCCGCCGTCTGCCTTTAGGCATGTGGATGGCGGCGGCGGCAGCAGTTGTGTTATTAATTGGCGCCATTTTCTTTTTTCCCCGATTTCAGGCAGATCGATCAACAGCGCCGTTGGCAAAAACTGAAGAGCAACCCACCGCCCAAACGCAGGATTTGTCTGATGCCGGCGTTGAATCGGAATCGGGTCTGGTTGCTTCCGCACCGGAAACCAATCCGGTACCCCCCGGCGCCAAGAGTGGATTAAATCAAAGGGACGAAATTGCCCAAAAGGCTCTACCCGGTCCTTCAGCACCACAGAAATCGGACAGGCCGGCAAAGGCCACATCACCGCCGCCTGCAGATGTAGCACCTGTCGCAACAGCACCGCCTCCTGCTGGAAATACCGCTGCAAAGCCCCGTCCTGTGGAAGTATTGGAAGATAAACTGGCTTCTGTATCCGACTCTGAACAACCCACAACCCGGGCTGTACCCGACAGTGTTGGCCTAACCGTTTTAAATACCCGGAAGGAAAATGCCGGCGCTGCTCCGGCTGCCAAAAAAACGGATGCTACACTCGCCGCGCCTAATGGTGGTTGGGATGACTTCCATGCCTTCCTGCGCCGCACTGCCCGGCTGCCCGCCGAAGCCCGAAACAACAATATTAGCGGTAACGTCCGGCTTGAATTTACAGTCGGCATTGATGGCAAACCAGCCAATGTGCGTGTAGTGCGCGCGCTCGGCCATGGCTGCGATGAAGAAGCCATGCGCCTGATCCGCTTGTTCGACTGGTCACCTCCCGGCACCAGTCCGGTTGTTGTGGAAGTGCCTTTTGTTCGGTAAACGACTTGGCCACGTTTCACACCCGTTATTCCACAGTTCAGTATACTTTCTTTGGTTCCTGTGCCCGCAGCCCGGTGTTTTGTGCTGTACTTATTTAAAAATCATTGTGCATGGAACTCCTTGGTATCTTGTCGCTTTTCATTCATATTGCTGCCGGCGTGCTGAGTCTGGTGGCTGGCCCCGTGGCTATATTTTACAATTTTAAAGATGCACGCAGGCACCGGTTGGCCGGCAAAATCTTTTTTTATGCGATGCTGATTATCTGTGTTACCGCATTTTTCGGCTATTTGAAACGATCGGATCAGCTCTTTTTCCAGTTCCTCCTGGGCTTGTCGGGTATCGTGCTGGCTGGTGTACTGCGCGGCGTGCGGGCAATCCGGATCATGCAAGGCGATCGAATCCGGCATATGGATTTTGGCTACACGATTTTGCTGGGACTATTGGGCCTGTGGATGCTTTGGATGGCTGGCAGGCAATTTTTTGTTGGAACGATGATCGCGATTCCGATTCTATTTTTTGTATTCGGAATGAGTGCTTTAGTGGATACCCGAAGTAATTTTCGTGCCTTTTCAGGTGCTGTACAAATGCAGCGGCTCGATTGGTACCGCCTGCATGTCGGCACCATGTTGGGCGCCTTTACCGCTTCAACAACGGCCTTCACCGTGAATGCGGCACATTTCCTGCCCTGGTACCTCCAGTGGTTTGGACCAACGCTGTTGCTGGTGCCGCTTCAAATTTATTTTGGCAGAAAAATCAAATCCTGGAAAAACGCGACCATACACAACCTGGAAGCGTCTTCCATTGTTTAAAGATTGCCTTCGGCAAAATGCCGTATTTTTGCTGAAATTTAGAATGTGTGTTCCAAACGTCTCCTGTCTGGAGCATCTTGAAATTTTCTATGAATCGACAGGCTGAAGCCAGGATACCTACCCGCGTTGGAAATTTTACCATGATTGCCTATGCGGATTCCGCTGATGAGCGCATGCCGCACATTGCCTTCGTAGCTGAAGGTTTTGATCCTTCCAACCCGGTTCCCGTTCGCATCCATTCCGAGTGTATGACCGGCGACGTATTCGGCTCGCGCCGTTGCGATTGCGGGGAGCAACTCGACGCATCCCTACGTATCGCTGCCGAACAGGGTGGGGTGGTGGTTTACCTGCGGCAGGAAGGCCGTGGCATCGGGTTGATCAACAAACTCAAAGCGTACAACCTCCAGGAGGTTGGGTTGAACACCGCAGAAGCGAATACCCACCTCGGTTTTGATGTGGATGCCCGCCAATACGAATGCGCAGTGTTTATCCTGCAAGACCTGAAAATTGGCGCTGTTGAATTGATCACCAACAATCCCGACAAGGTGGATGCCCTGCGCCGCTCCCCGTTGGAAGTATCGGCTGTGATCCCGCTCGTGGTTGAACCACACGACGACAATCGTGGCTATCTGGTTACCAAACAGGAGCTGATGGGGCATTTGCTCGGGCTTTGAAGAACTTAATCACTCAATGAACCGCTGGGAAGAACGCTGGCAAGCCGGGCAAACCGGTTGGGATTTGGGCGCTGCATCGCCACCATTGACGGCCTATGCTGATCAGATATCTTTGGAAAAACGCGATTTGCGAATACTCCTGCCCGGCTGTGGTAACGGCTATGAGGCAATCCATCTCCTTCAAAACGGGTTTTCAGACATCACCATGCTGGATATTGCACCCTCGGCGATATCCCATGTTCAGCAACGATTGGAAGTGGAAATGCCGGACTGGCCGTCCAAACTCAGATTGGTTTGCGCCGATTTTTTCCAATTAGAAGGCACTTTTGACCTGGTTTTGGAGCAAACATTCTTTTGTGCCATTAACCCCGCACTACGCCCGGATTACGTGCGAAAAATGGTTGACTTGCTGGCGCCAGATGGTAAACTGGCGGGTGTGCTCTTCAACAGGGCTTTTGAAGGCGGCCCGCCATTCGGGGGCGATACGGAAGAATATCGCCGGTTGTTTGATCCGTACTTCGAATTGAAGACAATGGAAACCTGTTACAATTCCGCCGGGCCGCGAGCAGGCAGCGAGGTGTTCATTATTTTTGAAAAAAAGGATACCTGATTCAGGGATTATGCACGGCGATTGCTGGTTTTTCACCATGATGAAAAACACTATTTCAACTGAAGCACCCGAAACCCCAACAACCCCTTTCGCATGGGCAATAGTATCCGTTCACCAGGTTCTGTGATTGGAAAGTAAGGCTGCATTTTGTACTGAAAACGGTACAGTTTGCCAGCCTCTTTTACCTGAAGTCGTATGCCACTCGGTTTTATTTTTTCGCCTTTGAGCAAGCCGTAGTTGGAGGAGAGGTATGGAATTTCAGACACAAATTCAAACGATTGGTGTTCGACTGGCCCTCCGGCTCTATTGATCAAACTGGCAAATAGCGGCGCAAACAAGGTCGTGAATACCAGGGCTGTGGCGATCTCCGGTACATGCCGATCCCAGGGTTGCAAGCGTTGCCGAAAGGCATAAAGGGCTACAGCAGCCAGCAGTATTCCGGCAACCATTGCTCCTAACACCAGATTCCCGGCGCCGATGGTGTTGGTGAACACAGCAAACTCCCGGGTATATAGCCAGATCAATACGCCAAAAGCAATGACCAGGCCGAATGCGGTGAGTTTTGCGGAAAGATCGTTTATGCGCATGCTTGAGTTTTTTCCGGTGAAGGCAGTTTTTTCCCTTCTTTTCCCAGCGATGAATCGCTGGGCTGAGAATCTCTGAGGCGGAATGGTAAGTAATGAAAACGGATAAATTGGCTTGAATTGGGATTGGCTTGCTAAGAAATTCAGAACCGGTTTTTGGCCCAGTATTCTCAGCCCAGTATTCTCAGCCCAATGTTCTCTGCCCAGTATTTTCAGCCCAACATTCTCAGCCCAGGGATTCATCCCTGGGAAAATTAGCTCAGCTGCTCCACCGCAGATTCCCATTCCGCGTACACACTTTTCAATTCAGCCTGGCTGGCGTCGTATTTTTTCAACACATCCTGCGCGTCCGGCTTATTGTAAAAATCAGGCTCGCCCATTTTTAACTCCATTTTTTTGATCTCCGTCTCGAGCTCGGTGATCCGGCGTTCACTGCGCTGGACGGTGCGTTGCAGTTGTTTTTTTTCATCAGGCGACATGTTGTCGTTTTGCCCGTCTGCTTGTTGGCCATTGCCGCTTGCTTTCTGGTTGCTAGTTGTCGACCGCATTTCCACCTGCCGCATATTATCCAGGCGACGTTTTTCCAGGAAATAGTTTACATCACCCAGGTATTCCTTGAGTTTATGGTCGCGGAATTCGATGGTACGTGTACTCAGGTCGCTGAGAAATTCCCGGTCGTGGCTGACTACCAGCAAGGTGCCGTTGAAGTCGAGCAGCGCCTGCTTAAGCACATCCTTGGACAGCATGTCGAGGTGGTTGGTCGGTTCATCGAGCACCAAAAAATTGAAAGGGCGCAGCAGCATGCAGGCCAGGGCCAGGCGCGCGCGCTCGCCACCGGAAAGGGCAACCACTTTTTTGTCAACGTCTTCACCTGTGAACAGAAAGCCACCGAGAATGCTGCGCAGTTTGGTACGCATATCCTCCGGACTGTATTTTTCCATCGTTTCCAACAGCGTCAGTTTGGGATCCAGGGTTTCGGCCTGGTTCTGGGCGTAGTAGCCGATGGAAACGTTGTGCCCCAGGGTTGCCTGTCCGTCGGTGGCAGGTTCACCGGCGACCATGATCTTGGCCAGCGTGGTTTTGCCCTGGCCGTTCTGACCGACAAAAGCTACCCGTTCGCCGCGCAGGAGCTGGAAATTGACGTTGTCAAGCACCTTGATCGTGCCGAAGCGCTTGCTCAGATTTTTCACATCAGCCACTACCTCTCCCGAACGTGGAGCATTTGGGAAACGCAGTTTCATGACCGTAGCGTCTACGCCTTCCACTTCGATGCGCTCCATTTTATCGAGTTGTTTCTTCATGCTTTGGGCCATTTTGGTCTTGGTAGCTTTAGCCATGAAGCGGTTGATGGTGCGCTCGCGGTCGGCGATCACCCGCTGCTGGTTTTCGTAGGCGGCCTGCATTTTTTCGCGGCGTTCGGCACTGAGTTCCACGTATTTGGAGTAGGCGGCCTTGTAATCTTCGAGTCGACCCAGCACGATCTCGACCGTGCGGTTGGTCACGTTGTCGAGGAAACGCCGGTCGTGGCTGATGACGATAGCCATGCCGGGGTAACGATCGAGCCAGTCTTCCAGCCAGAGGATACTTTCGATATCGAGGTGATTGGTCGGCTCATCGAGCAGGATGAGGTCGGGCTGGCGGAGCAGGATCTTGGCCAGTTCAATACGCATCTGCCAGCCTCCTGAAAACTCGTCGGTGAGCCGGTTCATGTCGCTATGCCGGAAACCGAGCCCGTGGAGCACCCGCTCAACGTCGGCTTGCGTGGTGGCATGGCCGAGGTGGTGAAGGTGCTCGGTAATGTCGCCCATATCTTCGATGAGCTGGTGGTAGGCGTCCGACTCGTAGTCTTCGCGGGTGGCGAGTTGCTCCTGGATGTCGTGCAGGCGTTTTTCCAGGGCCAGTACTTCAGCGAAGGCGGTCATGGTTTCGTCGAGCACGGTTTTGCCCTTGGGCAGGAGCATGTCCTGGTGCAGGTAGCCAACCGTGAAGTGCGTGGGTTTGACCACTTCGCCTTCGTGGGGCGACATATCCTCAGCGATGATTTTGAGCAGGGTGGATTTGCCCGCGCCATTGCGGCCAACGAGACCGATGCGCTCGCCGGGTTTGACGACCAGGTTTACGTGATCGAGCAGCGTGCGATCGCCGTATTTTACAAAAATGTTGGAGAGGTTTAACATAGCGGCCGCAAAGGTACGCGGATTCGGGGGTTTTTGGGATGGAGGGTTTAAAGCTTTCTGGTTTGAGAGGTGAGATGGTCTAAAAGACCGGACACGAAAAATTGTAAATTCGTGTCCGGAATTATTAGACAACCTCAGTTAACTTGACACAACGAAACTCACCATGCCCACCACCAACTACTGGAACCAAAACGCCCCCGCCTGGACGGCCCTCACCCGCGCCGGCTACGACGTCTACCGCGATCAGCTCAACACACCGAATTTTCTCGCCATTCTGCCCGAAATCGCCGGCCTGCGCGGCCTCGATATTGGTTGCGGCGAAGGCCACAACACCCGCCTGCTGGCAGGCCAGGGCGCACAAATGGCCGCGATCGATGTAGCCGAAATTTTCATTCAAAATGCGCAGCAGACCGAACGGGAACAGCCCCTTGGCATCGAATACCAGGTTGCCGATGCCGCAGCTTTGCCCTATGCCGATGCCAGTTTTGACTTCGCCACCAGTTTTATGTGTATGATGGACGTACCCGACGTGGCCAGTGCTTTTTCGGAAGCGTTTCGGGTGCTGCGCCCGGGTGGCTTTTTTCAGTTTTCCATCACGCATCCCTGCTTCGATACGCCGCATCGCCGCAACCTGCGCGACGCCGAAGGCCGCACCTACGCCATCGAGGTGGGTGATTATTTCAAAAACCTCAAGGGCGAACTGGAGGAATGGATATTCGGCGCTGCACCGGCTGCGGAAAAAGCGCGCTGGCCGAAATTCGTAGTCCCGCGCTACACTTTTACCATCAGCCAATGGTTGAATATGTTGCTCGAAACGGGCTTTATCCTCGACTATTTTCAGGAACCACGGCCCTCAGACGCAACGGTTGAACAATATCCGAGCTTGCAAGACGCGCAGGTGGTGTCTTATTTTTTACACATCCGGTGTAAGAAAAATTGAGCGGGGTTGATCAAAAAATCCGGGGGGTTTAAGTGAGGGGGTGACTAAAAGTCTAATGTCGTCAACTTAGCGTGTACTCTTCAATGGAACGCGGATGACGCCGATCCCGCTTTCAGCGGGAACACGGATTTAAATTTTTTTAAAAATCTGCGGCAATCCGCGTTGTTTACATCCGCGTCATCCGCGTTCCAACTTGCTAATACTACTTTGTTACTTTAAACACTGTGGTATTGAATGTCGAATATCGAACGCCCAATGTCCAATTTCGAAGTGTTTTGATTGTGGGCACAGCACTTTTTTCGCATTTTGTTTATCCAGTTCATCCCTTCTTCGGATCAAACTACTTCGAAATTGGACATTGGGCGTTCGATATTCGACATTACTTGTTTTTTTCGGGTGCGGCAACTTTAAAGTGACAAAGTAGTACTAAGTTGACGACATTAGACTAAAAGTCACCCCCTCACTACCTGTGCGAAACTACCAGCACATAAATTCAATACTCTCCGATCGGGCAATCAAACGCAGTTGCCGGGGCGTTCACCGGATTAGGCAGGGCAATGATACCTGTCGGCAATTTCACACAATAGTTTGTCCAGCCAGGCCCCATCGAGCCACGTGGATCGGGTCGGTAATAATCCGTCGAGATCAGTTGGGCGCCGCTGGTAAAGGCGGCTTCCCGTCGGGTGACATCGCCGTTTCGGGCTTCCCTAGTGTCGGCATCGGCGCGGGTGCGGATCATGTAACCCTTGGCAACATAGTTCTGAATTTCTCCGACAAACCCGCGCGGATCTTCATATTTCAAAAAAGCTGCCTCCGGTTTGCCGGGCTCGGCATACACAAACATGGCGCGGTTGGCCAGCGAGGGGTGCCCGTCGAGGTAGTCGGCGGTTTCATTGCCGGAGCCGTCCATAACAAAAATGACTTTGCCTCGTGCCAGTACCAATTCGGGCCAGGCATTTTGCAGCACGGCTTCGTTCAAGCTGGCATATTTTCCACGAACATCGTCAGGTGTGATCACACCAGGCAGGTCGGCGCCAAAAACAGCACGGATCTCTTGGTCGATCGTGCCCAATGATGCTTTTGTAAACGGCATCGTATTCGTAAAGGGCGGGCCCATCAGTTCATAAATATTGTCTTCCTTGGGTTCGATCTGGATCACAATCGGCAGGTGATCATAGTGCTGCTCCGACCAGGTTTTTACGGCTTGCAGCGCCTGTTTGAACGTCAAATAATTCGTTTGGTAATCCAGGTCAGGTACGTGCAGCACCTTTAAGCCCGGTTCCAGTAATGCGGGTTCGTTCGATTCGAAAGGCATACCCAGCACGGCCAAACCCATGCGATTGTAAAACAACCCGCCGTTGGGGTCATCGTACACATCAATTTCGATGCTGCGAATGCCATAGTTGTTAAACTGTTCCTCCAATGTGACGTGGCCGTAATCCCAATCGTCGGGGTTGAAGTCCGGCGGCAACATTTGCGGGTTGGCGTACATAAATTGCAAAATGGGATCAAACGTACGCATGCGGTAGCTGTTGTGGCTGGCAATTACCTGATACTGATTGATTTTTAATAAATTGCCCTGGTAGGCACAGTCGTCCGCCGTTTCACGACAGGCATTTGCCGTGAAAAGGAAGAGCGCTGTGGCGAGTATCCATTTCAGCGTTTTCATTTTTATTTGTTTTGATTGAAAAAAATAAAACGCCCACCTGCATTTTCCACTCCGGATAGTAAGCCGGAAAGTCAAATACTGACGGGCGCTTCCGTTATTGCGTCCATGCCTGAAGGGACCAACCCTACAGGTTTTAGCTTAAAATGTGATTAAAGATTTCGGTATTGACCAGCAATCTGCAAGAACCGGGGTCATGCAGGCGGGTGATTTTGAGTTGAAAAGGGCTAGGGGGAATTATCGACATTTTGAACGATGCGAATGCGTTGACCGCCATTTGTTTGCCGGCTGGCATTGCAAAAATCAAAAACCACGATTGCCAATGAATTTCCAGGTACTTTACAATGTTTTAAACGCCATTCACCCCGTTTCTGAAGCTGCATGGGCAGAGTTTACCCCCCTGGTGCAATCGGAAACCGTGTTGAAAAACGCCTATTTGATCGCCGAAGGTCAGCGTGCGCATCACTGCTACCTGCTCGTGGAGGGCATTGTCCGGGTTTACTTTAACAAGGACGGGAACGAGTACAACAAAACTTTTTTTATACCCGGGAGTTTCCCGACACCGCTTACCGCCTTGCTTACGGGTAGCCCCGCCGAGTTGAATTTTCAGGCGTTGACCGATTGCACGGTGCTTCGCTTTTCATTTTCGGCATTTCGCGCCTTGTTTGAAAAACACCGCTGTTTTGAATCGCTTTTTCGGATAATCCTGGAGCAGGAATGGATCAAAAAAGAGCAGCACGATATCCGGATGGTTACCAACGACGCTACGGCCAACTACCTCATTTTCCGGGAGGAATACCCCGGGCTTGAACAACAGATTCCACAATACCACATCGCTTCTCACCTGGGCATTACGCCGGTCCAACTTAGCCGGATCCGGGCTCAACTGCCCAATAACGCATAATAGGTTGCACTCCTTAACCTATGTTAATGCATAGGACTTTGGTTCGTACGCAATTTTGCCTCGAACTAAAATCGAATGCATTATGAAAGATTTCCTGAGTTATCCCTGGAGTATTTACCTCATTGCCGGCATGGCCTGCCTGTCCATCATGGTGATCATTGATTACCTGCTCGGTGCCGAGGCGGAACACCTGAACGCCTGGGTCATTCTGAACCGGCTGGTTGGTCGCGAAACCGGCATCCCCGACAGTTTGGCGATCCGCCAACTCGGTTTGGCCGGGGCCACTTTGGCCATGGTTGTGATGAATATGCTATTCGGCACTGTGTTGATTTTTTTGCTTAAATCGTTCATCAAGCTCGTTCACAGTTAGACCATTTTGCCATGTTCAGACGAAGCATTTCGTTTTTCTGTTCCTGGTCTTAAAAAAATTATCTGAAACTATAAAAAAACAATAAAATGAATTTATCGGGAAATACCATACTGATCACCGGCGGAACATCCGGTATAGGCCTGGAACTCGCCAAAGCCCTGCAACGCAAAAACAATAAAGTTATCGTTGCCGGCCGTGACGAAGTAAAACTTCAGGCCGCTGCGGAACTCGGTTTTCAAACAATAAAATGCGATCTGGAAGATCCGGATTCTATAGAAAATACAGTGCGGATAATAGAAAACACCTATCCCGATCTGAACTTTCTGGTTAATAATGCCGGCGTGCAATTCAACTACGTATTTACAGAAGTGCACACGCCGTTTAAACGGATACAACAGGAAATACAAATAAACCTGACCGGCCAAATTATACTTACCCAGCTGTTGTTGCCCGTATTGCGCACCAAGGAGCAGGCTTGTATTATAAACAGCACTTCCGGGCTTGGCGCCTTTCCAAAATCCGATGGGGTGGTGTACAGCGCCGGTAAAGCCGGTATGCGCAATTTCACCACCGCGTTGCGTTTTGCCCTGAAGGGCACGCCGGTCCGTGTTATGGAGTTTATCCCGCCGGTTACGGCCACCCCGATGACAGCCGGCAGGCCTGGCGATAAACTACAGCCGGAGGTACTGGTGGCGCATATCCTGCCGCAGATCGAACGGGAAAAACAGCTGTTGACGACCTTCAAAATGCGGCTGTTTTTGTGGATTGCATTTTTACTGCCCAACCTGGCATTCAAAATATTGGGGAAATCCAGCTGAGTAGGTGCAGAAAGCAAAACAGTACTGGTGTTCCTGCAATTGCTTAATTTTCCCCCTAAAAAATCCATGCGACTACTCCGTTTTACAGGCGCCCTGCTCCTTCTGACCACTACTTGTTTCGCGCAGCCCCTGCTCAAATCACAGGTGGATCATCTTGTTGAACAGATCAACCCAAAGGTGATCGAGTGGCGGCGCGATTTTCACCAGCATCCTGAACTCAGTAACCGGGAATTTCGCACGGCGGAAAAAATTGCCGCGCACCTGAAATCGCTTGGTTTGGAACTGACTACCGGCGTAGCGCACACGGGTGTGGTCGGGGTATTGCGCGGTGGGCAGCCTGGCCCGGTGATCGGATTGCGTGCCGACATGGACGCGCTTCCTGTGACCGAACGGGTAGACGTTCCCTTCAAATCGACTGCAAAAGGTGAATATAACGGCGAGCCGGTCGGCGTAATGCATGCTTGCGGGCACGATACCCACGTGGCGATTCTGATGGGTGTGGCCGAGGTGTTAGCGCAGATAAAATCTGACCTGGCAGGCACGGTAGTTTTTGTCTTTC
Source organism: Lewinellaceae bacterium (assembly GCA_020636075.1). Lineage (GTDB taxonomy): Bacteria > Bacteroidota > Bacteroidia > Chitinophagales > Saprospiraceae > M3007. The sequence goes on along the minus strand of JACJYO010000001.1, from coordinate 620,060 downwards.
AGCCCGCAGAAGAGGGACCACCCGACGGTGAAGAGGGCGGCGCAGAACTGATGGTCAAAGAAGGCCTGCTCGATAAGTATAAAATCGAAGCCATGTTCGGGTTGCATATCAATTCTCAAACCCCGGTTGGGATGATAAAATATCGCGCCGGTGGTTTTATGGCGGCTTCCGACTGGTTTTATGTTACCGTGCGTGGCAAACAGGCACACGGCGCATCGCCCTGGAGTGGCGTGGATCCTATCGTCGTTTCCACACAAATTATTCAGGGTTTCCAAACCATTGTCAGCCGCCAGACCGAATTGACTGAACAGCCAGCGGTGATCACTGTGGGAAAGTTTGCCAGTGGCGTGCGCGCCAACATTATTCCGGAAACGGCTGAATTGGTTGGCACGATCCGGACCCTCGACACCGCCATGCGCCGGGATATTCACCAGCGATTGATCCGCACGGCGGAAAAGATCGCAGAAAGTGCCGGTGCGCGTGCCGAGGTGCGTATTGAAAGTAAAACCCCGATTACGTTGAACGACCCACAATTAATGGCGCGCGTATTGCCCAGTTTGCAGGATGCGGCCGGCGCAGCCAACGTAGTTGAACAAAAGCCGCGTACCGGTGCTGAGGATTTCGGCTTTTTTGCCCAGCTGGTGCCTTCGGTGTACTTTACGCTGGGTGGTATGCCTGCCAATCAGGACCCTGCTGCCGCTGCCGGACACCACACGCCCGATTTTTATCTTGACGACAGCGGACTGGATGTTGGAGTTCGGGCGTTTTGTTACATTGTTCTGGACTATTTTAAAGGGAACAAGTAAGTTTACCGCAAAATCAATGTGCTATGCCAATTACCAAACCGATTGAAACTATTCAGAAGGAGCTACAGGATTTGCTGGTTGAGGATATTGCTAAAGCATTGAAGACCCTGCAAGCGATGCTTTCTTCCCAGACAGATACCTATTCCATTGTGATCAGTCTGCTTGCCCGGCTCAATGAGGCAAATAAGGCCCGGTTGCGCGGCACCCTGGAAAATGATGAATTGAATACGGAATATAACAAAATTCGCGCGGCCTTTCTGGAACTTGTCCAGGGACTAAAAGAAACCGACTTTGAATCGCCTCCTGAAGCTACCGGGGAATCTGCGCCCAAGCAAGGCAGCATACTGTACCGCATCCCTAATAAAATGCCGAAGGACAAGGAAACCAAATGTGTGGTTCGGATTGCCTTGTCGGAGGACGCTATTGTGGAGGATATTACCCTTGACGAGCATGTTCAACTCAAAGAACTTTACCGGGTTTCCGATACAATGGAAGCTGAATTACTCGACCCTTCGGGCGGCAAAAAGTTCCAAATAGCGACGATTAGTGATTCGATCCAGTTGATCGATGAAACCGGCTTTACGGAGTGGTGGTTTTATGTGACGCCGTTGACCGAAGGTACTCATCCGTTGGTGCTAAAAATTTCTATTATCGAAACAGTTGACGGGCAGCCACGTAAAAAAGACATGGTGATGGAAGAAACGATCGAGGTGGTTGCTGAAGGCCCGGTGACGGATGCCGAAGCGGCGCAGCCTAAAAAAGCAGGCGTGTTGAATTTTCAAACAGCATCCAAAGCGGTCGCTGGCCTGGTCACGGGCGTTGATAAATCCAAATTGTCTGCAAAAGCCTCCGAAACTGCCCATGCAGCCGATTCTGCGGCTACACCGGCAACGAAGTCGATGGCAGGCTTGTTGCAAAAAGTCGTTATCGGCCTTGCGGTGGCCGGAACGGCAGCGATCGCTACGTTTGTACTCACCCCTGAATCGACTCGCGACTGGTGGACCACCCGCTATGTGGAAGATACCGTAGCCGGCTACACGGCGTATATGAACGAGCATCCTACCAGCCCGTATTACGAACCGGCTGCCTGCCGAAAATCCATTTTATTGGATACACCGGAAGCCTACCGCGATTACCTGATCGAATTTCCGGAAGGCGCCTGCCGCGAAGATGCCGAACAGGCCCTTGTGCGCCTCGAGGCGGAAGCGCTGGCAATCATTGAAAAGGAACCAACCAAAGCGGCTATGGACGCTTTTATGGTTGATTTTCCGGGCTGTGAAAATTTGGACGCGCTGTATAAAATCGTTGAAAAAGATGCCGCCCTCAGGGATGAATATCTGCCGTTTATTCTACAGCGCTGGGAGGAATGCCGCCGCCATGATCCGGCCTATCCGAAGCCACCCGACACGGTAATTCCGGGCCTCCCGACGGTTGACCAGGAAACCCCGACCCCGGCACTTTCGGATGATTCAACACAGCCTGCAGGCACGGAAACACCTGTTGCCAGAACTGAAGCGCCGACGCCGGCAACCACGACACCGACAACTACTTCGCCACCAAGCACAACGCCGCTGCCGCCACCCAACATGGTGTTTGTGCAGGGAGGCACGTTTCAGATGGGGCTTACCAATGGTTTTGGTGATGACACGCTGCATCCGGTTACCTTGCGCGATTTTTTTATCGGGCGCTATGAGGTAACTTTTGAGGAGTACGATCGCTTTTGTGAAGCTACTAATCGGGAAAAACCAGATGACAAAGGCTGGGGACGTGCAAACCGGCCTGTCATTAATGTCAGTTGGTTCGATGCCGTATCATACTGCAATTGGTTGAGTGGCACCGAAGGACTAAAGGCGGCCTACACCATCGTCGGCAATCGCGTCACACTCAATCGCAATGCCAATGGATATCGCCTGCCCACAGAAGCTGAGTGGGAGTATGCAGCCAAGGGCGGTCCGGCAGAGCGCGACTATACTTTTAGTGGCAGTAATAATGTTGGCGAGGTCGCCTGGTATCAAGAGAATTCCGGGCATCAGACGCATCCGGTCGGACATCTGAATTCCAACGATCTGAAAATTTTCGACATGTCCGGGAATGTCCGGGAATGGTGCTTCGATTGGCATAGCCTGTACCCGAAATCTGCCGTAACAGATCCAACCGGGCCTGAAGGTGGTGCAAAGCGTATATTCCGGGGGGGCTTTTGGGGTCGAAACCCGGAACAAATGCAAGTGGTATACCGAAATTCCTGGTATCCGAATTTTACCCATTACGGTACAGGTTTCCGGTTGGCGCGTTGGAAGTAAGCTACCTGGTTTGATTTTGTCTGTTCCCGGCCTTACCATTTATTTTCATTATTTGCGTAGCACTTTTCCGGAGGCTGCACCTATATTTACCGCTCTTGGAGAAATATTATTTCATAGCGAAAAAGGTAATACAGGAGTGAAAGCAACCAACATCAATGATCCGGAATATTTCCATAAGGTAGTCGATTGCCAGTATGCCTGTCCGGCGCATACACCGGTGCCGGAATATATCCGGCTAATCGCCGCTCAACGCTACACCGAAGCCTACATGGTCAACTGGGAGTCCAATGTTTTCCCCGGTATCCTGGGGCGCACCTGCGACCGCCCCTGCGAGCCTGCCTGTCGGCGGGGTAGGGTGGAGGAAAAACCTGTGGCGATCTGCCGGCTCAAGCGCGTGGCTGCCGACAATAAAGGCGAGGTAAAACCGCTTATGCCGCAGGGCCCGTTTCCCTCTAATGGTAAAAAAATTGCGCTCATCGGCGGTGGTCCGGCGTCGCTGACCGTTGCGCGCGACCTTGCCCCGTTGGGCTATGAACTACATCTGTACGACGACCAGCGAAAAGGCGGAGGAATGATGCGCAGCCAGATCCCGGCGTTCCGCTTGCCGGAATCGGTGCTGGATGAGGAGGTCAACTACATCCTCGATCTGGGCATTCATACCCATTTTAACCACTATGTGGAGAGCATGAAGGAAATCCTGGAGAAGGACTACGACGCCATTTTCATAGGCACCGGCGCGCCCCGTGGCGGCGACCTTCCAAAACTTCCCGGCCGGCAGGAAGCAGATGCCAATATCCACATTGGTATTCAGTGGCTGGCCAATGTAGCGTTTGAACACACGGACAAAATCGGGAAAAAAGTGATCGTGCTTGGCGGAGGGAATACAGCCATGGACTGCTGCCGCACCTCACGCCGCCTCGGTGGAGAATCGGTAACGGTGGTGGTGCGCAGCCCGTTCAATACGATGAAAGCTTCTCCCTGGGAAATTGAAGATGCGCAGCGTGAGGGAATTCCCATCTTGAATAATATGCCGCCCAAGGAATTTGTCGTGGAAAATGGCAAACTCAAAGGGGTGCTTTTTGAAAAGGTGGAAGCGAAATACGACGAAAATGGTCGCCGCACGCTGGTCCCAACCGGCGAACCAGATGTATTCCTGGAGGCGGATGATGTGTTGATCGCCATTGGGCAGGACAATGCATTCCCCTGGATTGAGCGCGACCTGGGCATTGAATTTGGTAAGTGGGATTTGCCTGCGGTAAATAAAACAACCTTCCAATCGACCTTGCCAAAAGTGTTTTTTGGTGGCGACGCCGCTTTTGGGCCGGAAAATGTAATCACGGCAGTAGCACATGGCCACCAGGCAGCCATTTCGATCGACCTCTTTTGTCGGGGTGGTGATCTGCACAGCGACAGGCCGGCACCGACCGTAAACCTCATTCAACAAAAAATGGGCATTCACGAATGGATGTATGATGCCTATGTTGTTGACGATCAGCGGTATCCGGTTCCCCATGTGGATACCGAACTTTCTTTGAAAGACCGCCGGATGGAGGTTGAACTCGGCTTTTCCCCGGCAGACGGCTTCAAGGAGGCGCAGCGTTGTTTTAATTGCGACGTGCAAACCGTTTTTGCCGATAATCTCTGCATCGAATGCGATGCTTGTGTGGATGTATGCCCAACCTCTTGCATCACCTTCACATCCAATGGTGAAGAAGAAGATCTGCGTACCCGGCTGAATGCACCGGCAAATGTGCTGAGCCAGGACCTGTACGTGTCGGAGCCGCTGCCAACGCAACGTGTCATGATCAAAGATGAAAATGTGTGCCTGCACTGTGGCCTCTGCGCTGAACGTTGCCCGACGGCTGCCTGGGATATGAAAAAATACCTGTACCAGGTGACCAAAACCTGCAACGTTTGGGACGTTGCGGCGCCGGTTGAGGTGGGGCAAGTGTAATCAAAAAAATACAGCGATTCGAATTATAGAACTAATGCAACAACTGAGCAGTATAAACGACCTGGTCATTCGATTTGCCAACGTAAACGGCACTGGCTCTGCCAGCGCGAACAACCTGTTTGCAAAAAGCATATTCCGGATGGGTATTCCGGTGACACCCAAAAATATTTTCCCGTCCAACATTCAGGGACTGCCAACCTGGTATGAAGTGCGTGTCAGTGACAAAGGATACCTGGGGCGTCGCAGCGGCATTGACATTATGGTTTGCGTAAACCCGCAAAGCATGAAAAACGACATCGAATCGGTGCGCCCCGGCGGCTATTTTATGTACGATAGCAGTCGCCCCTTGGAAAATCAATACCTCCGCGATGATATCCATTATATCGGGGTACCGATGATCCGTATTTGCCAGGGACTTTTCCCACAACCCCGCCAGCAACAACTGCTGAAAAATGTGGTGTATGTGGGGGCTTTAACAGCCCTGCTCGATATTGAAGTGGATGTGGTAAAAAACCTGATTTCGGAGGAATTTCGAAAGAAAGAAAAACTGATTCCGCTGAACTTTCAGGCATTGGAAGCGGGAATTGACTACGTGCACAAACACTATGAATACCCCTTGGGCCTGCGCCTGGAACGCCGCGACAAGATCGGCAACTGGATCATGATCGACGGCAACTCTGCCTGTGCGCTCGGTGCGATTTATGCCGGCGCTACTGTGGCGGCCTGGTACCCGATCACACCCTCCACATCGGTGGTGGACGCCTTTACCAAATATGCGAAACGCCTGCGCACCGACCCCATAACCGGTAAAAAGAAATACGCCATCGTACAGGCCGAAGACGAACTTGCAGCTATGGGCGTGGTTATCGGCGCCATGTGGAATGGCGCGCGCTCCTTTACGGCCACCAGTGGCCCGGGGGTTTCCCTCATGAACGAGTTTATCGGCCTGGCCTATTTTGCTGAAATCCCGGCAGTACTGATTGATGTGCAACGGGGTGGGCCTTCCACCGGCATGCCTACCCGCACCCAGCAATCGGATATTTTGCTGGCAGCCTATGCATCGCACGGTGATACTAAGCACCCGCTGCTTTTTCCGGCAACTCCAAAGGAGTGTTTTGAAATGACGGCGGAGGCTTTTGATTTGGCCGAACGTATGCAAACGCCGGTTATGGTGATGACCGATCTCGATCTGGGCATGAACGATCACCTTTGCCCGCCGTTCGAGTGGGATGATTCGAAGCAATTCGACCGTGGAAAGGTGCTCGATGCCGAGGATTTGGAAAAAGTCAAAGAATTCGGTCGTTACCTGGATGTGGATGGCGATGGCATTCCCTATCGCACGATTCCGGGAACGCACCCTACGAAAGGTTCCTATTTCACGCGGGGCTCGTCGAAAGATGAATATGCCCGCTACACCGAAGAAGGGGAAGCCTACAAACGCAATATGGATCGGCTTTTGAAAAAATGGGAAACTATTAAAGATCTGGTCCCCGGCCCGGAACATTCCGGAACCGGAGAAAACAAGGAAGGTGTGATCTTCTTTGGAACATCCGCCTATGCTGCCCTGGAAGCTACCGATCGGCTTGGAGCTGCAGGGGTTGAAGTGGATACGCTGCGCCTGAAAGCCTTTCCGTTCAATTCGGCAGTTCAGGAATTTATTGAGCAGCATGATCGCGTTTATGTCGTGGAACAAAACCGCGATGCACAAATGCGCTCCCTGCTGATGATTGAATTGGGGATTGATCCTAAAAAATTGGTATCCATTCTCAATTATGACGGCTTCCCTATTACGGCGGGGCTCATCGTCAATGGCATTTTAAAATTTCATCCGGAAGTGCAGGCACTTGTTGCGAATGGGCAACAGGCCAGTGCCGGAGAATCTACTGTAAATCGTAAATCATAATTCCGGATGACATATCTGCGCCCAAATTTTCGCCACCCCGACTTACCCAAAAATGCCCTGGGCTACACCCGGCAATACTACGAAGGCCGCCTGTCCACGTTGTGTGCGGGTTGTGGCCACGACTCGATCAGCGGGGCCATTATCCAGGCTTGTTTTGAAATGGCGATCGAACCGCACCGCCTGGCCAAACTTTCGGGCATTGGCTGCTCCTCCAAAACGCCGACCTATTTTCTGGCTAATTCCCACGGATTCAATTCTGTACATGGACGTATGCCATCTGTGGCTACTGGCGCCAACCTGGCCAACCGCGACCTGATCTACCTGGGTGTTTCCGGCGACGGTGATACGGCCTCCATTGGTATGGGGCAGTTTGTACATGCTGTACGCCGAAACCTGAACATCACCTACATCGTGATGAATAACGGTTGCTACGGACTGACCAAGGGACAGGATTCAGCGACTGCCGACAAGGGCTCGGTGAACAAAACCGGCATCGCCAATCAGTTTCAAACGATCGACCTGGCCGGCCTGGCCATGGAGTTGGGGGCGACGTTTGTCGGGCGCAGCTTTTCAGGTGATAAGGAACAACTGATCCCAATGATCAAGGCTGCGCTGGTGCATGAAGGATTTGCTTTTATTGATGTGCTATCGCCCTGTGTTACTTTCAATAATAACACAGGTTCTACAAAGTCCTATGATTATGTACGGGATCACATCGAAGCTACCGCAGCGGTGGACTATGTTCCGATAAAATCAGAAATAACGACCCAATATGCCGAAGGTACCAACAAGGTGATCCGGATGCACGACGGTTCGCTGGTTGAACTGCATAAACTGGCGCCAGGATGGGACCCACTCGACCGGGGCCTGGCCTATTCCCGTCTGAACGAATCCCGCGCCAAAGGTGAAATCCTGACCGGTATCATTTACATGGAGCCGCAAAGTCGCGATTTGCACTACATGCTCGATACAGACCAACGGCCTTTGAATACCCTGAAGGAAGCCGACTTGTGTCCGGGCAGGGAGGTCTTGGAGGTGATCAATTCGGAAAACCGGTAGTGCGGCAGTCTGGTCTTTTCAATCAAATCAATACCCGAATGCACAATGGCAGGCTACCAACCTGCTGAAACCAGATTTTTGTGTATAACTCGCGGTTCAATAAATTAGGCGTCACAGGAATTGTGATACGGAATGATGGGAGAGTATGAATTTCCAACACCTGTTTTACTCAAAAAAGGCTGTTATTTTGAGTAAACGGTATAGAAATGAGTAAAAAAGTTAATTTCTTTTCATTTTCCATACAAAATCCAATTGGCGTTCTATTTTTGCCATTGCCCCGTCATCAATCTATCATTTGCTAAACCGTTTCTCTACCTGTGAAATCTGACGATTCAAAGCCGCAGTCGCGGCTGCGGCGTTTCTGGCAGTCGCCTTTACGTAATTGGGTGCTGGCAGGGACAATTGCCGCAACGGGAGCCCTTCTGGTCAACACGCTCGAACTCTCAAAAACCCGCCAGGCAGCCGCCTTGGTAATGGCGCAACCCGAACTGGATGCCTTACCTGTTGTGCCGGCAAATATGCGTTGGGGTTTTGCCATAGACGAATTCCACCTTTTTGAAGATGAACTGCGCTACGGTGATGTGCTGGGTGAAAAGCTCATTAAAATGGGGCTAACATATCCGGAAGTTGCCAAGCTGGTCGAAAACGCAAAAGATGTGTTTAATATCACATCGATGCGTCGGGGTAAAAATCTGAATTTCCTTTCGCGTGAAAAGGGTGAAAAGCCCATTTCCATGATTTACGAACCTTCCCCTTACGAGTATGTGCAATTTCAGTTGGAGGAGCCTTACAAGGTGTCGGTTATAAAACGCGATGTGGTCACCGAAGTCAAAGCTTCCTCGGGTGTGCTGGAAACCAGCTTCTGGCAGGCGCTCACGGATAATGGGCTTAGCGACGAACTTGCTGACGGCATGATTGACGTATTGGCTTCATCCGTTGACTTTTACCATCAGAAGGTCGGCGATCGCTTTAAAGTTGTTTATGAGCAACATTACGTAGAAGGTGAAGCCGTTGGCACAGGCAAGATCATTGCCGCAGTTTATCAGCGCGACGACAAGGAATACTTTGCTTTCCGATTTGACAAGGAGGGTGAAAAAACCAACTATTTTGATTTTGATGGCTGCCCGGCGCGAAAGGCCTTCCTGAAATCTCCGGTGAAATACAGCCGTATTTCCAGCAGGTATAGCCAAAGCCGCCTGCACCCAATTTTAAAATACCGTCGCCCACACTTTGGGACGGACTATGCTGCGCCTTACGGCACCCCAATTTTGGCTGTTGCAGAAGGTGTGGTCACCGAAGCAGGTCACCGCGGTGGCAATGGCAACTTCGTCAAAATTCGCCACGACGGCAGCTACGAAACCCAATATCTGCACATGCGTGGGTTTGCCAAAGGCATCAAACGCGGTACACGTGTAGCGCAAGGCCAAACGATCGGCTATGTGGGCTCTACGGGCCTTGCTACCGGGCCTCATGTGTGTTTCCGGTTTTGGAAAAATGGTCGTCAGGTCGATCACTTGCGCCTTAATTTGCCACAGCCTAAGCCGATAACCGGGGAAATGCTCGCCGAGTTTTGCCTGGTCCGGGATCAGCTGATCCAGCAATTAAATGAGGTGCCTTACCATACACGAGAGGAAATTTTTAAACAAAAAGCGGAGATTGAGCAGAAAAAAAATCTAAAGCCGTAGCTCTGCTTGTTTTCATTTAAACTAAAAAAGCGCCAGGTAACAGATCTGTTACCTGGCGCTTTTTCTATGCACAAATTATTTTACCTATTTGCGGGTAGTTGTTTTCCCGGATGAGTACGCGCTTTTTAATGGTCATCTTTGCGGTCACTTAATCAATTCTCTTTTAATTCTTTACGTTTCAAAATCCGATTTACATGAAAAAGAATCCGCTTTTGCTTTTGATTTGCATCTTGCTCTTTGTTGCCTGGGCTTGCGAAAAGGACGACTCCACCTCTGGTAAAACCGTGTTGAATGTTCGTCTGACAGATGGTCCGGGCGATTATCAGCAGGTTAACGTTGATATCCAGGAGGTGCGCCTGAAAATGGCCGATGATACGAGTCAATGGCTTTCCCTCGCCACCAATGCCGGCATCTATAATTTACTGGATTTTCAAAACGGCGTGGACACGATTATTGCCACCGGGCCGGTACCCTTGGATGTACTTAAGGAAGTTCGACTGATACTCGGCCCCGAAAATTCAGTCATGGTGGACAGCACCTTATACGATTTGGAAACACCCAGTGCGGAACAATCCGGACTAAAAATCAAGATTGACAAAAGTCTTGGTTTGGTGCTGGACTCCCTGACGCTCGATTTTGATGCCGAAAAGTCGATTGTCAAAACCGGTAACGGGAAATTTATTTTGAAACCGGTGATCAAAGTGGTAGACTGAGCGGGCGGAAGAGGGTGTCTCTTAAGTCCTCACATGCGCAGGTAGTTCCTAATTTTCAACAGGGAGACCACGGAGTTTAATTCTCCGTGGTCTCCCTGTCTCCGTGGTAAATAAAATAATCTACGGCGGGCATTTCAGATTTCTATCTTTTGAGACACCCTCTTCAAGTCAGCGCTTATTTCGTCCATTTGATTTTATCTTCTTCTGTGGATTCGGTAGAAATCTGTCCTAATTGATCTTCAGAAGCCGCTATGCTAACAGCAACCATGCAATCGCCGGTCACATTGGTAACCGTTCGCAGCATATCCAGAATGCGGTCGACTCCTAAAATAAGCGCTATGCCTGCGCTGGGGACATGCACACTCTCCAAAATAATGATCAACATGATCACCCCGGCTCCCGGCACTGCAGCAGTTCCGATGGAAGCCATGACAGCCAGGAGCAGCACGTTGAGTTGGTCGGCCAGGCTGAGATCCATGCCGATAGCCTGCGCGATGAACACCGTGGCTACTCCCTGGTAGAGTGCCGTGCCGTCCATATTGATCGTAGCGCCCAGGGGAAGTACGAAAGCGCTAATCTCCTCGGAAACGCCAAGTTTTTCTTCGCAACATTCGATTGTAACCGGAAGGGTGGCACCACTGCTGCTGGTGGAAAAGGCGACCAACTGCGCCTTGCCAATGCCTTTGAAAAATTTGAACACATTCATTTTGCTGAAAAAACGCAGCAGCAAGGGGTATACACCCAGCGTGTGTAAGGCCAGCCCGAATATTACGGTCAAACAGTACACCCCAAGGGCGCTCAGCAGATCCAGCAATTTTGTCAGATCGCCATCAGAAACTTTGGTAATGGTATCGGCGATTAGCGCGAATACCCCGAGCGGCGCCATGAGCATGATCAAGTCGACCAGCCTGATGGTGACATCCGTCAGACCATGAAAAAAATCGAGCACAGGTTTGGCGCGTTTTTCGGGCACCTGCAGGAGGCCAATGCCAAAAAAAATGGCGAAAAACACGATCTGTAGCATATTCCGGTTATCGGAAGCCGAGCCGAAAATATTGTCCGGCACCATGTCAACCAGTAATTGCAGCGGCCCGCGTTCACTGACGTTTTGTGCCGCTTCCAGGCGTGCGCTGGCATTTTCGCTGTACGTCGCCATGAGGCCGTCGCGAACTTCCGCGGGTACTGCTTTTCCCGGTTGGAAAATATTAGCAAGGAGCAGCCCGATGGCAATGGCCAGTGCCGTAGTGCCAATATATATTCCCAGCGTTTTGCCACCAATCCGGCCCAGTTTGCGGATGTCGGCCAGGGAGGCTACACCAGTGATCAGCGAACCGAGCACCAAGGGTACGGCAATGAGTTTGAGCAGGTTGATAAAAATCACGCCAAAGGGCGTAATCCAGTCGGTGGTAAATGCGCTCCAGCTGTTTAGTGCGGCAACGATGCCGTATACCAGGCCGGCAACCAGGCCAAGAATAATTTGCCAGTGGGTTTGTCTGTACCAGTGCATGGGTTAAAGCAATTAGGTTGACAATTGAGTGAGACAACCCGGGCGCTTTCTTGATGGTATTCCCGAATGCTTCGGTAAGCAACATGTTAAATGCCCCGGAAAACGGTAGCCAATGTACGGGGAATTTGGCTTTTGGCAATTGGCTATTGGTTGCACTCAGGAAGTGAATCTGCCCGTCAACAGTAGCGGCCAATAGCCAACAACTAAAAGCCAATTACAATTTTATTTCCAGCGGATCTTGTCTTTATCTTCTTCCGGATGAACGGCCCTCAGCTGACCTTCAGAAGCGGCAATGCTGGTCGCTACGGTGCAGTCGCCCGTTACATTGGTAACGGTGCGAAGCATATCCAGGATACGGTCGACACCCAGGATAAGCGCAATGCCGGCACTGGGTACATGAACGGTTTCCAAAATTATGATGAGCATAATGATGCCGGCCCCGGGTACGGCTGCCGTGCCGATCGACGCCATTACAGCCAATAGGATGACGTTGAGTTGATCGGCCATGCTTAAGTCCATGCCAACCGCCTGCGCAATGAAAATAGTGGCTACGCCCTGATAAAGTGCCGTGCCATCCATATTTATCGTTGCGCCAAGCGGCAATACGAAGGAAGAAACCTCTTCAGAAACACCAATATTTTCCTCACAACATTCAATCGTTACGGGGAGCGTGGCGCCACTACTGCTGGTGGAAAAAGCGACCAGCTGCGCCTTCCCGATTCCACTAAAAAAGCGAAACGGGTTCAGGCTGGTAAACATCCGCAACAAAGCGGGATAAACACCAAAAGTCTGGATTGCCAAACCAATAATCACGGTAATGCAGTACACACTCAAGGCGCCAAGCAAGGCCATTAATTTAGCCAAATCGCCATCCGAAACCGTAGTGATCATATCGGCGATCAGCGCAAACACCCCGAGCGGCGCCATGAGCATGATCAGGTCGACCAACCGGATCGTCACATCGTTTATGCCGTGAAAAAAGTCGAGGACGGGTTTGGCGCGTTTTTCCGGCAACTGGAGCAATCCGATGCCAAAGAAAATGGCAAAAAACACGATCTGCAGCATATTCCGGTTGTCGGAGGCCGACCCGAAAATATTGTCGGGTACCATGTCGACCAGAATTTGAAGTGGCCCGCGCTCGCCAACCATTTGGGCGGCAGCCTGGCGGTCGCCAACATTTTCGCTGTAGGTAGCCATCAGTCCGTCGCGCACGTCGGCAGGAATTGCCTTGCCCGGTTGAATGACATTGGCCAGCACCAACCCGATCGTAATGGCTATTGCCGTTGTGCCTATGTAAATGCCGAGTGTTTTGCCACCGATCCGGCCCAGTTTTCGGATATCCGACAGGGAAGCTACCCCGGTGATCAGGGAACCCAGCACCAGCGGTACAGCGATAAGTTTCAGGGCATTAATGAATATGGTGCCGAAGGGCGAAATCCAGTCGTGGGTAAATTTATCCCAACCAAAAGAAGCTGCTGCAATGCCAAAAACGAGCCCCAAAACGAGCCCGATAATGATTTGCCAGTGAATTTGCTTGTACCAACGCATAAGCCAATGCTGTAGTTTTATTTGTTTTCAATCAATACTTCTGTGGCCAAAGTAGGCCTTTTTCCCTGCATCCGACGCCATTTCCAGAGAACAGCCTTATTTTAGGCATCTTGTTTTTTCTGTTTTTCACCAAAAAAAATACCCGAAACATGCTTTCCAATGCACCGATTCCGACCGTGATCAATCAAAACCTGTTTGGTCTGCGAACCTCTGCTACCGTTGCCATCAATGAAAAATCAAAAGCATTGGAACAGACCGGAAAAACGATTTACAAATTCGGGTTTGGCCAATCGCCGTTTCCGGTGCCCGATCTGGTGGTGGAAGCGCTCAAACGACATGCGCACGAAAAAGACTACCTGGCGGTACGTGGCTTACCGGCATTGCGGGATGCCATTGCCAAATTCACAAACCATCGCAAGGGCACCTTTGCTGTTGCCGACGATGTGCTGGTGGGACCGGGATCCAAAGAATTGATGTTTTTGTTGCAGCTGTCGTATTACGGCGACATTGTAATTCCTGCCCCGAGCTGGGTATCCTACGCACCACAGGCACAGATCATCGGACGTGTGGTCACCCGGGCCGAAACCCGCATGGCAAACCGGCTGCTGCTGATGCCCGATGAATTGGAAGCAATTTGCCAGACGGACCCGGAGCGCCCGCGCCTCGTGATCCTAAATTATCCGTCGAATCCAACAGGTTCCACTTACGATAAAGACACGCTTCAAGCGCTCGCTGAAGTTGCGCGACGGTACAAGCTGATTGTTCTTTCGGATGAAATTTATGGTGAACTGAACCACCGGGGCACGCAGGATTCCATTGCGCAGTTTTATCCTGAAGGCACAATTATCAGCGGTGGATTGAGCAAATGGTGCGGCGCCGGCGGTTGGCGACTCGGTTTTTTTGTGTTTCCCCGTGGCTTGAAGCGTCTGGAGAACGCTATGGCCATTTGCGCCAGCGAAACCTTTACCTCCACCAGTGCGCCGATTCAACATGCCGCTGTGACGGCTTTTTTGGAAAATCCGGAGATCGACCAATACCTCGAACATGTGCGGAATGCCCTGGCGGCTGTCGGGCAGTATGTGTACCGCGAGTTGAGTGCAATCGGCGTGACGATGCCCGAACCGGAAGGCGGCTTCTACTTGTTGCCTGATTTTGAAAAATACCGCGAAGCATTATCCCGGCGGGGCATTGAAGACGATAGGGCATTTTGCCAGGCCCTGTTGGATGAAGCGGGTGTGGCGTTGTTGCCGGGCTCGGATTTTGGCTGCCGACAGGGTACATTTCGCACGCGCCTTTCGTATGTCGATTTTGACGGAAACAAGGTGTTGGAAGCGTGCCGTAATTTGCCCGGAGGTCAGCTGCCCGATCCTGCGTTTGTCGAAAAGCACTGTCCGAAAATGGTTGCCGGTACGCAGGCGTTGTGCAACTGGCTTAAAGCGCTGTAACTTGTGTTTTTTTGAAAAATAACTCCATTGCATATGGAAAATCCGTCCATTCAAATACAAAACCTGTTCAAATCCTTTGGGACCAAGCAAGTGCTGCGGGGCATCAGCCTTGATGTTTACCCGGGGCAGGTGCTAGGCTACATTGGCCCGAACGGCGCCGGCAAAAGCACTACGGTAAAAATCTTGTGCGGGTTGCTCAGCGATTATAGCGGCACCGTGCTGGTGCATGGACATGATGTGCATTCCGACCCGGTCGAAGCCAAAAAGCGGATTGGGTACATTCCGGAAATGGCCGAATTGTATGATGTACTCACGCCGACGGAATTTCTCCATTTTATGGGTGAGTTGTACGGGCTGGACGCCGATGTGTGCGCTCAACGGATCGTGCGTATCATGACGGCATTCGGTATGCAAGCTAATCTGCATCAACGGCTGGATACCTTCAGCAAGGGCATGCGGCAAAAAGTTTTGCTGGCAAGCGGGCTGCTGCACAATCCTGAAATCATCATTTTGGATGAACCGCTAAGCGGGCTTGATGCTAACAGTGTGATTCTGGTAAAAGAACTGATCAGTAAACTGGCCAAGGAAGGAAAAACCATTTTTTACTGTAGCCATATGATGGATATCGTGGAAAAAGTGAGCCACCGGATCATCCTGATTGACAACGGTACCATTCTCGCCGACGGTAGTTTCGAACAGTTGAAGCAACAACAGGGCGACCGCAGCCTCGAACAGATTTTCGCAACCCTCACGTCCAAAGATTCCCATAACCTGGCTGCGGACGAACTAATGCGGGCCTTCGAATAAACGCCTGGAATATGAACTGGATCAATAAAGCACTCCTGTTTGTTGCCTTGGCGCCCCGGCGGTTTTTTGCGCGTTGGAATGTGGACATACGACTGCTGAAAGCTATTCTGACGACCAAACTTATGATGGACGACCGGCGTCCGAACAGCATTCAACTCACCCGGCAACGGCAGACCGAAAAGGAAATCAGCAATGCCACCCTTGGTACCATGGCTATCAGCGGGTTCATGGGCCTGAGTTTTTTGATGGTGTTTGCCTTAGGCGATGACTTTTCATTGCAGCTTACCCTGCTCTTCAGTTTATTTATTGCTATTTTATGCATGATGCTGGTTAGCGATTTTACCTCGGTACTGTTCGATGTGCGCGACAACGACATCATTTTACCCAAGCCGGTGAACGATGCTACAGTGGTGGTAGCACGGCTCCTGCATGTGTTTGTGCACATTTGCAAAATTATTCTGCCGATGTGCCTGCCCAGTTTGCTTTACCTGAGCATCCGGATAAACCCATTTGCTGGCCTGGTTTTTTTAGCCGTTTCGTTATTTGTGGTCCTGTTTTCCATATTTCTGATCAATGCAGTGTACATCATTATCCTGCGCATAACTACCCCGGCGCGGTTTAAAACGATCATCAGCTATGTGCAGATTGGTTTCGTCATTTTTATTTACGGCGGGTCGCAAGTGTTTCCCAGGTTGATGGATATCGAAGACCTATCGACGTTGCGCTTGCCAGATACGGGGTTGCTGTTGCTGGCGCCACCGTATTGGTTTGCCAGTTTATTTGAGGCAAGCGTCACTTGGCATGCCAGTGCCCGGATGCTTCTGGCCAGTGCATTGGCTATCGTGATGCCACTGCTAAGCATGGTGGTGGTGATTCGTTTTTTGGCTCCGGCGTTCAATCAGAAACTAGGCATGATCTCGGGAAGCTCCGGAGGAGGAGCCTCCTTTTCGGAAGGTTCGGGGCGGGTTTCAAGTTTTTTTGCCCGGTTTATGTCGAAATATCCGGTAGTGCACACCGGTTTTTTATTTACCTGGAAAATGATAGCCCGCAGCCGGGAATTTAAATTGAAAGTGTACCCAACACTGGGTTATTTTTTTGTGTTGTTCCTGCTGCTTATGTTTAACAGGCATCAGCGATTACAAGCATCGCTTCAGGATTTTTTTACCGGATTTGATTTGATTTCTGTTGTTTATATGAGTAGTCTCGTTTTATTGCTAGCGCTCATTCAAGTCTCTCACGCTGAAAAATTCAAGGCTGCCTGGATGTTCTACACTACGCCGTTGCGGCAACCTGGTCAGATCGTTACAGGTGCTGTGCTGGCCGTGATTTTATATCTGGGCTATATTCCGTTTTCCCTTTTGTTGTTAATGGGGCTTTGGTATGCCGGGCCAACGGTGCTACTCCATTTTTCCCTGGCATTGTGCAATCAGTTGGTTATTTCGCTGGCATTCACCTTGTTGTTTGCGAGAAAGCTCCCTTTTTCGCAACCTCCGGCCGATGCGCAAAGCGGTGCACAAACCATGTGGATGTTTCTGATTGCCGCGATTGCCGCAGTGTTCGGTGGGCTCCAGTACTTGGTGTTTAAAAGTTTATGGTTAACCGGCCTTGCTTTTTGCATTTCGATATTAATATGCTGGTGGCTGATCCGTCGGTTAAACCGCCAAACCTGGGAGGATTTAGCCGTGGATGCGGATTTGTTGCCCTGAGTGTGTGTGATTTTTATTGTCTGGTAGAGTAGACAATGTTTAAAACCCTTGCATCATGATTTTATTTAGAAAAATAATGCCCGTGCTGCTTTTGTTTTTTGGTGGAATAAATTACGCATGGGCACAAATTGGATTCACTGCGCAAAATTTTACTGTTGTCAGCACGCATGGGGATACCATCCGTTTGTATGATATTCTGGACGATGGGAAGTTTGTTGTGCTCGACTTTTTCTTTACTACCTGCGGGCCCTGCATTTATTACACGCCACAGGTGAATCTTGCTTATGAAAAATATGGCTGCAACACGCAGGATGTCGTTTTTATAGCTATTGATCACCAGGACACGAATGCCGAGGTGCAAACATATGACCAAATACACGGTATTCAGTTTCCATCGGTGAGTGGCACCCAGGGCAGTGGCAATGAGGTGATAAGCCAGTATGTAATTTCTGCTTTCCCGACAGTACTTCTGATTGGCCCAAACTATAAAATAATTGATGAGATATTTCCGCCTACGCTGATCGATTTTGATTCTAGTTTTGACATGCATGGTATTGCCCCCATGGCTTGCCTGACCAGTACGGCGGCTCCAGCAGCCACGCAACCTTTGAATTTATATCCTAATCCGGTACAAACAGATCGGGTAATGCTGGATTTGCGCGGAATTTCGGGTAGCACAGTGAAGATTTCCGTGCAGGATTTGACCGGACGAACGATGCATACGGAAACAGCTCATGAACTAAAAGCTGGGTTGCATCAACTTAATCTGATCTCGATTCCGGGAGGGCTGTATCTGGTTACGGCAGTTGCCGAAGACGGCATGCGTTGGAATGGCAGGTTGGTAAAGTATTGAGCAGGTTAACCATTTGGATTGTCATTGTCTTTTCGAATTATAAATCCCGGCCGGTTTTTTACCTCTTCATAAATCCGCCAAATGTACTCGGCTACTACACCAAGGCAAAACAATACCAATCCGTTGAAAAAGGCTACCAGTGCGATTATGGTTGTCCAACCCGGCACAGGAAAGCCAAACAGCCGGCTGTGGGCAAAAAATCGGGCATACACCAGAACCGGAATAGCCAACAAGCAGATCACTGAAATGCTCAAGCCCAGGTTGGTGATGGCGCGAATCGGAAAAGCAGACGAGGCGAAAAAAGTATCCTTGGCGTGCCGCACTTTTTTGCGCCAGGTCCAGCGCGACTTCCCCGGTCGCGGCGGCCGGTTGTACGGGACAAACTCCGGATCAAAGCCCAGGCGCAGCATTTCCACCACCGAAGAGGTATGGATCGGATGGATTCGGGTATTCATGATATCGATGATCTCCCGGTCGGCCAGATACACATCGGTGCCGCCGGGCGGAAAGTTGATCTCGGACAGGCTGTTCATCAGTTTGTAATACGCCCGGGAAAAAAAGTCGCTGAGCCAGCCGTCGTTTCGGGAACTTCGGTAGGAAACAACAATTTTGTGTCCGGCTTCCCATTTCCGGTATAAGGCAATCACCATCGATACCGGAAACTGCAGGTCGTCGGGTATCCAGGTGATGCAGGCGCCTCTGCAAACGGAAAAAGCGGCGAACTGTAGGTAGGGGGGAGTGACATTGCGCGCCATGCGGAACACCCGAACACGCGGGTCTTTTTCAGCCAGTACCCGGGCGATTTCCCAGGAGTTATCCTGGGAGCCGTCATCCAGGATCAGCAGTTCGAACGGAATTCCCGCAGCATCCAATTCGGTGGAAATGGCCGCATAGGCCGGTTGAAGGCGTTGGGCGCTGTTGAAACAGGGGAGCAGGAGCGAGAGCAGTCGGTTGGCGTCGTTTTGCATTTTTCGAATTGTATTTACCACGGAGGCACGGAGGACACGGAGGTTCAACTTTTTATAAAGAATAAACCTCCGTGTCCTCCGTGCCTCCGTGGTAAATAAAGTCTTTTGGAGAAAATGATCGCTTTCTATTTTGCGCCCATCAGCGTCTTATTCTCCTCTTTCGATTTCATTTGCGCAAATGCGTCATATCCACAATCGAGAAAAGCGCGGTATTCCTCAACCTCCGGGGTGTAGCCGCGCGGCTCGTTGAGTAGCGTTTTGCCGTCGTTGTGCATGAGCACATACCAGGGCTGTGAATTGCGGTGAAAGTTGTTGATTTGGAAAGAACTCCACTTGTCGCCCACGGTGCGCATTTTTTCACCGGTGTTGGGGTCGAGCAGGTATTTGAACTTGTCATCTGGGAAGAGTCGTGCCTGATCGTCGACATAAAGCGACACCACAACGTAGTTGTTTTTCAAGTGCTGCAAAATTTCGGCTTTGTTCCAGACGGTTTCTTCCATTTTACGGCAGTTGACACAACCGTATCCGGTGAAGTCCACAAAAAGTGGTTTGTTTTCCAGTTGTGCGACTTTCAGGCCTTCGTCAAAATCTTTGTAACAATCCAGGCTGTGCGGGCAGTCCATGGGTTTGAAAAAGTTGTAATGCACTGGCGGAGCAATGCCACTGAGCGCGGAGAGTGATTGGTATTTCAGCAAACCATTGCCCAGGTAGCCGGCAAAGACGAGAGCCAAACCTCCAACGACGGACCGGGCGATTCCCGGTTTGCCTGCGGCACCTTTGAGTTTGGGTAGCAGGCCAAACTGGTATAATCCGAGCAGGAGCGCACAGAGGAACCACAAGCCGAGGAAGGGCTCAAATCTCAGGAGACCCCAGTGCCGTACCATGTCGGCTGTGCTGAGGAATTTGAAGGCCAAGGCGAGTTCGACAAAGCCGAGCGTGACTTTCACGTTATCCATCCAGTTGCCCGACCTAGGCAGGCTTTGGAGCCAGCCCGGGAACATGGCAAACAGGCCGAAGGGCAGTGCAAGGGCCAGGCCAAAACCCGTCATGCCCACGAGGGGCCGGGCGGGGATCACACCGAGTAATGCATCGCCGGCATTGCCCTTTGCCGTTTCCACCAGCAGGGTGCCAACGATTGGGCCTGTGCACGAAAAGGACACCAGTGCGAGGGTGAAGGCCATAAAGAAAATGCCGAGCATGCCGCCTTTGTCGGCCATTTTATCACTTTGATTGACCCAGGATGAGGGCAGTGTGATTTCAAACAGGCCAAAAAATGACAGGGCGAAAATGACAAATACGGCGAAGAAGAGCAGGTTGAAGTACATATCCGTGCTCATTTCGTTCAGGATGGTCGGGCCGAAAATTGAGGTCAGCAAGATGCCGATACCTACGTAAATGATCACAATGCTGGAACTGTACCAGATGGCGTTGCGCAACCCGGTAGCGCGATCCTTCGAGCGTTTGGTGAAAAAACTCACGGTCAGCGGGATCATCGGGAATACGCAAGGGGTGAGCAAAGCGATCAGGCCACCCAAAAAGCCTGCGATGAATACCCACCACAAGGAACTGCTTTCTTCGACGGGGGCGGAGCAGGTATTGACGAATTGGGCGGAGTTGATTTCGCGTTTGGCATCAAAAAATCCCTGAAAGTTTGGGTCGGCAGGTTTCGTATTGGTGTTTTCTGCTACTCCTGTTTCAGGTGCTGCTAGATCTGTGCCGGTGTTTTCGGGCTGGTCCGCAGCAGGAGCCGCGCCGGTGTTTCCCCCGTTTTTGTCTATGCCGGCGGGCGGTACATTTGTTTTATCCGGCGCAGGAGGGGCATCGGTTTTCGTGGGATTAGTTGTGCCGGTAGATGGGGTAATTTTAAATTCGAAATCGACATCCTTGGGTGGCAGGCACATTTCGTCGTTGCAGACCATAAAGGACAAATACCCGGTAATTGGCTTAGAGGGATCATTTACTTTGACACGTTGGGTGAAAATGCCCTTGTGTTTGAATTTGGTGAGTTTCATACCAAACACATTGTCGTATTTGGTGAATTTGTCACCGCTTTCCTCCGCTTTGCCTTTCAGTTCAAAATGAGGGCCTTCCTGGAAGGTGAAAGAGGTAGCAACCGGTCCGTCTTCACTTTCGAGAAACTGGGAGTAGGTCGTCCAGCCTTCATCAATGGTAGCGGTAAAGATCAGGTCGAATTGGCCGTTTCCGGCGTCCTTTGTGGTGTATGCCCATTTGACGGGGTTTTGGGCGAAAATGGAAGTCGCCAGGGATAAGGCGAGCAGGGTTAGGAGTAACGAGCGAATTTTCATGCCTCGGATTTTCAAAAAAATGAGATTGCAAAGAAACGGCATTTTTGCGGCATGGTTGGAGTGGGGTAGGGCTTTAAAACAACTTTAACCGGGGGATTGTCCGCGGGCGGCTAAATTCAAATGGTCTGCGGTTCGATGGAACCTGTCTCCTAACATCTCGTTAGCAGTTTAACATCTACCCCAAGGCGTGGTAGCGCTGCCTGTTCGGATACGGTTACAAATGGCCCCGTCAGTGCAATCCACTTCAACTTGGATACGGAAGAGTGCCTGAACCCGGACTGCCGACATCTGACTGTCGGGCAAAGGCTGGCATTACAATTCTGATATTTTGATGTTGGTTGGAGCAGTTCAACCTGCCGTGTTTTATAGTGGTATGGTTAGTGTATCAATATAAAAGCACATTCTCACTTTTTTCAAACCGGTTGTTGCTTTTCCAAAAAAGCGCATTACCTTTGCGCTCCAATTTTAAGAACTGCACATTTAGTCCACACGATTAGCAATGAAACGTACCTATCAACCGTCCCGTCGTAAGCGTAAGAATAAGCACGGCTTCCGTAGCCGTATGGCTTCCAAAAATGGGCGTAAAGTGATCGCACGGCGCAGAAGCCGGGGCCGCAAGAAGCTCACCGTTTCCGATGAGCGCCGCTTGAAGTAGGCTTCATAGCCGCCGGCATGGGACCGGGCTTTCTCTATATACCTCTTTTTCAAAGTCGTCAGTTTGCCATTGCAGCCTGACGACTTTGCTTATTTTTGACGCAGCCAATGCCCACTTTCTCCAGCAATGAACGGCTTAAAAGCCGCAAACTCATCGGCCGGCTATTCCGGGAAGGCAATTCCTATATAGCCTACCCGTTGCGGGTGGTTTGGTTGCCGGTGCTGCCCGATGATCCGGTATTGATGACCTTCCGCGATGCCAGGGCACAATTGGCTATTTCGGTGCCCCGCCGAACCTTCAAGACCGCCGTTCAACGCAATCGACTTAAACGCCGCATTCGCGAAGCGTATCGCCTCAACAAGCAATTATTTTACGAAAAACTTGCTGCCGCTGACCAGCATATTGCCCTGATGTTTGTGTTGGTGGCCAAAGAAGAGGTGCCGTACGCCGTCATAGAGGCAGGTGTGCTGAAAATGATCCGGAAGTTTCCCTAATTTGCAGGTGCCGAATCAATCTGGTTAACTATGTTTTTCCCAATTGGCGACGACAATATAGAAGGCGGGCACCCGGCGGTATTCAGTTTCCTGTTCCTGATTGTGAATACCGGAATCTTTTTGCTGCAACTATCCATGCCACATGGTGTGCAAGCCGGCTTTGTGGAGACTTATGGCGCTATTCCTGCTGAAATTTCCAACGGTATTGATTTGGAAACGCTCGTGAGCAGCATGTTTCTCCATGGCAGTTGGATGCACTTGATCGGCAACATGTTGTACCTGTGGATATTCGCTGATAACATCGAGGCCATCATCGGCAATTTTCGCTTTCTGCTTTTTTACCTGGCCGGCGGTATTGCTGCAGGCCTGATCCAGGTAGCTATTTCCCCTAACAGCGCTGTGCCGTGTATCGGAGCCAGTGGGGCTATTTCTGCCGTTATGGGCGCCTATTTTGTGATGTTCCCAAAATCACGGGTACGGATGGTGTTCATCCTGTTCCTGAGTGCTTTTTACATTCCGGCCTGGGTATTTCTTGGATTCTGGTTCCTTCTACAATTGAGTTCAGGTTATCAGGTACTTGGCATGGCCGAGATCGATGCAGGGGGCGTTGCCTGGTGGGCGCACATCGGTGGATTTGTTTTTGGACTGCTGATGGGGGCGGTTTTTCGGCAGCGCTTTGTTACCGATCGCAATATTCGGTATAGCTGAGGTGCCGTATGGTGTCAGCATGGGCCATGCCGATTGTCATTGGACCGATAACATGATAACCTGATTTTTGCAAAAAATTAGGCACTGTGCGGCGTTTTCTTTTATTGTTTTTGATTGTTCATTTGTTGTCGGGCAATATGCTGGCAGGGGAGCTCGGGAAGCTGCCTTATTTGATGCGTCATTTCCAGTTGCATCGGCAGCAAAACGTGGAGAGCACGTTGCTGGACTTTTTAAGATTGCATTATGCCAATGCACAGCATCGCAGGTCTGACCCTGCCCACCGGCAATTACCTTTGCAACAATTGGGCATTCATACTGCATCAAGCAGCATACTTCCGGAATCCGATCAAATAGTCCTGTTGACTTCCATTACTCCCCAATACAATGCCCTTCGGCCAACGGAAGACAATCTGCTGCCATCTGATTTTCGGGCACGCCTGCTCCGGCCACCACAGCGTTTTTTGGTTTTTTAGCCTGAATAGTTCAGGCCCGCACATCATTTTTTTTACTAAAAAACGCATTCACCATGAAAAAAATAATTGGGTTTGCCCTGTTGGGCATACTTGTGGTCATTCAATTTATGCGCCCGAACCGCACTAATCCGCCGGTCGATCCGGCTTTGGATATTCAGCAAGTCTTGCAACCGCCTGCCGATGTGTATGCGATCCTGAAAGATGCCTGTTACGATTGCCATTCTAATGAAACACAATATCCCTGGTACAGCCAGATTGCACCGGTATCCTGGTGGCTGGTCAATCACATAGAGGAAGGGCGTGAGCACCTGAATTTCAGCACCATAGGCACACTGGCGCTGGAGGACCGCGCAGAAATAATGGAAGAAGCCGCTGAAGCGGTTCAGAAAGGAGAAATGCCCCTGAGTAGCTATACCTGGACACACCCGGCAGCCCGTATGAGTGCAACGCAACGGGATCTGGTAGTGACTTGGTTAAATACGCAAAATGCAGGCGAAGGTGGTGTGGACGCCCATGGGAAAAACGGCGCAGACAGAGTCGCTGAAGAGGAGGAGGATGACGACTGATCATGTCCTGAAAAACCACCTGCCGTTCCGGTTCAGTCGCTTTTTTTACCGGTTCGGTAAGTAGGGACATATTGCCAGAGCCGGCGCGCTCGTTCTTTGCACGCTTTTTAAAGTGGCTGGACGATACGTCGGCTCTGGAATCTATACTGTTTTTTGTAACTAAATCACACCCGTAATTCGATGCTTAAAACGCGCTTCGTTAAACTTTTGCTCTTTGGCTTTATCAGTGTTTTACTTTTCCCATCCTGTAAACACGATCCGCTGATTCCGCCTAACCCGGTTGTTCCGGTAAATCCGATTGATTCCAGCGACTTCTCCGGTTGGCCTTGTGGTCCGGATACCATTTATTTCCAGAATCAGGTACTGCCATTACTTATCTCCAAGTGTACACAATCGGGGTGCCACGATGTTGCTTCACACAAAGAGGGGGTTGTTTTGGTTGATTACCAACGCGTAATGAGCACTGGCAAGGTAAAAGCATTTAACCCGGGCAATAGTAAACTGTACAAAGTCATTGTCGATACCGACCCAGGAGACCGGATGCCGGAACCGCCATACTCGCCACTAACGGCAGATGAAATAAAGCTGATCCGTACCTGGATCGAACAGGGCGCTCAAAACACGGCCTGTAACGAAAACTATGGCAGCTGCGATACCCAAAATGTTACATATTCCAATGGCATTGCGCCGCTTTTGTCCAGCCGGTGTACCGGTTGCCACAGCAGCACCAATCCTCAGGGCAACTTGAAATTGACTACCTATGATGAAGTAAAAGCCAGCGCGCAAGGTGGTGCGTTGTATGGCGCAGTGGCACAATTGCCGGGTTATTCGGCGATGCCGAAAGGCGGGACGGCACTGTCGCCTTGCTTTGTGAGTAAAATCAAAGCCTGGGTGGACGCCGGCATGCCGCAATAGTCCGCCCTTTGATAA
This sequence comes from Lewinellaceae bacterium, assembly GCA_020636075.1. Classification (GTDB taxonomy): domain Bacteria; phylum Bacteroidota; class Bacteroidia; order Chitinophagales; family Saprospiraceae; genus M3007. The sequence goes on along the minus strand of JACJYO010000001.1, from coordinate 594,674 downwards.
TGCTTTCTAACAACTTGCAAACGAATCTCAAATCCGACGGCTTCAGGACATGTTTCCCCATCGAGGGTCGTTATTTTGCCACCTATTCATTCAAACTACATTTATCTATGCAACGCTATCCGTCTTTAGTAATTGGTTTATTTGTCATGCTGCTTTTGCCGGCCGTTTTGCCGGCGCAGCGCTTATTCACTCGTGATGCAAAAGTCTATTTTGACGCAACATCCAAAAACTCCCCCGAGCAGGTTGATGCAACGAATAAAAGTGGCACGCTCGTGGTCGATGTGGCTACTTCCAAGGTTCAGGCAGCCGTGTTGATGACGAATTTTGTCTTTGAAAAAGCACTCATGCAAGAGCACTTTAATGAAAACTATGTTGAAAGTTCCAAGTACCCAAAGGCAACGTTCAAAGGAACAATCGACGATCCGGCCAAGGTGAATTTTTCAAAAGACGGGAGCTACACCGTGAATATTTCCGGTGACCTTACCATGCATGGTGTAACCAAAACGGTGAAGGCTCCAGCTAATATTCAGGTGAAAGGCGGCAAAGTATCTGCATCTACCACCTTTGAGGTAAAATTGGCTGACTACGATATTTCTGTGCCGTCTGTGGTAGCCGACAAACTTTCCACGCAGGCCAAAATCACCTTCGAGGCGACACTCGAACCGATGAAGAAATAGGGAATAACCTCCCGGTTTCTGATCCATTTTAAAGTAGTGATAGGCACAAAAGTGAGACAGAACCGGAAAATGAAAAAGGGCGCCAGGATATACCTGGCGCCCTTTTTCATTTTTTTTGCGATGGCTTCGAGAAGTTGCTCCGATTCACGTGAATCTGTTATTTGAAAAATCCGTCATTCCCATTTCAAACTCGACACAAGCCGGTTTACATCTGCCTGCATAAATGCCTGTACCGGAGCCAGCGAATCGGGCCGGGCTTGCGTGTTGAAGTAAAGGGCCCCGCGCAGGAAGTTTTGAGTCGAATCGGTCAGGAAAAACTGGTAGGACGATGCTGTTGCGCCTTCAATATTGAATACGATGCCGTGCACGTGCTCGGCTTCCCGGTGCACGGGGATTTCTTCAATGTAATTGGCTTTGATGTTGTGCTTTTGCGCCATGGTGAATGCGTCCTGCACCAGTTCGTCAAGCCGCGCGCGGTTGGTGATCGGGTAATAGCTGCAGTGAATAGAGGCATTCAGTTCCGGCACCTCGATATTGAACCAGCAATCACTTTGCGGGCGCTCGCCAAAAAAGGAAGTGTCGCGCTCAATGACTGCATACGCGGGTACATCGAAGGTGAAACCGCAATAGTTTTGGTCAAAAGGTTTGTATTCCTTTTTGGGATAATTGACTTTGGGATAAGCCCGCGGTTTGGGTACCGGCACATATTCCTCACAAGCGGGAAGGAAGAGCAGACTGCCGATGGTACACAACAAGATTGAAAAACACAGGAATACGGCGCTCTGAGGTTGAAAATACCGTCGCTTTCCCGTTTCACCGACAGAATACGTAGCCTTTGATCTATTGAAAATGAAGTGCATAAAAATGAGTTTAACGACCGGTTTTCGCATCGGCTTCCACACCGGTTTGATAATTAAGGCAAAGGTTTGCCAAATATGCTAAACGACCAAAAGCAGCCCGAACATACGATTGGCTAAATGTAAATGTTTGCTTAATCATCCGGGGCGGCACCCATTGATTTAGAGAAATTGTATTTTTGGCCCGTTAAATGAAAAAAACGACCACATACCATACTCCATTTCTGCAGGCAAACCGCCCTGTCGTGGTCGATATGTTGGCTATCCCCAGCCGACGTTGGTTTAGGGAGCGCCTTCGGGCGTGATACTTTTTTGCGGTGCTACGTGCACTGCTGCCCGTCAAATTCCCTTATTATTTTTCCAACATTAATTTTTTAGCCAATGCAATTTGAGGTAAAGGTGGCTGACTCCAGTCACCATCAATTCGCACAATCCATCTGCACCCTGATGGAAGAAGCCGCCAGGGTGCGGGGTACCGGTATTGCCAAAAGAGACCCCGCCTATATTCAAAAAAAAATGAGTGCTGGCGATGCCATCATCGCCCTGGATGGTAATTCGGTGATTGGGTTTTGTTATATCGAAAGTTGGGATGGCAAGCGCTATGTTGCCAATTCGGGCCTCATCGTTCACCCCGATTACCGGAAAACAGGCCTGGCACGGGCGATCAAGCAAAAAACATTCGAACTGTCCAAAGAAAAGTACCCAACAGCCAAACTCTTCGGGATCACCACCAGCCTGGCGGTCATGAAAATCAACTCAGACCTCGGGTACAAACCAGTGACCTTTTCCGAACTTACCCAGGATGATGCCTTCTGGAAAGGATGCCAAACCTGCGTCAATTTCGACATCCTGCAACGCACCAACCGCAGCATGTGCCTCTGCACCGGCATGGTTTGCGACCTGAGCCAGGTAAATCCCAAACCGGATGAAGCAAAACGATCCAAAGCCTGGAACCAGTTCAAACTTTTTCTGAAGGACAGGCGGTCCCGCATTCAACGCAGGCTCGAAAAATTCCCGTTTCTAAAACAAGCATTAAAGGATGAAAAAGTCTAAAGTCGTTTTGGCCTTCAGCGGTGGGCTCGATACCTCGTTTTGTGCCAAATACCTCAGTCAGGATAAACAAATGGAGGTGCATTCGGCCATTGTCAATACCGGTGGATTTTCAAAAACCGAACTTGACGGCATTGCTGCGCGGGCCAAAAGTCTGGGGGTGCAATCGCATGTGGTTTTGGAAGAAACCGAACAGTATTACGAAAAAATAATCCGCTACCTGATCTACGGGAATGTGTTGAAAAACAACACTTATCCGCTCTCGGTAAGCGCAGAACGCATCTACCAGGCGATTGCCTTGGTCGAATACGCTAAGAAAATCGGAGCAACAGGCATTGCCCACGGTAGTACCGGAGCAGGGAACGACCAGGTGCGCTTCGACCTCGTTTTTCAACTGCTGGCGCCCCAACTGGAAATCATCACCCCGATCCGCGATTTGAAACTTTCCCGCCAGGAAGAAATCGACTACCTGGCCAAACACGGCCTGGCATTAGACTGGAAAAAAGCCCGCTATTCTATCAACAAGGGCCTTTGGGGTACCAGTGTGGGCGGCGCCGAAACCCTGACCTCGCACCAATCCTTACCGGAGGAGGCATATCCCAGCCAGTTGAAACAAACTGCCCCCAAAGTCATTAGCCTCCAATTTGAAAAGGGGGAACTAAAGGGCTTAAACGGCCAGGCAATGAAACCGGTGAATGCCATCCAGGCACTGGAAGAACTGGCCAGCCCCTACGCGATCGGCCGCGATATGCACGTGGGCGACACCATTATCGGCATCAAAGGGCGCGTCGGTTTTGAAGCGGCAGCAGCGGCGATCATCATCAAGGCACATCACACGCTGGAAAAACATACGCTGTCCAAATGGCAATTGCATTGGAAACAACAATTGGGCGACTGGTACGGCATGTTCATTCACGAAGCCCAGTACTTCGAACCGGTCATGCGCGATATTGAAGGATTTCTGGAAAGCACTCAGGCAACGGTGAGCGGTACCGTGTTCGTAGAACTGCAGCCCTACCGGTTCAGTGTTCAGGGTATCGAGTCGCCGAACGACCTGATGCAATCTGGTTTCGGTCAATACGGCGAAATGAACAGCGGCTGGACGGGGGAAGATGTCAAAGGGTTTACCCGGATTGTGGCTAATTCCATGCATATTTATAAACATGTAAACGACAAGGCATGAGGCGTATTGGCATCATCGGTGGAACCGGTTATGTGGCAGGCGAACTGCTGCGTTGCCTGGTGCACCATCCACAGGTGGAACCGGGTTTTGTGTACAGCCATTCACAACCCGGGAAACCAGTATCCGGCGTCCATCAGGATTTACAGGGCGAACTCAACCTGAATTTTACAGATAAAATTGACCCCGAGGTAGATGTGGTTTTCCTTTGCCTGGGGCATGGGAAATCAAAGGAGTTTTTAGCCGGGCATACCTTTAATGCCCATACCCGGATTATCGACCTCGGCAACGATTTTAGACTGGAGGCTGACCGCCATTTTTTGAAAAAAAACTTTGTGTACGGCTTGCCGGAATTAAACGGGGCTGTCATTCCCAATGCCACTGCCATCGCCAATCCCGGTTGTTTTGCCACGGCTATCCAACTGGCCCTGCTTCCGCTGGCAAACGCCCGGCTCCTGGATGGTGCGGTGCACGTTCATGCAACCACCGGCTCTACCGGCGCAGGCGCTTCACTGAGTGAAACGAGCCATTTCAGCTGGCGCAACAACAACTTATCCGTTTACAAGGCCTTTTCGCACCAGCACCTCGGCGAAATATCAGAAAGCTTGCAGGCCCTACAAAAAGCCCCCGTTCCCGAGCTGAATTTTTTGCCGTTGCGGGGAAATTTTACCCGCGGTATCCTGGCAACTGCTTACCTGGACAGCCCAATTGCGGGGCAGGACTTGCAGCTGCTCTACCGGGATTTTTATAAAAACGCACCGTTCACCAAAGTCGTGGACGTGCCGGTTCATCTGAAACAGGTAGTCAATACCAACCATTGCTTTCTTCAGGTGCAAAAAATCGGCGGCAAGGTGCTCATCACATCAGCGATCGACAACCTGCTGAAAGGCGCCGCGGGGCAGGCAATCCAAAACATGAATCTGATGCTTGGGCTGGACGAACGCACCGGTCTGCATTTTAAAGCCAACTATTTTTAAAACATGGAGCTGTTTGATGTATATCCGCGCTATTCGGTACGGTTGAACCATGCCAAAGGCGCCTACGTGTTTGATGATGCCGGCCAGGCCTACCTCGATCTGTACGGCGGTCATGGGGTAATTTCCATCGGGCATACCCATCCCCGCTATGTCCAGGCTTTGTCCGAACAATTGAACCGGATCGGTTTTTATTCTAACTCGGTAGACATGCCCATTCAGGATATGCTTGCCGAAAAACTGGGCGCCCAATCGGGCTATCCGGACTACCGCCTTTTTCTCTGCAACAGCGGGGCGGAAGCCAACGAAAACGCCCTCAAACTCGCCTCGTTCCATACCGGGAAAAATACGGTAATTACCTACCGGAACAGTTTTCACGGGCGCACAGCTGCTGCCCTTGCGGTAACCGACAACAGCAAACTTCAGGCGCCGATCAACCAAAATAATTTTCCGGTTACGTTCATTGAACTGAACCAGGAAGCGGCGCTGGAACAGGCGCTGGATAATCCAGACGTTTGCGCCGTCATTATTGAAGGGATTCAGGGGGTAGGCGGCCTGGACCAGCCCACACCCGGTTACCTCAAATTTTTGCAAAAAAAATGTGCGGAGCACGGTGTCCTGCTCATTCTGGATGAAATCCAGTGCGGCTATGCGCGGAGCGGGAAATTTTTTGCCCACCAACACGCTGGCATTCGCCCCGATATTATCACCGTGGCAAAGGGTATGGCCAACGGATTCCCCATTGGAGGGGTACTGATCCAACCCGGCATCGAAGCAAAGCACGGCATGCTCGGAACCACATTTGGAGGAAACCAGTTGGCCTGTGCCGCGGCAATTTCGGTGTTGGATACCCTGGAAGAAGAAGCGGTTTTAGAAAACGTCAACTCGGTCAGCCAGAAATTGTTGGCCGGCCTGGAGAATATCCCCGGCATTTTGCGGATCAAAGGGCAAGGCCTGATGCTGGGCGTCGAACTGCCGTATCCGGTAAAGGAACTTCGAAGCAAGCTGCTGCACGAACACCGGATTTTCACAGGCTCCTCCAACAATCCAAATCTCCTGCGCATCCTGCCGCCGCTGACCATCACCTGGCAGGAAATTGAACCCTTACTGCACGTCTTGAAAACGGAATTGTCATGAAAAAATTCACGTCGGTACAGGATGTGCCTGATCTTCCGGATTGGTTGGCGCTGGCCCGAAAAGTCAAAGCCCAACCATTTGATTTTCAAAAATATGGGAAAAATAAAACCCTGGGTCTGGTTTTCCTGAACCCGAGTTTGCGCACCCGCCTGAGTACCCAGAAAGCAGCCCAAAATCTGGGCATGCAGGTTATGGTCATGAACATGCAGCAGGACGGCTGGGCTATCGAGATGGAGGACGGCACAGTCATGGACGGTGGCACCCAGGAACATATCCGGGAAGCAGCCGGCGTGCTATCCCAATATTGCGATATTATCGGGCTGCGCACTTTCCCGGGTTTGAAAAACCGGGAAGAGGATTATGCCGAAAAAGTGTTGACAAAGTTTATTCAAAATGCCACGGTGCCGGTGCTGTCGCTCGAAAGCGCTACCCGCCATCCCCTGCAATCGTTTGCCGACCTGCTGACGATCGAGGAGTTTAAAGGCAAACCCAGGCCCAAGGTGGTGCTCACCTGGGCGCCGCATCCGCGGGCCTTGCCGCAGGCAGTGCCCAATTCATTTGTCGAGTGGATGAAAAACGCGGAGGTCGATCTGAGCATTACCCACCCTGAAGGCTGGGAACTTGCGCCTGAATTCGGAGAGGGCGTTCCCGTGCATCACAACCAGGATGCTGCGCTCGAAGGCGCCGACTTTGTGTATGTCAAAAACTGGTCGGCATACCAGGACTATGGGAGAACAGGGCAGGAATTACGCTCCTGGATGATTACCCCCGAAAAAATGCAATTAACCAACCAGGCAAAACTTATGCACTGCCTGCCGGTGCGGCGGAATGTGGTGGTTGCCGATGCAGTGCTGGATTCGCCACAGTCCATCGTGCTCCAACAGGCGAGCAACCGGACGTATACGGCGCAAACCGTTTTGCTCAAAATGCTGGGTTATGCCGGATAAACTGACCATTGTAAAAATTGGTGGAAATGTTATCGACGAACCGGAGCAGTTGAAGTCGTTCCTGCTGGATTTTGCCAACTTGCCGGGCCTGAAAATTCTGGTGCATGGCGGCGGCAAGCTGGCTACCGGGTTTAGCAAGCGCCTGGGCCTGGAGCCTCGGTTGGTAGATGGCCGCAGAATCACTTCCGACGCCGATTTGGAAGTGGCAGTGATGGTGTACGCCGGGCTGATCAACAAATCGATTGTTGCCCGCTTGCAGGCTTCCGGCTGCAATGCCCTGGGGCTTTCCGGCGCCGACGGGAACAGCATTGTTTCCCAAAAACGGCCGGTTGGTGAAATTGATTTTGGCTGGGTGGGTGATGTGAAGCAAGTGCATGCCCGGAATATCCGGCTGTTGCTGGAGGCCGGTTTTACGCCGGTTTTTTGCGCGCTGACGCATGATGGGCAAGGCCAAATGCTTAACACCAATGCAGACACTATAGCGGCCGAACTGGCCATAGGTCTGAGTGGAAATTTTGAAACCGAGCTGCTTTATTGTTTTGAAAAAAAAGGTGTGCTGCGGGATGTGGAAGATGCGGATTCGGTCATCAGCACAATTGATTCCGCAAGTTATGCACGGCTGAAAACCGAAGGCGTTATTCACCAGGGCATGCTGCCCAAAATGGAAAACTGCTTCCGGGCATTACAGGGCGGCGTTCGGAAGGTGCTCATCGGGCATCCGGGACTTTTGGCCAACCCGCAGGATGTGCACACCAGGTTACGTTTGTAAAATGAATCAACCGGCATTATATCTCAAGGCGGTATCGCTGCTAAAAGACCTGATCCTAATCCCGTCTTTTTCGAAAGAAGAAGGAAAAACGGCGGATTTGCTGGAGCAATGGTTGCAGGCCGAAGGTGTAGCTGTGCAGCGCCTGGAGCATAATGTTTGGGCCACCAATTTGCATTTCGACGCATCCAAACCCACCATCCTGCTCAACTCCCACCACGACACCGTCAAACCGAACAAGGGCTATACCCGCGATCCATTCAGCGCCGACGAGGCGGAGGGTAAACTTTTTGGCCTGGGCAGCAACGATGCCGGCGGGGCGCTGGTGTCGCTGATCGCGTTGTTTTTGCATTTTTATAAAGAAAAAAATCTCGCCTGGAACCTGGTATTGGCCGCAACTGCGGAGGAAGAAATTTCCGGAACGAAGGGCATTGAACTGCTGTACTCTCATTTGCCCGAGATCAGTTTTGCCCTGGTGGGCGAACCAACCGGCATGCAAATGGCGATTGCGGAAAAAGGACTGTTGGTACTGGATGCGTATGCCAGCGGGAAAGCGGGGCATGCCGCGCACGACAATATCATCAACGCGATTTATGAAGCGATGCAGGACATTGCCTGGATCCGTCAATTTGCCTTTCCCAGGGTGTCGCCCTTGCTTGGAAAGGTGAAAATGAGTGTGACCCAGATTGATGCCGGAACCCAGCACAACGTGGTACCTGACCGTTGCCATTTTGTGGTGGATGTACGCGTGAACGATCAGTACAGCAACCGCGAAGTTTTTGAAATTATCGACAGCCATACCAAAAGTGAAATCATAGCACGCTCGTTTCGGCTGAACGCTTCTTCGATTCCGGAAGAGCACCCGTTTGTACAGGCCGGAAAACAACTGGGGTGCTCGCTTTACGGTTCGCCGACCCTCTCCGATCAGGCCTTGTTGCCTTGCCCTTCCCTGAAAATGGGACCGGGAGATTCCCGGCGTTCGCATCAGGCGGATGAATTTATTTACCTGAACGAACTTGAAGCCGGTATTGCGCTGTACCTGCGTTTGTTCGAATCTTTTTTACGCTAAAAAAACACCGATATGAAACTCTGGGATAAAGGCTATGCAGTACATGACATTGTGGACCGGTATACCGTCGGGGACGACCGCGCGCTGGACCTTTTGCTGGCCAAATACGATGTGCAGGGAAGTGCAGCCCATGCCAAAATGCTACAGGCAATCGGTATGCTCACGGAAACCGAGTTGGCTGATATTCTTCGGGGCCTGGATGCCATCGGTGAAGTAATTGCTGCGGGGGACTTTGTTATTGAAGCACAATTTGAAGATGTCCACAGCAAAATCGAATACGAACTCGTGCAGCGCATTGGTGATGCCGGGAAAAAAATCCACTCTGCCCGTTCCCGGAACGACCAGGTGCTGGTAGACCTGCATTTGTACTTCAAAGCAGAAATTCAGGCCATCCAGGCCCGCCTGCGCGCGCTTTTTGAGTTGTTAACTGAGCTTGCGGAGCAACATAAAACGGTTTTGATGCCGGGGTACACGCACTTGCAGGTGGCCATGCCTTCGTCGTTCGGACTGTGGTTTGGTGCCTATGCAGAAAGTTTGATTGACGATTTGGTGTTGCTCAATGCGGCGTACCGGATTGCCGATCAAAACCCGCTGGGTTCGGCGGCCGGATACGGTAGTTCATTTCCCATCAACCGGGCTATGACGACGGAATTGCTGGGCTTTTCCACCCTGAAATACAATGTGGTGGCTGCGCAAATGAGCCGGGGTAAACTGGAGCGAACGGTGGCCTTTGCTCTTGCGGGACTGGCAGGTACGTTGAGCAAGTTTGCCAATGACGCGATCCTGTACATGAGCCAAAATTTCAACTTTATCAGCCTGCCCAAGGAACTCACAACGGGTTCAAGCATAATGCCCCACAAACAAAACCCCGACGTGTTTGAGATACTGCGGGCCCGGTGCAATAAAATTCAAAGCCTCCCCAATGAGATCATCCTGCTCACCAACAACCTGACCAGCGGCTACCACCGCGACCTGCAAGTGCTCAAGGAAAGCCTGTTGCCTGCCGTTGAATCGACCAAAGACAACCTGGAGGTCTGCCACTTCATGCTCCGGCATTTGAAGGTCAATGAAAATATTCTGGATGATGCCCGCTACGATTATTTGTACAGCGTGGAAGCGGTGAATAAACTGGTGATGGACGGTGTTCCTTCCGGGATGCTTATCAGCAGTTGGGCAAGGCCATTGCTTCGGGAGACTTTCAGCCGGAAAAATCGGTACACCACACCCATGAGGGCAGCATCGGGAACCTCTGCCTGGACGAAATTCGGGCAAAATTCGAGGCAAATTGGGCCGAAACTGGAGCAGCAGATGTTGCAGAATAAACCCGGGGTAACTGGAAGCGGGCTCCTGCCCGGTTTTTCAGACCCAGACTAGCGCACATTCCATTCCTTCACCCGTTTGTCGTAGCGCTTGTTGTCAACCTGCCAGGCCGATTTGTCCAGGGAGCCTTCCAGTTCTTCATCGAGGCCGGTTAGTAGTCGCGGGAAAAAATCGATTCCGGTGAGATCTTCCACTTTATCGATTGTAGTGGCATATTCCATCAGGGGATTGGTGCTGATTTCGTTGGGAAGGACAAAGGCGATCGCACGGTGTTGTGCCGGCGCCAGCAGTACCTTAAAGTAGCCCGGCGGTACCGTCACCTTGCTGAAGCCAATCTGGCCCAGCGCGCGCCGGGAGAGCACAGGGCCGGTCACGACATATAATTTTTCAAATTGCCGGGCCCAGTCGCGGGTACATTCTTCGAGTTCGCGCCAAATGCCGCCGTTGAATCCCCGAACCTGCGGGCTCATATTGCTCATGAAAAATGTTTCACTCATTGCCAGGTCATTGAAGGCCATATCGGCTGCGGGCACGAGGTGGCCCCGGTCATATCCGCTGCCCCGGTAATCGTTGGGAGTGGCACTTTCGGTGCGTACGTCAGGATCGGGGCGGAACGATGAGCCACGCTCCACCCAGTTTTTATTGAGCCGTTCGCGCGTCAGTTCATAGGTCACCCATTCTGCCTGTTCATGATCTTCAGAATAGGAGAAGGTATAATACGTGTGGTGCACAACCACACCGGTTGTGGATTCGGGTAAAATCTCGTCGGGAACAGTAGTAGCGCCGGGTTTTTCTACGACTTCCGTTTGTCCGCCCGGTGGAGTGGGGGGGATCGGTTCGGTTTTATCACTACTGGATTTATTGAAAATCCAAAAACCGATACCTGCCAATAGAGCAAACAGGCCTGTTTTGAAAATAAAGCCACCGGAATCAGAAGAGGATTTGCGCGCCATTTTTAAAAAATTTTGTTGTGGCGAAATTAAACTTTTTGTTGATAGTTGCCGCTTGGCGGCAGGTTTTGTTTTTAAAAATACAGGCCGGAAATGTTTGGTTGGGCAGTGCTTCTGCTGTCAATCCTGGCTATTTCTTCAAATTATTTGAAACAACTCCGCGCATTAGGGGGATTTTCCCAAACTTGCCGCCTCCTTTTGAAAACTTTTATCCCTACTCAGTGTGAAACAAGTTATGCGCAACCTTGTCATTCTGTTCCTGTTCCTGTTGACTTCCTGTACTGGAACGGCCCAGCCTTCCCGAAATATGGTTACCGGATACTATCCCAGTTGGCGATGGTACGACCGCGATAAATTGGTGGAGCCCGCCACCTTGAACTATCATCTGTACGATATCATCAACTATGCTTTTCTGAATGTTGAGGCAGACGGTTCGCTCCGTCTTTCCGACCCTTGGGCCGACAAAAACCTGTTGCTCGGGCCTTCCAACGGCACCGCACCGGCAGGGTATGAGCAGTCTGCGGATTTGGGCAATTCCAAATACCACCGAACGGGCAAGCGTTTTGCCGACTATGCCCACCGGCAAAAAGTGCGATTTGTGGTGTCGATTGGGGGATGGACGCACTCGGATAATTTTCCTGCGGTAGCCGCTAATCCGGATAGCCGCGCCCGTTTTGCCAGTCAGTGTGCGCAAATCGTGCAATTGTATGATCTCGACGGGATCGACATCGACTGGGAGTACCCGGGATATGTCGAGCGCGGCGGTAGTGAAGCCGATAAAGTAAATTTCACCCTGCTCCTTCGGCAGGTGCGCGCAGCCTTGGATGCCCAGGAGCGCAAAGTGCGCCGCGATCTTATGCTTACAATCGCCTGCAGCGCCGCTCCATTGCGCATGAGCGGTATCGATTGGCCGCAAGTGCGCGGCTTGGTTGATGGGGTCAACCTGATGGCCTATTCATTTTACGGGCACTGGGACCCTGTTTCAAACCACAACGCCCCCCTGTTTCCGCCGGCTAACGCCACGCAGCCAGGCTTCAGTTGCAGTGAAGCCGTGCAAAATTTGCTGGATTGGGACGTGCCGGCGGCAAAGATCAACCTCGGACTGGCTTTTTACGGCCGTACACAATTGACTGCCGGGGAATCAGGGTTGCATGTGCAAGGGCTGGGTTGCCCGGATACACTGGCCTTTCCGCGCAATGGTGCTACCCCGCAGTATTACCTGATTGCCGAACGGATGAGCCAGGGAATTTACGATTACGGTTGGGACGATGTGGCGCAAGTCCCGTATTTGAGTGGCAAGCCGGGTATCCGGTCGTTCGTATCGTTTGACGATGAACGATCCATTGCATTGAAGGCTGAATTTATCAAAAGCCGGAAGTTGCACGGCGCAGCTATTTGGGATATAACTGCTGATTATCTTGAAACCACCCCGGGGTCCGGTGCCGTGCTCGGGGCACCATTAGCGGCAGCGGTAAAACGGGTGCTGTCCAATGCCGGGGCCCCGGTTCCGGAAATCCTTGCCGACGCTGTGGTGTGTGTTTACCCTAATCCAACGCCCAACGGCTACCTTCAAATTTTTACCAATGCAACTGCCCCGGCGCATACCAGCCTGGCATTATTTAATACAAATGGGGAAAAACTACAGGCAGCCAATTACTCCAAGGCTTCGCACCAACTTGACTTACGTACACTGCCTGCAGGGCCTTATCTTGTCCAGGTTAAACGCGGTAATTCGGAACCGGTATTGGTTCGAGTGGTGAAGAAGTAACCACTTTGGCATTAGAAGCATTTTTGGGGTATTGGCCCAAAAAATGGAATTGTTCGCTGCCGGGAATTTTCAAGTTCCTGGAATTGTTTTGAGTTTGCTCTTGGAAATTAATGAAAGTGGCGTGTATCTTTGCCGCCGCTAAAAAATTGGCGCGGTAGCTCAGCTGGTTAGAGCGTTGGATTCATAATCCAAAGGTCGGGAGTTCAAGTCTCCCCCGCGCTACAAAACAGGCCTTGCGATCTTCGGATTGCGAGGCCTGTTTCATTCTAAATAACCCAGGTATGCATTTTTTTTACGTGTTATACAGCCTTAAAGACGGCAGGTTGTACAAAGGGTACACCTCGGAACTTGGCCAGCGATTTATAAAACACAATGCAGGTGGTAGTACATCCACAAAGCATCGAAGGCCGCTTGTTTTAATTCACCTGGAAGCCTTTGTTACAAAGGCGGAGGCATTAAATCGTGAAAAATGGTCTAAATCATTGGAGGGAGGCGCCGCGCTACGTGAAATGTTAGTCGAGAAAATATCCTTTGCCCGATAATTCACTTTCCCGCGTCTCAGCTGGTTAGAGCGCCCGTACGGGAGGTCGGGAGTTCAAGTCTCCCCCGCGCTACAAAACAGGCCTTGCGATCTTCGGATTGCGAGGCCTGTTTGCTTTGATGCGGATACTAATTAACTCAAGTTGCGACCTACCGATTACTATTCTAACGTGAGTTTTGGATAGTTAAAGAACAATCGACCTCATTATCGGCGTGCATTGAGTGGTTATAATGGATGAGCGGTCAGACGACTTTGAGTCGTCAGACTGCGGCGAGAACCTCGTCAGACGACTCAAAGTCGTCTGACGAGTATAACTTGCCAACGCACGCCGGTACCGAGGTCATTTGTTCGACTTCGGAGAAGTCGCATATGTAGACTCTCAGTAAATCCTATCCAAAACGCACGTTATTCTAAACATGCAAGCAGCCCCTCGCGGCATGTTTTCCCGCAGATGAAATTCGCTCCGTTAGGGTCAAGCCTTAGGTGAATTAAAACAAGCGCCCGGCCAGCTGAAGCATTTGCAGTTCAATCACCTTGGCGTCGTATTTCGCAGTATTGTAACTGGTGGCCGCATTCAGCAAGTTGAGTTGGGCTTGCCGGAATTCCACGGAACTGACTTGTCCGATCTTGAATTGTTCCTCCGTGCGTTCAAAATTCAGCCGGTTGGTGGCCAGGTTATTTTGCTCTGCCCGCAGGATAAACAGGGCGTTTTGATAGGTTTCCCAGGCATTTGTCACGTCGCGGCGGATCTGATCCTGTAATTGTTCCTTCAAGATCCGTTGGTTTGCGACATTGATCGTGTTGATTTCCCGCTGCACTTTCCGGCGGCCGCCGTCGTAAATATTCCAGGTCAGGTTGACTGCTGCGGAAAAACCACGGCTGTTCGACAGGTCGACAAAAGACCCGGCGGCGTTGTCCGAAAAATTGAAATTATAACCCGCACTGGCGCCGATGGTCGGTTTTTGCGAAGCATTGATCACTTCCAGATCTTGCGCAAAAATGCCCAGGTTTTGATTTGCCTGCCGGATCAGGATGTTATTTTCCAGGGCACTGGCAACCAACTGTTCAAGGTTGAGCGTGGGGTCGTATCCAACCAGCGTATCCACTTCGAGGGCGATGTCCACTGCGCGCCCCATAGCAACATTCAGATTCCGCTTGGCATTCGCCAGCTGGTTTTTACTGTTAAAAAAATTGATCGAGTCGCGTTGAATATCCACCTCCGCGTTGAGCACATCGAGCCGGATACCCTGGCCGTATTCATACCGGTAACGGGCCCGGAGCAAGCGCTGCTCCGACAGGGCAATGGTTTGCTCCAACACCTGAATGTTTTGGGTGAGGCGGGCTACTTCATAATAATGGCTGAATACCTGCAATACGTTCGTTTCGACGACTTGTTGGGTCTGTAAATCAGTCAACCGCACAATTTCCTCCAGTCGTTTTACCGACGCATCGCGCGATTTATTGAACAGGGTATAGTTTGCAGTGACGGAGGCATTCGCCCCCCAGTTGAACGCATTGGTGACTACATTTTCGTTCCCGTTGCTGAACTGTTGCGTCGAGCCTCCCAGACTTGCATTGGCGCCAGTGCCGGCATTGACCGTCGGCAAATACCCGTTCAGCTCCCGGCTGGCATTGCGCGTTGCGATCTCGGTGTTGTTTTTAGCAACTTTTATGTTGTAATTATTTTCCAGTGTGATTTTTACGGCTTCTTCGGCTGTCAGCAGGGGTTGAGCCTGCATGCTGATTGCCAGCAATGTGGCAAGCAACAGCAACGGTGTCGGGGTTGAATTGAACTTTGGCATTGTCAACGTGATTTTAGTGTGTTACCGGGGAAGGAAGGTTAAAGCACTTCCTTCATGGCTTCCTGTTCGGTGTGTTGCTCCTTTACTGCCCGTTCTATTTCCCGCCGGCTCAGGCGTTTGCCGGTAAACAACCAGATTCGGCCCAGTTTCAACGAGTTGCTGATGTAGAGCATGATTGGCAGTAAAAAGAGCGTCAGCAGCGTGGCGTAGGAGATCCCGTAGGCTATGGTAATCGCCATTGGGATCAGGAACTGTGCCGTTCGGGCTGTTTCAAAGGTCAGCGGCGCCAAACCTGCTACTGTGGTTACCGTGGTTAGGAATATTGCCCGGAATCGCGATCGCCCGGCTTCGTACAGGGCCTCCTCAAAAGGCAGGCCCTCTTTGAGGTAACTGTTGAATTTGCTGACCAAAACAAGGCCGTCGTTCACCAGAATGCCGATCAGCGCAATTACACCCAAAACCGACAGCATGCTCATCGAAAAACCGTGCAGCCAATGTCCCCAGGCCACCCCGACCAAACTGAAGGGAATCAATAAAAACAGCAACAACGGCTGGCTGTAGGAGCGGAACGTAAAGGCGATTATGGCGTACATCAGGAAAAATACCACCGGCAATACCGACCTGAACGAGCGTGAAATTTTGGTCGCCTCGCGGTTTTGACCTTCGTATAAGGGCGAAACGGTAGGGTAGCGCGCCAGAATTACCGGCATAATATTGTTTTGCAGATCGGCCAGGATTTCGGCGGAATCATCGCCCGATTCTTTAATGTCGGCTTCGACCTTTATTTCCCGGCGGCCATTGAGGTGGTTGATGGTCACATCCCCCCGTTCGATGGAGTAGGTAGCTATTTCAGAAAGGGGAACGCGGGTCCTGGAAGGGGTCACGATCCACATATCGTCGAGGTTCTTGATTGAATTGCGCCCCGAACGGTCGTAACGCACCCAAACGCGGACTTCATCGCGGCCGCGTTGGAAACGCTGGACCGATTGGCCGAAAAATCCGGCGCGTACCTGCGACATGACATCGTTGAGGGTCAGGCCGAGCAGGTAGGCATTGTCTTTCAGCTGAACATCGATTTCTTTGATGCCGATAGGGTCGTTGTCGGTGATGTCTTTCAGCCGGGGATTTGATTTCAGGGCTTCCTTCAAGTCCGCTTTGGCGCCTTTCAGTTGGTCGATATTAATGCCGGTCAGCGAAACGGAAATCGGCTGGCCGCCGAAATTTCGACCCGCGCCGTAAACCAGATTTTCCGCACCATAGATCGGCCCGGTTTCAGCTTCGATGGCGTTGGCAATCTCGTCGGATTTGAAATTGCGTTTTTCGCCAGGCAGCAGGTTGATCTCCAGCGTAGCCCTGGAGGTGCCAGGGCCAATGCGGCGGACGATGTTCTGAATTACCGACAGATTATGGTCTTGCTGTTTTTCCGTGAAACGCTTATTAACCACCCAGGCTGCCGCCTCAATGCGCCTGGCAATGGAGTCGGTGATCACCTCACTTGTGCCTTCCGGCATATTCAAACTGACACTTACACGGTCGCTGGCGATGGCCGGAAAAATTGACAAGCCAATTACCCCGCCCCCAACGGCGCCAATAGTCAGAATTAGCAACGACAGCGGAATCGATAGGGCAAACAGGCGGTTGGAGAGCGCGAATTTCAACGCCGGCGCATACAACTTGTCGCGGATCCAATACATAAAAGTATCGGCCCAGCGATTGATCAAAAATCCCTGCTTGTTTTTATTCATCGCCCTGGAATGGGAAATGTGGGCAGGCAATATCACCAGCGCTTCCAGTAGCGAAAAAAGCAGGGTAATGATCACTACCACAGCAACTTCATAATATAGATCGCCGAAGCGGCCTTCCAGAAAAAAGAAGGAGGAAAAGGCAACCACTGTGGTTAGAATGGCCGATATGACAGCCGGCATAACTTCCAGGGTACCGTCTACGGCGGCTTTTGTGGCCGATTTCCCCTTTTCATAATGGGCGTAAATATTTTCTCCGATCACAATTCCGTCGTCAACCAGGATACCGATTACGACGATCATACCGAACAACGACATTATGTTGATCGTGATCAGTGCCGGTGCAAGAATAAACATGCCCAAAAATGAAACAGGCAGGCCCATCGCAACCCACAAGGCCAGACTGGGTTTCAAAAAGAAGGACAGCAGGATCAATACCATGAGTATGCCCAGCATCCCGTTTTCGGTCAGTATCCGGGTGCGCTCCCGCAACGATACCGAGCGGTCGGCAGTCACATTCAACTGCACATTTTCGCGCTGCGCATTGAATTTGTTTATGTAGTCCCGCATTTTTTCAGACGCGCCCAGATATTCTTCCTGGTTGGTGGTTTGCACCCGGATCTGGATAGCCGGATTGCCGTCGTAATACATCCGGTCTGGGGTCTCCGACCAGGTGTCCCGAACAGCTGCCACATCTTTCAGGCGGATTACGCGCCCGTCCGGTTGGGCGCGCACGACAATGTGATCCAGTTCATCACCGTGATAGGCGCGGTTGTTAGCCCGGATCAGGTAGTCTTCTTCACTGGTTTTAATATTTCCCCCGGTCGTCAGAATATTCGCCCGGGCAACGGCCTGGGCCACTTCCGTGAAGGTCAGATCGAGCGCGCGCAGGTCATTTTCCCGAACGGCAATTTCAATTTCCTCCCTTGGAAAGCCCGTGAGTTGCACCTGTGAAATACCCTCCAGCCTGCGGATGTCGTCTTCCACCTGGTAGGCAATTTGTTTCAGGGTTTTCAGCGGCACATTATCGCCGCTAAGGGCCAGGCTGACCACTTCATTCAAATTTTCCCGTTTGGCAATGATCGGAGGTTCCATGTCTACCGGAAACGAGGGGACCCGGTCTACCGCATTTTTCACCTCCTGGATCATATCGTTGATGTCGTACTCCTCAAAGGTTTCGACAGTTATGGTGGCGGAGTTTTCAGAAGATGCCGAAGTCACACGATCAATTCCGATAATGCCTTTTAAATTGTCTTCAATCTTCAGCACGATTCCCTCCTCGATTTCCTCAGGCGATGCGCCGGGATAGGCAATGGAAATGGTGATCACATTAGAGGGGAAAAGCGGAAAATAAGAGGAGTTCATCCGCGAGAAGCCAATAACGCCAAACATAAACACAGCAATCAGGGCCACATTGACGGCTACCGGGAATTTTATAAAGTAGGCTATAACTTTTTTCATGGCAATAGAATTGAAGACATGAACTTAGTTCGGTACGGCACTTTCATCCGTGTAAACTTTTACCCGCATACCGATATGAGCGCCCGGAATTGCGCGGGCAACCAATTGCATGCCATCCTGAAGGCCTTTCACCACAACGGCGTTTTCTTTAAAATAAACAGGGTTGACCTTTACCAAATCCAAAACGGTATCGCGAACGATAAATAGTTTGTCATTTTCAACCAACAACTTCCGGTTAACTTCAACGGTATTCTGCTCGTCCTTGGCGGTCACATTGGCTTCCAGGTACATGCCTTCTTTTAATCCGGAGCCGCTAACCTGAATAAATGTGGGAATAGTTTGCGAGGTCGGGTCTACCAGGCTGTTAACCCGAACCACTTTCCCGGTCCATTGCCGGGTGTGTTCCACATTATGCAGATCAACTGTTTTGCCAACGCGCAATAGATCTCCATAGGCGGTGTTAATGGCTACTTCCAACTCGTACACACCCGGGTCAATATATTCACCCAGCTTCTGACCCGGGCGAACCAATGCGCCGGGGTTTACCAACGCCTGTGTAAGGATGCCCGAAAAGGGCGCGCGAATGATGTAATTGCGCAGCTGCGTTTCCAGATTTTGCACATTGTAGTAAGCGGTATAGATATTTCGCCCGGAGAGGAAGAGTTTTTCCTTCTCGCTTTCCGGCTCGGGGAGGGCCGGCAACGGCGCATCTATATCAAACTTACGGAGGTACTCATCCCATTTGCCGATGGCCTGCGGAAAGTCGAGCCGCAAATCAGGAGTCAGGAGGATCAGTTGGTTGTAAAAACTGCTTTTTTGCGCTTTCAGCGCAATGACTTCCTCTTTTTTGTCCAGTTCCAACAAGGTTTCGCCCTTTTGAAACGCTGTGCCGGGTTTGAAGGGACGGCTGCTCCCGGTAAAAACTCCCTGAACCTCTGCGTAGAGTTCCACCCTGTTTTTGGCGGTCAAATTGCCGGAAGTTGTAATTGTTATCGGAGAGTTCGTATTTTTTACTGTTTTTACAAAAACGCCGGTAACCAGTTTTTTCTCATTCGCCGGACTCCACTCTTTTTTGTTTGCAATGGTGGTTTTAGCAATAAAAAAAGCACCGATCAATAGTGCTATACCTAAAAATCCAAGAATGAACTTTCTTATCATGGTTAGTTAATATTAAGGTCGTATTGTTAGAGCGTGCCAGCCTGATGTGTGGTCAGACCGATTCTAAACCTGTGGTTAATTGTATTTTCCAGCGTCCGGCGATGAATCCGGCAATTTCGAAAACACCGGGAACTTCTGATTGTTGAATAGCGCAGAATTGATGTTTGCCGTACTCGCCAACCAGGCAAAGATACCAAAACTTGATACCGCGAATCATTTCGCTTAGCCAACACAAGACATACCCGCCAAGTCATGACACAGCACTTCGCAGCTACCCTTCACAACACGGAAACGCAAACGAAAAACCAGGTTGTCATTTACCTCAAACCGGGCCTGTTGGTGGTTCAAAACGACCAGGAGACCATAGAATGGCTGCCTGCGGATATCCAATCGGCCCGTCTACTGAACGACGGCTCTGCCATTCTGCAAAACGGCGCTTGGTTTCTGGATGTTTCCGACCGGACTTTTTCGGCTGCACTGGAACAACATTTTGACAATCAAAAACTGTTTCGGCGCACATTCTTTGACCGGGTCGGGCTCATGGGCTGCCTGTTGGCACTTTTGGCGGTGGCGATTCCGGTGCTTGTTGTTTGGTTTTGGGTGGTGCCTTTTGTGGCTGAGCGTGCGGCAAAAAAAATCACACCGGAGGTGGAACAAAAAATTGGCGATTCCTGGTACCAGTCGCTCACCACGGATTTACGAATCGACAGCAACCGTACACGCCAGGTTCAACAGTTTTACGATGCCTTGCAATTTGGCGGCGCGTATCCGATCAAGGTAACGGTGGTGCAGGAGCCGATGGTCAATGCCTTTGCCGTGCCGGGTGGGCATATCGTGGTGTTCGACAGTATTTTAGGAATCATGGACGCACCGGAACAACTTGCCGGCCTGCTTGCGCATGAAGCCAGTCATATTCAACTCAAACACTCCACACGGGCGGTGTTTCGCGAGCTGTCCAACCAGTTGTTTTTCAGCATCGTTTTTGGTGATTACGGCAGTTTTTCAAGCATTGTGGCCCAACACGGCGGCCAATTGGCCGGACTTTCCTATTCGCGGAGTCTGGAGTTAGAAGCCGATGCACACGGTCTGGATTTGCTGGAAAAAAGCCACATACCACCCGACGGCATGCCGGCGCTCTTTCGGAAAATCCTGGTGGCCGGGCCTGCAGCCATGGATGCGCCCAATTTTCTCAGCACCCACCCGGCCATGGAAGAGCGCATTCGCGCTGCCGAAAAACAGATTGCCGGAATGCCGGATGCCGCAGCCGCCGTTTCACCGGATTTGGAGGCCATTTGGCAGCAGATCAAACGCTGATTTCGAGAAGATTTATGCGAATTTTAGGCTAAAAGCGTTCGGTTGATCCACCACCAAAGCCCGTCGGGCTGCCATTTTAGAAGAAATTTATGCCGTAGAAATAATAGCCCCGTAGGTGCGGTATTATAATGGCACGCCTACGGCGTTTGGTAAACTGCGTTGTAACCTTTTCTACAATAATGTCAGCCCTGCGGGCTTTATTCGAAGGTGATTTTGCCAGTTTGTTTCGTAATTCGTTTGACTCCTAGTCATACACCAATTCCACCGTTGGTGATACCGGATACCCGATGCAGGTATTGATGAGCGCGCCCGGCCCTTCGTGGCGGGTCTGTTCGACAAACTGAACCTCTACATTGCCATGCACACAGCGCGCCAGACAACTCAAACAAACCCCCGTCTTGCAGGTGTAGGGCAGGTCAATACCTTGCCGGAGTGCGCCGTTCAGGATAGTTTCACCAGCATAAATGTCGAATTCCGTGCGTGCGCCGGTTCGGTCGGTTACGGCAATATGATGCGTTTGGGAGGTGTCGATCGTACGCAATGGCTGTTGCCGTTCGGGAACAAATGTTTCCTGGTGGATATTTTCTTTTGGAAAATCCAATACACCCAGGGTCATTTGCGCCATGCGCATAAGCGCCACAGGGGCGCAAAGGTAGATCTGGGTGTTTTTTAAAATGCCGGGCGTCAGTTTGCCGCCCAATGCCCGGAGTGTTTCACGTTCAAACAAGGCGTTGCCCAAATGCCGGAACAGCGCATTTTCAACGGCTTTTTCCCGGCTGAGGAAATAGGTACAGGAAAACCGGCCGGGAAAGGTGTGCACCCATTGGTCAATTTGTTTTTTGAAAATAGTATTGGCGCTGTCGCGGTTAGCGTAAAAAAGCGCAATGGAGGTGTCCGGGAAAAGGCCCAGTTCCAGCAATTTTTTCAAATGGCTGAAAATCGGGGTAATACCACTCCCCGCGGCCAAATAAATCAAATGCCGGGGGGCTTGTGTGGGTAGTAAAAACTGCCCGGCAGGTGCTGCACTCAGCAACAGATCGCCCGGTTGGCTCTCCTGCACCAGCCAGTTGGAGAACAGGCCATTCGGCACGCGTTTTATCGTAATGGCTGGCTGGTTATCGAGCCCCGGGCAGGAACTGAAGGAATACGCCCGGCGTTCTTCCCGGCCGTTTATGGTGCGGATAAGGGGCAGATATTGTCCCGGTAAATACGCAACCGGCCGGCCATCGGTTGGTTCGAGGCGGAGTGTTACGGAGTCGGGTGTTTCCCGGTTTTTACTGCTGATGCGCCAGTGCCGTTTTTGTTCCATACCGGTTAGCTTGCCGTAGCGGCCTTGCCCATGGCGCGTTTGAGTTGTTTTAAATACGGTAAATAATGCACTTCCACCGAGTGGCGCGGATTTGGGATAAAATCCTGTTCTGCGTGCTTGGCTTCAAGTAATGCCTGTTTGCGCCAGTTGGGCGGTAAGGCTGTTTTTCCCGAAATTAGTTGCCCGGCGAGTTTGGCTTGCGCCTCTGAAAGCGGCCAAATGCAGCCCTGAGGCTGGACGAGACCGATAAAAATCAACGAAGGATGCTCCGGGTGAAACATCCGGAGGTAAAGCGGAATACTGGTAACATCTTCCCAGTTGATAAAATCCGGATCAAAAAAGGGCATTCGGATTTTATAACCCGTGGCAGCAATCAGCACATCATATTCCGCCTGAGAGCCATCGGTAAAATGGACGGTTTGCCCGGCGATCTCCCGGATACCCGGGCGGGGATGCACCTTGCCATGGCGGATTTTATCGAGCAATTCGGAATTAACCGTAGGGTGCGAACGGGTTGGTGGGAAATCGGGCTCCGGCAGTCCGTAGTCGCTATAGCGACCAATCTGGATGCGCAAACTGAACCGCTGCAGTTGATCCCGTATAGCTTTTGGCAGCCATTGCATCGAAGCGGCAAAGGTGTCGGTGGGGCGGCCCATAAAAAATTTGGGCACGATGTATTGCGGTGAACGGACGCTAATGTCTACACGGGCAGCCACCCGGCTCGACTCCACAGCACAATCGCAGCCGGAATTTCCGGCGCCTACCACCAGTACGCGTTTGCCGGCAAAATCCCGGTTGGTTTTAAAATCATGGGCATGCAGGTATTGCCCGTTGAAATCGGCCTTCCACTCGGGATGGCGCGGCGCGGCATGATGGCCGTTGGCTACCAGTAGATAATCAAATTCGGGGGCTGTTCCGTCGCTTAGTTGTAGCCGCCATCGATCGCCGGTTATTTTTTCGACCCGCTCGACGGCGGTGTTGAAGCTTATGTATTTTTCCAGGTCAAAATGCCGGGCGTAAGCCTGGAAATAACGGAGCACCTGCTGGTGGCTTGGATAGTCGGGGTAGTCGTCGGGCATGGGAAAGTCGCTGAATTGCGACATGGGTTTGCTGGAAATAATGTGCGTTGTCTCGCAAACGCTGCTATGCCCGGTGTTGGCGGTGTAAACCCAGTTGCCGCCGATCTGGTTATTTTTTTCGAAACAAACGAGATCGGTCAGCCCTGCCTCGGTCAGGTTTTTAATCGCTGTCAGGCCGGAACAACCGGCACCTATAATTGCAATTTTCATGATTTGGAACTATTGGCCCGGCGTTGTTTTATCGCGCTTTGGCACCGGATCGGGTCCGAACCCACCCCAGGGGTGGCAGCGCAGGATGCGGCGCGCAGCCAGATAGGTTCCCTTGAAAATACCCCATTCTTCGATGGCCTGAATGGCGTAATTCGAACAGGTGGGTTGAAACCGGCATTTACTGCCCCCCAGCAAGGGCGACAACGTAACCTGGTACAATCTGATCGGCAGCGTGAACAAATACCGGATAAATTTTTTCATTCTTCAAAGGTAATAAAGCCCCTACTTTCGCAACGGGTTAAAACCAAACAAGCCTAAAAACATGAAAATTGCACTTGCACAACTCGATTACCACATTGGCAATTTTGAGGGTAATCTCCAAAAAATGCTCGAATGGGTTGAACAGGCCAAAGCCCTGGGCGCCGATATCGTTTGTTTTGGCGAGTTAGCCACTTGCGGCTATCCTCCGCGCGACTTTCTCGAGTTTGATGATTTTATTCGCCGGAGTTATGCTTCCATTGAAACCTTGAAAAAAGCCAGTCAGGGTATCGGGATCGTGGTCGGCTCACCATCGCGCAATCCGGTGATCGAAGGCAAGGATTTATACAACTCGGCCTATTTCCTGTACGATGGCGCCGAGTTGGGTGTTCAGCACAAAACCCTGTTGCCGACCTACGATATTTTTGACGAATACCGCTACTTTGAACCGGCCACTGCGTTTAATACGGTTTCGTTTAAAGGAAAAAAGATCGCGCTGTCAATTTGCGAGGATATCTGGAATGTTGGGAATGAAAACCCGCTGTACACCATTTGTCCGCTCGACGAAATGATGGCTGAAAAGCCCGATTTTATTCTCAATATTTCGGCATCGCCGTTTAGCTACGATCATGCGAAAGTGCGCATCCACACGGTGCGGGCCAATGTCGAGCGCTATAAAATCCCCTTGTTTTACACCAATCATGTTGGCGCTCAAACGGATATTATGTTCGACGGTGGCAGTATCGTGATGTCGCCGGATGGACAGGTGTTTGATGAAATGCCTTATTTCGAAGAGTGTTTGCGGGTGTACGACCTGGATACGGTGCAAAAAGGCGGCAAGACTGCGGAGCAGCCCAAAGACAAGATCAAACTCATCCATGATGCCCTCATCGTTGGCATTCGCGACTATTTTGGAAAGTTGGGTTTTACGAAGGCAATTCTGGGCTTGTCCGGGGGCATCGATTCGGCGGTAACTGCTGTGCTGGCGGCCAAGGCGCTCGGACAGGATAACGTGCGGGTATTGCTCATGCCCAGTCAGTTTAGCAGCGACCACTCCGTAAATGATGCCCGCCAGTTGGCTGTAAATCTGGGTATGCAATACGACATTCTGCCCATTCAGCCCATGTTTGGATCCTTCGAAACAGCCCTTCAGGCGCAGTTTGCCGGTATGTCGTTCAATGTGACCGAAGAAAATATTCAGGCCCGGATTCGCGGTATTCTCCTGATGGCTATGAGCAATAAATTTGGACATATTTTGTTGAATACCACCAATAAAAGCGAAATGGCGGTGGGCTACGGCACCTTGTATGGCGATATGTGTGGCGGTATCTCCGTGCTCGGCGATGTGTACAAAACGGAGGTATATGCCCTGGCGGCCTACCTGAACAAGGATGCGGAAGTAATTCCAATGAACACTATTGAAAAACCACCGAGCGCCGAACTGCGGCCCAACCAGAAAGACAGCGACAGCCTGCCGGATTACGATGTTCTCGACAAAATCTTGTACCAGTACATCGAAGAACGTAAGGGGCCGCGCTCGCTGGTGGAAATGGGATTCGAGGAGAGCCTGGTGGCCCGGGTGTTGCGCATGGTCAACATGAACGAATTCAAACGCGAACAGGCAGCGCCGGTATTGCGGGTGAGCAAAAAAGGATTCGGGATGGGGCGGCGCGTGCCGATAGTCGGGAAATATCTATCGTAACCCGGACCTCTGGTCCGGGCATTTGTTGTACCCGGACCTCCAATCCGGTCCTTTATACAGCCCGGACCAGAGGTCCGGGTTACACTATTTCAATTTGATCCTTTGCCTCCCACGATCAGCGCCTTAATTTTGCCGCCATGAAAAAACTACCTGTTGTTATCCTGATCCTGGTTATTTCTTCCGGAATAACGGCGCAAACCATGCCTCCTGAAATCAAAAAGATTACGGATAAATATGCTTGCAACAGTTGCCATGTACTCAACAAACGCGTGGTAGGTCCAAGCTGGAAAGATTTATCTCAAAAAAAATACAGTGCCAAAAAAATGCTCAAACTGATCCGTGAGCCCCAACCGGGCAACTGGCCGGATTATCCACCCATGGCGCCTATTCAGACCATCAGCAGTGCCGAAGTAAAACTGGTAGCAGATTGGCTGAACGGGTTGAATTGACTTTTTACACACCCAATTCTCAAAATAACTTATGTCTAAAACAGAAAAATTCACCGCCGAAATCCAGGCCGGCTATACGTTCAAAGGCAATGCTTTTGTGATCGGTGGTGCCATGCTTGATGCCGAGGCTATTCAGGATCTCCAAGTCACCATTCCTTTGCGAACCATGAACCGCCATGGCCTGATTGCCGGTGCCACCGGTACCGGTAAAACCAAAAGTTTGCAGGTGATCACAGAGCAACTGGCAGCCAACGGTGTGCCCACATTGCTTATGGACATCAAAGGAGACTTGTCGGGTGTGGCTGTGCCGGGGAGCGACCATCCTAAAATTCAGGAACGCTGCGGCAAGATCGGCATCGGCTGGAAGGCAACCGGCAATACGGTTGAGTTTATGAGTCTCTCCGAAGAAAAAGGCGCCCGTTTGCGGGCGACGGTGAGCGAATTCGGGCCGGTACTATTCAGCCGGATCCTCGGGCTCAACGATACGCAGGGTGGGGTAGTGTCGGTTGTGTTTAAATATTGCGACGACCGGAATCTGCCTCTGCTCGATTTGAATGATTTCAAAAAAGTGCTGCAATACCTTGGCAACGAGGGCAAAAAAGAAATCGAAGCGGAATACGGGCTGTTCAGCTCCGTCACCGCAGCAACCATTCTGCGCAAGGTCATTGAACTGGAACAACAAGGCGCCGATCGTTTTTTCGGGGAATTGTCGTTCGACGTGCAAGACCTTTGCCAGACCGACGAAAATGGCAGGGGGGTAATCAGCATCATCCGCCTGACGGATATTCAGGGTAAGCCCAAACTGTTCAGTACCTTCATGCTGCAAATGCTGGCCGAAATCTATGCGTCGTTTCCCGAAGAAGGCGATTTGGAACAACCCAAACTCTGCATCTTCATCGATGAAGCCCACCTGGTCTTTCAGGAGGCTTCCGACGCGCTCATGCAACAGATGGAGGCCATCATCAAACTGATTCGTTCGAAAGGGGTGGGTATCTTTTTTATCACGCAAAACCCGGCGGATATCCCCGACAGCATCCTCGCACAGTTGGGTATGAAAGTACAACATGCCTTGCGCGCCTTTACCGCCAAAGACCGCAAAGCCATCAAACTGGCAGCCGAAAACTATCCGATAACGGAATGGTACAAAACCGAAGATGTGCTCACCAACCTGGGGATCGGCGAGGCTTTTGTGAGTGTGCTGAACGAAAAAGGGATACCCTCGCCACTGGTACACACGCTGATGCGGGCTCCGGAGTCGCGCATGGATATTCTGACCCCGATGGAGATCGACAATTTTATTGCCCGTTCTGCCTTGGTACGCAAATACAACCAGACCATCGACCGTGAGAGCGCCTACGAGATCCTGAATGAAAAGCTGGCTGAAGCCCAGGAACTGTCCGAAAAACCGGCAGCGGAAAAGCCAACGGCGCAAAAAGCGGTGGCAAAGCCAAAAGGCCGCGCAGAGAAAAGCGTGCTCGAAAAAGTGATCAGTGACCCGACAACCCGGCAGATCGGCAGGACTGTGGCCCGCGAACTCACGCGGGGCTTGCTTGGTGTGCTGGGTATAGGTGGCAGTTCGAGTAGCCGCCGGAAAAAATCGAGTTGGTTTTAAGTGGCTGTCCGATAAGTCGAAAACTTAGCATGACCGCTGTAGATTATTTTTTCACCACGAGACACGGAGGACACAGAGTTTAGCTCTCTGTGTCCTCCGTGTCTCGTGGTGAAAATTCTGACGTTACGGAGCGAACTGAGTCTTATGCGACAGTCTCATGTTTTTTCAAACACAAAAATTATGCGATTACATTTCAATTTTATCCTTTTCCTGTTCTTAATTGTGCAAACGGCAAGCGCTCAAACACCTCCCGACCGCTGGCGCGCTGATATCCAGATTCTTCAACAGGAACTACCCAAACGTCATCCGGACCTGTTTCGGAACTATTCCCAGGAGGCATTTGAAGCAGATTTGGCAGATTTGTCTGCAAAATTGGAGGGGCACTCGGATCTGCAGATCGCGCTGGAATTGCAGGCAATCGTTGCTCAATTCGGCGATGGCCAAACCCGCCTGGAACTGACGCCGCTGCTGCAACGCAGCAAAGTAATTCCGGTTGGCTTAGGCTGGTTCGACGATGGATTATACATAAGCGCCACGGTGAAGAAATTTGGCCCGGCACTCGGTAAAAAAATTCTGGCAATTAACGGCATGGATGCCAATGTAGCCCTGGAGCGCATGGGCCGTTATGTTGCCCGCGAAAACGACGAATCGTACCGGCGCGACGCCCCGCTCTGGTTTCGTTTTCCGGAGGCGATGCGCCAGGCAGGTGTGGCTAATTCGGATACACTTGCCATGATCATGGCCGATGAAAAAGGGCAGCGCTATTTTATCAAAACCTTTCCCATCGATTTCAGAGCAGAAAAAGAGGGCGCTCAACCGGTGCAATACACGCCAAAAGACCCCGACCTCCGTTGGAACCCGATGAAGCAGATGTTTAGCATGAACTGGCTGGAAAGTGATAGTATCGCCTACCTGCAGTACAATGTTTGCTTCAGCAAGGAAATCGTGCTCGCAGCGGGCGATACTGCCAGTGCTGAACAGTTTCCTTCCTTCCGGCTCATAGCCGACTCGGTGATCACATTGCTGGATCAATATCCTGGTGCACGTTTTTTCTTCGATTTACGGTTTAATGCCGGGGGGAATCCTTCCGATGGTATTGCACTTGCTGAACGCCTGGCTGCTATGCCTTTTGTGAATCTGCCCAACCGACTGTTCGTAGCAGTTAACCGGAACACTTCGGGCGCAGCCGTTGAAATTGCCGCGGCATTTCGACAACTGACCAATGCGCAGCTATTGGGCGAAGTGCCGGCTCAACGGCCAGACTATTTTGGCGACCAACAAAATTTTACCATGCCCAATTCACGCATTCAGGTTTTCTATGGGGCCAGACCTGTGAAAATTCCTACTGACAACCCGAATGGTCTTACACCGGATAAAATAATTGAGCAACCTTTTGCTGAGTTTCGGGATGGGAAGGATCCTGTGCTTGATTTTGTGCGGGGCGGTAAGCGTTGACCCGAAATCGTTTAATCATGTTGAAATTTATAGAAATGAAGAAGCTGCTATTCGGTATAATCCTTTTTGGTATTCACCTGGTAGCATTTGCCCAGGAATCTGAATATGCAACCAAATTATCTATTCCGTACTATCCGGATTCTATAAGCAAGTCCGATACCTATATTCGGGAACGCTGTGTTTTGGATATTTACTATCCGTTAAAATCGAAAGGATTCGCGACGGTAGTTTGGTTCCATGGCGGTGGATTAACGGGTGGTGAAAAGGAAATACCGGAATCGCTCAAAGGGAAAGGTATCGCTGTAGTGGCTGTCAATTACCGACTGAACCCCAAGGTGAAAGCGCCGAAGTATATTGAGGATAGCGCGGCTGCAGTTGCCTGGGTTTTCGACCATATCCAAAGTTTTGGCGGCGATTCAACGTTGATTTTTATTTCCGGGCATTCTGCAGGAGGGTACCTGGCCAGTATGGTCGGCCTGGACAAGCGTTGGTTGCGCCCGTATGGCATAGATGCAAACCGGATCGCCGGCCTGATTCCGTTCAGTGGCCATACGATCACCCATTTCACTATCCGGGAAGAACGGGGAATACCGGGTACACAGCCGGTAGTGGATGAATTTGCGCCCTTGTTCCACGTTCGGGCCGATGCTCCGCCATTGTTGCTGATCACAGGCGACCGTGAATTGGAATTACTGGGGCGATATGAAGAGAACGCGTATTTGTTCCGGATGATGAAAGTTGCGGGGCATCCTGAAACCACGCTATACGAGTTGGATGGGTACGGCCACAACATGTCAGAGCCGGCATTTCCACTGCTCATCAAGGAAGTGCGGAGGATAGTTGCCAGGAAGGAGTCTTCAAAAAAGTAATTTTTTGAAAATATGCCCGATTGCGATCTTAGGATTACAAAAAAGTATTACGAATGTAAGCACGGCGAAAATGCCTTCTTCGGACCGTAAATCAACTTAAACGATGCAGATGATCGACTTACAAAACCTCGAGATTTGGTTTATCACAGGAAGCCAGCATTTATACGGAGATGCCGCCTTGCAACAAGTGGCGGCGAATTCACAAATGATTGCAGCCGCATTTAATGCGTCGAAACATATTCCGGTAAAGGTGGTGCACAAACCTACGTTGACCCGACCGGAAGAAGTCACAAAATTGATTGTTGAAGCCAATGCCGACTCCAACTGTATCGGTTTGATTGCCTGGATGCACAATTTTTCCCCTGCCAAGATGTGGATCAACGGCTTGAAAATCTTGAACAAGCCAATGGCGCATTTGCATACCCAGTTTAACCGGGATATACCGTGGGCAACTATCGATATGGATTATATGAACCTGCACCAATCGGCACATGGCGACCGGGAATTTGGGTTTATCAACGCTCGAATGCGCTTGAATAGAAAAGTGGTCGTCGGTCACTGGAAGGAGGAGTCGCTTCAGCAGCAACTGGATGTCTGGGCGCGGGCTGCATTGGGCTGGTATGAAATGCAACGCACAAAAGTTGCCCGTTTTGGCGATAATATGCGGGAAGTTGCGGTAACTGAAGGGGATAAAGTGGCTGCGCAAATCCAGTTTGGCATGTCCGTAAACGGATATGGTCTGGGCGACCTTGTGCAATATGTAAATGCCATTTCCGAAGGTGCAATTAATGCACTGACGGCCGAATATGAGGCGACCTATCAACTGATGGATTCCTTGAAAAAAGGCGGTGCTAAATGCCAATCGCTGCTGGATGCTGCTCGAATTGAGTTAGGTATGCGCGCTTTTTTGCAAGAAGGCCGATTTACGGCATTTACCGATACGTTTGAAAATTTACACGGGCTAAAGCAACTGCCAGGTATCGCTTCTCAACGTCTAATGGCAGACGGCTACGGCTTTGGTGCCGAAGGTGACTGGAAAACGGCTGCGTTGGTGAGAGCAATGAAGGTCATGGCTGCCGGTCTGGACGGAGGCAATTCTTTTATGGAAGATTACACGTATCATTTTGACCCCCAACGAACGAGTGTCCTGGGATCACACATGTTGGAAATCTGTCCATCCATCGCTTCCGGAACGGTACGTTGTGAAGTACATCCCCTCGGCATTGGAGGAAAAGAGGACCCCGTTCGGTTGGTCTTCACCACGGGTAAAGGCGCCGCGCTGAATGCCTCCATTATAGACATGGGTAACCGTTTTAGATTATTGGTAAACACAGTTGAGGCCATCGAACCTGATCCACTGCCCAAATTACCTGTTGCGAGTGTACTGTGGAAACCGCATCCCAACCTGTCAACCGCTGCAGCGGCCTGGATTTTAGCCGGAGGCGCACATCATACTTGCTATTCACAAAACCTGACAATAGAACATCTGGAAGATTTTGCAGAAATGGCCGGAATAGAACTGGTGTTGATCGATGAATCAACAAAAATGACACAGTTCAAACAGGATTTGCGAAACAATGAAGTGTATTACCAATTGTTTCGACATGGGTTTTGAGAATGAGACAGATCTTAAATAATTTTCAGAGACTCCCCAACGCCTTCCGGAAAAAATCATTCAGCGGCTTCCCGGCTTCGAAATAAGCGGCTACAGCTTCAATGGCATCCGGCTGGAGAACAATTTCCGGATCAATCTCCGTCATGTAATAAAACTGCTTGTTAAACAACAACGGCTCAGCAACAGCAACTTGCTTGATCTCAGCAGGCAGTATCTTGTTTTTCTCCCCTTTGATCTCGCCGAACTTTTCTGTAAAAGCAGCCGCTTCGATCAATTTTCGAAATGCCTTTGGGTTTTTGGCGATTGCCTGCCGAACCTTGGCCAATTGTTCTTTTTCCAGAAAATAGGCGCCGCCACCAATGCTCAGGCTTCCGAAACTGATTTGAAAATAATAACCCGGTTCTTGCATGGTTTTTCGTCCATGCGAGGTGAACACGGCCGACAAATGGGTTTTGTATGGCGTTTTGTCCGAGGAGAAACGCGTGTCGCGGTAAATGCGGAAAATGCTGTCTTTGGCTGTGGTTTGAAACGCTGGCTCGAATTTCTTGATCCGGTCGATTAGTGCAGATACAAAGGCTTCAAACGGTTTTTTTGTCGTTTTTTCGTAGCGTTTTTTGTTTTCGGTAAACCATTCGCGGTTGTTGTTTTGGGAAAGATCGTAAAGGAATTGGAGCGAATCAGAATTGAGCATTGGTTGGCGATTAAGTTTGTTATTTGGCCTGCTGCCAAGTACAAATATGGATCAAGTTTCAGGATTCCTGTAAATGAAGTTTGAGAATCCTGCCATGGTTTTACCGAATGACCGTTTTTTTCGCGGGTTGGTTAGTCAAACTGAAATCAACGTTTTTCTAGCACTCGGTGCATTGCTTTTCACAATCGCTGGATTGTTGGCTGAAACAAGCTGGCAATACAGGCAGATTTTCCCAATGCACAGGCAGGATAATTCAACCCGGCAAGTCCACTTTCCCAAGGTTAAATAACAAGAATTACCGGTTTGAATCCGGATCGCACGATTTATAACCGGTATACATGGCGGTTTTAGTGGGCTGGGCGTGCTGTTTTCTGTAAAATCCTGATTTTCATCTTTTTAGGTTCAAACTGGGCTCCGTGATTTTGCCTTTTTAGGACCGTGTATATCGAGAGTATATATCCGGATTTCGAGGAATAAGTTCTATTTTCACAAAGTTTAACAAATTAAATTTCACCCTTCCCTCGTATTGCAAAATACATTATCAAATATGGAAGTTATGTTGAAAAATCTACTCCTCCTTTTTGCCCTCTTTTTCTCGGTAGTCATGCTACCTGCACAAACTGACCAAGTTTCCGTCATTCAGAATGTAGAGGGCCTGAAATTGCAGGTTAACGGAAACGACTTCATGATCAATGGCATGAATTGGGATTATTTCCCTATTGGAACCAATTATGCGTACAGTTTGTGGCAGCAGTCCGATGATATTATCCGGGCAGCATTGGATGAAGAAATGTCCTTGTTGAGGAACATGGGCGTCAACACGATACGCCAATACTCGGGTGTGCCTGCCAAATGGATAACCTATATCTATGAAAAGTACGGGATCTATACGGTGCTTAACCATTCTTTTGGTCGATATGGCCTAACCCTGGACGGGGCCTGGGTATCGAATACCGAGTATGCAGATCCGCGCACGCGCGAACTTTTGCTTCGTGAGGTCAGTGAAATGACAGAAGCATATAAAAACACCCCCGGACTGCTGCTTTACTTGCTGGGCAACGAAAATAACTACGGACTTTTCTGGGATGGCGCCGAAACGGAAGATATTCCACTGGAAGACCGAAAGTCGACTATTCGGGCAGAATCGATGTACCAGCTCTTTGACGATGCGGTCGTCCAAATGAAAACCCTGGACAAATCCCACCCGGTCGCGATCTGTAATGGAGACCTGTTGTTTTTGGACATTATAGCCAGAGGATGCCCGAATGTGGATATCCTGGGGGTTAACATGTACCGTGGCGTTTCTTTTGGCGATGCCTTTGATCGGGTAAAAAAGGAATATGGCAAACCCCTGATGTTCACTGAATTTGGCGCAGATGCCTTTAACGCCATTTCCAATAGCGAGGACCAGCAAGCGCAGGCGTATTACCTGGTTGGTAATTGGAACGAAATTTATGCAAACGCAGCCGGGATGGGAAAGGCCGGGAACTCCATCGGCGGGTTTACCTTCCAATTCAGCGACGGCTGGTGGAAATTTGGACAAACCAGCAACCTGGATGTTCACGACAATAATGCTTCCTGGTCCAATGGAGGCTATCTCAGCGATTACGAGGCGGGAGAAAATAATATGAATGAAGAGTGGTTTGGTATATGTGCCAAAGGCCCTACCGATGAACGCGGCCTTTACCATTTGTATCCCCGGGCAGCCTATTATGCTTTGATGGATGTGCATACCCTTAACCCCTACCAGCGCGGCAGCACGGCTGAATCCATAAAAACGCATTGTGATCAAATCAAAATAATAGATGCCGTAATCAAGGCAAGGGGCGACAAGGCGGCCCTGGAGGGGGAACAATCCGGGAAAATACGGTTTAGCCGTTTGAGCGCTGAATTCACTACGTTTAATACGGGGGGGAGTTTAATAACCACACCGGATGAGCCTAACCCCGACGAAGAAGTATTTCCCAACCAATTGGGATTTGACCACATGCAGTCCTTTTTTGTGGGTGTGGCCGGCAATCCGGCGCCGAATCTTCGGGCAAACATGGAGGTGAACATATTGGGTAATGTTGCGAAAAACCCCATTAATGAAATTTTTTATGAAAATCGGGGGCGTACCGTAGTGGCCAATACCCCTAACGGTCCTGTCGAATTGCGCGATGTCAACCGCATTCAGCTATACCGGGCAGATGTTAATTGGACGACCAAAAACTTTGACCTCACCGGTTTCTATCGCACCGGACATTACCATTGGGGCTACGAAGGTGATTTTTTCGGCTTGTATCCGGAAGCCAATTACGGCCCCAACATCGATATTTATAATGGCTCGGCCCCACTGGGTTTTGAACTGGATGGCAAACGGAAGCTCAAGGGACTTAGCCTTGCCATGGGGCCCGAGTTGTGGTGGGGCGCCAACCCGGCCATTCTGGTCAAGTACAGCCGGACAATTGCCGGAATTGACCTGACCGGTATTTTTCATGAAGATCTGGAACAACGGGGCAACACGGAAAGCTCGTTCGCTATTCCACAACCCAAAACACGCAGGGCTACGCTACACGCAAAAACAAAACTTGGCAACCTGGGCTTTGAACTTGGTGGCATTTGGGGCGGACAACCCCTGATCGACCGTACCTTCCAAATCGTTGAGGGGCAAAGAGGCGATTATACCATCTATCAGGATCAAATCAAACCGGAGGATACCTGGGGCGGGAAACTGAAAGTAACCTATTCCCAGGGCAGAATCAACTGGTACGCGCAAGCGGCAGCCATGGCGCTCGTGGCAAATGGAGGCGCCGACTACACCAAAACATTCACAGGCTGGCGCCTGAAGGATAGCGGAAGCGGAAACCAATACAATGTGCTGAGTGGATTTACATACACCACAGGTGATTTTCAGTTTGCGCCTAACTTTCTGTGGCAACGCCCGATTGAAGGACCAATTCCTGGTGATGTACAAGCGCCCGGAAGGCCGCGGAATATCCTGGATGACCCGTTTTCTGTGCGTGTCAACCGCGAAACGGTCGCCGGTGAACTGCTGATCACCTACGATCCCACGCCGGCCACCTGGATGTATGATTGGGACAATGACAGAGCCGAAGATGCCCGGTTTGCCATGAGTGCAGGATTCGTGTTCCGGCACTTGCCCACAGTTCAGGATGCCGCAATCGGTATCCTCCCCGATGGTCGCACGACCTTTGCTTTTCCAGGGTCTGCCCCGGCCGACGACTTGTGGGAGGCTTACGCGCGTATCGTTTCCAAGTTAAACCCGGACCTGGGTTTCATTGCCAACCTGTATGTGGGGAACGCCCAAGCCAACGGCGACAACATACGGACGATCCAACGATTTGGCACCGATGTGCGGATGGTCTATAAAAAAGTCAAACTGGTCGCGGCGGTGAAAATTAATGATTGGGGCCCCTACGATTACCACCGCGATTTCAACCTCACCTTT
This sequence comes from Lewinellaceae bacterium, assembly GCA_020636075.1. Taxonomy (GTDB): domain Bacteria; phylum Bacteroidota; class Bacteroidia; order Chitinophagales; family Saprospiraceae; genus M3007. Next base: position 559,261 of record JACJYO010000001.1, on the reverse strand, counting down.
CCCCAGCAATTCATGCTGGATATTTCCACCTCGCTGGGCAAACCCGGTTGGCTTGAACTGCCCAACACGAAAATCGGTATTCAGGGCACCTACCGTACCCTCGACCAGTATTCCCCGCGCTATTGCCCCGCGCAATACATTAACGCTGCCGGCGAATTGGTGTGCGACCCTACTGCCCCGGGTTACAACAACGGCAACGAATGGGAAATCCGAACCTATATCCGAGTCAACATCTTTCAGTAGCTTATATAACTAGTAAACTATCAACTGATGAAGAATACATATGCTTATCCGATCATCTGCTTCCTGTTACCCGCTGCGCTCTTCCTAAGCTGCGAAAGGGACTTGGGTGAATTGGATCCTGCTACCTACCCCACAAATGCCGAAGTTTTTATTGATGCTTTCAGCCCAGACTTGGGTTATGCTGCTTTTGGCGGCTCAGATGTACGGGCTTTTGATGTGGACACAGAGGTGAAATATAAGGGAACGACTTCTATGCGTATTGCAGTTCCCGATTTCGACGACCCTGCAGGTGCCTACGCCGGAGGCGTATATTACAGTAATACCGGGCGTGATCTTTCCGGCTACAATGTCCTGACCTTTTGGGCTAAAGCATCCAAATCGGCAACAATAGATCTGATTGGTTTTGGAAATGACCTGGGAGAAAACAAATACCAGGCAGCCATCAACGGTCTGGAGGTGAATACCAACTGGAAAAAGTACTACATCCCGATTCCAGATCCTGCCAAACTTACAGCCGAACGGGGTATGCTGTTTTTTTCGGAAGGTCCGGAAGATGGCAAGGGATACACTTTTTGGATCGATGAGGTCCGGTTTGAAAACCTGGGAACCATAGCCCACGCCCGTTCGGGGATCATGGATGGCGCAGATGTAACCGAAAATGCCGAAACCGGAAACAACTACACGGTATCCGGTTTTGCCAGCTTCAACTTGCCGAACGGCGTAGACCAACGGGTTGAAGCAGCACCGGCCTATTTTATTTTTGCTTCATCAAATTCAAGCGTAGCCAGTGTCAGCCCTACCGGATCGGTAAAAGTAATGGATGCCGGTACTGCAGTGATCAGCGCAACACTTGCAGGCGTCGCTTCGGAAGGCTCGCTGACAATTGTGTCTACCGGGGCACCCGTTTTGCCCGCCACGCCGGCACCCGCACCTACAGTGCCTGCCGACAAGGTGATCTCTGTTTTCAGCAATGCCTATAGCAATGTTCCAGTAGACTTTTTCAATGGCTATTGGCAGTTCTCGACGGCGCAAACCTTCGATATTCAGGTAAATGGGGATGACATCAAGCGCTATACTCAGCTGAATTTTGTAGGAATTCAGTTTACAGCCCCAACGATCGATGCCTCAGCTATGACCAATTTCCATATCGACATTTGGACCCCCGAGAATATTAGCCCGTCCACTGTTTTTAAAATTCTTCTGGCGGATATTGGTCCCGACGGTGCATTTGGTGGCGGAAACGACGTGTCGCATGAAATTACGATCAACAGCGCCATGCTGGCAACCGAGTCCTGGGTAAGTCTGGATATCCCCTTGTCCAATTTCACCGGGCTGACCTCAAAGGCGCATCTGGCACAAATCGTGCTTTCCGGGGACTTGCCCAATCTTTTTGTAGACAATATCTATTTCTACGACAATGGCGGCAGTTCAAGCGGCCCGGCAACAGCCGCTCCCACACCCAACCAAAGTCCGGCGAATGTCCTTTCTGTTTTCAGTGATGCCTATACCAACATTGCCGGTACAGATTTTAACCCGAACTGGGGGCAGGCAACCGTCGTTTCGCAAGTGCCGGTTGCCGGAAACAACACGCTGCGGTATGCGGGGCTGAATTACCAGGGTATCCAATTGGGCAGCAGTCAGGATGTATCCGGAATGGAATATTTGCACCTCGATTATTGGACGGCTAATTCATCCTTGCTCAATGTGTACCTGATCAGCACGGGTCCGAAGGAAACCGCCTACGCCCTCAGTGTGCCGACCACGGGATGGTCAAGCGTGGATATCCCTCTTTCGGCCTTTACAGATGTGGATTTGAGCGATGTCATTCAGCTGAAGTTTGATGGGAACGGCACTATTTTCCTGGACAATATTTATTTCTACAAAGCAGCCGGCAGCACAGCGCCTACGGTTGCTGCGCCCACACCGATGCTGGCTCAGGCAAATGTAATTTCATTGTTCAGCGATGCTTACAATGACGTGCCTGTGGATACCTGGCGCACGGGTTGGTCGGCTGCTACGCTGGAGGATGTGCAAGTAGCCGGAAATGCGGTTAAAAAATACTCCGCCCTTGATTTTGTCGGCATTGAGACGGTGATTAACCAGGTTGATGCGTCCGCCATGACCCATTTTCACATTGATGTGTGGTCGGCCGACTTTACGTTCTTCGGGATAAAACTGGTCGATTTCGGGGCAGACGGCGCCTTTGGCGGTGGTGACGATGTGGAACACCAGATCAACTTTAGCATGCCGGCCCAAGGCCAGTGGATCAGCTACGATATACCACTCAGCGACTTCACCGGGCTCACCACCCGGAAGAATATGGCCCAGTATATCCTGGTCGGTCAGCCAACAGCAAGTAATACGGTCTATGTGGACAATTTTTATTTCCACAATTAACAATTAACGGTATTCCTTAAACATCATTGAATTTATATACCATGACGTATTTAACTATAAAAACGCCTGTATTTCGCGTAGCAAAAAATATTCTGTGGGTTGCCATCCTCATCAGCCTGACGCATTGCAAGATTGATGACGAGCAAATGCCCGACCAGCGCAACTGGCAGTTGGTTTGGAGCGACGATTTCGACGGCGCCGCCGGAACATCGCCCGATCCGTCAAAATGGGTCTTTGATATTGGCACCGGAACGAATGGCTGGGGAAATCAGGAGCTGCAATACTACACGGATCGCCCCGAAAATGCAGCGTTGGATGGTGACGGCCATCTGGTGATCACGGCTCGTCGTGAAACTTTTGCCGGCGCACCATTCACCTCGGCGCGGATCAAAACCCAGGGATTGTTTTCCCAGGCTTACGGCCGGTTTGAGGCTCGTTTGAAAACACCTTACGGGCCAGGTATGTGGCCGGCATTCTGGATGCTGGGGGCAGACATCGATACGAATCCGTGGCCAAATTGCGGAGAGATTGACCTGATGGAATTGAGAGGGCAAGAACCGAACATCGTCAATGGAACCGTGCATGGTCCTGGGTATTCGGGTGGCGCGGCAATCACCCAAAGTTTTGGGTTTACGAATGACCGCTTTGATAAGGATTTTCACATTTTCGCTATCGAGTGGGGCAAGGATTATATAGACTTTTTTGTTGACAATACCCTTTATCAGCGTATTACACCGGCCGCCTTAACCGGTGATTGGGTATTTGATGATCCCTTCTTTATCCTGTTAAATGTGGCTGTTGGCGGAAATTATGTTGGCCTCCCCACAACACAAACGCCCTTTCCGCAACAAATGACGGTGGACTATGTGCGCGTATACCAGGAAGCGAATTGATTTTTATTGAAAATTAAATCAAGGTGGTGGCCCGAAAGAGCGCGGGCTGAAAAAAGAGTTGAGATTGCTTCTAGTGTCGGCGTGACTTGAAGTCACGCCGACACAAAACACGGCATTCCCAATTTCAAAAACCACTTTCCGGCGACTATTTCTCTTTAAAAAAGAATAATTAATGCGCGATACAATGCAACAGGAGGAAAGGCATATAAAATTGAATTCCGTAGAAATCGACGGAGAACAATTTTATAAAATTTCTGCTGTCGATGAACTACGCCCGTTTTTCATGAGCATAGTCAGCGACTCTAATCATTGGATGTTTATTTCCAGTAACGGAGGCTTGACCGCAGGCAGGAAAAACGCCGAGCATGCATTGTTTCCATATTATACGGATGATAAAATTACAGAGTCGGCAGAATTCACAGGGAGTAAATCGATCTTCCAAATTCACAAAAATAATGAGCTGATAATTTGGGAGCCATTTTCAATTCGTGAAAACCGCGGAGTTGGAATCAGGCGAAATTTGTATAAAAATGAATTAGGGAATAAAATTTTATTTGAAGAAATAAATACCGATCTGGAGCTTGGATTTCAATACCAATGGAACTTCAGCAATGCTTTTGGTTTTGTGAAAAAATCCAGGCTGATAAATTATTCCGGAGGAATTCAGAAAATAGTTGTGCTGGATGGCATTCAAAATATTGTGCCATACGGTGTTGGCAGTGAGTTGCAAAACCGGGTTAGCAATCTCACGGACGCCTACAAACGCAGCGAATTAGATAAAGCATCAGGCTTGGGCATTTTTGCACTTAGCGCAATAATCGTTGATAAAGCCGAGCCCAGCGAAGCGCTTAAAGCAACGGTGGCATTTTCACTTGGATTGGGAAACCCGAATTATTTGTTGTCTTCGCTACAGCTGAAAAACGTTCGAAATGGCAAGGCTATAATTCAGGAAGAAGATATAAAAGGCGAACAAGGCGCTTATTTTATTTTCAATGAAATAGAACTGGCGCCTGATGCCCCAAAAGATTGGATGCTGGTTGCCAATGTTAATCTGAACCACAGCGCTATAATTCGCCTGACCGAATCTATTAAAAAGGATAAAAATCTCGTTCGCCGTGTTCAGGATGACATTGACCTTGGAACTGAAAATTTATTAAAGTTAGTCGCTGCAGCGGATGGTTTGCAGTTCAGCGAAGATCCTTTCCGGGATTCCCGGCATTTGTCCAATGTGCTGTTCAATATAATGCGCGGCGGGGTTTTTGATGAAAACTATCAAATAGAGCGGGATGACTTTTTTAAATACCTGGAAAATGCTAACCCGATAATTTTTGCTGAAAACACAGCGAGACTTCATCAACTTCCGGATAAATTTTCCCGTAAAACCCTGATGGATGCGCTGCAAGGTGTCCATGATCGCGATATAATCCGTTTAGCCACAGAGTATCTGCCCTTAAAATTCAGCCGACGGCATGGCGATCCTTCCCGGCCCTGGAACAAATTTTCTATCAATACCCGGAGTGAGATCGATGGTTCGAAAATTCTAGACTATGAGGGCAATTGGCGGGATATTTTCCAAAACTGGGAGGCGCTTGCCTGTTCCTATCCTGCCTTTATTGAGGGCATGTTATTTAAATTTCTCAATGCTTCTACGTTTGACGGCTATAACCCTTATCGTATCACGAAAGACGGCTTCGACTGGGAAACCATAGAACCAGATGATCCCTGGTCGTATATCGGTTATTGGGGCGACCACCAAATTATTTACCTGCTGAAATTTTTGGAGTTTGCGGCGGACCACTATCCGGAGTTATTGCCAAGCCTGTTTGATAAAGAATATTTTGTGTACGCGAATATTCCCTACAAGATCAAAACATATCCAGAATTACTTGAAAACCCGAAAGACACAATTGATTTTGACTTTGATCTTGATGAAAAAATAAAAGCGCGAAGAGCCGATCTGGGGGCCGACGGGGCCTTGTTGCAGGACAAAAATGGCGCGGTGCTTCATGTCAATTTTATAGAAAAAATAGTGGCTGTTGTGCTGTCAAAGCTTTCCAACTTCATACCGGAAGGCGGTATCTGGATGAACACCCAACGCCCCGAATGGAATGATGCAAATAATGCGCTGGTTGGAAACGGCGTATCTATGGTCACGCTCTGTTATCTGTGCAGGTTTATGCAATTTTTCAATGGAATTATTGAAAAATCAAATATTGAAAATCTGAGTATATCAGCGGAGTTGGTTGATTTTTTTCATAAAATAGAAAATGCCTTTCAGGAAAACCAGGCGCTATTGCGTACCCAAATTAATGATCGTGACCGTAAAAAAATGCTGGATCGTTTGGGTGCTGCAGCAAGCAATTTTCGATGGCAGATTTATGAACATTCGTTTAGCGGAGCGAAGCAAAAAATTGCATTTGATGGGTTACGCAGGTTTACCAAACTTGTTCAACGCTATTTAGAACATTCTATAGATGCGAATAAACGGACAGACCAATTATACCACGGGTATAATTTGATGCGATCAACTGAAAATGCCCTTTCGATTGGCCATTTGAGTGAGATGCTGGAGGGACAGGTGGCCGTGCTGAGTTCAGGTTGGCTTTCTGCAGCAACAAGTTTGGACCTGTTGGACGCGCTCCGGGCGAGTTCGATGTTTCGCGCCGATCAGCAGAGCTACATGCTGTATCCTAACAAAAGTTTGCCGCGCTTTTTGCAAAAAAACACCATCCCGCCCGACCGCTTGGCGGAGTCCGGTATAGTTGAAAAACTTTCGGGCAAAGACTACTCGACCATTCTGGAAAAGGACGATCTCGGGAATTACCATTTTAATGGAAATTTTAAAAATGCCAATGACCTGGAAGCAGCATTGAACCTCGGAAACCAATTTGATAAAAAACTGAAAGAAGATTTACTCCGGCTATTCGAAGAAGTATTCCAGCATCAGGCATTCACCGGAAGAAGCGGAACGTTTTTCGGCTATGAAGGCCTGGGTTCCATTTATTGGCACATGGTGTCCAAATTGCGGTTGGCAGTTTTGGAAACCGTCCTGAAGGCCATTGATTCGAATGCTGAACAAGTGTGTATTGATAAATTGGTGGAACATTATTATGCCATTACGGAGGGGCTTGGTGTCCATAAATCACCTGAACAATACGGCGCATTTCCAACCGATCCGTATTCACACACCCCCCTTGGCAAGGGCGCACAGCAACCCGGAATGACCGGACAGGTCAAAGAGGATATTTTATGCCGGTTTGGCGAGTTAGGTGTTTTTGTACGCGATGGGAAATTGCAGTTTCAGCCGTATTTATTGAAGAAAAATGAATTTCTAACAGCGCCGAAAACTATTCGGTTTTTTGATGTGCAAGGCCATCGGCAAATGTTGTCGCTGAATAAGAACGCGTTGTTTTTTACCTATTGCCAGATACCGGTAATCTATGCATTAGCCCAACAGGAGGCACTTTCCGTTTTTTATGGAAATAAAAATCAAAAGCAGTTTGACGATTTAATTCTGGACGAGCCGGTTACTCAGGAGGTTTTGAATAGAAACGGCAAAATCCAGCGGATAGAAGTATTTATAGATCCCGCCCGATTACTGTATTAAACCTGAAAAGTTGATTGGATGAATTTTATGAAAATATATTACACCCTTCTGGTAGTTGCCATGATTGTAAGTTGTCAGCCATCCCGAAAAAACTGGCGCATTAGCACCTACGAAACCTCGGCAAGCGGGAATAAGTTAGCATCCATAAAGGAGGGGCCCGTAGTGCAAAATGCCCTTCAACTTGTTGTGAAACCGGAAGCGTCGTATCAAAAAATTACAGGTTTCGGAGGCGCCTTTACGGAAAGTTCAGCCTACTTGCTCAACCGGCTCAGCCAGGAGAAGCGGGCGCAAATCCTTGAGGCCTATTTTGGTGAAACGGGCGCAAATTATTCGCTGACCAGAACGCATATTAACTCGTGTGATTTTTCCCTGAAGCAATATTCCTACGCACCTGTTCCAGGCGATAAAACGCTGGAGCAGTTCTCCATAGAGGAAGACCGGGGCGATTTGATTCCGATGATCAGGGAGGCGCAGAAGCGATCAAAACAAGGGTTCAAAATAATCGCTTCACCCTGGACCGCGCCGCCCTGGATGAAAGACAACAAGCATTGGGTGGGCGGAAAATTGTTGCCGGAATACCGTGAAACCTGGGCTTTGTTCTTTTCAAAATACATTCGGGCCTATCAAAACGAAGGCATTGCGATTTGGGGCCTTACCGTGGAAAACGAGCCCCATGGCAATGGCAACAACTGGGAGAGCATGTTATTCACGCCGGAGGAGATGACTGATTTTGTGCAACACTACCTGGGCCCCCAACTGGAAAAAGATGGTTTTGGTAACATTAAAATATTGGGCTACGATCAAAACCGGGCCGAGCTGAAAGAATGGGTAGATGCAATGTTCAAGGATGCGCAAACTTCAAAATACTATGCCGGAACAGCCATACACTGGTATGAAAGCACCTACGACTACTTTCCGGAAGCGCTCCAGTATGCGCACAAAAAAGCGCCCGGTAAGCACCTGATCCAAACTGAAGCCTGTGTGGATGCTCAAGTTCCAAAATGGAAAGACGACGCCTGGTATTGGAGCAAGGAAGCCACCGATTGGGGCTGGGACTGGGCGCCTGAGGATAAGAAACACCTGCACCCGAAATACGTACCGGTGTTCCGCTATGCGCGGGATATCATCGGTTGCCTCAACAATTATGTCGATGGCTGGATCGACTGGAACATGGTTTTGGACAAACAAGGCGGGCCGAATTGGTTTAAAAACTGGTGTGTCGCTCCGGTCATTGTTGATCCTGAAACGGATGAAATCTATTTCACGCCGTTGTATTACACTATGGCGCATTTCAGCAAATTCATCCGCCCGGATGCTGTACGGATCGGTCTTGAAAATCCCGATAAAGCACTGATGGCGACAGCAGCAAAAAATACAGACGGCTCAGTCGTAGTCATAGTTTTTAACCCAACCGAACAAGAAAAACAATTGAAAATAACCCTTGAGGGTCAAGATTTCCATATAAAAATCAGCGAAAAAGCACTCCAAAGTATGGTGTTCAATCAACTTTAAATTCATTACCATGTCGCATTACCAAACAGCTGCCAAGGATAGAGTTCCTGTTGTCCAGAAATTTGCATTCGGCGCCGGTCATTTAGTGAACAATTTATTGCCCGGCGCCTTGGGCGTCTTTTCGTTTTTCCTGCTTACCGCTTTTGGCATGGATCCCTTTCTGGCGGGCTTGCTCGGCGGTTTGCCCAGGATTTATGATGCTATTTCCGACCCGATCATGGGCTATATTTCGGATAACACCAAATCCAAATGGGGGCGCAGAAGGCCGTATATTTTTGCCGGCGCTATTTTAAGCGGGGTGTTGTTTGCAGTACTATGGCAACTTAACCCGGAAAATACACAGCAATACAACTTTTGGTATTTCCTGATCTTCTCGCTGATTTATTTAACCGGGAATACCATCTTTTCCACACCCTTAATTGGATTGGGCTATGAAATGACGTTCGATTATAACGAACGCACACGCCTAATGGGCTTTTCCCAAACAGTAAGTCAGATCGCCTGGATGATTGTCCCCTGGTTTTGGGTGTTAATTGCTAATCCAGATCTATTCGAAACTCAGGCAGAGGGTGTCCACAAACTCTCCGTGGTCGTCGGCGCCGCTTGTCTGCTCCTTGGCATTTTGCCGGCGCTGCTTTGTAAAGAGGTCGATCAGACGAACCTGCAAAACCGCGATGATATAACCTTCAAAAATTTATTTAAAAACCTGAAAAGCCTGGTTCGGAATATGGTGCTTATCTCCAAAAACAAACCGTTCATGCGGCTTTGCGGCGCCACTTTTCTGGTGTTTAACGGCTTTCAGATGGTGGCCTCTTTCAGCTATTTTATTATAGTTTTCTATTTGTTTAACGGACAATATGCTGATGCCGGACACTGGCCCGCCTGGTTTTCTACCATCAGCGCATTTGCTACGGCATTTTTAATTATTCCGGTGATCACCTGGATGTCGAATAAACTGGGCAAGCGGAAAGCCTTTATAATTTCTACTGCCATTTCTATCGTAGGTTATCTATTAAAATGGTGGGGATTTTCTCCGGAAAACCCCTGGCTGATGTTTGTCCCGGTACCCTTAATGGCCTTTGGAATTGGCGGGCTGTTCACCCTTATGATGTCTATGACCGCCGATGTGTGCGACCTGGATGAGCTGAATAACGGTATGCCCAGAAAAGAAGGGACGTTTGGCGCCATCTATTGGTGGATGGTCAAGTTGGGGCAAGGGCTTGCCCTTGTATTGGGCGGCCTGGTATTGAAAGTTGTGGGTTTTGATCAAAATGCAGCGACGCAAACTATGGACACCATTACCAAACTGCGCATTGCAGATATTCTTATTCCGGCATTTACTGCCGCCCTGGCAATTTGGGTCATGTGGAACTATGACCTGACCGAAGAAAAAGCCCATGAAATCAAAGCAGAACTTGTCCAACGTAGAGGTGAATTATAATTTAAAAATATAGAAGAAAATGTCTTACAGAGCAGAGCGATACCTATCCTTGGCCGACGTCAATCCCGAAAATTACCTGTCCGGCGTTCCCGAACAGGAAATTCAGGAATTGTATCTGGAGATTTTAAACAATGGCGTACACGGCTTTTGCTTCAGCGTGTATGAGGAAGGCCAAAAACCGGGCGATATAATTTCCGAAGAACAAGTGAAAAGGCGCATGCAAATCCTAAAACCACATACGCAGTGGGTTAGATCCTTTTCATGCACCGATGACAATGACCGTATTCCGAAAGTAGCCAAGGCATTCGGGTTAAAAACGATGGTCGGTGCATGGCTCGGCAATGACCCGGAAGTAAATGAACGGGAAATAAGCGGCCTGATTGAACTTGCGAAAGCGGGGTTTGTGGATATAGCCGCCGTAGGCAACGAAGTAATGTATCGGAAAGATTTATCCGAGGAAGAATTATTGCAATTCATCTACAGGGTTAAGCAAGCCATACCGGACATACCGGTGGGTTATGTCGATGCGTACTATGAATTTTCTCAGCGCCCGAAAATCACAGAAGCCTGCGATGTGATCCTGGCCAATTGCTACCCGTACTGGGAGGGCTGCCCGGTTGAAAGTTCACTGGATTATCTGAAGAAAATGTATCGCCAGGCGGTGCACGCCGGCAACGGGAAACAGGTGATCATTACAGAAACGGGCTGGCCAAGTCAGGGTGAAAGTCTGAAAGGCGCTCATCCCTCTGAAAAAAATGCATTGGCCTATTTTATCAATACACAAATGTGGGCATTGGACGAGGAAGTGCCCGTCTTCTATTTTTCTTCTTTTGATGAATCCTGGAAAGTCGGCGCGGAAGGTGAAGTTGGCGCCTATTGGGGCATTTGGGACAAGCATGAAAAATTAAAGTTCCAAAATCCATGAACACATTTGCGGCATTGGACCTGGCGCCTGCACGCGCAATTTGTTACTCCGGTTTTCGCGAAGGACAACGGCCGGGCGGGATTTATCCGTCGTACGCGGAGGTGAAGGAAGACTTGCTGTTGTTGCAGCAACACTGGAAATACCTGCGGCTCTACGACGTAGACTTGCACGGAGAAACGGTTTTGGAGGTGATACGCCGCGAAAAGATGGACTTCAAAATCATGCTTGGCGCTTATATCGAAGCGGAGATGAACAATTTCGGCTGCCCCTGGGGCGGTGGAATTTACACGGAAGCGCAACTGGATAGAAACAGGAAAACCAATGTTGAAAAAATCCAAAAGCTCGCTGCGCTCGCAAACCAATATCCCGAAATCATTTTTTCGCTATCCGTAGGAAATGAAGCATGTGTGGACTGGACCGATCACTACGTATCGGTCAATCAGGTTGTCGAATATGTAAAACTGGTAAAAAAAACGGCCCGGCAACCCGTAACATTTTGCGAAAACTACGTCCCCTGGCTCACCAAATTAAAGCCGTTGGCAAACGCCGTGGATTTTATTTCGATCCATACCTATCCGGTCTGGGAATACAAGAAAATCCACGAATCACTGGAGTTTACCAAAGAAAACTACCTCGCGGTCGCCAATTCATATCCGGGAAAGCCGGTGGTCATTACCGAGGCAGGCTGGGCTACCAATTCAAACGGAAGAGGTATTGACCCGGAGCACGTTAGCGAAGACAATCAAAAAATCTACTACAACGACCTCATGGATTGGTCTGGAAAAGAAGGCATCCTCACCTTCTTTTTTGAGGCATTTGACGAATCCTGGAAAGGCTCCCCCGAGCCGCTGGAGCCGGAGAAACACTGGGGTGTTTTTCGAATTGATCGAACACCCAAACAAGCAATGGAACCAAGCTTTAACACCAACTAAGCGTACCATAATTTGACTTTAAATTCTACACTATGAAATCTATTACCTGCTTTTTAATGCTATTCGCGGCTGTTATCGCACAAGCGCAGCCAACAACAAGTGCGCCTGTACCGCCAACACGAAATCCATCGGATGTGATTTCAATTTACGGCGAAGCGTATACCAATATCACCAATGTCAATTACAACCCGGGTTGGGGACAAAGCGGTACTGTGAATATTTCATTTGACCCGGGCGATGGCAACCTGGCCATGGCATATACCAACTTTAACTACCAGGGTACAGGTTTTGAAGCCAATCCGCAGAATGCCTCCGCCATGGAATTTGTGCACATCGATATTTGGACATCCAATGCCACGGTGGTAAAGTTCACACCGATAGACAACAGTGGCATGGGGCCGTCAGAAGTATTGGTGGATGTTCCGGTGAGCACCGGGCAATGGAGCAGTGTGGATTTACCCAAAAGTGCCTTTACCGGGATGTCCTGGAATTCCGTTTTTCAATTAAAATTTGACGCCAATGCCGGGGCTACGCCCTGCGATATTTACCTGGACAACATCTACTTTTGGAAACCGGGCAGCGACCCCGCGTCTGATGCTACCTTGAGCGACCTGCAAGTCGATGGCGCGACTATTACAGGATTTGCACCAAGCGCATTTACCTATGCATACGGGGTTCCGGGCGGCAGCTCTGTTCCTCAGGTTACTTTGGCAACCCCCAATAATCAAATGGCTACCGTGACCTCCATTACGCAAGCTACTTCTATCCCGGGAGATGCTACGGTGCTGGTAACGGCTTCCAATGGTACAACGACAGCGACCTACACCATATCGTATTTCTACAACTCCCCGGCAACCGCAGCGCCAACACCAACCAACACAAATGTGATTTCGCTGTTTAGTGATGCATATACCGATGTAAATGTGGATAATTGGACAACCTCCTGGAGTCAGGCGGTATACGTGGAAGATACAATTGCCGGGAATCCTACAAAAAAATACACCCTGTTGGGATTTAATGGCATAGAAACAACCACCGAACCGGTAGATGCTACAGGTATGACGTACCTGCATCTGGATGTTTGGACGCCTAATATAACGATGCTAAATGTAAAATTGGTCAGCTTTTTAGGCGACGGTTTTATGGGCGCCAACGGCGACTCGGAGGCAAATTTGAATCTTAATCCAACATTGGGCGAGTGGAATCAATACCATATCCCGCTGGCTGACTTTACAAATGCCGGTTTGACTGGTCTGGACGATCTAAATCAGTACATTTTCACCAGTACACCATTTGGATCGGGTATTTTGTTTTTGGACAATGTGTACTTTACCACAGAAATAGTCGACGTGGATGACCTGGCGAATTCAAAACACAAAGTGATTTTATATCCCAATCCGGTGAGCGTCGATGCCAATCTTTACATAACTTCGGAGGTGACTACCGTGGGAATTTTTAACCTAAGTGGACAACGTGTTTTAACAACCAACCAGTCTGCCATTAACTTGCAAGGTTTGGAAACCGGTATTTACCTTGTGAAGGTTACGGATCCAGACGGAGTTGTACACACCAATAAACTTATGGTGAAATAACATGAAAACTATGCGATCCGGTTTTATTTGGAATATGCTTTCGTGAATTGTCAAACCCTGTTCCACGCTTTCCGTGCAGAACAGGGTTTGACTTTATAAAGCAGATCATTGCAAAATACCCATCTACGCCTTTTACCCGAATAAACAATGCGAATTAATTGTTTACCCAGTAATAGAGTTTACAATTGAAAGACTTATTTCTTTTAAGGAAGATAGCTATTTGCTGTGCGATTATCGCCGGTATTACGGGGCTTTACGGACAAAAGATCCCTGAAAAAGGTGTGCCCTGGATTGACAATTACACTACGGCTCAATATAAAAACCACGGAAAAGTTTGGAATATAGGCTCTGCAAAAAATGGTATTATTTATATGGCGGGCGATAGAGGTTTGCTGGAATATGACGGTCAAACCTGGAATCAATTTAAGGGTAGCGAAGGCTATACGCGCTCTTTGTCAGTAGCCAGTGATTCCATTGTTTATACGGGCTCGGACCTGGATTTTGGCGTATGGAAAAAAAATGAACTGAATCAATTTGTTTATACGTCATTATATCCGTTCAATAAAGATCCAAATAAAGAAAATGAAGAATTTTGGAACGTCTGCCAGATTAATGCCAAGGTGATATTTGTTTCATTCAATAATATCTATGTTTATAAGAATGAACAACTGACCAAAATTGCAGCGCCTAACCGCTTCGCAGGCTGTTTTCAGGGGGAGAACAAAATGTATTTGGCAGATGAAAAAAATGGCTTGTACGAATTTAATGGGATTGAGTTAAAACTGGTCTTTCCATTTCCTGGTGCTGTTCCATTTCATATTTCCGGTGTTTTTGAAACTCAAAACGGATTATTGGTTATTACTAAAAATAGTGGTTTGTTCAAGTATAATTCGGGTAAAGTTGTTCCGCTGGAAAATGCGGTTTCCGGTTTGCTGAAAAAGGACCAGGTATTTTGTTCTACACAAATAAATAATACTTATTTCGCTTTTGGGACAATACTCAACGGGTTGTATATTACAGATATTAATGGCAATATAATTCAACACGTCAACAGAAAAAAGGGGCTGCTAAACAATACCATTTTGAGTATGCACCATGCAGCGAATGGGATACTTTGGCTCGGGATGGATTATGGTATCGCTGCGATGCATTTGTATAGCAACCTGACTTATTTTTTTGATTATCAGGGCGATTATGGGAGTGCCCAGTCTGCGCTCCTGAAAAATGGGGTGTTCTATTTGGGAACCAATCAGGGCTTATACAAGGCGGAATGGCGGGATCTCAACAACGGTGTTAATACCAAACCCTTTTCCCTGGTTGCGGGCTCTGAAGGCCAGGTGTGGACATTGAACGATGTGAATGGAACGATCCTGTGCGGGCATGATAAGGGCCTGTTCGTCGTGTCCGGGAATACAATGCAACGCATTTACAGTGAACCTGGTGTTTGGACTATTCTACCTTTCAAGGAAAAATATTTGCTTACCGGAAATTACAATGGAATTTCAGTATTCAACTTGATCGATGGGAAATATACTTTCTCAAAAAAGATAGATCTGATTTTAGGCTCATGCAATCAGCTGATAATTGAAAAGGAGAATATCTTTTGGGTTAATATTCCCAATTATGGATTGATACGTTTTTCGCTCGATAGTGCATTTTTTCCACAAGACAGAAAGATATTCCCTTCTTCATCGTTTTCGGGAGGCGCATTGTATATTTTAAAAGATCAAAAGGGAATTAATCTGTTAACCAGCGAGTATCGTTATCTGTATAATCGGGAAAAAAATCAATTCATAAAACAAGGACCCAATGTGCTGCCTGGTCAGGTGTCAGGGCTTCAGGAAGGAAATTATATACCTATTCAACTTAATGACCACTATCAGTTCTACCCGATTTATAATGGTTTTGCGCTAAGCAATACATCCATTGTTCCCCAATCTAAAACCCAGGATTATTCGGTGCTTGTCAGAAGTGTTGAGGCATTTAATAACCAAACGAGGCAATTAATCTCTTCGAGTGCTTCCGTCCCGTTTTTATTGAATAACCTTCGCTTTAATTTCATTGTTCCGCACAAAAAAAAGGTGCTGTATCAATACAAACTTGAACACTATTCGAAGCAATGGAGCAATTGGACGGGGAATACTTCCATAGACTTTTTAAACCTTGCTGAAGGGAATTATACATTAAAGATTCGAGCTCAAATTGATGAAGCAACAACTAAAATAAGCGAGGTTTCTTTCCGTGTTTTACCACCTTGGTACCGTACCAAACTCGCTTATTTAGCTTATGTCGTATTGGCAATTCTTCTGTTTCTCCTTATTCGGGAAAGGCAAAACTTTCGGCTGCGTGAACAAAAGAAATTGATGCTGAAAAAGGAACAGGATTCGTTGCGCCGGCAAGCGGAAAAATACAAACAGGAAGCTATGTTGTTAAAGCAACAACAATTGGAACATGAAAAAAGCGCATTAAAGCAGCAGGTAAAACATAAAAGCATTGAGTTAGCCAAACAGGCCAAAGAAAATGAGAATAAAAACCGCTTGTTGCACCTTTTGAAAGAAAAAATTGATACACTGCAACATGAACCCGGCAGCAAAATGCGCTGGGCGGAAATCAAGCGATTATTAGACTTGTATCTGGAAACAGAGGATAAAACCTTTGAAATTCAAATAGACGAGCTGCATCAGGAGTTTTTTCAAAAACTGCGGGATCAGTTTCCGGATTTGTCGCTGTATGATTTGCGTTTATGTGCCTATTTAAAAATCGGACTCAACTCTAAAGAAATATCCGAAATACTCAAAGTGCTTCCCTCCAGTATTAATGTGAGCCGTTCGCGCTTGCGAAAAAAACTCAACTTGCGGCAGGATGAAGATTTGTATGGGTATCTGAATCAGATACGGTAAGGCTTTTTACTCCTGTTTCGCGCACTACATCGCTCTGATGATATTTTTTAGGAAAGGTCATACAAGAATTGTAGGGACTCGGAAGTAAGCATTGGACAATGGATTAATTATTAATAAACAGAAGGCATTATTTGAACAGCCATTTGACAAATTCAATGAAATTCGTCGTTCTGTTTTTTCTTTTTTCATTCTTTATTTTCTCATTGTATTTTGTTTGCTCCTTGAGAAACCAGATATAGTAATCCCTGATGGCTTGGTCATAGGAACTTTGAGAAACATAATTCAGACTTTCCCTCATTTGAAAAATAGGCACATACCCTTTTGCCAGCATTGCCTCCTTAAATTCATTCATATAACTCCCAAAAGTGGGAGGGTTTTTTCCTTTGACAATATTTTCTATTTCTGAAAAGAACTTTAAGCCATTTTCTGAAAATCTGAATTTCGAATCGCCATACTGTAGATGTCCCTGCTTGATCAAGTTATCAATTTGATTGTTTAGCAAATCAAGTGGTGGGTAGCTCCTGTCGGCAGCATCAAAATAGGACATTATATCCGTTAAGGTCGCAACCTTACCTTGTTTATTCTTACTTAATATGGCTGCTATAATAAGATATTCAAAGTGTAAGGTGGTCGTCATAAGTTTCTGTGGGAGTTATTTAGATCTTCTACAGAAATTTTCAAATGGGCTTTACCCCATCGCCTGAATAATTGCCACAAAATCATCCGCTTTTAGGGAAGCCCCGCCAATCAAACCGCCATCCACATCGGGCTGGCTGAACAACTCGGCGGCGTTTTGAGCATTGCAGGAGCCACCATATAGTATGGTTGTGTCGTCGGCAACGGATTGACCGTATTTGCCGGCGAGCAGATTCCGGAGCGCAGCGTGCATTTCCTGGGCTTGGGCCGTGCTGGCGGTTTTGCCCGTGCCGATGGCCCAAATGGGTTCGTAAGCAATTACGATTTTTCGAAAATCGGATTCAGGAAGGTGGAACAAACTTGCTTTGAGCTGATCCGCCACATATTCCACATGGGTACCTTGCTCACGAATATCCAACGGCTCACCGCAACAAAAAATAGGCAGCAAGCCTTTTGCCAGTGCGAGGTTTACTTTTTGGGCCAGTTGTGCATTGGTCTCGTGGAAATACTGCCGCCGTTCGGAGTGGCCAATTATGACGTAATCAACACCTACGGAAGCCAGCATATCCACCGATACTTCACCGGTGTAGGCGCCTTTGTCCTCGTGGTGGCAATTTTGCGCAGCCAGATAAAATCCTTCGCGGGATTTAATGCGTTTGGCGGCAGCCTGTAAAAATGGATACGGGGTGCCAAATACGACCGGCCCGTTAGGGTGCTCGTCCAGTTTGTCAAATACGGATTGAATCAGGTCCAGCCCCTCTTCCAGGGTTTTATTCATTTTCCAGTTGCCGGCGACGAGTTGTTTGCGCATTACATTGAATGATTTTGTGATTGAGTGGCGTCAAAAGTACAAAATACTGCTCCATAGCGCCGAACCACATATCCACTTCAACCAACATCCCTTGGCTCAGGGTATAATCACTCAATCACTATCTTTGTCCCGGTTATGGCCAAAACGCAACAACAGAAAATTGTGCTCGGATTAAAAGTCCGCCAGTTCCGGCAGGAAAAAGGCTGGAATTTTGAGGAACTCGGCAGGCGTACCGGGATTTCAGTTTCCTACCTCAATGAAATTGAAAAAGGCAAAAAGTACCCGCAACCCAAAAATCTCCAGATTTTGGCCGACGCGCTGGGGATCAGCCCGGAGTTTCTGGCATCCCCCGAACTCACCAAACAGTATGCCCCCTTGGGCGACCTGATCCAGAGCAATTTTTTGAATGAACTCCCGCTCGATCTATTCGGCATCGAAGTGCAACAGGTAGTGGAGATCATCGCCCGGGCCCCCGACCGGGTCAATGCCTTCATTTCGGCCATGCTCGAAATTGCCCGGAATTATTCCCTGCGCGACGAGAATTTCTTCTTTGCAGCCTTGCGTGCCTATCAGGAGCTGCACATGAATTATTTCTCGGATATTGAACAGGCAGCCGATGAATTTGTACAAATGCATCAGCTGCCGAAAAACGGTGGCGTGCCGGCTCAATTGCTCGCCGAAATTCTTGTCCGGGATTTTAACTACAAACTCGACGACACTACGCTCGATACGTTTCCTGAGTTAAAAAGTATGCGCGCTGTTTTTCAGGCGCGTAAAAAACGGCTCCTGCTGAACAGCCGCCTCAACGAGCGGCAACGTGCTTTTCAGTTGGCCAAGGAGTTGGGTTTCAATGTTTTACATCTCAAGGAACGCCCACTGGCTTCCACCATGTTGCGGATCGGCTCTTTTGAGCAGGTGCTGAACAACTACAAGGCCGCCTATTTTGCCGTTGCCTTGCTGGTTAACCGCAATGCATTCGTCCGGGATTTACGCCGCTTTTTTCAGCTAAATGCCTGGGACAGCCAGTACTTGCTCGATCTGATGGCCAAATACCAGGCGAGCCCCGAGGTGTTGTTTCAGCGGTTCAATGTGCTCTCGCTCGACTTCGACCTGCACAAGGTTTTTTTCCTGCGTTTTATCCACGACCTGGAAATCGACAAATTTGATATCGACAAGGAGCTGCACCTCAACCGGCGCCACCAACCCCATGCTTCCGGCCTCGACGAGCACTATTGCCGGCGCTGGCTGTCCATCACCTTGCTGCGCGACTTACAGGCCTATCAAACCCAAACCGGCGACCACCGGCGGCCCATGTCGGGTGTACAGCGCGCCTTGTTTATGGACACGCAGGAAGAATACCTCTGCGTGACGGTAGCCAAACCCGGCTACCCGACGGTCGACCGAAATGTAAGCGTCACCCTGGGCATTTTGCTGGATGATCAATCCAGGGAAATTATCCGCTTTTGGGATGATCCGGCCATCCCGCGTACCCTCGTCAACGTAACCTGCGAACGCTGTGCGCAGCAGGATTGCACCGACCGGGTGGTGCCACCCACAGTTTTGCAAAAACGCGAGGCGCGCCGGCGTATGGGCGAGGCTATCCGAAAACTCACCGAATAACATGATCATTGTCCAGGACAAACTCGTCAGCGACGAACTCATTGAAGAACAATTTATTTGCAACCTCAGCGCCTGCAAAGGTGCCTGCTGTTGGGAAGGCGATTCCGGCGCTCCGCTGGAGGGAGCCGAACTGCCGGTGCTGGATTCTATTTTTGAAAAAGTGAAACCTTTCCTGAGCCCGGCAGGCATACAGGCTATTGAAATGCAGGGTAAATACCAGTGGTACGTAGAAGGCGAGGAATACGGTACCCCTCTGGTAAACAATGGTCCTTGTGCGTACATGACGCTCGACGGTACCGGTACAGCGCAGTGCGGCATCGAACGCGCTTTCAAGGCCGGGGTGATTGATTTTCAAAAACCGATATCCTGCCATTTGTATCCAATCCGGGTGGAGAAAAACGAAACGACGGGTTTTGAAGCACTCAACTATCACAGCTGGGACATCTGCTCGGCAGCTTGCGAACTGGGTGCGCGCGAGCAAATGCCGGTGTACCGGTTTTTGCGCGAAGCGCTGATCCGGAAGTATGGTGAGGAGTTTTACGAGGCCCTGGATGGTGCGGCGCAGTTTATTCAGGAAAAACCGGCGTAGCGTTTTGGAACGCGGATGAGGCGGATTCGCCTTCGGCGAAACGCGGATTTGCACGGATTTTTTCTATTAATTGATGACAAATCCGCGTCATCAGCGTTCAATCTCAGGAAGACTCACCACCACGCGCAAGCTCAGCCGGTCGCGCAGCACCCGCCCGGCAGCCCAGTCGTAGGGGCTGTTTTGAAAGTCGTGGAGATTGTTCAGGCCATAGGAATACATCAATTCGGGTTGGATACTCCAATTGCCGATGTGGAACCCCGCGCCAATGCCAAGGTCCACAGCAAAACGTTCCGGCAACAGGTTGAGTGCTGCGCTGGAGCGGCCGTCGGCAAGGTTCCAGGAGGCCCGCCCGCCAAATAAAATGAGGGCTTTGGCGGGCAGGTGCTGCAACTGGTTGCTCAGCACAAAGTGCAGTGGCAATTCAAGATCGGCAAAATGATACCGGTCTCGCTGGGTTTGTCCGTCCGGCGTTTCAAAACGGATCGCGTTGGAAAGAAGGGAAATCTGAAGTCCCTGCCGGACCTCCAACGCGGAAAATACCCGCCATTGTGCCCACATCCCGAGGCTTGCCCCTGTGCCGGTCAGGTTTTGGTTTGGAATAAATGGTCTGCCGGATTGTAAGGGCTGTTGCTGGATATTCAAGGTTTGCAATTCAGCACCCGCCACAAAACCATAGGAAAACGACTGGCTGTCGGCTGCTTGTTGGCTGAACAAGCCCGTTGCACTGAATAGCCACACGGCGAATACGATTTTTTTCATGCTAATTTGCACAGCAATGCGCTGCAAACTTGTTTCCTTCGCAAACAATGCCCACACCAGGAGTTTTTTCATTGATGCTAATTCGCTCGGCCGGGTTGCCTTTCAGCACGCTGAACGGCCTTGCTGCTGATTGGAAGACCCTTGAAAAGGCGCTGGAGGTTGGGCGGGCGAAACGCACCGAAGCGGCATCGGCCCTGCAGGAAGTTTTTGATTCAAGCCTGCAAGCGTTGGCAGATTCGCCCCTCCGTACGCAAGTATACAATTGCCGGAAAGCCTTTTTTCAAAAAGAAAAACTGCCGGGAGATCAAATTTTAACCCACTGGGCTTCCGCCAAACAGCCTGCACTGGAGCTACTTTGCGCGAATGTTGCAAGTTTTCGGCAAGCTGAAAAAAACTGCATTCAAGCAGAACATGCTTTTGCCGAAGCCTATGAAACGGCTGTGCAACAGGGCTTTTCCGAGCTTCAAAAAATTGCGCAAACGGAATTGTTCCAACGGGCGTTGCTGTTCGCCAGCCATTCCCTGCTTGGGCAACTGCCGCGGTTTACCCGTCAATCGGCTGCACATTTTGGGAAAAAAGAACGCCAAGTCGCATTTTCCATCTTGCAATACGTCGCGCGCATGGCGACCAAAACAACCCCGCTGGGTTATTTCAATACGGTTTCGGTGCAGGCCCTGGGTGACGATCCGGATACTTTGCCCTTTGGGAAAACGTTGGTTGTGCCCAACGTTGCGCTACTGGAGGCCTTTTATGCCGTTTTGCTGCGGGCGCCGGAATTTTATCGTGCCCTTCCCATCCGCCTGAATCCCTGCATCACAGCCTCCGGCGGGGATCGATACAACTGGCTTTATTTTGATGGTGAAACGGAAAGCTTTCAAGAGGCTGAGGCCACGGGGCTGCTCCATCTTATCGTCGAATTTTTTTTGGAAAACGAACGCGAATATCCCTTCGAGAGATTAATGGATCAGTTGGAGACTGCCATTGACGCGGAACGCGCGGATTTGGAAACCTACATTTTGAACCTTGTCGATATCGGTTTTTTAGAATGGGTTTTGCCGGAAACTGGCTTGTCGGCAAATTGGTGCGGCGTACTGTACCAATTTTTGGGATTCCTGACACCAACGCACTTGATTGTGGAAACAGCAACACTGTTACAGTGGCTGCGGAACACAGCACGCACGTTGCCGTACCAACCGCTGGACGCTGCACTGGAATCTCTGGAAAAAACCCGGGAAGAACTCTCGGCTTACTTTGACCGGTACGGTTTGGAAATCCCTTCGATTCCGCTGGAGCAACTGTTTTACGTTGATGTGGAGCAATCCACTCCGGCGGGTATTCCCGAAGCTGCGGTGCATCAGGTAGTGGATGATCTGGCTGACTGTTGGGCTGAGCGCCCTTCAACAGTCAGCCCACAAACACGGGTTGCCTGGCTCGAATTTGTCTGGGAAAAAACTGTCGAGGCGGGCAAGTCTGTGGGCTTTCTGGAACTATGCCAGGCGTTTTTAAAAAATACCCTTTCAGCGGCGGATATTCGTCCGGCGGCACCAACTCGTCCTACGACTTCAAGTCGTAGGACGAGTGCATCTCCCCAGAAAATCGGCGCGCTTATACAGCCATTCCAGGAAAATGGTCAGTGGTATGCGGTAATCAACAGTTTGTACCCCGGCGGCGGCAAGTTGTTTGCCCGTTGGTTGCCCCTGTTTTCTTCGGAAGTGACGGATGCACTTCGGACCTGGTATTTGAATGTGCCGCCACAGTCAAAAGCTGCAATGCAATTTCCCTGGCAGGGCTTTTTTAATGCGAACAATCAACCGCACTTGGCAGCGGATGTGCTGCTGGTGCCCGGAGGCCGAACTCGTCCTTCGACTTCAAGTCGTAGGACGAGTATAGCCGGAGACACCTTCCATCTGGGCAACCTGAAAGTTCAATGGGAAAACGATGCGCCGGTCTTACGCGATGGACTTACCGGACAATTGGTTGAGCTGGTTGATTTGGGCCTGGAAGCACCGGAAACCCGCCCGCCGGTTATGCAATTGTTGTGGCAACTTGGTGTGCCGTATATATCCACTACACAATTATTACCGGATAATTCATGGCAACTGCTGGAAAAGCATCAAGTGCTTTATCGCAGGAGATTGATTTGCCGGGGGCTTGTGATCGCCCGGGAAGCCTGGCGGGTTGAAGAAACCGTCTGGAAATCATGGCTGGAATCAACCAATTCGGAGTTTGATTTTTTTGAAAAAATCAGAAGGGTTTTGGCGCAGTTGAATATTCCCCGACACTTTTTCGCAAACCTGGGCCCTGCAAAGCCACAGTATTTTGATGCCGATAGCCCGCTGTTTATGCAGCTGTTTCGGAAAAATCTGGGCCAGGGTGGGGGAGTGCTCCGGCTTACCGAAATGTTGCCTGTGCCGGAGGGGAAAGCGCAGGAAATTGCAATTGAATTTTTTGCCGGGGGATAATGCTGAGGGGCAAATTCTGTTTTCCCAGCGCTGAATCGCTGGGCTGAGAAATTTGCCTTCGCTCTTGCGGAAAGTGTTTTTTGAATAGAATAATAGAAAATGTTGTACTTCTTAGCCCAGCGATTCATCGCTGGGAAACCGAATTGATAATCAATTGAATAAGGAGAAATAGAAGGGTGTCGTGGTTTCTTCGCCCAGCGATTCATCGCTGGAAACCTATTTGCTCTCGATCAAATCGATCAGCCGGTTCAGTTCGCCGTCATTTTCAAACTTGATGGTAATACTTCCCTTTCCTTTTTCATTGCGTTTCAGGTCAACCTTGGCGCCGAAGTACGCGCGAAACTGATCCTGAATATTCCGCAAATGGTCTGGCAGGCGTTCTGCTTTGGCTTTTTTGCCGGAGCGATCCTCCTGATGCCGGGCGATGAGCGACTCTACGGCACGTACAGAAAGCCCTTCCTGGACGATCTGCCGCAGCAGGGAGAGCTGGAACGCGATATCGTTCAGGCCGGCCAATGCGCGGGCGTGCCCCATGCTGAGCTGCCCGTCTTTGATTGCCTGCTGGATATCGACCGGAAGTTTGAGCAGCCGCAGGTAGTTGGTGATGGTACTGCGCTGTTTGCCAACGCGTTCAGAAAGTGTTTCATCGGTGAGACTACATTCCTCTTTGAGCCGCTGGTATGAAATGGCAACTTCGATAGCGTTGAGGTCTTGCCGCTGGATATTTTCGATCAGCGCCATTTCCAGCATTTGCTGGTCGTCGGCCAGTCGGACGTAAGCCGGGATTTCGGTCAGGTTGGCCATTTGGCTGGCCCGGAAGCGCCGTTCGCCGGAGATCAGCTGGTACGCTTTATCGTGCAGCCGGCGTACCGTGACGGGCTGGATCAGGCCATGTACCCGAATGCTGTCGGTGAGTTCATCCAGTGCAGTTTGGTCAAATTCGGTACGCGGCTGAAACGGGTTTGCCTCGATCTGATCGATGGGCAGCATAGCAACCGTGTGTGTCAGCTCGCGCACTACATGTTGCGGGTTCTCCTGAACAGCTTGTTCCAGCTCCTGCGGGTTTGCGAGCAGGGCGCGGATACCTTTGCCGAAATCGGCTTTATTCAATGTCTTTTTTGCCATTATATCTGTTTGGTCAATTTGGGTTGCGCTTTAAAAATTCCTCGGCGAGGTTGAAGAAGTTAACCGCACCCCGGCTGCTCACGTCGTACATCGCAACAGGGACGTGCTGCATGGGGGCTTCTGCCACGCGGGAATTCCGGTGGATGATAGTTTCAAAAACATAGTCATTGCTGCTGTTGCGCACTTCTTCCACAATTGCGTTAGCAAGGCGTAAACGACTGTCGTACATGGAGATCAGCAGGCCTTCGACCTGAAGATCGGGGTTGTAGCCCTGTTTTACCAATGCGATGGTATTTTTCAGTTTAGCCAGCCCTTCAAAAGAAAACATTTCGCACTGCACCGGGATCAGCACTGTATCTGCTGCTACCAGGGCATTCACGGTGATCAGGCCCAGTGATGGCAGACAGTCGATGAAAATGAAATCGTAGTCCTGATTGATCTGCTGGACGATGTTGCGCAGCAAAAATTCCCGCTTAGGTTTGTTCACCAGTTCCAGCTCGGCACCCACTAAATTGATGCTGGCTGGCAGCAAGGACAAATTGGGAGTTTCTGTTTGAAGGATTGCTTCGCGGGGGTCAATATCATTAACCAGGCAATCATACAGGCTGAGTGTTTCTTCCGTTGTTGTTACGCCAACGCCGGATGAGGCATTCGACTGCGGGTCGGCATCAATCAACAGGACTTTTTTTTCCAGAATGGCCAGTGAAGCAGCCAGATTGATCGCGGTAGTGGTTTTGCCAACACCGCCTTTTTGATTGGCGATCGTAATTATTTTATGCATAACAACAGAATGAGTAGCTGATTTCAAATTTTGAATGAACCGGGTTAAATATTTTTTTGCTCGCCAATTGGCATAAGGATCAATTCTTTGCCTTTGGCGGAAAATGCTGCAATAGCCTCTGCGTGTTCAATTTTTATAAAACCAAACGTATCGTAATGGCATCCAATTATCCGGTCGCACTCAATGAATTGGCTGGCCATAACGGCGTCTTTGTAATTCATGGTAAAGTTAGAACCAATTGGGAGAATGGCCAGATCGAGTGGCGCACAAGTCATTGGGATGAGTTTCATATCGAGCGTCAGAGCAGTATCCCCTGCAATATACAAGTTGCCGTCGGGTGTTTCCAGAACAAAACCGACCGGCTCACCAGCATAGGCGCCATCCGGAAAACTGCTGCTGTGTACGGCATTCACCATTTTGACCCGGCCAAAATCAAAAGTCCACCATCCGCCTTTGTTCATCATGTGGGTTTTGTAGCCTTTTTCAGCATACCGCAAATGGATTTCCCAAATGCCAATGATTACCGCCTCCGGATTGTTTCCCATTACTTTTTCCAGGTCGCCAACGTGATCCGGGTGGCCATGTGTCAACAACATGTAATCGCATCGGATACTGTTCACATCCACATCGGCAGCCAGTGGATTTTCTGTGATGTATGGGTCTACCAGCAGGCGTTTGCCGCCGGCCTCAATGCCAAAGCAGGAATGGCCGTAGTAGGTGATTCTCATATGCTGGTACGATTGAAAGGCTGCAAGTGCCGAATATGCAGGTCATGCAAGCCTGTAAATCCGGGCAAAGATAACCGCGGAGAGGAGAATATTGCGGGTAGGCCTGTTGAAGTTATCCACCCCGATCTGGGGATAATTTGTGGAAAAGTGTTGGTATGATCCCGCGCCCGGTGCAATACGCGCTAACGCAATAACGTGACATCTCCTTTTTTTCTGGTGATTCCTTCTGCCGATTGGGTTTCAAGCATCCAAACGTATACATCGGCAGGAGCTTCCCGGCCATTAACCGTTCCATCCCAACCCTTGTTGGCTTCGTTGCTTTCAAAAACCAGGGAGCCCCAGCGATTGAAAATAGCCAGGTGATACACCGGTGCCGGGCAGAATAGAACCGGGAAAAACAGGTCATTTATGCCATCGCCGTTTGGAGTGAACGCATTCGGAGTTTGATCCTTGGACGATTCAGCGCGCAGGGTTTGCTGGCGTTGTGTGTAGGCGCAGGCATTGGCGGTAAGCGTTATTTTAACACTGTCGGTTAAATTGGGAAAACAAACGCGATCAGGTATGCCAGACGCCATTACCCCTCCCGGGAAGGTCCAGCTGTAGTTGGCGCCGGGTGTGGGACTCGTAATTTCAAAATCAATACAGTCGCCTGGGCAGAGGAGGGAATCCGAGATCGTAAAACTGAGGTCAGGCGCTACGCACAGGGTAGTCAATTGCGGAGCAAGTGCGGCTGATGCCCAGAGGGCTGGCCCCATTGCAATTCCGGTACTAGCTGTCGGAACGAACACCGAAACCTGGATAGGCATATCGGTTACCTGCAGATTGAAGGAACTTAAGCAACAGGGAGGTGTGTCCCCTTTGTCGTTGGCGCGCAGCAACAGGCAAGCTTTGCCACTCCCGGTTTGAAGGGTGGCTGCCAACAGGATGTCATTGTTTTTGAGCGTAGTCAGTTTCGGGTTTAACCCAAATGCACCCGATTGGCTATGGTTTTTTATCCAAAGCAAATCTCCCTCGGTGTTCACCCGTGCGAGCACGGCCCCAAGAGTGGGCACATTGCCATCTTCGGAAAAACTAAATACTGCACCTCCCGGATATGCCCCCAGGCTACGGATGCCCCCATTCAAACCGGGTTCGCCGTAGCTGCGCGACCATTTAATTTCACCTTGCCCGTCAATTTTCAACAACCAGCCTTTGTTATAATTATCAACACCATAACTGTGGCCACCGGCAAGCAGGTATTGGTCGGTGGTCGGTGTGAGGTAGAACAAGGCATCGTCGTCGCTGGTGCCAAAGCGGCGACTCCAGTCCAAAGTGCCTGAAGCGGATAATTTGAGCACTATACCATCAGAATAACCATTTTGAAACAGCGTACCGGCCGCATAAATGTTTCCCTGCAGGTCTTCCCAGGCCTGATGCAGTTGCATGGTTGCGCCTGGAGCAGCGATTTGGGCTGACCAGATTTCAATGCCGTTTGCATCGGTTTTTTTTACCAGTCCGGCGGCATTGTTGTTTCCGGTCAGGACAAAACCAGTGGCGGAAATATGTGCACTGCGGATCAGCGGGTTGTTACCGCTGGCGCTAAAAAAACGGCTCCATTCGGGCGTGCCGTTCAGGTCGATTTTTGAAATGCCGAATGTTCCGGTGGCCGATTCAGCCTGAACAACGGCAAGGATTTTCCCATCAGGCGTAGCTGCGAGGGCTGTTATGGCTGTTTGGTCGGTATCAGTGCCTAACTGGCGCGCCCAAATCAGTGTGCCGGCTTCCGAAACAAGCAGCAATGCCGCAATTTTGTTGCCGGTTGAGGTGGAAACAATCTGGCCGCCAACAGCCAATTGGCCACCCTGGAGTTGTTTTACAGCAGCCACGTTGAACGCCTGGCCGGGAAGAGCAAACAGATTTTGAAAATACAGCTGACTTTGCGCGTTAGGCCGCAATACGAACAAATGGAAAAAAAGCAGGACGAAGGACAGCCGGTTCATGGGTTAGCGTGGTTTAAACAGGTGGTCCGGCAACAGCCTTTTGCATAGGGCGCATCCTGTGGTACTTTTCCAGCAACCGTCGGGTGACCTCCAGGTTGTCGTAGTTTTCAGTGCAAAAAAACTGCGCGCGGCGGCCCAATTGTACCAACGAGTCCCCTTGGTTATAACACCATTGAATGGCGCTGTGGAAATCTTCGGGCCGATCGGCGATAAGGGCCTCCTTGCAGTTTTTGGCATCGATACCTTCCAATCCGATGGAAGTGGAAAGAATGACCTTTCCAAGCGCCATACCTTCCAGGATTTTAGCCCGCATGCCACTACCTGCCAGCAAGGGGACGACCATAATGCTGTGTTGGTTAATAAATGCGGTGGCATCCGGCACCTCACCGTGTATGTGTACTCTGGGTAATTTGAGCCGTTTGAGCCAATCGGGGGTGTTGCGGCCGGCAATGTGAAAATGCAGGTTGGGAAAGCTTGGCTCGAGTACAGGTTGCCAGACATGTTTCAGAAACCAGTCCAGCCCTTCGATATTGGGCATCCAGTCCAGCGAGCCGATAAAGCCCAGGCTTAGCGGGCGGTGAAAACTGGATTCATCGGGCCTGTAGTCCTGGCAATCCAATCCAATAGGCATCGCCATCGCCGGTTTTTTAAGCCCCAGGTGTTGGAAACGCCGGACATCGCGCTCGGTAATTCCAACCAACAAGTCGCAGGTGTTCAGTTGGCTGACCTCATATTTTTTAAGCCGTGGGGTGATGGTGTTCAGGTACCATTTTTTCAGAGGGGTGCTGTTGGCGGCCACACGTTCCCATATTTCATGCTCCACATTGTGCGATCGCAGCGCTACCAGGGCATCGGAGTATTTCCGGATAATTGGAATATAGGGAGCGAGGTAAAGTGTTTCCAGTTGAATAACGTCAAATTGATCCTGTTGCAGGATTTCAATCAATTTATTGGCAAAATCTTCGTTTTCAAAGCGTTGGATATGGAAAGACCGATCGGAGAATAAATTGGCAAGCGCAGCGAGTGGCCGGATATGATTGTCGAGATTGACGGTGTGAATTGCGCTGTAATGATCAAACCCAGCCGGGATCTGACCGGGATCAAACCAGTGTTTGCTGGTGTTCATGGCCAGTAGCGTAACATCATTACCCAATTTATGAAAAGCGCGTGCCAGGTATGTAACAGCAATACTTTCTCCGTCTTTTAACGGATAAGGAAATTTTTTACAGAGTTGCAGGATCTTCATAGCAGCGGTGTTCGTTCAGGTGTTTTTCAAACCAAAACAGCCCAATTCAAGGGCGGCGAATGTAGGGCAGAAAGACCAATCCTTAAAAATCATTCTGTTATGTTTTCATCAATTTTCCGGGCAGTGGCATTCTAGTGGCTATCTTTACGCGGTTTTGTCGATGAAGTTATTCGGATAAAATGCTTTCAGGTATTCAGTAAACCCAGATTTGTAAATCGTAAATCGACGGATGATATTATTACAGGCCCAAAATATTCACAAGGCATTCGGAAAGTTAGAGATCCTGAAAGGGGTAAATGTTGCGGTTTCCAAGGGAGAAGTTGTAAGTATTGTTGGAAAATCGGGGGCTGGCAAAAGTACGTTGTTGCATATTCTGGGGACACTGGATAATGCCGATCAGGGTGAATTAAGGATCAATGAAACCCTGGTTCGTGGTTTGGGGGGGCGCCAACTGGCTGCATTTCGGAACCGCCATATCGGTTTTGTTTTTCAGTTTCACCATTTGCTCCCGGAGTTTACTGCCGAAGAAAATGTATGTATCCCCGGATTTATTCAGAAGCGCCCGGAAAGTGCCGTCCGAAAACGGGCTGCCGAATTGCTCGATTACCTGGGTTTGTCTAACCGTGTTACGCACAAACCCTCCGAATTGAGTGGGGGCGAACAACAACGGGTAGCGGTAGCTCGTGCCCTGATCAACCAGCCGGATATAATTTTTGCGGATGAACCTACCGGAAACCTCGATAGTGCTGCTTCGCAGGACCTGCATCAATTGATCCGGCGGCTCAGCGATGAGTATAACCAGACATTTGTAATTGTTACGCACAACAAAGAACTAGCCGACCTCTCCGATCGCTGCCTCGAAATGCGCGATGGATTATTAGTCTAACTTGTAAAAACGATGCTCCCTAGGATTCTGCTGCCTGCTCTGCTCCTTTTTTTAGCTTGCCACTCGACTACGGGTGTTTCGGCTGGAGAAACGGTTGTTCCCATGGCCGAACGACCCAAAAACATTATCCTGCTTATTGGAGATGGCATGGCAACAGCACAAGTGTCGGCAGGGCTCTACTGGAAAGGACCCGGCAAATCGGTCTGGGAACAATTCCCCGTAGTGGGCTTTCACAAAAGTCATTCTTACGACGAACAGGTTACGGACTCTGCTGCCGGAGCAACGGCTTTCGCTTGTGGGCAAAAGACAAAAAACAATGGAATCGGTATTGTTCCGCCCGATTATGGTCCTTGTGTGACCATCCTCGAGGAACTGGATGCCCGTGGCTGGGCTACAGGCATGGTTGTTTCCTGTTCGGCTACACATGCTACACCGGCCAGTTTTATTTCTCATGTCGATATCCGGGCCTTCACTGAAGCGATCGCCGACGATTATTTGAAAACACCTATTGACTGCTTTGTCGGTGGTGGTAAGGGGTATTTTGACGATCGGCCAGATCATAAAAACTTGCTGGATTCCCTGGATGCCCGCGGCTATGAAATTCGTACCGGATACAGCTTCAACCGGCTTCCGCTTGACGGCTCTGCACCGTTCATGCTCTTCACTGCCGATCGGGAACCCCCTTCCGCTTTAAGCGGTCGCAATTACATGCCTACAGCTGTAGATAAGGTGTGCACCTATTTGGAAAAAAGGAGTCGCAGAGGCTTTTTTCTCATGGTTGAAGGGAGTCAGATCGATTGGTCTTTGCACTCCAACCAACCAGACTGGTTGAAAGCCGAATTGATGGATTTTGATGCCACGATTCAGGCCGCGCTTCGCTTCGCTGCTTCAAACGGTGAAACGCTTGTCATTGTTACCGGCGACCATGAATGTGGGGGTATGGCCCTCAATGAAGGCAGCCGTTGGCAGTTTGAACCTACGTTTACAGCCCGCCTGCATTCGGCCACCATGGTGCCTGTGTTTGCTTATGGCCCCAAATCGGAGCTGTTTTCCGGGATTTATGAAAACACTGCGATCTATTATAAAATGTGGGCTGCCCTGGGCGCAAACAAAGTTGAATCGAAATAAATCGGGCATCCTGTCTTGCAACTTGCTTTTTTGCCTGTCTTCAAACTTATCGACGGTAAAAATTCTTGCGTACTTTTGCCTTCCAGCAAATTGATACATTTTATCCTACCCCCCGTTTTCAGGCTGCTCAACCGTTAACCTAAACGCAAAGCCCACCTTGCCACTTATCAAATCAATCTCCGGATTCCGGGGCACCATTGGAGGACGCCCGGCTGACAATCTTACTCCTCAAGATATTGTTGAATGTACGGCCGGCTTCGGCCAATGGATCCTGGATACTACCGGCAACGCTACGATCGTGGTCGGCCGCGATGGCCGTATTTCGGGCGAAATTGTCAGCAACCTGGCCATCAATACCTTGCGCAGTATGGGTATTTCAGTAGTAGACCTCGGACTCAGTACCACGCCAACGGTAGAACTGGCTGTCCCTCTGGAAAAGGCCGGCGGCGGCATAATTTTTACTGCCAGCCATAACCCGCGGGAATGGAATGCCTTGAAGTTGCTAAACAACAAAGGTGAATTTATCAGCGCAGCAGACGGTGCTGCCGTGCTGGCCCGGGTGGCTGAAGGGAATATCGTGTATGCACCAGTAGATCAATTGGGGAACTATCGTACTGAAGGTGGTTATATCGCAAAGCATATTGAAAAAATACTGGCACTGCCGCTCGTAGATGCGGCAGCCGTCAAAGCCAAAAAATTCCGGATCGTTGTGGATGCTATAAATTCCACTGGCGCTCTGGCAGTACCACCGTTGCTTGAAGCACTGGGCTGCGAAGTTAGCCTGCTCAATGGAGAGATAAATGGCCATTTTGCCCACAATCCTGAACCCTTGAAGCTTAATTTGGGCCAATTGTCGACAGAGGTTCGCATGCAAAAAGCACAATTGGGTATTGCCGTCGACCCGGATGTCGACCGGCTTGTGTTCATGTGTGAAGACGGCGAACTATTCGGTGAGGAATACACCCTGGTTGCGGTTGCCGATTATG
Organism: Lewinellaceae bacterium; assembly: GCA_020636075.1. GTDB lineage: Bacteria > Bacteroidota > Bacteroidia > Chitinophagales > Saprospiraceae > M3007. The sequence continues at coordinate 527,083 of JACJYO010000001.1, read as the reverse complement.
TGTTGTCGAAACGAGGCGGTGGAAATACTGTTTCGAACTTGTCTTCCACCCGCGCCTTGCGCGATATCACCGAGAAACACGGCGGAACCTACCATGCCGCTGCTGTTGGCGAGGTCAATGTTGTTCAAAAAATGAAAGCGGTGAAAGCCGTGATCGGTGGTGAAGGCAATGGCGGGGTGATCCTTCCGGATTTGCACTATGGCCGGGATGCTTTGGTGGGTATTGCCCTCTTTTTGAGTCACTTAGCCAATTCGGGCAAACAAATTTCAACACTGCGGCAAACTTACCCAGACTATCAAATGGCCAAGAACAAACTGGAATTATCGGCCGATCTGGATTTAAACAAGATCTTCGAAGCATTGCGGACCAAATACCGGAATGAACAAATCAATACGGAAGACGGGCTAAAAATTGACTTCGAAAGCGGCTGGGTGCACCTGCGCCCTTCCAATACAGAACCAATCGTTCGGGTGTATGCGGAAAGCAAATCTGCAGTGATCGCTGAAAATTTAGCGCGCAAGATTATGCAGGATGTACAGGGGTTTCGTTAGAGGGTATTTTTTTACCTTTGCCGTGCTACAAAACACTGTACACCCTAACCTGCCGTAAGGCATGTTCCCACCACCAAATTATGGAAAGAGTATATTTTGACAATGCCGCCACAACCCCAGTTTCCGAAGCGGTTATTGACGCTATGATCCCGGTTTTGCGGGGTCAATTTGGCAACCCATCCAGTATCCACGCTGAAGGACGCAGCGTTCGCAGCTTACTTGAGACTGCCCGGAAAACCGTTGCGCAATGCATCGGTGCAGGTACAGCCGATATTTTCTTTACCTCCGGCGGCACCGAAAGCAACAATATGGCTATCAAATGCGCCGTACGCGACCTTGGTGTGCAGCGCATTATCAGCAGCCCGACTGAACACCACTGTGGCCTGCACACCATTGAATCGCTGGAAAAATTTCAAGGCGTCGAGGTTGTCTGGTTGCCGGTGGATGCCCAAGGCCGAGTAAGTATGGATGCCTTGGAAAAAACACTGGCTGGCAACCCGGATAAAAAAACGCTGGTATCGTTGATGCACGCCAATAACGAAATTGGCACGATGATCGATCTGGCTCAGGTTTCAGCAATCTGCCAGCAATATGGTGCCTTGTTTCATACGGATACCGTGCAATCCATCGGCCATTTCCCAGTTGATGTGCAGCAAATACCCGTAAGTTTTCTTTCCGGTGCTGCGCATAAGTTTCACGGTCCAAAAGGCGTCGGTTTTATTTACATCAATCCGGATAATCCGATCCACCCATTCATCGACGGTGGTGGCCAGGAACGCAATATGCGGGGTGGCACGGAGAATGTTTACGGGATCGTCGGGTTGGCAAAAGCACTGGAATTGGCTACTGCGGAAATGGATGCCCGCTCCGGGCACATTCAGGCGGTGCGGCAATACCTGATGGAACGTCTGGTCGATTCATTTGATGGCATCCACTTCAATGGTGATTATGATGGCCGCTACCTGTACACCGTGTTGAATGTTTCCTTTCCGCCATCACCGAAAAACGAGATATTGCTGCTTAGCCTGGACATTGCCGGGGTGAGCGCCTCGGGCGGAAGCGCCTGTTCGAGCGGTGCAGAGGCAGGCAGTCATGTGCTGACGGCGATTGGCGCCGATCCGGAACACAAAAGCATCCGCTTTTCCTTTTCGCATTACAACACTCGCGCGGATGTTGATTTTTTGATTGATAAACTGAAATCAATTTTGCCTGAACTGGTTCGGGCGGAGTCTGTGGTAGGTGGGTAAAATTGCCAATTGATCAGACCGGACCTACAAAAAAGGCCGCGCCATTCAGCGCGGCCTTTTTTGTAGGTCTATTTCAGGCTTCATTAAAAATCTTCAAAATACGTGCGCGCCAGGCGGCCAACATTCCGCTGCATGGTTGTGGCATCGTGGTAGTTATCCCCTTCGATTTCATTTCCGGCATTGCGCTTGTACAAATCAACTTCCCAACGCGGGTTGTTGATCTCCCCCCGGGCGTTGGAATGGAGCAGGATAAAGTCGGCTCCGGCCAGCGTAGGGTTGTAAAACAAAAATTTGACGTTGGTCTGCCTGGTTTTTGGGAAATCATAATACACCCATATCTCGTACGGTGGTGCACTGGGATCATCTTCCACATGAATGAGATCGTCGGGGCGGCCATACCGCATGTAAGTCCGGCCGCGGTCGGTTTCGAAACCATACCGGAACCCGCTGTGAAATTGCAGATCGGCCGCACCGGCAACGGTCATATAATCCACATATGCTTGTTCGGGGTTGTTCGGATTTGCCCGGACAAAATGCCGAAACAGAAAAAAACGCATGGCTTTCAGATCGCTGCCTTGCAAAATGTTTTTCAGCATTTCAGCATCATCGCCGAGCGTAAGCGGGGAGATTGCACGCAGACTAAACCGCAGGTTTTCCTCATTCAGGTCGTTTACAAATTGCTTTTCTACGACATCAGCCGAAAGGGCTTCTTCCGGAACATCGAGAAAAGGGTTGGAGCGTTGGAATTCAATTTTCTGGCTTGCCAGCAATTCATTGATCTCGTTGCGCAGTTCTACGGTCAGGAAATAATTGCCACTTTTCAATTTGCTGATATTCATGGGCACCAAAATCGCATCTATGGCGGAAGGCTTTTTGCGTTGGCTCCCGGAAGAAACAATCTCCGTTACGCCGTTTTCCATGTTTTTTTCAACCAGATACCGAATCATGTAGGCCTCTTCCTTGACCACTTTTCCGGTGTGGTAAATTTCGGCATAAAAAGCAAGCATGGTGGATGTGCGGTCATAAAACCGGAAGGGTAGGGGCTCCATAAAATAACCATTCTTTGTGAATGGGTTGTCCGAATTGTCTGGTTTATAATTGCGCAATAGCAATAGGTTGGAGAGGTAAGCCCCACTACCCAGATCGACGGTGAGCGGGGTGTTGAAGCTGCTGGTATTGCCGGGGTCGTGCATGTCTTCGAATGTGATTTCGAGGCTATAGCTACCTGGTTGGAGGTACATACGTTTAACATCGAGTAGATTCCTCGGATTTCGAACCAAAGGGCTGTTTAACCGGTATTTTTCAAAAGTTACCACGGTTTCCCCCTGTTTGACCAGAATGAGGGTTTCTACGCCTGCTTGCAGGTAGGTGCTGTCAACTGGTTTGAAGCTAACAGACGCGGCGGCGATTTCGATGTTGATTTCCAGATATGGTTTTTCCGGGGTTGCATAAATGCAATAGGCCACTCCCGCATCGATCGCATGCGTAATAGCGGGAAAAAATGCCAGTAAGAGTACCGGCAGGTGCAGGAAATGTGTTTTGTTTTTCATAGCAGAACTGTTTTTGTGTTTAAAAGCAGGCTTGAAAGTCAGGTTTCCAAAACAAGGCGGGAAAACTAGTTTTTGGAAAAGTCAGGCTTCCAGGCCAGAATATTGCGTTAATTTGTCGAAAAGGCTGAAGTCCAAAAGAGAATTGGATGATTCTGGCGAAACCTCCCAATTTGATTTGTCGCATATAACGTTTGTTACATTTTTCGTTAGTGCGGTATTGGCTACCTTTGTTTTACCTTAAATAGGTTACATCGCCTGACATAAAGGCAAACAAAATTACGGCTAATAAAACCCAAAATCCAAGTTGTAACAGTCAGTCTACGCTTCCCCTTTGAATCCTTTCCTACCTATTGCGGCACCAACCAAATGACGCGGCGGGTTAATCCGGAACCCAATTTTTTCAATAAACCCAAAAATAATGAGAGCCAAAGCAATTTTGCCATTGCTCCTTCTGTTGGCTGTCGCTTCGTTCGCACAAACATCACGAGGAGTGCGGCCCGTAAAGTCCGGGTTACCTGAGCGAACAGGTATCATCCGGGCAGTAGTGGTAGGCATTTCCAACTATCAGCATCCAAATATACCGGCTTTAAAATACGCCCATGCGGATGCACGTGCTTTTGCGCAATGGCTGGGCACAGCTTCCGGGGGCATGGTGCCCAGGCAGAACATACAACTCATGGTAAACGAACAAGCGACCACTGCTGCGATTTGTGTGGCCTTGCAATGGCTTGTCGAGGAGAGCCATCGGGGAGATCAGGCGATTTTTTATTATGCCGGCCATGGTGATGTGGAAACTACAACGGTGCAGCAAAACGGTTACCTGTTGGGATACGACAGCCCGGCCGCTGTCTATGCTGCTGGCGCTGTTTCCTTACAGTATTTGCAGGATGTAACGACTACGATTTGTACAAAAAATGAAGCCCGGATGCTTGTAATTGCGGATGCTTGTCATGCCGGCAAACTGGCCGGTTCGGGCATCCGTGGCGCTCAGCTCACCACTGCACAACTTGCCCGGCAATATGCCCGGGAAACCAAGATCCTGTCGTGCCAGCCGGATGAGTTTGCTGCCGAAGGAGCGAACTGGGGTGAAGGGCGCGGTGTGTTTTCGTTTTACCTGTTGAATGGTTTGTCGGGCGCAGCAGATGACGACTGTGACGGCGTTGTAACCTTGCTTGAGATCGGCAATTTTCTGCAAAAAGCGGTACCAGCTGCAGTAGCGCCGCACAAGCAAATGCCTGTTATTATCGGAAACCTGATGACCCCGATCAGCCGGCCGGCTTTTTTAGTTGAACCTCCCTGTGCGCAACCGGAGGATCAAAAAACAATGCGCGGCAAAGATGAAAACAACATATCGGAAGACCCCAGCACCTTCAAGCAGCCGGTGGATTCCGGCGGACAACAAATTTACCGGCAGTTATGTGCAGCATTGGATGCAGGGCTTTTTTTTGAGGCATCAGGCAGTGGGTCAAGCGCCTATGCCATCCTGTGCCAGGCAGAAACGGATCCGACGCTCGAAATGTATTTGCAACCGCTGCGACGGACCTTCCTGGTTGCGATGCTCAATGAAACACAACAGACGCTGAATGCCCTGCTTGACCTGGAACCCGGATTGGAAGGCACCTGGCAGTACAATCCGCGACGGCTGACCAACTATCCCGAATACCTGGATCGCGCCATTGGGATGTTGGGGGGCAAAATGAGCCTGTTTCGCCCGTTGATGGCGAAAAAATTGTTCTTTGAAGCCTACAATACGGCATTTTTAAATACCGGCTTGGGCGGGCCTACACAGCAGGATTCGTTGAAGCGGATCGCCCGGGACAAATTGTTACAGGCATTACAATACGATCCCGGGGCACCTTATCTCCATTACTGGATGGGCAATGCCTGGTCGTTTACAACCGACGGCGACTCGTCGCAATATTACTACGTTCAGGCCGCAAGCCTGGCGCCCAATTGGGTTTTGCCATACCTGGAACTGACCTACGACTATATGGACGCAGGTTTTGATAACCCTTGGAAAGCGCCAGGTATAGATAAGTCGGGCAACAACATGTCGCCCGGAACAGATGCTACTGCGTTTGCAAACGGGATGCGCCTGTTTAAAAACCGTCAGTATGCAGAAGCGGAATCCCGGTTCCTGCAATGCCTGCAACTGGAAGGAACACCCCGGCGGCACCAGTATCTGGCCTATACCATGCTTGCCTACATCGCCTTTAAGTACGGCAATGTTCGCCGGGCAGGGCAGTATGCCCAACTGGCCCAACTGTATTTATAGACATTGACAAAAAAGCATAAACGCACCATTGCGCTGCTAAATAAGCGCCAAATGACCATCGGTATCCTCCTCCCCCTCTGGCCGGCTTTTTTGGGCTGGTTGGAGGGGTTTTGGGGAGGGGGCGAATGATTGATTATTTTTTCAAAAAAATCTCTAAGGCCTATGAATTTCGATGATTTTCGAAAACTAAATCTAAAATTTCAGCCGCTTTCAAAGCCGGGCTTTCTCTCCAAGGGGGATACGGAAAATCTGTTGGCTTTCATGGGAGGACCAGATGGCAGTTTAGAGACCAACTTGAATGAGCGCATTCCAGCCGGGTTCACCTATTTGGGACAATTTATTACACACGATATGATCACTGCGGAACGAACGGAGACTAAATTTCCGACTTTACGGCTGCGGGCTTTATACGGAAATGGTCCGGATGAAGAGGAGTTTTATGTACATGAAGAATCGGACATACCCTATTGGGTGAATTTGCGAAAAAGCAATTTTAAGGGAGACACCTTATCGGTTTTTAAGAATGTGTTGTTTCGAATGCGGTATGCCGAGCCCAACGTGTCCGATATGCAACGTGCTTCAATACGTACAGACAAGTACGATCCTGTAATTGCAGAAAAGCGTAATGACAGAAATTATATTCTATCCCAGTTACATTGCGTGTTTATGCAGTTTCACAATGCGGTAGCCGTATGGTTGCATGAGCATGATCAGAATTTGACAGGAAAAAATTTGCTCGAAGCAACCCAGCGACTGGTGATTTGGCATTATCAATGGATAATTGTTAACCAGTTTCTTCCTTTACTGGTAGGCGATACTCTTGTAAACCAGGTCATGGCAGGAGGTTTTGAATTTTACGATCACACCAAGTCTCCAGTATTAATGCCGGAGTTTTCGAGGGCTGCATTTCGCATCGGGCACAGCCAGGTGCGTGAGGTATATATTTTTCCAAAAGAAGAAATTCCGCCTGTGGTTAATGATCAGTTTAAATTTCCAAATCTGTTGAGATATACCCGTCGCATGCGGTTGTTTTTAAACCAAAATGATGAAGTTATTCGGAAAGCTACACTTCAGCGAATTGCCGAGAGCATTTCTAAAGATTTCAATACTTATTCAATGATCGAAGGTGTAAAAATTACGCCTCAGGATGCTTTAAACAGGCTGAAACTAGAATTGGAAAATAATCCAGGTTTGAGCATTGCCGATCTGGATAAGTTTCTGGAAGAATCGTTGCTGCCACTTATAGCGGAATCAAATGATATCGAAAGCTTAAAGCAGAGAGTTCACACAAAAGTTCAGAACAAGGAGGCCAATACAAATAATGCCCTAAAAGCGGAAGGTCTGGTAGATATGCGCGGTTCTGTAAAACGTACACAGGAAGACCTCTTCATGGAATGGGCCTTCTTTTTTGACTATCAAGTGAAACCCTATGCAGCTCGCAATTATCCACCACAAGCGAGCCTGGCTATAGACCATTTAATTGCGCCTCCATTGTTTCATCTTTTTTTTCTGTCCAGTCGGAATTCACTGCCAGAGCGGGATTTAGAGGCATCACACGGCAATAGTAAAGACCGTCTGCCAAAGGGTTCCGAGTTGTTTAATGCCTTAAACCAGGTAAATGCGCTGCCAGCGAATACGCCGGTACTGGATGATGTGCTCGTTAAACAGCATATTCCAAACATGCCTATTAAATTGGATAAAGCACCCCTCTGGCTTTACATTTTACTGGAAGCAGAAATTTTGCATAAAGGCCAACAACTCGGCCCGGTAGGCGGTCGAATTATCGCCGAGCAAATTCTCTGGGTTTTAATGCAGGATAAGCAACAATCTTATTTAAACCTGCAACCGGAATGGTGGCCCGAAGCGGCTTTTTTGCATAAAAACAATAAGGATCCTAAAAATTTTGGGATCGTCGACCTTATCGAATTTTCAAAATCCTATTTATCCTAAAACTTTAAGTTATGCCACAACCAGGACTTGATATTCTTTATATCGGAACGGAAGATTGGGATATTCCAGTCGAAGTCAACAATGCTGCCTCCAACCGGTTCCGCGACCAACCCTTTCGGAACCTGATACTGACCATAATGCCCGGCTATAAAGCCCCTTTTCAGCCCATCAGGATGTTTTTGAGTAGGGAGTCCTTAAATACCCTCGCGGGGGTGGTGGTTACTGACCCGCCGCCTTTATTATATCCGGGTTTGGTAGGGTTGGTTTTTTACCTGGGGATAGATAACACGGTGGAAGGAAACCGTCGACTTAAACTCATCGCCCGAAGTGCTAACGGGCGGGCCGAAAAACCAATGGGTATGCCGGGCAATACGAACAGAATGGCCACTGCCGATGGCATCATTGTGAATGCACAGGTGAGTGATGCATCAGCCCTAACGCACATTAACAGGTTTGTAGAGGTTTCCGGAGGGGATTCCTTAGGCATGTCGTCGCTCAAAGGTTGGGGACTTAATGCGCATCCAACGTTTCAGTTTTCAGGGACGGAATTGCTCAGTCTTTTGTATTCAGGCAATATTGAATCAGCTCAGAGCCTAACATTCCATCTTATTTTATTCGTTCCGCACTGGCCTTGGGAAGTACCCGGAATCCCACCTCCTCTTTGTTTCAGTCAGATTTGGCTCAGTGCTGCTGCCATTAGTACCAATGGACATAAAAAAGGCCTGGTTGGCTGTCCGCCAAATTGTTACGACCGGGAGTTTTGTCCATAAGGTGGGAAAAAACGCGTATTCAAATGCTTCAAATGGGCCGGATGTTAAATATTCCACATTATTTCTCAATCTATTCCTTGCAGCAATTGCTTGGCTTGATCCTGCTGGTTCTTTTGAGCGGAAGTGCGGTGGAAGCCCAATTGCCCCTCACCCGCAAGCTGTTTTTCAATCACCTTAACACTGCCAGCGGCCTCACCCAGTCGCAGTGTATGTTTATCTACGGCGATTCACAGGAATTTTGCTGGATTAGTTCCACTGACGGAATCATGCGTTTCGATGGTCAACACATTAAACCTTACTACCTCAGCGACAATAACCTCAGTCAAAACCCGCAAAGCCCGTTTTTTGAAGACAAGAATACCGATTTGTGGTTTTCCACGGAAGATGCACTCGTGCAGTATTGCCGTGAAGGCGACTCGCTGCGCGCGTACTTTTTTCCGTCAAAGAACCCGGACCGTTCCGCCGAGAGCAAGTACTATGTGTTTCATTTCGAACCTCAGAAAAACCGGCTGTGGCTGTCAATGAATCATGTGCTATACTGGGTCGACATTGGTAAGCTCGGTACAAAAGAACATGCTCTGGCATTCAAGCGGGTAGGACCAATCCAGGGAGACCGATGTCGGGTCGTAACCAATTCTTCAGGAACCGTTTACCGGTTGTACACATTTGACCGGATTACCGGCGGGGCACCGGGTTTTTGGGCATATCGAATGCAGCAGGGTGACCTGTTATTTATAGGTAGATACCTCGATGGAAGCGGCAAATCGCCGGTAGTTTCAGTAAAATCAATTTGCGCCATGCCCGATGGCAGGCTTTGGCTGGCAACGAATAAGGGCATGCTCGAATTTGATCTGGCTTCTGACAGAGCAAAATTTCACAATCAAATTAACAGCGATATTACCATTGCCAAGGCAGATGGAATTGTGTGCGAAAACAGTAATAAAATTTGGGTTGGGACAAATGAGGGCCTCGCTGCCTTCAGCCTTTATAATCAGGCATATACAGAATTCTACCCGATAATAGAAAACAGCCCCGCAGGTCCGGCTGCCAGGATATATGATTTGTACCTCGATCGACACCGCGTACTTTGGTGCACTATTAATTTTGTGGGTGTAGATTTCGCCTCACTGGATAAACCTAAGTTCGATTTCTTGCAGATCCCGGAAAAAAGAGCGCCTTTATTTGTTCCAACCACGCTTGAGGAAGATAAGATGGGAAATCTTTGGTTTGGTTCCGATATGCAGTACCTGAAACGCTGGAACCGATTTGGCCCCCATGCCAATACGCTGACTGAAATGGCGCCTTACCGGGCCGCTCTGATCAAACGTTTACCCTCAGGCCAAACACTGGTATTGGCATATGAAAAAACGTTTGTTTGGGACCTCACTGGAAATGAGTATCCGGTGTACTCTGAAGTTGGAGAATCAGTCCGTTTCGATGATGTTTGTATCAACCTGGCAGAGAACACAATTTATGCTATAAATTCTGATTCAGCAGGTTGTGTCTGGCAAATTATTCCCAAACTGGGTGGGCGATATTTTCTGGCCAAAAAAGTAAATTGGAAACTGCCCAAAAAAGAGTTTGACAGAATTCAGATTGACAGTGCCAACCGATTATATCTGCCTGTGAACAGTAAATCAGTACTGATTTATTCTATTGCACGGGATTCTGTTGTATTTATTCGGGAAACATCCGCCATTGGTTGGACTAAAGCAGTTTTCGAAGGCCGAAAATACATCTGGGCGGTTGGTACGTATGGCCTTTGCCGAATCAATAAAGACAACCTCAAGGATACGTTGATCCAGGAAAAGGATGGCTTGCCCAACAACAGTGTTTACGGTATTTTACAAGAGGACGATACCGATTTTTTGTGGATCAGTACAAACCAGGGGCTGATCCGATTTCATCCGGATACTTTTGGATTCCGGCAATACACACTTGCCGATGGCCTGCAGGATTGGGAATATAATCGGAAGTCTTTTTTAAAGGACTCGGACGGTAAAATGTGGTTTGGCGGGATTAAAGGTTTTAATGTTTTTGACCCGGCCAACCGGGAGGGAAAATTAAAAAACCTCCAGGTCTTACCCCCCGTCTACATCACCCGCATTCGGGTCAATGACGAGCCATACGATCCCCGCGGAAACGTTACCCTGCTCGACAGTCTCATCCTCGAACCCAATGAAAATACCTTCTCCTTCGACTTTGCCGCTCCGGAATTCAGCGACCCCGCCAACACCAAACTTCGTTACCAACTTCGTTACGCCGAAGACAACAAGCCCTACGACCCCGACTGGCTGTACTGCGAAACAGCCCAGGGCTTTGCCCGCTATGCCAAACTCGAACATGGGGAGTACTATTTTTATGCACAGGGCGCCAATTCCGATGGTGTGTGGAGCGATAAAGTGCGGAAAATCTACATTGAGGTAAAACCGCGTTTCACCGAAACCCTGCAATTCTATATCCTGCTTGCCGTATGCCTGATCGCACTGAGCTACATTGGTGTGCGCCTGTACATTGCCAACAAACTTCGCCTCAAAAACCTGCAACTGCGCGAACAAAGCCTCCACATTGAAAAACAGGAAGCACTGACGCAGGAGCGCAACCGCATTGCCGGCGAAATGCACGACGACCTGGGCGGTGGTCTTACCTCCATTCGTATGCTCAGTGAACGCGTACAACGCAAAATTGATAACCCGGAAGTTCGAATTTCCGTCGATAAAATAAGCGCCTATTCGCAAGACCTCGTGCTCAAAATGAGCGAGATCATCTGGGCCATGAACTCCAACTTCGATACCCTGGACAACCTGATCTCCTACATCCGGAACTATGCCGTCAAATACCTCGACGAAAACAATATCCGCTGCTCCGTGCAACGCCCCGACGACCTGCCCGACATCACGCTTTCCGGTGAGCGCCGGCGCAACCTCTACCTGGCCGTCAAAGAAAGCCTGCACAACATCGTCAAACATGCCCAGGCAGATCGGGTAAACCTGGAATTCACGCTGAACAGCCAGTTGGTCGTTCAAATTCACGACAACGGCATCGGGATCGACCCGCAAAAATTAAATCAATTCGGTAATGGCCTCAACAACATGCGCAAACGCATGGAATCGGTCGGCGGAAGCATGCTGATCGATCAACAAAATGGCACTCGCATTCTTTTCAAAATACCTGTAAAACCAGATAACCCATGAGCTCAAAAACACGCGTAGCAATCATTGAAGATAATCCGGAAGTGCGGGAGTACCTGCAAGACATCATCAACGATACCGAAGACCTGGAGTGTAAAAACGCTTATACCAATGCCGGGGAAGCCATCGCATTCCTGCCACATACCAAAGTCCAACTGGTTATAGCGGATATTGGACTGCCTGGCGATAAAAACGGGATCGATGTCGTACGGGCGCTCAAACCGGTATTCGATGCCAAATTTTTGGAATCGGCCGACTGCCCGCAGGTGCAGTTTATGATGTACACCGTTTTTGAAAACCCGGATCTCATCTTCGAATCCCTACGCGCCGGCGCCAGCGGGTACATCCTGAAATCCGACAAAGGTTTTGACATCATTAATGCCTTGCGCGACCTGCGGGAAGGCCGCTCACCGATCAGTGGCAGCATTGCCTCCGTGGTTATCAACCACTTTCTCAAACCACCTGACCCGGTGATCGAAATTGCCCGCTTGACCAAAAAGGAGTCAGAAATCCTGCACCTCTTGTCCAAAGGCCTGTTGTACCGGGAAATTGCCGACCGGTTGGAGATTAAAGAAGGCACCGTACGGCAACACATCCACCATATTTATGAAAAACTGCACGTGCAAAACCGTACGGAAGCAACGCTGATTTATCTGAAAAAAAGAGAACAGCGCGGGCTATAGGGTGTTTTGAACCGCGAAGACGCGAAGACGCTAGAATTGTATATGAGTAGGCAAATAATCTTTGTGCATTTCTTAGCGTCTCCGCGTCTTCGCGGTTCAATAATTAAAGTTCCATATAAAAAATATAGTACGTCAATATGATGTACGCCATCAGAATGACATAGGGCACATAGATCCGTACTGTTTGCATGACCCGCTCCTTTACGGCCGGGAACTTGCGATCAGAATAGGTGACGTATAGAAAACACATGAAGTTGACGCCCAATGTCAGCAGCAAAAACAAGTATGCCCGGTTCATGGAATCGGTGGTGGGCGACAGTTGGGTCAGGTTGATCGAATAGGCTACCGCTGCCAGAAATGAAGTGATGATCAGTTCGCCGATCTCGTCGAAGCTGGCTTTGTGAAAAAACAACATGAAAATGGGCAAAATGCTGAACATCATGAAGGGCAGGATGATCAGCGTGATGGCGCCCCAGGGCCGGCGGCTTACTTCCAGCCGCACATTCAGCAGTTTGTATTTTTCAAGGTATTGCGCCGAATCGGTGCTGTCGGGCGAAATCTGGTCCAGCGAGCCGAGCCTGCTGGTCAGCTGGTTATCGATCGTTACGAAGTAGTCATTCGTGGCCCAGTCGATAAACTTAAAGGAGTCTTTTTTGACTTTCCCAAGCAGGCGGCTGAAGTCGAAACTGATCTTCATTTCGTCGCTGGTACTGAGTGCCGAGATCGGAATCGTGATCTGGTGCCGGTCGAAGGGAAAATCAAAGGTTTCATAGTTGGAATAGAATTTTCCACTCACGCGATAGATTTTTATAATAAAATTCTCCTCGTGCCGGGTGGCTACGGCGTCGCGTTCAGCTTCGTTAGTGCTCATGTTGTCGAACCCGATGTAGTCTTCTTTGTCGATGTAGTTGGAGTCGGCAATCACCCAGTACAGCATGTTGCAGGAAAAGGAGTTGTTGCGGACATCAATCTCGTTGATATCGATAATATCCAGGCCTACGCGCAGGTTGGGAATGGCTTTGCCCAAACTATTGATCTGGATAGGGCTACTGCGCCACTTGCCGTTTTTCATTTGATTGAACATCGGCGTTTTGACCATGATCAGACTGCTGTCAAATTGATACAGCTGGTTGCGCTCGGCCACTTTCCGGCCGCGCAAACTGCGGAAAAAGGCCACGGCATCGGCCCTGTCCTGTACATTTTCACGCAAGGCAACTTCCAGGATATTTGAGGCATCGAAGCAGCGCCAGAGGTACTGCGCGACATTTTTGTGTGAAAAATATTGCTCCGGGAATTGCTTTTGAAATACCTGTTGATTGCGGTACAGCTCGATCGGGAACGTTTCATTTTCGCCTTCCAACTGAATGATCGTATGGCCGCGGTTGGTAATCTGCGCCATCTCCGCCGGCTCCAAAGTCACGGATTGTATAAAACCGATCAGGACTTTTCCCGGCACTTTGTTGTCTTTCAGGTAGCGCAACACCAGGTTACCGTATCCGGCATGGGTATTGAGCAAGATCACCGAGTCGGGACTGTTCCGGAGGTTTCGGTCGAGCGTCTGGAGCAGTTTGAGGGTGTCTTCGCGCGATACATTGTTGTTTGCCGTATAATCCGATTGAGACAATTCGGCGATGGTGTGGTAGGCGATTTGGTTGGAGTCGAGCAGTGCGGTGAATATCTTGTGCGGCTTGTAGTCTAACTCAGTGATAAAACCCACCGAACGGGCTTTAAGCACTTCCTTGATAAAATGCACCATGTACATGGGCTGCGGGTCGTTGGGGTTGAGAAATACCGTGTTGCCCGCATAGTCGAGGTTATTCTGGTCTGCACTGAGCGCGATAACCGGAATGTCGAGATCGCGGATCAGCGGATGCGCATGTTTGATGTGCTTTCCCCAGGTGTTATCGAACACCATCAGAATATTGGGGTTGGCCGCAATTTGCCGGTAAATTTCTTTGATCCGCTCCGGGTCTTCCTGAAAGGGGCAATCGAACAACAAAGTGTCGAGCCGTATGTCATACCCATGGCGGTTCATGCTGTGCAAATATTCCTTCAACATGGCAGCGTACAACTGGTCGGTATACATCCGGTCGGCCGAAACCTTCGGATTGTTCATCTCAAAACCAATATAAGCGATGTAGCGCACCGGACGCTGCGTACTGGAGCAGCTGTTACCGCAGCAGGCAATTATTAGAAAAAGTAGACCTGCATGTAAATTTGAAATCATTCGAAAGCACTTCATTTTATTAAATTCAGTTCACAGAAAGCAGGTTTAGCCGGCGAGACGCGTGTTCCCAAGTCGTTGGCTTAGAATATTAGAACGCGGATGACGCGGATGCAAGCAACGCGGATTGCCGCGTTGCCGCCGAAGGCGGGATCAGCGTCATCCGCGTCCTATTCTTTTAAGTTGCTGTTATTGGACTGCGAGCCACTTTCCACAAGGTATAAATTCTATTTCAACACCGGCAAAACCACCTGCGAAGGATGGGCGGCATCCTGATATATCGTTATTTCCACCGGAATAAAATCCGAATCGGAGGCCTGGTAGATGTTGACAAATTGTTGCGGGTTGCGGTCGGCTAGCGGGAACCAGCTACTTTGTACCTGGATCATCATCTGGTGGCCGGGCTCGAAACTATGCGCCACATCGGGCAATTCGAAACGCACGCGGGTAGGTTGATTGGGGGTGAAACCTTCGGGTTTTTCAAAACTGTTGCGGTAGCGCCCCCGGAAAATTTCGCCGCGCACCAGCATTTGGTATCCACCGAGGGGCACGCCGTTTTCTTCACCCGAAAGTGTATCAGGGAACACATCGATCAGTTTCACCACAAAATCAGCATCCAGCAATCTGCCCGCTCCTGCCTGGCCGCGGTCGTCGAGGCTTACCCACAAGTCGGCAACCAAGGGGCCGGCAAGCCGGAGCGGCTGCTCCAACACCGGCGTTTCATACACCAACACGTCGGGGCGACGGCTGGCAAAGCGTTGGTCGTCGGTCATGTATTCGCGGGTGCGGCGCAGGTGTACGTCTTCGGTGTAAGGCACCGGTTTGACCGGATTGCTGGTGTATCGTTCGGCAGCACCACCAGCGGCAGGTGGGGTAGTGCCAAGTGCGCTGTTTTTTGCAAAATAATACGGCACGGGTTGTGCTTGTGCCGGTGGCCAGCTGGTGTAGGTCGTCCAGCGATTGCTGCCCGTTTCAAAAATATAGGCATCGGGCAGGCTCATACTGCCCTTGTCTTTCAGGTAATATTCGAAAAAGGGGAATTCAATTTCAGATTCGTAAAACGGGCTGGTTTTTTGTCCGAAGGACACATTGCCCAGTTTATCGCCGGAGCCGCGCGACCAACCGCCGTGCGACCAGGGGCCCATCACGATCCGGTTGCTGGTTGAGGCCGGGTTTTGTTTTTCAATAGCCTTGTACACATTCCAGGCGCCAAAACAGTCTTCGGCGTCAAACAGGCCGCCTACGGTGAGCACTGCCGGCATCACGTTTTTGAGGTGCGGGCGCGGGTTGCGGGCTTGCCACCACGCATCCATGTCGGGGTGTTCCATCAACTCGTTCCAGAACGGAATTTCGCCTTTGAGCAGTTTTTCATTAAAATTTTTCAATGCGCCAATGCCCAGGTAAAAATCATAGTTGTCGGGTGTTTTCCAGTCGGAAAAACCCGGCGCGCCATTGGTGGTTGGTTGTGGGCGGGGTTTGCCGAAGCCCGAGTAAAAGCGGAAACCGTCCATGAGCATGAAGGCGCCATTGTGGTGAAAATCATCGCCGATAAACCAGTCTGTAACCGGTGCTTGTGGCGATACGGCTTTGATGGCGGGGTGTTGGGCCAGGATGGTCATGGTGGCATAAAAGCCGGGGTACGAGATGCCGTACACCCCAACACGACCGTTGTTGCCGGTTGCGTGTTGGAGCAGCCAGTCGACCGTGTCGTAGGTGTCGCTGGCCTCGTCGATGTCGCTTTTGGATTTTTTGCCGGGATTATACGGCCGGACGTCCACATAATCCCCTTCGCTCATGTAGCGCCCGCGCACATCCTGCATGACGAAAATGTACCCGGAGCGTGCCAGCTCCATATTTTGAAAACTATTCGGAAATTGATTGACGCCATACGGGGAACAGGAGTACGGGGTTCGTTTGAGGAGGATCGGGTAGTTGCGCGACAAGTCTTTGGGGGTGTAAATGCTGGTAAACAAATGCACACCGTCGCGCATGGGGATCATTACCTCGCGCTTGGTGAAATTTTCCCGAATGTAATCGGCATCGGATTGGGCCTGAAGCAGCAGCGCAAAGCAGCAAAGGAAGAGGGTCGTGAACAGTTTCATAGTTGACAGAATGTTTAAAATTTGGTACGGCTGTTGGTTATTACCACGGAGGCACAGAGGACACGGAGTTTTGCCGCCTTCGACGGGTTTTTTTTGAATGGACAGGATTAACAAGATTTACAAGACCTATTGGATTTATAGATATTTTAGCCTGCTAATCCTGTAAATCCTGTCAAAATTTCCGCCGAAGGCGGCAATACTCCGTGCTCTCCATGTTTCCGTGTTGAAAAAAATCTCCATCGGCGAAAATGCGGCTTTTTTGGCGCAAAGTTCCAAGGCTCACCAAACACTTCCTGCCCTGGGCTGTTGTTCTGTTGAATTCCACCTACTTTTAGTGTTTACCATAAATTCCACATAGTTCTGATGGATTTTCCTACCGAATATCTGTACTCCATGGCATGGACAATTGCGGTAATGGTCGGCGGTTGGTTAGTCGGCTGGCTGGTGGAAAGTTATCTGCTTTCCCGCTTGTCCAAAGAAGCCATATTTCGAAAAACCCTCTCTGGGCTGGGGCGTTGGCTTGGTTTGGCTACCGGTCTTGGCCTGGCACTGCGCTACCAATTGCTACCTCCCGACTGGTACAAGGATGGTATTTTGGTGTGGAAGGTTAGTTGCCTGCTTATTGCCACGATATTTTGTGCACGAATGGTTGGCCGGTATGTCCATGAAAATACCATCAGTATTTCCGGAGAAATCCCCGCTACCTCGCTGATCGAAAACGTTGTGCGCGGCGTGGTGTACATGGTTGGTGTACTGGTGATATTACAAACCCTGGAGATTTCAGTGGCCCCGGTGCTGACTGCGCTGGGTGTTGGTGGCCTGGCAGTAGCCCTGGCTTTGCAGGACACGTTGAGCAACTTGTTTGCGGGAATTACCATTATCGCTTCGCGAAAAATACGACCCGGGCAATTTATCCAACTCGAAGGCGGGCAGGAAGGCTACGTGACGGATATTACCTGGCGCAATACCACCATTCATACCCTGCCCAATCACATGGTGATCATTCCAAATGCCAAACTGGCCTCATCCATTGTGACCAATTCCTATTTGCCCAGCCCCGACATTGGATTCAGGGTTGAAGTCGGTGTGCATTACGACAGCGACCTGGATCAGGTGGAACAAGTGGCATTGGCGACCGCCAAAACCGTATTGGATGCGCATCCCGATGCCAGAACAGAAGACGAACCGGTCATCCGATTTCGGGAGTTTGCCGATTCGAGCATTAACATGGCCATCATCATCCGGGTAGCGGAATGGTCGGAACAGTTTGCCATCAAACACGAAATGATCAAGGCTTTGCACAAAGCGTTCAACAAGGCGGGTATTGTGATTCCGTTCCCGATCCGTACGCTGGATATCCCGGAAAAGGTGCAGGAAAAACTGCTTGAGAGCCGCGCCGGAGTATAGGGCATGCCTTAAACTTTCTGAAACAGCAGCAAGGTGCCGCTCAGGTATTCCCGCCCGGGATCAAAGATATGCTGCATTTCGGAGGAATACCGGGCATGCGTTTTCCAAAGTTTGGGTTGGAACCAAAGTCGTGCTTTTCCCAATAGCGTGTACAGTCTGGATGCATATTCCCGAATATGCCGTGCGGTTACCGGGGGCTTCTCCATTGCGCCCATCCGTGTTGCTGAAAGGGTTTTAAAACCGAACTGTTCGAAGTATGCTCCGGTTTTTTCTACGCCGGCCATGTGTTCAGAGCATTGGATGATCCCGAATTTCTGGAGGCATTTTGAATTGATCGCTTGTATTTCCGAAGGAAGAATATTGGAGTGCCAAATACTTTCATTTACGGCAAGCAGGCCGCCGGGTTTCAAGATTGAAAGCAGAAATCCCAAGGTATCCGTAAATGTGGATTCATCCAGGATAGCCAGCACCGATTCAACGTAAACCAGGTCGGAACTTCCCTCCGGAATGCGTTCCCGTTCCTGCTGAAGCAGCAATTCAACCTGCCCGGCAAGCCTGCAAAACCGGAGCCGGGCAGTTGCCGCAGCAAGCATACCCGGGTCGGCTTCGAGGCCGGAAAGCGCCAGTTTCGGGAATCTGCTCTTCAATTTGACCATGGTGGCGCCGGTACCGAAGCCGAGTTCGAGTACACGTTCGGTGCCGTGCAGGGGCAAATGTTCGAGCAGGTATTCTGTGCCCTGTTCGCCCATGGCATGGAGGTAGGCGGCATGCAGGGTAGCATAGTGCTGGAGGATATTGGTGTTGGGCATGTAGAATGACTCCTAGTTCAACTTCAGGTGATTGAATCGTTCAATTAACTCCGCACACTTTTTGCTGTCACATTGCAGACAAAAGTTTTTCCTTTTCAGATCAACACCGCTGAATTCAACTTTGAAGTTGCCACATTTTTTGCATTTCATATATTCAAAACCTTCCCATTCCCGGTATGGATGGGCATAAGCACATTTTATATCCGGGCGGTTTAAAGCAAGTTTTGCAAATTCTTTTGTGGTAAATGAATTTTTGGTGTCGAGTACCTTCAAGGAAGGAATACGATATAATGGTTGAAATCCATCTTCCTCAAAAAACACATCAAAAGCCGTTAGCCGTTTTAATTTTTTCAGGTTTTCCAAAGCTTTAGCGATTTATAAATAATTTTTCCACTTCCATCCCAACCGGGCGGTGTTTGCAATATCAATTCCGGAGATTTTGCAGATTCGAAAGTAGGTCCAGGTTTGCGCCATTGCCCGTTCTCCAAGAAAATTTCCAGGTGGCTTCAGTTCGCTCAGATCATCTAGGTGCTCACCAAAATGAATGCAGGTATAATGCTAAGTTGGGTAAATTTTTTGAGAAAACTTAAACTTCCAATCTTTCGACCAGATGCATAAAGTATTTCTATTCCTTTATCTAATGCATCAATAGCTTCGATTGTATTATGCCAGGTCATTTGTTTTGTTTTCTTATGTCAGTAGTCGGTCGCTTCTACCCGGGATTCTATCCCCAATACGCTCTAAATCTCAAGATAAGCGCGCATACACGCAATAAGCACCTCATTAAAATCTTTTCGATTGCCATTCAGGCAAATAGTGAAAGCAATATTTTCTTCGGGGAAGTAAGCAGATAAACTCTCGAAAGAATCAATGTTTCCAGAATGGCCATATGCAGTTTTATCATAAAAGGGGAAAATGTAAATCCCAAGTCCCATCCCGTCTTTTAAATTCAACATTTCCTGCAACTGCGCTTCCGGGAGTATTTTGTGATTAAACAGTGCGTTAATAAACACATTCAAATCGTTTGGTGTACTCACCAAAGCGCCTGCGCCTAAAAGACTGGGCGAATAGAGATCATTGTTTTTAAGCCACTTTTTTTTCCAGAAATAGGAGTTGGCTTCATTTTGGGAGGCATCTATCAACCCGCCTGCATGTGTATTTTTAAGTGATAATGGCTTGTTGATGCGTGCATGTAATGATTCGGCATAACTGGTTTTGTCAATTTCTTCAACAACCAGGCTAAGTACAACGTAGTTGGCATTATTATAATCTACCTTTTTGCCGGGGGCAAAAGCAATAGGCGCATTTTCAAAAACGGCTATAATCTCTGCTCTGCTTTGTGGATTA
The DNA here is from genome assembly GCA_020636075.1 of Lewinellaceae bacterium. Classification (GTDB taxonomy): domain Bacteria; phylum Bacteroidota; class Bacteroidia; order Chitinophagales; family Saprospiraceae; genus M3007. The sequence continues at coordinate 506,977 of JACJYO010000001.1, read as the reverse complement.
ATATTTTGATATTTTTTTTCATTACTTTTTCCAAAGTTAAATATGCCCGATTCATGGCGCAGCAGGTGTTCAATCGCGATTTTGCTGGCATTTGGCCAATTCGGGAAAAAGCGCGAAAGTTTATCGCTCAAAGCAAGTTTGCCCTCCGCCACAAGTTGAAGTATCATAGTCGCTGTGAGCATTTTGGAAACCGAGCCGATACGATATTTGGTAAGTGTGTCTGCTTTTGTTTGCGTACTGATTTGCGAAAATCCCAAAGCGCGACTGTAAACAGGGACTCCACTTTCGGAAAAAGCGATGCTCCCCATTACTTGATTTCGCTTTTCGAAGTTACTCAGAACTTTGTCCAGTTTAGTAAATTCACGTTGCTGACCTGCCACGGAATATGAAATAAAAAAGGTACAAATGAGAAATATTAGTCGCATTAATTTATTCCAGTTAATAATTTTGCCACAATCGTGAGTTATATTATTACTCGTCACTTAGATTTTTTGGTAGACGTTTTTAGAGTGCGCTATCTTATTGTACGCTCAACAGTCCAGGATATTCTAACTCGCCAGGTTTTGGTAGCGTTTGAGAGGTTATTTCGGTTGGCTTATTCTTTATTTATAAGTGTTATCCATTTGGATTCCTCTATTGCCCATTCATTATAAGCTTTTTGGATTTCCAGTTTCAATTCCACTTTTGAACTATAAATTATGCCTTTTTCGTCTGTATAATTTGATGGTTCGTTATGGGTTTCTGTGTTTACTGTATATTCAGGTAGTCGGAAAGTGCAATTCGAATCACAGGTTTGAGATATCTATTTTCCATTCATCTTTTCGATTGCTTCTCGCCGGTTTTTACTTCCAGTATCTTGTAAATGTTGTTGATATGTGTTTTTACAGTGGATAAGGATACATAGAGCTTCCCGGCAATGTCCTTGTTGCTCAAACCTTCGTTTATCAACTCCAGCACTTCAATTTCTCTGGGTGACAGTAATTTTTTAAAATCATTTTGATCTTGGTGTGCTTTTTTCTTTAAATATTCTGCTTGGATTTGCTGACGTTGCTTTTCTATTTCAAGTTTTAGCCAGTATCTAACGGCAAAAAATGCGAACAATAACAATAATATTGGAATAGTCGGGTGCTTCTGCCAAAACCAAAAGAATGTCTTTCCATCAAACGAAAACCCGATCGAGCATAATGCTAAAAAAATGCTCATTGCCAGTAGTAGTTCTTGTTTGCGTTTTGCTGTCATATCGTTTTCAGGAATTAAGAACTTGTTCTCTATGCTCCAATAAAAGCAGTTTGCGAAGCAATACACCTGCAATAGCCCACGAAAGTATAGCACTTGTGTATTTATTTAAAATCAAAAAGTAAGTGCCTTTTTCATTAAAAGTAAAGGTTAGCGGAACAAGCACAAATAAAATCGATAACCCGACAAGTTGATGCTTACCAATGTTTCCTTTTGACAGGAGCAGAATAAGTAAAGTGATGGCTTGCCCGCACCAAATTACACCCCTGAATTTGGTTTCTAATAGTAGTTGGATTCCAGTTTGTGAAAAAGAAAGAGCCAATGGTAGGAGTCCGGTGAATATTGCCAAGCCGAACAGAAATCCCGAGGTTGATTTTTTTGTGTTCATGTCATTTTCAATTTAGATGATACGCTATGCGAAATTACTGCTGACATGTTCCGTTTTCCATACATAATGGGGTGGAAAGCGGGTTGATTGCAGGGTGGAATATTCGCTCCACCCTGCGTTTCTAGTATGAATTTTATTTTGGGCGTGTTACCAAGCAATACTCCAACACCGGCGAGAAACTATCGCTCAAAAAAGCGGGCGTGTCAAACTACCACATTTGCGAAAACTTATCCCATTTTTGCCTCCCCCTAAATCAAACAGCCATCCAAACATACCGACCGACCATGTACACCGCGCAAATAGCCCAGTCCCTCTCCATCCAGCCCCACCGCGTCAAAGCCGTGCTCGAACTGCTTGAATCCGGCGCTACCATTCCCTTCATTGCCCGCTACCGCAAAGAGGCCACCGGCTCGCTCGACGAGGTGCAAGTGGCGGATATTCAGGATTTGTGGAAAAAACTCCAGGAACTGGACAAACGCCGCGAAACCATCCTGGCCAGCATTGAGGAGCAGGGCAAGCTGACGCCCGAACTGAAAGCGGCCATTTTAGGGGCGTCCACCATGACCGAACTGGAGGACCTGTATTTGCCTTACCGGCCCAAGCGCAAAACCCGCGCCTCGGTGGCTATCGAGCGCGGGCTGGAGCCACTGGCCAAACGCATTTTCGAGCAACGCGATAAAGAGGTGGAAACCCTTGCTGCGCAGTTCATTACCGACGATGTGCCTACGGTGGAAGATGCCCTGCAGGGCGCCCGCGACATTATTGCCGAGTGGCTGAACGAAGACAAACAGGCCCGCGACCGTGTGCGGCGGCATTTTGAAAAAGGCGCAGTCATTGCTTCCAAAGTGGTTAAAGGAAAAGAAACGGAAGCCGCCAAATACCGCGACTACTTTGAATGGAGTGAAAAACTCAGTGCCTGCCCTTCACACCGCCTGCTGGCGATGCGCCGCGGAGAGGACGAAGGTTTCCTTCGCGTCAACATTGCGCCGGAGGAAGAATGGGCGGTATCGGATCTCGACAAAATGTACGTGCGCGGCTATGGCGAAGCGGCTGAACAGGTGCGTTTGGCGGTGAAGGATGGCTATAAACGCCTGCTTCAACCTGGTATCGAAACAGAGTTTCGATCTACAAGCAAGGAAAAGGCCGACTTGGAAGCTATCCGCGTTTTTGCCGAAAACCTGCGCCAGCTGCTGTTGGCCGCGCCATTGGGTGAGAAACGCATCCTGGGGGTTGATCCCGGTTTCCGTACGGGTTGCAAAATCGTGGTGCTCGATGCCAGCGGAAATTTGCTGAAAAACACCGCCATTTATCCACACGAGCCGCAGCGCCAGGTATTTGAAAGCCAGTCGACGATCGAGCAATTGGTCGACGATTTTCAGGTGGATGCTATTGCCGTGGGCAACGGCACTGCTGGTCGCGAGACGATGGATTTTTTGGGGAAAATCAAATTTCAGCAGCCGGTTGAAGTCTTTCAGGTAAACGAAGCCGGGGCGTCTATCTATTCGGCCTCGGAAGCAGCACGCGAGGAATTTCCAAAAGAAGACGTCACGGTGCGCGGCGCCGTCAGTATCGGTCGCCGGCTCATGGACCCGCTTGCGGAACTGGTCAAGATCGACCCCAAAAGCATTGGGGTAGGGCAGTACCAGCATGACGTTAATCAAACGCAACTGAAGGAAAGCCTCGACCGCACGGTAGAATCCTGCGTAAACAGTGTGGGCATCAATCTCAATACGGCCTCCAAACACCTGCTCACCTATGTGTCGGGACTGGGGCCGGTGTTGGCGCAGAATATTGTCAACTATCGCGCTGAAAACGGCGCTTTCCGCCACCGGGCGGAATTGAAGAAGGTGCCACGTCTTGGTGACAAAGCCTTCGAGCAAAGCGCCGGCTTTTTGCGCATTCGCAATGCGGATAATCCGCTCGACAATACGGCGGTACACCCGGAGCGTTACACCCTGGTGGAGCAAATGGCCCGCGACCTGGGTTGCACGGTGGCCGATCTGATCGCTGACCGCAGCCTCCGGCAAAAACTGGATCTGCAACGCTATGTCAAAGGCGACGTAGGGCTGCCTACCCTGAAGGACATTCTGAAAGAATTGGAAAAGCCAGGCCTCGATCCACGCGGTACCGCTCAGGCGTTTGAGTTTGGCAATGTGCACAGCATCGAAGACCTGAGCCCGGGTATGGTGCTGCCGGGCATAGTGACCAACATTACCAACTTCGGCGCTTTTGTAGACATCGGCATTAAGGACACTGGCCTGGTGCATGTGTCTCAATTGGCTGATAAGTTTGTCAAAGATCCGGCTACTGTGGTCAAACTAAATCAGCAGGTGACGGTGCGGGTGTTGGAGGTGGATATGCAGCGACGGCGGGTATCGCTTTCGATGAAAGGAATCTAATCGAATAAAAAAAACAGGCAATCCGGGGAGGATTGCCTGTTTTTTTTAGGTTGAATGGAGCGGGAATCAGGATTCCACACTGTTGGTCATAATGGCTTTTTTAACGGACTGGACTTTGGCCTTGGCGGCTTCTTTCCCTTTTTCCAGTTTTTCTTCAGCTGCCATAAGGGTGTCGCCTGCAGCTTCGGTGATCGAATTCATGTAGGCTTTGGCCTGTCCGGCAAAGTCACCGATAGCTGTTTTTGCGGTTTCAGCCATGTCGTTGATTTTGTCGGTAGCCTCGTTAGCTGTTTTCTTGATATTTTTTACCGCTCTCTTGCGGGCTTTACGGCCGTTATCTGAGTTGAGGTAATATCCTGCGAGCCCGCCGACAAGGGCGCTGGCGCCCATAGCGAGTAGAACTTTTGAACTGTTTTTCATAATGCTAATTGTTTTAAAGATTAAAAAATTGGAGTACTGTCTGGAGGGTAGGTACCGGGTATGTTAAGGAGCCCAAAAGGGAAGTGACAGAGTCGGTTTGGGTAGCTCCGCGGCACTTATATTAAACTCAAAAAAGGCGGATAATGTTGGCTTCAAGACCATATTTTTCTACTACCCGTTCAGCAAAGGCGTGATGGCCTTTTGGAGTGAACAGGTAGAGTTTACCGCCACTGCGAGAGGCCAGTTCCTGCATGAGCCGCCACTTACCGGCCAGCCGGCGCCGGGCTTCTTTTTTCAGCACAATATCGAAGAACGATTTGCGCTCATTGCGCAGCGCGGTAATGTCTGGGGCAATCGTGGAATCATCCTGTTTGCGCTGAAATGTTTTCGGAGCCTCAAAGGGTTCGATCTTGGCTTTTACACCGTAAAACTTTTTCCGGTATATCCACTTGAGCGCCTTATCGTATAGTTCCTTTGTTTTTTCTTTTACCATGATTAAAATATAGGTATTCAAAATAAAATATCAATAAATTTTGTCTATAAGCAGACCTGTAATTAAAACGCGATTTTTTTTAAATTGTTCAAATAATAAACTGATTTTATTTAATTTTTCTAAGTTTATTTTTCTTATAAACATTTCAGATTCAATTGTATTTTTATTGAACATGTTCATTGATTTGCCGTTGTATTTATATATGTTGAAATTAAAGTCCTTTGTTTTATTCTTTTGTTTTTGTTGCAAAAGTTAATGGCTTTAAGTTTTTTAATCGATTCTATAAATACATAAAAAGATATAAATGAATTACCATGGATTTAATAAAAATGAACTTGCTCTAACTGTTAAAAATTTGAACCAATTATTGGCGGATTATCAGGTTTACTATCAAAACCTTCGCAATTTTCACTGGAATGTTCAGGGTGAAAACTTTTTTGATTTGCACGCAAAATTTGAAGCATTGTATACTGACGCGCGTTTAAAAATTGATGCCATTGCCGAGCGCATCCTTACACTGCACGCCAAGCCTATGAGTTTGTTTTCTGATTATCTGAATGCGGCGAACGTACAGGAAGCCCGCGGTGTTGAAACGGATCATCGAATGGTCCTGGAGATCCTGGATAATCATAAAATTCTAATCGATTGTATGCGCGGAGTCCTCCATGCAGCCGGCAAGGCCAACGATGAGGGTACTGTGGACCTGATTGGCGGGTTCCTTTCCGACCTGGAAAAATCATCCTGGATGCTCGACGCCTGGGCAGTTCGTAAGGTTGATGTCGTTATGGCCTGATTGAATGAGGCATGCATAGGCCATCCTTTTTCTCACGCTAAACCAGTCGCGTTATGACGGATTCAAAAAACATAACATTGGTCGATGTCCTTGAACAATTGAAAAAAAAGGGCTTTACACGAAGTTTTAAACTGGAAAACAAGACTCTGCTTTGCCTTGAAACGGGCAAGTCGTATGCTTCCGATGCATTGCGCATCGTGGAATACCACCGTTTTGAAGGCGATAGTAATCCGGCAGATATGTCTGTAGTTTTTGCCGTTGAATGTACCGACGGGGAGAAAGGCGCGATCATTTCTTCCTATGGTACTTATGCCGACATGCCACTCATCACCTTCATGGACCGCGTGAAAATCCTGGATCGCTCCGGGGTAAGCGGATAGATTTTACTCGACTGTATGCCCACTACCCCAAAGGAGACTTATATTAAAGCCCTTTTCATCTAAAACTTGCACTTATGCGCTTCCTAATTGCCCTGTTGATCAACGGACTGGTCATCTATGCTTGCGCGGCTGTATTTTCCGGTATCCAGGTTGCCGGTTATGGCGAGGCCGTGATCGCAGCCCTGTTACTCGCTGTTGTGAATTTTTTGCTCCGTCCGGCACTTATACTTCTTACGCTGCCCATAACCATTATAACCCTGGGGCTTTTTTTACTGGTGATCAATGGCGCTATGGTGCTGCTGGCAGACTGGATGCTCGACGGTTTTAATGTCGCCGGCCTCGGCTGGGCTATTTTGCTTTCGATTGTGCTTTCGATCGCCAATTTTTTCAACAATAGGATGGAGGACAAGCACGGCTAACGAAAGTCCCTTTTTACCAATATGTTACACTTCAACGGAGGCAACCTGTAGTGGTCGTTCGGGTAAATCGCATTTACCCGGGGAAACCATATTCAGGGCTTCTGATTTTTTTTAATCAATAAAATAAATACAATTATGACTGTTTCAAAAGAACTGATACAAGGTCTGAATGACCTGCTCTCCAGAAACCGGGATGCACAAAAAGGCTATGTAGAGGCCTCTAACCATATTAATTTGAAGGAACTGAGCAAATGGATGCTCGATTATTCCGTGCAGCGCCAGCTGTTTTCCAACCAATTGGATATGGAAATCCGGCGGCTGGGCGGCATGCCCGACGATGGCACCAGTGCCATGGGTGAATTGCACCGCATTTGGATTGATTTGAAAGGCGAGATTACCAATAACGACCCGCATGCCATGCTCGAAGAATGCCAGCGCGGTGAAGAACGGGCCCTGGAAGATTACGACGCTACGCTGAAAAAATATTTTCGAACCATGCCACAGCAAACCATGGACATGCTTAACCGGCACAAATCGAAAATTATCCTGGCTATTTCCCAAATCAAGGCCATGTTGAAGGCCTATGTACCGGTTGAACATTCATAATGCAATAGCTGACGTTTTACGGTCAGCCCGTAATAGTGTCGGCGTGATGTACGATCGCGCCGGCACTAATTTTTTACAAACGATGGTGGCTAAGGCGGTGCAGCAATGTGGCTCCAAATTACACCCTAGTCCCCTGCTAGTGCTAACTTTGCTGAATTACTTTTCACACAAAAACGCGATTGATCATGTTAAAAACATCATTACCAGCCCTGTTCCTGCTGCTGTCTGTGGCGCTGGCTGCGCAAGATTGCGCCAAGATGTATGACTACTTCAAAGAGGGTGTAACCCTGGAATACACGAATTACAATAAAAAAGATAAGGTTGAAGGCGTCCTTACCCACCGGGTCGGCAGTATCGAAGAAAAATCGGATTCGCTGATCGCGACAATCAACCTGACGACAACCGATGCCAAGGGCAAGCAGGTCAGCGAAGTGAGCTATCCCATGAAGTGTTTTCAAGGGGTGATTTATATGGATATGCGCTCGCTAATTCCGCAACAGAGCAACCAATCGCCCCAGGTTGAAGTGGAAATGAAAGGCACCGACCTGACGTATCCACCCGATATGAAGCCCGGCCAAACCTTGCCCGATGCCGAAATGGAAATGACCATGCGCATGGGTGGGATTCAACTGATGAACAACCGCTACCAGATCAAAAACCGAAAGGTTGAGGCGGAGGAGTCTGTCACTACGACGGCCGGCACGTATTCCTGCCTGAAGATCAGCTACGATTTTGAATATAAACTCATGGGAACCCGTACTACGCACACCGAGTTTTGGTATGCCCCTGAAGTGGGCATGGTAAAGTCGGTAAACTACGACCGGAAAGGCAATGTGGAAAGCCGTTCGGAACTGACGAAGGTGGAGCAGTAAAAAAACTGTGGGGATTTGCAGCCGAAGGCTGGTGCAAATCCCCACGTTATACTGATTTACGATTTTGGAATTACGAATTACGATTAAAAACATCACTGAAGAGGAACGCTTCCGCTTTTCGCTAAGGAGACTAATTCGTAAATCGACACTCGTAAATCGTAAATTGAAAGCCTGATTATTTGCCTACTTCCGAAGTTTGATGACATGCGTATCGCCATTGGGCAGCGTCAGCGTTCCGAAACGGTCGCAGGTGCCGTTGCCAAAATCGAGAGAGACGGTCTGGCCATCGCGGCTCACTTCCACCACACCTGTGGAGATCCAGCGGCAGAGTGCTTTTTTGATCAAGGGCTCTACAATGCTGGATGTGTAGCTGACGCCGTTGCGGTTAGTTCCCGATGAACTTCCTGTTGTGCTCCACACATTGTCCCAGTGCGTTAGCGTTGCGCCGCCTTCGATGAGGGTGCTGGTGTGGGTGTGGTTCCAGGACGTGGACGTTCCGTCGGGGTAGCTCAGCACCATATTGGTGGCAGTTTTGGTGTACGACCAGTTGCCATTGGCATCTTTGCCGTTGTTTTTCCAGGATTTCGTGCCGCTGATTTGCACGTCGTCAATGTAGAAATTGTCGAAAGTTTTGGTGCGCTCGGCATCTGCCGTAAACATTTCAGCAGTTTGCACAATGACAATTTTTCCTTTCAGAAAATGATCGCCGTTCGGGCCGGTACAGCCGTCGGGGCCGTAGTCAATGGTGATCGTGTTGGGCCAGGTGCCCCAGGGTTGCGCCAGTGTCACCGTTGGGCAGCTGCCACCACCACCGCGTTCTTCAATGGCAATATCCACGGCAAAATCAATTTCTTCGGAGAAGTCTTCATTGGTGGCAATGTCTTCGGAGGTCATGACGTCGAGGTCGGTAGCTTCCGATTTTTTGCAGGATTGAAACGATGCAATGCCCAGCAGCAGGGCGGCTATCAGAAAAAATGACTGTTTCATTTTTTTAAATGTTTGTCTGGTTAAAAAGTAGTGTGTGTTCAAGTGAAAGCACCTTGGCAGGTGCGTTTTCCCAACCGGTTTGGAAATCGCCCTCATAGACGGATGCACTGTTCGGGGGTTTAATCTGCCTGGGAAAAATTTCCCGGACAAGTTCTAAATGTTGTCGACATCCGGTGCCCTGGCTTTCCGGCTTTGCGCCTATATTTGCCCACCAAAAATTGCCCAACGGCAGGTCTCCGACTGAATTCTTGAGCATGCAACACGGAAAAGTTTTACTCAACAGCGCGCGTTTCCGATTAACCATCGAGCGTTTATGCAGCCAGCTGATCGAAGACTGGGGCGATTTTTCCGATGCCTGTGTCATAGGTATCCAGCCGCGTGGTGTCGCGCTGTCGGACCGCATTTACGAGCGCCTGCAGGCACTTACTGGAAATTCCAACATTCAATACGGCCGGCTGGATATTACGTTTTACCGCGATGATTTTCGAATGAGCGACAAGGTGCTGGCGCCTTATCCCAATGAAATGGATTTTATCGTTAAGGGGAAAAAAGTGCTGCTGATCGACGATGTGCTCTACACCGGGCGTACCATACAAGCCGCTCTGGCTGCCCTGCAGCACTATGGCCGACCCGATGTTGTAGAATTGCTGGTGCTTGTCGACCGGCGCTTTAACCGGCACTTGCCCATTCAGGCAGATTATACCGGACTAGTGGTGGATGCCCTCGACGAAGCCTATGTGAAAGTACATTGGGCAGAAATTCACGGGGCCGACGAAGTTTTATTTTTTGACAAAAAAGAGCCATGAAGCGAATCTCCACGCGCCACCTGATTGGCATTAAAAATATTACCGAAGCTGACATTCAGCTCATCTTCGAAACGGCCGACAATTTTAAGGAGGTGATCAACCGGCCAATCAAAAAAGTGCCATCTCTGCGCGACATCACTGTTGCAAACCTCTTTTTTGAAAGCAGTACGCGTACCCGGGTTTCCTTCGAACTAGCCGAGAAACGGCTTAGCGCCGACATTGTCAATTTTTCCGCGTCTTCCTCCAGCGTAAGCAAAGGCGAAACCTTGCTCGATACGGTAAACAATATTCTGGCGATGAAAGTCGACATGGTGGTGATGCGGCATCCGGCTCCCGGCGCCTGCGTGTATCTCGCCGAGCGTATTCCCGCCAACATTATCAATGCCGGCGATGGTACCCATGAGCACCCGACCCAAGCCCTGCTCGATGCCTTTTCCATCCGTGAAAAACTGGGTGATGTAGCCGGCAAAAAAGTGGCAATTGTTGGCGACATACTGCACAGCCGGGTTGCGCTCAGCAATGTGTTTTGCCTACTGAAACTCGGTGCGAAAGTCCGCGTTTGTGGCCCGCCGACCCTGATCCCCAAGTATTACGCCGAGCTCGGTGTGGAGGTTTCCTACGATGTGCAGGATACCCTGCGTTGGTGTGACGTGGCCAATGTGCTGCGGATTCAAATGGAACGGCAGGACATCCGCTATTTTCCCAGCCTGCGCGAATACCACCAGTATTTTGGTATTACCCGGGAAATGCTCGACAGCCTCGACCGGGAAATCGTGGTCATGCACCCCGGCCCGATCAATCGCGGGGTTGAACTCACCTCCGATGTAGCCGACAGCAAACAGAGCATTATTTTACAGCAAGTTGAAAACGGTGTGGCGATCCGGATGGCGGTGTTGTACCTGCTGGCCGCACAACGGGAGTAATGACCGTTTTTATAATCCATTTAATTGAAACTTTTATCGCTTCCTGATTATGGCCTTCAGAAATATTTGCCTCACCTTTTGCAGCCTGGTTCCCAGCCTGATTTTTGCCCAGATTTCATTTACCAAACAAACGCATTTACTCAGCCCGGAGAAACACTACAGCGGGGTGGCGATAGCCGTACTGGATATGAACGGCGATGGCCGCGATGACATCGTGCGCATGAATCAGGGCTACCAGATCAGTGTAGAATACCAGAATGGGCCGGGAGAGGCATTCCGCCACCAATCGGTACTTAACCTGCAGACCGACAGCCAGTGGGGGATTTGCGTGGCGGATGTGGACAATAACGGCATACCGGATATCCTCACCGGAGGGTATTACGACGGTATTAAAATTATCCGGGGGAATGCTGACGGCTCGGCCTTTTCGGTCGTTTCCATAGACGAACCTGAAACATTTGTGCAAGGCGTAAATTTTGCAGATATCAATAACGACGGTTGGGTGGATGCCTTTGTCTGCCATGACGATGCTGAAGCGCGCATTTTTCTGAATGACAGTACCGGCGAAATGCTGTACGCGCCGGACATAATTGACTTGAATACATGGCCGCCCACGGACAATTCGGGTAACTACGGTTCGGTTTGGAGTGATGTGGACAACGACGGCGACCTGGATTTTTATATTGCAAAATGCCGTACGGGTGTCAGTAGTTCCAGCGACGGGCGTCGCATCAATCAACTTTTTTTGAACAACGGCGACGGCACTTTTTTGCAGGATACGGCCAATGTTGCCGGCTTGCGCATTGGTGCGCAAAGTTGGACCGCCGATTTTGGCGATATTGATAACGATGGCGATTTTGATTGTTTCATTACCAATCATGACGTTACCAGCCAACTGCTGGAAAATGACGGCTCGGGCCATTTTACCGATATTACTGAAATGGCCGGCTTGCGCAATGCCATCACCGGTTTGCCGCTCCAGGGAGTGTTTCGTGATTTTGACAATGACGGCTACGTCGATCTGCTGGTAGCCGGGTCCGACCACTATCTTTTTCGAAATAATGGCGATAAAACGTTTACCTACACGGAAATTCTGGATCAGGTAAAAATGGAATCTTTTGCCCTGGGCGATCTGAACCACGACGGCTTCCAGGATATCTACGCCGGGTATGCAGAAATCTATACTGAGCCGAGTGCCATCCCGGATGCCATGTGGTTCAACGATGGCAATGACAACCACTTTTTTGGCCTCAACCTGCGCGGTGTGCAAAGCAATCGCAGTGCTATTGGAGCAAAAGTGTTTTTGTACAGCGCTTTGGGTACCCAGGTGCGTGAGGTGCGCTCGGGAGAGAGCTACGGAATAATGAATTCCACTCAGGTGCATTTTGGCATGGGGCAACTTACGCAAATTGATTCGGTGCTGATCCACTGGCCGTCCGGCAGGGTTGATACGTTGCTTGCACCCGAAGTAGACCAATACCTGACGGTGGAGGAGGGGAAATGTGTTATTCCACCTGTCGTGGCCTCGCCTCAAGGCAATACTGTGTTTTGCAGCGGCGACAGTGTACAAATTCAGGTGCCGGGTGTTTACGATGCGTTCAAATGGACCACCGGGTCGGTAGATGCACAGATCGTGGTTAGTGCGGCGGGGCTTTATGCGGTCACGGTTACGACGAAAGAAGGTTGCACGGCTGTGTCCAATGTAGTGATGGTGGTGGTCGACCCGGTAGAAACTCCGCAAATCACGGCAATAGGGGATACCGTTTTTTGTATTGGTGGGGCCGTGGAACTTACTTCATCACTGGCAGCCGGGTATTTGTGGACGACCGGGGATACCACAGCATCCATCATGGTCGATACGCCGGGTTCGTATGCAGTGACAGCCCAGGGGCTTTGTGCGCAGTTTAGCTCAACTCCGGTCATTGTGACAGTTTTGGATGCACCTTTGCCGGTTCCGGTACCCGACACGGTTGCTGTGGGGTCGGTGGCTTCTTTGACGGCTACGGGCGATGAATTAATTTGGTATAATTCGGCCATTGGCGGTACCGTGTTGTTCACGGGCGATCTATTCGAAACACCACCGCTCCAAACTTCGACCACATATTGGGTAGCTAACAATGCGATTTATGACCGATCGAACCAGTTTGCGGGCATGCCTTCGCATTTGGGCTCCAATTTTGCCAGTCCGCAAACCAATGGCGATATTGTATTTGATTGTATTGCGCCTTTCCGGCTGGCAAGCGTGAAGGTGTACACCAACATAGCCGGTGTACGCAAAATCGTCCTTTCGAACGCCTTCAATATTCCAATCCAAAGCAAAGAGGTAGATATCCCAGCCGGCACAACGGTGCTTAATCTCGACATGGATATTCCGCAGGGAACCGGGCTTCGGTTGACTACAGATATTTCCGTGAATCAGCAGGTGCTGGGCAGCAACGGTCCCCAGTTGCGCCGCAGCGATCAGGGAGTGCAGTATCCTTATGAGGTGCCGGATTATTTGCGCATTACCGGTTCCAGTTTCGGCAACCAGCGGTACTATTATTTTTTCAACTGGGAAATTGATTTTCCGGGCAAGGAGTGTCTCAGCGGCCGTGTTCCGGTGACCGTTGTTGTGGATTCTACTTTGGTGAAAAGTGTGGATCTGCCTGGCCTTGCATCCATTTCTGTTTATCCAAATCCATCAAACGGGGCATTTCAGCTGGTTGGCGAACAGTTTGGTGGCGGACCGTTGCAGGCCAGTTTATTCAATGCAAACGGCCAATCGGTAGGGGTGCAAGCATTTGATCTCCCTGCAGGCCCCTTGCGCCAGCCCATCGATTTTGGCCCCTTGCCACCAGGTATTTACTGGCTGCAGATGCTGGCTAATGACGGGTTAATTCAGAAAAAAATGGTGGTTGCAACCCGGTAAGCAAAACAGTGTTACCTGATTTTAGCCATCCGGATCGAATCCAGATAGACGCCGTTTTTAACGTGCAATTTGCGCGCGTAGCCTTCACGCTCAAATCCGGCTTTTTCCAAAACACGCATTGACGCGGCGTTGTGCGGAAACACATTTGCCTCAATGCGTACCAGGTCCGGGTGATTTGCAAACAACCAGTCGGAATATATTTGCACCACTTGGGTCATTATACCCTGACTACGAAATGGAGCAGCCAGCCAATAGCCGATTTCTTCAAGGTGGCCCTTGCCATGGTTTTTCATGGCCCGGCCTATGCTGCCCAACAAGCCATCTTTTTGATGCCGGATTACCCAATTGGCTTCCGTGCCGAGTTTTTCGCGATTCTGGGCTACTATTTTCAACCAGGTTTCTGCCTCCTCATCGGTGTATGGGCTTGGTATCTGCAAGGTGTTTCTGTAGACAATGGGGTCATTGAGATACTGCACCAGGTATTGTTTGTCTTCCGGGGAAAAAGGCGTCAGGTTGATTGTATGGTTTATGAAAATCGTTGGTGGCATGGTTGAAAGATTGTCTTAGGATTAATTTTCTAACCGACATGGGTTAAAATTAGTTTCCATTTGTGTTTTGCTCGGCGTAAAAAAGCATCTTTGGCGCGCAGTTTTGGAAGACTCATTTCGACATACACCATGAAAATTCTCATAATTGGAGGCGGAAATATGGGCCTTACATATGCCCAGAGTTTTTTGCGCAGCCGGATTGTCAAACCGGACCAATTGATGATCCTGTGCCGGACCGTTGAAAAAGCAAATCAGTTGAGCCAGATCCAGGAAGGTCTGTTTTTCAGTGATCCGCGTTTATGTGCCGCCGAAGCCGACCTGGTCATCGTGGCTGTAAAACCGCAGGATGCGCCGGCGCTTTTTGATCAGATTCGGGGCTTTGTTGATGCTTCCCAGGTTTTCCTCAGCATTATGGCGGGTATCCAAACCGGCGCAATCGCCCAGGCGCTTGGCGTACAAAAAATTGTGCGCGCCATGCCCAACCTGCCGGCCCAGATCGGCGCGGGTGTTACGGTATTTACCAGTACCGAGGCAGTCACCCGCATCGAATTGGTAATGGTCCAAAACCTGATTAATACGACGGGAAAAACCTTGTATGTGGAACAGGAATCCATGCTGGATGCCGCTACGGCCATTTCAGGTTCTGGTCCGGCGTATGTTTATTTTTTCATGAATGCCATGATTGAGGCTGCGCGGCAGATGGGTTTTAGCGATGCGGAGGCTGAGCTTTTGGTTGGACAAACCTTTACCGGCGCCGTGGATTTGTACAATAAAGCCGATCAATCCTGCGAATCCTGGATAAAAAAAGTGGCGAGTAAGGGTGGAACAACAGAGGCTGCATTGCGTGTTTTCGAAGAAACTGCCCTGCATGAGGATATTATCGCCGGCACCCAGGCAGCACTTGGCCGGGCCAGGGAACTGGGCAAATGAACTCCATTACCGTTAATTTAACCAAGTGGTCGGGGAATTTTTTGGAGAATCAGAAGAAGCCTGCTACATTCGAGCAACAATATTTAGTTTAAATACCATTTTACGTTTGGCCTTTAAAATATGTACATAGCCTATGATGAACGAACCCTTACACACGATCATGACCGCGAATGTGGTCACCTTAAAACCCAATAATACGCTTGGGGATGCACGGGAAATTTTCATGACCAAACGGATTCACCACATTCCGATTATTGAGGATAAAAAATTGGTGGGCTTGATTACCTCCTGGGATATTTTTAAACTTGGTCTTTCCGCTGTGGCCTATCAGGACATGCGGGTCAGTGAAGTGATGACTACGCATTTGGCAACGCTCGAGCCCGAACAGCACATAGGCGCAGCCGCTGAGGTTTTAATGGAGCATTTGTTCCACGCGGTACCCATTGTGAATGACAAACATGAATTGGTGGGAATTGTAACCACTTATGATGTTTTGAACTACGAATACAAAAAAGAGTACCCGGATAAACTGGATAAGTTTATCCAGGAAAATATGTAAGCCAACAGGCTAATTCCGGCTGGTATCCGTCAACAAGGTTTGGCGGATACCAGCAACTTTTTATACCATCGGCTGTTAGATGCCCAAAAAAAATGGCCGTCTACTCGCTCAAATACACCCAGCAATTGCCGATATCGCTCGAACAGGCATGGGGATTTTTCTCCACACCGCTTAACCTGAGCAAAATTACCCCACCACATCTTGGTTTTGAAATTAAGTCGGATCCGGAATGGTTGAATGCTACCTATCCCGGGCAGATCATTTGTTATACGGTTAAGCCGATATTAGGTATCCCCTTGTTTTGGATGACCGAAATTACCCATGTCCGGGAAAAGGCGTTTTTCGTGGACGAACAGCGCGTTGGCCCATATGCCATATGGCACCATGAACACCATTTCAAAGCCATTCCGAATGGAGTGGAAATGACGGACTTGCTGCATTATAAATTGCCGATGGGACTAATTGGTCGGGTAGCACACCGCTTATTTGTGCGGCGTCAAGTGGAGCAAATATTTGCGTACCGATCTCGAATCCTGGAGGAGCGCTTTGGTAAAATGCCTGGATGATTTGTTTTGGGATACCTTGCCATTCCTTTAAAAATACAAAAGCCGGCCGCAAATAACTTTGCGCCGGCTTTCATACTCGTTTTCTGTAATCTGGACTTGAATCAAGCAGTTTTAAAACAGGCTCTGTTCCAAAACCGACCGGCTTTACCCTAGCGAATTAAAGTTGACCGGAACCAGGTGTTTATCAGCCGCTATTTGGTTTTCCCGGTGAATTGCCAAGAGGCAATCCACCGGTGGAGCATATCTGGAAATTCTGGAGCGACTTAAACAGGGCCTATCAAACTGGTTTGGAGTGGGGTCCTTTGGCGAATAGGCTTTTGTAGGTAGAAAATTGAACGTTGTTTTCCGTTTTGCTAAGTCAAAGGTATAGGCATTACTCAGGCTTGCCGATTACAATTTTTTCCCTTTTTACTTGGCAGATCATTCCCGGTTTTGCCCATTGGGAATGGAATAATTCAATTTGTTGATACACTATGGTTACACCTGTTTGGGCCTGAGTAAAGTTGACAATCATGATCAACAGTGTCACATTTGCAGCCCTTAATTGTGCCGTCTTCATTTTTTACAAATACGCAACATGAACAGGGTGCACCAGTACAAGTATGTGCTTCTGCAAATTGATAGGTAAAAGCCGTATTGGCTGACTGCGAAATGAAGGCAAATTCCACACCTATTGGCACAGACTTCCCATTGGTATCGGAGCACACTGCTGATATTATTGCTATTGTATAGGAAGAATCAAATTCAATTGTGCTGTTTTGAAAACTCCCAACATTGACAACGCCAAAAATTTGATCGGCAATAGCGGCTAAATAAGTATCCTGGTCTCCACTTGTGATAGCCCAGGTGCTACCATTTTTTGTAAATTGAAGTGTGGTGTTTCGGGATGTATCTTGAAGAATAACTTGTGATGGAGGATCGAATTGATGCTTGGAAGAATTAAGCGATGTCAAACAACAAATGCTTGGGAACGTAAAGGCTAATACCAAAATTCTTTTCATAAAGAGATTGATTTTGAAGAAACTGCAATCGCATGTTTACCAGCCGCTTCTTAGTTTTCCCGGTGAATTGCCAAAAGGCAATCCACCGGTGGGGAATATCTGGAAATTCTGGAGCGACTTAAACAGGGCCTATCAATTTGGTTTGGAGTGGGGTTCTTTGGCGAATAGGCTTCGAGGTACCTGGTGTTTGATTCTTTAACTGCTGTTTGATAGTTCAAAGGTAATATCAGACTCGTCCTGCATGCAATTACATTATTTTGCAATTTTACTTGCGAGGTAAAAACCCACAGGCAGCGTTACACCCGGTTCGGAGGTCAGCTTATTCGTATGCATTGATCGTGGTATCAGCCATTGCCACAATACTGATCTCGATTTCAGTCCCGTTAATCAAAACAAAGTCTGCATTAAACTGGGTGTTGCCGTCATCATATACCAGCGTTTTGTCGCTAATATTGAAATATGGTTCATACGCTGAATTGCAAATACCGGTTAGCAGGACGATTTGATTGGTGTCGTCGTATTTCAGAATAAAGTCAATGCCGCCAACACCAACTTTTATTGATTCGATTAGTTCCGAGTCTCCCGGCGCCCAGCTAAAAGGATAAGACACATTGGCGTCGGCAGACTTTTCATAATACGAGGATGTCAGTGCGGAGCACTGTTGTGCGGTTTCTGTTGCACTATTGCGATCATTTACGATCTCCAGAACGATGATACTTTCAGGCATATTAGTATAACTTTAAGGCTCTAAGTTGCTATTACGGCACTCAATTCGCCCATTACATTTTTCTCGATTTTTACCTGGAAGCAAATAATCAAGGCATGGTTAATTCTGAATTGGTAGCTACGCTGCGCACATTTTCCAAGCAGGAAAAACACAGTTTGGAGCTCTTTTTACACTCGCCATATTGTACAGATGGCAAAGACGCATCTAAAGAATGGTTGTTGGTAAAACAACTTTTTAAAGCGTTGGCTTCAGGCAATGACGGTGCTTCAGGGTTGACAAAAAAAATGCTCTATGCAGGCATTTTTCCCAAGCGCGATTATGTGCCACAAACCATAAATAACCTTGCAACGAGTACTCTGAAGTACATCCGGAAGTTTATTGTGGCACAAATGGATCAATCATTAGACCGCCCTGTACATAACCACACGCAGATATTGCGGTTTTTTCAGGAGAAGGGCGATTTTGATTTGTGTGATAAATACCAGCAACGTCTTGAACGCGAATCAGCCCAAATTAATTCCCACGACCTTATTGCCTTTATGCAAAACTGGCAGGCCGAAGAGGCTAAATCCGATTTTTGGGGCATGAAAACAGAGCAAAAAGGGGACTTCAATCTACAGGGATCCCTCGCAGCGTTTGATCAGTTTTATCTGATCAAACGCCTGGAAATGCTGACGGCTATTTTTAATCAGAATTCCCTTAGTCCGATCTTGCAAGAACAGGAAGTGGCAGAGTATATCCGGGAATTGGATTGTTGGGCGACCAAGCCTGCCTACAAACATCCCTTAGTGCAAATCAGCCGGAAAGCACTGGTGTTCTTACAGAGCGATACTGCGGGCGCCGAGCAGGTTTTTGAGGAGTTCAGAACGATGCTGCAAGACCAGGAAGCCTCATTATCGCTCTATTATCTCAAGCGATTTGAGTCGTTGGCATACAATTTTTGCGCCCGGCGCTTTCGGGAAAAGCCGTATCGCGAAATCCTGTTCGATCTGCTCCGACGCAGAATCCGCCCCGATCGGTTAAATAAAGAGGGGACGATCCAACACATCGAAATGCTCAGTATGATAAAAACAGGGGTGTTGGGTAAGGAGTTTGAACTGGTTCAGACCCTGCTTGATACCTTTAAAAACAAAATAAAAGGGCCACAATCCTCGGCACTGTACGAAGACTTTTGCCAGGCATTTGTTTATTTTTATACCGGACGTTTTCAAGAGGCGCATCACCTGATAATGCACCTGAATTTTCATGATACCAGCTATAAGTACATGCATAAATTGCTGGAAATCAAAATTCTTTTTGAAACCGGTGAAAATGATTTCGATCTGATTGAAAGCAAACTCATGGCTTTTCGTGTAGCCCTGGCCCGGGAGCGAAATATTGCCCGGGAAAAGATCCTTTTCCAACGGAACTTCGTAAACACCATGTTGCATTTTAATAACTGGTGGCGACAACCGTACAAGGATTGGGAACAACTGGAAACAATGTACCAGGAGGTAGTCGATAATCCCATGATTTCCGAGCGGATCTGGCTGATCCAAAAAATGAAGGAACTTCTGAATACAGCACCATCCGATACACCTAAAGATTAAAGCTGTCTTTAAAATAATTCGTAGACTGCCTTCTGATCTATTTCGATGACGTCTCCCGGTTGGAGTTGGCCCAGCTCGATTTTCCCTATTCCCACCCGTACCAATCGCAATACAGGGTATCCAACTGCTGCGCACATACGCCGAACCTGCCGGTTTTTTCCTTCCGTAAGGCGCAACTCTAACCAACTATCGGGTACCGTCTTGCGGAAGCGCACAGGAGGGATGCGCTTCGGTAATACCGGCGACTCGGAAAACAACGATACAACTGCAGGGCGTGTTTGGTATACCTTGCCCTTTAACCGAATTGAAACACCCGCCGCTAACTGCGCCTGAGCCGCTGTCGTCGGAATGCCCTCTACTTGTACCCAATACCGGCGTTCGTGTGCCTCATTAGGCTGAAGCAAGCGCTGATTAACCCGTTTGTCGTTCGTCAACAGCAGTAACCCTTCGCTATCGGCGTCTAACCGGCCAACCGGGTAAACATCCCCTGGAAATACATAATTCAGATCCGCCAGGGTTTGCTGGTCGGCTGCTTCCGGGGTAAATTGCGAAAGCATACCATAGGGCTTGTAAATCAGGAAATAGCGCATTTATCGAGTCCAAGTGGGCGGCAAAAATAAAAAAGGACGCTCTCTCTTTAGAGAAGCGCCCCTTGTTGGTGTTGTTTTTTGTTCCATCAGTTCATGCGATCAATCATCCCGCATTTTCGTAAGTAGTTATCATTTTAGTAAAAATTGAGTAGGCGGAGATAATTGTATTAATGTACTGATACAACAAATTTAAATCAAATCACGGGAGAGGCCAAACAGATGACGGCAATTTTTTTAGTAACCCTGTTAATCCCGCATTACATTTGCCAAATAGCAAACTAAAATCCAGACCATGAAACGACAGTTCATCTTCCTGATCTTCATAACATTATGTATTCGCTCCATTGCGCAGAATTACCAACCGGAATGGGCTTCGCTCGACACCCGGCCTACACCCGAGTGGTGGCTCGATGCTAAATTTGGCATTTTTATTCACTGGGGGGTGTATTCTGTTCCGGCTTTTACCGCCAAAGGAAATTATGCCGAATGGTACCAGCAATCGCTGGAATCGAACGCGCACAACGGTCTGGTGCGCGATTATCACTTGAAAAACTTCGGCAATCGCAGCTATTACGATTTGGCAAATGATTTTCATGCCGAGCTGTTTGAACCCGATGCCTGGGCCAGTTTGTTTGAAAAAGCCGGCGCCAAATACGTTGTACTCACGGCTAAACACCACGATGGTTTTTGTTTGTGGCCCAGCGCTACTGCCGACCAAACCTGGCGTTTCCCCTGGAATGCCATGTCGACCGGCCCGCGCCGCGATCTGGTAGGCGACCTTATGGCCGCACTGCGCAAAACAACGGTCAAACCGGGTTTGTACTACTCCCTGTACGAATGGTATAACCCCCTGTGGAAATTTGACCACAACCGGTTTGCCTACGAACATACTTTGCCCCAACTCCACGATCTGGTAACCCAATACCAGCCCTGGGTGCTCTGGGCCGACGGAGATTGGGAGGAAACACCGGAAACCTGGCGCTCGCAACAATTCCTGGCCTGGCTCTACAATCAAAGCCCTGTGCGTGAACAGGTCGTTGTAAATGACCGGTGGGGGAGTGGGGTGCGGTTCAACCACGGCGGCGTGTACACACCGGAATACGAGCCCAATGTTGATTTTGAAAACCATCCCTGGGAAGAAAGCCGCGGTATGGGCGCTTCCTATGGGTACAACCGTGCCGAAGATGCTCAGGACTATAATTCTTCGCAAGCCCTGATCGTACATTTGATCGACAAGGTTTCCCGTGGTGGTAATCTGCTGCTCGATATTGGCCCCGATGGACATGGGAAAATTCCACCAATCATGCAGGAACGCCTGTTGGATATCGGCAAATGGCTGGAAATCAACGGCGAGGCGATTTACAATACCCGGCGCTGGCGGATTCCGTACCAGTGGAGCGATGGAAAACAGGATTATAAAATTGACCGCACCACAGCCCGGGAATCCGGCATTGACCTGCTCGTAAAACAAACCCTGGAGCCCGACCCCGGCTTCGCCGTCAAGGAAGTTTTTTATACCTACAATCCCAAAATGAATACGCTCTATGCCATTTTTCCTAAATATCCCTCCGACAACCGGATTGTGTTGAAAGACATTCAACTGCCGCGTAATGCAGACGTGAGTTTCCTAACAACCAAACAACGCCTCCGTACGGATGTGGTAGGGCGCAACACCATCGTTTACCTTCCCGGGTTCGATGTGAATACGTTTAAATCTCCCCAGGCCTTCGCCTTGAAGATTGCCAATTACGGCGCTTTTGTTGCCCGACCAGAAATCCAGGTCAACTACGAACCCCAGACCATGCGCCCCATCGTTTCCATGACCTGTTCCACGCCTGGCGCTACCATCCGGTATACGGTGGATGGCTCGGAGCCAACCGACAAATCCATGGCCTTTACCCAGCCAACGATGTTCAATGAAACGCGCACGATTCGGGCCCGCGCGTTTAAAGATGGTGTGCTGGCAAGCAAGGTTGATACGGCAGTAGTTCGACAGTTTCCGCTCATGCCCAATTTGTCTATGTTCCGGCAACCACAAGCCGGTTTGAATTTAAGTGTGGTGCAAACGGATCAATATGACATGCGGACACTCCAGTATGCGTCGGTATTGAAAAATGCTGTTGTCTCCAATTTTGATCTGGATCCCATTTGCAAAACCGACCGTTGCGGTATGATCTGGAAAGGCTACATCTACATCCCGCAGACTTATGGCCACCAGTTTTTTCTGGAATCGGACGACGGCAGCCAACTCCTGATCGACGGCCAGTTGGTGGTCGATAACAGCGGCGACCACGGAATGTTGGAGGCTTCCGGCTATGCCAACTTGCAGCAAGGCTGGCATCAAATGCAACTGCTCTATTTTAACAGCGGCGGTGCCTCCGGCCTTAAAGTGTCGTTTGCCCCGGTGGGGGGCGCCCGGCAGATGATTCAGGCACAAGCACTGGCGCATTGAATTTTTTTGGAATGTTTGGTGTTGTGTAGAGCAATTTTCCTTTCAAAATTTCACAAACCCAAGCTTTGACCGTGCAAAAAAACAGACAAGGATAACCAGAATAGAACAGGCTCAACGGCCAAAGACCGTTGAGCCTGTAAAATCATGTCGATCCTGTCAAAAAAAATTAAAACACCCGTCTCCATAAAGATTGGTCATAATCAGGGTTAACCGGAACAACACGATTTTATGCAAGACTATATCGACGCTAACCGCCAGGCCTGGAACCTGCGCACCGAGGTCCACAAAAACTCCGAATTCTACAATGTAGAGGCCTGGAAAAAAGGCAAATCCAGCCTGGGTGACATTGAATTGCGCGAACTCGGCGATGTCCACGGCAAATCGCTGCTGCATCTCCAATGCCATTTCGGGCAGGATACTCTTTCCTGGGCCCGGCTTGGTGCACAGGTGACCGGCTGTGACCTTTCAGAAAACGCCATCGACTATGCCCGCCAGCTGGCCCTCGAAGCCGGCCTGGATGCCCGCTTTGTCTGTTGCAATGTGTATGACCTGCCACAGCATTTGGACGGGCAGTTCGATATTGTTTTTACTTCCTACGGCGTAGTAGGTTGGCTGCCGGATCTGGAACCCTGGGCTAAAGTGATCGCCCATTTTCTCAAAAATGGCGGCGTTTTTTACCTGGCGGAATTCCATCCTGTGATCTGGATGCTCGACGAAAAAATGGAATTCATCAAATATGCCTACCACAATGCCGGCGTCATCGAAACCGAGCAAACTGGGACTTATGCCGATCGCTACGCCGACCTGCAATACAAAGAATATGGTTGGAATCACAGTCTGAGCGAAGTGATCAATGCCCTGCTGCGCCAGGGCCTGCAACTGGAATTTTTAAACGAATATCCCTACTCACCTTACGACTGCTTTGATAAAACAGTACAAGGACCCGACGGGAATTACCGTATTCAGGGGCTGGAAGACAAAATTCCGATGGTGTATTCCTTGCGTGCCCGGAAACCGTAAACTATGAAAAAACTGATCGTCCTCACCGGCGCCGGGATTTCGGCAGAAAGCGGGATCAGCACCTTCCGGGATTCCGGGGGCCTATGGGAGCAATACCGCATCGAGGATGTAGCTACTCCACAGGCATGGCGGCGCGATCCGGAACTGGTGTTGCGATTCTACAATCAGCGTCGACAACAGCTGCACACCGTAGATCCGAATCCCGGTCATACGGCCCTGGTCGATCTGGAGCAAGCTTTCGATGTACACGTGATCACCCAAAATGTGGACGATCTGCACGAACGCGCAGGCAGCCGTCAGGTGCTGCATTTGCACGGAGAACTTCGAAAAGTGCGCTCCGAAGGTCATCCAGACCTGATATATGACCGGATGGACGATGTACTGCTCGGCGACTGTTGCGACCGGGGCTTTCAATTGCGTCCGCATATCGTATGGTTTGGCGAAGAAGTGCCAATGCTGCTCCCCGCGGCGCAACTGGCTTCTGAAGCCGCTGTTTTCCTGATTATCGGCACTTCATTGCAAGTTTACCCGGCAGCCGGCCTGATGGCTTATGCGCCGCAGCATATCCCTTATTATTACGTGGACCCAAACCCCCAATTGAACTGGGAATTACAACAAATGCCCAACCTGACCGTTTTGGCTGAGCCTGCCAGCTCTGGTGTGCCGAAGCTGGTGCGCGAATTGTTAAAACAGTTGGATTAACCTTCCGGCACAATATTTTTCGTCGTTGGTCTAAGAATACCGGTTAATGGTTTTGCAAGCGGGATTTTTAACCCTGATTTTGTCCTCTTTTTCAAAAAAACAAGCATGTTCAAATTCATTTCTTCCCTGTTGATTGCCCTTACATGGGCCTTTTCCTGTACGGCGCACCAGCCTGTTCCGACGCAAACGGTTATCCTTGATGAAAACCATACCCTGATTTTGCTGGATAGCGCCGGTTCGGCTCAGGTGTTGCTTCAGGACAAAACAGATCGCTTTTTTGAACTGGTTACGGCTTCTGAAATGTCCATTCAAATAAAAAAGCCGCTCAAGGACGGACAAACCCGGGAAGATCTGCTTCCCGAATTTATGGACTACCTGCGCCGCGATGTTGAAGCCTTTTCTGAAGAAGAAGCCCGGCGCACCTCATCCATTGTGCAATCGGTTTTTAAAACCTGCCAGCAGGTTTCCAACAACATTTTCCCGGACACCCTGATCCTCATAAAAACCAAGGGAAAACACTACGGCCGGTCGGTGTATTATACCCGGGAAAATACAATCGTTATCCCGGAAGACGCTTTGGTGCCATCCAACTCCGCCACGCTGGAAAGCACGATTTACCACGAACTTTTCCACGTGTACAGCCGCCTGAACCCTGAAAAACGGCGCCAATTGTACAAACTCATCGGCTTTGAAGATATCGGATTGCAAAATCTGGAAGTACCGGAGGGCCTGGCCGCCCGCGTGCTTTACAACCCTGATGGCGTTGATTTTGCGCAGCGCATTACCCTGACACTGGACGACGGTAGTTCAATCGACGCCATTCCGGTACTTTATTCCAGTCATGTGGGATACAAGGAGGGGCGCTATACCTTTTTCGCTTACGTTGAATTTAACCTGTACCAGATTCAACAAACAGCCGATGGAAAGTGGCAGGTCATCACCAAGGATGATGGTTACAGCAGTACGCTCAACCTGCGCGAATTGCCCGATTTTTTCCGCCAGATCAAAGACAATACCGGCTACATCATCCACCCGGACGAGGTGCTTGCCGACAACTTTGGTTTCGTGATGCGGGAAAAAAACAGGCCTGATGCTAACGCCAAATTTTCGGAAGAAGGCAAAAAACTGCTGGTCGATATTGAGGCGATTTTGTCAGGAGCCGCACAGGATTGATCCCGCGGTTTCAGTTTTTTCTAAAGAAAATCTTGTTGATCAAAATGTGGTCCTGCCCGGCCCCTGTGGCCGGTTTGTGCTTTGATCGGTTGGTGTGCTTGCCCCGGGTTGCGCCTGATTTTCATCCAGAAATCGCCAGGCAACGCCGAATCGGAAGGAACCAAAAGGTTGCGGGTAATTTGCCGTTTGGTAAAATGCCGTTTGGCCATCCCAAAAAGTAGCCAGGTTTTCATAGCGCACAAAAAACCGGAACGATTTCACCTTGAAAGAAACGAAGGCATCCAGCCAGGGGTAGGGCTTGGCCTCCACCGAATCCTGCAGGTAAAACTGGGCGGTTAGCGGATGATAACTATCCGCCATGAAAGCGCCGTTCAGCCGAAAATCGACACCCAATTCAATCTGCATCCGTTTTTTAAACAGCGGCCCGGAATAGAAAACACTGTTTTTGGTAAACCAGCTCGGGAGCCGCAACACATCGTCGCGGTTGGCCCGTTGCAAGGCCACGGTATTGTTAAAACGAAATCGCCACAGCCGCAGATTTTCCTGTAAAATAAGTTGGGCGACTTGAAGCGGCGAACCGGTTTGAGCCGCAATGCCGTTCTGGTCGTAGTACAAATAATTGTTTACCAGGTGGGTTTTTCCTTGCACTTCAAAGCCGATTTTAGGCAAGGCATAGCTGGCAGAGAGCGTAGTTTCGACCGGCTTGGAAAAATCGTTTGACCAAAGGAGGCGCTTGCTGATGTAAAGCCGCTGAAACTGCCAGGGCGCCGGGTAGCGCTGGCTGAGCAGCGAAGCGCGGAATTCTCCGGCAATACCCAAACCCAGCAACAGGTTGCCCTGCACCTGGTATTCACCAAAATTGCTCAACACGCCGAGCGCACCATGTGCATCCACGGAAAACCGGTCGGAAGGTTTAAAAACGATATCGCTGGTCAAAAACAGGTTCGAGATAACCGAATCCTGCAACGGTTCCTGTTTCAAGGTGAACAACTTGTGGCGCAGGCCAAGTGCGAGCTCGTCCGAAGGTTTCCCGGGACGTTTGGATTTAAACGTGTTCAATGTAAACCGGTTGTCGAGCAGGTAATACTCCAGGAAATTCCGGATGCCGCGTTTGTCTACAAAAAACGTATCAAAATACAAGGAATCAGAGCCGATGTTCCGCCCGGGGTTGCTGCCCGGATCTGAAAATTTATACGTCTGGCGACTCAGTTCAGCGGTATGCGAAGCGCGTAAAACGCGTTTGCCGGCACTGCTATCCCGTATGCCCGTGAATTTCAGGTGGTGGGTCCAGTGCAACGACCAATTGGCGTGCCGGGTCAATGCCTGTTGGTCAGCCAGTTGAATTTCGGCATTGATCGGGCCACTAAACTGGCCACTTCCAAAAGTAGTACCGGGCACCACACCGCCATTTTCCTGCTGTTTATCGGTGTTTCGGGCATAAACCAGAAAAAACTCATATCGCGGATTCACCGGATACCAAACACCGAAAGCCAAGGAGGTATGTTTGACTGCCTGATACCGGTACTGGCCGGCGTGATTGAATGTGCGGTATTGCAGTGAAAAATTGAGTCCGCCGCTAAACGTCCGGGAAAAACGTGCCCGGAGCAGGTTGTCATTCTGAATACGGCCCTGGGAAAAATACAAATCGGTAAATGAGCGCGGGTTTTGGAAAAACTGTAGCTCGGAAGGCCGAAGCTGGTACAAGTCAAATCCGTGGAAACCGGCGTCGAAACCCCGGCGTTCTTCACTTTGAAAAAGCAATGGGCGGCCCGGCGCTCCAATGTTGCCTGTGGTTCCCCAATCGATCAGCGGTCTGCGCGCCGGGTCGTACATCCGAAAATCGGCATCGGGCAGGGTATCGTCGGCAGGCATCGTTTCCTCCGGAGAAATGGAGAAACTGAATACTACCGGAAATGTGTCGGGAATGGGAATATACTGCGCTGTACTGCTGGCTGCCTGGGGCTGTTCGTTCTGTGCCTGCAGGAGCAGCGGCAAGAAGAGGAGAATAATGCTGGAAAGTAGCCTCCAATTTTTCACCGTGGCGACGAGGAGATGCAGAATGCAGCTGCTGGTGAATAGACTCGTCCTACGACTCAAAGTCGTAGGACGAGTGATCCACCAGTTTTTTTTCTCCATACCTCCGTGCCTCCGTGGTGAAAAGCCAAAAGTCATGATCGCGAAATACATATTCCCACAAACGTACAAAAAGCGCTGGCGTTGCCCGGGAATTACTGCACGAGTGCCGGGTTCATGCCCATGGTGGAGAAACCGCCGTCGTGAAACAGGTTTTGCATGGTTACAAAACGGGTGAGGTCGCTAAACAACGCGATGCAGTAGTCGGCACAAGCTTCAGCCGGTGCATTACCCAGCGGCGACATTTTATCTGCATAGTCGAAAAATTCCTGAAACCCCTTGATGCCCTGGCCGGCAGTGGTCATAGTGGGGGATTGGGAAATAGTGTTCACCCGCACGTTTTTGGCAGTGCCCAAATGGTAACCGAAGCTGCGTGCGAAAGACTCCAGCAGCGCTTTCGATTCGGCCATTTCAGAATAGTCGGGAAATACGCGTTGCGCGGCGATGTACGTCAGGCCGACGATGCTACCCCAGTCGTTGATACCGTCCAGTTTCCAGAGCGTTTGCATGGTTTTGTGAAAGGAAATGGCGCTGACATCAAAGGTTTTTTGCATCCAGTCGTAATTCAGTTCCATGTACGGTTTGCCTTTGCGCACATTGACCGACATGCCGATGGAGTGGAGAACAAAATCCACTTTGCCGCCAAAGTGCTCCATACTTTTCTGGATCAGGTTTTCCAAATCCTCAAGCGAAGTAGCATCTGCCGGGATTACCGGCGCCTTGCACTGCTCGGCGAGTTTATTGATCTCGCCCATACGCATGGCTACCGGAGCGTTGGTGAGTACAATCTGGGCGCCTTCTTCAACGCAGCGCTCGGCTACTTTCCAGGCAATACTTTGGTTATCGAGGGCGCCGAATACGATGCCTTTTTTCCCCTTTAAAATCATGGAATGTTGTGTTTGAATTGAGCAATTGAGCGGTAAAGATAGAAAAAGGGATGTTCTTCGAAAGACCCGGTGCACGCGGCTGCTTTACTTTTGTTTCCCGGACGCAAAGAGGCTATTTCAAAAGAGAGAAATCTGAAAGGCCTGCCGTAGAATAATTTTTCACCGCGGAGGCATGGACAACCTACTCGTCCTACGACTTCGAGTCGTAGGACGAGTACCGCATGGTCAGGTAACATACGAGGCCACGGAGGATTTAACTCCGTGGCCTCGTGTTTCATGGTGAAAATTTGGAATCGTCATACGAGGACTTAAGATACGCCCTCTTCATACTCTAATGCCGTTGCGATTAGCGCAGCAAGGTTAAATCACCTTTGTGTATTTCCCGTTTACCGGTAATAAATTCTACTTCAGCCACCCATACGTATACATCGGATGGCGCGTTTTTACCATTTATGCGCCCATCCCAGCCTGTGGTGGGCAGTGGCCCCGTACCTTCATACACGAGCTCGCCCCATCGGCTGTAAATCCGGAGCGTGAGCACTTGCACCAATTCTTCGTCGCCGTCAGCCAGCAGGTAGAATACATCATTGTTGCCGTCGTTGTCCGGGGTAAAGGCATTGGGGGCGTACACGTCTTCCGGAACCACGCGGATGTTGAAAATAAACTGCCGTTCAGTACAGCCGAATGTATCCGAAACAGTCAGTACGTAGGTCACCGAACTGTCGAGCGCCGGCGTGGTAAACGGGTCGGAATCCGGCCCGGGTTGTTGTGGTGTCCAGGTGAACGCGTAGTTCGGGTCGGGGGTTACAACGAGTTCAACCATTGAGCCTTTGGCCACCAGGGTATCCAAATCCTGCGTGCCGGTGTATCCAACCGGTATGTTTACAGTGACGGTGCCTTCATCCTGGCAACCGTCCTCGTCGATTACTTTCAAGGTATACGTGGTCGTTTGAATAGGTACCACATCTACAATAGCTTCGTCTTTTGGATTCAAAATGGTATTGGTCGGCGACCAGATATAAGTGGCATTTTGCAAGACCGGCGATTCCAGGCCGATCATTACTGTGTCACCGGGGCAAATGGTGGTATCGCCAAACATTTCCAGGTCCAGGCCGGCAATATTGATTGTTTTTAAAACAGAGTCAACACAGCCCAATGGCAGGTCGGTGACAACCAGTTTTACGATATAACTTCCGGTTTCATTGAAAATGTGATCCGGGTTCAACAACTGGGAAGTGCTGCCGTCGCCAAAACTCCAACTCGACAAATCCGCTTGTGTTGAGGTATTCGTAAACACAACGGAGGAGCCTGCACAAGCCCCGGCAGTTGCCTGAAAATCGGCCTTAACCGGCGAGAAGTTCACCGGCATTTCAACGGTAATGGCGCAGGCATCATCTTCGCCGCGCAACACCAGCTTGACGAGTGTGGTATTGCTCGGAGGCCGGAAGGTAAAGGCATGAGCAACCGGGTTTACATTGTTGGAGGTGGTGCCATCTCCAAACGACCACGACCAGGAACTCACGCTGATGGTGTCTTTCAATGAAAACGTGATGACATCATCTTTGCAAATCACGTTTTTATCCATCTCAAATGACCCCTCCGGACCAACCACGGTGTAGGACTTGGTTGCTGTACTGGAGCAACCAAAAGGGGTGGTCGCAACCAGGGTGACCGTATACGTGCCTTTGGGGAATACTGTTGAAATATCCTTTTGGGTCGATGTAAGGCCATTGCTCAAACTCCAGGAGTAACTTAATGTTGAACCTGCCGTTGAGGTATTCGTTAACGTCATGTTTTGCGGATAACAGATAATACTCAGGTCGTCCACATTGCTGGTAAAGCTGGCATTCGGATAACCCTGTACATTGACGGTTGCCGTGTTTGTCCCTTTACAGCCGGTTGCGATTTCTGTAAATTCCACGTTGACGGTATACTGCCCGGCGTTCGGGTAGGTGGCACTGAAGCCTTGCGCCGTGCTGGTTTGGCCATTGCCAAAATTCCAGGACCAACTAAGATTGGAACCGTGCGTGGTATAGTCCGTAGCGGTAAAGGAAATGCTCTCGCCGGCGCAAATATTCGGCGGTTGAGGCAGGGTCAGAATATTGCTCACCGGTTTGTACACGTACACATTCAGGTTTGCATAACCGGGGCAGTCGAAGGCGTCGCGGATTTCCAGTTTTACTTCAAAAAACTGTCCGTTAGGCGGTTGCGTGGTGTAGGTATGTGTCGGGTTCTGATCGGTACTGGTATTGCCGTCTCCGAAATCCCATTCCCAGGAAACAATCGGCAAGTCGGCCGTGCTCAGGTCGGTAAACATGACCGTGCTCGGGATGCAAATAGTGTCCTTGTCGACGGTGATCTCTGGTGTCCGGTTGTGGATCACGAGGTCTTGTTGCAGGGTGTCTTTGCAGCCGTTAATGTCTTCTACTTCGAGCCAAACAGTCTGCAGGCCCGATGGGCCAAACAAGAACTCCATGGTGTCTTTGTCGGTCCGGATAGGGCGTTGGAAGGAAAAATACCAGGTGTAGCCCTTAAAGCAGATGGCATTAACACCCAGTGATTTTGTGGCGTCCAATAATTGGGGTGTACCACCACAAATGGTGTCCGGCAATTCAAAATCCGCCTGCAATATGGTTGGGTATACCGTGGCTGTATCGTAGGAAATGGGGCAGCCGGAGCCGGGGTTTTCGGCTTTTAAGATCACCGTGTACGCCCCGGGCATAGCGTAAGTATGCACAAAACTGGATAGCAGGGAGCTGTCCCCATCGCCGAGGTACCAGGTCAACTGCGTGGCGTCGTAGCTTTCATCGGTAAACTCAAATTCCAGCGTATTGTCGCAAGTCGTTTTATAGTGCAATTGCGCAACCGGGCCTTTTACCAGCACGAAATCGTCTTTCGTTACGGTGAAAAAACAGCCGTTGTATTCCGTCGTCAGCGAAACATCCATCGGGCCGGCCTCGCTGTTGTAGTGCCAAACCGGGTTTTCATCTTGAAAACAATGCCAGAGGCGGTCACTTTCGGAGGAAAAATGCCAGGCATCGACCCTGGGGTCATTGGTCAGGTTGGTAAACTGCACCGATTCGCCGGGGCACACCTCGAATTTATCTGCCGTGAAATCACCCGCAATAGGTTCGCCCACTTCTATCAAAATGGCATAGGAAGTGTCGACACAACCGGCGCTGTTTCGAATTACCAGCAACACGTTGTATTCGCCCGGTTGGGTGAAAGTATGGGTTGGAGGGTCATTGGTGTTGTTTACCAGGGGGGCAGTGCCGTCATCAAACAGCCAGGTCCATTCCACAATCGGCTCATTGGAAATACTGCTGTCGGCAAACATGACCGTCAGAGGTGCACATCCATGTTGCTTGTTGGGAATAAAACGGGCATTGGGCCGCCAGATTGAATCGACCAGGAAAAACTCGTCCATACAGCCGGATGGGTTGGTTACCTTCAGATACACCGTGTCGAGCCATAAGCCGAGGGAAGTATAGCCGGTGGTGTCCGGTGTAGTCCATTCAAACGTCGGGTTTTTAACATCGGCCGTGGAACTGTCGCTAAAGGTCCATTCCCAGGCAGAAGCAAACGGCGAAGTTGCCGTGAAGTTAAAAATGGTCGGATCGCCGCACGAATACATTGGAGACACCGTGAACGCGGCATTTGCCTGATCAACAATTATCGTTTTGGTAACAGTGCTGCTACAGTTTCCTGCGGTGGTAACTGTGAGCGTAATCGTTTGCTGACCGGGAGTGGAGAAGGACACCACCGGGTTTTTTAACGTAGACCCGAGCGGAATAGCATTCGGACCGAAATTCCAGCTATAGCTACCGACCGACGACGTATTATTCAGGAGCACCGGTTCACTGAGGCACAACGTGTCGTCTACAACAAAATCGGCTGTAGGCTGCCCGATGACCACCTGCCGGGTTGTAGATGCGGAGCAACCGATAGCGTCGGTGGCCACAAGCGTGACAGTGAAAGTGCCGTTCTGGGTATACGTTTGCGCGGGCGGGTCTACCAGGTTTGAGGTGTTGCCATTACCCAGGCTCCACTGGTAGGTCAGGGAGCCGGAGCCACCGGTGGTAATATTGGTGAAAAGCACGTTCAGCGGTGGCGTACAGGCCACGGGCGGTGTCGGGATAGTGGTGAAATTGACGTTGGGCTTTACACCGGTGCGAATTTTATCGGTAAACACCTGGGTAACATTGCAGGTGCTGTAATTCGTGGTTAGTTCAAGGGATACGGTAAAATTGCCTACCGAGTTGAAAATGTGGTTGGGGCTTATGCCAATGCCGTTGAAGCCGTCACCAAAAACCCAGGAGCGCATGGTAACCTGAATATCGCCGGCAAGCTGGGTCGTATCCGTGAATAGGACACTCAACGGGATACAGCCCGATTCCGGCACTGCGGTTATGCCGACCTCGGGTTTCGGATATACGGTCACTGTTACCGTGCCGAGCACGGGATCGGCGGGTGAGGTTCGGAACTCTACATCATAGGTACCGGGTGTGGTAAAAATATTGGACGGACTGGCCAGGTTGGACGTACCGCCATCATTGAAGGTCCAGAAGTACGACATTGCCCCGGCTGGGGGGGTGAATTTGACTTCTAATGGTGCACAACCAGTGGTGATATCGGCAGTTTGAGCAACTAGAAAAGCCGTCTGAAGCAGCGTCAGCAGGGTTAAAGTTATCCGCATAATAGGCGTTGGTCAGATAAAAATTTTTGGTGTAACATGTTTGGGTTACGCAGCACAAGGTTCCGCGTTACAAGGTGCCAAAGTAGGGCAATTTTATGCTAAAAAGTACCAAAGCAGTGCTAAGCAATGAAAATCTTGTGGAAAGTTGCCACATTTGCCAACACCAAACAATTTACCTGCACCGCACATTTATCCTATGCGTAATTTCATTTTTACCCTGTCTGGCCTGTTGATCGCCCTGGTGGGCAACCTGAATGCCCAGAGCTACCAATTTCAGCAAGAGTCGCTGCCCTGCCTCAACAAAAAATTTACCGTCGTCGCGCATATTTTCAAGGACAGCCTTGGGAATTTCGGCGCCACGGAAGCCGACATCAAGCAAGCCGTCGAGGGGATCAACCCTTTTTTCGAGCCGATTTGTGCGTCGTTTGAAGTGTGTGAATTTCGCTATCACGACAACTGGCAACACGACATTCTCGAAGATCCGGACACTGAAATTCCCCAGATCCGGACAAAGTACAATGCCGAATTCCGGATCAATATTTACTTCGTTACAACTTTCACCAGCACCATTGGTGCATGTGGCTTGACTGCCGGCGGCGGAATTATCATACGGAAGGATTGCATCAACACCGGTGTTGTAGCACACGAAATGGGACACTTTTTTGGGCTGGCGCACACCTTCGAAGGCAACGGCACCGAACTTGTTAACGGCTCCAACTGCGATACCGCCGGCGATGGCATCTGCGATACACCTGCCGATCCGTATGTGCCTGGCGAACCCAAGGAAAACTATGTCAATTCGGACTGTATTTTTATCAGCCCCAAAACAGATGCAAACGGAGAATATTACAACCCGGACCTGGGCAACATCATGTCGTACTACGACTGCGGCACTTGCGGCTTCACCTGGGGCCAACTGGAAAGAATGGCAAGCAACTACCTGAATGCCAGTGTGAAACTTTGGTAAGTTTTTTTTCACCACGGAGGCACGGAGAACACGGAGCCTTTTCCGTATTCTGACTAAACAAAACCCGCCTTAGGAATTCATGTCCTAAGGCGGGTTTTGTTTATAACTCCGTGTTCTCCATGTCTCGGTATGTTTGCCAGGTTTTGCGCGTACTCGTCCTACGACTTGAAGTCGTAGGACGAGTAGGGACGAGTAGGTCTTCTCCGTGTACTCCATGCCTCCGTGTTAAACTCATTTTTTTCCAACAAAAAGAAAATACCGCCAAAGCAGCCCAAAGGTGGCATGCACTTGCCTAACCTCCGGTTGAAAACGTTTTTCAAAAAAAGGCAGCAAATGTCGGTCCATGCGCACATGGTTGGCGGTCATCCAGTTGCGAAACCAGGTGTAGGGTGTGTCGTGAAAATCCACAGCCGCAACGATACCGCCCGGCCTGAGGTCATGCCAGGCCTGCTCGATGGCGGCTTCCCAGCCCGGATTGAACATCGTGAGCGAATAAGAAAAAAGGATCACGTCCACCGGTTCGCGGAGGGGTGAGATCCCGGTTCCATAGGGGATTTGCAGCAGGTTTACCCGGTCGGAATAAGCAGCAGTGGCTTTACGGGCCTGGCGTAGCATGTCCGGTGAAACGTCGATTCCGGTAAACTGCCAGGTTGGGCGCAGCCCGGCCAAATGGCGGAGATTCCGGCCGGTGCCACAACCAATCTCGACAAAATGAAAGTGCTCATCGTGTGGGAGCAGATGCAACAGCCGCTGCCGCCCGAACAAAAATGCCCATCGGGTTGCGTCATAAATACCCGCCTGCCAGCGGTAAAAGCGCTGCATAATTTTGACCTGATCGGAGGAAGTATTCATTTCAAAACTGCCGGTTTAACCACAATGTACGATCTTTGCGCCAGCACTAAACCAGCACTCAAAAAACGATTAACACACTGCATTTTATGCCTACAGTCAATTATACGTTTGCCGATTTTGTCGCGAAATTCCCGCCGGTTTCCATGCCGGTTACCCTGGGTGAAGATACCCACCATGTTTTCAGCACGGAAAATAAGCCGCTGCCCGAGGAAATGATCGGCAAATTCATACACCCCACCGAGCCTGGCGCTGTCGATGACGAGTTTACGGAATACATGCCCTGCCTCGCTATCGACGATACCGCGGGCTTCGTGGCACTCATTTGGTGGAAAGCCGAACTCTTGAACTACGAATACGTGCTGGCGACGTTTAGCCCCAAAGGCGAACTCATCGACCGGCGCGTGATCGCTTTCACCCGTGTAAAAGACGGGGCTGTGCATCGCGCAGTGGCTACCATCAACGACGAATGGGAAATTTTTGTCGCCGAAGGTCATTCTTCCGATGGGAACAATTTCGACCCGACGTCTTCCCGAATGTATGATGTGGAAATTATGCTGGACGGGACGATTGTGGGGGCTTCGTATTCGAGGGAGGTGTGAGTGGGGTGCCATCTGCCTGAGGGCTCAAGCCTTTTCAAATTTTTCTTTTCCAATTTGACATTTCAAATAAAAAGGATGATCCCAAGATGCTCAATTTGAAATTTGAAAAGAAAAATTTGAGATTGGAAAAGTTTGTACACCCCTCTGGTAGCCGCAATCATGTAATCATTTACAGCGCCTCATACCGCTCCAGCCAAGCCGTAAACAAAGGCACCCGCATGCGCCAGTGATCCCCGTCCCGCACGATAAATCCGTGATCTTCCAGAGCCAGGAGCTGTGTTTTGTTGGCGGGCGTTTCGCCGAGAAGGATCTGTCGGACAGCATCTTTTAAGTCGCGTTGTTTGCAGAATTGCCCCCAGAACACATCGATCACTCCGTTGTCGCGGCGGAGCACGGCGTTTTGCACAGCCGTGTCGTAATCGGCGCGGGAGATGTCGTTTTTCAGGGCTTTGTTGGCGTTGGCCACGATCTCCTGGCAGAGTTTCTGAAGCAGGCAGGGGTGGCCCTGGGTTTGTTCGTACATCAGATCGGGCAATCCGGCCTCATAGCGCAGATCCACCAAACTAATGAGTTTTTTGAATCCTCCCGGCTGAGGTAATCCACATCGAGGGTGACCGTCTGCACGAAATATTCGTTCCAGTTGGGCGCGCTGAGTTCCGACATAAAATCGGCGCCGGCGAAAAGCAGTACCACGCGGTTTTGGCTTTGCGAAAAACTGCGCACGGCAGCCAGCAGAGCGGCGCCTTGTTCGGGGTCTTCGTGCAGGGCGCGGTGGAGTTCTTCGTATTCATCGATGGCAAGCACGAGTTTGCGCTCATCCTGGGCGACTTCGGCTTCCAGTTTTCTTTAAAACCTGCCAGGCCTCTACCCAGTTTTCGGGTAGATCCAGCGGCGTCGGTAGCGCCGTCTGGCATACGGCGTGATAAACCGCCTGAAAAAAGCCCGGTACCGTAGTTTTTCCCAAAGTCTGCAAGTCAAGTTGCACCACCCGAAAACCCCGATCCAGAAAATCGGGCAAAAAATTAAGCAGCGAGCTCTTGCCTGTCCGCCGCTGGCCCTGAATAAAAAACAGCGGCATTTGCTGTGCCGTCAGCACCCGGCTTTTGAAGGTGTCGCGCAGGTCGTCGCGGCCGAGGAAGAGTGGTTTATCCAGCGACGGGTCAAGTTTTTCACCGCCGCGGTAGATATTCGGGCAAATGGGCTCCTGGGTTTGGGCTTCCAGTTCCAGATCGCGTAGTTGGTCGGTGGCACTTTTTTTCCAGCGCTCCAGGGCGATGAGGTAGTATTTGTTCCAACGGGGAGATTCGCGCAGGGTAGTTTCGTAGAAGCGGTTCAGCGTTTCGTTGAACTGCTCGAAGTATTTTTTACGCTGCCAGATGTTGTTGGATTTTTGGCTGTCGTCGAGTTGTTGGGTGAGCAGTTCTTTCTCCTTATCCCAATTATGATTTGCTGTATATTTCTCATCTTTTTTCATGATGAAAATCGGCAGATTCCGCAAAGCGGAAACGTCAAGGCGATTTTGGTTGAGGTTCCCGGCGGCCGAGACATATTTAATATGTATGGCCAGCTGGCGTTGCCATTCCCGTTGTCTCAATAAAAAATCTGCGAATTTGTGTCCTGCTTCGGGGTTTTCAAAAGCTTGATTTGAGATTGTTTCTTTTAATCCGAAAATTGGGAATGCGATTACCCTGTCGTAATGAAGCGGATTTCTTTTTAAAGAATATTTATTTAAAGAACTTCGTAAAGAATAATATAACCACCATGGAATTCGGAAGCGGACCAATACCCAGGAAATGAGAAACGTTACTCCAGTTGTTGAGTCAAAGCCATAGGCAAATGCTAATGTTCCCCCAATGCCAGATACTAAACTGATAATGTGAAACACGTGGATTTGAAGTGTGCCAAATGAAATTGCTAACGCTAATCCTAAAATTATACTAATGCCAATATTCAAGGCAAAGCCTGCAATAAACCCAGCGGAAATTCCAGTTGCCAGACTAAAATTAAAGAAGCTATCATATGCTAAATAACTATTCGGAGCGCATAACCAAATTAAGGGGCCCAACCCAAGCAATAATACACTGATATAATATAAGATAGATTCTTGTATAAAAATCTGAAAATTTATCTGCCATTCAGGTGTCCAATGATAAACTATGCGTTGTTTGATCAGTTCGGGAAAGGCGATTGGAAGATCTGTGAATGATATAAAAAATGCTATTACGACATAGATATAAAAACTAAAAAATACAAGCCAGCCATAAATTTTGAGTCCGGCTAACAATCTGTCAGTCCAACTGTTTAAACCGTCGGAATACTTATTAAACAATCTCGGCTCATAAATCACCCACCGCAGCAACTCCCAAGTATTCCGAGGTTTTAAAACCCCATTTTCCTGCTCTTCCATACTCACCCCCGTTTTTTCCGAAATTCCAAAATAAACCGCTTCGCAGCATCCTTCGAATGCTCGGTACTCTCCAGGTAGCGGAGCAGGTCGTCGAGTAGTTTGGTTGGGGTAATGGGCTCAGTTTCTATCTGTTCAACC
This sequence comes from Lewinellaceae bacterium, assembly GCA_020636075.1. Lineage (GTDB taxonomy): Bacteria > Bacteroidota > Bacteroidia > Chitinophagales > Saprospiraceae > M3007. The sequence continues at coordinate 468,811 of JACJYO010000001.1, read as the reverse complement.
AGGTAGGTGCGCAGCGCCTTGTCGGGCGCCGGGTTGAGGCGGCGGTCGATCTCGGCCCCGATATGCCGGTCGGAAAGGTCGGGCAGTTCCACCGTTTTTACATCCAGCCAGGAACTCACGCCGTCGAATTGGTATTCGTTGTGCGGCTGTTGGCTCAGGGCCATATACCGACAGTAGTTGCCGTTTTTCAGGCCGTTCAGCCGGTTGAGGAAGTCGCCATTGAACAGTGGGTCCTTGTTTTCCACCTCCTGCAATACCGCGTCGATATTGTCGAGGATCAGCAGGATGGGTTTGCCCAGGGTGCGGCTGCCGTTTTCCAGGATTTCGCAAACATCCGGACCACCGGGGCCCGGCTTCACCTGACTGGCCAGATCATCGAGGAAGGCTTTGTAATTGGAGATATAGTTGTGCAGGTTGACGCGCACAATATGCAGCGGTTCTTTTTCCAGTGCTTGGGCGATGTCTTCCGCCATGCGGCGGCGGCCGTAACCTTTAGGGGCGTGGGCATTTACTGAGCGGCGGTCTCTAAGTAAAATGGCGGCCACGCTGCGCGTAAATTCCGGGCGCAGGGCATGATCGAAATTGAACTTGGCCACATCCGTCTGGGGGAAAACCGGCAGTTCGGCCACCACGGTAACCGTTTCGGGCGGGGCGGCGGCAACTTCAGCGGCAGCGCCAGTCTCTGCCGTTACGGTAGCTGCAGGTTCCGTTTCCGGAGCGGCTGGTGGCTGGGCGTCTTTCCCTTTAGCCTCACCGTCGGCCTGCATTTTTGTTTCGAGGGCCGCGATAAGGTCGGCAAAACCAGTAGCCTGGTGTACCTCGTCGGAGTACACATTCAAGCGCTCCACTTCCGAAATGAAGGTTTGGACCCGCAGGTGTATTTCCTGAATTTCACGCTCATCTTCCAGCAATTCGGCCGTCGCGGCATCGCGGCCGGTTTCGTCCAAATCCTTGGAAAAATCGGTCAGCCGTTTTTTCCAGAATTTGCTGTACCCAATGCGTTTTTCCGAAAATACCTCCGCGTCGGGTAACACGATCGGAAATACCCTGTTGGCAAAGTCCTTGTGCACCACCATTTCCTTGGCTTCGAACATGCAATAGCGGGAGCGCAGGTACTTGTCGCTCACTACGGCTATGACGTATTGCCCGGCGCCAATTTGCTCCATGAAGTTCTTAATGTCGCTTTTGTAGGTGAGCTCCGCCTTGTCGCGGCGGATCGCGTGTCCACGTTTTGCCAGGATTTCGCAGAGCTGATCCACGATTTCTTCGCGGCTGCCTTTAGTTTTCTCGCCGCGGTCTTTCCAGGCATAGGAGATGAAGATATCGGCCATATTTGATTCTTTGGCCGCTAATCTAAGGATTGGAATGGAAATGCCTAGTCGGGTGGCTTGCGAACTGTAGATATGTTTGTTACCACTGTGGCATGGAGAGCACGGAGGTTCTCCTGGTTATTATGCTACATAACCCCGGATATGACCATATCATTAATTAGACAAGATTGACAGGAAAAAAACAGGATTAATCGGCCTCTGGCCGTTTAATCCTTTAAAATCATGTTGATCCTGTCCGAAAAATAAAAATCAGTCTCAACATAGCCAGTGGGCATAAATAAAGACTCGTCCTACGACTCGAAGTCGTAGGACGAGTAAATGGGCTCCGTGGCCTCCGTGTCTCCGGGGTAAAAAAAAACTAGAACTCCACCTTCACCCGTGCCCGGATACCCCAGGTCGGCACATTCGGATTGTCCAGATAACTCAGGCGGCGCACGTAGTCGATACGCAGGAGTTTGAAGATGTTGCCGATACCGACACTGGCTTCCATGTACGGTTTCTTGTCCAATGTGTAGGTCAGCGGCGTACCATTAGCGTCGGTGGGGAAGTGCAACAGGCCGTTGTCGGCAGTTGGCCGGTTTGAATCGTCGAGACCGCCCCAGAGCCCTTTGAACGATACCATTTCACGCCATTTCAGTTTGCGCAACAGCGGAATCCGGTTGAAGAAAAAGCCGCCGAATGTGTGCGTGACGCTCACCGAAGCGTATTTGTCGCTGACAAACTCAAGGAAGTTCATCAGGTTATACGACTCCAACTGATACGCGTAGGTCTGGTTGGCGCGGTGCACAGTCAGCAGCGGATAGGGTACCGTTCCGAAGGTCCGGCCGGCATCGACCACTACTTGCGACCAACCCAGCGGCGTCAGGTAAAATACCTTTTCGATCTTGGCCTGGAGGGAGTGGAAATCATACATGCCGCCGAGCAAATCCTTGCCGCCATAAGTATACCACAAGTTGAAAATGGGGTACTTGTTCAGGATCGGCGTGCGGTAGGTTGCGCCCTGGTAGAATTTCTCGTTGGGGGCATAGCGCAGGTGAGCCGTAAACTCGGTTGTTTTGATCTCGGGCAGGTAGTTTGGCGTTTCCGGATTGCCGTATTCGAACAACAGCGCGCCTGCCGGCAGTTGCCGCTGATTTTTAAATGTAACGGCGTAGGAGAATCCCGACTGGTGTTCTTTCAGGTACTCGGCGCCAAAAATGCGCTTGTAGATCATTTTGTCGTTCACGCCGCGCTTGAACGAAAGGAAGAAGTTATCCTCCTGAATAAACTGCAGGTCGAGGCCGGGTATCTGGATGTCATCCTGAAACCACATGCGCACCTGATTGAGCGGGAAGCGCCGCACCGGGCCGTTGTTGAACGAGTAGGTTGCACCGAAATAACCTTTCCAGCGCTGGTCTTTGGTGCCATAGGCGGCATAGCCTTCCAGCATTACATCGCGCGAAAATTTCAGGTTGGTGCGCCCGCCAAAACGACCTCGGAATCCTTCAACCGGGTTGAAACTGTAAAAGGTGTTCACCGGACCAATATCCACGCCGCCGACGCCATGGTATCCTTCGAAGAGGATGCGTCCGACAGTCATGATGCGTTTGAACGGCTTGTAATTATTCAGCGTATCCATGGTTTTCTGGATGCCCAGTTCGCGTTCATTGAGCGCGACGTGCCGGTTGCTGGCCCAGAAGTTTTCGGATTTTTCCGTGGCATTGTCCAGGTAGCGGATGTTGCCGCTAAACTTGAGAAACTGCTCGGAAATCGGCTGATTGAGGCTGTAGGAGCGGTAGCTGGTGGTTTTTCGGCCAATCAGTCCGCGGCTGGCGGTGTCTTTGGTAACGCCGAAATTCATCACCACGACATCCTGGTCGAGCATCAGTCGGCGGGTCGTACCAAGCACGTCGTCTTCGGATTCGACCCAGTCGAAGTGCTGTTCCACAACCAGGTCGCTGACCCAGTTGAGGTTGATGTTGTGCGGTACACCCAGTTCGATTTTGCGCACGGCAAAGCTGCCATCGAGGGCAACCCACATATTTCCTTCGAATGCCAGATCACCCTTGTTGCGCGGTGCAAAGTACAGGCGCACTACCGTGGCGTCTTTCATCTGGGTGGTGTCCTGAATATAAAAGCGGTAAAGATTCGGCGCGATGGGAGAGAGCGGGCTGACAAATTCCACGGTAGCCAGGTTGATGGTATTGTCATAAATATCCACATGCTGGTACATGTTCTGCACGTAGCTGGCTACGCCTTGCTCATCCATGAACGGGATGGGGAAGGTGGTGCTGTGTTCGCCTTTGATCAGGGTTTTTTCGGCGCGCGGATCTTTGCGATAATACACGTCGGCCAGGCGCTCATAGAGGTAAAATGGCAAGCTGACCACACCATTTTTACTGGTGTCGGCATTGTCGAACAAAAACTGGGCCTTGCGGAACAGGAAGCCGTTGCGCATTTTGTCATCCACGTTGTTCAGGGCAAATTCCACTTTTTCATACTGCTCAAAACTGAAATAGTCGAGCCCCTCCCGGCGGTTCAGGTCCTTGTGGGCGATGACCGCCCGAATAAGTTCAACCGCAGGATTATTCTTGTTGCGGTATTTTTCATTTTTAATGACCACCTCCTTCAGGTTATTGGTGGCTTCCTGCATGTTTACCGCCAGGTCGGTATTTGCCTGGCCGTTTTTCAAGTCCACAAAAACGGTTTGATAGCCCATGTAGGTGACTTTCAGGCGTTTCACCGGTTCTTCAATGGTAACCTTGAAATGGCCATCCAAATCCGTGGTAGTACCCATGCTGGTGCCTTCAAACTGCACGGTGGCAAACGGGAGTGCTTCACCGCTCAGTCCGTCAAGCACGCGGCCGCTGGCGGTTGTTTGCTTTTGGGCAAACAGGCTGCCGGATATAAACAGGAACATGCCGAATATGAATGGGAACCAAAATTGTTTTCGATAAGGTGCTACGACAGGAGTTCTCATCTTACTATACATCTACGAGTGAATGAATTTGATTTTGCTGTGCGGATTAAAGGGGATAGACGATTAAAATGTAAAAAAGGTGACACAAAGTTGTGGGTTTCAACCGGTGTTGTACAAGCCCTAAAACGAAAGTTTTAAACACTTGTTCAATTTTTATCGGGGCCTTAACAGCGGAATTATCGACGAACGACATTGAACTGCTGAACTAGGGCAATTTTGTATGGACAAATACGGGAAAACTGATTTTTTGGATTTTTAAACTTTAACATTTTTTTAGGTTGCGCCGGAATGTTATATGACTGACGGTTGTCCATTTCGAAATGCCCTGGCACAAAGGTGCAGGCTTGGTCGACGCGGTGCCGGTGCTCCTGTCTCAGGCTCCCGGACTATTGTTGCAGGACTGAAAAAAGATCAGGGTTATTGTTGCAAGCCGAATATCGTATCGGATTTTATATGCTGAAAACCAATGACATCCTTGTCGCACAGTCAAATATCATGGCCTTGCAAAGGATAAACCACTCCTTTGAGTTGAGTGGTTGAAAATGAACCGTGAATGGTCGCAGGCTAACCTTGAATCAGGGGAGCCGCAGGTAGGAGAGGATGATTTCGGGGATGACTTTCTTTCTGGCATCGACAAATTCATTGAATGCCGCGTCGTCCATCTGGTGTTTCATTTTCAGGATATTCATACTGAGGAATGGAAAAAGCACCATGGCCATCAGGCTGGTTTCGACCTGTAGGGCATCAACCTGGCGGATTTTCTCCGCGCTGGCTTCGCGATCCAGTTGGAGTTGGAACCCATTGGAGTCCAGCGCATCTGATTTCAGCATGATTTCACACATCTGTGACTGGCCGGCGCGCATTTCACTCAGCACGAAAAGGGGCATCATGGGATCGCTTTTGAGCAATTCCGTCATGTGGTCTACAAATTTGTAGATCTTGACCTCCAGCGGGAAATCGTCGTTCAGGATTTTAGCAACCGGAAAAAAGGTGTTTGCAAAACTTTCCTGAAATACCTCCCGGAATAAATTTTCCTTGCTGCGGAAGTAATAGTTTACCAGGGCAATGTTGGTGTTGGCGCATTTGGCAATGTCGCGGGTAGTGGTGCTGCCAAATCCTTTTTCCAGAAAAAGCTGGTGCGCGGCCCCTTTTATTTTTTCTTCGGTATTAGCCGGTGTCTTTGCCATTGAAGTTGTGTTTTGACCGATTAAAAGTACAAACGAAAAGGGGCTTGGTTCAAGTTTTTAAACTTTGTTTTTAAACATTTGCTTAACGTTTGCACAGGATCACTGATTTACGGGCAAAAACTGATAATTCTGGTATTTCAATATGTGCACAAATATGTTTTCAAGATAGTCGTACCGGTTCAACAGATCGTTGGTGTTGCCGGCCAGAGGGTCGGGTGGGGTAGTGTACACTTTTGCAAATTGAAAGCGGTTGTGCATACCGTTAAACGACTCTGTAGATGCCAGTTGCTGGGGAAAACTCAAACCGTATCGTTTCAGCATCCGTCCGGTGAAAAGGGCGACATCGTAGCCGTTGTAGGCGTCTTCACTGGGAATGGTGCCGTATGCGTCGTAAAACAGCTGCCGGAAAGCCCGTGCCTCGTCGGAGTTGCGGTCGACATAATAGGCCGACGAAATATGCACGTTGAGTTCATTAAAATATTCCGGTTCAATATTCGTAAAACTCTTCCATTGCGGCATGCCGTACACTTCGACGCTGGCGGAGCCTTTCGTGGCGCGCAGTTTTTGTAAAAATGCCATCACGAAACTTTGCGAAGCCCAGGTTGGCAGAATAAATATCGATTTGCGGCCCGGCCGGATGTAGGGGCGTAAATCAATTTTGTCAAAACTGGTCAGGTCGTCGGGCACGATCAATTCAGCAAAGGGTTTGTTCCCGGCGCGATTTGCCTGTTGAAAAAAGGGCAATCGGTCGGCTTCGCGTTGTTTGCTGACCAGCGTAACAGCTTCAGGGCTGTTGCGTTGGAGCACATAGCGGGCGATAGCGGCACAATGCGCGCGCAGGGAAGGATTGATCTGTACAAAATCCGGATTTTGGCTGGTCAGGTCCATATTCGGGCTTTCGGGCGACACGAGTATCTGCCGGGTTTGTTTGATCCGTTCGGCCAGCAGGTTGACATGGCTGGAGCGTATTGGACCGATGATCACTTGTGCTTTTCCGAGCCGGGGGTTGCTGAACAATTGTTGGAAGTCCGCATCGTTCACCCGCGTGTCCAATACATCGACGATCAGGTTTAGCCCTTCCTCTGCAGCGAGTTTTTTCAATGCGAGACTTGCACCTCCATAAAACTGGAGCGCCAGGCTGCTTTTTTCTGGTACTGATCGGGTATCCGAATCGGCCTGATCGGTCAGAAAAGGCAGCAGAATGGCCAGGTTGTACTGCTGTCCAAGGTAAGGCTGTCCGCTTGCCGGTGCATTGCCTATGGGTGGCACGGGCGTTGTAGCCGGCGCCCAACGTACGGTATCCATTGGGCTGGCGCCGGGCACTGTAGTTGGTCGTGTGGTATTGGGACGTTGGGAGGGTACCCCAACACCGGCGCGTTTAGGCGCGTTGCAAAAAATAAAAAACATGCTGCCTACGGCCAGCAAAAAAAGGGATAGGGTTGGTTGGTGCCCAGATTTCATAACATTCCAGTAGTTAAAAATGGCAATGGCCCGTGGCGGGGTTTAGCCGCCTGCTTTTTTTGTATTTGTATACCCCAGATCAAGCAAGATTTTCAGCACCTTGTCGCGGTGATTTCCCTGAACGATGATGATGCCGTCTTTGGCATTGCCTCCGGCAGCGCATTTCGATTTGAGCAATTTGGCGAGTTCGGCCAGTTTGTCGGCGCCGCCAACATAGCCTTTGACTACGGTGGCTTCCTTGCCGCCTTTGCCGCGTTCCAGCCAAACGCGCAGTACTTGCTGATTATTGGGTAGATTCATTTCTTCCGGTTCATCTGAGACGGGCGGTTTGTAATCCGGGTTTGTAGAGTAGACAAAACTGCCCAGGTCGGTGTATTTATTTTTTGCCATGTTTGTTGTTTGATTTTCAGGCTTTTAGCATGCCTTTTCTTTTCTCCGCCCTTCTCAGCCCAGGCCTTAGCCCCTTAAGGCCTGGGCTGAGAAGGGCGGAGAAGGGGAAAAGTGATGGATGAAAATATTGATTAAGACGGCACCAAAATCTTCAATGCCATGGGCACCATTTCAAATTCCAGATCGCCTTCCAACTCAATGCTTTCCCCATCAATGTGCACAAAATTCTGACTATCGCTGGCTATTTTCACGCGTTTGGCGGAAAAGTGTTCAACGAATCCGGCGTCGTAGATCTTGCCTTTCAGGCTCGATGGGATGGCTGCAAAGTATTGCCAGCGTGGCACGTCTTTAAAGATAACGACAGAAAACAGCCCGTCGTCCAGGCGTGCATCGGGGGCAATCTGGAAACTGTAGCCATACATAGGCCCGTTAGCCACAGTTATGACAAAACATTTTTTAGTGATTGTCTGTGTTTCTGTTTCAATGGTACAAATGCGTGGGGTAAAGGTCAGTCCGGCTTTCACAGATTTTAGGAAATAGGGAAAAAAGCCGCGCCAATTGCTGCCTTTCATTTGTTTGGCAACAAAACCGTCGAAACCAATACCGGCAAGGTTGACAAACGTGCGGCCATTCAGGCGGCCACAGTCGATGGTTTTAACGGTAGCCGTATTCAGTTTTCGAATGGCCTTGTCGATGTCGCGTCCATAGCCCAGATACATCGCCAGACCATTTCCGGAGCCGGCAGGGATCATTCCCAGCACGGTATCGCTGTGCAACAGGGCGGAAGCCACTTCGTTGATCGAACCATCGCCGCCAACTGCCACCACAATATCGTAGCCTTCCGCCTGTGCCTTCCGCGCGAGTTCAGCAGCGTGTCCGGCTTTTTCAGTATGCCAGATTCCGTATGTGAAACTGCGGTGGTCGAGGTGTTTCTCCACACTGCTGCTAATGTGTTTTTGCAGGTTTGTACCCGCCTTGGGATTAACAATAAAAACGATCCGTTTGGGGCGGAGCAAAGTATCCAGAAAAGTATGTTTAATGACGGGATGCAACTGATCCATGCTTACAAAAGTTGTTTGCGCGCATGCACATAAGCGCGCCACTTATTTATTACGGATTGCATATCCTGCGGCAAGTCGGATTCAAAGCGGACGTGTTCTCCGGTGCGCGGGTGCTCAAAGCCCAGCACTTTTGCATGCAGTGCCTGCCTTGGTAGAATGGTCAGCAGTTTTTCAGCAAATTGCTTGTACTTTGAATACAGGGTTCCTTTAAGAATTTGATTGCCGCCATAGCGCGGATCGCCGAACAGCGTATGCCCGATCGATTTCAGGTGCACCCGGATCTGGTGGGTACGTCCGGTTTCCAACTGACATTCGATCAACGTGACATAGTAAAACCGTTCCAGCACCCGCCAGTGGGTTACGGCATATTTCCCGTCTTCACCCTCCGGAAACACCATGAAAAGTTTGCGGTCGTTCGGGTTGCGTCCGATGTTGCCGACGATGGTGCCAGAGTCTTCTTCCATGTCGCCCCAAACCAGGGCCCAGTAGCGGCGCTCAATGGTATGTTTGAAAAACTGATTGGCCAGATGGGCCATGGCAAATTCTTTCTTGGCAACGACCATCAGCCCTGTCGTGTCTTTGTCGATCCGGTGCACGATGCCGGCCCGGTCGGGGTCGTTACCTTCTTTTACCGGGAGTTCGTCCAGTTGTTCCCGCAGGTGCCAGGCCACGGCATTGACCAAAGTGCCGTTGGGGATGCCGACACCGGGATGCACCGCCATTTTGTAGGGCTTGTTGACCACCATCACATCGGTGTCCTCATAAATAATATCCAGGGGGATCTCTTGTGGCGCGACGCCATGCACCGACTCCAGCCCTTTCGGCAATACGATGCTGATGTGGTTTCCGGGCTTGACCTTGTAATTGGGCTTGACCTCCTGGTTGTCTACCTTGACAGAACCGGCTTTGATCGCGTTTTGGACTTTACTACGGGACCGGTTGCGCAAGCGGTCGATCAGGAATTTGTCCAGGCGAATCTGGGTTTGTTTCGGATCAGCGACAAACTCCTGCTCCTCATACCAGTCGTCGTTTACACTTTCCTCATCGCTATCGTTGTTTTCCAGGTCCGACTGTTCTTCCACCGGTTCATTTTCGGCCTCGCGATCAGGACGACTGGAATCTTCCGGGACCTGAATATTTTCCTTATCTTCTCGTTTTTGATCCATCGCTTTTAGTGCCGTTTGGGCTTTCGGGCAAAAGTAGGGCTTAAAACCGTGAGCGCTTTGTTTTTTACAGGTATAATGACTTATCGGCCCAATTGTTTACCCAAAACAGTTTTTGCACGGTCAAATTAATTTTATTCGGATCAAATGCCCGGCGGCTCGAAATAGTCGTTTGGGGCAAAGCGTTTCATCCTGGAATATGCTTTAATTTGCCAACATTCGTTTATAAAACAATATTAAAAAATGAAAAAACGTACATTTTTAAAAACCGGTTTTCTATTAACTATAGGCGCTGCAGTATCCCCGCTGATCAAAGCATGCAAATCAGCGGACAAGGCTGCAAACGCAAGTGCCGCCGGAGCAATGATTCCGCCGCCAAAACTTCGTCGTACCGAGCCTTTTTCGTTGCCCCCGCTGCCGTACGCTACTGATGCACTGGAGCCGAATATTGATAAAATGACCATGGAAATTCACCACGGCAAACACCATCAGGGCTACGTCACTAAATTAAATACGGCAGTTACAGATACCGTTTATGCAACCTATGAACTCGACGATATTATCGCCCGGGTTACTACAGCCGACTCAGAGAAAAACGTCCGTAACAACGCCGGTGGCCACTGGAACCACTCGCTGTTCTGGCAAATAATGACCCCCGGCGGCAGCACTGCACCCTCCGGTCAACTTGCCGCGTCTATCAAGGCAAGCTTTGGATCGTTCGACGGTATGAAAACCGAATTTTCCAAAGCAGCATCTTCCGTTTTCGGTTCCGGCTGGGCCTGGCTTTGCGTCGGCAAAGACAAGGGGCTGTTTATCAGCACCACAGCCAACCAGGATAACCCGATGATGCTTCAGATCGTCAACAAACCCGGCACGCCCATTCTCGGGATCGACGTTTGGGAACACGCCTACTACCTCAAGCACCAGAACAAACGCGGCGATTATATCGACACGTTTTTCAAGGTGATCAACTGGCCGGAAGTGGCCCGTCGGTTTGATAAGGCGATGTTTGGCTGATCCGATTGCGGAGTGCGGATTACGGAGTGCGGATTACGGAGTGCGGATTAGTTCACCACTGTGGTTGGTTGGAATTTGGTGGCCTAATTGTTATAAAAGGCAAAAGCAACTATCTTCCCAAATCCCTATGGTGTACTACTCCGTATTCCGCAATCCGCAATCCGCACTCCAAACTTGTTTTGTGTAATCTTTTCTGGAAAAACATCCCACGTACCGGCTGTTTCGCCCTTAACCAATTTCATGCTATGATTTACCAGCGTTCAACGTTATTCTGTTTACTTGTACTGTTTGCCGGCACTTTCGTATTTTGCAAATACGCTCGTAAGCCCGCATCCTCGCCTGATATGCCTCCCGTCATCACACCTGATATGCCAAAACCCGATGAGTATCCGCCCGGTGATTATGCCGAAATCTGGAAAAAAATAGACAGCCTGGAAAAACAAGGCCTGTTTAAATCGGCGCTAGAACAAACCGAAGCCCTGCACCTCCGGGCAAAAGCCGATGGCAAAGGTGCGCAAGTCATAAAAACACTTCTTTTCCGGGGGAAATACACGACCATGCTGGAAGAGGACGGTTTTGTGAAGGCTGTGCAACAATTTGAAGCAGAAGTTCAGGTGGCGTCGGAACCCGAAAAGTCTATCCTGCAAAACATGCTGGGGCAACTGTACCGCACCTACCTGGATAACCAGCGTTGGCGCATCCAGGAACGCACACCGATCCCCGACGGTGAAGGAGGCGATATTATGACCTGGTCGGCAGAGCAGCTCGAAAAACGCGCTTTATACTACCTCCAGGCATCGGTGCAGCAGGAGCAAATTTTGCTGGCTACCCCGATCGATTACGTCAGCTCCATTTCAAGGCCCGGCCAATTGGATTCCGTGGGCAACGAGCCGGTTCGGCCCACACTTTTTGATTTGCTGGCTCAAAACGCGCTCGATCATTTTGCCGACGAACAAAGCTACCTCACCGAGCCGGCCTATAAATTTTACCTGGACCAACCGGAAGCCTTTGCGCCGACGCCGGAGTTTGTGAAATTCAAGTTTGAAACCCGGGATTCCAGCGCAGGCAAATGGCTTGCTATCCAGCTTTTCCAACGGATTCTGGCTACGCACCTGGCACAAAACCGGGAAGCAGCCCTGATCGATGCGGAACTGAAACGCCTCCGCTTTGTGAAAAACAGCGCCGTCTTGGAGGACAAGGACGAATTGTACCGGCAGGCTCTCGCCATACTCCATAAAACGTACTACAACCATCCGTCCGATGCCGAAATCGTGCACCAACTGGCACTAGGCTGGATCGAGCAGGATCAACAACTCCCCGAATCAAAAGGCGATTTGCTGAAACAGGCAGAAGCAGCATGCAGCGATGCGATCAAACGCCATCCGAATACCTTCGGCGCCCGGCAGTGTGCGGCGCTGCTGCATGACCTGCGCCTGCCGGCGCTCAGTTTGGCAGTGGAGCAGGTTAACCTGCCCGACAAACCCGCCTTGATTTCGATTTCCTACAAAAACGTATCGGCGGTATGGGTGAAAGTGGTACAGGTGTCCAACGACCCCGACCAGTTTGCTCAGGTAAACTGGGAACAGCGCCTGGAATGGCTCAATAGCCAAAAAACAGTCCAGCAAAAACGCTGGGCGATCAATAACCCGGGCGACTACCGCATGCATCGCACCGAGCTCAGCCTGGATGCTTTGCCCGCAGGCAGCTACTTCGCACTAGTTTCATCTTCCGAAACTTTTGATGCAAAGGATGCCGTGGTTAGTTTTGCTTCAGCAGACTTTTCACAGCTCGCCGGGATAGCTTTTCCCTATAACGAAAACCAGCGTTTTGCCGTAGTCGATCGCAATTCCGGGGCGCCACTCGCTGGCGTACAGGCCGATTTTTTTGAAACGCGTTGGGAGTCCAGTCAACGCCGTAACGTGCGTAACCTCATCAAGCAGCAACAAAGTGACCGGGAAGGGCTGCTGCAGCCCGGTATTGGCAACCGGCGCGGGTATTCCGTTCGGCTAAGCCTGAAAACGGACACGCTTTGGCTGGATCAATCCTACCGGGATTTTAACCGGAATTCCAGGCCTGACCGTCCCCGGGAAGTGCAGTTCTTCACCGACCGTTCCTTGTACCGGCCGGGTCAAACGGTCTATTTCAAGGGCATTTTGTTGCAACGCGATGAAAATGATTATCCGAAAATTGTACCCGGCGCGCCTGTGCACGTGCAGTTTTTCGACGCCAACTACCAGGTGAAAAGCGAACTCAAACTTCGCAGCAATGAATACGGGACCTTCAACGGTGCGTTTCAAGCCCCGGCATCCGGCCTTACCGGCCAGATGCACATCGAGGTTGACGGCGCCCAGGGCAATGCCTGGTTCAACGTGGAAGAATACAAACGGCCCAGATTTGAGGTGACCTTCAAACCTGTTGAAGGTGCCTACCGTGTAAACGATGCAGTTACAGTACGCGGCGAAGCCAAAAACTACGCCGGTAGCAGTGTCGATGGCGCTCAGGTGCGCTACCGTGTAGTGCGGCAGGCGCGTTTTCCCTGGTGGAACTGGTATAGTTGGAAACGCCCCTTTCCAACCACATCCATGGAGATTGCCAACGGCATTGCCACTACAGCTGCCGACGGCAGTTTTGAGGTGCAATTCACCGCACTGCCCGACCGGAGCATTGCCAAAAAGGACCAACCTATGTTCGACTATCAGGTGATGGTGGATGTGACGGACATTACCGGCGAAACCCGCAGCGCAGAAACGGCGGTAACGGCGGGCTACGTCGCGCTCAATGTCAATTTTGATCTGCCACCAGAAATTGAACTGGACAGTCTCCGCAGCATTTCCCTGACTACGACGAATACTGCCGGACAGTTTCAGGCAGCAACAGGCACCATTGAAATTCAGGCGCTCGTGGAACCCAAACAGCTGTTTGTGAAACGCTATTGGGAACCGTCGGATATTTTAACCTTGCAGGAAACGGATTTTCGGCGCAAGTTTCCCAACTACGCCTGGGATGGTGAAGACAACCCGGAAAAATGGGATAAGCCCGATTTCAGCCGTACCGTGCGTTATAATTCATCAGAAGCCAAAAAAGTTGATTTGCACGGCGGGCAAATGACAACCGGCTATTACCAAATTACCCTGCAAACGAAAGACCCGTTTGGCGAAGCCATAGAAATTAAAAAGATCGTGCGTGTCTGGAGCGCTCAAAACCGAAGCACCCAGTTTGAGGAGCCAAACGCCGATACCGAAAAAAACAGCTACGAACCCGGCGAAACAGCGCGTATTTGGTTTGGAGGGAAGGCGGATCGCTTGTTGTTTTTGTTTATCGAAGAGCGGGAAGGCAACGCGCAAAAACCACGCTGGCTGGACGTTGCCGGCGCTCAATCGGTAGATTTGTCGGTTCGCGAAACCGACCGAGGCGGTATTTCGACTTCAGCTTTTGCCGTACTGAACAACCGGGTGTACACCATCAACCGCACCTATATTTCGGTGCCCTGGTCCAACAAAGACCTGACAATCAGTTATGAAACCTTCCGCGATAAACTGGCTCCCGGCGACAAGGAGGAATGGCGCCTGAAAATAAGCGGGCCCAAAAAAGAGAAGGTGACAGCCGAACTGGTGGCGGCCATGTACGACGCATCGCTCGACCAGTTTTTGCCACACCAATGGGAGACCATGCGTTTCCCGTATCGGTATCCGCGGGTGTATTTTTCTGCCAGCGGTTTTGGCCAGGGGAACAGCGAAATCCGCTATAACCCGGTTTCCGGCGCCCCGCAGCCCGTTTATCGTCGGTACCGGACCCTGGAGTGGTTTGGCTTTCCGCTCTATGGCAATCCGTACCGGGGCAATGTGATGCGGCTTGGCGCAGTGGAACTGAGTGAAACCGCAGCGGCACCCATGGCGGCCCCGGCCCCCGATATGGAACGGGCTAAAATGGCCGATGGGATGGCTGGTGAGGATATCGCATTCGATTCGGCCGACGGCAATGGTGCAGCCAATCAGTATGAAGCGCCCCAAGAAAAAACCGACGAGGCACCTCCGCCACCCTTGCGCAAAAACCTGAATGAAACGGTATTCTTTTTTCCGGAAATGCGCACCGATGCCGATGGGAATGTCGTCCTGAAATTCACGATGAACGAAGCCCTCACGCGCTGGAAGTTCCTGGCCTTTGCCCATACACCTGACCTGAAATGGGCCCTTTCGGAAAAAACGGTCGTGACCCAAAAGGACCTGATGATCCTGACAAACCCGCCGCGATTCATGCGCGAAGGCGATCAAATTGAATTCACAGCGAAAGTCAGCAACCTGTCGCAGGAAACGATTTCCGGGACGGCTTACCTGCACCTCTACGATGCAGCGAGCATGCAGGTGGTGGAACCTGAATTCGGCATCACGACGGCCAACCGCGTGGTGGCCTTCACGGTGGAACCCGGACGTTCGACGCCGGTTTCCTGGAAGTTGACTGTTCCGGAAGGGAAGGTCAATGGCCTTACCTGGCAGGTGTTTGCCGAAGGCAAAACCTTCCGCGACGGCGAGGAAAACAGCCTGCCGGTCTTGACCAACCGCATGCTGGTGACGGAAACGCTGCCCATTACCGTGCGCGGTAATCAATCGAAAACAGTTGTTTTTGATAACTTGAAAAACAACAAATCGGGAACGCTCCGCAACCACCGGTACACCCTGGAGTTTACCAGCAACCCGGCCTGGTATGCCGTACAGGCGCTGCCGTATTTGATGGAGTTTCCGCATGAATGTACCGAACAGATTTTCAGCCGTTTTTATGCCAATACCCTGGCCTCGAGCGTGACACAAAAATTGCCCAATCTGCGCCGGGTATACGACCAGTGGAAAAGGTCGGGCAGTGATGCCCTCAAATCAAACCTGAGCAAAAACCAGGAACTCAAAACCGCATTGCTTGAAGAAACCCCCTGGGTTTTGGATGCGCAAAGCGAAGCACAGCAAAAACAGAATATCGCCTTGCTGTTCGATCTCAACCGCATGGCCGACGAGCAGGAACGTATTTTATCCATCCTGGCTGAACGGCAGGGCGGCGACGGCGGTTGGTCCTGGTTCCCGGGCGGGCAACCGAGTTGGTATATCACGCAGCATATCGCCGCCGGGTTCGGGCATTTGGACAAGCTGGGTGCCTTTTCCATGCAAAATGATAATCGCAGCGCAGAAATGCTGAGCAGCGCACTGACTTTTTGCGACAGGGAAGTGCAGCACCAGTACGAAGAACTGGAGCGTATGGTGCAAAGCGGTAAGGCCAAGTGGGACGACAACCATCTCGATGGTCTGATCGTCCATTACCTGTACACCCGTTCCTTTTTCCCGGCCGACCGGGTGGATAAAATAACGGACTACTACCTCGCTCAGGGCGAAAAATACTGGCTCGGGCGCAGCCTGTACGAACAGGGCATGCTGGCCCTGGCACTCCATCGGCATGGACGTACGGAGGCGGCGCAAAAGATTGTGGCCAGCCTGCGTGAACGCGCATTGATGAAAGAAGAACTCGGGATGTATTGGCCATTCGACTGGGGCATGTACTGGTACCAACTGCCCATCGAAACACAAGCCCTGATGGTGGAGGTATTCGATGAAGTGGCCCAAGATGCCAAAGCCGTGGAAGAATTGCGCGTATGGCTGTTGAAAAACAAACAAACCAACCGCTGGGAAAGCACCAAAGCGACTGCAGAGGCAGTGTATGCACTGCTGCTCCACGGCGACAACTGGTTGAATAATACCAAAGCGGTCAGTGTGAAGTTGGGTGCTACAACCTTGCGTCCGGAGGAATACGAAGCGGGAACCGGCTATTTCAAGCAGAGCTGGAATGGCGCGGAGATCAAGTCCGACTGGAGTACGATAAAAGTGGACAACCCCAACGGCAACCTCGTTTGGGGCGCCGCTTATTGGCAGTATTTTGAAGATATGGATAAAATCCAGTCGTTCAAAAAAACGCCGCTGACGATCGTAAAACAGCTGTTCAAAGAGGAAAACACCGCTACCGGGCCTAAACTCACAGCCGTTCCGGAGGGCAGCACCCTGCATCCGGGCGACAAATTGAAGGTGCGCATTGAAGTGCGCGTCGACCGGCCGATGGAATTTGTGCACCTGAAAGACATGCGCGCCAGCGGTTTCGAGCCGATTAATGTGCTCAGCGGATATCGCTGGCAGGATGGCCTGGGGTATTACGAGAGCACGAAAGACCTGGCCACGCATTTTTTCATCGACTATCTGCCACGCGGCACTTTCGTATTTGAATATCCGCTGTTTGTAAACCACGTGGGCAACTTTTCCAATGGCATTACGACCTTGCAGTGCATGTATGCGCCGGAGTTTACCAGCCATTCCGAGGGTATCCGGGTGGAAGTAACGCGAACCGCTGGTTCGCGTAATTAAAATATCGCACTCAGTACAATTGCCCCTGATATGTTTAGCTTATCAGGGGCAAATTTTTTTAAAACCGCGAACCAGCAGTTCATACGAGCAGAATCTGGACATTTATGCTTAAGCCTTCAATTGATTGAACTTGCGCGAGGAACTTTTTTTGAAAAATAGACCGCGAACCAGCGGTTCGCGTTACGGAAATAGAAAAGACAAAACTGAAACAGGGGGCAGACGGTAGCATTGCCTTATTTTTGGCGTTCAATCGTTTCTATTCAATTCTACCGATGCCCTTTGTCCTTTACGTTTGTCCGAATTTCACATCCAATGCGGTGCGTTTTATTGATACCCTGAGTAGCCTGCCTGATGTTCGTCTTGGTCTGGTTGCGCAGGAATCCGTCGTGTTGCTACCACCGGAAATTCAAATGCGGTTGGCAGCCTTCCGGCAAGTCACTGATGTTTTTAACGCCGATGTTTTAACCACAGCAGGCGAAGCGCTTCAGCGCGAAAATGGTCCGATACACCGGATTTTGGCTGCTGTGGAAGGCTTGCAGGTGCCCTTGGCTTTGACACGCGCGCGCTTGGGTGTGGAGGGCATGGATGCGGAAACAGCGCAAAATTTCAGGGACAAACAACGCATGAAAGACTTGTTCCGGAAAGCCGGCCTGCCATGCGCCCGTTCAAAGGAGGTGCAAAGCCTGAAAGAGGCCACCCGCTTTGCTGATGAAGTCGGCTTCCCTTTGGTCGTCAAGCCACCTGCCGGTGCCGGTTCGTTATCCACGTTCCAGGTTGGAGACCCGGCTGAGCTGGCCGCTGCCCTGGACCAGATACCGGAAGCATCGGCCCTGTTGGAAGAATTTGTTGTCGGCGCCGAGCACTCGTTCGATACTTATTCGCTGAACGGTAAGCCGGTGTTTCATTCACTTTCACATTATTACCCCAACCCCCTGGAAGCGATGCGGGAGCCTTGGATCCAATGGCAGGTACTTTTGCCACGCGAGGTGCTGGCGCCGGCGTACGACGATATTCGGGATGCGGCTTTTAAGGCCCTGGACTGCCTGGGAATGCATACCGGGATAAGTCACATGGAGTGGTTTCGACGGCCCGATGGCAGTCTGGCTATCTCCGAAGTGGCAGCCCGTCCGCCTGGTGCCCAATTCACAACCCTGATGAGTCGGGCCTTTGATTTTGATGCAATCGGCGCCTGGGCGCGACTTATGATTTTTAATGCGTTTGAACCGCAACAACAAAAATACGCGGTGGGCGCCGCCTACTTGCGCGGGCAGGGGAAGGGCCGGGTGCTGGCCGTGCATGGTTTGGAGACCGTACAACGGGAAATCGGTCCCCTGATTACCGACTTTAAAATACCATCAATTGGCCAGGAGGCCGCCGGTAATTATGAAGGGGAGGGGTTCATAATTTTACGCCATCCGGAGACAGAAGTTGTCCGCCAGGCCTTGAGCAGGGTAGTGGATATTGTGCGGGTTTGGTTGGGTTAGAGCGGTGCGATATCTCCCATTCAGGGACTGAATATTCCGGTTCGGCCGGTTTCATTTTATTTCGGCGGGTTTCATCCTGCATGTTTGTGTTGTGAATAGCGCTTGTGGATTTGATTTACTTCCCGGTGCACACAATTTTTTAATACTAAACATGCACAGCATGAAAACGACTTATGTACTCTCCCTGTTTTTAATTTGTCTTTCTCTGCCGCTCGCCGCGCAAAATCTGGAAGAAGCCCGGCAACTCGCCGAGTCGGGACAATACGCCGCGGCAGAAAAAATTTACCAGGCAGCCCTTGCCAATAACCCGGACAATGTCGACGCACTCATCGGTCTGGGGTATGTGTACTCCTGGAACAAACAGTACAAACTGGCGCAGCCAAAATTTGAGGCGGCACTGGCCATCGACGGCAATAATGCGGCGGCATTGATCGGCAAAGGCTACAACCTCGCCTGGAGTGGAAGTTATTCCGCTGCGAAAAATGCTTTTCTGACCCTGGAGCGACAACAACCGGGAAATGTAGAAGCGCGCAAAGGCCTCGGCTACGTAAATCTCTGGCAATGCAATGCCAAAGTGGCGATCGACTATTTCGAAAAGCTGGTGCAACAGTACCCGAATGAGATCGAATACTACATCGCCCTGGCGCAATCGTACCTGGAAGAAAATGAGATCAAAAAAGCGCGCCTTGCCTTGCGTGCCGGCTTGAAATTGGATTCGGCAAATCGCGCGGCGAATGATTTATTAAAAAATACATACGGCGTAGCTGCGCCGCTTGAACTCGATATTTGGGGCGGCTATTCCAACACTGCCGACGCCGGAAAATTCAATATTCGAACGGTGCAACTGACCGGGCAGGTTTCGTCCAAACTGCGCATGTTTTTGAAATTCGACAACTCCCTGACGCTCGACCTGCCGTCGCTGGTACGCACCAACCAAAATGCACAGGCTTTCAGCATTGGGGCAGTTGTCCCCTGGCACAAGCGCCTTACCAGCCGGTTCGAATACGGCACGCGTTTGTTGCCCGACAATGTAACGCAGCAGTTGTTCAGCACCGAGCAGGTGTGGTTTTTAGCTGAAAAATGGAGTTTGAAAGGAGGTGGTTTTGTTGCACCAAGTAATAAAATGGAAACGGAATGGCTGGCCTACGGAAGCGTGCGCGTACCGCTGTCGCGATTTTATGCCATAGAGCCCTACTATTTCTATTCGAAGGTGGAAAACGCCCCCGGCCCTGAAAGCCGTTTCATGCTCAACAATCAACTCCGCACGGCTACCGGTTATGAATTGAATATTGGGGTATTGCTGGGTAAAGCGGGACTCGGCCCCGATGTGGAGGACAAAGCCATCTACGGTGGCTATGCTACGGCCATCCTTCCGGTAAGCCAACTGTTGTGGGGGCAATTATCAGTGCGCTGGGAAAAAGCGCCGTTTGATGAACTGGTTGCCCTGGCCCTCGGGGTGAAAGTCCGGCTGGAGAAATAAGCACGGCATCCCGATTCTGTTCCTGTCCAAATTCTGATCTATTATCCGAAAAATGTGCCCAAGTGGGTCTGCACCGCGCCGTGCATATCCAGGGCTGTAAACGAATCAACTATGTCTTCTTCAAAAGTTACTTCCTATAACGCGCCTGCGGCAACACTCGTCTCAAATTCAACCCTGAATATTGCAGCAGCTAAACCAGCGTCCAAAGCAGAACGCACGATGGCAGCGCCTCCCAGTGCCATCATGTACCTGACCATTTTTACGGCCTGGATTTCAGCCATTCTTTGGTTTCAGCCACGCCTGCTGATGTTATTGGATATGGCGTATAATATTCCCAGCAGTATTGCACTGTGGACGTTTATCATTTTTATTGACTTTGCCTGGCTGTACGGGATGTATAATCTTGGTGTGGTTGGCTTCGCTACCTTGTATAAGATTTTTGCTAAAAAAAGTACGTCTGCGACGATTGTTGCTACCGCAACTGCGCAGCCCGAAGTTTCTATTTTGTACACCACCTGTAATGATTTCGTAGAGGAAAGCGTCTTGTCCTGTGTACAACAGGATTATCCAAACTACAAGGTGTACCTCCTCGACGACTCATCCATGCAGGAATTTAAAGATAAAGTGGATGCTTTTGCGGCCCGCTACCCGGGTTTGGTGCAGGTGGTACGCCGCCCCGACCGGAAAGCATTTAAGGCCGGCAACCTCAACCATGGCCTCGCCAATGTAGCCACGCAACCGTACTTTGCAATTGCAGATGCGGATGAAATCCTGCCGACGGACTTTTTGACAAAAACAGTGGCCGTACTCGAATCCGATCCGACTTGCGGATTTGTTCAGGCCAATCACCGGGCCAACCCGAATGCCGGTTCTTCCCTGGCCCAATCTGTTGGTGTTGGGATCGATATTCACTGGAAATGGTATCAGCCGTTGCGCAATGACTATGGTTTTGTGATGTTCCTGGGGCATGGTGCGTTGTTGCGCCGCGATGTGTGGGAGAAAATCGGGGGCTTCCCGGATATCGTCAGCGAAGACCTGGGCTTCGCCATTCACGCCCGCGAAATGGGCTACCGGGGCCGCTTTCTTGAAGATGTGATCTGTTATGAAGATTTTCCCGATTCGGTACGCACATTCCGGATTCGCCACATGAAATGGACGCGGGGCACTTCGGAGTTCCTTTCCAAAAAAGCAGGCTGGCTTTGGCGGGCAAAAAATATCAGCTGGACGGAAAAACTGGATATCTTTTTTCCCACGTTCAACCTGCCGCTCACCCTGGTTTATTTCCTGTTTATGATCAATGCGAACCTGGCGATGCCCTACTTTTTCGGGTTTGCACAGGATGTCACCTTCGTGCTTGGCGGAGAGGAATTCCGCCTGCCGATGATTGCACTGGATCCGCGGTTTCAGGTGATCTACGGTTGGGATTTTTTCCTGATCACGATGTTAACCTTTTTTGCGCCGGTGCTGTCGTTCATCGTTGCGCTGGCAGGCCAACCCCTGAAGTTATTCCGCTTTTTGGGGCATAGTACGGCCCTTTATGCTGCGCTCACGCCTTTGTCGAGTATTGGCGTACTGGCCTACATGATTTCCGGCAAGGCGATCTTTTTGGTGACGGGCGACCAGGCAAATGCTGCAAATGTGCCAACGGAAAAAAGTGGTGGCCTGCTGCAAAACATACGCACCAACTGGCAACACTTTTTGACAAAAAGCCATCCCGACACCCGGCTGGTTCAGGGCTTTGAAATAGCCACCGGGCTGTTGTTCGGAATTGCCTCCCTCGTATTATTCCAAATCTCGTTCATGGGATTGTGTCTTGCCTTTTTACTATTGCCTTTGTTGCACCATATGAAATGGGAAAGCCGGTTTGTGCGTGCAGTAGTATTTGTTCCCTTTGTATTGATCATGCTGGGTGTTGTACTTTCCAGCTTTAGTGTCTTCGGTATGAAAGCCGTATTTTTTGGATACGGATTTCACTTTTAATGATTTGTGGTTAATGGAAGGAAATTGAAGTAGACCAGTGCCCGGTTATCTTACCGGGCACATTTATTAGACTTGATATGAAGATTTGCCTTTGCAGTAAAAAAAACGTGTTACAAAAAGCAATTGAAATGAAACCACTTTTCATGCGCCTTGGTAACGCCTTGTTGATTTTATTGGCAGTTGCCATGTTTGCCAACGCACAATCGCCAAACTTGCCAGCAGGATTTGCCGGAGCCGCCGTGGCGGAAGGACTCAACCCAACCTGTATGGCGCTGGCTCCCGATGGGCGTATTTTTTTAGCGCAAAAGGACGGCCGGGTGCTCCTTTTTCATACCGAAAATGGGGAATTGCATGAAGCACCATTTGTGAGCCTTCAAACAGACGCCTTCAACGAACGCGGTTTGAATGGCATTGCAATACACCCCGATTTTGAACACCAACCCTGGGTTTATCTGTACTACACCGCGCCCAATGGTCAGCGCAATCGCATCAGCCGCATCCGGGCAAATGGTGATTTCGCTGTGCCGGGCAGCGAAGAAATCCTGCTCGAACTCGATCCGATGAATGGCAATATTCACAACGGCGGTGGGATGGTTTTTGGGCCGGACGATAAGTTGTATATCGGCGTTGGCGACGGCGCGCGGGCGGATAATGCCCAGGATTTGAACACTGTTTTGGGGAAAATCCTGCGCCTGAATGCAGACGGCTCTATTCCCGTGGACAATCCGTTTTACACACAGGTCACCGGGAATAACCGCGCGATTTTTGCCTACGGCGTGCGCAATCCGTTTTCCATGAGCATGAATCCCCAAACCGGGGAACTATTTTTTTGTGATGTGGGCGCCGAAGCCTGGGAGGAGGTAAATGCCCTCAAAGCCGGCGCGAATTACGGTTGGAAATTATTCCAGGGGGCTTCCGGTGAACCGGGTTTTACCGACCCGGATTTTGCCTATACCCATGCTTCGGGCTGTGCCATTGTTGGCGCTGCGTTCCCGTTTCAGGGGCATTCCTTGATCCAGGACAATTATGCCGGCAAGTTTTTCTTTGCCGACTACTGCGCAGGCTGGATAAAAATGCTGGACCCGGCTTCAGGCGATGCAGGAGAGGTGTTTGCAACGGGCATCGATCGCCCGGTGAGTCTGTTGGGTGGCCCGGAGGGCGATTTGTACTACCTCGCCCGTGCCGGGCTGGGCGGCGGCTCCCCGCTCGACAACACGGCTAGCACCGAAGGTGTCCTTTGGCGGGTATTTTGGGTAGGTGAAGGTGCGCCGTTAATTACCAGGCAGCCACAGTCTGTGCTGGTTGCTGAAGCTGAATCGGCCTGGTTTCGGGTGGAGGCTTATGGCGATCAGCCACTAAACTATCAATGGTATCGCAATGGAACTGCTGTTTCGGGCGCCGATTCCAGCCAGTTGGTTTTGGCCAATTTGGAATTGGCCGATAGCGGCACACTGGTTTATTGTATCGTTTCAAATACCTGGGGAGCCGACACGAGCGCCACCGCTTTGGTTGGCGTTTCAGCTAATCGCCGTCCTGCGCCGGAAATTTTATTCCCTACAGCCGGTTCATTTTACCGGGGTGGCGACACGCTCCAATTTTCAGGGCAGGCAATTGATCCGGAGGATGGACTGCTGGAGGCAACCCGGCTCAGTTGGCGTATCGACTTTCACCATGCCGACCATAACCACCCGGCCATGCCAACTACTATCGGTATCAGCGAAGGGGGATATGCAACACCCACCGTTGGGGAAACTGCGGCAGACGTATTTTACCGGATATACCTGACGGCCGAAGACCAGGCGGGATTTAGCCAAACCGTTTTTCGCGATGTTTTGCCGGAATTGCGATCCTTCACCATCACGGGCCCCGCCGGAATTCAGGTGAATGTAGACGGGCAACTGCGCACCCTGCCGGCAACCGTGGAAAGTGTAATTGGCCTGAACCGTACGATTGAAGCGCCGTTGAAGTATCAACTTGGGGATACGATATACACCTTTCGAGCCTGGAGTGATGGGGCGGTGGATCCTTTGCTTTCCTTTGTCATGCCCGACTCGGCGCGTTCGCTTAAATTGAAGTATGATTTTATCGTCCTGGGCTCGGGCTCGGGTTTGTTAGGGCATTACTTTTTCGACCCGGAGGGCGATTTTGATGAAACCCCAACTTTTGCGCGCATGGATTCCACCGTCGATTTTATGTGGAATGACGCTGCACCGGCTCCTTCGCTGCCCCCGGATTATTTTACCGTGCGCTGGATGGGTTTTGTGCAGCCGTTGTTTTCCGAATTGTACACGTTTTCGGTACGAAGCGATGATGGCTGCCGGCTTTGGGTGAATGACCAATTGCTAATCGATCAGTGGGTACCGCAGGCCACCACTGAGCACAGCGGGAGTATCCAGCTCCAGGGTGGTAAAAAATACCGCATCCGGCTGGAGTACCTGGAAATCGGTGGCGGTGCAAATGTGGCGTTGTTTTGGGCAAGCCCGAGCCAACTCCGGGAGATCGTGCCCCAACGGCAACTCTATCCACCGGCATTTACCCTGCCGGCTACCTTGAGCGGCAACATTGGGCTGGATATTAATAATGATGGAATATGGACACCTGGTGAACCGGGATTTTCGAATGCATTGGTACGGTTGTTCGCTGCCGGTACCGATAGTTTGATTGCTGAAACCCGAACGTTTGCCAACGGTCGATACACTTTTCTGGACCTTCCGGCAGGCATCTTTTACCTTCGGATCACCCTTCCGGCCACGGGCGATGTGTTACTGCCGGTACAACATGTGGATGATACAGGTTTATCTACTCCGATAGATTTGGTGGAGGGTGCTTTTGAAACCTTTGATGTGGCCTGGGCAGTGCCGGCGGTTGCGCTTGGCGGGAAGGTGTGGCTGGATGAAAACCGGAACGCCAAAATGGACCCGGTTGAACCCTTTTTAAAGGACATTACGGTGTTGGTGTACCGGGCTGATTCTACGTTAGTTGCTGCCGGTATGACGGATGAAACGGGAGGATATGGGTTTCCACTCCTCACATCGGGGGCTTACTTTTTGGTGTTTATCCACCAGTTTACCGCACTTCCGCTTGTGCCGGGCCACGGTTTGAACGCTATGGGGCAAACAGCAGTTTTCACCATAGGTCAGGGGCAGTTCCGTGTGGTCGATGTAGCATTCGAGCCCGATAGCACGACATCCGGGGTGAAAACCTACACGGGCGGTAATGGTGCTCCTGTGCTTACTGTTTTTCCCAATCCTGCGCGTACCCGATTAACGGTTGCACTTTCAAAAAATATTACAGCATCGGAAATCGATCGCATTCAAATATTTGACATGCATGGTCAGTTAAAGTTGGAGTCGGCCGGGTTTGATACGGATCAAACAATAGACATTTCAGCCCTGGAAGCCGGCCAATATGTTTTAATTTGGAAAAGCGGCGTAGTCAGCGTTAGCAGGCCGTTTTTAAAATTATAAACCGGCGATCCGGTTCAATCGGTAAAATGGATGGCCCGGTATGCTTTATTCCGGCTTCGGGAAGTTTTTGAAATACGGACGGTGCAATTCTGACTACTTTTTGCGAAAAATAAATATGCCGAGTCAAAAGGCGTTTACCTTGTAGCGGGCGGTAAAGCCGCCATTTTTTACTGTGATGAAACTACTTTTATTGATTGGATTTGCGCCGTTTTTCGGAAATCCGGACTTGGGGCCGAATGGCTACCTGGTTCCGATGGAGCGACCTGTTGCGGAGTACCGCGAAGCGGGGTTGTTCAGTTGTAATAATGGTCGGGTGGCTTTTAAATCAGAAGCCCCGCTGGAGGTTATTGAGGCGGAGAGCAAGCATTTGCGGGGTATTCTGGATGCGGAAAAACAAACCTTTGCCTGGACCGTGGAAATCCAGACCTTCGAAGGGTTTAATAATGCCTTGCAGCGGGAACATTTCAACGAAAATTATCTGGAGTCGCGGCGTTTTCCGAAAGCCAGTTTTACGGGAAAGATCATCGAAACCATGGATTTTAGCAAAGAGGGCACGTATTCGGTGCGTGCAAAAGGCAAACTCAATATTCATGGGAAGGAGCAGGAACGTATCATAAAAAGTCAGGTGGTCGTTGTTGGAAATCGAGTGCAGATTCGAACTGATTTCAGGATTTTGCTGGCCGACCATGATATCCGCATTCCTAAAATTGTTTATCAGAAAATAGCTGAAGAAGTACAGGTGGTGGTGCAAGCCGATCTGTTGCGCAATTAATGCATGAAACGTTTACTTCCATTTGCAGCATTCCTTTTGTGCAGCATGGCTGTGCAAACACAGACGCCGGTTTTTCAACATAGAGACTCCAGGGAGTTGGCCAATGTATCGATGACCCAGGTCTTTCAGGACAGTAGGGGTTGGTTGTGGTTTGGTGCTAAAAATGGTTTGTATCGGTTTGATGGCATGGGCTTTCTTTTGATTGGGTTGCCGGAAGGCTTGGAGGTGAGTCCGGTGCGTGCCATATATGAATGGGATGGCCTGTTGTGGGTAGGTTTTGCAAATGGCACGATCGGCTTCATACCGGTGAACGACCCATTTCCCCACACCTCGTTTGATGAATTTTTGCAAAAAAAAGACCCCGTCGCCCGGCTAACTCTGTGGAATCCGGAGGAGGGACTGCCCAATGCACCGGTGACGGCATTTATGGCTGACAAGTCGGGCGGATTTTGGATTGCAACCTATGGCGAGGGGCTGTATTGCCTGAAAGACAAACGCTTGTATCAATTTGATTCGGCGGACGACGGATTGAGTGGCAATGAAATTTATGCCCTTGCCTGTGATGCCAATGGTCAGGTTTGGGCTGCCACAGATGCTGGGATAAGTATCTGCTCTATGCCTGAACCGGGTAAAAAACGACTGCGCCGGTTTTCGGTGGCGGATGGTTTGCCGGATGAGATCATTACCGCCTTACTCGCTGATGCGCAGGGAAACATTTGGGTGGGAACACAGGAACAAGGCGTTCATCACTATAATGTTGCTAAACGTCGCTTCGATTTTCAGACCGAGTTGTGGTCGTGGGGCGCCGTTTCAAGCCTGGCCTTATATGAAAAAAGCGAGCTTTGGGTGGGTACCCTTGGCAACGGGTTGGTGCGTGTAGAATTGTCTACCGGGATACAACACCCTTTGCCGGCTTCACACCCCTTGCGTTTCGTCAATACGGAAGCGCTTTGCAAAGACCGTGAAGGCTTGCTTTGGGCCCTGCTCGACAATGGGGCTATTTATTCGGCCAATGTGCGCTTTGGCCTCTTGGAAACGCCATTTGGAAATACACAGGCGCTGCTAAGGGATAGCCGGAACCGCCTTTGGGCAGGCAGTGCCGAGGGCTTGTTTTTGGGGGTAAGCCAGGGAGCCGCAGCAAAAAGTGCGGGCGCCGACAATTGGGTTTTTAAACAAATTCTGACCAAGCCGGAAAATATTATTTCCCTATGGGAGTCGCCGCTCGACGGGACGATATGGGCAGGCACATTTGGCAAGGGTGTTTATGTCATTAGCCCGGGCGGAAAGGTCTTAAAGCATTTGTCCGAACGCGATGGCTTATTCAATGGAAATGTTTTGTCCATTGCCGGCAATAAAAAGCAAGTATGGCTGGCTACGCTTGGGGGAGTTTCTGTAATCGACCTGGAGGCGCCGCAGCGCATTCGCAACCTGACCCGGCAGAGCGAGTTGGGAACCGGATACGTATATAAAGTTTTTCTGGATAGCCAGGGGCGCATATGGTTTTGTACCGATGGAAATGGTCTGATTGTTTTCGAAAACGGGCACTACCGCCAGATCAAAATGGCCAATGACATTCCATTAAAAAGGATTTATTGTATTACGGAAGACAATCGTGGCCATATTTGGTTCAGCTCCGATAATGACGGTCTGTTTTCCTACAACGGTCAGCACTATCGCCAGTATACCCTCGAAAATCACTTGCACAGTGAAGCAATAATTGGCTTGGCAGCAGACAAGAATGGGTTTATTGTGGTGGCCTATGAAGATGGTTTTGATCTGTTGAATCCCGAGCGTATCGACCACATCATTTTTTGTGATGAATCCATTGGCGCTCCGCATGCGGAAATTAATTTGAATGCACTTTGCCGGGATGCGCAGGGCAATGTTTGGCTGGGCGCCCGGCAGGGCATTGTACGTTTGGAAGCCTTTCATGAGGTATTTCTCGATGATCCGCAACCTGGCATCACCTCCGTTTCGGGGTCTTCCCAGAACATCGATTTTTTGTCGGTACATAGTTTTGCACACGACCAGAATTATTTCATTTTCAACTTCACCGGGCTGTGGTATACCGATCCGGAGTCGGTCCGGTACCGGTATCACCTCGACGGATTTGATTTGGCCTGGAAGGTGTCGAAAGACCCGCTGACTTCCTATCCGAAATTGCCGCCGGGTAACTATACCTTCCGGGTACAAACCAGCGAGCATGGCAATTTTGAAAATGTTCCGGAGGCCAGTTGGTCGTTTGTTATTCGAAAGCCTTTTTGGTCGGAATGGTGGTTTGTCCTGCTGAGTGCCATGACAGGGGGCGCTTTTTTTTACGGATTTATCCGCAACCGGGAGCAACGGTTGAACCGCGTGGCACAACTGAAACGGGATCGCGTGGAATCTCAGTTTGTCGCTCTGAAAAGCCAGATCAACCCGCATTTTCTCTTCAACAGTTTTAATACGCTGATTACGACGATTGAGGAGAACCCCAAAGTTGCTGTTGAATATGTTGAACACCTGTCAGATTTCTACCGGAGTATTATTGCCTACCGGGAGCGCGATTTTATCAGCTTGCAAGAAGAGCTGGATCTCGTGCTCAACTACCAGTTTTTGTTAAAAAAACGCTTTGAGGATGGATTGGTATTAATCAACCAACTCGACGGGAAAACAGGCTTGATCATGCCCCTGGCCTTGCAAATGCTTGTGGAAAATGCGGTCAAACACAATGTCATTTCTGCCTCAAAGCCACTTCGGATCGAACTATTTACCGAATTGAATGACTATGTAGTTGTGCGCAATAATATTCAGCCCAAACTCAAGCCCGAACCAAGCACCCATTTTGGCCTGCAAAGTATTATCAACCGCTATGCCTTGCTGGGGGAGCGCCCGGTGTTGGTTGAAGACAATGCAGCGTTTTTTACAGTCAAAATACCTTTAAAAAAATGAACGTACTCATAGTAGAAGACGAAAATGCGGCTGCACGCCGCCTGGAAAAAATGCTGACCGAAGTCGAGCCTGAAGCACAGGTTGTTGGCCGGTTGGATAGTATCGAATCGACGGTTTCGTGGTTGGGGGAGAATCCGGAGCCCGACTTGATGTTACTCGATATTCATTTGGCTGATGGAGGAAGCTTCGAAATATTTGAACATGCACAGGTCCGTTGCCCGGTCATTTTTACCACGGCATACGATGAATATGCGCTGGAAGCATTCAAAGTCAATGCTGTAGACTATCTGCTTAAGCCAATAAAACGCAATGAGTTGACCGCAGCCATTGACAAATACAAGCGCGTGTTTAAAAAAACAACGCCGAATTACGAGACCTTGCTGGAAACGATGCGCCGGCAGCAGGAAAGCCCGCGCCGGTTACTTATACGCTTTGCCAACAGTATTAAACTGGTTGACTTGCAGGATGCGGCCTATTTCTATACGAAGGATAAGATCACCTTCCTTATCACCCGACAACAAGGGAAACGCTATCCGGTGGATCACCCGCTGGAAAAGCTCGAAGGCATGCTTGATCCAAAATCATTTTTTCGAATTAACCGTCAATTTATTATCAATATCGACGCTATCCGGGAGATGCACCCGTATTCAAAAAGCCGGATCAAGATTGACCTTGAACCGGCGAGCGATATGGACACTATCGTGAGTACTGAACGTTCGGCGGCATTCAAAAAATGGTTGGTAGGGGAGGAGTGAATTATCAGATTGCATTTTAAATTATACCATACCTGGGTGGTTGCTAATTGAATCGTGACGATCCGGAATTATACGGCCGGCTAAGGATTTTGGTCCTTGGCCGGCCATTTTTATGTCTTTATCGATTCTTGGGCACCTTTCTGCAACCTGCGTGGTTTCTGTGTTGTCCATACGGCTAACAAAAACACAAGAACAACTTTTAATAATTGAGCTATGAAAACAAAAGTCCTTCTCACCATCGCCCTGATACTTGGGTTGAGTTACAACCACTGGGCGCAATCCTCGACTGCACCAGCCACAGAAGACCCTTATGTGGAAGTTGTCGTAACACCGGAAAAAGTCTGGTTGATGCCCGATGAGTTGCCGGTACACAACCTCCCGGTACGCGTTTTGGACGAAAAAGGGACTCTGGTGCTGAAAAAGAATTTTACTGCCGAAACAAAAGATTGGTCGCTCGACGTTGCCGACCTGCCTTCCGGGAAGTATCGGATTTTGATTGGCGACCGCCAGGTGGAGTACATGGACCGGCAGGGCAAAAAGGGTGTGCTGTGAAAATGTCCAGTTAATTTCCGTTTTATTGGGCGATCCCCATAATTTTCCCGAAAGTTGCCGGACAATTGTACCGCAACGTCCTACATGAGCACGCCCAACAGGATTTTTAATGAAGATTGTATTGTCGGGATGGCCCGGCATATCCCGGACGCCAGTGTTGATCTGGTAATTACCGATCCGCCGTTTGGTATTGAATTTCAGGCCAAACGCGCCAATTACAACCGCAAGAGCGGCCGGGTACTCGAAGGCTATAACGAAATCAAAGGTGCAGACTACCTCGAATTCACCCGTGCCTGGTTGACTCAGGTTCGTCGGGTGCTGAAACCCGGGGGTAGTCTGTATATTTTTTCCGGCTGGAATTATTTGAAGGATCTCCTCATCGTTCTGGACGAACTGGAAATGAACCTGATCAATCACCTGATCTGGAAATACCAGTTTGGCATCGTCACCACGCGCAAATACGTGACATCGCATTACCACATTCTCTTTGCCGGCATTGATGAAAAACAACGCAAGTTTTTCCCATACGCCCGTTTTGACAAGGAAGAGCGCCTTGAAGGCGGTGGCAGCGCGCATTACCAGGATAAGGAGGACGTATGGAATATTCCGCGTGAATACTGGACCGGCGCCATCAAAACACCCACAAAACTACCCGCCGAAATTATCCGTAAGATTCTGGCCTACAGCAGTGAACCCGGCGATGTGGTACTGGATCCATTCCTCGGTTCAGGGCAAGTAGCCGTCGTGAGCCAACTCGAAGGGCGCAAGTACCTTGGTTTTGAAGTGGTGCCGGAATATTTTGCCTTTGCCCAACAGCGGCTGGACAAAGGGGAATACCGGGTTAAAGCAACGGATTGATGTTTGTATACCCGGTTATTTTTTTCGGGAACCTGAATGATCCGTTCCGCTAATTCAAGATTTTGGGCTCTGATCTCTGCCAAAACCAATTCTGCCATTCTGCGCGCGCCATATTCATTGAAATGCGTGTTGTCATCCAGACCGTTTGGATAATTTGGATGTTCCAAAGAATCCAGTTGCATGAACAGCATTTTTGAATAAACCGGGCCGATTTCCTGCAAAAGTGCACAGCTGCGTGCATCCAGGTCAATGACCGGTACATTGTTTGTTTTTCCAACTTCCCGCACGGCGGCGGAATACTCTGTGTGCGATTCTTTAATATTTCCGTCAGCGTCAAAATTCCTCCGGGCTACCGGTGTGATTAAAACAGGTATCGCTTTTTTTGTTCTTGTTTCAGTAATGAATTTGATCAAGTTGTTCTTGTAATCCGGAACCGGTGTGTAGCGTGCTTTGTAGCGTTCCCCTTTCGCACCGTCATTGTGCCCGAATTGTATGAACACGTAATCGCCTTCCTGCAAGCTGTCGGCGATTGGTTGCCAGCGGTTTTCACTGATAAATGTCCGCGTACTTCTCCCGCCGCGGGCCCTGTTGTCCACCGTTACTGTCGAATCAAAAAAAAGACTGAAAGGCATTCCCCAACCGGTAAGCGGCGCCCGGGATGCCGGATATTCGCACATGGTCGAATCACCGATCAGGTAAACTTTAATATGCCGCTTTGGTGGGAGGCAAGCCATTAAAAGAAGGGAAAGAAAAAAGAAAATTCGGGCGCTCCGTAGGTATTTCATATCCTGTTTTTTTAGTCGGCAAAAATTGCAAAGCGGGGCCTATGTGGCGAAGATAAACGATTCGAGTGGCGCTTATTTGGCAAAAAGAGTACTTTCGAAGCGGCATAATCAGCCATGTGTCCCTTGCCGTCCATAAATAAGCCAAACATGACCGTACGCTACATTTTACTTGCGCTTTTGTTCCCCATTTTAAGTCAAGCCCAGATGGCTTCGGAGGATTCCCTTGGCCTTGTTATCGCACCCGGGTTAACGCCGGTGGTCGCCAAGGGGCAAACCGAAATTGGTTTTTTCAACGCCTTTTCAACATACAAAACGGATGATACCTCCGATTATCGGGGCGCCCAACAAACCGCATTTCTGCAACTCCAACATGGTTTTTCCCATCAAAATACATTCAGTGCCGGCATTGACCTGCTATTCTCCAACTTGCGCTACGGCCCGGCATCCGAGGTTGGTCCGTTTGCTGCCTTCGGGAAAGAACCTGCGACTGGCATTGCTGCCCACAGCCTGACGGCCGTTGGCGCGCGGGTGCGGTGGGTGCCCTTCATACATCACTACGAATTTACCTTGCAGGGCAGCGTATATGTTCCGGTGGCAAGTACTGAAAACCGGACATTGCTGGATGAAGATCGCGTTCGGGTGTCCGTTCAAGGGAATTATTCGACGCTGTTCGCGCCGGGCTGGTATGTCGTAGGTCAGCTTGGCCCACAGGCCCGGTTTTCCAACAACACACGAAAACAGACCACATGGGAACTTCCGCTCAACCTTTTCCTGATCCGGCGAATCGCCAGTACAACATCCGGGCAGCGATTCTATTTGTTTGGCAGTGTGGGCTATTTCAGTTCCTTTGAAAAACGCTACAAAGGCAGCCTGCGTCAGGTGAACTGGCTGTTGTTCGCAGGCCTGGGCGGCCAATGGGTGATCAACCCACAGTGGAGTGTCAGTTTGGGTTGGCAGGCGCTACCCGCCTTTGACGATTCGTATGGCGTAAAAAAAGGTTCGTACTCCACGATCTCCCTTGGTGTGCGGTATGCCGGCCGGCTTTAACCTGCTCAGGCGTGAAAAAGCAGCAATTGCCGGCCTGTTTCCCGGGAAACGAGTAACATGGCAAAAACAGTGTTGGAAGGCAGAAAAACGGGCACTGCGATAAATTGTCCGTCAAAATGTTCCACCACTCCGCCTTTTAAGGTGCGGTCTATTTCCATATAGATTTCCCCGGTTTTGATATTGGCAAAACCGGAAACGGGGTTGTTGTTTAGGTTTGGATCCGTTGAATTGAATTCCACAGAATAATCCGAATCAAAATTAATGACGTCTCCAACCGTAAGCCCTTCCACGATCAGTACCGATTGATCCGGATTGCCACTGGCGTCGAATGTTCCGGCGGCATTTGCCCATAAATTGCCGATGCCCTGCGTCGGGTAAGACGCCGGTGGTGTCGGAATCACGATAATAGGCAACGAAGGCTGTACCGAGCTGGGCAAACCGCCCGACACGTTGAAATTCCCGAAACGGGCCAGGCAATCGCCCTCCTCAACGCTAATCTCAACATTGCCCAGCAAGCCGGCAGGCACTTTGGCAATGATATCGCCGGATTCGGCGCCTGCGCGTGTTTCCGCCTTCACGGAGCCGAATATCACGGCGGCATCGTTGGTGAACCCTTCCGTTTTTAGCAAGACCTCGTATCCTGCCGGGTTGGTGTTGGGCTGAACGGCAAGCACTGCTACGTTCTTATCACAATTGTTATTGGTACAGCCGGAAACCAGCAAACAGATCGCCGGCAATAATCCAGAATTGAATATTTTTTTCATGGCAATGGATCGTTTTTAGTGAATCAAGGCTTCCAATTTGGCAAGGGCGGTCCGGGTATTTGTTTCCAGGCCCGGTATCGCTGCATTTAGCTTCGCAAATGTTTCATTGGCCGAATTTTGGGCTTTTTTCCGGGCTTTAGCCGGGCGCACCTCCTCGGCGCGTACCGCGCGAAACTGGTCAAGGACAAACGTGTTGAGCGGTAAAACGGTCTGCTGGTGCACCGAAACCAGTGCTTTTTCGTACACGGCGTCCAAATCACGTGCACTGCTTTCCCCCCAAAGGCTGCGAACGATCTCCACGTTGCCGCGGTAGTTTTGTAACACCGAGTCACGCGCCGTATTGTACCGGGCAATAATTTGCTCGAATCCTTGCATGGCCCGTGGATCAATAAAAGCATCGCTTATCCGGGGCAGCGCATCGCGGAGGTCCTTAAGCCGGTCGGCATATACGAGTAGCTGGCCGGCAATAAGTTTGTAAAAAAGTTGCTGTTTCAGCGCTACGACCGCCTGCAGGTCTGCAATCTCCCGCTCCAGGTCAACCGTGTTCCCGGTATTTTGTCGAAGCACTGCTTTTAGACTATCGTATTGAGCGGTTGTGGTTTGCCGTTCAGATTCAAGTCGGCCGAGTTGATTTTTCAGGTTTTCATTTTCAGCTTGAAGACCGGCCTTTTCCTGTTCTTTTTTGCTCAGTATTTTAGTGAAAGACTCAAGTTCCCGATTGTCGTTCCCTTTACGGGCCAACCAGATGGTCAGGGTGCGGGATTTATCTTCGGGCAAATACAGCTGGCCATTGGGCGGAGCGATGCGTTCAAACCCGCCAGGTGGGTAAAAAATGACTTCGTTCTGGCCGGGTGGGAATTCCAGGCTAAACTCCCCGTTGCTTTGCGTTTCAACGGGCAAATTTGCACCGGATAGCGTAAGTCGAACAAACTTGAGCGGCTGGTCGTTTTCGTCCAGCACCCGAATGCGGACTTTTGCCTGCGCCGGTAACGCACCGGTTGATGCGAACAGCGCGAAAAGAATCAGCAAAAGAAGAATACGCGTGTTCATTCGATTGGAATTGATTTAGGCCCGGGTGAAATGGCCAGTTCTTGTTTAAAAAGTCGCTTTCCGTTTTTTTCAATCACAAAGTCGGCAATGGCGCCGTTGGCTTTTGGAACAGCGGCCTGGAAATAGCCAAATGCATCGCTGGTGCAATGCAACGTGCCGTCAATCGTGATCTGTGCACCAGGGATACGTTTTCCATTTGTGTCGAAGAGGGTCATTTCAACGAGTGTCGTGTCGGGAATAAATTCAAGTATAAAACGAATCGTCTGATCTTTACCAGTCGTGGTGACTGCGTTCTGGTCAACTACTTTAAACTTTTGATTTTTTGTTGGGAAATACAGCAGGTGCACAGAATCGCCCTGGAATTTGCGGCTGCTCAAATCCTTGAAAATAGTTACACCCGAGGCATCGAGCGGGTGTTTTTCCTGAGGTACAGCATCGCCAAGGCGAAGGTTGACTTCTCCGTCTGTTATCGCTGCTTGCTCACCAGAAGGTTGGTGCAGGCGGACCTCAAGGTTGAATGTTTCAGGGTATGCTGAATTTTCAACAACCCTTGCAATCAGCCAACCGGTCAACGCGAGCGCAACTAAAATCAGCGCATACCACAAACGCTTGCGCGCCAGGGAAATACCGGGTTTGCCAGCCTCAAACAAACGGGCATGTTCGTCTGCCAAATGGAGCAGGGCTGCATTGATTTTTGCCTGTTCCCGATTGATTTCATCCGTGCTGAGGATACCGGCTGCACTTTGGTCGCCCAGTTTTTTGCAATTGCCTTGTTGAATAACGGCAAGGTTGTACAGCCCGGTGTTTTTATTGCGGAAAGCATCCGCTAAAATATCCGCTGCCTGGCGTTGTTCATTTTCTGCGATCAGCTGACGAACCCGGTCGGATAAAGTCTTGTTTGCCATAATGCTCCATGTGCTTGTCTACTGTAAAGTTAGGAGAAAATGGTGGCGCAGCAGGGATTATTTCCCCGGGTTCAAGCAATCATCCTGGTTGCATTACATATACCGATTCACCAGATTTTCATACAGCTCCTGTTTCCCGCTTCTGGTTTCAGGTTCGCCCTGGCTGCTTGCACTGCGCAACAGGTCTGTGAGTTGCAATTTCCC
This sequence comes from Lewinellaceae bacterium, assembly GCA_020636075.1. Classification (GTDB taxonomy): domain Bacteria; phylum Bacteroidota; class Bacteroidia; order Chitinophagales; family Saprospiraceae; genus M3007. The sequence goes on along the minus strand of JACJYO010000001.1, from coordinate 432,816 downwards.
GGATTCGAAAGCCTGTCCATCACCTGAATCGAAGGATGCATACCGCTCCTGTCGCATTTTTTTGTAGGCTGATTTTGATAAAATGGCATCCGCAGCCAGCAGCGCCTTTGCGAACACATCAATGCCGCCGATGTGCGCATGAAATAGATCGTCCAGGTCGGTGGAGTTGCGTCGCGTCTTGGCATCGAAGTTGATCCCGCCACCCTGCAAGCCGCCGGACTCAAGAATGACCAGCATGGCTTCGGTGATTTCCAGCACATTGTTCGGAAACTGATCGGTATCCCAACCATTCTGGTAGTCGCCGCGGTTGGCGTCGATGCTACCCAGTGCACCCGCATTGGCTGCTACCTGGAGTTCATGTTGGAAACTGTGCAATGCCAGCGTGGCGTGGTTCACTTCCACGTTGAGTTTGAAATCATGGAGCAGATCGTGTTCCCGCAGGAAGCCGATTACGGTTGCAGCGTCAAAATCGTATTGGTGTTTGCTGGGTTCCATCGGTTTGGGCTCGATGAAAAAAGTGCCTTTGAATCCCTGTTGACGAGCATAATCTTTGGCCATGTGCAGGAAGCGCGCCATGTGCTCGAGTTCCCGTTTCATGTTGGTATTCAACAAGGACTGGTAACCTTCCCGGCCACCCCAAAAAACGTAGTTCTCGCCACCAAGTTCGATGGTCAGGTCGAGTGCCATTTTTACCTGTGCGCCGGCATGAGCAACCACGGCAAAATCCGGATTGGTGGCTGCGCCGTTCATATAGCGTGGGTGGCTGAAAAGATTGGCCGTTCCCCAAAGGAGCTGGACCCCGGAGGCAGCCATTTTTTCTTTGGCGTAGGCCCCAATGGTTTGCAAGCGCTTTTCATTTTCAGTTAGCGAGTCACCTTCCGCAATCAGATCAAAATCGTGAAAGCAATAATAGGGCAGGCCGAGCTTGGTGATCAGTTCAAAGGCGGCGTCCATTTTGTCCTTGGCCTGTTGAATTGGATCATTGGCTTGCAGCCAGGGGAATGGCTTGGTGCCCGGGCCGAAGGGATCGCCGCCGGTGCCGCAGAGTGAGTGCCAGTACGCTACCGCAAATTTCAGGTGCTCCCGCATGGATTTTCCGCTAACCAGTTTGTGCTCATCGTAGTAGCGGTAGGCCATAGGATTGTCGCTTTCAGGGCCTTCATAGCGGATTTTGCCAACACCTTTGAAATATTCCGTTTGGCCGGTGGTAAGATTTATCGGATTCAAATTTGCCATTTTTTTTGCGTTAATTTATCGGTTTGTTTTTTCTAAAATTCAAATTAGCGGGCAACGATCAAATTGCCTTGTCCAGGTAAGTGGCCCATTGTTCGTAAGCGGTGCTGTACGGACCAACTGCGTTTCCGGGCTCATAAATTTTCACACGATGTTGCGCGCCAAGGCCTTCGCCGGGATCAGACCACAATCCAATGCCGACTCCTGAAGCGATTGCTGCCCCAACGGCTCCGGTGGTCTCGATCATTTCGATCCGGCAATTGAGCAATTCGGCAATTGTGCTGGCGAAAATATTGGATTGGAACAAGTTGTCGTTGCCTACCCGCATGATGGAAAGTTCCAGTCCCAAACTGCGCAGGATTTTCATGCCATACACAAAGGAAAAGGCCACGCCTTCCAAAGCGGCCCGGTAAAAATGTGCGCGGTTGTGCCGGTTGAAATGGAGGTTAAGGATTTGTGCGCCAATATTTTGATTGCCAAGCATACGCTCGGCGCCATTGCCAAACGGGATGATGCAGAGCCCGTCGGCACCGACCGGCGTAGTAGCGGCCAGTTGCTCCATATCGTTGTAGGAAATGCCCTCCTGTGCCATTTGGCGCCGCATCCAGCTGTATTGAATGCCGGAACCATTGATGCACAGGAGCACGCCGATTCGCGGTGCTTCTACCCGGTGGTTAACATGCGCAAAACTGTTCACCCGGTTTTGGGCGTCTGAAACAAGTTGGTCCACCACACCGTAAACAACCCCGGATGTCCCACCGGTAGCGGCGATCTCCCCGGGTCGAAGCGCATTGAGTGCCAGGGCATTATTGGGTTGGTCGCCAGCGCGGTAGGTTACGGGTACGCCCGGCTTGAGCCCCAGGGCATCGGCTGCTGTTTGGGTAAGCCGGCCCTGGTTTTCAAAGTTGGCAGAAACGGTGGGGATAAGGTCGCGTTCTATGCCGTAGTAGTTCAGCAATTCGCTGGCGACCTTGTTTTCGGCAAAATCCCAGAGAATTCCTTCCGAAAGCCCGGTCACCGTCGTGCAAACCTCGCCGGTTAACCGAAATGCGATATAATCGCCGGGAAGCATAAAATACCGGATTTGCGCATAGTGTTCCGGTTCATTGTCTTTGACCCATTTCAATTTGGACGCCGTAAAGTTGCCGGGTCCGTTCAGGTAATGCTCCAGGCAATAGGTTTCGCCGATGTCCCGAAAAGCAGTATCGCCGATGGAAACGGCCCGACTGTCGCACCAGATAATCGCTGGCCGGACGGGCGCACCGTCAGCACCGATGGTCACCAGGCCGTGCATCTGGTAGGATATTCCGATTGCCGCGATTTCCGAGGGGTTTGCCTGTGTCTTTTGGAGGAGCTTGTGTACGGCTTTGCACACATTGTCCCACCAAACTTCAGGGTGCTGTTCGGCCCATCCGGGGTGTGACGCGATGATATCCATTTCCGTTTCCGGTGAAAAAACGGATCCGAGCGTAGCGCCTGTTTTGGCATCTACCAATGCCGCTTTTACGGAGGAACTTCCAATGTCGAGGCCTAATAAAAGCACGTTGTGAAATCGATTGTGTTAGTAGAAAAAAAGAAACAGCCGCTGAATTACCCTCGTGTTCCGTAGAGCCATTCCAGGGTGTTTTTATAAAAAATCTTTTCAACGGTGGATTCCGGCAAGTTCATTTGTTCGATAAAAGTGCCGATCTCGAGGTCGCCCAGCGGGAAGGGGTAATCGGTGCCGAGGCAAACCTTGTCTTCGCCGGCTACTTCCAAAATGTACCGGAGCAGTTGGGGGTCGTGCGTGGCAGAGTCCACCCAGAATTTGCCCAGGTAATGCCGGGGTGCTTTGTCATTGTCCACGGCAACCAGATCGGGGCGGCACTCAAAGCCGTGTTGTACGCGACCGACTGTCGGCAAAAAGGAGCCGCCGGCGTGGGCAAAACAAAAGCGCAACTTGGGCAGCCGTTCCATGACGCCACCGAAAATTAAGGAACAAATCGCCCGGCTGGTTTCGGCTGGCATGCCCACCAGCCAGGGTAGCCAATACCGGCCGATATGTTCGGAGCCCATCATTTCCCAGGGATGGACGAATACCGCCATGTTCAGGTCTTGACAGGCCTGGAATATCGGGAAAAATTGCGCTTCGTTCAGGTTGAGTTGATTGACGTTGGACCCGATTTGAATACCCGGAAAACCCAGCTCGTGGAGCCGGTGCAGTTCCTGGATCGCCAGGTCGGTATCTTGCATGGGTATGGTGCCAAGGCCGATGTAGTGCTCCGGAAAGTCTTCGACAATGGCAGCCAAGTGGTCATTCAGGTAGCGCGACAGATCCAGACAATCGGCCGGTTTGGCCCAATAGGAAAACATCACCGGAATAGTGCAAACTACCTGAACAGGTGTTTGAAAATGCAGGTATTCGCCTACCCGGACTTTTGGGTCCCAACAATTGCTGGAGATTTCCCGGAAGAAAAATTGCCCTCTCATCATCCGGGCGAACCCTTTTTTATGGTGCTCCAGATGAATGAAGTCGCCATATCCAAACTTGTCGGCAAAATTGGGCAGCCGCTCAGGAAGGATATGGGTGTGCATGTCAATTTTATGCATGATTATGAATTATCCAATTTGGAATGCTGTAGGGGCGACCCTTGCGGTCGCCCGAATGGCCATCAACTTAAAGGACCAGAGGGCTAAACCCTTTTCAAATAGTTGATTTCAAATTTCCAATTTCAAATCAACAGGATGTTTCCCAAGCGCTCTATTTAAAATTTGAAATGAAAAATTTGAAATTTTAAAAGTTGTATACCCCCTCTTAACCCTTAAGTTGATGGCTATGGGTCGCCCCTACGTACGGGCAAAAATATCTTTTTAAATCAGGATTGCTTACCCGATGGCCTATCGCTTCACAAATTTTCCGGAACGGAGCGGACCGGCGGTTGTGATTTTCCAAAAATAGACACCAGGCGCCTGGTTTTGCATCGGGATTTGAAAAACAGCATCCGGATTGGCAGTTTCCCGGTTCACGGAATAAACCAGTTGGCCGGCGGCATTGAAAAGTTGTACGGTGAACTTGCCGGTGTAATTTTTTATGGAAAAAATAGCCTCGTCCAACACCGGGTTGGGCCATACGGTCACATCAACCGGGGATGCGCCCGGGCTGGTTACCGGTGTGAGCATCAGCGCTTTCATGACAGCGCCAAGAGCATCTACACGTCCGTAGCCATAGGTGTTGTTGGGGTGAGCCATACCACTGACATTGCCGCAATTGACGGTGTCGTATCCTGGCACGGCCGTTTGTTCGATGATATCCTCAATCAGGTCAACTTCACCGGCAAGATCGGGTCGGGCGGAAATTACGAGGGCAACCACGCCAGCCACGTGAGGCCCGGCCATACTGGTACCCCAAAAATGTGCATACCCGCCATTGCGGATGCTGGAGCGAATGCCGGCGCCGGGCGCTACCACATTGGGTTTCATCCGGCCGCTGCCATCGATCTGGACAGATCCCCGGGTGCTGAACCCGGTGATGGTATCATTACTTTCCGTAGCGCCCACGCTAAAGCTCTCTTCAAAATATGCCGGCGGGTCATTGGTTGCATTACAGCCCAGACCGCCTTTGTTGCCATTGCTCACCACCACCACTACACCCGAAGCGCGCAGATTATTCACGGCCGTATGCATCAGTTCATTTACGCTGAGGTCGGTGCAACCTTCGCTTACGGAGCAGTACCAGGAGTTGTTGATGACATGCGGCGCCTTGAGGACATCGGGGTTTTCGCCATTGAGGTCGGTTGGCGCCAGAAACCATTCGAAGCACTCGATATAGCTGGATGGCGCACCGTTGCCGCGTTCCATATTCCGGCAGGCAATCCAGTCTGCACCGGGCGCCACGCCAATTTGATTGCCGTTACCGTCGTCGCCAACCATCGTTCCCATGGTGTGCGTCCCGTGGTTGTTATCGTCGCAGGGGACCACGGAATTTACGCCACAGGGGTTATTGGATGGGTCGGGAATGCTGTCGTTGCTGAGGGGGCTGATTTCATGAATGGCATCGTGCCAGTTGTAGTTGTGGTTGGTTGAGCCATCGGATTTGTTGTAGCCCCGGTAGTGCGGTTGAATAGCGGGGTGTACCCAATCGTAACCCGTATCGGCGCCAGCCACAGTAATACCCTGGCCGGTATAGCCAAGCGCCCATACCGCCGGGGCATTGATTTTTTCGATGCCCCATTCCACAGCACCACGCTGGGCGACCGGGGCCAGGGAAACGTCGGGCTGTTCAAACGGAATTTCCGGGTCGGCCGCAATGCGGGCTACTTCGGGGAGTTGAGCCAGATTTTCTACCAATCCGGCATTGGCATGCCGAATGGCAAGGGCATTGACCAGATAAAAACTGTTTACGTATGCGTTGGAGGCCCGGGCGATCCGAAGGGCATTCGCCTGGCTGGTGGCCGCCGTTTGTTGCAGGCGGTCAAAAACAAAACGGGCTTTCGCGGCCTTTCCGTGAATCTGATTTGCATTATGGAGGTCGGCTTGTTCCCGGAAAATGACAAGGATGTTGACTTTGTTTTCCTGTTTCAGGGCCGATTGGACATCCGGGGCTATTTTGCGTTTTACCGCGTCTGGTGTGTTTTGAGAAAAGACTGTTGATAAACAAAAGATTACAAGAAAAAATGGAAGCAGAGATTTTGACATAGCAGATTGAAATCAACGAATGGTTGGAAAATACAGGCCAGGGGAGAAAATCTTAGGGGCCGTAGGTAGAACACTTGGGTCAAATGTACGTTTACCCAAACAAACGGGGCTTTAAGCGATTGGCAAAAATGAGCAAAGCCGGCTTTCTTCCAAAGCCATATCTTTGCGCGCTATTCAGCCAACCAGATTTGGTAAACTATTTAATTACGCAATGCCATGAAAATAGCTATTGGTTGTGACCATGCAGGTTTCCCTTACAAAGACGGTTTGATATCCATGTTGCAACGCCAGGGACATATGGTCCAGGACTTTGGCACCCACTCAGCGGATTCTGTTGATTACCCGGATTTTGCGCACGCCGTTGCCGAAGCTGTTGAAAATGGCGGGGCTGATTTTGGTATCCTGATCTGCGGCAGTGGCAACGGTGTTGCCATGGCGGCAAACAAACATCAGGGTATCCGCTGTGCTGTTTGCTGGACGGAAGAAATTGCATCGCTGGCCCGGCACCACAACAATGCCAATGTTATTGCCCTTCCGGCACGCTTTGTTCCGGAAATATTAGCGCAGGCGATGGTTCGTATCTTTATTCGCACCGAATTTGACGGCGGGCGGCATGAAAATCGTGTCAATAAAATTGCTTGCAGCTGAGTAGATATTTTTTTAAAAAATGGTTTTCCAGTAAGATTTATGAAACAAATCACACTTTGGGTAATACTTGCCCTGATTAGTATTTCAACCGCAACAGAGGCACAACCGCTCACAATAAGCGACTCTTCCGTACAGGCAATTACCGCTGCCAGGCGGTTTGCTACAAAAATACCGGACGGTAAACCCTACGGTGAATCAATCCGCCCGGACCGGATAAAGTGGCTGATCGACACCCTGGCGTCCGATGCCATGCAGGGGCGGGAAACCGGCGAGGAAGGGCAACGCATTGCTGCCGATTTTATCGCCCAACAATTTCGGGGAATGGACCTGCCGCCGGTGGCAGACAAGAAAACCTATTTCCAAAATTATCAACTGCAGCGCGATTCCTGGGATGCGCTCAGTTTTACGGTAGAGGACAAAACCTTGAAAAATCGTACCGACTATTACGTCTATCCGGCTTACAATAATTCCAATCTCACAAGCAATTTTAAAGATGTTGTGTTTGTCGGTTATGGTATTGAAGATGCAACATACAGCGACTACGGCTCCACTGATGTGAAGGGCAAAGTTGTGCTGCTGTATGCCGGCGAACCTCAGCTCAACTCTGGCGACTTCTTGCTCAGCGGTACCCAGTTCCGTTCATCCTGGTCGTTGGACTGGAAGAAAAAGGTGCGAATTGCTACGCAAAAAGGTGCGGTGCTTGTGCTCATCGTAGACCCGGAGCTGAATCAAAATGTGCGGGATAACAGGCGGGAACTCTCGAGCCGCGGCTGGCGCCCAGCGTTTTCAGGCGCCGACGCTGCCTCTAATGCCATTGCGAACAACATTTTTATTTCAGAAGAAACGGCCAACGCGATTCTGGGAAAAAAAGCGGAGAAGGCAGCCGAAGCCCTGACAGCGCAGAAAAATGGCGAAGGCTTCAAGGCAATCCGGTTTAAAACCAAATTTGACGTCCAACTGGATAAAAAAATGCAAACACTTACCGGCGCCAATGTGATCGGTTTGATTGAAGGCACAGATCCGTTGCTGAAAAACGAATATGTCTTTGTGACTGCCCACTATGATCACCTTGGCAAGGTGGAAGATGTCGTTTACAACGGCGCCGATGACAATGCGTCCGGCACATCGTCGGTCATTGAGATCGCCCGGGCGTTTGCGAAGGCAAAAAAAGATGGCGTGGGCCCGAAACGGAGTGTCGTTTGCATGCTGGTAAGCGGAGAGGAAAAAGGATTGTTGGGCTCGCGGTTTTATGTCGACTTCCCATTGTTTCCATTGGACAAAACGGTTGTCGATGTCAACATTGACATGGTCGGCCGTATTGATGATGCCCATGCCGGAAACCCGGATTATGTGTACGTGATCGGTTCAGACCGTTTGAGTTCGGAGTTGCACGAAATCAGCGAGTACGCCAATGCCAACTACACCAAACTGGACCTCGATTACAAATTCAACGATAAGAATGATCCCAACCGCTATTACCAGCGCAGCGATCATTACAACTTCGCGGAGCAGGGTATTCCGGCTATTTTTTATTTTAACGGCACGCATGCCGATTATCACAAGGCAAGTGATACAGCGGATAAAATTGATGCTGCTGCTGCCGCCAAACGGGCCCAATTGGCTTTTTATACTGCCTGGGATATTGCTAACCGGCAACGCCGGATTTTGGCAGACCGGAAATGAAATTTCGATTTACGATTTTGGAATTACGAATTACGATTGGTTCACCATTTCGGGTGTTGAAAATAGCACTTTTTGAAATGCAGATAATTGAAGGAAACACGCCTTATTGGGAAGGGTGAACCAATCGTAAATCGTAAATCGAAATTCCAAAATCGTAATCCTATCCGCGGTACTTCTGAATCGCTTCCCGAATGTGTTCTTTGCGATTCTCCGGATCAGGGTGTGTGCTTTGAAACTCCGGCACCCGGTTTGGTCCGGCTGCTTGTTTGAGGACTTCCATGACATTGATCAGCTGCTCCGGATCGTAACCGGCCTGAAGCATCAGGCGGACGCCGAGTTCATCGCTTTGCAACTCCTGCTCGCGTCCGTATTTCATTTGTAACATGTTGGAGACCATCTGGGCAATGTATCCGCTGTTTGGGTTGCTGGGATCATAAGTGGCCATGGTGACGGCGCCGGTTAAACCCTGGGCAAGTTCCATTTGCGCCAGTTTTTCTGCGCTATGGCGTGCCACCACGTGACCGATCTCGTGTCCAAGCACACCAGCCAGCATGTCATTGTTGATCGACTGTCCATCGGTCGACAGGCGCTGGAGTAAGGCTACAGTGATGAAAACCTGGCCTCCAGGCAGTGCAAAGGCATTGATCGTTTGCTGGTCATTGAGCAGGTGAAATTCGAACTGGCCATTGTACACTGTTTTGGCGGCATCGGTCTGCCGGACCAGGCGTTGTCCGATATCCCGGACCAGTGCGTCGTACTGTGTTCCTTTGACTTCGCCACCCATTTCCGCGATCATTTGCGGCGCACTTTGCAGGCCCATGGCGACTTCCTGCTCTGGTGAAATACTAATGTGCTGGTTTTCGCCGGTCAGTTCGTTAAACGAACTGTTGCAATAGTATTTTGAAAGTGCAAAGCCGGCTAATACGACGGCTATCAAGAGTTTGCCTGAAATTCCGCTGCTTCGTTTACTTTCTCCGAACATAATTTAACGGGTTGAGTTTGTTTGAAAAAACGGTGCAAAATTAGTTTTTTCAAAACGAAAACTACCGGGAAAGCAACTTGAAACCAATATCCCGACCCATGCCCTGAAAAATGGCCAGGTTGATCCAGGCCAGGGCAAATTTTTCCAGCAATTCGACCTTGTCTGATTTGCCAAAATCGTAGCATTTTTCAAAACCGGCATCCGAGGCTAGCCGGGCAGCTACGGTTTTTGCGGTTTCACTATCGCCGGCCATAAACAAATCCAAACGCTGATTTCCATACTGTGGATTTTTCATGTTTTCGAACCCGGTGGTGTTGAAACACTTGACAACATCGGCCTTGGTCAGCTGCGCGAAAGCATGGAAGGCGGTAGGGTAGGGCTCTGGTTTGCGTTGAATGGCATTCGTTGCGTCGATGAGGACTTTTCCGGAAACATCACCCATTTGGGTCGCTAGTTCTGGGGCGATATGCGGTGGAGTTGCCACCAAAATGACTTCGGACAGCCCAACTGCTTCCGGTATGAAGTGCGCGGTGGTATTTGGATTGCTCAGCAAATGCTGGCCTTTGAATGCTCCGGTATTTTGAACACCCAAGTGTATTTGATGTCCGGTATTTGCCCATTGTGTGGCTAATGTGCCGCCTACATTGCCCGTACCGATTATTGCTATTTTCATGCGTGTAAAGAATTAAACTGAATAATGAATCATTGCGCAAGTTTAAGGGGGAAACCTACCTTTACCAATACAGTATCCAATTTGTTCGCAACTTACTTTTTTGTAAGTAAACTGAAAATCAATGCCTTAATCGATGCCTGATTTCTTATACAATGGGAAAGCGTATTACAATCCGGTCGAATTTGCCATGGATCGCCTGGGCGGAACCTGGAAGATGCCCATTTTATGGCGACTGAAGGACAGGGTGCACCGGTACAGCGAATTGAAAAAATCGATTGCCCATATTTCAGATAAAATGCTCATCACCCAACTGCGCGAGTTGGAAGCCGACGGGTTTATTCGCCGCGAGGTTTTTGCAGTTGTGCCTCCAAAAACGGAATACAGCATCACAGATAAAGGCCGACTGGCTATCCCGATTGTGGAAACCATCCGGAATTTTGGCATTCAACTTATGGCGTTGGAAGGGATTGATATTGACGATTACAAATAATCATACATCCACTACCGAACTAACTTTCTATTAATTATGAAAACTTACCCTGTACTGCTTTCTTTCTTCCTTGTTCTCCTATTCCTCTTTTCTGCGGGTTGCTCAAAAGAGAACAATGACCCTCCTGCCGCGCGAACCATTCAGGATGTTGAACAGGATTTTCAGGCATTAAGTACTTCAGAAGGGACGCATGACGTCCAACTGGAGTTTTTAAATTCTACGGTCTGGAATTTTCGAATCATAGCGCCTAAAGTGCTGCCCGGGGAGACAAAACCTCTGGTAATTCACTTGCACGGCGCTTCAGGCGGCGATCCGGATGCGCACAAAGCCACAGCCTGCTATGTGGAGCCGGGATTTGAAAACCTGGATGCTTTTATCATCAGCCCGAATGGCGGTACCAAACTGTGGTACGATCTGTCCAACCAGGAACAAGTGATTAACCTGACCTTGTTGGCGAAAAAATACTGGCCGGTGGACCCGGACAAAATTGTCGTAATGGGGTACAGCAATGGCGGAAACGGCAGCTGGTTTTTTGGCGAAACTCAGCCAACACTTTATTCCGCAGCCATCCCGGTGGCGACTGCCTATTCAACTATTCATACCAACGGTTCCGTACGCGTAATGCCCAATCCGATGTATGTCATTCACGGGGAGCAGGATGAATTGTTCCCACTCGCTCAAACACAGGATTGGGTTCAGAAAACGATCGACGCCGGCAGTGACGTCACCTTTGTGGTGGCGCCCGGACTGTCGCATTACGCTCCTTGCGACTATGTGCCGTACATCAAGGATGCTGTTGAGTGGCTGAAGAACGATGTGTGGAAATAGGCCTTAATTGAACAGGTCGCGCATATCCACATCGTCGTCATCGTCGTTGAGGCCACTGTCGGTGAGAAAGTCCTTGAACACCCACTTGTTGTTGATGATGTCCTTGTTCAGCACTTCGAACTCGGCCAGACCATGCAGCACCAATTCCATGAAGGTGAGTGCGTCGGCTTTGTCCGTTTTGATGCCTTCCACCAGTTTTTTTAGTCCGGCTACCTGGTCCAGCTGCTGTGCATATTTCTGGGCAGGCAGTTCGTTGAAAAGATCGACGGTGTTACCTGCGGCAAACCAGGCACGAAGCACCCCGAAGGGGTCGCGCTCCTGGCCTTTTTTAAGCTTGGCCGGATTAGGGAAGTAGCTCAGGAACACTTTTTTAATGGCCATTCCAATGATGTGCAAGGCTACTGCATACGGACCTTCCTGCTCGCCCTCGTACACCATTTCGACTTTGCCGGTGAGTGCCGGGATGACGCCCCAAAAATCAGTTATGCGTGCTGTGGTGCTGGTTTCACCATTGTGCAGGATGCGGCGCTCGGCGGAGGAGTACAGGTTTTCATAAGCCGAAATGGTCAGACGGGCCGACACGCCACTTTTTTTATCCACATATTCACTTTCGCGTGCAGCGAAGGCGATTTCTTCGATCAGGTCCTGCAAAACAGCGGGTATGCGAATCGCCTCGCGTTGGGCTTTTGTGATGCGGGCCTCCTGTTCTGTAATCTGACGTCCCACATCGATGGAAGTAGGGTAGTGGGTCGTGATCTGGCTTTCGATCCGGTCTTTCAACGGGGTAATGATGCTGCCGCGATTGGTGTAGTCCTCGGGGTTGGCTGTGAAAATGAATTGCACATCGAGGGGGAGGCGTAGTTTGAAGCCGCGGATTTGCATGTCGCCTTCCTGCAACACGTTGAACAGCGAAACCTGAATGCGGGCTTGCAAGTCGGGCAATTCGTTGATTACGAACAGGCAGCGGTGCGCCCTTGGGATCAGACCGAAGTGGATAACCCGTTCGTCGGAATAGGGCAAACGTAGGTTCGCGGCCTTGATCGGATCTACATCGCCTACCAGGTCAGCAATACTTACATCAGGCGTTGCCAGTTTTTCCACATAACGCGCATCGCGGTGCAGCCATTCAATCGGTGTATCGTCGCCTTTTTCTTCGATCAGTGCCTTGGCAAAATAGCTGATAGGCGCCAGCGGGTCGTCGTTCAATTCACTGCCGGCGACCACGGGTACGTATTCATCGAGTAAGCTGGTGAGCATCCGGGCTACCCGGGTTTTGGCCTGGCCACGCAAGCCAAGGAGCAGGATGTTATGGCGGCTGAGGATAGCCCGCTCCATGTCGGGGAGCACGGTATCGTCAAAGCCAAATATTCCGGGAAAGATGGTTTCCTTGTTGCGGATTTTTTCAATCAGGTTGGCGCGGAGTTCTTCTTTTACGCTGCGGGCTTCGTAGCCGCTGGCTTTCAAGCCGCCCAGCGTATGAATGTGCCGTAAGTCTTTCATATGGGGCAAAGAACAGGGGAATTATGGATTTGGTTCTGGAATCAGGGTGATTTGGCCAGATTATTTTTGCGCGGCTTTTTCCTTGGCTTCCTTTTCCATGCTCCGCAAATCCCGGAGCACAGCGATCCCCGCATTCACTTCAAAGCCAATGAGCAAAATCATGCAGTTTAACTGCATCCAAACCATCAGCACGATCAATGTACCGATGGAACCGTAGAGTTTGTTGTAGCTGCCGAAATTATCCACGTAGAATGAAAACCCCCAGGAGATCAGGATGGATAAAAATGTGGCCAACATTGAGCCCGGGTTGAAAAACGGGATCCGCCGTCGAGTGGCAGCGCCATAGCGGTAAATGGTGGAAAAACCCGCATAGAACAGTAGTATGACAACAATCCACCGGAAAAAGAACACTGCAATTTTTGTGAGCAGGTCAACTTTGACATACTCAAAAACAAAACTCAGGATGGTATTCCCCAAAATCACAAAAATCACAGCGCCAACAAGTACCAAACCGATCAAAAAGGTCAATTGAATGGCGATGAGGCGCTTTTCCATGGCGCTGCGTTTGCGAAACGTTACATGGTGGTCCTTTTCAAATCCATCCATCATCGACAACATGCCATTGGAGGCAAACCAGATAGCCAGTAAAAAACCGAACGACAGCAAACCACTGCGCTGCCGGGTGGCGACATCTTGAACTGTTTTGAACAACATTTCACCGGCCTTACCCGGCATCACCCGGTTTATTGAATCGTTGAGCACCACGTCGAAATTCTCGTAAAGCGGCGTATAGGCCAACAAGGTGAACATTACGATGATGGACGGGAATATGGCCAGGAAGTAGGAAAACGCCATGCTGTTGGCGCGCGTGACAATGGCATCATCCTGTGTCTCCCGGTTGATGAACAGGACAAGATTATAGATCGGAATGCGGCCAAAGCCCGGCAGGGAATGCGTTTTGGCCCAATTAATTGTGGCGACCCACCAGCGGTGTTCGGTCACATATTGGGTAATTCGATCGATGTATTCGCCGGGACGCATTGGTTAAAAATATGGCTGCAGTTTTTCCAGGAGTAAATCGGGCGCTTGCACTACCTTTTTTTTCGATGCCTTGAAAAAACAGAGTCGGACGGTGCCGGCGTTGATCAGTTTGCGTTTTTCATTGAAAAGTTCGCAATGAAAGGTGACGTACGCGTCGGGCAATTTGCGGATTTCAGTATGGATCGTAATCAGGTCGTCGTAGTAGGCAGGCCGAACAAAGCGCATATCCATACTGACAACGGGGAGCCAAATGCCGTGGTTGTCCTCCAGCTCTTTGTAGGTCATCCCGAGCGAGCGTATTGTTTCCACCCGGCCCACTTCGAAATACTCGGCATACCGGCCATAATAGAGGTAGCCCATTTGATCGGTTTCGCCATACCGGACCCGGAGTTGTGTGTCGTGACTATACAAATCTTCAAATTTCTTCCCGCTCAATCGGGCAGGTCATACAATGGCTGCCACCTCGAGCGCGGGATAATTCATTGGAAGGGATGGTAATGATGGTGTTTTCAACCTTTTCCGGAGCAATTTTTCCGCTCCCGATGTCGCGAAGCAATTTCTCAGCACCGATAAGCTTGTACCCGAATTCTTTAAACGCTTTTTCTGTAATCGGGTTGCGGTCGTAAGTGATAGCCACGCCCGGTTTCAGGGTAACCAGGTTGCAACCGTCGGTCCATTGCTCGCGTTCCTGGTAGGGGCTTTCGCCCTGGCCGGCCCAGATAAATTCCATATTCGGATTTACTTCTGCCAACAGAAAATCCTTGAGACTGGGATATTCAACTTCTTCGCCGTTTGCGCGGTGCACATCTACGTAAGAGCCCAACCCATCCTGCACAATGGGCTTGTAACCCACCATATGGTTGTGATTGATTTGGGTGAAAATGGTGTCGATGTGCATGTAGGTCCGTTCGGCTGGAATATTCACCTGCACCACATTTTTGACAATTCCCCGGTCGAACAGCGTGTTTTTGATCAGTTGAAAGGCATAATTATTTGTGCGTTCAGAGCAACCGATCAGGAGGTAGTCTTTGTTTAAAATCATCACGTCACCACCTTCGATGCTCAGTGTTTCGCCTTTTTTGGAAGGCGGAAATTTGTCGACCCGGTTCAGGTTGATCGTTTTGCCATCGGCTTTGAGGCGGCGGAAAACCGGGTGACTGCTGAAGATGAGCCGGGTAAGAAAGTTTTCGCGAAAGCGGGCCGTTTTGTTCGCTTTCGTGATCAGCACGTAGTCTTTGATTGTAACGGCGATGTCGCGGGTGAAAATCAGGTTGGGAATTGGGTCAAAAAGAATGCGGTCTTCTGGTTCCAGGTAACCGGTGATGAGTGTGTCGGCAAGTTGTTCAGAGGATAAGCCGGCCAAACGTGGGATGAACGAGTAGGGGAGTTCTTCGAAATCAGTAATTTTATTAATGACCTCATACTTGCTCTCCTCATCTCGGGTACTTTCCGCCAACAGGTTTCCTACTTCAAGAACATTGTCCTTGCCGACAAAGGCTTTGAGCACATCGATGAAAATATCGTGCTCATCCTGCATTTTGGGGAGATGCACAATGTCGTCAAACAGCAGTTCACCGGCACGTTTAGGTGTTATCCGTGCAATGCCTTCATCGGGGCGGTGTACGATCACTTTTTTTAGTTGTCCTATCTCTGAGTCAACGTAAATTCGGCTATTAGCATCCATGAAATTAGTCCGGTTGTAAAATTGGTTGGGTAAAAACGGCGTAAAAGTATGGTTAAATTCGGGCAGGTGAAAATACACCTGTAAACCAATTTCGAACCGTGGGTAGCTGCAAGCGAAGTTTGCTTTTAAAACGCTGTGAATTACCACCATTTAAACCTAAGTTTACTTTCAGATTCATTGGCCTGAACCAAATTGTATTCTACAACTTTATAAATTCTACCCACATGAAAAAAATTTCCTGTTACCTGTATGCCATTGCCCTGGCTTTTTTAGCTGTGGGCACTGCAATGGCCCAACCAAAAGTTATCATTAAAGCGGGCCTGAATCTGGCCAACTTTACCGGCGACATTGAAGACGATACCAAATTACTACCCACCTTCCTTGTCGGCGGTCAGGCAGAATTTGACCTCGCTGAAAACCTGGCTGTTGGCGCCGGCCTGCAGCTGAGTGGAAAAGGGTTCAAAGTGGATGATCCGAATTTTGATGCAAAAATCAACCCGTTGTATTTGCAGGTTCCGGTACAGATCATCTACCGGAACAGCGGCTTTTTTGTTGGCGCCGGCCCCTTTATCGGCTTTGGCATTGCCGGAAAGCGGAAAGTTTTTGATGAAAGCGAGAGCATTGCATTTGGCAATGGCGAGGAAGATGATGTTGCACCGCTTGATTATGGCGCTGGTCTTGAACTAGGTTATGAGTTCATGAGTTTTCGCGCTACAGCGGCTTATAACGTTGGCTTGGCTAATGTTATTCCAAGCGATCAACGCGGGGATGCCTCTGTGAAAACCAGTGTTATTGGTATTGCTCTTGCCTATATTTTTGGTGGGAGTGAATAATTAGGAATGGCCTTCTACCATGTAGGCTTTAGCGTCAGAACCATCCTGGGTTGGTTCTGGCGCTATTTTTTATGCGACTGGTACAAGATTACAAACTCTGAAGTATGTTTGTTCGAGGAATTACCTTAACAAACAAAATTTTTAACGCTCTAAATTATCTTACCCACATGAAAAAACTTACCACTGTTTTGTGCGCAGCCTTCCTGATGTTTTTCGCTGCGGCATCCGTTTCTGCTCAGGTCCGTTTTGCTGCAAAGGCTGGTCTGAATTTGGCCAATGTCAGCGGAGATGTTGAAAGCAACAAAATTTTACCTAATTTTCTTGTAGGGGGCCAGGCGGAATTTGGATTGTCTGACAACCTGGGCCTCGGCGTCGGGCTGCAACTTTGCGGTAAAGGCTTCAAGGTCAAAGAAACTGGCTTTGAAGGGAAAGCCAATCCGCTTTACATTCAGGTGCCGGTCCAGTTCTTTTACCAGAACAACGGCTTTTTTGCCGGAGTTGGTCCCTATGTCGGATTTGGAATTGCCGGGAAGGCAGAAGCCGATGGCGATAGTGAAAGCATTGATTTTGGAAATGGTGGAGAGGATGATTGGGCACCCCTGGATTTTGGTGCCGGCCTGGAGTTAGGCTACCAGTTTGGCAGCGTACGTGCTACGGCTTCCTACAATCTTGGTTTTGCCAATGTTGTGCCAAGTGATCAGGCGGATTTTTTTGATGTTTCAATTAAAAACACGGTAATCGGTATTGCGTTGGCCTACCTTTTTGGTGGTAACAACTAAAAAGTAATTGCCGAAATTATTTCTAAAAAATGCACCCGGGAGCGCAATTTCCTTTCCGGGTGCATTTTTTATTGGTTTTCCTGCCTGCGATTTGGGCTCTGAATAAAATTGGAAGGATTCGATGATATGCGGAAAAAATCAAGCAATTGCTTGCAAAGCGCGCGCCCTTGTCTACCTTTGCTCGTCAATTTTAACGGTTTATTAACGCCATAAGAATTCGTTCTGAGTTTAGATCGCATCTAAATAGCGATTCGTTTTAACACATCGCTTGGTGAAAATCGGACCGTTGGTATTTTTGCGCTGACAATTCCATGACCTTCGGCATTTTGCCTGATGATTTTGGATGTCGGCTTAGATGACACTCATTTGAAATTGCCATTAACTCGCATTCTGAATATGTTGCTGAAACGCATCTGCTGGGTTTTTTCGATTATACTTCTTACTTCCGTCGTAGTTAACGCGGAACCCACCATTGAAGAAGGTAAATCATTGTTCGGCGCCAACTGCGCCTCCTGCCACAACAAAAACATGAAGGATAACCTGACGGGCCCTGCATTGAGTGGTGTGGAAGACCGTTGGAAGGATTGGCCACGGACTGATCTGTACAAATGGATCCGCGGATCCCAGGCATTGGTATCCGAAGGGCACCCACGCGCGGTGGAACTTTGGAACACCTGGAAGCCGACATTGATGAACAACTTTCCGGGTCTGACGGACGATCAGATTGAAAGTATTATCTTGTATATCAACAATCCGGCGCCGCCTGTTGATCCCAATGCTCCTCCCAAGGGAGAAACTGCCGGGGGCAGTGGAAACAATATGTGGATGTTTGGGGCATTGGCCCTGATCCTTGCACTATTGGCATTTGCTCTTATGCGCATCATTGACAATCTGCGGAATATTACCCGGGTTCAACGTGGTGATGCGCCAATCAACCGTACCCTGGCACAAGTGCTGAGCACCAAGGGGGCTGTGGCATTTATGGTTTTTGCCTTGACTTTGATCTTTGGCTATAAAACTGTTGACAATGCCACCCGCATGGGGCGTCAGCAGTCTTATCAGCCGGATCAGCCGATCGCATTCAGCCACCAGATTCATGCCGGTATCAATAAGATTGACTGTCAATATTGCCATGATTCGGCGCGTCGCTCAAAGCATTCTTTGATCCCGGGCACGAATACCTGCATGAACTGCCACGCTGCGGTTAAAAAAGGTACCATTACAGGTACATCGGAGATCACCAAGATTTTTGCATCGATCGGTTATGACCCTATTGCAGGCCAGTACATTCCTGATTATGCCAACTGGACAGACAAGCAAATTGAAGATTTGTATAAAAAATGGATTGGTCAGGAATATATGTCTGCCAATTCGCTATCCGCGATGAATGAAACCGGCCGTTCGTTGGTACAAGCGGAATGGGAGGGTATTGTAGACGCTTTGAAAAACGATTCTAACGGAAAAATCCAAGGCCCCATCGAATGGGTGCGTGTACACAATTTGCCTGATCACGTTTATTTCAATCACGCTCAGCACGTCTCTATTGGCCAGATTGAATGCCAAAAATGCCACGGAGCTGTGGAAGAGATGGAAGTGGTTTATCAATATTCCACACTCGGTATGGGCTGGTGTATCAACTGCCACCGGGAGACGGATGTGAAATTCCAGGACAACGAATACTACAAACAATATGAGCGCTATCACCAGGAACTTAAAGACGGCAAGCGTACCAGCGTTAAGGTAGCTGATATCGGAGGCCTGGAGTGCCAAAAGTGCCACTATTGATTTTATTAGGTTTCTAAAATTCAGAACACTGGAAACCTTCAAACCTTTACACATCAATCACTTATTGAATAATATGCACCACGATAACGGTATTTGGGTAAGCACTGAAGACTTGAACAAAGAAGAGTCGTTTCTTCAGGCTGCTGAAAAAGAATTTTCCGTGGAGAACATGGCCGAAACTGACGGCAACTGGACGGCCTCCCGTCGTGATTTCCTTAAATTGATGGGTTTTGGCTTGGGTGCAGCTACGTTGGCCGCATCTTGTGAAATCCCGGTCAAAAAGGCTATCCCTTACGTAACCAAACCGGATGATATCGTTCCGGGTGTGGCCAATTACTTTGCTTCGTCATTCGTGAATGGCGGTGATTATTGCGCTGTTTTGGTTAAAACCCGTGAAGGTCGGCCGATTAAAATTGAGGGCAACACGCTGAGTAGCGTTACTTCAGGTGGTACCAGTGCCCGGGCTCAGGCTCAGGTGTTGAGCCTGTATGATACTCGCCGAATCAAAAATGCCGGCACCATTGAAAATGCTGAGGTGAAAGCAATGTCCTGGAAAGACCTGGACAGCAAAGTTAAAGGCCAACTTCAGTTGGGCGGCAACATTCGCCTGATCACAAATACGCTCATCAGCCCGACATCGAAGAAAGCGCTGGCGGAGTTCATGGAAAAGTATCCGAATTCTAAAGTGGTGACTTACGATCCGGTATCCAGTGCTGCCTTACTTGCTGCTAACCAGCAGTGCTTTGGTGTGCGTGGTGTTCCGACCTATAAATTTGGCGAAGCCGATGTAGTTGTTTCGTTTGACGCTGACTTTTTGGGCACTTGGATCAGCCCGATCGAATATGCCCGTGATTATGCAGCCAAGCGCAAGATCAAGTCGATGAAAGGCGCTACCATGTCGCGCCATTATCAGGTTGAAGGGAAAATGACCCTGACTGGCTCCAATGCCGATAACCGGATTCAGATCAAACCCAGCGAACTTGGTGCGGCTATTTGTACCCTATACAACGAAGTTGCTGCCAAATTGGGGGGATCTGCAATTAGTGCTCCGGCTCTGAACGACAAAGCGAAAGCAGCCTTAAAAAAGGTAGCTTCCGAACTGGTTGCCAATCAAGGCAAATCGTTAGTGGTATCTGGTTCCAATAATATTATGGAACAGGTTATTGTCAACAAGATCAACGATCTGCTGGGTAATATCAATACGACCATTGAATTTGGAACAATAAACAACCTGCGGCAAGGCGACGAACGCGATATGGCCCGCTTGATCGGCGAAATGAGCGCCGGACAGGTACAAGTAGCCATTGTGTGGGGCGCTAATCCTGCATTTGAGTTGCCGAATGCGCAACAGTTTAGAGATGCCTTTGCAAAAGTAAATACCCGGATTTCCTTTGCCGGGACTATGGATGAAACAACGGCATTGTGCACACATTCTGCACCTGCCAGCCATCAATTGGAATCCTGGGGCGATGCCGAACCGAAAACCGGGCATTATAGCCTGATTCAACCGACTATTGCACCCTTGTTTGATACTCGTCAGGCTGAACACTCTTTGCTGGAATGGGCTGACAGTCCCAACCTGAATCGCCAGGATGATCAGCCTTACTACCAGTATCTGAAATCGCATTGGGCTAGTGACCTTTTTGGCACTCAAAGCAAATACAGCACACCTACGGCATTTTGGGATATGAGTCTGCATGACGGTGTGTTTGAAATGCCGGCAGCAGCCACAACGGTATCATTCAATTCGGGGATTTCACTAAACGCAGCAGCCGTTACACAACCAGGCACCAGCGAAATTGAAATTGCCTTTCATGAAACAGTCAATATTGGAAATGGCCAGTATGCACATAATCCCTGGTTGCAGGAAATGCCTGATCCATTGCATCGTACCGTTTGGGGGAACTATCTCAGCATCCCGGTAGAGTGGGATGGTGTAAATGAAATTAACGGCTGGAAAGGTTTGAATGATGGCGACAATGTTGAGGTGGAAGTGAACGGTCAAAAACTGACCTGCACCGTTGTGCGCACGTTCGGCCAATTGCCAGGCACTGTGGCTATCGCCCTTGGTGGAGGCCGCGAAATTGGCGGTTGCGGTGTAGGCTTTGGCGTGAATGTGAACCCCTGGCTTCCGGTGGATGGCGGTTTGACCCAGTATTTTGCCAAGGAGGCAAAGGTGTCTGATAAAGTTGGTGCTGATAAAAAGTTTGCCTGCGTCCAGTACCACCACACTATGGGTGTTACAGCCATGGGCAAAGAAGAGGGAACGGTAATTAATGCAGACGAAAAAACACTTGGTAACAAAGGCTTCCAGGGTGCTTTGACAGACCGTTCGATCATCTTCCAGGTTAACTTGAATGAGCTGCCGGAATTGGCAGAGAAAATGTCTGAATTCCACAAGGAAGCCAAACACTTGAATGAACAAACCCTTTACCCGGATCGCACCGATTTTTACGGTACTGGTTTGAAGTGGGGGATGTATATCGACCTGAACAGCTGTATTGGCTGCGGTGCTTGCCAGGTGGCCTGTGTAAGCGAAAATAACGTACCTGTAGTTGGTAAAACGGAGGTGCACAGGCATCATGAAATGACCTGGCTGCGCATTGACCGCTATTTTTATGGAGACCTGGAAAACCCGAAAGTGGTGTACCAGCCCATGATGTGCCAGCATTGCGATAATGCACCTTGCGAAAACGTTTGCCCTGTAAATGCTACCAACCACTCGATGGAAGGTATTAACCAGATGGCTTATAACCGCTGCATTGGTACCCGTTATTGTGCAAACAACTGCCCCTACAAAGTCCGTCGTTTCAACTGGCTCGATTACACCACTGCCGATACCTGGCCGGCAAATGAAGAGCAAGTCTTTTGGGCTGAAGGTGATGAAAAACCTTTTTACGCAGACAACCTCGTTCGCATGGTGCTCAACCCAGACGTGACGGTTCGTAGCCGTGGTGTTATTGAAAAATGCTCGTTCTGCATTCAACGCATCCAGGAAGGTAAATTGACGGCCAAGCAGGAAAACCGCGCGGTGCTGGATAATGACATCCGGACTGCTTGCCAGACAGCCTGCCCAACCGGCGCAATAGTTTTTGGCAACCTGAACAATCCGGATAGTGCTGTTAGCAAAGCTCGGAAGGAAATGGGCCCGCTTGCCTACAAAGTGCTGGAAGAGATCAATACCCGACCCGGTGTCGAATACTCCGCAAAGGTGCACAACA
The DNA here is from genome assembly GCA_020636075.1 of Lewinellaceae bacterium. Lineage (GTDB taxonomy): Bacteria > Bacteroidota > Bacteroidia > Chitinophagales > Saprospiraceae > M3007. The sequence continues at coordinate 410,762 of JACJYO010000001.1, read as the reverse complement.
CCAATGAGGAAATGTTTTCATAAACCCAATAACCCTTTTACCGAACTAACATCGATAACGATCAACGAATAATATGTCTCAAGCTGTAGCGCCTGTACGGCACGTACTTATCGAAGGCAATAAATCCTACCATAATATTACGGAGGATTTGAGTTCGCCCACCGAAAAGGCTCCTTCCAGGGAGTGGATCATCGCCTTTTCAATTGCGGCTGCATTTCTTGGCCTTTACGTTTTCGCGGTCTGTTGGACGATCTGGAAAGGTATTGGTTCCTGGAACCTGAACCGAACTATCAACTGGGGTTGGGATATTACCAACTTTGTGTGGTGGATCGGTATCGGTCACGCCGGTACCCTGATTTCTGCCATTTTGCTGATCTTCCGTCAACGCTGGCGTACCGGTGTAAACCGCGCGGCCGAGGCCATGACAATCTTTGCGGTAATTTGCGCCGGACAGTTTCCCCTTATCCACATGGGACGGCTATGGTTGGGGTTTTTCATTTTCCCCTTTCCGAATACCCGTGGCCCGCTTTGGCCTAACTTTAATTCGCCGCTCCTTTGGGACGTATTTGCCATCTCGACATATTTCTCTGTTTCGTTGTTGTTTTGGTATACCGGTTTGGTACCTGATTTGGCTACGGTACGCGACCGGGCGTCAGGATTTCGCCGCAAGATGTACGAAATCTTTTCTTTTGGCTGGACCGGCAGTGCCAAGCACTGGCAGCGTTGGGAGTCCCTGTCGCTGATTTTGGCAGGTATTTCTACTCCGCTGGTACTTTCTGTACACACGATCGTATCCTTCGACTTTGCCACATCAGTTATTCCGGGTTGGCATACGACGATTTTCCCACCGTATTTCGTTGCGGGTGCTATTTTCTCTGGTTTTGCCATGGTGCAAACACTTATGGTCATTACCCGGAAAGTGCTTAAACTGGAGGAGTACATTACCCTCAATCACATTGATTCGATGAACAAGGTAATTGTACTGACCGGTACAATCGTAGGGGTAGCCTACCTCACCGAATTGTTTATCGCCTGGTACTCCGGTTATATTTACGAGCAGTTTGCATTTTACAACCGTGTATTCGGAATATACTGGTGGGCCTATTTTGGAATGATGTTCTGCAATGTGGTAAGCCCGCAGCTGTTCTGGTCGAGAAAGATCCGCCGCAGTATTTGGTGGACGTTCTTCCTCTCGATCGTAGTTAACATCGGGATGTGGTTCGAGCGCTTTGTAATCATTGCAACCACTCTGGCGCGTGATTACCTGCCTTCATCCTGGAGCTACTATAGCCCAACCTGGGTTGAGATTTCGCTCTTTTCAGGTACGCTTGGACTGTTCTTTTTCCTCTTTCTGATCTTTACACGTGTGGCGCCCGTGGTTGCCATCGCAGAGGTGAAACACATTTTGAAAGTGGCTGGTAGTCAATTTGTTGGAAAGAATGCCACGACGCATGATGGGCACTCGACAGTACAAGTAAATAAAGAAGAAAACTAACTGCCTTACTCGGTACCATTATTTAAAAATTCAGTCTCTTAACTCAACTATATGGCTGCTGCAGCAACTAAAAAAGTCCTGTATGGACTGTATACCGACGAAGAAGACCTGAAAACGGCGGTTAAGTCGGCTAGGGATGCTCATCTTGACATTATGGATGTGCTCACTCCATTCCCGGTTCATGGTCTTGATCCTGTAATGGGCCTAAGCGAAAGCCGTTTGCATTATTTAGGTTTTATCTATGGCGCTATTGGCTGCCTTTTTGGCTTCGGTTTTATGTCATGGGCAGTTGTCAGTGACTGGCCAATCATTTTCGGTGGTAAGCCTTACTGGCCGATTCCATCCTATATCCCGATCACCTTTGAGATGACAGTTTTGTTTTCCGCTTGGGGGATGACGCTTACGTTTTATACAATTTGTGGAATGTGGCCTGGTGTTAAACCCAAGATTTTGGATAACCGGATCACGGATGATAAATTTTGCATTGCTTTTGATGTCAGTGAATCCGGTAAAAAAGATGTAGACAGTTTACAGTCTTTTTTTACAAAAACGGGTGCAGCTGAAGTGCACGAAAAAGAGATTTAACCCACCGCCTTTTTTGTAAAAACTGACAAAAATCCAGTTACGATCAACGAATATTATAAATTATGAAATACGCAATTGGCGCCATTATCGGGATTGCCCTGTTTGCCTGGTTATTTTCGCTGTGCTCGCCAGCCAGCAAAAACAAGACAGGGCATGAGTATATGCCGGACATGTACCATCCGGTGACTTATGAAGCCAACACGTTGAGCAGCTACTCCTGGAATCATTGGGATGACGAAAGCACCTTCCCCAAAGCGCAACTTTCACAACCGCGGAGTAAAGTTGCCGGTACTATTCCCCGGGGATACACCGCAGTTTACTACAATGGCAGTGCTCTTGTAGATGTTGTGCGGGGTAAAAATGCACCCAATGCTATTGCTGCTCCAGTAAATGGTGATGTCCCGTTTTATTATGCAAATACGGAGGATGACCGCTTGCGCTGCGAACAGGAATTGGTGAATACCGCCTATCCGTCTTCTGCCGCAGGATTAGAAAAGGGGAAACAACTGTACGGGATTTACTGTGGCATTTGCCATGGTGAAAAAGGCGATGGACAAGGTTACTTGTATGCTGGTCCGCAAGCTAAATATCCCTCTGCTCCAAAAAACTTTCTGGGCGATGATATGAAAAGCGCAGGTGACGGGCGGTACTATTTTGCGATCATGTATGGTAAGAACGTAATGGGCGGGTACTCTGATAAGCTATCCTATGAAGAACGTTGGCATGTGATCAACTATATTCGTTCCTTGCAAGCCAAGTGATCTAATATTAAACCAAAGACTGGGCAGCGGTGCTGAAAACTTCGGTGCTTTTGCCAGTTGCAATTAAAGTGAACATCTAAATTCCGGTATGAAACCGGCTCTGCAATATGAATCTAAATACGCATTTCGTATTTGACGGCAAACTGAAACGCAACCTGTTTATTGGAATGGGCCTTGGCGTGCTTTGCCTGGTTTGGTCGGCAGTGGGTGATGACGAATATCACACCCGTTTTTGGTCCAACTATCTGCACAACGCGGTGTTCTTCACTGGCATCGCTTTCACTGCCATGTTTTTTCTGGCTGCCCAAATCACGGCATTTGCCGGTTGGATTGTAGCAATCAAACGGGTTTGGGAGGCGATGAGCCAATTTATGCTCGTTGGACTTGTTTTATTACTCGTGATCGTAGCAGGTGTGTGGGGGCATTTTCATCATTTGTACCACTGGAACACTCCGGGTATTACCGATCCTGGTAGCCCAGTTTACGATGAAATAATTGCCGGCAAGTCTGGTTTCTTGAGCCCAATGTTCTTTACCGTAGGTGTGTTAGGATTTCTGGGTATTTGGTATTTCTGGGCGTATAAGATGCGTCAGAACTCGTTGGCCCAGGATCAGAATGAAACCGCGTCATTCGACTATTACAAAAAGGAGCGCAAATGGGCGGCTTCGTTTTTGCCTTTGGGTGGTTTTTTGAGCACGGTTTTTTTGTGGGAGTTGGTCATGTCAGTTGACCCACACTGGTACAGTACAATGTTCGCTTGGTATTCCACGATATCCTTGTTGCTTGCCGGGCTGGCACTTATGGTTATGGTGATTTTGTACTTGCAATCAAAGGGTTATCTTGAATATGTAACTCGGGAGCATATTCATGATCTTGGTAAATATCTCTTCGGTATCAGTGTATTTTGGATGTACCTATGGTTTGACCAGTTTATGTTGATCTGGTACGCTAACGTAGGTGAAGAAACGATCTATTTCAAAGAGCGTATGGAAAACTACCCTGTGCTTTTCTGGGGTAATATGCTGATGAATTTTGTTGCACCGTTCCTCATTCTAATGCGCAACGATACCAAGCGTAAAGTTGGGACCATGTTTTTTGTTTGCCTGCTCGTGTTTTTTGGCCATTGGTGGGATTTCTTTTATATGATCAAGCCGGGTGCCCGGATTGCTGCCCACGAAGCAAAAGAGTTGGCTGAAGGTAAAATGACTAGCCATCAGGAAGCCGCTCCGATAAATAGTACCGACCATACAACAACAGTTGAGAGTGAACATGCAGAAAGTTCTGTTGCAGCCGAGCATGGAGATGCTGGTCACGGTGAAGCGCATGGCGAAAACCATGAATCTCTGACAAGTTTTAAAGCCGGGTTTACAATTCCGGGCCTTCAGGAAATTGGCGTGTTTATCGGCTTCTTAAGTTTGTTTTTATTCTTCTTTTTCCGACAACTAGAACGTGCGCCGCTTTTACCTTTAAAGGATCCGTTTTTGGAAGAAAGCTTGCATCACAGTACAGGAGCTCATCCAGAAGGTGAAGGTGGTGGCCATGACCACTAATCGGTTGTTTATCATGGTTTTGTCAAATAAATAAGTCAGAGCCCATCAAATAAAAAAAGGCTTAACCGCCGCCTGAACAAACCAACTACTTTTGAGTTTTTAGAAAAAAATATTGCGATGACAGCGCTTATTATAGTTCTCTGTATCATTTTGATCACGATCGTTTTAGTTCAAATCGGGCGTGTCACTGAATTGACTGCTGAGATTAAAGGTGAACGTGAAGCCCGTAAAGATGCCAGTAAGTGGAACGGATGGCTTTCTTTAGGCTTTGTCTCCATTTTTCTTCCAGCGGTTATGATTTCTGCTTGGCTCTACAAAGACCAGATGATGGGATATGGCCCTCATGCCGCTGCTTCTGAACATGGTGGGACATTGGATAGCATGTTCAATCTTACCCTGATTCTGACTGGGATCGTATTCGTGCTTACGCATATTGCCCTCTTTTGGTATGCATACAAATACCGTTGGAAAGAGAATCGGAAGGCTGAGTTTATTGCCCATGATAATCGCCTGGAGGTGATTTGGACGGCTGTGCCAGCTGTAGTGATGACATTGCTCGTTGTGCGTGGTCTTGATGCCTGGAATACAGTGATGGCAGATGTTGGCTCGGATGAAGACTTCATGGAAATTGAAGCTACCGGCCAACAATTCAACTGGATTATCCGCTATCCGGGTCCCGACGGTAAACTCGGTGCTCGCGATTTTAAACTGACAACTGGTAGCAACCAATTGGGACAGGATTTTACAGACCCTAAAAACTGGGATGATGTAATTCCAAGCACTGAACTGTATTTGCCGGTTGGCAAGAAGGTTCGCGTGAGGATCACGGCCAAGGACGTGCTGCATAATTTTGACCTCGTTCATTTCCGGGTCAAAATGGATGCTGTTCCTGGTATGCCGACATATTTTGTATTTACTCCAATTAAAACCACGGCAGAGTATCGCAATGAACTCCGGAAATACCCGGAATACAACGAACCCTACGACCCGACTGATCCGACAGGTCCGAAGCGTTGGGAGAAATTTGAATATGAACTTGCCTGCGCCGAGCTTTGTGGTAAAGGCCACTATTCCATGAAACGGATTTTCCGGGTGGTTTCCCAGGAAGAATTCGATGCCTGGTATCGCGAACAAAAATCCTTTTATCTAACAGAGTTTCGCGGAAAGGATGACGATCCCAACAAGGGTAAAGTGTTGGATGTTGAAGTTCCGATGCGCGCGGCAGAATTCAGCGCAAATGTGAAAGCTGCCATTGAATCGGCTGATGTGGCAGATAATACACTGGTATTGAATTATGTTTGGTTTGATACTGGATCAGCAACATTGAAAAGCGACAGTAAATATGAGTTGGACAACTTGGTAACAGCCTTAAATGACAATCCGCAGATCAGGATTGAAATTGGTGGGCATACAGATGATACCGGGGATCAGGAGGCTAATGTTCAACTGTCTCAACAACGCGCACAGGCTGTGGCTGCCTATCTGACTGATCGGGGTATCGCAAGCAGTCGTTTGCGTGCGGTCGGTTATGGTGATTCCAAACCGCTGGCCCCAAATGATTCGGATGCTAACCGGGCAAAAAATCGCCGCACAGACTTTACAATTACACTTTAGAACCCAACGAAAGTTTACACAAAATAAATTTATCTGGCTATGGCTCAAGTTGTAACTGCTGCTGAAACGTTGGAAGACAAACTTACCCAGGAACTGGGCTATGATGATCATTTTCATGAGCATCATCATGGTGACAAATTCCAATCGAACTTTTTAACTACGTACATCTTCAGTACGGACCACAAAATAATTGGACGTCAATTTTTGATCACCGGGATATTCTGGGCTCTGATGGGAGCCAGTATGTCGATCATTTTCCGCCTGCAACTTGGATTCCCGGAGGCTGATATGGCTTGGTTACAACCCATTTTGGGTAAATGGATCCAGGTTAACGATGCTGGAATTGGCAAACTAGATCCTGAGTTTTACTATTCTCTGGTGACCATTCACGGTACAGTACTGGTATTCTTTGTACTTACTGCTGGTCTTAGTGGCACCTTTTCCAATATTCTTATCCCATTGCAGGTCGGAGCACGTGATATGGCTTCGCCCTTGCTAAATGCATTCTCCTATTGGTTCTTCTTTTTGGCCAGTGTAATTATGTTCTTGTCACTCTTCCTGAGTACAGGACCATTTTCTGGTGGTTGGACTGCATACCCTCCGCTTAGTGCACTACCACAAGCATCGGATGGCTCTGCATCAGGTATGACGATGTGGATTGTTTCAATGGCAATGTTCATTGTTTCTGCATTATTGGGTGGTATCAACTATGTAACGACTGTTCTGAACCTACGTACCAAAGGCATGAATCTGTGGCGTATGCCACTGTCCATTTGGGCCTTCTTCATTACAGCAATTCTTGGGGTGTTATCGTTCCCGGTGTTGTTGTCCGGTGTGCTGCTGTTGATGTTTGACCGGAGTATGGGCACTTCTTTTTACCTGAGTGAAATTGTTGTAGGCGGTGAAATTCTGGATCGCGTTGGGGGCAGCCCGATTTTGTTCCAGCACTTGTTCTGGTTCCTTGGCCACCCCGAGGTATACATCATTATTCTACCGGCCATGGGTATTGTTTCGGAGGTGTTGTCGGTACATGCGCGTAAGCCAATATTCGGTTATCGGGCAATGGTATTGTCCATTCTTGCTATTGCCTTTTTGTCGTTTATCGTGTGGGCCCACCACATGTTTATGTCTGGAGTGAATCCGTTCATTAGTAACTTTTTTGTCGTATTCACATTGATAATAGCGGTGCCATCGGCGGTAAAAGTGTTTAACTGGATTTCTACCGTCTACGGCTCAAACTTCCGGTTTAATGCCGCAAGTTTGTTTGCGTTGGGGTTTGTGTCCATGTTCATTTCTGGTGGTCTAACTGGTATTTTCCTGGGTAACTCGGCACTCGATATCCAATTGCACGATACCTATTTTGTTGTGGCACACTTCCACATTGTAATGGGTATTGCAGCTTTCTTTGGCATGTTTGCCGGTATTTACCACTGGTTCCCCAAAATGTTTGGCCGCTTTATGAATGAAACACTAGGTCGAATTCATTTCTGGGGTACCATGATCGGTGCTTACGCCATCTTCTGGCCTATGCACTATACGGGTATGGCTGGTATGCCACGGCGCTATTATGACGGCGGAGCATCTTTTGATGCATTCCGGCACTTTACTGAGCTAAACCAGTTTATCACAGTTGCAGCAATTGTTGTCTTCTTTTTGCAGATCATTTTTGTGATAAATTTCTTTTACTCCATTTTCAGTGGTCGCAAACTTCGGGTTAAAAACCCGTGGGGAGCAAATACACTTGAGTGGACAACTCCCATCAAGGCAGGTCATGGCAACTGGCCTGGTAATATCCCCAGTGTTCAACGTTGGGCCTATGATTATGGTAAAGGTGGCGAAGAGTTCATTCCACAGTATATCCCCCTGAAAGAAGGCGAACACGACCACGGGCATTAATTTAAATTTTTACAAAAAAAACACACATCGGGTGGTGCATTGCTACACCACCTGATGTTCACATACCCACTAAAACTCGGAAGAGCATCAGATAATGGAGCGTAACGCGACACAACAATGGACAATTTGGACGAGCATTTCGCAGGCTGTGATGGATTTTGGCCTGTTGGTGAAGTTCAAGTTGTCGCTAATGGTACTTTTCTCGGCGCTGATTTCCTATGCAATCGCTGCAGGTGGGCATGTCAGTTGGCTGGGAATGACCTTGCTGGCGATTGGTGGATTTCTGGTAACAGGTGCCGCCAATGCATTGAATCAGGTTTTAGAACGTGATTATGACCGCCTGATGCCGCGTACAGCAAACCGCCCGGTTGCAGCAGGCCGAATGAGTATTTCCACTGCTGTGTTGTGGGCTGGAATGATGGCGCTTTTTGGCGTGACAATTCTTTCCCTCTTTAACCCATTGACTGGTTTTCTAGGTATGCTGTCGTTGATTAGTTATGCCTTTATTTATACGCCGTTAAAGCGTTCATCGCCATTGGCTGTTTTAGTTGGTGCGATTCCGGGAGCACTACCTCTGGTTATTGGGTGTACCGCTTGGAATGGCGCGATGACTACCACTGCTATGATGTTATTTACTATTCAGTTTTTGTGGCAGTTCCCGCATTTCTGGGCAGTGGCATGGTTGGCCGATGAGGATTATAAACGGGCTGGTTTTCAAATGCTGCCTTCGCGAACGGGAGCGAAAAACTCGACCACCGGATTGTTGTCCTTCTTGTTCTGCCTCTTGATGATCGCCAATGCTTTTTTGGGCTATTGGACTGGGTTCAGTGGAGCGGTAGCCACAGGAGTACTGGTTTTAATAAACGGCTATTTTGGCTACCGGTGTTGGCAGTTGTATCGGGAATGTTCGCAAAGTGCTGCACGCCGGCAAATGTTTGCATCTTTCTTGCATCTGCCGTTGTCGTTGATCGTTTTGTTGTTGGATAATATTTAAAAAGAAAACTCGCGAAAATGAGTGCGGTTTCTTCAGAATACAAGCAAAATAAAATTCATTCGCATAAGCTGGCCTTGTGGGTAGGCATTGCTACGATTATTATGATGTTTGGTGCGTTTACCAGTGCCTACATTGTACGTCGGGCAGCTGGCAATTGGTACGAATTTAAGTTGCCAGATATTTTCCTTTTTAATACCCTGGTGATCCTTGCAAGTAGTGTTACCCTGCATTTTGCATTTCAGGCATTTAAAAAGGGAATGGAAAAACCATATAAAGTGCTATTGTTTGCAACGTTTGTATTGGGGATAGCTTTTGTCGTGCTTCAATATCAGGGTTGGAAAGCGCTGACGGCAATGGGGGCTACCTTTACAGCAAATCCTTCTACATCGTTTGTTTACGTGATTTCGGGGGTGCATGCGGCGCACGTGCTGGGTGGTGTGGCAGCTTTGGTAGTTGCTATGATCCACGGCTTTTACTTGCCGTTCAAGCCGACGTTCCGTCGGAAATTACGTTTTGAATTAGTGGTAAATTACTGGCACTTCGTAGATATCCTTTGGGTGTATCTGGTAGTGTTTTTTATACTCCAATCCTGAAAAACCTACTTAACAACACGATCCTACTAGCTATCAATTTTAGTTAAATATGGCAGATACTTCTGTTGCACACGCACACGAATCACACCACCCGGAGCACCAGGACGATACCAACCTCTGGGAAGGCGCGAAAGAACCTTTTAAGGCGAGTTATGGTAAACTGATGATGTGGTACTTCCTGTTATCGGATGCCTTTACTTTTGCCGGGTTTCTTATTGCCTATGGTGCTCTTCGTTTCAGTATGCCCACTTGGCCGGAACCTGATTTTGTGTTCGCATCCTTTCCGTTTGTAAATGCTCATTGGCCGCTGATATTTGTGACCTTTATGACTTTCGTACTGATTTTTAGTTCTGTTACGATGGTCCGGGCGGTACAGGAAGGGCATCGTGAAAACCGCAATGGGGTGGTTTTTTGGATGCTGTTGACAATTCTGGGTGGTGCTACCTTCCTCGGTTCGCAGGCATATGAGTGGACGACGCTGATCGTAAAGGAAAATATGACAGTTTCACAAAACCCATTTGGCCGGCATATCGCAGATGGTATTTATCTGAATGCAGATGGCACGGAGGCCAAAAAGGAAGATGGTTCGCCCAAAACCTTCCACAAAGGCGAAAGCTACCTGCTGCATAAACATGAGGGTTCGTTTGACATACCCAAGGTAAAATACACAACAGGTGCCTATGCAGGTCAGGTTAGGGACGCTAGTTTCGGTCCTAAAGCATTTGGCGCTTTGTTTTTCTTTATTACCGGTTTCCACGGTTTCCACGTATTCTCGGGAGTCTTGTTTCTAACCATAATTATGATCAATGCCGCAAGCGGTTTGTATGCTGCACGAAAGAATGGTTATGAAATGGTAGAGAAGATGGGATTATACTGGCACTTCGTGGATTTGGTATGGGTGTTTGTATTCCTGGTATTCTACCTGCTCTGATTTTCTGTTAATATCCCTATTTTCACAAAAAATAATGTCTGAAAAATGGCTGGACATCAAACATACGAAGAACAAAAAGCACTGGTATTCAAGGGGCTAATGCTACTTGGTGTAATTACTATTGTTGAAGTTGTCATTGCATTGACAGCAAAGGGGCATTTGATCCACGGTGTGAAATTTACAGAAGGCTTTGGGCACTACCTGTATATGTTGCTCATGATCGGGTTCTCCTTATATAAAGCCTATTTCATCATATTTTTCTTTATGCATATGGCGTATGAGGTACGAGGGCTGGCCCTCAGTGTACTTTTGCCAACTGCATTATTGGTTTGGGCGATTATCGCATTTTTCCAGGAAGGGAATTCCTGGGGTAACCGTCGCGAATTGATCAAAGAAAAGAATGAAGAACGCGTGAAGCCAGCGGGTCAACCTCAGGGCTACATTCTTTCAAAAGATGATTTTCGAAATACACTCTAATAAAAAGAACCAGGGCGAGCCAACAAGGTCTCGCCTTTTTTGTTGATAATCAGTTCTATATTTAAAAAGTCATGAGTGAGCAAGTACCTTTGAAAAGGAAAGTTTTAATTTTTAGCATCCTTGTTTTAATTCTGGTCGTTTTGCCTTTGGGTTCATGGTATTACCTGAGTGGCGGATTAAAATGGCGCAAACAAGCTCAGGCTGAATTGCAAGACTACGGGAAGATCCGAAGTGCCATGATTATATATGCCGATGGTACGAAGGAAGACCTGCTTGCCGGAAAAGTTTGCGTGGTGCATTACTTTGGTGCCAACCCAGATTTGACAGCCGAAAATCAAAAGGCCTTGGATGTGTGCGAGCGGCTTTTTAACCAATTCGGCTATAAACCAGGGGCTCAAGTTGACGAGTTTCGGATGGTTATGGTCTCACAGGGCGGTACTGCAGAATTTAAATCCTATGCACAAACGCTCCCTAGTGCCGATTTCGTCAATTGGGTTTGGACTGGAGGGCTTGGCTCCTGGCAGACAATTCTTTTTAACAGTTATGACTTGTATTGCCAGAAAAATGATATCAAGCCAGTTGATAATTATTTTGCACTGACAGATACTTCCGGTACTATCCGCCGTTTTTACAATGCCATGGATGAAAAAGAACTTGGCCGCATGGTGGAACACATCGCTCTTTTATTGCCTTACAAGTAAAAGTCCGGTTCAAAACGTTTACCATGGAGATGAATTCTTTAGAAGGGACCCAAGCCCAAGCATTGGAAAAGCGCCTGAATATAATTGCTTATGTGCTATCAGGGGTAGTTTTGGTTCTTGTAGGCCTGATGCGCCGCGTAAAAATTGACCTCGGCATCGATTTTAGTTTTTTACCACCCTTGCACGCATCTTTGAATGCACTTACCGCAGTAATTCTTGTTTGTGCCTATTTTTTTATTCGAAAAAAGCAGGTTGAAGCACACCGACGCTCAATTTATGCGGCAATGGCTTGTTCTGCCCTTTTCTTGATCTCCTATGTGTTGTACCATTTTACGACGCCTGAGACACGTTTTGGCGGTGTTGGTACTGTTCGTGTGGTTTATTTTTTCTTTCTGATCACGCATGTGATACTGGCGGCTCTAATTCTTCCATTTGTTTTGCTGACATTTAATCGTGCCTACACTGGACAATTTGATCGGCACAAGCGCATGGCACGTTGGGTATTCCCACTTTGGCTGTATGTCGCAATTACAGGGCCGATTTGTTATTTAATGCTTCGGCCTTATTATGGATAATTCCTAAATTTGTCGACTTTATTATTGCACTGAATATGAAAAACACAGGAAAATTCGCCTTGGTCTTTGGCATTTTACTATTACTCTTGTTGGTAGTACCCGGTGATTTAGTTGCACAATGTCCGATGTGCCGGATGTCGGCCGAATCCAACCTTAAAAATGGAGGTACTGATGGCCAAGGGTTGAATGCCGGTATTTTATATATGCTTGCAATGCCTTATACCTTGGTTGCGGTTATCGGTTTTTGGTGGTGGCGCAATCGGAAGCAATCTCATAATTCCGGGGCCGAAGACTTAAGCCAATACAACTGAGCCAACGTTAAAACTACCAGATTTGCATCAGTTTAATCGCTCCGTGTATCCAGCTTTTCTATATTTGCCGCCTGTATTTTTTCACAAAACAAACCAAGTCGTATGAAGACAATCCGTATTACCCTGTCATTTCTCATTTTGGCTTTTATACTTCCTACAGCAACAATCCGGGCTTCTGAAGAAGTACCTGCGAGCGCCGCACGTATGGAAATGGTAAAAAAAGCCGCTGCTCAAAAAGATCAAATTGCCAAATCGTTTAAGGCCGAAAAGCGGGCCTGGAAATTCAAAATGTTTAAAAAGAAAGGCAATCGGGTTGACTTTAGTGACCCTGTTGACAAGTGGATGTGGTTTTGGATTTTTGGTTGGGCTGCAGGTTTGTTGTTGTCTATTCTGGCCGCTGCAGTAACTACAGGCGGTATTTATAGTGGTTCTTTCGGTTTTGGAGCTGTACTTTTCACATTTGCCTGGCTTGCCTGGCTGTTTGGTTCAGTTTCCCTGATCGTTTGGTTAGTTAAAAAGTTTGGAGGGGCATAATTCTCTAAATTCTTATCGCTCTTTCGTAAAAAGCCGAGTCGCGTTCATGCGGTTCGGCTTTTTCTTTGCCTGCTGCCTGAAAATCGCCAACTTAGCCCTTGTTTAACCATACTTTATGAAAATAGCAGTGTTTCCTGGATCCTTCGATCCGATTACAGTTGGGCATGTTGATTTGGTTACCCGGGCCTTACCTTTATTCGATCAAATAATTGTGGCGGTAGGCGTAAACACCACCAAGAAATATCTGTTTTCACTAGAGCAGCGTATGGAATGGCTACGGCAGGTGTTTGCTGGTTATCCCAATGTTGGTGTTGATTATTTTGAAAACCTAACGGCGCATTATTGCCAACGGATTGGTGCCCGGTACTTGTTGCGCGGCCTTCGGAACGGGTCTGATTTTGACTATGAAAAAACAATTTCCCAGTTGAATCATATTGTTGGCGGAGGCATTGAAACTGTTTTTCTAATTGCTCAACCGGATCTATCGCATATCAGTAGTACAATTGTCCGCGAAATCATAGTGGGTGGAGGCGATGCCGCTCCATTCATCCCCAAAGAAATCCGTATACCATCCTGAGATCGCTGTGGATCTACTTCCTGTTTTTATGAAGATTATTATCAAACTCAAATTGACTTAGCAATATGTCAGACGCTATATTTAATATTCCCAATCCGGTAAATGAGCCGGTTTTGAGTTATGCTCCAAACTCCCCGGAAAAAGCAGCGCTGAAAAAAGCGCTTTCCGAGCTCAAATCTGTCCAAAGTGAAATTCCGATGTTTATTGGCGGTAAGAAAGTAATGACCCCGGAAAAATTGGCTATTCGTCCGCCACATGAACTCAGCCACACTCTTGGCCATCATGCAAAAGGTACAGCCGAACACGTGAATGCAGCGATCAATGCCGCATTAGCTGCAAAACCAGATTGGGAAGCTATGCCCTGGCAAGATCGTGCAGCAATTTTTCTTAAGGCGGCAGATTTGTTGGCCGGGCCATATCGTGCTAAAATGAATGCTGCAACGATGCTCTGTCAAAGTAAAAGTCCATTTCAGGCGGAGATTGACTGTGTTTGTGAGTTAGTCGACTTTTGGCGCTACAATGTCTGGTTCATGCAGGAAATTTATAAGCAGCAACCCCGAAGTGTGGCAAATACCTGGAATCGGCTCGACTGGCGCCCGCTCGAAGGGTTTATTTTTGCACTTACGCCATTTAATTTCACGTCAATTGCCGGCAATCTTCCCACAGCTCCGGCAATGCTCGGCAATGTATCGGTTTGGAAACCTGCCGAGTCGCAAATCTATTCTGCCGCTATAATTATGGAAATTCTGGAGGAGGCTGGCCTTCCGCCTGGTGTGGTGAACCTGGTTTATGTTGACGGACCTATTGTGGGGAGTGTTGTGTTTGAGCACCCCGATTTTGCAGGTCTGCACTTCACCGGCAGCACGGGAGTTTTTCAAAATTTATGGAGAACCATTGGACAAAATATTCACAAATACAAGTCCTATCCGCGGATTGTTGGTGAAACCGGAGGCAAAGATTTTGTGGTAGCCCACAATTCTGCTGATGCTAAAGCTGTTGCGGTTGCGCTTACCCGCGGTGCATTTGAATACCAGGGACAAAAATGCTCTGCAGCGTCGCGGGCATATATTCCGGAAAGTATGTGGCCCAAGGTCAGGGAGTTTCTCGTACACGATCTTAAGGATATGAAAATGGGTAGCCCGGAGGATTTTACTAACTTTTTTAATGCGGTGATTGACGAAAAAGCCTTTGATAAAATCTCGGGTTACATCGCTGATGCTAAAAAATCGGATAAGGTGAAAATTATCGCAGGTGGTAATTACGATAAATCAAAAGGCTATTTTATTGAACCAACTATCATTGAATCTTCCGATCCGAATTACGTTACGATGTGTGAAGAGATTTTTGGGCCGGTTCTGACCATTTACGTATACGCCGACGATGCCTTCGAGGAAACACTGACTTTAGTTGACAATGGCTCTCCTTATGCGCTTACCGGGGCCATTTTTGCACGAGACAGATCGGCTATTGCTCTTGCGGATCAGAAACTTCGCCATGCCGCAGGCAATTATTATATCAATGATAAACCTACGGGAGCTGTAGTTGGCCAGCAACCATTTGGTGGCGGCAGAGCTTCCGGTACCAACGACAAAGCAGGGTCTATGCTAAATATGTATCGCTGGATTTCTCCGCGTACGATCAAGGAAACGTTTGTTCCTGCCATTGATTATAAATATCCATTTCAGCAGGAACCCTAAAAAGGTATTCCAAGTTTGATTGGATATTGAACCCCAACGCTGCTTACTCACATTGACGCATCAATTATTGGATTATGCAAAAAACACTGTTGTTCTTGGTTTTCTTGATTGTGGCTGCCGGGTGTGAACGCTCCGGATTGCAGCCTAAAGCATTTCAATTTCCCGATGGCCAGTGGATAGACCTTACGCACCCTTTTGATGAAAATACGGTGTATTGGCCGACGGCAGAAGGCTTTCGGCTGGATACCGTGTTCGCTGGTATTACAGACAGTGGTTTTTATTATACCGCTTTTCAATATTGTGCGGCGGAACATGGAGGGACCCACCTTGATGCACCAATGCACTTTGCAGAAGGCAAACGGTCCATGGCAGAAATTCCTGTAGATCAACTAATTGGAGCCGGTATCCTGATTGATGTGGCTGAGAACGCTGCCGGCAATCCCGACTATCGTGTGACTGTGGACGATTTCCTGGCCTGGGAAAAAGAAAACGGGCAACTGCCGGATGGCGCAATTGTCTTGATCAATACCGGGTTTGGAAAATTTTGGCCCGATCGCAAACAGTACATGGGAACAGATGAACGCGGGCCGGAAGCGGTGGCCAAACTCCATTTTCCGGGCTTGCACCCGGATGCTGCTCAATGGTTGGTCTCAAAGCGGCGCATCCATGCCATTGGGCTTGATACACCTAGCATCGACTACGGGCAATCAACGCATTTTGAAAGCCACCAAATTCTATTTCAGCAAAATATTCCGGCTTTCGAAAATCTGGCTCAACTGGATCAGTTGCCAGCTAAAGGTTTTGGTGTAGTTGCTTTACCGATGAAAATTAAAGGTGGGAGTGGCGGTCCATTGCGAATTGTTGCCTTGAAACCTTGAGCATTGGTTTGGAGAAAATAAAAAACGGCTGCCTGGAATTCCAGGCAGCCGTTTTTTGCAAACAGCAGAAAACTAGTTCTCCTTATCAGCAGCAGATTTGGTGTTGAAAAACTTCAACTCCTTAATCCGGGCTTTTTTACCAACAAGTCCACGCAGATAATACAAACGAGCGCGACGCACCCGACCGCGTTTCACAACGGAAATGTCGGCGATATTTGGGTTCGAAATAGCAAAAATACGCTCGACACCAACGCCATGCGACATTTTTCGGATGGTAAATGTACGTGTCAGGCCATGGCCCTTAACCTGGATGACGTCTCCACGGAAATCCTGTTCCCGGGTCTTGTCACCTTCCACAATTCGATACTTGACAATTATGGTATCGCCAGTTTTAAAGGCAGGAAACTCGGGCTTGTTCAACAACTGACCCTGCACAAACTTTACCGCTTCCAATTCTTTCATGATATAATTGTTAAAATGCTTCTGAATTTGAGGCGCAAAGGTACAATGCCCAAAAATCAAAAAAAAGTTTTGTTTGAAAATTTTATTAGGGGGCGTTTTGAACTTTAATATGAAGTTAAATGTTTCAACACCTGATTTCAAGACACCTAGACTCCTTACTTTTGTGTGGCGCTTTGGTGCACAATATTTATCACCGTTCTAAAATCTTAATTTTAACATGAAAAAATTGTTTGCTTTCCCGCTTTTGTTTGCTCTTGCCCTTGCTGCTACATCTCCTGAAGCATATAAGGTTGATGTTGCATCCAGTATCTTAACCTGGAAAGGCTACAAAGTTACTGGCGATCACTCCGGCACTGTAAAGGTGAAATCCGGCAGTTTGCAGTTTACGGATGGAAGCTTGTCGGGTGGTACATTCGTTATTGATATGACCTCCATTAAGGATACCGATCTTGAGGGCGAATGGGCTGCTAAGCTGGAAGGCCATTTGAAAAGTGAAGACTTTTTTGGCGTGGAGAAGTACCCGACTTCAAAGTTTGTAATTACCCGTGCTATTCCACAAGATACTAAAGGCAATTACAAAGTTATCGGTAATTTGACCATCAAAGAATCTACCAAAGAAGTGAAATTCTTTGCGCATGTTTCAGAAAAAGACGGTAAAGTTACCGCAACTGGAAAGATGACCATCGACCGTTCTGAGTACAATGTTCGTTATGGCTCAGGCTCATTTTTTGATGATTTGGGTGACAAAACCATTTATGACGAATTTGATATGGATATTACCCTGGTAGCTACGAAGTAAGTAGCCAATTGGTGCGTTCGAAAGTGGAAAATTGCCCGGCGGAAAATCCGTCGGGCAATTTTTGTTGCAGGAATATATTTTACCTTTGCATGCCAAAAAACACCACATTCTGTACAATTTGGAGCGATTTTCGCGTTTGGAAGGGAAACGCTTTTTTTATCGATCAAAATATACTCTCCCATGCTTCGTGTTGCCTGTTTTAAGATACTGGTTGCCAGTCTGTTTAGTTTAGCGGCATACCAATCTGGAAGCCCGAAGTTTCCGGAGCATAGCTATCCGGTTAATTCCACTATTGCCACACTTGGTTACCAGGACTTGCGCTATTTCTCGGATGCTTTACTTACATCGGATGCAGATTCTGTGGCAGATTTGCACGTTTTGATGCTTAACTATTCGAGTTACGACAGTGCCTACGTTGGCAAAGTGCGTAGTCTGATTGCACAACGGTTACCCGGCGTTGTGCTTACCGATTTTTGGACCGGTAGTGATCAAACCCTCGCAGAACTCCTCGCAGACCAGCAGATTGTGGTTGTTCCGTATGCTGCAACTGGTGACCCGAAGATGATTCGCAATTATGGCAAAGTACTTCAACTATTTGTGCGAAAAGGTGGGGCCGTAGTGTTTAGTGGAACGGATCAGTTTGGTGTCTTGCAAAATTTTGGCTTGTTTGACTTAGATTTCGGATACTTCTGCACAGAGTTGGAAATGCATGCTTCTACATTGGAGCACCCCATTTTGCAAGGCACACAGTCGGATTTTACGCTGGCCAATTATATTTATCCACTTGATATTCCCGATCCTAACTTTGTTTCCCTGGCAGACATCCGGGGCTATCCGGCATTAGGGTATAAATCATTGGGTGCAGGGAAAGTAGTCTATTTGGGTTTTGAATATTATTACGACGAATTTTTATCCAGCCTTATTTTGGAAAATACGTTGCGGTGGTTGTCACCTGTAGCCACATCCAATTTGGCAACGGTGCCTGCGCCTGAATCTCGGGATAACAACACACCCGACTGGGCAGCGCGATCCGTCCGACGTAGCCAGGAAACCTTGTTTGCTGGTAGTGGCCGCCAAACTGCGGTGAAAACTCCAGAATTCGAGTTGAAAATTTATCCAAACCCCTACTTTGAAAAAGCAACAGTAGATCTCAACCTTGAAAAAGCAAGCCCTGTTTCGGTTGAAATGACAGATGAAACGGGTGTCGCTATTTCCGTACTTCTACCATATCGGATGCTTAATGCCGGCCTTTATCGTTTGGAACTTCCCAATGTTTCGCCGGGAGTCTATTTTGTAAAATGCCAGATCGGCATGCAAACTACTGTTCGGAAAGTAGTGAAAACAGCGGTACAGTAACCGTAGTCTTTCCGTGTAATTCGCTGAGATATCCTCCTATTTCAGATGCTGTGGTAGGGCCGAGTTCAAATGCAGCCTCTGAGGCCTGTTCAAGATAGGTTTCAGCGCCCTCTTTTTGACCCGTTTTCAACAAGATAACCCCTGCAAAAAAAGCGGCATGAGGCTCTTCCGTTTGCTGCAGCACATGCTTTTTTAAAATGTTCAATGCCGCTGAAGTGTTGCCATTTCGATACATTGACCAGGCAAGAAAAGCATAACTAACCGGGTGTGGGCGTTCTGCTACATCTGCTTTTGCCATCGCTAATGCCAATTTCGGAGGGGTGCTTTCCAACGCACAGAGATAGCGCCGGTACATATTCCCATATCCTGGCAAACGGGCTTCAGATGCAAATGCAAGGCTATGATTCAAGGCGGCAACAGTATCTTTTTCAAATTTGGCAATTTCAGTAAGTAGAAAATCGTAATCCGGCACCGGATGCAACGCTTTCAGAAAGCCCAGAATGCGCTTGGCCTCCGAACTGTTTTTATCATGTGCGTAGGCAATCCAGGCAATGCCTTTCAAGGCATGAAAATCTGCCGGATTGTGTTTTAGCGCCTGTAGGTACGTTTGGTAAGACTGGTTTATACAGCCATTGTGCCCATACATGTCGGCCAGGTTGGACAACGACCAATTCTGCAGTTGCTCCGAGCCGGAAGATTGCGCCAACTGAGTTGCTTTTTCCATTATTCGAATGGCCTCGCTGAGGTTTCCCTGCTGATCCAGCGCTTTTACCTTGCGGATCAGATAATCGAAATGGCTGTCGGATGCCACATCACTCAGTAAATATTCTGCATCCTGGAAATTGCCGCGCTCCAAACACACATCCGTCCGGAGGAGCGAACTGAGAAACTTTTTTTCGCCGGTCTGGTAAACTTGCCTACTGTACGCATCGGCTTCCAGGAAAGCATGCCTGGTGATGGCATTGGTTGCAAGCATGTATAAAACGCCATGTTGATTGGGTATCCGGGTATTTATTAATTGCAACAGGCTGTCAGAACGGAGTAGTTGTTGGACATTTCCTGTCAGTTTGAAGTCGGCGGCAAAAAGCCCGGCAAGTTTTTTTTGGTAAACAAAATTTTCCGGATCAGCCAGGATCTTATTTTCCCAGAAATTAATCTGTCCAGCTATTTTTTTTGTGGCTTTCGCAAAATGCGTTTGGTTCAAGTAGGTTTCGTAGTCCGCGCAGTTTACAATCGGCGTATTTCTGGAAAGGCAAAAAATAGTACCTAGAATCCCAAATGCAATGGTAGTGGCTATAAGTATCTTTTTCATTGGAAAGGATAGTTCGTGTTTAAAGTCAGGTTTAAAAAATGGGCTGGATGCCGCTTGCCACCCAGCCCTGATTTTCAAAAAAACCACTTAATGCGGGCTTGCGAGGTAGGGAAACGTATTCAGGAAGGCTTTGTCATTTGCATCCACATGATCATCGGTAAGTTGTGGATTGGCTGTACCATCAGCACCGCCAAACAGTAACAACAATTCCACGGAAATTACATCATCACCCAACCGGCGGCCGGTAAGCACATTTGTTCCGTCAAAAAAGGTCGTTGTTCCAGTCGTCGATACCGTTAAAACATCCGAAGCTAATATGCCGGTAAAAGTTGCAGCATCCAGGCCCAGGGCATTCGTCGTATAGCCGGGGTTCAGGCTAAGCAGTGCCTGTTGGAATTTGGCGGCAAATGCGCTGCTTTGTTTCGATGGAATGGTTGTATTGAAGGCATCTTTGTCGGCTGCGGAAACAAATACCGTATTGATCGCAGGCCGGCCCATCTGGTCTTCCTGCATATACCGATCATTCGGCATATCGTCATCTTTGTCGCAGGCTGAAAACAGGAGGCTCAATGCCAGTAATGCAAAGAAGCCCAATTGAAATATATTTTTCATGATATACAATTTTATGCGTTGGTTGAAAAAGAAAGGTGTTTGAATACTACCGGGTATCAGCAGCATTTCCCAAGCTGGCAAATTGCCAACAGGTGTGTAATTGGTAAATAGAAGGGAATAGCAACCAGCAGGTATCAGATTTTGCGCTTGCTTTCCACCCAGGTGTTCAGCATGGCTGCCGAGCCGAGCATGGTTTTGGGGACTTCGACAACCACGGAAAGCACGTTGGTCCCTGCAAAAGTGTCGGAGCCGGGATTGTTAAAACCGGTGGCGTTTCCAGCGATAATCTTTCCAAACTGTGCAAAATCCATAAAAAACGGATCGTCGCGTGGGCCTGCAAAAACTTTGATGCCGCTACTATTGGTACCAATTGCTGGTGTCGCACCATAGGCGGTTATCGCAGCATCGGTGCGCATGCCGGAAGTTTGCACGGTGCTGATTGTTCCGGTCGCATCAGGCTTTACCGGGCCGTATACCCGGACTTTACCGTCCTGGAAAATGGCCTGGATAACGAGATCCTCCACATTGTCGCCAGTATTGTCGATGTTGAATTCCAACAACACATTTTCATCGAATGCCGCGGTTGCGCTGGCAGTCGGGTCAAGCAAGCCCTGCGTGTTGCAGACAAATACCAGATTGTCATTGTTTTCCGGGCTTTCAAAAGCATAATAATCGGTGATATCGGAGCTGGTTGAACTAACTCCCGGAGCATCAATGTGGTCGGCAGCCCAAAGAACCCCCAGGGAAGCCACCAAGGCTACGATAAGCGTAATAAGCAGATTTTTCTTATTCATGTTTACTTGAATTGTGGTGAATAAATTTTAGTAACATGAACACTTACGTAGCCTATGCGGGGTTCGGTTTTTTTTTGTTGAGCTTTTTTTTGAAAAATGTAAACAGTTGGGAAATGTTAGTGCTATAGTTCACCGCCTTAGTACTAATAACTGCATCATTTCAATAGCGGCGGTATGTCCCTTTTTTGCGATGAAATCCCGCGGGGTGTCATCACCAATTTCAAAGGTGACCCCTTCCGCTCCAAATTGCGTAAGAAACCAACTTTTTGAGACCGGCTGCGCAATTTCTGAAGGCTCCTCCCGCGGTGTATATCCCGGTATACTTGCAGCAATGCCCTGCAACCAATAGTCTTTGAAACCGGGAATTTGCGGGTTGACTTCCTGGCAGGTATAGTAAACATCTTGCCAGGTAGAATGAAAGTCCAGGCCGAGAATCACTTGATTATGATCCTTTTTTACCGCTTGAACGACAAAATTGGCCACTTGGCGGGTTTCCGGCTGGTTGTAGTAGGCCCAATCGCGATTCAGATCGACGCCACCGGCATTGTGTCGCCAGTGCCCAAGATCCACACCATCGGGGTTCATCAGCGGGAAGACCAGAATGCGGTATTTTTTTCTAAAAGCAGTTGCCAATGGGGTAGGGGCCAGCAAAGCATCCAAAAATGCCTGCAAGGCCATAAAGCCGGTAACTTCGGGCGGATGTTGGCGGCTAAGCAAAAGGATGGCCTCTTTGTCCGCTACCGAGTCTTGACTAATTTCGAGCATTGGAATTTCCCGACCCAACATACTTTTTCCGACTACGCCATATTTCACATCCGGTGAAAGTGCCAATTGCCGGCACCAGGCATGCACCTGGGCGGAAGTAACGATTTCCTGGGCCGCTACCCATAAGGTATCGGGTGTTAGAGTTAAGTGTAAAAGTGCCTGTACGGTGTCGTTTTGAATGATCCGGGAAGAGTCCAGCAACTCCCAAAAGTGACCATCCATGCTGACTTTCGGGAAATACCGGTGTTTTGCCTCCTTATATTGAAACTCAAGCCAGACCGTTTGAGGAATCGCAGACCAAATTTTAAAGGCATACCAGGGGCTGGAATTGATTGGTTTGTTTTCCGGAACAATTTGGACAATGTACGTGCTGTCGTTTTTTTGTGAAAAGCCGTTCAAGCGGGCGCCATCAAACTGGTTGGTTACCTGAATAGCACCAAGTGCCCAGGTTTTTTTCTCTTGTTTTTGGATCTGCTTGGTCCTGGTGTCAACCGGCCTGGGGTAATCGTAAGGAAGTGCCTGTTGGGCATAAATCATTGGAAATGTGGCGAGTGTGCCACACAATACCCAAAGCGTGAGTGAAACACGGATAAGCATAGTTTGTAATTATGTCTGTTCAGAATTCAGGCACACAAGATACTCTGCACGGTACATTCCCAACAGGGTAGAATTTGAGGGCGTTTAACTTCTGCGCCGGGCGACTTGTCGAGTAATAAACGCACCATTGCATCCCAACTTATTTCAAAAAGTCTTTTTCTGATAAAACTGAAACAGATGATCCGACCGAAGTTTTTATTGCTCCTATGCCTTGTCCTTTTTTGCACTTGCAAAAAAGAGGAAATTGTATTTGATGATAGTTTTTGGGTAGCAGGAAGCCCCGACGACTATAATTTTAACACCACAGCACTCGACAGCGCCATTCAAAATGCAGCTGCACTATCAGATTTTTATGCCTTGCTTGTAGTCCGCGATGGCCATTTGATCGTAGAAAAATACTACGATGGGCATACAAGCAGCAGCCTTTTCCAATTGCGATCCATAACAAAAAATGTAACCTCGGCGCTCACCGGCATTGCGCTGGAGGAAGGGCTGATTCCCGGTGTCGATGTGCGTTTAAAAGAATTCTACCCGGGGCTGATCAGCGGAGGAAAAGATTCCATCCGGTTGCGAGATATGCTAAATATGACTTCCGGGCTGGAATGGGACGAGGACCAGGAGATCAACCCAATAACTGAAAACAAGATCCCCAACTCCGTGGAATACCTGTTGAGCCGCGACCTTTCCAGCACGCCCAGTGCCGAATTCAATTACAATTCCCTGTCCACCCATGTCGTGGGTGATATCCTTTCAAAAAAGACCGGCCAACAACTCAGCCAGTATGCGGAGACGAAATTATTCGAACCGCTGAATATTCGGACTTATGCATGGCAGCGTGACCCGGAGGGGCGCAATTGGGGCGGTTTTGGTTTGCAACTGCGCGCCAGGGATATGGCCAAATTCGGCTTGCTCTATCTCAACGACGGGCTTTGGGATGGCGCTCAGGTTGTTCCTGAAAATTGGGTGCAAGCTGCTGTGATTCCCCAAATACAAGTCCCCAATTCCTCTGTTACCGGATATAGTTACCAGTGGTGGACATCCTCCGGCCTTTCCTCGGCTATCTACTATGGTTCGGGTTACGGTGGGCAGGGGCTTTTCATTGTGCCGGATAAAAAATTGATCGTAATTGCTTTTCAACGGCACAACGGATCTGCAAATGAAAGCTCGCAGCGCTGGAATAACATGGTGGCCAAAGTGTTTATTCCGATCTACCAGGCAGCATTGTGAGGTTCCTGTATGCCGATATACCTGACCAATTAAAAAGGGCGTTTTATTGGCCAGGTATCCTTTTTACAAAGAAGGATGGCTTTTTATGCAAAAAATATAACCATGGAAAAAATCTGGCTTTCAGCACTTTGCTGCCTGGCGTTCCACGCGCTGGTATTTTCACAAAAATCGTATTACGTCGTTTCTGACAATGGCCTGAAACTCCGGGAAACACCTGGCAAAACCGGCCGTGTACTTGCAGCAGCACCTTTTGGCGCCGAGGTGCAAGTATTGGTTGATCCCAATACAGGCGACGATGAAATGCAATTTGACCCGCCCGCGCTTCGGGATTCGGTGGGAATGATTTTCTCCTCCCGATTTAGTGACAATCCTTTCCCGCACATCGGCTACTGGTGGCCTGTGCAATATTCCGGGAAAAAAGGCTACATGTTTAGTGGCTTTCTTGCCGATTCCGAAATGGTGCACAGTGGTTACCCGGAACTCAACGATCAATTTCGTTTGCGGGCAATCGGTGGCAACGCCAGTGCGTCAAACAACCCTGAATTTGACCCGGATTGGTATTGGTACTGCTTGTATCGTGAAAAAAATGGACAGTTTGGTCTGAAAAAAGTGACGCCCCGGTATGCCGTGGCGGATTATACGAATTTCAAAGGTGAGTACGAACTGATTGCCAGAGAGTTGATCATCCGAACAGATCAGGCACAGGATCCTGTTTGGATCATTGGCAGCCGAAAACCCTGGAAAGAACAACACCGGATTCAGGGAGTTGATCTTGAAGCGTCGCCACAAGCACAATATTCCGATAATCAGGGAACGCTCAATGCTGCATTTTTAAAAAAATACGGACTTGAAGTGGAGCGCATGGAGGGTGGCTACGAACAAAACATCCAGGCCTGGTTCATGACCAGTAAAAGCGGCCTCCGGCAAGTGGTAGATCCCTTGTCTATAGAATATAGCTACACCATGTACCTGTATCCGAATGCACTTGCCTGGGCTGGCGACCTGGATGGCGATGACAAGCTGGATTACATATTTCGCGCCGACGGCGAAATCGGCTATTATGTACTTTATTTGTCAACGCTGGCTGCTAAGGGTGAAGTAGCCCGGCCTGCCGCCGTATTGTGGCAGTGGTACGGCTGTTGAGCGGTTAAGGTTACTCGGTTCCCAATTGGACGGGCCGCAGCGAAAACCCCGACCAATAGCCTGCAATACTCAGGCCTGCGATAATGTGCCATACGCCCCACCAGGCGGCAATGAACGCCATGCCGCCAATAGCCAGGTCTTCCGGGAAAATACTGGGGTTAAACAACAGCGCCAGTGCCAGCCCTGAATTTTGAATCCCGGTTTCAATCGATATGGTTTTACAATCCTGGCGGTGCAACCGGAATGATTGGGCTACATAATAGCCTACTGCCAAAGCAAAAGCATTGTGCAGCAGCACGATCAGGAAAATGTATTTGATGTATTGCAGGAAAAAGGCGTAGTTCTTGGCGAAAATGAGCACGATCATGGCTGCGAATGCAAGTATAGAAAACCGTTTGATCGGTATAAGCATTTTGCCGGCCACCTGAGGGGCTTTGGCATTGCAAAGGACACCCAGGATCAGCGGAATACCCAGGATTAAAAAAATAGTGGTCACCACATCAACCGGATCGACTTTTATCGGCCGTATCAAACTGGCGGTAGTCCCGGTGGCATAAACTTTCATAAACAGATTACCCCAGAATGCAAAATTGAACGGTGTCAGCAAAAGTCCACCCAGGCTCGAAAACGCCGTCAGGCTCACCGAAAGGGCTATGTTTCCCCGTGCAAGCGCACTGATAAAATTAGAGATATTGCCCCCGGGGCAGGCTGCTACCAGGATCATGCCCAGGCCAACGGTTGGCGTGATATAATCTTTCAAAGAAATTGCAAGCAAAAAGGTAAGCAGCGGCATTGCCAGAAACTGGCTCGCAATGCCGACCAGCACCGGTTTGGGGTGACTGAACAACCGCATAAAATCGGCCGGTTTTAACTCCAGGGCTACCCCAAACATGATAAACGCAATAGTCAGGTTGAGCAGCAATCTGTTGTCGTCGCTGAAATTCAGGCGAACCTGATCGATCTGCATTAAAGCTTCCAGCATATCTGGCGGTGTTGATGTTAAATGATTAGAAGCCATCTGTTTGAGCACCAGTGCCATTTTTGAGATGGCTTCTACTTATCGTGCTCCGGTTTCCATCCGGTACAAGATGGAGAATTTGTACAACATCCCATCTTTAAAATCGGCATTCAGTTGGGTGCGGTCATCGCCTAACTTTAGCGCTGAGATACCCAGGTTAATTTGGTCGCCCCGGGCATATGTGCGGTAATTCCGGCCAACGGAATGCCCAAGCAGGGCCACCAAATGTATCTTTCCAAACGACCAGCCCAAATACCCGCCAAGTTCGTTGTTCACCCGGGCTAAATACTGGGGCATTCCGTTGAATGCCGTATTGAGGTTGAAACTTTTTACCATCCCGTTAAACCGCAAACCAAATTTAAGCGCAGGCGCCAACTGGTAATTCAAATCGACCATGCTTGGGAGCAATGTATTGATTTCCCATTTTCCGCGCTGGAAATAAATACCCAGCAATGGCGTAACAAAAGGTCCGAACAAGTCGGTATTGTACATTGCGCCGAATTTGAAATGGAGGTTTGCTTGCTGCGTCAATTTAAACAGCGCCGCTACGCCGAGCTGAAAATCGGCACCTTCGTACCGTTTCAGGTCCGAAGCAAACTTCGGCAACAGCAAATAAGTACCCGACCATTTTTCAGAATATCGCTGGTTTAGCCCCAGTTTCAAGCCAAGTATTTTTACTGTAAAAGCATCCTGCTGCGGATACAAGGCAGCCCGGATATGTTCAAACTGGAAACCGGTAAGGATAGCCTGATTTTTTGAAACAGGAACTGGCACATTGGCATCAACCAGCCATTCCCGGATGGTTGAATTGCCTTCCCCCGACTTAAATGCATTGCCTGGACTACCGCTATAGTCAATCCTTAACAGATCGATATAATTTTGAGAACGAACCGGTGTAATACAGGCACTGCTCAGGCTCAACAGGAGTATGAAAAACGGGCGGATTGCATTAGCCATGATTCCAATTGAATTAAGTTGAGTAAAGTGTAAATTCCGGGACAGCATTGCTGTCCCGGAAGTAGATTTTGAGTTGGAGCACTAATTGGCTTTGTTCCCGAATAAATAGGCGAGGGCTATGCCGATCACATGATTTTTTAGGGAAAGATTATCTGCATTGTCGCTCGGGACGATGTTGCTCAAGCCGAGATTATACGAAGCCGTGGCCCGTACTGCGCCAAACTGATAACCCAACTCGATCCCTGCACCAAAGTCGATTGGCGCCACGTCGTCCTCGGAACTGTTCCCAAAATCGAGGTCTACACTCAGGTCTTCTATTTTAGCTTTTCCAGCAATGCCGAAACCGATATAAGGGCCAAAACCTGCAAAAAAGCCATTGCTTTGATAAAAGAGTTGCACGGGCACTTGCAGGTAAATCGGCTTCAATGAGCCACTTACGCCCATTTCTTCCACTTTGAAGCCCTTACCGCTAACTTCTAGCCCGATGCCGAGTCCAAGGTTGTCGTTCAAGCCAAACTCTGCCCGGCCGCCGACCAGGAAAGTCGGGAGTAATTTGACATTTTCATCATCATCACCAACGACTCGTGCGAGATTCAGGCCGGCTTTTGCGGCAAACCGGACTTGGGCGGAGGCTGGGGCGAACGAACAGAATAGCAGTGCCACAGCACCTGCGAGGATCAAAAGATTTTTCATTTGAAAATTTAGTTTGATGAAAAAATAGAATTACGCTAAGGGAGATTTACTAGCCGTTGATGCAAACATCCGGGTAGGCTGCTACAAGCAACAGCAACATTGTTTCAATTGATCGCAGTATTGTTGTACGGTCTGGAAAAAAGCGGTGTTATTGTTGCATAATAACACCGCGGAGTGTGATTAGTGTGTGGTTGTCAATTACTTACGTGTTGCACTCGGCGTTTCGCCAAATTCTTCGACATAAACGTGGGTAAAATAGTTCGGATCTTTAAAACCGACGTTGTAGGCGATTTCCGAAACATTCATGTCGGTATTTCGCAGCAGGGATTTGGCCTTGTACAGCCGGACCGTGCGCAAGTAAATTGCCGTGGAATACCCGGTCAGGGCTTTGATTTTCCGGTGTATCTGGGAGCGGCTCATGGCCAGGGCTTTGCACAGTTGATTAATCCCGAAATCTTCATCAGCCAGGTTTTGTTCGATCAGCTGATTCAGTTCATTTAAAAAAGCATCTTCCTGCGATTTTGTGTTAGCGGGCAGGCCGGCTTCCCAGAAAACGCTCCCTTTGCTGTACTTACTTTGCAGGTTTGTTCGAAGCGTTATCAGGTTTTGTAAGTGCAACAACAGTTCTTCTTTTTGGAAAGGCTTGGCAAGATACTGATCAGCGCCATGCCGCAGCCCGGCTAATTTATCGTCGATAGTAGCTTTTGCGGTGAGTAGGATAATCGGGATATGGCTGGTACGCTGGTCCGTTTTTAATGTTTCACAAACTTCATATCCGTCTTTTTTAGGCATCATTACATCGCTTATGATAATATCGGGCATTATCGCCAGAGCCTTGTCAATACCTTGTTGACCATCATATGCTGTTTCCAGTTGATAGATTTTATTGAGGCATGATTTGAGGTACTGCACCACATCGGGGTTGTCTTCAATGATCAGCAAAATCGGCAGGTCTTCGTCGGAAAAGCCATCAAAGGGCTTTTGTTCCGCGGGCTGTTCGACGCTGGGGTGCTCAAATGGCTCGATGGCAGCCAATACTTCTTCCGCAGGTACAATACCGGCTTGCCTGCGCACCGGAAGATAGACGGTGAACGTAGTACCCTGCCCGGCGGTACTGCTCACCTCGATAGAGCCTCCCATAAACTCTACCAGCTCTTTTACTAATGCCAATCCGATCCCCGACCCACCGTGGTGCCGCATGGCGGCGTCGTTTACCTGGTAAAAACGGTTGAAAATAAAGGGGAGCTTTGCCGCCTCAATACCTATCCCGGAGTCCTTGACCCTAATTATCAATTGCTCGGTGTCACCCTGCATCTCCGTTTTTACAGAAACACTGATTTGACCACCTTCGGGCGTGAATTTTATCGCGTTGGAAAGCAGGTTGGAATAAATCTGCTGGATCTTTTCAAGGTCAAAATCCATATGCAGTACTTCCAAATCTGTCAGGAAAACCAGGTGAATATCTTTTGAAGTAGCATACGACTGAAATGAGGCATTGGCATAGCGCAAAAAGGGGATAATGTTGGCTTGTATCAGGTTTTCAGTCAAGGCGCCGGATTCCAGTTTGCTCAAATCCAAAATTTGATTAACCAGGCGCAGCAGGTTTTTTCCGTTGCGTTCAATCATATCTATAGCCTCGTTGACCTGACCGGCATTCCGCCCCCCGACAAGTGCGCGAAGTCGGCTGTTCATACCTAAAACTACGGTTAATGGGGTTCGAAATTCATGAGTGATATTGGTGTATAACTGGCTGCGTTGCTCGTTTAACTCGCGCAATTGCCCGGTGAGATCCTGCAGCGTTTTGTTGTTTTCTTCGATCTGACGGGTCTTGTCCTGGAGCAACTGATCAAAGGTGAATTGTTTGATCCGGTCATTAAACAGGTGCGTGGAGATTGCAAATGCAGGGATACCCATGCCAATACATTCCAGAATACTGATGTACATCGTAACGACACTCCGCCCGCCGCGGACATCAACGAGCAGAATGGCTGTAATAATGATCAGGAAACTCAACAGATTGAAAACAACCCGTTCAATATGCGGAAATATGATAATGAAGTTGATGATAATCACGTAAATCCCATAAATCAAAATGGAATTCCGGTCCATCAAACTGAGCACCGCCATGGTCAACAGGCAAATTCCGCTGTACGTTACTGTGCTGTAGATAATCGTCCGCTCGAAAGGATATTCACCTGCCAGGATTTGCCGTCTTTTGCTCAAAATGATCAACACGGGCAGGGCAAAAAACACCATCGACAGGTGGTTGAAGAATAGCAGGTATACCAGTGAACCGGGTATAAGAAGCCCATTGATATAGCGGACATAGTCCAAGCCCAAAAGCAGAATAAAAAAGAGAAGGCCAATTAAAGAGAGGATGTAAACCCGCTTGACGTTATCCGTTCGGATCGTTGACCTGAACTCCTGCCGGTACCTTGGGCTGATCTGCAGGACAAAATTTTCAAAAAGGCCTAACTTTTTCATGTTCACCTGGTAATTGAAGCACCAAGTTAAGTCCGGCGTTTCAAGGATTTACAAATGTAACAAGAAAACGACCGGCAACACTGGCCGTACGCAACACTTGAAATTGAAATACGCTATTTATCGATGGCGTTACCTGCGCCACGCGGTATCCGGATTTCTTCCACCATCTCCTGCACCTCGGCCGGAGGCGGAGCGGTGAAGCGGGATATAAGAATGGTTACCAGGAAATTGATCAACATCCCGATGGTTCCAATACCCTCTGCACTGATGCCGGCAACATTTTTAATAAAAGGCGCTTCCAGGCCAAACAGTTTATCCGTTTTCATAAGCAATATCATGACCACTGTAAATGCCAACCCAACGACCATGCCGGCTACAGCACCTTCCTTATTAGTGCGTTTGTCAAAAATACCCAGGAAGATGGCTGGAAAAAACGAAGCAGCTGCCAGGCCAAATGCAAAAGCAACCACTTCAGCCACAAATCCCGGTGGATAAATGCCGAGCAACCCGGCAAAAATCACGGAAACACCTGCTGCAATCCGCGCCGCCCTCAGCTCGCCGCGTTCGGAAATGTTTGGCCGTATGGCCTTTTTGAGCAAGTCGTGCGAAATCGCACTGGAAATTACCAGGAGCAATCCCGCAGCCGTGGAAAGCGCGGCAGCCAGTCCACCGGCTGCCACCAGTGCCACCACCCAAGCGGGCAGGCGGGCAATTTCAGGGTTCGCCAACACCATGATGTCGCGGTCAATGCTCAGCTCATTTCGTTCTGGAGCCTTCACATACTGGATGCGACCATCCTGATTTTTATCTGTAAATGTGATCAGGCCGGCGGCTTCCCATTTGCTAAACCAGGAGGGCATTTCAGTATAGTTTTTTTCCGATACCGTTTCTATCAGATTGGTCCGTACAAAAGCTGCGACTGCAGGCGCCGTTGTGTAGAGAATTGCAATAAAAACCAAGGCCCAACCGGCGGAAGAACGCGCATCGCGTACACGTGGAACGGTAAAAAAACGGACGATGACATGCGGAAGTCCTGCGGTGCCGATCATCAGTGCAGCAGTGATACAGACCATGTCTACAATCGGTTTTGACCCGTTGGTATACGGCGCAAAACCCAGCTCCTGATTGAGGCCATCGAGCCTGTCCAGCAGGTAGGTGCCGTCTGCCAGGCTCGCGCCCATGCCAAGTTGGGGGAGTGGCATGTCAGTCATCTGGATGGAAATGAATATGGCCGGGACCATAAAGGCGAATATGAGCACCACGTATTGGGCGACCTGGGTATAGGTAATGCCTTTCATGCCACCCAATACCGCGTAAAAGAATACGATGGCCATGCCGATCACCACGCCGAGGCTGATATCTACTTCGAGAAAGCGGGAAAACACAATGCCTACCCCGCGCATTTGCCCGGCGATGTAGGTAAAGGAAACGAACAAAGCACAGATCACGGCTACAATTCTGGCCTGCTGTGAGTAGTAGCGCTCTCCAATAAAATCCGGAACGGTAAACTGTCCAAACTTTCGCAGATAAGGCGCCAGCAACAGCGCCAGCAACACATAACCACCGGTCCAGCCCATCAGGTACACCGATCCGTCATATCCACTAAAGGAAATGATTCCGGCCATCGAAATGAAGGAGGCTGCCGACATCCAGTCGGCAGCGGTAGCCATGCCGTTCAATACCGGTGGGACGCCGCCGCCGGCAATGTAAAATTCTTTGGTAGAAGCAGCTCTTGTCCAGAGCGCTATACCGATGTACCAGGCAAACGAAACGCCGACCAATATTAATGTCCAGAGTTGTACGCTCATGGGAAGATCATTTTAAAAGGTGAAGTATGCGTGTGTCGCAATGTGTGGGGGGCATGTTCGGGAATACTACAGTTCGTCAACTTCGAATTCTTTATCCAGTTTGTTCATCAACCGGACATAGATGAAAATAAGAGCCACAAACAGGTAGATGGAACCTTGTTGTGCAAACCAGAATCCAAGTTTGAAGCCAGCTATCCTCAACGCATTGAGACGTTCTGCGAAAACAATCCCGAAACCATAAGAAACAATCAGCCAGATACTGAGTAATACAACCAGGTACCGCAGATTTTTTTTCCAATACGCGTGATGATCTTTTGCCATGACAGAGGTTTTGCGTTAGAAATCCAGTATGCAAAAGCCATCTGGAAAATCTGGATTTGATCCTGATCAGGTTAAGACGGCTAATGAATAACCCGGACCAAGGTAAAAAACCTCCTTGGGAACCTGTCAGAAGTAGCAGGCGTTGGCAGAAAAAATATTAAATCACGATTAATTCTATCAGATTGTTAAACATTTGTTTGCAGACCATGTTAAGATTCCGATTTTTGCGTCATGTTAAAACGATTGAAAAACTTTGCGGTGCTTATTGCACTCGGCGGCGTCCTTGCAGGATTTGCCATCGAACAGTTTGAAGCGTTTCAACATGTTGATCCGATTTGCCTGAAAGAACAGGATTGTGAAAAAAAGGACAACTCGGAAAGTAAAAAACTGGGCAGTGAGGATAAATTTCATCCGGAGGAACTGCCACTTGCTGATTCACATTTTTTGTTGCTCTCCAATCTTCAGAGCACGCTCCTGATGCAAATGAATATTCCCCTTTCCGGAAAATTTGTTTCCATCCTAACGCCTCCTCCTGAGCGCGTTTGAGTTGCTTATGCGGGCGTTACAGTTCGCTTTTGTCACCTATTTTTTAATGGTTTTTGAGCACTAGATTGCCGGTATGGCAATTGTAACCGCTGTTTTACAACCTGTTGTTCCTGGCGATTTATGCGCTTTTGAAACACGGGACTTCAGTGCAGCGTATTGGTCCGCTTCACAACCGAACCTGATTAAAAATCTAATCTTAATGGAAAAATTGAATTTTCTTAAAACGTTTAAAGGCGATCTGTCCGCCTCTGTTGTCGTCTTCCTCATTGCAGTCCCCCTTTGCTTAGGGATAGCCCTGGCATCGGGGGCGCCCTTGTTTTCCGGTTTGATTGCCGGGATCATCGGCGGAATAGTTATTGGCGCGTTGAGTAATTCTCATACCAGTGTTAGCGGCCCAGCAGCTGGGCTTACAGCTGTTGTTTTGGTTTCAATTCAGCAACTCGGCAGCTTTCAGGCATTTTTGCTGGCGGTTGTGGTTGCCGGCATCTTACAATATATTTTAGGCTTGGTTCGAGCCGGCACAATTGCCAACTTTTTCCCAAACAGTGTGATCAAAGGCATGTTGACCGGTATCGGCATCATCATCATCCTGAAGCAGATACCGCATGCACTGGGTTATGACAAGGACGCGGAGGGCGATTTGACCTTCTTTGAGCCCGGGGGCTCCAATACGCTTTCGTCTATTTGGGACTCCATAGCATTGTACATACACCCCGGTGCAACGCTGGTCACCCTGATCGGTCTGGCGATCCTGATCCTGTGGGAACGCCCTGCGATTAAATCCCGGGTAGGGTCAATTCCGGGAGCACTGGTTGCCGTATTGGCTGGCGTGCTGATCAATCAGGCATTCGAAGCGGTTGGGAGTAGTTGGGCGATTCGGCCGGAACATTTGGTCAGCATTCCGATTGCGGGAAGTATTGGCGAATTTTTCGGGCAGTTTGTATTTCCGGATTTCTCGCAATGGAAAAACCCTGCTGTTTACCAAATTGCACTTACAATTTGTGCTGTCGCTTCAATTGAGACGCTGCTTTGCATCGAAGCGGTGGATAAAATTGACCCTGAAAAACGAACGACCAATCCCAACACGGAACTTCGGGCCCAGGGCCTGGGCAACCTGATTTCCGGTCTGATTGGTGGCCTGCCGATCACCTCTGTGATTGTGCGCAGTTCGGCCAATTTGAATGCCGGTGCGCGTACAAAAATGTCGGCCATTTTGCACGGCGTATTCCTCGTTGTTTGTGTCTTACTGATTCCCGGTCTGATCAATATGATCCCCTTGGCCGCTTTAGCCGCAATTCTGCTTCAGGTAGGCTATAAACTCGCTAAAGTTTCCATTTTCAAGCAAATGTGGGCAAGTGGCAAGTACCAATGGTGGCCATTTATCATCACCGTTGCAGCAGTAGTGTTTACTGATTTGCTAACCGGGGTACTGATTGGTTTGGGCGCCAGCATTTTCGCCATTCTACGGGGCAATTTGAAGAATGCCTACTTTTTTCATAAGGAAGAATATCATGAAGGCGATTTGGTCCGGATCGAACTATCCCAGGAAGTTTCCTTCCTCAATAAAGCAAGTATCAAACTCACCCTGGAGCATCTGCCGGAAGGCGCCAAAGTGTTGATTGACGCCACGGATACAGCCTATATAGACCATGATGTGCTTGAAATTATCCGGGAATTTGCAGCAGTTAATGCGCCGGCAAAAAACATTTCGGTGCAACTGGCCGGTTTTCACGAGCGCTACAATTTTGGCGAAGCCGACTTTGTCCATAGTGAAGCGCCAGGTATTGTAGCACCTCAGAAAATTATGACTAAAGCATAAGCCAACCTAATAAAAAATAAACCATGCGTACACTAACAAAAGAATTGCAAGATAACCTGACCCCAACGGATGCCCTTCAGCTTTTGCAAAATGGCAATAACCGCTTTGTGAATAATCTGAAGGCCAACCGGAATTTGCTCCAGCAGGTGAATGAAACCAAGGAAGGGCAACACCCGTTTGCCGTGATCTTGAGCTGCATTGATTCGCGAACTAGCGCTGAGCTGATTTTTGATCAGGGCCTGGGCGATATTTTCAGTGCACGGATTGCCGGCAATATTGTGAACAACGATATTCTGGGCTCGATGGAATTTGCCTGCAAAGTGGCCGGTTCAAAGATCGTACTGGTGCTGGGCCACACAAAATGCGGAGCCGTAAAAGGCGCCTGCGACCATGTAGAATTGGGTAACCTGACCGGACTGCTGCATAAAATCCATCCGGCTATGGCCAAAACGCCGAAACCCACTAATGGCACAGATCCCTATGCCTATGCGAACGCTGTTGCTGTAACCAATGTGCATTTGGTGATGGATGAGATTTATCAAAAGAGCCCTATCCTGCGCGAGATGGCGTCGAATAGCGAAATCGCCATTGTAGGCGGGATGTATGATGTGGAAACCGGTCTCGTGGAGTTTTTTGAACACCCTGAATTTAAGGGTCAGATTGATGCTGACGCGCTGAATCATATTTGATGCGCGCGATTAAAAAATAAGGTTGTTAGAAAGATGTCGGACCCACCCGTTGCAAAATGTGTGGGTTCATTTTTTTCTACCGGCGTGCGCTGGGCGGTTATAATGGATGAGCGGTCAGACGACTTTGAGTCGTCAGACCGCGACGAGAACCTCGTCTGACGACTCAAAGTCGTCTGACGAGTATAACTGGCCAACGCATGCCGGTACAAAAAAACCCGCAGCATCAGATGCTGCAGGTCATATTATTCTTGGGTAGGACTGGATACGGATTAATGCGCATTTTCGTTCAGGGGATTATAAGCGCACCTTATAGCGGAAAAAATCGTGCCACTTTAGGATTTTTTGCAATCCTTTTCTGTCAAAGGCGAAAATTCACAACTTCTGATTACACCGATTTTGCACCGGTTTTGATGACGTCAACGACCTCAGGATTAAGCAATGTACTGATATCTCCAAGGTTGCTGGTGTCGCCTTCAGCAATTTTCCGCAAAATCCGGCGCATGATTTTTCCGGAGCGGGTCTTAGGCAAACCCGGCACCAGTTGAATTTTATCCGGCTTGGCAATCGGGCCGATTTCTCGGGTTACGGTATCCAGCACCGTTTTCTTAAACGCAGCGGCATCAGAAATTGAACCGGATGTTATGACGTATGCGTAGATGCCCTGCCCTTTGATATCGTGCGGGAAACCAACCACCGCCGATTCTACCACATGCGGTGTTTTATTGATGGCATCTTCCACTTCGGCGGTACCGATCCGGTGGCCGGAGACATTGATCACGTCGTCGACCCGGCCAATGATCCGGTACATGCCATTGGCATCGCGGCGTGCGCCGTCGCCGGTGAAATATTTATTTTTAAAGGTGGCAAAGTACGTTTGCCGGCACCGTTCATGGTCGCCGTAGGTGGTTCGGATAATGGAGGGCCAGGGATATTTTACACACAGCATGCCTTCTACGTCATTGCCCTGGATCTCGCGTCCGTTGGCATTTACGAGGCAGGGTTGAATGCCCGGAAGCGGCAGGGTTGCATAACAGGGTTTTAGCGGCGTAATCCCGGCCAACGGACTGATCATGATGCCCCCGGTTTCAGTTTGCCACCAGGTATCCACAATCGGGCAGCGTTTTTTACCCACGCGTTCATTGTACCAGTGCCAGGCTTCTTCATTGATCGGTTCGCCCACTGTTCCTAAAATCCGGAGCGAAGGCATGCGCCGGTTTTTTACCCACTCGTCGCCGGCAGCCATCAGTGCCCGGATAGCTGTAGGTGCGGTGTAAAATATGTTGACCTTATGGCGTTGAACGACATCCCAGAACCGGCCGGCATTGGGGTAGGTGGGTACACCTTCAAACATCATGGTTGTGGCGCCGGCCAGTAACGGGCCATATACGATATAGGAATGCCCGGTGATCCAGCCGATGTCGGCCGTACACCAGTAAATGTCCCCTTCTTCGTATTGAAACACATTGCGGAAGGAGTATTCGGTGTACACCATGTACCCACCGTGCGTATGCACAACACCTTTGGGTTTGCCGGTAGAGCCGGAGGTGTACAGGATAAACAACATGTCTTCGCTGTTTACGGAAGTTGCTTTTCCACTTTTCCGGCGGCCTTTGACGGCATCATGCCACCAGATATCGCGTCCGGGTTGCATGGTGACCTTGTCGCCGGTATTTTGGTGAATAATCACGTGTTCGACCGAATCGCAACCAAGATCGAGCGCTTCGTCCACCACTTTTTTGACCGGGATATTTTTCGGACCCCGGGCATTGTAATCCGATGTGATCACCACCTTCGCCTGAGCATCTTTGATCCGGTCGGCCAGTGACACTGCGCTGAAACCGGCAAATACAACGGAATGAACCGCCCCTATGCGGGCACAAGCCAGCGTGGCTATAGCCAGTTCGGGTGTCATGGGCATATAAATACAAACCCGGTCGCCTTTTTTTACACCCTGTGCTTTCAGGGCGTTCGCAAACTGGCAAACCAGGCCGTAAAGTTGCTTGTAGGTGATCTTGCGGGGGCGGCGGCCGGGGTCATTCGGTTCCCAAATGATAGCGACCTGATTCCCGCGCGTTTCCAAATGCCGGTCGAGGCAGTTTTCTGTGATATTCAACCGCCCGCCGAGGAACCATTTTACATCCGGGGTGCGAAAGTTCCATTTCAGAACCCGCCGCCAGGGTTTTTGCCATTGAAACCGGCTGGCTTGCTCGGCCCAGAAGCCTTCCGGGTCGGCCACACTGCGGGCATAGGTGCGTTGATAATCTTCGAAGGAATTGATTTTCGCCGTCATAGGATATAGAAATTGTCTTCGTTCAACTGTTGGGTGGCGAATATATTGAATTCTGGCAGTTGAAAAAACCGGGTTCCTGATAGAGCAGTATTTTCAGGGTAGTCCGAAAACTTTTCACCGCCAGAACACAATTGCGCATCGCTGCGAACGGTCCTGGCGGTGAACGTTGATGGATTGGCTGCCGGGACTTAAACTACCTCCGGGAGGTGCTTATGCCGGTAATCCTCTACATTTTGGAGGAGGGTGTCGTAGCCGCGTTTCCGGTCGATGCCCTCTTGTTCGTCGTTGTAGGCGATCGAACAAAAGCCAACAATGGCTTTCTGGTTGTCCGTAAGTTTTTCGTAAATCTCCTGGGGAAGGTTGTCGGTATAGTTGAACATCTGTTTGATCCACCAGCGCGAAAAAGCAGCGATAATCGACCAGCGGGTTCCTTCCGTGTTGTTCGCCATTGTGCCGTGCCAGATACGGCTATCCCAAATGATCAGGTCGCCGGGTTGAGAGAGCACGGGTACTGCCTGGTCAAAGGCACTTTGATCAGCGTATTTTCCGCTGAGGTGTGAGCCCGGAATGACCACCGTGCAACCATTATTTTCGTTTTGTTCTTCCAGGATCACACTGGCCTGCAACATGTACACAAATTCGCTGTGATACGGGACGAAGGAGTCGATGTGCAGCGCCAGTTTTTGATCGCTGCTGCGGCCCATCAGGTTTTGCAAGATGTAATTGGGCTCGTCTGCAGGAATGGCCCGGAACCATTGATCGTTCAGAAAATGCATCATGATGTCCTGAAGGATTTTTGGCCGGAAAAAGAGGTCGAGAAAGAAGTGGTCCTTGTAATGCGGGTTCCAGAGATAGAGGTCGTTTTTTGTAAGGGCAGAAAGGCGCGAGGAAACCATGCCTTTGCTTTTTTCATACCAGTACCGGGTCATTTTGAGGCCCTGTTCCACTTCTTCAGGGCTATAGACCTGGGGGATCCGGCAATACCCTTGGGTCTGAATTTCTTGTATCCATTTTTCTTTCATAGTACGGAAGTATTGATTTTTTTATTTGAAAATTTCGTTGATCGTGTCCAGGGTAATCAATGTGGTTATTTTGAAAAGCCGGTTGTCAATGTCGTCGAATGTATCGCCGGGTTTTAGCTCAATGCATTTTTGGGCAATTATTTTTCCGCCGTCAATCGTCTCATCAACAAAGTGTGTGGTGACCCCTGTAATTTTTACGCCATAGTCCATCGCTTGCTGAATGCCGTTGAGCCCTTTGAAACTTGGGAGCAAGGAAGGATGCACGTTGACAACTTTACCGGAATAGGCTGAGAGCAGGGTAGTTCCAAGAATATGCATCCACCCTGCCAGGTAGATATAATCGATATTGTGCGGTTTGAGTGCCTCCAGAATCCGGCTTTCAAATGCAGCCTTGGATTCGCCTTGTTTTCGTTCAACTACGACACATTCGAGACCGTTTTCCCGGGCAAAATCTAGACAGGCAGAATCCGGGCTGCTGCTGAGCAATAGTTTCAGGTTTGGCTTTACCAATCCGCGTTTCCAATCTTTTATAATTTCCATGGCACCGCGTCCGTAGCCGGAAATAAATACTGCAAAGTTTTTCATCGACAGGCTTTTGTAAGTTGTTGAACCATAATACTACAAGGTGTGTGCCGGTAATTTTCAGGAAACCTGAGAGTGCTTGGACGAAACCTTCAAGGGCGCGCGCATGCCGAGCTTCGACAACAGAATATTCGTTAAGCCTGAAATGCCGGGGAAATAATGCGGCATAATTTTCAGCGTGGAAAGTTTCATGCCCAGCGTTCCTTCCTTTCGATAAAGCAACGAGATGATCTTCTGAAAGATCATCCGTTTTTCTGCCTCGTTTAACCTGCGGGGGGGCGCCTTATGAAATTCTTCAATCACATCATGCAAGACATGGTAACTGCGCAATTTATTTTTTTTGAACTGGGTGGTGTTTGTAATGCCGCCCGCGTGCATCCGGTAACAAGCCGTCTTTTTGTTCAAATAGTACACTTTGGCATGCATGGCAATGCGTTGCCAGTACCAAAAATCATAGGCAAACCAATATTTTTCCAGGCTGGACGCATCGGTTTTCAATAAGTCGTGGCGAAACAGGGCAGTGCAGGAATTAATAAAATTGAAACCTGACAACATGCTGAAAAAAACGTTTCCTTCTTTGTGGTTTTGCCGCCGGTATTCGACCGATTCCACTTCAATTGGGGTTCCTGAACCGTCTACGGGTACTACATCGCTGTGAATGAGTCCGTAAGCCGGGTTTTTTTCCAGGAATTCCACCTGCATTTTCAGCTTTTGCGGGTCGCTCCAATAGTCGTCGCCATCGAGAATAGCAATGTATTTTCCACGGCAGTTGTTCATGATCCGGATCCCGTTTTTCGACATGCCGTAATTGGTTTCCGAAGGTAAAAGATTGATCCTGTCCGGATATTTTGCCGCGTAATGTTCACAGATTTCGCGGGTGGCATCCGGGGAGCAATCCTCCCCAATTACCAGTTCGATTGGAAAATCTGTTTCCTGCATCATTACACTTTCGATGGCTTTTGCAATGAAGCCTTCATGCTTGTAGGCTGCCATACAAATGCTTACCATCGGATTTGTTGAACTCATGTTAGACCGGCTTTTGACTATTATCAGTTGTAATGAATGGGCTAGGGATGCATTCGCAGTGGGATATAAACAAGAATGTTGCCAAGCCTAGGAATCACTGGTGCAAAAACATATTCCCGCCGACAGATTTCTGCATTATTTATTTGAAATTAATTGAAACTCCTTGAGTTTGGCCGTCAACGCTGCCTTGTCCAAAAACATCAAAGCGTCCAGCATGGACAGATTTGCCTGAAATTCGTTTCCAAACTGATTGTAAGGCGTTGGTGTAGCTTTTAAAAAATATAGTGCTATCTGATGCTGTTCGAACAAGGTGTGGTCGTAAATCTCCATGCCGCCAATGGGGTTGATATAGGTGCTTGCCTGCTCTTGCAGGCAAATATCCAGAATGCGGTGTTGGGCTTTCAGGTGTTTGTTGGCATAGTCGCCAGAATTGGGGACAAGTTCAGTTTGTAAATCCAGATAGTTGCATACAAAGCGGATGGTAGCCCAGTTCAATTCGGCAATGTTGGCATAATCAGCCAGCAGGATGGCTTCAATATTTGGGAAAATAGCCGGAAAAAGGGGCGCCTTTTTGTACGCCTGTTCGAGTGTTTTTAAAAACCTGGGAATCCAGCCCCGGTCGCTTGCCAACTCTGTTTCGTTGATCAGGCGGTTTTGACTCGCATTTTTTACAGGAATGGTAATCAGAGCGGGGGCTCCGTTTACCAGGACGCGGTTTCGGTTGATCCAGCCTTTCTTTATGTAGTTTACATCGTCATACACCACAAATTTATCCACACACTGAATCAGCTGAAAATAGCCGATGTATGGGAAAAAATAAGGTTGCATAATCGCTAATTTCATTTTGGCTCGTTGTTTTGAATGCGGTACAACAACCGGGCGATCATTTGCTGCGTCTCTGGAGATAAGTCGTAATAAAGCGGCAAACACAATACTCTGCGGCTGAAGTCTTCGCTGACCGGTGCTGATTGAATACCGGTGAAGGGAAGTTCGTTCAGCGATGGGTAGAAGTATCGCCTTGGGAAAATGTAGTTTACGTGCAGGATTTCGATATACTTTTTGAGCCGCTCCTCACTTGGGAAAAGCAGCGGGTAGTAGGCGTAATTATAGCCCTCGGGCTCCAACAGTTGAATTTCCTTTGCTTCAAAATCCAATAATAATTCATGGTACAATTGCCATTGCTCCTTCCGGCTTTGCAAGATTGGGTCTATGTATTTTAGATTGGCAAGACCCATAGCGGCATGGAATTCAGAGTTTTTTCCATTGATCCCGACTTCGGCAAAATCATTTGTGGCTGTGTGTCCGAAGTTTCGCATGAGCGCAACCTTCTTGAGCAGGTCGGCTTCCGATGTGATGATGGCGCCACCCTCAATGGTGTGGTATAATTTGGTTGCATGGAAGCTGGTGGTGCTGATATCGCCAAAGGAAAAAATTGACTTGCCTTTATAAGTGGTGCCAAAACAATGGGCTGCGTCGTAGATAACTTTTAGCCCGTGTTTGTCTGCAATTTTCTGGATTTTTTCAACTTCACAAGGATTGCCATAAACATGTGTAGCCAGAATGGCAGAGGTATTGGCGGTGATGGCTGCCTCAATGCCTTTGGGGTTGATGTTCATGCTGTGTGGGTCGATATCCACAAAAACAGGGTGCAAACCTTCCCAAAGCAAAGAACTGACCGTTGCAACATAACTGAACGGAGTAGTGATCACCTCGCCGCCAATACCGAGTGCTTTGAAAGCGATCTGGAGCGCAATTGTTCCATTGCCAACATAGACCAGGTGGTCCAGCTTCAGGTATTCTTTTAGCTCCAGTTCCAGCTGATTTACCAAGGGGCCATTGTTTGTCAGCCAGTTGCGTTGCCAGATGCCTTGGAGGTATTTATTGTACTCTTCAATGGGTGGGAGGAAGGGTTTGGTAACCGAGATCATAGCAGATTTACCATAAGGTTGAAGAATCGGATTGGGTCAAGCAAGCTAGAAAGATTCAAGTGCGAGCGCTGGAGTAATGTATCATAAAACGTGCCAAGGTCCTACCCA
This sequence comes from Lewinellaceae bacterium, assembly GCA_020636075.1. Lineage (GTDB taxonomy): Bacteria > Bacteroidota > Bacteroidia > Chitinophagales > Saprospiraceae > M3007. The sequence goes on along the minus strand of JACJYO010000001.1, from coordinate 368,235 downwards.
TTCATCACCGGATTTGCGTTGTTAGATTTTGACTTGGGTGAAAAATGAAGCCTCCGGCAAATAAACTCAAGATGTGTGGTACATGTTTACCTTTGCGCACCATGAAAAACTATCTCGATCAAACCCTGCGGCTTACCGTACTGGTTTTTTTGTTGTTGGCGGGACTTTCCCTGTTGCCGGAAGACCTGTCGATCGGCGGCTTGGCCTTGCGCAAAATGGATATTTTCGCCGATATCCGGGCCAACACACGGGATACTGTTTCAAATCAATTACCGGAACAGGCGCCTGACCAATTACCCGATTCGCTGAATGTACCAGATAATGGGCTCGATAGTTTGGGTTATGTCCGCGCAGTTTCTCCGGATTTATTTGGGCATATTTTCGAAGACTATACACCTGAACAAAACGGCATGGACCGTTTTTTCGCAGCTGTGGATGCCATCCGTACGCAGGGGCGCACTGTCCGTATGGCCTTTTTTGGCGACTCCTTTGTTGAAGGCGATATTTTACTGGGCGACTTGCGCGACACCCTCCAAACCCGTTGGGGTGGCGCGGGAGTAGGGTACGTACCGATCACTTCCGAAGTAGCCCGTTTTAAACGGACGCTGGTGCACCGGTATGAAAACTGGCGCACGTTTTCCATTGTAAAAAACAGTAAAAGCGGTGAGCCGTTCGGGATCAACGGGTTTGTGTACCGACCCAAGCCGGAGGCTTTTGTACACTTTGAGGGTGCGGATTATTTTAAGCATACCAGATATTGGACGCACTTTCGGCTGTTTTACCGGTCCGACACAGTTGCGCAGTTTGTCTGGCAAAATCAAAGTTCATTTCCACGACTGGACAGCCTGCCGGCGACCAATGGCGCGTTGAGCATATGGTCGTGGAAACAAACAGAACCGGCTACGCGTGCTTTTGCTTTGCGCTTTGATGCGCCCGACAGCAGCCTGATTCTCTATGGCGCCTCCCTGGAAAGCGGCCCGGGTTTTTATTTGGACAACTTTTCGGTACGGGGCAATACAGGCGGGCGCCTGAAACTGATTCAGCCCGCATTGGCCCGGCAGTTTGATGCTGCGCAACAATACGACCTGGTCGTTGTGCAATTGGGCTTAAACGCAGTAACGCCCAAACTGGACAACCTGCGTTGGTACGAAGCCGAACTGGATCAAACCTACGCGCACCTGCGCAAATGTTTTCCCGGAAAATTAATCCTGGCCATAAGTGTTGCCGACCGTGCGGGTAAAATTCAGGGCGAATTGGCAACCTTCCCGAGTGTGCTCGCGATAACGGAAATGCAACGCCAACTGGCTCGAAAACATGGGTTTTTATTTTTCGATTTGTTCCACGGCATGGGTGGACCAGGCACGATGATTGAATTTGCAGAACGCGAGCGGCCGGCCCTTGCCAACCGGGACTATACCCACCTTACCCATGAAGGTGGCAAGGTGATGGGGTACATGTTTGCGCGATTATTTCTGGATGCCCAACGGGAATACCAAAGCCGAAAAGCGGCACAACAAAGCAAGTGATGGGGTTAGCCGTCTGCCGGACATTTGAATTACTACCTTTGTCTTAAACTCAACTGGTTTTTAACAATGCCGATTCATTTTCAAGTAAGGTATTCATCCGCCAGGGCCATTTCGTGCCTGTTGTTTTTGATGATATGCGCCAGCCAGTGCCAGTCGCAGTTCCGGCCACCCAAAGTGGACATTACAGATCAGGATACGGTTGGGTACTCGTTTTTGAACGAAGGGAAAAACGAAATCGAAAACAGCGCTTACCTGGAACCGTTGTACAATAAGCTATACCGTCAGCGGGTAAGCGGTGGGCGCAAGATCAATATTGTGCACATTGGCGACTCGCATATTTTGGGGAATTATTTCACCGCCGTGGTGCGCGAGCGGTTGCAGCAAGCCTTCGGCGATGGTGGGCGGGGGCTTATTTTCCCGTATAAACTGGCAGGCTCTAATGGCCCGCGTGACTACCTGATTGAGACCAATGTAAACTGGTATGGGAGTAATTGCCAGCGAAATCTGGATGAGGCAACTCCCTACGGCGTGAGTGGTTTTTTGCTGGAAACATTTCGGCATACCGGAAATTTGACCGTACGGCTGCGCGATACATCCACCTCGGAAACGCGTTTGTTTACCAAAGTAACAATCTATCACCGGGAGGATAGCGGCCCGGTTGAATTTTCCGTTTTTGATGATGTGACCAATCAAAAGGCCGTGTTGTTTCTGCAAGATGAATTTTATAAGTCGTATTACTTTGACCGCCCGGTTTCGCAGGTGAGCATTAGCTTTGAAAAATCAGACGAACAGTCGAAAGGAAGTTTTATGCTGGATGGGATAATGCTCGAAAACGAGCTGTCCGGCGTGGTGTATCATTCGATCGGAGTGAACGGCAGTAAGTTTTCTGATTTTGTCCGCGCCCGCTTTTTTGCCCGCCAACTGGCGGATCTGAACCCGGACCTGGTCATTGTATCCTTTGGCACCAATGAAGCACAGGGCAGGCTTAGCACACGATATATTTATAACCAGATCGATGAATTGGTCAGCCAAATCAAAAAATATGCCCCGAACGCGTATTTTTTGTTTACCACTCCAGCCGACTCTTATTTGAGAGGCACTGGTTTTAACCCGTATTTGAATCAGGTTAGTAATGTTATCCGCGAATTTGCGCTCAATAACGGTTATGCCCTCTGGGACTTGTACCAATTAGGCGGAGGTGCGCAATCGGCGCAACGCTGGAGATCCACGGGCTTGCTATCGTCGGATTCCGTGCATTATTCCAAAGTAGGGTATACCGTGCAGGGCAAGTTGCTTTACCAATCCTTCATCAATGCGTACAACAAATTTGTTGATGAACGGTCCGGCGAATGAATTTTGCCAGTATTTACTTTGTTTACAAGCGATTAGCAAATCCCGGCCGGAACTGTTTTTTTGAAAAAAACAACTAGCTTTGCAACCTGACATAACCCCTGTACTTGTACGGAATACCGCCTATGTTGGCTGATAGTTTTCCTTTTTATAAACAACTCGATGCGTCGGACTGCGGCGCAACTTGTCTGCGAATAGTGGCCCGATACCATGGCCGGCACTATTCACTGGACTATTTGCGGGATTTGTCTTACCTCGATCGGGAAGGTGTTTCGCTCATGGGTATTGCCGATGCTGCCGAGAAAATTGGCTTTCGGACGCTTGGCGTAAAAACCGGCTTTGGGCGCCTGCAAGCAGAATTGCCTTTGCCTTGTATTGCGCACTGGAAACAGAATCACTTTCTGGTGGTCTACCGGATTGCCAACGGGAAAGTTTATGTTTCAGATCCTGCTGTTGGCAAAGTGCAACTGACGGAGCAGGAATTCCTGGACAACTGGATCAGTGATGTGTACAACACGGAGCCACAGGGTATCCTGCTTTTGTTGGAAACATCGCCGGAGTTTTTCCAACGGGAGGGCGAAACGACCGATCGCGCTGGCTTAGGCATTTTGGGGCGTTACCTGGTTCCTCACAAACGGCTTATTTGGCAGTTGATGCTTGGTTTGATTCTGGGAAGTGCGGTTCAGTTGGTCTTTCCTTTTTTAATGCAGGCGCTTGTAGACAAGGGCGTTCAATTGAACGACCTCAGTTTTGTTTACCTGATCCTGGCAGCGCAAGGCATGCTTTTTTTGAGTCAGGTGGCTGTGGAGTTTATTCGGGGATGGATTTTATTGCATATCGGTACCCGTGTGAATATCAATCTGGTTTCGGATTTCCTGATCAAGCTCATGCGGCTGCCGATGGCCTTTTTTGATTCGAAAATGACGGGTGATCTGCTCCAGCGTATTTACGATAATGAACGGGTTGAGCGGTTTTTAACTTCAAACTCACTGGTTACCTTGTTCTCGGTGGTCAGCCTGCTGGTATTTGGGTTGGTCTTGCTTTTTTACAACGTTTGGATTTTTGCGATTTTCTTCATCGCTGCGCTTTTTTATTTTGGTTGGGTGGCTTTGTTCATGCACCGCAGACGGGCCCTTGATTACCGCCGATTTGAACAGATGGCGGACAACCAAAATGCCCTGATCCAATTGGTAAACGGCATGCAGGAGATCAAACTGCACAATGCCGAGCGTCAAAAACGCTGGGCTTGGGAACGGATACAGGCAAAATTGTTTCGGGTAAACGTCGACTACCTTGCAACGGATCAGATGCAGCGCGCCGGTGCGGCATTTATCAATGAAGGCAAAAATATTTTGATCTCGGTAACGGCAGCTACGGCGGTTATTCACGGCGATATGACCCTTGGCATGATGCTGGCTGTACAATATATTATAGGCCACATGAATGGTCCACTGGAGTCGTTGGTGCAATTTATCCTAGTAGCCCAGGAGGCAAAGATCAGCCTCGAACGGATGAATGAAATTCACCTGAAGCCGGATGAAGAACCGGTAGATGATGCCAAAGTCACCGTGTTGCCGGCCAACGGCGATTTGATTATGGAGGACCTCTCGTTCCGATATGGAGGGCCGCATGAGCCCTGGGTGCTTCGGAATATCAAACTCAACTTTCCGGAGGGCAAAGTGACGGCAATTGTTGGAAGCAGCGGCTCCGGGAAAACCACTTTGGTAAAACTGCTCCTGAACTTTTACCCGCCAACTGAGGGCAGCGTACGCTTAGGTGATATCAACCTTGCCAACATCGACCACAAACTCTGGCGGAGCCACTGCGGGGTGGTCCTGCAAGACGGCTTCATTTTTTCCGACACGATCGCTCGAAATATTACACTGGGTGAGGATAATATTGATCGCCGCAAGTTGTTGTACGCAGCCAAGGTTGCCAATATTCAGACGTTCATCGAGTCTTTACCACTTGGTTACAATACCAAAATTGGTCAGGATGGGGTAGGGGTTAGCCAAGGGCAACGGCAACGCATTTTGATTGCCCGGGCGGTATATAAAAACCCGGACTATATTTTCTTTGATGAGGCCACCAATGCTTTGGATGCGTACAATGAGCGGGTGATCATGCACAATCTTGAAAATGTGTTTCGGAACAAAACCGTTATTATCGTAGCCCACCGGTTGAGCACGGTACGCAATGCAGATAACATTATTGTTCTTGAAAAAGGTGAAGTGGTGGAACAAGGTACGCACGATGAATTGACATATAACCGAGGGGCATATTATCACCTGGTGAAAAACCAGTTGGAACTGGGCATGTAAACTATGGAAGAGCGGGAATACATCGAATTGCGCTCCGAAGAAGTGCAGGAAATACTCGGTACGCCGCCGGGGTGGCTGGTGCGTTGGGGCACATTGGTTGTGTTTTTGTGCATTACCGCACTGCTGAGTGTGGCAGCAATTATCAGTTATCCGGATGTGATTGAGGCCAAAGTGCTAATTACTACGACAGTACCGCCTGTTGATGTGGTGGCGCGTACGGATGGTCATATTGTAAAGTTTTTTGCCCAGGACAAAGCGGCAGTAAAGCAAGGTACCATACTGGCTGTGTTGGAAAGCACGGCCGATTATGAAGATATTTTACGGCTTGAAGAGCAAGTTGCACGTTGGCAACAATATGGTGCTGACTCATTAAATGAAATCCGCGTTTTGCAGAATTTGAACATTGGGGAGGTGCAATCCGACTATTCGGCTTTTGTGCAGGATGTATCTGCCTACCGGTTTGGCAAGCAAGATAAGAGCCCGTCCATTCAACAAAATATCGGGTCGATCAATCGCCAAATCGACAAACTTGAACAAAGTATCCAGTATGATCAACGGGCAAAAGTCCGGATACAAAGTCAACTCAGTACAGCGAAGGAGCGCTATCAAAAACAGCGCGAGCTATTCGACGCAGGGTTGATCTCGGAGGTTGAGCTTGAAAATGAAAAAAACCGGGTAGATGACCTGGAACGGCAGATTGATGCGCTAGATGAAAGTGTGCTGCGCAAACAAAATGACATCATTAATCTGGGTAAAAATCGCAATGATGTGTCCTTTAGCGGACGTCAGGATGAGGCCTCCATCGTGAGCCGGCTGCGGCAAAGTCTGAATTCACTGCAAGCCAGTATTGACAAATGGAAGCAAACATATTTACTAACGGCACCTATCGATGGGCGGGTTTCCTTAAATGCCACTTACTTCAGTGCCAAACAATTTGTCAAACAAGGTGATCAGGTATTGGTGATCGTTCCACCCAAAAGTGACAAAATTGTGGGGCGCCTACTTTTACCCGTAGCCGGAAGCGGGAAAGTATTGCCAGGCCAACGCGTGATTCTGAAACTCGATAGTTACCCGTATTATGAGTTTGGCACCTTGCGTGGTCAGGTAATATCCAAATCACTTGTTCCACGTGACAACAAATACGCTATTCTGGTTTATTTGCCTGATGGGTTAAAAACCAGCTACAATCGGGAGATTCCGTTTGAACAGCAGCTCCAGGGAAGTGCTGAAATTATCACAGAAGAGAAGCGGTTTTTACAGCGTATTTATGAGCAGGTTTTTGCCGCCAGGCACTAATTCGCCGGCTTATTCCCAATCTTAAAAAAGGATTTGCTTTTGTTTGGACATCATTAACAGCGCAACCCTTTGGGGGGCGTTCGGAGGGTCCTACTTTTGTCTCAACAAGAAATAAGAACAGATATTCGTAAACAAACTATTCCATTCTGATGAAAAAAGTCCTCGCCATTTTCGCACTTGCACTTGTCGGCACCTTTACCCTGACGGCTCAAACTTCTAATGGCCCTGTTATGACCTTCGATGTAACTACTATCGATTATGGTACCATTGATAAGGGTTCTGATCCGCTTCGTAAATTCAAATTTACCAATACCGGCAACGAGCCCCTCATTATTAAAACTGCTAAAGGTTCTTGCGGTTGCACTGTACCTACCTATGCAAAAGAACCTGTTATGCCAGGTGAGAGCAGTGAGATCGAAGTGCGTTATGATACTCAACGTGTTGGTTCTTTCACCAAAACAGTGACGATCACCACGAATGAAGCAGTTGAGACCCGTATGCTTACGATTAAAGGTGAAGTTAAAGCACCTGCAACTAAAGAAAGCGTACCTGCCAGCACTGGCGGTCTTAAGCAATAATTTGATTGATTTTTGGTTTGACGATACGAACCCGGGCGGTGCAACACCGTCCGGGTTTATTTTTTGCAAGAAAAAATCAAATAAATACTGCAACCTTTTTTACCAGTTGTTTGTCAGTAATAGCAATCAATCCGTCGGAATTAAATGCGTGTTTAACGAATTACAGTTACTTTCGAGCGTCTGAAAAACGAGAGCCATGAAACAAAAACTACTTTCCAAATATTTGCTTGCAGCAGTGCTGGCTATGAGCCTTTTTTCGTTTGCATATGTGAATTTACATGCCGCCTATGCCTGTAAGTCTAGTTGCGAACAACCTGTAAATGCAACTCAATCTGTGCTGATTGAAGAAGAAGATAGTGGAGCTTCTAAAATTCCGGTTCCTGACGTGACCATAATTGGTCGAGTTTTAGATATCGTACAACGCTATACATCTAAAAATCAATAAATTAGTTTTCTGATTTACCCAAAAAGTACGAGGGCCTTCCTGGAAATTCATCTGGGAAGGCCCTCGTGCTTTTTTGGGAGTAATTTTGTCAAACCTTTAATCCCTGAGTTTTTCTTCGAATAAAAAGTCCTGTAATCCAGGCAATTCCGCTGCCTAAAACTGCTCCACCGATTATATCACCTGGATAGTGAACTCCGACATAAACTTGGGCATATGCAACTAAAAATGCCCATAACAGTAAAACCGGCCGTACCCATGGGCCAAATCTGGCCAGGAAAAGACTCATATAAACTGCCACGGCAAAATGATTTGCTGCATGGGATGAAGTAAAGCTATAGCCACTTCCACATGGAATTCGTTGGATTACAATTGTTCGGACATCTGGGTCATTGCATGGGCGCAGGCGCTGTACATTTTTTTTGATCAATGTGCTACTTGTAAAATCAGAAATACCTACCGCCAAAATAAGACCGAGTAGAATTGCCAATCCAGCACGAGTGCGAAAGAAGCGGAAGACAAGGACTACCAATAAAATGTAGAGTGGAATCCAAGTCCATCGTTCACGCCATATAGGCAGAAGAAAATCAAAAAATGGGTTGCTCCAGTCGCAATTGATGTAATGGAAAAGAGTGATATCCAGATTTTGCCACCAGGTCATGTCATTATGGTTTTTGTCCAATGAGGATTAGACGTCTTGAATGTTCCGGGTTAAAATGGCTGAGATCATAGTCTCCAAACTGTTCAAGAATGTTCAAACCAGCGCGTTTATACATCATTTGGAAATCACTCAGGTTGAACAGCCGTACGCGTTCGCGAAACATAAACTTTTTATCGCCAATCATGAATTCCACGCGTTTATAAATTCGCTCTCCACGTATGGTTTTGTACAAGTTAAATTCGATGCCATCCAGGCTTTTTACTTCATGTTTTATTAAGTTCTGTTTTACCCAATTTGCATTGAAAAAATCCAGTAGAAATATACCGTTGGTTTTCAAGCCGAGGCAAACATTAACCAGCGTTTTGATATGGTCTTCGTCTGAATCGAAATATCCAAAACTGGTGAAAATGTTGAGAATGGTATCAAAATAATTGATGCGGAAAGGAAGCCGCATATCATGTTGGTAAAAGGCAAGCCGATCATTTTCAAATTGACGTGCAAAGGCAATATTGGAAGATGAAATATCTAATCCTGTTACATCAAACCCCTTTTCCGTCAAATATCTGGCATGCCTGCCTTTTCCACAAGCCAGATCAAGTATACGTGCATTAGCAGAAAGTGCAAGTATTTGCAATAGCCGGTCAATAAACTGCCGTGCTTCTGTGTCATCATGACTTTTGTACAAAATATGGTAGTAAGGCGAGTCAAACCAACTGTCAAACCATTCGCTGCGCATTGATAATTCCATTTTGCCTCGGCAAGTGCAGAAGGATCATTGCGCCTTCAAAATTGCCCGGCATTTATTACTTTTTCACAAATATCATGTCCTTCTCACATCTGAGAAAGTATTTTGCATGCAGTATTTTCACATCCAAAAAAAATGCACATTTTGCTCGTTGCAGCAACCCCATTTGAAGTTGCTCCCACCATTTCCTTCCTGGAATCGACATTAAAAAAAACGTCGGACCAGATTTTTCAGAATAATTCTTTGTCGGTTCAATTGCTGATAACCGGAGTAGGTGTAATGGCAACTGCCTGGCATTTGAGCCGGACATTGGCCGTCGGGGGAGTCGATTGGGTGATCAATGCCGGTGTTGCGGGTTCTTTTGATCAGCTATTGCAACCAGGCAAAGTTGTCCAAGTGATCTCGGAGCGTTTTGGCGATTTGGGTGTGGAAGAAGCCGATGGTCGATTTACGGATATATTCGAACTCGGCTTGATAAATTTGAATCAACCTCCATTTGTAAACGGAGTATTGTATAACCCTGCAGCGGGTGAAACGCCATTTCTTCCCGCAGTAAAAGGATTAACTGTAAACAGGGTTCACGGAACAGCAACCTCCATTGCGTCAATTCGAGAAAAATTTCCGGAAGCGCAAATCGAAACAATGGAAGGAGCTGCCATTTTTTATGGTTGCTTACTTGCAGAAGTACCTTTTGTGGAAATCCGAAGTATTTCCAATTATGTGGAGCCTCGAAACCGTGATGCCTGGGAACTTGGACTAGCCATCGAACAGTTGAATGCAGTACTGATTGCGATGTTGCAAGAATTTATTCCTCCAAATCAGTAAACTGAACCCCGTGCTGCTCCAACTCCTGCATCACTGGCTCATACACTTCCGGCATTGTAGGAATGCGCACCCCTGTGGTTGATATCTTGCCTAGCAACAATAGCTTGACAAAAATACCCAGCGGCAAACCGACTAAGCGTGACATAGCGGTGTCACTTCCATCTTTGCCCTTCATGGTCAACGTAGAAGTAAGTTTGTGTTTTTTGCCTTTGATTTCGTATTCAAAAACATGCTGCATGATCACCATGTCCTTCTCTGCTGGCTTTAGTGCCCACTTTTCCAGCAACAGGTTTTCAAGAATCAGGGCAGGTGTTGCATTCGCTATTTTGATGCGCCGTTTACTGAATAAGCCTAACCAACTTAGCTTTTGAATGATTTCGCCATCTGGTTCCACGTCGATCAATTGCGCCATCCGGTCTTTGACAGACCCGGTCCCTTCGCTTATACCAAGAAAGGCGTCCATCAAATCATGGTAGGTTAATTTATCGGAATCAATTATTGGAAACGTGGCATCCGTCATGCCAATCCTGACCAAGGCGTTCCAGGCATCGCAAAACCCTTTGTGCCGAATTGTACCGCGGAAGAGTGTTTTGATGCCCTGTAAACCATAAGCATCCCGATATAATAACGAATCACGGTTTGCATAAACTTCCCATTGGCCCATTCCTGGAATATCAATAGTCCGATGTTGTCGAAACAGGCGCCTGTATGGTATATATTTTAATTTGCCGTTTTCCAGAAACTGGGCCGTTCCCTGACCAGCTAATACAACATTGCGCGGATTCCAACTAAATTTATAATGCCAAGGATTGGTGTCACTTTCTGGTGCGACCAAACCGCCGGTGTACGAATAAAATGCTGTGATCTTACCGCCTTTTGCTTTTATCTGGTCGATGCGCTGCATAGCACTCATGTGGTCGATACCCGGGTCAAGCCCCAACTCATTCATAAAAACCAGAGCACGCTGGCGTGCCTCATCGCCCAAACGGAAAACTTGTTTGGAAACGTAGCTGGCAGTTACCATATGTTTCCCTAATGAAATGCAGTCTTGAGCAAGATCGAGGTGCATTTGCGGCGGCAGCATAGAAACGACTACATCATGCCGGCTAATAATATCCCGGCGATCATTCGGTTTAGAAGCATCCAGCCAAATCGCTCTGCCGTTCGGATTATTGCTTACTTTTCGTTGTGCCAGAGCAATGTCGGCGTCTGCAATGGTTACAAAGAAATTATATTGCCGGGCTTGGTCCAGGATGTAATTTATCAATACAGTTGCTGACCGGCCAGCGCCAATTATGAGGAGGTTTTGCATAGTTCGAAAGAAAAAACGGAAGATAAACGTTCACAAATTCTACTGGTAAATTAGTTTGACACTATCCTAAACTGCTGATCTTCAGTAGACGTTTTTTTAAACGAGCACTTCATTTTTTAGTTGTACAATTTCACAACAATTGAAAAATGTTATTTGAACTCAGCCCCTAACTAATGCATCTTTGCAAACCTCGGGAATGTGTTCAAACTAATTAAAAAGGCCAGCCCTGACGGCCGGCCCCATTCCAATGGGAATGTGCATGGGATTAAAACGAATAAGTTGCCATAACGGAGGATTAAACTTATGGCGGTGATAAAATCGTTTGATTGCAAGAGCCCAAAATTAAACCACATATCCTTCCAGCGCAACTAATTGCATTAAAATTTCCCCCATCGCGCTTCAAAACCGAATAACAAAGTTTAGCATCTGCCTCAATTACCGCTCTGAATTTTGAAACATCAAACTCAATTATATCATCAAATTTCAGCGGATTATGCGTAAACCTGTTAGTATTCAAATTAAAAATGGAACCATAAAGGTTGCCAGCTCCCGCTAAATCACCACTAGGTTCCATGAACAAACCTGACTCTATTAACCAATAACTTAAAATGTTCATGGGATTATTCCTTTTAGGTCCTGCCGAATGTGGTGGGACCTTTTTGTTTGCACCAGAGTCGGTGAATGACTCCCCCTGCCGTACTTTTGCGCTTCAACCAACAACATTTATGAAGTATATATTTCCCATTGCACTACTACTGGCGCTGTTTTACAATTCTGTTGCAGCCCAATCTCCAGATACCACCATTTATGAAGTGGCAGAACGGATGCCACTGCCATTGCTTACAAGCTGCCAACCCGAGCGACATCCGGACTGGACCGAAGACAGTATCCGTCGCTGTGCTGAAGCGCAACTTTTGGCTATTGTCTCAAAAAATATCCGATATCCGGAAGAAGCCAGGCAAAACAACCTGGAAGGTACCGTAGTTACTTCCTTTGTTATTGAGCCAACCGGGCGAATTTCTGGTATTAAAATTCTAAAAGATATCGGAGGCGGATGCGGCCCGGAAGCCGCCCGCGTTTTGCAGGCGCTGGATGAGGCGGGATTGCGTTGGCTTCCTGGAATGCGCGATGGTAAGCCGGTACGTATCCGGCAGGCATTGCCTTTGCGGTTTCGATTGCAAGAGGCTTTGCCATATTTTGTTAATGCCGCAGGGGATTCGATTTACGTTCAGGTTGATTCCATGCCGAACTTTGAAGGCGGAGATGACGGGCTGCTTAGCTATTTGCTCAACGGACTCCAGTACCCCAAAGCATATCGGGACAGCTGTAAAACCGGAATTATTGAATTGGCCTTGATCATCCGCCCAAACGGAAGGGTTGACATTGAGGATCAACTCGATTTTAGTGGCTTGGGCCTCGATTTTCAGTTTGAAGCAATTCGTTTGGCAAATCGCTCTTCCGGCAAGTGGATTCCTGCGATTTATCAGGGTCGGCCAGTAGCCACTTCGGTGCCGATTCGTATGCTCTTCAAATCGGATCAACCCGGTTGTAAAGCAGCAAATGACGCCTTTGACCAAGCAATGATTTTGTCAAATGAGGCGGCAGCCTTGAGTGGAGAAAACGAATTGGAACAGGCATTGGGAAAATGGAACCAGGCGCTGGCCTTGCATCCCAATAATTCTGAATTGCTTTATTTCAGAGCCTCTACGTTGCTTTCACTGGATAAAAGGGAAGAGGCCTGTGCTGATTTTTCTAAGGTTAAAATGCTGATGGGAACTACATGGTTTGAGCCATTGCGCCGGTTGGTTTGCGGCTGGTAAATGATCGGAAACTTAACAATTACTTAATCCCAAATAAAAAGCCTGGCCCTTTGCCACTTTTCTACCTTTGCGGGAAACAAACCTGTCCATGAAGGAAAACCAACCAGCAAAAAAAATCCTGATCGTTGATGACGAGCCGGATATTCTGGAGTTTCTCCAATACAACCTTCGGAAAGAAGGTTATGCGGTGGTTGCAGCCTATGATGGGAAGCAAGCTTTAGAGGTCGCTGAACGTGAAAAACCGGATTTGATCGTCATGGACATCATGATGCCCGAACTGGATGGCGTGGAAACCTGCCGGATTCTCCGTGAAAGGAAAGAATTCGAACATGTTCCGATCGCATTTCTCACTGCACGTGATGAAGACTTTTCTCAGATAACAGCTCTGGATGTTGGAGGAGATGATTATATCACCAAGCCCATTAAGCCTCGCGTACTGACCAGTCGCATAAATGCATTGCTTCGGCGGGCCAATCGCGATCTGCCCGAGGAAGACAATTCGATTCAGGTACACGATTTGGTAATTGACCGACTCAGAATGCTCGTTTTCAGGGCCGGCGAGCCGGTAGAATTGCCCAAAAAAGAATTTGAAATAATCTGGCTGCTTGCCTCCAAGCCAGGGCGGGTGTTTACCCGCGAGGAAATTTTTGACAAAATTTGGGGAAGTGACGTCATCGTAGGCAACCGCACTATTGACGTCCATATCCGCAAACTGCGCGAAAGACTGGGTGAACAGTACATCAAAACCATGAAAGGTATTGGCTACAAGTTTGAATTTTAACCCACCGCACCAACATCACCCTGCGCAATTGTACTTTTGACCGGTATGCCACCAATGTTTAAAAACCAGAGCCCCCAACAGCTTACGCTATTTGCTGCGCTTAGCTCGGCAGGGTTAATCGCACTCCTGGTTTATCTGGCGAGCATGCTTTCAGGCTATTTCGAAATTTCATTGCTCGGATTGGCAATTGTATTTTCGGTTTCTCTGATTATTGTCTTTTCAGCTACTTACTACTTTATCCGGTACTATATTTTTCGAAAAATAAAGCTGATTTACAAGGTTATCCATCGGCACAAACTTCCTTCGGACTTTAAAGCGCAAAAAATCAGGATGGCAACGAATATCCTGGACAACGTCGAAGAAGAAGTAAATCAGTGGGCGGAAGAACGCAGCCGTGAACTGGATGATCTCGAAAAACTTGCCGTTTACCGGCGGCAATTTATTGGCGACGTATCGCACGAATTGAAAACGCCAATCTTTAATATCCAGGGCTTTATTCACACCCTGCTTGATGGCGCCATCGACGATCCAGAGGTTAATGTCAAATACCTGCAGCGTGCGGCCAAAAATATCGAGCGCCTCCAAGCCATAGTGGAAGATCTGGAAACGATCAATAAATTGGAGGCTGGGCAAATGATCCTCGATTTACGGGAGTTTGATATCCGGGAACTTACCGACGAGGTTTTTGCCGATATGGAAATGAAAGCGGCCGAACGCAGCATCCGCTTGACGTACAAGGAAGGCGCCAACCAGCGTTTTCGGGTGCGTGCCGATAAAGAAAGTATCCGGCAGGTGCTGATCAACCTGGTTCAAAATTCCATTAAATACGGTCGGAAAGACGGTACTACGAAAGTCAGCTTCTACGACATGGAATCGTATATTCTGGTGGAAGTCAGCGACAATGGTATTGGTATGTCTCCGGAACATTTACCGCACGTATTTGATCGATTTTTCCGGGCAGACAAAAGCCGCTCCCGGGAGGCCGGTGGCACTGGTTTGGGACTCGCTATTGTGAAACATATCGTGGAAGCGCACAAGCAAACCATCAATGTGCGCAGCACCCCCGGCCAGGGTTCTACCTTTGGTCTTACCCTGGAAAAAGCATGATTGAAAAACATGCTTCATTTACTTACCTAACAATTTCAATTGATTTTAGCGAATTCTCAGCCCACCGATGAATCGGTTGAATCATTCTCAGCTCACCGATTCATCGGTTGAGTCATTCTCAGCCCACCAATTCATCGGTTGAGTCATTCTTAGCCCACCGATTCATCGGTTGAGTCATTCTTAGCCCACCGATTCATCGGTGGGAACCTGAAGAAACGCACGCAATTTTTCAATAGCCCGTGCGCGGTGGCTGATTTTGTTTTTTACTTCCGGTCCCAGTTCGGCAAAGGTTTTTTCATAACCCTCCGGAATAAAAACCGGATCGTATCCCCAGCCGTTATTGCCGCTTTTTTCCAGAGCAATACTACCAGGGCAAACACCTTCCAGGAGTACTTCTTTGCCATTGAGAATCAGTGCAATCACAGTCCTGAAACGGGCGTTCCGGTTTGTTTGGCCATCCAGATTGGAAAGGGCTAACGCGATATTCGCTTCAGGATCCCGGTCTGCGCCGGCATATCGGGCTGTGTGCACACCAGGGGCACCGCCCAGGGCTTCAATTTCCAGTCCGGTATCTTCTGAAAAACAATCGTAGCCATAGTGTTCCCGAACATGGCGGGCTTTCAACAAGGCATTCCCTTCCAGCGTGTCTTCCGTTTCTTCAATGTCTTCGTGGCAACCAATGTCCTTCAGCGTTTTGATCTGGTAATTGCCGCCAAGTATCTGTTCGATCTCCCTTGCCTTATTGTCGTTGTTTGTGGCAAATACGAGTGTAGTCATAGGAGCAGGGTATTAACGGGTTTCAAAATTTTACCAATTTGCAGCTTGAGCAATCACGCAATTAGCGTAACAGCAAGTCAAAGCGGAATATTTCCATGTTTGCGTTTGGGCCCTTTTACGGCCTTGTGTTCCAGCATGGCAAATGCCTTAATGAGTTTTCGCCGGGTTTCGTTTGGCAAAATTACTTCGTCGATAAAGCCCCGTGCAGCCGCACGGTACGGATTGGCGAAAGTTTCGGCGTATTCACGTTCTTTCTCAGCAAGCTTCTCGGCGGGGTTTTCCGCTGCTTCGATTTCTTTTTTGAAAATAATCTCCGAAGCGCCTTTGGCGCCCATCACGGCTATTTCGGCCGTAGGCCAGGCAAAATTCATATCAGCGCCGATGTGCTTGGAATTCATCACGTCGTAGGCGCCACCATATGCTTTCCGGGTAATCACCGTCACACGGGGTACGGTGGCTTCCGAAAAGGCATAGAGCAACTTGGAACCATTCGTGATAATAGCGTTCCATTCCTGGTCGGTGCCGGGTAAAAAACCGGGAACATCCTCCAAAACCAGCAAGGGGATGTTGAAACAATCGCAAAAACGGACAAAGCGTGCCCCTTTTTTGGAGGAGTTTACATCCAACACGCCCGCCAGGCTCATGGGTTGGTTGGCTACGATACCGATACTGCGACCAGCCAGGCGCGCAAAGCCAACGACGATATTTTCAGCATAACTTTCGTGAATTTCGTAGAAACTTTCAGGATCGACAATACCATCGATCACGGCTTTGATGTCGTACGGCTGGTTGGCATTTTCCGGAACAATGCTATCCAGTTCCTTGCGGTATTCATCGCCCAGGGTGTAGGGCAGGTTAGGAACTTTGTCTTCGCAATTTTGTGGGAGATAACTGAGCAGTCGTTTGATCTTATCCACACAATCCACATCATTGGAGGCTACGAGATGCGTTACCCCCGACTTGGAAGCGTGTGTGCTGGCGCCGCCGAGTTCTTCGCTGGTCACCGTTTCATTGGTCACCGTTTTTACCACGTTGGGACCGGTGACAAACATATAGGAACTGTTTTCAACCATGATGATGAAGTCGGTCATGGCGGGGCTGTACACCGCGCCACCGGCGCAAGGGCCCATGATGGCGGAAATTTGCGGGATGACGCCACTCGACTGCACGTTCCGGTAAAATATATCGGCATAACCACCCAGCGAACTTACGCCCTCCTGTATGCGGGCGCCGCCGGAATCGTTCAGCCCAATCAGCGGGGCGCCATTTTGCACGGCGAGGTCCATGATCTTGCAAATTTTTTCCGCGTGGGTTTCCGACAACGAGCCACCAAAAACTGTAAAGTCTTGCGCAAAAACATAGACTAACCGGCCTCCAATAGTACCGTATCCGGTTACGACCCCGTCGCCGAGCACAATTTGTTCGGCCATGCCGAAATCCTTGCTCCGATGCGTGACGAGTGCGCCAATTTCTTCAAAGGAGCCCTCATCCAGCAAAAAATGAACGCGTTCGCGCGCCGTCAATTTGCCTTTTTTGTGCTGCGCATCAATGCGCGCCTGACCGCCACCCAGTTTGGCGGCTGCCAGTTTTTCCTGTAACGCCTGTACTTTATTATCCATAAGTAATTGAAAGCGGCCAATCCGGCGACTTTATGAAATTCAAAAAGGAAGGGTGGCAAATATAAATCATTCCCTATGGCATTTTCTAAGCTTGACGTCGAGGCTTCATCAAGCAGACGGATTCCCTGAAAAATCCTTGAAAAGCGGTGTTTTGCCCATGGCAGGAAAGCGCCGGTTGTTCAACCTTTGCAGGCTAACGAATCACCTGCACAAATGATGAATCCATTGAAATTTAAAAATCTGCTCGTAGCATTTACAGCAATATTCCTGCTGGTTAGCAGCGACTCATTTTTTGCACAACCAACCTTTAACCTTCAACTAATTCCGCAACCCATTCCCAATGCTCCGGCACTTCAATCCTATGCATACGGTACCTGGGGTGATGACTGGTTGCTGCTCGGGGGCCGGGTCGACGGGCTTCATCAGCGCCAGCCTTTTGCGGCCTTTGATGAAGCGAGCCAAAACGCCCGGATCTATGTGCTCAATCCTGTTTTAGCCCAGGTTTGGTCGGCGCCGCTTTCCAGCTTGCCAGTGGCAATTGCCGAACAATTGCGCGCCACAAACCTGGAGTTTGTACAGCGCGACTCCACGCTGTACCTGATTGGTGGTTACGGATACAGCCCGACTGCAGCCGACCATTTGACACACCCCCAATTGCTCGCAGTGCAAATCCCGCAAATCATCCACGCAATAAAACAGGCGGAACCCAACCTGGCGCCGTATTTTCAAATGCTGACCGACGATCGGATGGCAGTGACCGGAGGGCAGTTGGAGCTGCTCGGCGAGCAGTTTTACCTGGTGGGCGGTCAGCGCTTCGATGGGCGCTACAACCCAATGAACCATCCGACTTTTGTACAGGAATACACCGATCAGGTTCGGATTTTTGACATTTCCCAAAAAGGCGATACACTGGCCCTCGAGCACTACAGGGCCTGGACGGATGCGAATCACCTGCATCGGCGAGATTACAACCTCGTTCCACAAATTTTCCCCAACGGGCAGCCCGGGCTCTCCATTTTTTCCGGTGTATTTCAACTTGCCGAAGATATACCCTGGCTTTATCCTGTCGATATTGATACAGGCGGGTATACTCCGCGCCCAGGGTTTAAGCAATACCTCAACCACTACCATTGCGCTACAGCAGCGTTGTTTCAAGCCTCAACGAGCGATATGCACTCCATCTTCTTTGGCGGAATGGCGCAGTATTTTCTGGATACCTCCGGTAATCTGGTTCAGGATGCCAACGTGCCGTTTGTAAACACGATTGCGCGGGTTACCCGCGATGCTAAGGGCGAGTTGGAAGAGGTGAAATTACCTGTGGAAATGCCGGGCCTTACCGGTGCCGGAGCAGAATTTATCCTGCATCCGAATGTGCCGGTGTATGCCAATGGGGTGGTCAAGCTGGATGAACTGGATGGCGACTCAGTTTTGCTTGGCTATATTTTCGGGGGGATTCGAAGCCCGCAGGCGAATATTTTCTTTACAAACATTCCAAGTACTGCGGAGGCGGTTGTTTACGCAGTTTGGCTCCAACGGAGCACAAGTAATCAGCAGGAAGTCGTTGTTCAAAACCCGTTAGGTATGCTTGTTTCGCCCAATCCGACTACGGGCGATTTATTGATCAACTACAATCTGCCGGAAGCCAGTAGCACAGTTCGTATCCGGATTTGGAGTGCATCCGGCCAAATGCTGGGTGAATTTGATGAAGGGGAGCAGACTGCCGGGCCACATTTTTTGAAACTGGAGGCAACCGGTATGCCAAAGGGTTTCCTGTTGGTCAATATCGTTGCCGGGACGCAGCAGCAGACGCAAAAAGTGCTTTTTGAATAAACCTGGCCGTATTCAGGCTTTTTTGCGCAGCACAACACCTTTCCCGACACTGCGGTTGCCCCAGGTGAAGACCCACCGATCGATGGCCAGAATAAAATCGGTGATGAAAACCAGGCCTGGTTCGCGCGTCGAGCCGGGCCTGATTTTTAATGCCCCGGCAGTATCTGCCCGGAGGTTTTGTGCATTTTTTTTGAAAATACGCTGCACCAGTCCAGTCCAGTACATTTCCAACAGGCCAACCAGGTAGCCACTCAATCTGGAAAATTCCACAATTTCCAATCCTGCATCCGCCACCCACGTTTTGAATGCTGCGCTGGGTATCAGGTATTCATGGCCAAATGCATAGGCGCCCTGCGAAATCAGGTACTCGCGATCGGAGTCTTTTCGAAGTAGTTGCCAAATGCGGTTCACCGGGTCGTAGGTGAACGGGAATTCCTGACTTGGAAATGTCAGGATTGCATGTGCTCCCGGCCGCAGCACCCGGGCAATTTCGCGGATCATTTGATCCGGCTGCCCGACATGCTCCAGTACTTCGCAGGATACCAGCAGGTCAAAATGTGCATCGGGATAATGCAGTTCCAGTGCGTTGGCCGTTTCGTATTGCAAATTGGACACATCGCGGTTCAGCGCGCCGGCGTGCGCAATGTCATCGGCATTGATATCGCAGCCGGTGAGTTGCTGGCAATAGCCGGCGATCATGCGGTCGTAGTCGCCTTCGCCGGTGCCCAGGTTCAGTCCATTTTCGAAAGACTGCGGTGCGCCGAGCTGTTGCAAGCGGCGTTGAACAAAACGATAGCGGTTCCGAAACGTCGGAAACAGGAATTTAAAGTTCATGGGGTCTACTTGATCTGTTGCATAGCGGCACGGAACTGTTGCGCAGCTTGCGTGTTGCCGGTGGCCTCATAAATCATTGCCGAAAATTCATAGGCAGGCTTGAAATTTGGCGCAATTTCAATGGCCTTCATCAACTGGTTCAGTGCCGTTTGGTTGTCGCCCTGGCGCTGTGCAATGGTTGCCAGGTAATAATACGCGGCAGGGTTAGACGGCTCTGTTTTCAATGCAGATTCAAATTGGGAGGCTGCTTTCCCGGGATCACCCTTGTTCAGCCAGTACAAACCGATCAGGTTGTTGGACTGGACATCATCGGGATTGATGGTCAGCGCTTTCTCCGCCGCTGCTTTGGCTTCCTCGAGTTGGTTGGAATTCAGGTAGGCCTGCGCGAGGTTAGCCCAGGCGATTTCATTGTCGGGCACAGATTCCACCTCTTTTTTCAGCCGCTCAATGGCGCCGGGCCAATCGCTGAGTTTCAACGCCGCAAGGCCGAGGGCGCAGTTTTTCCCATTGTCTTTGAGCACTGCCAGGATGGGGGCTCCACCGGCTTTCACCACATGCACGGCATTATCGGGCGGCCATTTTCCGGTCGCCAGGGCGTCGCCATCGATGAATCGGGTAGGGTAGAGCGCATAATCCCAGGCATCGTCGCAGCGGCGTTCCCACTTGAGGTATTTGACCTTCACTTTGTCGCCGTATTTCGCCAGAAGTTGTTGTGTAGAGTAAAACATGTTGGTTGCCACCACAACGGTTTCGGTCATATCGGGCTTTAGGATTCCCTGCTTTTCCATCCATTCAATGCCCTGCCGGGTGCTTATGCCCCAGTAATCCGTTTCAAACTTACCATAGGCGCCCTGTACCCCGCCAATCAGCGGATTAAAATAGGTGTAAGGCATGGCCGGATTCCGTACGATAAACCAGGTACTGTCGACCAGCGAAAGGGCCAACACGCCAATGACGGCATACCGGGCAACTTTTTTAGCTGAAAATATAGTCAGGAGTTCCTTCCAAAATATTGCGGCAGCCACCACCATCGGCGGATAGGCAAACGTAAGGTGCCGCCATCCATCGTGGATCACCGAATCTTTGTAAATAATGTAGAACACCGGAAAAATTCCGGCGAACAACACCATCAGCACCCAAAGCGGGTTGTACGCTTTCAGCAAGCGGGGCAACAACGCCAGGGCGCCAACAAAACCCAACAACGCGCCAAGTGGAATAGTGTATAAAATCCATTTCAGCGGGTAATGCCAGGGGGTTACGTCGGACATCACATTGGCGCCTTCGTAAAGCACCCGGATTTTCACTTCCAATTCAGCAAATTTGGACAATGCGATGAAGGGGTTTTTGAATGGACTTTGCAAGGCGTATGGCCAAAACAATACCGCCAGCACATAACCGGCAGCAGCAATGCCCAATGTAACCAGCACGTACCGGCCGAGGAGTTTTGAGTTTCCCAAAGCCCGGAGTCCGCCATTTTTCAGCAAAAAGTGTAAACCGGCAAACATACCCAGGTAGGCAAAGGGTAATAACCCACCGGCACGTACGGCCAACGCAATGGCGAGACCGCTTACCAAACCGGCAATATTCCATCGGCCTGGTTTTGGCATTTGATCCAGCACCTTTGCCATGTTGTACAGGGCCAGCATGTAACCGGCAGCAAAGGGTATATCCTTGGGATTCATCAGTGAGTCGCCGAAAAACCTCGGCGATACCAGCATGATCACCAACGCAATAATCCCGGCCTGCCAGCCTGCAACATGCCGCGCCAGTAGTGCCGCACAAAGGATCGCCAACCATCCGAGCAGGGCGCTGAACAAATGCCGCACATTGTGATAGGCCAGTTCGCCTTGTTCAAACCCAAGCGCTTTATTGGCAAAACCGGTAACAATTTCAAAGAAACCGCCATACAGGTGCATGTTGCCTTCCGGTATGTTCAAGGCTGCGGTGTCTTTGCCAAAACTGCTGTAATAACTCACGAGTTTTTGACTGTAGTCGCATTGAAATTTGTCGTCCGCATTTATGCCGCTTCCAAACGACAAGCCTGCCAGTACTAATAGGCCAAATAGAGCGATGCCCCAAAAAATCTTGCGCAGCAATAGCGCATTGGACGTTTCGACTTGCGGGCGCTCCAGGTAATCGACCGGAGCCTGGGTAGCCCGGGCTGGGCGTGCAGTTGCACTGTGTTTTTTGGATGACGTAGACTTGGAACTGTATTTACCGGATTTTTTTGCCATGACTGGGTTGTGGTTCAAAAACCCGCGCAAGGTAGGGAGATTTGGGTTTCAGGCCCAAATATTCGAAACGTGTGTAGTTAGCACGGGTAAAAAATTATCCCTGGTGAACGAAATACCAAACCAGGCCGGCTGCAAGCAACAGCAGTAAAATAGCCAATGCAACCGCCCCAAGCTGTAAAAACCGGATCTTGCGCTGGCGGCGAACCCGTCGTTTTTCCAACCGGTCTTCCAGCTTTTTCCAAGCCTGCTCCGAGGGGCGCTCGTAGAGTTTGGACTCGTTTTCTTTAAAAAAATCAAACAGATCGGGCATCAGACTAAGTGGCAATGAGTGAATAAGTGAATGCGGTAAGTTGCTTTTACACAATTCCCTTTTTTCGCAGCAATTGTTTCATCTTCTCTTTGGCTAAAATTAATTGCGATTTACTGGTGTTGATACTAATGCCAAGCATATCGGCAATTTCCTGGTGTTTGTACCCCTCGAGTACGTACAGGTTGAACACCGTCCGGTAGCCGTTGGGAAGTTCGTCCAGGAGTTCCAGGATTTCACGGGCTGATATTTCTGCTTCTATGGAAAAACCGTCTTCCTGGTTGGGCGGCTGAAAATCGTCGCCCGGAAATACCAATGGTTGCGTTTTCCGCAGCAGCATGAGCGCCTCGTTCACCATAATGCGGCGTATCCATCCTTCAAAACTACCCGTGCCCGCGAAGCTGTGAATTTGCGCAAATACCTTGTAAAATCCGCTTACCAGGGCCTCTTCCGCATCTTCACGGGAAGTAGAATAGCGCCTGCAAACGGCAAACATGACTGGCGAATACCGATCATACAGCGCTTTTTGCGCCGCTCTGTCTTGTTGTCTAAGGCGTTCGATGAGGATATGCTCGGTCATTCTACCCTAAAGATGCAGTCTTGAACTTGTTTTGGTGGTAGTCACTCAAATTTTTATTCGTTCAAAGGACCTATTTTTGCCTCCTTAATTTTTTAAATAGTTCAATCGCTCGATTTGGAATTAGTAAACGGTAAGTACCAATTTTCCGGCGGCATAGATCCGCTTGTGCTTTGCAAAGAATTCGGCACCCCCTTGTACGTCTACGATGCAGCCGTCATGGAGCGGCAATACCGGCGGATCGTCAATGCATTCCCGTATCCGAAAGTGCATATTCACTACGCCTGTAAAGCCCTCAGCAACATCAATGTCATGCGCCTGTTCCGCCAATGGGGCGCACGGCTCGACTGCGTTTCAATCCAGGAGGTTCAAATGGGCCTGCATGCGGGTTATAAACCCGAGGATATTCTGTACACGCCGAATTTTGCCGCCATGGATGAATACGAAATGGCAGCCCAACTGGGCGCCAAGATCAATATCGATGCGATCCCCATGCTCGAAAACTGGGGCCTGCATCACAGGAACATACCCGTTTGTATCCGGATCAACCCGCACCTGATGGCCGGCGGACACGAACATATCAGTGTCGGGCACATCGACTCCAAGTTTGGCATTAGCATTCACCAGTTGCCGCATGTACTGCGCGTTGTCGAAAGTCAGGGTTTGCGCATTGAGGGCTTGCACATGCACACAGGTTCGGATATTCTGGACGTGGATGTGTTCCTGCGCGGCGCGGAAATCCTGTTTGAAGCGGCGCGTAAATTTCCCGATCTGCAGTATATCGACCTTGGAAGCGGTTTTAAAGTGCCTTACAAGCCGGATGATATTGAAACAGATGTGGAAGAACTGGGCGAAAAATTGAGCACACGGTTTGCAGAATTTTGCAAGGAATATGGCCGGCCACTGACGCTGATGTTTGAACCTGGAAAGTTCCTGGTCAGTGAAGCAGGCTATTTGTTTGCCAAATGCACCTTGGTCAAGCAAACAACATCCACGGTATTTATCGGGCTCGATACGGGTTTAAATCACTTGATCCGGCCCATGTTTTACGGCGCGTACCACAAAATTGTGAATGTGACGGAGCCTACCTTTAAACCCCGTATTTACACTGTGGTAGGCAATATTTGTGAAACCGATACTTTTGGAATTGACCGGCGTATCGCAGAAGCAGTGGAGGGCGATATTCTGTGTTTTTACAATGCCGGTGCTTACGGCTGGATGATGGCTTCCAACTACAACTCCCGCCCCCGGCCGGCGGAGGTGCTGTTGTACCAGGGGAAAGCCCATTTGATACGCCGCCGCGAAACCATGGATGATTTGCTGGCCAATCAAATTCAACTTGAATTGTAAAATACACTGAAAGCAGTACTCAGAATTCAGCTGATCATATTTTAGGTCGATATGGAATGTCCGGTTTAAAAAAACGGACAAATCCCGAACCACCATTGTCGGGCATTGTTTTTCTAAGTTGTATGCAGTTCTTCGGGGTCTACAGGAGATTTTGAATTATTCCGTGCGCCTAAGATTTAGAGGCAATTTTTTTCTAAAAAACCAAAATACGCATCTGTTAACCTGTTCGATACACATACCTTAAATATCCAATGAGACAACCCTGCCGCGGCCTGTTTGGCGGAATTAATCTACTTTTACGCCTACTCAAATCAACATAACTACATGACCACTTACGCATATTCCCCCGTTAAATTTGAATCTGTACCCGATGACCCAATTCAGGTCCAAATGCACACCCTGGGCAACGGTTTGCGCCTGTTTTTATCGGTAAACAAAGATGAACCGCGGGTTTACACCGAAATTGCCGTTCGCGCAGGCTCCAAGCACGACCCCGCAGATACCACAGGCCTGGCGCATTATTTTGAACATATGATGTTCAAAGGCACCGACCGGCTGGGTAGTCTCGATTGGGAAAAGGAAAAAGTAATGCTCGACCAGATTGAACAGCTTTTTGAGGAGCATCGGGCCGAAACTGATCCCCAACGCAAAAAAGTATTGTACACCGAGATCGACCGGCTTTCGTTTGAAGCGGCAAAATTTGTTGCGGCCAATGAGTACGATAAGCTGGTCAGCGCTATAGGCGCAAAAGGGACAAATGCCTACACCTGGGTGGAGCAAACGGTGTACATTAACGATATCCCATCGAATGAAATGGAGCGATGGTTCGCGCTGGAAAGCGAGCGCTTTCGCCGCCCGATCCTCCGGTTATTTCATACGGAACTGGAAACGGTTTTTGAAGAATATAACATCAGCCAGGACCGCGATATCCGCAAATCCCTGAAAGCCCTGCAGGAGGTTCTGACTCCTACGCACCCCTACGGTACGCAAACCACCCTGGGTCGTGGCGAAGACCTGAAAAACCCTTCGCAAACCAATATCTACCGCTTTTTCGATCAATATTACGTCCCCAACAATATGGCCATTGTGCTTTGCGGCGATTTTGACCCGGAGCAGGCAGTGGCCCTTGCCGAGCGTTATTTCGGGCATTTTCGGCCTAAACCCCTACCGCCGTTTGCCGTGGAGCCGCAGCCTGAACTTACCCAACGAACAAAACGCGATGTGTATGGGCAGGAAGCTGAATGGATCGAAATGGGGTGGCGCTTTCCGGGCGCAAATACGGATGAAGCGTTGATGCTGGCCCTGATCTCCGGTATGTTGCACAATCAGCAGGCCGGGTTGTTCGACTTACATTTGAAGCAAGGCCAAAAAGTGCTGGAAGCCTATGCGTTTCCGCGTATTTATGAAGAGTATACCAGCCTGGTATTGTACGGGAAACCCCGCGAGGGCCAATCGCTGGAAGCTGTGGAAAAACTGTTGCTCGCTGAAATTGAAAATCTGCGCCAGGGCAATTTTGAAGACTGGCTGCCCTCGGCAGTGGTCAATGACCTGCGGCTTTCGGAAATGAAGGAGTTTGAAAAAAACCGGGGGCGCGCCTCTGCGATTACTGCTGCCTTTGTACTTGGAATAGAATGGGCGGATGCTGTTAACCGCTGGGAAAAGCTCGACCGGATTTCCAAAACAGATTTGACGGAGTTTGCACAAAAATACCTGCGCTCCGAGAATTACGCCGTGGTGTACAAGCACCATGGTGACGACTCGTCGGTGATGAAGGTGGAAAAACCTGCCATTACGCCGGTAGAACTTGACCGTACCGGAATCTCCGGTTTTGGCATGGAATTTCTCCAAAAGGAAACTCCTGAAATCGAGCCGCAATTTGTTGATTATAAAAAAGTGTTGAAAACAGCACGGCTGGCCCCCAAACTCAAATTGAAAGCAGTACATCAGCCGGACAGTCCGCTGTTTCGCCTGATTTATGTTTTTGATATGGGCAAAACCAGCGATCAGCGCCTAGGAATTGCAAGCGGCTACCTGCCTTTTTTAGGAACCAGTTCATATAGCCCGCGAGCGTTGCAACAGGCATTTTATCGCATTGGCGTCCATTTTTCCGCTACCTGCCGGGACGAACGCATGTATCTTACCCTGAGTGGCCTGGATGAATCCCTGGAGGAAGGTATCGCTCTGATGGAGCATGTGCTCAATGATGCACAACCTAACCTTCCGGCTTTCGAAAATTTGAAAGCCGATATCCTGTTGCGGCGCCAGAATAATAAAAAGGATAAACAGGTTATTCTCAATAAGGCCATGCTGAACTATGGCAAATACGGCCAGTTGTCGCCGTACACGGATAAGTTTTCAGAAGCAGCATTGAAAGCCCTGGATGCCGTTGAAATTACCGCGCTGCTGCGCAGCCTTCCGACCTACCAACACGAAATTTTTTACAGTGGGAGCCGATCCATTCGCCGTATTGCCAATGTGTTGAAACATCACCACCAGGTGCCGGCATCCCTGCAAAAACCATTGCCGGTACGGAAGTACAAGGAAGTTAAAAGCCGGAAAAACCGGGTATTTTTTGTGCATTTTCCAATGGTTCAGGTTGAATTGTTGTTGCTTTCGCATGGCACTCCGAAGTTTAATCTGGAGGAATTTGTTTTTTCCGACTGGTACAACCAATATTTTGGCTACGGCTTGTCGTCTATTGTTTTCCAGGAAATCCGCGAATCCAAAGCCCTGGCATATTCCGCCTATGCATATGCAGCCAACCCGCCAAAGCGCAATAGGGCGCATTACCTACAGGCATACGTCGGCACCCAACCGGATAAACTGCACGATGCGGTAAAAGCTTTTCAAACAATAATGGAAGACATGCCGGTGTCTTTGCCGCAAATGGAGCATGCCCGGCAAAGTGTGCTCAAACAGATCGCGGCCGGGCGGATAAATCGCGCCGACATTTACTGGACCTGGCGCGCCAACCTCGACCGCGGTTTTCGCCATGACCTCCGACAGGATGTCTATCAGGCCCTGCAACAAGCCAAACCGGAGGATTTGCTGAATTATCATTCGCAGCACATCAAAGGCAGGCGGTATAATTGGATGGTGCTTGGCGACCGGAACCGGGTCGACTTCAATTACCTTAAGACATTGGGGAAAGTGACCGAATTGAGTCTGGAAGATGTGTTTGGGTATTAAACCCGGTCGTTCGCCAGCCTGCTTGAAAAAATCTCTGTTCGATAGATTGCGAACAGAGATTTTTTTTTGCTCCTAAACATAACCGGTATCAGACAAGGCATAATACTTGCTATTAAGCTAATCTGAGCGCGTTCGGTATAAGATCTTGGATGACAACAAGGTGAACCTGCTTGAATTATGCTAACAACTTGTATCTGAATGCCGGTTTAGTAACCCCCTTGCTATGCTTTGGCTGACACCAAAATGATCTGATATGCTCACGCTATTGCTTTCCTGGGTATTTATTGGCTGGTTGTCCTTGGTTTTTGGCCTTATGTCCTGGCATGGTGTTTTTCGGTTGCTATCCCGGGAACAAAACGAACCGGTGGGGGATACTCCGGTCGACTATACCTTGCTTCTCGGGTTTGTTGCCATCACCACACTTTCCAGTATAATTTCAATTTTTTTTCCTCTAAATCTCCTGACTGTATCCTTGTTTGTTCTTGCAGGCGTAGCTGGTACAGTACGTTTTTATCCAGAAATTATTTTGGTAAAGCAGGTATTGCAAACAACCTGGAAGTCGGTTGCGATGCCGCTAAAAGCGGCCATCCTAGCATTAATGGCCATTTCATGTTTTGCCGCTTTCATGGATATTGGTGAGTCGGATACCTGGTTTTATCACTCTCAAGCCATACTCTGGATCAAGAAATATGCTGCGGTGCCAGGCCTGGGAAATATCCACGGGCGCTTTGCCTTTAACTCCCACTTCTTTATTTCATCGGCCTTCTTTTCCTTTTTTCTTGCCGAAGACCGTGTGATTTTCCCGTTGTTGAGCTTTTTCTACCTGGTTTTTAATATTCGGTTGCTGGTAAATATTTACAGCAGTATAAAAAGCCAAAACGGTTTCTCCTTTGTGTTGAATACTTTCCTATTCCTGTTTTTTGCACATCAGGTTTTTGGTGAAATCAATGGAACGGACACCGATAGTATAACCACTATTTTATTGCTGTATGCCCTGTTGTTGTTTCTTACCCCGAATTTAAAAAACACCAGACTGCATTGGGGCTTTTTACTGTGGGTATTAGTGCTTACGGCTGCAACATTCAAACTCAGTGCCTGTTTGGCTGGTCTGCTCGTGCTGGTTTTATTTCCGCAACTGTTTTACCGGCGAAATTTGGCACTTTTTGGAGCGGCGGCGGCGGTGATTATCCTGCCCTTCATTGTCCGGAATATTTTGTTGTCGGGATACCTCCTTTATCCTTTTCCCGGAATTGACATCGTGGATGTGGACTGGAAAATTCCACTTCATGAGGTGGTATACGAGAAAGAATTGGTAGAGGGTTGGGCAAAACTGCCCGATGGAATGATTGATGGCGTAACTTTTGAGGACGTCCCCAAAGTGCTGCAACTGCCTTTCGGAGAGTGGTTTTCGTCGTGGTGGCCGCATCAATCGCTCCGGTGGCGCGGCTTTATGCTGATTAATTTGTTTTCAGTGGTGCTTTTTTTGGTGGCTTTGTTTAAAAAGAATTACCGGTTGGTACTGCTTTCAGGCGCTATTCTGGTCAATTTGCTGTTTTGGTTTTTTGAAGCCCCGGAACCCAGGTTTGGCGCCGCTTTTCTTTTTTTTGGCGCGGCACTGATATTTGCCTTGGTCCTGAAACCTGTTTTTAAAATTTATAAACCGTCCGTCAGACTTTTTTGGTTGTTTGCCTTGTTCCTTCTGGCATTGCCACCCCTGAAACATGTGGTGTATACGCCCTGGCAGCCTAATTTGCTTTTTTATCCGGTTTACGAAGCAAAAGTCAAAACAGAACCTTTTCAAGCCGGCAATTTTACCATGCGTATCCCATCAAAGGAGCCGCCCGCCAAGGGCTATTGGTGTTATTGCGCACCCTTGCCTTGCACCCCTTTTCCGAAGAAAAATGTGGTGATGCGTGGCAAGAGTTATCAGGATGGCTTTCGCTGCGAGGCAGAAAAGAAACTCCAACCACGGTCTCAAAAATAAAAAACGCCGATCTTCCCGCGAAAACCCGGATAGCATGTCATCACCTATGCCAATCCGTTTGCTTTTTTACTTATGCGGGCATTGATTCTCAAGCAACTCAACAAACCCCTGGAATATACCGAAGTACCGGACCCGGTGGCAACACCGCATGAAGCGTTGGTACAGGTACATGCGGCAGCTTTGAACCGCCGCGATTGGTGGATCACCCAGGGACAGTATGCCAAAATTCAACTTCCGGTTATCCTTGGCAGTGACGGAGCCGGTTTATTTGAAAATAAACCGGTGGTGCTGTATCCGGCCCTCGACTGGGGTGACGATCCCCGGGCGCAGGGTCGCGCATTTCGCATACTTGGTTTGCCGGAAAGCGGAACTTTTTCCGAACAGATAAAAATTCCCAAAGCGAATTTGGCGCCTATGCCCGAACACCTCGACTGGGAACAGGCTGCCGCGCTCCCACTTGCCGGTTTGACGGCCTACCGCGTTTTGTTCAGCCGCTGCCAGCTAAAAGCCGGAGAACGGGTTTTGATCACCGGCGTCGGCGGCGGCGTTGCACTGATGACCATGCAATTTGCCATGGCTGCTGGCGCAGAAGTTTTCGTTACTTCAGGTTCCGACGACAAGCTGGCCAAGGCACGAAAAATGGGTGCACAGGGAGGCGTTAATTACCGCCAAACGGATTGGGATAAACAATTAAAAACATCCATCGGTGGCTTTGATGTGCTGATCGATTCGGCTGGTGGCGATGGTTTTTCCGCCTTGCTGCCGTTGTGCAATCCAGGCGCACGCATTGGCGTGTATGGTGGCACCCTTGGAAAAGTGAACGGCCTGAGCCCGCAGATTTTATTTTGGAAACAAATCAGTATTCTCGGTTCCACCATGGGAACACTTGAAGAGTTCGGGGCTATGCTGGAATTTGTGACCCGGCATAAAATTGTGCCGGTGGTAGATTCGGTGTTCAGGCTGGAGGAGGGTAACAGAGCGCTGCGGCGTATGGCTGAGACCGATCAGTTTGGAAAAATTGTGCTCAAGATCAGGTAGTCCGGGTGCGGCGGCCTAAAAACCACCGTAGCGAAAGCAGGAACAGGCACGGCAATCCAATCCAAAATGCTTCACTGGCCAATACGGACAAACCCCATTTGCTGAAAAATGCACGTGCGCCCAGGGGAGATACCTGAATAACGCGTATCGGAAAAAATAACCGCTCCTCGCTGAAGGGCCACCACAGCGCACAACCCCGACCACCGTTGGTCAACATATCCAGCAATGGATGCGAGGCAGTAGCCAGCACGAACCAAAGTGCCATTTTCCACCAGTCCTGCGCTTTCCCATAAAAAACTCCCGCCGCCAAGGTGCCAAAAACCACCGCAAAGGTCAGGGAGTGCGTCCAGCCCCGGTGTCCCCAAATACTGGAGTAGGGAATCCCGTGCTGATAGGCGAGGACATCCGCGTCGGGGATTATGGAGCAAAGCCCGGCAAGCGCCAGTGCTTTAAAACTCGCTTTTTTCGAAAACCCGGTAACGCCGATGGTGGAAGAAACCAGTATATGCCCAAATACAGATGCCATACTTTAATAGAATACCGGCCAAAGGAACAAAATTCCCTTGGCCGGTGCAACTTATCGCTACTTACCAAGTCGATCGGACTTGGGTCAATAATTTGTTTTTAAAAAATATAACGCAAACCCAACTGCATCTGCCAGCGCGAGGCAAGTCCAAAATCATTGAAGAACGTGCTGGTTTGGTCTGTATCAAAAGTGTACGTAGGCATCAGCGTAGCAGGATCTACAGACACGGCAACCGGCTGGACCAACCCGGTAGACGTGGCAAATTGCCGGACTCCCCAGTCGGAATTGAGCAGATTGCCAAAATTCAGAATGTCCAGGCTGAGCTGAATGACGTTCTTGTTAGGCAGGTAGTAATCCTGCAGAATGCGCATATCCCAATGGGAGTACCATGGGCTGAGCGCGCCGTATTTTTCGGCATACTGACCACGGCGCGTATTCAGATAATCATCCTTACGGATGTATTCCTTCAGCCCGGCGCGTTGCGCAGCCTGCGCAGCGTCGTCGCCGCTAAAAAGCATACCATCAATTTCGCCATTAGTCGGAATATAAATCAGATCATTCAAGCCCGAGCCATCACCATTGATATCGCCCGAATAGGTGTAACTGTAGCGCCCGCCTTTTACAAATTCGCTGAAAATGGAAATGGTTGTGCCAAAACTGCCATACCGAAAGCGTTTACTGCCGGCGCCTACAAAACGGTGTTTGTTGCCATAAAGTGATGGAGCCAGTTCCGGGGTATTGGTATGCGAAATATTACCAGGATTGCGGTCATAAGCATCCGAGGAAATCTCGGCATCGATCGAGGCAACATCCTGAGCGTCCATGAAGTTATAGCCAATTTGCAGCATGGAACCGTCTTCCCAGTTTTTCGTGATTTGCAAGGTCGTGTTGAACGAATAGCCTTCAGACACATTTGTAAAAACATAAGCATTGGTCGGATCACCGAAGACGAGAACGCGGTCGCTGTCGCGGATGTAAACCGGCCGGTTATCAACCCCCTGGAGGTTGCCGCTGGGTAATTTCAGGCCATAGTTGCGCACCATCATGGCATTCAGGTCTTTGGTGAAAATTACATCCAGCGAACCGATCCAGCCATCCCAGAACTCCTGGTCGTAACCCAGGTTGGAACGCCAAACCTGTGGGAATTTAAAGTCGGGATGGGTGACACAGTAAAAGAAAAAGTCAGGGTTTGCTACCTGGTTCCCAATCCAGACAAAGGGGAAACGCCCGGTGAACAAACCCGAGCCACCGCGCAGTTGCGCTGAGCGGTCGCCGAAAATATCGTAGTTAAACCCAAATCGGGGTGAAAACGAGGGCTTTTGGTCCGGCAGTTTAGTGTGGTCGAACGTGATCGGATTGCCGTTTTCATCAGAATAGACAATCGACGGATCGTAGGTACCTCCATCGGCCAACAGGCCGCCTTTACGGGTAATGTTTTCCTGAATAAGGTCAGGCGTGTTGAAATACAATGGCATATCCATACGCAAACCGGCTGTCAGCACGAGTTTGGATGAAACAGCCCATTCGTCCTGGGCATACAAGGCAAATTGACCCAAATTGGTTTCGGCCAGCGCCCAGGTGTTGTTGCTGTTGTTGTTTACGAATGCATCTCGAGCGGCTTGTACCTCACCATCAAAATCGCCGGAATTAATGAAGGCCTGAAAATCCTCAATCGGAATATCCGGGAAAAATACACGATTGCCGTAGCCGGTCAGGTTGAAAGAGTTGTCGAAATCGAAACGCTCCAGACTGCCCCCCAGCGTAACCGTATGTTTCCCGCTGTAAATGGTGAAGTTGTCGTTGATCTGGTACACGTTCTGATCCAGCCGGTTATGAATGGAAAACGGCTCATGCCCTGCAACGATATACCGGGTGCCGTCTTTGCTGATATTCAACACCGGGAACGGTTCGGAAAACGGATCGCGTGAATCGCGGAAGGCCGTAAAGCCAATCTGAAGTTTGTTGGCATAACGGTTTCCAAACAACGATTTGAGTTCGGCTATTGTTGAATACAGCTTGTTGTTGATCCGGTAGCCTGAGTTTTGAAACTGAAGGGTCAAAAAGTCGGGTCCACGCCGGCCAATGGCCGACGGGTGGGCCGGTTTTTCCTTAAACGCGTCCAGGAAGTTTCCCGTTAGGGTGAGTTTGTGCACATTGTTTATGTTCCAGTCGAGCTTAATCAGCCCTTTTTGGTTGTCGGTGTTGTGTTTGTAATTTTCATAGGCGCCGGTTTCATAATTGTACCGTTGCTTCAAGAGGCTGGAAACCAGCTCCAAATCCGAAGCTAATACCCGGGAAATATTAGGCCCGGGAGTGCCGCGGCTGGCCAGAAAATAGGAACCGAGGTCAGAACGCCGTTCAATTTCCAGGTTGGCAAACACAAACAGTTTGTCCTTGATGATAGGCCCGCCAACGGCAAATCCGGTTTGCAACTGCCGCAGATCGCCCCGGGTCACTTCAGTATCCTCAACTTTATCGCCAAGCATATCCTTATTTCGGTAAAAGCCGAATACAGTGCCGCGCCAACTGTTCGTTCCCGATTTGGTAACGGCGTTTACGGCTGCGCCGGTAAATCCCGTTTGGGTAACATCATACGGAGCGATCGCCACATTGATCTGATCAATGGCATCGAGTGAAACCGGCTGTGCATCGGCCTGTCCACCCGGTGTGGCAGCATCGAGGCCAAAGGGGTTGTTGAAAATGGTACCGTCCAAGGAATAATTGTTGAACTGGTCGTTTCGGCCGGCAAAACTGCCACCTTCAGCCGACATAGGCACCAGGCGCGTATAATCGGCAGCCGAACGCGTGATCGTCGGCAGGCTGGCGATTTGCTGGCGCGTGATGTTCGATCCGGCACCGGTACGCGTGCTGTTCAGGATACCGGAGGCATCATAAAGCACGGTAACTTCGCCCAGGGTGGTGGTGGCATCTTCCAGGGCAAAATTTTGGGTAAAACGCTGGGCAAGCTTCAATTCCTCAATGGTGGCCTCTTTTTGCTGAAACCCGGTCAGCGTGGCAGAAACAACGTACGGACCGCCCACCCGTAAGTTGGGTAATGTATAACGGCCATCGGTGCGCGACGTAACGCCATAGCGGGTTCCGGAGGGTATGTGGGTGGCTACGATGGTAGCGCCGGGGAGCGGATCCCCTTTCGTGTCGGTCACTTCCCCCTGGATGGTTGAAGTGGTTACCTGACCAAATACCTGAGTTGTGCCTGCAATGCAGAGCATTACAAGCAGTGTGAAAAACTGCTTCATACGTGGAATGGATTTAGTGATAGTTAGGATTGTTTTACTTGGTTTCTTATGCTAAGTTAACACAGACTTAATGTAGCCAATGTTAATTTTTAAATCCAATTCCAGAAAGCAAGGCCAAATAATGGCTGAAAACCTAATGGCTAACGCTTTACCGCAAGCACCACGACCGAGAACGGCGGCAATTCCATTTCAATAGAATTGCCATTGCGTTTAAAGCCGTTAAACCGGGCGGGCTTGATCGCATCCGGTTGATCAAAGGTGTTGTGATCCTGGAGCTTTGCGGAGCGCAAAATTTCCGCTTCAACAGTACCAACCGCTATGCCGCGTAGTTCCACAGTCACCGATTTCGTTTCTTTTGAATCGATATTGGCAACCGAAATATGCGTTACACCGCTATTGTCCCTGGACGCCGATGCCGAAAGAGCCGGGAGCGATTGGTTTTCAAACGTGTAGTTGCAGTTTTGTACGTCCACAGGCAGAAGCAGCGCATCCTGATGCACGTTGTACATTTTCATTACATGATAGGTCGGTGTCAGCAGCATTTTTTCCTCGTCGGTGAGAATGACCGCCTGCAAGACATTGATCGTTTGCGCCAGGTTGGCCAT
Organism: Lewinellaceae bacterium; assembly: GCA_020636075.1. Lineage (GTDB taxonomy): Bacteria > Bacteroidota > Bacteroidia > Chitinophagales > Saprospiraceae > M3007. Next base: position 333,344 of record JACJYO010000001.1, on the reverse strand, counting down.
TTTCACCCGGTCGCAATGATTGTTGAAAATATTCAGGGTAGTGGCGGCGATCATGGCGTCGCGCATGGTGTTTTGCTGGTATAAAAATCCCGGGTTGGTTCCCGGTTCAACATTATACCAACCACCCCATTCATCGACAAAAAGGGCCACACGTTTTTTAGGGTCATATTTATCCATGATGGTGGTATGCCGCTGGACCAGTTCCTCCATTTCGAGGGCTTTTTTCATAATAGTAAAATATTGCCCTTCGGAATATTCCGTAGCCGAACCCTTAGCGTTCCAGTCGATAACCGAATAATGGTGCAGCGCCACGGCATCGAGCATGCGAAGCGGGATGTCGCGCATCAATACCTCGGTCCAGTTATAATTGTTGCCGCCGGCGCCGGATGCTACCCGGAACAAACCTCCCGTATTGGTCCAGTCGGTCATGAATGTGACGTACTGGCGGTAAATATTGGCGTAAAACTCGGGCGTCATATGCCCTCCACAGCCCCACATTTCATTGCCGATACCCCAATATTTCACACCCCATGATTTCTCCCGGCCATTTTTTCGCCGAAGGTCAGCCATCGGACTTGTCCCGTCATGGTTTACATACTGAATCCAATCTGCTAATTCCTTGACCGTGCCGCTCCCGACATTTGCCGAGAGGTAAGGCTCGGTGCCAAGCAATTCACACATGTCCAAGAAATCATGCGTGCCGAAGCTGTTATCTTCCGTAACGCCACCCCACCATGTATTGACAATGCTTGGACGTTCTGATTTGGGACCGATACCGTCTTTCCAGTGGTAGGTGTCGGCAAAACAGCCACCCGGCCAACGCAGGTTCGGAATTTTTAACGCCTTGAGCGCATCGACCACATCGGTGCGGACACCTTTTATGTTTGGGATTTTTGCGTTGTTTTCCCCAACATAAAAGCCGCCATAAATACAATGGCCAAGGTGCTCGGAAAAGTGGCCATAAATGTGTTTGCTAATCGTGTCTTTTCCGAGATCGGCGTTAACGATGATTTTCCCGCTCGCGGTGGATTGGGCGGTTAAAAAACTGGAGGCTGTGGCCAACAGCAGTACAAAAACAAGTCGTTGAAAGGTGTGCATGATTGGATGTTGTTTATTGAAATGACTGATCGTATCCGAAAACAGGTGTAAGGTGCCAGGGCGCGTTTTGTCCTTATTTATCAGGTAAATAGGGGCTCAGTGGTAAATTCCATTTTTCTAGTGGTGTCGGCTTGGCCGGGTCATATTCGGGTAAGTGACTCTTCAGATCGGCGGCAAGTGCCAGGTGGTTGTCTTGAATCCCCTGCACAATGCAAAGTGCCAACTGCATGGCGCCATAGGTGCTGAAGTGCGAATCGTCGGCCAGCGCCCCGTCCTGACCGGGGAAACTGCCGGCAGGAAAGTGCACAAAGGCTTTTTTCGAACCTTCCGGGCCAAGTGCTTCGAACAATTGCTGGCTCATGGCATGCAGGTCGATGAGCGGCACGCCGGCTTCTTTTGCCACCTGGCGCATGGCCTCCGGGTAATCGCCGTGCGAGTTGATAATCTTGCCCTGGTCGTCAAACGTGCGCCGGTGCACCGGCGTTACCAATACTGGGGTTGCACCTTTTTCCCGGGCGGCCTCGATAAACACCATTAGTTGCTCCTTATACCCGGTGAAGGGCGCCACATAAGCGCTGCTTTCGGTTTTTTGATCATTATGCCCAAATTGGATGAACAGGTAATCGCCGGCTTTCAGGGTACTTTGAATTTTTTCCAATCGGTTTTCAGATTGAAAGCGCTTCAACGATTCACCAGATTCCGCATGGTTAGCAATAGCAACATTTTCCGGTTCAAAAAAAATTGGCAGCATTTGCCCCCAGGAAGCCCAGGGTTCGTTTTTCTGATCGGTCACCGTGGAGTTGCCGACCAGGTAAACAGTGGTGACTTCCGGCGCAGGTATGATTTCCAGGCCGCATATCGCTGGCTTTTTGCCACTGAATTCGATGGTCAGCTGGTCGTCCCAATTGAAGTGCCGGGTTTCCCGGGAAGTCAGTTTGACGGTTCGGTTCGTCATTGGGATAGCGGCATTGCGTACATTCACTGTGAACAACCAGTCCGTAACGTAGCCAACCGAGGTGCTAATTTCCTCGACCGCCAATCGCCTGGACTCAGTTTTTACCGTAAAAGATGATTCTCCTTTCTGATCACCCAGAATCATCCGTACGTGGTAGTTTCCTTCCGGAACTTTTACTGAAAAATAAAACGGCTGAGTACTGGTACAAAAGTCACGGCGTAAAGCATCTGGTCCACCGCGGTCAACGACCTCCACTGCGCCCCCCGGCAGAAAGCCGTAACCCTGCTCCGGGCTGTAAATAGTCTCCGGTGAAACTTTGGTGTACCCGGATTGAGTTGGTTCCTGGCCAAAGTCAAAACGAAAAAGCGGCTCGGGATCAACCTGGTTTGTATGCTGGCTTTGTGTATAGCTCGCCAGCGGTATTAACAGCAGATAACTGAGGTGCAACAGGAAGATTTTCATACATGGTGGTTTCAAAAAAAATAAGTTAGGCCGATCAGGGATTAAAATGCTAATCAAGTACTTCATTAAAGCCCGTAGGGCTGACATTATAGTAGAAACAGGTTGCCAACCAGTTTTCCAAATGCCGTTGTATTATAATGCCGCACCTACGGCGCTTTTATTTTTCTTGTCGTAATCTCTACAAAAATGGCAGCCCTACGGGCTTTAGTGACTCCTGATTCGTAAGGCATCTGGCATTTTCAGATCATAGCGCTCCGCACAATTTTTTAAATCCTGCCAAACTGCCGGCAACAGCGCAATGCCTTGCTCCAGTTGAATTTTTTTCAGTGCAAGCGCTTTGCTGCGGGGAAGCCTGACCCCTGAACCGTTGGGCATTGGCTGACTGCCAAGGCAGGCTTGTGCCAGGCGCGTCATTTCTTTTTTGAAAAAATCAAGCCCGCCGAATGCCTCCGGGTTTAAAAGTTGAAGGAAAACAGAGGCACCCCAGCGTTTTGGCTCATCAGAGCGCCCGAAGCCACTCAGACCATTGGTCAGGGCTTCCACCAGGAGCCCCAGCGCAAAACCTTTGTACCCGGTATCCAGCCCGCCTAAGGGCAAAATGGTAGCCGGTGGATTTTCAAAAAAAGCAGCCGGGTCATCGGTCGGTGTACCCTGCGCATCCAGCAACCATGGGTGGGGCAGCCGCTCGCCGGCTTTGTGTTTTTGGGCAACAAGGCCATTGGCCGTTGCAGACATACTGATGTCAAACAGGACCGGATCTTCCTGTGTCGGCCAACCGGCGGCAATGGGATTGGGACTGTACACCGGGTCCAGACCACCGAAGGGCGCCACCGTTTTATTCATTGGGTCGGAACAGGAAAGGATAATGATATGCCCGTTCCGAGCGGCAGGTTCCAGATATGCGGCCAGGCAGGCAATGTGGTGGCTTTTTTGAATGACCATGGTGACAGCCGGGTGCACAACCAGCCGGGATTCTGCAAGCACAATTGCCTGTTGCATCAACCAGGGGCCGGGCAGGTAATTCCCATCCCAACAAATTGCCGCGCCGGAATCCCGGATGACTTCCGGTTCGCCGCTTGTAGCCATGCCGCCGGATTCCACTTCCCGAAGATACAGTGGCAACAGAGCCAGTCCGTGGGTAGAGTGTCCAAGCAAGTCCGCTTCCGTCAAGATGCTGCCAACCACCCGGGCCCGTTCGGAGTTCAGCCCGGCTTTGACCAATAATGCAGCGGCCAGCGTTTCAAGTGCCTCGGCTTGGTATCGGTTTTTATGTTGGTCCGGTTCCTTCATGGTTGTTTTTTCAATATTTGGATGGCGTCATTTTTTAACTGGAAAATACGGGGAGGGGCTGTGCTCCCGTTGAGCAATTTGAGTAAGGCTGTCAACGATATCCGGAAACTTATCAGCTGCATTAACCTGTTCTTCAGGGTCTTTTTCCAGGTTATATAATTCCCAGGGGCCGTCTGGCGAAAGGCGAACGCCTTTCCAGGGGTACCATCGAATTGCCTGTTGAAAACCCAATTCATAAAATTCCCAGTAGAACACGCGGTTTGATTGGGGGCCGCCGCCATGTTCTGAAAAAATATTTGATAGCACACTGATTCCGTCTACGTTATCCGGGATTTTTGCGCCAGTCAATTCGGCAAGTGTGGGCAACACGTCGGCAAAATACCAGGGTGTACTATTAGTCGTACCCCCGGCAATTTTTCCGGGATATCGCACGATCATAGGGACTCGCAGGCCGCCTTCGTACATATCGCGCTTGCGACCACGTAGTTTGCCCGAGCTGTCGAACCGCCCGGGCCAGAGCTGTGCCGCTCCGTTATCGGAACAAAAGAAAACGATGGTTTTTTCATCCAGTCCTTCGTCCTTCAACAGTTGAAAAACGCGACCGATATCGGCATCCAGCCGGCTGACCATGGCCGCATAAGTTTGCTCTTCCACAGTCCATTGCGTACTGTCGGCATACTGGCCCAAATCCGGAATTTCGTAAGTATCGTGGGGTAGGGTATAGGGCAGGTACAAGAAGAATGGCTCGGCTTTTTTGCGTTTTATAAAGTCGAGGGTGGCTTCCGTAAACAAATCGTGGACGTACACTGCCTGCCCCCCGTTTTCATTGCCGTTCAGGTGCAAGGTGTCGGTGTTTTTCCAGATATAATCCGGGAAATAGGAATGCGCCCGGCGTTGATTCAAATAGCCGAAAAATTCGTCAAAACCCTGTTTGCCCGGCAGACCCTCGGTACCGGGTTCGCCCAAGCCCCATTTGCCAATCATTCCGGTGGTATACCCGACACTTTTCAGTACCTCGGCAATCGTAACATCCTCCGCGCGCAAGGGAATTCTCCCGGGGGCACCGCCCAGGCCGGTCACGCCACCAATGCCATTGTTCCCCCGCACTGTTGTATGACCAGTGTGCTGACCGGTCATTAACACCGAGCGGGAAGGCGCACACACCGTGGAGCCGGCATAGCACTGAGTGAACCGCATGCCTTCGCGCGCCATTTGATCAAGCACCGGAGTATGGATTGACTTTTGGCCATAGCATCCCAGGTCGTTGTAACCCAGGTCGTCGGCCATAATGAAAATGATGTTCGGCTTTTCCGGGTTAGAATTTGTCCCGGATTTATTTGACGGCCCGCCACAGTGCCAACTCAATATTGCCAGGACTAAAGCAGCGCCGATCATCCGGTGGCAGGGTATTCGACAGGATTGCAGCATAATTCGGTTTTTGTTTTGAAATAAGATCACCTGGGCGGGGGCATGCCAAAATAGAAATAAAGCGTCCGACGCTGTAACATACCGCCTTTGTTAAGCTCACTTTGGGGCCCCAAGCCTTCGGTTTTAGTATCCAGTCCTGTTGCCAGTTTGGTACCGATCGGCGGGATACCATCCAAAAATGAAATATCGCCAACCGGGAGCGCCGGATGTGGAACCGGCCCCGACAGTCCGTAAAAGTCGAATAGCCGTACGAAAAGGTTGGGTTGTGGACTTACCACTAAAAATTTGCCTTCCACGGTGTTGAATTCCATCCAGGCGATGTCTGAAAAATAGCCTTTGAATTCCGGGTAGGCCCAGGGTGCGCTTCCGGTGTGCGTGTTGTTGTACATGGATTCCCAGACATCCAGATTGCCACCCTGCAGGCGGTTTTTCCAGACCCGGTAGGGGCCGTTGCCCAGCCATTTTACGCCGATAATGTTAGATTCAGGAAGGTCAAAACTGATCCCCATGAACGGATATTCACCCGACTCCAGGTTGTATTCGTAATCGAGTTGCAACCAGCCGTTGGCAAACAGTTTCCATTTCAGAAATTTCAGCGCTCCGGCGTATTGAAACTCCAAAACATAGCCATCCGCTTCCGGAAAGTGCCTGTAGTTAACCGGAGTCGCTTCACCGGCGACCAAAACCGGTCCATTGCCAAGCAGAGGGCTCAAACCCAACTTGTATTCGATGTTTTTCAGCAGGCCGGATGTTTTGTCAAACTGAATCGCACAAGTTTCCGTGCGGAGGATCAGCATGCTGTCCTGGTCTTCAAATTCAACGTTTTCCTGGATGGGCAATTCACCGAAAACCAGTTCCTTCGTCAGTTTCTCCGGAAGGTCAATTGGCCAGGTCCAATGAAGCACTTCACGGCCATCAGGGCCAACGGCATGCACTTCCAGACCATTGTAGTTTTTCCAGTCTGCCGGAAGCGGAATATTCAGAAAGCCGGATTTGCCGGGCAGCACCGAGGGGCTTGGAATGGCAATTGATTTTTTGAATTCATGGCCGGCCATACGCGCTTTCGGATCGTTGAAATTGACCAGGGAAGCGGTGAATACGCAGGCGTTCAGGTTGGTGAAATGGTAGCGGTTTTCTACGGCAAGTTTCCCCTGGAAATCTGCCGGAAGCGCTAGTTTGGAAATAACAATTGGTGAAAAAATTTCTTTCAAGGCGTAAAAACTACCCTCCTTTTCCCGGTGTGGCCCGAGCACACCATCAGGTGCATTAACCCGGTTGACATCGACATAGCCATTCAGGTCTGTCCGAACAACACCCTCATCGAGCATCGCCCATAAAAACCGCCGCCCGAACGCGGTGCCGTCCACATCAATTCCCAAAAATCGTGCAGCCCGGCGGCAGCGCCACCGTCGTCCTGGGCGTGCAGGAATTCGGTGGGTATGTAAATCAGGGAGTCGGCCAGGATCTGTTTGGTGCTGTAATATTTTTCGTAGTGGTTGGTTTCGATCCCGTTATAATCATTCCCCGGTTTGTGGTGTGCATGAATGACGGGTCGTAGGGAAGGGTCGTACAAACCGAAATCATCGTCGAGGGCTCTGTTGGTGCCGCCCTCGTTGCCATTGCTCCAAAAAATTATGGACGGGTGGTTGACATCCCGGATAACCATTTCGCGCACCAGTTTTTCACCGACCGTCGTATCGTAGGCATTTTGCCAACCGGCCAACTCATCGAGGACGTACAAGCCCACCGAATCGCAGAGCTCCAGAAAAGCCTGATCGGGCGGATAGTGTGAACAGCGCACAGCATTCATATTCATGGCCTTCAGGAGTTCGACATCCATCCGGTCGATCGATCGGCTCAGTGTACGCCCGCTTTCAGGCCAGAAGCAGTGGCGGTTAATGCCTTTGAATTTGATCTTGTTGCCATTAATATAAACGCCGTCGCCATGCCTGATCTCGATCGTGCGGAAGCCAAAAACAGTGGATTCCCGATGTGATTCGGTCGCACCGTTTTTCAAATGCACGACGGTTGAATAAAGCGTTGGTGATTCTGAGGACCACAGTTTCGGACCAGGAATATGGCTTTTCAAAACAGCCTTTGCGGTGCCTGGAGTAATATTTTCAGACTGCTGTGCGATGCGTTTTCCAGTTGGATCAAAAATATCCAGCATCAGCGTGCGCGGGCCGGCAATATTTTGAAGGAACACATCGACGGAAAAGTTGCCATTGGCGTCTGCAGCAACGGCCGTGCGTTCAATATGTTCCTTCGGAAAAATTTCCAGATAAACAGGCCGGAACAAGCCGCCAAAAATCCAGTAATCGGCATAACGCTCCGCTGCGTTCACAGAGGCGTTTTCCGACATCTTGCTGACGTTTGCTTCCAGTAAATTGGGTTGGCCATAGCGCAGCAATCCGGAAATATCGTATCGGAATTGGTAAAAAGCACCCTGATGCACAGGTCCCGTGGGTTGTCCGTTCAGGGAAACTTCGGTGTCGGTCATGGCCCCTTCGAAAACCAGATAAACGGATTTTCCGCGCCAACTTTCCGGAGCATCAAAGCGATACCGGTACAAGCCTTTTTCATCCGCAAAACGGAAGTTTTTCCCGTAGGTCCGGTAATCCCGGCCGTAGTCGTAATTGCCGAATCCTTGTTGTTCCCAGCAGGATGGCACCGGAATAGTGGTCCAGAACCCGCTTTTCCGGCCTGCCGTGCAAAAAAACTCCCAATCGACGGTGTGATTTTTGTCGGTTCCGGAGAGGTAGCGGACTTCGGTTTCAACGCCGGATTGCGCCTGTGCCTGCAGGTGCGGGTTTGGCAATAAAAACAATGCCAGGGCTGAAAACCAGCATATTCCAGCTGACAATAAATTTGCTTGTAGCCATTTTAGCATGCCTTTGGGTTTTAGTTTGCAGACTTGTTCCGGAACGGTGCAGCGCCAAACCAAAGCAGCATACCGATACCCATGAGCATTTTGTTTGTTTGCGTCGGCATGCTACCGGAAAACACGAGTAATGACGGAATGAGCGTCATGGCCAAACCGGCGAAAGCAACTATGTTGAGGAGTATTTTTTTCATGATAAACTTGTTTTTTCTGTTTTGGAAGATTGCACCCAGTAACTAAGCACGGTGTACAGCAGCACGGCTACAAACCAGCCCGGCAGGCCGAGAAAGAAGATTTCCACACCAACATAAAAATTGATAAACAGGCAGGTTGCCAGGGTGAGCACCCAGGTGCCGGTGGCCGCCCAGTTGATCCCTATGCCTGCTTTTTCTGCATAATCGCTGCGCAAACCGAGCCTGGGCAAGAGGTAGAAATCAATAAAAATTATAGCGCCCATCGGCATAAGCACCAAACCATAGAGCGCCACAAAATCCAGCAAGCGCATCACCAGGGCCGGAAAACAGGCAGCTGCGGTGGTGATCAGGCCAACGATCAGGGTGACTTTCCAGGTTTTGGAGTTGGGGATGATTGCCTGCACGGCCAGCCCGGCCCGGTAGATGGTGGGGTTGGCGGTCGTCCAGCCGGCAATGATAACACAGCAAGCGCCAGCGATCCCGGCGGCATAGTACGCGATCGGGCCCGGCGCGAATTCCAGGCTGTTCTGGCTTTTTTGTAAAAAAACTGCGTATAAAATCCCGGAAGCCAGCCAGGCTATGTAGTGACCGACAAACATGCCACCGGCAGACGTGAACCCGGATTTCCAGCTTTTCGCGTAGCGGAAAATGGAAAGGTCGGCCATGCCAATGTGCATAGCCATATTGCAGAACCAGGCGAAAAACAACACATGCCAGAAGGTAAACTTGGACTGGCCTTCCAACGGAACACCGGTCCAGATCTTCGATTCGGCAGCCGACCAGAAATCACCGGCGTGTTGGATGCCCAGTTCGGGCAAAACGGCAATGGCTGCCGCCAAAAACACGAGGATCATCCAGGGCGAGGCAAGATTAGCGAAACGCGAAACCTGCTCGTAACCCAATGTGGCGACAATGGTGGTTACCATACCGACCACCATGACAATCACTACCCAGGACACGCTGTTGGGCAGCCAGTCGCTCAATTCCGCCATAGGCATATCAAATGGAATACCCACGGCAGTCGCCGACACGGCAATCATGGAACCGGCCAGGAAGCAAAACATGAGGGCATTGACGAGGTTGTACACCACGGTAAGCCGTTTGCCGCAAATTTTTTCCAGTTTGTAATACAGTGTGATCCGCTCTTTTGTGGCAATCGGTGCGCAGAGAAAAGCCCAACTCAGCACGGCGAGTAAATTGCCGATCAGTAGCCCGAAAATCAAATCACCGGCACTGGCGCCATGGGCAACGAACAGGGGGCCGATAACAAATTCAGTACCGGCGGTGTGTTCGCCGGCGTACATTCCCAGGAAACTTCGCCAACCTTTTTGCCGGGCTGGTGGGACGGGCTCGCGCTCGAATTCTTGTACACTTTCTAGGTTGGAAGTCAGTTTGTCGAGTAGCATAGGTGTTGGTTTCGTTTTGATGTATTCAATTAAAAGGCAGTCAGAATGATCGTCAGGCTTCGAGCGCCCTGCGCGCCAATGACCAGCGCCTGTTCAATGTCGGCGGTTTTGGAAGGGCCGGCGATGAAAATGCCAAAACCTTCGTCGTTTATGCGAATGTTGCGATAGGCATCGTGGAGGGTAGGGACTATGGAGGTTTCGGGAATCAGGAGCATGAGGTGCTGCGTGATGAACGGCAATATCCGGTGTCTGCAGGCGCTTTCCGTGAGCCAGACCGCACCGTTTTCCGCTACGCCCAGATGTCCCCGGATCACAGCCACATCCACTTGTTCCAGTTCAAGTGGGGATTGTATCTCTTCCAAATTGATTGTCGACGTGATTTCCGGCACCGGCGAAGCGATGTTCCGGGCCTCCGGGAACAGGTTTTTCAGCATGGCATTAATTTCCTGCACATGTGCCGCGCGCAGTATCTGCGACCCGCCGGTTTCCGCCATTTTGATGAACTGTTCAGTAGGTGTTATTTCCCTACCCGGGAATATCGGAATCTCCGGGAGTGGCCTTCCGGCTGGTTTGTTTTGCCGAATGGCTTGAAGTATGCTGTCTTTTCCCATGGCTTAGCGTCTGTTTTTTTTATACCATTCCTGAAAACTCTCTCTTGGCGCTTCGGGCAGTTCCCGCGCTTTTCCCCATTCATTGAAACGGTTGTATAGGAACGGCCTTGGCAGTATCCTTAAGGCCAGCCGAGCAACCTTGCCGGTAAACCGAAACCAGGCCGGGCGTGCCATGATTTTCCCAAACCAGGCCAGTGCCCGTTTTTTACCCGACGGCAAATACCCTTCCTGCGCAATGATCTGCCGCCAGCGGAACAACTGTTCGTGGATGTTGATTTTGACCGGGCAAACATCCGAACAGGAGCCGCATAAGGTGGAAGCGAAGGGTAGGTCGCTGTATGCCTTCAGGTCGATGCCCGGGGTTAAAATAGAACCGATTGGGCCGGGAATGGTATAGCCGTAACTGTGGCCGCCGCTACGCCGGTAAATCGGGCAGGTGTTCATGCAAGCCCCACAGCGAATACATTTCAGGGAATTGCGAAAATCACTCCGCCCTAATTGTGCTGACCTGCCGTTGTCGACGATCACGATGTGCATTTCAGCGCCCGGTCTTGGCCGGTGGTGGTGTGCGGTATAAATCGTCGACGGCTGCCCGGTTGCACTGCGGGCCAGCAGGCGAATAAATACGCCCAGATGTTCGGCTTTTGGGATGATCTTTTCGATACCCATGCAATGGATTTGCACCGGCGCCAGGTGTACACCCATGTCGGCGTTGCCTTCGTTGGTGCAAACGACCACGCCGCCGGTCTCGGCAATGGCAAAATTGACGCCGGTGAGGGCGGCTTGTGCCTCAACAAACTTTTGCCGCAGGTGACCGCGTGCGGCTTCGGTCAGGTAACCCGGATCGGTGGCGCCTTCCCGGGTTTGCAGTTTTTCGTGAAATAAGGCGCCGATTTCTTCTTTTTTGAGGTGAATTGCCGGCAAAACGATGTGGCTCGGCGGCTCTTCCCGGAGTTGAATGATCCGTTCGCCCAGGTCGGTGTCCACCACTTCGATTCCCTGTTCGGCCAGGAAATCGTTGAGGTGGCATTCCTCGGTGAGCATGGATTTGCTTTTTACCATCCGGCTGACGCCATGTTTTTTCAAAATGCTGTGCACAATGCGATTGTGTTCAGCTGCATCGGTGGCCCAGTGTACCTGAACGCCGTTTTGAAGGGCATTGGCTTCAAATTGTTCGAGGTAGTGGTCTAATTCCGACAGCACATTGTCTTTGATCCCGGAAGCCAATTCACGGAGTTGCTCCCATTCCGGTACATCCTGCGAAGCTTTATCGCGCTTGTGCCGGATGAACCAAAGGGATTCGTCATGCCAGTCGGTGCGGGGTTCATCCCGAATGAATTCGGCGGCCTTTTCTGCATGATCGATCATAATTGTACTCCGTTTAAAATTTCTGCCAAATGTTTCACTTTCATTTGTTTACCCTGACGGCGGATGATGCCTTCCAGGTGCATGAGGCAGGACATATCGCCTGCCGTGATCACCTCCACGCCCTTGCTTTCATGATCGGCAATGCGGTCTTTTCCCATTTTCACCGAAATGGCAGGTTCGCCAACGGCAAACGTTCCGCCGAATCCGCAGCATTCATCCGGGCGGCTCAGGTCGACTAGTTCGATGCCATCAACCATATTCAACAAGGTTTGAATTTTGGATGGCCGGCTCAGGTTTTGTTCTGAATCAGGGCCCAGGCGCAATCCGCGCAGCCCGTGGCAACTTTGGTGCAGCCCGACTTTGTACGGAAACCGGGCGTTCAGCGATTGGAGGTTCAGGACGTCGAGCAGGAATTCGCTCAGGTCCAGGGTGTTCTTCCGAACGTGTTGCACCTCGGCTGTTTGTTCGATCCGGTCGTAATGCTTGCGGACGTGGTAGGTGCAACTTCCCGACGGCATGACGATGTGATCAAAGTGGTGGAACAGATCGACAAAATGATGGTAAGCGGGTTCCGCCTCCTGTTCGCTGCCCGAGTTGGCCAGCGGTTGTCCGCAACAGGTCTGGTTCGCCGGAAATTCCACCTGGACATCCAATTTTTCCAATAACTCCAAAGTAGCAATGCCCACCTGTGGGTAAAATTGATCGATGTAACAGGGTATGAACAGGCCTACCTTCATAGTTGGAGGGCAACTTGTGTTTGTAATGAAAAATTTTCTGAAAGGAAATCCGGGGAAACAACCTGGTTGTGCACGGCCAGTGCTGCGCCTAACGCCGAACCAAGCGGTGAATTTGTCGTGATCAATTCAACCGCTGGCAGGGAACCGGCCAACAGTTGAATAAACAAGGCATTGTCGATGAACCCGCCGTCGATGTAGATTTTTTGAACCCGGGTGTTTCCCCTGGCTAAATTAATCGCTTCAACCTGCATGTCCACCAATTCACGGATGAGTTGGTGATAGGCTTCTTCGTAGGAGTTGAAAATGTCAAGGTTGGTAACCGAACCGGGCGAAGCCGTATTTGGTAATCCTTTCGCCAGACTATCCCAGTGATATACCGGTTGGCGAAGGCGTTTTAGTTGCTGCAATATTTCCGGATCGGGTTCGACGTGCCGGTGTTTTTCATAGGGTTGTTTGAAATGTTGTGCCAACCGGGTTGCCCAGATTTTATATTCATTGCCGAGAAAAAGCCGGGCTGCCCGGACGGGTAAGCCATCGACGCGCAGGTAGTTCAGGCAATCGCGTTCCAGGTCGCCAACCTCCAAACTGTCCTGGCTGAACGGGTTGAGCGTTATGCTCCAGGTGCCGGTGGAAATAAGCAAAAAGGGCTCCGTATTTGCTGCGATATAAGGTAAAAGTGCGGCGGAGCTGTCGTGAATACCGGTGCCGACCTGCACGGTGTCGTTTCCGATTTTTACTTCAGTAACCGAAACGGCATCCTGAATTGGCGGCAACAAACGGTCAATTTTTTCAGCATAAATCCAGGGATGATAGTCCTTGTTTTCAAAATGCCACATTCCGGTATGGCAACCGATGCTGGTGTATTCGCTCCGGTATTCATCGGTGAACAGGTAAGCGCAAAATTGCGGGAAATGCAAGGACCGATGGATGCGTTCGAATATTTCCGGCCGGCGGTATTTCAGCCAATATAGTTGAAGGCTTGAATTGAGCATGCCCATCACCGGGGAAGCCGTTTCGGCAGACCACTGTTCAGCCGGCCCGTATTTTTTAAAAAAGGAATCCTGGAGGTCTTCCGGAAAGGGTTTGAGGTAGTTGTACAAAGGGGCAACCGGTTGGCCGTTTGCATCCAGATGTACGAAAGAAGCGCCGTAGGTTGAAAAGTTGAGTCGTGTAATTTGAACACCGGTTTTTTCCTGTGCTTCCCGGAAGCTGTCTTTCATCCAGGTACAGAGCTGTTCCAGGTCTTCGCAGGGAAATCCATCCTCATCCTGAATTTCTTCCAGGCGGGTATAGGCCCGGTGTACTTCCCGGTGTTGTTCATCGAACAGGAAGAATTTCTTGTTGGTCTTGCCGATGTCGAAAATTGCCGTCACATCCATCTTCCTAATTTTTACAAGCCTGTAGCCACCGTGGTTTTACCGCGTTCGCGAATCAGTTCCTGTCGGACATTCAGGTTTCTGTAAAGTGTGAGGGGGGCGACTGCGGCGCCGTGTTGCAACCGGGCCTCGCGAAGCAATGGGCGGACATCCGTGCGGAAAGCATCCTGGAGGATTTCCTGTGCCCGGGTAACGTCGTTGGATTCCTGCGCAATTTCCAGGGATTTGCTATCTACCAGGAGTGCCTGGGCGTAAGCCAGCCAGATGGCTTCCAGGCTTTGGATAAGGTCTTCCAATGGGTCTTTCACATTGTGGCTGGCGTCGATCATCCAGGCAAGCGGCGGGTTACCCGCGTTGTTGTGTTGCATACCGTATACCAGTTCATTGAAAATGAGGAAGAGCTGGTAGGGTTTGATGCTGCCGACGGTGAGGTCGTCGTCGCCATATTTGCTGTCGTTAAAATGGAAACCGCCAAGTTTACCCTGGAGCATCAGGGTAGCGACGATCTGTTCGATGTTGGTGTTGGGAAGGTGGTGTCCCAGGTCGACCAGGGTATAAGCCCGCTCCCCGCAGGCAGTTGCCAGCAAATAGGACGTGCCCCAATCCTGAATAACCGTACTGTAAAAATTGGGCTCGTAGGGTTTGTATTCGATGTACATTTTCCAATCGGCTGGCAAGTAACCATAAATTGCCTGGAGACTTTCCCGGGTATGCTGCAGTGCCTTGCGCAGGTTGTTTTGACCAGGAAACGATGCGCCATCGGCTAACCATACGGTTATGCTTTTGGAGCCCAATGCTTCCCCGGTTTCAATGACCTCCCGGTTGTGTTCGATGGCTTGGTCCCGCACCGCTTTTTCAGTATGGCAAAGCGAGCCGAATTTATAGCTATGGGCCTGGTTTTTCTGATCCTGAAAAGTATTTGAATTGACGGCGTCGAATACGATCCCCAGGGAAGCAGCCTGTTCACGGATGGCTTGTGCATCGCGGGGGATATCCCACGGAATATGCAGCGAAACTGCCCCAGCAGCCCCGGTGAGTGCGTGTAAAATTCCAATATCGTCGATTTTTTGCTCCAGGCTGGCTGGCTCACCACCGTAGGAAAACCGTCCGAAACGCGTGCCGCCGGCGCCAAGCGCCCAGCTGGGGATGGCGATTTGCAAACCGGCGAGTTGGGTCACTAATTGATCGGCATCGACACCTTTTTTGCCGAGTTGTTCGCGGAGAAAATTGTACGATTCCGCGTGGTTTGAAGAAAGCTGGTTATTATGATCCGATAGCTGGGAGGTATTAATGCGCATTATGTAAGTTGATTTAAAACTGGCGGCACCACATAGGATACCGCCAGTGCCCTAACCAATAAAAATTCTTCAGATTGTATCCGATTACCGCACGAACGCCGCTTCCATACCACCGTCCACATTAATCGTGTTCCCGGTACTTTTTTTCAAAATAGCAATCAACACAAATACGCCATTTGCAATGTCTTCCGGCAATATGACCTTGTGGAGCAGGTTGCGTTTTGCGTAATGTTCCGGCAAATCTTCAACCTTAATACCGTAGGCTTTTGCACGACCTTCCGACCAGGCGCCCTCCCATATTTTACTGCCGACTATAACCCCGTCGGGGTTGACGGTGTTAACGCGGATATTGTCTTTGCCGAGTTCTGCCGCCAACAATCGGGTCATATGTTGCTGGGCTGCTTTGGCGGTGCCATAGGCCACGTTATTCGGGCCGGAAACCAGGCCGTTTTTACTGGCAATATTGATAATGTCGCCACCAAAACCTTGCTTGCGCATAATCTCCGTTCCGGTTTGGGCCATCAAAAATTGCCCTTTGACCAGAACATTTTGCAACAAGGCCCAGTCGTTCAGCGAGGTTTCTTCCAAGGGTTTGGAAATGGCCAATCCGGCACTGTGAACCACAATGTCTGCACCGCCAAATTCAAGGCAAGCCTTTTTAAATGCTGCTGCCACAGACTGATCGTCGGTGACATCACAAACCGCATAGGTGGAGGTATCTCTGGCAAAACTGCTGTTCGCTTCCTGAATACGGTCTTCGGCAACGTCAGTCAATACGACATTGGCGCCTTCAGCCGCCAGTTTGTCGGCAATAGCCTTCCCAATGCCGCCACCAGCACCGGTAATGATGGCTACCCGTCCGGAAAGGGGCTTTTCCGGCGGCATGCGCTGGAGTTTTGCTTCCTCCAACAGCCAGTATTCAATGTCGAAAGCCTCCTGGCGTGGAAGGGCAGCATATTCTGATATGGCTTCGGCGCCGCGCATTACGTTGATTGCATTGATGTAAAACTCACTGGCAACGCGGGCTGTTTGTTTGTTTTTTGAAAAGGTAAACATGCCGACACCCGGGTACAAAATAACGACCGGATTCGGGTCGCGCATGGCCGGGCTGTTGGGGTGTTTGCAGGATTGGTAGTAGTCGGCGTAATCCTGGCGGTATTGCTCAAATAGCGGTTCCAGTTGTGCGCGTACTGCCGCGGCATCCGACAAGTCTGCGTTGGCGGGCAGGTTCAAAACCAGGGGTTTGATTTTCGTGCGCAGAAAATGGTCCGGGCAGGAAGTGCCCAGGGGGGCCAGTTTGTTCAAGTCCTGGCTGTTGATGAATTCCAGTACCCGTTCGTCGTCGGTAAAGTGGCCGATCATTTTTTGGTACCCGGAACAAAGCCCTCGCAGTACGGGTGCAAGTTGAGCCGCCTGATTATGCCGGTCGGTTGCCGGCAGGCTTTTTTGCGTTTGGCCGCCAAACACCGGCCGCTTTTTACCTTGGCGTTCTTCAATGTAGTTGGAAGCTTGCTCGATGACTTCGAGGCTGTTCATGTAGCAGGCATACGATGTGTCGCCCCAGGTAAACAGGCCGTGGCTGCCCAAAACGATCCCACGAATATCGGGGTTTTCTTCTAGGCACTTTTCCAATTGCAGGCCGAGGTCGAAGCCGGGGCGTTGCCAGGGGACCCAGCCCATGGTATCGCCCCAAATTTCATGGGTAACAGCCTGGCTGTCTTTGGCGGCAGCCACCGCGATCAATGCATCCGGGTGGAGGTGGTCAATATGTTTGAAAGGCAAAAGCCCGTGCAAGGGGGTATCGATGGATGGCGCGCGGCTGTCCAGATCGTATAAACAATGGTTGAACAAAGCCACCATTTCATCTTCGTGTTCCAGGCCCCGATATACCCGCTTCAGTGCGCGCAACCGGTCGACATACAATCCGGCGATGCCTTTACGGGTCAATGTTCCAATGTCGCCACCAGAGCCTTTCACCCACATCACTTCGACATTTTGCCCAGTCAACGGATCTGCTTCGATGGTTTTACAACTGGTATTCCCGCCACCGTAATTGGTAATGCGCAAGTCGGCGCCCAACACATTCGACCGGTAAAGGAACAGGGCTACCTCATCGCCTTCGAGGCTGGCTGCTTTTTTGTCATCCCACAAATAGTCGACGTGTTCAAAAGTTTTTACATTCATGGAGGAGTGCGTTTTTAATTTATTGAATCCGGAATTAGTGACATCTCATCGGCCCGGGATGATGATTTTTTCCGGAATTTATCTTGTTGCGGATTGTTAAAAGAGCGTCGGTTATCAGTTATTTGCGCGGTGAAAATGTCGACAGGTTGCTCTGAAAATTGTATCAAAATTAGGTCAAAGTCCCAGGAGTTCTGTTCCGCAGTGTTCGGGTTTGTACAAAAAAGTGTTCTGCACTGTTCTGCATTTTGAAAAAACAGTGTAGGATTTGTTAATTCTGAAAACCTGCGATAAAGCAATATGAATTAACTTTAAGATCGAAAAATCCGGTCATTTAATTTTGAAAAAATAAACTTGGGTTACTATGAGTTGCAATGTCCGAATTAATGAATACAGCAAAACTCCCAAGTACAAACAAATCATAAATTCCATTATTTCCGGTGTCGAAAAAGGCACAGTAAAAGTAGGAGATCAGTTGCCTTCGGTGAACGGCTTGCTGATCAAGTTTGATATTTCCAGGGATACGATCGTAAAGGCTTACGAGCATCTTAAAGAAATCGGAATTGTAGATTCCATTCCGGGAAAAGGGTACTACATCAAAAGCACGAATTTCAAGCAGAAAGCCAAAGTTTTCCTCTTGTTCAACAAACTCAGTGCGCATAAAAAAATCATTTTCGATGCTTTTTCCCAAACGCTTGGCGACCAGGCGGCAATAGATTTTTTTATTTACAACAACGATTTCCGCATTTTCAAAAATCTCATTTTGAGCCATAAGGATGATAATTATACCCACTTCGTAATCATCCCACATTTTCTTGAAGGCGGTAAAAACGCCAGCGATTTGATCAATCAACTACCCAAGCACAAGTTGATCATCCTGGATAAAAAGGTGGAAGGCGTGGTTGGCGATTACGCGACGGTGTACCAGGATTTTGAGGCAGACATCTATTCGGTTTTAATCGAAGCCCTGGAGCTCCTAAGCAAATACCAAAAGTTGAAGATCATTTTTCCACCTTACAGCTATCACCCTAAGGAAATTCTTGCCGGCTTTGAACGCTTTTGTTCGGAATATGCATTTGATCATGCTGTGGTTGATGATATTTCTGTTGAGCCGATTCAAAAAAATGAAGTTTACATCAATCTCATGGAAGATGATCTGGTAACACTCATCAAACGGATCAAAAACCTGGGGCTGAAAGTGGGCAAAGAGGTGGGGATCATTTCCTACAATGAAACGCCGCTTAAAGAAATTTTGCTCGACGGAATTACCATTATCTCCACCGACTTTCAGCAATTGGGCAAGACCGCAGCACAGCTCATTCTTGAAAATGTGAAGGATCATATTGCCAACCCGTTTCGCTTGGTTTTGCGAAACTCGCTGTAGGTAGATTTCCTGTTTTCCAAATTGAACATAGGACCTGCTGAGCCTTTGCTGCTCAATGGGATAGATGGGTTTATGCCCCGGTTTTTCTCCTGCCAAAACATGCCGGAACCTGGTGTCAAATCGATGGAAAAAAGCCTCGCTATTCTGGTCAATTACCCAGAATAGTGCAGAACAGTTTTTCTCCGAATATGCCTGTTTGCGGCAACGTTTTACGGCATTAGTCCCTACTTTTGATTGAAATATTATTTCGAATGAAAGTTTTGTGCCAAATCAAATTTATGAATTAGGTGGATATTCAGAGTTTATAGGCGGTAAGTGAAAATCATGAAACATATTTAATACCAACTCATTTGTACTCTTTTCTGTCAAAAAAAACGTAGTTTATGAACCAACTAGTACATGCTTTGACCAGGCCAAAACTGTATTTGGCTTTCGGCATACTCCTATTATCTTTTCAACTAGGATGGAGCCAGCGTACTGTTTCCGGATCTGTTCTGGATGCAGAAACCAATACTCCTTTGATTGGGGTTACTCTTGTTGTTAAGGGCGCCAGTTCCGGTGCCGTTACTGATGCAAACGGACATTTCTCCTTGAGTGTTCCGGAAGGCGCCACGGCATTGGTCGTTTCGTATGTAGGTTATCAGCGCCAGGAAGTTGCCTTAGGTAATGAGAGCGTGTTAACAATCAGCCTTAACGCCGGGAGCATTCTGGACGAAGTTGTCGTAATCGGTTATGGTACCCAGAAACGGGCAGACATTACCAGTGCCATTTCCCGGATGGATGCGGAAAATCTTGTTGAAAGGCCCGTAGCCCGACTTGACCAGGCAATGGTTGGCCAACTGGCCGGGGTTCGGATTCAGCAAACCAGCGGTTTGCCCGGAGCCGGTTTTCGCGTTCAAGTCAGAGGTACAGGTTCCATAAGCGCCAACAACCAACCCCTGTATGTAATCGATGGCTTCCCCTTGGAAGTGTCGGAGCAGAATGCAAACGGCGGCTTTGCCAGTGGCAACCCGCTGGATAACATCAATCCGAACGATATCGAGTCAATTGAGGTATTAAAAGATGCATCGGCAGCTGCCATCTACGGCTCGCGGGCTTCCAATGGAGTGGTGTTGATCACCACCAAATCCGGCCAGGCCGGTAAGCCCAAGATCAATCTCAATGTCAATTTTGGATGGAATAAAACGGCTAAAAAACTAGATATTCTGAGTGCAGAAGAATGGATTGACCGGGCTTCGGAAATGATTGATGCCGCTTGGGTAGCTTCGGGTCCTGGCAGAACAGCCAGCCAGACTTCTGCCGAACGACAGGCCATTTTGGGGACATTTAATACTAATTTGATAAAAGACGACCGCTGGGCCATGCCTGGTCATCCCGGGTTGGTGTATATCGATTGGCAGGATGAAATGTTCCGGACCGGAATGATGCAGGATTACCAGTTATCCGCCACGGGCGGCAACAACGCCGTGAAATATTATATTTCAGGAAACTACCGCGACCAGGAAGGCATTGCTATTGGTGTTGGATACAAACAGTATTCTGCCCGCGCGAATGTGGAGGTAAATGCCAGTGACAGATTAAAATTTGGAATCAACGTCGCACCTACGTATTCCATCGCAAATAACTCGGGCGTTGAAGGAAAGGACCAGCAGATGCACCTGGCAGTTTCAGTGGTTCCTGTTTCTGAAGATACGGTCGGTCTCGACATCAATGTTGGCGATAATGACCGGTACAGATGGGGTAACTCCAGGAACAGCCCGGTCAGGGTTGTCGAAAATACTACAGGCGATACTAAAATTTTCAGAACGCTTAGCACGGCTTATGCCCAATATTCGCTGTTTAACGGACTTGACCTGCGGTCATCCGTTAACCTGGACAATGCTGATCAAACGTATAAAATGTACAGGGCTGCCTGGGTTTCCGGGGCAAAAGGTAACAGATCGGCCTCGGGCAGAGCCAGTGGCTACCGCCGCCAGACGTTTGTAAACGAGAACACGCTTTCGTACAACAAAACCTTTGGCGGCCAGCACAATGTGTCGGCAATTGTCGGTACATCCTACAACACTAGTAAGTTTGATAATTATGATATCCGGGTATCCGGATTTAATTCGGACGTCGTTACCACGCTAAACGCTGCAAATGTTACTGCCGCAACCTTTACCCGGGAAACCAAGAACACCCTGATCTCGTACTTTGGCCGGGTGCAATACAACTATAATGACCGGTATCTTTTAGCCGCGTCATTGCGCCGGGATGGTTCATCCAGGTTCGGTCCCGATACCAAATGGGGGGTCTTCCCCTCTGTATCTGCGGGTTGGCGGGTATCGGAAGAGGAATTTATGAAGGATGTGGATTTCATCAGCAGCTTGAAACTTCGGGGAAGCTGGGGTATTTCGGGTAATAATGGCATTGGTGATTATTCCCATGTTTCCATTCTTGAATTTGCGAATTACTCCTTTGGCGGAACCTTGGCTGCAGGCCAGGTGCCCGGCAACTTTGCCAATGCAGGCTTGAGCTGGGAAGAGTCGCAAACACTTGATTTTGGAGTGGACTTCGGCCTCTTCAATAACCGCATTTTTGCTTCTTTTGATTACTACACCAAGAAGAACACCGACCTGTTGTTGAATATTCCAATTCCCACTTCGGTAGGATTTTCAACTGCCTTGACCAATATCGGGGAAGTGTTGAACAAGGGTTGGGAAGTTGAACTGGCGACCCGTAACCTGACGGGCGAATTCTCCTGGACTACCAGCGTGAATTTTAGTCACAACTCTAATGAAGTCAAGCAGTTAGGGCCCGAAAATGCACCAATCCTTGGAGGGGCCTACGACATCAACCACAATATCCTGATGGTTGGTGAGCCCATGTACAGCATCTACGTGGTGCAAATGATCGGTATCCTGAGCCAGGCAGATATCGACGGCGGCGCTGCACTTTATGGCAACCAAAAAGAAGGCGATCCGAAATATTTGGATGCAAATGGTGATGGTAAAATCACGCCCGATGACCGGGTGCTTTCAGGCCATCCCAATCCCGACTATGTTTGGGGTATTACCAATACATTCAGTTGGAAAGGACTGG
The DNA here is from genome assembly GCA_020636075.1 of Lewinellaceae bacterium. Taxonomy (GTDB): domain Bacteria; phylum Bacteroidota; class Bacteroidia; order Chitinophagales; family Saprospiraceae; genus M3007. The sequence continues at coordinate 311,594 of JACJYO010000001.1, read as the reverse complement.
ATCTCAGCTTCCTGCTGCAAGGCCAGTGGGGCGGGGTGATCTACTCGACTTTCGGACGTGCCATGGACCGCACAGGACAAGGCTACAATGATAATGCCCTTGGTTTTTACCGCGATCGCTGGAGGTCGCCTTCCGATCCGGGAGACGGTCGGCGTGGAAAAGCATATTCCACCTTTGGCCGGATCAAAAACACCGACTGGCTGTATCCCAATGATTATTGGAGGCTGCGGAATATTACCCTTGGTTATAATTTGGGCAGCCTGATCAGAACTAAAAGTATCAGTGGCGCCAGAATTTTTGTGACTGCCGAAAACTATTTCGGTAACGACAAATATGATGGCGGGTTTAACCCGGAAGCAGTGAATGAACAGGGTGATGACTACGGTGCATTCCCCTTGTCAAAATCTGTGATCTTCGGGCTTAATTTCACTTTTTAATCGATATCGGAATGATTCTCCTGAACGAACCATGTGCGGGAGGATGGCTGAACAGATTTTTGATACCCTGACCACCTTGGAACGGGAATCCTTTCAACTTAAACTTTTATTCTGATGAAAAAGATATTCCTTTTACTATTATCAATATTTACGCTGGGCGCCTGCGAGGATGAGCTCGACCTGGCACCCATTTCAGACCCCGGTAGTAATGGTTTCTATAAAACTACCGATGATTTTATTCAGGCGATTAATGGTGTTTATTCTGCCTTGGGCGGTATTAATCCCACTGCGGTAGGTACTGCCGGACAAGGACAGCCAGACTATTACATTGATATGGGTGAGGTCAGATCGGACAATATCTATATCCAGGGTAACGGCCCGGCCGAGTATGCTGAAATTGGTAATTTCCTGACAACAATTGCAGGGATTCCTACCATCAACAATGCCTGGAATGGAACGTATGAAGGTATCATGCGGGCCAATACCGTACTGGATAAATTGAAAGAAAACCCGGGCGCCGTGCCCGATGATAACATGCGCCGTCGTATTGAAGGGGAAGCTCGTTTCCTGCGTGCTTACTTTTATTTTGATCTGGTCAAATGGTTTGGTAAAGTACCGGTAGTCACCACTTTTGTTTCACCTACCGAAGCGCTTACCATTGGCAGAAGCCCGGTATCTGAAGTTTATGATGTGATTATTGCCGACCTGGAATTTGCTGCGAGCGCCTTACCACGTTCTTATGGCGGCGCCGACTTGGGCCGTGCAACATCCTGGGCTGCCAAAGGTATCCTGGCACGGGTGTACATGACCCGCTCCGGACCCAAATTGCATCCGGACGGACCCTGTTTGGGCTCAAATGAGTATGGCAAAGCTATTGGCCTGTTGAATGAAATTATCGGCAGCAATGAATTCAGCATGCTGACCAATTATGCCGATATTTTCGATTACGACAATGAAAATAATGCGGAGATCATTTTTGATGTCCAGTATGGAACAGGGGCCGGCGGTTTGTTTCCCACGGATTATTATGACCAGCCCTGGGGGGCGGCCAATTTGCCTTTTGCCGGTGGAAATCCTGGCGACCGCGTCAAGCGTGTTTCCGACGACCTGATGAGCACGTATGAAATGGGCGACAAGCGTGTAGCCCCTACAGTACTTGAAGGGTATTTGGATGCTGGTGGCAACCAGGTTGATAACCGGTTCTTTATCAAATTCATCGACAAGTCCAAAGCCGGCGGCGACCGCTTCATGTGGCCGATCAATTTCCCCGTGCTGCGCTATACCGATGTCCTGATGTTAAAAGCCGAGTGCATCTTGCAAGGTGCTTCAGGTACGCAAGGCGATGTGGACAAAATTGTAAGCGATGTCCGGGACCGGGCTGGCTTGGGACCGGTATCCAACGTGACACTCGATATGCTGTTGGCAGAAAGAAGGAAAGAATTTGCCGCCGAGTGCCTTCGCTGGGATGATTTGGTGCGCACAGGCAAGGTGGTTGATGTCATGAATAACTGGCGGGCAGCAGAAGATGCTTCCGGAAAGGTTCAGCCCGTCAGCGTAAACTCAATTCTTTACCCGATCCCGCAGAATCAGCTGGATGTTAAACAAGGACTTTACGATCAGAACCCGGGGTATTGATTGATTCAAATGCCCGGAATTAAACGGAATTATACTTCATACTTGTTAAGTTAAACGTGGGAAGGCTGTCTCATTAGTCGGGTTTGCGATTTTGGATTTTCGAATTACGATTTATAACATTTTAAAGCAGCAATCATCCTGTTTTACAATTCTTGAAAATCGTAAACCGTCATTCGTAAATCGTAAATTTAGACTTATGAGATGGCCCCCCATTTTTAAAGCCATGATACTTAATCACTGAGCATCATGGCTTTTAATTTTTCAGAACGTCCAATGATGCGATTACAAAAGTTTTCCCTGGTTCTTCTCCTTTTTATTACTGCTCAAACGTTGGCGCTGCATGCCCAAACTACTCCCGGTAATTACCGCGCTGGTTTTCGGCAAGAAGGCAATACCGTTTATTTTTCTTGCGAAAATGCCGATGTCCGACTTGAATTTTGCACAGAATCTGTCCTCCGCGTGCGGACCAGTTGGACCAGGAGTTTTGAAGAAAACGAACCCTGGATGGTTGTCAAATACCAATGGCCGGAGGTAGCGCTGAGCAAACAGGAAAATCTGGACCGTTTTGAACTGAAAACCAGTCGGCTTACGGTGCTGGTGCACAAAAACCCGTTTGCCATTGATATTTATTCCAGCGATGGTGAATTACTGGCTTCAGAATCTCAGCCGGGTACAGGTGGTGGTTTGAAAAATGGAACGGCCGTATCCTGCCGGAAACAACTCGGGGCAGACGAACATTTTTTCGGCTTTGGCGAGCGTATGGATTTCATTGATCAACGCAGCAAAAAAGTGCACTTGAATGTGGGCCGTGGTACCGGCAGGCCACACCTCATCGGAGCGTATAATGTGTTGAAAGCCAATTACTGCCCGGTGCCTTTTTTTATGAGTACACGCGGCTATGGCATATTTTTCCACAATGCCTTTGCTACGGAATGGGACATGGGGCAGACAGACCCGGATGGTTATAGTTTTCAGGCTGAAAATGGCGAGTTGGACTACTATTTTATGTATGGCCCGACCTTTCCCGATATTTTGAACCACTACACGGACATAACCGGGAAAGCCCCGCTAATGCCGCTTTTTGCCCTCGGCTTGCATGTCGGGACGTATAGTGGCGGTACCTGGGGCCATGAAGAACTTACTTCTACAGACTATGTGGTCAATTTGCTCCGGAAATTCCGGAAACTCGGTATTCCCATTGATATTTTGCACCTGGACTCCACCTGGCGAATTTTTGGCGAAAAAGGCGGCAAAGGCGCTACCACCTTTGAGTGGCGCGAAACCTTCAAAAACCCGAAGGCCATGTTCGACAGTCTGTATGCCATGCACATCAATCTGGCCGGCGTGCATATCCGGCCCCGCTTCGACAATGGCAACCGGCTCCGCCTGCTCGATCAGGCCCAGGCGCTCGGGTACACCTATCCTGAGGCGAACAACCCGGGCGAGTTTGTCAATTTTTTCGATCAAAAAGCCGTCGACTGGTGGTGGGACAAGGGCGTGATGCAGGCCGCCGGCATTGGTGTTCGTTTTGTAAAAACAGATGAAGGCAGCGCCTTCGGCCACGAAGCCAACGAAAGCAACAAAACAGGGCCAACCGGCCTGGAAGCGCAACGGCTGCACAATATTTTCCCGATAGCCTATGCCAAAGCCCCGTATGAGAAGTTCATGAAATTCAACGGCATCCGTGGCATGAACCACACCCGGGAAGGCTATGCCGGCATTCAGCGTTATCCGTTCATTTTTGCGGGCGACTGGCCAAGCGAGTGGCAATATTTTGCCCCGGTGATCAAAGCTGGCCTGAATATCGGATTGTCCGGTGTGGGCAACTGGACGCATTGCATGGGTGGTTTTGAGCACGATGCCGATCCGGAGTTGTACATCCGCTGGTGTCAGTTTGGGCTGCTAAGCCCGGTTTCGCATCTCTTCGGTATGGATCATCCGGGTTACAAGGAACCCTGGAATTATGGCGATACCGCTCTGGTGCTGTTTAAAAAATATGCGGAGTTTCGCTACCGCCTGATCCCGTACCTGTACAGCCATGCCTTTGAAATGTACCAAACCGGCATGCCGCTGATGCGTGCCCTGGTATTGGAGTATCAGTATGATGAAAACGTATACGCCATCGACGATCAATACCTGCTGGGTAGCCAGATGATGGTCTGCCCGGTGACGGTAAAAGGTGCTCAAACCCGCGAAGTGTACCTGCCTGAAGGAACCTGGTTCGATTATTATACCGGCCAAAAGTATGCAGGCAACCAGTATGTCCAGGTGTTATCCCCCCTGGACGAAATCCCAATTTTGGTAAAGGGCGGGGCAATTATCCCCAAGCAGGAAGTTGTTCAGTATATTGGGGAGCACCCCGCAGATTTAATTACCCTGGAAATTTTTCCAGACGGCGGATCTACGTTTACGATCTATGATGACGATGGCAAGAGCCTGGACTATCAAAAAGGTACATATGCCCAAACTGCCATTGCATGTGCACAATCGGGTAATACCCTAAATCTTGCCATCAGTAAACCCGAGGGGAAATACACCGTGGCAGAGCGCAGGTACCAGCTCGTAATCCATACAGCGCGCGCACCTGCATCAATTAAATCTAATGGGATGGCGATCAGTTCGGGTACAAGCGCAGCATCGATCTCCGCTAAACCCGGTTGGTTCTATGATGAAACCCGAAACGTCCTTTACGTTAATCCCGGGGGGAGCAGCAAGACCGGTATTGCAGTTCAAATTGTATTTTAAACCAAGAAAATGAAACGCCACGCCTTTAAAATGAAACTCAAGCCAGGTTTTGAGGCTGAGTATAAAAAACGGCACGACGCGATCTGGCCGGAACTCCAGCAGGTAATACGCCAGGCCGGTGTGCAGGATTATTCCATTTTTCTCGACGCGGAAACGTTGACCTTGTTTGCAGTTCAAAAACAAGCGGATCATTTTGATCCGGACTTTCTACCAAACCACCCGGTTGTAAAAAAATGGTGGGCCTACATGGCCGATATCATGGAAACCAATGCCGACCATTCGCCGGTGGCTATACCCTTGAACGAAGTTTTTCATTTGGATTAAAATTATGCGACTAAAACGTTTCTTCCCACTCTTACTGCTGGCCGGGGCATTTTCCAACAGCGGCCTGGCTACCATCACACTTCCCGAAGTAATCGGCGACAACATGGTCCTGCAACGCGACCAACCCGTGCCCATCTGGGGGAAAGCCGACCCGGGTGAAGCGGTCCGGGTTAAATTCGGATCGGAGATAAAATCTGCCGTAGCCGATGGCCAGGGGAAATGGATTGTCTGGCTTGGCCCCCTTTTGGCCAATGCAACCGCGCTTGATATGACCATCACAGGTTCCAATCAAATCGAATTGCACAACATTCTGGTGGGCGAAGTCTGGCTGGTTTCCGGCCAGTCGAACATGCAATGGACACTCGAACAATCGAACGGAGGCGCCGAGTCCATTCAGGCTGCTGATTATCCCGAAATCCGCCTGTTCAATGTGAGCCGGGATGTAGCGTTCAAACGCAAAACGGGCAAATTGGCCACTTGGGAACTGTGCTCCCCGGAGTCGGTGCCTGATTTTTCCGGGGTAGGCTATTTTTTCGGCCTGTCGCTTTACCGGGAGTTGGGTGTCCCAATCGGTCTGATCAATTCCTCCTACGGCGGCTCCCAAGCGGAGGCCTGGACGCCCCTGGAATACCTGGCGGCTTCCGACGACTTGCGCCCTTGTATCGAACGCGAAAAAATGTGGGCCAAAGAGCGGCCGGTGGTACAAGCCGATTACGATAAAAAAATCCAGGATTGGGAAGCGGCGGTAAAAAAGGCCGAAGCCGAAGGCACGAAACCGCCATACCGACCCAGGGTGCCGGATGCGCTTCGCGATTACCGGATCGCCTCGTCTATCTACACGAACATGATCGAACCGTTAATCCCGTTTGCTATCCGGGGGGCTTGCTGGTACCAGGGTGAATCAAATGAGGAGCGTGCTGAGCAATACGAATTGTTGCTGCCGACCATGATCCGCGCCTGGCGGGAGCGTTGGCATCAGGGCGATTTCCCGTTTGCCATTGTGCAACTTCCCAATTTTCGAAAATCATCAGCTGAACCAGCTGATGAAGCCTGGAGCCACATTCGCGATGCACAACGGAAAACATACATGGAAACGCCCAACACGGGACTGATCGTGACCATCGACATTGGCGAAGCCGACGATATTCACCCCAAGAACAAAATTGATGTGGGCACACGCCTGTTTCGGTGGGCGCTTGCCGATGTGTACGGCCACCGGATTACGAAATCCGGACCGGTTTTTCGGGAAGCCAGTTTTGCCGACGGTCAGGCAACGTTGCTGTTTGATGAGGTGGGAACCGGCCTGAAGATGTGCTCCGGGACGGTCTTGCAAACATTTGCCATCGCCGGCGAAGACCGGGTATGGCATTGGGCTGAAGCAAAGATTGTGGGTGAGGACAAAGTCGTCGTTTGGTCATCTGAAGTGCCTGACCCGCGAGCCGTGCGCTATGCTTTCAACAACAACCCCGAAGGGCCTAATCTGAGCAATGAAACCTGCTTGCCTGCCACACCATTCCGGACGGATAACTGGCCGGGCCCAACGGCGGGAAAACGGTAATACAAAACCGATTTTGAATGAAAAAAATAACAAATTGGATATCCGTACTCTTTTGTGTTTTTGCTTGTTCGAACCTGACGGCTCAGGTTCCAACCCTGGAAACAGGTGGAGAAAAATCCTTGCCGCCGGAATGGATCGACAAGGACACCGGGCACCGCGTCAAGCGCCTGACCCGGCGGGATGAGGCCAGCCGCAGTTTTTATTTTCACAACAACCCGTTCGTCAAAACGCCCGATGGCAAAGGTGACCTGATGGTTTTTTACGGTTCGACCGATCAGGGCAGCCAGCTGTTTACAGTTAACCTGCAAACATTGGAAGTCAAACAGCTGACCCATAGCCCTGGCCGTAAATCGGGCGAAATTGTGGGCGACAAACGCCGCGAAGTTTTTTACCAAATGGAAGACAGCGTGTTTGCCACGCACATCGACCGGGGTACCACCCGGCTTGTGTATGTTTTTCAGGATGACTTCAAAGCGGGTATCACCACCCTGAATGCCGATGAAACCAAACTGGCCGGCACCTGGGCGGCACCGGAGAAGCAGGCGATTTTGGAAAAATACCCGGCCAAACGCGACTTCTTCGACCGCATTTTTGATGCAAATATTCCGCACACGCTGTTCACTGTCGATATCGAGACCGGCGCCCTGGAGAAAATCCACACGGAGAATACCTGGCTGGGGCATATTCAATTTTCGACGACCGATCCGGATATGCTCATGTTTTGCCATGAAGGCCCCTGGCACAAAGTGGATCGCATTTGGCACATTGACATCAAAACCGGAAAGGTTCAAAAAATCCACGAGCGCACGGTAGACCGCGAAATTGCAGGTCACGAATTCTGGAGTTGGGATGGCAAAAGGATTTGGTACGACCTCCAGATCCCGCGCGGTGAAACATTTTTCCTGGCCGGCTATGCCCTGAAAAACGGAAAGAAAACGCGCTACCAAATGACGCGCAATGAGTGGTCCATCCACTTCAATATTTCACCCGATCAAAAATGGTTTTGCGGCGATGGCGGAAACCCGACCCAGGTAGCGAAAGCGCCCGATGGCATGTGGATTTATCTGTTCAAGCCCAAAGGCAAAAAACTGAAATCCGAACGCCTGGTCAATATGAAACACCACGATTACAGCCTGGAACCCAACGTCCACTTTTCTCCGGACGGCAAGTGGATCATTTTCCGCGCCAATTTTGAAGGCGAAAGCCAGGTTTACGCCGTTGAAATTCAAAAAAACAACTAATGCACATGAAGCAATTTACCCGCCGGTTGATCTGGCTTTTTGCCTTTCCCTTACTTCTCACGCAACTGGAAACCGGTTGCACCAAAAACAATCAGGATGCACTGGCCTGGCCGGAGATCAGCCGCGAAACAAAACCCTGGTCACGGTGGTGGTGGCACGGAAACAGTGTGACCCGCGAAGGCATTACCGCTGAGTTGGAGGCCTATCAAAAAGCCGGCCTGGGCGGCCTCGAACTTACCCCGATCTATGGCGTTATCGGCGAGGAGGAGCAGTTTGTCAACTACTTGTCGCCGCAATGGATGGACCTGTTTGAATTCACACTCCTGGAGGCGGAACGCCTCGGGTTGGGGATCGACATGGCTACCGGAACCGGCTGGCCCTTCGGCGGCCCCTGGGTAAGTGCGGAGGATGCCTGCAAGTATTTTACGCATAAAAAATACCAGCTCCGGGGTGGCGAAAAACTGGGCGAACCGGTGAAATTAATGCAGGAACCTTTCGTCCGTTCCGTGCCCAACCAGGTGTACCAACTGTACGGCATTTACAAGGAAAAAGGTGAAAAATTAACCGGTTCGCTGAGCGAACCCACCTTGCAGGCTGGCCCGCGCCGACTGGAAATAACCGACCTCGTCGAGCCAATTTCCATGAATAACAACCTCCAGGCGCTGGCTTTGGACCAGGTCAGGTTTGAAAAACCTTTACCCCTGCAAACCCTGATGGCCTATTCGGCCAAAGGTGAAATCCTGGACCTGACGGATAAGGTCAGTGATATCGGTTGGCTCGACTGGACGGCGCCTGACGGCGATTGGACACTCTACGCGGTATTCCAGGGTTGGCATGGTAAAATGGTGGAGCGGGCAGCCCCTGGCGGCGAAGGCAACGTGATCGACCACTTTGCTGCTACACCGATCCGCAACTACCTGGCGCGCTTCGACGAAGCCTTCAAAGACCGAAAAACCGGAACACTGCGCGCTTTTTTCAACGATAGTTACGAAGTGGATGACGCCCGTGGACAAGCCGACTGGACACCCGATCTGTTTGCAGCATTTGAAAAGCACCGCGGCTACGACCTGCATGCCCAACTGCCTGCTTTGTTTGGCGAAAGCGATGCGGAAAGCAATGCCCGCGTGCTGTCAGACTACCGCGAAACCATTTCCGACCTCATCCTGGAAACATTTACCCGGGAGTGGTCGACCTGGGCCAAAGGCAAGGGCGCCATCATTCGGAATCAGGCGCACGGCTCCCCGGCGAACATTCTCGATTTGTATGCGGCTTCGGACATCCCGGAAACGGAAGGCACGGACATTGTCCGCATAAAATTTGCAAGCTCGGCAGCGCACGTTACCGGGAAAAAACTGGCTTCTTCCGAATCAGCGACCTGGCTGAACGAGCATTTTTTATCCAACTTCGTTGATATCAAGGAAAATATAGACCGCTACCTGGCGGGCGGTGTAAACCATATTTTTTACCACGGCACCTGTTATTCGCCACCTGGTGAGGCCTGGCCGGGACGGCTGTTTTACGCCGCAATTCATGCTAATCCGCGCAATTCACTTTGGCCGGATTTTCCAGCGTTCAACCAGTATGTCGCGCGGACACAGGTTTTTTTGCAAACTGGCCGGCCCGATAACAATGTACTGGTGTACTTCCCGATTTATGATCGCTTTGCGACCCGGGGACCGGAAATGCTACAGCATTTTGATGGCGGGGGCCGGGGGATGGACAGCACCGCGGTTAAACTTGTCGCCGAATCACTGCAACAACTCGGTTATGGTTACGACCTAATCTCTGACCGACAGATACAAGATCTGAAGGCTGAAAACGGGCAATTGTCCAGTGCCGGAAACCCGTACCAAACGATACTCATTCCCGAAACCCGCTACATGCCGCTGGCAACACTGGAGAAACTCAAATCGCTGGCCGACCAGGGCGCCAAGGTGGTGTTTCACCAAAACTTTCCGGCGGATGTGCCGGGTCTGAATGCCCTTGCTGAACGCCAGCAATCGTTCAAACAGTTGTTCGCTTCCTTGCAACCCGACAACAACGGGATGGCTAAAACCGGCAAGGGCGCTTTTTTAAAGGGCGCCGACTTGACGGGGTTGCTAACCCAGGCCGGCGTTAACCGGGAATCCCTTGTCGATCAGGGATTGGAATATACCCGCCGGCGTTACGACGGGGGCTCGATTTATTTTGTGGCCAACTGGTCAGAAAATGGAGTGGACGGCTGGATACCGCTACAACAGGCCGGGAAATCCGTCGCCATTTTTGATCCAATGACTGGTAAAAGCGGTATTGCAACCTGCCGTACCTCGGCTAACGGACAAACTGAAGTGCAACTGCAACTACCCGTTGGCGCTTCCTGTATTTTGAAAACTTTTGAAAAAACGGCTTCCGGAACAGCCTGGCAGTATATCCACACCATCGGCGCGCCGGTAGACCTGGCCGGGCCCTGGAAACTTGAATTCACCGCTGGCGGGCCTGAATTGCCGACAGCTATGGAATTGGATAAACTGGGCTCCTGGACCGATCTGGAAGGGGATGCTGTAAAAAAGATCTCGGGCACGGCACGGTACACCCTCGAATTTGCCCGTCCGTCCGGAGAGGGTAGGGCATGGCTCCTCGATTTGGGCAAGGTTGCCGAAAGTGCGCATGTTCGGCTTAACGGCAAAGAAATCGGCACTACGCTAGGGCCTGTTTACCAACTGGTAATCGATCAGGCTGATTTACAGGAAAATAATGTGCTGGAGGTAGCGGTGTCCAACCTGATGGCCAATCGCATTGCGGCGATGGACAAAGCCGGTGTATTTTGGAAAAAGTTCTACAACGTCAACTTTCCGGCGCGCCGGGCTGAAAACCGGGGTAAAAACGGGTTGTTCGACGCCTCGGGCTGGGAACCCCACCCGTCCGGATTGCTTGGCCCGGTAACGCTGACCCAATTGAAATAGATTTACGATTTACGAATTACGATTTTGGATTTACGATTATTTCACCATAGGAAGAAGGCCTGTTTTTCACCTCAATTAAACGATTACGAAAGTATGAGGCTAAAACTCAAATGGAAAGGTGTACCAATCTTAAATCGTAAATCGTAATTCGTAAATCAGATCAATTCCTATGCTTTTCAGAAATGCCTTCCTGTTTTTTACATGCCTGCTTGTGGTCAAATCACTGGCTGGACAGGCGGTTCCGGGCAATCCGGATCCTGAAGGCTGGTGGCATGGGATCAAGCGGACCTTGCGGTATACTCCCGACGGAACCGATTTCGCAATCACTAACGGAACAAGACGATTCAACCGGGCCCTGTATGGCACCAACACAGGTTTTCGAGTGGAGGCAGGTGACCTTCCCCAGTTTGCGCTGTACATGCCGGGTATGGGAGGCAGTTTGAAGTTTGGCTTACTTGGGCCCGATACCGGGAAATGGCTGATCGATGCCGAACGGATCACTGCGCGTTACCGTTCCGGTGGCATGTCTTTCGAAATCAGCGATTCATTGCTGGGAGATGGCCGGTTGTTTTTGGATGTGCTGGCCATGTCCGACGGCGAAGGCATTTTGGTAAAAATAACTTTTGAAGAGGTTGGGAAGGAGGTGGAACTGTTTTGGGCTTTTGGTGGCGCTACCGGTAAACGGTTCAATCGGGATGGCGATATCGGCGCCGATCCTGAATCCAGTTTTTACTTAAAGCCGGAATACTGCGGTGACAACCTGTATGTTTTGCAGGAAAATAATTTTGAACTGCAATACGGATCAGGGCGCGTGCTTTCAGAAGCCGAGCGGTATGAAATTCAGCATACTCCGGATTCGAAGGAGGTCGGTGTCGCATTTGGGAATAAAAAACGCCTGTTCGGTTTGGTGCCGTCCGGTGGCCTTTTGAAAATTGCCAATGCTGACCAACAGGAAAGTCCAAGTGCATTCTGGGCGTCCGAAGGAGGTATTGCGCCGGCGGTTGTTGGGAAAATTCCGGTTGGATCCGGGGAGACATTTTATTTCGCGATCCACAACCCCGAAAGCAGATCGAAACTCCGCTATGAGGAGCTTCCGGCGCTGTTTGAGCAAGCCGAGGCAGTCCGGCAAGCATTGACCCAACGTGTCAAACTGAATACGCCGGATGCGTTCATCAATCCGGTTGGCCCGGCACTTGCCGTTGCTGCGGATGCCATTTACGAGTATCCCAGCTACCTGCATGGGGCTGTGGCCTGGCGGATGCGCCTCAACGGCTGGCGCGGGGCCTACGTTGCCGATCCCTTGGGTTGGCACGACCGGGCAAGAGCGCATTTCACGGCGTACGCCCAGTCCCAATTGACCGACCCGGTGTCGGGCCCGGTTATTCCGGATACTGCACTGCATTTTGCCCGGCAACTGGAGCGCTTGGGCACCGCGCTTTTTTCCAGCGGGTATATCTGCCGGAATCCCAACGGTGATTTTCGGGCGCACCACTACGACATGAACCTGGTTTTCATAGATCAACTGCTGCGGCATTTGCGCTGGACAGGCGATCTGGAATTTGCCCGGGAGATGTGGCCTGTGCTGCAACGGCATCTGGCCTGGGAAAAACGTTGCTTCGACGGCGACGGTGATGGGCTTTACGATGCCTACTGCGCCATTTGGGCCAGCGATGCGTTGGAATACAGCGGCGGTGGCGTCACCTATGCGTCGGCCTATAACTATTTTGCAAACACTATGGCGGCGCAACTGGCAGTTATGCTTGGTGAAGATCCGGCCACATACCAAGCAGAGGCAAAACGGATTTTTACGGCGGTGAATACCGCGTTGTGGATGTCCCCGAAGGGCTGGTTTGCCGAATTTAAAGATGTGCTCGGTCTGGGAGACCTGCATTCATCCGCCGGACTTTGGACCGTTTACCATGCCATTGATTCGGAACTGCCCGACCCGTTTCAGGCTTACCAAAGTCTGGAGTATGTCGACGCGGAAATCCCACATATCCCGGTGCGTGCAACAGGCGCTCCGGGAGGGCTGTTTACCCTATCCACATCCAACTGGATGCCCTATACCTGGTCGGTCAACAATGTGGCCTTGGCGGAGGTTTTGCATACAACATTGGCCTATTGGCAGGCAGGCCGGTCGGAAACGGCGTTTCAACTCTGGAAAAGTGCGCTGGTTGAAAGCATGTATTTGGGCGCCAGCCCCGGCTCGTTTCAACAGTTGTCGTTTTACGATGCTTTCCGGGGGGAGTTGTACCGTGATTTTGCCGACCCGGTGGGTATGGCGGCCCGCAGTTTGGTGGAAGGCTTGTTTGGCATTCGGCCGGACGCCTTGAACGGCACTTTGGAAATCCGGCCGGGTTTTCCGGATCACTGGGAGCATGCAAGCCTGGAATTGCCTGACATCTCGATTCAATTTGCCCACAGGGAGAATTCAGATCGTTACGAAATCGCTGGCCCCTTGCCACAGCAACTCAAACTACGCCTTCGGCTAAAAGCCCGAACGGAATCTATCAAAAGCATTCGCCTGAATGGGAAACCGACCTCATGGCGGACTTTAGATGAAAATATTGGCTATCCCGCCATAGAAATTGAGGCGGTTGCGGGGCTTCAAATAAATACTATTGAAATTGAATGGCAGGGTGCAGCACCGGAGGTTCCTGAAGTCCCTGGATTTTTTTCTGTCGGCAGCAAGATGAACCTGTCGGTTGACCGGGCGGAGATACTTGATGTTTATGATCCGCAGCAGGCGCTTACGATAACTGAAAAAAGCAACAAATCCCTGCATGCCGGACTTTCCGGGCAAAAAGGCCACCGGACTGTTTTTTTAAAATTAAAACAAGGCGATTTTCAGTGGTGGGCGCCGCTGAGTTTTGATCTGCGCGAACCTGTCAAAGTGCTGGCAGCAGCTGAGCAAACCCCGGATGGTCTGGCGTTTCGAATTCAGAATAATACGGATGCTCCGGTAAGCGTGACCATCCGGCAACCCGAAATCGGCGTTGTTTTACATGAACCGGTTCGGATCGAAGCAGGCGGTATTACTTCGAAAATCACCCTGAACAGTGCCGGCTTTGTTTGCGGCAGCAACTCGATTGACCTGGAATGGGGGGAAGGGCAAAGGGCTACCGGCACGGTGATCAACTGGAGTTTGCCCCAGCCGGAACATGCATCCTGGGAAAAGGTCCCGTTGGCGGAACACTTCAATGACCAGGTGAGTAATATTTTTCGCCACGACTACGCCTCACCGCGGGTACCATGGCCAACTGTACAAATCCCGCTTCAGGGCGTCGGAAACTGGTGTTACCCCCTGGTTGATCCAAACATCGATGACACCGGTTTGCGCGCTCTGGCTGGCAATGCGGGGGCGATCCGTTTGCCGGGGGGCCTTCCGTTTGCAACGCCTGGACCCGGCGATCAGCACAATGTGGTTTTTACTTCCCAATGGGACAACTTTCCGGAGGCAGTGACCATTCCGCTTTCCGGTAAAGCCCGGCACCTGTACCTGCTGATGGCAGGTTCTACCAACCCAATGCAGTGCCGATTTGACAACGGCATGGTGGAAGTCCGGTATGCTGATGGCTCCGTTTCGGAATTGCCTTTGCGCAACCCGGAGACTTGGTGGCCAATTGACCAGGACTACTATTTTGATGGTTTTGCGTTTGCTTCGGAGCATGCCTTGCCACCCAGACTACATTTAAAAACGGGACAGGTGCCGATCGATTTTGATGGGTACACAACCCTGAAAGGATATTCCAACCGCGTCATCGACGGCGGGGCAGCAACGGTGCTCGATCTGCCCTTAAACCCGGATAAAACTTTAACCAGCTTGACGATCAAAACTTTGGCGAATGAAGTGCTAATTGGGCTGATGGGAGCCACCTTGCTCCGTTAGCCTGAACACTATCAAAGACCGGCGATATATCATTTAAATTATGCTGAAAAAACTACTCGGAATTTTAATCCTTACCGGCCTGCTTTTTTGCTTTGCCTGTAAAACAGAACAACCCGGAAGGATCGACCGCCAGGCATTGGTGTCACGGCACAACGTGGTGCTCACACAGGCCGATTCATTAGGGAGCTTATCCGTAGGCAATGGCAATTTTGCCTTTACAGTCGATGTAAGCGGCTTGCAAACATTCCCTGAATACTACGAAAACGGCATTTCCCTGGGCACCCAGGCACAATGGGGCTGGCACAGTATTCCCAACATGGAGCAATACCAGCTGGAGGAAGTGCTGGATACTTTTGAAAGCTGCAATGACAAAAAGATACCGATTGCCGTTCAAAAAAAAGGTGGCAGGCAGGAAGCCGCTGCAAACTGGCTCCGTGCTAACCCACACCGGTTGCACCTTGGGCTGATCGGCTTGGAATTGCTCAAATCGAACGGCGAAACGGCTGTGATTTCGGACCTTCAAAACATCCGGCAGGAACTCGATCTGTGGACAGGCGCAATCACCAGTCGGTACGAAGTGGAAGGCGTACCGGTTCAACTGGAATTGTACGGCCATCAAGAGCAGGACCAGGTTGCCTTTCGCATAAAATCACCCTTGATTGCTGCCGGGCGGTTGAAAGTCAAATTCCGATTCCCTTATGGAAAGGATTGCCATGTTTGCCCGGGTTATGACTGGTCCAAGCCCGAAAAACACCAAAGTCGGGTAGAACAACAGACGGATCGGCAGGTCTTGGTTCACCGGACTTTGGATTCCACAGCCTACACCGTTGGAATTGAATGGTCCGGGAAAGGAACGTTTAAAGAAAATCAGCCGCATCAATTTGTTTTGACCCCCGACCAGGCAATGGAAGAGTTTGAATGCGGCGTGCTTTTTTCACAAAATACGCAAGCAGTTCCATTGCCGGATTTTAAGGAAACCGGCCGCGAAAGCCGGGAGAAATGGGCTGAATTTTGGTCTACAGGTGGCGCCATTGATTTTTCTGCCTGTACCGACCCGCGAGCGGTTGAACTCGAGCGCCGGGTGGTGTTATCTCAATATTTGACAAAAATCCAGTGTGCGGGCATGTATCCACCGCAGGAAACCGGACTAACGTTCAATAGCTGGTATGGAAAATTTCACCTGGAAATGCACTGGTGGCATGGGGTGCATTTTGCCATGTGGGACCGGATTAGCCTGCTGGAAAACAGCATGGGATGGTACGACCAGGTGATGGATGAAGCCCGCAAAACTGCCGAACGGCAGGGCTTTTCCGGCGTGCGTTGGCAAAAAATGACAGACCCTGCCGGCCATTCCAGTCCATCGAGTGTAGGTGAGTTTCTGATTTGGCAACAGCCGCATCCGATCTATTTCGCCGAATTGTTTTACCGGAAAAATCCGGAAAAGGCAACCCTGGAGCGGTACAAAGAAATTGTGTTCCAGTCAGCCGACTTCATGGCTTCTTTTGCCCAGATGGACTCAACGGATGGCCGCTACCATCTTTGCCATCCGATCATTCCGGCGCAGGAAATTTTTCCTGCCATGCAAACGGATGACCCGCCATTTGAACTGGCGTATTGGCATTATGGGTTGTCGGTGGCGCAGGAGTGGCGTAGGCGCCTGGGCTTGGAACCTGATCCGGAATGGCAGGCAGTAATCGAGCGGCTGGCGCCCTTACCTGAATTTGAAGGCTTGTATCTGCCTGCTGCCCGTGCTACCGATGCGTACACCAATGATGCTCGTCGGCATGATCATCCGGTGGTGACGGGTGCGTACGGTATGTTGCCACACAGCATAGCCCTCGATACCGCCATTATGGCGCGAACCCTCGACAATATTTTGAAGAAATGGAATTGGGAAAGCACCTGGGGCTGGGACTATCCAATGCTGGCCATGTGCGCCGCGCGATTGGGGCACAGGAAAGCGGCGGTGGATGCGTTGCTGTTGGAGATGCAAAAAAACACCTATCTGCTAAACGGGCACAATTACCAGGATAAACGACTGCGCCTGTATTTGCCAGGCAATGGTGGCTTGTTGACTGCTGTGGCGATGATGGCTGCCGGCTGGGATGGTGCGACGGCTGAAAATCCGGGGTTCCCGGATGATGGAAGTTGGAACGTACGGTGGGAAGGGTTGAAGCGGATGCCCTGAGGGGATTTTAAAGCAAAGACCCCAGGTGCGATTTATTGCACCTGGGGTCTTTGCGGAGAAAACAGGTTTAAATTTTTTCTTTCAAAGCCAAAAGCCATTGATGAAGATCGATGGCATAGGTGGACGTTTCGTAACGGTTTAATTGCCCTGAAAGATTGATGATCAGTTGATTGATGGATTTGTCAGCAGCGTTGGCCGACGTGTTGTTGCAACTGCCATAATCTCCGGCGCCGTTATCCTGAGTATAGGCATAAAAAGCGGCAACCCAGGTGATATCATTGTTGGTTTCGGTTCCGCTCAGGAATTTTTTATCCAGGCTTTTTCCCTGGTAAGCGCGGGGCAAAAGTTCTTCAACAGTGACACTGCTGACATCTTCCTTCGCAAGGAGATACAGCTCGATCAGTTCAGTTTCAGTCCAAGCCGAATTTTCTGCCGTAGGCATATGCAAAATGGATTCGGACTGGTATTTCTTAATTGCGCCGGCGCGATCAATTATCCAGCCGGATTCGGTGCCGGTGGCCAGATTGACCAGGGAATACTGAAATAGAATAATAGGCGGGGAAATGTTTGCAAGTTCTTGCTGGGCAGAAAGCGGGACGACGGCCATTGGCTGCTGGACCGAATTTTCTTTTTGGCATGACCCCAGAAAACCGAGTGCTGCAAGGACAAAAAGCAGGTAGCTCTTTTTCATAATGCATTCATTAAATTGTGAACAATAACGCGTTGATGAACAGGCAATAAAAATAACCAAATAGCTCCGCTAATCCAAAAATTACACGGCAATTGCAAATATTAGTTAAAACGAAAACATCAAATATGAACGGGAAATTCGCACTCATTTGCCTTACAACCGGCTTGTGCCTCTTAATTGGAACCATGCACGCACAACCTGCAATGGGCCAAACTGAAATTCTTGAAAAGATGCGCGTGGCCAACGCGTATTTCATGAAAAAATGGCCGGATGTAGGCAAGACGATCATCACGAATAAGGAGCGGGCCAGTAACATTTGGACCAGGGCGGTTTATTATGAAGGCCTGATGGCGCTCTATTCGATTGACCCAAAGCAGGCATATTATGATTATGCCAAAGATTGGGCTGAATTTCACAAATGGAACCTCCGCGATGGCGACACGTACACGCGTAATGCCGACAATCAATGTGCCGGCCAAACGTATATCGATCTGTATCTGATTGACCCGCAACCGGAACGCATAAAACACATCAAGGCATCCATCGACAGCATGATGAACACCACAAAAATTGACGACTGGAGCTGGATTGATGCCATCCAGATGACCATGCCGGTTTTTGCCAAGTTGGGGGTGATTTACAATAACAAAGCATACTACGAACGGATGTTTGCCATGTACAACTTCACCAAAACGAAGCACGGTACGAACGGCCTGTACAACAAAAAAGACGGCCTGTGGTGGCGCGATGCTGATTTCGATCCGCCGTATCAGGAACCTAATGGCGAAGACTGCTACTGGTCGCGCGGAAACGGCTGGGTGTTGGTGGCTTTGGCCCGGGTGCTGGACATTATCCCGAACGATGCCCCGCACCGGAAAGTTTATGTCAAAGACCTGAAGCGCATGGCAAAGGCATTGGCCAAAGTGCAGCGCCCGGACGGCTTTTGGAACGTGAGTTTGCACGATCCTACCCATTTCGGCGGTAAAGAAACCAGCGGCACCGCCATGTTTGTGTACGGCATGGCCTGGGGCATTAACAATGGGATTTTGAGCGAAAAAAAATACCGGCCCATCGTCAACAAAGCCTGGAACGCTATGGTCAGCGATGCATTGCATCCCAATGGTTTTTTAGGGTACTTGCAAAGCACGGGCAAAGAGCCTTCCGAGGGGCAACCCTTGAGCTACGATAAAATTCCCGATTTTGAAGACTATGGGCTTGGCGCCTTCCTGTTGGCTGGTTCGGAAATGTATAAACTGAACCGGAAGTAGGGTGTTTAGCTGGGCATATTGTCGGCGTGACTGCCACGGGTTCACCTAAACAACTAATAATGTGTTGGCAGTTCAGATGTCTCCCCCGCAGGGCGGGGGAGACATCTGGATTAAATTGTTATCGGTTATAAAAGTGAAACCGTACAAGTCACGCCAATAATAAAGATCAATTTTGCACCGCCCATTTGCCGGCTTGCATGCCGGTTTGATTTTGTAATTGCCACACGTACAAGCCTGTGTTCCATTCGGCAGTTACGTCCAGAATAGTTTCCCCTCCGGGCAGCAACTCCACTTCAGTAACCAGGCGCCCCTGTAAATCAAAAATGCGCAGTTCAGTCGGGTAGTCCAGGGCATCATACCGGCAACGCAGGCGTTTTGCCGAGGCTGTCACCTCAATGGCTAATTGCCGGTCGGGTTCGGGGCTGGAGACATAGGGCAGGGTAAATCGCGCCATGCCATCGTAGGGATCCGCAGTGCCGAAAAGATGCTCAAAATCGCCGGCAACGTACATAAAACCCTGGAAGGATTGTGCTGCCCGGATGGTGGCGTCGGCAAGTGTTACGCCCTGCAAGGTCAGGTTGTCGTCTTGAAAATGGATCATCCCGGTACCGAAGCCACCGTTTATACTCCCGCCCTGAAGTCCGCCAAAAACCATTAAATAGTTGTTATAGGGACAAAAACCGTGGATAGTGCTGTCGGCATAAGGCCAAACAGATTGTTCGTACCACAGCCCGGCTTTCAGGACGCTTAAGCCCTCTGTTTTTCCATCGGGTTTTAGTTTGAAGGGATGTGCGGCAAAAATGTTCCCTTCAAAATAGGTGGCTTTCTCCACTGCCGGCAAGTTGTGGATTAGTGGTATCCAGCCATAGGAATGCCTGAAATAAACCAGATGGGGCGCCGGTTCCCAGTTACCGGTGTCAGCATTTTTTACTTTTTCAAAACTTCCTCCGACTAACATCAAACCATCCACATCAGCTAGGGTTTTTACCGGTCCGTCGGTGTTCAAATAATCAAAATAGTAATTCCAAACACCGTTATTGTACGGATGCCAATGGCCAATGTAGGGGTGGTCTGTCCCATTGATCTTTTGAAAATCGCCGCCAATGTACAGGCCGGGGAAGCCTGAATTATAATGCACGGCGTAAACACTGCCTCCCATATCGCCGGTTTGTAAACCTTTCCAGGTGGCAGAATTGAAATCGTATTCGGCTACGTTTTGGAGTTCAGGTTGGCCGGGCAGGTAAAATTTTCCACCAACCAGCAATTTTGACGTTCCAAAAAGATGGTACACATCCAGCGCAAAGACCTCTCCGATCACACCTGCACCCAAAGCTGACCACCCGGCACCATCCCAAACAGCAATATTGTTAAATGCTTGTCCATCGATGCTGCTGAAGGCCCCGGCGACAATCAGTTTGGTCTCGTCGGGCGTTTTTGCCATGATATTGATTTGGCCCCCTGGGTTTAGTCCCTGCCCGTTTCCCCAAAGGGAAAAGTCCGGTTTGATTGGTTCATAAGCAGGTTGTATCCAAGCCAGTTCTTCCAGAAGAAATCCATTTTCTGTAGCCCAGACTTCGATTTCCGGGTATTGCCGGGACAAATCGAACAGGTATCCGTAGTTGTTTTCCCGATTGACCCGGTCGACGAGCTCATGTTGGTCATCTTCCCAAAGCAGGTAGCCGACGGCGCAAAGTACCGCGTTGTTGTCGCGGAAATATGGCCGGCGTTCGAGGTGGTAATGGTTGGTCGGAAAAACTCCGGCAAGGTGATACGCGTGCAGCGCATCGAGGTGGCGGAGCCGGTTGGCGCGTTGTTTGGCATTGAAGGCCGGATAAATGCGTTGGCGGAGCATTTGTTCGACCAGGCGCAAATGTGTGGCAATACGCGCCTGATCGTTGGTAAATGTGGTTTGTTCCAGCAATGGTTGCCCGGGAACAACTTTTAACCACTGCCGGTTGATCTCCACCAGATGTTCATAGAGCGGGGCCGGGGTATCAGGGGCAAGCGCAATCAGTTGGGTGTAGAATAGGGTAAAAAGGCAGGAAAGCAGTACAAGTTTTTTCATGGTGGTTATTTTATGTAAATGACTATTTCAAAAATAACCAAATATTCAGCGCTCGCGAAAACCTGACACGGTATAAGGCCATGATTAGCAAACTCCCGGGTAGAATTTCAAAAATAAGCCAGGCATTACCAAGTCACCCCTTGCGCCACCGCCTGCGGGTGTATCCGGTAAAAAATACTGCCGCCCGCCGTCATCGTCGATAGAAAAGTAAACTGGCGATAGGCCGCTACACGCGGGTCTTGGGCCGGGCAGGAATCAATGACCTGCGTACCGGGAATGATCGTTACATTTTGGTACAGCCTGCCATGTTCCGGGTTGCCCAATTCAAAACCTTGTTTGGCACGATAGTGCTCGCGGTAGCGGCGGAAAATATCGTTGCCGTCCCAGTAGGCTGCTTGCTGAATTTCAAAAATGATCGACCGGATATCCTCCACCTGGCGGGTGAAGAGTTTCAGCACTGCCAGGTTTGCGAAGGTGCGTTTGGTTTCATCGCCACCGGGCATAAAGTATTCGTTGAATTTGGGGCTGTTGATCCCTTTAACATAAGCAGCATCATTAACCAGGTCGTTGATGTTGTAAATGCGGCCTGCCCGGTAAAATGCCATGCTCTTGTTGCGGACATAATTGTACATGGCAATGGCAATGGCAACGGTTTCGCGCCATAATGCTCCGCGTGGATCGCGCGGACTAATTTCATGCAGCAACGCGCTGTACGCTGCTTCAGCGTATACAATTGCGGCATAACGCTGCAGCTGAGAGGCCGTGATCAGGGGAACTTGTATGTTGCCGAAAATCGCCATGTCCGGGCCGTTATCACGACGGTCGAGTAAAACGCCATTGGTGTGGTAAGTAAGGGTTGCCATGCTGAATAGTCTGTTTCGTTTGACAGTAAAGATGCTTTCTTTTGAAAAACAAGGCCTAAAATGCCTCCACTTTTTTCCAAAGTTGCTCGCTGCGATTACAAACGATTAACCTTTCCAAATCATGCGTTACAACTAATTTTAATCGAAAAAGGAAACCCGTTTCAGTTTATAATCAGATTTTGCGCCAACCATAATTCGTCATTAACCGCTGTTTTATGAAGCATAGAATTACTGTTTTGTTTCTGGCTTGCCTTGCGGGCAGCTTGTTTTCTCAAAAAATTGATTCGGAAAAACTGCGTAGTCTGAACTTCCGTTCCATTGGCCCGGGCGCCATGTCGGGCCGTATAACCGCCATCACCTGCGACCCTGCCAACCCGGAAATTATTTATGCCGGCGCAGCTTCCGGTGGTGTTTGGCGCAGCCGCAGCGGCGGTACCGATTGGCAGCCGATTTTCGACGCGGCGCCTACGCAAAGTATCGGTGCGCTGGCGATCCATCCGCAAAACCCCGATCTCATCTGGGTCGGTACGGGCGAGGGGAATCCGCGGAACTCTCAGAATTTTGGTATTGGCATTTTTAAATCCATCGATGGCGGTCGTACCTGGCAAGACATGGGTTTAAATCAAACGCGCACCATTCACCGCATTGTGTTGCATCGCGACAACCCCGATATCCTCTGGGTAGCTGCTATGGGCTCCACCAATGGCCCGAATGAAGACCGCGGCGTGTTCAAAAGCACCGATGGCGGCAAAACCTGGCGTAAGGTGCTGTACGTCAACGATCTTACCGGCTGCGCCGAATTGGTAGCTGACCCCGCCAACCCCAACAAACTCTATGCGTCCATGTGGGAATACCGGCGCTGGCCCTGGTTTTTTAAATCGGGCGGTCCCGGTTCCGGGCTGTACATTTCTTACGACGGTGGCGAAAGCTGGACGCGCAGTACCGAAAAAGACGGCTTGCCCAAAGGTGAGCTTGGCCGCATCGGACTCGCTGTGGCGCATAACAAACCCAATGTGGTGTATGCCCTTGTCGAAGCCGAAGAAAACGCCTTGTACCGCAGCAACGATGGCGGCCGAAATTGGCGTAAAACGTCAACGGATAACATCGGCGGGCGTCCGTTTTACTATGCTGAGATATATGTTGATCCTAAAAATGAAAACCGGGTATACAGTCTCCATACCTACCTGAACCGAAGTGAGGACGGCGGAAAATCATTTGAAACCTGGAAAGGCTGGGTGATTCACCTCGACCACCACGCTTTCTGGATACATCCGGATGACCCGGATTTTATGATCGATGGCAACGATGGCGGCCTCAATATTACCCGCGACGGCGGCGTCACCTGGCGCTATGCGGAGAATATCCCAGTCGGACAGTTTTACCATATCAATGTCGACAATGAAATTCCCTACAATATTTACGGAGGATTGCAGGATAACGGCTCCTGGGTAGGCCCATCGTCCATTTGGCGTTCGGGTGGTATCCGAAACTCCGATTGGCAGGAGGTTCTTTTTGGTGATGGTTTCGATGTGGTGCCGCAGCGTAACAACAGCCGATATTGCTTCGCCATGTCGCAAGGCGGTGAATTGAGCCAGGTGGACATTCAAACCGGGTACTCTGTTTATCTGAAACCGCTGCATCCGGATAAAGTAGACTTGCGCTGGAACTGGAATGCCGGAATTGCGCAGGACCCGTTTCGCGATGGCGGTTTGTACTTCGGCAGTCAGTTTTTGCACTATTCCCCCGATTTCGGCCAGACCTGGAATTTGCTTTCACCCGATTTGACTACCAATGACACCGCCAAAATGCATCAGAATACGTCCGGTGGTCTGACCATCGATGCAACAAATGCCGAAAACTTTTGCTCCATCATTGCCATCGCGCCAAGTCCGGTGCAGCAAGGTGTCGTTTGGGTTGGGACCGACGACGGGCAATTGCAACTCACACAGGATGGCGGCAGGAACTGGCAAAATTTATCCGGCTTGTTGCCTGGCTGTCCGAAAGGCGCATGGATACCACAAATTGAAGCATCGGCAAAAAATGCAGGGGAAGCTTTCGTGGTGGTAAATAACTACCGGCTGAACGACTGGGCGCCCTATCTCTACCATACCACAGATTTTGGCCGTTCCTGGAAACGCCTCGCCAGTCCGAGCAATGTAATGGGCTTTTGCCTTTCCGTCACGCAAGACCCGGAAGTTCCCAACCTGCTTTTTCTGGGCACCGACCAGGGTTTGCATGTCAGCTTCGACTATGGCGCCAACTGGATGCATTGGCCGCGGGTAAGTGCCGATGAAACTGGTGGTTTGCCTTGCGTGCCGGTGCAGGATATGAAAATCCATCCGCGCGACGGCGATTTGATCCTTGGCACTTTTGGCCGTGCGCTCTGGATTTTGGATAACATCGCACCGTTACGCGAGATGGCGCGCAATGCCGGTTTTTTAAGCCAGTCTTTTAAATTGTTCACCCCACAAGCTGCTATTCTGGCATCCTGGCGTTCGTTCCAGGGTCCGCGTTTTTCAGCAGATGCCTTTTATGCAGGCGCCAACAAGGGTACCGCTGCGCAAATTCCGGTTTGGGTGAAACCCGAAACACCTAAAAAGACAGAAAAAACAGAACCGGATGATGCCGCCGATGAGGAGAGCGATACTCCACGCCGGCCCGGTCGCGGTGGCCGCGGCGACAAAAAGGCAAAAGCTACGGTGTTAGTGCTCAACATGGAAGGCGATACCATCCGGCGTTGGCAAACCGAGCTGGACACTTGTTTCAGCAGAATTACCTGGGGATTGGATACCCGGGGCGTGCAATACCCATCAAGGCGTGAACCTAACCGCGACCAACTGGAACCAGGCGGTGGCCCGGGCGTCCTTCCAGGCAGCTACAAGGTGCTGGTACTTTACAAAGGGCAAAAGGACTCAACGGTTCTTCAGGTTATCGACGATCCGCGCCTCAATATTCCGCTTGATGCCCGTCGGGAAAACGCAGAGGCTATCCGGAGTTTTTATCCTGTAATTGAAAAAACGAAGAAGGCCTATGACCGCCTGGTTTCGGCGGAAAAAACGATCAAATTGGTAGAAAGTCAGTTTGTGAATGTGCCGGACAGCACAAAAAAGCCGATTCTCGATCTGGGAAAAACCCTACGCGACAGCATCGGTGTTTTGAAAAACGTATTTTTTGAACACGAGGAAAAAAAGGGGATCCAGCGCAATCCCAATGAGCTGAGTTCGCTCCTGCGCAGCGCTGTAAATCGCATTGGCGAATCGCCGGGCGCACCCAATGGCAATGCACGCCTTGCAATGAAAGTAGCGGAAGATGAAACGACTGCGCTGCTGGCGCGAATTGATGCTTTGTTTTCCGGACCTTGGCGGGAATTCCGTGAAATGGCCGATGCAGTGGAGTATTCCTTGTTTAAGGATGAATAATTGATCACAAACGCAAGTGTCGGAGTGACTACCAGTCACTCCGACACTACAGTCCGAACAATTAAACCAACTTGAGTTATGGACATCAAGCAAATTTTCATAAACAACGAAACGTGGATTAAGGAAAAGCTCAAGCTGGATGAGCATTATTTTGAGAATCTGGCCAAAGGCCAAAACCCCGATATCCTGTATATCGGCTGTTCCGACAGCCGTGTGACTGCGGAGGATCTGATGGGGGTACAGCCAGGAGAGGTTTTTGTACACCGGAATATCGCGAACATGGTGCCGAACACCGATTTGAATGTAATGTCGGTGATCAATTACGCCGTGAATAGCTTAATGGTAGATCATGTGGTTGTGTGCGGGCATTATTACTGTGGCGGTGTAAAAGCAGCTATGCAACCGGCCGATTTGGGCATATTGAACCCCTGGCTGCGGAACATCCGGGATGTTTACCGGATCCATCACGAGGAACTCGACCGGATCGAAAATGAAGAGGAAAAATACAAGCGACTTGTCGAGTTAAACGTGCAGGAACAATGCATAAACGTCATAAAAACCGCAGATGTCCAGCGGGCCTACCGCGAGCGCAATATGACTGTGCATGGCTGGGTTTTTGACATTAAAACCGGGAAACTAATTGACCTGAAAATTGACTTTGGAGCAATCCTGAAAAACATTATGTCGATATACCGATTATCATGATTAATAAAAAAATACCCCGCGGAAATTACTTCCGCGGGGCTAATTATTAATCGGTACTGCTAAAAAGGCAACGTTAATTTCCCAGATTTTTCAGGCTTTCCGGCACGGGCCGGATAAACTGACTTTCCAGGATGTTGGGGAGTGGCGCAAGCGGTTGCGCCCATGGGGCTCCGCGCCAGGCTTCCATTTGCCGGCGAACGGTTGTGTTTGGCGAAGCCGGATTTGTTCCGGGTAAAGGAGCACTTCCGGGCAAGCGCCGTTGTACACCTTCGGCGGCTTCTTCCTGGGTATTGTTGGAATACTGCGAATCTTTTTTGGTATTCGTTTGCTTCTGTTGTTTTTGGCTGAGCCTGTTCTGAGCGGGTGTTGCCGCAGGGATGGCAGTTGTTTCGTTTGCAACAAGATCCTCAGCAGAAGCGGCATCTGAAGCATCCGGTGTAGCTACCGGCATGGTTGGCTGTTCCGTAGGTGCTTGCAGTTGTGCTCCGGAGTCAGTTTGGGTGAGTGCCCAATACAGGCCTAGCATCAATACCACCGCAAGGCCGCTGATGAGCAGGATTGATTTTCCTGTCCAGCCCCGGGCAGGCGGTTTGATCTGCGTGCACACCTGCTCCCAGACTCGGGGCGACGGGCTATCCCAGCCTGAGGCGGCAGGACTGTCCGGCAAATTTTCGAACGTTTTGCGGAACAGGGCGTCGAGGGATTTAAACTCTTGTGGATCGTCCATTTTTGCGTTTTCCGGTAACTCCGGTGTTATTTTTCGGTTTCAGGTAATAAAGGATTTGTCCAATATGCGTTTGAGGTATTCCCGGGCTTTATACAACTGGCTTTTGCTGGTTCCAATGGAAATGCCCAGTTGATTGGCAATTTCTTCGTGACTAAACCCGTCAATGGCATACAGATTAAAAACGGCGCGGTAGCCGGGAGGTAATTTTTGGAGGTAGGTCATCAGGGTTTCAGCATCCATATTTGCCGCAAAATCTTCTTCGGTCCGAAACAGGTTTTCAAAAGGACTAAAGTCAGACGTATCGCGGATAAAGTCGCGTTGTTTGCGCAATTGGCTAAGCGCGGTGTTAACCATGATCCTTCGAATCCAGCCGCCCAGGGCGCCATCGCCCCGAAACTGCTTCAAATCCCGGAAGACCCGCACAAAACCATCCTGCAGCATATCTTCCGCCTCAGCCCGGTCGCGTGCAAAACGCAGAAGCACCCGGAACATCGGAACGCTGTACTGTTGGTACAACGCTGCCTGATGTGTCGGGCTGCCTTCCAGCACGCCCTGCACCAATTCATGGTCGGTTAGTTGTTGCATGAGGTTGTACGGTTTTTGTTTGGCAGCCAATTATGTTTTTTGGTTGCCTGCTCCCGCAAATTTTTTTTAAAATTTATTGATCTAACGCAAAATAAGGGAGGATTGCGTAAAAAAGGCTGCTTTTCAAACACCTTAACGGGAAAATGGATCAGTCTTGCTCCAGATTTATATTCAAGTGAACGACGTAAACGCCATGCTGACGGCCGGTGGTCAGGGAATACCGGTCGGGGTAGATCAGGTCCAGTTGACGTTTAACATTTTTTAGCCCGATGCCTTCCGGATTCGGCCGGCTGTCTTTCTCTTCAACCGTATTTTTTACTTCAAAATCCAGTTTATTGGCATCAAACTGAATGTTGATCCAAATTTTAGCATCCCCGGTTGTGCCACCTGCGCCGTGTTTGAAACTGTTTTCCACAAATGGCAGCAGCAGCAACGGTGCAATCGAGCCGCCCGGTGGTGCAATGTTTTCCTGGTACTCAACTTGCAGCCGGGTATTGTAGCGCAGTTTTTCGAGCGCGATATAGTCCTGAATAACCTTTGCTTCGTCTGCGATGGGGATAAAAGCCGACCGGCAATCATACAACACAAACCGCATGATCTTTGACAACATCATAATTGCATCGGCGGTATTGTCCGATTTTTTGCGGGCCAGCACATACAGATTGTTGAGGGTGTTGAACAAAAAATGCGGGTTGGTCTGCGTGCGCAAAAACTTCAATTCCGATTGTAATTTCTCTCGTAGCAATTCCTGTTCAAATTCCAGGCTTTTGTAGTGCACCCGGATCATTTTAATGGTTGTTGCAGCGGCAACGGTAATAAACAAATCAAACGATGTCAGGTAAAGGCCGGGCAGGAAGAAAAAGGGGATCGAACGCTCGGGTTCAAAAATTGGGAAAAAGAACCAGGCCGTCACCATCCGGTAAAGCAGGCTGGCCACAGCAAAGGCAATCAGTGTCAGCCCTACGAGTTTCCACACCTTGTCCCGGTCGAGGTAGAGCGGAATGATGTAGTAAAAAACAAAGTAGGTTAACAGGATTTTTACCGGCAACACAGCCGCCTCACCCAAAAAGGCTTTGTCCAGTTCCACCCGGTTGAATATGCTCCCAAGCCAGGAATTCAGAAACAGGTATACCAGCCAAAAGCTGATGTGGTAGGCTATTCGGATCCAGTTTAAGCGTGCCATGTAATACGTTTAAAATCAGGCGATACTGTTACGGTGTACAATGCCCGGTCGCGCAGGCGGATTTCTTTGATGGGCATTTCGTCTTTGTCTACTTGACACTGCCGGACATAGGTAGGGAAACCGACCAGAAACAGTTTGATTTTCTGATAGGGCGCCTCCCAGTTGCCTTCAATAATTTGCTTTATAGAAAAGGTATTTTCAGCGCCTGTTGTTTCCCAGGTGCGCAGGCAAAAGTTACCTTCCTGATAAGCGTATCCTTCTCCGGCATCTTCGTACAGTTGGCTGGTTTCGACGCCATTTTTGTAATACACGTAAAGCGTCAATTCGTCTACGGGTTTCTCCGAAGTATGTTGCCGCACCGGGTAGGTTGGCAAAACAGCGCCCTCACGCACAAAAAATGGAATTTGTTCCGGCATTACGTTTACAAAAATTTCTCCACTGAAGGGCTGACCTGTCCAGAAATAGTACCAATTTCCCTTGGGCAGATAAACCAGTTGGCGCTGTAATTTGGGTTGCACCACCGGGCTGACAAACAAGTGATCGCCAAACAGAAAATCACGCTCACAATCCCAAAGTTTCGGGTCTTCCGCATCGGCAAAGGCCGCATGACGAATTGCCGGGGTCCCGTCCTGGCTGTTTCGCCACATGGCAGTGTACAGGCAAGGTAGCATCGCATAGCGCAACTCAATGGCTTTTTTCGCCAAAGCCGTCCATTTCTCCCCGAAAGACCAGGGTTCCTGGTCTGAAGTGTGTAATGCCGGGTCTGCCAACTGGGCTTCGTCTGTTACCGCAACGTCACCGGCGGCATGCTGGCCCATGCTGTGCACCCGCATGAGTGGATGAAAAACGGCCAGTTGCAGCCATCGAATAAATAATTCGCCTTCGGTCTCGCCAGCAAAACCACCGATATCCGTTCCACAAAATGAAAAGCCGGATACACTCAAGCGCTGGCATTGCACATTGGCAATGGCCAGGTGCTCCCAGTTGGAGAAGTTATCGCCTGTCCATACGGCGGCATAGCGCTGGCCGCCCGAATAGGTTGCGCGGGTGAGCAAAAAAGGGCGTTTGTCGGGCTGCAGGCGCTTGAATCCTTCCCAGGAGGCGCGGTTCATCAGTTGGCCATACACATTATGTGCTTTTCGATGACCGGCAGGATGACCTTCGTAATGGTGCAATACGGAATCGGGCAGGGTTTTGTGATTGACGTGAAACACCGCAGGTTCGTTCATGTCGTTCCAGAACCCGCTGACGCCATCGTGTTGGTACAAACCGGCGTACAAATCGCCCCACCATTGCCGAACATCCGGATGGGTAAAATCCGGAAAAGCGCAAAAGCCCGGCCAGACTGGTCCTTTGGCTATAGCGCCGTCGGCACTCCGGAGAAACATGCCCTTTGCCAAACCTTCCCGGTAAACAGGGTATTCCGGGTCTTCCTTGATGCCCGGATCAATCATGACCACCGTGTTAAATCCCTTTTCGTTCAACTCATCGATGAGTTTTTTCGGATCCGGAAAATGGTCAGTATTCCAGGTGAAACAGCGAAAGCCGTCCATGTAATCAATATCGAGGTAGATGGCATCGCAGGGGATCTGCATCTCGCGGAATTTGTCGGCGATTTCCAATACCCGGCTGTGCGGATAATAACTCCACCGGCATTGGTGGTAGCCAAGTGCCCAGAGTGGCGGTAATTCAGGTTTGCCGGTTAGCCGGGCATATGCGCGTGCTACGTCAACCAACTCTGGGCCGTAAATAAAATAGTAATTCAATTCACCACCCTCCGCCCAGAAGGACGTGACATTGGTGTTTTCAGTATCAAAGTCGAAAAACGTGCGGCAAGTATTATCCAGAAAAATACCGTAGGCAATGCCCTGGTTTAAGCCGTAGTAAAATGGAATGGCCCGGTACAGCGGGTCCGTTTCACGCCCAAAGGCAAAGGCGTCTTCGCACCAATTTTGAAATTTTTTTCCGCGGAGGTCGGGGCTGCAGGTTTTATCGCCAAGCCCGTAAAACACCTCCTTGCGTTGGCACTTTTTGGACAGTTTGAGCGCACACCAGCCGTCCATGATGGTGCGCCGGGCAGAATAGCCATCGGCATCTTCGTTGAGCAGTCGATCGTGCAAGTCAAAAAATCGCACACGGGCGCCGTCTTTGGCTACAACTACCTGCAAGGGGTCGCAGACCAACAAATACTCGTTGGCACTTTCATTCAATGTGGCTTTAACTTTTTCCGGAGCAAAGTCAGGCAGAACGGCATACGAATGGTCGGGTTGGAAGAGCCCATCCGGGCTGTATCGTAGGCGAATGATACCGGATGCGACGACCTGAATTCGGAGGTGTACCCCATTTTTGCACCTGAATTCATAGGCATCATCCTGCCATCCCACATGGACCACCTCATCCGGCACCCGGTCTTCGTACACATCATCGTACCGGGTGCTGACATCGGCGTCGCTAAAGCTGATCATCCGGGGTGGAACCTCCGGTTGCGGCGCCTCGTCTGCTGGTTTTTGTTCCTGTTCGAGCGGTTCGTTGTTATCCATGCAGCAAAAGTCGCTTACTTCGAAGGTTTGCTGCTATAAATTCGGTTAAAAAAACGCGGAGGCCGAAATCTGGAACAAGGTCTGGTCGCCTATGGTCGTTCGGCTGGTTGCAACTTGTCGGCCATAACTTTCGAAAGCAGCTCCCTGATCGCTCAATTTAAGGTAATCTGCGTTCCCGTTTTGGGGCAACAGTTTGAATGGATTGTGCATATACAATTCAAATGCCAGGTGCCGGTTCGGCTTAAATCCAATGCCGACATTCCACCGGAGGTCCCAATCCGGCAGTTGCTTGGTGATTTCCTGGTTCAGATTTCGATTGGCTTCCCCGGACGGCACATTCAATACGAGATTGTTTTTCAGCGTTTGCTGGCCGGATTGGGCATATAGATTCAAGCCCATGCTAAGTCCGCCCACTACCCGCCATTTCCGGAGCGGGTGCCAGAAAAAGTTGACCGGAATTTCCAGCCTGTGCAGGCGTGATACCGGAACATACACCGGTGTAACCAGATTGCTGTTTTGCATGGGGTTGCTTACAACAATACTTCCGCCTGGATCGAGGGCGGTTTGATCGCCGGTAAGCAGTACATAGGAGCCGGAACTGACTTCAAGGATCGAACGCTGCTCTTTTTGCAGTTTTTGAAATTGATACAACAGGCTTCCACGCAAACCCCAACGGCGGGCAGGTTGCCATTCAACGGAGAGTCCAACGTTTGTGCCTGTGTAATTGAAATCAGAGCCGGTCAGCAAGCCCACGGTAGCACCGAAGGACCAGGGCTTCAACAGGTTTGGTTTTACAGGTTCAATGGGCGGTTGTTCATCTACATTTGCAATGGTATCTGTGGAGGCCGGAACAACTGGTTCGGGTATCCCGGTCAATGGCGGGAATTCGGAAGCCATCTGGACGACAGGTTGGAGACCGTTCGGCAGTTCGGGTAACGCGGCCTGTTGATCGTACTCAATTTGGTTGGCCTCAATGACTGCGTTTGCGGACGTTTTGTTTCCTACAGATTTTTCGGTTAAGGGTTGGCTGGGTGCTTCGCTCTGCTCCATTGCCACCGATGCCGAAGTTTTAGGCAAAGCAGCGGTTTCGGGTGAACTGTTTTCAGCAATGGGATCATTATTCCATTGCACAGGAGCCTGTTGATGTTGCGGGATCGTGCGAACTATTCCTTCCCGGGGGCGGTCAATTTGAATTGCTGATGTATTGGAAGAGGTTATATTTTGGGACGTGAAGGGCGCTTGATTTGATTGCTGCTGCCGGTCAGACAATTTAGTGTCCGATCCAGATTGGTTGGGGAGTCCCGCGATGGGTGTCGCAGCCTCGGCAGTAGGTTGGTCCGATTCGGAAGGCCATGCCTGCCAAACAACATAAGTAGTCGTAAGGCAGAGCATGAGGCCAAAAAGCCAGAACAGCCACAGCGGCCGACGGCGCCGGTCTTCCACCGGCATCTCCCGGTCAAGCAGCTCCTGCATGGCTTGCCAGCCTCGGTTTTCCAGATTCTTATCTGATTTGTAGACGTTTTTATCCATGTTTTGACCGAATTGCGGATTATGTCCTTCTTTTCTTTTTAGTATTCATGTGAAGTGGGGGATAGCACCTAAGCCATACGTTCCTGTTTGTGTGGAATATGGCCGAGTTCTATAAGTTGTTGTCGCAGTTTTTGCCGGGCAGTAGACAGGTGCCACTTGGACGTCCCTTCACTCATTTTCAGGTTTTCTGCAATTTCAGCATGGGAATATCCTTCGATGGCATACAGGCGGAAAACCTCCTGGGAAACCGGAGGCAACTGGCCTACTATTTTCAAAATATCTTCTTCAAAAAAAACATCATGGCTACGCTCCGGCACCACATCATCGCGCTCTTCCAGCACCAGAAAATGCAGGTAGCGGGCATTACTGCGGAAGTAATCGGCCATGCTGTGATACACCAACCGCCGTACCCAACCTTCGAGGCTGCCTTTGAAGGCGAAAGTGTCCAGTTTCTTAAAAACGCGCAGGAAGCCGTTGTTTACAATTTCCAGCGCGGTGTCTTCATCCCGGGTGTAGCGGCGAACCATGCGAAGCATTTCAGGGAAAAAGGTGCGATAAAAGACCTCCTGCGCACGCCGATCATTGCGTACACAACCCTCTACCAGTTCGTTTTCTGTGTATTTCTTTTTTCCGAAAAAATGCATTGAGGCATGCCCACCCGG
Source organism: Lewinellaceae bacterium (assembly GCA_020636075.1). GTDB lineage: Bacteria > Bacteroidota > Bacteroidia > Chitinophagales > Saprospiraceae > M3007. The sequence goes on along the minus strand of JACJYO010000001.1, from coordinate 278,397 downwards.
GCTCCGGTTCACGCGTTAACGTTTAATCATAAAAGTAGTCCAATCCCGAGTAAAAAGCGTTTGTGTAAAATGCGGTCTACGCCAAATCCGGAATCGGGCCCCCAGACTGACGTCCATTCCCGCTGTTTATGTTGCAGCCGAATGCCGCCAAATACGGTAAAATTATTTCCGATCCGGTAACCAAGCTCCGCTTGTGCCAGCCAACCGCCTTTCCATTTGTCCGTCTGCCCCCAGCCTTCGTTGGCAGTGTTTCCAGTGAACGCCCAGCCGGCGCCAAGTGTGGCATAGGGCGTTGTGTTTTTTGGAAAAAGATAACTGCGCACTTCGGCATAGACGGGATAGGTGGCAGCATCGTTGCCTTTGGGGTCGAACATTTCGAAGCCGACGCCCAAACCGGCCCCAAGTTGGCGCCTGAACATCCAGCCGCTGCTGTGTTGGATCAGAAAACCGGTTCGGTTGGTGCCGTAATACGCCTGCCCAATGAGTGCCGCCATGCGGGTATTGTGATACCAGCCCTTTTCTTTAAAGGAATACGGGCGAATTTGCAGGGCAAGGGGCTGTTGCTGATCCTTGCATTTTTGAACGAGTCGCCGAATCTGATTTTTGGGCAAATTAAAAACGATACCGCTCCAGGTTTGAAAAACCAGGGTGTCGCCGTTTGCTTTGGTCGCCAGAACCTGGCCATGCAGTTTTCCGCCGTCGATCATGTACAGGATGTCTTTGCAAGCCGGTTTTGCATCCTGCGCGGTTAAAAACCGGGGCTGCCAAAACAGCAGCAGCCCCAGTGTTAATACTCGAAAAATATGTTTCATGGTTCTGTTCTTTACTGTGAAACAGTCAGGTGACTGATCTGCTTGGGAGCTCCCGGGTCCGTAACATCGAACTGATAAAACCCGTCGGCGCCAATGACCAGGATATGGCTGTCATCCAGGGCAATCACATCGTAGGTGTCGAGGTTTCGAATGTGACTCAGTTGCTTCAGATCGAGCGGATCGGTTTTGTCAAAAATCTTGAGCCCGTCGTCACAGAGGTACAGGTAATTGCCGGCAACCGACAAGCCTTTGGGCTTTTTCATGGGATACGTTTTCCGAAGGAACGCATTGGGCAAGTTGGTGATATCAATGATGTCCAACTGGTTAAATGTGCCGTTGCAGGTAGTGCCGTCGTGAATAGTGACGTAGGCATTTTCACCGTCGCAAACTACCGGGTCACAACCGCTTGCGTGCGAGAAGGCGGCTTCTTGTACGGGCATTGCCGGGTTGCTCACATTAAAAATAAAAACACCGGTTTGCGAGCCGACAAAAAGGCGGTCGTTCCAGGGGAAGATGGTTTCAATGTTCCAGCCGATAAACAAGGGATCAAGGGCCGTCGGGCATGCCGGGTTCGACAAACTGAACGGTCTCAGGTTGTTATTGTCGACACAGTACAAATACTGGTCATACTGCCCGAAGCGGGAATAGGAACCGGCGATGCCGGTGCTTGCAGGCAGGCCGTTGTTTTTCTGGAAAGGACTGTTGGAAAAATTTATAGCATCGTTGGCAACAAATATCACATCGCCTTCGCGGAACCAAATATTGCCCCAGCGGCTGTCATCGCAATCGACAGTCTCCGTAACAGTGGTCCGCTGGTAGTCTACCAGGTAACCCCGGTTGTTGTCGAAGCCGTGCAGTTGAAATACATCCTGGCTGCGGCAAATCAGTTTGGGATTTAGAATATCGCTGACATCGATACTCAGCAGGTCGATGTATTGGTCGGCATAGAGGTAGTTGTCTCTGACGGCAATGTCGACATTACCCGGGATATTCCAGAAGGCTACCGGCGTAGGGTTGGCGGGGTCGGAATTGTCGATGACGTGGATGCCTTCACGAAATTCATTGATGAGCATGTAATTGCCGATGAAATACATTTTCCCCGGTTGTTTGAGGGCGCGCGGTCCTTCAGCGGTTACGTCGATACGGCATTCGGCCGGTGTTTTATAGACCGGGTCGAAACGGATGTAGGTTGTGGTGGAAGTGCAAGTGTCGCGCAGGCATCCGCCGAGGAGGCTGACTAGGGCAATACTAGCAAGAACGAAGAGCGTCTGTTTCATTTTCATGGTGACAATGTTTGAGCATGTAAAAATAACCCGGGTGTGTTCAATCAGCATAGACAGGGTAGGGTAGCGGAAGGGTTGGGTTTGATTTTAAAAAATGTTACGGGTGCAAAAACTGGTCGGATGAGGCATAAAAATTGCAGGAAGGCGCCGGAGCAATTTGCGCATCTTTGTCGTCCTGAATTCTCCTGGTTTTTTGAATTATGGAAAGCATGGCTAAACTGCTGCTGGTGGAAGATGAGCCCAAACTGGGCAAGGCAATCCGGAAGGATCTGTCTGAGCATGGCTATGCGCTTGAGTGGGCCTATGACGGTCGGATCGCTGAAAGCCTGATCCGTGGCTCAAAGTACGACCTGGTGCTGCTCGATATTAATTTGCCCCACATCAACGGTCTGGAATTGTGCCGGCGCATCCGGAGCGCCGATGCCGACGTGCCCATCATTATGCTGACGGCACTCGGTGGTTTGGAAGATAAAATGGAGGCTTTCCGCTCCGGCGCCGATGATTACCTGGTTAAGCCATTCCATCTTACCGAGTTGCTTGCGCGGGTGAAGGTGTTTCTTAAACGCAGCCAGGTAGACCGCAATTACGACGACAAATTTCAGGTGGCAGACCTGGAGATTGATTTTGCGCATAAAACGGTTAGCCGTGCCGGTCAACCGATGACTCTATCCGCCCGCGAATTTGCTTTGCTGGCCCTGCTGGCCCGCTCGCGGGGGCGGGTGGTATCGAAGCAGGAGATTGCTGAAAAGGTTTGGGATATGGACCTTGGCGCCAGTACAAATACCATCGAAGTGTACATCAATTTTTTGCGCAATAAAATTGACAAGCCCTTCGAACAGAAACTCATTCATACCAAACCAGGCTTCGGGTATTTTTTAAAGCCGCTTGAATGAATCTCAAACTCAAACTCGCAATTTGGTTTGCCGCTCTGGCAGCAATTATTCTGGCAGTCACCTTTGTCGGTATCTACCTGCGCACTGCCGACTTTCGCCGGGAAGAGTTTTACAGCCGACTGGAACAAAAAGCACGCACCACCCAACGCTTGTTGGTAGAAGTGGAGGAAATTGATTCAGTGCTTTTGCGAATCATCGACCGGAATACCCTGATGACCCTTCCCGAGGAGCAAATACTGGTGTTTGATGCCGGAAACCGGTTGATCTACAGCACGGTCGATGAAGACAGTATTCTTTTTGACTATGCTTTGCTGGCCGACGTGAACCGGGCGGGTGAGGTGCGCCGGATTGACCCCGAATCCCGAACAGAACTGCTCGGGCTTCGCCTGAATGAAGGTGCAGATTCTTATCTGGTGATTGCTTCAGCATACGACCGCTTTGGCTGGCGTAAAATGACCAACTTGCGCAATACACTGCTGTTGAGTTGGTTTTTGGGCCTGGCGCTTGCGGTTTGTATGGCTTATTTATATGTGCGCAACATTGTCAGCCGCCCCTTGATCCAACTGACCCAACGCGTAGCCGGAATCGGCGGTGACAACCTGAAAATGCGGCTGGATGTTCCCAAAAACCAGGCGGAACTTACCACCCTGGCGCAAAATTTTAATGCCCTGCTCGAGCGCATGGAGCAGGCTTTTGAAGCACAGCGCAGTTTTGTCCAGTTTGCCTCTCATGAGTTGCGTACGCCACTGGCAAATATGTTTTCCGAAACGGAAAATGCACTGGCAAAAGCCCGAACTGTCGATGAATATCAGGTCATTCTCCGCTCGTTGCAAGAAGAGGAAAGCCGCTTGATCAGTATGTCCAATGCAATTTTACTGCTGGGCCAGTTCGAAAAGCTGGAACTGAAGCCCGATACTCCGCTGATCCGCCTGGATGAGGTATTGTTTCAAACCATCGAGGAGCAAAGGGCATTAAATTCCGACTTCCGCATTTTGGTCAATTTTGCCGCAGTGCCGGAAGATCAAAACGAACTACAGCTGCAGGGCAACAGCGCACTGCTTCGCACGGCCATTCGGAATTTGATTGAAAATGCCTGTCGCTACAGTCCCGACCAATCGGTGCAAATTCAAATTCAACCCGAAAAGGAAATGGTTTCCCTGCATTTTCAAAATGCAGGGAAAGTGCTTTCGGATGCTGAGGTCAGAGTACTGTTTACGCCTTTTTTTCGGGGGCAAAATGCGCATGACAAACGCGGTTTTGGCCTTGGCCTGGTCATTGCCCAGCGTATTGTCCGGCTGCACCGGGGCACATTGGCCTATGCTGTTTCGACGGAAGGTTTGAACTGCTTCACCGTTCGATTTCCTACGGCTTGAAATGGCTGTTAAACGACATTTTTCGTGTATTAAGCCAGTTTTAAGGTGTGGATTAAGGCCGTTTTAAGGTGGCCGCCGAAACCTTGCATCAAAATTGTACAGCGCTATGTCTTGTCAGATGCAAGCAATCGAAAAAATTGTCTCCCCCTTTCAGTTTCGCCACCTGGCGACGGTAGATCAACTGCCTCCGGGTGCTGCAGAGCACTTTCGCCGGGGTGTGGTTCCGACAACGTTGAAAAAGGGTGCACTGCTGTTTCGGCAGGGCCATCCCGCCCGGGGAATTTATTTTTTGGTACAGGGAAAAGTAAAAAGCTACCAGGAAAAAAAAGGCGGGCAACGCCGGATCGCGCATGTCTATTCCGAAGGCGATATGCTGGGTTATTGTCCGCTTTTTACCAACGGTATGCACACCTATACCGTTGAGGCGCTGGAAAATTGTACCCTGCATTTCATGCCTTCCGACGCGTTTAACAACCTGATCGGGGAGTCGCCTTTTTTTGCACAATTCATGCTTAGAGCCGTGAGCCAGGAATTTGTTGCCTGGACGAATTTTCAGGCTGCTTTTGATGCTACGCCGGTACGTATGCGGTTGGCATTGGCGCTGCTGATCCTGCATGAGAAATACCGTTTGCCGGGAAATGCTACGGCTGTTATTCAATTTACCCGCACGGATTTGGCTGATTATGTAGGTGCTTCGCTGGAAACGATTGTGCGGACCATGCGTGAATTTCGCGAAAACGGTGTCGTGCACGTACGCGGGCGGCGCATTATGGTAAGCGACCTTGAAGCACTGATCGCATTGGCGATGGCCACAGGCCAGGTACCATCTGCCCGGGCGCTTGCCTGAGCCACATTAAAAGAACACCATGAGTAGACTGTAGATTGATAGTTTAGGTGCCACAGATAATAAATCGTGCAGCACGGGCGGTTTCAAAGGAAGCCGCCTTTTTTATTTTTGGGAGAAAACAAAAAACATGTGTTATGCGAATCAAGGGGTTCAAATAAGCTTACCAAGCCCGTAGGGCTGACATTATAGTAGAAAATGACTGCCTCGCAGTTTTCTAAACGCCTTAGGCGTGCCATTATATTGCCGCACCTACGGCGCTATCATCTTTCTTGTCTTGAATTCTATAGAAATGTCAGCCCTACGGGCTTTAATTAAAGATATAATTGCTATTCGAGCCCCTGATTCGCAAGACTCCTGTTTGTTCCAGGCGAAAACAAAAAAGCCGCCCGGAAATCCGGGACGGCTCAGATGGATTAGGACAATCGGGCTGGGTTTAAAATCGACTCCGGGATGAGTGGAATTATTGCAGTCGGAAACTGGAGGCGCCCAACAGGCCTTTTTCGCAATAAACGGCAGCCACGTAGTTGCCACCTTTCATTTTTTCTTCCAGTTTGTAATTGAATGCCAGGCGTTGGGTTTGATCGAGGTTAACCGAACGCGTTTGCTGCGCAATTACCGGAATGTCGCCGGCAGGCGCCTGTATGGTCACTTTCGTTGGGTTGGCGGCGGAAACCGGTTTCCCGTTTTCATCCGAAATAACCAGGTACAGTTTCTGCGACCCGCGGAATTGTTCGGGTACATCGGCGAGGTCGAAGCTGATGCTGAGGTTGCGCGCGCGCCTGGCTTTTGCCGTGAGCTTTTCTTTGCGACGTTCCACTTCAACCCGGAAGGCGGTGGCTTTGAATTGTGCCGACTGGGTTTTGCGGATTTGCTCGGCGAGTTTCTGCGCCAGATCGTCTACCCGGCTGGACAACTGGGAGTTGTCGTCGCGCAAGCCGGCGTTCTCCGCTTTGAGTTCAGCATTTTCCGCCTTGAGTTGCTCGTTTTCGGCACGCAGGACAGCCAGGATGGTTTCGTATTCGGTTTTTGCTTTTTTGAGCGCTTCGACCTGCAGCTGCAGTTCCTTCATTTTTTTGGACTGCTGCCCTTTCAACCGGCGGATCAGCGCGTCTTTTTCCTGGATGATGGTTGCCGATGCGGTGGCTTTGCCTTCGAGTGTTTCATTTTCTGTGCGCAGGTTGCTCATAGCGATTTGCAGGCTGTCGAGACTCGCGGTCAACCGGGTTTTCTCGGCATTCAATGATTCGAGCAACAGCTCCTGCCGCTTGTTCTCGGCGCCCAGGCTATCGGATTTGCGCCAGAACGACCAGCTTAGCCCCCCGGCTAAAAGCAAAAGGACGGTTACGGAGATGGCGTAGATACGCATGGATTTTGGTTCGCTATTCATTTTGCGGATACTGTTAGTAGGTGAATGATGTTTTTGTGAAAATCAATTGCGGGGGATCAATCAAATTACCGGCCGAAAAACGCCGCAACCGGGCTGGTGGTATTCCTTTCCACCCACAATGCGCCCAAGTTTGATGCAGGTCAAACTTTTCATTGTTTTTCCAACAGACTTTTGCACAGTTCTTGAAAACAGCATCGCATTCCGAGGTTGAACAGGTCCGTTTTTTTAATCCTGTGGATTGGTTTCTTGTACCTGAACATGTGCATACCCAAGCCCGCCAACCCGGAGATCGTACGCCCTTATTTTTTCACAATCCACTTTTCATGTTACATGATTACGCTGCAACAAATTACTTTCCGCTTATCCGGACTATCTGCCCGTGCAGTTGCCCTTTTACTCCCGGTTTTATTGCTGGGAACTGTTTCGCCGGCTGCTGCCGGAGCACCGGCCCTGCCCACCCTTGAACCCGGTTTTTTAGTAGACACGACTAACCTCGAAGCTGAAATTTGTACCGGTACAGCCTACATGTTTGGTGATGTGCTCCTGACCGAATCCGGCATCTACACCGAAACCTACACCGCTGTGGACGGCTCAGACTCCACGGTGGTCCTTACCCTGACTGTATTGCCTGCCCCGGTTACGGCATGGAGCGTAACGTTATGCGAAGGGGCTTCCTATGATTTTTTTGGGGATGTTCTGACTGCATCGGGGGAATATGAGCACACGCTTTCGACACCGGATGGTTGCGACTCCATCATTAGCCTTTCCCTTGACTTTGTGCCCTTTTTTGACCTCGAACAAGCCCAAACCATTTGCCATGGCGACACTATTTTCTTTGGCAATGCGGCGCTCACCGAAAGCGGCACTTATGTGGACTCCCTGCTTGCCAGCGGTGGTTGTGATTCGGTGGTAACCCTGGTGTTAACGGTTTTGCCAAGGGCAGAAACAACGCTGAACGCCGGCGTATGCGAGGGATTTACCTATGTTTTTCAAAACGATACGCTGGACCAGAGCGGCACCTATGTCCAGGTTTTGCCTGCGGTGAACGGTTGTGATTCCACCGTCACCCTGCACCTGGTGGTTGCTGCATTTTTTGAAACTGAACAGGCTGCCACAATTTGCGCAGGCGAATCCTATACTTTTGCCGGCCAGGATTTAACGGAAAGCGGCGTGTACACGGATCCGCTGACGGCTGCCGGAGGCTGCGATTCCACCCTAATCCTGACGCTAACGGTGTTGGACCCTATTCCAACTACTCAACTAGAGATTACGATCTGTTCCAACGAAGCCTATTCGCTTGGGAATGAGCAATTTCAGGATCCCGGAAATTATACTGTCACGCTGAGCAGTGTGAACGGTTGCGATTCCCTGGTCGAACTGACACTGAACGTTCTGCCGATATCGGGCACCAATCTGGAGGCGACTATTTGCGCCAATGAAAGTATTGAAGTTGCCGGCGCGCTAATCAATACACCCGGTGATTACCAGTTTGTGTTAACGGCGGAGAACGGTTGCGATTCCCTGGTTAACCTGGCGCTCACTGTGCTGGATGCTCCGGAAATCGAACTAGAGGTTACGCTTTGCAACGGTGAAACCTATGATTTTGCCGGCGAAACCTTGAGCCAAAGCGGTACATACCCCGCCGTGCTGACTACCGAAAACGGTTGCGATTCCACAGTGACGTTGGTGTTGGAAATATTGCCGGTATTGGAAACAAACCTGGAAATTCAGATTTGCGCAGGCGACAGCTATGAACTCGACGGCAATCTGTTGACCGATCCGGGCAACTACACCGCGATTTTGATCGGAGAAACTGGCTGCGACAGCACCGTCAACCTGACCTTGTCGGTAGCGCCGGTTTATGAAACGGTAATCGATGCCACTATTTGTGTTGGTGAAAGTTATCCGTTCAACGGGATAATACTGACTGAATCGGGTACGTATGCGGCCATGCTGACTTCGGAATTGGGCTGTGATTCAACGATCACGCTCAACCTGACGGTGTTGGATTCAATCCCGGCAACCGAGGTAGCCGAAACGATATGCGCAGGTGAAATATTCCTGTTCGATGGGGTCGAACTTTTTGTCTCCGGCCAGTACGAGGCCAATTTGCAGAGCATCAATGGCTGTGACTCCCTGGTTTTCCTCACGCTGGAAGTATTGCCGGTAGCATCCACGCAACTGGAGGCCACGATCTGCGCCGGTGCAACCTACATTTTCGAAGGCACGGAACTGACCGATCCGGGCACCTATTCTGAAATGTTGATTGCGGAAAACGGTTGTGATTCGATGATCATTCTTGACCTGACGGTGCTGCCGGTTTTTGAAACGATGTTGAGTGTTGCCGTTTGTGCCAATGCCTCGTATGAATTTGACGGACAGCAACTTGACGCTCCAGGCACCTACACCGCGGTTTTTGACGCTGAAAATGGTTGTGACTCAACGGTGGTGCTCACCCTGGAACATTTGCCGCTGGCTGAAGCGGAGGTGGCTGCTACAATTTGTTCCAACGAGATTTATGTGTTTGACGGTCTGAATTTGAATGCTGCAGGTGTTTATAAGGCTGTATTTATTGCCGAAAATGGCTGCGATTCGACTGTGACGCTCAGCCTTGAAGTGTTGGACGCTCCGGTTACCGAACAGGAAGCTACGATTTGCAGCAATGAGCAATATGATTTTTACGGTGAAATCCTGAACGCGTCCGGCATCTATACCCAGGCATTTACGGCCGAAAACGGTTGCGATTCCTCGATTGTACTCAACCTGATTGTACTGCCGGTAGCTGATATTACGGTAAATGCCCAAATCTGCGAAGGCAACAGCTACGCTTTTGATGGTCAGGACCTGAATACTAGCGGTACCTACCAGGCGCGCTTCACTTCCGTGGATGGTTGCGATTCACTGGTGACACTGGAACTTCAGGTGTTGGATACCTTGATCACCGCTTTGCAGGCTTCGATTTGTGCCGGTGAAAGTTATTCGTTTGCCGGGGATGCCCTGACGGCGGCGGGTGAATATGCAGTGATTTACCAATCAAACGGTGGTTGTGATTCACTGATTATGTTGACGCTGAGCGTTTTGCCGGTATCCACTGCGGCGCTGGAAGCGAGCATTTGCCAGGGCGAAACGTACCTGTTTAACGGCACTGAACTCACCGACGCAGGCGAATACACCGCTGTGCTGACAAATGCTGCCGGTTGCGATTCCACGGTTACCTTGAATTTGGCCGTGTTGCCGGTTTCGGAAACGGCATTGGAAGCGAGTATTTGTCAGGGCGAAATTTACTTGTTCAATGGCGACGAACTGACTGAGCCGGGCGCCTACCTGGCTACCTTAACCAATGTCGCAGGTTGCGATTCCATTCTTGCGCTTACCCTGACGGTGTTGCCGGTTTCGGAAACGGCATTAGAAGCGAGCATTTGCCAGGGCGAAATGTATTTGTTCAATGGCGACGAATTGACCGACGCCGGCGCGTACACCGCTGTGCTGACCAATGCCGTGGGTTGCGATTCGACAGTCACCCTGGTGCTTTCGGTACTGCCGGTGTCGACAAGTGCCGTCGAAGTTGCCATTTGTGCCGGTACGACTTACCAATTTGATGGTGTTGATTTAACAGAACCCGGAGCGTACACGGCCGTGTTTACCGGCGTCAATGGTTGCGATAGCACAGTTGTGCTCAATTTGGCAGTATTACCGATTTTTGAAACACAACTTGACGCCGCAATTTGCCCCGGCGACACTTATGAATTTAATGGAGAAATACTCGATGCGCCAGGTTCCTACACGGCAATGCTTATCAGTTCCAACGGCTGTGATTCGCTGGTCGCACTGGAATTGAGTTTTCTGCCGAATCTGACTACCGAATTGGAGGCGCACATTTGTCCGGGCGAATCTTATGAAATTGCGGGGTTGACATTCAATACTCCCGGCACGTATACCATTTTACTGACCAGCATAAACGGTTGTGACAGCATGGTGGTGCTTACCCTGGCGGTTAACCTTGTAAACACCGCAGTGTCGTTGCAGGGCAATACCCTGATGGCACTTGCCGACGATGTTTTTTACCAATGGATTGACTGCGCGACAAATGAAGCCATCGGCGGCGCAACCGAAAGCAGTTTTACGCCTGCAATGAGCGGCTCGTATGCCGTAATTATTACCGATGGAATTGGTTGTTCGAAAACATCCGAATGCGTGGATGTGGATATCGTGAGCACTACGGAACCGCTTGCCGGTATCCAGTGGCAACTGACACCCAATCCGGCGCGTGCGCTGTCGCAAGTGCTGTTGGCTGAGCCTGCCAGGCAGGATTTGTTGGTGGAATTGTACGATCAAATGGGGCGGCTTGTATCCCGCGAGCGTATGCCGGCCGGCCAGGACCGGGTATCGCTGGATTTGAACGGCTATGCGGATGGCCTCTTCCTGGTGCGCCTGACCGATGGCCGGTATGCCACTGGAAGTAAACGCCTGATCAAGGTCACGAAATGATATTTGTGTAAGTTGCAGTAGTTTATTACCTGAATTGGAGGCTCCCGGCGCAATGTGGCCGGGGGCCTTTTTTTGATTTTGGAAATGGTGCGATTGCAAGGCGCACTTTCCTGGAGCGCGCCAACGGCATCTACAGTTTCAATTCCAAAATGGTACGATTGCAAGGCAGCGGCAGCATAGTATTCAAACGGCTGCCCTTCAGTTTCAATTCCAAAATGGTACGATTGCAAGCATTCTCAAACATCGGGTTTGATGAGCACGGGGAAAGTTTCAATTCCAAAATGGTACGATTGCAAGTTACATCGCTGTCGATGCGTAGCAGGTGCTGTGTCAGTTTCAATTCCAAAATGGTACGATTGCAAGGACGAGTTCGGCATGGCGGCGTGGGTCTTTGTTGTGTTTCAATTCCAAAATGGTACGATTGCAAGCCACCCCCAAATCCGGTAGAAGGCGTCCCAGTGCTGTGTTTCAATTCCAAAATGGTACGATTGCAAGTATGTTCGATCAATCATTGTACAATGAAGGGGTAAGGTTTCAATTCCAAAATGGTACGATTGCAAGTTGCGCGGCTTCTTGCCGGGCGTGGCTGCGGATTTACGTTTCAATTCCAAAATGGTACGATTGCAAGAAAAAAGCCGAAGCAGCCCGGTACAAACTGCTGAGTTTCAATTCCAAAATGGTACGATTGCAAGACAACCAGAGCAAGACTACCCAAGCCCGTCAAACGTTTCAATTCCAAAATGGTACGATTGCAAGCGGCCAGACAAGAAAAAAGACGATGCTGGTGCCATGTTTCAATTCCAAAATGGTACGATTGCAAGTCTTGATTCTTTTACCTTCTTAACTCAAGTTATAAAGTTTCAATTCCAAAATGGTACGATTGCAAGGGGCGTTGAACTTGGCGACCTGGCTACGCAGACAAAGTTTCAATTCCAAAATGGTACGATTGCAAGCCGGCTGATACACACACAGCTCGGTTCTGCACATGTTTCAATTCCAAAATGGTACGATTGCAAGCCCCGGCAGGTTTATTAAGGTTTTATTGCCTTCGGCGTTTCAATTCCAAAATGGTACGATTGCAAGTCGCTTCGCTTTGAAGAAATACATTTCGTCTTTCAGGTTTCAATTCCAAAATGGTACGATTGCAAGCCAATACTCCGGCGCATATATGCTCGACCTGCACAAGTTTCAATTCCAAAATGGTACGATTGCAAGGCATATTGTGCCCGGCGTAGCCCTGTTTCCAGCGTGTTTCAATTCCAAAATGGTACGATTGCAAGAGTCAGATTTAATAATACTGGCAGCCCGGCCCGGCAGTTTCAATTCCAAAATGGTACGATTGCAAGGGGAAACCGGGGTGCAGTGGGTCCAGGCCGACAGGTTTCAATTCCAAAATGGTACGATTGCAAGCCCAACTGAAAACTAACCTTAGCCTCCTTACTCGCGTTTCAATTCCAAAATGGTACGATTGCAAGTTGCCGACCGTGTACGATTGTGAATCGGGCGAATTTGTTTCAATTCCAAAATGGTACGATTGCAAGGGGAATAGACATAAAAAGCGCTGAATTGGTTAGGCTGTTTCAATTCCAAAATGGTACGATTGCAAGCAACAATTGCAACAAAGGACGGGATTACGCACTATGTTTCAATTCCAAAATGGTACGATTGCAAGCGTCATCGTCCAAGAAAATTACCCAAGGGTGTGCTACGTTTCAATTCCAAAATGGTACGATTGCAAGCGCGGAAAGCAAATTCCGCCAACACCATTAAATTTAGTTTCAATTCCAAAATGGTACGATTGCAAGAAGGCTCGACACCCGTTTCGCCATCCTCGGATGATTATGTTTCAATTCCAAAATGGTACGATTGCAAGAGTTCAATACGTTTCAAAAAGCAGCCCGCCTAATGTGTTTCAATTCCAAAATGGTACGATTGCAAGCATTGAATGTCATTTTACTTGCGGCCCTGTTCATTAGTTTCAATTCCAAAATGGTACGATTGCAAGGGAGCTTCGCCTGCTAGAGATAGCCCCCCGGATCGCGTTTCAATTCCAAAATGGTACGATTGCAAGACCCGAAACCCCGGCCCCGGACAATGGACTGTACACAGTTTCAATTCCAAAATGGTACGATTGCAAGCTGGTGGCCCTTGGTTCCGCGGTGGCGGCGCTCAGTTTCAATTCCAAAATGGTACGATTGCAAGCCGCCCTTCGTAGATCGGGAAAGCCTTGTCCTTGTTGTTTCAATTCCAAAATGGTACGATTGCAAGGACGGTCAGCAACCGACCCCAGGGATGTCTTTGACGTTTCAATTCCAAAATGGTACGATTGCAAGACGAATGCCCTACCGATTTGTAATCGTTTTTCGACGTTTCAATTCCAAAATGGTACGATTGCAAGCGGCGCCTCAGCGAGTTGCTGATCGATCTCTACCTCGTTTCAATTCCAAAATGGTACGATTGCAAGCGCTGTAAGCAGCCGCCATCTTAATACCATCATTGAGTTTCAATTCCAAAATGGTACGATTGCAAGCACCACCTTATGTAGACGCTTTTACTGCCGCCTATTGTTTCAATTCCAAAATGGTACGATTGCAAGTTTTGGCGCATTGCGCCAACTACCAGCAGCGACACAGTTTCAATTCCAAAATGGTACGATTGCAAGGAAATTAATTTATCCGCATTATGCTTTGTTTTTATGTTTCAATTCCAAAATGGTACGATTGCAAGTTTATTATCCGTGGTGTCAGATACCCGACCCGGATTGTTTCAATTCCAAAATGGTACGATTGCAAGCTTTTTGCCGTATGGTGCTGAATTGGAATATACAGGTTTCAATTCCAAAATGGTACGATTGCAAGAAGCATGCGCACGATACGATAGTGCGTAGCCCACAGGTTTCAATTCCAAAATGGTACGATTGCAAGCGTTTACAAGGTTTGACAGGAGTGGGCTCTTCCAGGTTTCAATTCCAAAATGGTACGATTGCAAGGACAAATCCATAGCATTCACCTTGCATCCACCGAGTTTCAATTCCAAAATGGTACGATTGCAAGAATTAGTTCTGCTCCTTTGCGTGTTGCTTTTACCTGTTTCAATTCCAAAATGGTACGATTGCAAGAAGGCACTAACCGGCACTTTACGCTATCCATTGAGGAGTTTCAATTCCAAAATGGTACGATTGCAAGAATAGGTCTTCTATCAATTCAAATGTGATGACTTATGTTTCAATTCCAAAATGGTACGATTGCAAGGCAGAAAATGAAAATAGGTACGACAGAATTAATTGTGTTTCAATTCCAAAATGGTACGATTGCAAGCGAGGCTGCCGGTATTGCATACACCACGTTCATGCTTGTTTCAATTCCAAAATGGTACGATTGCAAGTAGGTAACAAAGGTTGAAGTGAACAAGGATTTTTAATGTTTCAATTCCAAAATGGTACGATTGCAAGAAAGCGTGTACGATCCGGAGAAGCACGACATCATGGCGTTTCAATTCCAAAATGGTACGATTGCAAGCGAAGAGATTGCATTTGAGCACGAGACGTCTATTGCGTTTCAATTCCAAAATGGTACGATTGCAAGGCACCGGTGCCCACCTCGGTGATGTCGCCGTTATCGAGTTTCAATTCCAAAATGGTACGATTGCAAGCTTCCTGTGCCATGCCGATCACCCACTCGCGCATGTGTTTCAATTCCAAAATGGTACGATTGCAAGGAGCACCTGCAGCAATATCTCCGCCTCGGTGATCTGGTTTCAATTCCAAAATGGTACGATTGCAAGCGTTTTCCGCCCCTTCCGGACCGCTTCAGCCAAAAAGTTTCAATTCCAAAATGGTACGATTGCAAGCTCGTGTCATTGCTTATCGTTTTCAAGTTTTTTATGGTTTCAATTCCAAAATGGTACGATTGCAAGCAAAACTAACCCCCAAGCAGGCATTCGCTGTAATCGTTTCAATTCCAAAATGGTACGATTGCAAGTTCGTCGACCTATGCGACGCTGACCCCGTTAACATGTTTCAATTCCAAAATGGTACGATTGCAAGGGCGAAACAGGTAAAACTTTAGGCTTTGCGGTAAGGTTTCAATTCCAAAATGGTACGATTGCAAGTACCAAGTCGTTTGTACAATAACCCATAATAATGGTTTCAATTCCAAAATGGTACGATTGCAAGAAGCATTGATCCGGGCAATGACCAAGCTGCTTGCTTGTTTCAATTCCAAAATGGTACGATTGCAAGCGGTGTTCACATAGGCGTTTGTATCGTTTCCATCGGGTTTCAATTCCAAAATGGTACGATTGCAAGAATGCAGGCATTGCTGGCGTAGGCTTGCTGCCTCCGTTTCAATTCCAAAATGGTACGATTGCAAGAGTTGAACGATTCCAAGACCTGGCCACACTTGAACAAGTTTCAATTCCAAAATGGTACGATTGCAAGACCGAAATGCGCCAAATAGGTCATGGAATGCAATGTTTCAATTCCAAAATGGTACGATTGCAAGTCAATTAGTTACGCCATATTTCCACGGCTTTTGCAGTTTCAATTCTAAAATGGTACGATTGCAAGAATTGACCAAAATACAATTGTAGGTTTTGCCAACACGTTTCAATTCCAAAATGGTACGATTGCAAGGCTCGATGCTGCAAAGTCTGTATCGTATTTAGTTTGTTTCAATTCCAAAATGGTACGATTGCAAGGCATGATAACCCCACATTTTAGATATTCCATTACGCGTTTCAATTCCAAAATGGTACGATTGCAAGGCAACTAAATGCAAATGCCATTCAATAGGAAAAACAAGTTTCAATTCCAAAATGGTACGATTGCAAGTATCGGACGGCTGCGGGGGATACATCATTTTATTAATGTTTCAATTCCAAAATGGTACGATTGCAAGGAATTCAAACGAATCGGCCCGTCGATCGTTACTGGTGTTTCAATTCCAAAATGGTACGATTGCAAGCGAGACACTTCCAATGCACTAAGGGACTTTTTAATGCGTTTCAATTCCAAAATGGTACGATTGCAAGAGGTTATGCAACAATCGATCGATGATCCATCGTTATGTTTCAATTCCAAAATGGTACGATTGCAAGGAAGAACGGGCCAAAATAATGCTACGGCAAACGAGTTTCAATTCCAAAATGGTACGATTGCAAGAAAATTTCGTCAATCGCTTTGGTGCTGTTTGTCGTGTTTCAATTCCAAAATGGTACGATTGCAAGCGATCCGGCCGATTTCGGTGTGACTGTAACCATCGAGTTTCAATTCCAAAATGGTACGATTGCAAGCCCCTTCCTGTGTCAAGTCGATGTGAGTTCCGATGTTTCAATTCCAAAATGGTACGATTGCAAGCAATAAAAAGGCTACTGAGGGAATAAATATTAAAGTTTCAATTCCAAAATGGTACGATTGCAAGGATGCGACAAAGGCGGCGACGCGGTGACCTTTGTCAGTTTCAATTCCAAAATGGTACGATTGCAAGTAGCAAACGGCCGGGCTGGTATATCTCAAAACCTTTGTTTCAATTCCAAAATGGTACGATTGCAAGGGGCAGGAAGTGAAAAATGTGGGGGATAGATTATTGTTTCAATTCCAAAATGGTACGATTGCAAGTAGCAGGAGTTTGGTATAGGTCCGGCTTGGTATGTTGTTTCAATTCCAAAATGGTACGATTGCAAGAATAATTGTACTTCAACCGTCAAACTGTTAAGGCAGTTTCAATTCCAAAATGGTACGATTGCAAGAAGCCTGGAATGAATTTTTGCCCCTGGTGAAAAAAGGTTTCAATTCCAAAATGGTACGATTGCAAGATGATCAAAAGGGCCATCCTCTGGCAATTGAATGTGGTTTCAATTCCAAAATGGTACGATTGCAAGCCGTGTGGATCCGCGAAGTCCTTACCGGCTTTCAGCGGTTTCAATTCCAAAATGGTACGATTGCAAGTTTTACCGGAATTGGCTTTTGTGTGCATGTGAAGCATGTTTCAATTCCAAAATGGTACGATTGCAAGAATACTGGAAGGGTAGGGGATTCACGGACGAAACGTGTTTCAATTCCAAAATGGTACGATTGCAAGCCTGCAATATTATTGCTACATACGGCCGGTGGAACGTTTCAATTCCAAAATGGTACGATTGCAAGCCCGATAGGCCGGTAATTGCCGTTATAATTGCCGTGTTTCAATTCCAAAATGGTACGATTGCAAGAAGTCAGGCTGGCGATATAAACGGGGATTTTACAGGTAGTTTCAATTCCAAAATGGTACGATTGCAAGCGTTTGCGCCTACTATCTCAGCGGGGCCGTTTGTCTGGTTTCAATTCCAAAATGGTACGATTGCAAGCAGAGCTGCGCCGGCCATCCACAAAACCGGTACCGTGGTTTCAATTCCAAAATGGTACGATTGCAAGAAAAACTTCCATCCCTGTAATTTCAGGGCTTTCATGTTTCAATTCCAAAATGGTACGATTGCAAGATCGGTGAGGGCTGTACCACACAAGGCAACTACATGTTTCAATTCCAAAATGGTACGATTGCAAGCGTGTGGTAAAAATGCAGGATACTATAAAAAATCATGTTTCAATTCCAAAATGGTACGATTGCAAGCAATTAGTTACGCCACGTTTCCACGGCTTTTGCAGTTTCAATTCCAAAATGGTACGATTGCAAGACATGGCATCTGCATCGTTGATCTTATCAACGTCGTTTCAATTCCAAAATGGTACGATTGCAAGGTGGAATGAAACCGAGGCGATGGATAAGGTTGCCGATGTTTCAATTCCAAAATGGTACGATTGCAAGTTACGTTGGATCGGTTTCAATATCGCAGGCATAGTTTCAATTCCAAAATGGTACGATTGCAAGAATACAGCGAGGAAATAAGCGAGCGCCTTCAGTACAGTTTCAATTCCAAAATGGTACGATTGCAAGTCTGAAACGCGATCAACTGGTAGAGGCGAAGGCTTGTTTCAATTCCAAAATGGTACGATTGCAAGGCGTGCAGTCCTCATCGCGGGCGTACATCGGAAAAGGTTTCAATTCCAAAATGGTACGATTGCAAGTCGGTGCTATTGCTGCGCCCATGTTTTACCCTATGCGTTTCAATTCCAAAATGGTACGATTGCAAGCTCAAAACCCTTTGCTTTGCGGTTCATCTTCAGGGCTGTTTCAATTCCAAAATGGTACGATTGCAAGAAAAAGCACTATGAGTTCAAACCTTATCGTACAACGTTTCAATTCCAAAATGGTACGATTGCAAGAAGCCCGCCGGGCTGCCTGTCGGCTCCTTCTTATCAGTTTCAATTCCAAAATGGTACGATTGCAAGACAGGCCAAAAGCCTATGCGCGCTGCCGGCAATCGGGTTTCAATTCCAAAATGGTACGATTGCAAGTATGAAACTCTATCGATTAGCAGTTTAGTTTCCGGGTTTCAATTCCAAAATGGTACGATTGCAAGTGCAAGCGTCAACGCTCCCCACCGACGCGACAGGGTTGTTTCAATTCCAAAATGGTACGATTGCAAGTTTGCCTCCGTGGCGGTTCCGTATTTTTTAATCGCGTTTCAATTCCAAAATGGTACGATTGCAAGCCGTCAAAAAACGATGTTTAATAACCTGAAAAACAGGTTTTTAGGTTGATGCCATTCACCTGATTTTGGATGAAAACATCGTCGATCACCGGAAGTGTAAAAATACCCGGTCTTCGACGACTTTTCACAAAAAAGTATCCAGATTGTTTTTCTCCCGACCCACAATGTCTTTTTCCAGCCAACGCGCTTCGCGGCTGCTAAAGATAATCAGGCTGTCTTCCCCCATGGCCATGATCTTCCGGGCATTTTGTTTAAGCTCACGCAGCTTGAGTTCGGTAATCTCGCCCTCAAACACCGAATTCTGAATCCAGTGCAGGTAGCGCCGGCAGAGCCGCAGCATCTTGGCCACCCGTTTTTCGCCGACATCGTAAACCAGGATTATATACATGCGCTACCACCAGATTTTGAACGGTTTGTACGCCGGTTCCATGCCCAAAATATATTTCACCAACTTGTAGCACTCCAGCCGAAGCAGGTATTTGTACGACACTTTTTTACCCAGACTCCGGTGTTGGATAGTTTCACCCAGGCGCTCCTCCAATGCCCGCAGGAATATCTGTTTGCCGGCCGGATTCAGGAAACAGCCGTTTAGTGCATTGTCAAAATGCCGGGCTTGCAATGCCCGCTTGTTGAGTAAGCTGAATATGGTCCGGTCAACCACTATAGGCTTGAACACTTCAGCCACATCCAGCGCCAGGGAGTAGCGCCGGGCGCCAGGCTCGTGTAAAAAACTGATCGTCGGATTGAGCTGCGTATGGTAAATGGCATCCAGCGCCTGGGTATAACAAATCATATTGCCGAATGAAACCAGCGCGTTCACCTCGTTGCCGGGGGGCTGCTTGCTGCGGCCCTGCATGGCAAAATCGGATAAAATCAGGTCGAACGCTGCATAATACGTCTGCCGGCAATTGCCCTCCAGGCCCATGAGCGCCGGCACGTCCGGCACGTCCGCCAGGCTTGCGCGGTAGGTACTTATCGCCTCAATTTGTACCTGGAGTTCACGACCGCGTCCGGCATAATATTTCAGGTTGCGCAGCATATTGGCAGATGCACCCTCGACAAAGCCCCGCGCCAGGTGCAAGCGGCGTTTCGGATCGAGGTAGGCGCGGGTTTGTTCTACCTGCATTTTTCCCGCCAGCAAATATTCCTTGGGTTGAAACGAACCGGTGTAGTGTTCGTAGTAGTCGAAGAAATGCACGCTCACACTGCGTTTACCCAGGAAATTGTACAGGGCGCTGTTGGCCTCAAGGCTGCCAAATACGTAGAGGTTTTCAAGGCCCTCAATCGGAATAAATTTCGCAGGTTGTTCCCGCCCATCCGAATCCAAGGGTGTGAAACGCAGGGTATTGTCCTGCCTCGACAGGCGGCCCGGATTGAAGAGGTAGTAGGTATTTTTCATTTTTAGTACGGATTGCGGATTACGGATTGCACGGTCAGGGTGTTTCGCCGGCATAGCATAAATCGTGGTACGCGCAACGGCGGCAGAGCGGTTTGTTAATGGTCGGCGGGCAGTCCGGTTGTCCGATTATTCGTAGCACCGCTGTTTCCCATTGCCGGATTTGCTGCACGTCGGCAACAGTGAGCGGCGCCACCGGTTCGGTGCGGCGCAGGTCGGGATATTCGAGCAGTCCGGAAGCGCCCGATATGCCTTGTTGCCCGAGTTTGTACAGGTAATACTGGACCTGCGCCCGGTGTGCAACCTCTACAGCCCGACCCCGTTTGACTTCGTGCACCGTGCGGGTATGCGGATCGTAGAAATCAATCTTGACCCCGTCGAATTCGACCTGGGTATATTTTTCGGGGCGCCGGTCATAGCTGGTTTCGCCGATGAGCCGGCCCTCGGCTACGAGGTCGCTGGTGTGCTCCATGCGGATTTCGTTAGCATGGAGCCAGAGCTTGCGGTGGCAAGTGTGGAGGTAGGCGATGAGGGTGGCGGTGATGCTTTGCATGGCCTAGCGTTTACCGTATCTTTGTGGAAAATTGATTTAACATGACTGCCGAACTGACGCTTTATTTTGAAAATGCTGAAGACCTGCAAAAGGTTATGCAATTGCTCCGTGAAACCGGTCTCGAAATTTTGACCCTCCGACCCAAGCCTGCTCGAAAAAAACTGCCTAAACTCCGGAAGCGGGAGTGGGTCGGCATTGGTTCTGTCAATTTGGGCAATACACTTTCCGCTATTGACAATCTTCGAGACTTCGCTCATGAATAAAAAAATATTGCATTGGCAAATGGCATTTCCGAAATCCGCACCGTGAATGTGAAGGATTTTTTTGGGGTGACGGAGATTGTGGTTTCTTCGATTTAGCTTGCGTTTATATTGTCAAACTGTTCGTCACGGGACCATTCTTCCTGCTTGTCGTAATCAAGGCCAGTTTCCGAGTCGTAGCCTTTGTAAAGCACCCAATAATTTACCTGCAATAATTTTTTTCCAGCCTCCCAGGTAAAAGATTTCTTTTGAAGGTTGTCATCTCGCTCACCTCTTAACTGGGCAAATTTTCCTTTCCGGATTTGTACTTTTAGTCGTTCTGCTTCGATAAACCGGAACTCGATCAAAAAATTAGTATATTCTTTTTCAAAACGAAAAGGCAACACTTTGATCCCGTCAAATCTGCTGTAAAATTCATCTTCAGAATGCTTTGCGTGCAGCATTGGCAGGAGATTTTCGAGCGAGTTTTTCAATGAATCATAAGTTGTCTGAAAAACTTGCAAATCCTTTTTTGACCATGCTGGATATACAAATTCAAGTTGAGACTCCAACTGGTTTTCCTGAATCAACCCGCCGGGGTTACTAGCAATTTTCTTTAAGGCTGCCAGCGTCCGTTCCACTACTTCGTCAGGATAAATAAATTTGTCAGATTCATTCCGCTGTGCAAAAACCACAACCGGACAGATGCCTTTTTCAATTTTCCGATTGACCCGCCCGAAGCGTTGAATCAAAGCATCAAGTGGCGCAGGTTCCGAAAAAATAATATCGTAATCTATATCCAAACTGACTTCGATGGCTTGTGTGCCAACCAACAAAATGCTGCCATCTTTCTTTTCCAATTTTTCTAACCCTTTTAATTTCCTCTCGTGGCTGTTGCGGTCCTGACCGTTAAAACCGCCGTGCAGCAAAATAAAGTGTTGAGCTATCGGGGCAAGTTTTTTATATACCTCCTGTGCTTGCTTGATTGTGTTACAGACCACCAACACTTTGCTTCCCTCTTCCAAAAATTTTGAAATTTCGCCCAAATTTTCACTCAAAAGCCCCTCTCTAACCTGCACAGAGTGCCTGTTGAAAGATTTGTACAAAGGTTCATCAGAAGCAATGGGAGTAAAATCGCTGACGGCTTTTTCTAAATATGCCCGTAAAAAGGGTGGCAAAGTCGCCGTCATAATTAAAACCTTCCCATTTAATTTTTGGGTTACAAATTCCAAAAGCACCAAAATTTGAGCAAAAACATCCGGGCTGTACGCATGGATTTCATCGAAAATAAAATAGCCATGATTCATCTCAAAAATTCCTTGTTCGAAGCCTTTCAATCCAAAAAGATGTTTCAAAATCTGAAACGGCGTGGCCACTTTCATTGGCACTTGCAGGGTCCTGAATTTTTCGCGTAGCGATTTTATCTCCTCTTTTCGTTGGGTGCGGCTGTATTGAAAGTCTTCAAAATAGTCAAAAAGATAGTCGTTCAACTTGCCGTGAACCACCCCGACTTTGCCTTTTCCCATTCCTTTTTCCTCAGTTTCCAGCCGCTCGAACATCGCGTTGATGGAAGCGGTGAACGGCAGCAAATAAAAAACCCGCCCATTTCCATAATTTCTCATCTGGTGCTGAAGCCAAAGTAGCGCGCTCTCAGTCTTGCCGGAACCGGTCGGGGCGGTCAAAATGGCGTTTCCCAACGTCGCGCCGCACTTATTTTGATGGTTGTAAAAATCCTTGCCAGCGTTGTTTAGCTTATTTTTCAATCGGTCAAGCGAGGCAAAATCTGCATCGTGAATTTCTTCCAAGGCTTTAACCTGTGCCGAACCCAAGTGGTCGCAATGTTTCAATGCACCAAAAAGCAGTAGTAAATCCCAAAAATCAGATTGTTTTGAAGTGCTTTTTTGAGAGAGAAACGGATTTACCAAAATTGATGGATGGTATGGTTGGGGCGCGGGGATTGAAATTTGAAATTTTTCTTTCAATAAATCCTGCACCTCTTTCACGGCTACTTTCTCCCAAAACTCTTCTACAAAATCAAACTTCGTACCCTCGTCAACTTCGTCTGGTCCAAGATATGCGTCCAAGACGTATTCGTTGTTCAACTTTTCCAAATCCTTGTGATGTGCCGCGACGACCATCCGAAGCAGTTGTTTTTCGGCTTCGGCCAAATCGAATACCTCCAAAAAAGGCAGTGAAAAAAGTTCGTGCCGCTGCCCGTGCCAATCGTTGTTTTTGATGGCGTTCAAAACCTTCTGAAATTCACGGTGTGCTTTTCCCAAATCGTGAAAAATGATTGCCAGCCGCAGCAGTTCCCAAAAATCCGAATGTGTTCGGAACAGTTTAGGGGCGTTAGGAAAATGCCTAACGAGCATTTCGCGGATGTGTAAACAATCTTGAATATGCCCAAGTAACGTGACCTTTGGTTCAGATTTGGCAAGCAATTCCATCAGTTTTTATTGAAAATTGAGATTGTGGAAAAAAATTTCTTTCCCCCAAAACGGTGATGCTTCATCCTCGTCTCGAAACGCGGTCAACTGACTTACCAGCGGCTTTGCATGGTGTGGAATGATTGAAAAAGCCTCTGTACCCAAATTTTTTCGCGGGATCGTATTAGTAAAATAAGTCGGCAAAGCCTGAATCTGTCCTGGTAGTCGGTTTTTAAAAAATGGTATGACCTGGCCGAACATTTTCGTCGCGTTTTCAATTTTTGAGAGCCGGGTTTGCCCGACACGCCGTACAGTTGCTAAATCGTTCATCCTTCCTAACAAAATGGCAAAGGCCGGTTCGTTGAAGTATTTAGCCAATTTTTCGTCGGTCAAATAGATTCGCAATTGGGCTTCAAACAAAAATTCACGACGGATGACATTTGATTTAGCATTGTTCGAAGGTTTACCCGCCTTGTTGCTGCCAATCTGATAAATCGTTTCCAAATCCACACCCCTTCCTGCGTACCGAAAACAATAGCCGATTTTCAGCTTTTCGTGTTCGATGTAATCTCCGGCAGCAGCATTTAGTAAGCCCAAAATCGTACTCGGCGGTGGTACTTCGAGTGTAGGTTGAAAGCCGCTAATCAAATTTGGAAATCGAAAACTGGCTGTCCAAGATTCAATGTCAATGGTGAAAACGTCCATTTTTTAGAGAATTTGGTTTTCCAATTGTTTACAGTAGGCATCGATTGCTTCGTTGACTGGAAGCACGGAAACTGTTGGATAGTCCTCACTTCCCAAATCTTTCAATGTTTGAAGTTTGGCAGCATGTTCATCCCAAAAACCCGTGCGAAGCCCTACGAAAACAGTCCCAATAAACTGTTCCTTAAATTCTTTGAGAACTTCCAAAAGTCCTTCAAAATTCAAATCCACAGAATCGTCTCTTTTACCTTGTGAGCTGACGATGTGCGAAAACGGATGATTGCCCGAAGTCGTCGAAGCCAGGATGATAAATTTTGGGGTAACATCCGCCATGTTGTTGGTCTGCATTGCCCCACCAGATAAAAACTTGAGCGCTTGGAGCGTATCAGCGGCGCGTTTTACTCGCGTTGCTTTGGCAAGTTGCACCAACTTTTGGGGTTCACCTTTTCCATCTTTTGCAAAAGGGTCGGCTATTTCGATGCCGCCATTTTCCAAAATTTCTTTTCGCCGATTTTCCGAAAGGTTTTTAAAACCTGTCCGGTTGTAATTTGAAAACGTGCCGACCTGCATTAAATCCAACGAAAACATTCCTTTCATAATCGCGCTGTACTCTTCTTTTGTATATGGCACGGGATCAGCATCTTGTCGGGCCATGACCGACCAATTTTCTGCCGGGCGAACGGCTGCTGCAGAGACGATGGCAGAGTTTTTCAGGGGCGAAATTCGAGTCACTGTGATGTCCACTTTCTTCGTTTTTCCATCCTCGCTTTTTACCTCTTCTTTTGCCGCGCGCATATACCCGAAAATATCATCATCCGGAAATTCTCGCGGATTGGCTTCGGTGAAGGCAATTTTCCCTTCTCTGGTAATCGGCGACATTACCCATCCAAAATGGCGAACGAGTGCCTCTCGCCACCAAAATCGCCATGCTTGCCCGGAGACATAGACATAGGAGTTCCCATTTTTAAATACCTTTTTGGTCGCAACTGCATTTTCGTAATTGCTGCTGGTGTTTTTGCCTGCATTGTTGAGTGCGGCAACATCCACATCGAGGAGAATGAAGCCTTGTGTTTTTAGATTGGACATGATTTAAGAGTTTTCGAGTTCTGAGTTAATGGTTTCATCTTCGGTTAATTCGACTTCGAGCCGAATTTTCTTATCGTAGGATTTTTCGTAGATGGCAATGATGAGTACGTCACGAATTTCCGACCAGTTGGAACTATCCGAAAAAAGATAGTTGACGTATTCCTCGACCCTGACTAAAGGTTCGTTGCCAGCCTTTGCATTGTCGGCATTCCATTTACTAATCGCCCGTCGGAGCGAGAAGGCATTCCGGCAGCCGTCCAGATATCTGACGGTTTTGGAAATGAAGTCCGGGTCGTGCCCGACCACGAAATCTGCCAGAAACAGAATCTTTTCGACTGTTCTCTTATCCATATTTCTGATGGTGGTTAAATATTTTGAGATAATGATGAAATCAAGACGGTGGTGTTGCGTCCAATTAGCAAACAACCGGGTAAGGGATTTTCCTTGGAGCAAATTGTCGAATACTTGGTTGCGCCAGTTTTTGTAGTCATCGTAGCCGAGCGATTCTTTTCCGGTTTCCCAGTTTTCTGTTTCGAGGCTGAATTTTGCCTTTGCATATTTGGTGTTTCGATGATGCGCTCGGACGAATTGATTCCACTGTTTGCGGACTTTTATTCCTTGACAAAAAGTGTAAAACTCGAAGACATCAGCAGGCAAGGTCAGCAGTTGGATGTCTGGTGCGGCAGCAAAATTGGTGAAGTGAATAAGGTTGATGGTCGTCTGTTCTTTTGGAATAGGGAATTCGTTATCATCCTGTTTGCACAATGCTGGAATCTGACGAATCCAACTTGCAGCGAACTCAAAAAGGGCATTTGTCGGATTGCCTATATCGTGTTTCAAAACACCGGCTCCCATGCCCGAACCAAGCTCTGCGATGTTTTTCTGGCAGTTTTCTTCCACATATTTTTGGGTAATTAACTCATGGTTGCTACTGATAACCCCAACCATTCCACCAATCTGCCGCACCCCGAAAGGCACAAAAAACAACCGAACTAAAACTTCTTTAGAGAGCCGGATGCCTTCATCGAAAGAATGGTGAAAATTGATGAACGCGCCTGACCCAGACATCATATAATTTTCCCTACCGCCCTTAAAAAGTTGAGTGAACTGCCCAGTAATACGGCAATACCCCATTTCAAAAGGCGCAGTACTGTCAAATAGCGAACGGAAATACTTAACGGTTTCGGCTATCTTCTGCTCGCCCTTGAAACTTGCCTGTGTAACCTGTGAGTTCAAAAACAGCGCATTGATACCTGCGCCCCATTGATTGACGTACACGCCAGCCATGTACTCAAGCAAATCAAGGATGGGCTTATCCTTCCATTTTACCTGCTTTTGAAAAAATTGGATGACGTAGCCACCTGTGTCGGCGAACGGGTCACCGGAATTATTCGTCAGATAGTTGGTTTGGCTTTGATTCATTTTCTTGATTTTTTAATTTTTTTCCTGACCTTGAACCCACCACCTCCCCAAACCCAAACCCCTCCGAATTCATCCTTCCAAAGCCCGCCAACACCCCAACTTCCACCAATTCCCCCGGCACGTCCAGCTCAAAGTCAAAGCGCCAGCCGCGCACCCGTGTTTCGGCGGTCGTGCCGCTTTTGATGGTGATGAGTTGCGACTTCGGGGGCTGGCCCACGGGCCGGAAGCCAAAGCGCGTGGCATCCCACCATGCCGGCGGCGGTTGGCCGGTAGCCGCCGCGTATTTTTCCTGAAGGTTGAGAAAAAGCAGGGGGGCAAAGTCCGGGTCGTCGGGGTGCAGGTAGTCGTCGTTGCCGTCTGCATTTTTGCGCCCGATCACCAGGGGCGACAGGGTGCGGATGCGCACCAAACCGGGTGCGGCAGGCAGTGCAGGGGGACGCATTTCCACCGTTTGCACGCCGAACCGGACTTGGCTCTTGCGGTCGCCCAAGCGGAAGGTTTGTTCCTGAAACAAGCCCCGCACAAATTCCTCTGCCGTACGGTCGAGGTAAAATCCGAGGTGTAACTCCACTGTCTGGCTGAGCAGGTGCAGCCGGTCGCCTTCGATGCGGCGTCGGGATACCTGGAGTTGGGAAAAGCAAAATAGCTTGAACGACTTACGTCCCGACGTGTAGCCCTTCCGGTGCAGAAAGTCGGCATAACCGGCGTCGGCTTCCCGGAGTACCTTGTAAATCCAGGCGGACAATTCGTACTGGTAGTTGATGGGAATTGCCGATTCCGGACTGAGCCGTTGGAGTGTGATTTTGAATTGCATAAACTGGTCGATTACCGGGGTGTGGACAAAGGTTTTCCCCTACCTGCCGAATCTATTTCCCTACCCCCCAAAAAAAGTTGAAAAAAAACTTAAAACGTCATCTGCCGGACAGCGGCGTTCAGGTGTTCTTTCAGGCTGTCGGGCGCCAACACTTCGATGTGCTGATGGTAGAATCCAAGGATGAAATTGCTGAGGCCGAAAAAGCGGTGGTTCACATGGCACTGAAAGTCGAAGATGTTGGGGTCTTCCGTTTCTTCGATATGCGACCGGGTGAGCGGGTAGCGTTCTACCAGTTCGTTGTATGCGCCTACACCGAGGCGGAGGTGTACGTTCACCTGTTGGTTATCTACAATCCGGAAGGGATCCACATGCATAATGGTATGGCGGCCTTCATGTGCCCAAGGGTTGTCGGTTGGCTGCACCCGTACGAAGCGGGAAATGCGAAAGTGCCGGAGGGTGTTTTTATCGACATCGAACGCTTGTAGGGTATCTTCGGCGGGACTAATGTGAAAGGCCTCGACCAGCCGGGTCTGAATGGCATTGCTGTTCGACGAGCGGTAATCGATCAGGAATACCTGCTGTTTCTGTTCTTTTGCCTGTTGGAGGAGGTCGACCTTGGTGAGGTGAGGTTTGCGCAGATAGGCGTGTCCGAGGCGGCGGAAATCGTACAGCGAGCCTAGTTTGGCTTTGAGCTTAACCGCCCGGTCGGAGGCAATGCCCAGATTATCGATTGCCTGGTACAATGCAGCCTGATCTTCTTCGGAAAAATGCAGCAGATCTTTAAGTTGCCGGTAGGGCTTGTCGGTCTGAAAAAAGTAGCGGTATTGTTCGTCGTATTCAACGACGAAACCGCCGTTTCGGATGGCTTCAATGTCGCCTTTAATGGTATCGGCACTGACAATATAGCGCTCGGCGAGTTCTCGGAGGGTGTAGCCTTTGGGGCGTTCGATCAGGGCGCGAATGATCCGTACAAGCCGGGTACGGGTACTGTATGCTGCTTCTTTGGGCATGGGCTGGTTTTTGTTTGTTTACCTTGGACAAGATACAGATTACCTGAAAATGTTGGTTGTGGGAATGCAACACTGTCTTCTTTGATCAAATCTCAGCCATCAATCGGCACGAATGTTCCAGGATTAACGGCTACCTTGCGTGTCCCAATTTGCTTCTAATCAAAACATACTGTGCAAGTTTACCTCCGATTATTAGGCCTGTTAATCTGTTGCCTGGTCCAGGCAAATGCTCTGTTCGCTCAGTTGGATACGGTTCACTGGATACCGCCGGTGTATGCCCGCGGGCAGGTTGGGCCGCATTTTGTGTATCTCTCCACTCCCGAGAAACAGGCTTTCCCGGTAACGATTCGCGACGGTGCAGGCAAAGTGTTCAAAACGGTGCAGCTCAGTCGCGACCAGCCGTTCGAATACGATTTGGGCGATACGCACAGTCAGCTCATTGTGGCTGATGTTCAGGTACACCAGGTATTGTCGGACCACGGGCTCCACATATCCGGAGAAAAGCCGTTTTATGCAATATTTCGCGCCTATTCGAAATCCGCTTCGGATGCCAATCAGGTCACCTGCAAAGGCCAGGCGGCACTGGGCCGCACTTTCCGGATTGGGCATTTGAAACAACTCTTTGACAAAACGGGCGGGCGTTCCAATTGCGTGGGTGTTATGGCCACGGAGGATAACACGCTGGTCACCTTTTCCGAATTTGACACCACTACGTTGTTTAAGGTCGGCTTCGCCGAAAAAATGATGCAGACACCGGTGCAGGTTTTGTTGCAAAAGGGTGAAACCATTGTATTTGCACAGCATGTGCATTTTCGCGATTCCGATCAACCGCCAAACGGGTTTATGGGCGCCTTGCTTGAGGCGACCAAACCGGTGGCCGTGAACTCCGGTTCCTGGATGGGCGCTCCGGTCGTGTACGAAACCAATGATATTGGTATCGACCAGATACTGCCGCTGGAGCGCATCGGAAAGGAGTATATTCTACTTCGGGGCAAAGGGCCCACTTCGCTGGAACATCCCATTATCATAGCCCATTATGATAACACCCAGGTTTGGCTCAATGGCGATACGACGCCCGTTGCGGTGCTGAACCGCGGGGAGTACCTGGTGGTGTCTGCGTCTTACTATTTTGGCATCGATGCCATTTTTATTCGCGCTTCCGAGCCTGTTTTTGTTTATCAGATGATCGGTGGTTTGTCGACAACCAATCTGCAACTTGGAACGGCCAGCCTGATGTTTGTCCCGCCGATTAATTGCGGCATTCGGCATGCGGTCGGACCCTTGTATTTGCCGTCTTGTATCGGCCCTGCCTGTTTTGAGGCTGGGATATCCATCCTGGCTTTGCGCACTGCGGATGTTTCGCTATTCGCAGATGGCCAAACTATTCCAATCGGCGACCCGAGACCTATTCCCGGAAATCCGGATTTTGTATTCTACCTGTTACCCAAATTGATTTATTTCAACTATCCGCCCGACAGTGTTTGGCTTGAATCCACCGGTCCGCTTCAGGTGACGTTGGTTGGCCGGCTAAAGGGCGCCAGTTATGCCGCCTTATATTCCGATTTTGAGCCGAGGAGCCCGGAAGTGCATATCAAGCACCTGGGCGACGGTATTTGCCCGGACACCCTGGTGGCCAGCGGCTACTTTGACGGGATTGAGTGGATTTATTCCGATTCGATTTTTCAGCTTGGCCCCGACACCATGTTTGTTGTTTCTGCTCCGGGGACTTATGTGGCCGCAGCGTACATTGGCGAATGTTACAACACCGCCCTGGTGTACGATACGATTCAGGTGCCGCTTAATGCACCGGTTTTCCCCTATGCGGTGCAAGATGCCACCTGTTTTGGCGTAGCCGATGGAGAAATCGAAATTGGTACGCCGAACGGTGGTGTGCCGCCATATCAGTACTCCATTAATTTTGGGCAAGCCTTTTCTTCCATACCCTTTTTTCCAAATGTTGGTGCCGGATGGTACAAATTAGTGGTGCAGGACTCCATCGGCTGCTATAACGAACCGGTGAAAGTGTATTTGGGACAGCCGGACAGTTTTTATGTAAATATTCAAACCTGGCGCTTGAAAGAGCCGCTTCAATCCGGCGACCTGGCGGTGCTCGATGTGTTGCCAAGTCACCCGGTAACTGAAATTTATTGGTCACCTACCGACAGCACCGGCTGCTCCGATTGTCTGTTGCACGCTTTTTATCCGGATGTGTCCACCATGGTGTCGGTATTGGTGGTTGATGCGGATGGTTGTATTGCCACCGACAGTGTATTGCTGGTTGTAGATCCGCATGTGTATGCCCCGAATGCTATTGCAATACGGTCTGTTCAGGGCAATGACCGGTTTATATTGTTCAGCAAAGATCAACTGCCAATCCATCAATTGGTGATTTATGACCGTTGGGGGAATGCTGTTTTTGAACGGCAGCATATCGAGACCA
The DNA here is from genome assembly GCA_020636075.1 of Lewinellaceae bacterium. Classification (GTDB taxonomy): domain Bacteria; phylum Bacteroidota; class Bacteroidia; order Chitinophagales; family Saprospiraceae; genus M3007. The sequence continues at coordinate 247,636 of JACJYO010000001.1, read as the reverse complement.
ACCAACCCGACCAGGGCTGGAATGGAACGGTAAATGGCAGGGATGCGGCGCCTGGGGTGTATGTTTTTTGGGCAAAGGTTGAAATTGAACCCGGCCGGACAGCGATAATCAAGGGTGATTTGCTGGTAAACCCCTAATGTTCAGGGTCGATTCGTCCAGAATCAGCAAAACATCAAGTTTTAGACCTTGGCTCGGGCTTTTCTATGCGTACGCTGTTGAATTAGCCTAAATTTATAAGCTAAACTGCTCTGCCCATGAAGATGCGCCGTTATGTTTTTCCTGTTCTGGCAATTGCCTGTTTCCTGTCTGGTGATCTTCTTGCCCAGTTGGATACCATTCATTACCTGCCTCCGATGCATGCCCGCGATGAATGGGGGCCACAATATTTGTATTTATCGACACCCGAAGTACAGGCATTTGACGTGAGCATTCGGGATGGTTCGGGTGCCTTGTTGGCTACTGCCACCATCAGCAATACGCAGCCCTACCGGATGGATCTGGGTGCAGCATTCAATACCACTGTGTTAATTCCATATACCGATCTGCATACGCCGGTTAAAAACAAGGGACTAATCATTGATGGCCCGAAAAAGTTTTATGCGTATTTCCGCGTACACGCCAATTCGGGTTTTCACGCAGGCGACCTTACCTGCAAGGGGCGTGCCGCCCTGGGAAAGGAATTTCGAATAGGCCATGTGCTTCAGGAAGTTGAGAGCCAGAGTCGCCGGGCTAATTTTGTAGGCGTGCTTGCCATTTCTGACTCGACACTGGTGATATTGTCCGATTGTGCGCCAGGGACCGATTTGTTTTACGGGGGCAAGCACGTTCCGTTAACCGGCCCCGATTCGGTATGGCTGCAGGCGGGTGAGTCGGTTGCTTTTGCTGAGTACATCACCCTGAATGCGTTGGACCAACCGCCGAATGGATTTATGGGCGCCCTGTTGCGGGCTTCAAAGCCGGTGGCGGTGAATTGCGGCTCCTGGGTAGGTGCGCCGGTGGTGGACCAGGCGAATGATATCGGGATAGATCAAATTGCACCGTTTGAACAGGTTGGCAAAGAATATATTTTATGCCGGGGCAATGGTTCTTCCATTTTGGAGCATCCGGTGGTTATTGCACATGTGAACAATACCGCCGTTTGGCTCAACGGTAATAAAAATCCGACGATCGTGCTGCAAGCCGGTGATTATTATGTGGTGCCTACATCGGCATATTCCCCGGCTGGAAATTTATACATCAACACATCACAACCGGTTTTTCTGTACCAGATCATTGGCGGTGCTTCCACAGGTGGCGATGCCATGCGAACAGCCGGGTTGATGTTTGTGCCGCCAATAAATTGCGGTATTCCCAACCGGGTGAACAATATTTACCAACCCAATCGAATCGGCGGAATGACCTTCGATGGCGGCTTGATGGTTGTCGCCATGCGCGATTCCTCGGTCACAGTTCGCATCGACGGGGTGCCAGTTTTAATCGGGACGCCGGATGCAGTGCCTGGAAATCCTGATTTTGTAACCTACCGGCATCTTAGCCTTTTTTCGCAGGATAAAACGCCCGATGTGATCAGCGTAGAAGCGCAAGGTGCCGTTCAAGTGGCCATGTATGGCCGGAATATGCCGGCGAGTTTTGCAGCATTTTTTTCCGGTTTTAGCAAAGAGGTTGTGCCGGAAATTGAATTAACCGTGATCGGCGATGGTGTTTGCCCCGATACGCTGATCGCCCGCGGACGATTTGATGGCGTTCAATGGATTTATGAAGACTCCGTGCTGCAATATGGGAAGGATACCATGCTCATTACGTATGCTCCCGGGCGCTATATTGCTACGGGCTATCTGGGGGTTTGCCGGCGCAACGATTCTGCGGTGGATACTGCTGACTTGAATTTTCAGTCGCCCCAGTTTCCGTACTCGATGGAAGAACCCACATGCTTTGGTTTGGCCAATGGAGAAATATCGTTTGGGTTGCCTTACGGCGGTATTGCGCCTTATCAATTTTCGATTGATAATGGAAAAACCTTTTCAAGCAATGCCTTTTTCGATGGACTAACTGCCATGGATTACAAACTGGTGGTGCGGGACTCCACTGGCTGTTATAACCGACCCTATGCGTTGACGATGGGTCAGCCGGACAGTTTTTCTGTTGAAATTGTTCCAATTAAACTGCCGGAACCACTCAAACCGGGGCTGCCCGTTTTGTTGAAAGGAGTGCCCAGTGTGCCCGTTGTGGGGAGTAGCTGGAGCCCAGCGCCGCTCACTCCCTGTCCGGACTGTTTGTTATACGATATCAAACCCGAAGAAAATACGTTGGTGGAGCTGACCGTTGTGGATGCCGAAGGCTGCGAAGCCATGACCAGTATGTTGTTGCTTGTTGATCCGCGGATTTATGCTCCCAATGCAATTGCTCCGGCAACATTTTCCGGCAATGACCGGTTTACCCTGTTTAGCAAAGATCCGGTGATGATCCACAACTTGCGCATCTTTGACCGCTGGGGCAATATGCAGTTTTCAAAATCAAATTTCTGGACCAATGACCCAAAGGAAGGCTGGGACGGGACATCGGGGGGTAAAAATGTGCTGCCCGGCGTGTACGTTTTCTGGGCAGAAATCGAAATGGCGCCGGGCAGAACAGAAGTGATCAAAGGCAGCGTTACAGTTGTCTGGTAGGCCTTTTATTGGGTTCGTGTCTGGATTTTATTCCAAATGTAATTGCCTATCTCGCGGCCGTTCATTCGACCACCTTCATTGGCGATGTGGTAGTGTATGCCACCCCATAGCCGACTCATGGCTGCCTGGTCGGACGCTTCATAAAAGGATTTGAAGGTACGCGGCGCCATATTGAAAATCATTTCGGTGCTATCGGTAAATTCAAATGGCTCGCCAAAAGATTTCGTAAGGATGGTAGCCGCAGCTGCGGAAATGGTAGCATGGCCGCTGGTATGCTCCGGGAAAGGCGGCGTTTCGATGAATGGGTGCCAACTGGGGTCGAATGTGCGATTGATCACCGTTTCAGGGCGAACGAGATTCCCGATATACTTTTCCGTCCAACAACTAATAAATGCGTCGGCGAGTGCCAGGGAAACCAGGGCGTAGGTCTCTGCAGATTTAATAATGGACGCATTGACTTTCCGGCAAGCGTGTCCGGTTATGTTGACCCAGTGCCCGCCGGGGCTGATTTTCTTAGTGGCCACCATGAGGTGTCCGGCAACGTCTACTTCAAAGGGGTTGCAATCCCAGTATAGTGCACTTTCTTTTTCAAAATCGCTGAGCGTTTTGCTGACGTCGTAGACTTGACGGACTGCCTTGGTAAACTCGCTGTTGGGATCTTCGCTGAAGGGGATATTGGGTATCGGCTTTAGCTGGCGGGCAGAGTCAAGCACCCAAGGGCGGATGAGTTTCCAATGGGGCTCTACAGCGTCGTTGTATTGAGGCGGTGTTGGCACCCAGCGGCTGCGGTCCTTCACATCGATCGTATATTTTGGTGCGCTGCGTGTTTGTGCGTAATTATCGGATTTGGTCCATTGGATGATATGATCGGCGACATCCTGGCCAAATTTGACTGAACGCTCATAAACTGCCTCCGGCAAATCCATGGCCTGGAATTCTTCGAAAATTGTTTCTTCCAGATCGGTCATGCTCGATTCGGAAAAAATCAGGTTTTTACCCACTTTCATCAAGGCGGTAACCGACGCAAGCGGGTAGCAATATTCCGCACCGGACTCCGGTTTCGGGCATTCTGTGAGGCCATTTAACTGTCCGGCCAATGAACGGTAATCCGGGTAACCCGGGACAAGCGCTTCATAAGCAGCCACGGCAGAATAAGCATAAATTCGGGAGGCCTGTGGGGGTGAGAAAATGTCGTGGCGCATGATATCGGTGATCCGGCGCATACCACGGTGCACCAACTCCGGATTGTCGGCTAGCATCTTGTAGTTGTCATTACCGGATTGGCAGGCATTTAGCCAAAAACCCAAGCCCATAATGAAGGTAAATGCTAGTGTTATGAATATATTTCTATTCATCGTTTGAAAAGGTTGTTAGAAAAAAGGCACTTATGCAGATAAGTAGCCGCGCAAATTTCGGAAAGATTTAACAGCAAATAAAACCTCCAGCGACCCACTTGCATAAATCCGGTGCCCTTTTGATAAAAATACAGTTTACCGGATTAATACCAGTCCACCCTTTTTCGTGATGGTAGTGGAATCCACCAGTTTCAATTTGATGAAGTAAACATAAATTCCAGGGGAGGCATCTTTCCCATTTGCCTTGCCATCCCAACCTTCGGCGGGGTCTGATGCCTGGAAATTTTGGTTTTCAAACAGCAGATTTCCCCAGCGGTCGTATACCTGCATTAGCTCCACTTGTTGCACACTTGTGCCGGCAAAAATGGTGAACCGGTCGTTTGGTGATTCCGAGTCCGGCTTAAAAGCATTTGGCAAATACAAGGGCGCTGCTTCCACCTTGATTTCTACAATTGCCTGCTCGATACAGCCGCTGCTATCAATGGCAGTTAGGGTGAAAGTGGTGGTTTCGGGTGGATGGGCCAGCGTTTTCAGGCAGCTGTCGCAAGCCAGGTAAGCTGAGGGCTCCCATTGGTAGCGGATCACCCGTCCGGGGTCTGAAATTGTACCGATAAGCTGGACCTGTTCACCTTGAACAATAGTGGTGTCTGGCCCGGCTTGTATTGGATTAGGCCCCGGTTCCAATACAGTTGCCGTATCTGAAACGAGACAACCATTTGCATCCTGAACCGACAGTACGTATTTGCCTGCCGCCAGGTTTTCAAAAACAGGATTTCCGCCAAACGCTGATTGGCCCAGCGAAAAACTGTAGGGGGGTGTGCCTCCGGAGACACTCTCGGCCCGAATGACTCCATCCGTATTTCCAAAACAACGAACGGGCACAGTCGAAATGTCGAAAGTCAATAAAGCCGGTTCATCAACGGTGGCTACCAGGCTGGTAGTGCAGGCGTTGGCATCGCTGATTGTTAAGGAATAGCTGCCAGCAATCAAGTTTTCAGCAGTCTGGTTGTTCCCAGCGCCTGCCGACCAGATATAGGTGTAGGGTGGGGTGCCGGCGGTGACTTGAATTTGAATTTGGCCATCCATCGCGCCATGGCAGCTTGCATTTATTTTCGATGCTAACTCGGCAACAATACCCGTGCTATCGATACGGATATGTGCCGTGTCGAGGCAGCTGTTCTGATCTGATATTGAAACAATGTAATCGCCTACCGGCAAATTCGTGGCATTGGACATGCTCCCTCCTTGCGGAAACCAGGTAAATCCATACGGGCCAATGCCACCGGAAACCTGGATACTGGCTGAACCGGTTGGGTTGCCACAATAAGCAGGTTGAACACTTGCGCTATACTGTAAAGGGGCTGGTTCTGAAATGGTGACTGTGGCTGTTGCAGAACAGGAGCCGGGTTCCGTCATCGTAACGGTGTAGGTGCCGGCGGAAAGATTGCTGGCTGTTGGCCCAAATTGAGTTGGACTAGTACTCCACGCAAAACTAGGTGTACTGCCGCCCGGTATGGCTTGCACAGTTGCACTACCCGTGCTGTTTCCAAAACAGTCGGCAGGTGTACTGTTGGTATTCAGGCCAAGCACTCTTACGGTATGGGAAATGCTGGAGCTGGGGCTACAGTCGCTGGATGCCTGCATGGTTACGGTGTAAATTCCCGGCTTTGTAAACACGTGGATGGGGTTTGCTTCCGTACTGGTGTTGAACGGGCCGGAGTCGGGATCGTTAAATCCCCAGCTCCAGGTGTCTGGGCAATTGGCCACCAGGCTGGTAAACCGGAAGGTGTCCGACGAAATGCAGATTACTTCAAAATCGGCAACCAGTGGCGGCGCATTCTCAATTCGGATGGCATCGAAAGCGATGCCGTCGAAATCATTGCAGGTTGTGCCTGCGCCAAATGCAAAGCGGAATTTGACATTGGGTTCATTTGCCAGGTAGGGCATGCAGTGCCGGGCGGTTACCCAGCCGTTACTGCCGCCACCGCCCAGGCAACTCCCCACGGTTGGTTTGATATTTCCTGCCCAACCATCGCGCACCTGTGCAAGATTGCTCAGGTGGGTAATTGAAGTTGAGTTGAACCAGTTTTCATTCAGGCAGTCAACCGGATCGGCAGCGGCGCCGACATTGGTCCATGTTGTGCCGTCATTGAGGGAATACTGGAAATTGGCGCCATCGTATTGCCGTTCTGATTCCCACCAGATTTTAAATGAAATATAGGGGTGGGAGAGTGTCGTGAAATCAAAACAAGGGCTTTCAACATAAGAGCGTTGACCCAGGTTGTAGAATGAACCGGAGAGCCCCCCGGTTATCCAGCACCGGGTGCCAGAGCCCGCAGTATTGATCGTCGGCTTAGCCGGAATACCCCATGCCCAGTCGTTGTTCAGGCCACTGGTAATCCAACCGCCGGGGTCCGATTCGAAGTCTTCGAAATAGGGGAATGTGTTGATCGTTTGCCCGCATTGCGCAAATCCATTGGGCAAAAAGAATAGACTGCACGCAAGAAACTGCAGGCAGAAATAAAATGGCAGCCGGTAAAATTCAGGTTTATGATTCCGCATGACGTTGCGAAAATAGGATACTTATGCACGACAGCAATTGAGTGCTGTGCTTAAATTGGCAACTGCTTGTTTTGTGAAACCAAACTTCTTTGCATGAATGTTGCTTTTCGAAACAGATTTGGATATTGGTCTGATTAAATTTCTTTAAAATGCAAATACAATTCGAAATCAACGGGCACAAAGGTGCATTCTTCATTGCAGAAAACGGTGAGCGGCTCGCCGCGATGGAGTTTACCATGGCGGGGGAGCACAAAATGATTATCGATCACACTGAAGTGGACGACCGTTTACGGGGCAAAAGTGCGGGGAGGCAATTGCTGAACAATCTGGTGGAATATGTCCGCGAAAAAAATATCAAGGTCATTCCCTTGTGCCCGTTTGCTAAATCTGTTTTTCAGAAAGATGAAAGCATCCGGGATGTGTTGGTCTGAGTTCCATTTATCTAAAAAAAACGGGCTAATCTTCTGCTTGTCAGAAAATTAGCCCGAGTTTTTTGTCGGGGTAGCAGGATTCGAACCTGCGACCCCCTGCTCCCAAAGCAGGTGCGCTAGCCGGACTGCGCTATACCCCGAATCAAAATTTTAAAAGCCCGCCTTAGCGGGCTTTGCGGATGGGGCGGGATTCGAACCCGCGGTACAGGGTTTACCCGTACGTCGGTTTAGCAAACCGATGGTTTCAGCCACTCACCCACCCATCCGGATAAACGTGGCTAAAATTGCGGACGCAAAGGTAGAATGAATTGAAAGTAAATGCCAAACAAAAATGAAATCTTTTTAGTTCGGATAACAATTACCTTTTCGGCAACTACCGGAGTTAGTGATTCAGGCTCATTTTGATCTTCTTCTCTAACTCTGAAACCGTATCCATGAAGATCATATCCGTATCCATCATGTCCTGAACGGCTTTGCAAGAATAGATAACTGTACTATGATCGCGACCGCCAAAAGTTTCCCCAATGGCTTTCAAAGACTTGTTGGTCAGTTTTTTTGCCAAAAACATGGAAAGCTGCCGGGCGATAACAATATTCCGTTTGCGGGTTTCCTGATGCAGACGTTCTACGGGTACATTGAAGTGTTCGGCCACCAATTCCTGAATAAATTCAACCGTAATTTCTTTATTGATCGTGGTAACAAAGTTCCGGATGACCTCTTTTGCCAATTCGATATCCACATCGCGGCGGATGAGTGTGGATTGGGCCATCAGGCTGATCATCACGCCTTCCAGTTCCCGAATGTTGTTTTTGATATTGTAGCAAATAAACTCCAGGACGTCATTAGGTATATCGACACCTTCCACTTCCATTTTGGCGCCCAGAATAGCCATTCGGGTTTCCAGATCCGGAGCTTGAAGGTCGGCGCTGAGCCCCCATTTGAAACGGGAAATCAGGCGGTCCTGAATGCCTTCAAGATCCTTTGGTGGACGGTCAGAAGTCAGGATGATTTGTTTGCCGTTCTGGTGTAGCTGGTTAAAAATATGGAAGAAAATTTCTTGCGTTTTTTGTTTGCCGGACAAGAATTGTATGTCGTCCAAAATGAGGACGTCTATCATCTGGTAAAAGTTTACAAAATCATTGACAGCATTGTTTTTTATTGCCTGGATGATCTGGTTTGTAAACTTTTCGGCGGAAACATATAGCACCATTTTGTCCGCATTGCGATTTGCAACTTCATTGCCAATAGCATGTGCCAAATGTGTTTTGCCTAAACCAACATCGCCAAAAATTACCAGTGGATTGAATGCCGTTCCTCCAGGTTTTTTGGCAACGGCCATTCCTGCGTTACGGGCTAACCTGTTACAATCGCCTTCAATAAAATTATCAAACTGATAATTCGGATTTATCTGGGGGTCAATCTTAATTCGACGAATGCCTGGGATGACAAACGGGTTTTTAATCATTTCGGCATCAAACACACCAGGGACCGGTTCATTATCCTTGTCTGCCGATGGTTGTGCATGTGTAGGTTCGGTTGTTCTGTTGGCTCCGTTTTGGGTGCCTTCCATAATATGGTATAACAAACGACCGCGTTCGCCCAATTCCTGCCGGATACTCGTTTTCAAAAGTTGGACATAATGTTCTTCGAGCCATTCATAAAAAAACTTATTAGGCACCTGAATAGTTAACTCACTATTATTCAGATGAACAGGCCGGATAGGCTCAAACCACGTTTTGTAACTTTGTGGCGGTACACTTTTCTTAATGATACGCAGACAACTGTCCCATACCATATGGCAGTCCTTAGTCATACCTAAATGGTGCATTTGGTGTAGGAGAAACTCCAGTAAAATTCTGTTACGAAATATAGATTTCCGATCGAGACAGGGCGACAAAGTTTTCATTTTTCTCGCAATCCCGGAAATAGAATTCCCATTTTTCGACAAAAAAAATTCGCACCCACCTACAACCCCAGTGCTTCAGATATTCGGGAGAACTGATAATCAACCAGATAAGGCCAAATCTGCGCTAAATTTTATCTTTTTGAATTTTAATTTCAATAAATCGATTGATTGCGGTTTATAATTTTGGAAGATTGGATATGGTGGATTTTATAGTTGGCTGGGTTTGGCGGCCCACCTAGTAGTATTTGATGTTTTTATAAGCCTTTTTCTCTCGGTAACCTCCCTGAAAATCAGTTAATAAGGCATTCAGAAATGATGAAAACTTTTGAACTGTTTTTCAACCGGGCAAACAGATAAATACCTGACATGATAAATGCAGAGAGCACGCAAAACCTGTAAAGATGTTGTTAAGTAGGTGCTCAGGTCTAACCCAAAGGTATCCAGTGATTTAGCCTATAAATGTCAGAAAAGTTGCCCCGCTTCAGTCCGAATTGCCATGATTGCCCGTTGAAGTGGCGGCATTGCATCTTGCTCATCAACTGCAGCCAGTAACTTGTCAACGAGCAATTCGGCTTTAGCCTGTGGGTCGAGATTTTCGGCAGCCTCAGTTACCAAATCCAGTGTTTGTGATTTTGCAAGGCTGATGATTCGCCACAACGTTTCAGATACAAAAAGTTGTTGAGAGGTGTTGTGCTCAAATTCCTGGCTAATGCTTAGCAATAATGCACCCTTGAGGTCTGCAACTGTCATCCCAGGCATTCTGATACGTAACAACGTGTTGTGGATGCTTACCCGATCACAAAGCAGGGTAAGTCGTTCGTAAGCTTGTAGCCGAAGTGGAAGTGTGATCTTTTGTGCGTCTTGCCGCAGGGCCATCCTGTCGATTCGTTGTCTTTCATCCAGAAGCATTTTCAATAGAAAATATGCAGTAAAAAAAACGATTAACGCGGGAATGGTGAATTTTAGCAGTTCCAGGAATAGCGCCATAGGTAAAACTAAGTAATGCGAGAATTTTAATAAGTGGCGGCAAAGGTAATCACCTTGTTCTAAACATATTTGACCCTGTTATCGTTTAATTAGCGTATTTTTGCACCGTAATTGAACAGTTTGTTTTTATGGAATCCGTACTTGAAAAAATAGCAACCACGCCAATCCAATTGACTGCTGGCGCATTGGATCAGTTAAATCAAATTCGCCAGCAAGAAAACATTCCGGCTGAATACGGCTTGCGCGTTGGTGTTAAAGGAGGAGGCTGTTCGGGATTTACGTATGTTTTGGGGTTTGATACACCACAGGATAATGATGATCTATATGAGTTAAAAGGTATGCAACTTATTATAAATAAGGCACATGCAATTTACCTAATCGGCATGGAGATAGACTTTGTAAACGGCTTGGATAACCGGGGCTTTACATTTAACAACCCCAATGCCAGCTCTACTTGTGGCTGTGGTACTTCGTTCTCTGCATAGTCTGTCCTTTTCTTACGATAAAACGCCGGTCGGAATTGAACTCCAACCGGCGTTTTATTTTAAGAAATAAGCAATGGTATTAGCTATTCGAATTCTACAACAAAAGATTTCTTATAACCTTTGGTTGCAGCCTTTTTTTGTTGAGCAGTTGCCTCGTTTCGGCTACTGTATGGCCCCAGAATTAGCTTAAAGACCTCTTTGCCTGAACTATCCTCATGGTTCACAATTACTTTCCCGGGCCAGTTAGCCTGCAAGCTGGCTATATTTTGAAACAAGTTTTCCGTTGTGCCTAAGACGGCCAACTGCAGGCCATAGCCTTTGCCTTGAACCTGTTTAAGTTCAACCTGATACACTTCCGAAACCTTTGCCGTGGCATCCTGGTCTGCAGCTATGGTCGGTTTTGTAACAGAAGGAGCACTATAGGTAGCCGGGCTGACTCCAGTGGCTGGAGCGGCTACCGCCTTGGGCTTTACCAACTGGGCTTTAGCCGCCGAAACGGAAGCCGCTCGTGTTGTAGTAGCCGTTTGGGCCGGTTCAAGATCTTGCGGTAGCGTTGGTGTTGAATATGTTGCTGGAGTTACAGTGCCGGCTATCGATTTGGTTGTTGTGGATGTACCAATATTTTCGATTTTCACTTTTGTTACACCGTCGCGCACCAATCCAATAGCCTCGGCAGCTTTCCGTGAAACATCCGTCACATATCCTTCGATGAACGGCCCACGGTCATTAACCCGGACAGTTACGGATTTCCCATTATCAATACGGGTAATCTTTAACATTGTGCCAAATGGAAGCGTTTTGTGTGCACAGGTGAATAAATTCTTGTCGTACTTTTCTCCGCTGGCCGTTTTACGACCTTGAAGGGCATCGGCATAATAGCCGCATTTGCCAAATTCCTCCTGAGCGCTTTGGGCATGTGCTTCGGCATAATTTGCAGTAGTAAAGGCAAAAATACCGACTAATAGGATTACGGTTCGGCGCATAATATTGTAGTTTTTATGTTAAGAGTTGGTAACAAAGGTAAGCACGCACAGTAGTGTTTTGCAAGATAGCTGCTGATTTCCTTGATTTACAGATATTTGGCTTAACATTACTCCAAACAATGCCATTCGTTTTCATAAAAACGTTTTAAAACCTGATTTCTTGAAAATCCATGCAATTAATTAACGCACTCGATCGCCAGCGCAGTGTTTATCTTCAAGGTGCCTCCGGAACGCTTCAAAAGTTGCCTTTCGATTTTGAAGATTTGGAAAAACGCGCTCAACAGCAAATGCATCCGAAAGCCTGGGCTTATGTTGCAGGGGGCGCGGGTCAGGAGGATACCATGCAGGCCAATCGAACCGAATTTGCACGTTGGCGAATCGTTCCAAGGATGTTGCGCGATGTTGAAAGCCGGACGTTAGGGACGCAACTTTTTGGCCTCGAATTGCCCGTGCCGTTTTTTCTGGCGCCTATCGGAGTACTCGAGATGGTACACCCTGAGGCAGATCGTGCGGTGGCACAGGCAGCAGGCGCAATGGGTATTCCTTATCTGTTTTCCAACCAGGCTTCTGTTCCCATGGAGATATGTGCTGCGGCGATGGGGAATAGCCCGCGTTTTTTTCAACTTTATTGGAGCAAGTCAGATGAATTGGTGGTCAGTTTTTTACAACGCGCCAAAGCGGCAGGTTGCTCTGGAATCGTCGTTACGCTGGATACAACCATGCTGGGATGGCGGCCCCGTGATTTAGACCTGGCCTCCCTCCCGTTTTTATCCGGGATGGGTATTGCACAATATACTTCCGACCCGGTCTTCCGGCAAATCATGGAGGAGCCTGATCCGGGCACGGGAGCCCCAACGACGATTTCCTGGGAAAGTATTCGAACTTTAATTGGTGCAACCCGAAGATTTCCAGGCTCATTTTGGAAAAACCTGCGAAGCAATGCCGGCATAAACGCAGTGCGTACTTTCATCCGAATTTATTCCAGACCCAATATCACCTGGAAAGATTTACATTTTCTTCGGCAGCATACCGATTTGCCGATTATTCTCAAAGGAATATTGCACCCCGATGACGCCCGAAAAGCACTCGACTATGGCGTGGACGGAATTTATATTTCGAATCACGGTGGGCGCCAGGTCGATGGCGCAATTAGCGCGCTTGAGGCCCTTCCCGGGATAGTGGAGGTTGTGCGTAATAAAGTTCCGGTATTAATTGACAGTGGGTTTCGCGGCGGAGCAGATGCCTTTAAGGCCTTGGCGCTTGGAGCAACTGCGGTAGGTATAGGCAGACCCTACTGCTATGCCCTGGCATTAAACGGGGCAGCCGGAGTAGCCGAATTGCTCAACAACTGGATGGCCGACCTGGAGCTTACAATGGGCCTGGCAGGTTGTAAAAGTGTAGACGAAATCAAAACTGCTACGCTAATTAATACCTATTAGCCATCGATAACGGCCAGCTTGCCAGTCCAGCGCGCAGTTCCCTGTCGGATTTCATACCAATACATGCCGTTGCCTGCAAGTTGAGCTGTTTGAATCTTTACTTTGTTTTCGCTCAGTTTTTTTGTCAAAATCAGTTTTCCGGAGGCATTAAAAATTCGAAGCGTTCCATCGCCAATTGGTGCGCCGTTCCATTCGAACCAAACACCTTCGGGGCCCACAGGATTGGGAAATACCTGCCAGGTTGCCAGATTAGTTTCTCCGCTCGTCTTCCATTGTAATACAGGTTCCATTAGAGTGCTATTCTGGCGGAAAGCCTTGGCTGGCGTCGGGGTATTGCTGATTCGGATACTACTTTGCAACGTCCCGGACGCCTTGCTTCGAAACTTTGCCTGAAACACGATTTGCAGTGCACCAGAATAAACATTGCTGCTTTGGTTTGCTGACTCTTCAGATTGCTCAAAACACGTTGTGAAGCAGGCTCGCCCACCCGGTTTGAGTCCAAAGTTTTCAATTGTAATGCCTTTCAAAACAGGCTCTACAGCCTCAAAAATGAGTTTGTCAGGGTCGTATTGCACGGTAAACTGGATGCCCGCCATTTGCTTTAAATCCAGAAGAAATGGCACTGCGAGATTTTCATTTGTTTCAAAATCCAAGTCATTAACGAATACAGCGTAAACATCGGTAGTGCGATCCTGAGGCGGACTGACCAGGTTGGGAGCGGCGTTTCCATTGACATCGCCGACCTTCAACCCGGTAAAGTTGATCAGTTGCGGAGGATCGGCCGGATTCAAATTTATTCCCTCCGGGAAAACACTTCCAAATGGATTTAGCGGGTCGGGGAAATTGTAGTTGTCCGGGATAAACCGCCATGAATCAACATTTGTCAATACCGTATCAATCCCGAGAATTAGTTTGCGCAGGGTGACAATATCAAAAGTGCTCACCGAGCGTGAGTTGTTGGCATCGGCTGCAATGATTTTATACGGTGAGTTCAATGCCTCAATACCCAAAATATGCCGGTTAATCAACACTAAATCGAAGGTGCTGACACCATTAAGCGGATCGTTATTTCGCATCGGATACAACCCGGAAGCAAGGCAATCCGCATCGGAAAGAATCTCGAAGGCTCCGGTTGTTCCGGTTTCTTGAAAAGGCTGATCGCAAATCAAAACCTGCTCAATTCCCTCCCCGCCTTCCGTTTTTATTGTTCCGCTGACGACAACGGACGGTGGCGCCTGAAGGCTGAAAATGGAGTCGAGCGGAAAGGTCCACAAGCCGCGGGCGTAGGTAGCCGCAAGTAATTCATTGCGTACAGGGTTGCGTTCCAGGTCGAATACCGGAACAAAGGGCAGGTTGGTCCCTAAACGTTGCCATTGCTGGCCGCTGTTCAGGCTAAAGTATACCCCGGCATCGGTGCCGGCGAACAGCACGCTATCCGCATGTCCAGGCATGACGAACAGATCGTTTACCGGCACATTGGGAAGGCCAGTGCCAATGTCAGTCCAGCTTTGGCCATTGTCGTCGGAGCGATGTATATGCGGGATGTATTCATTGTCGCGAAAGCCGGAATTTGTCACAAATATCCGGTTGGCCAGGGTGGGGGAGGCGGTTACGGAGGTGACGTACCGATCGGGCAGGCCGGCTGAAATATTTACCCAGTTACTGGTTGGCTCGCGACGCCAAACATTGCCATCAGAGGTGCCGGCGAGCAGTTTTTCAGCAAGAACCGGAGATTCGGCCAGGCAGGAGATATTGTGAAAGCGCGCGCCAAATACAATGCCGTCCGTCAGGTCGCCGGAGATCGCACCCCACCCACTGCCATTATCAGAAAAATAAACCCGGTAGGTTCCGGCAAATAGCCGACTGGTAGAATGTTGACTGATAAAATACGGGGTATCCCAATTGCACCGGTCGGGCGTCCCGAGGCAGTTTTGGCCAAACTGCCAGGTTTGCCCCCCATCGGTGGTTTTATGGATGTTCCCGTTTTGGGTTTCCACCCAAAAAATATTCGGATCGGCAGGGTGAAAGGCACAGCGAAATCCATCGGCGGAAAACAATGAAGACCAACCGTTGTAAATTGAACCGTTCCCTTTTTGAATGCCATTGTCTTGAGCGCCTGCATAATACGTGTCTGGCTCATGCGGGTTATAGCTGGTATGGTAAAACTGGGTGGTTGGCAGGTTGTTGCTCTTAAACCACTGCATTTGACCTGGCGTGTTTCGGTAAATACCGCCGTCTGTAGCGAGGTAGCGTTTGCCGGTTGAGGCGAACTGGAGGTCGTGGCAATCGGCATGCGAATTTGCGGAAGGTTGCCACTGCGTGCTACCGGCATCTTTTCGCCATAAAATGATCCCTAGAAAATAAACCTCCTCATCATTTACCGGGTTGACCCGGATTTTTCCAAAATACCAGCCAAAATCACCACAAGCATCTTTCAATGCCAGTACGTTTAGGGAAATCCAATTGAGACCGCCATCCGTGGTCTTGTACAGGCCCTCAGGGGTGGAAAGTGAATCCATAAATACGGCATAAATCTTATCCGGATTTTGTGGCGAAATGGCAAGGCCGGTACGCCCCAGTACCCCAGAAGGCAAGCCGCCACCGAGCTGGTTCCAGGTAGCGCCGCCATCGCTGGATTTGAAAATCTTGGAATGTGTTCCATAGATTATGGACTCCTGATTGTTCCGGATGCGGTCCCAGAATGAAGCATACAGGATTTGCGGATTAGCTGGATTGATAACAAGATCACTGGCGCCGGCCTGCTCACTGACAAACAATACATTTTGCCAGGTTTGCCCGCCATCAGTGCTTTTATAGACTCCCCGTTTGGAGTCGCGGACGTAAGGGTTGCCCATAACGGAGGCAAAGAGCGTGTTCGAATTACTTGGATCAGCAAATACCTTAGAGATAATACCTTCTTGAGAAAGCCCCAGATAGGTCCAGCTTTCACCTCCATCGGTGCTTTTGTAAACACCATTCCCGTTGAATACAATGGCGGGCATATTCGGGTCACCGGTGCCGGCATAAACAATATTGGGATTGTTTGGGTCATAACTGATGTGCCCGATGGAAAGCTCTAAATGATTGTCAAAAACGGGTTTCCAGGTAAGCCCGCCATCGGTCGTTTTGAATATTCCGCCAGCGGAGAAACCGGCCAAAACAATATTTTCGTCTTCCGGATGGATCGCCAGGGTATTGATGCGACCGGCGACATTTCCCGGGCCCTGCAACGTCCAATTGGGGTTGGCGCCATTTTCTGCCCATGAATTTTCGGAAAGCGATTTTGTGAAATTTAATCGCAAGGATGCCATACGTTTGCGCCAGCCTTTCCAGTCAAAATCACGATCGGGGTAGGAACGCTGAAAAGAAAATTGGTCATAGGGTTCTGCCTTCTGTTGCAGTTTATCAGAGTGCTCCATATCGCGGTGGTGGCAGGAAACCCAGGCGCTGGCGAGCGACAGAAAAAGGGCAAGTCGAATGGTATGTATCATGGAATCGGTTTCAGATTAAACAGACGTGCTGCAAAAATAGCGCCTCTTTTATGATCGGTGGGGCTTATTTAGGAAGAGAACTATTGACGTATCTCGTTGTTTCAAAAACACTTATTGACCAGCGCAATGAACAAGACTGTTCTTTCGGCAAATTGTAGCATAGATTAGAAATATGAATGTACAACCACCCAATTCGCAGGACAACCTGGTATTTCATCCGTATAACATCATGTTGATGTTGTTACTCTTCGGGTTGTCTTTGCTTTTCCTGGCACTAACAATTAGTTATACCTATATCCGCGTAACCATGCAGGTGCCTCCGGTCCAGTTGCCCTGGCTCTTTTTATTCAACACCTTGATTTTATTGGGCAGTAGTTATACGATGATCCGGGCAAAAGACTGCTATCTTGAGGATAACACTGAAGGCTACCAGTTTAACCTGCGTTATACCATCATTTTATCTGTCTTTTTTACGCTCATGCAAGGTGTTGCCTGGGCCTGGTTGTTCAAAATGAATAACATTGGTATGAACGCATCGACGACGGCAGGGTTCCTTTATGTACTTTCAATCACACACTTGGCGCACGTGTTGGCAGGGTTGCCGTTTCTGGTGGGGTTTTACTATACGGCCCGCAAACGCATGGTTGACCCGGTAACCGTATTGATCTACTTTTCTGATCCGGAAAAACGTTTAAAACTGCGTTTGCTCACGATTTACTGGCACTTTTTGGATATTCTCTGGCTGTTTTTAGTGGCTTTTTTAGGTATTAATTATTTAATTTGAAAAGGGAATAAACAGCGTACATTTTGCGAAAAACCCGCTCCTGCATTCAGGAAACGGGTTTTTTCATTTAAGCCATAAATGTCTTTTGCCAAGTATCGCCTTGTTAGCGAAAGATCTGGAATTTTTTGACAACACGTCCACTGCTCGTGCGGGCTGCAGCATTATAAAATCCGTTGGGAAGATGTCCGACATTCAATTCGGCATGCTCCCATTGTACTAGCCCGGAGTCATAAACGGTTTTGCCGGTCTGGTCGAAAATGACAAGCGATTCAATTACATCATCGCCGTTAAGATGGACTTGTAATAAATCTTGTGCCGGCGATGGATACACCAAAAAGTCTTTATCTGAGACCGGATTTTTCCTGTGCAAACGCAGCGGGATGTCCAGTGAAATTGGATCACCAATTGTGCTTTGCCCATCAGCCCACATGGCTTGGGGAGCGTCTACCTGAAGTGTGAAATAGGGTGCAGCATTTAATTTGCTGTCATCGACAATATCAATGATTATGAAACTCATGATGGCAACAACGCCGTATCCACTTGCGGCTACACCATTAGTGCGGGTAAATGCAGACTCCAAACGTCCTGGTCTAGGGTTTTTTGACAGCCAGATGTCTGCGGCATTTTGATTCATCCATGAGCCCTGCAAATAGTTGATTTGCAAGGCTGAATCAATTAATTGCGGGCTTAAAAATGCATCAAAAGTATACCCGTACAAATTGGTAACCGGCTGGTTGCTGCTGCCCAGAAGCACCTCAACTTCAACCAAATCGCCAATGCCAGGATTGGGAGTTAACAGTTTAAGCGAAAATTGTAACCCTTTCGAACTGGGTGGAATGTAGGGGGTAAGCTGGTGGTTCAACCCATAAAAATAGCTGATTGCCAGGGTGTCATCTGAATTGACCATGCCATTGCCATCGGTATCGGCATGTTTTAGATCGGCCGCATTACCAAGGAAAGGGTTGTTCCAATCGCTGGCATGCTGTCCGTACCACTCGAATGAGGCATTAGCGCGCGCAGAACCGCTAAGGCCCATGTAATAACCCATGGGGAGCAGGTCTTTATTGTTCACCACGCCATCGGTATTCACATCGCCGGTCCATACGCAATCAGTAACGCAATATGGGCCAGGATATGAAGTAACATTGATTACATCTACCGTTATTTTGGCCGGCTGGCATTGCCCGTTGGAGGCTACACAATAATTTACTTCAAACTGATCTGATCCTGTAAAATCAGTATCGGGCGAATAGATCAACAAATTATAACCCGAGACAGGCTGGCCATTGATGGTTTGCGTGGTAAAACCGGGATAAAAATCAAGGTCTCCATGATCCGGCTGATCAATTACATCAAAATCAAACCCGGTGAATGGGATTGCATAATTGATCACCATCGGAGATTCTTTAGGAGTAGCCAGTTCAAAAGAGGCTTTGGAAGGGGGTAAGTTCCCGACTACCACCTCAACTGTTGCAATTTCGAGATCGGGAACGAACATGTTTCCAATCTTGTAAGAAAAGGTTGCGACGCCTGAAAAACCGGGGTTTGGGGTAAATGTTACATTACCACTGCCATTGGTATTGCTGATACTGCCTGGGAAATTAGGAGGCACTACCCAGCTTTTTACTAAAAGGTTCCCGATATCATTCTGACGGACATTGAAGGAGATGGGTGTTTCTTTAGGTGTATATACTCTATCGGGTAGTGCCATCGTATTTGGCGGAACCGTGTTGAGCACTTCCACAAAAACAGTTTTCTGAACGGGTGGGCCATAGGAGTTCGTCGATAGGACAAACTGATCTATACCTGTGAAGTTTTGATTAGGGGTATACTTGAAAACATGGTCGTTCTCCAGAGCTACCAAGCCATTGGCAGGAGCCTGAAACAGGCTGTAGCCAATGTAACGCAAGGGCATCGTCAACCCTGTATTTTTGGCAGTTGCAATCCGCAACGTATCATTACTTGGCGTTTGATTGTTGTTTACGCCAACAGCCAATTGAGCGGTTCGGCAAGTGTTTGTCGAATCACAAGCCACGTAGTTGACGTATCCGATTCCCGTAAAACCAGGCGCAGGTGTGAATCGAACGGAATTCGTGCCAACAATGTTGGCAGTGCCGTTTTTTACTTGTGGGATGGCGCTAAGGCTCAATGGACCATTATTGCCAAAATCATTTGAAAGGACATCGATAGTGACCGGTGTGCCCGCCGACGTCACTGCAAAATCACCCTTAACTGTAAGTAATGAGCGGAAAACAGAAACACGATAGCCGCGATAAACCAAATACGGGTACGAGCCCTGGTAGTTTAATTCCAAAGTAAACGTGTCTACGCCAATAAACCCGGGATCGGGCGTGTATTTAACAGCATAGACATAGGGTGAACCGGAGCCTCCGGATTGGAGTAACTGAATGTTCACTGTTCCGTTTTGAGGGACCGGACTTATAAGATAAATACTCAGGTTCTGACCGCTGACCGTGTCGCTAACTGGCAAGTCTAGTGCCGTGGAAATGTTTTTGTGTGGGCCAGTATTTTGACTCCACAGACTTGCCCGGATCCCTGAAATCAGGAAAGACACCAACAGCAGTATTCTGATGGGTATATGGAGTGAAAACGCATTCATGGCTATGGTATTAAAAGTACCTTCAAAAATAGGAACTCTGCTTCAAACACGAATCGTTGTGAAAAGAAAAATCTAATTTTGTGAAAGGTAAGCAAAAATACAATACGCGTTTAGTTTCAATTAAAATATTGATTTTCAATACCGTATTGGAAAGGGTTGTCGTGAAGCCCTACCTTCATTGTGAATAATATTTATTCAATTTTCACGAGTTGCCGTTCCAACTGGTTACTCAATGATTATTGATTCAGGTAGTGCAAATGTGGTTTGTCTGTTCATTTTAAAAAATGTAATAAAAACGGTGGCGCGGAACGAATTATACACAAACAAACTTTACCTCACCTTGCGGTGCCTGGAACCTGCTGTGAGTAAGCGACTTGTACGGTATTTGCGCTCACCATATTTTAACCAGAGTAAGTTGTTGACCCAACTTTGTATCATTTTTCTGGGAATTCTGGAAAAAGGACAACCGGGGTTTGATCGGCAGCAGGTCTGGAATAAGTTGTTTCCGGATGTACAGTATGATGATGTGAATTTTCGAAAGCACTGCTCTGACCTGTTAAAATTAGTGGAAAGTTTCATGGCCCTGGAAGCTTCTTTAAAAGACAAAACCAAACAACAAATTAATTTGCTGGATTTTGTTGTTGAAAAAAAAATCGAACCGCTTTATAACAGTGCTTTGCGGCAGGCGCGAAATGAATTGACTAAACAGGAATACCGTTCGCTTGATTACTTTAAAAATCTGTATTCCATCGAACGCCTGTATTATGAAATGATGGATTTTGATGTAACCCTGAATGTCCGGGCTAACATCGAAGAAATTTCTGACAGCCTCGACCTGTTTTACTGGATTGAAAAGCTAAAACTTTTTAGCGCGGGGTTAAGCCAGAAACGCACAGGAAACTATGAATACGACCTGAAATTCAACGCAGAGATCCTGAATTATTTGAGCACTGTCTCGATGGATGGCGTGCCTGAATTGGCGATTTACTATTACTCCTATTTGACACTGCACGAAGAAGACAACGACAAACATTACTTCAGCCTTCGCAAACTATTGGACATTTACGGAGGTGTCATGCCCAAGCGGGAAGCTATTGAACTCTACGATTCAGCCCTGCATTACTGCACCGGCAAATTGAACAAAGGCAACCAACAATTTTTACGGGAGTATTTCGACTTGTTTGAAGACGGCCTGAAAAAAGGTGTGTTCATTGTAAATGACGAACTGGCAACCTGGCGCTTCAACAACACCACCGCTGTGGCATTGCGCCTGGGAAAACTGGACTGGGCAGAAGACTTTATCGAAAAATACAAAATGTACCTTCCAGCCGATACCCTTGAAAATACCTATACCTTTAATCTGGCGCGTCTTTACCGATACCAGCGGAAATTTGACAAGGTGCTTGCGCTACTGCGCAACCTTGAATATGAAGACATTGGATACAATCTTTTAAGCAAAACCATGTTGATCAATGCCTACTATGAACTGGATGAACATGATGCCCTGGAATCGTTCATGGAATCCTTTCGGGTTTTCCTGAATCGCCATAAAAACATCCCGCAACAGCGAAAAAAAAGTTATCTCAATCTCCTGAAATACGTGCGCCGACTTACCCGGATCGCGCCACACGATAAGGCTGCAATTTCCAAGCTGAAAGAAGAGGTTGTCCGGGAGAAGGCCAACCACGTGAATCATGAATGGTTGCTGGAAAAAATCGCTGAACTGGAGTAACTGTGCCTTTTTCAGGTATGCAATTTCACTCAGGCAACCGTCGTTTAGCTTCCGCCCACAATTTGTTTAATTTTCAATGCAATTTTGATGATCAGATCAATCTGCTGTTTGGCAGTCGCTGTGTTGCTGCCAACGTTTTTAATGGCTCAATCTAAACCAAAACCATCCGGAAAACTCAGCCCGGAAGCCATCGGAAAACTGCATGCAAGCGAAGACACCTTAGTCATCCTTGCTCACGCAGTAGTGAACGATTCCTTGCCGGAAATGCGTTTTTTGGCTTGCCGCAGCCTGATTACCGGTCTGGTACAGGCGCTTAAAACCGAAAACGCTTTTCAATATCATTTTGACCGATTAAAAGCAGTCTCCATACTGACCCCGTCCGACAGTAGTTTCAGGGTGTTTACCTGGCAGCTTTTTGTTGATGACTCCACGTATCGGTATTACGGGGCAATCCAGATGAATCAGCACGATCTCAATCTTTTTCCACTGATAGACCGGAGCTTTGAGATGCGGGGCCTTCCCACCAGGGAGGAATTGAATCCTGATTACTGGTACGGTGCTTTATACTATAATCTGCTTCCTTTTGACACCCGGCATGGCAAAATGTATTTGCTTTTTGGCTTCGATGGTTTTACTTTTTTTGACAAACGGAAAGTTATCGAGGTGTTGAGCTTCGACGAAAAAGGCAGACCCGTTTTTGGTGCCCCGGTTTTTGAGCAACCGGATGCCGCAGGGGAAATGCGCGTGATGCTTGAATACTCTGCTGAAGCACGTGTGCGCCTCAACTGGGATGAACAATACAAAATGATTCTGTTTGACCACCTGGTACCTTATCCAAATCCATACACTGGTGGTGTCATGAATATCCCCGATGGCAGTTACAGCGCCTATAAACTTGAAAAAGGGCGCTGGAAATTTGTTGAAAAAGTGTTTGATCAGGTGCAGGAAGAAGCGCCCCGGCCCGAGCCTGTTTTGGACAGCCAAAAAGGTAAAAATATTTTGGGAATACCCGGAAAGCCGAAAAAACAAAAACCCCAGGGCAATTAAATAAAAAACCGTCCTACGGCTTTTTTGCCGTAGGACGGTTAAACTTCATATAAGCAGACGCGGCAAAATATTACCGCAAAATTGTCACATCACCCCGGTAGAGCAAAACGCGGCCATCCAGGAACTTCACTTCAACAACATACACGAATACGGCCGGGTTTAAATATTTCCCGTCGTAGCGGCCATCCCAGCCTTCGGCAAAGTCGTTGTTGTTCGGATAGAATTTTTCGCGTTCATACATTAACGTTCCCCAACGGTCGTAAATGCGCATAAAGTTGACAGTTTCCACGCCTCGTCCGACGTAAACATTGAAGTGGTCGTTAAGCCCTGCAGGGTTTCCAGGAATAAAGGCATTCGGAATATACACATTCCGGTTCGGGTCGATGTTAACCGAAATGGAGCCGGTTGCGGAGCAGCCATTCTCGTCGTAAACAACAATCGTGTAGGTCTCTGATTCGTAGGTACGCGTATATGGCTCGAATTCAAACGGGTCGCTGAGCAAAGCCGCCGGTGTCCAGGTGAAGGTATCCACAACGGCACCTGTTACGATCGGCAACAACTGGAGTGAATCTCCCAATTCGATCTCAACATCATTCGGATCGAAGGTCACAAAAATCGGATCGGGCTCCGGAACAAAAATGGTATCCGTGTATTCACACCCCAGGCGATCAATGTAGGTAATGTAGTGCTCGCCACCTCCCATGTTGATTGGGAAACCGGCATCGAGAAATACGCCAAAGTCAAGGCTATACTGATAAGGCGCTCCCGAACCACCTGATATGCTTTCAATAAACAAGGTAGTTTCTTCACCATTACAAATGATCGGATCCCAAGGCATGTAGGTCCCAAGCACTGGCGCAGGGTCGCTGAGGATCAGGTTGGGCAGTTCTCCCGTACAACCAACGGCATCGGTAACCGTTACGGTATACGCGCCGGATGACAGGTTGTCCAGCGGGTTTGTCGTGCCCAAATTGCCATTGGCATTGGCCCACTGGTATGTATAGGTTGGCGTGCCTCCAGTAACAGTTACAGCCAGGGAACCGCTGTTGTCTCCAAAGCAAAGAATGTTGGTCGTATTCGTCAGGTCTTGTGTTACAACGATCTCCGATGGCTGAGTAATATTGGTAACAAATGTGTCCATACAACCCAGGACGTCGGTTATGGTTACCGTGGCATCGCCTGCCATAAGACCGGTGGCTGTGTTGATAGTGGACCCATTATTCCACAAGTAAGTGAAAGGCACTCCATTTGCACCACTGACCGTAACACGCGCCTCACCATCATCACCTCCGAAGCAGGTTACAGGTACGGTGGTGAAATTTACATCAAACGGAGGAGGGCTGTCGATAGACACAGAGTCGATCCGGAAACAACCGTTTAGCGCGTCAGTTACTGTTACGGTATTAAAGCCCGGGCAAAGATCTACCCGAACCGAATCGGTGGAGCCATCTTCCCACATG
Source organism: Lewinellaceae bacterium (assembly GCA_020636075.1). Lineage (GTDB taxonomy): Bacteria > Bacteroidota > Bacteroidia > Chitinophagales > Saprospiraceae > M3007. The sequence continues at coordinate 223,688 of JACJYO010000001.1, read as the reverse complement.
AAGTTGAAATTGGCAAGCGTAGGTGGTACCGTGTTGTAATAGGTTACCAGCGTTACTTTTCCGTCGCAAACGTTCGGACAGGTAGCCGGCATAATGCTGTTGTATTGAATCACAATACCGGGCGGGTTTGGCAACACAAATGTGCCCACCAGCGTACAGCCGGCCGGGTTTGTTACCGTGGTGGTGTAGGTGCCGGCCGCAATGGCTATAATAACCGGAGTTGATTGACCAGAAGACCAGGTGTACGTCGGCGCACCACCGGTACCTCCCTGGACATCAATGGCGATGCTACCGTCGGCGCCGCCATTACAGGTTGGCAGGATTAGCGAAGTATCGGCAAAAAACAGCGGAACTACCGGCGCCAGCGTGAAGGTGTCCATGTTGACACAATTCTGGGCATCGGCAATGGTAAGTACGTAGGTATCGCCCGGCAAACCTGTAACAGTTGCAGCGTTACCTACTTGTTGCCCACTCAGCGTTTCCCAAAGATAGGACACCGCCGTGGGGGCAGTTACGGTCAGGCTGCCATCAGCGCCGCATACGACCGACATGGAGTCGATTGCATCGATCGGCGGCGGTGGTGGCAGGGCCAGCGCAATGCTCGTCGAATCCATACAGCCATTGGCATCGGTCATCGTCACAGTATAGGTGCCTGGAGTAAGATTCTGTTGGGTTGCGCCGTTTGGCAAACCGCCACTCCAGGTATACGTATAGTTAGGCCCACCGGTACCGCCACTGCCTGCTACCAAGATGGTCCCATCGTTTTGGAACTGACAAGACGGGCCGTTTTGCGTTACGATGGCAATGGACAATGAATCCGGCTGGCCAAGGACAAACCCGGCAGTTACCGAACATCCGGTATTGGTTTCAATTATAACAACGCCAAACGAATCGGCTGCCAGATCGCAATAGGTAAACATATTACCCACATTGGTTGGTGTTCCACCGGTTGGATCCCAGAAAGGCAAATATGCCGGGTTGGGGAAAGCCGGTTGGGCGTTTACAGCAATTTCTATACAGCCGTCGGCTGAGCCATAACAACTGGGTTCCAGTATATTAAGGGTGTCGATAGTCATTACCCGAGCATTGGCTATTTCTATTGTTTGAACTTGGGTGCAGCCATTTGCATCGGTTACCGTTACGAAATAAAACCCTGCCGGTTTGTTGGACATGGTAAACGGATTTCCTATGCCGGAGTCGTCTGCAAACAGCGGTACACCATTTGCATTGGGAGAATAATTCCAGGCAAAGCTGTATTCACTGCCAACTGCTCCCGGTGTTCCACCGGAAACGGTGGTGACAATACCACCATCGGCAATGCCATCGCACGACGCATTCGTCACCTGAACATCCAGAATGATTACCGGGGGTTGGCTGAGCGTGCCGGCGGCAAGGGCCGTGCAACCGGAAACCGTTTCAGTTACCGTAACTGAATAGCCGCCTGCCGGAATGTTGGATATCGTTTGGGTAGTTTGCGCCGGTGTGGTGTTCCAGAGGTAGGTAAAGGTCGGACCAGGGTTGGGAAGCACTACGCCATCTACTGTTACATCAGCGCGCAGCGATCCGGTAGAATCTCCATTGCAAAGTGGCAGTTGAACTACCGCCAAGGTAGCGCCCAGGTTGGGTACATCGATCGTAATTGTATCGCACACCATGAGTCCGAAGCCATTCTGGTCGGTTACGCAGACCTCCCAGACGCCTTCCGGTAACGGGTTGGTCAAAATGGTGTCGGCCACATTAGCCGTAACCATGCCCGACATGCCGCCACCCGGGAATGCCGACCAGCTTACCACAAACGGTGCGGTTCCAGCACTAATAATGGCGCCTACGCTGGCTTCCCCGTCACAATTGGGGGGAGCGACATAAAATTCCACGTCCAGCGGTACAAAATCCACGCATATCTGGCCGGTATCTACCGTAATGGCCAATTGCGGGCCAAAGGCATTGTCCATCGTTACCAGTGATGGGAAGCTGACAATGTCCAGCGGAGTGCATGAGCCAAGCGGCGCTAATACGGTGAAACAGAGTTCAACAAAAGTGCCGCCATTCGGAATGGTTGTACCGTTTGGATTGGCAAAGTCAGAATAGGCGATACCAATGAAGCCCTGGTTTGCATTATCCACATTCAGGTTGGAAAGGTCAAAAGCACCCAGTGAATCACTCGGATTCTGAAAACCGTTGTACATAAGTACTGTCGGGTCCCAGGTAACCGACCAGGATGCACCGATGATATTGGTGTAGTTGATCATGTTGATCGGTACACAAATTTGTGCTCCGGGTGGCGCCACTAATTCAGGCATTGAAATAGTCACGTTATCTGATGCATCGCAACTGGTTACATTGATCAGGAAAGTATGACCACAGCTCTTACCATCTTCAACAGTTACCCGGTATGTCCCTGACTGAGGTACCGAGAAAATGATATCATTACTGTGTTTCATTTGCGCAGGTGGCGTGTAGATCAACGCCTTTACACTTGGATCACTGTCCAGCGCAATACTTACGGTGTACGTGGCATTCAGATCCCATTCCGGGTAGCCACCATAAAGCCGGAATCGAGCTTTGCAATCATCCGTGTAATTGGTTTGAACGGTCGATGTGTTATCTGAAATACGCAATTCTGTAATTTTTCTCAGATAAATAACCGAAAACGCATCGTTTATATTGACGTCGACACAACCGGGTTCCAAAACGCCATTTGCATCATCTGTAATAGTAATTGGCGCATAGGTTATTAAACAGGGGCTGCCATTGCAAAAAGTAGTGGCCTGAAACAAACCGCCAGTGTTAAAAAACCAGTGGTCACCTGTCAGCGGGCCTTGGGTTGCAAAAAAACCGGTGCCAGCAGATCCTGGCCAGATGCAGGGATCGGCTAAAACAGCCATATCATCGCCTGTCGCTGTGGGTGGGCAGCTATAAAAGGCATAAGCAATGCCTGGCGGGGTTGCCGGATTGGGATCCATAAACATTTGGTCGCCGTTGTGGTCCATAAGTAGCGAGTCACCCCAACAGAGAAAAATGGTGTCAAGGTCGATATCATTACTCTGCCCGATGAACTGACCGGGAACAAATGTACCGGCAGAACAGGCGGCCTCCGGGGCGTTTGAAGTTGGCTGTTCGGTGACAGCTTTCGGATTAGGTAAAATAGTTCTTGGAACCTGGGCGTGAAGCAGCGTTGCGGACAAGCAAACGATCAGGGGGATTAGAAGTTTGTGCATGCGTACAAAATTTGCAATGGTTAATGGATATGTTCAGTACGGGATTGTGATGCAAAGAGATACAATGCTGGCCTAATTTGATGTCTTTCAAGGCTCTTTTAACAGTTTGTAATTAGCTTTTTGTCCCTGAAAGACCGTGGTTTTTGGACAAGTGGCCGCAAAATTAGTCAAACCAAGGGCTTCAAGACATATCGAAGCAAGAATAAATATTTGGAATTTCAGCAAACGGGCAAGATTCGGCAAACGCAGTCTTAACCTAATTTATTGCTAATGCCAGATTTCCACACCTGGCCATTTAAAATAACAGTTTCCACCAAATTGCTTCCAAAGGAATACGGCAATTGGGCAACAGATGCCATCGGGACAGAAATAAACAGGTTGGCTTTTTTACCTACGGCAATGCTCCCGAAATCTTTTTCCAATTCCATGGCACAGGCGCCGTTAATCGTTGCGGCGTTAATAGCCTCTTCCGGCAGTAGTTTCATTTTTATACAAGCCAGGGCTACGACGAAGGCCATCCGACCGGAAGGCGCTGACCCCGGATTGTAATCGCTGGCTAAAACAACCGGCAGGCCCGCGTCGATCATCCGACGGGCCGGAGCATAGGGAATTCCCAGAAAAAAGGCACATGCCGGCAGGAGTGTTGGGAGTGTTTGGCCGCTTAACAACGCATTAATCTCGGCTGTGTCGACGTATTCCAGGTGATCCACAGAAACAGCATGGTTGGCTACACCTACCTGTACCCCGCCGGAATAATCCAGTTCGTTGGCGTGAATCTTTGGCTTTAATCCATACATCCAGCCTGCTTGCAGGATGCGCTCGGTTTCGGCCACGGTAAAAAATCCGCGATCGCAAAACACATCGCAGTAGTCAGCCAGTCCTTGCTCAGCCACCTGGGGCAGCATTTTCTGCACCACGAGGTCCACATAATCATTGCGCCGGTTTTTATAGTTTTCAGGAATTGCATGGGCACCCAAAAAAGTCGCTTTTATTGGAATCGGGCTTACCGCTTTGAGGCGCCGGATAACGCGCAGCATTTTTAACTCACTTTCCACCGTTAGCCCATAACCACTTTTTATTTCAATAGCACCGGTGCCATAGCCGATCACTTCCAACAGGCGATTATAGGCATTTTCAAACAAGTTATCTTCCGAGGTTTGTTGCAGCCTGAGTGCGGAGTTCAAAATGCCGCCTCCCCGGCGTGCAATTTCTTCATACGACAAACCCTGGATGCGGGCCACAAACTCTTCTTCCCGAGTTGCAGCAAAAACGATATGCGTATGTGAATCACACCACGATGGAAATACCAAACGCCCGGTGGCATCAATAATCTGGTCTGCCCGTTCCGGACATTTTTCCATAGAGCCAAAAGCGGCAATCCGGTCATCTTCCAGTAGCAAATAAGCCTGGTGCACCACGGGCAATTCCGCCATTTCCGCGCCACGAACTACTGATCGTGGATTTGTTTCGGCTTGTACGAGGGTTTGGATATTCCGGATAAGTAAAGTGGACATAACAACTGAATTTTGAGGCCGCAAAACTATGTACTTTTGCCAGCCTCCATTCCAATTTAAGGTATTTTCCATGCACAAATTCATTCCTAGCGTTTTCATTTTGGTGTTTTTGCTGGGCTCCTGCGACTCCCAGACCAAATGCCAGTACAAGCCTGAACCAATCTTTGAAGCCAACTTGCCACACGTTGAGCAGTATAATTTTGAAAAACAAGGCAATCAATCCCTGGAAAGTATACTGCTCGATACCAATGTCCTTTTGGAAATCAGCCAGGAGGTTTGCAATCAAACCCGCCAGGAATACCGCTTTACGGTTCAAGGTGATTTCAGTCGTTTCCCCGATTCGCTGTGGATGAAGGAGGCTGTGCGGCAACTCGTGTTTCTGAGCACATTTTCACCAAAGCAAGCTCCGCTGAAAGCCTGGGCTGATGTGCTGGAAGCGCAACGTTCGCAAATGCGGCTGGGCCAGGACGCCGAAATTCAACCGGGTGTAAAAGTGCGGGTCGACCGGATTGTGAGTCCGGAGGAAAGTACCTTGTTGCTGGTTTTGTCCCAGTAACCCGGGTTTTTAACCCGGCATTCTGGTTTGTCTAGTCGAGTTTTTAACCCGGTATTCTGGTTGGTCCAGTCGGGTTTTTAACCCGGCATTCTGGTTTGTCCCAGTCTCCGGGTTCGCCATCAGCCAGGTTGCCTTCCGGATTTTTCTACCGGGTTGAAAACCCGGTTTACCAACCCGTCAATATCCTCAGAAACCCGAAACCGGAGCACCAACACGGCAAAAATGGCCGAAAACAACCCGGCACGTACAACAATGTTTAAAAAGGAGTACCCGGTAGAGGGCAAAAACCAAACCGCACCGATTGCAAAAACGGCTAGTATGATCACCACGAAATTATTTCGGGTGAACGGCTGCATCCGGAATTTTTTCCACACCAGGTACAAATTGAAAAGGTTGTAGCACGTGATTGAAAGCAAGGTGGCGATGGCTGCCCCCGTAAGTCCCAATTTAGGGATCAGCCAAACGTTGAACCCAATATTTGCCGCGGCAAGTACACCCAGCGATACCAGCGAATAGCGGTAATATTTGGAATAATACACCAGTTGGTTATTCAGTCCGGCGGCCATATCGACCAGTTTGGCCACACTCAAAAAAAGTAGAACATATTTACCCTGCGACACCTCACTGCTGTTGGGCATCAGAGTGTACAGATCGTCGGCCGACACCCAAATACAACCGAATATCAACAAACCTGCCGTGAGCAGGTTAATGGATACTTTTCGGTACAGGCTGCGCAGTTCAGTCCAGTTTTCGTCTGCCAGGTATTTTGCGACAAAGGATACACTCGCGCCGTACATGCTTTTTGTCGGGATTTCCAGGGCAGCGGCGATGTTCAGAGCAATGGCATAAATGCCGGTACTTTTCATTGTTGTAAGCGTTCCCACCATCAGCGTGTCTGCTTTTGTTGCCAGAAGCAGAGCGAGGCCGGTCAGTACACTGAAACCAGCGTATTTCCCAATTTCACTTCGCAACGCGGGTTTCAAAAAGCCCCAGTCAAATCGCAGCGATAACTCACCCATCCGGTGTTGGTAAAGCATAATGCTCAGGATCACCATGCAAAAATGCCCGAGCAACAGCCACAACACCAGTCGCAGGTCGATCCAGTGCATCAGCATGGCAAATAGCAGCGCTGGTAAAACGACCTTCAGCGACAAGTCGAATAGTATAGACGGCACCACAATCAATTTAAAATTGGCGCTATACTGGTTGAGGAGCAATGCCAGGGTATAGAGGAGGGTGAGTGGAAATGCAATCCAGAGGTATTCATCCAGCAAAACAGAATCTTGTGCCAGTGAGGCGCTGATCCAGTCCCAATTCAGCCATGCGAAGAGTGCACACACCACCCAACCGACCAAACTCATGCTGATCAATAACGCCAACAAGCCGTTATGTCCTTTGGATTTATCCTGAAATTTTGGAAAAAAACGAAATGCAACAGAAGGCGCTGCTAGTGAAAAAATGGGGAAGCCGATCATGGCAATGCTCAGCAGGTATTGGATAAAGCCATATGCCTCAACAACTTCCTTTTGAGCATACAAAAACAGGGTACATAATGTACCGATTGCCAGCCCTGTAAAATTGACAATGGAATGCTTGATGCCCTGCCGTTGAATGATGCCCATAGCGCCGAAATGGTGCAAAGATGCGTTTTCCCAAAGGCTCAATCCGGGTAGAGCAGGTAATTTTTCCGGATAGCCCGATAATAGTCAAGATCCTCCTCCCAGGTAGCCTTGATTTCAGTTTCAGTGCAACCTTGCTCAATTTGGGGCCACAGTGCATAGGTGCCGGATAATTTTTGGATATACTTGGTCGGTAAAAAGAATTTGGTCTTGTCGGGAAATTTGGAATACATATCAAGCAAAGGTGCCAGGTTAATGTAGGCTTCCCCGAACAGGCTGTCTTCCGACAAAAACCGAAAGTCAAAACCCCGGCAAAGTTGGCCCTCCAGGGGCGGATACTTGGAAGCAGAATTTGGCAGTGGCGTAAAGGAAAAGGCGGCAGTGTCCGGAAAATCCGGGAAGCCGGCCATTTGGAAAGGCCAGTCCGTTCCACGCCCGATACTCACGGCAGTGCCTTCAAAAAAACACAGTGAAGGGTAAAGTAGCACGGCGCGCTGGTTGGGCAGGTTGGGGCTCGGGGCTACGGGCAATTCGTAGGGGCGTTTGTGGTGGTAGTTCCGGCAGGGTATAACCGTTAGATCCGGCCGTTCGGGCCCTGTCCAATATTCTCCGATAAACATACGGGCCAGTTCGCCAACGGTGCACCCGTGCACTATCGGCAAGGGGGCTATACCGACAAATGATCGAAGTCGCATATCGAGCACAGGGCCATCGATATAGTGTCCGTTGGGGTTGGGCCGGTCCAGTACGAGCATGGGTATATCGTATTCTGCACAGGCATCGAGCATATTGAACAAGGTCGAAATGTAGGTGTAAAACCGGGTTCCGACATCCTGAATGTCGAAGATGACAAGGTCTACGCCGGCCAGATCTTCGGCATCGGGGCGTCGTTTCCGGCCGTACACTGAAATGATTGGTGCGCCGGTGAGCGAGTCAACACCGTCATCCATATGTTGCCCGTCGGGGGCGTCGCCGCGGAAGCCGTGCTCCGGTGCAAATATTCGCAGCAGGCAAATGCCCGATGCCGCCAGGGTATCGGCCAAATGTCTGCCGTCTACGAGGGAAGAGTGATTGACTACCAGGCCAACCTGCTTCCCTTCCAGCAAGGGGAGGTAAGCGTTTAACTGCTCGGCGCCCACCTGAATCGGTTGGCTGTGCGGTTGTAGAAATGCCTGGCAGGGTAACAACCAGACCATCAGAAATAATGAGAAGAATGTGCGCATTTCGTTTCTAAAACTTAATGTTTTATTTTTGTGCTTTGAGCCGTTGTAAAACAAACAAGTCTTCCAACCGTGGCCGCCGCTAAAATACCGAAATACGCGATTATTGATGTTGAAACTACCGGTGGGGTAGCGCGCTTTGAGCGTATCACTGAAATAGCCATTGTACTGCATGATGGCCAGCAGGTTCTGGACACATTTTCCACGCTGCTCAACCCGGAGCGCAGTATTCCCTGGAATATTACTCAGCTGACCGGCATCACCGATGAAATGGTAGCCCATGCGCCCAAGTTTTACGAGGTAGCCAAACAAATCGTGGAAATGACGGAGGGCGCCATTTTTGTGGCACACAATGTTTCGTTTGATTACAGTTTTATCCGCGAAGAGTTTGCCCGTTTAGGCTACGTCTACACCCGCAAGCAATTATGCACGGTCCGGCTGTCGCGTAAAGCTTTTCCCGGCTTGTCCAGTTACAGCCTGCGCAACCTCAAACAGCATTTTAATATTCATGCGGACAAAAGCCACCGCGCGCTCGATGATACCCTCGCCACTGTCCAGATTTTTGAAAAAATACTCGCCGCACAAGACGGGGCAGACAAAGTGAAGACGCTGGTCAATCACGGTGTGCGCGAAACCAAACTGCCTCAAAATATCACTCTGGAGCGCTTGCACGCAGCCCCGGAAGCTTGCGGCGTTTATTATTTACACGATGAACAGGGTGAAGTGATCTACGTTGGCAAAAGCATCAATATCCGTAAACGGCTATTCGAACACTTTGCCGACCAAAGTCCCAAAGGCGAAAAAATGCGTACCGGTGTGTCGGATTTTACGTTTGAAGTGACCGGTAGCGAGCTGGTGGCATTGCTGCTTGAAAGTGCCGAAATCAAAAAACGGCAACCCCGTATCAACCGCGCATTGCGCATCCGGCAGTTCTCGGCGGTCATTTTTTCTTACACAGACCAAAACGGCTACCGCTGTTTGGCTGCCGGCAAACGCAATTCGCGTAATGCCAATCAACTGGAACCGGTTGCTGACTTTACCAAACTGCATAGTGCACGCGCGTATCTGGACAGCCTTACCCGGCAATTTGAACTTTGCGGTAGGCTGTGCAATCTGGATCACCGAGAGCAGGCCTGTTTTCAATATACTATTAAAAATTGTCACGGCGCCTGTGTCGGGGAGGAGTCTCCGGAATCCTACAATGAACGGGTAGAACAGGCCATGGCAGCGTTACAGCGTGGCTTGTCGGGCAGTTTTTTCCTGTTTGAAGTGGGGCGGGAAGAGGGCGAACAGGCTGTTGTTGCTGTTGAAGACGGGCAGTTCAAAGGTTTTGGTTTTGTCGACTCGGCAGAAGCACTGACTACGGAGGATCTCCTGTCGGCAGTTAACAAACCATTGGCCGATCCCGATGCTGCCCGAATTATTCGCAGTTACCTGGACGGGCGTAAGCGGCTAAAAAAAGTATCGTTTTAGCACGATTTATTCCGCTTGTTGTATCCGCCAGTGCGTGTAGGCTTTTTGTCGTTCTGCCGCAAACTTATCCGCAGCAAAGGCAGTTATCTGAAATTCATTTTCACTCAGTTGTTTCACCACCGGGGTTTCCAACGGCGCCGACCAGGGGCATTCCAGCAGGTAAGTTTTAATTTGATCCGCAGCATTTGGCGCATCTGTCTCTGCCAGTTGTACCGAAAAGCTGTGTTTGATCAATTTGCCTGCGGCGCGTGCACGAGTAACAATTGCATCATTGAGCTTGTGATATGGGGTAATGATCGTTTCACCGGAAGCATTACTGCTGATGAGATTGCGCACCCCGAATGCTTCCACACTACTTTCCTGCCCATCGATCCGGACCGTGTCGCTAATGGTCACCTGGTTGTCGAGGCGGAATAGTATGCCTAAGACAAAGTCGTTCCAAAAAGGCCAGCTAAGCACCAGAATTATGGTCAACAAAATCAGGGTGATAACCGGACTAACCAGCAACAAACGGTATAAGCAAAACGCAGTAAATGCCGACCAGGTGAGCAGTTTTACCCGAAAAATCCATTTTTCAGTCAGCCGTTGCATCCGGCGGATTTTTATCAGCGGATAGATAAAGTTCTGCACCAGCCAAAAACCGACATACAGCAGCGCTGCTGTAAACGCAAGCAGGATAAGGAGCGGAAACGATATGGATTCGGTGTGTATCATAAAAGTTCCCGTTCTTTTAACCAACGTTCGAGGTAAGGCCTGACTTCCGCTCGCAGGCTGATAATTTGTTCGCGCGCCATGGGTTCGGGTGATTCGATGATGGTCGATTTCTGCAATGCACTGATTTGTTTTTCTACCCAATCCGCCCCTTCAAAGGCATAGATTTTATACAAGCGACTGCGTGAAATGGCTTTGTGGAGGAAAAGTTGGGTCAGGAAATTATTGAGCCCGCTATCTTCCAAATTGGGGAACTCAACAGATTCCGGGTATGAAAGCGTCAGCGCGCTATCGGGTGATAATCGAATGGAAGACAGCCAGATGCGCATGGCTGCGCCAATATTCCCGTTTGAAAGATTGAATAAACGGGCAAAAATCTTTTCCGGTGGTGTGGCCAGTACGCCGGTAAATAGATTTCCCTGGTACAGCAAGGGCATTCCTCCGCTTTGGTGCCGCGCCCAAATTACTTTTTTCAAGGCTTCCTGCGAAACCGGCGGTAGCACGATGGTGCTTACCAGTGCGGAGCTCAGCCCCGTAGAATTCAGGATGAGTGGCAGGGTGTGCAGGTTGCAATTCAGCAAAAAATAGTGCCGGTTGCTGAATTGTTTGATCAGGGAAACCAACTTGTTCATGAGTTGGCTTCCATTGGGCGCTTTCAGCCACCAAAGTTCGAGATCGTTAAAAATGAATATGGCTCCCGGAGGAATAGCCTGTAGGCTGTTTTTTATGGCAAGCTTCCTGCCGGTTGCCGATTGAAATGCCTTGATCAGATCATTCTCTGAACTGCCACCACCAGGCGGCGCCGTTATGAAATAGGTATTCCCCTGAATGAGTTGATTGGCCACAAAATCGCTGAAAAATGTCTTTCCGGCCAACGACTCCCCGGTAATCATAATCGCACCGGGAATACCCGAACGGATATACCAGATGGCTTTTTCAGCCTCTGCAACCTCACGCTTGCGGTTGTCGAGTTTGGCGCCCGGGCTCAGGTGTTTACCCGAAAACAGGTGCCGGTAGTACAGGGGAACTTCCTGCTCAACTTCGGGTGGCATACTAATGGCCTCCATAAAATTGCGCAGTGCAGTGTGGTGGCCAAGCAAGGGCTGGTAGCGTTTTTCAAACCCTGCAAGCAGAATATCATCCCGGCGTTTTGTGATGTACTCGACGACCTGACTGCGCAGGCGTACAACTTCACGGTTCAGGTTTTGCCGCAATGCACTCAAACCGCGCCCGTTTTTCTTACCGGCATACTGGCGCAGTTCCTGGGCCTGGTCGATGATGTTCCTGATTTCCAGCGAAGCGGCTGTTGCATCGGTACGTTCCCGGGTTTCGGTTTCAAATTGCTGGCTTAGCTTGTCCAAATCACCGGACCATTCGTGCAGCTCATTTTCCACCTCTGTCAGGATTGCAAGCAGTGCCGCCATGTCTTTGTCCTCCTTGGCCTTGTTCAATCCATAACTTAACCTGGTAGACGTATTTAAAACCTTGCTCCGAATCTGGCGAATGTTATCGCTAATGTCGCTGAGGTTCTGCTGAAAAGGTTCTAACAAGTTTGTTTCAATCAGATAATCAGCTACTTTATCAACGGCAAGTACTACTTCTTTAGCCTGGCCGCGCTCAAAGGTTGGGAACGCCCGATGGGACTCCGCATCCATCAAATCCACTTCATCAGGCAGGGTATCGGTGAGCAGTCCGATCGTGTTGATCATTTGGCTTACAATTGGATCCGCATTGATGCTGAGTACCTCTTCTGCGCCTAAATCGACAGCCGTGGCTTCAATGAATTTGCCTGCTTTAGCGCCTTTCCGAATATTGGGCAAAGCCTCCTGGAGCTTAGTCAGGTTAAGCCGGGCGCCGTCAAGGTAGTTCCTGTGGATTTGCTGCATGGCGTCTCCAACAGCCTTTTTGATGCCAAGCAGAGCGGCCTCCAGGCGTAGTCCAACCTGAAATTGGCGGTGAAACAAAATTTGATGGTGCAGCCAGGTATTTGGATAGCGTTCAATTTCTTTTTGGATCTGGCCGATCTGCCGGGCGGTCAACTGTTGGATAGCATTTTTTGATGTGGAGCCATTAGTCCCCTTTAAGATACTTTCGACAGTTTTGCGGCAAATTATCCGATCGGTATTTCGGATATGATCCATCGGCGCTTTCACAATTTCTGCGCAGTGTTCCTGAATAGACTGGAATCCTTCCGTGAAGTTTTGCTTCGCCGCTTTGATGAGTTGGGAATAATCTGCTTCCACCGGCGGAACCGTGATCAGTGTATTGAAGGTTTGTTCGATCAATGACTGGCAACTGTTTAAAAGCGCAGCATGAACACTGCTGTGTTCACGCAGGGCGATGACCATACCGCTCAGACCATTTTCCTGATCGTGATAAAATAACTTGCGCCGCCATTTGATCTTTCGCCCTGCTTTTTTTCCGGTGGATTTGGCATCCTGAATACGCAAAGTAGCCGGAGTGTTTTTAAAGACATCAGCTCTTCCCTTTTGATATTCGTTCAGACCAGTGTGGAGTACGTTACGGAGTACTTCCAGTTCGTCATCACCGAATTGCCGGGAAAGTTGTTCCAACTGCTCCAGCCCAGCTGTAACCGATTGCACGATTTGCTCTGGCCCTGGATTTTTGACCTCTAATTGGGAGATCAATTGCAGCGCCTGCTCACGAAGGGAAGTGATAAAATGGGCATAGTGCTGCTGAACTACTCCCAGGGTATTATTGGAAAGATTGGTGGCCAATTCATGCCATTGATCGTCAAGGTCCTGCAAGGCCGAGGTAAGCGCGGCATCCTGCGTTTCCGGCATGGGGATCAAATCGGCCTGCAACCTGTCGGGCAGTTGGGGTTTGCCTCCAAGATCTACCAAACCCAATGGGATAACTGGAAAGGTGCTCGAGGCTTTTACCAGCAAGGTGGTGCCAATTACGGAAACCAGATCATTGGTCTGTTGCACAAAAAGTGCCTCTTCGCCAGGCTTGATGTCGGGTATGCCAAGAAAAATCAGATCGGCATCAGCCGACAGAATTTTCATGATTTCATAAAAAGGCTTTTGCTCAGACTGGTTGTTAATTACCCGGATTTCAGCCTGAATTCGATAGGTATCTAACAGTTTTTTAATCCGGCTTTCAATGATGATCCGGTCCACGTTGTAATCATTGACCACCAGAATACGGATGCGGGCATTGCGCCAGTCGGAGGTGCTGTTGATAAACTTGGCCAGGTGCAGCATCAATTCGGGGTTGTTGCTGGCCTGGTGAAACCAAAGGTCAATTTGCTCCTGCTTCCGGAAACCCCACCGTTTGTCGTAATCAAGATACAACACGTTGTAGTCCAGCTCGAAAAGCCGTTGAGTCATTTGAGTGAACCAAATTGGATCTTTGGTATTTTTTGCCCAGCCCATCAGCACGGAGTTCGGGTCGAGCCCGGAGAAACCGAATGTGGTGGCAATGGTTTCGATGCCTTTGAAAATATTTTGGACCTCGATCCGGCGACCAAAAATGTCAAACTGTTTGAGCAGGTCGTCCTGCACGGCTTGTTTGTGTTTTGGGAAAAGCACCCCGGCCTCCTGATTTTCGATGAGGTCAAAATTGGTGATCAAACCGGTGCGCCCGGCGAGTGCCTGCGAAAACTCGAGCAAGTGCGGGCGGGCGTCGGAACTGCCACTGAAGAGCAGAATATTGGGTTTCCAGTTGCGCTTGTGATCGTCCGAAACTGCCATGCGCCGCAAGCCGGACTTTACAACAGAAGACCAGACACTTTGCCACACATCCCCCGTCCCGAGCGCAATTTCTTTATTAGTCAACCAAATATAAACGCCGCTGATGATCGCTATGGCGGCAAACATGGCCAGCATATCCAGTTTGAACATCACGGCAAAAGTGGCTGCAAAGCCAACCAGGCCAACCCATTTGTTTACTTTAAACGAAGGATTGAAGTCGGTGCTGGCCCAGCGTTCGAGAAAAAACGCGATGTTGATAAAACCATATGCTGCCAGGTAAAACATGGAGACAATGCGAGCAATGAGATCCAGTTCACCAATGAGTATACCCGACTCTGCCAGCAAGACGGTCAGAAGGAGTGCATTTCGCGGCTCCCGGTCTTTTCCAACGCCTTTACCGAATATCCGGGGTGTAATTTGATCTACCGACATGGCCTGTAAAATGCGCGGGCCACCCAAAATGCCGCCCAATGCGGACGATAGGGTTGCCCCCCAAATGCCGGCGATTACAGCCGGCGCATACAGGGCAATTTTCATGAAGATCGTGTTGTCGGAAGCCAAAACATCCGGACGCACATATACTCCGACAAAAATTACCAAGGAGAGGTAAATGATAAACCCAACAGCGATGGCGCCAATGGTACCAATCGGAATGGACTTTTTGGGGTCTTTCAGATCGCCCGACATGGCGATGCCCGCTGTAAATCCGGTGACTGCAGGAAAAAAGATGGCAAACACTGTTTCCATCGATGCACTGCCTTTCGCGCCAAATGCCGTCAGGTGATCGGGGACAAATTCAGACTGTCCGCCAAAAATAGCCACCAGCGAAATCGCAATGGCCGCCAGGATCAGGTATTGCGTTTTTATGGCGATGGACGTGCTGATAAAGGCAAGAATCGTTAATGCCAACAAGGCCAGGCTACCGGTGATGCGCAGGCTGTTCGCCGAAGCAGGGATGCCCAGATAGCCGTTGAAACTTTCACTGAAGCCGACCAGGTACAGCGAGATACTCAATGCTGTACCGACAAACAGCGTCATTCCGATGGCCCCACCAATAGGCAGCCCGAGGCTTCGGGAAAGCACGTAATACACGCCCCCCGCGCCAATTTTTTTATCTGTTGCAATGGAGGAAATACTCAGGCCTGTGGTGACCGAAATGACGTGGGCGATCAGGACAATCAGAACGGCGCCCAAAATGCCTGCATTCCCAACGACCCAACCTAATCGGAGGTACATGATCACCCCAAGAATAGTCAGGATTGACGGTGTGAATACCCCTGCGAACGTTCCAAACTTTTTTTGCCCTACAGCCACGTGTGTTGTGTTTGCGAAGTTGATTTTTACGAAGGAACAAGCACCAGTCGGCTTGTAGGTGCTTGTAATCGGGCGGGAGCCAAAAGTAGAGAACTACCCGGGATTGGTGTGCTTTTCGGTAAGTCCTTTATTTTGAATTTGGACGTGGATTAAATATTCAGGGCTACGGCCGCTACGATGATGTGGATGAATCCACCAAGCAATAATCCGGTCAGGCGCTGTTTCGAGGTCAACGGCGGCATTGTCCGGAAAAGCAGCAAAAATCCCATTGGGATGTAAAGAAACAACCCTGAAATTGTTCCGGGGGAATAGGAGCCTGAAATTATGCTGGAAAAGAGATGCACAAATCCATTGATAAACAAAACACATCCCAAGCCGACCACTATGATTTTGTTTTTTCTGGAAATTGAATAAACTAATACCGCCCCAAAAAACACCGCAATTCCGATGGTATTGATCAATATAAAATCGGCCTCTGATAAAGCCGCGTGCAATACCCTTGAAAACCAAACCGGAAACCGCTCGCCGGCATAATATTCTTCCAACAGGTGCACCAGGTACAACAAAGGCAAACTCCATGCAAGCAGGTCAAACTTTACGGTTCTGCGGAAAAATGACATTATTTCGTGTTTTAACCCTCCTTAGCAAAGATACTGATTTGGATGCGTGGTGACTTGGATTGGCAGAACTTAGCCTGAAGTCAGCCAAAGATTCATCTATGTTCCCGGCGTATGGGCGCTCCGTTTATTTTTGCCGATAAGAACTGAAAACCGTTTTCACCATGACTAGTAAAACAACACTTTTAGCCCTCTTAATCCCTGTTGTACTCACGGTGTTGGCAATTTTGCCCTATGACCGGCCGCACAAACCATTTCATTCTGCCGCCGAACTCCGATTTTTGCGGGAGCATAAGCAAATGCTGCAGAACCGGCAGCTACTTTCCCCGGAGCAACTGGCTGGTGGTGGCCACCTTCCCATTGATTCCAATATTCTTTTTCCTACGGCAAAAACATGTGGAGGCTGTCATGGATTTGATCCATTGGGCTTTGCCCTGATTACCACGAGCGGAAAGGATGTGAACATGTACGATGACTGGCGCAGTACGATGATGGCAAATGCTGCACGCGATCCTTTTTGGCGGGCCAAGGTCACGCATGAAATTTTGGTAAATCCGGCGCACAGTCTTCAATTGCAGGATAAATGCACGTCATGCCATGCGCCGGCCGGGCATTACCAGGCCAAACTAAAACGGCAACAACAGTACTACACGCTGTACGAGATGTATGACGATTCATTAGGGCTCGACGGCATTACCTGCCAGATTTGTCATGCGCAGGCTCCGGATCGGCTGGGGGACCTGCATTCGGGAGAACTTAATTTTGATACCAACTTTATCCGCGTCGCGTACGGCCCTTTTGAGGTTCCATTTCAACCACCCATGCGCGATTTTGTAGGCATTACACCGCTCTACGGTGAGCACATGGCCGATGCCGGCTTATGTGCAGGTTGTCACACCTTGATTACCGGCACCGTGGATCTGGTTGGGAACCCAACAGGAGGGACGTTTGTCGAACAGGCAACATATCACGAGTGGTTGAACAGTCGCTATGATGAAGCGCACGACAATATTACCTGCCAGAACTGCCACATGCCCAAGTTGCTTGATGAAATCATCATTTCAGCCAACTATCAATTTTTAGCGCCCCAATTTCCATTCGATCTCCACGAATTGGCCGGTGCAAATGTGACCATGCTCAAACTGATGAAAGCCAACCGGGATAAACTGGAGATTCCGGCTGAAGCCGAGCAATTTGACAGCACCATTGCCGCTACATTGCGCATGCTGCAGGAAAAATCTGTGGATATGCAGTTGGAAGCCCGCATTTTAAACGGCGATACGGCCTACATCGATCTGGTTTTGGTGAATAAGGCGGGGCATAAATTTCCATCCGGCTATCCAGCCCGGCGTGCCTGGATAGAGTTTGAGGTGAAAAATGTCATAGGCGAAACGGTGTTTCACTCGGGACGGTACAATCCGGACTTTAGCCTGCCCGATGAAGATGCCAATTTTGAACCGCATCACAATACAATCAGCCGCCCCGATCAGGTTCAGATCTATGAACTGGTTCCGGGTGATGTATCGGGGACCTTTACCAATGTTTTGGAGCGTGGCGATAAAGCACTGAAGGATAACCGGCTGGTGCCGCAAGGATTCTCGGTGAACGATCCGGTTTACGATACGACACAAATTGCGGGTACTGCATTGCTCGACCCCGATTTTAACCACGATGCCATGTGGACAGAGGGTTCGGGCGGAGATGTTGTGCATTTCCACATTCCAATAAACGGTTATTCGGGCCTGTTTACCGTAAATGCCAAATTGTGGTATCAGAGCCTGCCACCCAAGTGGATGGCGCCTATGTTCGCGGAATCTACTCCTGAAATTGACAGTTTCCGGGTCATGTTTGATGCTGCCGACCGGTCTCCGGTGCTGGTGGCTTCGGTTAAAGATATTCTGGTTGTCTCTCCGGTATCCACATCCGACAAGTTATTGGCTTCGATCGAGGTTCGGCCGAGTTTTAGCACCAATGGTAATGTGTGGATTGACTTACCGGATGACATTATTTTGCAAAATGTCTGGGTATGGAATAGTGCCGGACAGCGCGTGTGGGACAAGGCCGCTACAAAATTGCAATTACCCAGTTCGAAAGGTGTTTATTTTATTGAAATTCAGACGAACCGGGGCCGGGTAGTCCGGCGTGTTGTCCGCGGCGGATAGGGGAAAAAACAAAGCGCGCGTAGCTTGAATTGGCTACGCGCGCTTTGCATTAAATTAAATCCTGGGTAAGTTACATCGTACTGGCTGACCGGAAAATCCGGTCCCAATTGATGCCTTCGCGGATATTGCCATTTTTTGTAGAAAACCAGATAAATAACGGTTTGCCTACAACATGATCTTCCGGTACATAGCCCCAAATGCGGGAATCTTCCGAATTATGCCGGTTGTCCCCCATCATCCAGTAGTAATCTTGTTTGAAAGTGTAGGAAGTTGTTTCCTGGCCATTGATGTAGTATTTCCCGTCTTTGATAGCCAATTCATTTCCCTCGTACACCCGTATGATCCGTTCGTAAAAAGGCAAACTTGCCGGAGTCAGCTCTACTGAAGTACCCTTTTTCGGAATGTAAATCGGGCCAAAGTCGTCGACAGTCCAATTAGTATATCGCGTCAAATCGTTTGGAAACACGTAGCCGGGCCGCGTGCCGGGCTTATAGCGTTCGAGGGTAATGCCGTCTCCCCAAGACTTTACTTTTTCCACTTGGGTTGCGTCCAGATTATAGTAGCGGCGAATTTCTCCGGATGGCATCTCGAGTGCAATAACATCGTTCAGACTAACACCAATATCTTCCAGACCCTTCAGATTTAAACTTCCAGAGTTGTTATTGATGTAGTAGGCAAATTGCTGATGGGTCGGATTCGGGATGGCCTTGTTGTTGAGGTAGACCTGGCCATCAATAATTTTAAGGCTGTCGCCAGGCAAGCCAATGCATCGTTTGATGTAGTGGTCTTTCTTGTCAAGCGGACGCACCACTATCTCAGGCATTGGAGGTGTAGGGCGGTTAGCTCTGCGCAGGTTTTCAATTTCGCGGCGCCATTGATAAACATCCCAGGTACGTGTAGGCGTAATGATAACGCTGTCGCCAGCCGGGAAATTAAATACCACAGGTTCGTTATGATCGATTTCCTCCAGAGCAGGCAAACGGTAGTAGGGTAGGGAAGGCTCGGAAAAATAGGACTCACGTGCAAGGATACCGTCGCCACTACTGAACCGGTTATGAATCAATGGAAACTGAAGTACCGTCATTGGTGTCCGGATACCGTAGTGTGCTTTGCTCACAAACAGGTAGTCACCCACTTTTAATGTCCCTTCCATGGAAGAGGTCGGAATGACATACGCTTCAATCAGGAACATCCGGATAAAAGCGGCGGCAAATACAGCAAAAATGATGGCTTCACCCCACTCGCGGATTTGCGACTTTCGAAATGGGTTGTTTGCCTCCAGTTTGCGCAGCGCTGCCTTGTCCTTTTTCTCTTGTGCTTCGTGGTATTGTCGGTGGTACTCCCGCTCTTTTTGCAAAATTGGACCTTCGTATTTGTCATCGGGGTTTCGGCCAATCAGAAAAAAAGGAAGAGGAGCATATATGACCGCAAGCGCAGCCTGCCAGAAGCTATGCTTTCCAAAAGACCGGACCATGTCGATGCACAGCCCTGCATAAATGAAGAAATTGACAATCGGAAACAGCAGCCAAAGGGCATACCATGTCGAGCGGTGTCCAACCATTTTTGCCCATTCTACAGAAGCCAAGCCAGGCACCAGTGCTTTCCAACCTGGAATGCCGGCTTTTTCAAACAATTTCATCATGCTCAGGCTGAGCAAAACGTAAAGCACAATCAGAAATAAGAGTACCGACATATTGATAATGAAATTTGAATTTAGGAAACAACGTCCTTGCTATAAATCGCAGTCCGGGGCGAAGATACCTGGCGATGACATTCGAATTCCGGCACATCGACCATTGAATATAAAATCTCGATTGACGGCGCCAGACCTTCGTTAGTTAATTCCAAACCTTCTGGAAGAATCCTAACCCTCGGTTGTTTTACGCTTTTTGCGCTTGGTTTTAAATAGCTCCACGATTTCTTTTTCCTTGAGAAAGCCCATGTCGACAAATTGCGTGGAAACAAACTTCTTGATGTCCTGGTAATCCTTAGCGCGTTTGTCGATGAATACCCGGAGGAGTTTCCGGACGTAGGTCATCGAAAACTTCTTCACCGATTGGTTAAACTGCTGGTTTCCAAAGATTTTCATGTAGACGCTGAAAATCTTGGTAAGTTCGAAGTAATCGGCATATTCCTGCTCGGAAAGTCCGCTGATCAATCGTCCGAAATAATTCAGGATGAGCTGGCGCAGGCATTTGCTCTCGACGGAGAGGCCTTTATGGTTGTTATAAAACTCCTGGACAGCCTCGATCGCATCTGGGTGTACATAGCCCAGGCTGTGTACTTTTTCGGCAATCCGGTAATAATCGGAAATCCGGTCCGCAACGCCGAGATCGATCATTCCGATAATTCTGTTATCATTTTCGGCGCCCATTTGCGGGTTTGCCCGGTAGAGCGATATTAAGAAATTGAGGTATTTGCTACCAAAGTCTGTGAAAGATTTGCGTTCCCGGGCAAAATGTGCCTTAAATGTTGCCTGCTCTTTTTCATCGAGATTCATGAAATTCCCAAACAGGCAAAGCATTTCACAATATTCGTCGGTATTCTGAAATTCTTTGGCGTCGAGAAATGATTTGATCTGTTCCTTCAAACTGGTGTTGTCTCCGCCAACCTCAAATCGCTTCAGGAGGAATTGTCGCAAGGCTGAAAAATTGGCCTTCATCTCACCCAAGGTTTTGGGGAAGTCGGCTGAGTAATAGAGTTCGTTCCGGAATTGGTTGGAATAGCGTTGGTAGAGATCAGCGCGGTCTTTCAGGTCGCGGAAGCGATCATTTTTTTGTTGCAGCAAAAAATAACGGATACGTTTGTTTTCAACCTGGCTCATCAGGTTCGTGATCCAAATGTCGCTGCTCAAGGCAAAGCCTACCTGGATGCTCTGGCCAATCCGCTTTTTTAATTGGTCAAAGTGTACGCTTTGGCAAATAGCCAGCAAAATCTCTTTGAAATGGTCATTTGGGCGTACGTACCGGTACTGGTCGTTGATTTCTCCACGCAATACGGAATAGCCCAATACTCTGGGAAGATAAAGCCCTTCAAAAACCGGGTCGAGCAATTGCTTTTCAATAGTGATTAGCTGAAGGGGTGCATCAGCAGCAATTTCATGATGGATTTCGGAAAGCATCGGTTCGAATTCCTGCCGGAGTTCGTTGTAAAACTCCTCTTCCTCCTCTTCCAGATATTGTTCGAGAGCGGGTGATTCCTGGATCGCCTTGGATATGGCTGTCAACCTGTCCTGGTATTTTTTGTCTAAGGGTTGCATGGCTCGTACTTGAATGAAAAAATGTGCAAATAGTAAATGGGAGACTTGAAATTTGAAAAAAAACCTGGTAAAGCAACTAGAGGCTTTACCAGGTCTTATTGAAACCCGTATTAGGCTGGCAAAAGTAAAAACTCTTGCCGTAGTTCATCTTATTCTTCCTTTTTTTCTTCCTCAGCAGCAGGCGCTTCTTCAGTGGCAGGCGTTTCCTCGACGGCCGGTGTTTCTGCTTCGGCAGTTGCTTCTTCAGCAGCAGGGGTTACTTCAGCAGCTGCAGTTTCTTCTACAGCCGGTGCTTCTGCTTCTACAGTTTCAGTTGTTGCTTCAACTTCAGCGGCAGGTGCCTCTTCTGCTGCATCAGCAGATACTTCTGCAGTTTCTGCTTTTACTTCCTCTTCAGCTGCAGGTGTATCATCAGCCGGTGGTGCCGGTGCTGCTTTTTCTTCTACTGGTTTAGCCTTTGTTCTGGGCGTGCCATCGACGGCAGCCAGGAACTGGCGTTTTTGTTCAGCAGATGCTTCCCGACGTTTTTCGATCCGACCTTCTTTGTTTTCGATCCAGGCATTGAGTTTTGCTTCAGCCTGTTCTTCCGTAAGGGCACCTTTCTGAACGCCAAGTGCGAGGTGTTTTTGATACATCAAACCCTTAAAGCGCAAAATAGCCCGAACCGTATCAGTTGGTTGCGCCCCTTTCATCAGCCAGTCATAGGCACGTTCGCGATCGAGCACGATGGTAGCGGGAATGGTGAGTGGGTTGTAGGTGCCGAGTTTTTCAATGTAGCGGCCATCACGGGGAGCGCGCGCATCAGCGGCGACAATGTGGTAAAACGGAGCCTTTTTACGGCCTTTCCGTTGAAGACGCAGTTTAACTGCCATGGTAAGCGAAAATTTTAGTTAAGAGATAGAATCTCGCCCGGTTTCTTATTAGAAAATAACGCCGGGCTTTTCGAGCGCGCAAAGGTACGCCAACTGAATTGATCTAACCAAATAACTTTATATTTTAATCGGGGAATACTTAATTTCCTACCTTTGTGCCCTTCAAAATTTGGCATGGAAAAGATACTGATTCTTGATTTTGGCTCCCAGTACACGCAATTAATTGCCAGGAGAGTGCGGGAGATGAATGTTTATTGCGAAATCATTCCCTTTAATAAGATTTCGTCGATGACCCCGGATATTAAAGGGGTGATTCTTTCCGGAAGTCCGTTTTCTGTTAAGCAGGAGGATGCCCTGCGCCTTGATCTGGATATTATTGCCGGGAAAGTGCCCCTGCTTGGGATTTGCTACGGCGCTCAGTTGATGGCCGATTTTTATGGTGGTGAAGTTGCACGTTCGGAAAAACGGGAGTACGGAAAGGCCACGTTATCTCACCAGGCAAATACAGATTCTTTTTTCGCGGAAGCCTCCGTGCATTCGCAAGTTTGGATGAGCCATGGAGACACAATCTTGCGTCTTCCGGATGGTTTTGAAGTACTGGCCAGCACAGAAAGTATTCCAATTGCAGCGTTTCGAGCCTCCAATGGACGATTTCAGACACCGGTTTATGGTATTCAATTTCACCCTGAGGTATACCATACACTGGAAGGATTTCAGTTTTTGAAAAACTTTGTCCTGGACATTTGCAATTGCACTGGTGACTGGACGCCGGCGCATTTTGTGGAAGAAACCATTCTGGCGTTGCGACAGCAAATTGGGGCTGAGAAAGTAATTATGGCCCTTTCGGGAGGTGTTGATTCAACCGTAGCTGCCGTGCTGTTGCACAAGGCCATTGGAAAACAGCTGTTTTGCTTCTTTGTGGATAACGGGTTGCTGCGTAAAAATGAATTTACGGATGTTCTGGATTCCTATCAGCATATGGGATTGAACATAGAAGGTGTTGATGCCAAACAACGCTTTTACGATGCGCTGAAAGGCATTAGCAATCCCGAAGAAAAGCGAAAGGTTATTGGCCGAATGTTTATTGAGGTTTTTGAAGAGGAATCGCATGCGCACCCAGAATGCCATTGGCTTGGGCAGGGTACGATTTATCCGGATGTGATCGAATCGGTAAGTGTGCATGGCCCTTCGGTTACGATCAAGAGCCATCACAACGTTGGCGGTTTACCGGATAAATTGAAATTAAAGCTGATTGAGCCCCTTCGAATGCTTTTTAAAGATGAAGTGCGACGTGTGGGTAAGGAATTGGGTATTTCAGATACTATTTTAAAACGGCACCCTTTCCCCGGGCCTGGACTGGGTATTCGGATTTTAGGTGAAATTTCACCCGAAAAAGTGCACATGTTGCAGGAGGCGGACGCCATTTATATTAATAAGTTACGGCAGTCCGGCCTGTACGACCAGGTGTGGCAAGCGGGTACCATTTTGTTGCCAATTCAGTCGGTAGGTGTTATGGGCGATGAACGCACGTATGAGCAGACCGTTGCTTTGCGAGCAGTAAACAGTACCGACGGAATGACTGCTGAGTGGAGTCAGTTGCCTTATACCTTTTTGGCCGAAGTTTCCAGTGAAATTATCAATCAGGTAAAGGGTGTTAATCGCGTGGTGTACGATATCAGTACCAAACCGCCGGCTACAATTGAGTGGGAATAATCGACATCTTTCGGCTTGAAGCCGAATATGATGGCTAAAGAGAAGGAGTAGCGGGCATCAGATTCCCTGTGATTTTCGTTTTCCAAAAAATACACTGTTATGCTATTGGGGATTCGCCATATTATCATGTTGATTGCTGTAATGCTGTTTTTGAGCAGTTGTTATTCCTTCAAAGGCATATCGATCGACCCCAATATCAAGACGTTTTTTGTTCGTAACTTTGACAATGCCGCATCGAATGCGCCGCCAACTTTAGCCGTGGATTTCACGGAAAGATTGAAAGATAAGGTGCGTACCGAAACGCCATTAGTTTTGAATTCGGATGCACCGGATGCCGAGTTTACCGGGCGCGTTGTGGATTATCGAGTAGTGCCGGTGGCGCCCAAACCAGGTGAAACCGTAGCTTTAAATCGCTTGGAAATCCGTTTCCAGATTAACTATACCGTAAATAAAGAAGGCGCTGAAGGTGGATGGGTAAGCGAGCGCAGCTTTAGCCATTTTGCTGAATTTTCGAATGAAGATGATTTGCTTTCCGTTCAGGATGGGCTGATCGAACAGATTAGCACTCAATTGTTAGAAGATATTTTTAATGCGGCTTTTAACAATTGGTAATTGTCGGACAAATGATGCAATAAAACCATGACTCAGGAGCGGTTTATAAAATTGTTGAACAATCCGGAATTGCTAGCGACAATCTCTTATGAAGAGTTGAAGACGCTAGCGTTAACATATCCGTATGTGCACAATTTACGTTACTTGCTCGCCATAAAAGCTGGCCAGGATCAACATCCTGATTTTACCCGAAATCTTGCCACTGCATCGGCTTATAGTTTGGATCGAACTTGCCTTTTTACATTGATGGCGCCGTTGAAATTGGCGCCTCAGGTTGTGGTTATAGCAGAAAAGGAAGAAATTTTAGAATTGAAACCTATCGCAGATGTTCAGCAACAACTGGAATATCTGGGCCCCATTTCCAAGTCGGAGCAAAGGTCTGCTGAGAAAGACAATGCGATGGCTATTGATTTTCCTTCAAAACAGGTTGCTGCTGGTCCCCCTGTGCTGGATTTTACACAACCAGATGATGGTAAATCTGAAATGAAAATAAAACAACCCGAACAGGATTCAGATACTCCGAATACTAAATTAGCGGATTTGCAAATGCCTAGTTTTAATGTCTGGATCAGCCGTTTCAACCCTCCAATATTGGCTGCCGACGTAACTACAGATCCGGAAAAACGGCCTCTTGGTAAAGTAAGAAGTGAAGATCTGCAGAATAATGAAATTGAGGATCTGGAGCAACTAGATCAAGTCGAAGTCATGACGCCTCAAATGCTTGCAGAAAAAAGTGTGACTGAAAGTAAATCGATTGTTTCAGAAACACTGGCAAAATTGTACGTGGATCAGGGCTATACTGAAAAAGCGATTGACATGTACGAACGGCTTAGTTTGGCGTTTCCAGATAAAAGCGCGTACTTTGCCGCCGAAATTGACAAATTAAAAAAATAGACACAATGTTACCCACTTTAGCGGTTTTTATTGCCTTGGTCAGTATACTACTCATGGCAGCGATTTTGGTCCAAAATCCCAAAGGCGGCGGTATTGACCCGACTTTTGGCGGACAGGCGCAACAACTTTTTGGGGCTGCCCGTTCAACTGATTTTATTGAAAAGGCCACCTGGGTGCTTGCAGCAGCCTTGCTGGTGCTTTGTATTGTTGCTGTCCTTATGGTAGGAACAGGAGGAGCAGCAACGGAACTCCCTCCTTTGGAGTCAGCAGGTTAACAATATCCATTTAAAAAGCCCTTCTCCTTAGGATGTCTAGGGAGAAGGGCTTTTTTGTTGCCCCAAGGTGTCAAAGACTATTGTTTGTCGAATGCGTACAGGTGAAGGTTTTGGATGAGTGCAAGCAGTTTGTCAGCATAGTTTTTATCTGTGGCATAACCGGCTTTTGCTAACCCGTTTGCCCAGCCTCGATAATCAGTCGAAGTAAGTTTGAAAAGAGGTGCATAGCGCCTGTTGTTTTTCAATAATTTGCTGTGGCTGCGGTAACTGCTCCAGACATTATCGTATCGAACAAAGAAGTCTTTATGCGACTCATCGGCAAAATTGATGCAATGGTCCTTTTTACAACGGTTAGAAAAGCATTTGATCCCAAAATGATTGTTGGTGCGTTGAGCAAGGTTGCTGTCGCCAGCATTGCTTTCCAAAAGGCCTTGTGCTAAAATAATGCTGGCAGGGATACCAAATTTATGCATCTCTGCAATCGCAACAGGGGCATATCGGGCCACATAATCCTGACATTGACTTATTCCGGCGGCGCAAATTGAAGGATCAATTTTATTTCGGTCGCCAAACCCGGGATCCATTACAAATACACTGTGCCCTTTGGTTTGTTTCGGTAACACAAGACCAGAACTGACTTTTGATTTTTTCTGTTGCCGGGTTGACGAAGCAGGCTGAGAGAATAAAGATGCTCTGACTCTTTCACCGCCATGAAGAACAGTTTTTTCCTGTGGAACGGGTGAATTAAAATCCAGTACGATGGATAGTTTGTCACTCCACACCATATAAGTCAGTGCGGCAAGAATAATACACTTCCATAAAACTGGTTCCTGTAATTGATCTGCTTTTTTTGAGGGGGCACCAGAATTGCTGTTCATTGCCGAATGGTGGTAATAATTACGTGCCATGGCATAAAATTTTTAGTGAGGGACTGAATACAGTAAGAAGTCACAAAGTAAAACAAAATGTTTCTTAAAATCAAGAAAAAAAGTTTTATAAAAATTTATGTGTTTTAAAGTTTTGATTTGGAGCGATCTGTATGTCATGGAAAACTCTATTTTTGCATTAATTCAAACTTCGTGTACTATTTACAGTAATAGCAAATTACGCACATGGTCATAATTGCAGATTGTGGATCAACAAAAAGCGACTGGCTTCTGGTTCATGGAGGTCGAGATCAGCAGTTGGAAAACACTCAAGGATTTAACCCATTCTTTCAATCGAGTAGCGATATTGAAAATATTCTCAAAACCCAACTAGTACCTAAGGTTACAACCAATGCGGTCGAACAAATTTGGTTTTATGGTACGGGCATTCACGATAGTAGCCGGGCAGAAATCGTTGCTTCCGCTCTTCGAAACATTTTCCCCAAAGCAGCAATTGAGGTGGAGCATGATTTGCTCGCTGCGGCACGCGCTACCTGTAAACGCAGTGCGGGTATCGCCTGTATTTTAGGTACTGGATCAAATAGCTGTTATTATGATGGGAGTAAAATATTGGATAATGTACCTTCTTTAGGTTGGTTGATTGGCGATGAGGGAAGTGGCACACATTTAGGTAAAGCCCTGTTACGGGCCTGGTATTACCGGGAGTTGCCGGCAGATTTAAATGCTGCATTTGTTGCCGATTACCCGGAAGGTGCTTCTGCAATTAAGAACCGGATCTACGATAAAGGCGCAAATGCCTATCTGGCATCTTTCACCCAGTTTTTAGGAAAAAACATACAACATCCGCTGATTCAAAAAATGGTCATGAATTCGTTTAACGAATTTTTAGACCGGCATGTAGGTAAATACAGTGGCTATCAGCAGGTCCCTGTGCATTTTGTAGGTTCAATTGCGTATCATTTTCAGGATATTTTGTTGGCTTGTCTTGATGCGCGCAACCTGCATGCCGGCGAGATCCTTCGCAAACCGATTTATTCCCTGGCCGAATATCATGTAGGTCCAATGGGGACATCTGAATAAGTTCGATTACAATCTTTGAAAGATAAATATGAAAGAAATAAAACGCATAGCAGTATTTACCTCTGGCGGCGATGCGCCCGGCATGAATGCCGCTATTCGCGCCGTGGTACGCAACGCGCTCAACAACGATTTGCATGTTTATGGAATACTTCGAGGATATGAAGGGATGATCGATGGGAATATCAAACGTTTGGAAACCACTGATGTCAGCAATATTATTCACCGTGGAGGTACTATCCTGAAAACGGCGCGAAGCCAACGCTTCTTAACTCCTGAAGGCCGCAAACAAGCTTACGAAAATCTGATTTACAATGACATAGATGCCCTGGTTGCTATTGGTGGGAATGGTACTTTCACCGGTGCAATCCAGTTTTCTAAGGAATTTCCGGAAATACCCATCGTCGGGATTCCCGGGACAATTGATAATGATTTGTATGGTACTGATTTCACTATAGGGTTTGATACTGCAGTAAACACTGCTGTTCAGGCGGTTGACAAGATCCGGGATACCGCCGATTCGCACAACCGATTATTTTTTGTTGAGGTTATGGGGCGTCATTCAGGTTATATTGCATTACACACTGCAATATCTGGCGGTGCCGGCGGTGTGCTTATCCCTGAGGAAGAATCCGATATCAGCGATTTGATCAAATTGCTTAAACGTGGTGCCAGACGTGCAAAATTGTTTAGCATTGTCATTGTTGCTGAAGGGAATCGCATGGGCACCGTGTACGATATCGCAAGGCATGTCGAAGAACAGGTCGACGTGTTTGACGATATAAAAGTGACTGTGATCGGGCACCTGCAGCGCGGGGGCTCCCCGTCGTCCTTTGATCGTGTTTTGTCCAGCATTCTGGGCTTTAGTGCTGTAGAAGCTTTGCTGCAGGGGAATAAAGGAATCATGGTAGGCATAAAAAATAATAACACGCACTACACATCCTTTAAAGAAGCGATTTCCAAAAATAAGCCCTTCAACAAGGACCTGCTTCGCATGGCGCATATTCTTGCTCAATAAATCCATGCTTTTAATGGACGAGCCCCTGGAATCGTTTCGACTCCAGGGGCTCGTTTTGTAAAAAAAGCTGTACAAGCTTATTTTTCGTCGTAGTTAAAAGGAAGTATTTTAGAATCCTTTACGGTAGATAAGGTCATAAGCGTTTTCAGGCGCTCAATTTCTTCGATCTGGCTGAGGGTTTTGAACAGCAACTGCTCATAAGTCGGAATATCCCGGCAAACAATTTTCATCAAAAAGTCGGCCTCTCCCGTAATGATGTAACATTCGGTGATTTCGTCAATTTGCGTAATCTTTTCCAGAAAGTTGTTCAGTGCATTTTCCCGTTTCCAGGCTAGCGATACCAAAACGAACGTTTTTACATTCAAACCCATCATTTGAGGATTGACCTGGGCATGATAGCTTTGGATTATATCGCTTTGTTCCAGTTTCTTTACCCGTTCTAATGTTGGGGCAGGGGAGAGTCCAATTTTTTTCGAAAGATCGAGATTTGTAATCTTGCTGTTTTCCTGTAGGATTTTCAGGATTTTCAGGTCTATTTTATCTAATTTCTCCGACATAATGCTATAGCGTTATGAAATTTTATTTTGATTCGTAAAAGTTCCACAAAGGTAGTGTAGCAAAAAATTATGTGCAAGATTTTTTTAAAAAAGCCTTTGTAAATTTTGAATTTGCGACGATTTTATCGAACATCTGAGATAATGTTTGCCTGCTTGCGCTTAATTGCGGCCTTTTACGAATAAATATTTGCTAAAAAATGCCCTTATGTCCATTGAAATAAAAAAAGGTTGAATCAACACGTTTGGTAGATAAATCTGCCAAACAAATTCTGTTGATTCAACCTTGTTGCCTGTAATTCTTCTTTTATCTACGGGAAAATGCCCATTGAGATATAATCACTGGCAATTTTGTTCATGGAACTTACAAATGCAGCGGTCCGGATATCAGGAATTTTACTGTTTTGAAGGAAGGTCTCACGGATTTGCTGGTACGAAGTGATCATGGTATCCTCCAGGCCGGAGTTGACCAGTTCAAGTTCTGTTCCACCCCGGGTCAGAAAATCACGGTCGCGTTTGGTGATCTGTTTCCCCGTCATTTCTTCCACCTTATTAAGAATGCCTTCAAATGCATTGTGCTGAAACCGGTTTTGCAGGCGGCCAAAACGGTGGTGTGACAAGTTCTTGAGCCACTCAAAATAAGATACAGTTACCCCCCCGGCATTAATGTAAAAGTCCGGAAGGATCAATGTGCCTTTTTTTAGCAGAATTGGGTCGGCATAGGCAGTAATCGGGCCATTTGCAGCTTCGGCAATGATCTTGGCTTTGATCCGTTCGGCATTGTCAATCGTAATTTGATTTTCAAGAGCAGCAGGGATCAAAATATCGCACTCCAGTTCCAACGCAGCAGACGGGCCACCTATATGCTTAGAGCCCGGATAGCCGATAATAGAACCTGTCTCTTTGCGAAAAGCCATCAGTTTGTCAATATCAATACCCTTGGGATCATGTATCGACCCTTCGCGCTCGGCAACGCCAATGATTTTGGCATCGCCCTCCAATTGGCTGATAATGGCAGCATTGTAGCCAACATTTCCAAGACCCTGAACGACAATGGTTTTGCCTGCCATGCCAGTTGAAAGCCCAAGTTTTTTCATGTCTTCGGCAATAGACATGCATTCCCGGATTCCGTAAAACACCCCTCTTCCGGTTGCTTCTGCACGCCCCCGGATTCCATTTTGCGTTACCGGTTTACCCGTTACGCAACCGATAGAGTCAATCTCCCCATGCCGGAAAGCCTGGTAGGTATCGAGAATCCAGGCCATTTCCCGGGGGCCGGTGCCATAGTCCGGCGCTGGCACGTCGATGCCGGGTCCGATAAAGTTTTTCTTGATCAACTCTGTCGTATACCGTCGTGTGATGTTTTGCAATTGCTCAACGGTATAATTTGCCGGGTTGATTCGAATGCCCCCTTTCGCGCCACCAAAAGGGACGTCTACCAAGGCGCATTTGTAGGTCATAAGGGAAGCAAGAGCCATCACCTCATCCTGATCAACAGATTCGGCATAGCGAATTCCGCCTTTGGTCGGAAGCCGGTGGTGGCTATGCTGGACACGGTATGCTTCGATTACCTGGTAGTCGTCGCCTACCCGGATCGGGAAGCGGATCTGGAGTACAAGGTTGCATACCCGGATTTGCTCGACCAGCCCGCGCGGTATGTCGGTGTAGCTGGCAGCTTTGTCAACGTATTGTTCTACGCTTTTAAAGAAACTGATTTTTGCACTCATTAATCGTCTTTTGTTTGGTGCTCTAATTTGGTTAGCTTTCGCTCAAGACGAACGAGATACCACACGATCCCCAGAAAAATCAATAAAATAACGGCTACTACCACATTGATTTTTCCGGTTTCTCGCATGAAATCACGGTTGCCTTCAGCATAAACGGCGGGCAAAGATATTGCCAGCATCAAAATGAATGTAATAATTATTCGGCTGTAATAATATTTCATATTTCGCTCGTCGTAACAGGATTGAAGATTCAAGGTTTCGGGATTTACTACCTATTCCAGCCCCAGTGCTTTGTCATAAAGTCGCTGATATCGTATTCGCAATTGGGCAATCCAAAAGCCCAGCAATGTCCAGCCAATAATTGCCGGATAAAAAACGGCGCGCATGGTGTTGTCCAGGTCCTGACTGCCAAAAGCCGGATTGCCGGTAGCGCCCGGATGCAAACTGGCAAACATTCGGGGTACAATGTACAGCAGCGGGATCAAGGAGGCAAACGAAAAAATATTATAAACGGCAGCCAATCGCGCACCTTTTTCATATTCATCGAAAGAGCGCCGGAGAATAAAATATGCCAGATATATCAGGAGTGCCACAGCGGTCATCAGCTGCTTGATATCATTGCTCCAGGGTTGCCCCCAGGTATACTTTGCCCAAATCATGCCTGTTGTTAATCCCAGGGCTCCAAAAAGCAGCCCGGTTTCTGCAAAGGCAGCCGCCCGGCGGTCATTTTCAGGCTCGGGGTTTCGCAAATATTGGATACTGTACCAAACCGATGCCGTGAAAAGGAATAACAAAACAAACCACATGGGAACGTGGAAGTAGGTATTTCGAATACTTTCGTAAATAACGTTTTGGTAGGGAAACGAGAAGCCGGATTGTACATGCAGCTGCTTAACCGGATTGGCCGTCCAGGCATTGGCCAAAACGGTGTCAGTTTGGGCCAGGGAATCTGAACTCAGGTAAACCGCAGCGGGCAATAACGACGCTCCGGCAACCGGATGATCAATCAAAGCATTCAGACTTGTCGACGCTTTCCTTTCCGGCAGTTGTTGTGGAAAACGAAAACTGGCTTCCAAAATGGTGTCGTTTAATGCTTTAAAATCTGACGCAGCGAGGGCAAATTGATCATCGTAGTACAACCAAACCCGGATGGGCGCATCAGTTGCTTTTTGAAAAAATGTATTGTACCCGTAAAAGCGGAATTTCACCTCTTCTCCGGCTTTTGCAAATGCAGGTTCTGCCCGTTGAATCCCGGATTTGAGCGGAACAAGCATACCGGCAAGTATGGTATAAATAATCAGAACTATTGAAAGCGCTTTCCACCACATAGTATTTATTCAGATTCGGTATGGCGTCATGATTTTAGCAAAAACGTGCACGTTTTGTTTCAATCCTTCCAAATGTACGGGAATAAGACAAATGTCAGTGCAATCAAAATGGTATCGATAGCAAGCAGGTTAATTATATCACGAGTATAAGCAGTATCCTGAATCAAACCTAAAGCAATTGACGAAAGTCGCACCAAAGTCAGTAAGATCGGAAGTATTACCGGGAAACTAAGAATAGCCATCAAGGTGGCGCTATTGTTGGCTTTCGCAGCAATGGAGGCAATAAACGTAAAGGCAATTGAGAACCCCAAACTTCCCAATAGGATCACCAAAGCGAATAACAAATGGTCCTTTACGGGATTCCCTGCCACCAAACTATAGGCACCAAATGCCAGGGTGCTTAGCACCAGCAACAATAAGGTGTTGTATAAAATCTTGGTGAGCACCAGGAGCACCGGATCGGCAAGCTGATAATAGTAAAGCTGGCGGGCACCACTTTCCTGGACAAAACTTTTAACCACGGCATTGATCGATGCAAACAACACAATCAGCCAAAACAACACATTCCACACCGGTGGAGAAACCCGAATGGACGCAATGTACACCACGAATACCATGCTGAAAACGTAAAGCACAATACCACTGATGGCATAGCGCTGTCGGAATTCAAGAATGAACTCCTTTCGGAGGAGTGGAAATAGGTTTTTCCAGTGCATAACTTATGCCGGCAAAGGTAGGCCAGCGCGCTATTGAAACTACGCCTTGCCGGAAAAAAAATAACAGCAATTGGCAAGCTCCCAGTCAATTCAGTACCTTTGAAACAGGATATGCAGGATGCTTACCAAATTTTGGAACTCTGCCTATCTTTGGCCCTTGGTGCAGAAACTCACCGTTAAAGAAAATCGGAAACGCAACCTGTCTGACACCGCGTTCCAATTTAACAAACCAGTCCATATGAGTTGGTTCAAACGACTTAAAGAAGGGGTTACAACCGCTACGAAATCCAAAAAAGATGTCCCCCAGGGGATATGGTTCCAATGCAAATCTTGTAAGGAAACCAGTACCGCGAAGGAATTTCAGGAGAATTGGTACAAATGCCCCAAATGTGATTACCACAGTCAGATTGGTTCCCAGGAGTATTTTGAAATTTTATTTGACGAGAATTCGTACAAACGGTTGTTCGATGAATTGGCTTCAGTAGACTTTCTGAACTTCACAGATTTGAAACAATATTCCCAACGGATAACCGACACAATGGCCAAAACTGAACTTAACGATGCAATGGCCGTTGCGGAAGGGAAAGTACACGGGCATAAACTGGTTGTGGCTGCAATGGATTTCCGCTTTATTGGAGGCTCCATGGGATCTGTAGTAGGCGAAAAAATATCCCTGGCCATCGATCGGGCGATCAAAACCAAATCCGCCCTGCTCATTATTTCCAAATCAGGAGGAGCCCGGATGATGGAGAGCGCGTTCTCCCTCATGCAAATGGCTAAAACAAGTGCCAAATTGACACTGTTGGCTAAAGCACAATTGCCTTACATTTCATTAATGACTGACCCGACTACGGGCGGAGTTACAGCATCTTATGCCATGCTCGGCGACATCAATATGGCTGAGCCGCAAGCACTTATCGGCTTTGCCGGGCCGCGCGTTATTCGCGAAACGATCAAACGGGATTTACCCGAAGGTTTCCAAACAGCGGAATTTCTGCTGGAAAGCGGTTTTCTTGATCTGGTTGTCAATCGCAAAGATCTGAAAGAAACCCTCGGCGACCTGCTCGGTATTTTTGCAAAAGCCCGGCGTGCGTAAAGCCCGCCGAGCGTTTCTCGCTTTTTTATTTAGAGAAAAAATAACCTGCTCAGACGTTGAAGCGGAAGTGCATGATGTCTCCGTCTACAACCACATATTCTTTGCCTTCAACGGCCATCTTACCAGCCTCTTTGACTTTCGCCTCCGATTTGTACTGTAAAAAGTCGTTGTATTTAATTACTTCAGCCCGGATAAAACCTTTTTCAAAATCGGAGTGAATTACCCCGGCAGCTTCCGGGGCTTTGGCGCCCCGCCGAACAGTCCAGGCCCGCACTTCCTTTTCACCTGCGGTAAAATACGTGATCAGGTCGAGCAGGGAATAACTCGCATGGATCAGAATGTTTTTGCCGGGTACTTCCAGGCCCATCATTTCAAGGAATTCCTGCTGCTCTGCTTCCGATTCCATTTCCGCGATCTGGGCTTCGATACCCGCGCAAATCAGAATGACCTCCGCATTTTCATGGGCAACAGCCGCTTTCAAGGCTTCAGAATGCGCATTGCCACCCTGCATGCCGGCCTCATCCACATTGCAAACGTAGAGCGTTGGTTTTGCTGTCAGGAGAGAAAGATCCTTGGTCAGCAGCTTTACCCCATCCGGATCCAAATTCGGCAGCATTAAGCGGGCGGCCTTACCGCTTTCCAGGTGCGCTTTTATCTGGTTGAGCGATTCCAGGAGTTGAACCTCACTTTTTATACCGGCTTTTGCAGCCCGGGCTACTTTATCGATCCGCTTTTCAATGGTTTCCAGGTCCTTCAAACCAAGTTCCAGGTCGATAATTTCTTTATCGCGCACCGGATCCACAGACCCATCCACATGCACGACGTTGTCGTCGTCGAAGCAACGGATAACATGGACGATGGCATCTACTTCGCGGATATTCGCCAGAAACTGGTTACCTAAACCCTCGCCTTTGCTGGCGCCTTTGATCAGTCCGGCAATGTCAACAATTTCCACCGTGGTAGGGATGGTACGCTGTGGGTTGACCAGTTCGGCCAATTTGTCGAGCCGTGGGTCCGGCACCGTAATCACACCAACGTTGGGATCTTTCGTAGCGAATGGGTAGTTAGCGGCCAGCGCCTTTCCGCTGGTGAGTGCATTGAAAAGTGTCGATTTTCCAACATTCGGTAAGCCGACGATGCCACATTGTAGAGCCATGGAATTTGCGAATAAAAAGATTTAACAAGTTGAATATTAGGTGCGGATAGCCGCAAAGAATTTTTCAAGTTTGGTCAGGTCGAGGTTCCCCTTCGTTCGCACGCCGCTGCATAAATCAAGCCCAAAAGGCTCAACTGATTCGATTGCGGCCCGGGCATTTTCAGGGGTCAGGCCTCCGGCCAAATAGACGGGGACCGAAACCCGGGTACGAATTTTTCTGCTCAAACGCCAATCGTGGGTTTGTCCTGTTCCGCCCAAAACTTTCACCTTCAAATTAGGGTTGCCACTGTCCAAAAGCAAGGCATCGACAAATGCCGCAGCAGCGATTGCCTCGTCAACGGATTGTTCGTCAAGGACATGGATGACCTGAACGATTTTTACGCTTGGCAACTCCCTTCGAATGACCTGATAGGCTTCGGGAGCCACCCGGTCTACCAATTGCAGCGTATTTGTATGAACCCGTTGCTGATGCTGAATAATTGCCGGGGCAGACGTTTCGCTCGTTAACAAAAAACTGGCAACACCTGGCGGTATGCTCCGGGCTATATGAGCGATTTGTGTGTCGTCAATCACACCCGGACCGCTGGGCATGCTCCCCACAAGTCCAAGAGCTGCTGCACCGAACGCAACGGCTTCCCGTGCCTCTTCCGGTGTTTTGATGCAGCAAATTTTTACTCGAGTCGTCATGCAGATACAATACTTTGCCCGAAAAAACGCTAGCTTTGGCTAAAGCGGGCGCAAAGGTAAGCGAACAATTCAGAAGTTTGTGTGTAGCGTTTACACCAAATCAATCAATTGAGCCTTCCCAAGGTGCTATTTGCGCTGCATTTGTTTTCCCTGTGTTTCGCATTTGAAAAGAAAGTTGCCTGGATGAATCATACCGCACATTGTTTTCTCTCATTCGCCGACCCGGATTTGTTACTGGGCAATTTTATCGGTGATTTTGTAAAAGGTCGAACCTGGGAAGAATATCCCGTGCCGGTTCAGCGCGGCATTATGCTGCACCGGTCGATTGATAGTTTTACCGACAATCACGCTGCCACGCATCAAAGTGTTGCACGTATCAGGCCATTTGCCGGCAGGTATGCGCCGCCGATAATGGACATTTTGTACGACCATTTACTTTGCAAATACTGGAGTGCCGTAACGGATGTTGACTTTGATGAATTTGCCAGTTGGACATACACCCATTTGGAAAATCAGAAGGAAGAAATGCCGGAAAAATTACAGCGCCGGGTACCACATATGCTGGCCGGTCGGTTTTTACACGGTTATCAAACCAGGGAAGGACTGGAATGGGTGTTACATCAATTTGAGCGCCGTTTGCTAGGCAAAATCGACTCCACTGCCTTGCTGGTTTACTTTTTTGACAACCTCGAACAATTCTCAGTTGATTTCAAGGTGTTTTTTCCGGACTTACAAGAAATGGTGCGCCAACAGCGGGCTGCTTTTTAAACCGATTGATCTACGGCTTCAGGTTGGCATACAGGTATTCGAAATCGATCTTACCATTGTTTTCCTTGAGGTGCTCAACCACTAAAAGTGCACGGTGCATCCGCAAGTCGGGGTTTTTAACCGACCCGATGAAGTGCAACAGTGTGCGCTTTTTTCCGGGCGTGAGTGCCTGGAACAAATCATCGCCCGGTTCATCTTGCTTGAGCAATTCGTCAAGTTCTTCCGGCATTGGCAACCCGTATTGGCTTTCGTCCTTCCGGAGATCCACCTGCACCGGACTGCCAATGCTTAAGCCAAGTTTGTCCCGAAGTTTTTTATTAACGTTTATGAAAAATATGCCGTCGCTCCATGGCATTATGGCACACTGGAAAGTCTCCTGTCCATTGAGGGTACAAACTACACGGCTGGCATTGTTTTCCTTAAAAACAGCAGCAATAACACCGGGCACCTTGAAGTGGTAGGTCCAGAGCCGGGAATTAAATTTTTCAATTACAGCATTAAACTGGTAGGAATCATTCATGCATATCGGAGTAGAGGAGGTTCCGATCAATCTTGTCGGCCAATGGGCCAAAGTTACTGATTTTCACCTCTGCCAACCTCCGGCCAGCCATCGCGCGTTCTTCCAGTGTTTTGCCGTCTAGATAGGCTGTCAGGTATCCTGCCCAAAAAGCATCACCGGCACCGATGGGGTCTTTCATTTCCACCGGGCGGGCAGGTACAAAATGCTGGTTCTTGGAGTCGGCTACCCAACAGCCGTTTGCACCCAGCGTGTAGCAAATCTCGCTGGCGCCCATTTTCAGGAATTGTTCCAAAATGGCTTCCGGCGCTGATTTGTCTTCACCATACAGGCTGAAGCAATCCGTATCGCTGATTTTTAGCACAGCGCCCATCCGGCAGTATTCGGCGACAACCCGCTGGGCTTCACGGCGCTCCGGCCAAATTTTTTCTGAAAAATTGGCATCCAAACTCAACTGGACACCTGCGCGGTGGGCCTTTTCTGCGGCCTCCAGAATAACGTGTTGCGCCGGGTTTTTACTCAGGGCAAAACACGTGGTATAAAATAGTGAGATATTTTCAAATTGATTGTAAGGGAACTGGCGGATTGACATGGTGTAATCTGCTGTCCGGTAAGTTTGCAGGCTGCTGCCAAGAGCCGTACGCATTTCGAGAAAGAGGGTAGTGGGTTCGTCCACTTGTGCGACACAGGAAACATCGACACCCAGGCGTGCCACGTAGTTTTTCAAAACCGTGCCCATATCGTCGTTTCCTACGGTGGCTGCCAGCATGGCTTTACCACCCAACCGGGCCATGTTCATGCTCAGGTTGGCAGGGCTGCCGCCCGGAATCCGCCGAAACAGCGTGGCTTCGTCGGGCGTTTGCGCAAATTCGGCAGTGGCAAAATCTACCAGTAATTCACCGGCACAAATGATGTCTATCGGTCTCCCCATGCGAAAAGTTGGTCAGCTGAAGTTATTGTGGATAAATGGCGTTTATTGAGCAGGATGCGTGTATTGCAATAGGTAATGGTATGTAATCTTAAAATCAGGGCGCAATAATACTACAATTTAAGCCGATCAAACAGCGTGTTTCCAAAAAGCAGAAAGCATTTTTAGAAAATGGTCTGGTTTCGGCAAAAACGGCGTTCGCTGCCAGAACTGTCAGGTAATGACAGCCTGACGGTGAAATAGCAAGGTTGGCTGCAAAAATGGCAGTAATTGTGGCTTGGCACGAAGTCTGATACCCACATGGCATCCGAATATAATTTTGTACTATTCGCTATAACGTTGTTAACCAAAATAAAAATAAGTCAGACGTATGAAACCAATCGCAGACCGTGTGATTATTAAACCGGCACCTGCCGACGAGAAGACCAAGGGCGGCTTGATCATTCCGGATACAGCCAAAGAGAAACCTCAACGTGGCGAGGTCATCGCTGTGGGCCCGGGTAAAGATGGCAACCTGATGACCGTGCAGGTCGGAGATATGGTGCTCTATGGCAAATATTCCGGCCAGGAGATCCATTATGAGGGCGAAGATTATTTGATCATGCGTGAAGAAGATATTCTTTGCGTCATTTAACCCC
Organism: Lewinellaceae bacterium; assembly: GCA_020636075.1. Taxonomy (GTDB): domain Bacteria; phylum Bacteroidota; class Bacteroidia; order Chitinophagales; family Saprospiraceae; genus M3007. Next base: position 184,846 of record JACJYO010000001.1, on the reverse strand, counting down.
ACTCCCATCCATTATTTCCCAATTCCATTTATTTTTTTAAACTCAAAACTGAGAAATATGTCTGTAAAACAGATCAACTTCGATACCGAAGCGCGCGAGAAACTCAAGGAAGGAATCGACGCGCTATCGAATGCCGTAAAAGTTACCCTGGGCCCAAAAGGCCGCAATGTGGTTATTCAGAAGTCCTTTGGTGCACCGGCAATTACAAAAGACGGCGTTACCGTTGCAAAGGAAATTGAACTGTCCGACCCGGTGTCCAACATGGGCGCCCAAATGGTGAAGGAAGTAGCCAGCAAAACGGCTGATATTGCCGGTGATGGCACGACAACTGCCACTGTATTGGCACAGGCTATGGTTACCGCCGGCCTCAAGAGCGTGGCTGCCGGGTCCAATCCGATGGATCTGAAACGCGGCATTGACAAAGCCGTTAAGGTGGTTGTGGATGCCCTGAAAAAACAAACCGAAGAAATTGGCGACGATTTCAATAAAATCGAGCAAGTAGCTGCCATTTCCGCCAACAACGATGATACAATCGGTAAACTCATTGCCGATGCTATGAAGCGCGTGTCGAAAGACGGCGTGATCACTGTGGAAGAAGCCAAAGGCACCGATACCTATGTTGAAGAGGTTATTGGTATGCAATTCGACCGCGGTTACCTCAGCCCTTACTTTATCACCGATGCCGATAAAATGATCTCCGAGTACGAAAATCCGTACCTGTTGATCACCGACAAAAAGATCAGCAACATGCAGGATCTGGTGCCGGTACTTGAAAAAACCATGCAAACCGGCCGCCCGCTGCTCATGATTGCTGAAGACGTAGAAAGCCAGGCGCTTGGGGTCCTTGTGGTCAACCGTCTGCGCGCCGGCCTGAAAGTGATTGCTGTCAAAGCGCCGGGTTTTGGCGATCGCCGCAAAGCAATGCTTGAAGATATTGCTATCCTGACCGGCGGTACCGTGATCAGTGAAGAACAGGGCTACAAGCTCGAAAACGTTGAACTGAACCAATTGGGTTCTTGCGAGCGCGTCACAGTCGACAAAGACAATACCACCATCGTTGGGGGCAAAGGAAAAGACGACGCTATCCAGGCTCGCATCAACCAGATTAAACAGCAAATTGAAACGACAACAAGCGACTACGATAAGGAGAAACTACAGGAACGCCTTGCCAAACTGGCCGGTGGTGTAGCAGTTTTGTACGTTGGTGCTGCCACGGAGGTGGAAATGAAAGAGAAAAAAGATCGCGTAGATGATGCCTTGCACGCTACCCGCGCTGCCATTGAAGAAGGTATTGTGCCAGGTGGCGGTGTTGCGCTGGTTCGTGCCATCCACAGCCTGGAAAAAGCAAAGGCTGTCAACGAAGATGAAAAAATCGGAATCGGTATTGTGCGCAAATCGCTCGAAGCGCCGATTCGCGTGATTGCTGAAAACGCCGGAGTCGACGGCTCCATTGTTTTCCATAAAGTATTGGAAAATAAAGACGCCTTTGGCTACAATGCCCGTACAGATGAATACCAGGATTTGAAAAAAGCCGGTATCATCGACCCGACCAAAGTTACACGGGTAGCCCTTGAAAATGCAGGTTCCATTGCCGGTCTCGTTTTGATGACTGAATGTGTGATCAGCGACAAGCCGGAACCAAAAGCCGGCATGAATGGCGCCGGCGGACACGGTCACCCAGGCATGGGCGGCATGGACATGATGTAATTTCTGTTGCCGACGATTTTTTTAGAAATACGAAGGGGCGCACCATCTGTTTGGTGCGCCCCTTTATTTTTCCTTGGAACACAACGCGTAGTATTAAATGCTATTCTTTCACAAAGTCTAACGACACCGAATTTATACAATACCGCAATCCCGTAGGCTTAGGCCCGTCGTCAAAAACATGCCCGAGGTGTCCACCGCATCGGGCACATTCCACTTCTGTTCGCATCATTCCAAAGCTACTGTCTTTGACCTCAGCGACAAAATCCGGGTTGATCGACTTCCAAAAGGAGGGCCAACCGGTACCGGAGTTGAATTTTGTATCGGAAGCAAACAATGGCAATCCGCAGCCCCGACAGGTATAGGTGCCGGTTTCGTGGTTTTTCAACAGATCACCGGTGAAGGCGCGCTCCGTTCCTTCCTCGCGAAGTACGTAGTATTCCATTTCTGACAATGATCGTTTCCATTCTGCATCAGATTTTGACAGGCGCACCAGATGTTTTTCAGTGTCAAATTTTGCCGGAACGATGGTGTCCGCAGGTGATTCGAGCATCGTTGAAACGCGACTCTCTACGGCGGGGGTTTCGTTTTTCGAAGAGAACTGACAAGCAGAAAGGCTCAAGAAAATTAGTACGTACTTCATGCTTTTGTTTTTAGACGTATACAATTTGTTCCGGAAGTATCTCCCGAATTTACCGCCGTCTGCGTGGCTGATTCCATTCTTCCTTCTCGGCAAACTGTATGATTTTACGCATCAGGTTGACCATCGTCAAAAACACCACAAATCCAATGGTTACCACGATGTAGATCCACCGATACGATTGTGCCTGGCCAATAGTAAGACCTGAAAACAGCCATGCAATCAGGCCATTGGCAAACGCTAAACCCATAAAACTATACATTGAGCGCCCCCAGTATTGCATGAAACTGTCCGCATTAAGACTCATCAGACTATTGAAAACGGCAAATAACAATAGAAATGCGGTGGCTACAGACCATGGGAAAAGCCGGTCCTTTTCATACCAACCTGTTTGGTCAAAAAGCAGGGTAAGCAACATGATAAAAAGTGCGGCTCCAAAAAACGGCACTGCCTGCCGTACTGGATCCACTTTGCGTTCAAAAAGCGAAAGTGCCATAATGATGGTTTTGAAAAGCATGTACGTAGCCGGCGTGCGCTATCGGCTCAAAGGTTTGGTGTTTACCGTATCAAAACACCGCGCCGGTTGATCAGCGGAATGTCTGTAAAATGCATTTCCTCCAGGCTGCCCGCTACAAATACGTATTTTTTGTCGTACAAATAATTGTTAAAGGAAAAGCTGACCCAGTATTCATTTGCCAGCCCCAGTACGGATTTTTGAACTGGTTCAATTTTTACGGCACGCATTGGCCCAATCTCTTCCCAAAAATAGCGCAGCGTGGAGGTCCGACGTTGCTCGCCATCCAGCATGCCATAGCCATTGGCGTTTACGAGCACTGAAAAAATGGCTTTATCCTTTAAATTGAGCAGGTAGCTATCCCAGAAAAGTTCATGGTCTGTTTCATGCGATAAGCGAGGCGCTATTGCGACAGCCAGATTCTCTACTTTTAAAACCGGAATGTCTTTGATCATCACTCAAATAGTTTGCATTGAAAAACATCGCAAAAATGCATTTTTAATTTTTGCTGTACATCTCCCATCGGCACATGGCGCCCAATTTCAACCTCTAAAGAACTGACCGTTTTATCTGCATCGACGATGCCGCAAGGCACAATATAATTAAAATAGGCCAGGTCGGTGTGTACATTCAGGGCAAATCCGTGCAGCGTTACCCATCTGCTCAAGTGTACACCAATCGCGCAAATTTTGCGGTATTTGTTCCAGAAATCAGCAGGTTGCGCCGTGGCAAAAGTCGCGCTTTTCGGTGGGCACCACACTCCGGTATAATCCTTAATTCGAATAGCCTCCACGTCAAAGTCTGCCAGGGTTCGAATAATAACTTCTTCGATGTTCCGCACATACCGATGTACATCGGTAAAGAAGCACTCCAAATCCAAAATCGGATAACCTACTATCTGCCCCGGGCCGTGATAAGTAATGTCACCGCCACGGTTGATTGGAAAATAATCAATCTGCCGTTCATTCAATTCCTGCTCGTTGAGCAACAAATTTTTCAGCGATCCGCTTTTTCCTAAAGTATATACATGCGGATGCTCAACCAACAACAATGCATGATCTTGCGTATATGATCCTGCAGGTTGTTGCTTGTTTTTCAACTTGTTATCAATTAGCATGCGGTGCAGGCGTGTCTGGAAATCCCAGGCCTCCTGAAAAGAAAGGCATCCTAAATCCTCAAACCGGACAGATTGCATGGCAGTAAAACAGTCGTGTCGTGAACTTGTTTTCATAAAAACTCGGGCAAGCATGCCAACCATCTAAGCGCGCGTACCTACCTTTGTATCCCGTAACAAATCGAACCTACAATGACGAAATACATCTTTGTTACGGGCGGCGTTACCTCTTCGCTCGGAAAAGGTATCCTTTGTGCTTCACTGGCCAAATTACTCCAGGCACGCGGATTTTCAGTGACTATACAAAAATTTGATCCCTACATCAATGTCGATCCCGGCACCTTAAATCCCTATGAACACGGGGAGTGCTACGTTACCGATGACGGTGCTGAAACAGACCTCGACCTTGGCCATTACGAGCGCTTTCTGAACAGCCCAATGTCCAAAGCCAATAACGTAACTACAGGAGCAGTTTACCAAACGGTTATCAACAAGGAGCGTGCTGGGGACTATCTAGGCAAAACGGTTCAGGTAATCCCGCACATTACCGATGAAATAAAACGGCGGATGTTGCTCCTGGGACAAACCGGAAAGTACGAAATTGTCATTACAGAATTAGGCGGTACGGTTGGGGATATTGAGTCGTTGCCTTATGTCGAATCGGTGCGGCAACTGCGTTGGGAACTAGGGCGCGACAATTGCATGGTCATCCATCTTACCCTTGTCCCTTACCTGCGGGCGGCTAAAGAACTCAAAACAAAACCCACGCAGCACTCCGTTAAAGAACTGCTCAGTTTAGGCGTGCAACCGGATATTCTTGCTTGTCGAACAGAACACCATCTGGGCGCTGATATCCGGCGCAAACTGGCCTTGTTTTGCAATGTGGAAATGTCATCGGTTATTGAGGCATTAGACGCCGACAGTATTTATGATGTGCCGCTGTTACTCCTGAAAGAACGGCTGGATGCGGTAGTGATATCCAAACTCCACCTCAGCGACCGCCGGGAACCCAATCTGAATTCCTGGAAGACATTTTTAGGCAAGTTGAAAAACCCGCTTCATGAAATATCCGTCGGCCTTATTGGGAAATACAACGAATTACCCGATGCCTACAAGTCAATTTACGAAGCATTTGTACATGCAGGTGCTGTCAATGAATGCAAGGTGAAAGTGGTGCCGGTTCATGCGGAAGATCTCGAAGGGAACTATACGGATGTAAGCAAAGCGCTGGAGTCCTTGCATGGAATATTAGTGGCGCCCGGATTTGGCGAACGCGGTATTGAGGGCAAATTGCTGGCCATCCGATATGCTCGTGAAAATGATATACCGTTTTTCGGCATCTGCCTGGGCATGCAAACGGCCTGTGTTGAATTTGCGCGGAATGTGTTGGGTTTGGCGGGAGCTGCCTCTACTGAAGTCGATCAAAAAACAGCTCATCCAGTCATAGACTTGATGGCAGAACAACAGAAAGTCACCAAAAAAGGTGGTACCATGCGTTTGGGTAAATATCCCTGTACCATTCAAAAAAAGACAAAAGCTTATGCTGCCTATCACCGCACACATATTGAAGAACGGCACCGCCATCGGTGGGAGTTTAATAATCAATATCTGGAAAAATTTACCGAAGCCGGGATGCTCCCGTCCGGTGTAAACCCGGAATCAAATTTGGTCGAGATCATGGAACTGCAGGCGCACAAGTGGTTTGTGGGCGTGCAATTTCACCCGGAATTAAAAAGTACGGTAGAAAAACCACACCCGCTTTTCGTGGAATTTGTGCGCGCCTGTATCGGATAGTTCCGGTATCTTAGTGCCAGTATTTATTCAAGCAGCCTAATTGACACGCATTATATGTCCAGTTTTTTTCGCAAGGCGATTAGCCTTTTTGTAATACTCGATGAGGAAAATCCTCCTGCCAAACAGGTACAGGAAAAAACGGCTGAACAAGAACAACCGGCTAGCGAAAAAAACGCAAGCAAACCTAAAGCAGCGCCGGAGCCGGCGCCAATGTCTGATGCGGACCTTTCCAAATTTGAAAAGCACTTTGAACGCCTGTTCGAACAGGCGAATCTTCCGGGACCTGATTATTTTGAATTTTGGAAGACAATGGATACGTTGGAAGCGCATATTGCCAACGAAGACGCCCGGATGAAAGCCGTATTTGCTTCCTTGAAAATCCAGGGGCTGAGCAAACAAATTCTCATTGAATCGGCGGGGAAATACAAGGAAACAATTCTCCAGGACAAGGCAAACTTTGAATCTGCCGTTCAAAAGAAATCAGAAGCTGAAATTGCCGGCCGAAAAGATCTGATCCAAAAGTTGCAGCAGGAGCACGAAACCAAAATCCAGCAAATTGAGCAACTTAAAAAGGAAATTGAAGCGGCTACCCAACAGGTAGATTCCCTGAGCCAGGAAATTGCCGGAGAACAGGGTAAGATTGAAGCTGCGCAGCGTGGATATCTGGCTGCTTGCTCAGCCATGGTTAGTAAAATTGACAATGATGTTGAACGTTTTCACCAGATAATCGATTAAAGCACAGTTCCATGTACATTTACTCACCTTTTAATTCTAATGTTATGCAAAAACCGCTTATCCCCGCTCTTTTACTTTGCCTGGTATTTGTCCTCAGTTGTGGAAAATCGAATGATGATCAACCTGAAAATGCAGACCAATGGGTAGTTTCAAAGTTTGAAGTTGGGTCCCTTGACAAAGATTTGGCCGACAGCACGGCGCTTTTCAATGGATACCTGTTTGAGTTTAATGCCGACAATACCATTTCGATCATTGCTCCAAATGGTATCCCTCAGGAAGGGAAATGGGACAATAGTGTCAGCACCATTTTTGATATCACGGTAGCCAAGCCGGTCTCGCCTGTGGTTTATCTGCAAGGACTCTGGACTATTGTAGAATATTCGCCCGATGTTATAAGTTTGGAGATAATCATGGACGATCCGGTCAATGTGTTCGCCCAATCGCGCACAATAAAATTCATCAAACAATAAGGCGGGAGGGGCCATTACCCACCCAAAATCAACGTGGCCTGTATCGCAAATTTGCGGTACAGGCCACGTTCTTGTTAAAAACAGGCAAATAAAACTCAATTAGGAACCAAGATAGGTTTTCAGCAGTTTACTACGACTTGTCGCGCGCAGTTTATTAATTGCCTTATCCTTAATCTGGCGAACCCGCTCACGGGTTAATCCAAATTTTTCACCGATATCTTCCAGCGACATGGGGTGCTCCACGCCGATACCAAAATACAGCTTGATCACATCACACTGCCGATCCGTAAGCGTACTCAATGACCGCTCAATTTCACGGCGCAGCGAATCAGCGTAATCGAGATGCTGATCGGTGCCTGGCATTGCAGTGTTTTCCAAAACATCGAGCAGTGAATTATCCTCGCCTTCGACAAATGGTGCATCCATCGAAACGTGCCGTGCAGCGACGCCCAGCGTGGTTTCAACCTCATCAGAAGTGATCTCAAGTAGTTCAGCCAATTCTTCCGGGCTGGGTTCGCGTTCGTAAGTTTGTTCCAGCTCAGAAAAGGCTTTGTTGATTTTATTGAGCGAACCGACTTTGTTCAGCGGCAATCGAACGATACGACTTTGCTCAGCCAGAGCTTGAAGAATCGATTGCCGAATCCACCACACTGCGTAGGAAATGAATTTAAACCCGCGGGTTTCGTCAAAACGTTGGGCTGCTTTTATCAGACCGAGGTTGCCTTCATTGATCAAGTCGGAAAGGCTGAGTCCCTGGTTTTGGTACTGTTTGGCAACGGAAACTACAAAACGCAGATTTGCTTTGGTCAGTTTTTCGAGGGCGATTTGGTCGCCTTGCTTGATTCGTTTTGCTAAATCAACTTCTTCTTCTGGGGTAAGGAGGTCCACTTTGCCAATTTCCTGGAGGTATTTCTCCAGTGACTGGCTTTCGCGATTGGTAATGGACTTCGTAATCTTTAATTGCCTCATGTGCAGTTAGTATGTGAAAATTTCGGCGCAAAGGTACAACTTCAAAACCGCTGATGTCAATAAAATTTGTAGTGAAACCCCGGATTTGAACTGTTTTTTTTAAAAAATTTAATCTCAGCGCTTGTCGAAACGTCTGTAATTAAATTTTGTTCGATACGATGATTCATTCCAGGTTAAAAATTTAATTTCAAATTAAGCCTTTAGACGCCTATGCCGACTTGTCGGTCACGATCATTAACGTATAATCAGTTTTTGTACGGAAGCCCTGTTCCCGGAGCGCAATTCTACCCAATAAGTACCCGATGGAAATCTTGAAGCATCAATAAAATAATTGACAGTTCCTGTGCTGAAAGTTCCTTCATATATCCTTTGGACCAGCTGACCCAATGCGTTATATAAATTCAATTGCCCGGGTATGGAACTGGTGGATTGAACAGGCACTACCGTGATTGCGGCTGCGGGATTTGGATAAATTGGGGCAAGTTCTACTGTCGTGATTTCTGGCGCATCAACCGATTCCGTTACACAAAACCGCCAGTAGCCTTGGGGAGCCACTAATGGCCGGGTGATGGTTTTCCCGCTGTTTGCAGTGGCTTCGATATAGTAGTAGACCGTATTGCCGGCAGTTTGCTTCGGAATGAATCCATGAAAATTCCAGATGGTATCATTCAATAGGTATTTCGGCAGATCAACGGATTGCCAGGGTTGTGACAGATCGGTTGTGAAATAAATTTTTGCTGAAGCAATACCACTTTGGTGCGAAATGTTCGCCCACACCGGATATTCCAGGTATTGGACATTATCCATACATGGTAACTGCTGATGTTGGATTAGCACCGGGTCCGGCACACCAACTTCTTTGGTAATGCAATGAATGGCGCCAAGGGAGGGGATAATAGCATTGCTATTGATCCCTACTATTTTGTAGCCGGGAAGACTTTCTTCCCATATCCGTTGGGCAGTGGTGTCGAATTGCTCTTCATAAAAAGGAACCAAAACGGTTTTATTTACAAAAACGGCATTGGAATATGTTCTGTAATCGCTATCCGAATCTGGATAATATCCATTTTGGGGTGGCATCGGTATCCTGATAATACGGTACGGGGTGCCGAACGCCGATTTGAAATTGCTCAACACGTACTGGACATTGGCCTCAATTTGCGGTCCATCGGCTACGCCATCGGGGTATTTGCCAACCAGTATCGTTTCTTCATCAAGTAATTTCATATGCATGTCAATATGGTGGATGACATCGTAGGGCAATGGGGGCATTTTGATATATTTATTGATCCCCATAAACGCTTGCATGATTCCATCAATTTGAGGTTCAGTTTTTACACTTACCCCATAGGGATTTCCGGGAGCGTTCTCGTTCAAAATAAGACTGGAGGAAAAAGCGGTGCCCCAGCCGTCCGACATAAAATTACCGCCAGTATGCACCAGATCGGACGGGGCTGCGGAAGTGGTGAATAACGGAATATCCAGGTGCCGTGCGACTGTGTTGGCCAATGTGTCGTCTTTTGGCCGGGTGAGCCGGTTATATCGCCAATCTATGAAATACAGGGAATCTGTTCCATTTGCATATACACAATTTGGGCCGTAGTCGCGGATCCAAATTGAGTTGTTTGGCACTAGCAGGAAATCGACATTGGAACTGATATCGACATTTTTGCTGGTCAGGTAATCTTGGGCAGACGTCAGCGTAAATTGGTTGTCGCAGCAAACTACTACCGTGCATTCTAGTCGGGCTGCTCGCACAATTTCGGTCAAAATGTCACGGCGACTATTGTCATTAGCTTGCCAGGTAATGAGCAAGGCCTGTAATTCTTCCCATTCACCCATTGCGCGTACTGGCACAGGTGGAGGTCCGGAAAAACCTTCCGGCGTAAACGGTTCAAATTTTTTAGTAAGCAGCTGTGCCTTTTCAGCAGGAGAATATCCACGAGGCAAATCCTGGGTAATTTGGCCAAGTAGTATTGAATAAGAAAAGAGTAAGAGCAGGGAAAGGGTCAAAAATTGTTTCATACGAGATGTAGAATTTGTCTTGGTCAAATTTCAGGATTTTAGCCTGCTTTTGTACTGGATTTTGCGCCAAATGGCGTCTTTTTATGAAAAATGCCTTCTTATAAAAAGCAAGCGGCGTGCCATTGCACGCCGCCGCAGAAAACCCATTCTATCGTATGAAGCAAAACTGTTAACTTCCGTTTGTTGATGCTAGCCAGCCAAGGGTAATGCGTTTAAGTCCCGGAAAAGGAATTTTTTGCGATTGAAATACAACACATTAGAACGCTTCAGCTGATTTAATACGGCTGTGACCATTTGCCGGCTTGTACCGGTAAGGTCAGCAATATCCTGGTGTGTCATATTGTGCTTGACCAGCGTTTCGTACCCGATTTGCTTACCGTGTTCGATTCCCATTTGGTGCAGAAATTCCAATATTCTGCTTTTAGAATCTTTCAACACTACTTTTTCAAGTTGTGTCTCTGTATAACGGAGTCGCTCCCCAATGAAGTGCAAAAGCGACTGGGCAAATGCAAAATTTTTGCGCATAATGGTGATAAGTGCCTGGGCATCCAGTTCAATTACCACGGCGGTGTCTTCCATTGCATAGGCGAAATCGCGACGTTGAGGTTCGCCTGTTAAGCAGGATTCGCCAAACAAGTTGCCGGGACGCACAACATATTTAATAATGTCCTTCTTTTCAGCATGAACGGCTACTTTCACCGTCCCCTTCATCAGAAAGTAAACTTTTGTGGCACTTTGCCCCGGCTTGTACAACACTTGATGCTTCGTGTAGGAATGCATGGTTGCCATTTGCTGTAACATCGCAAGTTCATCCGGGGCCAATACCGCAAAAAGCGGATTACTGTCGAAAACGGGTAAAGTAGTTTTTGTGTCCATTGTTGAGCAGAGTAATTTAAGCAGTAATATTCATGTTCGATATAAAGACAGCCCTTGCCGCTAAATCCCCTATGTCAATCCGGAAATTTTTTTTTGCAGACTTTTGGCTAATTGAAGCAGAAGATCTAAAATGCCGCTTTTCTTGAAACTATATTTCACAGACCATGATATATGGTGAACTATATTTTTTCAGGCGCAAAAAAAATGGGCGCTTCCCAAATTTTAATAATCGACGGGTAAGGCATTTTTTTTCTAATTTCAGCCTTTGAAATAATGTCGACAGAGACTGGAAAAACGGAACTTCAATGGTTGACAGACCTTCGCAAGGGCGATGAATCTGCCCTTCGAAGTATTTTTGATCACCATTATCCTCTGATTATAGGTGATATCTATCGCTACATTCCAGACTTGGATACCTGCAAAGATTTGGCGCAGGAGGTATTTGTTGAATTATGGCGGAAGCGGGAAACGCTGGACGTACATACTTCCTTACGAGCCTACCTGCGGCGGGCAGGAATAAACAGGGCACTCAACTATATAAAAGCAAATCGCCACACGCTTTTGGAGGACACCACTGAACTTTGGGCAGATTTGGAAGACTCAACGGAACAGGATGCTATCCAGAAACATAAACAAGATTCACTGGAAGCAGCCTTGCAAGTGGCAATCCAGCAACTCCCCGAAAAATGCCGACTGGTTTTTTCACTCAGCCGATTTGAACAACTATCTCATAAGGAGATCGCCCAGAAACTGGGCATTTCAGTAAAAACCATTGAAAATCAGATTACAAAGGCCATGAAGCTCCTGCGGGAAGCTTTGCTTAAATATCCCAATTTGTCGCCGGTTGTCATTTGTGTGGTATATTGGTTGTCTTTGAGGTAGGGGATATTGCCGGGTCAGTTGTCTTGAACTCGAATTCTATTTTATTTATTTACCAAATGAGAACTTACCCAAAGCTGAAAACGAAACACCATGCAAGATTTTAACTATGTACTTCTGCTTCAAAAGCGCTTCGCCGGCGAAATCAGCGCCAGTGAACTTGTTGTTTTAAAGGACTGGATCAACCAGTCCGAGGAAAATGCCCGGCTCGCGCAGCAGTTTGAACTCCTGTGGGAGAAAAGCACAGAGTCCCAACCTGTGTTCTCCCTGGATATGGAGGCGGAGTTTCGACAGGTGCAAGCTCGTATTTTCAAGGAAACCCAGGCTCCGACACGTACCGTTCCTATTCACAATTGGGTATTACGTGCGGCAGCCGCTGTTGCCGTAATCCTTGTTTCCGTTTGGGGGTTTCAACAGCTGGCGCCGGCGTCGGCGCCCATGCTGGTTGAGCACGTTGCCGATCAGGCTAAACGGCAAATCACGCTGCCTGATGGTACTTTGGTTTGGCTACGACAGCATGCTAAGATTGAATTTCCTGCTGTATTCGCTGATGCACAGCGCCTTGTAAAGTTGGATGGTGAAGCTTATTTTGAAGTTGCCCATCGGGAGCACCAACCGTTTCAAATTGAACTTCCCGGAAAAGGGAAAGTGGAAGTTTTGGGCACCCAGTTTAATGTCCGGACAAATGATGCTGCAACCAGTATTCTGGTGCGCCAAGGGAAAGTGCGTTACACCCCCGATCACAAAACAAAAGGTGTGTTGTTGGTTGGTGGCGACAAAGCAGTTTACCAAGCTGAACTTGCAGAAATCCGGCTTTCAAAAGTGCATACGTTTAATGAGTTAGCCTGGCAAACAGGTGGCCTCGAGTTTATACGCACACCGCTGAACGATGTTATTTCTGATCTTGAATCTTTTTATGACGTATCGATCAAGCTGCAGGATTCGCAGATGGGCCAATGCCTGCATACTGCACCGTTAACGAATCAACCTCTCGAACAGGTGCTAAATTCGCTTGCCTTAACTTACCAGTTCCAAATCAGTAACCCCACCCCCGGCCGCTATATTTTATCCAATGGCCGCTGCCAATAAGGAGCAGTGTGGCCTCTTTTAACCCACATTATTAAACGATCGCCTTAACTTGCAGCCAATCACATTGAATGGATATGGCGATACGTGTATTTGTGCTTTCCGTGGCCTTATTTTCTTGGAGCCTTATTTCATTGAAAGGGCAAAATCCACTGCAGGACCAGGCAGTGGATTTTACGTGCTTAAATTGCCTCCCATCGGATGCTTTGATTCAACTCAGCCGCCAAACCGGGATTAATATCGTTTTTAACGATCGTTTTTTTCAAAGCTGCCCCCCGGTTTCAGTTACCGTCCAACGTACTCCGTTTTCCAAAATACTGGAAACGATTATTGCCTGCACAAGTGTATCCTACCGTTGGGTGGGTGATCAAGTCGTGTTTTACCGGAAAATTCAAAAATTTACACTTAGTGGTTATATCCAGGATGCGGAAACTGGTGAGCGGTTGATTGGTGCTAGTGTACGCCTTTTTTCAAATGCGATGGCAGGGGCCACCAGCAATGAATATGGGTTTTTCAGCCTGCCCCTTGAACAGGGATTTTATCGCATAGCTGTCAATTATATTGGCTATCAACAAGAGCAACGCACGCTCGAGATGAATGCAGACCGGCTTTTGACAATCCGCTTGTCCCCGAATAGCGCATTGCCCGAAGTGCTTATAACGGCTCTCCCTGTGGATGACCAGGAGACCGGACCTGAAGGGAATCGGCAAAACTTGCCAGCCGCCGCTATGAAACAAATTCCTGTACCCGGGGGTGAAGCTGACCTGCTGCGCTTGGCTGCGTTGCAGTCTGGTGTTCAAACCGGGGTGGATGGACTAGGGGGATTACATGTGCGCGGGGGCAATGCCGACCAAAACCTCATATTGCTGGATGACGTACCTGTTTACAATCCCCATCATGCCTTAGGTCTTTTTTCTGTGTTCAATCCGGCTACGGTGAGTAATGCCCGGTTATGGAAGGGCGATTTCCCGGCCCGATATAGTGGAAGAGCATCCTCCGTACTGGATGTACGAACCAGGGATGGTCATTTCAGAGAATACCATAGCGATGTTTCCGCCGGGCTTTTCGCTGTGTCGGCAACAGTGGAGGGGCCGCTGGTGCAGGATACCTGTTCATTTTTATTGAGTGGGCGTACGACATATTTTGGTCCCTGGATAGTTCTGTTCAGCAAACGGGAAAACCTATTGACCTTTTCCGGTGAAAATATTACCTACCGGTTCCATGATCTCAATTTTAAACTGAATTACGTTTTTTCAGCAAAAAACAGGCTGTATTTCTCGTACTACCAGGGCGGCGATGTTTTCAAAAACATGTTTGAGCAGCGCACGATCGACCCGGAAGGTCTGTTCACGGATGAATATACGCTCGACTCTGAATGGGGCAATGCAATTGCCGCTTTGCGTTGGAACCATTTATTGCGTAAAAACCTCTTTACGAACACTACATTGCGTTTTAGCCGATTTTATTATCAAAGTAAACTCGGTCTGTTGTCCAACTTTTTATCGGCGTCTGGTAAGGATAACCTGTTGGCGAATTATGGCCAGATTTACCAGACGGTTATCCGGGATTGGTCAGGTAAAACAGACTTTAGCTATTTCCCAACCCACAATCTTACCCTGCGTTGGGGGCTTGCTTATACTTTCCACACGTTTCAACCTGGAGCCTTATCCATAAATTTTCTGGTGCCCGGGCAGTCACCAATCACCATTGATTCCCTTTCCAAGGTGTTGTTAAATAATGAACGACTCGGTGCTGATGAAGGTGAGGCTTATGTGGATGCCGAATGGCGGTTTTCAAAAAATTGGCGGTTGGATGCCGGCCTGAATTACTCTATTTTTCAAATTCGAAACAACACCTTTGATGCGATACAGCCTCGATTACGTTTGCAGCGTAGCGGCCCTTCAGGTTGGCAGCATTGGGTGGGGTTTCACCGGTCTGCCCAGTATTTACATCAAATCGGTTCGTTCAATATCAGCTTGCCCTTTGAACTTTGGGTCCCAACAACTACAAAAGTCCCTCCGGAGTTGGTTTGGCAGGTTTCCGGAGGTGCGGCATTGGTTCGTTCCGGGTGGAATGTTAGCTTGGAAAGCTATTACAAACGATTTGAACGGGTACTTACATTTTTATCTTCCAATACAGCCCTGTTTACCGGGGGCGCTGAAGATGCCAGTGGTTGGGAAGACCGGGTTTCAGCAGGTACTGGCACGGGCTATGGAATTGAATTTAACCTGGAAAAGCGGATGCGCCCAACTACGGTGAACTTTTCGTATTCCTGGTCAAAAGCAACACGGCAATTTTCGGATATCAACTCGGGACGTGCATTTCCATTTCGCTTTGATCGCCGGCATGATATTACAATCAATGTTCAACAGCGAATAGCCAAATGGCTAAATATAAACCTGGTTTGGGCTTTTGCTACAGGTAATCCAATTACACTTTCCGGAGTTAAGTATCAACATCATGCTCCGAATGGTGATATTGAACGCAATGTTTATGTTTATACGGATGTGAACGGATTTCGGCTGCCGGCGTACCACCGGCTTGATATCGCGTTTAATGCACAGTACGGGAAAGGCCGTTTGATGCACGCTATCCAGTTGGGTGTTTATAATGTGTATAACAGGGCAAACCCGTTTTTTCTATACGTGGATAGTGGGAGCGGTTCCAATGCTAAGGCAATTCAGTATACATTATTGCCGTTATTGCCGTCTTTTCGATACGAATTGAAATTTTAATACCTAACTTTATTGCGCCCGAATGCAGAATGAAGCCCAAACCTTCGTCCCATGTCTCTAAAGTACCACACCCTACTTACCTTTATATTGCTGCTGCTTGGCTGGCGTTGTGTGCGTGAGACCGACATTAATCTGCCTGTGGAACCTACCAAAATTGTGGCGGTAAGTCATTTCGCTCCGGGCAATCCAATTCAGGTTGAAGTTTCTCTAAGTCAGTCTATTACAGACGCCGGCGATCCGGTTATCCCCTTCAATGCCGATGTGTCCATCGCTGTTGGGGGTAAATTTCTGGACAAACTTTTTCGGGTTACCGATGACGGCGGGCGCATTTACTGGGAAAGCCGGGATCTGGTGGAAACCAATACCGAATATACACTTGCGGTTCGTGTTGCGGGACTGGACTTAATTGAAGCACATAGCTTGGCCCCGGAACCTATCCGACTTTCCAATACCCGGGTAGACACACAGGGCGTACGGTTGATTGAACTAACCGGCGGTAAACTGGCGCTTCAGGTGCCATTGGAAATATCAATGGCTAACCTGCCGGCAAAGGACCGTTATTTCGCCTTTGGCCTCCGGCATGAAATTGAGATATTCGAGATCATCGATGGCGAACCTGTCCCTGACGAGTACTATGAGGCCTCTTCAAAATTTCTTGCCGATGGCCGCACCTTGGCTCTGGTATATGATACGCCGGAAAAGGTTGTTTTGGTTGACCAGAATTTTTGGAGCAGTGAGAGTAAAACCATCTGGCTTGATGCACTGATCCCGTTCGACCCCGCCTATGAACGGCCGCGAAGAATATTTATCGAGTGGCGAACACTTTCCGAAGACTTTTACCGCTATCACCTCTCGCTTGCACGGCAAGGAAGCAATATTCCGTTGAATGACCCGGACGCATTGTACAACAATATTGTTGGCGGATATGGTAATTTTTCCGGCTATTCGGTGAGCAACGATACCGTCGCTATTCCGGGTTTCAATTAATGACGTCTCGCCGGAATTAGCAAGCAATTTATCATTCCTTGTCACGGTTTTACCCTTCCTTTCGCGGTATTTTTATCTACTTTTGCAGCGCATTTGTCAACGTTGTTGACACATTTATTCATCATATCAAATAGCCTTAACAAATGAGTAAAGTAACCATCGTTGGCGCCGGAAACGTAGGTGCTACCTGTGCCAATGTACTTGCCCACGAAGACATCTGTAATGAGGTGGTTCTTATTGACATTCAAGGAAATATGGCAAAAGGAAAGGCCCTGGACATGTGGCAGCAAGCCCCGGTAGACGGGTATTCAACACGTGTTACCGGTGGCGATGATTATGCCCTGACCGCCAACTCGGATATTGTAATTATTACAGCAGGTATTCCGCGGAAGCCCGGGATGAGCAGGGATGACCTGATTAGCACAAACGCCAAGATTGTGGTGTCCGTCACCGAAAATATTTTGAAGTACTCTAAAAACCCGATCCTTATCGTTGTTTCCAATCCGCTTGACGTAATGACCTATGCTTGCTGGAAAGCCTCTGGCTTAAGCGACAAGCGCGTAATTGGCATGGCAGGTGTGCTGGATACCGCGCGTTACCGGGCATTTCTGGCAGAAGAAATCGGTTGCTCACCCAAGGATATCCAGGCTATTCTTATGGGCGGTCATGGCGATACAATGGTCCCATTGCCGAGGTACACAACAGTAAGCGGTATTCCTGTTACTGAATTGGTGAAAAAAGATACCCTGGAAGCCATTATCCAACGCACCAAAATGGGCGGTGGCGAATTGGTAAACCTGATGGGCACCTCTGCCTGGTATGCTCCCGGTGCGGCAGCTGCACAGATGGCAATTTCTATTTTGAAAAATGAAAACCGGATATACCCTTGTTGTGTTCGGTTGAATGGACAGTACAAATTGAAGGATGTTTTTGTTGGTGCACCGGTGAAATTGAGCAAACGGGGGGTGCAACAAATCATAAAATTACGCCTCCGCAAAGATGAAATGACGCTGTTGCACAAATCAGCCGCTGCCGTGGCGGAAGTTGTTGATGTGCTCGATAAAATGAAACTAATTTAAGATTGCCTATGGAAAAAGTGCCGTCAGTTACCGCAACGCCTTCGGGTTGGGAACGATTTATTGCCCAACCATCAGGAGAATCACTGGCGAAATTGTCTCAGGAATCACCAGTGTTGTTGATTTTTCTGCGGCATTTTGGCTGCACTTTTTGCCGGGAGGCATTGGCCGATGTCGCTAGGAAACGCACTGAACTGGAAAGCATGGGTGTGCGAATTGTGTTTGTGCACATGGCGGCAAAAGTTAGTATTGCGGATAAATTTTTCCGCAAATACAAACTATATCCAATCGACCATATACCCGATCCGGGAAAACAACTTTACCTGGCCTTTGGCTTGGGGAGAGGAACACCAGCCCAGCTTTTTGGCCTGATGAACTGGATTCGGGGGTTTGAGGCCGGCATTGTTGAAGGACATGGCTTTGCCTACCATAATGAGGATATTGGCGACGGTTTTCAGATGCCCGGTGTTTTTGTACTTCATGAAGGCAAGATCAAACATTCCTTTGTGCACCAGCACGCCTGGGACCGTCCGGACTACGAGGAGATTGTCCGTTGTTGTTCGTTTTGATCCGGCCGGTTACCTGTTTGATTACAATTTTAAACTGCCTGGAAGCATACTCTTCCGGGCAGTTTAATTTTAAATGATAGCGCACATGAACCGAATTTGCTCTTCCTTGATGCTGCTTCTTTCGGGTATTCCGGCCGGTAATACGGTGCTTGCCCAAGCCGGTTCTGTGCAAACACTTCCGATGGTTACCATTGAAGAATCCAGTGAAAATCGCACGGGATTTTCGACGTGGACGGCCGACAGCCTTCCGCTGAACCAAGTGATTACACTTGCCGAACGCCTGCTTTGGGAAACTCCGTTGGATGTACGCGCCAATGCACCGGGTGCCCTGACGACTGTTTCGGCTCGTGGCGCGGGCCCTTCCCGTACCGCGGTGTTTTGGAAAGGCGTGAATCTGCAAAACCCCATGCATGGTGTGGTCGATATCTCCTTGCTGCCGCTTTGGGCCGGCGATGCCGTTGAAATTCAATTCGGTGGTCAAAGTGCAGCAAAAAGCGGTGGCGCCATGGGCGGTGCAGTGCAACTAACTCCGGCAACATTGCCGGATTCGGTGGGCTGGACTACCCAATTCGGTGCTGGCCTGGGTAGTTTTGGCAATAAATCGGGTCAGGCTTCGCTTGGTTTTTCTGAAAATCGATTGAAAACACAACTGCGCGCTGCCTGGCAACAGGCGGACAATGATTTCCCATATCGCAATACGGCCTTGTTGGGGCAACCGGTCGTTTCACAGCAAAATAATTTCACCAAACGCACCGATTTTCAGCACTATTTCCAATTTGCTCCCAACGAGGATCAAACCGTGCAAACCGCCATTTGGTATCAGAATGCTTTTCGCGAAATTCCACCCAGTATGACGGCGGCTCCGGATGCCAGCTGGCAAAAAGACCGGGCTTTACGGGCGGTGGCCGGCTGGGAACACAAGCTTGGACAACATACCCAATGGCGGCATAACCTGGCCTGGCTCGACGAAACAATTGCTTTTGATCTTACAGGCGATACCGATACCAGCCGGTCTCAAACCATCCAGTTTTCGAACGAATATTTCAAAGCCTGTGGCGACCGGTTTTCCATCCGGGCTAATCTGACCGGTTGGTGGCAACGGGCGCAGGCAGATGGTTATGCCGACAGCAGCCAGTGGTTTCGGCAATATCGCCTGGCCGCAGTTTTTGGAGCGACATACCAATGGCGTCGTTTGGAAGCCCATGCTCAAGTGCGGCAGGAATGGGCTGAAGGGCAGGGTGCTCCGTTTACTTGGTCTGTGGGTGTACGTTGGAAGCTGCCCCGGCACTTTTTTCTAAACCTGCATATTTCCCGCAATTTCAATTTGCCCACGTTCAACGACCGTTTCTGGCGAAATCTGGGGAATCCGGAACTCCGACCCGAGTCTGGTTACAGCTCCGAAATTGGTTTACGCTGGCTTCGAAACAAGCTTATGTTGGAAGCATCTGTTTTTCAACTGCTTCTTGACGATTGGATATTGTGGCAGCCAGGTACCGATGGGCTTTTCCGTCCGGATAATCTTCGGCAAGTTTGGTCGCGTGGCGCCAGTGTTTCGGGACACCTGAAGGTTGGTTTTTGGCGAAGCCAATGGAAGTTTAGTGCGCGTTACCACTTTGTGCGGGCAACGAATACCGCTGTGTACGATGCAAATGCCATCGCCTTGCACAAATTACTTCCCTATACTCCCGAGCACCAATCAAGTGTATCCATGCATTGGATACGGGGCCCCTGGTCGGTCAGTTACTTGCACCAATGGACCGGTGCACGTTTCACTACTTCGGATAATGTCATGCAGATTTCCGGTTTTCATACCGGGAATGTCTTTTTTCAATATTCGCTTCCGGTGTTCCGGCAACGAATGGTGCTGAACGCCCGGATCGAGAACTGCTGGAACAGGGCTTACCAAATTATCGCATACCGGCCTATGCCCGGTCGAAGTTGGCAGGCCGGTTTTTTGTGGAAAATTTAAACACCCATTTCCCCGGCGAACATGCTTTGCAAATTGGAATGCGCCCTTATTTTCGCTGCCGCTCCTGTTTCACTTCAGATGGCGTAGCAAATCCATGGATAAAAAAATTACTTGGCAAAATGCTCTGTTTTGGCTCATTGCTTTAGCCTACTTGGGTTACCTGGCATTGCGCCTGATGCGCATTCCGATGACGCAGGATGAGGTAGCTACCTGTTACAACCATGTGCCGCGTGCGGTTTGGGATATCCTGACCTATGCTAAAGATGCGGTCCCCAACAACCATATTCTCAACACCCTTTGCATTAAATTAGTGACTGGGCTTTTTGGAATGGATCCTGTTACCGCCCGAATTCCGGTTTTTTTGATCGGAGGAGTGTTTTACACGCTGAGCGCGTTTGCCCTGGCACGGCGAATTGGTCCCAATGATTTTCTGAAAATACTTTCCCTCGTCGTGCTCCTGGGGAACCCGTTCATGTCCGAATTTTTTGCTCTGGCCCGGGGTTACGGGATGGCAATCGGCCTGCAAATGACAGCTATGTATTTTAGTTGGCAATTTGTTGGAAACAGGCGTTCAGGGCACCTGGCAATGGCAGTTTTAACTGCCGGCCTTGCCGTTTGGGCCAGTTTTACAGTGTTGTATTTTTATTTGCCCTGGGCACTGCTCATGGGCTTGTACATCCTGGACCGATCGAAAAACTCCGATCAATGGAAAGGCCAACTTGCCATACTTGTTACCGGCGCTGTTTTGCTTGCCCTTGTTTGCTTTTTACCCGTATCCCGTATGCATTCGGATGACCAGTTGCACTTTTGGGGTACAACGGGGTTCGTGCAGGAAACAGCATTTCCACTGATCCGTTCGTCGATCCTTTCGCACCCATATTTTGACCAATACACATTGGAGGGTTTATTCGGGTTGATTGCAGGATTTACACTTGTTTCTTGTTTGTTGGCAATTTGGTGTTGGTACAAAAACAAGTGGAAACCTGGGGAGGACGTATGGTTTTTTGCTGCTTTTCTGTTTGCAGGCACCATTACGACTAATCTGCTTATCGTACATATTTTAGACATCCCATTCCTGAATCCACGGACGGCAATTTTTTACTATCCGCCATTTGCCATGTTGCTCGTGGGAGTTGGCATTGCACTGTGGGAAAAGTACGGCAAACGGGCCTATTGGTTTCTGATCCCGCTGGGGCTGTTTACCATGGTGAATTTTGACAATAACCGAAACCTGAAACAATCCTACGAATGGCCCTATGACCGGGGGACAATTAAAATATTGGACTTCATTAAAGCGGCCTACGTTTCAGAAAACCGTACGGAGCCTTTCACGCTGGATTGCCATTGGCTGCACCAAAATTCCCTCCATTTTCACCTGGAATTTGACCCGGCAGGGTATGCCAGCTATATCCGGATGCCAAACCACTACCACGGTAATGAACCGCCCCGTGCCGACACCGATTTTTACTACACGGAAAATTGGGATGAAATTGTTCAAATAGCCGATCGCTACACACCAGTGCTTAATATCGAGTACGATCGATTTGTACTGATGCGTAGGCGTGCTCCGGAGTTCGAAATCAGGTGAGGTCGCCGGTTTGGCGCAACACATGCTCCATCCACTGCTGGCGGGTATCGCGAAACATCCGGAACTCACTGAGTTCCTGGCTGTAGTCAAACCCAAAATAGCGGTTTTCGTAGTGATTGGAGCCGGTTGGAAATATGCCTAAAAATTTCTCCCTCCAACGAATCCGGCCATGGCCCTCCAACTCCCGGATCGGCAGTTCAAGATACCGTGCCTCGGGATAGTACAGAAAAACCCCTTTCAGTTTTCGGATAATCTCGATCGTCAGGCGACGTTCCTCCAGCCTGTTTTCGTAGGTGTACTCACTTACTTCCCGCAGGTATTGCGTGGTCAGATCTTTGAATCGCCGTTCGGCAATTCGGGTGCGGGCTTCCAGCAAACGAAAACGCTTGGGTAGGGTAGCAGCCAACTGCCGCAAAATGTCCGGCGGGTCCAAACTGAGCGGTGGTTCGCAGGGTGCGGGCTCCGGGTTGCCTTCCATTGAAATTTGGATCCACCGGAATTTGCGTTCATTGGTCAGTTCTTCAAAAACAAAATCCAAAAACTCCGGCGCCGCGTACAAGTCGCGGTAGATATGCAGAGCTTGCAATAACAAGGATTCAACTTTTGAGCGCTGACCTTCATCTCCGGCAAGCACTTTTTCATATTCCGGCTTGATTTTGCGATTAAAAATATTGGTTGCCAGCAATTTATAGGCTTCTTCCGTTTCGAGTCCACTAGGCAATTCCAATATTTTTTTGAAGGTTTTTCGGGCATCATAACCCAGCCCCAGGCTTTCCGAAACGGTATTCAGTTGCGTGGGGTTAAAGTGCATCCATAGCAGCAGCCGTTCGCCGGCAAGTTCAAACAGGATATGTTGTAAAAACGCTTGCCCGCGTTCCGGATAAGCATGGTAGGCGCTTTCCCAGGCTTGCAGTACCTGGATAATTGTTCGACGGGCATCCGTTTCATTTGGCCGCCGGACATCGGTCCATTTCAACTGGTCCCGTATGTCAAGGTATTTTGCTTCAGCGTCGGCTGCAAATTGTTTATAAACCTCCGATTTGATATTCGGCTGCACCTGGAGCCAGCCAGCATGGCCAGCGTGATCTTTCACAATTTTTTCAACCACTTTTAACACCTCAAACCGGTACTTGGCACAATCCGGGTGGGCACTTACCGCACCGGATGCATCCAGAATGAACCAACGCAGATTACCAACTGCATTCGCTGGCGTGCCGGAAGCGGTAGGCAATAACAGGCCCGGCAACAGTTGCTCAATGGCAAGTCGCAAAAACGACTCATGGTCGGGGTATAGCTTGTCGCCAAAAATTTTATAACCCAGCAGACTGGCCTGCACCAGTTCTATCACGGAGTCGCGCAAATCAGTAAACTGAATGTAACGTCGTTGCTCCTCGGCAATTTGGCTTTGAAGCCGGTGCCGTTTTGCTCTCAGGTTAAAAAACAGGTTTTCGCGCAACTGCTTGTTCATGAGCGCATCATCGTCTTCATCGGAGATCGCCTCCAACATGCCAATCAGCTCGCGAATCTCACTTTCAATGCCAAAATCTTCGTGGGAAGCAAATCGGAACTCATCACCGATGATTTCCACTTGCCGGATATAATCGTATTTGCCACCATTGCACAATTCATTGGCTGCCAGTTCCAAAAAACCGCGATAGGGATGTACCGTGCGGTAAATTTCCATGGCAACCTGCACACAATGGGAGATAGCGGCCCGGTTATCAGGCACCTCCGAGCTGTAGCGCCCGGTGTGCAAAATATAATCGTTTTGGTAAGTGCTGTACAAGCGCAAAAGTGCATCCGAAAGCGCTTCAGCAGTAGCGCGAAGGTTGTAGCGCCCGGCTTCCGTCGGGCATTTGTCCAGTTGCTGATATTCGGAAAACCGGCCGGCATATACCACCACATGGTTGAGTTTACTGCCCTTGCCGTACACGGCATCGTGGATGATTCGGTCCGGGGTTTCTTTTTTCAAATAGCTGATCAGCAGCAGTTCATACAGTTGGGCTGATTGTGGATCGATATGGCTGCGCACATGTTCGCAATGGGCATATGCGCGGCTGAAGTTGCCGATCCCGATGGCGTCTTGTGCCAGCAGCAGGTTGCGGCGAAATTCCTGTTGTTGTTGAACGGAGAGTGTTCCCACACCTTCCCAGGCCTCGTCGGTAATGCTGTGGTCCGGTAGATTTAGTGTTTTGGGAATCAGGATTTCACTGATGGGCAAAAACAAACCCGCCAGTTTGTCGGCAGGGGCTTCCACCGGTTGAAGGCCGTAATAGGTGTTTGCAAAAATTCCGGCCCAGGTTTTCCGGAACTGCTCCACCTCAAGTTGTTCGATAAGGTGGCGCAAATCCAGCCGGATGGCCGCAACCGTTTTTTGAAAAACTTCGAAACTCAATTTATTGCGTTGCGACTGCTGCCGCCATTCTGCGAAAGCATCTTCCAGTTGAAACAGGGCGTCGGGCGTTTTTTCGGGGTGCAGCAATCTTTTCAGGAATAAAAACAAAGGCGCCAGGTCGCAATGTTCCAGCCACACGATCAGCCGCTCCCGGACATCTTCAAAATGGAGCACAAACTCTGGGCCGGCTGGTTCTTCAAAAAGACTTTGGCTCCGCTCGACCTGGAATAACAAATCCTGGGCGCGCTGAACCACCCGCTGCAACTGAATTTCTCTGCTCAATGAAAAACCTTCAACCGGCTGATCTGCAGCCGGCGCTATTGGAAAGCCTTCCAGTACAGCGGGCAGAGGAGCTGCTCTGGCAATGGTAACGAGAATTTGCAATTCCGGTCGCCGTTTTTGCTCTGAAATGGCCAGATCCAGTTCCCAGCGGGTATTGGCGGAATCCAAATAGTTCGGTGAGAAACAGGCAAGGAACAATTGCGTTTGTTCCAAAAAAGCAAGCGCATCGGTGCGGTAGTTTTCTTCGGCAACTTCCGTCGGATTCCAAAACTCCAGATCTTTACTTTCCAGCTGCTTATTGAGGTATTGGTAAACACCTTCTGCCGTCTCCATATCCGTATTTGGATCAAAGGAAATATAAATCCGGATTTTGTCTGCTTCGGGCATGGTGTTGTGTTTAGGGCAAATTTTCGGAAAATTGGCGGGATTTGGTCTCTGGCTGTTCATTTTTCTTTTTTCAGCACTTTTGCCTGCCTATCTTTGCGGCGCTAACAATACCCACTTCTAATTCACCAGATACTACATGGTCACAGCGGAACCGCTGCCTACCCTCGAAACGGCCCAGGGCCTTGGCCTTACGGCCGATGAGTTTGAAAAAATCAAAGTCATCCTTGGCCGGTCGCCCAATTTCACCGAATTATCCATTTTTTCGGTTATGTGGAGCGAGCACTGCTCCTACAAAAACTCCATCCTCCAACTAAAAACCTTACCCCGCGAAGGCAACCGCCTGTTGGTGGGCGCC
Organism: Lewinellaceae bacterium; assembly: GCA_020636075.1. Taxonomy (GTDB): domain Bacteria; phylum Bacteroidota; class Bacteroidia; order Chitinophagales; family Saprospiraceae; genus M3007. Next base: position 159,697 of record JACJYO010000001.1, on the reverse strand, counting down.
GGCGAAGAAAATGCCGGTTTGGTAGATATTGGTGATGGCCTTGCTTGTGCCTTCAAAATTGAAAGTCACAACCACCCATCAGCGATCGAACCTTATCAAGGTGCCGCAACGGGAGTCGGCGGAATTCACCGGGATATATTTACCATGGGCGCCCGGCCTATAGCATCACTCAATTCCCTGCGTTTCGGAAAACCCGATAATCCCCGCATGAAGCGGCTGATTGCCGGTGTGGTGAAAGGGATTGGCGACTATGGAAACTGCTTTGGCGTGCCAACGGTGGGCGGCGAGGTTTATTTTTATGATTGTTACCACCACGATATTCTCGTGAATGCGATGTCGGTGGGCATTGTAAAAATTGGTGAAACGGCGAGTGCCACAGCCGGCGAGCCGGGCAATCCGGTGTTCATCGTCGGGTCTGCTACCGGAAAAGATGGTATCCACGGCGCTACATTCGCCTCGGCCGACCTGAGCGAAGACAGCCATGAAGATCTGCCTGCGGTGCAGGTTGGTGACCCGTTTCAGGAAAAATTGCTCCTCGAGGCTTCGCTTGAGGTAATCAAAACCGGTGCCGTTGTGGGTATGCAAGACATGGGCGCAGCCGGGATTACCTGTTCCACATCGGAAATGAGCGCCAAAACGGGCGTTGGCATGCGCATCGACCTCGATAAAGCACCCCAACGCCAGGCAAATATGAAAGCCTGGGAAATTCTGCTTTCGGAAAGTCAGGAGCGTATGCTGATCGTGTGCAAACCCGGCCGGGAAGCAGAAATAAAAGCCGTTTTTGAAAAATGGGATCTGCCCTGTGAGTTAATTGGCGAAACCACTGCCGGTGGGCGCCTGGAATACTTCTGGCATGGTGAAATAGTAGCCGATGTGCCGGCGGAGCCACTGGTTCTGGGCGGCGGCGCACCCGTTTATGTGCGGGAGCAAAAAGAACCTGAATATTTCAAGGAAATTGCCAAATATGACCCGGAGCGAATTCCGGTCCCGGCTAACTTGCTGGCTACCGCAAAAACAATTTGGGCGTCGCCGAATATTATTTCCAAAAACTGGATCACCCGGCAGTACGATTCCATGGTCCGTACCGGCACTATGACGACGAATCGCCATGCCGATGCCGCTGTCGTGTACGTTAAAGGTACCCGCAAGGCATTGGCCGTCACTACCGATTGTAATTCGGCATACGTGTATGCCGATCCGCATAAGGGTGGGATGATCGCCGTCAGCGAAGCAGCCCGGAACATCGTCTGCACTGGTGGCCAACCTGTTGCGATTACCAACTGTTTGAATTTTGGAAATCCGTATAACCCGGAGGTGTATTTCCAGTTTGCCCAGGCAATCAAAGGAATGGGTGATGCCTGCCGCAAATTTGAAACGCCGGTTACCGGTGGCAACGTCAGTTTTTACAACCAGTACACCGAAAACGGCAAGGTCAAGCCGGTATATCCAACGCCAACGATTGGCATGTTGGGAATCCTCGATGATTATGATCAAATGATGACCCTGGATTTTAAACAAGCCGGCAACCGGATCTACCTGATGGGAACCAGTCGCGACGATTTGGGGAGTAGCGAATACCTGCGTGAAGTCCACCATGTGGAATTCAGCACCTGCCCGTATTTTGATCTGGATGAAGAATCCCACCTGCAGGATGTATTGTCAAGGCTCATTGCAGATCGGATGATAGAATCGGCACATGATGTTTCCGATGGCGGATTATTTGTCAGTCTTCTGGAAAGCGCTATGCCAAAGGGACTGGGCTTTTCTGTGAATAGCGCTTCAGCGATCCGAAAAGATGCCTGGTTATTCGGAGAGGCGCAAAGCAGGGTTGTCGTAACTGTAAAACCTGAACAAGCAGCGGCCTTTGAACGTTTCTTACGGGACAACAATCAAAACTTTGAAGTTTTGGGCGTTGTGGAGGAAGGCCAGTTGCAAATAGACGGTGAAAACTGGGGAGACCTTGCTGACTGGAAAAACACCTTCGACAATTTACTTGCGACAATAATGCAATAACCAAAAGGCGCAAGTTTGCTACTTGGGTACGAGTGGCAAACTTGCGTTCCAACAACTAGAATTTTTATGAAAAAAATTAAGTTTCTGCTCTTTTTCCTGCTGCCCGCAATAGTGGCAGTACCATCCTGCCAAACCGGTCCTGAAATGTATACACTTAAGGGTTCCGTCAAAAATGCTTCAGGTTTGCAAGTCCTGCTGGAGCAGTTGTATTTTGATCAAAACACAGCGCCGACTGCTATCGGACGTGTTACTTGTGATGCCTCCGGAAACTTTAATGTCGAGCAAAAAGAACCGTTTTCTGCCGGTTTGTATCGTCTGACGATTGGAGCCAAACGCCTGTTTTTTATGCTGGGAGGTGATGAAAAGGAAGTGTCTTTTGATGCCGATCTGAATACGATCGATCGGATGGAGCTCACTGTTGCTGGTTCAGAAACATTTTCCTGCTATACGAAAGTTGTCAAGGAAATGATCAATGCCGGTCAGATCACGCCGGAATCGGCAAAAGCTTATGTTGATAAGGCCTGCAACCCGCTGATGCGTGCGTTTTTCACTGCCCAATTGTTTGGCCGGAACGCCGGCGAGCATCTGGACGATTTTAAAAATGCCAGCACCGCTTTGAACACGGCAATGCCTGAATCCAAATATGCAACTGAATTTTCCAAGCTGGTCAATACGCTTGAGACACAACTGCTTCAACAGCAGCAGCAACAGACTGCCGGCCCGATTCAGGTAGGCCAGCCTGCACCGGAAATCAGCCTTCCGGGTCCTGATGGCAAGATTCGCTCGCTTTCTTCGATGAAAGGCAAAGTAGTTTTGCTCGACTTTTGGGCCAGCTGGTGTCGCCCGTGCCGTATGGCTAACCCGCATGTTGTGGAGGTTTACAACAAGTACAAGGACCGCGGATTCGACGTGTTCAGTGTTTCATTGGACCGGCCTGGTCAAAAGGACGCCTGGACTGCGGCCATCAAACAGGATGGGCTGATTTGGGATAACCACGTAAGCGACCTGAAATTCTGGAGCAGTGCCCCGGTTGCAGTTTATGGAGTGAATTCAATTCCAAGGACATTTTTGATTGATCGCGAAGGCAAAATTGTCGCCCTAAACCCGCGCGCTGATCTCGAACAGCAATTGCTGAAAGTATTGTAAGCCAGATCGGTTTCAATAAAAATGGAGAGCCCGCCAGAGCGCATTGCGCTGGCGGGCTCTCCGTTTTTACAATATTCACTAAAACTATCCGGGAGTAAGGATTGGTGCATCAGAGAAGTTGCGGATATCATTATTGGTTTCATCCGATTCAACCAGGCCATCGCGGAGTCGAACAATGCGGTGGGCGTGCTGAGCGATATCCTGTTCGTGGGTGACCAGAATGACGGTATTCCCTGCTTGGTGGATTTGCTCAAACAGGGTCATAATTTCGTAGGAGGTTTTGGTGTCCAGGTTTCCGGTTGGCTCGTCGGCGAGGATAATTGCCGGGTCGTTGACGAGGGCACGGGCTACAGCCACGCGCTGGCGTTGTCCTCCGGAAAGCTCGTTGGGTTTGTGCATAACCCGGTCTCCCAAACCGACAGATTCCAACGTGACGCGTGCTTTTTCCAATCGCTCCTCCTTCGAATAACCGGCATATACGAGTGGCAAGGCGACATTTTCCAAGGCTGATAGCCGTGGCAACAGGTTAAATGTCTGGAAAACAAATCCGATTTGTTTGTTGCGTACTTCGGCCAGTTCGCCATCGTCCATAGTACTTACCTCAATGCCATTGAGCCAATACATGCCGCTACTTGGAGAGTCGAGGCAACCCAACAAATTCATAAGCGTGGATTTCCCGCTACCCGAAGGCCCCATGAGGGCTACGTATTCGTTTTGGTTTATGGTCAGGCTAACATCTTTAAGGGCTTCCACTTTTTCGGTGCCCATAATGTACGTCTTGTTGAGGTGTTCAATGGAAATAAGCATCTATCAGGAGTTGTGTTTGATACGTTTATTTTTTTCGGCGGAAAATCATTCCGGTCACGACTAAAAAGAGCCCGGCAATCAGGCCGACTGCTTTTTTGATGAGTTCAGGGAAGATAAAGTAGGTTGCTACCAGCAACACAGCGACGACACCTAAAACGACAAAAAGCCAGGTCCAACGGTTAGAAGAATTGTTTGTAGCCATAATGTGGGTGCTTAATCAATGATTTTTGGTACCTGGAAAAAAGTGTCGTTGTGCTTGGGAGCGTTTTGCAGTGCCTCTTTCTGGCTGAAATGGTTTCCGGTTTCGTCAACACGGGTGTCGGGTTCCAATTCAACAGGGTAGGCCAGGGGTTTGATGCCTGAAGTGTCGAGCTCTGAAATTTTATCAACCATTTTCAGAATGTTGTTCAGGTCATTAGCAAAATGCGCACTTTCGGCATCGGTTAGTTGTAAACGGGCTAATTTTTCCAGATGTGAAATAAGTGAATTGTCCAGTTGCATAAAAAAAGGATAGATGATCGCTGATAGAAGTTCGGCAAACGCCCCCCAATGGACGAACAACGTGAAACGAATTTTCTACCTTCGCGCTGCACAAATGTAAAAGAATGAACGGAACCTTGCCTTCAGACAAAACACTGATTAAGCATGTGGCCATTGCCGGGAACATCGGCGCCGGAAAAACCACGATGAGTGAAATGCTTGCCCGACACTTCGGTTGGGATGTTCATTATGAGGATACAGAAAATAACCCATACCTGGCCGACTTTTACCTCGATATGAAACGCTGGTCGTTCAATCTGCAGGTGTTTTTCCTTTCCAGCCGATATCAGCAAATGTTGCGGATCCAGCAGGGCAACCGTACGGTTATTCAGGATCGAACGATCTATGAAGATGCCTTCATTTTTGCACCCAACCTGGCCGACATGGGATTGATGGAACGTCGGGACTTTGAAAACTACACCACGTTGTTTCAATCCATTATTTCCCAGATTAAGCCGCCCGATCTGATGATCTACCTGCGCGCCAGTATTCCGACGCTCGTAGAGCATATTCAAATGCGCGGCCGTGACTATGAAGGCAGTATTAGCATTGAATATCTTAAGCGCTTGAACGAGCGTTATGAAAACTGGATCAACAATTACGGCGATGGCCGGCTCCTGATCATCAATGTAGACCACCTGGATTTCCAAAGCCGGCAAGAAGATTCAGGAAAAGTGTTGGAGATGGTCCAGGCTGAACTGCACGGCCTTTTTTAATTGTAAATTCCAACAACTCCGTTATGGATATCGAGGAATTCCGGGCTTACTGCTTTTCTAAAAAAGGTGTTTCGGAAGATTTTCCGTTTGACGAAGTGACACTTTGCATGCGGGTAATGGGAAAAATATTTGCCATTACCGGTCTGGATCGCGAGGGTTTTCAGGTAAACCTGAAGTGCGACCCGGACTACGCCGTTGAACTCCGCGAACAATATCCTGAAGTGCAACCCGGCTGGCACATGAATAAGGCGCACTGGAATACCGTCGATTTTGAAGGGAGTTTATCCTATCAACTTTTACAGCAGCTTGTTGACCATTCGTATGATCTGGTGGCAAAATCGCTGAAAAAAGCCGAGCGTGAAGCGTTGGAAAAACTTTAATGGACGGGTTTCTTAGCCACATTCGCGGTTCAGGCATTCGTCCGATTCGTACTCCGTCTCCAGCGTAGCATGCTGAATATCCAGGTGCTCCAGCGTGTGGCGGAATTGAACTTTCAAGTCACTTATTTGCTCTGGTGGGAAACCATCTTTCAATACGAGGTGCGCAGTCAGCGCATTTCCCATTGTACTCATTGCCCAGATGTGCAGGTGGTGGATATCCACTATGCCAGGCAATTTCCGGGCTGCTTCCCGAACTTCAGCCGGTGTAATTTTCGGCGGAACGCCGTCTAAGGCCAAGCGAAAGCTCTCCCGAAGTAAACCCCAAGTGCTCCAGACAATTACGCCCAGGATGACAAAACTGATTGCAGGATCGAGCCAGGCCCAGCCCGACCATTGCATGCCCAGCCCAACCACTACAACTCCGGCAGAAACTGCAGCGTCGGCAGCCAGATGCAAATAAGCACCGCGTACATTCAGGTCTTTGTCTTTGTCCCGGTGAAATAACCATGCGGTGAAGGCATTGATCAAAATACCAATGCCCGCCACAAGGGCTACGGTGAAACCGGGGATTTGCGGTGGCTCTGCCAGACGTCGGATCGCCTCATAGCCGATGCCTCCCATAGCCAGCATGAGCACCAGCCCATTAAAAACGGATGCCCAGATCGTTACTTTACCAAATCCATAGGAGTAGGTTTTTGTGGCACGACGTCGGGCGAGCCTTAGCGCGAAAAAGGAAATCGCCAAACTCCCTACATCACTGATATTATGGCCGGCATCTGAAAGCAAGGCAAGTGAACCGGTTGCAAAACCAACCAGCACTTCAATTATGACAAATACGAGATTCAACCCAATCCCCCAGGCAAAAGCCTGCGTAAGTCGCCCATCTGCGGACGGTTGGTGATCGTGGTGGTGATGGTGGTGATGCGCCATCCGTTAAAATTTTTAGATTTTATCTTGTAACAGGGAAATGCACTTACAGTTTGTTCATTAGTGGAACCAAAACATAGCTAATCCGGAAATGAGCAAGGTAATACCCGTAATCAATCCCGCATTGTGTTCCCAGGCATGCCAGTCGAGCCGCTTCAATCCTTTGAGCGCCAAACCCACCCATAACACCATACCGCAAATGGTTACCAGGGCATACATCAGGGCCAATACTGCGACGAAACCCCAGCCAAACTGACCCGCGGCAAGGAAAAATCCTTCAATTTCAAGACAGGGTGAGAGAAACATTGCCAGCGCCAGGGTACCTACCACGCCCCAGCGCGCCGGCTGGCGGTGCAGGTGGAAATGCTTGTGCCGGTAATGCTGGTACAAATAAAAAACACCGAGTAAACAAAGCAATCCGGGCGCCAGCCAATGTGTAAATCCCTCCATTTGATTGGCCAGAAAATTCCCAAGTACTGCTACCATTATGCCAACCAAAACGGTGCTTAGTACGTGCGCCCAACCAGTTATGAACGTAATCCACAGTACTTGCCGATCCGACCAGTTTTCTTGCCGACCTATCGCCAAAACAGGAAGCCAATGGCTGGGGATAAGCGCGTGGAAAAGGCTAAGCAAAAGACTTCCGGTCAGTAATGTGGTCATGGTATCAACATCAAAAAAGCAAAGGTCCTCTTTTTTTTCAGGAGAGCACAGCCCAATTTCTAGGTGCTTTAGCCTGCCGACATCCAGGGACTTTTTGCGGCTAACTTCATCAAGTATTTATGATTTTTGGCAAGTCTTTTGGAAAGCTAGCCGAAGCATCGGATTTTCGGCCTCCTGATTCCTTTTGGGCGCTAGCCCTAAAAAATGAACCGATGCTTATTCAGTTTTTAGTCATTGCCTTGGGTATTCTTCTGGTTTCATACGGAGCCCGGTTGCTCGTGGAGGGTTCCTCGTCTTTGGCAAAGCGGTTCAATATCTCCGACCTCGTGGTTGGGTTGACTGTGGTGTCGTTTGGAACATCCGCCCCCGAATTGGTAGTTTCAGTTGTTGCTGCAAAAGACGGGACCGCCGAGTTGGCCTTGGGTAATGTGCTTGGAAGCAATATCATGAACATCTGCCTGATCCTGGGCTTAACCGCCATGCTGCAACCGTTGCGCATCCAGAGCAATACCGTTTGGAAAGAAATTCCATTGAGCTTGCTGGGCGTGGTTGTGGCCTTTTTTCTCGCCAGTGATATTTTATTGGACAATGCTTCGGCAGCTTATATCTCGCGGTCTGATGGGCTGGTGCTGCTTTGTTTTTTTATTATTTACCTGTACTACATGTTTGAAGTGGCGCGGAAGAATCCTGATTACAGCCATGTCGCGCCCGATTATCAGCATAAACCCTGGTGGCTGGCAAGTGGCTTGGCAATCGTGGGCCTGGCGGGCTTGATTGTAGGCGGGCAATTGATCGTGGATGCCGCGGTAAAGGTTGCCCGGGCGTTTCAAATCAGCGAAGCGGTTATTGGACTGACGCTGGTATCCATTGGGACCTCAATACCGGAATTAGCCACATCCGTAGTAGCGGCTATGCGGGGCAAGGCTGATATGGCCGTCGGTAACGTCGTTGGCTCCAATATTTTCAATATATTTTTTATTCTCGGACTAAGTGCGACCGTGGCGCCAATGCCTGTGGGAAATATTTCCCTGGTTGACTTTGGCATGTGTATTCTTGCCACGCTGTTCATGTTCGTTGGCAGTTTTATTGCTACGCCCAAAACATTTCATCGCAAGGAAGGCGGGTTTTTGTTGGCGTTTTATGCCGCGTACATCACCTGGTTGATCGTCAAAAATGTAGGGGGTTAAACAATTTTTTCAATTTCATAAATTGAATTCACTTTTCCGGCAAACAGGCAGATCAGTTTGGGCTTTTCAGAAAGGACGGAAATGTCGGTAGGCCGCCCATCATCGATATAGCTGGTTTTCAGTTTTGACTTAATGGTGAAGTAGGAAAACCAGTGGGTGAATTGCGCCGCATCGGAAAAATACTGTTGCATTTGCCGAAGCATTTTGTAGGCATTGCTTTTGGGCCTTCTCGGGCAGTTGGTGCATATTCCCGGAGCAGCGGGTACACAACTTGGGTCTTCAGGCACCTGACAGTCGAAGTGTGGTAAATTGTCGTAGGAAATTTTATGGTGGGTGTAGGCGACCGATGATAACGACAAAAAGCCACTCAGCCCAAAGGGCATGATCGAACTGAACGGCCCGTCCATCACCGTCAATCCTTTGTTTTTAAACTGTTCTGAAGTGAGGAAGGCTATTTCAGAAATTTCATGGGTCAGGTCCAGGTCACGTACGCCAAATAACCGGTTTACTGCATTGGTAGCGGCATAAGTTGCATTTATAACAATGGGGGTTTCTATAGGAGCCAAAGGTCCGGGTTGTTGTAGATCGCCCTCCCGAAACGTCAAAACCCAGGAGCCGGCAGATTGGGTCGTTGATTCCAACCGGGTTGATTTTTGGACTGTGATATTTGGGCTGTTTTCAACTTTGTTTACGTAATAATTGCGCAGTAATACGGGGTCAAACGAATACTCAGTGGTCAGATACAAGGCTTCAAGGCGTTGATAATTGAAAAGCGGGTGTTCGGGAATTCGCTTGCACGGAATTTTCAGGTATTGGCAAAATCGCTCGAACTGACCAGCATCGGTGAAGGACCCAAAGCGATCAATAGCGTAATATTTTTCAAAACTGGAGTTTACAAATTGCCGGTGTTCCCGGGTGAAACGCTCCTTGTGCTCATCACTAAGGGCTGCGGTGGCAATACTTCGGGGATAGTGATAGCCCCCATGCAGCCGTGCCTGGTTTACCAAAGATGCTTTTTGAAACAATTGACTTTCTTTTTCAATCAAGGCTACACGGGCTCCCTTGCCAGCGAGGTAAAGGGCCGCATAGCAGCCAAAAATGCCGCCTCCCAGCACCACCGCGTCAAATTTTTCAGGCTGCATTATTGAATTCGTTTTTGTAGGTCGGCAAACACATCGTCGTAGTCGAAGGTACTGAGGTTGCGCCAAAAATCCAGGGTGCCCTGCAGTTGGGCAACTGAGGAAAATCCTAAAATCAGCCCGGTAATGGTGGAATTTAGCCCGGCATGAATTAATCCAATGTGGTTCATCGTACGAATGGGGGGACGCACAAAGGCGGTGTTCCATTTTGGCAGGGCTTCTCTGATTTGGCGGAGCAAAGGCTCGACTTTATCCGGATCGCCGGCTCGTGCCAAAAACGTGCTGTCAGCAGGGTAGGGGCCTTCCAATTTTATGCCGCCGGCATTAAGTCCGTAGGCAAAAAAACGGTGCTGCTTTGGCTCGTCTTTAGCTTTTGGAAAAAAAGCGGCATACCGTTGTAAATCGGACTGGATGATGTTGTGCTTGAATTGAATGTCAAATGTGAGGTTGAATTTCTGGTTAGCTTCCAGGTAAAATTCAGGGTGTCTGATCCCCGATAACCCAGGACGAAGGTCCTCTGATTCCTGCAAACTTGCCAGCGCTTCCAACGTTTTTGCAATAGCCGCTTCATCCTCGCGATTGTCCCAATGGATCATGATGCCTTTTAGGTTTTCACCAAACAAGCGGCGGTATTCCATGGCCATCATGAGCAAAAAAGATGGTTCGAGGTTTATGTCCGGTGACCGCATGTTATCCTGGCTGCCAATTTTCAAGGTGATATCCAGGTTAGTCAATCCATGTGCTTGAATATACTCCTGAACAATCTTTTCGGATTTGCGGAAATCACCCGGATTCTTGTTGATCGGATAATTTGTCGCCAGGTCGAGGCAATTATACCCGGCAGCCAACCAGGCGTCCAACTGACGGAATGCAGTTTCGCGATCGACGGTCCAGCCCCATTGGGCAGTGCCAAGTAGGAGCGATTTGTTGCTGGAGGGTATCATGTTTTGCTGCGCCTCGGTTTGCGCTTTTTCAGGATGTGCAAGGCTTTCAGGTATTGTTTTGCCAATTTGGAAATGTTGACTTTGCTAGAGGAGGTATCATCGGTCCATTTCACCGGCAGTTCGCAGATTGCTAGATTTTGCCACTCGGCAACGGCTAGCAACTCCGTACTGAAAAACCAGCCATTGCTGGTAGCACCGCCATCGAGCAAGGGTTGAACATGGCTGCGTTTGAGCCATTTAAAGCCGCACATGCCATCGGAAAAATGGGTGCCCAGGTACTGTCGTACGATAAAATTGAAAACACGGGAGGTGATTTCCCGCTTGAGGCTCCGACCAATTACTTTTGATTTTTTATGTAAACGGCTTCCATAAACGAGGTCGAAACCTTCCGTTGCCAGGGCGTTGTAAGCCTGGATAAAATGCTCCAGACCGGTGGCAAGGTCGAGATCCATATAGCCTACAATTTCCGCATTACTCTGGCTCCAGGATGTTTTCAATGCCAGGCCAACACCTTTTTCAGGCACCTGAACCAGACGCACTTCGGGCAACTCGTCACCCAAGGCTGCTGCTAAATACGGCGTATTGTCGGTGCTTCCATTATCGGCAATGATAATGGACCATTGATTGGGTTCAGGAAAATTTGATTTCAGAAAATCATGCAGGATTCGAATTTGCTTATCGAGTGTCTCCTCTTCATTCAATACGGGAATGGTAACGTCAAAGGATTTCATACGTATCTACAGGCATCTAAAGCGCAAAGGTACTGCTCGGGCTGGGTTTTTAGGAGCAAACCGGGTATGCAGTGGGTATATTGAATTTTATCGGTGGTTTTACCTTATTTTGTCCGAAAAACAGACTGTATCGCCGACCAATTTGGGATTGGCGGCCATTTTACATCTAATTTTGACCACAAGCACGACGTGTTGTCGTACGTGATTTTTGAACTAATTACGCTGTAAACAAAAACAATCAAAAATGAATGATCTGCTTAAGAATCCGATCTTTGCTTTTTTAGCTGGCTTAATAATTTTATGGTTGGCATTTAAGGTTTTAAAGGTCGTCATAAGTATGTTTTGGATATTCGTACTTGCCTTTATAATCTTGTATTTTGTAAATGACCGTTTCCGGCGGGCAATACGGATGTTTCTTGGAAGTATTTTCCGTGGATAAATTTTGAAATGCTCAACATCTAAATAATTAATAACAAATCTGATGAGTACAGAATTGCAACCAATTAAACCCAAAGGCTTCTGGGATCGCCCGGAAGGGGTGACGGGTGGCCTTTTCATGGCGGCTATCGTTTTAGGTGGCGGCTACCTATTATATAAGGCGTTGCCAACGCTGATCAGCCTTGCTGAAAATACGCTGTATTTGGCGGGGATATTGGCCGCGCTTGCCGGATTAATCTATGTTGTACTTGACCCTAAGATGCGCAACCTGGTTTGGTACATGTATAAGTCGGTTATGCGTTGGGTGACTGGACTGTTTGTCCAGTTGGATCCCATCGGAATATTGAAGAGTTACATTGAAGACTTGAAGGACAATTTGGGTTCGATGAATACCCAAATCAGTAAATTGAAGGGTCAGATGTACAAATTGTCTGAGATGATCCGGCAAAACCAGCGCGAAATCCAGACGAATCTCGGAATGGCCAGCAAGGCGAAGGAAACAGGCAAAGATGCGATCATGGTACTAAAGGCCAGAAAAGCCGGCCGTCTCCAGGAGTCTAATTTGAAACTGGAGGACCTTTACAAACGGATGGAGGTGCTATACCGCGTACTGACCAAAATGTATGAGAATTCAGAAATTATGCTGGAGGATCTTCAGGATCAGGTGGTGGTAAAAGAGCAAGAGTACAAGGCAATCAAAGCAAGTCACTCGGCGATCCGCTCTGCCATGAATATTTTAAGCGGCAACAACGACAAGAAATATATGTATGATATGGCCCTTGAAGCCATGGCAGAAGACGTAGGCCAAAAAGTTGGTGAGATGGAGCGCTTTATGGATATGTCCAAAAACTTCATGGAATCCATTGATTTGCAGAATGGCGTATTTGAGGAAGAAGGCCTTGAAATGTTGCAAAAGTGGGAGAAAGAAGGCGTTTCTTTCCTGCTAGGGAAGGAAAAAGCATCAATCCTTGCAAAAGCGGACAACCCATCCGAGGTGCTCAATCTTGATTCGCCGGTAAAAATTCCGACGCAAAAAGAGCGTGGAGGAAATCAGTATGATTCCTTTTTTGAATCCTGATCAAAAGATTTTATATCCGGATAAAACAAAAGCCGTTACCACTTATTGCAGTAACGGCTTTTGTTTTATCCGGGATTTCATTTCTCAGTAAGCATATTCCATAAATCCTCGTAGGGAATAACCTCAACCGCAAAGGACTGCCCGGCAAGTTGTGGAGATTCTTGTTGCAAAAGCGCCCATTCTTTTTCCATTTTACGCTCTGCACGGGCAGTGTTGAATTCTTTTTTAGCGAGCGCGAGAATCATTTTTAGAAAAATTGCGCTACGTCTGTTCGTGTCATTTTCCAAGTAGCGTTGCCTGTATTTGTCTAAGGCTTCAAGCGATCGCCCAAAATCTTCCTCATCAAAATTGCCTTTCGCAATGCTAAAAAGAACAGGAAGAAGTACTAAAGGGATATTCATGCCTGTCTTTTCCTTATCCAAGACTTCAAAATCATTGACAAAACGTGAGCTGCCGGGGCTGTAGTAACCCGCAATTTTTTCTACCTCCTGCGCATCTAATTTTCCCAAAGCTGCCAGGAGATGCAGGTAGCCTCCCAAAAGGGTCCACATGTCTCGTGTACTGCCACTTAACTGTCGATACCTGCTGTGTTGGGTAACTTTTTGAAAGACTTCTAATGCCGTTTCATAGCGATGTGTGTACATGTAATAGTAAAACTGCGTTTCCAGTAAACGAAACCAGTTGAAGCTCCCTTCATCCACCAAAGTGAGGCAATACCGGGCAGTTTTGTCTCCGTCGTCAAAAACTCGAAGTTGCGTCAGGCAAGCCAGTTTTTGTGTAGCAAATGATGCCAATGAGCCACGATTGCTGAATTTTCGACCCTGAAGAATTTCTAATGCCTTATCACATACCTGTATGGTTTTTTTGCAATCATTAATAGCAGAATATTTAATTACGCCAACCTTATAGGTGTAAATGTAAAATTGCATTGTGTCAATCTCATCTGCTTTCGCCAATAGCTCGTCAAAATAGTCCGTGGCCATCAAATGGACATCATTACTTGGGGACCTGCCGGCGATGTAATGATGAATCAGGTTCTCGGAATAATCATAAGCTTTAGCCTCCCAGTGCCTTTTTTCTTCATAAATACGGTGGAGTGCACTGTATTTTTCATGATTTGCCTGATCACCCGGACTTAGCGCGAATTGCTGGCGGAGTTGGCGGCAAACGTCTGCAGTGATGTCCGTAAATTCAAATTTGATGGTTTGCTCCATGAGCTGCTGGAGCAAATAAACACTTGCTTTGTAGGCATCCCGGCTACGCAGGATGTAAGCGGCAGCATAGTCACGATAGCAGTTGTATAGCGCCCTGCCTCGTTCATTAAACATAGGTTGTTGAACATCAATAAAAAAGGAAGTGTTGATTAATTGACGGATTAGCCGGTTCCTTAATTTGCGATACTTTGGATCTTTCTCATTGGAATCGAAAAAGTATTTGGCAGCTTCATCATCAGATTGGAAGCGATCTTTAAATATGCCGTCGAATAACTCTTCTGAGCGGCTTCCTTCCTGACCGGGGTTTCCGAGGACTTCAATTTGTTTTACTTTATTACGTGTAATGGTACGGACCAAGTCTTTGAGCACATCAAATTCCATGCTTCGTTTTTTTTCCAAACTGAATAAAAGTGGAGAAAACAGCAATCTGCGTGGATTGAATCCCGCAAATCTGTCCTGTTTTCCTATGGTAAAAGCTCTGACCTTTGACCTAAAGGTTTACAAGAACTAATCGTTAGATTAAAAAAAACACCCAAAGACCATACCTGTATATTGCTAAACTAGATAATGAGCCAAACCGTTTTCTAAGGTATAAATTATGTTGTTGTCATAGCATGACCTCGATCCTTTTTTTGACGAAGAAAGCGGATATGGTGAAAGTGACAAATATTTAACAATGCCGTAGTCAGAATTTTATCATAAAAGGTTTTTTGACAATTGGATTTTATCCAGTGTCATTTGCCGTTCCTACAATTAGGCGTGGGGAGGGTAAGTGTATCAATCCTAAATCTGCACGGGTTGAATTCTGCTTTTGTGTCCTTTTTTTTGGACGGGTATAGCCGGATTTTTGATTCATATTCGTAGACAATCAAAACATTCGTGCCATGCCGATTCTTACGCTACTAATTAGTTTGTTTTTTGCCGTATCTGATTTTGATGCCCGTGTTGAAGTTAAACCAACAAAAGACATATCAACAACTGATTGCCCTGAATACATAATAATGGATGAAGAAGCTCCTTAATAGCCAAAATATTACACGCTAACATCGGCCTCCGCCTGAGGTGTGCTTTTAATCATTAAGTCTTCAGCGTATATAATCTCCTGAACGCTAGACTCGTAACACGCTTAATTCTTGCCGGGCTTTCCCGTGCTTAAGGAGAAGTTATACTGCACGCTGATATTGCGCGTCAGCATCTACTGTACAGAGGGATGTTCGTGCCAAGCGGTCTGTAAAGATCGAGCGGCACACATGGTAGAGCAGTTTAAACCTCATCTGAGCCGGGAGAGCCTTTTTCTTTTACCAACGGGTTTTCTGAGGACCAACAGCAGGGTATCATCACCTACCGCTTACTGCTCTGCGATACCGCTTATTATTTTTTTCTTGCCAGTAGTAACTTTTCCGTACTTTTCGGCTTTGAAAAGAGGACCAGAAGCAGGTTTCTGGCTTTAAGCACTCTTCACCAGATGAGTTCCTAATCTTTTCTTTAATCATAATGTCTGATTATGCGCATCCAGTTTAGTCTTTCTTGCCAGAAAGGCGTTATTATTCCAATAAACTACCAGTCGGAGATTTCCAATTGGATTTTCTCAGTGCTCTCCAATGCCGGCGCCGAGCTCACTTCTTGGCTTCAGCAGCGTGGCTTTGAATTAAGTTCCAGGAACTATAAGCTATTCACTTTTAGTCCGCTCGCGATCTATCCATATGAAATGGATCAGGTGAAGCAGGAATTTAAGCTTTTGGGAAACCAAGTGAAATTAAGTGTCTCCTTTTACCTTGATGCTTCCTTTGAACAACAAATTGTCCACTTGTTCCGCCAAATGCCACTGGCTCTTGGAACTGTAGATGGATCGCCTGCGCATTTTGAAGTAAAACACTGGCAAATTATGCCGCGCCCGGCGTTTAAAGAAACCATGCAACTCAAGGCTATTTCGCCAATTTCAATCACTACCGTTGAAGAAGGCAAAGCTGCTAACCTCTACCTTTTGCCTGATCATGATAACTATGATGTGAGTTTCTTCAACCATACGGTACGCCGATTCAAAGCAGCTATGCAATATAAATCATTGGCTGCTTTGAAGTTGCTTGATCCATCTTTCCCTATGAATTACAGGCTTATCGGCCAGGCCAAGTCACGTCTGATTCACCTAAAACCCAATCCTGATGGGATAACCCAATTGCGGGGTTTTACCTATGAATTTGAAGTAAGTATGCCTATCCCATTGCTTGAATTTTGTTATTATGCAGGATTTGGAGAATACCCTTACCTGGGTTTTGGGTTTGTTGAAATCAAATAAATTATTTGGTGTGTTAAAATTCAATGCGATGGCAGGACATATTTCCACATGGGCATTTGTTGGTATTTCAGTAATTGCACTTTTAACCGCATGTGAGGAGGAGTCTAAAATTGATAAGCATTCTTTAGAGGGGCGTTGGGAGATTATCAAAGGATTGCGAAATCAAACTGAAACAGAAACCTTATCCGGGACCTATTTTCTATTTGAAGGAAACGGGAAAATGATGACCAATCTCCCTGTAGGTCCTGAGGAATTAACTGATTTTGAAGTCGCAAAAGATAAGATACACCAGAAAAGTAGCCCAATAATTGAATATCAAATTCTGGAGCTCACAGACACCAGCCTAATTCTTGGGCTAGAGCTACGTGGAATGCAATTTGAGATGCATTTTATGCGAGCTAAGCAGGAGCAACCTGCTTCTGATCCTTTGAACGTATTCCCTCAGAATCAACGGGATTCAATACCTCAGGCTGCCGATACTACCGCATTTTGAGCGGCATCACTGCGATTCTAAATACTACCTTTCTGCGGCTTAGCTTCTCTCGAGTATAACAGCATATCCTTGTCCAACACCAATGCACATGGTGCAAAGTGCATACCGCTTGTTACGGCGGTTCAATTCGCGCGAAGCTGTTAATAAAATTCGCGCCCCTGACATTCCAAGCGGGTGCCCCAAAGCAATTGCACCGCCATTTGGATTTATTCTCGGATCATTATCCGCCAAGCCAAGTTCCCTAGTACATGCCAATACCTGTGCTGCAAATGCTTCATTCAATTCGATGATATCTATGTCGTCTAACTTCAGACCAGCTTTTTGTAATGCTTTTTGAGATGCTCCAACTGGTCCAATACCCATAATTCTGGGCTCAACTCCAACTACCGCAGCACTAACAATACGAGCAAGTGGCTGTAAATTATGTCGCTTTATTCCTGAATTTGAAGCAATTAGCAATGCGGCTGCACCATCATTTAAACCTGAAGCGTTGCCAGCAGTCACGGTCCCATTTTCTCTGAATGCCGGGCGGAGTTTTGACAGGGCAGCAAGACTGGTATCTGGTTTTATAAATTCATCCGTCGCTATCAATATGGGATCATGTTTACGTTGCGGAATTTGTATCGGTACGATTTCCTCTGCCAAACGCCCTTCAACATTTGCATTTGAAGCTTTTTGCTGGCTCCATACAGCGAATGTATCCTGATCTGCCCGGCTAATGTTGAACAGATCTGCCAGATTTTCCGCAGTTTGTCCCATCGCTTCGGTTCCAAAAAGTACTTCCATTCGTGGGTTAACGAATCTCCAGCCAAAACTGGAATCATACAATTTTGAATCTGTACCAAATGCTTTGGATGGCTTACTCATCACGTATGGCCCTCGGGTCATGTTTTCTACTCCACCGGCGATATAAATTTCTCCATCGTCGTTTCGAATCGCTCTGTATGCGTGCACTGCTGCTGCCATGCCACTTGCACAAAGCCGGTTAACAGTTTCTCCGGGAACAGTAAATGGGATCCCTGCCAGTAATAGTGCCATCCGGGCTACATTTCGATTGTCTTCCCCTGCTTGATTTGCGCAGCCGAAAAAGACATCTGAAACTGCTCCAGGATCGAATTCCGGGTGGCGTTTTATTAAATTTTGCAAAACATGTGCAGCAAGGTCGTCTGTTCGAATTGTTGCCAAACACCCACCAAAATTGCCAATTGGTGTGCGAATGCCGTCTACAATGAAAGCTTCTTTATCCAAGGACTTGAGTTTTTAATGTCTAAAATTTGTAAAGGTGAATTTCCGTTGATTCCCGGTTGTAAACAAAATCGCGTTCATTTTATTTATCTGTAAATGAATACTGAACTGGTAAATTTGTTCAAACAGCTCGATCAGGACCGGGTACGGTTAATAGCTGTGGTTCCTCCCAAAGATGAGGCACATCAGTTGGCCGACGATTTGGTCAACTTTCTTTTCCCCGTCCACGGCCAATCATTCAGGCCCGCTAAGGTTCAATATGCTGTTTTGTGTAACAACCTCGATCATATGCTCCGGCCCTTGTTGATCGATAACAAGAAGGTCGACGTTGAAAAAATAGTGGATGCCTTTTTTAGTGCCTTGCCTGGAACTTACCAGGCACTCATGGATGACGCCAAGGCAATATTAGAGTTTGACCCTGCTGCAACATGTTTGGAAGAAGTAATTACGACCTATCCAGGGTTCCATGCTATTGCTACCTACAGGATTGCTCATATTTTGCACCAATTGGGCACCCCGTTGCTCCCACGCATTTTTACCGAATATACTCATGGGAAAACAGGCATTGATATTCACCCTGCGGCCAAAATTGGGCACTCATTTTTTATCGATCACGGAACTGGTGTTGTTGTTGGAGCAACAACGGTTATCGGCAACAATGTAAAACTCTACCAAGGTGTAACGCTCGGCGCCTTGCAGGTTGAAAAATCAATGGCAGCGGTAAAACGGCATCCAACAATCGAAGACAATTGCATTATTTATGCAAACAGCACCATTTTGGGCGGTCAAACGGTGGTAGGACACGATTCAATTATTGGCGGGAATACCTGGATTACTGAAAGTGTTCCACCCAATTCAATTGTACAAAATCAGGCACAGGTTAAAGTACGCAGCAAGCAGTAGCTATTGATTGCGATAATCTTCCCAGGAGGTGTCCAGGTATTTATCCTCGGCAGCAAACTTTAGCTCTTTCAACATATCAGTAACCTCCTTATATCCTGGAGAGATCATAATGCGTTCATATTTTTCGTTCAAATAAACCATCGATGGGTATCCCATTTTTCCATCCAACAGCGCATATGCAAGGGTATGTACACCGCCACGACCATTGCTTCCGGCCACATACTTGAATGTTTCGCCGTTAAATTGGATGTCTTCTTTTTGCTCAGCGTCGAGTTTGACCGGGTAAAAATTTTCGCTTAAGTATTTGGCTACAGCCTCATCTGAAAAAGTAGAGCGATCCATTCGTTTACACCATCCACACCATTCGGTGTAAACATCAACAAAAATCTTTTTTGGGTTTTTCTTCTGCAATAATGCCGCTTCTTCCCAAGTATACCATTTCATGCTGCCCGGAGGCGTTGATGCTGATTTCTGGAAAGCGGTAAACAAGGGAAGGCTCAGGCTAAGTAGCGCCAAAAGAGAGAAATACTTTTTCATGTGCAATGGCATTCAGTTTAAATAGTACGGTCCGCAAAGGTAGGTTGCATGGTAAAAGCCGACCGTTAAAATTTTGATAAAACATTTCCGATGTACAGGCAACGACACTTTCCAATGCGGCAAATACAGAAAAACGAATCGTTAGGAAGTAAATCCCCGAGCATAGGGCGCTGCATCCTGATCACAAAACTCGCTGCGTAAGAACTTATAGTATCCGGTAATCCCGATCATGGCGGCATTGTCTGTACAATATTCAAACCGGGGCACAAACGTTTTCCACCCTTCCTTTCCCCCATATTTTTCAAGTGCTTCGCGGAGCCCGGAATTTGCACTAACCCCTCCCGCAAGTGCTACAGTCCGAATTCCGGTTTGACGGGAAGCTTTGCGCAGTTTTTTCAATAAGATGGTGACAATAGTTTGTTGAATGGAGGCACTGATGTCGGCCAGGTTTTCTTCGATAAAATTGGAGTTTTGAGCCATTTGATCCCGAAGAAAATACAGGATCGCTGTCTTGAGCCCACTGAAACTAAAGTTGAGTCCAGGCACAGCGGGTTCGGGGAAAGGGAATCGTGCAGTGCCGGTTTGCGCCAATTTGTCAATTTGCGCACCAGCCGGGTAGCCGAGTCCCAGCATCTTCCCGGCTTTGTCAAATGCTTCCCCTGCAGCATCATCAAGTGTTTCTCCAAGGATTTCCATTTTTAAATAATCATCAATCCGTATAATCTGCGTGTGGCCACCGCTTACGGTTAAACACAAAAAGGGGAAATCAGGAAATGGCGCTTCCGCGAAATGTGCCATTACATGAGCTTGCATATGATTTACTTCGATTAATGGGATATCATAACTGAGGGCAAATGCCTTGGCAAAGGAGGTGCCTACCAGCAGCGAGCCCAGCAACCCCGGCCCACGGGTAAAAGCCACAGCGCTTATA
Source organism: Lewinellaceae bacterium (assembly GCA_020636075.1). GTDB lineage: Bacteria > Bacteroidota > Bacteroidia > Chitinophagales > Saprospiraceae > M3007. The sequence continues at coordinate 139,369 of JACJYO010000001.1, read as the reverse complement.
TCTTGTTTGTTTACACCGGCATTTTTTAGGGCCATTTCTACAACCGGAATAATATTTACCTGGTGCGCCCTGGAGGCAACTTCCGGTACAACGCCACCGTAAATCCGGTGCATTTCCTGGGTCGAAACACAGTTAGATAATACCCGGCCATCGCCGATAACGGCTGCTGAGGTATCGTCGCAGGAAGATTCAATGGCAAGGATGGTTGCAGCCATTTTATTCAAGGGATAATCAGGAAAAAATTTGATGGGGCAAAATTACACATTTGAATCCGGGTAATGCCCCATGTACGGGTAACCGGCTGTATTTTGGCACGATTCTTTATTCTTAATCTTTGTCCTATTTTGCATCTGCATTTTTTAAACTCTTCATTTTTAAATCCTCCTGTTCCCTATGTTTTCATCAACAACAAAAGATAAAAAAGCACCAAGTACTGCATTGACTCAAGGCAATGGGGCCGATAAAGAGGGCGGCCAAACTACTGTTGTAGCCAAGGGAACCGTAATTGAAGGGAAATTTGCGTGTTCGGATAATGTACGACTGGATGGTTCCGTCCATGGTGAGGTAACGGTGGATAAGCGACTTGTGCTGGGCGAAGGCAGCTATGTACAGGGTAATATCCATGCACGCGATGCTGCTGTGCGAGGCAAGGTTAAAGGTGATGTCTTTATTTCTGAGGTACTTCATTTGATGGAAACAGCGGAGATCGAAGGCAATATTTCTGCCCGCTCCATGATCGTTGAAGAAGGCGCACGATACAACGGTTCATGTAAAATTGGTGGATCCGCTACCCCGACTAAAAATTGATTTTGCATCTTTACGGGGTTATAAGTATCATACCTTCCCGTAATGGCATTGCACAGCCTCGAACTTAAGGATAGCCAATTAAATACTGCCAAAGCGCCGCATTGCTCGTTTATTGGCATACTTGGTAGCGAAAGTTTATCGGCTATAGCAGTTGATAATCATGACAAACTGCTTGCGCTCGAAAACTGGGAATACCCACATTTGCCCAAGTCATTCGAACAAGCAGAACGCGAGGTGCGTACCATTTTGAAACAGGAGCCAATTTTCCAATTGCCTTTTGGACAAAAACATGTTGCTTTATCCCACCCTAATATCACGCTGATCCCACGCCGGCTGTTTCAACACGGCAAACTACCAGACTACTTTCATCTGGTCTTACCGCCTGGCGAATACATGTATAGCTACGAAGAGCTGCCCGAGTTTGATGCCTATCTGGTTTGCGCTACTGAAAAAAGCCAGGCCCGTTTATTTTCGGATTTTTTCCCGGATGCCCGTTTTCGGCACAATGTCACCCCGGTTTTGCGCTACGTCCGCAAATTGGCGGCTGTTTCAGAACACACTGTTTTTGTTAACCTGCGCGCCAAGATGGCGCAGATTGCTGTTTTGGAGCGTCAGAACCTGCTTTTCTTCAATACATTCCACTTTTCAACACCTTCCGATTTGCTGTATTACGTGCTCTTGGCGTATGATCAATTTCGCCTCAATCCAATGCAAAAGCCGTTAACGTTAGCCGGAAATATTCTGAAAGATTCTGAACTCTACCGGATTCTGTTCCGTTTTGTTCGGGAAGTGCGTTTTGCGACTCCACCAGTTCATATTCAACTTCCACCGGAGATGGAGTCACTGCAAGCACACTGCCTTACCGATTTACTTTGTTTGAAAAACTCATGACCGCCCGTGCGCATTATTGGAGGAAAATTTAAAGGACGCCGGTTTAATCCGCCTGCAGACAAATGGCCAACACGGCCTACGACTGATTTTGCTAAGGAGGCGCTTTTTAATGTGCTAAACAACCGTTTAGACTTTGAAACCGTGAAAATGCTGGATTTATTCGGGGGCACCGGCAACCACTGTTATGAGTTTATTTCCAGGGGATGTACAGACGCTACCTATGTCGATAAATTTCCCGCTTGCGTTCAGTTTGTACGAAAAACTGCAGTACTGTTGGAAATTGAAGACTACCTCCATGTTTTTCAAATGGACGTTTTTCGATTTATTGCCGCTGCCAGCGACCAGTACGATTATATTTTTGCCGGGCCACCTTATGCACTACCTACAATCGATAGTATTCCGGATCTGATTTTTGAAAAAAAATTATTGAACCCGGAGGGGCTCTTCGTTTTGGAACACAACCCGCACCACGATTTCACCGGACATCCAAATCTCCGGGAGGTTCGCAATTACGGGCAGACTTATTTTAGTTTTTTTACAAACCTGATGCAAGAACAATCAACTCCATAACTGGTTATCTTTCAGGAGATGAGAAACATACAGTATCACTGTCTTCTGCAAATCAGCGTGATTGGCGCCGTTTGAATTTCGTTGCTGAAATGACCGGCGCGGTCCTTAATCTTGATCAAGTAAAAAACGGTATCCAGTTGTTGTGGCGCATTGAGAGTATCACAAGGCGGTAATGGTGGCGGGTAAATGCAACATGTAGTTGGCACAACGATAGAAATTTCGCCCGATATTCCATTACCGGCGCCTTGTTGTTCAATCAGTGGAATCCGGTAAGATGGCTTCTGAAATGAATCGCGCCCATCTACAATGAATATGCTTTCCTCAGCATCATCTTTGAAGCCCAGATCTCCATCTCCGTCTGTAAAAGAAAAGGTAATCACTACGCTATCCTGCCCGAATGCCGACTGAAACAGGGTTGTTTTGGATAACCTTTCGAAGGTGATGACAGGTTCATTGGGGTAGTCCGGTGGTTTCACACAGAATTGAAGCATGGCGAAGGCAGCCAGCCCCAGGATGCTAAGTGTACGGGTTATTTTTTTCATACAGTTGTAATTTGTGCCCAAATTAGCGGCTTTTCAGTGCAATGCAAACAGTGGACCGACAGGATTTATTGTCAAAAATAGCGGATTTGACCCCGGAAAACTTCGGGGCTGTTGCGTTGGAAGTTTTTCGCTTTCAGGCTACTGGAAATAAAGTATATGCCCGGTTTTTAGAATTACTGGGTAAAAAACCTGCCACAGTCCGAGATACGCTGGAAATTCCGTTTTTACCGATATCACTTTTTAAAAGCTACTCCATCCAAACGGGCAATTGGGATGTACAAACCGTTTTTACAAGCAGTGCAACCACCGGCCAAACGCCATCGAAGCATCGGGTGCGCGACCTGACCGCATATTTGGCAAATACACGTCTGGGGTTTTGTTCCGCGTACAGCGATCCATCGGAATGGTGTACGCTGGCTTTGTTGCCGTCTTATTTGGAACGTTCGGGGTCGTCTTTGGTTGCCATGGCGGACTATTTTATCCGATTATCCCCGTATGCGCAAAGTGGATTTTTTTTAAATGACTTGAATGCATTGCAAGCAACATTGTTTGAATGTATTGAAAAGGAAATTCCAACGCTGCTACTCGGCGTAAGTTTCGCATTGTTGGATTTTGCGGAGCAATATCCAATGGATTTGTCCGGGATAACGATCATGGAAACCGGTGGTATGAAAGGCCGACGGGAAGAACTAACTCGCAGCGCGTTGCACCGCATACTTTGCGAGGCGTTCAACGTGCCGGGAATTCACTCAGAGTACGGGATGACCGAATTATTTTCTCAGGCATACAGCCAACCTCGCGTTGGAATGGATAGCCGCTTTGTGCCCGGGCCGTTACTGCAAGCAGTTGCACGCGAGATCAATGATCCCTTCGCTCCGGTGTCTTATGGCAGGTCGGGCGTGTTGCAGTTTATTGACCTGGCCAACCTGGATACCTGTAGTTTTTTGGCCACAGAGGATATTGGGAAGGTGTATCCTGATGGAACATTTGAAGTTCTGGGGCGTTTGGATGCGGCGGAATTACGGGGCTGCAACTTGATGGTGGAATAGTATTGCCGATAAAAAAGAATCTATGAAAAAAATAGGCCTGCTGTCCGACACACACTCGGTACTTGATGACCGCATTTTTGAACACTTTTCCGAGTGCGATGAAATTTGGCATGCCGGGGATTTCGGCAGTATGGATGTGGTTTTAAAATTGCAGGCCTTCAAGCCATTACGCGGGGTTTACGGTAACATTGATAATGCCGAAATTCAGGCAGTTATGCCCCTGGACTTGCGATTTTCATGTGAAGCGGTACCTGTATTTATGACACATATTGGCGGTTATCCGGGGAGATATAACCCACGCGTGCGAAAAATTTTGCAAGACGATCCGCCAAAAGGCGGTTTATTTATTTGTGGGCATTCGCATATTTTGAAGGTTATCCCCGACAAGCAATTTGACTTTTTGCACTTAAACCCGGGCGCTTGTGGCAATGAAGGCTGGCATCAGGTGAAAACGCTGATGCGATTTGTATTGGATGCCGGATCTATTCGGGAATTGCAAATTATTGAATTGGGTGAGCTGGGCAGGAAATACCGATAATTGAATTGGAAGCCCTATTTTTGCCCGGCAATTTTGGTCCCGTAGTTCAATGGATAGAATAGAGGTTTCCTAAACCTTTGATACAGGTTCGATTCCTGTCGGGACTACCGCGCTGCGAATTGTTTAAAAAAAATGCTGCGTCGCTTAAGCAACGCAGCATTTTTAATTTTTAGAATACTGTCCAAGCGCGTGCCTTACCAGGAAGGGTTGCCCACCTGAATTTCCAAATCCGTAAAGCCATTTGTCATTTTGACAAAATAGCCCTTTGTGTTTGACCGGTTCGCATCCAGGGTATACATGTTCCCGCCGATATAATTCAGTGGAGTACCTACTGTGACCGGCAGGTAAGGGTTAGGGCCATACAAACCGATCACCTCCTTAACTTCCCAAGTCTGGCCTGCCGGAGCAGAGACTTTGATGGTCACTGGTGTAAAACCGTTTTGTGCATTGCAGGTGCAATAATCAGGAACATCAATTTCACACATGCCGGCCTGTGCATTTACATTGGCTGTGGTTGTAGCGGTACAACCCATTCCATTTGTAGCAACTACTTTATAACTGCCATTGGGATATACTCCAAAGTAAATGGGGTTGCCATCACCGGGCACCGGAGCGCCGAGGTTGCTGCCACCGCCGGTTTGTAACTGGTAAGTTACACCAACTTTCGATCCGCTCAGGCCAATCACCGGACCAGGATCTTTCATACAAAATTCAGGACTGTGGGTGATTACATCACTCATGATAATATCCGTGATGGAAATTGCAACAGATCCGTTCATTGTTTTCGAACAATGGGGTGCCGCTATCAGGGTTGCCTCAACGGTGTACGTGCCTGTAAGTGTTTGATTGCCAAAGTTAATACCCATGCCTGTACCATTTACCGGAGCACCGATCGGAATCCCGTTGTGTTTGAGCTGGTAGCTAAATCCAACATCAGAATCACTCAAACCAACAGGTTTGCCACTACCATCTTTGCAGTATTCTCCGCCGCCAACAACATCATATACGTTCACGTCCACTACCCGAATCGTATAGGTACAAGAATTGCTACAGTTGTGAATATCAGAAGCAGTGTAAGTAATCATTTTAACACCCGGTCCCGCAGTGGCAGGTGTAAAGGTGTTTCCACCGCTAACTCCTGTTCCGGAATGTGTGCCATTTGCAGGTGAGCCATCGCTCAAAACAAATGGCGTGTCATCGATGCAAACCGTCAAATTGGGCGGACAAGCCATTACCGGCAAAGCGTATACGGTCACATTAAAGGTGCAGGTGTTTTTACAGCCATTGTTATCCGTAACCGTGTAACTAACCGTATTTGTAGTACCTGCTGCCGCAGCGTATGTGGTACCCGATACACCAGTTCCGGAAAAGACGCCGCCAATGGGTGATGCTCCCAATCCGGCCAGGTTAAGCGGCAAGTCGCTTACACAAACAGACTGCGGTCCGGGGCAATTCATCACAGGCAGCGGATTCACTGTCACATTAAACGTGCAGGTATTTTTGCATCCGTTATTGTCCGTAACCGTGTAACTAACCGTATTTGTAGTACCTGCTGCCGCAGCGTATGTCGTACCCGATACACCGGTTCCGGAAAAGGTTCCACCGACAGGTGTAGCACCCAGGTTTGCCAGATTGAGCGGCAAGTCGCTCACACAAACAGACTGTGGCCCGGGGCAATTCATTACAGGTAGGGGATTTACAGTTACTTCAAACATACAGGAGGTTTCACAACCATTCCCATCATTGTATGTGTAGGTTACTGTATTTGTTCCGGCGGGGGCGCTGTAGGAATTACCCAGCACCCCGGTTCCGGAAAAAGTGCCACCGCTTGGCGTTGCTCCCAGTCCTGCCAGATCAAGCGGCAAAGCAGAGATGCACAAGACTTGGTTATCCGGGCAAATTGGGTCGGTACAACTTGCACCTGTTGCCAGGTAATCTTCCACTTCACCGTCCGAGGCAGCGCCTACAGAGCGTTCATCCACATCAGTTGTGCCAAGCGCATCAACTAGATTGTTGGTCGTAAGCCGGAAGCGCATATAATGGCCAGTTGTCGAGCCTGTAACCGAAATGGCACTCCAAACCAACATTTTTGTTCCGGTGAAGCCACTTGCAACCGTGACGGAAGTAGCCTCGTCCCGTTGGAATTTTCCATCGCTGTCGAAGTCAATCCACCCATATAGCGTTGCTGTGTCTCCCGTGGTGTTTTTTATATTATCAATGGAAACGGTGATGTTTTGTGGTCCTCCATTTGTCAAAGCAGGCACTAATGCCAGGCCGTCTTCGTCATCTACGCCATCGGTGTCATCGCCATCTGCTGCTGCATTTGGCAACGCGCTTGCCTCTGCATCCAATAGTAAACCAATGCCTAAATTTTGACAGTTCAAAGTATGCGAAGGAGTGCCATAACTGGCAGGCGCGTCACCATAGTCTGTCTCTACAATCGATGAAAAAGTTAGGCAGAGAAGGATGTGGGAATCGTCGCCGCCATTTGATTTGGTATTGTCAAAACTTCCGGTGACGGTAGTCGGGAGGATATTCGAGCTATGCGTAGTGGTTCCCAGGTACAGGTCGGCTCCTTCGATCCACAAATGGTTTGCGCCTCTGGAATTTCCGGTATCACCAAGGTAATCGTTGCCCGAACCGCCAATATACGTTCCATAAATTAAGGTTGTCAGATCACCACTAAATCCGCCGAAAAACATATCAGTACCGCCGTTGTAGCTGCTGTCGTAATAAGGCTCGTTGTTAATGTTTTGAGTGGGTAGACCGGAAGAATTAACCGTGCCAAATACCAAAAGGAAACTCGAGGTGTTCCCATCACAATCTGTTGTGGAAACTTGCTGAATGCCGTTTCCGATATCGGTGCCTCCGGTACCATAAAACGTGGCTTTATATCCAGTGCTACCAGCAGCATCGACCATACCAACAAGCGCATCTCCCGAGCCGCCGTTATAGTCGGTATCATAAACACCTGTGGGAGTAGGAAAGTCATTATTTCCTGCCCGTCCTGTAAAGTATAATTTTTCGCCCAAGATCAGTACATCGTAAAAGTAATCCTCTCCATCACCACCAATCTCATCCAGGTATAAAAATGCCGTACCGGTGTTATTTAAAACCCCAATGATTCCATCATAATCACTGCCGCCCGTTGATCGATCTGCTGCGCTGTTTACTTCTGTAAGCGTGCCTTCGCCGTAGCCAACAAAGGCTACCCGCCCGTCAGGAAAAACTTCAAGATCATTAAATGCTTCAATATCACTACCGCCTACGTAGGTGCCCCAATCCAGTGTATTATAGTTGCTAAATTTAGCGATGAACATATCATTACCACCACCATAGCTAAGATCTGCCCCGGTGGTAATGTAATCCGGCGCTCCGGGTCCGGCTGGCAAAGCACCTTCTGCCGTAAATCCAACCACAAAAGAGTTGTCGTTAAGCGCACGAATTGAAGTCACGCCTAAATCCTCGGCACTACTGCTCCCCAGATAGGTGGCGTAGTGGAGTGTACCTAGGTCTTTTGAAAAAACAGCGACAAATCCGTCCGAACTTTCTCTCGAAGCATCAAACGGAGTGCCAGCCAATGGAATGTTGATTTCTGTCCAACCGCCAATGAAAACGCGGTTGGCCGACAAGCTAAGTGCAAAAGCAACAACTTCATTGCCGGAGGAAACGGTGCTTGGGCCATAAAGCGTCATATCCAGGAGGTCGGATCCATCGCTGCTAATAGTATACACAATGGCTACGCGTGGTGTGCCGCTGGAACCAAACCCGGAAATCACATTCAGATAGCCATTGGCATCATAAGGAGCGCTGGCCGTTGAAATTTGGCGATTAGTTGCACCGGCACAGTACAAATTCCGGGTTACCGGATCAGTTTGAATAGCAAACAAATATTGATCGAAGTTGCTGTCGTTGCCATCAAAATAGGTACCCCAGCTTAGGATCGGGTCAATGACCAGAGGATAGCGGGTGTCAATTTTTGACTCTGTGGCAAAGCCAATGGTATGTTCATTGGATTTTTTAAAAGCCATGTTGACCGGAATTTTACCGCTTTCAGTTACCTGATATGATTCCGGGATATGGAATTTTACCTTGGTGAAACGCAGACCGACCTCCAGATTGCCGACAGGGTCAATGGCAAGTTTGTCCTGACCATCAAAGTTCAACTGCACTTGCCTGAAATCGGCGCCTGGGTACAGTATCCAGTCGAATTCAAGCTGTCCGTCCGAAGTGCTATACAAACGCAGGTCGATATTGGGATACACATCGTGCAAGGTCAGATCTTTCGCAGCCCGTACTCCGGATGCCCAGTCGTTGGGGTCTTCACTGGTAAAAAAGTTGTATTTCGTACTGAAAGATTCTCCCAGCCGGATATCCGGATTTAGGTTGGCGCCATTTAATTTCAGGGTGAAAGAATGGATGGCTTTCAATTTTTGCTCCTTACCAGGTTTGGCGTCTACAGCCCGTGGATCTGTTGTTGGTTCATTTCGAACTACTTCAATGTCGTTGGCTACAAACCGGATTTGGTCTGCCTTGATATACACCGAGCCATTGAGGCCTTCAAAATAATACAAAATGGCATCGTCACTTAATTGCCCTTTGTTTTCCATAAAACGGAGGCTTTGCCCGTTTTTCTTGAGGGTTTCTTTGACGCGCTCCTGCATGGCAGGCGATGTGTTTTCAATTTTCTGTTGGGAAAACAGGCTGTTTGTAGCTAAAAAAGTCAAAATCGCAAGTGTGGCAAAACTTGCATTTGGTTTGCAACAAAATGCTAAAAAGCCCTTCAGGGGCGTCATAAGCACTACGGATGGAGTAACAGTTTTTTTCATGAGAAAAAATTTTGCGCATTACGCAGCTTTTAAATTTAGATTTAAAAGGCTTCCGGCGAGTAAGCCCAAATAGAGAAGGACCCTGATTAAACCTCTGCTGGGATGCAATGCATCGCATACAGGCGTTAACCAGAAACCATCTGTTTCCGTGAAGCGTGCTTAAAATGAATAGAAAGTCTGGAAGAAACTACATTATAAAAACCTGTAGTTGTTAAGGAGAGAAACACACGTTGTTAAAGACAACATGCAACAAATCTCCATGAGACTAATACGCGATTATGAAGATTAGATAGGTAGATTACTTTAAAGCGTATTGAATTATTGCTCAAATATCCGGCCAAAACCCGTAAAAAAAAAGATTAAATTATTTTAATCACGGATTTGCACTAAAAAAGCCTTGCTTCGTCACAAACGAAGCAAGGCTTGTACTTTTTCTAAAACGATTGGTTAGTGGCCTTTTGAAACAGGCTGCTCCTTCCCGCGAACTTCACCATGGATTTCCAGGTGTGTGTCTGATGGGTTCGTATTTGCAGTGACTGTTACCTGTTTGCTCTGACGGCCTGGTTTGCCTTTGGTGTTAAACTCAACGTTGATTTCACCTTTCCCTCCCGGAGGTATGGGTTGTTTTGGCCATGTGGGTACAGTACAACCGCAGGAACCCCTGGCGTTGGAAATAATCAGCGGCTCATCGCCAGTGTTGGTGAATTTGTATATGTGCTTGACAACGGTACCTTCGTCCGCTACGCCAAAATCATAGGTAGCATCTTCATACTTGATAGCGGTTACCGGGCCAGTAGGAGCCTGAGTGGCATTTACATTGGTTCCGGGAATGTTTCCTGTACCCTGTGTTGGTACTAAATCTTGCGTCGGTGCTACGGTGTTCGAGCCTGTCATTGAAGCGGCTGATTGGCGAATTTGATCGCCTTCCGATTGCCCAAACCAGTTTTGAAAACCGCCGCCAAACAAGTTGGCAATAAGGAGCAGTGCCAGTAGGGCCAACAGGCCAATTTGTATTTGTTTGCTTTTTTCCATTGCTTGTCCGAATATTTTAGTGAGAAATTACATGAAAATGGAAGATGGAGCAAAATTACACCTTCTGTAAACGCATGGACTTGTCCGAAATTTTGTTTGCAAATGATTAACACGGCTTACCCGGGCTTTCGTTGCCAGGGCTTAATGACCAAGCGAAGACTTTGGTCATAGGTGAAATAATTCCAGACCCAGTTTAAAAAAATGAACAGTTTGTTCTTTGCTCCCAGTATGGAAAATAAGTGTACTAAAAGCCAAACCAACCAGGCAAAAGCGCCCTGAAACCGCCAAAACGGCAAATCAACCACTGCGCGGTTTCGCCCAATCGTTGCCATGGAACCAAGATCGCGGTAATGGAAAGGATTCATCGGCTGCTTTTTTTGCAAACGCCTGAAATTCGAGGCCAAGCAGCGGGCTTGTTGAATCGCCACCTGGGCTACTTGTGGATGGCCTTTTGGGTAGGCTGCTTCGGTTTGACAAGCCAGATCGCCAATGGCAAATATCGACTCGACACCTTCAACCTGGTTAAAGGCGTCAACTTTCAAGCGGTTGCTGCTACTGGTGAACGATGTGTCGGGCAAGCCTTCGATGGTATTGCAGGTGATCCCCGCTGCCCAGATCACCTTGTCCGCGCGAATCGTACTGCCATCATTTATGTGCACATTTTCGCCGTCGAAGTCGTGTACAATGGTGTCCAAACTGAGCTGAACACCCAGTTCTTCCAAAAACTTTTTTGCGGCAGCAGATGCCTGCTCAGACATGGTATTCAGCAAACGGGGAGCGCCATGAATAAGATGAATATTGATTTCATTGCGGTCCAGGTCGGTGTAGTCTTTTGGAATGATATGCCGCTTCATTTCGGCGAGCGAACCGGCTACTTCGACACCAGTTGGCCCCCCGCCAACGATAACGATGTCCAGATACCGTTGCCGCTGATCATAATTGTCGGCGGTGACAGCCCGTTCATAGTCTTCAAAAATTTTATTGCGCAGGTAGAGCGCCTCACTGACCGATTTCATCGGGATTGCATTTGCCCGAATTTGCTCGTTGCCATACCAATTGGTGTCCGCGCCCATTGCCAATACCAGGTAATCGTAGTGTAGCGCACCAATATCAGTATGGATCTCCTGCTTTTTCGAATCCACAGATTGAACTTTTGTTACCCGGATCAGCACGTCTTTGTTTTTCTGAAAAACCTTGCGCAGCGGAAATGCAATACTTGACGGCTCAAGACCCGCCATTGCCACCTGGTAAAAAAGCGGTTGAAATTGGTGGTAATTGTTTTTGTCAATTAATACAATCTGGTAATCGGAATTAGCCAGTTTCCGGGCGAGTGTCAATCCGGCGAATCCACCACCTATTATTACAATCCGTTTTTTCCCGGTATCCGGAATATTAAATTGCATGGTTTCTGATTTATGACGCTGTTATTTGCCAGCGTCCAGGACTTTTTCGTAGTAAACCAAACCGTCTTTTCGGAATAATTCTTTGCAGTTCGACAAGCCGGACAAGTGCTTCACGTCGGAAAGCTTAGCAACGAAATAGATTTTTTTTCCGGCAGGCGTATGGACCAATATGCTGTCTGAACCGATCGATTGCTTCAGTTTGGATGGGCACATCTGCGAATAAAACAAGTGCGCATAACTTTTGAAGCCTACTGGTTGAATGGAACAATTTTCACCAGCCTTGCTTTCATAGAATTCAATGGTGGAATACTGGGTATATTTTTCTATGTTGCCAATAATAAAAACCAAGGTGAACGCAACAAAAATTGCTCCCCCGGTAAATATGGTTTGTGCTGCCCGCCAGGCTTTGTTCCTTTGCCAATATCGCCATGCAACGATGGTTGTCAGTACCAGGGCAAATCCGGGTAAGCCTTGCCACCAATACCAATCCATTTCAATTGCCAGGCGGGCTTCAGCGAAGCTGTTCCCGGCAACCAGCGGCTTGAGCCATTGAATATTCTGACCAATGAGTGGAAGTGCCATGCCTGCTACGCCAATCAGTATGCCCAGGGCAGGCAACACATATCCCACAATACGCGGCTGTACTTTCCAACGCAAGGCCCGCCATATAGTCAACGTACCCAAATAGGTTAGCGGGAAATAGGCAAGGGAAGACAAATGTGCCATTTTGGTTCGCATCAGGCTAAACACCACCAGTACCACCCAAAACAGGAATTGCATCCAGGTAGCCATATCGGAGCGTTTGCAGCTAGCGAGCGGGTCGGACTCGAGCATTTCATCTTGCGACTGGTGGTCACCCCACAAGTTTGCCAATGCAAAGGCCGAAATGGGAAAGCAACCTAGCAACAAAACCAATACATGGAAACCAAAAAAGCCACTACCTCCTTCGTCGTCGGCAAAAAATAATTGAAATTGATGTGTCAGGAACGCTTGTACAAAACTGCTGCCGTGCAGTGCCATTTCTACGCCGTACCAAACAAGGGAAACAGCCACAGCCGCCGCAGTGTAATAAGCCAAGTGCTTCATGAAGCCCTTGTTGCGGAAACCATACCGGGCAAAATATGCCAACAAGGTCAGCAAAATAATTAGGTAGGCTATCGGGCCTTTTGTTAGAACGGCTAGTCCAAGTACGCCGCCGCCGAGGATCAAATAACGGTACCGGTGCCAGAAATTCCGGCCTTCAAACCGGGTGAAGAACAACCAGCGGAACTCAATAAAACTATACAGGCTGATAAATATCAAGAGGTTATACCAGGGGTCTACAATCCCGCTCCGGAAATATAAATGGGGAAGCAAACTGCCGAGCCAGGCCAAAACCCAAAGCCAACCAAAACCACGATCGTGCAAGCGATACCCGATGCGATAGACTACCAGCATCGTAACAAGACCACAAATTGCATTGGGAAAACGCGCAGCAAATTCTCCTATGCCAAAAATCTTCATGGAAATAGCCTGAAACCACAGAAAAAGCGGTGGCGTTTCCCAGTATAATTGGAAGTTCAGCTGCGGGCAGAAAAAATTGCCGGTGACTAACATTTCCCTTGTGCATTCCGCTACATGGACTTCATTCCAATCAAACAAATGCACCGCCCCCAGAAAGGGAACGAAGAAAAGCAATGCCAATCCCACAATTCGTAAATAGTCAAACCGCATATCGGGCTGTTTTCTGCCTGTTAGCACGTGATTAGTTTTTGTTTCTTATCAGAAATTCACACGCGCTTAGTAATTATTTCGAACAGACAACAAGAAACCCCCACTTGCGGTTCACCGGCGCTCGCTCAATGCCTCCCCAATGCTGTGTAGGGCCAGGATAGTGAGGCAAATTGCCAACCCGGGTGGTAAACTAATCCACCACAGATGTGGACTTTCGCGGGCATTTCGAAGCAAACTCCCCCAACTTGCACCGTGCAGGTTTTGATCGCCGTATCCTAAAAAGGACAATGAAGCTTCCAACAGAATGGCACTGGCCACACCAAATGCAAAAATGGTATAGGCCGGGCGCAAGGCATTTGGCAGCGCATGCCGGAATAAAATCTGCCATTCCGGGAGCCCGATACCACGCGCCGCTGTCACATAATCTAAAGCGCGGACACGCAAGAGCTCGGCCCGAACAAACAACGCAACCCCCGGCCAACTAAATAAACCAATCAGTGCAATCATTGCCCAAATGGTCTGCGTTTGGCCCCGAAGCATAGCTGCAAACGCAATGATTGCCAGCAAACCCGGAATCGATGTGAACACTTCCGCCATCCGCATTATGATCAAATCCGCTGGAACCACCACTTGGTGGCTGAAAAACGGGATACGTTGCAAAAGCCGACCCAAGCCCCCAAACAGGGCAATGACTACTGCAAAAATTCCCAAACTGTACAACCAGTTTGGTTTTGAAAATGTATACGCCGGAAACGTCTGCGCATAAAACCAGGCCAGAGGGATCCCAATCAACACGAACCACAGCTGTCCACGAGCGGTGCGAAATCGATCGTCACCCCAAAAACCAGCAATAGCTCCTAACACCAGACCCAGCCCAAATGCCAGACCCATAGCCATTGCGCCGGTCATAACTGCAATTCGGGCGCCACTTACCAGTCCGGCTGCTACATCATATCCTGTTACATCTGTGCCAAGCCAATGCCTGAACTTGCGGGCGGTATGGCTGGGGTGAATGCTGCCGGGAGGCGCCTGCAAAATTGTAGTATCCGGGCTCATGGGAAGTTCTCCGGCCGAGAACGGGACGGGTGCAAACACGGCAATATCGTAATCGAATTGACGCCAGAGGAAACGCTGTTGGATGGAATCAAGTACCGGATGGCGGTAGGGTAGGGAAGCGTCTTCCCAAATACTCCGAAGCCCGGGGAAAAAGTGCTCTCCCCGGATCTTGCAATACAAGGGGCGCCCATTGGAAAGAATGTCCTTCGAAAGAGCGACAAAAAGTAAAATACCCAACGTCCATAATGCCGGACGCAATTTTTTATCCTTCAACCACGCCATGTGTCTCGAATGGAAAAATCAATTGGAATGGATGGAGTTGTTCCAACGCAAATTCCTTGTTTTTTGTAAACCCCAGCAAAAAACCGCCACCACCTGCACCACAAATTTTCAGAACAATTTGCTCGTTGTTAAGGCAACTTTCCCAAATTGGTCTCAGGCTCTCCGGTATCATAGGTGGTAAATATTCAAGTTGAAAAGCTGAAACCTGCCGTATTGCGTGCCAAAAAGCTGAAACTTGCCGAAACTGCCAGGCTTCCAATAAAGCCTGATGGGCGGGTAAAAGCACTGCCTCCAATTTTTGGACAAAGGGTCGGTTTTTTTGTTCTGCTAAAAACCATTCAACCAACGGGCCGGTCTGCCGGGGAATTTTGGTATCGAGCAAAAATACAACAGGCTCCCCTTCGCCCCAGGCATCGGCTTCAAAAATGCGTACTTCACTCACACGGTCAATCCACAACGGCTGATTAAGATAACTGGTCAACGGGTCGATCCCTGAACTTTTTCCATGAAAGTAACTCTCCATTGCTGAAAAAACGCTTTTCAACTCGGACAGGTTCTTTGTTTTTTGATTTGCGTAGCGGTCATAAATTGCTGCACACAATGCGCCGGAGCTTCCAAGGCCATACCCCTGCGGAATGGAAGACTGAAAATACAGCCCACGGGAAATATCTGCCTGAAACTGCCGGGTATTCAAAACCCCCATTCCTTGCAACGCTGCACTATTCGCAAAAGCAGCCAACGCTTCCACCTGACCGGCCGGTGTTTCGCGCCTCGCTTCAGCCCAACTTCCCCAATATTTTGGTACCGGCGTAGCCAATGCTCTGGCACCCAGGAGCAAAATGTGTTCTCCGAACAACAATAGTTTAGATGGATAATGCCGCATTTGCGGGCTAAAGGTCGGCGATACACAGCAAAGGGCAAAAAGCAATCTTGCCTTTCACCCTTAGCTGCATTTCAGCTGCTCTCAATTGAACTAATTTCGAACGATCCGTCTGACAACCGGTGCCAAATTTGCTGCGGTCAGACGCAGGAAATAAACACCAGGCGGCAACTGTTGGAAATCAACCTGGGCCTGGCCATTTTGCCCGGCAGTACGGGGGAAGTATGCCTGGCGGCGTCCATTCGGATCGAGCACTTCCAGATCAAATTCGCCAAATGTCGTTTCCGGAAATACAACAGTTAACAATCCGTCGGTTGGGTTGGGGAAAATTGAAACGTCTGTTTGCTCCGAAATTGCATTGGCCAGATCAAGGGTAACAGCATCCGCATTTTGAAAAGCCCAAACTTCATCACCCGGCTGGAGATTCCCCAATGTTTGGATATCCAGCGGGTTGGTGTATGGCGAAAAATCACCGGTGCCGCCACAACGCGCCCTGACCTTAACTTGATAAACGCTGTTGGGTTGCAGGTTGGTCAATTGAATCAATGTTGACGACAAATTATTGAAAGTCAGCCAGTAACCCGAATTCGGTAGTTTTATTTGCAAGTCATACCCGGTAGCTGCCGGCACTGGGTTCCATCCAAGCACGGCTGATGAGGCGCTTACATTTTGCACGGAAAAATTTGCCGGGGTTGCGCAAACAGAACCCGGGCCTCCGCTCGATGTGGTTGCAAACTGTGTGGTTAAATAGGCGGATGCGCTGGTATTGCAATAGGCGCGAATCAGCGCGTGGTATTTTGTACTGGGCTGTAGTCCATTTAAGTTGAAGCTAGTGCTGTTGACGTAAACTGCACTGCCATAATAATATGAACTGGCGAGCTTGAATCGAATTTGATAAAAAACGGCCCCGGGTACAGCGTCCCAACGGAGCACCGCACTGTTTGCGGTGATGTCGGTGGCTTTGAAATTGCCTGGTATTCCGCAACCTGCATTGTTTCCCGGATCCGGCGTAGTGAATGTGTTGTAAGCATAAGCTGAATTGCCTGAAGTACAGGTGGTTGAAACCCGCACAGTATATTTTGTTCCGGCGTCCAGATTATTCAGGGTGTATGAAGTTCCTGTACTGGTAGCCGGGAGTGTCCAACTGCCGGTATTATTTTTTTGATAAGCAATCTGATACCCAATCGCTCCGGCCACGCTGTTCCAGGTCACCACGGCGGATGTCGATGAAATCACTTTTACACCGGTGCTCGAAGGTGCATCACAAGTGGTAGTCCCTAAAGTTGTAAAACTTTTTACCAGGCTAAAATCAGAAGTGCTTGAGCCACAGCGGCTTTGCAAGCGTAGATCAATGGTGGTAATTGCCGGCAGTCCGGTCAGCACGTATGGATTCGGCACATTTGACAGGGTCGACCAGGTGGAACTGCCGCTTATTCGCCATTGCAAAATGTAATTGTCGGCATTGCCGGCGCCATTCCAACTAATAGTAGCGCTGCTTGCGGTAATATTCGTAGCGGCTACGCCTGAAGGTGGCAGGCAAGTGCCCGAACTTCCGCAGGCGCTCGACAAGCAACTTGCTTTAGAGACTTCCAATCGGATCTTATCACCAGGTAAGGGACCAAATCCATTGTTGAAATTGATGCCGTAATTCGTAAGGTGGCAATAACTCATGATCGTCCCGCCATTATTGGGTGCTGGCCCGGGCGAACAATTGCCCTCCGGCGAAAAACAGTTGTCGATGGCGCCGCCCGGCCAGGTGCACGATTGGGTATGCGGCGAGCCGAGGTTGTGGCCCATTTCATGTGTCAGCACCTCGACGGTCCAGGAAAACGTAGGTACAGTGGCGTAGGAGGTATTTATATCGCTGAAGGCGTAGGCATATCCGGGGCTGCACAGCACATCCAGGTAGGCAATGCCGCCAAGATTATTTCCGCCGATGCCGACGAGGTGCGCCAAATCGCCGTTAAAATTGGTACGCAGGGTTCTGAACTGCTTCAGTGCCGTACTGCTGCTCGACGTGCTGTAACTATCCGGCGTCGTCCAAACGTACACCTCGGATAGCGTCGTGCTGATCTGTTCATTTGCATACAACGCAGCCACTTGATTGAATGCGCCACTCAGGTAATCCACCGTCGCCTGAACAGAGCCTTTGTTTTGAAATAATTCATAATCGGCTTCATAGTAAACCCGTACGCACCCTCCGGCTGCTTCCGGGTTATCTGTGCCTGAATTATGTGCAGAACTGACCTCTCGATCCAGTGTGGCACAGGTAAATGGCGATTTAACGGTCAGATCCCGGTCGGCATACAGGATATATTCTGTTTCGTTTTCCGGGCTGTCCAGTTTGCCAAGTACAAGATTTCCGTATGCCGCATTTGCGATCAGCCCCATGATCTCTTCCTGAAAAAAGCTGAAGGCGGCAACAGAATGTTCGTCGCCGCGAATGGAACCACGGTAATGCTTGCCAGGAGTATATGGAACAGGTTCACCGCCTGTGCCACTTGTTTTTACAGAAAAATCGGGCGTAACGGCAGATACTTCTAAAAGATCGACGATGAGTACGTCACCGTTGAGTGGCAGGCGTAAACTAATTGCCTGCGCGTTTACGGTTGATGCCCTGTCCAGATAATCCGGATCAAGTGTGAGCAATTGCGCATTGGGAGCAAAACTGCTAACCGCTGCGTTGCGTTGTGCAACCGGATAAAACAAATTTACCGGCTCAAAACGGCCGCCGTGTTCGCGGAAATGTTGAATGGAAGGGGAAGGGGCAATAGTGGTTTGGGCTGAGAGAGAGGTAGAGGCCATAGCAAGCCAAGTGGCCAGCACGGCGCAAATCCGAAGGCAGAACATACTAAATCGATATTTAAGGATGAAAAAAGCGGATTACAGGATTAGGGGACTTGATTATAAAATTGAAAGGTAAACGGAAGGCCCTTGCCCCTATTTCCCCGGGCTGAAAAATTTAACGCCTAAATACTGTTAAAGTCGACTCCAACTACCCGTGATAAAAGTTGCGCTCCGAATAGGGGGCACAACGAACAATCTTTACCTTCGCGCTGTTCAAGAGACCTCGGAAAATCATGCCTTGCACGGCATGGCAATCCCTTGACCAGATAAACAGATCACCACATTTCGTGACCAATATTCAATATCCACGATGAGTCAATTTCCACACCCGGACCGGTTCGCAAACCGGCATATCGGGCCTAGCCAACATGAACTGGAGGAAATGCTTGATTTCCTGAAAGTTGAATCCCTTGAAGCCTTAATGGAACAAACGGTTCCGAACTCCATCCGGCTAAAAAGACCACTCAATTTGCCGGACGCCATGACCGAATTTGATTACCTGCAGGAATTGAAAACGACGGCTCAGCTCAACCGGGTTGTCCGAAGTTTTATCGGTATGGGCTATTACGGGACGATCACCCCATCTGTGATCCTGCGCAATGTTTTTCAAAACCCCGGTTGGTATACCCAATACACCCCTTACCAGGCGGAGATTTCTCAAGGACGTTTGGAGAGCCTTCTTAATTTCCAGACCATGGTAAGCGATCTAACCGGGCTTCCGATTGCCAATGCCAGTCTATTGGATGAAGGAACTGCTGCTGCCGAGGCCATGAATATGTTTTATTCGGAAAAAAACAAACGGGCAAAACCCGGGGAAGAGGCAGATGAGTTTTTTGTTTCCGAGACAGTTTTCCAGCAAACTATCGACGTATTGCGCACGCGCGCACTTCCGCAAAATATTCGCCTGGTTGTAGGCGATTGGCGTACGTATGAGTTTTCTGAAAAAACATTCGGTGTGTTATTGCAGTATCCGAACGCCCAAGGCGCTATCGAAGACTACCGGGCTTTCGTTGAAAAAGCGAAAGCACATGAAGTCTACGTTTGCGTCGCGGCCGATATTCTTTCCCTTGCCTTGCTCACTCCTCCCGGTGAATGGGGCGCCGATTGTGCTGTAGGCAATACGCAGCGTTTTGGTGTACCGATGGGTTATGGCGGGCCACACGCCGCTTATTTTGCCACGACGGAATATTTCAAACGGCAAATTCCTGGTCGCATCATTGGCGTTTCGGTTGATCGACATGGTAACCGGGCGCTCCGTATGGCCTTGCAAACCCGTGAACAACATATCCGCAGAGAAAAAGCAACGTCCAACATTTGTACCGCACAGGCATTGCTGGCCAACATGGCGGCAATGTATGCGGTTTATCACGGGCCTGCTGGCATACGCGGTATTGCATTGCGGGTGCACAATATGGCTAAAAGTCTTGCCGAAAGCCTGCGAAAAGCTGGTGCGCAAGTGCAGCATACAAACTTCTTCGACACAATGCGTGTCAACATGCCGGCTGAGGCACTTGCCGACTTCCGAAAAAAAGCAGAAGCAACAGGCATCAATTTTTTCTATGATGCATCGGGTATACAAATTTGCATTGATGAATCGACTACCGACCAGGATTTGGCCAGTATTGCCGAATTGTTTGGGGCAGGAAAGGTTATGGCTCTGACCGACAGCATTTTACCTGAAAAACTTGTTCGGGAATCAGATTATCTGACACATCAGATATTTAATAGCTATCATACCGAGAGTGAAATGATGCGTTACATCAAGCGGCTTGAAAACCGCGATCTGTCACTGATGCATTCCATGATCTCGCTGGGCTCTTGCACAATGAAGTTAAATGCGGCAACGGAAATGATTCCTGTCAGCTGGGATTTGTGGGCAAATATCCATCCGTTTGCACCGGCTTCGCAAACGGCGGGTTATCAGAAGATTATTCGCGAGCTAGAGGCGTTTTTGTGTGAAATTACCGGCTTTGAAGCCTGTTCGCTACAGCCAAACTCTGGCGCCCAGGGAGAATTTGCCGGATTGATGGTTATTCGTGCCTATCACAAAGCCCGAAAGGAAGGGCATCGGAATGTAGCACTTATTCCATCTTCTGCACATGGCACGAATCCTGCAAGTGCTGTGATGGCAGGAATGGATGTCGTGGTTGTTGCCTGCGATGAACGGGGCAACATTGATTTGGCCGACCTTCAGGCTAAAGCAGAACAATATGCGAATAACCTTTCCTGTCTGATGGTAACCTATCCATCTACGCACGGTGTATTTGAAACCGCTATTCATGAAATATGTGAGATAATTCACCGCCATGGCGGGAAAGTGTACATGGATGGCGCCAATATGAATGCCCAGGTTGGCTTGACAAGTCCGGCAATTATCGGTGCCGATGTTTGCCACCTCAACTTGCATAAAACATTCGCCATACCACATGGCGGTGGAGGCCCGGGTATGGGCCCGATTTGCTGCAATGCGAGTCTTGCTCCTTATTTGCCCAAACATGTTTTTGCTGAAACAGGAGGCAGGGAGGGAACCACGGCAATCAGCGCAGCACCATGGGGAAGCGCCAGTATTTTGTTGATTTCCTATGCCTATATTAAATTATTGGGCGCAACAGGTGTTACGGATGCCACCCGGTATGCCATCCTGAATGCCAATTATATCAAGGCACGCTTGCAAGGTGCGTATAACGTTCTATATGCCGGAGAACAGGGGCGCTCTGCTCATGAATTGATCGTCGACCTCCGGTCGTTTAAAAATCTGGTAAGTGCAGAGGATGTTGCAAAACGCCTGATGGATTATGGCTTTCACGCACCGACATTGTCTTTTCCAGTGGCAGGGACCATTATGATTGAACCAACAGAAAGCGAAAGCAAAGCTGAGTTGGATCGTTTCTGCGATGCCCTGCTGGCTATTCGGGGCGAGATTGATGAGATCGCCGTTGGTGATTATTCTCCGGAGGAAAGTGTACTGCACAATGCCCCGCATACTGTCGATATCGTCAGTGCAGATCAATGGACCTATGCATACAGCCGCGAGAAAGCAGCTTTCCCATTGCCATATTTGCGGCAGGGTTGGAAATTCTGGGTGACAGTTGGCCGTATTGATCAGGCATATGGTGATCGACATTTAATATGCACTTGCCCACCTGTGGAGGCATATGCAGAACAGCAATAGGTAGGTTGCCAATAACCATTCGCCGATAAAACGGGCTATTTCAGACGTTAAAACAAGTCGTCTGCGATTTCAGTGCAACGTTCACGGCTTTCATGAGTCTCTTCTCATGGAAGCCGTTTTTAATTATTCGGCCCTGCTATGAAAACAAAAACTCCTGTACACGCTCTGTGGAACTCCTTTGTTCCTCATTGGCCGATCTTTACTATTCTTTTGGGCCAATTCCTTACCACCGGCAAATTGTGGTTTGGCGCGTATCAAGCGCTTTCGTTTTCCATATGCAATGTTGAAATAACCAATTCGTAACCGCTTGGGCGTGGTACGGGTTTTTTAAAGATAAACTTCACAGAAAGTTTGATTTGGTTACAAGCCCCGGCAAACGTGTCGGGGCGCTTTTTTTTGTAAAAAAACATACAACAAAAATGCGCCCTATAAACCCATGTTTTTAAGGTGCGATATGAGGGAGAAATTCTCTGCTAAATAATTAGTGACTTTGCTGTTGTCCGAAAACCCTAAATTAAATGGGACGGATTACGGTTGCCCGTTTGTCGAAACAGCATCCGGAAGCCAGGACTGATAATATTCCGGGTCTTCAATACCGGCTGCAAACTCTGTCATCAGAAGTGGCCGAAAGGTATCGACCATAACGGCTAATTCACGGGTTTCCTTTTGCCCGATGCTTTTTTCTACGGTTCCCGGATGTGGCCCATGCGGTATGCCGCCCGGGTGTAGTGTGATCATACCTCGTTCTACATGTTTGCGACTCATAAAATCGCCATCTACATAGTATAATACCTCATCCGAATCTATGTTGGAATGGTTATACGGTGCGGGGATGGCTTGCGGGTGGTAATCATACAAACGTGGTACAAAGGAGCAGATCACGAAATTGCGTCCGTCAAACGTTTGGTGGATCGGTGGCGGCATATGCACGCGTCCGGTAATCGGCTCAAAGTTGTGGATAGAAAACGCGAAAGGGTACACGAACCCATCCCAACCGATCAAATCAAACGGGTGATTCAGATAGTGATAGGGGTAAATGTTGTCCTGTTTTTTGATGTAAAACAGAAAGTCGCCGCTTTCATCATGCGTTTCCAGATCCGTTGGTTTGCGAAAATCCCGCTCACAAAAAGGGGAATGCTCCAACAACTGCCCGAAATTATTTCGATAGCGTTTGGGGGTGGTAATCGGGCCATTACTTTCCACAATGAGCAGGCGATTGGATTCACCATCAAAATCAAACTGATACGTTGTGCCGCGCGGTATGACGAGGTAATCTCCATAAGCGAAATTCAGCGTTCCATACATAGTGCGCAACCGTCCGGAGCCTTCATGTATAAAAACCACTTCGTCGGCATCTGCATTTTTAAAAAAATAATCAGTCATGCTTTTGCGCGGTGCGGCCAGCAGGATTTTGCAGTCATCATTTACCAGAACAGGTTTGCGCGACTTCAGGTAATCATCCTCAGGAGTAACATTGAATCCTTTTAAACAGCGGTGTTTCAATTGTTTATCATGAACCGTGCGCGGTGCTACGCTGTAAGGATCACCAACCTGAACGATTTGGGTCGGTGCATTGCAATGGTACAATAAGGAGTATAAATCGCTAAAACCTTCAGTGCTGAACAGTTCCTCGTGGTACAAGCTGCCATCGGGTTTGCGAAATTGGGTATGCCGTTTTTGTGGAATATTGCCTACGCTATGGTAATGCATGATCGTGCTTTGTTTTATATGGTCAGGATAAAAATAAAACGGATTACAAAGGTACGGGATTTCCAGGCGACACCTCCTGCGCATCAGCAATTTGGCGGCAGGCTAAAGCAATATCTTCCGGCATCTCCGTTGAGAAGTTTAGCATTTTTATTTCTGGCGATGGATTGTTTTCCAAACCAAACTGATAGGTTTTATCATAATATTTGAGCGCAATCGCTGCAGCCGTTGCCGGGTCGCCTAGTTGCAGTGCTTCAAGGGCAGATTTCATATGTTGGCCACCCAATTTTCGCTCAATCCGGCGAAAGGCTTCCACCAGTGCTGTATTGGAAATGCAGGCGTAGTCCTCCACCAGGTTTTGAATCCGTTTTTCGAAGGGGACTTCCACATTAAAGAGGGGGGCTTTTTTCATTTGCAGCCAAAACTCTTGTGGCACAAATACTCGCCCAATACTCTGGCTTTCATTTTCAATCCAGATTCGCCTTTTAGGATCGAGTTCGAGTATTTTTTCAAACAGATCGTTTTCAAACTGCTCTACCGTGGGTTGCTCCGGTTCACCAATATGGCCAAATGCCGAACCTTTATGATGTGCCAGACCTTCCAGGTCGATCACTTGCTCGCCCTGTGCCTGAAGCGCATGCAAAATTTTGGTTTTCCCGGTTCCGGTTTTCCCACCTAAAACGATCAAGTTTAGTCGATGCAACTCAAACGTGCCGAGTACGTGGTGGCGAAATGCCTTATAACCGCCATCGAGGGTAACAACATCAAATCCTCCTTGCCGGAAAAGCCAGGCCATACTTTGGCTGCGTTGACCGCCACGCCAACAATGCACGGCCATATCCTTGTTGCCAGCCAACTTTTTTGCCTCTTTAACAAATAATGCCAGTTTGGGGCCTACTATTTCCAGCCCCCGCATCATGGCACTATCTTTTCCTTTTTGCTTGTACAGGGTGCCAATTTCTGCGCGTTCGATATCAGAAAAAAGTGGGAAACTATGGGCGCCGGGGATATGGCCTTGCCGGAATTCCCCAGGGGAACGGACATCGAGCAAAATTCGATTGGTGCATGCCTCAAGAAATTTTGCTATTGGTAGGTGGTGCGTCATGTTATTTGTAGGTCCGAACTAAAAGTTCGGGCTACAAAGATAAAAAAGGGACGAGACCCGCCGGTCCCGCCCCACAAAATTGGACTACAAACGCAAAAGTTTTAGATCGTTGTTTTCTGAAATTTAATCTGGCCAATAGACATATTTGAATGTCTTAGGTTGCTTGGGCAGGTTAAATAATGACACAACCATGAAAAATTGCCGTTAACTGCCTCACCAGGTTTGCTTGTCAGCAAAGGCAATAAAGAAATCCATTGCTGATGGATTTTTCATAGAATCCCGATTGTAGGCTTTGTCCAACGGCTTGCGCTGAAGAATTTTTTTGACGGGAGTTTCCATTTTCTTTCCGGAAATGGTGTAGGGAATTTCAGGCACAACGAATATCGCATCCGGAACATGCCGGGGGCTGTAGTCGCTTCGCAATGTTTTGCGAACCAGTGCAATAAGCGCATCATCCAATGTGGCACCCTCAGCCAGGGTAACAAATAGCGGCATCCAATCCGACCCGTCGGGGCGTTCCAGATTGATAACCAGGGAGTCCTGGATTGCTGGAATCTTGTCCAATGCCCGGTAAATTTCGGCTGTGCCAATGCGTACCCCCTGCCGGTTCAGGGTAGCATCTGAACGTCCAAGGATAATCAGCGAATCGCGTGGCGTGATGCACAGCCAGTCGCCCTGGCGCCAGACACCCGGATATTCCTCAAAATAGCTCGTGCGATAACGTTCCCCATCGGGATCATTCCAAAAATACACCGGCATGGAGGGCATCGGTTTTGTGACGACCATTTCGCCAACAGATCCGGCAGGTACCGGCTTACCGTCTTCATCCCAGCTTTCCATGGCGCATCCCAGACAGCGGCACTGAATTTCGCCTTCATAAACCGGCAACAATGGATTGCCTCCAACCCAAGCTGTGCATACATCCGTCCCTCCGGCCATGGAAGAAAGCCAAATGTCGGGTTTCACATTTTCATAAACCCAGTCAAATGCCTCCGGTGGCAACGGCGAACCGGTAGAACCGATGCCACGCATAGGTGAAAGGTCAAAGTCGTTTTTTGGAACTAATCCGTTTTTCATACAGCTGACCAAAAAGGGGGCGCTGGTGCCAAAATGCGTGATTCGGGCGTTTTGGGCCAATTCCCATAAAACATTCAAATTGGGGTAGCCCGGGCTGCCGTCGTATAAAACGATCGATGCACCGGTCAGCATAGCGGCCAAAGTAAAATTCCACATCATCCAACCAGTGGTGGAGTACCAAAAGAAACGCTCGCCGGGATGGACATCGTTGTGAAAATGCAGGTATTTCAGGTGCTCAATCAAATTGCCACCGTGCGCGTGTGTAATGGCTTTTGGAATGCCGGTAGTGCCAGATGAATACAAAATCCAAATCGGGTGTTCGAATGGCAACGACTCAAACTCTAATTGGTCTGAAACGCTATCACCCGAGTTTACAACATCATCCCAAAACACGGCATTGGGAAGGCCATTCGGTTGGGCGTTCGCATTCAGGTAGGGGATGAAAATTACAGTTTGCAGGCTGGGTAGCAACCGGCAAATCTCCTGTACGGTTTCCTGTTTGTCGAATGACTTGCCCCCATAGGTATACCCGTCTACGGTAATTAACACTTTCGGTTCAATTTGCACAAAACGATCGGCAACGCTATTGGCGCCAAAATCAGGTGAGCAGCTCGACCAAACTGCACCGATGCTCATGGCTGCCAAAACTGCCACGATGGCATGTGGAGTATTGGGCAGGTATGCTGCAATTCGGTCCCCGGGTTTGATACCGGCGTTTCGCAGGAATTGGGCCAGGGTTGCGGTTTGCTGTTTGAGGGTTTTCCAGGAAATTTCTGTCAGTGCCTGCCGTTCGTTTTGGAAAAGAATAGCCGGGTTGGCATCGTTTGCTTTTCTGAAAATATGTTCGGCATAATTCAATCGCGCGCCTTCAAACCATCGAGCACCAGGCATTTGCAAACCGGAAAGCACATCTTGGTAGGGAGCATGGTTGATCACAGAAAAATACGCCCAAACAGTTTCCCAAAAAGCGGCAGGTTCGTCAACCGACCAACGCCACAGTGCTGCGTAATTGTCAAATTGGCGTTGGTGGTGTTTTGTCAACCAGGTCAGATATGTTTGCAGGTGGGCATTTTGGCGGGTTTTTTCATCGGCTTGCCAGAGCAGCGCGGGTTGTTGGTCAGTCATAAGCTCGAAATCAAAAAGAAACATCAACTTTACCGGCGAAATTCCGGCATTTCTGTCATAAAAGATAAAACTATTGAAAATGAAACGCAAACTTCATCTGTTCGGACCACTGCTTTTCTTGCTGTTTTTCGCCTGCGATCCAGCCCGAAAATCCGGTGCAACCTTGCAAGACGACGGCAAAATAGAGATCGTCTTTTTACAAATGAACGATGTTTATGAAATATCTCCGTTCAGTGATAATTCCGGTGGATTGGCGCGCGTAGCAACACTGCGCAAGAGTCTGTTGGCAAAAAATCCCAATACGTTCACGGTACTCGCCGGCGACTTTATAAGCCCCTCAGTCATGGGTACGCTGAAATACGAAGGGAAGCGAATCCGGGGCAGGCAGATGGTTGAAACGCTCAATATCCTTGGTTTGGATTGGGTGGTTTTCGGAAACCACGAATTTGACTACGATCTGGAAGACCTGCAGGCACGCCTGGACGAATCCAATTTTACCTGGCTTGCCGGAAATGCCCACCAGAAATCGGGGGATCATTTGCATGCTTTTGCAAAAAATCAGGCCGGAAGGGAAGAACCCTGTCCGGACAAAATCGTTATCGAGGTCAAAGACGCAGATGGTACAACAGTTAAGCTGGGTGTATTTGGCGTGTTGGTGACTTCCGGTCAAAAACCCTATGTTCAATATTCCAACCCTCTGGAGACGGCTAAAATGCTCCGGGAAGAGTTGCGAAGGACTTCCGATATATGTGTGGGATTGACCCATCTCGATATTGCCGACGATAAAAAATTGGCCGAAATGCTTCCCGATGTACCGCTGATTATGGGTGGGCACGACCATGATAATATGCTGCACAAAGTTGGTAAAACAGTGGCGGCCAAGGCCGATGCAAATGCTCGTACGGTTTACGTGCACAGGTTGCTTTTTGATAAAAAAACGGGGAAAACATCGGTTAAATCCGAACTTCGGCAAATCAACGGCAGTATCCCGGATGAGCCAGCCACAGCATCGGTTGTCGGAAAGTGGGAGCGGATCCAAAATGATGTTTTACAAGCAGCGGGCATTGATCCAAACAGGGTGGTCAAGGAACTAAAAACACCGCTGGACTGCAGAGAAGCTACGGTGCGCCATGAACAAGCTCCGGTAGGCATACTGATCACTCAAGCAATGCTTGCCGCCGGGAAAAACCAACCAGAATGCGCAATTTTAAACGGAGGGTCGATCCGGGTAGACGATATTCTTAGTGGCAAAATAAGTGAATTGGATGTAGTGCGCATGCTGCCATTTGGCGGTGGAATTATGGAGATTGAGATGCGGGGGACCTTGCTTCAGCGTACGCTCGATGCCGGTGTTGGCAATAAAGGGAAAGGCGGTTGGCTGCAATTGGGGAACATCGCTTGGGACGCAACGGCAAACAGTTGGAAAATTAATGGCGCGACTCTTCAACCGGCAAGGGTTTATAAAGTTATCCTGCCGGAATTTTTACTGACAGGTCTGGAAACCAACATGGATTTTTTGAAAACATCACTCAAGCCCGATCAAAAGGGAACGACCAATCCGGATATTTTGAGCATGACGGGCGCTAAATCTGGCGATAAAAACGATCTGCGCAGTGATATTCGGTTAGCATTGATTCACTTTTTACAGCATTCCACAGATTGAAGGCTGAAAAATTTCACAATTTTCGAGCATACCCCTTGCTCAAAATAAACTTTCCGTACTTTTGCACGCCTTTTTAAAAAGGCGTAAGAAAAAAGACAAAATCACAACAATTTTTAGCGAACAATGGCAAAACGCAAATCGAACAAACGCGCAGCGGATACGCAGATTGATGTCCAGGAGGTACAACCGAAATCGCCGCCGTTTTGGGAAACGAATCAAAACCTGATCTTGTATGTGCTTGGTGGTTTAGGCCTGATTGTCATGGCATGGTGGGGATATCGGGAATTGGTGGTAAAACCGCAACAGCAGGAAGCTGTCAGTGCAATCTGGCAAGCCCAGGTCCAATTTGACCGCGACTCGTTCCAACTGGCACTTGAAAACCCGGGCGGTGGTTACGAAGGCTTTCTTGGCATAATTGACAAATATGGCAGTTCCCAAGCGGGGAATTCTGCAAAATACTATGCCGGTGTTTGTTACCTGCATCTTGGCGATTTTGACAACGCCATTAAGTATCTCGACGAATTTGATGCTAATGGGGATTTATTGCCCATTATGAAAAATGGTCTTTTGGGTGATAGCTACGCTGAAAAGAAAGACTTTGATTCCGCGTTGAAATATTATCAAAAAGCAGCGGAAGCCGGTAATAATGATTTACTGGCAGCCTATTATCAAAAGAAATTGGGTATGCTCTATGATTATCAGGGCAATAAAGAGGCTGCCCAGAAAGCTTTTGAGCGTTTGCGTAAAGATTTTCCGAACCAATCCTCTGCGGACTGGCGCGATATTGAAAAGTATATTTACAAGGCCGGCGGTACGCTTTAAGTTTTTATCTCCCTGGCATTCCGGCCTGTGTTTTAGTCGGGATACATTTGTTAAAATGTATCCCGACTTTTTAATTAAAATCAAACAAAATCCTGAAAATCAACTTGCAAGGGCTAGCGCGGTATTGAAAAACCTTGTATTTTTGTCGCATTCCTGTTCAAAAGATAGTCTCTCCACCATACTAAGTTTGCCTTGTACACAGTTTAGTGTGCAAAAGCCCTCCGCTTAGGACTATTTCCTGTTCCCCTCCAGCAGGAGTTTCATTTTAAACTGATTTTAACCGAAATTAATAGTTACTGCTATGAATACTACTATTCGTGCAGGGTGGTTAACAGCTAGCTGGCTTTTGGCCGCTGTAGCGTTAACAGCCCAAACAACCGTACAGGAGAACCTATCCCGAGCCGATAAACAGTTTGATCTGTACGCCTATAATTTGGCACTTCGAACTTATGAACAGGTGCTAAAGGAACAACCCAACAATGCACATGCTTTGGCGCGTATTGGCGATTGCAACTTTCAACTGAATAAACCGGAAGAATCCCTAACCTGGTACGATCGGGCGGTTGTGCTTGGAAATGCTACACCGGAAACGATGTTGAGTTACGGTAAAGCGTTAATGCAAACCGGCGATTATATCGGCGCTAAAAAATGGTTTATTCTGTATTCCGAACGCAATCGCGATGTAGGCACGCACTATGCTCAAATGTGTGATTTCGCACTCCAGACAGCTGGCGCCGAAAGTTTATTCCTTGTCCTTGACGAGCCGTTAAATACCGCGTCTGCCGATTATGGTCCGGCTTTTTTCCAATCTAAAATTGTTTACAATTCAGCCCGCACCGATATAAAACGGCAGACTACGTCGAAAACCAGTGCAGACTGGACCGGCAGCGCTTACAATCAACTATATGTAACGCAACGCAACCCTGGCGATAATTACTTGCAGAATCCCAAATTCTTGCGCGATGACCTGCAAAATAATTACAACGAAGGCCCGGTTAGTTTTTCGGCAGATGGGCGTCGTGTCGCCTATTGCCGGAATAATTTTATTGATGGTACCCGTCAAATTGCAGAAAGCGGCATGAACATGAGCCTGCACCTCGCCGATGTTGTTGAAGGCAACTGGATCAACGAGCGTGCATTCAGCTATAATGGTTCTGATTTTGCCACCGGCTTCCCTTGTTTGTCTGCGGATGGCAATACACTTTATTTTGCCTCAAACCAACCCGGTGGTTTCGGTGGATGGGATATTTATGTTTCAAAATGGACCGGCGGTAACTGGAGTACCCCGCGGAATCTTGGCTCCCCTCTAAATACACCAGGTAATGAGGTGACGCCGTTCTTCGATGGTGTCAATTTGTATTTCTCCTCTGATTGGCATAACGGCTTAGGTGGCCTGGATGTATTTCGCGCGGATATTCAAAACGACTTTATAAGCAATATTACCCATATGGGTACCGGGGTCAATTCTTCCAGGGATGACTATGGATTTATTTTTGACCCTAAAAGTAGCCAGGGCTACCTCACAAGTAATCGCCCTGAAGGCAGGGGAAATGAAGATATTTGGCAAGTACGTAAAACGGTAGACGAGTTTGTCATCACGGTTACCGATCCGCAGCGCAATCCGATTGCTTTTGCAGACATTGATTTTTCGGCCTGTAGCGCGGGTATTAAACAGACGGATGCTTCCGGCCAATATTCCTTTGCGGTCGCTTCCGGAAAGGCCGATTGCCGGGTTACCGTTCGTAAAGCGGGCTATAGTTCTACGGTTGTCCCGGTGCAATCGAGCGGAGACAAAAAACTTACCGCAGTGCTTATGCCGGAGTATGGCTCGACAGCCGCAACGCCAAATGTTGCCGATGCATATCAACCCAATGCCTACAATTTTAACAATAACAATCTTGCTCCGGCCACGTACAGTTCTACCAATTATCCGGTACAAAATGGAACAGTGGAACAGTACAGTGTTTATGTGACCAACCTCCAGGGGCAGCCTATACCTGCCGCAACACTTAATCTCAGTAGTTGCGGTTTGGCCACGCTCTACACCGATTACCTTGGTCGGGCAGAGTTTTATTTCCCGCAAGGCGCCAATTGTAATCTCCTCATTCAGAAAATTGGCTACGAGGATGCTACAGTTCCGATCAATATGCAAACCAGCCGGAACCTGACGGTGCCAATGCGCAACGACCAGTTGGCTGATTACACCGGCACCGTGCTTGATGCCAATACCCGCTACACCTTGCAGAATGTGGTTGTAACAGCGAGGAGTCGTCAAAATTCGCCCAACGTAATGGCCAATACAGATATTTATGGGAAGTACACCCTTAAACTGCTTCCCTACCAAACCTATGATATTTCGTATAAAAAGGATGGCTATCTGGACTTTGCCCGGGCAGTACAAACTGAACGCGTATTGCAAGGCACAGCCAACCTGCCAATGGTGACTCTTGTACCCGGACGATCAACGACGACGTCCAATGCTATTGCCCCGGTTACCTACAATACTACCCAACCTGCTTCCGGAGGAATGATCTCCCTGGCTGATCTCGAAGATGTTGCGGCAGGCACGGCTGCACCACAAACGATAACAACTCAACCTCCAACTTCAAATCCAACCTCAAATTGGAGCCCAACAACACCATCAACTTCAGATGCTCCGGTAACTGGCTATGCGATCCAACTGTCTGCCAACCCAACCGGATATACCGATGAACGCGTCCGAAAATATGATGCATTGGCCGGTCTTGGGAATTTGTACACCGCCAAAGAAGGCTCGTTGTATAAATTAAGACTGGGGGTATATTCGGATCGTGAGGATGCTACGGCAGTATTGAATAACCATGTAACGGCAATTGTCAAAGATGCTTTTGTAGTGCTAGAGCCACAAGCCACGGCAAGTATGCTGGTTGGAAATTCAGCGGTTGCACAAACCACTCCGCCGATAGCAGCAAGCACAAAAGGGACTGCGACGCCAGCCGGGACGGTATACGCCGTGCAGGTTGCTTCCTGGCCGATCGATAATACCGTTTTGGTAGGCGACTACGCAAATTTATCTCACCTTGGACACACCTATATTCAACCGGAAAGCAACCGGCTCAGAGTGCGTGTAGGAACTTATTCAACCTACGAGCAAGCGCAAGGCATACAGGCACAAGCTGTTCAACTGGGGTACAAGGATGCTATTATTGTCCGGGAAGATGCGCAATCGCTATCCAATGAAAAATTGCTGCCTTCATCATCAGGTGCCGCAGCTCCGGCTACTACGGCGCCTGCTCAATATTCCGCACCAACTTCCATCGTGCCTGTTCAGGCAGTCGAAAGCGCCAAATATTACGTACGTGTTTGCGCCGTGGACAATCCAAATAATTTTAACCAGCAGCAGGTCGCCTCGACGGGTGGTGTATTGGAAAAATGGCCAATCGGGACCACCAACAAAACAGCGATCATGCTCACCGGTTTTCAAGGTGTTGGGCAGGCTATGGCGGCCACGGACCAATTGCGCATGAACGGATACAAGGATGCGTACATTATTCAGGATCAAAATGGCCGCATGAGTAAATACCGGTATTGAACTTTTGACAACACAATTTTTATAGCCTAAAAAACAGCGGCCGCGGAATTTCACATTCCGCGGCCGCTGTTTTTTGCAATTAGCAGGATGGCTCTGCTGATTTACATTTTGACAAAAAACCCTGAAATAGTACCCATTTCCGACAGGATTTGAATTTGAAAAACTCCGGCTGGCAATGCTGCAACATTAATTTGTATCTGTTCCGCATTTGTATCAATTGGTGCCGAAATTCGTAGTTTTCCTGCCATATCATAAATCTGTATAACTCCACTCGACGCTATAAAATCCACATCAATTGTCACAGTTTCCCAACCCGGATTAGGGGAGATACGCAGGCTGGACATCCGAACCTTTACCGGTTGCACAGCTGTTGTTGAGCAACCATTGCTTTCGAGCAGGCCGGATCGTACCGTGTTCAACGTCGCCCAAATCCGGGCCTTTTGCCCTTCAGTAAACAGCGTCATGCAGGCATCATTGGTGTAGTCCATGAAATTCATGAACATGGCAGAGTTACCACAACTGAATTGCGGAAATGCCGGACAGCCCAGATAAGGCCCCCGTTGTGTTGGGGTATCAGTTACTTCGTCATCGTCATTGCAGGAAAGCTCATCATCGCCCCAAATATGAAACAGATTGAAATAATGACCAATTTCGTGTGTCGCCGTACGACCCAGGTGATGTGGTGCATTAAATACGGCAAGGCCAGTTGTTCCAAAATACCTGGGATCAATCACCACGCCATCTTCAGCCGGCGGAGCCGTGCCTGGGTATGTCCCAAAACCGAGTATGCCGCCACCTATCGAACATACCCAGATATTGAGGTAGTGTTCAGGGTCCCAGGCGTCGTCGCCACCCAGTTCCGTGTAGTGGATGCGGGGGCGATCATCGGGGGCGATCAACTGCCCAATATTGTTCCAGGATGTTTCACGGCGAACGATTCCGGAAGTGGGGTTGCCGTTCGGATCTGAACCGGCCAGGCAAAATTCCAGTTCCATATCGGCCGCCAGGGGCGCAAACAGTGCGGGTGTTGTCATTGCATTCGCATTCATAAGCCGGTAATCGGCATTTAAAACATCCAGTTGACTCAGGATTTGGTCGTCCGGTATGTTTTCCAAATTACTCTTGTAAACTACATGGACTACCACCGGAATTGTGACACTGGTTCGGGGTTGTGTTTGAACCGCTGCCCGTTTCATGCTGTCCTGGAATAATTGTCGCAGTGCCGGTAATTCCGGCAGACGCTGAAAATTTCGCTGCACATGCGCATCGGTCATGCAGGGCGTTTGGGCAGCAGGATGGCCAGGCCTCCAACAAATAAGAATGCCGGTCAAAAGGCAGAACCTGAAAAAATGCAGCGCACTGTTGTTCATTATTTTATTTTTTTTCGAAAGGCTGGCAGCGTTCATCAGGGCTTGCCCGTTTAGGGATGTATAGTTCAAACGAAAATACCCCGTTACGGGTCAAGATAAAGCAGAAAGTAGGTTTTTTTAGTTGGTTTTGTTTGTTCCAGAAGGCGCGCTGATAGTGCGCCTTTTGTATTACTTTTGGCAGGTACTAGAACTGAAAATCATAATGCGCTTACTTTTTATCCTGCTTTTTCTTTCCTCGAATTTTCTCCATGCTCAAAACGGGGCGCCAGCCATTCAAAATTTCACGGCAGCAATCGACTGGCCAGCGCAGACTCTTACGCTTACCTACGATGTGAATGACCCCGAAAATGATCCCCTCGAAATTCAAGTTCAATTTTCGAATGACGGCGGCAAGACCTTTGCCATCACGAACCAGGTTGCCGTTTCCGGTGATGTGGGATTTCCAGTGTTGCCTGGTACTGGTCGGACGATCAGTTGCGATTTGAGTAACCTTTCCGGTTCGGGAACGTTTCAAGCAAGGCTGGTCGCACTGGACCGGCAACCATTTGATCTTCAGGAGCTGGTGAATGCAGTGGATAGCAATCGCCTGCGCTCCAACCTGGAATTTGTCGAGGGTATCCGGCATGCTACAGCCGGCTTGGCACATTTGCAGGCAGTGCGCGATTCGATTGAAAACGTATTTAGCGCGCTTCAACTACATACGGAAAAGCAGGTGTTTATGAGCGGCAATTATGCAGCCACTAATGTCCTGGGATCAGCACCGGGGATCGGGCAGGCTGATTCTGTGATTATTGTCGACGCGCATTATGACTCGGTATCCAATGCTCCCGGCGCCGATGACAATGGGAGCGGGACTGTCGGCGTTTGGGAAATTGCCCGATTGTTGAGCAGATACCCAACAAAAAAAACGGTCCGGTATATTGGTTTTGATCAGGAAGAAGCCGGTTTGGTTGGGAGTATCCAATATATTTCGAATGGGGTTCCCGCGAATGAGACTATTGCCGGTGTACTGAATTTTGAAATGATTGGATATTATTCGGAAGAGCCTAATTCGCAAACCTTACCCACGGGCTTCAATATTTTTTTCCCGGACGTAGCTGCTGCACTTACCGCAGATCAGTACCGTGGTAATTTTATTACCAATGTCGGTCAAGCTGCCTTGCCACAAGTTGCTGATTTGTTTGTTGCCAGTGCGGCGAGTTATGTTCCAGATTTGAAAGTGCTTACCGTGTTGGAACCGGTCGGATTTACCTTGTTTGACCTTCGACGCAGCGATCACGCGCCCTTTTGGGTCTCCGGAATACCTGCGGTGATGATTACCGATGGCGCTAATTTTCGCAACGAATGCTACCACACACCGGGCGATACCCTGAATGAAAAACTCAACTTCACGTTTATGGCCAATGTGGTGAAAGCAACTTTGGCTGCAGCCGCTCAATTTGCAGAAGTTCAACACGGCCATTGGGCCACGGCGAATTTTGAAGGGACTGTTCGGGCTACAGCCTTGCAACGCCTTTGCACCGTTTCAGCCGGTGTTTATCCAAATGGCGGACGCCAGCCGGGCCTGTTTTTTGGCGAATGCCCGATTACAAATTTGCACGTGAACCTGTTTGATGCCAATGGCCGGCTGGTACATTCCGAACGGATCGATGCCCCGCCTCAACAGGAATGGTACCCTTTGGATACCCCGGACTTGCCCGCAGGAATTTATTTCTTGCATTTGCAAGCGGCTGAAGGTAAGCATACGTTAAAAGTGGCCCTTTTTTAGCCCTGTCTCCCTGTTTCTTGTTTCTATCTTTGCCCTGAAATGCAGGTATTTACTGATTTGCAGCAACTGCCGTCCTTTAACAATACGGTATTGACTATAGGTTCTTTTGATGGGGTGCATGCCGGTCATCGCCAGATTTTAAACCAGGTACAAGCTTTGGCCCGCGAACGTGGGGCCGAAAGTGTGGTACTGACGTTTGAACCACATCCGCGCGTAGTTTTGCAGCCCGACGATGAGACATTTAAGCTGATCACGCTTTCGAAAGAAAAAATCCTGTTAATGGAGGAATGTGGGATAGACAATGTCGTCCTCGCGCCTTTTACTCCGGATTTTGCGCAGTTATCAGCGCAAGAGTATGTGGAAGGATTCATCATGAAATATTTCAAACCGCAGATAATTGTGATCGGCTACGATCACCGGTTTGGCGCCAACCGGGAGGGTAATATTGATTTTCTGCAGAAATACGCCGGGAAAGAGCATTTCTCCATTTTGGAAATTCCGGCCCAGCAGGTTGATGCTATTGCGGTCAGTTCAACCAAGATCCGAAAGGCCCTGGAATCGGCCCGGATCAGCCATGCCAACCGATTGCTGGGCTATCCCTATTTCCTTTCCGGAAAGGTGATTGAAGGGAACAGGATCGGTAGGAAACTGGGATTCCCCACCGCCAATATTCAGATTGCAGAAAAGTACAAATTGGTGCCGCCGGAGGGAATTTATGCTGCGCGTGTCTATGCCGGCGATATTCACGAAGCCATGTTGTATATCGGCAACCGCCCATCCATTGCAGGCGCGAACGGCAAGTCCATCGAAGTCAATTTGCTCCACTTTTCCGGCGATTTGTACGGCAAAGAGATCGTTGTTGAGGTGCTGGAGTTCATTCGCCCGGATAAAAAACTGAGCGATCTGGATGCACTGAAACAACAAATTGAAGCTGACCAGGTGGCAATTACCGACTATTTCAGTGCCGGCAATGTTCCGCCACCGCGTTTGCGAAACACTGCTGATTTTCAAAAAAATGAACCTGAGCCGGAAACCCCTGCATCCGCAGCGGGAACCTCAGTCTCCATTGTAATTCTGAATTACAACACCCGGGAACATCTGGAGCGTTTTCTGCCTGCTGTGGTTCAGCATAGCGGACAAGCTGAAATTGTGGTAGCCGATAATGGATCGCCGGACGATTCTATTGCATTTGTCCGTAAACAATATCCGGCCATAAAAGTGCTCGATTTGCGGGAGAATTATGGTTTTGCGCGTGGGTACAACGTAGCGCTCGACCAGGTTAAAAGTGACTATTACATCATTTTAAATTCGGATGTGGAAGTCACACCGGGTTGGCTGGAACCCATTCTGGAGGAAATGCGTAACAACCCGGCCATTGCTGTTGCGCAGCCAAAAATTTTGGCCTGGTATGATAAAAAGCGTTTTGAGTATGCCGGTGCGGCGGGTGGCTGGATCGATTATCTGGGATACCCGTTTTGCCGGGGGCGCATATTTAGCCGGAATGAAGAAGATCTGGGCCAATACGATAGCCCACAGGAGTGCTTCTGGGCATCCGGAGCGGCATTTTTTATTCGCGCGGAGTTGTACCACAAATTTGGCGGCTTCGACGGCGACTATTTTGCGCACAATGAAGAGATCGACTTATGCTGGCGGCTCAAACGCGCGGGGTATCAGGTATGGTGTTTTCCGCAGTCTGTTGTCTATCATTTGGGCGGCGGCACCCTGGAATATGAAAACCCGCGAAAGGTGTTTCTCAATTTCCGGAACAGCCTTTTTTCCCTGTTGAAAAATGAGCCTGTCGGGAAATTATTGTGGCTGTTGCCAGCCCGGTTGGTACTCGATGGTTTGGCGGCCTTGCGGTTTGCTCTAAAAGGCCAGTTCCGTGCGATCCGGGCCATTGCGGCGGCGCATTTTTCTTTTTATAAAAATTTCAGACATACCTTGCGCAAACGCCGTGCGGCTGCAGAAGTCGTTGATAAACAACGCATCGGGTTGTTAAACAAGGCTGGCATTTACCCGGGAAGTATCGTTTTTGCGCATTATGCCCGGCGTGTGAAGCGTTTTTCCCAATTACCTAACGACTAAATTCCAGATCAGTGATGCGCATAGAATTATTGCATGAAGACGAACATGTACTTGTGGTTGTGAAGCCGGCAGACCTGCTCACTATTCCGGATCGTTTCGGCAATCCCGATAGTTTGCAGGCGCAGTTGGAGCGCAAGTATGGGAAAATTTATATCGTGCACCGGCTCGACCGGGAAACCAGCGGGGTAATCTGTTTTGCGCGCACGGAGGCCGCACACCGAAATCTGTCGATGCAGTTTGAACAACACAAGGTTGGGAAACACTACCTCGCTTTGGTGGATGGGGTAATGCACCAGGAAACGGGTGAAATTGACAAGCCCATTGGCCCGCATCCGGTGATTGCCGGAAAAATGGCGGTCTCCAAACAAGGCAAACCATCGTTTACGCAGTACCAAGTACTCGAGTTGTTCAAACAATTTACCCTGGTAGAGGCTACGCTAAAAACAGGCCGGACGCACCAGATCCGTGTCCATTTCCAAAGCATCGGATATCCATTGGCAGTCGATTCGCTTTATGGCCGCCGGGAAGGTTTTTTGTTGTCAGAAATTAAAGGCCGGAATTACCGCTCCGGAAAATTCAGTGAAGAAGAACGTCCTCTGATGACCCGCACCAGCTTGCACGCTACCCGCCTTGTTTTTGAACATCCGGAAACGGGTGAACGCCTGGAGTTCAGCGCCGAACTTCCCAAAGATTTTAATGCTGTACTTAACCAGCTGCGCAAATGGGGGAAATAAAAGAAAAGGCCACAGCTCCATGATGCAGCTATGACCTTCCCCGTTTTCAAATGCTAATTGGTTCTACTGTTTATTTCTGTTCACTAACCTGGTAACCCGGGATTTTATCTGATTGACGGCGGCTGCCAAACGGGAACAACATCGGCACGCGCTCCCGGTATTCACGGTAGTACTGACCAAAGTGGGTGATCAGATCGCGCTCTTCAAACTGAATTGCAACCAGGATATATCCGGTAGTGGCCAGGGCAAACAACAGGTGCGTGACGGTCATTACCGGGGTCGACCAGAAGGCAATCACAAAACCCAGGTACAGGGGATGGCGCACATACTTGTACAAAAATGGTACGGTGAACTTCAGGTGCGTGTAGGGTTTGCCTTGAAGATTGAGCCATACCTGACGCAGACCGAACAGGTCAAAGTGATTGATCAGGAAGGTGGATAAAAATACCATGGCCCATCCTGTCAAATAAGTTACGCAAAGAATGCTGGTCACCAAGGTATTGTCGGTGCTCCAAATGACCCCGCCCATAGGCTGCCACATGACCATCAAGCCAATCATGAGCAGGCTGGACAAAAGCACATAGGTACTCCGTTCAATCTGCTCTGGTACAAATTTCGTCCACCAGCGCTTAAATGCCGGACGAGCCATTACGCTATGTTGTACAGCAAAAAGCAGTAAAAATGCGGTGTTGGTGAGAATTGCCTGCCAAAGTGGAACCTGGGGGGCGCCATCTATTGTTTTCGGTACGAAGAAATTGCCGACAAACCCGATGGCGTACAGGATAGTGCCGAAAAATAACAAGTAAGCCACGACACCGTACAGCAAAAAAAGATACTTTTTCATAAGGACTTTTGTTTAAACATTTTGGTGATGATCAATCATTTGGTTTCCTATCGAAATGATGCTGCAAGTGTACCGGCTTGTCCGGGTTCAGAAAACGGGAGATGATCGGAAGGTGGCCGGTTTTGTGTAGCTAACCAGCAATCTTGATTTTGGAGTGGATATCCTGTTAATCCGGCCATAGAACTGCAGCTACTCAAAAAACAAAGCCATTGGCATTGGGAAAACAGCCAACTGCGCAAGAGACACAACTTATTTGGGTGGTATGCAGTATTTTGGTGCAACATTGTTGTACTATGAAAAAGTGTTTTTCCCAAATCGTTTTGGCTGTTTTGCTCTCCCTCTGCGGGATACAACCGGCTTTGGCGCAGCTCCGGTTTGAACATTTTCGGCTAATCGATGAATCCATGGGCTTGCCGGTCAACGATGTGCGGGCTATTTGCAAAGATGAAACCGGGTTTATGTGGTTTGCTACGCGGGAAGGCTTGTGCCGGTTTGATGGCCGGCATTTCAAAACCTATAAAAATGACCCGGATGACCCTGGATCGCTATTCGATAATCAGATTGGCGACGTTGTGTCCTATAAGGGTAAAATTTGGGCGGCTACACAAATGGGGATTTCTGTGCTTGACCCCAAAACGGAACGCTTTTCCCACTATCAGTTCGACTCATTTTCAGTCATCCGGACACCCACTCGTGAGGTGGGGAGAATCGTTACAAAATTATACGTCGATCCACATGGAACCCTGTGGTGTGGCACCCAATCAAATGGCATCTGCAGGTACTTGCCGAAACAGGACTCCTTCCAGTTTTTTGCACCCGGGCAGCTCCGAAAATCGAGAGCATATTATAACCTGAATAACGATTTCCGGATACTCAGCCTTGTCGCCGCCCGACACAATGATTCCATTGTCTATGCCGGCACAGTAAGGGGATTGATCGAAGTGAATCAATACACCGGTAGTATAAAAATCAATTTTTATCCGGATAATTCCCCCAGAAAAGAAGAGGAAATAAATGTATTCCGGAGAATATACATTCACGACGACAGCTTGCTTTATTCCGGCAGATGGACCGGTGGCGTTTATGTTTATAACCCAAAGGATAAAACACACCGCCCCATTCCTTTAAAGGATAATTATGGCGCGGAGATGCTTGTCAACGTCAGCAATTTCACTCGAAAAAGCGCAGACGAATTTTGGATTTCTACAGGAGGGGGACTCATCTGTTATAATGTCAGGCAACAACGAATCACCTACATAAAAAAGCATGATTTAGAATTCGGTGCATTATACGGAATCGACTTTATTGATGAAAGTCAACGCGTATGGTTTCCGATTTTAAATGGCGTGGCTCTGTATGATCCGTGCCAGCAGCAGGTTGTTTCGTATTCATATAAAAAATTACGCCCGCCCGGAGAATCCTACGGCTATTATATTCTTCCTGGCAGTACAGACAATGAGGTGCTTTTACTCCCGCGCAACGACGATGCACTTTATCATTTCGATTTAGAAACACACCAATATGATCGGGTTGAATTGCGCTTGCAAGGGAAAAATAATATTCATATAGATCAGGCCCTTGGCTTCTCCAAAGCTCCCGACGGGACATATACTATTTTAGGCCAAAATGGAATCGTAAGCTACGAACCCGAGACACGCAAATTCCGGCCTTTTAATTTCAAGCCGCCGGCTGATTTTTATAGCCTTCGCAATGTTTACTGGGATCGAAGCGGGCAATTGTGGATAAGCGAATTGAAAAGCACAATCTATCGTTGGAATCCTAAAACAAATCAGACACGGAAGTTTTATGATGAATTCATAGTTCCGGAAGCCCCGGAGCACCCCCCCATGGTTGAACGGGTTTGGGAAGATTCAAAGGGCCATTTCTGGTTTCGCCGGACAGGTGGATTCAGTGTCTACTTGCCTGAGAAGGACCAGATGTTTAATTTTTTATACGAAGTATCACCGGATAAAACCCTGGCCAATAACCACAGTATGGCAGAAGATCAAAACGGGAGGATGTGGATGGCTGGTCCTGATGGCTGGTTGGGGTATGCAGAGGTGGACCATCCGGAGAAAGGAATGGTTCGAAAATTCAACCTGCGCGAAAAATTAGGTTTAACGTATATCTACTTCATTGCAGTGGATCATACCGGCACCCTTTGGGGCATCACCAATAAAGAGTTGGTGTATGCAGATACCAAAAAGATGGAGTTTCATACGCTCGGCTTCGAATATGCAGGCGGCACTATTGATTTTTTCAGCCTGGAAAATTTGCCTCAGGGGGAAATTATTATAGGCGGCAGGAATTCGTTGTACGTTTTTGACCCAACCTCAATGAAACGAAATACCGAGATGCCAAAACCCTATATTGAGGAAATACAAGTCAAAGGAAAACCTTTGCCGGCAATACCACAGATAAATGGCAGACCTGGCCTTCAACTGCGGTATTGGGAAAATGATTTTGCGATCACGTTCTCTGCGATTGCGTATACCCTGGGTGAAAAATGCAAGTTCAGGTACCGTTTGAGAGGGCAGGAGGACTGGCAGGATGCCAAGAACCGCCGTTTTGTTAACTACACCAATGTGCGCGGCGGCGACTATTTTTTTGAAGTGCAAGTAGCCAATAATGAAGGGATTTGGAGCCCGTCGGTGCTGGAAATGCCGGTCCGTGTTGCTACTGCATGGTGGGTCACCTGGTGGTTCAAAGTGCTGATTATTATCGGGGTGCTGGCACTGGCATATGGAGTATACCGCTACCGGATTTTGCAGGTTCGCCGGGAAGAGCGCTTTAAATCGGTTTATGAAAAACGCTTGGCTAATGTTGAAATGAGTGCCTTGCTTGCCCAAATGAATCCGCATTTTCTATTCAACAGCCTGAATTCCATTGATAGCTATATTATCCGGAATGAATCGCGAAAGGCCTCCGAGTACCTGAATAATTTTGCGCGGCTCATGCGCCTGATTTTAAATAATTCAAGAACCAATTATATCAGTCTGAGCGACGAATTGGAAGCACTCGATTTGTATCTTCAAATGGAAAGCCTGCGTTTCAAAGACAAATTTGCCTATGAAATCATTGTGGATGAAAATCTGGATACCTCGGGGGTCAGCATCCCGCCGATGTTGATTCAGCCTTATATTGAGAACGCCATTTGGCATGGCCTGATGCACAAAGATTCCGGTTTGGGAAAAGTGACCTTGCGGGTGAATCAGCTTGGGGACAACCTTGAATGTGTGATAGAAGACAATGGGGTAGGGCGTACTTACGCAATGGAACTCAGTTCCAAACGCAGCGGAAATAAACGGCAGTCAATGGGCATGAAAATAACAGAAGACCGAATAGAAATTATCAATAAATTATATGATGCCAATACGCGGGTGCAGATTATTGATCTGTACGATGATGCCGGCAATGCCACCGGCACGCGGGTCGTGTTGACTATACCTGTTTAAGGCTCATCTTCCGGGGGGATAAGTGAAGCGGTGACTGCCAGTCACCGCCTCACTATAACCAGCCCGATGGGCATATGAGCCCCGTTCAATTATAAAAAATTTACCACCATGATAAAAGCGGTAATTATAGACGACGAACAACACAGCATAGAAACGCTGTGCTGGAAAATAGAAAACTATTGCCCGGAGGTTTCGGTGCAGGCAACTTTTGAAAACCCCGCCGATGGGGTTAACTACCTGAAAAAAAATTCCTGCGACCTGTTGTTTCTCGATATTGAAATGCCACGGCTCAATGGCTTCGACGTGCTGGAAGAAATAGGCGCGCCCTTGCCGTTTG
Source organism: Lewinellaceae bacterium (assembly GCA_020636075.1). GTDB lineage: Bacteria > Bacteroidota > Bacteroidia > Chitinophagales > Saprospiraceae > M3007. Next base: position 96,095 of record JACJYO010000001.1, on the reverse strand, counting down.
ACGTCATTTTTATTACGGCCTACGATAATTTTGGTATTCAGGCAGTGAAATTCAGTGCGCTGGACTATCTGTTGAAACCGGTTCAAAACAAAGAACTCAAAGATGCAGTTGAAAAACACCGGCAAAAAAATCGCCGATCTGTATCTTCAGAGCAAGTGGACACATTGCTCCAAAACGTACAAGCCGAGCGTCAGGGCAAACCGGGGCGCGTTGCACTGGCTTCAAAAGAGAGTATTGAATATGTCGATCCGGCCGAAATCGTTGTCTGCACATCCAGCAGCAACTACACGGAAGTTTATACTACCGATGGCCGCAAACGCGTGATTTCACGTACCCTGAAGGATTTTGAGGAATTGTTACTGCACTTCCACTTTTATCGCCCACATCATTCGCATTTGATAAACCTGGCTCATGTACGCGAATTTGTTCGCGGCGATGGTGGCTACCTGGTAATGGAAAACAAAATGAAAATCCCGGTCTCAAAAAGCCGGAAAGAAGGCCTGTTGCAGCAACTTACCCAATAGCGAAATGTGTGAATTACTCAAAATACCGCGCCAGATAATCAAGTGCTGAAGGTAAATCACCGTTTGTACTGCACTTTTGTACGGTGAAATCAAATGAACATATCCTGCGTACACGTGACGGTCGGCTTATCGCCTTTAACCTGAAAATATCTGATTCGGGGGGCACCGGCCGGGTATTGGTTATTGCACCGGAAGTAGGTCTGGACCAGCAGTTTTACCAGCCACTGACAAACTGGTGCACGACCCGTGGGATCAACGTAATCACCTTCGATTATCGGTCACAAGGTCAGTCTGCCCCGCTGAACCACCAGCAATTGCAAGATACGCTCCGGCAGTGGGCCAATCAGGACCTGGATGTAGTGCTGGGCCATGCGCGTCGCAGATTTCCCGAAGGCGAGTTGATCCTGTTGGCGCATGGTATTAGTGGGGAAATTGCCGGTATGGCTGCATCCATTGAAAATATTGATTATCTGGTTCTGGTGAGCAGTGCATTACATGTCCGACAGTTTTGGCCCTGGAAAACCAGGGTATTCGCCGCAATGGGCGGATTGTTTACGCCTGTCGAACGGATTTGGGCCCGACGGTTTTTACCGGGTGAAAAAAAAATGCCCAGCCACGTTGCACAGGAACTTTATGAGTGGAGCGGTTACCACGATGGTTTGTTTAATATTTTCCCGGATAACAATTACCGCCGGTTAAATGTGCCGCTGCTCACGTTAAATTTTACCGATGATCCATACAGCCCGCAAAAAGCTGTAGACAAACTGCTGGGGCATTACTGCCCGTCCGGGATCAAGCGGATGCGCATCCGGCCAGCTGATATGGCGCAAAAAAATATCGGCCACAATGGTTTTTTTGAGCCCCGGAATGAAAAACTCTGGACCCTCATGCTTGATTGGTTGCGCGATACAACGGTTGAAAAGCGCTATTTCTTTTGACACATTTTGTGTTGCGACCTGGATTGGGTATCTTTAGCTGATATGCGACAGGTCCAAACCACCATTCAAATTCAGGTTCCTCCTCCACAGGTTATCCAGGCATTGCTCGATCAAAACATGTTGAAGGCATGGTGGGGTGTTGAGCGGTCGCTGATCGTGCCTCAGCCGGGTGGCGTATATGTATTGACCTGGCAAATTTCAGATGCAGGATTTGGCTATGTAACCTCGGGGACAATTCATACCCTTCAAAAAGACCGCAAACTATGCCTTGAAAATTTGGTTTACTTGAATCCGCAACGCCCGATTTTGGGTCCGATGCGCCTCTGCTTTGATGCACAAAAGCAAGCGAATCAAACAATGCTTACCATTGTTCAGGATGGCTATCGTGAAGGACACCACTGGGATTGGTATTATCAGGCAGTGCTGAAAGCCTGGCCCGTTGCAGCCCAACATTTGAAAGCGTATTTAGAGCAATAGCATCGGGTATTCAAAGCGGACGTGCTATCTTTGCTGCCCGTTTTACCAGTTAACCATCCAGTTTACACACCATGTTCGACAGTTTAAGTGATAGGCTCGAATCTGCCTTTAAAGTAGTTAGCGGCAAGAATAAGATCACCGAAATCAACGTAGCGGAAAGTATCAAGGAAATCCGCCGCGCGCTCGTTGGAGCCGACGTAAACTACAAGATTGCCAAAGAATTTACCGACAAGATCAAAGACAAGGCATTGGGCACCGAAAACGTGTTGCGCAATGTGAACCCAGGCCAGTTGATGGTCAAAATAGTGATGGATGAGTTGACCCAACTTATGGGGGGGCAGTCTGTTGGCATTAATGTAAAAGGTAGCCCTGGGATAGTGTTGGTTGCCGGATTGCAGGGGAGTGGTAAAACTACATTCTGTGGTAAACTGGCCAAGTACCTGAAGGAAAAACGAAAAATGTCGCCGTTACTGGTAGCTTGCGACGTGTACCGTCCGGCTGCTATTGATCAATTGGGTGTATTGGGCGAAAGCCTGAAAGTGCCGGTTTACAAAGAGGAAGAAAACAAAAACCCGGTTGAAATTGCCAAAAACGCGCTCAAACACGCTAAAGCGCATGGCTACCATGTTGTGATAATTGATACTGCCGGGCGCCTGGCGGTCGACGAAGTGATGATGGCCGAGGTCGAAGCAATCAAAGCTGCGCTTACTCCTACCGAAACGCTTTTTGTGGTAGACTCCATGACCGGTCAGGATGCCGTAAACACCGCCGAAGCCTTTAACCAACGCATCGACTACGATGGGGTGGTGCTTACCAAACTCGATGGCGACACCCGCGGCGGGGCGGCGCTTTCGGTGAAATACACCGTTGGCAAACCCATCAAATTCGTTTCCACCGGCGAAAAAATGGATGCCCTGGATGTGTTCTATCCCGATCGGATGGCCCAGCGTATTCTGGGTATGGGCGATATCGTTTCGCTGGTGGAGAAGGCCGAAATGGAAATGGATGAGGCGGAAGCCAAGCGGGTGGAGAAAAAGATCAAACAAAACAAGTTTGACTTTAACGACTTCCTGGGCCAGATGCAGCAGATCAAAAAAATGGGCGACCTGAAAGGCCTGCTCGGCATGATCCCCGGCATGGGCAAAGCCCTAAAAGATGTAAATATTGACGATAAGGCCCTGGTGCGGGTGGAAGCCATTATCCAAAGCATGACACCGGAGGAACGCCAGAACCCGGACCTCCTGACTCTAAGCCGGAAAAAACGCCTGGCATTAGGCTGTGGCCAATCACTGGAACAGATCAATTTGTTTGTCAAGAACTTCAATGACATGCGCAAGTTCATGCACAAAATGAGTAAAGGCGGTGGCATGGGAATGCCGGGCGGTATGCCTTCTTTGCCGAAAGGTGGTTTTCGTTAGAAGCATTTTGACGTTTTCAGAAGAATAAACAAAAGCGCCCCGGTGTAGAATAACCGTGGCGCTTTTGTTTACCCGTTTCAGTAATAAAATTACTGCTTCACCGCCTTCAACACCGCACTCTGCCGGCCTTGTGTAGTCAACCGGACTAAATAAACCCCTCCCGGCAAATTTTCACCGAATCGAACAGCGCCTGTGTTGGAGCCTAAATGCTGCACCGCCACCGGTTGGCCAAGCAAATTTCGTACTTCCAATTGCACATCCTGCATTTCGGGCCAATTGTATTGCAGTTGAAAATCGCTGTTGCTTGGGTTGGGCGCCAGATTGATCTCGGCCGTCAAGTCGGGCTCGTAGGATGACACCAAACCTGGGACAACCTGGAATACATCGACTGCGCCTTCGGAAACGTGTCCCGGATTGTCATCGTAGGTGATGAACTGCACACGCATGTTGTCGGTCAGCGGGAGGTAGTTTTTCAGGCTGATATTGCCGGAAAAACGCCATGCACTGGCAGTGACTGTTTCTGTGAGTACTGTGGCTGATTCCTGACCGTTGGTGACGACAACTTCAAAACGGTCATTTGGCATGTTATTTCCTCCGCCGTTGTAAAACCAGTAGTAAAAACTCAGAACAGCATCCTGATAGTTTTTCAGTTTAATAACCGGAGAAGTCAGAGTTACTTGCCCGCCGTCTACGTCGTCGTTGCCTGCCGAACCACCGCCATTTCCGGTGACATAACATTGGTCGCCATTGTCGCTGTCGATATCGAAATCCGGGTTGCTTTGTTCGCCAAACAAAGAAGTTCCGATTGGCTCGCCAAGTTCCCAGTAACCATCAGAGGCCGTTCCGGAGGAGGTCCAGTTCAAATCCAGTTCAAAATCGTCGTAATAGGCCGGTTGCAAAGGGATAGTCAGGCTGCCATTTTGATCGACCACCACGTCGGCAACCAAATATCCCCAGGTACCTGCCCGGTAATTGCCGCCGAATACACAAGACAGGTCGAATTGGCCGCTGGCATTTGTTTGAATTTTATATTCTTTAATATCGTTTTTTAAGGTGAACGTCCGGTTCTCCAATACGGCGCCGGAGGTCTGATCAATAACTTTCCCCGTCACATTAAACGAAGATATTGGTTCCAGTGTCGTATTCAAGGATGTCACTTGCCCCTGGACAAAATTCAGATCCAGTGTTTGGCTGACATACCCTGGTTTGCTAACCGTTACGGTAAATGTGCCGGATTTAGCCAGGCCGGTTTTGAAACTGCCGTCATTTTTTGAGGATTCAGACACAACCGCATTGTTGGCATTAATGGAAATGGATGCCCCGATCATCGGATTCCCGGTGCAGCCGTCCATAATTTGGCCTTCCAGATAGGAGGCGCGCGCATAGGTCGGCGTAAGCACGAAAAGTTTTCCGATGCCGCCATTGGTGTTAGGAATGTTCGATGCCACCAAATTACCGGAAGGCAGAAACGGATATACACCCCAGCAACCGTCGAATCCCGGCCCGCCGGCTTGCGGCCAGGTATCGTATTGGCCAACCAATACCAGGTTGTCGGGTTTGTGCGCATCAACAATGGCCACACCATCGGTATACCAGGAGGTGATTGCATAATTGTTGCGTACGTGCGTATTGTGCCCGATAGAATTATTGCCGTCATTGGTGGAAAAGCGATCCAGTTCTTTGATGTCAGTTGGGTCGCTGATGTCATAGGATGTTACGAAGGAAGGCGTCGTTTCATCGGTTGTCAGAATATACCGATGGTCATCCAGCAACCAGGAATTGTGCGTAAAACGCCCCGGTGTTTCAACAGTGCCCAGCACCTTGGGGTTGAGTTTGTCCCGCATATCCACAACAGCCAACAAACCGTTGTAAATATGGCAGGAGTACAGGGTGTCATTAAGTGCGAAGCCGTCGTGGATATACCCGAGTTGATCAAATTTTCCGGCATATACAGGATTATACGGATCAATATTCAGGTTGTGCACCCGGGCACTGCTGAAGTTGCCGCCGAAGGTGTACAGAAATCCCTTCGCCTCGTCAATATGGAGCGCATGGATTTCATTTAGTTGATTTTCAATATTGCCGTTTCCCGTATAGTTGTGGTAGGCCAGATTGGGACTTGGCAGTGCGCTCAAATCAACTATTTGTACACCACCACCACCTTCTGAAGTGACATAGGCATAATGGCTATATACCTTGATTTCCTTCCACAGATTGTCCGGACCAGGTATTTGAACAATTTCAACCGGATTGTCGGGATTGGTTACATCAACAATGGATAAGCCTTTGGATGCGCCGACCAGGGCGTATTCTTTTCCATTTTGGGCAAATCCACAAATATTGGCTAAGGTTTGACCGGGATATTCCAGGGTGCCGCGCAGTTGGATGTTAAAATTCTGGGCGTGCAACGATCCTGTGCCAACCAACACGGAGGCTAGCAGAATAAATTTAAAAACTTGTTTCATGAAAATAACAGCAAGAACTGTGGTTGAGAAAGAGATAACAGAACATAAAAACAGGGGGCAAAAGTACCATCATTCGAAACAGGTTAAGGCCTGTTTGGGTGAACAAACCGGATAATCTGTCGGCTACTGCACGACAAAAGCGGCACTTAGTTTCCAATTCAGGAATGAAACGCTAATACGAATACCAGTCCTTCCAGTCTTCCTGCAGCTTTTGGCGAACGCGCGCTTCTGCCTGATTACTGGCAGGTTCATACAGGATTTTGCGGCGAAGCGACTCCGGCAAAAACTCTTGTTGGACAAAATGCCCGGGGAAATCATGGGCATATTTGTACCCGGCGCCATAGTCCAGTTCCTTCATCAGTTTGGTTGGGGCATTGCGCAGGTGTAGCGGTACAGGTTGGCCGCCACTGCTACGCACAGCCTCCAGTGCATCGTTGATGGCCAGGTACGCAGAATTGCTTTTGGGAGACGTTGCCAGGTAAATGGTGCATTCCGAAAGGATAATCCGCGCTTCCGGCATGCCGATCATTCGGATGGCGTCCATCGTTGTGGTTGCGAGCAGCAAGGCATTTGGATTTGCCAGGCCAATATCTTCGGCAGCCAGAATGACGAGCCGCCTGGCAATAAACTCAATATCCTCGCCGCCATCCAGCATACGCGCCAGCCAATACACTGCCGCATTGGGGTCGCTGCCGCGCACACTTTTGATGAAAGCCGAAATAATATCGTAGTGTTGTTCGCCGCTTTTGTCGTACAGGGCAATATTTTGCTGGATGCGCTGCCGCACCACCTCATTGGTAATGCGCAGGGTTTCACCGGGCTTTCCGTAGTTGGACACCAATTCGAGCGCATTCAACAGACGTCGGGCGTCGCCACCGGAGTACAACAGCAGCGCATCTGTTTCAACCATTTCGATGTCAGCATTTTTCAACCCCTCATCCTCCTCAAGTGCCCGATCGAGCAAGGAAATCAGCTCGGCCTTGGTCAGGTGCTCCAGTACATACACCTGGCAGCGCGAAAGCAAGGCCGGGATAACTTCAAAGGAGGGGTTTTCCGTTGTTGCACCGATTAGCGTTACCGTGCCTTTTTCCACCGCTCCAAGCAGGGCATCCTGCTGGCTTTTGGAAAAACGGTGGATTTCGTCGATGAACAAAATCGCGCCTTTTGCCTGAAACAGGGTTGTCTTTTCGGCATTGTCAATGGCTTCCCGGATATCTTTCACGCCCGAGTTGATCGCCGAAAGCTGATAAAATGGTTTTTTTAACAATTTGGCAATCAACTGCGCCAGGGTGGTTTTGCCAACTCCCGGCGGACCCCACAAAATGAACGATGGGATTTTTCCAGCTTCAATAGCCTGCCGAAGCACAGCATTTTCGCCCACCAGGTGTTGCTGGCCAAGAAAGGCATCGAGGGTTTGCGGGCGCATGCGTTCGGCGAGCGGTGTCATTTTTTTGAAATTGTGTTTTGCACAAAAGTAAAACAGCCTCGTGTAACGGCGGACCTCTGGTCCGCCTAATCTTCGTGTGTACCGGCGGACCTCCGGTCCGCCCAATCTTGCTAAAAACTTGTCCCCGTTTTCGGCACACTATGAAAACCTGGCCAGGTTCTTAGGCGGACCAGAGGTCCGCCGTTACAATCCGCGAAAAATCAACACCTGCCGTTCGCCCGGTTTGGCGTAGCCGCGGTACATGCCTTCCGAATTGAACGGCATGGCAATATTCCCGTTTTTGTCCACCGCAATCAGGCCGCCTTCACCGCCTTTTTCCACCAGTTTTTGCATCACAATTTGGTTGGCCGCATCTTCCAGCGACAGGCCGCCGTATACCATGTGCGCCCAAACATCATGCGCTACCGCATACCGGATAAAAAATTCTCCATGGCCGGTGCACGATACCGCACAGCCGTCATTCGAGGCGTAAGTGCCGGCGCCAATCACTGGGGTATCGCCCAGACGGTTCCAGCGTTTGTTGGTCATGCCGCCGGTAGAGGTGCCTGCGGCGAGGTTGCCGTTTTTATCGAGTACCACACAACCCACGGTACCGAATTTTTGATCCTTGAACCCGGTGGGCTTGATCAAACCTTGTGGTTGTTGTGCTTTTTCTTTTTCCAATACTTTTTGCAAACTATCCCAGCGGCGTTGTGTAAAAAACCAGGATGGCGCCACCGTGTCGAGGCCATTTTCGATGGCAAACTGTTCGGCGCCGCGGCCGCTGAGCATAACATGCGGCGATTTTTCCATAATTGCCCGCGCCAGCAGGATCGGGTGTTTTACAATACTAACTCCACCTACAGCACCTGCCATTTGGTTGCTGCCATCCATGATGCTGGCATCGTGTTCATTGCGCCCCTCATGGGTGAATACGGCACCGCGGCCGGCGTTGAACAGGGGATTGTCTTCGAGATAGGCGATCGTTGCCGTTACTGCATCCAAGGCAATACCGCCGTTTTTTAAAATCGTTTCACCGATTGTTAGCGCTGTGTCGAGCGCGGCACGATACCCGGTTTCCTGCTCCGGTGTCATATCACTTTTTCGGATTGTGCCGGCGCCACCATGGATAGCGATGGCATAGGCCGGGCGTTGCGCAGGGCTGTCCGGCGTGGCATTATTTTTACAAAAGGCAAAAAGGAGTACAGCGGAGGAAAGCAGGAGAAATCGCGGCATAACAGAAGTTTTTAAATCGCAGGTTGAGAATGTTGCGGTAAGATAGATTGATTTGTACGTTCCAGCGCAAGGGCAAATTGTAAGAAAAATACGGATCGGGAACGGTTCTGGCAATGTCAAAACTCAAAACAAGGCCTCGCCAAGAACACATATCTTTGCTCTGTTGAACAACTTTATACATGAAACGCGTATTCCTTTATGGCGCCCTTACGGCAGCCACTGCCTTGTTTTCATTTTGCAAATCCGCTAAAAATGTAAGCGCCCCGCACCCGGGCGAACGTTACAATATGGTTGACGAAACGCCACTGATATCTACGCTGACCATTCCCTTCCACATTTCGGTCAATGACCTGGTGACGGGCCTCAATTCGAAGCTCGTAGGCGTGCTTTATGAAGATTATTCCTACACCGACAACGGAGGTGACGACCTGATGCTGAAACTCACCAAAATTCAGCCAATCACGATGTTCCTGAGCGGCAATGTTTTTAAATACCGGATACCGCTAAATGTTTGGGCAAAGCAAAAACTTTTCCTTGGGGCTGCCGAGGTGCAGGGCGATCTGGCACTCAACATGAAAACTACTTTCGGTATTAATCCTGATTGGTCATTGAAAACGCATACTGAAGTGGAATACCACGAATGGCTGACCAAACCGGTGTTGAAAACCGGACTTGGCAACATCAATATCGAGTCGCTGGCCAACCTGGCGCTCAACCGCAGCAAATCGACCCTGAGCCAAACCCTTGATCGCATGATCAACCAGCAATTCAATCTTCGGCCCTATGTGCAGGAAGCCTGGACAGCCCTCCAGGAACCGGTGCTACTCGATGATTCTTACCGGATGTGGATCAAAACAACGCCGATTTCAATTGCCATGACGCCGCTGGTGACGGACATGAATTCCTTGCGTGCCAGCATCGCCGTGGAATGTTACAACGACGTCACTTTCGGTGAAAAACCGGTGTTTCGCGAAAATTCCAATGTGCCCAACCTCCGGGCAATCCACCAGGCGCCCGAAGGTTTCCAGGTGCGTATCGTTACCGATGTGCCCTTTCCAGAGGCTGAACGGTTGGTGCGGGCTGCCATGGTGGGGCAGACTTTCGAGTCAGGTAAACGCAAGGTGTTGATCGAAGAAATCAAACTTTGGGGGAATGACGACAGGTTGGTTGTCAATGCCAGACTTTCCGGCTCGTTCAACGGTAATATCTATTTTATGGGCCGCCCGGTATTTAACCCCGAAAAAAATCAGATCGAAGTTGCAGACCTTGATTTCCATACCGAAACCCGGAATTTTTTACTTAAATCAGCGGCTTGGTTGTTTTCCGGAACCATAAAAAAACGCATGGCATCTTCCATGACTTTTCCCTTGACAGAGAATATTTCAGAACTTAAAAATTCCATTCAGCAAACGCTGAACCACTACGAGATTCAACCAGGCGTGCTCTTGTCCGGAACCGTCGACAGCCTTACCGTGGAACAAACACGCGTGACGGCCTCGGGACTTCGGGTCGACCTGTTTTCAAAAGGCAAGTTGCGGGTGGACGTAAGTGGCCTCTGAATATAGCGTATGCGCGTTCTGCATTTGTTCGACTGGTATTTACCCAGCACCTTGAGCTGGGTTGGGCGGTTGTTGCTGCATTTGCAGCATGCTGAAGTGGCTGCTCCCTGGATCGTTCGAAATCAGTTTTATCACTCACAGTTGCGGTTTTGGCAATTCCCGCTGCAATTTCCCGGTATGTTGGAGCCGGGTTCGGAATGGGAGTTTCCGTCCTGGCAACGACTGTTCGCGCGTTCACAGCGCTTTTTCCCCAGTTACCGGTGGTGGCTGGAACAACAGCTTCGGCACGATCCTCCTGATATTTTACATGCACATTTTGGCCCGACCGGTTGCCTGTATTTACCGCTGGCGCAAAAACTGGGACGGCCACTGGTCGTCACGTTTTACGGCTTTGACTATGAAAAATTATTGAACCGCCGGCCGGTTTTTCGTCGGAAGTACCGCCAGTTGTTTGCGGGAGCAAGTCGTGTTATTGCTGCCAGTCCGACCGGCTGTCAGGCCCTGGAGGCCTTGGGCTGCCCGCCTGAAAAACTCCGGGTTGTTCGGCCAAGTCCGGATCTTGCCTTGTTTCCTTTTTGTTCAAAAAATAAATTACCCGGTGAATTGAATCTGGTACAAGTGGCCACTTTTACCGAAAAAAAAGGGCACCTGACTACCTTGGAGGCCTTAAAACTGGCTCTGTCGAGTTGTCCAAATTTGCACCTGACCCTTGCCGGAGAGGAGCAGGACAAATCGCTGGTACGCCGGCTCAAACAATTCATGCGAGCGCATAACCTGGAGCAAAATGTGCGTTGGCTCAACCCGGTGCCTCACACAGAAATGGCAACTTTTCTCGCCCAATTTGATGCGTTTATTCACCCCAGTTGCCGCACGGCTGACGGCGATCATGAAGCTACGCCGGTGGTTTTGCTGGAAGCGCAGGCGGTCGGCCTGCCTGTGCTAACTACCCGGCATTTTGACCTGGCAGATGAAGTCCGGCACGGGCGCTCCGGACTCCTGGTTGATGAGCGGGATGCTGCCGGGTTAGCGGAGGCTATCCAAACGTTTTATTTGATGGGAAGCCCGGAATACATCCGTTTTCGGACAAACGCCCGCAAGCAAGTAGAAGCCAATTTTACAGTGCAATCGAGCGCGGCAGCACTTCGTGCAGTTTACCTGGAGTTGCTTACCTGACCAACGTACAAATCATTGCATATGGCAAACTTGCTCATCATTTCTGCCTGGTATTATCCGTTCATCCACCCGCGGGCGCACCGCTGGACGAGTTTGGCGGAGTATTGGGCCGCCCAAGGGCATGAGGTCCATGTTGTTTGTGCACGGCAGCGGGGCTATCTGAAGCGTGATCAAGTGCGTGGTGTCTGGGTGCATCGCGCAGGCTTTGATTCCCTGAAAGAAGTGGTTTACTATTATGCCGGTCTGAAAGGCGGGCGTGGCAGGGTAGGGCAGCGCGTAGTTCGTCCGGGGTGGGTATTGCGGCTGTTTACCTGGCTGTACAAGGTGGTTTGGAAAAAAATATATTTCCCGGACGATGCCTGTATCTGGTATTTTCCTGCCCGTAAGCAGGTTCGGGCATTGCTTCGGCAATATGAATTTGATGCGGTTATCTCGGTCTCCTTGCCCTTCACGGGTCATTTGATCGGACAATATGCCAAACGCAAGGTCCCGGATTTAGCTTGGTTGGCTGACATTGGCGACCCGTTTGCTCAGCCGGCACAAGCGTTGAACAACCCCCTTTTTTATGGCCGATTAAGCCGTCGACTTGAAGCGCAAATTTTCAAATTGGCTGATGCAATTGTGGTGACCAACCCTGCTATCCAGGCTGTATATCGCCGGGTTTATGGCGCGGTTGCGGATAAGGTACATGTGGTGCCACCCTTACTCCACCCGGCTTGGCAGCCTGAAGATTTGGAACCCAGGGATTCAAAAAATTCGATGATTCACCTGGGTTATTTTGGTGCATTGTACAAACCGGTACGCACGCCGGATGCTTTGTTGCTCCTGCTTGAAAAAACCTTTGCGGCCCGTCCATATCTGTGCGGTAAACTGCTCGTCCATTTTTTCGGAGAAGTGTTTCCGGAGTTTTACGAAAAATTCGTTGGCGTGGCATATGTGCAATTGCATGGATTGCGCTCCAGGGAAGAAATTCGGCTGGCTATGCGTCAGATGGATATCCTCCTCAATATAGGCAATACAACCCCGTATCAATTGCCCAGCAAAGCGGTAGAGTACCTGGCCTCCGGCAAACCGGTTTTGCATTTGTCCTATGTAGAAGATGACGCATTCGTTCAATTTTGGGGTGAAGACTCCCGTTTGCTGATTCTTTCGGTTCAGCAAAACAGAGTTTCAGAAGTGCAATTCCGGCATTGGCTACACTTTTTGGAAGCTGATTTTGCTTCCGAGGATCACCCGCAGGGAAACAGGATCAAACCGTTTGAAATTGAAGCCGTTTCAGCCGCATATATCAAGTTGTTAAAGATTTGATTGCGTTCAAATATTGCGGCAGGATTTGTTGATCACTGAATTCCTGTAAAACTTTTTGCCGGCTATACGCACCCATCTGACGGCGGTTTTCCGGAGTGCTGGTACATATTTTCTGCATGGCTTCAATCAGGGCATCGACATTTTTAGGTAGTACCAAAAAACCATTTTCCCCTTCTTCCACGGTATCCCGGCAACCGGGCATTTCCGTAGTCACAATAATTTTTTCCATAGCCATTGCCTCCAGCACGGTACGCGGAACACCCTCCCGGTAATAACTGGGCAAAACCAGCACATCGGCCTGGGCCAAATATGGCCGGACGTCATCGACACTGCTGAAGAACTGAACAATTTGCTGTCGTTTCCAAGCCTGGAGTTCTGTTTCGGTGAGTGTGGCAGGGTTGCCAGGGTCTGGATCACCCAAAACATGAAATTCCAGGTTGTTGTGTAGTTGCTTCATTTTCCGGGCTGCTTCTACAAATTCCCGAATGCCTTTTTCTATCAATAACCTGCTGCAATACAGAAAAACAACTTTTTCCGAGTTGGTATGATGGGCAGCCTTGAAATATTCGGTATCTACCCCGGGGCCGTGAATCAGCAAAGTTTGGTCTGGCTTAACCAGTTTATGTTCGCAAAATGCCTGCCTGTCCGCATGATTCAGAAAGACTACTTTACCCTGATGCTTCAGTGCTAACCGGTACAACGGTGCTGCAAGCCAGCGCCACCGGGCTGCATGTGTTCCGGAATACCCAAGTCCTTCGATGACGGAAAGCGTAGAAATACCAATTAAACGAGCGGCAATATTTCCAAGAATATTGGGCTTTATGGTAAAAAGCAAAACCAGATCGGGACGCTCGCGCCGATATAAACGACAACATTCCCAAATAAACCGGACATTTTTTAAAATTGAAAAACTACGGCGCGAAAGATGTTTTAGCGGAACAAACCGGACAGAAAATCTATCCTGAAGCTGCTGTTGAAAACGATCCGGCGGAGCCGCCAGCACAACGTCATATCCGGCTTCAAGTATTTTGCCGATCAATGCCCTGCGGTAGTTCCACAGGTTCCAGGCCGTATTGGCCACGAGCAGAATTTTTTTTGCGGGCAAACAATTTTACGTTTAAAGTACGGCTAAAATAGCACTGCGCCATTCGTCAGGCTGACGAATGGCGCAGTAGGGTGTGCGTGTTTGTTTTGTTCTAGCGACTTGTCGAATACATCCGCGAGGATGAAGAGGAATTACTTGGACCATCAACCAGGGATTTAATCTGGTCTACGGTATATTGTTTTTCAACCAAATTATAGACCTCCAGGGCTTGATCGCGGGTAATAGAAGGAAACTCATGCAAAAACTCATTGACGCTTACGCCAATTCGCATAAAGTCATAAAATGTTTCAATTCGAATGCGTGTTCCGCTAAAAACGGGTGCTCCATCTTGGATCTCAGGGTGGACAGTGATAGCTTGGTACTGTTGTCTCACGGTGCTGCTGTTTAAGTGATGATTAAAATGGTTCACAGACCGGGACCGAATAACTCAGGTGAATGAGAAACGGTGATTAAAAAAGGATTAAAAATGTTGATGGGGCTAATGTATGCAAACTCTTTAATGGTTCAAACCATATGTCAAAAAAATTTTCTCATCTCAAAGATAAATTTCCCCAAAGCGGGTATTGACAGCCGTTCTAACCTGTTTGATTTCCTGTTCTTTTGATTTTGGATAGATCAATAATACATCTGGCTCATCTACAATTATATAGTCATTCAGGTCTTTCACAACGACCAGTTTATCCTTCGGCGCCCGGACCAAACAATCACTTGTTTCCATCACAAGTATGGCATTTCCCTGCAATACATTACCGTGGCTGTCTTTCGGACATTCAGCATGCAGGCTTGCCCAGGTGCCCAGGTCGGACCAACCAAATTCAGAAGGAATGGTGTACACATTTTTCGCTTTTTCCATGATGGCAAAGTCCACGGAAATCTCCGGAGTGGTCGGGTAATATTTTTCCATAAACCCCTGCTCTTCGGGTGTGTTGTATTGACTACGCCCTTGTGCGAGAATTTGATAAATTTTCGGTGACAGGTTTTGAAAGGCATCGAGCACCGACTTAAGACTCCAGACAAAAATTCCGGCATTCCAAAGGTATTCACCTGATTGGACAAATTGCGCGGCGGTTTGGCGGTCCGGTTTTTCAGTAAAACGGGCAACCTTGAAGACACCATTTTCTGCGGCCTGTTCAAATTGAATATAACCGTACCCAGTATCCACCCGGGATGGTTTTATCCCGAGGGTAACCAGGGAGTCGTTGGCTGAAGCAAATTCGAGTGCCTGACTTATTTTCTGCCGGAAAGTTTCCTCCTGCAGCACAATATGATCGGATGGCGCCACAATCATATTCGCATCGGGATCGAGTCCAGCCAGTTTGAAGGCTGTGTAGGCTATGCATGGCGCTGTGTTGTTCCGGCTTGGCTCCCCAATAATTTGATTATCGATTAATTCCGGAAGTTCTTTTTTTACCAGATCGCGGTACGCGGCATTTGTTACGATGTAAATATTGGAAGCCGGACATATTGGTAAAAAACGCTCAAAGGTGAGCCGGAGCAGGCTTTTGCCGACGCCGAGCATATCCATAAATTGTTTAGGCCGTGCTTCGCGGCTTCCGGGCCAGAAACGGCTCCCGACGCCACCGGCCATTATCGCTACGTAGGTCTGTTTGGTTTGTGCCATGATCTATAGTTGTGTTTGTATGTCTTGATAAACTTGCTTTATGCCGGTTTCGAGACCTATTTTAGCCTTCCAGCCTTTCGCATGGAGTTTGCTCACGTCCATCAATTTGCGCGGGGTACCATCGGGTTTGCTAAGGTCGTGCTCAATGGTGCCGGTATAGCCCACAATTTTTTTAACCAACTGCGCCAGTTCCAAAATAGGCAAATCTTCACCGGTACCGATATTGACAAACCCAGGTTCATCGTAATGTTCCATCAAGAAGTAGCAGGCGTCAGCCAAATCATCCACATGCAAAAACTCGCGGCGGGGCGTACCCGTTCCCCATAGCGTCACGCTTGGCGCACCGTCGCGTTTGGCTTCGTGAAATTTGCGCAGGAGGGCAGGCAAGACGTGGCTGTTTTCCGGATGATAATTGTCGTTGGGGCCGTAGAGATTCGTGGGCATAACGGAAATGAAATTACAGCCGTATTGGTCCCGGTATGCGTCGCAAAGTTTAATGCCGGCAATTTTGGCAATGGCATAGGGTTCATTGGTGGGCTCTAGCAACCCGGTTAACAAATATTCCTCCTTGAGCGGCTGAGGCGCCAGTTTGGGATAAATACACGATGACCCTAGGAACAATAGTTTTTTCACGCCATGTTGCCAGGCAGCGTGAATGACGTTGGCTTCAATCATCAAATTATCGTACAGAAATTCTGCCCGGTACCGGTTGTTCGCCAGGATGCCGCCAACTTTGGCGGCTGCCAGAAAAACGTAGGCTGGTTGCTCCGCTTTGAAAAATTGCTGTACAGTCACCTGATTGCGCAGGTCTAGTTCTGCAGAACTGCGCAAGGCAAAATTTTCAAACCCGGCCGCCTGCAATCTGCGCAGGATTGCCGACCCTACCATACCACGGTGTCCGGCAATATAAATTTTATCGTTTTTCCTCATCATTGTCCTTTTTTTGAGCCCTCCAAACGTACAACCTTGTCCCGTCTGCAAGTACTACCTGATCGATTTGATCAATGTCCCAACCGGCAAAACGTGCATAAAAAGCCGATAAGGCTGCCTTTGCCTTTGCCTCCCGGTCGGCACTTTCCGATCGACTGATCAGGTGTGCGTACCAAATGTTGCAACTTTGAAGCATCCGGTCAGATAACGCATGACCATCCAATATAGTTGACGGGCCGTATAAGGCATTCAGGTATTTCGGGCTTTCGTCCGGGCTGAATGAAATTTGAAGCCCGAACGGTATTTTTAATAATGCCGTGGTGTTTTTTTGTTGCTCGGCATTATAAAGACGTCCGGCGATTTGAATGCTGGCAAATAGTAAACACGCTAACACCCAAAATACGACTGCTGTTTTTCGGTGAAACTTCAGGGGTGTCCAGGCTGCCGATAGCGCAAAAAATGGCAGCAAGGGGAGCATAAATCGAGCCTGGAGCAAAATTCCTTTGTATCCGCTTTTCGCCAGGGCATCATAATCGTAGCAACCGTAGATTAAAAGGAACAGCCCTGCACAAGTGGCGATTTCTATCCGGTATGGATTTTTACTTTTCCATAAAAACCAAAGTCCTCCGGGGAGAATTACAGATAAAGCCAAGGCATAAAAAGCCAAATTGCCGGGTAATGCACTCCAGGAAAATGGAATTCCCGGGTCGCGTAAAAATACCGGGTTTTGATGCAGCGCCCATCCGGCAATCAGCCTGGGCAGTGAACCAATGAGTAAACCCAACCAAAACCACGGCCATGCCGTTTTTTGGCGAAAAATAATTCCCAGGGCAAATGGCAGCACCCACAACAAATTAGTTTCCCGAAATAACAAACCAAGCCCTCCTACTAAACCTGCCGAAAACAGAACCTTGCGGTTTGGCGATAGGGCAGTGCAAAGCAACCCGAAAACTGTAGCCAGCGCAAAACTGGGCATGTCGCTCATCAGGGTTCGGATAAATACCAGCCCAGGGATAAAAAACCAGGGATACAGGGCCCAGCCGACCGGTTTTCCGGTTTTGTGCAAGGTCAGCGCCAGCGCCCAGGTTCCGGCAAGCCAACACGTAAAACTGCTCCAAAAAACAGCCTGGTTTCCTCCAAACCAGATAAAAAAAGTGGCAAGAATTGCTGTTCCGGGTGGGTAGTCAATTGCGCAGGTCTGTCCGGCTGAAAATGCCCGGGCCTGTTCAAAGTATGCCAGTTCATCGGCGACCAAAAAATGTGTGGGATAACAAAACCCAAACACCAGCAGGGCAAAACCACTGACCAAAAACAGGCTCCCAAACGGTGTTTTTAAAAACAGTCGTCCGGGTTTAGCAATCCGAAAGTCCCATGCCACCTCACTCTGCCTGTTTTTTTATGGAGAAACCAGCATCGTGCAGCAGTTTGTCACGGCGGAACAATTCCAGATCGGCAGCAACCATTTCCTTGATCATTTCCTGCAGCGAATATTTTGGTTTCCAACCAAGTTTTTCCTGCGCTTTACGCGCATCGCCAATTAGCAGATCCACTTCCGTTGGGCGGTAATAGGCGGTATCAACAGCCAAAACTTCGGTGCCTGGTTGGAGTTGGAATTCGGCATGCTGGCTGGCGGTCACGATGCCTTTTTCTTCAACCCCGGAACCCCGGAATTCCAGGCTTACACCAACCTCGGCAAAGGCCATCCGCACGAAATCTCGGACGGAAGTTTTTTGGCCGGTAGCCACCACAAAATCTTCCGGTTCAGGCTGCTGGAGGATAAGCCACATGGCTTCCACAAAATCGCGGGCATGGCCCCAGTCGCGTTCGGCATCGAGATTGCCGAGCCAGAGTTTGTCTTGCATGCCCAGGGCAATACGCGCAACGGCGCGGGTGATCTTGCGCGTCACAAATGTTTCTCCGCGTATGGGCGATTCATGGTTGAATAAGATGCCGTTGCAGGCATACATGTTGTACGCTTCGCGGTAGTTCACGGTAATCCAGTAGGCGTAGAGTTTGGCTACCGCGTAGGGCGACCGGGGATAAAATGGCGTTTTTTCCGTTTGCGGCACCTCTTGTACCAATCCGTACAATTCGGAAGTAGATGCCTGGTAGAACTTCGTTTTTTGTTCCAGGCCCAACAACCGGATAGCTTCCAGTAGCCGCAAGGCGCCCACAGCATCGGCATTGGCGGTGTATTCCGGCGTTTCAAAGCTCACCTTCACATGGCTTTGTGCGCCCAGGTTGTAGATTTCGTCGGGCTGTACTTCCTGCACAATGCGGATCAAATTGGTGCTGTCGGTGAGGTCGCCATAGTGCAGGATAAAGTTGCGGTTGGAAACGTGCGGATCCTGGTACAAGTGGTCGATCCTGTCGGTGTTGAAAAGCGAGCTACGGCGTTTGATGCCATGTACGATGTAGCCTTTTTTCAAAAGAAATTCAGCAAGGTAAGCGCCGTCTTGCCCGGTAATTCCGGTGATTAATGCTTTTTTCATGTCTATTTTTTCCAGGCCGGCGCAAATGTGTAGGCACTGCCTGTCTGATGTTGGGATACTTGGATGAGGTGTTGCACAATCCGGGGAGCAGCCTGCCCGTCCCATAACGGCGGGATCGCCCCCGACTTGTACCTTCCGGCCAAAAGTACTTCGATCTGTGCTTCGGCTGTTTGAATTTCAAGGTCGGAAATCAACATATTGGTGCCGGTTTCAACGGTTGCCGGACGTTCGGTGCTGCTGCGGAAGGTCAGGCAAGGGACATTCAGGCAGGTCGACTCTTCCTGAACGCCACCCGAATCGGTGAGCACAAATTTAGCCGTCCTGGTCAGGCAGATCATTTCGGCGTAGCCTAATGGCCGGAGGAGATACAGGTTGGGCGTACCCTGCAAATGCTGATCCAGCATGTGCCGCTTGAGACTTTTCATGGTCCGCGGGTGGACCGGAAAAAGAACCGGCAACCAGCGCGCGGCAGCCTGCAACAGTTGAATGGTTTTTTGCAAACCGGCCAATTGGTCCACATTCGAGGGTCGGTGAAAGGTTGCCAGTGCCCAGTTTTTCGGAAGCAGTTGACCGGGGTTGTTGAAAAGCGCCGTTCGAATGACCGTGTGCGGGTTCAGCATTTTTGCCTCCGGCAAAACAGCGTGCAAGGCATCAATCAGCACATTTCCCGGGAAAAAAATCCGCTCTGACGGTATGCCTTCCCGCTCCAGATTGAACACGCCGGAAGTCTCGCTGGCAAATAGCAAATCGGAAAGATGATCCACCTGAATGCGGTTCCGCTCTTCCGGCATCTCCAGATCGCCACTGCGCAGCCCTGCTTCCACATGTGCCACCCGGATACCCTGCTGTTTGGCGGCCAAGGCACCGGCCAGGGTCGACGTAACATCGCCGATTACGAAGACCCAATCCGGACGGATTTTTTGAAAAATGGTTTCCAGTCCAAAAATAATTTGCGCTATTTTCTGCACCACGCCTGATCGGCGTTCCGGCAAGCAAAAATGCGGTGCCGGGAGTCCGAGGCCGTCTAAAAAAACACTGCTCATCACTGCATCCTGATGCTGACCGGTATGGATCAGGTAGACCTTGAGCTCCGGAAATTGCTGCAAGGCCTTCCACAGTGGAGCGGCCTTAATAAAATTAGGCCGGGCGCCGACGATCAATGCAATGGTCATGGTTAAGCAGTCAGGTTTCTGAGCGGTAAAGGTATTGGGGAATCTTTCGAAGTGGCTTAAGCCAAAGTGTATAAAATGCCGGTTGCAGGCCGTTCATTGCCCAGGCATTGCGGTCTTCGCGGTTGGCCTGCCAACGGTTTCGCAACGAGCGATTGCTCAGTCCGCCCGTCCGCATATGCACCAATACTTCGGGCAAATACCAAACCGGGATGCGGAATTTATACAAAAAACGAAGCATCAGCTCGTAATCGGCGGCACTGCGCAGCCGGGTGTCGTACCCACCATGCGCTTCATACATTTTACGGCGCACAAAAAAAGTCGGGTGGGGCGGCATCCAGCCATAGCGAAACATCTTCGGATCGAAAGGCCCGGATCGCCAAAATCGGATGGTGCGATTTGTTGCCCTGGGATGCACATAGCGCAAATCACCATACACGGCTGCAATTTTTTGTTGTTGTTCAAAAACCTTAGCCACCTTGGTCAATACGTTCGGATCTGCATAAAAATCGTCGGCATTCAAAATCCCGACCACGGCGCCTGTGGCCAATTGTATGCCTTTGTTCATGGCATCATACAGGCCGCGATCGGGCTCGCTGATGCATTGGGTCACGTGCTCAAATTCCCGGATAACGTCCAATGTATTGTCGGTAGATGCGCCGTCGATCAAAATATGTTCAATCTGGGGATGCGTCTGGCTGCGCACACTGGCGAGCGTATCGCGGATGGTTTGGGCGCTATTCCGGCAAACTGTTATGACGCTGATTTTCATGTACTACGAACGTCCCGTTCGTTTTTAAAGTAAACCTAACATCCTTAATTTTCAAAAAACTCACCGCTGAACCACAAAATTTTCCAGCACCAGCATATCCATGTTGGTCCGGCAAAAGCAATCCAGTGCCTCCTCGGGTGTATTCACGATCGGTTCATTTTCGTTGAACGAAGTATTGAGCAGTACCGGCACCCCGGTTTTTTGGAAAAACGCCGAGATCAAATCGTAATACCGGGGATTGTCTTGCCGGACCACCGTTTGCAAACGCCCCGTACCGTCGACATGTGTCACGGCAGGAATCAGCGCCTGTTTGTTCGCGCGAATGCGGTACACTTTTTCCATGAACGGCACATCGTCGGGGTTTTCAAAAAACGAATCGGCACACTCGGCAAGAATTGAAGGCGCAAAGGGGCGGAAACTTTCCCGGCGTTTGATTTTTTCATTCAGCAACTCCCGGGCATCGGCCCGGCGCGGATCGGCAAGAATGGAGCGGTTGCCCAAGGCCCTTGGGCCAAATTCGGCCCGCCCCTGAAACCAGCCCACCACACCGCCGTTGATCAGGCAGTCGGTAACCAGTTCAAATAATTGGACATCGGGCAGACATTGAAAAGCAATGCCACGGGCCTCCAGGGCCTTTTTTATCGCTTGCGGCGTTGCCCGGGCGCCGGTATAGGCCTGGCGGGTGAAGCCGGGCCGTTGAATCCTGTTTTTCTGATGAAAAACATACAATGCCGCGCCAACGCTGGTGCCGGCATCATGTCCGGCGGGCGGAACGAACAGTCGCTCCATCGGGGTATTTGCCCGGATTTTCCCGTTGGCCACCGAATTTTGGGCCACACCTCCGGCCAGGCATAAGTTTTTCAATCCGGTTTTTTGATGCAGATCATTTACGAGGTGAAACAATACCGTTTCGCACATTTTCTGAATCGAGGCTGCCAGGTCGGCATGTTGCTCGTCCACAGGTTTGCCAATCGGCCGTGCAGGCCCAAACTCTTTGATCACCTGTTCGGAAAAGAGCGGCCCGATAGTGGGTGCGCCTGCCTCCCAGTTCATCTGCACACCTTCCTTGAAATGGCGGAAATAACGGCTGTTCAGTTCAAATAGGCCATTAGGTTTAAGGTGAATCGCGTCCTTTAATTTTTCAAAAAAAACAGGTTTGCCGTAGGGCGCCAAACCCATCACCTTGTACTCGTCGCCGTAGTTGGGAAAACCCAGGTACTGCGTGAACGCCGTGAAAAAAATGCCGAGGGAATGCGGGTATGAAATACTGTCCAGCACCCTGATTTTATTGCCGTGCCCTACAGCGCGCATGGTGGACGAGAAATCGCCCATGCCATCGATCGAAAGCAAGGCTGCATGCTCAAAGGGCGAAACATAAAATGCAGAGGCCAGGTGGCTCCGGTGGTGCTCCACATATTCGACCCGTGCTTTCCAGGCCGAAGGATCGAGGCCAAAAGCGGTGGCCAAATCCTGTTTCAGGGAGGTGATGCTTACGGCATTTTTAGCCCGGCTGGTCAAAACGGACGGGGTGATTCCCTGTTTGAGCAGGTACCAGATCTTGGACCCAATTTTTGCGTACGGGTCGCGGGAAACCGCCAGCACATCAACCTGGCTGAGGTGAATGCCGGCTTCATCCAGACAAAACCGGATGGCTTCCACCGGGAGCCCTGCCCAGTGTTTTACCCGCCGGATACGTTCCTCCTCGGTTGCTGCGATCAGCTCCGTATGGCAAAATAATGCTGCGGCCGAATCGCCATGGTACGCATTGATTCCCAGGGTGTATTTAGCCTTCGACATGGAGTTCTGCTTTGATTATCATGGATTTCCACAGGTAAGGCAGGCGACCGGCCCCTTGGAAGTCGGTTACCATGAACCCGCTTTCCAGAAGCAGGCTGCTCAGGGTTTTGCGTGACCAGAATTTGATATGCCCGCCATCCCAAAGTGCGGTGAAGTGTTTATCCATATTTCCGGTGATAGCGAGCGCCAGGTTCTTCCAGTAGCCGTGGTAGGGTGTCGACAAAAAGAGCTGTTTGTTACCCGGGTTTTGACTAAGCACTTTTTTGCAAAAATTCAGGAAATCACGCGGCGCGTACAAATGCTCAATAACTTCCGTGGAAATAACGGTGTCAAAATGCAGAGTCGCCAGCGGTTCCGGCAGGCTGTTTTTTTGAAGGTCTTGCACAAAAAAATGCCCGGGCAATTGCTGGTTTGCCAGTGCTATGCCTTGTTCGGAAGCATCAATGCCGTAGACCTGGTAGCCCAATTTGTGCAGCGCCAGTGCGAGGGAACCGTTGCCACAACCTATGTCAAGAATGCAGCGGTTTAGCTCCGGCCGAAGCATGGCGGTGAGCACGGGCAGGATGTAGCGATGGGCATGGTTGGGTGCTGTTGTTTTATACCCGTAGTCGCGATAGGATTGCATAGTTCAGGGCTTTTGCTGCTGGCTTTGCATTTCGTAGTACATGGCATCCACCAAAAACCGGAACCAGCAGGCCTGAAGGAAATGAAAGATCAGCCCGGGCCTGCCATCTAGAAAGCCCAGTCGGATAAAATAGCGATAGAAAAAATAGAAGAAGGCACGCAGGAACAAGGGGCTTTTGTCAAACAAACGCGTTTTTAACCAGCGCTTCCGCTCAATGGCAGTTCCATTGAGCCGTGCGAGCACTTCGCCTTCCGATCCAGAATTCATTGCCCGTTCCTGCGCCTCCGCCAGGGCCCATCGGGTATGGCTTGCAGTAAACTCACTGAGGTTGTTAGCCACTTGATCCATCAGGTCAATTCCAGCGGGCACTTTTTCAACCTTGCCTTCGCAAACAAAGTGCTGGTCATAGGCTTTCGCTTCGCAATGCCCCTTGGCACGGCGGAAAAGACGCAGGTGAAAGTTGGGGTAATGCCCGCCATATCGAATCCAGCGGTTCATAAAATAGGTTCGGCGGCTGAACATAAACCCATTCGCTGTGGAGTCGGAATCGAAACTGTTGGTTAGCCAGTTTGCCATTTCATCTGTCAGGCGCTCACCGGCGTCAAGGTGGAGCACCCATTCGGTATCGAAGGGAACGTTGGCCTGCGCCCAGTTGCGTTGTTGGGCATAATTTTCAAAAGTGTGCTGGACCACGGTAACTGCACGCGAATTGAGCAAGGCCATTGTCTGGTCAGTAGAGTAAGAATCGACCACAAAAACAGGAACACTTGCCAGGGCTTTCAAACTGTCGAGACAGGCTTCGATGTTTTTTTCTTCGTTGAAGGTTAAAACTATGACGCTTAGGCGGGGCATTACAGGTTGGTGTAAAAATCGAGGTAGGCTTTTGCCAGCTTTTGAGGGTCAAAATCCCGCCGTATGATTGCCGGGGCTTGTTGCCGAATCCGTTGCCGGGCGGATTTCGCAGCCATTGCCACTTGCAGCGTTTCCCGGAGCGGTTCTGCTTTTGGCGGACATACCCATCCGAGGTTTTGTTTTTCGACGTAGTCCGACAATCCCACCTGATCGCTTAGCAATACCGGGGTACCCAATGCCAGGGCTTCGAGGACAACGTTTGCAAAATTTTCATTGTGCGATGGGAGCACCAGCAAATCAGATCCATCCAGCAAGCGCCATTTTTCAGGCCCATCCACCCAGCCCAGCCAGGTAACGTTTTCCTGCAATCCCAATGTTGCAATTTGCTTTTTTATAAAACTTGCATATGAATCGGGGCCTGTTCCGGCAATCGAAAGTTGCCAATCACCTTCCAGGTTGGAAAGCGCATTTATCAATATATCCAGCCCTTTTTTAGGATCAATCCGGGAGAGAAACAAAAGCTGAAACACCGGGTGCTCAACGGTATCAGTTTGGGTTTTCAATGCCGGTAGTTCAATGCAATTCGGGAGTACGACACACCGGTTTTTGGGATGTAACTGTTGAAGTTCCCGGGATTCCCGGGCTGAGGTTGCATGCAACACAGCACCCCGAAGCAGCCAGCTTCCGGCAGTTTTTTGAAATATTTTCCGAACGCGACTTTTAAGGGTAAACGGACTTAACATCCCGCGCGGGCTAACAACGAGTCGGGCTCTTCGCCAACGGCAGATCAGCGCGGTTCCAAATGCCACCCAGTTCCACCAGGAGTGCAGGTGGATGACTTGTGCCGGACGGACTGTTTTCCAAAGGTGCATCATAAGCGCGGGGCTGAAATGGCTGTGGTCGCCGGTCCAACGCCGGAAGTACCAAACCTGTACACCGGCCATACCAATTGGCTGAGCAGCTGGCAGGTCAAGTTCTTCATTACCGTTGGCGGTGGTGGTGTATACGGAAACACGGGCCTGGTTGCG
Organism: Lewinellaceae bacterium; assembly: GCA_020636075.1. Taxonomy (GTDB): domain Bacteria; phylum Bacteroidota; class Bacteroidia; order Chitinophagales; family Saprospiraceae; genus M3007. Next base: position 71,180 of record JACJYO010000001.1, on the reverse strand, counting down.
GGCTTGTTCTTCGGCCAGCCGGCTTACCGAAATTGTGGGGCCGCCGTAGTGCTGCGCAGGCTTGTAGGCCGGGATGATGTGCAGAATATTCAGGGAAGTGTTCACTGTAGCGGGATATTTTCCCGACGGGCAATTTCGGTCAGCGTGGCTATCAGTTGTTCCGCGTAATGCTCCCAGGTGTATTGCCGGGCTATTTTTTGTGCTTTTTTACCCCGAATTTCAATTGCTGTGCGGTCGGCAATCAGATTTTCCAGGCAGGCCTGCAATGCCGAACGGTCATTGGCCGGGATTACCCAGCCACCGCCCTGTAGCACGGCGTCTTTGGCGCCCGTGTTTTCAGTCACAATTGCAGGGGTGCCACAAGCCATGGCTTCCAGAACAGTTTGTGCCCAGGAGTCGAGTAACGAAGGGAAAACAAACACGTCGGCTTCCTGATAATGCCGTACCAGGGCGTCGTGGTGTTGAAACGGCAAATACGTGAACAAACCCGAATGGCTGCGCAATAAATCGGCCGCATCACCCATTGGCCCGATCAGCCGGAGGTAGACTGCGTTTTCAGGCAGGTTGCGCACGGCGTTTAGCAAAAGTTCAATGCCTTTCCGGCGCATAATCGTCCCAACAAAAAGTAAACGGAGGGGCCCCGATTGAGCATAATGTTGTTTTGGAGCAAAGCGGTCTGGGTCGATGCCAAGGTTGAGAATAAATAGTCTGGATGCCGGCCACCCGTTTTTGATCATCGAATCTGCGGCAAAAGTGGACAGGGTACATACATAATCGGTGAATTTCAAAGCCGCTTCTTTCCGGGGATTTACCCTGGTCTGTTCCGCATGGAGCCGTTCAGACGATAAAAACCATTGGCCATATCGAACGATATCGTTGTGATGGATTTGAGCCAGGTCGAGCATGGTGATTTTGCCCAGCCTTTTGGCTATTTTCATGGTAGCGCGATTGGTGTTTTCATAGGTGATGACCACCTGAGCCGGACTTGTGTTCAACTTCCTCGCTACGGCTTTGTCAAATAAATCACCGGTCCATTGACTGATTTTTGGGAACCGTTTGCGCAACAGCCTTTCGAGCAAAAACAAAAACGGGAAGTGTGTAATCCGGCTCGCCGGAATTTGATCGAACGCCCGTTTCCGAAACACCCGGTGCAAAAACGCGGGAAATTTATTGGCAGCCAGACTCGTGAAAAATCGTGCCAGCCAACCCTGGCGTTCGAGCACTGCCAGCAATGTAGCGGTATATTGCCGCCCGAAATTACTGACCAGAATTTTCATGAAGCAGGCCGGGTAATTTGCCTATTACTGAATTCCCGTTGATGATAACACCAGTCCAAAAAAGCAAGCCCCAGCGCATAGAAAATGATATTGTAAATATTAAATACAATATGGGTGAAGAAGATGATATAGAATGCAATAAACGCTTTATAGAAAAACGGCATTCTGAAAAAACTGAAGAGGTACAGCATAATGCCCGTTCGCAGAAAAAATAACAGAAAGCCGCCTTCGATGACAATACGTTCGGGTTCTTCTTCATAACCGCCGTACTCCTGTACAAAATGTGATTCTCCCCATACAAGCCGCGCGCCTTGGTAAGTGCCGCCGAGTCCTGTCCCAAACAGCGGGTAATTTCCCCTGAAATCAATTACCTCTCCAATGACGCCGATGGTGCGCCGGTCGTATTCTTTGTTGGTAAACCCGTCTTCAATGCGTGAGTAAAAATTCTTCCAGGCATCCTGGACGAATGCATCTGTTTTGAAAATCCATATGCCGGCAATTGTAATGATGAGGAAAGCCAAATAGGGCTTTATGCTATTGCTGATTCGCAGCATGTACCCGATTGTAAATGTTGTAAAAACAAGGGCAACTGCCAGCGAAGCGCGCGAGCCGGAAATAATGTTGGCAAAAAGCGTGAACCCGAGCAAAACAAAGATCCAAAGCGATGAAGCCTGACGAAGCACCATTCCCCAAATCCATAAGCTGACGAAGAACAGCCAGGCATTGTATCCCGACACATAACTGAACGTACCGGTCACCCGGGCGGCTTCGCCTACATAGGCGACATGCCGGATACCCTCGGCTGCATACCGGTTAATTTCGTGTGTGCGCGGCGCGCTGTATTGAAAAATGCTAAGCACAATTTCGATGGCGAAAATCAAAACTAAAACCCATTGAAGTCTCCGCCAGGGATAGAGCCGGCTGTTTTCCACGTAGTGGAATCCGATCAGGAAAAAACCCAGGTGTAGGATAATCCCGAAAAAACCGTGGAAAAAACTCAGGTTCAAGGGGTTGGCAGCCAGCAGCAGGAGGATTCCCGAAAAGCCCAGGAGCAAGGGCAAAAACTGCTTTTTTGTACCCGGCGCCAGGAAATAATACAGCCAGGGGATGAACACCTGCCCGGCCAGCAAATAGTTACTCAGGGCAGTGCCGGGAATAATCCATTTGCGCACTGAACCGTTGAATACGGTATAAAAAAGGCAAAAAACGATCAGCCAGTACAACTGATATTGCTGTTTTTCATCGCGAGTCATGCCCGGTATAATTGTCGTTCAAAATATCCAGGTACCGTTCGGCAAGTACGTTCCAAGCCAAATGTTTGCGGTGAAGCCTCCTGCTTGAAGCGCCAAGTGTTTTCCGGAGTTCCGGCTGATCCAACAGCGTTTTTATCGCTTTTTTCAACGCGTCAGCGTTGGGCCGGCCAACGAGATAAATGTTTTTTCCATGTTCCAACAGCGCATTATTGAGATTCCCTTGGGTACCAATAATGGGCAAACCCGCCGCACAGGCCGCTGCCAGCGAACCGCTTTTGTTCGAACTTCCGCCATGACCATTCGCGCTCACCGGGTCGGGCAGAATGAAAAGGTCGCTGGCCTGTAAACAGGCCTCAATTTCTGATGGCTCCAGATAGCCGGTTGGCATAGCAAACGGAAACTGGAGCCGGTCTACCGGAGTTCGGTTTTTTCCGCAAACAATCAAGCGCAGGTCGGGAAAATCGGGTAAAAGTTGCTGAACAGCCTGCAATAAACTCCGGATATAGCGGTCGCCAAAGGTGCAGAGTATTGGCCCGCAACCAACTAATTCCTGCTTTGGAAAGCTCCGTTTGCCAGTTTGTTCCTCCGGAACAGGGAGAATATTCGATCCGATCGGAATTACATTGGTTTGCTCCCGGTAAGAGTCGAGCAGGCGGGCATATAGTTCAATACTGGTTATTGTTTTGTCCGAATACCGGCAAAGTGCTTGTGCAATCCAATGCTGTGCACTGCCGATCAGGCAGGAGCGAATACCGTGCTTTCGAACGCGCACTTCATGAAACATGGTGAAAATTCGGTGCCCGCTTTTTTTTAGTGCACGCACCAGCCCGGAGAGCCCCCAAGGCAGGCCATGCCGTTGAAAGCCAGTCGGGACGTATTGAATGCCGATCCAGTCCGGATTTATCTCTGCTGACAAATCGAGAATTTTCTTGCGAGACTTTCGGTTCCAGGACGTAATGATTGGATGCACCGAAATCCTTTCCGGCACATCGATGGAGTTTTGTGCTCTGCAAATAATATGCACTTGTACACCTTTTCCCTGAAGTGCTTGTGCCAAGTTGGCCGTATAATCACCCACACCGTCGACGACCGGGGGGAATCGGTTGCAGAGTAGCAGGAGTGTCATGCTTTAGGCTCCGATGAGGCGGCCCAAAAAAATGGCTGTTTTTAAATTGATCAGGCTGAAAAAATACTTTAACCCCTTATTCGCATACAAATCGATTGGATTGCGGGTAAATTTGAAATACAACCGATCTGCTGTGGAAGGCCGGTTTCCGGTTTGCAGCAGGTGCTTCAGAAAGTTTTTCTTCCATGGTTTTGGCGTTCCGATTGCATGCGACATGATATAACCACCCGAAATAAAATCCATGGCATTTTTGTCGGCAATAGATAGCGGATGCGCTGTGCGATCTTTTGCAATATTCAAGGCATCCTGATCGGGCATGTGAAAGCAATAACTCCGGTCTTTTACGCCGATCAAATTTTGTTCGGTGATGTCTTCCTGGATAAGACTTTGAATGTATTTCCAGTCGGCTAGGAATGATTTATACGATTTTCGCAAGCCGATAAATCCGGCATTGATGTAATAATTATCCTTCGGAACCAATGTGGCTCCTTTTTTTGAAAAGTAGTCAACCCATTCCAACCGGATGGGATGAGTTTTGGAATACGGCGAACCGACGTCTTCGCAAAGTGCAATGCCGTGGGAGGCCCACCGCTCAAAAAATGACCAATTTGTTTTCAACAAAATATCCGGATCGAAATAATACATGCATTCGGCATCCGGGCAATAATTATCCCAAATGGAAAGCATGAAATCCGGTTTTTGAAAGGTGAAATGCACCGGGTTTTCCTGTCGGATAAATACCAGTTTGATATTTTTTTCTATCAAAAATGTATCCCTGGAGGTTTCTGTTTTGTACTTGTTGACCCATTCAGGAATATTTCCCCGGTAGCCAATCCAGACTGTTCCTGAAAACCCGGCATTAACCAGCGAATTCAAAAATGCACCGAGGCCGTAATGGTAATCCCCTTCAAATAAAGTACAGATATGTGCGTCGTTGCTCATTACCCCTCAGTGGAATGCTGTGTTTTTCGAAATTGATAAAAACTATACAGAAAAAGCGCTACCGAGAGCAACAGGGCGCCCAATTCGCTGATACCCTTAAAAATTAAAATAGAGTACAAATTGTCCAGTTTCAAACAGTAAAAAAGGATCACCTGCACGAATAAGATAAAGGGAGTATACAAGTAAAATAATTTTACCCAGCCTCGTGCCGAGCAAAAACTGTACAACACACTTTGGGCGACGGTAAGCAGGCTGATAGAAAGAAACAACAGGAGATAGTTTTCCAGGTTGAAATATTGCTTCCCAAGGATTAGCAAGAACAGGTGTGGCGCAAAAAATACCAGACCGAGTAAACCAAGCGCGGGAATAGCGAGCAAGGCAAATGCCTTTTTTATGTTGCTGCTGATTTCCCGGCTGTTCACGGCTTTGGCCACTGCGGGTTGGAAATAATTTGTGATCAACAGGCTAAATGGGGCAAATAAAATGGCTATCCGCCCCATAGCCCCGATCTCGCCTATATTTTCCGTACTGCCGAACAGGGTCGCGATAAATACAAGTATCTGGCCTTGAAAAGCCCAGTAAATGGTGTTGATAATATTGGGTTTGAACAGATCGTAAATCTGGCTACTTATTTTCTCGTCAGTTTTCGATGTTGCACTCAAATACAGTTGGCTCCGGTACCACAGCAATGCATATTGAATGGCCATACAGAAAATGAGCCACCAAAGAAATAACCAAGCACTGGGTGCAAAAATCCAAAGCAAAACTATTCCTGCAAGTTTGAGGATGCCTGTTAAGCCATCGACTCGCTGCAAGGCTTTTATCTCCCCGTTTAGCCGCAAAACGGAAACATAAATACTTGTATTCAACAGTATAATTCCACCCGCAGCGAGGGAGATTATAAAGAGTAGCAATAACTGCTCAGGCAGCCCGGTATACAATAATTGCCAGCCACAATAAATAAGAATAGGTAATGCCAAATATAACCCTGCCTTTTTCCTGAACCTGCGCGCAGTATTAACCAGAACTGCCATGTGGTTTTTATCCTGCCAATTTCGCCCGCCTATGGCGTTTATTGCCGGCTCAATACCGGTATTGGTGATGTTGGTGAACATCGTCAGCGTTGTAAATACTATGGTGTAATATGCATAATCCGTTTTTGATAAAGCCCGAATTACAATAAAACCCGCAATGGTGTTTAAAAATAGAATTACGGTTTGCCAGGATAAAAACCGGCCGTATTCATAGAAGTAGGGTTTGACCGTTGCAATTATTTTAAATGGAGGCAAGAATGCTGAAAATTAAACTATTCAACCACTATTACGCAGCAGGTCATCCATCGCGTCAATAACTTGGGCAATCTCGATTTTCTCCATACAGACATTCCGGGTACAAGTTTCACTCAGGCAAGCTGAACAAGGGAGCCCAAAGTAGCGCAGGATACGAACGCTGGGTATATCAGGCGGATACCAGCGCCCCGGCAGGTCACGCGCGCTAAAGAGCGCCACAAGCGGCGCTCCAACTGCATAGCTCAGGTGCATGAGACCGGTGTCATTTGAAAGCACCATCCTGCATTTTTTTAATACCCAGGCATTTTGCATAGGGCTGAGTTGCCCGCAAAGGGAATAGATTCCAGGCTCGCCATCTTGAATCTGTTTGGCCAGGGACTCATCATCGGGACCACCGAGTAAAATGAAACTGAATTGCGAAGCAAATTGGCGGCACACAGCTTTAAAATTGGTCAGTTGCCAACGATTTTGCGACCGTTTGGCACCTGCGACGATAGCGATCATGGGTTTGTCCGTTTTTGGTAGTACTGCCTTGATCTTCGCCTCGGCGATTTCCTGATCTGTATTTGTCCAGTGCAGAGCAAAAGTTGTTTCCGGAAGGGGGAGCACTCCGTTTTTTTTCAGGATTTCCAATAGCCGCAACCGTTCATTTTTAGCTGTGAAAACCGCCTCTTGTGCCTGCCGGAAAGTTGGAATGTTGTCCCATGCCCATCCAAATCCTGCGTGGATTCCTGCCACGAACCTGAAAATCACCATGTCGCGCAGCAACCGGTACCAGGGGGCATTGTATTGCGGAAGTTGAATGACCAGGTCATAGCGGCTTTTTTGGATATCCTGCAAGACCTTGCGCCGACTTTGGTTTTGATAGTTGATTATCCGGTTCAAAATACCCGGGGCAATTACTTGATCTATGGAAACCAGGTTTCGGTTTGGATGGCCTGTGTTGGTGAGGATATCAATTTGAGCATTCGAAAACTGTTTCCGTATGGAGCAAATGGCCGGGATAGCGCAAAGGCTGTCGCCAAAAGAACCGGTTCGGAAGATGAGGATACGCCGGGCCTCTGGATTGCTGCTGAATAATAGGTGCTGTACCCAGTGTAATACGAGATTGCCGACCCAATGCAGTACACGTACCAAACGGACCTGAAGTTGCTGCAACTTGCTGGCAGCGGGAGCCTTAGTCTTTGCTTTCGTCGTAGTACCCATAACCATAACCGTACCCATAGCCGTATCCTTTCCCTTTTTTTACACCGTTCAGGACGAGGGCCGGGTTTTGCAGCTTTTTTTCCCGGTAGAGTTGATCAATAAAGCGGACGAGGTTTTTGTCCGTTTTACCAAAACGCGTGACGCAAAGTGTGGCGTCCACAAGGGTGCAAAGGAGTAAGGCATCGGCAACCAGACCGACCGGGGCTGTATCGACTATGATATAGTCGTATTGTTGCCGGAGTTGCTCAAAAAGGTTTTGCAATTGGCCGTTCATAATTAGCTCGGCAGGATTGGGTGGCAGTGGACCTGTTGGGATGAAAAAGAGCGATTCATGGAGTTCGCTGGGTTTGGTGATCGCTTCAAGCGATGCCTGCCCAATCAGATAATTGGTAATACCGGGTTGTTCTTGCCCGGGTTTGCCGAGGTACTGGTTGAGTTTGGGCTTGCGCAGGTCCAAACCGATCACCAGGGTGCGTTTGCCGGAAAGGGCAAAGGTCATCCCAAGGTTTGCGGAAATGAAGGTTTTGCCTTCGCCACTGACGCCTGAAGTGACTAGAACTACCGGTGTATGACCAGCAGGCAAAAGAAACTGCAGGTTGGTACGCAGTAACCGGAACATTTCGGCAATTGCGGAGCGGCTGCCTTGTTGCACAACGATTTGATCGTTTTTGGAACGCTGCGCGATTCCTCCCAGGAATGGAATGGAGGAGAGTTGCTTCAGATCATTTTCCGAATCGACGGTGTTTTTAAACAAGGTTAGCAAGTAGAAAAACAGAGCCGGTAAAATAAAGCCGGCCAAGCCGGCAAAAAGATAGGTTTGGATTTTTTTTGGGGCGATGAGGCCGGCATTGGATGCCCGGTCGATCACCCGTGAATTACCCACTTGCGCCGCCACGGAAAGGGCAGTTTCTTCGCGTTTTTGCAGCAGAAATAAAAAAAGATTTTCTTTGATTTGCTGTTGCCGCATGATCTGAATGAGCTCGCGTTCGTTTTTTGGCATCAGCCCCATCTGGTATTCCAGGGGCTCCAGCAGGGATTCCAGCTGCTGTTTGCGGGTGGTTGTTTCTCGCCGCAGTATGGCTACACTGAGCAGAATACTCCGACGGAGTTCATCCAGTTCCCGCAGGCGGTTGCGTACAATAGGATTGTTGGGTGTAGCATCATCTAGCAGATTCTGCCGGCGGACAACGGCCTCATTATACGCCCTTACCTGTGCAGCTAATTCACCATTGATAAGTTCTGAAGCTACCGGGAGTGGCCGGAGGAAGTCGGGGTCGCCGACAAAGAAGCGTTCAACACTGTCGAGCAGGTTTAGCCGGATTTTCAACTCTTCCAGGCTTCTGTCTTTCGATTCAATTTCTTCCAGAAATTTTTGCGCTCGAATGGAAAGATCGACCGGCAGATTCCGCCCGCGTTTGAATTGTTCCACCTCCTTTTCAACACCATAAAGCTCTTCGGTTATAAAACGCAATCGTTCGTCAATAAAGCGCAGGGTTTGCCGGCCGACTTTGTTCTTATCATCTATTATTGATTGGCTGTACAGGTCGGCCAAAGTATTTTGAATATTAATTGCCTTGTCTGGTATTGCGTCTACCAAACTGATGGACAGTACATTGGAGCGGCCGATTTGCTGCACTGCCAGCCGGTTGCTATAATACCGGGCGACATCTTCCGGGTGGTTGATCCGAAGAATAAGCGGCACACCCTTTTTAAAAAATGCACTGTCGTTCAGCTGTAGCCGGAACCAGGCCTGGCCCAACCGGAACGGCACTCCAAATTGGCAGTGTGCAGTATCGGCTGAATTGTTTGCCAGGACAAAAGAGTGGTTGTCGGCAGGGAGCGCTTCGGCCCGGATAACCATGCCGTACGCTTTTTCTGCCGGCTCTAAAATTTGCAAGGTAACCGGGAGGGGTAGCGCCGCGCTCGGGTAAACTTCAGAGGTTTTTACCCGGCCTTCCGTCCAATACTGAATATGCAGATTCAATGAATCTACAACCCGGCGCATCAGGCTGCGCGATTTGAGCAACTGAATTTCGTCTTCAATTTCAAAATTGCTTTCAAAGCCAAGTTGCTCGGTGATAAACGCTTCGGAAAGTGCGCGCTGGTTTTGTTCGTTCTGGATCAGGATCGTAGAATTCACCTGATATATCGGGACGGCATATCGGAGGTAAACCCAGGCGAGTGCGAAACAAAACCCGATGGCAGCAACAAACCAATGCCAGTTTCGAGTCAGCCTGAAAAGGAAGGCACGCCAATCAAATGGCCGTTCCGGAATGGTCGGATTGGGCACAATATTTAAGGATTCAGCCTTGGAGAAGGAATCGGTCATGTGGTGAAAATACCGGAACGCACCGGTTAATTTCCCCCTAAATTAAACAAGGTTACGATCAGGCCAACTACCGACACAATAGGCAGTGCCCATTCAAGAACTTTGCTTGTTCCGTCAGCTGTTTCTCCAACTTTAGCCGGTAAGGGCTCTACATAAATGACATCACCCTGTTCGATGTAGAAATAAGGAGAATTAAACACATCGCGCTGGTGCAGGTTGACGCGGCCATACCGGCGTTTGCCATCGGTTTGCCGGATAACTAAAATATTCTCCCGGTTGCCGTATTTGGTCAAATCGCCTGCTTGTCCCAATGCTTCCAGCAAGTTCACACTTTCGTATCCTACGGAGTAAGTTCCCGCTCGGTTTACTTCTCCAAGGACGGAAAAGCGAAAATTGGACACCCGTACATTCACGATTGGGCTTTTCAAAAACCTGCTCAAATACTCGGTAATCGTGTCACGTGCTTCTTGCGTGGTGAGCCCTCCAACAGAGATATTTCCGGTCAGCGGCATGTTAATCTGTCCGTTTACATCTACCAGATAAAGCGGGGCTGTGGTTGTGGTTCCGCCGACGCCACCGCTGGCAAGTGCCGGAACGCTGGTGAAGGGCGCTGTGATTTTGGGGTCTGCAGTCTGGCTTTGAACGCTTATGGCCAGCAGGTCATCGTGCTGTATCCGCAAAGAACGGTTTGCAATAGTCGTCTGCAGGCTATCGAATGGGGGGCCCTGATCAAAATTGACAAGTTTTTGGTGGTTGATGCATGCACTTTGGCTGATTAGTAAAAAAATAAGCGCAAGGCCTGTTAGTGGCCAGGCGTGCTTATTTAACTGTGTAGTTTTCTCCATAATAGTGTTTTGAAAAATGTTAATCGGCAGTTGAGTTAAATTCAATATTCGCAAACGTGTATTTCTTAAGGATTTTTTCCAGATGACCACTCCGAAGCGCAGCGCGCAGGGTTTGCGCATGGCGCAAGCGGTGCGCATCCGTACCCAAAAAGTCTACCAGTTTATTCTTCAGCAACAACTGCGCCGCTTGTTGAACATCAGGGCCGTAATGCCCGGTGATCGAAAGGATATTCACCTGAAAGCGACAACCTGCCGCTTTCAGCGCCTGGTATTCATCCAGCTTGCCGTGATAAAAAGGGTAGCGTTCAGGGTGGGCCAGTACGGGGATGTATCCTTTGGTTTGCAGGTCAAATAAATATTGCTGGAGCGGGAGTGGCGGATGCAAAAACGACATCTCCACAAGCACATGCCCGTGGTCATCCAGTGTCAGCAAATCATTGTTTTTTACTAATGCTGCAAAGTTGTCATCCATGAAATATTCGGCCGCAGCAGAAATTTCTACCGGAACTCCCGCCTTGTAAATTGCTTCCTGGACGATCTGGTATTTCTCCTTAATAATTTCAGCCGTATTGGGGTACCGCTCCATGACATGCGGGGTGGTTATCAGGCGCCGGTAACCGAGGCCACTGAGCGCTTTTGCAACCTCTACCGCTTCCTCTACCGTGGGTACGCCGTCGTCAATACCCGGCAACAAGTGGCTGTGCATATCTGTCTCAAGGACCGAAAAATCGGACAACGGCGCATTTGAAAACAGTTTTGAAAAAAATTGACGCATAGCGTTTAAAGCCTCCAGTAAGTTAAGGTTGAATTCATTTCCTCCCTTTTGTAAATGCCTTTAATATCCAGTAAAATCGGGTTTTCCTTTTGGATATTTATAAAATAATCGTGGTCTAAATCAAGGAATTCCCGATGCCCAACGGCAATAATTACGGCATCATAGCCGGTTGAGATTTCATCCTGCAGCGTCAGCCGGTAGGCATGTGCTACTTCATTGGGTGAGGCATGCGGGTCATGAATATGTACGTTGATCGAGTAATCCATCAACTCCCGTACGACATCCACGACTTTGGAGTTCCGGATATCAGCTACATTTTCCTTAAAGGTAATCCCCATGACTAATACCTTGCAACCCGACAAGTTTTTTCCTTTTTGAGTCAGTAGTTGAACCAGGCGCTTGGCTACGAAGGCAGGCATACCATCGTTTACCCGGCGGCCACTGAGGATAACCTGTGGGTCATAACCCAGTTGTTTGGACTTATGGAGCAGGTAATACGGGTCAACACCAATACAGTGCCCACCAACCAAACCGGGTGAATACGGCTGAAAATTCCATTTGGTACCAGCCGCCGCCAAAACTTCCTTGGTGTCGATATCCATCCGGTCAAAAATGATGGCCAATTCATTAACCAAAGAAATATTCAGGTCGCGCTGGGTGTTTTCAATCACTTTCGCCGCTTCAGCTACTTTAATTGTTGACGCCCGGTAAACCCCGGCCTTGATCACTGAGCTGTAAATCTTGGCAATATTTTCTGTGGATTCTTCGTCGCAACCCGCTACGATTTTCAAAATATCGGTTACTGTCCTGCTTTTGTCGCCCGGCGAAATCCGCTCCGGTGAATAACCAATTTTAAAATCCTTGTAGCCCTTGAGGTTGCTTTCAGATTCCAGGATTGGCATGCAGTCTTCTTCTGTGCAACCCGGATAAACCGTGCTCTCATAAACTACATAATCGCCTTTGCTGAGTGCCCGCCCGACTGTTGCTGAGGCTTTTTTCAGCGGGGTGAGATCGGGCACTTTATGCGGATCGACATCAGTTGGGACCGCTACGACAAAAAAGCTGGCTTCCTTCAGGATCGCTTCGTCTGCAGTGAATTGAATATCAGTGCCTTCAAAACTTTCCGGGCCCAATTCCTGAGAGGGGTCCTGGCCTGCCTGCATCGCCGCAATCCGATCTTTATTAATATCAAATCCGATCACCCGGAACTTCCGGGCAAAAGCCAGTGCAATGGGCAGACCAACATAGCCTAGTCCCACAACGGCGAGCGTTTTCTTCTTGTCTTTAAGTTGGGTGTACATGTTTGTTCTATTATTCATTGAAATGATTACAGCAAATGGCAGGCCACAAGATTTATAACCCGTATTACATGAATGGGTGGATTATTTCTATTTAAAATAATCCCGAACAGCGCTAATAATCTGATCCTGGATTGCCGGGGTCAATTCGGTATGCATGGGCAGGGAAATAACTGAACGGCAAAGCGTCTCGGTTACGGGCAACTCAATGCCTGCCCAATATTTTTCGTATGCTTTTTGTCTGTACAAGGGGATCGGATAGTAAATCATCGCAGGAATTTGCTTGTCTGTCAAACTTTGCCGCAATGCATCGCGATCGCCATCTTGCAATACCAGGGTATATTGGTGAAAAACATGGCTGGAGTTGGCTGCGCGCGTTGGTGTTTTTAATTGCGGCACATCTGCAAAGGCAGCATCGTAATAGTCGGCTGCCTGCCGGCGTGCGGCACAATAGGCATCCAGGCGCTTCAATTTTACACTCAAAATAGCGGCCTGTACTGAATCGAGCCTGGAGTTTACGCCGACTACTGCGTGATGGTATTGTTTGTTCTGGCCGTGGTTGGCCACCATGCGGAGGCGTTGTGCCAGATCGGCGTCGTAAGTGGTGATGGCGCCACCGTCGCCGTAGCAACCCAGATTTTTGGACGGGAAAAATGACGTGCAACCGATATGCCCCATTGTCCCTGTTTTTTTGCGGGTACCATTACTGAATTCGTAGCTCGCACCGATCGCCTGGGCATTATCTTCAATGACAAATAAATTGTGTTGCTGGGCCAGTTGTAGCAATGGTTCCATATCGACACTCTGCCCGAACAGATGCACCGGAACAATGGCTTTGGTACGAGGGGTAATGGCTGCTTCCACCTGCCCGATAGCCAAGTTGAATGTGTCGGGATCAACATCAACCATTATTGGGTTGAGCCCTAATAGGGCCATTACTTCGGCTGTGGCGACATAGGTGAACGCCGGCACGATGATCTCATCACCCGGTTTCAGATCCAGGGCCATCATCGCAATTTGAAGCGCATCGGTTCCATTGGCACAGGGAATGACGTGGTCAATACTGTGGTAGGCTTCCAGTTCGGCTTGGAAGGTTTTTACGGCGGGGCCATTGATGTAGTCGGTGGAGGCGATAACATCCAAAACGGCGCGGTCAATTTCTTCCCGGATGTTTTCGTATTGGGTTTTGAGGTCGACCATGCGAATCATAGGCTGTAGCTAATTGTGTAAATCCGGTTTGCTAAGAATTAAGGCGGATCAACATGTGATAATTAATAGGTTCAAACAGTATTCCAATATTACATTTTTTGGGTAGAAAGTTTTGAATTCCTGCGTTTCAACGCCTAGTTGACATTTTTTCATTTTTTAAATGGCTTCGCCTTTGATATGTTGCAGAACATACCTTAGGCAATAAACCCGGGAAATGGGTTTAAACATCATAATTCAACACTGGCGCCAGCCACCTTTCGGCTTCGGCAATTGCCATCCCCTTGCGCCGGGCATAACTTTCCACCTGATCTTTACTGATTTGCCCTAAACCGAAATAACGGGCTTCGGGATGGGCAAAATACCACCCGCTCACCGATGCTGCGGGGTACATGGCGTAACTCTCCGTCAGTGTTATCCCCAATGTTTCAGGTTGAAGGAGTTGCCATAAACGTTGTTTTTCGGTGTGTTCGGGGCAAGCCGGGTAGCCTGGAGCAGGCCGGATACCCTGGTATTTTTCGGCGATCAATTCCGGATTACTCAGATGTTCGTCATTTGCATAGGCCCAAAATTCTTTCCGGACCCGCTCGTGCATGCGCTCAGCCAGTGCTTCAGCCAAACGGTCGGTAAGCGCCTTGAGCAGGATAGCCTGATAATCGTCGTGTGCTGCTTCAAACTTTTTGACCTGTGCTTCCATGCCAATTCCGGCCGTTACGGCAAAAGCTCCGATATAATCCGGCCGGGCACTTTCCTTGGGCGCCACAAAGTCGCTCAGGCAATAATTGGGTAGCCCCTCGGCCTTTTTATTTTGCTGCCGCAAATGGTGGAGCGTAGTTAAAACCCCTTGCCTTGAATCGTCGGTGTACACTTCCAGATCATCATCGGCAACACTATTAGCCGGGAAAAATCCGATAACAGCGCGTGCCTGGATCCATTGTTCAGCAATGATCCGTTGCAACATTGCCTGTGCATCGTCGAATAGTTTTTGCGCTTCAGTACCTACTACCGGGTCTTTCAGAATTGCCGGGTATTTTCCGGCCAATTGCCAGCTCTGAAAAAAGGGCGTCCAGTCGATGTAATCCACTAACTCTTTCAATGGATACGATTCAAAGGTTTTTACACCTAGAAATGTGGGTTTTACCGGAGTAAAACTTGCCCAGTCGGTTTGCCACTTGTTTGCCCGGGCTTCAGACAGACTTCGAAATTCCTTGGCCGACTGGCGGTTGGCGCGCGCTTGCCGAATTTGCTCGTACTCGGCTTTTATCGTCGTTTTAAAATTTTGTTTCTCCTGCTTGTTCTGCGTGAGCAAAGAACTGGCAACAGCCACACTCCGGCTCGCGTCAAGCACATGCACGACTGGAGCCGCGCCATATTGGGGTTCCACTTTAACCGCGGTATGTGTTTTGGAGGTGGTGGCGCCACCAATGAGCAGTGGAATGTTAAATCCCTGGCGCTGCATTTCGCGGGCCATGTTGACCATTTCATCCAGGGAGGGAGTGATCAGCCCGGATAAACCAATGATATCAACCTGGTGCTCGCGGGCACTTTGCAGGATCTTGTCGGCAGGCACCATCACACCCAGGTCAATCACATCGTAATTGTTGCAGCCGAGCACGACGCCGACAATATTTTTTCCAATATCGTGCACATCGCCTTTGACCGTGGCAAGCAGGATGCGGCCGCGGTTTTGCACGCCCGTGCTTTCTTTTTCTTTTTCAATAAACGGTGTCAGGTAGGCCACGGCTTTTTTCATCACCCGGGCGCTTTTGACCACCTGCGGTAAAAACATTTTGCCGGCGCCAAACAGATCACCCACCACATTCATGCCGTCCATGAGCGGCCCTTCAATGACGGTTAATGGGCTGGGATATTTCTGCCGGGCTTCTTCCGTATCCTCCTCAATAAAGTCGGTGATGCCTTTGACCAGGGCGTGGGTAATGCGGGATTCAACGGGCGATTCCCGCCAAACCAAATCTTTCTCAACGGCCCGCCCGCCCGAACTATCCTTGATGGATTCGGCAAAATGGACCAGGGCTTCCGTCGCACCGGGATGCCGGTTGAAAAGCACATCTTCGATCGTTTTCAGAAGATCCTTTGGGATTTCTTCATACACTTCAATCAAACCCGCATTGACAATACCCATATCCATTCCTGCCTGGATGGCATGATAGAGAAAAGCGGAATGCATGGCTTCGCGCACCTTGTCGTTGCCCCGAAATGAAAACGACAAATTGCTCACACCGCCGCTGACCCGGGCGCCAGGGCAGGTTTGTTTGATGATCCGGGTGGCTTCAATAAAGTTGATGGCGTAGTTGTTGTGCTCGTCAATGCCGGTGGCTACTGCGAAAATATTGGGATCAAAAATGATGTCGCTTGGGTCGAATCCGAGTTGTTCGGTCAGTATTTTATAGGCCCGCTGGCAAATTTCCACTTTCCGCTCCACGGTATCGGCCTGGCCTTGTTCGTCGAATGCCATCACCACGACAGCCGCGCCGTGCCGCCGGCAAATTTTGGCTTGCCGTACAAATTCGCCTTCGCCTTCTTTCAGCGAAATCGAGTTGACAATACTTTTGCCTTGCAGGCATTTCAGGCCAGCTTCAATCACCTCAAATTTGGAAGAGTCGACCATAACTGGCACCCGGGCAATATCCGGCTCGGCTGCAATCAGGTTTAGAAAGTCGACCATGGCTGCTTTGGAGTCGAGCAGGCCTTCGTCCATGTTTACATCAATGACTTGAGCGCCACTTTCCACCTGTTGGCGGGCCACGCTGAGCGCTTCCGGCAACTGTCCCGTTTTAATCAACTTGGAAAAAGCGCGGGAGCCGGTCACGTTGGTGCGTTCGCCAATGTTTACAAAATTTGTTTCCGGTCGGATAATCAACGGTTCCAGTCCGGCAAGTGCCGTAAAGCCGCCGGCACCGCCGATTGCCGGGTGTGCATTGGGCCGCCTGGGCGCGATGCCCTCCACGTTTTTGGCGATATGCCGGATATGTTCGGGCGTAGTGCCGCAGCAACCTCCGACGATATTTACCAACTCTGAACGGGAAAAGTCTTCAATGAAATCACACATTTCGTGCGGCGTTTGGTCGTACTCGCCAAACTCGTTGGGCAGGCCTGCATTCGGGTAGGCGCTAACGTAACAATCCGCGATTGCAGCTAGGGCCTCCAAGTGTGGCCGCATTTCCTTAGCGCCAAGTGCACAATTCAGCCCGACCGCGAAAGGACGGGCATGTTTCACCGAAATCCAGAATGCTTCCACCGTTTGGCCACTCAAGGTGCGCCCGGAAGCATCCGTGATCGTGCCGGAGATGAGTATGGGTATCCGGGTGTTTTTTTCTTCGAAAACAGTGTCGATGGCGTACAGCGCCGCCTTGGCGTTGAGGGTGTCGAAAATAGTTTCAACCAGCAGGAGATGCACACCGCCGTCGAGTAGCCCGCGTGTTTGTTCGGCATAGGCTTCAACCGCTTCGTCGAAATGCAGGGCACGAAAACCGGGGTTGTTTACGTCGGGCGACAACGACAATGTTTTGTTCAGAGGCCCCAATGCACCGGCAACAAAACGGGGTTTGTCCGGTTGCTGCTGATTGAATTCATCGGCCACTTTCCGGGCAATACCGGCAGCGGCGCGATTGATATCGTAAGCCAATCCTCCGGTGTCGTAATCTGCCTGCGAAATACTGGTGGCGTTGAACGTATTGGTTTCAATGATATCGGCGCCGGCCTCCAGGTAAGCCCGGTGAATCGCCTCGATCACATCGGGTCGGGTGAGCGACAGCAGGTCGTTGTTGCCCTGCAGGTCGCGATGATGATTTTTTAATTGTTCACCTCGAAAATCAGCCTCACCAAGTTTGTATTGCTGAATCATCGTCCCCATGGCGCCGTCGATGATTAAAATGCGGCGCTGCATGGCTTGGTTAAGTGCGGTAAAATTAGCTTGCGTCACGGTCCCTGTAGATTGAAGTGGCAAAGGTAAAATTCTGAACCCGGCAATTGCCTTCCGGATTTACTTTTTAAACATTGATTAGCATAGCGATTCGGAACCTGGTTAACTCAAGTTGTGACCAGCTGTTCTGAAGACAATTTTTTATTTTTTGACAGGAGCAACAGGTTTTTGCAGGCTTAAACAGCCTGCCGCCGTTTAATCCTGTTTTTTCCTGTCAATCTAGTCTTTTCTATTACATGGTCACAACTTGAGTTCGTTAGGATGGAGCAAACCGGATTTTTGCAAAAATGTTGCATCCACAGTAATCAGCAATTGATAACCCAGCCGTTCGAGCTCGACCTGGAACTGCTGCTTGTTTTCTTTTTTCACGATGCGTCCGCGCAGCCCGGCAAGGTTCCCGGCGCTTATTTCAATGCGATCGCCTTCGGCAAAACTACCCGGTGCAACTTCAAGGTCAAGGCCCTCCTCCAGGGTAATCCGTCGCAACAGGTCGATTTCAACCTCCGGAATAGCGATCAGGTCTTTGTTGAAGCGCACAAAGCCGGCCACGTTTTCGGTTTCCAAAACAGGCAGGTATTCGGATCGGGTGATTTGCACAAATACGTAACAGTTGATCAGTGGTTTTTCGAACAACCGCGTACTGCGCTGATAGCGCCGAAGCAGGCGCTGAAGCGGCACGTAGGCGTGTATATTTTTTTTACGCAATTGCCGCTGCACCATTTTTTCGCATTTGGCGCGTGTCAGAATGGCAAACCAGCGCGGTTCGATATCGTGCAATTGGTTGATGTTGACCATAATTATTAAAAGTCCCGGTTCCGATTCCAGACATTCCAACGAATTCCCAGCGTCAAATAGCGCGTATCCAAATCCCGGGTGTTGTCGGCGCTGTCTTTTCGCCGAAACAGCAATTGGGTTTCAACGTACAGATTATGCCACAATTGCCAGCGCGCATCCAACCCGACCAAATTGATAGTTGCCTGGATACCCTGGCCCGTGACATTGCCGTAGTCTTCCTTCCGGCTGCTGTTTCCTAACAGTGGATTGGCCCCCAGGTTTTCAAATTCCGGATTTTCCCCGGTTTGTGCATGTAAAAAGCGCGCGCTGAAGTACCAACGCGGATGCGGTTGGTAGCGCACAATACCCACAAATTCCTTGAAATTGGCCCACAACGGGTGCGCCAGCGGCTGGTTGTAATGGGTATAGCTGTTGAGTGAGTCGAAGCTGGAGTAGGTGTATGGCCGCACAGTGTTGTACTCCAATTGAATATCCAGATGGTCCAGGTTAAACGCATTGATGTACTTGATGCCTGCCTGCCAGCCAAATTTGTTGCCCCACCAGCCTTTTTCCTCCGGCTTGAACAATGCGGAGAGCAAAAACTCGTCGATCAACACCTGTCCGTAAACCTGAAAGCGGTGCAAGAAATTCCAACGGCCGTCGAAGCCGATAAGCACATTATCGGGGCTACCAATCATGCCTTCCACCGTACGGTAGAGGATAACCGGGTTGAGATATTGCAATTCAAACTGACGACTCCGGTTGAATACTGTGGCCTCAAAAAAACCGAAGGCCAGGTTTGGCGTAGCCTGAAAATTCAGGTAGTGTGCAGCGATATATTTTTTAGGCAGCAGGGTATTCGGTGGTCGGGGAACTGCCGTGGAGATCGGACTGAGTTCCAGGAACAAATTCTGGTAATGCAGGCGCCATACCCGGGTATTGAATTTCAGGAAATAGGTGAAATTGCCCACGTCGGACAGGAATAAAGATCGGTAACCATTACCGATTTGGTGCTGCCCGTGCCCGAGTTGGATGTCGATATGTTTCGTGATCCGGGCGCCGATATAGGCATTCGCCAGGTTGAAATCATAGCCATTGTCGACTTGAAAAACCGAGCTGTTGTATTTTTTATAAAAACCGGCGCCCGGGACGGACTGGTAGTTTTCGATCCATTTGTTTACAAAATTGGGGAATCGCGCCTGTGTTTCCAGAATATTGGTGTAAAAATAAACCCGGCCATCCAGGTCGCCGCGCACTTCCAGCCCGCGCTGGTTGAGGAAAATCAAACTTGCATTATCCTGTTCGGGGCCGAGCGCAAGGTTCAACATCGGGTTGACCCGAAGGTGGAAATCGGGCGTGTTGACCTCGAATAAGTTAGCCGGTGTGCGAAAAAAAATGCCGAACAGTGGTTTTTGGGTTTTTCGTACCTGGTGGCTATCGGTGGGGGCGTACCATTCGTTGTTGTCGTCGAGCAGGTATTGCAGATCATATTGGGTTAGTGGCGATAATCCCTGGGTTGAACTGTCGGCTGTCAACGCCACCCGAACCGCATCTTTTCGAGTGTACGGCCGGATTTCCGGGTGCAGTTCAGTAGCCAGATTTGTGCTGATTTTCAGGCGATCAAGCATGTGCTGGGCCGGCGCCTGGAGGGGAATCGTGGCAGATTGGGCAGTCAGCGTAGACAACCCAAGCCCTTCAAGTACCGGCAGGAGTATCAGGAATTTCCACATTGCACGCATGGTTCAAATCAAATTAATCTGGCGGAATTTTCAGGTAGAAGCTGATTGTGCGACAAAGTCGCGGTAAACAGCCTGCCAGGGGGTCCAAAAGTAGGTGTTCCAGGAAGAGTTGTGCCACAACAGGACGAATTCACCCCGGTGTTTTTTTACCTGCCTGTTCAGGTGTGTAAGTTTTTCAAAGGCTTGTTCCGGGTTGTAGTTGCGGTATTGCGCCAGGGTAACGTCCATGGCAATGAGCGGTTTTTCCCGCAGGGGGAGTACCTCGCGTTTCAGAAAATCGAATACGGGAAAGGCACAGCAAATCCCGCAACGAAACCCTTCCGCTTCGGGATAGCCCAGCGTGCTGTCCCAATGCATGCCGCTTTTGGCCCAGCGCCGCCAGGTCTCTGGTGCTGAAAAGCAGAGGTAATGCTGCCGACCTGTGGTTACTTCCTGTGGTGCAATTTGCCGCAGTGATTCCAACTCCGATTCAAATTGCGCGGCATCGGCATGTGCTTCGCGCGAGGGGTGAAATCCGATTACATGCCCACGCGCAGCAATTTTTTGAAGCAAGTTGCGGACAAACGGGTGCGCCAGGGAATAATAACAATCGGCAGTTTTCGGGCGTTCGCCCAAAAAATTGAAGTGTGAAACCAGCCCGTTTTTTTCTGAAATGTCCATCAGCGTGTCAAACACGTCGTAGGGATCTTTTTTGGCAAAAAAATGCTGCTGCAACCACCATTTGGCTTCGCCGAAACCGCCCGGCCTCCGTACGCTGCCTGCCAGGGTGCGCAGCCGATGGAGCGGCGATGGCCAAAGCAGCGGGTGATCAACATCGTGGGAAAGATGCAGCCGGTAGGCCATGGCCCGGCGGGGTTGGTTCCAGCCCAGGCGCAGCAGCATGCCCCAAAACAGGTCGGCATATTCGTTGACTACCGGGCGGTCAAGAAAACCTGCCCGGAATGCCAGAGCGTATTCGGCCGGAAATCGGTCAAATTGGTCCCGTTCGGGCCAGGCATACTCTTCCCAGCGACTGAGCATAAAAAATGTACTGGCTATCAGATCGATGCCACAACGGATTACCCGATCAGATTGCTCAAAATGTGGCCGCCCATGAATGCCGGTAATTTGCTGTCCGGGCGCAAAAGGGTGGGGGAGTAAGGTTTGGGCATTCGGGATGTTTCCAGCGTCTAAGTAGTTGTCTTCAAGTTTTTTAGCAAAAAAATGGTCTTCCACGGTCAGTTGAGCGCCATTGGGAAGTACGAACTTGTAATGCTCCGATTCCGCATTGAAATTAAGTTTAAACTTCACACCCAGCAACTCGTTCAGCAGCACGGAAAGCACATATTGCTTCTCTGCTTTAAAAATGGGTGGTGTGTAAACTTGAAGCATCTTTTTTTGCTTAAGACAGCGTTTCCAATTGTCGAAGTGCGCGCTCTGCCACCGTTTGGCCAATTGACAGCGAGGCAGTGGCGGCCGGGCTTGGGGCATTGCAAACGTTGATGACCCGGGGTTTTTCCAGAATTAAAAAATCATCCAGTAACGCCCCATCCGGTGCGCAGGCCATGGCCCGGACGCCGCTTCGGGCAGGTGTCACATCTTCCGAACGGATCTCAGGGATCAGGCGCTGCAGGGCCTGCACAAAATAATCCTTTGAAAAGGAGCGGCGCATTTCGTCCAGACCATACCGCCAATGTTTTCGGGCCAACCGCCTGAATCCAGGAAATCGCAGCGTTTCCAACAGTTCGCCGAAATGCACCTCCCAACGGGAATACCCTTCCCGGCGAAAAGCCAGCACTGCATTGGGGCCGGCCTCAATACCGCCGCCGATCATCCGGGTAAAATGGACGCCGAGAAACGGGAAGTTGGGGTTGGGCACCGGGTAGATCAGGTTGCGCACCAGGTGTTCGCGTTCGGGTTTGAGTTGGTAAAACTCGCCCCGAAAGGGCAGGATTTGCACCGCCGGGTGCTCTCCGCTGCGTTGGGCAATTTTATCGGAATACAAACCGGCGCAACTGATGACCAGTTTGGCCGATCCTTCCCAATTGGGACTGGCCAGGACGACTTCATTTCCAGAAATCTGAATTTTTTCAACGCGAACGCCGGTATGAATTTCTCCGCCGGACTGTTTGACGAGCGCAGCATATTTTTTAGCCACCAGACCATAATTTGTGATGCCGGCCTGGGGCACCCACACGGCTTCCACTGCCCGAACATGGGGCTCGATTTGAGCAATTTCCTCAGGCCCGATCTTACGCAGACCTTCCAGGCCGTTTTCAATGCCGCGTTGGTAAATATTGTCAAGTTGCGTGCGTTCGGCTTCCTGAGTGGCTACAATTATTTTACCGCAGATATCGAATGGCAAGTCGTGTTCGCGGCAAAAGTCGAGGAGCATGCCATAGCCCCGGATGCAATTTTGGGCACGCAAACTGCCGGGGCGATAGTAAATACCGCTGTGAATTACGCCGCTGTTGCGACTGCTTTGATGAGCGGCCACGGTATCTTCTTTTTCCAGGACAGCCAACTTGAGTCCTGGCCGTTGCCGCATGAGTTGGAGGGCCGTTGCCAATCCGGCAATGCCGCCGCCAATGATCAGTGTGTCGTATTTTTTCAAACGGAAAAAATTAAGAGCGTGTTTAAGTTTTCCTGCCGGAGGCAAAAAGAGCAGATTTTAGAGGCAGGCGAATCTCGTTTTTAGGTGCATAGCCGGGGTTCTGTGCCTAAAAATAGGTGAAGCATGGCGCTAAAAGATGCCTTTTTGGCCCGGTGAGGGAAATTTAAACACGCTCTAAGTGAAGCTGGATTAAGGCTTTGGCTCGGGCCCAAAGGTATACTGTCTTTTAAATCACGACTTTAAAGTTTGGTATGAAATGCGTTTGGGCTGCTTTTTTCATCAAAAGCCGGATGTTTGTCTGGTACAATCTTTTAGGTAGTCGTTGTTTTTGTTTGGGCGGGCTATCTTTGCGGCCTTCAAATATATTATTGATGAAAAACTCCGTATTATTTATTGCTCTGCTCCTTTTGCCGCTTGGTTTGATTGCTCAACGTACGGATAGAGGAACTGTGCGTGGCAACGTCTACGACAAGGAATCTGCCCAGCCGATTGCCTTTGCGACCATTCAGATTGAAGGCGCTTCAATGGGTACTTCTTCCGACATAAATGGCTTTTTTTCCATAACGAATGTGCCGCTTGGGAAGTACCAATTGAAAGTTACTTACCTCGGCTATGATGACTTTACGGCAATGGTTGATATCAAGTCGAATGAGATCGTTTACGAGACGATTTACATGGAGGAGAGTGGGACCAACCTCGATGAGGTAATTATTAGTGGGAAAAAAGAACAGGCGCGGTCGGAAGTTCAGGTTTCCAAACTGACTGTAACGCCAAAGCAAATCAGGGCTCTTCCGTCTACCGGCGGCCAGGCCGACATCGCGCAATATTTGACGGTATTGCCGGGTGTAATTTTTACGGGTGACCAAGGAGGCCAACTGTACATTCGTGGCGGCTCACCGGTTCAGAACCGTATTTTGCTGGACGGCATGACCATCTATAATCCCTTTCACAGTATTGGTTTTTTCTCCGTTTTTGAGACCGAACTGATTCGAAATGTGGATGTTTTGACCGGTGGTTTTAACGCTGACTATGGTGGCCGGATCTCCGCTATTGTTGATGTGAAAACCCGGGAGGGCAACCGGCGTCGTTTGTCCGGCCTCGTGTCGGCCAGCCCCTTTCAGGCCAAAGCCATGCTGGAAGGCCCGATTGTGCCGCTCAAGGAAGACGGAGGCGCCAGCGTGTCATTCGTATTGACCGGTAAGCAAGCTTTGATTGACCAGTCGGCTCCAACGTTTTATAACTACGTGAATGATTCTGTCGGGATACCCTTCAATTACCGGGATGTATACGGCAAACTATCGTTGCTGGCCGGAAATGGCAGTAAACTCAACTTTTTTGGCTTTAGTTATGATGACGGTGTGAAATACCCGATCACCGAATTCTCCTGGAACAGTTCAGGGGGTGGCTTTGATTTCACCCTTGTGCCGACCAATTCGAACACGATCGTTGGGGGAACCCTGACATATACTAAATATGATTCCCGGATTGAAGAATCTGACCGAAAGCCGCGCGAAAGTGGCATCAATGGATTTTACGCCGGCTTGAATTTCACCAATTTTGACCGGAATAATGAGCTGAAATACGGCCTTGAACTCACCGGCTTCCGCACCGAGTTTACCTTTGAAAACTTCCGCGGGTTTATCATTGAACAATTTGAAAATACCACCGAGATCAGTGCTTACCTGCGCTGGAAGCGCAAAATTGGTCCGTTGGTGATTGAGCCTGGCTTCCGGCTCCAGTACTACCAGTCGCTCAATAATGTTTCAGCCGAACCGCGTATTGGCCTGAAGTACAACATCACTGATTATTTGCGTTTCAAAGCCGCCGGGGGTATGTATTCGCAAAACCTCCTGTCTACGGTGAATGAACGCGATATTGTAAACCTGTTTGTTGGCTTTCTCTCCGGTCCGGAAGAAACGGTGTATAAGCCAGGCTCAACGGAGCGCGTTGATCATCAGTTGCAAAAAGCAGTGCATGGTGTTGCCGGTTTTGAGGTGGATATCACCAACAATTTTGAGGTAAATATTGAAGGGTATTACAAAGACTTTACCCAGCTTTTTGGTTTGAATCGCAATAAATTGGTCCCGTCGGATCCGAATTATATTGTAGAAACCGGGGAGGCTTATGGCTTGGACCTTTCGCTTAAACTGGAAGCAAAGCGATTCTACATTTGGGGATCCTATTCGCTGGGCTTTGTGAATCGTTTTGATGGCGATCAAACCTATCCGCCCGTGTTTGACCGTCGGCACAACCTCAATTTGGTGAGTACCTACCAATTGGGCAAAAACAAAGAGTGGGAATTTGGTGCCCGCTGGAACTTTGGTTCGGGCTTCCCATTCACCCTGACGCAGGGTTTTTACAACAATGTCGGTTTTGGCCAAGGCATAGGAACCGATGTGCTGGGGGGCAATGGCGACCTGGGAATTATTTATGCGGACGAGCGCAATGGCGGGCGCCTGCCGTACTACCATCGCCTCGACATTTCCCTCAAGCGGACGTTCAATATTTCGAAATACGGGAAAATTGAAGTCACTGCTTCATGCACCAATGTGTACGATCGTGAAAACATTTTCTACTTCGATCGCGTCCGGTTTAGCCGCGTAAACCAGCTACCGATATTGCCGAGTTTGAGTATGACTATCCAGTTTTAATTGCAATTAAACGGATTGATGGAAAAAGAAGCGATTAAACTCACCCAGTATTCCCATGGGGCCGGTTGTGGTTGCAAAATCGCACCGCGGGTTTTAGACCATATCCTCAAAACGCAAATCGTACAGCAGCCCTACCAAAATCTGCTTGTCGGGAATGAATCCCGTGACGATGCTGCGGTTTTTGACCTGGGCGATGGCTCAGCGCTGATCAGCACAACGGATTTTTTTATGCCGATCGTGGATGACCCGGAAGATTTCGGGCAAATCGCTGCCGTCAATGCCATTTCCGATGTGTATGCCATGGGCGGCACCCCGTTGCTGGCAATTGCCATATTGGGTTGGCCGATAAACTCCTTATCTGCCGAAGTTGCCAATTTGGTAATTGAAGGCGGGCGGAAGGCATGCGCCGCGGCGGGCATCCCCCTGGCCGGCGGGCACAGTATCGACAGCCCGGAACCCATTTTCGGCTTGGCTGTTAGCGGGCGGGTACAGATTGATCATTTGAAAAAAAATGGCGGTGCAACACCGGGTGCCCGGCTTTTTCTGACTAAACCCCTGGGAGTCGGCATTTTGACTACGGCGCAAAAAAAAGGGCTGTTGAAACCCGAGCATACCCAGCTTGCTCCCGATAGCATGAAGACCCTGAACAAGGTCGGCGCACGATTCGGAACTTTGCCTTATGTGCAGGCAATGACGGATGTTACGGGCTTTGGGCTTTTAGGGCATTTGGGTGAAATGTGTACCGCCAGCGATGCGAGTGCCGTTTTGGAGTTTGACAAAGTGCCTACCATTGATCGGGCTATTCTGGATTTTTATCTTGAAAATAAAAGCGTCCCCGGAGGCACTCAGCGCAATTGGGACAGTTATGGTCATACGGTTGCCGGGGTCAGTGATTTGCAGCGGAATATACTTGCTGATCCGCAAACATCCGGTGGTTTGCTGGTAGCTGTTGCGCCGGAGGCTGAATCTGATTTTAAAAAAGTAGCCCGGGAGGAAGGTTTTGATCTGGAGCCTTTTGGATTTTTGATTGAAAAACAAGCGGTTGCAATCACGGTGATTTAATCCTGGTGTTTAGGTTTAAAACATCGAAGGCCCGTTGCGCTGACTGCGCAACGGGCCTTCGATATTAATAAGTGGTTTGATTAACGATTTGCCAAGGAGGGTAACGTTATCAATTTACTTCCCCTGGTGCAGTTTTTCTTTTTGAAAACGAATCACATCTTCCATGACCTGGCCCAGTTGTTCGGCGCCAATGCGCTTCACCAAAATTTCATGCTTGCGGTCAAGGATGAAGATTTGCGGTGTTGATTGTACGTCGTACAGGGTTTTGTACCTGCTTTGAATGTAGGGGTCGTACGTATTCAGGAAGAGAAAATCACTGAATCCTTTTTCTTCCACGCCTTTCCAGCATTCGGGTCCATCGTCGCCAACAGCCGTACAAACGGCAAAAACTTTTACACCGCGATCTTTGAATTTTTCAGCAAACTCAACCATATGTGGCGCCGCTTTTTTGCAATGGCTGCAATCGGGCGCCCAGAAAAACAACACGGTGTAATCGGCATCCACATCCCAAAGCGCAGAGGGCTGGTTGTTCCGGTCTTTGACGATAATATTGGGCGCGATTTTTCCGATCAGAATAGGTTCAAGGCGCCGGGCGTTGTCACAAATCTTTTCCAGATCTTCCTTTTCAACCCAGGTAGCGCCGCCATTGCAATAATAGTTTTGGGCAATGTGGACGTAGCAGGCGTCCATACCTACAACTTTAGATTTTGCGTAGGTATTTAAAAAGTGGATCAGGTAAAATTTATAATTCTCCGGAGAGTTTTTGAGTTTCCCAATGATCAAATCCAGTGCCTGGTTAATACTGTCGGGGTGTTGTGGGGCTATTTTATTGACATACATGTCAATTTTTTGATGCAACACAGGACTGCGCAACATGCAGGGATCCGCAATATCGATATTGTCAAAATAATGTTCGCGGTACCAGTAGTATTTCAGCATTTGCAATTTCTGGGGGTCGGGTTCATTGAACTCCGGAATGGTAGGCTCCAAGGAACTTTTGATAATTTTTGCGGTCAATGTGCCAGGGTTTTTGGCCAGCAGGTTATCCTGAAATTGGCGCACTGCCTTATCTATTTTACCGCTTTCTTCGATCAATCGCAGCGAGTCTGCAGCGTTACCATTTACACGTCCGAGTTGTGCCCGCAGGGTATCTGCTTCAATCCGGCGTTTATTTAAAAAGCCCAGGTATTCATAAAATAGAGCGTTATCCGAGGAACCCTTGACTTTCATGTTATCTACGGCGGATTTTGCGTCAGTTTGGATTGTGAAATCCTGATCGCCGTCGGGTAATAAAATCTGGATAAAAGAATTGTCCGGTTCCAGTACTAATAAATAAACGCCGCATGGCATCAATGTATCCGCTTGAAAGGTAAAGTAGCCATCGGGGCCGGTCTGAACAGTATCTTTCACATACTGTTTGTCTCCGTAATGAAAGCCAAGTACCAGTTCGTTTGCCGGGTAATTATCCAGCTTTACCCGAATACGGTAGCCGCTTTGTGCAGAAAGGCTGGCTGCTGAAACAAGAAGTCCGAGAATAATAGCGATGAAACGAGTCATGTGTATGTAAGGGATAAAAAGGTTGTTTGAATTATAAATTGTACTGTTTTATTTTGCGATAGAGGGTGCGTTCGGAAATCTTTAACTCTTCGGCCGCTTCTTTACGTCGGCCATTGTACTTTTTCAAGGCGCGTTTGATAGCTTCTTTTTCGATTTCATCCATTGCCAATGGTGCATCTTCGACATCCGTCCGTTCATAACCACCTCCGGTTTTACTGGGTTCAAGAATAATAGGCATTACTTTTCTTGAATCAGCCGGATGGTCAGTTGCTTCGCTATAGTCATGATCCTCCGGGTGAGAAAGTTGCTGCTCTGAATGTGGAAAATTAAGTCCCGGCCGCAATCCGCCAAAGCCACTGAGATCGGGCATTTGCAGGTTGTTGCGATTGATGAGTTCAAAGAACAATGCCTTCAGGTCGTTGAGATCGGTTTTCATATCGACCAACAACTTGTAGAAGATTTCACGTTCCTGAAAGTCATTACCATTGCGACCCGAACTGCCATTACGCCCTGTAATTGCCGGCAGGTTTCTGGAGAACAGGTGCGGCATTTGTTGAAGCAGCGCTTCTTCAGTAATGTCCCGTTCTTCAGACAAAACGGAAAGTTGTTCCGCGACATTTTTGAGTTCCCGGATATTACCGGGCCAGCGATAGGTTTCCAAAGTGAATTGTGCCTGCGGACTCAAACGAATGGGATCCATGCGGTACTTCTCCGCAAAATCAAATGCAAATTTGCGGAAGAGCACCGGGATGTCTTCTCGCCGGTCTTTTAGCGCGGGCACCCGAATTGGGACTGTGCTCAGTCGGTAGTATAAATCCTCCCGGAATTTGCCTTTCCGGACCCGTTCTTCCAGGTCGACATTGGTGGCTGCTATTACCCGTACATCGGTTTTTTGCACTTTGGAAGAGCCTACTCGCAGGAATTCGCCGGATTCAAGTACGCGCAAAAGGTACGATTGGGTGTCGAGGGGCATTTCGGCAATTTCATCCAGAAAAATTGTCCCGCCGTTTACCGTTTCAAAATATCCTTTGCGGTCGCTTACGGCTCCGGTGAACGAGCCTTTTTCGTGACCAAACAGCTCTGAATTGATCGTACCTTCAGGAATGGCGCCGCAATTGACGGCTATAAATTCGTTGTGTTTGCGCGTGCTAAGCGCATGAATGATTTTTGAAAAAACTTCTTTACCAACACCACTTTCCCCCATAATCAATACGGAAAGATCCGTCGGTGCAACGCGGATGGCAGTTTCAAGGGCGGCGTCGAGTAAGGCCGAAGCGCCCACAATACCAAACCGCGCTTTAATATTTTGAAGTTGATTTGCCATATTTAAATTAATTGCAACCTGGACTGAGGCGAATCAGGTTGTCATTGTGTTCCACCCATCCCTGTCCATCATCCGTTTGTATGAGGTGAAACTCAAATTCGCCGTCAGCATCAATTTGGCTTTTAGTTTGTAAAATTTCAAACTGGGCGTTTGCCGGCAGTGTGCCAACTGTTTCGGCATTCGGGTCTGCATCTGCTAACAAATCAACCACATCGAGTGTTTTGAGATAGCAAGTGCCTGATTGCTGGTCGTCGAAAGCGCCATCATCCGTAGTACCCGTGGTGAGTTCGGTGCCATCGCCTGTGCTGGCGTTTTCGGGGCTGTCGTCGCACATGCTGATGCCAATCACGAAAAGCACAATCGCGCCGATACCCACTACGATGTATTTGTAAATGTTATTGCCGGGAGCTGATGCAGCAACCGGTGCGCCACTTGCCGGTGGCCTATCGTCCGAAAAGACAGGGTGCGAGTCGTCGTTGCTAGCTACCGCATCGGTGAGGCTGATCATGGAGAGGCGGATTTGATTGCGGTTCCGTTCAGCCTGTTCGAAGGCGATCAAACCGCGGGACTCCGCTTTTTTAACCTCTGCGATCTGCCCTTTCAGATAAATGATTTCATTTTTCAGTTTGTGAGCCTTGCTGCCTTCAAAATTTGTTTCAGCAAAAGTGTTCAGCAATTCAAGCGCACTGTCAAAATCACCCTGGGCCAGGTGTTCTTTCACTTGGGAAATGATTACAGGTTCCATTTGTTTATCGATGTTAGTTTTTTATGACTGGATACGGCCCAGGAGCGTTGCGCTGGTGGCATCGTGAATTTCCACCTGCACATAATCTCCGGGCTTTAGCCCTGCTTTTTTAGGGAAAACAACCATCTTGTTCTGAGAGTTTCTGCCGCAAAAATCCTGATCTGATTTCCTGGAATCGCGCTCAATCAACACCTCGAAGGTTTTTCCAATATCAGCTTGGTTGTGTTGCAGGCTCATGGCGGTCTGCAAGCGAATGATCTCGTTCAGGCGGCGTTTTTTAACGTCTTCAGGGATGTCATCCGGATATTTTCGAGCTGCCAGGGTGCCCGGCCGCTCCGAGTAGTAAAACATGTATGACATGGAAAAATTGGCCCATTCCATGATACTGAGCGTATCCTGATGCTCTTCTTCTGTTTCGGTGCAGAACCCGGCGATGATATCGCTGGAGACAGCGGCTTCGGGCAATATCTGCCGGATCGCAGCAATGCGTTGCTCGTACCAAGGCCGGTCGTACGTGCGGTTCATTAGTTCGAGCACCCGGCTGTTACCGGATTGGACAGGCAGGTGGATGTATTTGCAAATGTTGTCGTAGCGCGCCATTGTATGCAGCACTTTGTCCGTCATGTCTTTCGGATGACTGGTGCTAAAGCGGACCCGAAGCAATGGGCTAAGCTGCGCAACCATCTCCAGTAAGTCTGCAAAATCAACTTGCTGATCGGTTTCCGGGTTCTTCCATTTGTAGGAATCGACATTTTGCCCAAGCAGGGTCACTTCCCGATAACCGTTTTGGAATAAATTATCCGCTTCGGCTACAATACTGAAGGGGTCGCGGGAACGTTCGCGTCCACGGGTAAACGGCACAACACAAAAGGAGCACATGTTATCGCACCCGCGCATGATGCTGATAAATGCGGTAACGCCGTTGGACTCCAACCGTACCGGGTTGATATCCGCATAAGTTTCTTCCCGACTGAGCAACACATTGACCATTCGGTGTCCATCTTCAGCGGCACCAATTAATTTGGGCAGATCGCGGTATGCATCGGGGCCGACAACCAGATCGACAAGTTTTTCCTGTTCCAACCACTGCTTTTTTAAGCGCTCGGCCATGCATCCAAGTATGCCAATTTTAGTTCCTGGGCGATTTTGCTTGATAATATTGAATACCCGGAGCCGTTTGCGCACCGTTTCTTCGGCTTTTTCACGTATAGAACAAGTGTTTATCAGGATAAGATCGCTCGTTTCCACATCGCGTGTAGGTGCAAAGCCAACCTCTGCAAGAATGGACGCTACGATTTCGCTGTCGGAGAAGTTCATCTGACAACCGTAGCTTTCGATATAAAATTTTTTATCTCCGGAAATACCGGGTTCCTGCCATTGCTCTTTGAAGAGAATTTGGCCTTGCTTGCTTTCGTCTATAGTTTTCAGGCCGTTTAAGGTCGGATTGTTATCGTACATAACCGTTTAAATAATTTGCGCCGCGAAGGTACTGCCTTTTGCCCGATAAATGACAAAATGGCAGTTTACATAATCTAAAAAAACGCCAGGCGCCGGTCTCTGTTTAACCAATCGCTTCCAAAACTTGCTCAATGAGTTTTTGAACAGCACGACGGGGATCAGTACTGAATTTTTTTAATGGGCGGTTGGCAATTATGGCACTCAGGGAAATTGCACGGTGCCCTAACAACTTGCTGAGACCAAATAATGCAGCCGTTTCCATCTCGAGATTCAGGATGGTTGTGCCATCAAATGAAAATTTCTGGAGCAAATCGAGATACTCCGGAATCTGGACCGGCGCCCGCAATTGGCGCCCCTGCGGACCATAAAATCCTGGATTCGTAGCCGTAAATCCCTGATAAAAACCCGAAGAAAACGTTTGCAGGAGTTCTGGATCGGCTTCGGCATAATATGGAGCGACCGGGAAATTCCAACGCCCGGCAAAATGGTTGCGAAGGGCTTGAACGACGGGGTGTTGATGTTGTTCAGGGGCATTGTAAAACTGCAATAGCCCGTCCAAACCGATCCCTCCGGTAGAAGCGACAAAATTATCCACAGGCACTTCCGCTTGCAGGCCTCCTGCTGTTCCCAGGCGGATTATTGTAAGTGCTGTCGGAGTCGGCCGGAGTTCCCGGCTGTACAAATCAATGTTCACCAGAGCATCCAGCTCATTCATGACAATGTCAATGTTGTCGGGCCCAATGCCTGTTGATAACACACTGAGCCGTGTTTTGCCCAGCCAGCCAGTATGCGTGACAAATTCCCGTTTGCGCACCTGATGTTCAATGCGATCAAAATAGCGACTCACCATAGCAACCCTGTCTTGATCGCCTACGGTGATAATAATTGGTGCAATTTGTTCGGGCAGGAGGTTCAAGTGGTAAATACTGCCGTCTTTGTTCAGAATCAGTTCAGAGTCCTGGATTTTCATTATACTCAGATAGAATTTTCTTTACTGGTTATTTGTTCTTAAACAAAAGTAAAAGTCAGGAGGGTGCAAGATTTCACTTTTTTATGGGTGAGTTCATGCTTTGATGTGAAAATACGCCACAAATCCGCGTTTCTTTGTGTGCGCTTTTGAAGGGGGATCCCGTAAGCGTATTTTTTCGATTTACAAGCAAACCTGCGCAATGTCGAAACGCTCGCCTTTGGCGCCAATTTTTTTGACGGTTTTTCTGGATATGCTTGGGGTGGGGATAATTATTCCTGTACTTCCGGCCCTTTTTATTTCGCCAACTACCAGTTTCCTGCCCGTTGAAACAAGCATCGCAGAACGGTCAGTGCTGTATGGATATCTGATTGCAATTTATCCGTTAATGCAATTTTTTGGCGCTCCGGTACTGGGCGCTTTGTCGGACCGGCATGGCCGTCGCCCGATGTTGGTTATCTCCTTGTTGGGTACCCTCGTAGGTTATCTGCTATTTGGCTCGGCAATTTTGCTCAAAAATTTGCCGCTCCTCTTTTTAAGCCGGGCGCTCCCGGGATTTACCGGAGGAAACATCAGTATCGTATACTCTGCCATTTCGGATTTGACTGTCGATGACCCCAAATCGCGACCCAAATATTTTGGATTAGTCGGCATGGCTTTCGGCCTGGGATTTATTCTTGGACCGGCTCTGGGTGGGTTGCTGGCCGACGATTCAGTGGTGCACTGGTTTGACCATGCCACACCATTTTGGTTCACTGCCGCGTTGACGCTTGTCAATATTGTTCTGCTTTGGCGTTTGTTTCCGGAAACACTGGAAAAGCGGCGTGAAACAGCCATTCGTTTTTTATCCGGTGTGGCAAATATTCGAAAGGCATTTTCCTCTCCGAATTTGCGCGGGATCTTCCAGGTATCGCTCTTGCTTTCTCTGGGGTTCTCCTTTTTCACACAGTTTTTCGCTGTTTATCTTATGCAGCGGTTTGGCATGTCGGAAAAGGATATCGGGATAATATTCGCCTGGGTGGGCATTTGGCTGGTATTTACCCAGGGTGTTACCGTGCGTCAGTTGTCCAAAAAAGTAGCCCCTCAGCGCATCCTGAAGTTTTCGATCTTGTTGCTTGCCATCGCGATTCCACTGGTGTTGATTCCGCAAAACCCCTGGGCAGTGATGTGGATCAATCCGTTAATTGCAACGTTCCAGGGAATAACTTCCCCCAACTTAACCACTGTAGTGAGCGGGCAGGCCAGCACGCAGGAACAGGGCGAGATTTTGGGGATCAATCAAAGCATGATTTCAGTAGGCCAGTTAGTACCGCCGCTCATTGCCGGCTACCTGAACAGTATTAATGGCGCCTTCCCAATTTTGGCCGGTGGAATCACGATTTTTCTCGGTTGGGTAACGTACATTAGCCTGCAATTGAAACAAGCCAAACGCGCCAGGGATGAAGAAAAAAAATGACATTTCGCTGCAGGAAGCTATGCAGAATATGCTTCGCCAATACCGGCTTGAGCCGCAGCTTAATGAGACACGGATAAAAATGTTGTGGGAGAAACTGATGGGAAAAACGATTTCCACCTACACTTCAAACATCAGCATGCGCAAAAACACGCTTTACCTTACCATACTTTCGGCGCCCTTGAAACACGAACTCTCGTTTGCAAAAGAAAAAATCAAAAACCTGTTAAACGAGGAAATGGGTGAGGAGGTGATCAAAGAAGTGGTTATTCGTTAAGGCTTTTCGTATATGCCTTTTGCTGCGTGTTTCATGAAAACATCCGATGTAATGCGCTCGCCATTCAAGTTGCCGGCATCCCAGTCCTGAGCAATTTTCCATCCGCCTTGTACCTTTTTTAAAACAACGTGAAACTGCCCGTATGAAGTTATAGGCGCATTGGAAGCTTTTTCCGATATCTCCACCCGGTAGTAACCCACCTCATAGGCAACGGAATCCTGATGCACCCGGTGCTCAAAAGTAAAAGCAATTTTTCGCTGTAAACCGGCGGCTTTGCTTTTGGCAAACCGGGAGATATTATTCTGAAAATAGGCATCCCCGGTTACAAGCCCCCACGGCCCGCCGCGCAGCACATCGGCGGTGTGTAATGCATTGTACCGATCGGCGTCGAAGGAGTTATAGGCTTGAATAAACGGGCGCCAGATTTGTGCATCAATTTCGGCTTGAACCAATGAGTCCTGTTGAGCGAAACCCGAGGCAGGCAAACACAGCAGGCAGTAAAAAGCTAAACCGATGCATATTTTCATTGGATTTCGAATTATTTGTCCGGACGTTTCCCGGCATTTAGAAAGTCCTGATATGCTTTCAAATTATCCCATTCGCCGTTGGCGGCCAGCAAAGCCTGTGCCGACCAGGTTCCCGGGTCATGCATGGCAAACCGGGAACCTGCAGCATCCAGAATATCCTGAAGTTGTTGCACACTGGTGGCGGCTAATTGGCCATATGTGGTTATATCGGCGTTGAATAACAACTCTTCAATTTTGGGCCCGATACCTTCAACAATTTTGAGGTCATCACGCGGCCCTGTTGTAACGGCAGCGATCACAGATTCTGTCGATTTTCCACTTGATGTAGATTTGGGTGCAGGTTTTTCTGCGGGAGTCTCCGGCATTGGCACTATGCTTTCCGGGGTGGGGGGGGGTATGGCAGGGTTCGACTCTAACTCATCCAGCGGGCGCAACCCGGGTTCGGGGTCGATAACTTCCGCATTGGCTTTAGATTCTCCGGCATCATCAGCGACAGTTTCCAGATCGGGAAGGTCTTCTTCCAGTGGCGCACTTGGCAGTGGCTCTGTGGAAACAGCTGTGTTGTCGTCGGTGGTAGTACCTTCGGCACCCATGGAAAGCCCAAGTTCGGATTCCAGTTGCCGGTTTCGTTCCTGCAATTTTTCAAGATCACTTTCCTGAACGGTTAGCTGATTGCGCAGTTTTTCCAAATCCCAGTTTTGATTTTGCACCTGACCTTCGAGCGATGTTTGCTCACTTTCAAGGGAAGCCACCTTTTTCTTGAGATCTTCGTTTTCCTGTCGGAGTGTCGTTGCGGTAGAGTCCAGACTTACGTTTTCTATCCGCAGGCGCTCTGCCTCCTGACGATATTTGCTCCATAATACCCACCCCAACCATACTCCCAGCAGAAAAGTAACCAGGAGCATAAAAATGATTTCAAATGTGTGGGTGGTGAAAGTACCTGTGCCGGGGCCTTGGAAAATATTCTGTTCAAACATGCGGGTTTCAGGTTTTGTATTCGTGTTTGTGTATTTAATTATTTGCTAACGCGTACTTCAACACGGCGGTTTTTATACCGCCCTTGCGGGTTGTCATTGGTGGCGAGGGGTTTGGTTTCGCCGTATGACTTACATATGATCTGACTTTTGGCAACGCCTTTGGCAATCAAAATATCACGGATGTTTTTCGCACGACGCAGCGCAAATGCGTAGTTCGTTTTGCTGTCGCCTACGTTGTCGGTGTGGCCGGTGAGTGTAACTTTCCCTCCACCTGCGACCAATTGCCGGGCCAGCTGCGTCAAATAGGTATCAATTGCAGCATCTTCTTCTTTGCGGGTAGAGTTGTACGGAAAGTGGATGCGCACATGATCGGCGAGCTCTTCGACATTTACTTTGTTAAGATCGGGTTCCGTTGTTACTTCAGGGGTTACCGCAGCCGGCGTGGGGGATGTTGAAGGTTGTTGTTCGGCTGGCGTGGCTGAAGTCCCGGAATTGTAAGTATCCGAGTCGTTTTTTGTTAATATTTCAGGTTCGAAGGAAATGGCTTGCTGGGCTTGCGACGGCCGATCGCCACATTGTTGTTTTATCCCACACACATAACGATACCAGCACAAAATACTCCACACGATAAAAACACTCAACACAAGGGCGCGTGAACTCATACAGATCGGGTTTAATCAAAAAAATAATGCGAAATGTACTGCATATCAGGCAAAATACCTGATGTGCCAAATTTAAGGTTATTTTGCTCCACCGAACAAATTACCACGCTGACTTCATCAAAGTTTGCCGGGTTCAGACTACGCAGAGACTTAAGGATATGCAATTTTCAAAATTAGTCGGATGCAAGGTCAACCTTCGGGCGACTTTTAGGTTCATAAGCGGGATTGACAATTATTATGGAAGCAGAAGAAACTAAACCCAGGTTATCGCGGGAAAACTTGCGCGAAGCCCTCAAGATTTTCGAATTCGTACGCCCGTACCGCTGGCAGTTTATTAGTGGGCTGATACTGCTGTTTCTGTCCAGCGCCGTTTTCATGGTGTTCCCATACGTAATCGGGAAAATGCTCGATGTTGCACAGGGCGTTATCGTTGATTTTGATCTTAAAAAAATCGGTATTTTCCTGATTGTTGTGTTGGCAGTTCAGGGGGTGATATCATACCTGCGGGTGATGATGTTTGCCGTAGTCAGTGAAAAAGGTACGGCTGATGTGCGCCGGGCTTTGTACCAGCGGTTGATTGCTTTGCCCATTGTTTTTTATGAAAAAAGCAGGGTAGGGGAGTTGGTAAGCCGCCTGACTAATGATGTTGAAAAATTGTACAACACCTTTTATTTCATACTTGCGGAATTTATCCGGCAAGTCATCATACTGGTTGGCGGAATTGCCATGTTGACCTACATGACCCCTAAACTGGCCGGGGTAATGCTGATCACTTTTCCAGTCATCGTTATTGGAGCAATAATCTTTGGCCGCTGGGTCCGCAAACTTTCCAAAAGACGGCAGGAAATCCTGGCGGAAACCAACACGGTGCTCGATGAAACCCTGCAGTCGATTCACGCAGTTAAAGCATTTACGAACGAAGTGTTCGAGCGTCTGCGATATGGCCGCTCAAATGATCAGGTAGTCGACGTGTCCATGCGCTACGCCCGTGGCCGGGCAATTTTTGCCGTGTTTATCATCACCATGCTCTTCGGGGTGTTTTTCTTCGTGATCGGGTTCGGGATGTATCTCATCCAGACCAAGCAAATGACGGCCGGTGAACTTATAACCTCGGTAACCTACACAGCAGTAGTTGGTGGATCGATCGCCGGCTTGGGAAATTTTTACACGGAGTTGGTCGGCACAATCGGTGCTACGGAGCGTATTCGCGAGATTCTGAAATCAAAAACTGAAGTAGAAGAACGCCCGCAAACCAATATGCCGGCAAAGCGCTTGACCGGCGACGTGCACTTCGACGATGTGCGTTTTGCTTACCCAACCCGGTCGAACATGCCGGTGCTCAAAGGCGTGAGCCTGACTATCCCTTCGGGAAAAAAAGTCGCATTAGTCGGCCAAAGCGGCGCCGGCAAGTCGACGATAATGCAGTTGTTGCTGCAATTCCACAGCCCCGATTCCGGGGTGGTCAGTATTGACGGCATCAACATTAATGAATACGATCTGGAATCTTACCGGCAAAATTTTGCCCTGGTCCCTCAGGAGGTTATTCTGTTTGGTGGTACGATCCGGGAAAATATCCTTTATGGCAAACCGGATGCTTCGGAAGACGAAATCATAGAAGCCGCCAAAAAAGCCAATGCCTGGGAATTTATCAGGAGTTTCCCCGAAGGCCTGGAAACGGTAGTTGGCGAACGTGGCATCAAACTATCGGGTGGTCAACGCCAGCGCATTGCCATTGCCCGGGCCATTCTGCGTGACCCGGCAATTTTGTTGCTTGACGAGGCCACATCTTCTCTCGATGCTGAAAGTGAAAAAGTGGTGCAGGAAGCCTTGAACAATCTTATGGTTGGGAGAACGAGTATAATCATTGCCCACCGCCTGGCTACGGTCCGCGAAGTCGATTGTATTTATGTGCTGGAAGGCGGCAGAATCGTTGAACAGGGTACGCACGAGCAGCTTTCAGATATGGAAGACGGCGTGTACAGCAGTTTGGCCAAGTTGCAGTTTGATATGGCGTGAAAACCAGTGATTGCCACTTTTAAAATTTATTTGAAAAAAACAGCATTTGTTTGAAATACCTTGGATTGATTTTTGACAAACCCAAAAATACATTTAACACCGCCCCGGAAACTAAAGCCAATGCACATACGTTTTCAACTTTCTCTCATAGCCTTTCAACACAACTCCATGTTCCAACGAAAATCCACTCTTGTTAACCTGAGTCTCACCAGCCTCCTGATCACTGCATTTACCTTCAGTTTGCCTGCCCAATCGGATGATGATTGGAAATTGAAATCTGAAAAAAGCGGTGTGAAGGTATATTACCGGAAAACTTCGGATATCTACGAACTCAAACTCGCTACCTCTATTAAGGTGCCGCTTTCGGGTATTGTCCGGCTATTCGATGAAGTTGATAAATATCCCAGTTGGGGCTACAAAGTTTCGGAGGCGCGTTTGCTGAAGCGTGTATCGCCAACGGAAATGTACTACTACTCAAAAATTGACTTCCCCTGGCCGATGAGCGACCGGGATTTGGTATTGCATACCACGTTGGAACAAAATGCCCACAACAATGCAGTGACCTCCACGAGCGTGGCTGTCTCGGGTTGGGTACCTGAAAAAAAAGACGTAGTGCGTATCAAAAAGGCCAATACAAAATGGACCATGATCCCGGGCGAAGGCGGTTGGCTATACGTGGAATATTACCTCAACTCAGATCCCGGCGGGAGCATTCCGGATTGGGCGATAAACCTGGCGCTGGATATGGGCCCTCGCGAAACGGTTAAACAGATGAAAGTCATCCTGAAAGAATCGACCTACCAAAATACCAAGCTCGCCCATATTAAGGAATAGTTTTTCCAGAAAAGGCTAGGGCGTCAAAGGGGTTTGTTCGGGTAATAAAATAGATTTGCCAGTTGTTAAAAAACAATTTCAACAAATCTGAATTATTACCCGAACAAACCCCTTTCATTTTTAACTACCCGATTATGGCGTATTCCTGTTTACGTGATGCCGTGCGAGATTTAGAGCAAAACGGCATGTTGCTCCGCATTCGAGAAGAAGTAGATCCAAACCTGGAAATGGCGGAGATCCACCGGCAGGTGTTCGATCGGGCTGGACCAGCCATTTTGTTCGAACGGGTAAAAGGCAGTCCTTTCCAGGCTGTCAGCAATGTGTACGGCACGTTCAAGCAAACGGAATTCCTTTTTCGGCATACGCTCGATCGCGTAAAACGGGTAATCGAATTAAAAAAAGACCCGGCCAACCTGATGAAAAAACCGGGCCGTTACCTTTCGGTGCCCTTCACCGCCTTGTCGGCCCTGCCTATGCGCAGCATCATAGGCGCGCCTGTGACTTATGGTACAACCACTATTGATAAACTTCCCCAGGTGAAAAGTTGGCCAATGGATGGCGGCGCTTTTGTGACCATGCCGCAGGTGTACACCGAAGATCCGGATTCGCCGGGAGTGATGCAGTCGAATCTGGGGATGTACCGCATCCAACTTTCCGGCAACGATTATGTGCTGAACGAAGAAGTCGGGTTGCACTACCAACTCCACCGCGGCATCGGCGTACACCACAACAAATACAACCAACGGAATGAACCCTTCCGTTGCAGCATTTTTGTGGGCGGGCCGCCCAGCCATGCTTTTTCGGCCATTATGCCGCTTCCGGAAGGACTGAGCGAACTGACCTTTGCCGGCATGCTGGCTGGACGCCGGTTTCGCCATACCATGCGCGAAGGCTATCGCCTGAGTGCCGATGCCGATTTTGTGATCACCGGTGAAATTCTCAAAGATGTCAAAAAGCCCGAAGGCCCGTTTGGCGATCACCTGGGCTATTACTCGCTCACGCACGATTTTCCGGTCATGCGGGTGCATCAAGTTTACCACCGGAAAGATCCGCTCTGGCATTTTACGGTGGTGGGCCGCCCGCCACAGGAGGATAGTAGTTTTGGCTGGTTGATCCATGAATTGGTGGCGCCGCTGACGCCGCAGGAATTTCCAGGACTCAAGGAGTTGCACGCTGTCGATGCTGCCGGTGTGCACCCCTTGCTGTTGGCCATTGGGCACGAGCGCTACATGCCTTTCCGGGAGCGCCAACCAGAAGAAATCCTGACCATTGCCAACCGGATACTTGGTTCCGGACAGACCTCATTGGCTAAATTCTTGTTCATCGCGGCCTCCGACGACAATCCCCAACTGGACACCCACGATATCGCCCATTTTTTCCAGCACGTGTTGGAGCGGGTAGACTGGACCCGTGATTTGCATTTCCAAACCCGTACGACCATCGACACACTCGATTATTCGGGCAGTGGCTGGAATCAGGGCTCCAAGGTGGTCATTGCCTGCCGGGGAGACAAACGGCGCGAACTGGCGACTGTGCTTCCTGCCGGCTTTAGCCTTCCCGCCGGGTTTTCAAATCCAAAGTTTTGCCTGCCGGGCATTCTGGCCATTGAGGCGCCTGAATTTAAAACGGAGCAGGTTGCTGTTGAAACAATCTGCCGCCATCTGGAAGGTCAACCTTTAGAACAAATTCCGCTGATCTTGTTGGTCGATAACAGCACATTCACGGCCGCCACACTCAACAATTTTGTTTGGGTGGGTTTCACACGCGCCAACCCAAGCCATGACGTCCATGGGGTGCAGGCGTTCACGGAGCACAAGCACTGGGGCTGCCGAGGACCACTGGTGATCGACGCGCGCAAAAAACCGCACCACGCACCGGAACTGGAGGTTGATCCTGCTGTGCAGCAGCGGGTGGAGGCCCTGCTTGGCCGGTATTCCTGGTAATATTTTTCACCACGGAGGCATGGAGAACACGGAGGATTCCTTTTCGCAAATCTGAACTCCGTGTCCTCCATGCCTCCGTGGTGAAAAATCCCATGCAGAATTATTTTCCAAAAAAAATTGTTTCCCCTTTGGAAATGCAAAAGTTGCGCGTGTATCTTTGCCCCCGCTTCAACGGAACAGGGTTTCCGATATGCGCCAAGGCGCGATCTGAAATCCAAATTTCGCAAGCCAAAGGGTCCGTTCGTCTAGGGGTTAGGACGCATCCCTTTCACGGATGAAACACGGGTTCGATTCCCGTACGGACTACGACCCATTTAAGCACAAATCCTTGTAAGTTAACAACTTGCAAGGATTTTTTTGTCTCCTGAAGTTCAGGTAGAGGGACTTGATGTCAGGGCAGCCCACATTCAGGTTGCGGACTATGCCTGCTTCTTCTGAATATATAGCCTTCGATTCTAAATCTCCCAGATTGTAATTAATATGAGATGACCTAATCTACTAAATTTTGACTACCCTGGCTCGCCCGATTAGTTCTCCATCATTCTGCAGGACCAACTCATAGATACCAGGCGCCAGTTTTGCGACTGAAATTTGGAAATTAATTTCTTCCGATCCTCCCTCCATGGATTGTTCAAGTACGGGATTCCCATATACATTTAACATCTTTAATTGGAGCGTTGCCCTAGCGTTGTTTGGGAATCGCACATTAAGGGTATGCTGAACCGGATTCGGGTAAGTGAACAGTATTGTATTTGTATTAGGTGTAAACGGAATATTGACAGTTGCTGGAATAGCTGCACTGAACTCTGAAAAATGGTCAAAATCTGCCTCCAAGTAAAACAATCCGTTATTTCCTACTTGTACTGCATCTGCCGGTTTAACGGGTATAACTCCTCCAACTATGGAGTTATTGCTTGGCGTGCAATCTTCATTATCCCCATCATAATGAGACAAACCTAGTTGAAAAATATCTACACTGTCTACAGGGGGCGTCGAATTAAAGGAGTTCAGATCATTGGCGTTGAAAAATAACCGTAAAGTTGCTGGGTGTTGTGGGGGATATTGCGTTTCTATATTAAAATACCGTGGTATAAATTTTTGTCCATTTGACAGTATTGGTGCTTCCGGCAGAATTTCATTTGAAATGGAAATTTTTCCTAGATTTTCTTGTGATTTTATTGCGCCTAAAAGTAATCCTGTGACATGTTGGCTACTTTCGGCATATAAGTTCTTCCACGATCCTGGAGTCCAGTAAGTTGCTGCATTGGTTTGAAACGTCTGACAACCAATGTGATCTGCCAAATTTTCGGGCTCATCAAGAATTTGCAGGCAAAACCGGCCAACTGAATTGTCGGCGCCATCAACAACTATATGATAGCGTTCCCCGGGCACCAGACCAGTATAAACCAAAACAGCATCTTGTGGCAGTGGACCTGCGTTGTCTTCACCAGTTGCAAGAACTTTATAGAGGACTCCCACCATAGTGTCTAAAGTTAGTTTCATTAGTGCAACCTGAGGGTCCATCGGATCATTTGGATCGCT
Source organism: Lewinellaceae bacterium (assembly GCA_020636075.1). Lineage (GTDB taxonomy): Bacteria > Bacteroidota > Bacteroidia > Chitinophagales > Saprospiraceae > M3007. The sequence goes on along the minus strand of JACJYO010000001.1, from coordinate 28,590 downwards.
TATTACATTGATTTGGACAGTGCCGCTGGGAGGCGCCGTGAATTCGAACCAGACATCATGCTCAAGTCCGTCCTTCCAATTGCTGGGCGATTTTGATAAATCCGGGGCATTCGAGACCGGCGTAGCCAGGCGGTTCGTAAATATTTCACAAGTGTCGCCGACGTCAACTATATAAATATCAGGGAGTGGTAGCAAGGGAAAGAAAAAAATGGCTGGTCCATCATTGTTTGGTGGCCAACAGGCTATCAAAATTTTATAGGTAGGTCCATAGGAAGTCTCGCTATCGGCTACTACGATATAAGATTTCCCGGCTCTTAAATAGCCTAACCAATGCGTAGCAACACCGCCTCGCCCGACACAACTAATTTCCCCATTTGGATTATCGCATTCATCCAAAATACCAAAACTGATTTTTGGGTAGTTTCCTTGTGTTTCCTGAACAACCAGACGGTACAGGCCGGTAAATTCGGCATTGATCCGAAAAAAGAACTCTTTGCCGTTTGTGGTAACTCCACATGGACTATAATTAAACAAGCCAGAACCATTAGGGAAATCCAAAATTGTAGTCTCTCCACAATTCAGATCTGGTATGGACGTACAATCAGTTATTAAAGTAATAAGATATTCAGCAGACCATTCGCCCGTGACACCGGCTCCACAATTTGCACGAACCCTAAATTTGTAAGAATCGGATGGATCAAGACCTGTAACGGTATATGGATTTGGTACACCATAGTTTGTGGGCGTGCCGCTAAAACTACTTACTGCCGGTACGACCTCAATCTCCCAATTTTTCGCATTAGTAGACCCTCCCAACCAACTAAGATAGGCGCTGCCATTTGCAAACAGGGTCCCGTTTCCCGTATTCGGCTTCGAGCAGGCACAAGCCAACTCGACTAATTGGCTAGTTGTATCTGAGCTGGCAATTTGAAGGAGATATGTTCCTGTTGTCAAGTAACCAAAATCAACAGTATCAATACTTGTTACTGTATCACATAAGGTCAGATTCGGCCACTCACAACTAGAATTATCAACCTTGCCGAGAGAATATCTAGCAGTCTGGCTTCCTGCATTCACCCGCATAGAATACGACCCATTCAGCCAAACTTTGACCAAGCCCAGATATTGCTGACCGAAAGAAGTGTTTCCAGTGCAATAATCTTTGAAATGAAAATTTTTAGGCTGATCCAGGTCTATCGATTTTTTAGCAGCACAATCAATTACACTAAGGACATCGCATCGTTGTGGTAGCCTGAAGTATTGATAAGGTTGCCAAGCGCTAGTGTCTCCTGTAGCACAGATGGTTCGTACTCGCCATGCGTGCATTTCATCTTGCTTTAGGGTGAACCATGATCCAAGATTTAAACCAAATGGCCAACCTGTAACATCAGATTTAACTTGCTCAGTTCCATTCTTATAAAGCATGGCAACATCGTATTTCCATGGGCCCTGGCTATTATCCCATTTGGCTTTAACATCAGAACTACTTTCGATTATAGTTTGTAGATTGGTCGGGTAAATGCATGGCACAGTACAATGCAATTGGATTTGTACCGAATCCGAACCAGCTTTATATTTCTTTTTACACATTATATAATAAGTAGCTCCCGGTTCAAGATTTGTTAGTGTTATCAAGGTTGAATCTAGAGTAGTGGCGATACATTGCCAGGTTGAATTTGCAATGCATGCGATGTTGTCTGCTTTTTTTAAGTAGAATCCAATTATTGGATTCGTCCAATTTTTATTTGACAGATATAAGTAGCGTGTTGTGTTGGAATCATTAATATTAAACTGCAGAAGCGCTTCATCGCCAGTTAAATTATTTCCGCAACCCAGGAGACCCTGCCAATAACCGTCTCCTGGTTGAAGATATAATTTGATTTCCTCGCCACAAGAAATTTCCGGGGCTAACTCACAATCAGGAATAGTGATAAATGATCGCTCATTTGACCAAACACTATATTCAGCACTGCTACATCTGGCACGTATGCGAAATTTGTACCGATCACCGGGTAAAATGGTTGTTACTTCTAATCTGGGTTGATCAGAAAAATAGTTGGGCTCTCCGATAAAGACCCCGGCTTCGGGTAAAAATTCTACCTCCCAACTTTCATGTGCCGGATCGCCGTACCACAATAAGGTAGCACTGGTGCTTTCAATATTAGAAACGTTAAGCCAGACTGGCATGGGGCAACCAACCTGGGTTTGCCCTTGAAGAACGATGGGAAACAAAAGTGCGGTCAGGCATTGGGCAAGCATCAAATTAGGGCTGGACATAAAAAATTGGTTGGTGTGAAACCTGTTTCACAAGATAAAATAATTATTCTCCAGTTAATAGTAGTATAGATGTTAAATAAATCAAGATTCAAACGTTTTTAGTAGTAATCACCGGACTATTCAATTTATTATTTTACGTTCAATGAACTAGTTTGGTTTAACTGCTCTGAAAGCCAACCTTCAAAATCCAAAGAGCGACCAAAATCTCGAAGACGTTCTCAATAATATTCTCCAATCCTGATTCCCCCGGCTGCCCATTTCCCACAAATAATTTCCCAATAATTCAATTCCGGAATAACTTTGTTTAGCTAATCAAAGTACTACCAATTACCGGCCCCTAGGTTTATCATTTCATAAGTTCCTTACCAATCTACAACCATGAAACAACCGATACTTTTTTACCTCCTAGCATGGGGCTTCATGCATCCTGCAGCAGCACAAATCACCATCACCAATTCAGTCTTTCCAGTAGTTGGCGACACGCTCCATTATGCTTTCGGCAACCAGCCCGGAGCTATTAACCAGATATTCACGCCGCCTGGTGGATTCCAGACATGGAACCTGAGCAACTTGCAGCCCACCCAATACTGGAATCAGATCATGAAAGATCCGGCAACGGGCATGAAATCTGCCGCCTTCCCTGCAGCATCATTGCTCTTCAACCCGGTGAACTCCAGTTCCGAGGCATATTTGCAGGTCACCGGGAGTCAGGTACTGGATATGGGCTATTATGGCCTGGACCCGCTGGGCTTGGGCTTGACCTTATTGTTTGACAGGATACCGGACCTGGAACAATCCTGGGCTCCGGTCAATTTCCTTGACATCCACCAAAGTTCTTCCAATGTATTAACTGCTTTCGACGCACCGATAGCGCCGCCTGTTTTGCTGAACCTGGTGCCGACGGCCGACTCTTTCCGTATCCGGATTACACAACAGCGGATTAGCACTATTGATGCCTTTGGTACGATGGCTATCCCTGGCGGCAGCTTTGATGTGCTGCGGAAAAAGCAAACGGAATACCGGTCAACCGCGGTGGATGTAAAGGTGGCGCCTTTGGGCTGGATAGATATATCTACTATCGGCGGTCAACAGCTCCTCCCCCTGGGGACAGATACCATAACGACCTTTCATTTTCTGAATGATGTGTCCAAGGAAGCCATCGCCATTTGTACACTGAATACAGCGCAAAACATGGTAACCGGTGTTCAATACAAGGTTATGCCTCCCCCCACAGGCACTATCACACCAACATTTAATACCGTGCTATCTATCTATCCCAACCCGGTTCAGCATACACTTAAGGTGCATTTCACTGACGGGGAATCTGCAGGCGCTCAACTACAACTATTAAATGCGCAGGGGCGTCTGGTACTTGAGCAAACTGTGGAGGCTGCTACTGCCGTGAAGGACATATCAATTCCGGTTGATCATCTGCCCTCTGGCAACTATGTGCTGATTCTACTGCGCAATGGAGTGGCAGTTGACCGAGCCAGGGTAGTTAAGATGTGAGGCTGTATTATAAATGCCCGGATTTTCCAGGTATTCTCCGTGTCCTTCGTGTCTCCGTGTTGAAATAAATTAATCCGCAAATACCTTTTCAAGATACTCCGTCATATACGCCACCGTAGGCTCAAACCAGGGGTGAAACAACCAAAACGGATGCACCTGAACATCGACTGTATGTACTTCGGTGTAAATGTTCCAGCGCTTCATCATGGCCAGCATTTCATCCTGCCCGGCGTGAAAACGCGGATACCCGCTATTCAGGAAAAGTACCGGCACCGAATTTTCATTTGCCCAAAATATGGGAGAAGCATCCATCCAGGTTTCCGGCTTTTCAAGATAGGAGCCGCCAAACCACTTGAGGTCGTAGGTATTGGGTGTGCGCTTGATCAGCAAGGAAGCCGGCGCTAAAAAATCCACGACCCCGTCAATATCAATTACCGCCTGAACGGCACTGGAATACCCGGCATTCCCCTGATCGCCTTCAAATTTTTCCACGCCATTGGTCATCCCAACCAAGGCGGCGAGTTGCCCCCCGGCCGAACAGCCGGAAATGGCAATATGGTCCGGGTCGATGCTGAATATTTCCGCATTGGCGCGTGCCCAACGTATGGCGGCTTTGATGTTGTGTACGGCAGCCGGATACATCGCCTCGTCGGCGAGTTGATACTCCACGGCAATGGTAACATACCCCTTGGCAGCGATTTGTTGCGCCAGCGGAATCTGCATGGATTTGTTGCCGGTCACCCAGCCGCCACCATGCACCAGGACGAGTGTGGGGTACTTACCCGGACGTTCCGGGCGGAACACATCGGCATGTAAATCCCGCTTTCCAAATGGTGTCTCGGGCAGGGTGGTATACACCACATCCCGCGCTTCTAAGACGCCTTCGGGCAATTGCGGCTCTACGATCCGTGCCTCCGGATAGGCAGCCCGTACGTGCAACCAGCTGGAATACGGGGTGTAGGAAGTGTCGCGTGGTATTTCCTTTGTCGGAGTTGTTTGTGTAAACACCGGAGCCGTAGCCCCGAGCATAAAAATCAGCGGCAGGAGGGCATAGTTGTTTTTCATCGCAATATTTTTTAAATGAAAAGAAGGCTCATATTCCCATCGGGCTGGTAGTGAGTCGGTGACTGCCAGTCTAATGTCGTCAACTTAGTACTACTTTGTCACTTTAAAGTTGCCGCACCCGAAAAAACAAGCACTGTCGAATATCGAACGCCCAATGTCCAATTTCGAAGTGTTTTGATTGTGGGCACAGCACTTTTTTCGCATTTTGTTTATCCAGTTCATCCCTTCTTCGGATCAAACTACTTCGAAATTGGACATTGGGCGTTCGATATTCGACATTCAATACCACAGTGTTTAAAGTAACAAAGTAGTATTAGCAAGTTGGAACGCGGATGAACTGTGATTACAGAGTGAGTATTTCTTCAACTTTTTGTTAGTTTTTTACAAAGTTAGGATCATAGTTTCTTCCGGATCGAACGACCCAAAGATTAATCTGGCCAGTTTATGCATGACAGCCGTAAGTGCTACTTTGCCATTTTTGCCTTTTTCTATGAGTCGTTCGTAGAGTGCTTTGCAGTTTGGGTTGTAGCGCATGGCGCTTCTGGCGCATTGAACAAAAGCGCAGGATTTTCTACTGCCGTTTTAGTGATCGATCGTCGGCCTCGACGGAGGATCGAAGAAACTCGTGGGTGACAGGCCAAGATTTAGCGTTTGGCCGTTTGAAATGCTGAAATTGCCGAAGAGCGTAACCATAGCTGGGCGTTTTGACCGACTCGTTAATGAACGAATCTGCTCAACAGTTTGTCGGGCTTCGTCTTCGTCTTGTTCGGGTTGAGTTCTTTCCAGTTTTTGAATGGCTTGCTGACGCTTTGGAGCTTCTTGAGGCTGTACTGCAACTGGATTGGCCCACTGGTAGAAAAAGCATGAGTTGGTTTTGAGTTGCCGTTCTTGCTTTTGAAGCGAAGCCAGGAGAAAATGCTTTTGCCTTTTTTGCATGTCGTTGGGCATTTTGTATGTACTCAGTTCAGTTTTCACCAAAATACTCAGGTTTGAGCATCCTATCATCATTCTTGTTGGTTTCAACAACACCTAAGATCCGCGGCTTTGAGCAGGGTTGACCACCGGACACTAGCCCAGCCATTCAAAGTATGGATGAGTCGTTGAGAATAGTCCGGTTGCTTCGGATAAAATGCTGCCCTGATGCCAAATTGTTGAGCCAACTATAAGGCAAAATGGTATTGAGGACTTGAACTTTCCTCATCGTTTTGCATCGGTGAGGATGACAACTCATCTTTCGATACGTCATACCCAAATGTGCCTGGTGCTTGCATGGTTTTACTAATTTTGGATGATTGTTAATGAAGAAACCATCACTGGCAACCATCATCGTCCGGCTTTAGCTATTAACTGTCCAGTTTCGGTGAAGGGGAGCGGGACTAACATCTGCGCAGCTTCAGGCCCACGCATCAGCCTTATCCGTTCCCATCTTCTTACCATCAAACAAGCAACTTTTGTGCAAATCAAACGTCGATGCCGCGGATGTAACAACGCGATTGCGCAGTTTTAAAAAAATCAGTGTAACCGTGTTCCCGCTGAAAGCGGGATCGGCGTCATCCGCGTTCCATTGAAGAGTACACGCTAAGTTGACGACATTAGACTGCCAGTCACCGACTCACTAATCCCCCCGCTCAGCCAAACTGGAAGATGAGCCGAAAAGGAAGGGGATGTTTAAACTAAACGATCCCCTCCCTACACTCTATGTATGAAGCTTATTCTCCTGTGTAATTAAGTACAGGAATTAGTAATTCGGATTTTGCACCAAATTTGGGTTGGCGGCAATTTGCGCGGCAGGAATTGGCCAGATTTTCCGCCAATCCGGCGTCGCAGTTTCTTTCGGATACCAGGTACTCGTAAAGAACGTGCCGAACCGGATCATATCGCGTTTACGATGCCCTTCCCAAAGCAGCTCCCGCGCCCGCTCATCTTCAATATCGCGCAGTGTCAGGCTCATCAGATCGGATGCGTTACTTCGCATACGAACCTGATTAACCAAAGGCAGGGCCAGGTCTGCCTTTCCGGTGCGGAACAGGGCCTCTGCTCTTTGCAGCAGAATATCTGCATATCGGATCAATACCAGATCATTGTCCGCATTGAAACCCGACCAGGTAACACCGATAGGTGAATATTTCAGTACGTGATAACCTTCGTTCTGTTCTGCCGCCTTGATGTCCTGGATAGGGATGAGCACCAATTGTTGGCCGTTTTCGTCCATTAGGGGATCACCATTCAGGTAATACTGCGGGCCGTATTCAATCAAATCCCGGCGGGTGTCAGTCATTTCGTATCGATTGAGCGCTACGTCGCCGGTACTGTAACCCGTAGCGGGTGCAAACGGTAAGCCGTACTTCTTCTGATCCAGTCCGTGGTTGGTGTACAGGATAAATTGATTGTAGTTGGCATTTACGGATGGGTTGCAGGAAAATCCTGAAATCACTTCCGTTGTTTTCCCCTCTTTTGCCACCGTAAAGCAATCACCGACATGGGCTTCCAACGCATATTTATTGGTACCGATGATCTTGTCCGTCATTTCCAATACGTCGTCCCAGCGTGGCGTACCGGTATACACCTCTGCATTCAGGTACAAGGTTGACAGTGCTGCATAAATCGCTTCTTTCGTAAAACGCGGATAATAACTCGCCGCACTTACTTCCGTGACTGAAGGCATCTCCTCAACAGCCGCCAACATTTCAGATTCAATAAAATTAAACACCTCGGTTCTGCTGCTGTTTGTAGGCAGATTGTTCGGATCGATACGGGCCGTTGTAACGATCGGTACATTGCCCCAGTAGTCCATTGCAAAGAAATAACCGTATGCGCGAAGGGCGCGGGTTTCGGCGATCAATGCCTTCAGGTTTTCTGCATTGGGGGATGCCTGTAAGTTCTCTAACACCGCATTGGCGCCGCCGATCACTTGAAAAATCTGATTCCAGGCAACCAGCACCCGTGCATTTTCAGGCTTGATGGAGTGGGTCATACAATCCTGCCAGTCCTGCAAAAACCAGCCACCGTTTGTTCTGCCCGGGATGAAAAACTCATCTGTTTCCAGTTCCGGACAGCGGTATGCGTCAAAGACGTGTACCATGAAGGAGAGGTTATAATAAATGCCGACCACGGAAGACAGCGCTTCTGCTTCGTTGGTGTAGTAGTTTTCCGGCGATAGTTTACCGTATAGCTCTTCATCCAGGTTAGTACAGCGGCCAAAGACGAAAAGCAATATCAATAAGTATGGTGCTAATATTTTATGTCTCATTTTATTTATTTTAAATGCCAGGGAATAAAATTAGAACGTGAGGTTGGCGCCCAGAATCAGGGATTTAGCCCTCGGATAGGCCAGGTAGTCCACGCCCAATGGGGCAACACCCGTTCCGGAAACGTCGGAGTTCACCTCCGGATCAAGGCCCGAATAACCGGTGAGCAGCAAGAGGTTCTGCCCGGTCAGGTACAGCCGAGCACTGGAAAATGCAGTATTGCTCATGTTGAAGCGGTAGCCTAGCGTAGCATTGTCCAGGCGAAGGAACGAACCGTCCTCAATCCAGCGGGAAGAAAAAACTTTTGGCTGGTCACGGCTTACGCCACTGCTCACGGCCAGGGTCGATACGTTGCGGCCAGGCAGGTTGGCCAGGTAGCCCAGGTTGTTTTGTGTTCCGTTGTACACATCGTTGCCGACTGAACCGCGGATGTTGAGTGCCAGGCTCCAGTTTTTGTAGGTCAAATAGTTGCTGAGGCCATACGTGAAGTCCGGCTGAGCACTGCCGAGAACAGCCGGTTCGGCCGCGTAGGTTTCCAAACCATTGTCATCAAATCCGGTAAAAACTTTTCCGTAGAACGTGCCGATGGCGAGCCCCGGCTTGATGATCTGAGAAAAGGTTCCGGAAAGGCCCTGGCCCTGCGTTGGGGCGGAAGGGATGTCATCACTGGCGAACAGGTCGTTGGACAGGCTCAGCACTTCATTTTTGTTTCGGCTGAAATTCAAGTTCAGGTTCCAGGAAAAATTCGGCTTCCGCATCAATTCAGCGCCCAACTCGAGCTCGATTCCCTTGTTTTCCACGCTACCGACGTTGGCAATCTGTGTGCTCACCACCGACGGGGAAGGCACGGCGATGCGGAGTAACAAATCGCTTGTTTTTTTCCGGTAATAGTCCAGGCTGCCGTACAATTTGTTGTTGAAAAGGCCGAAGTTCAAACCGATATCCAACTGTGCTGTTTCCTCCCAGCGCAGGTCCGGGTTGGCGTACTGCTCCGGAAGCACGATGGTGATCCGCTGTCCACCGACGATGTAACCATTTGAGCTGGCACCCAGCGTAGTGATCGAGTTTAGGTTCCCAATTTCCTGATTACCGGTAATACCGTAGCTGGCCCGCAGTTTAAGATCGGAGAATATCCGGCCGTTAAAAAACTCCTCTTCAGAAATCTTCCAGGCTACAGCAGCCGAGGGGAATGTACCCCATTTGTTGCCGGAGCCAAAACGGCTTGAACCGTCGCGGCGGATAGTTCCGGTGATGAAGTAGCGGTTACCGAAGTTGTAGTTCAAACGGCCATACGTGGAGATCAGGGTGTTGCTACCAACGAAAGTAGACACCAGGGAAATCGTTTTTGCCGCTTGCAGGCTGTACCATTTGAATTCATCGGAAAGGAATCCGTTGGCAGTATTGCGGAGCCCCTCTTCGAGGAAATACTGGTACGAATACCCAACAACGGCATCAAAACCGTGTGCGCCATAGTCTTTCTTGAATGACAATGTGGTCTCCAGCAACTTGGAGTAGTCATTCAGTTGCTGCACACTGGCAAATCCACCGGCTCCGGTGCCCTGCGGGTTGTCTTTGCTGACAAACGAATTGCGGTCAATCGTTTGGTTGGTGTAGCCGACGTTCACTTTGAACGTGAGCGGATTGAATATCCGGTAAGAAGCCGAAAAGTCACCAATCAATCTTCTGTTCGTCAGCTCATCAAGTATTTGCGTAGAGTACGAAACCGGGTTGGTCCGGAAAGGCAGGATTTGGGTATAGCTGCCATCTGCATTGTACACGGGATATGTCGGGTTGAACACATACGACTCGTAGTTCAAGCTCGAGCCAAACTCACTGCCGACCGTATTGGAAATCGGCGTTTGGTTGGACTTGTTTTGTCCATAGTTTAGCCGCAAGTCGAAATTCACGCGGTCATTCATAGCCGCATGATTAATGTTTATCCGTGCATTTGCCTGTTCGATGTTTGAGCTCAACAACACACCTTCCTGGTTGCCATAGCCGACCGATGCCCGAACTCGTGTCTGATCGGAGCCTCCGGTCACGGAGAGGTAGTGGTTGTGTTGAAACGCTGTGCGGTAAACCTCGTCTTGCCAGTCAGTATCAAATCCGCGATCATCTACCGTCAGACCCAATTGCTGGTGTATGCTCCGGTATTCGCTGGCGTTGAGCATATCAATTTTATTGGAGGCTTTGGAATATCCGGCTGACACGTCGTAGGAAACCTGCGCCTGGCCAATTCGCCCTTTTTTCGTGGTGATCATGATGACCCCGTTTGCACCCCGAGAACCGTAGATGGCCGTTGCCGAAGCATCCTTCAGTACGATGACCGACTCGATATCATTCGGGTTCAATGTCTGCAACGGGTTGGTCGGTTCCTGATCAAAAAAGTCATTTTGCGAACCAGATCGGATGTTAGCTGAACTTACACCAGCGCTTGTGGAAATTGGAACCCCGTCGATAACATAGAGCGGGTCGTTGGAGGCCGTGATGGAGGTACCGCCACGTATCCGGACAGAATTGGCGCCGCCGGGTTTACCGCTGTTTTTACTGATGTTAACCCCGGCTATTTTTCCCTGGATTAACTGCTGCGGCGCCAGCTGCGGGCCAACGTTGAAGTTTTCGCTGTTTACGGATGACACGGAGCCGGTCAGGTCTTCCCGTTTTACCGAACCGTAACCAATTACCACCACCTCATCCAACCGAGCCAGATCGGTTGATAATTTGACTTGTACGGATGACTGGCCATTTACAGGAACTTCAATAGTTTGGAATCCCACATAGGAGAACCGCAACGTTGCGTCCCGGGAAACGGTAAGCCTGAAACTGCCCGTTATGTCGGTGGACGTTCCGTTTGAAGTGCCTTTTTCAACAACTGTCACACCTGTAAGCGGATTCCCGTCGTCGTCATTCACGGTACCTGTCACCGTGTTCTGTGCGAGTGCGGTCGATAAGGAAAGCAAAACAGCCAACCCTGACAGGACGTACACCCGTGGTTTAAACCATGATCTTAAATGTAGTAAAGCGCTCATACTTGAAGAGTTTAAGTGAACAATACAAGTGACAAATGTGCGCTACCGAAGCAGGGGAGGCTTTTCCGCAATTAACAAATCAGCCGCAGGATTTCACATTTGATCCGATTCTGATCTTATTTTCAAAATCTCATAGTGGGTTCACTTATGACTTCAAGACATTTCCATTACCCATAACCGGATTTCAGAAGTTTATTCCGGATTTTAGAAAGGTGCCGTAACCTGAAGGGGGGACACTTTTCAAATTGAACTTTTCAAATTGGACTTTTGACTTTAATCCACAGATATTCCTTCCTTGGAAATCTCCCTTGAAGTGCAAATTGGAATCCGCCTTCAATCCTGACCCTCCATCGGATCCCAATCACCCAGCACTGCCGCCAGGGAAAACCGCTCCAGATCAGCTGGGGTCAGTTGGTGCGACCATTGCACTCGCTTGTCGGGTTGGCTTCCCGGACCAGAGCTGTTGTACTCTCCAAACCAGGCAGTTTTTTCATTTTCTGGATTGCCCCAATTATCCCAACCTTCAGGCCGAATGACTTCACTGAGTTCGCAGTTGATGTAAACAACACGGGCATAGGGCCTCCAGGGCCGACCCAGATAAACGGAATGCTGGCCGGCACTTCCGGTGATCAGGCAGTTCCGGAATATGAACCCATATGGTGTATCCTTATCTGTTGACGCAGCAGTAACGTAGCCTTGAGATTTGCAGAAAATGGTGCAACTGTCAAATACAACCGTGGACCAGCCAAAAATAAAATCGACAGTACCTTCGATGTAGCAGTTCTTGTAATACTGTCTGCTTTTATTCCCATGTGGGTAAAGTGTATCCTGAAAGCCGAGGAAGCGGCAATTTTCAAACCTCGTTCGGTCGCCATCGATGCGCACGGCGACGGCTTGTCCGACAGGCCCGGCCGAGTTTTCAAAGGTGATGTTTTTCGCTTCAAAGCCTTCGCCGAAAATAAAAAAGGAAGAGGACCCTGAAGTGCCGATCTCCTCCCCAAAACGATTTTTTCGACTGGCAAAATCGTCAAAGGTCAGGATGGTTTGTTCCACCGATTCCCCGATAAAACTCACGTTCGTTGCGCTGGCCGGCAGGGTCAGTTTTTCTTTGTAGACGCCTTTTTTTATAAATATCCGGGTTCTGTTTTTTCGCAAAGGTGGTACAGCATCGATGGCTTCCTGTACCGTGCGGAAATTGCCGCTCCCGTCGGACGCCACAATAAAATCATATTCGGAGTTGGTCTTTGGTTGTGATATATGTGCTTTGCAGGCAGCAATTGCCAGCAGACCAAGGACGAGGAAGAAGCGAAAAAATAGAGGTGCTTTCATAATCGAAATAGTTCTGATTTGCCGAGACGCGCCCTTTTCAAAAGGAGCAGATGCGTAATTAAAAAATGGGCGGGAACGACTGACGGCAAACTACGGCCGGCTGTTTTTTCCGCCTTTAGATGTCTCCCCCGCCCTGCGGGGGAGACATCTGAATTCGCTTATTATCGGTTTATAAAGTGAACCCGTTAATCAAAGCGGAAAGGTAGGATGTCTTTGGCCGTATCGAATTCGCATTTTATAACAATCAAGCAACTCAAATTAACATGTGGAGGAAAAGCTGTATAACCAAATGATGTAACTTTTCTCACCTTTGAAGATTGAAACCGCGTTTCGATTTTAAAATTAACCATGCGCAACATTCGACCCGTCCTGCACTTTTTTATGCTGTTTTTGCTCTGCTTTTCCCATACATCTGTTTGGGCAACAGAGCCCTATGTTCCCAGGGTAATGAATCCATTGGCTGAGTCCTGGCGCTGGAAAACATTTCCGGAACTGGAAGGAAAAGGCGTGAGCCACATCATGGAAGGCCCCGACCATCGGGTGTGGGTAAGTTGCAACGAAGGGATTTACGAGTATGACGGCTACAACTGGCGCTTGCACAACGCAACCAACGGACTGGATGTACTTCCGGTGCAACAAGTCCTGGCGGCCAAAGACGGGCAGATTTATGCCACCACGCCATCCGGGATTTTCCAATATGACGGGAATCAGTGGACTGCCGTTTTTCATTTACCCGCCGGACTTCAATGGATTTTTACCCAAATCAAAGAACTGGCCGATGGGAGCATCATGGCATGCTCTGCGGCAGGTGTTTTGCATTTATCCGGGCAGAATACGCCGGATTTTTTCACCACCCGGGAAAACGCAACAACCCTGAAACCACAGATTACGGACATGCATTGGGTGATCCTGCCGAAAGCGCTCGACGACGGTCATGGTTTCCTGGAAATTTCCGACGTTTTGGAAGACCGGGCGGGGGTGCTGTGGTTTGGCGTGACACTACCCGGAGAGGTTGGACGGCTCCTGAAATTTCGCCTGCCTGCTTCTAAAAAAGCGCAAATTTCGGATTACGAACTGATCGTATCCGATGCGAACCTGAAAATCGGCGAGAACCAAAAAATAATTCAGGCTTCCGACGGTAAAGTCTGGGTGATCAACTCCACCTATAAAACCGGTATCGCGGTTTTTGATGGCGCCCACCGGCAGTATATCCGGTTGAGCGATCTGTTCGGTGGCGACGAATTTGCTACCGAAATTGTCGAAAGTTCCGACGGCGCGATCTGGATTGGTTCTCTGGGCAAACTCTACCGGTTTAAAAACGGGAAATGGGATCTGTACTCGGCACCCAATTATGTCATCCCGGCGAATAGCCTGATGCTTCAAAAAAGTGCCGGCAACAAACTCTGGGTGGCTGGCTACAAAACAAATGTGTTTCAACTTGATTTTTCCAACGATCGTTGGGCAACATATCCCGACCTGAATTTCCAGTGTGAAATGGCATCCGGCGAACAATGGTTCCTCGAGGTGAGTGGCAAAGTCGTACGCCGCAAAGGCGATACCTGGACGGCATTTGGCGTTGCCGATGGCCTGATGGATGCGCCTATCCGGATTGTAGTTACCTCGAAAGGGCAGCTTTGGGCAGCCGGTTCCCACCAGGGTGTCGCGGCAACAGCAGTGCTGAAAACCAGCGGCTGGGTACGCCAGGAGCATCCGGCGCTGTCGTGGGGTATCGATTACCGGGCAGTTTTTGAAGCAGCCGACGGCTCGTTGTGGTTTGGCGGGGCAGTAGACAACGAACTGGACCAGGGCCAGCTCGGCGGAGTGCTCCAACTCATCAATCCAGGCAAACCAGATTCCCGATGGATACACCACGAATATGGCCAGAACGGGTTGATCCAGTCCAATTCTTACGGTATCGGCCAATCGCGCGATGGCAATATTTGGATTGGTGGCAGCAGCCTGTTTTACTACGATGGCAAACACTGGCAGCAACCAACCGACAAACTGCTCCAGCAACCGGTGAATGTAGTGTGCAGCACGCCCCAATGGCTGATTGCAGGCTCGCGGTACTACGGTGTTTTTATTTTCGATGGCAAAACCTGGAAAAACTACAATACCACCAACGGCCTTTCCAGCAATACCATCATCAGCATCGATATTGTTTCCGACCGCTGCATTCTGGTTGCTACGGAGAACGGGATTTGCCGGTTTGATGGCGAAACCTGGGTGCGCCACATTTTTCCGTCTGAGCTGACCATGGATTTTGAAGGCGGCATGCTCCTGCACGATACCCAGGGCGCCATTTGGATCAACAAATCAAGCCGTGCCTGGAAACGGCGGTCGTTTAAACACAGCAAACGGCAGGAAGGGTTTTCGCGCAATTTCGCTGCCTACCGGTATCTTTTTGACGATACGCCGCCGGAAACAACGATTACGTTTGCCGACAACGAAGTGTCGTCCGATGGGAATGCACTCATCAAATGGGCCGGCAAAGACTACTTCGCGCAATCGGCGGAGGAACGGCTAACGTTTTCCTGGCGGCTGGACGATGGCCCCTGGTCTCCCTTTGGAAGCGAAGATCATTACACCTTCATCGGTCTGGCGAATGGCCTGCACACCCTGGAAGTACGGGCCCGCGATCTCGACCTCAATGTTGACCCTTCACCGGCCGTGACGCATTTTACAGTGCAACCCCCCGTGTGGAAACAGGGTTGGTTTATAACGCTCATCCTCGCATTCTTGATCATCATCGGTATTTATGAGTACCGCCTGATTTCCAAAAAACAGGAATTGGAAAAACGCAACCAGAAGATCGAGCGTCAGCGGGACCAGCTGGAAAAAATGGTCGTTCAGGTGGAGGGCCTTTCCAAAGCCCGGCTCCGGTTTTTTACCAATATTTCCCACGAATTGCGTACGCCACTCACTCTGATCTCCGGTCCGGTGGAACAGCTGCAGCAGTCCGGTGAAAACCTTTCGCCTGCCGAACATCAGCGCCTGTATGGTATCATCGAACGCAATGCCTCGCGCCTGCTAAAATTGATCAATCAATTGCTCGAAATCCGCCGGCTGGAACAAACCACCCTCGAGTTGAATCTCCAGGAAATAAACCTGGCCGATTTTGTCGGCGACATGGTCCGGCTATTTGAAAACCTCGCCGAAGAGCGGAATATTTATCTCGATTTCAATACATCCAGTGCCATAACAGCAGGCGCCGTTGATCCCGATAAAATTGAAAAAATCGTGGTCAACCTCCTCTCCAACGCGTTTAAGCACACACCTGATGGGGGCAGTATCACCGTCGGTCTCAATATCGTCGATGCTGGATCTGCCAAACTTCCCCTGTTGCACGACCAATATTTTGAAATCGTCGTGGCGGATACCGGTAGCGGTATTCGGCCGGAAGACCTGGAGCACATTTTCGAAAGCTATTATTCGCCGGAAGCCGGCAAAACAGATTCACTGAGTTCAGGTATCGGACTGGCATATACCAAAGACCTGCTCGATGCCCTGCATGGCCGGATCCAGGTGGAAAGCACCGTTGGCCGGGGGAGCAGATTCGCAGTGTTTTTCCCTTGCTTGACGGCGCAACACATACAGAATCAGCGACTATCGGAAGCCCCGGCCCTGCGCTTTAGCCGCAAAGAAGCAGACCTGTTGCTCTCGGCGTATGCAGGTCAGCACGATGGATTAGCGTACCCACAACAAGCAGGCCCATCATCCCGGCGTATTCTAATCGTGGAAGACAACCCGGATATGCAGAGTTTTCTGGAGGGTATTTTGGGCGCGAAATACCAGGTGCTTACTGCCGGCAACGGTCAGGAGGGTTTGGTGATCGCCCGCCAGCAGGCGGTTGACCTCATCATCAGCGATGTGATGATGCCGGAGATGGATGGTTTTACTTTTTGTGAAAAAATTAAATCCGATCCGGCAACCAGTCATATCCCCGTCATCATACTCACGGCGAAAACGCTGGATGAAAACAGGGTAGTAGGCTATCAAAAAGGCGCCGACGGGTATATCGGCAAACCTTTCAACCCCAGGTTACTCGATGTGCGCGTGGAAGCCCTGCTGAAACAACGGGAGCAATTGCGCGAAACCTTCAACCGCGACTTTATGCTCCGCCCCAAAGAAATTCACCTTTCCTCTTTCGATGAGGAGTTTTTGATCAAACTCACCGCGATGATGGAGGAACACCTCGAAGAACCGGATTTCAACATCCATAAAATGTGCGCCATGGTGAACCTGAGCCATATGCACTTCATCCGGAAAGTAAAACAACTGACCGGCAAAAAACCCATCGATCTGCTCAAGACCTTCCGCCTGAAACGCGCCAAAGACCTGCTGGCGCAAAACAAACTGACTATAGCAGAGATAGCCTATAAGGTGGGCTACGACGTGCCCAGTTCGCTTAGCCGGGCGTTTAAAAAGGAGTTTGGGGTTAGCCCCACGGAGTTTGAAGGTTAATTTTATTTGTGCTTCTGTAGTGTGTTTCGCGCAGAGTTCCGCTGAGTTTTGACACAGAGTTCCGCTGAGTTTTCCTTCATCGGGATGGAAACTCTGTGCTCTCTTCGCATTAACTCAGCGTAACTCTGCGTGAAATACACTACGGAAGGCAAACCAGAATTAAATAGCCATAAAATCAACCCAAGCCCTGTTCATCATCATTGCACGATCCGCCAATAACCGCCTGCTTGCAAAAAATGCATCATCATGAAACAGATAAGTTATTTACTGACCATGTCCCTGGTGCTGTTCATGTCCGGCTGTTTTAAAGACATTGAAATAAAGCCCGATCCGGTCACGGATACTTCCAAAGTTCACGTTACCGGCGACGTGATTTCCGTTCCGGATCAGCAACCGCTTGCCAATATAATCATCGAACATCACTGGACATTTAACGATGGCGATTCCCATAAATACCTTGCACAAACCGACAAAAATGGCCACTTTGAAGGTACGGTTACCCTGCGCTGGTTTTCGACCAATTACCTGCTGCTTACGGGGGGCTCCGTTTCGGCATTTACCCAGGGTTGGTACCTGAATGGGGAATACAATAAATCGAACTATTACCGGATACCGGTGCGAATCAGCGATCCGAGCGAGCTGTATTTTAAAATTGAACTGGTTGCGGAGGAGTAGGTTTATTTATCCGGCTGCGGGATTTCCTTCGGGGCTGTCCAGCGCGCCGCGAAATACTCCTGCAAAATGCGGTGCCGAAAACGCCAGGCGGCACCACCTCTGCCGGTTTGGGGGTCGCCGTCGAATTCCATTAGATGGCGTATGGACATTTCATTTAGGAATTTGACCAGGTCTGGAGGGAGCAAACCTTGCTTGCGCAATTGGTAACATAGGAATTTGTGCTGGAGGATGGAGAACCAGAGGGCTTTCATAGAGGCGTTGAAGCGGTGGTAGGGGGAGGTTGGTTGAAGGATGTCGAAACTATCTTCCATTAATTTTGCAAAACCTGAGGCCAGGCCAACCACTAGCCCAAGGAATATACCCCCTAGCAGTCCAACTTCCAACCCTAATTCCTCTTCACTTATCAGCCCTTTGACAAGCCCAAAGAGCAACATATAGATCAATATACCAACGAAGGATTTATCGCTTTTCAAATGTTTGATGTAGTTGCTCCAAGACCAATTACGCTTATCTTTTGTTGTTATCTGTGGTTCCTTGCCTTCAATCGCTTTGGTTAGTCCCGAAGATAGACCGAGGAGCAGCCCGAAGAACAGCCCAATAAGTGATCCGATGAACGGTCCATATTCCAGCGATAATCCCACTCCTAAGATAAGCCCTGAGACAAGGTATCCAGGCGTTACTCTGAAGAATTCACTAATCAAGTTATTTTGCCATTTCGACCACCTCCACCTCCACCAATCATACTGCAAATCCCGCAGTTCAAAAACGGCCATATTCCGTTCGCTCATTCGAGACGCGAAAAAGGAAAGCCAGTGGTTTGCCTTGTCGGGAGGATAGGTCGAGACTTTTAATTCGTGTTGCACAAAACGATCGGTGATCTCCACCTGCCGGCCTTCAAGTGTGGTGGCTGCAAAATTTAAATCATCCAGTGTTCTGCCCGCATTGAACAGGGTTTGCAGGGTGTTAAAATAGAACGGCGTCTGGATGGCTTCGCGGAGCAGCCCGTCTTTGTCGATGGCATTGAGCAGCAGCCCGGCGCCGCGCTCCGGTTTTTCATCTGCATCCCGGAGCCGTATTAACTCAGATTTCAGCTGCCCGAGGCTGAGTGGGCAAACCTCCACCGGGAGGTGGATCAACAGCGCCTGGTTTACCGCCTGAAATTCCCGCGTCCGGGAGGAGATGGCATACTGCTGTGTTCCTTCCTCGCCAAACCGGTTTATAGCCTCCAGGCAGGATCGGCGGTTTTCGTCCTCAATCTCGTCAAAACCGTCAAAAAGCGGGATCAGGTGGTTTTGCCGGATAATCTCCGCGGCGTATTTCTCGGAAACACCGATTTCGGCGGCAAGGATCACGTTGAGCCAGGCTTCCAGAGAGCTGTATTCCTTGGACCAGGTAGTGAGGTTCAATACCGCAGGCAAATAATCAGGCTCGGCATCCAACAGTTCGCGCGCCAACTGAAGCATCAGCGTTGTTTTCCCGGCCCCGGGCGCGCCAACGAGCAGCAGGCGGCCGCGGGCATCGCGGAAGGTTTGGAGCATGGCGCCGCTGACTTCCACACTTTTATACGCTACCAAGGCCGGCTTATTACCCTCCGGAATGACCTCCGTATTGACGAGGCGACGCAGGTTGACAGGCTGACGGCTGGCTAATTTTTGGTCGAGGCGGTTGCTGTAGCGCTTTTTGAGGTAGGATTTTATCGCCTTGTAATTCTCCGTTCCGGTAGCGAGTTCCTTTTCGAGCTGGAGGACCAGGTCCAAAACATCCCGGCTGATGCGGTTGAAAGTGCGGTTTTCCTGGTCGAGCGATTCGACGCCCTGGCGTTTGATCCGTTGGAAGGCTGCCAGGCGGCTGCTAAGCAGGTCAATTTCGGCATCAAGCGCTTCGATTTGAAATTGCGACAAGAACCGCAGGGCCTTGTCGGGATCGGCCAGGCTGATGTGGGTTTTGGCTTCGGTAATCCAGGCGCGGGTGGTGGGGCCGGGCGGAATGTTGTAACGTTCCGGTTTTGCCGGCTTGGCTGCGGGCCATAGCCAGTTGCCTTTGTCGGTAGTGCGCAACAGCAATATGGCCGCTCCAACAATGAAAAATCCCAATACGTACCGTTGATACCCTTCGCCGAAAGCCTCCTGAAACCAAGCTCGTATTTCCTCCATGAAGCTATCGGGAACGGCCATGATTGCCACGGCAAGGAGAATGGCGAGCAGGACCAGAAAGGTGCTTTTTCGAGATGGTTTTGTCATGCGGTGCGACCAGGGTAGTGGGGATCAGGATTTTGGAGACGGAAAAACAAATGTAACAGCCTACCCGGGAAACGTTAGACAAAAGTCGGGATTTGCAAAACGGATTGCACAGCAAGGGGGAACCAGAGGGGGAAATGCAGGAGTAAAACATTGTTCGGAATGCCGCTGCTGCCCTGTGTATTGCCGGCGTGACTTCGAGTCTAATGCCGTCAACAGACAAAATGGTATAAAAAAATGGCGCCGCCGGAGTCCCTGCGTGCGCCAATTGGGTTCTTAAACAACAGTTTTATTGAATTGTTCACGCGGCAGCATATTTTTTAACGCTGCGGCTCGGTTACGTGCCGTGCTTCCCGCTCACATTGCCCGCCAAAGCAATTGCACTTCCCACAACCCGGCTTTCGGTCAAAATGATTTTTGGTGCCCAGGCGGCGGGCCAACAACTGCACCAATACCCAACCTGCACACAAGCCGGCCAGTGCAATTACGGGGATGATTATTTCAACTAAGTTCATTGTTGCTTTTTTAAAAGTACCTGTTTGGTTAGCTAGGCAATTCAAAGTTATAAGTGGTTTTTGTTGGAACATTTGGCTCCGCGGTATCGGCCCCGCCCCCATCCCCTCCCCCCCAGGGAGGGGCGCTTGCCCTCAAACTACTTACAGATTTCGTTTACGGAATCAATAAGTCACACGGAATCAGGCCCCCCTCCCTAGGGGGGGGATGGGGGCATAGCCATCAACTTAAGGGTTAAGAGGGGGTGTACAACTTTTAAAATTTCCAAATTTTTCCTTTCAAATTTCAAATAGAGCCTGAACATCCTTTATTTGAAATTGTTGAATAAAGATGGTCCTGAAATAGTTACCTTTTTCAACTAAAGTAATGAGGACGTTCAATTAATCAGAAAGTCGTATACGCCTGGTTTCAACAACAACTGGTATCGATACAGTCTGACGCTAGTGTTCACAATTATCGCGTTTGTATGGACGCTGTCAGAACATCAACTGGATCTTAAATATTCTATCTTTAATGAAAAGGTTATCGGGTAGGAAGAAAACAAGTTCAGGTCAAAGATCACAACTGGAGCAGCGAATTGCCAGTTGAGCCGTCAAGCTCGAACTTGATTTCTGAAAAGTTGAAATACCAGAAGACTTGGAGATCGATATCAAAAACTACTCAACGACCTGTGGTTGCAAAACCACGACAAATGAATTCCGTTAAATAGTCTTTATCAGGTAGTCGTGGAGCAAACCTGCATCAGTATGGCAAACGGCGTGTTCTTTCAGAACGTCTGAGCAGTTACAATTGAAGTGACGAGTTCGGAGGCGCATCCGGCTTGGTGTGGCAAGATGTATCACCCTTCAGCCGGATTTTATAGGCGAGACCTTGTAGCCTTAATGATGGACCAGGCTATCGTGAAGCGAAGGTCAATCAACGGCGTACTACCAGTGGTACAGTTCATTTAAAAAATCAAGGTATGACCATCAAAGCACCCTTGAGATATGGCATCGGACATCACCTACATTAGGTGAAGAAATTTTATTATGCTTTTTATCTGATGTACACAAGATCATTGTTGGATATCGCGTTCCGATCAGCGGGCGTGGCTAATGTGCCTGAAGCATGCTGGCACTATGGTCACCTAAATATCATCACCTGACCGTGGAGTATGGATAAAGGTTATAAACCTTACGAGACAATAAGTGCGATCGCAGCGCGGATATGCCTGCGGCGCGCCCGACGATCAAAGGGGTATTTATTATGAGCGTCACGAAACATTACAACATGTACGCAAAGCTGTCAAACACACAATCAGCACAGAATACACAACAGCCTGGGAAGGTTCAACTTTGCAGTACTGGCAAAAGTTAACAAATCAAGACCTGAAATCGATCATGATGATCAATTCTAACAAAACGGTCAACGCTATTCAGGAGCAAGAAAATTGAAAAGGGTTTAGCCCTCTGGTTCCTTATGTTGATGGCTATGGGGGAGGGGGGTGGGGCCGACACCCATAAAACTCAAAAAAATTCAATTTCCAGAAAACATCCCCGCAAAGCCCATAAACGCCATAGACAAAATGCCGGCAACAATCAACGTAAAAGCAGTGCCTTTCACCACATCGGGTATATCCAGTATGCGGGTTTCTTCCCGGATACCGGCAAGCAGCACGAGTGCCAGGGTAACCCCGCCGCCGGCACCCAAAGCATACACCAGACTTTCAGCTAATCCGTATCCCTTATTTGTGGCAAACAAGGCCAAGCCTAAAATGGCGCAGTTGGTGGTGATTAGCGGCAGGTAGATACCCAGCGCCCGGAACAGTTCCGGACTCAGTTTTTTAATCGCCATTTCCACAAACTGCACCGTGCTGGCAATCACAATGATAAAACTGATCAACCGTAAATACGGCGCGTAAATCAACACATACGTGTTCAACAACCAGGCGCACAGCGCGGTAATGAGCATGACAAACACATTGGCTAACCCGAGCCGAAAAGCTGTTTCCAACTTGTGTGTGACGCCCAGGAAAGGGCAAATGCCCAGGAAATAGGCCAGAATAAAGTTGTTGACCAGCAAAGCCGAAATGAAAATCCACATCAAATTGTCCATAACGAATTGCCTTTAAACGGGTTTAGCGGATGCGGTTTGTTTTTTGCGCTGCTGCATCCAGTTGAAAACCAGCAGCATAAATCCGAGTGTGAAAAATCCACCCGGCGGCAGCACCATGACGACCCAGGGCTCAAAACTGTTGCCAAACAAGGGGATGCTGAACAAGGAGCCGCTGCCCAAAATCTCCCGGATGGCGCCCACGCCAAACAACGCCAGTGTAAACCCCAAACCCATCCCCAACGCGTCGGCTACCGACAGCAGGACCGGGTTGCGCGCTGCGAAGGCTTCTGCCCGGCCCAGAATGATGCAATTCACCACGATCAGGGCGATGAAAGCTCCCAGTTCCTTGTGAATCGCCGGTGTGAATGCCGCCAACAGGAAGTCGACAAGGGTGACAAAAGTGGCAATGATCACCACGAAAGTAGTGATCCGGACCTGCGCCGGAATGACCTTCCGCAACGCCGACACCAGCAAGCTGGAAAAAAACAGCACAAACAAGGTTGCCAGCCCCATAGCCAGGCTATTGATCGCTGTATTCGACACGGCAAGTGCCGGGCACATGCCAAGCACCATCACGAAAATGGGATTCTCCTTCCAGAGGCCCTTCATAAATTCAATGGCGAGTTGATTGCCTTGGTCGGTTGGTGCATTCATTCCTGTTGTTTTTTAACCTGTTCGTTCAAGTAGATGTCAATGGGCGCTTGCCATTGTTCCAGTCCTTGGTTTAGCAGTTTTACCACGGCTTTCGAAGAAATGGTAGCGCCGGAAATGGCCTCTACTTCATTGGGTTTACTTTTTTTTCCTTTGGAAACAATGACCACACCCGAGGCGCATTCCAACTCCGTGAAGTTGTTGCGAAAAGCGGCATCCTTGCTGATCTTGTCGCCCAGGCCGGGTGTTTCCTTGCTCTCCAAAACCTCAAAACCAATGATCGCTTTCCGGACCGGGTCGTAACCGATTATTCCGGCAACAACATCCTGAAAGCCGATCACCTGGGCAGGAATGGCAAAGCCGATCAACTGTCCCTTGGCATCATAACCGGCAAAAATGGCGTCGCTGCCGTGCATTTCCTGTACTTCCAATTTGCCTGCAGACAGGCCCATTGGTTTAAAGGCGTTGCAGCCGGGCAACACCTGGTAAATCGCTCGTTCCAGCGCCTGGGCCTTATTGGCTTCGATCATGGGCAACGTGTACAGATAAGCACTGACCAGAACAAGTCCGGAAATAAAGCCGGCCATGCCCAGGGTGAAAACTAACCTGCTGGATTTTACGTCCTGTGCCATGTTCTTGTTTTTAAACCATGTTTAAATCTTGTATCCCTACGAATGTCCATAAACGCGTCGTCTGGTATACCGGTTAATCAGGGGTGTGGCGGCATTCATGAGCAAAATGGCGTACATCACGCCTTCCGGCAAACCACCCCACAAGCGGATGAGCACCACCAGGGCGCCAATGCCACAACTGTAAATCCAGATGCCATTGCTGGTCAGGGGCGACGTGACCAAATCTGTGGCCATGTAAACGGCGCCAAGCATCAAACCACCGGCCATCAGCATGAAGTGCGGGGGAGGGTAGCGGTCCGGTGCGCTGCCATACACAAGTGCCGATAGTGTGGCTACAGCGATGAAAATGCCGATCGGAATACGCCAGTTGATCAGTCCCCGGTAGGCCAGGTACAAACCGGCCAGCAAGATCAGGGCTGTGCTGGTTTCACCGATACAGCCGGAAGTATTGCCCACCAGCAGATCGCTCCAGTTGGTTAATTCGTGGCTGAATTTCATTTTGGCCAGTGGGGTGGCGCCGCTAATGGCATCGACTACATCTGCTTTCAAAAAGGGCAGGGAAAAGTTGCCGCCCCGCCCGGTGAGGTACTGTCCGTCGGGCAATTCCCAGGTCGTGATGGCGCCGGGAAATGCTGCCTGCAAAAACGCGCGACCGACCAGTGCCGGGTTGAAAATATTTTGTCCCAAGCCGCCCCAGATTGCCTTGCCCATGCCGATGGCGACCACGCCGCCTACGAAAGCCATCCAAAGTGGAAAACCCGGCGGCAGGGTGAAGGCCAGCAACATGCCGGTGATCAGTGCAGAACCGTCGCGCAGTTTGGCGCCGCCTTGAAACAACCACTCGGTACCCATGCAGGCGAGCACACAAACAGCCGTAACCAGCACCGCGCTCAGGCCAAAAAAGTAGAATCCGGCTAGTAGCAAGGGCATCATACTCAGCACCACTTCCCACATGATGCGGGGTGTGGTGGCCTGGTCGTGCAGGAACGGTGCGGTGGATATGATTGTCCTCGATGATTCAGGCATGACGCTGGCTGTTTATTTGTTTTCGCGGGCTTTTTTTTCGCGGATCATAGATTTGCCGACCCGAAAACTCTGCACCAAGGGAATACCGGAAGGGCACACAAAGGAGCAGGAAGCGCATTCAAAGCAATCCAGTACATTGTTTTCCTCCAACTCATCCCAGAGCCCGTTTTTTGCCAACAGACCCATCTTGGCCGGATTTAAAAACAAGGGACAGGCATCCAGGCAACGCCCGCAACGAATGCAACTATAGGTGTCAAAAGATTGCACCTCCTTGTCGGTCAGGATCAAAATGCCCGAGGTTCCCTTAACTACCGGTACATCGAGATTTTTCTGCACCATGCCCATCATAGGTCCGCCAAGCAGGATGCGCGGCGAAGGCACCGTAATGCCGCCGCAATACTCCACCACCTGCCGCATGGGCGTGCCGATGGGGACGAGCAGGTTGGCTGCCCGTTGTACGGCAGTACCAGTGACGGTCAGCACCCGCTCGATAAGCGGCTTGCTGCGGCGGAAATAGTCGGCTACTGCGACGATCGTTCCGACGTTGGAAACCATGGTACCGACATCCAGCGGCAATTTTCCACTAGGCACTTCCTCACCCAGGATAGCAGTGATCATCATTTTTTCAGCGCCTTGCGGATATTTTACCTGCAATGGCGCCACTTCAATCGGTAGCCCGCTGGAGCCGGCGGCTTCGCGCAGGATGGCAATCGCATCGGGTTTGTTTGCCTCAATTCCGATAAATATTTTTTCCGCCTGCACAAAATGCTGCAGAATGCGGGTGCCGTCGATCAATGCATCGGCATATTCCACCATGATGCGGTGATCACAGGTGAGGAAAGGTTCACATTCGCATCCGTTCAGCATGAGATAGCGGCAAACTTTACCTTCGGGAATGGCAAATTTGACATGGGCCGGGAACGCAGCCCCACCCATGCCGACGATCCCGGCTTGCTGAACACCGTTGATAAATGCCTGGTAGTCCATTTGTTCTACCGGAATTTCGGGCAAGGGAACCTCCATGCGTTGCGTAGAATACGGGTCAATCCGGATCTTGATGGCGGGCTGCATCTGACCATTGGGATGACTGAACAGATCGATCGCAACCACGGTACCGTCTACGGGCGCATGCAACGCCACCGACACGAACCCTCCCGCTTCAGCAATAAGTTCGCCCCGCCGAACCCGTTGGCCTTCGCGAACAATCGGTTTGGACGGTGCGCCCAAATGCTGATTTAAGTGCATCGTGTATTCCTCCACAAAGGGCATGCGTTCGATGGGCGATGCACTGGATCGCTCTTTGTACGATTCCGGATGAACGCCATGCCGGAATGTTTGCAGGGAACCCGTATAACTTTGGTCGGAATGCATGCGCCTAATCGCTGTTTTTGGATAGTGCGAGCAGTTTTTCCCGCAACTTGATCCGTGTTTTTTCTAAAAATTCCTGTTCGAGTTGCTCCACGCGGGCAGCGTGCGCAGCTTCAATCTCCCGGATTCTGGCCTCGTACCGGGATGCAATTTCGGTCTCCGCTTCCTGCCACAATTTTTCAGGATGCGGACTGAGCGCACCGGCCATTTCCCGCAAATCATTCCAGGCCGATAATGCCATTCCGCAGGCCTGGGCTACGTTTTCAGAAACAGCATACGATGTTGACACGCCATTTTTAATAAATGGGAAGATTACCGGCGTTTTACCAACCCGGGCGGCTGCGTCCAGGTCCAGATATTCTGCTATTTGACATGCATTTGCCGGACTTTCTTTTTGTTCCTGAAAATATTCCCGCCAATCATCGAGTGTGAATAGCCAATCGGCAAAAGTCACCACCATTGAATCATCGTTTTTCGCTGAAAAAGCCCAACCGGCGCGCTCAGACGGGTTTCCGCGGAGCGAAATCGCGGAAGCCCGGGAATTCCCCCCGTGTTGCGCAGGATTTACTTCAAAAAACGGCACAGCGCGACTATTCAAGGCGCGTTCGGCCAGTTGAGGCCAGGCGGTAAGTGGTAAATTATGCCGCCGGCTATCCGGGCAATACAACAGGAAAAATGCAGGCTCGTGCGAACGCATGCCCCGGAGCAAGCCCTCGAAAAACACCTTCGGATTGGCAGCAGAGCCCATGAAAACAGTGGCTTGTCGGCAACTTTGGGCTGCTTGTAACATCGCATTTCGTGTTCCAAAGTAGATCTCTGGTGATTCATTGGGCTGCAAGGCCCCGTTGTCCAGCACAATAATTTTCATGGGGTATTTGCTCGCCAGAACCTTGGGCAACTGCCCGATGAAATTTTCCGGCAGGTTTTCCCGATTGCAAACCACCAACAGTGGCGGTGCCAGGTTTTTTTCGGCATCGGTCAGTTGGTCCCAGGTCAATCCTGCAATGGTCGCGGCATGCAGTTCCGGGCGGTATTGATTTTTTATTTCCAGTTTGGCACGGCGCAGCAGCCGGATATTGTCGATGGCATGCCGCAATTGCGCTTCAAAAAGCCCTAAACTCAAATCGAGTGAACCATCTGCCGTTACCATCGCAGGCGCCTGAAATGCGTGGAAGGGGTAAAGTGATTCGGCTGCTTGCTCCCCGCCAGGAAAAACCAATCCATAGCGGGCACGGCCCATACCGGTGGGGCCCTCCTTCAGGGTCCACAGGAGATCTTTTAAGGCCTGTGCCAGTTGGGTTTTTCGCTGTAAAACTGCGGTGTCGATCAGTTTCAGGTGTTCCTGCGCAGACAGGCGGACAATCAATTCATCAAGGGGAAGACGCTTCCCATCGGCGTCGCGGATCGCATCCTGCAAGCCTGATGAATTTTCAGCAGGCAGTGCTTCGCCCAACACTTGGTGGATATTTTCCGACAGATCGGAGGCCGCTTGTTCAATTTCGCGGCACATTGCCGCCAGATTGGGTTGGCCAATGGATTCGGCTATGGCAGTTAGCCAATGGATCATGGCTTTTTTGGGGCCTAACTCGTCAGGACCCGGACCAGCCAACGTGCCGTAATTGAAACGGCTCAACAGCAATGCAGCCAGCGGATTATATTCCATATCATCGAGTAACCGCAGGATACTCGCAGGCGCAGTATCGGGCAGCTGTTCCCAACATTCCAGTGTGGCAGCGGCTTGTTCAGCCAATTCCGGCGTTTGAGGTGTCATCTCCAGCGCCAGCGGTTCGCAAACTGTCGAACAGATGCCACACCCGGTGCAGGCCTGACTGTCGAGGGCCAGCGCAAATAGTTCGCCACTACCGCCTTCCATTGCTTCCCGTTGGTTGAACAGTTTTTGTGTCGCTGCAATGGGAAGCGGTTTTAGGGTTTCGATCAACTTTTCGATCTGTTGTTCTGTACTCGTCCGCTTTTCGCCTTCCAAATTCAATTGGTCGGCCAAGCGGTTGAACGCTTCGGGCAGGAAATCTCCCAGCCGCCCAATTGGTTCTGCTTTTTCCTGAATTATCTGCCCGGCTATTTTCCCCAGATTTTTCACCAGCGGGGTAAGTTGTGCCAACGGCGTACCTAGTTTGGCTGCGATCTCCATGCCCCCACGGAGCAATTGCTCCACATTGATAGCCAGTGATGGAAGGGCTTCATGTGGGCAATGCACCATGCAGGCGCCACATGCCGTACACAATTCCGGTTTGAATACCGGGAGGCTGGCCCTGTTTTGCGGCTTGCCTGCCAGGGCAGCCGTACCGGCTGGCGCAACCGGAAGCGCCTGGAACGGATCGGCGACGAGTTCGTCCAAAGTGCCGGCGGCATACAAGGCCGCAGTGTTGTGGTAAAATCGCGTGGCCCTGGCATAGGGCGGTCCAATGTCTTTGTGGCGGTGGATGTTCCGGGGTATTGAATTGGAACCGTTGGA